>NZ_CM174487.1:5030000-6694239 GCF_057839305.1 Pseudomonas sp. KH_040 | reverse complement strand
GGATATCCCCTAAGTTGAAAGCCGGTGAGGCAAAAACAAGCGGCCATTGTAGCGGCGAGCCGTCCACTTATCCACATGCAGGTTGCCCGGTGACCATGATTTATCAACGCGTTAACCGCTAAAAAAACGACCAACGGTGTGTGAATAAGCTCTGTGGATAACCGCCACTAAGGGCACTGGACAACTGGGGGTTGAACTCGGTGGATAACCTGCCTGTGGATAACATGCCATTCCACACACAGGTTATCCGACAGTGCAGCACAGGCTGAACACGGTTTTCCACTGTAGTTGTCATTCTCTGTACATCACGTCAAACAAGGGCTAATGCAACTTATCCACAGAAGACGGTGTGCCTAGCTTTTATAAGCTTTACAGAAAAGCTTTAAATAATTCCCTTCTTTATTTTTATGTATGGCGAGCAGGTGATCGGGCAAAGAACACCTCGAGATCTATTTATAAGGAAACGTTGGTTGGAAATTGACCTGAAGGCTTGCTTTCTCTAGAATCCCCGGTCTCTTAAAACGGGGGCCATTCCGGCCCGTTGTGGACGAACCAGGTAACACGACAATGAAACGTACTTTCCAACCAAGCACTATCAAACGCGCTCGTACCCACGGTTTCCGTGCTCGCATGGCTACCAAGAACGGCCGCGCAGTCCTGTCGCGTCGTCGCGCCAAAGGTCGTGCGCGTCTGGCAGTTTGATAATCCGGTACTGGAGGTGAGTCAGGACTTCAGTCGGGAAAAGCGTCTGCTTACCCCCCGGCATTTCAAGGCAGTCTTTGACTCCCCTACCGGCAAGGTTCCGGGGAAAAATCTCCTGCTCCTTGCACGCAACAACGATCTTGATCACCCCCGTCTCGGGCTGGTTATCGGGAAAAAGAGCGTAAAGCTCTCCGTTGAGCGCAATCGCCTCAAACGTTTGATGCGCGAATCATTCCGTTTGCACCAGGATTCACTGGTCGGCTGGGATATCGTTATCGTCGCGCGCAAAGGTCTGGGCGATGTAGAAAACCCCGAATTGATTCAGCATTTCGGCAAACTCTGGAAGCGTCTTGCACGCAGCAAGCCCGTTCCAGAAGTCAAAACCGAAACTGTAGGGGTAGACAGTCCAGATGCGTAAACTGGCCCTCGTTCCGATCCAGTTTTATCGCTATGCCATTAGTCCTTTAATGGCCAACCACTGTCGTTTCTACCCCAGTTGTTCCTGCTACGCGTTAGAAGCCATCGAAAATCATGGCCTTCTGCGCGGTGGCTGGCTGGCCTTTCGTCGTTTAGGTCGCTGTCATCCGTGGAATCCCGGTGGTTATGACCCGGTTCCACCTATCCCTACCTCCCGTTCTTCTTCGATGGCCGAGTAATCATGGATATCAAACGCACGATCCTGATCGTCGCCCTGGCAATCGTGGCCTACGTTATGGTCCTTAAATGGAACCAGGACTATGGTCAGGCTGCCCTGCCGACTCAGAATGTTGCTTCCAGTACGACTACATCCGGTTTGCCGGACACCGCCACTGGCAATAATGCTGCCGCCAGTGACGATATTCCGCGCGCCGCTAGCGATACCAGCGCACCTGCCGAAACGCCGGTGGCCGCCAGCAAGGATCTGATCCAGATCAAAACCGACGTGCTCGATCTCGCGATCGATCCACAAGGTGGCGATGTCGCTCAACTGACCTTGCCTCTGTATCCACGTCGTCAGGATCGTCCTGATGTGCCGTTCCAACTGTTCGATAACGGTGGCGAACGTGTTTATCTGGCCCAAAGCGGTCTGATCGGCACCAATGGCCCGGATGCAAATCCGGCCGGTCGTCCGGTCTACTCTTCGGAGAAGAAGACTTATCAACTGGCTGACGGTCAGGACCAACTGGTCGTCGACCTGAAGTTCAGCAAGGACGGCGTCAACTACATCAAGCGTTTCACCCTGAAACGCGGCCTGTATGACGTAGCCGTTTCCTACATTGTGGATAACCAGAGCGCTCAGCCCTGGAACGGCGCAATGTTTGCTCAGTTGAAACGCGACAACAGCGCTGATCCTTCGTCCACTACTGCTACTGGCACCGCGACTTACCTGGGCGCCGCCCTGTGGACAAGTTCGGAGCCGTACAAGAAAGTGTCCATGAAGGACATGGACAAGGCGCAGCTGAAAGAAACCGTCACCGGTGGCTGGGTAGCCTGGCTGCAACATTACTTCGTGACCGCGTGGATTCCGGCCAAGGGCGAAAACAACATCGTCCAGACCCGTAAAGACAGCAAAGGCAACTACATCATCGGTTACACCGGTCCGACACTGACCGCTGCTCCGGGTGCCAAAGTTGAAACCAGCGCTGTGCTGTACGCCGGTCCTAAAAGCCAGGCTGTGCTGAAAGAGTTGTCCCCAGGTCTGGAACTGACCGTCGACTACGGCATTCTGTGGTTCATTGCCCAGCCAATCTTCTGGCTGCTGCAACACATCCACGCCATCGTCGGTAACTGGGGCTGGTCGATCATCTTCCTGACCATGCTGATCAAGGGTATTTTCTTCCCGCTGTCGGCTGCCAGCTACAAATCGATGGCGCGTATGCGTGCTGTCGCGCCGAAACTGGCTGCTCTGAAAGAGCAACATGGCGATGACCGGCAGAAAATGTCGCAAGCCATGATGGAGCTGTACAAGAAAGAGAAGATCAACCCGCTGGGCGGCTGCTTGCCGATCCTCGTGCAGATGCCGGTTTTCCTTTCGCTGTACTGGGTTCTGCTGGAAAGCGTGGAAATGCGCCAGGCGCCGTTCATGCTGTGGATCACTGACCTGTCGATCAAGGATCCTTTCTTCATTCTGCCGATCATCATGGGTGCAACCATGTTCATCCAGCAGCAGCTGAACCCGACTCCTCCGGATCCGATGCAGGCGAAGGTCATGAAAATGATGCCAATCATCTTCACCTTCTTCTTCCTGTGGTTCCCGGCAGGTCTGGTGCTGTACTGGGTTGTGAACAACTGCCTGTCGATTGCACAACAGTGGTACATCACGCGTAAGATCGAAGCGGCGACGAAAAAAGCCGAGGCGTAACTTGCACTGTGGATAACACCACTCAAAACGCCCCCTAGTGGGGCGTTTTGCTATCTGCCACTTTTGTCTGGATTCCGGTTTATGAGCACACCTCGTGAAACCATCGCCGCCGTCGCCACCGCTCAGGGTCGCGGCGGTGTGGGCATCGTCCGTATTTCCGGGCCGCTGGCCAGTGTTGCAGCCAAAGCCATCAGCGGCCGTGAGCTGAAACCGCGTTACGCCCATTACGGGCCGTTTTTCAGTAACGACCAGCAAGTCCTGGACGAGGGCCTGGCCCTGTATTTCCCGGGACCGAACTCTTTCACCGGCGAAGACGTGCTGGAACTGCAAGGCCACGGCGGCCCGATCGTTCTGGATATGTTGCTCAAGCGTTGCCTGGAGTTGGGTTGCCGTTTGGCCCGTCCGGGTGAATTCAGTGAACGTGCTTTCCTCAATGACAAACTCGACCTGGCCCAGGCCGAGGCGATTGCCGATTTGATCGAGGCCAGTTCGGCACAGGCTGCGCGTAATGCCCTGCGCTCATTGCAGGGTGCATTTTCCCAACGTGTGCATAACTTGACCGAGCAGTTGATCGGTTTGCGTATCTACGTCGAAGCCGCCATCGACTTTCCGGAAGAGGAAATCGACTTCCTCGCCGATGGCCATGTGTTGAACATGCTCGACAAAGTGCGCAACGAGTTATCCACAGTACTGCGTGAAGCCGGGCAGGGCGCTTTGTTGCGCGATGGCATGACCGTGGTGATCGCCGGTCGTCCGAATGCCGGCAAGTCCAGCCTGTTGAATGCTTTGGCCGGTCGCGAAGCTGCCATCGTGACGGAGATTGCCGGCACCACGCGGGATATCCTGCGCGAACATATCCACATCGACGGCATGCCGTTGCATGTTGTCGATACTGCAGGGCTGCGTGATACCGATGATCATGTGGAAAAGATCGGTGTTGAACGGGCATTGAAGGCTATTGGTGAAGCCGATCGGGTGTTGCTGGTGGTCGATGCGACCGCTCCGGAAGCATTGGACCCGTTTGCATTGTGGCCGGAATTCCTCGAGACCCGTCCGGATCCGGCGAAAGTTACCCTGATCCGCAACAAAGCGGATCTGACGGGCGAAGCAATTGCCCTCGAAACCAGTGAAGACGGGCATGTGACGATCAGTCTGAGTGCCAAGTCGGCCGGTGAAGGGCTGGACTTGCTGCGTGACCATCTCAAAGCCTGCATGGGTTACGAGCAAACTTCGGAAAGCAGCTTCAGTGCACGTCGCCGCCATTTGGAGGCATTACGTCACGCCAGCGCCGCGTTGGAACACGGCCGCGCGCAACTGACATTGGCCGGCGCCGGCGAATTGCTCGCCGAAGATTTGCGTCAGGCCCAGCATTCTCTGGGTGAAATCACCGGGGCGTTCAGCTCCGATGATCTGCTGGGAAGGATCTTTTCCAGCTTCTGCATCGGCAAATAACAAAAGGGGCTGTGGAATATTTATCCACAGCCCCTTTTTTGCTTTACCAGTTGTAAGACACCGTCCCCAGCAAGGTGCGATCTTCGCCCCAATAACAACGACCAGCATCGTTGCATCCCGACACATATTCCTTGTCGAACAGGTTTTTCGCGTTCAGATCGACGCTCCAATTCGTGTCGATTTGATAACCGATCGCCGCATCCACCAACGTGACATCGCCGGCATCGAGCTTGCCGTACAGAGAAGGCGAGGTGTAGGCGAAGGCACTGTCGAAGTAACGCACACCACCGCCGACATACAGGCCTTTCAAGTCGCCATCGAGGAATCGGTATTTCGTCCAGACCGAAGCCTGATTACGTGGCACCCCGGTCATTTGATGGCCTTTGACCAATGACGTCGCGGCATCTTTGGTAATCCGCGCATCGGTGTAGGTGTAGGCCGCTGTCACATTGAGGTTCTGGGTCAGATTGCTGTTCAGTTCCAGTTCCACACCTTTGGAACGGCTTTCGCCGACCTGGCGGTAGGTCGCTGTCGTCGAGTCGAAGTAGGTGTCGTCCTTTTTGCGCAGGTCGTACACCGAAGCGGTAAACGCAGTATCCCAGCCGATCGGTTCGTATTTCAGACCCACTTCGTATTGGCTGCTGGTGATCGGGTCGAGCGGTGCGCCGGCATTGGAAATCTGCTGCACCGGTACGAACGAGGTGGAATAGCTGACATACGGCGTCATGCCGTTGTCGAACTGGTACATCACGCCGCCCTGATAGGTGAACTTCTTGTCCTCGGAACTGATGTCGCTCGACTGGGCGACCTTGTCGCGGAAATCACTGTCGACCCAGTCCTGACGGCCACCGAGCAGAAACAACCAATGGTCGTACTTGCTTTGGATCTGTGCATAAACACCTTTCATCTGTTGCTCGAGCAAGGTGTTTTGCACAGCAATCGGTGTCGTCGGGTCACGTAGGTACACAGGGTTATACACATCGATCGGCCCGACGATGCCAGCGTTCCAGTCCTGATTGAACGAGGTACGGTCGTAGCTGGCGCCGAACAACACGGTGTTCTCCAGACCGCCGACCTGGAACTTGCCTTCCAGCTGGTTATCCAGCGAGTACACCATCGACTTGTTGAAGCGATCGTACGCAGTCATGTTCAGGCGTGTGCCAAACCCGGCGTTGTTGAGGTTGCCCGGCCAGGTTTCGTGACGGGTAATGCGCGACTGCATGTAGCACGAGTTCTGACGGAACTGCCAATCGTCGTTGAACGAGTGGCTGAACTCGTAACCGGTGCTCCAGGTTTCCCGTTCGAAAGTGTTCCAGTCCGGGTCGCCGAGCAGGGTGCCTTTGGATAACTTGCCGTTGGAGTTTGTCAGCAAAGTACCGGCCGCCGGTAGGCCAAGTTCCATGTTGGTGTGATCCTTCTGGTAGTTGGCCAGCAGAGTCAGCGTGTTGAAATCATCGAAATTCAGGGTCAGGGATGGCGCAATGTAGATCCGGTCGTCCGGGACATGATCGGTCTGGGTGTCCGACTTGCGCCCAAGCATCACCACCCGCCCGAGAACGTTGCCGCTGTCATTGAGTGGACCGGAGACATCGACGCCGATCTGCCGGCGATTGTTCGAGCCATAACCCAATTGCACTTCGCCCTGCGGTGCAGCGGTCGGACGTTTGCTAACAAGATTGACCAGACCGCCCGGTGCGTTTTCCCCATACAACAGAGAAGACGGGCCGCGGAAAATCTCGACCCGCTCAAGTCCGTAAGGCTCGGTGCTGGTGTCATAACGATTGCCCTGTACGCGTAGTCCATCGCGCAAAAGACCGTAGCCATAATCGGTAGCGTTGAAACCGCGAATGTAGAACAGGTCTCCAGCCAGACTGTCGCCGGCGGCAAAGGGTGGCGCGAAGATTCCCGGAACGTAGCCGAGTACTTCAGTGAGTGTCTGAGATTTCTGATCTTTCATGCGCTGGGCAGTGACGACGGACACGGAACGCGGTGTTTCCGACAATGGCGTACTGGTTTTCGTACCGATCCGGCTGTTCTGCGCCTTGTATCCGACGTCGGCGGCGTAATCCAGATTCATCGGATTGGCCAACTGACCGTTAATGTTGGTCGGGGCCAATTCCAGTGCGTCGCCGTTGGGCAGTGCCTGCAAAATGTAACTGCCCGGCGCCTGTGGTACGGCTTGCAACCCCGAGCCTTGCAGCAGTTGGGCGAAACCCTGGTCGACGGTGAAATCGCCGTTCAAACCGGCACCGCGCAAACGGCTGGTCTGTTGCGGCGAGAACGACAGGATTACATTCGCAGCGGAGGCGAACTGGCTCAAGGCATTGTCCAGCGGGCCGGCGGCAATGGCATAACGCTGGGCGACCGTTGCAGCGATCGCGTTATGGCTAATCACCAGGCAGGACGCAGCGCTGGTCATCAGTAGGCTGTAAGCAATGCAGTGGTAGGAAAAACGCTGACGAAACGTGGAAAGACGCATGTGTGGATTAGCCCTGAAGGTGGCAAAGAGCCGCGTTTATCGCGATTACCTGTAGGGCCGGGTCAGGGCAAAAAAAGATAACCCTGTTGTCGATTTATTTTCCCCAAGTGACATTTCGATCAAGCGCTGTGGCTGATCGAGACCCAGTAACGGGTGAAATAGCGCACGTCGATTGGCAGCGAAGCCTGAAGATTGGCCAGCACTGCATCGGTGGAGTCGAGCCGGAATGTGCCGGATACCCGCAGATCCCGCGCGCGGTTATCGCAGTGCAAAACACCGCGGCGATAGCGGCCCAATTCTTCAATCACGTCGCCCAAGCGTGCATTGAGCACAATCAACTGGCCATTGGTCCACGCCACTTCCGTGGATTTGAAGGGATGAGTGAGCCCGATGTGTCGACGATCAAAGTCGGCCCCTTCGCCTGCGTTCAGAATAATTGCGGCTGTTGATAGATCAGCAGGCTGAACGCTGATCCGGTCTTCCAGCACACCGACACGGGTAGACTCCGATAACTGATGTACGGAAAACCGGGTGCCCAGCGCTTGAATCCGGCCATCACGGGTGTCGACGAAAAAGGGCCGTTGATCGCCAAGTTTGCCGGTTTGAATCAGGATCTCGCCGGAGCGCAGGCGAATCAGCCGCTGCGTCGGATCAAAAGACACGTCAATGGCAGTGTCGGTGTTGAGCTGAATCTGACTGCCATCAGCCAATGTCAGGTTGCGACGCTGGCCAACGCCAGTTTTATAGTCGGCCCAGACATTCCCCTGCGATGTGTGTTGCTGGACATTCCAGCCAACGAACCCCGTCCCCGCAGCGAGCAGCAACAACTTGAGCACCTGGCGTCGTTGCTGCCCGGTATTCAGGGCGCGACGTTTCAAATCAGGCGGCAACGTACCGAGGTGGCGCTGCAGTTGTTCCATCTGGTTCCATGCCGCTAGGTGCGCTGGATCACTGTCTATCCACAGCTGCCAGGCCTTCTGTTCGGCGAGCGTCGGCGGGTCCGCCTGAAACTGCACATACCAACTGGCGGCGGCTTCGAAAACCTGGCGATCGGGAGCGATGGCCATCAATGTTGCGCCATGATCAGGGCACATTCCGTCAGGGCACGGATCATGTGTTTCTTCACCGTGGTCAGCGAAACCTTTAGCTGCAGGGCGATCTGTTGATAAGTCCGGCCATCGATCTGCGACAGCATGAAAATCTGTTGGCTTCTGGGGCCAAGCCCCGCCAAGGCTTTATCCACAGCGACCAGAGTTTCGATGATCAGCGCCTTGTCTTCCTCGCTGATGGCGGTGGCTTGCGGTCGAGCTGCCACGGTCTGCAAATACGCAGCTTCGATAGCCTTCCTGCGATAACGATCGATCACCAGCCCGCGTGCAACAGTCGCCAGATAGTCCCGTGGTTCACGAATATGCGCGGCGTTGCGCGCCGCGAGAATCCGCACAAACGTGTCATGCGCTACATCGGCCGCATCGCAGGCGTCATGCAATTTGCCCTTGAGCCAGCCATATAGCCACGAATGGTGTTGCTCGTAGATTTGCTCGATCGCAGCAGTGTGGGCGGGTAGGGACATGGGGAAAAACTGATGAGTTAATGATAATGCCTATTATTAGCCCCTGTTACGTTCTCTCACAATAGCCCTCGCACTTCCCTCCATCGGCTTCTTTGTCGCCAGCGAACCCTCGCTGGCGTTTTTTTTGCGCTGTGAAAAAGCCGTTGTATCGTTTTTCTGTGGATTAAGCCCTGTGAATAACTGCCACTGAGGGCAGTTGATAACAGGGCCTGAAAACTGGACATAACCGCCCCTGTGGATAAACACCCCTTTCATCCACAGGCTTAAACCGGTTATCCAAGGTCCTCATTGGCACATGGTCACAGGGTTTTGAATCTCTGTACATATTGAATATAAAGGCCTGTAGCGATCTATCCACAGAAACGTGACTCAGTAGAAATAAACATAAAAACAAAGGTTTTATAAATTTCTCTCTTTTTTATTCTTTTAACCTCGAGTTCTCCACAGCTGGTTAAATTTTGTGCAAAGGGTTCTTTAGGAAGGGCGAAGTCCCTATACTTGTCGACCAGGTCCAGAAACCTGATCTCAAACTATTCCTGAATTACCTACTTAAGCAGGCACGAGGTGCGTGGTGGATTTCCCTTCCCGTTTTGAAGTGATCGTCATCGGCGGCGGTCATGCCGGTACCGAGGCAGCACTGGCCTCAGCACGTATGGGGGCAAAAACCCTGTTGCTGACGCATAACGTGGAAACCCTCGGAGCCATGAGTTGCAACCCGGCCATTGGTGGCATTGGCAAAAGCCATCTGGTCAAGGAAATCGATGCCCTCGGCGGCGCGATGGCCATGGCCACCGATTTGGGCGGCATCCAGTTTCGCGTGTTGAACAGCCGCAAAGGCCCAGCCGTACGGGCGACCCGTGCGCAAGCTGACCGGATTCTGTACAAAGCCGCTGTCCGTGAAATCCTGGAAAACCAGCCGAACCTGTGGATATTTCAACAAGCTGCTGACGATCTGATCGTCGAACAGGAACAAGTCCGCGGTGTTGTCACGCAAATGGGTCTGCGCTTCTTCGCCGATTCCGTGGTGTTGACCACCGGTACCTTCCTCGGCGGACTTATCCACATCGGTTTGCAGAATTTTTCCGGCGGTCGAGCCGGTGATCCACCGTCGATCGCGCTGGCTCACCGTCTGCGTGAAATGCCTCTGCGGGTCGGTCGCCTGAAAACCGGTACACCGCCGCGTATCGACGGCAAGTCTGTGGATTTCTCGGTAATGACCGAGCAGCCCGGCGATACGCCGATCCCGGTGATGTCGTTCATGGGCAACAAAGAACAGCATCCACGCCAAGTGAGCTGCTGGATTACGCACACCAACGCCCGCACCCACGAAATCATTGCCGCGAACCTCGATCGTTCGCCGATGTATTCGGCTGCCGGTGAAATCGAAGGCATCGGTCCGCGTTATTGCCCGTCGATCGAAGACAAGATCCACCGCTTTGCCGACAAGGAAAGCCATCAGGTGTTTATCGAACCGGAAGGTTTGACCACCCATGAGCTGTACCCGAACGGGATATCCACAAGCTTGCCGTTCGACGTGCAATTGCAGATCGTGCAATCGATCCGCGGCATGGAAAACGCACACATCGTGCGTCCGGGCTATGCCATCGAGTACGACTACTTCGATCCGCGCGACCTGAAGTACAGCCTGGAAACCAAAGTCATTGGCGGTCTGTTCTTCGCCGGGCAAATCAACGGCACCACCGGCTACGAAGAAGCCGGCGCCCAAGGTTTGCTCGCTGGCGCCAACGCCGCACTGCGCGCCAAGGGCAAAGAAGCCTGGTGCCCGCGTCGCGATGAGGCGTACATCGGCGTGTTGGTCGACGACCTGATCACCCTTGGCACTCAAGAGCCGTACCGCATGTTCACTTCCCGTGCCGAGTACCGCCTGATTCTGCGCGAAGACAACGCCGACCTGCGTCTGACCGAAAAAGGTCGCGAACTCGGTCTGGTCGATGACGCCCGTTGGGCGGCCTTCTGCAAGAAACGCGAAAGCATCGAGCTGGAAGAACAGCGCCTGAAAAGCACTTGGGTTCGCCCGAACACGCAGCAGGGCGATGCGATTGCCGAGAAATTCGGCACGCCGCTGACTCACGAATACAACTTGCTCAACCTCTTGAGTCGTCCGGAAATCGACTACGCTGGTCTGGTCGAAGTGACCGGGAACGGCGCGGAAGATCCACAGGTCGCCGAACAGGTTGAAATCAAGACCAAATACGCCGGTTACATCGACCGCCAACAGGACGAAATCGCCCGTCTGCGCGCCAGTGAAGACACGAAATTGCCTGTGGATATCGATTACACCAACATTTCCGGTCTCTCCAAGGAGATCCAGAGCAAGCTTGGCGCGACTCGACCAGAGACGCTGGGCCAGGCTTCGCGGATCCCGGGTGTGACCCCGGCAGCGATTTCGCTGTTGATGATTCATTTGAAAAAACGCGGCGCGGGCCGTCAGTTGGAGCAAAGCGCTTGAGTTCTAAGGTCACTTCGCAACACGCCGAAGAGTTATCCACAGGAGCCCGCGAGCTCGGTGTCAATCTCACTGAAACCCAGCACGAATTGCTGCTGGGTTATCTGGCCCTGTTGATCAAATGGAACCAGGCCTACAACCTGACCGCCGTGCGCGATCCGGACGAAATGGTTTCGCGGCACTTGCTCGATAGTCTCAGCGTGATGTCGTTCATTGAAAATGGTCGCTGGCTTGACGTTGGCAGCGGCGGCGGCATGCCGGGAATCCCGTTGGCGATTTTGTATCCAGACTCGCAAGTGACCTGTCTGGACAGCAACGGCAAGAAAACCCGCTTCCTGACTCAGGTCAAACTCGAACTCAAACTGGATAACCTGCAAGTTATCCACAGTCGTGTCGAAGCGTTCCAGCCTGCGCAGCCGTTCAACGGGATCATTTCCCGGGCGTTCAGCAGCATGGAAAACTTCACCAACTGGACTCGCCACCTCGGCGATGCCGATACACGCTGGCTGGCAATGAAGGGCGTTCATCCGGCCGATGAGCTGGTAGCATTGCCGGCAGACTTCAAACTCGATAGCGAACACGCCCTGGCCGTACCCGGTTGCCAAGGCCAACGCCATCTGCTGATACTGCGCCGCACGGCATGATTGGGAACACAAGCAAGAATGGCTAAGGTATTCGCGATAGCGAACCAGAAGGGTGGTGTGGGCAAGACCACCACCTGCATCAACCTCGCAGCATCCCTGGTCGCGACCAAGCGCCGGGTGCTGTTGATCGATCTCGATCCACAAGGCAACGCCACCATGGGTAGCGGTGTGGATAAACACGGCCTGGAAAACTCGGTCTACGACCTGCTGATCGGCGAATGCGATCTGGCCCAGGCCATGCACTATTCCGAGCACGGCGGTTATCAACTGCTGCCGGCCAACCGCGATTTGACGGCGGCCGAAGTGGTGCTGCTGGAAATGCAGATGAAGGAAAGCCGTCTGCGCAGCGCGCTGGCGCCGATCCGCGAAAACTACGATTACATTTTGATCGACTGCCCGCCGTCGCTGTCGATGCTTACGCTGAACGCATTGGTCGCCGCCGATGGGGTCATTATCCCCATGCAGTGCGAGTACTTTGCGCTCGAAGGGCTGAGCGACCTTGTGGATAACATCAAGCGCATCGCCGAACTGCTCAATCCGAACCTGAAAGTCGAAGGCCTGCTGCGGACCATGTATGACCCGCGCCTGAGCCTGATGAATGACGTTTCGGCGCAGCTCAAGGAACACTTCGGCGAGCAGCTCTACGACACGGTGATCCCGCGCAACATCCGTCTGGCCGAAGCGCCGAGCTACGGCATGCCGGCGCTGGCCTACGACAAACAATCGCGTGGCGCCTTGGCTTATCTGGCCCTGGCCGGCGAGATGGTTCGCCGTCAGCGCAAAAATTCACGCATCGCCGCCGCTCAGGCAACTTAAGGAATCCCCATGGCCGTCAAGAAACGAGGTCTCGGACGTGGACTGGATGCACTGCTGAGTGGTCCGACCGTCAGCGCGCTGGAAGAACAAGCCGCGCAGGCTGACACCCGTGAGTTGCAACATCTGCCGCTGGATCTGCTGCAGCGCGGTAAATACCAGCCGCGCCGTGACATGGATCCGCAGGCGCTGGAAGAACTGGCAGCGTCGATCAAGGCGCAAGGCGTAATGCAGCCGATCGTGGTGCGCCCGATTGGCGGTGGCCGCTTCGAGATCATCGCCGGTGAACGTCGCTGGCGCGCAAGTCAGCAAGCCGGCCAGGAAACCATCCCGGCGATGGTCCGCGATGTGCCGGATGAAACCGCAATCGCCATCGCGCTGATCGAGAACATCCAGCGCGAAGACCTCAATCCGATCGAAGAAGCGGTGGCTCTGCAGCGTTTGCAGCAGGAATTCCAGCTCACTCAGCAACAAGTTGCCGAGGCTGTGGGTAAGTCCCGCGTCACTGTGGCTAACCTGTTGCGGCTTATTGCGTTGCCGGAAGTCATCAAGACCATGCTGTCCCACGGCGACCTGGAAATGGGTCACGCCCGTGCATTGCTCGGTCTGCCGGACAATCAACAGGTAGAAGGGGCGCGACATGTTGTCGCACGCGGTCTCACTGTGCGCCAAACTGAGGCACTGGTTCGTCAGTGGTTGAGTGGCAAACCGGAGCCTGTGGAGGCGACCAAACCCGACCCGGATATCGCTCGTCTCGAACAGCGTCTGGCCGAGCGCCTAGGCTCTGCGGTGCAGATTCGCCACGGCAAGAAGGGAAAGGGTCAGTTGGTGATCGGTTACAACTCCCTCGATGAGCTTCAAGGTGTGCTCGCACACATCCGCTGAAACATTTCCTCATGTAGCGCGCAGTCGGAAATCACTACCTGACAGTTGAATAGGGGCAGAACCGCCCCTATACTCTGCGCGCATTTTGTCGGCACAAATTATGCCAAGTTATTGAATTCTGGCAGCCGACCATTGGAGAGCAAACGTGATGGAAACCCGCAAGCCAAACCGCCTGCCGTTCCATCGCCTGGCGGTTTTTCCGGTGTTAATGGCTCAATTTGTCATTTTGCTCATTGCCGCTTTGGCGCTCTGGCAATGGCACGGAGTCGTTGCCGGATACTCGGGACTTTGCGGAGGCCTGATAGCCTTGCTGCCCAATGTTTATTTCGCTCACAAGGCATTTCGGTTTTCCGGCGCCCGAGCAGCCCAGTCCATCGTCCGGTCATTTTATGCCGGCGAGGCAGGCAAACTGATTTTGACGGCAGTGCTCTTTGCACTGGTGTTTGCAGGTGTGAAGCCACTGGCGCCGATAGCTGTATTCGGCGCGTTCGTGCTGACTCAGTCGGTCAGCTGGTTCGCTCCCCTGCTGATGAGAACAAGACTTTCGAGACCTTAGGGCGTTTGAGGCAACCATGGCAGAAACAACCGCTTCGGGCTATATCCAGCACCACTTGCAGAACCTGACCTTCGGTCAGCTACCTAACGGCGGCTGGGGCTTTGCCCATACCGCAGCAGAAGCCAAAGAAATGGGCTTCTGGGCTTTCCACGTCGATACTCTCGGCTGGTCGGTCGCGTTGGGTCTGATCTTCGTACTTCTTTTCCGCATGGCGGCAAAGAAAGCGACTTCGGGTCAGCCGGGTGCTTTGCAGAACTTCGTTGAAGTATTGGTCGAATTCGTCGATGGCAGCGTGAAAGACAGCTTCCATGGCCGTAGCCCGGTGATTGCACCGCTGGCACTGACCATCTTCGTCTGGGTGTTCCTGATGAACGCCGTCGACCTGGTACCGGTCGACTGGATTCCTCAGCTGGCCATCCTGATCTCCGGCGACCACCACATCCCGTTCCGCGCCGTGTCGACTACCGACCCGAACGCGACCCTGGGCATGGCGTTCTCGGTTTTCGCACTGATCATTTTCTATAGCATCAAGGTCAAGGGCTTCGGCGGCTTCATCGGCGAACTGACCCTGCACCCGTTCGGCAGCAAGAACATCTTCGTTCAAGCCCTGCTGATCCCGGTGAACTTCCTGCTGGAATTCGTGACCCTGATCGCCAAACCGATCTCTCTGGCTCTGCGTCTGTTCGGCAACATGTATGCCGGCGAGCTGGTGTTCATTCTGATCGCTGTGATGTTCGGCAGCGGTCTGCTCTGGCTGAGCGGCCTGGGCGTTGTTCTGCAGTGGGCGTGGGCTGTGTTCCACATCCTGATCATCACGCTGCAGGCGTTCATCTTCATGATGCTGACCATCGTCTACCTGTCGATGGCGCACGAAGAAAACCATTAAGACCAGTCTCGACTAGTCTGATGTCCTTCCCGGTCAAACGGGAAGGGGCTCTTCACAGGGCACCTGAAACGATTTGTTTTACCGCTTTAATCTAAAAAACCTAAACCATACGACGTAAAAGTCGGGAGGAAAGATGGAAACTGTAGTTGGTCTAACCGCTATCGCTGTTGCACTGTTGATCGGCCTGGGCGCACTGGGTACCGCAATTGGTTTCGGCCTGCTGGGCGGCAAGTTCCTGGAAGGCGCAGCGCGTCAGCCAGAAATGGTTCCAATGCTGCAAGTTAAAATGTTCATCGTTGCCGGTCTGCTCGACGCCGTAACCATGATCGGTGTTGGTATCGCTCTGTTCTTCACCTTTGCGAACCCGTTCGTTGGTCAGATCGCTGGCTAATTACCCGGATTCTTCCGAGTAATTTGATGTGATGGACAACGTAACTGCGAGGTGTTGGCGTGAACATTAATGCGACCCTGATTGGCCAGTCCGTTGCGTTCCTGATTTTTGTACTGTTCTGCATGAAGTATGTATGGCCTCCGGTCATCGCTGCTCTGCACGAACGTCAAAAGAAGATCGCTGATGGTCTGGACGCTGCCAGCCGTGCAGCTCGCGACCTGGAGTTGGCCCAAGAAAAAGCGGGTCAGCAACTGCGCGAAGCGAAAGCTCAGGCAGCTGAAATCATCGAGCAAGCCAAGAAACGCGGTAACCAGATTGTCGAAGAGGCCGTTGAAAAGGCCCGTGTCGATGCTGACCGTGTGAAGGTTCAGGCTCAAGCCGAGATCGAACAGGAACTGAACAGTGTCAAAGACAAGCTGCGTGCCCAAGTGGGCTTGCTGGCTGTCGGCGGCGCCGAGAAGATCCTGGGTGCCACAATCGATCAAAACGCGCACGCAGAGCTGGTTAACCAACTGGCTGCTGAAATCTAAGCGAGGGCGATCATGGCAGAACTGACCACGTTGGCCCGACCTTACGCTAAGGCGGCCTTCGAGCACGCTCAGGCCCACCAGCAACTGGCCAATTGGTCAGCCATGCTCGGCCTGGCTGCAGCGGTGTCACAAGATGACACCATGCAGCGCGTGCTCAAGGCCCCGCGACTGACGAGCGCAGAAAAGGCCGCCACGTTTATTGACGTGTGCGGCGACAAGTTTGATGCCAAGGCACAGAACTTCATCAATGTCGTTGCCGAAAACGACCGTCTCCCGCTTCTGCCGGAGATTGCCGCTCTTTTCGACCTGTACAAGGCCGAACAAGAGAAGTCGGTAGACGTTGAAGTGACCAGTGCTTTTGCATTGAACCAAGAACAGCAAGACAAACTCGCCAAGGTTCTCAGTGCACGACTCAACCGGGAAGTGCGCCTGCAAGTTGCGGAGGATGCTGCCCTTATAGGTGGTGTCGTTATCCGCGCCGGCGACCTGGTTATCGATGGCTCGATTCGCGGCAAAATCGCGAAACTTGCCGAAGCATTGAAATCTTGAGTTTGAAGGGGCAGCAGAGCAATGCAGCAACTCAATCCTTCCGAAATAAGTGAAATTATCAAGGGCCGCATCGACAAGCTCGATGTGACCTCCCAAGCCCGTAACGAAGGCACTGTCGTCAGCGTATCTGACGGCATCGTGCGGATTCACGGTCTGGCCGATGTTATGTACGGCGAGATGATCGAGTTTCCGGGCGGCGTCTACGGTATGGCTCTCAACCTGGAGCAAGACTCCGTAGGTGCCGTTGTATTGGGCGCTTACCAGTCTCTGGCTGAAGGCATGAGCGCCAAGTGCACCGGCCGCATCCTCGAAGTTCCGGTTGGTAAGGAACTGCTGGGTCGCGTAGTCGACGCACTGGGTAACCCTGTTGACGGCAAAGGTCCACTGGGCAACACCTTGACCGACGCGGTCGAGAAAGTTGCTCCGGGCGTGATCTGGCGTAAGTCGGTAGACCAGCCTGTACAGACTGGCTACAAGGCTGTCGATGCCATGATCCCTGTCGGCCGTGGCCAGCGTGAGCTGATCATCGGTGACCGTCAGATCGGTAAAACCGCTCTGGCGATCGACGCGATCATCAACCAGAAAGACAGCGGCATTTTCTGCGTCTACGTAGCCATCGGTCAGAAACAATCGACCATCGCCAACGTGGTTCGCAAGCTGGAAGAAAACGGCGCCCTGGCTAACACGATCATCGTGGCTGCCAGTGCTTCGGAATCTCCTGCGCTGCAATTCCTGGCACCGTACTCCGGTTGCACCATGGGTGAATTCTTCCGCGACCGCGGTGAAGACGCGCTGATCGTTTATGACGATCTGTCCAAGCAAGCAGTGGCTTACCGCCAGATTTCCCTGCTGCTGCGCCGTCCACCAGGCCGTGAAGCTTACCCAGGCGACGTGTTCTATCTCCACTCCCGTCTGCTGGAGCGCGCATCCCGCGTTTCGGAAGAGTACGTAGAGAAGTTCACCAACGGCGCAGTGACCGGCAAAACCGGTTCCCTGACCGCACTGCCGATCATCGAAACCCAGGCTGGCGACGTTTCCGCGTTCGTTCCGACCAACGTGATTTCCATCACCGACGGTCAGATCTTCCTGGAATCGGCCATGTTCAACTCGGGCATCCGCCCTGCAGTGAACGCCGGTGTTTCGGTATCCCGTGTGGGTGGTGCCGCTCAGACCAAGATCATCAAGAAGCTCTCCGGTGGTATCCGTACCGCTCTGGCTCAGTACCGTGAACTGGCGGCATTCGCCCAGTTCGCTTCTGACCTGGACGAAGCGACCCGTAAGCAACTTGAGCATGGTCAGCGCGTTACCGAGCTGATGAAGCAGAAGCAATACGCACCAATGTCGATCGCTGACATGGCGCTGTCGCTGTATGCCGCTGAGCGTGGGTTCCTGACTGACATTGAAATCGCCAAGATCGGCAGCTTCGAACAAGCGCTGATTGCTTTCTTCAACCGCGATCACGCCGATTTGATGGCCAAGATCAACGTTAAAGGTGACTTCAATGACGAAATCGACGCTGGCATGAAAGCCGGTATCGAGAAGTTCAAGGCCACCCAAACCTGGTAAGCCGCAGCGGGAGCCGCGAGGCTCCCGCTTGCTAACCTGATAGGTGTTACATGGCAGGCGCAAAAGAGATTCGCAGTAAGATTGCGAGCATCAAAAGCACGCAAAAGATTACCAGCGCCATGGAAAAAGTGGCGGTCAGCAAAATGCGCAAGGCACAAATGCGCATGGCTGCTAGCCGTCCTTATGCGGAGCGTATCCGCCAGGTAATTGGGCATCTGGCCAACGCCAACCCGGAATACCGCCACCCGTTCATGATCGACCGCGAAATCAAGCGTGTGGGTTATGTCGTTGTGAGCAGTGACCGTGGTTTGTGCGGCGGCTTGAACACCAACCTGTTCAAGGCCCTGGTCAAGGACATGGCGGTAAACCGCGAAAACGGCGTCGAGATTGATCTGTGTGTCGTTGGTAGCAAAGGTGCGGCCTTTTTCCGCAACTTCGGCGGTAACGTCGTTGCAGCTATCAGCCACCTGGGTGAAGAGCCGTCGATCAATGATCTGATCGGCAGCGTCAAGGTGATGCTGGATGCCTACCTGGACGGCCGTATTGACCGCCTGTCCGTGGTGTCCAACAAGTTCATCAACACCATGACGCAACAGCCTACCGTGGAGCAGTTGATTCCACTGGTGGCCACCCCGGATCAGGATCTCAAGCATCACTGGGACTATCTCTACGAACCGGATGCCAAAGAGCTGCTTGACGGCTTGATGGTCCGCTACGTTGAGTCGCAGGTCTACCAGGCGGTGGTCGAGAACAACGCGGCTGAACAAGCTGCGCGGATGATCGCGATGAAGAACGCTACCGACAACGCCGGTGATTTGATCAGCGATTTGCAGCTGATCTACAACAAGGCGCGTCAGGCTGCGATCACCCAAGAGATCTCGGAAATCGTCGGCGGCGCTGCCGCGGTTTAACGGTTCAAATATTCAGAGGATCCAGCTATGAGTAGCGGACGTATCGTTCAAATCATCGGCGCCGTTATCGACGTGGAATTTCCACGCGACAGCGTACCGAGCATCTACAACGCGCTGAAAGTAGTGAGCGCGGCTGAAACCACTCTGGAAGTTCAGCAACAGCTGGGCGACGGCGTGGTTCGCACCATTGCGATGGGTTCCACCGAGGGCTTGAAGCGCGGTCTGGAAGTCACCGATTCTGGCGCAGCCATCTCCGTACCGGTCGGTAAAGCGACCCTGGGCCGGATCATGGACGTCCTCGGTAACCCGATCGACGAAGCTGGCCCGATCGACACCGAAGAGCGTTGGGGCATTCACCGTCCAGCGCCTTCGTTCGCTGAACAGGCAGGCGGCAACGACCTGCTGGAAACCGGCATCAAGGTTATCGACCTGGTTTGCCCGTTTGCCAAAGGCGGTAAAGTCGGTCTGTTCGGTGGTGCCGGTGTAGGCAAAACCGTAAACATGATGGAACTGATCCGTAACATCGCCATCGAGCACAGCGGTTATTCCGTGTTCGCCGGTGTGGGTGAGCGTACTCGTGAGGGTAACGACTTCTACCACGAGATGAAGGACTCCAACGTTCTGGACAAAGTGGCACTGGTTTACGGTCAGATGAACGAGCCGCCGGGTAACCGTCTGCGCGTAGCACTGACCGGCCTGACTATGGCCGAGAAGTTCCGTGACGAAGGTAACGACGTTCTGCTGTTCGTCGACAACATCTATCGTTACACCCTGGCCGGTACTGAAGTATCCGCACTGCTGGGCCGTATGCCTTCGGCAGTAGGTTACCAGCCGACCCTGGCTGAAGAGATGGGCGTTCTGCAAGAACGTATCACTTCGACCAAGGAAGGTTCGATCACTTCGATCCAAGCGGTATACGTACCTGCGGATGACTTGACCGACCCGTCGCCAGCGACCACCTTCGCCCACTTGGACGCCACCGTCGTTCTGTCCCGTGACATCGCTTCCCTGGGTATCTACCCAGCGGTAGATCCACTGGATTCGACTTCGCGCCAGCTGGACCCGAACGTAATCGGCCAGGACCACTACGACACCGCTCGCGGCGTTCAGTACGTTCTGCAACGTTACAAAGAGCTGAAGGACATCATCGCGATCCTGGGTATGGACGAGCTGTCGGAAGCCGACAAGCAGTTGGTAAACCGTGCTCGTAAGATCCAGCGCTTCTTGTCGCAGCCGTTCTTCGTGGCTGAAGTCTTCACCGGTGCTTCGGGTAAATACGTTTCCCTGAAAGACACCATTGCTGGCTTCAAAGGCATCCTCAACGGTGACTACGACCACCTGCCAGAACAAGCGTTCTACATGGTTGGCGGCATCGAAGAAGCGATCGAGAAAGCCAAGAAACTGTAATCCCGGCGCCCGGCAACGGGCGCTAATTTAGGTTGAGGCAATCAGATGGCTATGACAGTCCATTGCGATATCGTCAGCGCGGAAGGAGAAATCTTTTCCGGCCTGGTCGAGATGGTGATTGCGCACGGTGCACTGGGTGATCTTGGTATCGCTCTGGGTCACGCGCCGCTGATCACTAATCTGAAGCCAGGTCCGATCCGCCTGATCAAGCAAGGCGGGGAACCCGAGGTGTTCTACATCTCTGGTGGTTTCCTCGAGGTTCAGCCGAACATGGTCAAAGTGCTTGCCGACACTGTGCAACGTGCCGCCGACCTGGATGAAGCTCAGGCTCAAGCCGCTCTCAAGGCTGCTGAGCATGCTCTGCATGAAAAAGGCGCTGATTTCGACTACAGCGCTGCGTCAGCACGTCTGGCCGAGGCTGCAGCTCAGCTGCGCACCGTCCAGCAGATCCGCAAGAAGTTTGGCGGTTAATCCGTCAGCCACTTGTTGTGCGATTGATAAAAAAGGGTAGCCTCGGCTACCCTTTTTTCTTTTCCGAATTCCTAAAAACCGGTCGCAGTTGCTGACCACCCAGGATTGGTAGCCAGTCATGTCTCTTGAAATCGTTATCCTCGCGGCCGGTCAAGGCACCCGTATGCGTTCAGCCCTGCCGAAGGTGCTGCATCCGATTGCCGGCAATTCCATGCTGGGTCATGTTATCCACAGCGCCCGGCAACTTGAGCCACAACGCATTCATGTCGTGATCGGCCATGGCGCCGATGTGGTGCGTGAACGCCTGGCCGCTGATGATCTGAATTTCGTCCTGCAAGACAAACAACTCGGTACCGGTCACGCCACTGCGCAAGCGGTGCCGTTCATTACTGCCGACACTGTGCTCATTCTTTACGGTGACGTACCGCTGATCGAAGTCGAAACCCTGCAACGTCTGCTCAAACACGTCGTGCCCGGGCAGATGGGTTTGCTCACTGTCGAACTGGAAGACCCAACCGGTTATGGCCGCATCGTGCGCGATGCTGACGGCAAGGTGGCCGCGATCGTTGAGCATAAAGATGCCAGCGCAGCGCAACGCGCGATCACTGAAGGCAACACCGGTATCCTCGCTGTTCCGGCCAATCGTCTGGCCGACTGGATGAGCCGTCTGTCGAACAACAACGCGCAGGGCGAGTACTACCTGACCGACGTGATCGAGATGGCAGTCAGTGACGGTCTGGTTGTCGCCACCGAGCAGCCGCACGACCCGATGGAAGTGCAGGGCGCCAACGATCGCAAGCAGTTGTCCGAGCTGGAGCGTCATTACCAGTTGCGTGCTGGCCGTCGCTTGATGGCGCAAGGCGTGACCCTGCGTGACCCGGCGCGTTTCGACGTGCGAGGCGAAGTCAGCGTGGGCCGCGATGTGCTGATCGATATCAACGTGATCCTCGAAGGCAACGTTGTCATCGAAGACGACGTGGTCATCGGCCCGAATTGCGTGATCAAGGACAGCACCCTGCGCAAAGGCGTGGTGATCAAGGCCAACAGTCATATCGAAGGCGCTGTTATGGGCGAGGGCAGCGATGCCGGCCCGTTCGCGCGTCTGCGTCCAGGCACCGTGCTTGAAGCACGCGCGCATGTGGGTAACTTCGTTGAGCTGAAAAATGCCCACATGGGCGAAGGCGCCAAGGCGGGACATCTGACTTATCTGGGCGATGCCGAGATCGGAGCGCGTACCAACATCGGCGCGGGCACCATCACCTGCAACTACGACGGTGCCAACAAGTGGAAAACCGTGTTGGGTGCTGATGTGTTCATTGGCTCCAATAATTCGTTGGTCGCGCCTGTGGATATCTCTGCCGGGGCGACCACGGCGGCCGGGTCGACCATTACGCAGAATGTGGATAACGCGCAGTTGGCCGTTGGCCGAGCGCGGCAGAGGAATATCGACGGCTGGAAGCGGCCGGAGAAGATCAAGAAGGACTGAGTTATCCACAGCGGCTTCAAGATCAAAAGATCGCAGCCTTCGGCAGCTCCTACGGGAATTGTCGGTGGTTGCGATTTTTTATGGGCGATGGGTTGACGATTTGAGGGCGATAGGTTTTGATTACTTCCGTTATCTTTCGAAACGAAACTTAAGTCCCTATGTCGAAACGCAACACGCCGCAACGCCGTCACAACATCCTCGCCTTGCTCAACGAGCAGGGCGAAGTCAGTGTGGATGAACTGGCCAAGCGCTTCGAAACCTCGGAAGTTACGATTCGCAAGGATCTGGCCGCGCTGGAAAGCCACGGCTTGTTACTGCGCCGCTACGGCGGGGCGATCACCATGCCGCAGGAACTGGTCGCGGAGACTGCGCAGAGCGTTTCCAAATACAAACAGGCGATTGCCCGCGCGGCGGTGAAACGTATCCGTGAACACGCGCGAATCATCATCGACAGCGGCAGCACCACCGCTGCAATGATTCCGGAGCTTGGCCAACAGCCCGGTCTGGTGGTGATGACCAATTCCTTGCACGTCGCCAACGCCTTGAGCGAACTCGAACACGAACCGGTGCTGTTGATGACCGGCGGTACCTGGGATCCGCATTCGGAATCCTTCCAGGGCCAGGTTGCCGAGCAGGTACTACGCTCTTACGACTTCGACCAGTTGTTCATTGGTGCCGACGGCATCGATCTGGTGCGCGGCACGACCACCTTCAACGAGCTGCTCGGTTTGAGCCGGGTCATGGCCGAGGTCGCGCGGGAAGTCATCGTCATGGTCGAGGCCGACAAGATCGGTCGCAAGATTCCCAATCTGGAACTGCCGTGGAGCAGCGTCCATACCCTAATTACCGATGATCGCCTGCCTATCGAAGCGCGCGATCAGATACAGGCCCGCGGTATCACCGTGATTTGCGCGGCTGTCAGTCAGGAGAAATAAGCATGTGTGGAATTGTCGGCGCAGTTGCTGAACGTAATATCACCGCCATCCTGCTCGAAGGCCTCAAGCGCCTTGAATACCGTGGCTATGACAGCGCCGGTGTCGCTGTCTTCACCAACGACGAAACCCTCGAGCGCATGCGGCGCCCGGGCAAAGTCAGCGAACTCGAAGCCGCGTTGGCCGAGCATCCACTGGTGGGTCGCCTCGGTATTGCCCACACCCGTTGGGCGACTCACGGCGCACCGTGCGAACGCAACGCGCACCCGCATTTCTCCGGCGACATCGCGGTGGTGCACAACGGCATCATCGAAAACCACGAAGCCTTGCGTGAACAACTGAAAGCGCTGGGCTACGTATTTACTTCGGACACTGACACCGAAGTCATCGCCCACCTGCTCAGCCACAAACTCAAGGATCAGCCAGACCTGAGCGTTGCGCTTAAAGCGACGGTCAAGGAACTGCACGGTGCTTACGGTCTTGCCGTGATCAATGCGAAACAACCGGATCGTCTGGTTGCTGCGCGCAGTGGCAGTCCGCTGGTGATTGGTCTGGGTCTGGGCGAGAATTTCCTCGCGTCTGACCAGTTGGCGCTGCGTCAGGTCACCGACCGCTTCATGTATCTGGAAGAAGGCGATATCGCCGAAATTCGCCGCGATAACGTGCAGATCTGGGACATCAACGGCGATGCGGTCGAGCGCCAGACCGTGCAGTACAGCGACGGTGCCGAAGCCGCCGACAAAGGTGAATACCGCCACTACATGCTCAAGGAAATCCACGAGCAGCCTGCGGTTGTTCAACGCACCCTCGAAGGTCGCCTGAGCAACGATCAGGTATTGGTTCAAGCCTTTGGCCCGCAAGCCGCCGAGCTGTTCGCCAAAGTCCGCAATGTACAAATCGTCGCCTGCGGCACCAGTTATCACGCCGGCATGGTCGCGCGTTACTGGCTGGAAGAGCTGGCCGGGATCCCGTGCCAGGTCGAAGTCGCCAGCGAATTCCGCTACCGCAAAGTGGTGGTACAACCGGACACCCTGTTCGTGACCATCTCGCAATCCGGTGAAACCGCCGACACCCTCGCCGCTCTGCGCAACGCCAAAGAGCTGGGCTTCTTGGCCAGTCTGGCGATCTGCAACGTCGGCATCAGCTCGCTGGTGCGCGAATCCGATCTCACTCTGCTGACCCAGGCTGGCCGCGAAATCGGCGTCGCCTCGACCAAAGCCTTCACCACGCAACTGGTCGGTCTGTTGCTGCTGACCCTGTCGCTGGGCCAAGTGCGCGGCACCCTGGCGGACGGCGTCGAAGCACGTCTGGTCGAAGAACTGCGCCGCCTGCCAACCCGTCTCGGCGAAGCCTTGGCGATGGACAGCACTGTGGAAAAGATCGCCGAGCTGTTCGCCGAGAAAAACCACACCCTGTTCCTCGGTCGTGGCGCGCAATTCCCGGTGGCGATGGAAGGTGCGCTGAAACTCAAGGAAATCTCCTACATCCACGCCGAAGCCTACCCAGCCGGCGAGCTGAAACACGGCCCGCTGGCGCTTGTGGATAACGACATGCCAGTGGTTACCGTCGCGCCGAACAACGAACTGTTGGAAAAGCTCAAATCCAACCTGCAGGAAGTTCGCGCCCGTGGCGGCGAATTGATCGTGTTCGCCGACGAGAAAGCCGGGATGACCAACGGCGAAGGCACCCACGTGGTGCAGATGCCGCATATCCACGACATCCTCTCACCGATCCTCTACACGGTTCCGCTGCAGTTGCTGTCGTACTACGTTGCGGTGCTCAAGGGCACGGACGTCGATCAGCCGCGTAACCTGGCGAAGTCGGTGACGGTGGAATAAGTTATCCACAGCTGATACTTGCGCAAAAAATCGCAGCTTCGGCTGCGATTTTTGTATCTGACTCGAGAGGCACCATGGATCGCTTCCAGGAAATGCACATCTTCACCACCGTCGCCCAAGAGCAAGGCTTCTCCTCTGCCGCGCGGCGTCTTGGTTTGTCAGCGGCCAGCGTCACGCGGGCGGTGGCGGCGCTGGAGCAGCGCATCGGCACGCAGTTGCTGATCCGCACCACGCGCAGTGTGCATTTGAGCGAAGCCGGGCAGCGTTATCTGGAGGATTGTCGGCGGATTCTCGCTGAGGTGCAGGAAGCCGAGGATTCGGCGGCGGGCAGTCATGCCGAGCCGCGTGGGCAACTGACGGTGACGGCGCCGGTGTTGTTCGGTGATTTGTTTGTGACGCCGCTGATGGCGCGTTATCTCGCGCAGTATCCGGATGTCACGATCAACGCGGTGTTGGTCGATCGGATCGTCAACATGGTCGAGGAGGGCCTTGATGTGGCGGTGCGCATCGGTGATCTGCCGGACAGCAGTCAGCATGCTGTTCGTGTGGGTGAGGTGCGTCGGGTCATTTGCGGCTCGCCCGACTACTTCGCCAAGTATGGCCGACCGGCTCATCCCCACGCGTTGGCGGGCGCGCCAGTGGTGGCGACTTCAGCGATTGGTCAGCAACGCAGTTGGCCGTTTCTCGACGCGGGTGAACCGCTTAGCGTGCGCCCTGAGCCTCGTCTGATCGTGACTGCCAATCAGGCAGCGATTACTGCAGCCTGCATGGGGCTGGGTTTGACTCGGGTTCTGTCTTACCAAGTCGCCAGCAAAATCGCGACTGGCGAGCTGGAAATCGTCCTTGCTGAATTTGAACTGCCGCCCTTGCCGATCCACGTGGTGTATCAGGGCGGGCGCAAAGCGCCAGCGCGGATTCGCAGTTTTGTCGATTTCACCGCCAAGGCTTTACGTGAGCACCCAGCGCTTAAAGATGCTGCGTTATTGCATGAGATGAAATAATCGATTGCAGTTGCTGGTGATTCTGTTGTTTTCGCGATCAGCGCAAGATGACCTCCATCGGCGCGCTCATCCCCGCAGCGGCGCCCCTGTTCAGCGGAGTCGACCATGCAAGCGATCAAACTCTACAACTTTCCACGTTCCGGCCACGCCCACCGTGTCGAGCTGATGTTGTCCCTGCTGCAATTGCCGACCGAGCTGATCTTCGTCGATCTGGCCAAAGGTGAGCATAAGCAGCCGGCGTATCTGGCGATCAACAGTTTTGGCCAGGTGCCGGCCATTGATGACGACGGTGTGGTGCTCGCCGATTCCAACGCGATTCTGGTGTATCTGGCGCAGAAATACGGCCATGGTCGTTGGCTGCCAACCGATCCGGTCGGCGCCGCGCGGGTACAGCGCTGGTTGTCGGCTGCCGCCGGGCCGATCGCTTTCGGCCCCGCCGCTGCGCGATTGGTCACGGTGTTTGGTGCCCAGTTGAATGCAGAAGAAGCGATTACCCGGGCGCACAACCTGCTCAAGGTGATGGACATCGAGTTGGGCAAAACGCTGTATCTGGCCGGCGACGAACCAAGCATTGCCGACGTTTCGGCCTACAGTTACATCGCCCACGCGCCGGAAGGCAACGTGTCGCTGGACGACTACGGCAACGTCCGCGCCTGGCTGGCCCGGGTTGAAGCATTGCCCGGCTTCGTCGGCATGCCGCGCACTGTTGCGGGTCTGCAAACCACCGCCTGATTTTCGCAATCCACACTGTGCCGACGGTGCAGGGGAGAGGTCGTGATGGAACGTTCACCGTGGCACGCTGGCGAACAGCAATTGCAGGCCCATGTCGGCGTTGCCGAACGCATGGAAGCCTTCGGACGTAAGGTGATTCGCACCTGGATGCCGGATCAGCACAGTGAGTTCTATCAGCAATTGCCTTTCATGCTGTACGGCGCAGTTGATGCAGACGGGCGGCCGTGGGCCAGTGTGCTCGAAGGCGCGCCGGGGTTTGCCCATTCGCCGGATCCAGAGCATCTGCATTTCGCCAGCCAGCCTGCTGCCGATGACCCGGCGCAACTGCGCAATGGCGAGCCGATCGGTTTGCTCGGCATCGAGTTGCACACCCGTCGGCGCAATCGCCTCAATGGCCATGTCGGCAATCTAAGCGCTCACGGTTTTGATGTGAGCGTGGATCAGGCCTTCGGCAATTGCCCGCAATACATCCAACTGCGCCAGTTTCAGCGGGTGCCGCTGACGGATCCGCAGACGCGTCCGGCTGAGCATCTGAACGGTCTCGATGATGCGGCCATTGCGCTGATCGCCGGTGCCGATACGTTTTTTGTCGCCAGTTATGTGGATGTCGACGGCCAGCGTGCGGTGGATGTTTCCCACCGGGGTGGCCAGGCCGGTTTCGTACGGGTGGAAGGCAATCGTCTGACCATCCCCGATTTCGCCGGCAATCTGCACTTCAACACCCTCGGCAATTTGTTGCTGAACCCTAAGGCTGGCTTGCTGTTCATCGACTTTTCCACAGGCGATCTGCTGCAACTCAGCGGGCGTACCGAGATTCTTCTCGAAGACCCGCAGATCGAAGCCTTTCAAGGTGCGGAACGGCTGTGGACATTTGAGGTGGAAAAACTGGTGCGGCGCCCGGCAGCCCTGGCGTTGCGCTGGCGCTTCGACGGCATGTCGCCGACCAGTCTGTTGACCGGCAATTGGGCCGAGGCGGATGCGCGTTTGCAAGCGCAGGCGCTGGGCAATCAATGGCGGCCGCTGCGGGTGGCGAAGATCGAAGCTGAAAGTCGTCATATCCGCTCGATCTATCTGGAGCCAACTGATGGCGCCGGGTTGCCGGTGTTTCTCGCGGGTCAGCATTTGCCGCTGCGTTTCACGATTGATGGCGAGGTGCATATTCGTACTTACAGCCTTTCGAGTGCGCCGTCGGATGGTTTCTACCGGATCAGCGTCAAACGCGAAGGTCTGATTTCATCGCATCTGCATGAGCAGATTCGCGTTGGCGACTTACTTGAAGCGCGGGCACCGCAAGGGCATTTCACCGTGGCGCCGCTGGAACAGCGACCATTGGTGCTGCTGGCTGCCGGTGTCGGCATCACGCCATTGCTGTCGATGCTGCGCGAGGTGGTTTACCAAGGCTTACGCACGCGGGGGATTCGTCCGACGCTGTTGTTGCAGAGTTCGCGCAGTCTGGCGGATCAGCCGTTTCGCAAGGAGCTGGATCGATTGCTCGAAACCGCAGGCGATTCTGTACGAGTCCTGCGTTTGCTCAGCCAGCCGGAAGCCGATCTGCAGGAGGGCGCGGATTTCGATGTGCGTGGGCGGATCGACGGCGCGGTGCTGAGGAACCTGCTGGATGCCGAGGATTTTGATCAGCTCGACTTTGTGCTCTGCGGCCCCGGTGGTTTTACCCAAGGGCTTTACGACACTTTGCGCGAACTGGATGTGCGCGATGCGCAGATTCATGCGGAAACCTTTGGCCCGTCGACCCTGAAACGTCAGGCCGATCCGGACGCGATCGTGATCGAGCAATCGCCTGCGGCAACCACTTCGGTGCCAGTGGTGTTCGAGCGCTCGGCCAAGGAAGCACGCTGGCAACCCGATGGCGGCAGTTTGCTGGAGCTGGCGGAAAGTCGCGGATTGCGCCCCGAGTTCAGTTGCCGCGGTGGTTCGTGCGGTACCTGCAAGACCCGGCTGGTCAGTGGTGCGGTGAATTATCCACAGGTGCCGGCGGATATTCCGGAAGCGGGGCATGTGCTGATTTGCTGCGCGGTTCCGGCGCAAAGCAATCAGCCACTGGTCTTGGACCTGTAACCCGAACCCGTGTAGGAGCTGCCGAAGGCTCGGGCCGCGATCGGACGATCTTTTGATTTTGATTTTTAAAAACAAGATCAAAAGATCGCAGCCTTCGGCAGCGCCTACAGGGGATCGGTGTACAACCCACGCTCAGGCGTAGGACAGGGATTTCTCTTCCAGCAATTCCTGATACAGCTCCGTCCACTTGCGGCCCATGTCATCGGCGGTGAATAACTGCCGGTAACGTGCTTCGGCTTTCACCCCCATGGCAGCGGCGCGGACCGGGTCTTCCCATAGCGTGCGCATCGCCTCGCGAAATGCCTGTGGATGACTGGGCGGGACCACCAGCCCGGTTTCGTTGTGAATATTGATGTAGCTGGTGCCGGTGCCAATCTCGCTGGAAATCATCGGTTTGCCGTACATCGCACCTTCCAGCAGAGAAATGCCGAACGCTTCCGAGCGCAGGTGCGACGGGAAAACAATCGCGTAGCTCAGTTGCAGCAGTGCGACTTTGTCTTCGTCACCCAGGCGCCCGAGGAAATGAATGTTACGCAGGCCCAGCGCCTGCGCCTGTGCGTGCAGTTCCAGTTCCAATGGCCCGGCGCCGACAATGACCACGGGATAGTCCACGTCTTTCAGGGCCTCCAGCAAAATGTGCAGGCCTTTGTAGTAACGCATCACGCCGACAAACAGGAAAAACTTATCCCCAAGCTGCTGGCGCCAGCGATTTATCCGTTCGGCATCAGGCTGTGGATAACCGGCCTTGTTCAAACCGTAGGGAATCACTCGGGTCTTGTCCTGGAATTGCTGCAACACGTCGCTGGTGTGCAGATAGTTCGGCGAAGCGGCAACGATACGGTCGGCGCTGGCGAGGAAGCGGTTCATCAGCGGGCGATAGAGTTTGAGAAGGTGTTTCTGGCGAATGATGTCCGAGTGGTAGGTCACCACACTCGGTTTATTCGTCGCGCTAGCGAAATGCACCAGGTCCATGAACGGCCACGGGAAGTGGTAGTTGATCACATCCGCCTCGGCCGCCAGTTCGCGAAACTGTTTGAACACGCTCCAGGAAAAACCGGTGGAGGCGAACTGGATGTCGAGTTTGGCGCGGTGCACTTCGTGCTGACCGAGTTGCACCACGGGGGGATTCGGGTCGGCGCTGAGTGTCAGCACCTGGCCGTCGATACCGTGCTGAGCGCCGCTCTCGCAGAGTTGGAAGATCACTTGCTCAATGCCGCCGACCGAGTCAGGCAGGTACGTCTTGAAAAAATGAAGAACTCGCATTCAACCTCCCATGGCCTGACGGTAGGCACCGGCCGTGGCCTGTGCACAACGCTCCCAGGAAAAAAGCCGTGACTGCTGCAACCCGGCTTCTTGGCATGCCTGCCAATGCGCTTGATCGTCGATCAGTCGGCTCAGCGCATCGCGCAGGCCTTCTGCATCGTCAGCTTCAATATAGTTGCCCGCCGCACCCGCGACTTCCGGCATCGCCGAAGAACGCGTGAGCAGCACCGGCGTGCCGCTGGCCATGGCCTCCAGTACCGGCAGACCAAAACCTTCATACAGTGACGGAAAAATCAGCGCCCGCGCGCCGGCCAGCAATTGCGCGACCTGTTCATCGGGCAAATAACCGAGCAGGCACACATGCCCGCTGGCCAGCGCCTGACGCAGGGGTTCGCTGAACTGTTCGCGCTCCCAGCCGGCCATGCCGACGATCAACAGTGGAAAGCGCTGGCGCACCGCCTCCGGCAGCAGGGCATGGGCGCGTAGGGCCAGGCCAAGGTTCTTGCGCGGCTCCAGCGTGCCCACGCAAAGAAAATATTCCCGCGCCGCCACCGCATGAGCCTTGAGCACCGCGTCAATGGCGCACGCTTCGCGCGGATGAAAGCGCTTGGCGACCCCCAGTGGTGCCACCACAAAACGCTCGGCAGGCAGGCCGAAATACGCTTGAGCTTCGTCGGCAATGGCTTGCGAGTCGGTGAGAATTACTTGGGCTTGCTGCACACCCACGGCCAATCGACGTTCGATTTCCTTGAGTCGCGCCGCAGGCTGGGTCTCAGGGAAATGCAGGTGCGTCAGGTCATGCAGGGTGATCACGGTCGGGCCGTCGAAGGCCAGTGGCCACAGGCTTGGTTCGTGATAGAGGTCGATGCCTTGCGCGCGGCCCTGATCGAAGCGTTTCTGCTCCAGCCAGCGGCGCGCCTGATAGGCCCCGGGGATCTGCCGCAGCAGCGGTGTCAGGCGCGAGTAACCGGGCATGGCCGCTTCCGGCAATGCCGAGCTCCAGCCCCAGCCGTGGAACAGCGTCACGTCAATGTCGGGCTCACTGCGCAAGGCGTTGACCAGTTCGGCAACGTAATGGCCGATGCCGGTGCGCGGTGCCTGGAGAATGCGCGCGTTAAGAGCAATGCGCATGCTGACTCTCGGGGGCAGGCATCGCTGCATTCAAGTTGCGTTCAATACGTTCGACCAATTGGGCGCTCGCTTCACGCCAGCTCAACCAGCGCCAATGTTCGAGGCTCAGCGTTGACGGAAACTCGCCGGAGCGCTCCATGCCGGTCACCAGATCAGTCAGACTCTGTGGATTCGTCAGGTCGAAATACGCCATGTAGTCGCCGCCGATCTCGCGAAACACCGGGATGTCGCTGGCCATTGCCGGTAACTGGCGTTGCATGGCTTCCACCAGTGGCAAGCCGAAACCTTCGACATGGGACGGAAACACCAGCGCCGTGGCGTGAGAGTAGGCGTGCTCAAGACTTTTGTCCGAGAGCGAGTTGTACATGAACAAGCGTCGGTTCAGCTCGGGATGCTGGCGGATTCGTTCGATCAGTGCGTCGCACTTCCAGCCGATCTTGCCGACGATGCATAACCGCGCTTTCGATCCTGTTGCCCAGGCGAGTTCAAACGCCTCGAGCAGGTACGCGTGGTTTTTGCGCGGCTCGATGGTGCTGACCATGAGAAACACCGGGTCCTTGGTCTGGAACATGTCCAGCAGGCCACGGTCGACCTTGGCATCGGCCTCACTCAAGTCCAGTTCGGAGCCGAGGTGGAAATAATCAAACCAGCGCTGCCCGACCTGTTGCGTGCCGATCCGGCGCAGCATTTCCTTGCGCACCTGATCGCGGATCGTGGTCGAGATCGCGACATAACCATCAGCGGTGCGCGCGATCCAGTCGAACCAGTCGTTGAACACTTTGACCAGTCCGGCATCGCAAAACTGCGGGTGGGTCAGGGGGATCAGGTCATAAATCACCGAAATGATGCCCACGCCCTCACGCTTGAGTTGCTCGGCGAGGGGGAAAAAGTTGGCGTGCCAGGACGAGTCGAGCAGCACCAATTGATCGCCCCCCCGGTGGACCAGCGGGATGCAGCGCTCGGGAATCTGTTGGCCCTTGAGGACGCGCTCTAGCAGGCGCATGGGCAAGCTGAAACAGGCGAATGCCGTGAGTCGGCAGCCGACGTACAGCACCCGACGGGTGAAATGCGACTGGTTGAACGGCCAGCGTCGCTCCACCGCTCGGTGACGTAGCCAGAAGGCGTTGGCCCACTGTTCCAGTTTCACCCGCAGACCCATCAGGTCGAGCTTCGGGGACTTCAGCGGCGCCAGACTTTTAACTTCATACAAACCGCCATCGATCATCACCACCGGGATGCATTCGAGGGTGTCATCGGCCGTCGGCAATTGCTGAATGACGTTGCGTACAACACGTTGAATGCCCGAGTTGGCGGAGGGATGTTCGAAAACGTAAGTGCACTCCACCAGCAATCGTGTCATCGCAAGATCTCCGTATCAGGCGTTTTTAAAAGGTTTTCACTGGAACGGGTGATTTCGGTCCGGGCTTGTAACCAGGAGCAGCCGACAAAGTCTTCCTGGCGATTGTTGATCACGTGGAAGATCAAACCATAATCGCGCCACTCGAAGTTGCGATCCAGGTGCGAATCCAGACGTGACAGGCTCAACGCCACGGAGTAGTTACCCTTGCCCAGACGCATGTCGAAAGCGAAGCGAAAGGTCACGCGTTCGCCGGCACTCAGCTCGGTAATGGCTTTGTCGAGGCGATGGGTGTTGATGCCATAAATGGCCTGGCCCAGACGATCCTTGATCATGAAGCCGAGAATCAGCCGCTCGATGTCTTCACGAATTTCGGTCTGCACTTCCAGCACCACAGGCTGACCGACCTCCGCGACTTCAAGGCTGCGTCCTTGCTCATCGAGCAGGCGCACGCTGAGAATCGCTGCTTCACCGGTGCCGGAAATGGTCTGTACCTGGCCATTGGCGAGCATCTCCTGGCGCACCGTTTGGCCTTCGCGCTGGGCCAGCATGGCGTTGTAGTAGTCCATGACTTCTTCGGGTTTGCCACGCATGGCCAGACGTCCGTTCTCCAGGAGAATCGCGGTGTCGCAGATCGATTGAATGGCCGAGCGGTCATGGGACACGATCAGCAGGGTCGTACCGGCTTTGCGGAAGCTGCGGATGCGCTCGAAACTTTTATGCTGGAAATACGCATCACCGACCGACAGCGCTTCGTCGACGATCAGGATGTCCGGACGCCGCGCGGTCGCGACACTGAACGCCAGGCGCATCTGCATGCCGCTGGAATAGGTACGCACCGGATGATCGATGGCGTCGCCGATTTCGGCAAAGCTTTCGATTTGCGGCATCAACGCTTCGATCTCTTCGACCTGCATGCCCAGCAACTGACCGGCCATGACAGCGTTCTGCCGACCGGTAAAGTCCGGGTGAAAACCCATGCCCAATTCCAGCAACGCGGCCACGCGGCCTTGCAGATGGATCTGTCCACAGGTCGGTTGGGTGGTGCCGGTGATCATTTTCAGCAGGGTACTTTTGCCCGCGCCGTTGACGCCGACGATGCCAACCGCTTCACCGGGTTTGATCTCGAAATCGACGTCTTGCAAGACCCAGTGCAGGTGATGGCGGTTCGGCGAGAACGGCACCAGCCATTCCAGCAAGCGACTCCAGCGATTCGGATATTGTTTATAGGCTTTGGCCAGGCCAGTAACGCGTATGTGTCCCATCAGAGTTCGTCCACCATTTCACCGACTCGTTGACGGAACAGGCGCAACGCCATGGTGCAGAGCAGCAGACCGATGATCAGCAGCGGTGTCAGTGACGACCACTGCGGCCATTGGTTGTAAAGGAACACGTTCTGGTAGCTGGTCATCAGCGCCGTCATCGGGTTCAGGCTGATGACGTGCTGGATGCCTGACGGCAGGATCGAAAGCGGGTAAACGATGGGCGTCAGCCAGAACCAGAACTGCAGGCAGATGCCGAACATCTGCCCGACATCGCGAAAGAACACATTGAGAATCCCGAGCAGCATCCCCAGCCCCGCGGCAAAGATCACTTGCACGATCAACAGCGGTATCAGCGCCAGCAGGGCCATGCCGGGCAGGCGGCCGCTGATCAGCAGAAAGCCGAAGAACAGCCCGAGAATGATCGCAAAATTGATACCGGCGTTGAGCAGGGTAATCACCGGCAGGCAAATGCGCGGGAAGCTGATTTTCTTCAGCAGGTTGGCGTTTTCCAGAAACATGCTCTGGCTGCGCGTGGTGATTTCCGCGAACAGACCCCACGTCAGCAGGCCGGCGCAGAGATAGACGCTGTAGGCCAAGCCATCGTCCACGCCCGGCAGACGGGCGCGCATGATCTGGGAAAAGATCACCGTGTACACAACAATCATCGACAACGGGTTGAGTACAGTCCACAGCGCGCCGAACAACGAGTTGCGATAACGTGATTGAAACTCCCGCTTGACGCTACCGAGGATGAATCCGCGATAACTGCGCATTGAGCGGTAAAGGGAAAGCAGCATTCAAACCGTCCTGCCGTATTGGTCTTCGAAGCGGACGATGTCGTCCTCTCCCAGGTATTCGCCGCTTTGTACTTCGATGATCACCAGATCGATCACCCCGGGGTTTTCCAGGCGATGGCGGTGGCCGGCAGCGATGAACGTCGATTCGTTTTTCGCCACCAAGTGGGTACCGGTACCATTGTTGGTAACCTTGGCCATGCCTTCGACGACCACCCAGTGTTCGTTACGGTGATGGTGCATTTGCAGAGACAGCTTGCCGCCGGGCTTGACCACAATGCGCTTGATCTTGAAGCGCGGGCCCTCCTCGAGCACGGTGTAGGTGCCCCATGGCCGACTCACCGTGCGGTGCAGACGGTAGGCTTCGTGGGATTTGTCCTTGAGCTGCTTGGCCACTCGTCGCACGTCCTGCGCACGATCAGCGTGAGCGACCAGTACGGCGTCGGCGGTGTCGATGACGATCAGGTTGTCCACGCCGACGGCAGCCACCAGCCGACCTTCGCTTTGAACGAAGTTATTGTGGCTGTCGATGAAAATCGCTTCGCCGCTGGCACGATTGTTATCGGCATCGGCCGGTACCAGAGCCGCGACGGCGCCCCAGGAACCGATATCGCTCCAGTCGAACCCGGCGGGTACCACGACGACTTTTTCCGAGCGCTCCATCAACGCGTAGTCGATGGAGATGTCGGTGATCTCGGCGAACAGCGCTGGCGACAGTTCCTGTTGCAGGCAGCCGACAGTTTCCAGCGGGGCGCTAGCCGCCATGCAGGCACGGGTCTGTTCCAGCAACTGCGGCGCATGCAGTTGCAACTCGGCCAGCACACTTGCGGTCGTGAAGCAGAACATCCCTGAGTTCCACAGGAAGTTGCCGCTTTCCAGATAATGCGTGGCGGTTTGCAGGTCGGGTTTCTCGACGAAACGCTGCACTTTCGCAGCGCCTCTGGCGTCGAGTGGCGCGCCAGTCTCGATGTAGCCGAAGCCGGTTTCCGGGGCGGTCGGCGTCACACCGAAGGTCACCAGATAACCGTCCTTCGCCAGATTGACCGCGTGTTCGACGGCACTTTTCAGCGCGTCCTGATTGACGATCAAATGGTCGGCCGGCATCACCACCATGATCGCGTCGTCACCGTGCAGCGCTTGCAGCGACAACGCGGCAGCAGCGATGGCCGGGGCAGTGTTGCGGCCGGTCGGCTCCAGCAGGAAATGCCCGCGATGACGCGAGACATGGGCGGCGCAATAGTGATCCTTGCTCTGGAAGTAGTACTCGCGGTTAGTCACCGTGACAATGTCGCCCCAACCGTCCAGCAACGCGGCGGCACGCTGGTAGGTCTTGCCCAGCAGCGACTGGCCGTCGGGCAGGGTCATGAACGGCTTGGGATGGCCCTCGCGGGACACCGGCCACAAACGAGTGCCGGCACCGCCGGACAGAATCACGGGAATCAGCATGGCCTACTCCTTGGCGACGCGTTTCATGTCCGCATCCATCATCATGCGGATCAAGGTATCCAGGTCGGTTTTCGGCTTCCAGCCCAGCACACGCTGAGCCTTGGCTGGATTGCCGAGCAGCACTTCAACTTCGGCCGGGCGGAAAAACGCCGGGTCGATCTTCACGTAGTCGCGGTAGTTGAGGCCGACGTGATCGAAGGCGATGCGGCACATTTCACGCACCGTGGTGGTGACGCCAGTGGCGACAACAAAATCGTCGGGTTTGTCCTGTTGCAGCATCAGCCACATGGCTTCGACGTAGTCACCGGCAAAGCCCCAATCGCGCTTGGCGTCGATGTTGCCCAGGGCCAGTTCGTGCTGTTTGCCCTGTTTGATGCGCGCCGCGGCATCGGTGACTTTGCGCGTCACGAATTCGATGCCGCGCAGCGGTGATTCGTGGTTGAAGAGGATGCCGCTGCTGGCGTGCAGGTTGAAACTTTCGCGGTAGTTGACGGTGATCCAGTGGCCATACAGTTTGGCCACGCCGTACGGGCTGCGGGGGTAGAACGGCGTGTTTTCATCCTGCTGTTCAGCCTGGATCAGACCGAACATTTCGCTGGTCGATGCCTGATAAAACCGGGTATGCGGGCTGAACTGGCGGATCGCTTCGAGCAGGTGGGTAACGCCCAGACCATCGACGATGCCAGTCGTCACCGGTTGATTCCACGACGCGGCGACAAAGCTCTGCGCGGCGAGGTTATAGACCTCGTCCGGCGCCGATTGAATGACTGCACGCTGTACCGAACAGGCATCGGCCATGTCCCCGTCCAGATAGACGATGTCGGCTTCGACCCCCATCTCGCGCAGACGCCAGCGCGAATCGCTGCTGCGCCGTGCCACGAGGCCGTAAACCTTGTAGCCCTTGCCGAGCAACAACTTGGCCAGATATGCGCCGTCCTGGCCGGTGATGCCTGTGATCAATGCACTTTTTGTCATTCTTGTCGTACTCGCGTCTCCCAGTCGGACAGGATCGCCCGCAGGGATTGTTGTGTTGTGATTTCAGGCGTCCATCCTGTGGTCTGGGTCAGCCGGTTATGGCTGCCACAAACGCGACGCTGATCGGCACGCCGCATGCGCGCAGGGTCTTGAACCAGTTGCATGTCGACTTCGGCGAGATCGCCGAGCTGCTCGATCAGGCTGCGAATGCTTTGCTCGCGGCCCGAGCAGATGTTGTAGACCTGTCCTGACGTGCCTTTTTCCAGCAGCGCGAAGTAGGCCGATATCACATCGCCGACATCGAGGAAATCTCGCGTCACATCGATGTCGCCAACCTCCAGTTGCGGCGCTTGAAGGCCCTGTTTGATGCGACTTATCTGGCGGGCGGCACTGGCGATGACAAAGCTTTCTTTCTGGCCGCTGCCGATGTGGTTGAACGGACGCGCTACCAACACCGGCCAGCCTTCACTCAGGCCCCATTGCAGGCTGAGAAACTCCGCCGAGAGTTTGCTCACCGCGTAAGGATTGCGCGGGCAGGGCGACTGTTGCTCGCTGATCGGCAGATCGCTCTCGCCGACTTGACCGTAGACATCGCCGGAGCTGACGTAGAGGAAGGTGCCGGCAAAGCCCCGCGCCTTGAGCGCCTGCAGCAGATTGAGGGTGCCGAAAAGATTGATGTCGAAGGTACGCGCCGGATCACGGAACGCTTCCGGGACGAAGGTCTGCCCGGCCAGATGAATTACCGCGTCGGGCATCTGCGGCCACAGATCACGGAGGCTGTCAGCATTCGTGAGGTCGTAGGGCGAGGCGGCAGGCAGCAGCTCCCACGGCGAATCAGGCAATGCCAGACGCGATTGAATATGTTGTCCCACGAATCCACTGAGACCCGTGACGAACAGACGCTTTTTCAAACAGCGACCCCTTGGTCTTGAACTTGCGCCACTTTCTCACAGGCTTTAAGGAGAGGTCTGTCAGACCGGAGGAAAAACCGGGTGAGAGACGGGCGAAGTCAGTTGTTGTAGTTGTTTGTTATCAATCTGTGCCAATTGCGCAGCAATTTCAACAGGCCAAACCGTGACCGGTCAGTTCTCGTCAGCGTAGTCCGATTTATTCTCGTCGGGCGGTTCCCGGATCCTTGATGGATGTGTTTAGAATGGCCCTCGTCGCCATTCCCCCAGGTCCACCGTGGGCGTGGCGCGACCAGGGTGAAACTGACCACTAAAACAAGAACGAAGACGTGCCTGAAGATGATGGACTAGCTGCGTTATTGCGGCTTGATCCAACGCCGGGTCGTCATAGCATGAGGTTGCCGGGACGGCTGCTTCATCGTGGGATGCCATGAATTTCATTCTTTACTCGGACGTCAACGACCGCTCCATCAGCCAAAGTCTCGGGCGTCCCGAATACAGCTACTACTTCGTGCTCAAGGCTTATCGCCCGGTGCTGGAAAGCCTTGGTCGCGTGCATGTGGTCACGTCGACTGACGACGTCGATCCGCTGTATCTGCAATTGCGCCAGGCCGATCAGGAATGCCTGTTTCTTTCGTTTGCACCGCCACATAAAACCCCGATCGGCCTGCAGTGCCCGATGGTCTGCGTGATTGCCTGGGAATATGACTCGATCCCCACCGAATACGCTGGCGACGATGTGCGCCAGGACTGGCGCCAGACACTGGCCCGCCATGGCCGGGTGATTACGTTGTCCACCCACACCGCGCAGGCCATCCGTCGCAGTCTGGGTGAAGATTTCCCCGTGCTGGTATTGCCCACGCCACTGTGGGAGCGTTTCGCTCAGGTGCGGCGAGATTGTCCAAGTGTCCCGGTAAACCCCGGCACCACGCTGCAGATTAAGGGCTGCATCATCGACAGCCGTGCTCTGGGGCTGTCGGCCGATGGCTTGATCGCACCGATACTCCGCGAGCCGGAACTGCAAACACCGCAAGTGATCGAGCCCGTGCCGGAGCCGATCGCGGAACCTCCTCCGGCACTGACCCTGCGCCGGCGTGCTTTCATCACCAAGCATTACCTGATCGCGGGCTACAGAGCTGTCACGGTGGCCTCCGAACATCGACCGCTGTTTCTGCTCAAGCACAACCTGTTGCAGTGGTATCGCGAAGCCGTCAGTGATTTGCTGCCGGGCTCGGTCCGTGAGGAACACTGCGAGTTGCCTGATCCCATTGTCGAGGCAATAACGCCGGCTCCAGCTGTGAGTGAAATGCCGGTGTTGGCTGAGCACCCGCAAGCTTCGCTCCCCGACACCAGTCAGCACGTACAGATCGACGTCAGCGGCGTGGTTTACGTCAGCGTGTTCAACCCCGAGGACGGGCGCAAGAACTGGCATCACCTGATCACTGCGTTCTGCTGGGCTATGCGTGATGTCGACGACGCGACGCTGGTGCTGAAAATCACCCAAAACGATCTGTCGAGCTATTACGTTCATCTCATTACGTTGCTCTCGCAGCTGTCGCCATTCGCCTGTCGCGTGGTGGTCATGCATGGCTATCTGGAAGAGGAAGAATTTGCCCGGCTGTATGGCGCTGCGAGTTTCTACGTCAATGCGTCGCGCTGCGAAGGGTTGTGCCTGCCGTTGATGGAGTTCATGTCGTGTGCCCGCCCGGTGATTGCGCCGAACCACACCGCGATGGGTGACTACATCGACGAACGCGTTGCTTTCATCGTCAAGTCCAGCCGCGAACCGACCATCTGGCCGGAGGATCCGCGCATTCTCTATCGCACGCTGCGCCATCGTCCCGACTGGGGATCGTTGAAAACCGCCTACGAGGACAGCTACGCCATGGCCAAGAACCATCCAGAGGCTTACCAGGCGATGGCCGCTGCCGCTGCTGAGCGGATGCGTGAATACTGCGGTTTTACGCCCGTGCAGCAGCGCGCGGAGGCGTTTTTCGGTCTGAGGGCCAATAGCGAAATGACTTCGTTGGCGGTCGAGACCGGAGCGGCCTCATGCTGATCATCATTCATTCGGAAACCAACAAGAGCAATATCCAGCAGAACCTCGGCCGGCCGGAGTACAGCTATTACTTCGTGCTCAAGGAGTTTCGCCCCGTTCTCGAACGAATCGGTCAGGTGATTGAAGTCAGCAACCCTGACGAGTTAGTGGATCGTTTGTATTTCGACTGCTTGAGCCGGGGCGAGGATTGCGTCTTCCTGTCGTTCTCGCCGCCGCATCGCACGCCCATCCATTACGCATGCCCGACCATCCCGGTGTTCGCCTGGGAATTCAGCACCATCCCGACTGAAAGCTGGCAGGGCGAATCCCGTCACGATTGGCGTGTGGTGTTGCAGGCGTGTGGCCGGGCGATTACGCATTCGACATTCACGGTGAACGCGGTGCGCGACGTGATGGGGGCGGATTATCCGATCTGCGCGATCCCGGCTCCGGTGTGGGATCGCTTTGCCGCTCGCGGCGAGCAATTGGCCAAGCGTCCGGTGGTTGACCTTGTGACGCTGAACCTGCGTGGATTGCTGATCGACAGTCGTCGCACGGACTTGCGGCCGTATGGCCCACCGCGATTGCGCGAAGGCACGCCGATGTCCTTCTCAGGACCGCCAGAGGATTGCCAATTGCAGCTCGAAGGCGTGGTCTACACCTCGGTGTTCAACCCTTACGACGGCCGCAAGAATTGGCAGGATATGGTCAGCGCGTTCTGCACGACGTTTCGCGACATCAGCGATGTGACCCTGGTGCTCAAACTGACCCACCATGACATCGCCGATGCGCTGACCGACATGCTGCATCACTTGTACAAGAACCAGTCGTATCAGTGCCGGATCGTGCTGATCCATGGCTATCTGGCGGATGCCGATTACGAAGCACTGGTGCAGGCCACCAGCTACGTGGTCAACAGTTCTTACGGTGAAGGACAGTGCCTGCCGTTGATGGAGTTCATGTCCTGCGGCAAACCGGCGATTGCGCCGTTGAACACCGCGATGGCCGATTATGTGAGCAGCGATAATGCATTTATCGTCGACTTCACCGAAGAGCTCACCGCCTGGCCGCATGACCCGCGTGCGGCCTATCGCACGATGCGTTACATCACCGACTGGGATTCGCTGTGTCTGGCGTATCGCGCCAGTTATGACGTGGCAAAAACCGATGAGCAGCGTTACGCCGGGATGTCCGCCGAGGCGATTCGCAGTCTGCAGCGATTCTGTAGCCAGGCCAGCACCGAGCAGAGATTGCGCGATTTTTTTGCGCAGCCACTGCAAACCCGCGGAACGTTGCCTGCGCCAGTTACGGTCGCATGATCCGGCGTCTGCTCGCACGATGGCGTCCGGCGCGTGCCGCGCAACCGCTGTCGGCACCGTTGGCCAAGGTGTCGCCTCGCGACGTCGGTTTACATGACGCCGTGCTCGACGGTTGGTTCTTGAATGACAGCGGCGAGTTGCTCAAGGGCTTTGCGATCAGCGCTGACGATACGTTGCTGGATGTCGGTTGTGGCGAAGGCGTGGCGACACTGTTTGCCGTGCGTCAGGGCGCTTCGGTGATTTTTACCGACAGCGAACACGCCAAGGTGCGTGAACTCGCACGGCAGGTCGAAGCACAAAGCGACAAAGCCCATCTTGGGCTGGTCAGCAATAGCCTGCCGTTACCACTGGCTGACGGCTGCGCCAGTAAAGTGGTGTGCATGGAGGTGCTGGAGCACATCGATCAGCCCCAACCGTTCATGGCCGAACTGGTGCGCATGGGGCGCCCAGGTGCACAGTATCTGTTCAGCGTGCCGGCACCGGTGGGCGAACACTTGCAAAAAGGCATCGCCCCGGACAGTTACTATCAGTCTCCCAATCATGTGCAGATTTTCACCCCGGAGCGCTTCGCTGCGCTGGTAGAAGAGGCTGGCCTGGTGATCGAACATCGCCAGGCCAGCGGATTCTTCTGGGTGATGGGCATGATTTTTTTCTGGGCCGGCGAACGGGCTGCAGGGCGTGATCCGGGCGGTGCGGTGCGTGACCGGATTCAGGAGCCCTTCATGCCGTTGATGGAGAACTGGGCCGAGACCTGGCAGGACCTGCTCGCTCAGCCGGGCGGGCTGGCGATCAAGCAGACGCTTGACCGCTTCATGCCCAAGAGCCAGGTGATCATCGCCCGCAAGCCATCGGGTGTGGGGGAGGCACCATGAGCAGCAAGCGGATCATGGACATTGAAGTGCTGCGCGCAATTGCCGTATTGGGCGTGTTGTTCCATCACTTGCAGGGCAGTCTGTTTACCGATGTCGTGCCGTCGCTGGAAAAGATCCATGCCTGGGCGCAGCCGTGGTGGGGCGTTGATCTGTTTTTCGCCATCTCCGGTTTTGTTATTGCCCGAAGCCTGATCCCGGCGCTGCAAGGCTGTACAACCCGCCAGGAGTATTGGCAGCAGACGCGCAATTTCTGGCTTCGCCGGGTTTTTCGGTTACTGCCGTCGGCCTGGTTATGGCTGGCGCTGATGTTGCTGGCGTGCGTGTTTCTCAATCGTTCGGGGGCGTTCGGTACGTTGTCGGCCAACCTGCAAGCAACGTTGGCCGGGGTGTTGCAGTACGCCAACTTCCGGTTTGCCGACAGCTTCTTTCGCTACGAGTACGGCAGCAGTTTCGTCTACTGGAGCCTGTCGCTGGAGGAGCAGTTCTACCTGCTGTTCCCGCTGCTGATTATGCTCTGTCGCAAACATCTGGTCTGGGCATTGCTGGCGCTGGTCGCGGTGCAGATTTTCACCCTGCGCACGCCGTTGTTGATGGTGGTGCGTACTGATGCGCTGGCCCTCGGTGTATTGCTGGCAATGTGGAGTGCGCAGCCGAGTTATCAACGTTGGCGGCCGAATTTTCTCGCTCGGCCATGGGTCGGAATTTCGGCATTGATGCTGATCGGCGCGCTGTTGAGTTTCATGGCCACCGATCGCTTCACGTTCGCCTGGTACCGTATCGGTTCAATTGCCGTACTGAGCGCAATACTGGTGTGGATCGCATCGTACAACCGCAATTACCTGATGCCCGCTGGCGCGATGCAGCGGCTGCTGGGGTGGATCGGTAGCCGGTCCTATGGCATCTACCTGATTCACATACCCGCTTATCAATTGGTGCGTGAACTGATCTTTCGCTTGCAGAGCGCCGGTCTGCCCAGCCCTGCCGGCCACCCGGTGCTGACGCTGCTGATCGCTTTCGGCCTGATCGTGTTGCTCAGCGAACTCAATTACCGCTGGGTCGAAATGCCCATGCGCAACCGTGGTGCCGCGCTCGTGCGCCGCCTCGGTACGTCCCGATCCACCGTCCCGTCCTCTGGAGCCACCTCATGCTGAGCCTACTGAAGAAACTCACGGCGGCGACGCCAGCACCGGTCCCCGCGCAGGCAGTGGAGCCGGTCGCCAGCAAGGTCGATCCGTACATGCTCGGCTTGTACGATGCCAAGCTCAGTGGCTGGTTCAACCAGGAAACCAACGAGCTGTTCAAAGGTTTCGTGGTGTCTGCCGAGGACACGCTGCTTGATGTCGGCTGCGGTGATGGCGGCAACGTGCATTTTTGCGGCATGCGCGGGGCGAAGATCATCATCGCCGACATCGACGGGGCCAAGGTCGAAGCGACTCGTCAGCGCCTGAGCGATACGCCGGCACGGGACATCGAATGTCACGTCACCGATTGCAATCCGTTGCCGATCGCCGACGGCACTGCAACGCGCGTGGTCTCCACCGAAGTCATCGAGCATGTCGACGATCCGGCACAGTTCCTCGCCGAACTGGTGCGTGTCGGCAAACCGGGCGCCTTGTACCTGCTGAGCGTGCCGCACCCGAGTTCTGAAGACCTGCAAAAAGACATCGCCGCGCCCCAGTACTTCCAGAAGCCCAATCACATTCGCATCATCAGCGAAGAGCAGTTCAAGGCACTGGTCAGCGAGGCCGGGCTGGAGATCGTCAGCCATAGTCAGTACGGCTTTTACTGGTCGATGTGGATGCTGTTGTTCTGGGAAGCCAAGGTCGATTTCAGCAACCCGGATCATCCGCTGCTCAATCACTGGGCCGAGACTTGGCAAGCGGTGCTGGACTCGCCGCGTGGTGCGCAGATCAAACAGGCGCTGGACGCGGTGGTTGCGAAAAGCCAAGTCATCATTGCCCGCAAACCCGCCGCACCCGTGTAGGAGCTGCGGCACGCTGCGATCTTTTGATTTTGATCCTGAAAAACAAGATCAAAAGATCGCAGCCTCGTTTTACTCGACAGCTCCTACAGGGGTTTTGTGTAACCTTGCAGCCTTGTGGTGTCAGGGGGCTGGAAGGTATGCGGTTTATTGTGGGTCTGTTTTTGGGCATCGTTATCGCGGGTTGCGAGCAACACGACGCGCGCCCTCTCGACCAACAACTCTACATCTGGCAACGCCAATGGACGCCGGCCCACGAGGTAGCGCTGCGTGACAGTCGCCAGGATTTCTCGACGCTGCGCGTGCTGGCGCTGCAAGCCTTTCCAAATGCCGGATGGAGCCGGGCGCGGATCGATGCGCCGTTATTGATAGCCGACGGCCGTCCTTTGATCGCAGTGATTCGTCTCGATGGGCAGTTGAAGGCGCTGGATCAGGATCAGCTCACCACGCAGATTCTGCAGGTGCTTGCCGATTGGCAGGCGCAAGGTCTTGTATTGAGCGGCGTCGAGATTGATCACGATGCCGGTAACGCACGTTTGCTGGCCTACGCTGAATTCCTCGAACATTTGCGCTCGGCATTGCCGACGTCTCTGCCTTTGAGCATCACGGCACTTCCGGCCTGGCTCGACAGTGCGCAATTGCCGACACTCCTGCAAACCGTCGACAGCAGCGTGCTGCAAGTCCACGCCGTCAGCGATCCGCGTCGGGGTCTGTTCGATCCTGATCAGGCGTTGAAGTGGGCCAAGGCCTGGGCGCGGATTACCGACAAACCTTTTTTTCTCGCGCTGCCGGCTTACGGTGTGGCGCTGTTGCCGGACGATGGCGGGGCGCCGGTGGTGGAAAGCGAAGTACAACTTGAGCGGGGCGGTGAGCGCCAGGAATTGCTCGCAGATCCGCAGCAATTGCGCCAACTTGGCAAGGCCTTGCGCGAAGACCCACCGGCGCATCTGGCCGGTCTGATCTGGTTCCGCCTGCCGCTGGCCACTGACCGCCGCGCCTGGAGTCTGACCACCCTTGCGGCGGTCGCACGGGGTGATCAACTGAACAGTCAGCTCGGCGTGACGCTGAGCGAGTTCGACGGCCTCTACGACATCAAACTCGACAATCCCGGCAACCTCGACAGTGCCTGGCCTGCGCGGATCATTCTCAAGGCGAAAAACTGTGAAGGCGCCGATGCGCTCGCCGGTTACTCGTTGCAACAAAGCCCGGATCTGCTTACCTTCACCCGCCTGCGCGACGGCCGCTTGCCGGCGGGTGGGCAGCGCGTCATCGGTTGGGCGCGTTGCGCCAATATTGATCAAGGAGGTTCGCATGTTGACCCGTAACTGGCCCCGCCATCTGCTCTGCCTGAGCCTCTGCCTGCCGCTGGGTTCGGCGTTCGCCTGCGGGCCGGATTTCCCCATGCGCCTGCTCGACAATCGTGGGCAGACCCTGGCGGATCTGCCTGAGGGCAACTTCAACTTCGAACTCAGTCGGCTCGGCAAAGCCATCGCCGGGCTGAAGAACGTCACCGCTGCAACGCACAATCCGAACGATATGTACGGTGAGGAAAACGCGGCCGCCGAGGCACGGGAGAAAGCCGAGCAGGCCGGACTGAGCCCCGAGCAGCAAGCGTTGGTCAAACAACTGCGCGGCCTGACCGATGCGCGTCAGGTCGAGGCGCAGGGCGCCGGCCTGCCGGCGGAAATCCGCTTGTACGTGGCTGGTGCAGTGGCGTTTGCCACGGGCGATCATCAACTCGCGGTCGAGTATTTCAACAAGCTGCTGACGCTGCCGGCAGATCAGCGTCCGTTGCGCAGCACGTGGGCGGCGTATTCGCTGGGCCGTACCTGGTTTGCCATGAGCAGCGAAGGCGGGGATGCGGTCGAGGCGCTGGAGCAATCGCGTGATGCGTTCCGCCAAGCCCGGCAACTGAGCATCGACGGTTTCAGCGATCCGCTGGAGTTGGGTGTTGCCAGCCTCGGTGAAGAGGCGCGAGTGTTACGCTCGGCGGGCGACTGGAACGGCGCCATCGAATTGTATGAAGCACAAAATCTGCACGGTTCTGCCGTGGGTTACACCTCGCTCAAGCAATTGATGAATGAACTGGCGGAGTTGCCCGAGGCCGAACTCGCCGATTTGCTGCAGCACAAAGCCGTGCAGCAACTGGTCACGGCATCGCTGGTGAGCCGTCAAGGCTGGTCGTTTGGCGATGAGCCGCCGAACGAGAAAAAACTGGTGAAACTGCTGCAAACCAGCACCCGCGGCAGCCTCGAAAACGCGGATCGTCTGGCGGCGATGAGTTATCAACAGGGTGATTACGCCGGTGCCAAGGCCTTTCTCGAGAACGCCGGCGACGGCGGCCTGGCGTGGTGGCTGCGGGCCAAACTGGCGGTGCGTGACGGTGACAAAAACGCCGCAGCCGCAGCCTATTCGAAAGCCGCGCAAGCCTTCCCGCAGAGCGAAGACTGGGGTTATCGCCGTACGCCGGACTGGGCGTTTGAAGCGGTTCAGCCGAAATGCCGGGTCGAGGGCGAAAGCGCGATTCTCGCGTTGCAACGTGGCGAGTACCTGCAGGCTTTCGTGCAGTTGTATCGCAGCAACAGTGTCTATTGGTTCGATGCCGCGACCGTGGCCGAGCGCGTACTGACCGTCGATGAGCTGAAAAAGTACGTCGACGATAACGTCCCGGCTCCGCCCGCGCTGACTCAACAGCAGCGTGATAACTACGTGCCGCTGCCGCTCGCCGCCAGCCTGCGCAACCTGCTCGGCCGGCGTTTGCTGCGCGAAGGGCATTACGCCGACGCGGTCGCTTATTTCGACAATCCCGACCTGCAAAACAAGGCTCGCCTCTACGGCGAACAACGGCTGAAGGCCGATGCGTCGTGGTGGCCGACCAAGCGCGCCAGTGCGCTGTATAACGCCGCGTGGACAGCGCGTGAATGGGGCATGGATATTCTCGGTTATGAGATGGCGCCGGACTACGCCACGTTCGGTGGCAACTACAGTCTGGAAAGCACGGAGCTGAAAGTCGGCCCGCTGGTGAGCGAGGCCGAAGTGCAACGTCAGGCCGCCAGCGAAGCAAAACCGGATCAGCGCTACCACTACCGTTTCGTCGCCACCGAACTGGCCGGGCGCGCCGCTGACAACCTGCCGCACACCAGTCAGGCATTCGCCGCCGTGCTGTGCAACGCGGCCGGCTGGAACAGCAGCCTGGAAGATCAGAGCGCGCTGTATCAGCGTTACATCAAGGAAGGTCCGTTCGTCCCGTGGGCGGTCGACTTCGGCAATCAGTGCCCGTACCCGGATTTCGAAAACGCTGACAAGCGTTACGTCACTCAGGTCACGGATGCCGTGCGTTCATCGCTGCGGCCGTACAAGTGGCCGGTGCAGATCGGCGTGGTTGTGCTGGTCAGCGCTGCGGCATTGCTGCTGATCACCCGTCGCCAGCGCAAGGTCCGCAAAAGCTAAGCCTGCTGGACGAACGTCAGGCGTATGGCGAAACCGATCAGCAGGCTGCCGAACAGCCATTGTTGTACGCGTTGGGCGGTTGGACTGTGTTGCAGCCAACGACCCAATGCGGCGCCGGTGAGGGCGTAGGCGCTGTCGAACAGCAGACCGACGCCAACCAGCAACATGCCGAGCACGGCGAACTGGCTCAGTACCGGTGCGCCGTCATTGACGATGAACTGCGGCAGCAGCACCGAGCAGAACAGCAGCGCTTTTGGGTTGAGCAGGTTGGTCAGCAAACCGCGTCGAACGGCTTCGCGCCATTGCCCGTGTACGTCACCAGCCTCACCCGCATTCAGGTTCGGCAGCAGAGTGCTGCGCAGGCATTGAATGCCGATCCACAACAGATACGCCGCCCCCGCCAAACGCACGACCTCGAATGTCCACGGTGCAGCCTTGAACAGCGCGGCCAGCCCCAACGCCGCCAGCGCCACGTGGCAACCGCGAGCAACGCCCAGGCCGATAGCGGTGGCCAGTGCCGCGCCGCGTCCCTGTCGCGCACCGGTTTGCAGAAGCAGGATCATGTCCGGGCCGGGTAACAGATAGATCACCGCCAATGCCAGGAAAAACAGCCAAAGACTCGCCATGTTGCCGCCCTTTCGTTGTCGATTCGGTGCGCCAAGTCTAGAGCTGAAGGGTGGGGCAGGTGCTTGCGAAGTCAGCTTCAAAAACCTTCTTGATTGGCATAATCTGCTGGTTTTCCATTGTATGACTATCGGGATCTGCCAAACATGAAACTCGACGCCTTCGATCGCAAGATTCTCGCGGCGCTGCAACGCAACGGACGCCTGAGCAATGTCGAGCTGGCGGATGAAATAGGCTTGTCGGCCTCACCGTGTCTGCGCCGGGTGCGGATGCTCGAGGAGGCCGGGGTGATTCGCGGTTATCAGGCCAATCTTGATCGCGATGAAGTCGGGCTGGGGCTGACGGTGTTTGTCGGGGTCAAGGTCGAGCGCCACAACGATGAGCAGGCCGAGGCGTTCTACCGCGCGGTGACAGCGTTGCCGGAAGTGATTTCCGCGTTTCTGGTGTCGGGGGAATCGGACTTTTTGCTGCAAGTGGTGGTGCCGGATTTACGCGCGTATGACCGCTTTCTCAGTGGTTGCCTGTTGAAGCTGCCGGGGGTGAGCGACATTCGCAGCAACTTTGCCATTCACACGGTGAAGACGCCGGGGGCGTTGCCGCTGGGGCATCTTCCCGCTTAAGACCGGGTGGGCCCCATTCGCGAGCAGCTCGCTCCCACATTCGACCGCAGTCCTTCAGAAGGTACACGGTCAATTGTGGGAGCGAGCCTGCTCGCGAAAGCGGTGTTTCAGCCACCTGGATTTCAGAACCCTACATCTGCGTCGCCATCCTCTCGACATTCATCGCCGCCTGACGCAACGCCTCTGACCGCGTTGGATGCGGATGGCACGTCAACGCAATGTCTTCCGCCGAGGCACTGAACTCCATCGCCACACAAAACTCGCCAATCATTTCACTGACGCTCGGGCCGACCAGGTGCACGCCGAGGACTTCATCGGTGCGTTCATCCGCGAGGACTTTGGCGAAACCCTCGGTCTCATGGTTGATCTTCGCCCGGCTGTTGGCGGTGAAGGGAAACTTGCCGACCTTATAGGCACGGCCCTCGGCCTTGAGTTGTTCTTCAGTCTTGCCGACGCTGGCCAGTTCCGGTCGGGTGTAGATCACGTTGGGGATCAGGTCGTAATTGACCTCGCCAGCCTTGCCATGGATCTGCTCGACACACGCCATCGCTTCATCTTCAGCCTTGTGCGCGAGCATCGGCCCGGAGGTCACGTCGCCGATCACCCAGACCCCGGCGGCTTCGGTACGTTGCTGTTTGTTGGCGAGCATGCCGCGCTTGTCAGTGCTCAGGCCGACGTTCTCCAGTCCGAGGCCTTGGGTATACGGACGACGACCGATAGCGACCAGCACGTAATCGGCTTCAAGCAACTCGGCCGTACCGCCAGCGGCCGGCTCGACGCTGAGTTGCACGCTGTTGGCGGAAGAGGTGGCGCTGGTGACTTTCGAACTCAGCTTGAACGCGATGCCCTGTTTGCTCAGTGAGCGTTGCAGGGTTTTGCCGGCCTCGCCATCGACGCCGGGGCAGATGCGATCGAGGTATTCGACCACGGTGACCTGCGCACCCAAGCGTCGCCAAACTGAACCCAGTTCCAGGCCGATCACCCCGGCACCAATCACCACCAAATGCTTGGGCACTTCACTCAGAGACAGCGCGCCGGTTGAGTCGAGGATGCGTTTGTTATCGATCTTGACGCCGGGCAGGGGAGTGGGCTCGGAGCCGGTGGCGATGATGATGTCCTTGGCGGTCAGCTCGACTTTATTGCCTTGAGCGTCGGTCACCGTGACTTTGCCCGGGCCGTCGATGTGGCCCCAGCCCTTGATCCACTCGACTTTGTTTTTGCGAAAGAGAAACTCGATGCCTTTGGTCAGGCCCGCCACGCTCTCGTCTTTCTGTTTCATCATCTGCGCGAGATTCAACGTCGGTTTGACCTCGATGCCGAGGTTGGCGAATTCCGCACCTATCGCCGCTTCGTACAGCTCCGAGGCATGCAACAGGGCTTTGGACGGCATGCAACCGACGTTCAGGCAAGTGCCGCCCAGCGTCGCACGACCTTCCACGCAAGCGGCCTTGAGGCCCAACTGGCCGGCGCGGATCGCTGCGTTATAACCCCCGGGGCCGCCGCCCAGAATCACTACGTCATAGTTGCTCATGCGCTTGCTCCTGTTGGATGGATGCGGATCGCTAAAAGTAGTTCTGAATAAAAATTACGAACGTAATATGTGCGTTTCGAGGCTTTTCGGTCAAGGCTTCAGGCAAGCGACAGGTTGGGCGTCTTTGAATACGCGTAATTGTGTACGAATATTTCACGCTTTTCGTTATATCGTAACGATATGAACCGCGAGCCAATGATATTGGGGTGATATGCAAGTTGATCTGGAGGTGGATGGCACGCAAGTGACCGGACTGCCGCGTTTTCAGCAGGCGGCCACGCAGGGCAGGCGACTGCGGCGTTGGGCGTTTGCCCTCGGTGGATTGGCCGGGGCGGGCTGGGTGTTGGCGTTTTTCGTCGGGCTGTTTGCACCGCAGTCATTGTGGCTGCCGCTGCTGGTCAATCAGAGCGCGGCGCTGCTGGTGTTGGTCGCCGGGCTGCAATCTGCGTGGTGGGTGACGCAATGGCGCGCGCGGGTGATCAATCCTGTTGTGCTGACGCCTATTGCCGAAGATGAACGCTCTGCGCCGCAAGGGTGGTACGAGCGCCTGCTGGATCACCTCAGCCAGCGGGGTTTGCATGCACTTGGCCTGATCGGTGCTGCGACGCTGTGGTTGGCTGGCTGGGCGTTGCTGGTGGCGCTGAGTATCGAACAGGTGTGGAACCTGGCGCTGCCCGCCGCAGCCGTTGGATTGTCCGCCACTGTGGGCGCAGCGCTGTCATTACTGCTGGCGTTCGGCTTGTTGGTGCTTGAGCGACAACTGGCTCAGGAGAATCCTGCGCAATGGCCGGAAGCAGGTTCATTGGCGCAACTGACGCGCGTGGCGATCATCACTCTGGTGCTCGGCGCGCTGTGTTTGTTGTTCGCTGGCGAGTATGCCGTGTGGCCAGTTCGCGTGTCTGTACTGATAGGTATCTTGCCAGGATTGGTCGCGATCGAGTGGCTATTGCGCGCCGTTCTTTCAGTTTTTAGCCCTCGTCGCGAACAGCTTGAGCCAAGGTTGCTGGCGCGCAGTTTTGTTACCGACATGCTGCGTTGGCCACCCCAGCCTTTTCTCGCGTTGCAGCACGAATTGCACAACCGTTTTGGCATCGATCTGCGCCAGATCTGGGCGTTCAGTTTCATGCGCCGAGCGTTTCTGCCAGTGCTGGCGCTCGTCGCAGCGGTGGGTTGGCTGCTCACCGGCATTCATGAAATCCCGCTGCAGGGCCGTGGCATCTATGAGCGCTTCGGCAAACCGGTGCAGGTGTTCGGCCCAGGATTGCACACGGGTTTGCCGTGGCCGCTGGGGCGCGTGCTGATCGTCGAGAACGGTGTGGTGCACGAATTGGCCACCAGCGTTGGCGAGAATCAGGCGCCGCTGCAAGCCGATCCTGCCGAAGGCCCTGCGCCGATGACAGCCAACCGCTTGTGGGACGCCAGCCACGTCAATGACAAGTCGCAAGTCATCGCCAGCAGCCGTGGCGCTCAACAGAGCTTTCAGATCGTCAACATGGACGTGCGCTTCGTTTATCGCATAGGCCTGACTGATCAGGCGGCGCTGGCCGCGACCTACAACAGTGCCGATGTGCCGACGCTGATTCGCAGCACGGCCAGCCGGATTCTGGTGCATGACTTTGCCTCGCGCACACTCGACGGTTTGCTCGGTGAAGATCGGGTCGGACTGGGCGAGGAGATCGGTCGCGCGGTGCAAAGTGATCTGCAGCAACTCAACAGCGGCGTGGAGATTCTCGCCACAGTCGTCGAAGCCATTCACCCGCCGGCCGGTGCCGCCAATGCCTACCACAGCGTGCAAGCGGCGCAGATCGGCGCGCAGGCGTTGATCTCCCGCGAGCGTGGCGCTGCGGCCGAAGCGAGCAATCAGGCGCAATTGCAGGCCAGCCTCGCTCGCGATCAGGCCAGCGCCAACGCGCGCGAAACCCGTGCTACGGCGCAGGCGGCGGATCTGAAATTCAGCGCCGAACAAAAAGCCTATGCCAGTGCTGGTCAGGCTTTCGTGCTTGAGCAATATCTCGGTCAGCTCAGCCAAGGCCTGAGTAAAGCCAAATTGCTGGTAATCGACCATCGTCTGGGTGGCAGCAGCAATCCGCCGACCATCGATCTGCGTACTTTCACGCTGCCGGCTGACCCGTCGCCCGCGCGCAACACCGCTCAACCAGGAGTCGCCCATTGAGCCAGTCGCACACTCACGAACCGCATGATCACAGCGGCCACGATCATGGCCACGGTGGACATCACCATCATCACGGACATCATCACCATCATCACGGTGCGCCGGAAGAGGCGGGGCCTTTCCCGTGGCGACGCATGAGCTGGGCGGTGTTGCTGGTTGCGTTCGCCATCGCAGCAGCGAGCCTGGTGCAAGTGCGCTCGGGTGAAGCCACGGTGATTACCCGCTTCGGCAATCCATCGCGGGTGCTGCTTGATCCGGGTTTGAGCTGGCGTTGGCCGGCGCCGTTCGAAGCGGCGATCCCGGTGGATCTGCGTCTGCGCACCACCTCCAGCGGCTTGCAGGATGTTGGTACCCGCGACGGTTTGCGCATCATCGTGCAGGCCTACGTGGCGTGGCAGGTGCAGGGTGATCCGGACAATGTGCAGCGCTTCATGCGCGCGGTACAGAACCAGCCGGATGAGGCGGCGCGGCAGATTCGCACCTTCGTGGGCTCGGCGCTGGAAACCACAGCCAGCAGTTTCGATCTGGCGAACCTGGTGAACACTGATGCCAGTCAGGTGCATATCGCTGAATTCGAAGCGCAATTGCGTCAGCAGATCGATCAGCAATTGCTCGCCACCTATGGCGTGCGCGTTGTGCAAGTCGGCATCGAGCGTTTGACTTTGCCTTCTGTGACCCTTACCGCAACTGTCGATCGCATGCGCGCCGAGCGTGAAACAATCGCTACCGAACGTACCGCGATCGGCAAGCGTGAGGCTGCGCAAATCCGCTCTGCTGCCGAACGCGATGCGCGAATTGTGCAGGCCGACGCCACCGTGAAAGCTGCAGAAATCGAAGCACAATCTCGCGTTGAAGCCGCGCAGATTTACGGCCGTGCGTACGCCAGTTCGCCGCAGCTGTACAACTTGCTGCGCTCGCTGGACACCCTTGGCACCATCGTTACGCCAGACACCAAACTGATCTTGCGCACTGACGCGGCGCCATTTCGCGTGCTGATCGATGGCCCGCCAACACTCGACAGTAAATCCGGATCGCAGCCATGAGCGAAGAAGTTCCACGTGGAACACATTCGCTGAACAGCCCGTGGATTCAGGCTGGTCGTTTGGCATTTCTCGCCCTGTATGCGGTGACGGTGTTGGCCGCATTGGCTTGGGCGTTTTCCAATGTGCGACAGATCGATCCGCAGAATCGTGCGGTGGTTTTGCACTTTGGTGCACTGGATCGCGTGCAGAACGCGGGGCTGTTGTTGGCTTGGCCGCAGCCGTTCGAACAGGTGGTTTTGTTGCCGGCCGCGGATCGGGTGATCGAGCGTCGGGTGGAAAACCTGTTGCGCAGCGATGAGGCACTCAAGGCTGATCGAGTCGCTTCCTTCGCTACACCACTCAGCGATGCTCTGGCCGGCTCTGGTTATTTATTGACCGGTGACGCCGGCGTGGTGCAGCTGGATGTGCGGGTGTTCTACAAAGTCACCGACCCTTACGACTTTGTCTTGCAGGCCGATCATGTGTTGCCGGCGCTGGATCGATTGGTCACTCGCAGTGCCGTGGCACTGACTGCCGCCAGGGATCTGGACACCATTCTGGTCGCGCGTCCGGAATTGATCGGCGCTGACAATCAGGCTGCCGAACGACGTGAGCGATTGCGCGGTGATTTGGTCCAAGGCATCAACAAGCGTCTGGCCGAGTTGAAGGCGAGCGGGCAGGGTATCGGGATCGAAGTGGCGCGGGTCGATGTGCAGTCGAGTCTGCCGGATCCGGCGGTCAGTGCATTCAACGCGGTGCTGACGGCCAGTCAGCAAGCCGACAAAGCTGTGGCCAACGCACGTACCGATGCCGAAAAGCTCACCCAGACCTCCAACGAACAAGCCGATCGGGCGCTACAAGTGGCTCACGCGCAGGCCGGTGAACGCTTGGCCAAAGCCACGGCTGACACTGCCACGGTGTCGAGTCTGGCCAGCAGCACCGACCCGCAAATGCTTCTGCGCCTGTACCGCGAGCGCATGCCGAAGATTCTCGGTCAGGCCGGATCGGTCACCACGGTCGACCCGAAAGACGATTCCCGTCTGATCATTCAGGGAGCCAGTAAATGACTGCGACGACCGCTGCACCGAGCCTGTTGTCCTCGGCCGAACAACGCCGCGCCGCACGCCAACTGACATTGGCGATGCTGGCGTTGGGTCTTCTGGGGCTGGGTTTGATCTGGCGTTGGCTGGTGCCGGAGCAAACCGGCGTCAGTCAGTTGTTGCTTGGTTTTGCTTCTTTATTAGTCGCCGTCCCGGTGATGCGTTCGGCGTGGTACAGCCTGCGCTATCCAAGCTTGCACGGCATCACCGATCAACTGATTGCCCTGGCCATGCTCGGTGCATGGGCCACCGGCGATCTGCTGACAGCGGCGCTGCTGCCGATCATCATGATCTTCGGCCATGTGCTGGAGGAGCGCAGCGTGATCGGTTCGCAGGAAGCGATTCATGCGCTTGGCCAACTGACGCGCAGTCACGCACGCAAGCTTCTGGCCGATGGTTCGATCATCGAAGTGGACAACGGCACGCTGAAATCCGGCGACACCGTTGAGGTGCGCGCCGGTGATCGGGTGCCGGCGGACGGTCGGGTTTTGTCCGGCCAGGCCAGTCTGGATACGGCTTCGATTACCGGCGAATCAGTGCCCGTCGAGGCGGCTGTCGGCATGACGGTGTTCGGCGGCGCGATCAATCTCGATGGCCTGCTGCGCATTGAAGTGACCCGCACTGGCGACGAGTCGACCCTCGGCAAAGTCATCGCGCTGATGCAGAACGCCGAGCGCTCGAAACCACCGATCACCCGTTTGCTCGAACGTTACGCCGGCAGCTATATGGTGCTGGTGTTGTTGCTGGCAGCGGTGACCTGGTTCGTCACCAACGATGCGCAAGCGATGCTCGCAGTGTTGGTGGCAGCGTGTCCGTGCGCGTTGGTGTTGTCCGCTCCGGCGACGGCGATTGCCGGTGTCGCGGTGGCAGCGCGTCACGGGATTTTGATTCGCAGTTCGGCGTTCCTCGAAGAACTGGCTGACCTGACATCGCTGGTCGTCGATAAAACCGGGACACTGACTTACGGCACATTACGCTTGCAGTCGATCAACAGCCCGCAAGCAGAGTCGTCTGTGGTCCTGGCGCTTGCCGCCAGCCTCGGCGCGGCGAGCAGTCACCCGGTCAGCCGTGCGCTCGCCGGGTTGGTCAGTCAGGATCAATGTCTAACGCTGAGTGATATTCACGAGCGTCAGGGCCTTGGTGTAGTCGCCATGACCGGGCAGGGCGAAGCGGCGCTCGGTCGGCCAGAATTGTTCGCGCAACTGGGCATCACCACGACAACGGTCCCCGATCACGATGGCCCCATCGCCGGGCTGGCATTGAACGGGGAATTCCTCGCTTGGCTGTTGCTCGCCGACACGGTTAAACCGGAGGCCCGTTTCGCCCTCGACGAATTGCGTGAATTGGGGCTCGGACGGCAATTGCTGCTGACCGGCGATCGTCAAAGCGTGGCCCAGTCGCTCGCCAAGGAGGTCGGTTTGCATGAGGTCCAAGCCCAGGCCTTGCCCGAGGACAAACTCAATCGCGTGCTCAAGGAAATCGACAATGGTTTCCGGCCGATGGTGGTCGGTGACGGAATTAATGACTCCCTCGCGCTCAAGGCAGGCGTGGTCGGTGTGGCAATGGGCGCGGGTGGCGCCGACATCGCGCTGGCCTCGGCGGATATTGTCTTGATCGGCAGCGACCTGCGCCGACTCGGCACCTGCGTGCGCCTCAGCCGCCAGTGCCGCCGGACGTTGCAGGTCAACGTGATCATCGGTCTGGGTTGGACGCTGGCCATCGTCGTGTTCGCTGCATTCGGCTGGCTGGGTGCCGCCGGGGCGATGATTGCCGCGCTGCTGCACAACCTCAGCACGCTGCTGGTCCTCGGTAATGCCGGGCGTTTGCTGCGCTTTCAGGAGCCGTTGCTCAAGCTCCAGAAAGACCTTTAAAAAATTTTTCGATTCTCTGTAACGCCGTCGGGGGCGCTCTCTCTAGTGCTATGTCGGGACTGAACAACCTTCCAGCCGACACCCCTGACGATTACCGAGGATAAGAAAAATGACCATCAAGACCGCTGCTGCTGGTGCCGCTCTCGCTTTGGCCGCCGCCACAATGTTCGCCGGTGTTGCCTCCAACGCGATGGCCGCCGATGCCAACGTTCACTGCTACGGCGTGAACGGCTGCAAAGGCCAGAACGACTGCAAAACCAAAGACCACGCCTGCAAAGGCATGGGTGCCTGTAAAGGCCAGGGCTTTAAGGCAATGACTCAGGCGGCGTGTGAAAAAGCCGGTGGCAAGGTCGGCGAATAACTGACCGGCAAGTGTTGCCGCAGTGGTTGGCGCCACTGCGGCCACTTTTTATCAGGAGTTCGCCCCATGTCTGTTTCCCTTCCCTTCCTGGGCTACGGCTTGGGTTTACGTAGCACTTACTACCAGCAGATCCTTGAGCAGTCGCCGGATGTCGACTGGTTTGAAGTGGTTTCGGAAAATTTCATGGTGCAGGGCGGTAAGGCCCTGTATTACCTCGACGCTATCGCCGAGCGCTATCCGCTGGTGATGCACGGTGTTTCTCTGTCCATCGGCGGGCCGCATGCCCTCGATCCGGACTATCTCAACCAACTCAAGCAATTGGCCGAACGGGTCAGACCGGCATGGATCTCCGACCATTTGTGCTGGAGCCGTGGCAATGCCCATCAGTTACATGATCTGCTGCCGCTGCCTTACACCGAAGAAAGCTTGGATTACATCGCTGCTCGCGTGATGCAGGTTCAGGACATTCTGCAGCGTCCGTTGGTGCTGGAGAACGTTTCCAGTTATGTCCGTGTTGCCTCGGATGATTTCACCGAGTGGGAGTTTCTCGCAGCGCTGAGCCGCGAAAGCGGCTGCGAATTGCTGCTGGACGTGAACAATGTTTACGTCAGTTCACGTAATCATGGCTTCGATCCGTGGGCCTTCATCCGTAGCCTGCCCATCGACAAAGTCCGCCAACTGCATCTGGCGGGGCACAGTGACTACGGCGATTACGTGATCGACACTCACGACCATCCGGTGAGCGATCCGGTCTGGGCACTCTATCAACGCACACTGGAACACTTCGGCCCTGTGGCCACGTTGCTGGAGCGTGACGATCATTTTCCGCCTTTCGATGAATTGCTCGATGAACTGCAAAAGGCCCGTGAGCTGGGGAACAAGGTTCTGGCCGGGAGGCAGCAATGCGCCTGAAGGAGTGGCAACTGGCGTTCGAGACGTTCCTTCTCGATGAAGACCGCAGTGCAAATCTGTCCTTGGGCAAGAGCCTGATCGGTGGCCCGACACTGGATGTCGGCACGGGACTGGCGATCTATCACAACGCTTACAAAGCGCGGTTGCTGGAAGTCTTGCGCAATGACTTTCCGACGATCCTGCACTGGCTGGGTGATGAAGAGTTCGATGACCTCGCCATGGCGTACATCCGTCGGTATCCATCAGCGCATTACAGCCTGCGCTGGTTGGGCAAAGGCTTTGAAGGTTTTGTCCGCGAGCATCTGGTGCCGGAGCAGAGTGCGCCGCTGGCCGAGCTGATCGCGCTCGAATGGGCTTTCACACTGGCCTTTGATGCACCCGCCGATGAGCCGCTGACGATTGACGCTGTGGCGGCCCTGGCCCCGGAGGAGTGGCCCGAATTGCGCGTCAAAGCGGTGCCATCCTTGCAGTGGCTGGGGTGCCGCTTCAACAGCCTTGCACTGTGGCGCTCGGTGAAGGAAAAAGCAGACTTCCCTGAAAGCATGGCGTTGGATATTCCACAGGCCTGTCTGATTTGGCGCAACCAGCTGATCTGCAGTTACCGCAGCCTCGATTCGGCGCAGGCGACGGCCCTCGATGGTTTGCTCAACCAAGGATGGAGTTTCGCCGAACTGTGCGCCGAGTTAGCAGTCACTTATGGTGAGGGCGCGCCACTTCAAGCCGTGACCTGGTTGAAACAGTGGATTCAGGAAGGTTTGCTGGTGCGTCTGCAGCGATAGATCAGGCTAATCAAATCGATAGCCTGCTATTTTTCCGGGATGGTCTACCCTCAGATCTGACGTCTGAAACAAGGGGGATTTTCCATGCTCGCGCAACTTCCACCGGCCTTACAGAATCTGCAGCTTCCGCTTCGCCTGCGACTCTGGGATGGCCATGAGTTCAATCTGGGGCCGGCGCCCAGCGTCACCATCGTGGTCAAGGACCCGCAGATGGTCACCCAGTTCACCCATCCAAGCCTGGATGCGCTCGGAGCGGCATTCGTTGAAGGCAAACTTGAGCTGGAGGGCTCGATCAGCGAGGTCATCCGGGTCTGCGACGAATTAAGCAACGCTTTGCTCGGCGAAGATGAAGACAGTCAGCCGGTGCGTTCGGTGCACGACAAGGAAACTGACGCCAAAGCCATTTCCTATCACTACGACCTGTCCAATGCGTTCTACCAGCTCTGGCTGGACAGCGACATGGCGTATTCCTGCGCGTATTTCGAAACGGGCAGCGAAACTCTGGAACAGGCGCAACAAGCCAAATTTCGACACTTATGCCGCAAGCTGCGCTTGCAGCCAGGCGAGTACCTGCTGGATGTCGGCTGCGGTTGGGGTGGTCTGGCACGCTTTGCCGCGCGCGAATTCGGTGCGAAAGTCTTCGGTATTACCCTGAGCAAGGAACAGCTGGAACTGGCACGCGAACGGGTCAAGGCCGAAGGCCTGGAAGACCAGATCGAACTGCAGTTGCTCGACTACCGCGATCTGCCTCAGGACGGGCGTTTCGACAAGGTAGTCAGCGTCGGGATGTTCGAGCACGTTGGCCACGCCAATCTCGCCGAGTACTGCAAAACCCTGTTCGGCGCGGTGAAGGAGGGCGGTCTGGTAATGAACCATGGCATCACCGCCAAACACACCGATGGTCGTCCGGTGGGACGCGGTGCCGGGGAATTCATCGAGAAATACGTATTCCCCAACGGTGAGTTGCCGCACCTGGCGATGATCTCGGCCGAGATCAGCGAAGCGGGGTTGGAGATTGTCGACGTCGAAAGCCTGCGCCTGCATTACGCGCGCACGCTGGATCACTGGAGCGAGCGACTGGAGGATAACCTTGAAACCGCAGGCAAACTGGTGCCGGATCAGGCGTTGCGCATCTGGCGTCTGTACCTGGCCGGCTGCGCTTATGCGTTTGCGCGCGGCTGGATCAATCTGCACCAGATCCTTGCGGTGAAAGCGCATCCGGATGGCAGCCATGAACTGCCATGGACGCGCGACGATATCTATAACCCTTAACACTGAATATTCCCCTCTGCCTCTGGGAGAGGGTCAGGGTGAGGGTTTTTAGAGAATCGGTGAAATCAGCCGGGCGATCCGCATGCCGACTTGTTGCAGTCGGTGGATTTCCCGGCTTTCTTCTTTGGCAATTTCGTAGGCTTGCTCGAAATCGGCGATAAGCATGTTTTCCACGCTGGCGGCGAAGTCGCTGTCGACGGTCAGCAGCATCACTTCGAAATTCAATCGGAACGAACGGTTGTCCAGATTGGCGCTGCCGATGGCGCTGATCTCACTGTCGATCAACACCACTTTCTGATGCAGGAAACCGGGCTCATAGCGGAACACTCGCACGCCGGCACGCACAGCTTCAAACGCGTAGAGACTGGAAGCGGCGTAAACGATGCGATGATCGGGACGCGATGGCAGCAGTAGTCGCACATCGACACCGCGTAAGACCGCCAACCTTAATGCGGCAAATACAGCCTCGTCGGGAATGAAGTAAGGGCTGGTGATCCACACGCGTTCGGTGGCCGCATGGATGGCTTCGACAAAGAACAGCGAGCAGGTTTCGTAAGCATCGGCCGGGCCGCTGGCGAGCAGTTGGCAGAGCACGCCGTCGTCCGGATATTCGTCCGGCAGTATCAGCGGAGGCAATGTTCGCGCGGCCCAGAACCAGTCCTCGGCAAAGGATTCCTGCATGCACGCGACCACCGGGCCGCGTACTTTTACATGGGTATCGCGCCACGGCGCCAGCGGTGGTTTTTCGCCCATGTATTCATCGCCGACGTTATGCCCGCCAACAAATCCCACCACGCCGTCGACCACGACGATCTTGCGATGGTTACGAAAGTTGACCTGAAAGCGATTGAGCCAGCCGCTGCGCGTGGCGAAGGCTTTGACCTCAACGCCGCCATCACGTAACGCCTGCACATAACTGTGGGGCAGGGCATGGCTACCAATACGGTCGTAGAGCAGATGAATCGCCACGCCTTCGGCGGCTTTCTTCAGCAGCAGATCACGCAGGCGCTGACCGAGGCGATCATCGTGGATGATGAAAAACTGGATCAGCACCGCTTCCTTCGCCTGATCAATAGCCTGGAAGATCGCCTCAAAGGTGGCTGCACCGTTGATCAACAATTGCACTTCGTTGTTCGCCAGACACGGCATGCGCCCCAATTTTGGCATTGCGCGTAACGAGGCGTAGGCATTCGAGGCGCGCGCGGTCAGCGCTTCTTCCACCCACGGGCGCCAGTTCAGTTCGGAGATGGCCTGACGCATCTGTTCGTTGGCCTGACGTCGCGCGTTGATGTAGCCATCAAAGGTACTGCGGCCAAACACCAGGTACGGAATAAGCGTGAGATAGGGAATGAAGATCAGCGACAATGCCCAGGCGATCGAGCCTTGAGCCGTGCGCACGGTGAGCACCGCGTGAACGGCGGCGATCAAGCCGAGAGTGTGTATCAGGGCGATCAGATAACCGAAAATGTGCGGTCCAAAATAATCCATGGGGCAGCCTTGCTCCGGAAGATTCAATGCTTAACAGACCATGTTCTGTCGCGAATGTCGCTATTTAATTGGTGCATGAACCGAAGCAATCGGCCGACGTCTAACGGCCACTACTGATCAGGAGTTTTTCGATGAACGTTCGTCTGCTGGGTTTGGCGCTGGGCCTGGGTTTGGCATTGCCGGTGGTTGCGCAGGCGCAGATGCTGCAGCCGGGGCTGTGGGAAATGACATCGAGCAACGTCAAGGTCGATGACCAGCCGATGGATGTGCAATCGATCCTCGGCCAACTGCAAGGGCAGATGACCCCGCAGCAGCGTGCGGCACTGGAAAAAAACGGCATCAATATCGGCGGCAAGGGTATTCGCGCCTGTCTGACGCCGGAGCAAGTGGCGACCAACGATATTCCGTTGGCTGACCCGCAATCGGGCTGCAAACAACAGATCACCGAGCGCACTGGCAATCAGTGGAAATTCCGTTTCAGCTGCCCGAAAGCGCAAGGCACCGGGGTGGCGACGTTCCTCAGTGATCGTGAGTTCACCACCGTGGCCAACGGCACGTTCAATGCGATCGGGATCAACCAGAAGGGCAGTCTGGAAACTCGCGCGGTTTGGTTGGGTCAGGATTGCGGCGCTGTGAAACCCCGCGCCTAAATGTATCTCCTGCAGGAGCTGCGGCACGCTGCGATCTTTTGATCTTGATTGTAAAAAACAAGATCAAAAGATCGCAGCCTCGTTTCACTCGTCAGCTCCTACTGGGTTTTTTCAATCAGCGCATAAATCGTAGCGCCAACCCGCGACATCCCTCATTCACCCGACCCTCCCGCCAGGCAATCTGCCCCGACACCATCGTTGCATTCACCCGATGCCGAAAGCTACGCCCGGCAAACGGTGTCCATCCGCACTGCGACAGAATGGGTTGCCGATCAACCTCCAGTGTCTGCGCTTCAACCAACACCAGATCCGCCCAATACCCCTCACGCAAATAACCACGATCCGGAATTGCAAACAGATCCGCGACGCGATGGCTGGTCTTTGCTACCAACGTGGTGATTGGCAGTACATCGTCCGCAACCAACTCCATCAGTGCCGGCAACGCGTGCTGTACCAGCGGTAATCCAGAAGGTGCCTGCGCATAAGCTCGCTGCTTTTCTTCCCAGGTATGCGGTGCATGGTCACTGCCAATCACGTCCAGCAGATTGCTGCTCAGGGCCGCGCGCAACGCATCGCGATCCGCTTGGGTCTTGATCGCCGGATTGCATTTGATCAGGTTGCCGAGGGCAGCATAGTCGCGATCATCAAATAGCAAATGATGCAGACAGACTTCAGCGCTGATGCGTTTTTGCGCCAGCGCTTTGTCCTCGAACAACGTCAGTTCACGCGCCGTTGTCAGGTGCAAGACATGGAGCCGCGTGCAGTGACGTTTGGCTAACTCGACCGCCAGTGAAGAGGAGCGATAACACGCCTCGGCATTGCGGATGAGCGGGTGAGCAGCGGGCGGGATTCGTTCGCCGAACAGCTCACGCAGATTGGCCGCATTCGCGTCGATACTCGGGGTGTGTTCGCAGTGGGCCAACAGGATCGTTGGCACCTCGGCGAACAGTCGCTCAAGGATTTGCGGATCATCCACCAGCATGTTGCCGGTCGAGGCGCCCATGAACACTTTCACGCCGGCCACTTCACACGGATTGAGCGCGGCAACCGTATCTAGATTGTCCCGGCTCACGCCAAAGTGAAAGCCGTAGTTAGCCACCGAGTTGATCGCCGCCCGGCGCTTTTTATCCGCCAAGGCTTCGAGGGTGAGGGTGGCCGGATTTGTGTTGGGCATGTCCATGAAGCTGGTGATGCCACCGGCCACCGCTGCGCGTGACTCGGTGTGGATGCTGCCCTTGGCCGGCGCGCCCGGTTCACCGAAATGCACTTGGTCATCGATCATCCCCGGCAGCAACCATTGGCCGTTCGCGTCGATTTCTAGCGTGGCGTTTTCGCCTTCAATGCTTCGCGCAATCTTGACGATGCGTCCGTTGCTGACCAACAGATCGCCGTCGAACTCGCGCCCTTCATTGACCAGTCTTGCGTTGCGAATCAGCACGCTGCTCATGATTCAGAACTCGTTCTGCAAGGCTTTGTAGCCGCGCACCAGATCGACATTGGTGCGTGCCACGTCTTCGGAAAACTCCGAAGCGCTGACGCTCACCGGTGGGAACAATGAGAGGTCGGTGTTCGGTCCGATGCGAGTGGTGGAGGGCACGTAGAACGCGGCCGGCAAATCCCGACCATCGACCACCGAGTTGTGCCGCACGACACAACCATTGCCGACAACGCAGTTGAACAGCACGCTGTTGAAACCGATGAACACGCGGTCGCCGACGACGCAGGGGCCATGCACGATCGAGCGGTGGGCGATGGAGCTGAATTCGCCAATAGTCACTGCAGCACCGGATTTGGAGTGGATGACCACGCCGTCCTGGATGTTCGAATTGGCGCCGATGGTGATCGGTTCCATCTCGCCCGAGGCGTCCACTTCGTCGGCGCGGATCACCGCGTAGGGGCCGACGAACACGTTCTCGCCGATCACCACTTTGCCGCAAATGATTGCGGTCTTGTCGACGTAGGCTGACTCGGCAATTTGCGGTAAATCACCTGATGGGTTCTTGCGGATCATGGTTGGCTCAGCGCGTTGTAAAGGGTGTTGAGGTTGTATTCGAACAGACCGGTGAAGGTGCTGGCGGGGCCATTGGCGGCGAGGGCGTCGGAGTACAAAGTGCCGCCAATGTGCGCGCCACTTTCGTCAGCAATCTGTTTGAGCAGGCGCGCGTCTTTGATGTTTTCCATGAACACCGCTTTGACGTGAGCTTGGCGAATCTGCGTAATCAGTGCCGCGACTTCGGCAGCCGAGGGTTCGCGTTCAGTGGACAAGCCTTGCGGCGCCATGAAGTCGATGCCGTACGCTTGGCCGAGATAACCGAAAGCATCGTGGCTGGTGACGATTTTGCGGTTGCCCGGAGGTAGTGCACCGAGTTTGGCTTTGGCCTCGGCGAGCAGGGCGTAGATCTGCTTCAGGTAGGTTTTGCTGTTGCGTTCGTAGTCCGCTTTATTCGCGGGATCCGCAGCGATCAGTGCCTTGGTGATATTGGCGACATACAACTCGGCGTTCGCCAGATTGTGCCAGGCGTGCGGGTCGGGAACGGTTTCGCCGTCCTCATCCAGTGATCGCGGAATCACGCCATGACTGGCACTGACCACTGTGGCTTTGGTCTCGGTGCTGGTCACCAGTCGGTCCAGCCAAGGCTCGAAACCGAGACCGTTCTTGATGATCAGTCTGGCGCTGAGCAATGCCTTGGCATCGTCCGGTGTCGGCTCGTAGGTGTGTGCGTCAGTGTCAGGGCCGACCATGTTGGTGATCTGCACATGCTCGCCGCCGACCTGATGGACCATGTCGGCGAGGATGCTGAAGCTGGTGACCACCGGTAATTTTTCCGCCGCCGACAATGACATCGACAGCATCAGGCTGAGCAACACGAGTAGAGCGCGCATCGGGAAACACCTCATTGGGATGTGAGCAAAGGCGGGCGGCGCAACAGACCGTGAACCGGCCCGAACACCACGGACAGCAGATAGCCGAGGCCGGCGACCAGCACGATGGCCGGGCCGCTGGGTAGCGAGTAGTAGAACGACAACAGCAAGCCGAACCACACTGAGAGACATCCAATGACGGCTGCGATGGCAATCAGGGTCGGCAGACGACGGCTCCAGAATCGTGAGGCGGCGGCGGGGAGCATCATCAGCCCGACGACCATCAGGGCGCCGATGGCCTGGAAGCCGATCACCAGATTGAGTACGACCAGCGTCAGAAAGACGCCGTGGGCGAGTGGGCCGAGGCGGCTCACGGTTCTCAAGAACAACGGGTCGAGGGTGTCGAGCAACAGTGGTTTGTAGATCAGCGCCATGGCGATCAGGCTGAATCCCGAGACCCACAACATGCCGGTGAGGGTCGGGCCGTCGACGGCCAATGCCGAGCCAAACAGCAAGTGAAGCAGGTCGAGGCGTTTGCCGGCGATGCCGAGAATCAGCACGCCGCTGGCGAGGGAAATGGGATAAATCGCGGCGAGGCTGGCGTCTTCACGCAGACCTGTGCGACGGGTGATCCAGGCGGCGAGGCCGGCCATACTCAGTCCGGCCCCGAGACCGCCGAGCGTCAATGCCGGCAGGCTGAGTCCGGCGAACCAGAAACCCAACGCAGCGCCGGGAAGGATGCCATGTGCCACTGCATCACCGATCAGGCTCATCCGTCGCAGGATCAAGAACACGCCGAGCGGTGCGGTACTGCAAGCGAGTACCAGGCCGCCGAGCAGGGCCCGGCGCATGAACACGAACTCGTTGAACGGCTGCCAGAAGTGGGCGACGGCGAGCATCAGGCCACCTGCGTGCGAGGTGTTTGCTGGATCAGCTCGACGCTCGCGCCGAACACGCACTGGCGGTTTTTGATCAGCAAGGTTTGCGGTATGTGTTGGCGCACGGCGACGAGGTCGTGGCACACGACGACCAGTGTTCGACCTTCGCCATGCCAGGTATGGATGTGCTGCCAGAGCAATTGTTGGCCGAGTTCATCGAGTGCGGCGTGGGGTTCATCGAGCAGCAGCACCGCAGCGTCAGTCAGACTCAGACGAGCGAGCAGGGCGCGTTGCAGTTCACCGCCGGACAGGGCCATGAGTGGACGCTGTTCGAGTCCGCTGAGGTGCCAGTTTGCCAGTGCATCTTTCAGGCGCTGGTTTCGTAGTTGGGTCGATAGTCTTCGTCCCCAAAAACCAGCGGCGACCAGTTCTTCGAGGCTGATGGGGAATTGGCGATCCAGATGCTGTTGCTGGGGCAGGAAGGACAATCCGCTTTGACGTGGAACACTCAGGCCGACATTGCCTGCCAATGGTTTTTGCAGCCCGGCGATCACCTTCAGCAGGCTGCTTTTGCCACAGCCGTTGGCGCCGATGATCGCCGTCAGGCTGCCGCTGTCGAACTCGAGGCTCAGGGGCGCAGTCAGTGGTTGGCCGGGTGCCCCCCAACTCAGGGATTGGCAGCGGATCATGCTTGTTCACGCTGCCAGTGGCTTTCGGCGACGGCATCGTGGGCGTGCAGACTTTCGGCGTGGATCACTCGCAAATGAAATGCACTGACGCCTGGAGTCCGACGCAGGGCCAGATTCAGACGGCGTGCCGCGTCTTCGCAGAACATCAGGTTCTGGCCGTTGGCGAGGGCGAAGGCTTGTTCGTCTGCGCGTTTCACGGCGGTTTGTACGGCGGTGCCGAGGGCTGCCTCGGCGTCATTGATGATCACGCTCAACGGCAGCTCATCGATGAATTCGTCGAGATGTAGATGCAGTTGCGCGGTGCTGCGTTGGCTGTGAGGCGTGGCGACGATGCCGTGGGTCGAGCCTAGCCAGGCCAGAACGTCGGCGTGCTGAAGGCCTTTGTTGGCGAAGTCGTCGATAAATTGTTGCTGGATCAACTGCCGCGCCAAAGCCGCTGAGCAAGGGCAAGTCGAAGAGTAGGGCAATTCAATTTTGAGTTCCACGTGGAACATGTTGTCTTTCAGGCTTGCCGAAATACTCGCTGGATAGGATTTCCAGCCAGCCAATGGACTGATCAACGCAGGCCTTTTCATCAACAGATCGGTGTGAATATTCAAGTAAGCACGGCTGGATAAACCTTCGTGGCTCTCCAGAAAACGCTTGAGCACCTGCTGCAGAAGAGCGGGTGTCAGGCGCTCCTGTTCGAGCGCTTCCAGAGCCAAATACAGTCGCGACATATGAATGCCGCGTGCCTCGCCATCATCAAGACTCACTCCAGCGTCAGCCTTGGCATTCAGGTGTTGGCCTTCCAACAAGATAGGTAATGCGATGCCCTGCATGCCCACCCATTCAAGTGGCAATGCTTGGCGAGTAACTTGCGCGGCGATATCCGGGAGTGAAAGCGAATTCATGTTCGGGACCATCATGGTGATTCAATTCGATGTTACATTATAACAATACTTATCACGATGTCTTTTTCATGAACAGGTTTTCATATGCACAGACGTCAGGTGCTTAATCTGATTTTGGCCAGCGCCGCTTTTGCTTATCCATTCAGTGTGTCTGCTACACAAATTCGCCAGGCACGACTTTGGCGATCTGAGGACAAAGTGCGGTTGGTGTTCGATTTGAGCGGGCCAGTGCGCTACAAGACCTTCACACTCAATGCGCCTGAACGGCTGATCATTGATGTGAGTGGGGCTAGCTTGAGCGGCGATTTCAGTCGGTTGGCGCTGGATGGCTCGGTTATACGGTCGATTCGATCCGGGCCTTTTGGTCTGGGTGATACGCGGATTGTTCTCGATCTAAGCAATCCCGTGCTGCTGAACAGTTTCCTTTTGGCGCCGCAGGATGGGCAAAGTCATCGCTTGGTATTGGATTTGGTCAGCACAAAACCGATGCCAACAAGCCCAAAGGTTCCACGTGAAACACCGCAGATTGGCGCTCATCCGAAGCGCGACATCATCGTAGTCGTCGATCCTGGACACGGCGGCAAGGATCCCGGCGCGGTCGGCGCCAAGGGCGAACGGGAAAAAGATGTAGTGCTTTCCATTGCGCAGTTACTCGCTAAACGCCTGAAAAAAGAGAAAGGCTTTGACGTAAAACTGGTACGCAATGACGACTTTTTTGTTCCGTTGCGCAAGCGTGTGGAGATTGCCAGGCAGCACAAGGCTGACATTTTTATCTCGGTACATGCTGATGCGGCGCCGCGTCTTACTGCCTCTGGCGCATCTGTTTATTGCCTTTCTGAGGGTGGCGCAACGTCGGCGACTGCTCGCTTCATGGCGCAGCGAGAGAACGGCGCAGACCTGCTCGGTGCGACAAGCCTGCTCAATTTGAAAGATAAGGATCCGATGCTCGCCGGGGTAATTCTCGACATGTCGATGAACGCGACGATTGCCGCGAGTTTGCAGCTCGGCAGCACGGTGCTGGGCAGTCTGGCCGACATTACCACGCTGCACCAGAAACGCGTGGAACAAGCCGGATTCGCAGTGCTGAAATCGCCAGATGTGCCTTCAATTCTGGTGGAAACCGGCTTTATTTCCAATGTGCGGGACAGCCAGCGATTGGTCACCGCTCGGCATCAGCAAGCCGTGGCAGACGGTTTGTTTAAAGGATTGCAGCGTTACTTTGAAAAGAATCCCCCCGTCGACAGTTACCTGGCTTGGCAGCAGGCGCAGCAAGAGGCTCAGGTTTAACAGCCGGTAATCCGGCTGCAAGTGAACTTCGTGCTGCTACCGCCCGAGCTGGAGAACCGATTGATCGTCGTCCAGCCGACACGTCGGGTGTAGCCCACCCAGGCTTCGCCGTCAGAGGCGATGCCGGTGAAGAACGTCAGTTGGCCGAAACGGCTATTGGTTTGCGCCCAATAACGCTGGCCAGCCTTTTCAAACCCACGCAGATAAAGCGTGTTGCCGACGGTGTTGACGCTATAGGCGTTACCGTCGGCATCGACGCAGGCCAACAGATTTGCGCTGCGTGTGCAGGTCGCAAGCGCCGGCACCTGCGCCGATGCATTGCCGATCATCAACAATCCAAGGCTCAACAACGAGCATTTCAGCGCAGTTTTCATTACGAACCCCGGAGTGGTATCGGCTCAGCTTCCTGCGGTTTATTGCTCAGGACAAGAGGAGGGCTGGTTTATTCATGTTGTTATACTATAACATAAAAGATAACCAAGCCTGAGCGGGCCGATTTCAAGCGTTTGCTTTTAGCGAAATCCTTCGCATGAAGCACAGACACGCCAAGCGCAAGCAAAGCGCTAATCGGTTGCCATTTTAAGAGGATTATCCAATGTCAGCCGAATTGCCCGTTACCGTACTTTCAGGATTTCTTGGCGCCGGAAAAAGTACACTTTTGAATTACGTACTACGTAATCGCAAAGGGTTGCGTGTAGCCGTCATCGTCAATGATATGAGCGAGATCAATATCGATGGCAGCGAAGTTCAGCGCGATGTCAGCCTTAACCGCGCTGAAGAGAAAATTGTCGAAATGAGTAACGGCTGTATCTGCTGTACGTTACGCGAAGACCTGCTAGACGAAGTCAGCAAACTCGCCCGTGAGGGCCGCTTCGATTATTTATTGATCGAATCCACTGGAATCTCCGAACCACTGCCCGTGGCCGAAACCTTTACCTTCCGCGATGAACACGGCCAGAGTCTCTCCGACATCGCGCGTCTCGACACCATGGTCACTGTAGTCGACGGCTTGAATTTCCTGCCGGACTACCATGCGGCAGAGAGTCTCGCCTCCCGTGGCGAAATTCTCGGCGAAGAAGACGAACGCTCGATCACCGACCTGTTGATTGAGCAAATCGAATTCGCCGACGTGCTGTTGATCAGCAAGATCGACCTGATCAGCCAAAGCCAGCGCGAGGAACTGATGGCTATCCTCAAGCGCCTCAACGCTCAGGCCGAAATTATCCCGATGGTGATGGGCGAGGTGCCGCTGGAAAAGATCCTCAATACCAATCGTTTTGACTTCGAGAGAGCCGCGCAAGCGCCGGGTTGGCTGCAAGAGTTGCGCGGCGAGCATGTGCCGGAAACAGACGAGTACGGCATCGCTTCAACTGCCTACCGCGCACGCCGCCCGTTTCACCCGCAACGCTTCTTCAGCTTCATTGACCGTCCGTGGTTGAACGGCAAACTGCTGCGCTCCAAAGGCTTCTTCTGGCTCGCAAGCAAACCCACCGACGCCGGTAGCTGGTCGCAGGCCGGTGGATTGATGCGCCACGGTTTTGCCGGGCGCTGGTGGCGCTTCGTGCCGAAGGATCAATGGCCACAAGATCAGGAAAGCACCGCAGCTATCATGGAAAACTGGACGCCAAGCGTTGGCGACTGTCGCCAGGAGTTGGTGTTCATTGGTCAGAACATCGATTTCCTGCAGCTTTCTGCCGAACTCGATGCCTGCCTGCTCACCGATGAAGAAATGGCCCTTGGCGTGGAGGGATGGCGATTGCTGCCAGATCCGTTCGGTCCTTGGCACGAAGAGGCCGCCTGATGCTCGCGCTTAAACTGCTGCAGAACCGTACGCGCCATCAGCATCAAGGCCCGACACCGAAGGCGTTGACGCGAATTCTCGAAGACGACACCAATCTTGCCGTCTGGCAACGCCAACTGCCGTTGCACATCAGCGATTTCGCCCAGTTACTCCTGTCGCTCAACGAACCGCTGGCGGAGTCGTTGTGCCTGGAGTTGCCGAGCGAGGACGCGGAGCCTGATCTCACCGGGCTGGCTTCAGGATTCCGCGATCTGGAAGGGTATGAGGGCTTCATCGCCGACCTGAAATGGTTAGTCAGCGCCTTCGCCTGCTTGCTCGGTGCGCGGCGAATCGGCTTGCGCCTGCGGGTGCTGGATAAAGCCATGTGCCCGCGCTTCCACGTCGATCATGTGCCGGTGCGGCTGATCACCACGTACGCCGGCGTCGGCAGCCAATGGCTCAAGGAAGGCGCGATGGATCGCCAGCAGCTGGGGCAGGCCAACGCCGAACCCCAAGCGCAAATACAGCAACTCAAGAGCGGCGAAGTCGCCTTACTGAAAGGCGAGAAATGGCACGGCAATGAAGGCTTCGGTCTGATTCACCGCTCGCCGCAACCGGCCGCAGGCGAGCGTCGTCTGATACTGACCCTCGACTGGCTCGGCTGACGCCTCAAGGCTTGAGCCACGACCCCTGGCTCTGGCCTTCGCAGTACGGCTTCAAATACGCGGCATCGGTGGCGACGCCGTAATAGTGGATGTCCTGGCGATAAGGCATATTGGCGACTTGCGCGTTGCTGCACACGCCAAACGCGCCGCTCGGGCATTGATCGACGTATTGCACCTCGACTTTCTGCCCGGCCAGCGCTGGCTGGCAGAAACCGTCGTTGAACAGTTTTTCCGGAATATTGCGGTTCTGCTGACAGACTTTGACGTCGAGCCGCTCGCCCTGACTGTGCACTACGCAGGCCTGAGCCCACGCTTCGCTCGACAGCAGCGTCAACAGCAACGACCATCCCATCCAACGCATCTTTTGAATCTCCCAAGAAAGCTCCCGGCCATGTTGCAGAACATTCCTACCCATGTCATTGCTGGCCCTTTGGGCGCCGGCAAGACCAGCCTGATTCGCCAGCTCATGGCGCAGCGGCCAGCCGGCGAGCGCTGGGCGGTGCTGATCAATGAGTTCGGCCAGATCGGCCTCGATGCCGCGCTGCTGACGAGTGATGCCGATGGTATCGCACTGGGCGAAGTGGCCGGAGGCTGCTTGTGCTGTGTCAATGGCGCGCCGTTTCAGATTGGCCTCGGGCGTTTGTTGCGCAAGGCGAAGCCGGACCGGTTGTTCATCGAACCTTCCGGGCTGGGGCATCCGGCGCAGTTGCTCAAGCAATTGAATGAGGCGCCGTGGTTGGGTGTCCTGGCGGTGCAGCCGTGTGTTCTTGTTCTCGACGCTCAATCGCTTCAGGCCGGGAAAGCATTGCCGGTAGCGCAGCAGGAAGCGTTGGCCAGCGCTGGGCTGTTGCTGCTGAACAAGGCGGAAAACCTTGATGAAAATAAACGGCAGAAAATAGCCAGCCAGTTGCCGTCAGTCAGGCTGATATGGACGCAACGGGCGCAACTGCCCCTGAGCGAACTGCCGGGCCTGGCTGCGCAAGCGGTCAATGGTTTGGACAATCTGATCGTGCCCAAGGGGTTAGGGCAAATGCCGGCTGTCTGGAGCGATCCGACGCTGCCGATCTGCTTGAGTCAGGCCCAGGAGGGTGGCTGGAGTGTCGGTTGGCGTTGGCATCCGGGACAAAAGTTCGACAAGGCACGTATCGCCGATTGGCTAAACGGGCTTCATTGGAAAAGAGCGAAACTGGTTATCCACAGTGCAGATGGCTGGATTTCGGCGAACGCGCTAGAGAATGCGCAGTTGGTTTGGCTGGCCAGTGAATGGCGGAAAGATTCGCGCATCGAGCTGATCTTCAGTGATGCGCAGGATGTTGAGGTGCTGCAGAGAGGGTTGTCGGGGTGCCGGGCGGATTAAGATCAAAAGATCGCAGCCTCCGGCAGCTCCTACTTGGTCTTCAGGGCTTCCATTTGGTGTGTTCCTGGCGCCACTGGCTTAGCTCGATGACTTCCGCTCGAGGCTTGTGCACTTCAACCACCGGCGGTGTGTCGTCAAACGGCGCCGGGTAGGGCGCTAGTTCGATCTGCGCACTGTGCGCGCCAAACTGGGTGATGGTGCCGTTATGGCGGCTTTCGCCGGTCACGGTGAACTCAAAGTTATACACCCGCGCCAGTCGTCGGCGACCGTTGGCGTCCTTGATGAAACCGATCTTCTTCAGAGCGACGTTGCCGTCGAGCAACTCGACCCGCACGTTCAGGCAATGCTGTTTGACCCGCTCCAGCGCGCGTTCGCGCAAGCCGTGGTTATGCCACAGCCAGGCGCCGGCAGCGGCGAACAGTATCAGCACGAAGATGTTTTCCAGGGTCAGCATCAACATCGAACTCCAAAAGATAGCGTCAGCTTAACTGCGTCGCCGGTCTGTCGTACAGGCTGCGTTTCGTCGCATACTGCGCGGCTTGAATTTCAATCGTTTTACGGAATGACCCGAATGAAACGTACGCCTCATCTGCTCGCCATTCAGTCCCATGTGGTGTTCGGCCACGCCGGCAACAGCGCCGCGGTTTTTCCGATGCAGCGGGTCGGGGTCAATGTCTGGCCGCTCAACACCGTGCAGTTTTCCAACCACACTCAGTACGGTCAGTGGGCCGGCGAAGTGCTGGCGCCGCAACAGATTCCCGAGCTGGTCGAAGGCATCGCTGCGATTGGCGAGCTGGGTAATTGCGATGCGGTGCTGTCCGGGTACCTCGGTAGCGCGGCGCAAGGCCGGGCGATTCTCAGCGGTGTCGAACGCATCAAGTCGGTCAATCCGAAAGCGCTCTATCTATGTGATCCGGTGATGGGCCATCCGGAGAAGGGTTGCAGCGTGCCGACCGAGGTCAGCGATTTCCTGCTGGAAGAGGCGGCGGCCGTGGCGGACATCATGTGTCCGAACCAGTTGGAGCTCGACAGCTTCTCCGGGCGCAAGCCGCAGTCGCTGTTCGATTGCCTGGCGATGGCGCGGGCACTGTTGGCGCGCGGGCCGAAAGCGGTGCTGGTCAAGCATCTGGATTATCCGGGCAAACCAGCCGATGGCTTTGAAATGTTGCTGGTGACAGCCGAAGGCAGCTGGCATCTGCGCCGTCCGCTGTTGGCGTTTCCGCGTCAGCCAGTGGGCGTGGGTGATCTGACGTCGGGCTTGTTTTTGGCGCGGGTGCTGTTGGGCGATAGCCTGGTGGCAGCGTTCGAATTCACTGCGGCGGCGGTGCATGAGGTGCTGCTGGAGACTCAGGCGTGCGCCAGTTATGAGTTGCAACTGGTGCGGGCGCAGGATCGGATTGCGCATCCACGGGTGAAGTTCGAGGCGACGGCGATCAGTCTGTAATCGCGTAATCGTTCAAAAAGATCGCAGCCTGCGGCAGCTCCTACATGGGAATGCAAAACCCTGTAGGAGCTGCCGAAGGTTGCGATCTTTTGTTTTTGATCTCAGGCGTCGCCCTTGATCTCCTGATAGCGCTTTTCCAGCTCCTGACGAATCTGCCGACGCTGCTGCGCCTGCATATAACGACGCTTGTCTTCACTGTTCTGCGGTTGCAGCGGCGGCACGGCGGCCGGTTTACGCTGGTCATCCACGGCGACCATGGTGAAGAAGCAGCTGTTGGTGTGGCGCACCGAGCGTTCGCGGATGTTTTCGGTCACCACTTTGATGCCGACTTCCATCGACGTGTTGCCGGTGTAGTTGACCGACGCGAGGAAGGTCACCAGTTCGCCGACATGGATCGGCTCGCGGAAAATCACCTGATCCACCGACAGCGTCACCACGTAGCGGCCGGCATAGCGGCTCGCGCAGGCGTAGGCCACTTCGTCGAGGTATTTGAGCAGGGTGCCGCCGTGGACATTGCCAGAGAAGTTGGCCATGTCGGGGGTCATCAGTACCGTCATCGACAGCTGGGCGTTTCCGGGTTCCATAACGTTCTCACGGATCAAGGCTGGTTGCTGGAAGCACCTCTGCGGGTGCCTGGTCGCTTTTCTAAAGCACCGTTATCGGGACGCCGGGCGACTCGCCGCCGTCACGCCGGAATCGATCTGTTTCCATATATTGCACCGCCTTCCAGCCGCAAGTCGCGGTGTTAACCTGCAAAAGCCCCTTACAAAGGCAATTCCCACACGAAAAGCGGATTTTTACTTCGCTCGCCCAGACATTTCTGACGTCTGCTGGCGAGCCTCGTCATTCAAGGAGCCCACGCCATGCATGCCATCAGCTTTATTCAGGATCTGGCAGTGATCATGTTGGTCGCAGGCGTGGTGACCGTGTTGTTCCACCGTTTCAAGCAACCGGTGGTGCTCGGCTATATCGTCGCCGGCTTCATCATCGGCCCGCACACGCCGCCGTTCGGCCTGATCCACGATGAAGAAACCATCAAGACCCTCGCCGAACTCGGGGTGATCTTCCTGATGTTCTGCCTGGGGCTGGAGTTCAGCCTGCGCAAGTTGTTCAAGGTCGGTGCCACGGCGTTTATTGCGGCGTTCCTCGAAATCGTCCTGATGATCTGGATCGGCTACGAAATCGGCCGCTGGTTCGACTGGAACACCATGGACTCGCTGTTCCTCGGCGCGATTCTGGCGATCTCCTCGACCACCATCATCGTCAAAGCGCTCAACGATCTGAAGATGAAAAACGAGCGCTTTGCGCAGTTGATCTTCGGCGTGCTGATCGTCGAAGACATCCTCGGCATCGGCATCATCGCGCTACTGTCGAGCATCGCAGTGAGCGGCACCGTCAGCTCCGGAGAAGTGTTCTCCACAGTCGGCAAGCTGTCGCTGTTCATGATCGTCGCTTTGGTCATCGGCATTCTGCTGGTGCCGCGTTTGCTGGCTTACGTGGCCAAATTCGAAAGCAATGAGATGCTGCTGATTACGGTGCTGGGCCTGTGTTTCGGCTTTTGCCTGCTGGTGGTCAAGCTTGAATACAGCATGGTCCTCGGTGCGTTCCTGATCGGCGCGATCATGGCCGAGTCGCGGCAATTGCTGAAGATCGAGCGGCTGATCGAGCCGGTTCGCGATCTGTTCAGCGCGATCTTCTTCGTTGCCATCGGCCTGATGCTCGACCCGATGATCCTTCTCGAATATGCGTGGCCGATTGCGGTGATCACCGTGGCCGTTGTGCTCGGCAAGATGTTGTCCTGCGGCCTCGGGGCCTTTATCGCCGGCAACGACGGACGCACCTCACTGCGGGTGGGGATGGGGCTGTCACAGATTGGCGAATTTTCCTTCATCATCGCCGCGCTGGGTATGACCTTGCAGGTCACCAGCAACTTCCTTTATCCGGTCGCCGTGGCTGTGTCGGTGATCACTACGCTGCTGACACCGTATCTGATCCGTGCAGCCGATCCGCTGTCGATCAAGCTGTCTGCGGCGGTGCCCAAGCCTCTCGGCCGTGTGCTGGGCATGTACGGCGAATGGCTGCGCAGCATCCAGCCGCAAGGCGAGGGCGCGATGCTGGCGTCGATTATCCGCAAGATTTTGCTCCAGGTCGGGGTCAATCTGGCGCTGGTCATCGCGATCTTCTTCGCCGGCGCGTATTTCGCCGAACGCATCTCGCTGTCGCTGCAAGACTGGATCAGTGATCCGAGCTGGCAGAAGGCGTTGATCTGGGGCGGGGCGTTGCTGGTCTCGCTGCCGTTTTTGATTGCGGCGTATCGCAAGCTCAAGGCGTTGTCGATGCTGCTGGCTGAGATGGGCGTGAAGCCGGAGATGGCCGGGCGGCACACGCAGCGAGTGCGTCGGGTGATCTCCGAAGTGATCCCGATTCTCTCGCTGCTGGTGATTTTCCTGCTGTTGGCAGCCTTGTCGGCCAGTATTCTGCCGACCAACAAGTTACTGGTGCTGATCGCCGTAGTCGCCGCTGCGGTAGCGGCGCTGCTCTGGCGCTGGTTCATCCGCGTGCACACGCGGATGCAGGTGGCGCTGCTGGAAACCCTCGACAACCACAAGGAGTCGTCGGGGCATTGACCACCCGGGGCGGCTGGCCGATCAGCTTTCCAGCCAGACGTCCCGCGCCCAGTGCCACACCGATTCCCAGGATTCTTCGGTGATCAGCTCTTCTTCGCCGGACCACAGCACCACGGTGCCGTCGTCTTCGACGCAGTAGTAGTTGTCGCCGTCTTGGCAGATCGGGATCAGATCACGCGGTACACCGATGTCCCAGGCATTGGCTGCGACGTCCGGCAGATAGGTGTGCGATTGCGGGTCGGTGACGGTCACCGGTTCCAGACTGCCGTACACCACGTCGCTGACGGTCAGCAAAAATTCTTTGAAGACGAACGGAATGTTGATGAACAGTTCTTCTTCGACTTCGACCAGTTGGTCTTCGTCAGGCAATTCCAAAGGAACCGGCACGCGTTCGTTGGCTTCACGCAGTTGTTCGATGATTTCTTCCACGTCCGGGATCCTCTTGCTTGAATGGCGCGGTTTATATGGGCCGGTTTATACAGTAGCTCGCTATAGATGCAACCGCGAAATAGAAAACCCCAGCCGAGGCTGGGGTTTTTATTACAGCAAGTGAAGCGTGCGAGGGATCAGCCGTTCTGGCGGATACCGGCAACCAGCCAAGGCTGGTTCTCGCCCTGCGGACGTTCCATGTTCCAGCTTTCGCTGAACACTTCGCCCTGGTCGAAGCGCGAGGACTTCGACACACCGCTGAAGGTCAGGGTGGCGATGGTCTTGTCGGCACGGTCATCCACGCCGTCCAGTTGCACCTGAAGGTTGTCGATGTAGGTCGACTGGAACGCGTCACCCAGATCTGCACGCTCACGCTTGAGGAACTCAAGCATTTGCGGGGTCACGAACTCGGCGATCTTGTCCATTTCGTTGGCGTCCCAGTGCTGCTGCAGCGACTGGAAGTGGCTGCTTGCAGCTTCAAGGAAGTTCTGCTCGTTAAACCAGGCTGGTGCGTTGATCACCGGACGAGCGGCAACAGGTGCAGCCGAACCACCGAAGATCGAACCCATGGCGGCAGGTCTCTGCTCGAACACTTCACGCTGCATCGGCGCGCCGGCCGGAGCGAATTGCTCCTGCTGCTTGCGGCGACGCGCGGCGATGAAGCGGAAGATCACGAACGCGATCACGGCCATGATCAGGATGTCGAAGATCTGCATGCCCTGGAAGCCACCGCCCATGAACATGGACGCCAGCAGGCCACCGGCGGCGATACCGGCCAGAGGGCCGAGCCATTTCGAAGCACCGCCGGCCTTGGCGGCAGCGCCTGCGGCACCAGCAGCACCTGCGGTCGCAGCAGCGCCGCCGACACCTGGAGAAGAAGGAGCCATCTGGCTGGTCTGGTGCGTCGGCGCAGCGCCGGCGCTTTTGCCACCACCAAAGCGCTTGGCGTTGGCGTCGAGGCTCATCGTCAGGCCGATGCACAACGCCATGGCGATGCTAAGAAAACGTTTCATAAAGGGAATTCCCGTTTGTGGAGACACGCGCGCCATGTTGCACAGCTGAAGTGTTACTGGCTAGCGAGAGAGTGTTTCGGGCTTTTGCCTGACAGGTCGCGTTCAGCTTCGCGAGGCAATCAGCCTATGTACTTTTGTCTGTAGGAAAAGGCGATAGGTTCAGCGGGATTGATGCACTGTGCGCCGTATTACCTGTGGGAGCGAGCCTGCTCGCGAAGGCGCCGTGTCAGACATATGAGTGCTCAATGACACACCGCTTTCGCGAGCAGGCTCGCTCCCACATTTGTTCAGTGCAGGTCGTCAGATCGCTTCCAGCTTGGCGTAACCGAGCATCAGCCACTTGCTGCCTTCGCTGAAGTTGACCTGCACCCGCGCCTGCGCGCCGGCACCTTCGAAGTTGAGGATCACGCCGTCACCAAAGATCGAATGGCGTACCGCCTGACCGAGGCTGAACCCCGTTTCCGGGATTTCGCTGCCACTGAACAGGTTGCTGCCGCTCATCGACTGGTTGCCGCCGAACGGACGGCTGACGCTGTTCGACAAACGCACTTCCTGAATCAGGCCTTTCGGCACTTCGCGGACGAAACGCGAAACCTTGTTATAGGTTTCACTGCCGTACAGGCGTCGGGTTTCCGCATAGGTCATCACCAGATTCTGCATCGCCCGGGTGATACCGACGTAGGCCAGACGCCGTTCCTCTTCAAGACGACCGGGTTCTTCCAGGCTCATCTTGTGCGGGAACAGGCCTTCCTCCATACCGACGAGGAACACGTAAGGGAATTCCAGTCCCTTGGCGCTGTGCAGCGTCATCAACTGAATACTGTCTTCGTGCTCGTCGGCCTGAGTGTCACCCGCCTCCAGCGAAGCGTGGCCGAGGAATGCCGCCAGCGGCGTCAGCTCTTCGTCTTCTTCGGTGTTTTCGAAGTTGCGTGCGGCGCTGACCAGTTCCTCAAGGTTTTCTACCCGGGCCTGGCCTTTCTCACCTTTTTCCGCTTCGTGGTAGGCAATCAGGCCGGACTGTTCGATGACGGTTTGCGTCATCAGGTGCAACGGCATTTCCATGCACTTGGCGGCGAGGTTCTCGATCAACTCGATAAACGCACCCAGCGCACCGGCAGCGCGACCGGTCAGGCCTTTGTTGGCGACCAATTGGCGCATGGCTTCCCACATCGACACATCGCTGTGCCGTGCATGGTCGCGGATCGCTTCGACGGTTTTTTCACCGATACCACGGGCTGGAACGTTGATTACCCGTTCCAGCGCCGCATCGTTGCCGCGACCTTCGAGCAAACGCAGGTACGCCATCGCGTTCTTGATTTCCGCACGCTCGAAGAAGCGCTGACCGCCATAGATGCGATACGGAATGCGTTCACGCAGTAAAGCTTCTTCCAAAACGCGTGATTGGGCGTTGGAGCGATACAGAATCGCAATATCACTACGGGCCAAGCCGGTTTTCAGCGCGCTTTCGATGGTTTCGACAACGTAGCGTGCTTCGTCGTGTTCGTTGAACGCAGCGTACAGATTGATCGCTTCGCCATCGCCGCCGTCGGTCCACAGTTCTTTGCCGAGGCGCCCGGTGTTATTGGCAATCAGGGCGTTGGCAGCCTTGAGGATGCCGGCGGTGGAGCGATAATTCTGCTCCAGACGAATGGTCACCGAATCGGCGAAGTCGGAAGAATACTGATGAATGTTTTCGATCTTCGCGCCACGCCAGCCGTAAATCGACTGGTCGTCGTCGCCCACCACCATCAGGCTGTCGCCGCCCTTGCCGAGCAGGCGCAACCAGGCGTATTGCACGGCGTTGGTGTCCTGGAACTCGTCCACCAGAATATGTCGGAAGCGCTTTTGGTAATGCGCCAGCAGGCCCGGATGATCGCGCCAGAGGTCGAGGGCGCGCAGCAGCAGTTCGGAGAAATCGATAACGCCGGCACGCTGGCACGCCGCCTCGTAGGCTTCGTAAATGCCGCGCATGGTCGCCAGGTACAAATCGCCGCTGGCCTGAATGTGTTGCGGGCGCAGGCCTTCGTCTTTCTGGCCGTTGATGAACCACTGCGCCTGACGTGCCGGCCAGCGTTGCTCATCGAGACCGAGCTCGCGGATCACCCGCTTGACCAGCCGTTGCTGGTCGTCGCTGTCGAGAATCTGGAAGGTCTGGCTCAGGCCCGCTTCCTGCCAGTGCGCCCGCAGCAAGCGGTGCGCCAGGCCGTGGAAGGTGCCGACCCACATGCCGGCCGGGTTGATGCCCAGCAACTGCTCGATGCGGTGACGCATCTCGGCAGCGGCCTTGTTGGTGAAGGTCACCGACAGGATGGAGTGGGGCGAGGCGTTTTCGACCTGGATCAACCAGGCGATACGGTGCACCAGCACTCGGGTTTTACCGGAGCCAGCACCGGCCAGGACCAACTGACGGCCAACGGGGGCTGCTACGGCCTGGCGTTGGGCATCGTTGAGGGAGTTCAGCAGAAGGGAGAGATCATCGCGCATCGGGGCATTCTAGGGTGCGCCGCAGGCCCGGGCAAACCGAGCTTTGCATTAGCCGATGAAAGTCCTGTCGATGACGACCGGTCGGTCACTGCCTGCAGGCATCGGCCCGCCGCGCTTCAAGGGTTTGGCCGGTGGCAAAGGGCGGAACAGTTTCGGTGAAATTATGATCTGGAGCAGTTTGGCAACGGGATCGGCTTGTGTATGCTCGGTCCACGTTTCGGGCGCACGCCCTCCTTATAAGAACAAGAACGTTGCCCATGACCCTCAGCTCCGAACTGTCGGGCCCCTCCGTGGAACCCCGGGTTATCCGCAAGCACTATGCCGTCGAAATGGCGGTCGAGCGCACGCGTCTGCTGTATCAGGGCTCGTTGTTGCCCACGCTGTTCATGTTGATCAATGGTCTGGTCTGCGCCGGCCTGCTCTGGAGCCCGCAGCGCTACTTCGTGGTCAGCGTCTGGCTGGTATGGTTGCTGTCATTGGTCGCGCTGCGGGTGATTCAGGTGGCGGCATTCGATTCGGCGATCCCTGATCGTCAGGCGCAACCGATCTGGCGGCGGATGTTTCTGCTTGGCTCGACCATGACCGGCCTGACCCTGGCCGGTGCCGGCATCGCCTTGGTGCCCGCCGACAACTTCATCCAACAGGCTTGGGTGTTCGGCCTGATTGGCGCAGCAACCCTGTCGGCCAGCGTTGCCTACGCGGTGAGTCTGCCAGCGTTTCTCTCCTTTACCTTGCCCTGTCTGTTGCCGGCGATCGGTTATCTGTTCTGGGGCGGTGACGAGCAGGCGCGCGGTTGGGGCTGGCTCGGCCTGATCCTGCTCGGCTCGCTGAGCGTGGTGGCATGGCAGGTCAATCGGCTGATCGATCGCGGCTTGCTACGGCGCTTCCAGAATCAGCACTTGATCGAACACCTGCAACAGACGCAGGCGCGCAGCGAACAGCTCAATCAAGAGTTGGCCAAAGAAATCGACCAGCGCCGCTGCGCCGAGGGCAAGTTGCGTGAAGCGCAGGTCGAACTCGAAGACCGCGTGGTCCAGCGCAGCCTTGAACTGGACGCCGCCAATCAGGCCCTGAGCAAAAGCGAGGCGCGGCTGGCGCTGGCGTTGAAGGCCAGTGAGTTGGGGTTGTGGGACTGGAACCTGCAAACCGACGAAGTTCACCACACGCAGATTCAGGAGCTGTTCGGCCTCGCTCCGGAATACGTCACGGCGCTGTTGCGCGACCTCAAGCCACGTCTGCATCCAGACGATGTGCCGACGCTGAAATACGCGTTGATCGAGCACTTGAAGGGTCGTACCGAGGACTATCAGATCGAATACCGCGTACGCCACGGCGATGGCCATTGGGTCTGGATCGAAGACCGTGGCCGCGCGGTAGAACGCAGCGACGGCGGTCGGGTGATCCGCATGGTCGGCACCCGCCGCGACATCAGTGCCAGCAAAAGCCTCGAAGAGCAGCAGCGCCTGGCGGCGACCGTATTCGAAGCGGCCAGTGAAGGCATCGTGATTCTGGACCCGAACTATGCGCTGATCGCGATCAATCAGGCGTTCAGCCGCGTCACCGGCTACGACATCGAAGACATGCTCGGGCGCAATGTCGTCGAATTACCGTGCAGCCGCGATGCCCGCCGTCATTACGTGGCGATCCGCCATGCGCTTGAGCAGCATGGCAGTTGGCAGGGCGAACTGGTGGAGACGCGCAAAAACGGCGAGCTGTATCCGCAGTGGCTGCAACTTAATGCGGTACGTGATGGTCGGGGAAATGTCAGTCATATCGTCGGCTTCTTCGCCGATCTGTCGGCGCGACGCGAATCTGAAGAGCGCCTGCGCTATCTGACCCATTACGACGAACTCACCGGGCTGGCCAACCGCTCACTGTTTCGCGAGCGTTTGCATGAAGCGCATCAGCGCTCGCGTCAAGGCCGGCGCAGTCTGGCGTTGCTGCACATCAATCTGGATCGCTTCAAATTGCTCAACGACAGCCTCGGCCATGAGATTGCCGACCAGTTGCTGCAGAAAATGGCGCGCCGTCTGGTCAACGCCTTGCCGGAAGCGGACACCATCGCGCGGTTGTCCGGCGACGAATTCGCCGTGCTGTTCGATGCCTACGGCAACCTGTCGAGTCTGGCCCGGGTTGCCACGCGCCTGTCGAGCAAGTTGCGACTGCCACTGACGGTCGAGGGGCATGAGCTGGTGGTCAGCGCCTCGATGGGCATCAGCATGCTGCCAGACAACGCTCGGGAGATTTCTGCGCTGGTCAGCCAGTCGAACATGGCTATGCAACACGCCAAGCATTTGGGCGGCAACAACTTCCAGTTCTACACCGACAGCCTGCAAGCCAGCACCCTTGAGCGCTTGCAGCTGGAAAATCAGTTGCGCAAAGCCATCGAAGAAAAGCAGCTCAAAGTGTTCTATCAACCGAAGTTGTGCCTTGAAACCGGGCGGTTGAATGCCGCGGAAGCACTGGTGCGTTGGGATCATCCGACCATGGGCCGGGTGCCGCCGGGGGATTTCATCGGACTGGCCGAGGAAACCGGTCTGATCGGGCCAATCGGCGAATTCGTCTTGCGTCAGGCATGCTGGCAGGCTTGCGAATGGCAGCGCCAGGGGCTGGAACCGATCCGCGTTTCGGTGAACCTGTCGGTGCATCAATTGCGCCAGGGCAAACTGGTCAGTCTGGTGCGGCAGGTGCTGGAGGAAACCGGTCTGGCGCCGCACTACCTCGAACTGGAATTGACCGAAAGCCAGTTGCTCGACAGCGTCGAACACATCATCGCGACCTTCCAGCAGCTACGTGATCTGGGCGTGAAACTGGCCATTGACGATTTCGGCACAGGCTATTCGTCGTTGAGTTACCTCAAGCGCATTCCGGTGGATTACGTGAAGATCGATCAGGCGTTCATTCGCGGGTTGGGTGAGGGCAGCGAAGACGCGGCGATCACTCGCGCGATCATCGCCATGGCGCATGGACTATCGCTGAAGGTGGTAGCTGAAGGTGTCGAGCGCCTGGAGCAGCTGGAATTTTTACGCGTTGAGCGCTGCGATGAGGTGCAGGGTTATCTGATCAGTCGGCCTGTGGAGGCTGCCAGTCTGGCCGGGCTTTTGCGCGCGCAGGATAATCCGTTTTAAGGGCTACATGCTCCTCATCGCGCCTGATATGGGGACATGGAGTTACGCATTGAGCAGGCAAAAAGCCAATTCATGTAGTATAACTACAAGCGTGCTACATCCTTGCCCATAAGAAGAGTCCAGCCCCTTGAATCTGCTGCAACACATCGCCCAGTCACGTCACCTGTTACGCAAGTCGGAGCTCAAGGTCGCCGACCACGTGCTGCTTGACCCTGCGGCGGTGATGCACAGTTCCATGGCCGACCTGGCCCACAGCGTCGGCATCAGTGAGCCGACTATCGTGCGCTTCTGTCGCGCCATCGGTTGTTCCGGTTTTCAGGATCTCAAACTCAAACTGGCGCAAAGCCTGGCCGCCGGTGCCAGCTTCGGCCAGTTCGCGATCCATGAAGACGACTCGGTTGCCGATTACAGCCTGAAGATTTTCGACACCACGTTGCACACCTTGATGGAGGTTCGCGAGAAGCTCGATCCGGTCGAGTTGCAGCGCGCAGTGACGTTGATGTCGCAGGCGCAGCGCGTCGAGTTCTATGGCTTCGGTGCCTCGGGTGCAGTGGCGGCGGATGCGCAGCACAAGTTCTTTCGTTTGCTGCTGACGGCGGCGGCGTATTCCGATCCGCACATGCAGGCAATGTCGGCGGTAACGTTGAAGCCGACCGATGTGGCGATCTGCATTTCGCAGTCGGGGCGTTCCAAGGATTTGCTGATCACTGCCAATCTGGTGCGCGAGAGCGGGGCATCGCTGATTACCCTGTGTCCGAGCCAGACGCCGTTGGCCGAATTGTCGACGGTCAATCTGGCGATCGATGTGCATGAAGACACGGAGATTTATACGCCGCTGACGTCGCGTATCGCGCACCTGGTGGTGATCGATGTGCTGGCGATGGGCGTAGCGATGGCGCGCGGGCCAAGCCTGGTCAATCACCTCAAGAGCGTGAAGCGCAGTCTGCGCAGCTTGCGCTTATCGCCCAAGGCCGCCAAAGCCCTGGATGATTAAGATCAAAAGATCGCAGCCTTCGGCAGCTCCTACACGGATCAATGTAGGAGCTGCCGAAGGCTGCGATCTTTTGCTTTTTGGGCGGCAACTTTCATCAAACCGTCATCCCTCCCGCCTATCGTGAAACTCCCGTAATCGCCTTGGGAGACTCGAAATGGCTCAGCCCTACGAAGAACGCAACAGCGCCGCGAAAACCCGTCGTCAGCAGGAAGACCAGCGCCGCATGGAATTTCGCCGCGCTATCGAAGATCGCTTCGAACTCCGTCAGCTTCAGGCCGAAATCGGCGACTTTCCCGAGATCAATCACTGGCAGGCAACGCCCGCAGCTTCCCGTCGAAACGCTCAACCAGCGCGCTGATCTGCACGCGTTCGCTGCGGATAAACGCCAGGAAGGCGTGCGCCACCGGTGACAGGCGTTTGGCTTTGGCTTGCACCAGGCACCAGCTGCGCAGCAGCGGCAATTCCTCGACCGGCAGCTCGACGAGTCCGCCGGTCGCCAGCTCCAGGTTCAGGGCGTGGCGCGTCAACAGCGCCAGGCCCAGACCCGCCTGCACGCATTCACGCTGAGCTTCGGCCGAGGCCACTTCCTGCGTCTGGGTGAAGTGCACGCGCTTCTCTTTGAAATACTCTTCGCAGGCCAGTCGCGTGCCCGAACCCGGTTCACGGATCAGCAATGTATAGGGTTCAAGATCCTGCAAACGCAACGGGCCCATGTGCGCCAACGGATGATCCGGACGCGCCACGGCAACGATCGGATTGTTGAGGAACGGCAAGAACTCCAGGCCCATGTCCTGCGGCACCATCGACATAATCACCAGATCATCGCGGTTGTCCGACAGCCGCCGGATCACTTGACCACGGTTGACTACCGTCAATTGCAGATTCACTTCCGGGTGCTGGCGCTTGAACGCGGCGAACAGGTGCGGGACGAAGTATTTGGCGCTCGATTCGACCGCCAGTTTCAGCTGACCCTGCAACGAGCCCTGCATGTCCGACAGTTGCATATCGAGGTTTTCCAGGCGTCCGAAGATGTCCCGGCTTGCGCGCTGGAGGGCCTCGGCAGCCTCGGTCATGTAGAGCTTTTTACCGACATAATCGAATAATGGCTGGCCGATCAGCTCCTCGAGCTGACGAATCTGTAGGCTGACGGCCGGTTGCGTGAGGGACATTTCCTCGGCTGCGCGGCTGTAAGAGCGTAAATCACACACTTCGTTGAAGATCTGCAATTGGCGTAATGTCATACGCATCAAGGACTTACGCATTTTTTATAGGCTCTGACGGCGGGCTGATGTTTCAACTATAAGTCTTTGCTTATGCCTGACCCAATTTTTATTCATTTTTGTTAATCCCTCATGAGCGCTAGTGTGGACCTGCGACTAAATTGAAACATTTGGTCACGCGTCGACCTGGGTCTAGCAGGTCGTGGTGCCACCGGCTCAAGGGAACCTCCAAGTGATAACAAAGATCCTGATCGCCAACCGTGGTGAGATTGCCGTACGAATCGTGCGAGCCTGCGCCGAAATGGGCATTCGCTCGGTTGCGATTTTTTCCGACGCCGACCGTCATGCGTTGCATGTGAAGCGTGCGGACGAGGCCCATAGCATCGGTGCCGAGCCACTGGCCGGTTACCTGAACCCGCGCAAGCTGGTGAACCTGGCGGTTGAAACCGGCTGCGATGCGTTGCACCCCGGTTACGGTTTCCTCTCGGAAAACGCCGAGCTGGCAGACATATGCGCTGAACGCGGCATCAAATTCATTGGCCCGTCGGCGGAAGTCATTCGCCGCATGGGCGACAAGACCGAAGCGCGGCGCAGCATGATCAAGGCCGGTGTGCCGGTTACGCCGGGTACCGAAGGCAATGTTGCCGACATCGAAGAAGCCTTGGCCGAGGGCGACCGCATCGGTTACCCGGTGATGCTCAAAGCCACTTCCGGTGGTGGCGGGCGCGGTATCCGTCGCTGCAATAGCCGCGAAGAACTCGAACAGAATTTCCCTCGGGTGATTTCCGAAGCGACCAAGGCGTTCGGTTCTGCCGAAGTGTTCCTGGAAAAATGCATCGTCAATCCCAAGCACATCGAAGCGCAGATTCTCGGCGACAGCTTTGGCAACGTCGTGCACCTGTTCGAGCGTGATTGCTCGATCCAGCGTCGCAACCAGAAGCTCATCGAAATCGCCCCGAGCCCGCAACTGACTCCGGAACAGCGCGCCTACATCGGCGACCTGTCGGTGCGTGCAGCCAAGGCTGTAGGTTACGAGAACGCCGGTACTGTGGAGTTCCTGCTCGCCGAGGGCGAGGTGTACTTCATGGAGATGAACACCCGGGTGCAGGTGGAACACACCATCACCGAAGAGATCACCGGGATCGATATCGTTCGCGAGCAGATTCGCATCGCCTCCGGCCTGCCGTTGTCGGTCAAGCAGGAAGACATCCAGCACCGTGGTTTCGCGTTGCAGTTCCGTATCAACGCTGAGGACCCGAAGAACAACTTCCTGCCGAGTTTCGGCAAGATCACCCGTTACTACGCCCCCGGCGGTCCGGGCGTGCGCACCGACACAGCGATCTACACCGGCTACACCATTCCGCCGTTCTACGATTCGATGTGCCTGAAGCTGGTGGTCTGGGCGCTGACCTGGGAAGAGGCGATGGACCGTGGTCTGCGCGCCCTCGACGACATGCGTCTGCAGGGGGTGAAGACCACCGCGGCGTACTATCAGGAAATCCTGCGCAACCCGGAATTCCGTAGCGGCCAGTTCAATACCAGCTTTGTTGAAAGCCACCCGGAACTGACCAACTACTCGATCAAGCGCAAACCCGAAGAGCTGGCCCTGGCCATCGCCGCCGCCATCGCCGCCCACGCAGGCCTGTGAGGAATACAACAATGTCCAAGAAGATCTTTGTCACCGATACCATCCTGCGCGACGCTCACCAATCGCTGCTCGCCACCCGCATGCGCACCGAAGACATGCTGCCGATCTGCGACAAGCTCGACAAAGTCGGCTACTGGTCGCTGGAATGCTGGGGCGGTGCGACGTTCGACGCCTGCGTCCGCTTCCTCAAAGAAGACCCGTGGGAGCGTCTGCGCCAACTGCGTGCGGCGCTGCCTAACACGCGTCTGCAAATGCTTTTGCGCGGCCAGAACCTGCTGGGCTACCGCCATTACAGCGATGACGTGGTCAAAGCGTTCGTCGCCAAGGCTGCGGTAAATGGCATCGACGTGTTCCGCATTTTCGACGCGATGAACGACGTGCGTAACCTGCGCGTGGCCATCGAAGCGGTGAAGGCGGCCGGCAAACATGCGCAAGGCACCATCGCTTACACCACCAGTCCGGTTCACACCATCGATGCGTTCGTGGCCCAAGCCAAGCAGATGGAAGCCATGGGTTGCGACTCGGTGGCGATCAAGGACATGGCTGGCTTGTTGACCCCGTACGCCACCGGTGAACTGGTGCGTGCGTTGAAAGCCGAGCAATCGCTGCCGGTGTTTATCCACTCGCACGACACCGCCGGTCTGGCGACCATGTGCCAACTCAAGGCGATCGAAAACGGCGCCGATCATATCGACACCGCAATCTCCAGCTTCGCCTCGGGCACCAGCCATCCAGGCACTGAGTCGATGGTTGCTGCACTCAAAGGCACCGAGTTCGACACCGGCCTGAACCTCGAGCTGCTGCAAGAGATCGGCCTTTACTTCTACGCCGTGCGTAAGAAGTACCACCAGTTCGAAAGCGAATTCACCGCGGTCGACACTCGCGTGCAAGTCAACCAGGTGCCGGGCGGGATGATCTCCAACCTTGCCAACCAGTTGAAAGAGCAGGGCGCACTCAACCGCATGGCTGAAGTCCTCGCGGAAATCCCGCGTGTACGTGAAGACCTTGGCTTCCCGCCGCTGGTGACGCCGACCTCGCAGATCGTCGGCACCCAGGCGTTCTTCAACGTGCTGGCCGGCGAGCGCTACAAGACTATCACCAACGAAGTGAAGCTTTACCTGCAAGGCGGCTATGGCAAAGCACCGGGCGTAGTGAACGAAAAACTGCGTCGTCAGGCGATCGGCAGTGAAGAAGTCATCGATGTGCGTCCGGCCGATCTGCTCAAGCCGGAAATGACCAAGCTGCGTGCCGACATCGGCGCACTGGCCAAGTCGGAAGAAGACGTGCTGACCTTCGCCATGTTCCCGGACATCGGTCGCAAGTTCCTCGAAGAGCGCGCCGCCGGAACCCTCACGCCGGAAGTGCTGCTGCCGATTCCAGAGGCTGGCGGTGTGACCAAGGCTGGCGGCGAAGGCGTGCCGACCGAGTTCGTTATCGACGTCCACGGCGAAACCTACCGCGTCGACATCACCGGTGTCGGCGTCAAGGCTGAAGGCAAGCGTCACTTCTACCTGTCCATCGACGGCATGCCGGAAGAAGTGGTGTTTGAGCCGCTCAACGAGTTCGTCAGCGGTGGCAGCAGCAAGCGCAAGCAAGCCTCGGCGCCGGGCCACGTCAGCACCACCATGCCGGGCAACATCGTCGATGTGCTGGTCAAGGAGGGTGACACCGTCAAGGCGGGTCAGGCTGTGCTGATCACCGAAGCGATGAAGATGGAAACCGAAGTCCAGGCTGCGGTTGCCGGCAAGGTCACCGCCATTCATGTGGCCAAGGGTGATCGGGTCAATCCGGGTGAAATTCTGATCGAGATCGAAGGCTGAGATAACGGCCGCGATCCAACGCTTTAAACCTCGGGGGGGCATGTGCTCCCCTTTTTTTTGCCTGAATTTTTCACCTGTAGGAGCTGCCGAAGGCTGCGATCTTTTGATGTTGTTTTGGGTTAATAAAAACAAAGATCAAAAGATCGCAGCCTTCGGCAGCTCCTACAGAAAATGTTGTGTCAGTTAAAACGCCATGCGCCATTGGCCCATCACGCCGTGAGTGCGGCTGTCAGTGGCCATTTCACCGGTAAGACCAACGCCGACGGAGTGATTGGCTGACAGCCCAAGATCGAGGCCGGCATCCACCGACAGGCTGTTGCGATCCAGCGCGGCACCGGCAACCTCAAACCGCTTGCCACCCTTGACCAGTTGTTGGCGGGTGTCGCTTTCGATCTCGCCAAAGGTGTGTTTCCAACCGGCACTGAATCGCGGCGTCAGCGTCATGCCGTTATCCAGCCGAGTGATTTTTGCCGTGCGCAGGCCGAAGGTGCTGCTGAGGTTGTCGCGGGTTTGCCCAAAGACTTTCAGCGCTGCATCCCCACCTTTTTCGCTGTAGCTGTCGCGCTGATAGCGCTGATAGCCGAGGCTGGCGAACGGTTCGAGCGTCGCGTTGTGCCGGCCAACATTGACCGCCAGTTCGGCAAAGGCTTGCTGGGTGTTGGCGTCATAGTTGCCCTTGAGACGATCGCTGAAGCCGTTGAAGGCCACTCGCCGCTTGCTGTCGCCGTCATGGCTGGCATAGGTCGCCCCGAGACGCAGTGAGAACGGTCCGTCCTGGCGCACGGCGTAGGCGCCGAGGTGCCAGCTGTCGAGGTCGCCATCGTATTGCCGAGCGTCGAGTCTGGTTTGCGATTTACCACCGACCAGGCCGATATGCCATTGCTCATCGAGCCGCCAGTCGGCGCCCATGACCAGGCCTTGGGTCGCGTGTTTCAGGGTGCTGTCGAACTCGCGGTCAACCTTGCCGCCATGGCCGAGCGCCTGAATCCACACCCGCCCGGAATCGGCGCCGCCGGCGGCCTGACGCGGTGAGTTGCCGGAACCGTAGGCAGAACCGTAACGGCTATTCAGTTGCTGCATGGCCGAGAGCATGCTCGCGCTCACCGGAGTGATACTGCTTAGCGTGGCTTTGGCGAGATTGGCGTTGCTGCCGGCGGCGAGTTGTTCGATGGCGACGGGGGCGGTGGTTTTGTCGCTGGTCAGTAGTGCGGCGACTGCTGCATTTGTGGGTTTTAGTGGCGCAGGGGCGGGCTGTTCGGCGGTCTCGTTAACTTGCGCAGTAAGAGGTTCGTCCTGCATTGGCGATGGGACGGACTCTGCAACGAGCGTCGACGCCGATGGCGGAACTGGAACTGGAACTGGAACTGGAACTGATGCGGAAGCCGTCAATGGCGTTGGCGTTGGCGTCGCGAATGGCGCAGGCGTTTGTGGTTCGACAATGCTGTCGGCAACTGCACGACCGTTGTCTGTCGTGGCAAAGCTCGCAAGCGGCTCACCGTTACGGGCATAAGTCAGCCCGACGGATTTTTTGTTGTACTGAGGTGTGGCGGTCATAAAGGCGAGGTTGTTAAGGACCTTGCCGAATTCGCCTTCTACCTTGCCGGCTTCGATGATTTTGTACTGGCGACTTTGCGGATACTCCCCTGGAACGGCAACGACGTTCAGGGTTGCACCTTCCAGCCTGGCAGTGCCATCGACCTTGATCGTTTGACTGCCACTGGGCGTGACCTCATAAGCCAGCTCGGCGGTTGGGGACAAGCGCAAGTCGCCTTTCACGCGCGGACTGCCGAGTGCCCCATTGACGGAGAGCAGGCCGGCGACCTCCAGGCTGCCCACAGCGCCTTTACCTGCAAAGCTGCCACCTCTTTCGACATAGACATCGCCCTTGATGCCCCCCAGGTTGGTCAAAGCGGTACCGCTGTTGACCAGCACGCCGTCCTTGAAGTCACCCTTGGAACTCAGAGTCCAGTCGCCCCGGCTGAGGAGCAGGCCGTTGAAATTACGCGTGTCTTTCAGCTCGCCGCCTGCCGCTGCATCCAGGAACAGGACGTTATCTCCTGCGCCACCATCCAGCAGGCCGGTAAAGCTTGCGCCGTCCGTGAGTGTGATCAGATCGTTTACAGCGGTACCTTTAAACGTTTCTTCAGGGGTTTTAAAAGCGATGGGTACCGTACTTGGGTCGGTGAGAAATCCCTTGAGTCGTTCAAGCGCCATTTCTTTAGCGCTGGTTTTGGGCAATTCATTGGCATTCACGACTGCGGTTGAATCAGCGACTTCAGAGGATTGCTGAGCGTTGGCAAGCTCTACACAAGCCAGCGCCAGCGAAATGGCCAAAGCCAAGTGTTTTGGTTTGAAAGTGTGTTGACGGGGCATTAGGTTAGGCCTTTTCTGAAAGGAGACCCAACTCTATTGATGCCCCAGAAAATCCGATGTCGGCTGCTTCCCGCACGCTTGCAGGCGACATCGCATCGTTTTGTAGAAAATGACCGTGTGATCTGGAACCCGGAGTTTTGCTCGGCTGCAGCGGCTCTTTTTCCTACAACCAATCAAGACCGCGCCGCCTGTTCAACCTCAAAAACTCATCTGCCACTGCCCGATCAACCCGTGATTGCGGCTGTTGCTGCCGATCTCACCGCTGTATCCCACACCCAGCGTGTGCCGCGCAGAAATCCCCACATCCAGCCCGGCTTCCAGCACCAGGCTGTCGCGATCCAGCGAGCTACCATCGACACTGAACGCCGTGCCGCCAGTCACAAACGCCTGACGCGTCGAGCCGCCGACATCGCCGTAAGTGTGTTTCCAGCCAGCAGCCATGCGCGGGGTCACGCTCATGCCGTTGTCGAGGCTGCTCAAGTGCGCCAGGCGCAGGCCGAAGGTGCTGCTGAAGTTGTCCTGGGTCTGGCTGTCGACTTGCAGCGCGGCGGCGCCGCCTTTTTCCTTATAGCTGTCGCGGTGGTAGCGCTGATAACCGAGGCTGGCGAAGGGCTCGGCGCTGAGGCGGCCGCTGCCCATGGCATAGCCGAGTTCGGCGAAGGCTTGCTGGCTATCGGCGTCGTAATCGCCTTTCGGGCGGTCGCTGAAACCATTGAAGGCGATGGTGCGTTTGCTTTCGCCCTGATGGCCGCTGTACGCCGCGCCGAGGCGCAAAGCGATCGGGCCGTTCTGGTGCAGCGCGTAGACGCCGGCGTGCCAGCTCTCGACGTTGCCGTCGACGCCGGTCGCGTCCAGATCGGTTTTCGAATAACCGCCCAGTACGCCCAGGCGCCACGCTGGATTCAGTGACCAGTCGGCGCCCAGCACGCTGCCCTTGGTGCGTTGTTCCAGACCACTGCTGCCGTGTTCGCCATCGAGCTTGCCGTAGCCGCCGATGCCTTGCAGCCAGAGCCGGCCGCGAGCGTTCGGATCATTCAGGTTGCGCGCCTCGATCGGCACGCCGTTGGCCGCCAGCACGGGCGTGTCGCGTTGATCGAGGCCGACCAGCAGTCCCGGGCTGCCGCCCATTTGCTGCATCGCCGAGAGCATGCTGCTGCCGACCTGACTGCTGGCGCTGAGGGTGGCGTTGGTCAGGTTGGCGTTGCTGGCACCGGCCAGTTGCTCGATTGCTGCGCCGGCGCTGCTTTGGCTGGTATTGAGCAAGGCGTTGTACAGCGCACTGTTTTTGCCGATTGAGGCGAGGCTGTTGGCGGCGTTTGTGCCGTTGCCGGTCGTGGCAAACTCATTGAAAGCCACGTCGTTTCGAGTGTAGGTCAGGTCAACTTGGGTAGGCGTGTAGGCAAGGGTCGGCGTCAGGAATGCATAGTCGCTGCTGACCTTGCCGAAGGTGCCGTTGACCTGCGCCGCTTGCAGCACGGTGTAGTGGCTCTGCCAGGGATACGTGCCGCTACCGGGATTGACCGCGAGCGTTGCGCCATTGAGATTGGCGATGCCGCCGACTTGTACCGGTGCGCTGCTGCCATCGGCGTTGACGCCGTAGGCGAGGGTGGCTGCGCTGCCCATGTTCAAATCGCGAACGATGGTTGCGCGACCGAGTCCGGTGTCGGTGCGCAATGTGCCGTTGACAGTGAGGCTGCCCACCGAACCGCCACCGGCATACACACCGCCGGCATCCACGGTCAGGTTACCGGCGATGCTGCCCTGATTGATCAGTGTTGCGCCGTTGCGCACTGCACCGCCGTCGCTGAAGTCGCCGCTGCCTGTGAGTGTCCACGCACCTTGTTCGACCTCCAGCCATTCGAAGTTACGACTGGCGCCGAAGCTGCCACCGGCCGCATCGTCCATCACCACCCGGTCGTAACCGCTGCCGCCATCCACCACGCCGACAAAGCGACTGCCGTTGCGCAGGGTCAGACTGTCGTTACCGCCGCCCAGATCCAGCGCCAGGCCATTGCTGCCACTGATCGTGCCGCCGTTGATGACGTTGTCGGCGAACTCGCCGACGAGCTTCACGCCGAAACCGTTGAGGCCTTGAATGGTGCCGAAGTTTTCCAGAGTGGTCGCCGCCAGCCCCGAGCCGCCGCTGCCATCGTCGACCAGAATGGCGCTGTCGGCGCCGCTGATCAAAGCGTTGCTGGCGTTGAGAATGTAACCGCCACCCAGCGCGATACCTTCGCTGCCATTGGCGAAACCGCCCTTGTCGACACCGCCGGCACCGACGCCTTGAATGGTCCCGTAGTTTTCGATGTGGGCGATCTTGTCGATGTCCACGCCGTCGCCGTCACCGTTAGCTTGCAAGCCTGAGTAAGCGCCAGTGATGGTGCCGTGGTTAATCACCGTGCCATCGCCGTCGGAACCGAAGCCGGAACCATTGCGGCCGGTGATCTGCCCGTAGTTGATCAGCGTCGCGCCAAGATCGGTGGTGATGCCATGGCGGCCACCGGAAATCACCCCGTAGTTGGTCACACTGACGCCGCTCGCGGAATCGATATCGATGCCGTCGAATTTCCCGTCGGCATTGTGCGAATCGCCGGACGAAATCTCGCCATAGTTGCTGATCGTCGCATTCGCGCCGGTCTTCATGCCGTCGCTGGCGTCGCCGCGAATCAGCCCGCCGACGCGGTTGATAATGGTGGTCTTCACGCCGTCACTGCGCAGCGCATCGAGATCCAGTCCCTGGCCGGTGGTGGAGCGAATCACGCCGCTGTTGTCGATCAACAGGCTGCCGCTGACAAAGTTGCTGTCGATACGCAACGCGTCGTTGGCACCGCGAATCTGCCCGCCGCTGCGGTTGTAAATCGTGTAGTTGCGCGCCTGGGTCAGGTCGCCACTGCTGTCGATGGCCCGGCCACCGCTGGAAACGATTTTGCCGGCGTTGTCGATCACCACACCGGCACCGCTGGTCTTGTCTTTCAGGCTCACGGCCTTGCCGCTGTTGGTGATGCTGCCCGGCGCGGAAATCGTCAACGTGTCGCTGCCACCCAGCGTTTGTGCTGCCGTGGTGGCGGTGTCGATCTGCACGGTTTTGCCGTGGGCTGCCGTGGCAGCGATCAACAGAGCAATGGCAAGGGACAGACGCTGGGGCGGGAACGGCATGGTCGGACGGCCTTTTTGTTATAAGCGGGCCGTCCTGTATAGCGAAGGGTTTTTACAGAATGATGTCGGTGGTTGATTTGCATTGTTTTGCATCTTCAGCGCTGAAATATATTAATTTCTGCATTTTGTTGCAGTTTTTTTGCCTGCTTCTCTCATTAGGTGCGGTAAGTTTTGATTCAAACGCCGAAGCACTCACATCAATGAATCCCCGCGCCATTAATGTTTATTGAGCCTTATGCGGCGCTCGAAGATTGGAGAGGAAAATGGTAATGACAGTTCTCGAACGCATGGCGCTCATCGAAAGCATTCAAGAGGCGCTGGCCGACGGGACATTGGAAATCAGCGAAGCCGTCCGCCGTTTACGAGTTGAGGTGACAGGGCTGCATCAAATCCAATTCGCTAAGATGTGCAAAATTTCGGTCCGCACGTTGATACACATAGAGCACGCTGAGGGTAATCAGACGTTGAGGTCGTTGGACTCAATATTCCGATTGTTTGGCCTGAAAATGGGCGTTGTGCGGGTACGCCGAGAGCCCCATTAAAACCCGACGCAACCCGCAAGGTGCCGATCCCCCTAGCTCCGTCGCACGTAAGCCTTGCCGTAATGCCGCTCCATTCGTGCCTGAATCAACTCCAGTCCAATGGACATCAGCCAGTAGATGATCGCCGCCGTCGTCAGCATTTCGATGTAGCGGTAGCTTGAGCGTCCATAGGACTGGGCGAGAAACATCACTTCCCAGACGCCCATCACCGAGATCAGTGACGAGTCCTTGAGCATCGAGATGAACTGGTTGGTGGTGGGCGGGATGATCGTGCGCATGGCTTGCGGCAGGGTGATGCGCCAGAAAATCACCGTCTCGCGCATACCCAGTGCCAGCGAAGCTTCGCGCTGGCCGTGGTCGACACCGAGGATGCCGGCGCGGAAGATTTCGCTGAGATAGGCGCCGTAGTTCAGCGACAAGGCAATGATGCCCGCGACGATGGCGCCAGGCACGATGCCCAGTTGCGGCAAGCCGAGGTAGATCAGCAGAATCTGGATGAGCAGTGGCGTGCCGCGAAAGAACGAGGTGTAAAAACTGGCGATGCCGAACGCCACGGCACTTTTCGACAGGCGTGCCAATGCCGTGATGAAGCCCAGCAGGGACGAGGCGACAATCGAGCACACGCAGAGGAACAGCGTCAGCGCTGCACCCTGCAAGAAGCCGTTGGGCGCCAGGTGCAGGCCGACCAGATTGGGCAGTTTGTCGAGGATGATCGAGAACTTCAGGTCGAAGCTCAGGAAGAACCCGGCGAACAGGCAGAACAGCGTTGCCCAGGTCAGGTACAGCCGCGTACGAAAACCGAACATCCGTTGCAGGCGTGATTCAGCCACCGGTTGCGGTGGCTGTGGCGGTGTCGGGAAAGAAGTCATTGGCTGATATCAGCGCCGATCCATTTTTGCGACAGCTTGCTCAGGGTGCCGTCCTGCTTCAGTTGCGCGAAGACTTCACGCACCTTGGCGTCCCATTGCGCATCACCCTTTTCGATGGCCACCGAGTTCGGCTCCGAGTACAGCGGTGCGCCGGCCAGTTTGAAGCGTTTGTCCTGGTTCAGGCGTGGCTGTGCGGTGACAAGGTTGGTGAGGATTGCATCCAGGCGCACGCCGGCGCCCAGGCCCAAGTCCTGGAAGGCGACGTTATCGGTATCGTACGGCGCGATCTGCACATCTTCGAACGGGTACTGCAGCTGCGTATCTTCGGCACCTTCGATGACCAGGTTCTTGTTCAGATAGCTTTCGTAACTGGACGCGCTGGTGAGGCCGACTTTTTTGCCGCTCAGATCCTTGGCGTCGTGGATCCGCTCATCCTTGGCATTGACCACGATCACCGCCGGCGAAGCGTAGTACTCGACCGGGAAATCGAATACCTCGGCGCGGGCCTTGCTCGGCGTCATCGAGCAGATGCAGATATCGTAGCGCCCGCTCCAGCGGCCGGCGGCAATGACGTCCCACGACGGCGTTTCCAGTCGTAACTTGACGCCTAACTTGTCCGCCACGGCTTTGGCGACATCAACGTCGAAGCCATCAAGCTGATTCTGGTCGTTGAGAAACGAGAACGGTGGATAGCTTTCCATCAGCACGCCGACCAGCTCTTTCTTTTGCTCGATACGGTCCAGCGTCGTGCCAGCAAAGGCTTGCGTGGAGGCGGCCAGAATCGTCAGGCCCAGGGCCAGTAGCGGTTGAAATTTCACAGTCGATCCCTGGGTAAAAAAGAGGTTGTTTTTAACGGAATGGTGCGTATTAAATAGTTATAAGAACGACTCTGATAGTGAGTTATTTTCATAAGCATATGAGTGAAAAGCATATGGGCGCAGGCAGCACGATTATTCTCGATGGCGGCATGGGCCGTGAGTTGCAGCGCGCCGGTGCGCCATTTCGCCAGCCGGAGTGGTCGGCGCTGGCGTTGAGCGAGGCGCCGCAAGCGGTTGAGGCGGTACATGCTGCTTATATCGCCAGTGGCGCCAATGTGATTACCACCAACAGTTATGCCGTGGTGCCGTTCCATATTGGTGAGGAACGCTTCGCCGCTGAAGGGCAGGCACTGGCGGCGTTGGCCGGTGAACTGGCGCGACGTGCGGTGCAAGCCTCGGGGAAATACGTGCGGGTGGCCGGCTCATTGCCGCCGCTGTTCGGCTCCTATCGTCCGGATCTGTTCGAGGCCGCACGAGTAACCGAGTTGCTGACGCCCTTGGTCAATGGCCTGACACCGCACGTTGATCTGTGGCTGGCGGAAACCCAAAGCTCGATCATCGAGGCGCGAGCCATTCACGCGGGATTGCCGAAGGATGGCAAACCGTTCTGGTTGTCGTTCACCTTGAAGGACGAAGACACTGATGAAGTGCCGCGCCTGCGCTCTGGTGAGCCAGTCGCCGAAGCCGCTGCGGTCGCGGCTGAATTGGGCGTCGAGACGTTGTTGTTCAATTGCAGTCAGCCAGAAGTGATCGGTGCCGCGATTGATGCCGCGCGTGAAACCTTCGAGCGTCTGGGGGTGACGATTCACATTGGTGCTTACGCCAACGCGTTTCCGCCGCAGCCAAAAGAAGCTACGGCCAATGACGGACTTGATCCGCTGCGCGAGGATCTGGATCCGCCGGGGTACTTGCACTGGGCGATTGACTGGCAGCAGCGCGGTGCCAGCCATTTGGGCGGTTGCTGCGGGATCGGGCCAGAACACATCGCGGTGCTGGCGCAGAAACTGGGCTGAAAACAGATCAAAAGATCGCAATCTGGGGCAGCTCCTACATGGGATTGACGTTCACCCTGTAGGAGCTGCCGCAGGCTGCGATCTTTTGCTTTTCAGGTAATCACGATCGGCATTCAACCAAGCCTTTGACCTGCCCGTCGGGCGTCTGATTTTCATCCGACAGCCACCTTTCGAAACCTGCCGCAATCGCCGGCCACTCGCCATCCAGAATCGAGTACCACGCAGTGTCGCGGTTTTGTCCCTTGACCACCATGTGCTGGCGGAACACGCCTTCGAAGCTGAAACCCAAACGCTCGGCGGCGTACTTGGAGCGGGCGTTGCCGTTGTTGCATTTCCATTCGAGGCGGCGGTAGCCGAGGTCGAAGGAATATTTGGCCAGCAGGTATACCGCTTCGGTGCTTCTCGGCGAGCGCTGCATCGGCGCACCAAAGGTGACGTGACCGATTTCAATGCGACCCTGGGCCGGGACGATCGACATCAGGCTGAGGATGCCTTGCACTTGGCCGCTGGCGCGGTCAACGACGCTGAAGAAATACGGGTCGCTGGCGGCCGCATGGTTGTTCAGCCAGGCGTCGAAAGTGCTGCGCTCCGGAAAAGGTCCATAGGGCAAGTAATCCCAGAGTTTCGGGTCGGCGCCGGGGCCCTCGAGGGCGGCGAACAGTTCGTCGCCATGGCGCGCCGGGTCGAGTCTTTCCAGGCGAATGAAACGCCCTTCAAGCAATGTGGCGGTGGGGGCGGGGACGCCTTTCCAGTCTGCGAGTGATGCGGTCATGCGTGCGTCTCCTTAAAGGGCCTTGCGAAACTGGATGAAGCCCGGGCGTTCAGCGATGCGCTCGTAGAGCTGGATCGCAGTGGCGTTGGTTTCGTGGGTCAGCCAGTGCACTTTGCAGCAGCCGTCAGCCTTGGCCGTGGCGTAAACGTGTTCGATCAACAGACGACCGACACCGCTGCCACGGGTTTCCGGCACCACCAGCAGATCCTGCAGGTAGCAGGAGTTTTCGATGCTCCAGTTCGAGCGATGGTAGATGTAATGCACCATGCCCACGGCTTTACCGTCGGCCCACGCCAATGCTGCGTGGGTTGGTTCACTCGGGTCGAGAAAACGCTGCCAGGTACTTTCCGTCACGGCTTGCGGCAGTTCGCTGTTGTAGAAACGCAGGTAGGCCTGCCACAGCGGCAGCCACGCGGCGCGGTCGGCGGCGCTGACCTGGCGAATGTCGATCTGACTCATGGTGATTTCCTTAGCGCATCAATCGGGCGAGGGTTTGATCATTGATTTCCGGGCTGGCCGCCAGGCCTTCGCGCACGCCGGCAATGTCTTCGGCGCTGCGGTTCTGGCTGAGTTTGCGTTTGCCTTCGAGGCGGTCGATGGGAATGGCAAAACCGACGATGGCCTTGAGCATGCCGTCGATGTAATCGGCGGGCGCGTCGGCGACGGACCACGGTTGCGCGCGGCCGGCTTCATGACGGTCGGTGAGGGTGCTGACGATGTCGAGCAGACGTCCGCCATCGCTGAAGGTTTCGGCGTGACCATAGGCGTGCACGGCGATGTAGTTCCAGGTCGGCACGACTTTGCCGTGCTCGGCTTTGCTCGGGTAAAAGCCCGGGCTGACGTAGGCATCGGCGCCGGCGAAGATCAGCATGGCCTCGGCGCCGTCGCGCAGGTCTTTCCACTGCGGGTTGGCGCGGGCCAGGTGTCCGTACAGCGTGCCGTACTCGCCTTGTTCGCAATGCAGCAACACCGGCACATGGCTGGCCTGCAAGCCACTTTCGCCGTGGGTCACCAGAATGGCGAGGCGGGTGGCGAGGATCAGCTCGTGCAGTTGGGACAGGTCTTCGATGGCAAAGGCGCGCGGTGTGTACATGGACAAATTTTCCTTGGCGAATGCCTGCATCGTAGGCAGGCTATTGGTCTGTTGTAAGAGCCATTGATGACCAATTTCATAGGTCCATTGCCATGCCCGATTCGCCAACGTTGTCCATGCCATTCAACCCTGCCGGTATCGAGCTTGATCGGCGCCAGGGCTTGAGTCGCCAGCTCTATCAGGCGTTGCGCCTGCGTGTGCTGGATGGACGGCTGGCGAGTGGTACACGGTTACCGGCCAGTCGCGATCTGGCGGCGGCGTTGGGGATCTCCCGCAACAGCGTGGTGCGCGCCTACGATCAACTGTATGCCGAAGGCTTTATTGAGGGGCGGGTAGGGGATGGCACCTACGTCGCCCAATTGATGCCCGTGACGACCCCAACGAAAAAACTATCCACAAAAGTATCCACAGGGTTTTCAACAGGCTTACCCACAGCCTTATCCACAAATTGGCTGGATTTACCTGTGATTCCATCCAGTAAAGTTATCCACAGTGATAATTTTTCGCGCATTGAAAAGAACCATTTGGCCCGACCCCCGAGTGGTCCGCCGCGAGCATTCAGGGTGGGTGTTCCGGCGTTTGATCTATTCCCCTTTGAGGTGTGGGCCAAGCTGAATGCGGCTTTCTGGCGTAAACCGGATCTGGAGCAACTGTGTTACGGCGATCCGTCCGGCGATGCGCGCCTGCGTGCAATGATCGCTGCCTATCTGCGCAGTTCGCGTGGCATGCAGTGTTCACCTGAGCAAATTGTGATCACCAGCGGCGCACAGCAAGGCATTAGTCTTTGTGCACAGTTGCTGGTGGCGCCGGGCGACGGTGTCGCGATCGAAAATCCTGGCTACCGCGCGGCCGGTCATGCGTTCGCTGTGGCGGGCGCTCGTTTGCACGGTATTGCCGTAGACGAAGAGGGCATGGATTGCTCGGCGCTGTCGGCCACCGGGGATTGTCGCGTGGCGTATGTCACGCCCTCTCATCAGTACCCGACCGGCGTGGTGATGAGCCTGGCGCGACGCCTCGAACTGCTCGCCTGGGCCGAGCGCTGCCAAGGCTGGATCGTCGAGGACGATTACGATGGCGAATACCGTTACACCGGCGCGCCGCTGGCACCGTTGGCGGCACTCGATCGACAGGGCCGCGTGCTGTATGTCGGCACTTTCGGCAAGGTCGCGTTTCCGGCGCTGCGCCTTGGGTATTTGGTTTTGCCGCCGGGGCTGGTGGATGCGTTCTCGCAACGCCGGGCGGTGGATGTCCGGCATTCCGAGGTGAGTACGCAGGCGGTGATGGCTGAGTTCATGGCGGCCGGGCATTTCCAGCGGCATATCCGGCGCATGCGCCGTGCCGCGCTGAGCCGGCGCAACACCTTGCTCGACGGTTGGCCAACCGCCATCGCCGGGGTGGGTGATTTGCCCGCCGTCTCTGCCGGGCTGCACCTGACCGTGGCCGTGGACAGCATCGAGCGCGAGCAGCAGTTGATTGCGCAAGCTGCTGGCGTCGACGTCGAGATCAACGGCTTGAGCAGTTACTGGCTGCCGGACTCGACGACGCCGCTGGACCAGCGTGCCGGGCTGGTCCTGGGCTTTGCCGCCGTCCCTGAGCCGGCAATCAACGCAGCGTTGGTCCGGTTACGGCAGGCGTGGAAGGCGTGAGAAACAGTGCCTTCGCCGATTTGTCGGAAATGCCGCTGCGATGGATGTCGATCAGCGCCTGATTGTTCAGAAAGCGCGGCTCATAGGCACCTCCCATACGCCGCTGCGCCACGGTTTTCATATGGCCGACGGGGAAGGGCGCGACGGGCGCCTCTGCACTGCTGTAATGGAAATGTGCGTAACACAACACCTTGTTGGTGTGGGCGTCGCGTACTTCGTACTCGTCGAGGAAATCCCTGGCCTGACCTTTGAGCCTGCGTCGCGTCACGGTTTGTGCAATCCGGACTTCGCCCTTGTCCTTGAGCCACTGCACTCCTGCGGCAGTCGGTAGCTGTTGCTTGACCATGCCGATACGGGTGCTGGTACCTTTTTCTTCAAGTTTATTGGCAGCGTCGTCAAGCTTGTGGCCGAGTTCTTCGGTCGGCTTCTTGAGGTCGGCTGTCAGGTTGCTCGCAGTCAATGCTTCATCGATTGCCGCGTTGGCTTCCCGCAGGACGGCCGCATGCTTGTGGTATTGCTCCTCGACCTCGACAGGGATCCGCCGTCCACGTTTGAGCTGTGCTTCGATACGTCGGTGAAAGCGGGCCAAACCGTCGATCAGGGCCTGACCTTCACGAACACTGCTGCTCAGGGAGGGGCGGGCCTTGGGCGGCTGGGGTTTCGCCGTGCGCTGTTCGACCCAGACACCAGGCGATTCCTCCTTGAACGTGGCGATGACCCCTGTCAACGTGGTTCGGACTTCGACCAGGTCGGTATCCGGGCCTTCGAGGCTCTTTTTCCGTTCGCCGACCACCGTGCCCCTGGATTTGGTTTTGATGATCCGTCGCGTCGATGAAGAGGCTGATCTCGGTCTGGAAGGCCCCGGCCCCGGTTCCAGCAAGTGCTTGTAGCGCAGCAGTTCGACCAGTTTGCTTTCGGTGCGGGCCTGGAACGCGCTCACCCGGCTGCGTACATGCTCCAGGCGTGCGGTATTGATCTGCTCGGGGTAGTCGATCAGCAGATCGCCAAAGCGTTGATTGATGGCAGAAAATTGTTCGGCCACATTGTTCAGGGCATCCGTGCGTTCGCGCAGATTTTCGAGGCTTTCATCCGCGGTCAGATTCAACGTGCTCTGGATACTCAGCGCGGCGTCTTCGATGAGACTGCCCAGCGTTTTATAGGCATTGGCGGTGTCCGCCGTGGCAGCGGCCTTGATGCAGATTTCCTGGCCGAGACTGATCTGCAACAGTTTGAGGTCGTTCAGTTCATATTTCGGTAACGCCTCGCGATAGGTTTGCAGCACCTCGACAGCTTTTTTCCCCAACAACTTCAGTTCGTCAAAACGGCTCTGGGCCATCTCCATTTTTTCAATGATCGCCTGGGTCTGATCGGTCATCTTTTCGAAGGTCTGAACAAACGCCTGTACGGCGAAATCACCTTCATTGGCCAGCATTGTCTGCATTGTCTTGAGGTTGGCCTGGAACTCTGTGGAGTGCAGTTCGAGCCATTCCTGGCCGAGAAAAAGCTGCATCTCCAGGCGCTGGATCATGACGATGCGGTAGTTGGGAATGGGCTCCTTCAGATGCAACGCCTTGATTTGTTCAATGTTCGCGCCGTACGCCTTGTGCTGTGCGTCGAGTGTCGCCAGATACTGCTCGCGCGCCGGTGCCCGGGCTTCCCCGAGCGCATTGCTCAAGGCGTTATGGTCGGCGTCACGCTGAACCTGCTTGGTTTGCATCGTTGCATCGAATGCGCTGATTTCGGCGGTCAGTTGCCCGGAATCCATTTTGTTGACGTCTTGAACAGCCTCAAGGGCGCTGTCGAGTCCGCCGCCGCGCAGGCGCAATCGAAGGTCTACCACCCATTGACCGTTGGCGGTGCGAGTCAGCTGCGGCCCGTTACGCGGCGGTTGCTGACGTGAGTCGATGATCTGCACCTCGGCGTGCTCATTGAACATGACTTCGAACCAGCGCTTGCCGACGGGGGCGAACCATTGTTTCTGGCGGGGATAAAGGTGCCTGTGCGTACCCTCCCTGGCGGCGTCGCCGATGCCTCTGGGTTTGGCGATCTGTAAACTGTCGAGCAGCGCTGCCAGTGCGACCGGGGATCGTTTCAGAGCAGTGAAGGGGTTCACCACCATCTCATGCGCGATGGGCAGTGCAGTGCTGGAAACGTCCGGCAGCTGCAAAGGTTTGCTGACGACGAGGTCGGTGGTGACGGTGGGGGGCGGTTCTTCCTGCGGGATCGACTCGCTGATTGGCTTGTCGCCCATTGCTGCGCGATGGGCGAGGACCATGCCCAAGGCCAGAAGAATGTCGGTGAGGGCCGTCCAGGCAATCTTGCCGGATTGCTCATTGGCCACATCGCTGATTTCTTGCAGGTCGTCCATGATCTGCCAGATCCACGCCGCCGTGCCGACGCTGCGCCCGAGGAACGGCAAGGCGGCGTTGAACAGCATCCAGCCGCCGTGTTTAAGCGTGACCCAGCGTGCTTCTGCGTCAGAGACCGATTGGCGGTCGGCCTGGGTGATGACTGCCTGCACGTTGCTGTTATGCAGGGTCGCGAGTACATCGTGGTTAATCGTTGTTGTCGCCAGTGCAACGGGGCCGGACATGTCGAGGGCGGTCAAAGGGTTCACCAGCAATTGCGGGATCGTCCAGGCAGAAGGCAATCGGGCGGTGAAGACGAACTGGCTGTAGTCGAAGCGCACGTCGTCCGGCAACCAGGCCAGGACCGACTCGCGCAGATCCCGTGAATGCTGGATTTCGTACAGCAGGTTGGCGTGCGAGGGAAATTGCATCAGTGCCTTTTCGAACAGCGGTCGATAGAGCAGACACGGCCCCTTGTCCGTCTCGCGCGGGCCGATGACGAACATGTTATTGACGGTGTCCGCCTGTGAGCGGCTGCGATGGGCAACGAACCCCAGCGGGCGAATGACGATTTCATCGCGATCGACATAACGCTCATCGCTGGTGTTTGCCAGCGCGGCAACCACATAGCGATAACCCTGCTCAGTGATGCCGGCCTTGCCTTGTATTTTGTGCTGCAACGCCAGCAGCGGCAGTTCGATGGGCAACTGGCTGGTGTAGAGCGCTTGCAGTGCCGACGCCTGCTCTGTGTCGTCAATCAGCAGGTTTTGCAGGTACGCCGGGTAGGTCTGGCCGATATCGACGCTGCTGACCAGTTGTTCCAGGTAGCTTGCAGTCATCCACTCAGGCGCCGCGCCGCCATCCTTGTAACCAACGGTCTTATTGCCTGCTGGCTGCCCTGCGAGGTTTTGCAGGGCCAGCTCGATGAGCGACAGCGTCTGGGTCTGCGTGTTACCCGGCAAGACGAATGTGCCCCAGACCACCAGGCTGGTGATGCTGATTTCGATGTCATCGATCCTCACCTCGCCGGCCTGCGGATGATCCTTGGCGATCTGTTGTTTCAAGGCATCACGGGTGAACGCTTGCAGGCTGATGACTTCGCTCTGAAATGATTTTCCCTTGTTCGTGTGCTGCACCATGGTCAGATCCAGCAGGTGCCGGCTGTAACGGGTTTGATCGGCGGGAGAGGCGTTGTCGAGCCAGGCTGGCAGCATCGGACGCAAGAGATCGATGTGAGGCTTAAGGCGCGGTGTCGGCTCGCGGGGATTGCCGACAGTCCCGGCGTGCGGATAAAGCTCGCTGGAACTCGAGCCCTGGAAATAATTGATCGCACCCAGCGCTTCTGCTTCCAGGGCAACCAGTGTGCAGGCCTGATAGTCGAAGAAATCGCCCTGCGGTTCGACCAGTCGCCATTTCAACCCGGTCCCGGAGGCACCTTTCCAGTAACGACGCGGCAGGGCTTCTCCGAGCTTTGCCAACGATTCAAAACACTCGAATCCTTTAAGCACCGAGTGGGTCATGATCAACGTACGTTTGTCGTGGGTGCCGATCAGTACAGCCGTATCGAGCAGGCTCACGTGGTTCTGCTCGTCGCCCTCGCCGCGGTCAAGATCAATCAGGCAGGCGCGGGTCTTGTATCGGTCGGTGGGCTGTCGTTGGTGTTTATCCGGGAACGTGTAAAGCGCTTCGGCCATGGCGCGCTGGTCGGCGTCCCAGTCCGGGTTCGCGTCGATCTTCCACAAATTGCGCAAGGCTTGTGACAACTGCTGCCAGCGCGGCTGCCCCGGATAGGTGAAATCGTCCCAGTAATTGACCTGCTGTTCCTTGTAGGCGATGAACAGCAACGGTGCCAGTTCATTGAGCAGCTTGCCGATTGCGCTGATTTTTACCGGCAGCTGGATGGCGGACGGCAGGTCCGGTTGCAAGGTCAGATAATGCTCACCGTCGAGATACGCCACCGTGGTGCCGGAGAGGCCCAGACGTACCAGAGTGTCGGTCAGCGATTCGATCAGATGGCGACCGGGGACCACTTGATCATTCTCAATGACCCAGGTCGGTCTTACGACCATGGCCAGTTGCGGGTCGAGATCGAGGTCGGGATACAACGTCCTGAGCGCCGGGCGCAGCGTTTTCGACGCGACTTCTCGCAGCGAAGGGCCGGTCACCAGTTGGGTCACGACATCGACGGCGCTGGGCGAAGGGATTTCGGGCATGGGCAACTCCTGCTCTGATGGCCGCGCCGAAAGGGCGACGGTTCCGGGCAAGGTAGAAGCGGGCTGCGGCGCGCGTGCGGTACATACATATTGCGGGCGAAAAAAGACCCGCCTGGGCGGGTCTGGTTTTTACGGTTGCGACGGGACTGTGGTTATTGTTCGAAGCCTTCCAGCACGTTCACTGCGTTGATGCCGATTTCCTCTACAGCGTAACCGCCCTCCATGACGAACAATGTCGGTTTGCCGAGTGCAGCGATGCGTTTGCCCATTGCCAGATAATCCGGGCTGTCGAGTTTGAACTGCGAGATCGGGTCATCTTTGAAAGTGTCGACACCCAGCGACACGACAATCACGTCGGCGCCATACCGCTCGATCTCGTTGCAGGCCTGATCCAGCGCCGCACTCCATACCTCCCAGCCAGAGCCGGCGGGCAGCGGATAGTTGAAGTTGAAGCCTTCACCGGCGCCTTCGCCACGTTCATCGTCGTAGCCGAGGAAGAACGGGAATTCCGCCTCCGGATGGCCGTGGATCGAGGTGAACAGCACGTCGCTGCGCGTATAGAAAATCGACTGCGTGCCGTTGCCGTGGTGATAGTCGACATCGAGGATCGCGACTTTTTTGTGGCCTTGATCGAGGAAAGCCTGCGCGGCGATGGCGGCATTGTTGAGGTAGCAATAACCGCCCATCAAATCGCTGGCGGCGTGGTGTCCCGGTGGGCGGCACAGGGCGAAGGCACTGCGCGCGCCACGCTGGATTTGCGCTTGTGCAGTCAGGGCAACCTGCGCCGCGCTGTAGGCCGCTTGCCATGTACCGGCGGTGATCGGTGCGCCGCCGTCGAAGCTGTAATAACCGAGCTGACCATGCAGGCTGGTCGGTTTGATTGCACGCAGGGTGCGCGCCGGCCAGGTGTAGGGCAGCAGATCACCGTCGGTGTTGAATTCAGTCCAGCGATCCCACGCGCCTTTGAAGAAGTCGAGGTAGTCGCGACTGTGGATACGGGCGAGGGGTTCCAGGCCGAAATCTTTCGGTGCCTCGACCGGGCCGAGATTCTGGTTTTTAACGCGCTGCAGCACATGGTCGGCGCGCGACGGCATCTCGAAGCACGGCTTGAGCTGGCCATCGATGAGCTCGCAGCGGCCATGGTGCAGGTGGTGATCGTCCGAGTAGATCGTCAGCATTTGTTGTTCTCCGCAGGGCTGATTCGGTTGCCACCAGTGTTGCGGCGTGAGGCGAATCGGAAAACGGCAGGAAAGGCCAAAAGGGGATGGATATGGCCAAAAACACTGACCGAAATTGCCCCTTTAGGATCAAAAGATCGCAGCCTTCGGCAGCTCCTACGCCGATCCCTTGTAGGAGTTGCCGAAGGCTGCGATCTTTTGATCTTCAGGCCCGGAATTGGCTCGGCGCCACGCCGCTCCAGCGCACAAAGGCATGGCGGAAACTGGCGGTCTCGCTGAACCCGAGCGTTTCGGCAATGCGATAGATCGGCAACTGATCCTCACACAACATCTGCTTGGCCCGCTCGAAACGCAGCTCATCGAGCAGTTCCTGATAGCTGCTGCCCATATCTTTCAAATGCCGGCGCAAGGTGCGTGGCGAACACTTCATCTGCTGCGCCAGACCTTCCAGTCCCGGTGCTGCATTCAGTTGCGCGCTGAGTAACTGTCGAATCCGCCCCAGCCACGCCTGACGCCCGGTGAACTCAAGATTCTGCTTTCGGCAACGTTCGGCCATGGCTTGGTGGGTGATGGCATCCGCCAACGGCAGCGGCTGGTCGAGCCAGTGCCGATCGAAGGCAAAGGCGTTGTCCTTCGCCGCGAAGTGCAACGGTGAGTTGAAGTGTTCGGCATAGCTGTCGCGATAGTCCGGCGCGGCGTGTTCGAAGCGCGTGGCGAGCAAAGGCAGCGGATGCCCGAGCAGGTCATCGCAAATGACTTTCAGCGACACCAGGCAGAACTCGGCGTTGAACACCGCCATCGCCGGGCTCTCGCGATAATCGGCAGCGACGAACCAGACGCGCTCGCCGTCGTCTTCCAGACTCAGTTCGAAAAGTGTTCCCAGCAGCGCCGGATAACGGATCGCCAGGCGCAAAGCGTCACCGAAGGTGGCACAGGTCAGCAGCGCGTAACCGAGGATTCCATAGCAGGACACGTGCATGCGCCGGCCCAGTTCTAGGCCGATATCGCGCTTGAGCGCGACGGCGTTGGCGCAGACCTGCATCTCCTGATTGGTGGTGATGCGCGTGTCGGTACGGCTGAGATCCGCCGCACTGATGCCGCTGCCGGCCAGCAATGCCTCGCTCGACAGGCCTTCGGCCTTGAAGGTGTTGAGGATCAGCGACACGGCGTTGAGGGTGGTGAGGTGGGAGTGGAGCATGGGATCTTCCAGCCTTGAGATGGCTGGATCGCAGCAAGTTGCATGCCGCAGCAGCCCCTCACCCCAGCCCTCTCCCAAAGGTAGAGGGGGCCGATTGGGGGATATTGACCAGATACGCCGACCTGAAAAAACGCTGCCGAATCCATAATCGACTGTTTTTTTCAGGTCGGCGTATAGCGCAAGACACTAAGGTTAGTTCCCTCTCCCTCCGGGAGAGGGCTAGGGTGAGGGCCGATCCAGAGCCATGCTCAGAGTAGCTCACCACACAGATCCAGTTCGATCAGCCGACGCACTTCTTGAGTTTCAAGGCCTGCACCGAGCAGGCCGTGCAACTTGCCGAACGCGGCCTCGCGAGTCATGCCACCACCGGACAATACGCCGACACCGCGCAAGCGACTGCCAGCCTCGTAAACATCCAGCTCGACGCCACCCTCATGGCACTGCGTCACTGCAACCACCACCACACCGTTATCCCGTGCGCGGCCAAGGCTTGCCAGAAACTCAGGGTTGTCGCTCGGCCCGGTACCGCTGCCGTAGCACTCCAGCACCAGGCCTTGAATGCCGCTGTCGAGGAGGCCGTCGAGCACTTCGGCGCTGATGCCCGGGAACAGCGGCAGCACGGCAACTTTGGCCAGCTGTTTCGGCTGGTTGTAATTCAACGACGCTGGAATCGAAGAGGCTTTGACACCGCCGCCCTGACGCTCAAGTCGTTTGAAAGGATGACGGCCGAAGCTGCGCACCTTCGCGCAACGGGTTGGCGCCAGCAGTTCACCGTGGAAGTACAGATGCACACCGGGCGCCAGGCCTTGGCCGAGGGCAACCAGTGCGCCACTGAGATTCTCCCAGGCATCGCTGTCAGTAACGCCAGCCGGCAACATTGAACCGGTGAAGCACACACGGGCATTCAGCCCCAGCAGCTGGAAGCTCATCGCTGCCGCGCTGTAGGCCAGCGTGTCGGTGCCGTGCAGGATCAGCACGCTGTCGCAGCCTTGCACGTCAACGGCATCGACCACCGCTTCACGCAGTTGCTGCCAGTAGGCCGGGGTCATGTTGGCGCTGTCGATCAGCGGCGACATCTCGCGAAAGCGCCACTGCGGTACGACGAGTTCAGGCTGGCTGTGCAGATAGTCGCGCATCCGCGCTTCGAAACCGGACGCCGGGGCCAGGCCATTGGCGCTGGCCTGCATGCCGATGGTGCCACCGGTGTAGAGCACCATGACGTGTTGGGCGGCGGGGTAGGTCGACGAATTCATGGGGATTCTCCGAAAGGATGAGGTCCTTGTGGGAGCGAGCCTGCTGGCGATGGCGGTACATCATTCAGCGTTGATGTTGGCTGAAAGACAGCTATCGCGAGCAGGCAAACTCCGACAAGTTATTGCACCACAATAACTGACGGGCGCAGGGGATGCGCCCGTCATTCACCTGTCAGCGTTGCGCTGCAGGCACGCCTTGCGGCTCGGCTTCAGTCTTGCCGACAGCGGCAGACGGATTGGTCGGCCAGGCTTTCAGGTCGAGGTCCAGATCAGCAAATTTGCTCGAGTCGAACACCGGCTGTTTGACGCCGGCGCGGCGTTGCGCATCGTAGTCGCGCATCACACGCATGCCGACCTTGAACAGCATGGCCAGGGCCACGAGGTTGACGAAGGCCAGGCAGGTCATGGTGATGTCGGCGAAGGCGAACACGGTCGACAGGTCCTGCATCGAACCCCATACCACCAGCGCCAGCACCAGGCCACGGAAAATCATCAGCGCGGCGCGGTTGCGGGTGAGGAACTGCAGGCTGTTTTCGCCCAGGTAGTAGTTGTAGAGGATGCAGGTGAAGACGAACAGCGACAGCGCGACGCTGACGAACATGCGACCCCAGTCACCGACCACGGCGGCCAGCGAGTTCTGGGTCAGGACGATACCGTCACCTTCGAAGCCCGGGGTGTAGAAGCCCGACAGCAGGATCAGCAGCGCAGTACAGGTGCAGATCACGAAAGTGTCGAGGAACACACTGAAGGCCTGAACCACGCCCTGCGCGCCCGGGTGTTTCACCGCAGCCACGGCAGCGACGTTAGGCGCACTGCCCAGGCCCGCTTCGTTGGCGAACACGCCACGCTTCACGCCCATGACGATGGCGCTGCCGAGCAGACCACCAAAGGCCGGATCGAGGCCGAAGGCGCTCTTGAAGATGGTTTCCAGCATGGCTGGTACGTGTTCGATCTGAGTACCGATCACGTACAGGGTCACGCCGATATAGGCGAGGGTCTTGATCGGTACCAGCAGGTCGGACACCGAAGCGATACGCTTGATGCCGCCGATGAAGGTAATGGCCAGCAGCACTGCCAGGACGATACCGGTGTGTTGTGGGTTGAATTCGAAGGCGTTCTGCAGCGAGTGGGTCACGGTGTAGGACTGCAGGCCAATGAAGGCGAAGCCGTAGGTGACCAGCAGCAGGACCGAGAACACTACCGCCATGCCTTTGAGCTTCAAGCCGTGCTGGATGTAGTAGGCCGGGCCACCACGGTACAGACCGTCGCCATCGGCGCGCTTGTAGACCTGGGCCAGGGTGCACTCGAAGAAGCTGCTGGACATGCCGACCAGTGCGGTCACCCACATCCAGAACACCGCACCTGGACCACCGAGTGTCACGGCGATGCCGACACCGGCGATGTTGCCCGCACCAACGCGGCCGGCAAGGCTGAGCATCAGGGCCTGGAACGAGCTGAGTTGCCCGGCGCTGCCCTTGAGGCTGTCGCGGAACACCGCGAACATGTGGAAGAAGTGACGCAATTGAACGAAACGCGAGCGAATCGTGAAGTAGCTACCGAGCCCGACAATGAGCACGATCAGTACTTTCCCTGAGAGGAAGTCGTTAATGACTTCGAGCATGGATTTTTCCTCGCTGTTTTTTGTGTGAGCAAATGCTGGAAGGTCGGAAACATCGCGTTACACCGGTTTGCGCGCGGCACAACAGGTGAGGCGAGGGTTTCGTCCCGGATCCATTTCGCGGGTTTGTTATTAGTTCGGGTTTCACATGGGTTATGGCCTCGTTACCGACGACCGCTCATGCGAAGAGGGGCGGCACTATACCGATCAGTGGCGCGCCCGTCTGCACAGTCGTGGTGCAAGCGACGAAACGAGGCTTTGAAACACCCGGCGTTACCGGCGCCGGGCTTGTGCAGGAATTGCTCTTCTGTCAGAGCGAGCAATCCCCAGACATACGGGTCTCAGGGTCAGAAAGTTAAAAAAAAGGGCTTGGGGACTAAATCCCCAAGCCCTCAAAAGGTGAGAGGTGTCTAGTCCCTCGACCTGGTGAGCGGTGCTACAAGTAACGTGTCGGCTCAGGCTTTCAGCGGAACCAGACGCGGAGCAATCATGTTTTCCGGGCGCAGGATGTCGGCGAGCATGGCTTCGTCGAGCAGGCCTTCTTCGCGCACCAGTTCCAGCACGCCGCGGCCGCTTTCAAGAGCAAGACCGGCGATACGGGTGGCGTTTTTGTAGCCGATGTACGGGTTCAGAGCGGTAACCAGACCGATCGAGTGCTCGACCAGTTCACGGCAGCGCGCTTCGTTGGCGGTGATGCCGACGATGCAGTGCTCGCGCAGCATGTCCATGGCGCGTTGCAGCAGGCGGATCGAGTCGAAGATCTTGAAAGCGATCAGCGGCTCCATCACGTTAAGTTGCAGTTGGCCGCCTTCGGCTGCCATGGTCAGCGCCAGATCGTTACCAATTACTTGGAACGCCACCTGGTTAACCGCTTCCGGAATAACCGGGTTGACCTTGCCAGGCATGATCGAGCTGCCTGGCTGACGCGCTGGCAGGTTGATTTCGTTGATGCCGGTGCGTGGGCCGCTGGACAGCAGGCGCAGGTCGTTGCAGATCTTCGACAGCTTCACCGCGGTGCGCTTGAGCATGCCGGAGAACAGCACGAAGGCGCCCATGTCGGAAGTCGCTTCGATCAGGTCGGCCGCCGGAACCAGCGGTTGACCGCTGATCAGGGCCAGACGCTGTACCGCCAGCGCTTGATAACGCGGGTCGGCGTTGATGCCGGTACCGATCGCGGTGCCGCCCAGGTTTACTTCAGTCAGCAGTTCCGGGGCCAGCGTCTTCAGACGGGCCAGGTCTTCGCCCATGGTGGTGGCGAAGGCACGGAATTCTTGACCCAAGGTCATCGGCACGGCGTCTTGCAGCTGGGTACGGCCCATTTTCAGGACGTGATCGAATTCCTTGCCCTTGGCCGCGAATGCCTGAATCAGGCTGTCGAGGCTGGCCAGCAAGGTGTCGTGACCGAGCAGTAAGCCCAGGCGGATCGCCGTCGGGTAAGCGTCGTTGGTCGACTGCGCCATGTTCACGTCGTCGTTCGGGTGCAGGTACTGGTACTCGCCTTTCTGGTGACCCATTGCTTCCAGCGCAATGTTGGCGATCACTTCGTTGGCGTTCATGTTGGTGGAGGTACCGGCGCCACCTTGAATCATGTCGACCACGAACTCTTCGTGGTAATCACCGCGGATCAATCGGGCACAGGCTTCGCTGATGGCAGCGTGCTTGGCTTCGCTCAGATGACCCAACTCGCGGTTGGCGTCAGCAGCGGCCTGTTTGACCATTGCCAGGCCGACAACCAGTTTCGGGTAATGCGAAATCGGAACGCCGGAGAGACGGAAGTTATTCACCGCTCGCAGGGTCTGGATGCCGTAATACGCTTGAGCCGGTACTTCGAGGGCGCCAAGCAGGTCGTTTTCTGTGCGGAAAGATGCAGCGGAGGACATGATAGAAATCATCTCGATATGGACCCGGTCTGTGCCGGAACGCTGCGAATGCTAGGCTTGTAGGAAATTTTGGGCCAATGCTGTTCAGCACTGCCCTATGCACATTCGGCATAATGCCCGTGTGACGCCGCGTGCGCGGCAGACGTGTGACCTGTTTTGGTGCGTGTCCGGGAGGACGTGATGAATCTGGAAAGCAAATGGCTCGAGGACTTCAGTGCTCTGGCCGCCACCCGTAGCTTTTCGCAGGCGGCCGAGCGACGCTTCGTGACCCAGCCGGCCTTCAGTCGGCGGATCCGCAGTCTGGAGGCTGCGCTGGGGCTGACCCTGGTCAATCGCTCGCGCACGCCGGTTGAACTGACGGCGGCGGGGCAGTTGTTTCTAGTGACCGCACGCACCGTGGTCGAACAGCTCGGTGAAGTGCTGCGTCATCTGCATCATCTGGAAGGCGGGCAGGGCGAAGTGATGCAGGTCGCGGCGGCGCACTCGCTGGCGCTGGGTTTCTTTCCGCGCTGGATCGCACAACTACGTAATGAAGGTTTGAACATCGCCACGCGCTTGGTCGCCACCAACGTCGGTGATGCGGTGCATGCGTTGCGTGAAGGTGGTTGCGATCTGATGCTGGCGTTCTACGACCCGGACGCGGCGATGCAGATGGACCCGGAGATTTTCCCTTCATTGCATTTGGGCCAGACGGAAATGCTCCCTGTGTGTGCGGCGGATGCCGAGGGCAAGCCCCTGTTCGATCTCGAAGGTGATGCGAGCGTGCCGTTGCTGGCGTATAGCGCCGGTGCGTTTCTCGGACGTTCGGTGAATGGTTTGCTGCGTCAGCGTCAGCTGCGTTTCACCACTATTTACGAAACGGCGATGGCGGACAGCCTGAAAAGCATGGCGCTGGAAGGCCTGGGTATCGCCTGGGTACCGCAATTGAGCGTGCGTGCTGAGCTGGCTCGTGGCGAGCTGGTGGTCTGCGGCGGCCCGCAATGGCATGTGCCGCTGGAAATTCGCCTGTATCGCTGCGCACTGGTGCGCAAAGCCAACGTGCGCCTGCTGTGGCGCAAGCTCGAAGGCGGCGCCGCACAAGGTACGACCGTAACCTGAGGTTGATGAAAAACCCTGTGGGAGCTGGCTTGCCAGCGATGGCGGTGGGTCAGACACCGACTCTGTTTGCTGATGCGACGCCATCGCTGGCAAGCCAGCTCCCACAGGGATCGTGTGATGTCTATGCTCTGACCTTCAGGTCAATAAAACCGGGCCTTTCGCTCATTTGACAGATGGTCGTTTCGGGGGCTGTTTATTGCTTTCTTTGCGGTATACTGCGCGGCCTTCGGCCGGCACGTCCGGCCATTTTTCGTACAATCAAGCCACGCAACCTGCGTGGCTTGTTGTTTTATGACGCGCCTGCGGGCGCTCCAGAGAGAAGAGGCGCGACGATGAGTGCACTGGTTGGCGTGATCATGGGCTCCAAGTCCGATTGGTCCACCCTTAGCCACACCGCCGATATGCTGGAAAAGCTCGGCATCCCGTACGAGGTCAAAGTGGTCTCTGCCCACCGCACCCCGGATCTGCTGTTCCAGTACGCCGAAGAGGCTGAAAGCCGCGGCATCGAGGTGATTATCGCCGGTGCCGGTGGCGCAGCCCACTTGCCAGGCATGTGTGCGGCCAAGACCCACCTGCCGGTGCTGGGGGTGCCAGTGCAGTCGGCCATGCTCTCGGGCGTCGACTCGCTGCTGTCGATCGTGCAGATGCCAGCGGGCATTCCGGTCGCCACCCTGGCCATCGGAAAGGCCGGCGCGATCAACGCAGCCCTGCTCTCGGCGAGCATCCTCGGCGCCAAGCATCCGCAGTTCCACGCGGTACTGAAAACCTTCCGTGCCGAGCAGACAGACAGCGTCCTGGACAATCCAGACCCACGTATTGCCTGAGGTTGTTGAGATGAAGATCGGTGTAATCGGTGGCGGCCAGTTGGGTCGCATGTTGGCCTTGGCGGGCACTCCGCTGGGCATGAACTTCGCTTTCCTCGACCCTGCGCCGGACGCTTGTGCGGCCGCTTTGGGCGAACACCTGCGGGCCGATTACGGCGATCAGGATCATCTGCGCCAACTGGCCGATGAAGTCGATCTGGTGACCTTCGAGTTCGAAAGTGTCCCGGCCGAAACCGTGGCATTTCTGTCGCAATTCGTCCCGGTCTACCCGAGCGCCGAAGCCCTGCGCATCGCTCGCGATCGCTGGTTCGAAAAGAGCATGTTCAAGGACCTGGGCATCCCGACTCCGGCCTTCGCTGACATTCAGTCGCAAGCCGATCTGGACGCTGCGGTGGCTTCGATCGGCCTGCCGGCCGTACTGAAAACCCGCACCCTGGGTTACGACGGCAAGGGCCAGAAAGTCCTGCGCAAACCGGAAGACGTGGTCGGCACCTTTGCCGAGTTGGGCAGCGTGTCCTGCCTGCTGGAAGGCTTCGTGCCGTTCACCGGTGAAGTCTCGCTGATCGCCGTACGTGCTCGCGATGGTGAAACCAAGTTCTATCCGCTGGTGCACAACACCCACGACAGCGGCATCCTCAAGTTGTCGGTTGCCAGTACCGATCACCCGTTGCAGGCGCTGGCCGAAGACTACTCGAGCCGTGTGCTCAAGCAACTCGACTACGTCGGCGTCATGGCGTTCGAGTTCTTTGAAGTCGACGGTGGCCTGAAAGCCAACGAAATCGCCCCGCGCGTGCACAACTCCGGGCACTGGACCACCGAAGGCGCCGAGTGCAGCCAGTTCGAAAACCACCTGCGCGCCGTTGCCGGCCTGCCGCTGGGTTCGACCGCCAAGGTTGGCGAGAGCGCGATGCTCAACTTCATCGGTGTGGTTCCGCCGGTTGAGAAAGTCATCGCCATCGAAGACTGCCATCTGCATCACTACGGCAAGGCCTTCAAGGCCGGGCGCAAGGTCGGCCACGCCAACCTGCGCTGCGCCGACATGGCCACGCTGCAAGCGCAGATCGTCAAGGTCGAAGCGCTGATCGCCGAGTAACGACAGTTTCATGTGGCAGCGGCGGAACCATTCAGGGGCCGCTGTTCTCTCATGGCAGGATGCCAAAGTCTGACTAGGCTTCGCATATCTATCTTTGAGAGGGAATTGCCATGGGAATTATCGGAACCATCTTTATCGGCTTGATCGTCGGCCTGCTGGCGCGGTTCCTGAAACCGGGCGATGACAGCATGGGCTGGATCATGACCATCCTGCTCGGTATCGGCGGTTCGCTGGCAGCCACTTACGGCGGCCAGGCTCTGGGCATCTATCACGCGGGCGAGGGCGCAGGTTTCATTGGTGCACTGGTCGGCGCAATCGTGTTGCTGGTGATCTACGGCCTGATCAAAAAGAACTGATCCAAAGCGACAAAGCCCTCTCGGCCAAAGTGGCCGGGAGGGCTAGAATGCTCGGCGATTCACTGTTCCTTCCTTTCTATACCGAGCACTTTCATGCGCCGTCTTCTGTTGACTCTCCTCTTCCTGGGCAGCGGTTTGGCCCACGCCGGCGAACTGCCGGAAACCGACTGGCTCGAACTGATGCCCAAGTCGGACCAAAAGGCCCTCGAGGCCATGCCTGAAATCGACCACAACTCCCCGGAAGCCACCGGCACCTTCACCGAGAAGGGCGGGATGAAGCAGGCCAAAGGTCTGCCGGCGGTGATGTATTCGACCAAAACCGTGGCGTCGATGAACGACAAGCACATTCGCATCGGTGGTTATCCGGTGCCGCTGGAGTCCGACGCCAAGGGTCGCAGCACGCTGTTCTTCCTCGTGCCGTATCCGGGCGCTTGCATCCACGTGCCGCCACCGCCACCGAATCAACTGGTGCTGGTGCGTTATCCGAAAGGTTTGAAGCTGGACGATATCTACACGCCGTTGTGGGTGACCGGCACGCTGAAGGTTGAAAAGGTCAGCAATGACCTGGCTGACGCAGCGTATGCGTTGGAAGCGGACAAAGTGCGGGTGGTGCAGGAGTCTGATCTCTGAAGCAAAAGATCGCAGCCTGCGGCAGCTCCTCCAGGGATATGCATTCCAATGTAGGAGCTGCCGAAGGCTGCGATCTTTTGATCTTAAAGCGGTTTGCTGGCGACACTGACGCCCATGGTATGGCTCGCACCCGGTGCCAGATCCACAACGTCATCCATCACATTAGCCGTCTCGATGCACAGCATGCGCTGCCAGCCATCGTTATCCATGTCAGCAAGCGCCGCCGCGCGATCGATCCACGGGTTCCAGATCACTGCTGTGCGCGAGCCGGTGGCGGTCAGCACAATGCGCCGCTCCCAGGTCGGGTCGACGATGCTCAGCTGTGGCGGCGCATTGAGATAGATACGGTCGGTCTCACCGGCAAACTGCAGGTCACCTTGCTGGCTGTTGGTTTTCCAGTCATCCAGCGTCTCGATGTAATTCAAGCCATCGACACCGTTGACATGCACATTGCGCACGTCACTCACTGCGAAATACGTGTGCAGCGCCTGACTCAGGCTGACGGTGTCACTGCCACGGTTATGGCTGGTCAGGCTGAAGCTCAATTGGTCGGACAAATGCAGGGTCAGGCTCAGATCAACCTGATGCGGCCAGCCCGGCAGGCCACCTTCGGGGTAAGGCAGCTTGAATTCGACCTTGACGCCGTCAGCCTCTGATTCGATGCCGCCCAGCTCCCAATCCATCGCCCGCACCAGACCGTGCGCGGGTGCCGGTTGCTCACCGGTGTACATGGCCTGCACGCTCTGCGGGTTGCGTTCGAACTTGCCGAACCACGGCCAGCACACCGGCACGCCGGCGCGAATGCTTTTACCTGTCTTGAACTCGGCCTTGTCGTTGAGCCAGATGATCGGCGGCTGGCCATCGATCTGATAACTGAGGATGTGCGCGCCTTGCTGGGTCACCAGCACTTCGGCCTGACCGTGGCGGATGCGCCAGCAGTTCAGTTCATCCAGTTTCACCGCTTCAACGTTGGGCGTGTTCATGGGACAGCTCTCGATCAGACACTTGGGACGGTTATCGACCGCAAAACGGCCGCGAGGTTTAACGCGCGCGCGGTGGAACCGAGCGGGTGCGACCGCTGCCGTCGATAGCGACGAAGACGAATACGGCTTCGGTGACTTTACGCCACTCGCTGGACAGCGGGTCGTCGCTCCACACTTCGACCATCATCTGGATCGAGCTGCGGCCGATCTCCAGGGTCTGGGTATAAAAGGACAATTGCGCACCCACTGCCACTGGCACGAGAAACGCCATGCGATCAATGGCTACGGTCGCTACACGACCACCAGCCACGCGGCTGGCCATTGCGGTGCCGGCCAAATCCATCTGCGCTACCAGCCAACCGCCGAAAATATCGCCAAAGCCGTTGGTTTCGCGTGGAAGTGCGGTGATTTGCAGGGCCAGGTCGCCTTGCGGGATCGGATCTTCTTGTTCGAGCTCTATCATGCCGTGGGGCCTCTGACCCGTGACTCTTCGTGGGTATTGCTGGTGGTAGCCGTCTTCAAGAAAAACGATTCAACACCGAACACACTGCGTTCGTCACGTTTTCCATCAGGCGCCTAAAGGGAAACTCTGCGAAAAAGGCTAAATCCCGAGCAAAGGACGGGCCAACAACGTTTTCGCACAGTAACCTCTTACAAATCCTGCGCAGGTGGCGAGTATATCGGTCGGTAGACTCCGCGACGACCATCCGGTTCTGATTTTGACCGTCAATTACGCGCCTCTATGTGCTTTTTCGAACAATTTGCTATGGTGCCGAACCTGCCCGAGCCACTGCCAGCGTTGTTGTGGCGGCAGATCCGACTATAAGAGAAGCCCTTGCCATGACCACAGCGCCTTCGAGCCTCGCGCAGCCCGAGCAACCCGCACGACCATTGACCCGCAATGACTACAAGACTCTGTCGCTGTCCGCTCTCGGCGGCGCGCTGGAATTCTACGACTTCATCATCTTCGTCTTCTTCGCCACCGTGGTCGGCAAGCTGTTCTTCCCGGCCGATATGCCCGAGTGGCTGCGCCTGATGCAGACCTTCGGCATCTTCGCCGCCGGCTACCTCGCGCGGCCGCTGGGCGGCATCGTCATGGCGCACTTCGGCGACCTGCTGGGGCGCAAGAAGATGTTCACCCTGAGCATTTTCATGATGGCCGTGCCGACCTTGATCATGGGTCTACTGCCAACGTATGCGCAGATCGGCATGTGGGCGCCGATCCTGCTTCTATTGATGCGGGTGATTCAGGGCGCGGCGATTGGCGGTGAAGTGCCGGGGGCATGGGTCTTCGTTTCCGAACACGTACCGCAAAAGCACATGGGTTACGCCTGCGGCACGCTCACCAGCGGCCTGACCGCCGGTATTCTGCTCGGTTCGCTGGTCGCCACCGCGATCAACAGCATCTATACGCCTGCCGAGGTGTCCGATTACGCCTGGCGAATCCCCTTCCTGCTCGGCGGTGTGTTCGGCCTTTTCTCGGTCTACCTGCGCCGCTGGCTGCACGAGACCCCAGTGTTCGCCGAGCTGCAACTGCGCAAAGCCTTGGCTGAAGAAGTGCCGCTGCGCGCGGTGCTGCGTGACCATCGCGGCGCGATTGCAATCTCGATGCTGCTGACCTGGTTGCTCTCCGCTGGCATCGTCGTGGTCATTCTGATGACGCCGACCGTGCTGCAAACGGTCTATCACTTCACGCCGACCGAGTCGCTGCAGTCGAACAGTCTGGCGATCGTGTTCCTGAGCATCGGCTGCATCATTTCCGGCGCACTGGCGGATCGCTTTGGCGCAGGCCGGGTGTTCGTATTTGGTTGCCTGGGTCTGCTGATCAGCTCCTGGACCTTCTATCACAGCCTCGCCGATCACCCGAACTGGCTGTTCCCGCTCTATGCGCTGACCGGTTTTCTGGTCGGCACCATTGGTGCGGTGCCGTACGTGATGGTCAAAGCGTTCCCGCCGGTGGTGCGCTTCAGCGGGTTGTCGTTCTCGTACAACGTGGCTTACGCGATCTTTGGTGGCCTGACGCCGATGGTGGTGAGTCTGCTGCTGAAAGAAAGCGCGATGGGGCCTGCCTACTATGTGGCGGTGCTGTGTGCGATGGGGATTCTGGTCGGGGCGTGGCTGTGGAAGAAAGGGCGCTGATTTTCTCTCCCGCCTGATCGTTCCCACGCTCCGCGTGGGAATGCATCCTGTGACGCTCCGCGTCACCTCTCAAATGCGGACGCAGAGCGTCCATGGCGGCGTTCCCACGCAGAGCGTGGGAACGATCTGTCGCGACATGCTGGCCTTTCATCCAATTGTCATATTTCAGCCATAGAGTGTTCACACGGCCTGCTGATACTTGGCCCCGACTTAACACACCCTATCTGCTAGGAGTAAGGCATGAAACTGAAGCGTTTGATGGCGGCAATGACTTTTGTCGCTGCTGGCGTTGCGACTGCCAACGCGGTTGCCGCTGTTGACCCTGCTATCCCGAGCTACACCAAGACCACTGGTGTGTCGGGCAACCTGTCCAGCGTCGGCTCCGATACCCTGGCCAACCTCATGACCCTGTGGGCTGAGAACTACAAAAAAGAATACCCGAACGTCAACATCCAGATTCAGGCCGCTGGCTCCGCCACTGCGCCACCTGCACTGACTGAAGGCACCTCCAACCTGGGCCCGATGAGCCGAAAGATGAAGGACACCGAACTGGCGGCCTTCGAGCAGAAGTACGGCTACAAGCCAACCGCTATCCCGGTGGCCGTTGATGCCCTGGCTGTGTTCGTGCACAAGGACAACCCGATCCAGCACCTGACCATGGAACAGGTTGATGCGATCTTCTCGTCGACCCGTCTGTGTGGCGCCAAAGCCGACGTGAAAACCTGGGGCGAACTGGGTGTGACCGGCGACCTGGCCAACAAGCCAGTGCAGCTGTTCGGCCGTAACTCGGTATCCGGCACCTACGGCTACTTCAAGGAAGAAGCCCTGTGCAAAGGCGACTACAAGCCAAACGTCAACGAACAACCAGGCTCGGCTTCGGTCGTGCAGTCGATCAGCTCCTCGCTGAACGGCATCGGTTACTCGGGTATCGGTTACAAGACCGCCAGCGTGAAAACCGTGCCATTGGCCAAGAAAGGCAGCACCGACTTCATCGAAGACACCGAAGAAAACGCCCTGAACGGCAAATACCCGCTGTCGCGTTTCCTCTACGTTTACGTCAACAAAGCCCCGAACAAGCCTCTGGCTCCGCTGGAAGCCGAGTTCGTGAAACTGGTGCTGTCGAAACAGGGCCAGGAAGTGGTAGTGAAAGACGGTTACATCCCGTTGCCAGCCAAGGTCGCTGCTAAAGCACTGGCTGACCTGGGTCTGCAGGAAGGCGGCGCTGTCGCAAAGAAGTAACAAATTGAGTCCAGGGTGAACCCCACCGGACTCAGGTAAAAGGCCGGATCTGCGCGCAGGCCGGCCTTTTCCACACCTCAAATTTTTGATCCTCTGCCAGTCCCGCTGGCGGCGGATTTGCTGCGTCACTGCATTGTCATCTTTCTGTCATACAGGATCGCTAGGGTGAGCGCATGAATGATCTGGCCAATTCCCACATGACTACTAATCCTCCCAAGCGCATTGATTTCAATACGCCTGAGCTGCAACGCAAGCGCCGCATTCGCGCGCTCAAGGATCGCTTCACCCGCTGGTACGTCCTCGTTGGCGGTCTCGCGGTGCTGGCAGCCATCACCCTGATCTTCTTCTTCCTCGCCTACGTGGTTGCGCCGCTGTTCCAGGGTGCCGACCTGACCGCGAAAGACTCGATCACTCCAGCCTGGATGCAGGACGCCGGCAAGCCGCTGATGATTTCGCTCGAAGAGCAGAATCAGGTGGCCATGCGCGTTTCCGATAAGGGTCAGGCATTGTTCTTTGATATCGACAGTGGCGCTGAACTGAAGCGCGTCGATCTGCCGGTGCCTGCTGGCGCCACCGTGACCTCGATTGGTGAAGATCAGCCGGGCCACCCGCTGGTAGCCGTGGGCTTGTCCAACGGCCAGGCGCTGGTGTTCCGTCACACCTATAAAGTCAGCTACCCCGATGGCAAGAAAACCATCACCCCGGCGATTGAATATCCGTACGGCGAGACGCCGATCGCGTTGAACGAAGCCGGCGGTGCGCTTGAACATGTCAGCCTGAACGCCACCGACACGACGCTGATGCTGGTTGGTTCGACCGGTTCTCAACTCAATGTGTTGTCGCTGACCAGCGAAGAAAACATGATGACCGGCGAAGTCACCAACGAGCAGAAGCGTATCGATCTGCCGCAGATGACTGAACCGGTGAAAAACATCTTCGTCGACCCGCGCCAGCAGTGGCTGTACGTGGTCAACGGTCGTGCTCAGGCCGATGTGTTCAGCCTGCGCGACAAGAGCCTCAACGGTCGCTACAAACTGCTGGAAAACGCTGACGCCGAAGTCACCGCGACCACGCAGTTGGTTGGTGGTATCTCGCTGATCATCGGTGACTCCAAGGGTGGTCTGGCCCAATGGTTCATGGCCCGCGACACCGATGGCGAGCTGCGCCTGAAGCAGATCCGCACCTTCCAGATGGGCACCACGCCGATCGTTGAAATCAGCGCTGAAGAACGTCGCAAAGGCTTCCTCGCGCTGGATGCCAGCGGCAAGCTCGGCGTGTTCCACAGCACCGCGCACCGCACTTTGCTGGTCGATCAAGTGGTGGAAGGCCAAGGCCTGTTCGGTCTGTCGCCGCGTGCCAACCGTGTGATCGTCGAAGCCGGCGGCAAGCTGCAACCGCTGCTGCTCGATAACCCGCACCCGGAAGTCTCCTGGAGCGCGTTGTGGAGCAAGGTCTGGTACGAGAACTACGACGAGCCTAAATACGTCTGGCAATCGACCGCGGCCAACACCGATTTTGAACCGAAACTGAGCCTCTCACCGCTGACCTTCGGCACCCTGAAAGCTGCGTTCTACGCGATGCTGCTGGCCGCGCCGCTGGCTGTGGCTGCGGCGATCTACACCGCGTACTTCATGGCCCCGGGCATGCGCCGCAAGGTCAAACCGGTGATCGAGTTGATGGAAGCGATGCCGACGGTGATCCTCGGTTTCTTCGCCGGCCTGTTCCTCGCGCCGTATGTCGAAGGGCATCTGCCAGGCATCTTCAGCCTGTTGATGTTGCTGCCGATCGGCATTCTGGTCGCCGGTTTCACCTTCAGCCGCTTGCCTGAATCGATCCGCCTGAAAGTCCCGGACGGTTGGGAAAGTGCGCTGCTGATTCCAGTAATTCTGTTTGTGGGCTGGCTGTCGCTGTACATGAGCCCGTTCATGGAGAACTGGTTCTTCGGCGGTGACATGCGCATGTGGATCTCCCACGACCTCGGCATCACCTACGACCAGCGCAACGCCCTGGTGGTCGGTCTGGCCATGGGCTTTGCGGTGATCCCGAACATCTACTCGATCGCTGAAGACGCCGTGTTCAGCGTGCCGCGCGGCCTGACCCTCGGCTCGCTGGCTCTGGGTGCCACGCCTTGGCAGACCATGACTCGCGTGGTGATCCTGACTGCCAGTCCGGGGATCTTCTCGGCGCTGATGATCGGCATGGGCCGTGCAGTCGGTGAAACCATGATCGTGCTGATGGCCACCGGTAACACCCCGGTCATGGAAATGAACCTGTTCGAAGGCCTGCGCACCCTGGCCGCCAACGTCGCGGTGGAAATGCCCGAGTCGGAAGTCGGCGGCAGCCACTACCGCGTGCTGTTCCTCTCGGCGCTGGTGCTGCTGTTGTTCACCTTCGTCATGAACACCCTGGCAGAACTGATTCGTCAGCGTCTGCGCAAGAAATACTCGTCGCTTTAAGCAAAGGTAGAAGTCTGTGAAACAGAACTCCCTGAAAGGATGGTTCAAGAGCGGCGCCCCGGGCGTCTGGATCAGCGGTGGCGCGGTGTCCATCGCGGTCATCATGACCATTGGCCTGCTGGCGGTAATTGCCGTGCGTGGTCTGGGTCACTTCTGGCCGGCGGACCTGGTCCACGCCCATTACGACGTACCGGGCCAGGCCAATCACCTGGTCATCGGTGAAGTGGTACAGAAAGAAGAAGTGCCCCGTGCCCGTCTGAAGAGCGCCGGTTTGCCGGTGCCTGATGAGGGTCCGGAATTCATGACCCGCGAGCTGATCAAGGTCGGCAACCGTGACCTGAACGGCAACGACTTCACCTGGATCGTCGGCGAGTGGCTGACCAACCAGACTACGCCGCCAGAACTGATGGCGATCGAGCGTCGCGAGTGGGGCAACTTCTACGGCTACCTGGTCAACGTCAAACAGGACGGCAAGGTCATCGCCGAGGGCGAGGCTGCATGGCCAGAGCTGCAGGCGCGGATCAACCGTGTCAACGGTTTGGCTGCACAGCTGAAGTCGCTGGAAAAGACTGACATCGGTGCAATCAACGCAGGTCTGGAGCGCATCCGTCTGCACGGTCGCAAACTGGAACTGGAAGGCAAGCTCGACGCCACCGCACAAGCGGACATGGAGTCCGAGCGCGCCGAACTGAATGCGCGTTATCAGGACATCGAAGCACGCCTGGCCGATCTGCATGCGCAGTTCAACCGCGATGCCCTGACCGCTCGCGATGCCAACGGCAAAGAGATCGAAATCGGTCTGGGCAAAGTGGTTCACGCCTACCAGCCGAACGCGATGAGCACCTTTACCAAGGTCGGTTTCTACTTCAGCAAGATCTGGGAATTCCTTTCGGATGACCCGCGTGAAGCCAACACCGAAGGCGGGATCTTCCCGGCGATCTTCGGCACCGTGATGATGACCCTGATCATGGCGATGATCGTTACCCCGTTCGGCGTACTGGCGGCGGTGTACCTGCGTGAATACGCCAAGCAGAACACTCTGACGCGGATTATCCGCATCGCGGTGAACAACCTCGCTGGCGTTCCGGCGATCGTTTATGGCGTGTTCGGTCTGGGCTTCTTCGTTTACGTACTCGGTGGTTCGGTTGACCGCTTGTTCTTCCCCGAAGCATTGCCGGCACCGACCTTTGGTACCCCGGGTCTGCTCTGGGCCTCGCTGACTTTGGCGCTGCTGGCGGTGCCGGTGGTGATCGTCGCGACCGAGGAAGGTCTGGCGCGTATCCCGCGTACTGTGCGTGAAGGCTCGTTGGCCCTCGGCGCGACCAAGGCTGAAACGTTGTGGAAGATTGTGATCCCGATGGCCAGCCCGGCGATGATGACCGGCATGATTCTCGCCGTGGCTCGCGCCGCCGGTGAAGTGGCGCCGCTGATGCTGGTGGGTGTGGTGAAACTGGCGCCGTCGCTGCCGGTGGACGGCAACTACCCGTACCTGCACCTGGATCAGAAGATCATGCACTTGGGCTTCCACATCTATGACGTCGGCTTCCAGAGCCCGAACGTCGAAGCGGCCCGCCCGCTGGTGTACGCCACGGCGCTGCTGCTGGTACTGGTGATCGCGACGTTGAACCTGTCGGCGGTGTATATCCGCAACCACCTGCGTGAAAAATACAAAGCTTTGGACAGTTAACACAAATCCTGTGGGAGCTGGCTTGCCAGCGATGCAGGCGACTCGGTCAGCCAGTAACACCGCGCTGATGCCATCGCTGGCAAGCCAGCTCCCACAAGGATCGGCGCAAGCCACAGATTTTCAGTAACCCATTGGCAAGGCCAGTGGTTCAACGAACCGAATTTGTTAGCACAGGGAGCCTCCCATGCAGCACGAAACACATAGCCACGGCATCAACATGTCTGCCCTGGGTCGCGACAAGCAAAGCCTGAATCTGGCGCAGGAAACCGTGGCCATCGAAGTGCCGGGCCTGAGCCTGTACTACGGCGAGAAGCAGGCATTGTTCGACGTCAGCATGAACATCCCGAAGCAGCGCGTGACCGCGTTCATCGGCCCGTCCGGCTGCGGTAAATCGACGTTGCTGCGCACCTTCAACCGCATGAACGATCTGGTTGACGGCTGCCGCGTCGAAGGCGCGATCAACCTCTACGGCAACAACATCTATCGCAAAGGCGAAGACGTTGCCGAGCTGCGTCGTCGCGTCGGCATGGTGTTCCAGAAGCCCAACCCGTTCCCGAAGACCATCTACGAAAACGTGGTCTACGGCTTGCGCATCCAGGGCATCAACAAGAAGCGCGTCCTCGACGAAGCGGTCGAATGGGCGTTGAAAGGCGCGGCACTGTGGGACGAAGTCAAAGACCGTCTGCACGAATCGGCACTCGGCCTGTCTGGCGGTCAGCAACAACGTCTGGTGATCGCCCGCACTATCGCGGTTGAGCCGGAAGTGCTGCTGCTCGACGAACCGTGCTCGGCCCTCGACCCGATCTCGACCCTGAAGGTTGAAGAGCTGATCTACGAGCTGAAATCCAAGTTCACCATCGTCATCGTGACCCACAACATGCAGCAGGCTGCGCGGGTTTCGGACTACACCGCGTTCATGTACATGGGCAAACTGGTCGAATTCGGCGACACCGACACCCTGTTCACCAATCCGGCGAAGAAGCAGACCGAAGACTACATCACCGGTCGTTATGGCTGACAGTTGCGGGTTATTCACAGAATTGACGCTGCGGCCCACCGCACCTTACCGGACGCTCCAAGGACGCCAACATGATTAGTAAAGAAGGCCTTACCCACCACATCTCCGCGCAGTTCAACGCTGAGCTTGAGGAAGTGCGCAGCCACCTCCTGGCCATGGGCGGGCTGGTCGAGAAGCAGGTCAACGACGCGGTGACCGCGCTGATCGAGGCCGATTCCGGCCTGGCTCAGCAGGTGCGCGAGATTGATGACCAGATCAACCAGATGGAACGCAACATCGACGAAGAATGCCTGCGCATTCTTGCCCGTCGTCAACCGGCGGCGTCCGACCTGCGTTTGATCATCAGTATTTCCAAGTCGGTGATCGACCTTGAGCGCATCGGTGACGAAGCGACCAAGATCGCTCGCCGCGCGATTCAGCTGTGCGAAGAAGGTGAAGCGCCGCGCGGTTACGTCGAGGTTCGCCATATCGGCGACCAAGTGCGCAACATGGTCCGCGATGCGCTGGATGCGTTTGCCCGTTTCGACGCTGATCTGGCGTTGTCGGTGGCGCAGTACGACAAGATCATCGACCGCGAATACAAAACCGCCCTGCGTGAGTTGGCGACCTACATGATGGAAGATCCGCGCTCTATCTCGCGGGTCTTGAGCATCATCTGGGTGCTGCGTTCGCTGGAGCGCATCGGCGATCACGCACGTAACATCTCTGAATTGGTCATCTACCTGGTGCGCGGTACCGACGTACGCCACATGGGCCTCAAGCGCATGAAAGAAGAAGTTGAAGGGACAAGCGGCGAAACCGCTAATGTTCCGGGCGATGTTGACGATAAGTAAGATTGCCTGAGAAAAGCGCCCGGCCCTTTGGCCGGGCGTTTTTGTTTGTGCTTTTCACAAGGCAGATCGAATTAAAAAGCAGCACCCGCGAACGAAAAGTCCCGGCGTGACTGAAGAGTTTTGGCAATGTGCCATCAGCCAGCGTTATGCTTGCCGGGATTTTAATAGGGGTGTTGGATGAGCAAGATCAGTGTGTTGGTCGTGGACGATGCTTCGTTCATTCGTGACCTGGTGAAAAAGTGCCTGCGTAATTATTTCCCGGGGATCCGTACCGAGGACGCCGTCAACGGTAAGAAGGCTCAGGCCATGCTGGCCAAGGAAGCGTTCGACCTGGTGCTCTGCGACTGGGAAATGCCGGAAATGTCCGGTCTCGAACTGCTGACCTGGTGCCGCGAACAAGACAACCTCAAGACCATGCCATTCGTCATGGTCACCAGCCGTGGCGACAAGGAAAACGTCGTGCAGGCGATTCAGGCCGGTGTTTCCGGTTACGTCAGCAAGCCGTTCACCAACGAGCAACTGCTGACCAAGGTCAAACAGGCGCTGAACAAGGTCGGCAAGCTCGATACCCTGATGAACAGCGCGCCGACCAAGATGAACTCGGCGTTCGGTAACGATTCTCTGAGCGCCTTGACCGGTGGCAAGCCTGCCGTGGTCGGCGGTGCCCCGGCAGCGGCTGCGGTCAACCCGTTCGCCAAACCGGCAGCTGCCGCGCCAGCGCCCGCCGCCGCGCCATCGCGTGGTTTGCTTAACAGCCCACCGGTCAAGGCGCCAGTCGCCGCGTCGGCTCCGGCCAGCGGTCGTGGCCAGGGCCAATTGCGCCTGCCAAGCGGCACTCAGCAATGCGTGATCAAGGCTTTGAGCATCAAAGAAGCATTGTTGGTGGTGAAACGCACCGACACCCTGCCGCAGATCCTCGACAGCGCCGTGCTCGATCTGGAGCAGGGCGACAACGCCGAAATCGCCCGCCTCAACGGCTACCTGCACGCCGTCGTTGCGTTTGAGCCGAAACCGGACAGCGACTGGCTGCAACTGACGTTCCGCTTTGTCGACCAGGATGCGCAGAAGCTCGACTACATCTCTCGCCTGATCGCTCGCGGCACGGCGCAGAAGCACTTCGTTCCAGGCGCTTGATCACAGCTTTACACTGATCGTTCCCACGCTCTGCGTGGGAATGCCTCAACCGGACGCTCCGCGTCCTCTCGCATGGGACGCAGAGCGTCCCGGGCTGCATCCCCACGCAGAGCGTGGGGACGATCATTTGAAACATCTGTCGACTAGCCTGGTCTGCTTCACCTGCTAGGCTCTTTTCCAGGCCTTACTTCGACAGACTCTTGCCCATGCTCGCGCGCCTGCTGTTTTTCTGTGGTCTCTTCATGGCCTCCACCTCGGCTGTGGCCATGACCATTTACAAATCCACCGATGCCAACGGCGTGGTCTCGTACAGCGACCGGCCGAGCAAAGGCTCGCAGGTGTTCGTCTTTCAGGACCGCATGGTCGAGCGCCTGGAGCGGCAGGTCTATCTCGATATCAAGAAGCAGAAGGGCGTTGACGTGGTGTTCGTACGCAACGATCTGTATGCACCGGTCGAGGTGGCACTGGCGTTTACCGGCATGAGCAATGTACGCGGCGCGCCAGCCAAAGCCATCCGCCGGGTGCTGCCGGCGCGCAGCAACACGCGTCTGGCGCTGCTGACGGCGATTACCAGCGGCAAGCCGCTGGTCTATTCGCCGCAGTTCCAATATTCACTGGGTGACCCTTCTGGTGCTGCGCAGAGCTATCGCTACCCGTTGCCGTGGCGCGGTGGGCCGTTTCGTCTGAGTCAGGGCGCCAACGGTCAGTACAGCCACTATGGGCCGAAGAATCGCTATGCGATGGACATCGCCATGCCGGTGGGTACGCCGATCATTGCCGCGCGGGCCGGGGTGGTGGTGAAGACTGAAAACTCGCAGAGTGGGCGCGGCAATGATGCGTCGGGCAATTTCGTGCGGGTGCTGCACGACGACGGCACCATGGGCGTGTACCTGCACCTCAAGCAAGGTTCGGTGAGCGTGCGCGAAGGGCAGCGGGTGACGGTGGGCAGTCCGTTGGCGCTGTCAGGCAATACCGGCAACAGCAGCGGCCCGCATTTGCACTTTGTCGTACAGCGCAATACCGGCGAGGGGCTGGTGTCGATTCCGTATCAGTTCAACCAACCGCTGGGGGCGTTGCCCAACTTTGCGTTGGGCAAGCAGTAAGCTTCTAAAAGCAAAAGATCGCAGCCTGCGGCAGCTCCTGCATGGGAATGCGATCCCTGTAGGAGCTGCCGCAGGCTGCGATCTTTTAGCAGGCAACGCGGTTTCCCGCATTGCACTCAATCCAGCATCAACACCTTGGCCAGCACAATCTTCGGCCCTTTCATCTTCTTGATGATGATCCGCAGGCCTTCGACCTCCAGCACTTCTTCCTCTTCAGGTACGCGCTTCAAAGTCTCGTAGACCAGCCCGGCAAGGGTTTCCGCTTCGATGTGATCAAGGTCGATGCCCAATAGGCGTTCCACCTTGAACAGCGGCGTGTCACCCCGCACCAAGAGTTTGCCCGGCTGATAGGCGAGGATCCCGCGCTCAGCCTTGCGATGTTCGTCCTGAATGTCGCCGACCAGCACTTCCAGCACGTCTTCCATGGTCAGGTAGCCGATGATGTTGCCGTCAGCCTCCTCGACCACGGCGAAGTGCGAGCCGCCCTTGCGGAACTGCTCCAGCAACTGCGACAGCGGCATGTGCCGTGATACGCGTTCCAGCGGGCGGGTCAGTTCGGCGAGGTTGAACGACTCGGGAATGTGATCCAGTGCTGCCAGTTCCAGCAGCAGATCCTTGATGTGCAGCAGGCCGACGAACTCCTGGCGCTCGCTGTCGTACACCGGATAACGGCTGAACTTGTGGCGACGGAACATCGCCAGGATTTCTTTCAGCGGCGCGTTGAATTCGAGGGTGATCAGGTCTTCGCGGGAGTTGGCCCAGTCGACCACTTCCAGTTCGCCCATTTCCACCGCAGACGCCAGAACACGCATGCCCTGATCGCTCGGATCCTGGCCACGGCTGGAGTGCAGGATCAGTTTCAGTTCTTCACGGCTGTAATGGTGTTCGTGGTGCGGGCCGGGTTCGCCTTGGCCGGCGATACGCAGGATCGCGTTGGCGCTGGCGTTGAGCAGGTAGATCGCCGGGTACATCGCCCAGTAGAACAGGTACAGCGGCACGGCCGTCCACAGCGACAGCAGCTCGGGTTTGCGGATCGCCCAGGATTTCGGGGCCAGTTCACCGACGACGATGTGCAGGTACGAAATGATGAAGAACGCGGTGAAGAACGACACGCCTTTGACGATTTCCGGCGACTGCACGCCGACCGCGCTCAGCAGCGGTTCGAGAATGTGCGCAAAGGCCGGCTCACCGACCCAGCCGAGGCCGAGGGAGGCGAGGGTGATACCCAGCTGACACGCCGAGAGGTACGCATCGAGCTGACTGTGCACGGTGCGCAGGATGTGTCCGCGCCAGCCGTTCTGATCAGCGATGGCCTCGACCCGGGTCGAGCGCAGTTTGACCATGGCGAATTCCGCCGCAACGAAAAAGCCGTTGAGCAAAACCAGGATCAGAGCAAAAAGGATCATGCCGAAATCGGCGAATATTGTTGCGAGGGACAAGCCAGGGGAAGGGTCCATGATGGAGTTTTGCGGGTTCCGTGTGATTCAAGAGGGAGAAAAATCGCGCCTGAAAGGCAGGCACAAGTCAGCCAATGTAGCGGCTGACATGGCGATTGCCTAGTGGCGAGTGCCGGTCGGTCTTACTCGGCGGCGCTGATGGCCCGCACATGGGCCACCTGAGCCGGGGCAAAATGGCAGGTGAACGTGCTGCCGTGACCGGGCACGCTGCTGATCTCCATGCGTGCGCGGTGGCGCAGCAATACGTGCTTGACGATGGCCAGACCCAGACCGGTGCCGCCGGTGTTGGAGTTGCGACTGGAATCGACGCGATAGAAGCGTTCGGTCAGGCGCGGCAGGTGTTTGCTGTCGATCCCGATCCCGGAATCCTGCACGCTCAGGTGCGCGCCCTGATCGTCGCCCCACCAGCGAATGCGGATGTTGCCCTCGGCCGGGGTGTACTTCACCGCGTTGAACACCAGATTGGAGAACGCGCTGCGCAATTCCGCCTCGCTGCCCTTGAGCAACAGGCCGGCGTCGGCTTCGAGGCTGATGCGCTGGTTCTTCGCGCCGGACAATTGCTGCGCATCGCTCTTGATCGATTGCAGCAGGCTGTCGATCTGCACCGGCTGGTTGTCCGACGGGTAATCGGTGGCTTCGAGTTTCGCCAGCAGCAACAAATCGTTGAGCAGCGTCTGCATGCGTCCGCCCTGTTGCTGCATCTGCTGCAGAGCGCGGCTCCAGCGCGGATTCACTTCTTCGACGTTGTCGAGCAGGGTTTCCAGATAGCCGCAGATCACTGTCAGCGGTGTGCGCAACTCGTGAGAGACGTTGGCGATGAAGTCTTTGCGCATCTGTTCCAGCTGATGGATGCGCGTGACATCGCGCACCAGCATCAAGTGTTCGTTGTTGCCGTAGCGGGTCAGGTACAACTGAATGCGCACGCGATCGTTGGTTGGCGAGGGGATTTCCAGCGGCTCGGCGTAGCTGTCCTGCTCGAAGTACTCCTTGAAGCGCGGATGGCGCACCAGGTTGGTCACCGGTTGGCCGCTGTCCTGCGGGGTCTTGAGGCCGAGCAAGGTTTCGGCAGCGCGGTTCCACCATTCCAGGTTGCCGTCGCTGTCGAGCATGATCACCGCGTCTTTCAGCGCGGCGGTGGATTCCTGCACCCGGTCAATCACCGCTTGCAGGCGCCCGCGCACACGTTGGTCGCGGCGTTGCAGGTGGTAGATGCTGTCGAACACTTCGCCCCACAGACCATAGCCATCGGGCGGTGCTTCGTCGGGTTGATGCTGGCGCAGCCATTCGTGCAGACGCAGCAATTGCTTCAGCGTCCAGGCCAGATAGATCCCCAGGCCCGCCGCGAGGCTCCAGCCGTAATAGCCGGTGATCAGGCCGATCACCAGGCAGACGGTGACCAGCAGCAGCATGTGGCGAATCAGGGTGCCATGCCAGTTTTGATTCACGGGAAATACGGTCCTTGTCTGCGAGTCTGGCGGTCGGCTCAGGCCTTGGTGGAAAACCGGTAGCCGGTGCCGCGCACGGTTTGTACCAGATTTTCGTAAGCGTCACCGAGGGCCTTGCGCAGGCGGCGGATGTGCACGTCGACGGTGCGCTCTTCAACATAGACGTTGCCGCCCCAGACCTGATCCAGCAACTGGCCACGGGTGTAGGCGCGTTCCTGGTGGGTCATGAAGAATTGCAGCAGACGGTATTCGGTCGGGCCCATCTCGGCCGGTTTGCCGTCGATGGTTACGCGGTGGCTGATCGGGTCGAGCAGCAGGCCACCGACTTCGATCGGCGCTTCGCCGTCGGTCGGACCGGCGCGGCGCAGCACGGCTTTGAGGCGTGCGACCAGTTCGCGCGGGGAAAACGGTTTGGTGATGTAGTCGTCGGCGCCGACTTCCAGACCCTGGATCTTGTTGTCCTCTTCACCCTTGGCGGTGAGCATGATGATCGGGATGTCCCCGGTCAGTTCATCACGTTTCAGACGACGGGCCAGCTCGATGCCGGAGGTGCCGGGCAGCATCCAGTCGAGCAGGATCAGGTCCGGCTTGCGGTCGACGATGATGGCGTGCGCCTGCTGCGAGTTCTCTGCCTCAAGGCAGTCATAGCCGGCCATTTCCAACGCAACGGCGATCATTTCGCGAATGGGCGCTTCGTCGTCGACGATCAGAATGCTCCTGCCAACCATGCCTTAATCCTCTTGTCATTTAACTGTCTTGCGCCGCATTAGATAACGGAATTATTGCAGTCGTGTGACAGTATTTTAGTCCGGCAGCGATTGTGCAAATCCTCAACTAAGCTCTAAGTCCGAATCCTGACAACCACAAAAGAAGGTTTCCATGACTCAAATGACTGTTTCTTTCAAAGCCCTGCTGATGGCTGCGGCCCTGACATTGCCTGGATTTGCACTGGCTGCGGATCCGGCGATGGAGAAGGACGGCATGTACACCGACCACAAGGGCATGACCCTGTATACCTTCGCCAAGGACTCGGGCGGCAAGTCGATGTGCAACGACAAATGCGCAACGAACTGGCCGCCGTTGATGGCGACCGCGGGTGACAAGTCGATGGGTGACTGGACTGTCATCAAACGCGACGACGGCACGATGCAATGGGCCTACCAAGGCATGCCGCTGTACACCTTCGTGATGGACAAGAAAGCCGGTGACATGACCGGTGACGGCAAAATGGACGGCGCGTGGAAAGTCGCCAAAGCCAAGTAAACGCGGTCCCTTGTAGGAGTGAGCCTGCTCGCGATAGCGGTGTATCAGTCGGCACTTTCGTTAACTGACACACCGCTTTCGCGAGCAGGCTCACTCCTACATTGATTTGCGTTTAGCGCAACGCGTAATCCAGCACAATCCCGACGAAAATCGCCAACCCGGCCCAATGATTGTGCAAAAACGCCTTGAAGCAGCGCATGCGGTCACGATCGCGGGTGTACCAGAATTCCCACGCATAACACCCGGCAGCCACCAGCAAGCCGAGATGGAACCAGATCCCCAACTCGAACTTCGACCCCGCCAGCAGCAGGCAGCCCAGCGACAACGCCTGCAGGCTCAGGATGATCACCCGGTCCGCCTCGCCGAACAGAATTGCCGTGGATTTCACGCCAATCTTCAAATCGTCATCGCGATCGGTCATCGCGTAATAGGTGTCGTAACCCACCGTCCACAGCAGATTGGCGATCCACAGCAGCCACGCCGCCGCCGGCAACTCACCGGTCTCGGCAGTAAACGCCATCGGCATCCCCCACGAAAACGCCGCGCCCAGTACCACTTGCGGGTAATAGGTGTAGCGCTTCATGAACGGATAAGTGAACGCCAGTGCCAGACCGCCCAGCGACAGCCAGATGGTCGGCGCATTGGTGCACAGCACCAGCAGGAAACTCACGCCCATCAGCAGCGCGAAGAACACCAGCGCCTCTTTCGAACTGATCTTGCCGCTGGCCAGCGGCCGTTGCGCGGTGCGTTTGACGTGGCCGTCGACCTTGCGATCGGCCCAGTCGTTGATCACGCAGCCGCCGGCGCGGGTCAGTACCACGCCGAGAACAAAAATCACCACGTTGGCCAGCGATGGCGAGCCTTTGCCGGCAATCCATAACGCCCACAGCGTCGGCCAGAGCAGCAGGTAAATGCCGATCGGCTTGTCCATCCGGGTCAACTGAATGAAATCCCAGGCGCGCGGGTTCAAGCGGTTCAGGGACTTGAGCAGACTCTGATACATCAGCAGTTCTCCGGATGGGCGCGGGCGGCGCTCCACAGACTCGGCAGAAAGATTTCCGCGACCAGCACGCTCAACGCGCCACGGTCGAAGCGCGACCGCCGGCCCCACAACTCTGGCGCTTTGGCGGCTGGCGGCAACCATTGTTCAGGGTAGTGGCAGACTTCGATGGCGCGGCGCTGGAACGCCTGATCGCAAAACAGCAATTCGCCCAGCGAGCGGCTGCCCAGTTCGTCCATGTGCAAGCCGTCACCCTGTAAGGCGGCGCGCGAAGCGACGCTGCGGGCAAACACCCAGGCCTCGCCGTGACCGCGCAAATACACCTCGCGCACCCAGCCTTCGCTGCCCTCGGCCAGATCCAGTGCGGCGCATTCATCGGCACGCAAGGTGTCCCAGCCTTCAAACAGTGGCGTGACGCTGAAGCCGTCATTGGACAGCCGGGTCAGTCGGCGGGTGAGGGAGCCTTCGTCGAACAGCCAGTCGAGGGTCAACGAATCGGGGAGGGGCGTCAGTCGGCTTTGAGTCAGCCAGAGCGGGGCCGGGCAGGCATTTGAATGTTGCACAATGAGTCATTATTGGCCGCAAATGAGGCGGCGAGCTTAACATGGTGGCCGCCGATATTGATTGATCCGGGTCGCCGTTGCGCCGAACAGGCTTGCATCTGCCCGGCTCCATCAGTACAAAACGCCCTGAGCCGGATGGCAGCGCAACACCCATCGACCGTCCGCGCCGGCAATAAGCCTGAACCCTGAGGAAGTACTTGAATGAAAAAGTGGCAATGTGTGGTCTGCGGCCTGATCTACAACGAAGCCGAGGGTTGGCCGGATGACGGCATTGCGCCGGGCACTCTGTGGCAGGACGTGCCGGAAGACTGGCTGTGCCCCGACTGCGGCGTCGGCAAGCTGGACTTCGAAATGATCGAAATCAACTAAGCAAAACAAAGGAGTAAGGCATGAGCGCACCTGTCGTCATCGTTGGCACTGGGCTGGCGGGCTATAACCTGGCCCGCGAGTTTCGCAAGCTCGACAGCGAAACCCCGCTGCTGCTGATCACCGCCGATGACGGGCGCTCTTACTCCAAGCCGATGCTCTCCACCGGTTTCGGCAAGAACAAAGACGCCGATGGCCTGAGCATGGCTGAACCGGGGGCCATGGCTGAGCAGTTGAAAGCCGAAGTGCGCACTCATACGCGCATCAGCGGCATCGACGCCGGCCATAAACGCCTGTGGATCGGCGAAGAAGCGGTTTATTACCGTGACCTGATCCTCGCCTGGGGCGCAGAAACCGTGCGCGTACCGGTCGAGGGCGATGGCGCCGATCTGGTGTTCCCGATCAATGATCTCGAAGACTACGCGCGCTTTCGCGCAGCGGCGGCCGGCAAGCGCCGGGTGCTGTTGCTCGGCGCCGGCCTGATTGGCTGCGAATTCGCCAACGACCTGATTCTCGGTGGCTACGAAGTGCAACTGGTGGCGCCGTGCGAACAGGTCATGCCGATGTTGTTGCACCCGGCCGCAGCGGCAGCCGTGCAGGCCGGGCTGGAAAGCCTCGGTGCGAAATTTCATCTCGGCCCGGTACTGACCCGATTGCAGAAAGTCGCCGACGGCCTGGAAGCGCATCTGTCCGACGGCCAGGTCATTCCTTGCGACGTGGTGGTCTCGGCCATTGGCCTGCGTCCGCGCATCGATCTGGCGGCGGCCGCTGGCGTACAGGTCAATCGCGGTGTCGTAGTGGATCGCCATCTGAAAACCTCCCACGCCAATATTTACGCCTTGGGCGACTGCGCTGAGGTCGACGGGCTGAATCTGCTGTACGTGATGCCCCTGATGAGTTGTGCGCGAGCACTGGCACAAACCCTCGCCGGAAACCCGACCGCCGTGAGCTACGGCCCGATGCCGATCACCGTGAAAACCCCGGTGTGTCCGCTGGTCGTATCGCCGCCGCCACGGGGCAGCGAAGGCGTCTGGACTGTCGAAGGGCAGGGCGCCGACATCAAAGCCCTGTGCCACAGCGCCGACGGCCAATTGCTCGGCTACGCGCTAACCGGCGCCGCGGTGATGGAAAAACTTGCCCTGAACAAACAGCTTCCAGCCCTGCTGGCGTAAATACCGGTCGTTCTGTCGGAATCACCCCGCTTTTGCCCCTACAAAGGTCGCGGGGAGACTGGCGCCGCCGGTATCCGCGTGCCATTCTCACTCCCGTCTGCCGCAGAGTAGAGCCTGCGGCGCCTTGGGCGCTGTTCCAACGAGAACAGCACGGACATAACAACAAAAAACCGTCAAAGGGGCTTCACTAATGCGTAAACCAGAACTCGCCGCTGCAATCGCTGAAAAAGCAGATCTGACCAAAGAACAGGCCAACCGCGTACTCAACGCCGTTCTCGAAGAAATCACCGGCGCTCTGCACCGCAAGGACAGCGTCACGCTGGTAGGCTTCGGCACCTTCCTGCAACGCCACCGCGGCGCCCGTACCGGCAAAAACCCGCAGACCGGTGAGCCGGTGAAGATCAAGGCCAGCAACACCGTTGCGTTCAAGCCAGGTAAATCGTTGAAAGACAGCGTCAATCCTTAATTGCGGCGAACTCCTCGAATAACGGGGAGAACCGTGTAGAAAAATGGGCACACCGATTGCGGTCGGGTGCCCATTTTTTATGCCTGCCGATTTATTCTGGCCTGCAGCCTTAATAAAGGCCGAGTAACTGATTGCATTTGTTGGCTATCGATCAGCCTCACAGTTAAATAAATCCTCTATATATAAAAGCCATCATATTGATGGCACTTTCTGAGTTGTCGGTTGTCTCGCGGTGACTTGTTGAAACAACACCGAAGTCTTTCGGAATCATCCTACATCCGAATTTTTCAAAACCCGTCATGCTCCGCGCCACTCTCGCCAGCCCCGGCTTCCGGTGATCGACGGCAGTTGGAACGATCGCTCTAAATCAAGCTTTCCCGGTGTTTTGTAAGGGTATGCGAATATAAACAGAGCATCGGGGATTCCCTGACTGAATATAGGGAAACCTCCTACAACAAACAAAGAACAGTTCGTCTTGTTGTTTAATCAGATGCTTGCTAGTGGCCATCATAGTGATTACGATGCGCCCACTTGAAAGAGCACATCTCAATTGGATGAGTCGCGTCACCGCTCTTCGATACTGTCCCGCGCCGCGGTAACTCCAATAGGCGCCTGACTGTAATCCTTAATAAAGGCCATGGATGTCCTACTCAAGCAAACTTTCCGCCCATTACCTCGAACTCGCAAAAGTCTCTGTTTCCAAAGAGAATTTCGCGGGCGAAGACGTTCGTTTTTCGAGCGAATTCGAGGCCCTGGAAAGTGAGCTGGCCAAAGCCTCGTCGATGCACGAAAGCGGGCAGATCGACTGGCTGAAAATTCGCGAAAACAGCGAAAATCTGCTGCGTACCCAATCCAAGGATTTGCGTGTCGGCGCCTGGCTGACCTGGTCGCTGTACCAGCGCGAATCCTTCCCCGGTCTGCTGGCCGGCCTCGGTCTGCTGCACCATCTGTCGGAAAACAACTGGGCCGACGTTCACCCGCTCAAACCCCGTACCCGTGCCGCCGCCATCGGCTGGCTGGTGCCGCGTCTCGAGCAGGTCATTACCGAAAACATTGCGATCAAAGAGCAGTTGCCGATGTTCCGGCAGCTCTCCGAGCACCTGTCCGGCCTTGAAGCGGCGTGTGCTGAGCATCTGGGCGATGACTCGCCGCTGTTGCTGCCGATCTCCCGTCGCCTGAAAACCATGATCCAGCGCGCGGCCGACAACCAGCCGGCTCCCGGTGTGGTCGGTGCGGCGGTGGCGCAGGTCAAACAGGCCGCGAGCCAGTTGCTTACTCCCGGCGCACCGATCGACAACGAACGAGATGCGCACAAAGCCCTGCGCGCCCAGCAGGAAAGCGCCCGTCCGCTGTGCGCCTGGTGGCTCAAGCAGAAAGCCACCGACCTGCGCGCCCTGCGCCTCAATCGCACACTGCTGTGGATGACCATCGACGCAGTGCCGGAGCGCAACGCCGAGCAGATCACCGTGTTGCGCGGTCTGCCACTGGAAAAGCTCAAGCTCTATCAGGACCGTTTCGATCAGGGCAAATACGCCGATCTGCTGGTGGAACTGGAGGCGAGCCTGGCGAAGGCGCCGTTCTGGTTCGATGGCCAGAGGATGGTCTGGGAATGTCTCCAGAACCTCAACGCCGAGTTGGCAATGCGCGAAGTGGAAATCCACTTCGCGCTTTTGGTTCAACGGCTGCCCGGGATTGTCGAGTTGCGTTTCCATGACGGTGCGCCGTTTGCCGATCCGTCCACCCGGGCGTGGATCGCCGCCAACGTCATGCCGCACCTGCAAAGCGCCAGTGCGCCGCGCAAGGTTGAAAGCGAAAACGTCGAAACCCAGCCAGCCTGGGAAAAAGCCCTCGAAGAAGTCCTGCCGCTGCTGCGCAAGGAAGGCCTGAAGCCTGCCGTGCAGACGCTCAAGCAGGGTTTGCAATCGGCCCACGGTGGCCGCGAGCGCTTCTTCTGGCAGTTCGCCCTCGCGCGCCTGTGCTTCATGGCCAAGAAATACGAACTGGCCAAGAACCAGCTGGAAACCCTCGATCAGACATTACAGGACTCAGGCCTGCACGCCTGGGAGCCCGATCTTGCATTGGAAGTGCTGCATCTACTGCATAGCTGCTGCGAGTTGTTGCCGCAGAACCATGCCGTACGTGAACGCAAGGAAGAGATTTATCGCAGGCTGTGCCACCTCGACCTCGAAGTGGTACTCGAATAGGCCCCAGGGCCACAACCGCAAGGAGAAAAGCCATGGCCAAAGAAGGCTCGGTAGCCCCCAAGGAACGCATCAACGTCACCTTCAAACCCGCCACCGGCGGTGCTCAGGAAGAGATTGAACTGCCGCTGAAGCTGCTGGCAATCGGTGACTACACCCACCGCAAGGACGATCGCAAAATCGAAGATCGCAAGCCGATCAGCATCGACAAGATGACCTTCGACGAAGTGTTGGCCAAGCAAGAACTGGGTCTGACGCTGAGCGTGCCGAACCGTCTGCAGGAAGATGGCGAGGCCGACGAGCTGGCTGTGCAACTGCGCGTCAATTCGATGAAGGACTTCAACCCGGCCAGCCTGGTCGAGCAAGTGCCTGAGCTGAAAAAACTGATGGAACTGCGCGATGCGCTGGTGGCCCTCAAAGGCCCGCTGGGTAACGCACCTGCGTTCCGTAAAGCGATCGAAGGCGTGCTCGCCGACGACGAATCCCGCGGTCGCGTACTCGGTGAGCTGGGCCTGAACGCCGCAGCCCCGGACGCCTGAGACTCCAGCCAAGGAAGCCAACACAATGAGCACTAGCGCAGCACAAGAGAAGAGCGCCGGCAACGGCGAGTACAGCATTCTCGACAGCATCATCGCCGAAACCCGTCTGACTCCGGACGACGAAGCCTACGACATCGCCAAGCGCGGTGTGTCGGCGTTCATCGAAGAACTGCTCAAGCCGCAGAACAACGGTGAGCCGGTCAAGAAGGCCATGGTTGACCGCATGATCGCCGAGATCGATGCCAAGCTCAGCCGTCAGATGGACGAAATCCTGCACCACCCGGACTTCCAGGCGCTGGAATCGTCGTGGCGTGGTCTGCAGTTGCTGGTCGATCGCACCAACTTCCGCGAAAACATCAAGATCGAAATCCTCAACGTCTCCAAAGAAGACCTGCTGGACGATTTCGAAGATTCGCCGGAAGTCATGCAGTCGGGCCTGTACAAGCACATCTACACCGCTGAATACGGCCAGTTCGGTGGTCAGCCTGTGGGCGCGATCATCGCCAACTACTACATGTCGCCAAGCTCGCCAGACGTCAAGCTGATGCAGTACGTGGCGAGCGTTTCGTGCATGTCGCACGCGCCGTTCATCGCTGCGGCCGGCCCGAAATTCTTCGGTCTGGAAAGCTTCACCGGCCTGCCGGATCTGAAAGATCTGAAAGACCACTTCGAAGGCCCGCAATTCGCCAAATGGCAGAGCTTCCGTACTTCGGAAGACTCCCGTTATGTTGGCCTGACCGTGCCGCGTTTCCTGCTGCGTAACCCGTACGATCCGGAAGAAAACCCGGTGAAATCGTTCGTGTACAAGGAAACCGTTGCCAACAGCCACGAGCACTACCTGTGGGGCAACACCGCTTACGCGTTCGGCACCAAGCTGACCGACAGCTTCGCCAAATTCCGCTGGTGCCCGAACATCATCGGCCCGCAGAGCGGTGGCGCGGTTGAAGACCTGCCGTTGCACCATTTCGAAAGCATGGGCGAAATCGAAACCAAGATTCCTACCGAGGTTCTGGTTTCCGATCGTCGTGAATACGAACTGGCCGAGGAAGGCTTCATCTCCCTGACCATGCGTAAAGGCTCCGACAACGCGGCGTTCTTCTCCGCCAGCTCGGTGCAGAAGCCGAAGTTCTTCGGCATCAGCGCAGAAGGCAAGGCGGCAGAGCTGAACTACAAGCTCGGCACCCAACTGCCGTACATGATGATCGTCAACCGCCTGGCTCACTACTTGAAAGTGCTGCAGCGCGAGCAACTCGGTTCGTGGAAAGAGCGCACCGACCTCGAGCTGGAACTGAACAAGTGGATCCGTCAGTACGTTGCCGACCAGGAAAACCCGAGCGCCGAAGTGCGTGGCCGTCGTCCGCTGCGCGCTGCGCAAGTGATCGTCAGCGACGTTGAAGGCGAGCCGGGCTGGTACCGCGTGAGCTTGAACGTGCGTCCGCACTTCAAGTACATGGGTGCCGATTTCACCCTGTCGCTGGTTGGCAAGCTGGACAAAGAGTAAGAGCGACTCATGGACGGATACGGCAGCCTGTTCGAACGCCTCAACGGCGACGCGCAACTACGCAAGGGCAACAGCCTTGAGGCTTGTGCCATGGCGTCAGTGGCTGCCCATCTGGCCAAAATGCTCAGCACCCGGGCCGGCAGCGTGCAAACGCTGGCCGACTACGGGTTGCCCGATCTCAATGACATGCGTCTGAGCCTGCACGACTCCCTGAGTCAGGCCCGTCTGGCCATCGAAAACTTCATCGAAGCCTACGAGCCGCGCCTGAGCAATGTGCGTGTCATTTCCCTGCCGCGTGACCACGATCAACTGCGCCTGGCCTTCAGCATCGAAGGCCTGCTGGAAGTTGAAGGGTTCAAGCGTCAGGTCAGTTTTTCCGCGCGCCTGGATGGCAGCGGTCAAGTGAAGGTCACCTAAGGAGATCCCCGATGTCTGGCAAACCAGCAGCACGCGTATCCGACCCCACCGCTTGCCCACTCCCAGGCCACGGTACCAACCCGATCGCCGCCGGTTCCGGCGACGTGTTCTTCGACGGCCTCGCGGCCGCCCGCCAAGGCGATGCCTCGGCGTGTGGTGGTGCGATGGCCGGCGATCTGGCGACCACGGTTTTGATCAATGGCAAACCGGCCGCCACGGTCGGCTCCGTTGGATCTCACGGCAACAAGGTTACGGCAGGTTCCGGGACGGTGATCATCGGGAATTCGCATTCGCCAGTGCCATTTTCGGGGCTTGCCGCCATAGCGGTTATCGCGGCGCTGGATTACCGACTGGGTTTAAAGTCCGGTGGCAACTCGGTACTGACGCCACTGGAAATTCCAGACTTCGACGAGCTGAAATCAGGAACATCGAAAAACCGTGAGTTGGTCGATTTCGTCGTCGAGAACCGCATGGACGCTGCTGACAGTGTGAAGTTGGAGGTGCTGGACGGCGAGAAGCTGGTATACGCCGAAGCCAATACCGCGCCGTTCCTCCCGCCAGGCAAGCATCCATGGCAATGGGACGGCTACGACACAGCCGGCGTCCTCGATACCAAAGTCCTGAAAAGCCCGAACCTGAAAGTGCGCCTCACTGCGACCGGGGCGGGAAAACAGCAAGTGACTGAAGTGAAGCTTGATTGCTCGGCTAAAAAGGTGAAATGGGTCGATGTGCGTGTTGACCGCAACGCCAAGACCGTTGAAGTCACGTTACGCCCGAGCTTTTCGGATGGCGGTAGCAGTGGTTCCACACCCGGACTGGTACCCACGCCTTTCAGCACGTTGCTTGGCTGGGCCAAGGAAGGTATCGAGTTGTACTGGTCGCGTAATGGCGCGCGCGGCGGCGGTATCGCCGAGGGCATCACGACCAGCAAAGGCCTTTACAAAGTCACGGTCAAAACCGAGATCAACGTCGAGCCCAAAGCCGGGAATTTCCCTCTGATTGATTCGCTGTCGGCGGACTTCGGTCGTTCCACCAGTCTTGCGATTGCAAGAAAGGTTTATCACAACGCCGGTTATGCCTATGAAAGCTACGTTGTTCAACGACGTCGAACTCCAGAGTTCGCTAGAGACATTGCCAGAGAAGAGTTCAAAGAAACGTCGGCTCATGAGTTTGGTCATTTGATTCTCAATGAGTACGGCGGGGGAATCATCCCCGGTTACTCCTGGACTCACAAAGAAACATCGACATTGATGCAAAACCCTAAGGACAACCACCCGACGCCGAACGCCGGCGAGGTGGATGTCATGCATTACTTCAGCAGTTACACGCAGTCCTCCGCTGATCTGCAAAAGAGAATGGCGGCGTCTGAACAGGACGTCAAAAGCCTGCTTTGGCTGGCAAGGGTCGAGTTCGATGACTAGGTTGACCGGTCTCATCTTGCCGTTCGTTTCCCTTTATGGCTGTGCTGCTCAGCAGGTGTACCAGCGCGAGTGGACAATCAGCGAGGCATCGGTTTGTCCATGAAACGGCCAAGGACGATTTTGATGATGAGATGGGTAAGCTTCTTCGCGTGCTTCGTTTCGCTGATTGCATGCGCTGCGCAGCAGGTCTATCGCAATGATGTTTACCTGCTGAATACTTGTGGAGTACCGCTGGAACTGACGCTGGCAAACGACTCCAACTATGACGATCAGCCACGCAGTTTCACGTTAAACCCGAACCAGCGCAGTTCCATCGGCAACTACCAGTCATTCGGTGAAGACGTATCGGGTCAGATCAGCGACCAGTACAGCCTGTCGATCAAAAGCCAGAACGCGACTAAGTCCATCGACGCGCAGACCTTGCGAAAGGCAGTAGCGAGCATCAAAAAAACTGAAGAAAAAGCTGTCCGTTCGTGGACGGTCGATACCGGGGCTTTCTGCCCATGAAGCACTTGTTCGGGTTGGCTCGATGAAACTCAGAGCCTGGCAATGTCTCATCGCTTTTCTCAGCTCGGTCGGTTTGCTGGCGATTCTGGTCGGCTTGACGCTGCTGGTGCGAATGGAAAGCTCGACCGAACCAAAGCTGTTCGCGCATCCCAACGCGTTGTGGGTTGGCGCCGAGGATGGCGGGGTATTCGTCGAGATTACCAAGCACGAAGCGCCGGACTATTACGTGGAAATTCGTCACGAAAATGGTGGGATGTGGACTGAAGGCTGGGTTCGATATGGCACCAGGGACAGCCATCCACTCAACGCTGCGGCAATTGGTGGCTACGGCGGTGAAGAGCTCTATGTCTATACGGGTGTCGCGATCACGCCGCAAAAACAGGGAGTTGCGCAGCGATGAATCAATACGTGCCAGCGACCCCGGGGCAGGAGACGGACGCATGACCGACTCAGGTCGCTTCGCAATGATTTGGCTGCAGCGCTTGCTACTCGTGGTGGGAGCGTTCGCTTGCATGCTCTATTTTGCTGCGCACGCGCTTTCCAACGCTTTTATGTTGCTGATGGACCGCGAAAATTTTATCCCTGCGCAGTCGTCCATCTGGACATTCGAACCTTACGAAATCAATCAAGGTTCTTCGTCTTACTGGCTCTACGGTGAGGACAGGGACAACTATTACTTTTTTGCGTACGTCCCTGAACATTCATATCGCGTGATCGCGAAAGACAATGGGTGCGCAGGCTTCGACAAGCGCGATGTCCGCACATGGTGCATGGATCACGCTGTGGAGGTTCGCCGATGACCGACTCATCAAGCGAGATGCTCATGCTCAGTCGCGCGCAACTCAGCTTCTTCATGGCTGCATTGTGGTGGCCATTGCTGGCGGTGTTGGCGATCAGTTCCTATGACCTGTGGAGTGGCGAGTATTCAACACCCGAGTCGTCCGGGATTTATTGGCAGTACCTGTTGTGGTGGGGAATTCCCGGGCTTCTGGGCTTTTCGCTGTGGATGTCCCGATCGGCGCAGAGCCGCAACGAGCAACAGGCACTGCGGATGGTTTGGTGGGCGCCGGTGAAGTTCATCCCGTTCTACGCCGTGCCATGGATGCTGTATGGCCTGCTCAGTCTGGTCGTCGGTCAGCTCAGTGATGCCTACATGGCGTACGGCTGGATCTCGATTGTGCCGTTCCTGCTAATTGGCGGTTATGTCTGTGCCGGCGTGACGGTCGCGCTCTACAGGATATTTTTTTGATGCGTTTCACTACCAGGCAGGTAACCCGTGTCGTTTAACCACTACTACCAAAGCGAACTCACCGCACTGCGCCAACTCGGTCGCCGTTTCGCCGAGCGTAGTCCGGCGTTGGCGCCGTATCTGGGCCAGGCCGGGCGGGATCCGGATGTGGAGCGGTTGCTCGAAGGCTTTGCGTTTCTGACCGGGCGGCTGCGCCAGAAGCTCGATGACGAGCTGCCGGAGCTCAGCCATTCGTTGATGCAATTGCTGTGGCCGAACTACATGCGTCCGCTGCCGGCGTTCAGCATTTTGCAGTTCGATCCGCTCAAGCGTTCCGGGCCGGCATTACGCGTCGAGCGCGATACGCCGATCGAAAGCAAGCCGATCGAAGACGTGCGTTGCCGCTTCCGTACTTGCTACCCGACTGACGTGCTGCCGCTGGATCTGGCCGCGTTGAATTACTCGGTGAAGGGCGACGGCTCGCTGCTCAGCCTGCGTCTGGAAATGAGCGCCGACGGTCACCTCGGTGAACTGGAACTGAGCAAGCTGCGTCTGCACTTTGCCGGCGAGCGCTATATCAGCCAGATGCTCTACCTGAGCCTGCTGCGCAACCTTGAAGGCATCGAACTGATCCCGCTCGACGGCGCCGGCAAACCGATTGATGGCGTCAGCGGTAAGCCGATGGCGTTCAAGATTCCCGGTGATCGGGTCAAACCGGTGGGCTTTGCCGAAGAAGAAGCGTTGATCCCGTATCCGCTAAACACCTTCCGCGGCTATCGCTACCTGCAGGAATACTTCGCCTTCCAGGACAAATTCCTGTTCGTCGACGTCAACGGTCTGGACATCATCAACGCGCTGCCGGAAGACACCCTCAAGCAGATGCGTGGCCTCGAATTGCGCTTCGATATTCGCAAGAGCGGCATCATGCGCATGCGGCCGACGCTGGATAACGTGAAGCTGTTCTGCACGCCAATTGCCAACCTGTTCGCCCACGACGCGCTGCCGATCCGCCTCGACGGCAAGCAGGACGAATACCTGCTGCTGCCAGCGGAATACGATCTGGAAAACTGCGGCGTGTTCTCGGTGGAAACCGTGACCGGCTGGAAGCCCGGCGGTCTTGGTTATCAGGAATATGTGCCGTTCGAATCCTTCGAGCACGACCCGAGTTTCGACGTGCCCAACAGCCGTCCGCACTACAGCATTCGCCAGCGTTCTTCGCTGTTGCACGATGGCCTCGACACCTACCTGAGCTTCGGCATCCGCCATACCGAAGCCCACGAAACCCTGTCGATCGAGCTGATCTGCACCAACCAGAACCTGCCGCGCAAGCTCAAGCTTGGCGACATCTGCATGGCCTGCGAAGAGACGCCCGAGTTCTTGAGTTTCCGCAACATCACCCCGGCCACTTCCAGCTTCGCGCCACCGCTGAACCGAGACTTCCTGTGGAAGCTGATCAGCAACATGTCGCTTAACTATCTGTCGCTGGCCGACGTCAATGCGTTGAAGGTGATTCTCGAAACCTACGACTTGCCGCGCTACTACGACCAGCACGCGGAGAAGGTCAGCAAACGTCTGCTCGGCGGCCTCAAGCACATCAAGCATCACCACGTTGATCGCTTGCACCGTGGGTTGCCGGTGCGCGGTTTGCGCACCGAACTGACCATCGACCCGGAAGGGTACATCGGCGAAGGCGACCTGTTCGTTTTCGCTTCGGTTCTTAACGAGTTTTTCGCGCTTTACGCCAGTCTCAATTCATTCCATGAGCTGCGCGTAAAAAGCACACAGGGAGAGGTGTACCAATGGACACCACGTATGGGCCTGCAGCCCCTGCTTTAAGCGGGCTGACCAAGGTAATACGCGAGTACTCGCTGTTTCAGGCCGTGCTGCTGGTGATCGACCGGCTGCGCGAGGCACACCCGCACCTGAGCGAAGACGATCTGTACGACCACGTGGAGTTCCAGGCCAACCCGAGCCTGGGCTTTCCGCGCAGCGACGTCGATCGCGTGGAGTTTTTCGAAGAACACGGGCAGATGCGCGCGCGCATGCGTTTCAACCTGATCGGCCTGGTCGGTTCCGGTTCGCCGCTGCCGGCGTTCTATGGCGAACAAGCCCTGGGCGACAGCGAAGACGGCAACCCGACACGCAACTTCCTCGACCTGTTCCACCATCGCCTGCAACGGCTGATGCTGCCGATCTGGCGCAAGTACCGCTATCGCGCGAGCTTCCAGAGCGGCGCGATCGACCCGTTCTCGTCGCAGTTGTTCGCCCTGATCGGTCTGGGCGGCGACGAGATCCGCAAGGCCAAGGAGCTCAACTGGAAACGCCTGCTGCCGTACCTCGGTCTGCTCAGCTTGCGGGCGCACTCGGCGGCGTTGATCGAAGCCGTGCTGCGTTACTACTTCAAGCACGAAGATCTGGTCATCGAGCAGTGCATCGAGCGCCGCGTGGAAATTCTCGAAGAGCAGCGCAATCGTTTGGGCCGCGCCAACAGCCTGCTCGGTGAAGACCTGGTGCTCGGCGAACACGTGCGCGACCGCAGCGGCAAATTCCGCATTCACATCACCGAACTCGACTGGCAGCGATTCCATGAATTCCTGCCGATCGGTTTCGGTTACCAGCCGCTCTGCGCGCTGGTGCGGTTCACTTTGCGTGACCCGCTCGATTACGACATCCGCCTGGTCTTGCGCCAGGAAGAAATCCGCGAACTGCGCATCGGTGAGCAGAACGCCTGTCGCCTCGGTTGGACCAGTTGGCTGGGCCGCGAAAAAGCGGACGGCGTGGTGACCCTGGGCAGCAAAATTCATTAAGGACGTGAGCCATGATCAACGTAGACCTGCAACAACTCATCCAGGCGCTGGACGCCGAAACCCGTCGTGATCTGGAACGTTCCGCCGAGCGTTGCGTGGCCCGTGGCGGTAGCAAGATCCTCGTCGAAGATTTGATGCTCGGCCTGCTCGAGCGTCCGAACGGCTTGCTGTCGCGCGCACTGCAGGATGCAGACGTCGACGCCGGTGAACTCAGCGCCGCGCTGCAATCGCGCGTCGAACACAGCGCTTCGCGCAATCCGGTGTTCGCCCCGGAACTGGTGCAGTGGCTGCAAGATGCGCTGCTGGTGGCCAACCTCGAACTGGGCCAGACCCAAGTCGAAGACGCCGCGCTGATCCTTGCGCTGCTGCGCAACCCGATGCGCTACGCCGGCAGCCGTTATCAGCCGCTGCTCGCCAAGCTGAACATCGATCGCCTGAAGGAATTTGCCCTGTCGCAGCAGGAGCAACCGGCAGCCAATGGCAAACCGGCCGCGCAGGGCGAATCGCTGTTGCAGCGCTTCACCCACAACCTGACCCAACAGGCCCGCGACGGCAAACTCGACCCGGTGCTGTGCCGTGACGGCGCGATCCGCCAGATGGTCGACATCCTCGCCCGTCGCCGCAAAAACAACCCGATCGTCGTCGGTGAAGCTGGCGTGGGTAAGACGGCTATCGTCGAAGGCCTGGCGTCGCGCATCGCCGCCGGTGAAGTGCCGCAAGTGCTCAAAGGCGTTGAACTGCTGTCGCTGGACATGGGCTTGCTGCAGGCCGGCGCCAGCGTCAAAGGTGAATTCGAACGTCGTCTCAAAGGCGTGATCGACGAAGTCAAAGCCTCGCCGAAACCGATCATTCTGTTCATCGACGAAGCCCACACCTTGATCGGCGCGGGCGGCAACGCGGGCGGTTCCGACGCGGCCAACCTGCTGAAGCCGGCACTGGCCCGTGGCGAACTGCGCACCATCGCTGCGACCACTTGGGCCGAGTACAAGAAATACTTCGAGAAAGACCCGGCGCTGGCCCGTCGTTTCCAACCGGTGCAACTGCACGAACCGACCGTCAGCGAAGCGGTGACCATCCTCCGTGGTCTGGCCCAAGTTTACGAGAAGAGCCACGGCATCTACCTGCGTGATGACGCGGTGGTCTCGGCGGCTGAACTGTCCGCACGTTATCTGGCCGGTCGGCAACTGCCGGACAAAGCCGTCGACGTCCTCGATACCGCTTGCGCCCGCGTACGCATCAGCCTCGCCGCAGCCCCGGAAAGCCTTGAACGCCTGCGTGGCGAACTGGCTGAAGGTGGCCGTCAGCGTCAGGCGCTGCGCCGCGATGCCGAAGCCGGTCTGCTGATCGACCACGAAGCGCTCGATGCTCTGGAAGCGCGTCTCGACGATGCCGAAGACGAAATGGTCGCGCTGGAAACCCTGTGGACTGAGCAGAAGCAACTGGCCGAGCGCCTGTTGGAATTGCGTCAGCAACTGGCCAAGGCTCGTGAAGCCGCCGCTGTCGAGCCGACCGTCACCGTTGAAGAAGACGCCGAAGGCACCGTGATCGAAACCGTCGCTGCCGAAGTCGAAGAAGGCCAAAGCGTCGAAACGCTGGAAGCCCAACTCAACGAAACCCACAGCGCCTTGACCGCCGCTCAAGTCAAAGAGCGTCTGGTCAGCTTCGAAGTGTGCCCGCGTCTGGTCGCCGAAGTGATCAGCGCCTGGACCGGCGTGCCATTGGCGCAACTGGCCCGCGAACACAACGCCAAAGTCGCCAGTTTCGCCACCGACCTGCGCACGCGCATCCGTGGTCAGGAACAAGCCGTGCACGCACTGGATCGCTCGATGCGTGCGACCGCTGCCGGCCTGAACAAGCCTGACGCTCCGGTCGGCGTATTCCTGCTGGTCGGCCCGAGCGGCGTCGGTAAAACCGAAACCGCGCTGGCCCTGGCTGACTTGCTGTACGGCGGTGATCGTTTCATCACCACCATCAACATGTCCGAGTTCCAGGAGAAGCACACCGTTTCCCGCCTGATCGGCGCGCCACCGGGCTACGTCGGTTACGGCGAGGGCGGCATGCTCACCGAAGCCGTACGCCAGAAACCGTACTCGGTGGTGTTGCTCGATGAAGTCGAAAAGGCTGACCCGGACGTGCTCAACCTGTTCTATCAAATCTTCGACAAAGGCGTGGCCAACGACGGCGAAGGTCGCGAGATCGACTTCCGCAACACGTTGATCCTGATGACCTCGAACCTCGGCAGCGACAAGATCAGCGACCTCTGCGAAAACGGCGCACGGCCGACCGCTGAAGTCCTCGAAGAAACCATTCGCCCAGTGCTGAGCAAACACTTCAAACCGGCGCTGCTGGCGCGGATGAAAGTGGTGCCGTACTACCCGGTCGGCGGCCCAGTATTGCGCGAGCTGATCGAGATCAAACTCGGTCGTCTCGGCGAGCGCCTCAACCGTCGTCAGCTGGATTTCAGCTGGTGCCAGAACCTCGTCGATCACTTGTCCGAGCGTTGCACGCAAAGCGACAGCGGCGCGCGCCTGATCGACCATCTGCTCGATCAGCATGTGCTGCCACTGGTGGCGGATCGTCTGCTCGACGCCATGGCCACCGGTGAAAGCCTCAAGCGTGTGCATGCCACGCTCGACGGTGAAGCCAGCGTGACGTGCGAGTTCGCCTGAGGTGGGCGTGATGTTCACTCAGGTGCCGCAGCCACTGGTCTATGCCGAAGCGTTGCTGGCGCAGTTCGCCAGTCTGTCGCGGGCGGCGGACGGTGCTGCGTTGCTGGGTGACTTCGTGCGCGGGTTGGCCGAGCTGAGCGGTTGCGAATTGACGCAGCTGTATCTGCTCGACGCCACCCACACGTGCCTGGGGATGAACGCCGAATGCCTCGACGGCGCTCTGCAACCGCGTGAAGCGGCGAGCCTGCCGGCGGATTACAACGGTGAGCAACTGCTGCAATTCGCCCTGTGCCAGAACCGCGTGGTGTGCCTCGACGACTTGAGCGGCAGCCTGCACGAAACCAGTTTCCTGCCAGCGGCGACCTCGCCGTGGCAGTCGCTGTTGTGCGTGCCACTGGTCAATCAGCACAAAGCTGTTGAAGGTTTGCTGTTGTGCGCCAGCCGTCGTCGTACCAACCTGCAAGGCTTCGCCGATTCCCTCGGCCAGCTCGGCTCGTTCGTGCTTGGCCAGTTGCATTTGCTGCAACGCCTGCGCCAGCCACTGGCGGAGTCGGCCACGGTAGCGCGCAGCGTGCCGAGCATCAGTGGCTATGGCTTGATCGGCAAAAGCGCGGCGATGCGCCAGACCCATTCGCTGATCAGCAAAGTCCTGCACAGTCCGTACACCGTGTTGTTGCGCGGCGAAACCGGCACCGGCAAGGAAGTTGTCGCCCGGGCGATTCACGATTGCGGCCCGCGTCGGTCGCAGGCGTTTATCGTGCAGAACTGCGCGGCGGTTCCGGAAAATCTGCTGGAAAGCGAGCTGTTCGGCTATCGCAAAGGCGCGTTCACCGGTGCCGATCGCGACCGCGCCGGGCTGTTCGATGCGGCCAATGGCGGCACGTTGTTGCTCGACGAGATCGGCGACATGCCGTTGTCGTTGCAGGCGAAGATCTTGCGCGTGTTGCAGGAAGGTGAGATCCGTCCGCTGGGCTCCAACGACACGCACAAAATCGATGTACGCATCATCGCCGCAACGCACCGCGATCTATCGACGCTGGTCAGCGAAGGCAAATTCCGCGAGGACTTGTACTACCGCCTCGCGCAATTCCCGATCGAGCTGCCGGCGCTGCGTCAGCGTGAAGGCGACATCCTCGAACTGGCCCAGCACTTCGCCGAGAAGACCTGCACGTATTTGCAACGCGATCCGGTGCGCTGGTCGAGCGCGGCGCTGGAACACCTGTCCGGCTACAACTTCCCCGGCAACGTGCGTGAACTCAAGGCCTTGGTCGAGCGTGCGGTGCTGTTGTGCGAGGGTGGCGAGTTGCTCGCCGAGCATTTCTCCCTGCGCATGGAGGCAATGCCGGAAGACAACAGCCACCTGAATTTGCGCGAACGTCTGGAGCAGGTCGAACGCACGTTATTGCTCGACTGCCTGCGCAAGAACGACGGCAACCAGACCCTCGCCGCCCGCGAGCTCGGCCTTCCGAGGCGCACGCTGCTGTATCGGCTCGGCCGTCTGAACATCAATCTGGGAGATTTCGATGGGTAGGCAAAAAGTCATCGAAATCCTCGCAAAAACCAATTTCAGCGCCGCCCGCAAGGGTCGGCGCTTTGTGCTTTGTCTACCCCTGGAGACCCTCTGATGTCTGTTCGTCACTGGCAAGCTGTCCTGCTGACCCTCGTCGTTCTATGCGGCCTGGGCGGCTGTAGCGGCAATTACAAATTCAACGACAACGACTATCGCCCGTTGGGTGATCCGCAAGCGGTCAATCGCGGCAAGTGACCGCAAGGAGCATCAAACATGGAATTGGTTTTCGAAATGCTGAACACCAAGCAGTTCGTGCCCACCGAGTTGTGCCAGAAGACCTTTAAACAGGCCGGCGGCGTGATCGGGCGGGGCGAGGACTGCGACTGGATCATCCCTGACCGCAAGCGTCACCTGTCCAATCACCACGCGATTGTCAGCTACCGCGAAGGCACGTTCTTCCTCACCGACACCAGCAGCAACGGTGTCCAGGACGGCGAGAGCGGCGCGCGTCTGCACAAAGGCGAACCGGTGCGCATCGAGCACGGCAGCACCTACGTGCTGGGTGACTTCGAAATTCGCGCGCGACTGGTGCGCGACCCGGCGACCTTCGACGGTGAAGTCGGCCGTCCACGCGCCGCTGGCAGCATCATTCCCGACGACGCGTTCCTCGATCTCGACCCGCTCAATGCTCTCGAGCAGCAAGAGCGTGTGTACTCGGAAATCGACGAGTTGCTGGCGCCGAACACCAAACCTGAGGATTCCCGTCAACGCGCCGACTACGCGCGCATCGACATGGAAAGCCTGATGGTGCCGGAGCTGATCGCCGCCCCGGTCGAACCTGAGCCCGCTCCGGCACCGAAAGCCGTTGAGCGTCAAAGCGAAGGTTTCTGGGATCATTTCGGTGCGGCGCTGGGTGTCGACGTCAAAGGCCTCAGCCACGACGAACGCGAAGCCCTGGCGCTGAACGCTGCGCGCTTGTTGCGCCAAAGCATCGGCGGTCTGCAGCAAAGCCTGCGCACCCGTTCGGAGCTGAAAAACGAGCTGCGTCTGGCCCAGACCACCGTGCAAGGCACCAACAAGAACCCGCTGAAATTCGCCGTCGATCCGAGCGAAGCCCTGCAGATTCTGTTGCAGCCAAGCAAGCCCGGCCATCTGCCGGCCGAGCAAGCCATTTCCCGCGCGTTCCGCGACCTGCAGGCGCATCAAGTGGCACTGCTGACCGCCAGCCGCGCCGCCGTACGCGGCACGCTGGAGCATTTCTCGCCGGAGCAACTGACCCTGCGTTTCGAGCGCGACAACAAGCCGTTGATCGCCACCTCGGGCGGGCGCTGGAGAGCGTTCGGCCGATATCACCAGGCGCTGCGTCAGGACGATGACTGGAGCGAGCGTCTGCTGGCCCGCGACTTTGCCCAGGCTTACGAAGAACAGATCCGCCTGATCTCCACCCTCCACACCGACCACCAAGGATGATGCGCATGTCTCGCCGCTCGACCGCTTTTTTCAAGACGCTGACTGCGCTCACCGTGCTGGTGCTGCTCGCCGGTTGCTCGTCGCTGTCGCCGTACTCGAAAGTGACCAAGATCAACCTCAAGCTGACCGGCAGCGATCAGCTCAACCCGGACCTCAACGGTCGGCCGTCGCCGATCGTCGTGCGCCTGTTCGAACTCAAGCACCCGGTGACCTTCGAAAACGCTGATTTCTTCAGCCTCTACGAGCGCGCCAAGGAATCCCTCAATCCGGATCTGGTGGCCAGCGAAGAGCTTGAGCTGCGCCCGGGTGAAACCGTGGAGATGAAGCTCAAGGTGGAGGAGGGCAGCCTTTATGTTGGCGTTCTCGCCGCTTACCGCGACTTGCCGGACACCCAATGGCGCCACACCGTTCAGATCACTCCGCTGGAGGTCACTGAAGTCGATCTGACTCTGGACCAGACCGGCATCCGCAACACCAATCAAGTGCTCGCCAAGGCGGATGACTGATCATGAATACCCATAAAGTCATTTGGCAGGAAGGCATGCTGCTGCGTCCGCAGCACTTCCAGCACAACGATCGTTATTACGATCACCAGATGAAAACCCGCACCCAATTGCTGGGTGGCTACACCTGGGGTTTCCTCAATCTGGAGATCGACTTGCAGTTCCTCAACATGGGCAAACTGGTGATCAGTGAAGCCTCGGGGATTCTGCCGGACGGCAGCCTGTTCGAACTCGGTGGCAACACTGAGCCGCTGGCGCTGGACGTGCCGCCGAATACCGGCAATACGCCGATCTACCTGGCGCTGCCGCTGGTCACCGGTAACCACATCGAATCGCGCCGTCCGGAGCAGTCCGACGTGCTTGCGCGTTACACCGCGTACGACGCCGAAGTGGCCGACTCCAACGCCGGCGACGATTCCGCCAGCCAGGTCAGCTGCGGTCGCCCGGACTTCAAACTGTTGCTCGGCGAGCAGCAGAGCGATCAGGCTTACGTGAAGCTGAAGATCTGCGACGTGCTCGACACCACGCCGGACGGCGTGATCAGCCTCGACCCGGATTTCGTGCCGACCTACATTCAGGCCCACGCCTCCAGTTATCTGCTGTCGTGCCTGAAAGAAGTCATCAGCATGCTCAACCACCGTGGCGACACGATTGCCGAGCGGATTCGCTCCAACGGCAAGGTCGGCGGCGCGGAGGTCGGCGACTTCATGATGCTGCAACTGATCAACCGCACCGAGCTGCTGCTGCGCCACTACCTCGGCCTGGAGCAAGTGCACCCGGAAGAGTTGTACCGCACGCTGCTGACCATGCTCGGCGATCTGGCGACCTTCTCCGGCGAAAGCAAACGCCCACGTCTGGACAGTCGCTACTCCCACGCTGACCAGGGTGGGAGCTTCCGCAAACTGATGGAAGCGATTCGTCAGGTGCTGTCGATGGTGCTCGAACAGCACGCCATCGAACTGATCCTGCAAGCGCGTCAGTACGGCATCATCGTCTCGCCGTTGCACGACCACAAACTGCTTGGCTCGGCGTCGTTCGTGCTGGCGGCCAGTGCCAACTGCGACTCCGAAGAACTGCGCCACCGCTTGCCGGCGCACCTCAAGGTCGGACCGGTGGAGCGTATCCGCCAACTGGTCAACCTGCACTTGCCGGGGATCAAGGTCAAACCGTTGCCGGTGGCCCCACGGCAGATCGCGTTCCATTCGAACAAAACCTATTTCATCCTCGAACTCAGTTCCGAAGACCTGGCACAACTCGAGCGCTCCGGCGGTTTCGCGTTCCATGTGTCCGGCGAATTCGCCGAGCTTGAACTGAAATTCTGGGCCATCAGGAACTGACCGACATGATCAAGGAAACGGATTACAACCAGGACGACAAAACCGTCCTGCTCGATCGTCAAGGCCACGGACCGGCATCGAGTCCGCTGACCGACTTCGCCGCGCCGCCGCGTTTCGAGCAACTGGAAGAACGCATGATCTACGCCGCGCGCCTGCGCCCGGCAGAAGCGTTCAACATCAGTCTCAATTCGCTGGTGGCGGCGTCGTCCGAGCTGCTTTCGGAAGTGGTGCGCCTCAAGCACAGCGAAACCCGCGAAGACTTGTACGCACTCAACGAGCTTCTGACTGCCGGGCTGAAATTGTTTGAAGTACGCGCCCTGCACAACGGCGCCGAAAGCAGCCAGGTGATGGCCGCGCGTTACGTGCTCTGCACCGTGGTCGACGAAGCTGTCGTGACCACACCGTGGGGCAACGAAAGCGAGTGGTCGCAGATGAGTCTGCTGAGTAGCTTCCACAACGAAACCTTCGGTGGCGAGAAGTTCTTCCAGTTGCTCGATCGCCTGTCGAAAAACCCGGTCAAGCACTTGCCGATGCTCGAGCTGATGTACCTGTGCCTGTCCCTCGGTTTCGAGGGCAAGTACCGCGTACAGGCACGCGGCATGCTCGAGCTTGAAGGCATCCGTGACGCCTTGTACCGGCAGATCCGTCAGTTGCGTGGCGACGTGCCGCGCGAGTTGTCGCCGCACTGGGAAGGTCTCAACGATCAGCGTCGCAACCTGGTGCGCATCGTGCCGGCGTGGATGGTGGTGTTGTTCACTTTGGTCTGTCTGGTGGTGATGTATTCGGGCTTCGCCTGGGTCTTGGGCGAGCAGCGCGACACCGTTCTGCAACCTTATCAGCCGCTTGATCCGGCCGCGGTGCAACCGCAGTCGCAGCCGTAAACAGGGACGTGTGATGAAAAAGTTTTTCAAGAAAGTCGGCGCCTTCCTGCGCCAGACCTGGGTCTGGACTTTGCTGTTGGTGCTGTTCGTGGCGCTGCTGGTGTGGTTCGTCGGCCCGTTGTTGGCGGTTGATGATTACAAGTTCTGGGAAAGCGCGACCGCGCGCCTGCTGACCATCGCTGTGCTGTTCCTGATCTGGGGCCTGACCATGGTCTTCGTCAGCTGGCGCGCGGGTATCCGCAAGAAAGCCGAGGAAGAAAGCGAAGACGGCCAGGACCGCATTCGCCGCGAAGAGCTGATCGACGAAGAACAGAAGGAGTTGAAGGCGCGCTTCAAAGACGCGCTGAAAACCCTGAAGACGTCGAGCCTGTATCGCGGCCGCAGCGAGCGCTGGCGCAGTGACTTGCCGTGGTACCTGTTGATCGGCCCGCAGGCCTCGGGTAAGACCAGTCTGCTGGACTTTTCCGGTCTGGAATTCCCGATCAACAAGATCGACCGCAAGCTGACCCGCGACACCCTCGGCACCCGTCATTGCGACTGGTACTTCGCCGACCACGGGGTGTTGATCGACACCGCCGGGCGTTACACCACGCAACCGGATGTGGAAGTCGACGGCGGCGCCTGGACGACATTGCTGGAGCTACTGCGCAAGCGTCGTCGCGGGCGTCCGTTGAACGGCGTGCTGGTGACCATTCCGGTGGAAACCCTGCTCGGTGGCAGTGAGCAGGACATCGATACCCTCGCGCGCCAGATTCGCGGCCGTCTGCAAGACGTGCATCAGAAACTGCATGTCGACGTGCCGGTCTATCTGGTCCTGAGCAAGGCTGACAAGCTGCTCGGCTTCGACGAGTTCTTCGATCAACTGACCCGCGAAGAAAGCGATCAGGTGCTCGGCACCAGTTTCCGCAAGGATCAGATCGGCACTGACGTTGCTGTGCTGCGCAACGAATTCGAAGAACTGCTGCGTCGCCTCAACAGCCAAGTGATCATGCGCATGCACTCCGAGCGCGATACCCAGCGCCGTGGCCGCATCCTCGACTTCCCGCATCAACTAGGGCAGATCGGCGAGCGCCTGTGCCTGTTCGTCGACATGGCGTTCACCGGCAACCGTTATCAGCGTGCCACGCAACTGCGTGGTTTCTACCTGACCAGCGCGCCGCACCTGACCCAAGAGATGGATGCGACCACTGCCGGCATCGGCGCCAGCCTCGGCATGAGCGCCGGTGTGCTGCCGACCCTGCGCAGCGGTCGTTCGCGGTTCATTCATCACTTGTTCAGCCAGGTGATTTTCCCGGAATCCGACCTAGCCGGTCTGGACAAGCGCGAACGCAGCCGTATTCATTGGGGCCAACGTGCGTTGTACGTCGGCGCACTGGCTGCGCTGGCACTGTTCGGCATGCTCTGGGCGGGCGGTTTCTCGGCCAACTACGAGCGTCTGGAAAACTTGCGCAATCTGGCGCAGAACTGGACGCAACAACGCACGGCATTGTCGCCGCGTGATGACGCCATGGGCGTACTGAAAACCCTCGACAGCAGCTACGCCGCGACGCAGGTGTTCCCGAAGAAGGGCGACGTTTCGTATCACGAACGTGGCGGTCTGTATCAGGGCGAAGACGTCAATCCAGTGGTCAAAGAGGCTTACGAGCGCGAGCTTGAAAAGCAACTGCTGCCACGGGTAGCGACGATGCTCGAAGGGCAGATCCGCGCCAACATGAAGGACCGCGACCGCCTGCTCAACAGCCTGCGCGCGTACCTGATGTTGAACATGAAGGATCGTCGCGATGCCGCGTGGCTCAAGGACTGGGTCGCCACTGACTGGTCGACGCGCTACACCGGCAACACCGCGGTGCAGAACGGTTTGAGCGCGCATCTAGAGCGTTTGCTGAAGCAGCCGTTTATCTACCCGCTGAACGATCAGTTGGTCACTCAGGCGCGTCAGGTCTTGCGCAGCGAATCGCTGGCCACGGTGGTTTACCGCATGCTTCGTGAGCAGGCGCGCAACCTGCCGGACTACCGCTTCAGTCAACACCTCGGTCCACAAGGCTCGCTGTTTATCGGTACCGAATACGTGATCCCGGGCTTCTACACGCAAACCGGTTATCAGCAGTACTTCTCGGTACAGGGTTCGGCGCTGGTGACCGACATCCTGCGTGACAACTGGGTGCTGGGCGAAGGTGCGGGCATCAGCGACATGGACTTGCGTCGTCTGATGGTCGAGCTGGAGCAACTGTACTTCCGCGACTACGCCAACTATTGGAGCGAAGCGGTTGGCCAGGTTGCCCTGCCGCCGATCAGCGACGCCGGTGAAGGCGCCGAACAACTGGCGGGCCTGACCTCGGCCAACTCGCCGGTGCTGGCATTGCTCACTGAAGTGCGTGAGAACACCCGCTTCCAGGCCGCTGCAGATCCTGTCGAAGAAGCTGGCGACGCTGCTGATGCGATGGCTGGGCAGAAAGGCAAACTGGGTAAGGTTGGCAAACTTGCCGCCGCCGCAGCAGACAAGGCTTCGGCCCTGAACGTGGCGAAGACCCTGCCGGACACCGCGAAGAAGTCGCTGCAACGCCGCTTCGAACCGCTGCATCGTTTGCTCGATGACAACAACGGCCCGGCGGCGGACCTGACGCCAGCGCTGAACGCGCTCAACGACCTGCAACTGCAACTGGCCGGCCTGGCCCGTTCCAGCACGCCGGAACAAGCCGCGTTCGAAATGGCGAAAACCCGCATGAGCGGCCAGCGTGATGCGCTGACCAACCTGCGCAATGCCTCCGGCCGTCTGCCGCGTCCACTGAGCGTGTGGTTCAACGTGCTGGCCGAAGACTCGTGGCGTCTGGTGCTTAACGATGCTTACCAATACCTGAACGGCCGTTATCAGAACGAGCTGTACAGCGTGTATGGCAAAACCATCAGCAAGCGTTATCCGTTCAGCGCCAGCAGCACCAGCGACGTAGCGATCAGCGATTTCCGCGAGTTCTTCCGCGCTCAAGGTACCGTCGACCGTTTCTTCGACAGCTACATGCGTCCGTTTGTCAGCGGCGATCCGGGCAACTACCGCATGCGCAGCGTCGACGGTCACAGCCTGCCGGTATCGAAAATGTATCTGGACCAGATGGCGGCGGCGCTGACGATTCGTCAGAGCTTCTTCTCGATCAACCCGGCCGAGCCGACCGTGCAGTTCAAACTGGAGCCGTACACCCTCGATCCGGCGGTCAGCCGTTCCGAGTTCAAGTTCGGCGACAAGACCATGGAATACCGCCACGGTCCGATCCTGCCAATGTCGTTCAAATGGCCGACCGATGCTGAAGACGGTCGCACCAGTCTGGTCATGGACAAAATGGCCGGGCGCCCGATCGGCATCGAGAAGAACTCCGGCCCATGGTCGCTGTTCCGTCTGTTCGACCTGATGCAGACCGAGTACCTGAGCGGTCGCGACGTGCTGGTGCTGAAAGCCGACGTAGGTGGCCTGCGCGCCAACTACCTGCTGACCAGCCAGCGCACGCCGAACCCGTTCGACATGGGCGTGCTGCGCACCTTCCGTATGCCGGTGCAGCTCTGATGCTGGTGGCCAGTGCCTGGCGCAGCGCGGCGCGTACCGACCCGGGCAAGGTGCGGGCGCGCAACGAAGATGCCTTCCTCGACTCGCCACAGCAGGGGCTGTGGGTGGTCGCGGACGGCATGGGCGGTCATCAGGGTGGCGACATCGCCAGCCAGTTGATCGTCGCCAGCCTGGCTGAACTGCCGCAACACGAGGACTTCGACGAACGCCTCAAAGCCATCCGCCAGTGCCTGCACTGGCTGAACCGGCGTTTGGGGCAGGAGTTGACGGTCACCGCCGGACGCCACGACAGCATCATGGGCAGCACCGTCGTCGCGCTGCTGGTGGAAGGCAATCGCGCGGCCTGCATTTGGGCCGGCGACAGCCGTTGCTACATGTGGCGCGGGCAGCGTTTGTATCAGCTGTCCAAGGACCATTCGCTGCAACAGCAATTGATCGACGAGCAACAAATGAGCGTCGAACAAGCGGCAGCACACCCGGCGGCTCAGGCCTTGACCCGAGCCGTCGGCGCGGCCGAAACACTGACCCTGGATGTACTGGAACTCGAGGTCTATCCGGGCGATGCGTTTTTGCTCTGCAGCGATGGTTTGTATCAGGGCCTGAGCAGCGATGCCCTCGGCAACGCCCTCAGCCTCAGCGCGCCGCACGTGGCGCTGGAACGTTTGTTCGACGGCGCCCTGCGTGGCGCCGCGCGCGACAACCTGACAGCCGTGGTGATCCGCCAATGACTGAAATCGAATCCTCAGTCGATGACTTGCTGATGAGCGAAGAACAGGCCAACAACCTGACCTACTTCGCCTTCGCCAAGGAAAACAAAGCAGCACCTTTGCTGGCGCCAACCAAGGCCAGCATCGGTGTTCTGCCGGACGTACTCGCCGGTCGCTACCACATCGAGCGCCTGCTCGGGGCCGGTGGCATGGGCGCCGTTTACCGGGCGCGGGATCTGCTGCACGAACAGTTCGGTGATCCCGATCCTTACATCGCGCTGAAAATCCTCAGCGAAGAATTTGCCGAATCGCCGGACGCCAGTGCCTTGCTCTACAGCGAGTTCGCCCTGACCCGGCGCCTGCGCCACGACAACGTCGTGCGTGCACACACTTTTGAAGTCGACACCGATTGCCAGCGGGCCTTCATCACCATGGAATACATGCGTGGCCTGACCCTGGACAAATTGCTCTGCGAGCGGCCCCTCGGCCTGCCGTGGCAAGAGCTGCGCGACATCGTCCTGCCGCTGCTCGACACGCTGGCCTACGCCCACGGTCGCGGCGTGCTGCACGGTGACATGAAACCGAGCAACGTCATGCTCAGCGAAGACGGCTTGCGCCTCTTTGACTTCGGCCTCGGTCAGGCAGAGGAGGGCGTGATGCCCGGCCTGCCGCACCTGAGCCGCGAGCGTTTCAACGCCTGGACCCCGGGCTACGCCGCCCCCGAACTGCTTGAGGGCCAACCGTTGTCGGCCAGCGCGGACGTGTACGGCGTGGCCTGTGTGATCTATGAACTGGCGGGCGGCAAACACCCGTTCTGCCGCTTGCCCTCGACCCAGGCCCGCGACGAGCACCTGGAGCGCGAACTGCAAGCACCGGCGAATTTACCGAAACACGGCTGGCCAGCGCTGCGAACCGCGCTGAGCTTCGACCCGGCAGAACGCACCATCACTGCCCAACAATTGCGTGACGCCTTGGGCGCCACTTCGTCCTGGCTGCAACGGTTGCGACTTCGGGCCTAACGGATGACATTCGAACAGGGAGCACTTTATGTTCAACCCAGCTAACGAAACCCACTTCAGCCTCAAGGTCGAAGACTACGTCGGCGACCTGCAAGTGCTGTCGTTCACCGGCACCGAAGGCATCAGCCAGCCGTATCGTTTCGACTTGGAATTGGTCAGCGAAAACCCGGATCTGGACCTCGAACAGCTCCTGCATAAGCAGGCGTTCCTGGCGTTCGATCCACAAGGCTCGGGCATCCACGGCCAGATCTACCGCGTCGCTCAGGGCGATGCCGGCAAGCGCCTGACCCGCTACAAAGTGTCGATGGTGCCGCAACTGCAATACCTGCATCACCGCACCAACCAGCGCATCTACCAGCAGATGTCGGCGCCGAAAATCATCGCGCTGATCCTCGAAGAACACGGCATCAAGGGCAACGCCTACAGCTTCCAACTCAGCCAGCCGTGCCCGGATCGCGACTACTGCGTGCAGTACGACGAAACCGACCTGCACTTCGTCCAGCGCCTGTGCGAAGAGGAAGGCATTCACTACCACTTCCAGCACAGCGACAAAGGCCACCTGCTGGTGTTCGGCGACGACCAGACCGTGTTCCCCGATCTCGGCCAGCCGACCGCGTACGTGCAGGGCAGCGGCATGGTCGCCGAAGAACCGGTGATCAAAGGCTTCAAGCTGCGCCTGGAAACCCGCACCAGCCGCACCACGCGCCGCGACTACGACTTCGAAAAACCGCGCCTGCAAATGGAAGCCGCCTACAAACCCGAAGGCGAGAGCACTGAGCCGGATCTGGAAGACTACGACTACCCAGGCCGCTTCATCGACCGCGCGCGCGGCAAGTTCCTCAGCCAACGCGCCCTCGAACGCCATCGCGCCGACTACCGCCAGGCCGAAGGTCGCGGCGACCAGACCAAACTGGTCAGCGGCCACTTCATGGCCATGTCCGACCACCCGCGCAGCGAGTGGAACGACCTGTGGCTGCTCACCGAAATCGTCCACGAAGGCAAGCAGCCGCAAGTCCTCGAAGAAGGCGTGACCAGCGACACCACCGACAACAAGGACGACTTCCACCAGGGCTACCGCAACACCTTCCTCGCCACCCCGTGGGACGTGTTCTACCGCCCGGCCCTCGAACACCCGAAACCACGCGTCCTCGGCAGCCAGACCGCCATGGTCACCGGCCCCAAAGGCGAAGAAATCCACTGCGACCAATACGGCCGCATCAAAGTCCAGTTCCACTGGGACCGCGAAGGCCTCGCCGACGACAAAACCAGCTGCTGGCTGCGCGTCTCCAGCTCCTGGGCCGGCGACCGCTACGGTGCAATCAGCATCCCGCGCATCGGAATGGAAGTCCTCGTCACCTTCCTTGAAGGCGACCCCGACCAACCGCTGGTGACCGGCTGCCTGTATCACAAGGAAAACCCGGTGCCGTACGCACTGCCGGCGAACAAGACTCGCAGCGTGTTCAAAACGCTCAGCTCACCGGGTGGCGGTGGGTACAACGAACTGCGCATCGAAGACAAGAAAGGTGCGGAGCAGATCTACATCCACGCCCAGCGCGATTGGGATGAGAACGTTGAGCATGACCAGAAGATTCGGGTCGGGAATGAACGCCATGACACGGTGGTGAAGAACACCTACACCGAGCTGAAGGCTGAAGAGCACCGCACCACGATCTCTGACCGCAAGATTGAAGCGAAGCTGGATGATCACCTCACGATTGGGCAGAACCAGCATGTGAAGCTGGGGACTGCGCAACTGACCAGCGTGGGGAAAGAAATTCACCTCAAGGCTGGGGACAAGATTGTTATTGAGGCGGGGACAGAGCTGACCATTCTTGGGGGTGGGAGCTTTATCAAGCTCGATGGCGGTGGGGTGACGGTGGTTGGGCCGGTGATCAAGATCAATGCGGGTGGTTCGGCTGGTTCCGGCACGGGCATTGGGATTAAGCCGCCGGTGCTGCCGGGGGCGGCGGATAAGGATAAGGCGGGGAGTTTGATGGATCAGGCGTTGGGGAATGCGGTGCCTGAGAAGGTTAAGCCGAAGGCCTTTTTTGTGTTTTCTGAGTAAAAGACATGAATCGTGCTTTTAAGAAAAAATTGATTATGGGAATGCCAACTGCATCTGTCCCGGTTAGCATGTTTTTTGGTCGAGCTAAAGTGCTATTGAAAATGACAACTTTAACTGCGAAGTCATCAAGTCCGATGGTCGCCAAACAGGAATGGGTTGAGTCAAAGAGCTCGACTGTAAGCTTGCAGGAAGCAAAGAATGACTGACTCCTCGACCCAAAGCACAACTCCGGAAATAATCGTTCCGACGATTAAGTTTGAGTTTCCCATAAGAAAGTCCGATGGGAAGCAGTTTAAAGATGCCGAAGAGATTTATCAGGCTATCGGAACTGAGACGTCAGGGCACTATTTACTGGGAAATAACAGATTCTGGCATGGTGGAATCCATATTAGTGACCTAAGTGCGCCTCAATGTGTACTACAGGAACCTGTGCGTTGTATTGCTGATGGTGAAGTTGTCGCTTATCGCTTGAGCAAGGATTACTTGACATCAACCTTCGGTGAGGGCGAGGGCTCTAAGTCTCTGAAGTATACTAATTCTTTCTGTTTGGTGCGTCACGAATATCATTCACCACCAAATACCGAAGAAGGCGCGAATAAAGGTAAACAGAACAAGCTGACATTTTACAGCTTGTACATGCATTTATTACCGTTTGATCGGTATCCATTGTCACCAGAAGAAGCGCCTAATCAAAGAATCAAAATGATCGCCGGTGGTTTTACTGCGCGTAGCGACGCTAAGGGTGAACCTGGTTGCCATACTTATGGAGCAATCGCTGCAGGCACAGAGTTTGAGATTCTCGAAAAAAAGGGAACAGTTGAGGTTTATGCCAAGGGCAAAATTCTTAAGGGAAGTGTGGCAGGCCGCTCTGTGGGTCAGGAGGCTTGGTTTGCCTACAAAAAAAATGGTGAGGTATATCCTCGAACAACAACTGGTGGCGCCATTGCAGGACCAAGTTGGTTCGAAGTTTTACCTCCGCAGCGAGAAAAACCGAATTATTGGCACGGCAAAGTAAAGGCGACAGTAGGGCCACAACCTTTACCGATATACAGCGCTCCGGCAATACAAGCCAACGGGCAAAATGCGGGGCCACCAGTTGGCTCTATAGCATTGGTAGCTACAAGTGTTGTTACTTTCGACAGCGAAAAAGTTGTCAACCTGAATATCGCTGGAGAGACTAGGCGCATGGCCGAATGCACGCTAATTAGCGGCGGCCCCGGAGGGGGCGGAGCGGTGCCGCCAACGTTTTGGGCTTGCGTCGAAAATGAGCTTCCATCGCCAGCGATGCGGTGGGATACAGTGACTCCCGTTGATGAGGCTTTTGAGAAAGTCGTCATTACCAGTATCGGTATCAAGGCAGGAAATCCTATTGGTTACTTAGGCCTGATGGAAAATCTTCTTGATGAGAGCGGTGAGGCAACTCGCAAGCACCAGGTTCATATCGAGGTCTTTACAACAGATCAAAAATTGGAAGAGTTTTTACAAAATCCAGCTGGGTTGGCCACTGGGAAGAAATTTTTGCGATTGTCCGCAAATAAAACTTTGTTAAAAAAGCCTCCCCAGACGGGAGTTGTGGAGTTGGTTTCGGACCATGCCATTGAACTGAGTAAAGTTCCAATATTCAAAAATCCAGATGAATGGTATGAGCCAAAGGTTGAAGAGGATGGCCAAAGTAAAACAGGCCTAATCGCAAAAGGCGAAGCGGAGATAATCTCTCAGCACGATTGGGAAAAGCTTGGCTTTCGGATTGTAAAGGAGTCGAGTGCTGTCGCAGATGGCTTCCTTGATCCAGATGATATGCCAGAATTTTTTAAAGGCCTATACAGTGACCTAGATAGGCTTGGAAACGCAGACGGGAAAGTTACACCAGAGGATTTTCCTAAGGCATTGCAAAATGCTGAGCTTAGGTCTCATTGGTCAAAGCTTATTGCCTATCATCCAACTGAGTGGAAGGACACGTCCAGCGAAGCGAAGTGGGGTAGATTGCCGCAGATTTTGGAAGGCTCACCAAAGACGCTCGCCCATGAGAAGACACGTATCGATAAATTGGTGTTCTGGAGTGAACTGTCTGGTAAGGCAGAGGTTCCTGCTGATGGACTTGTTTGGCATTTTCATCCGATAGAGTTTATTGAATATATCAAGGTGAAGCCAAAGTTTGAGTTTACTTTGGATATGATGAAAAAGATCTACCCCGGACTTGGCCCGTCGAAATATGTAGACCTTCAGGCGATAGCTGACGAACTCAACGCTAATATTGATTTCTTTAAGCTTGATACACCACTGCGCAGGAGTCATTTTTTTGCACAGGTAATGCAAGAGACAGGACCCACACTAAGTGTGGAAGAAAGCTTCTTGTGGAAGGCTACTTCTCTAATAGCTACGTTCTCGTACTTTTCGAATAACCCTAGTGCGGCACATGCCCTCGGTTATCAGACTGTTAAACCGATAAAGGCCGATGGGACTTCGGTGACGCAAGCGGATTATGTAGAAGTCGCTAATCGAGCATATGGCGGCCGAGCGCAGTTAGGGAATGGAGATTATGCAACTGGTGATGGTTGGAAATTTCGCGGGCGGGGACTGAAGCAGTTAACGGGAAGAGTAAACTATAGAGACTTTACAACATGGTATCGAAGTAATTTAAGCAGGTGGCCAAATGAGGATCACGATTTTATAGAGACCCCAGATTTGTTAGTTCAAATGAAGTATGCGGTTCGTTCGGCAGGCTATTTTTGGGTAGACCATAACTTGCACATAAGGGCAGATGCAGGGCCAACGGAAGCGGCGGTGGATTCAATTACAGATATTGTAAACTATAATACAAATAGTCGCGTAGCAAGAAAGGAGAATTTTAAAAAAATATGGGAAGGAGAATATTTCAAATGAACAAATTCTTGCATGTTGATGTGCAGATAAGAAAGTTTTTAAGAGTTTTTCTTGTGGTTTATGTGTTTGGTTGTTTTGTATCTGCAGCATTTGCAGAAGAAGAGCAGGACGCGGAGGATGTTACTCTTTGTAGTGCTCAGGAAGATATCTATTTCAGCTGCCCGCTTCCGGCTGGGAAAATTGTTTCCGTATGTGCATCAGGTAATGTTAATCCGAACTCCGGTTATGTGCAGTATAGGTATGGTGTACCTGGAAAAATAGAGCTTCTATATCCACAAAGTAAAGTTCCTCCCAAAGGCCGTTTTTATGTAGTTAATGCCTCTGAAGGTAGCGTGAGTTTGAATATAATAAAATTTTATAATGGAAGGTATACATATCTTGTTTCGCAGGCATATAGAAGTTTTTTAACTGTTCTAAAAGATGGAGAGCTTATTTCTAGAAAGTCTTGTGAGAGAGGAAGCTACTCATTCATAAATCGAAAGGCGTTAAAGGGTGTTGAGTCGCTCCCGAAAAGTGCTGAAGATTTTAAGTGAGATTTCGTGACGGGATAAAGTGAGAGAAACGAATAAAAGGGACGGATCTATTTATTAAGGAAAAGGGACGCAAGGAAAAGGGACGCAAGGAAAAGGGACGGATTTATTTTTTAGTCCGTCCCACAGGTACCTCTTACGTATTCACTGTCTGCCTCACCGCTATCAATTCTTCCAAATGGTCCAAAGCGCGTTCCACCATAATTTGTGCACCATCGGCAATTCGGACAAGGGCCACCGCTACGGAGCGGTTCGAGCCTTCGATGTCGTCCGCTAGTTTTGCGGCGATGGCGCTGATGGACAGCATGTCTTGACTGTGAGAGGGGACGGATTTATTTGTTGCGCCAAAATTCTTTGATTTTGAGGCGGAGCGTAAACGTATCCGTTTCGATGGTGGGAAAATTTCTTCGATGGCTGATTCAATGAAAAATATATATTTGCTCCCTTGCTTTTTATCGTTAACCTTTTTGCTATTCAGTTCGGTCGCATTTTCTGCGAGTTTCGACTGTGGCAAAGCTTCGACGGAAGTAGAGAGGAAAATTTGTAGTTCTCCTTCTTTGTCCGCAATGGACGAAAAGCTCAGTGAGGTCTTCAAACCGATAAAAAATCGGCGAGCTTTACAAATAATCGAAAGTGAATGGCTTGAGTCAGAGCGTAACTCTTGTGAGTCAGTGGAGTGTTTAGAGGACTCTTATGTTCGGCAGATACGCTTTCTGTTGCCGGTTCCTATTGCGCCTAGGCCAAATCAGAAAGATATTAAGTTAATGTTGGGTGATAAGCCGTACACACAGTTTGAGCGCTCATGGAAGGTCATTGATTTAGCATGGCTTCCCAATGAAAAAGGGGCTGTCGAACGATTTGTGATCTCCGCAGAAACAATTTCAGGCATGTTGCATGTCATCGTGTTTGAAGGGCATTTTGATGCGGCGATGATTGCGTACCGGGGTAATTTATATGAGTACGTTGATCGCAACGACAGGCCGGTATTGCACACGATTGCGAAAGATATCGGTTTTGACGGTGCTTTGAGTTTGGGTTCAAACGACGAAGGGAAAAGATTCGCGGGAATCTTGGATGGGGCGTTTTACTATCGACAGCAGCTCTCCAAGAATCAGCTGCGGGGGATGGTCTATAAGCTCGGTTCAAAATCTCCGCCGTTGGAAAGCAGTTTGCTGTTCCAGCAGTGGCCAAATACTGATGAAAATGCTGTTAGTGGTTTGACATTCGGTTGGGGTGGTGAGTATGGAAAATTGCAAGCGTACTACTCGCACACCTCAGGGTATGAAACGATAGCGCAGGCTGGTCGGCCCGAGGCTGGTTGGAATATATATGCTCCGATTTGGAGCAAGTCACGGCCGACGTTTTATTTCAAGAATGGTGATGAAACTATTTGGCGTGCCAATGTTGCGGATAAGACGTTAACAAAAATTGCGAAGGCTAGTGATGAAGGAATAATCCAAAATCCTACCCCTGTCGATATTAATGGGCGCGAAGCAGTCGTTTATCTGAATGGATCTACTCTGAAAATGGCTATCTCCCTTGAAGAATAAGCACGACTTAAAAATACACTTTCGCAAGATATTGTTGGAATTTACCTTGAGTAAATATCTTATTCCGGTGCTGCCCGCCGTGCTGATTGGTGGTTTATCTGTGTTGGGGGGACATGCATTTGCTGACGATGCATGTGTCGATATCACTACGAACTCTCAGAGGGAAAGATGTTCTGTGAGTGCCAAGGTTGCTGCAGATAAGCAGTTGAATACCAGTTATCAAGAACTGATGGTTCGGCTCGAAGGTGGATATCAGACCGATCCAGTTCTTGCGGCGAGCCAAAAGGCAACGGTTCAGGAGGCTCAGCGCGCCTGGATCAAACTGCGCGATACCGATTGCCAGGTCGATGCGTTGGAGACGGAACCGGACTCTTCGGCGCATGTGGCAGCGGTGAACAATTGCATCGCCAGTATGAGTCGTGACCGTTCAGTGTTTTTGGACAATATCGCGTCCGATACCGGGAGTGGCCCGACATTTGGACGTGGCTCGTGCCCTACGCAAGACTTTGGACAGTTTCTTCCAGCATTCTCCGCTAATGCCGAATCGCAGAAGCGACTAACTGCGCAGGCCGTGAAGCTGCTGGTATTAAAGGGGACGTCGGATATAGGGCGGATTGTGACCTACGTTACTGCGGAGGTGGGACGCGATATGGCGTTTCCCTTAATGGTGGCCGTGCCCGATGGGAAAGTGGAAGGAATAGAGATCGAGAAGGTGGATGACCGCCACGTTAACGTTGTGGATAAACGCGCCGGCAACAGCAATATCAAGATTTTCAACTTTTCGCGGAAGTCATGCTGGACGCTTGATGGGGTTGAGGACTGGTCGATTCCTGATAAAGAGCTTTCTGTAGCCAGTACGCGGAAAATGAGTCGTGCGGAGAATTTCTGTTGGCAGCGCGGACAAGGATTTGCTGGCTTGGGCGGCCTTGAGCAATACCGACTGACAGGAGAACTTTTTGAGGCGACTTTGGAAAATTACCTGTGCGCGGCCGCTTCAGGCGATCCTATATCTAGTTCGGCTGCGGCCGGGCTAAGTCTGTCGGGTATGGCCCCGCAATTGGAATACGGCAAAGTTGAGGCTCTTTTCAAGGCAGCAGCCGTTGATTCGCCGAGCGGTGCTGAGTCGTTGGCTGGCTTCTATTGTTTTGGCAATGAATTGGCCGGTTCAGGACCCTGCCAGCGCCCGCTGGACGTTGAAAAAGAGTTGATTCGTGCTACCACCATGGGATCAACGCATGCATTCGTTTCGTTAGGCGATTATTGGAAAAGCGGCGATCTAGGAAAGAAAGATACTCCTCGCGCCTTGGCCTGTTATCAGCTTGCTGCCGACAAAGGTAACGACTCGGGCATCAATGCGATTAAGCGACTTCAGTCCGAAGTGGCCGAACCGATAGTGGCCAGCAGCTGCTTTTAGTGCGGTTAAGTGAAGACGGGCGTTTACAGCGCCCGGCGCCTTTTCACCTCGATGTGATCAAACGCGTTCCGCCATCATGGCTAACGCGTTTTCATATGCGCTGAGCCAGAATCCGCAGCGCTTAAACGTTTAATACTTGAGCATCTGACGACCGCGATTTTCCTTTAAACTCCCCACCCCCAAGGAATGCGCTCAGGACACGGAATGCCAGCCCCCTCGAACTCCCTTCGCCCAGCGTTAGTGCTCTGGCTATACGCCGCCGCAGTCGTGCACATACTCGCCGGCCTCACCCTGACCTGGGCCGGTCACTCCGGATTACTCGACGGCTACCTGCACAATCTCGAACTCGCATTCTGGGGCGCTGATGCGGTTCCCACCGCCGGCCACGAACAACAAGTCTGGTGGCTCGCGCTGTTCGGCGCGACGCTGCAAAGTTATTCGCTGTACATGCTCGCGCTGGTGCACTTGGGTAATCGCTTGAAAACCCCGGCAGTCTGGGGCTGGTTGAGCGCCGGCATCCTGTTATGGGCGCCGCAGGACATGTGGCTTTCAGCGCAACAACAGGTCTGGTCGCACCTGTGGCTCGACGGTTTTGCGTTGCTGGTGTTGGTGCCGCCGTTATTCTGGCTGTATCGGCATGACCGCCGCAAATCCCCTTCAGAAAAGACTCCGAGCCAATCCAACCCGTTTGCCGGCGGCACTTTCAAGCGTGTGCTAATCACCGGCGGCACCGGGTTCATCGGTGAAACCTTGGTCAATCAATTACTCGACGCGGGCCACTCGGTCAGCGTACTGACGCGCGATCCATTGAGCGCAGCCAATCTATTCAACGGCCGCGTCCGCTGCGTGCATTCGCTCAGCGAACTCAGCCACGACGAAGCCTTCGACGTAGTGATCAATCTCGCCGGTGCCCCCGTCGCCGGCCCGCGCTGGACTCCCAAACGTCAGGCGCAATTGCTCGCCAGCCGAGTCGGCACCACCGAAGCGCTGATGACCTGGCTGAAGAACACCAAGCACAAACCCGCGCTATGGATTCAAGCCTCGGCCATCGGTTTCTACGGCGTGCGCGATGCCAGCGAAAGCCTCGACGAACACGCCAGCAAAGGCGATGGGTTCATGGCCGAACTCTGCGGACGTTGGGAAGCCGCCGCGCAACCGGCTACGGAATTTGGCGTGCGTCAGGTGGTGCTGCGCCTCGGCGTGGTCTTCGGCCCGGGCGGTGCGTTGACACCGTTGCTGCTGCCGTTCCGCCTGGGTTTCGGCGGGCGCATGGGCGATGGTCGGCAGATCATGAGTTGGGTGCATCGTGACGATGTGCTTCAGGTGATCGCGCGGGCGTTCAACGACGACACTCTGCGTGGCACCTACAACATGGTCGCGCCCGAGACGGTCAGTCAGGCAGCGTTCGCCGAGCAGGCCGGCAAGGTCCTCAAGCGTCCGGTGTGGTTGCACATTCCCGCCGCGCCAGTGCGTGCAATGGCGGGGGAGATGGCGCAGTTGTTCTTCGATGGTCAGCGCGTGGTGCCGCAGCGTTTGACCGAGGCCGGCTACACATTCCGCTACCCAACCCTCGACGCCGCTCTGCGCGATCTGACCTGAGGATCGCTCATGAGCAAGCCGTTGATGTACCTGCTGGCCGGCAACGGCAGCGCTGCCGATTGGTGGGATGACGCGCTGCCGCACTTTCAGCGCTACGACGTGGTGCCGCTGGAGTTGCCGGGCTTCGGCACGAATCCACAACCGCCCTGCGAGGATCTGGCGGACTACGCGCAGACCTTGTTGGCGATGACGCAGAAGGGCAGCGCGATCATGGCAGTCGGGGTTAATGCCTTGCTTGTATTGCATGCGTTGCAGCGTCGGCCCGGGCACTTTTCCCGCAGCGTTTTGTTGGCGCCGGTCGGTGCGTTTTTGTGGCAGCGTCGCTTGCCGGCGCTGATGTCACCGCTGCCGATCCGCAAGACCATCCACTGGCTGCTGTCGAACAAACCCACGCTGTTCGCCCGCAAGTTTTCCAACCAGACTTGGACGCCCGCGCAGTACCAGCGCATGGGCGCCGGCTATGCGCGCTGCCGTGCGTTTGTGCCGCACTGGGATTTGATTCGTGCCGACACTGCGCTGCCGCTGCTGGAGTGGATCACCGATCCGGTCGAGCTGGTTTGGGGCGATCAGGACGCGGTGCTCGGCATCGAGCAAGCGGCGGCGTGGTCGGCGATTCTCGCCCGCGCTGATCTGACCATCAGCCTCAAATCTGGTTGGGGTCATTACCCGTGGATCGACTCGCCCGCCGAATTCGCCGAGTGGCTGGAGTCGGGCGAGCGCGGGTTTGTCGCCCACACCAAGGGCGGGCGTTTGCGCCTGGCTGAACTGGCGCGGCAACCGGTGCCGGCGGCACTGACGCTCAACGATTGCAGCGATCCGCGTCTGCCGACGTTCCTCGCCGCCCAACCCCACGTGACCTGGGCGGTGCGCTCCTCCAGTTATGGCGAGGATCAGGCCGATTCGGCGAATGCCGGTTTGAGCACCACCTATCTGCGCGAGCCGTCCGCCAATGTGCCGAAACGCATTGCCGAACTGACGGCCGAAGGTGTCGAGGAAGTGGTGGTGCAGCGCTTCATCACCCCGGTCGTTTCCGGCATCGCTTTCGTGCGCCATCTCTCGGTAGAACTTGAGTGGGTGGAAGGCCATCTCGAATCGCTCGCCGACGGTCATGTCAGCCCCTCTCGGGCAACGCTTTCGCAGCTCGGCGATGCCTGGCGCAGCGGCACGTTCACGCCGTCCCACGGTTTGACCGAAGACCTGCTCTGGCGCTTTCTGCAAGACGTGCTGCGCGTGTTCCACTACGTGCCCGGCGACGTCGAATGGGCCTGGGACGGCTCACAACTGTGGCTGCTGCAATACCGGCCGATCAGCGATTACGGCTGGCGCCGCCACCTGACCGCCGCCAACATCGCCGAGATCCTGCCGCCGCAACCGAGCGTGTTGGTGGAATACGCCCAGCGCCGAGCCGCCGCGAGTATCCCGGCGATCATGGCGCGTTGGGATGCGCGGGTGCTGCAGGACAACGAGCCGTTCACCGCGGTGTTCGGCGGCGCGTCCTACATCAACAATGATCTGTTTCTCGCCCGGCTGGCCGACTGGGGCATCAGCGCGAGTAACTACGCTGGTGAAGTCGGTGGCGCGACTCCGCATCTGCCGTGGCAACCGCTGAAGATGCTGCGTTCGTTGCTGCTGTTTTTGCGTATGCAACGCAAGGCTCGCGGGCATTTGCTGAATCTTGAAAACGGCTTGCAGCGCTTCGATCGGGAACTGGCCGAACTCGTCGCCCAAGCTGCCGATGGCCAACAACTAGCGGACTGGTTCACCCGGTTTTACGTGTTCGTGGTGCAAGGCAATCTGTGCATCGCTACAGCGCTGGCCAGCAGCGGCGGTGACTGGCTGGGCCGCCCGCCAACCGCTTACGACAACCTTGAAAACAGTCCGCATCGATTGCCGTGGGAAACCGATCCCGCTACGCCTAGACCCGCGTCGAGTGAGCTGCCATTACAGCCATTCCCGCAATGGCCAGGGCTGATCCGTCTCGCGCATTCGAGCGGCCTGCCGGGCTTGCGCGGCTACTACCTGCAAGTACGCGAGTGGTATCGCGACAACCTGATGCGCATCTTCTTCCGTCTGCACCACGCCATGCCGCTGGCGGATCGCGAACACTGGTTTGCGCCGCATCCCGAGGTGCGCACCCGAGACGGCAGCTTCTGGCAGGACGGTCGCGAAGGTGCGGAGCAGGCGACCGGGTTCATGATTTATCCGGGACAGGTGCAAGGCATCCTCGGCGCCGACATCCTGCTCGAAGACACCCTCGATCCGGGGCGGCACGCGCATTACCAAACCGCGCGGGCGGTGATTGCGCGGATGGGTGGGCGCTTGTCGCATGGCTCGACTCTGTTGCGTGAGTTGCGCAAGCCGTCGGCGGTGATACCGCAGGTGGATCCGGCGTGGGTGGGGTGTGAGGTGGTGTATCGGGATGGGGATTTGGAATTGATCAATTCGAAGGATGCGAAGTGAAACTACGATGCCTCCGCGAATTGATCTTTGGTCTGTTCGCGTTTTTACAGGTGGATTATGTGACTGCCGCAGGTCCTGTATTGGTCGGTAACGAGCCCGGCCAGTCGCCGGTTGCGCAAGGCCCGACCGAGACAGTTGTAGACATGGGGTCGTGTCGGTTCTCCATGCCGCTGCTGCAGAACCAATGGCTGAAGTTCGACGATTTCTATTCGGTATTTATCGCAGCCAAACAACTGCCCAAACCTTCCAGCGCCCCCAGCTTGTGGCAAGCGCAGACGTCGAGTGGTGCCGACTGGCACTTCGAGAAACATGGCGACCTGAGCCAGCCGTGGTTTGGTTTGATGTGTGAAAACTCGGAGTACTTTTCGCTTCTCACCGACTGGAAACCCCCAGCAGACGATGCGTTTGCGGTGCAAATCCTGCGTGACGACAACGACCGCAGGTGCCCGGCGACGCTTACCTATCAGGGCTGGGTGCCCAATTCGCTCGCGGGTCGTGCGAACACCTACACCTTCGAGCAATGGGGCGGGGAGAGTTCTTCGGGTTTCATCTTCGGTTTCCACGACAAGTCACGACGGCACATTACCCGCATCGCTTTTTGCCTGCTGAGGGGCAAAGACGTGCTGATCGGCTCGGCGGAATCAGGTTCATCCGCCCCGCTGGCGATCAGCAACGAAGGGTTCGAGCAAATCAGGAAAGCGGTGCGCGGCATTGCCTTCGAATGAACACACCCAAAATGAATTGCGTCGATGGAGTTACAGCGTGAAAGGATTTTCGGTTCTTCTCGGCAGCTTGATATTGGCTGCCGCGTCCATGGCATTCGCTGCTGATCCAACCTTCAAGGATTACACCGTCACGCCAGTTTTCACCGGCCCCAACCATAAGCTGGTGCCGCAAGAAAACAGCAGCCCAATGATGGATCAGGCACGGGTGCAAGCCCTGAAAGGCAAGGTCAACTTCGCCGGCCATTACATCCTGCACAGGCTCGGCTGTGGCGGCAGCGCCATTTGCGGCGAAGTGCTGGACGCTCAGACTGGGGAAGTCGTTGGCGGTCTGCCGAATGCTTACGACGGCAGCAACTTCGGCATGGTTTACCAGCCCGACAGCCGCTTGATCATCGTCTCCGGCATCACGCTCGACGGCGAAGAAGATGCGCAGGGGAATGCTTTGGAAAGTGGTAATCGGGATCGTTACTACGAGTTTGTGAACAATGAATTTCGACTGCTGAGCATGACCGACGTGGAATCGTCGCCGATGGATGAGGAGTGAGTGGATGCATCGTCTTCTCGCGGGCAGCCTTTCGCTGCTGCTCTCTCTGCCAGCCTTCGCCGCGCCTTCGGACGCCTTTACCCAGCGCGATGTCATGCAGTGCGGCGGTGTTGAAGTGGTGTTGGTGTCGTCCTGCCGATCGGTGACGGTGGATGGTGCGCAAACCCACGTCATCCCGGTTTGCTCCGACCAGACCATCAACATCGGTAGTAAGGTGCTTCGACGCGATATCAGCAAAGTTTCACAACTCACTTCCGACGGTGCGAAGACGAAAATGTTGAGCAATGTTGTTGTGGCGATGGATTGCGTGGAAGGCACCAAGGGCAGTCTTGTTTCGATAGGCGGATATGGCGGTTGTGGTGCCTGCGCGGAGTGGCATGGGTATTACTCGACAGCAGGGCGATTGGAGCAATACAGCTTCGATAATAACCAACGCTCTTTTGGCTCGAAGGGATCTCGGGAAGAGTTGATCAAGGCCTATGGTGTTACGAAGAGACAGTTAATGTCAGAAAGCCCGGCGGTGAAGAGGATCGTCTATGGTCAGCCTTAAGTGGGTAGTGATGATCAGCTGCCTTTTTGCCGCCACAAGCGCTCTTGCCGAGGACCCGCCCATAGTCGGTATCGACGGACACACCGTGACGTTTCGAGCGACCAAATGGACGATGCCCGGTGTGGAATCACTGACCGCATGGTTCACCGCCAACGGCAAAACCTTCCCGGTCTTCAGCGCCGACGTTGGCGCCGATGGACACTCCGATTGGCTCAGCCCTGACAAGAAAACCTTGTTACTCGACCCAGTGATCTTCGGCATGTTGTCGCTCGAAAATGGCGAAGAAAAACTTGAATCGCAACAGCATTGCGTTGTGATCTCCATGGAGACCGGTTGCGTGCTGGCTGATCGTTGGGCGACTTTTTGTGTCGGTCAGTGGAAGGGCAATCAATGGGTTTCCGAAGACGGCGATGTGCTCACTCCCACCCTAGAGACGACGTCCCCAAAGGACTTGCTGAAATATGCCTCAAGTATCGGGCCGGCACAGTCCCGCGCAGAGTCCATCGAATCGAGCCTGAACTTTCTAAGTCCAGAGTCCTACATGGCGTGCCATCCCCCAGCGCAGAATATTCGGGTCTACAACGACCTCGGTTTGTATCTGGCCGAGGGCGGTAGAGATGAGCTGGCGCTGAAGTTTTATCGCGGCGTTGAGGCCGTTGGTAAACGCACGGTACTGATGTTGAACATCGCCGATTCACTCTGGCGTCTCGATCGCAAAGACGAAGCGCAGCGCTATTACAGCCAGTACCGCGACGCGATGAGCGCCGACGGCAAGACGCAGAAAATACCTCAACGTGTCGTTGAGCGATCCGCCATTCAGGGAATGAAAAATTGAACATGTTTGCGCGTTTTATCGCGTTGTCCTTTGGATGCCTGTTTGCCTCCTGCGCGATGGCCGAGGACAACTGCAAAGAAATCACCGTGAGCGCCCAGGTCGATCGGTGTGTGGAGGCAACTCGCAAAGAAGCCGACACGCAACTCAATGCCAGCTACAAGAAACTGCTGGGACGGTTTGAGACTCAACAACGGCGTGACCCTGAGCAGGGTAAGGCGCTGGTCGCCATGGCCAGAGAATCCCAGCGCGCCTGGATCAAGCTACGCGACACCACATGCCCGCTTGAAGCCACGGAAATCGAGCCTGGGGTGTCAGCGCATGTCACGACGATCAACAACTGCATGGCAAGACTGAGTCTGGAGCGTGCGGCTTACCTGGACACAATCGTCGCTGATGAGCCGGGTAATGTAGTTGATTTTAACAAGGTGTACCTCTCCGGCTCCCAACGCTTCGGCGATGTCGTGGCACGTTATGTCAGCACCTTTGGCAGCCCATGTCTGACGTTGCAGATTCTGGCGCCCAACGGCGGTTGGAGAGTGCTGTCCTCCAAGCGGTTTTGCAGTTTTGACGGCAAATCGTTTTGGAATGGTTATGCCAGTGCATTGTTTGAGGATCATGCATTTGCTGCCGATGGTTTACACCTGACGCTCAGCTTGTTCGAGCTTCGTGGGGAAGGAGAGAAGCGGCTCGCTTGTGTGATACCGATCCAGAATGAGCGAATTAAAGAACTGAAGTGCGGCGCGCCTGAACCCGGTGCCTAATCGGACGAGCTCTATTGGGGTGTATTCGGACATCATTTGATTGAATCAAGGATTGAAGAAAGTGAAACGCGTATTGCAGGGCGTTCTCTGCGCTCTAACTTGTTGTGTCACTGTACCGGGTTCTCCCGCGCTCGCTGCGCCCCAAGTCCTGAAGGAAATTCCGGCTAGCTTGCTGGGTGATGCATCACGGCAAAAGGTGTTTGTGCTGGCGGGTGATGCGGACGAAGTTTCTAACCGATTGTTGATTGCGCCGGAACAAGCGCGTGACGAGGACATCTTGCTCGATACGTCGAAGGCGCTGCCTCTGATCAAGAGTCAGTACTCGTCTGCGCTTCAGGGGGTCTTCAGCGTCCATGTACTCAAAGGTCGCCCTGGCGTCATGACTGTCATTGATCCGCAGGCTGAGGAAGCTGTGGTCAAGCAGCCGTTCGTTGAGGCAGGGGATTACATCGCGCTGGTAACCAGCGAAGAAGATAACGCGGTTTACAACTTCAACCTGTTGTTCGCCTTCAATAGAAGTTCAAGGCAGTTTGAGCTAAAGCAAATATTGCAGTTGGTTAACAACGAGTATTGCGATCGCTCGCTCATCAGCGTGGCGGAGTTGCCGGTGCGGACATTGGGCTCTATCACTCTGGCGTCCTTCGATGGGTTCGAGGCTCTTCAAAAGCTGCGGGCTGCGAACATTAGCGGACCTCAGGGCGGTTATAAAAAACTCATGACTGTCTATTCGGCGGACCTGCTGGATACGGCGCTGGCGGCGTATCGGAAGGGTGACAGCAGCTCTTTCAAAAGAGTGATGAGTGAGGCACTGATGGGCGATGATTCACATGGCGCGTGTTCTCCTGAGAGTTATATCACCGGAAAATACTACTTCCGACAGCATCCTGGCTGGTCCAACGACCTCGGTTTTCTGCTCGGCGAAGCGGGTTACTACGTAGAGTCCATTGAACTGTTGAATGCGGTAATTGCACACAACCCAGAGCGGGCGGTGGCTTACCTGAATCTTGCAGATAGCTATTGGGCTATGAACGATAAAGAGCGAGCAGTGCCGGCGTACAAGCAATACGCATCGCGTATGTCGGAAGCGGGAAAGGCTTCGAAGATCCCGGCGAGGGTGGTTGAGCGCAGCGCTGTGGCGCCCGAGGCGTGACCAGCGCTCGGTGAGTTGCTGAAAGCATGTTTTTTATTACCCATGAACCGCTAAAGGAATGTTCGGTTTGAAATTTTCGTCTGCATTGTTTTCCGCGGTGCTCGTTTTTGTTCCTCTGTCGGCTTATAGCGAGGTCACGACCGAGGTTTTTTGCTTCCGCTCCTACGAAGGCAAACCCATAAATTTTGAATTCCGAACCTATTACGACTCTGTCGCCAAATGGAGCGGTGCTGGCGTCAAGTACAGCAAGTCAAAAAAGGCTATTGGGCTGGTTCATCGCAGTACTGAACAAGAAGAACTCGTGTATGGCCGGCCCTACCAGTACACGACCACTTGGGTTGAAGTAGTTGATGGCGCACTGACAGGTGAGTATCAGATGGTCACTCAGGGTGGCCGGGTTGATGCGATGTCGTATACGAATTACAAATCCGCAAAGAAGTATTCGTTTGAAAACGATTACAACGTGGATTCGAAACCTGAAACAGGTTGCCAGTGGTGAAGCAGGGAATATTCAGAAAGGGGACTTAACGTCCCCTTTTTTCATCCACAAACTTCGCTACGGCTTGGCCGCCACGCTTCGCACTTCGATCTGGTCGAGCGTCCCTTCCACCATCAGTCGCACACCGTCCGCCATTCTGCTCAGGGCCAGCGCCACCGAGCGGCGGGAGCCGTGGAGATCGTCGGCGAGGTCACAGGCGATGACGCTGATGGACAGCAGGTCTTCGGAGGCGTTGGCCATGAGGGCTTCGGCGTCGGTGCCGGGGGAGAGTTTGAAGAGGCCGTTTTCACGTTTGGGATGTGGTTCGACGGATGGTTTGAAATGGTGGTCGAGGGCGCGCTCGGCGGCTTCGTGGAATTTCTTTGATTCCAGGGTTTCGTAGGGCGAAACGTCTGGGTTTTCGGGGGGATTGGGTGTTGGTTTGATCATAGGTATTTTCCGAGTTATGGAGCCAACACCGTTTCGCTTGCTTCGAAAGGGTGGCAGCTGTGTATAGGTGTGCAAGACCGGACTCGGAAACCGGCAGACCCGAAGGCCTCCCATACACAGCCGCCATAACAGTTCGCGAGCATAGGAAAACACTCGGCGAATAGCCATAACTGAATGCATGACGAGTCTGGACTTGCACGTCCGTATCACCGATTTTGCGGCGACCCACAAAGCCTATCCCCACCGCACCAACTCGCCTAGTTCACGCACAGCCCCGCACTTTGCAGGAAATTTCCCATAAATTCGCGGGCCGGAAGATCAAAAGATCGCAGGCTTCGCCGGCTCCTACAGGGATGTGTTTCAACAGGTGTAGGAAAGGTGAGTGGTGAGACGCCGAGCGTCTCGGGATGCATTCCCACGCGGAGCGGGGGAACGATCAGTGGGCGAGCGCTGAATCGTGACTTGGCAGTCATCGTGCGGGGAATAGTCAGCATCCTCTTCCAACAGCGTCAGATACTGGCGTTATCGTCCGAATCCCTTACACTGCCCCGGCCGTTCATTTTCCTTTTGAGGCTGTGCGCATGAAATTTCGTTTTCTTCTGTGGATGATGGGTTTGTTGATGGGTAAGGCCAGCCGGACAAATCCTGCGTTCCAGCAGCAGTTGGGTGACAAGGATTTGGTGTTTCAGTTGCAGACGCTGGACGGGAAAGTGGCGCGGCATTTCGTGGTCAAGGATCAGCGCATCACCAGCAAGTCTGGCGTGGTGGCAGAGCCGGCGTTTGCGATTGCGTTTAAAGATGCCGGTTATGGCTTCGCGACGATGCAGGCGAAGAACAAGCAGTTGGCGTTTATGCAGGGGATTCAGGACAAGTCGATCCAGCTCAAGGGCAACCCGGCGCTGGTGATGTGGTTTCAGGGGTTGATGAAGTATTTGAAGCCAAGAAAGGCTAAGGCTTAAGAAGGTGCTGGCTTGAACAGATCCATGCGCGCGCACTGAATAACGGTGCGCTTGTCTTGTAAGGCCATCATTGCGGCTCGTAAAGACAGCCGGACTGTCATTTCTATCAGGTGTTTTGTGCGTCATGGCGATGCTCTACTCAAGTTCCAGTTCCAGCGTTAAGGGACTCACCAACTTGATGGAACAAGCTCATGACGCAGACACACAGTATTTCGACCCCTAGGTCACTCGATCCGACATTTGCTCGCAATGGCGTGTTGACGTTACCGATACCCGGCATCGCGGGCGACGAAGCGGCGGCGGTCTTGGCGCTCCCCGATTCAAAATTTCTCGTGGCGATACCCTTAACGGGAGCGAATGCCCCGGTTGCCATTGCAAGGCTGAATGACGACGGTTCGCTGGACGAGACCTTCGGTCCGGCGCGCAGAGGTTTCGTTGAAATAGCGCTGGAAGGGGCTCGGATCAGCTATGTCTCCGGTCTCGATGCGCTCGAGGACGATGGTTGGCTGATACGCCTTCAGTATTTCTCGACTACCTCCGATGACGTTGGCCTCGCACTGGTCCGCCTGAAAAAGACCGGTGAACTGAACGAAACGTTCGGCACCAACGGCGTGCGGTTCATCTCCCATTATGGCAACCCCGACCCCGCTAGCGTGCCGCGCAAGACCAGTCGCCCGACCGGCAGATCTTCTCAGATTGCGCACGCTTCATTACGGTCAACGGCCTTGAAGGTGGGCGGCAAAATCGTCCTGCTCCATTTCGTGTTTTTTGCTGATGCGCCATTGCCAGTGGGTGTTGTGATACGTCTGCAAGCGGATGGCTCCCTCGATCGATCATTCAACGGTTCGGGCTATGTGGTTGTGAATGTCGCCACATCGAATAACGTCTCCGGTATCGCCGTTCAAGCCGATGGCAAGGTGCTGGTCTGCGGTGCATACCAGGACGAATCGGGAGGCCGTGGAGTTTTTCTGGCGCGTCTGGACACAAATGGCGCACTGGACAGTCAGTTCAACGGCGGCGTGGCCGTGTTGATTCCCGACGACGAAGGCGAGAGTTTTCTGCAATCGATTTCGGTACGTGAAGGCGATGGCAGGATTATCGTCGCGGGCCGAGCCTTGCGTAGTGGCCTCGAAGGTGGGTTGATCGCTGCCTTCACGACCAGCGGCGTGCCCAACCTTGTGTTCAATGGCGGCAAGCCGCTGTTTTCGCCGTTACTGAAAGGGTTGGCGTGGACGCATGCCTCGCAGGTGGGTGGTTCGATCGTTGTTGTCGGTCACGGTGAATCAGCCATGGTGACGGCGCGTTTTCTTGCTAATGGAAAACCGGATACGGCTTTCAACGGTACGGGGCATGCGTTGTTTGAAGACAGCGCAGGGGCAGCCTTTGCGCGAGGTGTGACCGTCATGGGGGACAGCCGGATCGTGGTGTGCATCGAACTATCCGTCCATTCTGATCTTCCCAAAGTCCCAGGGCGTTTCGTGCGCTATCTGGCGGGCACGTCACTTTTGAATAACGATCCGACTTTTGGCGACGCCGGCATCCTCAGATTTCCATTCCCGGGATTCTCGGGATATGACGTCAGGGCGCTGCTGGCGCTGCCGCAAAACAAATTGCTGGTCGCCGTTCGCCTTTCAACGCTCGGTGCGCCTACGCGGATCGTTCGCCTGCTTGAAAACGGTGCTCTCGACTCGGCTTTCGGTGGAGAAGACTCCGGCTATGTCGAGATCAGGCTGAAAGAAATTTTTTACATGAGCCGGATCCTCGGGTTTACACCGCTGAGCGATGGCGGTTGGCTGGTTGGTGCTCAGTACTCGGAAGAGGGCGCGACTAACTCGACGGGCCTGGTGCTGGTCAGGCAGCGCGAGGACGGGCAACTGCAAACGTCTTTCGGGGAACAAGGTGTGCTTTATCTTCCCTACGATAAGATGGGAGGAGGCGCATATTCCGAGGTGGTGCACGAGTCTGCCAGCGATGCCGCAAGGGCTGGCGCAGCAGGGATGGCTGCTCAGCAACTGGACGAAAAAATCGTCGTAGTCAGTACCATTGCAGATGCTGCCGGAAGGGCAAAAGGTATCGTTCTGAGGTTCGAGCCGGATGGCTCGCCCGATAAGACCTTCAACGGCACAGGCATTGCGTTCATAGAACTTGCAGAGATTTCGCCTTCGGACATCGTTGCGCAAGCGGTCGCGACCCAGGCTGACGGCGCCGTGGTGATCTGCGGCAATTATTTCGCGGTGAGTAAGCCTGGCGCCTACGTGACTCGTTTCGATGCCACGGGCAAGGTTGACACGGGATTTGGAAGCAAAGGAGCGGTGTATGTGCCCCACGATGAATGGATCAGTCTGGACGTTGCGGCAGTAGTCGATGACAAAATCGTTGTGGCCGGCGGTGCGGCGGTGGAGGGCGTTTCTCATGGCTTGATTGCGGTGCTCAATCTCAGCGGCTCCTACAATCGGGTGTTCAATGGTGGTCAACCGCTAATATCTTCGCCTGTCTCTCAAGGCGTCAGATGGTTGCATTGCGTGCCGCGTGCGGACGGTTCAGTCATCGTTTGTGGTAGCAGTGGCACTGGCGCGCTTGATGAGAGTCTCAGCGCGGTCACCGCACGCTTTCTGGCCGATGGTTCTCCGGATCCTTCTTTCTTTGGTACGGGATTTACCGTTTTCAATGAAAGCGCGGGTTTCGAATATCCACACGGCATGGCCGTAATGGATGATGGCCGCATCGTGGTGGGCGGAGTGTATTTCACCGACTTCGGGTACGAAAAAGGCTGGGTGATCCGTTACCTTAACAAGTCGGATTAAGCCGGGGCGTTGGGTACATCGCGGGCAAGCGTCGCTCCAACTGGAGGTCGCTTGCCCGTTTTGCTTTCAGCCCTGACTGAACTGCGAAGCCAGTTCGCGCAGCAGGACTTCGGCCTCAAGCACTTTGCTGACCACGTCGTTGGCTTTGTCGCGAGTCAACCCCACGCGCTCCAGCAACGCATCCGGAATGTCTTCATCCGGCCCGGAGCCAATCCCGCGGCTGCGCAGCAGGCGCACGGCCAGGCAGACGAGGTTCGGGTATTCGGCGTAGGCGCCGTCGTAGCTTGGGTCGTGCTGGAAGCGCAGGGCGGTGGCCAGTTCGTCCGGCATGTCCCAGTAGCGCATCAGCCACGAGCCGATCTGTTCGCGGCTGATACCGAGCAGGTGTTGCTCGATGTAGCTGTGGCACAGGTGCGGGTTGACCTCCAGGTGGCGGCAGATCAGCGAGAAGTGCGGCGGGAACACGTGGGCCAGCAACAGGTAACCGAAGTTGTGCAGCAGACCGGCCAGATACGTCAGGCCAGCTTCCGGACGCTGGGCGCGCGGCATGGCGCGGGTCAGGCCTTCGATGACGGCGGCGGTGTAGATCGACTGCTGCCAGTACGGCGTGGTGTGTTGCGGGTGGTCTTTGGGCAGGCTCAGGGTCTTGCCGAGGGCCAGGCCCAGCGCGAGGTTGATCACCAGATCGAAACCGAGCACGCGAACGATCGCGTCTTCCACCGAACGAATCTTGCCTGGCGAGGCGTAGTACGGCGACGCTGCCCAGCTCACCACTTGCGCGGCCAGCGCCGGGTCGGTTTCAACCACGCCGGTGATGTCATCGATGGTGGCGTTGGGGTCAACACGCAACTTGATGATTTTTTGCGCGGTTTCGGCCAGCGGCGGAATCTCGATGGTCGCTTCCAGACGCTGCTGAATGCGCCGCGCGGTGAACGCCTGCACGGCCTGGGTGATTTCCTCGCGGTCATCGTCCGGGCGATCAAGGTTCGGGCGGATGCTGCTCAGGGCTTCGCCGAAATTGGCGGCGCTGGCCTTGGTCAGCATGGTTTTGAAGTCTTCGCTGGCGATTTCCAGCAGCAGGCCCGGCTCGCCGGAGTTGATCAGCAACTTCGGTTCACGCAGCAGGCTTTCTTCGTAGAGGCACGGCGAGCTGGTCAGCGCTGGCAGGCCCGGCAGCAGGCTCAGGCTGTGTTTGCCGAGCATCTTTTCCAGGCGCTCGGTGGACACGGCGGTCAGGCGCCGGCCCGTGAGTTCGGCGAGGCGATTGAGATCCAGCAGCTGGCTCTGTGGAAACAGCACCATCAACGCGCCGACGGCGTCGTCGAGCAACACGGCTTGTACCTTGCGCGAGGCATTGAGGCCGTGGTGATCGAGCACTTCTTCGTAGGCAACGCCCAGCTTGTTGAGCAGCAGCCGAATAACAGACGGAGCGTGCGGAGATTCGGGGGCGAGAGCAGCTTCGGTCATGGTCTGTATCCGTTTTTGAAACAATGGCAGGAGTATAACCAGCTCTGTCGGAACGATCCTTCAGAAACTGCGACGGTGCTCACACTTGGCCGTATTGCTGCCCATGGCGCAGCCAGCGGTCGAGCAATGGGCTGACGTGGGTCGGCCAGCGTTCCAGCAGAGCTTGCGCGGCGTCGCGGACGGCGGGCAGCAGGTCGGCGTCGCGCATCAGGTCGGCGACCTTGAATTGCAGCAGGCCGGTCTGGCGAGTGCCGAGCATTTCCCCGGGGCCGCGCAGTTCGAGGTCTTTTTCGGCGATGACGAAGCCGTCGTTGGTCTCGCGCATGATGCCCAGGCGCTGGCGACCGATCTGCGACAGCGGCGGATGGTAGAGCAGCACGCAATGGCTGGCGGCGCTGCCCCGGCCAACGCGGCCGCGCAATTGGTGCAGTTGTGCGAGGCCAAGACGCTCGGGGTTTTCGATGATCATCAGACTGGCGTTGGGCACGTCGACGCCGACTTCGATCACCGTGGTCGCGACCAGCAGTTGCAGGTTGCCAGCCTTGAATTCGGCCATGACGGCGGCCTTCTCGACGGGTTTCATGCGCCCGTGAATCAGCCCGACTTTCAGCTCGCCGAGGGCCAGAGTGAGGTCTTCAAACGTGGTTTCGGCGGCCTGACAGGTCAGCTCTTCCGATTCTTCAATCAGCGTGCACACCCAATAGGCCTGACGGCCCTCGGCGCAGGCGCTGCGCACCCGTTCGATGACTTCGACGCGGCGGGTGTCGGTGACCAGCACAGTGTTGACCGGGGTGCGGCCGGGCGGCAGTTCGTCGAGGATCGAGGTGTCGAGGTCGGCGTAGGCACTCATCGCCAATGTCCTAGGAATCGGTGTGGCGGTCATGATCAGTTGATGCGGGCACATGCGCCCGCCGACGCCTTTCTGCCGCAACGCCAGACGCTGCTGCACGCCAAAGCGGTGCTGTTCGTCGATGATCACCAGGGCCAGATTCTTGAACTGCACTTCGTCCTGAAACAGCGCGTGAGTGCCGACCACCATTGGCGTGCCGCTGGCAATCTGCTCCAGCGCGGCGACGCGGTTCTTGCCCTTGAGCTTGCCGGCCAGCCACGCGACTTCGATGCCCAGCGGTTCGAGCCAGCGCTTGAAGGTGATGAAATGCTGTTCGGCGAGAATCTCGGTCGGCGCCATCAGTGCGACTTGGTAACCGGCCTCCAGCGCCTGTAATGCAGCGAGAGCCGCGACCACGGTTTTACCCGCGCCGACGTCCCCCTGAATCAGTCGCAGCATCGGTTCGTGCTGGCTGAGGTCGTAGGCGATTTCGTTGCCGACACGCTGTTGTGCGCCGGTCGGGTTGAAGCCGAGGTTGGCCAGATACTTCGGCGGCAGTTTTTTCGCTTTCGGCATCGCTGGCGCGCGCAGCGAACGCATGCTTTCGCGCAGACGCTGTTGCGACAGTTGATGGGTCAGCAGTTCTTCGAAGGCGAGGCGATGCTGGGCCCAGTGATGACCGAGGGCGAGTTCGTCGACGTCGGCATCGGCGGGCGGGTTGTGCAGGTAGCGGATCGCATCGGCCAGCGGCGCGAGTTGATAGTCGCGGGCCAGTTCGGTGGGCAGCCAGTCGGGCAGGGTGTCTGGCTTAAGCATTGTCAGCGTCTGCAGACACAACTGGCGCAGACGCGCTTGGGTCAGGCCTTCGGTGAGCGGGTAGACCGGGGTCAGGGTTTCATCCACGGGCGGCGGTTCGTCGCCGGTAATGGCGCGGTATTCCGGGTGGTAGATTTCCAGTCCTGACGCACCGGGCCGGGCTTCGCCGTAGCAGCGAACGCGGGTGCCGCGCTTGAGGCCTTCTTTCTGCGCGTTGCTGAAATGGTAGAAGCGCAGACTGAGGCCGCCGGTGCCGTCCTGCAAACGCACAACGAGGCTGCGCCGGCGGCCCATGACCACGTCGGCGCCGCTGACGGTGCCTTCGACCACGGCGTCTTGCCCCGGCCGCAGCGCGCCGATTGGCACCACGCGGGTGCGATCCTGATAACGCAGCGGCAGGTGAAACAGCACGTCTTGCAGATTCTCCAGGCCGACCTTGGCCAATTTCTCGGCCATGGCTTCGCCGACACCCTTGAGTGCCGTCACCGACACTTGCGACAGCTCCGTCATGACGCTCGCTTAACCGGCTGTAACCGGTGCCGCTGGCTTGGCCACCGAACACAGGCGAATGGAGTCGGCGAGGATCTCGATGGCTTTCGGCCGTGGGAAGCTCGCGCGCCAGGCAATGGCCACGGTGCGGAACGGCACCGGCGGCGACAGCGGACGCACTTCGATCACGCCGGGGGCGTAGTGATGGCTGTCGACGGCCGACAACGGCAGGATCGAGATGCCCAGACCGGACGCAACCATGTGCCGAATGGTTTCCAGCGAGCTGGATTCGACCGTAGTGTGCTTGGCGCCGTCGTTGCCCTTGGTCAGGGTCGGGCAGGCTTCCAGCACTTGATCGCGGAAGCAGTGGCCTTCACCGAGCAGCAGCAGGCTCTTGTCGTTGAGCAGGCCGGCGTCGATGGTTTCTTTCTGTGTCCACGGGTGTTGGGCCGGCATCAAGACGTAGAACGGCTCGTCGTAGAGCGGTAGGGTCAGCACGTCGGCTTCGTTGAACGGCAGGGCGATGATGATCGCGTCGAGCTCGCCGTTGCGCAGTTTGTCGCGCAGCACGTGGGTGAAGTTTTCTTCGATGTACAACGGCATCTGCGGGGCGACCCGGTGCAGTTGCGGAATCAGGTGCGGGAACAGGTATGGGCCGACGGTGTAGATCGCGCCGACTTTCAGCGGCGCGGTCAGCTGGTTCTTGCCGGCCTGGGCCAGTTCGCGAATGCCTTGAGCCTGCTCGAGGACTTTCTGCGCCTGGGCGACGATGCCTTCGCCGACCGGGGTCAGGCGCACGGCGCTTTTGCTGCGCTCGAAAATCAGCACACCGAGTTCGTCTTCAAGTTTCTTCACGCCCACCGACAGGGTCGGCTGGCTGACGTGGCAACGTTCGGCGGCGTGGCCGAAATGCTGCTCTTGGGCGAGGGTAACGATGTAGCGTAATTCTGTGAGGGTCATAGCAAGCGTCCATGAAGATGCGGGCCAAGCATACCGGCTGCAATCGATAGACGCACGTTATCAGACTGAGCGCTCAATGCGACTACGGCATAAAGCAAAAGATCGCAGCCTTCGGCAGCTCCTACATTGGAATGCATTTCCCTGTAGGAGCTGCCGAAGGCTGCGATCTTTTGATCTTGCTACTTAACGGCGGCGTTCGAGGGAGTAAACAAACGGCGCAACAATTTCGATCGAGCCGTTGTTGAGCATGTCGGCCGGTGGCTTGGGCAGCGGCTGCGCACGACGGATCATTTCCAGGGTAGCCCGGTCCAGATCAGCGTTGCCCGAGCGGCCCACCAGTTCGAACGACAGCACATTACCTTCGGCATCGACCACGAAGCGCAGACGGTTCAAGCCTTCCTTGCCCCGCGCCTGTGCACTTTGCGGGTACTTCTTGTACTTGGCCAAATGCGCAAGCAGAGTGCCTTGCCAACTGGCCTTGGCTGCCAACTGTGCCGGCGACGGGCCGGGCGCCGGTGCAGCGGATTTCTCCGTCGGTGCCGGGGTCGGCGGTGTATCGGCCGGCTTCTCCTCGGAAGGTTTTTCCTTCGGTGGATCAGGCAGCTTCTTCTCGACCGGCTTCGGCGGTTTAGGCTTGGGCTTCGGCTTGGGTTTCTGCACCGCGATTTCCGCTTTCGGTGCTTCGGCCAGCTTCGGAATCGGCAACTCTTCAACCGGAGCCGGTGGCTGCGGCGGTGTGACGACTTTCGGCGGAGCAGGCGGTGGCGGGGCCGGAACCGGCGCCAGCTCGACCATCATTGCCTGCGGTGGCAACTCGATGGGCGGGCGGGCGGTCCAGTTCAGCGCCAGCGCGATGGCCAGCGCATGAACGCCCAGCACCACGGCCAGGCTACCGCTGTAACGCGTCAGCTTATGGCGCGTCGTGATCATTTCTTGGCTGCCGTCTCAAGTCCGACCAGACCGACCTTCAGGTAACCGGCAGAGCGCAGTTTGTCCATCACGCTCATCAGGTCGCCGTAATCCACGCCTTTATCGGCCTGGAAGAAGATGGTGGTGTCTTTCTTGCCCTGGGTCTTGGCGTCGAGAACGGCGCCAAGGGTTTCGGCTTTGACTTCATCGTCGCCGATGTACAGGCGCTGGTCAGCCTTGACGCTGAGGAACACCGGTTTCTCTGGCCGCGGTGCCGGTTTGGCGGTCGAGGCAGGCAGGTCGACTTTGATGTCCACGGTAGCCAATGGAGCGGCCACCATGAAGATGATCAACAGCACCAGCATCACGTCGATGAACGGCGTGACGTTGATTTCGTGGTTCTCGGCCAGATCGTCGTCTGCGCCTTCTTTCAAATGCAGGCCCATGGCCGATTACCCCACTTTGACCATGTGCGGCTGCGAGCTGCGCTCAGGCTGGTGATCAAGGTCACGGCTGACCAGCAGCAGCACTTCTGCCGAGGCGTCGGAAACCTGCGCCTTGTAACCGGCGATGGAGCGGGCGAAGACGTTGTAGATCACTACGGCCGGGATCGCGGCAACCAGACCCAGTGCGGTGGCCAGCAGCGCTTCAGCGATACCTGGCGCCACGACGGCAAGGTTGGTGGTCTGGGTTTTGGCGATGCCGATGAAGGAGTTCATGATGCCCCAAACGGTACCGAACAGGCCGACAAACGGTGCGGTGGAACCGATGGTGGCGAGGACGCCGGTGCCGCTGCTCATGTTGCGACCGCAGGCGGCAACCAGGCGCTCGAGACGGAAACTGACGCGCTCCTTGATGCCTTCTTTCTCGCGGCTGTTGACCGACAGGCGCATTTCTTCGAGCGCGTCGTGCACCAGCAGGTTGGCGAGGGTGCCTTCCTTGCCGGCGGTGGCGCTGGCTTCTTTGAGGGTGGTGGCTTTCTTCAGGGCGGCAATTTCGCCACGCAGACGACGCTTGGCGCCCATCAGCTCGAAGCCTTTGGCGATCCAGATGGTCCAGGTGATGATGGAAGCGATGGCCAGACCGATCATCACGATTTTCACGATGATGTCGGCGTTCTGGTACATGCCCCACGGCGACAGGTCGTGGGCCATGCCCAGGCTGTTGTCGGCTTCGAGAACTTCAGGAACGTCGGCAGCGTCAACCGTTTGCACCGGATCGGTAGCGGCCGGGGCAGCCGGAGCGGCGGCTGGTGCGCTTTGCTCGGTGGCGGCTGGCGTTGCAGGTGCCTGGGCGTCGGCGAAAGCGGCGGTCGGTGCCAGCATCAGGCTGAGCAGCAGCGCTGCCACCGCGCTCCAGGCGCGAGGTCGATTGGTTGGCGAAGCGGAGGTTTGATTACGTGTCATGCTGGCCGGACCTGAGATAGAAAAACGGTGATGCTCTACCAGGCCTCGTAAGGCCGAGAACAAAAGTGGCGTGCATTATTGCAAGTAATTCTTGTTAACAAAAGTAATAGAGTATCTTTTTTTCCTGCATTGCTAGCCGTTCGTCCTTTGCCAGCGCTAGTCTGTGCCTTTGCGATAGGAGTTTTTTGATGTCCGCGCCTTCTGTTTTGATTGCCGGTTGTGGTGATGTCGGCAGTCGTCTGGCCAAGCAATTGCTGGCGGCTGGCTGGGAAGTTCATGGCCTGCGCCGGGATGTTTCGAAGCTGCCTGCTGGGGTGATCGGCGTTGCCGGCGACCTGTTCAACGAAGACTGCCCGGCCACCTGGCCGGTGGGGGCAGTGGACTATCTGGTGTATTGCGCCGCGGCTACTGATCACGATGAGGCCGGTTATCGTGCGGCTTATGTGCAGGGTTTGCAGAATGTGCTGAGCTGGCTGGATGACTATGGTCAGGTGCCTGAGCAACTGATCTTCGTGTCCAGTAGCAGTGTTTATGGCCAGCAGGAGGGTGAGTGGGTTGACGAAGCATCCGAGACGATCGCTGCCGGTTATTCCGGGCGGCTGATGCTCGAAGCGGAGCAGGTTGCGCTGAACAGTGGCATTCCTGCGAGCATCCTGCGCCTGACCGGGATCTATGGCCCGGGTCGGGAATGGCTGCTGACTCAGGTGCGTCGCGGTTATCGCGTAGCCGTCGAGCCGCCGCTGTATGGCAATCGCATTCACGCCGATGACGCGGCGGGACTGTTGGCGTTTCTGCTGGAAAAGTCACGGCAGGGCGTGCAATTGGAGAAGATCTACATCGGTGTCGACGATGCACCGGCACCTTTAGCTGAGGTCGTGGGCTGGTTGCGCGAGTATCTGGGCGTTACCGAATGGGCCGACGACGCCAGCGTTCGCCGTACCGGCAGCAAACGCTGCAGCAATGCGCGGGTGAAGGCGCTGGGCTGGACGCCTGAGTACCCAAGCTATCGCGAAGGTTACGCTGCGATCCTCGAAGGTAAATGCTGACTTCCTGACACCCCAAAAACAAATGTAGGAGTGAGCCTGCTCGCGATAGCGGTCTAACATTCAACACTTATGCTGGCTGTTACACCGCTATCGCGAGCAGGCTCACTCCTACAGGGGATCTCAGCGGATTGTGGTCCGGGTTACTGCTTCTCCAGCAACCACTTGCGCTCGCCCGGCGTGTATTGCGGCATTTCGTCTGCCAGTGCCGTGTTCACAGCCTGGAATATTTCCAGTTCCTTGCCCTTGCGCGCAAAGATGTAGGCATTGCCCTGACCGTTGAGCTGCAACCACATGTTGTCGTTGGTGCTGCTCATCGACGCGCAGTCACCCGCCAGACACAGGGCATAACGATCAGCCCCCGGCAGCCCGGAGACCTGGCCATCAGCCTGGAACTGCACAGTGCCGCCTTCGCCCTGACCGCTGGCGATTGTCCAGTTGCCGCCCATGTAGGCGGAATACAGTGCGCGTTCGAAACTGGCACCGATCGGTGCACCTTCCGGCACCGGAATCTGTGCACGGTCGAAAACCTGCTCCGGTTCGTTATCGCTGGCGGCTTGCTGCAGCTGCCCGCCGTCGCGTTTCAACTCACTGGCGGAGCTGCCATAGAAGTCGACTTTCCAGGCGCCGGATTTTTCACCCAGCAGCCGTCCTTCGACGTTCTCAAAACCGTTGGTGTAGCGGGCCTGACCGGCCTTGGTGTTGACGTCCCACTCAAGGTTCGGGCCGTAAGCCTGAAGCGCTTCGCGCAGGGGTCCGCCCTTGGCTGCAGCATCAATCGCCACCTGGTTGATCCAGGTGCCGCTGATATCACGGTCGGCAGGGTTGCTGGCGCAGCCGCCGAGGAAAATGGCGAGCAGCGGGAGAGCTAGCGCTTTGCGCATGGTGGAATCCTTTCAAAACCTTTTCTTGCAGCAGTCGGCGCGGCGGTTGAAGGCCGCGCCGTGCGCATCACTCGATGACCAGAATGGCATCCATTTCAACCTGCGAACCCTTTGGCAGGGCGGCAACGCCAATGGCGGCGCGGGCCGGGTATGGCTGGTCGAAGTACTTGCCCATGATCTCGTTGACCTTGGCGAAGTGACTCAGGTCGGTGAGGAAGATGTTCAGTTTGACGATGTCCTTGAACGAACCGCCGGCCGCTTCGGCCACGGCTTTGAGGTTCTCGAACACCTGGACGGTCTGGGCTTCGAAGCCTTCAACCAGTTCCATGGTTTTTGGGTCCAGCGGAATCTGACCCGACATGTAAACGGTGTTGCCGGCCTTGATCGCCTGGGAGTAAGTGCCGATGGCGGCCGGGGCCTTGTCGCTGGTGATAACGGTCTTGGTCATGTATGACTCCTTGTAATGGTTGAGTTATGCACGCATGCGGGTGATGCGGATCACCCCGGTCAAGGCGCGCAGCTTCTTGATCACGCGGGCCAGGTGCACACGGTCGTGGACGCTGACCACCAACTGGACAACGCTGATGCGACCATCGCGTTCGTCCATGCTGATTTTCTCGATATTGCCGTCGGCCGCGTTGACGCTGCTGGCCAGCAGGGCGATCAGGCCGCGCTGGTGTTCCAGCTCGACGCGCAGTTCGACGTTGAATTCGCCGGTGACATCCTTGGCCCACGAGAGCTGGATGCATTTTTCCGGGTTGTGCCGGATTTCGCTGATGTTGCGGCAGTTGTCCAGGTGCACGACCATGCCTTTGCCCGCCGACAGGTGCCCGACAATCGGGTCGCCCGGGATCGGCGTGCAGCATTTGGCGTAGCTCAGCACCAAGCCTTCGGTGCCGCGAATCGCCAGCGGGCCTTCCGGGCTTGGCAACTGTTCGCCTTCGCCGAGCAGGCGGCGGGCGACTACATAGGCCATGCGGTTGCCCAGGCCGATGTCTTCGAGCAGGTCTTCGATCAGTTCGAGGCGGTACTCGGTGAGCATGGCTTTGACGCGTTCGGCCGGGATCTTCTCCAGCGAACTGTCGAAACCGTTAAGCACCTTGTTCAGCAGGCGTTCGCCGAGGCTGATGGACTCGGAGCGACGTTGCAATTTCAGCGCATGGCGGATGTGCGTGCGGGCCTTGCCGGTGACGACGAAATTGAGCCACGCCGGATTCGGCCGGGCGCCGGGGGCGCTGACGATCTCGACCGTGGAGCCGCTTTGCAGCGGTTCGGACAGCGGTGCGAGACGACGGTTGATGCGGCAGGCAATGCAGCTGTTGCCGACGTCGGTGTGGACCGCGTAGGCAAAGTCGACCGCCGTGGAGCCTTTGGGCAGCTCCATGATCCGGCCTTTGGGCGTGAACACGTAGACCTCGTCCGGGAACAGGTCGATCTTCACGCTTTCGATGAATTCCAGCGAGTTGCCGGCACGTTGCTGCATTTCCAGCACGCCTTTGACCCACTGGCGGGCGCGGGCGTGAGTGCCTTTCGGCTGCTCGTCGCCGCTGGATTTGTACAGCCAATGCGCGGCGATGCCGTTGTTGGCCATCTCTTCCATTTCACGGGTACGGATCTGGATCTCGATCGGTACACCGTGCATGCCGAACAGCGTGGTGTGCAGCGACTGATAGCCGTTGGCCTTGGGGATCGCGATGTAATCCTTGAAGCGCCCCGGCAACGGTTTGTACAAATTATGTACAGCGCCGAGTACGCGGTAGCAGGTATCGACCTTGTCGACGATGATCCGGAACGCGTAGACGTCCATGATCTCGTTGAAGGCCCGACGCTTGCCGCGCATTTTCTTGTAGATGCCGTAGAGGTGTTTCTGGCGACCGCTGACTTCGCCCTGGATACCGTCGATGGCGAGGCAATGGCCAAGGGATTCTTCGATCTTGTTGACGATTTCCTTGCGGTTGCCCCGGGCGCGTTTGACCGCCTGGTAGATCCGCGCGGAACGCATCGGGTGCATGGCCTTGAAACCAAGGTCTTCGAATTCGATGCGGATCGCGTGCATGCCCAGCCGGTTGGCGATGGGCGCGTAGATTTCGAGGGTTTCCTTGGCGATCCGGCGGCGTTTTTCGCCGGACAGCACTTCCAACGTGCGCATGTTATGCAGGCGGTCGGCGAGCTTGACCAGGATCACGCGAATGTCGCGTGCCATGGCCATGGCCATTTTCTGGAAGTTTTCGGCTTGGGCTTCGGCCTTGGTCTCGAAATTCATCTGAGTCAGTTTGCTGACCCCGTCGACCAGTTCGGCCACGGTTTCACCGAACTGCGCTTGCAGCGCTTCTTTGGCAATACCGGTGTCTTCGATCACGTCATGCAGCATCGCGGCCATCAGGCTCTGATGGTCCATGTGCATGTCGGCAAGAATATTCGCCACGGCAAGAGGATGCGTGACGTACGCCTCGCCGCTGCGACGGCGTTGGCCGTCATGGGCTTGTTCGGCGTAGAAATACGCTCGGCGGACCAGGTTGACCTGGTCGTTGCCGAGGTAGGTCGATAAGCGATCGGCGAGGGCGTCTATGCTCGGCATGATAATTCCTGCCGTAGGCTGTGACCCCGCGCCGTGCTACGTCGACCAGGCATAGGCTTAGACGGCCTCGTTGGACTCGTCCTCGAACGCTGCAAACAGCGGTTCGTCTTCGACGATCTCAGCGTTGGCGATGAACTCGTAGCTCATCAGGCCTTCAGCGATTTCACGCAGGGCAACAACGGTAGGCTTGTCGTTTTCCCACTGAACCAGTGGCTCTTTGCCGCCGGTGGCCAGTTGACGGGCACGTTTGGTAGAGAGCATGACCAGCTCAAAACGGTTTTCCACGTGGTTCAGGCAGTCTTCAACGGTTACGCGGGCCATGGTATTCCTCGGAGCGAATGCAATATGCGCGCTGCCCGGTTGGGCGAGCGGACTCAACAGTTTAAAAAATCACCAGCGATTAGGGAAGCGCTGATTTTTTGACCAAGCCCTTCAACGCGCTGCAAGCACCAATGTAAAGCGCTTGCAGGCGTTTTGGGAAGTGCTGATTAACCGAGCAATTCGGCAAGCAATTTGCCGAAACGCACCTGCTGGCGTTTCTGTTGGAGTTGATTGGCGCGGAAAATCGCCTTCAGATCGTCCAGTGCGTGAGCAAAATCGTCGTTGATGATCAGGTAGTCGTACTCGACATAGTGACTCATCTCGTTGACCGCTTCGCGCATCCGGCCGTCAATGATTTCGTCGCTGTCCTGACCACGATTGGTCAGGCGCTGGTGCAGGGCTTGAAGCGACGGCGGCAAGATAAAGATCGAGCGTGCTTGCGGCATCAGCTTGCGCACTTGCTCGGCGCCTTGCCAGTCGATTTCCAGAATCAGGTCGTGACCTTCGTCCAGCGTCTGCTGCAGGCGGCTTTGCGAGGTGCCGTAGAAGTTGCCGAAGACTTCGGCGCGTTCGAGGAAGTCGCCATGCTCGCCCATCTTCACAAACTCTTCGCGGGTCACGAAGTGATAGTTCACACCGTCCACTTCACCCGGACGCATGGCGCGGGTGGTGTGCGAAACCGAAACGCGAATTTCCGGTATGGCGTCGGTCAAAGCCTTGACCAGGCTGCTTTTGCCCGCGCCCGATGGCGCGGAAATGATGTACAGGGTGCCGGTGCTGTGGGTCATGTCGGGGTTGCCTTACTCAATATTCTGCACTTGTTCACGCATCTGCTCGATCAACACCTTGAGGTTGACGGCGGCCTGGGTGCTGCGCGGGTCGAAGGCCTTGGAGCCCAATGTGTTGGCTTCGCGGTTGAGTTCCTGCATCAGGAAATCAAGGCGGCGTCCGGCCGCACCGCCGGACTTCAGTACCCGGCGCACTTCGATGATATGGGTGCTCAGGCGATCCAGTTCTTCGGCCACATCGCTCTTTTGCGCGAGCATGACCATTTCCTGTTCGAGGCGTTGCGGATCAAGCTCGGCCTTCATGTCGGTGAAGCGGTCGAGGACTTTCTGGCGTTGGGTGGCGAGCATCTGCGGTACCAGTTCGCGCAGGGTCACGACGTCTTCTTCGATAGAGGTCAGGCGCTCGTTGATCAAGCGTGCCAGCTCGGCGCCTTCGCGCTCGCGGCCGGCCTTCAACTCTTTCAGGCCTTGATTGAACAGGGCCAGCGCGTCGGCGTTCAATGCCTGCGGGTCAGTCGCATCGCCCACCAATACGCCGGGCCAGGCGAGCACTTCCAGCGGATTGAGTGCGGCGGGATTGTTGATCAGGCCGGCAATGGTTTCGGCCGCAGCGACCAGCTGCGCGGCGCGCTCGCGATCGATTTGCAGGGTTTTGCCGGTACTTTCTTCGGTGAAACGCAGGGTGCATTCGAGTTTGCCCCGCGACAGGCCCTGGCGCAGCGCTTCACGCACCGCGCCTTCGAGGTCGCGAAACGTCTCCGGCAAACGCAGGTGGGGTTCCAGATAGCGGCTGTTGACCGAGCGCAGTTCCCAGCTCAGGGTGCCCTGGGCGCCGGCTTTTTCGACGCGGGCGAAGGCGGTCATGCTGTGCACCATGGCGGTGACCTCGCAATGCAGATCGGCGCAGCAGATGTTCCGCAGGCTCGATATCAATGAATTTAAGCCGACTGGCAGCAAAGGCGCAGGATTGTAGCGCAGTGCGGCGAATGCGCCCAAACACACGGTGTGACAAAGGGCTGCAGCCCGTCGGTAATGGGTGTTTCAGGGCCTTCGATCGTCGCCCGGATTTTTTAACGAGTGCCCAGGCGCGGTGCAGCGCTCTATAATGCTCGGCAGTTTTCCGTCCCCAGTACAGGTATTCCCTATGAAACGTCCAAGTGGTCGCGCTGCCGATCAGCTCCGCTCGATCCGCATTACCCGCAACTACACCAAACACGCCGAGGGATCTGTACTGGTCGAATTCGGTGATACCAAAGTCATCTGCACCGTCAGCGTCGAAAACGGCGTGCCGCGCTTCCTCAAAGGTCAGGGCCAGGGTTGGTTGACTGCCGAGTACGGCATGCTGCCGCGCGCCACTGGCGAGCGTAACCAGCGTGAAGCGAGCCGTGGCAAGCAGGGCGGCCGCACTCTGGAAATCCAGCGTCTGATCGGTCGTTCCCTGCGCGCTGCGCTGGACATGTCCAAGCTGGGCGACGTGACCCTGTACGTCGACTGCGACGTGATCCAGGCTGACGGTGGCACGCGCACCGCTTCCATCACTGGCGCCATGGTTGCCCTGGTTGATGCGCTGAAAGTGATCAAGAAGCGCGGCGGCCTGAAGGGCGGCGATCCGCTCAAGCAAATGATCGGTGCGGTATCGGTCGGCATGTATCAGGGCGAGGCCGTGCTGGATCTGGACTATCTTGAAGATTCCGCCGCCGAGACTGACCTCAACGTGGTGATGACCAGCACCGGTGGTTTCATCGAAGTGCAGGGCACTGCCGAAGGCGCGCCGTTCCAGCCTGAAGATCTCAATGCCATGCTGGAACTGGCCAAGCAAGGCATGAACGAAATCTTCGAACTGCAAAAGGCTGCACTGGCCGACTGAGCAGATTGATAACTGCAAGGAGGACGCGATGAGTGACGAGCAAGAGCTGCTGCCCAAGCCGAGCCAGGAGGTTCGCCAGTGGGCGATGTTTTGTCACTTGTCCGCCTTGTTGGGGATCTGGATACCGTTCGGCAATTTGATCGGGCCGTTGATCCTGTGGCAAATGAAGCGCGAGACAGACCCGTTCATTGATGCTCAAGGCAAGGAGGCGCTGAATTTTCAGATCACCGTCGCCATTGCTTCATTGATCTGCTTCTTGCTGATGGTGCTGATCATCGGGTTCTTCCTGTTGGGGATACTGGCGATTGGCGCACTGGTTTTGACGATCATCGCCGGTGTGAAAGCCAATGAAGGTTTTCCTTACCGATATCCGTTTACCTGGCGGCTGATCAAATAAGAAGCTCGCAAAGTTCTAATACCAATGCCCTGACCCGTCAGGGCATTTTTATTTATGCAGCATAATTAATCGCTATTGTATGTAGGAATAATCTGGTTGCGATGACGGGTCCTATTGTTTGCGCATATACACTTTTAGTCACAACTGCATCGGCTTAGTTAGGATTCATGTCCTTGGAATCAAGTCCGACGATTGTTAAAGTTGCTCGGCTAATATTTCTTCTGAAATATTAAGATATGTTCAAGCCAACGAAGGCTCTTGAATTTCCGAGTAATCAGTGTTGAGACAATCAGCCTGTTCAGGGGCGGACGAAGGTAAAAAATTCGCCTCTGAATAAATAGCCAAGAATAATCCCAATGATTCAGCTCGATTTTTACGGAACGCTTGTGGCCGCTTCCTTAGTACTTCTACTGGGCCGCGGGCTCGTTATGCGTGTTGGCTTCATGCGCAGTTACAATATTCCTGAACCTGTCGCAGGTGGCTTGGTAGTTGCCTTGGTTTTGTTATTGCTGCGAACGTTCGATATTGAAATTCGTTTTGATACTTCCCTGCAAACACCTTTAATGCTGGCCTTTTTTGCCACTATCGGTCTGAGCGCCGATTTCGCCAGCCTGAAGAAGGGCGGGCGCATCGTGGGGATCTTCCTGCTGGCCGTTACCGGGTTGTTGGTGGTGCAGAACGCGATGGGAATCGGGCTGGCAAAAATGCTCGGGCTCGACCCATTGATGGGGTTGCTGACCGGCTCGATCACCCTGGCGGGCGGTCACGGTACCGGTGCTGCGTGGGGCACGGTATTCAGTGAGAAGTATGGTCTGGCCTCTGCCTCCGAACTGGCGATGGCCTCTGCGACGTTTGGTCTGGTACTGGGTGGTTTGATTGGTGGACCGGTCGCGCGTTTGCTCATCAAGCGTGTGGAAGTGCCCGGTTGCAATCAACAGGAAGCACCACGATTGCCAAAGGGTTTTGAGCAGCCGAACAAAGAGCGCTCGATCACGCCATTTTCGTTTGTCGAAACCCTGGCTCTGATTGCCGTGAGCTTGCTGGCGGGCAATCTGTTGAATGGCCTGTTGCACGGGACTGCGTTCGAGTTACCGACGTTTGTTTGTGTGTTGTTTGTCGGCGTGGTGCTGCGCAACGGTCTTTCAGCACTGGGCTTGTATCAGGTGTTTGAGCGTGAAGTCTCGGTACTGGGCAATGTCAGCCTGTCGTTGTTTCTGGCGATCGCCCTGATGTCGCTCAAGTTGTGGGATCTGGCCGCGCTTGCGCTGCCGATCTTCATCATTCTGGCGATGCAGGCCATGGTCATGGCGCTGTTCGCGATTTTCGTGACATTCCGGGTGATGGGTCGCAACTATGATGCTGCCGTGCTGGCGGCGGGGCATTGCGGTTTTGGCCTGGGCGCCACGCCGACTGCCATTGCCAACATGCAGGCCGTAACGCAGCGCTACGGCCCCTCACAGATCGCGTTTCTGGTGGTGCCGATGGTCGGAGCGTTCTTCATCGACATTATCAATGTCATCGTGATCAAGCTGTATTTGGCCTTACCGTTCTTCGCGGCAGTCTGAATTCGATCCTGTCTGGAAGTGACGCATAAAAAATGCCCGTATCTTGCGATATGGGCATTTTTTGTACTGCGAAACGACGCTTAGATGGTCAGCGTCCAGTCGTAGTCGACGATCAGCGGCGCATGCTGCGAGAACCGCGGTTGACGTGGCAGGCGTGCGCTGCGTACGAAGCGTCGCAGGCCTGGAGTCAGGATCTGGTAATCGAAGCGCCAGCCCAGATTGAGCATCTCGGCCTGTTCGTTGTCCGGCCACCAGCTGTACTGGTCGCCTTCACGGCTGACTTCGCGCAGGGCATCGACATAGCCCATGTTGCCGACAATCTCGTCCATCCAGGCGCGTTCTGGCGCCAGGAAGCCCGGGGATTGCTGGCTGTCGCGCCAGTTCTTGATGTCGAGCTTCTGCTGCGCCACGTACAGCGAGCCACAATAAATGTACTCGCGACGTTTGCGTCGCTGTTTGTCCAGGTACTTGCCGAAGTCGTCCATGAGCTTGAACTTCTGGTTCAAGTCCTCATCGCCGTTCATCCCCGAAGGGAGCAGCAAGGTGGCAATACTGACTTTGTCGAAATCTGCTTGCAGGTAGCGCCCGTAGCGGTCGGCCGTCTCGAAACCGAGACCGCTGATGACAGCCTTCGGTTGCAACCGCGAGTACAAAGCCACGCCACCTTGGGCAGGGACTTCAGCATCGCAGGCATAAAGGAAGTAGCCATCCAGTTGGAAGGCTGGGTCATCCAGTTCAAAGGCGGAGGCACGGGTGTCCTGCAGGCAGATGACGTCGGCATTCTGTGCTTGCAGCCAACTGAGCAAACCACGCTCGACTGCAGCCTGAATACCATTGACGTTCACACTGATGATCCGCATAAATGGCCCCAAAAATCGCGTGCGTGTATGATACACGGCGTCAAGCTAATTAGCTAAATCCGTGGTATTTGGGGTTTTTTTCATGCAAGCGTATCAGCGCGATTTCATTCGTTTTGCCATCGATCGCGGCGTTTTGCGCTTCGGTGAGTTCACCCTGAAGTCCGGGCGCACCAGTCCTTACTTCTTCAACGCCGGCCTGTTCAACTCGGGTTCGGCCCTGGCCCAGCTGGGGCGTTTCTACGCTGCAGCCATTGCCGAAAGCGGCATTCCTTTCGACGTCCTGTTCGGCCCGGCCTACAAAGGCATCCCGTTGGCGGCGACCACTGCCGTCGCGCTGGCCGAGCATCACGACCGTGACCTGCCATGGTGCTTCAACCGCAAGGAAGCCAAGGCTCACGGCGAAGGCGGCAGTCTGGTCGGCGCGCCGTTGACCGGTGACGTGCTGATCATCGATGACGTGATTACCGCCGGTACGGCAATCCGCGAAGTGATGCAGATCATCGCTTCCCAGGAGGGTGCCAAGGCCGCTGGCGTGCTGATCGCCTTGAACCGTCAGGAGCGTGGCAACGGTGAGTTGTCGGCGATTCAGGAAGTCGAGCGCGACTTCGGCATCCCGGTGATCAGCATTGTTTCGCTGAATCAGGTGCTGGAATTCCTCGCTGACGATCCGCAACTCAAACAGCACCTGCCAGCCGTAGAAGCCTACCGCGCCCAATTCGGTGTCTGACGACGAGAAGCCCTGTGAAGACAGGGCTTTTTTGTCACTGTCAAAAGCATTAATCACGCAGGCGCAGTGCGCGCAGTAACGCATCAACCTGGCCAAAAGCATCTTGCTGCCACTGTTCCGGTGTTCGGTCTTCCAGGATCTGGCTATCTTCTACGAATCGTCTTACTGACACGGGTCCGTAACCACCAACGACATCAAATTTGTCGATATTTCACTAAAATATAGTATTTCAGCGTTTGTTGAAAAAGCCTGAAACAGTGAAGCCGCCGCTGTTTCAGCGGAGGCTGCTCCATTTAAGAGCGATTTTTGCCGCAATCAGCCCGTTGAACAGTGCCAAAACCAGGAGCGCCCACACGACCATCACGTAAAGGGCACTGCTCACGTCGAAGTTCCAAAGATCCAGTGTGCTAGTACTCAAGATGCGAATGGCCGAGGGTAGGTGGACGTAAAACAGCCCAACAAACGCGCACGTCAACGGCAGCGCCCGCGAATAAAACGCCTTCCCTACTTTCTCTCGACTTCGCCTTCGGCTCTGTGGGCCAGACTGGTATTCATCCAGCGCCAACGCTTCACTGAGCGCCGGCCACGCCAGATTGAACATGAACGTGGTCAGGGTCAGCAGCAAGCCACTGACCGCGACGATGTCACTGAACGGCATTGAGCCCCAACGTCGCGCAGAGCAAGGCGTGAGAATCCTCGCTGATCTCGAACTGCCCGGCGCTGCCCTTGCGCTTGGTAATGGGTTTGAAGGTCGGCTCGTTCTGGGTGATCAGCATGTTCAGCTCATCGCGTATCACGTCCGAACTGATCACCACCAGAAACACGGTTTGCGCGTGCTCTGCGGTCTCGATCACGGCACGCATGCTGTGCTGGAGGATGTCATCGAGCTGATTGCGAAAGCGCGATACCGTGTTCTTCAGCAAGGTTTTGCTTTGGCTTTGGGTCAGCTGAAAGATCGTCGAGATCTGCGATTCCGTCGGCAGCGTTTGTCCGAAGTAGCTTTGAATCAGGTAGAGCAGGCGATCCTGTTTGGCCTCGTCGGCCCGGCTGGGCATGCCGCCCTCGACCAGCATTTTCAGGTATTCGGTCAGGCTGGCCTTGGCGATACGCTGCAGGGCGTGGGCGATTTCCGCGTCGCCAATGCGCAAGGTCTTTTTGACCGGTTCCTTTTGTTCCAGCTCGAAAGCGTCGGCGTCGATCGTGAACGAGATCTGCATGGCTCAGGCGCTCCGGAGTTATTTTTTGTCCGAGGGCGTGATGACCTCGGCGCTTTTGATGTTGGCAGGCTGTTCTGGATAAGGGTCTTTGATCGCATCACCTTGCCCGGTGAGGATTTTCCAGCCATTCAACGCGTGCGCCGTTTTGCGAAACTGTGGGCACGGTGGCATCGAGGTTTTGGCTTGATTGGAATACTGATGGCCGCAATCAACGCACTCGTAAGTGCCTGGGGAAACATCGCTGCCGTAAGGGACGTAGTCTTTTTGCATGAGTCAATCTCCGGTGGGTGAAGGGAAGATCCTAGGGAGATTTGTTCGGAGGGAGTGTCGGACGTTTCGCTGAGTTGTATCGGATGTTTCTTGCGCGCATAAAAAAGATCGCAGACTTCGTCAGCTCCTACAGAGACTTCGTACAAAACGACGTTTCTGTAGGAGCTGACGAATGCTGCGATCTTTTGCTGTTCAGCGATTACCGATCAAGGACGCTTGCGATTGCTGATCAGCGTACCCACACCGGTGTCGGTGAAGATTTCCAGCAGGATCGCATTCGGTACCCGGCCGTCGATGATCAGCGAGCTGCCAACGCCGCCCTGAACCGCTTCCAGCGCGCAACGGATCTTCGGCAGCATGCCGCCGTAGATGGTGCCATCGGCAATCAGATCGTCGACCTGCTGAGTGCTCAGGCCGGTCAATACGGTGCCCGACTTGTCCATCAGGCCGGCGATGTTGGTGAGCAGCATCAGCTTCTCGGCTTTCAGGGCCTCGGCGACTTTACCGGCGACCAGGTCAGCGTTGATGTTGTACGACTCGCCATTCTCACCGACGCCGATCGGCGCAATCACCGGGATGAAGTTGCCTTTGACCAGCAGGTTCAGCAGTTCGGTGTTGATCCCGACCACTTCACCTACCTGACCGATGTCGATGATTTCCGGCTGGGTCATCTCCGGTGTCTGGCGGGTCACGGTGAGCTTCTTCGCGCGAATCAGCCCGGCGTCTTTACCGGTCAGGCCGATGGCGCTGCCGCCGTGACGGTTGATCAGGTTGACGATGCTTTTGTTGACCTGCCCGCCCAAGACCATTTCGACCACGTCCATGGTCGCGGCGTCGGTGACGCGCATGCCGTCGACGAAGTGGCTTTCGATCGACAGGCGCTTGAGCAGATCACCGATCTGCGGGCCGCCACCGTGCACGACCACCGGGTTGATGCCCACGGCTTTCATCAAGACGATGTCGCGGGCGAAGCCGGTTTTCAGCTCCTCGCTTTCCATCGCGTTGCCGCCGTATTTGATCACCAGAGTCTTGCCGACATAGCGTCGGATGTAAGGCAACGCTTCGGACAGGACCTGGGCGGTATGGGCGGCGGCTTCGCGTTCGAGGGTCATTCAGGGCTCCGGGTGGATCAGAACGGTAGTTGGAGATCAGGTGCAACGCGCTTCAATTGGGCGTGGAACACGTCCTTGATGCGCTGTAATTCAGCCTCGTCATCGGCCTCGAAGCGCAGCACCAGCACCGGTGTGGTGTTGGACGCGCGCACCAGGCCCCAGCCTTTGGCGTAGTCGACTCGCACGCCGTCAATGGTGGTCAGGTCAGCGCCTGGGCCCCACTGTGCGTCGTGCAGTGCATCAATGATGCTGAATTTGCTCTCTTCGGTCACATGGATATTGATTTCCGGCGTAGAAATATCGTTCGGGAAGGTCGCAAACAGCTCCTCCGCGGTGGATTTTTCCTTGCTGAGGATCTCCAGCAGCCGTGCGGCGCTGTAGATGCCGTCGTCGAAACCGAACCAGCGCTCCTTGAAGAAGATGTGCCCGCTCATTTCACCGGCCAATAGCGCACCGGACTGTTTCATTTTCTTTTTGATCAACGAATGACCAGTCTTCCACATTAGCGGACGACCACCGTACTCCTTGATCAGCGGCACCAGGCGACGGGTGCATTTGACGTCGAAAATGATCTCGGCGTCCGGGTTGCGTGCGACTACGTCGCGGGCGAACAGCATCAGCAGGCGATCCGGGTAGACGATGCTCCCGGTGTTGGTCACCACGCCGACACGGTCACCGTCGCCGTCGAAGGCCAGGCCGATGTCGGCGTTGCTTTCCTTGACCTTGGCGATCAGGTCGACGAGGTTTTCCGGCTTGCCCGGATCCGGGTGATGGTTCGGGAAGTTGCCGTCGACTTCGCAGAACAGCGGGATGACTTCGCAGTTCAGCGCCTCGATCAGTTGCGGGGCGATCACGCCTGCCGCGCCGTTGCCGCAGTCGACCACGACCTTCATGCGCCGCGCCAGTTTGATGTCCTGGACGATTTCGGTGTTGTAGCGATCGAGGATTTCGACCTGAGTAACGCTGCCGGTGCCGCTGCTCAGATTGTTGGTTTTGATGCGCTCATGCAGCACCTGAATCTGTTCGTTGGCGAGGGTGTCGCCGGCGATGACGATCTTGAAACCGTTGTAGTTCGACGGGTTGTGGCTGCCGGTGAGCATCACGCCCGACTTGCCGGCCAGCACATTGGCGGCGTAATACAGCGCCGGCGTCGGCACCAGGCCAACGTCGCTGACGTGGCAGCCGCTTTCGGCGATACCGCGGATCAGCTCGGCAACCAGTTCGGGGCCGGACAGGCGGCCATCGCGACCGACGGAAACGTTCGGCTCACCCTGGGCCAGGCTCTGCGAGCCGATGGCGCGACCGATCCAGTAAGCGGTTTCGGCATTGAGGAATTCCGGCACGGTGCCGCGAATGTCATAGGCGCGGAAAATGCTGTCGGGCAGCTTCGGGGCAATCTTGGCTGGGGTGCTCATCTACGGAAATGCTCCATCTCGAAAGTGGCGGGACAGACCGACGAATCGTTCGACGGCAGGCTCAAACTGAAGGGTATGACGGCGTTTTCCACAGAGAGTTCGTGGTATGAAAGGGCCATGACGCCTCGGCTAGCGTGGCTTTCGGCCGGCAAAACCTTGATTTTCGGTGTTAAACCTTTCAGTTGATCTGCCTGAAACTTCCCCCTGTAGGAGCTGCCGCAGGCTGCGATCTATTGATCTTGATCTTAAAAATCAAAAGATCGCAGCCTGCGGCAGCTCCTACAGAAGATGACTCCGGTTATTTAGTGCCGGTGTGGCCAAACCCGCCGGTGCCGCGTTCGGTTTCGACGAACTCTTCAACCATTTCAAAGTGCGCCTGTACCACCGGTACCAGCACCAATTGCGCCAGGCGTTCGCCGACGGTCATGGTGAAATCGGTCTGGCCACGGTTCCAGCACGACACCATCAACGGGCCCTGGTAATCGGAGTCGATCAGGCCGACGAGGTTGCCCAGCACAATGCCGTGCTTATGGCCCATGCCCGAGCGCGGCAGGATCAGCGCGGCGAGGTTCGGGTCGCCGATGTAAACCGACAGACCGGTGGGGATCAGCACGGTTTCACCCGGCTTGATCACGATGTCCTGATCCAGCATGGCGCGCAGGTCGAGGCCAGCGGAGCCTGGTGTGGCGTATTGCGGCAGCGGGAATTCGCTGCCGATGCGTGGGTCGAGGATCTTGGCTTGCAAAGCGTGCATGTAAATTAAACCTGGTTCAGACGTTCGGCGATAAAAGTGACCAGCTGGCGAGCGATCTTGCTTTTGCTGGTCTGGGAGAAAACCGTGGCGTGCAGCGCACGGTCAATCACGCTGCAGGCGTTTTCTTCACTGTTGAAACCGATGCTCGGGTTGGCAACGTCGTTGGCGACGATTAAATCGAGATTCTTGTCCTTCAGCTTGCGTGCAGCGTAGTCGAGCAGGTGTTCGGTCTCGGCGGCAAAGCCGACACTGAACGGACGGTCGGGACGGGTCGCAATGGTGGCCAGGATGTCCGGGTTACGCACCATTTGCAGGACGAAGCCGTCACCGCTCGTAGGATCTTTCTTGAGTTTTTGCGGGGCGACGACTTCCGGGCGGTAGTCCGCAACGGCTGCCGAGGCGATGAACACGTCGCACGGGATCGCCGATTCGCAGGCCGCGAGCATGTCGCGAGCGCTGACCACATCGATGCGCGTGACGCGATCCGGGGTCGGCAGGTGCACCGGGCCGCTGATCAAGGTGACGCGGGCGCCGGCTTCAACTGCTGCTTCGGCGAGGGCAAAGCCCATTTTGCCGGAGCTGTGGTTGGTGATGTAGCGCACCGGGTCGATGTTTTCCTGGGTCGGGCCGGCGGTAATCACCACGTGCTTGCCGGTCAGAGCCTGACGCTGGAAGCAGTCCGCCGCGCATTGCGCCAGATCGGTGGCTTCCATCATGCGGCCCATGCCGACATCGCCGCAGGCCTGACTGCCCGAGGCTGGGCCGAAGGTCTTCAGGCCACGGCTTTCCAGGAGTTGCAGGTTGGCCTGGGTCGCCGGGTCGCGCCACATCGCCTGATTCATGGCCGGAGCAACGGCGACGACGGCGTCGGTGGCCAGTACCAGAGTGGTCAGCAAATCATTGGCGATGCCTTGGGCAAGGCGGGCGATCAGGTCGGCGGTGGCCGGGGCGATCAGCACCAGATCGGCCCACTTGGCCAACTCGATGTGGCCCATCGCGGCTTCGGCAGCCGGGTCGAGCAAGTCGAGGTGCACCGGGTGGCCGGACAGCGCTTGCATGGTCAGCGGGGTGATGAACTCGGCGCCGCCATGGGTCATCACCACGCGCACTTCAGCGCCCTGATCGATCAGGCGACGAACCAGATCGGCGCTCTTGTAGGCCGCAATGCCGCCGCCGACGCCCAGAACGATGCGTTTCCGATACAGCCGCTGCATAGGTCTGCCTTTCATTTCGTGGGTGACATACGTGGCGAACCCCCCTCCCCAGGGTGAATTCGCCCGCAAAAAAGATGGGCTAAGATATCACAGCGACCGCTACGGAACAGCGGCGCCCACAGACAGGGAATGTGTATGAGTATTCGCGATTGGCCTGCGGCGGAACGGCCGCGGGAAAGGTTATTGGAGCACGGGGCAGCGAGCCTTTCGGACGCTGAGTTATTGGCGATTTTTCTGCGCACCGGATTGCCCGGAATAAGCGCTGTGGACCTGGCGCGCAATCTGTTGACTCAATTCGGCAGCCTGCGTTTGCTGCTTGAGGCCGACCAGCACGCCTTCAGCAAACAATTGGGACTCGGGCCGGCGAAGTTTGCGCAACTGCAAGCTGCTCAGGAAATGAACAGGCGGCATCTGGCTGAGAAATCACGGCAGAAACCAGCCCTGGAAAACCCTCAGGTCGTTCGCGATTATCTGAAATCGATGCTGCGTCACGAACCGCATGAGGTGTTTGGTTGCCTGTTTCTCGACTCCAAACATCAAGTACTGAATTTCGAGATCCTCTTTCGCGGCTCGATCGACAACACCAGCGTGCATCCACGCGAAGTTGTGAAGCGATGTTTGGCCAATAACGCGGCGGCGTTGATCCTGTGCCACAACCATCCATCGGGGAACACTGACCCCAGTCAGGCTGATCGATTGCTGACCAAGCGCCTGCAGAAGACGCTGGAGCTGATTGATGTGCGAGTGCTGGATCACTTCATCGTCGGCGATGGTGAGCCGCTGTCGATGGCGGAGTGTGGCTGGATGTAGTTCTAGGGACAAAACGCAAGTCCATGTAGGAGTGAGCCTGCTCGCGATGGCTTCATTTCAGTCAACATGTTTGGTGGCTGGAAGATTGCTATCGCGAGCAGGCTCACTCCTACAGGTTATGTGTAAGGCAGGTTATTTGAGGTTGACCTTGGAATAGTCCTGCCGGCCGAACGGGCTTACCGAGTAACCCTGCACGTCTTTACGCGTCAGTGCGTAGGCCGTCGGGTGCGCCAGCGGCAGCCACAACGCCTGCTGCTGAATCTGCGTCTGCGCCTGTTCGTACAGCTTGGTACGCACGCCTTGTTCGCTGGTGGTCTTGCCGGCGCTGATCAACCTGTCCAGATCGGCATTGCAGTACCGCGCGAAATTGGTGCCCGATTTGACCGCGGCGCAGGAAAACTGCGGCGTAAGGAAGTTGTCCGGGTCGCCATTGTCACCGGCCCAGCCCATGAACAGCAGGTCATGCTCGCCGGCCTTCGCGCGACGAATCAATTCGCCCCATTCGATCACGCGGATTTCTGCCTGAATGCCGATTTCCGCCAGATCCGATTGCAGCAATTGCGCACCGAGGCTTGGATTCGGGTTTAGCAGGCTGCCTGACGGGCGTGTCCAGATGGTGGTCTGAAACCCGTCCTTCAATCCTGCCTTGGCCATCAGTGCCTTGGCTTTGGCAACATCGTGCGGGTAACCCGGCAGACTCTTCGCGTAACTCCAGGTGTTCGGCGGATAAGGGCCATTGGCCGCTTCTGCGGTGTCTTCAAACACAGCCTTGATGTAGTTGGCCTTGTCGAAGGCAAGGTTGATTGCCTGACGCACCTCCGGCTTGTCCAGTGGCGGATGCTGACTGTTGATGCCGACGAATGCGGTCATGAACGCGTCAGTCTTTTCGACTTTCAGTGTCGGCTCTTTCAGCGCGGCCTGTACGTCCAACGGTTTTGGCGACAGGGCGATCTGGCATTCATTGCGCCGCAGTTTCTGCAGGCGCACGTTGGCGTCCGGGGTAATGGCGAAGATCAACGGATCCACCGCAGGCTTGCCGCCGAAGTAATCCGGGTTGGCCTTGTAGCGGATCGCCGCGTCTTTCTGGAAACGGTTGAAGACGAACGGGCCGGTGCCAATCGGCTGGCTGTTGAGCTTGTCGGTCGCGCCGGCCTTCATCAGCTTGTCGGCGTATTCGGCGGAGTAGATCGAAGCGAAGCCCATGCTCAGAGTCGCCAGGAGCGTCGAATCCGGGTGATCAAGGGTGAAGCGCACGGTGAGCGGGTCAAGTGCGTCGATTTTCTTGATCAGTGCCGGCAACTGCATCGACTGCGCATGCGGGAAGCCGCTCTGGGCGACCTTGTGCCACGGATTGGCCGGGTCGAGCATGCGGTCGAAGCTGAATTTGACGTCTTCGGCGGTCAGTTCACGGCTTGGCTTGAAGTAGTCAGTCGTATGAAACTTCACCTGCGGGTGCAGTTTGAACACGTAAGTCAGGCCATCGGTGCTGACTTCCCAGCTGTCGGCCAGGCTCGGCACGACTTTGCCGCTGGCGGTGTCGAAATCCACCAGACGGTTCATCAGCACGTCGGCCGAGGCGTTGGTGGTGGTCAGCGAGTTGTATTGCACCACATCGAACCCTTCAGGGCTGGCCTCGGTGCAGACGCTCAGCGCGGCGGCCTGGGCCAGGGGGCTCAGCAGGAGCGGGGCGAGCAACAGGGGTAGGGCAGCGAGGCGCATGGTCGGTTTCCTTTTACAGATCGAAGGCCCATCTGCAAGTGCAGTCTGGAAAAGGCCTACCCTAGAGGTCTGGATTACAAATGACTATCCCCTTTTTGCATTTTCGGGGCACAGTGATGGCGGTTTTTCAGACTGCGGCGCGCGGTAAAAAGTCTGGATCGGCCGTGAGGACGATTTTCTGCGACGAGTGGTAAAAATCGATGCCAGCCTTTATCCAAGGCGTTCGCAGGCTGAAAAAGCGTCTTTTTATGGATTGATTGCACACCGAATGTTGTTGCACCCGGGTCTTTCTGGTATAAAGCAGCGCTCTTTTCTAGGGGCCCGGTTCCTTCACTGTAGGTGTAGCCGGTAAGACCTCTAAAGAAACGCGGCGCCTGGCGCCAAATGACTGAGAGATTAAGCGGCCAACCCATGCCGGGTTGGGCATGTGGTTTTAGAGGGCTGAGGCATGTCGAGAGTATGTCAAGTTACCGGTAAGGGTCCGGTGACTGGGAATAACATTTCCCACGCAAACAACAAAACCCGTCGTCGTTTCCTGCCGAACCTGCAGCATCACCGCTTCTGGGTTGAAGAAGAGAAACGTTTTGTGCGTCTGCGCGTATCTGCCAAAGGCATGCGTATCATCGACAAGCGTGGCATCACTGTCGTGCTCGCCGAACTTCGCCGCGATGGCAAGATTTAAGGGAGCTAATCATGCGTGAATTGATTCGTTTGATCTCGAGCGCCGGTACTGGTCACTTCTACACTACCGACAAGAACAAGCGTACTACCCCGGACAAAATCGAGATCAAGAAATATGATCCGGTTGTTCGCAAGCACGTGATCTACAAGGAAGGCAAAATCAAGTAATTGATTTTTCCGGACTTACGAAAAAGGCCCGTATCTCACGATACGGGCCTTTTTTGTTGCCTTGAAGCCTGATCGATCAACCACAGATCAGTTCAATGATCTGGTTTTTCTCGTTGACCAGGACTCTGATGCGGTCCGCATCAGTGCGCAGGTTGTACATGCCATCCGGCACTTCGAGGCGATGCTTTGTTACTCCGGCTGCGTTGCGCACAGCGAGCAGGTTGTCAGTAGTAGCAACATCGCCGAGGAAAAATTGCGCGTTGTAGAGATTGCATTGGCTGGACATTGTGCCTCCTTGCTTTGGTTTGAGTTGAGGCCCCTATTCATCGAATCAGACTAACCTCTTGGTTTGACTGATCTTTTCTCGATTCCTAAGCGGCCAGCCGAAGTTTCACTCAAACCTGCTGGACATGCCTTACCCTGCTCGTCACCGTGTGTGTCGGATCAGCTTTTCTGTTCAAAGATCACATAGACCTTGCGGCAAGCCTCCAGCACTTCCCAAGTGCCACGAAACCCCGCTGGAATCACAAACCGGTCACCAACACGCAAGGTCTTGGCATTGCCATCGCCATCACGCAGCACCGAAACGCCCTGCAAGATCTCGCAGTATTCATGCTCGGTGTAGTTCACTGTCCACTGACCCACCGCGCCTTCCCACACACCAACGCCCATCTGCCCACAAGGGCTTTCGTATTGGTGGAACACCGCTTGCTCAGGATCACCCTTGAGCACTTTCGCCGGGTCCGGACGATAGCGTTCGGCTTCGCTGCTGGTCAGGCTGATGTCGACGACGTTCTGGATGTTCATTGTTGTTTTCTCCCGTAATGACGACGTGATGGTTGGAATGGGCGAAAGTCTATGTTTATTAAAATGAACACCGCAAGGCCGTATAGCCGGCTTATGTCAAATATATTGAAACAACCCCGGCCGCTGGTTTAGGGTGGCGGGTGCCTTGGGCCGAAATGCAGGCTGGCCGGGCAGAATTTTTGAGGACGCTGGCGACGATCGCGCGGCGCTCGTATTGAACAAGAGGAGGACACTTAAATGACCACCCTGACTCGTGCCGACTGGGAACAACGCGCCCACGACCTGAAGATTGAAGGCCGCGCCTACCTCAATGGCGAATACACCGACGCCGTCTCCGGCGAGACCTTCGAGTGCATCAGCCCGGTCGATGGCCGTCTGCTCGGCAAGATTGCCAGCTGTGACGCCGCCGACGCTCAGCGCGCCGTGGAAAACGCCCGCGCCACCTTCAATTCCGGCGTCTGGTCGCGCTTGGCGCCGACCAAACGCAAAGCCACCATGATCCGTTTTGCCGGCCTGCTCAAGCAGCATGCCGAGGAACTGGCCCTGCTCGAAACCCTCGACATGGGCAAGCCGATCAGTGATTCGCTGTACATCGACGTTCCGGGCGCGGCGCAAGCGCTGAGCTGGAGCGGTGAAGCGATCGACAAGATTTACGACGAAGTCGCCGCTACGCCGCACGATCAACTGGGTCTGGTGACTCGCGAGCCAGTGGGGGTGGTCGGCGCCATCGTACCGTGGAACTTCCCATTGATGATGGCCTGCTGGAAACTCGGCCCGGCATTGTCGACCGGTAACTCGGTGATCCTCAAGCCGTCGGAAAAATCCCCGCTGACCGCCATCCGCATCGCTGCGCTGGCTGTTGAAGCCGGTATTCCGAAAGGCGTGCTCAACGTGCTGCCGGGCTACGGCCACACCGTCGGCAAGGCGCTGGCCCTGCACAACGACGTCGATACGCTGGTATTTACCGGTTCGACCAAGATCGCCAAGCAATTGATGATCTACTCCGGCGAATCAAACATGAAACGCGTCTGGCTGGAAGCCGGCGGCAAGAGCCCGAACATCGTCTTTGCCGATGCGCCGGATCTGCAAGCCGCCGCTGAATCCGCCGCCAGCGCCATCGCCTTCAACCAGGGTGAAGTCTGCACCGCCGGTTCGCGTCTGCTGGTCGAGCGTTCGATCAAGGACACATTCCTGCCGATGGTGATTGAGGCGCTGAAGGCCTGGAAGCCGGGCAATCCGCTGGACCCGGCGACCAATGTCGGTGCACTGGTGGATACGCAGCAGATGAATACCGTGCTGTCGTACATCGAATCCGGCCACAGCGATGGCGCCAAACTGGTCGCTGGCGGCAAGCGCATCCTGCAGGAAACCGGTGGCACCTACGTCGAGCCAACGATTTTCGACGGCGTGAGCAACGCGATGAAAATCGCTCAGGAAGAGATTTTCGGGCCGGTACTGTCGGTTATCGCCTTCGATACTGCCGAGGAAGCTATCCAGATCGCCAACGACACGCCTTACGGCTTGGCCGCTGCGGTCTGGACCCAGGACATCTCCAAGGCACACCTGACCGCCAAGGCTCTGCGTGCCGGCAGTGTGTGGGTCAACCAGTACGACGGCGGCGACATGACCGCACCGTTTGGCGGCTTCAAGCAGTCGGGCAACGGCCGCGACAAGTCGCTGCACGCGTTCGACAAATACACTGAGCTGAAAGCGACGTGGATCAAGCTGTAAGCCGTTAGGAGGGGCTGTTCGCGAGAGCAGATCCTCCAGACGAGGCAGATCCCTGTGGGAGCGAGCCTGCTCGCGAAAGCGGTGTATCAGTCAGCCCTTGTGCTGAATGTGAAACCGCTTTCGCGAGCAGGCTCGCTCCCACATTTGCTTGATGTGGCCTCTAAAAATAATTATCCACAGGAGCGTGGAACATGCGGTGGGCGACGTATTTCGCCGTGTTGGCGTCTGTCTTGAGTGTCGGCCTGGCCCTGGGGGTCAGCATGCCGTTGGTGTCGTTGCGCCTGGAGGGTTGGGGTTACGGCTCTTTCGCCATCGGTGTGATGGCGGCGATGCCGGCGATTGGCGTGTTGTTGGGCGCGAAAATTTCCAGCCATCTGGCGGCACGCTTCGGTACGGCCAACCTGATGCGCCTGTGTCTGTGGGCTGGAGCGCTGTCCATCGGCCTGCTGGCGCTGTTGCCGAGCTACCCGATCTGGCTGGTATTGCGCCTGATGATCGGCGTGATCCTGACCATCGTGTTCATCCTCGGCGAGAGCTGGATCAATCAACTGGTGGTCGAGAACTGGCGCGGACGATTGGTGGCGCTGTATGGCAGCAGCTATGCGTTGAGCCAGCTCTCCGGCCCGTTACTGCTGGGCGCGCTGGGTACCGAGCATGATTACGGTTTCTGGGTCGGCGTCGGCCTGCTGCTGGTTTCGCCCTTGTTGCTGCTGGGCCGCAGCGGTGCACCCAGCAGCGAAGCGAGCAGCGTAACGTTCCGTGACCTGTGGGGATTCGCTCGTGAGCTGCCAGCGATTGCCTGGGCGGTTTCATTGTTCGCCGCGTTCGAGGCGATGATCTTGACGCTGCTGCCGGTGTATTGCCTGCAGCAGGGTTTTACCGCCGAGATTGCACTGGCGATGGTCAGCACGGTGGTGGTGGGCGATGCGCTGCTGCAATTGCCGATTGGCGCGTTGGCCGACTACCTGTCGCGGCGCACGTTGTTCGCCGGTTGTGCGCTGGTGTTGATGCTGTCGAGTCTGGCGATCCCGCTGTTGCTCGATACGCTGCTCATCTGGCCGCTGTGGGTATTGTTCGGGGCGAGTGCCGGCGGGTTGTTCACCCTGTCGTTGATTTTGATTGGCGAGCGTTATCGCGACGATGCACTGGTGCGGGCGAATGCGCATATTGCACAGCTGTGGGGCGTGGGATGTCTGGTCGGGCCGCTCGCGGCCGGGGCGGGCAGTCAGTGGATCAGTGGGCATGCGTTGCCGTTGTTGATGGCGATTGGGGCGTTTGGGTTGGTGATTCTGCTCTTGCGCCAAGGGGCATTCGGACCCATAACCGAGCCTGCCTAAGATCAAAAGATCGCAGCCTTCGGCAGCTCCTACAGTTGCAATGCATTCGTTCTGTAGGAGCTGCCGAAGGCTGCGATCTTTTGCTTTTTAAAGCATTCGCTCAAGGCCGACAGTGGTGCTGAACCACGCGTTGAATCGTCGCCACCAACTCCCCGGCTCTTTGCTCAGTGTATGCATTTGGCCGTTGTCCTCAGTCACCCAGACGATCTGCCCGTTCTCAAGCTTCGCCTCATAGCTCAACGCTGGCGCCATGCCTTGCAAGGCCAGTTCGCGAACATGTTCGGCCAGCTCGGGGCTGTCGACCAAGACCCCGACTTCGGTGTTCCACAGCACCGAGCGCGGGTCGAAGTTGAACGAGCCGATAAACGACTTTTGCCGATCAAAAATCATCGCTTTGCTGTGCAGGCTTGAATCCGAGCCACGAAACGACTTGCTGTAAAACACATGCGGACCGCTGCCGTAGTTATCCCCAGGCTGGCGCCGTAGTTCATACAACTTCACGCCATGCTCCAGCAGAGCTTTGCGATACGGCGCATACCCGCCGTGCACCGCCGGCACGTCGGTGGCCTCCAGCGAGTTGGTCAACAGGCTCACGGAAACCCCAGCGTCGGCGCGACCGGTCAGGTAAACCAGCCCCGGCTGTCCCGGCACAAAGTACGCCGAAATCATGATCAGCTCTTTGCTCACGCCTCTGAGCTCGGGTGCCAGTTGCGTGGTCAGCAGCAATTGCGGATCCGGCTCGCCCTTGGCCAAGACCTTGCTCGGCGCGTCCCACAGCGCCTGATTCCATGCCCAGATCAGCTCTTTGCGCCAGATGTCCATGCGCGGCTCAGTCTTGAAGGTCATCAATTGCTGATACAGCGCGTGATTCTGTTTGCGGGTTTCTTCCAGCGACTCTTCCAGGCGCGTGCGGGTGTTCTGCAGATCCTTGGCGGTTGGTTGGCTGGTGAGGAACTCGTCGATCGGTTTGCTCAGGGCGCTGTTCCAGTACTGGTCGAAACTGTGCCCGAGTTGCTCGGCGACCGGCCCGACACTGAGCATGTCGATGTCGGTGAAATTCAGGTTCGGCTCGGCGTCGAAGTACTCGTCGCCCAGATTGCGCCCGCCGACGATGGCCACGCTGTTGTCCGCCAGCCACAGCTTGTTGTGCATGCGCCGATGTTGCAGCGACAGATTGAACAAGCGCCCCGCCGCGCGGGTGACACCGGTGCTGCGGCCCAGATGCAGCGGGTTGAACAGGCGAATCTGAATCTGTGGATGCGCCGCCAGTGTCGCGATGATCTGGTCGAGGCCATCGCTGGTGGTGTCGTCGAGGAGAATGCGCACACGTACACCACGATCGGCAGCCTTGAGCAGTTCCTCCACCAGCATCCGCGTGCTGATGCCGTCGTGGACGATGTAGTACTGCAGATCCAGACTGCTCTGGGCGTTGCGGATCAGTTCGGCGCGCGCGGTGAACGCCTCGCTGCTGTTGGACAGCAGGCGAAAACCCGAGCGGCCTTGATAGGGCGCCGCTTGTGCCTGAATCGAACGACCGAAGCTGGAATCGGAAGCCGGCAACGCCTGACTGGATTCGCGCGGAACATCGAGACTGGCACAGCCGCTCAGGAACGAGGCGAGTAACAGCAAAGCGAGAAGGGGCTGTCTGAAGCTCACGTAGGGTCATTCCGGTTGGCGGCTAGGGTCGGCATATGGACGCGGTTCTCTGGAAAAAAGTCAGTCGGCTTCTGCCAGCAATCTGACAGCGGTCTCGCCGACCTTGCGCACCGCTTCTTCGATCTGCGCTGTCGGTTTGGCAGCGTAGTTCATCCGCAGGCAATTGCGGTATTTGCCCGAGGCGGAAAAGATGCTGCCGACGGCAATCTGTACGCCTTGGTCGTGCAACTCACGATTCAGTTTCAAGGTGTCGAAACCTTCCGGCAATTCGACCCACAACATGAAGCTGCCTTGCGGCCGACTGGCGCGGGTGCCTGCCGGGAAATAGCGGGTCACCCAGTCGATCATCAGGTCGCGGCTGCGCTGGTATTGCGTGCGCATCCGCCGCAAGTGCGGTTCGAAATGACCGGCCTTGAGGAATTCGGCGATGGCGATCTGCGGCTGCGGTGCGGTCGATCCGGTGCTGATGTATTTCATGTGCAGCACGCGTTCGAGGTATCGGCCCGGCGCGACCCAGCCAATACGCAGCCCTGGCGCCAGGGTCTTGGAAAACGAGCTGCACAGCAATACGCGGCCGTCTTCGTCGAAAGATTTGATCGTGCGTGGGCGCGGGTAGGTGTAGGCCAGTTCGCCATACACATCGTCTTCGATGATCGCCACGTCGAAGCGCTGCGCGAGGTTGAGCAGAGCGCGTTTGCGCGACTCCGGCATGATGTAGCCGAGCGGGTTGTTACAGTTCGGGGTGAGCTGGATGACCTTGATCGGCCATTGTTCCAGCGCCAGTTCCAGGGCTTCGAGGCTGATGCCGGTGAGGGGATCGGTGGGGATTTCCAAGGCTTTCATGCCCAGGCCCTTGAGGGTCTGCATAGCGCCGTGAAAGCTTGGCGAGTCCACCGCGACAATGTCGCCCGGCTCGCAGATCGCGTGGATGCTGGTGGACAGCGCTTCATGGCAACCGGTGGTGACGACCAGGTCGCTGGCGCTCAACTGGCAGCCGGAATCAAGCATCAGTCTGGCGATCTGCTCGCGCAATTCGAGGGTGCCGTGGATGTTGTCGTAATACAGACCGGGCATGTCCTGGCGGCGGCTGATCCGCGCCAGCCCGCGCAGCAGCGGTTTCATCGTTGGCGAGCTGATGTCGGGCATGCCGCGACCCAGTTGCACGACATCCTTGCGCGGCACTGCGCGAATCAACTCCAGCACCTGATCCCATTGCGAAATCTCCACTGGCCGTTGCGCCGGGCGGCCAACGGCGGGCAGCTCCGGCAGTTCGCGGCCAACCGGCACAAAGTAGCCGGACTTGGGCTTTGGCGTAGCCAGACCGCTGTCTTCCAGCATGCGATAAGCCTGTTGCACCGTGCTCAGGCTGACCCCGTGTTCGACGCTCAAGGCACGTACAGACGGCAACCGATCGCCGGGTCGATAGAAGCCGTTTTCGATGCGCGTGCCGAGCAATTCGGCAAGGTTTACATAAAGGGTCATGGCTCTGCCTCGGTGCGGTGATTCGATAAACCAGTACAGATGCGGCAGAAATCGACAATTCAGTCTTCAGGGCGGCAAATCTGTATGGAGTTAATACAGTTGCTTTGAATCTGTAACGGTTTTGCTCGCCCGCGCATCATGGAATCTCTGGCTACCCAAGTAAACAGGAGCAACGAAAATGAACGGCTTGAGCGATGTGCGGCTGACGTTACACAGTCAGGAACTGGCGGCAGGGCAGAAGGACAACGCGCGCAATCTCATGCGTAACGCGCCATCCGGCCTGAGTCGCTGGAATCTGTTCTGGCATCGTCTGCACACGCGAAAGGCGTTGCTGGCGCTGACGGCGGATCAGCTCAAGGACATCGGGCTGACGCGTGAACAGGCGCAGGAGGAGGGGTTGAAGCCGTTCTGGCGGATCTGATAACCACTGATCGTTCCCACGCTCTGCGTGGGAACGCCGCCCCGGACGCTCCGCGTCCGCTGTGACGCAGAGCGTCACTGGATGCATTCCCACGCAGAGCGTGGGAACGATCAATCAGACCAACTCTTTCATCCGATGCCACAACATCCCCAACGCCAACAGCGGCGAGCGCAAATGCTTGCCGCCCGGGAAAGTGATGTGCGGCACCTTGGCAAACAGATCAAAGCCACCGCTGTGCTGGCCGCTGATCGCCTCGGCGAGCAACTTGCCCGCCAGGTGCGTGGCATTCACCCCGTGCCCGGAGTACGCCTGGGCGTAATACACATTTGGCTGATCCGCGAGCCGGCCAATCTGCGGCAAACGGTTTGCGCCGATACCGATCATCCCGCCCCACTGATAATCGATCTTCACCCCGGCCAATTGCGGGAATACTTCGAGCATCTTCGGCTGCATGTAGGCGCCGATATCCTTCGGATCCCGCCCCGAATAATGACAGGCACCGCCGAACAGCAAACGATGATCGGCCGAGAGCCGGTAGTAATCCAGCGCGACACGTTGGTCGCAGACCGCCATGTTCTGCGGCAGCAGGCTGTGCGCCTGTTCTTCGCTCAACGGTTCGGTGGCGATGATGTAGCTGCCGGCGGGCAGGACTTTGCCGCTGAGTTGCGGGTTCAGATCATTGAGATAGGCATTGCAGCCGAGCACCAGCGTTTTCGCGCGTACCAAACCGTGGGCTGTATGGACTTTGACTTCGGGGCCGTAATCGATACGCGTCACTGCGGAGTGTTCAAACAGTTTGACGCCCAATTGCTGCGCCGCTGCCGCTTCACCCAGCGCCAGATTCAGCGGATGCAGATGTCCTGAACCCATGTCGATCAATCCGCCGACATAGCGCTTGGAGCCGACCACCGTGTGCATATCGTTGGCTTGCAGCAAGCGGGTTTCGTAGCGATAGCCAAGGCCACGCAATTCTTCGGCGTCTTCGGCAAAGCCTTCGAGGTCGGACGGTTTGTTGGCGAGGTCGCAGTAGCCCCAGGTCAGGTCACAGGCAATCTGAAAACGCTCGACGCGCTGACGAACGATTTCCACCGCTTCCAGGCCCATGAGTTTCATCTCGCGCACGCCGTCGGCGCCGATGACGTTGGTGAACTGATCGAGGCCGTGGCCGACGCCGCGAATCAACTGCCCGCCGTTGCGGCCACTGGCGCCCCAGCCGATCTTGTGTGCTTCCAGTAGCACCACGCTGAGGCCGCGTTCAGCCAGTTCCAGTGCCGTGTTCAACCCGGAAAAACCGCCACCAACCACGCAGACATCAGCCACCATTTCACCTTGCAGCGCAGGATGATCCGGCTGCGGCAAGCTGCTGGCGGCGTAATAAGAGGCAACGTGGGGTTGGCTCGCGGGGGATTGGGCGCGGGCAGTCATGGGCGTCATCCAACGGCTAAGGTGTCGAGAAAATTTGACGGAGCATAAGCCGCACGCCCGAACGTGGGCAACACTGGTCGGCCGGCGGTGTCTGGATCAGGGCTTTTGCGGCACAATTGGCGCCTATTCCACCTTGGTTACCGTTTCGATGAGCTGCAACAGCCAGACAGTCCGCACCTTGCGTCAGCAGATCCCCTCGTTCGAGTGCGTGCCCGGCTGCCACGACTGCTGCGGGCCAGTGACCACTTCGCCGGAAGAAATGTCCCGCCTGCCGCGCAAGACCCGCGCCGAGCAGGATGCGGCGATGGAGGAGTTGAACTGTGTGCATCTGGGGCCGAATGGCTGCACGGTGTATGAGGAGCGGCCGTTGATTTGCCGCTTGTTTGGCACGACCAAAACCTTGCCATGCCCGAATGAGCGGCGGCCGGTGGAGCTGATTCATCCGCGCGTGGAGAAGCAGATATTCGAGTACATGGCGGCGAATCGGCAGGTGCTGGTTTAACGCGTTCACTCGGGACCGAGTCGACGCTTTCGCGAGCAGGCTCGCTCCCACATTTGGAATGCATTTCCCTGTGGGAGCGAGCCTGCTCGCGAATGGAGCGCCACCGATCTTCAATCCGGAATAGGTAAGCTCAAGCTCTCTTTAACCTCTTCCATCACGATATAACTCTTCGACTCCCGCACATGCGGCAGCTTCAGCAGAATGTCGCCCAGCAGTTTGCGGTACGAAGCCATCTCGGAAATCCGCGCCTTCACCAGATAGTCGAAATCCCCTGACACCAAATGACATTCCAGCACGTGCGGCAATTTCAGCACCGCGCGGCGGAACTCTTCGAAAGTGTCGCCGGATTTGTAGTCGAGGCTGATCTCGACAAACACCAGCAAGCTACCCTTCAAGTGCTGCGGATTCAGCCGGGCGTTGTAGCCCATGATGATTCCTTCGCGCTCCAGACGTCGCACCCGCTCGGTGCACGGCGTGGTGGAGAGGCCGACCTTTTCCCCGAGTTCGGTAAAGGAAATCCGCCCGTCCGCCTGCAGGATCCGCAAGATGTTGCGGTCGATCTTGTCCAGCTCACGTTTGGTCTGAGTGTTGGTACGCATAGGGGATGCGCCTCCGTGAAAAGGGTTTTTGCCGAGAATTGTCGCCAAATATAGGCGCTTATATAGTGAAAAGCACTGGCATTTCTTTTTTACACTGCGCGCATCATTGCTCTAACAACACAGCTCGGCGAAAAGCCGCGATGAGGGATACAAAATGCGCGTTATGGTCTTGGGTAGCGGCGTCATCGGTACCGCCAGTGCTTACTATCTGGCCCGTGCCGGGTTTGAAGTGGTGGTGGTCGACCGGCAGCCCGCTGCGGCCATGGAGACCAGTTTCGCCAACGCCGGCCAGGTCTCGCCGGGCTACGCCTCGCCGTGGGCCGCGCCGGGCGTGCCGCTGAAGGCGATCAAGTGGCTGCTGCAACGCCACGCCCCTCTCGCGATCAAGGCCACTGCCGACATCGACCAGTACCTGTGGATGGCGCAGATGCTGCGCAACTGCACCGCCAGCCGTTACGCGGTGAACAAGGAGCGCATGGTGCGTCTGTCCGAGTACAGCCGCGACTGCCTCGATGAATTGCGCGCCGAAACCGGCATCGCCTACGAAGGCCGCAGCCTCGGCACCACTCAATTGTTCCGCACCCAGGCGCAACTGGATAACGCCGCCAAAGACATCGCCGTGCTGAAAGAATCCGGCGTGCCGTTTGAAGTCCTTGATCGCGCCGGCATTGCCCGCGTCGAGCCAGCGCTGGCAGGTGTCACTGACATCCTCGCCGGCGCCCTGCGCCTGCCGAATGACCAGACTGGCGACTGCCAGATCTTCACCACGCGTCTCGCCGAAATGGCAGTGAAACTCGGTGTCGAATTCCGCTTCGGCCAGGACATCCAGAAACTCGACTACGCCGGTGATCGCATCAACGGCGTGTGGATCGACGGCAAACTGGAAACCGCCGACCGCTACGTGCTGGCCCTCGGCAGCTATTCGCCGCAATTGCTCAAGCCGCTGGGCATCAAGGCCCCGGTGTATCCGCTCAAGGGTTACTCGCTGACCGTGCCGATCACCAACCCGGCGATGGCTCCGACCTCGACTATTCTCGACGAGACCTACAAAGTCGCGATCACCCGTTTCGACAACCGCATCCGCGTTGGCGGCATGGCCGAGATCGCCGGTTTTGACCTGTCGCTGAACCCGCGCCGCCGCGAAACCCTGGAGATGATCGTCAACGACCTTTATCCTCAGGGCGGTAATCTGGCCGAGGCGAGTTTCTGGACCGGTCTGCGTCCGACCACCCCGGACGGCACGCCGATCGTTGGCGCCACGCCGTTCAAGAACCTGTTCCTCAATACCGGTCACGGCACGCTCGGTTGGACCATGGCGTGCGGTTCCGGCCGTTTGCTGGCCGACCTGATGGCGAAGAAAAAACCACAGATCAGCGCCGAAGGCCTCGATATTTCCCGTTACGGCAACAAAATTCAGGAGTCCGCAAAACATGGCAATCCAGCGCCAGCTCACCAATGAGCGCATGAGTCAGATCGTCAGCCACAACGGCACCGTGTATCTGGCCGGGCAGGTCGGCGACGACTTCGACGCCGGGATTGAACAGCAGACTCGCGAAGTCCTTGCCAATATCGAGCGTTTGCTTGATCTGGCCGGCACTGACAAACAACACCTGCTGTCGGCGACGATTTACCTGAACGACATCGAGGCGCACTTTGCCGGGATGAACTCGGTGTGGGACCAGTGGCTGCCAAAAGGTGCTGCCCCGGCCCGTGCCACCGTCGAAGCGAAAATGGCCAAGCCGAGCATCCTGGTAGAAATCTCTATCGTCGCCGCGCTGCCGTAAGCCGTTGTAAAGATCCCTCTCCCGGCGCTGTTGGCGGTTCACGTCGTCAGTCGGCGCCGGTTTTTCTTCCCATGACCGCCTAGAAGTCTGCCGCCATGCGTCCTGCCCGTGCCCTGATCGACCTAGAAGCCCTGCGCCACAACTACCGAATTGCCCGCGAAGTCACCGGCGCCAAGGCGCTTGCGGTGATCAAGGCCGATGCCTATGGCCATGGCGCGGTGCGTTGCGCGCAGGCGCTGGAAGCCGAGGCCGACGGTTTTGCCGTCGCTTGCATCGAAGAAGCGCTGGAGTTGCGCGCGGCCGGCATCAAGGCCCCGGTGTTGTTGCTCGAAGGCATCTTCGAAGCCGATGAGCTGGCGTTGATCGTCGAGCATGATTTCTGGACCGTGGTGCATTCGCTGTGGCAGCTCGAAGCAATTGAGCAGGCGACGCTGAGCAAGCCGATTACCGTGTGGCTGAAGCTTGATTCGGGCATGCACCGCGTCGGTCTGCATCCCAAGGATTACCCGGCAGCCTATCAACGGCTGCTGGCCAGCGGCAAAGTGGCGAAAATCGTCTTGATGAGCCACTTCGCCCGCGCCGATGAACTGCACGCGCAGAGCAGCACCGAGCAGGTTGCGGTGTTTGAAGCGGCGCGTCAGGGCCTGGCGGCGGAAGTCAGCTTGCGCAACTCGCCGGCTGTGCTCGGTTGGCCGCAGATTCACAGCGATTGGGTGCGCCCGGGCATCATGCTTTATGGTGCGACACCGTTTGAAGAAGCCAACGCTGTGGCCGAGCGCCTGCAACCGGTGATGACCCTGGAGTCGAAAGTCATCTGTGTGCGTGAACTGCCCGCCGGCGAGCCGATCGGCTATGGCGCCAAATTCATCACCGACAAGCCGATGCGCATCGGCGTGGTCGCCATGGGTTACGCCGATGGCTACCCGCGTCAGGCGCCGACCGGCACGCCGGTTTTGGTGGCTGGCAAGCGCAGCCGCATTCTCGGTCGCGTGTCGATGGACATGCTCTGCATCGATCTGACCGATGTGCCGCAAGCCGACCTCGGTTCGAGCGTCGAATTGTGGGGCAAAAATATCCTCGCCAGTGAAGTGGCGCAGTGGGCCGACACCATTCCGTACCAGATCTTTTGCAATCTGCGCCGAGTGCCAAGGCTCTATTCCGAGGGTTAACGCCGCTGCGGGGGCCAAGTGTTGTAAATACTGAACGCTGTCGCCATGATAACGCTCAATATTCTTACAACATCAGGAGGCTCCCGCCTTGGACGTCGGTGAACGACTGCAATCGATCCGCAAGCTCAAAGGGCTTTCCCAGCGTGAACTCGCCAAACGCGCGGGCGTCACCAACAGCACCATTTCGATGATCGAAAAGAACAGCGTCAGTCCTTCGATCAGTTCGCTGAGGAAGGTACTGGGCGGCATCCCCATGTCCATGGTCGAGTTCTTTTCCGAAGAAATCCTGCAGGAAGTCCCGACCCAGATCGTCTACAAGGCCAACGAGCTGATCGACATTTCCGACGGCGCCGTGACCATGAAACTGGTCGGCCGCGCGCACCCCAGCCGCGCCATCGCCTTCCTCAATGAAATCTACCCGCCGGGCGCCGATACCGGCGAAGAAATGCTCACCCATGAAGGCGAGGAAACCGGGATTCTGGTGGAAGGTCGTCTGGAACTGGTGGTGGGTCTGGAAACTTTTATTCTCGAAGCCGGCGACAGCTACTACTTTGAAAGTACCAAGCCGCATCGTTTCCGTAATCCGTTCGACGCGCCTGCGCGACTAATCAGCGCAGCCACGCCGGCGAATTTTTAACAAAGAGGTGCCAAGCCATGATGGCAAAGGCATCCGGACCGTTTTTCTACCGTGCGGTATAACCCCTTCGACTATGGGGTTGTTTCAGTGTGACGGGCTACCCGCTATACTTCCGCCCGCCTGCGAACCGTGGCCGCAGGCGTGAATAGCCACCATTGAGGGTGAACGCGTGAACCTAATTATGAAAATGCTGGCTGCACCAGCAACCGTACTGGCCCTCTGGGCTGTCAGCGCTCAAGCTGCGACGAATGACGACATTGCCAAACGCCTCGAGCCTGTCGGCCAGGTGTGTGTTCAAGGGCAGGAATGCAAAGGGATGGAAGTTGCCGCTTCCGCAGGTGGTGGTGGCGGGGCGAAGTCCCCTGATGATGTGATTGCCAAGCACTGCAATGCTTGCCACGGCACAGGCCTGCTGGGCGCACCAAAAATCGGTGACAAGGCGGCTTGGCAAGAGCGCGCTGATCATCAAGGCGGCCTCGACGGCATCCTGGCCAAGGCCATCACCGGTATTAACTCGATGCCACCGAAAGGCACCTGCGCCGATTGCTCGGATGAAGAGTTGAAAGGTGCAATCCAGAAGATGTCCGGCCTGAAATAAGCCGCGCTTCTGACGAAAAAAACCGTCTTCGGACGGTTTTTTTGTGCCTGCGATTTAGTAGCCCTCACCCCAGCCCTCTCCCGGAGGGAGAGGGAGCCGACCGAGGTGTCTTTCGCTATCCATCGACCTGAAAGACCTTAGCGATTATGGATTCGGTACAGCTCTTTCAGGTCGATGTAGATGCCGAGCATCCCCGAATCAGTCCCCTCTCCCTCCGGGAGAGGGCTAGGGTGAGGGCAACAATTTCAAGTCGGAAAAACATTTCAAGAACAGCGCACGTTCACTCTGAAGCTGTTCATTGCAGCAAACTCAAGGCAATCTCGGTCTACCCCTATTCACGGAACGGGCAGGAGGCTTCAGATGGTGCAGTTGTGTTCGATCGAACAGGCAGTGGACGACGTGCTGGCGCGCTTGCCGGCGCACATCCACATGGGCATGCCGCTAGGCCTGGGCAAACCCAATCACTTCGTCAACGCGCTGTACCGGCGAATCAAAGAGCTGCCCGAGCGGCAGCTGACGATTTACACCGCGCTGTGCCTCGGCCGCCCGGCGCTGGGTGATGGATTGCAGAAGCGCTTCATCGAACCCTTCGTCGAGCGCGTCTTCGGTGATTACCCGGAATTCGATTTCCTCGCCGACCTGCATCGCGACAGCCTGCCGGCCAACATCCGTATCGAACAGTTCTTCATGCAGCCCGGCAGCCTGCTCAACAGCGCGCCGGCCCAGCAGGATTACGTCAGCAGCAACTACAGCCACGCCGCTCGCGACATCAACGCCGCCGGGCTGAATCTGGTAGCGCAGTTATTAGCCAGCAGCAGCGAACACCCCGACCGTCTGAGCCTGAGCTGCAACCCCGATATCACCCTCGACCTGTTGCCGATGATCGCCAAGCGTCGCGAAGCTGGGGAGACGATCCTGCTGGTCGGCCAGGTGCACACCGATCTGCCGTACATGCCCGGCGATGCCGAAGTCGACATCGATACGTTCGACCTGCTGATCGACGCCAAGGACAACAGCACGCTGTTTTCCACGCCGAACATGCCGGTGGGGTTTCAAGATCATTTCATTGGCTTGCACGCCAGTACGCTAGTGCGCGACGGCGGTACGTTGCAGATCGGCATCGGCTCAATGGGTGATGCGCTGACTGCTGCGCTGCTTGCACGTCAGGCGGATAACGCCGGTTACAAGGCGTTGCTCGACGACATCAACCTCAGCCAATGGGCGCAGTTGATCGACCGCGAGGGCGGCACCGGGCCATTCGCCAAAGGTTTGTACGGTTGCAGCGAAATGTTCGTCAACGGCTTGCTGGTGCTGGCAGATGCCGGGATCATCCGGCGCAAGGTCTATCCCGATGTGCAGACTCAGGAACAGGCCAACGCCGGCACCCTCGACGAGGCGGCGCAGACTGACGGCATCTCGGTGCACGGCGGCTTCTTCCTCGGCCCGCGCAGTTTCTACGAGCGCTTGCGCGAGTTACCGCAGAGCAAACGCCTCGAATTCAACATGACCCGCATCAGCTACATCAACGAGCTCTATGGGCAGGAAGAACTCAAGCGTTTGCAGCGCCTGGATGCGCGATTCATCAACACCGTGTTCACCATGACCCTGCTTGGGGCTGGCGTGGCAGATCAACTGGAGGATGGACGAGTGCTCAGCGGTGTTGGCGGGCAATACAACTTTGTGGCGCAGGGCCACGCGCTGCACGATGCGCGCTCGATTCTGATCCTGCGCAGCTGGCGTGAATCCGGTGGCGACGTCAGTTCGAATATCGTCTGGGAATACGGCCACTGCACGATTCCACGGCATCTGCGCGATATCGTCGTCACCGAGTACGGCATTGCCGATCTGCGTGGTAAATCCGACGCGGTCGTCATTGAATCGCTGTTGAACATCAGCGACTCGCGCTTCCAGCAGGGCTTGATCGAGCAAGCGCAAAAAGTCGGCAAGCTGCCAAAGGATTTCCGCCTCGACCCACGCTTTGCCGACAACACGCCACAGCGTTTGCAGGCAATCGCCGCGCAGCATCCGAACCTGTTTCCAGAATATCCACTGGGCTGTGATTTCACCGCGATCGAGCGGGATTTGCTGCGTGCGCTGAACTGGCTGAAGAGCAAATTCAAACTCACCGAAATCCTCGAACTCGGCAAAGCCGCCCTCGACGCCCCCGAGGCATCGCTATACCCAGAACACCTCGAACGCATGCAGCTCACCAACCCGGAAGGCCTGAAAGAAGACCTCTTCCAACGCCTGCTGCTCACCGGCCTCAAAGCCACCGCACAATAACTGCCGGACCCAAAACAACTGTAGGAGTGAGCCTGCTCGCGATGGCGGTGCATCAGTCAACCAAGATGTCGACTGACCCTAGGCATTCGCAATCAGGCTTACTCCTACATATTAAGCGCACTCTAACGAGTGAATCGGATGGACGCTCACGGATGGGCTAAGAAAGTCTATGTGGTAGCCAGAGGAACCATCACCAATAGCTAAATGAACACCGCTGACTCCCTCATTCATTTGAGAGTTGATTTTGTAATCAATTTTGGTCGAGATGGATTCGTTAACACCGATGGCAAATTCCGTAAGTTTAAGTCCGCGTTTGCCCGCAGCCAGATCCAGAAGCTTAATATGTTCTTCGTTATTTATTCTTAATGAGGTTATGTTGTTTTCTTCTATTGTGAGCAAGGTCTCTTCGTTTGATATCCGATCGCTTAGCCATTTTAGAGATGTTCTTACACCGGCAGGTAACTCGGGGTTAGGCTTTCTGAGTACAGTCAGTATTCCGGAAACATTCAATGTGCCTGAGAATATAAAAGGGCAGGGCTCTAATGGGTTCATATGTGCGTAATGAACCTCAAAAAATTCTGCGACGGACTGCACGAAGTTTTCGGTCACATCTTCGCCAAGCAATGCATAAGGCTGTGCATGGGGAAGAATAGATACGGTTGCATTGGATTCGTTGCCAGATAACGAAAAGGTCTGGTGGGAGTTAAGCATATTCAACACAGCTCGCTGCGAGCAGAGCGATTGCTGAAAATCGCTGCCCATCAGAAGCTTTAGGCTGTAAAGCGCGGCGGCCAAGGATGGTTCAAATACTTGGGTCGCGCAAAAGATGATTTTTTTTCGCTCCGTCTTTTTTGCGATCTCAAATGTCATTTTTGCAGCTTCGTTGCTGAATGAAAAAACGATGCTGTTTTTTGGAAACGTCTCTAACTGAGCAATATTGACCGTCGCGAATCCCCAAAGCTCGCATTCTCTAAGGAATTCATTCGAGTCGGCGATAATCGAAAATTCTTCATGATTGAAGAGCGCCGACGCTATATTTGGCGGTGACATAAAACCCTCCTTATTCTGAAGTGCGCGGCAAGGGCGGTTGCCGCGCGGTGCTTTCAATTAATCTTCAGTATGCGCCCAGGCTAACGGTGCCCACCCGAAATTGCCCGGGCCAGAAGTGATTCGATTGAGATTTTCTTTTATAGTTTTTTCAGTTTGCATTTTATTTTCCTTTTTCTGATTTTGTTGTGATCCCCCAAGTTGCATGGGGGTGAGCGGATTAATGCATAAGTTTGTGGTCGTGTTAAATAAATATTCTTGCTTTTTAAGAATGATTTCATCTGTCTTGTTTTGTGAGGTGGGTGGTTCGGTTATTTAAGTGGACTGCGTCTGTAGGCCTAATCTGAAAGTTGTAAATTCAAGGTTTTTAAATTGTGGTGGGAGGTCTTGTCTGGTTAGGTTTTATTTATGGGTCTTGTTTTCTGGGGCTCATGCCAATCATAAATACAGGGGCACAAAGTGCATATATCAAAGAAATACCTGACAGATGTTTCTGTCCATCAAGCCTTACTTCTGACTGACTTGACCGAAAAGAACCACCCCGATCACGCTGTCCGACTAATACTGAATGAAGTCCTTCAGGGACTCGAAGAAAAGGGCTGGCCCCGAGCCCAGTTGCAGGTTGGACCAAGGATCGTATCCGCCGAAGAAAACTACGGTTTGCTGGGTTACGACCCGGCAGAAATCACCCTCGGCAGTGAGCACACCCGTTGGGTCGATGAGCATTCGCTTTTGCGAACACAGACCACTAGCCAGATTCCTGCGGCGCTTCAGCAGGTCGCGGAGGTTCGTCAGCCGGGACAAACCATTTTGCTGGCAGCACCGGGCATTACCTTCAGGCGTGATAGCCGAGATCGTTGGCATTGCGCCGAGCCGCACCAAATGGACATTTGGGTATTGGGCGATCCAGAGCTGGCATCCCATGAGCATTTGCTGCGTCTTGTCGGCGATATTTTGCAGTTGGCCGTTCCTGAAAAATCATGGGTTTATAGCGATAGTCCACATCACTACACCGAGGGTGGGATTGAAGTGAATGTGTTGAATGGTGGCGTGCCGGTCGAGGTTCTTGAGTGCGGGCGTATTGCGGAGTCGCTATTGCAGCGTTTGCAGATTGATCCTCTGCGCCATGGCGGGCTCGCTCTTGGGATGGGGCTGGATCGCCTGACGATGTTGCGCAAAGGCATTCCTGATATTCGTTTGTTGCGTGATCAGAACGTGCGCGTGCAGGCGCAGATGCATGATCTGGATCCTTGGACTGCGGTATCTCGTTTGCCGTCGATTGCCCGCGATATCTCGTTGGCGGTAACGCCGGGATTGAGTGAAGAGGTATTGACCGAGAGGATGTTGCAGGCGGCAGGGGATTGTTCTGGATGGATTGAGGAGATGCGAATCAAGGGGCGTTGGCAACATTCGGATTTACCTGCGCAAGCCATTGAGCGACTCGGAATGCTGCCGGGTCAGGAGAACGTGCTTTTGCATGTGGTGCTGCGTGATTGTTCGCGTTCGATTACCACCGGCGAGGCGAATGCCTTGTACGCGGATATTCAAGCTGCGATGCATGAAGGGGTGCCGGGGGCGGGGTACAGAATGGATTTGTCGAAGGCTTGAGAGTTGCCTGTTGGAGTGAGCCTGCTCGCGATGGCGGTGTTTCAGCCGACGAATATATCGACTGACACTACGCTATCGCGAGCAGGCTCACTCCTACAGGGGGCTGCGGTGTGGCTTTATTCGATGAAAGTGACGACGCCATCCTTCAGCGATTTCACGCGGGCCAGCGATTCAACGCGGTAGCCCTGCGAGTCCAGCTCGGCGCGGCCGCCCTGGAACGACTTTTCGATGACGATGCCCAGGCCAGCAACGGTCGCGCCGGCCTGTTTGATGATCGAGATCAGCGCTTGCGACGCCTTACCGTTGGCCAGGAAGTCGTCGATGATCAGCACGCGGTCGCTGCTGGTCAGGTGACGCGGGGAGATGGCCACGGTGCTTTCGGTCTTTTTGGTGAACGAGTAAACGGTCGCCGACAGCAGGTTTTCCGTCAGGGTCAGGGACTGTTGCTTGCGGGCGAAGATCACCGGCACGCCGAGGTTCAGACCGGTCATGATCGCCGGGGCTATCCCTGAGGCTTCGATGGTGACGATCTTGGTGATGCCCGAATCCTTGAACAGCGAGGCGAATTCGTCGCCGATCAGCTTCATCAAGGCCGGGTCGATCTGGTGGTTCAGGAAGGCGTCGACCTTCAGGACCTGGTCGGAAAGCACAATGCCTTGTTCGCGGATTTTCTGGTGCAATGCTTCCATGAAGCTGTCCTCTTTTGGCGCTTTGTGCGCCGAAGGTCTAGTAAAAAAGTGGTCAATTCTAGCGCTTTAACATCGCGCGTATATCAGCCAATGCGCTGTTGCCACGCACGACTTTGACTTCGGTCGGTGTGTCGTCGTTGCCTTCCCACGCCAGATCGTCCGGCGGCAGCTCATCGAGAAAGCGGCTCGGCGCGCAGTCGATGATCTCGCCGTACTGCTTGCGCTTGGCGGCAAAGGTGAAGGCCAGGGTCTGGCGCGCGCGGGTGATGCCCACGTAGGCCAGGCGACGTTCTTCTTCGATGGTGTCGGCTTCGATGCTGGAACGGTGCGGGAGGATTTCCTCTTCCATGCCCATGATGAACACGTAAGGGAATTCCAGACCCTTGGACGCATGCAGGGTCATCATCTGCACGCCTTCGGCGCCGTCTTCCTCTTCCTGCTGACGTTCGAGCATGTCGCGCAGGACCAGTTTGCCGATGGCGTCCTCGACGGTCATTTCGCCTTCTTCGTCCTTTTCGAGGGTGTTTTTCAACGCCTCGATCAGGAACCAGACGTTGCTCATCCGGTAATCGGCCGCCTTGTCGCTGGAGCTGTTGGTGCGTAGCCAGTTCTCATAGTCGATGTCCATGACCATGCTGCGCAGCGCCGAGATCGGGTCTTCGCCGGCGCACTGCTCGCGCACTTTGTCCATGAAGCGCTTGAAGCGCGACAGGCGATCGGTGAAACGGCTGTCCAGATGCTCGCCCAGACCGATTTCGTCGGTGGCGGCGTACATCGATATCTTGCGTTCGGTGGCGTAGTTGCCGAGTTTTTCCAGAGTGGTCGAGCCGATTTCCCGGCGCGGTACGTTGATCACGCGCAGGAAGGCGTTGTCGTCATCCGGGTTGACGATCAGGCGGAAGTAGGCCATCAGGTCTTTCACTTCCTGACGGCCGAAGAAGCTGTTGCCGCCGCTCAGGCGATACGGCACCTGGTGGTGCTGCAACTTCAGCTCGATCAGCTTGGCCTGATAGTTACCGCGATAAAGGATCGCGAAGTCGCTGTACGGACGGTCGGTGCGCAAGTGCAGGCTGAGGATTTCCATGGCCACGCGCTCGGCTTCGGCGTCCTCGTTGCGGCAGCGGATTACGCGGATCTCGTCGCCGTGGCCCATCTCACTCCACAGCTGCTTTTCGAATTCGTGCGGGTTGTTCGAGATCAGCACGTTGGCGCAGCGCAGGATGCGACTCGTCGAGCGATAGTTCTGCTCGAGCATCACCACTTTCAAGGACGGATAGTCGTCCTTGAGCAGCATCAGGTTTTCCGGCCGCGCGCCGCGCCAGGCATAGATCGACTGGTCGTCGTCGCCTACCACGGTGAACTGGTTGCGCTTGCCGATGAGCATTTTTACCAGCAGGTATTGGCTGGCGTTGGTGTCCTGATATTCGTCGACCAGCAGGTAGCGCACCTTGTTCTGCCACTTTTCGAGAATGTCGGCGTGTTCTTCGAAAAGCTTTACCGGCAACAGGATCAGGTCGTCGAAGTCCACCGCGTTGAACGCTTTCAGCGTGCGCTGATAGTGGGTGTAGACGATCGCGGCAGTCTGTTCCTTGGGATTACGCGCGTTCTCCAGCGCCTGAGGCGGCAGGATCAGGTCGTTTTTCCAGGCGCCGATCATGTTCTTGATCTCGTCGACGCCGTCGTCGCCCGCGTATTCCTTCTGCATGATGTCGGTCATCAGGGCTTTCACATCGGTCTCGTCGAAAATCGAGAAACCGGGTTTATAGCCCAGCCGCGCGTGTTCCTTGCGGATGATGTTGAGACCGAGGTTGTGGAAGGTGCAGACGGTCAGGCCACGCCCTTCGCCGGCCCGCAGCAAGGTGCCGACCCGCTCTTTCATCTCGCGCGCGGCCTTGTTGGTAAAGGTCATGGCGACGATGTACTGGGCGCGGATGCCGCAGTTCTGGATCAGGTGCGCGATTTTGCGCGTGATCACGCTGGTCTTGCCGGAGCCAGCACCGGCGAGCACCAATAGAGGGCCGCCGACGTAGTTCACGGCTTCTTGCTGCCGGGGATTGAGTCGGGACATACGAAAATTCGGGAGTCGTTGACGAAATGGGCCGGCATTTTAACAGGCTCAGAGAATTGTGCTGCTCTCTCCGACTTGTGACGTACCACGCGATTCAAATTTGCCGGTTTTGTTACTTTCGCGGAGGATGCGCGGTGATTTTGCGGCTAATGTACTCATTCGTGACACAAAATAACGTTTTGATAACCGTTGTCATTTGGTCATTGAACATCGCAACGGCATAATGCCCCGCCCACATCTTTGCAGAGTCTAGGGAGCTAGCTTGTCTACGCCTGTCGAACCCTTGCGTTTGCTGCTACTGGCCGAAGAGCCAGCGTGGACAGCGTTATTGCGTGAGTGTCTGGCTCCGATGGGGAGCGCGGCGGTGCTGATCAGCGCGCCGAGCTGGGACTCGGTCAGCAGTCTGTTCGAAGACAACCGCAATGCGGTGTTGTTGACCCTTCCGGCATTACAACCGGCACCGGGCCGTTGCAGCCTGCCGACGGTATTGCTGCTGGAACACGAACCGGACACCGCACCGGTTGGCGTCAGCGACTGGCTGGTGTTCGACGCCCTCGACGCCGGCATGCTGCGCCGTTGCCTGCGCCATGTGCGCGAACGCGGCGTTCTCGAAAACACCCTGCAACGCCTGGCCGAACAGGATCCGCTGACCGGTATCGCCAACCGTCAGGGTTTCCAGACCTTGCTCGCCGCGCGCCTCGCGGAAAACGACGGTCGCGGCCTGGCCCTCGGGCATCTCGATCTCGACAACTTCCGCCACGCCAACGACGCGCTGGGTCATCAGGCGGGCGATCGCTTGATCCTGCAGGTTGTCGCACGGCTGAAAAGTCAGCTGGAGGCGGGTGATCAACTGGCGCGATTGGGCAGCGACGAATTCGCTCTGCTGATCGACACCCGTCGTGCGCCACAACGCGCCGAATGGATGGCTGAACGCATCACCGAAGCGCTCGCCGAACCGTATTGGGTCGATGGCGAAAGCCTGCTGATCGGCTCCAGTCTTGGCATCGCCCATGCCCGTGCGCAGGGCGGTGCCGATCCGCTGATGTGGCACGCGCACATCGCCATGCAGCAGGCCAAAAGCACGCAGGGCTGCACTTTTCATATCTTCAACGAACGCATCAACCGCAACGCGCGGAGCATGGCCGACCTCGAAAGCGAGCTGCGCCGGGCCTTGCGTCGCGATGAACTGGAGCTGCATTACCAGCCAAGGCTGAATCTTGAAGACGGCCAGATTGTCGGCCTCGAAGCCTTGGTGCGCTGGCGCCATGGCGAACGTGGTTTGCTGCCGCCGAGCGAATTCGTGCCGCTGGCTGAGCAAAGCGGGTTGATCGTGCCGTTGGGTTATTGGGTGATTTCCCGGGCTCTGCGCGATATGCAGGCGTTGCGCGAACGTGGTCTGCCGGCGCTGCACATGGCCATCAACTTGTCGTTCCGCCAGTTTCAGGACAGTCAGTTGTTGCCGACGCTCAGCCGCTTGATCGCTGAGCGCGGTGTTGAAGCGCAGTGGCTGGAATTCGAACTGACGGAGACGGCGGTGATGCGCCGCAGCGATCTGGTCAAGCAGACCATGGACGCCCTTGGCCGCCTCGGTGTGCGCTTCTCACTGGACGACTTCGGCACCGGGTTTTCCTCGTTCGTGCACCTCAACAGCCTGCCGATCACTTTGCTGAAGATCGACAAGAGCTTTGTCGGTGGCATGGAGCAGCGCGAAGAGAACCGCAAACTGGTGCACGCGATGATCAATCTTGCGCACAACCTGCATCTGGAAGTGGTCGCGGAGGGGGTGGAAACTCCGGAGCAACTGGAATTGCTGCGCGGCTTTGGCTGCGATCAGGTGCAGGGGTATCTGATCAGCCGGCCGTTGCCGTTAGCGGAACTGGTTGAATATCTCACCTACGGCTCAAGCCAACAGCCAGCCCTCGAAATCGTCAGTTAAACGCATAAGTAGGCCTTCGCCTGCTCGCGATAGCGGAGTGTCAGACAACTCATCATTATCTGACACACCGCTATCGCGAGCAGGCTCACTCCTACAAGGGATCTCAGTCAGTCTGAGGAATTGTGAATGGCCTGGATGACGCAGGCTCCAGCCGAATCATCCGCTTCATCTTCCATTCAAACGCCAGCGTCAGACTCACCGCCGCGCAGGCCAGGCCCAACGCCAAGCCCCACCAGACGCCCGTCGGCCCCCAGTTCAAGTGGAACGCCATCCACCACGCCGCCGGCGCGCCGATCAGCCAATAGCAGCCGAGCCCGACCAGAAACGTGGTCTTCGCATCCTTGAGCCCGCGAATGCAGCCCATGGCAATCGTCTGCGTGCCGTCGAACAGTTCAAACCACGCCGCCACTGCCAGCAGGCTCACCGCCAAGCGAATCACCTCGGCAAACGCCGGATCATTGTGATCGAGGAACAGCCCCACCAACTGGTTCGGCAACAGCCAGAACACCATGGCGAAACCCAGCATCACCACGGCGCCAAAGACGATCCCGACCCGTCCGGACATCCGCGCATCGCTCAATTGCCCGGCACCGTAATGCTGACCGACGCGCATGGTGATCGCGTACGACATGCCCGCCGGCACCATGAACGCCACCGAGACGATTTGCAGAGCAATCTGGTGCGCACCCAACTGCGTGCTGCCCATCGTGCCCATGCACAGTGCGGCGAAGGCAAATAATCCAACTTCCACCGCATACGTGCCGCCGATTGGCAGGCCAAGGCGCCACAACTCTTTCAGGTACTGTCGATTCGGCCGCGACAGACCCGCGCGCAGCGGATAAGCGTCATACGCTGGATGCCGACGGATGTGCCAGGCCAGCGCCAGCGCCATGCAGTTGGCGACAATCGCCGTGACCAGGCCGATGCCCGTCAGGCCCATTTTCGGCAGGCCGAACATGCCGGTGATCAGCGCGTAATTGAGCAGGAAATTCGCCACCGTGCCGGCCAGGCTGATGACCATCACCGGTGTCGCCCGGCCGATGGCACTGGTGAAACCGCGCAGGGCCATGAAGCTCAGGTAGCCGGGCAGAGCGAAGGGCAGGGCGATCAGGAATTGTCCGGCGGCATTGACGTTGGTTTCGGTCTGGCCGAACAGCAGCAACACCGGTTTCAGGTTCCACAGCAGCAACCCGGCGCCCAGCGCCATCAGCCACGCCAGCCACAACCCGGCCTGAGTCAGCCGTGCTGCACCAATGATGTCGCCGGCGCCCTTGCGGATCGCCACCAGCGTGCCGACTGCCGCAATCACGCCGATGCAGAAAATCGACACGAACGAGTAAGTCGCTGCACCGAGACCGCCGCCCGCGAGCGCTTCCGGACTCAGGCGCGCCATCATCAATGTGTCAGTCAGCACCATCAACATGTGCGCCAACTGTGAAGCAATCAACGGCCCTGCCAGCCGCAGAATGGCCCAGAGTTCGGTACGCACAGGATGCTGCATGGTCATCACCACTCGATTTTCAGAGGGAACAGGAGAGCGTCGATTCTCGGCGCTTGGCAGGCGTTGCACAAAGGGATAAAAAGGATGGGTGGCATGAGTAAAACTCATCCTGATGTGATTCTGTCCGTTTTACTGCATCCCGCTGCTGGAGCCTTGTGTATGTCCCGTCGACTTCCTCCGTTGTATGCCCTGCGCGCATTCGAAGCTGCAGCACGGCACAGCTCGTTCACGCGTGCGGCCGAGGAGTTGTCGATCACCCAGAGTGCGGTGAGCCGGCACATTCGCACGCTCGAAGATCACTTTGCCTGCAAGTTGTTTCACCGCAGCGGTCGCCATCTGCAGCTGACCGAGTCGGCGCGTTTGCTGTTGCCTGGCATCCGTGAAGGTTTCGCGGCATTGGAACGTGCCTGTAATACCTTGCGCGCCGAAGACGACATCCTGCGTATGAAAGCCCCGTCGACCCTGACCATGCGCTGGTTGCTCGCGCGCCTGAGTCGCTTCCGCCATTTGCAGCCTGGCAACGAAGTGCAACTGACCAGTGCGTGGATGGACGTCGATTCGGTTGATTTCAACGATGAGCCGTTCGACTGCGCGGTGCTGTTGAGTGACGGGCATTTTCCGCCGGATTGGGAGGCGAGTTTATTGTTTCCCGAAGAGCTGATTCCGGTGGGGGCGCCAAACCTGCTGAATGATCAGCCGTGGGATCTGGCTCGACTGGCTTGCACCGAATTACTTCACCCGACACCGGACCGTCGCGATTGGCGCAGTTGGCTGGAACACATGGGGCTGTCCGATCAGGTGTCACTCAAGGGTGGGCAAGTGTTCGATACCCTCGAATTGGGCATGATCGCGGCGGCGCGCGGGTACGGTGTGTCGATGGGCGACCTGTTAATGGTCGCCGAAGATGTGGCGCAGGGAAGGCTGAGCCTGCCGTGGCCAACCGCGGTCGCCAGCGGCTTGAATTACTACCTTGTGTGGCCAAAGACCCGCCCGGGAGGTGAACGTTTGCGCCGTCTCAGCGACTTTCTGCAAAGCGAAGTCCGCGCCATGGAGTTGCCGGCGGTCGCGCGCTTGAGCTGAAACGTTAGAGCCGCCACAATGCCGGCCTTGTGCCATAACCTTGTTTTCCGCTCAAGTATTTGGATCCACCGCCGAATACGTGCTTGTGGAACCGTCGTGCCGGTATCCACGATTCACCCCCACAACCAGAAAAATTTCCGAGTCGAGATCAAGGAGGATCCCGTGGCTCGGCCAGGAGCTGTCCATGTCTCAACCTCGCGCTCGGATCGCCTCGCAGCTGGGCCTCGCGCTCGCTGTAATACTGGCGATAGTTATCAGTGGCAGTACGGTGTTCGCCTTGCGTTCGCTGGACTCCGCCAACCTCGCCACTCGTGAAGAGCATCTGGCCAGTGAGGCGCGGCTGCTGGCCGACCAACTGAGCACCTTCCACGGCACGCTGCGTGAAAGCACCCAGCGCCTGAGCGGGCTGTTCGAGAAGCGTTTCAGCGCAGGTCTGAGCATTCACCCGAGTGAGCCGGTGAATGTTGCCGGCACCCAGACCCCGGGTCTGCATCTGGGCAGCGAAGTGTTGAACAACAACTTCAAGGAAGTCGACGAGTTCAAGCAGATGACCGCCGGCGTCGCCACCCTGTTCGTGCGCAGCGGCGAAGACTTCATCCGCGTCAGCACTTCGCTGACCAAACAGGATGGCACCCGTGCCATCGGCACCTTGCTTGATCACGCGCACCCGGCCTACGCGAAGTTGATGGCGGGGCAGGGTTACGTCGGTCGCGCCTTGCTGTTCGATCGCTCCTACATGACCCAATACACCCCGGTGCGTGATGGCAGCGGCAAGGTGATTGCGGTGCTGTTCGTCGGCTTCGATTACACCGACGCGCAGAACATCCAGTTCGATAACCTCAAGCGCTTCCGCATTGGCCAGAGCGGTTCGCTGGCGTTGCTCGACGAGCAAAACAAATGGCTGGTCGCGCCAGCGGGGGTGCAGGCGCTGGATCAAGCCGTTCCGGTGATCAAAGGTTTGGCTGCAAAGCCGGGCAAGGGTGAGTTCTGGAGCGACACCTCGGAAGATTTCTACAGCATTGCCGTGCCGTTCGATGGCGGACCATGGTCGGTCGTGGCGAGCATGCCGAAAGCTGAGATCCGCGCGGTGACCTGGAGCGTGGGTACGCAACTGGCCATTGGCAGTCTGTTGGCGATGCTGCTGGCGGTCGGATCTGTGGTCTGGCTGCTGCGCAGCAAACTGGCGCCTCTGGGGGATCTGGTGCGTCAGGCCGAGGCCTTGGGCGCCGGTGATCTGAGCGTGCGCCTGAACGTATCGAGCAACGACGAAATCGGTCAGCTGTCCCGCGCGTTCAACCAGATGAGCCAGGCGCTGTCGACCATGGTCGAGCACATCCGCCGCTCTTCGGAAGAGGTCAACAGCCGTGCCCAGGCCCTGTCCGGTTTGTCCGGCGGTGCCTATGAAGGCATGGAGCAACAATCTGGCGAAATCACCAGCATGGCCGGCGCGGTGGAAGAGTTCAGTGCGACGTCGTTGAACATCGCCGACAACATGGGCGCGACCCAGCGTCTGGCGCAGGAAAATGCCCAGCAAACGCAGATTGGCCGCAGCTCGATGGAAGAAGCGTCGTCCTCGCTGGAGCAAATCGCTGGCGCCCTGAACAGCACCGCCACCGTGATCAACACCCTCGGTCAGCGTTCGCAGGAAATTGGCGGCATTGTAGGTGTGATCACCTCGATCGCTGAGCAGACCAACCTTCTGGCACTTAACGCAGCAATCGAAGCTGCCCGTGCTGGTGAGCAGGGTCGTGGCTTTGCTGTGGTGGCCGATGAGGTGCGCAGCCTGGCCTCGCGCACCCGTCAGGCGACGGATGAAATTTCCAGCATGATCCACAGCATCCAGCAGGAAACCGGTAACGCGATCAGCACCATGGAGCAGGGCAATGTGCTGATGCAGGAAGGCTTGTCGCGCAACGCCAACGTGGCGTCGGCGCTGGCGCGAATCGATGAACAGAGCCGTTCGGCGGGGCAACAGTTTGCCGCGATTACCACGGCGACTCAGGAGCAGAGCAGCACAGCGACGTTGTTGAGCAGCAATTTGCAGAGCATTGCGCTGGCCAACAGTGAGCAGCGTGAGGTTGTGTCGAACCTGGCTGTTACCGCCAAAGAGCTTGAGAAGCTGGCGGCGGATTTGCGTTCCGAGGTTGATCGCTTCCGTTGATGGGTGGCTGAAATCGCTATCGCGAGCAGGCTCACTCCTACAGGTATATCGGTTGGTCGCAATTTTTGTGGTCACTGAAGATCCCTGTAGGAGTGAGCCTGCTCGCGATCGCCTCACTGCCAATCCTGGGTAAAACACTCGAGCTCTTTCTCTTTCATACTTGCTGAAACGTTTCCGCAGCGCTATAAAAATGGCACAACTCCAATAAAGGCTGCTGCCATGACCCCGCTCAAACTCGCCGTCGCTCTCGGCGCATTCTCTGCTGCTTCCCACGCCATGGCTTGGGATTACGTCCTTCTCGATGTCAACAAGCCCGCACAAAACTGGACCATCACCAGTGCGCAGCTCGGCGTGAAAACCGACAAACCCTTCTCCGTAAGCCTGCGTACCTTGCACGGTGGCCGGCAGGAAGGTGTCAGCATCGTCGATATCGATAACGGCACAATGAAACTCTCGGTGGTGCCGACCCGCGGCATGAATGTCTTGCAGGCCTCTGTCGGCAACGTGCGCATGGGTTGGGATTCGCCGGTCAAGGAAGTGGTCAACCCGGCCTTCATCGAACTTAACGGACGCGGTGGGCTTGGCTGGCTGGAAGGTTTCAACGAGCTGGTGACCCGCTGCGGTTACGAGTGGGTTGGCCATCCCGGTATGGACAATGGTGAATTGCTGACCTTGCACGGACGCGCCGCCAACATCCCGGCCAGTACCGTCACGCTGCACATTGAAGAAAAGCCACCCTATGCCATCAGCCTGCGTGGCGAGCTGAAAGAACAGGCCTTCAAGAAAGTCGACTTCTCGGTGGTCACGGAACTGGTCACCGAGCCCGGCAGCGTGCGCTTCGCACTCAACGATACGCTGACCAACAACGGCGATTATCCGAAGGAATACCAGGCGCTGTATCACAGCAATTTCAGTACGCCGTTCCTCGAGCAAGGCGCCCGTTTTGCTGCGCCGGTAAAACAGGTTTCGCCGTTCAACGAAAAGGCCAAGGGCGACCTGGCCGACTGGCAGACCTATCGCGCGCCGACCAGGGACTACGACGAAACCGTCTACAACGTCGTGCCCTATGCTGATGCCAAAGGCGAAACCCTGACGGTTTTGCACAATAAGGTCGGCAGCCTCGGTGTTTCTGTTGGCTTCAATACCCAGCAGTTGCCGGTGTTTTCCCTGTGGAAAAACACTGATACCCAAGGGCAGGGCTATGTCACCGGGCTGGAGCCGGGCACCAGTTTTTCCTACAACCGTCGCTATCAGCGTCCGCTGAATCTGGTGCCGACCATTGCACCCAAGGAACACAAACAGTTCCAGATCAGCTACAGCCTGCTCGCGGACAAAGGTGCTGTGGATAACGCCTTGAAGCGCGTGACCGAGATTCAGGCCGGGCGCGAAACCGAAGTGCGGCAGACGCCGCTGGTTGATCTGACCGAGCATTAAGGTGTCGCCGGCCGGTATTGCAGTGCCTCGGCCAAGTGTTCACGTTTGATTGCATCGACTTGCTCGAGGTCTGCCAGAGTGCGGGCGACCTTGAGCAGGCGATGGGCCGAGCGCAGCGAAAGCGTCAGCCGTTCACAGGCTGATTCCAGCCACTTCTCATCGGCTGTGGATAACTTGCAGTGCCGCTTCAATCCCGGCAGATCGAGAAACGCATTGGCACAGCCCTGACGCTTCTGCTGTCGTTCGCGAGCCTCGGCCACCAACGCCGCAGCGCTGGCGCTGTCTTCTCCCGGCTTTACCTGCGGGTTCAACGCCGTCGCTTCCCGCGCCACCGTCAGGTGCAGATCAATCCGATCGAGCAACGGCCCCGATAGCTTGTTGCGATAGCGCTGGACCATGTCCGGTGTACACGAGCACTTGCCGCTGGGCTCGCCAAGATATCCACAGGGGCAGGGATTCATCGCCGCCACCAACTGGAAGCGTGCCGGAAAACGTACGCGATCCTTGGCTCGGGAAATCACGATATGACCCGACTCCAAAGGCTCGCGTAAAACCTCCAACACCTTGCGATCAAATTCCGGCAACTCATCGAGAAACAGCACGCCATGGTGGGCGAGCGTAATCTCGCCGGGTTGCGGTTTCGAACTGCCGCCGACCAGAGCCGGCCCGGACGCCGAGTGGTGCGGTTGACGGAAGGGGCGCTGCGGCCAATGGGTCAGCGGCGCGCCACTGGCGACTGACTGAATCGCCGCGACCTCCAGTGCTTCACTCTCGGCCAGCGGCGGCAACAGCCCCGGTAATCGGCTGGCCAGCAACGTCTTACCCGTCCCCGGCGGCCCGCTGAACAGCAAGTTATGGGCACCCGCAGCAGCAATCAGCAACGCTCGTTTCGCCGCCACTTGCCCCTGCACTTCATTCAAGTCGGGATAAGGCTTGCTGGCGTGCATCAATCCATCGGAGACATAGGGCTCAACCGGCGTATGCCCATTGAAATGCGCCACCGCCTCCAGCAAATGATCCACCGCAAACACCTTCAACCCCGAGGCCAGACACGCCTCCTCGGCATTCGCCCGCGGCACCACCAACGCACGACCCGCCTTGCGCGCCGCCAGTGCGGCCGGCAACACCCCACGCACCGCTCGTACCGCGCCGGACAACGCCAACTCACCCAGACATTCCACATCATCCAGCGTCAGACACGGCACCTGCACACTCGCCGACAGAATCCCCAAGGCAATCGCCAGGTCAAACCGCCCGCCATCCTTGGGCAGATCCGCCGGCGCCAGATTCAAGGTGATCCGCCGCGCCGGAAACTGCAGCCCGGAATTGATGATCGCGCTGCGCACCCGATCCTTGCTCTCCTTCACCGCCGCCTCGGGCAGCCCGACCATGGTCAGCGACGGCAGACCGTTGGCCAGATGGACTTCGACGGTGACAGCGGGGGCTTCCACGCCTATCTGGGCGCGACTGTGGACGATGGAGAGGGACATGGTCGTTCCTTGAGCTGAATCGGGGGGCCGCTTCCTGCGGGTTTTTGAAGGGTAGTTGAGCCGGGTTTCAGTGCTGAAATAGAGGTTTACAAGACCTATCAAGACCCGATGGGCTGTCAGTGCTTGCCTGAATTGGAGCGTTGACTCTCGCTCGGCATTGACGGATCCTCCCGCTCGAGGACTGCAACTGCGCATTCGTCGGGACTGGGCACCAGTAAAAGCTCCCCCGCATTTTTGGCAGCAGAGAAAGCTGGTTTCTCTGAAGTAGTGACGACGGGCCAGCTCGTCGGATTCTGAACCCAAGGCTGCAAAGCCAGGAGCTAAAGAATCGCTGCGACTACTCCTCCAAACACAAAAAGGCGTCCTATGGACGCCTTTTTATTTTTGACTCAGGATCTTCTACCGGCCAGCGGGCCGCTTGGCTCAAGCTCTGGCCCACATGTAACAGCAACTTCAATAAATCGCCGTTGGTTGGCTGACATATCCCCAGCCAACCGGAGTGCTTCGAGATGTAATTCAACAATCTGAAGAAGCTTCGCCTTTCGCTTTTTTGGGCTCATACGCACCTCGTGCGATTGGGTTGTTGATTTCGATGTTATTGACCGTCCACAGAAATGACAAGCCGGTTGGTCTGGTCGAATTCGAACCCCAGTTTCCGGTAGTAAAAAACAACATTCGGATCAGGATCCTGAATCTCGATTTCTTTGCATCCTAGCGCTCGCGCATAGTGATCTGCGACAAGCAGAGCAATCGGCGCGATCCTGCCGCGAAGCGGGTGCGCCCTATCCGGATGCCCTTCCAACAGAACAATCTTTAAGCAGATAGAGCTTGCGCGCGGGGTCGCATAGCACATGCCGCAAAGAATCTGTTTGTACCATATCGCCAAATCCAGACCTTTCGCATCTTTACTTTTCCAGTCTGCAACGTCATCCCAAGGGAAAATTGTTGGCCCCTCCCAGAGTAAGTATTGCTTTATCGCTGCTGGGGTAATTGGCTCAAACTTGACCGCTGCTGCATCAATATTTGGGATTCTCGGGGCAATGTCCTTGAGAAAGAATTTGTAGGCGATCTTTCGCGAGTTTGATCTGAATGTCTGGTCACGAAGATCCGTTGCTTTGCCTTTTCTTCTCATTGTTTTCATCTGTTTGGATCTGGTCGCAGAAGATAGCCAGCAGAGAGGGGGCAGCGAAATCAGACGTGGGGGACGCGTTTTGTAGGACGTTACTTCTGTGAGTGGAGGATTTCGGAGTAGGGGGGGGAGATAACGAAGACACAAAAAAGGTCATTTCAGTGGTATCGCTGAAATGACCTTTGGTGAGGTTGCAGCGCAAAAATTCAGATCAATTGCAGAGCCTTTTTCCACCATGAGTTCACAACCGTGCGGTTTACCAGCTCTCGCTCCGTCACCATGTGTGGCACATCTTGTAACCGAATCCACGGCTGGTTATTCCAGTGCAACAAACTCAACGTCATGTCCGGCCAACTGAGCAAGCTGAGGTGTGGACGTTCGCTTGTGGTGGGATGTTGGGCGTCGCGCAGGGTGGGGATGACCTGGTGGGTGAGCCATTCGCGCAGCGAGCGGTATTCGGGGCAGTAGTGGTAGACGAGGAGGGCGTAGATGCCGGATTCGCTGATCAGCAGAGCGTTTTCGATTTGGTTGTGGATGAGGGTTTTGCGGGTCTGGTATTGGTCGGGGTCGAGTTTTCGCAGCATGCGTTCGTTGAGGTAGATGTGCAGCAGGCGGCTCAGGTCTCGGGCGCAGAACCAGGGTTGGTTCTGGATGAGGAGGGCGTGGAGGGGGAGTTTGTGGCGGGTAAAGATGTGCGGGGTCAGATAAGTCTCTTCTTGATTCATTGAGCAGTTCCTCTTGCTTAAGGGGCTGCCCTCAATCGTCGCCAAACGATTGGGTGGCAGTTGTACGCGGGTTGGCGAACCGGAGCAAAAGGAACCCGGCAGACCCGAAGGTCTCCCACGCACAACCGCCATGAAACGATGTGGCGGTAAATGTAGCCGCCATCATGGTTGTCGTGCGCCTTAAGCTGTTCGGGTCGCCAAACCCGCTGCTGAACATTCAGCATCGGGTGAGCTTAGAAACCTGGGCTTTTCGGCGCAATCGGACGGCGGTCATTCAGGTTGTAGGACGTTGCCGGGATGGTTGAAGGGCTGGAGATCAAAAGATCGCAGCCTTCGGCAGCTCCTACAGGGGGCGCGGATTATTCCGCGGGCGGCGTCAGCTTCGCTTCCATCTCGGCAACCTTGGCTTCGAGGCTTTCGAGGCGTGCGCGAGTACGCGCCAACACAACCATCTGACTATCAAATTCTTCACGGCTGACCAGATCGAGTTTGCTGAAGGCACTCTGCAGCAGCATCTTGAACTGGCTTTCGATTTCGGCTTTCGGCAGCGGGGTGTCGCCGTTGAACAGGCGGGAGGCGGTGCCGCTCAGGGCGTCGAGGAAGTCTTTGGGCGCGAGCATGGTGGATGTCCTGGAAACAATGGCCGGCAGTGTATCACGCAGTGTCTATAGTCAATCTCGTGGTCAGGGATGCACGCTTTTCGCGCAGGCGGACGGATGGCGACGCACCGTTGTTGTGCGTATCCGGATGGCGTTTTGCACGGGATGCCTTGCGGCAGCGGCCAAGGGATTGAAATCAGGGGATTTTGGCGAGATGGCAAGGTTTCTGCTTAGTCACCTTCGACCCATGCACTGATGCAGTCGCTGTGACGAATGCAGTGCGGCAGACGGAGCGGGGAGTTTCGTCAGCAGCGGTTAGCTGGCGTCAGTCGGGCAGGTAAGGCCGACGATGCGTTACAAAGCCAGGCACTGCGCTTAGACTTGAGTCGGGTTTGTTTTCCTGGGGCAAGTCCACCAATTCGGGAGAGAGTTTCATGAAGCTAGTCACTGCCATCATCAAGCCGTTCAAGTTGGACGACGTGCGCGAGTCGCTGTCCGAAATCGGCGTGCAGGGCATTACCGTTACTGAAGTCAAAGGCTTCGGCCGGCAGAAGGGTCACACCGAGCTGTATCGCGGCGCGGAATATGTGGTCGATTTTCTGCCCAAGGTGAAAATCGACGTGGCCATCGACGACAAGGATCTGGATCGGGTGATCGAGGCGATCACCAAGGCGGCCAACACCGGCAAGATCGGTGACGGCAAGATCTTCGTGGTCAATCTGGAACAGGCGATTCGCATCCGTACCGGCGAAACCGATACCGACGCGATTTAAACGCCGCCACAAACCCCAACGCCCCAGGAGAAAACAATATGACTCTGCGTAAATTCGCAGGGCTAGGAGCCCTGTTGTCCATCGTAATGCCAAGCCTTGCAATGGCGGCAGACGAAGTGGCGGCCCCAGTCCTCAATTCCGGCGACACTGCCTGGATGCTCACCTCGACGGCACTCGTGCTGTTCATGACCATCCCCGGCCTGGCGCTGTTCTACGGCGGCATGGTTCGCTCGAAAAACATTCTTTCCGTGATGATGCAGTGCTTCGCCATTACCGGTCTGATCAGCATCCTGTGGGTCATTTATGGCTACAGCATTGCGTTCGACACCACCGGCATGGAGCAGGGCGTCGTCAACTTCAACTCGTTCTTCGGCGGCATGGGCAAGGCGTTCCTCGCCGGTGTCACGCCTTCGAGCCTGACCGGCCCAGCGGCTTTGTTCCCTGAGGCGGTGTTCATCACCTTCCAGATGACCTTCGCGATCATCACCCCGGCGCTGATCGTCGGTGCGTTCGCTGAGCGGATGAAGTTCTCCGCGATGCTGATCTTCATGGGCATCTGGTTCACCCTGGTTTACGCGCCGATCGCGCACATGGTCTGGTCCGGCAACGGCGGCCTGATGTGGGACTGGGGCGTGCTCGACTTCGCGGGCGGCACCGTGGTGCACATCAACGCCGGTGTCGCCGGTCTGATTGCCTGCCTGGTGCTGGGCAAGCGTAAAGGCTTCCCGACCACCCCGATGGCTCCGCACAACCTCGGTTACACCCTGATGGGCGCGGCGATGCTGTGGGTCGGCTGGTTCGGCTTCAACGCCGGTTCCGCTGCGGCGGCTAACGGCACCGCCGGCATGGCGATGCTGGTTACCCAGATCGCTACCGCTGCTGCGGCACTGGGCTGGATGTTTGCCGAGTGGGTCACCCACGGCAAGCCAAGCGCACTGGGTATCGCATCGGGTGTGGTGGCCGGTCTGGTCGCGATTACTCCGGCTGCCGGCACCGTGGGCCCGATGGGTGCACTGGTGATCGGTCTGGCCGCAGGCGTGGTGTGCTTCTTCTGCGCCACCACCCTGAAACGCAAACTCGGTTATGACGATTCCCTGGATGCGTTCGGCGTGCACGGTATCGGCGGTATCCTCGGCGCGATCCTCACCGGTGTGTTCGCAGCTCCGGCTCTGGGTGGCTTCGGCACCGTTACCGATATCGGTGCGCAAGTCTGGATTCAGGTCAAAGGCGTGGGCTTCACGGTGATCTACACCGCGATCGTCACCTTCATCATCCTCAAGGTACTCGACGCTGTGATGGGTCTGCGTGTGACCGAGGAAGAAGAGTCGGTTGGCCTCGATCTGGCACAACACAACGAACGCGGCTACAACCTGTAAGTACGCGCATTAAAAAATTTGCCCGGTTCGCCGGGCATTTTTTTGTCTGGAATTTGTCGCAGAGAGAGCAGCTGAAAGGATTTTTCGTACGGCTTTGGTCGTGTTTACGACGAGCGTTTTTCTGCGGCCAATGGCTTACATCATTGCAGGATTATTAGGGCCTTTGTTTTTTCCCAGAGCGCGCTAGAATGCGCCCCGAACGTGCGGAGAACTGTATGTGGCAACAGACTCTGATAACCCTGCGGGCACGGCCCCGGGGCTTTCATCTGGTAACGGACGAGTTACTCGCGGGGCTGCCTGAACTCAGGGAGTGTCGGGTCGGTCTGTTGCATTTGTGGCTGCAGCATACCTCGGCGTCGTTGACCATCAACGAGAACGCCGATCCGGCGGTACGTCGCGACTTCGAACGATTTTTCAATCGTCTGATCCCACAAGGAACAGACGGCTATGAGCATAACGACGAAGGCCTGGACGACCTCCCGGCGCACTTCAAGGCCAGCGTGCTTGGCTGCCAGATCAGTCTGCCGGTTTCGGCAGGCCGCCTGGCACTGGGGACCTGGCAAGGCGTTTATCTGGGCGAGCACCGTGATCATGGCGGTGCTCGAAAAGTCCTCGCCACCTTGCACGGTGAAGGGGCATAAACCGTTGGTCACCAATGGTTACTGATTTTTTAACGGCGACTTTCGACAGTTGCCAAAGCTGGTCTATAACTAATCTGCTTTTCGCAAGTCATGAGGTAGAACATGAGCGACGATGATCTGGAAAACGACGACCTCGAAGTAGGCGACGAAGACGAGGCCGAGGAAGGTCTGGAAGCAGCAGCGGAAGACGTTGCTGACGACGATGGTGGCGACGATACGCCGGCCCCTGCTGCCAAAGGCAAAGCCAAGGCTGCGGTGTCGGTAGACGAGTTGCCGAGCATTGAAGCCAAGAACAAGGAGCGCGACGCCCTGGCCAAGGCCATGGAAGAGTTCCTGTCGCGCGGCGGAAAAGTGCAGGAAGTGGAGGCCAATGTGGTCGCCGATCCGCCGAAGAAGCCAGACAACAAGTACGGTAGCCGCCCTATCTGAGGCGTGCCGCTGGCTTGCTGAAAAGGCCCGCCGTCGCTGCGGGCTTTTTCATGGGTGAAATTCCGGACGCGCCACGATCCCCCTGTAGGAGTGAGCCTGCTCGCGATAGCGGTGTGTCAGTCCACCTTGATGTATCTGACACACCGCTATCGCGAGCAGGCTCACTCCTACAAGGGAACTGTGTCAGTTCGAGAGGGCATTCCAGCGTGCGAGCACGGCTGGCAAATCGCTCAGGCTACGAATCTCGGCATCCGGCAAGCGATCCGCTTCCCAGACCTTGCCCGCCGGGTTGAACCATATCGCCCGCAACCCCGCCTGCTGTGCCCCGGCAATGTCATCGCCCGGATGATCACCGATGTGCACAGCGGTTTCGGCGGTGGCGCCACCGCGTTGCAGAGCCTCATGAAAAAGCCGCGCATCCGGTTTGGCGATGCCGATATCTTCCGCGCAAAGCGCAAACTTGAAGTAGTCCGCCAGACCCAATCGACGCACATCAGCATTGCCATTGGTGACCACGCCAAGCGCATAGTGATTGGCGAGAATCTCCAGCACCGGCTCGACTTCAGGAAAAACTTCGATCTGATGCCGTGCATGCAGAAACACTTCAAAGCCCTTGTCTGCCAGGTCGGTTGCTTCACCATGGGCGTAACCAGCGTCTTCCATCGCATGAAACAACACCCGCCGACGCAGAGCGCTGATCCGATGCTTGAGTCCCGGCTCGCCGGCCAACACCCGCTCACGAATCGCCCACAAATGCTCCACCGGCACCGCGCCCAGATTCGGCGCATGTTCGCTCAGCCATTCGCGCAATATCGCTTCGGCACTGACGATCACCGGGGCGGTGTCCCACAAGGTGTCGTCGAGGTCGAAGGTGATCAACTGGATGCTCATGAATCGTCGCCTTTCATGCGTTTGGCCCGTGGGTGGGCGCTGTCGTAGACCGCCGCCAGGTGCTGGAAGTCCAGGTGGGTGTAGATCTGCGTGGTCTTGATATCTGAGTGGCCGAGCAGTTCCTGCACGGCGCGCAGGTCCTGCGAGGATTCCAGCAAGTGGCTGGCGAAGGAGTGGCGCAGCATGTGCGGGTGCAGGTTCTGTCCCAGTTCTCGTTCGCCGGCCAGTTTGACCCGCACCTGAATCGCTCGTGGACCGAGGCGTCGGCCTTGCTGGCTGACGAATACGGCGTCGTCTGCGGGGTTGGTCATGGCCCGTAACGGTAACCATTGTTCCAGTGCTTCGCGGGCCTTTTTACCCACCGGCAGCAGTCGGGTCTTGCTGCCCTTGCCGAGCACTTGAACCATACCGTCAGCAAGATCCAGCTGATCAAGATTGAGCCCGGTCAGTTCGGAAAGGCGCAGGCCGGAGGAATAGAACAACTCCAGAATCGCCTGATCGCGCCGCGCAAGAAAATCATCCTCGACCGCACCTTCAAGCAGTTGCAGCGCACGGTCAGTGTCGAGGGTTTTCGGCAGGCGACGCTCACCTTTCGGCGGCGCCAGACCGGTCGCCGGATCGTGGTCGCAAAGGCCTTCGCGGTTGAGGTAGTGATAGAGCCCACGCACCGCCGACAGCAGCCGCGCGAGGCTGCGCGAGGATTGGCCTTGCGCATGCAGACGAGCGATCAGGCTGCGCAGGCGCTGAATATCCAGCGCCGCCCAACTGCCGATGTTTTGCTTCACGCACCAGCCAAGGACTTTATCGAGGTCGCGGCGGTAGGCCGACAGGGTGTGCGGCGACACCTGTCGCTCACTGCGCAGGTGTTCGCAGTAAGCGTCCAGTTGCCGTTCCATGTTCAGCGTACCGAGCGCAGGGAGCTGTTGACCCGTGGCAGCACGCGGCCCATGACTTCGGCGATGTAGCTGAGGAACAGCGTGCCCACCGAACTCTTGTAGTGCTGCGGATCACGGCTGGCGATCGCCAGAATGCCGTGAATGCCTTGATGGCTGACCGCGACGACAGCGGTGGAACCGATCTGCTTGCGCTGCTCTTCGCCGAAGAGGAAGTCCAGTTCATGCTCACGCAGGCTGCCGCTGACGCTTTTGCCTTCGGTGAGCAGGCCGCCGATGGCGACTTGCGCGTCAGCGTGAGTGACCCAGCGGCCAACCGGTGCCGGGTTATCGCCAAGCAAAATAAGGCTGACAAAAGGCACCTGGAAATCCTGGCGCAGACTGTCTTCGACGCTGATCACCACGTCTTCCAGGCTGCTGGCGTCCATCAGGGACAGGATCAAGCGACGAGTCTTGTCGAACAGGCGATCGTTGTCGCGGGCGACGTCCATCAAATGCGAGAGGCGGTGACGCATCTCGATGTTGCGGTCGCGCAGGATAGTCATCTGCCGCTCGACCAAGGACACGGTGTCACCGCGCTGGTGAGGAATGCGCAAGGCGGGCAGCAATTCCTGGTGCTCGACGAAGAAGTCCGGATGAGCCTCCAGGTATGCGGCAACCGCTGCCGCCTCCAGGCTCTCGGACGCTGATTCGTCGGACTGTCGGGCGGGTACCTGAGGCTTATCGGTCATGGTTTCTGCTCACTCAAAGACGTACTTGTCCTTCGTATACACGCACTGCCGGACCGGTCATCAGCACCGGTTGACCAGGGCCAGCCCATTCAATGGACAGACGCCCGCCAGGCAGGTCGATCAATAGCGGCGAATCCATCCACCCCTGGCTGATCGCAGCGACAGCCGCTGCACACGCACCGGTACCGCAGGCCTGGGTTTCCCCGGCGCCACGTTCCCACACGCGCAGTTGCGCGCGGTTGCGGTCGATGACCTGGAGAAAACCGACATTGACCCGCGCCGGGAAGCGCGGGTGGTGTTCGATTTTCGGCCCCAGTTCATGCACCGGTGCACTGTTGATGTCTTGCACGCGCAATACGGCGTGCGGGTTGCCCATCGACACGGCGGCCAGCTCGACCGTGGTGCCGTCGACTTCCAGCTGATAGCTGGTCGCCTGGGCGGGTGCTTCGAACGGAATGTCCGCCGGCACCAGACGCGGGGCGCCCATGTTCACACCGATCTGGCCGTCGTTACGCACGTCCAGTTCGATGATGCCGCCCTTGGTCTCGACGCGGATCTGCCGTTTGGCGGTCAGACGCTTGTCGAGCACGAAACGGGCGAAGCAGCGCGCACCGTTGCCGCACTGCTCAACTTCGGATCCGTCGGAGTTGAAGATCCGATAACGGAAATCCACGTCCGGGTTGCTCGGCGCCTCGACGATCAGCAATTGGTCGAAGCCAATGCCAGTGTGGCGGTCGCCCCATTGCTTGGCGTGCTTTGGCTGAATATGCGCGTGCTGGCTGACCAGGTCGAGAACCATGAAGTCATTGCCCAAGCCGTGCATTTTAGTAAAACGCAGCAGCATGGGTTACTCCGGCAGCAGGCTTTCGCCGGCAAACAGCTCAGCCACGGTTTCGCGGCGGCGCACTTCAAAAACCTGGTCACCGTCTACCAGCACCTCAGCGGCACGGCCGCGGGTGTTGTAGTTGGAACTCATCACGAAACCGTAGGCACCCGCCGAATGCACGGCCAGCAGATCGCCTTCGGCCAAGGCCAATTCGCGATCCTTGGCGAGGAAGTCGCCGGTTTCGCAGATCGGGCCGACGATGTCGTATTTGCGCGCAGCGGAGCCACGCGGTTTGACCGCGGTAACGTCCATCCACGCCTGATACAGCGCCGGGCGGATCAGGTCGTTCATCGCCGCGTCGACGATGGCAAAATCTTTGTGCTCGGTGTGCTTGAGGTACTCGACCTGAGTCAGCAGCACGCCAGCATTGGCAACGATGAAACGGCCTGGCTCGAACACCAGCGCCAGATCACGACCGTTCAGACGCTCGCGCATAGCTTTGATGTAGTCGGCAGCCAGCGGCGGCTCTTCATCGCGATAACGCACGCCCAAACCGCCGCCGAGATCGATGTGGCGCAGGTGAATGCCGCAATCGCCGAGGCGATCGACCAGATCCAGCAGGCGATCGAGGGCATCGAGGAACGGTGGCAGCGTGGTCAGTTGCGAACCGATGTGGCAGTCGACGCCGACCACTTCGAGGTTCGGCAGATGCGCGGCGCGCACGTACACGTCTTCGGCGTCGGCGATGGCGATGCCGAACTTGTTCTCTTTGAGACCGGTGGAAATGTACGGGTGGGTGCCGGCATCGACGTCCGGGTTCACCCGCAGCGACACCGGTGCGCGAACGCCCAGTTCGGCGGCAACCACTTGCAGGCGCTCGAGCTCATCGGTGGATTCGACGTTGAAGCAGTGCACGCCGACTTCCAGCGCGCGACGCATGTCGTCACGGGTCTTGCCGACACCGGAGAAGACGATCTTGTCAGCGCTGCCGCCAGCGGCGAGTACGCGTTCCAGCTCGCCACGGGAAACGATGTCGAAACCGGCGCCGAGACGGGCCAGGACATTCAGTACGCCGAGGTTGGAGTTGGCTTTGACCGCAAAGCAGACCAGATGCGGCATGCCGGCCAACGCATCGGCATAAGCCAGATACTGAGCCTCGATGTGCGCGCGCGAGTAGACGTAAGTGGGCGTGCCGAAGCGGTCGGCGATGGCGGACAGCGCCACACCTTCCGCGAACAGCTCCCCGCCACGGTAGTTAAAAGCGTCCATGGCGATCCCTTATTGGTAAACGTCGTGCTTGTGTGCTTTGGACGGCTGCTTCTGCGAAGACTGGGCTTGCTCGGCCGGGTCCTGATCGTCATCCGGCAGGTACAGCGGGCCTTTTTGACCACAGGCCGAAACGAGGCAGGCAACCGCGACGAGCGCAGCAAGGGAAGAGATCAGGCGCTTCATGGCGAAATCCTTGAAAATGCGTTAATTGCGCCGGAGTATACCGGCCACCCGGCAGCTTGCCTATGCGAGGGGGTTCCCGTCCGGCGGGGCTTGCCCAAAGCTGCCCGAACCGCCGCAATACCTTGTAGGAGTGAGCCTGCTCGCGATCGCGGTGTGTCAGCCAGCGATAATGTTGGATGTGCCGGCCATTCGCGAGCAGGCTCGCACCCACAGGGTTCGGTGTTGATGGGCCGGCAGGTGCTTGGTCGTTAATCTTTGCAATCGGCCGGAAGCGTCCGTATCTTTCGGCGCTTGAGCCTGATCAGACATTTTTTGAGGTTGCCGCAATGAGTTTGTCCGAAGCCCGTTTCCACGATCTGGTCGATGAAACCCAGGAAAAACTGGAAGACATCTTTGATGAAAGCGACCTGGATATCGACATGGAGAACTCGGCCGGTGTGCTTACCGTCAAGTTCGAAAACGGCTCGCAGCTGATCTTCAGCCGCCAGGAACCGCTGCGTCAGCTGTGGCTGGCGGCGGTGTCCGGTGGTTTCCACTTCGACTACGACGAAGAAAGCGAGCGCTGGATGTGCGACAAGAGCGAAGAGCAATTGGGCGAAATGCTCGAGCGCATCGTCAAGCAGCAGGCTGGCGCCGAATTCGACTTCGAAGGTCTGTGATTCCGTGACTGACACCGCTCCCGTTCGTCCACCGAAGCCGCTTTACAGCAACATCAGCCCGGCCGTGCCCTCGCCGTGCAGCGGTGTGTGCCGGCTGGATGAGCACAAGGTCTGCCTCGGCTGCTTCCGCCATGTCGAAGACATTCGCGAATGGCGCTCGGCGGACGACCAGCGGCGACGGGTAATTTGCGCGCAGGCGTCGCAGCGCAAACAGTGCGGCGGGGCGTGACTTGTATATTTTTTGAGCTGTGATAGTGTCCGAACACGCCTCAACCCATCGAGGCCTGGTGAAAACCCCGTCTTTTTTGGCGGGGTTTTGCTTTTTTTGTGTGCAGAAGAAAGGAGTCTGCCCGGATCATGACCGCACCTTCCATCACCCTTACCCGTCTGGACGTGCAACGTCTGGAGCGCCTGATCGACAGCCTGGATGACACGCTGCCGGGCGTGATTGCGCTGCAAACCGAGCTGGATCGCGCCGACACCGTGGTTGGCCACGATGAAGTGCCCGCCGATGTCGTGACGATGAATTCCCGCGTGCATTGCCGTGAAGAAGGCAGTGGCAAGGACTACCACCTGACGCTGGTCTATCCCAAGGATGCCAACGCCGATGAAGGCAAGATTTCCATTCTGGCACCCGTCGGCAGCGCACTGCTGGGCCTGAAAGTCGGTCAACACATCGACTGGCCGGCCCCGGGTGGCAAGACCCTCAAACTGACCTTGCTGGAAGTTGAATCGCAACCGGCCAACGGTGGCGCGTTCCCCGAGTAATCCGCCTCAGACCTGTTCGAGTGCCTCGTTCAGGGCGCGCTCCAGGTCAGCCTTGTAGCGCAAATACAGATTGCTTGAACTCTGCCCGTCACCGAGCAGGCCTGAAAGGTCGAGGTCGGTGATGTAGCAGCGATAGCGTTCGCTTTCGCGGCGCTGCTCGACGATCTCCCGGGCGACCACGCTGAACAGCTGGTCGCCATGTTCCAGCTCACTGAACTCCCGTTGATTGCAATACAGGGTGACCTGCACCTCGCCCGGTGCGGCTTTGCCGACGATCGCCTGCACGTCGTAAAACGGCTTGTTCACCGGCGTCTGCGGTGCCGGCCGCGATTCGACCCGTCGTGCGCGCCCCGGACCCGAAGGCAATAACTGGTAATACAAAGTTTCGAGGCGGCCGTCGGGACCGGCGTCCATCGGTAGCACGGCTTCGCGGCGGAACAGGATCGATTGCAGAAAGCGCTGCAATGGCACCAACAGACTTTGCTCATCGTGATAGGGCAAATGTTGCTGCCACAGCGCGTTGAACTCATCCAGCACGTACAACTCGGCCTGCTGCTCGGTGATCCGGTAGAACACTTGAATGCATTCCGGCTGACCCATCGGCAGGATCAATGCGAGGTCGTGATCTTCCAGTGCCATCGGATCCAGATGCAGCGGACTGTAGCGCGGCTGTTCTTCACCGAGGTAATCGAGCAGGGCGGGCAACGTGGCGAGGGCGACATGGTTGACCTGGCCCGGCACCAACTCCAGCACGTGATAGTGCTGCTGCACCTGAATCAGGTAGCGGTGGTTCAACTCGCTGAGCAGCAGGTTCTGCGCGGTGTCGACGATTTCTTCGACGCGACGGGCAATGAATTGCGCGCGGTTGTGGCAGAAACAACGCACCTTCAGCGACGGCTGTAGCGGCCCGCGCGGCAGATTGTTGAGGTAATCGCGCAGGCAATCGAGCAGGGCGTGCGGGCCGTCGAAGCGATTGACCAGCACTTCGTTCCAGCTGTTGAGCGTGACCTGATCCAGCGTCAGCACGAGGTTTTCGCGCACGCCGGCGTAACTCAGCGAGTCGGTGCGCTCGGTGGTCATCAGGATGTTGAGGTCGCGGTGATGCTTGAGTGGATCAATCCCGACGTTGACCAGCATAAGCACTTCGCTCGGCACCGCTGCACGCAGCAACGGCTCTTCCGCGACGGTGGGCAAGGGCAGGGCAATGCACTGTTGCAGGCTGCCGAGCAGGTTGAACAGTTCGAACTCGCTCAGGTCGCTGGTGCCGGGATGCAGGGCCAGGCGGGTGCTGCTATCGATCACACCGTTGCGGTGGCACCAGGTCAACAGCTCGAGTAACTCGCGGCTGCGCTTGATCGGCGCGAAGTGTTCCCACTCCAGTGCCGTAAGGCTGCCGTTATACAGGCCCCACTGGGTTTGCCCCGGTTCCTTTTTGTTGCGCGACTGCACCAGGGTCAGGGTGTCTTCGGCCAGATCCGGGGCGATGCCGGGATTGATGAATTCGACCTTGTCAGCCTTGCGTTCGAAGGCAGCATAGAGCCGGCGCCCGAGTACGTTGAGGTCACGCTTGTTGATCAGGCTGACGGTCTGCTCGGTGCGGGCGAACTGGGTGAGGAAGCGATAGCTGTAGTTCAGCTCGTTGACCAGCGCCCGGCGTTCGGCGCTGACCTGGCGGACTTTCCATTGGCTGCGGCTGTCGAGCAGGGTCAATTGCCGCTGATCCCAATGCCATTCACTGGCCAGTCTTTCCAGCAATGAACGCTGCCAGCTCTGGGTGCGGCTGTTGCCGGTGAGCTTGCGGTTGACCTTCAGGTACAGCGCGCGGCGCACCAGTTCCAGGCGTTCCGGTTCGTTGCGTGCGGTGAGGTATTCCTCGATGCGCCGGTACACGACCATGTACGGATCCAGTTCATCCAGATCCAGTTGGTTGGCGAACACGGCTTTTTTGAAGCGCAGGCTCAGGCACTGCACCTGCGGGTGTTCGCTGGCGTAGACCTCGGTCAGCAGCAGTTTGAGCACCGACTTGTAGGGCGACTCGATTCCCTTGAACAGCTGCCACAATCCGGCGCCGATGAACTCGCCCGGTGGAATGGTCGCCAGATGGCCGAGGTCCACGGTTTCGTCGGCACGGATGAAGCGTTTCGACAGCAGGGTGTGGGTATAAAGGTCGTAGGCGGTTTCTTCGTAAACCGGCACCAGCCACCAGATCGGCGTGCGCCCGGCCAGCCAGATTGCAGTGCGATAAAACTCGTCGAGCAGCAGATAGTGCTGGGTGGTGCCGCAGTTTTCCGAACTGAGCTGGGTGTCGCGTTCGCCTTTGACGAAGCGCACCGGGTCGATCAGAAAGAAATGCGCCTCAGCACCCTGGCTCGCGGCCCAAGCTTCCAGTAACTGACATTTCTTGCTCAGTTCGGCGAGTTCACCTTCGCTCAAGTCAGGCGCGTGGCAGACCCATACGTCCATGTCACTCTGATCGGCCTGCGCCAGCGTGCCGAGGCTGCCCATCAAGAACAGGCCATGAATCGGTCGCGGCGGATTGCTGCCGTGGCGCGGCTTGTAGGAGAACGAACGCGTCAGACGCTGTGCCTCGGTCAGCACGTTGGCGTCCGGCTCGTAGTTCGACAGGCCGGCTGGCGTACTGCCCGAGACATAACCCGGCAACAGCGGATGATTGACATGGAAGAACAGCGGCAACAGCGTCAGCACGCTCTGCTGGCGTGTCGACAAGCCTTCGAGGGCGCGGCCGAGGCGGCCTTCATTGAGTTTGAGAAAGCGCGCGCGTAGCTGGCTGAGGACCTTGCGGTCGATGCCTTCGTCCAGGTCGGGGCGGATTTCGTGGGTGCGCGTCATGTCAGCTCAAACCGGCTCGCAAGCTCGGACGAAGAGGGTCTCGGAATGGGAGGCAGTTTAGCCTTTGCGCAGCGGGACTTTTAAGCTGAATTTGTTTTTTGACGTCAGATTTCTATCGCGGATGACCGGGCAGGCCCGCGGAAATCCCGTGGCAGGAGTTCCCGTGGGCAAAGTCAGGGGGAATCAGGCGGTTTCTTGCTCTCTCAGAATGGTCAGCACGGTTTGCACATTCTGTGCGGCGTCGCGACCGAGGCTGGTCAGATACCCGCCATCGGGCTGATCGGTGAGTTCTTTTTCGAAGAGGCGTTTGGCGGCAGCAATGTGTTTCGGGGCAGCGGTCTGATGAATTTTCAGACCTTCCTGGGAACTGTCCAGGTTGAAGAGTGCGAGGACTTCCAGTTCGGCAACCAACTCAGGGGTAAGCGACATAAGGACTCCAGACTTTCTAGGAATTGGACGACAGCGTCCCTAAGGTGAACCCGCTTTTGCGGCATGTCCAGTGCTCAGATCAGGGATTTTGTCTTGAGGCGGATTCCAGTGTAGTCGGGGCCGGGGAGTTGGCTGGATGGATGGGTGACAAATTGTGTGGGAGCGAGCCTGCTCGCGAAAGCGGTGTGTCATTCAGCGCTGTTTTTGCTGATGTACCGCTTTCGCGAGCAAGTCGAATCGTCGCACCGTCGCTCCCACAGGGGAATGTGCTTGGCTTACTGCTTTTCGGGTGGCAGCTCAGGCAGTGCCCGCAGCGCTGCTTCGTACCATTCGGTATTGAACGCGCGGTCTTCATCAAGCATCGCGTCAATCTCATAGGCCAGCACATGCGCCATCAGATTGAGGATCTCTTCGCGCTCAACGCCCACCAGGGTCAGCTTGTTGAAGGTTGCTTTGGCCGCTGGCGGGTTGTCGCTTTCGATCTGGTTCTCGATGGCTTCGATCAAGGTAGCCTCGGTGAACTCTTCTTCGTCGTTGTCGATGTCTGTCGGCTCGCTCATGGCAGGCTCCTTATAGAAAGGCGCCAGTTTACCCGCATTCAGCGGGGTGATGCTGCTGGCGCGATTCGCCTGCACGATCTATAAACATGCCCTGCCCACCCCGCACGGCCTGGAGGCTATGTGATGCTCAAGCTCTACGGATTCTCAGTCAGCAACTACTACAACATGGTCAAACTGGCGCTGCTGGAAAAAGGCCTGCCGTTCGAAGAGGTCACGTTCTACCCGGCGCAAACCGCGGAATCTCTGGCCATCAGCCCACGCGGCAAAGTCCCGGTGCTCGGTGTGGACGCCGGCGTCATCAACGAAACCGCGATCATCCTCGAATACCTCGAACAGACCCAGAAGGGCACACCGCTGCTGCCAAGCGATCCGTTCGAACGCGCGCAGGTATTGGCGATTGCCAAGGAAATCGAGCTGTACATCGAGTTGCCGGGACGCGCTTGTTACGGTGAGGCGTTCTTCGGCATGACCCTGCCGGACGCGATCAAGGAAAAGACCAAGACTGAATTGCAGCTGGGTTTTGCGGCGCTGGATCGGCACGGCAAGTTCGCCCCGTATGTGGCGGGCGACAGTCTGAGCATTGCCGACTTGTACTTCCTCTACAGCGTGCCACTGGCCTGTGCAGTCGGGCAGAAACTGTTCGGGATCGATTTTCTGGCGCAGATGCCAAAGGCGAAAGCGCTGCTGGAGCGGCTTGAGCAGAATCCGCATGTGCAGAAGATTGCAGCGGATAAAGAAGCGGCGATGCCGGCGTTTTTGGCGATGATTGCTGCCAAAAAGTGAGTTTTGTGGCGTTTGTAAGTAGGTAATCGCTGGCAAGCCAGCTGACACAGGTCTTTGGGTCGAACGCAAAATTGTGTTCCAACAAAGAACCCTGTGGGAGCTGGCTTGCCAGCGATGCTTTTAGCGACTGGCGATCAGGGCCTGACCGCGCACCACAGCTGCCTTGACCTGCGCCGGCGCAGTGCCGCCGATATGGTCGCGGGCATTCACTGAGCCTTCCAGGGTCAGCACGGCAAACACGTCCTGCTCGATCTGGTCGCTGAACTGACGCAACTCTTCCAGGCTCATTTCGGCCAGATCCTTGCCAGTGTCAACGCCGTACTTCACGGCGTGGCCGACGATTTCGTGGCAATCACGGAACGGCAGGCCACGGCGTACCAGGTAGTCGGCGAGGTCGGTCGCGGTGGAGAAACCGCGCAGCGCCGCTTCACGCATGATCGCGTGCTTTGGTTTGATCGCCGGGATCATGTCGGCAAAGGCACGCAACGAGTCGCGCAGGGTATCGGCGGCGTCGAACAGCGGCTCTTTGTCTTCCTGATTGTCCTTGTTGTAGGCCAGCGGCTGGCCTTTCATCAAAGTCAGGAGGCCCATCAGTGCGCCGAAAACACGGCCGGTCTTGCCACGCACCAGCTCTGGCACGTCAGGGTTTTTCTTTTGCGGCATGATCGAGCTGCCGGTGCAGAAGCGATCCGGCAGATCGATGAACTGGAACTGCGCGCTGGTCCACAGCACCAGCTCTTCGGAGAAGCGCGACAAGTGCATCATCGCGATGCTCGCGGCCGAGCAGAATTCGATGGCGAAGTCGCGATCGGAAACGTTGTCCAGTGAGTTGCCGCCCACGGCGTCGAAACCGAGCAGTTGCGCGGTGTATTCGCGGTCGATCGGGTAGGTGGTGCCGGCCAGCGCGGCGCTGCCCAGTGGCATGCGGTTGGTGCGCTTGCGGCAGTCGACCAGACGCTCGTAATCGCGGCTGAGCATCTCGAACCAGGCCAGCATGTGGTGCCCGAACGTCACTGGCTGCGCGGTTTGCAGGTGGGTGAAGCCGGGCATGATGCTCGCCGCTTCACGCTCGGCTTGCTCCAGCAGGCCTTTTTGCAAACGGGTGATCTCGGCGAGGATCAGGTCGATTTCGTCACGCAGCCACAGGCGGATGTCGGTGGCGACCTGGTCGTTGCGGCTACGCCCGGTATGGAGCTTTTTACCGGTGACGCCGATGCGGTCGGTCAGGCGTGCTTCGATGTTCATGTGCACGTCTTCGAGGTCGATGCGCCAGTCGAACTGGCCGGCCTCGATTTCGCCCTGAATGGTCTTCAGGCCGTCGATGATGCTGTCGCGCTCGGCATCGGTCAGCACGCCGACTTTGGCCAGCATGGTGGCGTGGGCGATCGAGCCCATGATGTCGTGGCGATACAGGCGCTGGTCGAAAGTGACGGAGGCGGTGAAGCGGGCGACGAAGGCGTCGACGGGTTCACTGAAGCGGCCGCCCCAGGACTGATTGGTCTTGTCAGTGCTCATGAATTCGCTCGTATCGGCTTGAAGAAAAAAGGCGTGAAACGCTGGCGCGGATAATAACAGGGTTGCCCGGACTGTCGCTGACACCGGTCGATACGTTTTTTTCTCATTGTGTGCGCCATAGTCGGCGCTGCACCCGGGGGATTTGCGCAAGGATATTTTTCGATTGAGCAATATCGGCCCGACGAGCGTCTACAGTAGGACATAAGGGTCGGCGCGACTGCAGATCGCGCAAAGGTCTGGTCGCCGACTATAAGAAGAGGGGGGTGGGTGTAATTGTCCTTCGGCAATCCCCGTGAGAAACGCAGGAAACAGCGGGCTTTGAGCAGTACGACCCGGACACTGGCAAATATTGCTGGCCGACGTACGGCACTTTTTGGCGCTCGGGCTAGTCTTAGCGTGGATCGCGGTGACGGACGTCACTTCACCTGTCTACGCTATCCTTGTGCGAGACTCACGCAGGAATCCAGCGCAATATGAATGTCCTGATCGTTGATGACGAACCACTGGCTCGCGAGCGCCTCAGCCGAATGGTGAGCGAGCTCGAGGGTTATACAGTTCTGGAGCCCAGCGCCACGAATGGCGAGGAGGCGTTGGCACTGATCGACAGCCACAAACCGGATATCGTGTTACTTGATATCCGCATGCCGGGCCTCGATGGCCTGCAAGTCGCTGCCCGTCTGTGCGAACGAGAAACGCCGCCCGCCGTGGTGTTTTGCACCAGCCCCGATGAATTTGCCGTGGAAGCCCTGCAGGCCAGCGCCGTGGGCTATGTGGTGAAACCCGTGCGAACCGAACATCTGCATGACGCCCTGAAACGGGCGGAACGTCCCAACCGGGCGCAACTCTCGGCCCTGACCCGTCCCGCTGCCGAAAGCGGCACCGGTCCGCGCAGCCACATCAGCGCCCGCACTCGCAAAGGCATCGAACTGATCCCGCTGGATCAGGTGGTCTATTTCATTGCTGACCATAAATACGTGACCTTGCGCCATGAGGCTGGTGAGGTGCTGCTGGACGAGCCGCTCAAAGCCCTTGAAGACGAATTCGGCGAGCGCTTTGTGCGTATCCACCGCAACGCGCTGGTCGCCCGCGACCGCATCGAGCGTCTGCAACGCACACCGCTGGGGCATTTCCAGCTGTTCCTCAAAGGTCTCAATGGTGATGCGCTGATCGTCAGTCGTCGGCATGTGGCCGGTGTGCGCAAAATGATGCAGGGCTTGTAACCCGCTCATTCCGGGTGGCTCCAGCTCCTTGTTACCGGGCACTGCGGGCCAGGGAGGCCGCGCCGACTCTGATTCAAGTCAAAGTGGATTTGGCTGAGCTGTTATTATCCGCCGTATCTATTCAGTACGGATTGATCCATGTCCTCTCGCGAAATCCGCATCGCCACCCGTAAAAGTGCGCTGGCCCTCTGGCAGGCCGAATACGTCAAAGCCCGTCTGGAAGCGGCCCATCCGGGCCTGCTGGTGACGCTGGTGCCCATGGTCAGTCGCGGCGACAAGCTGCTCGATTCGCCGCTGTCGAAAATCGGCGGCAAGGGCCTGTTCGTCAAGGAACTGGAAACCGCGCTGCTGGAAAACCAAGCCGACATCGCCGTGCACTCGATGAAAGACGTGCCGATGGACTTCCCTGAAGGCCTCGGTCTGTTTTGCATTTGCGAGCGCGAAGATCCGCGCGATGCCTTCGTTTCCAATACCTACGCCAGTCTCGATGCGTTGCCTGCCGGCGCGATCGTCGGCACATCGAGTCTGCGTCGTCAGGCGCAATTGCTGACCCGTCGTCCGGACCTGCAGATCCGCTTCCTGCGCGGCAACGTCAACACGCGCCTGGCCAAGCTTGATGCCGGCGAGTACGACGCAATCATCCTCGCGGCCGCCGGCCTGATCCGCCTCGGCTTCGAAGACCGCATCACTTCGGCAATCAGCGTCGATGACAGCCTGCCAGCTGGTGGCCAAGGCGCAGTCGGCATCGAATGCCGCAGTGCCGACACTGAAATCCACGCCTTGCTCGCTCCGCTGCATCACGCCGATACCTCTTCGCGTGTGACCGCTGAACGTGCCCTCAACAAACATTTGAATGGCGGCTGCCAGGTGCCGATCGCCTGCTACGCCGTGCTCGAAGGTGAGCAGTTATGGCTGCGCGGTCTGGTCGGTGAACCGAGCGGTGGCAAGCTGCTCAGCGCCGAAGCTCGTGCGCCACGTGGCGATGCCGAAGCATTGGGCGTGAAGGTGGCCGAAGATCTGCTCAGCCAGGGCGCCGACGATATTCTCAAAGCGGTCTATGGCGAGGCAGGTCACGAGTGACGGACTGGCGCCTGCTGCTGACGCGTCCTGCAGAAGACTGTGCGGCGCTGGCCGAGACGTTGGCCGCGCAGGGGATTTTCAGCAGTTGCCTGCCGCTTTTGGAAATTGCCCCGCTGCCGGTCTCTGACAAAATACGTCGGGCGATTACACAGTTGCCAAGTTGCAGCGCAGTGATTGTCGTCAGCAAGCCGGCGGCGCGTATTGCGCTCGATCTGCTCGACGGCGCTTCTGCACTGACGATGCCCTGGTTCAGCGTCGGTGCGGCGACTGCGCAGATTCTGCTGGATCACGGTCTGGACGCGAACTTCCCGGCCACCGGCGATGACAGCGAAGCCTTGCTGCAATTGCCGCGTCTGCGTGAGGCGGTCAGCCAGCCCGGAGCGCAGGTGTTGATCTTGCGCGGCGAGGGCGGGCGCGAGTTGCTCGCCGAGCGCTTGCGTGAGCGAGGTGCTAGTGTCGAGTATCTGGAATTGTATCGGCGCGACCTGCCGGCCTATGCCCCGGATGAGCTGCCACGGCGGATCGCAGCGGAACGCTTGAACGGGCTGGTGGTCAGCAGTGGACAGGGTTTCGAGCACCTGCGCCAAATGGCCGGCGATGCCTGGCCGACCATCGCGCCGTTGCCGTTGTTTGTACCAAGCCCAAGGGTCGCCGAGCTGGCACGTGCCGCCGGGGCTCAAACAGTTGTGGATTGCCGCGGCGCGAGTGCCGCGGCTTTGCTGACGGCGTTACGGGAGCATCCCGAACCCGTTTTCTAATGCAAAGGATGGATACGTGAGCGAAACAGCCTTGCCAAAAGATGACGTCCAGCCTGTGATTGAACCCCAGGTTGAAACTCCACCGCCGGCCACAGAGCCGCGTCGAGGCAATGGACTGGCCATCGTCGCCTTGTTGCTCGGCGCTGCCGGTGTCGCGATCGGTGGCTGGGGTGTCTGGCAGGTCCGTCACCTGCAGACCAATACTCAGCAGCAATCCGGTGAAGTGCAGGCATTGAACGATCAGGCGCAGAGTCTGAAGCTCAATGAACAGCGTCTGACCGAGCGCCTCGCGCAGTTGCCGGGTGCCGACGAACTCGCCGAACGCCAACGTCTGGTGACGCAGCTTCAGGGCGATCAACAGCGCCTTAATCAACGTCTGGAAACAGTGCTGGGTGCCAGCCGCAAGGACTGGCGTCTGGCTGAGGCCGAGCACCTGCTGCGTCTGGCCAGCCTGCGTCTGTCGGCGTTGCAGGACATCAGCAGCGCTCAGGCGCTGGTGCAGGGCGCTGACGAAATCCTCCGTGAGCAAAACGATCCCGGTTCCTTCGCCGCCCGCGAGCAAGTGGCGAAAACCCTGGTGGCGCTGCGCAGCACCGCGCAGCCGGATCGCACCGGTTTGTTCCTGCGTCTCGGCGCGTTGCGCGATCAGGTCATTGACCTCACCGAGCTGGCGCCGGAGTACAAGGATCGCGGCGAATCACTGCTGGGCCTGACCGCCGACGGTGACGGCGCCAGTCGCTGGGCGCAGTGGTGGGATCAGGTCTCGCGCTACATCCGTATCGATTTCAACGCCGACAAAAATGTGCGCCCGCTGCTGGCCGGGCAGAGCCTGAGTCAGGTGCGTCTGGCCCTGAGCCTTGCACTTGAGCAGGCGCAGTGGGCAGCGCTCAACGGGCAGGCGCCGGTCTACACCCAGGCGCTGGCCGAAGCGCGTGATGTGCTCAAGGGCAATTTCAACCCGGACAATCCGCAAAGCAAAGTGATGCTCGAACAGGTCGGCGAGCTGAGCAAGGAACCGGTCACGGTCACGACGCCGGATCTGGCCGGCACGCTGAGTGCGGTGCAAGCCTATCTTGAGCGGCGCAACGTCAACGCCGAAGAGTCGGTAAAACCCTTTGCCAAACCTGCCGCCAACACTGCGCAGGAGACCACGCCATGAAACGCCTCTATGTGATCGTGTTTCTGGTGATCGCGGCGACGGCGGCGCTGGGCTTTGCAGTGGCACAGCATTCTGGCTACGTGCTGATTGCCTATAAGAGCTTCCGTTACGAAGCGAGTCTATGGGCGACACTGGCGGTGATCGCGGTTTTGTGGCTGCTGATCTGGGGCATCAAGGCCTTGGTCGAGTTGGTCATGACCTCAACTGGCGTGGTCAATCCCTGGTCACGGCGCAACCGCAGTCGTCGCGTGCAGGTAGCGATCGAGCACGGCCAACTGGATCTGGCTGAAGGTCGCTGGGCCAGCGCGCAGCGTCATCTCTATCGAGCGGCTGAAGCCGAGCGCCAGCCGCTGCTGTACTACCTCGGCGCAGCCCGCGCGGCCAATGAGCAAGGCAATTACGAAGAGTGCGATCGTTTGCTGGAGCGCGCGCTGGAGCGTCAGCCTCAAGCGGAATTGGCAATCGCTCTGAGCCATGCGCAGTTGCAGACCGACCGTGGCGATACCGACGGTGCCTTGGTGACCCTGCAAGCGATGCATGATCGCCATCCGCACAATGCGCAGACGCTGCGCCAGTTGCAGCGCTTGTACCAACAGCGCGGCGAATGGTCGGCGGTGATTCGTTTGCTGCCGGAGTTGCGCAAGGACAAAGTCCTGCCACCCGCCGAACTGGCTGAACTGGAGCGCCGCGCCTGGGGTGAAAACCTTTCGCTGGCAGCGCAGCGCGAAGAGGACGGGAGCGTTGGCTTGCAGTCGCTCACGCGGGCCTGGGAGCAACTCACCTCGGCTCAGCGTCAGGAGCCGCCCCTGGTGCTGGCGTACGCCGAACAGCTGCGTCAGTTGGGCGCTCAGGTCGAAGCGGAAGAAGTGCTGCGTACCGCCCTCAAGCGCAAGTACGACAGCCATCTGGCGCGTCTCTACGGTCTGGTGCGCGGCAGCGATCCGGCCCGTCAGTTACAAACCGCCGAAGGCTGGCTGAAAGATCATCCGAACGATCCGAGCTTGTTGTTGACCCTCGGCCGACTGTGTCTGCAAACCAGTCTGTGGGGCAAGGCGCGGGATTATCTGGAAAGCAGCCTGCGTGTGCAGCGCAATCCGGAGGCCTGTGCGGAACTGGCGCGCTTGCTCGCACAGTTGGGCGATACCGAGCGCAGCAATCAGTTGTTTCAGGAAGGCCTTGGCCTGCTGGATGAACGCCTGCTGGCTGCACCTCTGCCGGTTCTGGCTCACGTCTGAAGTGGTGAGGGAGGATGCTCCCTCGCTTACCTTTTGTGGCTGAAATTTCAACTTCAGTGAGTGCTCGAGGCGAATTCCTACAGCGGGCTACACCGATTCCTATCGAACCTGTCGGGTTTTCCCTACACCTCTGGTGAACTGTCGGCAGGGCCTTGCCTTGAAAGGCTGACACGCTTTCCTCTACCGTAACCGTCTGTCTCTACTGTTACGGAAAAGCCATGTCGTTGGCCTGCTCACGCTCCTTGTTCTTCATGGCTTTCACTGCGGGGGCCTTTGCTCTGGGAGCTTCCTATTATCTTGAATACGCTGTCGGTCTGACGCCGTGCAGCCTGTGCCTGGTGCAGCGCCTGTTCCTTACGCTACTGTGCGTGTCCAGTGGTGTGGCAGCGGTGCACGGCCCCAAGCGTGTGGGGTTGTGGTTTTACTGGCTGTTGACCCTGGGCGCGAGCCTGGGAGGCACCACGGCGGCCTGGCGGCAGGTATTGATACAGAGCGATCCGATGCTGCAACTCCTCAATTGCACGCCTGCCCCCGATACATTGTTCAGTGGCCTGCCCTGGATCTGCGCCTTGCAAAGAATGTTCAGCGGCGGCGCCGATTGTGCGGAAATTTCCTGGACGCTGTTTGACCTGAGCATCCCGGAGTGGAGCCTGCTGTTCTTTGTCGCGGTGTCGATTCTGGCGGTGTATCAATTGTTGCGGCTGGTCTGGAGTGCTCTGCAACGCCCGCTCAGCGGCGAAGCGTCGCACTCGGTGCTGCTGCGGGATTAAACACTTGTATGAACTTTATCTCCTGCGTACCTTGAAGCCATAGGCGTGCGGGCATAATCTGGCCCGCACGTGTCATTGGATTTATGTTGCTCGATGACGCTCTGCCCGGCCGTCCCCCAAGCCAAAATCAAAAGAGGGGCGCGGGTGTAGAGCAGCATGACCCACAAGGGAAGAGAGATCGCCATGCTCGAAAGTTGTCAGAATGCTCAGGAACGTTGGGGTGGAGTTCATCTGCTGATCGACCGCTGGTTGCAGGAGCGTGAAGATCTGATCGGTGCCTACGACAAACTCGGTGCGCAGCCTGAGTCGCTGTCCGAGAGCCGCAAGCCCTTGCAGGAATTTTGCGGTGTGCTGGTTGATTATGTCTCGGCAGGGCACTTCGAAATCTACGAACAGCTGACTGGCGAAGCCAAGGCGTTCAATGACAAGCGCGGTCTGGAGTTGGCCGAGACGATCTATCCGCGCATCGACGTCATCACCGAGAAGCTGCTCGCGTTCAACGATCTGTGCGATGAAGGCAAGTGCGTAGCCGAGAAGTTCAAGGAACTCGGTGGCTTGCTGCACGAGCGCTTCGAACTCGAAGACTGCCTGATTGAAGTGCTGCACACAGCACACAAGGAAGAAGATCCGGTCCAGGCCTGATACTTTTCTTTGATCCAAAAAAACGGTGCGCCCCAAGCGCACCGTTTTTTATTGCCTGCTCAACTCGTCGCGCCACGCAATTCCACTTCGAACACCAGCGGCGTGAACGGTGCGATCAGGTCGCCGGCACCGTCGGCGCCATAGGCCTGATCCGATGGAATCACCAGTCGCCATTTCGCACCCACCGGCATGTTCTGCAACGCGGTTCGCCAACCGGCAATCACGCTGTCGAGATTGAACCATTGCGGCTGCGTGTTCTGATCGAACACGGTGCCGTCGGGGAGTCGCCCGACATACAGCACCTGCACTTTTCCATCAGGACCGGCCTTGGTTCCCGTGCCAGGTGTCAGCTCGGTGAGCAGGATGCCATCGGCCAGTTCCTTCACGCCCGGTTTGGCTTTTTCAGCGGTGAGAAAACGCTGCTCGTTTTCCATCGCCGCATCGCTCGAAGGCTGTACAGAGTGTTCGGCATTTTGCGCTTCATGATCGGCCAGAATCTGCTCGATACGTGCTTCGCTCAGCGCCAGCGGCTTGCCTTGATAGGCTTGCTGCAAACCATCGACCAGTGCCTGAATCTGCAGTTGCGGGACTTCCTGGCGCAGCCGTTCACCGAGGCTGGCACCGAGGCTGTAGGCCAGATCGTGAGCATCGTTCGCGGTGGCTTTTTCGTCCGCGTGAGCGGCCGAAAAAATCATCCAGAGGGATAAAAAAAAGTAGCGCGACATGGGCACTCTCCGTCCTGAGATGCGGTGGATTATGCCAGCGCGAACGTCTGCAACGGTGAACTGCTTTTGACTTCGCGCAGAACATTTTCGATTCGGTGCAACGCAACGCAATCGATACTGTCAAGATGCCCTAGCGGCGGTAACTGCAGAGGTCTAGTATGAGCCGCACTCACGTCAGCCAGGAGGTAAACCATGTCGGCCACCAAGAAGCCTGTAAACACTCCGTTGCACTTACTCCAACAACTCTCGGGCAGCCTGCTCGAGCATCTGGAAAACGCTTGCTCCCAAGCCTTGGCTGATGCTGAAAAACTGCTCGCCAAACTGGAAAAGCAACGCGGCAAGGCGCAAGAAAAACTGCACAAATCCCGCACCAAATTGCAGGACGCAGCCACTGCCGGTAAAGCCAAGGCGCAGAACAAAGCCAAGGCCGCAGTGAAAGAACTGGAAGACCTGCTCGATGCCTTGAAGGATCGTCAGTCCGACACTCGCAGCTACATTCTGCAACTCAAGCGCGACGCCCAGGAAAGCCTGAAACTGGCCCAGGGTGTTGGTCGCGTTCAAGAAGCCGTGGGCAAAGTGTTGTCCTCGCGCGCAGCCAAACCGGCAGCGGCACCGGCGAAGAAAGCAGCTGCCAAACCTGCTGCAGCAAAAGCTCCAGCGAAAACCGCAGCGGCCAAGCCTGCTGCTAAAACCGCTGCCAAGCCAGCTGCAAAAACACCGGTGAAAGCTGCTGCCAAGCCAGCTGCCAAAGCGGCCGCAAAACCTGCAGTGAAGAAACCAGCTGCGGCGAGCGCTGCAAAACCAGCGGCTAAAACCACGGCGGCAAAACCTGCTGCACGTGCTGCCGCTGCCAAGCCGGCTACCCGTGCCGCTGCTGCTAAACCAGCCGCCAAACCAGCTGCTGCAAAAGCTGCTCCAGCGAAAACCGCCGCCGCCAAACCAGCCGCTAAACCTGCTGCTGCAAAGCCAGCTGCCAAGACTGCCGCTAAACCAGCTGCCGCCAAACCTGCTGCAAAAGCACCAGCAAAAGCTGCTGCCAAACCAGCCGTGAAAGCCGCCGCCAAACCGGCAGCCAAGCCAGCCGCTAAACCGGCCGCTGCTGCCAAACCAGCGACTGCTGCCAAGCCTGTTGCTGCAAAACCAGCCGCCAAGCCAGCTGCAAAACCTGCCGTTAAAAAGCCAGCCGCTGCCAAACCAGCTGCCGCTAAACCGGCTACCGCGCCTGCCGCTAAGCCTGCCGCACCGGCAGCGTCGGCTGCGCCATCGGCACCTGCTCCAGCCGCTACTGCCTCGACTCCTTCGACTGCGCCATCGCCAGCCGCTGCGTCGAGCGTCAGCAACAACCCGACCAGCGCTTCCTAAGTGCCGGTTGCCGCGACGCGCAGCACTTGCAGCGCGTCGCGGTTCGGGCTGGCCGCACTGCCGGCCAATCCCTCCAGCCAGGTCGTCGAACCTGCATCGTTTCGCGTCCATGTCTGAGCTACACCCTCAAGCCGTGACAGCAACGCTCGCTCAGCTTCCAGCTCAAGTGATTTGATCTGCTCGCGCATGCCTTTCAGCACCGCATCATCCACGGCCCGCGTTTTCCATTGCATGCGCAGTGCTCGCAGCGGCTGCACCACTTCGATATCCCACGGTTCGGTCAGCGACTGAAGCTGGCGAACGCGTTGTTCATCGCAAATCACCCCGCGTTGCTCCAGCCATAAACCGCACAACAGCAGGCACACATTCGCGCCCGCCGTTTGCAGTTGCAGGCAGGCGTCTTCCACGCCCGGTCGGGCGTAGGTGGCAAGGGAAAAGCTCCACAGGTCAGAGGACATCGTGCTACTCGCGCCAGTTGTGAGCGAAGCTGGTAGACTCCGCCGCCATTATGATCCGACTTCAGAACCTGACTTTACAGCGTGGCCCGCAACGTCTGCTAGAAGACGCCGAGCTGACCCTGCACGCCGGCCACAAAGCCGGCCTCATCGGTGCCAACGGCGCCGGCAAATCGAGCCTGTTCGCCTTGATCCGGGGTGAGCTGCACCCGGACTCGGGTGATTGCTTCCTGCCGGCTGACTGGCGCATCGCCCATATGCGCCAGGAAATCGAGACGCTCGAGCGCCTTGCCGTCGACTATGTGCTCGATGGCGACCTGCGTTTACGCGAGGTGCAACGTGACCTCGCCGCCGCCGAAGCGGCGCACGACGGTGCCGCTCAGGCTCGTCTGCATGCCGAGCTCGACAGCGCCGACGGTTACACCGCCGATGCGCGGGCGCGAAAGCTGCTTGCCGGTCTGGGTTTCACCAACGAGCAGATGGATCGTCAGGTCGGGGATTTCTCCGGTGGCTGGCGGATGCGCCTTAACCTGGCGCAAGCGCTGATGTGCCCGTCGGACCTGTTGTTGCTCGACGAACCGACCAACCACTTGGATCTCGACGCGATCATCTGGCTCGAAGAGTGGCTGAAAAGCTACCCGGGCACCTTGCTGCTGATTTCCCACGACCGCGATTTCCTCGATGAAGTCGTCGATCACGTGGCCCATGTCGACCAGCGCAAAATCACCCTGTATCGCGGCGGCTACAGCGCATTCGAACGCGCCCGTGCCGAGCGTCTGGCCCAGCAACAACAGGCCTACGAGAAGCAGCAGGCGCAACGTGCGCACATGGAAAGCTACATCGCCCGCTTCAAGGCCCAGGCCACCAAGGCCCGTCAGGCACAGAGCCGGATCAAGGCACTGGAGCGGATGGAAGAACTGTCGGCGGCCCACGTCGATTCGCCGTTCGATTTCGTCTTCCGCGAGTCGAGCAAGATCTCCAGCCCGCTGATCGACCTGTCCGATGCGCGCTTGGGTTATGGCGACAAAACCATCCTCGAGAAGGTCAAGCTGCAACTGACCCCGGGGGCGCGGATTGGCCTGCTCGGGCCGAATGGCGCGGGTAAATCGACCCTGATCAAAAACCTCGCCGGCGAGCTGTCACCGATTGCCGGGCGCCTGACCCGTGGCGAGAACACCGTGGTCGGCTATTTCGCTCAGCATCAACTCGACTCGCTGGATTCCAAGGCCAGCCCGTTGCTGCACATGCAGCGTCTGGCGCCTACCGAGCGTGAGCAGACCCTGCGTGACTTCCTCGGCGGCTTCGACTTCCGTGGCGCGCGCATCGATGAGCCGGTGCTGAATTTCTCCGGTGGTGAAAAGGCGCGTCTGGCCCTGGCGCTAATCGCCTGGGAACGGCCGAACCTGCTGCTGCTCGACGAACCGACCAACCACCTCGACCTGGAAATGCGCCTGGCGCTGACCATGGCGCTGCAGGAATTCAGCGGCGCGGTGCTGGTGGTGTCTCACGATCGGCACTTGCTCAAGAGCACCACTGATAACTTCTACCTGGTCGCTGACGGCAAGGTCGAAGAGTTCGATGGCGACCTCGAAGACTACGCGCGCTGGCTGGTGGAATACCGCCAGCGCAACGCGCCGGTCAGTAACACTCCGGTCAATCCGGACAAGACCGACAAGAAGGCTCAGCGTCAGGCTGCAGCTGCCTTGCGTCAGCAACTGGCGCCGCACAAACGTGAAGCCGACAAGCTCGAAGCCGAACTGGGCAAGCTCCACGAGAAACTCGCCAAGGTCGATGCCAGCCTTGGCGACAGCGACATCTACGAGCCGGCGCGCAAGAACGAATTGCGTGATCTGCTGGCCGAGCAGGCCAAGCTGAAAGTTCGCGAAGCCGAACTGGAAGAGGCGTGGATGGAAGCCCTTGAAACGCTGGAGAGCATGCAAGCGGAGCTGGAGGCGCTGTCCTGATGGAAGCGTTCAAGCTGCCGCTACCGGCGGAATGGGTCGAGCCGATCTGGTTTGTGGTGCAGATTCTGCTGATCCTGCTGGCCGGTTATCTCACGCAACGTTTCGTCGCCAAGGGGCTGACTCGGTTGGGCGAGCGCTATCCGTTCCCGCCGCAGTTGCTGATGCCGCTGCGTGGCGTATTGCGCTGGTTGATCATGGGCAGCGCGCTGATCTTCGTGTTGGAGCGCCTCGGTGTCTCGGCCACGGTGTTGTGGACCGCGCTGTCGGGTTTCGTTGCGGTGGCAGCGGTGGCGTTCTTTGCGATGTGGAGCGTGCTGTCGAATTTGCTCTGCGCGATTCTGATCTTCACGGTCGGGCCGTTTCGGCTGGGGGATATCGTCGAGCTGGTGGACACCACCGACAAGCCAGGCGTGAAGGGGCGGGTGGTGGCGATCAATCTGCTCTACACCACGTTGATCGAGGCTGAAGAGTTGGGGACTGGCAGCGCCATGGTGCAGGTGCCGAACAGTTTGTTCTTCCAGCGTTCGGTGCGGCGTTGGCGCGGGACGGATGTGTTTCCGTCGAGCGGGTTCGAGAAGTAAGGTTTCGAGCAAGATCAAAAGATCGCAGCCTTCGGCAGCTCCTACAGGGATCGCATTCTCATGTAGGAGCTGCCGCAGGCTGCGATCTTTTGCTTTTAGCCCCAAACCGCATTAGCTTTGACAACTTGTTACGGCATGAGTCGAGGTGTGCGATGGAGCTTCAAACATGGCTGGCGTTTTTTGCCGCCTGCTGGGTGATCAGTCTGTCCCCGGGTGCTGGCGCCATTGCGTCGATGTCCAGCGGTCTGCAATACGGTTTCTGGCGCGGTTACTGGAACGCCCTTGGCCTGCAAATCGGTCTGGCGGTGCAGATTGCGATTGTCGGCGCCGGTGTGGGCGCGATCCTGACTGCTTCGGCCACGGCCTTTCACGCGATCAAATGGTTCGGTGTCGCTTATCTGGTGTATCTGGCCATCAAGCAATGGCGTGCGCTGCCCATGGACATGAGCGATGACGCGGCGGTGCGGCCGATCGGCAAGCCGCTGGCGCTGGTGTTCCGTGGCTTTCTGGTGAACATCAGCAACCCCAAGGCTTTGGTGTTCATGCTCGCGGTGCTGCCGCAGTTCATCAACCCGCATGCGCCGTTGCTGATTCAGTATCTGGTGATTGGCGTGACCATGATCTGCGTCGACCTGATCGTGATGGCCGGCTACACCGGTCTGGCGTCGAAGGTGCTGCGTCTGTTGCGCACACCGCAGCAGCAGAAACGCATGAACCGCACGTTTGCCGGGCTGTTCATTGGCGCGGCGGCGTTTATGGCGACGTTGCGCAAAGCGGCGGCGTAAACATCGTGGGCACAAAAAAGGCGACCTTTGCAGGTCGCCTTTTTTGTGGCCGGGACGCAGAGCGTCCCGGGATGCATTCCCACGCGGAGCATGGGAATGATCAGCGGCCAGTCATCAGCGCAAGATCACTGGTGCAGTATCACGCGGCAGGTTGTTGCGCTGCGGCGCTTCACGCGGCTGCTCGTAACCGCCGCCACCGAGCTGCATGCTCAGTTGCCCGGCTACGTCCTCACCCAGCGCCTTCGACACGTCACGCACCACCCGTGGGCGGTTCAGCGAGATCTTGATGTCGCGATGGTTCACCAGTTTGGTGTCCTGCGCTTCACCCATCGCCGTGAAGGCCGAGGTGATCTCGAAGGTCTTGGTATTGATCAGGCTGAAGTCCGCCACCAGCGTCAGGCCCAGCACCGCCGAATAGCTGTCGGTGTTCGCCAGCTCGTTGATGTCCTGAGTGAAGTCGATATCGGACACGGTGCCGAACAGCACGTAGTCGGCGCCCTTGAAGTTACCGGCCTTGATGCGCTTGATCACATCAAAGACATCACCCTTGGACGACGCGGTGTACGGCGTGCCTTGCACCAGCTGGAACATACCGGTGCGCAGGATTTCACCCTTGATGTCGCCGGTGAATTTACGCAGCTCGGTCTGTTCGATGTAGCTGGTCGTTGCTTCAATCTCGTTGTAGCTCGAAGAGCCACTGGAGCTGTAGTAACCCTCGCGGTGATTGCTCTGGGCCGAAACGATGTGGATGTATTGCTCCACACGTTCCTGATACGCCAGATCCGTCACCGCGACTTTCGGGGCCGCTTGCACGCTGAACGCGCAAGCCAGGGCCATCATGCCAATCCATGCGCGCATCAATTAACGCTCCGTGGTTTTGCGGATCTCTTTTTCGTCCATCCACTCGGCCAGACCGCTTTCAACGTCGATCAGTTGCAGGCTGAATTTGTAGAAGACGTCCTTGTAGTCGCTGCTGCGCTTGACGATCGAGCTGATCGAACCTTCGATGCGGTACTTGGCGGCAACCATGTTGCCAGTCTTGGCCACGGTGCTCTTCTTGTACAGGCCGCTCTGGTTTTGCAGCTTGAGCTGGTCAACCTGGCTCTGCATCGCGTTGTTGTCACTGGCAAAGCGCGCTACGCCGGTTTTCATCAGTTGAGTCTTGATGCTGGTGGTGATTTCGCGAGTGTCGATGTACTCGCTGGTCTTGTTCTTCACGTCGTAGACCTGAACCACCGGACGGCCCTGCAGAATGCCGGACTGAGCCAGCGAGCGGGTCATCGACTCGGCGATCATTTGCAGGTCGGTCGAACCGAATTCGTTGGTCACGGTTTCAACCGCTTTGGTGTCGCCGTAGCTGATGTTCTTGCTGCCCAGGGTCGGCGAAGTGTTGGCGCAACCGGAGGCCAGCAGGGCGATAACGGCGATGCAGGAAAAGCGTACAAACATGGGAATGCTCTCTAAATCAGAAATAGGGTGTCAGGCTTACGGCGTCTTGATTTCCAGACGGAAGTCCACGGCTTTCGGGGTCGGGGCAATCCCCTGAATGAAGCTGGTCTGGGCGCCGTACATCATTTGGCTTTTCCACACTTCTTCTTCGGCGATCGGGAAACCTTCCGCGCCGAGCCAGGCAAAGCGGTAGTAGAAAATCTTGTTGCTGTTGAGGGTGTTGCTCAACTGCACATTGACCGTCATGAAGCCGTTTTCGCGAGCGACGCGCATGGCGCCGACGACGATGTGTTTCTGCGGACCCATGGCCACGACTTTGCTCGCGGCGCTGCCCGGCTCTGGCGGTGGCGGGGTGGCGCAACCGCTCGCCAGCAAGGCGAGGGCGGCGACGGCGATGAGTTTGAAGCGCATGCAAAGACTCCGTTCTTAAGGTTGTTTGAGGCTGGCGACGTTGGTTGCGCCGGCGCTCGGGATCACGTGAGCGGCGAGACCGCCGGCGAACACCTGGTTGCCCACAGCGCGCAGGCTGATCACCTGATAACGCTGATCGACAGTCACCTTGACCACCGAACCGCCGACGGCGCTCGGCAGGGTAACCTGATGCTCACCCTTTTTCAGTCGCAGACGCACCACTTGGGTGTTGTCCGGCAGGGTACGCCACGTACGGGTATCGGCACCTTCGAGCACAGCTGAAGAGATACCGACGGCCAGACCGGCCAGGGGGTTGGTTTCGTTGATCTTCTTCTGCGCCACACCTTTGGTGATCGCCCGCACGGTGGTGCGCAGAATGATCCCCGGCATGTCGTCACGCAGAGCGCGGCGGGACATGGCGGTGGTGCTGTTGAGCGCGGTCAGATCGACCTGCTGACCGTCGACGCCGATTTGCGCGAAAGTCGCCGTGGAGGTGTCCGGTTTGATGATCGGGAACGACAGCGGCGTGATCACCACATTGTTGGAGATCGGCAATGGCAGCGGAACGCGGATCGAGTCGCGGGCTGGGGCCAGACCGCTTTGCACAACGATCAGAATGTCGCTGTCGTCGGACTTGCTCGGCTTGTCGAGATTGACCAGCGCCTGCTCCAGCAGCGGCGTGTTCGGGCGCAGTTCGGCAGCCTTGCGGTAGCCCGGTGCAGCCAGGCCTTTCTCGCCCAGGGCTTCATAGACGAAACCGGACAGGTAATGGCTGAACGCACTCTGGTAGCTGTTTTTCAGGCCAACCACTTCCGGCGCGTCGAGACTGGCGACCGGGTAGCCTTGCAGGTCCTTGTACTGCGTCTTGATGCCTTCTTTTTCGGCTTCTTCCTCGCTCTTGAGGTATTCCTTGTCACGCAGCTCGGCGATCACTGCTTCACGTTCGTGAGTTTTCTTGATCGCAGTACGTGCGCCGTCGAAATCGTTGACTGCCAGCAGGTTCAGGGCCATCTGCGTGGTCAACATGACTTTTTCGTAGTCATAGCCTTCGTAGCGACGCACTTTGTCGTTGACCAGGAAACTGCCGAACTGGGCCAGGTACTTGTCGGTATCGAGCTTGACCGAGTCTTCCCACTTGCCAACCACCTGGTCGGCGCTGGTCCAGGCATTCTGGCTGCCGGAGAGGTCGCCCTTGGCGCGCAGCAACTCACCTTTCTCGAAGTAATAGAGCAGGTCTTTATCAGGGCCGGTGTTGTTCTTTTCCAGCAGAGTCAGCGCGGCGTCGACGTTGCCGGTGGCCAGTTGCTGATTGGTCTGTGCCAATTCAGAGTCGTAATTGCGAAACGCCGAACAGCCGGACAGCAGAGTGACGGCGCTGAGCGCGATCAGAGTGGGGGCGCGGAATGCCATGGGGGTACTTCTTCCCTGGAGTAATACAGCCGCGGATGCTGGTCGGGCTGGTGTGACCCATCGACAGTGGCACTGGCCTCCTGCCAATTCCTCATAACCTGAGGAGCTTTAATGCCGTTTCGCAACAGCGAGGGCGCGGCATTATAAGCGGGTGGTAGTGGCTATGTAATAGCTTTTTAATTGCACTGGTTAGTTAGATGCCATTACTTATTTCAGGTTGGATACCACGCTGCTTGCCGGTGCCCCGCTGGACTGGAAGGCGCTGCCATTGGCAAACACGTGCTCACCCAAGGCGCGCAGGCCGATAACCTGGCGATTCTGGTCGATGCGGATTTTCATTGGAGCAGCGCCGGGCGAGTTAGGCAGGCTGATCAGGTGATCACCCTTTTTCAGGCGCAGACGCACGACTTGGGTGAGGTTGGGCAAGGTGCGCCAGGTGCGGGTGTCGGCCTGCTCGAAACCGTCCCAGTGAGTGACATAGGAGGCTTTGCTCGGGTCGCGTCGGTTGTCCGTGGCTTGAACGTCAGCCGCCAGAAAGGCCCGATAGGTCGTACGCTGGATAATGCCCGGCATGTCGTCACGCAGGGTGCGCAAGGACATGTCGGTAATGCTGTTGACGGCGATCAGCTTTTTCTGACGACCGTCGATGCTCACTTGATTGAATGAAGGTGTGGATGTGTCTGGCACCATCACGGGAAACGATACATTGGCGACGATGACTTGCCCGTCCGCCAACTTCACCGGATAGGGCACGCGCACGGAACTGCGGGCCGGTGCCAGGCCGCTCTGCACGATGATCAGTACGTCGCTTTCGTCTGCCTTCAGTCCAGGGTTGTCGAGGTCGCGCAATGCCTGCTGGAAAAACGCCATGTCCGGGCGCAGTTCGATCGCCTGACGATAGCCGGGCGCTGCCAGATCTTTCTCGCCGAGCGCTTCGTAGGTAAAACCGGCGAGATAGTGACTGAACGCGCTCTGATAGCCGTTCTTCAAGGCGATGACGGCGGATGATTCCAGCATGACCACTGGGTAGCCTTGCAGGTCCTTGTAATGGACGCGGGCGCCGCTGGCCTTGGCCGCCTCCTCGACACGCTCGTATTCCAGTTCTCGCTGCCGGGCGATCAATGCTTCACGCTCGTGGGTTTTCTTGATGTCGGCGCGGGCACCGTCAAAGTCATTCAGGGCCAGTTGGTTGAGGGCCATTTGCGTGGTCAGCATGACTTTTTCGTAGTCGTAGCCATCGTAGCGGCGCAGCTTGTCATTGATGATGCTGCCCCACTGATTGCCCATGGCGGCGAGCAATTTGTCGCCAGTGGTTTCAATGGTGTCCTGGCGCTGTATGACCATTTGCTCGGCGCTACGCCAGGCAATCTGGCTCTGCGGGAATTCACCGCCAGCGCTTAGCACCGCACCCTTCTCGAAGTAATAGAGCAAATCCTTTTCTTCGCCCGGGTTGTGTGCCTCGATCAAGGCCAGTGAACCGCCGATATTGCCGGCCTTGAGCTGTTGCGTGGTCTGTTGCAGTTCCAGGTCGTAATCACGGTAAGCGGCGCAACCACTGAGTTGCACAAGGGTGGCGATCAGCAGGGACGGCAACAAACAGTGGCGCATGAGCGGGTTCTTCCTTGAACGGAGAGGGCGAAATGATGGCGCATTATAGGGGCGCTTTGCAGCTGCCGGGGTGGTATGGATTGCGCTAGGCTTGCCCGCTCACCGATCAATTGAGTTGCGGTACTTCAATGAATCAACTGCTGGCCATGCGTGCGTTCCGTTGCATCGTCGAGTGTCGCGGTTTCAGTGCAGCGGCGGAACGGCTCGAGACTACGCACTCGACCATCTCCCGGCAGTTGCAGCAACTGGAAGCCGAGCTGGGCACGCGTCTGATCAATCGCAACACCCGGCGTTTCAGCCTGACCACGGCGGGGCAGCAGTATTACCTCGCCTGCGTGGATATTCTCGATCGCCTTGATCAGGCCGCTGTGGCGGTCGGTCAGGCCCAGGAGAAACCCAGTGGTGTCTTGCGCATCAGTGCGCCCGTGGTCATCGGTACGCTGGAACTGGCGAAGTGGCTGCCAGGGTTTCAACAGCGTTATCCCGAGATTGAAGTTGATCTGTCCTGCGATGACCGTTTTGTCGATCTGATCGCCGAAGGCCTCGATGTCGCGTTGCGCATCTGCGGGCCGCTTGAAGATTCGTCTCTGGTGGCGCGGTTGCTCACGGTTTCGCCGATGCTGCTGGTCGCGTCACCGGCCTATATCGCACGGCACGGATTGGTACGGCAGGTTCGGGAACTGGCCGGGCATCAGTTGCTGGCGTTTGCCGGTGGCAGTGACTGGACGCTGACCGATGCGCGCGGAGTTGCCACGCAGATCCGTGCGCATGGGCGCTTCAAGGCCGATTCGATCAGCTCGCTGCACGCCGCTGCGTTGGCCGGTGTGGGCATTGCCGCGTTCACCCGTGCGACGGTGCAGGATGACTTGTTGAGCGGACGATTGGTGCAGATGCTACCCAACTGCAGCCTGGGTCAACGGCACTATTACGCGCTGTATCCCCATGCCCGGCATGTGGCGCTCAAGGTCAAAGTGTTCGTTGAGTTCATGGCCGAACACTACCGTAGCGGCAGTCCGGCGTTAGGCTAAAATTGCCGACAAAGCTTGAGGGAAACGCGTTCGAAGTGAACAATATGTAACTTCGCATTTCCATTTGAGAATTCTTCATGACTGCCGCGTCCCGTTTCCTGGCCTGGCTGGTGTTCCCGTTGTTTGCCCTGAGCAGCTTCAATCTGCTGGCTGATACCGTGGAAGGCGCACCGCAAGCGCTGCATTTGCTCGATTACATCAGCGCCGACTACCCGCCGACGGTAGCGGCGGGCAAGGTTGTCGATGATTCCGAATACCGCGAGCAACTGGAGTTCACGCGGGCGCTGCAAGGCTTGATCGCCGGCATGCCGGCCAAGCCTGAAAAGGCTGCGCTGGAGCAGGGCGTTGAAGCCTTGCACGCGGCGATCACCGCGAAACAGGACGGCGCCGAAGTGGCCCGACAGGCGCGGCAACTGGGCGCGCAACTGGCGGTGGCGTATGAAGTCAGCCAGGCACCGATCATCACCCCCGATCCCACCCGTGGTGCGCCGCTCTATGCGCAGAATTGCTCGGTGTGCCACGGCGACAGTGGCGCCGGTGACGGCCCGGCGGGGCTCGGCATGACCCCGGCACCGGCCAATCTGCGTGATGCGGCGCGGTTGGATCACCTGAGCTTGTACGCGATCTACAACACCCTTGGCCAAGGCGTCGAAGGCACCGACATGCCGGCGTTTGCCGATCAGCTTGATGATCGCCAGCGTTGGGATCTGGCGACTTACATCGCCGGCTTCAGCGCCGATCCGGCGGCGGCCAAAGCCGAGAAGACTTACAACATCGCCGATCTGGCGCGCCAGACCCCGGCTGAGGTACAGGCCGCCGACGGCGCGCAAGCCGCAGCGACGTTCCGTGCACAACGTGCACAGCCGCCGCAGGTCAAGCGCGGCCCGGCGCAGTTGCTCGACTACACCGCCGCAACGCTGGACAAGAGCCTTGCCGCGTATCGCGCCGGCGAACACGATCAGGCATACGACCTGTCGGTCGCGGCCTATCTGGAAGGCTTCGAACTGGTCGAGAGCTCGCTGGATAACGTCGACGCCAATGTGCGCAAGGACACAGAAAAATCGCTGATGGCTTACCGGCAATCGTTGCAGGACGGTTTGCCGGTCGAGCAGGCCGAGCAGCGTCTGGAGGCCGCAAAGGCCAAGCTCAAGGAATCCGCCGGGTTGCTCGGCAGCGACGGCCTGAGCTGGTCGCTGAGCTACATTTCCGGCCTGCTGATTCTGCTGCGCGAAGGTCTGGAAGCGATTCTGGTGCTGGCGGCGATTCTTGCGTTCCTGCGCAACACCGGCCAGCAGTCAGCGGTGCGCAGTGTCAACGTCGGTTGGGGCCTGGCGCTGCTGGCCGGCCTCGGCACCTGGGCGTTGGCGGCGTATGTGATCGACGTCAGCGGCTCGCAGCGTGAACTGCTCGAAGGCGCCACGGCGCTGTTTGCCAGTGTCATGGTCTTGTGGCTCGGTGTGTGGATGCATGACCGCCGGCATGCAGCGGCCTGGCAGGATTACATCAAGAGCAGTCTGGTCGGTGGTGGCGGGCGTTTCGGTTTCGCGATTCTGGCGTTCTTCTCGGTGTATCGCGAGCTGTTCGAAGTGATCCTGTTCTACGAAACCCTGTGGCTGCAGGCCGGCCCGGCCGGGCATGACGCGGTCCTCGCCGGTGGCGCGACGGCATTGGTGCTGCTGGTGGGGCTGGCGTGGGTAATCCTGCGCGGTTCGGCGAAACTGCCGTTGACGCTGTTCTTCAGCATCAACGCCGCGTTGCTCTGCGCGTTGTCGGTGGTGTTTGCCGGGCATGGCGTGAAGGCGTTGCAGGAAGCCGGAATCTTTGGCACGCGGCCGGTGGCGTTCTTTGAATTCGACTGGCTGGGGATTCATGCCGATGCCTATTCGCTGACGGCGCAAGCGGTGGCGATTCTGGCGATTGTGGTGTTGTATGGGCGTAGTTGGGTGGCGGAGAAGCGGCGGGTTTCGGCTGCTTGATTGAGTGCTCCCTTAAAAGATCGCAGCCTTCGGCAGCTCCTACATGGGCGTAGCATGTCGCAATATTGCGGCGCGACGCGCACTCTGTAGGAGTTGCCGAAGGCTGCGATCTTTTGCTTTTAGAGGTAAAGAAAATGCGTGTATGGATCGATGCCGACGCATGCCCACGGGCGGCGAAGGATCTGGTGGTGAAGTTCGCCCTCAAGCGCCAGTTCGAAGTGGTGCTGGTGGCCGGGCAGCCGCAGATCAAGCCGGGGCTGGCCATCGTCAAACTGATCGTGGTGCCGAGCGGCCCGGATGCGGCAGACGATTATCTGGTCGAGCACGCGGTACCGGGGGAGCTGGTGATTTGCAGCGATATTCCATTGGCCGATCGTTTGGTGAAGAAGGGCGTGGCGGCGCTGGATCCACGCGGCAAGGAGTTCGATGCGCAGAACATGGGCGAGCGCTTGGCCGTGCGCAATCTGTTCACTGATCTGCGCGAACAAGGCCAGATGAGCGGCGGACCGGCGCCGTTTGGCGATCGCGAGAAACAGGCGTTTGCCAATGCGCTGGACCGGATCCTGACCCGACTGACGCGCAAACCCTGAGCCTTATGACGATCATTCCCACGCTCCGCGTGGGAATGCATCTTGGGACGCTCTGCGTTCCGGTCTTACCGCAAATGTAACGCCAAAGTGAGCAGGCGCGGAGCGCCAATGGCGGCATTCCCACGCAGAGCGTGGGAACGATCATACGGGGAATCAGGCGTCGTTTTCGTGGGTCAGTTCGAGGACGCGATCTACCAGCTTGTTGATTCCGGATGCCGCCTCACTGATGTTCTGCGCCAGCATGTAAGCCGGGGTCGTCACCAGTTTGCGCGCCTTGTCTTCGATGATTTCCGTCACCGCGCAGTCTTCATGAGTGGCACCCATCTTGTTCATCGCCGTGGCGGTGTCGGCGTCGTTGCCGATGGTGCAGGTCACGCCCGGGCCATAGATCTTCGCCGCCAATGCCGGGGAAATGCACATCAGGCCCACCGGTTTGCCTGCTTCGGCGAATGCTTCGGCCAAGGCCAGCACTTGCGGCTGCACGGTGCAGCCCGCGCCTTCAACGGCAAAGTTCGAAAGGTTCTTCGCCGCACCAAACCCTCCCGGCACGATCAGCGCATCGAAGTCGTCGACATCGGCGTCGCGGATGTCCTTGATGTTGCCGCGGGCAATGCGCGCCGATTCCACCAGGACGTTGCGCGACTCGGGCATTTCTTCGCCGGTCAGGTGATTTATCACATGCAATTGCGCGATGTTCGGGGCGAAGCACTGTACCTGCGCGCCACGTTGGTCGAGGCGCAGCAGGGTGATGACGCTTTCATGGATTTCGGCGCCGTCGTACACGCCACTGCCGGACAGGATCACTGCAACTTTTTTGCTCATGGGTTTCTCTCCAGATTCATGGCGCTAAATGTCCACTAAATTATCGCGCGTTGCCATAGGCTCAAGAGCTGGCGGCACCTGCATGGAGCGCTTTCTACATGGATCGCAACAACGGCGGGGTGTTCATTATTTGCGGTTGCCTGCTGCGAAAACGAGCGGGAGATTTTTCGCGTGAGAACGCCGCTGGCGAACGGCAGTCCGCTAGCGCAGAGGGGGCAAATGATTGAAAGAGGCGGCCAGCCCGCGCTGTGCGCATGGCTGTACGCCAGTCGCCAGCGAGTTACTCGGCTGGCGTCTTCGGTTCGGCAGGTTTGGCCACTTCGGCTTGACTCAGCAGTGCCGCTTTCGCGGCTTGCTCGTCGGCGTAGATCTGTTTGGCCAGCCGCGCATTCTTGAAGCGGCGGCGCAGCCACAGACCGACACCCAGCACCAGCAACGCACCCAGCACCCACAGCTCGTACTTCTTGATGCTGCCGAGCATGCCTTCCAGCACTGCACCGAAGTGGTAAGCGGCGGCGGCCAGCGCGGTCGCCCAGATCGCCGCACCGATGCCGTTGAGCAGCAGATAACGTCCCGGCGGATAACCCGACAGGCCGATCGCCACCGGCATCACCGTGCGCAGACCGTAAACGAAACGGAAGCTCAACACCCAAATGTCAGGATGCTTGCGAATGTGCTCCAGCGCGCGGTCGCCCATCAGCTGCCAGCGCGGTTTGCGCGCGAGCAATTTGCGCCCGTGTTTGCGGCCGAGGAAGTACCACAGCTGATCGCCGGCATAGCTGCCGCAGAACGCCACGACCACCACCAGGTTGATGTCCATGTATCCACGGAACGCGAGGAAGCCCGCGAGCACCAGGATGGTTTCGCCTTCGAAGAACGTGCCGAGGAACAAGGCAAAATAGCCAAAGTCATGCAGAAATTGTTGGAGCATTGTCTGGGTGCTGGCGAAATGAACGCGCAGCCTAACCCTTCGGACACATTCATGAAAGTGTCCAAATGTGTCTCGACGTGAACAATTCCTACACTGAGAATGGAATGCGGCTACACGTCACAGGTCTCACACAACTGTCATCTGTTCGTCATAATGGCCGTCTATAACTGTCACGCTCGCCCGTTTGCGCGGGCTCAGGAGTCTGCCGTGAGCTTTACCCCCGCCAATCGTCTGTTCCCTGCCACTCGCCTGCGTCGCAACCGTCGTGATGATTTTTCGCGTCGGCTGGTGCGGGAAAATGTGCTGACGGTCGATGACCTGATCCTGCCGGTGTTCGTGCTCGACGGTGAAAACCGCCGCGAAGCCGTGGCTTCGATGCCTGGGGTAGAGCGGCTGACTATCGACTTGCTGCTGGAAGAGGCGGCGAAGTGGGTCGAGCTGGGGATTCCGGCGCTGGCGCTGTTTCCGGTCACCCCACCTGAATTGAAGTCCCTCGACGCTGCTGAAGCCTGGAACCCCGAAGGCATCGCCCAGCGCGCCACCCGCGCGCTGCGTGAGCGTTTCCCGGAACTGGGGGTGATCACCGACGTTGCGCTTGATCCGTTCACCACCCACGGTCAGGACGGCATTCTCGACGAAGAAGGCTACGTACAGAACGACATCACCGTCGACGCACTGGTCCGCCAGGCCTTGTCCCATGCCGAAGCCGGCGCTCAGGTGGTCGCGCCGTCGGACATGATGGACGGTCGCATTCAGGCGATCCGCGAAGCGCTGGAAATCGCCGGCCACGTCAATGTGCGGATCATGGCCTACTCGGCCAAGTACGCCAGCGCCTATTACGGCCCGTTCCGCGATGCTGTCGGTTCGGCGTCGAACCTTGGCAAGGCCAACAAGGCCTCCTATCAGATGGACCCGGCCAACAGCGACGAAGCGCTGCACGAAGTCGGAGCGGACTTGTCTGAAGGCGCGGACATGGTCATGGTCAAACCGGGCATGCCCTACCTGGACATTCTTTTCCGGGTAAAAGATGCCTTCAAAGTGCCGACCTTCGTCTATCAGGTTAGCGGCGAATACGCCATGCACATGGCGGCGATCCAGAATGGCTGGTTGAGCGAGGCGGTGATTGTCGAATCACTGACCGCCTTTAAACGTGCCGGCGCTGATGGCATCCTGACTTACTTTGCTGTCCGCGCCGCTCAATTGTTACGAGAGCAGAAATAGCCCTCCCAGGAACATTCAATGAATACCGAAGGACTCACGGAAGTTGCAGTAAAAGAAGCTCAACCGGTGGTCGAGCAAATCACCGAAACCCCGCCGGAACTGGAGCCTGCGCCACCCGCGCCAGTCGCCGAACCTGTCGCGGCGGCGCCAGTGATTGCCATACCGGGCCTGGATGACAGCAGCCTGTACATCCACCGTGAGCTTTCGCAACTGCAATTCAATATCCGCGTGCTGGAACAGGCGCTGGACGAGTCCTATCCGTTGCTGGAACGCTTGAAGTTCCTGCTGATCTTCTCCAGCAACCTCGATGAATTCTTTGAAATCCGCGTCGCCGGTCTGAAGAAGCAGATCACCTTCGCCCGTGAGCAGGCCGGAGCTGATGGCTTGCAACCGCATCAGGCGCTGGCGCGGATCAGCGAGCTGGTCCACGGTCATGTTGATCGTCAGTACGCGATCCTCAACGACATTCTGTTGCCGGAGCTGGAAAAGCATCAGGTGCGCTTCATCCGTCGCCGCCACTGGACGGTCAAGATCAAAACCTGGGTGCGCCGCTATTTCCGCGACGAGATCGCACCGATCATCACCCCGATCGGGCTCGACCCGACGCACCCGTTCCCGTTGCTGGTGAACAAGAGCCTGAACTTCATCGTCGAGCTGGAAGGCATCGACGCCTTCGGTCGCGACTCCGGTCTGGCAATCATCCCGGCACCGCGCTTGCTGCCACGGATCATCAAGGTGCCGGAAGAAGTCGGCGGCCCGGGCGACAACTATGTGTTCCTGTCGTCGATGATCCACGCTCACGCCGATGACCTGTTCCAAGGCATGAAGGTAAAAGGCTGCTACCAGTTCCGTCTGACCCGAAACGCCGACCTGGCGCTCGACTCCGAAGATGTCGAAGACCTGGCCCGCGCCCTGCGTGGCGAGTTGTTCTCGCGTCGTTACGGTGATGCGGTGCGTCTGGAAGTCGCCGACACTTGCCCGAAACATCTTTCGGACTACCTGCTCAAGCAGTTCAACCTGAGCGAGAGCGAGCTGTATCAGGTCAACGGCCCGGTCAACCTGACGCGGCTGTTCAGCATCACCGGCCTGGACAGCCATCCGGAGCTGCAATACACGCCGTTCACCCCGCAGATCCCGAAGCTGCTGCAGAACAGCGAAAACATCTTCAGCGTGGTCAGCAAGCAGGACATCCTCTTGCTGCACCCATTCGAGTCGTTCACCCCGGTGGTCGACCTGCTGCGTCAAGCCGCCAAAGACCCGCACGTTCTCGCTGTGCGTCAGACCCTGTACCGTTCCGGCGCCAACTCCGAAATCGTCGATGCGCTGGTGGATGCCGCGCGTAACGGCAAGGAAGTGACGGCGGTCATCGAGCTGCGTGCGCGGTTCGACGAAGAGTCCAACCTGCAACTGGCCAGCCGTCTGCAAGCGGCCGGTGCGGTGGTGATTTACGGTGTGGTCGGCTTCAAGACCCACGCCAAGATGATGCTGATCCTGCGTCGCGAAGCCGGCGAAATCGTCCGCTACGCGCACCTCGGCACCGGTAACTACCACGCCGGCAACGCCAAGCTGTACACCGACTACAGCCTGCTGACCTCCGACGACGCTTTGTGCGAAGACGTCGGCAAACTGTTCAGCCAGCTGATCGGCATGGGTAAAACCCTGCGCATGAAGAAGCTGCTGCATGCGCCGTTTACCCTGAAGAAGGGCATGCTCGACATGATTGCCCGTGAGACCCAGTTCGCTGTTGAAGGCAAGCCGGCGCACATCATTGCCAAGTTCAACTCGCTGACCGATCCGAAGATCATTCGCGCGCTGTACAAGGCCAGCCAGTCCGGTGTGCGTATCGACCTGGTGGTGCGCGGCATGTGCTGTCTGCGTCCGGGGATTGCCGGGGTTTCGCACAACATTCACGTGCGCTCGATCATCGGCCGCTTCCTCGAGCACACGCGGGTGTTCTACTTCCTCAATGGCGGCGACGAGCAGATGTTCCTCTCCAGCGCCGACTGGATGGAGCGCAACCTCGACAAGCGTGTCGAGACTTGCTTCCCGGTGGAAGGCAAGAAGCTGCTGACCCGGGTGAAGAAAGAGCTGGAGTTGTATTTGACTGACAACACTCATAGCTGGAGCTTGCAGTCGGATGGCCGTTACATCCGGAACACGCCGACCGGCAACCAGAACCCGAGGAGTGCGCAGGCGACGTTGCTGGAGCGGTTGGGTAGCCCGATCTTGCCGGTGAGCAGCTAAAGTCAGAAGCAAAAGAGCCCCTCACCCTAACCCTCTCCCAGAGGGAGAGGGGACTGACCGAGGTGAATGTCAGGGTTGCGCCGACTTGCAATACCGAGTCGAACTCAGGCTTCGAAGCCAACGGAGATCGGCTCCCTCTCCCTCGGGAGAGGGCTGGGGTGAGGGGCATCGATCTCACGCACACCACTAAATCCCAGCCGAACACCCAATAAAAAAGGCGATCCAGAAGGATCGCCTTTTTTATGCCCAATCGAGGCTCAGTGGACCGTGAGCACAATCCCCACCCGCGTCAGCCAATCCGCCTCAAGGCCGAAATCCGCCTGAGTCAGCTGATTCTCATCCAGCCAGTTCTCCGGGAATTCCACATCCAGGGTGTTGCCCTTGGCGTGCAATACCACCTGCGGCATGGTCTGGGTGCCACGAATGTGGTGGAACAGGATCGCAAAGCGCAGCAGCACGCACAGACGGATCAGCTTGTCGCCGTCGTCGCCGAAGTCAGCAAACTTGTCCTTGGGAATGTTGCGGCGATGGCCGCGCACCAATAGCGCGAGCATCTGTTGGTCTTCGCGGGAGAACCCGGCGAGGTCCGAGTGCTCGATCAGGTAGGCGCCGTGCTTGTGGTAGTGATAGTGCGCGATGTCGAGGCCGACTTCGTGAACTTTCGCCGCCCAGCCAAGGAGTTCGCGCCAGATGCCGTCATCCAGCTCCCAGTCCGCCGCCACCTGATCAAACGCGTGCAAGGCTTTGCGTTCAACTCGTGCGGCCTGTTCCAGATCGACGTGATAGCGCTCCATCAGCGAGGTCAGGGTGCGTTCGCGCACGTCTTCGTGATGATGGCGACCGAGCAGGTCATAGAGCACGCCTTCACGCAGGGCGCCGTCGCAGTGATCCATGCGTTGCAGTTCGAGGGCGTCGAAAATCGCTTCGAGAATCGCCAGACCCGCGGGGAAAATGGTCCGGCGATCCGGCTTGATGCCTTCAAAATCGATCTTGTCGACGTCACCGAGCTTGAACAGGCGCCGCTTGAGCCAGGCCAGACCTTCGGCATTCACCTCGCCGGTGCCATGACCGCCAGCCTTCAGGGCCAGACCGATGGCGCGGATGGTGCCCGAGGAACCGATGGCTTCATCCCAGGTCAGGCGATGCAGGGCATGTTCGATGCTCATGATCTCCAGCCGCGCCGCCGTGTATGCCTGGGCGTAGCGGGCCGGGGTGATCTTGCCGTCCTTGAAGTAGCGCTGAGTGAAGCTGACGCAGCCCATTTGCAGGCTTTCGCGCAGCAGCGGTTCGAAGCGCTGGCCAATGATGAACTCGGTGCTGCCGCCGCCGATGTCGGCGACCAGACGTTTGCCCGGGGTGTCAGCGAGGGTGTGCGAGACGCCGAGGTAGATCAGACGTGCTTCTTCACGACCGGAAATCACTTCCACCGGGTGACCGAGGATTTCTTCGGCGCGATGAATGAATTCGAGGCGGTTGCGCGCTTCGCGCAGAGCGTTGGTGCCGACGATGCGCACGGCGCCGAGCGGCATACCGTTGATCAGTTGGGCAAAGCGTTTGAGGCAATCGAGGCCGCGCTGCATCGATTCTTCGTTGAGCTTGCGCTCGTCGTCGATGCCGGCAGCCAGCTGAACCTTCTCGCCAAGGCGCTCGAGAATGCGGATTTCGCCGTTCTGGGCCTTGGCCACGACCATGTGAAAGCTGTTCGAGCCCAGGTCGATTGCGGCGATCAGGGACAGATTCTTGGCTTGGGATTGCGGCATGGTCAGGGGGTCTCGGTCGATAACCCCGACATCGTGCCACGATCAAACGCTGGCGCCAACGCGCACGGTTCAAACCGCCGGAGCGCGCACCCCGAACCTGATCGTTCCCACGCTCTGCGTGGGAATGCCTCACTGGACGCTCTGCGTCCGCTTTTGGGACGCTCTGCGTCCTTGGCTACATTCCCACGCAGAGCGTGGGAACGATCAGGATGAGGCGGATTCAGGCTGTTGCTTCAACTGTGCCAATAAAGTTCGCCAGCTCCGCCGTCTGCGGATTGGCAAACAGCACCTTCGGATCCCCCACCTCATGCACCTTGCCGTGGTGCATGAATACCAGTTTGTCGCCGACCTCGCGGGCAAAGCGCATTTCGTGGGTGACCATGATCAGCGTCATGCCTTCCTTGGCCAACTGGCGCACCACGCTGAGCACTTCATTGACCAGTTCCGGATCGAGCGCCGAAGTGATCTCATCACAGAGCAACACTTTCGGCGACATCGCCAACGCCCGGGCAATCGCCACGCGCTGTTGCTGGCCGCCGGACAAGCGATCCGGGAAGGCATCGAATTTTTCCCCGAGACCAACCCGTTCGAGCATCTCGCGCGCCAGTTCCGCAGCCTTGGCCTTCGGCACTTTCTGCACCACTTGCGGCGCGAGCATGACGTTTTCGCCCACGGTCAGGTGCGGGAACAGGTTGAATTGCTGAAACACCATGCCGACCTTCTGCCGCAAGCTGCGCAAATCGGCGCGGGCAGCGTCGAGGTATTCGCCGTCGACTTCGATCACGCCGTCGTTGATCGACTCCAGGCCATTGAGGGTGCGCAGCAGGGTGGATTTGCCCGAGCCGCTGCGGCCGATGATCGCCACCACCTGGCCTTCCTCGACGCTGAGGTCGATGCCTTTGAGTACGTGGTGATCGCCGTAGTATTTATGCAGGGCGGAAATTCTAAGCAGAGGCATGCAGTCTCCTTTCCAGGTAGCGCGCACTGAGGGACAAGGGGTAGCAGAGCAGGAAGTAACCGAGGGCGACGAGGCCGTAGACCATGAACGGTTCGAATGTGGCGTTGGCGAGCATGCCGCCGGTCTTGGTCAATTCGGTGAAGCCGATAATCGAGGTCACGGCAGTGCCTTTGACCACTTGCACCGAGAAACCCACGGTCGGCGCCACGGCAATGCGTAGCGCTTGCGGCAGGATCACGTAGCGCAGTTGCTCCAGCGGATTGAGCGCCAGACTCGCCGAGGCTTCCCACTGGCCATTGGAGATCGACTCGACGCAGCCGCGCCAGATCTCTGCCAGATAGGCGCTGGTGAACAAGGTCAGGGCAATCGCCGCGGCCATCCACGGCGAGATTTCGATCCCCGCCAAGGCGACACCGAAGAACACCAGAAACAGCTGCATCAACAGCGGTGTGCCCTGGAACAGCTCGATCCAGGTGCGGGCAATGCTGCTCGACACAGAGTTTTTCGAGATGCGCATGATCAGGATCAGCAACCCGACGATCCCGCCGCCAATAAACGCCACCAGCGACAACGCCAGCGTCCATTGCAGGCCGACGAGCAGGTTGCGCAGGATGTCCCAGAAAGTGAAATCGCTCATGCGCGGCTCCTGCTGATGTAGCGCCGGCCGATCCAGTTCAGCAGTTGGCGAATCAGCAGCGCCATGCACAGGTAGATCAGCGTGGTCAGCGCATAGGTTTCAAAGGCGCGGAAGTTGCGCGACTGAATGAAGTTAGCGGCAAAGCTCAGCTCTTCGGTGGCGATCTGCGAACACACCGCCGAGCCAAGCATGACGATGATGATCTGGCTGCTCAGCGCCGGCCAGACCTTGCCCAGCGCCGGCAGCAGGACCACGTGGCGGAATGCCTCGAAGCGCGTCATCGCCAGCGCCGCAGCGGCTTCCAGTTGCCCGCGCGGAATCGCCTGAATGCCGGCGCGGATAATTTCCGTCGAATAGGCTCCGAGGTTGATCACCATCGCCAGCACCGCCGCTTGCCACTCGGAAATCTGCACGCCCAGCGACGGCAGGCCGAAGAAGATAAAGAACAACTGCACCAGAAACGGCGTGTTGCGGATCAACTCGACGTAGACGCCGAAGATCGCCGAGAACGGGCGGATGTTCCACGCCCGCACCAGCGCCCCGACAATCCCGACGCCGACCCCGAGCAACGCACCGATGGCCGTCAGCTCAAGGGTGAACAGCGCCCCGCGCAGCAACAGGTCGGTGTTTTCCACCACCGGCATGAAATCGAACTGATAAGCCATGAAGGTCTCCCGCGCAGTCGATCAGAGATCGGCCGGCAGCGGCTCTTTCAGCCAGGTCTGCGAGTTCTTTTCCAGGGCGCCGTCAGCCTTGGCGGTGGTCAGGATGTCGTTGACCTTGGCCAGCAGCGCCGCTTCGTTCTTGTTCACGCCGACGTAGACCGGCGAATCCTTGAGCTTCACTTTCAGCGCCGGCACGCGTTTCGGGTTCTTTTCACTGATCGCGACCATCACCACGTTGCCGCTGGCGATCAGGTCGACTTGCCCGGCGAGGTAGGCGGCGATGGTCGAGTTGTTGTCTTCGAAGCGCTTGATGGTCACGCCTTCCGGAGCGACTTTGGTCAACTCGATGTCTTCGATGGCGCCACGGGTAACGCTGATGGTTTTGCCCTTGAGGTCGTCGAGGCTGGCGATCGCCGCGTCTGGCGGGCCGAACACGGCGAGGTAGAAGGGGGCGTAGGCGCGGGAGAAGTCGATGACTTTCTCACGCTCCGGGTTCTTGCCCAGGCTGGAGATCACCAGGTCGACCTTGCCGGTGGTCAGGAACGGGATGCGGTTGGTGCTGTTGACCGGGGTCAGTTCGAGTTTGACCTTGAGCTGGTCGGCCAGCAGTTTTGCGGTGTCGATGTCCAGGCCGCGCGGCTTCATGTCCGGGCCGACCGAGCCGAACGGCGGGAAGTCCTGCGGTACGGCGACTTTCAGCGTGCCGCGTTTGACCACGTCGTCGAGACCGTCGGCGTGGGCGGGAGCCTGGCTGAGCAACAGAGAGGAAAACAGGGCGGCGAGGAGGGCGCTGTAACGCTTGGTCATGGACAATCTCCGGATCGGCGAGAAGTGATTTCTGCGTTCGGACAGAGCACGGGCCGTGCCAATACGCGGTTTTCGCCCCGGCAGGCCATGGTTTTAGCGGGTTTGTTCGGTCTTACTGGTCTGAACAGTCAGGTTGTTTTTCGCACTGCCATGGCGCACCGGCGTGGTTCACCGAACCCCGCTGGGGCACGACTTGCCGGACTCGCCGAATAGCTTTACAACTAGCCGCACATTGGCCTGGCGCGTCCGAAAAACCATGAATTCGATTTCCCGTGCGGTACCCGAAGTGGCGCTGCAAGCGATCCGCAAACTGATCACCGAACAGGGTTTCGGTGCGGGTGATGCTTTGCCTTCGCAGCGGGACCTGGCGCTGCAACTGGGCGTCAGCCGGGCGTCTTTGCGTGAGGCGTTGTCCTCGCTGAGTGCGTTGGGTGTAGTCAGTATTCAGCCGGGCAAAGGCGTGTTCGTGCAGTCGCCAGTGGAATTGTCGCGCGGCGATAGCGCGCCGGGGTGGTCATTTGCGGCGCAAGCGTCGCCGCTGGATATCTTTCAATTGCGCTATGCGCTCGAAGGGTTTGCCGCCGGGCTGGCAGCGGTGACGTTGAGTACTTTCGATCTGGATGCGCTGGAAGACAATGTCGCGGCCATGCGCGAGCAATTGAAGGCTGGCGACTTTGAGGCTGCGGCGAAACTCGACTTCGAATTCCACCGCCGCATCCTGCTGGCCAGCGGCAATCAGGCGATGTTGAGCATCCTCACCGCCAGCGCCGAGATGTTCCTGGAGAGCCAGAAACTACCGTTCATCCGCGCCGAACGTGCGCTGGAAACCTGGCAGGAGCACCGCAAGATCCTGCGCGCCCTCGCACGTCGGGCGTCCGGCGCTGCGCAAAAAGCCATGCAGGAACATGTGCGCAACGCGGCCCTGCGCACCGGAATTTCCTTCATTGCCCCCGCCACGGCGTGACTTGAGCTATACCCAAACTCATCGAGTGCCATAGCAAGACTCAATCAACTGCGGCTTCCTGAACAGGGGAAGGGCGGCTATGATGGGCCACGTTTTTTTGCTTACAACCTGGAGAATTCCATGAGCAGCGATCTTATCAAACACGTTAGCGACGCTAGCTTCGAAGCCGACGTACTCAAGGCCGAAGGCGCTGTCCTGGTCGATTACTGGGCTGAATGGTGCGGTCCTTGCAAAATGATCGCTCCGGTTCTGGACGAGATTGCCGAGACTTACAAAGGCAAGCTGACCGTTGCCAAACTGAACATCGACGAAAACCAGGAAACCCCGGCCAAGCACGGCGTGCGTGGTATCCCGACGCTGATGCTGTTCAAGAACGGCAACGTTGAAGCGACCAAAGTCGGCGCCCTGTCGAAGTCGCAACTGGCGGCTTTCCTCGACGCCAACATCTAAGCGTCGCTGTAAAGTGCCTGAAAAAAAGCCCCGCAAAATAGCGGGGCTTTTTGCGTATTCAGGGCTAGACGCTCCGAAACTCAGGTGGTACATTCGGCCCCGCACTGGTTTCTCCATTGCCCCCTGCTAGCCGTCGCCGACGCACTCCTTTTCGAATTAGTTCGCGATCCTGTCGCCTTCTCCGCGGCGCGGCCTCATTAAGCCAAAAGCTTAATTTCCCCCCCTCCATAAATGATTACGTCATTCCTATATGAATCTGACTGAACTCAAGCAAAAGCCGATTACCGAACTGCTCGAATTGGCCGAACAGATGGGCATAGAAAATATGGCCCGTTCGCGCAAGCAGGACGTGATTTTCTCCCTGCTGAAAAAGCACGCGAAAAGCGGCGAGGAAATCTCCGGTGATGGCGTGCTGGAGATTCTCCAGGACGGCTTCGGCTTCCTGCGCTCCGCTGACGCTTCCTACCTGGCCGGCCCGGACGATATCTACGTCTCGCCAAGCCAGATCCGCCGTTTCAACTTGCGCACCGGTGACACCATCGTTGGCAAGATCCGCCCTCCGAAGGAAGGCGAGCGGTATTTCGCCCTGCTCAAGGTCGACACGATCAACTTCGATCGTCCCGAGAACGCGAAAAACAAGATTCTCTTCGAGAACCTGACCCCGCTGTTCCCGACCGTGCGCATGAAGATGGAAGCCGGTAACGGTTCCACCGAAGACTTGACCGGTCGTGTAATCGACCTGTGCGCCCCGATCGGCAAAGGCCAGCGTGGTCTGATCGTTGCACCGCCGAAAGCCGGTAAAACGATCATGCTGCAAAACATCGCAGCGAACATCGCCCGTAACAACCCTGAAGTTCACCTGATCGTGCTGCTGATCGACGAGCGTCCGGAAGAAGTAACCGAAATGCAGCGCACCGTGCGCGGCGAAGTGGTTGCCTCGACCTTCGATGAGCCGCCGACCCGTCACGTGCAGGTCGCTGAAATGGTGATCGAGAAGGCCAAGCGCCTGGTCGAGCACAAGAAAGACGTGGTGATCCTGCTCGACTCCATCACCCGTCTGGCCCGTGCCTACAACACCGTGATCCCGAGCTCCGGCAAGGTCTTGACCGGTGGTGTCGATGCCCACGCCCTCGAGAAGCCGAAACGCTTCTTCGGTGCTGCGCGTAACATCGAAGAAGGCGGCTCGCTGACCATTATCGCCACCGCGCTGGTTGAAACCGGCTCGAAGATGGACGAAGTGATCTACGAAGAGTTCAAGGGTACCGGCAACATGGAACTGCCTCTGGATCGCAAGATCGCCGAGAAGCGTGTGTTCCCGGCCATCAACATCAACCGCTCCGGCACCCGCCGCGAAGAGTTGCTGACTGCCGACGACGAACTGCAGCGTATGTGGATCCTGCGCAAGCTGCTGCACCCGATGGACGAAGTGGCTGCCATCGAGTTCCTGGTCGACAAGCTGAAGACGACCAAGACCAACGACGAGTTCTTCTTGTCGATGAAGCGCAAGTAATACGCAAGCCGTTTGAAAAAAGCGTCCGAAAGGGCGCTTTTTTTTGCCTTGAATTATTTGTATCTGGATTGAAGTTTGCGCGGCTGATAACTTCGCGCCTTCAAGGGATTTTGTATCCAGAACAGGTAAGGTTTTTTCATGCACACGTTTGGCAATCGCCGTGATATCGACGGATTACGGGCACTGGCGGTTATTCCCGTCGTACTGTTTCATTTCGGATTCACTACATTCAGCGGCGGTTTTGTCGGCGTTGATGTGTTCTTCGTCATTTCCGGCTTCCTGATCACCTCGATCCTGTTCCGCGAAATCAGCGCCCAGCGTTTCAGTTTTCTCGACTTCTGGGGCCGTCGTGCCCGGCGCATTCTGCCGGCGTTGACTGTGGTTGTGGTGGTGACGCTGGCTTTAGGCTGGCTGTTGCTGACAGCCAAAGACCTGGCTGAACTCGGGCGGACGATTCGTTACCAGTCGCTGTTCATTTCCAACATTCTGTTCATGCGTGAAGACGGCTACTTTGCGCCGGCGTCGGAACTCAAGCCGTTGCTGCATACCTGGTCGCTGGCGGTGGAAGAGCAGTACTACATCTTCTTCCCGTTGATGATGGTCTTGCTGATGCGCTACGTCCGTCATTGGCGCTGGATGCTGTTTGCCGTGCTGCTGGTGTCGTTCGGTTTGAACATCATCTATATCGAACGCCGGCCGGAGTTTGCCTTTTTCGCCCTGCCGACCCGCGCCTGGGAATTGCTCTGCGGTGCGATGTTGGCGGTAATGCCCGTGCCCAAGCATGTTGCGCGGCCATGGCTGCGGCAGTCCGTTGGCCTGGCCGGGCTGGCGGCGGTGCTGGTGGCGGTGTTTACCTTCGACAAAACCACAGTGTTCCCGGGTTGGGCGGCGCTGTTGCCGGTATTGGGCACGACGGCGTTGATCTGGTCGGGCGCCCAGGGGGAGACATGGGCTGGCCGGTTATTGAGTGTCCGGGCTCTGGTCTGGATCGGCTTGCTGTCCTACTCGTTTTACCTGTGGCATTGGCCGGTCTATGTGTATGCCAACGCGATTTCCATCGATGGTATCCAGCCGCTCGAAGCCATCGGCTGGATCGCCCTGGCGTTGGTGCTGGCGTGGCTGAGCCTGCGCTATATCGAACTGCCCTTCCGTGAAAAGCGCGTGTTTGCCAGCCGTAACTCGGTGTTGGTCGGTGGCTTGGTGTCGATTACCGTGCTGGCGATTACCGGCTCGGTAATCCGCTCGGCAGATGGTATTCCGCAGCGCCTGAGCGGCAAGGCGCTGGAATATGCGCAATCACGCGAATGGAACGCAGGGCAGTCGAAGTGCATGCACTTGAGCACCGACAAGGCGCTGACCAAGTCCTGTCTGGTGGGCGGTGAGGAAAATATTGCGGCGACAAAAATGTTCTGGGGCGACAGTCACGCCGCAGCGTTGTTGCCCGCCATCGAAGGCAATGCCAGTCGCATGGTGCAGCCAGTGTGGTTGTACAGCCTGACGGGTTGCCCGCCGATCATCGATGACAGCCTGCGCCCGCAGTGCAAGGACTTCAACCAGCGCAATATGGACCGCGTCACGAGTCTGGGGATCAAGGACGTGGTGCTGGCGGCGAATTGGAGCCTGTACGTATATGGTCGCGAAGACGGCGATGGGGATCGGCAATTCCTGCTTGATCGCAAGGACAACCCGCGTCAGTCAGAGCAGCGTATGGCCAACGCCATCAAGGCGCGTGTGGCCGAGTTGCGCGAAGCCGGCGTGCAAGTCTGGCTGTTCAAGGAAGTGCCGCTGCAGCACAAGAGCTATATCGACCGCCTGACCAGCCTGGCCCGGATCGGCCGTTCAGCAGAAGGCCTTGGTCGTCCGCTCAGTGAGCATCTGGCCCGCCAGCAGTTTTTCACTGACCTGTTCGGCTCGATGAGCGCCGCCGATTCCGGTGTGCACGTCATCGATCCGACGCCGCTGATGTGCAAGGAAGGGCTCTGCGCCATCGATGTTGACGGCCACTCGCAGTACAAGGATGCGGACCACCTTTCCGACGTCGGCAGTGCCCGATTGAGCCCGTTGTTTGCACCGATCCTGCTGGGTGCCAGTCAGAATTGAGCGATCCCGGGCACTGACGGGCTGCTGTTTGCCCGTCAGAGCAGGTAGGATGTACGCCTATTTTGAGGGTGCCATCGTCAATGAAATTCAAGGATCTTCGGGATTTCGTGCAGCAGCTTGAGCAGCGCGGAGAGTTGAAACGCATCCAGATTCCCGTCTCGCCGGTGCTGGAGATGACCGAGGTGTGCGACCGCACGCTACGAGCCAAGGGCCCGGCGCTGCTGTTCGAGAAACCCACTGGCTACGCCATCCCGGTGCTCGGCAACCTGTTCGGCACCCCTGAGCGGGTGGCGATGGGCATGGGCGCCGAGTCGGTCAGCGAGCTGCGCGAAATCGGCAAGCTGCTGGCCTTCCTCAAGGAGCCGGAGCCGCCGAAGGGCTTGAAGGACGCGTGGTCGAAACTGCCGATCTTCCGCAAGATCATCTCGATGGCACCGAAAGTCGTCAAAGACGCGGTGTGCCAGGAAGTGGTCATTGAAGGCGACGATGTCGATCTGGCGATGCTGCCGGTGCAGACCTGCTGGCCCGGCGACGTCGGCCCGCTGATCACCTGGGGCCTGACCGTCACCAAAGGCCCGAACAAGGACCGCCAGAACCTCGGTATCTACCGTCAGCAAGTGATCGGCCGCAACAAGGTGATCATGCGCTGGCTCAGCCACCGTGGCGGCGCCCTCGACTTCCGCGAGTGGTGCGAGAAGCATCCGGGTCAGCCGTTCCCGGTGTCGGTGGCCCTTGGCGCGGATCCGGCGACCATTCTCGGCGCCGTGACGCCGGTGCCGGACAGTCTTTCCGAATACGCTTTCGCAGGGCTCTTGCGTGGTAACCGTACCGAACTGGTCAAGTGCCGTGGCAACGACCTGCAAGTGCCGGCCACCGCCGAAATCATCCTCGAAGGCGTGATCCATCCGGGCGAAATGGCCGATGAAGGCCCGTACGGCGACCACACCGGTTACTACAACGAAGTCGACAGCTTCCCGGTGTTCACCGTCGAGCGCATCACCCACCGGATCAAACCGATCTACCACAGCACCTACACCGGCCGTCCGCCGGATGAGCCGGCAATCCTCGGCGTGGCGCTGAACGAAGTGTTTGTGCCGATCCTGCAAAAGCAGTTCCCGGAGATCACCGACTTCTACCTGCCGCCGGAAGGCTGCTCTTACCGCATGGCCATCGTGACCATGAAGAAGTCGTATCCGGGGCATGCCAAGCGCGTGATGCTCGGTGTCTGGTCGTTTTTGCGACAGTTCATGTACACCAAGTTCGTTATCGTCACCGACGACGATATCAATGCCCGCGACTGGAACGACGTGATCTGGGCCATCACCACGCGCATGGATCCCAAGCGCGACACGGTGATGATCGATAACACGCCGATCGACTACCTCGATTTCGCCTCGCCGATCTCCGGCCTGGGCTCGAAAATGGGCCTCGATGCCACCCACAAGTGGCCGGGCGAAACCACTCGCGAGTGGGGCCGCGTGATCGTCAAGGACGACGCCGTCACCCAACGGATCGATGCCCTCTGGAATCAGTTAGGAATAGATTGATGCGTGTAACCTTGCAGCCCTCCGGAGCAGTGCTTGAGATACAGCCCGGCGAGCGGATTCTCGATGGTGCGCGGCGCCTGGGCTACGAATGCCCGCAAAGCTGCCGCAACGGCAATTGTCATGTGTGTGCGGCGCTGCTGGTTGAAGGCCGCGTTGCGCAGGACGGCAAGGTGCACGACCACGGCGAGTTCTACACTTGCATAGCCGAGCCGCTGGAAGACTGCATCCTGCTGTGGGATGGCGTGCTCGCGCTGGGAGAACTGCCGGTGCGCAGCCTGTCGTGTCAGGTCATCGAATGCCGCGATGTGGGCGGCGACACTTGGCGCGTGCGTCTGCGTGCGCCGGCGGGCAAGCCACCGCGTTATCACGCCGGGCAATACTTGATGATCGAGCGCGAGAACGGCGAGAAGTCGGCGTTCTCCATGGCCTCGGCACCGCATGGCGGGCGTGATCTGGAAATCCACGTGCTGGCGCGCGAAGCCAGTGCACTGAGCCTGATCGAACAGCTGCAACGCAACGCCATGGTGCGTGTCGAGCTGCCGTTTGGCGATACGCATCTGGCCGAGCTGCCCGACGGGCCGTTGGTGCTGGTCGCCGCCGGCACCGGCATGGGCCAGATTCATGCGCTGATCGAGCATTGCCGCGCCAACGGCTTCAAACACCCGGTGCATCTGTACTGGGGCGTGCGCCGCCCAGAAGATTTTTATGAGATCGAACATTGGGACGAATGGCTGAAGTTGCCTAACCTGTTCCTGCACAAAGTCGTCAGTGATCAATGCGGCTGGGAAGGGCGCTGCGGCATGCTGCACGAGGCAGTCTGTGAAGACTTCCCTGACCTGAAACCGCTGCACGTCTACGCCAGCGGCTCGCCGGCCATGGTCTACGGCACCCTCGACGCCTTGGTCGAAGCCGGGATGGATGCCCATCAAATGCGTGCCGATGTGTTCGCTTACGCCCCGCGCTCTTGAGCCGCGCTCTTGAGCCTCGTGCTGAATCCGTTATAACTCCCTATATAGCCGATCGGTATTTATGTAATTGCATAAATACCGCTAGGTTATATATCAATCAGGCAATCAATTAAGAACTGTGCCATGGCACTCAAATTGCCTTAAAACATATGTGCCTTATTGTTACAGCGGTGCGTTCTATTAAGTAATTCTTCACCCGCGGGGAGCTGAACGCTATTCGCCATGAGCGCCATTGAAAACGCTTTTCTGAATTTGAATTACCCTCCGCGGCTCGATCTTGGGCCGCAGCTGACGCACGAACAACTTCTCGCTTCCATGCAATCGACCATGGCGCGCCACAAGGGCGGGCCGGTGTGGCTGTTCGCCTATGGTTCGCTGATCTGGCGGCCGGAGTGTTCGGCGGTGGAGCGGGTGCGCGGACGTGTGCATGGCTACCATCGCGGCCTGTACCTGTGGTCGCACGAGCACCGCGGTACGCCGGAAATGCCTGGTCTGGTGTTTGGTCTGGATCGTGGCGGTTCGTGCAGTGGCTTTGCCTACCGCTTGCCGGAAGACAATCTCGATACCGCACTCTATGCGCTGTGGAAACGCGAGATGCCGGTGCCGTCCTATCGGCCACACTGGCTCAACTGCCGTCTTGAAGATGGCAGTCAGGTTCAGGCCTTGGGATTTGTGTTGGAGCGTCACCTGCCCAGCTATGCCGGCAACTTGCCGGATCACGTGCTGAGCCAGGTGTTCGAAAGCGCCAGCGGGCGTTACGGTACCACTCGCGATTATGTCGAGCAGACCGCGCACGCCCTGCGCAGCCACGCCATGCCAGATCGCAATCTGGAGGCGCGGCTCAAGCGCTGTCAGTCACAGGTCGATCAAGCGACTGCTTCACGGCTCTGACTGGCGACTTGCTTGTGCCACAGCGTCGGGGCCAGGAAGGCCATCGACAGCAGGCAAGCGCCCACCAGCAGGACAAAACCACCGTCCCAGCCGAAATGGTCCACGGTGTAGCCCATCGCCGCACTGGCCGCGACCGAGCCACCCAGATAACCGAACAGGCCAGTGAAACCCGCAGCGGTGCCAGCGGCTTTCTTCGGTGCCAGCTCCAGCGCTTGCAGGCCGATCAGCATCACCGGGCCGTAGATCAGGAAGCCGATCGAGAACAGCGCGATCATGTCGACGGTCGGGTTGCCGGCCGGGTTCAGCCAATAGACCAGCGTTGCCACGGTCACCAGTGCCATGAACACCATGCCGGTCAAGCCACGGTTGCCACGGAAGATCTTGTCCGACATCCAGCCGCACAGCAGCGTGCCCGGGATACCCGCCCATTCGTAGAAGAAATAGGCCCACGAGGTTTTATCGACGGTGAAACCCTTGGCTTCCTTCAGGTACGTCGGTGCCCAGTCCAGTACGCCGTAGCGCAGTAGATAGACGAAGACGTTGGCCATGGCGATGTACCAGAGCATTTTGTTGCGCAGCACGTATTTGACGAAGATCTCTTTCGCGCTGAATTCGTCTTCGTGGCTGGCGTCGTAGCCTTCCGGGTAATCGTTCTTGTACTTCTCGATCGGCGGCAGGCCAACCGATTGCGGGGTGTCGCGCATGGTGATGAACGCGAACACCGCGACGCCCAGCGCTACCGCTGCCGGTACGTAGAACGCTGCATGCCAGTCGTTGAACAAGCCCATGCCGAGCAGGAACAGCGGGCCGATCAGGCCGCCGCCGACGTTATGCGCCACGTTCCATACGGACACCACGCCGCCACGCTCCTTCTGCGACCACCAGTGCACCATGGTCCGGCCACTTGGCGGCCAGCCCATGCCCTGGGCCCAGCCGTTGATGAACAGCAGAATGAACATCATGGTCACGCTGGACGTTGCCCAAGGCGCGAAACCGAAAATGAACATTACCCCGGCCGAGACCAGCAGGCCGAACGGCAGGAAGTAGCGCGGGTTGGAACGGTCGGACACCAGGCCCATGAGGAATTTCGACAAACCATAAGCGATGGCGATTGCCGACATCGCCAGACCCAGGTCGCCGCGGCTGTAGCCTTCGTCGATCAGGTACGGCATGGCCAGGGAAAAGTTTTTGCGCAGCAGGTAGTAACCCGCGTAGCCAAAGAAAATACCGGCGAAGATCTGCCAGCGCAGGCGTCGGTAGGTGCTGTCTATTTTTTCTTCAGGCAATGGAGCCTGATGTGCGGCAGGACGAAAGAAAGCAAACATTCAAGAGCTCCAGATTTCTTGTTTTGACTGCGGATGCGAATGTTACAGTTTCGTTACCGAAAATAGCACCGGTTCGCATCGAGCAAATAGCGGAAAATGTTGGAAGTCGCGTGTTCCTTTACGAACCTGTCGCTCAGCTGTAAGAACAGGGCGTTTTTGTCACGCTCGGGACGTTGTGACTTAGACTCGCGATCTACAGATCGACTGATATCTCGAGATAAGCGATGACCCGGAAAGTTCGCAGGCTATTGCCCAGACTGTTGATGGTCGCAGCGGTGACTGTTTCAGTGTTGGCACTGAGCTTCGCCCAAGGTTCTGCAGCACCAGGTCTGCGCAATGTCACCGTATTGATCATCCGCCATGCAGAAAAGCCTGATGTCGGCCGAGAACTCAATGCCCGGGGCGAACAGCGCGCCGCGGCTTACGCGGACTATTTCACCTCGTTGCAGTTGGACGACCAGACACTCACACCCCAACGTCTGATCGCTACCGCCGACAGCCCGGAAAGCATCCGCCCGCGACAGACGCTGATTGCACTGTCCCAGCGCCTGCAACTGCCGATCGAGCAGCCCTACGCCAATAACGACGTCGACAAACTGGTCAGCTCGCTGCGCAAGAATAATCAGGCGAAAACCGTGCTGATCGCCTGGCACCACAGCCACATCAACAAACTGATTGCGGCGTTCGGCGGAGACGGCCCGGCACTGATCGGTCAGCCGAAATGGCCGGTGGATGTTTATGACTGGCTGATTGTTTTGCGTTTCGATGACAAGGGGCAGTTGATCAAGTCGCGTAGCGAGAAGGTTCAGGAACATCTGATGCCAGGCGATATTGCAGGCTGAAACGGTATAGGGTCCGTCAGAAAAGTTACCTTTGAGCATTCGCGTGGTGCGTTCGCCCGATTTACCGTCGTGTCTTGGGAAACGTCCTGCGTCCAAAGCAGAAGTTGCGCCATTCAGTTAAACGCCATAGCTCCGTAACCTTTGTGCTGTTGCCGGGATCGGCATTCGGGTGCTCAGGGGGCGGATCATGCGGTGGATTGTGGCGTTGCTTTTGTTGCTGGTCGGCGGTGTCGTGCAAGCGGCGGGAGCGCTGTTGATTCCCGAAGACAACCCCCGACCAATTTATCCACTGGCATTGTCCAGGGCCGGGATTACGGGAGAGGTTAAGGCTCGTTTCATCGTCAGGGCGGATGGCTCGGTCAGCGAAATCAGCATTCTGAAAAGCGACCACCCCGATCTGGCTGAAGCGGTCAGAGTTGCGCTGGTGCAGTGGCGTTTCAAGCCTTGGGCTGTAGAGGAGGACAAACCCGAAAAGCAGGAAGTCGTCGCGCCGATAGTCTTTCGGCTCGATCTGGATCAATCCATTCACGTCAACCAGCAACTGAAAGCCTTGCGATGCCGTGCAGTTAACGACAACCTCGCCAACATTGCAGAGTACTCATGGATCGATTCGACGGTGTTCGCACAAACCCGCGCCTATCTATCGAACGTCTTCCATAAAACTCAGCTACCGGAGGCACAGCGTCTGGCGATGATTGCCAGGATGAATCGGCAGGTTGAAAAGATTGTCAGGGCTTGTCGAGAGAGCCCTGCGCGCAAATTCATGAGCCTGTTGCCGGCGGATATTCGTGAGTTGCTTTGATAGCAAAGGCCAGTACAACCGAACCGGACATTCTGGCCTTTATCGAAAGGTCACTCAGCGAACCTGCACCACAACCTTGCCTACAGCCTTGCGCTGGCCAAGGTCATTGATCGCCTGTGCGGCATTGCTCAGCGGATAGACCTGCGACACCAGCGGCTTCAACTTGCCCTCGGCAAACCAACCGAACAATTGCTGGAAGTTCGCCGCATTGTCTTGCGGCTGGCGCTGGGCGAAGGAGCCCCAGAACACGCCGAGTACCGCCGCGCCTTTGAGCAGGGCGAGATTGACTGGCAACTCCGGAATGCGCCCGCTGGCGAAGCCGACCACCAGCAGGCGGCCATTCCAGGCGATGGCGCGGATGGCCTGGTCGAACAGGTCGCCGCCGACCGGGTCGTAAATCACATCGGCGCCCTGGCCGTCGGTGAGGCGTTTGATTTCGTCCTTGAGGCTGGTTTCGCTGTAGTTGATCAGCTCATCGGCGCCCGCAGCCTTGGCCACCGCGAGTTTCTCGGCGCTGCTGGCGGCAGCAATCACGCGGGCGCCCATGGCTTTGCCGATTTCCACAGCCGCCAGGCCGACACCGCCGGAAGCGCCGAGCACCAGCAGGGTTTCGCCCGGTTGCAGGTTGGCGCGTTGCTTGAGCGCGTGCATCGAGGTGCCGTAGGTCATGCTGAAGGCGGCAGCGATATTGAAGTCCATCGACGGCGGGATCGGCAGCACGTTATAGCCCGGTACCGCGACCTGTTCGGCGAAGCTGCCCCAACCGGTCAGCGCCATGACCCGGTCACCAACCTTGAGGTGGCTGACCTTTTCCCCGACTTCGCGGACCACGCCTGCGGCTTCTCCGCCCGGCGAGAACGGGAAGGGCGGCTTGAACTGGTATTTGCCCTCGATGATCAGCGTGTCCGGGAAGTTGACCCCGGCGGCGTGCACGTCCAGCAGGATTTCGTTCTTCTTCAGGGCGGGACTGGCGACGTCTTCCAGCACCAGCGATTCGGCAGGGCCGAAGGCTTTGCACAGCACGGCTTTCATCAGGGCTATTCCTTTGGGAGTGATGGCCGATAAGTGTAGGTGTGTCAGTCAACGGGTCAACGAGCATGCCCGCCCCTGATAGTCAGCCATAAGCTTGTGCTTGCGCGGCGGGTCGTTATGCTAGGCCGCAAACCGGATAAGGAGCGAATTGTGAAAGCGTGGATCATGTTGTTGCTGGCCCTGTCTCTGCCTGTGGCAGCGCTGGCCGAAGAAGCCAAAGAAGGCGAGGCGCCGAAGGTCAACTACATCACCCTGAGCCCGCCATTTGTGGGCAACTACGGGCTGGACGGCACGCCGAAGCTCAAGGTCTACAAGGCCGATGTGGCATTGCGCGTGACTGGTGAAGAAGCGACCAAACTGGTCAAGGCCAACGAGCCGCTGATCCGTAATCAACTGGTGGCGTTGTTTACGCAGCAGACCACCGAGGCGATGGGCAGCATCGAAGGTAAAGAGAAGCTGCGTCAGGAAGCGCTGAAACAGACCCAGCAAGTGATGAATGACGAGACCGGCAAGCCGGTGGTTGAAGATCTGTTGTTCAACAACCTGATCATTCAATAAATCTTCTGTTGTCCGGGCCGGCCTCATCGCTGGCAGCCAGCTCCCACAAGGTTCTGCGGCGATCACAATATTGTGTTCCATCGCAAATCCTGTGGGAGCTGGCTTGCCAGCGATTGCATTATGGCAGGCGCCAAATAAATCAGGGTTTGAGGGTGATCACCGCCGCCCACTGCTCAGCCGTCACCGGCATCACCGACAACCGCGATCCCTTCTGCACCAACGGCATCTCGGCCAACGCGATCTGCTGCTTCAGATAATCCAGCTTCAACACCCGCGCAAACGTCTCGACGTGTTCAACGTCAATCGCGCTCCAGGCATTTTTCTCCGCTGTAGCCTTCGGGTCGAAGTAATGACTTTCCGGCTCCAGTGCGGTGGGATCCGGGTACGCCGCTGCGATTATTTTGCCGATTCCGGCAATTCCCGGCTCCGGGCAACTGGAATGGTAAAAAAAGAACTCATCGCCCACCGCCATCGCACGCAGGAAGTTGCGCGCCTGATAGTTGCGAACCCCGTCCCAGCGCGCTTTGCCGAGTTTTTCCAGACCTTTGATCGAGAGTTCGTCGGGCTCGGACTTCATCAGCCAATAGGCCATGGTTTTGTGCTCCTGAAACGGTCATTGGGCAGGTTGTCGGGCAATTTTATGACAAACCGACAGTCGGTTGACGTCAGCGTTTGCGCGCAGGTTCACGTTGTCGCAAAATGCCGGCCTTTAAAGCTTGACGCTGCTGCACGGCCTACAAACGGAAACCGCTGCTGTCATCGTGATGATGTGCCTTGAGGGGGGCAATCGATGAAACGCAAACCGGATTTACTATGGACTTTGGTAATTTTGTTCGGCCTGGGCGTCGTGACCACCGGTTACGCGCAGAGCCTGTGGGCCAATAAGGCCGATGCGCCGATCGAAGTCGCGCAACAGGTTCAACAGTCGACAGCCTTCAAGCGCTGAAACGGCTTTTTCGACGCCGCTGATCTGCGCGGCGTCCTATCCTGCGAAATACCACGCCTTGTCGCTGACCGTGCCCTGTAACGGTACATCCCAACTCGCCTGCGCCAACCGCTCGACCTTCTGACATTCATGGGCCAGCCCCAGCAACGTCGGCTTGCGCCAGCTTTTGCGTCGAACCAGATACCCCAGACTGCGATCATAGAAACCGCCGCCCATGCCCAGGCGCCCGCCGACATCGTCAAACCCTACCAACGGCAACAACACCAGATCCAGCGCCCAGACTTTGCGTTGCTGCGCCAGATTGGCGCGCGGCTCGAGAATGCGGAAGCGATTGGGTTTGAGTTTTTCCCCGGGACGAATGCGCTGGAAAACCATCTTGGTCCGCGGCCAGGCGCTGAGCACCGGCAGGTAGGTCGCTTTGCCGCGACGCTGGGCTTCACGCAGCAGCAGGCGCGGATCGATTTCACCGTCGGTGGGCAAATACAAAGAGATGTGTCTGGCCCGGCGAAAGTGCGGGTCTTGCGCCAATTGCCGGTACAGGCCCTTGGCAGCCTGGCGTTGTTCGCTTTTGCTCAGCGAACGGCGCGCCTTGCGCAGCAGGCGGCGGAGTTGCGGGCGGGGCAGCAGCGCGGGTTCGGTCATGGTTCGGCTTCGGCAGGATGGGTGCAAAAACGTACGCATAAAAAATCCGATGGCGGTTTTCACCGACATCGGATTCGAATCAGGCTCCCCGGATGAACCGCTGTCAACTTAGCCCTTGAACCCGAAAGTTCAAGGTGGAAGATGCAGTAGACTTTAAGGCTTTCCGTCTAGCGGACATGCACACCAGCCCAACGTGCAACTTCCAGGGTAGTGCGAATCGGCTCAGGGACATCGTCAACTGGCAAGCACCCCAGGGAGTGCCGCGAGTATACCGCAAGCGGCCAGTCGAATCAGCCCTTGGTGGTGGTCTGATCGTCGGCGAGCACCAGATCGACACGATCAAGCAAGTCGCGCACCTGTTCACGGGTCGAACCGCTGGCCTGGATGTCCGGGCGCTCTTCTTTGTGCAAGAGGTCGTGAGTGATGTTCAGCGCGGCCATCACAGCAATGCGATCGGCGCCGATGACTTTGCCGCTGCTGCGGATTTCGCGCATCTTGCCATCCAGGTAGCGCGCGGCGCTGACCAGATTGCTGCGTTCTTCCTGCGGACAGATGATCGAATACTCTTTATCGAGGATCTGCACGGTGACGCTATTGCTTGAACTCATGAGTCTTGCTCCAGGGCCTTGAGGCGCGAAATCATCGATTCGACCTTACGCCGGGCGATTTCGTTTTTTTCAATGAGGTGAGCGCGTTCCTCGCGCCAGGTCTTTTCCTGAGCTAGTAAGAGTGCGTTTTGGCTCTTAAGTTGCTCGACTCGGCCAATCAGCAGTTCGAGTCTGGCCATCAGCGCTTGCAGGTCGGTGTCTTCCATTGTGTCCACTGGGTCGGAGTCTGTCTGATGGGATAGCTGGCGGACAGCCTTTAATAGTCTTGGCGAGTCTGTCGATGTAGGATACAAGGCCTTCATTCTAGACATAGCGCCGTCTGGCGCCTAGCTGCCCATGACCATTGCGAATTCCCCGTACCAAGCCTTTGCCACCCTGCTGACTGCCAGCGGCCACAACGTCTCGCCTGCCGAACTGCACGGCGTGCTGCTCGGACGCAGCTGCGCCGGTGCCGGCTTCGATAACGAAGGCTGGTTGATCGACGCCGCCGAACTGCTCGAAGGCGATATCCAGGACAACGTCCGTAACGCCTTGATCGGCCTGCAAGAGATGGTCAAAGGTGAACTGACCGGCGACGACGTCACTGTCGTCCTGCTGCTGCCGACCGATGATGCGCCACTGGCCGACCGCGCCGCTGCACTGGGCGAATGGTGCCAGGGCTTCCTCAGCGGTTTCGGCCTGAACTGCCGCGACAGCAGCATGCTCAGCACGGAAGCCACCGAAGTGCTGCAGGACTTGGCGGCCATTTCTCAGGTGCAAGACGCCCTCGAAGAATCCGAAGACGGCGAGACCGACTACATGGAAGTCATGGAGTACCTGCGCGTCGCGCCGCTGCTGCTGTTCTCGGAAACCAAGAAAGCCGACGTGCCGCCAGCCGCCAAGCCGTCGCTGCATTAATCGCGTGCCAGGGAAAGCCATCTGCCCATGACCCATATCCCGAAAGCGGAATACAGCCGTCGCCGCAAGGCCCTGATGGCGCAGATGGAACCCAACAGCATTGCGATTTTGCCCGCCGCCGCGGTGGCCATTCGCAACCGCGACGTCGAGCACGTCTACCGCCAGGACAGCGACTTCCAGTACCTCAGCGGGTTTCCCGAGCCGCAAGCCGTCATCGTTTTGATGCCCGGCCGCGAGCACGGCGAATACGTGCTGTTCTGCCGTGAGCGCAACGCCGAACGCGAATTGTGGGACGGCTTGCGCGCAGGCCAGGAGGGCGCGATCCGCGACTTCGGCGCCGACGACGCTTTCCCGATCACCGACATCGACGACATCCTCCCGGGCCTGATCGAAGGCCGTGACCGGGTGTATTCGGCGATGGGCAGCAACCCCGAATTCGATCGCCACTTGATGGACTGGATCAACGTCATCCGCTCCAAGGCGCATCTTGGCGCCCAGCCGCCGAACGAATTCGTTGCCCTGGATCATCTGCTGCACGACATGCGCCTGTATAAATCGGCGGCGGAAGTGAAGGTGATGCGCGAAGCCGCACGGATCTCGGCGCAAGCCCACATCCGCGCGATGCAAGCCAGTCGGGCCGGGCTCCACGAGTACAGCCTCGAAGCCGAACTCGACTACGAATTCCGCAAGGGCGGGGCGAAAATGCCCGCGTACGGTTCCATCGTCGCCGCCGGGCGCAACAGCTGCATCCTGCATTACCAGCAGAATGACGCAGTGCTCAAGGACGGCGATCTGGTGTTGATCGACGCTGGCTGCGAGATCGATTGCTACGCCAGCGACATCACCCGCACCTGGCCGGTCAACGGCAAGTTTTCGCCCGAGCAGAAAGCGATCTACGAATTGGTACTGGCCTCGCAGGAAGCCGCGTTCGCTGAAATCGCCCCGAACAAGCACTGGAATCAGGCGCACGAAGCCACGGTTCGAGTGATTACCACGGGGCTGGTGAAGCTCGGATTGCTGCAAGGCGAGGTCGATGAATTGATCGCCAGTGAAGCCTACAAAGCTTTCTATATGCACCGCGCCGGTCACTGGCTGGGCATGGATGTACACGACGTCGGCGAGTACAAGGTCGGCGGCGAATGGCGCGTGCTGGAAGTCGGCATGGCGCTGACCGTGGAACCGGGCATCTACATCGCTCCGGACAATCAGAACGTTGCGAAGAAATGGCGCGGCATCGGCGTGCGCATCGAGGACGACGTGGTGGTGACCAAAACCGGTTGTGAAATCCTCACCAGCGGCGTGCCGAAAACCGTCGCCGACATCGAAGCGCTGATGGCGCAAGCAAGGACACACGCGGCATGAGTCGAGTCAATCTGGCAATCATCGGTGGCGGTCTGGTCGGCGCCAGTCTGGCGTTGGCCTTACAGGCCGGCGCCAAGGCGCGAGGCTGGAAGATCGTGCTGATCGAGCCGTTCGCTCCCGGCGACAGCTGGCAGCCGAGCTACGACGCACGTTCGTCGGCGTTGTCCTTCGGCTCCCGGCAGATTTATCAACGCTTGGGCGTGTGGCAGGAAATCTCCCGTCGCGCCGAGCCGATCAAACAGATTCACGTGTCCGACCGTGGCCGTTTCTCTACCGCGCGCTTGTCGGCGATGGAAGAGGGCGTGCCAGCGCTCGGTTACGTGGTGGAAAACGCCTGGCTCGGCCAGTGCCTGTGGCAGCACATCGATAAAGACGTGATCAGTTGGCGCTGCCCGGCGGAAGTCACGCGCATGGAGCCGCTGCCCGATGGCTATCGCCTGACCCTCAACGATGAAACCACCCTTGAGTGCGACCTCGCAGTGCTCGCCGATGGCGGTCGTTCCGGTCTGCGCGAACAGCTAGGCATCAACGTGCGCAAGCGTCCGTACAACCAGAGCGCGCTGATCGCCAACATCACCCCGAGTGAAGCGCACAACGGCATGGCCTTCGAGCGTTTCACCGACGAAGGCCCGATGGCGCTGCTGCCGCTGCCGGACAACCGCTGCGCACTGGTCTGGACGCGTCTGGGCATGGACGCGCAGCGCTTGGCCGATTTGAGCGAGCGCGATTTCCTCAGCGAATTGCAGGGTGTGTTCGGTTATCGCCTCGGAACTTTGAAGCAGGTTGGCGCACGGCATTTGTATCCGCTGACGCTGGTCGAAGCCGAAGAGCAGGTGCGTTCGCATCTGGCCGTGCTCGGTAATGCTGCGCATAGCCTGCACCCGATAGCCGGGCAGGGTTTCAACCTCTCGCTGCGTGATGCCGATGCCTTGGCCGCCGCGTTGTTGTCCAGTGAAAAGCCGCTGGGCGACTTCGCCACGTTGCAGGCTTATCGCGAGCGGCAGCGCCTCGATCAGGACCTCACCGTCGGTTTTTCCGATCAGGTCACGCGCCTGTTCGGCAGCACGCAGCCGCTGGTTTCGCTGGGGCGCAACATCGGTTTGCTCGGTCTCGATCTGTTGCCGCCGGCCAAGCGCTGGTTTGCGCGTCAGGCCATGGGTTTGGGAACGCGTCCGGATGCGTAACTGGTTGATCCGTTCGTTCGGCAAGGCGCGGTTGATGCGCTGGATCATGACGTTCTACCCACCATATCTAGGCGCCGGTGTTCGGGTTCGGCACATCAGCGATGATTTTCGCGACGTGCAGGTGTCGATGGGGCTGGGCTGGTACAACCGCAACTACGTCGGCACGCAGTTTGGCGGCAGTCTGTATTCGATGGTCGATCCGTTCTTCATGCTGATGCTCATGGAAAACCTCGGATCGAAGTACATCGTCTGGGACAAGGCTGCCGACATCGATTTCATTGCGCCGGGCAAAGGCCCGGTGTTCGCCCGGTTCACGATCGACGAGACCTTGCTCGCCGAGGTTCGCCGGCAGACCGCCAATGGCGAAAAGTACCTGCCGCAGTTGCAGGTCGACATTCATGACGGCGCCGGCAATCTGGTGGCGCGGGTCGGTAAAACCCTTTACGTGCGGCTCAAGCCGCAAGCGAGACAGGCTTAAAGCATGGAAATGCGCGCAGATCTGCTGATTGTCGGAGCCGGAATGGTCGGCAGCGCCTTGGCGTTGGCGCTGCAGGACAGCGGGCTGGAAGTCCTGCTGCTCGATGGCAGCCCGCTGAGCGTCAAACCGTTCGATGCCGACGCGGCGTTTGAACCGCGCGTGAGCGCCTTGTCGGCCGCCAGTCAGCGGATTCTCGAACGCCTTGGCGTGTGGGACGGCATCGCCAAACGCCGCAGCAGCCCGTACACCGACATGCACGTCTGGGACGGCAGCGGCACCGGGCAGATTCATTTCTCGGCGAGCAGCGTGCATGCCGAGGTACTCGGTCATATCGTCGAGAACCGCGTGGTGCAGGATGCCTTGCTCGACCGTTTGCACGATTGCGATCTGGGCATGCTGGCCAATGCGCGGCTGGAACAGATGCGCCGCTCGGGCGATGACTGGCTGCTGACGCTGGCCGATGGTCGACAGTTACGCGCGCCGCTGGTGATTGCCGCTGACGGCGCCAATTCGGCAGTGCGACGTCTGACCGGTGTGGCGACGCGTGAGTGGGATTATCTGCACCACGCCATCGTCACCAGTGTGCGCAGCAGCAAACCACACCAGATGACCGCGTGGCAGCGTTTTACCGATCACGGGCCGTTGGCGTTTTTGCCATTGGAACGTGACGGGCAGCAGGATTGGTGTTCGATCGTCTGGTCGACCACGCCGAGCGAGGCCGAGCGTTTGATGGCGCTGGATGAAGCGGATTTCTGCCGTGAGCTGGAGCGCGCCTTTGAGGGGCGTCTTGGTGAGGTAATCAGTGCTGACCCGCGACTGTGCGTGCCGCTGCGTCAGCGCCACGCCAAACGCTATGTGGCTGAAGGCTTGGCGTTGATCGGCGATGCGGCGCACACCATTCACCCGTTGGCGGGGCAGGGTGTGAATCTGGGTTTCCTTGATGCGGCGGTGCTCGCTGAAGTGCTGTTGCAGGCGGCGGAACGCGGTGAGCGTTTGGCCGATGTGAAGGTGTTGAGCCGTTACGAGCGTCGGCGCATGCCGCATAACCTGGCGTTGATGGCGGCGATGGAAGGGTTTGAGCGGTTGTTTCAGGCTGATCCGTTGCCGGTGCGTTGGTTAAGGAATGCCGGGTTGAAGCTGGTTGAGCAGATGCCGGAGGCGAAGGCTTTGTTTGTGCGGGAGGCCCTCGGGTTGACGGGTGATCTTCCGGCGCTCGCAAAGCCTTGATCTTTTCGTTGCTGCTGATGGCCTCATCGCGAGCAGGCTCACTCCTACAGGGGTGGCGGTCAATCATGCAACATCTGGTAACTCCTTCAAAAAGAGTTCGATTGAGGTGGTAAATGTGAGTCCTTATCATTTGGCCCACATTTCCCGACCGAGAGACCACTCCCATGTTGGCACCCAAGCGTCTTCTGACCGCACTGGCCTTGACCCTGATCGGCAGCACCACGGCCCAGGCCGCTGATGAGGTGGTGGTTTACTCGTCGCGCATCGATGAACTGATCAAACCGGTCTTCGATGCCTACACCGCCAAGACCGGGGTGAAGATCAAGTTCATTACTGACAAGGAAGCGCCGCTGATGCAGCGCATCAAGGCCGAAGGTGAAAACGCCACCGCCGACCTGCTGCTCACCGTCGACGCTGGTAACCTCTGGCAGGCCGAGCAGATGGGCATCTTGCAGCCGTTCACCTCGAAAACCATCGACGCCAATATTCCCCTGCAATATCGCTCGTCCACTCACGCCTGGACTGGCCTGAGCCTGCGCGCGCGGACCATCGCCTACTCCACCGAACGCGTGAAGCCGGGCGAGCTGACCACCTACGAAGCGCTGGCCGACAAGAACTGGGAAGGGCGCCTGTGCCTGCGCACGGCGAAGAAGGTCTACAACCAGTCGCTGACCGCGACCATGATCGAAGTCCATGGCGCCGAGAAGACCGAGAAGATCCTCAAGGGCTGGGTCAACAACCTGTCCACCGACGTGTTCTCCGATGACGTTGCGGTGCTCGAAGCGATCAACGCCGGGCAGTGCGACGTCGGCATCGTCAACACGTACTACTACGGCCGCCTGCACAAGCAGAAACCGGAGTTGCCGGTGAAACTGTTCTGGCCGAACCAGGCCGATCGTGGTGTGCACGTGAACCTGTCCGGCATTGGCTTGACCAAACATGCGCCGCACCCGGAAGCGGCCAAGGCTTTGGTTGAGTGGATGACCACGCCTGAGGCGCAGAAGATTTTTGCTGATGTGAACCAGGAATTCCCGGCTAACCCGGCGGTGGCGCCTTCGGAAGAAGTAGCGGCGTGGGGCAAGTTCATTGCCGATACGTTGCCGGTGGAAGTGGCGGGCAAGCGTCAGGCTGAAGCGATCCGGATGATGGATCGGGCGGGTTGGAATTGAGGCTTTTCCGATAGACTTGTCTGCTTCAAGATCGCAGCCCCTCACCCCAGCCCTCTCCCAAGGGAGAGGGAGCCGATCTGTGTTGTTTTCGAAACTTGAGTTCGACTCAATATCTCAGTTCGATGTAGCTTGCATGAGCACCTCACCCTAGCCCTCTCCCTTTGGGAGAGGGCTAGGGTGAGGGCAACAATCCCAACCTGAAATACCTAATCCAAGAACACCCCAATCCCCCCAGAGACCCAAAAGTGGCCCACCCCGCCCAACGCCGCTGGTACCCCATCGTCTTCGCCATCGCCGCGCTGGTGCTGTTGCCCCTGAGTGTCCTGCTGCTCTCCTGGCAAACCATCGATCAGCAGATCTGGTCGCACTTGTGGCAAACCCAGATGCCACGCCTGCTGGGCAACACTCTGACGCTGGTCGTCGGCGTCGGTGTCGGTGTGACGCTGCTCGGTGTCAGCCTCGCCTGGCTCACCAGCCTCTGCGAATTCCCCGGGCGGCGCTGGCTCGACTGGGCACTGATGCTGCCTTTCGCCATTCCCGCCTATGTGTTGGCCTTCGTTTTCGTCGGCCTGCTCGACTTCGCCGGCCCTGTGCAGACCTTGCTGCGCGAATGGTTCGGCACCGGCCTGCGCCTGCCACGGGTGCGCTCCACCAGCGGGGTGATCATCGTGCTGGTGCTGGTCTTCTATCCCTATGTTTACCTGCTGGCGCGCACCGCGTTCCTCGCGCAGGGCAAGGGCTTGATGGAAGCGGCGCGGGTGCTCGGGCAATCGCCGTGGCAAGCCTTCTGGCGCGTGGCATTGCCGATGGCGCGGCCGGCCATCGGTGCGGGTGTGGCGCTGGCGCTGATGGAAACCCTGGCGGATTTCGGCGCGGTGTCGGTGTTCAACTTCGACACCTTCACCACGGCGATCTACAAAACCTGGTACGGCTTCTTCAGCCTGTCGAGCGCGGCGCAACTGGCCAGCCTGTTGCTGCTGGTGGTGATGCTGGTGCTCTACGGTGAACGCCGTGCGCGCGGGGCTAATCGGGCAAGCAACGAGCGGCCACGGGTCAAGGCGCTGTACCACCTGCGTGGATTCAAGGCGCTCGCGGCGATGAGCTGGTGCGGATTGGTCTTCGCCTGCGCTTTTGTCATCCCGATGCTGCAACTGATCGTCTGGTTCTGGCAGCGTGGACGTTTCGATCTGGATGAGCGTTACGCCGGGCTGATCCTGCATACCCTGTATCTGGGCGGCATGGCGGCGCTGATTACGGTCAGTGTTGCCCTACTGCTAGCGTTCGCTCGGCGACTGGCGCCGACGCCAGCGATCAACTCCGGGGTTGGTCTGGCCAACCTCGGTTACGCCTTGCCGGGTTCGGTGCTGGCGGTGTCGATCATGCTGGCGTTCAGTTATCTGGACCGTGAGCTGGTGATCCCACTGTCAGGCTGGTTCGGCGGCGCTGCCAAACCGCTGCTGCTCGGCAGTCTGGCCGCTCTGCTGATGGCCTATCTGGTGCGCTTCATCGCTGTCGCGTACGGCCCGCTGGAAAACAGCTTGGCGCGTATACGGCCATCTTTGCCCGAAGCAGCACGTAGCCTCGGTGTCAGTGGGCCGCGACTGTTTTTCAAAGTGTATCTGCCACTGTTGCTGCCCGGCACGCTGAGCGCCGCGTTGCTGGTGTTCGTCGATGTGCTCAAGGAAATGCCCGCGACCCTGCTGATGCGCCCGTTTGGCTGGGACACGCTGGCGGTGCGGATCTTTGAAATGACCAGCGAAGGCGAATGGGCACGGGCGTCATTGCCGGCGTTGACGCTGGTTCTGGTCGGCTTATTGCCGGTCATCGGACTGATTCGCCGTTCTGCGCACAGAAACACTTAGTCGTCAGTCCTGAATCATGCGGCTACAATGCGCGGCATTCGGTGCGGTTAGTCTGACAGACCTGTTCGCTGGAATCGGCTGAGAGCCTTCTATTTCAAGGCTTTCACCCGTGCAGCGGCTGTCCGCACCTTCGCCACGCCCGGAAGGAGAAACCCATGGGACAGCGTACGCCTCTGTATGACCTGCATCTCGCCTTAGGCGCGAAGATGGTCGATTTTGGCGGTTGGGACATGCCACTGCATTACGGCTCGCAGGTCGAGGAGCACCACGAAGTGCGCCGCGATTGCGGGGTGTTCGATGTATCCCACATGACCGTGATCGATGTCACCGGCAGTCAGGCCAAGGCCTGGCTTCAGCATCTGCTGGCCAATGATGTCGACCGCCTGCACCGCCCCGGCCGTGCGTTGTACAGCACCATGCTCAACGAGCGCGGCGGCATCGTCGATGACATGATCGTCTATCGTCTCTATGACTGTTATCGCCTGGTGTTCAATGCCTCCACCCGCGATCAGGATCTGGCCTGGATGAACGCGCAGCGCGGCGATTACGACGTGCAACTGCACGAACGCGCCGAACTGGCGATGCTCGCCATTCAAGGTCCGCAGGCCCGGCACAAGATTGCCGAACTGGTGACCCAGTCGCGCGCCACGCTGATCCAGCACCTCAAACCCTTCGAAGGCTATACCGATGGCGACTGGTTTATCGCCCGGACCGGTTATACCGGTGAGGATGGTCTGGAAATCTGTCTGCCGGCCAATCAGGCGCCGGGGTTCTTCAACGATCTGGTCGGTGCCGGCATTTCCCCGATCGGCCTCGGTGCCCGCGACACTCTGCGGGTTGAAGCCGGTATGAACCTTTACGGTCAGGACATTCATCAAGACGTTTCGCCGCTGGCCTCGAACATGGCCTGGAGCATTGCCTGGGAACCGACTACGCGCCAGTTCATCGGCCGCGCCGCGCTGGAAGCGGAAAAAGCCGCCGGTGTTGCACACAAACTGGTCGGCCTGGTGCTGGAAGAGCGCGGTGTTTTGCGCGCTCATCAAGTGGTTCGCATCGCTGATGTTGGCGAAGGGGAGATCACCAGTGGTAGTTTCTCTCCTACGCTAAGCAAATCGATTGCCCTGGCGCGTGTGCCGATGGCCACCGCCGACCGCGCCGAAGTGGAAATCCGTGGCAAGTGGTACCCGGTACGAGTGGTCAAACCGACCTTCGTACGCCATGGCAAAACTTTGATCTAACCTTTTCCGGCGGGCAGCCCGCTGACAATTTCTTGAGGACACCGAAGATGAGCGATATCCCTGCCGAACTGCGTTTTGCCGAAAGTCACGAATGGGCGCGTCTGGAAGCCGACGGCACCGTAACTGTGGGCATCAGCGATCACGCGCAGGAAGCGCTGGGCGATGTGGTGTTTGTCGAGCTGACCGAAGTGGGCAAGGTGTTCGCTGCCGGTGATCAATCCGGTGTGGTCGAGTCGGTGAAAGCCGCTTCCGATATCTATTCGCCGGTCAGCGGTGAAGTCATCGCGATCAACGAAGAACTGGGCGCCTCGCCCGAGCTGCTGAACTCCGACCCGTATGGCGCGTGGATCTTCAAGCTCAAGCCAAGCGACAAGGCTGAGCTGGACAAGCTGCTGGATGCTGCAGCGTACAAGGCTGCCATCGGCGAGTAAGCGTTAAGCAACACCCCAAAGCCCCGACTTGTCGGGGCTTTTTTTTAGGATCAAAAGATCGCAGCCTTCGGCAGCTCCTACAGGAGGATGGTGTACATCTTGTAGGAGCTGCCGAAGGCTGCGATCTTTTGATCTTCAAGGGCACTGCTATGCTGGTTTGACCGTGTTGCATTGACGCCGAGCGCCAGCCAAGAGAGAGCCCGTCATGTCCCAGTTGCCGTCCCTGAGCCAGTTACGCGACCCCGACGCTTTTCTGCGCCGTCACCTCGGCCCCGATGCTGCCGAACAGCAGGCGATGCTCGACAGCCTCGGCCTCGGTAGTCGAATCGAACTGATCGAGCAAACGGTGCCGCCAGGCATTCGCTTCAATCGCGCGCTCGACCTGCCGGCGGCGCTGGATGAACAAGCCGCGCTGGCCAAGCTGCGCAGTTACGCCGAGCAGAATCAGGTCTGGACCAGCCTGATCGGTATGGGCTACCACGGTACCCTGACGCCAACCGTCATCCTGCGCAGCGTGCTGGAAAATCCCGGTTGGTACACCGCGTACACGCCATATCAGCCCGAGATCGCGCAGGGCAGACTCGAAGCGCTGCTGAACTTTCAGCAGCTGACCATCGACCTCACCGGCCTCGAATTGGCCAATGCCTCGCTGCTCGATGAAGCCACGGCAGCGGCGGAAGCCATGGCACTGGCCAAGCGTGTGGCGAAGTCGAAGAGCAATCTGTTTTTCGTCGATGAGAACTGCCACCCGCAAACCATTTCCGTGGTGCAGACCCGTGCCGAAGGCTTCGGTTTCGAGCTGATCATCGACGCTGTGGATAACTTGAAGCAGCATCAGGTGTTTGGCGCGCTTCTGCAATATCCGGACACTCATGGCGAGGTTCGCGACCTGCGTCCGCTGATCGATCACTTGCATGCGCAACAGGCATTGGCTTGTGTCGCTACTGATTTATTGAGCTTGCTACTGCTGACACCCCCGGGAGAGTTGGGCGCGGATGTGGTGTTCGGTTCCTCGCAGCGTTTTGGCGTGCCAATGGGTTATGGCGGCCCGCACGCGGCGTTCTTTGCCAGCCGCGAGGAATACAAAAGGGCGATTCCCGGGCGGATCATCGGTGTGTCGAAAGATGCCCGGGGCAACGTCGCGTTGCGCATGGCATTGCAAACCCGCGAGCAACATATTCGTCGTGAGAAGGCCAATTCGAACATCTGTACGGCGCAGGTATTGCTGGCCAACATCGCCAGTTTTTACGCGGTCTATCACGGGCCGGAAGGCTTGAAGCGTATCGCCCAGCGCGTCCATCGGCTGACCTGCATTCTGGCCGCAGGACTTGAGCGCAAAGGGATCAACCGGATCAATGCGCAATTCTTCGACACGCTGACGCTGGACGTCGGCGGTGCGCAAACGGCGATCATCGAGAGTGCTCAGGCTGCGCAGATCAACCTGAGGATTCTCGGCCGTGGGCGGGTAGGGCTGAGCCTCGACGAAACCTGCGATGAAACCACCGTCGCCAGACTGTTCGATGTATTGCTCGGAGCTGATCACGGGTTGACCGTCGTCGATCTCGACGCCGAGGCGCTGACCTCAGGCATTCCCGACAACCTTCAACGCCAAACACCGTATCTGCGTCATCCGGTGTTCAACGCGCATCACAGCGAAACCGAGATGCTGCGCTACCTCAAGCAACTGGAAAACAAGGATCTGGCGCTCAACCAGTCAATGATCCCGCTGGGCTCCTGCACCATGAAACTCAACGCCACCAGCGAAATGATCCCGATCACCTGGCCGCAGTTCGCTAACCTGCATCCGTTCGTGCCGCGTGAGCAGGCGGTCGGTTATACGTTGATGATCGAAGAACTGGAGCGCTGGCTGTGCGCAATCACCGGGTTCGATGCTATTTGCATGCAACCCAACTCCGGCGCCCAAGGCGAGTACGCCGGGTTGCTGGCGATCCGCAAATACCACGAAAGCCGTCAGCAGGGCGCGCGGGAGATCTGCCTGATTCCGTCCTCGGCCCATGGCACCAACCCGGCCTCGGCGCAAATGGCCGGGATGCGTGTGGTGATCGTTGAGTGCGACGAGGCGGGCAACGTCGATCTGCAGGATCTGAAAGCGAAAGCCGCCGAGGCTGGGGATAAGTTGTCGTGCCTGATGGCGACCTATCCGTCGACCCACGGGGTGTACGAGGAGGGCATCAGCGAGATCTGCGAGGTTATCCACAAGTACGGCGGTCAGGTTTACATGGACGGCGCCAATCTCAATGCGCAGGTCGGGCTGGCGCGGCCGGCGGACATCGGCGCCGACGTGTCGCACATGAATTTGCACAAGACTTTTTGCATTCCCCATGGCGGCGGTGGGCCGGGCATGGGGCCGATCGGTATTCGTGCGCACCTGGCGCCGTTCGTCGCCAATCATCCGGTGGTGCCAATCGATGGGCCGTTGGCGCAGAACGGCGCCGTCAGCGCAGCACCGTGGGGCAGCGCGAGCATTTTGCCGATCAGCTGGATGTACATCGCCATGATGGGGCCGCAGTTGGCCGATGCCAGTGAAGTGGCGATCCTGGCGGCGAATTACCTGGCGCAGCATTTATCCGGCGCGTTCCCGGTGTTGTACACAGGACGCGACGGGCGTGTGGCTCATGAATGCATTCTCGACCTGCGACCGTTGAAAACGCAGACCGGCATCAGTGAGGAAGACGTAGCCAAGCGTCTGATGGATTACGGCTTCCATGCACCGACCATGTCATTCCCGGTACCGGGGACTTTGATGGTCGAGCCGACCGAGAGTGAATCCAAAGCAGAGCTGGACCGATTTATTGGTGCAATGTTGAGTATTCGCGCGGAAATCACTGAGGTGCAAAACGGCAACTGGCCGACCGAGGACAACCCGCTGAAACGCGCGCCGCATACCTTGGCGGATGTCACCGGGGTGTGGGAGCGGCCGTACAGCATCGAGCAAGGAGTTACCCCGGATGCGCACACCAAGGCACACAAGTATTGGCCGGCGGTGAATCGTGTCGACAATGTCTACGGCGATCGCAACCTGTTCTGCGCCTGCGTCCCGGTGGACGACTACCGCTGATACTTAGGTCCACTCAGTTCCCCTGTAGGAGTGAGCCTGCTCACGATAGCGGTGGATCAGTCACCGGAAAATTTGCCTGATACACCGCTATCGCGAGCAGGCTCACTCCTACAAGGGATTGTGGTGAATCTGAAATCCGGGCAAAAAAATGCCGCTCGATTGAGCGGCATTTTTTGTTACTCGGACGCCACGGCGTTTTTCGCCAGAATCGCGTTCGCCAGTTCCATGTCCGACGCCTGCAGGCCCGGATTGTCGGCGCGGACTTTCTGCATCGCTGCTTCCAGATACGGCCCACGAATACCGCCGTCGCTGGCAACGAAGCTGCCGGCATCGTCCTGCGCGGCGATGATCAGCTTGTGATCCTTGAAGGTCAGGTAGGTCGAACCGGTGGTGGCGCCGGACGAGATGACGTTACGCCAAAAGCTGTCCGCCATGGCCGAACCAACGGGAAGGGACAGCAAGGCCAGTGTGGCAACAGCAAGTTTGAGACGCATGATGAGGTGACTCCTGGGGGTTAACTAGGGCGTTGGATTGCCATTCCCCCGATCCAGTTCCGTGATGGGCTATTTCTGCTCGCTCTGCGGCGTCACCCGGAGCACTTCCTCAACCGTCGTCAGCCCTGCCGCGACTTTTTGCGCACCGGACAAACGCAAACTGCGCATGCCTTCCTTGAACGCCTGCCGGCGAATCGCCGTGAGGTCGGTGTCCGGGGTGATAAAAGCCTTGAGGCTATCGCTCAGTTGCATGATTTCGTAGACACCGGCGCGGCCGCGATAGCCGGTGTCGCGGCATTCCACACAACCGATCGCACGTTGCGCGTTGCCCGGCAGCGGCGCTTGCCACGGGCGTGTCAGGGTTTGCCAATCCTCGTCTTCCAGCGTTAGTGGCGCCTTGCAATGCGGACACAAGGTGCGCACCAAACGCTGGGCCATGACGCCGAGCACGGTGGCTTTGATCAGGTAGTGCGGCACGCCGAGTTCGAGCAAACGACTGATCGCGCTGGGTGCGTCGTTGGTGTGCAGCGTCGACAGCACCAGGTGCCCGGTGAGCGCCGCCTGAATCGCCATTTCAGCGGTTTCCAGATCACGGATCTCGCCAATCATGATGATGTCCGGGTCTTGTCGCATCAGCGCACGCACGCCGGCGGCGAAGCTCAGGTCGATGTTGTGCTGCACCTGCATCTGGTTGAACGCCGGCTCGACCATTTCGATCGGGTCTTCGATGGTGCAAAGGTTCACTTCCGGCGTCGCCAGTTTTTTCAGCGTGGTGTAGAGCGTGGTGGTCTTGCCCGAACCAGTCGGCCCGGTAACCAGAATGATGCCGTTGGGCTGACGGGTCATGTCCTGCCAGCGCCTCAGGTCATCGGCGCTGAAACCCAACTGATCGAAATCCTTGAGCAGCACTTCCGGATCGAAGATCCGCATGACCATTTTTTCACCGAACGCTGTAGGCAGGGTCGAAAGCCGCAGTTCGACTTCGCCGCCATCCGGAGTCTTGGTCTTGACCCGGCCGTCCTGCGGTTTGCGCTTTTCGGCGACGTTCATCCGCCCGAGGCTTTTCAGGCGACTGACGATCGCCATGGTCACCTGCGGCGGAAATTGATAGACGTTGTGCAACACGCCGTCGATGCGAAACCGCACCGTTCCTTGCTCGCGCCGCGGTTCGATGTGGATATCGCTGGCGCGCTGCTGGAAGGCGTACTGGAACAGCCAGTCGACAATGTTGACGATGTGCGCGTCGTTGGCGTCCGGCTCCTGATCGCTGGCGCCGAGGTTGAGCAGTTGTTCGAAGTTGCCGAGGTTACCGCTTTGCTGATCGGCATTGCTGGCGCCGCTGACCGATTTCGCCAGGCGGAAGAACTCGACGCTGAAGCGCTGGATATCCGCCGGGTTGGCCACCACTCGTTTGATCGGCAGCTTCAACACGTGAGTCAGATCCGCTTCCCAACCGGTGACGTAAGGCTGAGCGCTGGCCACGGTTACCGCATCACGGTCGACCGCCACGGCGAGGATCTTGTGTCGTTGCGCGAAGGCGTAAGACATCAACGGTGTAATGGCGGCGACGTTGATCTTCAGCGGATCGATACGCAGATAAGGCTGGCCGGCCTGTTGCGCCAGCCAGAGGGTCAGGCTTTCCAGGTCGAGGTGTTTGCCCGGACGGCTGAGGTCGTCCAGTTGCTGGCTGGCGATGAATTCCAGCGGGTGCATCTGGCCATTCGCGGCGTGACGGCGGCGCGCATTCAGCGCCTGCTCCGCCGAGTCCTGGCAGATAAAACCCTGGGCGACCAGTTCACGCAGCACATCATTGAGCTCCAGCCAGCGGTCCTGAGTGGCGAATTGAACGGACATGCGGGCTTCCTTTTGAACGACAGTGCGCAAAAGGATAGTCGCGGCCCGGTAGACCGTTGGGCCACTACCCGACGAAGGCGTTGCCGGGTTTGTCAGCCGGCCGCTTGCGTCCGCGCATCCCAAGCGCTGTCGGCGTTTTGCAGATTCACCGAGCAAACGCTGATCAGGTTACGAAGTTTTTCCGCGATCACTTGCGCGCGATGCCAACTGAGACCGCCCATGACCAGGTCGATCGACAGCAGATCGTCCATGCGCTGCACGTTGACCTGCTCGGGCGTGAGGAACTGCAACGCGAACAGATTCAACACCCGCACCAGCAGATCCGGTTCAGCCTCGGCAAGGATTTGATACTGCGCCAGGCAATGGGCGTTGCTGACGTTCCAGACATCGGCGCGGGTTGGCGGGGAGGTGACGGCTTCGAGGTGCGGCATGACAAGTCTCCAAAATCTCTGGAGGAATTTTTACATTCGGTGCGGGGTATTTCTTGGCTATGATCGGCGTTAATGACGGTTGATCGAAAAGATCAATTCGCATAATCCGGTTATTGAGGTTTTTCTATGCACGGCGAACTGGACAGCTACGACCGCAAGATTCTCGCCCTGCTGCAAGAGGACGCATCGCTCTCGAGCGCGCAGATCGCCGAGCAGGTCGGCCTGTCGCAATCGCCGTGCTGGCGGCGGATTCAGCGGATGAAAGAAGAGGGGATCATTCGCGGGCAGGTGACTTTGCTCGATCGCAAGAAGATTGGCCTGAATACGCAGATCTTTGCCGAGATCAAACTCAACGCACACGGGCGTTCGAACTTCACTGAGTTCACCGAAGCGATTCGCGGGTTTCCGGAGGTGCTGGAGTGTTATGTATTGATGGGGGCGGTGGATTTTTTACTGCGGATTGTTGCGGCGGACATCGAGGCGTATGAGCGGTTCTTCTTCGAGAAGCTGTCGCTGGTGCCGGGGATACAGGAAGTGAATTCGATTGTGGCGTTATCGGAGATCAAGTCCACCACCAGCTTGCCTGTGTTGCGATAAAGCAAAAGATCGCAGCCTGCGGCAGCTCCTCCATGGGGCGGGTGTACACCCTGTAGGAGCTGCCGAAGGCTGCGATCTTTTAGCGGTGTTACATGCGCAGGAGCATTTTCCACGCGCGATTCTGGTAAACCGCAATCGCCTGTTGCTTGCGTGCGTCGAGCAGTTCGTCAGTGATCGTCGGTTCGTTGGCCAGTTGCGCCAGCTTGTTCAGCTCGCCGTACAGGCGATCCATTTCCGGGATCTCCAGCACGTTGCGTGCGTGGTGCAGCCAGACCTGAATGCGCTCGATACGCGGCAGTTGTTCAGCCAGATCTTCCGGCTGCTGCTGATAACGCTGCAATTGCAGGGCCGTGGCCTCTTCGCCCAACAGGCGTGGCAACCAGCTGTGCAACTGCGCGCCGCCCTGACGGTTACCACGAACGTTGCGGTCGGCGGTCCAGGTGCGGGCCAGCAACCAGCGTGACGTGCTCAGCGAGAACAGGCCCCAGCGCGGGTCTTCGAGTTCTTCGAGGAACTGCTCCGGCGCGGCTTTGCGCACGTCTTCGTCTTCGATACCGGCCTGCACCAGCGGGCGCCAGTCTTCCAGCAACGCATCCAGGGCAACGCGCAAGTCGTGGGTCGACTGACGCGGCGCGGCCTGGCCGAGGCTGCTGAGCAGGGCACGCATTTCCGCGAGGTTCTCGACCCAGTCGAGCAACAGGCGCCAGTGGCCGTTGAAACGGTACTGTTCGGCCAGACGCTGGCTGCTGCCGAGCAAATGCCAGCTCAGCGCAGCGAAGGCGTCGTCGAGTTGGGTTTCCGGGGTCAGCTCCGGCGCCGGCAGGCTCAGCGAGTAACTGTTGGCGTCGTACAGGCGATAGCCACGCTCAGCCTTGCTGATGTCACACGGCATCAACGCCAGGGTTTCCGCCAGCTCGGCAGCCAGTTCCAGCAGCGCGGCAGGCTCGCCTTCGCGTAGTTCCAGTTCCAGCTCGCAGATTTCTTCTTTCTGTTTGCCGACCACTACGTGGCCAAGATCCAGCGCGGCTTCGATGACTACTTTGCTCTTGCCACGGCCCCAGGCGATTTCGGCGCGTTCGCGAACGAAGTCGGTGGTGAAGATCGGCTTGAGGGTTTTCTTGTCCAGCTCGGCCAGCGACTCGGGCCAGCATTCGCCGTCGAGTTTCTTCACGTCGAGCTTGGCTTTCGGCAACTTCCAGTCGTATTCATTGCGTTCGGACAGACCGGCAACGCTTTGGCCACGGGTCTTGAGGGTCTGAATCACTTCGTCACCGTCCTTGCGCAGGCGCAGGGCGACTTTGGCCTGAGCCAGATCGCGCTCGGGGGTGTCGAAATACTGGTTCATCAACTCACGGCGTTCCCAGCCACTTTTGTTGCGTTTTTTCAGTAACGGGTGCTCGCGCAGGGCGGCGAGGGTTTCGCGGCTGACGCGGAGTTTGATTTCGGTTTCTTTCTGCATGGCCGGAAAATCCAGGATCGGGAGCGCAGCCGGGGAATATGTGGCTGCCAAGGCCGTGCAGTGTACAGGACTGATTCGTCCTACGCCCTGCGGCGGTTTATTCCTGACGCCGGATGGTTCTATGATGGACTTCAATTCGGGAGTTGGAGTCAGCGATGCCTTTGCCGTCCATGCAAGACCAGTTCGCTGCGCTGATCGCCGCGCCATCGGTCAGCTGTACCCAACCGAACCTTGATCAATCCAATCGCGCGGTGATCGATTTGCTCGCCGGTTGGCTGGGGGATCTGGGTTTCAATTGCGACATCCAGCAGGTCAGCCCCGGCAAATTCAACCTGCTCGCCAGTTTCGGCAGCGGTCCCGGCGGGCTGGTGCTGGCCGGACACAGCGACACGGTGCCGTACGACGATGCGTTGTGGCAGACCGATCCGCTGAAGCTCACCGAGGTCGATGGCCGTTGGGTCGGGCTGGGCAGTTGCGACATGAAAGGTTTCTTCGCGCTGATCATCGAAGCGGTGCTGCCGCTGCTCGATCAGCCGTTCAAGCAGCCGCTGCTGATCCTCGCCACTTGCGATGAAGAAAGCTCGATGTCCGGCGCCCGTGCGCTGGCCGAGGCCGGGCGTCCGTTGGGCCGCGCAGCGGTAATCGGTGAGCCGACCGGGCTGAAACCGATCCGCATGCACAAAGGCATCATGATGGAGCGCATCGACATCCTCGGGCAGAGCGGCCATTCGTCGGATCCGCGCCTGGGGCACAGCGCACTCGAAGCGATGCACGATGCCATCGGCGAACTGCGCGGTTTGCGCCTGTTGTGGCAGCGCGAATTCAACAATCCGCAGTTCAGCGTGCCGCAGCCGACGATGAATTTCGGCTGCATTCATGGCGGCGACAACCCAAACCGTATCTGCGGCCAGTGTTCGCTGGAGTTCGATCTGCGGCCATTGCCGGGCATGGACCCGAAAGTCCTGCGCGCGGAGATTCTGCGCAAGCTCAACCCGGTGGCCGAGCGGCATCAGGTGAAGATTGATTACAAACCGCTGTTCCCGGAAGTGCCGTCGTTCGAGCAGTCTGAAGACGCCGAACTGGTGCGCATCGCTGAAAAGCTCACCGGTCACAGTGCCGAAGCAGTGGCGTTCGGCACCGAAGCGCCTTATCTTCAGCGCCTTGGCTGCGAAACCATTGTGCTCGGCCCTGGCGACATCGCCTGTGCGCATCAGCCGGGCGAGTACCTTGAAATGTCACGTTTGCAGCCTACCGTGCATCTATTACGGCAACTGATTGAACATTACTGTCTGACAGGTGCACCAACGTCAAAGGATCCCAAGTGACCCTTTGTAGGAGTGAGCCTGCTCGCGATAGCGGTGAGACAGTCCCGGAGGTATTGACTGAAACTCCGCTATCGCGAGCAGGCTCACTCCTACAAGGGATCTATGTTTTGTCTGACCAATCGCTGTAAATTGCCAGCATTCCAACCCGTATTCATGAGGAGAGCGCGCGTGTCGCCAAGCCTGTTCCGACGATAACCATCAGCCCGCTGTGCGTTTTCCGTTTCGCCCCTTTTTAGGCTGCTATTTATTACAGGCCCAGGTTCATGCCCGAATACGTTAACTGGCTTCGTCACGCGTCCCCTTACATCAATGCCCACCGCGACTGCACCTTCGTCGTCATGCTGCCCGGCGATGGCGTGGAGCATCCGAACTTCGGCAACATCGTCCACGACATTGTTCTGCTGCATAGCCTTGGCGTGCGTCTGGTGCTGGTGCACGGTTCGCGTCCACAGATCGAAACCCGCCTCGCCGCGCGTGGCCTGACCCCGCATTACCACCACGGCATGCGCATCACCGATGCCGCGACCCTGGAATGTGTGATCGACGCGGTCGGCCAGTTGCGCATCGCCATCGAAGCGCGGCTGTCGATGGACATGGCTTCGTCGCCGATGCAGGGCTCGCGTTTGCGCGTGGCTAGCGGCAACCTTGTTACCGCGCGGCCGATCGGCGTGCTGGAAGGCGTCGACTATCACCACACCGGCGAAGTGCGCCGGGTCGACCGCAAAGGCATCAACCGTCTACTCGATGAGCGCTCGATCGTGTTGCTGTCGCCGTTGGGCTACTCGCCGACCGGTGAAATCTTCAACCTCGCCTGCGAAGACGTCGCGACCCGCGCCGCCATCGACCTGGGCGCGGACAAGTTGCTGCTGTTCGGTGCTGACCTCGGTCTGATCGACGAGAACGGCAAACTCGTGCGCGAGCTGCGTCCACAGCAAGTGCCGGCACACTTGCAGCGTTTGGGCAGCAACTATCAGGCAGAACTGCTCGATGCTGCCGCCGAGGCTTGCCGTGGCGGCGTGGCGCGCAGCCATATCGTCAGCTACGCCGAAGACGGCGCGCTGCTGACCGAGCTGTTCACCCGTGACGGTGGCGGCACGCTGGTCGCGCAGGAGCAATTCGAACTGGTCCGCGAGGCGGCGATTGAAGACGTCGGCGGCTTGCTCGACTTGATCAGTCCGCTGGAAGAGCAGGGGATTCTGGTGCGTCGTTCGCGCGAAGTGCTGGAGCGCGAGATCGAGCAGTTCAGCGTGGTCGAGCGTGAAGGCATGATCATCGCCTGTGCGGCGCTGTATCAGATTGCCGATTCGGATGCCGGTGAACTGGCGTGCCTGGCAGTGAACCCGGAGTACCGCCATGGCGGTCGCGGTGATGAATTGCTGGAGCGCATCGAAACCCGAGCACGGGTGCAGGGTTTGAAGACCTTGTTCGTCCTCACCACGCGCACCGCGCACTGGTTCCGTGAGCGTGGTTTCGAGCCGAGCAGCGTTGAGCGCCTGCCGGCGGCGCGGGCTTCGCTGTACAACTTTCAGCGTAATTCGAAGATCTTCGAAAAAACCCTTTAACCGAGTTGGTCCATTCGATCGTTCCCACGCTCTGCGTGGGAACGCCTCAACGGACGCTCCGCGTTCGGCTTTTGATGGGACGCGGAGCGTCCCGGGCTGCATTCCCACGCAGAGCGCGGGAACGATCAATCACTCGGTGATGAATTTGGCGCTGACGTAGGGTGAATAATCCGGCAGCACCGTTTCAACCTTGCCCTGTTCCTTCAAAAACTTCGCCGTCTCGCCAATCGCTTTCGCCGTGCCGCCATCCAGCAGCGCCGTGGTTTGCTGCGCCTTTGCGTCCGGGAACGCTGAACCTGCCAGCAATTCCGGCACATCAGCGGCATTGGCACCGGTCAGTTTGGCGATTTTCTGTACCGGCACCGAGTCAGCCGTCCAGCGGTCTTTGTGTGCGGCGTAATCGGCGAATGAGTCGAGCGTGACCTTGGCGAACTTTGCGACAACCTCAGGATGCTTCTCGGCAAAATCCTTGCGCGCGACCCAGACCTCGAAGGTCGGCGCGCCCCACTGGCCGACCTGCGCGGCATCGGTCAGGGTCTTGCCGGTCTTGCGGATTTCCCCCAGCGCCGGCGACCAGACAAATGCGCCATCGATATCGCCACGCTTCCACGCCGCTGCGATCTCTGCTGGTTGCAGGTTCACCACTTTGACTTTCGAGGCGTCCAGGCCCCAATGCTTGAGGGCGCCGAGCAGGCTGTAGTGTGAGGTCGAAACGAAAGGTGTGGCGATGGTTTTGCCGACCAGGTCCTGGGGGGTGTTGATACCGCTGCCATTGCGCACCACTAGCGCTTCGGCGGCATTGATCTGCGCCGAAACGATGAACGCCACAATCGGCAGATTGCGCGAAGCCGCCGCGGCCAACGGGCTGGAACCGAGGTTGCCGATCTGCACGTCACCCGAAGCAATGGCTGTCACAACTTCCGGGCCGCTGTTGAAGCGACGCCAGTCGATTTTCTCGCCAATGGTTTTCTCGTAGACGCCGTCGGCCTGGGGGACTTTGCTCGGGTCGATACCGGTTTGATACCCCACTGTGAGGTTGGTGGCATGCGCGGAAAAAGAAATCAGCGCTGACACACAAACTGTAACAAATTGACTAGATAGTGCGCGTTTGGCCATCATGGCGTCGCCTTTTCGATAGGGTTTGACGATTCGGGGTTACGCCAAAGCTAATCGATATAAAAAAAGGCTAACAAATACCATTTAGGAATGAGCTTAGTCGCCGATACGCTGTTTCCCGGCGGAGGTGGCAAGATAATGGCCATATTCCGAAATGATATGAAAAAGAATGAATAAATTCTTTTTGGGTTTATCAGGAAATCTTTACTCTGCACGGACCAAATCACTGCGATTAGACCTTGGTCGTAGACACACAAGGTTACGATTGACTTGTCGGTCACGGTCTGGCGCTAATCGCGCATCTTAGGACCCAGGGCATCAGACCCCGGGCCAGGAACACAAGAATTAGAAACGAGAGGAGCTTTACATGAACAAGTCCACCTTGGCCCTGGCTGTGGCCGTAGGGGTTATGGCGCAGCAGGCAGGCGCCGCCGGTTTCATCGAAGACAGCAAAGCTACCTTGGGGCTGCGTAACTTCTACATCAACACCGATAACCGTGATGGCGCTGGCGCCAACAAGAACGAAGAGTGGGGCCAAGGCTTCGATCTGCGTTTCATCTCCGGTTATACCCAAGGCACCGTAGGTTTCGGTATCGATGCCATCGGCCTGCTGGGCGTACGTCTGGATTCGGGCGGCGGCACTAACGGCAACAGCGGTACCGCTTACGGCGGCACTGTGTTCCCGAGCGAGTCCAACGGCAAAGCGGTGGACAACTTCTCCAGCCTGGGTCTGACTGCCAAAGCCAAGATCTCCCAGACTGAACTGAAGCTGGGTACTCTGCAGCCGAAGAACCCGGTCATCGTGACCAACGACGGTCGTCTGCTGCCACAAACCTGGCAGGGTGGCCAGATCACTTCCGGCGAAATCAAGGACCTGACTCTGGTCGGCGGTCAGATCGAAGCTGCGAAAGGTCGTAACTCCAGCAACAACGAAAACCTGTCCATCAGCGGTGCAAACACCCGTGGTACTGCGTTCCGTGACAGCAACAAATTCATCTACGCCGGTGGTGACTACAAGATCACCAAAGACCTGACTGCCCAGTACTACTACGGCAACCTGGAAGACTTCTACAAGCAGCACTTCCTGGGTCTGGTTCACAACTGGGCAATCGGCCCCGGCGTATTGAAATCCGATTTCCGTTACTTCAACAGCTCCGATGACGGCAAAAACGGTACCGATCCAGCCTACTACAGCACCGGTAACTACACCGGCGTGCGTAACGGTCGCGGTGAAGTCGACAACAACCTGTACAGCGGCCTGTTCCTGTACACCGTTGAAGGCCACACCTTCGGTGGCGGTTACCAGGTTTCCAATGGCAGCAGCGACTTCCCTTGGCTGAACCAGGGCGACGGCTCGTCGAACTACACCATCACCGACATGCAGATCCAGAAGTTCGGCCGTGCCGGCGAGAAAACCTGGCAAGCTCGCTACTCGTATGACTTCGCTAAAGTCGGCGTACCTGGCCTGACCGCCGGTGTCGTTTACCTCAAAGGCGATTCGATCGATACCGTTGGCACCAACGGTCGTGAGAACGGTTCGAACAGTTCCGAGTGGGAACGCGACTTCACCATCGGTTACGTTGTACCGGAAGGTCCGTTCAAGAACGTCGGCCTGATGTGGAAAAACGCTGTATGGCGCACCGATCTGCCGAACACCCGTTCGCAGGACGAAAACCGCCTGATCGTCAGCTACTCGATCCCGCTGCTGTAATAGCGCGTCTCGATTCGCGGATGTAAAAAAAGCCCCGTCCGGCATCGCGCCGGACGGGGCTTTTGCGTTTTCGAGTCAGGCTCACCCCCGTAAGCCTGCCCCGAAATTCCCCTCTTTACAGCAACTCAAGGCCTTCTCGAACCTTGTGAGCGATGTTCGTCGGGATGCCGTCGAGCGTCCAGTGAACAGATGTTTAATATTCAATAATGATCTAGATATCTAGTTATTTATTCTTTTTCACGATGGCAAATCCCGGGCTACAGTTGAGGTCTCGAACAACTCATCAGGAGCAGCACCATGAGCCTCAGACTCGGCGACATCGCCCCCGATTTCGAACAGGATTCCAGCGCCGGCAAGATTCGTTTCCACGAATGGCTGGGCGATAGCTGGGGCGTGCTGTTCTCCCACCCGGCGGACTTCACCCCGGTGTGCACCACTGAGCTGGGCTTCACCGCCAAGCTCAAGGATGAGTTCAGCAAACGCGGTGTCAAAGCCATCGCGCTGTCGGTCGACCCGGTGGATTCGCACCACAAGTGGATCGAAGACATCAACGAAACCCAGAACACCGTCGTCAACTTCCCGATCCTGGCCGATGCCGATCGCAAAGTCTCTGATCTGTATGACCTCATTCACCCGAACGCCAACGATACGCTGACCGTGCGTTCGCTGTTCGTGATCGACCCGAACAAAAAGATCCGCCTGACCATCACCTACCCGGCGAGCACCGGCCGTAACTTCCACGAGATTTTGCGAGTGATCGATTCGCTGCAGCTCACCGACAACTACAAGGTGGCCACCCCGGCCAACTGGCAGGACGGTGAAGAGGTGGTGATCGTGCCTTCGTTGAAAGATGAAGAAGAGATCAAGCAGCGCTTTCCGAAGGGTTATCGCGCGGTGAAACCGTATCTGCGTCTGACGCCACAGCCGAACAAATGATCTTCTTGGGCAGACTCGTTCCCACGTCGAGGCGTCGAACCGTCCGCGTGGGAATGCCGTCCGTGACGCTCCGCGTCACAGTGGACGCGGAGCGTCCATGGATTCATTCCCACGCAGAGCGTGGGAACGATCAGTGGTAGCTACTAAGCAGGGGATTTGAGGCCGTTTCGACGGCCTTTTTTTTCGCCTTGAATAACCTGAATTGCATATCTCTAAAACGAATAACCAAATGAATAAATATGATTTATGGATATATAAATCAGCTGGTAAGGTCACTCCATCGAAGCGAGATCGCAACCCGCGAATCGCCTGTAACGCTTAAGGAATGGTCTCAATGCTGGTCGTCTCACTCGGTGGCAGTCCCAGCCTGCGCTCCCGTTCCGGAGTGCTGCTGGAGCGCTCGCAACGTTGGTTGCAGCAGCAAGGCGTGGAAGTGGTGAGTTATCAGGTGCGCGACTTTCCGGCTGAAGACCTGCTCCATGCCCGCTTCGACAGCCCGAAGGTGCTCGACCTGCTGCAACAGATTGAAAATGCCGACGGCCTGCTGATCGCCACGCCGGTTTACAAAGCGTCGTTCTCCGGTGCCCTGAAAACCCTGCTGGATCTGTTGCCCGAGCGCGCCCTGAACCACAAGATTGTTTTGCCGATGGCTACCGGCGGCAGCATCGCCCACATGCTGGTGGTCGATTACGCCCTCAAACCCGTGTTGTCGGCATTGAAAGCCCAGGAAATGCTTCAGGGGATTTTCGCCGAGGACAGCCAGATCGCTTACGGCGAAGGCAGTGCTGCGGCGCAACTGGCACCGGCGCTGGAGCAGCGTCTGCATGAAGCGCTGGATCAGTTTGTCGGTGCCATGGCCCGCCGGCCGAAACCGCTGGAGCCGGGCCTGTTGAACGAACGTTTGTTGAGTGCTCGCTGGAGCATTTAAGCCTCACCAGAATTTGATGTAACTCACCTTACTTCGCCGACAACGGCCAAGCAGGTGCAGCCAAAACCCAACAGCAAAAAGGAGAGCGCTATGCGCACTGTATTTTTGCGTCGTGGTCTGGTCGCTCTGTTTGCTGCGGCTGTTACCTTCGGCGCCATCACTCAAGCTCAAGCCGAGACATTGCGGATCGGTTATCAGAAGTACGGCACGCTGGTGCTGCTCAAAGCCAAAGGCACTTTGGAAAAGCGTCTGGCCGCCCAAGGCGTCGACGTGCAATGGACTGAATTCCCCGGTGGCCCGCAACTGCTCGAAGGCCTGAACGTCGGCTCGATCGACTTCGGTGTCACCGGCGAAACCCCGCCAGTCTTCGCCCAGGCTGCCGGCGCCGATTTGCTTTACGTCGCTTATGAACCACCAGCGCCCAACAGCGAAGCGATCCTCGTGCCGAAAGACTCGCCGATCAAATCGGTGGCCGATCTCAAAGGCAAGAAAGTCGCCCTGAACAAAGGTTCCAACGTGCACTACCTGCTGGTGCGCGCACTGGAAGACGCCGGCCTCAAATACAGCGACATTCAAACCGTATTCCTGCCGCCCGCCGATGCTCGCGCCGCGTTCGAGCGTGGCAGCGTCGACGCCTGGGTTATCTGGGATCCGTACCAGGCTGCCGCCGAGAAACAACTGCAAGCACACACCCTGCGCGACGGCAAAGGCATCGTCGACAACCACCAGTTCTATCTCGCGACCAAACCTTACGCGCAGAAAAATCCTGAGGTGATCAAGACCCTCGTGGAAGAAGTACGCGCCGTTGGCGAGTGGTCCAAAGCCAATCCTGAAGACGTGACTCAACAAGTTGCGCCACTGCTCGGTCTGCCGGCGGACATCACCCTGACCTCGGTGAAACGCCAGGGCTACGGCGCGTTGTTCCTGACCCCGGAGGTGGTCGCCGCGCAGCAGAAGATCGCCGACACGTTCTTCCAGCTCAAGCTGATTCCCAAGCCATTGAGCATCAAGGATGTGATCTGGACCCCACCGGCCGCTGTGGCTAAAGCGCAGTAATTCGAATCCCCAAGGAGACCACTCCATGAGCCTCAATATCTTCTGGTTCCTGCCCACCCACGGCGACGGCCATTACCTTGGCACCGCCGAAGGCGCTCGCGCCGTCGACCACGGTTATCTGCAACAGGTCGCGCAAGCGGCGGATCGTCTGGGCTTCGGCGGTGTGCTGATCCCCACCGGCCGTTCCTGCGAAGACTCGTGGCTGGTGGCAGCGTCGCTGATCCCGGTGACCCAGCGTTTGAAATTCCTCGTTGCCCTGCGCCCCGGGATCATTTCCCCGACGGTGGCAGCGCGGCAGGCCGCCACGCTGGATCGTCTGTCCGGCGGCCGTGCGCTGTTCAATCTGGTCACCGGTGGCGACCCGGAAGAGTTGGCAGGCGACGGTCTGTTTCTCAGCCACGAAGAACGCTATCAAGCCTCGGTGGAGTTCACTCGCATCTGGCGCCGTGTGCTCGAAGGCGAAACCGTTGATTACGACGGTCAGCACATCAGCGTCAAAGGCGCCAAGTTGCTCTATCCACCAATCCAGCAACCACGTCCGCCGCTGTACTTCGGTGGCTCGTCGGAAGCCGCGCAGGATCTGGCTGCTGAACAAGTGGAAATGGTCCTGACCTGGGGCGAACCGCCCGCAGCGGTCGCGGAGAAGATCGAACAGGTCCGCGCCAAGGCCGCCAAGCTTGGCCGCACCGTGCGCTTCGGCATTCGTCTGCACGTAATCGTTCGCGAAACCAACGCAGAAGCATGGCAAGCGGCAGATCGGCTGATCTCGCACCTGGACGACGACACCATCGCTCGCGCTCAGGCTTCGCTGGCGCGTTTCGATTCGGTCGGCCAGCAACGCATGGCCGCACTGCACGGCGGCAGCCGCGACAATCTCGAAGTCAGCCCGAACCTGTGGGCCGGTGTTGGCTTGGTACGCGGCGGTGCCGGTACGGCGCTGGTTGGCGATGGCCCGACCGTCGCAGCGCGCGTGAAGGAGTACGCCGATCTGGGCATCGACACCTTTATCTTCTCCGGTTATCCACACCTCGAAGAATCGTATCGCGTCGCTGAACTGCTGTTTCCGCACCTCGACATCGAGCGTCCGGAACTGCCGAAAAGCGCCGGTTATGTCAGCCCGTTCGGCGAGATGGTCGCCAACGATATTCTTCCCAAAGCCGCGTCGCAGAGCTGAGGCGCGCCATGAAGAAAATCATCCACAGCCTCGCGCCCTGGGCGTTGCCGGTGTTGTTGCTGGCGGTGTGGCAGTTGTCGGTGTCGGCGGGTTGGTTGTCGACGCGGATTCTGCCGGCACCGGTGGCGGTGATCGAGGCCGGCGTGAGCCAGGTGCGCAGCGGCGAAATCTGGACGCACCTGGCGATCAGTGGCTGGCGCGCGGCGCTCGGTTTCACCATCGGCGGCAGCATCGGTCTGGTCTTGGGCTTTATCACTGGCCTGTCGAAATGGGGCGAACGCTTGCTCGACAGCTCGGTGCAGATGATCCGCAACGTGCCGCACCTGGCGCTGATTCCGCTGGTGATCCTGTGGTTCGGCATCGACGAGTCGGCGAAGATTTTTCTGGTGGCGTTGGGCACGCTGTTCCCGATCTACCTCAACACTTATCACGGCATCCGCAACGTCGACCCGGCGCTGGTGGAGATGGCGCGCAGTTATGGCTTGAGCGGGTTCAGCCTGTTCTGGCAGGTGATTCTGCCGGGGGCACTGCCTTCGATTCTGGTCGGCGTGCGCTTCGCCCTGGGCTTTATGTGGCTGACGCTGATCGTCGCCGAAACCATTTCCGCCAGCTCCGGCATTGGCTATCTGGCGATGAACGCTCGCGAGTTCCTGCAGACCGATGTGGTGGTGCTGGCAATCCTGCTTTACGCGGTGCTGGGCAAACTCGCTGACCTTGCGGCGCGCGGACTTGAACGTGTGTGGTTGCGTTGGCACCCGGCCTATCAGGTTTCCAAAGGAGGTGCGGCATGACTGCTCAACAACCTCCACGCCTGCTGCGCGGGATTCCGCTGGCGGTGCGCAACCTGCAGAAAACCTTTGGCGCGCGGCAGGTGCTGCGTGACATCGATCTGCACATTCCGGCAGGGCAATTCGTCGCTGTGGTCGGTCGCAGTGGTTGCGGCAAAAGTACCTTGCTGCGCTTGCTCGCCGGCCTCGATCAACCAACGGGCGGTGACTTGCTGGCCGGCTCTGCGCCGCTGAGCGATGCGCGGGAAGACACCCGATTGATGTTCCAGGAAGCGCGTCTGCTGCCGTGGAAAAAGATCATCGACAACGTGGGTCTCGGCCTCAAAGGCAACTGGCGCCCGAAGGCTCTCGAAGCCCTGGATGCGGTGGGTCTGGCTGATCGCGCCAATGAATGGCCGGCGGCGTTGTCCGGTGGGCAGAAGCAGCGGGTTGCACTAGCTCGCGCGCTGATCCATCAGCCGCGTCTGCTGCTGCTCGACGAACCGCTCGGCGCACTGGACGCGCTGACCCGCATCGAAATGCAGCAACTGATCGAACGTCTCTGGCAGCAACACGGCTTCACCGTGCTGCTGGTGACCCATGACGTCAGCGAAGCGGTGGCGATTGCCGACCGGGTGATTCTGATCGAGGACGGCGAAGTCGGTCTCGACCTGCATGTCGAACTGCCGCGCCCAAGGGTGCGTGGTTCACATCGACTGGCGGCGCTGGAAACCGAAGTGCTTAACCGTGTTCTCTCCCTGCCCGGCGAACCGCCGGCGCCGGAACCTGTTTCACCACTGCCTACGCAACTGCGTTGGGCTCAATAACTCAAGCAAACGACAGGAATCATTGCCATGACTATCAAAGCCATCAACGTCCGTAACCAGTTCAAAGGCTCGATCAAGGAAATCGTCCTCGGTGACGTGCTGTCGGAAATCGACGTGCAGACCGCTTCCGGCATCGTCACTTCGGTGATCACCACCCGCTCGGTAAAGGAGCTGGAACTGGTGGTCGGCAGCGAAGTGATCGCCTTTGTGAAATCCACCGAGGTGTCGATCGCCAAGTTGTAAGCCGGTGAGTAAAAAACAACCCCGAAGGGCGTGAGCCCTTCGGGGTTTTTTGTGTTTTGAAGAGCAAAAGATCGTCCGATCGCGGCCCGAGCCTTCGGACGATCTTTTAGCGTTTAGGTAGATACGGCGGCAGATACAGGCCGATATAGGCATCAAACACCCGCATCCCTTCCTCGGCCATGCGCGGCGTGATTTGCCCATGTTGCTGCACCGAGCGCGCATAAACCCGGTCACCCAACTCCATCGCCAGGGCGAATACATCGACATCCTCCGGCAGCCTCGGCAACTCGAAGTGATGATTGAACAGCTTGTGCATCAGGTCGCCCAGTTCTATGTCGTGCTGACGGTCAGCCTGGGTCACTTCGGTCAAGCCGTGTTGGGCGAGGATCAACTGGCGCGCCGCCGCATCTTCGTCGTAGATCTCCAGCATCCGTTGCTCGACCAGTCGCGACAGATCTCGCCAGTCACGCAGCGCGTCATGATCGATCGGCGCTTGCAGGCAGGCGCGGAACGCCGCGTGTACATCTGCCGTCAGTGCCTCAAGCAGCGCCGGCACACTGGCGAAGAAGTGGTACACGGAGGAGGGCGGAATCTGCGCGCGCTCGGCGACGCTATAGATCGACAGACTCGCCACACCCTCGGCCGCCAGTAATGTGCGCGCGGCGTCGAGTATCGAGTCGATGCGCGCCTGGCTGCGGGCACGGGGTTTGCGGACGGGGGCGGGTCGCGTCATGAAAGTCTCCTGCGGGGCAGCGGGCATTGTACGAGCCGGTTCCTGTGTTGTCTTGTCGGCCGCCATCGCTGGCAAGCCAGCTCCCACAGTGATCTTCAGTGAACCGGGATTTATGTGCGCAGAAAATCCCTGTGGGAGCTGGCTTGCCAGCGATCCGCCGCAGGCGGCCATAAAAAAACGCCGTTGGCTAAATCAGCCAACGGCGTTCTTTCCTGAAGCTGCAACCGCTTAAACGGTATGCAGATACCAGTTGTACTCAAGGTCGGAGATGGAGTGTTCGAACTCCTCCAGCTCGCTTTCCTTGCAGGCGACGAAGATATCGATGTACTTCGGATCGATGTACTTGGCCATCACCTCGCTGTCGTCCAGCTCACGCAGGGCATCGCGCAAGTTGTTCGGCAGGCTTTGCTCGTTCTGCTCGTAGCTGTTGCCTTCGACTGGCGCGCCCGGCTCGATCTTGTTGGTCAGACCGTGGTGCACGCCGGCCAGTACCGAAGCCATCAGCAGGTAAGGGTTGGCGTCGGCACCGGCGACGCGGTGTTCGATACGCACGGCATCGGACGAGCCGGTCGGTACGCGAATCGCCACGGTGCGGTTGTCCAGGCCCCAGCACGGTGAGTTCGGCACGTAGAACTGTGCGCCGAAACGACGGTACGAGTTGACGTTCGGGCAGAGGAAAGCCATCTGCGCGGGCAGGGTCTCGAGCACACCGCCGATCGCGTGACGCAGCGCGGCGTTCTGCTCGGGATCCTCGCTGGCAAAAATGTTTTTGCCTTCTTTATCCAGAATCGAAATGTGTACGTGCAGACCATTACCGGCCTGACCCGGATAAGGCTTGGCCATGAAGGTGGTGTCCATTTCATGGTCGTAGGCGATGTTCTTGATCAGACGCTTGAGCAGTACCGCGTAGTCGCAGGCCTTGATCGGGTCGGCGACGTGGTGCAGGTTCACTTCGAACTGCGCCGGGGCACTTTCCTTGACGATGGCGTCGGCCGGGATGCCTTGCTCTTTGGCACCTTCCAGAATGTCCTGGAGGCAGTCGACGTATTCGTCGAGGTCGTCGATCAGGTAGACCTGCGTCGAGTGCGGGCGTTTGCCGGAGATCGGCGAGCGTGGCGGCTGAGGGCGGCCGTTCACGTTTTCCTGGTCGATCAGGTAGAACTCGAGTTCGAATGCGGCGCAGATGGTCAGGCCCAGCTCGTCAAACTTTGCAACAACTTGACGGAGCACTTCGCGCGGATCGGCGAAGAATGGGTCGCCTTCGAGTTCGTGCATGGTCATCAACAGTTGCGCGGTCGGGCGTTTCTGCCATGGCTCGTTGCACAGGGTATCGGGGATTGGATAGCAGATACGATCGGCGTCGCCGATGTCCAGGCCCAGGCCGGTGCTTTCCACCGTAGAGCCATTGATATCCAGAGCAAATAGAGAGGCCGGCAGGTTGATGCCTTTCTCGTAAACCTTGTGGAGGCTGGTGCGTTCGATGCGCTTGCCGCGCACCACACCATTCATATCCGCAATCAGAAGGTCAACGTACAGAACCTCAGGATGTTCCTTAAGGAACGCGTTCGCTTCGTTAAGCTGAACGGCACGCGGGGGTACCGACATGATGCAACACCTTTGTTGTTAAAAATATCAATCATTGATCTTTTCTGGTTTCAGTCAACCCGAACGGCCTGCCGAAGTCAAGCGAGGCCTTTTTTGCCCTAAAAAAGCGCTGCAAGGGCATTTATGGGGCACTTTCGGGCGTTTTTTTGTCCCTGGAAGACTGTGCACCCGCGGGCTTGAGCAGGCCGTGTTGTATTTTTTACGGGGGTGTTGTGTAAAAAAATGAACAAGGCTAAGCTCGGATCAAACCCATAACAGCAATAATACCGGGGTGCTTCATGTCTCGCCTGCCGTTAATCGGCATCACCGACTGCTCGCAACAGTCCGGTCTGCATGCTCATCACATCAGTGGCGACCAATCCGTCCGTAGCGCAGCCAGCATGGCTCGCCAGTTGCCGACGATATTCCCGTCCATGGCCGTTCAAACGCCAGCGTCCGATATTCTGGACGTACGGGAAAGCATCCTGTTTATGGCGTCCCCTTCCAATATAGATCGCTTTCACCCTCAAAGCCTGTGCCGCTTGCCCAGCCGTGCTCATGATTCTGCACGCCTGGACTGTGCACAGGAAATGCAACGCCAGCGTAAAGGGCAGGTAAGCTCCTCTTTCATTGTCTATGCGCGGTGCCGGGCGTAAGCCGGTACTGCGCGAGCAAGCCCCCTTTAACGCGACGCTCCAAGCGTCAAACTTTGCCTGACATTCTGTCAGGAGACTCAGCCCAGAGGCATTTATGAGTAACAACCTCGACCAGCTCACCGATTGGTTGAAAGACCACAAGATCACAGAAGTCGAATGCATGATCGCCGACTTGACCGGTATCACCCGGGGCAAGATCTCGCCGACCAACAAGTTCATCGCCGAAAAAGGCATGCGTCTGCCAGAAAGCGTGCTGTTGCAGACCGTGACCGGCGACTACGTCGAAGACGACATCTATTACGAACTGCTCGACCCGGCCGACATCGACATGATCTGCCGCCCCGACCAGAACGCCGTGTACATGGTGCCGTGGGCCATCGAGCCGACCGCGCAGGTGATCCACGACACCTACGACAAGCAAGGCAACCCGATCGAGCTGTCGCCGCGCAACGTCCTCAAGAAAGTCCTCAAACTCTATGCTGACAAAGGCTGGCAGCCGATCGTGGCGCCGGAGATGGAGTTCTACCTGACCAAGCGCAGCGACGACCCTGACTATCCGTTGCAGCCGCCGATTGGTCGCTCGGGCCGTCCGGAAATCGGTCGTCAGTCGTTCTCGATCGAAGCGGCGAACGAATTCGACCCGCTGTTCGAGGACGTCTACGACTGGTGCGAACTGCAGGAGCTGGATCTCGACACGCTGATCCACGAAGACGGCACGGCGCAGATGGAAATCAACTTCCGTCACGGCGACGCACTGTCGCTGGCCGACCAGATCCTGGTGTTCAAACGCACCATGCGCGAAGCCGCGCTCAAGCACGATGTAGCCGCGACATTTATGGCCAAACCGATGACCGGCGAGCCGGGCAGTGCGATGCACTTGCACCAGAGCATCATCGACATCGAGACCGGCAAGAACGTCTTCTCTAATGAAGACGGGACCATGAGCCAGTTGTTCCTGCACCACATCGGTGGTTTGCAGAAACTGATTCCTGAGCTGTTGCCGTTGTTCGCACCGAACGTCAACTCGTTCCGCCGCTTCCTGCCGGACACCTCGGCACCGGTGAACGTCGAGTGGGGCGAAGAAAACCGCACCGTCGGCCTGCGCGTACCGGATGCCGGCCCGCAGAACCGCCGTGTGGAAAACCGCCTGCCGGGCGCTGACGCCAACCCGTACCTGGCGATCGCCGCGAGCCTGCTCTGCGGCTATATCGGCATGGTCGAAGGCCTCAACCCGAGCGCGCCAGTGGTGGGCCGTGGTTACGAGCGCCGCAACCTGCGCCTGCCGCTGACCATCGAAGATGCGCTGGAGCGTATGGAAAACAGCGCGACCATCGAGAAGTACCTGGGCAAAACCTTCATCACAGGCTACGTCGCGGTAAAACGGGCCGAGCATGAAAACTTCAAGCGCGTGATCAGTTCCTGGGAGCGTGAGTACCTGCTCTTCGCCGTCTGATACGCCGGGCGCGGTCCTCACCGGCCGCGCCTTCACCGATAACAAGGAGAATTGGCATGACCAGCAACAACCCGCAAACCCGCGAGTGGCAAGCACTCAGCAATGATCATCACCTGGCCCCGTTCAGCGACTTCAAGCAGCTGAAAGAGAAAGGCCCGCGGATCATCACCAACGCCAAGGGCGTTTACCTGTGGGACAGCGAAGGCAACAAGATTCTCGACGGCATGGCCGGTCTGTGGTGTGTGGCCATCGGTTATGGTCGCGATGAGCTGGCCGACGCGGCTGCCAAACAGATGCGCGAACTGCCGTACTACAACCTGTTCTTCCAGACCGCGCACCCGCCGGCGCTGGAACTGGCCAAGGCCATTGCCGACGTGGCACCGCAAGGCATGAACCACGTGTTCTTCACCGGTTCCGGCTCCGAAGGCAACGACACCATGCTGCGCATGGTCCGCCACTACTGGGCGATCAAAGGCCAGCCGAACAAGAAAGTCATCATCAGCCGCAAGAATGGTTATCACGGTTCGACCGTGGCCGGCGCGAGCCTCGGTGGCATGACGTATATGCACGAACAAGGCGACTTGCCGATCCCGGGCATCGTCCATATCGCGCAGCCGTACTGGTTCGCCGAAGGCGGCGACATGTCGCCGGAAGAGTTCGGTATCTGGGCGGCCAATCAGCTGGAAGAGAAGATTCTCGAAGTCGGCGTCGACAACGTCGGTGCCTTTATTGCCGAGCCGATCCAGGGCGCCGGCGGCGTGATCATTCCGCCCGACAGCTACTGGCCGCGCATCAAGGAAATCCTCGCCAAGTACGACATCCTGTTCGTCGCGGACGAAGTGATCTGCGGTTTCGGCCGTACCGGTGAGTGGTTCGGCAGTGATTTTTACGATCTCAAGCCGGACATGATGACCATCGCCAAAGGCCTGACCTCCGGCTACATCCCGATGGGTGGCCTGATCGTTCGCGACTCCGTGGTGGCGGTGCTCAATGAAGGCGGCGATTTCAATCACGGCTTCACTTACTCCGGTCACCCGGTGGCAGCAGCGGTGGGCCTGGAAAACATCCGCATCTTGCGTGATGAAAAAATTATCGAGAACGCGCACAACGAAACGGCACCGTATTTGCAGAAACGTCTGCGGGAACTGAACGATCACCCGTTGGTGGGTGAAGTTCGCGGAGTCGGTCTGTTGGGCGCGATCGAGCTGGTGCAGGACAAGGCCACGCGCAAGCGTTACGAAGGCAAGGGCGTCGGCATGATCTGCCGCCAGTTCTGCTTCGACAACGGCCTGATCATGCGCGCTGTGGGCGACACCATGATCATTGCGCCGCCGCTGGTGATCAGCAAAGCGGAAATCGATGAGCTGGTTACAAAGGCACGCAAGTGTCTGGACCTGACCCTCAGTGCGTTGCAGGGCTAAGTGCTAGGCTTTGAGCGGGGGAGCCGTGGCGCTCGCGCTTAAAGCTGTCAGAAAGGCTGGTCTTTTCTTGAAAGACCGCCTCGGATCTTGCCAGACTAGCCGCGGTTCCAGTTGTCCGGGTTCGGCCGCTGAACAAAGTGGTTCAAAAAAGAAAAATTTGGAGCATTAACGCATGAAGGCATTAGGCAAAAAGCTCGCTGGCAAGACTCTGCTCGCCATGTCCCTGATGGGAGTCATGGCGGCTGCGGCGCAGGCGGACGACAAGGTGTTGCACGTCTACAACTGGTCCGACTACATCGCCCCGGACACTGTGGCCAACTTTGAAAAAGCCACCGGGATCAAAGTCGTTTATGACGTCTTCGACAGTAACGAAACCCTGGAAGCCAAGCTGCTGGCCGGCAAGTCCGGTTACGACATCGTGGTGCCTTCCAATAACTTCCTCGCCAAGCAGATCAAGGCCGGTGTTTACCAGGAGCTGGACAAGTCCAAGCTGCCGAACTGGAAGAACCTCGACGAAGACCTGCTCAAGGCTGTTGGCGATGCCAGCGACCAAGGCAACAAGCACGCGTTCCCGTACATGTGGGGCTCGATCGGCATCGGCTACAACCCGGCCAAGGTCAAGGCAGCGCTGGGCATCGACAAGATCGATTCCTGGGACGTGGTGTTCAAGCCGGAAAACATCGAGAAGCTCAAAAGCTGCGGCGTAAGCTTCCTCGACGCACCGACCGAAATGATTCCGGCGGCGTTGCACTATCTGGGCAAGCCGACCAACAGCAAGGACAAGGCTGACCTGAAAGCCGCCGAAGACCTGTTCCTGAAAATTCGTCCTTCGGTTGCCTACTTCCATTCCTCCAAGTACATCTCCGACCTGGCCAACGGCAACATCTGCGTCGCCGTCGGTTACTCGGGCGACCTGGAACAATCCAAGACCCGCGCCCAGGAAGCCGGTGACAAGGTCAAGCTGGCCTACACCATTCCAAAAGAAGGTGCTGGCACGTTCTACGACATGGTCGCCATTCCCAAGGATGCCGAAAACGTCGAAGCCGCCTACAAGTTCATGAACTACCTGCTTGAGCCGCAAGTGATGGCCGGCATCACCAACGCCGTGCGTTTCCCGAACGGCAACAAAGCTGCTACGCCACTGGTCGACAAAGACATCACCAGCGATCCGAGCATCTACCCATCGGCTGAAGTGAAGAAACAGCTCTATGCGATCAGCGACCTGGATGCAGCGACCCTGCGCCTGATCACTCGCAGCTGGACCAAGATCAAATCCGGTAAATAACCCGGTTTGAAGCAGCAACCGCTGGCCGTCGTCTCCCGCGAAGGCGGCCAGCGGATCAATTAAATGACAGGAAGTTTTGCAGGAACGGTTTTTCGAGGGTAAGTTGCGCGCCGGTTTTGTTGCCGGGCAGCCACGGCTGTCATGCAGCGCGGGGCAACTTGGGCCCAACTAATTTAGAGGACCTCCACTTGCCTATTTTTTCTTCTTTGCGCAAAGCCCTGCTGGCCACTGCCGGCCTGACGATTGCTGTCGGAGCCCAGGCCGCCGGTACGGTGCATATTTATAACTGGTCCGATTACATCGGCGAGACCACCCTGGCCGACTTCCAGAAAGCCACCGGGATCAAGCCGGTCTATGACGTGTTCGATTCCAACGAAACCCTGGAAGGCAAACTGCTGGCCGGGCGTACCGGTTACGACGTGGTCGTGCCGTCGAACCACTTCCTCGGCAAGCAGATCAAGGCCGGCGCGTTCCAGAAACTCGACAAGTCGCAGCTGCCAAATTATTCCAATCTCGACCCGGCGCTGCTCAAGCGTCTGGAGCAGAACGATCCGGGCAACCTGTACGCCGTGCCGTACCTGTGGGGCACCAACGGCATCGGTTACAACGTCGATAAAGTGAAGGCCGTTCTGGGTGTCGACAAGATCGATTCGTGGGGCGTTTTGTTCGAGCCTGAGAACATCAAGAAGCTGCAAAGCTGCGGTGTGGCATTCCTCGATTCGGCGGATGAAATGATGCCGACCGTGCTCAACTATCTGGGCCTGAATGCCAACAGCACCAATCCGAAGGATTACGAAAAAGCCACCGACAAATTGCTCGCGGTGCGTCCTTACGTGACCTACTTCCACTCCTCGAAATACATCGGTGATCTGGCCAACGGCGACATCTGCGTGGCCATCGGTTTCTCTGGCGATATCTTCCAGGCGAAGAACCGCGCAGCCGAAGCCAAGAAGGGCGTGAACATCGCCTACGCGGTGCCGAAAGAAGGTGGTGCGCTGTGGTTCGACATGCTGGCAATCCCCAAGGATTCGTCGAACGTGAAGCAGGCCCATGCCTTCATCAACTATCTGCTGAAACCTGAGGTGATCGCTCAGGTCAGTGATTACGTCGGTTATGCCAACCCTAATCCGGGTGCGGACAAGTTGATGGAGCAATCCATCCGCACCGATGCGTCGGTGTATCCGCCGCAGGCCGTTATCGACAAGGCTTATGTGTCGATCGAGTTGCCACCGAACATTCAGCGCCTGATGACCCGCAGCTGGACCAAGGTCAAGTCGGGGATGTAAGGCACACACTATCCTGGGTTCGCCTTGCGGGGCGAACTGCATTGTTTTTTTCTGGGAGTTTCGTAAATGGCAGTTGCCTCCGGCGCCTATAAGAAAGCCCTCGAGGGCGACCAGACACCGAAACAGGTGTTGGTCAAAATCGACCGGGTCACGAAGAAGTTCGACGAGACGATTGCCGTGGACGATGTGTCCCTGGAAATCAAAAAGGGCGAAATCTTCGCCCTGCTCGGCGGTTCGGGATCGGGCAAATCCACTCTGCTGCGGATGCTGGCAGGGTTCGAACGGCCCACGGAGGGGCGCATTTTCCTCGACGGCGTCGACATCACCGACATGCCGCCGTACGAACGTCCGATCAACATGATGTTCCAGTCGTACGCCTTGTTCCCGCACATGACCGTGGCGCAGAACATCGCCTTCGGCCTCAAGCAGGACAAGATCCCGGCCGCTGAAGTCGATGCCCGCGTGGCCGAGATGCTCAAGCTGGTGCAGATGAGCCAGTACGCCAAGCGCAAGCCGCATCAACTGTCCGGCGGTCAGCGTCAGCGCGTGGCGCTGGCACGTTCGCTGGCGAAGCGGCCGAAGCTGTTGCTACTCGATGAGCCGATGGGCGCACTGGACAAGAAACTGCGCTCGCAGATGCAGCTGGAACTGGTCGAGATCATCGAGCGCGTCGGTGTGACCTGCGTGATGGTGACCCACGATCAGGAAGAGGCCATGACCATGGCCGAGCGCATCGCGATCATGCACCTGGGCTGGATCGCCCAGATCGGCAGCCCGATCGACATCTACGAAACCCCGACCAGCCGCTTGGTCTGCGAATTCATCGGCAACGTCAACATCTTCGAAGGCGAAGTGATCGACGACGCTGAAGGCCACGCAACCATTACCTGCAAAGATCTCGATCGGCAGATCTACGTCGGCCACGGCATCAGTACTTCGGTGCAGGACAAATCGGTGACTTACGCGATCCGTCCGGAGAAGCTGCTGGTCACCGCCGATCAACCGACCTGTGAATACAACTGGTCGAGCGGCAAGGTGCACGACATCGCCTACCTCGGCGGGCACTCGGTGTTCTACGTTGAATTGCCGAGCGGCAAACTGGTGCAGTCGTTCGTCGCCAACGCCGAGCGCCGTGGCGCGCGTCCGACCTGGGGCGATCAGGTTTACGTGTGGTGGGAAGACGACAGCGGCGTGGTACTTCGCTCATGAACATGCGCAAATTCAAACGCCGCATCAACCGAATAATCCCCAATGGCCGCCAACTGGTCATCGGGGTCCCGTTCATCTGGCTGTTCCTGTTCTTCATGCTGCCGTTCTTCATCGTTCTGAAGATCAGCTTCGCCGAAGCCGACGTGGCCATCCCGCCGTACACCGAGATCTACACGTACGCCGAGCAGAAGCTGCAACTGCTGCTGAACCTGGGCAACTACGCAATGCTGGCGGGCGACGAGTTGTACATCGCCGCTTACCTCGGCTCGCTGAAGATGGCGCTGATCAGCACCATCCTCTGTCTGGTGATCGGCTACCCGATGGCCTACGCCATTGCCACCGCCCGTAAAGAGCTGCAAACGGTGCTGGTGTTGCTGATCATGATGCCGACGTGGACGGCGATCCTGATCCGCGTTTACGCGTGGATGGGCATCCTCAGCAACAACGGTTTGCTCAACGGTTTCCTGATGAGCATGGGTTTCATCGACGAGCCACTGCAGATCCTCAACACCAACCTTGCGGTGTACATCGGTGTCGTTTACTCGTACCTGCCGTTCATGATCCTGCCGCTGTACGCCAACCTGGTGAAGCACGACAACAGTCTGCTCGAAGCCGCATCGGACTTGGGTTCGAGCACCTTCAACAGTTTCTGGAAAATCACCATCCCGCTGTCCAAGAACGGCATTATTGCCGGCTGCATGCTGGTTTTCATCCCGGTGGTCGGTGAGTTCGTGATCCCGGAACTGCTCGGCGGTCCGGAAACCCTGATGATCGGTAAAGTGCTCTGGCAAGAGTTCTTCAATAACCGTGACTGGCCGGTGGCATCCGCGCTGGCAGTGGTGATGCTGGCGATCCTGATTGTGCCGATCATTCTGTTCAACCGCAGTCAGGCCAAAGAAATGGAGGGCAAAGAATGAAGCGCATCCGTTTCTCCAGCCTGATGCTGGTCATCGGTTTGTTGTTCATCTACCTGCCGATGCTGATCCTGGTGATCTACTCGTTCAACGCCTCGAAACTTGTAACGGTGTGGGGCGGCTGGTCGATCAAGTGGTACGTCGGGTTGCTCGACAACACCCAACTGATGGGCTCGGTGCTGCGCTCGCTGGAAATCGCCTGCTACACCGCAGTTGCTGCGGTGGCGCTGGGCACACTGGCGGCGTTCGTGCTGACCCGCATCACCCGCTTCAAGGGTCGCACGCTGTTCGGCGGTCTGGTGACGGCGCCATTGGTAATGCCGGAAGTGATCACCGGTCTGTCGCTGTTGCTGTTGTTCGTGGCCATGGCGCAGATGATCGGCTGGCCGCAGGAACGTGGCATCGTCACCATCTGGATCGCCCACACCACATTCTGTGCGGCGTATGTGGCGGTGGTGGTGTCGGCGCGTCTGCGTGAGCTGGACCTGTCGATCGAAGAAGCGGCGATGGACCTCGGTGCGCGGCCGTGGAAGGTGTTCTTCCTGATCACCATCCCGATGATCGCGCCATCGCTGGCGGCGGGCGGCATGATGTCGTTCGCGCTGTCGCTGGATGACCTGGTGCTGGCGAGCTTCGTTTCCGGTCCGGGTTCGACGACCCTGCCGATGGAAGTGTTCTCGGCGGTGCGTCTGGGCGTGAAGCCCGAGATCAACGCCGTGGCCAGTCTGATTCTGCTGGCGGTGTCGATCGTGACCTTCATGGTCTGGTTCTTCAGCCGCCGTGCCGAAGAAGCGCGCAAGAAAGCCATCCAGCAAGCCATCGAAGAAAGCGCAGCCGATTCGTGGAAGCAGCCGGACGTGCGTCGCGCACCAAGCCCGGAAGCCGCGTAAGCACTAATGGGTTGGCCTCATTCTCGAGGTCAACCCAATTCAAACTGTAGGAGTGAGCCTGCTCGCGATAGCGGAGTGTCAGTCAGGAAATTTCCAACTGACAGGACGCCATCGCGAGCAGGCTCACTCCTACATGGGTTTTAGGCAGTCCAGGGTGAGTGGCGGATGACCTCGACAAAGTTCATCGGCTTGAACCCCGGCTCCTGATCCTTCAGCACATCGGTCTTCACATTGCCGAACGTGGTCTGCGGACGATGGCGCAAACCCTCGGCAAACGCGCAGATGATGCATTCCTTGAAGCCTTCCCCACGCGGGTGCGCATGCACCACTGCCTCGCGCTGCACCGTGCTGAACGCGGCGTAGTCCATTCCGAGTACATCCATCTCGACACCTGCAGTGACCAGCGCCACGGTCGGACGCAGATGCTTCGGTACGCCCGGCGTGGTGTGCAGGGCAATCGACAGCCACACCTGTTCGATATCGTCATCGCTGAGCCCGTACGGTTTGAGAAACGCCGCCGCCGCGTTGGCACCGTCCACTTCGAAACGCTCGTCATCACTGCGATGACCTTCGACCAGACCGAGGTCGTGGAACATCGCGCCGACGTAGAGCAGCTCCGGATCGTAAGCCAGTTGTTGGCGTTCACCGCTCAGTGCGCCGAACAGAAATACCCGCCGCGAGTGGTGGTAGAGCAGGTCGGATTCGATATCGCGGATGTACTCGGTGGTGGCCCGGACGAGGGCGCTGTCGGGGATTTTGATGCCGGCAATGGTCGTGCTCATGGGGAGTTTCCTCAGTGAACGCCGTCGTGGCGCTGATGGGGAAAGTCTGTTCCCGGCGCTGAAAGCGAACAATCGATGCATGGCTGCGATCCTTGCCAATCCACCTGCAAATCGTGCCAAGCTAAAAGATCGTCCGATCGCGGCCCGATCTTTTGCATTTGAAAGGGAATCCACAGTCATGACTAAAACCGTCGCCATCGTCGTGTTCGCCGGCGTGCAGTCGCTGGACGTCAGCGGCCCGATGGATGTGTTCGCCGAGGCCAATCGCTTCCTGACGCCCGAGGATCACTATCGGCTCGAAGTGATCGGCGTCGAACGCGGCCCGATGGCCTGCTCCAACGGTTTGAACCTGAATGCCCATCGGCATTTCAGCGAAGCACTCGACGCCTACGATCTGCTGCTGGTCGCCGGTGGGCCACAATTGCCGTTCATGGATTTTGGCGCGACGTTCGACGGTTGGCTGCGTGAGGCCTGTGCACGGGCGCAGCGTTTTGGTTCGATCTGCAACGGCGCGTTCACGCTCGCGCGCGCGGGGTTGCTGGAGGGGCGCACCGTGACTACGCACTGGAATGACGCCGAGGCGTTGGCGCAGTTGTGTCCGACGACGCAGGTCGAGGCTGATCGCTTGTATGTCGAGGACGGCACGCTCTATACCTCGGCCGGGGTCACGGCGGGGATTGATCTGTCGCTCTACCTGCTGGCGCGTGATCACGGTGCTGAAGTGGCGCTGAGCGTGGCTAAACGGCTGGTGGTGTTCACCCAGCGGTCTGGTGGGCAGTCGCAGTTCAGCCCGTTCCTCACGCCGCATGCAGAGCCGACGTCGGCGGTGGCGATGGTGCAGTTGTATGTGTTGGCCAATCTCACGGGTGATCTGACGATCGCCGATCTGGCCAATGCGGCGAACATGAGTGCGCGTAATTTCTCCAGAGTGTTTGCCCGGGAAGCCAAAGTCACGCCGGCGGAGTTTGTCGAGCGGGCGCGGGTGGATGCGGCGCGGGTGATGCTGGAGAGCACGGCGGCGCCGTTGAAAACTGTGGCGTATCAGTGTGGGTTTCGCGATGCGCAGCATATGCGTGGGGTGTTTAACCGGCGGTTGGGGGTTACGCCGCAGCAGTTTCGGCTGAATTTTGCGGTGATGCTTTGACCCTTACCCTCACCCCAGCCCTCCCGAAACGTCGGACCGCCCAGAGGGAGAGGGGGCCGACCGCAGTGTCTGGCGTGATACATCGACCTGAAAGACCTTAGCGATTATGGATTCGGTAAAGCAGTGTCAGGTCGCTGTAAACCTTGAGCATCCCCCAATCAGTCCCCTCTCCCTCTGGGCGGTCCGACGTTTCGGGAGGGCTAGGGTGAGGGGCTTTTACGGTGCCCGCATCGGCAACAGCTTCAAGGTACTGCGCGTATTCGCCGTCACCTCTTCGTCATTGAAATGCGCCTGCACATACATCCCGTCGACATACGCCTCAGCCTGATCGTCATAGTGACTGTCGAACGGCACACCGCTCTGCCCAACCGGGTTAATCGTTAACCCATGCGCCGGATCGGCAAAATCCACCAAGCGCCGCGTCGACGGCCCATACGTCACCGGCCATGGCGCCGGGCCGATCCTCGCCGACAGGTTGTTCGGCACTTCATGACTGCCCGGCGCCGCAAACGGCCCAACGTTGAAAATCCGATCCAGCGGCTTCTGCTGTCCCAACGGATGGCCGTGAGTCAGCGTGTGCGCAGCGCCCCATTTCCACTCGGCAGAGTTATCGCCGAGGGTCAGCTTCAAGTGCTGAATGCTCGCCTGCCACGCCGCGCGGACGATATCGGCGCGGGTCTCCTTGTTCGGCGTGCTGCGGTTGTCCCACCACGGTGAATCGGCATTCGCCGCCAGTTTCGGCAGCGCCGCATCGATCACCCGCGTCGACAGTAATGTCTCGAAGAAGTCATTGCCCAACTCATCACGCATCGCCGCATCGGCCAGGTCGTAGAGGAACTGGCTGAATACCGTCGCGCTGACCGAATCCAGCGGATAGTCGCCTGGCCACTGCGCCAGTTGCTCGACCAGTTTCAGTTGCGCCGGATCGCTGACCACCTCACGCAGCACCGGCAGCAACGGCGCGAGCAAGCGCGGGCCGTAACCGGTAGTGGTGCCCAGTTGCAGCTTCTGATTGGCCTCGTTGGTCCACTTCACGCTCTTGTCGCTGAGCTGCCGGTTCAGTTGCTGACCGCGATCGGCGAGGTTGTAGTAACCAGGAATCTGCATGCCGGTCGGCGACACGGGCTGGAAGTTGGCCGAGACGATGTAGCCGCGCGCCGGGTTTTCTTCCTGCGGGTTGGCGCTGAACGGGTAGAAACCGTCCTTGTCGGCCTGATTGCTGCTGCCGTCGAGCATGAATTCCGGCCGCACCCCGGCCGGGCGCTTGGGCAGCAATGCCGAGGCCCACCAGGCGATATCGCCCTTGGCGTTGGCGTAAACCAGGTTCAGCCCCGGCGCCTGGACTTTTGCGGCAGCGGCGCGGGCCTTGGCCAGGGTGTCGGCGCGATTGAGCTGGTAGAAGCCTTCGAGGATCGGGTTCGGTGTTTCGAGAAAGGCCCACCACATGGCGATCGGCGTCTTGCCGGCAGCGGTGCCGAGCGCATCGTTGACGATAGGGCCGTGGGGCGATTGGCGCAGGGTCAGGGTCACCGGCGACTGCCCCTTCACGTTGATCTGCTGTTGCGTGACGACCATGTCGGTCCACTGGCCGCGATACCAGACCTGATTCGGATTATCCGGGTTGACCTTCTCGGCGATCAGATCGAGATCGTCGTTCTGGAACATGGTCAGGCTCCAGCCGAAATCGAGGTTGTGACCGAGAAACGCAAACGGCACCAGCGCCTGATGATGGCCGTACAACTCGAAGCCGGGCGCCGACAATTGCGCTTCGTACCACACCGACGGCACCGAGAAACGAATGTGCGGATCACCCGCCAGCAATGGCTTGCCGCTCTGGCTGCGGCTGCCCGCGATGACCCAAGCGTTACTTCCTTCGAACTGCGGCAGACCGTTGTCGATCAACGCCTGTTCGCTGAGGCGGGCGAGGGCGTTGAGGTCCTTCCAGTCGCCAGCGGCGAGGGCCGGCGCAGGCTTGGCGTGACCGTTGACCAGCACGCCTTTGGGCTGCCAGTCGAGGTCGAAGACGTTGAGGTAATCGGCGCCGAGCTGATCGCGCACGTAGGTCAGCAGCGGTTCGGTGCGAAACGCCGCGGCAAAGCTATAGGCCATGTAGCCGGCGACGCTGATGCTGTCTTCCGCCGTGAACGGCCGTTTGGGGATGCCCAGCACATCAAACTCGATCGGTGCAGCGTGGCTGTCCTGATATTGATTGATGCCATCCAGATAGGCTTGCAGGCCCTTCCACGCCGGAGACTGTTTATCGAGACTGGCGACGTAACTGGCCGCGCGTTCACGGATGCGCAGGCTGCGGAACAGTTTGTCGGTGTCGAGCAGCTTCGGCCCGAGCACTTCGGCCAGTTCGCCGCGAGCTAGGCGGCGCATGGCTTCCATCTGGAACAGGCGATCCTGGGCATGCACATAGCCAAGGGCACGGTAGAGGTCGGTTTCGTTCTCGGCGCGAATGTGCGGCACGCCGCGTTCGTCGTAGCGCACGGTCACCGAACCCTGCAGGTTGCGCAGCTCGACCTGACCCTGGCGCGTCGGTTGTTTGCTGTAGACATACCCGCCGACGCCGACAAGCAGAACAACGATGAGCAGGGCAAGTACGGTGAACACGCGCTTCATGGTGACTCCTTGTGCAGGCGGGATGCCGCCCGTCGGGCTGCAAACAATTAGCACAGACCTTCAGTGCCGTGCAGCGCTGTCCTTGAAAAGTCCGGAATGCCTTACTGCGTCTCCACCGGCCACGGGCAGTAACACCCGACCGCCAGGGTGTGCGTGGCACTGACTGGGCGATCTTCCGTCAAGGCATTCAAAATCGGTTCGATAAAGCTGTTGCTGGAATTGCAGGTGAGGCCTTCGCTGTACGGACCGAAGTAGGCCAGTTTGCCGCTGCGATCCCAGATCGCCACGGCCGGGCTGGCGGGTACCTGTTCGGAGCCGGGCAATATCGTGATGGTTTTCAGGCTGCTGAGGGTTGCCGGCAACTGACCGTGGCTGCCAGCCTTCTGCACAGCGAAGAACTCCACGCCTTTGGCGCCAAACTGCTCGACCATCTCGGTCAGGTGCTGTTGATTGCCGACATTGCACGGGCAGGCCGGGTCCCAAAAGTGCACCAGACGAATCTTGCCGGGACCGGCGAGATTGTCCGGCAGGCGCAGCGGATCACCGGAAAACACCGCCGTGTGTTCGCTGAACGCTCGCAGATAACGCCCCTGAAACCAGTCATACGCCGCCCACAGCACCCCGGCGCAAATCAGCGCGAGCAGGCTGGCAAACAGTGCGGTGCGGTAGGGCGAACGCATGGTTTTCGATCCTCGAAAGGTCGGCTAGCTTGCCATGTCTGTCACTACAGATGAATATCGCAGGCCGATAAAGTCTGTTTACCGCTTTGGAATTGCCTTATGTCTGCCACTTTCGACCCCGATCAAATCCGCGCCAGCCTCAAGCCTTTGGCCGAGTGGCAGCCGTTGTCGGACGAGGCGAAGGCGTACCAGCAGTTTTATCAAACCGATTTTCCCCATCGCGATGTCTGGCGTGGCATGGGCCGTTTCGAAGTCGATGGTTATGAAGTGGTCAGCCATTGCTGGTGGCCGGAGAAGGTCAAGGCGACGCTGTTTCTGCTGCACGGCTACTACGATCACACCGGGCTGTATCGGCATGTGATCGAGTGGGCGCTGGATCAGGACTTCGCGGTGATCGCCTGCGATTTGCCGGGGCATGGTCTGTCGAGCGGGCCGCGCGCGAGCATTCGCGATTTCTCCGAGTATCAGGACGTCCTGCAAGCGTTGTTCGCCGAGGCGCAGTCGATCGCCCTGCCGCAGCCGTGGCATTTGTGCGGGCAGAGCACTGGCGGGGCGATTGTGGTCGATCACCTGCTCAACCATGCTGAAAACAGCCCGGCGCAGGGCCAGGTGATTTTGATGGCGCCGCTGGTGCGGCCACGGGCGTGGGGCTGGTCGCAGCTGAGTTATTACCTGCTCAGGCCTTTCGTCAGGGGTGTCGCGCGACGCTTCAGCGAGAATTCCAACGACCCGGATTTCCTGCCGTTTCTGCAGGCCGATCCGTTGCAGCCACGACGCTTGCCGACGAAATGGGTGGGGGCGTTATCGCGTTGGATCATCCGCGTCGAGCACGCGAAGAAGAGTCCGCGGCGGCCGCTGATCATTCAGGGGCAGGCGGACATGACCGTCGACTGGCAGCACAATCTACAGGTGTTGAAATGGAAGTTTGATCGGCCGCAGATCTTGTTGTTAGCCGAGGCGCGGCATCATCTGGCGAATGAGACGGCGGAGATGCGGGAGGAGTATTTCGAGTTTCTCAGCAAGCGCATCAGAGGCCGGAATCTCTAGTGAAGCTGAAGGCCCCATCGCTGGCAAGTCAGGCGCTGAAGCTCATTGCCCGACCGCCAACCCTGCGCGAATCGCCGCCAGCGCCGCCTGATAGTAGGCCTTGCCTTCAGTCGACTCGGCAAACGTCGCAAACTCTTCCAGCTCTTCATCCGACAAATCGCGATAGACGTAGAGCAACGTGTTGTTCATGTCCGCGCCAATCTGATCCATCAAACGCTGGCGCTGACCGTTGAGCATACCTTGCGCCTGACCACCACCGAGCAGCCCCGGAATCATCGAACTCAAGCTGTCCGCCGCCACACCAGCAATCGCCAAGCTCACTTCGGCGCCAGCTTCACGGGCCGGCAAGGCTTGCGCGAGGTGGCCGATGATCAGCAGACGGCTGTCGCTGGCCTGCATCTTTGGCAGACCCTTGGCATTTTTCGCCAATTGATCGCGCCGGGTCGCCAGCAATTCGGCTGCGACGATTTTCTTGCCCAGCGGTGATTGAAAGAAGGTCAGCGCCGGTTTCGGGTCGGCAAGCTTCTGCCGCAGTTGCGCTTCGGCGCGTTGATCGACGGCCTGCGGGGCGAAGCGCTGATTACTGTTGTTCACCAATGCTTGAAACACCGCCGGCGGCAGGCTGTTCTGATAGCGCTGCTGTGCGGCCGTCAGGGCGTCATTGAAATGCGCACGTTGATCTGGCCAGCCGGCGACCTTGTACAACTGATCGTGGCCGTCCGCCCAGGCGGGCAAAACGCAGAACATCAACAGTGAAAAAAGCAAACGGCGCATAGGGACTCCTGTCAGCAGCGGACTATTCTCCGTGCGGTGCCGGTACTTGTCGAGAATTCGTAGCAAGCCGCCGCGTGGCTCTGTCGGATTTGTTGCCGCCGACATACTATGCGCGCCATGCAAATATCCTCTGAACACCCACTGCTGTTACGCATTGTCGATGACCTGGCCGAACACGGCTGGTCGCAGCAGAACATATTCCTGCCCGCCGGTTTGACCCGCGAGCTGGCGGCCGAGTGCCGCAAACGTGAAGCCGAGGGTGAACTGGCGCCGGCGGCGGTGGGGCGTGGGCCGTTTTCGGAGATCCGCGAGGGGATTCGTGGCGACCACATTCAGTGGATCGATCCCGGTCAGGCCGAGGCCAGCGACCGCTATCTGAACTTGATGGAAAGCCTGCGTGAGGCGCTCAACCGTGGCCTGTTTCTCGGTCTTGAGGATTTTGAGTGCCATTTCGCCTTGTATCCGCCCGGCGCTTTTTATCGCCGGCATGTCGACCGTTTTCGCGACGATGACAAGCGCATGGTGTCGGTGGTGGTCTATCTCAATGACGCGTGGCTGCCGGAGGATGGCGGTCAGTTGCGCATGTACCTGAATGATGAGCGCGTGCATGACGTGCAGCCTACTGGCGGGTGTCTGGTGGTGTTTCTCTCTGGTGAGGTGCCTCATGAAGTGCTGCCGGCGAACCGCGAGCGCCTGTCGCTGACTGGCTGGTTTCGTCGCCGTGGCAACGAGCCGTTCTGAGATGCACAGGATTCTGGTCAGTCGCTGCCTGTTGGGTCATCGCGTGCGTTATGACGGTGGTGCGAGCGGGCCGTTTGATTTGCTTGAACAGTGGATTGCCGAAGGGCGGGTGGTGCCGTTGTGTCCGGAGGTTGCGGGTGGTTTGCCAACGCCACGGGCGGCGGCGGAGATCCCGGGCGGGCAGGGCGGTGAAGTGCTCGATGGTGTCGCGGCGGTGATCACCACTGAGGGCGAAAATGTCAGTGCGCAGTTTCTCGATGGTGCGCGGCAGGCACTGGAGTTGGTGCAGAAGCACGGGATTCGTGTGGCGGTGCTCAAGGCCAACAGTCCTTCTTGCGGGAATCTGTTGACGTATGACGGGACGTTCAGCGGAGTGAAAGTCTCTGGCGAAGGCGTGACGGCTGCGTTGCTCAAGCGCCATGGTGTGCAGGTTTTCAGTGAGCTTGAATTGGCTGAGGCGGCGGTGGCCCTGGCGGCTTTGGGCTGATCCGGAATCGTTGCCCTCACCCCAGCCCTCCCGAAACGTCGGACCGCCCGGAGGGAGAGGGGGCCGACCGAGGTGTCTGACGTCTTGCATCGACCTGGAAGACCTTATCGACTATGGATTCGACACAGCCATGACCGATCGATTATGGAATCGACAAAGCCATGACCAGTCGATTTCGGATTCGGTATAGCCATCCCAGGTCGGCGTATCTCTAAAGCAACCCCAAATCAGTCCCCTCTCCCTACGGGCGGTCCGACGTTTCGGGAGGGCTAGGGTGAGGGGCTTCTAAGGCTTCAACCACTTCTCGGTCAGCGCCGCCAGGCGTCCGTCCTCCTTGATCCGCTGCATCGCACTCGCAAGGCTGGCCTGAAATGCCGGATTACCCTTCTGAAACGGAATCGCCAATTCCACCGGCTCTGCCACTTTCGGCTTCTCTTCCGTCAACGCCTGCACCAGCACCATCGGCCGTGGCTGCTCGTCTTTTTTCGCCAGCAACTGCGAATCGACCTTGCCGTAAGACTCGCTGAAGTCGAAACGATCCTTGAGTTCGGATGTCAGTGCTATGTGGTTGAGCGCAACGTCGTACTTGCCGCTTTCAACGCCCTGGAGCAGGTCTGCCTCATCTGTGACGATGAAATCGGCGCGTACATCCAGCTCCCGGGCCAGCAGTTGCCCAAGCTCGACCTCGAACCCCGTGAGTGTGTCGCCTTCCTTGTAATTGAACGGCGGTGTATTAGCCTCAAGGGCTATGCGCAGCTCGCCACGGTCGTTGACGTCATCAATCAGTTCGGCGTGAGCCAAAGGGCTCAAAAGGGGTAGCAGGCAGATCAGGCCAGGCAGAAAACGCATGGTCACTCCTTTGAAATCATTATCGCGACGCTCTGATTCAGGCTCGCTTTGCTATGGTTGTCGAGTGCCTTCGACAACGAATGGTCATGAAGTTGTCATGACCGTGCGGATTTTACGGAAAAACTGGAGAAGAAAATGAAAAGCTTTTTGTCACGTGCAGCGTTGGCGGGTGTGCTGATGGGTGTTTCGGTGCTGGCCAGTGCGGCGACACCGGCACCAAAAGGCGCCGAAGTGTTCATCGTTTCTCCCGAGGACGGGGCCACGGTTTCGCAGACATTTACCGTCAAATTCGGTACCAAGGGCGTCGCGCTGGCGCCGGCCGGTGACGTCACCAAAAACACCGGTCACCATCACCTGCTGATCGACGCCAAGGAAATCGTTCCTGCCGGTTCGGTCGTCCCTACCGATGCCAATCATATGCACTTCGGCAAGGCGCAGACCCAGGCTGACATCAAGCTCGCCCCGGGCCAACACACCTTGCAGCTGGAACTTGGCGACAGCGGTCACATGGCGTTCGACCCGCCAATCGTTTCGAAGAAAATCACCATCAACGTCGAATAACCGTTTCGCCGTGCATGAAAAAGGGAGCCCGAAGGCTCCCTTTTTTGTCGCTCAACGCTAAATCAGAACAACACACGGCTACGGATAGTGCCGTTGATGTGCTGCAGCTTCTCTTGCGCCAGATCCGAGTACTCGGCGTCGACGTCGATCACCACGTAGCCAACCTTCTCGTTGGTCTGCAGGAACTGACCGGAGATGTTGATGCCGTTTTCGGCGAAGACCTTGTTGATCTCGCTCATCACACCCGGGATGTTCTCGTGGATGTGCAGCAGGCGGTGCTTGCCAGGGTGAGCCGGCAGGGCCACTTCCGGGAAGTTCACCGACGAAACGGAGGTACCGTTGTCGCTGTACTTGACCAGTTTTTCTGCCACTTCCAGACCGATGTTGGCTTGCGCTTCGGCGGTCGAACCACCGATGTGCGGAGTCAGGATCACGTTGTCGAGGCCACGCAGCGGGCTTTCGAACTCTTCGTCGTTGGAGCGTGGCTCCACCGGGAACACGTCGATGGCCGCGCCGATCAGGTGCTTGTCCTTGATCGCGTCCGCCAGGGCGTCCAGCTCGACCACGGTACCGCGCGCCGCGTTGATCAGGATGCCGCCCTTTTTGATGGCGCGGATTTCCTTCTCGCCGATCATCCACTGGGTCGCAGCGGTTTCCGGAACGTGCAGGGTGACGATGTCGGACATGCCCAGCAGTTCGGTCAGGCTGCCGATCTGAGTAGCGTTGCCCAGTGGCAGCTTGGTCACGGTGTCGTAGAAGTACACCTGCATGCCCAGGCCTTCAGCCAGAACCGACAGCTGCGTACCGATCGAGCCGTAGCCGACGATACCCAGTTTCTTGCCACGGATTTCGAAGGAGTTAGCTGCGGATTTGATCCAGCCGCCACGGTGGCAGGAAGCGTTTTTCTCCGGGATGCCGCGCAGCAGCAGGATCGCTTCGGCCAGCACCAGTTCCGCTACGGAGCGGGTGTTGGAGTACGGCGCGTTGAACACGGCAATGCCGCGCTCACGGGCAGCACTCAGGTCAACCTGGTTGGTGCCGATGCAGAAACAGCCGACCGCTACCAGCTTCTTCGCGTGATCGAAGATCTCTTCGGTCAGTTGGGTGCGCGAACGAATGCCGATGAAGTGAGCGTCAGCGATCTTTTCCTTGAGCTGGGCTTCCGGCAAGGAACCTGTCAGGTATTCGATGCTGGTGTAGCCCGCCGCCTTGAGGACGTCGACAGCCGATTGGTGGACGCCTTCGAGAAGAAGGAACTTGATCTTGCTCTTATCGAGAGAAGTCTTGCTCATCTGCGTAAACCTGTATCCCGGAGAAAAATGGCAGGAAATGGTCAACAGACGCTGACCCGGACGACAAGAATGTCGTCTCCGCGGATCTGGCCTTGGGCGCTGTCCTGCGGGGTCGATATGCTAGCATAGCCTCCCCGCTAAACACTCATTCCTGCGACGTGAAGCGTTCTCAGGATGACCATGAATTGTTCGAGAGTTCTGTCGATGACCAATCCTGCCCTGATTGATGAACTGAAGACCCTGGTCGAGCCTGGCAAGGTCCTGACCGACGCCGACTCCCTGAATGCGTACGGCAAGGATTGGACCAAGCACTTCGCCCCGGCGCCAAGTGCCATCGTGTTTCCCAAGACCATTGAGCAGGTGCAGGCGGTGGTCCGTTGGGCCAACTCGCACAAGGTCGCACTGGTGCCATCGGGCGGGCGCACCGGGCTTTCCGCCGCTGCCGTGGCGGCGAATGGCGAAGTGGTCGTGTCGTTCGATTACATGAATCAGATTCTCGACGTGAACCTCACCGACCGCACCGCCGTTTGTCAGCCGGGCGTGGTCACCGAGCATTTGCAGAACGTCGCGGAAGAGAAAGGCTTGTACTACCCGGTCGATTTCGCTTCGGCAGGTTCCAGCCAGATTGGCGGCAATATCGGCACCAATGCCGGCGGGATCAAGGTGATTCGCTACGGCATGACCCGCAACTGGGTCGCCGGCATGAAGGTGGTCACCGGCAAGGGTGATGTGCTGGAACTGAACAAAGACCTGATCAAGAACGCCACCGGCTACGACTTGCGTCAGCTGTTTATCGGTGCTGAAGGCACCCTCGGTTTTGTCGTCGAAGCGACCATGCGCCTCGATCGAGCGCCGAAAAACCTCACCGCGATGGTCCTCGGCACCGCTGATTTCGACTCGATCATGCCGGTGCTGCACGCCTTCCAGGGCAAGCTTGACCTGACCGCGTTCGAATTCTTCTCCGACAAAGCTCTGGCCAAAGTCATGGGCCGTGGTGACGTGCCGGCACCTTTCGAAACCGATTGCCCGTTCTACGCACTGCTGGAATTCGAAGCGACCACCGAAGAAGTGGCCAACAGTGCACTGGAAACCTTCGAGCATTGCGTCGAGCAGGGCTGGGTGCTGGACGGCGTGATGAGCCAGAGCGAAACGCAGTTGCAGAACTTGTGGAAACTGCGCGAATACATCTCCGAAACCATCTCGCACTGGACGCCGTACAAGAACGACATCTCGGTCACCGTGTCGAAAGTGCCGGCATTTCTCAAGGAAATCGACGCGATCGTCGGCGAACACTATCCGGACTTCGAAATCGTCTGGTTCGGCCACATCGGCGACGGCAACCTGCACTTGAACATTCTCAAGCCGGATAACCTTAGCAAGGACGAGTTCTTCGCCAAGTGCGCGACCGTCAACAAGTGGGTGTTCGAAACCGTCGAGAAGTACAACGGTTCGATTTCCGCTGAACATGGCGTGGGCATGACCAAGCGCGATTACTTGACCTACAGCCGTTCCCCGGTCGAGATCGAGTACATGAAAGCGGTAAAAGCGGTGTTCGACCCGAACGGCATCATGAACCCGGGCAAGATTTTTGCGGTTTGATCGGCAATCTTTGATGAATCAATGAAGGCAGGAGTCGGTAAATGAGCTATCAGCACCAGTACGTCGACGGCACGCGCATCCACTTCCCGATCGGGAAAGTCGTGTGCATTGGCCGTAATTACGCCGAACACGCCAAGGAACTGGACAACCCGGTGCCTACCGAGCCGTTACTGTTCATCAAACCGGGCAGTTGCGTGGTCGAGCTGGAAGGCGGTTTCGCCATTCCGACCGAGCGCGGTTCGGTGCACTACGAAGCGGAAATCGCCGTGTTGATCGGCAAGCCGTTGTCGACCAAACCGAGCCGTGAAGAAGTGCTCGACGCCATTTCCGGTTTCGCCCCGGCGCTGGACCTGACCCTGCGCGACAAGCAGGCCGAGCTGAAAGCCAAGGGCCTGCCGTGGGAAATCGCCAAGTCGTTCGACGGCGCGGCGGTGCTTGCGCCGTTCGTGGTCGGCAGCACCTTTGCTGATCTGACCGACATCGGCATTCGTCTGACCATCAACGGCGAAGTCCGCCAGGACGGCAACAGCAGTGCGATGCTCAATCCGATCGTGCCGATGATCCAGCACATGGCCGGCTGCTTCTCGCTGCAGGCCGGTGATGTGATCCTCACCGGTACGCCGGTGGGTGTTGGCCCGCTGAACGTGGGCGACGACATCGTCCTCGAGCTGGTCGGCGCGAGCAGCTTCACCAGCAGCGTGCGCTGATTTAACGCGGTCCCCTTGCAGGAGTGAGCCTGCTCGCAATAGCGGTCTGTCAGTCAACGATTGTTTCGACTGACCTGACGCCATCGCGAGCAGGCTCACTCCTACAGGGTTTTGTGATCTCTCCCACAATGGCGCAGGGCAATCCCGCCATTTGCCGTTTTTTTCACATCCTGTACGGATAATTCCTCTCATTCTGGCGTCTGAGCCGGCCTCTTTGTGCTATTACCCATAGCCTGAATTTTCGGAACGCGTCCATCGATGTCATCTCAAACTCAGCTCAAACCCACCCGCCGCTCACGTTTCTCCCTGCGCTGGTATGTCTGGCTCTTGCTGGTGGTTGCCGCCGCTTATGCCTTGGCGTTTGCCATGCATTGGGATGATCGCGGGGTGCTCTGGCTGCAGGAAAGCTTCGAAAGCCAGGCCGAGCAGAAGGAAAGCATCTGGCTGCCGGACTATCGAGTGGTGATAGATGCCAAGCCGCTCAAGGGGATGGAGAAGGACGAAGCTTCGGATCTGGCGTACAACCCGCAGACCAAAACGCTGTTCTCGGTGATGGGCAAGAACCCGTTTCTCGCCGAGCTGACCTTGCAAGGTGATGTGCTGCGCAAGATGCCGCTGGTGGGCTGGAGCAATCCGGAAGGCCTGACGATGATGGAAAACGGCCTGATGGCCATCGTCGACGAGCGCCAGCACATGCTGTCGATCGTCAGGGTCGACGCTGATACTCGCGAATTGAACATCGCCGATTTCCCGAAATACGATCTCGGCCCGTCGAAAGACCAGAACAAAGCGTTCGAAGCCATCACTTGGGACGCTCGCAATCAGCAACTGTTGCTGGGCGAGGAGCGGCCACCAGCGCTGTTCACCTGGAAAAGCGATGGCAGCCAGACCCTCAAGGGCGACAAGCAGAAACTCGTCAGTGATGAACTGGATATTCGCAACCTCTCGGCCTTGGCGATTGACCCGCGCACCCAGCACACACTGGTGCTGTCTGCCGATTCACACCTGCTGCTGGAGCTGGACGAGAAGGGCGAACAGGTCAGCTTCATGACCCTGCTTGGCGGCTTCAACGGATTGAAAAACACCATCCCGCGCGCCGAAGGCGTGACCATGGACGAGGCGGGCACGCTGTATATGGTCAGCGAGCCGAACCTGTTCTATCGCTTCGAAAAACAGAAATAGCAGCCTTTACCGATTCCAATGTAGGAGCTGCCGAAGGTTCGGGCCGCGTTCGGACGATCTTTTGACTGTGGGACGCAGAGCGTCCCCGGCTGCGTTCCCACGCAGAGCGTGGGAACGATCAGATCGCAGCCTGCGGCAGCTCCTACAGGGGTTGGCTTGTGGTTTGAGGCAAGTGGCCATTAAGCTTCAGTTCAGACGGGCGTGATATTTCATCCGCCTGTTTTGATCCCGAGCTCATCCGAATGCGTCGACTTGCCCGCCCCAAGCCTCTGATTATTTTCCTGTCGGTGATTGCCCTGATCGCGTTGATTGCGATCGGCCAATACATGCGCCTGTTCGAGCGCGCCTGGTTTAACTTGCACACACTGTGGCAACCGCAGAGTAGCGAGTCGATTGGGCTGGATCAGTATCGCGTGGAGATTGAGGCGCGGGTGATTGAAGGGCTGGACGACGATGTTTCGGCGCTGACCTTCGATCCGGTGCGCAAAAGCCTGTTTACTGTGACCAACAAAAATTCCGAGCTGGTCGAGCTGTCGCTCGAAGGCAAGATCCTGCGGCGCATTGCCCTGATTGGTTTTGGTGATCCCGAAGCCGTCGAGTACATCAGCGCCGACACCTACGTGATCACTGATGAGCGTCAGCAGCGGCTGATCAAGATACACCTGGAAGCAGACACCACATTCCTCGACGCGGCGGACGCCGAGCAGATGACCCTCGGCGTGCATATGGCCAGCAACAAAGGTTTTGAAGGCCTGGCGTATGACTCGGTAGGCAAGCGCTTATTTGTCGCGAAAGAGCGTAACCCGATGCTGATCTACGAAGTGCACGGCTTTCCGCATTTCAATCCGGAGAAGTCCTACGCGGTGCATGTGATCAACGATCCCAAGCGTGACGCCGGGATGTTTGTGCGCGATCTGTCGAGTTTGCAGTACGACGAGCGCAGCGGGCATTTGCTGGCACTGTCGGATGAGTCGCGGCTGATTCTGGAGCTGGATGTCGGCGGGCGGCCGTTGAGCACGATGTCCATCAGTGGCGGGCGGCAGGGTTTGAAGAAAACCGTACCGCAGGCGGAAGGCATTGCGATGGATGATGACGGGACGTTGTATCTGGTGAGTGAGCCGAATCTGTTTTACGTCTTCAAAAAACCAACACCGAACTAACCAACACCACAGAACCATTGTAGGAGTGAGCCTGCTCGCGATAGCGGTGTGTCAGTCGACATTTATCTCAACTGACACACCGCTATCGCGAGCAGGCTCACTCCTACAGGTTTATTCGTCTGCCCACAAATCTGTAGGTGACCGGGCTTACTCAGCCTTGAGGGTTTTCACGTCTTCGCTAGTACCCAGCAACAACAGATCCGCCGGACGCGCCGCGAACAAGCCGTTGGTGACCACGCCGACAATCGCATTGATCTGCGCTTCCAGCTCCACCGGGTTGGTGATCTGCAGGTTGAACACATCCAGAATGATGTTGCCGTTGTCGGTCAAAACGCCTTCGCGGTACACCGGGTCGCCGCCCAGTTTCACCAATTGGCGGGCGACGTGGCTGCGGGCCATCGGGATCACTTCGACTGGCAGCGGGAATTCGCCCAGCACCGGCACCAGTTTGCTGGCGTCGGCGATGCAGATGAAGGTCTTGGCCACGGCGGCAACGATCTTCTCGCGGGTCAGAGCGGCGCCGCCGCCCTTGATCAGGTTCAGGTGCGCGTCGCTTTCATCGGCGCCATCAACGTAGAACTCCAGGTCGCTGACGGTGTTCAGCTCATACACTGGAATCCCGTGGCCCTTCAGACGCGCGGCAGTGGCTTCGGAACTGGCAACCGCGCCATCGAACGCGCCCTTGTGCTGGGCCAGAGCGTCGATGAAGCAGTTGGCGGTGGAGCCGGTGCCGACCCCGACGATGCTCTTGTCGTCGAGTTTCGGAAGGATGAAGTCGACGGCGGCCTGAGCCACTGCCTGTTTGAGTTGATCCTGGGTCATGCGGGCTCCGGAAGCGGGCAAGGTGAGAACGGAAAGGCCGGCATTATAGCCGCAAGCGCGGCTAAAACCTCTGGATTCGTGTGGTCGTGCGGGCAAAAGCCGGGTTAGACTCCCCGGTCCCGCTCAACCGCTCAGTGATGCTTTCCGATGCTCGAACAGTACGTCAAAAAGATCCTCACCTCGCGCGTTTATGACGTTGCCGTAGAAACCCCGCTGCAGAACGCTCGCCAGCTCTCCGAGCGGCTGGGCAATGACATCTGGCTCAAGCGTGAAGACTTGCAGCCGGTGTTCTCGTTCAAGATTCGCGGCGCCTACAACAAGCTGACGCAACTGAGCGATGAAGAGCGCGCGCGTGGCGTGGTCACCGCGTCGGCGGGCAATCATGCGCAGGGTCTGGCCCTGGCGGCGAAAGTGCTGGGCGTCAAAGCCACCATCGTCATGCCCAAGACCACCCCCGAGATCAAAGTCGAAGGCGTGCGCTCGCGCGGCGGCAAAGTCGTGCTGCACGGCGATTCGTTTCCGGAAGCGCTGGCCTACTCACTGAAACTGGTCGACGAAAAAGGCTACGTCTACATCCACCCGTATGACGATCCGCACACCATTGCCGGGCAGGGCACCGTGGCGATGGAAATTCTGCGCCAGCACCCGCAGCCGCTGGACGCGATTTTCGTTCCGGTCGGTGGCGGTGGTTTGATCGCCGGTATCGCCGCGTACGTGAAATACCTGCGTCCGGACATCAAAGTCATCGGCGTCGAGCCGGACGACTCCAACTGCCTACAAGCGGCGATGGCTGCCGGCGAGCGCGTGGTGCTGCCGACCGTCGGCATCTTTGCCGACGGCGTGGCCGTGGCGCAGATCGGTCAGCACACCTTCGACATCTGCAAAGACTATGTCGATGAAGTGATTACTGTCAGCACCGACGAGATCTGTGCAGCAATTAAAGATATCTACGACGATACCCGCTCGATCACCGAACCTGCCGGCGCGTTGGGCGTGGCCGGGATCAAGAGGTACGTCGAGCAACGCGGTGTCAGCGGCCAGACCTTCGTCGCCATCGACTCCGGTGCCAATGTCAACTTCGACCGCCTGCGTCACGTTGCCGAGCGCGCCGAACTGGGCGAGGGCCGTGAAGCGATCATCGCCGTGACCATCCCCGAGAAGGCCGGCAGCTTCAAGGCGTTCTGCGAAGCCATCGGCAAGCGCCAGATCACCGAATTCAACTATCGCTACAACACCGGCAGCGAAGCGCACATCTTCGTTGGTGTGCAGACTCACCCGGAAAACGACCCGCGCAGCGCATTGCTGGCGAGCTTGGCCGAGCAGGGTTTCCCGGTGCTCGACCTGACTGACAACGAACTGGCCAAGCTGCACATCCGCCACATGGTCGGTGGTCACGCGGCGCATGTGATTGATGAAGTGGTGTTCCGCTTCGAGTTCCCGGAACGTCCGGGCGCACTGTTCAATTTCCTCAATAAGCTCGGTGGGCGCTGGAACATCTCGATGTTCCACTACCGCAACCACGGCGCCGCTGATGGCCGCGTGGTCGCGGGCCTGCAAGTGCCGCACGACGAGCGTCATCTGGTGCCGGCGGCGCTTGAGGAAATCGGCTACCCGTACTGGGATGAAAGCGACAACCCGGCCTATCAGCTGTTTCTTGGCTGAGCGGCTACGCTGATGGGCATGGCCCAAGGAAGAGAAATTCATGGAAACCCTGACCACCCTGAAAGTCCTTCATGTCGCGGCGACCGTGGTGATCCTCGCCAGCGGGTTGGGGCTCGCTGCTCTTTCCTGGCGTAATCGCAGCGAAGGGCCGGCCAGCACGATGCAGCGGCCCTGGCTGTTTATCTGGTGTTTGATGCTGATCGGTATGCTGAGCATGCCTTTCACCGGCTGGTGGTTGGTACATCTGATCGGCTGGCCACTGGGGCAGTTCTGGATTCTGGGGTCCAGCGTGATCTATGCCGTGGCCACGTTGAGTGCGGTCTGGCTGCTGGTTCGGCTGAATCGGCTGTGGACGAGCGGGGTTGGTAACTGGAAATTCACGTTGGCGCTGGCGATTGTCAGCGGCGTCGGGTTTCTCGCCATTGCGGGGTTGATGGGGGCCAAGCCTGTTTAAGGCTATATACCGAGTCGAGCCAATCGCTGGCAAGCCAGCTCCCACAGGGATCTTCAGTGAACACGGATATTGTGGACAGCCGAAAAACCTGTGGGAGCTGGCTTGCCAGCGATGGCGTAATCAGCCGCGCAGACTAATCACCGGCCAGCCACGCTTCTCTGCTTCGGCGCGCAGATTCGGATCCGGATCGACAGCAACCGGATTCGCCACCTGCTCCAGCAACGGCAAATCATTCATCGAATCGCTATAGAAATAGCTGTCATCCAGAGAATATCCGGTCTCTTCCAGCCAACGATTCAGCCGCGTCACCTTGCCCTCGCGAAAGCACGGAATGTCGGTGCTGCGCCCGCTATAACGGCCATCAACCATTTCACACTCGGTTGCGATCAGGGTTTCAACGCCCAGGCGCACAGCAATCGGCGCGGTGACGAAGCGGTTGGTCGCGGTGATGATCACCAGTTTGTCGCCAGCATCGCGGTGCTTTTTCAGCAGTTCCAGCGCCTTGGGCAAGATGATCGGTTCGATGCAGTCGCGCATGTAATCGTTGTGCCATTGATCGAGCACGGCCATTTCGGTGCGGCCGAGGATCTCCAGGCAGAAGTTCAGGTACGCGGCGTTATCCAGTTTGCCGGCCAGGTAATCCTGATAGAACTCGTCGTTGCGAGCCTTGTACGCAATCGGGTCGAGGAAGCCGCGTTCACACAGATAGTCGCCCCAAGCGTGATCGCTGTCGCCGCCCAGAAGGGTGTTGTCCAAATCGAATAGAGCCAGGCGCATTGCAGTTACCCGCTGATAAGTCTGTAAAAAGGCGACAAGAATACGGTCTTTTCACAAGAGTGCACATAAGGTAGGAAGCCTCGTTGCCGCCTTATCAACCTTTGTGGAACAATGCGGCGACATGCGTTTGCGAGGTTGTTGCCGTGATCGACCCCGATGGTTTCCGCCCCAATGTCGGGATCATTCTGACGAATGACGCCGGCCAGGTGCTATGGGCTCGCCGTATCAATCAAGATGCCTGGCAGTTTCCGCAAGGGGGAATCAACCCTGAAGAGACGCCGGAAGACGCCTTGTACCGCGAGCTGAACGAAGAAGTTGGCCTGGAACGTGAAGATGTTGAAATACTGGCCTGTACTCGGGGCTGGTTGCGCTATCGTTTGCCGCAACGTCTGGTGCGTACGCACAGCCAACCGCTGTGCATCGGCCAGAAACAGAAATGGTTTCTCCTGCGCCTGATCTCCAACGAGCAACGGGTGCGGATGGATTTGACCGGTAAACCGGAGTTCGATGGCTGGCGCTGGGTCAGCTATTGGTATCCGTTGGGCCAGGTGGTGACATTCAAGCGCGAGGTGTATCGCCGCGCCCTCAAAGAGCTTGCCCCGCGCCTTTTAGCGCGCGACTGACGACGGAGTTCGACCCCGAGCCATGCTCAATACGCTGCGCAAGATCGTCCAGGAAGTTAACTCCGCCAAGGATCTCAAGGCGGCGTTGGGGATTATTGTGTTGCGCGTCAAAGAGGCCATGGGCAGCCAGGTCTGCTCGGTCTACCTGCTTGATCCCGAGACCAACCGCTTCGTCCTGATGGCCACCGAGGGCTTGAACAAGCGCTCGATCGGCAAGGTCAGCATGGCACCCAACGAAGGTCTGGTCGGTCTGGTCGGCACGCGTGAAGAACCCCTGAACCTCGAAAACGCTGCGGATCACCCGCGCTACCGTTACTTCGCCGAAACGGGCGAGGAGCGTTACGCTTCGTTCCTCGGTGCACCGATCATTCACCACCGCCGCGTCGTCGGCGTGTTGGTCATCCAGCAAAAAGAACGCCGCCAGTTCGACGAAGGTGAAGAAGCCTTCCTCGTGACCATGAGCGCGCAGCTCGCCGGCGTAATCGCCCACGCCGAGGCCACCGGTTCGATCCGCGGTCTGGGCCGTCAGGGCAAAGGCATTCAGGAAGCCAAGTTCGTCGGCGTGCCGGGTTCGCCGGGTGCGGCGGTCGGTACGGCGGTGGTCATGCTGCCGCCGGCCGATCTCGACGTGGTGCCGGACAAGACCATCACCGACATCAACGCCGAGCTGGCGCTGTTCAAGACCGCCATCGAAGGCGTGCGCGCCGACATGCGCGCGTTGTCCGCCAAGCTGGCGACGCAACTGCGCCCGGAAGAGCGCGCGCTGTTCGACGTCTACCTGATGATGCTCGACGATGCTTCACTAGGCAGCGAAATCACCACCGTGATCAAGACCGGTCAGTGGGCCCAAGGCGCGCTGCGCCAGGTGGTCACTGAGCACGTCAACCGTTTCGAACTGATGGACGACGCCTACCTGCGTGAGCGTGCCTCGGACGTCAAAGACCTCGGTCGCCGCCTGCTCGCCTATTTGCAGGAAGAGCGTCAGCAGAATCTGGTCTACCCGGAAAAAACCATTCTGGTCAGCGAAGAACTGACGCCGGCGATGCTCGGCGAGGTGCCGGAAGGCACGCTGGTCGGTCTGGTCTCGGTACTCGGTTCGGGTAACTCCCATGTGGCGATCCTGGCCCGGGCCATGGGCATTCCGACGGTGATGGGTCTGGTCGACCTGCCGTATGCCAAGGTCGACGGCATCGAAATGATCGTCGACGGCACACGCGGCGAGGTCTACACCAACCCAAGCGAAGTGCTGCGCAAGCAGTTCGCTGAAGTCGTCGAAGAAGAGAAACAACTGGCGCTGGGCCTCGACACCCTGCGTGACTTGCCATGCGTGACCCTCGACGGTCACCGCATGCCGCTGTGGGTCAACACCGGTTTGCTCGCCGATGTGGCGCGGGCGCAGAAGCGTGGCGCCGAAGGTGTCGGCCTGTACCGCACCGAAGTGCCGTTCATGATCAACCAGCGCTTCCCGAGCGAGAAGGAACAACTGGCGATCTACCGCGAGCAGCTCGCCGCGTTCCACCCGCAACCGGTGACCATGCGCAGCCTCGACATCGGCGGTGACAAGTCGCTGTCGTACTTCCCGATCAAGGAAGACAACCCGTTCCTCGGCTGGCGCGGTATTCGCGTCACCCTCGACCACCCGGAAATCTTCCTGGTGCAGACCCGCGCGATGCTCAAGGCCAGCGAAGGCTTGAACAACCTGCGGATTCTGCTGCCGATGATCTCCGGCACTCACGAACTCGAAGAAGCCCTGCACCTGATCCACCGCGCCTGGGGCGAAGTACGCGACGAAGGCACCGATGTGCCGATGCCGCCGATTGGCGTGATGATCGAGATTCCGGCAGCGGTGTACCAGACCAAGGAACTGGCGCGGATGGTCGACTTCCTGTCCGTCGGCTCCAACGACTTGACTCAGTATTTGCTGGCGGTCGACCGTAACAACCCGCGTGTGGCCGATCTTTACGATTACCTGCATCCGGCAGTACTGCAAGCCCTGCAAACCGTGGTACGCGATGCCCATGCCGAAGGCAAACCGGTGAGTATCTGCGGCGAAATGGCCGGTGATCCGGCGGCGGCGGTGCTGTTGATGGCGATGGGGTTCGACAGCCTGTCGATGAACGCCACCAACTTGCCGAAGGTGAAGTGGATGTTGCGTCAGGTCAATCTGAGCAAGGCTCAGGAGTTGTTGGCCGAGTTGATGACCATTGATAACCCGCAGGTTATCCACAGTTCGCTGCAATTGGCGCTGAAGAACCTTGGGTTGTCGAAGATGCATCCGCCGGCGGTGGTCAAAGCCCTCTGAAGATCAAAAGCCCCTCACCCTAACCCTCTCCCAAAGGGAGAGGGGACTGATCCGGGGATGCTGCAGAACTCCGCCGACCTGAAGCTGCCTTGCTGAATCCATAATCGATTCACACCGGGATGAAAGTGCTGTGCTGAATCCATAATCGATTCACGCGGGGGTGAAAGTGCTGCGCTAAAGCCATAATCGACTCGGTCTTTCAGGTCGATGTACGGCTCAAGACACCTCGGTCGGCCCCCTCTCCCTTTGGGAGAGGGCTGGGGTGAGGGTCTGCTCTTAAGCTGTTATCTCCACTTCGCCCAAATGCCCGCCATACGGCCCGAAACTCCGCTCGACTATCCGTCGCGTCCCATCCGCCTGCACGATCAACGCCGTACTCGCCCGCGTTCCATAGCTCTGGCTGGCAATAAACACACTCGACAGCAATGTTTCAGTGGCCAGACCCACCCCGGTATCCGGCAATTCCGCTTCCGGCGCGGTCTGGGCATCGCTTAGCAAATCGAGCAAGTGCTGCGGTTGCGGATCATCCAGCACCGCACTCAACCCAGCCTTGGCCTTGAGCAACTTCGGCCACGGCGTGTCCAGCCCGGCATTGGATACCCCGTAGACGCCCGATTCCAGCATCACCGGCTCCGACAGCCGCGCATTGAAGTGCCACAGCTCATGACTATTGCCGAGCAACAGATTAAACCCGGCATATTCCGCCGAATGCCCGACCACTTCGTTCAAATAATCATCAATCGACGCATCGCCAGTCAGAAACCGCGCCACCAGCTCACCCCGCGACTTGCGTGCCGTTGGCTGCTGCGGATCACGAATATTGGTCAGCGCAGCAAAGCGCCCGCTGGCACCTATCCCCAGCCAGGTTCCGCCGGCCTCCAGATCACGTCCGGCATGCACATGCGGCGCCTCCGTCCACTGCGCCAGAGGCAGGCTCGGCCGGGCGTAGAATTCGTCGCGGTTGGCCGCGACGATCAGCGGCTGGGCATGGCCCGGGCGCCAGGCGAAAACAATCAGGCACATAAGGTGGTCCTTGTGTGTTTTTTGCTCACTCTACGCATCCCGCGTCCGTGCATCCATCGCCAGTGGAGCCAAAGGGTGTGCATCCGTTACCATGCCGCTCCGGTTTTGCGGATGCGGTCTGGGGAGACGGTCATGGAATTTCTGCTCTATCTGGCGCTGGGCGCCTGTGCGGGCGTGCTGGCCGGGCTGTTCGGGGTTGGCGGCGGGATCATCATTGTCCCGGTGCTGGTGTTCAGTTTCACCTTGCAGGGCTTTGATCAGTCGATCCTCACCCATCTGGCGGTCGGCACGTCGCTGGCGACGATCATCTTCACCTCGGTCAACGCCGTGCGTGAGCATCATCGACGAGGCGCAGTGCGCTGGCCGATCTTCATGTGGATGGCTGTCGGCATCCTGCTCGGTGCAGGCTTCGGCGCATTGACTGCAGAAGCGATCTCCGGCCCGCACCTGCAAAAGATCATCGGCGTGTTTGCCTTGATCATCTCGGTGCAACTGGCACTGGACATCAAACCCAAGGCCAGCCGAACGGTGCCGGGTAAACTCGGTCTGACCGTGGCCGGCAGTGTGATTGGCTGGGCCTCGGCGATTTTCGGCGTCGGTGGCGGCTCGCTGACCGTGCCGTTCCTGACCTGGCGCAGTGTGCCGATGCAGCAAGCGGTGGCGACATCGTCGGCCTGCGGCCTGCCGATCGCCTTGGTCAGTGCATTAAGTTTCATGATTCTGGGGTGGCACGATCCGTTGTTGCCGGCCCATAGTCTCGGTTTTGTGTATTTGCCGGCGTTGTTGGGCATTGCCCTGACCAGCATGATCTTCGCCCGCATCGGCGCGCGTTTGGCGCATCGCTTATCGCCGCGCTTGCTGAAACGGCTGTTCGCCGCTTTGCTGTTCAGCGTGGGCGTGAGCTTCCTGCTTTAATCGCGTCGCAATCCTGGCTTAATCCTGAGGTGGCAGCGTCGCCCGGGAATTTTGGTTTCAACTCTAACGAGGAGTCGCAATGCTGCCTTACCCGCAGATCGACCCGGTGGCCCTGGCCATCGGTCCGCTGAAAATCCACTGGTACGGTCTGATGTACCTGATCGGCATCGGCGGTGCGTGGCTGCTGGCGTCGCGCCGGCTCAACCGTTTCGACCCGACCTGGACCAAGGAGAAACTCTCCGACATGGTCTTCTGGATGTCGATGGGCGTGATCGTCGGCGGGCGCCTGGGCTATGTGCTGTTCTACGATCTGAGCGCCTACCTGGCCAACCCGACACTGATTTTCGAAGTGTGGAAGGGCGGCATGTCGTTCCACGGCGGGTTCATCGGTGTGATGCTGGCCGCGTTGTGGTTCGGCAAGCGCAACGGCAAGTCGTTCTTCCAGTTGATGGACTTCGTCGCGCCAATGGTGCCGATCGGTCTGGGCGCCGGGCGCATCGGCAACTTCATCAACGCCGAGTTGTGGGGCAAGGCCACCGACGTGCCGTGGGCCATGGTCTTCCCGCCATTCAGTGATCCGGCGCAACTGCCGCGTCACCCGTCGCAGCTGTATCAGTTCGCGCTCGAAGGCGTCGCGCTGTTCCTGATTCTGTGGATTTTCTCGCGCAAACCGCGTCCGACCATGGCCGTTTCCGGCATGTTCGCGCTGTTCTACGGCATCTTCCGTTTTATCGTCGAATTCGTTCGCGTGCCGGATGCACAACTGGGCTATCTGGCCTGGAACTGGCTGACCATGGGCCAGGTGCTCTGCGTGCCGATGATCGTCGGCGGGCTGTTCCTGATCTGGCTGGCCTATCGTCGCGCGCCGGCAGCACCGCTCGCGCCGACGGCTTAAACTACGAACCCCGGCGCGCGACGCCGGGGCTCAAAGGACACAGGTAACTCATGAAGCAATATCTCGAACTGGTCTCGCACGTTATCCAGAACGGCACCAAACAGGCCAACCGCACCGGCATCAACACCATCAGTTTCCCGGGTGCGATGCTGCGCTTCGATCTGCAGGAAGGTTTTCCGGCGATCACCACGCGCAAGATGGCCTTCAAATCGGCCATCGGCGAGATGTGCGGTTTTCTCCGTGGCGTCAACAACGCCGCCGAATTCCGGGCGCTGGGCTGCAAGGTCTGGGACCAGAACGCCAACGAAAACGCGCAGTGGCTGGCCAACCCGTTCCGTCAGGGTGACGACGACCTCGGCGAAATCTACGGCGTGCAATGGCGCAAATGGCCGGCGTACAAGCAGATCCCGCTGAGCAACACCGCCGCCATCGAACAAACCCTGGCCAACGGCTACAAGCAGATCGCTCAGGGCGAAGAAGACGGCCAAGCCTACGTGGTGTTGTACAAAGCCATCGACCAGGTGCGCCAGTGCGTCGACACGATCATCAATGATCCAGGCAGCCGCCGCATCCTGTTCCACGGCTGGAACGTCGCTCAGCTGGATGAAATGGCCCTGCCGCCGTGCCATCTGCTGTACCAGTTCCACCCGAATGTCGAGACCAAAGAGATTTCTCTGACCCTCTACATCCGCTCCAACGATCTGGGCCTGGGCACACCGTTCAATCTCACCGAAGGCGCCGCGCTGCTGAGCCTGATCGGTCGCCTGACCGGTTACACGCCGCGCTGGTTCACCTATTTCATCGGTGATGCACACGTCTACGAGAACCATCTGGACATGCTCAACGAACAGCTCAAGCGCGAGCCGTTCGCGATGCCGAAACTGAAAATCTCCGACCGCGTGCCGGAGTTTGCCAAGACTCGCGTGTATCAGCCGGAATGGTTGGAGCTGGTCGAGCCGAGCGATTTCTCGCTGGAAGGCTATGAGCATCACGCGCCAATGACCGCGCCAATGGCGGTCTAGTCAGCAGGATCGTTCCCACGCTCTGCGTGGGAATGAATCCCGTGACGCTCCGCGTCACTTAGGACGCGGAGCGTCCATGGCGGCATTCCCACGCGGAGCATGGGAACGAGCGCCAACGTCAATGGCCGTGGCTGCGGCCTACGTGGGAGTGTTCCACTTCCGTCGCGACAACCCCGCCACTCACTTCCAGCCGCTGCAAAATCCCGCATTGATCGGCCATCGGCCCTTCGCCACAGCGTTGGCGCAGGTCGAGCAACTGTGTCTGCAACGCCAGCAACCCATCAATCCGCGCCTTCACATGCTGGATATGCTCGTCGATCAACGCATTGACGCTCTCACACTGATCCTGCGGGCTGTCGCGCAAGGCGAGCAGGCTGCGGATTTCTTCGAGGGTCATGTCGAGGGTGCGGCAGTTGCGGATGAACGTCAGGCGTTCGGCGTGGGCCTGGGTGTAGACGCGGTAGTTGCCGTCGCTGCGCGCCGGTTCCGGCAGGAGGTTTTCGCGCTCGTAGTAGCGGATGGTTTCCACGGCGCAGTCGGTGAGTTTGGCCAGTTCTCCGATCTTCATGACGACAATCTCCAAAAGGGTGCTTGACCCTATAGTGGCTACAGGGTCTTTACTTGGCAACAGGCACCTTCATGGACGCGACCAATGAGTGATTCCCAGCATACCCACAAGCCCGGCGACGGCCACGACCACAGTCATAAATTGCAGCCTGTGCATAAGCATTCACATGGCGGCGATGCCTGCTGCGGATCGAAAGCCGCAGCACCGGCACCGGTTCATGCGCACGAAGATTCCTGCTGCTCGTCGACAGCTGCCGCGCCTGCGTTGGTGCAACTGAGCGAGAAAACCAGCGCCGACGCGCGGCTGAGCAGTTTCCGTATCGAGGCGATGGACTGCCCGACCGAGCAGACACTGATTCAGAATAAACTCGGCAAACTCGCCGGCGTGCAGCAGCTCGAATTCAATCTGATCAACCGCGTACTCGGCGTGACCCATAACCTGCCGGGCACCGAGCCCATCACCGAAGCGATCAAATCCCTCGGCATGCACGCCGAACCGCTGGAGGCGGGCGTCGAAGCGCCAGCCCCGGCACCGGTGAAAAAACACTGGTGGCCGCTGGCGCTGTCCGGTGTCGGTGCGCTGGCCGCTGAAGTCATCCACTTCACCAGCGCCGCACCGACCTGGGTGGTGGCGATCATCGCGCTGGTGTCGATCCTCAGCGGTGGTCTGAGCACTTATAAAAAGGGCTGGATCGCCCTGAAGAACCGCAACCTCAACATCAACGCGCTGATGAGCATTGCTGTGACCGGTGCCATCCTCATCGGCCAGTGGCCGGAAGCGGCGATGGTGATGTTCCTGTTCACCGTCGCCGAGTTGATCGAAGCGCGCTCGCTGGACCGTGCGCGCAACGCGATCAGCGGTTTGATGCAGATGACGCCGGAGCAAGCCACGGTGTTGCAGGCTGACGGCAGCTGGATTGAGCAGGACGTGAAAAGCGTCGAGCTCGGTGCCCGTGTGCGGGTAAAGCCCGGCGAGCGCATTGCGCTGGACGGTGAAGTGGTCAGCGGCAGTTCGACCATCGACCAGGCGCCGATCACCGGTGAGAGCCTGCCGGTCGAGAAAACCGTCGGCGACAAAGTTTTCGCCGGCACCATCAACCAGGCCGGTTCGCTGGAATACACGGTGACCGCAGCGGCGAACAACTCGACCCTGGCGCGCATCATCCACGCCGTCGAACAGGCCCAAGGTGCGCGCGCCCCGACCCAGCGCTTCGTCGATCAGTTCTCGAAAATCTACACGCCGGTGGTGTTCGTGTTTGCCTTGGCCGTGGCGATCATTCCGCCGCTGTTCATGGGCGCAGTGTGGTTCGACTGGATCTACCGCGCGCTGGTGTTGCTGGTGGTCGCCTGCCCATGCGCTCTGGTGATTTCCACCCCGGTGACCATCGTCAGCGGCCTCGCGGCAGCGGCGCGCAAAGGCATTCTGGTCAAGGGCGGCGTGTATCTGGAGGGCGGTTTCAAGCTCGATTATCTGGCGCTGGATAAAACCGGCACGATCACCCACGGCAAACCGGTGCAGACCGATTACCTGTCCCTTGATCCGACCGCCGATGCCACCGCACCTTCAATCGCCGCGGCGTTGGCCGGCCGTTCCGATCACCCGGTGTCGCTGGCTATCGCTAACGCCGCTGTGGATAAACACTTCGCAGCGCTGATTGTGGATAACTTCGAAGCGTTGGGCGGGCGTGGTGTCAAAGGCGACATCAACGGTCAGACCTACCATTTGGGCAACCACCGTCTGGTCGAAGAGTTGGGCCTGTGCTCGCCGGCACTGGAAGAAAAACTCTTCGCGCTGGAGAAACAGGGCAAATCCGTGGTGCTGCTGCTCGACAATTCTGGCCCGCTGGCACTGTTCGCGGTGGCGGATACCGTCAAGGAAACCAGTCGCGAAGCAATCCGTCAGCTCCACGAACTCGGGGTGAAAACCCTGATGCTCACCGGCGACAACGTTCACACCGCCCAAGCGATTGCCGCGCAGGTTGGCATCGACGAGGCCCGTGGCGACTTGCTGCCGACCGACAAACTGCAAGCCATCGAGGAGCTTTACGGTAAAGGTCATCGGGTCGGCATGGTCGGCGACGGCATCAACGATGCCCCGGCACTGGCCCGCGCCGAGATCGGTTTCGCCATGGCCGCTGCCGGCACCGACACCGCGATTGAAACCGCCGATGTCGCCCTGATGGACGACGATCTGCGCAAGATCCCGGCGTTCATCAGCCTGTCGCGCAACACCGCGAGCATCCTGAAACAGAACATCGCCCTGGCGCTGGTGATCAAGGCTATCTTTCTTGCGGTAACCTTCGCCGGGCTCGCCACCATGTGGATGGCGGTGTTCGCTGACATGGGCGTGAGCCTGTTGGTGGTGTTCAACGGTTTGCGCCTGTTGCGCAAATAAACGATGAGGGATGGTTGTGCTGAGTGCCGAGCTGAAAGCGTTTTACATGGTCGCCCGCCTGGGCAGCATTACGCTGGCGGCGAAAAAACTCGGCCTCAGCCAACCGACCGTGACCACGCAGATCCGCAATCTGGAAAGTCAGTATTCGGTGGAGCTGTTCTACCGCGGCGGCCGGCGCCTGAGCGTCAGTGACGAAGGCGCGCGGCTGCTGCCGATGGTCAAGACGCTGTTGCAGCAGGAAGCCGACATCGAGTTTTTCCTGCGCAACAGCGGTCAGGTGCAGGGCACATTGCGCATCGCCGCGACGGCGCCGTATTACATTCTCGATCTGGTGAAAACCTTCCGCGAGCGCTTGCCGCAAGTGGAAGTGTCGGTGGAAATCGGTAACTCGCAGCAGGTGCTCGAAGCGCTGGAGGATTACCGGGTGGACATCGCTGCGTCGTCGCAATTGCTCGATGACGCGCGGTTGATTCGGCGGGTGCTTGGCACTGATCCGCTGGTACTGGCGGTGCATCGCAATCATCCGCTGGCGGCGCAGGAGCATGTGGCGTTGAGCGCACTGGCCGGGCATACGTTGTTGATGCGTGAGTCGGGTTCGACCACGCGGCGGCTGACGGAAGAGTTGCTGGCGAGTGCCGGGGTGAGCTTCGGGCCGTTACTGGAGATCGGCAGCCGTGAGTCGATTCGTGAGGCGGTGTTGCGCAATATCGGCATCAGCATTATTGCCCGGCAGGAAGTGCCGCATGATCCGCAGTTGCGCGTGCTGACGATCGAGAATGCGCCGCAGATTCCTGAGTATCTGTATTGCCTGAAGGAGCGCAAGGGCGCGCGGTTGCCGGCGGCGTTCCTCGGCTTGGCACAGGAAATGTCCCCAGCTTGAAGATCAAAAGATCGCAGCCTTCGGCAGCTCCTACAGGGGGACGCATTCCAATGTAGGAGCTGCCGAAGGCTGCGATCTTTTGATCTCCAACCAAAATCCCCGAATACCACTATCGGCGGTTTTTGCCTCACTGCCACATGACGGACGCATTACAACTCTAGGATTGGCCCCATCTGCTTGATGAGGTCTGTCCATGAATCCTGCCATCGCAACTGCCCTGACCAACCCCGGTGCGCCGATGAAAGTGCGCGGCGTGCAGAAACGCTTCGGCGCGTTCACTGCGCTGGATAACGTCTCCCTCGACGTCGCCGCCGGTGAACTGGTGTGCCTGCTCGGCCCGTCGGGCTGCGGCAAAACCACCTTGCTGCGCTGCATCGCCGGTCTGGAAAAACAGGACAGCGGCGAACTGTACCTCGGTGACCGCGACGTCTCGCACCTGGCCCCGCAAGCCCGTGATTACGGGATTCTGTTCCAGTCTTACGCGCTGTTCCCCAATTTGACCGTCGAGGCGAATATTGCCTACGGCCTTGCTGGCAGCGGGCGCGACGAAGTGCGCCAGCGCGTCGGGCAGATGCTGGAACTGGTCGGCCTCACCGGCAGCGAGAAAAAGTACCCCGGCCAGTTGTCCGGCGGCCAGCAACAGCGCGTTGCTCTCGCTCGGGCCTTGGCGCCGGCACCGTCGCTGCTGTTGCTCGACGAACCGATGTCGGCCCTCGACGCCCGCGTCCGCGAGCATCTGTGTACTGAACTGCGCCAACTGCAGCGCAACCTCGGCATCACCACACTGATGGTCACGCACAATCAGGACGAAGCCATGCTGATGGCCGACCGTATCGCCGTGATGAACAACGGCCGCGTCGAGCAGTACGCCACCCCGCAGGAAATCTACAACCGCCCGGCCACGCCGTTCGTGGCCGAGTTTGTCGGCCAAGGCAACTGGTTGCCGTTCCAGCGCAGCAGCGACACTCACGCGCAGGTCGGCGGGATGAATCTGCGCCTCAGCGACGGCAGCATCCAGCGCGCCTCGGGCCGTTTGTTTTGCCGCCCGGAAGCGATCAACGTCAATCCACCGGTGCACGAAGAGAACCTGTTCCCGGCCAAAGTCCGCGAGATCACCTTTCTCGGCAATCGCTGCCGCATGAGCTTCGAACTCGATCAGTTGCCCGGCCACGCCTTGCTCGCCGAACTCGCCCCGGAAGCCATGCCGCGCCTCGGCGCCCAGCAAATCATGGTCGCCTTGCCGCCGCGCAGCCTGCAGGTGTTTGCCTGATGAACAGCAACCTCGCGCTGCCGCTACCGCACAAGCAGGTGCGCCAGACTTCGAAAGCCGAGATCGGCGATCGCATTTTTGTCGTCGGCGGCAAAGTCCTTCTGCTGCTGTTGCTCGGCGTCGCGGTGTTGCTGCCGTTGCTGGCGATCTTCTGGCGTGGCTTCAGCAGTGAGGCCGGGCAGGGCGGTGGCTGGGTCGCGGCGAAGGAGTTGGTGACCAGCGAGAATTTCCACTGGCTGCTCGGCAACAGCCTGAAAGTGTCCCTGAGCGTCGCGGCCATCGTTGTACCGCTGGCTTACCTGTTTGCCTACGCCTTGCAACGCACGATGATTCCGGCCAAGGGCATCTGGCGCGGGATTTCCCTGCTGCCGCTGATGGCGCCGTCGATGTTGCCGGGCATTGCGCTGGTCTATCTGTTCGGCAACCAGGGCATGTTGCGCGGGTTGCTCTCGGACAACATCTACGGGTTCTGGGGGATTGTGCTGGGTGAGGTGATTTACACCTTTCCCCATGCGTTGATGATTTTGCTCTCGGCGTTGTCGCTGGCCGATGCGCGACTGTTCGATGCGGCGTCGAGCATGGGCGCCAGTCCGGCCAAGGCGTTTCGCAGCATCACCTGGCCGGCCACTCGCCAGGCCGTGTTCGCCGCGTTCTGTCTGGTGTTTACCCTGACCATCACCGATTTCGGTGTGCCGGTGGTGGTCGGTGGCGACTATCAAGTGCTGGCGCTGGAGGCCTACAAAGCCGTGGTCGGCCAACAACAATTCGGTCGCGGCGCGTTGATCGGCATGGTGCTGTTGCTGCCGGCGCTGTTCAGCTTCGGTGTCGATGCCTGGTTGCGTCGGCGTCACGGCGATTCCATGAGCGGTCGCGCTCAGGTGTTCAAACCGGCGCCGTCGAAGTTGCGCGATGGCTGCTATCTGGCGATTGTCTTGCTGATCAGCGCCGCGTTGATTCTGGTGTTCGGCATGGCGGTGTTCTCCTCCTTGGTAAAGTTCTGGCCGTACAACCTTTCGCTGTCGCTCAATCATTACCAGTTCAACGAAACCGCTGGCGGTGGCTGGCTGGCCTACAGCAACAGTTTGAAAATGGCGTTGGGCACGGCACTGATCGGCAGCGTGCTGATCTTTACCGGCGCTTACCTGATGGAGAAAACCCGCAGCCAACGCGGCCTCAACCTGGCGTTGCGCATGCTCAGTTTTGTGCCGATGGCGGTGCCGGGGCTGGTGCTCGGCTTGGGTTACGTCTTCTTCTTCAACCTCACTGGCAACCCGCTGCACGTGCTGTACGGGACGATGACGCTGCTGATCGTCTGCACCATTGCGCACTACCTGACCACTGCACAAATGACTGCAACCACCGCGTTGCGCCAACTCGACGCCGAGTTCGAAGCGGCTGCACTGTCGCTGAAGGCGCCGCTGTATCGGCATTACCTGCGTGTCACCGTGCCGATCTGCCTGCCGGCGCTGCTCGACATTGTGCGCTACCTGTTCGTCTCGGCGATGACCACCGTTTCCGCGGCGATCTTCCTCTACAGCCCCGACACCATCCTCGCGGCGGTGGCGGTGCTGAACATGGATGACGCCGGCAACGTCGGCGGCGCGGCGGCGATGTCGACCCTGATTCTGTTCACCTCGGCGGGCGTGTCCTTGCTGCTGGCGTGGGCTTCGCGCGGCTTGCTGCGCCGTTCTCAAGCCTGGCGGCAAACCGCGCCCGGTCACTGATTCCAACCCCGTTCAACTCATTACAGGAAAACGATCATGTTCAAGCCTATGGCCCTGGCCGCTGCTGTGCTCGCTACTTTCAGCCTGAATGCCTTCGCGGCAAAAACCGAGTTGACGGTGTACACCGCCCTCGAAGCCGAGCAGCTGAAGTCCTACAAAGAAGCCTTCGAAAAGGCCAACCCGGACGTCGAAATCAAATGGGTGCGTGATTCCACCGGGATCATCACCGCCAAACTGCTCGCCGAAAAGGCCCGTCCACAGGCTGACGCGGTGTGGGGCCTCGCCGCTTCGAGCCTGGCAATCCTCGACCAGCAAGGCATGCTGCAAAGCTACGCGCCGAAGGATCTCGGCAAGATCGGCGCGAACTACCGCGACGCCGCCAACCCGCCAGCCTGGGTCGGTATGGACGTCTGGGCCGCGACCATTTGCTTCAACACCGTCGAAGCCGAGAAGCAGGGCCTGAGCAAGCCAGTGAGCTGGCAGGACCTGACCAAACCTGAGTACAAGGGCAAGATCGTCATGCCGAATCCGGCGTCGTCCGGCACCGGTTTCCTCGACGTCAGTGCCTGGCTGCAAACCTTCGGCGAGAAGCAGGGCTGGGCGTATATGGACGGTCTGCACCAGAACATCGGCCAGTACGTTCACTCCGGTTCCAAGCCTTGCAAACTGGCGGCGGCGGGCGAGTTCCCGATCGGAATTTCCTTTGAATACCCGGCCGTACAGTTGAAGCGCCAGGGCGCGCCGCTGGACATCATCCTGCCGAAGGAAGGCCTAGGCTGGGAGATCGAAGCGACTGCGGTGATCAAAGGTACGCCGCATGAAGAGGCCGCGAAGAAACTGGCTGACTTCTCGGCGAGTGCTGAGGCGATGGATCTGTACAAGGAGAACTTCGCTGTCCTCGCGCAACCGGGTATCGCCAAGCCGCAGACCGAATTGCCGGCGGATTACGAGCAGCGTCTGATCAAGAACGACTTTGCCTGGGCTTCGAAAAATCGTGACGAAATCCTCACCGAGTGGCGCAAGCGTTATGACGGCAAGTCCGAGAAAGTTGCGGCCAAGTAAATCTTCGTAGTCTGACCGGGCCTCATCGCTGGCAAGCCAGCTCCCACAGGGTTTTGCGGTGAACACGAATTTTGGGAACACCTCGATACCTGTGGGAGCTGGCTTGCCAGCGATGACGGCCTCTCTTTCAGAGCACCTCTAAATGACACAACACAAAGACCTGCTCATCGTAGGCGCTGGCATTCTCGGCCTATCGCACGCCTATGCCGCCGCCAAACGCGGCCTAAAAGTCGCCGTTTTTGAACGCACAGCCACGCCCCTCGGCGCCTCGGTGCGCAACTTCGGCCAGGCCCTGGTCACCGGCCAGCCTCCGGGCACCATGCTCGAACTGGCCAAGGCCAGCCGCGAGATCTGGGGTGATTGGGCGCAGCTCGCCGGTTTGCAAATCAAGCGCAACGGTTCCTATCTGTTCGCCCGCACTGAAGCCGAAGAACATCTGCTCGAAGCCTTCTGCAACGGTCGCGCCGTGGAACACGGTTACAACATCCAGTTGCTGCGCGGTGCTGCCTTGCGCGATCTGTATCACGGCCAGTTCCGCCACCACCGCGCCGCGTTGCACGGCATGGACGATCAACAGCTGTACTCACGGGAAGCGATTCCGGCACTGATCGATTATCTGCGTCGCGACCTCGGCGTCGAGTTTCACTTTTCCACGCTGGTACGCGACGTGGAGCCGGGACGCCTGCACAGCACCGCCGGCAGCTTCACGGCGAAGCAGATCATCGTCTGCTCCGGCCACGATTATCAAACCCTGCTGGCCGAGCCGATCGCTGCGCTCGACCCGCAAATCTGTCGCCTGCAAATGCTCCGCGCCAAACCTGCGACCGAGCTGAATCTGCAACACGCCTTGCTCACCGGTTTGAGTTGCGTGCACTACGGCGCCTTCGCCGATCTGCCGGAAGCAGCGGCGGTGCAGGCGCAGATCCTCCGTGAGCAACCGCACCTGCACGACAACGGCATTCACCTGCTGATCAGCCCGACGCCTTACGGCGAGCTGATCATCGGCGACTCGCACCATTACGGCAGCGACGCTTCACCGTTCAACGCCGAGCAAGTGGATAACTGGATGCTTGAACTCGCCGAGCAGACGCTGGGCTGCAAGGTGCAAGTGGTCGAGCGCTGGCAGGGCGTCTATGGTTCCCGGGGGCCGGGGCCGTTTTCGTTGCTGCGCCCGGCAGCGGGATTGAGTGTGGCGCTGATGCACACCGGTGTCGGCATGAGCGTCGGCCCGGCGCTGGCCGAGCGCAATGTTGCGCAGTTGCTGGAGGAAATTGAATGACAGCTCACGAGCAAGTCGTCGCGCGGGTATTCGGGCTGTATGAACGCTTTGGCACCAGTGATTACATCGGCGAACCGGTGTCGCAGATCGAGCACATGTCCCAGACCGCCGAACTGGCGATCGCCGAAGGCTTCGATGACGAAGTGGTGCTGGCGGCGTTCTTTCATGACATCGGTCATTTGTGTGCCGAGGGCGCGGAGAACATGGGCGGTTTTGGTGTGGTCAGTCATGAACGGCTGGGCGCGGATTATTTGCGTGAGGCCGGTTTCAGCGAGCGCATGGCGCGGCTGGTGGAGTATCACGTGCAGGCCAAGCGGTATCTGACGTTGCGTGAGCCGGGATATTTCGAGCGCTTGAGTGAGGCGAGTCGGCGGACGCTGGAGTATCAGGGCGGGGTGATGACCGCGGCTGAGGCGGATGCGTTTGAGCGTGATCCGTTGTGTGCGGTGAGTTTGCGGATGCGGCAGTGGGATGAGTTGGCCAAGGAGAGGGCGGTGCCGGTGATTGATCTGGCGGTGCTCAAGCGTAAGGCTGAGGTTTTGTTGTTGGCTGAGTGATTGTCTCCCTCACCCCAGCCCTCTCCCGGAGGGAGAGGGAGCCGATCTTCATGCCTTTCAAACCTGAGTTCGACTGGATATCTCAGGTCGACGTATGACGGAAGAACAACACGGTCAGCGCCCTCTCCCTCTGGGAGAGGGCTGGGGTGAGGGTCGGCGTCTACAGCTCAAGCACCTTCCCCACCAACGCCTCAATCTGCTCCTGCCTTTCCGCCTGATTCAACTTCGCCTGCGGATTCAACGACGACCACTGCGGATGCGCCCGTGCCTTGTTCAGCGCCTCGGGCAACTTGCCCTCACGCCAGGTCTTATCCTGCGGAGTCGCCACCTGAACCGTATCCATCGCCGCATGCCCACGTTGATCCAGCGCCAACACCAACTGCCGCTGGCGCAACGCCAACAGCCGCAACACACCGTCATCCACCGTCAGTTCGCGCTGCCCCTTGATCTTGCCCAGCAAGCGACTGCCATAACTGCGCGCCGTTTGCAGCGCACCACCGGCAATCGCCCCCGCCAAAGCCGCCGCACCAAGGGTAATCCCGCCAACCAGCAAATCCACACCAGCTCCTGCCGCCGCACCTGCAGCAATCCCGCCGCCCACCCGTACGCCGAGTTGCTTCAAGGTCTCAGGGTTGAACAAGTCATCGCCCCAACGTCCATCGAGCAACGGCAAATCACTCGACGCCGCGTCCTGCGGACGAAACGCATACAGTTTTAACAACGCCTCGACACACTTCTGCTCGCGCTGGCGCACAGCCTTGCGCAGCTCGCTGATGGCTTGCTGTTCCTGCGCAGCTTCACTGACCACACTGCGCCGGCACGCGGCGCAGTCGATCAACAATTCAGCAATCAACCGCGCCGCACTTTGCTGACGGGCGAGGCGCTGAGCCTGCTGATCGGCAATCAATCGCTCCAGTTGCGGCCGGGCATTCTCCAGCAGCAGCGCAAGGCTTTCGTACAACCGGCGCTCGCCATCCTCGGGCGGCGCAACGCTGTCAAAACGTACCAGCGCGTGCAGTCCGAGCCTTGCCAACGCCTCACGCCAGTCCGGCTCGCGATGATTGGCGCTGCTGACGAAATTCAGCACCGGCAGCAGCGGCTTGCCGCAACTGGCGAGCACTTCCAGTTCGTCGCGGTACTTGGCCAATACCGGCTCGCGCGCATCGATCACATACAATCCGGCATCCGAGGCGAGCAGTTGCCGCAGCACTTTGGCTTCCTGTTCGAAACGCTGGCGCGCCTCGCTGCCATCGAGAAACCGCGCCAATCGCGCCGGGCCATCGAGACGTTCGCCGGGACGTTCCAGGCGTTCGAGAAAATCCAGCAGGGCGATGGCGTCTTCCAGGCCGGGCGTGTCGTAGAGGTCGAGCAGCGGCTCGCCGTCCACCGACAACCGCGCGCCTTCGACATGCCGCGTGGTGCTCGGGCGATGGGAGACTTCGCCGAAGCCGACATCGCGGGTCAGCGTGCGTAACAGTGAGGTCTTGCCGACGTTGGTGTGGCCGACCACCGCGAGTTTCAGCGGCGCTTTCCAGGCATCAGTCATGGCCAGTCTCCAGCCAGTTCAACGGCGCGCAATCGGCGAACGGCAGCTCAAGTTGTTGCAGTGCAACGTGCCAATCGCCGAGACGTTCGGCGTCCAGCGCTTCGCCGGGCGGCGCTTGCAGCAGCCACACGCGGGTTTCGCCAGCGCTGCGCGCCAGCTCGGCGATTAGCGCGAGGCTGCCACGATCCGGCGAGCGCCGTGGATCGCAGGCAATCGCCAGACGCGCCGGCGGGAAGCGGCTCAATTGTTCGAGGAGTTTGTGCCGTGACTCGCGGCTGTCGAGGATGCCGGCGTTGCTGACGTTTTTCGGCATTGCAGGCGGCCATGGGCGTTGTTCGTCGAGTTCGATGGCGACCAGCAACGCACCTTCGCTGGCGAGTTCGCCGACGCCACTTTCGACGCGATGCAGTTGCGCAGGCTCCGGATCATTGACGCCGAGGCGTTCGCTGGTTGGCATCAGACGTTCACGCAATTGCGCGTAGCCGGGCAGGTTCAAGTCCAGACGCAGCGCGGTTTTACCGCTGTTCCAGCGCCAGAAACACAACAGCGTCAGCAGCAGACGCGGCAGCACGCCGTAGACCACCAACACGCCGACCAGCCAGGTTGCCCAGGCCTGTCGAGCGCTTTCAATATCGAGCGCGCCGTCGCCGCTGGCGCGGATCATCTCCACCGTTGGCACGTTGAAGCCGAGCAGCGATGGCAGATAACCGAGCGCGTGGGTGACGTGGATAAAGGTGTCGGCGCTGAGAATCGTGGTTTCCCAGACGAAGCCGTAGCGCCGGGTCGCCATCAGCGTCAGCAGCAGAATCAATGCGCTGAACATCGCCAGCAGCCACAAGCCGTTGACCAGCGTACCGAGCGCCCAGCGATTGAGCTTCTTGCGTTGCAGCATCAAGAGCAGTGCCGGCGCCAGTTGCGCGGCTTTGGCGTCGCGGGCCATTTTTTCGCTGAGCCATAACCACAATCGGCCGAGCGTGGCGCCGTGCTCGCCGGCAAAGATCAATCCCAGCAACCAACTCAGTAGCAGAATCAGGTTCAGCCCGAGCAGACTGCCTAAGGCCCAGAACACATTGACCGGCGTTTGGCTCAACGCAGCAAAGGCCAGACCAGCGCCGCTAAGCACAGCGAAAATCATCAATAGCAGCAGCGCCAGGCGCGCACCTTGCAGCCAGTGTTTGAGGGCCGAAGTCAGCCCGTCACGTTCGGCCAGCCATAACGCCCGGCATTGAATGCGGCTCGGCAGATCGCCGCCGGCCGTGCGCGCCAGTCGGTTGGCTTCCAGATCATCCAATGGGCCTGCGTGTTCTTCGCGCAGGCGCACGGTCTCGGTGAGCCAGAGGTTTTGCAGTGGAGTCAGTTCAGTCACGCGGCTTTCCGTCGCTTAATTGATTGAAGAGCATAACCGCTGTGGCGCTTATCGGGGTAAGCGCGGCTCTGGTATCCTCGCCGGCATGACTAAATCACTCCCCCTCAGCCTGATCGCAGCCCTCGGTGAAAACCGCGTGATCGGCGTCGACAACAGCATGCCCTGGCACCTGCCGGGGGACTTCAAATACTTCAAGGCCACGACCTTGGGCAAGCCGATCATCATGGGTCGCAAGACCTGGGATTCGCTCGGTCGGCCGTTGCCGGGGCGCTTGAACATTGTGGTCAGCCGTCAGACCGGTCTGGTGCTGGAAGGTGCCGAAGTCTATCCGTCGCTGGAAGCAGCCGTGGTTCGCGCCGAGGAGTGGGCGAAGGAGCAGGGCGTCGATGAGCTGATGCTGATTGGTGGCGCGCAGTTGTACGCGCAAGGGCTGGCGCAGGCGGATCGTCTGTATCTGACTCGCGTGGCGCTGAGCCCGGAAGGGGATGCGTGGTTTCCGGAGTTTGATTTGCACCAGTGGAAGCTGGTGTCGAACGTTGAAAACCCGGCGATTGAAGATAAGCCCGCGTACAACTTCGAAGTCTGGGAAAAAGCTTAAAAGATCGCAGCCTGCGGCAGCTCCTACACGGTATCCGCGTTCCCTGTAGGAGCTGCCGAAGGCTGCGATCTTTTGATCTTGCTTTACATCACGCTTGAGCCAACTCCGCATGCTCATCAGCATCCAGCAACGCTTTATCGGTCTGCTGCATCACCTGACTGGTAATCGCACCAGCGGTGATCGAACCACTCACGTTCAACGCCGTGCGCCCCATATCGATCAGCGGCTCAACCGAAATCAGCAACGCCACCAGTGACACCGGCAAACCCATCGCCGGCAGCACGATCAGCGCCGCGAAGGTCGCGCCGCCACCAACACCCGCCACGCCCGCCGAACTCAAGGTCACAATCGCCACCAGCGTCGCGATCCACAGTGGATCCAGCGGATTGATGCCTACGGTTGGCGCAACCATCACCGCCAACATCGTCGGGTACAGACCGGCGCAACCGTTCTGGCCAATGGTCGCACCGAACGACGCAGCAAAACTCGCCACCGACTGCGGAATCCCCAGACGACGGGTCTGCGCTTCAATGCTCAGCGGAATGCTGGCGGCGCTGGAACGGCTGGTGAACGCGAACGTCAGCACTGGCCAGATTTTGCGGAAGAAGCGCAGCGGGTTGATCCCGGCCGCCGATACCAGCAAACCGTGCACGACGAACATCAGGCCCAGACCGAGGTACGACACCACGACGAAACTGCCGAGTTTGATGATGTCTTGCAGGTTGGAACCGGCGACCACTTTGGTCATCAGCGCCAGCACGCCGTACGGCGTCAGCTTCATCACCAGACGCACCAGACGCATTACCCAGGCTTGCAGGGTGTCGATGGCGTTGATTACTTTCTGACCTTTTTCGACGTCATCCTTGAGCAGTTGCAGCGCGGCAACCCCGAGGAATGCGGCGAAAATCACCACGCTGATGATCGAGGTCGGCTTGGCCCGCGCCAGATCGGCGAACGGGTTCTGCGGGATGAACGACAGCAGCAGTTGCGGCACATTCAGGTCGGCAACCTTGCCGGCATAGTCGGACTGAATGGTTTGCAGACGGGCCATTTCCTGGGTGCCGGCGACCAGACCTTCAGCGGTGAGGCCGAACAGGTTGGTCAGGCCGATGCCGATCAGCGCCGCAATCGCGGTGGTGAACAGCAGGGTGCCGATGGTCAGGAAGCTGATTTTGCCCAACGACGAAGCGTTGTGCAGACGCGCCACGGCGCTGAGGATCGAGGCGAACACCAGCGGGATAACGATCATTTGCAGCAACTGCACGTAGCCGTTGCCGACCAGATCGAACCAGCCAATCGAGGCTTTCAGCACCGGGTTGCCGGCACCATAAACGGTGTGCAGCGCGACGCCGAACGCAACGCCGAGCACCAGCGCCAGCAGGACTTTTTTCGCCAGACTCCAGGTGGTGTGGCGGGTCTGTGCCAGACCGAAGAGCAGGGCGAGGAACACCAGCAGGTTGAGAATCAACGGTAGATTCATGAGATCTCCAGGAAAGACTGTGCCAACAGCCTTCCGGGGCTGCTGCGAACCGGCAAGCCTAACAGCTTGATTTGCAATGAATTAATATCAAAATCGAAGGTTGTCCGTCGTTTTTGGAATAAGCCTGTGTCGCTCTCGGCAATGCATCTGGCGCAATAGGGACGCGGGCGGTCGCTGACAGACGAGGACTGTCACACTTATTTGTTAGCGTCGATCTCTTTGAATCAGGGAGAAGAGGCTTATGAAGTTCGCACCGAAATTTCTGGCTGTCGCGCTGACAGTGGGCATGGGTCTGGCCACTCAGGCCTTCGCTACTGACCTGAAACACTGGCCGGCCGATCAGGCCAAGGCGCTGGACGCGATGATCGCCGCCAACGCCAACAAGGGTAACTACGCGGTGTTCGACATGGACAACACCAGTTACCGCTACGACCTCGAAGAGTCCTTGTTGCCGTTCATGGAAAACAAGGGCCTGATCACCCGCGACAAACTCGACCCCTCGCTGAAACTGATGCCGTTCAAGGACACCGCCGAGCACAAGGAGAGCCTGTTCAGTTACTACTATCGCCTCTGCGAAGTCGACGATATGGTCTGCTACCCGTGGGTGGCGCAGGTATTCTCCGGCTTCACTCTCAAGGAACTCAAAGGCTACGTCGATGAACTGATGGCCTCGGGCAAACCGGTGCCGGCGACCTATTACGAAGGCGATGTGGTCAAGAAACTCGACGTCAACCCACCGAAGATCTTCACCGGCCAGCAAGAGCTGTACAACAAGCTGATGGAAAACGGCATCGAGGTCTACGTGATGACCGCCGCGTCTGAAGAACTGGTGCGTATGGTCGCGGCGGATCCGAAGTATGGCTACAACGTCAAACCGCAGAACGTCATTGGCGTTTCGATGTTGCTCAAGGATCCGAAGACAGGCGAACTGACCACCGCGCGCAAGCAGATCACCGCCGGTAAATATGACGAGAAGGCCAACCTCGGCCTGGAACTGACGCCGTATCTCTGGACCCCGGCGACGTGGATGGCCGGCAAGCACGCGGCGATCCTCACTTACATCGATGAGTGGAAAAAACCGGTACTGGTGGGTGGCGATACCCCGACCAGCGACGGTTACATGCTGTTCCACGATGTCGACGTGGCCAAGGGCGGGATTCACTTGTGGATTAACCGCAAGGACAAGTACATGGCGCAGATCAACGGCATGATGGCCAAGCATGCGGCGGCGCAGGCGAAAGAAGGGTTGCCGGTAACGGCGGACAAGAACTGGGTGATCGTCAAGCCAGAAGAAATTCAGTAACAGACACAGGGCCACTGTGGGAGCGAGCCTGCTCGCGAAAGCGTAGTGTCAGTTGATCGTTCCCACGCAGAGCGTGGGAACGATCAAAGGCAAAAAAATGCCCCGCACATTGGCGGGGCATTTTGTCTCGGCGATTTGACGCTTACAGCCCGTCGAGCATCGCTTTGTTACGCACAGCACCTTTGTCGGCGCTGGTCGCCAGCAGGGCGTAGGCCTTGAGGGCGGTGGTCACTTTGCGTGGACGCACTTCTACAGGTTTCCAGCCTTTCTTGTCCTGCTCGGCACGGCGTGCGGCCAGTTCTTCGTCGCTGACCAACAGGTTGATCGAGCGGTTCGGAATGTCGATCAGCACTTTGTCGCCGTCCTGCACCAGACCGATCGCGCCGCCGGCGGCAGCTTCTGGCGAAGCGTGGCCGATGGACAGACCGGAAGTACCGCCGGAGAAACGTCCGTCGGTGAGCAGCGCGCAGGCTTTGCCCAGGCCTTTGGATTTCAGGTACGACGTCGGGTAAAGCATTTCCTGCATGCCCGGGCCGCCTTTCGGACCTTCGTAGCGAATGATGACGATGTCGCCAGCCTTCACTTCGTCAGCGAGGATGCCGCGTACGGCGCTGTCCTGGCTTTCGAAGATCTTCGCGTTGCCTTCGAAGACGTGGATCGATTCGTCGACACCGGCGGTTTTCACCACGCAGCCGTCGAGGGCGATGTTGCCGTACAACACGGCCAAACCACCTTCTTGCGAATAGGCGTGTTCGAAGCTGCGGATGCAGCCGTTTTCACGGTCGTCATCCAGGGTTTCCCAACGGGTCGACTGGCTGAACGCCGTCTGCGTCGGGATACCGGCAGGGCCGGCCTTGAAGAAGTGATGCACCGCTTCATCGGTGGTCTGGGTGATGTCCCACTTGGCGATGGCTTCTTCCATGCTGTGGCTGTGCACGGTCGGCAGGTCGGTGTGCAGCAGGCCGCCACGGGCCAGCGAACCGAGGATGCTGAAGATGCCGCCGGCGCGGTGCACGTCTTCCATGTGGTACTTCTGGATGTTCGGCGCGACTTTGCACAGCTGCGGAACGCTGCGCGAAAGACGGTCGATGTCGCGCAGGTCGAAATCGATTTCGGCTTCCTGTGCGGCAGCGAGCAAGTGCAGGATGGTGTTGGTCGAGCCGCCCATGGCGATGTCGAGCATCATCGCGTTCTCGAACGCCTTGAAGTTGGCGATGTTGCGCGGCAGTACCGATTCGTCGTTTTCGCCGTAGTAACGCTTGCACAGCTCGACGATGGTGCGGCCGGCCTGCAGGAACAGCTGTTCGCGGTCGCTGTGGGTAGCGAGGGTCGAACCGTTGCCCGGCAGTGCTAGGCCGAGGGCTTCGGTCAGGCAGTTCATCGAGTTGGCGGTGAACATGCCGGAGCACGAACCGCAGGTCGGGCAGGCGCTGCGCTCGTACTCAGCGACTTTCTCGTCAGAAGCGCTTTCGTCGGCGGCGATCACCATGGCGTCGACGAGGTCGAGGCCGTGGGAAGCGAGTTTGGTCTTGCCGGCTTCCATCGGGCCGCCGGAAACGAAGATCACCGGAATGTTCAGGCGCAACGCGGCCATCAACATGCCCGGGGTGATCTTGTCGCAGTTGGAAATGCACACGATGGCGTCGGCGCAGTGGGCGTTGACCATGTACTCGACGGAGTCGGCGATGATCTCGCGGCTCGGCAGCGAATACAGCATGCCGTCGTGGCCCATGGCGATGCCGTCATCCACGGCGATGGTGTTGAATTCTTTCGCTACGCCGCCGGCGCGTTCGATTTCGCGGGCGACCAGTTGACCCAGATCCTTCAGGTGTACGTGGCCCGGTACGAACTGGGTGAACGAGTTGGCAATGGCAATGATCGGCTTTTTGAAGTCGTCATCTTTCATCCCCGTGGCGCGCCACAATGCGCGGGCACCGGCCATGTTGCGGCCGTGGGTGGATGTTTTCGAGCGGTAATCTGGCATGGAGCACTCCGGGCGGCTAATCACTTACTAATCAGGTGCAAAAGGGGAGTGAGCTTCTATTGACGTCTGGAACACTCAGAAATGGCCGTGTGTTCGTGAAGTTGCCGATGACGTTGCGGGATCGCCGCTGGTCTCAGCTTGAGCTCATAAACCCGCCGGGGGATGAATGGCGATGAATCAGCCGATTCTACACCGCTGGCGTCTGGAGGGAATGGCGCAAAGTGTTGTTCCAGTGCCGACGGGGTGTATGGGATGACGACCGGCGGGTTTAATCACCGCCGGTCTGCGCCACGGTATTGGCTTCAAGGTTTCTGGCGCGATGGCTGAGCCTGTTGTTGAGCACCAGCGCTGTCGCGCTCAGCAACACAAAGCTGTAGCCGAGCGTGGATTGCAGATTGGCTGGGCTGAGGCTGATCAACGCGCTGATAAGGCCGCCACAAATAAAGATGATCGTACTGCCCGCCGAGGCCGACGTCCCGGCGTTCTCGGGAAACAGGCCCATGGCCCGAGAGGTGGCGGCGGGGCGGGCAATGGTGGTACCCGCCGTGCAGATCAACATCGGGATCAACACAGTGGCTGGCGCCAGCGCGTGATTGGCTGCCAGGTACAGCATTGCCAGCCCCGACAGCAGTATCAGACTTAGCCCGGTGAAGACTTGCTGAGCAGGAGTGATCCGTCGATTGAGTACGGTGGCGAGGATGCCACCGACGACATAGGCCGCGCCGTAAACCAGCAGGATCAGTGAAAAGTCGTAGGGTGCGAGCTGCAATTGATCCATGAAAATCAGCGGCGAAATCACGATGAACGAGAAGTGACAGGCGAAAGCGAACGCTGAAATCAGCCAGTAGCCGACAAACTCGAAATCCCCCAGCACGCGGCGGTAGGACTGAATGAAACCGAGCCGTGTGCCGCTGTAGGCCGGACGGCTGTTTGGTAAAAACAGCCAGGCCTTGATCAGCACCGTGGCGGCCAGCGCGGTAAACACCCAGAAGCTGCCGCGCCAACCGAGTGAGGCCTGAAGAAAGGTGCCGGCCAGCGGCGACACCGAGATGAAGATGCCGGTAGCCGTGACCATCAGGATACGCAAACGGTCGCGTTCCTCACCTTCGAACAGATCCTGCACCAGCGCCTGGGACAGCACGAAACATCCACATCCCAGGGCCTGCATCACCCGGAATATGAGAAATAGCGTGTAATCGGAGGTCATCACGCAACCGAGCGCACCCAGCATCGATACGCTCATGCCGGCGAGTAACAAGCCCTTGCGTCCGATCACGTCCGAGAGGGGGCCGATCAGGACCTGAGCAAATGCGATCCCCACGGCGAACAGACTGATGGACAGTGCGATGTCTGCCGGCGAACGGTGAAAGTGCGTCGCCAGTGCCGGAAAGGAAGGCAGCAGCACATCCAGTGGAAACACACCCAGCAGCACCATGGCCAGCAACAGACTGACAGCGGCGCGACGTTGCCTTGTGGTTGCCACGGATTGTCCTTTATCCATCGATCAGTCCTGCCTTGGCGAAGAGTTTCTGGTTATGGGGAAGTGCGAAAAATCCTGCCTTTCGTAGTGCGTCCAGCGTGGCGATGGCGCCTGATCGTGCACGTGCCCGGTTGGCTTGCACCGTTGCCATGCCGCCGACAATTTCCATCACGTCACTGTCAGCGATGCCGGCTCCTCGCAAACTCTGTTGCAACCAGCGTTCGTCGGTCTCGAAAAAAATCCCGATGATCTCCAGCAGTGTCCTGCTCACAAACGTGCGCTGGCGGCTGTTCATCGACAGCCAGAAGTAATGGAACGCTTCGGCGAAATATCGACTGTGGCGGGCTTCGTCCGCCAGATGGTCACGCAGCATGTCGTTGACGCTGGACACCAGGCTGTCGCGGCATACGTCCAGCAGCTCACGGGCAATGATGGTTTCCGAGACGAAACCGAGCAGAAACCATGCCAGCGCCCGGTTCTTTTCCGGCGTGCGAGCAATCAGCGAGTTCAGGCGGGTGATGCGCTTCGGAATCGCCGGCCGTTCGGTGATTCCATAGAAATTGGCGATCTGCTCCGCGAGACGATTGGAAAACAGCGCGTGATAACCCTCGTCGGTGTAAAGCTGCAACGCGGCGTTTTTCATTACCGCAGGCACGTGAATGGGCAGTTCGCGGTGCACGATGACTTCCACGGCACGGTTGACGATGCGGTGTTCGAGCAGGGTGGTGTAATCGAGAAAGTGCACCAAGTGGTTGGCTGACAGTCGGTGCAACACGTCCCGCCCCGCCATCTGGATAGCCGGATGTGCCAGATAAGGTAGAAACGCCGGTGGAAACCAATGGCGGGTTTGCAGTTGCAGCGGCACATCGTCGGGCAATTGGTAGTCATGGGTACTGCTGCGTACCGAGGCACGGCTGTCCCAGTCTCCCAAGGTGAATTTGAGTGCCCAGGACACCGGCGCTTGATCCGGGTCGGCATTCGACAGGGTCATGCCTGCACCTCACGCAACAACTCGCGCATTTCGTGACACATCACTTGCCCGTCGCTTTGTCCGCAACCAACGAAGAACAGCGGTTGTTCAGCACTGCCCTCAAGCTTGAGCAGTGCTTCGACCTGCTGGTCGGCAAACGCGCCGGTCAACCAAGTGTTGAGGCCCAATGCCGTGGCGACCAGTTGAAAGGTCTGCGACAAGTGGCCCGCTTCAACGAAGGCCATCCGATAGGCCCGCGAGTGTTCGTACTTCCACCAGAGCCGGTCGAAACGGGCGGTGATAAACAAACCCAACGGCAGGTTGTTGATGAAATGCTGACCGCCGAGCAATTGGCCCAGCGCGGGCTCAGGCAATGGATTAACCCGGCTCAGGGTGTGGTCGGCCGGATGATAGGCATAGATGCCGGGTTCCAGGCCATCGACGTTCTGCACCAGCAGAAAGCCTTCGCAAGCGTTCAGACCGCCAGCGGAAGGACTGCTCCGGCGTGCGCCGAGCCCTTGGGCGATGCTGTCGTCGCGGTCATTGTCACGTTCCTGGAGATAGCCGAGGGCAAGATAGAGCAGGGTGCCGACGTCCTTCAGCGTTATCGCTGCACCTGTATAGGAACGGCAGGTTTTGCGCTGGAGCAGAACATTTCCCAGACGGTCGTCATTCAACGCGCTCGGCGCAGGCAGGGCGATACGCTGCTCGGATGCCGGCATTGGGCGGTTTGTCGCGGGCTGTGGGTTAGCCAGTACTTCGTTGCAGTGCGCCAGATATTGTCTGGACCACTCGTGAATATTCTGTGGGGTATGTTCGCAGGGAATATTTTGCGTGCCGATGTGATAAATCTTCGACAGCTCATCCCAACCCCATTGCGGACTGTCTATTGGGGAAATAGTTAGAATGCCTGCGCTTAATAGTTGTGTGTCTATTAAGTTGTGGGTGTCGAAAAGTTCCGGGTTGTGGATTAGTTGTGCGAGTCGATTGGCATAATTAAGATCAAGTTCGTGCTGTGTGTGGTTTTTATAGTTCCACACGATTTGCCCGGGTGAACGCGGCAAGATAAATAAGTAAGGGTTGATGTGCATGTCTGTCGATTCACTCTGGAGAAAGTCAAAAGGACGCCGGGTGCCGGCACTTCCCAGCGTCCAGACTCACTTAACGGGCTTTAGGGGCAACCAGAAAAGCCAGGTTTGCGATTTTTTTACTTTCCAGAGAAATACGTTTCATGATGTGAACTCCTTGTTCGTTGATAGTTGAAGTCACCTCGTGGTGACGACTTCATAATAGTTTGTAATGGATTATTGGCAAGAGGATATTAAGTAGGAAATTTCCAGTAATTTTGTCGGAGCAGTCTTTAGCCGGAAATAAACTTGTAGGGGAAGTTTCGGTAATAAAAAGATGTAAGGAAATGTCCTGCATGTCTGCGGGAATATAATTGTAGGAACTCGAGGGAGATAGCGAAGGGAAGGGTGATGCCTGAGATAAAAACGGGGAGCCTGCTGGCTCCCCGATGTCCGCATGGATCAGCTGTTGGGCAGCAATCGGCAGGTGATGCTCTTGATGTAGCGCGTTTCGGCGATGGCAGGGTGCACCGGGTGATCCGGACCCTGGCCGCCACGCTCGAGCAACTGGATGTTGCGATCCAGGTGACGCGCGCTGGTCAGCAGGATGTTCTGCAGGTCATCTTCCGGCAGGTGCATCGAGCACGATGCGCTGACCAGGATGCCGTCCTTGTTGAGCAGGCGCATGGCTTGCTCGTTCAGGCGACGGTAGGCGCCTTCGCCGTTTTTCATGTCTTTCTTGCGTTTGATGAACGCTGGCGGGTCGGCCACGATCACGTCGAAACGTTCTTCGCTGGCCTTCAGTTCTTTCAGGGCTTCGAAGACGTCGCCTTCGATGCAGGTCATCTTGTCGGCGAAGCCGTTCAGCGCAGCGTTGCGCTCAACACCGTCGAGGGCGAAAGCCGAGGCATCGACGCAGAACACTTCGCTGGCGCCGAACGCCGCAGCCTGCACGCCCCAGCCACCGATGTAGCTATAGAGGTCGAGGACGCGTTTGCCTTTGGCGTAAGGGGCCAAGCGGGCGCGGTTCATGCGGTGGTCGTAGAACCAGCCGGTTTTCTGACCCTGAATCACCGGGGCTTCGAACTTCACGCCGTTCTCTTCCAGCGCCACCCACTCCGGCACCAGGCCGAACACGGTTTCGACGTAGCGGTTGAGGCCTTCGGCGTCACGTGCGGCGGAGTCGTTCTTGAACAGGATACCGCTTGGCTTGAGCACTTGGGTCAGGGCCGCGATCACGTCATCTTTATGCGCTTCCATGGTCGCCGAGGCGATCTGCACCACAAGAATGTCGCCGAAACGGTCAACGACCAGGCCTGGCAACAGGTCGGAATCACCGTAGACCAGACGGTAGAACGGTTTGTCGAACAGGCGCTCGCGCAGCGACAAGGCCACGTTCAGACGGTGCACCAGCAGCGATTTGTCCAGCGCAACTTTGGTGTCGCGCGACAGCAGGCGGGCGCAGATCAGGTTGTTCGGGCTCATCGCCACGATGCCCAGCGGCTTGCCGCCAGCGGCTTCGAGGATGGCCTGGTCGCCGGCATTGAAGCCGTGCAGAGGGGTGGCGGCAACATCGATTTCGTTGCTGTAGACCCACAGGTGGCCGGCGCGCAGGCGACGGTCGGCGTTGGCTTTGAGGCGCAAGCTAGGCAGGGACATGACGTCGCTCCGGAAAAAAGAGCGGGAGTATAGCGTGTTGCGACTTGTGCCGGGTTTGGAGTGCGATGAAACGCTAATGGCCTTTTCGCGAGCAGGCTCGCTCCCACAGGGGATTTGTGGCGGACACAAGACCAGTGTGGGAGCGACGGTGCGACGATTCGACTTGCTCGCGAAGCGGTTTTGACTTCTACGTCGACAGTGCGTCGATCAGCTCTTTGTTGAACGCCGGAATATCATCAGGCTGACGGCTGCTGATCAGGTGACCATCCTTGACCACTTCTTTATCGACCCAATTGGCCCCGGCATTCACCAGGTCATCCTTGAGCGTCTTGTAACTGGTCATGGTCTTGCCGTTGACCAGCCCCGCCGAGATCAGCAGCCAGCCGCCATGGCAGATCACCGCGATCGGTTTGCCGGCCGAGGCGCCGGTCTTGACCAGATGCTGGGCATCCTGATCGATGCGGATGGTGTCGGAGTTCTGCACGCCGCCCGGCAGGACGATTGCGTCGTACTGCTCGCTGCTGGCGCTCTGGAATGTCTGGTCGACCTTGAAGTCGTCCGCCGGTTTGTCGTGGTTCCAGCCTTTGACCTTGCCGGCCTCGGCGGAAAGGATGTCGACTTGCGCGCCGGCTTGCTCCAGTGCCTGCTTGGGACCGGTCAGTTCGACCTGTTCGAAACCGTCTGTTACCAAAATGGCGACGCGTTTGCCGTTGAGGGAGGTGGCCATCGATAAGCTCCTGAGTCTGTGGGAGTTTGCCGCCGTAATGGACCGGAGTGATCCGTTGGGCATTACAGATTCCGAAGCCGTGGCCTGAATGAAAGTTCCTGACAATTGCCCACTGGTGTGTCGTCGTGCGGTTTTTAGAGGTTAGAATCGCCGCCTGTCCCAGAGTGTGTACTTATGTCCCAAGAGCTGACCACCGAACAGATTCAACAATCGCTGCAAGGCATCAGTGTGCCGGCGCAACCGCAGATCATGGTGGATCTGCAAATGGAGCAGTACATGCCCGACCCGGACCTGGAGGTGATCGCCAAGCTGATCTCCCAGGATCCCGGCCTGTCCGGTTCGCTGCTGAAAATCGTCAACTCGCCGTATTACGGCCTGAGCAACAAGATCACTTCGATCCAGCGTGCGGTGAACCTGCTGGGCAGCCGTTCGATCATCAACCTGATCAACGCGCAGTCGATCAAGGGCGAGATGAATGACGACACCATCGTTACGCTCAACCGTTTCTGGGACACTGCCCAGGATGTGGCGATGACGTGCCTGACGCTGGCCAAGCGTATTGGCACTCAGGCGGGCGATGAGGCTTACGCCTTGGGCCTGTTCCACGATTGCGGCGTACCTTTGATGTTGCAGCGCTTCCCCAATTACATGACGGTTCTGGAAAAGGCTTACGCCAACGCCAGCGCCGAATGTCGCGTAGTGGACACTGAAAACAGCGAGTTCAATACCAACCATGCAGTGGTTGGTTACTACACGGCCAAGTCCTGGCGTCTGCCGGAGCACGTCAGCGCGGCCATCGCCAATCACCACAACGCCCTGGCGATTTTCAGCGATGAGACGTCACGCAACAGTCAGCTGAAAAACCTGCTGGCGATCCTGAAAATGGCCGAGCATATCTGCGCGTCGTATCGCGTGCTGGGCAACCAGACCGAAGATTTCGAATGGAACGCCGTCGGGCCGTTGGTACTCGATTACGTAGGGCTGTCGGATTACGACTTCGAAACCCTCAAACAAACGATCCGCGACCTCGGCGCGCATTGATTCGAGGACGCTATGCCTGAACTGCCGGAAGTCGAAACCACTCGTCGCGGGATTGCCCCGCACCTGGAAGGCCAGCGTGTCAGCCGGGTGATCGTGCGGGACCGGCGGTTGCGCTGGCCGATCCCCGAAGACCTCGATGTGCGTCTGTCGGGGCAGCGAATCGTGCTGGTCGAACGACGGGCCAAGTACCTGTTGATCAATGCCGAGGTTGGTACGCTGATCAGCCACTTGGGCATGTCGGGCAATTTGCGTCTGGTCGAAGTCGGTTTGCCGGCGCTCAAGCATGAACACGTCGATATTGAACTGGAGTCGGGGCTGGCGCTGCGTTACACCGATCCGCGACGGTTCGGCGCGATGTTGTGGAGCAATGATCCGCTCAATCATGAATTGCTGATTCGTCTCGGCCCGGAGCCACTGACCGATCTGTTCGATGGCGAGCGTTTGTTTCAGCTGTCGCGCGGGCGTTCGATGGCGGTCAAACCGTTCATCATGGACAACGCGGTGGTGGTCGGGGTCGGCAATATTTATGCGACCGAAGCGCTGTTCGCTGCCGGGATTGATCCGCGTCGTGAAGCCGGGGGCATTTCCCGGGGGCGCTATCTGAAGCTGGCCATCGAGATCAAACGCATTCTAGCCGCTGCCATTGAGCGTGGCGGGACGACGTTGCGCGATTTCATCGGCGGTGACGGTCAGCCGGGCTATTTCCAACAGGAACTGTTTGTCTATGGCCGTGGCGGTGAACACTGCAAGGTCTGTGGCACCGGCTTGCGTGAAGTGAAGCTGGGCCAGCGTGCCAGTGTGTTCTGCCCGCGCTGCCAGAGCTGAGGCAAACGGCTGAAAAAGTCCTACGGTCTATAGTGAGTTGTCTCACTGTTAAGCCCGAAGGATCGTGCCATGAAATCCTTGCAAGTCCTCTTTGTTACGCTGTTGCTGTGTTCCAGTCTGGCTGTTCAAGCCGCGGAAAATGGCAGTGGCGATCCGCGTTACACCATCCAGAATCCCCCGGCCTACGCGATGATCGGCGACTTGCTGATTGCCCGACCTTTATTGGTGGTGGCGACGGTGATTGGTGCGGGGGCGTTTGTCGTGTCGTTGCCGTTTACCGCACTGGGTGGCGGGGTGGGCGATGCGGGGCAGGCGTTGGTGGTGGATCCGGCGAAAGCCGCTTTTGTGCGGTGCCTGGGGTGTATCGGGGAGGGGTTTGAGCAGCGCGAGTAAGCTGATCAGGGATTTCCTGTGTGGCTGACGGCCTCATCGCGAGCAGGCTCACTCCTACAGTTGAAATGCGTTCCAATGTAGGAGTGAGCCTGCTCGCGATGGCGTCTGTACAGGCGCTGGAAGACTCAAGCCTTGCCGGTAATCTTGCGGTATTTCTCCATCAACTGTTCTTCAGTCTCCGGATGCGCTTCGTCCAGCGGAATGCAATCCACCGGGCAAACCTGTTGGCATTGCGGTTCGTCGTAGTGGCCGACGCACTGGGTGCACAGGTTCGGGTCGATCACATAGATCTCTTCGCCTTGGGAGATGGCGGCGTTCGGGCACTCGGGTTCGCAGACGTCGCAGTTGATGCAATCGTCGGTGATGATCAGGGACATGCTAACTCCAGCCGGGGCGGCAGGCCCGGGCGCTATAAATCAATGCGCGCAATTGTGCCGCATTGGCGCGCGCAGTGCACGCTGCTGCGATCAAGGGCTGTAATCAACAGCCAGGATCGCAGTCCGAGCCTTCGGCAGCGCCTACTTTTTGAAGCGCAGGGTCAGCGCATCGGCCACAGCGGGGTGGACGAACTTGCTGATATCGCCACCCAACGCGGCAATTTCCCGCACCAGCGTCGAGGAAATGAACGAATAACGCTCGGACGGGGTGAGAAACAGACTCTCCACATCCGGGGCCAACTGGCGGTTCATGTTGGCCAGCTGGAATTCGTATTCGAAGTCCGACACCGCGCGCAAACCACGCAGGAACACATTGGCGTTCTGCTCTTTGGCGAAATGCGCCAGCAGCGTCGAGAAGCCGACCACTTCCACGTTCGGCAGGTGTTTGGTGACCTCGCGAGCCAGTTCGACCCGTTGTTCCAGCGGGAACAGCGGGTTCTTTTTCGGGCTGGCAGCGACCGCAATGATCACGTGGTCGAACAGGCGCGAGGCGCGTTCGACCAGATCGCCATGGCCCTTGGTAATAGGGTCGAAGGTACCTGGGTACAACACTCGGTTCATCGCGTCGTCCTGGCGGGAGTCCGTTGGGGAGTCGGATGGTATCGCAGCCGTCCCGGTCGGCCAAGTCGCCTGTTGGGTAAGAAAGCACTATAGACGATGGCAATAATCGGTTTTTTCACGGGTTTCTCAGCCGATCGACGAGGGATGTCGCCAGTTGCGCGGTCAGGCCATACACCGACAGCTGCGGGTTGGCGCCGATGCTGGTGGGGAACAGTGAGCCGTCATGGATCGACAGATTAGCCAGTTGATGATGCCGGCCGAGACTGTCGGTGACCGCGCTTTTCGGGTCTTCGCCCATCGCGCAGCCGCCCATGACGTGAGCGCTGCCCAACCGAGTGCGGTACAGCTCAAGGCTCAAACCATCGATCAGCGTGCGCGCTTCGGCCAAGGTTTTCGCGTAGCGGGCGTCGGCGTGCATCGGCATTACCGATTTCGCACCGCCGGCGAACTGGATTTCGGCCATGACATGAAAGGCCCGGCGCAGGCCGTCCCAGGCGTAGGGCGAAACCTGATAGTCGAGCACCGGCGAACCATCGCCCCGTAATTCGACTGCGCCACCCGTGCTGTCCGGGTGAAAACCGTCGCGCAGCAACGCCAGCATGGCGTGGGTGTGCGGCAGGTCTGCCATGTGTTGCGCACTCTCCTCACCAAAGCCGCCGAGCAGGGTGGCCGCCAGTGCCGGATGCAACGGTGGTACTTCAAGTTTGAAAGCCATCGGCCCGGTGGTGCCGTCCTTCCATTGGAAATGGTCGGAATAGATCGACTGCGGCGCCCCGTAGAACGGGTTGATGACTTCGTCGAAGCGCGCGGCGGACATGTTCACCGGGTGCAGGAAGGTGCGTTTCCCGAGGTTTTTATGCGGATCCGGGGCATCCGAACGCAGCAACAGCGCCGGGCTGTTGATGCCGCCGCCGGCGAGCACGTAATGCCTCGCGTTGACGGTGATTTTGCGGCCGGTCGGTTCAACGCAGCGCTCATCCATCGCCACGCATTGCAGGCCAGTGACTTTGTTGCCGCTGATCAGCAGTTTCTCCGCTCGGGCCAGATAAAGCAGCTCGCCGCCCTTTTCCAGCGTCGCCGGAATGGTCGTGACCATCATCGACTGCTTGGCGTTGGTCGGGCAACCCATGCCGCAATAACCAAGGTTCCAGCAGCCGCGCACATTGCGCGGGATCACGTGCCAGCTGTAACCGAGTTGCTCACAGCCTTTGCGGATCACGTCGTTGTTGGCATTGGGCGGGACCATCCACGGCGCTACGCCGAGGCGCTGTTCCATTTTCTCGAACCACGGCGCCATCTCGGTGGGGCTATGGCCTTTGACGTTGTGTTCTTTGGCCCAGTGTTCGAGGGTCGGCTCCGGCGTGCGAAAGCTCGAGGTCCAGTTGATCAGCGTTGTGCCGCCAACCGCGCGGCCTTGCAGAATGGTGATCGCGCCGTCCTTGCTCATGCGGCCGATGCCCTCCTGATAGAGGCTGCTGTAGGCCTGGTCTTCGAGCATTTTGAAATCTGAACTGGTTTTCAGCGGGCCTTCTTCGATCAGCAGGACTTTGTAGCCGGCAGCGCTGAGGATTTCCGCAGTGGTGCCGCCACCGGCGCCGCTACCGATGATAGCGACGTCGGCTTCAAGGGTGAGGTCGTCGCTCAGTTGTGCGCCGTTGTAGGTTTTCCAGCCTCGGGCGAGGCCTTCGCGGAACGGGTCGGGTACGGGCATCGATCAGGTTCTCTTGTTTTTGTTGTTCTGGCGGGCCTCATCGCGAGCAGGCTCACTCCTACATTTGGAATGCAACCCCCTGTAGGAGTGAGCCTGCTCGCGATAGGTGCGACTCGGTCTCAGACCGAAGGCGGCCCTGGATAGCCGCAATGCGCCCACGATTCGGGGCGGGTGTACCAGGCCATCATCACCATCTGCTGCAACGAGCTATGCCCCATGCGTAACAGACTCAACGAGCTGTTTTCCCAGCGATCAAGGAAATGCCGCATCGCCTCGGCACTGGCGTTTTCCCAACTGCCCCAGATCCCGGTGAGTGGCCCGCGCGTCACCGCCATGCCGAGCACGTCGAACAACTGCCGGATGAGTTTGAGCATTTCCGGCGACAGGTGATCGAGGCTGTAGTCCAGCGACTTGAGCGTGCCTTCAACAGCGACCGGCATTTTCTCGGCCGCCAAGGCGCCGTCGAGCATCACCGGAATCAGCGCACGAAGAAACAGCAGGTCGCCGTCGCGCAGCGAGACAAAACCGTTGGCCGCGACGCTCGACGAGCAGCCGCTAAGGCTGGCGCCGAGTCCGGCGGTGGCGAGGAACGCCGTAGCGCCGAGGCTGAATTTCAGCAGGCCACGGCGTGACAGTGCAGGTGTTTCGGTCAGGCTTGGGTGCATTATTTTTATTACCCGGCGGTGACGAAGGTTTAGCGAATGAACAGCTTCTGGATCAGTTTCTGAATCGATTTGCCGTAGGGCGGATAAATCAGCCTGGCCGCGTTGAACCGCTGTTTGATCAGCACGCCTTTGGCTTTGCTGAAGGTCAAAAAGCCTTCGTGACCGTGGTAGTGGCCCATGCCGGAAGCACCGATGCCGCCGAACGGCATGTCGTCCTGAGCCACATGCAGCAACGTGTCGTTCAGGCACACGCCGCCGGAATGGGTTTCGTGCAGCACACGGTTCTGTTCGCGTTTGTCGTAGCCAAAGTAGTAAAGAGCCAGAGGACGTGGCCGCTGATTGATGTAAGCGAATGCCTGCTCCAGATCCTGATACGGCACGATCGGCAGCAGCGGCCCGAAGATTTCGTCCTGCATCACCGTCATCTCGTCGCTGACATTCAGCAGCACGCTGTGCGGCATGCGCCGGCCCTGGCCCTGCTCGAACAGCGGAATCAACAGCGCACCCTTGCTGGTGGCGTCGCTGACGTAGCCGTTGAGCCGTGCCAATTGACGTTCGTTGATGATCGCCGTGTAGTCCGGATTGTCAGTGAGTGTCGGATAGAAACCCTGCACGGCCTGGCGATAGGCTTCGACAAAAGCACCGACCCGGTCTTCCGGCACCAGCACGTAATCCGGGGCAACGCAGGTCTGGCCGGCGTTGAGGGTTTTACCGAAGGCGATGCGCTCGGCAGCATCCTTGAGCGGCACATCGTGGGAGACGATAGCCGGCGACTTGCCGCCCAGTTCCAGGGTGACCGGGGTCAGGTTTTCGGCGGCGGCGCGCATCACGTGTTTGCCGATGCTGGTGGCGCCGGTAAACAGCAAGTGGTCGAAGCGCAAGCGCGAGAACGCCACGCCGATGTCGGCTTCACCGAGCACCACGCAGACCAGGTCTTCGGGGAAAATTCTCGCCAGCAACTCTTTCATCAACAAGCCGGTGGCCGGGGTCGATTCACTGAGTTTGAGCATCACCCGGTTACCCGCTGCCAGGGCGCCGACCAGCGGGCCGACGGCCAGATACAGCGGGTAATTCCACGGCACGATGACGCCGACTACGCCCAGAGGCTGATACACCACTTTTGCCGAAGCAGGCTGGAACGCGATGCCGACCTTGCGTCGCGAAGCTTTCATCCAGCCTTTGAGATGACGGCTGGCGTAATGAATGCCGTGCAGGCTTGGCATCAGCTCGGCGAGCAGGGTTTCATCGGCGCTGCGATGGCTGAAATCGGAGCTGATTGCCTCGATCAATGCCTGACGCTCGTTGCTCAGCAAATCACTCAGCGCCTTGAGCCATTGCTGGCGTTGGGCGGCGGGTGGCATCGGGTTCGCGGCATACGCAGCCCGCTGCGCCTCGAACAACCGGTCCAGCTCGGCCAGCGGTTGTTGCAGCGTTTGCAGGTAGGCAATGTCGGCAGTCATGGTCTGCTCCGGATTTATTGTAATGATGAACTTTTTAGAGTCTATGCTCTAGAAAGTCAAATGACTTCCTTGCACAGCATTGTTTTATCCATTTCCGGTTAGGTCGTAAGATGCCCCCCAACGCACTCTGAATTAAAGCTCAAGCCATGGCCCCACGAATAAAAACCAGCGAGCGTATCGTGCTGAACAGCCTTGAGCTGTTCAATCAACAGGGCGAGCGCAGCATCAGCACTAATCACATTGCCGCCCACATGGAGATTTCTCCCGGCAATCTGTACTACCACTTCCCCAACAAGCAGGCGATCATCGCCGTGTTGTTCAGTGAGTACGAAAGCCTCGTGGACAGCTTTCTGCGTCCGCCGCAGGGGCGTGCGGCGACGGTCGAGGACAAGCGTTTCTATCTCAAGGAATTGCTCTCGGCGATGTGGCGCTACCGCTTTCTGCACCGCGATCTGGAGCATCTGCTCGACAGCGATCCGGAACTGGCCGCCCGCTATCGGCGCTTCTCGCAACGCTGTGTGATTCAGGGCGCGGCGATCTACGAAGGTTTTGTCGCCGCCGGGATTCTCGATATGGACCGCGTGCAAATCGAATCCCTGACCCTCAATGCCTGGATCATCCTGACGTCGTGGGTGCGCTTCCTGTGCACCACCCGCGAGAATTCCAACCACCTCAGTGAACAAGCCATTAAACGTGGCGTGTATCAGGTGCTGGTGCTGGAAGCCGGGTTTGTCACCGAGCAGGCGCGAGACGAGGTCAATGCGTTGTTCGAGGAGTTCTACGTGCCGCTGGCCCAGGCCCTCGAAGACGTGAAATAAACCGTTCTGTTGAAATCCCCCAGGAGCCTGTTATGCCGATTGCGCAACTGATCAGCCCCGAAGCACTGGATGCCCGCAGGGCGCAGCCGGGACTGGTGATTCTCGATTGTCGTTTTGCCCTCGAAGACCCGGACTACGGCCAGCGCAGCTATGCCGAAGGGCACATTGCCGGGGCGAGCTTCGCCGATCTTGAGCGTGACCTCAGCGGTAAAGTGGTGAAAGGCGTGACTGGCCGTCATCCGTTGCCCGAGCCGGCGGCGTTGATCGAGCGGCTGCAGACCTGGGGCATCAACAACGACAGCGATGTGATTTTGTACGATGACGGTCCCGGTGCCTACGCGGCGCGGGCGTGGTGGTTGCTGGCGTGGCTGGGCAAGCGCGATGGCGTGTTCATTCTCGATGGCGGGCTCAAGGCGTGGCATGCGGCGGGGCTGCCGCTGAGCCTGGATGCGCCGACGGTCAGTCGCGGTAGTTTCAGTGGTCAGGCGGATATGAGCCTGCTGATCAGCGCCGAAAAATTGCAAAAGCGTCTTAGCCAACCTGCGTTGACCTTGATTGATGCTCGGGCTTTGCCGCGATTCAAGGGTGAAGTTGAGCCGATTGATCCGATTGCCGGGCACATTCCCGGCGCGCAATGCGCGGCGTTCACCGACAACCTCGGCAACGATGGGCGATTCCTGCCGGCGGATCAGCTCAAACAACGTTTTGCCGCCAAGCTCGGCGAGCGCTCGCCAGCGGATCTGGTGGCGTATTGCGGTTCCGGCGTGACGGCGTGTCACAACCTGTTTGCGTTGTGCCTGGCGGGTTATCCGTTGGGGTCGTTGTACGCTGGATCATGGAGCGAGTGGATCAACGAGCCTTCGCGCGGTATCGCCACCGGCGAATAAGATCAAAAGATCGCAGCCTTCGGCGGCTCCTGCATTGGAATGCATTTCCCTGTAGGAGCTGCCGAAGGCTGCGATCTTTTAGCTTTCCATCCGGGCGCTACGGTAGGCAGCGGGCCCGACGCCATAAGCCTGCTTGAACTGCCGGCTCAAATGGCTCTGGTCGGCAAACCCCAATTGTGTGGCGACCTCCACCGGCAGGCAGCCGTGCTGCAGAAGTGCGCGCGCCTGAGCGATACGTTGCTGCATCAGCCAGGTGTGCGGCGGCATACCAGTAGCGCGGCGAAACACTCGGGCGAAATGGAACGGCGACAGATTGACCGCCGCCGCGAGCTCTTCAAGTGACGGTGGCGCCGCCAGTTGCGCGTTCAGCAATTCTTTGCCCAACAGCACTGCGCGGTGTTCCTTGCCGGCTCGACCGGGCACCGGCACCGCCGCATGGCGCTGCAACAGCAGCAACATCATCTCGCGCCACACCGTTTGCTGTTGCAGCGCGGTCGCTGGGCTTTCCAGCAAGCGGTGCAATTGCGCAAAGCCGTTGACCAGATCCGCATCGCGATACAGCGTGGCGCCGAACGCCGGCAGACTCGTGGTGGACAGCTCCAGCTCATCCAGCAACGAAACGATCTGTGAAGTATCGGGATAAAACGCCCGATACAGCCAGCCGTCCTCGGTGCCTTTGTGCCCGGTGTGCAATTCGTCCGGATTGATCAACACCAGTGTGCCGCTGCCGGCCAGATGCTCGGCGCCGCGATAGCGATAACGCTGGGCACCGGCCATGATCATGCCGATCACGAATCCGTCGTGCACATGCGGGGCGAAGCGCTGCTCGATGTAGCGCGCCGACAACAACTCGACCCCGGCCAGCGGCGCGGTTTGCCAGAAGCGGATCGACTCGCCCTGATCGCTCATGCGGGCACGCGCGCCAGCCACTGTGGAATGCGTCGTTCAAGATAGTAACCGGGCTGACGCAGGGAGCCGTCGACAAAGCCGACATGCCCGCCGCGTGCCTGCAATTCGAAGGCAATCGAGGCCGACAGCTCACTGGCTTGCGGCAAGCTGTGCGGGAACACGAACGGATCGTCCGCCGCCTGAATGATCAGGGTCGGCGTGCGGATCTCACCGAGGAAGTAGCGGCTTGAAGCGCGGCGATAGTAATCCTCGGCATCATTGAAACCGTGCAACGGCGCGGTTACCCGGCCATCGAAATCCCAGAACGTGCGCATGTTTTCCAGCGAGCCGAGGGCTGCCAGCGCGGCGAGTCCGTCTTCGCGACCGTCATGCTGAAACTGCCGTTGCTTGTTCTTGATGTAAGCGACCATCTCGCGCATGAAGTGCGCCTGATAGACCTTGGAAAATCCCTGGCCGATGCGGTCGGCGCATTGGTCGAGGCGAAACGGCACCGACACTGCGACTGCACCGAGCACACCGCTGGCGCTGCCGGTTTCCCCAAGATGTTTGAGCAGCACGTTGCCGCCCAGGGAGTAGCCGACGGCATACAACGGTGCCAATGGTCGTTTGGCGCGCAGGTGCTTGATAGTCTCGGCGAGGTCTTCGCTGGCGCCGGAGTGATAACTGCGCGGGAGCAGATTCGGTTCACCGGAACAGCCACGCCAGTTCAGCGCCACGCTGGCCCAGCCTTGATCGGCCAGCGCCTTCTGGATACCGGCGACGTAAGGCGAATTGGAGGAGCCGGTCAGGCCGTGCAGTACCAACACCAGGGGCGCATCGGCGGTGTGCGGGCCGTGCCAGTCGAGGTCGAGGAAGTCGCCATCCTCGAGCCACAGGCGTTCACGTTCACGCTCGATATGTACGGTTTTGCGCCACAGCGGCCCCCACAAGGTTTGCAGGTGCGGATTGCCGAGGCCGAGGGCGGGGGTGAAGCGTTCTGAAGAGCTGGACACGATGATTCTCGATGCAGAGCGGCGACCCTGTTGGAAGGGGCGCCGCCTATTCAGACCGGTCGATTAACCGGCGATCTCTGCCGTACGTTGCCACAGCGCGTAGTAAACCCGGCCGGATTTCTGTTCGCGGTGCAGGCGCCAGTTGCCCGGCAGGCCCAGCGTCGATGGCGCCGTTTCGCTTTCAGTGTAGATCCACGAGTCCGGCGCCAGCCACTGACGCTCTTCGAGCAAGGTGCAGACGGCAGGCAGCAGGTTCTGGTTGAACGGCGGATCGAGGAACACCAGGTCGTACGCGCTGGCGGTCTGGGTTTCCAGATAACGCAGGGCGTCGGCAGTCTGCACCTGGCCGTTGGTGCAGCGCAGGGTACCGAGGTGTTCTTTCAGGCTGGACACCGCAATGTTGCTGGCATCCAGTGCCTGGCCCATGGCCGCGCCACGGGACAGCGCTTCGAGAAACAGCGCGCCGCTGCCGGCGAACGGATCGAGTACCTTGGCCCCTTCAACATACGGCGCGAGCCAGTTGAACAGGGTTTCACGCACGCGGTCCGGCGTCGGGCGCAGGCCCGGCGCATCGGGGAAGCTCAGCTTGCGGCTGCGCCATTGGCCGCCAATGATGCGCAACTGGTTCACACCGTTGTGGACGTTGTGCGCAGGCTTTTTAGGGGAACGAGTTGCCATTAATGCTCCGGAACCCCGAGCGGTTGCTCGGCAGGTTTATCAGATGGGGCCGGTAACGGCTTTTGCGGCACGGTCGGGCCAGCGGTGACGATGACCATTTTGTCCGTGCTCAGATGTTTGTTCAGGGCGTCGCGGACTTGTTCCACGGTCAGGCTTTGCGACTGACGCATGAAATCGTCCAGATAGCTCAGCGGCAGATTATAGAAGCCCATCGCGCCAAGTTGGCCGACGATATCGGCATTGCTCGCGGTGGACAGCGGGAAGCTGCCGGCCAGTTCGCGTTTGGCGTCATCGAGCTCTTTCTGCGTCGGCCCGGTTTTCAGATAGTCGGCGAGCACGTCCTGCACCAGTTTCAGGGTGCCTTCGCTCATTTCTGCGCGGGTCTGCAGGTTGATCATGAACGGGCCACGTGCCTGCATCGGGCTGAATGCCGAGTACACGCCGTAGGTCAGGCCGCGTTTCTCACGCACTTCGCTCATCAGGCGCGTGCCGAAACCGCCACCACCGAGGATCTGGTTGCCCATCGACAGCGCCGCGTAATCCGGATCGTCACGGTCGATGCCCAGTTGCGCGAGCATCAAATTGGTTTGCTTCGACGGGAACTCGATGTGGTTGATGCTGGCTTTCGGTTCCTGCGGCTGAGCGATTTTCGCCAGCGCCGGGCCTTTGGGCAGGGCCGAGGAGACCTGATTGGCAATCGCCTCGGCTTCCGCGCGCGACAGATCACCGACCAGCGCGATGACCACGTTGCCAGCGGCGTAGGCCTTGGCGTGGAACTCACGCAACTGCGCAAGGGTAATCTTCGGCACGCTCTGTGGGTTACCGTCGCTCGAATGCGCGTACGGGTGGTCGCCATAAAGACGCTTCATCAGCTCAAGGCTGGCGAGTTTGCCGGGGTTCTGTTTCTGGTATTCGAAACCGGCGAGCATCTGGTTCTTGATACGCGCGAAGGAGTCGGCCGGGAAGGTCGGTTTACCGACCACTTCCGAGAACAGCTTCAAGGCCGGTTCGCGTTTGTCGGCAGCACTCAGGCTGCGCAGCGAGGCCAACGCCATGTCCTTGAACGCACCGTTGCCGAAATCCGCCCCCAGACCTTCAAAGCCCTGAGCGATGGCGCCGACGTCTTTACCGGCAACACCTTCGTTGAGCATCGCGTTGGTCAGTACCGCCAGACCCGATGCGCTGCCGTCCTGGCTGCTGCCGGCGGCGAAGATCAGGCGCATGTCGAACATCGGCAGCTCATGGGCTTCGACGAACAGCACTTTGGCGCCTGCGGCGGTGTTCCAGGTTTGCACGTCGAGTTTGCGGCTGGCCGGGGCCTTGCCGTCGAGTTCGGCCAGCGATTGCAGCTTCTGGCTGGACTTGGCGTTGTCGAGGGCTTCGCTGGCATTGCTGTCAGCGCCCGGCGACAGGTAGAACGCGGCAGAGCCAATCACCGCCACGGCGATCAGGCCGAGCAGCAGGCGTGGGGATTTGCGCTTACTCATGAATCGTCTCCAGTGGCAGGACGTGGGCGACGCTGAGACGTTCGCGGGTGAAATACAGCTTGGCGGCGTTCTGGATGTCTTGCGGGGTCACGCTTTCCAGATCGGCGAGTTCGGTGTCCATCAGTTTCCACGACAGACCGACGGTTTCCAGTTGGCCGATGGCGGTGGCCTGGCTGGTGATCGAATCACGTTCGAACACCAGACCGGCGATCACTTGCGCACGTACGCGCTCGAGTTCTTCGGCGGACGGCGCGGTGGTTTTCAGCTGCTCCAGCAACTTCCACAGACCGGCCTCGGCTTGCGCCATGGTCTTTTTCTTCTGCGTGTTCGGCGTTGCCGAGAGGGTGAACAGGCTGTCGCCACGGGTGTAGGCGTCGTAGCTCGACGAACCGCCGGAGACCAGTTCTTCGCCGCGCTCCAGTTGCGTCGGGATGCGCCCGCTGTAACCGCCGTCGAGCAGGGCCGAGATCAGGCGCAAGGCGTTGACCGAGCGTTTGTCTTCAGCCGTCGCAATGCTTGGCACGTTGAAACCGAGCATCAAGCTAGGCAACTGAGTCTGCACGTGCAGGGTGATCTGGCGTTCGCCGGGCTCGGCCAGCTCCAGCGGTTTTTTCGCCGGTGGCACGTCGCGCTTGGCGATCGGGCCGAAATAGCGCTGGGCGAGGGTTTTCACTTCGTCCGGGGTCACGTCGCCGACCACCACCAGTGTGGCGTTGTTCGGCACGTACCAGGATTGGTACCAGTGGCGCAGCTCTTCGACCTTCATGCGGTCGAGGTCGGCCATCCAGCCAATGGTCGGCGTGTGGTAGCCGCTGGCCGGGTAGGCCATGGCCTTGTAGCGCTCGTAGGCTTTGGACATCGGCTTGTCATCGGTGCGCAAGCGGCGCTCTTCCTTGATGACTTCGATTTCCTTGGCGAACTCGTCGGCCGGCAGGCGCAGATTGGCCATGCGGTCCGCTTCCAGTTCGAAGGCTACGCCCAGACGGTCGCGCGCCAACACTTGGTAATAAGCGGTGAAGTCGTCGCTGGTGAAAGCGTTCTCTTCGGCGCCCAAGTCGCGCAGGATCAAAGAGGCTTCGCCGGGACCGACTTTCTCGCTGCCCTTGAACATCATGTGTTCAAGCGCGTGGGACAAACCGGTCTGGCCCGGGGTTTCGTAGCTGGAGCCGACCTTGTACCAGACCTGCGAGACCACCACGGGCGCGCGATGGTCTTCGCGCACGACGACCTTGAGGCCGTTGTCGAGGGTGAATTCGTGGGTCGGTTGCGGGTCGGCCGCCAGGGCCGAAAGGGGCAGGCAGACTGTGCTGAGCAGCAGGCCTGCAGCGCGGCGGGCTAGAGCATTCATTCGTTTTTTAACCTGTTGGGCTGCCCGCTTGGTCTTAGCCTAGGCGGGCGAGGAGGTGCTAGGATACTGATCCGTTTTACTGGCGGCCACGCCTATCAAGCCACTGATCGGTCGATAGGTTGTATGGGTTCCCGGAAGAAGCTTTGAGTTTGTCAGCTAAACTCTGCGTTTTCGCCGACGATGCCGTTCCAGTCCTTCGTATTAATCGACCTTTGAGGTGCCTGTGGCGCCTCGACAAAATGTTGCGCGTGAACAAGCTGGATGAAACACAGTCTGTTCTGCATCGAATATTTATTTGCCGGGGCGCCCTTATGGCGCGTCGCTACCGTGAGATAGCCGTCCTCCATGTTTGGTTCCAACGACGACAAGAAGACCCCAGCTGCGGCTGGCGAGAAGAAAAGCCTGTTCGGATGGCTGCGTAAGAAACCGCAGGAACCCGTCGTCGAACAGCCGCCCGCGATTCCTGAGCCTGCACCGGAACCTGCTCCGGTTATAGAAGAAGAGCCGGCACCGATCGTTCTGCCGATTGCCGAGCCGGTGCTGCAACCGGTCGAGCCAGAACCCGAGCCTGAAGCGCCTGTAGCGGCGGAATTGCCGCTGACCCCGGCGGCTGAGCCATGGCTGACTTTGCCAGTGGCGGAAGAGCCAGTGGCATTGGTTGAAGAGGCAGCGCCGCACATCACCCCAGACATTCCTGCGCCTGCTGCATTCGTTGCAGAGGTTGCTCCGGCGCCGGTGGTTGAGCCGGTAGTTGAGCCTGCGCCGGTTGTTGTCGAGCCTGTTGCGCCCGTGTTTGTTGCGCCAGTTGTCCAAGAGCCCGAGCCTGCACCTGCACCTGCACCTGCACCTGCACCTGCACCTGCACCTGCACCTGCACCTGCACCTGCACCTGCACCTGCACCGGTTGTCGCTGCTCCTGTTACTCCAGTCGAAGTGGTTGCCGAGGCCCCGGTCGAAGCCCCGCGCACCGAAGAAACCAAAGCCGGTTTCTTCGCCCGCCTCAAGCAAGGTTTGTCGAAAACCAGCGCCAGCATCGGCGAGGGCATGGCCAGCCTGTTCCTCGGCCGCAAAACCATCGATGACGATCTGCTCGATGACCTCGAAACCCGTCTGCTCACCGCCGACGTGGGTGTCGAAGCCACCACGCAGATTATCCAGCGCCTGACACAGAAGGTCGCGCGCAAAGAGCTGGCCGACGCCGACGCGCTGTACAAATCCCTGCAGGCCGAACTGGCCGCGATGCTCAAACCGGTCGAACAACCGCTGAAAATCGCCTCGCAGAACAAGCCTTTCGTGATTCTGGTAGTCGGCGTCAACGGCGCCGGCAAAACCACCACCATCGGCAAACTGGCGAAGAAGCTGCAACTGGAAGGCAAGAAAGTCATGCTCGCCGCCGGTGACACCTTCCGTGCCGCCGCTGTAGAACAATTGCAGGTCTGGGGCGAGCGCAACAAGATTCCGGTGATCGCCCAGCACACCGGCGCCGACTCGGCTTCGGTGATCTTCGACGCCGTGCAGGCTGCCAAGGCCCGCGGCATCGACGTTTTGATCGCTGACACCGCCGGTCGTCTGCACACCAAAGACAACCTGATGGAAGAGCTGAAGAAGGTTCGCCGTGTGATTGGCAAGCTCGACGCTGACGCGCCGCACGAAGTGCTGCTGGTGCTCGACGCCGGTACTGGCCAGAACGCCATCAATCAGGCCAAGCAATTCAACCAGACCGTCGAACTGACCGGCCTGGCGCTGACCAAGCTCGACGGTACCGCCAAGGGCGGGGTGATCTTCGCCCTGGCCAAGCAGTTTGGCCTGCCGATCCGCTACATCGGCGTCGGTGAAGGCATCGACGATTTGCGTACCTTTGAAGCCGAACCCTTTGTCCAGGCACTGTTTGCCGAGCGGGAGCGTTCATGATTCGTTTCGAACAGGTCGGTAAACGCTACCCGAACGGTCACGTCGGCTTGCATGAGCTGAGCTTTCGAGTCCGTCGTGGCGAGTTCTTGTTTGTCACCGGCCACTCCGGTGCCGGTAAATCCACGTTGTTGCGCCTGTTGCTGGCGATGGAACGTCCGACCAGTGGCAAACTGCTGCTGGCCGGGCAAGACCTGAGCACCATCAGCAACGCGCAGATTCCGTTCCTGCGCCGGCAGATCGGTGTGGTATTCCAGAATCACCAGTTGCTGTTCGATCGCACGGTGTTCAACAACGTCGCCTTGCCGCTGCAGATTCTTGGCTTGTCCAAGGCCGAAATCGCCAAGCGTGTCGATTCGGCGCTGGAACGCGTGGCGCTGTCGGATAAAACCGATCTGTACCCGGGCGACCTGTCCACCGGTCAGCAACAGCGCGTCGGCATTGCCCGCGCCATCGTGCACCGCCCGGCCTTGCTGCTGGCGGACGAACCGACCGGTAACCTCGACCCGCGTCTGGCGGCGGAAATCATGGGCGTGTTCGAAGACATCAACCGTCTGGGCACCAGCGTGCTGATCGCCAGTCACGACCTGGCGCTGATCGCGCGCATGCGTCACCGCATGTTGACCCTGCAACGTGGCCGATTGATCGGCGACGGGGAGGCCGGGGTATGAGTGCAACACGCAGTCCGAAGGTTTCCGAGCGCGTGGCCCCGAAAGCCGCCGATCCGCAGCCGCCGAAAAAGAAAAAGCACGACGAAGACGACGGTCCGGACTTCGCCACGTTGTTCCGTGCGTGGGTCGAAAGCCATCGTGCCAGCCTGCTCGACAGCCTGCGTCGCCTCGGCAAGCAGCCGATTGGCAGTTTCTTCACCTGCATGGTGATGGCCGTGGCGCTGAGCCTGCCGATGGGGCTTTCGCTGTTGCTCAACAACGTCGAACGTCTTGGTGGTTCGTGGCAGCGGGCGGCGCAGATCTCGCTGTATCTGCAACTCGACGCCAGCCCGGAACAGGGCGAGTCGTTGCGCGAACAGATCAAAGGCATGCCCGGCGTAGCTGATGCTGAATATGTCGGCCGTGATCAGGCGCTGGAAGAGTTCCAGCAACAGTCCGGACTGGGTGAAGCCCTGCGCGAGCTGCCGGAGAACCCGTTGCCGGGCGTGGTACTGGTCACTCCGAATGAAGTCGACAAGCCAACGCTGGAAGCATTAAGACAAAAACTTTCCGAACTGCCCAAGGTACAACAGGCGCAACTTGATCTAGTCTGGGTCGAGCGTCTGGCCGCCATCCTCAAGCTTGGCGATCGTTTTGTCTTCGGTCTGACAGTGCTGCTGGTTTCTGCATTACTTTTGGTGATAGGCAATACCATTCGTCTTCATATTGAAAACCGCCGCACCGAGATAGAAGTGATTAAACTCGTCGGCGGCACTGACAGTTATGTGCGTCGCCCTTTCCTTTATATGGGCGCGTTGTATGGCTTCGGTGCGGGGCTACTGTCCTGGGGCGTATTGGCGTTTGGCCTGAACTGGCTGAACGATGCGGTGGTTGGGTTGGCCGGCTTGTACGGCAGTGATTTCGCGCTGGCCGGAGTGCCAGTTGCCGACGGTCTGTCGCTCTTGCTTGGCGCGGTGCTGTTGGGTTATATCGGTGCATGGATTGCAGTCGCACGTCATCTCAGGGAGTTGGCGCCGAAGTAGAATCTTTTTTGCGCGTGATTGGCCTCGCGGTTTTTTTGGGAACTTGTACTTGAATTCCCGGTCAATTTTTCGCAGTGCCGAGAGGCACGAGTATGTAAGTGGGAGGTTTTTTCGTATGACCAATTCTTTGCAACCTGCGTATGCGTTGGTTCCGGGTGCGAACCTGGAAGCTTACGTGCACACCGTCAACAGCATTCCATTGCTGACGCCGGAGCAGGAGCGTGAACTGGCCGAGAGTCTCTACTATGAGCAGGATTTGGGGGCGGCTCGGCAGATGGTGCTCGCCCACCTGCGTTTTGTCGTACATATCGCCCGTAGCTATTCCGGCTACGGTCTGGCTCAGGCTGACCTGATCCAGGAAGGTAACGTCGGCCTGATGAAGGCCGTGAAGCGCTTCAACCCGGAAATGGGTGTGCGTCTGGTGTCGTTCGCCGTGCACTGGATCAAGGCGGAAATTCACGAGTTCATCCTGCGCAACTGGCGCATTGTGAAAGTCGCGACCACCAAGGCCCAGCGCAAGCTGTTCTTCAACCTGCGCAGCCAGAAGAAACGTCTGGCGTGGCTGAACAACGAGGAAGTCCACCGTGTGGCGGAAAGCCTCGGCGTCGAGCCGCGGGAAGTGCGCGAGATGGAAAGTCGCCTGACCGGCCATGACATGGCCTTCGACCCGGCCGCGGAAGCGGACGACGACAGTGCTTTCCAGTCGCCGGCCAACTATCTGGAAGACCACCGGTACGACCCGGCGCGTCAACTGGAAGATGCCGACTGGAGCGACAACTCCAACAGCAACCTGCACGAAGCGCTGGAAGTGCTGGACGAACGCAGCCGTGACATCCTCTACCAGCGCTGGCTGGCAGAAGAGAAAGCCACGCTGCACGACCTGGCGCAGAAGTACAACGTGTCGGCCGAGCGGATCCGTCAGCTCGAGAAGAGCGCGATGAACAAGCTCAAGTTATCGATCGCCGCATAACCGGCGAGCAGGCAATAAAAAACGCCCCGATCAGCGATGATCGGGGCGTTTTTTTATGCGCATATGTCAGGGCAGCATCAATCCCTGTGGGAGCTGGCTTGCCAGCGATGGCGTCGGGTCAGTCATGTAGATGGTGGCTGAACTACCGCTATCGCGGGCAAGCCCGCTCCCACAGGGATCTTTAGGGTTTGGAAGAATCTTGACTGGCTATCGAGACCACGGTGCGCGGCGCGAATCGTTGAGCCCCAACAGATAACTATCCCCACCCAACTGACTCATCTGCTGCCGAATCCACCCGGCCCGGCGCGACACATAAGCGGTTGGATGACTCGCACTCCAGACACGCGGATTGGGTAGAACGGCCGCCAGATAACTCGCCTGCTGCCGCGACAACGACTTCGCGCTCACGCCAAAGTGATGGCGGGCCGCAGCTTCGGCGCCAAACACCCCGTCATCCCACTCGACGCTGTTCAGGTACACCTCAAGAATCCGCTGCTTGGGCCAGAACACCTCGATCAGCGCGGTAAACCAGGCCTCCAGGCCTTTACGCAGATAGCTGCGGCCGGCCCACAGAAACAGGTTCTTCGACACTTGCTGGCTCAAGGTGCTGGCGCCGCGAATCGAGCCGCCGAGTTCGTTGTGCGCCAGTGCGGCCTGGATCGCACTGAAGTCAAAACCCCAATGCTCGGGAAACTTCTGATCCTCACCGGCCATGACCGCCACTTTGAGATCGTCGGAGATCTCGTCCCACGGCTTCCATGTGCGCTGCAGGTCAATCGGCTCACCATCGACCCAGGATTCGACCTTGCGCTCGACCATCAACGCCGTGCCCGGCGGCGGTACGAAGCGAAACACCAGCACCAGCAAGACACTGCCGCCGGCGAACCAGAGCAGGGCCTTCGTGAGACGACGGAAAATAGTACGCAGCATAGAGATGGCTTGGCCGAACCGGTGGAGCGGGCCATTATACAGACCCTGCCGATCGCGTCTGACTGGAGTTCCCAATGCTGCGTGGCTTTTTGATGCTGGCCGCTTTTTTCGGTTTCACCGGTGTTGCGTTGGGCGCATTCGCCGCCCATGGCCTGAAAAGCCGACTGACGCCTGAATATCTGTCTATTTTCCACACCGGCGTCACTTATCAACTGGTGCACACCCTGGCACTGTTCGGAGTGGCGCTGTTGGCCACGCAGATTCAGGGGCGGCTGGTCGCTTGGGCCGGCGTGTCGTTCACCGTGGGCATTCTGCTGTTCTCCGGTAGCCTGTACGTGCTGACCATCACCGGTATCAGCAAACTCGGCATCATCACTCCGTTCGGCGGTCTGGCATTTCTGGCCGGTTGGGTTTGCCTGGGCCTCGCCGCCTGGCGCCTGCAACCAACCGCTTGACGCTTGGTGCTGACCTTTAGGTCATGATCGGGCTAGAATGCCAGCCCCTAAAAATGATGGCGGCGTTGCGCATGCGCATTCAGTTGAACGGTGAATCCCTTGAACTGCCCGACGGCGAGACTGTTGCGGCCCTGATCACCCGTCTGGAACTGACCGGACGCCGGGTGGCAGTCGAACTCAATCTGGATATCGTCCCGCGCAGCCAGCATGCCAGCACCACGCTCAATGACGGTGACAACGTCGAAGTGGTGCACGCCATCGGCGGCGGCTGATCGCCCGGCCCGCAAGGGTACAGAATTCTGCAAGACCCTCACTCCTAAAGAGGATTCCCCATGAGCATCGTTCGTAGCGACAAGCCTTTTGTGCTGGCCGGTCGTACTTACCAGTCGCGTTTGCTGGTCGGTACCGGCAAGTACCGTGACATGGAAGAAACCCGTCAGGCCATCGAAGCCTCGGGTGCCGAGATCGTCACCTTCGCCGTGCGCCGCACCAACCTGGGCCAGATCGAAGGCGAGCCGAACCTGCTCGATGTGCTGTCGCCGGAGCGCTACACCTTCCTGCCAAACACCGCCGGTTGCTACGACGCCATCGAAGCCGTGCGCACCTGTCGTCTGGCCCGTGAGCTGCTCGATGGTCACAACCTGGTGAAGCTGGAAGTACTGGCTGACCAGAAAACCCTGTTTCCTAACGTGATCGAAACCCTCAAGGCCGCGGAAACGCTGGTCAAGGAAGGTTTCGACGTGATGGTGTACACCAGCGATGACCCGATCATCGCCCGTCAACTGGCAGAAATCGGCTGCATCGCGGTCATGCCGCTGGCCGGTCTGATCGGTTCCGGTCTGGGGATCTGCAACCCGTACAACCTGCAGATCATCCTCGAAGAAGCCAAGATTCCTGTGTTGGTCGATGCCGGTGTCGGCACTGCGTCCGACGCGACCATCGCCATGGAACTGGGTTGCGATGCGGTGCTGATGAACTCGGCGATCGCCCACGCCCAGCAGCCGGTGATGATGGCTGAAGCCATGAAACACGCCATCGTTGCAGGCCGCCTGGCCTACCTTGCTGGCCGTATGCCGAAAAAACTCTATGCCAGCGCCTCTTCGCCGCTGGATGGTCTGATCAAGTAAGAGCCATTGATGACTGAATCGAACGACACGCCTATCCAGACGGAAGAGGGCGACGAGCGCCAACACCGCCGCATCAAGAGTTTCGTGATGCGCGCCGGGCGCATGACCGAAGGCCAGCAACGCGGTCTGGATCAGGGCGCGCCGCTGTACGTGCTGCCGCTGGCTGACGCGCCGGTGGATTACGATCAAGTGTTCGGCCGTTCGGCACCGCGCTCGCTGGAGATCGGTTTCGGCATGGGCCACTCGCTGCTGGAAATGGCCGCGGCGGCGCCGGAGCAGGATTTCATCGGTGTTGAGGTTCACCGTCCGGGTGTTGGCGCGCTGCTCAATGGCGTGCTGACCCAGGGTCTGACCAACCTGCGCGTCTACGATTGCGACGCGATCGAGGTGCTCAACCGCTGCATCGCCGACAATAGCCTCGACCGCCTGATGCTGTTCTTCCCGGATCCGTGGCACAAGAGCCGTCACCACAAACGTCGTATCGTTCAGGCGTCGTTCGCTGAACTGGTGCGCAGCAAGTTGAAGGTTGGCGGCATTCTGCACATGGCTACCGACTGGGAACCGTACGCCGAATACATGCTGGAAGTGATGAACGTCGCCCCGGGCTACCGCAATCTCGCCGAAGACGGCAAGTGCGTGCCACGCCCGGCCGAACGCCCGATCACCAAGTTCGAACGCCGCGGCGAACGTCTTGGCCATGGCGTCTGGGACCTGAAGTTCGAAAAACTCGCCTAAGCATCACGCAATGATCGTTCCCACGCTCTGCGTGGGAATGCTGCCCGGGACGCTCTGCGTCCCACAGCGGACGCAGAGCGTCCATTGAGGCATTCCCACGCGGAGCATGGGAACGATCAAAAGCGGCCGAAAGATCAGCGGCGGTCGGCGACCACGCCGATGAGGACGAGGACTACCAGCAGCACTGGCGCCAGGCTGTAGTTGTTGAACTGGCTCAAGCCTTTGATTACCCACGGCGTGGCGTAAATCAGCGCTGCGCCGCTGCCGATCACGCACAGCAGCGCCATCAGCGGTACGCGCAAGGCGCCGGCGATGCTGCCCAGGCGCTGCTCGACCCAGCCTTTGAAGTCGGCGCCGAACAGCACCAACAGACAGCCCACCAGCGCCAAGGCGATTTCCGAGAGGTTGCTGCGGCTCCAGCGGGAGACGGTGGCGAGCAGGTCGAGTATCAAATCCATGCGTTTTCCCTTAGGACAGAAGTTGAGGGCTGGGCTCAGTTCAGAAATTGTTGCAGCAAGTCGTTGAGAAACAGTTGTCCGCGCTCGGTGGCCGCCAGACGTGACGGTTCGACCTGCAACAGACCGCTTTGTTCTGCCGCGGCCCGGCCTTCGGAGAGGCTTTCCAGCGACAGCCCGGTGCGCTCCGGATACAGGCGCGATTCGACGCCAGCGGTCAGGCGCAAAGCGTTCATCAGAAACTCGAACGGCATCTCGTCATTGGTCAGGGCTTTTTCGCCAGCCTGGAAGCTTTTTGCCGGGTTGAGATAGTCCTTCGGCAGACGGGTCTTCCAGGTACGCACGATGCGTCCGTCGGGATGACTCAACTTGCCGTGCGCACCCGCGCCGATGCCGATGAAGTCGCCGAAGCTCCAGTAATTGAGGTTATGCCGCGCTGGCCGACCGGCCTGGGCATAAGCCGAGACTTCGTACTGCGCGTAACCGTGCTCGGCCAAAAGCGCCTGCCCGGCTTCCTGAATGTCCCACAGCGTGTCGTCCTCCGGCAGCACCGGCGGCTGGTTCCAGAACACGGTGTTCGGTTCCAATGTCAGTTGATACCAGGAGATGTGCGTCGGATTCAGTTCGATAGCCTGGCGCAAATCGCTCAAGGCATCGTCTAGCGACTGATCCGGCAAGCCGTGCATCAAGTCGAGGTTGAAGTTATCGAACCCGGCCTGACGCGCCATGCCGGCAGCACGCACCGCTTCGTCACCGTTGTGAATCCGGCCCAGCGCCTTGAGCTTTTCCTGCTGGAAACTCTGGATGCCAATCGACAGGCGATTGATCCCCAGCTTGCGGTACGCGACGAACTTCTCTTGCTCGAAGGTGCCGGGATTGGCTTCCAGAGTGATTTCGATGTCATGAGCAAATGGAATGCGCTGCTCGACGCCTTCCAGCAGTCGCCCGAGGGCTTCGGCGCTGAACAGGCTCGGCGTGCCGCCACCGAAAAAGATCGAACTGATTTCACGCCCGTACACGGCGTGCAGATCCTGATCGAGATCGGCCAGCAAGGCGTCGACGTACTCCTGCTCCGGCAACACCGGGCTGGCGGTGTGCGAGTTGAAGTCGCAATACGGGCATTTGCGCACACACCACGGGATGTGGATGTACAGCGCCAGGGGCGGCAGCGTCGGCAGCGGCGCCCGAGGCGAAGAGGCGGCGCCGCCGACAATCAGCGACGACGCGGAAGAATCACCGGTCATTTCAAGCCCAGACGCTGGCGCAGCAGATCCATTGCACGGGCGCGGTGGCTGATCTGGTTCTTGTCGGCCGGGCTCAATTCGGCGCTGGAGACGTCACGCTCCGGCACCCAGAACAGCGGGTCATAACCGAAACCGTGTTCGCCGCTGGCAGCGGTGAGGATGCGCCCGTGCCACAAGCCTTCGCAGAGGATCGGCAACGGATCATCGGCGTGACGTACCAGCGCCAGTACGCAAACGAACTGCGCGCCGCGCTCGGCTTGCGGCACATCCTTCAGCGCATCGAGCAGTTTGGCGTTGTTCGCCGCATCGCCCTTGCCATCGGCATAGCGCGCCGAATAGATGCCCGGTGCACCGCCAAGGAAATCCACCGCCAGCCCTGAGTCGTCGGCCAGCGCCGGCAGCCCGGAAATACGTGCGGCGTTGCGTGCCTTGAGGATCGCGTTCTCGACGAACGACAGACCGGTTTCTTCCGGCTCGACCTTGCTCCACTCGCCAATCGAGCGCAGTTGCACCGAGTCGCCGAGCATGGCCTGGAGTTCTTTGAGTTTGCCGGCGTTATGGCTGGCCAGTACGAGCTGCTTGATGTTCATCATTCGCCGGGAAAGAGTTCTTGGTTGAAATTGATGGTGTTGATCTTGTCGCCGTTCTGCACCTTGATCTCAAAGGTGCGGGTTTCCTGCTGCTCAACCGGATACTGGGCGATGTAGTAGATCGCGCCCTGTTCGGTGATCTGGCGGAAATTCAGCGGCACGCTCTGGCTGGTCAGGTCTTTGACCGTGCCGGTGACGTTGGCGACCAGCGGTTTGCCGTCCTTGATCACCGAGACATTGATCACGCCCTGATTCTTGCTGCGCACCAGTTCCGCAGCCTTGGCGATGTCCGGCGTCAGAAACGTCGAGTTGAAAGTGTTGTAGTGCACCGTGACGTCGCCGAAGGTTTCCTTGCGTTCGCCCTTGATGACGTCGGCCGCCAGGGCGCTGGCGCTCAGGCAGGCAGTCAATAACAACAACGCTAAACGACCCATGATCGTGCTCCTCGAAATGACGGGATTCAGACCGCGACTTTGTGGTCTGCAAGCTGCGGGCTGCTGACGCGGTAGATACCGATCTCACCTAACAGATTAGGCCATAGCTTACTGGCCCACCCGTGACGGTGCTGTTGATCCACGGCAAGCCGATCAATGACCTTCGCATCACGTTCGCGGCAAAGTTCTTCAAAGTCTTCGAAGGTGCAGAAGTGAATGTTCGGTGTGTTGTACCAGGTGTACGGCAAAAACTCGGAGACCGGCATGCGCCCCTTGCTCGCCAGGTACCAGCGGCAGCGCCAGTGACCAAAATTCGGGAAGGTGATGATGCATTGGCGACCGACCCGGAGCATTTCGTCGAGGATCTTGTCCGGGTAGTGCACGGCTTGCAGGGCCTGGGTCATGACGACGATGTCGAAACTGTTGCTGGCAAAGTTGCCCAGCCCCTTGTCCAGATCCTGCTCGATAACGTTGACGCCTTTGGCCACGCACTGGGCAATGTTGTCAGCGTCGTTTTCCAGGCCATAACCGGTGACGTTCTTGTTGTCGCGCAGCCAGGTCAGCAGCTCGCCGTCACCGCAACCGAGGTCGAGGACGCGGCTGCCGGCGGGGATCCATTCCTGGATGATTTCCAGATCAGCTCTCATGGCTTTCTCACAACGTGATGCGGTTCATGTAATTGCCGAACGCCTGCAAGTAGCGCGGGATCGGAATCAGGAAGGCGTCGTGGCCCTGCGGTGCGTCGATTTCCAGGTAGCTGACGTCTTTGCGTGCCGCCATCAGCGCGTCCACCAGTTCCCGCGAACGGGCCGGGGAGAAACGCCAGTCGGTGGTGAACGACATCACGCAGAACTTGGCCGTGGCGTTCTCGAAGGTTTTCGCCAGGTTATCGTCGAAGTTCGCCGCCGGATCGAAGTAATCCAGTGCCTTGGTCATCAACAGATAGGTGTTGGCGTCGAAGCGTCCGGAGAACTCTTCGCCCTGATAACGCAGGTAGCTTTCGACCTGAAACTCGACGCTGTGGAAGTCGTAGTTGAGCTTCTCGCTCTTGAGGCCACGGCCGAATTTCTCGCCCATCGAATCGTCGGACAGGTAGGTGATGTGCCCGACCATCCGCGCCAGCATCAGCCCGCGCTTGGGGATCACGCCCGCTTCCTGGAACGAACCACCGTGGAATTCCGGGTCCGTGAGGATCGCCTGACGCGCCACTTCGTTGAAGGCGATGTTCTGCGCCGACAGCTTCGGTGCCGAGGCGATGGCCAGGCAATGACGCACGCGATCCGGGTAAGTGATGGTCCATTGCAGCGCCTGCATGCCGCCGAGGCTGCCGCCGATCACGGCTGCCCACTGGCCGATGCCGAGCAGATCAGCGAGACGCGCCTGGCTGTGCACCCAGTCTTCCACGGTGAGTACCGGGAAGTCGGCACCGAACGGTTTTCCGGTCTCCGGGTTGATGCTGCTCGGGCCGGTGGAGCCGTTGCAGCCGCCGAGGTTGTTCAGGCTGACCACGAAGAACTTGTTGGTGTCGATCGGTTTGCCGGGGCCGATGCAGCTGTCCCACCAACCGGGTTTGCGGTCGTCGACGCTGTGGTAGCCGGCGGCGTGATGATGGCCGGACAAGGCGTGGCAAATCAGCACGGCGTTGCTCGCTTGCGCGTTCAGCGTGCCGTAGGTTTCGTAGATCAGGTCATAGGCGGCCAGCGAGCGGCCACAGGCCAGCGCCAGCGGATCGCTGAAGTGCGCGGTTTGCGGCGTCACCAGACCAACAGAATCGGGGGGAAAGGCAGTTGGCATCGACCCTGCTCTCGTTGAAATGAGGCGTAAGTCTAAAGACCGGGGGGGTTAGCGGCAAGCGGCCCTCACCCTAGCCCTCTCCCAGAGGTAGAGGGGACCGACCGAGGTGTTCTTTTGAGCTACGCCGACCTGATCTATCCGGGCTGAACTCAGGTTCCGAAAACACCCTGGATCGGCTCCCTCTCCAGGGGGAGAGGGCTGGGGTGAGGGGCGCAGGCGCTGCAAAACTCAAGACAAGCGCCCAACCAACCCAGGCAAATCCGGCAACTTCTTCGGCGAGCAGATCTTCACCCGCTTTTGCCGGTTCAACTCACCACTGAGCAAACTGACCTGGCTCTTCGAAACGCCAAACGCCTTGGCCAGAAAACCCATCAGATAAGCATTGGCCTTGCCCTCGACCGGCGGCGCAGTCAGGCGAATCTTCAAGCGATCCCCATGCAGCCCGGCGAAGTCATCGCTACGGGCTGCCGGTTGCAGGTGACACTCGAGGATCAAGTCGTCACCGTCCCAACGGAACCAGCTCACATCAGCAAGCGCAGGATTTCCGGCATCATCGTCATCGCCGCCAGATTGTTGATCACCAGCATGTCGATCAGCTTCAACGCGAGGAAGGCGAAGATTGGCGACAGGTCCAGACCGCCAAGATTCGGCAGGAAGCGGCGGAACGGCGCCAGCGCCGGCTCGCAGATCTGGTTGACCAGTTCAGCACCCGGATTGTGGCTGCCCGGCGCGACCCACGAGAGGATCACGCTGATGATCAGGGCGAAGAAGAAGATCTTCAGGAACAGCGCGGTCACGCCGATCAGCGACCAGATAAACAGTTGCAGCGGGTTGCCGGTGGTGCCGTAAGTCAGCAGCAGGGTCAGCGCCATCAGCGCCAGTTGCACCAGAATCGCCAGCACCAGCGACGACATGTCCAGACCGAACAGGCTCGGAATGATCCGGCGCAGTGGCTTGAGCAGTGGCTGGGTCGCTTTGACGATGAACTGGCACAGCGGGTTGTAGAAGTTCGCCCGTACCAGTTGCAGTACGAAGCGCAGCAGCACGATCAGCAGGTACAGACTGCCGAGGGTTTGCAGCACGTAAACCGCTGCGGTGTTCAATCCAATCATGTAAGGCTCCTTATTTGCCCAGTTGTTCGGCCATTTCGGCCGAGCGGTGCGCGGCGGCGCCGAGTGCGGTTTCGACCAGGGCTTCAAAGCCATTGGCCTGGAATGATTTGATTGCAGCTTCCGTGGTGCCGTTTGGCGAGGTCACGCGACGGCGCAGTTCGGCGGCGTCGACATCGCTGGAAACCGCCATGTGCGCTGCGCCCAGCGCCGTTTGCAGGGTCAGTTGTTCTGCGACGTCTTTCGGCAGGCCGAGTTTGACGCCGGCGGCAGTCATGGCTTCGATCAGCAGGAAGAAGTAGGCAGGGCCGGAACCGGACACGGCGGTGACGGCGTCCAGTTGCTGTTCTTCATTCAGCCACAGGGCGATGCCGACGGCGGACAGCAGCTCTTCGGCTTGCTGACGCTGCTCGGCAGTCACTTCGCTGGTCGCGTACAAGCCGCTGACGCCCTGGCGCAGCAGCGCCGGGGTATTGGGCATGCAGCGCACGATCGGCTGCTCGCCGAGCCACGCGGTCATGCTGGCACAGGTGATACCGGCAGCAATCGACACCACCAATTGATTGGGTTTCAGGCTTGGGCGAATGGCTTCGCACACGGCTTTCATAGCCTGCGGCTTGACCGCCAGCACGATCACATCGACGCCGTCGATGGCCTGAGCATTGTCGGCGAAAGTTTCGATGCCGTGTTCGGCACTGACCTTGGCGCGGGTTTCTTCACCCGGGTCGCTGGCGCGGATCTGTCCGGCTTCCAGACCCTTGGCGCGCAGGCCGCCAATCAGACTGGCCGCCATGTTGCCCGCACCGATAAACGCAATACGTGTGTTGCTCATGTGTGGTCCTTATCTGGAATGGTTCAAGACTGGGAATAATCACGGGCGCCAAACAGGGCGGTACCGATACGCACCCAAGTGGCGCCTTGGGCAATGGCCGACTCGAGGTCGTGGCTCATGCCCATGGACAGTGTGTCGAGCGGCAGATCGAGGCTGGCCTGCAATTTCTGTATAGCGGCGAAGGCCGCGTCTTGCTCGGCGCGATCTTCGGTCGGCTCGGGAATCGCCATCAGGCCACGCAATTTCAGGCGCGGTAATGCGTTGATGGCCTCGGCCAATGCCGGCAGATCAGCCGGGGTGCAGCCGGATTTACTGGCTTCACCGCTGACGTTGACCTGAATGCAGATGTTCAGCGGCGGCAGCTCGGCCGGGCGCTGTTCGGACAGACGTTGAGCGATTTTCAGGCGATCCACGGAATGCACCCAATCGAAATGCTCGGCAATCGCCCGAGTCTTGTTCGATTGAATGGGGCCGATGAAGTGCCAGATCAAGGGCAAGTCGGCCAGTTCGAGCTGTTTGCCCAGGGCTTCCTGCAGGTAGTTCTCGCCAAAGTCGCGCAGGCCGGCGGCATACGCCTCGCGCAGCGCTTCGGCGGGTTTGGTTTTGCTCACGGCGAGCAACTGGACGCTGTTTTCAGGACGGTGTGCGGCTTGGGTCGCGGTCTGGATGCGCGAACCAACGTGGAAAATGTTGTCTGCTATCGTGGACATCAAGAGGCGCCGGCGGTCTGAAGGTTCGCGGCATTCTACTGGAATTGAGGAGCGCTATGGATATCACTGAATTGCTGGCCTTCAGCGCCAAACAGGGCGCTTCCGACCTGCATCTGTCGGCCGGTCTGCCGCCGATGATCCGTGTCGATGGCGATGTGCGGCGGATCAATCTGCCGGCGCTGGATCACAAGCAAGTGCACGAACTGATATACGACATCATGAACGACACCCAGCGCGTCGACTTCGAGAAACATCTGGAAACCGACTTTTCCTTCGAAGTGCCGGGTGTCGCGCGTTTCCGGGTTAACGCCTTCAACCAGAACCGTGGCGCCGGAGCGGTATTTCGTACCATTCCGTCGAAAGTGCTGAGCATGGAAGATCTGGCCATGGGCGATGTCTTTCGCAAGATCACCGATGCGCCGCGTGGGCTGGTGCTGGTCACCGGGCCGACCGGTTCAGGCAAATCAACCACGTTGGCGGCGATGATCGATTACCTCAACACCCACCGTCATCACCATATTCTGACCATTGAAGACCCGATCGAATTCGTTCACGAATCGCGCAAATGCCTGATCAATCAGCGTGAAGTTCACCGTGATACCCGCAGTTTCGCCACCGCTTTGCGCTCGGCGCTACGTGAAGACCCGGATGTGATCCTGGTCGGCGAGATGCGTGACCTGGAAACCATTCGCCTGGCACTGACCGCTGCGGAAACCGGGCATCTGGTGTTCGGCACCCTGCACACCACATCCGCAGCGAAAACCATCGACCGTGTCGTGGATGTTTTCCCGGGTGACGAGAAGTCGATGGTGCGTTCGATGTTGTCGGAGTCGTTACTGGCGGTGGTCTCGCAGACGTTGATCAAGAAGATCGGCGGCGGACGGGTGGCGGCGCACGAGATCATGCTGGGCACGTCGGCGATCCGTAACCTGATTCGTGAGGACAAGGTCGCGCAGATGTATTCGGCGATTCAGACCGGTGGGTCGTTGGGGATGCAGACACTGGACATGTGCCTGAAGGATCTGGTGACCAAGGGCTTGATCAGTCGCGAGCATGCGCGGGAGAAGGCGCGCACGCCGGATAATTTCTGAGACCAGAAGCTAAAGATCGCAGCCTTCGGCAGCTCCTACAGGGAAACGCTGATCCCGATGTAGGAGCTGCCGAAGGCTGCGATCTTTTGATCTTGCTTCGAAGACTTAGCGCTGAACCACGCGCATCTGCTGCTGTTCTTTCGGCAACACACGCTTGGCCACTACGTAATGCTGCTGCCAGTACGGCTTGTTCAGCGTATCGATGCTCACCGCTTTGCCACGACGCGGTGCGTGGATGAAGCGGTCGTTGCCCAGGTAGATGGCAACATGGTTGACCCGGCGGCTCTTGATGTTGAAGAAAATCAGGTCGCCCGGCTTCAGATCCTTGCGCTCGACTTTCTCGCCGTGGCCGCTGGCCATGGCATTCGAGGTGCGAGGCAGGTCGAAGGTGGCGTCGTTGAACGCGTATTTCACCAGGCCGCTGCAATCGAAGCCTTTACTTGGGCTGCTGCCGCCCCAACGATAGGGTGTACCGAGGACGTTCACCGCACGGCTCAGCACATTGCTGCTTTCCTTGCTCGCCATCGGTGGCACCAGCTTGCTGTGGCTCTTGCTGCTCAGCGTGGTGGTTTTGCTTTTGCTGCTTTTGCTCGAAGGAGCCGAAGCATGGGATTTAGGGGTGAAGCCGTTAACGTTAGGAAGACGTTGCTCACGATTGGTGGCGTGGGCGGCCAGTGGCATTAATAGGCAGATGGTTAGCCATGTCTTGAAAAATGGTCGCATTAGGCGTGGCTCTTCAGTGATAGCGCGCAACTTTATAACAGAGTTTTTTTTCATTCCGAGTCCGTTGGTCGATTCAGTTGGTGGCCAACGGAACCAAATAAGCGGCAAATGGACGCAATTGTCGGACAGAAGTCAGGTGCTATAAGGCTTTGACGGTAGCAACGGTAACATTTGCCGTACGTCGGCTACCTGTAAAAAAGTCACAAAGAATTCAAGAATATTTATCTATCGTGTGAATCGAGGTCTTCATGAACCCCTATCAACAATTTGTTCAGCAGCAAGATACGCACAGCAAAATCATCGGGTATCTGCTGTGGATTTTCGGTTTTACCGGTGCTCACCGCTTCTATTACGGCAAGCCGGTGACCGGGACGATCTGGTTCTTCACCTTCGGTTTGCTGGGCATTGGCTGGCTGATCGACCTGTTCTTGATCCCGGCGATGGATCGCGAGGCGGATCTGCGTTTTACCGCCGGGCCGATCGAGTACAACGTAGCGTGGATTCTGCTGACGTTCCTCGGAGCATTGGGTGTGCACCGGATGTATCAGGGCAAATGGATCAGTGGGCTGATCTATCTGCTGACGGGCGGGTTGTTCTTTCTGGGGGTGCTGTATGACTTCTGGACGCTGAATGATCAGGTGTCCGTACGCAACGCCGAAGGCAGAGGCGCCTTCCAGTAAGCCATCGCTGGCAAGCCAGCTCCCACAGGTTTTTGCGCTAACCCAGAGATAGCGCAAGACCTTGTGGGAGCTGGCTTGCCAGCGATTGGGGGCAACCCGGTATCAAGCCTGGTGACTGATCCGCCCATCCACCAAGGTGTAGCGAACCACACCCGGCAAAGTGTGCCCAATGAACGGGCAGTTCTCACCCTTCGACAACCAGCCTTCACCGGCCACCGTCGAAGCCTGCGGATCGAACAGCACGATATCCGCCGCACCACCCACTGCCAGTTTGCCTGCCGGCAGACGCAGCGCTTCAGCCGGGCCAGCGCTCAAACGCGCCAGCAAGGTAGGCAGATCCAGCAACCCATCCTCAACCAGCGTCATCGCCAGCGGCAGCAGCAACTCAACACTGCTGATGCCCGGCTCGGTCGCGCCGAATGGCGCCAGTTTGGCGTCGCGTTCGTGCGGCTGGTGATGGCTGGAAATCGCCGAGACCACGCCGGATTTCACTGCCTCACGCAGACCATCGCGATCCGCACGAGTGCGCAGCGGCGGTTGCACGTGGTACAGGCTGCTGAAGTCGATCAATGCTTCGTCGGTCAGAATCAACTGATACAGCGCGACATCCGCCGTCACCTTCAGGCCGCGGGCCTGAGCCTGCGCGATCAGAGCCACGCCGCGAGCGCTGGTCAACTGGCTGAAGTGCGCACGCACGCCAGTCTGCTCGACCAGTAGCAGGTCGCGAGCCAAAGCCACAGTTTCAGCAGTTTCCGGAATCCCCGGCAGACCGAGGAAGCTGGCCACCGCGCCTTCGTGGGCGAGACCGCCCTCGGCCAGGTCATGATCCTGCGAGTTGAAAATCACCGTCAGATCAAACGTCGCCGCATATTCCAGCGCCCGGCACAGCGTGCGGGTATTGCGGAAACTCTCCAGACCATTGCCGAACGCCACGCAACCAGCGTCGCTCAACGCAACCAGCTCAGCCAGTTGCTCGCCGTCCAGACCTTTGCTCAGCGCGCCGATCGGGAACACCTTGGTGTTGCCGGCTTCGCGTGCGCGGTCGAGGATCAGTTCGGCCACGGCGGAAGTGTCGAGCACCGGTTTGGTTTTCGGCGGACAGCACAGGCTGGTCACACCGCCGGCCGCTGCCGCGCGGGTTTCGCTGATGATCGAGCCTTTGCGGCTGTAACCCGGCTCGCGCAGGGCTACGTTCAGATCAACGAGGCCCGGAGCGGCAACAAGGCCTTGGGCGTCAATGGTTTCCACTGCCGTGAAACCCGCCGGGGCCGCGCCGAGGGCGACGATCTTGCAGGCTTCAACGTGAATGTCGGTGACTTGATCCAGGCCGCTGCTTGGATCGATGACGCGTGCGCCGAGAATGCTGAGCTTCACTGGGCGTTCTCCTGCTCGAATTGACGCTGCGCGGTTTGTCCGCTCATGGCCATGGACAGCACAGCCATACGAATCGCGATGCCGTAGGTGACCTGATTGAGGATCACCGAGTGCGGGCCGTCGGCCACTGCTGACTCGATTTCCACGCCACGGTTGATCGGCCCCGGGTGCATGACGATGCAATCGGGTTTGGCCCCGGCCAGACGCGCGGTGGTCAGGCCGAACAGGCGGTAGAACTCGCCTTCGCTCGGCAACAGGCCGCCGGTCATGCGTTCACGCTGCAGGCGCAGCATGATCACCACGTCGACATCCTTCAGGCCTTCGGTCATGTCGGTGTAAACCTTCACGCCGTATTGCTCGATGCCGATTGGCAGCAGGGTTTTCGGCGCGATCACGCGGATGTCCGGGCAACCGAGGGTTTTCAGCGCGAGCATGTTCGAGCGCGCGACCCGCGAGTGCAGGATGTCGCCAACGATGGCCACCGAGAGGTTTTCGAAACCGCCCTTGTGCCGACGGATGGTGAGCATGTCGAGCATGCCCTGCGTCGGGTGGGCGTGACGGCCGTCGCCGCCGTTGATGATCGCCACTTGCGGGCAAACATGTTCGGCGATGAAGTGCGCGGCGCCGGAATCACCGTGGCGTACGACGAACATGTCGGCGGCCATGGCTTCAAGGTTGCGCAGGGTGTCGAGCAGGGTTTCACCCTTGCTTGCCGACGAGGTCGACACGTTCAGGGTGATCACGTCCGCCGACAGTCGCTGGGCCGCCAGTTCGAAGGTGGTGCGGGTGCGCGTGGAGTTTTCGAAGAACACGTTGCACACGGTCTTGCCGCGCAGCAACGGGACTTTCTTCACCGCCCGGGCACCGACTTCGAGGAACGAGTCGGCAGTGTCGAGGATTTCCGTCAGCAACTCGCGGCGCAGGCCATCGAGCGAGAGGAAGTGGCGCAGCTGGCCCTGATCATTGAGCTGCAGCGGGCGCTTGGTATCTAGAGGCGTCATCGCGAAGGGGACTCTCAATAGGGCGGATTAAAGGTTGAAGTCTTGCAGTTCGAGCGTCAGCGGTTCGGGGCCGGACAGCTTCACCCGTTCGTGAGCGGCCAGCGACAGCGTCGCGCCCACGACATTCGGGCGGATCGGCAGCTCACCGGCGTCGAGGTCCAGCAGGCAGACCAGGGTCACGCTGGCCGGGCGGCCGTAGTCGAACAATTCGTTCATGGCGGCGCGGATGGTGCGGCCGCTCATCAATACATCGTCGATCAGCACCAGATGCTGGCCTTCGATCTCGAAGGGCAGGGCGGACGGGCGCACTTGCGGGTGCAGGCCGTTCTGGCTGAAGTCGTCACGGTAGAAGGACACGTCCAGCGTGCCCAGTGGCGCGTCGCTGCCCAATTCCTTGAGCAAGGCCTGCGCGACCCAGATGCCGCCGGTGCGGATGCCGATGTAACGCGGTTCGGTGATTTCACGCTGGGCAAGGTGCGCCTTGAGGCGGGTCGCCATCTGGCTGATCAGATCGGCGGGATTTGGCAGGCTCATGGTTGCTCCTTGTTGGGGGCGAATCGGGTCCTTGGACACGACTCGGTTTTTCACTCAAAAGAAAAGCGCCGAAGCGCTTGTCAGGATTCAAACAATGCAGTGTTTTCATCGAGCCAGCCCTGCAACAGCAGAGCGGCGGCGATGGCGTCCACCGGGTTGTCGCGGTAACTGCCCTTTTGGCCGCCTCGCACCAGTCGCTCGCCTTTGGCCTCGAAGGTGGTCAGACGTTCGTCGTGGGTATAGAAGGGCACATTGAAGCGGCCGTTGAGGCGGCGGGCGAATTTCTCCGCGCGCAGGCACATTTCACTCGGCGTGCCATCCATGTTCAGCGGCAGACCGACGACCACGGCGTCGGGTTTCCATTCCTTGAACAGCGCTTCCACCTGATTCCAGTCGGGAATGCCGTTTTGCGCTTTCAGGGTGCACAGCTCACGGGCCTGGCCGGTAATCACCTGGCCGACCGCGACGCCGATCTGTTTGGTGCCGTAGTCGAAGCCGAGAATCAGGCGCAGGGCCATCAGGCGTGACCTGCCTGGCTGGTCAGCAGGCTGAGGTTGATCCCCAGGTGCTTGGCCGCCGCTTCGAGGCGCAGTTCGCTGCTGGTGTTGAAGAGGATGTCGGCGTCGTACGGGCAGGTCAGCCAGGCGTTGTCGGCCAGTTCGGCTTCCAGTTGCCCGGCTTCCCAACCGGCGTAACCGAGGGCAATCAGGCTTTTCGCCGGGCCGACGCCGTCCGCGATGGCGAACAGCACATCCTGCGAGGTCGACAGGGCCAGATCACCGTCCAGTTGTGCGGTGGCCTGGAAGGTCTTGCCCGCCGGATGCAGAACAAAACCGCGATCGGTCTGTACCGGGCCGCCGATGAAAATCGGTACGTGCTGGCACAGTGCTGGCGGGTCGATGTCCGGGCGCAGTTGCTCAAGAATGTCGGCCAGATTCAGCTCTTGCGGCCGGTTGACCACAATCCCCATAGCGCCATTGGCCGTGTGCTCGACGATGTAGGTCAAGGTGTGGGCAAAGTTCGGGTCGGCCATGTGTGGCATGGCGATCAGGAAGTGATGCTTGAGGTAGCTGGGGCTGACGTTTTTCATGTGCGCTAGTGTGGCGTTCGGGGGGCCAACTGACAAGCTGAAGCCGCCAAAAGATCGCAGCCTTCGGCAGCTCCTAAATGTGAATGCAGGCCAATGTAGTAGCTGCCGAAGGCTGCGATCTTTTGATCTTGCCCTTAATTGCTCGAGAGCTTGTCGCCGCGGGCGAATTTCCAGGTGCGAATGATTTCCAGACGATCGATATCCGACAAGTCCCCGGTAAACGGCGCAAACGGTGCCGCCAGTCGAACAATGCGCTGCGCCGCCTGATCCAGCAGCGGCTGGCCGGACGATTCCAGCACCAGCACTTCATACAGCGAGCCGTCGCGATTGATCGAAACCATCAGGCGCAAATTGCCGTAGATCTGCTTGCGCCGTGCTTCTTCGGGGTAATTGAGGTTGCCGATGCGCTCGACCTTCTTGCGCCAGTCGTCTTTGTACCAGGCGCCCTTGTCGCGCATGGTCGACGCCGCGCTCAAGCGGTGAATGCGCGGGCGCTTGGCGTACAGCTGTTGTTCTTTGGCCAGTTCGGCTTCGAGGCTGGCGATGTCGCTGGACAGCTGCGAGCTGTCGAACTCTGGCGCGTCGACTGTCGGTTTGACTTCGGTTTTGCTTTCTTCCTTCTTGGTCGGTGCTTTTTTCGGCTTCGGCGCAACCGTAGTCACCGCTGCCTTGGGCGCGGCTTCCTGCACTTGCGGCTTGGCGGCCGGTGGCGGGGTGACTTTCTTGACCTGATTGTCCTGGAATGGCGCCACTTCAGTGGTCTTGGGGATCGCCTTCTTGTCCAGCGTGCCGCTGCCTTCCTGATTTTCCTGCGCGAGAAAGTCAGCCTTCTCCGGTTTCTTTTCGCTTTTGAAGGTGGCGAGGGTGATTTCCAGGGTTTTGCTGATTTGTTTGGGCTCGACCATCGTGAAGCCGACGCCGAGCAGCAGCGCCAAATGAATCAGCGCCGCGAGAAACAGGGTAAATCCGAGGCGATCGGCCGGGCGCACGCCACGGTGGGCGAGTTCTGCGGGCAGATCGGACGGGAGGGTCATGACAAGAAAACCAACATCGCGTTTTTCAGAGGCTGCGCATGATAACGCAATGTTGGTTTCACGCCTTGGGCTTCACGCTTCAAGCGACAGACTGCATGTGACGTGCATCAAGCTTGTGGCTTTTTGCCGGCGGCTTGCAGCTTCTTGGCGATCGCGTCCATCAGCATGCCGCCGATGTCAGTGCCAAAGGCATTGTCGATTTCACGGATGCAGGTCGGGCTGGTGACGTTGATTTCGGTGAGGCTTTCACCGATCACATCGAGACCGACAAACAGCAGGCCTTTCTCACGCAGGGTCGGGCCGACCTGAGCAGCGATCCAGCGATCCTTGTCCGTCAGCGGACGCGCTTCACCCCGGCCACCGGCAGCGAGGTTGCCACGGGTTTCGCCCTGCGCCGGAATCCGCGCCAGGCAGTAATCCACCGGCTCGCCGTCGATCATCAGGATGCGTTTGTCGCCGTCCTTGATTGCTGGCAGGTAAGCCTGGCCCATGATCTGCTGGCCACCGAGGGCGGTCAGGGTTTCCAGGATCACCGACAGGTTCGGATCGCCCGCGCGGTGACGGAAAATCGAGGTACCGCCCATGCCGTCCAGCGGCTTGAGGATCACGTCGCCGTGCTTGGCGGCGAATTCACGCAGCACGTCGGCGCGGCGGCTGACGATGGTCGGCGGCGTGCACTGCGGGAACAGCGTGGCAAACAGTTTTTCATTGCAGTCGCGCAGGCTCTGCGGCTTGTTCACCACCAGCACGCCAGCGGTTTCGGCCTGTTCGAGCAGGTAGGTGGAGTAGACGAACTCCATGTCGAACGGCGGATCCTTGCGCATCAGGATCACGTCCAGATCACTCAGCAGGTTGTCCTGCTCGGCGTCCAGTTCGAACCATTTTTCCGGGTTGGCGAAGACTTTCAGCGGCTTCATCCGCGCCCGGGCCTGACCTTCACCCTGATACAGGTCGCGTTGTTCCATATAGAACAGTTCCCAGCCACGCTTCTGCGCGGCCAGCAGCATGGCCAGCGAGCTATCCTTTTTATAGGAGATGCTGGCGATAGGGTCCATGACAATCCCGACGCGAACGCTCATTGGGTTTTCCTCGAAAATTGGCTACCGGATCGGTATTGAAAAAGTGCCGCCAGAGTGGCGCCGGGCGGGTTTTCGGTCAAGGAAAAACCCGTCGATAGATTGCATCTGGAGACTGTGCTAAAAAGGCTGGCGTAGCGTGCTGGCCCTTGAACATCAAGGGTTTCGAGCCATTGATAACCGCAAAACGGACAAATTGATTCGCAAAGGCGACGGTAGAGCCCTCTTATGGAACAGCAGTCCAGCGCCTTGAAGGTCATGGTCATCGACGACTCGAAAACGATTCGTCGCACCGCCGAAACCTTGTTGAAGAATGTCGGCTGCGAAGTGATCACGGCGATCGACGGTTTCGACGCTTTGGCGAAGATCGCCGACAACCATCCCGGGATCATTTTTGTCGACATCATGATGCCGCGTCTGGATGGTTATCAGACCTGCGCTTTAATCAAGAACAACAGTGCGTTCAAGGCCACGCCGGTGATCATGCTGTCATCGCGTGACGGGCTGTTCGACAAGGCCAAGGGGCGGATTGTCGGTTCTGATCAATTTTTGACCAAGCCTTTCAGCAAGGAAGAACTGCTCAACGCGATCCAGGCCCATGTTCCGGGCTTCGCCGCCGTTTTGCCGCAGTAAGACACGTACAGTGACGCTCGGCCAGCGGGCCGGGCGTCGACAAGAAAAATGGGGAAAACCATGGCACGTATCCTGATCGTCGATGATTCGCCGACTGAAATGTACAAACTGACCGGCATGCTCGAAAAGCACGGCCATGAAGTGCTGAAGGCCGAAAACGGTGCCGACGGCGTGGCCCTGGCCCGTCAGGAAAAACCCGACGCGGTGCTGATGGATATTGTCATGCCCGGTCTCAACGGTTTTCAGGCCACCCGCCAGTTGACCAAGGACGCCGACACCAGCCATATCCCGGTGATCATCATCACCACCAAGGATCAGGAAACCGACAAGGTCTGGGGCACCCGCCAAGGCGCCAAGGACTACCTGACCAAACCGGTCGACGAAGACACCCTGATCAAGACCCTGAACAACGTGCTCAAAGGCTGATCGCGCAACCATGAGCGAATCGCTGACCGCGTTCGAACTGCTCTGGCAAATCGACCAGCGCTGCCGCTTGCTGGCGGCGGACCTGCCGTCGCAACCGGCGCGTCAGGATCGCTGGAGCGGCATCGGCTTTCGCCTCGGCGAGCATTGGTATGTGGCGCCGATGGGTGAAGTCAGCGAAGTGCTGCACGAACCGCGCTTCACTCAATTGCCCGGGGTCAAACCGTGGGTCAAAGGTGTGGCTAACCTGCGCGGGCGGCTGCTGCCGATCATGGATTTGTGCGGATTTTTCGGCCACGAACTGTCGCCGTTGCGTAAACAGCGGCGGGTCTTGGTGGTCGAGCATGGGGACGTGTTTGCCGGGTTGATGGTCGATGAGGTGATTGGTCTGCAGCATTTCGAGCAGGACAGCTTCGAACCGATCTCGATCAGCAAGCGCCAGGGATCCAAAGCCGAATTCGTCAAAGGCTATTTCCGCCGCGAGCAGAACTGGCGGGTGTTCAGTTTGTTTGCATTGGCGAAATCCCCGGTGTTCATGAGCGTCGCGATATAGCTGTTACAACAAAGATCCCTTGTAGGAGTGAGCCTGCTCGCGATTCAGGCACCGCGGTGTATCAAGTACACCGCGTTATCGTTCAATCGCGAGCAGGCTCACTCCTACAGGTTCTACCGGTGAGCTTCAAACAGGCGAGGACCGATGACAAAAGCAAAAACAGGCAAGCCGGCGGAAGGCTCGCGCAGTCGCTCGCAGATCATCGTGCTGTTCATCGCACTGATCGTGTTCATCATGCTGCTGTTCGCCAACTTCGCGTACCTCAACACCCAGGCGAACTACGACAAACAGTACATCGGCCACGCCGGTGAGCTGCGCGTGCTCTCGCAACGCATCGCCAAGAACGCCACCGAAGCCGCCGCCGGCAAGGCGGCTGCGTTCAAGTTGCTCAGCGATGCGCGCAACGATTTCGCCCAGCGCTGGGGTTATCTGAAAAAGGGCGACCCGGCCACCGGCCTGCCGCCGGCACCCGCCACCGTGCGCCCGGAAATGCGCGCTGTGCAGTTGGATTGGGAGCGCCTGCTGAAAAACACCGACGCGATTCTTTCCAGCGAGCAGACCGTGCTGTCGCTGCATCAGGTCGCCGCGACCCTGGCCGAAACCGTGCCGCAGTTGCAGATCGAATACGAAAAAGTCGTCGAAATCCTCCTCCAGCGCGGCGCCCCGGCGGCGCAGGTGGCGATGGCTCAGCGTCAGTCGCTGCTGGCCGAACGTATTCTTGGCGCGGTCAACACCGTGCTCGCCGGCGACGAAAACTCCCAGCAAGCCGCCGATGCCTTCGGCCGCGACGCCACGCGTTTCGGCCAAGTGCTCAACGGCATGCTGCAAGGTAATCCGGCGCTGAAAATCAGCCAGGTCGAAGACCGTGATGCCCGCACGCGTCTGAGTGAGATTTCCGAACTGTTCCAGTTTGTCTCCGGTTCGGTGGATGAAATCCTCGAAACCTCGCCCGAGCTGTTCAAGGTTCGTGAATCGGCGAGCAACATTTTCAGCCTGTCGCAGACCCTGCTCGACGAAGCCTCGCACCTGGCCACTCGTTTCGAGAACCTTGCCGGCGGGCGCAACACCGACACCATCGGTGGCTACGTCCTCGGTTTGCTGGCGCTGGCCTCAATCATCCTTATCGGTCTGGTGATGGTCCGGGAAACCAATCGCCAGTTGCGCGAAACCGCCGAGAAGAACGAGCGCAACCAGAACGCGATCATGCGCCTGCTCGATGAAATCGAAGACCTCGCCGACGGCGACCTCACCGTGACCGCCTCGGTGACCGAAGACTTCACCGGCACCATCGCCGACTCGATCAACTATTCCGTCGACCAATTGCGCGATCTCGTCGCGACGATCAACCTCACCGCCGGCCAGGTCGCCGCCGCCGTGCAGGAAACCCAGGCCACCGCGATGCACCTGGCACAGGCCTCGGAACATCAGGCGCAGCAGATTTCCGAAGCTTCGACGGCGATCAGCGACATGGCCGAGTCCATCGATCAGGTCTCGGCCAACGCCGCCGAGTCTTCGGCAGTCGCCGAGCGCTCCGTGGAAATCGCCAACAAGGGCAACGAGGTGGTGCACAACACCATCCACGGCATGGACAACATTCGCGAACAGATTCAGGACACCGCCAAACGCATCAAGCGTCTGGGCGAGTCGTCGCAGGAAATCGGCGACATCGTCAGCCTGATCGACGACATTGCTGACCAGACCAACATACTCGCCCTCAACGCGGCGATTCAGGCGTCGATGGCCGGTGATGCCGGACGCGGTTTTGCCGTGGTCGCCGACGAAGTGCAGCGCTTGGCCGAACGCTCATCCGCCGCCACCCGGCAGATCGAAACCCTGGTGCGGGCGATTCAGACCGACACCAACGAAGCCGTGATTTCCATGGAGCAAACCACCACCGAAGTGGTGCGCGGCGCGCGACTGGCGCAGGATGCCGGTGTGGCCCTGGAAGAAATCGAAGGCGTATCGAAGACCCTCGCGGCGCTGATTCAAAGCATTTCCAACGCAGCGCAGCAGCAGACGACTTCCGCCGGGCAGATCTCGCTGACGATGAACGTGATCCAGCAGATCACCTCGCAGACTTCGTCCGGCTCCACGGCCACCGCCGAGAGCATCGGCAACCTGACGAAAATGGCCAGTCAGCTACGGCGTTCGGTGTCCGGCTTCACCTTGCCGGCGGCGGAAAAAGTGTGATCGGAGCGGTTATGGGTGACCGGCATGACTACGTGGCCCTCGAATGGGTGAAAGGCGAAATTGCCGAAACGCTGAGACAGGCGCATCAGGCGATTGAAGCCGTGCTCGACGATCCGCAGGCCTTCCCGGGGCTGGACGAGTGCCTGGCATACATCCATCAGGTCCACGGCACCCTGCAGATGGTCGAGTTCTACGGCGCAGCGTTGCTCGCCGAAGAAATGGAACATCTGGTCGAAGCCTTGCAGCACGAGCGCGTCAGCCATCGCGACGAAGCGCTGCACCTGTTACTGCAAGCCCTTGGGCAATTGCCGATCTACCTCGACCGCGTGCAGAGCGCCCGGCGTGATTTGCCATTGGTGGTGCTGCCGCTGATCAACGATTTGCGCAGCGCTCGGGGCGAAAGCCTGCTCTCGGAAACCAGTTTGTTCAGCCCGCAACTGCCTGAGTTACCGCCCTTGAGCGCCGAAGCACTGGCGCTGCTTGAGCCGGCAGAGTTGCCGAACGTGCTGCGCAAATTGCGCCAGATGCTGCAAATGGCTTTGGTCGGTTTGTTGCGCGAGCAGAATGACCAAACGCATCTCGACTATCTGGCGAAAGTCTTCACCCGCCTCGAAGCGCTGAGCGGTGATGCGCCCCTGAGCCCGCTGTGGCAAGTCGCCTCGGCGCTGGTCGAAGGCATGCGCGAGGGCGTGATCGCCAACAGCCCGGCGCTGCGCAGCCTGTTCAAGGACGCCGACAAAGAGCTCAAACGCCTGCTCGAACAAGGCATGATCGGGCTCAACCAAGTGCCCCCGGCAGAGTTGCTGAAAAGCCTGTTGTTCTATATTGCCAAAGCCGAACATCCCACCGGGCAGATGCTGACCATGAAAGATCGCTACTCCCTGGACGACGCGTTGCCCGACAGCGCGATGGTCGACGAAGAACGTGCGCGCCTGGCCGGCCCCGACCGCGATGCGATGCGCTCGGTGCTGGCAGCGCTGTGTGAGGAACTGGTGCGGGTCAAGGAACGCCTCGACCTGTTCGTGCGCAGCGACCGCCAGCACACTTCCGATCTGGAAAGCCTGCTGGCACCGCTGCGGCAGATCGCCGACACGCTCGCCGTGCTCGGTTTTGGCCAACCGCGCAAAGTGATCATCGATCAACTGGCGGTGGTGCTCAGCCTCGCCCAAGGCCAGCGCGAACCGAATGACGCGATCCTGATGGACGTTGCCGGTGCGCTGCTCTACGTCGAAGCGACGTTGGCCGGAATGGTCGGCACCGTCGAGCCGGAAAACCCGGAAGATTCGCGCCTGCCGACCACCGACCTGACGCAGATTCACCAGATCGTCATCAAGGAAGCACGCATTTGCCTGCAACAGGCCAAAGACATGATCGTCGACTACATCGACGCCGACTGGGATCGCCAGCAACTGCAACCGTTGCCGGCGTTGCTGACGCAGGTGCGCGGTGCGCTGGCGATGATTCCACTCAGCCGCGCGGCGAGTCTGGTCGAAGCCTGCAACGGTTTTATCCGCGAACATCTGCTGCTTGATCCGCACGAGCCGGGTTGGGAACAACTCGATCATCTGGCCGATGTCATCAGCAGCCTCGAGTATTACCTCGAACGCTTGAGTGACGACCCGCAGGCACCGGGCGAGCAATTGCTCGATGTCGCGCAGAAGTCCCTCGCCAGCCTCGGGTTCTTTCCAAATGAACCGCATGTGCCCGTGCTCGACGACGTGCTCAGCCCCAGCGAAGCGCTGGTGATGCAGGACATGCAGGCGCTCGACGATCCGGAAACCGTACAGTCGCTGGCCGACGTTCTGGCCAGCCCGGTTTCTGCGCTCAACCCGCCGGCGCTGATCACTCCCGGCAGCCTGATGCCGCCACCGGCCGATGAAGAGCCGGTCGACGATGAACTGCGCGAAGTTTTCCTTGAAGAGACCGATGAGGTCCTCGAAGTTCTCCACGAATACCTGCCGCGCTGGTCGGCCAATCCGCAGGATCGCGACGCGCTGACTGAGCTGCGCCGCGCTTTCCACACCTTGAAGGGCAGCGGGCGCATGGTCCGCGCGCTGATCCTCGGTGAACTGGCCTGGGCGGTGGAAAACCTGCTCAACCGCGTGCTCGAACAGAGCGTCGAGCCCGGTTCGGTGGTGCAGCAACTGCTCACCGACACGGTGTTGTTGCTGCCCGAGTTGATCAACGAATTCGCCACCAACAGTCAGCGTCAGCGCAGCGATGTCGATCAACTCGCCGCACGCGCACATGCCTTGGCCAAGGGTGACGAACCACTGGCGGCCGAAGACGTCGACGATGTGGCGGCACTCGATCCGTTGTTGCTGGAGATCTTCCGCAACGAAGCCGAAACCCACCTCGCCAGCCTCAATCGTTTTCTCGATCAGGCCGCCGAGCATGTGCCGTTGCAGGCCAGTGACGAGTTGCAGCGCGCCTTGCACACGCTCAAGGGCAGCGCCTCGATGGCCGGCGTATTGCCGATTGCCGAACTCGCTGCACCGCTCGATCAACTGGCCCGCGAGTTCAAGGCGCACCAGTTGCCGCTGGACCTCGACGAAGTGGAATTGCTGCTTGAAGCCGAGGGCCTGTTCCGCGTCGGTCTGCGTCAGCTCAAGCATGATCCGCTGGCGCCGATTGTCGGTGCGCAGTCGCTGATCAAACGCTCGGAAACCCTGCTTGCCGAGCGTCTGGCGTCGATCCTCGATGCGCCCAATACCGGCCTGCGGGTCAAGCGCGATCCGCAACTGATCAATAACTTCCTCGCTCAAGGCATGGACATCCTGCTGGATGCTGAGAGCCTGCTACAGCGCTGGCAGCAACACCCCGGCGAGCGTCAGGAACTCAGCGCCTTGCTGGATGAACTGACCACCCTTGGCGAAGGCGCGCATTTGGCGGATTTGCTGCCGGTGGATGTGTTGTGCGAAGCCTTGCTCGATCTCTACGGCGCCGTTGAAGAAAGCAGCCTGGCGGTCAGCGAGCAGTTTTTCCAGGAAGCGCAGAACGCCCATGAAGCGCTGATCAACATGCTCGATGAACTGGCTGCCGGTCAGGAAGTCACGGCGCAGCCAGAGCGGATTCGGGCGTTGCATGATCTGCTCGATCAGAGCCTCGATCCTTCTTCCATGGGCCTGATTCGCAGCGATGGCAGCCGCACCCTGAGCATCCGTGAACTGGGCAGCGCCACCGCTGAGTTGCAGCAAAAGGCAACGGCGCTTGAGCCCGATGACGAGATTGTCGAGATCTTCCTCGAAGAGGCGGTGGACATTCTCGACAGCTCAGGCCAGGCCTTGCAGCGCTGGTTGAGCGATCCGGACAATGCCGCGCCGCTGTCCTCGTTGCAGCGCGATTTGCATACGCTCAAGGGCGGCGCGCGGATGGCCGAAGTCGAGGCCATTGGCGATCTGGCCCAAGAGCTGGAAAGCCTTTACGAAGGTCTGGTCGATCGTCGCTTCAACTACAGCGAAACCTTGAGGCGTCTGCTGCTCAAGAGTCATGAGCGTTTGGCGCTGCTGCTTGAACAACTGCAACAACATCAGCCACTGACCCCGGCGCAGGATTTGATCGAAACCCTGCGTCAGGTGCGTCAAGGCCAGACTATCAGCGAAACGCCCCAGCCAGCGGCCGATCACGACAGTGCCGGTCACGACCCGGAGTTGCTGGAAATCTTCCTCGAAGAAGGTTTCGACATCATCGAAAACTCCGGCGCCGCACTGCTGCGCTGGCAGGCCGAGCCGGGCAATCGCCAGGAAGTGGAAACCCTGCTGCGCGATCTGCACACCCTCAAGGGCGGCGCGCGGATGGTCGAGATCGGCCCGATCGGCGACCTCGCCCATGAGCTGGAATACCTTTACGAAAGTCTTTCCAGCGGCGCGTTGCAGCCGTCTGCAGAGCTGTTTGCACTGGTGCAGCGCGGTCATGATCGCTTGGCACAAATGCTCGATGGCGTGCGCGCCGGGCAACCGTGTCCGCCGGCGGATCGGTTGATCAATGCGATCCAGAATTTCAGTCACCCGGTTGCAGTAGAAACACCGCCAGTGCTGTCTGTTCCGGTTAAGACTGACGCGGCGCCGCCGGCTGCCGAGGCTGGCGCGGACATGGTCAAGGTCTCCGCCGAACTGCTTGATGAACTGGTCAATCTGGCCGGCGAAACCTCGATCTTCCGTGGTCGTATCGAACAGCAAGTCAACGACGCGCAGATCGCCCTGAACGAGATGGAAACCACCATCGAACGGATGCGTGATCAGTTGCGCCGCCTCGACACTGAAACTCAGGGGCGGATTCTCAGCCGCCAGCAAGTCGATGCCGAACGCCTTGGCTACGAAGAATTCGACCCGCTGGAAATGGACCGCCATTCGCAGTTGCAGCAATTGTCGCGGGCGCTGTTCGAATCCGCCTCTGACTTGCTCGACCTCAAGGAAACCCTCGACCGCCGTAATCACGACGCCGAGAACCTGTTGCAGCAACAGGGCCGCATCAACACCGAATTGCAGGAAGGCCTGATGCGCACGCGCATGGTGCCGTTCGAGCGCATGTTGCCGCGCCTCAAACGCATCGTTCGTCAGGTCGCTGAAGAGCTGAACAAAGACGTCGCCTTCGTCGTCGGCAACGCTGAAGGCGAGATGGATCGCAACGTCCTCGAACGCATGGCCGCGCCGCTGGAACACATGCTGCGCAACGCCGTCGACCACGGTCTGGAGTCCGCCGAGGTGCGGCTGGCGGCGGGTAAACCGGCGCAAGGGCAGATCAGCCTCGACCTGTCCCGCGAGGGTGGCGACATCGTTTTCGACATTCGCGACGACGGCGCCGGGGTGCCGCTGGAGGCGGTGCGGCGCAAGGCGATCAAACGCGGCATGCTCGCGCCGGAAGCCGAGATCAGCGACCGCGACGTGTTGCAGTTCATCCTCCAGCCGGGATTCTCGACCGCCGAAAAAATCACGCAGATTTCCGGGCGTGGCGTCGGCATGGACGTAGTGCACGAAGAGGTGCGGCAACTCGGCGGCAGCATGAGCATCGATTCCGTGCCGGGGCAGGGCGTGCATTTCCGTATTCGCTTGCCTTTCACCGTGTCGGTCAACCGCGCGTTGATGGTGCAGTGCGGTGAGGATCAATACGCGATTCCGCTGAACACCATCGAAGGCATTGTTCGCGTGTTACCGAATGACCTGGAAGCTCACTTTCGTGCTGATCCGCCGCGCTATCAGTACGGCGGCCAGACCTATGAGCTGTGCTACCTCGGCGAGCTGCTGAAAACTGCGCCACGACCGAAACTGCTGGGGCAGAACCTGCCGTTGCCGGTGCTGCTGGTGCACTACAACGACCGGCGTATCGCCGTGCTAGTAGATACCATGGCAGGCACGCGCGAGATCGTGGTCAAAAGCCTTGGCGCGCAATTCGCGGCGGTGCAGGGCGTGTCCGGCGCGACGATTCTCGGCGATGGCCGGGTGGTGCTGATTCTCGATTTGCTCGCACCAATCCGCGCCATGCAGGCACGCATTGCGCCGACATCAACGCTGCCGGAGATCGACAACGAACCGCACAAACCACTGCTGGTGATGGTGGTCGACGACTCGGTCACTGTGCGCAAGGTCACCAGCCGTTTGCTCGAACGTCACGGCATGAACGTGCTGACCGCCAAGGACGGTGTCGACGCCATGTTGTTGCTCGAAGAACACATGCCCGACCTGATGCTGCTCGACATCGAAATGCCGCGCATGGACGGCTTCGAAGTCGCCACTCAGGTGCGCAACGACGAACGCCTGCAACACCTGCCGATCATCATGATCACCTCACGCACCGGGCAGAAACACCGCGACCGCGCCATGGCCATCGGCGTCAACGACTACCTCGGCAAGCCGTATCAAGAGTCGGTGCTGCTTGAAAGCATTGCCCAGTGGAGCAAGAAACATGCATGAGCGCCGGCATAATCAGCGCAGCAGCCAACTGACCGGGTTGCTGCTGCCGCTGGCGGATCGCAATCTGATCCTGCCTAACGTCGCTGTCGCTGAGTTGATCGATTACCAGGCCAGCGCCTTCGATCTGGACACGCCGCCGTGGTATCTGGGCAAGGTTACGTGGCGTGAGCGGCAGATTCCGTTGCTGAGTTTTGAATCGGCGTGCGGGCAGAAAATCGTCATTGGCGAGCGCGCGCGGATCGTGATTTTGAATGCGCTGGGCGGGTTGCCGGAGTTGAAGTTCATTGCACTGCTGGTGCAGGGGATTCCACGGTCGTACAAGCTTGATAGTCAGTTGAGTTATGTCGACGTGCCGTTGTGTGCGCTGGAGCAGGCGGCGGTGCAGGTCGGGGAACAGGTGGCTAAGGTGCCGGATTTGTTGGGGCTGGAGAAGTTGTTGGTGGAGGCGGGGCTGGTCCATTGATCCAGAATTTGTGTTGCTCTGACTGGCCTCATCGCTGGCAAGCCAGCTCCCACAGGGTTTTGTGTGGTTCACAGAATTCGAATACAACTCGGATACTGTGGGAGCTGGCTTGCCAGCGATGGGGCCAGTAGCACCAGCAAATTCTTACAGGCAAATCCTCAATTTCTGCAGTGCAATAAACACCCTTTAACCCCGTTGTTTAAAGACACTCTGTGTTACGGCTCCCTGGCCTACAAATCCTTGCGCCGCTGCCTACGCATGCACCAGAATCCGCCGGCTTGTGCGCCTTGGGCATGCTGCGTAACTTGATTCCGTCACTGATTTCCAGTGATCGGGTTTAGTAGCCCGTCATATTTGGGGCGTATAGCTCATCAGACAGTCAGGTACTTCATACCTGCACTTTATGGTGGTTGTGCGCAGGGCGCTTCGGCGCGCCGGTTTCCCAGATCCCCGGTCTACTAACCTGCGCACAGCTGCCTCCACTTCTTTTAGTAGGGAAGCGGTGGCTAGCCCGAATGAGGATCTGGTAAATGTTCAAAGTAACGCCAAACCCGCCGGTCACCGACCCGGCATCCCCCTACGAATCACCCGACTCGAAGAAATTCCACGAAGCCGCCGAACGCGCCCTCGACCATTACCTCAGCCCGACCAACGCCGACCTCATGGCCACGCCCTACACACCGAACACGCTGTACATGGCCAACCCCAACGCCGACACCGAATCCCTGCTGGCCGACGCCAGTGAAACCCTCGGTTCGGCCACGGTCATGCTCAACAACCATGCGGCAACGGTGGAAGGCACGCATCGCAAGACTGTGCAAGGTATTGCGCAGGTAGTGATGGTGGCGGAGATGGCCGTCAACCGTTTGTTGGATAGGTTGGTGCCGATGGAGTGACTTAAAAGCTGACCCTCACCCCAGCCCTCTCCCGGAGGGAGAGGGGGCCGACCGTGGGATGCTCACAAGTTACGCCGACCTGAAAATACTGCTGTGAATCCATAATCGACTCGGTGGGGCCGGTCGATGTATGGCGCCAGACACCTCGGTCAGTCCCCTCTCCCTACGGGCGGTCCGACGTTTCGGGAGGGCTAGGGTGAGGGCGGCTCTTGATCATTACCCTGAGCGTAACGATTCACCACCGCGCTTGATTGATGCCCCCACCCCACACGCCTACCTTAGCTCCACGACAGCGAACCCCGTGGAGTGAGCATGACAACAACAATTTCCCCCGACTCGCGCTGGACGCGGCGGCGCGATGAGAAGCAGCGCCGCCTCGACAAGGTGCGCGGGCTGGCCGACGGTGTGGTGTTGCCCACCGACAAGATCGTCGCCGCGCTCGAAGCGCTGATTCATCCCGGTGACCGTGTGGTGCTGGAGGGCAACAACCAGAAGCAGGCGGATTTCCTCTCGCGCTCGCTGGCCAAAGCCGACCCGGAAAAGCTCCACGACCTGCACATGATCATGCCCAGCGTCGGTCGCTCCGAGCACCTCGACCTGTTCGAACGCGGCATCGCCCGCAAGCTGGATTTCTCCTTCGCCGGCACGCAAAGCCTGCGCATCAGCCAGTTGCTCGAAGACGGCTTGCTGGAAATCGGCGCGATTCATACCTACATCGAACTCTACGCGCGGCTGGTGGTGGACCTGATCCCTAACGTCGTGCTCTCGGCCGGGTTCATGGCTGACCGCGCCGGCAACATCTACACCGGCCCTAGCACCGAAGACACCCCGGCACTGATCGAACCGGCCGCGTTCAGCGATGGCATCGTCATCGTCCAGGTCAACCAGTTGGTCGACGACGTCAGCGAACTGCCGCGCGTCGACATCCCGGCTTCATGGGTCGATTTCGTCGTGGTCGCCGACAAGCCGTTCTACATCGAACCGCTGTTCACCCGTGACCCGCGCCACATCAAGCCTGTGCACGTGCTGATGGCGATGATGGCGATCCGTGGCATCTACGAAAAACACAACGTGCAGTCGCTCAACCACGGCATCGGTTTCAACACCGCCGCCATCGAATTGATCCTGCCGACTTACGGCGAATCCCTCGGCCTCAAGGGCAAGATCTGCCGGAACTGGACGCTGAATCCGCATCCGACGCTGATCCCGGCGATCGAAAGCGGCTGGGTCGAAAGCGTGCATTGCTTCGGCACCGAACTGGGCATGGAAAACTACATCGCCGCGCGGCCCGACGTGTTCTTCACCGGTCGCGACGGCTCGCTGCGTTCCAACCGAATGTTCTGCCAACTCGCCGGGCAATACGCGGTGGATCTGTTTATCGGCGCGACGTTGCAGGTCGATGGCGATGGCCATTCCTCAACCGTCACCCGTGGCCGCCTCGCCGGTTTCGGTGGCGCGCCGAACATGGGCCACGACCCGCGCGGTCGCCGTCACGGCACCCCTGCATGGCTGGACATGCGCCACGACGACTCGCAGCAGCCGATGCTCGAACGCGGCAAAAAACTCGTGGTGCAAATGGTCGAGACGTTCCAGGAGGGCGGCAAACCGACCTTCGTTGAAACCCTCGACGCGGTAGAAGTGGCGAAGAAAAGCGGCATGCCGCTGGCGCCGATCATGATTTACGGCGACGACGTCACTCACCTGCTCACCGAAGAAGGCATCGCCTACCTGTACAAGGCGCGCTCGCTGGAAGAACGCCAGGCAATGATCGCCGCCGTTGCGGGCGTCACCGCCATCGGCCTGCGCCACAACCCTAAAGACACCGAACGTATGCGCCGCGAAGGCCTGATCGCCTTGCCCGAAGACCTCGGTATCCGCCGCACCGACGCCACTCGCGAATTGCTCGCGGCGAAGAGCGTGGCCGATCTGGTCGAGTGGTCCGGCGGTTTGTATAACCCGCCCGCCAAATTCAGGAGCTGGTAATGCACGCATTTAACCTGCAAGCGAAACCGCTTTCTCTGGCGGACCGATTGGCCGATCTGGCGGTGGACGCGCTGATCGACGAAGCCGATCTGTCGCCGAAACCGGCGCTGGTCGACCGTCGCGGCAATGGCGCGCACATCGATTTGCACCTGGGCCTGATGCACGCTTCGGCGCTGTCGTTGTGGCCGGCGTTCAAAGAGATGGCCGAAGCGGCGGTTGCAATCGGCGAAGTCGATTCAACGTTACGCGAAGCGATTGGCCGGATTGGTCGTGAAGGTGAGCAATCGATGCTCGCGACCACCAACGGTGTGAACACCCATCGCGGGGCGATCTGGGCCTTGGGTCTGTTGGTGACGGCCGCTGCACTGGAACCGCAATCTTCCAGCGCCAACGCGGTATCTCTGCGCGCCGCGGCCCTAGCCTTACTAGATGACCGCTACGCACCAAAACCACTGAGCCACGGCGCCCAAGTCGCCCTGCGTTACGGCGCACGCGGTGCTCGTGAGGAAGCGCAACTCGGCTTCCCTTCGGTGCTGCAACGCGGCCTGCCACAACTCAAGCGCAGCCGCGCCAACGGCCACGGCGAACAGAACGCCCGGCTCGACGCCTTGCTCGCGATCATGACGAATCTGGCCGACACCTGCGTGCTCTACCGCGCCGGTGAAGAGGGCCTGCACGCCATGCAGTCCGGCGCGCAAGCGGTGCTCGACGCCGGTGGCAGCGGCAGCCTCAGCGGTCGTCGTCGCCTGCACGAACTTGATCAACAACTCATCGCATTGAATGCCTCGCCCGGTGGCGCCGCCGACTTGCTCGCCGCCACGCTGCTGCTCGACCGCATTGAGCGCGACGGCATTTCTCAGGGAGCGTTTTGATGGAAACCCTATCGTTTGAATTCCCCGCCGGGCAGCCGCCACGCGGTCGCGCGCTGGTCGGTTGTGTCGGCTCGGGTGATCTGGAAGTGCTGATCGAGCCGGGTCTGGCCGGCAAGCTGACGATCAATGTGCAGACCTCGGTCAACGGCGCGCAACTGCGTTGGCAGCACCTGTTTGCGCGGATGTTCGACGGCACCACGCCGCCGGCGATGGCCATCGATATCCACGATTTCGGCGCGACGCCGGGGGTGGTGCGCTTGCGCCTGGAACAAGGTTTCGAGGAGATCGGCCATGACTGACAGCGCAGCGCTTCTCCATAAACACAGCTTCGTCGAACTCGGCGCGCGGCAACGGGCGAAAGCCTTGCTCGATGCCGGCAGTTTTCGCGAACTGCTCGACCCGTTTCAACGCGTCATGTCGCCGTGGCTCGAACGTCAGGGCGTGGTGCCGCAGGCCGATGACGGTGTGGTGATTGCCAAGGGCAGCCTCGACGGTTTGCCGGTGGTGATCGCCGCGATTGAAGGCGCGTTTCAGGGCGGCAGCCTCGGCGAAGTCGGCGGGGCGAAGATTGCCGGCGCGCTGGAACTGGCGGCGGAAGACAACCGCAAAGGCATTCCGACGCGCGCGGTGTTGCTGCTGGAAACCGGTGGCGTGCGCTTGCAGGAAGCCAATCTCGGGCTGGCGGCCATTGCCGATATTCATGCGGCGATTGTCGATTTGCAGCAGTACCAACCGGTGGTCGGTGTGGTTGCGGGCAGCGTCGGTTGCTTCGGTGGTATGTCGATTGCGGCGGCGTTGTGCAGTTATTTGCTGGTGACTCAGGAAGCACGCCTCGGCTTGAATGGCCCGCAGGTGATCGAGCAGGAAGCCGGGATCGAGGAATACGACTCCCGCGACCGGCCTTTCATTTGGAGCCTGACCGGCGGCGAGCAGCGGTTCGCCAGTGGTCTGGTCGATCGGTATGTCGCCGATGACGTGGCGAAGATTCGTCAGCAGGTCGGTGAATTACTGCAGCAGGGTTTGCCAGCGAAACCACGCAGCCAGCGCGCCGAATGGTTCCTGCAACGCCTCAGCAGTCTGAACACTGGCCCGCAAATCGAACCGTCGGTGGTTCGCGTTCTGTATCAAGGAGAGCGCTCATGAGCAGTTATTCGTTGCGCGGCTTGAACTGGTTCAACGCCTTGAGCGCCGGGGCGAAAGCGGTAGAGGGTTTGCCGCCATCGTTGAAGGTTGCCGATGGTGAGCTAGGGCGTTTTATCGCTGTGGTGGCTGATCCGGACAATCGTTTTCCGCGTGCTCGCAATGGCGAAGTTGGCTTGCTTGAAGGCTGGGGTCTGGCCAAGGCTGTGGATGATGCGATCACTGCTGATCGTGATAAATCCCAGAAGCGCCCGATCATCGCCATCGTCGATGTGCCGAGCCAGGCTTATGGTCGGCGCGAAGAAGCACTTGGTATTCATCAGGCGCTGGCCGGTGCAGCGGACAGTTATGCCCGTGCGCGTTTGGCTGGGCATCCGGTGATTGCGTTGTTGGTCGGTAAAGCGATGTCCGGGGCGTTTCTCGCGCATGGTTATCAGGCCAATCGTTTGATCGCGCTGCGTGATCCGGGCGTGATGGTGCATGCGATGGGCAAGGCGTCGGCGGCGCGGGTGACCTTGCGCAGTGTTGAAGAACTGGAAGCGTTGGCCGCCAGTGTGCCGCCGATGGCTTATGACATCGACAGTTATGCGAGCCTCGGATTGCTCTGGGAAACCCTGTCGGTGCAGCAGATTGAGCAGCCAACCGCAGAGGATCTGGCGCGGGTGAACGAGTGCCTGAAGCAAGCCATCAGCGATATCTCCAGCGCTGATCTGAGCAATCGTCTCGGCGCGAAAAATCGTGCTGCTTCCAGCCGTGTTCGCGAACTGTTGAGGGCGCAGTGGTGAGCACGCCTCTGGCCCACGATCTGCTCTGGGGCATGACCCCGGCGCAGTTGCCGGCGGATGCGCCGTTGTGGGCAGTCGAGTCGCTGGCTGCCGGGCAACCGGTGGTGGTACGCCGCGCGTTGAGCGAAGAAGGTTTTATCGCGGTCGGCGTGCGCGGTGTATTGCGCGAGCAGCGGTTGGCGGCGTTTATGGCGGTCGATTCGATTGCCTGTCGGGTCAGTCCCGAAGCGCTTTGTCATGTTGAGTGCGAGCGCGATCTGCCGGTCATACACGCGCTCAAACAACTGCGGCCGATGCTCGATGACTGCGGTTGGGTCTGGGGTGTCAGCGGCAGTGTCGGGTTTGAATTGGCCAGTGGTTTTACCGCGATGCACGCGGCCAGCGATCTCGATCTGATTCTGCGTACACCACAACTGATCACCCGCAATCAGGCACGCAAACTGGTCGAGCTTTTTGATCAAGCCGTGTGCCGGATCGACATGCAACTGCAGACGCCGTTCGGTGCTGTGGCGTTGCGTGAATGGGCCAGCGGTTCGGCACGCGTGCTGCTGAAAAGTGCTCATCTGGCTTGCCTGGTGAACGATCCATGGAACCCGCAGGAGCAGGCAGCGTGAGCAGTCTGCTGGTGTTCCCCGGCCAGGGCGCGCAGCAAGCGGGCATGCTGCAGCGTTTGCCTCGGGAATCGTTGGTCGAGGCCAGTGATGTGCTTGGTGAAGATGTTTTGTTGCTGGATTCCAGCGATGCGTTGCGCACGACAAGGGCGGTTCAGCTATGCCTGCTGATCGCCGGAGTCGCTGCTTCGCGGCAGTTGTTGCAGGACGGACTGACGGCGGACTACGTCGCCGGCCTGTCCATCGGCGCTTACCCGGCAGCAGTGGTTGCGGGGGCGTTGAGCTTCAGCGATGCGTTGCATCTGGTCAGCCTGCGCGGCGAACTGATGCAACAGGCTTATCCACAGGGCTACGGCATGACCGCGATCATCGGCCTGCAATTATCCACAGTCGAAACGCTGCTGGCGCAGGTGCACAGCGAGGATGCGCCGGTGTATCTGGCCAACATCAACGCCGACAATCAGGTGGTGATTGCCGGCAGTGACAAGGCCATGCAAGCGGTGGCCGAACTGGCGCGCAGTCGTGGCGCGGGTCTGGCGAAACGTCTGGCGGTAAGCGTGCCGTCGCACTGCCCACTGCTCGGCGAACCGGCGCAAACCCTCGCCGAAGCCTTCGCCAAGGTCGAACTGAAAACCCCGAAAGTCACTTACTTGAGTGGCAGTCGCGCGCGTCCGGTGATCAAACCTGAAGCCCTGCGCGACGACCTCGCCTTCAACATGTGTCGCGTGGTGGACTGGCGCGGCACCGTGCAAAGCGCCTACGAGCGCGGCGTACGTTTACAGATCGAACTGCCGCCCGGTGCGGTGCTGACCGGGCTGGCGCGCCGGGTGTTCGAACAAGGCACGGTCACTGCCTTCGACAGTGCGCGTCTCGACACCTTGCAGGCGCTGTTGCGAGAGGAGGGTGGCCGCCAACTCTAAAACCGCCGACTCAAGCTTCGAACAACAAAAACAACATTCGACGATGCACTTTGAGGACTACAACAATGATTATTTACGGTGTGGCGCTGCTCGCGATCTGTACGCTGGCAGGGGTGATCATGGGTGACATGCTCGGCGTGTTGTTGGGCGTCAAATCCAATGTCGGCGGGGTCGGCATCGCCATGATCCTGCTGATCTGCGCGCGGTTGTGGATGCAGAAGCGCGGCGGCATGACCAAGGAATGCGAGATGGGCGTCGGCTTCTGGGGTGCGATGTACATTCCGGTGGTGGTCGCGATGGCGGCGCAACAGAACGTCGTCACCGCGCTGCACGGTGGCCCGGTGGCGGTGCTGGCGGCGATCGGCTCGGTGGTGGTCTGTGGTTGCACGATTGCCTTGATCAGCCGCACCCATAAGGGCGAACCATTGCCTGACGAACCGGCGGAAATCTCCCCGGTCGGCACCCCGGTAGGAGGTCGCTGATATGTGGGATCTCATCGAGAAAGGTCTGGAACATAACGGGCTGGTCACTGCATTCGCTTTTGTCGGCGTGATCATGTGGGTGTCGGTGGTTCTGTCCAAACGCCTGACGTTCGGCCGCATTCACGGTTCGGCGATTGCCATTGTTATTGGTCTGGTACTGGCCTGGGTCGGCGGCACCATGACCGGCGGGCAGAAGGGCCTGGCGGATCTGACGTTGTTCTCCGGCATCGGCCTGATGGGCGGGGCGATGCTGCGTGACTTTGCGATTGTGGCCACGGCGTTTGAAGTGCAGGCGACTGAGGCGAAAAAAGCTGGGTTGATTGGTGTGATTGCGCTGCTGCTGGGCACGATTTTGCCGTTCATTGTCGGCGCGTGCATGGCCTGGGCGTTCGGTTATCGCGATGCGGTGAGCATGACCACCATCGGCGCCGGGGCGGTGACTTACATCGTCGGGCCGGTGACTGGCGCGGCGATTGGCGCGACCTCGGATGTGATGGCGCTGTCGATTGCCACCGGGTTGATCAAGGCGATTCTGGTGATGGTCGGCACGCCGGTCGCGGCGCGCTGGATGGGCCTGGATAACCCGCGTTCGGCGATGGTGTTTGGCGGGTTGGCCGGGACTGTCAGCGGCGTTACAGCTGGGTTGGCGGCGACGGATCGGCGGTTGGTGCCTTATGGGGCGTTGACGGCGACGTTCCACACCGGGCTGGGGTGCTTGCTGGGGCCATCGCTGTTGTTCTTCATTGTTCGCGGGATTGTGGGCTGAAGATCAAAAGCCCCTCACCCTAGCCCTCTCCCGGAGGGAGAGGGGACTGACCGCGTTGTTTTGGCGTTATACATCGACCTGAAATTTCTGAGTCGAACTCAGGCCTTGAAACCCTGGATATCTGCTCCCTTTCCCCCTCTACCCTTTGGCGGAGAGGGGACTGACCGCGGTGGATGTTGGAGGTACGCCGACCTGAAAGTCCTGAGTCGAACTCAGGTCTTGAAACCCATGGAGATCTGCTCCCTTTCCCCCTCTACCCCTTGGGGGAGAGGGCTGGGGTGAGGGGGTAGCTCTTGATCTTGATCTTGATCTAAACCCCAGCCTGGCGATTGGCATACATCCGACACTCCGCCAACAACGCCAGCAAATTCGGATCCCTCTCCTTGGCCTTCAAAAACACCACACCAATGTGCTGCTGCAACCGGTACTTCTCCTGCAACGGAATCAGCTTCACCCGGTTTTCATACACCGCCGCAATCCGCCCCGGCAGCAACGCATAACCCACCCCCGAGCTGACCATGCTCAACAGCGTGAAAATGTCATTCACCTGCATCGCCACCTTCGGCTCGAACCCCGCCTGCTTGAACACCCGCACACCATCCTGATGGGTCGCAAAACCCTGAGTCAGGGTGATGAAGGTTTCATCGCGCACTTCAGCCAGATCCACTTCACTGCGCTGGGCGAACTTTGAATCTGCCGGCGTGGCGAGGAAAATGTCATCGGAAAACAGGGGGATCTGCTCACAGTCCGGGTCGTTGATGCTGTCGTCCAGCGACACCAGAATCGCGTCAACTTCCATGTTTTTCAGCTTGTAGAGCAGGTCGATGTTCGAACCGAGGATCAGGTCGATGTTGAGCTCGCTGCGACGGATCTTCAGGCCCATGATCAATTGCGGTACGGTTTTCACTGTCAGTGAATACAGCGAACCGAGTTTGAAGCGTTCGGCGGAGAACCCGGCAGCTTCGCGGGTCAGGCGCACGCTTTGGACGACGTCGTTGATCAGCTTCTGTGCGCGTTCTTCGAGGACGTAAGCACTTTCCAGCGGTGTCAGGTTGCGGCCTTCGTGTTTGAACAGTGGACAGCGCAGGGCGCTTTCCAGCGAATGAATAGCGCGGTGCACGCTGACGTTGCTGGTCTGCAACTCGGCGGCAGCGCGGGCGAGGTTGCCGGTGCGCATGAAGGCGAGGAACACCTCGAGTTTTTTCAGGGTCAATTCTTCGTCGATCAGCATGGCGCGGACTCTTTTTGGAATGCGTCGATTGTGCCTTGAAGATCAAAAGATCGCAGCCTTCGGCAGCTCCTGCATTGGAATGCGTTCGAAGGTAGGAGCTGCCGAAGGCTGCGATCTTTTGATTGCGCTTTTACGCTCAAGGCCCGAGCCTTGCGCGCTGCGGTAACGAATGTGAGGTGAGCAATACATGTATCACGGAGAACGATTGAACGCCTGGACCCATCTGGTCGGGGCGGTGGCGGCTTTTGTCGGCGGCGTGTGGATGTTGGTGATCGCCTGCCTGGATGGCAGCCCGTGGAAGATTGTCAGTGTGGCGATTTACGCGTTTACCTTGCTGGTGCTTTACAGCGCCTCGACCGTGTACCACAGCGTGCGCGGGCGCAAGAAAGCGATCATGAAGAAGGTCGATCACTTTTCGATCTATCTGTTGATTGCCGGTAGCTACACGCCTTTCTGCCTGGTGACCCTGCGCGGGCCGTGGGGCTGGACGCTGTTCGGGATTGTCTGGGGGCTGGCGCTGATCGGCATTCTGCAAGAGATCAAACCGCGTTCGGAGGCGCGGATTCTATCGATCGTGATTTACGCGGTGATGGGCTGGATTGTGTTGGTGGCGGTCAAGCAGCTGATTGCGGCGCTGGGTACGACAGGTTTTGCCTGGCTGGCGTCCGGCGGGGTTTTGTACACGGTGGGAATTATCTTTTTTGCCCTGGATCACCGGCTGCGGCATGCGCATGGGATCTGGCATTTGTTTGTGATCGCGGGGAGCTTGCTGCACTTTGTGGCGATCTTGTTTTACGTCCTATAGACCGAGGCGCGGCTAATCGCTGGCAAGCCAGCTCCCACAGGGTTTAGCGTTGTTCACGGATGTTGTGGCCAACAAAGATCCTGTGGGAGCTGGCTTGCCAGCGATGGGGCCTTAGAAATCACCCCAAAGCTGTTGGGCCACCGCCAGCGCAACCACTGGCGCCGTCTCTGTGCGCAACACCCGTGGGCCGAGGCGGGCGGCGTGGAAGCCGTTGCCTTTGGCTTGCTCGACTTCGGCGTCAGTCAGCCCACCTTCAGGCCCGATCAAGAACGCCAGCGTCGCCGGTTTGGCATGACTCACCAACGGCTCCGCCACCGGATGCAACACCAGTTTCAACTCGGCTTCGGTCTGCTTGATCCAGTCTGCCAACAACACCGGCGGATGAATCACCGGCACCCGCGAGCGCCCGCATTGTTCACAGGCGCTGATCGCCACCTGACGCCAGTGCAGCAGGCGTTTGTCGGCGCGTTCGTCCTTGAGGCGGACTTCACAGCGATCACTGAAGATCGGCGTAATTTCATTCACGCCCAGTTCGGTGGCTTTCTGAATTGCCCAATCCATGCGCTCGCCACGGGACAGTCCCTGGCCGAGGTGGATGTGCAGCGGCGATTCGACCTGGCCGGCGAATTGTTCGTCGATCTGCACGGTTACACGTTTCTTGCCGACTTCCAGCAGGGCGCCGCGAAATTCATGGCCGGAACCGTCGAACAGCTGCACCGCATCGCCCTCGGCCATGCGCAGCACGCGGCTGATGTAGTGCGCCTGGGCCTCCGGCAATTCGTGTTCGCCGGTGCTCAGGGGGGCGTCGATAAAGAAGCGGGACAGTCTCATTTCGGGTCTCTCAGATTAGATCGTTCCCACGCTCTGCGTGGGAATGCCTCAATGGACGCTCTGCGTCCGCTTTGGGACGCGGAGCGTCCCGGGCTGCATTCCCACGCGGAGCGTGGGAACGAGCGAGTAAACCGGATCAACCCGGATCGCGGAAGCCGGGGTGGAAGTCTTTCGGCACGGCCACGCTGACGCTGTCACGCGTGGCAATGTCGATGCCTTCGCTAGCCACTTCTGCGAGGAAGTCGATCTGCTCCGGGGTGATCACGTACGGCGGCAGGAAATACACCACGCTACCCAGCGGACGCAGCAACGCGCCACGCTCCAGCGCATGCTGGAACACTTTCAGACCGCGACGTTCCTGCCAAGGGTAGGCCTCTTTGGTGGCTTTATCCTTGACCATCTCGATGGCCAGGACCATACCGGTCTGGCGCACTTCCGACACATTCGGATGATCGACCAGATGCGCCGTCGCCGAGGCCATGCGCTGGGCCAGCGCCTTGTTGTTCTCGATGACGTTGTCCTGCTCGAAGATATCCAGCGTTGCCAGTGCCGCCGCGCATGCCAGCGGGTTGCCGGTGTAGCTGTGCGAATGGAGGAAGGCGCGCAGGGTTGGATAGTCGTCGTAGAACGCGCTGTAGACCTCATCAGTGGTCAGGCACGCCGCCAGTGGCAAATAGCCGCCGGTCAGCGCTTTCGACAGGCAGAGGAAGTCCGGGCGGATGCCGGCCTGTTCACAGGCAAACATGGTTCCGGTGCGACCGAAACCAACGGCGATTTCGTCGAGGATCAAATGCACGCCGTAGCGATCGCAGGATTCGCGCAGCAGCTTGAGGTACACCGGGTGATACATGCGCATGCCGCCAGCGCCCTGAATCAGCGGCTCGACGATCACTGCCGCGACGCTGTCATGGTTCTCGGCCAAGGTCTGTTCCATGGCCGCGAACATGTTGCGCGAATGTTCTTCCCAACTCATCCCCTCGGGGCGCCCGTAGCAATCCGGGCTCGGCACCTTGATGGTGTCCATCAGCAGCGCTTTGTAGGTCTCGGTGAACAGCGGCACGTCACCGACCGCCATCGCCGCCATGGTTTCGCCGTGGTAGCTGTTGGTCAGGGTGACGAAGCGCTTCTTGTTCGGTTGACCGCGATTGAGCCAGTAGTGAAAGCTCATTTTCAGCGCGACTTCGATGCAGGACGAACCGTTATCGGCGTAGAACACCCGGTTCAGCCCTTCCGGCGTCATCTTCACCAGACGTTCGGACAGCTCGATCACCGGTTGATGGCTGAAGCCAGCCAGAATCACGTGCTCCAGTTGATCGACCTGATCCTTGATGCGCTGGTTGATGCGCGGGTTGGCGTGGCCGAACACGTTGACCCACCACGAGCTGACGGCGTCGAGGTAGCGCTTGCCTTCGAAGTCTTCGAGCCAGACGCCTTCGCCGCGCTTGATCGGGATCAGCGGCAGCTGTTCGTGGTCTTTCATCTGGGTGCAGGGATGCCACAACACCGCGAGGTCGCGTTGCATCCACTGGTTATTCAGGCCCATTTACAGTCTCCTCGAGGCGGCTCGCGTCAGGCGCGGGCAAACAATCGCGCAAGCCTATGCAATGCATCGCGCGGGGACAACCCATTGTGTCGATTGAGCTACTTTGTATGAGCCGATAGACGTCGCTGGCGGCGTTTTGATGGCTAACGTATTCTTCGCGGTTCTTTGGGTCGTCTGACCCGCAAAACTGCTTTTTCCTACGTGTATTTCCGGAGTTCGCTGAATGTCTGTCGGTTGGCTGCGCGCCTGTGCGCTGGTGATGTTGGGGCTGTTCAGCGTTACAGCGCTGGCCAAGGATAAAACTGCAATCGTGATCGGCGGCGGCCTCTCGGGTCTGACTGCCGCTTACGAACTGCAAAACAAAGGCTGGCAGGTCACCCTGCTGGAAGCCAAGCCGAGCCTGGGCGGACGCTCGGGCATGGCCACCAGCGAGTGGATCGGCAACGACAAGACCCAGCCGGTGCTGAACAAGTACGTGTCGACGTTCAAGCTCGGCACCACGCCGGCACCTGAGTTCGTGCGGACCCCGGGCTACCTGATCGACGGCGAGTATTTCTCTGCCGCCGATCTGGCGACCAAGCAACCGGCTACTGCCGATGCCCTGAAGCGCTATCAGAAAACCCTCGACGATCTGGCGCGCTCGATCGACGACCCGCAGAACCCGGCGGCGACCAGTACGTTGCACGCACTGGACCAGATCACCGTATCGAGCTGGCTCGACAAGCAGAACCTGCCGGCCACTGCGCGTCAGCTGATCAACCAGGACATCCGCACCCACTACGACGAACCTTCGCGTCTGTCGCTGCTGTACTTCGCGCAGCAGAACCGCGTGTATCGCGGCATCTCCGACCGTGACCTGCGCGCTTCGCGTCTGGTCGGCGGCAGCCAGGTGCTGGCGCAGGCGTTCGTCAAACAGATCAAAACCATCAAGACCAACTCGCCGGTGTCGGCGATCAATCAGGACAAGGATGGCGTGACCGTCAAGGTCGGCAGTGTTGGTTATCAGGCTGATTACGTTGTACTGGCCGTGCCATTGCGTGCGCTGAACAAGATTGCTTTGACGCCGGCGCTGGATGCCCAGCACATGGCCGCGATCAAGGGCACCAACTACGGCTGGCGCGACCAGATCATGCTGAAGTTCAAGACGCCAGTTTGGGAAAGCAAGGCGCGCATGTCCGGCGAGATCTACAGTAACACCGGTCTCGGCATGCTCTGGATCGAACCTGCCCTGAAGGGCGGCGCCAACGTGGTGATCAACCTGTCCGGCGACAATGCCCGCGTGATGCAGGCGTTCGGCGACAAGCAGATGGTCGATCAGGTGCTGATCCGTCTGCACGCGTTTTATCCACAGGCCCGTGGCTCGTTCACCGGTTATGAAATCCGTCGCTACAGCACCGACCCGTCGATGGGCGGTGCGTACCTGGCTTACGGCCCGGGGCAGATCAGCAAGTTCTGGCGCCTGTGGGAACGTCCGCTGCAACGCGTGACCTTCGCCGGCGAACACACCGACACCTTGTACCCGGGAACTCTGGAAGGCGCACTGCGCACTGGCCAGCGAGCGGCCAGTCAGGTTGAAGATCTGGCGGCGGGCAAATCGTTCGAGCCAGCCAAAGTGCTGCCGGCTGCAGCAGCGGCAGGCGCGGCGGGTGCCGTGGCGGCGAAGAAGGGCAACTTCTTCAGCAACCTGTTCGGCGGTTCGGATGACGAGAAGAAGCCAGAGCCTGTGAAAGCGCCAGAGCCGGCTCCAACTCCGGTAGCACCTGCGCCTGCGCCGACCCCGGCCCCTGCGCCAGCTCCGGTGGAAGCACCGAAGCCTGCAGCTCCGGTAAAGGCTGAGCCTGCGAAGAAAGCGGCAGCCAAGCCAGCGGCGAAGAAGCCGGCTGCGAAAACCGAGGCGAAAAAGCCTGCGGCCAAACCAGCGGCGAAAAAGGCTGAACCGGCGAAGAAGCCAGCAGCCAAGCCTGCGGCAACGACCGAGACCAAGGCGCAGTAAGCCTTGCGGTGAATGAAAAGCGCGGCGTTTATGCCGCGCTTTTTTTTTGCCTGTGAGGGCCCCATCGCTGGCAAGCCAGCTCCCACAGGTTTCTGAGGTGAACGCAGAATTTGTGAACGCCACCGACCACTGTGGGAGCGGGCTTGCCCGCGATGAAGCCTGTCCAGACAGCGCATCATCAGGATCTGCCACCTAACATCCCGCCACACTTTCCCCGTTAATCTTTCCTTAACAAGCCACTTCCAGACTCTTGATCGTATTTCTCGATATTTCAAAGCAAAATTTTCCGCTTTAATTCGATAGATAACTCGCTAGTCTTGGTTCGCAGTTCTCACAGGATTTGGGCAATGCAGCTACGTAACTCTTCTTCGCGCTATGGTTGGGTCAGCATCTTCATGCACTGGGGCGTGGCGCTGGTGGTCTTCGGGCTGTTTGCGCTGGGCCTGTGGATGGTCGGGCTGGATTACTACAGCAGCTGGCGCAAAGAGGCGCCGGATCTGCACAAGAGTATCGGCCTGGTGTTGCTGGCCGTGATGGTGTTGCGGGTGCTGTGGCGTTTTATCAGCCCACCGCCGCCGACGCTGCAGAGCTACAGCCGCATGACCCGGATCGGCGCCAAGTTCGGCCACGGGTTTCTGTATCTGGCGCTGTTCGCTGTGATGCTTGCCGGTTACCTGATTTCCACCGCAGACGGTGTCGGGATCCCGGTGTTTGGCCTGTTTGAAGTTCCTGCACTGGTTTCCGGGCTACCGGATCAGGCAGATACCGCTGGGGTGATTCATCTCTGGCTGGCGTGGGCACTGGTAATTTTTTCCGGTCTCCATGCGTTGGCAGCATTGAAGCACCACTTTATCGATCGTGATGCGACCCTGACGCGAATGCTCGGTCGCAAAGCCTGAAATTCAACCTCGACTCAAAGGAAAAGAAAGCATGTTGAAAAAGACTCTGGCCGCTCTGGCAATCGGTTCTGCACTGCTCTCGGCCCAGGCCATGGCAGCGGACTACAAAATCGACAAGGAAGGTCAGCACGCCTTCGTTGACTGGAAAATCAGCCACCTGGGTTACAGCTTCATCCACGGTACTTTCAAAGATTTCGACGGTACGTTCTCGTGGGATTCGGCCAAGCCTGAAGCCAGCAAAATCTCCGTCGATGTGAAAACCGCCAGCCTGTGGTCGAACCACGCTGAACGTGACAAGCACATCGCCAGCAAAGACTTCCTCGACGTGGGCAAGTTTGCTGACGCCAAGTTCGTCTCCACCGCTGTTAAGTCGACCGGTGAAAAGACTGCTGACGTGACTGGCGACCTGACCCTGCACGGCGTGACCAAGCCTGTGACCTTCAAGGCCACGTTCAACGGCGAAGGCAAGGATCCATGGGGCGGCGAGCGTGCTGGCTTCAATGCCAAGACCACCCTCAACCTGAACGATTTCGGGATCAAGGGCCCAGGTCCTACCTCGCAAACTGCAGATCTGGACATCTCGCTGGAAGGCGTGAAAGTTAAATAACTTTCGTCCGCCACACAAAAACGCCCCCGGTTGAAAGGCCGGGGGCGTTTTTTATTGCCTGCCAAAACCCTGATCCCCTGTAGGAGCTGCCGAAGGCTCGGGCCGCGATCGGACGATCTTTTGATGTTGGCTTTTCTAAGATCAAAAGATCGCAGCCTCGGCAGCTCCTACAGAAAGCGGGTTTGGGTCGTCCATAAAAAATGCCCCGGCTCTTTCGAGGCGGGGCATTTTTCATTGCAGCGTCAAATCAGCGATTGCGGGTCAGCAAGGCTGGTTTTTCGCCACGCGGGCGGCTTGGCAGTTGATCAAGCTGCTCAGGCGTCGGGAAGCGATCGGCTTTCGATTCCTTGTGCATGATCTTCGGGCCGGTGCTGCGCGGGTTCTGCACGGCTGGCTCGCTGCGCGGCTGATCGTCACGGGCTGGACGGCGGTTGCGCGAGGACGAAGCGGAATCGTCGCGACGACCCGACTGACCGTCACGCGGTGCACCGTTGCGCGGGCCGCTGCGTTTGGCCGGTGGGGTGCCGGTGCTCGAACCGTTGCTGTTGCGCGGGCCGTTCTGGCGACCCTGCGACTGACCGCCGCGAGGTGCGCCCGAACCTGCGCCAGCACCTTGAGCCGGTGCGCCTGGACGACGACCACGGCCGCCAGCAGGAGCCGGTTTCGGCACGTAGTCAACGCGGTTACCGAAGTTATCGATATCGTCGTCGAGGAATTCGTCCGGTGCGCGATCAGCTGCCGCACGTGGCGGTTGGCTCGGACGCTGTTCGCGGCTCGGAGTACCTTCGCGCGGTTTCTGCTGACGGGCAGGGCGCTCGCCACGTTCACCGGCCGGTTTTTCCTTGCCCTTGTCTTTGCCTTTGTCCTTACGACCGCCACCACCGCCGCCGCCATTCGGCCCGTCGCCGCGTGGGCCACGTGGATTGCGCGGGTTACGCACGTCCGGACGTTCACGCACTTCCGGCTTCTCGGCTTCAATGGTGCTCGAATCGAAGCCCATCAAGTCGCCGTCGGCGATTTTCTGTTTGGTCATGCGTTCGATGCTTTTCAGCAGTTTTTCTTCGTCCGGCGCGACCAGCGAAATCGCCTCGCCCGAACGACCGGCACGGCCCGTACGGCCGATACGGTGAACGTAATCTTCATCGACGTTCGGCAGTTCGAAGTTGACCACGTGTGGCAACTGATCGATGTCCAGACCGCGCGCGGCGATGTCGGTAGCCACCAGGATACGCACCTGGTTGGCCTTGAAGTCGGCCAGCGCTTTGGTCCGTGCGTTCTGGCTCTTGTTACCGTGGATCGCCACAGCCGGCAGGCCGTGCTTGTCCAGGTACTCGGCCAGACGGTTGGCGCCGTGCTTGGTACGGGTGAACACCAATACCTGTTCCCATGCGCCGGCGGTGATCAGGTGCGCCAGCAGCGCACGCTTGTGGCTGGCCGGCAGACGGAACACGCGTTGTTCGATGCGCTCGACCGTGGTGTTCGGCGGCGTCACTTCGATGCGTTCCGGGTTGTGCAGCAGCTTGCCGGCGAGGTCGGTGATGTCTTTGGAGAAGGTTGCCGAGAACAGCAGGTTCTGACGCTTGGACGGCAGACGCGCGAGAACTTTTTTCACGTCGTGCACGAAACCCATGTCGAGCATGCGGTCGGCTTCGTCGAGGACGAGGATTTCCACGTGGGACAGGTCAACGCTGCCCTGGCCGCAGAGATCGAGCAAACGACCCGGGCACGCAACGAGCACGTCAACACCACGGGACATGGCCTGAACCTGTGGGTTCATGCCAACGCCGCCGAAGATGCAGGCGCTGACGAATTTCAGGTCACGGGCGTAGATCTTGAAGCTCTCGTGAACCTGGGCCGCGAGTTCGCGGGTCGGGGTCAGGACCAGTACGCGCGGTTGGCGCGGGCCATGACGCTGGGATTTGTCCGGGTGACCATTGGGGAACAACCGCTCCAGGATCGGAAGGGCGAAACCGCCGGTTTTACCGGTACCTGTCTGTGCCGCAACCATCAGGTCGCGACCTTGCAACACGGCGGGAATGGCCCGCTGTTGCACCGGAGTAGGCTCGGTATAGCCCGCATCTTCGATGGCGCGGACTAAAGCCTCGGAGAGACCGAGGGAAGCAAAGGACATGAGTAATCCTGTTTTAGTTAGGGCTTGGCCCAATGGGAGTCTTGCCTGGCGCGAATCACGTTTAAGAGGACGCAATCCCGTCCGGTCCTGCTGCGGTTCCGAAGGCACGTCTGGAGCGCTCGCGCGGGCTGCAAAGCTGCGCTGTAGCGGGTCGAGAGGCCTGTTACGGTTCCGGGCGTCCGGGCGTGAGCCTGGCGGGAACGCCGGAGTATAACAGAGCAATCACTGCGCGCTGCTTTCCTGCTGCTCAACGGTTTTGCCGCTGGCCGTGGCTGAATTCATTGATGGGCTGCTGGCGGGGGCGGCGCCGTAGCGTGCGCTCAGCTCGGCGTAGGCCGGTTCGCGCTTGAATCGCTTGAGCTCGGCGCCAAACCGCTGCACCAGCAAATCCATGCCGGCATTGCGTCGAACCGCGAGAAACTGGCTCTGACGGCTAATAACCGTCGGGTTTTCGGTGATTTGATCGCGAATATTCAGCTCATCGAGCAAATGCTGACCGACGCGACGGTCAGTGATCAGCAAGTCAATGCGACCGCGCACCAGTTTGCCGAAGTTGGCTTCGTGGGTCGGGGCCGGTTCACGGGTAAACAATGTTGATTCGCTGAAGTCTGGGCTATAGAGATAACCCGGCGAGGTGCCGATGGTCAGGCCTTTGAGTTCTTCGAGTTTGCTGAACGGGTGCGGCCGGTCGTTGGCGTAAAACATCACGAATTCGACGTCCGACAGTGGCTCGCTCGGGTAGAGCAGGGTGGCGTCGCGCTCATCGCTATGGAAGATATCCAGCGCGCCATCGGCAAGGCCGGTTTCAAGCATCGACAGGCAACGCTTCCACGGCAGGAATTGCCATTCGACTTCTATGCCCAGCCGTTTGAAGACGATGGCCGTGGTTTCGTAATCCAGTCCGAGGTTCTTACCGTTCTCTTCATAGACGTAAGGCGCCCACGGCTCGGTGACAATACGCAACTTCTCGCCTCGAGCGGCGAAGCTCAGGCAAGCAAAAACCAGCACGGCGAATAACTGCGTGATCAAAGGCATGGCTTGAGATTACGACGAGAAACGCGAAAGAGCCAGAAAGTGCCTGCACAAGCTCTAATTCGGGGATTTAAAAGCAAAAGATCGCAGCCTTCGGCAGCTCCTACAGGTGTAATTAAATCCTGTGTAGGAGCTGCCGAAGGCTGCGATCTTTTGATCTTGCTTGTTGCTTTCAGCTTGAAGCTTGCCGCTGTTTCAACGCGGCAACTTCAGGTTATTCCAGATCGCCAGACTCGGCTCAGCCTGGTTCATGGAATAGAAGTGCAGCCCCGGCGCGCCGCCCTGCAACAGGCGTTCGCACATCTCGCTGACGACTTGCTCACCAAAGCGCTGAATGCTTTGTGTGTCATCGCCGTAGGCTTCCAGTTGCTTGCGGATCCAGCGCGGGATTTCCGCACCGCAGGCATCGGAGAAGCGCGCGAGTTTGCTGTAGTTGGTGATCGGCATGATCCCCGGAACGATTGGCAGATCGACACCCTGCGCCTGCAAACGGTCGACGAAATAGAAGTAGCTGTCGGCGTTGAAGAAGTACTGGGTGATTGCGCTGTCGGCGCCGGCACGGGCCTTGCGCACGAAGTTGGCCAGATCGTCTTCGTAGTTGCGTGCTTGCGGATGCATCTCCGGGTACGCAGCGACTTCGATGTGGAAATGATCACCGGTTTCTTCACGAATGAATTCAACCAGTTCATTGGCGTGACGCAGCTCGCCGCTGGTCATGCCCATACCAGACGGCAGATCACCACGCAGGGCGACGATGCGCTTGATGCCGGCAGCCTTGTACTCGTTCAGCAGGCCGCGCAGGTCGTCCTTGCTGTCGCCGACGCACGACAGGTGCGGTGCGGCCGGTACTTTGACTTCGCTTTCCAGTTGCAGAACGGTGTTGAGGGTGCGATCACGGGTCGAACCACCAGCGCCATAGGTGCAGGAAAAGAAATCAGGGTTGTAAGTGGCCAACTGACGGGCAGTGGCGAGCAGTTTTTCATGCCCAGCATCGGTCTTGGTCGGGAAGAACTCGAAGCTGTAGCGACGGTCTTGGGACATGGTCATACCCTTGGAAACACGTAAGCCGGACGCTGCACCCTGTAGGAGCTGCCGCAGGCTGCGATCTTTGCAGATCATAAGATCGCAGCCTGCGGCAGCTCCTACACAGAGCGGTCAGCAGCGCCAGTCAGGCAACGCGGTGCGCCAGGCACACCGCGTCGACGCTCAGCCAATCAGTAGCGGTAAGCGTGTGGCTTGAACGGGCCTTCGACGGTGACGCCGATGTAGTCAGCCTGTTGCTTGGTCAGTTGAGTGACCACGCCACCGAAGCCGCGAACCATTTCCAGGGCCACTTCTTCGTCGAGTTTCTTCGGCAGTACTTCAACGGTCAGACGCTCGGCTTTCTGGGCTGGCGACAGGTCGGCGTACTTCTGGCCGAACAGGAAGATCTGCGCCAGAACCTGGTTGGCGAACGAACCGTCCATGATGCGGCTTGGGTGACCCGTGGCGTTGCCCAGGTTTACCAGACGGCCTTCGGCCAGCAGGATCAGGTAGTCGTCGTTCTGTGCGTCGAAAGCGCCCGGGCCGGTACGGTGAATCTTGTGCACCTGTGGCTTCACTTCTTCCCATGCCCAGTTCTTGCGCATGAAAGCGGTGTCGATCTCGTTGTCGAAGTGACCGATGTTGCAGACAACAGCGCGCTTCTTCAGAGCTTTGAGCATGTTCGCGTCGCAAACGTTGACGTTACCGGTGGTGGTCACGATCAGGTCGATCTTGCCCAGCAGCGCTTTGTCGATGCTTGCTTCGGTGCCGTTGTTGATACCGTCGATGAACGGCGAAACCAGTTCGAAACCGTCCATGCACGCTTGCATGGCGCAGATCGGGTCAACTTCGGAGACTTTAACGATCATGCCTTCCTGACGCAGGGACTGAGCGGAGCCCTTGCCCACGTCACCGTAACCGATGACCAGCGCTTGCTTGCCGGACAGCAGGTGGTCAGTACCGCGCTTGATCGCGTCGTTCAGGCTGTGACGGCAGCCGTACTTGTTGTCGTTCTTGGACTTGGTCACCGAGTCGTTGACGTTGATGGCCGGGATTTTCAGCTCGCCCTTGGCCAGCATGTCCAGCAGACGGTGTACGCCGGTGGTGGTTTCTTCGGTCACGCCGTGAACGCGATCCAGTACTTGTGGGTACTTGTCGTGCAGCAACTGAGTCAGGTCGCCGCCGTCGTCGAGGATCATGTTGGCGTCCCATGGCTGGCCATCCTTCAGGATGGTCTGCTCCAGGCACCACTCGTACTCTTCTTCAGTTTCGCCTTTCCAGGCGAAAACCGGGATACCGGCAGCAGCGATAGCGGCAGCAGCCTGATCCTGAGTCGAGAAAATGTTGCACGACGACCAACGTACTTCGGCACCCAGGGCAACCAGGGTTTCGATCAGCACGGCAGTCTGAATGGTCATGTGGATGCAGCCGAGGATCTTGGCGCCTTTCAACGGCTGTTCGCCGGAATACTTGCGACGCAGACCCATCAGAGCCGGCATTTCCGATTCGGCGATGATGGTTTCGCGACGGCCCCAGGCAGCCAGGGACATGTCGGCAACTTTGTAATCGTTAAAATCTGCAGGCGTGATAACAGCGCTCATGAAGAGCCTCCATTCGTAATGTATGCGAATGGGCGCCGTTGTGCGTTTAGTGTCCAGCCTAAGGCCGGTCAACGCCCCATCCGAGCCTGACAGGTTGAACCTGCTGCAGCGCCCCTCGGACAGGTGGCGGGAAAACGGTATCAATTGAAGATGACCGTTTTGAAACGGGGGCGATTATAGCCGTCTAGACTGATCTTCCAAAGGGTTTCTGTCGGCCAGATGAAGATCGTTAATGACGACCATAGTCGAAGCCGCATGGAGCCTGACCGCTCAGTCTGCCAAGATACCGTCCATCGTTCGGCAAGACACTCAGGAGTGAAGATGAATTTCCACACCCGCAAATGGGTAAAACCCGAAGACCTCAACCCCAACGGCACCCTGTTCGGCGGCAGCCTGCTGCGCTGGATCGACGAGGAAGCGGCGATTTACGCGATCGTACAGTTGGGCAATCAGCGCGTGGTGACCAAGTACATTTCCGAGATCAACTTCGTCAGCGCCTCGCGCCAGGGCGACATCATCGAACTGGGCATTACCGCCACCGAATTCGGCCGCACCTCGATCACCCTGACGTGCGAAGTGCGCAACAAGATCACCCGCAAGAGCATTCTCACCGTTGAGAAGATGGTTTTCGTCAATCTGGGCGAAGACGGCTTGCCGGCACCGCACGGGCGCACTGAAATCAAGTACGTCAAAGACCAGTTTCAGGAAGATGAGTTAGTCAGCGAGTAATGCGAGCCCTGTAGGAGCTGCCGCAGGCTGCGATCTTTTGATCTTGTTTTATAGAGGCAAGATCAAAAGATCGTCCGATCGCGGCCCGAGCCTTCGGCAGCTCCTACACTATTAGCGTGGCGCTCACAGAACGTATTCCAAGCCTCAAGGGTCGTAGGTAAACACCACCCCCACGGTTCCCACGCCATGACCACTCCCACCGACGGCAAGACCCCCGATCTCTCGGCCAAAGAGCAACACGAAGTCGAGAAAAACCAGCCGCCCCGCGCGGCCGTTCTGCACGAAATCATCCGCAGCCAAGGCGATCAGGAACTGGAGCGCAGCATCGCCGCGCTGTGGTGGTCGGCGCTGGCGGCCGGGCTGACCATGGGCTTGTCATTGATGGGCATGGGCCTGCTCAACTCGCGCCTGCCCGACGGTGACGAATTCAAGGTGATCGCCAGCTTCGGTTACTGCGCAGGTTTTCTCGCGGTGATCCTCGCCCGCCAGCAATTGTTCACCGAAAACACCCTGACTGCCGTGCTGCCGGTCATGACCAAGCCGACCCTGCAAAACTTCGGCCGGCTGATCCGCCTGTGGACGGTGGTGCTGGTCGGCAACCTGTGCGGCACGATTCTGGTCGCGTACGTGATGCTCGAACTGCCGATCTTCGACACCAAGACTGACCACGCCTTTCTCGAAATCGGCCGCAAGGTCATGGAAAACCACGCCAGCCAGATGTTCGCCAAGGGCATCGTTTCCGGCTGGATGATCGCCACTATGGTCTGGATGATTCCGTCCATGGAGAGCGCGAAGATGTGGATCATTATCCTCATCACCTACCTGATGGCGCTCGGCGACTTCACTCACATCGTGGTGGGTTCGGCGGAGGTGTCATATCTGGTGTTCGCCGGCGAGCTGCCGTGGAGTGATTTCTGGATGGTCTTCGCTGGGCCGACGCTGGCGGGGAATATCATTGGCGGCAGCTTTATCTTCGCGCTGATCAGCCATGCGCAGATCCGCAGCGAGAGCGGAGCGCCGAAAGAGTCTGCGGATCAGGCCGAGAAACCTGATCCGCGAGAGATCAAAAAATGATCAGTGGTGCGCTGGTTCAGTCACGGTCGCGGGCTCATTGCGAGTCGCGTGCTTGACCAGTTTGCCGATGGTCAGCCCCTGCAATAGGATCGACGACAGCACCACGATGTAAGTGATGCTCAGCAGCAGATCACGCTCCGGGCCCAGCGGCAGGGCCAGCGCCAGTGCCACCGAAACACCGCCGCGCAAGCCGCCCCAGGTCAGAATGCGGATGGTGCCGGCTGGCACTGTCCGCCAGCGGCGCAGCAGCAGAATCGCCGGGGCCACGGTGAGCAGGCGCGACAGTAGTATCGCCACCGCGAGCAAACCAGCCGCAGCCATGTGCAGCCAGTTGAATGGCAGCAGCAACAACTCCATGCCGATCAGCGCGAACAGCAGCGCATTGAGCATGTCATCCAGCAACTCCCAGAAACCGTCGAGATAGCGGCGGGTCATGTCATTCATCGCCAGATTACGCCCGACGTTACCGATGATCAGACCGGCGACCACCATCGCGATCGGTGCCGAAACATGAATCTCGGTGGCCATCGCCGAACCGCCGATGACCAGCGCCAAGGTCAGCATCACTGTGATCTGATGCTGCTCGACGCTTTTGATCATTCGATAAACCAGATAACCGATCAGACCGCCGAACAGCACACCGCCGATGGCTTCATGAACGAACAACATCGCGGTGGCGCTGACGGTCGGGGTTTCGCCGAGTTGGGCGATGCCCAGCAATACCGTGAACACCACAACAGCGGTGCCGTCGTTGAACAGTGATTCGCCGACAATGGTGGTTTTCAGCGGCTTCGAGGCGTTGGCGGTACGCAGCACGCCGAGCACGGCAATCGGGTCGGTCGGCGAAATCAGCGCGCCGAACAGCAAGCAGTACAAGAAGCTCACGTGCCAGCCGAACAGGGCAAAAATGTAATAGGCGAGGCTGCCGATCACCGTGGTGGCAATCAACACACCGAAAGTCGCCAGCAGACCGATGGGCCAGCGGTAGCTGCGCAGATCGTTGAGGTTAACGTGCAAGGCGCCGGCGAACAGCAGGAACGAGAGCATCCAGTTCATCAGCAGATCGCCGAAGTCGATCTGGCCGATCAGTTGCTGCACGCGCTCTTCGAGACCGGGGTAGCCGAGTACGCTCAGGCCTTGCAGGATCAGCGAGAACAGCAGTGCGGTGACCATCACGCCGATGGTCGGCGGCAGGCCGATGAAGCGGAAGTTGACGAAGGTGAGGAAGGTGGTAAGGCAGATGAAAGCGGCGACAAGTTCAAGCATCCGGGGTCCTTTGGATGAGGGGTGAAAGATAGCGCACCGAATCTTTGGTGCAGGGGTTGGATGGGCTGAGTCAGGATCGGGACACAGTTGATGGTGTGATGAGATCAAGAGCCCCCTCACCCCAGCCCTCTCCCTTGGGGAGAGGGGGAAAGGGAGCAGATCTTCAAGTCTTTCAGGGCCTGAGTTCGGCTCGAAATTTCAGGTCGATGTAACTCGAACACTCAACACGGTCAGTCCCCTCTCCCTCAGGGAGAGGGCTAGGGTGAGGGCTCTTGCAGGCTAAACCCGATTAGCCGGACACATTGACCGCAGCCGCGCCGCGACGTTGCAGATAGATGAAAAACAGCGCCGTCAGCACGGTCAATACGCCAACCAGCGCACCGGTCCACGGCAAGTCCGCCAGATCCGCGCCACTGGCCACCACCAGCCCGCCGATCCACGCACCCGCGGCATTACCGAGGTTGAAAGCGCTCTGGTTCAACGTCGAGCCGAGGTTCGGTGCCTCATGGGCCTGATCGATGATTAGCAATTGCAGAATCGGGCACAGCGCAAAAGCAAAAATCCCCCACAGCACCAGGGTGATTGCCGCCGGCACAACCGAGCGGCTGGTCTGGCTGAACGCCGCCAGAATCACCACCACCGCCAGGGCCACACCGACCAGCGACGGCAGCAAACGGCTATCAGCCAGACGCCCGCCGAGCATGCTGCCGCCGGTCAGGCCTACACCGAATAACAGCAGCATCACTGTGACGCCGTGCGGGCTGACGCCGGTGATGTCTTGCAGGATCGGCGCGATATAGGTGAACACGCTGAACAGACTGGTCGAGGCCAAAACACTCATGCCCAGCGCCAGTAACACGTTGACCTTGCCCAGCACCTTGAACTCGCTGGCAAGGTTGGCCTTGTCCATCGGGATGTGTTTCGGCAACCACAGCCACTGCGCCAGGGCGGCGACGACACCAATCACCGAGACCGCCCAGAAGGTCGAGCGCCAACCGGCGTATTGCCCGAGCGCCGTGCCCAGCGGTACGCCGAGGACGTTGGCCAATGTCAGGCCGGTGAACATCATCGCAATCGCTTGCGCGCGTTTGTTCGGCGCGACCAGCCCGGCGGCAACCACCGAGCCAATGCCGAAGAACGCGCCGTGACACAGCGCGGTGACCACACGAGCAGCCATCAGCGTCGCGTAGTTCGGTGCGAGGGCGCAGAGGATATTGCCGAGGATGAACATCAGCGTCATGCCCAGCAGCGTTGCTTTACGCGGCATATTCGCTGTGCCGATCGCCAGGATCGGCGCGCCGAACACCACGCCCAACGCGTAACCGGTGATCAACAGGCCCGCGTGAGGAATGCTTACGGCAAGGTCGCGGGCAACATCGGGCAGCAGGCCCATGATGACGAATTCAGTGGTGCCGATGCCGAATGCGGCAACAGCGAGGGCAAGCAAGGCGAGTGGCATGCGCAAGGTCTCTGTCGGTAGTCTTGACGCTTTGATCAGGCATACGCAAGCCGACGACCGATCTCGATGGAGGGCGGTGCAGGCAGGAATTATTGGTATTTTTCTGTGCGCAACTGAGTGCGGCGTGGTCGCTTGCAGTATAAACAGCTGCTGACACATCGCGAATCAATAATCTGACTATTCGGATTTTCACTGTAGGAGCCCGAGCCTGCGGCAGCTCCTGCACGGGGACTCATAAAAATAAGGGGTAAGACGTGCTGGCGACAGCTTTGGTATTGATGGCGGCGCTGTTGCATGCGACGTGGAATACGTTAATCAAGTTCAGCGCCGAGCGGCTGCTGGTGGTGGCGTGCATGGACACCGTGGCGCTGCTGGTCGTTGCCATCGCGTTTCCATTCGTGAGCTTGCCGCCCATGGAAATCTGGCCATGGATTCTCGCTTCGGCAGCTTTTGAGCTGCTGTATCGCTACCTGCTGATTCAGGCGTATCGGGTCGGCGATCTGGGCCTGGTGTATCCACTGATGCGCGGATTGTCGCCGTTGGTGGTGCTGGCGCTGACCTTGATCTTCGCCGGTGAAGTGCTCACCACGCAGCAGATTTTCGGGATCATGCTGATCCCGTTGGGCATGGTTTGTCTGTTGTGGCAGGGCGGTGGCGGCAAGCATTTGCCATGGTCGATGCTGCCGGTGGTGGCGTTGATCGGCCTGTGTATTGGTTGCTACACCTACATCGACGGCCAGGCATTGCGGCGCTGGTCGCATCCGCTCGATTACCTGGTCTGGGTCACGTTGTTCAGCGCGTGGCCGTTTCCGCTGTTGGCGTGGGTCGCCAAGCGTCCGGCGTTCATGTTGTTCTGGCGTGAGCAATGGAAGCTGGGGTTGGCGGTGGGCTTCTGCGTATTGGCCAGCTACGCTCTGGTGCTGTGGGCGATGCAGTTGGGCTCGATTGCGGAGGCCGCGGCACTGCGTGAGATCAGTGTGATTCTGGTGGTGCTGTTCGGCATGCGCTACTTGAAAGAACCTTTCGGCCGTCCACGGCTCTTAGCCTGTGGGCTGGTGCTGATCGGCATGCTGGTGATGAAGTTCTGACCGCTCGCGAATTCTATAACTCGAAAAAAGGACGGCGTTATGACGGTGGCTCTGTGGTGTGTGTTGATCGCAATTTTTCTGCCGTATATCTGCACTGGCGTGGCGAAAGCCGTGGGTGGCTACCGGTTGAGTGACAACCACGATCCGCGCGACTTTCTCGAAAGTCTCAACGGTGTGGCCAGGCGTGCGCATGCGGCGCAGATGAACGGCTTTGAAGTGACGCCGGCGTTTGCGGCGGCAGTGATCGTCGCGCACCTGGTGGGGACGGCGGAGCTGGTGACGGTCAATGTGCTGGCGGTGCTGTTTATCACCAGTCGCCTGCTGTACATCATTTGCTATCTGGCGGACTGGGCGATCTTGCGGTCGCTAGTGTGGTTTGTGGGGATGGGGTTGATTGCTTCGTTCTTCTTCGTGTCGGTGTAAAAAGAGCAAGATCAAAAGATCGCAGCCTGCGGCAGCTCCTACAGAGGAATACGTACTCCTGTAGGAGCTGCCGCAGGCTGCGATCTTTTGCTTTTTAAGGTTTGTCGGCCACCTGCGGCACTTGCGGCAACGCGGCACCTTTTGGCCAGAGCATCCAGATCTGCCCCTGCTGCTTCATGTCCCCGGCCAATTGCCCGGCCGCATCACCGGTGCCCCAGAACAGATCCGCGCGAACCTCGCCAGCAATCGCGCCGCCGGTGTCCTGTGCCGCGACCGGGCGGACCAGTGCCGAGCCATCCGGACGTGTGGTCGACAGCCACAACAGGCTGCCCAGCGGAATTACCTTGCGATCCACCGCCGCGCTGTAGCCGGCAGTTAGCGGTACGTTCAGCGAACCACGCGGGCCTTCGTTGCTGTCCGGGTTGCGGGTGAAGAACACGTAGCTCGGGTTACTGCCGAGCAGTTCGGGGATGCGCGATGGGTTGGCCTTGGCCCAGTTGCTGATCGCGCTCATGGTCACGTCTTCTTTCTTCAGCTCGCCTTGCTCGACCAGCCAGCGGCCGATTGGGCGGTACGGGTGGCCGTTCTGATCGGCGTAGGCGATGCGCAGCTGTTTACCGTCCTCGGTCTGAATGCGCCCGGAACCCTGGATCTGTAGAAATTGCAGGTTCATAGGGTCGGTCAGATAAGCCACCACGGGCGCTTTCACGCCTTTGGATTCGATGGTCGCGGCGTCGTCGTATGGCTTGAGCACGCGGCCTTCGAGGCGACCGCGCAGGCGTTTGCCCTTGAGTTCGGGATAGATGCTGTCCAGCGAAACAATGATCATGTCTTCGGGCACGCCATACACCGGCACGTTTGCCACGTCGGTGGGTGTCAGGCTGCCGGGATAGACCGGCTCGTAATAACCGGTGATCAAGCCGTTGGGGTTATCGTTCTCGGCGCGCAGGCCGAAGACATCGAGGTTCTGCTTGAGGAACGTGCGAATCTCGTTGGCGTTCTGCGGCACATTGGCCGCCGCTGCGCAGGTCGGGCCCCAGACCGTATCAGCCTTGAGCCGGGTGCAGGCGCTGCGCCACGAGCCGAAACCGGCGACCAGATCGCTGTCGGACACAACCGGCAGGGCATCCCACGTGGCGCTGGAGTAAGTGGCCAGCGCGTGGGTTTTCGGCTTGGCGCTCTCGCCACCGGTGCAGCCGGCGAGAATCGCCAGCAGAGGGAGGGTCGCGATCAGCGGATGACGCCAGGCCTTGTAACGGCTGTTCATGGAGTGATTCCTGTGCCGGTTGGCCGAGTGCTCCATGCGCTCGAGCAACCCGTATTTTTAATAGGGCTATTGGTGTTTGGCGGTGACGCGAGGATACTGGCCGCCGAATTCCGTGACCTGAAGCCACCATGACTCTTAAAAGCATTGCTGTTGTATTGCTGGCCTGTCTGTCCTTGTCCGCCTGTGGCGGTGTCGATCCGAATTCTCCGCTGGGTCAACGCAAGGCAATCTTCAAACAGATGCTCAAGACCGGTGAAGACCTGGGCGGCATGTTGCGTGGGCGCATTCCGTTCGACGGGCCGAAGTTCGCCGAAGGCGCGGTAAAACTCGATGCGTTGTCCCATGAACCGTGGAAGCATTTTCCGCAGGTGCGTGAAGAAGATCACACCAGCGCCAAGGATGATGTCTGGAAACAGCAGGCGCGTTTTCAGGAAATGGCCCGCAACCTTGAAGCGGCCACCGGTGAATTGGTGATTGCCAGTCAGGTTCAGCCGTACAAGGCCAGCAATCTCGGGCCGGCGGTGCAGAAAGTTGAAGATGCTTGCAGCGCTTGCCATAAACAGTTTCGCGATCATTGATTTCTATTGTTTGAGCTGACGCCTTCGCGAGCAGGCTCGCTCCCACAGTTGACCGAGTTGTACAGGTGAATACGGATCAATAGGGGAGCGAGCTTGTTCCGGGCGACGAGCTGACGAATAGGCCATCAAACTCACTGCATCAATGCTTACTTATCGATTTCGTCCAGCGCGTCCTGCAGTTCTTTGCGCGACTCGGCCAGTTTGTCTTTGCGCTTGTTGATCTTCTCCGGGTCGCCTTTTTTCATCGCCTTGTCGAGATCCGCCTGACGCTTGCTCACTTCGTGCTTGGCTTCGAGCACCTTGTTTTCGCGTTCTTTCTTCAGGCCGGCGTCGGTGCAGTGCTCGGTCACTTCACGCAAGGCCGTTTCCAGGCCTGCCTGCTGATCGGCGTTGCCGCGCGACTTGGCCTGTTCGATCTGATTCATGATGCCCTGCTTCTTGGCGGCGCAACCGGTCAGGCCCGGTGCGTCTTCGTCGGCCATGACGGGGGCGACCATTACGCCGCAAAGGGTCAGCATGGCGAGTGGTGCGAGAAATTTCATAAAAGCTCCATGTGCAAAGGCAGTCGGGTCGGTCAGGCACTGCGCTGTTGGAGCGCCTCGGTGGCCGATGGGTTCCCGGCGCGCCGGGATTGCGTGGTCAGAAACCGTCGATTCCGGCGGCATGTAAGGTTTCGCTCAAAGCCTGTACCTGCGGGTCGCGGAAGAATGCGCTCAATTGCGCTGCGCGTCCCGGGCCGATACCGGCCTCGGCCTGCCATTGTTCGGTGTTGCGTTGTGCCAGCGACTGCCAGGAATCAGTAAGTATTGCCTGGCCGGTTGGCGGCAGGCCCAAGGCTTTGAGCCACTGGGCAAAGGGCCGTTGGCGGGCGCTGTGAAAACTGTGCATCAAGCGTTCGCTGCTGCGCTCGCCGAAGCCGGCAATGTTAGCAAGCTCCGGCCCATCAAGGGTTAACCAATCAAGCAGGTTGTTCACGCGGCGTGTTTCGAGAAGTTTCTCCCAGGTACCGCGACCGACATGCTGCATCGCCAGCCCTTGTTTGCCACTGAGCCAGGTCAAACGGGCGAGAAACTGGCTTTCACATCCGGGGGTCGGTTGCCAGCAACTCAAGGCGTGGAAGTCATCGGCGTTGGGGATATCGATATCCGTGCGTCCGGTGGTGCGCCGTACAACACTGTCGAGCCGAGGAATGGTCAGGCCGGCGAGGCTGATCGCAATCTGATCGCCGGGACGAATGTCCAACGCTTGCCAGCGCTTCAACGAACTGGCGCTGACGCGTTTGATCTCGCGGTCGTCGAGCCTAACGGGGATCAGCTCGATCACCGGTGTAATGCGGCCAGTGCGACCGATCTTGAAGTTGATCTTGCGCACTTCAGCCAAGGCTTGCGCAAATGGATATTTCCAGGCGACCGCCCAGTACGGCGCGCGAGCCTGCCAGCGTTCGGCGGGCGGGCGCCGACTCTGGCGCAAAACCACGCCGTCGGTGGCAAACGGCAGAGGTGAGCGATACCAGTGATCGCGCCATTTCTGCGCCTCTGCCAAGTCGGCAACGGGATGGCTGTACGGCTCAATCGTGGTGAAACCCAGGGTTGCCAATCCGGATATGCGCTCGGGCAAGTTCAAAGGTCCTTGTGGCCAGTCCCAAACGAACAGCCCGATGCCGGTGGCTTGTTCTGCGCTAAGGGATTTGCGGCTCATCAATCCGGCCACGGTGGCGCGAGCGTTAACGCTGCCGGCTCGGGCTTGCACATGCTGGTTCAGCCGCCAGTAAAGTTCACCCTGCACCAGCAGATCCAGTGGTTGTGACAGGCGTTGAGGGATAGCGCCGATGTTCTGCGCTGATGGCGTCCAGTCCTGTCCATGAACTCCGTCACCGCGACTGATGGCCTGATGCAAAACGCCCGCGCGGTAAATCAGCGTCACCGCGACGCCGTCGACTTTGGGTTGTATCCAGACGTCCTTGCGATCACGTAGCCAGGCCCCCGCGGCCTCATCTTTGTGGATTTTATCCAGGCCGGTATGGGCGATGGGGTGCGCGTTTGAGCCTGAAACTGTGCGCAAAGGATCGGGTGGCAAGGGCGCTTTGAAACACGCTCGCCACTCGTTCAGTTGCACAAGGGATTGGTCGTAGAGTTCGTCGGCAATCAGTGAGCGGCCTTCGCGGTAGTAGGCGTCGTCCCATTGGTCGATCTGTTTTTGCAGGGCGGAGATTTCGCGTTGGGCGTGTGCAGCGGGCCAGTTTTGGCAGGTGGCTTGCGCGCTGAATGTGGCGGGCATCAGCAGGAAAATAAATAACAGGCGCAGCGTGGCAAGCATCGTGAGCGTCCTTGCTCAAGGGGAATGTTTGAAGGTTAGGCGAAGATATTTACTCCGCCGGATGGGTGTTTTACGGCTTGTTTCTGTGCAGTGAAAACAGCCCCTCACCCTAACCCTCTCCCAGGGGGAGAGGGGACTGGCCGAGTGGTTTGTTGGATATGCATCGACCTGAACGTTCTGAGTTGAACTCCCGGTTTCAGGCATGAAAAAGCCCCGCACGGCGCGAACCGTGCGGGGCTTTTTGTACCGCCGGGGAAGTCTTACAGACCAGCAGCGGAACGCAGGGCGTCGGCGCGGTCGGTTTTTTCCCAGGTGAACGTGGTGAAGGTGTCTTCGCCAACGGTCTTGGTCTCTGGCGTGCGACCGAAGTGGCCGTACGCTGCAGTTTCCTGGTACATCGGGTGCAGCAGATCGAGCATGGTGGTGATTGCGTATGGACGCAGGTCGAACACTTCACGCACCAGTTTGACGATCTTGTCATCGCTGATCTTGCCGGTGCCGAAGGTGTTCAGCGAGATCGAAGTAGGCTGAGCTACACCAATCGCGTAGGAAACCTGAATCTCGCAACGCTCGGCCAGGCCAGCAGCGACGATGTTCTTGGCAACATAACGGCCAGCGTAGGCAGCCGAACGGTCAACCTTCGATGGATCTTTACCGGAGAACGCGCCACCGCCGTGACGGGCCATGCCGCCGTAGCTGTCGACGATGATCTTGCGACCGGTCAGACCGCAGTCACCTACCGGGCCGCCAATGATGAACTGGCCGGTCGGGTTGATGTGGAACTGAGTGTCTTTGCTCAGCAGTTCGGCAGGCAGTACGTGCTTGACGATCAGCTCCATCACGCCTTCGCGCAGGTCTTTGTACGACACTTCAGGGTTGTGCTGGGTCGACAGAACAACCGCGTCGATACCAACAACCTTGCCGCCTTCGTAACGGCAAGTCACTTGCGACTTGGCGTCCGGACGCAGCCAAGGCAGCAGACCCGATTTGCGGGCTTCGGCCTGGCGCTGCACCAGCTGGTGCGAGAAGGTGATCGGAGCTGGCATCAAAACGTCGGTTTCGTTGCTGGCGTAGCCGAACATCAGGCCCTGGTCGCCGGCGCCCTGATCTTCAGGCTTGGCACGGTCAACACCCTGGTTGATGTCTGGGGACTGCTTGCCGATGATGTTCATCACGCCGCAAGTCGCGCCGTCGAAGCCGACTTCGGAGCTGGTGTAGCCGATGTCGCAAATCACGTCACGAACGATCTGCTCCAGGTCGACCCAGGCGCTGGTGGTCACTTCACCGGCAACGATGGCCACGCCGGTCTTGACCAGGGTTTCCACAGCAACGCGTGCGTGTTTGTCCTGGGCAATAATGGCGTCCAGCACCGCATCGGAAATCTGGTCGGCGATTTTGTCCGGATGCCCTTCGGACACGGACTCGGAGGTGAAGAGGGAGTATTCGCTCATCTCGATGTTTTCCTGAATTTACCGATGGTGAGTGTCGCCAGCCGGTCGCTGAAAGTGGCGGACCTGGATCTGGAAACCATTACGTAAGCCTACATAGAGGCTTTCCCCGGGAACGAGTCCCGCAGCGGTGGCCCAACGGGCCAAATCGTCCTGTTCAAACCCCAACCACAGATCACCGCAGGCCTCCCTGGCCCAACTCTGGTTGTGGCTACATAACTCTGTCACGAGCAGGCTACCGCCCGGTTGCAGCAGGTCGGCCATGTGCTTGAGCGCATCGGCCGGCGCGGCGAAATGGTGCAACACCATGTTCAACACTACGCAATCGGCCGTAAGGCTGGTGCCGTTCAATGCATCGGCCAATTGCAGGCTGACGTTAGCCAGCTGTTCACGTTCACATACCTGACGCGCCAGTTCGAGCATCGCCGGGCTGTTGTCCAGCGCGGTTACGGTGCCGAAGCGACGGGCCAGTTCCGGCAGAAAAGCACCATCGCCGGGGCCGACTTCAATGGCCGTGGCGGCACCATTGAAGTTCAGTTTGTCGAGCAGGGCCAGCACGCTGTCGCGGTACTGCGGCAGGCCTGCGATCAAGTCTTGCTGGGCACGGAATTTCTCCGCCACCCGAGCGAAAAAGTCCTGACTGGCGGCGGCGCGCTGGCCGTGAACCTGCTCGATGCGCGCTTGCACGTCGTCAGGCAGATTCAGATTGTCGACTTCTTCTAACAATGCTGCGTGCAACTTGCCGCCGAGCAGTTCGGTGTGGGGCAGGGCGCGGCGATAGAAAATCGCGTTGCCTTCGCGGCGTGTCGCCACCAGGTCGGCTTGTGCCAGTACCTTGAGGTGATGACTCATGCCGGACTGGCCAATGCCGAAAATCTGCGCCAGCTCCAGAACACCGAACGAATCGTTGGCCAGCGCGCGCAAGACATTCAGCCGCAACGGATCGCCGCCGGCCTTGCACAGGGCCGCCAGTTCGTCGCAATCGTCATGGCGAATGGAAGGCACGCGTAAGTTCATAGGGCTGGCAGTCTAGAGAGGGGGGCAATTCATCGCAAGGGCAATATCAAAAAGTTTTGATATTGCTCGATCAATGGCGCTTTTTATTGCACTTCTCACCCACCGGCTAACTCTACAAACGAGTAGCGGAAAGGTTTCACCAACAGAAAGCGCCGCTATCCATTGGAAAAACGCCCCCCGATGACTATCTGTCATTGCCCCGAGGCGCCCCGGTGAGGGAAAATGCCCTCCTTTTTTCCGTTTCGACTTACCAGAACCCAGGAGATCAGCGATGCCTAGCCGTCGTGAGCGTGCCAACGCCATTCGTGCCCTCAGCATGGATGCCGTGCAAAAAGCCAACAGCGGCCATCCCGGTGCCCCTATGGGTATGGCAGATATCGCCGAAGTGCTTTGGCGCGACTACCTCAAGCACAACCCGAGCAATCCATCGTTCGCCGACCGTGACCGCTTCGTGCTGTCCAACGGCCACGGCTCGATGTTGATCTACTCGCTGCTGCACCTGACCGGTTATGACCTGTCGATCGAAGACCTCAAGCAATTCCGTCAACTGCACAGCCGCACCCCGGGCCACCCGGAGTTCGGTTACACCCCGGGCGTTGAAACTACCACCGGCCCGCTGGGTCAGGGTCTGGCCAACGCTGTGGGCTTCGCTCTGGCTGAAAAAGTGCTGGGCGCGCAGTTCAACCGTCCTGGCCACAACATTGTCGACCACCACACCTACGTGTTTCTGGGTGATGGCTGCATGATGGAAGGCATTTCCCACGAAGTCGCTTCGCTGGCCGGTACTCTTGGTCTGGGCAAGCTGATCGCTTTCTACGATGACAACGGCATCTCCATCGACGGCGAAGTCGAAGGCTGGTTCACCGATGACACGCCGAAGCGTTTCGAGGCCTACAACTGGCAAGTGATCCGCAACGTTGACGGTCATGACCCGGAAGAGATCAAGACCGCCATCGAGACCGCGCGCAAGAGCCCGCTGCCGACCCTGATTTGCTGCAAGACCACCATCGGTTTCGGTTCGCCGAACAAGCAGGGCAAAGAAGACTGCCACGGCGCTCCACTGGGTGATGCGGAAATCGCCCTGACCCGTCAGGCGCTGAACTGGAACCATGGCCCGTTCGAAATCCCGGCCGACATCTATGCCGAGTGGGATGCCAAGGAAAAAGGTCGCGCGGCCGAAGCCGAGTGGGATCAGCGTTTCGCTGCCTACTCCGCTGCATTCCCGACCGAAGCCAACGAACTGGTACGTCGCCTGAGCGGCGAGCTGCCGGCCGACTTCTCCGAAAAAGCTTCGGCCTACATCGCTGAAGTCGCGGCCAAAGGCGAAACCATCGCCAGCCGTAAAGCCAGCCAGAACACCCTGAACGCGTTCGGTCCGCTGCTGCCGGAACTGCTCGGCGGCTCCGCTGACCTGGCCGGTTCCAACCTGACCCTGTGGAAAGGTTGCAAAGGCGTCAGCGCTGAAGATGCCAGCGGCAACTACATGTACTACGGCGTGCGCGAATTCGGCATGACCGCGATCATGAACGGCGTGACCCTGCACGGCGGTCTGGTGCCTTACGGCGCGACCTTCTTGATGTTCATGGAATACGCCCGCAACGCTGTACGCATGTCGGCGCTGATGAAGAAGCAAGTGATCCACGTCTACACCCACGACTCCATCGGTCTGGGCGAAGACGGCCCGACGCACCAGCCGATCGAGCAACTGACCAGCCTGCGTACCACGCCGAACCTCGACACCTGGCGTCCAGCCGATGCCGTGGAATCGGCCGTGGCCTGGAAAAACGCGCTGGAGCGTAAGGACGGCCCATCGGCGCTGATCTTCTCGCGTCAGAACCTGCAACACCAGGAACGCGATGCCGGCCAGATTGCCGACATCAGCCGTGGCGGTTACGTGCTGAAGGACTGCGCAGGCGAGCCTGAGCTGATCCTGATCGCCACCGGTTCGGAAGTCGGTCTGGCGGTTCAGGCTTACGACAAACTAACCGAACAAGGTCGCAAGGTGCGCGTGGTTTCCATGCCGTGCACCAGCGTGTTCGATGCTCAGGACGCCGGCTACAAGCAAGCCGTGCTGCCATTGCAGGTTGGCGCGCGTATCGCCATCGAAGCGGCTCACGCCGACTTCTGGTTCAAGTACGTGGGTCTGGAAGGTCGCGTGATCGGCATGACCACTTACGGCGAATCGGCTCCGGCTTCGGCACTGTTCGAAGAGTTCGGCTTCACCCTGGAAAACATCCTGGGTCAGGCTGAAGAACTGCTGGAAGACTAAGCAGTACGAATGCGGTGGCCCCGGCCACCGCGTTCCCCTGTAGGAGCTGCCGGAGGCTGCGATCTTTTGATCTTGATCTTAAAAAAACAGGATCAAAAGATCGCAGCCTTCGGCAGCTCCTACATGAGGTTGTGTTGTAGCGAATATTATCGAGAACCCCATGCCTCAACCGCGTCCTTACAAAGTTGCACTCAACGGCTACGGCCGGATTGGTCGTTGCGTCTTGCGTGCGTTGTTTGAGCGAGGCGAGAAAGCCGGGTTTGAAATTGTCGCGATCAACGATCTGGCGGACATGGCCAGCATCGAATACCTGACACGCTTCGACTCCACCCACGGCCGCTTTCCGGGCGAGGTGCGAGTAGAAGGCGATTGTCTGCATATTAATGGCGACTGCGTGAAGGTTCTGCGCAGTGCTACCCCCGAAGGCATCGATTGGGCGTCACTCGGCGTCGATCTGGTGCTCGAATGCTCCGGTGCCTACAACACCCGTGAAGACGGCCAGCGCTTTCTCGACGCCGGCGCGCCACGCGTGTTGTTCTCGCAGCCGATGGCCAGCGAGGCGGATGTCGACGCCACCATCGTTTATGGCGTCAATCAGGATTGCCTGACCGGCGACGAGCTGCTGGTGTCCAACGCCTCCTGCACCACCAACTGCGGCGTGCCGTTGTTGCGCCTGCTCGACAAGGCGATCGGCCTCGATTACGTGTCGATCACCACGATTCACTCGGCGATGAACGATCAGCCGGTGATCGACGCCTATCACCATGAAGACCTGCGCCGCACGCGTTCGGCGTTTCAGTCGGTGATCCCGGTGTCCACTGGTCTGGCGCGCGGTATCGAGCGCCTGCTGCCGGAACTTGCCGGGCGAATTCAGGCCAAAGCCGTACGCGTGCCGACGGTCAACGTGTCCTGCCTCGACATCACGATGCAGACCGCCACCGCGACCGATGCCAATGAGGTCAACCGGATCCTGCGCGAAGCCGCCACCCATGGCCCGCTCAAAGGTCTGCTCGCCTATACCGAGCTGCCGCACGCCAGTTGTGATTTCAACCATGACCCACATTCGGCCATCGTCGATGCCAGTCAGACCCGTGTTTCCGGCCCCAAACTGGTGAACATCCTGGCCTGGTTCGACAACGAATGGGGTTTTGCCAACCGAATGCTGGACGTTGCAGAACACTATCTGCAAACAGCAACTTCAAAAAAACCGTAGGAAGTGCGACCCATGACCGTGTTGAAGATGTCCGACCTCGATCTGCAAGGTAAGCGCGTATTGATCCGCGAAGACCTCAACGTCCCAGTCAAGGACGGTGTTGTCACCAGCGACGCGCGTATCCTGGCTTCGCTGCCGACCATCAAGCTGGCCCTGGAAAAAGGCGCGGCCGTGATGGTCTGCTCGCACCTTGGCCGTCCGACCGAAGGCGAGTTCTCCGCCGAGAACAGCCTCAAGCCTGTTGCTGACTACCTGAGCAAGGCCTTGGGCCGTGAAGTGCCGCTGGTCGCCGATTACCTCGGCGGCGTTGACGTCAAGGCCGGCGACATCGTGCTGTTCGAAAACGTGCGCTTCAACAAAGGCGAGAAAAAGAACGCTGACGAACTGGCCCAGCAATACGCCGCCCTGTGCGACGTGTTCGTGATGGACGCGTTCGGCACCGCTCACCGCGCCGAAGGTTCGACCCACGGCGTGGCCAAGTTCGCCAAAGTCGCCGCTGCTGGCCCACTGTTGGCCGCTGAACTGGATGCACTGGGCAAAGCCCTCGGCGCACCGGCTCAGCCAATGGCGGCCATCGTTGCCGGCTCTAAGGTGTCGACCAAACTCGACGTGCTGAACAGCCTGAGCCAGATCTGCGATCAACTGATCGTCGGCGGCGGCATCGCCAACACCTTCCTCGCGGCCGCCGGTCACCCGGTTGGCAAGTCGCTGTACGAACCGGACCTGCTCGACACCGCGCGCGCCATCGCTGCCAAAGTCAGCGTGCCATTGCCGGTTGACGTGGTGGTTGCCAAGGAATTCGCCGAAACCGCAGAAGCCACCGTCAAGCTGATCGCTGACGTCGCGGCTGACGACATGATTCTGGATATCGGCCCGCAAACCGCAGCCAACTTCGCCGAACTGCTGAAGTCGTCGAAAACCATTCTGTGGAACGGTCCGGTTGGCGTGTTCGAATTCGACCAGTTCGGCAACGGCACCAAAGTGCTGGCCCAGGCCATCGCGGAAAGCTCGGCGTTCTCCATTGCGGGCGGTGGCGACACCCTGGCCGCGATCGATAAATATGGCGTGGCTGAGCAAATCTCCTACATTTCCACCGGTGGTGGCGCGTTCCTCGAATTCGTCGAGGGCAAAGTGCTGCCAGCCGTTGAAGTCCTGGAAAGCCGGGCCAAGGCCTGAGGCCGCCCGTTTGGCCAGGCAAAGGAGTGTTTTCATGGTCAAGTCGTTAGCGCTGTTGTTGCTGACCGGTACGCTGGCGGCCTGCGGGAGTAACCCGAAGGCCGAAGCCACGCCGGCGCCGAGCGAGTCGCAGAAGGGCTGTTATCAGGCCGACTGGCAGGCCGAAACCAACCCGGTGCTGAACAAGCGCTCGGGGCCGGACGGCCTGGACAAATACGAGACGCAAACCCCGGCCAAGGAACATGGTTGTCCTTGACGGGTCTGACTCTTTAACTCAGGGCTGGCGGCATGCGCCGTCAGTCGAGGAACACGGATGAAAGGCTTGATCGCCATTGCGGCGTTGGCATTGTTGGGCGGTTGCGCGCAGTTGAACCTGTTTCAGTCGTCTGCTCCGGCGGACAACTGGACCACCTGGACCTGCGACAGCCAGGCCAAAGTGCTGTGGCGTTACGCCGATGCCGGCCAGAAGGAAGTCGACGTTCGACTGGGTGGCGGTGATCAGGTCTATCGCCTGAAAGAAGAGCCGGGCGCCTCGGGCACGCTGTACAGCGACGGCATGCTGGCGTTTCACGTCAAGGGAGAGGAAGGCCTGGTGTACTGGGTCGCCACCAATGACCTGATCGGCCGCGGCTGCAAAGCGCAGTAATTGCATCACCGCAGACCCAATGTAGGAGTGAGCCTGCTCGCGATAGCGACCTGACAGTCGCTGCAATATTGACTGAAAGATGGCTATCGCGAGCAGGCTCACTCCTACAAGGGTTCTGCGCAGTTCTGAAGAATTGGCTTTATCGAATCACCAGACCGGGCCTCAACCCCCGATCTGCAATCACTTGAATAGCCGCCGCCGCTCCGGCAGGCTGGCACGATTAACGACCCTCAACCGGGAGAGACACACACAATGGCACTTATCAGCATGCGCCAGATGTTGGACCACGCAGCCGAATTCGGCTACGGCGTTCCAGCTTTCAACGTCAACAACCTTGAGCAGATGCGCGCCATCATGGAAGCCGCTGACAAGACTGACTCCCCGGTGATCGTTCAGGCTTCGGCCGGCGCCCGTAAATACGCCGGCGCGCCTTTCCTGCGTCACCTGATCCTGGCCGCGATTGAAGAATTCCCGCACATCCCGGTGTGCATGCACCAGGATCACGGCACCAGCCCTGATGTCTGCCAGCGCTCGATCCAACTGGGCTTCAGCTCGGTGATGATGGACGGCTCGCTGGGCGAAGACGGCAAGACCCCGACCGACTACGACTACAACGTCCGCGTTACCCAACAAACCGTGGCCATGGCGCACGCCTGCGGCGTTTCGGTAGAAGGCGAGCTGGGCTGCCTGGGTTCGCTGGAAACCGGCATGGCCGGTGAAGAAGACGGCATCGGCGCCGAAGGCGTTCTGGATCACAGCCAAATGCTGACCGACCCGGAAGAAGCCGCTGACTTCGTCAAACGCACCCAGGTCGATGCCCTGGCTATCGCCATCGGCACCAGCCACGGCGCCTACAAGTTCACCAAGCCACCGACCGGTGACGTGTTGGCGATCGACCGCATCAAGGAAATCCACAAGCGCATCCCGAACACTCACCTGGTAATGCACGGTTCATCGTCGGTGCCACAAGAGTGGCTGGCGATCATCAACCAGTACGGCGGCGACATCAAAGAAACCTACGGCGTACCGGTTGAAGAAATCGTCGAAGGCATCAAGTACGGCGTGCGCAAGGTCAACATCGACACCGACCTGCGCTTGGCATCCACCGGTGCGATGCGTCGCCTGATGGCCACCAACCCGAGCGAATTCGACCCACGTAAATTCTTCGGCGCGACTGTGACTGCGATGCGTGATGTGTGTATCGCTCGTTATGAAGCGTTCGGTACTGCCGGTAATGCTTCGAAGATCAAACCGATCTCGCTGGAAGCGATGTACCAGCGTTATCTGAAGGGTGAGTTGAACGCTAAGGTTAACTAAGCCTGAGCGTTAGACTGGTTTAATAGAAACCCGCCGTGAGGCGGGTTTTTTGTGGGGTGACTTTTTCGCCTGACGAAGTTATCTAAAAGTTTGTCAACCTTTTGTGAATCTGATTCCATAGGTTTGGCCTAAATTCGGCCCGCCGTATTTAACGGTCACTGTGCCTAGCAAGTTATTGTCGGTTCCATCAGTTGATTTCATCTCAATACTGAGAGTGCTTGGGCCATGCTTGGTCTCATCTCTTTTTTTGGCATCTGATTTCGCTGTAAGAATATAAGTCCAAGTGGATTTTGTGCAGTCGCCATTGACACCGAAGTCAAGTCCGAAATAGTCCATGTAGCCGTTACTTATTTTGCCAGTTTGCTGGGCTGGATCGTCAAATTTGAGTGTGGCGGCATGCTCTTCGCCGGCGGAGTTAAATACAAAGCCATTGTAAGTTTTCATGATATACGCCTTATGTGTATTCAAGTATTAAAGTTAAATAGGTTGTCTCGTATTGCGTCGATGAGATTAGGCGAAAGGTAGTTGCAGGTAACCTGTAATAAATGACAGGTTTTAATATTTTTTCGCTATAAGGGTTCTGGTTTTTTAATAAAACAAGGAGGTGCAAAAACAGGTATGAAAGCGATGTATCAGTGTTGTCTGAAGGGGGGCTTCAAGGCTAAGGTTAAAAGCTTGAGCAGTTAAACTTCTGATTCAAAAAAACTGCCGTGAGGCGGTTTTTTCTGCGCGGTGATTTCTCGTGGTAACGACGCTATCCAAAAGTCAAAGAAAATGGCGCTGCCGCGTGCTCAATGGCGTTGATCACATGAGGCGCCTGTTCGCGATATTGAGGATAGCGTTTGAGCACGGCTTCAACCGAGGCGAGCAGATGCTGAATACGCTCCTTGGGTTGGTCGATTTCACAGGTGTGGGCAAATTCCAGGAGCCCTTGTCGTGAGGCGAACATTGACTTGTTACCCGCCAGATCCAATGCCAGAACATCTTCTGGAATATAGGCCGTGGTGTTGACGATGTCGTAAGCCGGCGCCAGATGCGCATCGCGTCGTGTCGGTTCGGAATAGAGCAATCCGAAGTTTTTCAAATGAGCGTCGCCATTCCCAACGATGCAACTCAGGGCAACGCTATCGAAGAGTTGATCAAGCGACGTACGCAAGTGTTTCGCCGGGCAAAACACTCGGATAGCCTTCGCGATTGCCGCATAACTTTTGCTGTACTTCTGATTAGCCGACAGCCCCATCAGCACCGCCATGTCTTCAAACCCAATCGGCTTGAGTTGGTCGTCGCGGTCAAATCGACGCATGACAAACAGCTTGGCGTTGTCGGAAAGGTAAAACGGTGGGACGGGAATACCCGCCTCTTTCGCCATGGACATGCAAAGGAATTCGTTGATCGCCAGGCCCGGAAATTCGTCTCTGCCACTCTTGATGATCAGATCCGAGGTTTTGGATGTCACTCTCGGCAATGCTATTTCTTGCCGCTCTGGCACCAGCAACTTGGGTTGAACACCTGAAATGCCTGCCCGCAGGATGTAGCGATCAAGCATGTCGGCGAAGATATCTTCCGTACCGTCCCACGTGAGAATCTCTTCGAGTTTTTCTCCCGGAAATTCTTGCGCCTGCAACAATGCATCAACGGTTTCAGAGCGTACATGAACCCTGCCAATGGGCGATGTACTGCCGGAAAGCGCCAGTAGCAGCATTGGGTCGACGTTCACAGTCTTTGCCAAGCGGTTGCGCAACTGCTCCAGTACGTAGCCTTCTGGTAGGTTCATTTGAAAAACAGGGTGCAACTCACGCCGACGAAAGTCGTCATGTCGTACAGGCATCGAGAGGCTGATCGCCATTTGTGGCGATGCATCTTCGTGATAACGGAAAGTGAAATCATCGGCATCGCTGAACAGTCTGCCGCTATTACCTTCAGGGGTGCTGACTTGAAGAGAGGCCATTTTCATTCGAATAAATCTCCAAGCTCTTCAAGGGTTGGCATCGTTGCTGGAACCACCGAGAGTTCACAGTCCAAAGCAGCCAAAACGCGTGCGTAAGCGATCATGCCGACAGAAAGAGTGCCTTTCTCCACCGCGATGACTTTGTATCGCGTCAGTCCCGCCAGATCGGCAAGCTGAGCCTGCGTCAGGCCACGATTTATACGTTTTTCACGTAATTGAATGCCGAGACGGGTAATTAAAAGAGAGTAATCCATGTTGCGCTACCGTAACATTTTGATGTCAATGTAGCGTATGCAGAACATTTAATCCATTTGACCTAAGAAACCCGCCATAAGGCGGGTTTTTTTGTGGTCGGTTATTCCTTTAGCTCGACATGATCCAGTGCCTGATTCACTGCCAGTTCGCCGAGCATGACCACTTGCGCGATGCCCAGCGCGGTCTTGCGGTGGGAGGTGTCGAGCATGGCGGCGAAGTTGTTGAGCATTTCGCTGGCTGAACCCAGGGTCTCGCTGGCGTTGGCCAGCAGGGATTCGGTGTTGTACTTCGGGTTGGCGAGGTACATGGGTTCGGGTTTATGCGTGCTGGCCATGATGAAGGCGGACGGTTTGAGGTAATGGTCGAGGGCGCGTTCGGCGGCGTCGTTGAGTTTTTTTGAGTCGAGGGATTCGTACGGGGATGCGGGATCTGTTTCTGGCGGGTGTGGCGTTGATCTGATCATGTTTCGTCTCCGGTAAATGGAGCCGACACCGGATCGCTACTAAACGAAGAGGGTGGCAGCTGAACGCAGGTTAGTAGACCGGGGAGACGCGACCGGCGCACCCGAAGGCGCCCTGCGAACAGCTACCATCAAGCGCGGGTTATGCCCGACTGAATGGTGCCAATGCGCTTCGCGTAACCTCGGGCTACTAAACCCGATCACTGGAAATCAGTGATACGAATCAAGTTACCGATGGCCCGCCAGGCGCACAAGCCGGCGGATTCTGGCGTAGTGGTAGGCAACGACGCAAGGTGTTGTAGGCATCCGGAAGTAACGGTCGAGGAAATTAAACGTGTCGTTTAAATAAAGCGTCTGCCTGGGTGTAATCCGAATTTGAGAGCGTTCGTCCAAGTATCCAGCTTTTGGCTGGATAACTGATCAGGTTTGTTGAATAAGTTCCTAAAAAGGACTCTGACTATATTTTTTAGGTATAAAAACCTGTCAGATCTTACAGGTGTGGAAAGTTCATTGGCGATCTATCGTGGGCGCTCAGTTATCTTTCAGGATGGAAAAAATGCAAAAGGACAAAAGAGTTACCAGTGTTGGTGTTGGTGACGTACAAATGTTTCTGGCAATTCCCGGGGGGGAAAGCTTTACCGTCTCAATTCGTGGTAGAGAGTTTTTGGAACACAATGGAGAATATTTTAGATTTAAATTTTTTCAGTATTTAGGCAGGAATGAGTTCTATATTGGTTCCGGCTTCGACAAAAAACTTTCGCTTAACGTGCCGCACAGTCTGGGTGGCCCCGGCACAGTTGCCCACGTGCAGCTGGAGTTGGACGGGATTGATAATTCAAGGAGTGCCAAAGGCTTTGTTTGTTTGGAGCGAGGCGGAGATTATCCGAAGGGTGTGATCTATTGTGCTGAAGAAAAAGCTTTCTCTTTGATTGCGATGTTTGATTTTAAAAGTGGTTGATCTTAGTCTTTGATGCGATATCAGTGTCATGCGGCAGACTTCCAAAAGTCTGCCGATTTTTATTCTATGATCATCGATCATTGATGCTCAGTTAAGTGCCCTGTTATTTGTCATGATCAATATCAAGCTTGCTGAAGGTCACCTGCCCACCCTCACTCGTATACCCGGTGTTATCCTGCACATAAACCCCGGCCTTGAAATACAGCGGCTTATTCCGCCACGTCGCACTGATCTGTGAATCCCACTGATAACCCGCCGCACTGACACCCAACGCACCGCCAGGACTCAGGTGAATGAGGTAGTTGAATTCGCGATCCAGTTTGATCCCGGTAGCCAGCGTGATGACACGGCTTTCGTCATCATCCGGGTGCATGCGCACTTTGATCACTAGATTGCCGGTTTCTGTTTTTGTCTTGTACTGATATTCAAGTTTGACCATCGGCTTCTGGCTTTCATAAGCGTGAATCTGGCCAATGACGATCTTGCCTGAGCTCGGCACTTTGTTCACCGTCACGGTCGCGCGCAATGAATTGTCGGCATCCGGGTAATACCAGTTGCGCAGGGTGCCGTTGCTGTAGGTTTCACGCAGTTCGGTGCGCGGGTAGATGGCGTTTTCGGTTTTTGACCCGGTAACCGGTGACCAGAAGAACAAGGTGCCGGTGTCGGAATGGAAGTATTGATCTTTGAAGCCGTTCACCAGTTTGGAGGTTTCGACAGTGTATGGCGGGCTGCCAACGGGAACGCTGAGGTTCCAGGTTGCGAGATCGATCATGTCGGTTCTTCCACTCAAGTTTCGCTGCACGTACGTGCCAGAAGCTCTAGCCCGCACGTTTTGGGGCGGCCTTTATAAGCGTAGAGGGAAAATTTGTTAACGCCCGTTTGGCAGATGATTGACGTCAACATCCTGTCGAAATGCCATCTATGCCGGTTCCCGGGGGCTTCAGCGGTGACCGTTAGTCGGCAAATTCACGCTTTGGTTAAATGATGGCCTGATGACAGCTTCTGCTTTCTTGGATCCAGTACTAGAGTGAAGGCTCAGTATGTGTGCGGTTTTTACCGGAAGCCGACCAAAAGTCCCGACAAGAGAAGCAGCATGGAATGCGCGCAACCCCCGCCAGGTGAAGGCAACTCTGTCCTTTTGATCGTTGATGATTACCCTGAAAATCTGATCAGCATGCGCGCGTTGCTGCAGCGCCAGGATTGGCACGTCCTCACCGCAGCCTCCGGTTTCGAAGCGCTCAATATTCTGCTCTCGCACGACGTCGATCTGGTGCTGCTGGACGTGCAAATGCCGGGCATGGACGGCTTTGAAGTGGCGCGGCTGATGCGTGGCAGCCAGCGCACGCGCCTGACGCCGATCATCTTTCTGACCGCCAACGAACAGTCCCAGGACGCCGTGATCAAGGGCTATGCCAGTGGCGCGGTGGATTACCTGTTCAAGCCGTTCGACCCGCAGATACTCAAGCCCAAAGTGCAGGCGTTGCTGGAGCACCAGCGCAATCGCCGCGCCTTGCAGCGCCTGAGTCATGACCTGGAAGTGGCGCGCGCCTTCAATGCCTCGGTGCTGGATAACGCGGCTGAAGGCATTCTGGTGGTGGGCGAAGACGGTTTGATCCGCTTTGCCAATCCGGCGATTTCGCGATTGTTGAACGCGCCGGTGAAGGAGCTGGAAGGTAAGGAGTTTCTCGATTTTCTTCAGAAGCCGCACATTCCGCTGTGGGCCGATTCCGAGTTTTATGCCAGCTACAAGCGTGGCGAAACATTAAGACTGCACGATGCCTTGCTGCGCACCGCGCCCGGCCAGCAAGTGCCGGTGGCGCTGTCCTGTGCGGCGTTGCCTGCCGAGCAACACGCGATGGTGGTCACCGTGCTGGACATGTCGGTGGTGCGGCACTTGCACCAGCAGCTCGAATTCCAAGCGGTGACCGATCCACTGACCGGGTTGCTCAACCGCCGCGGCTTTTACCAGACTGTTGAAAACCTGTTGCTGCGCGGTGAGCGCAGTGATAGCAGTTGGGTCTTGCTGTATCTGGATCTTGATGGCTTCAAACGGGTCAACGATTCACTCGGTCACGATGCCGGCGACCGGGTGTTGCGCTGGGTCTCCGAGCAATTGAAGGCCTGTCTGCGACCGTTCGACATTCTCGCGCGCATGGGCGGTGATGAATTCACCGCGCTGCTGGATCTGGAGTTTCCCGAGCAAGCGGCGAAGATTGCCGAAAAACTCATCGAGCGAGTGTCGATCTGTCAGCAGATCGAAGGGTTGGACATCGCTTTGGGCGCGAGTATCGGCATCGCCACTTATCCGGATTGCGGCTCGAACCTCGACGGATTGCTGCGTGCATCCGACATCGCCATGTACGAAGCCAAGCGCGCCGGGCGTCAGCAATATCGCTTTTATGATCATGAAATGAACGGTAGGGCGCGCTCGCGGTTGATGCTCGAAGAGAGCGTGCGTGCCGCCATCGAGAATCGCGATTTCAATCTGGTCTATCAACCGCAAGTGGCTATCGACACGGGCCAGATTCGTGGCTTTGAAGCGTTGTTGCGCTGGCAGCACCCGAGTGTTGGCGATGTGCCGCCGGGGTTGTTCTTGCCGCTGCTGGAAGAGGCGCGGCTGATCAGTCGCCTCGGCAGCTGGATTTATCATCGCGGCGCCGGTCAGCGTAAAGCCTGGGAAACCCTGTTTGCCGAGGATCTGGTGCTCGGCGTGAGTTTGAGCAACACCCAGTTCAGTCTGCCGAATCTGGTCACCGAGTTGCGTCAGGTGATGGAGCGACACGCCTTGCAGCCTCGGCAACTGGAGGTCGAAGTCACCGAAGAAGCGCTGATGCAAAACCCCGACGAAACCCGCAAACAGCTGCGTTTGCTGCGCAATCTTGGGGTGCGGGTGGCGCTGGATGACTTCGGTTCCGGGCCGTGTTCGCTGGCGCATCTGCGCGATCTGGAACTCGATACGCTGAAAATTGATCGCCATCTCATCGCGCGATTGCCGGACTCCAAACGCGACGCCTCGCTGGTCAGCACGGTCATCAGTCTGTGCAAGCAATACGGTTTGCTGGTGATCGCCGAGGGCGTTGAAACCATCGAGCAATACCAATGGCTGCAAGCCCACGGTTGCGAGTATGTGCAGGGCTTCCTCGTGGCCCGGCCATTGATCGCCGAGGACGCGGTCAGCTTCGCCGAGCCGTTTGACTGGAGCGCGCTGCCCGTTTGAATTCGCTACACTGGCGCACCTTTTTCGAACCGTGTCGCTTGTCCATGACTGTGTTGAAGTACCTCCAGGCCTATCCCGCGCAATTACAGGATCAGGTGCGCCAATTGATCGCCGAAGGGCGTCTGGGTGATTACCTGAATCAACGCTATTCGGGACGGCACGACGTGCAGAGCGACAAGGCTTTGTACAGCTATGCGCTGGACTTGAAGCAGGAATACCTGCGCAACGCGCCGGCCATCGACAAGGTGCTGTTCGACAATCGCCTCGACCTGACGCACCGCGCCCTCGGTCTGCACACCACGGTGTCGCGGGTGCAGGGCGGCAAGCTCAAGGCCAAGAAAGAGATTCGTATCGCCTCGTTGTTCAAGGACGCCGCGCCGGACTTTCTGAAAATGATCGTGGTGCATGAACTGGCGCACTTCAAAGAGTCGGATCACAACAAGGCGTTCTATAAATTGTGTGAGCACATGCTGCCGGGGTACCACCAGGTCGAGTTTGATCTGCGCGTGTACCTGACGTGGCGGGATCTGCAGGCTTAACAGTACGCAACCAGGAAGGTGTGGATGGACGTCAGCAAGACCAAAAGCAGTTTCTACCGCCGCTTGTATGTGGCGTACCTGATCGACAGCGGTCTGGCGCCGAGTGTGCCGACGCTGACCGAAGTGACCGGCATGCCCCGGCGCACGGCGCAGGACACGATTGCCGCGTTGGCCGATCTGGATATCGTCTGTGAATTCGAGCAGGAAGAGGGCGCGCGCAATCACGCCGGGCGCTATCGGATTCGTGAGTGGGGGGCGATTGATCGTGGGTGGATCGAGCGTAATTTGCGGCAGATCAAGGCAGTTCTGGAGTATCCCTGAAGAGCCCCTCATCGGAACGCCGCCCGCCCAGCCCTCTCCCAGAGGGAGAGGGGGCCGATTGGGGGATGTTGGAGAGGTACGCCGACCTGAAAGTGTTGGTGTGAATCCATAATCGACTCGGTTTTTCAGGTCGGCGGATAGCGCAGCACAACTCGGTCAGTCCCCTCTCCCTCCGGGAGAGGGCTAGGGTGAGGGGCTGTTCAGGCACGACGCATGCCGATGTGCGGAATGTCATCCTCCAGATACTCCTCACCCGCTACAACAAACCCGTACTTGCCGTAATACCCCTGCAAATGCGCCTGCGCCGACAGATAGATCGGCACTTGCGGCCAATGCTTCTCCGCCTGTTTCAACGCCTGCTCCATCATTTCGTGCCCCAGCCCTTTGCCGCGCCCCTGCGGTGCAGTGATCACCCGGCCGATCACCACGTCACCGCCCTGGGATTCCGGATCCAGCAGGCGCAAGTAAGCCATCAACTGGTCATCCTCCCAACCCATCAGGTGATAGGTATCGCCTTCCAGATCCTGGCCGTCGAGGTCCGGATAAGCGCATTTCTGTTCAACCACGAACACGTCCGAGCGCAGCTTCAACAGCGCGTACAGCTGTTCCTTGCCCAGATCACTGTGATGTTTGCAGACCCATTCGATTGTCATTTGCCGATTCCTTGAACGTGTCGCCCGATACTAAGCGCCTGCGGCAAAGATGTCTTTATGGCGTAAGAGTCTGTGACAAAGGTCAAAATGCCATCATTCCTTTCTCGCAGTCTCGGCGACTTTGTGTAATCTGCTGAAGAGCCCTGTGCACTGGCTGCAATGAGCTAATGTTAGGGCCTGGGTTTTGCCGGTAAGGGGCCTTGGGGTTTTGGCTGAAAACATGCTGGGCAACCTGCCCGCTAAGGATTTTCAAGCATGCCGCGTTTGCATCGAGCCTTTGCTTTGGTCGGATTGCTCTTGCTGGCTCAGACTGCTGCAGCGGAGAAGCTGCGGCTGGTGTTTGATATCTGGCCACCCTTTACCGACGACACGCTGGTCAACGGCGGACTGGCCACCGACATCGTCACGACTGCCCTGGCCCGGGCCGGTTATGCCAGCGGCTACGAACAGGTGCCTTGGGCGCGGGCGCTGCTCGGTGTCGGCGAAGGCCGCTACGACGTGTTGGTCAACGCCTGGTACAACGATGAGCGGACCAAGCTGGGCGAGTTTTCCGGGGAATACCTGCTCAACCGCATCCGCTTTCTCAAGCGCAAAGACACGCCACTCGATTATTCCAATCTGCAGCAATTGCACACGTACCCGATTGCGGTGGTGCGCGGCTATGCCTATTCGGCGCCGTTCGATGCCGACACGGCGTTGCAGAAAGTCCCTGTGCATAACTTCGCCATGGCCGTGCGCATGCTCGCGGCGGACCGGGTCAAGTTGACGCTGGAGGATGAGTATGTGGCGAAGTATTACCTGGCGCGCGAATCAGCCAAGGTGCGCAATTCAGTGGAATTTTTGCCCAAGCCGTTGAGTGAGAACAGCCTGCACATTCTGGTGAGCCTGAAGAATCCGCAGCATGAGCAGATTGTCGCGGGATTTGATAAGGCGATTGCGGCGATGAAGGCGGATGGCAGTTATGACAAGTTGTTGAGGCAGCATGGGATGTGAGGGTCGATCCAGAATCCTCTGTGTGGCAGATGTCGCTATCGCGAGCAGGCTCACTCCTACAATTTGGAATGCGTTCCCCTGTAGGAGTGAGCCTGCACGCGATGACGCCCTGTCAACCGCCGCTGATTTCTGAGGTGTCCTTGATCAGGTGCGCCGCCAACGTCCGCAACGGTCCGAGTTGCCGGCAGATCAACGCCAACTGCGTCTGCACCAACCGCTGCCCCTCATCGATCTCATCGGCCATCTGCTCCAGCTCATTGGCCAGCGCTTCTTCTTCGTCACTCTGAATCGCCACCGGCTGCTTGTTCGCCAGCCCTTGGGCGATTTCATCAATGCTCGTCGCCAGTTTCACCCCGGCGCCATCGATCAAATGCTCGCGCACATCCGCCGGCAACTGCGTCTCGCGATGCGCGCCCAACCCTGACAGATAACTCAACAACGTGTGCGACAGCACCAGAAAGCGGAAGCCGACATCCGCTTCCTTACGGAAATGCCCCGGCTCCATGAGCATGTTCGCCAGCGTCGTCGACAGCGCCGCATCAGCGTTGTGCGCATTGCGCCGGGCCAGCCGATACGCGAGATCGTCGCTCTTGCCCGCGGCGTATTGCTGCATGATCTGGCGCAGGTAGATGCTGTTGCAGGTCAGGGTGTTGGCCAGCACTTTATTCAGGCGTCGACCCTGCCAGTCCGGCAGGAACAGGAACACCGTCAGGCCAGCAATCAGGCTGCCCAGCAGCGTATCGAACAGGCGTGGCAGGAACAGTCCGTAACCGTCACCGACCTGGTTGAAGCAGAACAGCACCATGATGGTGATCGCCGCCGTCGCGAGGGTGTAGCGGGTGGTGCGGTTGGTAAAGAACACCACGCCGGCGGCGATGGCAAAGCACGACTGCACCAACGGACTCGGGAACAGATCGAACAGCGCCCACGCCACGGTCAGGCCGATAGCGGTGCCAAGGATCCGCTGACCGAGTTTGCGCCGCGTCGCGCCATAGTTCGGCTGGCAGACGAACAGCGTGGTGAGGATGATCCAGTAGCCTTGCGACGGGTGAATCAGGTGCACCATGCCGTAGCCGATACTCAGCGCCAAGGGCAGGCGCAGGGCATGACGGAACAACAGAGAAGTCGGCGTCAGTTGCGTGCGCAGGCGCACCCAGACGTCTTTGAGGTTGCGCGGCGAACGGTCGAGCAGGCTGCTGTCGGTCGCATCGGCCAAGGCATCCGGGTTGCTCGCGTCGCTGAGCAAACGATCGAGGGTGCCGAGGTTGGCCGCCAGTGCGCGCAGCGAACGCAGCAATCCGCGCCAGGCCGGATTGCTCTGGATGCGCAGGTGTTCGAGGGAGGCGTCGAGGTCGCTGAGGGCTTCGGCGAAACTCGCGTCATAAATAAATGGCTGGCGCATCTGGATCGATTCGGCCAGAGCGCGGCAGGCCTTGCCTTGCTGGCGCAACAGGCGTTGGCAGCGGAACAGCACGTCGCTGTGGAAGAACGCTTCGGCCAGCGCGTTGTACGGGTAGTGCGAGGAGCTGGCGCGTTCGTGGATGTCTTGCGCGAGGAAATACAGCTTCAGGTAGCGGCTGACTTTCGAGCCGGGGCGGCCGTTGCCGACGCGGTGCAGGATGATTTCCTTGGCACTGTTCAGCGCCGCCACCACGCGACCGTTCTGCTGGGCCAGTTCCAGACGCCGCGCTTCCACATCCATTTGCCGGATCGGCTCGAACAGCGAGGATTTCAGCTTCAGGTAAAAGCCCAGCTCACGGAATAATCGCGCCAGACTTTGTTGCACCGGCTGGTTGGAAAACAGCGCCTGCCACAGCACCGAGAGCAAGCCGTACCAAGCCGCCCCGGCCACCAGCAGCATCGGCTCGTGCCAAAAATCGGTGACCGCGCCACCGCGCTGATCAACGCCGATCATTGTGTATACGGACAGAATCAACGTCGCCGAAGCAATCGCGCCATAACGCTCGCCGAGTGCCCCGAGCATGGTCAGGCCGAAACTGGCCAGCGCCAATGCAATGGCAAACACGATGGGGTAGGGGAAGAGCAATTCCACCGACAGTGCGGCGATGCTGAAGCACACCAGTGTCACGGCGAGGGCGTTGAGGCGGCCCTGCCAACTGTCGTCGGTCTCGGCCAGGGCGCTGGCGATAATCCCCAGGAACAACGGGATCAGCAGGCCCATTTCATCCTGATACCAACACAGCGCCATGCTGCCGGTCAGGGCGATGAACACCCGCACGCTATAGCTGAATTTATCCAGCGCCCACAGGCGCCGCAAAGACTGACGAAACGAGGTCGAGGACATGAAGTGCGAAGGCCTTCCGAGGCGATGCCGCTAAATTGAGCCAGTAATGACGCCGACGCAATGGCGCCGATCACATCTGACAGCAAAAAGTGTTCCTTTGAGATCTTGTGTAGAACTAAATCTTGAATTGGGCACGGAACCCTGTGGGAGCTGGCTTGCCAGCGATGGCTGCATGACAGTCAACAATGATGTTGGATCTGCCGGCCTCATCGCTGGCAAGCCAGCTCCCACAGGTTTTTGTATTTAGCTTTGAATTAAGCGTACTGCGCGGCAGCGTAGCCGGAGGCCCAGGCCCACTGGAAGTTGAAGCCGCCGAGGTGGCCGGTGACATCGAGTACTTCGCCGATGAAGTACAGACCGGGGCTTTTCAGCGATTCCATAGTCTTGGACGACACTTCGCGGGTATCGACGCCACCGAGTGTTACCTCGGCGGTGCGATAACCCTCAGTCCCCGCCGGCACGACTTTCCAGCTGCCGAGCTTCTCGGCGATCTCCGCCAGTTCTGCGTGGGTGTACTGCTTCATCGGCTTGGACACGAACCAGTTGTCCGCCAGCAGGTTGGCCATCTTCTTGGTGAAGATTTCACCCAGCAAAGTTTTCAACTCACTGTTCGGGCGCTCGGCCACTTGCTGTTGCAGCCAGCTCGCCGCGTCGTGATCCGGTAGCAGGTTGATTTCCACCGTGTCGCCGGATTCCCAGAACGAGGAAATCTGCAAAATCGCCGGACCACTGAGGCCTCGGTGAGTGAACAGGATGTTCTCGCGAAAGCTCTGATCGTTGCAGCTAACCAGACAATCCACCGAAGTCCCGGACAACTCGGTGCACAGTTCTTTGAGCTGGTCGGTGATGGTGAACGGCACCAGGCCGGCGCGAGTCGGCAGCAATTCATGGCCGAACTGCTTGGCGACTTGATAACCAAAACCGGTAGCGCCCAGCGTCGGGATCGACAGACCGCCGGTAGCGATCACCAGCGATTCGCACTGGATCTGACCGAGGGTGGTGTCGAGCAGGTAACCGCTTTCGACCTTTTCGATGGTCTGGATCGAGGTATCCAGGTGCAACTCGACGCCGGCCTGATTGCACTCCGTCAGGAGCATTTCGAGGATGTCGCTGGATTTGTTATCGCAGAACAGCTGACCGAGTTTCTTCTCGTGGTACGGCACGGCGTGTTTGCCGACCATGCCGATGAAATCCCACTGGGTGTAGCGCGCCAGTGCGGATTTGCAGAAATGCGGGTTCTGCGAGAGGAAATTGCTCGGCTCGGTGTACATGTTGGTGAAATTGCAGCGGCCACCGCCCGACATCAGGATTTTCTTGCCAGCCTTGTTCGCATGGTCGAGCAGCAACACCTGACGCCCACGCCCGGCGGCGGTCAGTGCACACATCAACCCAGCGGCGCCAGCGCCAATGATCACGACTTCGGTAGAGCGCAAAACGGTGTCCTCACACAATGATCGTTCCCACGCTCTGCGTGGGAATGCCGCCATGGACGCTCTGCGTCCGTTGTTATGTGACGCGGAGCGTCACGGGATGCATTCCCACGCAGAGCGTGGGAACGATCAGGTCAGAGGATGCGGACGCGCAGCGAGCGGCCCTTGATCTTGCCGTCGTTCAAACGCTGCAAGGCCTGCATGGCCACGGTGCGGTCAACCGCCACGTAAGCCTGGAAGTCGAAGATCGCGATCTTGCCAACCTGCGCACCGGGAATACCGGCATCGCCAGTCAGTGCGCCAAGAATGTCGCCCGGGCGAACCTTGTCTTTACGGCCCGCGCCGATGCACAGGGTGGTCATCGGTGGCTGCAGCGGGGCGAGGCCTTGGGATTTGAGGTTATCGACCTGATCCCAGTTCAGCGGCGACTTCTGCAGCTGCTCAATGGCTTGCGCGCGGTGCGCTTCGCCCGGTGCAACCAGACTGATCGCGATGCCTTTCTCGCCAGCGCGACCGGTGCGGCCAACGCGGTGAATGTGGATTTCCGAATCGCGGGCCAGTTCGACGTTGATCACCATGTCCAGCGCATCGATGTCCAGACCACGGGCGGCGACGTCGGTGGCGACCAGTACCGAGGTACTGCGGTTGGCGAACATCGCCAGCACCTGATCGCGATCACGCTGTTCCAGATCGCCGTGCAGGCCGACGGCGGAAATGCCTTTGGCGGTCAGGTGATCAACGGTTTCCTGAACTTGCTGCTTGGTGAAGCAGAACGCCACGCAGGACGCCGGACGGAAGTGGTGCAGGACTTTGGTCACTGCGCTCATGCGATCTTCCGGGGAAATCTCGTAGAAACGCTGCTCGATCTGCGTGTCATCGTGGAACGCTTCGGCTTTCACCGTTTGCGGATCACGCATGAACTTCGACGCCAGTTGCTTGATGCCCACCGGGTAAGTCGCGGAGAACAGCAGGGTCTGACGACGTTCCGGAGTTTTGACGATGATGTCTTCGATGGCGTCGTAGAAACCCATGTCGAGCATGCGGTCGGCTTCGTCGAGAATCAGCGTGTTCAGGCCATCGAGGACCAGCGAACCCTTGCGCAGGTGCTGCTGGATGCGCCCCGGGGTGCCGACGATGATGTGCGCGCCGTGCTCCAGCGAAGCAATCTGCGGGCCGAACGACACGCCGCCGCACAGGGTCAGGACCTTGATGTTGTCTTCGGCACGGGCCAGACGACGGATTTCCTTGGCGACCTGGTCGGCCAGCTCACGCGTCGGGCAGATCACCAGTGCCTGGCAACCGAAGTAGCGCGGGTTGATCGGGTTGAGCAGGCCGATGCCGAACGCGGCGGTCTTGCCACTGCCGGTCTTGGCCTGGGCGATCAGGTCCATCCCCTTGAGGATCACCGGCAAGCTCTGCGCCTGGATCGGCGTCATCTGGGCATAACCGAGGGATTCGAGGTTAGCCAGCATGGCGGCGGACAGCGGCAGAGTATTAAAAGCGGTGGCGATGGTGGTCACGGGACTGGCCTGCAAAACAAAATGTCGCGCAGTGTAGCAGCCCCGTGCCACTTTCTTCGAAAGTTCTGGACGAACAGTGGTTAATGTTCGATGTGTTCTTCCGGGCGTTTGGCGCGGCGGCCGTCTTCCTTCGACAGTTGCGAGAAGATCGTCGCGGCAAGCATTGCCATGATCCCGACCGTGACGAAGGTCAGCTGGAAGGCACCGAGCACGGTTTCCACGCCATCGTTACCGATCTCTGCGGTAAACCCACCGAGCAACGCACCCGCGCACGCCACCCCCAGACTCAGCGACAACTGCGCGACCACCGAGAGCAAGCTGTTGCCACTGCTGGCGCTGGCATCGTCGAGATCGATCAGCGTCACCGTATTCATCGCGGTGAATTGCAGCGAGTTGATCGCGCCGAGAATCGCCAGCAGGCACAGCAGCAGCCAGTACGGCGTCTGCTCGCTGACCAGGCCCATGCTCGCCAGCATGATCCCCAGTGCCAAGGTGTTGCCGGTGAGGACGATGCGATAGCCGAGCCGTTCGATCAGCGGTCGCGCCACCCACTTGGCGATCATCGCCGCCGCCGCCAGCGGCAGCATGCTCATCCCCGCTTGCGACGGCGAATAGCCCAGCGCCACTTGCAACAGCAACGGCACAAGAAACGGTAGAGCACCGCTGCCCAAACGGGCGAACAGGTTGCCGAGAATACCGACGGCAAAGGTGCGGGTCTTGAACAGCGACGGTGCGAACAACGGGTTTTCGATGTGCCCGGCGCGCAACCAGTACGCCGCCAGACAGGCCATGCCACCGAACAACAGCAACATCACCCGCAGGTGCGGCAAGTGCAGCTCGCCAAGGCCTTCCATGGCGATGGTGATCAGGATCATCGCCGCGCCGAACAACAGAAAACCCAGACTATCGAAGCGTGTGCGCTCAGTGCCGCGCAGGTCGGGAATGAACTTCCACACCGCGTAGCAGCCGATCACGCCGACCGGCAGGTTGATCAGGAAGATCCAGTGCCACGTCAGGAATTCGACCATCCAGCCGCCCATGGTCGGGCCGATCAACGGGCCGAGCAGACCGGGGATGGTGATGAAACCCATGATCCGCACCAGTTCGGATCGTGGGTAAGCGCGGAGGACGACCAGTCGGCCGACCGGCAGCATCAGCGCACCGCCCAAGCCCTGAATCACCCGGGCGCCAATCAGCATGCTCAGGCTGCTCGACAAAGCGCAGAGCAGCGAGCCGAAGCTGAACAGCAGGATCGCGCCGAAGAAGATTTTCTTGGTGCCGAAGCGGTCGGCGATCCAGCCCGAGGCCGGGATCAGCAAGGCCACAGTGAGCATGTAGGCGATGATCACACCTTGCATACGCAAGGGATCTTCGGCCAGGTCGCGGGCCATCGCTGGCAGGGCGGTATTGAGGATGGTCCCGTCGAGGGACTGCATGAAGAAAGCGATGGCGACGACCCACGGCAACCAGCGGGCGGTGATGGCGTCGAGAGGCGGGCGGTTGGGCATGGAACCTCTTGTCGTTGGGGTTAATGATCGTTCCCACGCTCCGCGTGGGAATGCCTCAACGGACGCTCCGCGTCCGCTTTTGGCTGGGACGCAGAGCGTCCCCGGCTGCATTCCCACGCAGAGCGTGGGAACGATCACCGTCAGAGGGTCAGGGTTAAACGGCTGACCAGCGCCCCCGGCAGCAATGCCGACGAGGTATTGCGCTGGCTGTACGTACTCGCCGACAGCAGCAACTCGCGCTCGGCGGTCAACGCTTCCAGCTGCGAACCGAGCAGGCTGTAGGCGCTATCGTCAAAGCGCATGGTGCTGACCGGCGCCTGAATCTCGCCGTTCTCGACCCAGAAGGTCGCGAAACGGGTCATGCCAGTCATGCGCGCGGCCGGTTGATCCGAGTAGTTCAGGTACCACAGGTTGCTGATGTACAACCCGGTGCCCAACTGCTTGAGGATCTCTGCTTGCGCCAGATCACCCGCCGCCATGTTCAACGCACTTGGCATTTCACCGCCGCCGGCGCCGTTGGCGGCCAGGCCATATTCGGCGGCGCTGCGCGACCCAACCAGTTGATCGCCCGCTTTGCCTTCGACGATCAGCCGCAGATCGCTGCGCGGATAACCTTCGCCGGAAAACGCCGGGCTCAGCGATTCACTGACTTTTTCATCCAGCGACAGCAGCGGACTGAAGGCCTGATCGCCGACATACAACTTCTGCAACGGGCTGCTCTTGCTCGCGATTGACTGCGCCGAGAAACCGCCCCAGCTCAGCATGCCCATGATTTCTTCCAGCGCCGCCGGTGCCAGATACGCACGGTACTGCCCCGGCGCCAAGGTGCGCAGCGGGCGGCCGAGAAACTCCAGTTGCTCACGTGCCTGCTGGAAACGCTTGGCGAAACCTTCGCTGCTCCAGTCATGCCCGGCGTAGCTGGCTTTCACCGCTTCACCGTTCTCGTGGAACAGGCTGAAATCGAAGTTGAAGCTGTTGGCCTGATGCCAGCCAAACGCTCCCGAAGAACTGGCGAAGCCACGGCTGATCGGGCCGGCCGCATAGAAGCCAACCAAGTCCAGACCCTCAGCGGCAGCACAGATTTCATCGACCACCTGTTCAGTGTCCGGCAGCGGATGTTCCTGCACGTTCTGGCTCTGCCAGCCGTGGTGGTTGAGCAACAGATACGGATCCTGCGGCAGCAACGGCAGGGTTTCGCGCAGTTGTTGCAGACCTTCGGCAAGCCGTTGCAGATCGCCTTCCTGATCACCGGACAGGGTGACCTGAAGGTCGGCGTGGCGACCATCGTTGATCAGTTTCAGGACGATATTGGCCTGCTGCACTTGTCCGGCCTGACGTACCTTGGCGTGATTGAAACGCACGAACGCCGAGGATTCGGCGGCAAAGCTGAGGGTGAATTGTTCCGGCTCGCGCACGCTGTCGCGCAGCCACTCGACCATGACCTTGAAGGCGTCGGACTGACTCTTCGAAATGCTCATCAGGCGTCTCCCCCAAACACATCAACGTTGCTGAATACGCAGGCCGGCGAAGCGTGGCCGACGCGGATCACCTGGTTCGGTTCGCCCTTGCCGCAGTTCGGCGTGCCCAGCACCTTGACGGTGTTGGCGTCGCCGACGGCGCGCAGGCTTTTCCAGAAGTGCGCGGAAATCGCCCGGTAGTTCGGGTTTTTTACTACGCCTTTGAGTTCGCCGTTTTCGATCAACTGGCCCCATTCACAGCCGAACTGGAATTTGTTGCGCGCATCGTCGATCGACCAAGAACGGTTGGTGCTCATCAGAATGCCGTTCTCGATGCCTTCGATCAGTTTGTTCAGTGGCTGATCGCCCGGCTCGATATTAAGGTTGGCCATGCGATCGATCGGCGCACGGTTCCAGCCGCAGGCGCGGCTGTTGGCAACGCCATCGAGACCGGCGCGGAACTGCGACAGCGCCCCGCCCAGCGGACGCAGCAACAGGCCATCGCGGATCAGGAATTGTTTGCTGGCCTTGCTGCCGTCGTCATCGTGGCCATAGCTGGCCAGTTCTTCGGGAATGCCTGGATCGAAGGTCACGTTGAGCAGTTTCGAACCATATTGCAGGCTGCCGAAGTCGCTGGCTTTGACGAAACTGGTGCCGGCGTAATTGCGTTCGTCGCCGAGGATGCGGTCGAGTTCCAGCGGGTGGCCGATGGATTCGTGGATCTGCAGCATCATCTGGTCCGGCATCAACAGCAGGTCGCGCGGGCCTTGCGGGGTGTTCGGCGCAAGCAGCAATTGCAGGGCCTGATCGGCAACTTGCGGACCGGCGCCGATCAAACCGCAACGGCTGATCACGTCAGCGCCGCCCTGTTGGCCGAAGTTCTCGCGGCCGAGGCTGCGGGTCTGGCTGTCGTTGCCGTCGTAAGCGGTGACGTCGAGGCCTGGATAAACGAAGCGCTGGGCCTGGCGCAATTCAGCCCCGGCGCTGCTCAGGTAGATCTGTTCGACGTGGGTGATGCCAATGCTCACCTGCCAATTCACCAGGCGCTCATCCTTTGGCACCGAGGCGGATTCCGCACCGAGCAGCTCGAAGCATTCGCTCAGGGACGGGAAGGGTTGTTCGAGATTGGGCGAAAAGTAATCAGCGCGATCGCTGGACACTGGCTGATCGCGCAGGTCGAGCAAGGCGTGCGGCTTGAGCCGGCGCGCTTGCAGCTCGGCGCGTTCGAGGGCGGCTTGCAGACCTTGTTGCGACAGATCGTTGGTCGCCGCGTAGGCCTCAACACCATTGACCCGAACGGTGAGCATCGCGCCTTCGTCGCGGCTCAGGCTCGGCGGTTCGGCGACGTTTTTACGTACCGACAGGTACTGCCCGGACTCGCGTACGTATCGCAGGGAAAAAAACTCAGCGCCCGTGCGCAAGGCAGCGAAGCGCTGCTTGAGCTGGGGGTGGAAATCGAACATTCGGGAACCTCCTTGTCAGGGGGAAGCGGGGTGAGGCTACTCGGCGGGGAGGGGTGAAACGGTTGCGCGAGGTCTAGAGTAGGCCTGCGTGGGGGTAGGATCAAGTGAAGAGGGGGTGTAGGGGGATTTACTGTGCAGCGAGGGAATTTGTGCTGAATCTGAGGGCCCCATCGCTGGCAAGCCAGGCTCCCACAGGTTTTTTGGTGAACACAATATGTGTGAACGACGCAAAACCCTGTGGGAGCTGGCTTGCCAGCGATTAGCCGTGACGCGGTATTACGTCTTACTGAGCCGCCGGGGTGATATCACGCATCGGCTTGCCCTTCACCGGCGCATCGCCCGCCACGTAGTAAGCAGCATTGCTGCGCGGCAGTGGTTTGCGACCACGGATCTTGTCGGCGATTTTCTCGGCGATCATGATCGTCGGCGCGTTGAGGTTGCCGGTGGTGATGATTGGCATGATCGAGGCATCGACCACACGCAGGCTCTGCATGCCGTGCACGCGACCTTCGCCATCAACCACAGCCATCTCGTCGGTGCCCATCTTGCACGAGCAGGACGGGTGGAACGCGGTTTCGGCGTGCTCGCGGATGAACTTGTCCAGCTGCTCATCGGTTTGCACTTCGATGCCCGGGCTGATTTCGCGGCCACGGAAAGCGTCGAGTGCCGGCTGCTGCATGATTTCACGGGTCAGGCGGATGCCGTCGCGGAATTCCTGCCAGTCCTGCTCGGTAGCCATGTAGTTGAACAGGATGCTCGGGTGCTGGCGCGGGTCTTTCGATTTGGCCTGGATGCGACCACGGCTTGGCGAGCGCATGGAACCCATGTGCGCCTGGAAACCGTGCTCTTTCACACCGTTGCTGCCGTTGTAGTTAATCGCCACTGGCAGGAAGTGGTACTGGATGTTCGGCCATTCGAATTCCGGACGCGAACGGATGAAACCGCCGGCTTCGAACTGGTTGCTGGCGCCGATGCCGGTGCCGTTGAACAGCCACTCGGCACCGATGGCCGGCTGGTTGTACCAGAGCAGCGACGGGTACAGCGAAACCGGCTGAGTGCAGGCGTATTGCAGGTACAGCTCAAGGTGATCCTGCAGGTTTTCACCGACGCCCGGCAGGTCGTGAACGACCGGAATGTCGAGCGACTTCAGCAGTTCGGCAGGACCGACACCGGAGCGCTGCAGAATCTGCGGCGAAGCGATGGCGCCGGAGCACAGCAGCACTTCTTTGCGCGCTTTGACTTCGACGCGCTCTTCGGCGTCGCCGACCAGGTAACGCACGCCAACGGCACGCTTGCCTTCAAACAGAATCTTGTCGGTCAGGGCGTGGGTGACGATGGTCAGGGTCGAACGCTTCTTGGCGACGTCGAGGTAGCCACGCGCGGTGGAGGCACGACGGCCGTTCGGCGTCACGGTGCGGTCCATCGGGCCGAAGCCTTCCTGCTGGTAACCGTTCAAGTCTTCGGTGCGCGGGTAACCGGCTTGTACGCCAGCTTCAACCATGGCGTGGAACAGCGGGTTGTTGCCAGCCTTCGGCGTGGTCACGCTGACCGGGCCTTCGCCACCGTGGTAGTCGTTCGGGCCGATGTCGCGGGTTTCGGCTTTGCGGAAGTACGGCAGGCAGTCGAGGTACGACCAGTCTTCCAGACCTGGCAGTTTTGCCCAGCCGTCGTAGTCCATCGCGTTGCCGCGGATGTAGCACATGCCGTTGATCAGCGAGGAACCGCCGAGGCCTTTGCCGCGACCGCATTCCATCCGGCGACCGTCCATGTGTGGCTCTGGATCGGTTTCGTACGCCCAGTTGTAACGACGACCTTGCAGCGGGAACGCCAGGGCAGCCGGCATTTGCGTGCGGAAGTCGAAACGGTAGTCCGGGCCGCCTGCTTCAAGCAGCAGAACGGTGACGCCGGCGTCTTCAGTCAGACGGGTCGCCAGGGTGTTACCGGCCGAGCCGGCACCGATGATGATGTAATCGAATTCTTGGGACATTGAATGCACCCTCTTTGATAGTGGTCAGGTCGGACCTTGGCGAGTGCTGTGCACTCGAATCGCTGGCAAGCCAGCTCCCACAGGGATTGGGGGCTGCCACAAATTGGATGGACGACTCCAAACCTGTGGGAGCGGGCTTGCCCGCGAAGAGGCCTTCGCGGGCAATGCAAATCTCGGGTCTTAGAACACCGAAACGTAATCGCCCAGCTCGACCTGTACCGATTTGATGCGGGTGAAGTTGTTCAGCGAGCTGATGCCGTTCTCACGGCCGACACCCGACTGCTTGTAACCGCCAACCGGCATTTTTGCGTCGGACTCGCCCCAGGCGTTGATCCAGCAGATACCGGCTTCCAGTTGATGAATCACGCGGTGTGCGCGGTTCAGGTCTTTGGTGACGATACCGGCGGCCAGGCCGAAGTCGGTGTCGTTGGCGCGGCGGATCACTTCTTCTTCGGTCTCGTAGGAGAGGATCGCCATCACCGGGCCAAAGATTTCTTCACGAACGATGGTCATGTCGTCGGTGCAATCGGTGAACACGGTAGGTGCCACGAATGCGCCTTTGGCGAATTCGCCGTCGGTCAGACGCTCGCCGCCGCACAGGACGCGGGCACCTTCTTCTTTACCTTTGGCGATGTAGCCCAGCACGCTTTCCATGTGCGGGAAGCTGACCAGCGGGCCGAAGTTGGTGTTTTCATCTTCCGGGTTGCCAATGCGGATGCGCGCAACGCGCTCAACGATCTTGGCTTCGAAAGCGGCTTTCAGGTGGCTCGGTACGAACACGCGAGTGCCGTTGGTGCAGACCTGACCGGAGCTGTAGAAGTTGGCCATCATCGCGGTGTCGGCAGCGCGATCCAGGTCGGCGTCGTCGCAGATGATCAGCGGGGATTTGCCGCCCAGTTCCATGGTCACGTCTTTGAGCGACGAAGCCGAAGCGCTGGCCATTACTTTTTTGCCGGTGTCGGTGCCGCCAGTGAACGAGATCTTCTCGATGCGCGGGTGCTCGGTCAGCCAGGTGCCGACTTCGCGGCCGCTGCCGGTCAGAACGTTGAACACGCCGTTTGGCACGCCGGCTTCGGTGTAGATCTCGGCCAGTTTCAGGGTGGTCAGCGAGGTCACTTCGCTTGGCTTGAAGATCATCGCGTTACCGGCCGCCAGGGCTGGTGCGGATTTCCACAGGGCGATCTGGATCGGGTAGTTCCACGCGCCGATACCGGCGACAACGCCCAGCGGCTCGCGACGGGTGTAGACGAAAGAAGTGTCACGCAGCGGGATCTGCTCGCCTTCGATGGCCGGTACCAGGCCTGCGTAGTATTCCAGCACGTCAGCGCCGGTAACGATGTCGACGTACTTGGTTTCGGAGAAGGATTTACCGGTGTCCAGGGTTTCCAGCGCGGCCAGTTCATCGTTGCGCTCGCGCAGGATGTCGACGGCGCGACGCAGGATGCGCGAACGCTCCATTGCGGTCATCGCGGCCCAGATTTTCTGGCCCTTTTCAGCGCTGACTACGGCGCGCTCGACGTCTTCCTTGGTCGCACGTTGCACCAGTGCGAGGACTTCACCGTTAGCCGGGTTGATGGCTTCGAAGGTGGCATCGCTGCCGGCGTCGGAGTACGCGCCATCGATGTAAAGTTTTTGCAGTTCGAAACGGGCCATAGTGTCCTCGCAAGTGCATTGGTGGTTGGCGTTGACCACCGCGGTGAGGCTGCGGTGGCGTTCAGGGGCCGAGCGTTTTCTGTGTGCTCTAGCTCACCTTCTTGGCCAATTGGAAATCCATGTATTCGTAAGCGATCTGTTGCGCCTGCGCCGTGTCGAAAGCGTCTCCCGACAAAGCGCCGCGCAACCACAAGCCGTCAATCAACGCTGCCAGTCCTCGTGCTGCGCTGCGCGCATCTTCGAGCGACAGCACACGGCGGAACTGGCAGCACAGGTTGGAATACAGACGGTGATCGTTGATCCGCTGCAACCTGTGCAATGACGGCTGGTGCATGCTGGTGGCCCAGAAGGCCAGCCAGGTTTTCATTGCCGGGCCATTGACCTGGCTGGCGTCGAAGTTGCCTTCGATGATCACCTGCAGATGCGCCCGTGGGCTGTCATCTGCCAGCGCCTGACGGCGCGCGGTGACGCTCTCGCTGAGGGCGGTCATCAGATACCGCATCGTGGCGGCAATCAGGCCGTTCTTGTCCTGAAAGTAATGACTGATGATGCCATTCGAGACACCGGCCAAACGGGCGATCAGCGCAATGCTGGCGTCCCCCATTCCGACCTGATCGACCGCCTGCAAAGTGGCTTCGATCAGTTGTTGGCGGCGGATGGGTTGCATACCGACCTTGGGCATCTTGCACATCTCCTTAGGCCTTCCGAGCGGCGAATGACGCCTATCGGATTGACGGCCAGTCTATTTTGTTTTGATTGAACGTTCAATCAACAAAGAATAAGATCTGCGACAAATCGTCGCTGCCTACAGATTTTTCCTACGTGTAAGTGGCGATAAAACCGACATCCGAAACAGCTCGAAACCTGCGTGGGGCATGGCGCGGTTCGCGATTCGATGGACGTGTTGAAAGGGCAAGACGCTCAGGGCCAGGTTTCGGATGAACGTCCGTCCACCTTCGGCCACGAAAGCGATTCGCAGCGCCATTTCGGCAGGTTCGGGCTTTTTTCGGGATGTCTTTATATCACCCGCCGGTCGGCTGCCAACTAACCGATTGGTCGGGTTCCGTGTTGCCTTGTGTTCTTCTCTCGCACTGCCTGGAGCATTTGTGCCATGAGTTCTGCCTCGCTTATAAAGACCCCGCCCGAGAAGGTGACGGTCAACGGTTGGGTGTTTTACACCTCTACCGCGCTGATTCTGTTGTTGACCGCCATTCTGATTATCGCCCCGCAAGAGGCCGGCAGACTGTTGGGTATCGCTCAGGCCTGGTTGTCGCGCAGCTTCGGCTGGTACTACATGGTGGTCATCGCCGCCTACCTGGTGTTTGTGGTGGGCCTGGCGTTTTCCTCGTACGGCAAACTCAAACTGGGCAGCAAGGACGACACCCCGGATTTCAGTTACGGCGCCTGGGCGGGGATGCTGTTCTCGTCGGGTATCGGTATTTCGCTGCTGTACTTCGGCGCGTCCGAGCCACTGGATCACTACTTCAATCCGCCGGAAGGCACATCGGCCAGCAACATGGCCGCGCGTCAGGCGGTGCAACTGACCTTCCTGCACTGGGGCCTGCACGGCTGGGCGATCTACGCACTGGTTGGTCTGGCCGTAGCGTACTTTGCTTACCGGCATAACCAGCCGCTGGCCCTGCGTTCGGCGCTGTATCCGCTGGTCGGCGAGCGTTGGGTCAAGGGTGCGGCCGGTCACGCGGTGGACGGCTTCGGCATGTTCGTGACCCTGCTGGGTCTGGTGACGAACCTGGGGATTGGTTCGCTGCAAGTGTCGTCGGGGCTGGAAAACCTGTTCGGCATGGAACACAGCAACACCAACCTGTTGATCGTGATCATCGTGATGAGCACCGTGGCGACCATCGCTGCCGTGTCCGGCGTGGAAAACGGCATCCGTCGTCTGTCCAACCTGAACATCGTGCTGTTCAGTGGTCTGCTGATTTTCGTATTGCTGTTCGGCCCGACCCTGCACCTGCTCAACGGCTTCGTGCAGAACATCGGTGACTACCTCAATGGCATCGTGCTGAAAACCTTCGACCTTTATGTGTACGAGGGCGATAACGCCAAGTCCGAGCGCTGGATGGGCCTGTGGACCCTGTTCTACTGGGCGTGGTGGATTTCCTGGGCGCCATTCGTTGGCATGTTCATCGCGCGTATTTCCCGTGGTCGTACCGTGCGTGAGCTGGTGGCTGGCGTGCTGTTGATTCCGCTGGGCTTTACCCTGGCCTGGCTGTCGATCTTCGGTAACTCGGCGCTGGACCTGGTGATGAACCATGGCGCGGTGGAGCTGGGCAAGACGGCCCTGGAACAGCCGTCGATGGCGATTTATCAATTGCTTGAGCACTACCCGGCGTCGAAAGTCGTCATCGGTGTGTCGATCTTTGTTGGTTTCGTACTGTTCCTGACCCCGGCCGACTCTGGCGCGGTGATGATGGCGAATCTGTCCTGCAAGGGCGGCAACGTCGATGAAGATGCGCCGCACTGGCTGCGGATCTTCTGGTCGGTGGTGATCACCCTGGTGACCATCGGTCTGCTGTTTGCCGGTAACTTCGAAGCCATGCAAACCATGGTCGTGTTGGCTGGCCTGCCGTTCTCGGTGGTGCTGGTGTTCTTCATGTTCGGCCTGCACAAGGCGATGCGTCAGGACGTGCAGATCGAACAGGAGCAAGCGCAACTGGCGGAGCGCGGTCGTCGTGGTTTCAGCGAGCGTCTGACGCAACTGGACCTGCAACCGAGCCAATCGGTGGTGCAGCGTTTCATGGACAAGCAGGTCAGCCCGGCGCTGGAAGATGCCACCGCGCAGATGCGTGCACAGGGGCTGGAAGTGCAGACGCTGTTGGGTAAATCCAAGCGTTGCATGGGCGTGCGCGTCGAGATGGAAGAGGGCAACCCTTTCGTTTACGAAGTGAGCCTGGACGGCTATCTGGCGACCCCGACTGAATCGGCGCAGTCCGATGAAGCGCGTCAGCGTTACTACCGCGCGGAGGTGTATCTGCACAACGGCAGCCAGGATTACGACCTGATGGGCTTCACGCAGGATCAGATCACGCGGGATGTGCTCGATCAGTTTGAAAGCCATCGGCAGCTCCTTGGCCGGGTGTACAGCTAAACCGCTAAAACAAAAGGGGCTCGATTGAGCCCCTTTTGCGTGATGCGTTCCCACGCTCCGCGTGGGAACGCATCAATGGACGCTCCGCGTCCGCTGTTGTGGGACTCGGAGCGTCCCGGGCTGCATTCCCACGCAGAGCGTGGGAACGATCAGGGATCGCTCACCGCGATCCCTTTTTTTATCCTTCCTTAACCGAGGTTCTTGCCCAGCAACGCGTGATACAACTCGCTGTCGCCCAGGATCCCCACCACATGATTGTCATCGTGCAGCACCAGCTTGTTGCCGGTCTGATAACGAATCTGCAACGCATCGCGCATGCCGATATTCGAATCCACCAGCGTCGGCTTGCGCTCCAGGCCTTCCACCGCTTGCCCCGGTGCCCAGTTCTGCAGGTTCAGCACTGAACCATTCTGCCGCGCGCCTTTGATGGTGTTGCCTTCGGCCAGGTCCAGCCACGAATCGCCACCCGGATCCAGGCACACCGAACCATTGATGCGTTTGCACTTGTCCAGCGTGCGCATCAGGCTGCGACCGCAGAGCACATTGAGCGGATTGGTGTGTGCGACGAAGGTACGCACATAGTCGTCCGCCGGGTTCAGCACGATCTCTTCCGGCACGCTGTACTGGATGATCCGGCCGTCTTTCATGATCGCGATGCGGCTACCGAGTTTCAGCGCCTCGTCGAGGTCGTGACTCACGAACACGATGGTCTTGCTCAGCTTGCGTTGCAGTTCCAGCAGTTCATCCTGCAGACCCTGACGGATCAGCGGGTCGAGCGCCGAGAACGGTTCGTCCATCAGCAGAATGTCGGCGTCCATCGCCAGTGCCCGCGCCAGACCGACACGCTGCTGCATGCCGCCGGAGAGTTCGTCCGGCTTCTTGTTGCGCCATTGGGTCAGGCCAACCAGTTCGAGTTTTTCATCGACCAGTTTCTTGCGTTCCTTCTCCGGACGGCCCTGCATTTCCAGACCGAAACTGATGTTCTCGCGCACCGTCAGCCACGGCATCAGGGCGAACTTCTGGAACACCATGGCGATGCGTTTGGTGCGCATCATTTTCAGCTCGGCCGGGGTGCAGGAGGCGATGTCGATCTGGCGGTTTTCATGCTCGACGAACAGCTTGCCGCGGCTCACGGTGTTGAGGCCGTTGATGCAGCGCAGCAGGCTCGACTTGCCGGAACCCGACAAGCCCATCAGCACGCAGATTTCGCCTTTGTTGATGTCCAGCGAGGCTTTTTCCACGCCGACGATCTGGCCGGTCTTCTTCAGGATCTCGTTGCGGGTCATGCCCTGATCGAGCAGCTTGAGTGCCTCGCGTGGATCTTTGGAGAAGATTACGTCGACGTCTTCGAAGCGAATTATGCTCATGCGTCACCCCCTACTTTGGCGTCGGGTTGTTTGCAGATACGGTCGAGCATGATCGCCAGCAGTACGATCGCCAGGCCCGCTTCGAAGCCCAGGGCGATATCAGCAGTGTTCAGTGCGTTGACCACCGGTTTGCCGAGTCCGTCGGCGCCTACCAGTGCCGCGATCACCACCATCGACAACGACAGCATGATGCACTGGGTGATGCCGGCTGCGATGCTCGGCATGGCGTGAGGCAGTTCGATCCGTGAGAGCAGTTGACGACGCGAGCAGCCAAAGGCCTTGCCGGCGTCCATCAGTTCTTGCGGGACATCGCGGATGCCCAGGTAGGTCAGGCGGATCGGCGCAGCGATGGCGAACACCACCGTGGAGATCAGGCCTGGCACCACACCCAGCCCGAAGAGGGTCAGGGTAGGAATGAGGTAAACGAAGGTCGGTACGGTCTGCATCAGATCGAGTACCGGACGCATGACCGTGTAGAACATCGGTTTGTGCGCGGCGACGATGCCCAGCGGCACGCCGATGACCACGCAGACCAGGGTCGCGAACATGACCTGGGCGAGGGTTTCCATGGTCTCCTGCCAGTACCCCAGATTGAGGATCAGCAGGAAGGAGGCGATGACGAACGCGGTCAGGCCCCATTTACGCTGAATGAAGTGAGCGAGTAGTGCGATCAGGCCAATCAAGACCAGTGGGTTGAACCAGGTCAGCGCAAACGTCACGCCGTGGATCATCGTTTCCAGGGTCACGGCGATTGCGTCGAAGGTGTTGGCGCCGTGTTGCGTCAACCATTCAACGAAGCCCGCGATGTACTGGCCTAAAGGTATTTTCTGATCAATCAGCATGGTAGTGAACGTCCGCATGCAAGGAAATAAACAGCCCGGGCGGGCGAACCCGCCCGGCATAAGCGATTACTGAAGCTTGGCTTTCACGGCCTCCAGGCCAGGTTTACCGTCAATGGTGGTCACGCCAGCGAGCCAGGTATCGAGCACTTGTGGATTCTTTTTCAGCCAGGCCTTGGCGGCCGCGTCAGGCTTCATCTTGTCGTCGAGAATGTTGCCCATCAGTTCGCTTTCCATGTCGACGGTGAACTCCAGGTTCTTCAGCAACTGACCAACGTTGCTGCATTCCTCGGCGTAACCCTTGCGGGTGTTGGTCGCCACGGTTGCAGCACCGAAATCGGGGCCGAAGAAATCATCGCCACCGGTCAGGTATTGAATCTTGAAGCGCTTGTTCATCGGGTGCGGCGCCCAGCCGAGGAAGACCACCGCTGTGTCGCGTTTTTGCGCGCGATCCACCTGCGAGAGCATGCCCGCTTCCGATGATTCGACGACTTTGAAACCGGCGGTCTTCAGGCCGAAGGCGTCCTTGTCGATCATGCTCTGGATCAGACGGTTGCCGTCGTTGCCAGGCTCGATGCCGTAGATCTTGCCGTCGAGCTCTTTCTTGAATTTGGCGATGTCGGCGAAGTCATGCAGACCTTTGTCATACAGGGCTTGCGGCACGGCGAGGGTGTATTTGGCGCCCTTGAGGTTGGTGCGCACGGTTTCCACGGTGCCCGCGTCGCGGTAGGCCTTGATGTCGTTTTCCATGGTCGGCATCCAGTTGCCGAGGAACACGTCCATGTTCTTGCCGTCGGCCAGCGACTTGTAGGTCACGGGCACGGAGATCATGGTGGTCTTGGTTTTGTAGCCGAGGGCGTTGAGCACAACAGAGGTGGTAGCGGTGGTGGCGGTAATGTCGGTCCAGCCGACATCAGAGAAGTTAACGGTACTGCACTGTGCCGGTTCTGCAGCTTGCGCCAGTAACGGCAGACTCAGCATGGCGGCCAACAACAACGACGGGGAACCTTTCATGGATGGACTCCTTGGTGTTTTTTTTGGCAGTGTTCCGACTGTGGACCACCGCACTTATAGGTTGCGGTTGGATGGCGTTCTGGAGACAGCTCTACCACGGCGCCTTGCAATCGAGTCATAACGATCATGTACCAGTGAAAATCTGACGCCTACAGGGGGGGTCGTATCCAGTACAGGGATGGTCGCATCCAGTGTCAGTGACGTCGCTTACAGCTTTTTTCAGCCCCGAATGGCCATCTGAACCGTACAAAAACGGCGAAAAACCGGGGCGAAAACGGCGCGGCGCTGGTGGACATGAGTGCGTCGGTGTCAGACGCCGTGCGTCCGGACAAAAGCCTGATGATGCGGGCATTCCGGCGGATCGCAGCTTGAGCGTAGCAGCTCCGCCAGCGGGCGCTTTTGCGTCCCGGACCGGCATCCTCAGGAGCTCTGCAGCAATGGCTATCAGTGTTTTCGACCTGTTCAAAATCGGCATCGGCCCTTCCAGTTCCCACACCGTCGGACCCATGCGCGCCGCGGCGTTGTTCGTCGAGTCGCTACGGGACAAGCACCAACTGGAACAGGTGCGCCGTATAGAAGTGCAATTGTTCGGGTCGCTGTCTGCTACCGGTATCGGTCACGGCAGCGACAACGCGGTGATCATGGGCTTGATGGGCGAGTGGCCGGACGCAATCGACCCGTCGCAGATCGGCCCGCGCATCCAGGCGCTGCGTGAAACTCATACCCTTCTATTGGATGGTCGTTTGTCGGTGCCGTTTGTCTGGGCGCGGGACATGCGCCTGATCGACGAGAACCTGCCGTTCCACCCCAATGCCATGACGATTGTGGCCGAGGGTGATCACGGCGAACTGCATCGCGACACCTACTATTCGGTGGGCGGTGGTTTTGTCGTCGATCAAGCGCAGGCGTCCAGCGGCGTCGTTGATCTGGATCGCACTGAATTGCCTTATGACTTTTCCAGCGCGGTCGAGTTGCTGGAGTTGTGCAAGCGGAACAATCTTCGCGTCGCTGAATTGATGATGGCCAACGAAAAAGTCTGGCGCAGCGAGGAAGAAATCCGCGCCGGGCTGATGAAGCTGTGGCGGGCGATGCAGGATTGCGTCGAGCAGGGTTTGAAACACGAAGGCATCCTGCCCGGCGGATTGAATGTGCGTCGGCGCGCGGCGAAGTTGCATCGCAGTCTTCAGGAGTTGGGCAAACCCAATGTGATCGGCTCGACGCTGAGCGCGATGGAGTGGGTCAACCTGTTTGCACTGGCTGTTAATGAAGAGAATGCGGCCGGCGGGCGCATGGTCACGGCGCCGACCAATGGCGCTGCGGGAATCATTCCGGCGGTGCTGCACTACTTTATGAAGTTCAGCGAAGCGGTGACGGACGCCAACGTGGTCGACTACTTCCTCGGTGCGGCGGCGGTGGGGATTCTGTGCAAGAAGAATGCTTCGATCTCGGGCGCTGAGGTGGGCTGTCAGGGCGAAGTCGGTTCTGCCTGCGCGATGGCGGCGGCGGGGCTGGCGGAGATTCTTGGCGCTACGCCGGAGCAGTTGTGCAACGCGGCGGAGATTGGCCTGGAACATAACCTTGGGCTGACCTGCGATCCGGTCGGTGGCCTGGTGCAAGTGCCGTGCATCGAGCGCAATGCGATCGCCGCCGTGAAGGCGATCAACGCGGCGCAGATGGCTTTGCGGGGGGATGGTCAGCATTTTATTTCGCTGGACCGGGTGATCCGCACCATGCGTGATACCGGCGCCGACATGCATGACAAATATAAAGAGACATCGCGTGGTGGGTTGGCGGTCAGCGCGGTTGAGTGCTGAGACCGCGTTGCCCCAATCGCGAGCAGGCTCACTCCTACAGGGGAACGCATTCCAATTGTAGGAGTGAGCCTGCTCGCGATAGCGTCAGACCAGTCAAAACTGCTCACCAAGTGAACACGGACAATAAATCACGCCACCTTTTAGCGCGTCGCAAACAGATAAGAGTCTTTCCCACCTGTTACATACGATCCGCGCCCTGACCGTCCGTCACCCGTGCTTGCGGTGACACTCCCCTCAAACCGCGCGCAGGCCAGTTCCCACAAGTGCTACCGATTTGCTCACACGCTGCGGGGCAGGGCTTTCAGCCACGCTGATGGCACTTCGAAATACCTTTTGTCGGACGTCTCGTATAGACACGTCGCGACGTCGTTTTCAGGAGTTATTGAACGGCCATCCAATTTTAGGCATGGCAATTGCTCTGTCATAACAAAGCCCGTCTCCCACGCGAGAACGCTGGCAATAACAAGAGCCTCCGCCTGAGGCCATCACCCGCTTTGTGTGAGGAGATACCGCGATGACGTCGTTCAACTCCGGGGCCCAACCCCAGAACCGTGCGCCTCAATCCATCGGCTTTCTGCTGCTGGACAATTTCACGCTGATTTCTCTGGCCTCCGCAGTAGAACCTCTACGCATGGCCAACCAATTGTCCGGTCGCGAGCTGTATCGCTGGAGCACCCTCACCGTTGATGGTGGCCAAGTGTGGGCCAGTGACGGTCTGCAAATCACTCCCGACGCGTCCATGCACAAAGCGCCACCGCTGGACACCGTGATTGTCTGCGGCGGTATCGGCATTCAGCGTACCGTGACTCGTGAACACGTCTCCTGGCTGCAAAGCCAGGCGCGTCAGTCCAAGCGTCTCGGCGCCGTGTGCACCGGCAGTTGGGCTTTGGCCTGCGCCGGCCTGCTCGACGGTTTCGATTGCAGCGTGCACTGGGAATGTCTGGCGGCGATGCAGGAAGCTTTCCCGCGCGTGGCCATGAGCACGCGTTTGTTTACCCTCGACCGTAATCGTTTCACCAGCTCCGGTGGCACCGCGCCGCTGGACATGATGCTGCACCTGATCAGCCGCGATCATGGTCGCGAGCTGTCCGCCGCGATCTCGGAAATGTTCGTCTACGAACGTATCCGCAATGAACAAGATCACCAGCGTGTGCCGCTCAAGCACATGCTCGGCACCAATCAGCCGAAGCTGCAGGAAATCGTCGCGCTGATGGAAGCCAACCTCGAAGAGCCGATCGACCTCGATGAATTGGCGGTGTACGTCGCTGTGTCGCGTCGACAGCTGGAGCGGTTGTTCCAGAAATACCTGCACTGCTCGCCGTCGCGTTACTACTTGAAGCTGCGCCTGATCCGCGCCCGGCAATTGCTCAAGCAAACGCCGATGTCGATCATCGAAGTGGCGTCGGTGTGTGGTTTCGTCTCGACGCCGCACTTCTCCAAGTGCTACCGCGAATACTTCGGCATTCCGCCGCGTGACGAGCGCGTAGGTTCCAACACCACTCAACAAGTGGCGATGTTGCCGCTGCCGCAGGCCATCGTGATGTCGCCGCTGTCGGGGCCGATGTCGGCGTTGAGTCAGGCGCGTAATGAGTCGACGTTTGCCAGCGTAAGGCTCTGATGAGGATCGTTCCCACGCTCTGCGTGGGAACGCAGCCCGGGACGCTCTGCGTCCCAAGAGGCCGAACGCGGAGCGTCCGTTGAGGCATTCCCACGCGGAGCGTGGGAACGATCAGGTGAGCAACGTCAGGCGCTATGGCTTTGCTGGTAGTCCGCCAATGCCGGCAACAACTGCTTGTCGATCGCCTGCCGCACCGCCGGCTGGATGCTGGCGCCGCTGGTGTACATGTCCTTGACCATCTTGCGCAGTTCAAACGCGCGCACATTATCCAGACCGCGCACCGCGCACTCGCAGGCCTGATCGGCGGTCGTGCCACTGGGTACTTGAATACCCAACGCCTTGAGCTGGCCCAACAAATCTTCCTGATCGATCAAATCGGCATACATCATGACGCGCATCCTTCTTCAATAACGGAGGTCGTGGCTCGATTCTGGTAGCCACGCCGGGGCACGGCAAGGGCGTTTTGTCGCAGTGGCTGCGACGGCTATGAACAGGTCGTTTTCGGCTAACTTGCCGCTCAAGGGAGTGGGCACACTGAACTCAGCTTGCAACACGAAGGTTTGGTCACCCTCGCACGGCAGCTCCTCAACAGTAGCTTGAGCCCCGATCCAGTCACGGCTGGTATCGGGGCTTTTTTTGCCTGCTGAAAAGCAAAGATCGCAGCCTTCGGCAGCTCCTGCATTGGAATGCATTTCCCTGTAGGAGCTGCCGAAGGCTGCGATCTTTTTATGGTCTAGCGCTGCAACACCAGAATCCGCGACAACAACTCATCCCGGTCGACATAGCAACCCTGAAAATGCCGTGCCCCGGTCGCCGGGTCAAACGCATTGCGCGCATGCAAGGTGCGGCGGTTATCGAAGCACCAAAGCTCACCGGGATTGAGCCTTTGCATGAGCCGAAACCGTGGCTCACGGGTCATCGCAATAAACTGCCGATAAGCCCGATACAGCACCGGCATCTGCTCCACCGACGTATCAAATGCGCCGCGCAGAAAGTTCGCCATACGAATCTCCGTCACGCGTCCCAAGGCATCCAACGCAATGATCGGCGCCAGGCAGCGATAGTCGCTGTGGCGGTCCTTGTTGCGAAACTCCACCGGGATTTCACACAAGGCCTGAAACGACGCCGGGTCTTCACTGCGCAACGCATCGGCAATCGCAAAGCCATCGACAAAAATACTCTCGCCACCCTCGGCGGCGTTTACCAGGCAATGCAGAAATTGCAGCCCCGGTTGCAGCTCGCGAGTTGGCAGATCCGTGTGCAAGGGCAGGTTGAAAGCGGTGTAGGCATTGCTGTCGGCATCGGCTTTGGATTGCACGTTGAACAGCACGCCGAAGTTGCTCTCGCGGATGAATGAAATGCGCTGCGCGATGAGTTTCAGCGAGCCGGGTTCAGTGGGCACACCGCGCACCTGCGTCAGGCCAATGTCGCGAATGGCGATCATCCATTGCAGCAGGGTGGCGTTGTCGTTCATCAGTGCCGAATAGTCGAACACCGGCAACTGCAAATCGCTGTGCCACAGGTAAGACTTGGGTTTGCCCGCCAGACGTTCGGCGCGGGAATCATCGTCGTAGGCGTGTGCGCGTAACCAACCGGGATCGAAGCGGCTGAGGTGGCCGTCCTGCCAGTCAATGCGCAGGCAGCCGTCAGTATCGATATGCGCGGCGACAGGCTTGAGGTCTTCAGCGGCGTCGACAATCTCGAACACCTGTTCGCGGGTGACGTTGTAGACGCACTTCGGGCACGGGCAATTGTCCCGCAACCAGACATGGTGAAACGGGCTGACGCGACCGTCAGCCCAGGCGATGGCAACGCGATCCGCCAGGGTCTGCACGCCGCTTAGCGCGCTGATCAACGGATAAGTACGGAAATCGGCAACAGCGGCAGCGGTGTTCATAGCGGCTCCTTGCGATTGATGGATTTACCTTGCAGGTGGCAGCGCGATGACGCGGCCGATGTAAGCGGGAGCGGGCAAGTCTTTCTGCTCGGCGATGATGTCTTGCAGGCGGTTCAAGGTGTCCGGGCTGAACAGCGCCGAGCGCGGGCCGGCGAGGTCGACGTGCAGCAGCATCTGTTCGTTGCCGGCCAGCTCTTGCGCATCACCGACCTTGTGCAGGCTGTGATAGAGGTGCAGACGTTTGCTGTCGTGACCGATGATTTGCGTGTGCACTTCGACCTCGGTGTCGAGCTTCACTTCGTGCAGATAATTGAGGTGCAGTTCGAGGGTGAACAGCGAGTGGCCGCTGGCTTCGCGGTGGTTGCTGTCCATGCCGAGGCGGTCCATCAGGGCGTCGGTGGCGTAGCTGAAAATCAGCAGGTAGAAGGCGTCGCGCAGGTGGCCGTTGTAGTCGACCCAGTCGAGGATGACTTTGGTTTGGTAGGTGGTGAGGTGGGGCATGGTTTGGGTTCCGGCAGTTGGCGGGTCGTTAAGATCAAGAGCTACCCCCTCACCCCAGCCCTATCCCCCAAGGGGGGCGAGGGGGAAAGGGAGCAGATCTTCAAGTCTTTCAAGTCTTGAGTTCGACTCAGTAGTGCAAGTCGGCGTAGCTCGCAAAAACACCACGGTCAGTTCCCTCTCCCCCCGGGAGAGGTCTAGGGTGAGGGCAGCGATGTCATGCCAGACACATCACTCGCTGAAACTCATCCCATGCTTCTCCTTGGTGCTCTTCACCGCCTCCAGCACCGCCAGCAAGCAATCATCACGATAGCGCTCCAGCGCCGAAATGCTGTGACGACCGAGCTGATCACTGGTGCCATCGACCACATCATCAATCAACTTGTCAGTCAGCTCCGGCGCCGGCAGATACGTCCACGGCAACTGCAACGCCGGGCCGAATTGCGACATGAAGTGGCGCATGCCTGCGTCACCCCCAGCCAGCGTGTAAGTGAGGAATGTACCCATGAACGACCAGCGCAACCCGGCGCCAAAACGGATCGCATCATCGATCTCGCCAGTGGTCGCGACACCGTCGTTAACCAAGTGCAATGCCTCACGCCACAGCGCTTCGAGCAAGCGGTCGGCGATAAAACCGGGCACTTCCTTGCGTACGTGCAACGGGCGCATGCCGAGGGACTCATAAACCTTCATGGCCGCCTGCACAGCTTCCGGCGCGGTGTTCTTGCCACCGACCACTTCCACCAGCGGCAACAGATAAACCGGGTTGAACGGGTGGCCGACCACGCAGCGTTCCGGATGCGTCGAACTCTCATAGAACTCGCTCGGTAACAAGCCCGAAGTGCTTGAGCCGATCAACGCATTCGGCTTGGCTGCCGCACTGATTTTGCTGTGCAGATCAAGTTTCAGCTCCAGACGTTCCGGGGCGCTTTCTTGAATGAAGTCGGCATCGCGCACGCATTCTTCGATGGTCGCGACGAAGCGCAGACGATCCTGCGAAGCGCCCGGCGCCAGACCGTTTTTCTCCAGCGCCCCCCAGGCATTGGCCACGCGTTTGCGCAGTGCCGCTTCGGCACCGGGCGCCGGGTCCCAGGCCACCACGTCGAGGCCATGGGCGAGGGCACGGGCCACCCAGCCGCTGCCGATGACACCGCTGCCCAGCGCAGCGAAGGTTTTGATTTCGGTGATAAAGCTCATAGGAATTTTCCCGTGGAAAGTAATCCCTGTAGGAGCTGCCGAAGGCTGCGATCTTTTGATCTTGATCTTGAGAAACAAAATCAAAAGATCGCAGCCTTCGGCAGCTCCTACAGGTGAAATTTGGGGGCAGTTAGAGCCCCGTTTTTTGAGCTGAGGGTTAACCGCGCTGGGTCAGGCCCATCTTTTTGCGGCCCTCTGCCGGGGTCAGCACGCGCGCGCCGAGGCGGCTGAGGATTTCTGTGGCGCGCTCGACCAGTTGGCCATTGGTCGCCAGCACACCTTTGTCCAGCCACAGGTTGTCTTCCAGCCCGACCCGCACGTTGCCGCCGAGCAGCACCGCTTGCGCCGCCATTGGCATCTGCATCCGGCCAATCCCGAACCCGGCCCACACCGCATCCGCCGGCAAGTTATCGACCATGGCTTTCATGGTGGTGGTGTCCGCCGGGGCGCCCCACGGAATGCCCAGGCATAACTGGAACAGCGGGTTATCGAGCAAACCTTCCTTGATCATCTGCTTGGCGAACCACAGATGCCCGGTGTCGAAAATCTCCAGCTCAGCCTTCACGCCCAGCTCGGTGATGCGCTTGGCGCCAGCACGCAGTTGCGCCGGGGTGGAGACGTAAATGGTGTCGCCATCGCCGAAGTTCAGCGTGCCGCAGTCGAGGGTGCAGATTTCCGGCAGCAACTCTTCAACGTGAGCGAGACGGGTCAGCGGGCCAACCAGATCAGTGTTCGGGCCGAACTCCATCGGGTTCTCGCCAGCACCGATCTCCAGGTCGCCGCCCATGCCAGCGGTGAGGTTGACGATGATGTCGACGTCCGCCTCGCGGATGCGCTCCATCACTTCGCGGTACAGCGCCACGTCGCGGCTGAACTTGCCGGTCTGCGGATCGCGCACATGGCAGTGCACGACGGTGGCGCCGGCCTTGGCCGCTTCAACGGCTGCCGCTGCGATCTGTTTCGGGGTGACCGGCACGTGTGGGCTCTTGGCGGTCGTGTCGCCAGCACCGGTGAGTGCGCAGGTGATGATGACGTCGTGGTTCATGGTGCGGTTTCCTTCAGGCGTGATGGGTCTGTCCGCAGCCCTTTTCGGGGCTGCGAAGCATCGGTCAGGGTGAGGGTGGCGGTTATTTGCTGGTCAGCTGGAGGTTTTCAGCGGCCGGTTTGCCATCGAACGTGGTCACACCTTCCAGCCAGCGCTGCTTGTCTTCCGGGTGATCCTTGAGCCATTGCCTGGCCGATTCGAAGGCGTCCTTGTGGTCGAGCAGCGGCTGCATCATCCGGCTCTCGTCCTCGGCGGTGAACGTCAGGTTGGTCAGCAGGCGACCGATGTTCGGGCACTGCTCGGCGTATTTCGGCGAGGTGACGGTCCACACGGTGGCCATGCCTTCATTCGGGCCGAGAGCGTCGTCACTGCCGGTCAGATAGGTCATCTGCACGTTGACGTTCATCGGGTGCGGCGCCCAGCCGAAGAACACCACAGCCTCTTTGCGGCGCACGGCGCGGTCGACGGCAGCGAGCATCCCGGCCTCGCTGGATTCGACCAACTGGAATTTACCGAGGCCGAACTGGTTCTTGGCGATCATCGCCTTGATCTGGGTGTTGGCGCCGGAACCGGGTTCGATGCCGTAGATCTTGCCGCCCAGTTCTTTTTCGAACTTGGCGATGTCGGCGAAGGTTTTCAGGCCTTTGTCCGCCAGGTAAGTCGGCACGGCGAGGGTGGCGCGGGCGTCTTTCAGGCTCGGCGCTTCGAGGACTTTGACCTGATTGGCGTCGACGAACGGGGTAATGGTCTGGGTCATCAACGGGTTCCAGTAACCGAGGAACAGGTCCAGGCGCTGATCGCGGATCCCGGCGAAGATGATTTGCTGGGAGGCGCTGGTTTGTTTGGTGTTGTAGCCGAGGCCGTCGAGCAGGACCTGGGTCATGGCACTGGTGGCGATCACGTCGGTCCAGTTGACCACGCCCATGCGCACGTTCTGGCATGAGGCGGGTTCGGCCGCCATGACGCTGGCGCTGAAGAAAGCGGTACCGCTGAATGCAAGAACACAGCTGCTGATCAGTCGTTTCATGTCGGGTTCCTCGGCAGGTCGTTTATTGTGGTTCCCGGCGTCTGACGCGCCGGTGATGCAAAGTTACGCAGCTATGCCCCCGTAAAAGCGCACTGCGGCGACTGGCATTTGCACTGTAGCGACCTGTGCGCTTGAACGCCGACGACAATCGGCGTATCAACGAGCCACGCTACCCGCCGACCGAGTGCGCACATGTCCCAGGATTTCTATTTCTTGCTGATGCCGGGGTTCTCCGCCATTGGCTTTATCTCTGCAATTGAACCGCTGCGCGTGGCCAACCGTTTTCGTGGCGAGTTGTATCGCTGGCATGTGCTCAGCGCCGACGGCGGGGCGGTGCTGGCGAGCAATGGCATGTCGGTCAACGCCGACGCGGCGCTTGAACCGCTGAAGAAAGGCGCGACGCTGCTGGTGGTGGCCGGGTTTGAACCGCTGAAGTTCGCCACGCCAATCCTTGAACACTGGTTGCGGCGGCTGGACAACGAAGGCGTGACCCTCGGCGCCATCGACACCGGCAGCTTCGTCCTTGCTGAGGCGGGCCTGCTTGATGGTCATCGCCTGACCCTGCACTGGGAAGCCATCGATGCCTTCAAGGAATCTTATCCACAACTCAGCGTGACCCAGGAGCTGTTCGAGATCGACCGCCGGCGAATCACCTCGGCCGGCGGTACGGCTTCTATCGATCTAATGCTCGATCTGATCGCCCAGGCCCATGGGCCGCAACTGGCGATTCAGGTCAGCGAGCAGTTTGTGCTGGGGCGCATTCGTCCACGCAAAGACCACCAGCGCATGGAAGTCGCCACGCGTTACGGGATCAATAACAAGAAACTGGTACAGGTGATCGGCGAGATGGAGCAGCACAGCGAACCGCCGCTGACTACGCTGCAATTGGCGGAATCGATCAAGGTGACGCGGCGGCAACTGGAGCGCCTGTTCCGGCTGCATTTGAACGATACGCCGAGCAATTTCTATCTGCATCTGCGCCTGGAAAAAGCCCGGCAGCTACTGCGCCAGACCGACATGAGCGTGCTCGAAGTCAGCATCGCCTGCGGCTTCGAATCACCGTCGTACTTCACCCGCAGCTACCGCGCCCGCTTCGCCCGCTGCCCCCGCGAAGACCGCCGAAGCGTTGGGGGGCGGCAGGATGTCGATGTCTCGCCTCCCCAAGACACGCCGATTGCTTAGTGAGTACCGCCAGATCTGAACTGAAGAGCTAGGGCGGCCAGGCTGTCAGCGTTTTTGGTCGTGATAGCGATTTGTGCGGCCAACGCCTGTTCGTCCGGAGAATGAAAGCTGTTCATTGCTCGTTGAGTTAGTTTTGCTACAGCGGCGCGATTCCTTTCTTTCATTTTTGAAACGTCGGGGCCGTTTTTGGCGATCAATGAAGATTTCTGCAGGGCCTTTTCCATATTTGCGTCGATCATCTCTTTTGTATCGTCAGGGGACGAATCGGCAAACAAATACCAGAAGTCTTTTGTGCCGGCATGGACATGACTGAGTTCGTGGAACAGGGTGCCGGCGTTGCGGGGTGGCGATTGTTGGCGGCCCTTGAGATTCAGGTAGATTGTTTCCGAACCTTGGGATTTGAATTTTTTCCGTACTGCTCTTTGATCCGGCTTTAGAGGGTGGTTTGAGGTAAAGACAAAACGATCTGCTTTTCCTTGATCAATCACTGCCCCATGAAGAACTTTTTTTAGTTGTTTGTTGGCTTTGTGTGCGGCGGTTTTGAGGTGTTCTTCATCCAGGTTGTTGCCGTAAATGTGCCGCAACTTTGCCTGAGTTTCGGATGTCAGGTTTTTCCCGGATAAAGCAGATATGGCATTTTTTGTGAAATCGAGCATCGTTGAGTAGTTACTCTCGAACTCCCTTCGCTCGTTTTCAGGCAGATCTTTTGCTCGTCGGTAAAGAATCACATGTCCTGCTTCAGCGTTTGTCCTTTCGTATTCATTGATCGGCTCAACCGGCGAAAGGCCTTGGTCATCCTTGAACCGCAACGGGTTGTTTTGCACCATCCGGTAGCGATTCACGCCGTCAATATCGCCAGCCGGATCCGGATTGATCCACCGCAGTAGCCAGGGTGCGTAATAACGAAGCCCGTAGTAATAAAGCCCCGTGGCATCCTGTTCTTTGCCCGAGTACCGGACGGTCTTGTATTGAGCTTCAGTTTCACTTCGGGCGATCCACCAGGCTGTGCCTCCGAACGCGTAGTAACCCTCTTGGCTAATCACCGCCGCCGCCTCATCCAACTCAAGCGTGCAAGACCCGAGGTGATCGCCAAGGCTGTAGCGGAGCTGATCGCTGGCGATGCCAGCAGGTGGCTTTTCTTTCCAGTGCAGCGCGCGCGCGTTGCAATCTCCAGCGTCCGTCGTCATGACATGGCGCACTTCCACGTCACCCCTGATATGGATCTCCAGCCCCGGCAGATAACGCACTTCACGCGTAGCGGTTGAGGATTTCGTCTTGCGACGTAGAACCTTGCGTAGACGCTGGCCGAGACTGTCGTAACGGTATGACTCATCATCGTCAGGCTCATCTTCTCTGCGGACGTGGACAACCTCGCTAAGTTGGTTGCGACAGTCCCAGTGCAGAACACGCGTCCCCGAGGACAAGGTGAGTAAATTGCCGTTGTTGTCGAAGCTGTTGATGAAGTCCGGTTCTCCCGCGTCCGGTTTGGGCAGACTTCTGTTGCTTGCAGGAGTGGTCACCATTTCACGGGTGTAGCCTCGAAGCCCCTCATGGATCAGGGTCGTTAAGTTTCCCGCCCGATCGTAGGAAAACTTCTGTTTGTAAGTGCTTGACGATTTCGCGCTAATGGCGGGAGCCTGGTGTATGCCGGGTACCAGATTATCGGGAACACATTCACGACCGCAGGCTTCTACCAATTGAGACAGGGAGTCATAGCGATATTGGCTGGTGGCGTCCGTGCGCTGACTTCTAAAGTAGCGGGTTACCGCTACCAAATCCTGGATCTGGCTGATATTGCCGACAGGGTCGTAGCGGTAAACAAGGTTCTGTAAGACATGACCGGTGCGCGCGGACATGAGCTGGATTAACCGATCGCTTTCAGCGTCATATCGACGAGTTGTAACCACCCCGTTTCCTGAGGTCTCAATCTCGATCTGGCCATTGGCGTTGTAACCTCGATGGCTGATCAGAACCGCGTCGGGACACGATGGTCGCCTGAGTTTGATTTGGGCAAACCGGCCTGCAATGTCATAGGTAAAAAGGTGTTGGTTCGCGCGCGCATCCGATTGAATCAGCAGATCGCCTAGCGTGTTAAATGTCCATCGAGTGACGGCAACATCGCTTTCGAGTTTTTTGTCGCGATCCGGTAGTTCTTCGGGCCAGTAGGTAACTGACACGTCGCTTGAGAACTGTCGAGACTCACTGATCTTCGTGCCTACGAGGTTGTAATCATTGAAATGGACACAGCCAGCAGTGTCATCGTGGCGAACCAGTCGGCCACACTGGTTATTCAGCACATAACCAGTGTCGCTGTTGGCGTAAGTCAGCCGTTCCGTAGTAACGGCCGGCTGGTCGATAGGGTGTTCTGCAATGGCAGTCGGACGCAGTTGGCCGTCGTAGTCAATACGACGCTGGTGGCGTCGACCATTCCATTCGAATCGAGGTTCGCTGACGGCGCCCGGCATTGTCGCTTTCCAGCCAGCGTCGACACTGTCGTTCAGCAGTTGCACACCGGAAAGAGAGTGCTGCGTTGTCAGATTTGGAGCGCCCCGCTTCATCCATTGACGCGGGTCCCAGACCGCAGCCAAGTGCCCGTTCGGACCATATACCTGACGGGTAATACGCGGCTCCGGCGTTTCAGCGGGATCGGCGCGGTAATAGGCCACGTTGCGAATCGTCAGACCGCGTGAATCCTGCACGATCAGACTCGGAGTCGCGTGATGAATATTACCGTGTTGGAATGCGGCCATTTGACCAATCCGCGGTGCTGGAAAGTGTCAACGTAGCGCTATTTTCACCAGGTTGACCACTGTCAGAAATTACAGGTGCTGCAATCTCCTTACTTCTTGAGCAACGCTGAGCAGGCAGCTTTATAAGCCTCATGCTGATACTTGTTCAGCGTCCCCGGCAGCTCAAAGTTATGCTTCTTCGCCTGCGCATTGATCGTCTGCGGCGACAACAACGTCACCTCGCAACCATCGAGCAACTGCAAAATCCCCTCAATCTTGAACGTCGTCGGCCCACCGGCAAACTCACCCTTCTTGCTACGCTTCTTGATCGCAATCCGATCAACCGAATTCTCCCGCACAAACGACGCCAGTTGCGCCGCGAACACTTTCACGTTGGCCGCGTCGTCATCGTCTTCGAGGGCGATCTTCTTGGTGGCGAGGGGAGTGTGGCTCAGGGTCGAACCGTCGAGAGCGGCCACGGCGATGATCGCTTCGCTGCCTTTGATTTCGATGCCGCAGATGTTCATGGGGAATTCCTTGAAGTGAGGAGGGCAGCTTACAGCTCTAGCTGATTGGCGGTGATGCCGAACGCCGCTGCAATTTTTTCGCGTGTCGCTTTACGTGGCTTGGACACCGTTTCCTGCTGGGCAAACGCCGGTTGCGAAATGCCCATGCGTTTGGCGACTTCTTCCTGAGTCAGGTTGAGGTGTTCGCGCCAGGCACGGATCGGTGTTGCCCCATCGACCATCCGACTGACGACCTCATGGGGAATCAGGTCGGGCTGCATTTTTTGCGCAACGTACTGCGCGTACGGAATGACCACGAAGGCCGGTTTGCCCTCGGCGTCGTTGATGATTTGGATATCTGTGGATAACTTCATTTTCGGAGAAATATATGTCTTTTATAAGATTTCAGAATCTTTGCTTATATTTCTCGCGAAACCAATCAACAAGGTTTGACGGCTTGTTGCGAGTAGTCAGGATCACTCCTGCCCAATCGACTCCAAAAACTCCGACCGTTCATCACTCATCCTCGCGATGCAGTCATTCTGCGCAATCGTGAACGCCTTGCTCCCCGCCGTCGCCGGGAACGCTTCCACCGCGCAATCCGCATCCCGCGTCTTCAGCCACTGCTGCTGGGCGGTTTTGAGTTTGGCGGTGATATCCGCCAGTTGCGTCGCGTTTTTGCCGTACGCGGTCTGCATGCGTTCGGTCAGGCTGGCGTAGTTGTCCTTGAGCAGGTCTTCGGCGGTGCTGCGGCTGTAGGTCGAGCATTCCAGGGTCTGGACGTCGTTTTCGACGGCGTCGCACGGGTTGTTGTCGGACTCTTCGGCGGCGTGTACGCCGGTCGCAATCAAAGCCAAAGCCAGGAAGATCGATTTCATTGTTGTCGCCGCTCTAATCCAGTGGTGTTTCGAAGATGCCGGAGATTCTGGCTCAAGCTTGCGGGCTTGAACAGGTAGCTGATCGGAGCGTCTGGCGACCCTTTGTCGCGGATTGACGCTTTCGGCAATTCCCCTGTCGTTTTTGCACCCGGTCGCCCCGGCACCGAGGCATATGCTGGCCCCAAAGCGCCGGCAGACGATTCGGCGCATGAATCGCCAATAAGGGGACGCCTGATGAGCCCAGCCGAATTACACGCCGACAGCATCGTTATCGACGGTCTGATCATTGCCAAATGGAACCGCGAGCTGTTCGAAGACATGCGCAAGGGCGGTCTGACGGCAGCCAACTGCACTGTGTCGGTGTGGGAAGGCTTTCAGGCGACCGTGAACAATATTGCTGCCAGCCAGAAGCTGATCCGCGAAAACAGCGACCTGGTCATGCCGGTGCGCACCACCGCCGACATCCGCCGCGCCAAAGAGCAAGGCAAGACCGGCATCCTCTTCGGCTTCCAGAATGCTCACGCGTTTGAAGACCAGATCGGCTATGTCGAAGTGTTCAAGCAGCTCGGCGTCGGCATCGTGCAGATGTGCTACAACACCCAGAACCTGGTCGGCACCGGTTGCTACGAGCGTGACGGCGGCCTCTCGGGCTTCGGTCGCGAAATCGTGGCTGAAATGAACCGTGTTGGCGTCATGTGCGACCTGTCCCACGTCGGTTCCAAGACTTCCGAAGAAGTCATCCTCGAATCGAAAAAACCGGTTTGCTATTCCCACTGCCTGCCGTCGGGTCTCAAAGAGCACCCGCGCAACAAGTCCGATGAGGAACTCAAGTTCATCGCTGATCACGGCGGTTTCGTCGGCGTGACCATGTTCGCGCCGTTCCTCGCCAAGGGCATCGATTCGACCATCGACGATTACGCCGAAGCGATCGAATACGTGATGAACATCGTCGGCGAAGACGCCATCGGCATTGGCACCGACTTCACCCAGGGCCACGGTCAGGACTTCTTTGAATACCTGACCCACGACAAGGGTTACGCCCGCCGTCTGACCAGTTTCGGCAAGATCATCAACCCGCTGGGCATCCGTACCGTCGGCGAGTTCCCGAACCTGACCGAAACCCTGCTCAAGCGCGGCCATTCCGAGCGCGTGGTACGCAAGATCATGGGCGAGAACTGGGTCAACGTCCTCAAAGACGTCTGGGGCGAGTAACGCTTTCTCAAGACCGCCGCCGATCTGCTCCCTCTCCCTCTGGGAGAGGGCTGGGGTGAGGGCCGCGGCCAACACTGAATCTAAAATTTTCTGGAGTTAAGTTTCCATGGCCAAGATCGCCCCGCAATTGCCAATCGAAGTCGACAGCGAGACCGGTGTCTGGACCTCGGACGCCCTGCCAATGCTCTACGTGCCACGTCACTTCTTTGTGAATAACCACATGGGCATCGAAGAGGTTCTGGGCGCTGACGCCTACGCCGAAATCCTCTACAAGGCCGGCTACAAATCCGCCTGGCACTGGTGCGAGAAGGAAGCTGAATGCCACGGCCTGGAAGGCGTCGCGGTGTTCGAGCACTACATGAAGCGTCTGTCGCAACGCGGCTGGGGCCTGTTCAAGATCCAGGACATCGACCTCGACAAAGGCACCGCCAGCGTCAAGCTCGAACACTCGGCGTTCGTCTACGTCTACGGCAAGGTCGGGCGCAAGGTCGACTACATGTTCACCGGTTGGTTTGCCGGGGCCATGGACCAGATTCTGCAAGCACGCGGCAGCAGCATCCGCACCGTCGCCGAGCAAGTCTACGGTGGCTCCGAAGAAGGCCACGACGACGGCCTGTTCACCGTCAAGCCGTTGTAAGTCGAGGAACCCGCCATGGCTTTCGAAGCAATGTTCCAGCCGATCCAGATCGGCAAACTGACCATCCGCAATCGCGTGCTCAGCACCGCGCACGCCGAGGTCTACGCGACTGACGGTGGCATGACCACCGAGCGCTACGTCAAATATTACGAAGAGAAAGCCAAGGGCGGCATCGGCCTGGCGATCTGTGGCGGCTCCTCCGTGGTCGCCATCGACAGCCCGCAGCAGTGGTGGAGTTCGGTCAACCTATCGACCGACCGCATCATCCCGCACTTCCAGAATCTGGCCGACGCCATGCACAAGCACGGCGCCAAGATCATGATTCAGATTACCCACATGGGCCGGCGCTCGCGCTGGGACGGTTTCCACTGGCCGACCCTGATGTCGCCGTCGGGCATCCGTGAACCGGTGCACCGCGCCACGTGCAAAACCATCGAGCCGGAAGAAATCTGGCGGGTCATCGGCAACTATGCCCAAGCCGCACGCCGGGCCAAGGCCGGTGGCCTCGACGGCGTTGAGCTGTCGGCGGTGCACCAACACATGATCGACCAGTTCTGGAGCCCGCGCGTCAACAAGCGTACCGACGAATGGGGCGGCACCTTCGAAGGCCGGATGAAGTTCGGCCTGGAAGTGCTGAAAGCCGTGCGCGCCGAGGTCGGTGACGACTTCTGCGTGGGCATGCGCATCTGCGGTGACGAGTTCCACCCGGACGGCTTGTCCCACGAAGACATGAAGCAGATCGCCAAGTATTACGACGACACCGGCATGCTCGATTTCATCGGCGTCGTCGGCTCGGGTTGTGACACCCACAACACCTTGGCCAACGTGATTCCGAACATGAGTTATCCACCGGAGCCGTTCTTGCATCTGGCCGCCGGGATCAAGGAAGTGGTCAAGGTGCCGGTGCTGCACGCACAGAACATCAAGGACCCGAACCAGGCCACGCGGATTCTTGAGGGCGGTTACGTCGACATGGTCGGCATGACCCGCGCGCACATCGCTGACCCGCACCTGATCGCCAAGATCAAGATGGGCCAGATCGACCAGATCAAACAGTGCGTCGGCGCCAACTATTGCATCGACCGCCAGTATCAAGGCCTCGACGTGTTGTGCATCCAGAACGCCGCAACGTCCCGTGAGTACATGGGCGTGCCGCACATCATCGAGAAATCCACCGGTCCGAAACGCAAGGTTGTGATCGTCGGTGCCGGCCCGGCCGGGATGGAAGCGGCCCGCGTTGCCGCCGAGCGTGGCCACGACGTGACCCTGTTCGAGAAGAAGGAATTCATCGGCGGGCAGATCACCACCGCGTCGAAAGCGCCGCAGCGCGACCAGATCGCTGGCATCACCCGCTGGTTCCAGCTGGAATTGGCGCGGCTGAAAGTCGATCTGCGTCTGGGCACGGCGGCCGACGCAGACACCATCATGGACCTGCGTCCGGACGTAGTGGTGCTGGCGGTCGGCGGGCATCCGTATCTGGAACAGAACGAGCACTGGGGCGCCGCCGAAGGGCTGGTGGTCAGCAGCTGGGACGTGCTCGACGGCAAGGTTGCGCCGGGCAAGAACGTACTGGTCTACGACACCATTTGCGAGTTCACCGGGATGTCGGTCGCCGACTTCCTCGCCGACAAAGGCAGCCAGGTCGAGATCGTCACCGACGACATCAAACCGGGTGTGGCCATCGGTGGTACGTCGTTCCCGACCTACTACCGCAGCATGTACCCGAAAGAAGTGATCATGACCGGCGACATGATGCTGGAGAAGGTCTACCGCGAAGGCGACAAACTGGTCGCGGTGTTGGAGAACGAATACACCGGCGCCAAAGAGGAGCGGGTGGTTGATCAGGTGGTGGTGGAAAACGGCGTGCGTCCGGATGAGGAGATCTACTACGCGCTCAAAGAGGGTTCGCGCAACAAGGGCCAGATCGACGTCGAGGCGTTGTTCGCGATCCAGCCACAACCTTCGCTGAGCGAGGCGGGCGACGGCTACTTGTTGTTCCGCATCGGCGACTGCGTGGCGCAGCGCAACACCCACGCCGCGATCTATGACGCCCTGCGGCTCTGCAAGGATTTCTAAGGGCTAGTGAACCGATCGTTCCCACGCTCTGCGTGGGAATGCCGCAATGGACGCTCTGCGTCCGCTTGGGACGCGGAGCGTCCCGGCATGCATTCCCACGCAGAGCGTGGGAACGATCATTGAACGCCGTGTTTCTCCAGGTTGTACTGGTGGGAGCTTCACCATGTTGAACACCCTTCTTCCAATCCTGTTGTTCGCCGCTCTGGGCCTTGGTGTCCTCGGCGCGTTGCGGCGGGTGGCCATGTGGCGCCGGGGCCGGGCCTCGAAGGTCGATCTGATCGGCGGCCTGTTGGCCATGCCCAAGCGTTACATGGTCGATTTGCACCACGTAGTGGCGCGGGACAAATACATTGCCAACACCCACGTCGCGACAGCGGGCGGAGCGGTGGCGTCGATTGTGCTGGCGCTGCTGGTCCACGGTTTCGGCCTGCATAACCGCATCCTCGGTTACGCCTTGCTGCTGATGACGGCGGTGATGTTCGTCGGCGCGATTTTCGTTTACCTGCGTCGGCGCAATCCGCCGGCGCGGCTGTCGAAAGGCCCGTGGATGCGCCTGCCGAAAAGCCTGCTGGCGTTCTCGGCGTCGTTCTTTCTGCTGACCCTGCCGGTGGCCGGAATCCTCCCGGAGAACTTTGGCGGCTGGGTGCTCGCGGTCATCCTCGGAATTGGCGTGCTGTGGGGCGTGTCGGAACTGTTCTTCGGCATGACTTGGGGCGGGCCGATGAAACATGCCTTTGCCGGTGCCTTGCACCTGGCCTGGCACCGTCGCGCCGAACGTTTTGGCGGCGGCCGTTCCACCGGTTTGAAGCCGCTGGATCTGAACGATCCGAGCGCACCATTGGGTGTTGAGAAACCCAAGGATTTCACCTGGAACCAGTTGCTCGGTTTTGACGCCTGCGTGCAGTGCGGCAAATGCGAAGCGGCGTGCCCGGCCTTTGCTGCCGGCCAGCCGCTGAACCCGAAAAAGCTGATTCAGGACATGGTCGTCGGTCTCGCCGGTGGCACTGACGCCAAGTTCGCCGGTAGCCCTTATCCCGGCAAGCCTGTGGGCGAACACTCGGGCAATCCACATCAACCGATCGTCAACGGTCTGGTCGATGCCGAAACCCTGTGGTCGTGCACCACCTGCCGTGCCTGCGTCGAGGAGTGCCCGATGATGATCGAGCACGTCGACGCCATCGTCGACATGCGCCGGCACCTGACCCTGGAAAAAGGCGCGACGCCGAACAAGGGTGCCGAAGTCCTCGAAAACCTGATCGCCACCGACAACCCGGGCGGTTTTGCTCCGGGCGGGCGGATGAACTGGGCGGCGGATTTGAACCTCAATCTGCTCAGCGAAAAGAAATCCACCGACGTGCTGTTCTGGGTCGGCGACGGTGCCTTCGACATGCGCAATCAGCGCACCCTGCGCGCCTTCGTCAAAGTGCTGAAAGCGGCGAAAATCGACTTTGCCGTACTCGGTCTCGAAGAGCGTGACAGCGGCGACGTCGCCCGGCGTCTTGGCGATGAAGCGACCTTCCAGTTGCTCGCCAAACGCAACATCCAGACTCTGGCCAAATACAGCTTCAACCGTATCGTCACTTGCGATCCGCACAGCTTCCACGTGCTGAAAAACGAGTACGGCGCGTTCGACGGCAACTACCTGGTGCAACACCACAGCACTTACATGGCGGAAATCATCCAGGCCGGCGCGCTCAATCTCGGTCAGCACAAAGGCAACAGCGTGACCTATCACGATCCGTGCTACCTCGGCCGCTACAACGGCGAATATGAAGCGCCGCGTGAAGTGCTGCGAGCACTCGGTATCGAGGTCAAAGAGATGCAACGTTCCGGCTTCCGCTCGCGCTGCTGCGGCGGCGGTGGCGGGGCGCCGATCACTGACATTCCGGGCAAGCAGCGGATTCCCGACATGCGCATGGAAGACATCCGCGAGACCGGCGCCGAACTGGTGGCGGTGGGTTGTCCACAGTGCACGGCGATGCTCGAAGGCGTGGTCGAACCGCGTCCGCTGATCAAGGACATCGCCGAACTGGTGGCCGACGCGCTGCTCGAAGACGCCGCGCCGAACAAGCCTGCCACCCCGGCCAAACGTGAACCTGCGGAGGCCCACTGATGAGCGACATTATCCGCCGCGACCCACGCGCCGAATGGATTGCGCGTAACCGCCTGCACCCGCTGCACGCGGCCATGCAACCGGCGCAACACAGCTGGATGGGGCCCAACGGCATCATCCGCAAGAACCTGCATGGCATCGGTTTTATCGGCCCCAACGGCATCAAACGTATCGACCGCAGCGGCGCGCAGCAGGGCGGGGCGGTCAAACGTTCGGCTGCTGTGGAAGTGCAACTGCCGCTGCATCAAGTGCCAGCCCCGGCGTTCTATATCACCGTGGTGCCGGACATGGTCGGCGGCCGCTTGAGCAGTCACGACCGTGATTTGCTCGGCCTTGCCCATCAACTCGCTGGCACTGATGGTGCGGTGTTGGCGGTGGTCTTTGGCGAGCACAAGGAAAACGCTTTCGCGACCGCTGGCGTAGATCGCTTGCTGGTGCTTGAGGGTGAAGAGTTCAGCGGTTATGCACCGGAACAGCGCGTGCAGGGCTTGCGCGCTGTGGATAACCAGTTCAACCCACGTCACTGGCTACTGCCGGACAGTCGCAGCGGTGGCGGTGAACTCGGTCGACGTTTTGCCGCTGCACTCGGCGAGCGTCCGGCGACGCGGGTCTGGCAGGTCAAGGATCAGGAGTGCATTGGCCGCGCGGGCGCCGGTCTGCAAGATCTCGCGCGTCCCGTCGCACGATTGATTCTGGCTGCGGCCGAATGCGCCGAGCCGGTCAGCGAAACCCGACATGAAGCGTTGCCGGTGGAGTTATCCACAAGCGTTGCGCGCAGCTTGTCGCGGATCGAAGATCTTGGCGCTGTGGCGGTCGACCCGGCAGCGATTCCGATGGCCGAAGCCGAATTCATTTTCTCCGGCGGCAACGGCGTCAAGGACTGGGCATTGTTCCACGAAACGGCCGCTGCACTTGGCGCGACCGAAGGCGCTTCGCGGGTCGCCGTCGACGATGGCTTCATGGCGCGTGATCGCCAGGTCGGCGCGTCCGGCACCTGGGTCACCGCACGGGTTTATGTGGCTGTGGGTATCTCTGGTGCGATCCAGCACCTGCAAGGTATTGGTGCTTGCGACAAAGTGGTGGCGATCAATCTCGACCCGGGTTGCGACATGATCAAGCGCGCCGACCTCTCGGTGATCGGCGAGAGCGCAGAGATTCTGCGAGCGCTGATCGAAGCGGTCGCGGCTTACCGCAACGAAGCCAAGCGCGATGCGGCTTAAGGAAACGCTATGAACACGAAAGTTATCAGTCTGGTTTCCATCGGCGCTCACCCGACTTCCGGGCGGCCACGCCGTGCTGATCAGGATGCCCGCGCCGTGGAACTGGGCCTGCAACTGGCGGGAGATAACCTGCAAGTGCTGCATGCCGGCGACGTCGCGGAACCGGCGTTGCGGGCCTATCTGGGTATGGGTCTTGAGCAGATGCACGTGCTGGAGCAACCGGCTGGCGCCGATGCGCTGCCGGCGCTGACCGCGTATCTGCGCGATGCCGGTGCGCAGGTGGTGCTGACCGGCAGCCAGGCGGAAACCGGCGAAGGGTCGGGGATGCTGCCGTTTTTGCTTGCCGAAGGACTGGGTTGGCCGTTGGTGGTCGGGCTGGCGCAGGTCGAGTCGATCAATGACGGTTCGGCGCTGGTGCTGCAAGCGTTGCCGCGTGGGCAGCGGCGCCGGTTGAAGGTGAAGCTGCCGTTTCTGGCGACTGTGGATAACGCTGCGCCGAAGCCTCGGCAGAGTGCTTATGGTCCGGCGCGGCGCGGGGTCTTGCAGGCTGACGACGTCGAAGTGGTGGACGATGAACTGTTGTCGGTGGCTACTTTGCAGGCGGCCAAACCGCGGCCGAAACGCTTGAAGGTGATCAAGGCCAAAAGCGGGGCGGACCGGATGAAGGCCGCGACGGCCAAGGCCAGTGGCGGCGGTGGGCAGGTGCTCAAAGGTGTTACTGCACAGGTCGGGGCTGAAGCGATCCTCAAGCTGCTGCTTGAAGAAGGTGTGGTTCGCTGAAAAGCCCCTCACCCTAGCCCTCTCCCAGAGGGAGAGGGGACCTACGGTGGCGTGCTCAAGCGTTACATCGACCTGAAAGATCTGCGCGAACTCAGGTTTGGCCAAGCTAAGGACACCGCAAAGTCGCATGTCGCTGCACTTTTCCAATACACCTCGGTCGGCTCCCTCTCCCGGAGGGAGAGGGCTGGGGTGAGGGGGAGTGTTTACCCACAATCCCTGTTGGCGGAACTGTGGATAACGTGTTCGCCCCTCTCTGCACCCCACGTCAATCAAGCCCTACAGCTCTCCGATCAAAAAACAACCAGCCTAAGTCACGGATTTTCTGGGCTTTTTATCTTGGATAACTGAATAAGTTGCCCCCAATCTCTGTTGGCGCTTCTGTGGATAAGATGTTCGCTATCCGCTGAGGACCATACAAACCGTGGCTTTCGAAGGGATGATCAAAAAACAGTCAATTCGTCATTTTCCGGACTTAATTCCCGCGCAAACCTCGATTTCACACAGCCTCCAACGCTTTTCCACAGACAAGGCAAAGTTACCCCCGAACTCTGTTGGCGCTTCTGTGGATAACGTGTTCGCCATCCGCTACAGGCCATGAAAAACGTGGCTTACGAAGATTTGATCAAAAAACAACCAATGCGTCTGGCAAACCGTCCTTCTGGATAAGTCACGATATTTCTTCACAAATCAGTCAGTTATTTTTTCGTTCATCCACAGTTACCCCCATTTGCTGTGGGTGGCTATGTGGATAACTTGTTTGCGGAAGGCTGGGGGGCTTGGTGGGTATGGGGTGTGGGGTGGTTGATCAGAATTTGTGCAATCAAGGTTCAGGGATGTGGTGAATGTGAAATAGCTATCGCGAGCAGGCTCACTCCTACAATTGGAATGCGTTCCCCTGTAGGAGTGAGCCTGCTCGCGAAGCTTTTGCTTTTAGCCTTGGACCGGCACGCCTTTGAGGTACGGCGCAGGCTCGGCCCCAAGGTTGTTCAGCATGCGCTCGCTGTACCAATCGACGAAGTTGACCACGCCAAACTCATAGGTCTTGGAGTAAGGCCCAGGCTGGTAAGCGGTGGAGTTGATCCCGCGCTGGTTCTCTTCGGCCAGTCGACGATCCTGATCGTTGGTCGCGTCCCATACCTGACGCATGCGTTCCACGTCGTAATCGACGCCTTCAACCGCATCCTTGTGCACGATCCACTTGGTGGTGACCATGGTTTCCTGCGCGCTGATCGGCCACACGGTGAAGACGATGATGTGGTCGCCCATGCAGTGGTTCCACGAGTGCGGCAGGTGCAGGATGCGCATCGAGCCGAGGTCCGGGTTCTTGATGCGGCCCATCAGTTTCGCGCAGCCCTGTTTGCCGTCGAGGGTCATCGACACGGTGCCCTTGAGCAGCGGCATGCGCACGATGCGGTTGCGCAGGCCGAAGCTGGCGTGGGCGTAGGGGATCTTTTCGGCTTCCCAGGCAGCGGCGGAGGCGGCGACGTGATCCTTGAACGCCTGATCGGCGCGTGGGTCGGTGACGTCGTCCCATTCCAGCAGGGTTTTCAGCAGTTCCGGGTGCGACGCGTTGCAGTGGTAGCACTCGCGGTTGTTTTCCAGCACCAGTTTCCAGTTGGCCTTTTCCATCAAGGTGGTGGTGATCGCCACCTTAGTGTTCTCCATGTCGTACGGTTCCATGTAATGGTTCAGCGTCGACAGGAAGTCATCAATGGCCGGCGGATTCTCCGCCAGGCTGATGAAGATGTAGCCGCCGGCAGTCTTCACGTTCACCGGTTTCAGGCCGTACTGCTTCATGTCGAAGTCGGCGCCCATTTCGGTGCCGGCGAACAGCAGGCGTCCGTCCAGCTCATAGGTCCACTGGTGGTAGTGGCAGACCAGTTTGGCGACTTTGCCTTTTTCGCTGGTGCACAGACGCGAGCCACGGTGGCGGCAGACGTTGTGGAACGCGTGCACGACGCCTTCGGCGCCACGAATGACGATGATCGGGTTTTTGCCGACCTGCAGGGTCAGGTAGTTGCCCTTGGCCGGGATTTCGCAGGTCATGCCGGCGATCAACCACTCTTTCTGAAAGATCTCCTGCATGTCGATATCGAACAGCCGCTCATCGCTGTAGAACGGTTGCGGCAGCGAAAACGTGCGCTCGCGCTCCTGGAGCATTTGTGCGGTGGCCTTGCGTGCGGGTTCCAGCGGATCGCCCAGGCTGATTTTTGCGGTGACGTCCATCGATGTGATCCTCATGGCCATCTGCGTGGCCGGCGAAAAGTGGCTGATCAGGTGTGCTGCTAACGGTTGCTACGCAAGGTGTAAAGAATCTGTCTTGGTGTTGGGGCGAGTGTGGGGCCGGCGCTGCCGCGAACCTTATCCATGGGCGACATGGTGCAATCTGTTCCCGACGCGCAACCCCCGGTGGTTGGGGGCTGGTCGCGATAAGTATGCCGATGTCGCGGATAGGTAAACGGGCGGTTCGCGCTATACGCAGAATCGCCGACATGAGGCCGACAGTCGGCCGTGGAGAACAGCATGTCCAACAGCTTCCTGAATCCGGTCACCACCCAGACCTGGGCCAATGGCCGACACATCGTCCGTTGCGTCAAAGTCATCCAGGAAACCTGGGACGTGCGCACCTTCTGCTTTATGGCTGATCAGCCGATCCTGTTCTTCTTCAAGCCCGGGCAATTCGTCACCCTGGAGCTGGAAATCGAAGGCCAGCCGATCATGCGCTCGTACACGATCTCCAGTTCGCCGTCGGTGCCGTACAGCTTTTCGGTGACAATCAAACGGGTGCCGGGCGGCAAGGTCTCCAACTGGCTGCACGACACGCTTCATGAGGGGCAAGAGTTGGCGGTGCACGGGCCGGTCGGGTTGTTCAATGCCATCGACTTCCCGAGCCCGAAAGTGCTGTATCTGAGCGGCGGCGTCGGCATCACGCCGTGCATGTCGATGGCGCGCTGGTTCTACGACACCAACGCCAACGTCGACATGACCTTTATCCACAGCGCGCGCTCGCCGAAAGACATCATTTACCACCGTGAGCTGGAACACATGGCGTCGCGGATCGACAACTTCAGCCTGCACCTGATTTGCGAGAAACATGGCTTGGGTGAGCCGTGGGCCGGGTATCGCGGTTACCTGAACCACAAGATGCTCGAATTGATGGTGCCGGACTTCCTCGAGCGCGAAGTGTTCTGCTGCGGCCCGACGCCGTACATGAACGCGGTCAAGCGCCTGCTCGAAGTGGCCGGTTACGACATGTCGCGTTATCACGAGGAATCCTTCGGCGCCACGCCGCCGGAAGCCCGTGCCGATGCGGTCGAACAGGCCGAGCAGGCTGCGGATGCACCGGAAATCGATGCGGCGGATCTGCATCAGGTCGAATTCACTTCGTCTGGCAAGAGCATTCGCGTGGCACCGGGCGAGACCGTGCATGCGGCGGCCGCCAAGCTGGGGCTGATGATTCCGAAGGCGTGCGGTATGGGCATTTGCGGGACGTGCAAGGTGCTGAAGCTGGGCGGTGAGGTGGAGATGGAGCACAACGGCGGGATTACCGAGGACGACGAGGCCGAAGGGTTTATCTTGTCGTGCTGCAGTGTGCCGAAGGGGGATGTGCGTATCGATTTCTGATCGGTAACCCTCACCCCAGTCCTCTCCCAGAGGGAGAGGGGTCCGACCGAGGTGTCTGGCGTTCTACATCGACCTGAACGACCTTATCGACTATAGATTCGGTAAAGCAGTTTCAGGTCGGCGTATTCCTCGAGCATTCCCCAATCAGTTCCCTCTCCTGAGGGAGAGGGGTCGACGGAGGTGTCTGGCGTTCTGCATCGACCTGAACGACCTTATCGATTATGGATTCGGCAAAGTAGTTTCACGTCGGCGTAATTCTTAAATATCCCCCGATCAGTCCCCTCTCCCTTTGGGAGAGGGCTAGGGTGAGGGGCTATTTCAGTCAACAAACAAATCCGGCATCAACGCCGCTTCGCTTTCCCGATCAAACCGATAATGATCAAACTCCGTCACACCGCTCTCACGCAAAACTTCCTCATCAATCAACAACCGCCCGGTAATCTGCCGCCCGCTGCTATCCAGAATCACATGCGCCGCATCCGCCATGATCGAAGGCAGACGCGCCTGCTTGAACGACTCCCGATTACCCAGCTGAAACTCGATCGCCGCCGTGGCAATCATCGTCTGCGGCCACAACGAATTGACGCTGATCCCGTAACTGGCAAATTCCTCGCTCATTCCCAGCGTCAGCATGCTCATGCCGTACTTGGTCACCGTGTACGGACTGAACTGCGCAAACCACTTGCTCGCCAGATTCAGTGGCGGCGACAGATTGAGAATGTGCCCGGCGGATTTCTTCAGGTAGGGCAGGGCGGCCTGACTGCACAGCAACACCGCACGGGTGTTGATCTGGTGCATCAGGTCGAAACGCTTGAGTTCGATGTGCTGCACACCCGTGAGCTTGATAGCCCCGGCGTTGTTCACCAATGCATCGATGCCGCCGAAGTGCTCGTTGGCCTGGGCAAGTGCCTGACGCACCGCGTCTTCATCACGCACGTCCACTTGCAGCGCCAAAGCCTTACCGCCAGCCGCCTCGACTTCAGCCGCGACGCTGTGAATGGTCCCGGGCAACTTGGCGTGGGGTTCGGCACTTTTCGCCGCAATCACTATGTTGGCCCCGTCCTTCGCGGCACGCAGCGCAATCTCACGACCAATGCCACGGCTGGCGCCGGTGATGAACAGGGTTTTGCCTTGTAACGACATGCCGATGCTCCTGCTTATTGTTATGTGAGCGGAGGGCTCGACAGACAATGTAGACCAGGCAGAAGAGGTAACACTTTCTCTGCCATGATCGTTCCCACGCTCTGCGTGGGAATGCAGCCCGGGACGCTCTGCGTACCATCAATACCAGCGCTGAACCTCGATCAGCCCCGGCGTTCCCGCGTAGTCCCTGGCACTCGAATAACGCCAATGCTCTGGCAAATCCACATACCCGCGTTTCACCGGGTTGTTGTGGATGTATTCAAGCTTCTGGCGCATGACCGATTCGCTATAAACCATCTCTACGTGGGAGCCTTCTTGCCACAACTGGTAAACCCGGTCTTGCTTGTGCGCACGTTTGCTAAAGCGCAGACGTTGCAGGGCTTTGTCTGCACCTTTGCTTTGCAGATCATCGATGATTTGTCGCGCGGTGAAAGATTTGAATTGGCTGAGACATTTACTCAGGTCGGGCGCCTGAGCGACGAAGTGAAGATGGTTTTCCAGAATCACGTAGCCGTACAGCTTCAAGTGATGGTGGGTCTGTTGATAACGCCAGCAGTTGAGCAGATGGTCGACGATGTAGGGGCGGATGAATAACGGCAACCATTCCATGATCGTGCAAGTCAGAAAATGCGGTTTGTCGGTTTCGGTAATGGTGTAGCGGCTGCGGCCCATGGGATTCTTCCTTGAATCTTGCGGTGCGACGGGAATGGAACGCGGAGCGTCCCGGGATGCGTTACCACGCGGAGCGTGGGAACGATCAGGGTGAGGCGGATGGGATATTCGCGATATAGGGGAAGTCTGGTGTTGCGGTGGGAAGAATCATTCCCGATCTAAGATCGTTCCCACGCTCTGCGTGGGAATGCAGCCGTCGACGCTCTGCGTTATAGCGGTGTTAAGCATGTCGACAGTGGTGAGGCGGGAACGCGGAGCGTCCCTAGAGGCGTTCCCACGCGGAGCGTGGGAACGATCAGTGGGTCTGACGTCAGGTCAGGCGGACATGACTTCGCGGATGTCGCGGGCCAGTTCGCGGACGCGTTCTTCTTCGGTGTCCCAGGAACACATGAAGCGTGCGCCGCCCTTGCCGATGAAGGTGTAGAAGCGCCAGTTCTTCGCGGTCAGCGCGGCGATGGCCGGCTCGGACAGTTGCAGGAACACGCCGTTGGCCTGCACCGGGAACATCAGTTCGACGCCGGGAATGTCGCTGACCAGTTCAGCCAGCAGCTGCGCGCAGTGGTTGGCGTGGCGGGCGTATTTCAGCCAGGCGTCGTTTTCGAGGATGCCGACCCACGGTGCCGAGAGGAAGCGCATTTTCGACGCCAGTTGCCCGGCCTGTTTGCAGCGGTAATCGAAGTCTTCCGCCAGTTTGTGGTTGAAGAACAGAATCGCTTCACCCACTGCCATGCCGTTTTTCGTGCCGCCGAAGCACAGCACGTCAACACCGGCCTTCCAGGTCAGATCGGCTGGCGAGCAGCCGAGGAAGGCGCAGGCGTTGGAGAAGCGCGCGCCGTCCATGTGCAGGTGCAGGCCCAGCTCTTTGCAAGTGGCGCTGATGGCGCGGACTTCTTCCGGGGTGTAGACGCTGCCGACTTCAGTGGCCTGGGTCAGCGTGACCACGCGCGGTTTCGGGTAGTGAATGTCCTGGCGTTTGAGCGCGACTTCGCGGATCGATTGCGGGGTGATCTTGCCGTTTTCAGTGCCGGCGATCAGCAGTTTCGAGCCGTTGGAGAAGAATTCCGGGGCGCCGCATTCGTCGGTTTCGACGTGGGCGGTTTCCGAGCAGATCACGCTGTGGTAACTCTGGCACAGCGACGACAGGGCCAGCGAGTTGGCGGCGGTGCCGTTGAAGGCGAAGAACACTTCGCAGTCGGTTTCGAACAATTGGCGGAAATGGTCGGCCGCGCGAGCGGTCCATTCATCGTCGCCATAAGCGCGTTGGTGGCCGTGGTTGGCCTGTTCCATTGCAGCCCAGGCTTCAGGGCAGATTCCGGAATAGTTGTCGCTGGCGAATTGTTGGCTCTTGTCGGTCATGGCCGGCTTCCGTGGTCGAGACTCTTGTGAAGGCTCGTGGTCAATGAGGGTGCGCACTTTACCGAAGATCTTCCGGGGAGCACACGGGATGTCACGTTCAGGAAATTACCAGTTTGTAGGACGATTATGCACCTGAGCAAACGCGACGGCGCACTGGATCTGCTCAAGTGGCTGGCGCTGCTGAGCATGTTGTTCGATCACCTGCGATATGTCGGCTTTTCCGTCGATTGGCTGTATGTGCCAGGACGGTTGGCGTTTCCGTGGTTTTGTCTGGCGATGGCGGCGAATCTGGCGCGTGATGGTTCGCAGAAGACGGAATGGCGCTACCTGGGCTGGTTGTTGCTGTTCAGTGCGGTGAGTGAAATTCCTTACCGGTTGTACATTCCTGAGCCCGATACGTTGAATGTGATGCCGACGCTGGCGCTGGGGTTGCTGGTGGCGCGGGGGTGGCAGGATCCCTCGATCATGTCGCGATTGCTGGGCGTTGCGGCGCTGGTGCTGGCCGCTGTTTTTCCGGAGCGACTGATGTTCGGGTTCTTCGGCGTTTTGCTGCCGCTGGCGATGCTGCTGGTATTTCGCCGCCCGTGGTACTTCAGCTTGGTGCCGGGATTGATTTGTCTCGCAGCGAATCAATGGCAAGTGCTTTACGACTCTGCAAGGTTCGGTAGCAGCGTCGCCATTCTTGGCATTGCCACCTGTCTGTTTGCGCCCATGCTCGGAATGTTCCTGTTGCGACATGCACGACATCTCCAGCCACCCCCCATGCGCCGTTGGGCTTACGCCCTCTACCCCACACATTTCCTCCTGCTGCTACTTATCCGCCAAGTTGCCGCATGACCCTGTGGGAGCTGGCTTGCCAGCGATAGCGGTGGGTCAGCCACCATCAATGCCGGATGTGCCGCCGCCATCGCTGGCAAGCCAGCTCCCACAGGGTTCTCCAGTGTTTTCGAGATCGAGTCTGGAAAACGCATTTCCGGCCATGTCGTAAACGCACCTTTGCGTGGCGCGCGCAGGCATTTGAGCTGTCTGCGCCGGTCATACCATCGGCATCAAAGGGCACTGCCTTCATTGCCAGTGCCTTACCGAGACGAATGGCGCACAGATGCCGCTGGGAGAGACGCGATGTTCAGCAAGCAAGACCAGATCCAGGGTTACGACGATGCACTGCTGGCGGCGATGAATGCCGAGGAGCAACGTCAGGAAGATCACATCGAGCTGATCGCGTCGGAGAACTACACCAGCAAACGCGTCATGCAAGCGCAAGGCAGCGGCCTGACCAACAAATACGCCGAAGGCTACCCGGGCAAGCGCTACTACGGTGGCTGCGAGCATGTGGATAAAGTTGAAGCGCTGGCCATCGAACGCGCCAAGCAACTGTTCGGCGCCGATTACGCCAACGTCCAGCCGCATTCCGGTTCTTCGGCCAACAGCGCCGTGTACCTGGCGCTGATCCAGCCAGGCGACACCATCCTCGGCATGAGCCTGGCCCACGGCGGTCACCTGACCCACGGCGCCAAAGTGTCGTCCTCGGGCAAGCTCTACAACGCCGTGCAGTACGGCATCAACACCGACACCGGGCTGATCGATTACGACGAAGTCGAGCGTCTGGCCGTCGAATCCAAGCCAAAAATGATCGTCGCCGGTTTCTCCGCTTACTCGAAGACTCTGGACTTCCCGCGCTTCCGTCAGATTGCTGACAAAGTCGGCGCGCTGCTATTCGTCGACATGGCCCACGTCGCCGGTCTGGTCGCTGCCGGTCTGTACCCGAACCCGCTGCCGTACGCCGACGTGGTCACCACCACCACGCACAAAACCCTGCGCGGTCCACGGGGCGGGCTGATCCTGGCCAAGTCCAACGAAGAGATCGAGAAGAAGCTCAACGCCGCGGTGTTCCCCGGCGCTCAGGGCGGCCCGCTGATGCACGTCATCGCCGGTAAAGCCGTGTGCTTCAAAGAAGCGCTGGAGCCGGGCTTCAAGGCTTATCAGCAACAAGTGATCGACAACGCTCAGGCGATGGCCAGCGTGTTTATCAAACGTGGCTACGATGTAGTGTCCGGCGGCACCGACAATCATTTGTTCCTGGTCAGCCTGATCCGTCAGGGCCTGACCGGCAAAGACGCCGACGCCGCCCTTGGCCGTGCACACATCACCGTCAACAAGAACGCCGTGCCGAACGACCCGCAATCGCCGTTCGTGACCTCGGGCCTGCGCATCGGCACCCCGGCTGTCACTACGCGCGGTTTCAAGGTGACCCAGTGCGAAGTGTTGGCTGGCTGGATCTGCGACATCCTCGACAACCTCGGCGATGCCGATGTCGAGGCCAATGTTGCCCAGCAAGTGTCGGCCCTGTGCGCAGACTTCCCGGTTTATCGCTGAGTGTTCTGGAGTAACTGACTATGCAACGCTATTCGGGCTTCGGCCTCTTCAAACACTCCCTCAGCCACCACGAAAACTGGCAGCGCATGTGGCGCACGCCAACGCCGAAGAAGGTCTACGACGTGGTCATCGTCGGCGGCGGCGGGCACGGTCTGGCGACCGCTTACTACCTCGCGAAAGAGCACGGCATCACCAACGTCGCCGTGGTCGAGAAGGGCTGGCTGGGCGGCGGTAACACCGCGCGCAACACCACCATCGTTCGCTCCAACTACCTGTGGGACGAGTCGGCGCACCTCTACGAACACGCGATGAAATTGTGGGAAGGCCTGTCCCAGGATCTCAACTACAACGTGATGTTCTCCCAGCGTGGCGTTTACAACCTGTGCCACACCCTGCAGGACATCCGTGATTCCGAGCGTCGGGTCAGCGCCAACCGCCTCAATGGCGTTGATGGCGAACTGCTCAACGCCAAGCAAGTCGCTGACGAGATTCCGTACCTCGACTGCTCGAAAAACACCCGCTACCCGGTGATGGGCGCGACCGTGCAGCGTCGCGGCGGCGTCGCCCGTCACGATGCCGTGGCTTGGGGCTTTGCCCGTGCCGCCGACGCCTTGGGCGTGGACTTGATCCAGCAGACCGAAGTGATCGGTTTCCGCAAGGAAAACGGCGTGTGCATCGGTGTTGAAACCAACAAGGGTTTCATCGGCGCCAAGCGCGTCGGCGTGGTCACTGCGGGTAACTCCGGGCACATGGCCAAACTGGCCGGTTTCCGTCTGCCGATCGAATCCCACCCGCTGCAAGCGCTGGTGTCCGAGCCGATCAAACCGATTATCGACAGCGTGATCATGTCCAACGCCGTGCACGGTTACATCAGCCAGTCCGACAAGGGCGACCTGGTGATCGGCGCCGGTATCGACGGCTACAACGGCTACGGCCAGCGCGGTTCGTACCCGGTGATCGAACACACCATTCAAGCGATCGTCGAGATGTTCCCGGTGTTGTCGCGCGTACGCATGAACCGCCAGTGGGGCGGCATCGTCGACACCACCCCGGACGCTTGCCCGATCATTTCGAAAACCCCGGTACCGAACATGTTCTTCAACTGCGGTTGGGGCACCGGTGGCTTCAAGGCCACACCTGGCTCGGGCAACGTGTTTGCCGCGAGTCTGGCCAAGGGTGAAATGCACCCGTTGGCCGCCCCGTTTTCCATCGACCGTTTCCACAACGGCGCACTCATCGACGAACACGGCGCTGCTGCCGTCGCCCACTAACAGGAGAAATCCCCATGTTGCATATCTTCTGTCCTCACTGCGGCGAGTTGCGCTCCGAAGAGGAATTCCACGCATCCGGTCAGGCGCACATTCCGCGCCCGCTCGACCCTGGCGCTTGCACTGACGAGGAGTGGGGCGACTACATGTTCTTCCGCGATAACCCCCGTGGTCTGCACCACGAGTTGTGGGATCACGTCGCCGGTTGCCGTCAGTACTTCAACGTCACCCGCGACACCGTGACCTACGAGATTCTCGAAACCTACAAGATCGGCACCAAGCCGCAATTCACCGACAAGGCTGATTCGGCGAAAACAGCCACGACGGCGCTGGGAGAGAAGGTATGAGCCAGACCAATCGCCTGTCCAACGGTGGACGGATCGACCGCAACAAAGTGCTGAGCTTCACCTTCAACGGTCAGAGCTACAAAGGCTTCGAGGGTGACTCGCTGGCCGCCGCACTGATCGCCAACGGCGTCGACATCATCGGCCGCAGCTTCAAGTACTCGCGTCCTCGCGGGATCTTCGCTGCCGGCGCCGAAGAGCCGAACGCGGTGCTGCAGATCGGTGCGACCGAAGCCACGCAAATCCCCAACGTGCGCGCCACGCAACAGGCGCTGTATCAAGGTTTGGTCGCGACCAGCACCAACGGCTGGCCGAGCGTCAATAACGACATGATGGGCATTCTCGGCAAGGTCGGCGGCAAGCTGATGCCGCCGGGTTTCTACTACAAAACCTTCATGTACCCGCAATCGTTCTGGATGACCTACGAGAAGTACATTCGCAAGGCTGCCGGCCTCGGCCGTTCGCCGACCGAAGTCGATCCGGACACCTACGACTACATGAACCAGCACTGCGACGTGCTGATCGTCGGCGCCGGCCCGGCCGGTCTCGCCGCTGCCCTGGCCGCAGCGCGCAGCGGTGCCCGAGTGATTCTTGCCGATGAGCAGGAAGAGTTCGGCGGCAGCCTGCTCGACTCGCGCGAAAGCCTCGACGGCAAACCGGCGATGGACTGGGTCGCCAGCGTCATCACGGAACTGAAGAACACTCCGGACGTGCTGCTGTTGCCGCGCGCCACGGTCAACGGTTACCACGACCACAACTTCCTGACCATTCACGAACGCCTCACCGATCACCTCGGTGACCGTGCGCCGATCGGTCAGGTGCGTCAGCGCATTCACCGTGTCCGCGCCAAGCGTGTGGTGCTGGCGACCGGTGCTTGCGAGCGTCCGCTGGTTTACGGCAACAACGACGTGCCGGGCAACATGCTGGCTGGTGCGGTGTCGACTTACGTGCGTCGCTACGGCGTGGCACCGGGCAAGAAGCTCGTCCTCAGCACCAACAACGATCACGCTTATCGCGTTGCTCTGGATTGGCTCGACGCCAGTCTGCAAGTGGTCGCCATCGCCGACGCGCGCAGCAATCCGCGTGGTGCGCTTGTAGAAGAAGCGCGAGCCAAAGGCATCCGCATCCTCACCGGCAGCGCCGTGATCGAAGCCCGTGGCAGCAAGCGCGTGACTGCTGCCCGCGTGGCGGCGATTGATGTTAAAGCGCACGCCGTGACCAGTCCTGGCGAGTGGCTCGACTGCGATGTGGTTGCCAGTTCCGGCGGTTACAGCCCGGTCGTTCACTTGGCTTCGCACCTCGGTGGCAAGCCGACCTGGCGTGAAGACATCCTTGGTTTCGTACCGGGCGAAGCACCGCAGAAACGTGTGTGCGTCGGTGGCATCAACGGCGTTTACGGTCTCGGCGATTCGCTGGCTGACGGTTTTGAAGGTGGCGTGCGTGCTGCCGCTGAAGCCGGTTTCCAGACCGTCGAAGGCGTGCTGCCGAAAGCCCTGAGCCGTCACGAAGAACCGACGCTGGCGCTGTTCCAGGTGCCACATGAAAAGAACACCGCACGGGCACCGAAGCAATTCGTCGACCTGCAGAACGACGTGACCGCCGCCGCCATCGAACTGGCGACCCGCGAAGGTTTCGAGTCGGTCGAGCACGTCAAACGCTACACCGCGCTGGGTTTCGGCACCGATCAGGGCAAGCTCGGCAACGTCAACGGTCTGGCCATCGCAGCTCGTTCGCTGAATGTGACCATCCCGCAGATGGGTACCACCATGTTCCGCCCGAACTACACGCCGGTGACCTTCGGCGCCGTGGCCGGTCGTCACTGTGGGCACATCTTTGAGCCGGTGCGTCACACCGCGCTGCATGCCTGGCATGTGAAAAATGGCGCAGAGTTTGAAGACGTCGGTCAGTGGAAACGTCCATGGTACTTCCCGAAAAACGGTGAAGACCTGCATGCCGCCGTCAAGCGTGAATGCAAAGCCGTGCGCGACAGCGTCGGCCTGCTCGACGCCTCGACCCTCGGCAAGATCGACATCCAAGGCCCGGATGCCCGCGAGTTCCTCAACCGCGTGTACACCAACGCCTGGACCAAACTCGACGTGGGCAAGGCGCGCTACGGTTTGATGTGCAAAGAAGACGGCATGGTCTTCGACGACGGTGTGACGGCGTGCCTGGCGGACAACCATTTTGTCATGACCACCACCACCGGCGGCGCGGCTCGCGTGCTGCAGTGGCTGGAGCTGTACCACCAGACCGAATGGCCGGACATGAAGGTCTACTTCACCTCCGTCACCGACCACTGGGCAACCATGACCCTGTCCGGGCCGAACAGCCGCAAGCTGCTCAGCGCCGTGACCGACATTGATCTGAGCAACGAAGCGTTCCCGTTCATGACCTGGAAAGAAGGTCTGGTCGGCGGCGTGCCGGCGCGGGTGTTCCGTATCTCGTTCACCGGTGAGCTGTCGTACGAAGTCAACGTCCAGGCCGACTACGCGATGGGCGTGCTGGAGAAAATCGTCGAGGCCGGCAAGCAATACAACCTGACCCCGTACGGCACTGAAACCATGCACGTCCTGCGTGCCGAGAAGGGTTTCATCATTGTCGGCCAGGACACTGACGGCTCGATGACCCCGGACGACTTGAACATGGGCTGGTGTGTGGGTCGCACCAAACCGTTCTCGTGGATCGGCCAGCGTGGCATGAACCGTGAAGACTGCGTGAAGGATCAGCGTAAGCAATTGGTCGGTCTGAAGCCGATCGATCCGAACGTGTGGCTGCCGGAAGGCGCGCAACTGGTGTTCAACACCAAGCAGACGATCCCGATGACCATGGTCGGCCACGTGACCTCCAGCTACGCGCACAACTCCCTCGGTTATTCGTTTGCCATGGGTGTGGTCAAGGGCGGTCTGAAGCGCCTCGGTGAGCGGGTGTTTGCACCGCTGGCCGACGGTAGTGTGATCGAGGCGGAGATTGTTTCTTCGGTGTTCTTCGATCCGAAGGGTGATCGCCAGAACATCTGACACTGATCGTTCCCACGCTCTGCGTGGGAATGCATCCCGGGACGCTCTGCGTCCCAAGAGCGGACGCAGAGCGTCCATGGCGGCATTCCCACGCAGAGCGTGGGAACGATCAAGAATTCAGGAAGGTGCTTTATGACCACAGCCAATGTTTACCAACAACGCCCGACCACCGGCGCCAAGGCCGAGTCGTCGCTGCACCATGCCGACCTCGCCAGCCTGGTCGGCAAGGGCCGCAAGAACGCCGGCGTGATCGTGCGGGAAAAGAAACTCCTCGGTCACCTGACCATCCGTGGTGATGGCCACGATGCAGCCTTCGCCGCTGGCGTGCACAAAGCCTTGGGTATCGAACTGCCCGGCGCTCTCAGCGTCATCGTCAAGGGTGAAACCAGCCTGCAATGGATGGGCCCGGATGAGTGGCTGCTGATCGTGCCAAGCGGTGAAGAGTTCGCTGCCGAACAGAAACTGCGCGAAGCGCTGGGCGATCTGCACATCGCAATCGTCAACGTCAGCGGCGGCCAGCAAGTGCTCGAATTGAGCGGGCCGAACGTACGCCAGGTGCTGATGAAATCCACCAGCTACGACGTGCACCCGAACAACTTCCCGGTCGGTAAAGCGGTCGGCACGGTGTTCGCCAAATCGCAGTTGATGATTCGCCATACCGCCGAAGACACCTGGGAATTGCTGATTCGTCGCAGCTTCTCGGATTACTGGTGGTTGTGGTTGCAGGATGCTTCGGCTGAGTACGGGTTGAGCGTACAAGCCTAAAAGCTTACCCCCTCACCCCAGCCCTCTCCCCCAAGGGGGAGAGGGGGAAAGGGAGCCGATCTCGGGTGTTTTTGCGATCTGCATTCACCTTCAGATTTTCAGGTCGGCGTAGCTTGAACGAACACCTCGGTCAGTCCCCTCTCCCTCTGGGAGAGGGCTAGGGTGAGGGGCAAAAATTCCCCAGACACCCCGCACAAAGAACAGGAGTCACCGCACCATGAGCCGCGCCCCAGACACATGGATTCTGACCGCCGACTGCCCCAGCGTCCTCGGCACCGTGGACGCGGTCACGCGTTTTCTGTTCGAGCAGGGCTGCTACGTCACCGAGCACCACTCGTTCGATGACCGCCTCTCCGGGCGTTTCTTCATTCGCGTGGAATTCCGCCAGCCCGACGGCTTCGACGAAAAGTCCTTCCGCGCAGGCTTAGCCGAACGCGGCCAGGCCTTCGGCATGATCTTCGAGCTGACCGCGCCGAACTACCGGCCGAAAGTGGTGATCATGGTCTCCAAGGCCGACCACTGCCTCAACGACCTGCTCTACCGCCAGCGCATCGGCCAGTTGTCGATGGACGTGGCGGCGGTGGTCTCCAATCACCCGGACCTCAAACCGCTGGCCGACTGGCACCAGATTCCCTACTACCATTTCCCCCTCGACCCCAACGACAAGCCGTCGCAGGAGCGTCAGGTGTGGCAGGTGATCGAAGAGTCCGGCGCCGAACTGGTGATCCTCGCCCGCTACATGCAGGTGCTGTCGCCGGAGCTGTGCCGCAAGCTGGATGGCAAAGCGATCAACATTCATCACTCGTTGCTGCCGGGCTTCAAGGGCGCCAAGCCGTATCACCAGGCCTACAACAAGGGCGTGAAACTGGTCGGCGCGACGGCGCATTACATCAATAACGACCTCGATGAAGGGCCAATCATTGCCCAGGGCGTCGAGGCGGTGGATCACAGTCATTACCCTGAGGATCTGATTGCCAAGGGCCGCGATATTGAAGGCCTGACGCTGGCGCGGGCGGTTGGGTATCACATTGAGCGGAGGGTGTTTCTCAACGCCAATCGTACGGTCGTTCTCTAGATCGCCATCGCTGGCAAGCCAGCTCCCACAGGATTCGATGTTGGATTTAGATTCTGTAAACGACGCAAATCCCTGTGGGAGCTGGCTTGCCAGCGATGAGGCCCTGACAGGCAACACATAAACAGCATCTGTACCCGAGCACTCAACGCGCTGCCTGCCTGGGCAACGCGGTTCCATAAAAACAACAGCGAGGTGAAAGCATGTCTGGCAATCGTGGTGTGGTGTATCTCGGCGCTGGCAAGGTCGAAGTACAGAAAATCGACTATCCGAAAATGCAGGACCCGCGCGGTCGCAAGATCGAGCACGGGGTCATTCTCAAAGTGGTTTCCACCAATATCTGTGGCTCCGACCAACACATGGTGCGCGGCCGTACCACGGCGCAGACCGGTCTGGTGCTGGGTCACGAGATCACCGGCGAGGTGATCGAAAAAGGCTCCGACGTCGAAAACCTGAAAATCGGTGATCTGGTTTCCGTGCCGTTCAACGTCGCTTGCGGGCGCTGCCGTTCCTGCAAAGAGCAACACACCGGCGTCTGCCTGACCGTCAACCCGGCCCGTGCCGGCGGCGCATACGGTTACGTCGACATGGGCGACTGGACCGGTGGCCAAGCCGAATATGTGCTGGTGCCGTACGCTGACTTCAACCTGCTGAAACTGCCGGACCGCGACAAGGCCATGGAGAAAATCCGTGACCTGACCTGCCTCTCCGACATCCTCCCGACCGGTTATCACGGCGCAGTGACGGCGGGCGTTGGCCCGGGCAGCACTGTTTACATCGCCGGCGCTGGCCCGGTCGGCCTGGCCGCTGCCGCTTCCGCACGTTTGCTCGGTGCTGCGGTGGTGATCGTCGGCGACGTCAACACCATCCGCTTGGCTCACGCCAAATCCCAGGGTTTTGAAATCGTCGACCTGTCCAAGGACACGCCGCTGCACGAACAGATCGCCGCACTGCTGGGCGAACCGGAAGTGGATTGCGCGGTGGACTGTGTTGGTTTCGAAGCTCGCGGCCATGGTCACGACGGCGTAAAAGCCGAAGCGCCGGCCACCGTGCTCAACTCGCTGATGGGCGTGGTGCGTGTGGCCGGCAAGATCGGTATTCCGGGCCTGTACGTCACCGAAGATCCAGGTGCGGTGGACGCTGCCGCAAAAATGGGCAGCCTGAGCATTCGCTTCGGTCTGGGCTGGGCCAAGTCGCACAGCTTCCACACCGGCCAGACGCCAGTGATGAAGTACAACCGTCAACTGATGCAGGCGATCATGTGGGATCGCATCAACATCGCCGAAGTGGTGGGGGTGCAGGTGATCAGTCTGGATCAGGCGCCGGAAGGTTACGGCGAGTTCGATGCGGGTGTGCCGAAGAAGTTTGTGATTGATCCGCATAAGTTGTTCAGTGCGGCGTAAGGTTTTACGCAATAGAAAACGGCGCCATTGAGGCGCCGTTTTTCATGGGGGGCGGGAATTTCCTTCCGCTTTTACTCAATTTCAACTTCTTCTGCTTGCATTCCTTTCTGCCCTTTAGCAGAAATGTAACTAACGGATTGTCCTTCCTTCAGAGTCTTGAACCCATCAGCCTTGATTGCTTTGAAATGAACGAAGAGGTCATCGCCGCCATTCTTCGGCGTGATGAAACCAAACCCCTTTTCATCGTTGAACCACTTGACCGTGCCTCTCTCTTTACCTGCCATGTCTTTGCTTCCCGCTTCGATTGATTGGTGAAAACATTTACAAAACAACAGAAGAATGAGGATGTTTGAGAAAGTCCTCGTCCTGAGCCAGTTTTATATCGACTGCGTAATATTGACCGTTATCACCACGCACAAGATCATAAGTAACCTTCTGCCCCGCTTTGATGTATTTAATGATCGGATCGTCCGGGCTGATGCAAAAGATGATCGGCGGGACATCTGATTCGAGCAGTTGATCGCGCGGACTGAGTTGCTTTTCCATCACCGTATCTCCCGTTGAATGACCGTTAGTTGCACCTCGCTTTCTTCGAACAATTGACACACCAGCAGCTTATTCCAGCCTGGATCGCTAGACACCTGTCAGATCTGACAGGTGTTTAGTTCTTTTTGAAATATTGATTTGCATGACAAGCAATTAACGACCTAAAAAGATCTCAGCCCTCGGGTTGTTTCGCGAATTTGAAGTCTTGCGGGTAGGTCAGCCTTGATCAGGCGCTGGAAGGTATGGCGAGTTCGATACGGGCGTGCCGAAGAAGTTTGTGATTGATCCGCATAAGTTGTTTAGTGCGGCGTAAGGCTTAAGCTCGATACAAAACGGCGACTTCAGGGTCGCCGTTTTTTTTAGAGCCAAGGTCAAAAGCTACCCTCATCGGAACGCCGCCCGCCCAGCCCTCTCCCGGGGGGGAGAGGGGGCCGAACGAGGGATGCTCACAATTTACGCCGACCTGAAAATACCGCTGTGAATCCATAATCGACGCGGTGTGGCAGGTCGATGTATGGCGCCAGACACCTCGGTCAGTTCCCTCTCCCTCTGGGAGAGGGCTAGGGTGAGGGGCTTTACAAGGCCGCCAACGCCCCTTGATACAGCACCGGCCCAGTCGGCTGCCCAGTTGGCGAACCACCTTTAGGTTCAAGACTTACCGCCAGCGCAATCGGTTTGCCGATCAAGGCTTTCTGCGCTTCACTCAACTCAACCTTGCCTTTGCCCCCCGCCGGAATCACACCCAGCGAAATCGGCTTGCCATCCGCCGGAATCGCCCACAACTCCAGGCTATGATCCGCATCAACCGCTGTCAGTGTCAGCGGTTCGACTTGCAGATAATCCGCATGCGCCTCGACCTTCAGCGCCGGTTGCGCATCAGCGGTCAGCAGCGTAGCGCGGTAGCGGGCATCGTCGCGGTTGTAGAGCGAGCCGAGGAAGACCAGCACCACGATCGAACACAGCGCAGCGGTAACCCGTAGCCAGTTCCAGAACGGTCGCTTCTCGGGCACATGCAGCACTTGCGGTTCGATTCGCGCGGTGATGCCATGCCAGACGCGATCGGGCACCGGAAGCTCCGGCAGAGATTCGGTGAGACTCACCAGTGTTTCCTGCCATTGCGCCAGTTCAGCTCGCAACACAGCGTCGTCCAGCAGCAATTGTTCAAACCGCCGCCGCGCAGGCGCAGCCATCAACCCGATCGCGTAATCGGCAGCAAGGGCGCGGCGCAGGACAGGGGTCTGGTAGTTCATGATTCGAGGCACCGGCGCAGACGTTCCATGCCACGGCGGATCCAGGATTTCACCGTTCCCAGTGGCGTGGCCAGGTGTTCGGCCAGTTCCGTGCACGACAATCCCTGAAAGTAGGCCACCGTGATCGACTGGCGCTGCATGCCGTCGAGGGTTTCAAGGCAGCGGTTCAGCGCGTTGGCCTCGCGGGCGCTGTTCAGTTGGTCGTGAGGCGAGGGGCTTTCGTCCGTCAGTGTGTCCTGTTCGAGATCGGTCAGCGGTCGGTCACGGTGTTTGCGCAATTGATCGATGGCCTGATTGCGGGTGATGTTGATCATCCAGGTCAGCGGCGCTGACAGGTGCGAGTCGTAGCGCGAGGCGTTGTTCCAGATGCGCACGAAGCTTTCCTGCAACACTTCCTCGGCCAGATCGGCGCGCCCCATGAAGCACAAAGCCACGCCGTGCAAGCGCGGGCCGACGCTGCGGTACAGCGTTTCGAAGGCGCGACGATCACCCAGTGAACACTGGGCCAACAACTGTCGCAGCTGATCGGCGTCGGCGATGGAAATGACAACTCTCCAGGCAAGAGTGAGCGCGCGAGGGCGAGACTCGGACTGTTCACAGGCTAGTTGAGCGACAGCGGTTGTGCCATTCATCGCGAGGGTGTCCGGGATTTCACGTTTTATATACGCGGCCCGGATGAAAATGGATGCGCCGCGCCGGAACATGCCGGCGGATACCCGGTCAAACCGGCAGTTTCACTGCCCGTTCAACGGGTGTTTTTCACAGCGCAAGAGGATGTCTGAATGAAGATTTCACGCGGTATTGCCTTGGCTTCACTGATGACCCTTGCTGCCAGCCCGGTGTTCGCCGGTTTCAGCCTGGACGACGTGACCAAGGCTGCTTCCAGCATGCAGGGCGGCAACGCGGCCACTGCCGCCGCGCCGACCTCGGAAACGGCTGGCCTGCTGCAAGCCGTCACCGGTCTGGGCGTTACCCCGCAGCAAGCCGTCGGCGGCACCAGCGCCATGCTGGGCCTGGCCAAAAACCAATTGAGCAGCACCGATTATTCGCAGTTGGCCAAAGAAGTGCCGGGCATCGACAAGCTGTCGGGCGGTAGCGGCAACCTGGCGGCGTTGAGTGGTTTGCTCGGTCAGTCCGGCAAATCCGCCGGCCTGGAAAATGCGCTGGGCAATGTCAAGGACACCAATGACCTGAACAACGCTTTCGGCGCGTTGGGCATGGACAGCGGCATGGTCGGCCAGTTTGCCCCGGTGCTGCTCAAGTATCTGGGTGACCAAGGCGTTGGTGGCCCGCTGCTGCAGAGTCTGGGCAGCATCTGGGGCGCCGGCACCGGTAGCTGATTCAGCCGCGCTCGCTGCGCAGTTCGGCGATGCGCTGATCCTTCTCGTTCCAGAGCTGGTTGACCCAGCTCTGGACCTTCTGGCGAAACGCCGGATCATTCTCGTAATCGCCTTGCCACAGCGCCGGGTCGAGTTCGCGGGTCTTGATGTCGATGATCACGCGCGGCACGTTGCCGCTGATCAAATCCCAGAACCCAGGGATTTTCGCTTGTGGATAAACCACGGTGACGTCGAGAATCGCGTCCAGCTGTTCACCCAGCGCCGCCAACACAAACGCCACGCCGCCGGCCTTGGGCTTGAGCAAGTGGCTGAACGGTGATTGTTGCTGCGCGCTTTTTGCCGCGGTGTAGCGCGTGCCTTCCAGATAATTCACCACGGTCACCGGCTGACGCTTGAACAGCTCGCAGGCCTGTCTGGTGATTTCCAGATCCTTGCCGGCCAGTTCCGGGTGCTTGGCCAGAAACGCTTTGGTGTAGCGCTTCATGAACGGGTAATCCAGCGCCCACCACGCCAGCCCCAGAAACGGCACCCAGATCAGCTCTTTCTTGAGGAAGAACTTGAAGAACGGCGTGCGCCGGTTGAGCGTCTGGATCAGCGCCGGAATATCGACCCACGACTGGTGGTTGCTGACCACCAGATACGAGGTGTCACCGCGCAGGTCTTCACCGCCGCGAATGTCCCACTGAGTGGGAATACACAAGCGGAAAATCAGCTTGTCGATCTCGGCCCAGGTCTCGGCGATCCACATCACCGCCCCCGACGCATAGTCGCGCCAGCGGCCCGGGGCGACCAGTTTGAGCAGAGCGAAAACCAGCAACGGCCCGATCAGAATCAGGGTGTTGAGCAACAGCAGCAGGGTGACGAAACAGCCGGTGAGCAGGCGGCGCATAAGCAACTCTTTGAAAACGGATGGGCGCGCCATGATAAGCAGCTTCGCGCGGCAGGCCAAATCACTGGTGACGAATGTTTCACTTTTGGGGCGGTATGCTGGTGCCAGATATTGTATTGAATGTGCTGGCCTCATCGCTGGCAAGCCAGCTCCCACAGGTTTCTCTGGTGTTCACGAGAATTGCATTCATTGAAGATCCTTGTGGGAGCTGGCTTGCCAGCGATGCGGTCTCACGGGCGAACGAATTGCTCGCCGGGTGTCTAAAATCTCGCGTCTGCCGCCCTCATTTTCCAAGGAAGCCCCTTACGTGAAATCCCTCCTTGCACTGTTTGCCCTCGTCGCCCTGCCGGTCATGGCCGCCGAGCCGACCCTGTACGGGCGCTATGAATACATCGCGCTGCCGGAAATCGGCGGTGAAGTGCTCAAGGCCAAGATGGACACCGGCGCACTGACCGCTTCGCTGTCGGCCAAGGACATCGAGACTTTCACCCGCGATGGCGATGAATGGGTACGGTTCCGCCTCGGCACCAAGGACGCCAGCAACAAGGTCTACGAACACAAGGTCGCGCGCATCAGCAAGATCAAGAGCCGTTCGGATGAAGAGGACGAGGGCGAAAGCACCGAAGTCGCCAAGCGCCCGGTGGTCGATCTGGAGCTGTGCCTGGGCAACGTCAAGCGTACCGTCGAGGTCAACCTGACCGACCGCAGCAACTTCAACTATCCGCTGCTGATCGGTGCCAAAGCCTTGCGCGAGTTTGGCGCTGCGGTAAACCCGGCGCGGCGCTTCACCGCCGACAAACCGGACTGCTGAGCCAAGTGGTCTCATTGACGTAAGGTCAGGCTTGGGGCACCGTTCGCGCACTTAACCCACGGGCTCGGACGCCATGCCTCATATCCTGATTGTCGAAGACGAAGCGGCGATTGCCGACACGCTGATTTTCGCCCTGCAAGGCGAGGGCTTTAGCACGACGTGGCTGAGCCTCGGCGCGGCGGCGCTGGAGCATCAGCGCCAGACCCCGGCCGATCTGATCATCCTCGACATCGGCCTGCCGGACATCAGCGGTTTCGAGACTTGCAAGCAGCTGCGGCGTTTCAGCGAGGTGCCGGTGCTGTTCCTCAGCGCCCGCGATGCCGAGATTGATCGCGTGGTGGGGCTGGAGATTGGCGCCGACGACTACGTGGTCAAGCCGTTCAGCCCTCGAGAGGTGGCGGCGCGGGTCAAGGCCATCCTCAAACGCATGGCGCCGCGTCCAGTGATTGAAGCCTCTTCGGCGCTGTTTCGCATCGATCCCGAGCGCGTACAAATCAGCTATCGCGGCCAGACGTTAAGCCTGACCCGCCACGAATTCCGCCTGTTGCAGTGCCTGCTCGAACAACCCGAGCGGGTGTTCAGTCGCGAACAACTGCTCGATGCGTTGGGCGTGGCGGCCGACGCCGGTTACGAGCGCAGCATCGACAGCCACATCAAAAGCGTGCGCGCCAAACTGCGTCTGGTGCGTGCCGACGCCGAGCCGATCCAGACCCATCGCGGCCTCGGTTACAGCTACAGCCCGGGGCACAGCTGATGTCACTGGGGCTGCGGATCTTTCTGGTGTACGTGCTGTTTGTCGGCCTGACCGGTTATTTCGTGCTCAACACGGTGATGGAAGAAATCCGCCCCGGCGTGCGCCAGTCCACCGAAGAAACCCTGGTCGATACCGCCAACCTGATGGCGGAAATCCTCCGTGACGATTTCAAGGCCGGCACCCTCAGCGAGAACCGCTGGCCCGAGCTGCTCCGCGCCTATGGCGAGCGCCAGCCGCAAGCGACCATTTGGGGCTTACCGAAAAATCAGGTCAACCACCGCATCTACGTGACTGATGCCAAGGGCATCGTCGTTCTCGATTCCAGTGGTGTAGCGGTCGGTCAGGATTACTCGCGCTGGAACGATGTCTATCTGACCCTGCGCGGTGAGTACGGCGCACGTTCGAGCCGCAGTGATCCGGATGACGCCAGTTCGTCAGTGATGCACGTCGGCGCGCCGATCCGCGACAACGGCAAGATCATCGGTGTGGTCACCGTGGCCAAGCCCAACAGCTCATTGCAGCCTTATGTCGATCGCACCGAACGGCGTTTGCTGTTTTACGGCGCGGGTTTGATCGGCCTCGGTCTGTTGTTCGGTGCTTTGCTCTCGTGGTGGCTGAGCCGCGCGCTGCATCGCTTGACCGGTTATGCCCAAGCGGTAAGTGAGGGCCGGCGGGTGGAAGTGCCGCATTACCGGGGTGGTGAACTGGAACAACTGGCTACCGCCGTGGAACAGATGCGCACGCAACTGGAAGGCAAGGCCTACGTCGAGCGTTATGTGCATACGCTGACCCATGAGCTGAAAAGTCCGCTGGCGGCGATTCGTGGAGCGGCGGAGTTGCTGCAAGGGGATATGTTGCCGGTTCAGCGCCTGCGCTTTGTCGGCAACATCGACAGCGAAAGTGCGCGGATGCAGCAGTTGATCGAACGGTTACTGAATCTGGCGCAGGTGGAGCAACGTCAGGGCCTTGAAGAACGGGTCGCTGTGCCGCTGGCGGCGCTGGTTGAGCAATTGCTGCAGGGGCAAGCGGCGCGGATCGAAGGCAAACAGTTGCGCATCGAACGGGCGATGGCAGCGGATCTGCTGTTGATTGGCGAGCCGTTTCTGTTGCGTCAGGCGCTGGGCAATCTGCTGGAGAATGCGCTGGATTTCACGCCGATTCAGGGGCTGCTGCGTTTCAGTGCCGAGCGGGTTGGCGAGCAGATCGAATTTCGATTGTTCAATGAAACGGCGCCGATTCCTGACTACGCCTTGCCGCGATTGACCGAGCGTTTCTACTCGTTGCCGCGTCCGGACAGTGGGCGAAAAAGCACGGGTTTGGGGCTTAACTTCGTTGAAGAAGTGGTCAAGTTGCATGGTGGGGCGATGCAGATTCGCAATGTCGAAAACGGTGTTGAAGTGATATTGCGCTTGCCTTGATACCGTCAAAAGATCGCAGCCTTCGGCAGCTCCTACATTGGATTGCGTACACCTGTAGGAGCTGCCGAAGGCTGCGATCTTTTGATCTTTCCACACAATCTCCATATTCCCCCCACATTCCCCTCATACAGCACCAGCAGACTCTGCCCATCCAAACAGGGAGAGTCCCATGAACAAGAATCTGACGATAAAGCTCGGCGCCATCGCCGTGCTCATCCTGCTGTTGCTGATCCCGTTGCTGATGATCGACGGCGTCATCGACGACCGCCAACAGCTGCGCGACGGCGTGCTCGAAGACATCGCCCGCAGCTCCAGCTACAGCCAGCAACTGAGCGGGCCGGTGATGGTGGTGCCGTATCGCAAAGTGATTCACAACTGGAAGACCAACGACAAGACCAACCAGCGCTACGACGAACCGAGCGAAGAGCGTGGTCGTTTGTACTTCCTGCCGGAGCGTTTCGAACTCGACGGCCAGGTGCAAACCGAACTGCGTGCGCGGGGTATTTATGAAGCGCGGCTGTTCCACGCCGACAACCGTATCAATGGCCATTTCTCATTGCCTGCACAGTTGGGCATCAAGGAAGACTTCAGCGACTACCAGTTCGATGCACCGTTTCTCGCGGTAGGTATCAGCGACATTCGCGGTATCGAAAATGCGCTGAAACTGGAACTTGACGGTCAGCGTCTGGACTTCGTGCCGGGCACCCAGGTCGGCTGGCTCGGCGAGGGTGTACGAGTGTCGCTGCCGTTGCTCGACACCAGCAAAACCACGGAACTGAGCTTCGGTTTCGATCTGCGCCTGCAAGGCACTGGTTCGTTGCAGGTGCTGCCGGTGGGCAAGAGCAGCAGCGTCAGCCTCACTGCGAATTGGCCGCATCCAAGTTTCATCGGCAATTTCCTGCCGGCCAAACGTGAGATCAACGATCAGGGTTTCAGCGCCGATTGGCAGACCACGTTTTTCTCCACCAACCTGCAAGACGCCATGAGCCGTTGCGTGAGCAGCAATGATTGCGAGGCGTTCAATGGTCGCAGTTTCGGTGTGAGCTTCATCGACCCGGTGGATCAGTACCTGAAGAGTGATCGGGCGATCAAATATGCGCTGCTGTTCATCGTCCTGACGTTCGCCGGTTTCTTTCTGTTCGAAGTGCTCAAGAGTCTGGCCGTGCACCCGGTGCAATACGCGCTGGTCGGTGTGGCGCTGGCGTTCTTTTATCTGTTGTTGCTGTCGCTGTCGGAGCACATTGGTTTCGCTCTGGCGTATCTGTTGTCGGCCAGTGCTTGCGTGCTGTTGATCGGGTTTTATGTCTGCCACGTGCTACGCAGTGTGCGTCACGGCTTGAGTTTTTCGGCGGGGCTGGCGGCGTTGTATGGCCTGCTCTATGGCTTGCTGAGCGCAGAGGATTACGCGTTGTTGATGGGCTCATTGTTGCTGTTCGGCCTGCTCGGTGTGTTCATGGTGCTGACGCGCAAACTGGATTGGTACGGGATCGGGCAGAAACCGGCGCAGCCGTTGGAGTTTGATGTCGGGGCGATGCAATGAGCCGGTCGCTGGGGTTGCGTGAGGATCAGTGCTGGAAGGATGAACTGGTGACGCGGATTATCGGGCTTTTGCCTGTGGAACCGAGTGGGTGCCATCGCTGGCAAGCCAGCTCCCACAATGAGTTCGGTGATGACATAAATCCCCGATCTACCACAAATCCTGTGGGAGCTGGCTTGCCAGCGAAGAGGCCGGAACAGGCGCCGCCGATTTAAGGCTTGGGCATCGTGGCGATCATGGACGGTCGCTGACTCACCTCAAAGTACCAGTTGGCCAGTTGCGGGTTGGCATCACGCCAGCCCAGGTCCGGGAAACGCAGATCGAGATAACCCAGCGCACACGCCACGCTGATCGCCGCGACATCGAAATGGCTGGTCAGCTCGGCAATGGCATCTTTTTCCAACACCGCGAGGGCACGGCGGATCTTGTCGCGCTGCGCTTCGAGCCATTCGTCCCAATGTTTTTCCGGCGCGCGCAGGACCATTTCATAACGCACCATCACCGACGCATCCATGATCCCGTCGGCCATCGATGCCAGGGTCAGACGCCGCCAGCGAGCCGCGCCTTCGCGGGGGATCAGCGGATTGCCGACGTGCTGCTGGTCGAGGTATTCGAGGATCACCCGGCTGTCATGGATGACGTTGCCGTCGGCCAGACGCAGGGCGGGAATCTTGCCCAGCGGGTTATCGACATTGAGTTCGGCGCTCGGGCTGACCGGGCTGAGCACACAGTCTTGCAAGGCGACGCGATCCTGCTGGCCGGTTTCGTGCAGCAACACCATCACTTTGCGCACAAACGGAGAGAGCGTGTTGTGGTACAGGGTCATGCTGGGGGCAGACATTGGCAAACCTCGGTAATCGTCGAAGAGCAGGTGGTTAGCCTAGTCAGAACCGCGATGGCTGGCGAGGGAATTTATGGTGCCCATCCGGCCGCCATCGCTGGCAAGCCAGCTCCCACAGGTTTTTGCAGTGAATACACATTTCAGGCCCAGCAGAGATCCTTGTGGGAGCTGGCTTGCCAGCGATGAGGCCATCACCGACAGCACAAAAACTACCTGCGCAGCAACAATCCCCTGATCGCCAGAAATGCCGGAACACCCAGCCCAACCCAGCTCAACACATCCCAAATCCCATCCCCCAGCAACGCCGCAAACAACCCCGCTGCACTCAGCAACGCAATCACGATCGGCGTGCTGAACACCTTCCAGAAATTCGACTGACGCGGCTTCATGCAGACGCCTCCGCCGTTTCCAGCAGGGGTTTGACCGCTTTGCGCCGCACCACCCACAGATAAACGCCACTGCCGAGCACAATGATCGTCAACACATCGAGCGTGGCCCAGAGGATTTTCATCGGCATGCCGCCGTAATCACCAAAGTGCAACGGCTGCGACATGCCCATGGCGTCCATGTACCACGGACGTTCGGCCACGGCGGTGACCTGCAGCGTGGTGGCATCGATCAGCACCGGCGTCAGCAGATGCGAGGTCAGGTGCGTGCCGCCCTTCATGAACACCGAGTAATGGTGTTCGCTGGAAAAGCGTGTGCCGGGAAAGGCAATGAAGTCCGGTTTCATCTCCGGCGCAACTTCAGCAGCGATATCGAGCAAACGCGTGGCCGGCGCCAAGTGGGTCAGCGGTGGCGCATCGCGGTAAGGTTCGATCAGCGCAGTCAGTGCATCGTTGCGCCAAGCGGCGATCAGCAGGTCGGCGCAGGCGCTGATCACACCGGTCACGCCGACCACCAACGCCCAGGTCAGGGTGACCACGCCAATCAGGTTATGCAGGTCGAGCCAGCGCAGCCGTGTCGACTTGTCCTGACGCACCGTGCCGAACTTCAAACGGCGCATGAACGGCAGGTACAGCACCGTTCCGGACACGATGGCCACGACAAACAACAAGCCCATAAACGCCAGCAGCAATTTGCCCGGCAGCCCGGCGAACATGTCGACGTGCAGGCGCAGGATAAACAGCATCAAGCCGCCATTGGCCGATGGGGTTTCCAGCGCTTCACCGGTACGTGCGTCGAGCATGAAGGTGTGCGAGGAGTTCGGCTCGGTGCCGGCGGTTTTCGCCATGATCGTCAGTACGGCATTCGGCTCATCGTCATCGAAACCGAAGTACTGCACGACTTCATCGGGACGATGTTTTTCTGCGGCCTCGACCAACTGCGCCAGATTCAGCCGCGGCGTGTCGGCCGGCATCTCGCGTACTTCGGGTGCATCGCCGAGCAGATGTTCGATCTCGTGATGGAAAATCAGCGGCAGACCGGTCAAGGCCAGCATCAGCAAAAACACCGTACAGACCAGGCTGGTCCAGGTGTGGATGAACGACCAGCGACGAATTGTTTTACTTTTCATTTCATGACCTTCAAAAACACCAAAGCCGTCCACGAAGGACGGCCTGGTCACAGGGCCTGTTTCAGCTCAGTTGCTTACCACTTGTAAGTGGCGCTGGCGACGACACTGCGCGTGTCGCCGTAGTAGCAGTAGAAGCTGTCGCAGGTGGAAATGTATTCCTTGTCGAACAGGTTGGTTGCGTTGACCGCCAGCGACGCGCCTTTGAGGCTGTTGTCCAGACGGCCGAGGTCGTAATGCACACTTGCGTCGAACACGGTGTAGGCGTCCGCTTTGCCCAGCCAGGTATTGGCCTTGTCGCCGTAGGTGTTGCCGGTGTAACGCACGCCACCGCCAATGCCGAAGCCGTCGAGGACGCCGGCGTGCCAGGTGTAATCGGTCCACAGCGACGCTTGCTGGTTCGGCATCAGTTGCAGGCGATTGCCCTTGTCGACGCCATTCTGCACTTCGGATTTGGCCAGGGTGTAGGCAGCGATGACTTTCAGGTTGTCGGTGACGTCGGAAACCGCTTCCAGCTCGAGGCCTTTGACTTTCACTTCGCCGGTCTGACTGGTGATCGACACGTTGTTGACGAAGGTGTTAACCGAGACGTTCTTCTGGGTGAGGTCGTACACGGCGGCGGTCAGCAGGGTTTTGCTGCCCGGTGGCTGGTACTTGATGCCCAGTTCCCACTGCTTGCCTTCGGTCGGTTTGAGCGAACCGGTCGAGGTGGCGTCGGCGCCCGTGGTCGGCTGGAAGGATTCGGCGTACGACAGGTACGGCACGAAACCGTTGTCGAAGACATAACTGAGCGCTGCGTTGCCGCTGAAGGCCTTGTCACGCTGGGTGTTGGTGGCATCGCCCTTGTTGATGAACTTTGTGCTGGTGTGCACCCAGTCTTCACGGCCGCCGAGGGTCAGGCGCCACTGGTCGAGGGCCATCTGGTCCTGGATGTACAGGCCGGTCTGGTAGGTTTTCTGGTCGTAATCGTAAAACGCCGTGGAGCGCGCTGGACGTACGATTGGCTGGCCGTAGATCGGTGTGATCACGTTGGTGGTCAAACCGTCGCCGAAGATCGAGGTGTAGTTGGTGTTGCTGCGCTGATGATCCAGGCCCAGCAGCAGGGTGTGGCGGATGTCGCCGGTGGCGAAGTCGGCCTGGAAGTTGTTGTCCACGGCGAACTGACTGATGTCTTCTTCGACGCTGGTGCTGGTGCGCCCGACGTTGCCTTGATCATCCACTTCGGTGAACGGGTAGGAACCCGGCGTCAGCGACTGGAACGACAGATCCGACTTGGTGTAGCGCAGGTTCTGCTTGAACTGCCAGACATCGTTCAGACGATGTTCGAAGGCGTAGCCCAGCGCGTAGTAGGTGCGATCGTAATATTCCCAGTCCGGATCACCCAGATTCTTGTGGTGGGAGATATCGCCGAACGGTGACTTGATCTTGGTGCCCTGCACCGGCAGGAACTGGCTGGTGATGCCGGTATCGTCGCGGGTGAACTGGCTCAGCAGGGTGAGCTTGGTGTCGTCGTCGATGTTCCAGGTCAGGCTCGGCGCGATGTTGTAGCGCTTGTTGTCGACGTGATCGACCTGCGTGCCGCTGTCGCGCACCACACCGCTGAGGCCATAGAGAAACTGGCCGGCGTCATCGATCTTGCCGGTGCTGGCGAAGTTGATCTGACGGTGGTTGTCGCTGCCGTACTGCAGCTGGATTTCGTTGCTGGCTTCGGCGCTTGGACGACGGCTGACCATGTCCAGCAAACCGCCCGGCGGGGTCTGGCCGTAAACCGAGGAGGCTGGGCCGCGCAGCAGGGCGAGGCGATCGAGGTTCCAGGTTTCCTGTTTCGGGTTGGCGTACACGCCTTTCGGCAGCGGCAGGCCATCGAGGAACTGGGTCGGTTCGAAACCGCGCACACGCAGCCAGTCGGCGCGGGTATCGCTGCCATAGCTGCTGGCGGTGATGCCCGGCATGTAGCGCACAGCATCGTCGAGGCTGTGCACGCTACGGTCGTCCATTTGCTGGCGAGTCGCGACGGAGATCGAACGCGGCGCTTCGACCAGTGCGGTGTCGGTCTTGCTGCCAGCGGCGGTACGGGTGGCGGTGTAGCCTTCGACCGGGCCCCAAGCGCTTTCGAAGTTTTCCACACCGATAACCGATGTTTCCGGCAGGGCCAACGTCCCTTCAGGCACGGCGACCAGCGTGTAGGTGCCGGTGCTGCTTTGTTCCAGTTGCAGACCGGTGCCACGCAGGGCCGCGCGCAAGGCACCGGCCGCGTCGTATTGGCCGTTCACCGGTGCCGAGGTCTTGCCTGCGGCCAGCGACGGATTCAGCGACAGCGCGATGCCGCCCTGGCTGGCGATCTGGTTCAAGGTGGTCGACAGTGGCGCCGCCGGCAGATTGTAGGCGCGCACGCTGGACGCTTGTTCAGCGGCGAGCAACGGACTGCTGATCAGCGGCGCGCTGAGCGCGATAGCGACGGCCAGCAGACTGGGGCGCAACAAGGTGTCTAGCGAACGGGACATACGGCGGCTCCTGAATGGAAATATTTCTCAATTGCCTGTGTGCCGGATGAAAAGCGAAAAGTGATAGGGCTGGATGAAAATAATTTCGATTAACTGAAAGTGGAGGCTGTAGGGGCCTCATCGCTGGCAAGCCAGCTCCCACAGGTTTCAGTGCTGTTCACAAAATTGCTGCTCACCGCAGCTCCCTGTGGGAGCTGGCTTGCCAGCGATGGCGGCCGCTCAGACACCGCATTACTCAGGCTTGATATCGGCCTTCGCGACAGTGACCCAATACGGCGTATGCCGCTCGATCTGCACCGGCAAAGTCGGCAGCAATGCGCTCAGGGCCTTATCGGTGTCATGCAGCGGAAAGCTGCCAGTGATGCGCAGGTCCGCAACTTCCGGCGCCACGCCCAGATGCCCACGACGATAACGCCCCAGTTCATGCACCAGATCGCCAAGGCGCGCGTTATCCACCACCAACATGCCACGCGTCCAGGCATCCGCGCCGGGATTGAGCGCGACGATCGAACCCAATCCATCACTGCGCAGCAGCACTTGCTGGCCTTCATGGAGAATTTGCTCTTCAGGATTGGATTGCGGGTGCGCCGCGACCGCCGACTGCAACACGCTCAGGCGCGTGCCTTCGTCTTCACGCTTGACCAGAAACCGCGTACCCAAGGCGCGCATGCTGCCTTCGCGGGTTTCGACGATAAAGGGACGCGCATCGCCATGACCGGTCTCGACGAGAATTTCGCCTTCCTGCAACACGATCAATCGGCGCTTGTCATCGAACCGCACATCCACCGCACTGTGGGTGTTCAGATTCAGCACCGTGCCGTCAGCCAGACGCATGGTGCGCTGTTCACCAGTCGCAGTGCGTTGATCGGCAAGCCAGTAATCCAGCGGCAGAAACCGTTCACTGGCGAACAACCCCAAACCAACAATCACTACAACGCTGGCCAACCCACTGCCAAGCTTGCGCACGCGCCGGCGAATGCCTTCGCGCGACTGTAGCAAGGCACTGCGTGCCGGGCCTTTAGCCACGCTGAAACGCTGATCGAGCATGCCCAGTTGTCGCCACGCCCGGGCGTGTTCTTCATGGGCCGCATGCCATTTGGCAAACTCCTCGCGCTCTAGCGGGCTGCTCGAGTCGAGGGTCAGTTGCCAGGCAATCGCCGCGTCCAGGACATGCGCCGGTACGGGGCTGGAACTGGCCGGACTCATGTCGGCTCACCGTACAGGGCGATGTAGCACTGACGAATGCCTTGCGCCAGATACTGACGCACACGCGGCACCGAGACGCCGAGCTTGTCGGCGATCTCGGCATGGCTGAGCCCGTCGAGGCGGTTATAAAGGAAGGCGGCACGGGCCTTGGTCGACAGTTTGCCGAGCAAGCGGTCGATGGCTTTGAGGTCTTCGAGGATCATTTGCTGTTCTTCCACCGACGGTTGCTCGCCTTCGGGGATCAGCATCAATTCGGTGAGGTAGGCCTGCTCCAGCGCTGCGCGGCGGAAGTAGTCGAACAGCAGGCCTTTGGCGATCGCCACCAGAAAGGCCCGCGGCTCGCGCGGTGTCAGCATTTCGTTGCGACCGAGCAGGCGCACAAAGGTGTCCTGACTCAGGTCCTCGGCACGCTCTGGACACGCCACATTGCGTCGCAGCCAGGCCAGCAGCCAACCACGATGGTCGCGATACATCGCACCGACGAGCTCACTGTGAGGGCTTGGGACTGACGACACCGGACATCACCGATTGGGAAATGTTAACTAACGCGAATTGTTCGCGATTGTGGCAGAGGTGGGAATGGTTAGCAATTGGCCACTGGTCAGGTGGGCATGTAAAGGCAGACCCCCTCACCCTAGCCCTCTCCCAGGGGGAGAGGGGACCGATTGGGGGATATTCAGGAGATACACTGATCTGAACGATTTTCAGTGAATCCACAATCAACTCGGTCTTTCAGGTCGATGAAAAGCCCGAGACACCTCGGTCGGCTCCCTCTCCCTCTGGGAGAGGGCTGGGGTGAGGGCGATGGATCTTGGACTCGACTCAACTTCAGAGCGAAGGCGCCTGCTGCCGCCGCTTCCACTGACTCAACCGCTGCTGCAAATTCAACGGACTGTGAATCTGCTGCCCCCGCGCCCGGCTGAACAGAATCAGCGCCAGTTCCGCCGTCGCCAGCGCATCGGCACTCGCGTTATGCCGCTCGAACACCTCAAGCTTGAACCAGTCGATCCACTCATCCAGCCCGGCCTCACGAATGTGCGCCTGCGGACACACCAGCGGTGCAATGTCGGCGACATCAAGAAACACCTGCTGCAACTTGTGCCCCAGATGCTCCTTCAACGCGCGCCCGAGCATGTGCTGATCAAACGGCGCATGAAACGCCAATACCGGGCTGTCGCCGATAAATTCCATGAGTTCGAGCAACGCCTCGGCCGGCTCACTGCCCGCCGCAATCGCATTCGGCCCCAACCCGTGAATCAACACGCTGGGGCTGAGCTTCAATTCGCGACATTGCAACGTGCGTTCGAACTGCTGACTGAAATCGATCGCGCCGTCCTCGATCACCACCGCGCCAATCGACAACACTCGGTCTTTGCTCAGATTCAGCCCGGTAGTTTCAAGATCCAGCACCACCCAGCGCTGTTCGCGCAGTGTGCATTCGCTGAGCTGTGTAATCGTTGGCAACTGAGCCAGACGCTGCTGGAAATCCACCGGCACCACCGCACTCGCCGGGCGCAGCCACGAAAACAGGCTCATAGCTGATACCGCAAGGTCAGGCTGCTTTGCAGGCGCTGCGCCTGACGCAAGGATTCACGCAGGATGCGCCGGTCCAGGTGATTGAGGCTGTCGGGGTCTACGCGGTTGGAATAGGGCAGATTCTCGCGGGTCTGCAACTGATGCTGCTGCATGCGCGTTTGCTGAATGAAGTGATACGCCTCTTCATACGCCGCGCCGTCCAGCCGTTCGATCACTTCTTTCTCGACCAACTGACGGAAGCGTTCGAGGGTGTTGTTGGCGTCGATACCGTTAGCCAGCGCGAGCAGTCGCGCGCCATCCACGAATGGCGTCAGCCCCTGCACCTTCAGATCCAGCGTGGCTTTCTCGCCATTCTTGCGCGCCAGCACAAACTCGCGGAAACGTCCCACCGGTGGACGGTTGCGCAGGGCGTTCTCGGCCATCATGCGCTGGAACAAACGGTTGTCGCCGACTTGGTCAAGAATGCCCCGGCGCAACTGTTCGCAGCTTTTTTCATCGCCCCAGACCACGCGCAGATCGAAATAGATGCTCGACCCAAGAAGATTTTCCGGCGTCGCCTCGCGAATGAACGCCGCAAAACGCCGCGCCCATTCTGCCCGCGACAGACACAGCTCGGGGTTGCCGGCCATGATGTTGCCCTTGCACAGGGTGAAACCGCACAGCGCCAGACTCTGGTTGATCTGCTGGGCAATCGGCAGCAACTTGCCGCGAATCTCTGCCGCATGTGCTGCGTCCCGCGCGTCGAACAGAATGCCGTTGTCCTGATCGGTGTGCAGCGTCTGCTCGCGGCGACCTTCGCTGCCGAAACACAGCCAACTGAACGGCACGCCAGGATCGCCTTTTTCGGCGAGGGTCAGTTCGATGACGCGGCACACGGTGTGGTCGTTGAGCAGGGTGATGATGTGGGTGATCTGCGTCGAGGACGCACCGTGGGCGAGCATGCGTTCGACCAGTTGGCCGATCTCGCCGCGCAGGCTCACCAGTTGTTCGACGCGCTGGGCGCTGCGAATCGTCCGCGCCAGATGCACCAGATCGACCCGTTGCAGGGAAAACAGATCGCGCTCGGAGACCACGCCGCACAGGCGCTGATCCTTGACCAGGCAGACATGCGCGATGTGCCGTTCGGTCATGGCAATCGCCGCATCGAACGCACTGTGATCCGGCGAAAGATAAAAGGGCGAAGGCGTCATGTGGCGCTCGATGGTTTCGCCGAAATCGCCAATACCGGCGGCCACCACATGACGCAGATCGCGCAGGGTGAAAATGCCCAACGGCGCCTTGTGTTCATCCACCGCAACGATGCTGCCGACCTGCTGCTCGTGCATCAACTTCACCGCTTCGCGCAATGGCGTGTCCGGGCCGCAGGTCACCGGGTGACGCATCGCCAGTTCGCCGAGTCGGGTGTTCAGCGAGTACTGCGTGCCGAGGGTTTCCACGGCTTTTTGCTGCACTTGCTGATTGACCTGATCAAGCAGGCTGCTGACCCCGCGCAAGGCGAAATCACGGAAGGCGTTGGACAGGGCGAACAGTTTGATGAACGCCAGTTTGTTCAGTTGCAGGCAGAACGTATCTTCGCCGGCCAGGTGTTCGGTGCGCGTCGCGCGTTCACCGAGCAGTGCGGCCAACGGAAAACATTCGCCGGTGGTGATTTCAAACGTGGTCTCGGTGCCGGGTTTGGTGATGTGCTGACGTTCGCCAACCACCCGACCTTGTTTGACGATATAGAAATGTTCGACCGGGCCGTCGGCGGGTTTGATGATGCTCTCGCCCTGGCCGTAGAAACGCAGCTGACATTGCTCCACCAGATAAGCCAGGTGGGCGTGTTCCATCTGATTGAAGGGCGGGAAGCGCTGAAGGAATTGCAGGGTGCCCTGAATGTTCTGCAATACCGCGGTTTTCCCTGCCTGGGTGAAGGCGTCCGCTTTACTCATAACCATTACCGCAGTCTTTTCGAATTGTTGTTGTCGGATCGTTCTGGCCATGGTCGACCCCTGCGGGCGGGGTGCCCATTGGACGTAAGTCTAGGTTTTGCCACCATTGGCGCAGTTTCGGAGATGCCCTACGCAAACAGTCGGAAATTCCCTGGTTTGCCCCCTTGGAAAAAAATCCGACGAAGTGCACATTGAAGCTCTGCCCAGCGATGTCTGACCACTTGCCAAGGGACTGTTTTGAATATTTAGAGAGCGCCATGTCCGACCACGATATTTTGAGCGATGCCGAGCGAGAAGCGCTCAGTGCAGTCATGCTCGAACCTGACCTGCCACCTCAGCGTGTATTGATCGTTGATGACGACAAGGACGCCCGGGAGCTGTTGTCGGAGATTCTCGCGTTGGATGGCATTCGTTGCATGACCGCAGCCAGTGGCGAGACGGCGCTGAAGATGCTCGAAGAAAAGCCTTCGATCGGGCTGGTGATCACGGATCTGCGCATGGGCAATGTCGACGGCCTCGAGCTGATCCGTCAGGTGCGTGAGTCGGTGAGGGCAGCGATGCCGATCATCATCGTGTCCGGCGATGCTGATGTGAAAGACGCGATTGCGGCGATGCATTTGAGCGTGGTGGATTTTTTGCTCAAGCCGATTGATACGGGCAAGTTGCTCGGTCTGGTCAAACACGAATTGGGTATCGACCCCTGAGAGCCCCTCACCCTAACCCTCCCGAAACGTCGGACCGCCCAGAGGGAGAGGGGACTGAGCGCGGTGAATGTGCAAGGTACACCGACTTGAAATTACCGAGTCGAACTCAGAACTTGAAGCTTCCCCAATCTGCTCCCTTTCCCCCTCTACCCCTTGGGGGAGAGGGCTGGGGTGAGGGGGATGGATCTCAAGCCCTCCACAAATACCAGCCCACACCACACAAACAAAAAAGCCCTGATCTCTCGATCAGGGCTTTTTCATGTCCGGCATTCAGCGCAAGTTACAGGCCGTTGGCCTTCTTGAACTCGCGACGACGACGGTGCAGCACCGGCTCGGTGTAGCCATTCGGCTGCTTGGTACCTTCAACCACCAGTTCGACCGCCGCCTGGAAGGCGATGTTGCTGTCGAAGTTCGGTGCTAGCGGACGGTACAGCGGGTCGTTGGCGTTCTGACGATCCACCACCGGCGCCATGCGCTTGAGGCTTTCCATCACTTGCGCTTCGGTCACCACACCGTGGCGCAGCCAGTTGGCGATGTGCTGGCTGGAGATACGCAGCGTGGCACGGTCTTCCATCAGGCCGACGTCGTTGATGTCCGGTACTTTCGAGCAGCCAACACCCTGGTCAATCCAACGCACCACGTAACCGAGAATGCCCTGGGAATTGTTGTCCAGTTCGTTCTTGATTTGCTCTGGCGTCCAGTTCGGGTTGACCGCCAGCGGGATGGTCAGGATGTCGTCCACCGAAGCACGAGCACGTTTGGCCAGTTCGGCCTGACGGGCGAACACGTCGACCTTGTGATAATGCAGCGCGTGCAGCGCAGCAGCCGTTGGCGACGGTACCCAAGCGGTATTGGCGCCGGCCAGCGGGTGCGCGATTTTCTGCTCGAGCATCGCCGCCATCAGATCCGGCATGGCCCACATGCCTTTACCGATTTGCGCACGACCTTGCAGGCCGGTGCTCAGACCAATATCGACGTTCCAGTTTTCATAGGCGCCGATCCACTTCTCAGCCTTCATGTCGGCCTTGCGCACAACCGGGCCGGCTTCCATGGAGGTGTGGATTTCGTCGCCGGTACGGTCGAGGAATCCGGTGTTGATGAACACAACGCGCTCGCTGGCCGCTTTGATGCAGGCCTTGAGGTTGACCGTGGTACGGCGTTCCTCGTCCATGATCCCGACTTTCAGCGTATTGCGCTTCAGGCCCAGCACGTCTTCGATGCGGCCGAACAGCTCGTTGGTGAACGCTGCTTCTTCCGGGCCGTGCATCTTTGGTTTAACGATGTAGACCGAACCGGTGCGAGTGTTGCGACGCGAGGTGTTGCCGTTGAGGTTGTGCATCGCCGCGAGGCAAGTGACCAGACCGTCGAGGATGCCTTCCGGCACTTCGTTGCCGTCTTTGTCGAGGATCGCGTCGATGGTCATCAGGTGACCGACGTTACGCACGAACAGCAGCGAACGACCGTGCAACGTCACTTCACCGCCATTCGGCGCGGTGTAGGTGCGATCCGGGTTCATGGTGCGGGTGAAGGTCTGACCGCCCTTGGACACGGACTCCGACAGGTCGCCCTTCATCAGGCCGAGCCAGTTGCGGTAGATCACCACTTTGTCGTCAGCATCGACGGCGGCCACGGAGTCTTCGCAGTCCATGATGGTGGTCAGGGCCGCTTCCATCAGGATGTCTTTGACGCCGGCCGGGTCGGTCTGGCCAACCGGGGTAGTAGCGTCGACCTGGATTTCGAAGTGCAGACCGTTGTGTTTCAGCAAGATGGCGATTGGCGCGTTGGCGTCGCCCTGGAAACCGATCAGCTGAGCGTCATCGCGCAGGCCAGTATTGCTGCCGCCCTTGAGGGTGACCAGCAGTTTGCCGTCAGCGATTTTGTAGGCGGTCGAATCAACGTGGGAGCCAGCCGCCAATGGCGCAGCTTCGTCGAGGAACGCACGGGCGAAGGCGATGACTTTGTCGCCACGCACCTTGTTGTAGCCTTTGCCTTTTTCCGCGCCACCGTCTTCGCTGATCGCGTCGGTGCCGTAGAGGGCGTCATACAGCGAACCCCAGCGGGCGTTCGAGGCATTGAGAGCGAAGCGGGCGTTCATCACCGGCACAACAAGTTGTGGGCCGGCGGTGCGGGCGATTTCATCATCGACGTTTTGTGTCGTTGCCTGGAAATCAGCCGCTTCTGGCAGCAGATAACCGATTTCTTGCAGGAAGGTTTTATAGGCCACGGCGTCGTGCGCCTGACCGTTGCGTTCCTGATGCCAGGCATCGATACGAGCCTGGAAGTCATCGCGTTTGGCGAGTAGGGCTTTGTTCTTCGGCGCCAGGTCATGAATGACCTTGTCGGCACCTTCCCAGAACTTGTCGGCGGTGAGGCCGGTACCGGGAATGGCTTCGTTGTTCACGAAGTCGAACAGGACTTTGGCGACCTGCAGGCCACCGACTTGAACGTGTTCAGTCATTGCTTGCCTCACTCTGCTCAGCTATTTCGCTTTTCAGCTCTTCAATTTGACAATGAAGCCTCTGGCCATTTAAACCACAAACCTGCCGACCAGTACATGCCATTGCGGGCGGCTGGGCTGGGACCAATCAACGGCTTGGGGGCCTTGCTGACGGGGCTTTCAGGGTTGCGAACAGGCCTTGGGCAGACATCGATCCAGCGTTATGTAGTGCGCGCTGCGGCATACTACATGATGAGTTGCGCTTGTGAAAATCAGACTAATTACGTCGTTCTGCGACCTCATGTCGCATTGCGGTCACATCGCGGAACGGGATGTTCTCAAAAAACCATTGGATTGTTCCAGCTAAATATAAAAAGTTGTACACATAAATCGTATTTGGCTGCTATGGCAGCGGTTTATGTGGGAGCGAGCCTGCTCGCGAAAGCGTCGGTCGCCTCAACGCAAATTCGACCCTTGCCTATACTTCCCCTTCTATAACAAAAGTCATGACAAGAGGGCGACGCCATGGACCATCTCGTACTCACCGTATTCGCCCCGGACAAGCCCGGGCAGGTCGAGCGTATCGCCCAATGCATCGCCGAGCATGGCGGTAACTGGCTGGAAAGCCGCATGTCGCGGATGGCCGGGCAGTTTGCGGGCATTCTTCGGGTGGGCGTGCCAGCGGAGGCTTACGACGAATTAGTCGATTCCCTACAAGCACTGTCGACGCATGGCATCCGCGTATTGATTGCCGAGAGTGGTATCGAGCAGTCCTGCACCTGGAAACCGATCGCCATGGAGTTGGTGGGCAATGATCGTCCCGGCATCGTGCGCGACATCACCCGGCTGTTGAGCGAGCAAGGCGTCAACCTTGAGCGGCTGGTGACGGAAGTGCGCCCGGCACCGATGAGCAGTGAACCGCTGTTCCACGCTGAGGCGATTCTTGCAGTGCCACTGACCTTGTCGCTCGACGTCTTGCAGTCGCGCCTGGAAACCCTGGCCGATGATCTGATGGTCGAACTGGTGTTACGCACAGACGTTTAAACGCTGACCGGGTTATCCAGTTTAAACGTGCACCTGCCTGTGGATAACCTGTAGAGACTGCCCGCATCGCCAGGCCCGCCGTGGCTTTGCTGGAGTTGATCAAAAAACCGCCAACATTCAGTGACTTGCACACAAACGGCGGGGATCACGCTGTGGATAACCTTGGGAAGGAACGATGCAGGCCACGAGAACCGTGGCCTGCGAGGCTTTGTACGTTTTTTGATCAGCTGCGCCGGCGCAAACTGATCACGGCATCGACGCTGTAAACGGCCAGACCGGCCCAAATGAAGATAAACGCGACTAACGTGCTCGACGACAAGTGCTCACCGAACAGCAGCACCGCTTGCAGCAGCACCAGGGTCGGCGCCAGGTATTGCAGGAAGCCGATGGTGGTGTAAGGCAAGTGGCGCGTGGCGGCGTTGAAGCACACCAGCGGCACCAATGTCACCGGACCGGCCGCCACCAGCCACCAGGCTTGGGACGTGGTCCAGAACTCCGGTTGCGCACTGGTCGCGGTCTGGTTGAAGAGCAGCCAGGCAATCGCGATCGGCACCAGCATCCAGGTTTCCACCACCAGCCCCGGCAACGCTTTGACTGGCGCCTGTTTGCGGATCAGACCGTAGAAGCCGAACGTCAGCGCCAGCACCAGCGACACCCACGGCAGACTGCCGACCTGCCACACCTGTTGCGCTACACCGACCGCTGCCAGACCGACCGCGATCCACTGCATCCGCCGCAAGCGTTCGCCAAGAATCAACATGCCCAAGAGCACGTTTACCAACGGGTTGATGTAGTAACCGAGACTCGCTTCGAGCATGCGCCCGTTATTCACCGACCACACGTAGGTCAGCCAGTTGGCCGCGATCAGCGTTCCGCTCAAGGCCAGAATCGCCAGTCGCTTGGGATTGTCGAGCAACTCGCGCAACCAGCCCGGGTGTTTCCACACCATCAGCAACAGCGCACCAAACAGCGCCGACCACAAAACCCGATGGATGATGATCTCGACCGCCGGAACCTCGGCGATGGCTTTGAAGTAGATCGGGAACAGGCCCCAGATGATGTAGGCACTCAGGCCCAGAATGTACCCGCGACGCGGGTTGGCGGCTTGCATGCAGAATCCTTGCTTAGGCAGCTAACAAAGGAGGGATTGTAAGGAGGTTGTATAGATGTGTCGTGTCAGAAAGCGAAAAGATCGCAGCCTTCGGCAGCTCCTACAGGGGAATGCGATCCATGTGGGAGCTGCCGAAGGCTGCGATCTTTTGATCTTTAATTCAGAACAACTTCAAAGGTTCTTCGTTAAGCGCTGATAGCTGCTCACGCAACGCCAGCACCTGATCTCCCCAATAACGCTCGGTGCCGAACCACGGAAAGCTGTGCGGGAACGCCGGGTCATCCCAGCGCCGCGCGAGCCAGGCGCTGTAGTGCATCAGGCGCAAGGCGCGCAGCGGCTCGATCAGCGCCAGCTCACGCGGGTCGAAGTCGTGGAATTCGTTGTAGCCGTCCATCAATTCCGACAACTGCCCGAGACATTCCTGGCGGTCGCCGGCGAGCATCATCCAGATGTCCTGTACCGCCGGGCCCATGCGGCAGTCGTCGAGGTCGACGATGTGGAACATTTCGTCGCGGCACATCATGTTGCCGGGGTGGCAGTCGCCGTGCATGCGGATGTTCTGGTGTGGCGTGTTGGCGTAGGCATCTTCCACGCGTTTAAGCAGATCGCGGGCGACGGACTCGTAGGCCGGCAGCAGGCTTTTCGGAATGAAGTTGCCTTCCAGCAAGGTGTTCAGTGAGGCGTGGCCGAAGTTCTGCACGGCGAGGGCTTCACGGTGTTCGAACGGCTTGGTCGCGCCGACCGCGTGAATGCGCCCGAGCAACTGGCCGAGGCGATACAGCTGATCAAGATTGCCCGGCTCCGGCGCACGGCCGCCGCGCCGCGGGAACAGGGTGAAGCGGAAACCGGCATGCTCGTGCAGGGTTTCGCCGTTATGGATCAGCGGCGCCACGACCGGAATGTCGACGTCGGCCAGCTCGAAGGTGAACTTGTGTTCTTCGAGGATGGCTTCGTTGGTCCAGCGCTGCGGGCGATAGAACTTGGCGATCAGCGGTTCGGAGTCTTCGATGCCGACCTGATAGACGCGGTTTTCGTAGCTGTTGAGCGCCAGAATGCGTGCATCACTGAGGAAGCCGATGCTTTCAACGGCATCAAGCACGAGGTCGGGGGTGAGGGTTTCAAACGGGTGGGCCATGCTGACTCCTGCGCGCAGCAGGCTGCCGCGTCCGGCCCAGCATGGTAGCGCAGATGGCAGCGGGGGAGTTGGTTGGTGTCTGTGCTGACGCCATCGCGAGCAGGCTCACTCCCACAGGGGAACGCACGCATTCCAAATGTAGAAGTGAGCCTGCTCGCGATGAGGGCCTGTCAGGCGCCGACGATTCCACCATCCTCGCGAGTAATCGCCATCACCGAAGACCGCGGCTTGCCATTCGGCAAATGCTCAGGGAAGGTCGAACCACCGTTCTCCCCCGGATGCTGAATCCCGACAAACAGGGTTTTCTGATCCGGCGAGAAGCTGATGCCCGTCACTTCACAACCAATCGGCCCGACCATGAACCGACGAATTTCACCGGTCTTCGGATCGGCGCAAAGCATCTGGTTATTGCCCATCCCGGCAAAGTCCCCAGCGTTACTGGAGTCGCCATCGGTGAGAATCCACAAGCGCCCGGCCTTGTCGAAGCCCAAGCCATCCGGGCTGTTGAACATGTTCTGCGGGGTGATGTTTTTCGAGCCACCCTTCGGCGTTCCGGCATGTACGCCCGGATTGCCGGCGACCACAAACAGATCCCAGGCAAACGACTTCGACGCGTGATCGTCGCGGTCGGTGCGCCAGCGCAGGATCTGCCCGTAGACGTTCTTCTCGCGCGGGTTCGGTCCGCCCACTGGTTGCCCGTCTTCGCCGCGCTTGGCGTTGTTGGTCAGGGTGCAATAGACCTGGCCGTCCTTCGGACTGACGACGATCCATTCCGGGCGGTCCATGCGCGTTGCGCCGACTACGCTGGCGGCGAGGCGCGCATGGATCAGCACTTCGGCCTGATCGGCAAAACCACTGCTGGCATCGATGCCGTTTTTGCCGTGGGTCAGCTCGATCCACTGGCCCTGGCCTTTCGGGTGATCGGGGTTGCTGTCGCCGTTGTCGAATTTCGCTACGTACAAGGTGCCGTGGTCGAGGATGTCGCGGTTAGCCTTGGCGTTGCGGTGGTTGATGCGGTCGCGGCTGACAAACTTGTAGATGAACTCGCCACGCTCGTCGTCGCCCATGTACACCACGGCGCGACCGTCGTCGGTCTCGGCCAGGGCGGCGTTTTCATGTTTGAAGCGGCCCAGTGCCGTGCGTTTGACCGGAGTCGATTGCGGATCGAACGGATCGATCTCGACCACCCAGCCGTGACGGTTGAGTTCGTTGGGGTTTTTCGCCATGTCGAAGCGCGGATCGTACGGGTGCCAGTTGATCTCGCGGCTGGCGACCGAGACGCCGTAGCGCTTCTGCGCCGGGTCGAACTGCTGCTGGGCGTTGCTGCTGCCGAAGCAGTCGGTGAAGTTTTCTTCGCAGGTCAGGTAAGTGCCCCACGGCGTTTTGCCGTTGGCGCAGTTCTGGAACGTGCCGAGGACTTTCTTGCCGTGTTTGTCGGCGGCGGTTTTCATCAAGTCGTGACCGGCCGCCGGGCCGCTGATGCGCAGCGGCGAGTTGCCGTGAATGCGGCGGTTGTAGCGCGAGCCTTGGACGAACTGCCACTGACCGTTCTTGCGCTGCACTTCGATCACCGACACGCCTTCGCAGGCCAGTGCCTTGCGCACGTCTTCGGCCGATTGCGGCATGCCGCCGTGCGGGTAGAGGTAGCGGTAGTTGGTGTATTCGTTGTTGATCGCCATCAACGCGCGATTGCGGTCGTCGGGGAAGGCGAACAGGCTCATGCCGTCGTTGTTGTCGCCGAACTGCACTTCCTGTGCGGCTGCGGTGCCGTTGCCGCTCGGGTCGAAGGCCGGGCCATTTTTCTGCAATGGCTGGCCCCAACTGATCAGCACCGAAGACTTGTAGCCTTTGGGCAGCGTGATGACATCGGTGGTCGCAGCGGGAATGCTCTCGAAACCGAGCAGGCGACTGTTGCCGGCGCTGACGCCGGTGGCCAGCGCGCTGCGGCTCAACAGACTGCCACCGAGGAACATCGCCGCGCCGCACAGCGCACCGGCGCCGATGAAACCACGACGGCTGAGGCCGACCATCTTTTCCAGATCAGTGGATTGGTTTTCTTCTAATAGGCTCACATCAGGCTCCCTGCTTGGTTTTGGCAGCTACCTTAATGAGCGTCGATGACGCTTTCGTTGCAGCGCCTGACTACAGCGGCGTGCCGATCAGCACATTGGACGGCGAAAACTGCACCTGCACCGGTTGCTCGACGGTCAGCCCGCGCGTGCGCAAATCGAGCGGCTCAGCCAAGGCGCAGAGGGTATGGCCGTTGGGCAGGGTAATCCGTACTTCGCTGGGGCCGTCCTCGGCGTCGAGAATCGCTTCGATAGTGCCCTTCAGAAGATTGTGACCAGACGTTGCAGATTGCTCGGTGCCGAGCAATTCCAGCCAGCCGGCCTTGATCAGCGCCACCACTTCGGTACCGGTTTGCAGCTCAAGATGCACGGTGCTGTCGTGGGTGATCTGCGCGTCGAGGCACAGCCCTTCGGCCAGTTCGAGACGGATCAGGTCATTACGGCCCTGCGCTGCGATTGCCACGACTTTGCCGTGCAACTGATTGCGCGCACTGGTTCTGAGCATCAAGCGACCGAGCAGGTCGAGGTCGCTGGCATCTTCCGCTGCCTCCAGCACCTGGGCCTGCAAGGCCTGAAGCTTTTGATACAGGCGCAACACGCGCTCGCCTTCGCTGGAGAGTTTCGCACCGCCCCCGCCCTTGCCGCCGACGGCACGCTCGACCAGCGGTTTTTGCGCCAGATTGTTCAGCTCATCGATGGCATCCCACGCGGCTTTGTAACTCAGGCCTGCGCTCTTCGCGGCGCGGGTGATCGAGCCCTGTTCGGCGATGTGTTGCAGCAGGGCGATGCGCTGCGGACGGCGGACGATGTGCTGGGACAACAGGGACGGCATGGACATGGATGGGGTGCTTTTTTGCTGTGGCGGTGGGGGAGGAAGTTGGCCGCTCGCAACGCGAGAGTCAAGCCGAACCCAAATCCATTGTAGGAGTGAGCCTGCTCGCGATGGCGGTGGATCAGTCAGCATAATAAATGTTGGCAATGATGACGCTATCGCGAGCAGGATCATTCCCACAGGGGGATTGTGTCGACTTCAACCTCCAGGCTTTGGCGTGCGGGCCAGGCAATAGACATCGACCCGCGCGGCGCCAGCGTTCATCAGCAACCGGGCGAGAGCCTGTGCGGTAGCGCCGGTGGTCAATACGTCATCAACCAGCGCGAGATGTCGGTTTTTTACCTGCGCATCCGGCATGAGGTCGAAGGCATTGCGCAGATTACGTTTACGCGATTTGGCATCGAGCGACTGCTGGGCATCGGTGTCCTTGACTCGGCGCAGAACCGTTTCTTCACACGGCAGATCCAGCGACTCACTCAACCACCGCGCCAACATAGCTGCCTGGTTGAACCCGCGTTGACGCAGGCGTTTATTCGCCAGCGGTACCGGCAACAACGCATCAGGCCGTGGCAAACCCTCATCGAAGCGATGTTGCAGGTATTGCCCGAGAACGTCGGCGAGCAGGTGGCCAAACGGCCATTTTGCGTTGTGTTTAAAGCGCGTAATCAAACTGTCGACGGGGAAGCCATACTGCCACGGCACCACCACCTGTTCGAACGCCGGCGGCTCTAGCAGGCACTCGCCGCAGGTCAGGCCCGCGGCGAGGAGTGGCAAGGCGCAGGTCTGGCAGTGGTCGCCGAGCCAGGGCAGATCAGTTTCGCAAGCCACGCAAATTGGCATTTCTGCTTCTGCCGGCTCATCGCAAAGCAGGCAGGTTTGTACATTATTTAAACAGATGTAAACCGGTCCTTCGTATCGTGGTTGACAGCGCATGACTCTTCCTTAAATATGCCGAACATCCGTGTCGCGCCTGTGGGTATTCCATTCCCGCAGCCGCCAGCCAAGCATAACCAAGGAACTACCCATGAGCGCGAGCACCACCGCCACCCTGCGTCACGACTGGTCTCTGGCCGAAGTCAAAGCACTCTTCGTACAGCCATTCAACGACTTGCTGTTCCAGGCGCAAACGGTGCACCGCGCACATTTCAACGCCAACCGCGTTCAGGTTTCGACCCTGCTGTCGATCAAGACCGGCGCCTGCCCGGAAGACTGCAAGTACTGCCCGCAGTCCGGTCACTACAACACCGGCCTGGAAAAAGAAAAGCTGATGGAAGTGCAGAAGGTCCTCGAAGAGGCAGCACGCGCCAAGGCAATCGGCTCGACACGTTTTTGCATGGGCGCGGCGTGGAAGCATCCGTCGGCCAAAGACATGCCGTACGTGCTGAAAATGGTTGAAGGCGTAAAGGCCATGGGCCTGGAAACCTGCATGACTCTTGGCCGTCTCGACCAGGACCAGACCGAAGCACTGGCCAAGGCCGGTCTCGATTACTACAACCACAACCTCGACACGTCGCCCGAGTTCTACGGCAGCATCATCACCACCCGTACTTACAGCGAGCGTCTGCAGACCCTGGCTTACGTGCGTGAGTCGGGAATGAAGATCTGCTCCGGCGGCATCCTCGGTATGGGTGAATCGCTGGATGACCGCGCCAATCTGCTGATCCAGTTGGCCAACCTGCCGGAGCATCCGGAATCGGTGCCGATCAACATGCTGGTGAAAGTCGCCGGTACGCCACTGGAAAACGCCGAAGACGTCGACCCGTTCGACTTCATCCGCATGCTCGCCGTGGCGCGCATCCTCATGCCGCAATCCCACGTGCGCCTGTCCGCCGGCCGCGAAGCGATGAACGAGCAGATGCAGGCCCTCGCATTCTTTGCTGGGGCCAACTCGATTTTCTACGGCGACAAGTTGCTGACCACCGCCAACCCGCAGGCGGACAAGGACATGCAACTGTTTGCGCGTCTGGGCATTCAGCCGGAAGCCCGCGAGGAGCATTCCGACGAGGTGCATCAGGCCGCGATCGAGCAAGCGCTGGTGGAGCAGAAGAGCAGCGAGCAGTTCTACAACGCCGCCGTCTGATCGCCATACCGATTCCATGTAGGAGCTGCCGAAGGCTGCGATCTTTTGATCTTGTCTTTTAAAAAACAACATCAAAAGATCGCAGCCTTCGGCAGCTCCTACACAGTCATTTTTCAGATGTGAGGCCTGCATGTCTTTCGATCTCGCCGCACGCCTTGCTGCCCGTCGTGCCGAAAACCTCTATCGCCAGCGACCGCTGCTCGAGTCCCCGCAGGGGCCGCAAGTGGTGGTCGACGGCAAACCGCTGCTTGCCTTTTGCAACAACGATTACCTCGGTCTGGCCAATCACCCGCAAGTGATCGAAGCCTGGCGCGCCGGCGCTGAACGTTGGGGTGTCGGTGGTGGCGCCTCGCATCTGGTGATCGGCCACAGCGGCCCGCATCACGCACTGGAAGAAGCGTTGGCCGATCTCACCGGGCGTCCGCGTGCGCTGTTGTTCACCACCGGCTACATGGCCAATCTCGGCGCCGTCACGGCGCTGGTCGGGCAGGGCGATACGGTGCTGGAGGATCGGCTCAATCACGCCTCGTTACTGGATGCGGGTCTGTTGTCCGGCGCGCGTTTCAATCGCTATCTGCACAACGACGCGGTGAGCCTGGCCAAACGTCTGGAGAAAGCTACCGGCAATACGTTGGTCGTCACCGATGGCGTGTTCAGCATGGACGGCGACCTCGCTGATCTGCCGGCATTGGCCCGCGAAGCCAAGGCCAAAGGCGCGTGGCTGATGGTCGATGACGCTCACGGTTTCGGGCCGCTGGGTGCAAATGGCGGCGGGATTGTCGAGCATTTCGGTTTGAGTCAGGAGGACGTGCCGGTGCTGGTCGGCACCCTCGGTAAAGCGTTCGGCACCGCTGGCGCGTTCGTCGCGGGCAGCGAAGAGCTGATCGAAAGCCTGATCCAGTTCGCCCGTCCGTATATCTACACCACCAGTCAGCCACCGGCGCTGGCCTGCGCAACGCTGAAAAGTCTGGAGCTACTGCGCACTGAGCATTGGCGTCGAGAACATCTACAAACGCTGATCCGTCGGTTCCGCCATGGCGCCGAGCAGATTGGCCTGGAGTTGATGGACAGCTTCACGCCGATTCAGCCGATCATGATTGGCGATGCCGGGCGCGCCGTGCGGCTGTCGCAGATGTTGCGCGAGCGCGGCCTGATGGTCACGGCGATCCGCCCACCGACCGTGCCCGCCGGCAGCGCTCGCTTGCGCGTGACCCTGACCGCTGCCCACAGCGAGGCGCAGGTGCAGCTATTGTTAGAGGGACTGGCCGATTGCTTTGCCCAATTGTCGTCGGAGCCAAGCCATGCGTGATCGCCTGATTCTGCTGCCCGGCTGGGGCCTCGGTGTGTCGCCGATGGAGCCTCTGGCTGCGGCGTTGCAGGGGCTCGACGAACATCTGAAAGTCGACATCGAGCCGCTGCCGGAGCTGGATTCCAGCGATCTGCAGGACTGGCTCGAGGAACTCGATGAAAACATTCCTCAAGACGTCTGGCTCGGTGGCTGGTCGCTGGGCGGCATGCTTGCGTCCGAACTGGCGGCGCGCCGCGGCGAGCGTTGCTGCGGGTTGCTGACGCTAGCGAGTAATCCTTCTTTTGTTGCCCATGAACAATGGCCGAACGCGATGCCGGGCGAAACGTTCGATGCGTTTCTCGCCGGTTGCCAGGCCGATCCGCGGATGACCCTCAAACGTTTTTCGCTGCTCTGTGCTCAGGGGACGCAGGATCCGCGCGGCCTGTCGCGATTGATGTTGGGCGGCGCACCGCACACTGCGCCGACTGCATTGATGGCGGGACTGGAATTGCTCGCGCAGATGGACACACGCGAAGCCCTGCAAGCATTTCGCGGTCCGCAATTTCATCTGTTCGCGGGACAGGATGCCCTGGTCCCGGCGGAAGCGGCGGGGGCGTTGTTCGCCCTGTTGCCGGATATCGAAATAGGTCTGATCGAACAGGCCTGTCATGCGTTTCTTCTGGAAGACCCCCACGGACTGGCGGGCGCTATCCAGGCTTTTCTACACGAGTGCGGTGATGACTGATTTGTCTCTTGTGCTGCCTGGCGGCTTGCCTGACAAGCGTCAGGTCGCAGCCTCTTTTTCTCGCGCGGCGGCCAGTTACGACAGCGTCGCCGAGTTGCAACGTGATGTCGGTACACAATTGCTGCAGCGCTTGCCGGTGGATTTCGTACCAGCGCGCTGGCTGGATCTGGGCTGCGGCACGGGGTATTTCACCCGGGCGCTGGCCTCGCGTTTTGTTGAAGGCCATGGTCTGGCGCTGGATATCGCCGAAGGCATGCTTGAGCATGCGCGGCCACTGGGCGGTGCCGAGCATTTCATTGCTGGCGACGCGGAGCGGCTGCCGCTGCAGGAGTCGACCTGCGACCTGATTTTCTCCAGCCTCGCGGTGCAGTGGTGTGCGGATTTCGATGCAGTGCTCAGCGAAGCTTTTCGCGTGCTGAAACCGGGTGGGATTTTTGCGTTTGCTAGTCTTTGTGTAGGGACGCTGTTTGAGTTGCGCGACAGCTGGCGGCAAGTCGACGGGCTGGTGCACGTCAACCGCTTCCGCGAGTTCGCCCGTTATCAGCAATTGTGTGCGGCCAGTGGCTTGCGCACGCTGAGTCTGGAGAATCAACCACACGTGCTGCATTACCCGGATGTGCGCAGCCTGACCCATGAATTGAAAGCCTTGGGCGCGCACAATCTGAACCCGGGGCGGCCGGGCGGTTTGACCGGGCGGGCGCGGATTCTCGGTTTGGTTGAAGCTTACGAGCAGTTCCGTGAGGCGTCGGGGTTGCCGGCGACTTATCAGGTGGTCTACGCCGTGTTGGAGAAACCCGTATGAGCGCAGCCTATTTCATCACCGGAACGGATACCGATGTCGGCAAGACCACCGTTGCCGCCGGGTTGCTGCATGCAGCTCGTTCGGCGGGCTTGAGTACGGCGGCGGGCAAACCGGTGGCGTCCGGGTGCGAAGTGACGCCCAAGGGGCTGCGCAATTCCGATGCGTTGGCGCTGTTGGCCGAATGTTCGCTGCCGCTGACTTATCAACAGGTCAATCCGGTAGCGTTCGAGCCGGCGATTGCTCCGCATCTAGCAGCGCGCGAGGCCGGTGTAGCGTTGACCGTGCAATCGTTGCTGGCGCCGATGCGTGAGATTCTGGCAATGAATGCCGATTTCACCTTGATCGAAGGCGCGGGCGGCTGGCGAGTGCCGCTGGCGGATCAGGATAATTTGTCGGATCTGGCGATTGCCTTGAAACTGCCGGTGATCCTGGTGGTAGGCGTGCGGCTGGGTTGCATCAGTCATGCCTTGCTGACGGCGGAAGCGATTGCTCGTGATGGGCTGCAGTTGGCCGGGTGGGTGGCGAATATCATCGATGCGAAGACTTCGCGGCTGGAAGAAAACCTCGCGACGTTGGCCGAGCGGATTCCGGCGCCGTGCCTGGGGCGCGTGCCGAAACTCAAGGCCTTGAGTGCAGAGGCGGTGGCCGATCATTTGCAACTGGATCTGCTCGACTAAGCTTTTCTCTATGGGCAGGCACTGTGCCATTAGTGTTTTTGACGGGTGTTTTTCTGACGCCTCTGCTTCAATGGCGCCATTGATCCTTCCCAAGGATGAGAACCGTTATGGAAATCTCCGGTAACACAGCTTTTTATGCAGGTCTGAGCTCGATTCAGAGCGGGCAGAACCGCGTCGATCAGGCGGCCAGCCAGATTGCCAATAATACGATTGAACGCTCGGTGACCAGCCAGTCGTCCGAAGTGCAGGTTGACCGTCTACGCGGTGTCGATCGTGCCCAGCAATCGGATCTGGCCAGCAATATGGTCGAGATGTCTCAGGGCAAGATCCAGGCGGAGCTGGGTGTGAAGGTCGCCAAAGCCTCCGACGAAGTGCTCGGTACGATCATCGACACCTTCGCCTGATTTTTCTGTCTTCTGCACGCTGAACGCCGCGACCTGTCGCGGCGTTTTTCATGGTAAGTCCTTCTCCCTCAACTAATCTTTTTTCAGCACCCGTGACTCGTGCGAGCTCATGGCGGTTTGCTGTGCCCTGCGTTTGAAAATTCTGATGACGAACGGCAAAAGATCGATGCTTGACAAGATTTCGGCGTAAACGTATGTTTCAAACAACTGTTTGACCGTCACAACAAATCAACACGGTCGTTCATTCCCGGTTACATCAGCAGAGGTTTATCGCTATGCCTGACTACAAGGCCCCCTTGCGTGATATTCGCTTCGTTCGTGACGAACTGCTCGGCTACGAAGCGCACTATCAGAGCCTTCCGGCTTGCGCAGACGCAACTCCGGACATGGTTGACGCCATTCTCGAAGAAGGCGCCAAGTTTTGTGAGCAGGTACTGGCACCGCTGAACCGCGTGGGCGACCTCGAAGGTTGCACCTGGAGCGAGTCCGGCGTGAAAACCCCGACCGGCTTCAAAGAGGCTTACAAGCAATTCGTCGAAGGCGGCTGGCCAAGCCTGGCCCACGACGTTGAGCACGGCGGCCAAGGCCTGCCGGAGTCGCTGGGTCTGGCCGTGAGCGAAATGGTTGGCGAAGCCAACTGGTCGTGGGGCATGTACCCAGGCCTGTCGCACGGCGCGATGAACACCATCTCCGAGCACGGCACTCCAGAGCAGCAAGAAGCCTATCTGACCAAACTGGTTTCCGGCGAATGGACCGGCACCATGTGCCTGACCGAACCGCACTGCGGCACCGACCTGGGCATGCTGCGCACCAAGGCCGAACCTCAGGCCGACGGCTCCTACAAAGTTTCCGGCACCAAGATCTTCATCTCGGCCGGTGAACACGACATGGCCGACAACATCGTCCATATCGTACTGGCCCGCCTGCCGGACGCACCGGCTGGCACCAAAGGCATCTCGTTGTTCATCGTTCCGAAATTCATGCCGAATGCTGATGGCACCGTCGGTGCACGCAACGCAGTGAGCTGCGGTTCGCTGGAACACAAGATGGGCATCCACGGCAACGCTACCTGCGTGATGAACTTCGACGGCGCCACCGGTTACCTGATCGGCCCGGCGAACAAAGGCCTGAACTGCATGTTCACCTTTATGAACACCGCACGACTGGGTACCGCGCTGCAAGGTCTGGCCCACGCCGAAATCGGTTTCCAGGGCGGTTTGAAATACGCTCGCGATCGTCTGCAAATGCGCTCCCTGACTGGCCCGAAAGCGCCGGACAAAGCTGCTGACCCGATCATCGTGCACCCGGATGTACGCCGCATGCTGTTGACCATGAAGGCGTTCGCCGAAGGCAACCGTGCGATGGTGTACTTCACCGCCAAACAGGTCGACATCGTCAAATACGGCGTCGATGAAGAAGAGAAAAAGAAAGCTGACGCACTGCTGGCCTTCATGACTCCGATCGCCAAAGCGTTCATGACCGAAGTCGGTTTCGAATCCGCTAACCACGGCGTACAGATCTACGGCGGCCACGGCTTCATCGCCGAGTGGGGCATGGAGCAGAACGTTCGCGACAGCCGCATTTCGATGCTGTACGAAGGCACCACCGGTATCCAGGCACTCGACCTGCTGGGCCGTAAAGTGCTGATGACTCAAGGCGAAGCCCTGAAAGGCTTCACCAAGATCGTCCACAAGTTCTGCCAGAACAACGAAGGCAACGAAGCCGTTGCAGAATTCGTCGCACCGCTGGCCGCGATCAACAAGGAATGGGGCGAGCTGACCATGAAGGTCGGTATGGCCGCCATGAAAGATCGCGAAGAAGTCGGTGCGGCTTCCGTGGACTACCTGATGTACTCCGGTTATGCCTGCCTGGCTTACTTCTGGGCCGACATGGCGCGTCTGGCTGCTGAAAAGCTGGCCGAAGGCACCGGCGACGCGGCGTTCTACACCGCCAAGCTGCAAACCGCGCGCTTCTACTTCCAGCGCATTCTGCCGCGTACCCGTACCCACGTGGCCACCATGCTGTCGGGCGCCAACAACCTGATGGACATGAAAGAAGAAGACTTCGCACTGGGCTACTAAGTCTTAGCGCGGTCTTTTGAAAACCGCTGCTCCTGTTAGGGGGCGGCGGTTTTTTTGTTAGTGAATCGCTCAGATAGTCGGGCTTCCGGCCGTTAAAGAGACAGTGTGTGATCTGGGTCACATTGTGTGGGCTTGGCCGCACTTTGCAGGCACAATGCCATCTCTTTGATATGACGGGTCGGAGCTTTACCCTTGCCGCGTTCTTCCGCTGTACGTTTCAGCCATTTCCTACCTTCACTGCTGTTGTTACTTGCGGGGTTGGCGGCTGCGTACGTCAAAGACCTCAGCGTGTTCTTCACGTCGCTGTTCAACGTGTTGCCGACGTTGGTGCTGTTGCTGGGCGGCGCTTATTGCGCGGTTTACCGGCGTCAGCGCGAACTGTTTCTGATGCTCACGGTGTACATCGCCTACTTTCTGCTCGACACCCAGACCGACTATTACCGCGACAACGGCAAGGTCCGCGAAGACGCTGCGGTGGTCTTCCATCTCGTCTGTTTATTGCTGCCGTTGTTGTTTGGGCTGTTTGCGGCGTGGCAGGAGCGCACGCATCTGTTTCAGGACATGGTCGCGCGCTTCGCCGTTTTGCTGGCCTTCGGCAGCGTGGCGCTGGGACTTGAACAAAGTTATCCCCAGGCGCTGCTGATCTGGCTGTCGGAGATCCGTTGGCCGGCGCTGCACGGCGCGTGGATGAGTCTGATTCAGCTGTCCTATCCGGTGTTTATTTCGGCGTTCCTGCTACTGGCCTGGCAATACTGGCGCAATCCGCGTCCGCTGCATGCGGCGCAATTGGTTGGCCTGCTCGGCGTGTTCTGGATGCTGCCGAAAACCTTCATCCTGCCGTTCACCCTGAACATCATGTGCAGCCAAGTGATGTTGATGATCGCCGCAGCGGTTGCGCACGAGGCTTATCAAATGGCCTTCCGCGACGAACTCACCGGTCTGCCGGGCCGTCGCGCGCTCAACGAACGCATGCAACGCCTTGGTCGCAACTACGTATTGGCGATGAGTGACGTCGATCACTTCAAAAAATTCAACGACACCCACGGCCACGATGTCGGTGACCAGGTACTGCGATTAGTCGCCAGCAAACTGTCGAAAATCAGCGGTGGCGGTAGGGCGTATCGCTATGGCGGTGAGGAATTCGCCTTGGTGTTTGCAGGCAAAACCCTTGAGGAGTGTATGCCGCACCTTGAGGTGATCCGCGAGTCGATTGCGTCCTACAACATTCAGCTGCGCAATCAGGAAAACCGCCCGCAGGATGATCAGCAAGGTCGTCAGCGCCGCGCCGGCTCGGGTGCCTCCAGTGTGTCGGTGACGGTGAGCATCGGCGTCGCTGAACGAGTGGAACAACGCAACCCGGAACAAGTGCTGAAGTCTGCCGACGAGGCGCTCTATGCCGCAAAAGGTGCGGGGCGTAATTGCGTGATGGCCTACGGACAAAACCGCCGCGGCGCGGTGCGCATGGACACGGCCGCAGGTTGAGTGATGACGGCGCATTCAGCGTCTGCACAATGATTGTGGGGCGTGGTGGCCGGCAGTAGGTTGAGGAAATCTGCTGACGGAGAAGCCACCATGCCTGAGTACAAAGCTCCCCTGCGCGACATGCGCTTTCTGATCGACCACGTCTTCGACTTCCACGCCAATTACGCCACCCTCGGCGCGCACGACGCCAGCCCGGACATGATCAACGCGATTCTCGAAGAGGGCGCGAAGTTCTGCGAGAACGTTCTGGCGCCGCTCAATCGCAGCGGTGACGAAGAGGGCTGCCATTTCGACAATGGTGTGGTGACAACGCCTACAGGCTTCAAGCAAGCCTTCGCACAATACGTCGAGGGCGGCTGGCACGGTCTGGCAGCAGATCCGGTTTACGGCGGCCAGGGCTTGCCGAGTTCGCTGGGATTGGTGATCAGCGAAATGGTCGGCTCCAGCAATACCTCTTGGGGCATGTACCCGGGTTTGACCCACGGCGCGATGTCGGCGATCCACGCTCACGGCAGCGCTGAGCAAAAAGACACCTACCTGAGCAAACTCACCGCCGGCCAGTGGACCGGCACCATGTGCCTGACCGAAGCCCACTGCGGCACCGACCTGGGCATCATCAAGACCCGCGCCGTGCCTCAGGCCGACGGCAGTTATGCGGTCACCGGCAGCAAGATTTTCATCTCCGCCGGCGAGCACGACATGAGCGATAACATCATCCATCTGGTGTTGGCCAAGTTGCCGGATGCGCCGGCCGGGACCAAAGGGATTTCGCTGTTTATCGTGCCGAAATTCTTGCCGGATGCGGTGGGTGAGGCAGGCGAGCGCAACGGCGTGTCCTGCGGTTCGATCGAACACAAGATGGGCATCAAGGCCTCGGCCACTTGCGTGCTCAACTTCGACGGCGCCAAGGGTTACCTGATCGGCGAGCCGAACAAGGGCCTGAACTGCATGTTCACCATGATGAACCACGCACGGCTCGGCACCGGGATGCAGGGTTTGTGTTTGGGTGAAGCGAGTTTCCAGGGCGCCATCAAATACGCCAACGACCGCTTGCAGATGCGTTCACTGACGGGCGCCAAAGCCCCGGACAAAGCCGCCGACCCGATCATCGTCCACCCGGACGTGCGGCGCATGTTGTTGACCATGAAAGCCTTTAACGAAGGCAATCGGGCGCTGACCTACTTCACCGCGCAGTTGCTCGATGTCGCGCATCTGAGCACTGATGCCGAAGCACGGCAGGAGGCCGAGGATTTGTTGGCGTTCCTCACGCCGATCTGCAAAGCGTTCATGACCGACACTGGCCTGGAAGTGACCAACCACGGCATGCAGGTATTCGGTGGCCACGGCTTCATTCGTGAATGGGGCATGGAACAGTTGGTTCGCGACTGTCGGATCGCGCCAATCTACGAGGGCACCAACGGTATTCAGGCGCTGGACCTGCTCGGGCGCAAGGTGTTGGGCAGTCAGGGTAAGTTGCTGCGCGGTTTCACCAAAATCGTCCATAAGTTCTGCGCGGCCAACGCTGAGCACCCGCAGCTGGGCAGTTTCGCTGCGCAGCTCAATGAGCTGAACCAGCAGTGGGGCGACCTGACCATGAAGGTCGGCATGGCGGCCATGAAGAACCCGGATGAAGTGGGCGCGGCGTCGGTGGATTACCTGATGTACAGCGGTTACATCATTCTCGGTTATCTGTGGTTGCGCATGGCGTTGGTGGCGCAGGCGCAGCTGGAGGCGGGCGAGGGTGAGGCGGATTACCTGCGCGGGAAATTGGCGACGTGCGAGTTCTACTTCAAGCGTTTGTTGCCGCGTACGGCGGCGCATCGGGCGGCGATCGAGGCGGGGAGTGATTGCCTGATGAAACTGTCTGCGGAGTTGTTTGCACTTTAGAGAAGATAAAAAGATCGCGGCCTTCGGCAGCTCCTACAGGGAATCGGGCGTTGTCGAGGCTGCGATTTATTGTGGTGACTAAAAATAACAAATCAGTCACCGGTTGACCCTATGTGTCGCAAAAGTTGTTGAGGTACACTCGGGCTCAGAAAACATCATTCCACGAATCACCTGTTTAGATCTTGCGAGGTTTGCCATGGCTGACTACAAAGCGCCGCTGCGCGATATGCGCTTCGTCCTCAATGAAGTGTTCGAAGTCGCCAAACTCTGGGCCGAACTGCCGGCGCTGGCTGAGACTGTCGACGCCGAAACCGTTGAAGCCATTCTCGAAGAGGCCGGCAAGGTCACCAGCAAAAGCATCGCGCCGCTGAGCCGTGCCGCTGACGAAGAAGGCTGTCACTGGGCCGACGGCGCCGTCACCACTCCAGCCGGTTTTCCACAGGCTTATCAGACTTACGCCGAGGGCGGCTGGGTTGGCGTCGGTGGCGATCCGCAATACGGCGGCATGGGCATGCCCAAAGCCGTATCGGCGCAGGTTGAAGAAATGGTCAACTCCGCCAGCCTGTCGTTCGGTCTGTACCCGATGCTGACCGCTGGCGCCTGCCTGTCGATCAACGCCCATGCCAGCGAAGAGCTGAAAGCCGCGTACCTGCCGAACATGTATGCCGGCGTCTGGGCCGGCTCCATGTGCCTGACCGAGCCGCACGCCGGCACCGACCTGGGGATTATTCGGACAAAAGCCGAGCCTCAGGCCGACGGTTCCTACAAAGTCAGCGGCACCAAAATCTTCATTACCGGTGGCGAACACGATCTCACCGAAAACATCATTCATCTGGTGTTGGCGAAACTGCCGGACGCCCCGGCGGGTCCGAAAGGCATTTCGCTGTTCCTGGTGCCGAAGTTCATGGTCAATGCCGACGGCAGTCTGGGCGCACGCAATCCGGCGAACTGCGGTTCGATCGAACACAAGATGGGCATTCAGGCGTCCGCGACCTGCGTGATGAACTTCGACGAAGCCGTGGGTTATCTGGTTGGCGAGCCGAACAAAGGCCTGGCCGCGATGTTCACCATGATGAACTACGAGCGCCTCGGCGTCGGCATCCAAGGCCTGGCCACCGGCGAGCGTTCGTATCAGAACGCCGTTGAATACGCCCGCGACCGTCTGCAAAGCCGTTCGCCGACCGGCGCGCAGAACAAAGACAAAGTCGCAGACCCGATCATCGTCCACCCGGATGTGCGGCGCATGCTGCTGACCATGAAAGCCTCGAACGAAGGCGGCCGTGCGTTCTCCACCTACGTGGCGATGCAACTCGACACCGCCAAGTTCAGCGAAGACGCCACCACCCGCAAGCGTGCAGAAGATCTGGTCGCGTTGCTGACGCCGGTAGCCAAGGCATTCCTCACCGACCTGGGTCTGGAAACCACCGTGCACGGCCAGCAGATTTTCGGCGGCCACGGCTACATCCGCGAATGGGGCCAGGAGCAACTGGTGCGCGACGTGCGTATCACTCAGATCTACGAAGGCACCAACGGCATTCAGGCGCTGGACCTGGTCGGTCGTAAGATCGTCGGCAGCGGCGGCGCGTTCTACAAGCTGTTCGCCGACGAGATCCGCCATTTCACCGCGACAGCCAGTGCCGATCTGGGCGAATTCACCAAACCGCTGAACGATGCCGTCGACACGCTCGACGAGCTGACCTCGTGGTTGCTGGATCGGGCAAAAAACAACCCGAACGAAATTGGCGCGGCTTCGGTCGAATATTTGCAAGCATTCGGATACACGGCGTATGCCTACATGTGGGCATTGATGGCCAAAGCTTCGCTGGGCAAAGAAGCGCAGGACGATTTCTATGCCAGCAAGTTGGGCACTGCGCGCTTCTATTTCGCCCGCTTGCTCCCGCGGATTCACTCGTTGAGTGCGTCAGTAAAGGCCGGTAGCGAGTCGCTGTTCCTGCTGGATGCAGCGCAATTCTGATGCGATGACGTCATGTAAGCATTCTCTTACATGACGTGCTGCTGTTCTCCCATAGGCGAAGATTGGATCCACAGCTAATCTACATTTCATGGACGTCGCGCAGGAAGCGCAAAGCAACAACACGGACACGTAGGATTCTGCCAGGGTGGCGGAGTGAAATGGATGTCAGGGAAACAGTCTGCAAAGCCCCGCTTCGGCGGGGTTTTCTTTTGCCTGAAGAAAAGTGCTCAGACCAAAGGATCGAGCGGCGGCTTTACTTCTCGCTCCATCACTTCTTCCAGCAACGTCCGCAACAGCGCCAAAGAGGCCTGCTGGCGCTGCACATCGCGACACACCAGGCCAACCTTCAGCGGCACGCGCGGTTCGCTCAGCGGTTTCCACAACAGATCCTGATCGTCGTATTCCTTCTGCGAACGCCCCGGCAGCACTGTCGCCAGTTTGGTGTGTGGAAGGCTGTCGAGAATACCCACCATATTGTTCAACTCGGCTTGTACCTGCGGACGGCGCCCGAGGGCGGTCAGTTGCGCCTGCCATATCTGGCGGATCTGGAACTCTTCGCCCAGCAGCAACATCGGCAATTCGGCAGCCTGACGCATCGAGACTTTCTTGAATTCACGCAATGGATGATCCGCCGGGATGACCAGCGTCAGCTCATCTTCGTAAAGCATCACACCGTGCAGGCCCGGTTGGCGCGGCGGCAGGTAACTGATGCCGATGTCCAAAGAACCGTTGAGCAGCCGCCGTTCGATCTCAAGTCCGGTCAATTCATAGATTTGCACCACCAGATGTGGCTGTGCCTTGCGCACCCGCTCAAGCATTTGCGGGACCAGACTGGTGTGCACCGTTTGCAGCACGCCGATCGCCAGCGTGCGCAAGGCCTGGCCCTTGAAGTTGCCCAGCGCCTCGCGCGCTCGTTGCAAGCCATCGAGCAGCGGCAACGCATGGTTGTACAACGTGTGCGCGGCGAGGGTCGGCAGCAGGCGCTTGCTGCTGCGCTCGAACAAGGTGACGTCGAGGTTCTGTTCGAGCTGGCGGATCTGCTGCGACAGCGCCGGTTGCGAGATCGACAGGCGTTCAGCCGCCCGGCCGACATGACCTTCTTCGTAGACCGCGACGAAATAACGCAGTTGCTTGAAATCCATAAGTAACGCTTATCGAAAATGCTGATAAATCGAAATGGCCCGAAGCCGTCAGTGCGCCTAGTCTAACCGCATTCACAAGGCTTACAGGGCCAGAAAGCGCGATGAATAGCGATCGCTTCGACAGTGTTTGCATAGGCAGTTCAAAAAACCTCGAACGAGGGTTTTTTCAATGAATCTGTTCAGTTTGCGGCGCCAGACGCCGAGTCTTGATGACCTCGCTTTCGAGGCCAACCCTTCAGACATCAGCGAAAGTCTCAGCGCCGAGCGCCTGATGCCTAGCGTCGAACGGCCGCAACAGGTGTTTGTCCGTGGTCAGGGGTCGTGGCTGTGGGGCAGTAACGACCGCGCGTATCTCGACTTTTCTCAGGCCGGCGGCGCCAACAGCCTCGGCCACAGCCCGTCGGCGCTGGTCAAAGCCATCAGCAGTCAGGCGCAGGCGCTGATCAATCCCGGCTTCAATCTGCACAATCGAGGCATGCTCAGCCTTGCCGAGCGTCTGTGCGCCGCTACCTCCAGCGATCAGGCCTACCTGCTCAACAGCGGCAGCGAAGCCTGTGAAGCGGCGATCAAACTCGCGCGCAAATGGGGGCAGCTGCATCGCGGCGGCGCCTCGCGGATCATTGTCGCGAAGCAGGGTTGTCACGGTCGCAGTCTGGCGACGATTTCCGCCTCCGACAGCTGCAACCTGCACAACCGTTTTGCGCCGTTGCTGCCGGGGTTTGATCTGGTGCCGTTCAACGACTTGCCGGCCCTGCACGCCGCGGTCGATGCGCAAACCGTCGCGATCATGCTGGAGCCGATTCAAAGCGATGCCGGCGTTATTCCGGCCACTGAACATTACCTCAAGGGTGTCGAACGACTCTGTCGTGAACTGGGCATTCTCTTGATCCTCGACGAAGTGCAAACCGGTATCGGCCGCTGCGGCACTCTGCTCGCGGAACAGTCCTACGGCGTGCGCGCCGATATCGTCGTGCTCGGCAAAGGACTTGGCGGCGGTGTGCCATTGGCGGCGCTGCTGGCGCGGGGCAAAGCGTGCTGTTTCGAGGCCGGCGAACTGGGCGGCACCCATCACGGCAATGCATTGATGACGGCGGCCGGTCTGGTAGTGCTCGACAGCGTGCACGACCGCAGTTTCCTCCAGCAGGTCAACGACAACGGCCAGTACCTGCGCGAAGGCCTGGTCCGATTGGCACACCGCTATTACCACGGCGAACTGCGCGGTCAAGGCCTCTTCTTCGGACTGACCCTGTCAGACGATTCCGCAGAGGCCGTGGTCCACGCCGCCCTGCACGAAGGCCTGCTGCTCAATGCGCCGCAAGCCAACTGCCTGCGTTTCACCCCGGCCCTCACCGTCAGCAAAACCAACATCGATGAAATGCTCCTGCGCCTAGGCCGCTCCTTCTCGCGAGTGCGCACCGCGCAACTGCAATGCCGCAAAGGGATTGCCGTCTGAGCTGAAGTTTCCCACCCGATTTCCAGAACCGTCTCGCGGTATAACGCACGCCCCACGCCTGATTCTTTTGGCGTGGGGCGTTTTTTTTTGGCCGGGTTTTGCAGATGGCGTTTAGTGCTTGAGAGTTCGTTGTGCGAATGGTTTTTTAGAAAGTCCCTGCAGGGAATGCGGGGGCAGACCGATCGATATTTTCGAGACGGATGGCTTTGTAATCTATACCACTGGGTGGTATGTTTTTTGGAAGGGATACCGATGTCATTCAGGCTGTTCAAAACCAAGGGTTTTGCGATACGAGCCGGCAAGGCTTGGATCAGCGACGCGGAGCTCCGGGAAGCATTTTGCGAGATGCTTGAAGGTCAGGCTGACGATCTTGGTGGTGGCGTCTGGAAGAAGCGGTTGAACGCCAACCGTCATCGTTCGATTGTTTTGGCTAAGGGCGGGCGTTACTGGATCTATCAAGTGCTGTTCGCCAAGAAAGATCAGAGCAACATCACAACATCCGAATTGAAGGATTTACGAAAGTTAGCCAAAACCTATGCTCAACTGACCGAGGAGCAGATCCGGGATTTGTTGGCAATGAAGGAGTTTGTGGAGATATTTCATGAGTAAGAAATTCAAAAGTGAAGTTTTTGAATCGATACACGAATCAGCCAGCGCTCTACTGGCTGTCGGAGCAATCAGCAAGGCAACAATGCGGGAGTTTGATGAGTCGTGTCTGGCAACGGTTCCTGAAGCGATCCCGGCGGAACAGATCAAGGCTCTGCGCGAACGCAATAACGTCAGCCAGCCGGTATTCGCTCGCTACTTGAACACTAGCGCGTCGACAGTCAAACAATGGGAGTCGGGAGACAAACACCCCAGCGGAATGGCGCTGAAGTTACTGAGCATCGTGCAGAAGCACGGACTGCAAATTCTTAGCTGAGCTATCAGTTTGATACCGACACTGTGATTAGCACTGAACCCTGACGAACGGCGCGGGTCGATTAGCTTGTATGGCTCAAATGAGCCAACCCCCACACAGGAGCTGCCCCATGGATTTCATTCGCATCATCATCGCTATTCTGTTGCCACCACTGGGCGTGTTTCTGCAGGTCGGATTTGGCGGGGCGTTCTGGTTGAACATTCTGCTGACGTTGTGCGGGTATATTCCGGGGATCGTGCATGCGGTGTATATCATCGCCAAGCGCTGAGTCAGCGGCATAAACCTGTAGGTGCTGCGGCACGCTGCGATCTTTTGATTTTAATTCGAGGATCAGGATCAAAAGATCGCAGCGTGCCGCAGCTCCTACAGGAAGAGGGTTTCAGTCTGTAAATCCCATCACCCGCCGATAGAACTTCCACTCCTGCTCCAGCGCATGCGCCTGATTGGCGGCGCGGCGGAAGCCGTGGCGTTCGTCGGGGTAGTAATGCGCTTCGACCGGGACGCCGTTTTGCTCCAGCGCCGTGACCATGTCGCGGGTCTGTTGCGGGACAACGACGGCGTCCAGTTCACCTTGAAAGAAGATCACCGGTACGCGGATGTTGTTTGCGTGCAACAACGGCGTGCGGGCGGCGTAGCGTTCGGCGTCTTGCTCGGGATCGCCGATCAGCCAGTCCAGATAATCACCCTCGAATTTGTGCGTTGCCCGAGCCAATGCAACCGGGTCGCTAACGCCGTACAAACTCGCTCCGGCGCGGAAGACGTGTTTGAACGCCAGCGCACATAACGTGGTGTAGCCGCCTGCGCTGCCACCTCGAATGAATGCGCGTTCACCGTCGATCAAACCCTGTTCGGCGAGATAACTCACCGCCGCACAAGCATCCTCGACATCCACCTCGCCCCAGCTCAGATGCAGTGCCTGTCGATATTCCCGGCCATATCCACTGCTGCCGCGATAGTTGAGATCGGCGACGGTGAAGCCGCGTTGCGTCCAGTATTGAATGCGCGGGTCGAGCATCGGATAGCAGGCTGACGTCGGGCCACCGTGGATGAATACTACCAACGGCGGTTTCGTCTCACCGCTCATGGCTGGATAAAAGAATCCATGCGCTTCGCCCGAACCGCTTGGGTAGCGCAGGGTTTGCGGACGGCTGATGCGTTCGGCGGGCAGGGGCGCAACACCACCGGCCAGCACTTTCACTTCGCGACTCGTTCGATCAATAGCGATGACCGCCGAAGGGTTGATCGGCGAGGCGGCGATGCAGTAGATAAATTGCGCATCCAAAGCCAAATGCCGGAAGCGGCTGTAGTCGCCAGTGAAATCGTCATCGCCAAGCATCAGACGCCCGAAACCACCTTCGCTCCAACTGGCTAAAACCGAATTTTCAACAGGCAGCCAGGTGCAGCCGCCCAATTGCCACGGTGCTGGCGCGTGATCGGCTTGCGCAGCAGGTAATGGCTCCAAACCGTCGGAAGTCTCAGCCCACGGCTGCCAGAATCCACCACGATCGGTCAGGCAACAAAGGCGATTGTCGGCACCGAATCGAGGTTGTTGGATCGACTCTTCAAGCTCGACACCAGCGACACATTGCGGCGAACCAAATGCACCGTCAGTCAAACGCTCTGCCACCATCAACCGAGTCGACGTCCACGGCTGATGCGGCCGACTCCACTCGATCCAGGCCAAACGCTGGCCATCCACACTGAGGATTGGCGCCGCATAAAAATCCGCGCCTTCAGCCAATAAATGCCGCGTCCCGTCAGCGAGACCGATTGCTACCAGCCGATGCTGATCTTGCTGTTCTTCGACCGCCAGCACCTGGCCGGAAGCAAAATGCAGATCGCCATAACGGCACTCGCCCGACGTCAATGCTTCAGGCTCGCCATCGAGATTTTGGCGATACAACTGCTGATCCGCCTCAGCAACGAAAACCACCCCGTTCGGCGTCAGACAAAACGCACCACCGCCATATTCGTACACCCGACTGCGCACGCTGAAACCGTCTGGCGTAAGACAATTCGCCATGCCATCGCGCCAATGCCAGATCCGGCACGCGGCATCCTCCGGTCGATATTCATTCCAGAACAACCCGTTGGCGCCGAGCTGCAACTCGGCGAAGTCCATGCCGGCAGCGACGGCTTGCGAGGCGCTGAAAGGCTCAGCCCTTGGCGATGAGGCGCGAGTTTCGTTCATTGCGGAAGGCCAGTTGTTCGATGGTTTGGGTGGCGGTCTCGGCTTCTTCGCGGGCCTTGAGGATCACACCGTGATGTTCGGACTTGCTGCACACCGGGTCGGCATTGCTCGCATCGCCGGTGAGCATGAACGCCTGGCAGCGGCAGCCGCCGAAGTCTTTTTCTTTCTCGTCACAAGAGCGGCACGGCTCGGGCATCCAGTCGTAACCACGGAAGCGGTTGAAGCCGAACGAGTCGTACCAGATGTGTTGCATGCTGTGATCGCGCACATTGGGAAACTGCACCGGCATCTGTCGGGCGCCGTGGCAGGGCAGCGCGGTGCCGTCCGGGGTGACCGTCAGAAAGATACTGCCCCAGCCGTTCATGCAGGCTTTCGGGCGTTCTTCGTAGTAATCCGGGGTGACGAAAATCAGTTTGCACGGATGCCCTTCGGCTTCCAGCTTGGCGCGGTATTCGTTGGTGATGCGTTCGGCGCGCACCAGTTGTTCCTTGGTCGGCAACAGGCCGACACGATTGAGCTGCGCCCAACCGTAAAACTGGCAGGTGGCTAGTTCGACAAAGTCGGCTTCGAGCGCTATGCACAGTTCGATGATGCGGTCGATCTTGTCGATGTTGTGCCGATGGGTGACGAAGTTCAGCACCATCGGATAGCCGTGGGCCTTCACTGCGCGGGCCATTTCCAGCTTCTGCGCGAAAGCCTTTTTCGAACCGGCGAGCAGGTTGTTCACTTGCTCGTCGCTGGCTTGGAAACTGATCTGGATATGATCGAGGCCGGCCTTCTTGAAGTCGCTGATTTTCTGCTCGGTCAGGCCGATGCCGGAGGTGATCAGGTTGGTGTAGAAACCCAACTGCCGCGCTTCATGAATCAGCTCGGCGAGATCCTGACGCACCAGCGGCTCGCCGCCGGAAAAACCCAGTTGCGCCGCGCCCATCTCCCGCGCCTCGCGGAACACCTTGACCCATTGTTCTGTGGTCAGTTCTTTGCCCTGCTCGGCGAAATCCAGCGGATTGGAGCAGTACGGGCATTGCAGCGGGCAGCGGTAGGTCAGCTCGGCGAGCAGCCACAACGGCAGGCCGATTTCAGGCTTGGCCGGCAGATCAGGCAAGTTCGATCCAGTGCTGCGCACGGGCAACCTCCATGAATTGCTCGATGTCATCACCGAGCTCAGGCACGCCGGGGAACTGCTCGTCGAGTTTGGCGATGATCGCCGCGACATCGCGTTCACCGTCGATCAGCCCACCGATCAGCGCGGCGCTGTCGTTGAGTTTGATCATGCCTTCGGGGTAGAGCAGCACGTGACCTTTCTGCGCCGGTTCGTACTGGAAGCGGTAGCCGGGACGCCAGGTCGGGACTTTGCTGCGGTCGAAACTCATAAGGTGATTCCTTTATGCCAGACGCGTTGTTCGGTGACGCTGTGATACGGCGGGCGGTTCAGTTCGTAGGCCATGCTCATGGCATCGAGCATGCTCCAAAGAATGTCCAGTTTGAACTGGAGAATTTCCAGCATGCGCTCCTGGCCTTCACGCGTCTTGTAGTGCTCAAGCGTGATTGCCAGACCGTGCTCGACATCACGCCGTGCCTGACCGAGGCGGGTGCGGAAGTATTCGTAACCGGCCGGGTCGATCCACGGGTAATGCTGCGGCCAGCTGTCGAGGCGCGACTGGTGGATCTGCGGTGCAAACAGTTCGGTCAACGAGCTGCTGGCGGCTTCCTGCCAACTGGCGCGGCGGGCGAAGTTGACGTAGGCGTCGACGGCAAAGCGTACGCCGGGCAATACCAGTTCTTGGGAGCGCAGTTGATCCGGATCGAGACCGACCGCTTGACCGAGGCGCAGCCAGGCTTCGATACCGCCGTCTTCACCGGGAGCGCCGTCGTGGTCGAGCAGGCGCTGAATCCATTCGCGGCGGATTTCCCGATCGGGGCAGTTGGCGAGGATCGCCGCGTCCTTCAGGGGGATGTTCACCTGATAGTAGAAGCGGTTGGCGACCCAGCCCTGAATCTGTTCGCGAGTTGCTCGGCCTTGGTACATCGCCACGTGGTAGGGGTGGTGGATGTGGTAGTAGGCGCCTTTGGCGCGCAGGGCCGCTTCGAATTCGGTGGGGGACATTGGCGTGTCAGTCATGTCTGTTCTCCGGGAACAACCGTTGGATTCTGTGGTGTCTGTCAGGACGTCATCGCTGGCAAGCCAGCTCCCACAGGTTTTGTGTACACCACAGAACCTTGTGGGAGCTGGCTTGCCAGCGATGGGGCCATCCGCTACAGCACAATACTCATGCCGTCATACGCCACTTCAACATCACGCCGCGCCAACTCGGCACGCTCCGGCGAATCCTCATCGAGAATCGGATTGGTGTTGTTGATGTGGATAAGCACCTTGCGCTGCTCTGGCAGTTGTTCCAGCACTTCGAGCATGCCGCCAGGCCCGTTCTGTGCCAGGTGACCCATCTCGCGACCGGTGCGCGTGCCGACGCCACGGCGCTGCATTTCATCGTCATCCCACATCGTGCCGTCGACCAACAGGCAATCACTGCCCGCCATGATCTCCAGTAACGGTGCGTCGACCTTGCCCAGCCCCGGCGCGTAGAACAGCTTGCCGCCGGTGTTCAGGTCTTCAACGATCAAACCGATGTTATCGCCCGGATGCGGATCGAAGCGGTGTGGCGAATACGGCGGCGCCGCGCTGCGCAACGGCAGCGGAGTGAAGCGCAGGCTCGGGCACGCGGCCACGGTGAAACTTTGGTCAAGTTCGATGCGGTTCCAGTCCAGCCCACCGTTCCAGTGGGTGAGCATCTTGAACAGCGGAAAACCGGTGCTCAGATCTTCATGAACCATGTCCGTGCACCAGACCTGATGCGGGCAGCCTTCGCGCAGGCTGAGCAGGCCGGTGGTGTGGTCGATCTGGCTGTCCATCAGAATGATCGCGCTGATGCCGGTGTCGCGCAGGGCCCGGCCCGGTTGCATCGGGGCGAAGCTCTGCAGTTGCGCGCGGATGTCCGGCGAGGCGTTGCACAGCACCCAGTTCACGCCGTCGTCGGAAATCGCGATGGACGATTGGGTGCGGGCCTTGGCATTCAGGCTGCCGTCGCGAAAACCTGCACAGTTGACGCAGTTGCAGTTCCACTGCGGAAAACCGCCGCCAGCGGCCGAACCCAGAATCTGGACGAACATGAACACTCCATCATTTCAACGCGGAAAATAAAACGCCTCGGCGAGCCGAGGCGTTGCACTGCAATTCTACGTAAGCAGAACTCAGCGGCTGGCGAAGTACATGGTGACTTCGAAGCCGATACGCAGGTCGGTGTAAGCCGGTTTTGTCCAGGACATGGTGTGTCTCCTCAGGGTGGGGTGGGATAGCGCTGTCCATAGTTATAGTCCACGGCAGCGCAAAGATGTTCCAAATAGTTAGGCTGCTATGTTACTCAAAATTTCCGGGTAAATGCCCGTGAATCTTTGAGAAAGCTCCTTGCAGCCTTGGTAATGATCAATTTGCTGCTTGCCATGAGGTCTCGGGTGCCGGATCGCTGGCGAGGCAGAGCCAGCCGCCTTCGGCGTTGCTCAAGCGCTGCGCAGCGCTGAGCAATGTCTGGCGATCCAGTTGGCCGATGGCGGCGATCAATTGCTCAAGATAATCCGACGAGTGACCTGCAAGCCTGGCCTGCCAAAGCAGTTCGGCGGCGTCTTTGCTGGACAGGTTGGCGTCGTCGAATTGATCAGCGAGGCTCTGGCGTTGTTGCTCGAAGCTCGACTCATCATTCTTTTCGACCAGCATTGGCAGGCTTTCGAAGAACTGCCGAATGTGGCCGAGCAGTTCCACGGGTGGGGTGTTCGGGGATTGCACGCCGAACAGCATGGCCGTCTGGCCGTGAATCTGGCGCAGTGCGCTGAAAACTGCATAACCCAATTGCAATTCGACCCGCAGGCGCTGGTAGAAAGGTGTCTGGCACAACTGCGCCAACAGCCGCCACGCGGCTTCGTCGGCGAGGCTGCGGCTGGTAGTCGGGCAGAACAGCAGCAAGGCGTATTCGCTGGAGGCGGTATCGATATGTCGCCAGTGTTTTTGCGCGGTGATCGTCGTCGGCGCTGGCAACTGATTGTCCGCAATCCCGGGAATCCGGCTCAGGGCCAAGCCCATGGCAGATTGAGTCTGTTGATTCAGGCCCAGGGCGAGGCCGTCCCAGCGTGAAGTTGTCCACAGGTGTTGGGCGTCGTCGCCGGTTTTGGCTGATTCCAGCGTCTGTTCCGGCAACGTTTTCAACAGTTGGCGGATGGGGTTCAACGGCGCTTGCGGTTCACTGCGCGGCGAATCGGGGTCAACTTGCGTCAGAGATTTCAGCGCATGTTCAAGGACGCTGGGCATTGGCTCTTGCAGCCCGGTGAGCTTCAGCAGCCATTGATTGCCAGCGTCGCTGAAAGACAGGTCGACGCCGGCTTCTCGGGCGTCTTGCTGCGTTTGCCGAAGACTACGCTGCAACCTCGATTGCAGGTCAGCGCTGGCTGCAACTTCCACCTGCCAGCGCAGATAAACTGCGCCTTCATCCGTGTTGTCCGGCAACGCCCGACTGAACTGCATCGGCGAGCGTTCACGACGGCCGCGCGAACGATCCTGAGCGAACGTGCGCAGCCCTCGGTGGGCACTGGTCTGGCCGCGAATCAGCCCGGCGTTGGCCAAGGGTTCGCTGGCTCTCAGAAAAGGATTGGCAGCAGGCAGGCTCCAGTGATCGCTGAAGTTATCCACAGTGCCGATTTCGCTGAGAATTTGTGTAAGGGCTTTAACGCCGGAATCAGACAACCCGACTTCCAACGCTTCACTATCGAGCCGCGCCAGTTGCAGCGCGCCGCTGACTTGTTGCTGACGCTGAAGCAGCGCCGCGTATTCTTTTTGCAGTGGCACCCAATCTTGTTGAGCAAAGAAACTCAGCCAATCCAGCACCAACTCGCCAATGGCGTTTAACGATTCGGACGCTGCGCTGAACTCCAGATGCAGCAACGTTTGGCTGGCAAAGTGATAGACCGGCGCAGCTTTTAATCCATCGGCCAGATTCTGCTGCTGCAAATGCGCCAGCAAGCCTCCGGGTTTGGCGCTGTTCAACCAATGGCAAAGGAATGCCAAAGCCTCGCCAGACGACTCAGGCAAGGCATCGAACGCAAACATCAGGTTGCCGCGTCGCTCAGCCACCTGTTGATAACTTTTTACCGCCAGCGGTATGGATGCCGCCTGCGCAACTTTATCCCCAGCTGGCAAATCCGCTGCAAATTGTTCAGCCAGTGCTTTCAGTTCCTCAAGACTCTGCGGTCCGACCAGACTCAGCGTCATCTGCCCAGTCCGATAAAACTGCTGGTGGAAGGCTTTCAACGCCTGTTGAAACGCAGATTGTTCGACTGGCAGGCTGTCGCGATTCCCCGCATGAAATCCGCGCAACGGATGATCTGCCGGTAAACCTTCGTACAAGGAAAACTGCTGCTGCGCCGCAGAATCCTGCGTCCATGCGACAAATTCTGCCTGCAACACTTCCCGTTCCCGCAACTGATCGTCCAGATTCATACGCGGCTGAGCGAGCATGTCTGACAGACGCTCCAGCCCGTCGCTGAATGAGCGCGTCGGCAATTCAAAGAAAAAGTCAGTAGTACGTTCGCGCGTGCTGGCATTCACTTGCCCACCATGACGCTGTACGTAGGCCATCAGCCCATCGCCGGCAGGAAAACGCTCGGTGCCGAGAAACAGCAAGTGTTCAAGAAAGTGCGCCAGTCCCGGCCATGCCAGCGGCACATCATGGCTACCGACAGCCACGCGCAATGCAGCGGCACTGCGCTTCAGCCCGGGCACATGACGCAGGGTCACGCGCAAGCCGTTGGCCAGGATTTCAGAGTGGAGGCGGGGGTGAGTCGGCGCAGGCATGGGCACTTCCAGAACAGTGAAGTGCCAATGCTAGCGGATTAGCGCTGGTTGAGCGCGTCGTAAAGTTCGGGGCGACGGTCGCTGAGGTAGCGATTGGCGGCGCGGGAGTCGAGCATCAACTGTCGATCGAGCTTGCCGATGATCAGCGCTTCGTCGAGTCCGGCCTGAGCGATGCGGCTGCCATCCGGTGCGGCGATGCTGCTTTGCCCGCAGTAATGGATGTAACCTTCGTGGCCGCAGTAGTTGGCGTAAGCCACGTAGCATTGGTTTTCGAAGGCGCGTGAACGCACGGTGACGTCAGCGACAAAATCAAACGGGATCATGTTCGCCGTCGGCACCAGAATCAATTCGGCGCCGGCGAGCGCCAGACGTCGGGTGTTTTCCGGAAACTCCAGGTCGTAACAAATCAGGAAACCGAGCTTCCAGCCGTTGAGTTCGACGATGGGAAAATCATCATTGCCGGAGCTGAACATCGAGCGATCCAGATCACCGAACAGATGCGTCTTGCGGTAATTGCACAGGCGCTCACCGCTCGAATCGATCAACTGCACCGCGTTGTAAATCTGCCCGTCGGCGGTGCGCTCCGGATAACCGTAAGCAATCGCCAGACCCGCAGCCTTGGCGATCCGGCCGATCTGCTGCGCCCATTCACCGTTGTAGACCTCGGCCAAGGTGCTGACCGCTTCGGCGCCGATGTTGTAGCCGGTCATGAACATCTCCGGCAGCACCAACAGGTCGGCACCCTTGGCCTCCATCGCCAGTTGATGCAGGCGTTGCAGGTTGGCGGCGGGCTCCAGTGGCAGCGGTGGACATTGGTAAAGGGCTACACGCATCAGGAATTCCTCTTACTCGGGCAGGGCGATAGGGCCGATGTCTTTGAACACATCACCCGGGCCCGGGTTCGCTTTATGTGTCGAACCGCCGAAATGCTTCATGATCCCCCACACCGCGTTGAGCGACGTCTGCACTGCGCCTTCGACCCATGCCGGCGTCCACGAAACATCGTCGCCAGCGATAAAAATCCCGCGCTGCTCGGCTGGCATTTCGTCCTGCATGAAGTGCGCATACATGCGCTGGTTGTAGCGATAGTGGCCGGGCAGGGCGCCTTTGAATGCACCGAGGAAATGCGGGTCGGCTTCCCACGACACGGTGATCGGATCGCCGATGATCCGCGCAGCGATGTCGACTTTCGGGTAGATCTTTTTCAACGCATTCAACGCAAGCTCAACGCGTTTTTCCACCGGATGCGGCAGCATCTTCAGCGCGTCGCTCATCCACGAATAAGACAGGCAGATCACGCCCGGTTTGTCGTCGCCATTGTCGAACAGGTAAGTGCCACGGGTCAGGCGATCGGTGAGGGTCATGCTCATCAGGTCGCGGCCGGTTTCAGGGTCCTTGTCCTTCCAGAACGGCCGGTCGACCATCACGAAAGTCTTCGACGATTGCATGTAGCGGGTGCGGTCGAGGGCCATCCACATTTTCTGCGAGAACAGGCTTTCGTCGCATTCGATCTGGGTGGTCAACAGCCAGCTCTGACAAGTGGTCAGCACGGCGGCGTATTCGCGGGTGTCGCCATTATTGTCGGTGACCGCGAAACGACCATCCGCCGCGTGGGCAATTTTCTTCACGCCGGAGCGCGGCGCACCACGGTGCAGGGATTTCAGGCTGGTGCCTTCGGGCCAGTACACGCAGCGTTCCGGCACATGCCGCCAGATGCCCTGCGGTACTTGTTCGACGCCGCCGACCACCAGATGCTGATGATCGTCGCAGTTGGTCATCACCACGCGGAAGATTTCCAGCATCGAGTTAGGAAAGTCCGAATCCCAGCCGCCGGTGCCGAATCCGACTTGGCCGAACACTTCGCGGTGATGGAACGACAGTTTGGCGAAGGCCTCGGAGGTGGCGACAAAGTCATAGAAGGTGCGGTCGTCCCACAGCGGCACCAGCGTGTTCCACAGCTCTTTCAGGCGCGGTACATCGCGGTCGCGGATGGCTTGCTGGATATCGGCGAACTGCGAGCCGGCCTCCAGCGCATCCGCCCAGGCGTCAGCCACTTCCTGAAACAGTGCAGGAAGATCCGCCAGTTTTTGTGCGTAATGGGTTTTGCCTTCCAGGTCGATCACCGTGCTGCCGGAGGCCGGCGTCAGCGGGTTCGGGAAGGGTTTGGTTTCGAGGCCGAGCTTGTCGACGTAGTGATAAAACGCGGTGGAAGACACCGGGAAACGCATGCCGCCGAGTTCAGCGACGATGCCGTCGGTGCCGTTGAAGGCCTGCGAACGCAGACGGCCACCGAGTTTTGATGCTTCGTAAACCACCGGTTTCAAGCCGAGCTTCATCAACTCGTAAGCGGCCACCAGGCCGGCGATGCCTGCGCCGACGATCGCCACTTCAGCGCCATGATGGTGTTCAGGAATGCTGCCGAGACCGGCCGGGTGTTCGATCCAGTCGTCAAACGCGAACGGAAAGTCCGGACCGAAAATGGTGACTGGTTTCTTACCGTCTACAGGATGGCGATTGTTCTTGTTCATGGCTGACCTTGATGGCGACCCGACGCAGGATGCGCGTCTGAGTATAGGAAAAGTTGCCAGCCATTCTAGGGAGCGTAGAACACGTTAATAAGACGCAAAGTGTCGTCGTTTTGGCAGATTAGCGATCAATATGACGAGCAGTGGCTACACACCGACCAAAATTTGCGAGAGAGCCTGCTCGAGAAGAAGCTCTGAAATCCACCCGAGAAGCCCGATCAAAATCTTAAACCGGCTGCCCCCGATCAATCTTGCTACTCAATATGATCGAAGTCGTGGTCTTCTCCACCCCGTCCACGCTGCCAATCTGATCGAGTAACTGATCCAGTTGCTCCGGCGAGTCCGTACGCAACCACGCCACATAATCAAACTCGCCACTCACGGCACACAGTTGCTGCACCTGTGCCATCGCACTCAACCGGCGCAACACCTCTTTGCCTGAGCGCGGCTGCACCTTGATCCCGACATACGCCTGCAACCCGCCATCGACCACCCGCTGACCCAGGCGTACGCCATAGCCGGTGATCACTTTGGCTTTTTCCAGGCGCGCCAGACGCGACGTCACGGTGGTGCGCGCAATGCCCAATTGCCGGGCAAGCATGGCCACGCTCTCACGAGCATTGATCTGCAGGGCAGCGATCAACTGACGATCGATTTCATCAAGCACGGGCGGGCGGATGTCTGGCAAGGGGCGGCTCCATTGGCGCGGATCGGTGGTTGGCGCATGTTACAGGCTCAATTGCCGGGACGCTTGCAGGCGATGATTGGGTTTCATCCGCATGTCGACGCTATTGTCCTGCTGAAACCTGACCGTTGATTCGAGCCCGTGTTTCTTACGCCAGTACCTTGGCAAATGCCTCCCGGAATCGGCGCATGTCATCGTCCGTGCCGACGCTCACTCGAACCCAGGTCGGCCATTCTTTCCATACGCGACCGACATGAACGTGGCGCTCGGCCAATGCCTTTACCACGGCAGCCGCAGGGCGTCTGACATCAATCATGAAGCAATTGGCCTGGGACGCTGTGCAACGAAAACCTCGCGCACTCAGCCAGGCGATGGTTTCCTCTCGCAGACGCGTGTTGTTCTGTTTCCTTTGCGCCAGCAACGAAGCGTCCTCAAGGCTGGCGATTGCTCCCAGCAAAGAAGAAGCGGCCGGGACGTTGTAGTTGCCGAACACTTCCAATTGTTCCAACAGCGCAGGGTTACCTACTGCGATGCCGAGCCTTGCACCCGCCATGCCGTAGATTTTCGAAAAGGTACGCAGCACCAGCAGGTCGGGGTGATCCTTGACCAGTGGGATGCAGGTGATGGCCTGCGAGAAATCGATGTAAGCCTCATCCACCAACAGAATCGAGCCTTTGGGTTTGTCCTTCAACGCGCGTTCAATATCGCTGCGGGCAGTGAGGGTGCCGGTCGGATTATTCGGATTGCAGATGTAGATCAACCCCGGCTGATGATCGGCAGCCAGCATGCGCGGCAGGTCGTGAGCATGCTCAGCGTTCAGCGGTACTTCGTGGACAGCGACATTTCTACCGCGCGCAGCCTGGACGGGATCTTCATAGGACGGTGCGGCAACCACCAGACTTCCCTGTTGCGTGAAGGCATGCACGGCGTGCTGCAGGGCCTGCTTGGAGCCGCTGTAGGTCTGCACGAAATCTTCGGGAATGCCTTGCTGGCGGGCAAACAGTGCATTGAGCCGGTACTGGATCTTGTAGGGATAACGTCCCGACAGGGCGATACCTTCCTGCATCGCTTGTCGAGCAGCCGTCGAGGGTCCCCAAGGGCTTTCGTTGAAGTTGATCAGCACCTCGTCAGAAGTTGCCGCTACAGAGGCTGTTTCAATTTGAGCCTGAGCCCAAGGATTGTGCGCCAGCAGTGGCAGTGTCGCGGCAAATCCAACGAATGAGCGTCGAGTGACATCAACCATGAGAACTCCCTTTTCGGATCATCAGATGCGCCACTGCTGTGTGGCCCCTTTAATGAAGTAACGAAATGGTTAATGGTTGATTTACCGTTGAGGCACTGTGAAAAGCGATGGCACACTCAGCCCTGAAATAGATCTATGCAGTTTTCTGGATACAAGGCGTTTGCCATCTGCACTCTTCAGAGAGTGTTTGCGTTTTCTAGTGATCGTGGCAAAGGCCTTCTGGCTCGACGAGATACCTGCATTACGTGGCGCTCGACAAGTTGGTAACTGATGAATGAAACGAGAATGACCGCACTATAAGAAATGGTCCAGAAAAGTATGGCGCTCCACAGCCCACCGTTGGAGTAACCGAGCATGCTCCAAATACGACCGCAGACACTTAATGTGAGGATGTGCGACAGATACATTGAATAGGAAATGTCGCCGATAAATGCTAGCAGGCGGGGAGCGTGTTTTTTGCTTATGACTTCTTGCAAGGCACAAGCCAATAATAATAGAGCGTAGCCACCGCCGACCAGGAACGCCCTTTTCAGTGGTATCGCCTGAATAACATCAGCATTGCCCACTGTTTTATCGAAAAACGCGTAGAGCAGACTGCTCATCCCCACCGCTGCAAGTAACACGGGGGGTATCGTTTTCAGGCCGCGTTGCGCAAGCTTCAGATAAGCGACGCCCGACAGCGCGCCGAGTATGAATTCGATTGAAAATTCGTGGGTGATAATCCGCAGATAAGGAGCGCCCGTTGTGGTCATGAAAAAAGAAGCGAAGACAATTGCAAGCAACCACACGAGCAAGGCAGCCGAAACGTACTGTACTGGCAGCTTCAATATTAAGGCGAAGACCAGGTAAAACCATATTTCATGCGTGAGTGACCACGCAACCATCACCAGGGGAGCTGACTCTTCAGGTAGTAATAGAAAGGACGAAAGGATATTTGAATGGCCGCTCTGAGAGTTGTTTACCAGTTCTGGCCTGATGATGAAGACCAATAGGACTGCCAGAAAATAAACCCAGTAGGTCGGGTAGATTCGAAGAAAGCGGCCCTTGAGAAAGTTTAATGTCTCGCCGCGCAGCCCAAATTTTTTGCGAAAGGCGATGATCATTACGAAGCCACTGAGTGCGAAGAACAGGTCGACGCCTGTTTGTCCGAATACAAACAGCTCGGGAATGATCAACTCACTCTGTAGGTATTTTGTATTGATAAAAATAGAATGGAACGCAACAACCAGAAGAGCAGCCAGGCCTCTAGCAGCTTGTAGCGAGGTAAGTTTATGCACCTGATTTCGTCCTTCGAACTGGCTAGACATCCTGTGTTGGCAGTTTGAAAGTAACGCATCTTTGACGCAAGGGCGAAGCGCGGAAACCGCCATTTGCCATACGGCAATCGATTTCAAAAAATTGCAACGTTACGGCGGGTGTTGAGTGAGGCGGATGCCGTTCTGCTTCGACACTTGGCCCGCTCTCGCGCCAGAAACGCGAAAGCCGCGCATTTGCGCGGCTTTCAGGTTTGGTGGGCCCACACGGACTTGAACCGTGGACCAAAGGATTATGAGTCCTCTGCTCTAACCAACTGAGCTATAGGCCCTCAGTAGGTCGCGGATTATAGCGACGGTTTCTCGGCTGTGCTATCCGAATAATCCGATACGGTTACACGAAGAAACGTTGCCGCGAATTCTTCCGGTGGTAGCGGCAGGCTGACGATGTAGCCCTGGATCTGTTCGCAGCCTTCGGCGGCGAGAAATTGTTGTTGTGCCTGGGTTTCCACGCCCTCGGCGATGACCGTGAATTGCATGCTCCGCCCGAGTGCGATGATGGCCCGGACAATCGCCGCATCGTGGGGGTCGTCGGGCAGTCCGCGAACGAATGACTGGTCGATCTTGAGGATATCCAGCGGCAGGCGTTTGAGGTAACTGAGCGAAGAATAACCCGTACCGAAGTCATCAATCGCCAATTGAACGCCGAGGTGTTTGAGTTGGTGCAGCACGGCCAGCGCCTCTTCGGCCTGACTCATGATGAAATTCTCGGTAATTTCCAGTTGCAGTAAATCCGGCTGCAGGTGGTTGTCGTTGAGCAGTTGTTCGATGCGTCCGAGCAGATTCGGCTGACGCAGCTGTGCGCCGGCGAGGTTCACCGACAGCGGGCCGAGGCTGTCGTAGATCTGATTCCATTCGAACATTTGCCGGCACGCGGTCTCGAGCACCCAATCACCGATCTGCAGGATCATGCCGTTTTCTTCGGCCAGCGGAATGAAGTGCTCTGGCGGTACGTCGCCGAAAGTCGGGTGACGCCAACGGATCAACGCTTCGGCACCGACCAGACGATGGTCATCGAGGCTTATTTTCGGTTGGTAGTAGAGGAACAGTTCGTCACGCTCAATGGCGCGGCGCAATTCGTGTTCCAGCGCTATGCGCTCGCTGGCCTGGGCCGTGAGGTCGCGGGTGTAGCTTTCGACACGATTGCGGCCCTTGGCCTTGGAGCGGTACATCGCCGCGTCGGCGTTTTTCACCAGTGTGGCGACGTCGTTGCCGTCCCGAGGATAGAGACTGGTGCCGATGCTGGCGCTGATGAAAAACTCATGCTCGCCCGCCTGGAACGGTGCACCGAAGCAGTTGAGCAGTTTGGTGGCGATGTTATCCGCGTCGCTGGCCTGTTGCAGGCCGGGTAACAGAATGATGAATTCGTCGCCGCCCAGGCGCGCCACGGTATCGATGTCGCGCAGTTGCTCTTTCAGGCGCACGGCGATGCCCTTGAGCAGCAGGTCGCCGACCGGATGGCCGAGGCTGTCGTTGATATGTTTGAAACGGTCGAGATCGAGAAACAGCACGGCACCCTGTCCGCCGTTTTCCTGCTGACTGTTCAACGCCATCAACAAACGGTTTTCGAACAGCGTGCGGTTCGGCAGACCGGTAAGTGGGTCGTGGTGCGCCTGATAGTCGAGCTTGGCTTGTGCATGCTTGAGGCTGGAAATGTCGGCAAACACCGCGACAAAGTGAGTAATGAACTTGTCGCGATTGCGTACGGCACTGATGGTCAGCCAGCTCGGGTACAACTCGCCGTTCTTGCGCCGGTTGGAAATCTCGCCTTGCCAGTGTCCTTCGTCGGTCAATTGGTGCCACATTGCCGCGTAGAACGCGCTGTCGTGCAGGCCGGAGGCAAGCAGACGCGGTGTATGCCCGAGCGCTTCGCTTTCGCTGTAGCCGGTGATTTCGGTGAAGGCGCGGTTGACTGCGCTGATGTGCTGTTGGGTGTCGGTGATCAGCACGCCCTCGGCGGTGCTTTCGAACACGGTGGCGGCCTGTTGCAGTTTTTCCTGCATCAGATGGCGCTCGGTGATGTCGCGGGCGATGGTCAGCATGCAGTCTTCTTCACCGATCGGCAGCGGACGGCTGGACACTTCGCAGAGGCGAATCTGCCCGTCACTGCGCCGGATATGGCAGGTGAAGTCACGCACGAAGCCATCGCGATGCAACAGGTCGAGCATCTGTTTGCGCTCGTTGAGGTTCACCCAGATGCCCAAATCCAGCGCCGAGCGATCCACCGACATGGCGCTATTGAAACCGGTGATGCGGCTGAAACCTTCGTTGACCTCCAGCAGCAGGCCATCGCTCTGGCGTGACAACAACAATCCATCCGGCGAGGCATGGAAGGCTTTGGCGAACTTCTCTTCGGAGGTTTGCAGTTGCTGCTGGGTTTCCTTGAGCTGAGTGATATCACGCACAACGACGACCAGGGCTGGCGTTGTGTCCAGATCGAAGGGTTCGGCGGAAATCAGACCAGTGAACAGTTGGCCGTTGTTGCGGCGAAAAGGCATCTCCAGATTGCGAATACTGCCCGCCTGCAAACGTTGCAGCAGTCCCGGACCGACGCCGGGAATTCCCCAGATATTCAGGTCGGTGGCCGTTTGCCCAAGCACTTCCTCGGCTTTCAGCCCGATCTGTTCTTCAAATGCCTCATTGACCTCCAGCAGGCAACCATCGGACAGCCGTGCAATGACCAGGATGTCCGGGCACTGCTGGAAGACCGAAGCGAATTTTTGCTCCGAGAGCCGCAGCGCCTCTTCCGTGCGCTTGATTTCGCTGATGTCGATCATCAAACCACGCATCACCGGCTCGTGACCATGTTCGATCAGACTGACGATGTCGCGTACCCACAAACAGCGGCCATCCGCGGTGATCACGCGATAATCGACGATGTGATCGCGACCCTCGCGAAGCGCTTCTTTGCAGTAACTCTGCGTACGGGTCAGATCGGCCGGGTGAATGATGTTGTGCCAGAAACCGGGGATCAGCCAGTGCGATTGTGGATAGCCGAGCAAGTCTTCGGCGTGGGGCGAGACATAGCTGTAGGTGAAGTCGCTCATCCGCGCTTCCCAGGCGATGGCCGACAGGCTCTCGACCAGGCCGCGGTAGTGATACTCGCTGCTGCGCAGTTCCTGTTCGAGGTCGATGCGTCGGGCGATTTCCGAGCTCAGGCGTCGGTTGATGCGGATCACCACGGCGAGGATCGTCACCAGCAGCAACAGCCCGGGCAAGCCGTAGATCAGCAGGTCCGACCAGAATGTCCGATGATCAAGGACATTGCCGACCCAATGCTCCTGAATGCTGCTGATTTCATCAGGGCTCATGTCCGCGAGGACTTTGTCGAGAATCCCCACCAATACCTTGTTGTCGCGGGGTACGGCCATCGCCAGTTGGTAGCGATATGGGGTTTCGCCGCTGACGTACAGGCCGTCGAGCTTGAGCTGGCGCAGGCTCCAGACGCTGGACGCGAGGTCACCGACAACGGCGTCCACTTCGTCGGTCGCCAGCGCCTGCAATGCCGAGCTGACATTGGGCATGGCGACCAGATTCAGATCGGGGTGGTGAGTGCGCAGCAGTTCGTGGGGCGCGTAGTTCTCCACTACGGCGATCTTCAAACCGTACAGGTCGTCGAGCTTGCGTGGTTGCGCGCCGCCGATATGGGCAAGGATGACAATCGGGAAATCAAGATAAGGGCGGGTGAACGACAGGTAGGTCTGGCGCTCCGGGGTGGACATGATGCCGGGCAGGAGGTCGATCTTGCCCGATTTGACCTGTTCGAGCACCACCGTCCAGCTCACCGGTTCGATGGGCGTCAATTTGATCGCCAAGCGTTGGCGAATCACGTCGATATAGTCCGCCGCCAGGCCCTGATAACGGTTCTGGTCATCGCGAAATTCAAAGGGCGGCCACGACGCATCGACACCCAGGCGCAAGTCCGGGTGAGCCGCCAGCCAGCTACGTTCTTCATCGGTCAGAGTCAGCGCGTCAGCCGTTGCGGTCCAGATCATCAGTGACAGCAAAAAAAGCACGGACGCCAATCTGGGCATAACGCTCTCGTTATGGCTCGGGGATGATTGTTTCGAGTGTAGACGGGGTATGCGGGGGAGGGGCGTTGCGAAGGATTTAATCTGCCATATAAACAAAACCCCCGGCCTGGGCCGGGGGTTCTGGTATCACTCGTCGAGGAAGGAGCGCAGATGCTCGCTTCGCGTCGGGTGGCGCAGCTTGCGCAGCGCCTTGGCTTCGATCTGACGGATCCGCTCACGCGTTACGTCAAACTGTTTGCCCACTTCTTCGAGTGTATGGTCGGTGTTCATGTCGATACCGAAACGCATGCGCAGTACTTTGGCTTCACGGGCAGTGAGGCCGGACAGCACTTCGCGAGTCGCTTCTTTCAGGCTCTCAACAGTGGCGACATCGATTGGCGACTGCATCGTCGAGTCTTCGATGAAGTCACCCAGATGGGAGTCTTCGTCATCACCGATCGGGGTTTCCATGGAGATCGGCTCTTTAGCGATCTTCAATACCTTACGGATCTTGTCCTCAGGCATTTCCATGCGTTCGCCCAGCTCTTCCGGGGTCGGTTCGCGACCCATTTCCTGCAACATCTGCCGGGAAATGCGGTTGAGCTTGTTGATCGTCTCGATCATGTGCACCGGAATACGGATGGTGCGGGCCTGGTCGGCGATCGAGCGAGTGATCGCCTGACGGATCCACCAGGTGGCATAAGTCGAGAACTTGTAACCACGACGGTATTCGAACTTGTCCACCGCTTTCATCAGACCGATGTTGCCTTCCTGGATCAGATCGAGGAATTGCAGGCCGCGGTTGGTGTACTTCTTGGCGATCGAGATCACCAGACGCAGGTTGGCTTCAACCATCTCTTTCTTCGCGCGGCGGGCCTTGGCCTCACCGATCGACATGCGACGGTTGATGTCCTTGATTTCTGCGATGGTCAGACCGGTTTCGGTTTCCAGCGCGATCAGTTTCTGCTGGCAACGAATGATATCCGGCTGCACGCGACCGATGGCTTCGGCGTACTTGCTCTTGCCTTTGGCCAGGGCGTCGGACCAGCTTTCGTCGACTTCGTTGCCGGGGAACTGACGCAGGAAATCAGCGCGTGGCATACGTGCATCACGTACGCACAGTTGCATGATCGCGCGCTCTTGCTGACGCAGACGATCCAGGGCACCACGAACACGCTCGACCAGGCCTTCGAATTGCTTCGGTACCAGTTTGATCGGCATGAACAGCTCGGCCAGTGCCAGCAACTCGGCAATCGCTGCCTTGTTGTTGCGACCGTGCTTTTTCAGCGCCTTGCGGGTGATTTCCATCTGGTCAGCCACGGCGCCAAAGCGCTGGGCAGCGATGACCGGATCCGGACCGCTTTCGGCTTCTTCTTCGTCATCGGAAGATTCGGCTTCATCGTCATCGGTTTCGTCGTCGGCCTTCGCCGCTTTCGCTTCGACCGGCGGCGGCACCTCGGCAGGCGGCGCAATGCCGTCGTCCGGGTCGATATAACCGCTCAGGACGTCGGACAGGCGACCACCTTCGGTGGTGACGCGAGTGTACTCGGAGAGAATGTGGTCAACCGTGCCAGGGAAGTGCGCGATTGCGCTCATCACTTCACGGATGCCCTCTTCGATACGCTTGGCGATTTCGATTTCGCCTTCACGAGTCAGAAGCTCGACCGTACCCATTTCACGCATGTACATGCGCACTGGGTCAGTGGTGCGACCGATATCGGTCTCCACCGCGGCCAACGCAGCCGCTGCTTCTTCCGCAGCGGCCTCGTCGGTATCGGCGTCGGCCAACATAAGGGCGTCCGCATCCGGAGCACTCTCGTGTACGGGGATCCCCATGTCGTTAATCATGCGGATGATGTCTTCCACCTGCTCTGGATCTGAAATATCCTCGGGCAGGTGGTCGTTGACCTCGGCGTAAGTCAGATACTTCTGCTCACGACCCAGTTTGATCAACTCAATAATACGAGACTGCTGTTGCGCTTTTCCGGACATAACACCCTATCCACTGAAGGTCTTGGCGGGCAAAAAACAAGCCGAGGATTATACCTGAGCTATGACCTCACGCGCCAGTTGAGGTCGGGTTTGATGCGGAAACATTGCGACTTAAAAGGTCGCGCAGTTGATTTTTCTCTTCAACGCTCAGTTCGCTTTGACGCGCTTTCCTGAGCAACTGTTCCAGATTTCGCTCGCGTTGGCGGGCTGACAAGCTAGTAATGGTGTCGAAAAACTGTTGTTCAAGGTTATCTCCGTCAATCAGCCATTCCTTTTCTGCCAGTGCCTTGAGCAAGCGTCCCTGTTCAGTGCCGTGCCATCGCGCGATCAACTGAAATGAGTTTAGCTTGGGATTCTTCTGTACAGCTTCGAGCAGCGCCACAAGTAACTGGGCGTTGGTCTGATTCTCGTCCGCTATGTGCCCGGCATCTTCGACGCGCTCGGCCAATTGCGGGTGATGGAGCAGTGTGCGCAGGGCGGTCAGGGTCGGCGACTCGACGCCAATCGGCGTGCGCGGGCGTTGCTGATCGCGATCACCGCCACGCTTGCCGTTTTTGTCCCAGGGCTTCTTGTCCCACTTTTTGCCGCCAGCGCCGGGTTTCTTCGGCGTCCACTCCTGCTGCGGCACATACATGTCCTGTGCCTGCGGCTGATGGTAGTCGCTGTAGTCCGGCATTGCGTCGTAATCGATGCCCGGATCGTAGGCGGGCGGCGCTTCCTGCGGCGCACTTTGTGCGAGTTGGCTGACGGTTTCACTGCTCAGGCCGGTAATTTCGGTCAGGCGTTGACGCATCAGGATGCGCAGGTTGGCGCCCGGCACTTTGTCGATCAACGGTGCGGCAAGGGTGGCCATATGGGCCTTGCCTTCGAGCGAACGCGGATCGGCTTCTTCAGTCAGTTGCTGGAAAAAATAGTCCGCCAGCGGTTGAGCATGCTGATTGATCCGTGCTTTGAACGCGTCAGTGCCTTCGGCGCGCACCAGGGTGTCCGGGTCTTCGCCTTCGGGCAGAAACAGGAATCGCGCCCGGCGCCCGTCTTGCAGGCTCGATAGCGTTGCTTCCAGGGCTCGCCACGCAGCGTTGCGGCCGGCTTGGTCACCGTCGAAGCAGAAGAGTACGTTCGGCACTACCCGGAACAGGCGCTTCAAGTGTTCTTCGCTGGTCGCAGTGCCCAGCGTCGCGACGGCATTTTTCAACCCCTGCTGGGCGAGAGCAATGACGTCCATATAGCCTTCGACGACGATGATTTCGTCGAGGTTGCGGTTGTTCTTGCGTGCTTCATAGAGGCCGTAGAGTTCCTGGCCTTTATGAAAAACCGGGGTTTCCGGTGAGTTCAGGTATTTCGGCTTGTCGTCGCCGAGTACGCGGCCGCCGAAAGCGATGATGCGCCCACGGGTATCGCGGATCGGGAACATCACGCGATCGCGGAAGCGGTCATAGCGTTTGCCGGTTTCAGCGTTCTCGATCAGCAGGCCGGCGTCGATCATGGCCTTCTGCTGCAGGGTGTCGCTGCTCAAGTGCTTGAACAGGTTGTCCCAGCCGGGCGGCGCAAAGCCGAGCCCGAAATCCCGGGCGATCTCGCCAGTCAGTCCGCGGCCCTTGAGGTAATCCACTGCGGCTTTGCGCGAAGGATGACTCTTGAGCGCCTGACGATAAAAATCGGCGGCAGCGCTGAGCAGCGGATACAACGGCGAATCGGTCGGCTGGCGCGGTTTGTGCGGGCGACCGCTTTCTTCGCGGGGGATTTCCATGCCGGCGGCTTTCGCCAGATCTTCAACGGCCTGGGGGAAATCCAGGTTGTCGTGATCCATGAGAAAGCCGAGGGCGTTACCGCCGGCACCGCAGCCGAAGCAATAGTAGAACTGCTTGTCGGGGCTGACGCTGAAAGACGGGGTTTTCTCTTTGTGGAACGGGCAACAGGCGGTGTAGTTCTTGCCGGCCTTCTTCAATTGCACGCGCGAACTGACCACGTCGACAATGTCGGTGCGGTTCAGCAGGTCGTCAATGAAGCTCTGGGGAATCAGCCCGGCCATGGCGTTCTCGTCGTCTGCGCTGTAAAAAGTCCGATGCGTAAGGCTGGCGGACGCGGGTCATTGTTTGAAGCGCGCAAAATATGCGGCTCGACCGGTGTCGTCTGCGTAATCGCTGTCGGGAATTGTATCTGCCGAAAATCCACTGACGTTAGTACTCATCAGCCTTCGACTATTTGAAAGTGTTGCGCTGAATCCGCTGACGGCCGGTTAAGGGCCTCGGATAGCTCAATAAAGCGGGCACGCATGCAGGTGCCTTGGGCTGATCGTCGTGAGAGGAATCAGTGGGTGTGCTCGTCAGTAGCCTTGAAAGGCTCGTCAGAAAAGACGTGCACCGCTGGCAAAAGAGCCAGGTCTGACGCGTGAAGCAGATTTGTCTCGGTCGCGTGTGCGGCTTCGACGGTGAAGCATCAAGCGTTTTACGCAAATGCCATTAGCCCGGCTGAGAGCCGGGCTTAGGCAAGAAGCTTGCTACGAACGTCTGTGTATTAGTACAGACGAACGGCGCGGCGCTGTTCGCGCTGAACTTTCTTGGCGTGACGCTTAACAGCGGCTGCTGCTTTGCGCTTACGCTCAGAAGTTGGCTTCTCGTAAAATTCGCGGCTACGAACTTCAGCCAGTACACCGGCTTTTTCGCAGGAGCGCTTGAAACGACGCAGAGCTACGTCGAAGGGTTCGTTCTCTTTAACTTTGACGGCTGGCATCCAGAGCTACCTTCATTCATTACCGGGGTCAACATCCTCGCGGCAAAAGAGCACTTGAAGACGTCGGTTTTTAAGGGTTGCGGATGTTAACCCCTCATCGCTCGGAATGCAAAGCCTCTGATCGAAAACCGCTGGTCGGGGCATCACGCGGCGACTATTATGCGCGCCTTCGAATTCAGCCTAAACAAGGCGCAAACCCATGCTAGTACTGGGATTAGAAACCTCCTGCGACGAAACCGGCGTCGCATTATATGACAGTGAACGCGGCTTGCTGGCCGATGCATTGTTCAGCCAGATCGACCTGCACCGCGCCTATGGCGGCGTGGTGCCGGAGCTCGCCTCGCGTGACCACGTCAAACGCATGCTGCCCTTGATTCGTCAGGTGTTGGCCGAGGCTGACTGTGTGCCGACCGAGATCGATGCGATCGCCTATACCGCGGGTCCCGGGCTGGTTGGCGCGTTGCTGGTCGGTGCTTCCTGCGCTCAGGCGCTGGCCTTTGCCTGGGGCATTCCGGCACTCGGAGTGCACCACATGGAAGGGCATTTGCTGGCGCCGATGCTGGAGCCAAAACCGCCGGAGTTCCCGTTCGTCGCTTTGTTGGTCTCTGGAGGTCACACGCAACTGGTTCAGGTCGATGGCATCGGTCAATACAGCCTGCTTGGCGAGACGCTCGACGATGCCGCTGGCGAAGCGTTCGACAAGACTGCAAAGATGATGGGCCTCAATTATCCGGGCGGACCGGAAATCGCCAAGTTGGCGGAGAAGGGCGTCGCCGGACGTTTCACCTTTCCGCGTCCGATGTGTGATCGCCCGGGTCTGCAATTCAGCTTCAGTGGCCTGAAAACCTCTGCACTCAACGCCTGGCAGCAGTGCGTCAGCGCCGGAGACGACAACGAGCAAGCCCGTTGCGACATCGCGCTGGCGTTCCAGCAGGCCGTGGTGGAGACTTTGACCATCAAGTGCAAGCGAGCCCTGAAACAGGCGGGCATGAAGCGTCTGGTGATCGCTGGCGGCGTCAGTGCCAACAAGGCCTTGCGTGTTTCGCTGGAGAAGATGCTCGGCGACATGAAGGGCGATGTGTTTTACGCCCGCCCGGAGTTCTGCACCGACAATGGCGCAATGATCGCGTTCGCCGGTTGCCAGCGCTTGCAGGCCGGTCAGCAGGAAAGTCTGGCGATCAGCGTGCAGGCGCGCTGGCCGATGGAGCAATTGTCGCCGCTGTGATGAGAGGCGCTCACGCGCGCCATTTAAAAATGCCGTTCGCGCCCGGCAAACAGGTCGCGTAAATTGCCGCGGTGGCGCCAGACGATCAGCAAGGTCAATGCGCTCATCGGCAACAACGCCTCCGGCTCCTGCCAGGCCAACAACGGCAGGGTCAAAGGCGTGGCGATCAGCGCTGCGAGCGAACTGGTGCGGGTCAGGTAAAACGTCAGCAACCAGGTGCATACTGCCAGCAGCGCGGCGGGGGGATACAGGCCGAGCAGCATGCCGGCGGCGGTGGCGACGCCCTTGCCGCCACGAAAGCGAAAGTACAGCGGGAACAGGTGACCGATCACGGCGCACACGCCGATCCATGCCTGATCCTGCAGCGAAAGGCCTGCAGCCGAGGCGATCAGCACCGGCACCAGGCCTTTGCACAAATCACCCAGCAGGGTCAGGATCGCGAGTTTGCGGCCGGCCAGGCGCAGCATGTTGGTGGCACCGGCATTGCCCGAGCCACTCATTCGCGGATCCGGATTTCCGGTCAGGCGGCTGAGCAAAATGGCGAAGGACAGCGAGCCGAGCAGGTAGGCGAAAGTCGCCAGTAACCAAAACATGCTAACTATTCCGGGCGAGGACGCCCTGATTCTAACGGCGCATTGCGCCCTTGTCGTGCAGCGGAGAGAAGTGCTTGGACAGAGTGTTTATCGAGGGCCTGGAAGTCGACACCGTGATCGGTGCCTACGACTGGGAGCGCGGCATCCGACAGTGCCTGCGACTTGATCTGAGCTTCGCCTGGGACAATCGCCCGGCCGCCGCCGGTGATGACCTGACCCTGGCGCTTGACTACGCCAGCGTGTCCAGCCGAATTCAGGCGTTTGCCGAGCAGGCGCAGTTCCAGCTGGTCGAAACGTTCGCCGAGCGCCTTGTCGAGGTGCTGATGAATGAATTCAAGATTACTTGGGTTCGCCTGAAGTTGACCAAGCCAGGCGCCGTACCGGCTGCCAAAGGTGGCGTGGGTGTGGAGATCGAGCGCGGATGTCGCTGACTCAGGTCTACCTCGGGCTCGGTAGCAATATCGAGCGCGAAACCCATTTGCGCGCCGGGCTCGATGCTTTGGCGACGTTTCTGGTGGATATCCGCTGTTCGGCGGTGTTCGAGAGCGCACCTGTGGGGATCAAGAGTGGGCCGTTCTTCAACTTCGTGGTGTCGGCGTATACCGATCTGCCGCTGATGGAGCTGGACCGACGCTTGAAATTCATCGAGGCGGATAATGGCCGTTACGCGCCGGATCGCAAGGGGTTGCCGCTGGATATCGACGTGCTGCTGTATGGCGATCTGGTGGGGAATTTCGACGGTCTGGTTTTGCCGCGGGCCGAGATTCTGAAAAACGCGTTTGTGCTGTGGCCGTTGTCGCTGATTGCACCGGATCGCGTGCATCCCGGTGTGGGAAAAAGCTTCGCCACGTTGTGGGCTGAGGCGCAGATTGATCAGGTGCTGGCGCCGGTGGCGTTCGAATGGCGGGGTGAGCAACTCACGCCTGAGAACCTTTAAAGCAAAAGATCGCAGCCTGCGGCAGCTCCTACAGGAGAAACATAATCCCGTGTAGGAGCTGCCGCAGGCTGCGATTTTTTGATCTTGCTTCAAGCGTTCTCTTTGTAGGCTTTCAGCGCTTTTAGCCGTTCACGCTTGAGCGCTTCGCCCAGTTCCGGCCCTTTGAATCCCTTCTCCAGCAACGGTTGCACCGCAACTTCCCGCGCTGCCTTTGCCGCACCGCGCAAGTAATCCGCCTGTGGGTAACTTCTCTGCTCCAGCCCTTTACGGCCTCGGGCGTCCATTTCGCATGCGGCGATAAATTCTTCAAAGCGCTGCGGCCGGCGATACACGTCAAAACTCTGCAACAACTCCAGTAACGTCGAAGCCTTCAGCTCCAGGGCGCGGTGCCCGTGGGTGTGGTACTTGCCAACCAGCAACGCCAATTCCTGGCAATCCTTCGGCGCCTTGAAGCGCTCGTTGACCGCTTTGATCAGCTTCAACCCCGTGTGCTCATGGGCGATATGTCGTGGCCATTGATCTTCCGGGGTCAAGCCTTTGCCAAGGTCGTGCAAGAGGCAAGCCCAACGAACCGTCAGCGGTTGTTTGTGCAGCGCCGATTGCTCCAAAACGCTCAGCGTGTGCAGGCCGGTATCGATTTCCGGGTGATGCGCTTCCGGCTGTGGCACACCAAAAAGTGCGTCGACTTCCGGCATCAATACCTTCAACGCGCCACAGTCGCGAAGCACCTGAATGAACACCTGCGGCTGTTCTTCCAACAGTGCACGGGAGATTTCTTTCCAGCTGCGTTCGGCGGTCAGCGCCTCCAGTTCTCCGGATTCGCTGAGCTGTCGCATCAGTTCGAGCGTTTCGGGTGCCACGGTGAAACCGAGTCCGGCATAACGCGCAGCGAATCGGGCTACGCGCAAGACACGGAGGGGATCCTCGGCGAACGCCGGAGATACATGGCGCAGAATTCGGGCTTGAAGATCGCGCTGGCCATGGTACGGATCAGTCAGATTGTGCTGATCGTCCTCGGCCATGGCGTTGATGGTCAGGTCGCGACGAATCAGGTCTTCTTCGAGCGTCACTTCAGGGCTGGCGTGAAAGGTGAAGCCGCCGTAACCGCGCCCGCTCTTGCGTTCAGTGCGGGCGAGGGCATATTCCTCGCCGCTTTTTGGGTGAAGAAACACCGGAAAATCTGCGCCGACCGGGCGGTATCCCTGGGCGAGCATTTCTTCCGTGGTAGCGCCGACCACCACCCAATCGATGTCAGTAACCGGTTTGCCCAGCAAGCGATCACGTACTGCGCCGCCAACCTTGAAAATCTGCATAAAAAACCTCCGTTAGCCCGACAGGATAACCCTTGCGTCGGACTTTCGGAGGCCGGAACCGGATCAAAGATGAATGACGGCCAGATCCAGTCGACCGTAATCCCCTTCGCTGTGTTCACTGCGTGGCGGAACGTGATGGGTTTTCATGATCTGGTCGCCTTGCAGGGTTTCCAGATGAATGTCGAAGCCCCACAGGCGATGCAAGTGTTTGAGCACTTCTTCGGTGGAGTCGCCCAATGGTTTGCGGTCGTGCTGTTGGTGACGCAAGGTCAGTGAGCGATCACCGCGTCGATCGATGCTGTAGATCTGCACGTTCGGCTCACGATTGCCGAGGTTGTACTGCGCAGCAAGGGTTTCACGAATGATCCGGTAGCCGGGTTCGTCATGAATCGCAGGCACCAACAAGTCGTCCTTCTGATCGTCATCCATGATGCTGAACAGTTTCAGGTCACGGATCACCTTTGGCGACAGATACTGCAGGATGAAACTCTCATCCTTGAAGCTGCTCATGGCGAATTTGATGGTCGACAGCCAGTCGCTCCCGGCAATTTCCGGGAACCAGTGACGATCTTCTTCGGTAGGTTCTTCACACATGCGCCGGATGTCCCGATACATCGCGAAGCCCAGCGCGTAGGGGTTGATCCCGTTGTAGTAGGGGCTGTCGAAACCCGGTTGAAACACCACGCTGGTGTGCGACGTCAGGAACTCCATCATGAAGCCATCGGTGACCAGCCCTTCATCGTAGAGGTCGTTCATCAGCGTGTAGTGCCAGAACGTCGCCCAGCCTTCGTTCATCACCTGGGTCTGACGTTGTGGATAGAAATACTGAGCGATCTTGCGCACGATCCGCACGATTTCACGCTGCCACGGCTCCAGCAACGGCGCATGTTTCTCGATAAAATACAGGATGTTTTCCTGCGGCTCGGCCGGGAAACGCGCGTTGTCCCTGTCGCTGTACTTGTCTGCGCCTTTGGGAATGGTGCGCCACAGATCGTTGATCTGTTTCTGCAGGTGTTCTTCGCGATCTTTCTGCCGCCGGCGCTCCTCTTCGGCGGAAATTGGATACGGACGTTTGTAGCGATCGACGCCGTAGTTCATCAACGCATGGCAGGAGTCGAGCAGGTCTTCCACTGCATCGATGCCATGGCGCTCTTCACACTGCATGATGTACTGCTTGGCGAACACCAGGTAATCGATGATCGAACTCGCGTCGGTCCAGGTGCGAAACAGGTAGTTGCCCTTGAAAAAGCTGTTGTGGCCATAGCACGCGTGCGCTACCACCAGCGCCTGCATGCAGATGGTGTTTTCCTCCATCAGATAGGCAATGCAAGGGTCGGAGTTGATCACGATTTCGTAGGCCAGGCCCATTTGCCCACGGCTGTAGGATTTTTCGGTGCTGAGAAAATGTTTACCGTAAGACCAGTGGTGGTAACCCAGCGGCATGCCGACCGAGGCATAGGCGTCCATCATCTGCTCGGCGGTGATCACTTCGATCTGGTTGGGGTAGGTATCCAGCGCATAGCGGGCCGCGATCCGGGCAATTTCGCGGTCGTAGGTCTGGATCAGCTCGAACGTCCATTCGGAGCCGGTGGAAATGGGTTGGCGCTTCTGCTCTTTGGCGGTCATGTCACTAACCTGCGCTGGAAGAGTTCACGGAAGACCGGATAGATATCCCCGGCCGAGACCAGTTGCTGCTGGGCAAAAGTGTCAGAGAAAGCTTCGGCGATGCGTTCGTACTCGTACCACAAGGCCTGATGTTCGCGCGGGGTGATCTCCACGTAAGTGTAGTACTGCACAAACGGCATGATCTGGTTGATCAGGATATCGCGGCAGATCGGCGAGTCGTCGTTCCAGTTGTCGCCATCGGAAGCCTGAGCCGCGTAGATGTTCCATTCGTTGCTCGGATAGCGCTCGGCCATGATCTCTTGCATCAGCTTCAGGGCACTGGAAACGATGGTGCCGCCGGTTTCCCGCGAGTAGAAAAACTCTTCTTCATCGACTTCCCGGGCACTGGTGTGGTGGCGGATGAACACCACGTCGATCTTGTCGTAGTTCCGTTTCAGGAACAGGTACAACAGGATGAAAAAGCGTTTGGCAATGTCCTTGGTCGCCTGGGTCATGGAGCCGGAGACGTCCATCAGGCAGAACATCACCGCTTTAGAGCTGGGGTTGGGCTGTTTGATCAGCAGGTTGTACTTCAAGTCGAATGTATCGAGAAACGGTACGCGATGAATGCGCGCGCTGAGTTTTTCGATTTCCGCCTCGAGTTCCTGAATATCGCCGAAGTTGTCCGGCTCTTCGCGTCTCAGCCGTTCAAGTTCTTCTTTGACTTCGCGCAGTTTCGCCCGGCTGCTGCCGGACAGGGCAATGCGCCGTGCATGGGCCGAACGCAGGGTACGGATAATGTTGATGCGCGACGGGTTGCCTTCGTTGCTGATCCCGGCGCGCACGGTTTTAAAGGTGTCGGTACCGCTGAGGTTGCGCTTGACCAAGTTCGGCAGCTCAAGGTCTTCGAACATGAATTCGAGAAATTCTTCCTGGGTGATCTGGAAGACAAACTCGTCCATGCCCTCGCCGGAATTGCCGGCCTTGCCCGGGCCGCGTCCGCCGCCACCTCCCGGCGGGCGGGCGATATGTTCGCCAGCGGTGAATTCCTTGTTGCCGGGATGAACCACGGTCTGCTTACCGCCACGGCCGTGGTGAAGCACCGGTTCGTCGATATCGCGACCGGGAATGCTGATCTGTTCGCCGTGCTCCATATCGGTAATGGAACGCCGGCTGACCGCCTCTTCGACGGCCTTCTTGATGTGGTCACGGTAGCGCCGCAGGAAACGCTGGCGGTTTACCGTGCTCTTGTTCTTGCCATTGAGACGTCGGTCGATCACATAACTCATAGGAAGCCCTCCGGGCAGCTTCAAGTTGTGAGCTTCAAGCTGCAAGTAAAAGCAGGTTCCCGGGCATCAGTGGGTTACGCGCTTTGTTCTTGCAGCTTGTAGCTAGAAGCTTGCAGCTGCTTCACTGCGACTTCCGTACCCGCAGGTACCATTCGGAAAGAAGCCGTACCTGTTTGTCGGTGTAGCCGCGTTCGACCATTCGAGTGACGAAGTCGTTGTGCTTTTGCTGATCCTCTTTGCTGGCCTTGGCATTGAAGCTGATGACTGGCAGCAGATCTTCGGTGTTCGAGAACATTTTCTTCTCGATGACCACCCGCAGTTTTTCGTAGCTGAGCCAGGTCGGATTCTTGCCGTTGTTGTTGGCCCGGGCGCGCAGGACGAAGTTGACGATTTCATTGCGGAAATCCTTCGGATTGCTGATGCCGGCCGGTTTTTCGATTTTCTCGAGTTCTTCGTTCAGGGCGACGCGGTTGAGGATCTCGCCGGTTTCCGGATCGCGGTATTCCTGATCCTGAATCCAGAAGTCCGCGTAGAGCACGTAGCGGTCGAAGATGTTCTGGCCGTACTCGCTGTAAGACTCGAGGTACGCGGTCTGGATCTCCTTGCCGATGAATTCGATATAACGCGGTGCCAGGTATTCCTTCAGATAGCGCAGATAGCGCTCGCGGGTTTCGGCCTGGAATTGTTCCTGTTCGATCTGTTGCTCAAGTACGTAGAGCAGGTGCACCGGGTTGGCGGCGATTTCATGCGGATCGAAGTTGAACACCTTGGACAGGATCTTGAAGGCGAAGCGGGTCGACAGACCGTTCATGCCTTCATCGACACCGGCTGAGTCGCGGTATTCCTGAATCGACTTGGCCTTCGGATCGGTGTCTTTGAGGTTTTCGCCGTCGTAGACGCGCATTTTCGAATAGATGTTAGAGTTTTCCGGCTCCTTGAGGCGTGACAGCACAGTGAACTGCGCGAGCATTTTCAAGGTGTCCGGCGCGCAATGCGCCTTGGCCAGGGAGCTGTTGAACAGCAATTTGTCGTAGATCTTCACCTCGTCACTGACGCGCAGGCAGTACGGCACTTTGACGATGTAGATCCGGTCGATGAAGGCTTCGTTGTTCTTGTTGTTGCGGAAGGTGTGCCATTCCGATTCGTTGGAGTGGGCGAGCAGGATCCCGGTGAACGGAATCGCGCCGAGACCTTCGGTACTGTTGTAGTTGCCTTCCTGAGTCGCGGTCAGCAACGGGTGCAGCACCTTGATCGGTGCCTTGAACATTTCGACGAATTCCATCAGGCCCTGGTTGGCCCGGCACAGCGCACCGGAATAGCTGTAAGCGTCGGCGTCGTTCTGTGGGTATTCCTCGAGTTTGCGGATGTCGACCTTACCGACCAGCGCCGAGATGTCCTGGTTGTTCTCGTCACCCGGTTCGGTTTTGGCCACGGCGATCTGGTTGAGGATCGACGGGTACAGCTTGACCACGCGGAACTGGCTGATATCGCCGCCGAACTCGGCCAGGCGTTTGGTGGCCCATGGCGACATGATGGTGTTCAGGTAGCGCCGTGGAATGCCGAAGTCTTCCTCGAGGATCGCGCCATCTTCGGTGGCGTTGAACAGACCCAGTGGCGATTCGAATACCGGCGAGCCCTTGATCGCATAGAAGGGCACTTTTTCAATCAGTTGTTTCAGCTTCTCGGCCAGCGACGATTTACCACCGCCGACAGGGCCGAGCAGATAGAGGATTTGTTTCTTCTCTTCCAGGCCTTGGGCGGCATGGCGGAAATACGAGACGATCTGGTCGATGCATTCTTCCATCCCGTGGAAGTCTTCAAAGGCCGGATAGCGGCGGATCACCTTGTTGGAGAAGATGCGTGACAGCCTCGAATTGGTCGAGGTGTCGAGCAGTTCCGGTTCGCCGATGGCCAGCAATAGACGCTCGGCAGCGGAAACGTAGGCGCTACGGTCTTTCTTGCACAGCTCCAGGTACTCTTGCAGCGAGAGTTCTTCCTGGCGTGTGGACTCGAAGCGTTGTTGGAAGTGGCTAAAGATACTCATGACGTCACCTCGCTCGATACGTGGAGCCGACGCCGGATCACTCAGTCGATGCTGGCAAGCAGCCGCAGTAGCAGCTGATTGTTTACCCCCCAGAACACTTTCACGATCGACAATCGTGAAAGTCACTCCCGATGACCCGTGCGCCGGTGTACCGGCTCTCCCCTGATTTGGATGGCCTGGGCTTAAGGATAGTTGGGAATTCGGGAGGTAAAGGCGAGATACGTAATTAGTTGTGGCAAGACCGTTCGTCTGCCCGCGCAGGCCCACGGCAGCCGGGGCCTGCGCGTGACAAAAAAATTATTCGGCGGTGCCTTGGGCCGTTTCCGCAGGATAAGTCGTACGCCACAACTCAAAGCCACCGTCCATGCTGTAGACGTCGGAGAAGCCTTGGCTGATCAGGTACGCCGCTGCGCCCTGGCTGGAATTGCCGTGATAGCAGACGACCACGGTCGGTGCATCAAGGTCGGCGCCTTGAATAAAGGCGTGCAGCGAATGATTGTCCAGATGCTTCGAGCCGCTGATGTGCAGGGCGGCAAAAGTCGCCGGGTCGCGCACGTCGACCACGACAGCGCCTTGTTCACGCAGGGCCTGGGCCTGTTCCGGGGGGATTCGTTTGAATTCGCTCATGGCGGGTTCCTGTTGCTCGGCTGAAAGCGCAGTCTAACGCGGGACGCTGACTGGCGAAGTTTCGGAGATAAGTGGTGCGACGGTCGGGGCGAGGCCGCCATGTTCATCGCATTTGCACGACAGGCGTTCACCGCTGTCGACGTTCATCAGGGTCAGGCTGCCGCCCCAGACACAACCGGTATCCAGCGCCGAAATACCCGGTTCATGGATATTGCCCTCGAGTGCCGCCCAGTGGCCGAAGATGATGCGCAAGCCTTTGGTCTTGCGGTCCCGGTGCTGGAACCACGGTTTGTAGCCGGGCGGGGCGGTGTCGAGGCCTTCCTTGCTCTTGAGGTCGAGCTTGCCTTCGGCGGTGCAGAAGCGCATCCGCGTGAAATAGTTGGTGATGACGCGCAGACGGGCTACGCCCTTGAGGTCGTTGTCCCACTTCGCCGGCTCGTTGCCGTACATGCCGTCGAGGTAGGCAGGCAACATGTTGTCGTCACGCAGGGCGGTCTCGACTTCGTCTGCGCACTTCAAGGCCCGGCGCAGCGACCACTGGGGTGGAATGCCAGCGTGGACCATGGCGACATCGCGCTGCTCGTCGTAGTGCATGAGCTTTTGTTGCCGCACCCACTCCAGCAGTTCGGCGCTGTCCGGCGCTTCGAGAATCTCGCGCAGGGTATCGGACTTCTTCAGGCGCTCGATGTTTCTAGCCGCAGCCAGCAGGTGCAGGTCGTGATTGCCCAGAACGCAGACCAGCGACTCGCGCATGCCATATAGAAAGCGCAGGGTTTCCAGCGATTGTGGGCCACGGTTGACCAGATCGCCGACCAGCCACAGACGATCGAGTGTCGGGTCGAATGCCACTTGCTTGAGCAGGCACTTGAGCGGTTCGAGGCAGCCTTGCAGGTCGCCGACGGCATACGTCGTCATCAGTGCAAGGCTCCGGGCACCGCCAGACGGAAAGGTTTGATGATGGCGTCGAAGTGTTTGCCATCGTCGGCAACCATTTCGTAGGTGCCCTGCATGGTGCCGACCTTGGTGGTCATCACTGTGCCGCTGCTGTAAGTGTGGCTCTGGCCGGCATCAATCAACGGTTGCTGACCGACCACGCCTGCACCGCGCACTTCTTCGACATGGCCGTCACCGTCGGTGATTACCCAATGCCGCGACATCAGGCGTGCGGGTTGCTCGCCATTGTTCTGCACGGTGATGGTGTAGGCGAAGGCGAAGCGGTCGTGCTCGGGTTGCGATTGGTCTGCCAGATAGCGGGTAACGACGCTGACATCGACCTGGTAACGGGAATCGGACATGCAAGAGGCCTTAAACGAAGCGGAACGCGGGGCGTAGCTGATGGGGAGTCAGTCTAGGCAAGTATCGGGCAGTAAACCAGAGTGGCGTCCTGCCCGATAGCGTTCATCGTTTATCAGTCAGCGGCGGGGGAGGCCGGAACCTGAATGGCGAGCTGGTCGGCGAGGCGTACGAACGCGGCCAGATCCAGTTGCTCCGGACGCAGGCTGCCATCGACGCCGGCGGCTTCGATTTCAGCGTTGCTGAGCAATTGCTTGAGGGTGTTGCGCAAGGTTTTGCGGCGTTGGTTGAACGCTTCGCGCACCACGCGCTCCAGCAGCTTGTGATCCTTGGCCGGGTGCGGCAGTACGGCGTGAGGCACCAGACGGACGATCGCCGAGTCGACTTTCGGCGGAGGATTGAACGCGCCCGGGCCAACGTTGAACAGGTGCTCTACACGGCAGTGGTACTGAACCATGATCGACAGGCGACCCCAGTCACCGCCACCCGGGCCTGCGGCCAGACGCTCGACCACTTCTTTCTGCAGCATGAAGTGCATGTCGCGAATGATGCCAGCGTTGTTCAGCAGGTGAAAAATCAGCGGCGTGGAAATGTTGTACGGCAGGTTGCCGACCACTCGCAGGCTGTTCGGCGCCGCATTGAGCGTGTTGAAGTCGAACTTCAGCGCATCGCCCTGATGCAGGTTGAAATTGCTCTTGCCGGCAAACTGCTGGTTGAGGATCGGGATCAGGTCCTTGTCCAGTTCCACCACGTCGAGTTGCGCGCCGGAACTGAGCAGGCCGGCGGTCAATGCGCCTTGGCCCGGGCCGATTTCCAGCAGGCGATCTTCAGACTTGGCGCTGATGGAGCGCAGGATGCGGTCAATAACGCCGGCATCGTGCAGGAAGTTCTGGCCAAAGCGTTTGCGCGCCTTGTGTTGGTATTGCTCGGTCATAAACGGGTCTCGGCCATCTGGTAGGCGGTTTCCAGGGCGACTTGCAGGCTGCCGGTGTCGATCTTGCCGCTGCCGGCCAGATCCAGGGCGGTGCCGTGGTCGACCGACGTGCGGATGATCGGCAGACCCAGGGTCACGTTGACGGCAGCGCCGAAGCCTTTGTACTTGAGCACAGGCAGGCCCTGGTCGTGGTACATCGCCAGCACTGCGTCGCAGTGCTCCAGATATTTGGGGGTAAACAGAGTGTCGGCAGGCAGCGGGCCACGAAGGTCCATGCCCTCGCCGCGCAGGCGCTCTAATGTCGGTTCAATGATGTCGATTTCTTCATGGCCCAGGTGGCCGCCTTCACCGGCGTGCGGGTTGAGCCCGCAGACCAGGATGCGTGGCTGGGCGATGCCGAATTTGTGTTGCAGGTCGCTGTGCAGAATCCGCGTCACGCGCTCCAGCCGTTCTGGTGTGATCGCGTCGGCAATCTCGCGCAGGGGCAGGTGAGTGGTGACCAGTGCCACGCGCAAACCACGCGTGGCGAGCATCATCACCACTTGTGCGGTATGAGTCAGGTCGGCGAGGAATTCCGTGTGCCCGGAAAAGGCGATGCCTGACTCGTTGATCACGCCCTTGTGCACAGGGGCGGTGATCATCCCGGCGAAGTCGCCGTTGAGGCAACCGTTGCCGGCGCGGGTCAGGGTTTCGAGGACGAACGCAGCGTTGGCCTTGTCCAGTTGCCCGGCAACCACGGGGGCGCTGAGCGGCGTATCCCAGACATACAGGCTGTTGGCGGGCGCCGGAGCGTCCGGCCAGTGATCAGGCGCAACATCCAGCAAAGTGACAGCCAGCCCCAGCTGCGCGGCCCGCTCAAGGAGCAAGTCGCGGCTGGTGATGGCAATCAGGGGATGTGGCTGGGCTTGCGAGGCGAGCAGCAGGCACAGGTCGGGACCGATGCCGGCTGGTTCGCCGGGTGTCAGCGCGAAACGCTGGGGTTTCACTGCGCTGCCTGGTCTGCACCAGGGAGTTTGATCTCTACGTACGCTTCGTCACGGATCTGACGCAGCCAGGTTTGCAGCTCTTCGTCGTATTTGCGGTTACGCAGTACGGTCATGGCTTGCTGCTCACGGGCCTGTTCAGTGCTGTCGGTGGCGCGACGGCCAAGGACTTCGAGAACGTGCCAGCCATATTGGGTCTGGAACGGCTTGGACAGCTGACCTTGTGGGGTCTTGGCCATCACTTCGCGGAATTCCGGAACCAGTGCGTTCGGGTCGATCCAGTTCAGGTCGCCGCCGTTAAGCGCCGAGCCTGGGTCTTCGGAGTAGCTTTTGGCCAGAGTGGCGAAATCTTCGCCGGCCAGAATGCGCTCGTACAAGGATTGAACCAGCGCCTTGGTCTTCGCTTCATCGCGAATCGGGCTCGGCTTGACCAGAATGTGACGTACATGCACTTCATCGCGCATCTGCGCTTCGCCACCGCGTTTTGCCAGCAGCTTGAGGATGATGAAGCCACCCGGTGTGCGGGCAGGTTGAGTGATGTCGCCGACGGCCATGCTGCTCAACTCGCGGTCGAACGGCGGTGGCAGTTGCGCGGCTTTACGCCAGCCCATGTCGCCGCCTTCCAGCGCGTTGTCGCTGCCGGATTTGGCAACGGCCATCTGGCCGAAGTCAGCGCCTTGCTTGAGCTGCTGGTAAACCTCCATGGCCTGACGGGCTGCACTTTGAATGGCTTCAGAGTTGGCGCTTTCCGGCGTCGGGATCAGGATGTTGGCCAGGTGCAGTTCTTCGGACAGTTGCATTTTGCCCAGGTCGGAGGCGAGGAAGTTTTTCACTTCCTGTTCGGAAACCTGAATGCGTTCTGCCACGCGACGCTGACGCACACGGCTGATGACCATCTCGCGCTTGATCTGCTCACGGGCGTCGTCATAGTTCAGACCGTCGCGAGCCAGGGCGGAGCGGAACTGCTCAACAGTCATGTTGTTGCGCTGAGCAATGGTGCCGACCGCCTGGTTCAGCTCTTCGTCAGTGATGCGGATGCCAGAGCGTTCGCCAATCTGCAGTTGCAGGTTTTCGACGATCAGGCGCTCGAGCACCTGTTGATCCAGTACGCCAGGAGGCGGCAGGCCACCGCCACGCTTGGCGATGGTCTGTTGAACTTCGTGGACACGTTGGTCCAGTTGGCTCTGCATGACCACGTCGTTGTCGACGATCGCTACCACTTTGTCGATGGATTGAACTGCGGCGTTAGCCGCAGTACCCAGGAACAGCGCGCCCAGCATCAGCGGGCGCAGACAATCAGAAAGCTTGGTCTTCACGTTCACGATAACCTTGAATGCCTTTGTCGAGGAAGCTCTCTACCTTGGCGCCGGTGAGGCCGCCGAGTCCCTTCAGAACAATTTGGAGGAAGACGCCATGGTCGCCTTTTTCGTTTTGCGGAGCATCCTGGCTGAACTCGTCATAGGAAACCCAGTAACGGTTGATCAGGCGCAACTTCCAGCAGCAGTTGTCGTACTCGAAACCACCGAAGGCTTCCAGGGTACGGTTGCGGTTGTAGTCGTACTGCCAGCGGCTGATCGCGTTCCACTGCGGAACGATCGGCCAGATGACCGAGAAGTCATGCTGCTGGATCTTGTAGTAGTCCTTCACATAGCCAGCTGTGCCAGGTGTGCCGTAGTCGCCACCCATCTGCCACTTGCCCGTTGTCTGGTCGTAGCGGATCTGGTCGTTGCGATAGCGATAGCCGGCGTTGATAACCTTGTTCGGGTTGTCTTCAGGCTGATAGTGGAACATCGCACTGCCGGAACGCGGGCTGCGGCTGTCCGGATCCCAGTTGTAGTCGGCAGTGGTGCGCCAGTCGCGGTTCCAGCGGTATTCGTATTCAAGCGCATACGGAGACACATTGGAGTGCGCGTCGTCACGGGTTTTCGCGTCGATACCTGGCAGTTGAACTTCACGATCCTTGAAGTACAGGGCCTGGCCGACACTGATGCGTTGACGCTCGAACCCGTCGTCTTCGATCCAGCGGCTGGTCACGCCCAGCGACAGTTTGTTCTCGTCGCCGACACGGTCGGAGCCTGCGAAGCGGTTATCACGGAACAGCGACGCATAGTTGAAGGTGTATTCGCTGGTGTCGAACACCGGGATATCGTTCTGGTCTTTCTCGGGTACATAGAGATAGAACAGGCGCGGTTCCAGGGTCTGGCGATAGTTCTTGCCGAAGAACGACGTGTTGCGGTCGAAGTACAGGCCGCTGTCGATACTGGCGATCGGGACGCCACGGTTTTGCGAGCTGCTGTACTTCTCACCCAGCGCCGAAGCGCCGTTGCGGTTAGTCACCAGGTCGTCTTTACCTTGTCCGTCGAGATCCAGATCGTACTGGGTGTACTGATACTTGAGCGATGGCTTCAGGAAGCCATAGGTCCAGTTCATCGGCAGGCTGACACCCGGTTTCAGGTTCAAACGATCGCCGTTGGCGCGAGCCAGGCCTGCTACGTTGGTATCAAGGCGCGATGATGAATTGCCATTTTCATCGATGAAATTGCCGGTTTTCAGATCACGATCAAACCGCACCAACTCGGTCTCGTAATCGAAGTCCAGGCCTTGCGGATGATACGGCAGCTGACCATTGAAGGTGATCTGCGGCAGGCGGCCATACGGCGTGATGCTCGCAACGGTCGCCAATTGGTACTGCTGGGCATTCAAGCGAGCGGTGTAGCTGTCACCCCGATAGCTGATCGAACCTTGCTGGTTCACGAAGTCGCTGGACTTCACGCCAATCTGATCGGTCTGCAGATCCTGGAAGTAATACGGATCGCTGATCTTGGTGTAGTCGACTTCAGTGAACACACGGGAGTCGAGACCGCCCTTGTGCTGCCAGTTGTACATGTAGCGGGTTTTTTCGTAGTCGGTCTGCTTGCTGCGCTCGGTATCGTCATCGTTCAGATACGCGGCACCGAACTGACCTTCACTCGACTTGGTCAGGTAACGGAATTCGCCTTCCACCAGCATGCCGCGCTTGCTCATGTAACGCGGGTACAACGTGGCGTCGTAGTTCGGCGCCAGGTTGAAGTAGTACGGTGTAACCAGCATGAAGCCGGTGTCGCTGCCGCTGCCGATGGTCGGCGGCAGGAAGCCCGACTGACGACGGTCGTCGATCGGGAAATAGATGTACGGCGTGTACAGAATCGGAATGTCTTTAACGCGCAACGTCACGTTGGTCGCGGTACCGAAACCGGTGGCCGGGTTCAAGGTGATGTTGTTGCCCTTGAGCTGCCAGGCATTGCTGTTCGGTTCGCACGTGGTGTACGTGCCGTCCTTCAAGCGAATGATCGCGTTCTCGGCACGTTTGGCGTACAGCGCATTACCGCGGATACGCGATTTGTGCATCACGTATTCGGCGTTGTCGACTTTCGCTTCACCGGTGTCGAGCTGCACGTCGGCGTGGTCGCCGACGATCAGCGCACCGTTGTCGCGGATGCGTACATCGCCATTGAGTTCGGCGCGGCTCTCGGCCTGATACAGGCTGGCCTCGTCGGATTCGACCTGCATGCTGCCCTGACGCAGAACGACATCGCCGGCCAGCGTACCGACTTGATCATCGGTGTTATAGCGCGAGGCTTTTGCGCCGATAAAGGTCGGTGCATCGCTTTTATTCGTCTTGTCATTCATGCCAGGACGAATCGGTTCGATATAGGCACCAGAGCAGTAAGGCCCGGTCTCGGCCAATTGGGCGGCGGTGAGCTTCTCGCGCGGAACCCAGTCGAGGTGACTGAAGTCTTCGCTACGGGATTTCAGACCGCGGCCCTTGGCTTCGGTGACCAGCGCCGTTTTAGGGGCTGTGTCGGCAACCGAACCGTTCTCGGTCGCGGCTTCGCCGGTAGCGCTGACGGCACTGCCGTCATGCACTGGGCGCGGCGGCAACGCAGCAGCGGTTGATTTGGGCGCACAGGCCCAACCACCCGAAGCCGAGACGGAGCAGTCATACTGCTCGGCGGCAACAACGAATTGACTGGCCAGAGGTTGCATAGCCAGCAGACTGCCGGTTACCAACAACGGAAATTTTTTACGAAACGCGGGGGATTTCAATGCCATCTTATTAGTCCGGGCTTCCTGCGTGCCATCTGCCCGCGGTGTGGGCCGCACGCCTCTCGATGGTCTGAAAAAGATGCTGGATAATAAAGCATGACCCGCTTGACGGCTAGCGCCGTCGGAGACCCTTGCAATGCCTGACCAAGATGTACGCTTGCAACACCTGAAAGTTTGGCTCGATGAGCAGTTGGCAATCCTGTTTGCAGATCAGGGCTGGGGCACCGTGCCCCCGGCCACGTTGACCGCGGCCAGCAGCGACGCGAGTTTCCGCCGCTACTTCCGTTGGGAAGGCGAGGGTCGCAGCTTCGTCGTGATGGACGCGCCGCCGCCCCAGGAAAACTGCAAACCGTTCGTGGATATCGCTTTTTTGCTGGCGAAATCCGGAATAAATGTGCCGAAAATTTATGCCGAGGACCTTGAGCGTGGATTTCTTTTGCTCAATGACCTGGGTAACAAGACCTATCTCGACGTGATCGATGGCGAAAATGCCGACGCATTATTCAGTGATGCCCTGCAAGCGCTGCTGGCTTTTCAGCAATTGCCGATGGTCGCACCGTTACCGAGCTACGACGTTGCCTTGCTGCGCCGAGAGCTGGAACTGTTCCCCGAGTGGTACGTAAAGCGTGAACTCGGTGTCGAATTCGACGCGACCCAGCAACAGCAGTGGCAGAAGGTCAGCGATCTGCTGATCGACAGCGCACTCGCGCAGCCCAAAGTGCTGGTGCACCGCGACTACATGCCGCGCAACCTGATGCTCAGCGAGCCGAACCCCGGTGTGCTGGATTTCCAGGATGCGGTCTACGGCCCGGTGACCTACGACGTGACCTGTCTGTTCAAGGATGCCTTTCTCAGCTGGCCTGAAGAGCGTGTGCGCGGCTGGCTGGAAAGCTACTGGCAGCAAGCCTCGGCACTGAATATCCCGGTGCAGCCGGACTTCGAAGACTTCCTGTGCGCCAGTGACCTGATGGGCGTACAGCGCCACCTGAAGGTCATCGGCATCTTCGCGCGCATTTGTCATCGTGATGGCAAGCCGCGTTATCTGGCCGACGTACCGCGCTTCTTCTCTTATATAGAGGCGGTGATTGCGCGTCGTCCTGAATTGGCAGAACTGCAAGCGCTGTTCACCAGCCTGCGGGGTGGAGCAACAGCATGAAGGCAATGATTCTGGCGGCAGGCAAAGGCGAGCGCATGCGCCCGCTGACCCTGACTACGCCGAAACCACTGGTGCGTGCCGGCGGTGTCCCACTGATCGAATATCACCTGCGGGCTCTCGCTGCCGCAGGGTTCAACGAGATCGTGATCAATCACGCCTGGCTCGGTCAGCAGATCGAAGATTATCTGGGCGACGGCTCGCAATTTGGCGTGAGCATTCAGTATTCGCCGGAAGGTGAGCCACTGGAAACCGGCGGCGGGATTTTCCGTGCGCTGCCGTTGCTCGGCGATGATGCGTTTCTGGTGGTGAACGGTGATATCTGGACCGATTACGACTTCAGCGTCCTGCACCAGCCGATCAACGGGCTCGCGCATCTGGTACTGGCGGACAATCCGGCGCACCACCCGCGCGGTGATTTCACACTGGTCGACGGCGAAGTGCACGACGGTCAGCCGGACGCTGCGACCCTGACTTACAGCGGCATCGCCGTATTGCATCCGCAACTGTTCGACGGCTGTACCGACGGTGCCTTCAAACTGGCGCCGCTGTTGCGTAACGCCATGGCGGCTGGCGAAGTCACGGGCGAGCGTCTGAAAGGTCACTGGGTGGATGTCGGTACGCACGAGCGGCTGGCCGAAGCTGAAACATTGATAGAAGCGAGTCGCTGACATGTTGTGGCCAGGGACTCTGATTGGAGCCGGAGCGGGTTTTGCGATTGCCAGCATTCCGGGGGCCATGCTTGGGGCATTGTTGGGGCAGGCGCTGGATCGGCGCCTGCACTTGCAAAGCTGGGGGCATTTGCGCGAAAAACTCGGCGGTCGGCCGATGTTGCGCAATGACGAATTGTTGTTTGTGCTGCTCGGGCGTCTGGCCAAAAGTGACGGTCGGGTCACTGACGGGCATATCCAGCAGGCGCGTAACGAAATGCGTGCGCTGGAAATGAGCGAGCCGGCGACGCGTCGGGCGATTGCCGCGTTCAATCGCGGCAAGTCCGGCAGCGACAATCTGCGCGGTTATCTACGGCGCCTGAGTGCGCAGCCGCATGCCGCCGAAGGTGTGTTGCGCGCCTGTTGGCGGATGGTCTGGGCCGATGGTCGCGCGGGTGTCAGTGAGCGTGAACTGCTGGCGCAATGGGGCAAGTGGCTGGGCTGGACGACGCATCAGGTGCAGGCACTGGCCAATGATTACGAGCCGGGCAAACGACCGATCGTCAGCGCTGCTGTGAGTTATCAGGAGGCGATGCGTTTATTGGGCGTGTCGGCGTCCAGTGAACCGGCGCAGATCAAGCGCGCCTATCGGCGCCTGCTCAGTCGTCATCATCCGGACAAGATTGCCGGGTCGGGGGCGACGCCAGTGCAGGTGCGTGAAGCCACCGAAAAAACCCGTGAGCTGCACAACGCCTACACGTTGATTCGTGAGCGGCGGGATTTTCGCTAACCGTTAGATGTGTAGCGACTGCGCTGGCCTCTTCGCGAGCAGGCTCGCTCCCACCATGGACTGTGTACGCAGATCCATGTGGGAGCGAGCCTGCTCGCGAAGGGGGAGACTCGGTCTTTCTGTCAGTCCGTGTTCTGCGGGTTCAGCCAGCCACGCACCCGGCGGAACAACTGTTCCTGTTCAGCCTTGTTATCCGGCAAAGCCTTGAGCGCGACCTGGCTGAACGCCGAGGTCTTCAAGCGCTTGCTCGCCTGCATGCGCTCCAGCGCGGCGTTGCGATCCAGCGGCTTGTCCATATAGAAAATATCGGCGGTCGGCAGCTTCAGTGTCGGCGTCACTTCGGCCAGTGGCGGTTTGGCCTTGGCTGGCATCTGTGCATCGACCATGACGAACTTTTCTACCTGCGCCGTTTGTTTCTCGCTCAGGTATCGCGCGGCCCAATAGGCGCCAGTGCCGTGCCCAAGCACGACAATGCTGCGTGCGCTCTGCTGCTCGGCGTAAGCAATCGCGGCGTCGATGCGCGCGAAGATGCGTTCGGCGTCGGCCTTGGATTGCTCTTCAGTGGTTTCGGCGACCACCTGATCCGCCACTTCTGCTTCACCGCCAGCGGCTTGCTCGATCGGCTGCGCGGTGGTGGAGTCCTTGCTGCCGGACTCCGGGGCTTTCGGCACAGCGGGTGCCTCGATCACGCGCGGTGCAAAGGCGTCGCTTTGCAAGTCGGGCAGCGTAATACTCAGGCTGCTCCATTTTGCATCCGGCAGTTTGCGCCGCAACGGGCCGATTGCCTGCGGCCAGTCAGCGGTTTCGCCGGTGCCGGGGACGATGATCACTGCGCCTTTCGGTTCGGCAGTGTTGGCCGGTTTCCACAGGGCGAGGAAGGTGTCGGTACCGGCCTGCAACTGTTGCTGTTCTTGCGCCGGGACTTTACGTTCCAGTGCGGCGGCCTCTTCCTGACTACGCTCAAGCAGTGGCTGGCGTTCGGCCGGTTTTTCTTCGGCCGGTTTTTCCGCTGTGGCGGCGGGTGCCGGATCGGCGGCTTCGACGGAAAACGCACAAGGCAGGAGCAGCGACAGGCACAATGCTGGCATTGCCAGGCGGTAGACAGAGGGCATCGGTTATTCCAGGCCAGAAAGTATCCCGGCAGCCTAATGGGTTGGTCAGAATTTGTCAGTGTATGAGACTTCAATGAAGCGATTTTGCTGCCTGTGGGTTATCGGCTGTTTGTGGTTTCCCTTGATGGGCTGGGCGGCGCCTGCGCCGCCTTCTCATCTCGCACAGTTGTCGGCGAGCCAGCAGCAATGGCTGGCGCAACACAATGAATTGCGCGTCGGCCTGGTGTTGCAAGCCCCGTATGCGCAATACGACCGGCGCTTGCAACGGCTGTCGGGGGCCAACGTCGAGCTGATGAAGTTGCTGGCCAAGGTGCTCAATGTCGAACTGAGCTGGCGCAACTTTCAGGATCTCGCGCAATTGGACGCCGCCATGCGCGAGGGCGAGATCGATATCGCTCCGGGCCTGAGCCAGACCCCGAGTGCCCTGCGTCTGTGGCAGTTCTCTGATCCGTACATGCGCGTGCCGCAACTGGTGGTCAGCGACCAGAAGGCCAGTGGTGTGGTCGATCTGGAGAAGCTCGACAGCCAGATCCGCGTCGCCGTGCGCATGCCCAGCAGCACGGCTGATTACCTGCGCGGCAACTACCCCCATCTGAATCTGCAAGGTGTACCACTGGAGCGTCAGGCCTTGCAGTTGCTGTTGAGTCAGCAGGCCGCCTACGCCGTGGTCGATGAGGCGCAACTCGGGCGCTTGTCGGTAGAGCCTGAGTTCGCCGGGCTGGTGGTGGTCGGCGATATCGGCCTGCCACAACTGCTGCGCGTCGGCTCGCGCCGCGATTGGCCAGAGTTGGCCGGCATCATTCAAAGTGCGCTGCGTGCCATCCCGGCCAAGGATCTGGAGCAGTTACACAACCAGTGGCTGCAACCGAAATATCCGCGACTCTCGGAGTCGCCGGGGTTCTGGCAAAACCTCAGCTTGTTGTTTGCAGTGATGCTGCTCAGTTGTGTCGCGATCGTGTTCTGGCAGCGTCGCCAACAGCACAGCCTCGAACAGCGATTGCTGGCCGCCCGGGAAGACATCGCCTTGCGCGCGGCCAACGAAGAAGCGCTGCGGTTGACGCAGTTCTCCATCGACCAAAGCACCGTCGGCATCCTTTGGGTCAACTGGGACAGCCATGTGCGCTACGCCAATCGCGCGGCGGAAATCATGCTCGGTTATCCCTCGGGCGGACTGATCGAACGGCCATTGATCGACTTCGAACCGGGTCTGCACATGGACCGCTGGCTCAATCTGTGGAAGCGCGCGCGGGCCAGTGAAGAAGGTCCGCTGAGTTTCGAAACCAGTTGCGTGCGGGCTGACGGCAGTATTTTGCCGGCGGATGTCTCGCTGAGTTTCCTGCGCTTTCGCGACAGTGAATACCTGGTGGTGTACCTCACCGACGTCACCGAGCGCCGTCGCGCCCTCGCCGCGTTGCAGGAAAGCGAGGCGCGTCTGCAAGGCATCGCCGCCAACGTGCCGGGATTGGTGTTTCGTCTGGAGCGCGCGCCGGTGACCGGGCAGATCGACTTTGCCTACATCAGCGAGGGCAGCGAAAGCCTGGTCGGTTACGCCCCGGCCACCATAGCCCATCGCGACATGGGTCTGCGCAGCCTGGTGCATCCCGACGATAAGGCGAGTTATCACCGCACTCAGGATCAGGCTTTGGACACCGACAGTGACTGGTCGTGGCAGGGCCGGATCCTCACGCGTCAAGGCCAGCAGCGCTGGGCCGAGATCAAGGCGATCACCCGGCAACTGGAGGATGGCGCCTATGTCTGGGACGGCATCGTCTGGGACATCACCGAGAGCAAGCGTATCGAGCTGGAACTGGCGGCCTCCCGTGAGCAACTGCGCGAACTGTCGGCGCACCTTGAGAGCGTGCGTGAAGAAGAGAAGGCGCGCATTGCCCGCGAGGTTCACGATGAACTGGGGCAGATGTTGACCGTGCTGAAGCTGGAAACATCGATGTGCGAGTTAGCCTACGCGCAACTCGATCCGGGGTTGAACGAGCGGTTGAACAGCATGAAACGCCTGATCGCTCAGTTGTTCCAGTTGGTGCGCGACGTGGCCACGGCGCTGCGACCGCCGATTCTCGATGCCGGGATTGCCTCGGCGATCGAGTGGCAGGCGCGGCGCTTCGAGGCGCGTACGCAGATCCCGTGTCTGGTGCAGGTACCGGATAATCTGCCGGTACTCAGTGATGCCAAGGCAATTGGCTTGTTCCGGATCTTGCAGGAGGCGCTGACCAATGTGATGCGCCATGCTCAGGCGCATACTGTGGAACTGACGTTGGCGCTGGAAGGCGATGAGTTATGTCTGACGGTCAGTGATGATGGCGTAGGATTTGTTCCCGCCAGCGGTCGACCGACTTCGTTTGGCCTGGTCGGCATGCGTGAGCGGGTGCTGATCATGGGCGGGCGGTTGGTGCTGGAGAGTGAGCCGGGGGAGGGCACCAGTCTGAATGTTTGGGTGCCGGTGAGTGAGGTTTGAAGATATGTGGTGTTTGGGCTGACGCTTTCGCGAGCAGGCTCGCTCCCACAGGGATTGCTGTGTACCTGAAATCTGGAGAAAAACGTGATCCGTGTACTGGTAGCCGAAGACCACACCATCGTCCGTGAAGGCATCAAACAATTGATCGGCCTGGCCAAGGATCTGCAAGTAGTGGGCGAGGCGAGCAATGGCGAGCAATTGCTTGAGGCCCTGCGCAGCGTGCCGTGCGAAGTGGTGCTGCTCGACATCTCCATGCCCGGGGTCAATGGCCTGGAGGCGATCCCGCGAATCCGCGCGCTGAACAATCCACCGGCGATCCTGGTGCTATCTATGCACGACGAAGCGCAGATGGCTGCGCGGGCGCTGAAGGTCGGAGCCGCCGGGTATGCGACCAAGGACAGTGACCCGGCGCTGTTGCTCACCGCCATTCGTAAAGTCGCGGCGGGTGGGCGATACATTGATCCGGATCTGGCGGATCGCATGGTGTTTGAAGTCGGCCTGACCGATGCACGGCCGCTGCATTCGTTGCTGTCCGAGCGCGAGTTCTCGGTGTTCGAACGCCTGGCCCAGGGCGCCAACGTCAACGACATCGCCCAGCAACTGGCGCTGAGCAGCAAAACCATCAGCACCCACAAGGCGCGGCTGATGCAGAAGCTCAACATCACCTCGCTGGCCGAACTGGTCAAATACGCGATGGAACACAAACTCCTCTAAATGCACCACAAAACTCTGTGGGAGCTGGCTTGCCAGCGATGAGGGCATGTCAATCACATCAATGTCGGCTGATCCACCGCTATCGCTGGCAAGCCAGCTCCCACAGGTTTCGTTGTTTAACCCTGGATTGTGAGCATATCTGTTAGCGACAGGCGCTTTTGCTTGTTCTTGCAGCTTGCAGCTCAACCCTCGCCACTGCCTTATCCATTAGCGCCATCCTTGTAGGGCAATCCCTACCCCCAACCTTCCATCCGGCTGAGGCGATTCTCTCCTGCGCCCCGATTTGCGCGCCTGTCAGCAGCCACTAGGCTTAACCCACAAGCAGTCATCAACAACAAAGGTGTGGGTATGAGCCAGGTCGATACAAACGCAGGGGCCAGTGATGTGCTGGTCAGCTTTCGTGGAGTGCAGAAGAGCTACGACGGCGAGAACCTGATCGTCAAAGACCTCAACCTGGACATTCGCAAAGGCGAATTTCTCACCCTGCTCGGGCCGTCCGGTTCCGGCAAGACCACCAGCCTGATGATGCTCGCCGGTTTCGAAACGCCGACCGCTGGCGAGATCCTGCTGGCCGGGCGTTCGATCAACAACGTGCCGCCACACAAGCGTGACATCGGCATGGTGTTCCAGAACTACGCGCTGTTCCCGCACATGACCGTCGCCGAAAACCTCGCGTTCCCGCTGAGCGTGCGTGGCCTGAATAAAAGCGACGTCAACGACAAGGTCAAGAAAGTCCTCAGCATGGTCCAGCTCGATGCGTTTGCCTCGCGCTACCCGGCGCAGTTGTCCGGTGGTCAGCAGCAGCGTGTGGCGCTGGCCCGCGCGCTGGTGTTCGAACCGCAACTGGTGCTGATGGACGAACCCCTCGGCGCCCTCGACAAGCAACTGCGTGAACACATGCAGATGGAAATCAAACACCTGCACCAGCGCCTCGGCGTAACCGTGGTCTACGTGACCCACGATCAGGGCGAAGCGCTGACCATGTCCGATCGCGTTGCGGTATTCCATCAGGGCGAAATCCAGCAGATCGCCCCGCCGCGCACACTTTACGAAGAGCCGAAAAATACCTTTGTTGCCAACTTCATCGGTGAAAACAACCGCCTTAACGGTCGCCTGTTGAGCCAGAACGGCGAGCGTTGCGTGGTCGAGTTGGGCCGTGGCGAAAAGGTCGAGGCGCTGGCGGTCAACGTCGGCCAGACCGGCGAACCGGTGACTTTGTCGATCCGTCCGGAGCGCATCAGTCTCAACGGTTCCAGCGATCAATGCGTTAACCGCTTCTCAGGGAGGGTGGCGGAATTCATCTATCTGGGCGACCACGTCCGGGTGCGCCTGGAAGTCTGCGGCAAGACCGACTTCTTCGTGAAACAGCCGATTGCCGAGCTCGATCCAGCGCTCGCGGTCGGTGACGTGGTTCCGCTTGGCTGGCAGGTCGAGCACGTACGCGCACTCGATCCTCTTCTAGAGGCGAACTGATCGCCCCGGCAATACCAACACCAACCCTGCACGTGGAGAGAACAATAAATGTTGAGATCCCTGAAGTTCACCGCCCTGACCCTGGGCCTGATGGGTGCGGCCAGCGCGATGGCCGCCGGCCCGGATTTGACCGTGGTGTCGTTTGGCGGGGCGAACAAGGCCGCGCAAGTCAAAGCCTTCTATGCACCGTGGGAAGCGGCGGGCAACGGCAAGATCGTCGCTGGCGAGTACAACGGCGAAATGGCCAAGGTCAAAGCCATGGTCGACACCAAGAGCGTGTCGTGGGACTTGGTCGAAGTTGAATCGCCAGAGCTGTCCCGTGGCTGCGACGAAGACATGTTCGAACAACTCGACCCGGCGCTGTTCGGCAAGACTGAAGACTACGTCAAAGGCGCGATTCAGCCGTGCGGCGTGGGCTTCTTCGTTTGGTCGACCGTGTTGGCTTACAACGCCGACAAGCTGAAAACCGCCCCGACCAGTTGGGCGGATTTCTGGGACACCAAGAAATTCCCGGGTAAACGTGGCCTGCGCAAAGGCGCCAAGTACACCCTCGAATTCGCTTTGATGGCCGATGGCGTAGCGCCGAAAGACGTCTACAAAGAGCTGGCGAGCAAGGGCGGCCAGGATCGCGCGTTCAAGAAGCTTGATGAGCTGAAGCCAAGCATTCAGTGGTGGGAAGCCGGCGCGCAACCGCCGCAATACCTCGCTTCCGGTGACGTGGTGATGAGCTCGGCTTACAACGGTCGCATCGCGGCGGTGCAGAAGGAATCCAACCTGAAAGTGGTGTGGAACGGCGGTATCTACGACTTCGACGCCTGGGCCATCCCGAAAGGTCTGGACGCCAAACGCGCGGAAGCGGCGAAGAAGTTCATCGCCTTCTCGGTACAGCCGCAGCAGCAGAAGACCTACTCGGAAAACATCGCCTATGGCCCGGCTAACACCCAAGCCGTACCGCTGCTGGCCAAGGACGTCCTCAAAGACATGCCGACCACCCCGGAAAACATCGCCAACCAGGTGCAGATCGACGTCAGCTTCTGGGCTGACAACGGCGAGCAACTGGAGCAGCGCTTCAACTCCTGGGCTGCGAAGTAACCCGAGCATACGGGCCGACGGCTTTCCGGATGATCGTTCCCACGCTCTGCGTGGGAACGCCGCCCGGGACGCTCCGCGTCCCCGTGTGACGCAGAGCGTCACTGGATTCATTCCCACGCAGAGCGTGGGAACGATCAGTAGCAAAAGTTCGAGGTGGTATTCACCACCTCTGTAACGATCAAAGATTTGCGGAGTACGTCATGGCCATCGCCGTTCCCCTGAACGAGGGCAACAGCCCCACCTTGAAGCAGAAGCTCAAGCGCGCCGAGCGGGTCAACCGCTGGAAGGCTCGAGCGCTGATTGCGCCGCTGGTGCTGTTTCTGTTGCTGGTGTTTCTGGTGCCGATCGTGGCGCTGCTCTACAAAAGCGTCGGCAACCCCGAAGTGGTCGGCGGCATGCCGCGCACCGTGGCGGCCATCGCCAGTTGGGACGGCCGCGGCCTGCCCGCTGAACCGGTCTACAAAGCCGCCGGCGAAGACCTCGCCGAAGCGCGCAAAAACCAGACGCTGGGCGATCTGTCCAAGCGCTTGAACATGGAGTTGGCCGGCTATCGCAGCCTGTTGACCAAAACCGCCCGGGCGCTGCCGTTCGCCAGCGAACCGGCCTCTTATAAAGAAGCGCTGGAAGCACTCGACGAACGTTGGGGCGACCCGGCCTACTGGCAAGCGGTCAAACGCAACACCAGCAGCATCACCCCGTATTACCTGCTGGCGGCAGTCGATCACCGCATCGACGACCTCGGCGAAATCGCCCCGGCCACGCCGGATCAGGCGATCTATCTCGACATCTTCGCCCGCACGTTCTGGATGGGCCTGGTCATCACCGTGATCTGTCTGGTGCTCGCGTATCCACTGGCCTACCTGTTGGCGAACCTGCCATCGCGGCAAAGCAACCTGCTGATGATTCTGGTGCTGCTGCCGTTCTGGACCTCGATCCTGGTGCGCGTCGCCGCGTGGATCGTGCTCCTGCAATCCGGCGGGTTGATCAACAGCGGCCTGATGGCCATGGGCATCATCGATAAACCGCTGGAACTGGTGTTCAACCGCACCGGTGTGTACATCTCGATGGTGCACATCCTGCTGCCGTTCATGATTCTGCCGATCTACAGCGTGATGAAAGGCATCTCGCCTACCTACATGCGTGCCGCCATTTCCCTCGGCTGCCACCCGTTCGCCAGTTTCTGGCGGGTGTACTTCCCGCAGACCTACGCCGGTGTTGGCGCCGGTTGCCTGTTGGTGTTCATCCTCGCCATCGGCTACTACATCACCCCGGCGCTGCTCGGCAGCCCGAACGATCAAATGGTCAGCTACTTCGTCGCCTTCTACACCAACACCAGCATCAACTGGGGCATGGCCACCGCGCTGGGCGGGCTGTTGCTGCTGGCGACTGTAGTGCTTTATCTGATTTACAGCTGGCTGGTCGGCGCCAGTCGCCTGCGCCTGAGCTAAGGGGAATTCGAAATGCTGAGTCCTTACATGTCGCCCATTGAACGGGTGTGGTTCTACAGCCTGCGGATTCTCTGCGGCTTGATTCTGTTGTTCCTGATTCTGCCGGTGCTGGTGATCATTCCGCTGTCGTTCAACTCGGGGAGTTTTCTGGTCTATCCGCTGCAGGGTTTCTCGCTGCAGTGGTACCACGACTTCTTCGCCTCGGCGGAATGGATGCGCGCACTGAAGAACAGCATCATTGTTGCCCCGGCGGCGACGGTACTGGCGATGGTCTTCGGTACGCTGGCGGCGATCGGTCTTACTCGCGGTGACTTCCCCGGCAAATCACTGGTGATGGCGTTGGTGATTTCGCCGATGGTGGTGCCGGTGGTGATCATCGGTGTGGCGAGTTATCTGTTCTTCGCGCCGCTGGGATTGGGCAACAGCTTCTTCTCATTGATCGTCGTGCATGCGGTGCTGGGTGTGCCGTTTGTGATCATCACGGTGTCGGCGACGTTGCAGGGGTTTAATCACAATCTGGTGCGGGCGGCGGCGAGTCTCGGTGCATCGCCACTGACGGCGTTCCGCCGAGTGACCTTGCCGCTGATTGCGCCGGGGGTGATTTCCGGGGCGCTGTTTGCCTTTGCGACGTCGTTTGATGAGGTGGTGGTGACGCTGTTTCTCGCAGGTCCCGAGCAGGCGACGTTGCCTCGGCAGATGTTCAGCGGGATTCGCGAGAACCTCAGCCCGACGATTGCGGCTGCTGCTACGTTGCTGATTGCCTTCTCGGTCATCTTGTTGCTGACCCTGGAATGGCTGCGTGGTCGTAGCGAAAAACTGCGGACTGCTCAGGTTTAAGGGCCAGATCAAAAGCTTACCCCCTCACCCCAGCCCTCTCCCCCAGGGGGGGCGAGGGGGAAAGGGAGCAGATCTTCATGGCTTTCGAGGCCTGAGTTCGACTCGGTATTTCAGGTCGGTGTACTTCGAGAGTACAACGCGGTCAGTCCCCTCTCCCTCGGGGAGAGGGCTAGGGTGAGGGGCTCTTGCTCTTGCTCTCGCCTGCGAGGGGTCATTCACCAGATGAATAGCAGACAACCCCAATTCCCCAGCTAATCTTGTGCCCAGCTCCCACATCTATAAGAGGCTGCGCACGATGAGTCTGTCCCAGTTCAAAATCGCTCATAAACTGATCACCGGCGCCGCCGCCATCGAACAACTGGCCGCCGAACTCACACGCCTCGACATCGACAACCCATTGATCGTCACCGATGCCGCGCTGGTCAAATCCGGCACGGTAGAGCTGGCGCTGGTGCAACTCGGTGGTCGCGACTACGAGATTTTTGACCGCGTTTTGCCAGACCCGGAAATTGCCATCGTCGAAGACTGCATGCGTGTCTACCGCGAAGGCGGGCATGATGGTTTGATCGGCCTCGGTGGCGGCAGTGCCATCGACATCGCCAAAAGCGTCGCCGCCTACGCCGGTTACCACGGCGCGCTGGAGGACCTGTTCGGCGTCGACCAGGTGCCGCGCAAAGGCCCGCCGCTGATCGCCATCCCGACCACCGCCGGCACCGGTTCCGAAGTTACCAACGTCGCGATCCTCTCGGACAAAGTCGCGCAGTTGAAGAAAGGCATCGTCAGCGACTTTCTATTACCGGACGTGGCGCTGGTCAGCCCGCAGATGACCCTGACCTGCCCGCGCAGCGTCACCGCCGCCAGTGGTGTCGACGCGCTGGTGCACGCCATGGAATCCTATCTGTCGGTGAATGCCTCGCCGATCACCGACTCGCTGGCCATCGGCGCCATCAAGCTGATCGCCAACGCGTTGCCCAAGGCCTACGCCAACGGCACCAACCTGCAAGCGCGCGAAGACATGGCCACCGCCAGCCTGATGGCCGGCATGGCGTTCGGCAATGCCGGGGTCGGCGCGGTGCATGCGCTGGCGTATCCGCTGGGCGGGCGTTTCAACATTGCCCATGGCGTCAGCAATGCCTTGCTGCTGCCGTATGTCATGACCTGGAACAAGATGGCCTGCGTCGAACGCATGCAGGATATTGCCGAAGCCATGGGGGTGAAGACTGCTCATCTGAGTGCCGCCGAAGCAGCGGATAAAGCCGTGCAGGCAATGAGCGATCTGTGCGCAGCCGTGGAAATTCCGGCCGGGCTGCGCAGTTTCGGTGTGCCGGAAGAGGCAATCCCGGCGATGGCCGTGGAAGCGGCGGGCATTGAGCGGCTGATGCGCAACAATCCGCGCAAACTCAGCGCTGGGGACATCGAGAAGATCTACCGCGCGGCGTATTGAGTCAGCGCCCGTCCTCCGTCATGGCACAACCCAATCATCGCGGTCACGGTGCGCGCTTGGAAACTTGAGGTATACAATGCGCGCCATCGTGATTTAGCTCAGAAAAGGTGCGTCATGCAGCCCTTCGTAATTGCTCCGTCGATTCTCTCCGCCGACTTCGCCCGCCTCGGCGAGGAAGTAGACAACGTTCTTGCCGCTGGCGCCGACTTCGTCCACTTCGACGTCATGGACAATCACTACGTGCCAAACCTGACCATCGGTCCGATGGTCTGCGCGGCATTGCGCAAGTACGGCGTCACCGCGCCGATCGATGCGCACCTGATGGTCAGCCCGGTGGATCGTATCGTTGGCGACTTCATCGAAGCCGGCGCCACCTACATCACCTTCCACCCGGAAGCCACGCTGCACGTTGATCGTTCGCTGCAACTGATCCGTGAAGGCGGCTGCAAATCCGGTCTGGTGTTCAACCCGGCGACGCCGCTGGACGTGCTCAAGTACGTGATCGACAAGGTCGATATGGTCTTGCTGATGAGCGTCAACCCAGGCTTCGGCGGGCAGAAATTCATTCCCGGCACCCTCGACAAACTGCGCGAAGCGCGAGCGATCATCGATGCCTCTGGCCGTGACATCCGTCTGGAAATCGACGGCGGCGTCAACGTCAACAACATCCGCGAAATCGCCGCGGCGGGCGCTGACACCTTTGTTGCCGGCTCGGCGATCTTCAATGCGCCGAACTATCAGGAAGTCATCGACAAGATGCGTTCCGAACTGGCGCTGGCGCGCCCATGAGCGGGTTTGAGCAGCTGTTCCCGGGGAAACTGCCACGGCTGGTGATGTTCGATCTGGATGGCACACTGATCGACTCGGTTCCAGACCTGGCAGCGGCGGTGGACACCATGCTGCTCTCACTTGGCCGCCAACCTGCGGGCATCGAATCGGTGCGCGAGTGGGTGGGCAACGGCGCGCCGGTCCTGGTGCGCCGCGCCTTGGCCGGTGGCATCGATCATTCGGCGGTGGATGACGTTGAGGCCGAGCATGCACTGGAAGTGTTCATGCAAGCCTACGGCGCCAGCCATGAGCTGACCGTGGTCTATCCCGGCGTGCGCGACACTCTCAAGTGGCTGCACAAGCAGGGCGTGGCCATGGCGCTGATCACCAACAAGCCGGAGCGCTTCGTCGCGCCGTTGCTGGATCAGATGAAAATCGGCCGCTACTTCAAGTGGATCATTGGCGGCGATACCTTGCCGCAGAAGAAACCGGATCCAGCCGCGCTGTTTTTTGTAATGAAAATGGCCAACATTCCGGCCTCGCAATCGTTGTTCGTCGGCGACTCGCGCAGCGATGTGCTGGCGGCGAAAGCGGCGGGGGTCAAATGCGTAGCGCTGAGTTATGGCTACAACCATGGCCGACCGATTGCCGAAGAATCACCGGCGCTGGTCATCGACGATCTGCGCAAGCTAATTCCCGGTTGCCTAGGTTCCGCCGCTGAGATAACGTTGCCCGACGCTGCTCAATCCCGTTCTGGAAACGCCATCGTGGTGGTCACTCGCAAACTCTGGATGAAAGTCATCAAGGCCCTGGCCCGCTGGCGTTGGCGCGCCTGACTTGTTCCTGGCCGGCCTGCCGGCGCGTTTGCATACCTGACTGATTTGCCCCTCACACCACGAGGCACCTTATGATCCGCGAAGAATTCCTGCGCTTGGCCGCTGACGGCTACAACCGCATTCCGTTGGCCTGCGAAACCCTGGCCGACTTCGACACGCCGCTGTCGATTTACCTGAAACTGGCCGACCAGCCCAACTCCTACCTGCTTGAATCGGTGCAGGGCGGCGAGAAGTGGGGCCGTTACTCGATCATCGGCCTGCCGTGCCGCACCGTGCTGCGGGTTCACGACCATCACGTCAGCATCACCGTTGATGGCGTTGAAACCGAAAGCCACGATGTTGAAGACCCGCTGGCCTTCGTTGAAACCTTCAAAGCGCGCTACAACGTGCCGACAATCGCCGGTCTGCCGCGTTTCAACGGTGGTCTGGTCGGTTACTTCGGTTATGACTGCGTACGTTATGTCGAGAAGCGCTTGGGCAAATGCCCGAACCCGGATCCGCTGGGTGTGCCGGACATTCTGCTGATGGTCTCCGACGCGGTCGTGGTGTTCGATAACCTCGCCGGCAAGATGCACGCGATCGTCCTGGCCGACCCTGCGCAGGCGGATGCCTTCGAACAAGGTCAGGCGCAATTGCAGGCATTGCTGGAAAAACTGCGTCAGCCGATCACCCCGCGCCGTGGCCTGGATTTCAGCAAGCAGCAGGCGGCTGATCCGGTATTCCGTTCCAGTTTCACTCAGGACGATTACGAAAAAGCCGTCGACACCATCAAGGAATACATCCTGGCCGGTGACTGCATGCAGGTCGTGCCGTCGCAACGCATGTCGATCGACTTCAAGGCTGCACCCATCGATCTGTACCGCGCCCTGCGTTGCTTCAACCCGACGCCTTACATGTACTTCTTCAACTTCGGCGACTTCCACGTCGTTGGCAGTTCGCCGGAAGTGCTGGTGCGGGTTGAAGACAATCTGATCACCGTGCGCCCGATTGCCGGTACTCGCCCACGTGGCGCCACCGAAGAAGCCGATGTGGCGCTGGAAGAAGATCTGCTGTCGGACGACAAAGAGATCGCCGAGCACTTGATGCTGATCGATCTGGGCCGTAACGATACCGGTCGTGTTTCGGAAATCGGCTCGGTGAAGCTCACCGAGAAAATGGTCATCGAACGTTATTCCAATGTGATGCACATCGTCTCCAACGTTACCGGCCAGTTGAAGGCCGGGTTGACGGCGATGGACGCACTGCGGGCGATTCTGCCGGCGGGCACCTTGTCGGGTGCGCCGAAGATTCGCGCGATGGAAATCATCGACGAACTGGAGCCGGTCAAGCGTGGTGTGTACGGTGGCGCGGTCGGTTATTTCGCCTGGAACGGCAACATGGACACTGCAATCGCGATTCGCACGGCGGTGATCAAGAACGGCGAGCTGCACGTGCAGGCCGGTGGCGGCATCGTTGCCGACTCGGTGCCGGCGCTGGAATGGGAAGAAACCCTGAACAAACGCCGTGCGATGTTCCGCGCCGTCGCCCTGGCCGAGCAAACCCCGGAAGCCTGAGTCCACACAAAACCCTTGTAGGAGTGAGCCTGCTCGCGATAGCGGATTAACATTCAACGGATTTGTTGAGTGAATCACCGCAATCGCGAGCAGGCTCACTCCTGCATTTTGATCTGTGTCCGGCAATAAAAAAGCGGCGCCCGCGAGGGCGCCGCTTTTTTTGTGCCAGGGGTTTAAAAGTCCAGCACCACCCCGACGTTAACGCCCTGCTGGGTAAAATCATCATCCTTGCGCAACGAATAACCGCCACGCAGCGCCAGATCCGCCGTGAGTTTGTGGCTCACACCCAGACTCAAGCGGTTCAAATGACTTTGCGGCGTATAGCCCTCAAGTGTGAAGTCGTTGGCCGGCAAGGTATTGAGCGCGATGTTGACCTTTTGTACGTCATCTTCGTACTCACGTTCGTGGGCGTATTCGCCGAACACTTGGGTTTGCGGGGTGATGTTGTACTTGCCCTGCAAGCCCAGCCCCAGGCGTTTCGAGTCGCGGGTCTGATCATCGAAGGTCAGCGCCGTGGCGCGATTGCTCTTCTCGGAGTAGCCATCGACATCAACGCTGGCGTAATCGGCGCTGACGAATGGCGACAGGTGCCACTCGCTGCCCGGCTGGGCAATGTCGTAACCGACACGCGCGCTGAAGGCCCAGAGGCTGCCGTCAGTGTCGCCTTTCTCCGCACCTTCGCTGGCGCCCAGATCAAACTTGCGCTTGAGGTTGTCGTAGTCGAGTTTGCCACCGGTCAACGCCGCGTCAGCCCACCAGCGGTTTTGCTGGTACTGGGCAAATGCCGTGGCCATGTAGCTGTTGAGTTTGTAGTCCGAATCGTTATGACCGGCCTCCAGATTCTGCCGGTAGAAACCGCCCGCCACACCGACGCGCCAGGCTTCATTCAAGCGATAGCTGCCACCGACGTTGAGGTTGTATCCGCTGCCATCAGCGCTGGCGCCGCTGCTTTGGCTGTCGACATCCAGATGCTGGCCGCCCGCCGAGACAATGGCGCGCCATTGACCGACCGCTTGCCAATTCTCCCAATCCGCCTGCCATTGGTTGCGCAGTTCATCCTGATGCGCGCGCACTGTGGCGTGGGCCATTTCTGGTAGCAGCGTCAGTTCCCACGGCGCGGCGAGCAGGGAGTAGGCGTAATCGGAGATCAGTTTTTGTCCGGCCTCGGTTGGATGCACTCCGTCGTTGTAGATCAGCTTGCTCGGATCGGGTGTCGCGCTGTTGATCCCGTAACGGGCGTTCTCGGTGCAGCTATTGCCGCTGAAGCAGGTCGCGGTCAGGTTCTGATCGGTCGCGAGGCCAAAGCGCCCAGGATCGGCGAACACTTCCGAGAGCAGTACCGGAATGTTCAGCGGAATGATTTCGGCGTTGATGCCTTGCAGGCGTGTGACCAACTGACTGTTGAACTGGGTGGCGAGTTGACTGCTGAAGGTTTGCAGTGGCGTACCGTTGATCGCTGGCGTCAGGCCAACATCAGGCAACAGCCAGACCATCACGTATTTGGCACCGGCGGTTTGCAGGGTTTGCACGCTGTCGGCCAGCCGATCGGCGGCGGCGTTGGCTTGCGGCAGGCTGAGAATTCGTCCTTGCAGGAAGTCGTTACCGCCGCCGGAAATGTAATACAGCGCATTCGGGTCGGCGCGGAAGCCGTTTGAGGGCAGGTAACCGGCACGGGTGCGTTCACCGGTGGCGGATTGCGTCGTGATCGAGTCGAGGATCTGGTCGGTGCGATAACCGCCAACCGCCCAGTTGTTGCCGTCCGGCTGGCCGTTTTCGGCGCGCACGGCGGAGCTGGAAGAGGCTGTCTGGTCTGGCGAAAAGCCAAGGCGTCTGCCGAGCAACTGCGTGGAGTTCAATGAATACAGTTCCCCGCTGCCATCCTGATAAACCGGCCCGGTCCGGTTGGTGTAACGCTCGGTGGAGCCGGCCGGTCCGCCAGTGTCGGTGAAGGTACCGGCATCATTGAGGCTGTCGCCAAACACAATGAAACTGGAATAAGGATTGGGCGCTGCGTTGGCCTGGGCGCAGGCCAGTGCGAGCAGGCAGCCGGCCAGCGGTACAAACAACGTCTGTTTGATCATGAGCAAGTCCGTTTATTTATTGTTGTAGGTGAACGAAACGACAGTACCAAAAACTCCCGGCGTTTTGCCATCGGTCGCGAATCCTCCCCTGGATTTATTCCCCAAAGCCCCGGCCATATTGCACGCCCCGCCCAGCTAAGTTACTGTGCTGGAACGTATGAACGAGACATTCCCCGTGTTGATCACCAGCAAACTTCTGGATCAAGTCATCAAGGCACACGCCCGCTGGCGTTGGCGCGCCTGAATCTTTTCTGCCGGCCCCGCCGGATCTGTATCGCTTTGCCTTCCTTGCCTGTTTGAAATGCCGCTGTGCCGACGCGTCTATCTGCGTCCGACATCGTGCAGCGCCCTGCGGGCAAGTGATCTGAAGGCTGTTTTCAAATCAGAATTCAAGAGGTTCGAAACGCCATGTTGCTGATGATCGACAACTACGACTCCTTTACTTACAACGTTGTGCAATACCTTGGCGAATTGGGTGCCGACGTCAAAGTCGTGCGCAACGACGAATTGACCGTCGCCGAAATCGAAGCACTCAAGCCTGAGCGCATCGTGGTGTCCCCAGGCCCGTGCACGCCGACCGAGGCCGGTATCTCCATCGAAGCCATCAAGCACTTTGCCGGCAAACTGCCAATCCTCGGCGTCTGCCTGGGTCACCAGTCCATCGGCCAGGCTTTTGGCGGCGATGTAGTGCGCGCGCGTCAGGTAATGCACGGTAAGACTAGTCCGGTATTCCACGAGGACAAGGGCGTTTTCGCTGGCCTGAACCATCCGCTGACGGTCACCCGTTACCACTCGCTGATCGTCAAGCACGACACGTTGCCCGATTGCCTGGAACTGACCGCATGGACCCAGCACGATGACGGTTCGGTCGAAGAAATCATGGGCCTGCGTCACAAGACCCTGAACATTGAGGGCGTACAGTTCCACCCCGAGTCGATCCTGACCGAGCAGGGTCATGAACTGTTTGCCAACTTCCTCAAACAAACCGGCGGCACGCGCTAAGGACTTCCCATGAATATCAAGACAGCCCTGAGCCGTATCGTCGATCACCTCGACCTCAGCACCGATGAGATGCGCGATGTGATGCGCGAAATCATGACCGGCCAATGCACTGACGCGCAGATCGGCGCGTTCATGATGGCCATGCGCATGAAGAGCGAGAGCATCGACGAGATCGTCGGCGCGGTGTCGGTGATGCGTGAGCTGGCCGATCAGGTTGAACTGAAGACCCTCGACGGCGTGGTCGATGTGGTCGGTACCGGCGGTGACGGTGCCAATATCTTCAACGTGTCGACGGCTTCTTCGTTTGTTGTTGCCGCTGCCGGTTGCACTGTCGCCAAGCACGGCAACCGCGCAGTCTCGGGCAAGAGCGGCAGCGCCGACTTGCTCGAAGCTGCCGGCATCTATCTGAACCTGACGCCGGTTCAGGTAGCGCGTTGCATCGACAACGTCGGTATCGGTTTCATGTTCGCCCAGACCCATCACAAAGCCATGAAGTACGCCGCCGGCCCGCGCCGCGATCTCGGCCTGCGTACGCTGTTCAACATGCTCGGCCCGCTTACGAATCCGGCCGGTGTGAAGCATCAGGTGGTGGGCGTGTTCACCCAGGCACTGTGCCGGCCATTGGCCGAAGTCTTGCAACGCTTGGGCAGCAAGCATGTGCTGGTGGTGCATTCGAAGGACGGCCTGGACGAGTTCAGTCTCGCCGCACCAACCTTTGTGGCGGAACTGAAGAACAACGAAATCACCGAGTATTGGGTCGAGCCAGAAGATCTCGGCATGAAGAGCCAGAGCCTGCACGGTCTGTCGGTCGAAGGCCCGGAGGCTTCGCTGGCACTGATCCGCGATGCTCTCGGCAAGCGCAAGACCGAAAACGGTCAGAAAGCCGCCGAAATGATTGTGCTCAACGCCGGTGCCGCGCTGTACGCCGCCGACGTGGCGAGTAGTTTGAAACAGGGCGTCGAGCTTGCGCACGACGCCTTGCACACCGGTCTCGCTCGGGAAAAACTTGAGGAGCTGGGTGCCTTTACCGCGGTATTCAGAGTGGAGAATGAGGGATGAGTGTACCGACGGTTCTGGAAAACATTCTGGCGCGTAAAGTCCAGGAAGTCGCCGAGCGTAGCGCTCGCGTCAGCCTGAGCGAGCTGGAAAGTCTGGCCAAGGCGGCCGATGCACCCCGTGGTTTCGCCCAGGCATTGCTGGCGCAGGCGAAGAAGAAGCAGCCTGCGGTGATTGCCGAAATCAAAAAGGCCTCGCCGAGCAAAGGCGTGATTCGCGAGAACTTCGTTCCGGCCGACATCGCCAAAAGCTACGAGAAGGGTGGGGCGACCTGTCTTTCCGTACTGACCGATATCGATTACTTCCAGGGCGCCGATGCGTACCTGCAACAGGCTCGTACCGCGTGCAGCCTGCCGGTGATCCGCAAGGACTTCATGATTGATCCTTACCAGATCGTTGAAGCCCGTGCGCTGGGCGCCGACTGTGTGCTGTTGATCGTCTCCGCACTGGATGACGTGAAAATGGCCGAGCTGGCCGCCGTCGCCAAAAGCGTCGGTCTCGATGTGCTGGTCGAAGTACACGATGGCGATGAGTTGGAGCGCGCGTTGAAAACCCTCGACACACCACTGGTCGGGGTCAACAACCGCAATCTGCACACCTTCGACGTCAGCCTGGAAACCACCCTCGACCTGCTGCCGCGCATTCCGCGCGATCGTCTGGTCATTACCGAGAGCGGTATTCTCAATCGCGCCGATGTCGAATTGATGGAAATCAGCGACGTCTATTCGTTCCTCGTCGGTGAAGCGTTCATGCGCGCGGAAAATCCGGGCACTGAACTGCAGCGACTGTTCTTCCCGGAGCGTGGCACTTCCATCAGCGGTTCGACCCTCGATTGATTCGCTCCAGACCGAGTCGACGCCATCGCGAGCAGGCTCACTCCTACAGGGGAACGCGTTCCAATTGTAGGAGTGAGCCTGCTCGCGATGAGGTACTAGAAATCCCCAAAGATTCCAGATCTGCCGGAGCCTTCCATGTCGCTGCCAACCCCCCTGACCATCGAAGCCGGCCTGCAAGCCGAACAGGATTTGCTGGCCTCGGTCTGCGCCGGCGACTCAGAGTTCGGCCTGCTTTTCTGGCAACCCAGCGATCGCGCCCTGGTCATGCCGCGCCGCCTCAATCGTCTTCCCGGTTTCGACCGTGCCTGCGAAGTCTCTGCCGCCGCTGGCTGGCCGGTGCTCTTGCGCGAAACTGGCGGCGAGCCCGTTCCGCAATCGGCCGCCACAATCAATATCGCACTCGTCTATGCGCCACCGCGCAGCGAAGGCGATCTGAACCGCATCGAAACCGGCTACCACCGTCTCTGCGATCCGATCTGCCAGTTGCTCGACGAGTTGGGTGGCGCATCATCATTGGGCGAAATCGATGGCGCATTCTGCGACGGTCGCTTCAACGTCAACCTCGATGGCCGCAAAATGGTCGGCACGGCCCAGCGCTGGCGCCAAAGCCAGGGCGGACAGCGTCCGGTCGGTCTGGTACACGGTGCGATGCTGATGGATAACGAGCGCGAGTCGATGGTTGCGGCGGTCAATCGCTTCAACGAAGCATGCGGCCTGGAGCAACGGGTGCGGGCTGAAAGCCACATTGCCCTGCATGAGAAATTCAACGCGCCACAGGCCTTGGCGCGTCTCGATGAGTTGTTTCGTCTGATGCTGGCGCAGATCTACAGCGCCTGATATTCGGGCTTACCGCGTACCGTAGACCACCATGGTCTTGCCTTTCACATCGACCAGGTTGCGTTCCTCAAGATCCTTGAGCACGCGACCGACCATCTCCCGCGAACAACCGACAATCCGGCCGATTTCCTGACGGGTCACCTTGATCTGCATGCCGTCCGGGTGCGTCATCGCGTCCGGCTGCTTGCACAACTCCAATAGGCAGCGGGCTACACGACCGGTCACGTCGAAGAACGCCAAGTCGCCAACCTTGCGCGTGGTGTTGCGCAGGCGTTGTGCGATTTGTCCGCTAAGCACGTAAAGAATGTCCGGGTCTTGCTGCGACAATTCGCGGAACTTGGCGTAGCTGATTTCTGCAGTTTCGCATTCAACCTTGGCCCGCACCCAGGCGCTGCGTTCCTGTTCCTGTCCCGCCTGCTCGAACAGGCCCAATTCGCCAAAGAAATCCCCGGCATTAAGGTAAGCGATGATCATCTCGCGGCCGTCGTCATCCTCGATCAGGATTGTCACCGAGCCCTTGATGATGAAGTACAGCGTGTCCGAGCGATCGCCCGCACAGATGATATTGCTTTTGGCCGCATGGCGACGGCGCTGACAATGCATCAACAGCTTGTCGAGGTTCTTGATTTTGGGTGTGGGGGTAATAGCAACCATGGTTGTATCCCGAAAAGACTGCACGGTGATGTTTGATTTTTTTATGAGGCGCTGAAGGCGGTCGCTACACAGCCGGCATGGGCGCCAGCGAATTGGCGCCAGCTTAACAGACACTTCGTCGCAAATTCGAGAAATTACCTACAGGGCAGAAGCATCTGTCCTAGGAACGTGGCTCGCTGTCCGGGCAAAGCCCTGTGCTAAGCTGGCGACCCTTTTTTTACAGTGGAGTCTGGGCGATGAAGGCACGCATCCAATGGGCTGGCGAAGCCATGTTCCTCGGCGAATCCGGTAGCGGTCATGTCGTGGTGATGGACGGTCCGCCGGACGCCGGTGGTCGTAATCTGGGTGTTCGCCCGATGGAAATGCTCCTGCTGGGCGTGGGCGGTTGCAGTAACTTCGACGTGGTCAGCATTCTGAAGAAGTCCCGCCAGGCTGTTGAAAGCTGCGAAGCCTTTCTCGAAGCAGAGCGCGCGACCGAAGATCCGAAGGTGTTCACCAAGATCCACATGCATTTCGTGGTCAAGGGTCGTGGTCTGAAAGAAGCCCAGGTCAAACGCGCGATCGAACTGTCCGCCGAGAAGTATTGCTCGGCCTCGATCATGCTCGGCGCCGCTGGCGTGGCAATCACTCACGATTACGAAATCGTCGAACTCGGTTGAACCGACATTCAACTATCATAAAAGCAGTGCAGACTCTGGCGATCCCTCGCTGACGTCTGCATAATGCGCCACTTTTTTCAGGGCAGTGATCGGTCAGCCGACGGATCAGCCGCCTGAACAGATAACCAAAATCGCCATCGCGAAGAGGTGTTAACCGTCCTACGCAGGTGCGTTGTTCGCACTTGACGGGCATGCTTGATCACGCGGCCGGGCCGCATACATAGAGAGTTTTTAACGGTGAAAAGCAAACTCAAGCTCCACGGGTTCAATAACCTGACAAAGACCTTGAGCTTCAACATCTATGACATCTGCTACGCGGAAACCCCGCAAGACCAGCAGGCTTACGTTGAGTACATCAATCAAGAGTACAACGCGAAACGCCTGACGCAGATTCTCACAGAAGTTGTCGAGATCATTGGTGCCAACATCCTGAATATTGCCAGTCAGGACTATGAACCTCAGGGCGCCAGCGTCACGATTCTGATTTCTGAAGAGCCGGTAACCCCGACTGAAAGCCAGATCGAAGAATCGCCGGGCCCGTTGCCCGAAATTATCCTGGCCCACCTCGACAAGAGTCATATCACGGTGCACACCTACCCGGAAATCCATCCGGACGACGGTATTGCAACTTTCCGTGTGGACATCGATGTGTCGACTTGTGGTGTCATTTCACCGCTGAAAGCGCTCAATTTCCTCATTCACCAGTTCGATTCGGACATCGTGACTGTGGATTACCGTGTGCGCGGCTTCACCCGTGACGTTGAAGGCAACAAGCACTTCATCGACCACGAGATCAATTCGATCCAGAACTACTTGTCCGAAGACACTCGCGACGCGTACCAGATGACCGACGTGAACGTGTACCAGGAAAACCTGTTCCACACCAAAATGCTGCTGAAGAACTTCGAACTGGATAACTACCTGTTTGGCGACGCCACCAGCAACCTGTCTGCGGAGCAACGCGCTCAGGTGACCGACCGGGTGAAACACGAAATGCTCGAAATCTTCTACGCGCGCAACATGCCGACCTAAGATTCCCGGGCACAAAAAAGGCGACCTTTCGGTCGCCTTTTTCATTCCTGGCACGAACCCCTGTGGGAGCGAGCCTGCTCGCGAAGTTGCCCTCTGCAGCAATACCGTTCTCAGATCCGATAAGTACTCTTGGTCATCACCTTGGCCAGAATACTCATCCCGAATTTCACCGGTGCCGGAAAACGGAACCCACCAGCCTCCAAAGCACTTTCGGCATGATGTTCTTCATCAATGCGCATCTGCTCGAGAATCGCCCGGGATTTCTCGTCCTCGGCCGGCAGTTGTTCCAGATGTTCATTCAGATGTTTGCACACCTGATGCTCGGTCGCCGCGACAAACCCGAGGCTGACCTTGTCGCTGATCAACCCGGCTACCGCGCCAATACCGAACGACATACCGTAAAACAGTGGATTCAAAACGCTGGTATGGCTGCCCAACTGATGAATGCGCTGTTCGCACCACACCAGGTGATCAATCTCTTCTTCGGCCGCGTGCTCCATGGCTGCGCGCACCTGCGGTAGCTTGGCGGTCAGCGCCTGCCCCTGATACAGCGCCTGGGCGCAGACTTCACCGGTATGGTTGATGCGCATCAGACCGGCGACGTGGCGGGTGTCTTCGTCGCTCATTTGCGTATCCGGCTGCAGAATGGCTGGCGACGGACGGTACGGCTGGCCGCTGAAGGGCAGCAGGGTACGCATCGCGGCATCGGCTTGCAGCAGAAGACGGTCAATCGGCGAGTAGTGACGTTGGGTAGTCATGCTGACCTCCGGGAAGAATCTCGGCGACCAGTTTAACCGAATCAGCCGGGGAAGGTTTGCGCTGGGTCATCAGTCACACTGGATGTGCTTTTTGCTTTATGTAGGAGCCGCCGAAGGCTGCGATCTTTTGATCTTGTTTTTGATACTCGAAGATCAAAAGATCGCAGCCTTCGGCAGCTCCTACACAGGTTTGCTGGATATTAGCCCGGTGGCCAGTTCATCTGACGCTGACCGAGGACGTGCATATGAATGTGGTAGACCGTCTGGCCACCCTTCTCGTTGCAGTTCATCACCACGCGGAAACCTTCTTCGCAACCCAGCTCCAGCGCCAGACGCTGTGCAGTGAACAGAATATGCCCGGCCAGTGCCTTGTCGTCTTCGGTCAGGTCATTGAGGGTGCGCACCGGTTTCTTCGGGATCACCAGGAAATGCACCGGTGCCTGAGGGGCGATGTCGTGAAACGCCAGAACCTGGTCGTCTTCGTAAATGATCTTGGCCGGGATCTCCCGGTTGATGATCTTGGTGAACAGAGTATCCACTGCTGTTTTCTCCGTTGTTTGGGCTGGTCTGAGTGTACGCAGGGTGGCTTATCCCGCCCAGTGTTTTACCTGTAGGGCAATTCAGCGCGGGCAGTAAGCCTTGTTGACCATGCCGACAATGGTGCGATTGAGCCAGCGCGAACCGAGTCGCGGCAAAAAGGCGAACCAGCGGTTGCGGCGCCCCGGGATGATGATCGCCCGGTTCTTGTCGAGGGCGCGCACGGTGTACAGCGCAACTTCCTCCGGGCTCATCAGCAATTTGCTGTCTTTGATTTTGTCGCTGTTGAGTTGTGCCGTGCGGAAAAATGCCGTGCGCGTCGGGCCGGGGCAAAGCACCGAAACCTTCACAGCACTTTGCTTGAGTTCTACTCGCAAGGCTTCGGAGAAGTGCAGAACATAGGCTTTGCTGGCGTAATAAGTGCTCATCCACGGGCCGGGATTGAACGCGGCCACCGAAGCAACGTTGAGAATCTGCCCGCCACCCTGCAGCGCCATGCTGTTGCCGATCGCGTGGCACAGGCGGGTGAGGGCGAGGATGTTCACTTCGATCAGGTCCTGCTCGGTCATCCAGTCCTGCGCGAGAAACGGGCCGCAGGTGCCAATGCCTGCACAGTTCACCAGCAAGTCGATCTGCCGGTCGCCTTCTTCCAGCTCCAGCAAGAAACCGGACAAGCGCAGCGGCTCGCCCAGATCGCAGGCGCGGAACAGCACCTCGACGCCAAAACGCTGGGTCAATTCGAACGCAATGCTTTCCAGCTGATCACGCTGTCGGGCCACCAGAATCAGGCTGCGGCCGCGCCGGGCCAGCGCTTCGGCCATGGCCAAGCCAATGCCGCTGGAAGCGCCGGTGATCAGTGCGTAACGGGTCATGCAATTCTCCATCGCAACAGCTCCGCGCCAGCGACGCGGGTGTCACGGCGGGGAGCGCTGTTCATTCTTTCGCAGAGTCTACAGGGGCCTGCGCCGCTTCGGCTGCTTCGTCGGCGGAATCCACGGGTGATTCGACTTCTACTTCGACTTCATCGGTGGTCACCGAGCCACTTTCGTAGCTGCTTTCCAGATTGCTTTCGTATTCCTGCTGGATCGCCGAGATCCCGCCCAGCATTCCACCTGCAAAAATCAGCGCGAAGAACACAATCCACAGGGAGCACAGCACTTTTACTGCGGTACTGTTTGCCGGAGGGGGAGGGCCATAGCGATTGGCGCCGGTGTTGCCCGGTACGACCATGATCACCAGCGGGAAGAAGCTGCCCACAAAGGGTACAAGGTTCAATAGCCAGAGCCAGCCCGACCAGCCGATATCGTGCAGACGCTGAACGCTGAACAGAATGCTGACAATCAGGAAAGCGATAAACAGGAAAAACGCGAAGATCCCGCCGATGATCAGGCCGGTAGTGGAATCACCGCTGACCAGCCCCAGAGCCAACAGGGCGAACACGCCGACAATGGGCAATGTCACCAGACTCAGCACCATTGTCCAGGCCAGAAAACGCAGGCGTCCGATCCGCCCTTCGACGCTGAACGGCTTGAGCGTGGCGAACTCCGGCAGATTTTCACCGACGTTGGCGCGAGGTGCCGCGTAAGGCGAGTCAGGTTCGGCAACAACCTGAGCCTGCTCATGGACATCGGCCAGATTCAGCTCAATGGCTGTTTCCGTTTCGATTCGCGCAGCAATCCCGGTTTTGTTCAGTGCCTGCAGGTACGTTTGAGCATCACTGTGGGAGAGTTCGCGCTTGAGTGCGACGACGCTGCCGTTAAAAAGGCGCTCAATCGCGGTCACATCGCTTTTGAACAGATCCGCCAGATTGAGTTTGGCAGTGGTGATATCGACACCGGGCTGTAGAGCACCGTCGAACACGATCTTGTAACGGGGTTCGCTCATGGCCGAGGCATCCTTGTCGCGAATGAATTGAAAGGTCAGCAGTGTAAGGCCAGTCCATTGGGGCCGGCCTGGTTTTTCTTAGCGTGGCCAGCGTTTCGGCAATTGTGCCGCGCGTTCCTGTGCCTGGCGATACTCGGCATCCAGTCGTGCGATCAAATCATCCACGCTCGGCAGATCATCGATCTGCCCTACGCCTTGACCGGCAGACCACACGGTTTTCCAGGCTTTGGCTTCATCACTGATCGGCTTGAGCTTGTCACCAAAATTCACTTCGCCTTTACCTTGCAGAGCCGCCATATCGAAGCCGGCCGCCTCCAGACTCTGGCGCATAAAACTCGCCGGTACCCCCGACACCGCTGGAGTATGGATGATGTCTGCAGCCTTGGCTGTCAGCAGCATCTCCTTGTAGGCGTCAGGCGCATGACTTTCGGTGGTGCCGATAAATCGCGTACCGAAGTAGGCCAAATCCGCGCCGAGCAGTTGCGCGGCGAGAATCTCATGACCGTGGTTAAGACATCCTGCAAGCAACAGGGTTTTATCGAAGAACTGGCGGATCTCCGCGATCAGCGCGAATGGGCTCCAGGTCCCGGCATGGCCCCCGGCGCCCGCAGCAACGGCGATCAAGCCGTCGACACCGGCCTCGGCCGCTTTCTCTGCATGCCGGCGAGTGGTGACGTCATGGAAGACCAGACCGCCGTAGCTGTGTACCGCATCGACCAATTCCTTTACCGCGCCGAGGCTGGTGATGACGATCGGCACTTTATGTTCGACGCAGATATTCAGGTCCGCCTGCAAGCGCGGGTTGCTGTTGTGCACGATAAGGTTCACTGCATAGGGGGCCGGATTCTCCAGTGTCGCCAGTCCCGCTTCGATCTGTTCCAGCCAGGCCTTGAACCCGCTACTTTCACGCTGGTTCAGCGCCGGGAAGCTGCCAACGACGCCATTACGGCAGCAGGCGAGTACCAGTTCCGGGTTGGAAATCAGAAACATCGGCGCGGCCACCACGGGCAGACGCAGACGTTGTTCGAGCAAAGCGGGCAGCGACATTATGGATACCCCAAAGATCTGTAGTTGTTGAAGTTAGAACGGCTTGACCACGACCAGAATTACGATAGCCAGCAATATCAGAACCGGTACTTCATTGAACCAGCGATAAAAGACATGGCTGCGGGTGTTCTCGCCACGGGCAAAACGTTTTACCTGCGCGCCGCACATGTGGTGGTAGCCGATCAGCAAGACGACAAGGGTCAGCTTGGCGTGAATCCAGCCGCCCATGCTGAAGAGGCTCGGGTTCAGATAGATCAGCCAGCCGCCGAAGATCAGCGTGGCGATCATCGCCGGGCCCATGATGCCGCGATACAGCTTGCGCTCCATGACACTGAAGCGCTCTTTGCTGATCGTGTCTTCGCTTTGCGCGTGATACACGAACAGACGCGGCAAGTAGAACAGCCCGGCAAACCAGCAAACGACGCTGACAATGTGAAACGCTTTTACCCACAGATAGAGCATTTTTAGTTATTCCTAATTCACGGTAAGCCGGATAGTAGAGGCTTGAGCGTCCGCACGTCACCTTGACGGTTGTCGCAGGCGTGCGCGGCCCCTATTATCGACGGCTTTCCAGTGGGTTCTTTGAGGGCAGGTTATGGTCAAGGTCGGTATTGTCGGCGGCACGGGGTACACCGGTGTCGAACTGCTGCGTCTGTTGGCGCAGCATCCGCAAGCAGAAGTGGTTGTGATCACTTCCCGATCCGAGGCCGGGCTGGCCGTGGCTGACATGTACCCGAACCTGCGCGGTCACTACGACGGCCTGGCCTTCAGCGTGCCGGACATCAAGACCCTCGGCGCTTGCGACGTGGTGTTCTTCGCCACGCCGCACGGTGTGGCTCACGCATTGGCCGGTGAATTGCTGGCGGCGGGCACCAAGGTCATCGACCTGTCGGCAGACTTCCGTCTGCAAGACGCTGAAGAGTGGGCCAAATGGTACGGCCAGCCGCACGGCGCGCCTGAATTGCTGGACGAGGCGGTTTATGGCCTGCCGGAAGTCAATCGCGAGCAGATCAAGAAAGCTCGCCTGATCGCTGTGCCAGGTTGCTATCCAACCGCGACGCAGCTGGGTTTCCTGCCGCTGCTTGAAGCTGGACTGGCCGATACTTCGCGTCTGATCGCCGACTGCAAATCCGGTGTCAGTGGTGCCGGTCGTGGTGCGGCTGTAGGCTCGTTGTACTCCGAGACGTCGGAAAGCATGAAGGCCTATGCGGTAAAGGGTCACCGTCACTTGCCGGAAATTCGCCAAGGTCTGCGTCGCGCAGCGAGTAAGGACGTTGGTCTGACCTTCGTTCCGCACCTGACCCCGATGATCCGTGGCATTCACTCGACGCTCTACGCGACCGTGGTTGATCGCTCGGTGGATCTGCAGGCGCTGTTCGAAAAGCGTTATGCCAACGAACCGTTCGTCGATGTAATGCCTGCCGGCAGCCATCCGGAAACCCGTAGCGTGCGTGGTGCCAACGTTTGCCGTATCGCCGTTCACCGTCCGCAGGATGGCGATCTTGTGGTCGTACTGTCGGTGATCGACAACCTGGTCAAAGGCGCGTCGGGTCAGGCGGTGCAGAACATGAACATTCTGTTCGGGCTGGACGAGCGTTTCGGCCTGTCCCACGCCGGTATGCTGCCGTAACACTTTAAGCCGCACAGCGAAAAGGCCCGTCAAGCGGGCCTTTTTGCATTGTGAACAGCTCGTCGGCTTTATTGATATACCGTAACAATAGTTGACCGATTTTCTAGGACAAGCGGATAATGCGCGTCATCACGCATTATGGCGGCGTAACGCCGGGAGATAGTCAGCATGAGCGTCGAATCCTTCACCCCCACGGCTTTGCAATTCACTCAAGGTGCTGCGCACAAGGTGAAGAGCCTGGTCGATGAAGAGGGGAATGATCGCTTGAAGCTGCGCGTATTCGTTACGGGCGGCGGTTGTTCAGGGTTTCAATATGGTTTCACCTTCGATGAAGACGTGGCCGATGACGACACGATCGTTGAGCGCGAAGGCGTGAGTCTGGTGGTTGATCCGATGAGCTTCCAGTACCTGGCCGGTGCTGAAGTGGATTACCAGGAAGGTCTGGAAGGTTCGCGCTTCGTGATCAAGAACCCGAATGCCACCACAACCTGTGGTTGCGGGTCTTCGTTCTCGATCTGATCGCTCTTCGTTACAGACAACAAAACGCCGCAGAGCCTTACGGTTCTGCGGCGTTTTGCTGTGTGCGAGTTGATCAGGCTGGATAGATGGCGCCGAGTATCCGCAGACCGCGTGCGCCGGTGACGCTTGGGCGGTTGGCGGCGATCCCTTCGAGGCAGCAATGGGCCAGCCATGCGAAAGCCATCGCTTCTACCCAGTCCGGATCAACGCCGTGGGTCTGGGTGCTGGCTACCGTCGTGTTCGGTAGCAGGTCGGCCAAGCGTTTCATCAGTGTGCTGTTGTGTGCGCCGCCGCCGCAGACCAACAACTCTTGGGTGTCGGATTGAGCGCTGTGCAGCGACTCGACGATGGTCAGCGCAGTCAGCTCAAGCAACGTGGCCTGCACGTTTTCCGCAGCGAAGGCTGGGAGCCGTGACAGATGTTGCTCCAGCCATGGCAGGTTGAATACTTCGCGGCCGGTACTTTTTGGGCCCTTGGTAATAAAGAACGGATCGCTGAGCAGTGCTTCCAGCAACATCGGTTCTACCGTACCGGTTTTTGCCCATTCGCCATTACGATCATAGTTTTCACCACGCTGCTGCTGAATCCAGGCGTCCATCAGCACATTCCCAGGGCCGCAGTCGAAACCGGCTACAGGCTTGGTCGGCTCTATCAGACTCAAATTGCTGAAACCGCCGACATTCAAGACGGCCTGATTGCCGGTACGCTCTTCGAACAAAGCTTCATGGAATGCAGGAACCAACGGAGCACCTTGGCCGCCAGCTGCGACATCGCGGCTGCGGAAGTCGCTGACGACAGTGATATCGGTCAGTTCGGTCAGCAGGGCCGGGTTGCCGATCTGCACGGTGAAGCCGCGCGCCGGTTCGTGGCGAATGGTCTGGCCGTGGCTGCCAATCGCTCGAATGTCTTGGGGTTTGAGTTGTTGCTGAGCGAGGAGGGTGTGAATGCCCTGCGCAGCGAGCGTCACCCAGTTCTGTTGGGCAATCGCCGAGCGGGCGATTTCGTCAGGGCCGCTGGCGCACAAGCCGAGCAGCTCGGCGCGCAGGGATTCAGGCATGGGAACGTAGTGCGTGGCGATCAAGTTGATCGCCGAGGACTGTTCGATCAGGGCAATGTCCAGACCGTCGAGGCTGGTTCCGGACATTACGCCGATATACAGGGCCATGACTTAACGCTTGCTCGAAGCCAGCATGGTGGCCTTCTCTTGATCCATGCGTGCCATGAGCGGTTGGCTCTGTGCGAGGAAGCGAGCGCGTTCGGCTTTGGCGATCGGATCGGCCATTGGCAGTTTCTGGCCCAGTGGATCGACGTGAACGCCATTGACCTGGAATTCGTAATGCAAGTGCGGGCCGGTGGACAGGCCGGTAGTGCCGATGTAACCGATCACTTGGCCCTGCTTGACGGTACCGCCGGTTTTCACGCCTTTGGCGAAGCCTTGCATGTGGCCGTAGAGGGTACGGTAAGTGTTGCCGTGCTGAATGATCACGGTGTTGCCGTAACCGCCACGGCGGCCGGCCAGCAGTACTTTACCGTCGCCGGCAGCCTTGATCGGCGTGCCGCGTGGCGCTGCGTAGTCGACACCTTTGTGGGCGCGGATCTTGTTGAGGATCGGGTGCTTGCGGCCCATGGAGAACTTCGAGCTGATGCGGGCGAAGTCCACCGGCGTACGGATGAACGCCTTGCGCATGCTGTTGCCATCAGCGGTGTAGTAGCTGCTGTTGCCTTGCTTGTTGGTGTAACGCACGGCGGTGTAAGTCTTGCCGCGGTTGGTGAAGCGTGCGGACAGGATGGGGCCAGTGCCGACGGCTTTGCCGTTGACCACTTTCTGCTCGTAGATCACGTCGAATTCGTCACCCTGACGGATGTCCTGAGCGAAGTCGACGTCGTAGCCGAAGACACTGGCCATATCCATGGTCAGGCTGTGCGAGAGGCCGGCACGGGCCGCGGATTGCGAGAGTGAGCTATTGATGACGCCGTGCACGTAAGCGGTACGAACGGTTGGCTTTGCGGTAACCCGGTTGAAGGCATAACCCTTGTCATTCTTGGTCAGGGTAATGGTTTCGACGTCGCTGACCTTGCTGTGCAAGCTGGTCAGCTGGCCTTCAGGGTTCAATTCGAATTCGAGTTTTTGGCCGTGTTTAAGCTGGCTGAATTGTTTGGCTTGCTTGTCGCTGGCCAGGACTTCGTGAACGGAGGCGGCAGGCAGGCCGACCTTTTCGAACAGGGTCGACAGCGTATCGCCCTTGGCAACGATGACTTCACGGTGGCCAAGTGACTTTGGCTTTTCGGCGGCTGGCGCAGGTGCTGCTTCGGCGGTTTGCGGGGTGTTTTCGTTACTGTTTTCGATTTGAGCAAACGGCGAAGTTACTGGCTCATTTGTGGCTTGAGTCGCATCAGCTGCGTCTTGATCTTGTGTCAGCTGTTCAGCAGGACTTTCCAGTTCAAGGCTCAGGGTCGTCTTTTTGGCTTCTACATCACTGGAAGGAAATACCAGGAGAGCCAGGCTGAGAAGGGCGGCGATTCCACTTGCGGCGAGCAGGTGGGTCTTCGGGTAAAGCGGAGGCGCTTTAGACGGTTCTGTGGTCATAGGTAATTTTGACTTTGAAAAATGATGAATTGGAAAAGATGAATGACATGATGAAGATGAAATAACTGTATAAAATATAACCAAATCATCTCTGAAGCAAGTCTACAGACAGCACGTCTGTGGATTGGTGTCCGTGCGCCGGGCAAAACTTGTAATTGGTGCGCGATCTTGTATGGTTGGTTCCCTTTGAATCTGAGCCTTGCGGGTCTGTTATGAAGTCGGTTGAAGAGCAGCTAGCGCTGATTAAACGTGGTGCGGAAGAACTGTTGGTCGAGTCCGAGCTGATCGAGAAGCTCAAGCGCGGCCAGCCGCTGCGGATCAAGGCTGGTTTTGACCCGACCGCTCCGGATCTGCACCTGGGTCATACCGTGCTTATTAATAAGCTGCGCCAGTTCCAGGAGCTGGGGCATCAGGTAATCTTCCTTATAGGTGACTTCACCGGGATGATCGGTGATCCGAGCGGCAAGAGCGCCACTCGTCCTCCGCTGACTCGTGAGCAGGTTCTGGAAAACGCCGAGACCTACAAGACTCAGGTGTTCAAGATTCTTGATCCGGCGAAAACTGAAGTTGCATTCAACTCCACCTGGATGGATCAGATGGGGCCGGCGGACTTCATTCGTCTGACTTCACAGTACACCGTCGCGCGCATGCTTGAGCGTGATGACTTCGACAAGCGCTACACGACTAACCAGCCAATCGCGATTCACGAGTTTCTCTATCCGCTGGTTCAGGGTTACGACTCGGTGGCCCTGCGCGCGGATGTGGAGTTGGGTGGCACTGATCAGAAGTTCAACTTGCTGATGGGGCGTGAGCTGCAGCGCGGTTATGGTCAAGAGGCTCAATGCATTCTGACCATGCCGCTGCTTGAGGGGCTGGATGGCGTGAAGAAGATGTCCAAGTCATTGGGCAACTACGTCGGCATTCAGGAAGCGCCGGGCGTCATGTACAGCAAGCTGGTTTCGATTCCGGATGCGTTGATGTGGCGTTACTTCGAGCTGCTCAGCTTCCGCTCGATGGATGAGATCAATGCGTTACGTGCCGATGTAGAAGCGGGCGCCAATCCGCGCGACGTCAAAATCAAGCTGGCTGAAGAGATCGTTGCGCGCTTCCATGGTGAAGAGGCAGCGGCCAACGCTCATCGTGCGGCGGGTAACCGTATGAAGGATGGTGAGTTGCCGGATGATCTGCCGGAGGTCGAACTGGCTTCTACTGAAGATATGCCGATCGCGGCTGTCCTTAATAAGGCAGGCCTGGTGAAGAACTCGGCGGCGGCGCGCGATCTGCTGGCGTCTGGTGGGGTGCGCATTGATGGTGAAGTGGTTGATCGCTCCTTTATATATGTACTGGGTGCGACCCACGTTTGCCAGGCAGGCAAGAAGGCATTTGCACGCATCACTCTGAAATCTGAGTGATTCTGAAAATAAGTGTTGACGGCGAATTTTAGATGTCTATAATTCGCCCCACTTCCGGCGCAGTCGAAACGGAAAACTCCTTGAGATTCAATGAGTTATGTAGGTTTCGGCAGTGAGTTGCTTCAGTTCATCGAAGCCGAAAGGAAGTTGAAAAAGAGGTGTTGACAGCAGCGTGTAACGCTGTAGAATTCGCCTCCCGCTGACGAGAGATCGGAGGCGCAAGTGGTTGAAGTTGTTGAAGAATTCTTCGAAAACTTCTGAAAATAATCACTTGACAGCAAATGAGGCTGCTGTAGAATGCGCGCCTCGGTTGAGACGAAAGATCTTAACCAACCGCTCTTTAACAACTGAATCAAGCAATTCGTGTGGGTGCTTGTGGAGTCAGACTGATAGTCAACAAGATTATCAGCATCACAAGTTACTCCGCGAGAAATCAAAGATGTAACCAACGATTGCTGAGCCAAGTTTAGGGTTTCTTAAAAACCCAAAGATGTTTGAACTGAAGAGTTTGATCATGGCTCAGATTGAACGCTGGCGGCAGGCCTAACACATGCAAGTCGAGCGGATGAGAGGAGCTTGCTCCTGGATTCAGCGGCGGACGGGTGAGTAATGCCTAGGAATCTGCCTGGTAGTGGGGGACAACGTTTCGAAAGGAACGCTAATACCGCATACGTCCTACGGGAGAAAGCAGGGGACCTTCGGGCCTTGCGCTATCAGATGAGCCTAGGTCGGATTAGCTAGTTGGTGAGGTAATGGCTCACCAAGGCGACGATCCGTAACTGGTCTGAGAGGATGATCAGTCACACTGGAACTGAGACACGGTCCAGACTCCTACGGGAGGCAGCAGTGGGGAATATTGGACAATGGGCGAAAGCCTGATCCAGCCATGCCGCGTGTGTGAAGAAGGTCTTCGGATTGTAAAGCACTTTAAGTTGGGAGGAAGGGTTGTAGATTAATACTCTGCAATTTTGACGTTACCGACAGAATAAGCACCGGCTAACTCTGTGCCAGCAGCCGCGGTAATACAGAGGGTGCAAGCGTTAATCGGAATTACTGGGCGTAAAGCGCGCGTAGGTGGTTCGTTAAGTTGGATGTGAAATCCCCGGGCTCAACCTGGGAACTGCATTCAAAACTGTCGAGCTAGAGTATGGTAGAGGGTGGTGGAATTTCCTGTGTAGCGGTGAAATGCGTAGATATAGGAAGGAACACCAGTGGCGAAGGCGACCACCTGGACTGATACTGACACTGAGGTGCGAAAGCGTGGGGAGCAAACAGGATTAGATACCCTGGTAGTCCACGCCGTAAACGATGTCAACTAGCCGTTGGGAGCCTTGAGCTCTTAGTGGCGCAGCTAACGCATTAAGTTGACCGCCTGGGGAGTACGGCCGCAAGGTTAAAACTCAAATGAATTGACGGGGGCCCGCACAAGCGGTGGAGCATGTGGTTTAATTCGAAGCAACGCGAAGAACCTTACCAGGCCTTGACATCCAATGAACTTTCCAGAGATGGATTGGTGCCTTCGGGAACATTGAGACAGGTGCTGCATGGCTGTCGTCAGCTCGTGTCGTGAGATGTTGGGTTAAGTCCCGTAACGAGCGCAACCCTTGTCCTTAGTTACCAGCACGTAATGGTGGGCACTCTAAGGAGACTGCCGGTGACAAACCGGAGGAAGGTGGGGATGACGTCAAGTCATCATGGCCCTTACGGCCTGGGCTACACACGTGCTACAATGGTCGGTACAAAGGGTTGCCAAGCCGCGAGGTGGAGCTAATCCCATAAAACCGATCGTAGTCCGGATCGCAGTCTGCAACTCGACTGCGTGAAGTCGGAATCGCTAGTAATCGTGAATCAGAATGTCACGGTGAATACGTTCCCGGGCCTTGTACACACCGCCCGTCACACCATGGGAGTGGGTTGCACCAGAAGTAGCTAGTCTAACCTTCGGGAGGACGGTTACCACGGTGTGATTCATGACTGGGGTGAAGTCGTAACAAGGTAGCCGTAGGGGAACCTGCGGCTGGATCACCTCCTTAATCGACGACATCAGCTGCTTCATAAGTTCCCACACGAATTGCTTGATTCATTGAAGAAGACGAAAGAAGCAGCCCGAAATTGGGTCTGTAGCTCAGTTGGTTAGAGCGCACCCCTGATAAGGGTGAGGTCGGCAGTTCGAATCTGCCCAGACCCACCAATTTTGTGTGGGAAACGCCTGTAGAAATACGGGGCCATAGCTCAGCTGGGAGAGCGCCTGCCTTGCACGCAGGAGGTCAACGGTTCGATCCCGTTTGGCTCCACCACTACTGCTTCTGAAGTTTGAAAGCTTAGAAATGAGCATTCCATCGCTGTGATGATGAATGTTGATTTCTAGTCTTTGACTAGTTCGTTCTTTAAAAATTTGGGTATGTGATAGAAAGATAGACTGAACGTTACTTTCACTGGTAACGGATCAGGCTAAGGTAAAATTTGTGAGTTCTCTTAATTGAGAAATTCGAATTTTCGGCGAATGTCGTCTTCACAGTATAACCAGATTGCTTGGGGTTATATGGTCAAGTGAAGAAGCGCATACGGTGGATGCCTTGGCAGTCAGAGGCGATGAAAGACGTGGTAGCCTGCGAAAAGCTTCGGGGAGTCGGCAAACAGACTTTGATCCGGAGATGTCTGAATGGGGGAACCCAGCCATCATAAGATGGTTATCTTGTACTGAATACATAGGTGCAAGAGGCGAACCAGGGGAACTGAAACATCTAAGTACCCTGAGGAAAAGAAATCAACCGAGATTCCCTTAGTAGTGGCGAGCGAACGGGGACTAGCCCTTAAGTGGCTTTGAGATTAGCGGAACGCTCTGGAAAGTGCGGCCATAGTGGGTGATAGCCCTGTACGCGAAAATCTCTTAGTCATGAAATCGAGTAGGACGGAGCACGAGAAACTTTGTCTGAATATGGGGGGACCATCCTCCAAGGCTAAATACTACTGACTGACCGATAGTGAACTAGTACCGTGAGGGAAAGGCGAAAAGAACCCCGGAGAGGGGAGTGAAATAGATCCTGAAACCGTATGCGTACAAGCAGTGGGAGCCCACTTTGTTGGGTGACTGCGTACCTTTTGTATAATGGGTCAGCGACTTATTTTCAGTGGCGAGCTTAACCGAATAGGGGAGGCGTAGCGAAAGCGAGTCTTAATAGGGCGTCTAGTCGCTGGGAATAGACCCGAAACCGGGCGATCTATCCATGGGCAGGTTGAAGGTTGGGTAACACTAACTGGAGGACCGAACCGACTACCGTTGAAAAGTTAGCGGATGACCTGTGGATCGGAGTGAAAGGCTAATCAAGCTCGGAGATAGCTGGTTCTCCTCGAAAGCTATTTAGGTAGCGCCTCATGTATCACTGTAGGGGGTAGAGCACTGTTTCGGCTAGGGGGTCATCCCGACTTACCAAACCGATGCAAACTCCGAATACCTACAAGTGCCGAGCATGGGAGACACACGGCGGGTGCTAACGTCCGTCGTGAAAAGGGAAACAACCCAGACCGTCAGCTAAGGTCCCAAAGTTATGGTTAAGTGGGAAACGATGTGGGAAGGCTTAGACAGCTAGGAGGTTGGCTTAGAAGCAGCCACCCTTTAAAGAAAGCGTAATAGCTCACTAGTCGAGTCGGCCTGCGCGGAAGATGTAACGGGGCTCAAACCATACACCGAAGCTACGGGTATCATCTTCGGATGATGCGGTAGAGGAGCGTTCTGTAAGCCTGTGAAGGTGAGTTGAGAAGCTTGCTGGAGGTATCAGAAGTGCGAATGCTGACATGAGTAACGACAATGGGTGTGAAAAACACCCACGCCGAAAGACCAAGGTTTCCTGCGCAACGTTAATCGACGCAGGGTTAGTCGGTCCCTAAGGCGAGGCTGAAAAGCGTAGTCGATGGAAAACAGGTTAATATTCCTGTACTTCTGGTTATTGCGATGGAGGGACGGAGAAGGCTAGGCCAGCTTGGCGTTGGTTGTCCAAGTTTAAGGTGGTAGGCTGAGATCTTAGGTAAATCCGGGATCTTAAGGCCGAGAGCTGATGACGAGTGTTCTTTTAGAACACGAAGTGGTTGATGCCATGCTTCCAAGAAAAGCTTCTAAGCTTCAGGTAACCAGGAACCGTACCCCAAACCGACACAGGTGGTTGGGTAGAGAATACCAAGGCGCTTGAGAGAACTCGGGTGAAGGAACTAGGCAAAATGGCACCGTAACTTCGGGAGAAGGTGCGCCGGTGAGGGTGAAGGACTTGCTCCGTAAGCTCATGCCGGTCGAAGATACCAGGCCGCTGCGACTGTTTATTAAAAACACAGCACTCTGCAAACACGAAAGTGGACGTATAGGGTGTGACGCCTGCCCGGTGCCGGAAGGTTAATTGATGGGGTTAGCTAACGCGAAGCTCTTGATCGAAGCCCCGGTAAACGGCGGCCGTAACTATAACGGTCCTAAGGTAGCGAAATTCCTTGTCGGGTAAGTTCCGACCTGCACGAATGGCGTAACGATGGCGGCGCTGTCTCCACCCGAGACTCAGTGAAATTGAAATCGCTGTGAAGATGCAGTGTATCCGCGGCTAGACGGAAAGACCCCGTGAACCTTTACTATAGCTTTGCACTGGACTTTGAATTTGCTTGTGTAGGATAGGTGGGAGGCTTTGAAGCGTGGACGCCAGTTCGCGTGGAGCCATCCTTGAAATACCACCCTGGCAACTTTGAGGTTCTAACTCAGGTCCGTTATCCGGATCGAGGACAGTGTATGGTGGGTAGTTTGACTGGGGCGGTCTCCTCCTAAAGAGTAACGGAGGAGTACGAAGGTGCGCTCAGACCGGTCGGAAATCGGTCGTAGAGTATAAAGGCAAAAGCGCGCTTGACTGCGAGACAGACACGTCGAGCAGGTACGAAAGTAGGTCTTAGTGATCCGGTGGTTCTGTATGGAAGGGCCATCGCTCAACGGATAAAAGGTACTCCGGGGATAACAGGCTGATACCGCCCAAGAGTTCATATCGACGGCGGTGTTTGGCACCTCGATGTCGGCTCATCACATCCTGGGGCTGAAGCCGGTCCCAAGGGTATGGCTGTTCGCCATTTAAAGTGGTACGCGAGCTGGGTTTAGAACGTCGTGAGACAGTTCGGTCCCTATCTGCCGTGGACGTTTGAGATTTGAGAGGGGCTGCTCCTAGTACGAGAGGACCGGAGTGGACGAACCTCTGGTGTTCCGGTTGTCACGCCAGTGGCATTGCCGGGTAGCTATGTTCGGGAAAGATAACCGCTGAAAGCATCTAAGCGGGAAACTTGCCTCAAGATGAGATCTCACTGGAACCTTGAGTTCCCTGAAGGGCCGTCGAAGACTACGACGTTGATAGGTTGGGTGTGTAAGCGCTGTGAGGCGTTGAGCTAACCAATACTAATTGCCCGTGAGGCTTGACCATATAACACCCAAGCAATTTGCGTCGAAGAGACCAGATTGCGGTGTGTGAAGACGAAACGAACCGAAAGTTCGAAAGACTCACAAAACACCAGCTGTCACATACCCAATTTGCTGAAGCGAGGCCACAAGGCCACGACTCAGTACCCGAATTTCTTGACGACCATAGAGCGTTGGAACCACCTGATCCCATCCCGAACTCAGCAGTGAAACGATGCATCGCCGATGGTAGTGTGGGGTTTCCCCATGTGAGAGTAGGTCATCGTCAAGATTAAATTCCGAAACCCCAATTGCGAAAGCAGTTGGGGTTTTGTTTTGCCTGCAGGAAAAGCGTCTGCTTGATTTCTATGCAACGGCCCGGAGCATGGCTATTATTCGGGCCTCATTGTGAGGCGAGACCTGCATGCTGACGTTGTTGAACCTTCTGAAGGATGGTCGATTCCATTCTGGTCAGGATCTGGGGGCTGCCCTGGGAATAAGTCGAAGTGCTGTATGGAAACAGCTTCAGCATCTAGAGGCTGAGCTTGGCTTGTCCATTCATAAAGTTCGTGGGCGGGGTTATCAATTGGCTGCGCCATTAACGCTTCTCGACTCTCGGGCGATATCGGCAATGGCGCCAGGTTGGCCGGTGACCGTTCTGGATTCAGTCGACTCGACAAATGCTGAGGCCTTGCGTGCGATCGGCCAAGGTAGTTTGGCCCCCTTTTTGGTACTCGCGGAGCGACAAGTCTCTGGACGTGGGCGAAGAGGTCGCAAGTGGGTGAGTCCGTTTGCTGAGAATCTCTATTACAGTCTTGTCCTGCGTATTGATGGCGGAATGCGGCAACTTGAGGGGTTGAGTCTTGTCGTGGGGTTGGCTGTTTTGCAGGCTCTGCGAAATTTTGGAGTGCAAAGTACCGGATTGAAGTGGCCCAACGATGTCTTGGTAGGTAACAAGAAAATCGCTGGCATTCTCCTTGAGCTCGTCGGAGACCCCGCCGACGTTTGCCATGTTGTGCTGGGCATTGGCATTAACGTGAATATGCAGCTATCGGATGAGGTCGATCAGGAATGGACCTCTATCCGTCTTGAGTCAGGCAAAAGCAGTGATCGTAATGCCTTGGTGGTTGAGCTGAGTAAACAGTTAAGTGCTCACATCAAGCGCCATCAGGCGGATGGTTTCTCGGTTCTCCAGTCAGAATGGGAGGCCAATCACTTGTGGCAGGGTCGGCCTGTATCGTTGATTGCGGGCTCCAGTCAGATAGACGGCGTTGTGCTCGGAATAGATAGTCAGGGTGCGCTGCGCCTGAAGGTGGATGGCGTGGAAAAAGTCTTTAGTGGTGGTGAGCTCAGCCTGAGGTTGCGTGATGATTCTTGAGCTCGACTGCGGGAACAGCTTTATTAAGTGGCGAGTGCTGAAAGCTGCGCCCGGGGGTCTCTTTTCTGAAGGGGTTGTCGACTCTGATCTGGCGTTACTTGAAAGTTTGAGATCCCTGGACGGGCTTGTGCTGCGCAAGTGCCGCGTGGTCAGTGTCAGGACTGCGGAAGAAACTGATGTATTAATCGATGCGATCAAGCGGGAGTTCGGTATTTCGGTGGTGTGTGCGAAGTCCGCCCGTGAAATGTCTGGTGTCAAAAATGGTTATGAAGACTATGAGCGTCTAGGGCTTGATAGGTGGTTGGCCATGCTGGGCGGGTTTCATCTTGCATCGGGCAGCGCTTGCCTGGTACTCGATTTCGGTACGGCGGTAACGGCTGACTTTATTGCTGCTGATGGTGAGCATCTGGGAGGTTTCATTTGTCCTGGTATGCCATTGATGCGCAATCAGTTACGTACACATACCCGTAAGATTCGCTATGGAGATCTGGCGGCTGAGCGCGCGTTGTCCAGCAATGCACCTGGGCGCACCACCGTTGAGGCGGTGGAGCGTGGGTGTTCGTTAATGTTGCGAGGTTTTGTGCTTACGCAGCTGGAAATGGCGAGCGCCTACTGGGGGGAAGATTTTGCAGTCTTTATAACTGGTGGTGATGCTGTATTGGTTGCAGATGTCGCGCCCAGGGCCAAGGTTGTTCCTGACCTGGTATTTGTGGGGCTGGCTATGGCATGTCCTTTTTCCTGAGGTTTGTATGCGTTGGTTGTTCCTCCTGCTTATCGTTCTTAATGGCTTCTATTATGTCTGGCACCAGCAGGAAGCACCTTTGCGGGCGAAGGACGTAACGCCTCTCAGTTTGTATCGAGGTCCCCAGCAAGACATTCGCTTGCTTAGTGAAACGACAGGTGATGTTCGGGAGGGGCGGGGAGGGCGACGGCAGGAATGTCTGTTCCTCGGTGGTTTTTCCCGGCAGGACTCGCTTTCAGCCCTTCAGCAGCGTTTGGCCGAAATGGGGGTCGACGCGCAATCTTCATCGAAGGATGCTTCCGGGGCTGGTTATTGGTTGTCTGTCGCGCCTCAGGGCCAGCGTTTGTTGGGTGATGCTCAGCTGCAGAACCTTTCCAACGAATTCAATGAGTTAAAACATAAAATAATGCTGTGTGAGGGGGTTGCACCTGCTGAATAGTTTGCATAGAATGGCGCCCGCTCCACAGCGAAGACCCAAACAGGTTTTCAGTGTGAGGCGGTGTCAACGCAGCTAACCTCAGGTTTTTAAATGAGAAAATGCTTGACAGGGGTTTGGCATAGTATAGAATGCCGGCCTGATTAGGAGGGGTTCCCGAGCGGCCAAAGGGATCAGACTGTAAATCTGACGTCTACGACTTCGAAGGTTCGAATCCTTCTCCCTCCACCAGATTTAAGCGTGAGCTGCAGGCTCCGCGGGTATAGTTTAGTGGTAGAACCTCAGCCTTCCAAGCTGATGATGCGGGTTCGATTCCCGCTACCCGCTCCAAGTTTGCAGGTTGTGCAAAGTGTTTTGCTCTTGTAGCTCAGTTGGTAGAGCACACCCTTGGTAAGGGTGAGGTCAGCGGTTCAAATCCGCTCAAGAGCTCCATATAACAAGGCAGATATGAAAATATCTGCCTTTGTTTTAATGGTTGATATTGTTTGTCTAATTTCTTCTGTTGAGGGTGATATCGATGGCTAAGGAAAAATTTGATCGTTCCCTGCCCCACGTCAACGTTGGGACCATTGGTCACGTTGACCACGGTAAAACCACTCTGACTGCTGCTCTGACTCGCGTTTGCTCCGAAGTTTTCGGTTCTGCAATCGTTGACTTCGACAAGATCGACAGTGCGCCAGAAGAAAAGGCTCGCGGTATCACCATCAACACCGCACACGTTGAGTACAACTCGAAGATCCGTCACTACGCTCACGTTGACTGCCCAGGTCACGCTGACTATGTGAAGAACATGATCACCGGTGCTGCTCAGATGGACGGCGCTATTCTGGTTTGCTCGGCTGCTGATGGTCCGATGCCTCAAACCCGTGAGCACATCCTGCTGTCCCGTCAGGTTGGCGTTCCGTACATCGTGGTTTTCCTGAACAAGGCTGACCTGGTAGACGACGCTGAGCTGCTGGAGCTGGTTGAGATGGAAGTTCGCGACCTGCTGTCCACCTATGACTTCCCAGGCGACGATACTCCGATCATCATCGGTTCGGCTCGTATGGCTCTGGAAGGCAAAGACGACAACGAGATGGGCACCACTGCCGTCAAGAAACTGGTTGAAACTCTGGATAGCTACATCCCAGAGCCAGTGCGTGTAACCGACAAGCCGTTCCTGATGCCAATCGAAGACGTATTCTCGATCTCGGGTCGCGGTACTGTTGTGACCGGTCGTATCGAGCGCGGTATCGTTCGCGTTCAAGATCCGCTGGAAATCGTTGGTCTGCGTGACACCACCGTTACTACTTGCACCGGTGTTGAAATGTTCCGCAAGCTGCTCGACGAAGGTCGTGCTGGCGAGAACTGCGGCGTTCTGCTGCGTGGCACCAAGCGTGACGACGTTGAGCGTGGTCAGGTTCTGGTTAAGCCGGGTTCGGTTAAGCCGCACACCAAGTTCACTGCAGAGGTTTATGTTCTGAGCAAGGAAGAGGGCGGTCGTCATACTCCGTTCTTCAAAGGCTACCGTCCACAGTTCTACTTCCGTACTACTGACGTGACTGGTAATTGCGAGTTGCCAGAAGGCGTTGAAATGGTAATGCCAGGTGATAACATTCAGATGACTGTTACCCTGATCAAAACCATCGCAATGGAAGACGGTCTGCGCTTCGCTATCCGTGAAGGCGGTCGTACCGTCGGCGCCGGTGTCGTAGCTAAAATCATCGAGTAAGTAGTTGTAATGTATTTTTCGGGCCGGCATAATGGTCGGCCTGATTTTGTTTTAGGTCAGTAGCTCAATTGGCAGAGCGACGGTCTCCAAAACCGTAGGTTGGGGGTTCGATTCCCTCCTGACCTGCCAGATTCACTTGGTGTGTCTGGCTTTCTTTTCACAGGATCTTCAAAGATGACTCCTAAAGCTGAAGCTCAAGGCTCTCGCTTCGATCTGCTCAAGTGGCTTGTAGTTGTCGCTTTGGTGGTTGTTGGCGTTGTTGGCAATCAGTATTACTCTGCTTCGCCGATCCTGTACCGTGTACTCGCCTTGCTTGTCATTGCTGCTGTAGCTGCCTTTGTAGGCCTGCAGACTGCGAAGGGCAAGTCTTTCTTTGTACTGGTTAAGGAAGCTCGCACCGAGATTCGTAAAGTCGTTTGGCCAACTCGCCAAGAAACCACGCAGACCACCCTTATTGTGGTGGCTGTTGTTCTGGTTATGGCGTTGCTGTTGTGGGGTCTTGACTCCCTGCTCGGCTGGCTTGTTTCCTTGATTGTCGGCTAAGGGTGTCCCGTGGCTAAGCGTTGGTATGTTGTGCATGCTTACTCGGGTTACGAGAAGCATGTGATGCGCTCGCTGGTCGAGCGCGTAAAGCTGGCTGGCATGGAAGATGGCTTCGGCGAGATTCTGGTTCCCACTGAAGAAGTGGTTGAAATGCGTAACGGCCAGAAGCGCAAAAGCGAGCGTAAGTTCTTTCCAGGCTACGTGCTGGTTCAGATGGATATGAACGAGGGTACTTGGCACTTGGTCAAGGATACTCCTCGGGTGATGGGTTTCATTGGCGGTACCGCTGATAAGCCTGCACCAATCACCGATAAAGAGGCAGAAGCAATTCTGCGTCGTGTTGCTGATGGTAGCGACAAGCCGAAGCCGAAGACTCTCTTTGAGCCAGGTGAAACGGTGCGAGTCAATGACGGTCCATTTGCTGATTTCAATGGCGTTGTTGAAGAAGTTAACTACGAAAAGAGCCGGATCCAAGTGGCTGTGCTTATTTTCGGTCGCTCTACCCCGGTAGAGTTGGAGTTCAGTCAGGTCGAAAAGGTCTAGCTGAACAAGCATCCCAACCCCGCAGCCCTAGGCTGTGGGGTTTTGTCGTCACTGGGATAAACGCGCAAGTAACCGGGGAGCCTTTCGAGGCGATCGAACCCGTAATTGGAGTGCCTCATGGCCAAAAAAATTACCGCTTACATCAAGCTGCAAGTGAAGGCCGCGCAGGCTAACCCAAGCCCACCTGTTGGTCCTGCTCTGGGTCAACACGGCGTGAACATCATGGAATTCTGCAAGGCTTTCAATGCCCGTACTCAGGGTCTTGAAGCAGGTCTGCCGACTCCAGTGATCATCACTGTCTACAGCGACCGTAGCTTCACTTTTGAAACAAAATCCACCCCTGCTTCGGTTCTGCTGAAGAAAGCGGCCGGTCTGACCAGCGGTTCCGCTCGTCCGAACACCGTTAAGGTTGGCACTGTTACCCGTGCTCAGCTGGAAGAAATCGCGAAAACCAAAAACGCGGATCTGACTGCAGCTGATATGGATGCAGCCGTGCGTACTATCGCCGGTTCTGCTCGTAGCATGGGCCTTAACGTGGAGGGTGTGTAATGGCTAAGCTGACCAAGCGTCAAAAGGCTATCGCCGGCAAAATCGAAGCAGGCAAGGCCTACAACATTGTAGACGCCGCTGCCCTGTTGGCCGAGCTGTCGACTGTCAAGTTCAGCGAGTCGTTTGACGTTGCTGTGAACCTGGGTGTAGACCCGCGTAAATCCGACCAGGTTGTTCGTAGCGCTACTGTGCTGCCACACGGCACTGGCAAGACTGTTCGCGTTGCTGTGTTCACCCAGGGTCCAGCTGCCGAGGCCGCTCTGGCTGCCGGCGCTGACCGTGTAGGTATGGACGACCTGGCTGCCGAAATGAAAGGCGGCGACCTGAACTATGACGTAGTGATCGCATCCCCGGATGCCATGCGCGTTGTAGGTCAACTGGGCCAGATCCTTGGTCCGCGCGGTCTGATGCCTAACCCTAAGGTTGGTACCGTAACTCCAGATGTAGCGACTGCGGTCAAGAATGCTAAAGCTGGTCAGGTTCGTTATCGCACCGACAAAAACGGCATCATTCACACTTCCGTTGGCAAGATGGGCTTCGATGCCGTCAAGCTGAAGGAAAACGTTGAAGCCCTGATCGCTGATCTGAAGCGTATCAAGCCAGCTTCCTCGAAAGGTATCTACGTCAAGCGCGTTACCCTGAGCACCACTATGGGCCCAGGTCTGGTTATCGACCAGAGCTCGCTGGACGCTTAAGACAAAAATTGGCGCGACTATTCGCGCCAGTTGAAATATTGGGGTCCCTGCCTGGCGGGGGCTATCCAAGACCGTAGGCGACGCAAGTCTTAAACCACCAGCCTACGCAGATGGTGCTCCCGGTTCCTTACCGAATCAGACACCAAAACGACATTCGGTTTCGATCGAATGAAACGGTAACAAGCAGGAGTTAAACCCGTGGCAATTAATCTCGAAGACAAGAAGGCCATCGTCGCTGAAGTCAACGAGGCTGCCAAAGTCGCTCTGTCCGCTGTCGTGGTTGATGCCCGTGGCGTAACAGTAGGCGCAATGACCGGACTCCGTAAAGAGGCTCGTGAAGCTGGCGTTTACGTACGTGTTGTACGTAACACCCTGCTCAAGCGCGCTGTTGCTGACACTGAATACAGTGTTCTCAACGACGTGTTCACCGGCCCGACCTTGATCGCATTCTCCAACGAACACCCGGGCGCTGCTGCTCGTCTGTTCAAAGAGTTCGCTAAAGGTCAGGACAAGTTCGAGATCAAGGCAGCTGCGTTCGAGGGCAAGTTCCTCGCAGCTAATCAGATCGACGTTCTGGCAAGCCTGCCGACCCGTGACGAAGCAATTTCCCAGCTGATGAGCGTGATTCAAGGCGCTACCAGCAAATTGGCTCGTACTCTGGCGGCACTTCGCGACCAGAAAGAAGCTGCTGCAGCCTGAGGCTGAGCGTTTCCTCTCTCGCGTATTTTTGTTTATTTCGATGGCCTCCAGGCTATCCCCCAATTCAGGAAATAAGTCATGTCTCTGACTAACGAACAAATCATCGACGCAATCGGCGAAAAATCGGTTCTGGAAATCGTTGAGCTGATCAAGGCAATGGAAGAGAAGTTCGGCGTATCCGCTGCCGCTGCTTCTGCTGGTCCAGCTGCTGCTGCCGCTGTTGTTGAAGAGCAAACCGAGTTCAACGTTGTTCTGCTGGAAGCTGGCGAGAAGAAGGTTAACGTGATCAAGGCAGTTCGTGAACTGACTGGTCTGGGCCTGAAAGAAGCCAAAGAGAAAGTAGACGGCGCTCCTCAGGTTGTAGCTGAAGGCGTTTCGAAAGAAGCGGCTGAAGACGCTAAGAAGAAGCTGGAAGAAGCAGGCGCTAAAGTCGAGCTGAAATAAGTATCGACTTTGCTCCTCCAGCCCGAGCGTCAAGCGACAGGCTGATGGCTGGTGGCTCTTGCCACCGGCCTTTTTCCGTTATTGGCAGCCGACTGGGTCGGTGCTGATAAAGGCGCTGTAACCACCCGATGCGGTGGCGCAAACCATGGGGTTTGCACGATTTTCTGGCTGCTCCCGTCGGGAGGGGCCAAACAAGCAGGTGACCAAGCTGGGGAACGCTGATGGCTTACTCATATACTGAGAAAAAACGTATCCGCAAGGACTTTAGCAAGTTGCCGGACGTCATGGATGTGCCTTACCTCCTGGCCATCCAGCTGGATTCGTATCGTGAATTCTTGCAAGCGGGAGCGACTAAAGATCAGTTCCGCGACGTGGGCCTGCATGCGGCCTTCAAATCCGTTTTCCCGATCATCAGCTACTCCGGCAATGCTGCGCTGGAGTACGTCGGTTATCGCTTGGGCGAACCGGCATTTGATGTCAAAGAATGCGTATTGCGCGGTGTAACTTTCGCCGTACCTTTGCGGGTAAAAGTGCGCCTGATCATTTTCGACAAAGAATCGTCGAACAAAGCGATCAAGGACATCAAAGAGCAAGAAGTCTACATGGGTGAAATCCCCCTGATGACTGAGAACGGTACCTTTGTAATCAATGGTACCGAGCGTGTAATCGTTTCCCAGCTGCACCGTTCCCCGGGCGTGTTCTTCGACCACGACCGCGGCAAGACGCATAGCTCCGGCAAACTGCTGTACTCCGCGCGCATCATTCCTTACCGCGGTTCGTGGCTGGACTTTGAGTTCGACCCGAAAGACTGCGTGTTCGTGCGTATTGACCGTCGCCGCAAGCTGCCGGCATCGGTACTGCTGCGCGCGCTCGGCTATACCACTGAAGAAGTGCTGGACGCTTTCTACACCACCAACGTTTTCCACCTGAGCGGCGAAACCCTCAGCCTGGAACTGATTGCTTCGCGTCTGCGTGGTGAAATTGCGGTTCTGGACATTCAGGACGAGAAGGGCAAGGTGATTGTTGAGGCGGGCCGCCGTATTACCGCGCGCCACATCAACCAGATCGAAAAAGCCGGCATCAAGACTCTGGAAGTACCCCTGGACTACGTCCTCGGTCGTACTACCGCCAAGGTCATCGTGCACCCGGCTACCGGCGAAATCCTGGCAGAGTGCAACACCGAACTGAACACCGAAGTCCTGGCAAAAATTGCCAAATCCGGCGTTGTTCGCATCGAAACGCTGTACACCAACGACATCGACTGCGGTCCGTTCGTTTCTGACACGCTGAAGATTGACTCCACCAGCAACCAATTGGAAGCGCTGGTCGAGATCTACCGCATGATGCGTCCAGGCGAGCCGCCAACCAAAGACGCTGCCGAAACCCTGTTCAACAACCTGTTCTTCAGCCCTGAGCGCTATGACCTGTCTGCGGTCGGCCGGATGAAGTTCAACCGTCGTATCGGTCGTACCGAGATCGAAGGTTCGGGCGTGCTGTGCAAGGAAGACATCGTCGCGGTACTGAAGACTCTGGTCGACATCCGTAACGGTAAAGGCATCGTCGATGACATCGACCACCTGGGTAACCGTCGTGTTCGCTGCGTAGGCGAAATGGCCGAGAACCAGTTCCGCGTTGGCCTGGTACGTGTTGAGCGTGCGGTCAAAGAGCGTCTGTCGATGGCTGAAAGCGAAGGCCTGATGCCGCAAGACCTGATCAATGCCAAGCCAGTGGCTGCGGCGGTGAAAGAGTTCTTCGGTTCCAGCCAGCTCTCGCAGTTCATGGACCAGAACAACCCGCTGTCCGAGATCACCCACAAGCGTCGTGTCTCTGCACTCGGCCCTGGCGGTCTGACTCGTGAGCGCGCAGGCTTTGAAGTTCGTGACGTACACCCGACTCACTACGGTCGTGTTTGCCCGATTGAAACGCCGGAAGGTCCGAACATCGGTCTGATCAACTCCCTGGCTGCGTACGCTCGCACCAACCAGTACGGCTTCCTGGAAAGCCCGTACCGCGTGGTGAAAGAGGGTGTGGTCACCGACGAGATCGTGTTCCTGTCCGCTATTGAAGAAGCCGATCACGTGATCGCGCAGGCTTCGGCGACCATGAACGACCAGAAAGTCCTGATCGACGAACTGGTAGCCGTACGTCACCTGAACGAATTCACCGTTAAGGCGCCTGAAGAAGTCACCTTGATGGACGTTTCGCCGAAACAGGTAGTTTCGGTTGCAGCGTCGCTGATTCCGTTCCTCGAGCACGACGACGCCAACCGTGCGTTGATGGGTTCGAACATGCAGCGTCAAGCTGTACCAACCCTGCGCGCTGACAAGCCGCTGGTAGGTACTGGCATGGAGCGTAACGTAGCCCGTGACTCCGGCGTTTGCGTCGTGGCTCGTCGTGGCGGCGTGATCGATTCCGTCGACGCCAGCCGTATCGTGGTTCGTGTTGCTGATGACGAAGTTGAAACCGGCGAAGCTGGTGTCGACATCTACAACCTGACCAAATACACCCGCTCGAACCAGAACACCTGCATCAACCAGCGTCCGCTGGTGAGCAAGGGTGATCGTGTTCAGCGTAGCGACATCATGGCCGACGGCCCGTCCACCGACATGGGTGAACTGGCACTGGGTCAGAACATGCGCATCGCGTTCATGGCATGGAACGGCTTCAACTTCGAAGACTCCATCTGCCTGTCCGAGCGTGTTGTTCAAGAAGACCGCTTCACCACGATCCACATTCAGGAACTGACCTGTGTGGCCCGTGACACCAAGCTTGGGCCTGAAGAGATCACTGCGGACATCCCTAACGTGGGTGAAGCTGCACTGAACAAACTGGACGAAGCCGGTATCGTTTACGTAGGTGCTGAAGTTGGCGCAGGCGACATCCTGGTCGGTAAGGTCACTCCGAAAGGCGAGACCCAACTGACTCCGGAAGAAAAACTGCTGCGTGCAATCTTCGGTGAAAAAGCCAGCGACGTTAAAGACACTTCCCTGCGCGTACCTACCGGTACCAAAGGTACTGTTATCGACGTACAGGTCTTCACCCGCGACGGCGTTGAGCGTGATGCTCGTGCACTGTCGATCGAGAAGACTCAACTCGACGAGATCCGCAAGGATCTGAACGAAGAGTTCCGTATCGTTGAGGGCGCGACCTTCGAACGTCTGCGTTCCGCTCTGGTAGGCCACAAGGCTGAAGGCGGCGCAGGTCTGAAGAAAGGTCAGGACATCACCGACGAAGTGCTCGACGGTCTTGAGCATGGTCAGTGGTTCAAACTGCGCATGGCTGAAGATGCTCTGAACGAGCAGCTCGAGAAGGCTCAGGCCTACATCGTTGATCGCCGCCGTCTGCTGGACGACAAGTTCGAAGACAAGAAGCGCAAACTGCAGCAGGGCGATGACCTGGCTCCAGGCGTGCTGAAAATCGTCAAGGTTTACCTGGCAATCCGTCGTCGCATCCAGCCGGGCGACAAGATGGCCGGTCGTCACGGTAACAAAGGTGTGGTCTCCGTGATCATGCCGGTTGAAGACATGCCGCACGATGCCAATGGCACCCCGGTCGACGTCGTCCTCAACCCACTGGGCGTACCTTCGCGTATGAACGTTGGTCAGATCCTTGAAACCCACCTGGGCCTCGCAGCCAAGGGTCTGGGCGAGAAGATCAACCGGATGATCGAAGAGCAGCGTAAAGTCGCTGAACTGCGTACCTTCCTGGACGAGATCTACAACCAGATCGGCGGTCGTAACGAAGATCTGGACAGCTTCTCCGATCAGGAAATCCTGGATCTGGCGAAGAACCTGCGTGGCGGTGTTCCAATGGCCACTCCAGTGTTCGACGGCGCCAAGGAAAGCGAAATCAAGGCCATGCTGAAACTGGCAGACCTGCCGGAAAGCGGCCAGATGCAGCTGACTGACGGCCGTACCGGCAACAAGTTCGAGCGTCCAGTTACCGTTGGCTACATGTACATGCTGAAGCTGAACCACTTGGTAGACGACAAGATGCACGCGCGTTCTACCGGTTCGTACAGCCTGGTTACCCAGCAGCCGCTGGGTGGTAAGGCACAGTTCGGTGGTCAGCGTTTCGGGGAGATGGAGGTCTGGGCACTGGAAGCATACGGTGCTGCTTACACTCTGCAAGAAATGCTCACAGTGAAGTCGGACGATGTGAACGGCCGTACCAAGATGTACAAAAACATCGTGGATGGCGATCACCGTATGGAGCCGGGCATGCCCGAGTCCTTCAACGTGTTGATCAAGGAAATTCGTTCCCTCGGCATCGATATCGATCTGGAAACCGAATAACACGTGACGCGAATCGAGAGCGGGGCAGGATTGCCCGCTCTCTGCTCCGCCAGGAGGAAAGGCCTTGAAAGACCTACTGAATTTGCTGAAAAACCAGGGTCAAGTCGAAGAGTTCGACGCCATCCGTATCGGATTGGCCTCGCCTGAGATGATCCGCTCATGGTCGTTCGGTGAAGTTAAAAAGCCGGAAACCATCAACTACCGTACGTTCAAACCTGAACGTGATGGCCTGTTCTGCGCCAAGATCTTTGGCCCGGTAAAGGATTACGAGTGCCTGTGCGGTAAGTACAAGCGCTTGAAGCACCGTGGTGTGATCTGCGAGAAGTGCGGCGTTGAAGTTGCACTGGCCAAGGTTCGTCGTGAGCGCATGGCGCACATCGAACTGGCTTCGCCGGTTGCCCACATCTGGTTCCTGAAATCGCTGCCGTCCCGTATCGGCTTGCTGATGGACATGACCCTGCGTGATATCGAACGCGTTCTCTACTTCGAGAGCTATGTCGTTATCGATCCAGGCATGACCACCCTTGAAAAAGGTCAGCTGCTGAATGACGAGCAGTACTTCGAAGCGCTGGAAGAGTTCGGTGACGACTTCGACGCCCGTATGGGTGCTGAAGCTGTTCGTGAACTGCTGCACGCTATCGACCTGGAACACGAGATTGGCCGTCTGCGCGAAGAAATTCCGCAAACCAACTCTGAAACCAAGATCAAGAAGCTGTCCAAGCGTCTGAAGTTGATGGAAGCCTTCCAGGGTTCCGGCAACTTGCCAGAGTGGATGGTGCTGACCGTTCTGCCGGTTCTGCCGCCAGATCTGCGTCCACTGGTCCCGCTGGACGGCGGTCGTTTCGCGACTTCCGACCTCAACGATCTGTATCGTCGAGTGATCAACCGTAACAACCGTTTGAAGCGCCTGCTGGATCTGTCCGCTCCGGACATCATCGTGCGCAACGAAAAGCGTATGTTGCAGGAAGCTGTCGATGCTCTGCTCGACAACGGTCGTCGTGGCCGCGCTATCACCGGTTCGAACAAGCGTCCTCTGAAATCCCTGGCTGACATGATCAAGGGTAAGCAAGGTCGTTTCCGTCAGAACTTGCTCGGTAAGCGTGTTGACTACTCCGGTCGTTCGGTAATTACCGTAGGCCCGACCCTGCGTCTGCACCAGTGCGGTCTGCCGAAGAAGATGGCTCTCGAGCTGTTCAAGCCGTTCATTTTCGGCAAGCTCGAAATGCGTGGTCTCGCGACCACCATCAAAGCGGCCAAGAAAATGGTCGAGCGCGAACTGCCAGAGGTTTGGGACGTTCTCGCTGAAGTGATTCGCGAACACCCGGTTCTTCTCAACCGTGCACCGACCCTTCACCGTCTGGGTATCCAGGCGTTTGAACCGGTACTGATTGAAGGTAAGGCTATCCAGCTGCACCCTCTGGTCTGCGCCGCGTACAACGCCGACTTCGACGGCGACCAAATGGCCGTGCACGTACCGCTGACTCTGGAAGCCCAGTTGGAAGCGCGTGCGTTGATGATGTCGACCAACAACATTCTGTCGCCAGCCAACGGTGAGCCAATCATCGTTCCGTCGCAGGACGTTGTATTGGGTCTGTACTACATGACTCGTGAAGCGATCAACGCCAAGGGCGAAGGTCGTGTGTTCGCGGATCTGCAGGAAGTTGACCGTGTGTTCCGTGCCGGCGAAGCCGCACTGCACGCCAAGGTTAAAGTACGTATCAACGAAACCGTCAACGACCGTGACGGCAACAGCGTGAGCGGTACCCGTATCGTCGACACCACTGTCGGCCGTGCGCTGCTGTTCCAGGTTGTGCCAAAAGGCCTGTCGTACGACGTCGTCAACCTGCCGATGAAGAAAAAGGCGATCTCCAAGCTGATCAACCAGTGCTACCGCGTGGTTGGTCTGAAAGAGACCGTGATCTTCGCTGACCAGTTGATGTACACCGGTTTCGCTTACTCGACCATCTCCGGCGTTTCCATCGGTGTTAACGACTTCGTTATCCCGGACGAGAAAGCCCGCATCATCGGTGCTGCCACCGACGAAGTGAAAGAGATCGAGAGCCAGTACGCCTCCGGCCTGGTAACCCAGGGCGAGAAGTACAACAAAGTGATCGACCTTTGGTCGAAAGCGAACGACGAAGTTTCCAAGGCAATGATGGCCAACCTCTCGAAAGAGAAGGTTATCGACCGTCACGGCGTTGAAGTCGATCAAGAGTCGTTCAACTCGATGTACATGATGGCCGACTCGGGTGCGCGGGGTTCCGCAGCACAGATTCGTCAGCTGGCCGGTATGCGTGGTCTGATGGCCAAGCCGGACGGTTCCATCATTGAAACGCCGATTACTGCGAACTTCCGTGAAGGTTTGAGCGTACTTCAGTACTTCATCTCGACTCACGGTGCTCGTAAAGGTCTGGCGGATACCGCGTTGAAAACTGCGAACTCCGGTTACCTGACTCGTCGTCTGGTAGACGTGGCGCAGGATCTGGTTGTAACCGAGATCGATTGCGGCACCGAACACGGTCTGCTGATGACTCCGCACATTGAAGGCGGTGACGTTGTAGAGCCGTTGGGTGAGCGCGTATTGGGTCGTGTTATTGCCCGTGACGTATTCAAGCCAGGCACCGAGGACGTTATCGTTCCAGCCGGTACTCTGGTAGACGAGAAGTGGGTCGAGTTCATCGAGCTGAACAGCATCGACGAAGTGATCGTGCGTTCGCCGATCAGTTGCGAAACCCGCTATGGCATTTGCGCCAAGTGCTATGGCCGTGACTTGGCTCGTGGTCACCAGGTGAACATCGGTGAAGCGGTCGGCGTTATCGCTGCCCAGTCCATCGGTGAGCCGGGTACCCAGCTGACGATGCGTACGTTCCACATCGGTGGTGCGGCAAGCCGTACTTCCGCAGCCGACAGCGTTCAGGTGAAGAATGGCGGTACCGTCCGTCTGCACAACCTGAAGCACGTTGAGCGAGTGGATGGTCACCTGGTTGCTGTGTCCCGTTCCGGTGAGCTGGCCATCGCTGATGACTTCGGTCGTGAGCGTGAGCGTTACAAGCTGCCGTACGGTGCTGTGATTTCGGTTAAAGAAGGTGACAAGGTCGACGCTGGCGCAATCGTGGCCAAGTGGGATCCGCACACTCACCCAATCGTTACCGAAATGAAAGGTACCGTGACCTACGTGGGCATGGAAGAAGGCATCACGATCAAGCGTCAGACTGACGAATTGACCGGTATGACCAACATTGAAGTCCTCGACGCGAAAGATCGTCCAGCTGCGGGCAAAGAAATCCGTCCGGCAGTGAAGATGGTCGACGACAACGGCAAGGATCTGTTGCTGCCAGGCACTGACGTTATCGCTCAGTACTTCCTGCCAGCCAACGCCCTGGTCGGTGTGGCTGACGGTGCGAAGATCGCGATCGGTGATGTTATCGCGCGTATCCCGCAAGAAACTTCGAAGACTCGTGACATCACCGGTGGTCTGCCGCGTGTTGCCGACTTGTTCGAAGCTCGTCGTCCGAAAGAAGCGTCGATTCTCGCTGAAGTCAGCGGCACCATCGCGTTCGGTAAAGAAACCAAAGGCAAGCGCCGTCTGGTTATTACCCCGAACGACGGTACCGATCCGTACGAAGAGCTGATTCCGAAGTGGCGTCACCTGAACGTCTTCGAAGGCGAACAGGTAAACCGCGGCGAAGTTATCTCCGACGGTCCAAGCGATCCGCACGACATCCTGCGTCTGCTGGGTGTGAGCGCGTTGGCCAAGTACATCGTCAACGAGATCCAGGATGTTTACCGTCTGCAAGGCGTGAAGATCAACGACAAGCACATCGAGACCATCCTGCGTCAGATGCTGCGTAAAGTTGAAATCGCTGAATCCGGCGATTCGAGTTTCATCAAGGGCGACCAGATGGAACTGACTCACGTACTGGTAGAAAACGAGCGTTTGGGCGGCGAAGACAAGTTCGTCTCCAAATACACTCGCGTTCTGCTGGGTATCACCAAGGCGTCGTTGTCCACCGAATCGTTCATCTCGGCGGCTTCCTTCCAGGAAACCACTCGTGTACTGACCGAAGCGGCAGTCACCGGCAAGCGCGACTACCTGCGCGGCCTGAAAGAAAACGTTGTCGTGGGTCGTCTGATCCCGGCAGGTACCGGCCTGGCATATCACAGCGAGCGCAAGCGTCGTCGTGAAGCAGACAAGCCGCTGCGCGTAAGCGCCAGTGAAGTGGAAGCTGCACTGACCGAAGCGCTGAACTCGAGCGGTAACTGAGTTCTGCGATAAATGAGCGTAAGGCCCTGGTCGCTCCGTTCATCGAATCGAGACAATTTGTCGAGGTTCGAGGGGCGGGGAGGTCGGGGCCTTGCCTTGACTGGGGACAAGATCCTCTTTAGACTCTTGATCCCCTAAATTTGGCGGGAATTCGTTCCTGCCATTTTGCTTTTCTTGCAAGACAATAGCGTCGCAAGACAACAGTGGAGCTAGTAGATGGCAACTATCAACCAGCTGGTACGTCAGCCGCGTAAGCGTATCGTCGAGAAATCCGACGTACCTGCGCTGCAGAACTGCCCGCAACGTCGTGGCGTGTGCACCCGTGTGTACACCACTACGCCGAAAAAACCTAACTCGGCACTGCGTAAAGTATGCCGTGTGCGCCTGACCAACGGTTTCGAGGTTTCCTCGTACATCGGTGGTGAAGGTCACAACCTGCAAGAGCACAGCGTGGTACTGATCCGCGGCGGTCGTGTAAAAGACTTGCCAGGTGTTCGTTACCACACCGTTCGCGGCTCCTTGGATACTTCCGGCGTTAAAGGTCGTAACCAGGGTCGTTCGAAGTACGGTACCAAACGTCCGAAGTAATCGGCCGTTTTGCAGATTTTCATTTTATTGAGTCGATAAGAGTAAGGTCGGGCACGCATCCATTGGATCTGTCCCGAGCTAACCTGAAGACCGCTTGAGGGCTTATCATGCCAAGACGTCGCGTAGCAGCAAAGCGTGAGATTCTGGACGATCCGAAATACGGAAGCCAGATCCTCGCCAAATTCATGAACCACGTTATGGAAAGCGGCAAGAAAGCCGTTGCCGAGCGTATCGTTTATGGTGCCCTGGAAACCGTTGCGACCCGTAAGGCTGGCACCGATCCCCTGGAACTCTTCGAAAAAGCACTCGACGCCATCGCTCCGCTGGTCGAAGTGAAGTCGCGCCGCGTTGGTGGTGCTACTTACCAGGTTCCGGTCGAGGTTCGTCCTTCCCGTCGTAACGCTCTGGCAATGCGCTGGTTGGTAGACTTCGCCCGTAAGCGTGGCGAGAAGTCTATGGCTCTGCGTTTGGCTGGCGAACTGCTGGATGCTGCTGAAGGTAAAGGTGCTGCTGTTAAGAAGCGTGAAGACGTGCACCGTATGGCTGAAGCTAACAAAGCTTTCTCGCACTACCGCTTCTAATTTTAGCTTCACTAATTTTGCGAGGGCTTTATGGCTCGTACTACTCCGATTAGCCGCTACCGTAACATCGGTATCGTCGCTCACGTGGATGCTGGTAAAACCACCACCACTGAGCGCGTCCTTTTTTACACCGGCAAAAGTCACAAAATGGGCGAGGTGCATGACGGCGCCGCGACCACAGACTGGATGGTTCAGGAGCAGGAGCGTGGTATTACCATTACTTCTGCTGCTATTACCGCCTTCTGGAAAGGTTCCGAGAAGCAGTACAAAGACGAGCATCGCTTTAACGTAATCGATACCCCGGGCCACGTTGACTTCACTATTGAAGTTGAACGCTCCCTGCGTGTACTCGACGGCGCTGTCGTTGTGTTCTGCGGTACTTCGGGTGTTGAGCCTCAGTCGGAAACCGTATGGCGTCAAGCCAACAAGTACGGCGTTCCACGTCTTGTTTACGTAAACAAGATGGACCGTGCTGGCGCTAACTTCCTGCGCGTGATCGGTCAGATCAAGCAGCGTCTGGGTCACACTCCGGTGCCAATCCAGTTGGCTATCGGTTCCGAAGACAACTTCCAGGGTCAGATCGATCTGATCAACATGCAAGCTGTCTACTGGAACGACTCTGACAAAGGTATGGTCCCTGTTCGCAAGGACATTCCTGCTGAGCTGCAAGAGCTGGCTGAAGAGTGGCGCAACAACATGGTTGAGGCTGCTGCCGAAGCCAACGAAGAGCTGATGAACAAGTACCTGGAAGGCGAAGAGCTGTCGATCGTAGAGATCAAAGCTGCTTTGCGTCAGCGTACTATCGCCGGCGAAATCGTACTGGCTGTTTGCGGTTCTTCGTTCAAGAACAAGGGTGTTCCCCTGGTTCTCGACGCCGTTATCGACTTCCTGCCTGCGCCAACCGACATTCCTGCTATCAAGGGTACTGACCCGGATAACGAGGAAATCGAGCTGGAGCGTCATGCAGACGATGCGGAGCCGTTCTCGGCTCTGGCGTTCAAGATCGCTACCGACCCATTCGTGGGTACCTTGACCTTCGTCCGCGTTTACTCGGGCGTGTTGAACTCCGGCGACGGCGTGATCAACTCGGTTAAAGGCAAAAAAGAGCGCGTGGGTCGTATGGTGCAAATGCACGCAAACGCCCGTGAAGAGATCAAGGAAGTGCGCGCTGGTGACATCGCGGCCCTGATCGGCATGAAGGACGTCACCACTGGTGAAACCCTCTGCAACGCTGACAAGCCAATCATTCTGGTTCGCATGGACTTCCCGGAGCCGGTTATTTCGGTTGCCGTAGAGCCTAAGACCAAGGATGACCAGGAAAAAATGGGTATCGCTCTGGGCAAACTTGCTCAGGAAGACCCGTCTTTCCGCGTTAAAACTGATGAAGAGACTGGTCAAACGATCATCTCCGGCATGGGCGAGCTGCACCTGGACATCCTGGTTGACCGGATGCGCCGTGAGTTCAACGTCGAAGCCAACATCGGCAAGCCTCAGGTTTCGTATCGTGAGCGCATCACGAAGAACTGTGAAATCGAAGGCAAGTTCGTTCGTCAATCCGGTGGTCGCGGCCAGTTTGGTCACTGCTGGATTCGTTTTGCTCCTGCTGACGAAGGTCAGGAAGGTCTGCAATTCGTGAACGAAGTTGTAGGTGGTGTGGTTCCTAAGGAATACATCCCGGCTATCCAGAAAGGTATCGAAGAGCAGATGAAGAACGGCGTTGTTGCCGGCTATCCGCTGATCGGCCTGAAGGCTACCGTGTTCGATGGTTCTTACCACGACGTCGACTCCAACGAGATGGCGTTTAAAGTGGCTGCCTCCATGGCGACCAAGCAACTGGCCCAGAAGGGCGGTGGTGAGTTGCTTGAGCCGATCATGGCTGTAGAGGTTGTTACGCCTGAAGACTATATGGGTGATGTGATGGGCGACCTTAACCGTCGTCGCGGCATGATCCAGGGTATGGAAGACACAGTGTCCGGCAAGGTTATCCGTGCCGAGGTTCCACTGGGTGAGATGTTCGGTTATGCGACCGACGTTCGTTCCATGTCCCAGGGTCGCGCAAGCTACTCTATGGAATTCAAAAAATACGATACGGCTCCGTCGCACATCGTCGAATCCGTAACCAAAAAACAAGGCTGATTCAGCCCCTTTAGGCTAGGAGTTAATTGTCGTGGCTAAAGAAAAATTTGATCGTTCCCTACCGCACGTCAACGTTGGCACCATCGGTCACGTTGACCACGGTAAAACCACTCTGACTGCTGCTCTGACTCGCGTTTGCTCCGAAGTTTTCGGTTCCGCAATCGTTGACTTCGACAAGATCGACAGCGCACCGGAAGAGAAGGCTCGCGGTATCACCATCAACACCGCGCACGTTGAGTACAACTCGAAGATCCGTCACTACGCTCACGTTGACTGCCCAGGTCACGCTGACTATGTGAAGAACATGATCACCGGTGCTGCTCAAATGGACGGCGCTATTCTGGTTTGCTCGGCCGCTGATGGTCCGATGCCACAAACCCGTGAGCACATCCTGCTGTCCCGTCAGGTTGGCGTTCCGTACATCGTGGTTTTCCTGAACAAGGCTGACCTGGTAGACGACGCTGAGCTGCTGGAACTGGTTGAGATGGAAGTTCGCGACCTGCTGTCCACCTATGACTTCCCAGGCGACGATACTCCGATCATCATCGGTTCGGCTCGTATGGCTCTGGAAGGCAAAGACGACAACGAGATGGGCACCACTGCCGTCAAGAAACTGGTTGAAACTCTGGACAGCTACATCCCAGAACCAGTGCGTGTAACCGACAAGCCGTTCCTGATGCCAATCGAAGACGTATTCTCGATCTCGGGTCGCGGTACTGTTGTGACCGGTCGTATCGAGCGCGGTATCGTTCGCGTTCAAGATCCGCTGGAAATCGTTGGTCTGCGTGACACCACCGTTACTACTTGCACCGGTGTTGAAATGTTCCGCAAGCTGCTCGACGAAGGTCGTGCTGGCGAGAACTGCGGCGTTCTGCTGCGTGGCACCAAGCGTGACGACGTTGAGCGTGGTCAGGTTCTGGTTAAGCCAGGTTCGGTTAAGCCGCACACTACTTTCACCGCAGAAGTTTACGTTCTGAGCAAGGAAGAAGGCGGTCGTCATACTCCGTTCTTCAAAGGCTACCGTCCACAGTTCTACTTCCGTACTACTGACGTGACTGGTAACTGCGAGCTGCCAGAAGGCGTTGAAATGGTAATGCCAGGTGACAACATTCAGATGACTGTTACCCTGATCAAAACCATCGCAATGGAAGATGGTCTGCGTTTCGCTATCCGTGAAGGCGGTCGTACCGTCGGCGCTGGTGTCGTAGCCAAAATCATCGCGTAATTCTCTTTTATAGAGATTGCTTGATGATGTGAAAAAGCCCCCGCTCAGCGGGGGCTTTTTTATTGGGTTGACACCTATCTGGGGCGTCTATAGAATTGCGCCTCCTTTTAACGGGCGTATTGCGCTCGGTGGGAATAGCAGCCGGAGTCTGAAATCCAATGCAAAATCAGCAAATCCGTATCAGGTTGAAGGCTTTTGACCATCGCCTGATCGACCAATCAACCCAGGAAATCGTGGAAACCGCGAAACGTACTGGTGCTCAAGTGCGTGGTCCAATTCCACTGCCTACCCGTAAAGAGCGGTTTACCGTTCTGGTTTCTCCGCACGTCAACAAAGACGCGCGCGACCAGTACGAAATCCGCACTCATAAGCGCGTTCTGGACATCGTCCAGCCAACGGATAAAACCGTTGATGCACTTATGAAGCTTGATCTTGCGGCCGGTGTGGAAGTGCAGATCAGCCTCGGCTAAGACTCGGTCTTAGTCGTGTAACGCTCTGAAATGGGCGGCCATAGCGGGTGAAAGCCCCGTACACTCATGAGGTTTACAACATGACTATTGGTGTAGTCGGTCGTAAATGCGGTATGACCCGTATTTTCACCGAAGAAGGTGTCTCCATTCCGGTCACGGTCATTGAGATCGAACCGAATCGCGTCACCCAGTTCAAAACTGAAGAGACCGATGGCTATCGTGCAGTGCAAGTCACTGTCGGCGAGCGTCGTGCTTCGCGTGTAACAGCAGCTCAGGCTGGCCACTTCGCCAAGGCGAACGTTGCCGCTGGTCGCACCACCATGGAATTCCGTCTTGAAGAAGGCGAGTACCAGGCTGGCGATCTGATCAACGCTGAAATCTTCGCCGCTGGTCAACTGGTTGATGTAACCGGTCAGTCCAAGGGTAAAGGCTTCCAGGGTACGATCAAGCGTTGGAATTTCCGCGGGCAAGATAACACCCACGGTAACTCCGTATCCCACCGCGTCCCAGGCTCTATCGGCCAGTGCCAGACTCCTGGTCGTGTATTCAAGGGCAAAAAAATGTCCGGTCATATGGGCGCTGAGCGCGTGACCGTGCAGTCCCTGGAAGTAGTGCGCGTGGACGCTGAACGCAATCTGTTGTTGGTCAAGGGTGCTGTTCCTGGCGCTACTGGCGGCAACCTGGTTGTACGTCCAGCAGCCAAGGCTCGCGGTTAAGGGGAAGCTGACATGCAATTAAATGTAAATGACGCTCAAGCGATCGAAGTTTCCGAACTGACGTTTGGCGGCGAGTTCAATGAGACGCTGGTTCACCAAGCAGTCGTGGCCTACATGGCCGGCGGCCGTCAAGGTACCAAGCAGCAAAAGACCCGTTCCGACGTTCGTGGTGGCGGCAAGCGCCCATGGCGTCAGAAAGGTACTGGCCGTGCTCGTGCCGGTACTATCCGTAGCCCAATCTGGCGTGGCGGCGGTACCACTTTCGCAGCTCGTCCACAGGATCACTCCCAGAAGCTGAACAAGAAGATGTATCGCGCAGCAATGCGTTCCATCCTTGCTGAGCTGGTGCGTACTGATCGTCTGGTCGTGGTTCAGGATTTCGCTGTTGAAACTCCGAAAACCAAAGACCTGCTGGGCAAGCTGAACAACATGAGCCTGACCGACGTTTTGATCGTGTCGGACGCTGTTGATCAGAACCTGTACCTGGCTGCTCGTAACCTGCCGCACGTAGATGTACGTGACGTTCAAGGTTCCGATCCAGTTAGTCTGATCGCATACGACAAGGTGTTGATCACCGTGTCGGCCGTGAAGAAATTCGAGGAGCTGCTGGGATGAACCAGGAACGCGTATTTAAAGTTCTGCTTGGCCCGCACGTTTCCGAGAAGGCTACGGTTCTGGCAGACAAGAAAGGCCAGTTCGTTTTCAAGGTTGCTACTGATGCAACCAAGCTGGAAATCAAGAAGGCCGTCGAAAGCCTGTTCAGCGTGAAAGTAGAGCGCGTCACTACCCTGAACGTTCTGGGTAAGAGCAAGCGCACTGCTCGCGGTCTGGGCAAGCGTAATGACTGGAAGAAGGCAGTTATCTCCCTTCAGCCAGGCCAAGATCTCGATTTCAGCAGCAGTGCTGAGTAAGGAAGGGGTGCATCATGGCAATCGTTAAATGCAAACCGACTTCCCCTGGCCGCCGTTTTGTGGTCAAGGTGGTCAACCAGGAGCTGCATAAAGGCGCTCCTCACGCACCGCTGCTCGAGAAAAAATCGAAGACTGGTGGTCGTAACAACAATGGCCGTATTACCACGCGTCACATCGGTGGTGGTCATAAGCAGCATTATCGTATGGTCGATTTCCGTCGCAACGACAAAGATGGCATCGTCGCCACTGTCGAGCGTATCGAATACGATCCAAACCGTACTGCTCACATCGCACTGCTCTGCTACGCAGACGGCGAGCGCCGCTACATCATTGCCCCTAAAGGCGTGAGTGCTGGCGACCAGCTGATCGCAGGCGCTCTGGCTCCAATCAAGCCAGGCAACGCTCTGCAACTGCGCAACATTCCAGTGGGTTCTACTGTACACGGCATCGAACTGAAGCCAGGTAAAGGCGCACAGATCGCTCGTTCCGCTGGTGCTTCGGCTCAGCTGATCGCTCGTGAAGGTGTGTACGTTACCCTGCGTCTGCGTTCCGGTGAAATGCGTAAAGTCCTGGCTGAATGCCGTGCGACCCTGGGCGAAGTCTCGAACTCCGAGCATAGCCTGCGTTCGCTGGGTAAAGCTGGTGCCAAACGCTGGCGTGGCGTTCGCCCAACCGTTCGTGGTGTTGCCATGAACCCGGTTGACCACCCACATGGTGGTGGTGAAGGTCGTACCTCTGGTGGTCGTCATCCGGTATCGCCATGGGGCTTCCCGACTAAGGGCGCGAAGACTCGTGGTAATAAGCGTACCGACAAAATGATCGTCCGTCGTCGCAAGTAAATAGAGGGATACGACAGTGCCACGTTCTCTGAAAAAAGGTCCTTTTATTGATCTTCACCTACTGAAGAAGATCGAAGTGGCGGCGGAAAAGAACGATCGCAAACCAATTAAGACTTGGTCGCGTCGTTCGATGATCCTGCCACAGATGGTCGGTCTGACCATCGCCGTACATAACGGTCGTCAGCACGTCCCAGTTCTCGTGAACGAAGACATGGTCGGCCATAAACTGGGCGAGTTCGCCGGTACCCGCACTTATCGTGGGCACGTGGCTGACAAGAAAGCCAAGCGTTAAGGGGTTAGGAAATGGAAGTAGCCGCTAAGTTGTCGGGCGCTCGAATCTCCGCCCAGAAAGCCCGCTTGGTCGCCGACCAGATCCGCGGGAAGAAGGTGGGCGAAGCGCTCAACTTGTTGGCTTTCAGCAGTAAGAAAGCCGCCGAGATCATGAAGAAAGTGCTGGAGTCGGCCGTAGCCAACGCCGAGCATAACGAAGGCGCAGACGTTGATGACCTGAAGGTCAGCACCGTTTTCGTCAACGAAGGGCGTTCGCTGAAGCGCATCATGCCACGTGCCAAAGGCCGTGCTGATCGCATCGTCAAGCGGTCTTGCCATATCACTGTCAAGGTTGCTGACAAGTAACGGAGTCGAAGAGATGGGTCAGAAAGTACATCCCATTGGCATTCGCCTGGGAATCGTCAAGGAGCACACCTCCGTCTGGTACGCAGACGGTCGGACTTATGCGGACTATTTGTTCGCAGATCTGAAAGTGCGTGAGTATCTCCAAGACAAACTAAAAAGCGCGTCCGTAAGCCGTATCGATATCCATCGTCCGGCTCAAACTGCACGTATCACCATCCACACCGCTCGCCCAGGTATCGTTATCGGGAAGAAAGGTGAAGATGTTGAGAAACTGCGTCAGGACCTGACCAAGCAAATGGGTGTGCCTGTGCACATCAATATCGAAGAGATCCGCAAGCCGGAACTCGACGGTATGCTGGTTGCGCAGAGCGTAGCTCAGCAGCTGGAGCGTCGTGTAATGTTCCGTCGCGCTATGAAGCGCGCCGTTCAGAACGCCATGCGCATTGGTGCCAAAGGCATCAAAATCCAAGTGAGCGGTCGTCTCGGCGGTGCTGAAATCGCACGTACTGAATGGTATCGCGAAGGTCGTGTGCCATTGCACACCCTGCGTGCCGACATCGACTATGCCAACTACGAAGCTCACACCACTTATGGTGTGATCGGTGTAAAGGTTTGGATCTTCAAAGGCGAAGTAATTGGTGGTCGCCAAGAAGAGCTGAAACCACAAGCACCAGCGCCTCGTAAAAAAGCTGCTAAGTAAGGGGTACGCCAAATGTTGCAACCTAAGCGTACGAAGTTCCGCAAGCAGATGACAGGCCACAACCGTGGTCTGGCTCAGCGCGGTAGCAAAGTCAGCTTCGGCGAGTTCGCGCTGAAGTCTGTAGCTCGTGGTCGTCTCACCGCTCGTCAGATCGAGTCAGCGCGTCGTGCTCTGACCCGTCACGTTAAACGTGGCGGCAAGATCTGGATCCGTGTATTCCCGGACAAGCCTATTTCCAAGAAGCCACTCGAAGTTCGGATGGGTAAAGGTAAGGGTAGTGTGGAGTACTGGGTTGCCCAGATTCAGCCAGGCAAAGTCCTGTATGAAATCGAGGGTGTTTCTGAAGAGCTGGCGCGTGAGGCTTTTGCCCTGGCTGCTGCAAAGCTGCCGCTCGCCACCGCCTTTGTTAAACGGACGGTGATGTGATGAAAGCGAATGAACTTCGTGAAAAATCCGCACAGCAGCTGAACGAGCAACTGCTCGGCTTGCTGCGCGACCAGTTCAATCTGCGTATGCAGAAAGCAACTGGCCAGTTGGGGCAGTCTCATCTGCTCTCGCAAGTTAAGCGTGACATCGCTCGCGTGAAGACTGTGCTCAACCAGCAGGCAGGTAAGTAATCATGGCTGAAGCCGAAAAAACTGTCCGTACGCTGACTGGCCGTGTTGTCAGCGACAAGATGGACAAAACCATCACCGTACTGATCGAGCGTCGCGTTAAGCACCCGATCTACGGTAAATACGTTAAGCGTTCGACTAAGCTGCACGCGCACGACGAAACCAATCAGTGCCACATCGGCGACAAAGTCACTATTCGTGAAACTCGTCCTTTGGCCAAGACCAAGTCTTGGGCGCTGGTTGATGTTCTCGAACGCGCTGTGGAAGTCTAAGGACTAGGGGTCGGAGAAATTATATGATTCAGACTCAATCCATGCTCGATGTGGCCGATAACAGCGGCGCTCGCCGCGTTATGTGCATCAAGGTGCTGGGTGGCTCCCATCGTCGTTACGCTGGTATCGGTGACATCATCAAAGTTACCGTGAAGGAAGCAATTCCTCGCGGTAAAGTGAAAAAAGGCCAAGTGATGACTGCTGTTGTAGTCCGCACTCGTCACGGCGTACGTCGTGCTGATGGCTCCATTATCCGCTTTGATGGCAACGCTGCTGTTCTTCTGAACAACAAGCAAGAGCCGATCGGCACCCGTATCTTTGGGCCAGTGACCCGTGAACTTCGTACTGAGAAGTTCATGAAGATCGTCTCGCTCGCCCCAGAAGTGCTGTAAGGAGATCCGACATGCAAAAGATTCGTCGTGACGACGAGATCATCGTGATCGCCGGCAAAGACAAAGGTAAGCGCGGTAAGGTGCTTAAGGTTCTTGCTAATAACCGTCTGGTTATTGGTGGTCTGAACCTGGTTAAGCGTCATACCAAGCCTAACCCGATGTCGGGCGTGCAAGGCGGTATCGTCGAAAAAGAAGCTCCACTGGACGCTTCTAACGTCGCCATTTTCAACGGCGAAACCAACAAGGCTGACCGCGTTGGTTTCAAAGTAGAAGACGGCAAGAAAATTCGTGTCTTCAAGTCGACCCAAAAAGCGGTTGATGCTTGAACACTGCTAGGTAGAAGACCATGGCACGACTAAAAGAGATTTACTGGAAGGAAATCGCACCGAAGCTTAAGGAAGAACTTAAGCTTTCGAACGTGATGGAAGTTCCACGCGTTACAAAAATCACCCTGAACATGGGTCTGGGCGAAGCTGTTGGTGACAAGAAAGTCATCGAGCATGCTGTTGCTGACCTGGAAAAGATCACCGGCCAAAAAGTCGTTGTGACCTACGCTCGTAAATCCATCGCTGGCTTTAAAGTCCGTGAAGGATGGCCGATCGGCGTCAAGGTGACCCTGCGCCGTGAGCGTATGTATGAGTTCCTGGATCGTCTGCTGTCGATCTCCCTGCCTCGGGTTCGCGACTTCCGCGGCCTGAATGCCAAGTCCTTTGATGGTCGTGGTAACTACAGCATGGGCGTAAAAGAGCAGATCATTTTCCCGGAAATCGACTACGACAAGATCGATGCTCTCCGCGGTCTGGACATTACCCTGACCACCACTGCCAAGAACGATGATGAAGGCCGCGCTCTGCTGCGTGCTTTCAAATTCCCGTTCCGCAACTGATTGGAGTAGGAAAATGGCCAAGAAGAGCATGAAGAACCGTGAGCTGAAGCGTCAGCTCACTGTTGCCAAGTACGCCACCAAGCGTGCAGCGCTGAAAGCTATCATCGTCGATCTGAACGCAAGTCCAGAAGCGCGTTGGGAAGCTACCGTAGCTCTGCAGAAGCAACCACGTGACGCAAGCGCTGCGCGCATGCGTAACCGTTGCCGCCTGACTGGTCGTCCGCACGGCGTTTACCGCAAGTTCGGCCTCGGCCGTAACAAGCTGCGTGAAGCTGCAATGCGTGGTGACGTACCAGGTCTGGTTAAAGCCAGCTGGTAATTGTTGTCAAAGTCTCGATGTTCGGGTTCGCAAGAACCTGACCATCGGTGGCCTTGAATCTGAATCAAGCCCCTTTTGGGGCTTGATTCATTTCTGGGGTGTGTCTAGAATGACCGGCTCGCCTGAGCCCGTGTTTTTCATGCCCGGAAGTTCTCGGCGACAAGTAGTAGCCGCAAGGCTAATTTTTCTGTATTAGGAGCGTCTAGCCCATGAGTATGCAGGACCCGTTAGCGGACATGCTAACTCGAATCCGTAATGCCCAGATGGCTGAAAAGTCTGTCGTAAGCATGCCGTCTTCCACGCTGAAGGTGGCTGTAGCAAAAGTCCTGAAGGACGAAGGTTACATCGCGGATTTTCAGATCACCACCGACGCTAAGCCGTCGTTGTCCATCGAGCTGAAGTACTTCGAAGGCCGTCCGGTTATCGAAGAAGTGAAGCGCGTTAGTCGTCCAGGCCTGCGTCAGTACAAGTCCGTTGAAGATCTGCCGAAAGTTCGTGGCGGTCTTGGCGTGTCTATCGTCTCCACCAACAAAGGTGTGATGACGGATCGTGCTGCGCGCGCTGCCGGTGTCGGCGGCGAAGTTCTTTGCACTGTGTTCTAAGGGGGGATAAGCATGTCTCGCGTCGCTAAGAACCCCGTTAAGCTGCCAGCCGGTGTCGAAGTAAAATTCGCAGGCCAACAGCTTTCGGTGAAGGGTGCCAAGGGTACTCTTGAACTGAACATCCATTCGTCCGTTGAGATCGTTGAAGAAGCTGGTGAGCTGCGTTTCGCTGCTCGCAATGGCGATCAACAAACTCGCGCAATGGCCGGTACCACGCGTGCGTTGGTAAACAACATGGTCCAAGGCGTAAGCCAAGGCTTCGAGCGCAAGCTCCAGCTGGTCGGTGTTGGTTACAAGGCGCAAGCAAAAGGCACGGTTTTGAACCTGGCCCTTGGCTTCTCGCACCCAGTGGATTACGAACTGCCGGAAGGCATCACCGCTGAGACTCCTAGCCAGACCGATATCCTGATCAAGGGCATCGATAAGCAGCTGGTAGGTCAAGTGGCCGCTGAGATCCGCGACTTCCGTCCACCAGAGCCGTACAAAGGCAAAGGTGTGCGCTACGCGGACGAAGTCGTCCGTCGTAAAGAAGCCAAGAAGAAGTAGGGCATAGCAAATGACCGACAAAAAAGTTACTCGACTGCGTCGCGCTCGCAAAGCACGCCTGAAAATGCACGAACTCGAAGTCGTGCGTCTCTGCGTGTTCCGCTCGTCGCAGCACATCTACGCCCAGGTCATCTCGGCCGACGGCAACAAAGTCCTGGCAAGCGCCTCGACTTTGGATAAAGAACTGCGTGATGGCGCCACTGGCAACATCGACGCGGCCACAAAGGTTGGCCAGCTGGTCGCTACGCGTGCTAAGGCCGCTGGCGTCTCGCAAGTGGCTTTCGACCGCTCTGGCTTCAAGTACCACGGCCGCGTTAAAGCGCTGGCTGATGCTGCTCGTGAAGCTGGGCTGGAGTTCTAAGTTATGTCAAATAACGACCAAAAGCGCGACGAAGGCTACATTGAGAAGCTGGTTCAAGTTAACCGCGTAGCCAAAACCGTTAAAGGCGGCCGTATCTTCACTTTCACCGCGTTGACCGTGGTTGGTGATGGTAAAGGGCGTGTTGGCTTCGGCCGTGGCAAGTCGCGTGAAGTGCCTGCTGCGATCCAGAAGGCAATGGAAGCTGCTCGCCGCAACATGATCCAAGTTGATCTGAACGGCACCACTCTGCAGTACGCAATGAAGTCCGCTCACGGCGCTTCGAAGGTGTACATGCAGCCTGCTTCTGAAGGTACCGGTATCATCGCTGGCGGCGCTATGCGTGCTGTCCTCGAGGTTGCTGGTGTTCAGAACGTTCTGGCCAAGTGCTACGGCTCGACTAACCCGGTAAACGTGGTTCACGCCACTTTCAAAGGTTTGAAAGCTATGCAGTCTCCTGAATCCATTGCCGCCAAGCGTGGCAAAAGCGTCAAGGAGATCTTCTGATCATGGCTACCGTTAAAGTAACGCTGATCAAAAGCATGACCGGCCGCATCCCTAACCACAAACTGTGCGTTAAGGGTCTGGGTCTGCGTCGCATCGGTCACACTGTAGAAGTCCAGGATACTCCCGAGAATCGCGGGATGATCAACAAGGCTTACTACATGCTGCGTGTCGAGGGTTAATCGATGAAACTCAATGATCTGAGTCCAGCGCCGGGTTCCCGTCGCGAAAAGCATCGTCCGGGCCGTGGTATCGGTAGCGGTTTGGGTAAGACTGGTGGCCGTGGTCACAAAGGTCAGACCTCCCGCTCCGGTGGCACCATCGCTCCAGGCTTTGAAGGCGGTCAACAGCCGCTGCATCGTCGCCTGCCGAAGTTCGGTTTCGTTTCCCTGAAAGCCATGGATCGCGCAGAAGTGCGTTTGTCCGAGTTGGCTAAAGTGGAAGGCGACATCGTCACCGTGCAGTCCCTGAAAGATGCCAACGTGATCAACGTCAACGTACAGCGTGTGAAAATCATGCTGTCCGGTGAAGTGACTCGCGCTGTCACTATCGGCAAGGGAATCGGCGCCACCAAAGGTGCGCGTGCGGCTATCGAAGCAGCTGGCGGCAAGTTCGAGGAATAAATGGCTAAGCAAGGTGCTCTCTCTGCGCTCGGCAAAGGCGGTATGTCTGAACTCTGGGCTCGTCTGCGTTTTCTGTTCCTGGCGATTATCGTCTACCGAATAGGCGCACACATCCCGGTTCCAGGTATCAACCCGGACCGACTCGCAGACCTGTTTCGACAGAATGAGGGGACCATTCTTAGCTTGTTCAACATGTTCTCCGGCGGCGCGCTGGAACGGATGAGCATCTTTGCACTGGGGATCATGCCGTACATTTCGGCATCGATCATCATGCAACTGATGACCGCCGTCAGCCCGCAGCTGGAGCAGTTGAAGAAGGAAGGTGAAGCTGGCCGTCGCAAGATCAGCCAGTACACCCGCTACGGCACCGTCGTCCTCGCTCTCGTTCAGGCTATTGGCATGTCCATTGGTCTGGCGGGGCAGGGCGTTGCGTTCACTGGTGACTTTGGCTTCCATTTCGTCGCGGTATCCACTTTTGTGGCTGGTGCGATGTTCATGATGTGGCTGGGTGAGCAGATTACTGAGCGTGGTGTAGGTAACGGTATCTCGATGTTGATTTTTTCGGGTATCGTCGCCGGTCTTCCGAGAGCAATCGGGCAGTCTTTCGAGTCTGCGCGTCAGGGTGATATCAACATCTTCGCCTTGGTTGCCATCGGTTTGCTGGCAGTAGCGATTATCGGTTTTGTGGTGTTCATTGAGCGTGGTCAGCGTCGTATCGCTGTTCACTACGCCAAGCGTCAGCAGGGCCGCAAGGTTTTTGCTGCGCAGACAAGCCACTTGCCGCTGAAGGTGAACATGGCCGGTGTTATTCCGGCTATTTTCGCGAGCAGCATTTTGCTGTTCCCGGCTTCGCTGGGTGCCTGGTTTGGTCAGTCTGAAGGTATGGGCTGGTTGCAGGACATCTCGCAGTCGATCGCTCCTGGTCAGCCGTTGAATATTCTGCTGTTTAGTGCAGGGATTATTTTCTTCTGCTTCTTCTATACGGCGTTGATGTTCAATCCGAAAGACGTAGCGGAAAACCTGAAGAAGTCCGGTGCCTTTATTCCGGGCATCCGTCCAGGTGAGCAGTCTGCGCGCTACATTGATGGCGTTCTGACCCGCTTGACCATGTTCGGTGCTCTTTACATGACGGCCGTGTGCCTGTTGCCCCAGTTCCTGGTGGTTGCAGCAAACGTTCCGTTCTACCTTGGCGGGACCTCGTTGCTGATCGTGGTCGTGGTTGTGATGGACTTCATGTCCCAAGTACAATCGCACCTCGTTTCGCACCAGTACGAATCCCTGATGAAGAAAGCCAACCTGAAGGGTTACGGCAGCGGCATGTTGCGCTGAGTACCCATAAGGTTCGAGGAGTTGGTGATGAAAGTTCGTGCATCGGTGAAAAAGCTGTGCCGTAACTGCAAGATTATTCGCCGCGAAGGTGTTGTTCGAGTAATTTGCAGCGCGGAACCGCGTCACAAACAGCGCCAAGGCTGAGTGTGATCCGCTTGAAGCCCGGCAGCTAGTGCGCTGCCGGGTTGATTATTTGTTATTACAGCGATATTATCTCGCGCCCTATTTCTTGGCTTCCGGGGCGTAGGTAGCTGTCAATTGGAGTCCCACTGAATGGCCCGTATTGCAGGCGTTAACATTCCAGATAACAAGCACACTGTTATCTCGCTGACCTACATCTATGGTGTTGGTCGCACTACTGCGCAGAAAATTTGCGCAGAGACTGGGGTAAACCCAGCCGCAAAGATCAAAGATCTGAGCGACGAGCAGATTGAGCAATTGCGTGGCGAAGTGGCGAAGTTCACCACTGAAGGTGACCTGCGTCGCGAAATCAACATGAAAATCAAGCGTTTGATGGACCTCGGTTGCTACCGTGGTCTGCGTCATCGTCGTGGTCTTCCAGTACGCGGTCAGCGTACCAAGACTAACGCGCGTACCCGTAAAGGTCCGCGTAAGCCGATCCGCAAGTAATCGCCCACGCGAATCGACAGGAAATTAATCATGGCAAAACCTGCTGCTCGTCCTCGTAAAAAAGTTAAAAAGACAGTGGTTGATGGCATCGCCCACATCCATGCTTCTTTTAACAACACAATCGTGACCATCACCGACCGTCAAGGTAACGCGCTTTCTTGGGCTACCTCTGGTGGTTCGGGTTTCCGCGGTTCCCGCAAGTCCACCCCGTTTGCTGCTCAAGTAGCTGCTGAACGTGCTGGTCAAGCTGCGCTGGAATATGGCCTGAAAAACCTCGACGTCAACGTCAAAGGTCCAGGTCCAGGTCGTGAATCCGCAGTCCGCGCTTTGAACGGCTGTGGCTACAAGATCGCCAGCATCACCGACGTGACGCCAATCCCGCACAACGGGTGCCGTCCGCCGAAGAAGCGCCGCGTGTAATCCAGGAGATTGTAAAGAATGGCTCGTTACATTGGTCCAAAATGCAAACTCGCTCGTCGCGAAGGCACCGATCTCTTCCTGAAGAGCGGCGTGCGCGCGATCGAATCGAAGTGCAACATTGAAGCAGCACCTGGTATCCACGGCCAACGCCGCGGTCGCCAGTCCGACTACGGCACCCAACTGCGTGAAAAGCAGAAGGTCCGTCGTATCTACGGCGTTCTCGAGCGTCAGTTCAGCGGCTACTACAAAGAAGCTGCTGGCAAGAAAGGTGCAACCGGTGAAAACCTGCTGCAACTGCTCGAATGCCGTCTGGACAACGTTGTATACCGTATGGGCTTTGGTTCGACTCGTGCCGAATCCCGTCAACTGGTATCGCACAAGTCGATCAGCGTTAACGGTCAGACCGTAAACGTTCCGTCGTATCAGGTTCGTGCTGGTGACGTGGTTGCAGTTCGCGAGAAAGCAAAAAACCAACTTCGCATTGTCCAAGCTCTCGATCTGTGTGCCCAACGTGGCCGCGTAGAATGGGTAGAAGTAGACACTGAGAAGAAGTCGGGCGTTTTCAAGAACGTTCCTGCTCGCAGTGATCTGTCCGCCGACATCAACGAAAGCCTGATTGTCGAGCTCTACTCCAAGTAAGGGCTAGAAAATAGGTGCATCCATGCAGATTTCGGTAAATGAGTTCCTGACACCCCGCCATATTGATGTGCAGGTTGTCAGTCCAACCCGCGCCAAGATCACTCTCGAGCCTCTCGAGCGTGGTTTTGGCCACACCCTGGGCAACGCGCTGCGACGCATCCTGTTGTCCTCAATGCCCGGCTGCGCAGTAGTCGAGGCCGAGATTGACGGTGTGCTCCACGAGTACAGCGCCATCGAAGGTGTACAGGAAGACGTAATTGAAATCCTGTTGAACCTTAAAGGTCTGGCCATCAAGCTGCACGGTCGTGACGAAGTTACGCTGACCTTGTCGAAGAAGGGTTCGGGGGTGGTTACCGCTGCCGATATTCAGCTGGATCATGATGTCGAGATCGTTAATCCCGATCACGTAATCGCTAACCTGGCGTCTAACGGCGCCCTGAACATGAAGCTCACCGTAGCTCGTGGTCGTGGTTATGAACCAGCAGACTCGCGTCAGAGCGATGAAGACGAAAGCCGCAGCATCGGTCGCTTGCAGCTCGACTCTTCGTTCAGCCCGGTTCGCCGTATCGCATACGTGGTGGAAAACGCCCGTGTCGAACAGCGTACTAACCTGGACAAGCTGGTTATTGATCTGGAAACCAACGGTACTCTGGATCCTGAAGAGGCTATCCGCCGCGCTGCAACCATTCTGCAACAGCAGTTGGCTGCGTTCGTCGACCTCAAAGGTGACAGTGAGCCAGTGGTTGTCGAGCAGGAAGACGAGATCGATCCGATCCTGCTTCGCCCGGTTGACGATCTGGAACTGACTGTACGTTCGGCTAACTGCCTTAAGGCGGAAAACATCTACTACATCGGTGACCTGATTCAGCGCACCGAAGTGGAGCTGTTGAAGACTCCGAACCTGGGCAAGAAATCCTTGACTGAAATCAAGGACGTTCTGGCCTCCCGCGGTCTGTCCCTCGGCATGCGCCTCGACAACTGGCCGCCTGCAAGTCTTAAGAAGGACGACAAGGCGACTGCCTGATCGTCGTAATCACCGAACGTAGTGTTTGGTAAGGAATGAACCATGCGTCATCGTAAAAGTGGTCGTCACCTGAGCCGCACCAGCTCGCACCGCAAGGCCATGTTTCAAAACATGGCGGTGTCGCTGTTCGAGCACGAGCTGATCAAAACTACTCTGCCAAAAGCCAAAGAACTGCGCCGCGTTGCTGAGCCGCTGATCACTCTGGCCAAGACAGACAGCCTGGCTAACCGCCGTCTGGCTTTCGACCGTACTCGTTCGAAAGCTATCGTTGGTAAGCTCTTCAACGACCTGGGCAAGCGTTACGCTACCCGTGAGGGTGGCTACCTGCGCATCCTCAAGTGCGGTTTCCGCACTGGCGACAACGCGCCTATGGCGTACGTCGAGTTGGTTGATCGTGCTACTGCTGGCGAAGCTGTATCCGCCGAGTAAGACGTCAGTCTGAAACGAAGAACCGGGCCTAGCGCCCGGTTTTTTGTGTCCGCAGAAAAACGCGCCGTTCGTACAAGCTTCTGACATTGTTCTGTTGTCACTATGTGCCGGGATACATGATTAGTAATTATCTATCGATGCCTGCAAGTTAATGAATTTGTGGCTGTCACATGGATGATCAATACTTCCCAGCAAGCCGATTAGCCGGCAGTTTCAAGACTGACAGAGGAAGAAGACCGTATGAGCCAGATCAAAACGCTTACGACCGCCAGTGGCGCACCTGTCGCCGATAACCAGAATTCCCGCTCCGCCGGCCCGCGTGGCCCTTTGCTGCTCGACGATTTCCACCTGATCGAGAAGCTCGCGCACTTCAACCGTGAAAACATCCCTGAACGCCGCGTACATGCGAAGGGCTCGGGTGCTTATGGCACGTTCACCGTTACTCGTGATATCACTGAATACACCAGCGCCAAGCTGTTCGAATCCGTCGGCAAGCAAACTCCGACTTTCCTGCGCTTCTCCACAGTGGGCGGCGAACGTGGTTCGGCGGATACCGAGCGTGACCCACGCGGCTTCGCGCTGAAGTTCTACACCGAAGAAGGCAACTGGGACATCGTTGGCAACAACACGCCAGTGTTCTTCATTCGCGATCCACTGAAATTTCCTGACTTTATCCATACGCAAAAACGTCTGCCGCAAAGCAATCTCAAAAGCGCGCAGATGATGTGGGACTTCTGGTCGCATTCGCCTGAAGCGCTGCACCAGGTCACCATTCTGTTCTCCGATCGAGGCATCCCGGACGGCTACCGTCACATGCACGGCTTCGGCAGCCACACCTACAGCCTGATCAGCGCTGAAGGCGAGCGTCACTGGGTAAAATGGCACTACAAGACCAAGCAAGGCATCAAGAACCTGGCGCCGGCCGATGCGGCGCGCTTGGCAGGCAATGATCCAGATTACGCGCAGCGTGATTTGTTTGAAGCCATCGAGCGCGGTGACTTCCCGAAATGGCGTGTGTGCATCCAGATCATGACCGAAGCTCAAGCAGCGGCGCATTACGAGAACCCATTCGACGTGACCAAAACCTGGTCGCAGAAAGAGTTCCCGCTGATCGAAGTCGGTGAGCTGGAACTGAATCGCAACCCGCAGAACTACTTCGCTGAAGTCGAGCAAGCGGCGTTTGGCCCAAGCAACATGGTGCCGGGTGTTGGTCTGTCGCCAGATCGCATGCTGCAAGGTCGTGTATTCGCTTACGCCGACGCGCACCGCTACCGTGTCGGTACCAACCACCAGCAACTGCCGGTGAATGCTCCACGCAGCCCGGTTAACACTTACCAGCGTGACGGCTCGATGGCATTCGGCAGTAACGGTGGTGCAGCACCTAACTACGAGCCGAACAGCTACACCGAAGCACCGAAACAAGCTCCGCGTTACGCAGAACCTGCGCTGGCCTTGAGCGGTGCCGCTGATCGCTACGATCACCGCGAAGACACTGATTACTACAGCCACGCCGGTGCGCTGTTCCGTCTGATGAGCGATGAGCAGAAAGCATTGCTGGTCAGCAACATCGCTGGCGCGATGTCGGGTGTTTCCAGTGACGTCGTTGATCGTCAGTTGCAGCATTTCTACAAAGCCGATCCGGCGTATGGAGAAGCAATCGCAACGCTGCTCAACGTACAGCTTAACGAAGTCTAAACGAGAAGCAGAACCGCCCTCATTTGGGCGGTTTTTGCGTTATTTAGGCTGCTTTTCTAAGAATATCTTCGCTTTTATTGCGCTAATCGGGTGACCTTCCGGTCAGCTTGGTTCAAACTACAGACTTTCAAGTAGGGAGATGTAGGGCGATGCAAGGCCACCCAGACGTTATCGATTACCTCAACACGTTGCTGACCGGCGAACTGGCCGCGCGTGACCAATATTTCGTTCATTCGCGGATGTATGAGGACTGGGGGTTCACCAAGCTCTACGAGCGAATCAATCACGAGATGGAAGAAGAAGCAGGTCACGCTGATGCGTTGATGCGCCGGATTCTGATGCTCGAAGGTACGCCGCGCATGCGTCCGGATGACTTGGACGTTGGCACCACGGTGCCGGAGATGCTCGAAGCCGATCTGCGTCTTGAGTACAAGGTCCGCGCTGCCCTGTGTAAAGGCATCGAGTTGTGCGAGCAGCACAAAGACTATGTCAGCCGCGAGATCCTGCGGGTTCAGCTCAATGACACGGAAGAAGATCACACCTACTGGCTGGAAAAGCAGTTGGGCCTGATCAAGCTGATCGGCCTTGAGAACTACCTGCAATCTCACACTTCCTGATTGCAATCGATACAAAAAAGCCCCTGTCACTGATGAAGTGACAGGGGCTTTTTCATGTCTGGCGTTTACGCCCGATCGCGGATCAGCAGCGGTTTGAGGTAATGACCAGTATGAGATTGCTTCATCTCGGCCACTTCTTCCGGTGTACCGGTGGCAATGATCTGCCCACCTTTGGAACCACCCTCAGGTCCGAGATCGACCAGCCAGTCGGCCGTCTTGATCACGTCGAGGTTGTGTTCGATCACCACCACCGTGTTGCCGTGGTCGCGCAGGCGATGCAGGACGTCGAGCAACTGCTGAATATCTGCGAAGTGCAAACCGGTAGTCGGCTCATCGAGGATATACAGGGTCTTGCCAGTGTCGCGCTTGGACAGCTCGCGAGACAGCTTGACCCGCTGTGCCTCGCCGCCGGATAACGTGGTCGCCGACTGTCCGAGCTTGATGTACGACAGACCGACATCCATCAACGTTTGCAGCTTGCGCGCCAGTGCCGGCACCGCGTCGAAGAACTCCCGGGCTTCCTCGATGGTCATTTCGAGGGTTTCGTGGATGCTCTTGCCCTTGTATTTGATTTCAAGGGTTTCGCGGTTGTAACGCTTGCTCTTGCACACGTCGCACGGTACGTAGATGTCCGGCAGAAAGTGCATTTCCACCTTGATCAGGCCATCGCCCTGGCACGCTTCGCAACGACCGCCCTTGACGTTGAACGAGAAACGTCCCGGGCCGTAACCACGGGAGCGCGACTCGGGCACGCCGGCGAACAGTTCACGGATCGGCGTGAACAGCCCTGTGTACGTTGCTGGGTTGGAGCGCGGCGTTCGGCCAATCGGGCTCTGGTCGATATCGACGACTTTGTCGAGATGCTCCAGGCCTTTGATACTGTCGTGCGCAGCCGCTTCCAGCGTGGTCGCACCATTGAGCGCCGTGGCGCTCAGCGGGAACAGCGTGTTGTTGATCAGCGTCGATTTGCCCGAGCCGGACACGCCGGTGACGCACGTCAGCAAGCCAATCGGGATGTCGAGGTCGACATTACGCAGGTTGTTGCCGCGCGCGCCTTTCAGCGACAGATTGAGCTTCTTGTTACGTGGCGTACGTTTGGCCGGCACTTCAATCTTCACCCGGCCCGACAGGTATTTACCGGTCAGGGAATCCGGATGCGCCATGACTTCAGCCGGCGTACCTTCGGCAACGATCTGCCCACCGTGTACGCCAGCGCCGGGGCCGATATCGACGACATAGTCAGCCAAGCGAATCGCATCTTCGTCGTGCTCGACCACGATTACCGTGTTACCGATGTCGCGCAGGTGCTTGAGAGTGCCGAGCAGTCGATCATTGTCACGCTGGTGCAAGCCAATGGACGGTTCGTCGAGGATGTACAAAACACCCACCAGGCCTGCGCCGATCTGGCTGGCCAGACGAATACGTTGTGCTTCACCACCGGAAAGGGTGTCAGCGCTGCGATCCAGCGACAGATAATCGAGACCGACGTTGACGAGGAACTGCAGACGCTCACGGATTTCCTTGAGAATCTTGTCCGCGATCTCGCCACGGCGGCCGGTCATCTTCAGTTGGCCGAAGTATTCGCAAGCATCGCCGATCGGCAGATTGGTCACTGCCGGCAATGTCTTCTCGCCAACCCACACGTGGCGCGCTTCGCGACGCAGGCGCGTGCCACGGCAGTCCGGGCACGACTGAGTGCTGAGGAACTTGGCCAACTCTTCACGCACGCTCGCCGACTCGGTCTCGCGGTAGCGACGCTCGAGGTTGGGCACGATGCCTTCGAACGGGTGCGAACGTTTGACGATATCGCCGCGGTCGTTGAGGTATTTGAAGTCGACGTTCTGCGAGCCGCTGCCGTGCAGGATGGATTTCTGCTGATCGGCCGGCAGATCGTTGAACGGCACTTCCAGGCTGAAGCCGTAGTGCGAGGCCAGTGAGCCGAGCATCTGGAAGTAATAGACGTTACGCCGGTCCCAGCCGCGAATCGCACCTTCGGCCAGCGTCAGCTCACCGTTGACCAATCGCTTGATGTCGAAGAACTGCTTTACCCCCAGACCATCGCACGTCGGGCAGGCGCCGGCCGGGTTGTTGAAGGAGAACAGTTTGGGTTCGAGTTCGCTGATTGCATGCCCGCAGATCGGGCAAGCGAAGCGGGCGGAGAAGATCATTTCTTCGCCCGGCTCATCGTCCATCGGCGCGACCAGGGCGATACCGTCAGCCAGCTTCAGCGCGGTTTCGAAGGACTCCGCCAAACGCTGTTGCAGGTCGGCGCGTACTTTGAAGCGGTCGACGATCACATCGATCGAGTGCTTCTTCTGTTTATCCAGTTTCGGCAGCTCGTCGAGTTCGCAGATCCGGCCGTTGACCCTGGCGCGGACGAAACCTTGGGCGCGCAGCTCTTCGAAGACCGACAGGTGTTCACCTTTACGCTCGCGGATCACCGGCGCCAGCAGCATCAGTTTGCTGCCTTCCGGTTGCGCCAGCACCAGGTCGACCATCTGGCTGACGGTCTGCGCTTCCAGCGGAATATCGTGATCCGGGCAGCGCGGCGTACCCACGCGTGCATAAAGCAAACGCAGGTAGTCGTAGATTTCAGTGATGGTGCCGACCGTGGAGCGCGGGTTGTGCGAGGTCGACTTCTGTTCGATGGAGATCGCCGGCGACAGGCCTTCGATGGTGTCGACGTCGGGTTTTTCCATCATCGACAGGAACTGGCGGGCGTAGGCCGACAGCGATTCGACATAGCGGCGCTGACCTTCGGCGTACAGTGTGTCGAAGGCCAGGGACGACTTGCCGGATCCGGACAGGCCGGTGATGACGATCAGCTTGTCCCGTGGCAGGGTCAGGTCGATGTTCTTCAGGTTGTGGGTACGGGCCCCACGTATCAGGATCTTGTCCAAAGTGGCCTCGCTCGGCGGGCGTCGAAAACGTAGGAGTATACGGCCAAATACTGGATGGATGCACACTATCAAACGAAGGGTTTTTTACCCTGGATGAAGAGAGTTTCATCTATACGCGTCAAAGCGTCGCGATATACCCCGTCTACCGATGGGACTGGTAGAATCGCCGCCGGTTCACACGAGGTTTTTCCATGCACGATCCCCACAGCGAACGCATGAGTGGCAGCGAGACCCGCGCGGCGAGCGGTCTGGCCCTGGTGTTCGCCTTCCGTATGCTGGGCATGTTCATGGTGTTGCCGGTACTGGCGACCTACGGCATGGACCTGGCAGGCGCGACCCCGGCCCTGATCGGCTTGGCTATCGGCGCTTACGGCCTGACCCAGGCGATTTTCCAGATTCCGTTCGGGATCATTTCCGACCGCATTGGCCGTCGTCCGGTGATTTACCTCGGGCTGATCGTCTTCGCGCTTGGCAGCGTGCTGGCCTCTCAGGCCGATTCGATCTGGGGCGTAATCGCCGGGCGGATCCTGCAAGGTGCCGGGGCGATTTCCGCTGCGGTCATGGCGCTGCTTTCCGACCTGACCCGCGAACAGCACCGCACCAAGGCGATGGCGATGATCGGCATGACCATCGGTTTGTCGTTTGCCGTGGCCATGGTCGTCGGGCCTTTGCTGACCCGCGCTTTCGGTCTGTCCGGACTGTTCCTCGCCACCGGTGCCATGGCATTGGTCGGTATCGCCATCATCATGTTCATGGTGCCGCGTTCCACCGGGCCGTTGCAGCATCGTGAATCCGGCGTGGCGCGTCAGGCCTTGATGCCAACGCTCAAGCATCCAGACTTGCTGCGCCTCGATTTAGGTATCTTTGTGTTGCATGCGATGCTGATGTCGAGCTTCGTCGCATTGCCCCTGGCGCTGGTCGAAAAAGCCGGTTTGCCCAAGGAGCAGCACTGGTGGGTCTACCTCACCGCGCTGCTGATTTCGTTCTTCGCCATGATCCCGTTCATCATCTATGGCGAGAAGAAACGCAAAATGAAACGAGTTTTGCTCGGCGCCGTCCTGACGCTGATGCTGACTGAGCTATTCTTCTGGCAGTTCGGCGACAGCCTGCGGGCTCTGGTGATTGGTACGGTGGTGTTCTTCACCGCGTTCAATCTGCTGGAGGCTTCATTGCCGTCGCTGATCAGCAAGGTTTCACCGGCGGGCGGAAAGGGCACGGCCATGGGCGTGTATTCCACCAGCCAGTTCCTTGGTTCGGCACTCGGCGGGATACTCGGCGGCTGGCTGTTTCAGCATGGCGGTCTGTCGGTTGTGTTCCTTGGATGTGCCGGGCTGGCTGCACTTTGGTTGGCCTTTGCTGTTACCATGCGTGAACCTCCCTACGTGACGAGCCTGCGCTTGCCGTTGTCGCCCGAGGCGATCCGCGAAGCGGGTCTGGTCGAGCGCCTCAAGGCCCTCGTAGGGGTAACCGATGCAGTGATAGTTGCTGACGAAGCGGCTGTTTACATCAAACTGGACAAAGAATTAGTGGATCGCGACACCCTCGAACGCCTGGTGAACAACCCGGCCGGGGCTGCTTGCGAAGCCTAGGAGAACGTTATGGCCCGTGGGGTTAACAAAGTCATATTGGTCGGCACTTGCGGCCAGGATCCCGAAGTTCGCTACCTGCCTAACGGTAACGCCGTGACCAACCTGAGTCTGGCCACCAGCGAACAATGGACCGACAAGCAAACCGGTCAGAAGGTCGAGAAGACCGAATGGCACCGTGTTTCGATGTTCGGCAAGGTTGCTGAAATCGCTGGCGAATACCTGCGTAAAGGTTCGCAGGTCTACATCGAAGGCAAGCTGCAGACCCGCGAGTGGGAAAAAGACGGTATCAAGCGTTACACCACCGAAATCGTGGTCGACATGCAAGGCACCATGCAACTGCTCGGCGGCCGTCCACAACAGGGCGACCAACAAGGCGGTGGCAACAACTACCAGCAGTCGGCTCCGGCTCCACGTCAGCAGGCACCGCGTCCGCAGCAGTCGGCTCCACAGCAGCGTTCGGCCCCGGCTCCACAGCAGGCCGCACCGCAACCGGCTCCGGATTTCGACAGCTTTGATGACGATATCCCGTTCTGATTTGTCGCTGCACCCGTTCTAAGTAAAAAGGCCCGTCGCTGAAGCGACGGGCCTTTTTTGTGGGGCTTTTTTTCGTCTGCGGTTATCCCAAATCCCACAGGGATATCAGTGGTTCAGTCGAGGATCAGGTGCGGCAGAAAGCGGCTGGAATCTTTGGTGATCAGGCTGTTGTCTTCCCGTACACCAATCCCCGCAGCCTGATCGCCAATCACCCAGGAACCGATCAGCGTGTAGCTGTCGCCGAATTTCGGCAGCGGTGCAAATTCCTGCAGGATAAATGGCGCATCCGTGTAGGGCCCATCCTCTTTGACGATCAGACCGTCTGCCGTTTGCAGCTCAATGTTGGCGCCTTCGCGGGAGAAGTACGGCTTGCGTACCCATCCCTTGGGCACGGCGCTGGCCGGATTCGGATCGAGATGCGCCGCCAGCAGATTCGGATGGCCCTGGTGCAGCTCCCACAGTAGCGGCAACGCGCCCTTGTTCGACAGGATCGCCTTCCACGCCGGTTCGAAAAACTGCGTATCGCACTCGGCAATCGCCGCGCCGAACGGCTCGTGGAAGATGAATTCCCAGGCGTGCAGCTTGAACAGGTGCGGGATCCAGCGATCTTCCAGGTCGACGAAACGCCCTTCAGCGGTCAAACCGATGTCTTCGATATCGATGTGCCTTGATTCGATGCCGACCTTTTCGGCGATCAAGCGCAGGTAATCCGTGGTGCCCTTGTCCTCGACCGAGTCTCTCATCGAAGCGAAGTAGAACGGCCGCTTCAGTTGCAGCTCGGCGAAGGCCTTATGCAACTGGGTGTCGATGCTGTTGAACTGGTCGGCATGGCGCGGCAGCGTGCCGCGCTCGATGCATTGTTCCAGCCAGCCCCACTGAAAAGCCGCCGCTTCGTAGAGGCTGGTCGGCGTGTCGTAGTTGAGTTCCAGCAATTTCGCCGGGCCGTCGCCGCTGTAGGAAAAGTCCATGCGCCCGTACAGATGCGGATGACCTTCCCGCCAGGACGTGCGGATCATGTCGTAGTACGGCGTCGGGATGCTCAGGCGATCCAGCAACTCTTCGCTGTTGACCACGCGGTCGACCAGGTCCATGCACATCTCGTGCAGTTCGGTGGTCGGGTCCTCAAGATCGTTTTCGATTTGCGCGAGCGTGAACTGGTAGTACGCGCTTTCGTCCCAGTACGGCTCGTCGTCGATGGTGTGGAACATGAAGCCGAGGCTTTCGGCAGTCTGTTTCCAGTCAGGCCGCTCGGCGCAGAGGATCTTCTTCATCGTCAGCTGCTCGAACGACCAGAACTGCTGCCCCAACCACCCCAGCCGCTGCGGGCACTGGACTGGCTGCCGAAGCCGCCGCGTGACGTCGATGAGGCCACATTGACCGGTTTGCTTTTGCTGCTTTCGTAATCCGTTTGGCTGCGCGTCGTGGTTTCGGCTCTGCGGTACTGCGTCGAGGTGTTGTACGGCTGGCGCGTTTCGCGATCGCGGTAAACCGTGCGCTCGGCGTTGTTGCTCATCGCGTTGCCGATCAGCCAACCGGTCAGCCAGCCATTTCCGCCTCCGCCGCCACCACCGCTGGAGACATGCGAAGTGCTTTGCACATGCTGCGCTGTCGTGTCACCGGCAGGCATTTGAGCATCGGCGATGGCGTCGAGGTTCTGCGCCGGCTCACCGCTCGCAGGCACTTTGAAGCCGCCGAGTTTCGGCGCGAAGCGGCCGTCAGAATTCTTTTGGCACCAGTCAGCGGCAAAGTCCGCGTCGCACTTGGCTTTGTCGTCGTACGCCGGGGCAATGCGCCGGTGTTCGGTCAGGGCGGCGACGTAGGCGTTGGAGCAGACATCGGCGGCCACTTCGGCGTCGACGCACTGTTCCACATTCTGGAAACTGCGTGGTTGATCCGCGGCTGTCGCCTGGCCGGAAATGGCCATGGCCACCGAGGCGGCGAGGGACAACTGAACGTATTTGCTGCGTTTCATCTAAGGCTTCCTGCCGATCAGTTGGACGGTGTCATGCACGCGGCGTTGAGCATGCCGACGCTGATCGCGACCGCAGCAACATAGATACCCGAAGCCACTTCACCGTTGGCGATGCGCTGGGAGGTGCCTTTGAGCACTAGACCCGTGGCGAGGAATGCCAGCAGTTGCACCACGGCGGCAATCACTGCCCACAGTACGAAGTCGAGGACGTTGACCGAAAACGCAATCACGTTACTGGCCGGAATCGCGAAGCCGATGATCGCGCCGGACAGGGCGATGGCAGCGGCAACGTTGCCGGAGCGAATCAGCTCGAATTCCTTGTGCGGGGTGATGCGCGTGTAGACGAATTGAAACAGCATGAACAGCAGTACGGCGCCGATGAGATAGACGACGAAACCGACCAGTGCGGTTTTGTTCAGGGAAACGGCCAGCACTTCCAGCATGAAAAACTTCCTTTTTTAAATGGTGCTCAGATCTGTCGTGTACAGCGAAATGCCCAGCGAGGTGCTCAGGCTGACGGTGCCTTCTTCGTCCTGTTCGACGGAGAACAGCAGCAATTCGCGGCGATCGGTCAGGCCGGTCTCGCGCGCATAAAGCATTGAGTGATGTTCGATGGTGTAGCTCTCGTCCGGATTGACCACCTGTTCGGTCATCGGCACAAGTTCGGTCTGGCCTTGTTCGGTGCCCCACTCACGGCTGTATTCGACACCGTCGTGGTTGTAACCGGGCAAGCCGATCTGGCTGTCGGGGCCGGCCAGGCGCTGCAGTTCGGCGTCACTGTTGACGGTCACGTAACTGAGGTAGTTGAACAGGGTGACGGATTCGATCTGATCGTCACCGGTGACGTGGATCTGCAGCCAGAAATCCTCGTCGTTCATGTAATAGCGGTGCAGTTTATTGGACTGGCCGAGGTCGACCCAGCCGTGGCTCCAGATCGCCTGATCGAAGGGCACTCGCACTGTGGTCGAGCCATCGAGCAACAGCGCCAGCGTCGTATCGAACCTGACAGCCTTGCCTTGGGCCATGCCGAGTGGGCCACTGGCAACGGTCGGTGTTGGCGCAGCGGTCTGCCAGTTGCTGGTGCCCAGCAAGTCTTTAAACCATCCCATGGGTACGTTCCTTGAAGCGGGTGGAAGTGTTCGTCGGCGAAAAAGCGTCGCTAGTGTACCGGGCTCAGCGGCGAACGACACGCCGCAAACCATGTGGGAGCGAGCTTGCTCGCGAAGAGGGCGTATCAGTCAACAACGATGTCGACTGATACGCCGCTTTCGCGAGCAAGCTCGCTCCCACGGTTTTTTTGCGCAGTGCTTACTGAGCGGACTTTTGCTTCAGACGCTCAAGAATCGCATTGGCGCTGCCTTCGTTCGGCGTGATGCCGGCGTCGCGCAGTTTGCGTTCCAGATCGTTGCCGGTCGAAGCGTCGGCCAGTTCGTCGGCAGCGCTCAGTTCAGCCGCGCGTTGCTGCTGCTTGGCCTGCAGACGGTTCAACGTACCGACGGCGGTTTCCAGTTTGCCATTGGCGCCGCCGCTGGCGATGGAGGCGCTGACCTGGGCTTTCTGCACGCTTTCGCGGGCCTTGGCCATGTCCACTTGTTGGCGCAGGCTCTTGATGCGCGACTCGGCTTTGCTGATGTCTTTGCGCATGTTTTCGGCGTAAGTGCCGAACTCGTCGCTCTGCTTTTTCTCGACATCCAGCTCGTTGGTCAGGGTCGAAATCGCTTCGGCCACTTCCATTGCCAGGTCTTCACGGCCGGCGTTCAGCGCCGAGACGGCTTTGGCTTCCAGATCCCTGATCTTGGCGTCGTACTCGCTTACGCGGTCGGCGGCCAGTTTGTGTTTGGCCATGATGGTGACCAATTCGCGACGGGCGTTCGACAGTGCGCTGTCGGCGTCACGGATTTCCTGATCGAGGATGCGCAGGGCCTGTTGGTCGGCAATCGCTTCGCCGACTTCATTGGCGCCGCCGCGCAGTGCGGTGAACAACTTGCTCCAGATGGACTGAGTCATTGGATATTCCCTGTTGATTACTTGAAGAAGTGTTCGAAGGCTTCGCTCGCGCGCTGCACGTTGTCGACCAGAGTTTTCACCTCGGTGACGACGTTGGTCAGGCTCGAGTCGGCGCTGAGGGCGCCAAACATGTTGTAAACGGTCTGCCCGTTCGGCATCGACTCGATACCGATCGACGACAGCGGGAACATTTCCCGGCTGCGCAACACGGCATCGTTGAAGGCGTGCACGTCGCTGATCGAATCGATGTCCACCAGCACGGTGTCGACGATGATCTGCTGGCCGGCCAGAGCGATGTGAATCGGCAGACCGCCGAATTCGTTCATTTCCAGCTTGATGCTGGGTTCGGAGCTCTGGATCAGCGACAGCGTGATCTCTTGCGAAGCCACCTCGTCCAGTGCCTTGAGGGCGTTGAAGAGGCTATCGATGGTCCAGTTGTTGCCTGCGCTCATGTAATTCTCCGACATGAAAGAGCCAGCCAGAATCGGTTGGCGTAGCTGTTGCTCCATTTGCTTGAGCAAGCTTCGGTTTTCGGGAAGCACCCAAGTTTCGTGTTTCACATAACCGGCAGCGGCCAGGCCTGCGCGCATCTGCTTCATATAGAAGCTCGACGGTTTTTTCGCCGACGGTTTCGCGCGCTCTCCCTTGGGACTCTCTGACTTCGCGGTGGGGGAACGGCTTTTCATGGCAGTGGCTCGGTTATGGACATCTCACGCGTGAGCCACACTACAACCAATTCAAAGTGCCATCAATGGCTCACGCGTGAGATTTTTATGACAGACGAAAAAAGGCCCGCTGCAGCGCGGGCCCGGATTTCTTGCAGGATATTACTCAGCGCGTGGCGGCGAGGAATTCGTCAGTGGATACCACGCTGGCGTAGGCAAAACCCAGCGCTGACATGAACGCGGCGTGGACGTGGGCGGCCGGCACCGTCAGGCCATTGAACTCCAGGTCGCGGCTGGCGCAGGCGTCGTGAATCACCGAGACGGCGTAACCCAGATCCGCCGCCGCACGGGTGATGCCGTCAACGCACATGTGGCTCATGCTGCCGACCACCACCAGTTCCTTGATGCCTTGTTGGTCGAGGATCGCTTGCAGTTCGGTTTCGCGGAACGAGTTGACGAAGTGCTTTAGCACCACCGGTTCATCGGCACGGTTGAGTACCTTTGGATGCAGCTTGGCGCCCTCGGAGCCCGGGGTGAAAAACGGCGCGTCCGCTGAGGTGAATTCGTGGCGAATGTGTACCACCGAATCGCCGGCCTCGCGGAACGCGGCTATCAGCAGGGCGGCGTTGTCGGCGGCGGCATCAGCACCGGCCAGCGGCCACTTGCCTTGGGGGAAGTAGTCGTTCTGGATATCGACTACGATGAGCGCTTGCTTGGCCATGGGGGTGTCCTCGATGTATTGGCTGGAAGTGGCTTCAGTATTGGCCCTGGTCAGCGCTTCGAGGATTGGCCGCACCGACAATAGACAGGGGAAAACTGACAATGGGCGCAGAAAGGGCCGCCGTCGCTGAATTGGGCGTGCTGATCTATCCCGGCGCGCAGATGGCGGCGGTGCATGGATTGACCGATCTGTTTACGGTGGCCAACCGGATTGCCGCCGAACATCAGGCTGCGCAACTGCCGGTACTGCGCGTGAGTCATTGGCAGGTCGAAGGTGATCAGTCGCCAACGCGGATTTACGCCAGCCATCCAGGGCACGACAGCGCTTTGCTGGCGGTGCTGATTCCGCCATCGATCGGCGGTTTTTCGGCGGCGCAAATGCCGGTCGGTCTGACGCAATGGTTGCGTGATCAGCATGCCCGCGGTGCGACGCTTGGCGGAGTTTGCGTAGGCTCGCTGCTGCTCGCCGAAAGCGGCTTGCTCGACGGCCGTAGCGCCACCACTCACTGGACCTCTGCCAAGGCTTTCGCCGAGTGTTACCCGAAAATCAAGCTCAAGGCTGATACGCCGATTGTCGATGACGGCGACCTGATCACCACGGCCGGATTGATGGCTTGGTCGGAACTCGGATTACGCCTGGTCGACAGGTTGCTCGGACCGAGCATCGCCACCAGCACCGCGCGCTTTCTGGTGGTGGAACACAGTGACAGCGCCAGTGAATGCGGCAGCAATTTCGCGCCGATTCTCGGTCATGGCGATGCGGCGATTCTCAAGGTTCAACATTGGCTGCAAAGCACCGGTGCGACGGATGTTTCCCTGGCGGCGATGGCGGAGCGGGCGGGGTTGGAAGAGCGCACATTTCTACGGCGGTTCCGCGCTGCGAGCGGGTTGAAACCGACCGAGTACTGCCAGCATTTGCGGGTGGGCAAGGCACGGGAAATGCTCGAGTTCAGCAATGGCACGATCGATCACATTGCCTGGACAGTTGGGTATCAGGATCCGGGGGCGTTTCGCGCGATATTCAAGAAGATTACCGGACTGGCGCCAAGTGATTACCGGGCGCGGTTTGGTGTGACCCCAAACCCTAAACCGGCGAACACCTAATGTGGGAGCGAGCCTGCTCGCGAAAGCGGTGGGGGCTGTAATTTTGATGTCGACTGACACGACGCCTTCGCGAGCAGGCTAGCTCCCACATTGAACTCCACAGGACTATAGATCGTGCAAATTGCCGGGGTTTTGCGCGCGGTCGTGCAGATTGAAACAGGCGTGGTGCCAGCACGATTCTGGCAAGTTTCTGATTGGCCTAGAATTTTCGGAGATCGGTCATTGGCCTGATCTCTGCACCTCTCACCGCTACAGTCATCGAACCGATGGAAGGGGGACGCATGACCTCGACACCCCGCAGGAAAATCGTCGTCGCCCACTCGGTGCGTCCCGACGCGCCACAACATGAAGTACAGACCAACAAAGCGCTGGCCCGCTGGCTGGCGCAGATTCTCGGGTGCAAGTTCGGCGGCAGCTATGACGCTGAAAAACACCAGGGTCGTGATCTGTATTTACTGCCGACGCAAACCATTGTCGGCCCGGCCAGCGCTCACGCACTCGGTATCAAGGGACCGGAGGATCTGTGGGGCGGGTTCGTCGAGCACGACTTCATCTGCACCAAAGCCATCAGCCACGGCCTGCGCAGTCATCTGGCGCACGCGCCGCAAGGCTGGTCGCCATTGTTTTCCGAGCGCGTGCGTAACGTGGTCCTTGATGGCCTCAGCGTTTTTGCGCTGGAAGACGCGCGGCCCGCTGCCGAGCACTTACTGTACAACGGCCCGATCCGCTTGAAGCCGGTTCACGCCTGCGCCGGTCGTGGCCAGGAAGTGATCAAGAGCCTTGATGCCTTCGACGACATTCTTGCCCGCCCTGACATTGAAAAACAGTTCAGTGAGGGTGTGGTGCTGGAACAGGACTTGAGCGACGTGGTCACCCACAGCGTCGGCCAGTCATTCATCGGCGATAAGGTGCTGAGTTACTGCGGTGATCAATACTTGACCAAGGATGCCCACGGCGAAGAGGTCTACGGCGGCTCGAATCTGCTGGTGGTGCAGGGTGATTATGACGAACTGCTGAAGTTGAACCTGTCCGACGATGTGCGTCTGGCCATTGAGCAGGCGCAGGTTTTCGACGCTGCCGCCGATGAGGCTTACCCACGCTTCTACGCCTCGCGACGCAATTACGACATTGCCCAGGGCCTGGACAGCAACGGTAAATCCCGCAGCGGCGTGCTCGAACAATCCTGGCGCATGGGCGGCGCCAGCAGTGCTGAAGTCGCGGCGTTGCAAAGCTTCGTCAACGATCCGGGGATGCGTGCGATTCGCGTGTCATCGGTGGAAACCTATATCGATCAGCCGCTGCCGGCGGACGCCATCGAGGTCTATCGCGGCCCGGCTGAGAACAGCGAATTTCTCCTCAAATACGTAACGGTCAAATCCTATGACGGCTAGAAGCGAAAGCATTCAAATCGACATTGATGATGAACAGATGAGCGGGACCTTTCTCAGTCCCAAATCGAAAGTGCCGGGGGTGTTGTTTGTACATGGTTGGGGCGGTAGTCAGGAGCGCGACCTTGAGCGCGCCAAAGGCATTGCCGGTCTAGGTTGTGTGTGCCTGACCTTCGACTTGCGCGGGCATACCGGCGGCACCGGGATTCCGCTGACCCGCGTTACCCGCGAAGATAACCTGCGTGATTTGCTCGCGGCCTATGACCGCTTGCTCGCGCATCCAGCACTCGATACCTCGGCGATCGCCGTGGTCGGCACCAGTTATGGCGGTTACCTGGCGGCGATCCTCACCTCGCTGCGCCCGGTGCGCTGGCTGGCGTTGCGCGTTCCGGCGCTGTATCGCGACGAGCAATGGCATACGCCCAAGCGTGAGCTGGACAAGGCCGATTTGCGTGATTACCGCAGCACGCTGGTGCGCGCGGACACCAATCGGGCGCTGCATGCGTGTTCGCAATTCACCGGGGATGTGTTGCTGGTGGAGTCGGAAACCGATGACTACGTGCCCCACGCGGCGATCATGAGTTACCGCGCGGCGTGCCAGCAGACGCATTCGTTGACGCACCGGATTATCGACGGCGCCGATCATGCGTTGAGCGAGCCGGTGTCGCAGCAGGCTTACACCTCGATTCTGGTGGACTGGATTACCGAGATGGTTGTGGGCGAGCGGTTGAGCATTATTCAATCAGCATGATTTTTTAGTGTTCTTTCGAACGCTATCGCGAGCAGGCTCACTCCTACATTTTGGAATGCGTTCACTTGTAGGAGTGAGCCTGCTCACGATAGCGATTTCGAATTCAAAAACTAACTCAAGAGGGGCTTTTCTCGATCCGAAGCGCCTTGGCCTTGGCCTCAACCACCAGATACATCACCACCGTGATCAACAACGGCAACAGAAAATAAATCGCCCGATACGCCAGCAATCCCGCCACCAGACTGCCGCGTGAAGCCTCGTGTTGCAGCAACGCCACAAACACCGCCTCCAGCACCCCAAGGCCCGCCGGAATATGCGTAATGACCCCGGCAATCGCGCTGATCAATAACACGCCCAGCACCAACGGATAATCCAGTTTGCTCGGCAGCAAGGTGAAGATCACCGCCGCCATCAGCGACCAGTTCAACGCGCCCAGCAGTAGTTGCAAGACCGCCATGCGCAATGACGGCAGGTTGATTTCCACGCCGCGGATCGACCACTCGCGGCGTTTGGAAAACTGACAAGCGGCCAGATAGCCGACGCTGATCAACAGCAGCAGAACGCCGATGCCTTGCAGCGCACTGCTGCTGATTTTCCAGCCCGGTGGCATTGTCACCAATCCACTGCTGAACACCACGCCGGCAATGGTCATGTAGCCAAACCAATTGGTCGCCAGGCTCAAACCGAGGATCTTGGCGATGTTGCTTTTGCTCACGCCAAGACGCGAATACAGCCGATAACGCATGGCGATGCCGCCCACCCACGCGCTCAGATTCAAGTTGAACGCATAGCTGATGATCCCCACCGGCAGAATCTGTTTCCAGGTCAGGTCCTGACGAATGTAAGTGCGGCCGATCAGGTCAAAACTGGCGTAGGTGAGAAAGCTCAGCAAAGTCACGCCAGCGGCGATGATCAACGTGCGCACCTTGAAGTCGGCCAGGGTTTGCAGGACTTCGGCCCATTCGATGCGCGTGGCGAACATCGTCAGCAAGACAATCAGCGCGAGGAAAAACATCAGGGTCAACGGGCGCTTCCAGCGACTCCATTTCGAATGGGTGGCTGGCGCCGCATGGCCGCTCGGGTGCGCTTCGGAGTGGCTCATGGCGTGTTCCCTCGAAATGGCTTGAGCCGTGGTTTATGTGCTGGCAACCATCCGGCCATCGCCGGGAAATGCCGCAGAAAGTGGAACACCAGAAACCCTACGGTCATGTGCCAGATGCGTCCGCGCGGGGACTTGCTGGCGTCCATGGCTTTGCAGTGGTTCTGGCTGAGGTCGTCGAGGCGTTCGAACAAATGCTGATTGAAAGCGCGGTCGCGGATCAGCACATTGGCTTCCAGATTCAGCGACAGGCTCAGCGGGTCGAGATTGCTCGAGCCGACCGTGCTCCATTCTTCGTCGACCAGCGCCACTTTGCCGTGCAGCGGGCGCTGGCAATATTCGTGGATTTGCACGCCGGCCTTGAGCAAGTAGTCGTAGGTCATGCGCGCCGCCAGTTTGGCCACCAGCATGTCCGGTTGACCCTGCAGAATCAGGCGCACCTCGACCCCGCGACGTGCCGCGTTGCGGATTTCCCGCAGCAAACGGTAACCGGGGAAGAAGTAGGCGTTGGCGATCACCACGCGGCGCTTGGCCCGGCGCAGTACCTGCAAATACACATCTTCGATATCGGAGTGGTGCTGGTCGTTGTCGCGGAATACCAGGCGCACCTGACCGTCGTGGTCATCGAAAGCCATCTCCGCGCGACGTTGACGCCGACGTTGCCACCAGAACCGCGCACGGCCCGGCCGACCACTTTGCAGCAGGGCGAAATGATGGATGTCGGCGACCGCCGGGCCCTGAATTTCCACCGAATAATCCTGCTTGGCTTCGGGGCCGAAATCGGCCAGGTGATCGCCGGAAAAGTTGATCCCGCCAATAAACGCGATCAGGCCGTCGACCACCACAATCTTGCGGTGCAAACGCCGGAACCAGTTGGTGCGAATGCCCAGGCGTTTCGGTGCCGGATCGAAGATTTGCAGATGCACGCCGGCCTCGCTCAGCGCGGTCAGATAACCGGTGCTCAACTCGCCGCAACCAAAGCCGTCGAGGCTGACCGTGGTGCGCACGCCACGCCGGGCAGCGTCGATCAGAATCTCCTGTAACTCGGCACCGACCTTGTCTTCGAAAACGATAAAGGTCTCGAGGAGGATTTCACTCTTCGCCGCGCGCATCGCTTCGAACACACGGGGGAAATACTCCTCGCCGTTTTCCAGTAATTGCACATGGTTGTTGCCCTGCCAGCTGTACTCGACATCAACATGGCCGGGCTCACGGATCGGCGGGTTGATGGCGATCGGTTCCACGGCGGATTTCTCCAGCGGCGCGCTGCTCATAGTTCGATCTCCACCGATAACGGGACATGGTCGGAAAGGTGCGACCAGGGACGGTTGGCCAGGACCTTCGGTTGGCTGGCCTTGAGGTTGCGTACGTAAATACGATCGAGCCGCAGCGCCGGCAAACGTGCCGGAAAACTGCGCGCCGGTTTGCCCTGGTGCTCGGCGAATACTTCGCGCAAGCCGCAGGGTTTGAGTTGTGCATCGGCGCGCTGGCGCCAGTCGTTGAAGTCGCCGGCAACGATCACTGGCGCGTCGTTGGGCAACTCCGCCAGGCGTTGCATGAGCAAATCCAGTTGCGCGTTGCGATGACTTTCGCGCAGGCCCAGATGCACGCAGATCGCATGCACTTCGGTGCCATCACCGGGCAGGCGCAACACGCAATGCAGCAGGCCACGGTTTTCGTGGCCGCTGATCGACACGTCGAGATTGTCGTGGCGGATGATCTGGAATTTCGACAGCAGCGCATTGCCGTGATCGCCCTCCGGGTACACCGCATTGCGCCCGTAGGCGAACTGCGGCCACAGGCTGTCGGCGAGAAACTCGTACTGCGGCATTGTCGGCCAGTTGCTGTAGCGCTTGGGATGATGCTCGTGGGTGCCATGGACTTCCTGCAGAAACACCACATCGGCCGCGACGCTGCGCACCGCTTCGCGCAGTTCCGGCAGGATGAAGCGCCGATTCAGTGCGGTAAAACCCTTGTGGGTATTGACCGTCAGTACGGTGAACGTCCGCACGGACGGCGCAACCACCGAGCCCTCATCGGTGAAGCCAACCGGCTCTGGAATACTCATGCCAACACTCCTTCGCCAGCGGGTTCGCCGGGGGTGGTGGCGAGGTCCTTGTCCAGCTCGAAACGATGCAACAGATCGCGCGCGTCATACGGTGCGCGGACTTTGATGTCGTTGTCGAAATAGCAGAACACTTCACGGGATTTGCGCGCGCGCGGCTTCAAGCGTGGCGCGATCAGGTGCGCGTCTTTTGGTTGCTCACCGTGGTGCCAGGCGTCGATGCGTTCGGCCCAGCGCTTGAGGGCTGGTGCGGTGTAGCCGCTGGCGTAGAGTTCTTCGGCGCCGTGCAGGCGCAGGTAGACAAAGTCGCTGGTCAGGTCTTCGCGGTACGGCCATTTGTTCGCGGTGTCAGCGATCACCAGCGCGGTGTTGTGGCGCTTCAACAAGCGTACGAACTCGGGGTCGATGAAGCTCTCGTTGCGGATTTCCACAGCGTGGCGCAGTGGTTTTTTACGCCAGGCTTTCATGCTGGCGTGGCCGTGCAGGTGAGCGTCGTGTTGATGGGCGAGGGTGGCGGCAGCTTCGGTGTCGTGGGGCAATAGTGCGAGGAAATGTTCAAAGCGCTCAGGCTCGAATTTGAAGTTCGGCGGAAACTGCCAAAGGATCGGTCCGAGTTTTTCCTTGAGTTCCAGCACCCCGGAGGCGAAGAAATTGGCCAACGGTTTTTCGATCTCGCGCAAGCGGCGGATGTGGGTGATGAAACGCGGCGCCTTGACGCTGAAGACGAAGTCGTCGGGCGTTTCGGCGTACCACTGCGCATAGCGCTCCGGCCGTTGCAGGGCGTAGAACGATCCATTGATTTCGATGCTGTTGAGCGCCCGCGAAGCGAACTGCAATTCGCGTTTCTGCGCCAGTCCCTTGGGGTAGAAGTCCCCGCGCCACGGTTCGTAGCGCCAGCCGGAAATACCGATGTGAATCGTTGCCATGCCACCCTCCCGTCGAAAGTCCTCGTGTTGCCGGTATCTTTTGATGACTGCGCGCGGTTCGGGAAAGTTTCGATGGCATTACGGACGGTCACACGTCTTTAAGGCAAAGATCAAAAGCGCTCCCCCTCACCCCAACCCTCTCCCCCAGAGGGGGCGAGGGGGAAGGGAGCAGATCTTCAGGGTTTTCAGGGTTTGAGTTCGAAAAACAAGGGGGAAGGGAGCTGGTTTTTATGGTTTTCAGGGTCTGAGTGCAGTGGTCAACTAATTCCGGACACCTCGATAGGTGGTTTTGACGCCATCGCTCGCTCATAAACGGTCGGTGGCAGATATCCCAGTTTCGAGTGCAGCCGTTCGTTGTTGTAAAACCCAACGATGTATTCGGTGATGTCGCGGATCGCTTCAGCGTGGTTCGCGTAGTCACGTCGCCATACCCGCTCCATTTTCAAACTCAAAAAGAAGCGCTCCATCACTGCGTTGTCCCAGCAATTACCTTTACGGCTCATGCTCTGCTGCATGTCGTTTCTTGCCAGTAATTCTCTGTAAGCTGCACTCGCATATTGGCTACCCCGATCTGAGTGGGCAATCAAGCCTGGTGGCGGTTGACGTTGCGCGATAGCCAGTTGCATCGCAGTGCACACCAGCTCTGCCGGCATGTTCGGAGCCATCGACCAGCCCACTATCTTGCGTGAAAACAAGTCCAATACCACGGCCAGATACAACCAGCCACTGCGGGTGCGGATATAGGTGATGTCGGCTACCCAAGCCTTGTTTGGCGCCACTTGGTCAAAATTTCTGCTCAGTACATTCTCTGCAATCGGCAGGTCATGATTACTATCGGTTGTGTGTACAAACTTGCGCTTCCAGGCTGAACGCAGTCCGTTAGCCCGCATCAATCGACGGATTTTATACAGCCCGACAAGCATGCCTTTACCGCGCAAAGCGTCGCGCAAAGGGCGGCTGCCGTAGCAGCCTCCACTCTCGGCGAAAGACGCCTTGAGTTGCACAAGAACAGGACAACTCTGCCGAACAGGCGCATCAGCACGCTTCTGAGACTCATAGAAGCCTGAACGACTGATGCTCAGCAACCGACAGACATGTGCCACTGAGTAAGCCTTCTGTTGCAGCTGCCGAACCAGTCGATACCTTACTTCAGCTCGCGGGCAAAGAAGGCGGTAGCCTTTTTTAAGATGTCGTTGTCCACCTTGAGCTGACGATTTTCCTGTTCCAATTGCCGGATGCGCTGTTGCTCTGCCGTTAATGGCTTGCCGATTCCGGCCTGCCCCAGTTGCTCTGCCTCGTATTGCTGAACCCAGCGTCGAACGGCTGTCTCACCAATGTTCAGATCCTGGCAAACCTGTACAACGGTGAGTCCCTGATCCTTGATCATCTTCACGACTTGCAGCTTGAAGCTGTCGTCGAATGCCCTGCGTTTTTTAGTCATGAATAACTCCTCGATAGATGTATTTTCCACCTATCGGGGTGTCCGGGGAAATTAGACCACTGCAGAGTTCGACTCCGGACTTTCAGATCGGTGCAGCCGGATCAGGCAACTCGGTCAGTTCCCTCTCCCTCTGGGAGAGGGCTAGGGTGAGGGGGCTCTTGAACTTGCCACACAAAACTTGATCAGTTCCTTACAGGTTCAGCCAAGGGAGATCGGAGTTTTGGGCAAGTTCAGGATCGCTATTCTGCTGGGAGCACTGTTGTTTCTCGGCGCCAGTGAAATCGACGCCGCCGCATTGCCGGGCGTCCCGGCCGCCACCGAAGAAGTGGCCAAACCTGAACCGATTGTGCAGGGCGGGCTGCTCGGTGCGATCAGTTCGAGCATCGATGATGTACAAGACAAACTCGATCTCAACGAACACCTGGTCGATGCCTGGCGCCTGCGCGCTGATCGCGCCGCCGATGAAGTGGACAAACTGGTCAACCAGCCGTCGAATCGCTCGGGCTGGAGCGTCGCCGGGGATTTCCTCTCTTTGTCCGGCACTTGGCTCGGCAGTTTCGCGCTGCTCACCGTGCTCGGCAGCCTGTTGACCAAACGCCTGCGCGAGGGTCGCTGGTTGCGCACCCGTCAGCGTAGTCAGGATCTGATTGGTTACTTGCTGCCTTACACCATTCCAGCGCTGATCTGCCTGCCGCTGACCCTCTACGTCAGCCATTTTCTGCAAGCCTCGGTGGGACGCGCGCTGGCGCTGTGTCTGGCCTACGCCACCAGCAGCGGCATCTTTTCCACCTCGATGTTGTTGTGTGTGGTGGTGATGTTCAACGTCGGCCACAAACGCCCGGCGGCGCGGATCATCCGTAATTACTGCCCGCGACCGCTGTTCCTGATCGGCTTTCTCGCCGCCCTCAGCGATGCGCTGACCAGCCCGCAGATCGCCCGCCAACTGGGCGGCAATATCACCAGCAGCGTCGCGGTATTTACCGGCCTGATCGCCTCGGTGATTTTCGGTCTGCTGGTGATTCGCCTGCGTCGCCCGGTGGCGCATCTGATCCGCAATCGTTCGCTGAGCCAGCGCTTGAAACAACCCTCGTTGCAGGAGTCGCTGCGGATCTTTTCCGGGCTGTGGTACTGGCCGATCGTGCTGATGGTGCTGGTCTCGGCGGTCAATCTGATCGGTATCGGCGAGGACAATCAGAAAGCCCTGCGCTGCGCGCTGTTCACCACGGTTTTGTTAATCGGCACGGTATTCCTCAGCACGATCCTGCAGCACTTGTTCAAGTCACGAAAGGCCGAAGCGATCCAGCGCAGCAGCGCCTACAAGGAACGTTTTCTCAGTCTGCTTCACGCGTTGCTGCGGATCGTCATCGCCATTGCCTTCATCGATATTCTCGGACGGATCTGGGGCGTGTCGTTGCTCGATTTTGCCCAGAGCAGCACGGTCGGAAGAGCAATCAGCAACGCGTTAAGCAGCATTGGTTTGATCTTCCTGGTGACGTGGTTGTTGTGGGTGGTACTCGACACGGCGATCCAGGAAGCGCTGAAGCCGCCGCTCAGCAAACGCGCGGCGCGCCAGCCGAGTACGCGGGTAAAAACCATTTTGCCGCTGCTGCGCAACGCGATCAAAATCATCCTCGTGGTGATCTGTGCGATCACCACCATGGCCAATCTGGGGATCAACGTCGCGCCATTGCTGGCCGGTGCCGGGGTGGTCGGTCTGGCCATCGGTTTCGGCTCGCAGCAACTGGTGCAGGACGTGATCACCGGGCTGTTCATCATCATCGAAGACACCCTGTCGATTGGCGATTGGGTGGTGCTCGATTCCGGGCACGCCGGTACAGTCGAAGGGCTGACCATTCGCACGCTGCGCCTGCGTGACGGTAAAGGTTTTGTGCACTCGGTGCCGTTCGGCCAGATCAAGGCAGTGACCAACCAATCGCGGCAGTTTGCGTTTGCGTTTTTCTCGGTGCAGTTCACCTATGACACGGATGTGGATAAAGCCATCGAGCTGATTCGAGAAACCGGTGATTCGATCCGCGAAGACCCGTTCCTCAAGTACAACCTGCAAGGGCCGCTGGATGTGTTTGGCGTGGACAGGATGGATTTGAACGGCGTGGTGCTGACGGCGCAGTTCCGCACGGTGTCCGGTGGGCAGTATGCGGTGAGCCGGGCATTCAACCAGCGTTTGAAGAAGCTTGTGGATAACACCGCGACCGTGCATTTCGCGCAGACTTATCCACAGCAGGTTTTGCTGCCAAAGCGGCAACAGGAGGGGACTGTGGTGGCGAGCGAGGTGCCGCAGGAGTCGCGGACTTAACCGGTGGATTTTTTGGTGTTGATACTGACCTCATCGCTGGCAAGCCAGCTCCCACAGGGTTTTGGGTGATGCTGGAATAGAAGGCATACCACAAATCACTGTGGGAGCTGGCTTGCCAGCGATGAGGCCAGAACAGTCACCCTCAATGCCGGATCAGCTTGCTGCGCACCTGCTCCATATCAATCTGATCCAGCTCCAGCCAGAATTGTTGCTTGCCGGCAATCTCCGCCGCTACTGGCAAACCATCCCGATACACCAGCCGATTACTCACCAGCGCCGGCACTTTCACCCCCGGCAATAACGTCCCGGCCAGATTCAGCGGATCAACCCCACACACCGCTACCAGACTGCCGTCATGCGGCCGCCGCCGGACTTCGCGCAATAACGGAATCGCCTCAGGCAAGGCAAACTGTTCCCCCGCCAAACCACTGACAAACCGCCCGCCACGAATCTCGCCCCGCGCTTCCAGCCGATGAAACGTACGCAGCAATTCTCGCCAACTCGGCAACCAGTCCGCCTCGCGCTCCAGCAAGCGCCAGAACACCACGCCATAGCGCCGCAACAAGGTCATCGCGACGTGCTCCAGCGTCTCGCTGTTATCCACAGCCGCGCCACGCCGCAACAACGCCCAGCGCCCGGCATCGTCCATCCCACCGATAAACGCCCCGCGCCCACGCCTACTGCTGCGCTGCTGGCGCTTGCTTGCCGGGGTGATCAACGCGCGCAGGCCGGCGAAGCTGTCGGCGTTCACCAGGCCGGCGCCGACCAGCTCCTGCAAGGCGATCTCCAGCTCGGTGCGCAGCAGGTGCGCTTCATGAATCAGCTCATCGAAAAACAGCGCACCGTGCTGACTCAAAGCTTCAAATACCTTCTGGGTTTTCGGCGAGAGTTCGCTCACTGGGGTCTGTTCGGCCAACGCGCTCCACAAACCGACCTGACTGCGTGGCAGCAACACGATCGGCGTGCTGCGCAATGCCGTGCCACTGACTTTTTGCCGGGCACTGAGGCGCATCCACACCAGTTTGCCGTTGCGGCACAGGTCATCCAGCCAGCTCGGTGAATAGTCCCTGAGACGGGCCGGGAGAAGGTCGCTGTCCCACGCCGAAGCCGCCGCCGCGTAACCTTCGAACTGGCCGACAATCGCAGGCAATACGGCGCTTCCCTGACCGCGAATCGCGGGCGAAAGATGCTGCCAGTCGAACAGAAAGCGCATGAAATCCTGCAACGCCACCGGCTCGATTTCCCGGCGCAGGCGTTTGACCGTGTAGCGATGAATGCGCGCGAGCAGATGCCGTTCGCACCATTCTTCAACGTTGACCTTGGGCGTGAACTGACCGCGCAGCACATAACCTTCGCGTTCCAGTTGCGCGAGGGTTTGATGGACTTGAGCGGTCGGCAGCGCGAGCGGTTCGGCAATCGCGGGTAACGGCAGCGGTCCGAAGGCACCGAGGCGTGCGCGGATCACCTCGACCAGTGCTGCATCGAACGTCCAGATTTCAGCGAATCCCGGCAACGCCTCCAGCTCGGGTTGCAGAATCGCCTGTGGATAAAGCGTTTGCAGGCAGGTCAGGCGCTCGCGCGCGAGCCATAAACAATGCTCGGAGTCGATCTGCAAACGGCAGGCGCGCCCGCTGCGGGCCAGGGTTTCCAGCCATGCGCGCCAGCCTTCGTTCGCTTGCACTTCCTCATCGCTGATGCACGCCAGGCTCATCAGCGCCTCATGCATTTCGTCCACAGCGTTCGGCGTCGGCCAGGCTTCTTCACGCACGGCGGCAATCGCGTCCGCATCCAGTGCACCGAGATCATCGGTCGATTGCGGATCGCTCCAGCGCCGGTTGATCACCGCCTGAGTACGGCGTTCTTCCAGCGGTGCGTCGTCGAGAAAGGTGTACGGCCGCGCACTGAGAATTTCAGCGGCGAGCGGCGAGGGCGCCGGCAGGTCGCGGCTGATCAAACTCACCTCGCCACGCTCCATGCGCCGCAGCAGATTGAGCCAGCCTTCGCTGTCCATCGCCTCATGCAGGCAATCGTCCAGTGTCTGCTCGATCAACGGATGCTCGGGAATTTCGCGTTCACCGGCGAGGTTTTCCAGGCAGGCAATCTGATCGGGAAACACGCTGGCAATCAGGTCTTCGCTTTTCATCCGCTGCAACTGCGGCGCAACTTTGCGCCCGCCGGTGAAACGCGGCAGCGCCAGCGCCACCCCGGCGTTCCAGCGCCAACGCACGCCGAACAGCGGCGCATCAAGCACCGCTTGAATGAGGATGTGCTCGGCGCTGTTGCTGTGCAGGTAACGCCAGATATCGTCGAGTTCAAAGCTGTGGCTGGTGGACAGCGACAGCACGATGGCGTCCTCGCTGGCGGCAGCCTGCAATTCGAAGTTGAAGGTGCGACAGAAACGCTTGCGCAGGGCCAGGCCCCAGGCGCGGTTGATGCGGCTGCCGAACGGTGAATGGATGATCAGTTGGGTGCCGCCGGACTCGTCGAAAAACCGCTCCATCAGCAGCGTGTCCTGCGAAGGCAGGGCGCCGAGGGTTTGCCGGGCGCGAGCGAGGTATTCGACCAGTTGTTCGGCGCTGGCGCGGTTGAGGCCGAGGGTCTGCGTCAGCCAGTCGAGCGCCGGTTGCAGATCGCCGGGGCTGGCACCGAGTAGCTCGTCGAGTTGTGCTTGCAGACGTGCGACAGCGGATGACAATTCATCGCTGCGCCCCGGCGCTTCGCCGAGCCAGAATGGAATGGTCGGCGGCTGGCCGTGGGCATCTTCGACACGCACCTTGCCGGTTTCCACGCGCAGGATCCGGTAGGAGGTATTGCCAAGCTGGAACACATCGCCGGCGATGCTTTCCACGGCGAAGTCTTCGTTGACGCTGCCGATGTTCAGGCCTTGCGGTTCGAGCATGACGCTGTAGTCGGCGTTATCGGGAATGGTGCCGCCGCTGGTCACGGCGGTCAGTTGTGAACCGCGACGGCCACGCAAGGTGCGACTGACGGCGTCGCGGTGCAGGTACGCGCTGCGAATGCCTTGGCGACCGTTGTAGCCTTCGGCGAGCATGCTCAGCAGGGCCTGATAATGTTTTTCGTCGAGGTCGCGATAAGGCGAGGCTTGGCGGAACATCGCCAGTAAGGCGTCCTCCGGCCATTCCTGACAACTGACTTCGGCAATGATCTGCTGCGCCAGCACATCCAGCGGCGCTTCGGGGATGTGCAGGGTATCGAGCTCGCCACGGCGCACGCAGTCGAGCAGGGCGGCGCATTCGATCAGGTCGTCGCGGGTGGTGGCGAACAATCGGCCCTTGGGTGTGCCGCCCACCTGGTGCCCGGAACGGCCAACCCTTTGCAGAAACCCGGCGATGGAGCGCGGCGAAGCAATCTGGCAGACCAGATCGACTTCACCGATATCGATGCCCAGTTCCAGCGAGGCGGTAGCGATCAATACCTGCAGTTCGCCGCGCTTGAGGCGTTGTTCGGCGTCGAGGCGAAACTCCTTGGCCAGACTGCCGTGATGCGCGGCCACCGCGTGCTTGCCGAGGCGTTCGCTGAGGTGCCGGCTCAGGCGCTCGGCGAGGCGCCGGGTGTTGACGAAAATCAGCGTGGTGCGGTGCTCGCGAGCGAGTTCAGCGAGGCGGTCGTAGACCAATTCCCAGACATCGTTGGCCATGACTGCCGATAGCGGCACTGGCGGCACTTCGATGCCCAGATCCCGTGGCCGGGCGTGGCCTATGTCGATGATTTCGCAGGGGCGCTCATGGCCGACAAGAAATTGCGCCACGGCTTCGACCGGTTTCTGCGTAGCGGACAGACCGATGCGGGTCAGCGGTTCGGCGCACAACGCCTGCAGGCGTTCAAGACTGAGGGCCAGATGACTGCCGCGTTTGCCAGCGGCCATCGCGTGGATTTCATCGATGATCACTGTCCGTGTGGTGCCGAGCATTTTCCGTCCGGATTCGGATCCGAGCAGCACGTAGAGTGATTCCGGCGTGGTCACCAGAATGTGCGGCGCCGATTTGCGCATGGCCGCACGTTCTTTCTGCGGGGTGTCACCGGTGCGCACGGCGGTGGTGATTTGCAGCTCGGGCAGACTCATCTGCCGCAGTTGTCCGGTGATCCCTGCCAGCGGGTTTTGCAGGTTGATGCGAATGTCGTTGGACAGCGCCTTCAGTGGCGAGACGTAGACCACCAGCGTTTCGTCGGGTAGACCGTCGGGATTGTCCAGGTCTCGGTGGACGAGGTCGTCGAGCACGGCGAGAAACGCGGTGAGGGTTTTGCCGGAGCCAGTGGGCGCGGCGATCAGCGTCGAACGGCGCTGGCGGATCAACGGCCATGCGCGCGCCTGGGCGGCGGTGACCGTCGGGAACGTGTTGCTGAACCAGGCGCTGACGGCGGGGTGAAAGCCTGCCAGGGCCGCGTCCGTGGGGATGGGCAGATTCATGGCTTAAGTTATGCGGGCGCGGGTGGGAAGATGCAAGTACCGCTGGGATCTTCAGCGTCTGGTAGGGCCTCTTCGCTGGCAAGCCAGCTCCCACACGGATTGATGTCGTTCACAGAATTTGTAATCAGCGCTGGACCCTGTGGGAGCTGGCTTGCCAGCGATGGTGCCAGTTGCCACGACACAAATCCCGGCGATCTACACTTTACGGATGACGGTTGCGCACTAAACCCGCAAAATGCAACGATTCCGGTAATTATCGACGACGGTTCCACGAGATCCGTCGCTAAAGCCATCGTTCCAATCAGACTGGGCCTGCTGACTCTATGCGAATGCGCCTTATGTTACTGGGCGGCGGAAATGCCCTTGGGCAGGCGCTGATTCGCCTCGGTGCAGAGGAAGACATCGGTTTCCTCGCCCCCCGCCCGCCCGAAAACGGCTGGGATGCCGCGAGCCTGACCCAACTGCTCGACGACACCCGTCCCGATGCGTTGATCAACCTCGCCTACTATTTCGACTGGTTCCAGGCCGAGGCCGTCAGCGAAAGCCGCATGGCCGGGCAGGAACGTGCGATCGAGCGTCTGGCCGAACTGTGCCAGCACCACAACATCGTCCTCGTCCAGCCTTCCAGTTATCGGGTGTTCGATGGTTCGCGTGCCACGGCGTACAGCGAAAAAGACGAACCGGTGCCGCTGGGTCTGCGCGGTCAGGCATTGTGGCGCATCGAACAAAGCGTTCGCGCCACGTGCCCGCAACATGTACTGCTGCGCTTCGGCTGGCTGCTTGATGACAGCCCGGACGGCACCCTCGGGCGTTTCCTCGCTCGTGCCGAGCAGCCAGAAGAATTGCTCCTGGCCGATGACCGCCGTGGCAATCCGACCCCGGTCGACGATGCCGCGCGCGTGATCATTTCGGTGCTCAAGCAACTCGATTGCGCCGCGCCGCTGTGGGGCACTTACCATTACGCAGGCCACGAGGCGACCACGCCGCTGGCGCTGGGCCAGGCGATTCTGACCGAAGCGCGCAGCCTGCACGCTCTGGCCATCGAAGCGCCGACCGCCCAGGCTCACGCCGCGCGGCCGGACGCTAGCGAAGAGCCGCAACACGCCGTGCTGGCCTGCAAAAAAATTCTGCACACTTTCGGGATCAAGCCGCGCGCCTGGCGTGCCGCACTCCCGGGCTTACTGGATAGGTTCTACCGTCATGGCTGAAGGGACTGTTTTAATCACCGGCGGAGCCGGTTTCATTGGCTCGCACCTGACCGATGCCTTGCTTGCTCAAGGCCATTCGGTGCGCATCCTCGACGATTTGTCGACGGGCAAGCGCAGCAACCTGCCGCTGGACAATCCAAAGGTCGAGCTGATTGTCGGTGATGTCGCCGATGCGGCGCTGGTGGCCAAGGCCATGCAGGGCTGCAGCGCGGTCGCTCACCTGGCGGCGGTGGCGTCGGTGCAGGCGTCGGTGGATGACCCGGTGAAGACACACCAGAGCAATTTCATTGGCACGCTGAATGTCTGCGAAGCCATGCGTCTGGCCGGGGTCAAACGTGTGCTGTACGCCTCCAGTGCAGCGGTGTACGGCAACAATGGCGAGGGCGCGTCGATCGATGAAGACACGCCCAAGGCTCCATTGACGCCTTATGCCTCGGACAAACTGGCGGGCGAGCATTATTTCGATTTCTATCGCCGCCAGCATGGCCTGGAACCGGTGATCTTCCGTTTCTTCAATATCTTCGGCCCGCGTCAGGATCCGTCCTCGCCGTATTCCGGGGTGATCAGCATTTTCAGCGAACGTGCGCAGAAAGGTTTGCCGATTACCGTGTTCGGTGATGGTGAGCAGACGCGCGATTTTCTTTATGTCGAAGACCTGGTCGATCTGCTGGTGCAGGCAATCGAAAAGCCTGAGGTCGAAGTCGGTGCGGTGAACGTCGGCTGGAATCAGTCGATGAGTCTCAAGCAGATGCTTCAGGCGCTTGAATCGGTAGTCGGTGAGCTGCCGCCGATCAGCTATGGCCCGGCGCGTTCCGGTGATATCCGGCATTCGCGGGCGAACAACGCTCGTCTGCTGGAACGCTTCAAGCTGCCACAGCAGACGCCGATGAGTGTGGGTTTGGCGCGGTTGCTTGGTCGCTCCTGAAAAGAGCCCCTCACCCTAGCCCTCTCCCAGAGGGAGAGGGGACTGACCGTAGCGTTTGTGAGAAATGCGCCGACGTGAGATACCGGGTTGAGCTCAGATTTTGAAGAGCACACAAATCGGCTCCCTTTCCCCCTCTCCCTGAGGGAGAGGGCTGGGGTGAGGGGGATGATCCAACTCACGCTACACTTTACGGCAGACATGAAAAAGGCGCCCTTTGACAGGCGCCTTTTTCACGGCCGGAATATGTCGCTACTCCTGTGGCAAGGGGATGTTATCCCCCGATCAACTGCGTACGGTCGCCGTCAGTTCTATGCCTGCTCACCACCAAGCCTCATCCACCACCACGTGAACGTTCGATAACTCGACTTAGAACTTATAGCCCAAACCAACCATGTAGATGAACGGATCGACATCGACGTTTACCCGTGCGCGCGTGCCTGGGGCAACGGCGTTGTTCTCGACGGTGGCGCGGGTGTCGATGTCGATGTAACGCACTTGGGCGTTGAGCATGATGTTGTCGGTCAGCATGTAGTCGGCACCGACCTGCCAGGCCAGACCCCAGGAGTTTTTCGCCTTGAAGTTGCTGAAACCGTTGGCACTCGCTTCGCTGCCGACGTGTTCGTCATAGATCCAGGTGTAGTTGATACCGCCACCGACATACGGCTGGAACGGCGACTTCGAGTCCAGCGGGTAGTACACAACGCTGAGGGTTGGCGGCAGGTGTTTCAGGGTGCCGAGCTTGCCATTGGCCGCTGGCAGGGCAGTGCCCTTGAGCTTGACGTCATGCTCGAACGGCGTCGCCGCGAGCAATTCGAGGCCGACGTGGTCGGTGAGCATGTAGGCGAAGTTCAGACCCAGTTGTGTGTCGCTGCTCATGGTCGCCTTGCCGCCCAGATTGGTGCCGCTCAACGGACCCTGATCGACTTTGACGCTGGAGCTGTCGGCCTTCGGGTTGACGGTGATCGCACCGGCGCGGATGAGGATGTCACCAGCTTCGTGGGCGTGGGCGAGCGGGGCTGCGAGCGCAAGGGCAAACAGCGAGGCGCTGAGCAAGGACTTGTTCATGGGGGCTCCAAAAGGACGTTAAAAGTTTCTGATGTCCTATGGTACGAAGCCAACTGATACGGTCTTTTGACTCAGCTCAATGAAACAGTGAAGGGGCAGATTTCTGTGGAGCCTTGAGGGCCCCATCGCTGGCAAGCCAGCTCCCACAGGTTCCGTTGGTGTTCACAAAATATGTGAACGACTCGATCCCCGTGGGAGCTGGCTTGCCAGCGATGGGGCCCTTACAAACAGCATAAAATTATCGGGATTCACTCCGGCAGCTCATACACATAAATCTTGTCGGCATCCATCTGATACCCGGCATCCGCCAGTTCGCTGCTCGACGCCTTGACCTGCAACGGTCCCTCGACCCAATACGGCTGATACAGCTCATCGAGCTTCACGCCCAACTCGCTTTTCACATGCACAATCTGGTTCGACGGCGGTGGCGGCACGTGGATGCAGGCGCCGAAATACGGCACCAGCAAAAAGTCTGTGGTGCGCCCCTCTTCATTGACTTCCAGCGGCACGATGTAGCCCGGCAAACGAATGTTCTGCCCGTCGAGCGACTTCACCACCGGCGCGTCCGGCATGTCCTGTTTCGCTGCTGGCGCGGACTCGGCAGACAACGCATCGCCCATCTTCGACAGGTCATGCAACGGCGTCATGTTCGGTACTTCCGGCGCGGCGTCCGGCGGAATCATTTCCGACCACGTCAGGTCTTTCGGCGCTGCTGCCCACACGGGCAGGGCGATCAGCAACAGCAGCGCGAGTGCAGCGCGGGGCATGGTGAACATCCTCATAAACGGATCGACAGGCCATCGGCCAGAGATTGGCGATAAGCGCGCCAGGCCGGCACGCTGCCCATTAGCAGCGCGGCCGCCAGAATGCCACCGAGCAGCGTCCATTCATACTCGCTCGGCCACGCCAGCGGCAGGTACAAACCGTAATTGGCCTGTACATAACCCTGCGCAGCGGCGATACCGATGTACAACAACGCAACGCCGGCAATCACCCCGGTCAGCGCCAGGGCAAACGCCTCTAGCACCAGCAGACTCGCGATATGCCACGGCCGCGCCCCGACCGAACGCAGAATCGCCATCTCGCGGCGACGCTCGTTGAGGCTGGTGAGAATCGCTGTGAGCATGCCGATCAACCCGGTCAACACCACAAACAACGAGACCACGAACAGCGCTTTTTCAGCGGTACTCATCAGGCTCCACAACTCTTGCAACGCCACGCCCGGCAGAATCGCCAGCATCGGTTCGCCACGGAATTCATTGATCTCGCGTTGCAGCGCAAACGTGGAAATCTTGCTGTTGAGACCGAGCATAAACGCGGTGATCGCTTGCGGCGTCAAGTCCATGTTGCGTGCCTGATCGGCGCTGATTCGGCCGTTACCTCGCGCCGGTACGCCGTTATGCCAGTCGATGTGAATCGCCTCCATGCCGCCGAGGCTGATGTGCAACGTGCGATCGACCGGGGTGCCGGTGCGCTTGAGAATGCCGACCACGGTGAACGGTTTGTCGTCGTGCTTGACCAGACTGATCGCGGCCACGCCGTGGGCCAGCACCAGTTTGTCACCGAGCTTGTAATGCAGCGCATCTGCGACCTCGGCACCCAGCACCACTTCAAACGGATCCGTTGCAAACGCGCGGCCGTCGGCCAGTGCCAGGTGTTGCTGGCGACCGTACTGGTAATGCTCGAAATAGGCTTCGGTGGTGCCCATCACGCGATAACCGCGATGGGAGTCGCCGAGGGACATCGGAATCGCCCACTTCACTTTCGGGTTACTGGCGAAGTGTTCGAAGCTGTCCCAGCGGATGTTGTTGGTGGCGTTGCCGATACGGAACACCGAGTACAGCAGCAGATTTACCGAGCCGGAGCGTGCGCCGACGATCAGGTCGGTGCCACTGATGGTGCTGGCAAAACTGGCTTTGGCTTCGGTGCGCACTCGTTCAACGGCAAGCAGCAAACAGACCGACAGAGCGATCGCAAATGCGGTGAGCAGAGCAGTAAAGCGGCGGTTGGCCAGGCTGGCCATGGCCAGACGAAACAGATACATCTCAGACCTCGGCAGACGTGGCGGCGCGATTGAGTTCGGCCAGGGACAGGTGACGGTCGAACAGTGGCGCCAGGCTCTGGTCATGGCTGACGAACAGCAGACTGGAACCGGCCTCGCGGCATTCGGCGAACAGCAGGCGGATGAAGTTTTCCCGGGCGTCGTAATCCAGCGCCGAGGTCGGTTCGTCGGCGATCACCAATTCAGGCTGGCCGATCAATGCGCGTGCGGCAGCGACCCGTTGTTGCTGGCCGATCGACAGCGAGTCGGCGCGGCGGCTGAGGATGCTTTCATCTTTCAATCCCAAGTGGGCGAGCAGGGTAGCGGCGGCTTGATCGACGCTGCCGTGGCGCTGTTTCGCTCGTTGCGCACGCAGTTTCGAGAAGTGGCACGGCAGCTCAACGTTCTCGCGCACCGAGAGAAACGGTAGCAAGTTGAACTGCTGGAAAATGTAGCCGGTGTGATCGACACGGAAGGTATCGCGAGCGCCGGCGGAGAGTTCGGTGAGTTCCTGGCCGAGCAGACGAATGCTGCCGCGACCGGGTTTCTGCACGCCACCGAGCAGGCCGAGCAGGGTGGTCTTGCCGCTGCCGCTGGGGCCTTTGAGGAACAGGGTTTCACCAGCTTCCAGACGAAACGCCGGGATGTCCAGCAGCGGCGGGTGACCGGGCCAGTTGAAGCCCAGGTCGGACAGTTCGATGAGTGCTTGGGTCATGGCACCAGTTTCATTAGGTGAACACATTTCCCCCTGTAGGAGCTGCCGAAGGCTGCGATCTTTTGATCTTGGTTTTTTACAATCAAAAGATCGCAGCCTCGTTTCACTCGACAGCTCCTACAGGGGATTTACGGTGTGATCAGAATTTCAGCGCGGCAGCCTTGGCCGTCACTTCGGTACCTTGCTGGCCGCTGGCGCTGATCAGTTGTACCTGAATTTTCTGCGTCGCCGGGAAGGTCTTGAAGACGTTCGCCAGATCGAGGGTCTTCAGCGCGCCCGGTGTGGCGCAGTTGAACTGATAGTGCGCGTGGATTTCGCTGTGGTCGTGGTGATGCTCGTGACCGTCCTTGTCCGCTTCATCGTCGTCATGATCATCGGCATCCGGCTTGTCGCCGAACAACGGGCTTTCCAGTTCCTGACTGACCACTTTGCAACCGGCAGCGGCGGGCAGGCTGAACAGGGCCAGCGGTTTTTCCAGTTGCGCGCGGGCGGCAGCGACTTTGGCCTTGTCGGCATCGCTGGTGGCGACGTGTTCGAAACCGACGAGGTTCATCGCCGGGCTTTCCAGCTCAAGCTCCAGGGTTTGACCATCGAGCGCCGCGTTCAATCGACCGACGCCGTGTTCATGCGCGCCGAGGCTGCCGTGTTCATGGTCGTGATCGTGGTCATGCTCATCGGCAGCATGGGCGATGGCCAGCGGCAACAGGGCAAACGGCAAAGCGAGCAGCAGACGACGCATGGCGGTCTCCGGGAAGTAAAGTGAAGAGTTTGTTATGTAATCTTATAACGAAAGTGCGCAGAGTTTGCCCGTGCGCTTGGCGTTGCACAAGTCCCGTGGGAGCATGCAGGTCAGAAAAGTGCAGGAGCGAACTCAATGTTGCGGATACGCGGAACCGTCGGCGAAGTGCCGGTCGACTTGACGGTGGAATTGGATGACGGCGATTGGGCGAAGCTCGGTTCAGCGCTGAATGGGCAGGCGCCGGTCGCTCAATCTGAGGCGGTCGCATCAGCCCCGGCGGCGAAACCGCTGAATCAGGACGATGCCTTGTGGCAGGTCGCCAAGGACCTGTTGCGCAAGGCCGGGCAACTGAGCGGGCCGGATCTGCTCGATCAGCTGGAAGGGCTGACCGGCAGCGCGGCAGCGGGCAAGCGCTTGCTGGTGCGTTTGCGCCATAGCTCGGACGTGAAAGTGGTGAGCGGCGGGGATACACCGCTCTACAGCTGGATCGAGTGAGTTGCAAAAGATCGCAGCCTGCGGCAGCTCCTACAAGGGTGTACACGATCCCAATGTAGGAGCTGCCGCAGGCTGCGATCTTTTGATCTTAATAAAGCGCAGCAAACATCTTGCGGCGGTACACCGTCACCAGCGGATGATCATTGCCCAGCAACTCGAACACCTGCAGCAAGGTTTTGTGCGGCAGACCTTCGCCATAGTTGCGGTTGCGGATGAACAGCTTCAGTAGTGCATCCAGCGCCGCTTCGTACTGCTGACGCGCCAGTTGCTGAATCGCCAGTTGATACACCGCTTCATCGTCCTGCGGATCTTTCGCCAGGCGCGCTTTCAGGTCGGCGGCATCCGGCAGATCACGCGCCAGGCCAAGGAATTTGATCTGCGCCTTGGCGCCGGCCAGTGCGGCTTTGTGCTCATCACTCTTGACCGCATCCAGCACGGTTTGCGCTTCGTCCAGCTCGCCGCGTTCAGTCAGGCAGCGCGCGTAGAGGATTAGCGCCTTGGCGTTAGTGTTGTCTTCGGTGAGCATCACCACCAGCGCCGCTTCGGCGTCGGCGTAACGACCGTCATCGAACAATGCCTGAGCCTGCTCGAACGGATCGGCCGCGGCCGGTGGCGGCATTTGCACGTGCGGCTCAAGCAAGGCACGCACGGCGGATTCCGGTTGCGCACCGGCAAAACCGTCGACCGGTTGACCGTCCTTGAACAGCACCACGGTTGGCAGGCTGCGAATACCGAAGCGGGCGACGATGTCCTGCTCGATATCGCAGTTGACCTTGGCCAGCAGCAACTCGCCCTGATAGCTCTCGGCAATGCTTTGCAGCATCGGCATCAGCGCCTTGCACGGCGCACACCATTCGGCCCAGAAATCCACCAGCACCGGTTTGTTGAAGGAAGCCTCGATCACCGACTGGTCGAAATCGGCCGTCGTGGCGTCGAAGATGTATGGCGTTTGCTCGCTCATGGGGGATCTCGTCAAAGCGTGGATGGGGCAACTATACGGCTTGGCGGGGTGTGGCCGGAAGCGGGGCAGATTTGAGAGGTGTATCGCTAGGCAGGACGCCATCGCTGGCAAGCCAGCTCCCACAGGGTTCTGTGTCGTATACGAAATGTTGGTTCGACTCGGTCACTGTGGGAGCTGGCTTGCCAGCGATGCTTTTGGCTAGCGCCGCGCGTGGTACAGGCTGACATGCCGAAATTCCTCAGGCTCCGCCAGATCCGGCAAGGTCAACGCCTCAAGCATTTCAATGCGTTCATACAACGGATGGCGAAAATCCCGAACCCGCGAATCCGCCACCAACGCCTCTCGCCCACGGCTCAAAAACGCATCGAGCAACGGCAGATTCGCCCGGTCATACAACACATCCGCCACCAGAATCAGATCAAACCGATCGGCTTCGGCAAAAAAATCCGTCGAATAACTCATCTGCACATCATTCAGCTCGGCATTCGCCCGGCAGGCGGAAATCGCCAGCGGATCGAGATCGCACGCCACCACCTCCAGAGCCCCGGCTTTCACCGCCGCAATCCCGGCAATCCCGGAACCTGCGCCGAAATCCAGCACGCGTTTTCCGCGTACCCACTCGGGAAACTCTGCAAGATAACGCGCCACCGCCAGACCGCTGGCCCAGCAGAAACCCCAATACGGTGGCTCGTGCAGAATTCGCTGAATTTCTTCCTGACTGAATTCGCGATCCATGTTGTCGCCATCGATCAGCCACAACTGCAAATCAGTGTCGGGCAAGGCACAGACCTTGAGTCTGGCGTCGCCGAGCAATTCACCCAGCGCCTGTTGCAGGTCGAGCGGTGCATTCATGGTGCTTTGACAAATTGCAGTTGGCCCAACGCCTGAGTGGTTGGCTGGCTGATGGTTTGCGACGGCAAATGCAGGATCAGCTGGCCGGACTGGCTGGCGCGGCCACGCAGCTCGACCCGCGCACCGGCCGGAAAAGCATCCGGGTTGAAGCGCAGGCGGAATGGCAGGATCTGGTTGTTGCCGATCAGGCTGGAACTGGCGAGCAATTGTTGCGGGCGATCCTTTTCGTCGATCACCAGCAGCGCCAATTCTACTTCGGCACCGGCCGGCACGCCTTGCAGGGTGCCGCTCAGTTCGCGTTGATAGGCCGGCAGCGGACCGAGGTCGGCGGCTTCCTTGGCTTTTTTCTGTGCCTGTTGCGGCGCAGGGCCCGGCGTTGGCGGCTGAGGCTTGGGTGCATCGCTGCCACAGGCCACCAGCAGGCTGAAAAGACTGAGCAAAACGAGCGGACGTAACGGCATTGGATGCTCCGGCAAAATGAAATCCATGGATCAAACGATCATGCCGTTCTGTATACCGCAAAGCCTATGGCTTGTCTTGCCACCGGGATGCGCTACCATGGCCCTCCCTTTTTTTGTTGCCAGCCACCATGCACTGTCCCTTCTGCGGTGCCAACGACACCAAGGTCATCGACTCGCGTCTGGTCGCCGAGGGCGAACAGGTGCGCCGCCGGCGTGAATGCCTGGCCTGCGGCGAACGTTTCACGACGTTCGAGACGGCCGAACTGGTGTTGCCGCGCCTGATCAAAACCGATGGCAGCCGCCAACCGTTCGACGAAGAAAAACTCCGCGCCGGCATGCAACGCGCGCTGGAGAAACGTCCGGTGAGCGTCGAGCGCCTCGAATCCTCTCTGGTTCACATCAAGCACAAGCTGCGCGCCACCGGCGAGCGCGAGGTCAAATCCCTCGTGGTCGGCGAACTGGTCATGGCCGAGTTGCAAAAGCTTGATGAAGTTGCCTACATCCGTTTCGCTTCGGTGTACAAGCGCTTTCAGGACCTCAACGAGTTCCGCGAAGAAATCGACCGCCTCGCCCGCGAACCGGTGAAAGAATGACCGCCGCCGCCGAGCAGGCCATCCTCGACGCCCACTTCATGGCGCGCGCGCTGGAACTGGCGCGCAAAGGTCACTACACCACCCATCCCAATCCTCGGGTTGGCTGCGTGGTGGTGCGTGACGGGCAGATTGTCGGCGAAGGCTGGCATGAACGCGCCGGCGAACCGCACGCCGAAGTCCATGCCCTGCGCGCCGCCGGTGAGCTTGCCCGGGGCGCGACCGCTTATGTAACTCTCGAACCGTGCAGCCACCATGGCCGCACACCGCCGTGTGCCGATGCGCTGGTGAATGCCGGTGTTGCTCGTGTGGTGGCAGCGATGCGAGATCCCAATCCGCAAGTCGCCGGACGTGGTTTGCAGCGCTTGACCGATGCCGGCATCGCCACTGAAAGCGGTGTGCTCGAAGCCGAAGCGCGCAAGCTCAATCAAGGTTTTCTGAAACGCATGGAACACGGCTTGCCGTTCGTGCGGGTCAAGTTGGCCATGAGCCTCGATGGTCGCACGGCAATGGAGAGCGGCGAGAGTCAATGGATCACCGGTCCCGCTGCTCGTTCGGCAGTCCAGCGTTTGCGCGCTCAGGCCGCCGTGGTGCTGACCGGCGCCGACACAGTGCTGGCCGATGGCGCGCGGTTGACTGTGCGGGCCGACGAGTTGGGTCTGGATGCCGAACAAACCGCATTGGCCATGAGCCGTCCACCACTGCGCGTGCTGATCGATGGCCGCCTGCGGGTGCCGCTGGATGCGCCGTTCTTCAAGGCCGGCCCGGCGTTGGTCGCCACCTGTGTCGCGATCGAAGAGCAATACGCTCACGGCCCCGAGTGCCTGATCGTGCCGGGTGATGACGGTCAGGTCGATCTGCATCAGTTGCTGATTGAACTGGCCAACCGTGGCGTCAATGAGGTGCTGGTTGAAGCCGGCCCGCGTCTGGCCGGCGCTTTTGCTCAGCTTGGTCTGGTCGACGAATTCGTGATCTTCATCGCCGGCAAGTTCCTCGGTTCTTCGGCGCGTCCGCTGCTCGACTGGCCGTTGGCCTATATGAAGGACGCTCCGGAGCTGAAAATCACTGAAATTCGCGCGGTGGGCGATGACTGGCGAGTCACTGCCATCCCTGTCCTTTCGCCGAGCGTATAATTCCCGGCCATCGTTATTACGCTGGCTTAGTTCTCAAGGAGAACCCCATGTTTACCGGCATCATCGAATCCATCGGCAGTATCCGCGCACTGACCCCAAAGGGCGGTGATGTGCGGGTCCACGTCGCCACCGGCAAGCTCGACCTGAGCGACGTCAAACTCGGCGACAGCATCGCGGTCAACGGCGTCTGCCTGACTGCGGTTGAGCTGCCGGGCGACGGCTTTGCTGCCGACGTCAGCCGTGAAACCCTCGACTGCACCGCCATGAATGACCTGAAAAGCGGCAGCCCGGTCAATCTGGAAAAAGCCCTGACCCCGACCACCCGTCTCGGCGGGCATCTGGTCAGCGGTCACGTCGACGGCGTCGGCGAAATCGTCTCGCGCAGCGACAACGCCCGCGCCGTGGAATTTCGCATCCGCGCGCCGAAAGAATTAGCCAAGTACATCGCCCATAAAGGCTCGATCACCGTCGACGGCACCAGCCTGACCGTGAACGCCGTCGATGGCGCCGAGTTCATGCTGACGATCATTCCGCACACCCTGAGCGAAACCATTATGGCGTCGTACACGCCGGGTCGCCGGGTGAATCTGGAGGTCGATTTGCTGGCACGCTATCTGGAGCGCCTTCTGCTTGGCGACAAGGCTGCAGAATCGGGCTCGTCACAAAAGCCTGGCGGCACCATCACCGAAAGCTTTCTGGCCGCCAACGGCTACCTCAAATCCTGACTGAAGGGGGTGCCTTGTGGCGCTCAATAGCATCGAAGAACTGGTTGAAGACATCCGCCAAGGCAAGATGGTCATCCTCATGGATGACGAAGACCGCGAGAACGAAGGCGACCTGATCATGGCCGCCGAATGCTGCCAGGCCGAGCACATCAATTTCATGGCCAAGCACGCCCGTGGCCTGATCTGCATGCCGATGAGCCGCGAGCGCTGCGAACTGTTGAAGCTGCCACTGATGGCGCCACGCAACGGTTCCGGTTTCGGTACCAAGTTCACCGTTTCGATCGAAGCCGCCGAGGGCGTGACCACCGGCATCTCCGCCGCTGATCGTGCGCGCACCGTGCAAGCGGCTGCCGCCAAGGATGCCAAGGCTGAAGACATCGTCAGCCCGGGCCATATCTTCCCGCTGATGGCGCAGGCCGGCGGCACCCTCGCTCGCGCCGGCCATACCGAAGCCGCTTGCGACCTGGCGCGCATGGCCGGTTTCGAGCCAAGTGGCGTGATCTGCGAAGTGATGAACGACGACGGCACCATGTCTCGACGTGCCGAACTCGAAGAGTTTGCCGCTGAACACAACATCAAGATCGGCACCATCGCCGACCTGATTCACTACCGGATGATCCACGAACGTACCGTTCAGCGGATTGCCGAGCAGCCACTGGACAGCGAACTGGGCCAATTCAACCTGGTGACCTATCGTGATTCCGTGGAGGGCGACGTGCACATGGCCCTGACCCTGGGCACTGTTTGCGCCGAAGAACCAACGCTGGTTCGCGTGCACAACATGGATCCGCTGCGCGACCTGTTGATGGTCAAGCAACCGGGCCGCTGGAGCCTGCGCGCCGCCATGGCTGCGGTTGCCGAGGCGGGCAGCGGTGTGGTGCTGTTGCTCGGTCACCCGCTCGACGGCGACGTGCTGCTGGCACATATCCGTGAAACCGGCGATCAGGCCGCGCCGAAAAAACCGACGACTTACAGCATCGTCGGTGCCGGTTCGCAGATCCTGCGCGACCTCGGTGTGCGCAAAATGCGTTTGATGTCTGCACCAATGAAATTTAATGCGATATCCGGTTTCGATCTGGAAGTTGTAGAATACGTGCCCTCCGAATAATGACCGGTTGTTTCCGGACCCGAATTCGCGGCAAATAAATCACTGAGGGACGCGTAGCAGACGCGTCCCGGCTCTTTAAGAGAACTGACGAATGACCCTGAAGACCATCGAAGGTACCTTCATCGCCCCTAAAGGCCGCTACGCTTTGGTAGTGGGCCGCTTCAACAGCTTCGTCGTTGAAAGCCTGGTCAGCGGTGCAGTTGATGCCCTGGTTCGCCACGGCGTGAGCGAAAGCGACATCACCATCATCCGCGCACCTGGCGCCTTCGAAATCCCGCTGGTTGCGCAGAAAGTCGCCCAGAAAGGCGAGTTCGCTGCAATCATTGCGCTGGGCGCGGTCATTCGTGGCGGCACCCCGCACTTCGAATACGTGGCAGGCGAGTGCACCAAGGGTCTGGCCCAGGTCTCCATGGAGTTCGGCGTTCCGGTTGCTTTCGGCGTCCTGACCGTTGATTCCATCGAGCAAGCCATCGAACGTTCCGGCACCAAGGCCGGTAACAAAGGTGCCGAAGCTGCCCTGTCCGCTCTGGAAATGGTCAGCCTGCTGGCGCAGTTGGAGGCCAAGTGATTAGCGACGAAAGCGATCGTTTCAACCCGCGCGATCCGAAACCTGCGGATGCCGGCAAGCCCTCGAAAAGCGTCAAGCGTCGCGAAGCCCGTCAGCTCGCGACTCAAGCGCTGTACCAGTGGCACATGGCCCGGCAATCGCTGAACGAGATCGAAGCGCAGTTTCGCGTTGATAACGATTTCACCGATGTCGATGGTGCTTACTTCCGTGAAATCCTCCACGGGGTTCCGCAGTTCAAGACTGAAATCGACACCGCTCTGACGCCTTGCCTGGATCTGGCGATCGAAGAGCTCGACCCGGTTGAACTGGCCGTTCTGCGCCTGTCGACCTGGGAGCTGCTCAAGCGCGTTGATGTGCCGTACCGCGTGGTGATCAACGAAGGTATCGAGCTGGCGAAAGTCTTCGGTTCGACCGACGGCCACAAGTTCGTCAACGGCGTACTCGACAAGCTGGCCCCGCGCCTGCGTGAAGCTGAAGTGAAGGCGTTCAAGCGCTGATCGGCGCTTGAATCCTTTGTCTCAGCCATGGGCGAGTTTGAGCTGATCCGCAATTTCTTCGCCGCCGCGCCTTGTGCGCAGGGCGGCGAAGGCGTTGCTCTGGGAATCGGCGATGACTGCGCCTTGCTCGCTGTTCCCCCTGGGGAACAGCTGGCGATCTCCACCGATACGCTGGTGGCCGGCGTGCATTTTGCCGACCCCTGCGATCCGTTTCTGCTCGGTCAGCGCTCGCTGGCCGTTGCGGTCAGCGATCTGGCCGCCATGGGCGCCGCGCCCGTTGCCTTTACCCTTGCCCTGACTGTACCGACGGTGACCGCCGATTGGCTGCAAACCTATGCCCACGGTTTGAACCGCATGGCGCAGAGCTGCGGCGTTGCGCTGGTGGGCGGCGATACCACGCGTGGACCGTTGAGCCTGACGGTAACCGTGTTTGGTCGTGTGCCTGCGGGTCAGGCGCTGACTCGCAGCGGCGCGCAACCGGGCGACTTGTTATGTGTCGGTGGTGAGCTGGGCAATGCGGCCGGCGCCTTGCCACTGGTGCTCGGTCAGCGTGAGGCCGAAGCACACATCGCCCAACCGCTGCTCGATCATTACTGGTCGCCACAACCGCAACTGGCCCTCGGCCAGGCCCTGCGTGGCAAAGCCACCTCGGCACTGGACATCTCCGACGGCTTGCTCGCCGACTGTGGCCACATTGCGCTGGCGTCGCAGGTGCGACTTGAGATTGAACGCGAGCGCGTACCGCTGTCGGATGCATTAGTAGCGTTTCTCGGTCAGCGCGGCGCCGAGCGTGCCGCGCTGAGCGGTGGCGATGATTACGTGCTGGCGTTTACGCTACCGTCCGTCGAGTTGCCGGCGCTGCTGGCCAATGGCTGGCCGATCCATGTGATCGGTCGCGTATCAGAAGGTCAGGGCGTGGTTCTGCTGGATCGCGAAGGGCACGACATCACCCCGCAAATTCGGGGTTATCAACATTTTCAGGAGACACCGTGACAGATCACCCGAAACAGGTTCCGGCCGAATTCGTTCCGCCGTCGGTCTGGCGCAATCCCTGGCATTTTCTTGCGTTCGGCTTCGGTTCCGGCACCTTGCCCAAGGCGCCGGGCACGTGGGGCTCGCTGGTTGCGCTACCCTTTATCCCGTTGTGGCAGATGCTGCCCGACTGGGGTTACTGGCTGATGCTCGGGATCACCATGCTGTTCGGCTTCTGGCTGTGCGGCAAAGTGGCTGACGATCTGCGGGTCCACGACCACGAAGGCATCGTCTGGGACGAAATGGTCGGCATGTGGATCACCCTGTGGCTGGTGCCGGAAGGCTGGTACTGGTTGCTCGCGGGTTTTCTGGTGTTCCGTTTCTTCGACATTCTCAAGCCATGGCCGATTCGCTGGATCGACCGGCATGTCCACGGTGGTGTAGGGATCATGCTCGACGACGTACTGGCCGGTGTGTTCGCCTGGCTGGCGATGCAGGGTCTGGTGTGGATTTTCGCCTGATTCCAAGGGATATCAGGGGCAAGTGAGGGGACTAGGGATGGCTCGACGCTGGTTGGCGCTAGTGGTTTTGGCTTTGCTGAGCACCGTGGCCGGTGCGCAGGACGCCGCGCTGACGCCGACGGTCATCCATCTGGCCAGCGAAGACTGGGAAGACTACACCGCCGCCGACGGCCATGGCCTAGGCTGGGACGTGCTACGCAAGGTGTTCGAGCCGGCTGGGGTCAAGCTCGATATCCGCAGCGTGCCTTATACCCGTTCGGTCGGGCTGGTGCAGTTGAAGGAAGTCGACGCGCTGGTCGGTTCCTATCGCGACGAAGCCGAGCAGGTGTTGTATCCGCGCTGGAATTTCGATTCCGACCACATCTACGCGTTGGGCCTGGCGAGCAATCCGGTGCCGACCCAGGCGACGCTGGGCAAGTATCGACTGGCCTGGGTGCGCGGTTATCGCTACGAAAACTACTTGCCCAACATCAAGCGCTACAACCAGATCGAGCGTCGCACCGGGATTCTGTCGATGCTCAAGCAGGGGCGGGCGGATTACTACATCGATGCGCTGACCGAGATTGAAGCGGTGGTGAAAACCGCAGCCGATCCGGCACAGTATCGCTATTCGCACCTGGCCGAGCTGCCGCTGTTCCTCGGCTTTGCCGACACGCCACAGGCACGGGCGCTGATGGCGCTGTTTGACCAGCGTATGGAGCAGTTGGTGAAGAGCGGCGAGTTGAAGCCGATCTTTGAGAAGTGGCAGCAGCCGTATCCCTTCACTAGGGGCGCGACGAATCCCCTGTAGGAGCTGCGGCACGCTGCGATCTTTTGATCTTGATTCTAAAACCAGATCAAAAGATCGCAGCCTCGTTTCACTCGACAGCTCCTACAGGGATCCATGTCGACCGGGTAGTTATCAAACTTTTTGATCGTTATGCCCGATAATTCAGCCTAAGCGCCGGTAGGAACCTGCTGTTACAATGCCGGCCTGCGAATTTTCAGACTCTTTAGATCAGGAGCACACCGGTGCCTGTCGTCTTTGTCGCCGCTTCCAAGCTGCCAACGCCTTTTGCGCAATTCACCATGCACGGTTTTCTCGATGAAGCCACCGGCCGTGAGCACGTCGTGCTGAGCCTGGGTGAAATTGCCGACGGTGCCCCGGTACTCGGCCGTTTGCACTCCGAATGCCTGACCGGCGACGCCTTGTTCAGCCAGCGCTGCGACTGCGGCTCGCAACTCGAAGGCGCCCTCAAAGCCATCGCCCGTGAAGGCCGTGGCGTGTTGCTCTACCTGCGTCAGGAAGGTCGCGGCATTGGTCTGCTGAACAAGATCCGTGCTTACGAGTTGCAGGACGGCGGCGCCGACACCGTTGAAGCCAACGAACGTCTGGGCTTTGCCGCCGACCAGCGCGACTACGCCATGTGCCTGCCGATGCTCGAGCATCTGGGCGTGAAATCCCTGCGCCTGATGACCAACAACCCGCGCAAGGTCAAAGCCTTGACCGACATGGGCATCACCGTCGCCGAGCGCGTGCCGCTGCACACCGGCCACAACCCGCACAACAAGCTCTACTTGGCGACCAAGGCCAGCAAGCTCGACCACATGATGGGCAATGAGCATCAGGGTGAGGTTGATCGCGCGTGACTCGCGGTCAGGTGCGGCGCCGATTGTCGGTCGATTGGTGGAAATACCTCGCGCTGGCGCTGGTGCCGTTGTTCGTGCTCAACGCGCTGTTTGGTCAGGGCGAAGGGATTCTGCCAGTACTGGCGATGCCGTTTTTCATTGCCGGCGTCGCGTCGATGTTTGTCAGCCTGAAGTTTTTCGGCCGCTACAAACATGCGCTGATCGCCACGCAAAAAGCCCTCGATACCCCGGATGAACCGGCCGCGTGGATTGCCCTCGCAGCCCGTCGTCGTGCGGCTTTTCTCGCGGCAGCTTTGCCAGCGTGGATCGGCGCACTGGCGGTGTTTGTTGGTCTTGAAGCCGTACCGTTGATGTTGCTGGCGTTGTCCACGGCGGTACTGTTTTATCTCTACCGTATCCCGCGTCAACTCGGCTGATGCGTCGTCTGTGGCTGGCGCTTCTGCTGCTGGCCGTCAGTGGCCCTGCGCTGGCGCAACTGCGGGTGGTCAGCCTCGCACCGTCGCTTTCTGAAATTGTCGTTGAGCTGGATTCGGCTGACCTGCTGGTCGGCGTGCTCGATGCCGGGGAGCGTCCTGCTGAAATTGCCAACGTCCCCTCTGTCGGCCGCTATGGCCAACTCGATATGGAACAGCTGCTGAGCCTCCAGCCTGATTTGTTGTTGCTGTGGCCCGGGAGTGTCGGCCCGGCGCAGCGCGATCAATTGAACCGTCTGGGTATCCCGACCTTCGTCGCCGAGCCGCATTCCTTCGAGCAACTCACTACCCAGATAGAAGCCATAGCCACGCAATTGGGGCGACCTGAACGTGGGGTGATACGGGCGGCGGCGTTGCGCCAACAACTCGCGGAGTTGCGCCAGCGCTATCGCCGGGACGTGCCGTTGCGGGTCTTCTATCAGGTCTGGGACAAACCGCTGTACACCGTCGGTGGCGGGCAAATCATCAGTGATGCGCTGGAAGTGTGCGGGGCGCGCAATGTGTTCGCTGATTTGAGTCTGCCGGCGCCGCAGGTGAGTATTGAGGCGGTGTTGCAGCGCGATCCAGAGGTGATTCTGGCGGGGGATCAGGCGCAGTTGAATGCCTGGAAGTCGTGGTCGCAAGTAGTAGCGGTCAAACAGGGGAAATTGCTGTTGGTCACCGACAAAGGCCTTGAGCGCCCAAGTGGCCAAATGATCAGCGCTACCGCCAAACTCTGCCAATTGATCGCGCCGGACACGTAACCCTGTAGGAGCTGCCGAAGGCTGCGATCTTTTGATTTTGCTGTTTGACTGAGTCGGAATCGCCGAAGATCAAGATCAAAAGATCGCAGCCTTCGGCAGCTCCTACAGGGGGTTTCAGTGGATTTCGGGAGTCCAGGTGACACCAAACATCCACACCCGACCTTCCTCGCGATAACCATACTGGCTGCCGTCGTAGCTGTAATTCGCGCGGCTGTAGCCCTTGTCGAAAAGGTTATCGACCTTCAGATCCAGCTTGATCTCGCGGTTCAGCGCCCAACTGCTGCGCAAGCCGAACAGCGCATAGCCACCCAGCGCCTGCTCATTTTTCAGGTCGTCATAACTGCTGCTGACCGCCTGCCAACTGGCGCCGAGGCTGACCTGATCAAACTGTCGATCCAGATCCCAACTCAACGTCCGCCGCGCACGCCGTGCCAAGGTGTGCCCGGTATCGCGATCGCGCGGATCGATGATCGCCACGCCGAGGTTACTCTGCCAGCCGAACAGTTCCTGTTTCAGCGCTGCTTCAAAGCCGTTGATTCGCGCCGAAGCGACGTTCTCCGGACGTGAGTTGCTGCCGAAGATGATCGCGTCTTCCAGGTCGGTACGGTAAATCGACGCTTCCAGGCGGCTGCTGTCGCTTAACTGACTGCGCCATTGCAGCTCGTAGCTTTTCGAGGTTTCCGGTTTCAGATCCGGATTGCTGAAGTCCGGGTAGTACAAGTCGTTGAAGGTCGGCGCGCGGAAGCCTTCGCTGTAGCTCAGCAACAGATCGTTGTCCGGGTTCAGCGGCAATGTGAAGGTGCCGCTCCAGGTGTTCTGGCTGCCGAATTGCTGGTTATCGTCGTGACGCAGACCCAGTTCGGTGGAGAAGCTGTCGGCCTGATAACGATGCTGGATGAATGCGGCGCGGTTCCAGCGGCTATCTTCGTCGAACGCGGTGCTGCTGTTGACGCGGTCTTCGTACCAGTCGCCGCCGAGGATCAGGCTGTTGCGTGCGTCCAGTGTCAGGTCGTTCTGCCAGTTCACCGAGTCGCGGTAGGTGTTGAACACCGTGCGTTCGTCGCTGAGCTTGTCGAGGGTCTTCTCGCGGTTCTCGGTATGGCCGAACTCGACGCGGGTTTTCCAGATTTCGTTGACCCGGGCATCGACGTAATTGCTGACACTGCTAACGTTGAAATCGCTGTAGGGCTGCTGTTGGACCGATTCGAAAGTGTTCATGTCGAAGCGGCCGAACGGGTTGTCGAACTCGCCCTTGCCCCGGTTATCCAGCAGATTGGCGCCGACTTCGATGTCATCGGTCAGCGCATGGCTGAGGCTCAGGCTTACGGATTTATTGCGGTAGGCGTCATGATCGCCATCACTTGGATACGACTCGTGAGTGCGGTCAATTCCGGCGGTTTCATCCAGGCTGGCGCCGAGGTTGAAGCGGGTTTTGTCATCGCCCCCGGACAAGCCGAGACTGCGCTGCCACGTCTGATTACTACCGAAACCAACGTGCAGGCGTGGCTGCAGACCTTGCTCAGCGCCGCGTCGGGTGAAAATCTGAATCACCCCGCCAATCGCGTCGCTGCCGTAAATCACCGAACGCGAACCGCGCAGCACTTCCACCCGCTCGATCTGCTCGATGTTCAGATGCTGCAGGTTGCTGTCGCCGGACGTCGAACTGCCAATGCGCTGGCCGTCGACCAGCACCAGACTCTGCGCCGACTGCGTGCCGCGAATGTAGATCCCCGGCAGACTGCCGCGCCCGCCGGCCTGCGCCACTTGCACACCGGGAACGCGCCGCAGCAGGTCCGGCACATCGCTCGGTTGCAGGCGGTCGATGTCTTCACGGGTGAATACCGTGTTGGCGGCGCTGCTGTCGTTGCGGGCTTCGACCTGGCGGTTGGCGGAGATCAGCATGTCCGGCAGCTTCAATGCTTGATCCCGTTCGAAGGTGTCGGCGAGGGTGTTGGCGGTTGGCAGCAGGAGGAAGGGCAGGGCGAGGCGCGAGAGTTTCATGGACAGTCCACTGGTGTTTCAGGTGTACACAAATCAAATGTGGGAGCGAGCCTGCTCGCGAATGCGGTGTATCAGTCAGCAGTGTATTGACTGACAGTCCGCTTTCGCGAGCAGGCTCGCTCCCACAAGGGTAATGCGTTTATTTGTTGAGTAAGGCCAGACGCTCACGAATCGACGCTTCGATCCCGGCCTCATCCAGCCCGCACTCGGCCAGCATCTGCGCTGGCTTGGCGTGCTCGACGTAGATATCCGGCAAGCCCAGATGCAGCATCGACTTGAGAATGTTCTCGCGCGCGAGGAACTCGCTGACCGCGCCACCGGCGCCGCCCATGATCGCGTTCTCCTCGATGGTCACCAGCAATTCGTGGCTGTCGGCAATCTCGCGCACCAGCGCTTCATCCAGCGGTTTGACGAAACGCATGTCGACCACTGTCGCATCAAGCTTCTCAGCAACTTTCAGCGCCTCGGCCAGTTGTACACCGAACACCAGCAAGGCGACTTTGCTGCCCTGACGACGGAGGATGCCCTTGCCGATTTCGATCGGATCGAGGTCTTTCTCGATGGTTGCGTTCGGGCCATTGCCGCGCGGGTAACGCACAGCCGCCGGGCCGTTGTACAGGTGGCCGGTGGTGAGCATTTTACGCAGTTCGTTTTCATCGCTCGGGGTCATGATGACCATGCCCGGGATGCAGCGCAGGTACGACAGATCGAAGCTGCCGGCGTGTGTCGGGCCGTCTTCGCCGACCAGACCGGCGCGGTCGATGGCGAACAGCACGTCGAGGTTCTGCACCGCGACGTCATGTACCAACTGGTCGTAACCACGTTGCAGGAATGTCGAGTAGATCGCCACCACCGGTTTTGCGCCTTCGCAGGCCATACCGGCAGCGAACGTCACGGCGTGTTGTTCGGCAATCGCCACGTCGAAATAGCGCAGCGGGAAGCGTTCGCTGAACGCCACCAGATCCGAGCCTTCCTTCATCGCCGGGGTAATCCCGACCAGGCGTGGATCGACGGCAGCCATGTCGCACAGCCACTCGCCAAACACCGCTGAGTATTTCGGCCCGCTGGCCTTCTTCGGCGCGGCGGCCGGAGCGTCCAGTGGTTCGAGTTTGGTGATGGCGTGGTAACCGATCGGGTCGACTTCCGCCGGGGCGAAGCCTTTGCCTTTCTTGGTGACGATGTGCAGGAACTGCGGGCCTTTGAGGTCACGCATGTTACGCAGCGTGGCGATCAGGGTCGGCAGGTCGTGGCCATCGATCGGGCCGATGTAGTTCCAGCCCAGCTCTTCGAACAGCGTTCCGGGGACCAGCATGCCCTTGGCGTATTCTTCGGTGCGACGAGCGATTTCCCAAGCGCCGGGCAGGCGCGACAGGACTTTCTTGCTGCCCTCACGCATGCTCGCGTAAGTGCGGCTGGAAAGGATCTTCGCCAGATAATTCGACAGACCGCCGACATTGCGCGAGATCGACATATCGTTGTCGTTGAGGATCACCAGCATGTTGGCGTTGACTTCCGGCGCGTGGTTGAGCGCTTCGAAAGCCATACCGGCGGTCAACGCACCGTCGCCGATCACTGCGATTGCCTTGCGATCACTGTTCTGCAGGCGGGCGGCGATGGCCATGCCCAGTGCAGCGCTGATCGAAGTGCTGGAGTGGCCGACGCCGAAGGTGTCGTACTCGCTCTCGGCGCGACGCGGGAAGGCTGCAATGCCGTCCTTCTGGCGCAGCGATTCCATGCGCTCACGGCGACCGGTAAGGATCTTGTGCGGATACGCCTGATGACCCACGTCCCACACCAACCGGTCGTCCGGCGTGTCGAAGACGTAATGCAACGCGATGGTCAGCTCGATCACGCCCAGGCCTGCACCGAAATGCCCACCGGTCTGGCCGACCGTGTAAAGCAATTCCAGGCGCAACTCATCGGCCAGGGTTTCCAGCTCGGCTTCGCCTAACCGGCGCAGGCCGTCCGGCGTGTTAGCGCGGTCGAGCAGGGGCGTGGTCGGGCGCTTGCGGGGAATCTCATGAAACGTCGTGGGCATCAGGCGAATCGTTATAGGTATAGAAGATGCGGCAGTTTACCTGATGCATCGCCCCCTGCCCACGCGTTGGTCTTTTTTGACCGATTGCTGATCAGTGACGCCGCTCGACGATATACCGGGCCAGCTCGCGCAACGGCTCGGCGGCCGCGTCAAACGGTCGCAGGGCGTGCAGGGCCTGATCGCGCAGTTCCAGCGCGTAGGCCTTGGCGGCGTCGAGACCGAGCAGCGCCGGGTAGGTCGGCTTGTCACGGGCAATGTCGGCGCCCTGGCGTTTGCCGAGGGTGGCGGTATCGCTTTCGACGTCGAGAATGTCGTCCTGCACCTGAAAGGCCAGGCCGATGGCCTGTGCATAAGTCTGCAGGGCACGGAGTTCATCCTGCTCGGCACGGCCGCTGGCCAGAGCGCCGAGTTTGACGCTGACTTCGATCAGCGCGCCGGTCTTGTGCCGGTGCATCTGCTCGAGGGCTTTCTGATCGAGCTTGAGGCCGACCGATCCAAGGTCGATCGCCTGACCGCCGACCATGCCTGCCGGGCCCGCAGCCTGGGCGAGTGCGGTGACCATTTGCAGGCGGATGTCGCTGCTGCAATCGCTCAGGCGCGGGTCGAGCAGGGCGCTGAACGCCAGACTCTGCAAACCGTCACCGGCCAGGATCGCGCAGGCTTCATCGAATTTTTTGTGAGTGGTCGGCTGGCCGCGACGCAGATCGTCGTCGTCCATCGCCGGCAAATCATCGTGAACCAGCGAGTAGGCGTGGATCAGCTCAACCGCGCAGGCCGCACCGTTGGCTTGCTCAGCCTTGCCACCGAGCGCTTCGCACGCCGCGTAGGCCAGCAACGGTCGCACGCGTTTGCCGCCGTTCATCACGCTGTAGCGCATGGCTTCGTAAAGCCGCGCCAACTCCGGCAACGGTGCGTTGAACAGGGTTTCCAGCGCTGCGTTAACCCGGGTCTGACTGGTCGCCGTATACGCTGCAATCATTCTGGCTGTTCCGCGTCGAAGGGTTCCTCGGCGAGTTCGCCATCGCGCTCCAGCAGCACTTGCACCTTCTGCTCGGCTTGCGCCAGCGCTGCCTGGCAGTCACGGGTCAGACCGATGCCCTGCTCGAAAGCGGTCAGCGAGTCTTCCAGCGACAATTCACCGTTCTCCAGACGCTCGACCAATGTTTGCAGGTCGGCGAGGGACTGTTCGAAATCCAGTGCAGCTTTTTTGCGGGCCATGGCGGCGATTTCCGGTTGACGTTAAACCGGCGCGACACTAGCAGATAGGGGGTTTATGGGCAAATGAGCGGGCCGGCTCCCAAGGACAGAAATGGCTCTGTGCTGGGTGAGATTAATGTGTAGCTCTGTCGGGATAGTTGATCTGATAGCGGGTGCTACGACCCCCACCCGGCAAGCGTTGCAGGCAACCTTTCTCCAGCAACTCCGCAAGGTGTCGGGTTGCTGTGGCCTTCGACACTTTCGCCACCGCTTGATATTGCCCGGCACTGATGCCGTGCTCAAAGCCCCGCTCGCCGCCGTCGAGCAGACGATTGAGCGCTTTGACCTGCTCCGCCGAAAGTTCGGACTCGCGGTGTGCCTGCCAGAAACGCGTCTTGCCCAGCACGCTTTCAATGCGGGTGATGGCTTGTTGCAGACTGCGTAGCAAGGTTTGCAGGAACCATGTAAGCCATTCAGTGATGTCCAGTGTGGCTTTTTGACTCGATTCCAGAATCCGATAGTAGCCGGACCGATCATCCAGAATGCTCGCCGACATGGCGTAGAAACGGATGGCTTGCGCTTCGCCCTGTGCCAGCGCCAGATCAGTGATGGTGCGGGTCAGACGGCCGTTGCCATCGTCGAACGGATGCAAGGTGACGAACCAGAAATGGGCGATGCCCGCACGAAGCATCGGGTCCAGTGCTGTCTGATGCTGGCTGGCCTCGAACCATTGGAGAAATTGGTCGAGCTGCTGCTCAATACCTTGGCGAGGTGGCGCCTCGAAATGAACCGTTGGACGATCAATGCGACCCGATACCACCTGCATAGGCTCGTCACCGCGTAGTGCACCCACATGCATGCGGCGTGCAGTAAGGTCAGCCTCTTGATCGGGAAACAGCCATTGGTGCCATTCCAGAAGGCGTTCCAGCGTCAACGGTTCGGCAAATCGACGGGTGACATCCAGCATAAGCTGCGCCAGACCTTCACTGCGTTGGCTGACTTTATCGCCGTCGATCAACTCCAGGCCCAAACGTCGCGCCAACGATGACCGCACGGAGCCGACATTCAGTTGCTCTCCTTCGATGGCCGAAGACGTCACGATATTCTGCAAAAGGGCGTCCAGTTCGGTCTGAGCCCCCAAAGAGTCACCTACTGAACCGGCCATCCCCATCAACTGACCTTGGGCCTGTACACACTCGCGCAACAACGGTGCCAGGCGTTCCGCCTGCCAGTTGAAGTCGGGCCAATCGGGCTGCTGCCAGATCCAGTAAGTTGCCATTCGTTGCCTGCCTTGCGTCCGTGAGCCGAATAGAAATGCCATTCGGCTCATTTTGTGAGCCGAATATGACGCCTATTCGGCTCACCGTCCACCGGATTGGCTTGATTCCTACAGCAATAGCACATGTATCCGATTGTTAAAAAACCGCCGAATCGCTAATCTTCGCGCCTTCTACGACCCCATAGTCACGGGTCTTTCAGACGAAACGCAGTTTTCACCGCTGTGAAGTACCGAGGATCGGGTGCAAGGTTTCGTTCAGGCATGGCAGGAGGCATTACATGCGTTCATTTCTTTGGCTGCTGATCGGCCTGGCCTGCGCGCCCGCGCTGCTGGCGGCGCCGACGGCCGAGGTATCGGAGCCGGTGGGTGGCTGGCGCTATCACGGCTTGCTCGATCGCACGGAAAACCCGCAAGTCGCCTACCCGACGCCGCCGATCGATCGCGGCATCCAGCGCAATCGCACGATGATCCAGGGCCAGCTCAAGGCCATCGGCCATATGCGCCCGCCGCACAGTCTCGCGGTGAATGGCAATCCACTGAATCTGTACACCGACGACCAGGGCCGTTTTGCCCGGCCGTACGCGTTCGGCGCCGGCTCCAACAGTGTCGAAGTGATCAGCGCCGAAGGCCAGTCGCTCAAGCGTGTGCAATTTTATGAAGCAAACAATTTGCGCACGCCGGCGCGAATTCGTCTTGTCTTGGGCTGGGACGATCCGAAAGCCGAACTCGATCTGCACATTGTCACGCCCGACGGTCAGCATGCGTTCTGGGCGCGTCCGGCGCTGAGCAATGGCGGCGGTCTTGACCCGGATGGCGTTGATGGCCCCGGCCCGGAAATGTTCACCATGACCGCGCCGCTGCACGGCACCTACCTGGTTTACGTCAACTATTGGGGCAACTTCGGCAACGGCGGCTATAACTTCGAGGAGACCAGCAACCAGAACGAGGTGATCACCTCGCAAATCACGCTGGTGCTCAACGAAAACACCGTCGACGAAAAACGCGAAACGTTCATCGTGCCCCTGCGGGCAATCGGTGATCTGCTGCTGGTCAAGACTTTCAACTATTAAGCATCCCGCCACGGATGAAATCGGGTTTTGTTAACGATGAGTGATAACACTGTGACTCCAGCTGCCGATACGCCAGCGACTCAACCTTCCCGGAAATGGCCGTTGCTGCTGGCCGGGCTGTGCCTGGTGGCCGGTGTAGCGGGTGGTTTTGGCTGGCTGCTGCTCAAGCCCAAGGCACCGCCGGCGGAATTGGCCAGTGACAAACTTGGCCTGAGCCGCCCCGATGCACTGCTGGAAACCCGCTCGCTGAGCCAGTTGCCCAAGGACTTGCTGACGGTGCCGTTCCTCAAGGCCACGCTCACCGAAGATTTCGTCTTCTATTACGAGACCCATGCGGATCGCCTCGGCTTGATCGGCAGTCTGCGCCGGATCATCTACGAGCATGATCTGAAGTTGCAGGACAGCCTGATCGAGCAACTTTTCGATCAGCCAGCCGATGTCGCGCTGTGGCGTGGCGCGGATGGTCGCTTGAAGGATTTCCTGCTGGTGATGGATCGCGGTGGTCTGGCGAAACTGCTCGAGCCGTTGGCGAAAGTCGCGCTGGATGACACGCAGCTCAGTCAGATGGGCGAACTCAAAGTCGGCGGCGATAGCGTGCCGCTGTTCCAACTGACTTATAACGCCAGCAAAGCCCTGTTGTTCGCCTCCCACGGGGACAAGCTGGTGGTGCTGTCCAATCCGGCCAAGTACTACGACCCGGAAAGCGGCGTGTCCGAAGAGTCCGGCCACGTTTCACCGCAAGCGCTGGCGGCGCTGCTCAATGGCGAAAAACTGTTCCCTGAAGCCTTCGGTCTGCCGGCGAAAACTGCGGAAACCAAACAGCGCCTGTCGGTCAACTCCAGCGTTCTCGCCATGGGCTATCAGCGCTTCATTCCGAACTTCGCCGGGCTGCGCTTCGACATGGATGACAAGGGTTGGCACAGCTACCTCGCCATGGACGAACTGGAAAACCAGCCCGACTTCGATTTCAAACCGGTCTGGCAAGCCATGCCACTCGGCGCCAGTGCCTGCGTAACCCTGCCGGTCGCGGCCGAACCGCAAAAACCATTGCTGGTGAAACTCGGCGCCGAAGAAGCGGTAGCGCAGACCCTCACCGAGCACGTGGCCGGCGCGGCGGGCCTTTGCTGGTACGCCGATTCGCGTTTGTACACGCCGCTGTTGGTCGCCAGCCTTAAAGACGAAGACAGCAGCAAGCTCGACGGTGATCTTGGCAAACTGTTCGGTTCGATGGTCGGTGCATTCGAAGCCAACGTTGAAGAAAACGTCTTCCCTGTGGTCGAGAAACAAGAAGGCCAGAAACATGTCTGGCAGCGTCAGGTCAGCTCCAATTTCGGCGCGTATGCGGCGAAGACTGCCGAGAATCCAGATGCGATTTCCGGCAAGGCGTTCATGAAAGTCAGCCTCGCCCGTCACGGTTCGACGCTGCTGTTTTCCCTCGACGACAAACTGGTCGACAAGGCCCTCGGCACCCTCGACAAACGCTTCCCGCCGATGGCTGACGTGCTGCCCAAAGACGTGCTGATGCCGATCTACTTCGGCCCGGACTCGATGGCGCAACTGATGCAGCAGGAAACCCTCGACAGCCTGCCGCAGGACATGGAACCGGTGTTTTACAACGCCGCGCAAACCTATCTGATCCCGAAATTGCGCACCCTTGGTGGCTACGGCAAATACGCGCTGATCCTGCCGGAAGGCAGCGAGCCTGACGGCCACTGGCAATGGTTGCCGCTGGAATGGAAAGCGCTGTGACCACACTGATCCGCAGCCTCGGCCTGCTCGCGCTGTTACTCAGTGCGGGCGCCCGAGCCGTTGAAGCGCCGGCGCTGGATCCGGCGCAATCCCAGGTGTTCCGCGCCTGGTTCGTGCGCATCGCCCAAGAGCAACTGAGCCAAGGGCCGAGCCCGCGCTGGTATCAGCAGGACTGTGCCGGGCTGGTGCGTTTCGCCGCCAACGAAGCGCTGAAAGTCCATGACGAAAAATGGCTGCGCAGCAATGGCCTGTCCAATCGCTATTTGCCGCCGGAGCTGTCGCTCAGCGATGACCAGCGCAAGTTCGCCCAGCAATGGCAGCAGGGTGGCGGCAAGGTCGGGCCGTACGTCAACGCGATCAAACTGATTCAGTTCAACAGCCATCTGGTCAGCCGCGACGTGTCGCAGGCGCGGCCCGGTGATCTGATGTTTTTCGATCAGGGCGACGACCAGCACCTGATGATCTGGATGGGCCGTTACATCGCCTATCACACCGGCACCACTACCCCGACTGACAACGGCATGCGTTCGGCAAGCCTGCAGCAACTCATGACATGGAAGGACACCCGATGGATACCCGACGCAGCCAACCCCAACTTCATCGGCGTCTATCGACTGAACTTTCTCTCCCAATGACCGGTGCCCGCATGTTGCGACTCTGTTCCCGAATTCCTTTGCTGCTGGCGCTGTTGCTGCCAGTGGCTACCGTCAGCGCCGAAGATTCGGTCGGGCCGAGCGGCTACACGCCGGTCTCCGGTGAAAGCTTCTTCCTGCTCGCCGATAGCAGTTTCGCTGCCGACGAACAGGCGATGGTGCGCCTCGAAGCGCCGGGCCGTGATTACCGTCGTTTCCGCATGGAACCGTATGGCGGCGCCGACATTCGTGTGTACCGCATCGACAAGCCGCTGGATTTCCTCAAGCGCCAGAAGAACCTGCACCGCGTGGCCAGCGATGGCCAGTTCAAGGGCGAAGGCCTGTCCAACACCCTCGCGTACCTGTGGGACAACTGGTACCGCAAATCCCGGCGGGTGATGCAGCGCGCGTTCTCCTATGAATCGCGCAAACAGGTCACTGAAGAAGTGCCGGAACTGAAGATGGGCAACGCCATCGCCGCGCCGACGCCGTACGACGCGCAGCCGCAATTTGCGCTGATCCCGGGTCTGCCGGTGGTCAGCCAGTTCCGTTATCCGCTGTGGCAGGCCAAGCCGATTCAACCGCCGGCCGGGGTCAATCTGGCCGGGTCTTCGAGCGATTTCGTCAGTGTCGCGCCGGGTAACGTTTACATCCCGCTGGGCAATCTGAAGCCGGGTCTGTATCTGGTTGAAGCGCTGATCGGTAAATACCGCGCGACCACCATGGTTTTCGTTTCCAACACTGTGGCGGTGAGCAAGATTGCCGGCGATGAATTGCTGGTCTGGGCCGCACGCAAACACGAAGGCAGCTCGGTACCGAAGGTCAATGTGTTGTGGACTGACGGCCTCGGCGTGATGAGCAGTGGCGCCACTGACGCCGATGGTTTGTTGCGTTTGAAACACGTCAGTCCGGAGCGTTCGTTCGTGATCGGCGAGGATGAAGAGGGCGGCGTCTTCGTCTCGGAAAACTTCTACTACGACAGCGAAATCTACGACACCAAACTCTATGCCTTCACCGACCGGCCGCTGTACCGCCCGGGTGATTGGGTGTCGCTGAAGATCGTCGGTCGCGAGTTCAAGAATGCGCGGGATTCGGTATTGCCGGGGGCCGCGGATGTCACGGTCAGCGTGCTCGATGCGACCGGTACCGAGCTGCAGCACCTTGACCTGAAACTCGATTCGAAGGCCGGTACTCAGGGTCGTTTCCAGTTGCCGGACAACGCGGTGGCGGGCGGTTACGAGATTCGTTTCAACTACAAGGATCAGGCTTACAGCAGCGCCTTCCGTGTAGCCGAGTACATCAAGCCGCACTTCGAGATTTCGCTGAATCTGGCCAAGCAGGATTACCGCACCGGCGAACCGGTGAAGGGCAGTCTGGTGCTGCTCTACCCTGACGGCAAACCGGTGGCTAACGCCAAACTGACCCTGAGCCTGCGTGCCCAGCAACTGTCGATGGTCGACAACGAGCTGCAATACCTCGGGCAATTCCCGGTGGAACTGACCAGCACCGAACTGACCACCGATAGCAAAGGCAACGCGAGCCTCGACCTGCCGGCCGCCGACAAGCCGAGCCGCTACATGCTCACCGTGTTCGCCAGCGATGGCGCGGCGTATCGGGTCAAGACCACCAAGGAAATCCTCATCGACCGTGGCGCGGCGAGCTTTCGTTTGAGCGCGCCGCAACGCTTCAGCGCGGTCGGCGACAAGGTTGCGTTCAGCTACGCCAACGAGGGCGGCAGCGAGCCAGGCAAAGCGGTGACGCCGAGCACGTATGGCTGGGTGCGTCTGGAAGACCAGAGCACGGGCGAAGGCAAACTTGCGGCGACTGATAAAGGCTTCAGCCTCGCTTTCGAGCGTCCAGGCACTTACAACCTGACCTTGAAAGATCAACACGGTCGCGTACTCGGTGCCACCGGGCATTCGGTCACTGGTGACGGTGTGAAAGCGGTGCCGGGCACTGTGGAAATCGTCCTCGACAAGCCTGAGTACAAGGCCGGTGATGAAGCGCTGGCGCTGATCACTTTTCCTGAGCCGGTCAGCGATGCCTTGCTGTCGCTGGAGCGCGACAAGGTCGAAGCCACCGCGCTGCTGGCCAAGGGCGCCGACTGGCTGAAACTGGAAAAGCTCAGCGACACCCAATACCGCGCACGCATCCCGGTGAAAGACAACTTTGCGCCGAACCTTACGTTCTCGGTGCTGTACACCAGGGGCGGTCAGTACAGCTTCCAGAACGCCGGGATCAAAGTGGTCGCGCCGCAAATCGACGTGGCGATCAGCACCGACAAAGCGGTGTATCTGCCGGGCGACACGGTCACGGTTGACCTGAGCACGCAGTTCGCCGGCAAAGCAGTGCCGGCGCACCTGACCGTCAGCGTCGTCGACGAAATGGTCTACGCGCTGCAACCCGAAGTTGCGCCGACCATCGACCAGTTCTTCTATCACCCGCGCCGTAACAACGTGCGCACCAGTGCGAGCCTGTCGTTCATCAGTTACGACGTGGCGTTGCCGGGCAGCCCCGGCGCACCGGGCAAAGCCAACCGCAGCGAGCGCGGGGTGAAAGTGCTAGAGCGGCCGCGTCGTGAAGACGTCGACACCGCTGCGTGGCAGCCGGAGTTGTTGACCGGTGCCGACGGCAAAACCCGCTTCACCTTCAAGATGCCGGACTCGCTGACCCGCTGGCGCATTACCGCCCGCGCCATCGCCGATGACGGTCAGGTCGGGCAGAAGAAGCAGTTCGTGCGTTCGGAAAAACCGCTGTACCTGAAGTGGAGCGGGCCGAGCAAATTCCGCAAGGGCGATCAGCCGCAACTCGGTGTGTTTGCGTTCAGTCAGGCCGAAAAGCCGGTCAAGGCTGAACTGGTCACTCACTATGCGGGCGCCGAACAGCGTCTGCCGGTGACCCTGAACAACGGCATCAACTACCTGCCGCTGCCGGCGTTCGCCTTGGCCTCCGGTGAGTGGACGGCGGAGCTGGTTCAGGACGGCAAAACCGCGGACTCTCTGGCCGTGCGCCTGAGTGCGACCGGTGATGGCTGGCAGGTGACGCAGACGCAAAGCCTTGATGTCGCCAGCGGTGACACACCGTTGAGCCTGCTGGCCGACGCCACGGATATTCGCCTGCGTCTGGATGACAGTCCGCAAGCGCTGTTCCGTTCCGCACTCGATGATCTGCTCAGCTATCCGTATGGAGGCGTCGAGCAGACTGCCAGCCGTTTGCTGCCGTTGAGCATTGCCTATCCATCGCTGGCGTCGAACCCGCAGATCCGCGATCGCTTGCGCCTGATCATGCAGAACAGTCGTCTGCGTCTGGTGCAAATGGCCGGGCCATCGGCGAGCTTCACCTGGTGGGGTTACGACGGTGAGCCGGATGCGTTCCTCACTGCTTACGCCTACTACGCCGACTGGAATGCCAGCCAAGTGCTGGAGTTGACCTTGCCACCGGAGCACTGGCAGCGGGTGCTGGAGGTGTACGCCAAGCAAGCGCCGAACACTCCATTGCTGCAACGGGCGCTGATTCTGTCGTTTGCCAAGCAGATGCATTTGCCGGTGAACACCTTGCTCAGCGGGTTGATGGACGATCTGGCCAAGGCCGGTGAGGGTAACGCCGAGACGTTGATGGACGACGGCGAAGACAGTCTGGTGATGAGTGATCCGGATTCGGCGCTTGGTCTGGCGGCGGCGCGGGTGTTGACCGCTTCGTTGGCCACTCAATCGAAAGTGGCCTTGCCTGACGCGTTCAATCGTCAGCTGGCTTCGGCGCAACAGCGTCTGTCGGTCAGCTCGCAGCCGTTTGCCGAAGCGCTGAACCTGTCGCTGCAACCGTTCGATCAGGCCCGTGCGCAAGCGCTGTTGCAACGACTGTTGCCGCAGCAATCGACCCTCGAACGTGCGCTGGCACTGACCTGGTTGCAACGCAGCATCGCCCAGGCTTCGCCAACTATTGCCTTGGCGCCGGGTGAAGGCTGGAAGAAAAACTACGGTGCTACCGGTGAGATGTACTGGACTTGGCAAGGCGCCACTCCGGTGCCGAGCGTGTTGACGGTGTCCGGTACGCAAGAGCGTCCGCTGCGCGCGGCGTTGAGCTTCCAGACCCAGCAACCGGCGGTCGATCCGATGGCCGTGACCATCACTCGTCGCCTGTCGCGACTGGTGCCGGGCGATGAAGCCTTCACCTTCAAACTGGAGCCGGTCGGGTCCAAGCCGTTGTCCAGTGACAGCCTGTATCTGGACGAAATAATCCTCACCAGCAAAGCGCCGAAACCACTGCGCTACGGCATGCTTGAAGTGCCGCTGCCACCGGGCGCCGATGTCGAGCGCACCACCTGGGGCATCAAGTTACAAGGCAAGGACGGCACCGAGCCGACCGCGCTGGAGAAGGCGCGATTCGAACCGGGCCAGTTGGCCTACGCCGTGCCGGTCGATGCGCTGAGCGGCGAATTGCGCCTGCGCCATCTGGTGCGCTTCTCGCAGAAGGGCCAGTTCAGCCTGCCGCCGGTGCGTTTCAAGCAAGTCTACGCACCGCAGCATCAGGCCCAGGAAGCGAAAGCCGCCCTCGGTCAGGTCACGGTCAACTGACATGAGCCGGCCGCTGCTGTGGCTGCTGATGTGTGTGATCCCTGCGCTGGCAACGGCGCAGGACGAGCCGTTGCGCGTGGCCTACAAGGGCGAATTGTTGTCGTTGAGTCAGACGCAACTGATCAAGCGTGAACCGTTGCCGTCATCGCTGGATACGCCGCTGGGCAGTCTGTGGAAGTTGTTTGTCTACGCATGGCTGGTGGATACCGGAGCGCGGGAGCCGGCGTATGAATGTCGCGGGCAATCGAAAGACGAGATTTATTGCTGCTCGGCGGGTGGCAAGATCGAGCGTGATCAGGCGTTGGTGAAATCCTGCGGGTTGTATTTCGAGCCTGCGCGGTTAGGGATTTCGGCGGCGGATTGGCGAACCTATTGGCAGGTGCGGAGGGCGCCGTCGTGGTTGCTGGATCTGCCTTCGGTGCAACCGGCTCAACGGGTTTCCGTGGTTGAACTGCTGAAGGTTATGGCCTCGTTGCCGGCGCAGGATCAGGCGCGTCGAGTGCTACTCGACGTGGTGCTGAACGCGGCGGACGGCAATGTCGTTGGTGAACTGGGCGGGCGCTTGCGGGTGAAAACCTGGAGCTGGCTCGGTGATCAGGACCCACAATCGCGGCAGGGCGGGTTTGCTGGCTGGACAGCTGATGGCTCGCCGATCTGGGCGGGCGGACGTGGCACCAGCCAGATGGTCTTGCGCCATTATGGACAGGCATTGGCGACGGTGTTGCCAGCGGCATGGCCAGCAGAGGCGGGGCGTTGTGTTGAAGTCAGATTGTTCTCGCGCTATCCGGTTTCGCGGGTTTTGACTGGCGAGCGGGTGGTCACTTCCGGCCCGTTGCAGGGCGACTACCGCGTCGAATTCGCCAACGGCAACGCGCTGGATATCCACAGCGACGGCGAACTGTTTCTGCTCAACGACAAACTCGTCGCAAGGCTTGATCGCGAAGAATACGTCGCGAGAGTACTGGAACGTGAAGCCAAACCCGAACCCGCCGAAGCGGCCAAAGCGCTGGCCGTGGCAATCCGCACTTATCTGCTGCAAAACTCCACGCGCAACGGCGACTGTCTGAGTATCGACGACAGCAGCAATCGCCAACGCGTTGCACCGCGCCCGGCCGCTGCTGAATCCCGAAGCATCGCCGCATGGACGGCGGATCTGGTTTTGGCCGGTAGCACCGTCACCTATCACTCCGATCAACCCGGTCCGGACAAGCTCGCCTGGCAACAAGCCGTCGAGCAAGCCAACTCTGGTCAGCGCTACGACGCGATTCTGCTGCACGCCTATCCGCGCGCCAGCCTCAGCCGCTGGGACAACCCCGTCGCTTCCTGCGAAGCGCTGCCCGCCGCACAAGACTGGCTGCAGAAACAGCGACGCGGCTGGCGTCCGAAGCTGGAAAGCGAAACCGGCTACAACGAAGTCAGCACATTTGCCGTGTGCAAACTGGCGTTCGGTCGCCCGTTTGTCGACCGTGAACGCCAACGCATCTACGTGCGCGGCGTGCTGACTCTGCAGGATCGCCTCGATCTGACGCACGAATATCTGCACCTGGCCTTTGAAGCACATCCCAACGGCCAGGATGAAACCTACATCGAAGGGCTCGCCCGTCACCTTTTGCTGGAATAGACCATGACACTCCGTTATCCACAGGTCTTGCTGCTGCTCTGCACGTTGACCGCGCTCTCGCCGGCCATCGCTGCCGGTGGCGTCAAACTCGACACCCCGGTCGGCGGCTGGCGCAGTGGCGCTCCCGAAGGCGAGGGCGAAAGCTTCCGTCAGACCGTCAACTACCCGGCCTCATCGGTCAACACCCCGATCGGCCAGGCCAACACCGCGCGCATCAGCGGCGAGATAAAAGCTGCGCGGAAGGACAACGAGCCCGGCCGTCTGATCGTCAACGGCGTGAGCATGCCGCTGAAAATTGACGACAGTGGCCGCTTCGACCGCCCGTTTTCCTTCCCCAACGGCAGCAACAGCGTCGAAGTGCGCAGCCCCGACGGTCAGCAGCGTCACCGCACGCAATTCCTCAACACCAGCGGCGGCGCCACCCCGGCCAAGCTGCGCGTACTGCTGGCATGGGACAGCGATGGCACCGACCTCGACCTGCACCTCGTCACCCCCGACGGCGCACACATCTGGTACGGCAACCGCAGCGCCGCCAACGGCGCGGCGCTCGACGTCGACGTCACCACCGGCTACGGCCCGGAAATCTTCGCCATGCCGGCGCCGATCAAGGGCCAGTATCTGGTGTATGTGAATTACTACGGCGGTGGCTATCGCGGGGACGAGGATGGCGGCGATGAGGCGGTGCAGCCGCTGACCACGGCGCAGGTCACGGTGATTACTGAGGAAGGTACGCCGAGCGAGAAGATGGAGACGTTTCTGATCCCTATGCGCGCGGTGGGAGAGCTGACGCTGGTGAAGTCATTCAGTTATCCCTGAGCAGGTACTCGCTCAGGGATAGCACTAGAAACCGGGCGGAATGTAACCGGGTACGAACGGAACGTTGATGCATTTGCCATGAATGATTTTTCCGTCCTCGATCCTGAACAGTACGATCTTTTTGGCTTTATTGACGGTCGCTTCCAGTTTGCAGTCAGAGCTATGCCCGACCGTCTCGTAGTACTCGGTGTACACCATGCCGTTGCCGGTGTGATTCATTGAAGTGCCGGCCGCTTCGGTGGTGGTCCAGCTGGAGGATTTGAACCAGGTCAGGACGGCCAGATTTTCGCCGTTGGCACCGGTCTGTTTTTTCATTGAGTCAGGTTTACCGAACAGATCGAGTGCTTCCTGAACATCCCGTCCTTCCCAGCGCGACTGTGCAATCAGGTGGCAGCCATTAATCATTGAGACTGTGGCTGTTATCAGCAACGTCAGTAACGTTTTAGTCCATTGATTCATCATGACTCCCGGTGTCATGTGCGAGACGAAATAGCGCGCTGCAGCGCCCAGAAGTCAGGCTGTTACTTGTTGCCCAGTATCGAGTCGAGGTTGTCCATCATCTGGCCTTTCTCTTGAATCGGTGCAAGTTTGAAGAACATCTGCTGCATGCCCTGAATCATCTGCAAGTGCTCCATCTTGCCCAATGCAATCATGTCTTTTTTCTCTGGAGTGCAAACGAAAGCCAAAGCGCGCTGGACCCAGAATTCTTTCGGCTGTTGCCATTGCTCGTTTACTTTCAGGTGCCGCAGCATGTAGGCAATTCGATCCACCGACTGGCCATTAACAAACCGCACCTTGTTGGTCTTGCACTGAACTTCCAGGTTGTAGGCATCGATCATTGGCTTGCCCGGCTCTTCATACACCAGCGTCACCGCCAGCATTTGCGCACCCTTGGTACGCGTCGACGGCACAACTGATGTGCTGTCGGCGACATACATGATGTTCTTGTGCGGAACGCCGTTGCCGTAAATGATCCACCAGTCGCCGACGGGGTTCGGCTCTTCCGCTGACGCTGAGGTGGCAGTCAAGAGTGCAGTCAGTAGAGCGAGGGATTTACTCAATCTGAAAAATGATGACATGGTGTTGCTCCATTCCTTGGCGCTTTTGTAATGCACAAAAACAGAATGAAAATTTAGTGGCGGGTGCCGGCTGGGGCAATTAGGGCGGATGTGCTAATGGCTTATTGAAATGGCCGTTTGTTGGGCATTAATTATCGGCAAGGCTCAAGTACAGCGAACGCAAAGTCTGTACACGATTACGCCCCTTGTCTTTGGCGCCGTACAGCGCCTGATCCGCTTCCGATAGCAGGCGTGACAAGTCGTAGCCGGATTCACGGGTAGTCACAACTCCGATGCTGACGCTGAGCAGCCCCGGCTCAAGAATCGACAATTGCGAGAACGAACGGCGGATCCGTTCGGCAATTTCCAGTGCAGTCTGCTCATCGCAATCGTTAAGCAGGCAGGCAAACTCCTCACCGCCAATCCGCCCGCAAACATCTTCCTTACGCAGGCTCTCGGCCACGATCCGGCCAAACGCAATCAACGCCTGATCCCCAACGGGATGGCCATAGGTGTCATTCAGACGCTTGAAGTTATCCAGATCGCAAAGCAACAACGCCGCCGGTTCCCCGTATTGCTGACTTTGGGCAAGCAACTCCCCGGCGTTCATCATGAACGCGCGACGATTGCCAATGCCCGTCAGCGGATCGCTGAACGCCGCCGCTTTGAGCTTGAGCTCTGCACGTTCCTTGACCATCGCCAGGGTGATGTAGGCAATGCCGATGACATACAGCATCGACTCGAACAGCATGAACGAGAAAAACGGCACACCCTCGCCAGTGCCCAGCAGCGCCTTTGTCACCGGCAGCCCTTCATCGGTCGCACTGCGAACGGCGTAGAACACAGTGTGTAGAACGGTCAGCACCAGCGCCGGCATAAACGCGACGTCCAGAGTGTGGCGGCTGCGCCAGAGCTCCAGCGTTGTCAGCACGCCGTAACCGAATGCCAGCAAGGAGTAGATCAGAACCCGATTTGGCATCGACTCGTAGAAGGCGGGAATCAGACACAAGGTCAGCCAGGCGAACGCGCCTGCCAGAATGCCGGACACTGACGGTCTGCGCCCGACCAGCGTGCGCATGGCCGTCCAGTTCATCGCTGCACTGAGTAACAGAACAACATTGCCGAACACAATGGGAATGAAGTCGACCCCTCGATCACGCCAACTGACCAATACCACGCCCAAGGCGCCCAGCAGCATCATGCTTCCTAGGTACGCCAGTGGCGGCTCGCGGGTTTCGCGATACCAGGCGTGCAGCGTCAAAAGCCCCATCAAAAAGAAGACGAAGACCGAAACGACCAGCAGGGTCGGGATATGCAGGACCATTCCATGGATTCCCGTGAGGCTCAATACCGGAATCCGGCCGGTGGCGGGAATGCGGGTAAAAACAGAGGGGGTGGTTATAAGGCGGGATTTAGCACTGTGGGGGTTGGGTTTTGCAAGTGTTGGCGCATTGACCTGAGGATTGCCTAAGCCATTGCGACAGGCAGCGGGGCAATTGTGCAGCAGCAATTGCCCTGTTTCGCTCCGGCGTCAGGCCGCTATGTTTGGACTGAAACTGCTGGAAGTAAGGCGCTCAATTGCGATCCCCAGAGCTTGATCGTCAAATAGCTTGTTTTTTCGCACTGCAGCGCTGGAACCACCATCCCACTTCATCAGCGCTTCGCGTAAAGCTGGAACGGTTGGCGCAACGCCGTCCTGAATCAGCAACCAGTCGACAGTCGCGAGCAACTCCATGCCAAAAGGTGATTCAAAGCCATCAATCAACTCAGCCGTGCGCTCCAAAGCCTGGGAGTATTCCTTGGCTTCAGTCTTGAGGTAGGTCTGCAAAAAGGCTCTGCGATCTTGATCAAACCAAATCACATCAGTGTTCTCCGCATCACTGATGCGCTTGGCGCAATGCAAATAGCTGCCATCCAGATTGTTGAGCAGATGTTCCAATCGATTAGCGTACGGTCCGAATTTATGGGCGACGAATTTAAGATTCAGCGGGTTCTCAGTACTAGGAAGTTTTTCGATTGCACGCTCAAGAAACCACGCCAGTTTCTGAATCTCGAGCAGGCTGCATTCCATCCCCAGAACCCAATAACGTCGTACCAACTCTGCAATCAGCGCCCGTGCCGGAGTGAGTTGCTCAACTCCGTTGCGTTTAGCGACATTCAGATACTGATTGGAGGGTTCGAACACCAATACATCCACGTCCAGATCGTCCAGTACTTCAACAATTTGCTCACGCACTTCAGGCCACTACAGTCCACCATTACCAGCACCTAGCGGTGGGACGGCGACGGACTTCACGTCGTTTTCTATCAAGAAACGACGCAAGTCATGCAGACCTTCGGTTATCCAGGCCATTTGCGAGGGAGAGCGCCAGTGGCGTTTGGTAGGGAAGTTCACGATCCAGCGCGGGCCATCGAGTTCATTGGTGGCCGTCACGTGCATTTTGCCGGTTTCTACTTCGCCGGCCTTGCACGCTGCTGCATACAGACGGTAATTCTGCGCAAAGCGTTCTTTGAACATCAACGCGATGCCTTTACCCATCACACCCACAGTGTTCACCGTGTTGACGAGGGCTTCGGTTTTGGCTTCCAGCAGGTTGCCTTGGGTGAATCTGATCATTGGAAATACCATTTGGGGCGCGCATGGACTAGCAGAGCAAGAGCCAGATCAGAGAGCGGCAAACCTTATTCCTCATCAAAGTAATCGCGATCCAGCGTCGGCAACCGCAACAAGCGCGATGTCACGCCAACCTCATGATCCATCATCAGATGCACCAGTCGCGTTCCGTCTACCAACACAATGCCATCCACCGATTTAGCGAAGTCAACAGCGTGCGCGGTAAAGCCAGACGTGGTGATGAATACGCCGCGCTTAGCTTTTTGCCCGGCGAGTGCTCCGTAGAACGCCTGCAGTTCAGGCCGGCCAACCGTGTTTTGCCAGCGTTTGGCCTGAACATAAACCTTCTCCAGCCCTAATTTATCGAGCGAGATAATGCCGTCGATACCCGCATCACCGGAACCGCCGACACGTTGCAGATCATTGCGACTGGCGCCATACCCCAGTCGATGAAGCACATCCAGCACGATCACTTCGAAACGGTTGGGGCTAACTTGCAGCAAGTTGTCCAAAAGGTCCGCCGCCGTGGCATCGCGCAATTCCTTTAGCGCTCGCTCCAGTCGGTCGTCAGGGCTTTCGGTGGCGGAGGTCAGGTCTGGCTCAATGTTTGGTTGGTCGTCTAGTGGTTCAGCATCAGGCGCGACCTTCAGCTTCACATTCATGTAGCCGATTGCCAAATGCTCCACGTCCTTGGCCGACAGTGGAAATGCATGCTCCTTGGCGTACTGCGCGCCTGCATCAGTCAATTTCCAGTAACCGCGTTTGGCACTGCTGGAAAGACCGGCACGTTTGAGTCGATCGTGCGCCCAACCTGAACGGTTTTTGTAGGTAGCCTGACCACTGGCGATCAATTCTTCGCGCTGTGCTTCGGTCAATTGCAGTGTTTTTGCTGCCGCTTCGTGAGCGTCCCGAGCAATCGCACCCTCGGGTTTTGTGGCGAGAAAACGAAGGATCGGTTCGATGAACTGATCGTAGGTTGGAACGGACATAGGCGCATCCCTGTGCTGAAGGTTTTTTAACTAACCGGCGGGCGAGTATAAATTAACGCTCGCTGAGGATGCCTTGGAGAGTAAGCACTGTTTGCGTGAAAACGTAAGTCGCTATGTCTCGGTTCGCACATATGTCGAATATCTGGCTGGTTCACTTTCTCACAGGCATTAAAAAGCCGGCTTGTGGCCGGCTTCTCGGGGACTGGCTTGGCCTATTTTTGGTAAGCCTTGCCAGCCTTCAAAACGTACATCCGGATCTGCGTCCGGCTGTGGGACTTGGTCAGACGTTGGTCTGCCGCGTCGGGCGCTGTCTGAGCCGCGGGGCGGGTCGATGCGCAAATGTGGGGCGCAGGATACTGAGTTTTGCTGTGGATTCCCAGCCTGAAGTGCGGTTTAGAGCGACCGCAGTCGAACAAATTCGAGATTTGTACCGATTATCAGGGCCTCATCGCGAGCAGGCTCACTCCTACAGGGGGCTTTGCGGGCCGTGAGATCAAAGAAACGGCACCACCGGCCGCCGCTTGCTCACCGTCGACCACCAGAACACCCAGCCCAATATGTGAATCCGTTGCTCTTCAATCTGCGCCGGGTGGAACACTTCGTCCGGGTATTCGGCGCTGTTGTGGCTGCGCAGGCGCAAGCCGTTGCCGGGCATACGGTGCAGGTATTTGATGCGCAGCATGCCGTCGTGTTCGATGGCGTAGATTTCGCCGTCCACCACTTTTGTCAGGCCGCGGTCGATGGCGACGATGGAGCCGTCTTCGATGCGTTCGGCCATGCTGTTGCCGATCATGTGCGCGCAGATGGCGTCGGCGTGGCGGATTTCCAGTTGATCCAGTGGTGCACGCAGCAGGCGGATGGACAGATCCGGGTCCTGAATGACGTGGGTTTTGTCGGAGCCGTTGGTCAGGGGTGTTTCCTTGAAGAAGGCCAGTTCGATGTCATTGGGATGGATGAATCGGTAGGCGCCCTGTGGATCGTGGGCGTCAAAGCTGTCGCCGTTGCTGGCAGGCGGAGTCAGGCTTGGCAGCTCTTTTGTGCCTTCGCCGGTTTTCAGCCATTCGCTGTTGACGGACAGCAGGCGTGAGACTTCTTCCATGCGATACGCCGGGACGCCCCGGGTGTACCAGTTGTGGACATTTTGGGCTTCCGTGCCCCAGAACTTTGCGAAACCCGTTGTCGAGATGTTCGCAGCTTCCAGGAGTGCCTTGAATCTTGGACCGCTAGTGTTCTTTCTCATAAACACGGAGTCTACGGCCGTGCCAGAGCGGTTTGAATAAACCGGACGTTCAAAAACGGGCTGAATTTTGCGACGGAATGTAAGACGATCTTGTGGGAAATTACACAGGCTAAAACTTTTCTGTAGTCCGCCATAAACACTCTGTTTAAGACGGCTTTTGCCGAGCACAAAAAACCCCGGATCAACCGGGGTTTTCTTCAAGCCTCGCGCGTAGCGCAGGTGCTTAGCCTTTGTAGGCGGCAACCGACTTGGTGATCGCTTCGCGGGCGGCGTCTGCACCGGCCCAGCCTTCGATCTTGACCCATTTGCCTTTCTCGAGATCTTTGTAGTTCGCGAAGAAGTGCTCAATCTGCTGGATCAGCAGTGGCGGCAGGTCGGTGTATTCCTTCACATCGACGTAAAGCTGGGACAGCTTGTCGTGTGGCACTGCGATGACTTTGGCATCGCCGCCGCCGTCGTCAGTCATGTTCAGGATGCCGACTGGGCGCGCGCGGATCACCGAGCCTGGCGCAACCGGATAAGGGGTCACAACCAGCACGTCGAGGGGATCACCGTCGTCAGCCAGGGTGTTCGGGATGTAACCGTAGTTGGCCGGGTAGAACATTGGGGTGGCCATGAAACGGTCAACGAACAGGCAATCGCTGTCTTTGTCGATTTCGTATTTGATCGGCGCGTGGTTGGCCGGAATCTCGATCGCGACGTAGATGTCGTTCGGCAGGTCTTTGCCAGCCGGAATCTTGCTGTAGCTCATTGGGCGTTGCCCCCGTAGTTGACCAAAAACACTTGGCCGGATTGACCAAAAAGTGGCGGCGATTATAGGCATATTCTGCCGTCGGCGCCATGTACCGAAAGTCGTGCAGAGCTTAGTCGTGCGCCTGATAGACCGGGTCTGTGGCCTGAAGTTGCCGTAACCGGCTCAACGGGTCCTGACGGTAGAAAAGCTGTAGCTGCGCATAGACCTGTGGATAAGCCTCGTGCAGCAGATCCGGGGCGCTGAAAAAGTACTCGCTGGTAACGGCAAAGAATTCGGCCGGGTTCTCGGCGGCGTAGGGATCTATGGCGGTTTCGGCGTCAGGATTGCGATCGAGCTGACGGTTGAGATCGTCGTAGGCGTGTTGCATCACTTCGGCCCAGTCGCTGACGCGCATGTCAGCATGCAGTGGCGGCAGGCCGTTGGCGTCGCCATTGAGCATGTCGAGTTTGTGCGCCAGTTCGTGGATCACCAGGTTATAGCCTTCCCAGCCACCACTGGCCATCACGCCCGGCCAGGCGAGGATGATTGGCCCCTGTTGCCAGGCTTCGCCGCTGTGTTCACCGTCCCACTCATGCTCGACGCCGCTGGCATCGCGATGACGTTGCGGGCTGAGGAAATCGTCGGGATACAGAACAATCTCGTGAAAACCCTGATACCAGTTCAGGTCGCCCAGATTCAGCAGTGGTAATTGCGCCTGGGCGGCGAGCAGCAGGCGTTGTTCCTGATGCAGTTCGACGCCGGGCAGGGCGCTCAGGTGTTTGTCCTCGAGGAACAGCACGCAGGCTTCGCGCAGCCACTGGTCTTCGGTAGCGCTGATACCGTCAAGGAAACTCAGGTGATGGCGCACCCGCTGCCACATCTCGTCGGCAATCGGGTGCCTGGCCAGAATGCGCCGGCGACGCCAGGCGCTCAGCGACCACATCGGCTTAGTGCGATTGGGCTTTGGTGCCGCCGAAACGGCTGCGAACCACGCCGAGGATCATCGGCACCAGCGACAACAGAATGATCGCTACCACCAGCAACGACAGGTTTTTCTTGATGAACGGTACGTTGCCGAAGAAGTAGCCCAGCGTCACCAGACCGCCGACCCAGAGGATGGTGCCCAGCACGCTGAAACCGAAGAAGCGCGGGTATGGCATCTTCGCTACGCCGGCGACGAACGGCGCAAAGGTACGGATGATCGGCAGGAAGCGCGCCAGCGTTACGGTCTTGCCGCCATGCTTGTCGTAGAAGTCGTGGGTTTTTTGCAGGTAATCGCGACGGAAGATTTTCGAGTTCGGGTTGCTGAACAGTTTCTCGCCAGCCGTTCGTCCGATCACGTAGTTGGTGCTGTCGCCAAGGATCGCCGCGAGCATCAGCAGGCCGCCCAACAGCACCGGATCCATGCCACCGCCCGCCGCAACGGCACCGGCAATGAACAGCAACGAGTCACCCGGCAGGAAGGGCATCACTACCAGACCGGTTTCACAGAAGATCACCAGAAACAGGATGGCGTAGATCCATGGCCCATAGTTGTTCACCAGCAAATCGAGGTACACATCGAGATGCAGGATAAGGTCGAGCGGGTTGAAATCCATGGGGGCACCTGTGTGACGGCCCGACTCGGCAGGCCTGTGCGGATGACTTCGTGTAAGCCTACAGCGGGGTGTAGTTTTTCTTACAAGCCGGAAAGCTCGGGATTATACGGTCTGAAGGATGAAAAGCGCGTTGGTTTTGTAGCGGGGGATGTCGGGATGTGAGGATTTGTCAGACAGATAATCATTGTGGCGAGGGAGCTTGCTCCCTCATCACAGGCAAACCGCGCGATCAGAGTTCTTCGCTGATCGGCAGCACGTAGTTCTTGAACTCGGTGTCTTCCTTGAACCCGATGGACTCGTAGGTTTTCTGCGCGACTTCATTGTTGCTGCTGGTGGAGACGCGCATACGCACGGCCTGGGTTTCCTTGGCCATTTTTTTTGCGGTGCGGATCAGGTTATCGGCGACCAGTTGGCGGCGGGCGTCTTCGGCGACATAGATGTCGTTGAGGATCCAGACGCGCTTGAGTGACAGCGAAGAAAAGCTTGGGTACAGCTGACAGAACCCCATCAGCTTCTTGTCGTCATCATCGGCCAGCGCCAGATAGATCACCGACTCCTTGCGGCGCAGGCGTTTTTCGAGGAAGGCGCGGGAGGAATCCGGGTAAGGCAGGGAACCGTAGAACTCGCGATATTTGACGAACAACGGGGTCAACAAATCCAGATGTTCGAGGGTCGCTTGAATAATCCGCATGATAGGTCTCGTCTTCAAGTGGCTGTCTTCAACTGCTCTGACGGCGATGGGAAACCCGTGCGGCCGTGCATCGATCCTGCCTGAAACCTGCGCAGAAACGCAATGCGGAAACGGTTCAGGCAGGGGGCGGGCTGAGTAGGAAGTTTCCTTTCATGTCCGCACCGGCGTCCGACTCCAGCGTCTGAACCTGTGCTTCGTCCTTCAGATTCACGCCCGACAGCTGTCTGCGACAAGCTTCCCGCATCAAGTACAGCAAGCGATGCGCCGCCATGCCGTAGCTCAAGCCTTCGAGCCGTACATTGGAAATGCAGTTGCGGTAGGCGTCGGTCAGGCCGATCTTTGGATTGTAGGTGAAATATAAACCGAGGCTGTCTGGCGAACTGAGGCCCGGGCGTTCGCCGATCAGCATCACCAGCATTTTTGCGCCGAGCAGTTGGCCGATCTCATCACCGACGGCAACGCGGCCCTGTTCCACCAGGACAACGGGCGCCATCGACAAGCCGTCGTCGCTCATTTGCTCTTCCAGTCGCGTGAGAAACGGCAAGGTATGCCGATGCACCGCCAGTGCCGACAAACCGTCAGCCACGACAATTGCCAGATCGACACCGCCCGGATGCGCCGCTGCGTACTCGCGCAAGGCCTGCGCCGATTCTTCGCTGAGCTTGCGCCCCAGATCCGGGCGTTGCAGGTAGCTGTTGCGATCCACGGCGGCGCTGTGCAGCAACAAGGATTCGCGTCCGCGCTCGTTCAGTTGCGCGCTGAGTCCGGCATGATCAAATGGCAGATGCACGGCATCACGTGCCTGGGCATGGGCAAATTGGAAATCCAGTTGCGCGCTGGTCGGCAGGCTGGTGCCGGTGCGGCCGAGAGCGATGCGTGCCGGGGTCAGGCGGCGCAGTTCCAGCCACGGGTTTTGCGGGTCGATGGGCGGTTTTTCCATGTGACTCATCCCAGTTGCGCCAGCGCCTGGCGGAAGGCCGGCGGCAAGTTGTTGCCAAAGCGAACCTTGCCGTCCGCTTGCGTGAAGATGCCCATGTTGGCCAGCCATTGCTCGAACTCCGGCGCCGGTTTCAGGCCCAGGGTCTGCCGGGCGTAGAGCGCGTCATGAAACGAAGTGGTCTGGTAATTGAGCATGATGTCGTCGGAGCCGGGGATGCCCATGATGAAGTTGATCCCGGCGACCCCAAGCAAAGTCAGCAAGGTGTCCATGTCGTCCTGATCGGCTTCGGCGTGGTTGGTGTAGCAGATGTCACAACCCATCGGCACGCCGAGTAGCTTGCCGCAGAAGTGGTCTTCGAGGCCGGCGCGGATGATCTGTTTGCCGTTGTAGAGGTATTCCGGGCCGATAAATCCTACGACGGTGTTCACCAGAAACGGCTTGAAATGTCGTGCTACGGCGTAGGCCCGGGTCTCGCAGGTCTGTTGGTCGACGCCGTGGTGGGCGTTGGCCGACAGTGCGCTGCCCTGACCGGTTTCGAAATACATCAGGTTCTGCCCGAGAGTGCCGCGGTGCAGGCTCAGACCGGCGTCGTAGCCTTCCTGCAACACGTTGAGGTTGATGCCGAAACTGGCGTTGGCCGCTTCGGTGCCGGCGATGGACTGGAACACCAGATCCAGCGGCACGCCACGGTTGATCGCCTCTATGGAGGTGGTGACGTGGGTGAGCACGCAGGCCTGAGTCGGGATGTCGTAGCGCTGGATGATTGCGTCGAGCATCTCCAGCATCGCGCAGATCGAGGCGATGCTGTCGGTGGCCGGGTTGATGCCGATCATCGCGTCGCCATTGCCGTAGAGCAGACCGTCGAGAATGCTCGCGGCGATGCCGGACGGTTCGTCGGTCGGGTGATTGGGTTGCAGGCGCGTCGACAGCCGTCCGCGCAGGCCGAGAGTGCCGCGAAACTTGGTTACCACGCGAATCTTCTGCGCCACCAGCACCAGATCCTGCACGCGCATGATCTTTGATACCGCCGCGACCATTTCCGGGGTCAGGCCGGGGGCGAGGTTGCGCAGGCTGGTTTCGTCGGCGGCGTCGCTGAGCAACCAGTCGCGGAAACCACCCACGGTGAGGTGGCTGACCACGGCGAAGGCTTGCTTGTCGTGGGTGTCGATGATCAGCCGGGTGACTTCATCGGACTCGTAAGGAATCAGCGCTTCTTGCAGGAAATGCGTAAGCGGAATGTCGGCCAGCGCCATTTGCGCAGCCACGCGCTCGCCGTCATTGAGCGCGGCGACGCCAGCGAGGAAGTCCCCGGAGCGCGCCGGGCTGGCCTTGGCCATGACGTCCTTGAGACTGTCGAAGCGATAGGTCTGGGCGCCGACCGTGTGAGCGAAACTGGCCATACACAATTCTCCGTGACGGCGCAGACCGAGCCTGCGCCGGGATTGTCGGCACTCAGTGCAAGGCTTGTTCAGCCTTCTGGATCGCCGCGAATTCTTCTTCCGGCGTGCCTGCTACCAAGTGATGTCGACTGTAGAACGCAAAGTAAGCAATTAACACTCCATAGATGACGGCGGCACCGATTACCACCCGTGGATCGACCAGGAAACCCGCGACCACGGCGATGCACGCCAGCACCAAGGCCACGCCGGAGGTGAAGATGCCGCCCGGTGTGCGGTACGGCCGGTCCATTTTGGGGCGGCGAATCCGCAAGGTGATGTGCGCGGCCATCATCAGCACGTAGGAAATGGTTGCGCCGAACACCGCCACCAGAATCAGCAGATCGCCCTGGCCGGTCAGCGACAGCCCAAAACCGATGATGCCGGGAATCACCAGCGCCAGGACCGGTGCCTTGCTTTTATTGGTTTCGGACAGTTTGCGTGGCAGGTAGCCGGCCCGTGACAGCGCGAAAATCTGCCGCGAGTACGCGTAGATGATCGAGAAGAAACTCGCGATCAGTCCGGCCAGCCCCACAAGGTTGACGAAACTGCCCATCCACGTCGAGCCGCCATAGGCTTTGCTCAACGCTTCGACCAACGGGTTACCGGAGGTCAGCAGCGAGTTGGCGCCCGCACCGCCGGGGCCGACGATCAGAATCAACAGGGCAAACATGAGCAGCACCAACATGGCGCCGATCAAGCCGCGCGGCAGATCACGTTTGGGGTTCTTGGTTTCCTCGGCGGCCAGCGGCACGCCTTCAACGGCAAGGAAGAACCAGATCGCATAGGGGATCGCCGCCCAGACGCCGACATAGCCGAATGGTAGAAACGGACTGGCACCCGCTGCGGCAGTCACCGGAATGTCGAGCAGGTTGGCGACGTCGAAGTGCGGCACCATGGCCACCAGAAACACCCCCAGCGCCAACGCGGCGACGGCGGTGATGACAAACATCAGCTTGAGCGCTTCGCCGACCCCGAATATGTGGATGGCAATGAAAATGATGTAGAACGCCAGATAGATCATCCAGCCGCCGATGCCGAACAGCGATTCGCAGTAGGCACCGATAAACACCGCGATAGCCGCAGGGGCAATGGCGTATTCGATGAGAATTGCGGTGCCGGTGAGAAAACCGCCCCACGGCCCGAATGCACTGCGGGCAAAACCGTAGCCACCGCCAGCGGTGGGGATCATCGAAGACAACTCGGCCAGAGAAAAGCACATGCACAGGTACATGGTGGCCATCAGCAGCGTCGCCAGGAACATGCCGCCCCAGCCACCCTGAGCGAGGCCGAAGTTCCAACCGGCATAGTCACCGGAAATCACGTAGGCAACGCCCAGACCCACCAGCAGTACCCAGCCGGCGGCACCTTTTTTCAGTTCGCGTTGTTGAAAGTAATCCGATCCGACTTTTTCAAAGTCGACGGAGGCGCCGGTCGCCGGAGCGCCAGCCGGGGATTCGCTAGGCATAGGGTTTACCTTTCTTATTGTTGTATTGGCCCGGCTTTTTTGCCGGTGGGTAGCATGATCGTCCCCACGCTCTGCGTGGGGATGCCTCAACGGACGCTCTGCGTTCGGCATTGGTGGGACGCGGAGCGTCCCGGGCGGCATTCCCACGCAGAGCGTGGGAACGATCAGTGCTGCAGGTTTAGAAGAAGCCCAACGGATTGATGTCGTAGCTCACCAGCAGGTTTTTCGTCTGCTGGTAGTGATCGAGCATCATCTTGTGAGTCTCACGGCCAACGCCGGACTTTTTGTACCCGCCAAATGCAGCGTGCGCCGGGTACAGGTGGTAGCAGTTGGTCCACACGCGACCGGCCTTGATCGCGCGGCCCATGCGATAGGCGCGGTTGATGTCGCGGGTCCACAGACCGGCGCCGAGGCCGAACTCGGTGTCGTTGGCAATCGCCAGGGCTTCGGCTTCGTCCTTGAACGTGGTGATGCTCACCACCGGGCCGAAGATTTCTTCCTGGAACACGCGCATCTTGTTGGTGCCCTTGAGCAGGGTCGGCTGGATGTAATAACCGGTCGATAGATTGCCCTCGAGTTTTTCCACCTTGCCGCCAGTCAGCAGCTCGGCGCCTTCGCCCTTGGCGATTTCCAGGTACGAAAGAATCTTGTCGAATTGCTGCTCGGACGCCTGCGCGCCGACCATGGTGTCGGTGTCCAGCGGATCGCCACGTTTGATTTGCAGGACTTTCTTCATCACGACAGCCATGAACTCGTCGTAGATCGATTCCTGTACCAGTGCGCGGGAAGGGCAGGTGCACACCTCGCCCTGGTTGAAGAACGCCAGCACCAGACCTTCGGCGGCTTTCTCAATGAACGTCGGTTCGGCCTGCATGATGTCTTCGAAGAAGATGTTCGGCGATTTGCCGCCCAGTTCCACGGTAGACGGGATGATGTTCTCGGCGGCGCATTTCATGATGTGCGAGCCGACCGGGGTCGAGCCGGTGAACGCGATCTTGGCGATGCGCTTGCTGGTCGCCAGCGCTTCGCCGGCCTCTTTGCCATAGCCCTGAACAATGTTCAGCACGCCCGGTGGCAGCAGGTCACCGATCAGTTCCAGCAACACGGTGATGCCCAGCGGGGTTTGCTCGGCGGGTTTGAGTACCACGCAGTTGCCGGCGGCCAGCGCTGGTGCAAGTTTCCACGCGGCCATCAGGATCGGGAAGTTCCACGGGATGATCTGGCCAACCACGCCCAGCGGTTCATGAATGTGGTACGCCACGGTGTTGCCGTCGATTTCGGCAGCGCTGCCTTCCTGCGCGCGCAGGCAGCCGGCGAAGTAGCGGAAATGGTCGGCCGCCAGCGGGATGTCGGCGTTGAGGGTTTCGCGGATGGCTTTGCCGTTGTCCCAGGTTTCGGTGATCGCCAGCAATTCGAGGTTGGCTTCGATGCGGTCGGCGATTTTCAGCAGGATCAGCGAGCGCGCCTGCACGGAGGTCGCGCCCCACGCATCGGCAGCGGCGTGGGCGGCGTCCAGTGCCTTGTCGATGTCTTCGGCAGTGGAGCGGGGGAATTCGGCAATTGGCTGGCCATTCACTGGCGAGGTGTTGGTGAAGTACTGACCTTTGACAGGCGCGACGAACTCGCCGCCGATGTAGTTACCGTACTTGGCTTTGAACGAGACTTTGGCGCCTTCAGTACCGGGGTGAGCGTAACGCATGATGATGTTCTCCTTGGCTTTGTACTTATTAGAGAAACGCGCAAGTGCGCTTGCTATAAGCGTAGAGCAAAGGTCGGGCCACTGCCGTGCAGGGCAGGTAAATCAAGGTGTTGCGTGATTTCTGTCGGACGAGTGGATCGCGCCTGTGATGGTTTCGGTACAGAGGGGGTGACAGTTTGTACCGCTTTCGGCACAGCCGGTGACCGGGCAGTCTTGCCAGCATTGCAATGCGGCGGTGGCTGGAGGATGCTGGGCGTCACCTCAGCATTGGGCCGTCGAGCCTCGGGGAGAACAATAAGAAATGCACGACAACCATTTGAGTCGCCATGCCCAACAGGTTCTCACCGCTACCCAGGGCAAACCGCACCTGCACGGTCCCGGTGCCGATCCATCAATTGCCCGTTCGTGGCTGCGCTGCCTGGAGGACTATCACCTCGACCCGGCGCTGAGCATGGCGCCGACCGTGCTCGAACATGGCCGCGTTCTCGAAAGTCGCGAACGGCTGCAACAGGTGTTGCAGATCGCCGGCAATGAAATGAGCAGCCTGCATCAACAACTTTCCGGCGCCGGCCATGCTGTGCTGTTGACCGACGCGCGCGGGGTGATCCTCAACTGCGTCACCGCGCCGGCCGAACGCAAGATCTTCGAACGCGCCGGCCTCTGGCTCGGTGCAGACTGGAGTGAGGCTTGCGAAGGCACCAACGGCATCGGCACCTGTCTGGTTGAACGGCAGGCGCTGACCATTCATCAGGATGAGCACTTTCGCGGTCGCCACACCGGCCTGACCTGTTCGGCGAGCCCGGTGTTCGACCCGCATGGCGAACTGCTCGCGGTGCTCGACGTGTCGTCGGCGCGCCACGATGTCTCGCGACAGAGCCAGTTTCACACCATGGCGCTGGTCAATCTGTCGGCGAAGATGATCGAGAGTTGCTACTTCCTGCGCTGTTTCGATAACCAATGGTTGTTGCGTTTTCATTTGCAGGCCGAATCGGTCGGGTTGTTCAGCGAAGGTTTGCTGGCGTTTGACGGCGAAGGGCGGATCAGCGCAGTCAACCAGAGTGCACTGAATTTGCTTGGGCATATTCGTGGCGGGTTGCTCGGTAAACCGGTCGAGGCGTTTTTCGATTGTTCGCTGGATGAATTGCTTGGCCGCGCCAGTGCCCATGCCAGCGCCAGTTGGCCGCTGCGCACCCGTGACGGCCGACATTTGTTTGCGGTGTTGCGCGGGGAATCGCGCAAGCCTTTACCGATGGTATCGGCGCCAGTCGTGGCTGAAGCGCCGCGCCTGTCGGGCATCTGCCTCGGTGATGAGGCGCTGCAGGCAGACTTCCGTAAAGCCTTGCGCGTATTCGAGCGGGATGTGCCCTTATTGATCAATGGCGAAACCGGTTCCGGCAAGGAGGCCTTCGCCAAGGCTGTGCATCAGGCCAGTCAACGCTCGAGCAAAGCCTTCGTTGCGCTCAACTGCGCGGCAATCCCCGAGAGCCTGATCGAGAGCGAACTGTTCGGCTATCGCGGTGGCAGTTTCACCGGCGCACGCAAGGAGGGCATGCGCGGCAAGTTGCAGCAGGCTGATGGCGGGACGTTGTTCCTCGATGAAATTGGCGATATGCCGCTGGCCTTGCAGACTCGTCTGTTGCGCGTGTTGGAGGATCGTCAGGTGGTGCCAATTGGTGGCGAGCCGGAGTCGGTCAACGTGCGGATCATCAGTGCCACCCACCGTAATCTGCTGGAGCGGGTCGCGGACGGCAGCTTCCGTGAGGATTTGTATTACCGGCTCAACGGGCTGGAAGTGGCGTTGCCGGCATTACGCGCGCGCAGTGATAAATCGCAGTTGCTGGATTTTCTGCTGGCCGAAGAGGCGGGTGGTGAAACGATCCTGATCGATGAGCCGGCGCGTCAGGCTTTGCTGGCGTTCAACTGGCCGGGGAATGTGCGGCAGTTGCGCAATGTCCTGCGCACGTTGGCGGCGTTGTGTGATGAGGGGCGGATCGGGGTGGAGGATTTGCCGGTGATGATTCGGCAGGGGCGGGTGCCGATTTTTCAGCCTGATTCATCTGAACATCCACTGGAAGACGCCGAGCGGATTGCGCTGCTTAAAACGCTGGAGCAGACGCGGTGGCACATGACGCATACGGCGGAACAGCTTGGGGTCAGCCGTAATACGCTCTATAGAAAACTGCGTAAGCATGGCATTGAGCGGCGAGTCAGTTAGAAGGCCCTCACCCTAGCCCTCTCCCAGGGGGAGAGGGGACTGACCGGGTCGCTCACTGATTTACGCCGACCTGAAATATCGAGCCGAACTCAGAATTTGAAAGCGACCGAGATCGGCTCCCTCTCCCGGGAGGCGAGGGGACTGATCGAGGTGTTTTGGCGATTTACGCCGACCTGAGTTATCGAGCCGAACTGCGGATTTGAAAGCAACGTAGATCGGCTCCCTCTCCCTCGGGAGAGGGCTGGGGTGAGGGGCCGCAATCTACAGCGGAGCCTGAATGCAGTGGTCAACTAATTCCGGACACCTCGATAGGTGGTTTTGACGCCATCGCTCGCTCATAAACGGTCGGTGGCAGATATCCCAGTTTCGAGTGCAGCCGTTCGTTGTTGTAAAACCCAACGATGTATTCGGTGATGTCGCGGATCGCTTCAGCGTGGTTCGCGTAGTCACGTCGCCATACCCGCTCCATTTTCAAACTCAAAAAGAAGCGCTCCATCACTGCGTTGTCCCAGCAATTACCTTTACGGCTCATGCTCTGCTGCATGTCGTTTCTTGCCAGTAATTCTCTGTAAGCTGCACTCGCATATTGGCTACCCCGATCTGAGTGGGCAATCAAGCCTGGTGGCGGTTGACGTTGCGCGATAGCCAGTTGCATCGCAGTGCACACCAGCTCTGCCGGCATGTTCGGAGCCATCGACCAGCCCACTATCTTGCGTGAAAACAAGTCCAATACCACGGCCAGATACAACCAGCCACTGCGGGTGCGGATATAGGTGATGTCGGCTACCCAAGCCTTGTTTGGCGCCACTTGGTCAAAATTTCTGCTCAGTACATTCTCTGCAATCGGCAGGTCATGATTACTATCGGTTGTGTGTACAAACTTGCGCTTCCAGGCTGAACGCAGTCCGTTAGCCCGCATCAATCGACGGATTTTATACAGCCCGACAAGCATGCCTTTACCGCGCAAAGCGTCGCGCAAAGGGCGGCTGCCGTAGCAGCCTCCACTCTCGGCGAAAGACGCCTTGAGTTGCACAAGAACAGGACAACTCTGCCGAACAGGCGCATCAGCACGCTTCTGAGACTCATAGAAGCCTGAACGACTGATGCTCAGCAACCGACAGACATGTGCCACTGAGTAAGCCTTCTGTTGCAGCTGCCGAACCAGTCGATACCTTACTTCAGCTCGCGGGCAAAGAAGGCGGTAGCCTTTTTTAAGATGTCGTTGTCCACCTTGAGCTGACGATTTTCCTGTTCCAATTGCCGGATGCGCTGTTGCTCTGCCGTTAATGGCTTGCCGATTCCGGCCTGCCCCAGTTGCTCTGCCTCGTATTGCTGAACCCAGCGTCGAACGGCTGTCTCACCAATGTTCAGATCCTGGCAAACCTGTACAACGGTGAGTCCCTGATCCTTGATCATCTTCACGACTTGCAGCTTGAAGCTGTCGTCGAATGCCCTGCGTTTTTTAGTCATGAATAACTCCTCGATAGATGTATTTTCCACCTATCGGGGTGTCCGGGGAAATTAGACCACTGCAGAACCCCAAGCCCAACCATCCCCGCCCCTCACCTAAAGAGTGCGATTTCCCCCTCCCTACGCTAACCTGCGGCCATGTTTTACGAGGTCGACTATGCACATTCATATTCTGGGTATCTGCGGCACTTTCATGGGCTCGATGGCGGTGTTGGCCAAAGAGCTGGGCCATCACGTGACCGGCTCCGACGCCAACGTCTATCCACCGATGAGCACGCAGCTGGAAGCCCAAGGCATTCAACTGACGCAGGGCTATGACCCGGCGCAGCTCGATCCGGCACCGGATCTGGTGGTGATCGGCAACGCCATGTCGCGCGGTAACCCGGCGGTGGAATATGTCCTGAACAAAGGCCTGCCGTACGTCTCCGGCCCGCAGTGGCTGGCTGACCACGTGCTGCAAGGTCGCTGGGTACTGGCGGTAGCCGGTACGCACGGCAAAACCACCACCAGCAGCATGCTCGCCTGGGTCCTGGAACATGCCGGCATGAGCCCGGGCTTCCTGATCGGCGGCGTGCCGCAGAATTTCTCGGTGTCGGCACGCTTGGGCGGTACGCCGTTCTTCGTGATCGAGGCTGACGAATACGACAGCGCCTTCTTCGACAAGCGCTCGAAGTTTGTTCATTACCGCCCACGCACCGCGATCCTCAATAACCTTGAGTTCGATCACGCCGACATCTTCCCGGATCTGCCGGCGATCGAGCGGCAATTCCATCACTTGGTGCGCACCATCCCAAGTGAAGGTCTGGTCATCCACCCGACCACCGAGCCGGCCTTGCAACGTGTGATCGAAATGGGCTGCTGGACCCCGGTGCAAACCACCGGTGCCGGCGGTCAGTGGCAGGTCAAACTGCTGAGCGAAGACGGCTCGGCGTTCGAAGTGATGTTCGAAGGCGTGTCGCAGGGCACCGTCGAATGGGAGCTGACCGGTCAGCACAACGTCGCCAACGCCTTGGCTGCTTTGGCGGCTGCGCGTCATGTTGGCGTGGTGCCATCGATGGGCATTGCCGGGTTGAGCGCATTCAAGAACGTCAAGCGCCGCATGGAGAAAGTCGCCGAAGTGCGCGGCATCACCATCTACGACGATTTCGCCCACCACCCGACGGCGATTGCCACCACTCTCGACGGTTTGCGCAAACGCATCGGCGACGCACCGCTGATCGCGATCATCGAACCGCGCTCCAACTCGATGAAGCTCGGCGCGCACCGTGATGGTTTGCCCGACAGCGTGGTCGATGCCGATCAGGTGATCTGGTACGCCCCGGCCAACCTCGGCTGGGACCTCGCCGGCACCGCCGCACTGTGCACGGTGCCGTCGATTGTCAGCGATTCGCTGGAAGGCATCATCGAGCGCGTGAAGAGCCAGGCCCAGCCCGGCACTCACGTGGTGATCATGAGCAACGGCGGCTTCGGCGGCCTGCACGGCAAACTCGCCGAGGCGCTGCAATGAACACTCGTTTTGAGAGCAATGGCCCGGAACGCATCACGCTGGCCATGACCGGTGCCTCCGGCGCTCAGTACGGCTTGCGCCTGCTCGATTGTCTGGTGCGGGAAGATCGCGAAGTGCACTTCCTGATCTCCAAGGCTGCACAACTGGTGATGGCCACCGAGACCGATGTGACGCTGCCGCCGAAGCCGCAGATGATGCAGGCCTTCCTGACCGAATACACCGGGGCCGCCGCCGGGCAGATCCGCGTATACGGCAAGGAAGACTGGATGTCGCCGGTAGCTTCGGGCTCCGGCGCACCGGCAGCAATGGTCGTGGTGCCGTGCTCTACCGGGACGTTGTCGGCGATTGCCACCGGCGCCTGCAATAACCTGATCGAGCGCGCCGCCGACGTCACTTTGAAAGAGCGTCGCCAGTTGATTCTGGTGCCGCGCGAGGCGCCGTATTCGAGCATTCATCTGGAGCATATGCTCAAGCTGTCGAACATGGGCGTGACGATTCTGCCGGCCTCGCCGGGTTTCTATCACCAGCCGCAGACCATCGATGACCTGATCGATTTCGTTGTGGCGCGGATTCTCAATCTGCTCGGCATTCCTCAGGACATGCTGCCGCGTTGGGGTGAGCATCATCTGAGCAGCGATGAATAAGCTGCTGGCGATTTTGCTGGCGCTGCAACTGACCGGTTGCGCCACTGCGCGCACCCTCGACGCCGCCAAGCCGGGCGCGCCTGTGGTGTACTCCGGGACGCGGCTGGATTTGTATGCATTGAATGGCGGGTGTTGCGCGATGGATCGGTTCGGGGCTGAGGCGCCGAGCTATCCGGGGGTGGACCTGCCAGCGAGTGCGTTGCTCGATACGCTGCTGTTGCCATTGTCATTGCTGACGGTGATCGGTGTGAGCTTCCAGGCAACGGGCGGATTGTAGTTAGACAGATCGTTGCCACGCTCTGCGTGGTAACGCCTCCGGCGACGCTCTGCGTCATGCTTTGGGATGCAGAGCGTCCGTGGCTGCATTCCCACGCAGAGCGTGGGAACGATCATGCGGCGGAAGATTATTTGCCGAGCTTGCGCAGCTCATCCGACTCGATCACCCGCACCCCATCCTGCTCTTCCAGGGCCAGGCGCCACATCGCCCGCGCCAAATGGCAAGCTTCGATGCCTCGGTATTTACCCGGAATCAGCTTCGACAAAGGTCCGGCCAGTTGCTCGGCAAGACGCGGTTCAGTTCGCTCACCCAACAACAGCGATGGCCGGCAAATGGTCAGTTGCGGCCAGTCCTGCGCACGCAAGGCCTGCTCCATTTCGCCTTTGACCCGATTGTAGAAGACCGACGATTTCGGATCGGCGCCAATCGCGCTGATCACAATCAGATGCCGCGCGCCCATCTCCCGCGCGCGTTTGGCGAAGGCCACGACCATGTCCAGATCCACCGCGCGAAACGCCGCTTCCGAGCCGGCCTGTTTGATGGTGGTGCCGAGGCAGCAATAGGCGATATCGACGCGACCACTGAGCTGCGGCAGAAACGCCTGCGGATCGCCCACCGGATTTTCCAGGTGCGGATGTTCCGCCAAGGGTCGACGCGAAGGGGCGAGCACGCGTGAAATCGTTGGCTCGTTGAGCAAACGGTCGAGTAGATGTTCACCGGTCAAACCGGTGGCTCCGGCAAGCAATACGTGCTGAGGCGTCAAGTACATAGTGTCTCTCCCTTGATACTGTTCAGCTTAGTTGCTCTTTATCGCTCCGTCGTTCAACGCAGCACTTTGCAATGCTTTTCTGGCTTGCTGTTTGCGCAGCAGTTGCCAGTGCGAGAGCACGGTTTTCGGCGCCCAGATCTGCGGCTCCGACGCTTCGAAATTGTCCGCCAGTTCACGCTCGGCGACGGTGGCTTTGGCCAGTTTGAAGGCCTGCTCCAGATCGTCGGTCTGATTCAGAGCCTGGGCGAACAGCGCGTCGCCGAAGTAGGTGAAGTTAGCTTCTTCCGAGCAGCCGAAGGACACCCGATCAGCGCGCGAGGCGGTCATGATCAGCGTGCGTTCGTCTTTCAGCGCGGGGATGAAACCGCCGGAATAGCAGGCCGAGATCACGATGATCTTGTCGCGGTTTTTCAATGGCGCCAGCACAGCGGCGAGTTCGTCGGCGGGCAGGTCGGCCAGTTCCATACGCGGCTGGTCGAGCACCAGTTCATGTTCGGCGGTGCCGTGGCTGGTCAGGTAGATGAACAGCAGATCTTCCGGGCCACTGCGTTCGGCAAGGGTTTGCGCGGCGCGACGCAGGTTCTCGCGGGTAGCCATCGGCCGGTCGCCGAGGTGGTCGCGGTGGTTGACCAGACGGATCTGGCCATAAGCGCCGAAGCGCGTATTGAGCATGTTGGCGACATAGTCGGATTCACGCAGGAACACGCTTTGCTTGCCGTCACCGCCGAGGGTCAGGGTGTACAGCTCGACTGCCGGGGTCGACGCGGGAATGGCGGCCAGTGCGTCCTCGAGCAGGCGACCCTGAGCGAGCAAACCGAGTTCGAGCGTATCGGGCAGCAACTTGCCGTCGGCGTCGCGCACGCGCTGGCCGTTGATCCAGGTGCCGCTCATGACGCTGCCATCGGTGAGCACCAGGGTGCCGCGTCCGGAGTAACTGTCGTTGTCGAAACCGCCGATGTAGAAACTGCCATCAGGCAGGTTCAAACGACCCTGACCGCTGAAGCGCCAGTCGCTGAACACGCCGATGTAATGGCTGCCATCGGCGCCGATCAGTTCGCCCTTGCCGGTCAGCGCGCCTTCCTTGAACTGGCCGAGCCAGACATCGCCGTCGGCGTTTTCGTAGCGACCTTTGCCGTGCAGTTGATTGTTCTTGAAGCCGCCGACGTAGATATCGCCGTCCGCGCTGTTGAAGGTGCCGTTGCCTTCCAGCTGACCGTTGACGAAATGCCCGCTGAACGAGTTTCCGCTGGCGTCGCCGCGCTGACCCTCGCCGTTCGGTTTACCGTGGGCGAACTGGCCTTGATAGGAGCTGCCGTCGTCCATTTCCAGGCGACCGAGCCCGGAGTACTGGTCAGCCTTGAACTCGCCACGGTAGGTCATGGCGTTTTCTTTCAGGGTGCCTTCGCCTTCGCGGCGGCCCTGCTTGAAGCCGCCGGTGTAACTGCTGGCGTTGGTGGTCAGGCTGCCCTGACCGTCGAACAGACCTTGCTGAAACTGCCCGCGATAAACCTCGCCATTGCTGCCATGCCATTCGCCCTGACCATGCCACTGGCCCTTGTCGAACTGCCCGGCATACCAACTGCCGTTGGGGTAATCGACGCGGCCCTGACCTTGCAGCAAGCCATCGACCAGTTCACCGCGATAGCGTCCGCCGTCGGGCAGGCGCGCATCCGGCGGCAACAGCGATTCGCCGTCGCCGCAAGCGGTGAGCATCAGGGTCAAGGCAAGGGGTGCAAGACGTGCAAGTGAGCGCATAGCGGGATCCGGGCAATTAGGCGACCGAGTATGCCGCAGCTATGCGTCGCATATATAGAGACGTGACGCGAAACAGCGTGCGCTGCTTCGCATCCGGAACCATCAGACGAAGCAGAGCGACAGTGGCTCGGCGATATAGGCCGGTTTGTCCGAACCTTCTATCTCCAGGGTCGCGGTGGCTTTGAGCAGCCACTGCCCGGGTTTTTTCTCGGTGACTTCACCCAGATCGACCTTCAGGCGAACTTTGGAATTGACCTTCACTGGCTGGATGAAACGCACGCTGTCCAGACCGTAGTTGACGACCATCTTCACGCCTTGCGGCAGGATCAGGATGTCTTCCATCAATTTCGGGATCAGCGACAACGACAGGAAACCGTGGGCAATGGTGCTGCCAAATGGCGTTTGCGCGGCTTTGACCGGGTCGACGTGAATGAACTGATAATCACCGGTGGCTTCGGCGAACAGGTTGATGCGTTCCTGATCGATGGTGAGCCATTCGGAACGTCCGAGTTCCTTGCCGACATAATCTTTGAGCTCTGCAACGGGAACATAGGGCATTGAGACTCTCCTTGGGTTCATCGGTTTTATAGTTTTTCAGGTGGGGGGATTTGACCTCCCTGCGAACCACTGTAGATCATCATGGCGATTTGCTCCGGTCAACCGACCATGCTTTTGGCGAATGCCGATCCATAGCGCAGGCGTGCTTATAATGCCGAGCCCCTGCTGGGCAAAAAGTAAGACGGAGATGTCGGATGTTGCTACGTGGCCTGACCTTGCTGGTGCTGTTTCAATTGCTCGGCACGGCGCTCAATCATTTGCTGTTGCCGGTGCTGCCGGGGCCGATCATCGGCCTGCTGCTGTTGCTGGTCTTCCTGATCATTCGCGGTGAAGTCGGCGAACCGCTGAACCTTGCGGCCGGCAGTCTGCTGCGTTATCTGCCATTGCTGCTGGTGCCGCCAGCCGTCGGCGTGATGGTTTACGCCACAGCCATTGCCGCCGATTTCTGGGCGATTGTCGGCGCACTGGTGCTGTCGCTGCTGCTGTCGATGGCGTTCGCCGGGGTATTGATGCAGCGCCTGGTTAAACGGCACGCGCCAGCGTCGGAGGAATCCTGATGCTTTTCGACTGGCAGGGCGCCTGGGCTTCGGTCATTCATCATCCGCTGTTCGGCATCGGCATCACCCTCGGTGCCTATCAACTGGTGCTGGCGGCGTTCGAGAAAACCCGCTGGATCTTTCTGCAACCGGTGCTGGTCTCCATGCTGTTGGTGATTGGCATTCTGGTCGGCTGCGGCCTGACCTACGCCGAGTATCGCAAGAGCACCGAGATCCTCAGCATTCTGCTTGGCCCGGCGACCGTGGCGCTGGCGGTGCCGCTGTATCTCAATCTGCGGCGTATTCGCCAATTGTTCTGGCCGATTTTTACTACGCTGGTGATAGGCGGGGTGGTGGCGACGGGCATGGGCGTGTTGCTGGGCTGGTGGTTCGGTGCCGAGCACATGATCCTGATGACCATGGCGCCGAAGTCGGTGACTTCACCGATCGCCATGCTGGTGGCCGAACAGATCGGCGGCGTTGCGGCGTTGGCGGCGGTATTCGTGTTGATCACCGGGGTGATTGGCGCGATCTTTGGTCCGACGCTGTTGAACCGCCTCGGTGTGCACAGCCCCGAAGCGCGCGGCATGGCGCTGGGTATGACCGCCCACGCGGTCGGCACGGCGGTGGCCATGCAGGAAAGTGATGAGTGCGGTGCCTTCGCGGCGCTGGCAATGAGTCTGATGGGCGTGGCCACGGCGGTGTTTCTGCCGTTGGCGGTGTCGATGGTGGTGTAAGGAAATGTCTATGAGTCTGCCGCTTTTCCCGCTGAACACAGTGCTGTTTCCCGGCTGCAACCTCGACTTGCAGATCTTCGAAGCGCGCTACCTGGACATGATCGGCCGCTGCATGAAACAGGGCGGCGGTTTCGGCGTGGTGTGCATCCTCGACGGCCAAGAAGTCGGCGTCGCACCACAAGGTTTTGCCTTGGTCGGCTGCGAAGCACGCATCACCGACTTCCAGCAGCAGGACAACGGCTTGCTGGGCATTCGTGTCCAAGGTGGGCGGCGTTTCACGGTGTCGCGTACCGAGGTGCAGCGCGACCAGTTGATCCTCGCCGATGTCGACTGGCTGGATGACGAGCCCGAGCAACCGCTTCAGGACGAAGACGCTGACCTGGTGGCGCTGCTCAAGGCGTTGGCCGAGCATCCGATGGTCGAAGCGCTGAACATGGGCACCGATGCGCTGGGTCAGCAATCGCTGGCTAATCAATTGGCCTATCTGCTGCCGTTCGCAGAAGAAGACAAGATCGACCTGCTGCAACTTGACGATCCCCAGCAACGGCTGGATGCGATTCAGGCATTGCTTGACAAGCTACAGGGTGAATTGTTCGCCTAGTTGCACTTTGAATTAACTCATTGCATCTGCCAGCATTGTTTGCTTTCGTCTTTGTCTTGATTTCAAGTTGCCCGCAGGAGACGGGCGACTTGAATAAAAATAAGGATGAAATCATGACTGTATATGAAGACGTGTGGGAGTTTTGGGATGACATTGCCGGCATGTATATTCTGAAGCATGCCGAAACGGATCATTCCTCAATGTCGACCCTCATCTGACGGGGCATAACGCGTTCAATAGCAAACCGGCAACATTCGTGATCAAGGTGATCAAATAACGTCCAGCCGCTGATTGATACAAAGGCGCCATTCATTTTTAAATGAATGGCGCCTTTTGTCAGGCTCGGTAATGTTCGGCCACTGGCCAGGTCACATCGTTAGAGTAGGTGCTTTCGCCTTTTGGCAACTTCAACACGACACCGCCGGAGTTGGCTATTTGATCTATCAATTTGTCGTAAGCAGTGAGTCCATAAGAATAGACATCGTGCCCGTCGGTACCTGCCCATGTGGCTTTCTCGATAGCTTCAGCTTTGTCACCGGCCTGCCGCAAGATATCCTCGACTCTGGCTGCCTGGCTCAGGTCCGATCTCACCAGCCAGATTCTTTCTGCGCTGATACCTCGCGTCGGCATTGATATCCGGCCTTCCAATGGATCACCGTCAAAATCCATGTCGTTCAGGTAAATGTTTTCATCTCGGGGGACCACTTCGATGCCGCGGGTGTCGATGACGTAACGGAAGCCAAGAAGTTGTTTGCGCCGCAGCAATGGATAGTCACGCGAGTTGTCCATTTCAAACGATGTATCAGAATCGTTAGCTGAGCTGTGTCGATTCCCGCTCGACGAATCGCTGTCAGAGAAATGCCCCGGATAACGGTTAGCCTGGCTGTTGTAATGCCGAGGGTTGGAGTAGTAATCAAAAAACATGTAGGACTTGAGCTTGGCCGCAGAGAATGTCGCACTGAAAGCCGATTTGTTCGTGGAGTCTGAAGGGTTGCCCCTCAATTTCACCAGTCGTTTGTCCCGCGCCAGTTCGAAAGGCGTGCGCAAATCGGCGCGGAACATGGCCGGGATGTCCGTTCTGAAAAGGTAGCCATGCCTGGTGAACTGGTAGCCGGCATATTCCAGATAACTTTTCAGAAAACTTTCTTCATAGCGTTGTTCAACGGGATGTGAGTCGAAATCAGGCTGCTCGCCTTCTTCTCTTATTCTTAGAATCAATGGCTGCATTTCCTCTGCAATCTGATCGAAGCGGCGTTCGTCCAGCGTGTTCTGAGTTAATCGTTTGTGCTGTTCGGTCCATTCGGGAAAGCCGTTATCCATGTCCGGGAGCAAGCGTTTTTGCTGGGCGATGGTCAAGTTGTAGCTGCGCAGAAGTTCGGCGCATTCGCTCCGGGATTTCTGCGGATAGGACCATCTCATGGAGTTCATGAGGGATTTGTGGTGATCGTCATTATCGGTGCGTCTTGCCCAGTCCGGTGCTCTGCCGCTGGCTTGGGCCTCGGCTCGGAAGGCCACAACTTCTGCACCGTGGATGTTGTAAACGTCCCATATTTCGCGATCGGTCCAGTGCGCGAGCTTCAAGGGTACGGATGCATCTCCGCGAGCCTCGCTCGGGTCGACTTTAACCAGCTGGCCGTGTCGATCCTTGAAGGCAAAGCCGACATCACGGCGCATGATAAAGTCGCCGTGATGCGGCACATGTTTCCATTCGTGTACCGCGTAGTAGCCCTGTGCATCTGGCACATATACAGAGTAGGTATTACCCTTTTCATGCACGGTGTAGCGATCAAGAGGGTAGTACGCAATGGGCTTTTTCAAGCTCCAGAGGTTGCTGTCAGCGACTCGATAAAGCGGAGGTCCGGATGGCATCCGCTCACTCGGCAACCTGGCCCGGTAGGCTTTCATCAGATCGTGGAACGCCACCATCACCGTCAGCCCAGCGGCTGATCCATCTTCCTGGGCGATGTCCGCGAACGTGCGACCCTTGTGAACCTTCAGCCCGTCTGCGTCGTGGCTCAAAGCATCGACGTTCTGCAAATAGGGCTCGAGGGGCGAGGTTGTTGTATAAGGCAGGGGCATTTGCGTTTCGAGCATCTGCGTAATCGAAATGGCGGATTCCACTTTTGAGGTGCTGCTGTGAGGGCCGTCGGCGTTAATGCCCGGTGATTCGTTTGTCCCGTCCGGTCTGATGCGGCCAGGCAAACGGGGATCCAGATCGACTGGACGATCGGAGGGCGCAGGACGGGGTGTCGAGGTGGCGGGTGTCTCTGTGGTTGGGGATGGGCGCAGTGGCCCGGGTTTTTGGCGCATAAAAGTCACTCCATGTGATTGAGTCAGCCATCCATTGGCTGAATGAGTCAGGGCCGGTCATGCTCGGGAGCCGGCCAGACGATGTCGTCGGCGAACGTCTTGTCGCCCTTGGGGAGTTCAAGAATCAGGCCGCCTGAACCGGCGATTCCATCGATCAGGCGGTAATAAGCGTTGCTGCCAAAATAGCTGCCTGTTTGACTGTCGGTTCCTGCCCAGGTGGCCTGTTCGATTGCCGCGACTCGGTCAGCGGCCTGCTCCAGCACATCCTTGACCCGGGCGGCGCGCGTCAGATCGGAACGAACCAGCCAGATACGCTCGGCACTGATGCCGCGTGTGGGTGTCGAGATATGCCCCTCCAGTTCGTCGAAGAAGAATTTACTGTTGCCGGGGTTAAATGCCTTGTTCTCCGCCCCCGGCACCACTTCCAGACCGCGTGTGTCGATGACATACACAAAGGACGTGTTTTGCTGGCGGCGAGTGGATTCATAACCTTTCGAGTCATCGAAAACGAAGGAGCTGTCGGAGTCGGCTTCGTCACCGGTCCGTTTACCGTCCGACACTGAACTGTCGCCGGAATCCGAGGGCTCACTGCTGCGTCCTTTGGAACTCTGTGGATTCACGCCGGGAAAACGATTGGCCTGCGAGTTGTAATGCAGCTCGTGATAGAAGCCGCCCCTGGTTGCCGCATAAGCGGTGGCGTCATGCAGTCCGAACGTTGCACTCAGCGCACGCTTGTTCGTGGTGCCCGTGGGATTGCCTTTGCGGTACATCATCCGCCCGTCCCGGGCCAATTCGAAGGGTAATCGGGTTTCGCCCCGGAACATCGCCGGAATGTCCGTGCGGTAGAGCATGTTGTGTCGGGTTCGCTGGTAGCCAAGGTGGGTCGCGTAATCGGCTAAAAAAACATCGCTGTACCGGGTGGCGGGCCAGTGATGGTCGAAGGCCAGCCCTTGGGTTCTCAAGTCTTGAACGTAGTTTTCCAGTTCGTCGGCGATCAGTTTGAAGCGCTGGTCATTGCTCGGGTCAAGGCTCAGACGTTTATGCTGTTCAGCCCATTCCGGTATCTGGCCGTCGCCCGATTCTGTACGCAGACGACACAGTTGGTCCTGGGTCAGGTTATAGCTGCGCTGTAATTCCAGACGCTGGGCAAGAGGCAGTTGTGGATGCAGCCACTTCAATGACTCGGCGACAAACAGATAGTCTTCGCTGTTCTGCGCCCGGGGTGCCCAGTCCGGTGCCTTGCCGGAGGCTTGCGCTTCAGTGCGGAAGGCGGCAATCCGGGTGTCATCCAGAATGTACATTCGCTGGATGTCTTGATCCGACCATTGCACCAGCGGCCTGTCGGCCAGTCTCTCGTGTTTTGCTTGCGCCGGATCGATGGCAATCCAGTGATGCTCCGGGTGATTGATGGCAGAGCCGAGAATGGCTGAATCACTGCTCGATCCGAGTGCGCGGAATGCGTAGTGGCCATCAGCGTTTGCGGTCGCGGAGAACGCATAATCATCGCCATTCAGGAACGTGCGGTGACGATTCAGGCTCCACAGATTGTCCTGCGTGGTTCGGTATATCGGTGGGCCAGGGGCCAGGCGTCTGAAGGACATCACTCGATATGCCTTGAGGTCGGCATCGTATTTAACGCAAACGTGCTGCCGGCCTTGCGTGCCTGGAAGCTGGACATCGACCCACTCTTTGGTGAGATAACGCCTGATACCGGTTGCATTGGGTGCAGGCAGATCGCCGAAGTAGGGTTGCACGAAATCTTCGAGTGAGGTTGCCGAAAAAAATGGCATGTCGGCACGGTCGGGCGACATGACGCTGACTTCGATTGGCGAGGTTTCTTGTCGGGAGCTGCCTGGCTCATCCACACGGGGCCGCTTGGAGGAAGAAGGCGATTGGAGTGGAAAATGGCTGGGAATGTTTTCCAGTGTGGGAGTTGCCGATTTGTTCGCCGAGTGATCTGCAGACGCGCGTGTTGTGGTGGTCGGCGTGTCGACTGTCGGTGAGGGGGGACGTGACCCCTGCTTTTGTCGCATGCAGTGAATCTCCTTTATGTTTGACACAGCCTTTCCTTGGCTGAGTGATGCACGCACCCGGACAATGAGTGGCATCGTCCGGGCTTGTTGATCATTGGCTGAAAATGTTCAGAGAGTGACGGCCGCTTCGATCAGCAGGTCTTCGGGTTTGATTCGCGCTGCCGGATCGCCAACACGCCCCCAATACTTCCTCTTCGAGTTGTAAAGCACTGTGCCGCTTTCTCCAGACGTCGGAGCGATGTGGGTGACATAAACGACTGCCGCCAGTTCGTTCCGTTGCTGATGTGCAGTGATCTCGGCCAGAAGCGCCTCGACGCTGGCATGACTGCGGGCGTCTATGACGTAAAGCTGAAACACTTCAAACAGCAGGGAAACCTCATAAATGTTGCCGGATGAAGTTGCTACGCTGATGAACTCCACCGGCACGTCGTCTTCGATATCGGGCAATTCAATTGTGACGCTGGCGACTCGCAAGCGGTTGGCGTTCAACTGAATGTCGTTGCGTGACACGGTTTCTTTCAGCGTATGGCTGAAAAGATTCCAGGTAGACGCATTGCTTGTTTTTGCCGTTGCGCCGGGAGTGGAGAGGCGAATGATCGAGTTGCTCGCAAGGTGGATGTCGTAAGTGGCACCTTTTCCTTCGAGCAGATAAATGCCGGTATGAGGCCTGGCGTCGATCACAACGGTGCTGTTATACGCCGGAAGCGGAGTCTTCTCGCCGGGTTGTGGTCGGGTAAACAGATATCTGCCATTGCGCTTTATCAGGCAACTGCGGGTGCGACGTACCCTGCGGCCGGGATTTTTTACATCGTCTTCGTAGTCCAGGTCGGGCACTTGAAGTCGGTATGAAACTTCATCCTGCAGGATCAGGGCGATGTTTTGTGCAAGGTGTGCAGTGGTGACTTTCAGGCTGTTTCTCCCGCCGTAGCCCGTAGCGGCAGCGATTGGCTGGATCACCCCTTTGAATGCCACGACTTTTTCCGGCAGCCGGATTGAAAGATCGATGTCTTTATAAATCAGGTAGGTGTAACCCGAAACGCCTTTGCGCACTTCGACCTCATAGCTGACGACGACGTCGACAATTTCCGAATCCGTGAAATCCAGGTAAACGTTTCTGGAGGTTTCAGGTGTATTGCGCTTGGCCACAAACTCGACATTGCGCTCAGTGCGTGACACGAAATGCCGCTTCAACCCTTCTGCGGCAATGATGACGGTGCCGTCGTTGACGATTTGGGGGGGCAGGGCGGCCTGACCACTGACGGTTATTGCCATCTCGATGCGTTGATTCACCGTGTCGTCCGGTTGCGCTGGCAGCAGCGCCATCAGCTCATAACCGTCCTCCGTCATGAATCGCCACTGGCCGTTCCTCAGGTGGCGTTTGTTCTCGATCCATTGGTAGACATTTTCGATGGTCAGGACATGTTCGGGATCTCTGCCATCTTCGTCGCGCAAGGAGCGCACGATCAACGAGGTGCCGACGATCTCCCATTGCTGAATGACCTCCATTGGCCAACCGAACTCGATCAGGCTCGACTGCTCGCCATCCTCGACAATCGTCGTCCGTGCATTGGTGTTGGCAATGTAGTACCGATCTGTGCCGGCCCCGCCCTCAACCCGGCAGTCAGTTCCGTAGATGGCAATGGTGTCGTCACCGGCGCCGGTGCTGATGCGGTCGTAACCGTTGGCGACAATCCGGTTGGCCTCATCAGTCCCGATGACCCGGCTCGTCCCCTTGTGCAATGTCGAGACGTTTTCAAACGAGGTGAGGTGTGCGACTTCCATCGCATCAGCAGCGAGATCAATTCCTCGCAAAGCCACTCGGCCCGTTTGCAGATTGATGTCGTGGCCAATGTGACGAGTATCAGAACGCGGGCGAATGCCTTCAAAGGCCAGGGTGTCTGAGCCGCCGCCACCATCCAGCACATTGAGATGAGCCGGTGGGGTAGCAAGATTCAAAGCCTGTTCGTTGATCTCCTGATGAAACGCATCGTTCCTGTCACCCCCGGTCAGCGCTTTGTGTCCTTCGCGGTAGGTGAAGAGGTTGGTTTTGGCCTTGACGCCGACGACCCGGTCATTTCCATCCCCGAGGCGCCAGAGCACGCCTTTGTCATCGCCTGCACTGCCGCTGACCTTGCCTTTGAGATCAGCGGGCAAGCCATTACTGGCATCCACGATATCGTCACCGCCGACGATGACCGCCTGACTGTCGAGTTTGAACGGCTTCTCGCCGGTGCTTTCATTCCATTGATAGCGCCACAGTTCAACCGGCTTCAATTCGACGCTGAAAATGCCATTCACTACGTGCTCGATGGCGTTTTTGTAGGCGCCTTCAAGCAGGTCCTTAGCCGACAGTTCCAGCTGCTTCTCGTGATCAATAAAGCCTTTGGAAAGCTTGAAGCGATCCATGACTTGCGTGTCCAGGTCCTGGCGGGTGAAGGCGAACCAGCCAGAGCGCAAGCGTTCGTGGAAAGTCAGTTCAATGTAATCATCAATGTCATCCACCACCCTTGCGGCCTGGTAAATCACCGAGGCGGCGATGAGCAAACCGGCGGCGGCAAGGCCGAGCGGCCCGGCGGTACTGCCGAAGCCTGCCAGTGCAGCAATGCCCAGCACCAGGCTGATACCTGCGCCGGCGACGCTCAGGCCACCACTGACATAGTGATCCTGAGCTTCTTTACCTTGCGCTGCAGCGGCGGCGTTGAACGATTTGACCGCATCGATGATGTCGAACGGAAGGGTGATCACGCTGGCGAACAATCCGGCGCCCCGGCTCATGTATTTGCCTACCGAAGTCAGCGGGAAATACTTGAACGCGGTCGCGCCATTCGTGAGCATCGCCTCACCGGTCTTGGTCAGGCCTCGTTCGATGATCAATGAGCCAAATTCGGCAGCGATCGAACCTCCCTGGAAAATCGCTTCCAGCGCATCGCCTTGTCTGATCGCGTCGATCATTGCCCTGTAGCCGCTGTAGATACCGAATGCCTGCATGCCTACGCCTGCGCCGCTCATCAGATAGCTTTTGTTTTTACTGATCCAGCCAGGGGCGTTTTCGAAAGAGTCGGCACGGTGGATATCCAGTTTCTGCGCGGCCTTGCCCAACTGATTCATGCGATCCATCGCGCTGCCTGGAGCCTGCGGTGTATCGCTGATGAACAGAGGAGGGGCGTCTACCGAACGCATCAAGGCGATCTCGAAGAACAGCATGGCCGGGGTGTCGCTGTCCGGGGTATGCGCCGAACGCAGTCGGTCCTTGACTCTGGTCTCCTCGAAATTGAGCCCGTCGAGAAATGTTTGATCCGGTGTTTGCATGCCTGCGTTCGCAGGGCTGATGGGCTGGCCATGGACCGTCGCGCCCAATGCCTGAAGTTCGACGCGGCTGGTCAGTATTTCGCCGAAACGTAGCCGCCCGAAATGCTTGTCGAGGGATTTGAGCGTGCGTCGATAGGGGGCGTCAGCGTCGTCTGACGGCGTGACGTCGTGGAGCGTGCTCGCCAGCGGTGTATGAGGATTGGCCGAAACGTCGAGAGGCACGACCTGAACGGGGCTGACGTTGGCAATCTGCATAGGTGGGGAGATGATTTTTGACATGTCATTAATCCTTTAATGTAAAGCCCATGGGTCCGGTGTCCTTACCGGCGTATCACTGGCCTTGAGTTGGCGGTTTGTCCGTTTCGGGCCAAGTGATGTCGTAGGCGAATTCGTTGCCGTTGCCGGACAGTCTGAGCACGGGCTTGCCTGCGGCCTCGACCTGGTCGATCAGCAGGTCGTATTCGAATTTGTTGGCGTGCCCGGCATGGGTGGCGGCCTCGATCCGTTCAGCGCGATCTCCGGCCTGGTACCTGATGTCGTCGACTTTCACCCCTTTGGTCAGGGCGGTGTTCAATAGCCAGACGCGGTCGGCATTCAGCCCGCTTCGGGTGACCGAAATCAGCCCTTCGAAATCATCGGAGGGAAACCAGGTCGTGGAGGTATCGCGGGCCGCTGAGTTGAAGCGAATGTTTTCTTCATGGGGGACCACCTCAAGACGGCGGGTGTCGAGCGCATACAGAAACATGACTGTCTGGCGCGTACGTGTGGACTCGTAGTGACGATCGTGATCCCACGGGATCGGGCTTGTGGCTTCGGACCACTCGGAAGACGAGGTACTTGGCGTGTCACTGGCATCGCTGTCTGTGGCCTGGCCGTCAACGTCCCCTCCCGGGTGCTTGTTGGTCTGGCTGTTGAAGCGCAAGTACTCGGGGTCGGGTGCCCGGGCATACACCTGACCTTCATTCAGGCTGAAGGTGGCGCTCATCGGCTTGTGAGTCGTCGCGCCGGGTTCGTGGTGGTAGCGCGGGAGCATCGCCTCGTCATTGGCGAGTTCGAAAGGCGTACGATCATCACCGCGGAACAGGGCCGGCACGTCCGTGCGGTACAGGCAATTGTTCTGGTTGCGCTGATAACCGAGTTTATTCAGCAGTGCTTCGAGCACTTCAGGGGTCATGCTGGCTTTGGGGTTGTACCAGTCATGTTGAGCACCGCGTTTGAGATTGAGTTCTTCGCTCGCATCCCGACTCAGTTGCTCCAGACGCTGCGGGTTATCGAGGTTCTCTGTCAGGTGCTTGTGTTTCTGAGCCCATTGCGGGATGGCCAGTTCGCTGAGCAGGTCATCTCGCAAGCGCGTCAATTGACTCGGCAGCAAGTTGTAGGACTGCAGTAGGGTTTCGCGCTGCTGGAGATTCATGTCGGGATGTAGCCAGCGCAGGGAGTCGCCCAGCAAATCGGTGAGCGGATTGTTCGTGGCCACGGATTCGACCCACTGCGGCGGTTTGCCAAGTGCTTGGGCTTCAGTTCGAAATCGCACGATCTCCTGACCATGAATGCCGTATGTCTGCCAGATCTCGTGATCGGTCCAGTGCTTTAACAGGGCGTGTTGTGCGCCGAATCCGGCGGCGGGTGGATCGACTTGAACCCAGTTGCCGAATTGATCCCTGAAGGCAAATTGTATGTCGGCGCTGTGGCGATCGAGAGACGGTTTGAGTTCGTAATAGCCCTGAGGGTCCGGTGAGCGCGGTGTTGCCGCGTAATGGCTTTGGTTGAGATAGGCGGGGGCGGGGCGCGGTCGCTTGGCAACGGGAGCAAGACCGGAGTGCTCGGCGGTTGGCAGGGCGGGGCGCTTTGTCGATAGCGCGGGCTCTGAGGGGCGTTCTGTCAGGCGCCAGGTCGCCTGGCCTTCGTTTTTGTAAAGCCGCGGGCCGGACGGCACGCGTTCGAACAGCGACTTGCTTCGATAGTGGCCCGCTTCATCAAGGCCGACGTGGGTGGTATGCAGGCCACCTGCATATTCGACGTCGACAAACTGGCGATTGACGATCCAGCGGAAACCGTTGTCGTCAGCCGGTCGCATGCCTACCAGAAATTCATCGGAAAGCCAGTAGCTTTCCACCGAACCGTCATTCGCGAGATGGGCCGGATTTTGCGTCGGCATGGCATGAATGACCACGGAGGGGGGAGTGATGCTCTGCGAAGTTGAATGCGTGCCGGTGGGGCGAGCGGGATCCGATGGGTGCGCAAAACCCGGCAATCGGTAGGCTGGCGGAACGCCCGGAGCAACGTGCTGATGGTGTAGGGAGACCGGATCAGGTTGTTGCGAGGAAGACAGGGGCGGTTTGCGGGGAATCTTCGGACTCATGGAATGCTCGAAATAATATTAAAGAGTTTAAAAGCCTGATGTAAGTGGTGAAATTTTTGTAACAGCAATGCGGCCCGTCGAATTGAAGTTGAAGGGGGGAGTTTGACGGGTTTTAATGTTTGTGAATTTAATCTAGCGCATTTTCGGCGTGGCGAAAGTTATTGTTGTTCTAATTCTTGTTGGAAGTGTAACTTTTGTTATAGCGTCTTTTAAATGTATGAAGTTGTCGGTTGGTCAGGCGGGAAGTTTTACCGGCTGCGAGAAAGTTTGAATGGGAGAAGTGCGCCGCTCATGTCGGAAGTTTCTTAAAAGAGCAGCGCGAAGGAAATAAGCCTTGTGTATTGCCTCGTTCAATAGGCGTAACGCAACAGCGTATGAGGCAGATGCCTGAGGACGAAAAAGCCAAACAGCGCCAACATGGCCGGCAAGATCAACCACCAGATCTTGTACGGCATGGGATTGAGTGCGGTTTTGCGTTGACTCAGCCACAGGGCGGCAGCGCAGACACAGGCGGCGAGCATAGCGCCGGCCAATACGTCGGTTGGCCAGTGAGCCCCCAGATAGACCCGCGACAGTGCGATGGAAAGAGCCGGAATACAGGCGATCAGCAACCAGGTCAGGCGCATGCGTGGCGGCTGGCCACGGCCGGCGAGTACTGCCAAGGTCAGAAACAGCGCGAACGAACCTGAGGCATGGCCACTGGGCATGCTGTAGGTGGTCAATGGATCGGTCAGCACTTCCGGGCGCACCCGGGCAAAGAAATATTTGGTTCCGGTGTTGGCCAGTGCGGTCACCAGGAGCGTGCCGCCGACGAAGATCGCCTGGCGCCATTGCCGGCACAGCAGCAACAGACCGGTCAGCAGGGCGCTGAACAACAGCATGTTGCGGAACTCGCCGACCAGGGTCAGCGTGACCGCAATTTCATCCAGCATTGGTTGGCGATGTTCCTGCACCAGCGTCATTACGCCTTGATCGAGCGCGGTCAGGTACGGGTAGCCGATGAACAGGCCAATCAGAATCAACAGGCTCATGCTGCTGATCCAGATCGTCGCGCGGCGGTGCCGGCGCAGGCTGCTGTTGACGCTGAGGCCGACCATCACGGCGATGCTGCCGGCGACAATCCCGGCTTCCAGCCAGAACCCTTCTGGCAATGGCAGGCGGAAGGCCGCGCCGGTGGCCCAGCCCGGCAGCAAATAGGCCAGACTCCAGCCGGCAGCCGCCAGCAGGCTGACAGCGGCGAAACGCGGGAAGGGCATGTCGCACATGCCGGCGACCATTGGCAGCATTGGCCGCAACGGCCCGATGAAGCGGCCGACCAATAGACTGGCGATGCCGTAGCGCTGGAAATACGACTCGGCACCGGCCATCCATTCCGGATGATGCCGTAGCCCCGGCAGGCGTCGAATGTTCTGGTGGAAATGGCGGCCGAGGAAGTACGAAACGGCATCGCCGAGAATCCCGCCGAGGAAACCCAGCAACAGCGTCTCGCTCAGCGAAAGAGCGCCGCTGCCGGCCAGTACGGCGACGGCAAACAGCAGCACGGTGCCCGGCACGATCAAACCGGCAATCGCCAGGCACTCCACAAAGGCAACAATGAACACCGCCACAGCCAGCCATTGTGGATTCGCCGCCAGCCACCCGGTAACGCTATCGAGCCATGGGCCCATACAGAAAAACTCCAATCGTTGATTAACCCTGTGGGGGTTACAGCAAGAAATAATCCCGGCCTTCGACCTGACCGCGTCGCAGCGGGTTCCGCGTGCACCATTGCGCATGGTTTGCGTCGACAAAGCGGTACATCAGGTGTTCGTCGCGGCCGCGGGGAATGCCCAGGCGGGTGGTTTGAATGATGTGCGAAGGTGCCGGCCCGGTGTCTTCTACCAGAAGGACTTCATGATCGAAACGCTTGGCGTCCCACACTGGCACTTTCAGTCCCAACGCTTTGCACAAGAGGGTTTGCCCGGCGCAGAGTTTTTGCGAAGGACGCGCACGTCCCTGTGCGTCGGGATTGTTCAGCAGCATTTGCGCCAGACTCGCCGGCCCGCTGACTTCATCGACCCACGGATAGGCGGATTTGATCAGTACCGCATTGCCCGGCCCCTGCGCGCTGAAGTTCAGCGAATCACCGCCTCGGGCGTAATACATATAGATGTGGCCGCCATCCAGAAACAAAGCCTTACGTTTTTCTGTGTAGCCCAACGAGGCATGGCTGCCTTTTTCGGCACAGTAATAGGCTTCGGTTTCGATGATTCGCGCGCTCAGCCACAGATCGCCGACCCGGTGCCGGATGACTTTGCCGAGCAGGTCCTGCGCCAGCACTTGCGCATCTCGGTCGAAAAAGGCGTCGGGCAGCCCCAGCGGCAGGCGTTCGGCGCGGTTGCGAACGGTCAGATCGGACATGGCAGGCAATGATTATCCAGGCTCAGGAGGTCGTGATGATAACAACGCGTGGCTTAATTGGGCCTGAACACCGGCGAATCCGCGTTCATTTCGACCATCCGCCCGTCACCGCTGTTAGTCCCGGGACGCGACAGCTATAATCTGCCGCTTTCCTCTTTGCCAAGACCCCAGCAGACCATGACTGAGTCCGTTCTTGACTACATGACCCGATTGGGTCGCGCCGCCCGTGAAGCCTCCCGGGTCATCGGCCGTGCCAGCACCGCGCAGAAAAACCGCGCCTTGCAGGCTGCTGCCAATGCCCTGGATGCCGCGCGTGCCGAGCTTGCCGCCGCCAATGAGCAGGATCTGGCTGCCGGCCGCGCCAATGGTCTGGAACCGGCATTGCTGGAGCGTCTGGAACTGACCCCGGCGCGTATCGACGGCATGATCGTCGGTCTGCGTCAGGTCGCTGCACTGCCGGACCCGGTTGGTGCGATCCGCGACATGAGCTTCCGTCCGTCGGGGATTCAGGTCGGCAAAATGCGTGTGCCGCTGGGCGTGATCGGGATCATCTACGAATCCCGGCCAAACGTGACCATCGATGCCGCGAGCCTGTGCCTGAAGTCCGGCAACGCGACCATCCTGCGCGGCGGCTCCGAGGCGATTCATTCCAACCGGGCGATTGCCGCGTGCATTCAACGCGGTCTGGCCGAGGCCGAATTGCCCGCCGCCGTGGTGCAAGTGGTCGAAACCACTGACCGTGCCGCCGTTGGCGCGATGATCACCATGCCCGAGTACGTCGATGTGATCGTGCCGCGCGGTGGCCGTGGCCTGATCGAACGCATCAGTCGCGATGCCCGTGTGCCGGTGATCAAGCATCTGGACGGCATCTGCCACGTTTACGTCAGTGCCCATGCCGACTTGCCGAAAGCCCAACGCATTGCGTTCAATGCCAAGACTTATCGCTACGGTATTTGCGGTGCGATGGAGACGTTGCTGGTCGATCAAACTGTTGCCAAGGATTTCCTGCCGTCGATGGCCGCCCAGTTCCGCGAAAAAGGCGTCGAACTGCGTGGTTGCGAGCGTACGCGGGCGATCATCGATGCCGTTGCCGCCAGCGAGGACGACTGGAGCACCGAGTATCTGGCGCCGATTTTGTCGATTCGCGTGGTCGACGGTCTGGATCAGGCCATTGAACACATCAACCATTACGGCTCCCATCACACCGACTCGATTGTCAGCGAAAACCTCGCCGACACCCGTCGGTTTGTCGCGGAAGTCGACTCGGCGTCGGTGATGATCAACACCCCGACCTGTTTCGCCGATGGATTTGAATACGGATTGGGTGCCGAGATCGGCATTTCTACTGATAAGCTGCACGCCCGCGGCCCGGTGGGCCTCGAAGGACTGACTTGCGAGAAGTACGTCGTGGTCGGTGATGGCCAGTTGCGCGGCCAGGCGACGGTCTGACTTGACCGACCTCGACCTGACAGCGCCGGCACCCGGCAGCGAGTCCCGCCCTCGGCGCATTGGCGTTCTGGGCGGCACGTTCGATCCGGTGCACATCGGTCATCTGCGCGGTGGGCTGGAAGTCGCCGAAGCGCTGGCGCTCGACGAGTTGCGCCTGATGCCGAACGCGCGCCCGCCCCATCGCGGTACGCCGCAGGTGTCGGCGCAGGATCGGCTGGCGATGGTCGAGTGTGCGGTGGCCGGAATGCCGCCGCTGGTGGTGGACGCCCGCGAATTGCAGCGGGACAAACCGTCCTGGACCATTGATACCCTGGAGTCGATGCGGGCTGAAATGCCCGCCGAGACCCAGGTTTTTCTGCTTTTGGGCTGGGACGCATTTTGCGGCCTGCCCACTTGGCATCGCTGGGAGGAGTTGCTCCAGCATTGCCACATCCTGGTGCTACAGCGCCCGGACGCCGACAGCGAACCGCCGGATGCCTTGCGCAACCTGCTGGCAGCGCGTTCGGTGAGCGACCCGCTGGCCCTGAAAGGGCCGAGCGGACAGATTGCATTCGTCTGGCAGACACCGCTCGCGGTTTCCGCCACCCAGATCCGTCAACTGCTGGCCAGCGGTAAGTCGGTACGTTTCCTGGTGCCCGACGCGGTCCTGGCCTACATCGATGCGCACGGTCTGTACCGTGCGTCGAACTGAGCAAGGCGTGCTTCACTGATACGAATCCACGTATCGCCAAGCCGCCGAATATATGAGCAAAACGAGTTTTATATGACTGACAACGAAAAGAAAGTTAAGCGCAAAGGTACATTCAAGAGCGCTCCGCTGCCTGAGCCGATCAACACCAATGAGCCACTGACTGGCGATCAGCTGGTCAAGCTTGCCGAGGCGGCACTGGAAGACGTCAAGGCGCAAGATATCCAGATCATTGATGTCCGCGACAAGCAGAGCATCACTGACTACATGATCATCGCTACCGGTACGTCCAACCGCCAGATCAACGCGATGCTCGACAAGGTTCGCGAAGAAGTCAAAAAGCAGGGCGCCAAGCCGCTGGGCGAAGAAGGCAAGGGCGACAGCGACTGGGTGCTGTTGGACCTGGACCTGGTGATCGTGCACATGATGACCGCCTCGGCACGTCAGTTCTACGACCTGGAGCGCCTGTGGGCCGGTGCCGAGCAAAGCCGTGCGGCCGACGCCAAGCACCACAGCCCGGAAAACACCCACGAGCACTTCACCAAGCTCAACAAAGACCAGCTGTAAGGGATTGCTGTGCGACTGCGCCTGATCGCCGTCGGTTCACGCATGCCCAAGTGGGTGGAAGAAGGCTGGCATGAATATGCCAAGCGTCTTCCGTCCGAGTTGGCGCTGGAACTGGTGGAAATACCGCTCAATACCCGTGGCAAGAATGCCGACGTGGCCCGTTTCATCCGCCAGGAAGGCGAAGCCATGCTGGCCAAGGTCGGGCCGAACGAGCGGATTGTCACGCTGGAAGTCCATGGCAAACCCTGGAGCACCGAGCAGCTGGCGGTCGAACTTGATCGCTGGCGGCTGGATTCGCGCACGGTCAATTTCATGGTTGGTGGCCCGGAAGGGCTGGCGCCGGAAGTCTGTGCCCGGGCCGATCAGCGTTGGTCGTTGTCGCCGCTGACGTTGCCGCACCCACTGGTGCGGATCCTGATCGGCGAACAGTTGTATCGTGCCTGGACCGTGCTGTCCGGTCACCCTTACCACAAGTAATCCAGCCCTCATGTCTCAGCCGATCCGCATCAAGGACCACGAAAAGGACGCACGCCTGGTGCGTAGCCGCGTCGTGTTCGGGGCCATTGCGATCATGTTGCTGATCGGCGTGCTGATCGCGCGGCTGTATTACTTGCAGGTGATCCAGTACGAGTACCACTCGACGCTCTCGGAAAACAACCGCGTCCACGTGCAGCCGATTCCGCCGACCCGTGGGTTGATTTTCGACCGCAACGGCGTGGTGGTGGCGGACAACCGTCCGAGCTTCAGCCTGAGCATGACCCGCGAGCGCTCCGGCGACTGGCAGCAAGTGCTCGACGTTATCGTCGAAGTGCTGGAGCTGACGCCTGAAGACCGGGTTATCTTCGAAAAACGCATGCGTCAGGGGCGCCGGCCGTTCGAGCCGGTGCCGATCCTGTTCGAGCTGAGCGAAGAGCAGATTGCCCGGATCGCGGTGAATCAGTTCCGCCTGCCGGGCGTGGAAGTGGTTGCACAATTGGTTCGTCACTATCCGCAGGGCGCGCATTTCGCGCATTCGGTGGGATACATGGGGCGGATCAACGAGAAAGAGCTGAAGAGCCTCGATCCGGTCAATTACAGCGGCACCCATCACATCGGCAAAACCGGCATCGAGCGTTTCTACGAGCCGGAATTGCACGGTCAGGTCGGTTACGAAGAAGTCGAGACCAACGCCCGTGGCCGCGTACTGCGAGTGCTCAAGCGCACCGATCCGATTCCCGGCAAGGACATCGTCCTGAGCTTGGACATCAAGTTGCAGGAAGCGGCCGAGGCAGCGTTGGGCGGGCGTCGTGGCGCGGTGGTTGCGCTGGATCCGAAGACCGGTGAGGTGCTGGCGATGGTCAGTCAGCCGAGCTTTGACCCGAACCTGTTCGTCACCGGCATCAGCTTCAAGGCCTACGCCGAGTTGCGTGATTCCATCGACCGGCCATTGTTCAACCGCGTGCTGCGCGGTCTGTATCCGCCGGGTTCGACGATCAAGCCTGCGGTGGCGATTGCCGGTCTTGATTCCGGTGTGGTGACGGCGTCCAGTCGAGTGTTCGACCCGGGCTACTACATGCTGCCCAACTACGATCACAAATACCGTAACTGGAACCGCACGGGCGACGGCTTTGTCGACCTCGACACGGCGATCATGCGGTCCAACGACACCTACTTCTATGACCTGGCGCACAAGCTCGGCATTGATCGGCTCTCGGCCTACATGAACAAGTTCGGCATCGGCCAGAAGGTCTCGCTGGACATGTTCGAAGAATCCCCCGGCCTGATGCCGTCCCGTGAATGGAAGCGGGCGACGCGCAAGCAGGCGTGGTTCCCCGGCGAAACCCTGATCCTCGGAATCGGCCAGGGCTACATGCAATCGACTCCGCTGCAACTCGCCCAGGCGACTGCGCTGGTCGCCAACAAAGGCATCTGGAATCGCCCGCACCTGGCCAAATCCCTCGAAGGGGTGAAGCCGGTGGACGAGAATCCGATGCCGGACATTGTCCTGCGTGATCCGTCGGACTGGACCAAGGTCAATCACGGCATGCAGCAAGTGATGCACGGCGCTCGCGGTACCGCGCGCAAAGCGGCCATCGGCGCGCAATACCGTATCGCCGGCAAATCGGGTACGGCGCAGGTCGTCGCGATCAAGCAGGGCGAGAAGTACGACCGCTCCAAGGTTCAGGAGCGTCACCGCGACCACGCCTTGTTCGTCGGTTTCGCTCCGGCCGATGACCCGCGCATCGTCGTGTCGGTGATGGTCGAGAACGGTGAGTCCGGTTCCGGCGTTGCCGCACCCGTGGTGCGTCAGGTCATGGACGCCTGGCTGCTCGATCAGGACGGACGTTTGAAGGCCGAATACGCCAGCCCAATCAGTGCGGAGGCTACGGCCCGTGATGAATAACTTTGATCGCATGCTCTCCAGTGAGGATGTGATGCGTCGCCGCGCGACGCTGCTGCAAAGACTGCATATCGATGGCCCGTTGCTGATCCTGCTGCTGATCCTCGCCGCCGGCAGCCTGTTCGTGCTGTATTCGGCGAGCGGCAAGAGCTGGGACCTGCTGGCCAAACAGGCGACCTCGTTCGGCATCGGTCTGGTGTCGATGATCGTCATCGCCCAGTTCGAGCCGCGTTTCATGGCGCGCTGGGTGCCGCTTGGTTATGTGATCGGCGTGGTGCTGCTGTTGGTGGTGGACATCATGGGCCACAACGCCATGGGCGCCACACGCTGGATCAACATCCCCGGAGTGATCCGCTTCCAGCCCTCGGAGTTCATGAAAATCCTGATGCCGGCGACCATCGCCTGGTATCTGTCCAAACGCACGTTGCCGCCGCAACTCAAGCACGTCGGCATCAGTTTGATGCTGATCGGCGTGCCGTTCATCCTGATCGTCCGCCAGCCTGATCTCGGTACTTCGCTGCTGATTCTCGCGGGCGGTGCGTTCGTGCTGTTCATGGGCGGGCTGCGCTGGCGCTGGATTCTCAGCGTGCTGGCGGCGGCGATTCCAGTGTCGGTGGCGATGTGGTTTTTCATCATGCACGACTACCAGAAGCAGCGAATCCTGACCTTCCTCGACCCGGAAAGTGATCCGCTCGGCACGGGCTGGAACATCATTCAGTCGAAAGCCGCGATCGGTTCCGGCGGCGTGTTCGGCAAAGGCTGGCTACTCGGCACCCAGTCACACCTGGATTTTCTGCCGGAAAGCCACACCGACTTCATCATTGCCGTACTCGGCGAAGAGTTCGGCCTGGTGGGCATCTGTGCGCTGTTGCTGATCTATCTATTGCTGATCGGCCGAGGACTGGTGATCACCGCTCAGGCCCAGACGCTGTTCGGCAAATTGCTCGCCGGTGCGCTGACCATGACGTTTTTTGTTTACGTTTTCGTCAACATCGGTATGGTCAGTGGCCTGTTGCCGGTCGTAGGGGTGCCGTTGCCGTTCATTAGCTACGGAGGAACTTCGCTGGTGACGCTGCTGTCAGCGTTTGGGGTTTTGATGTCGATCCATACCCATCGCAAGTGGATCGCACAGGTTTGAATAAGGTGAAGAGTTCAATGCAAGTAATGCGTGGCTGGGCGACTCGATGCGCGCCGCTGGTTGGCCTGATGGGCCTGCTGGGCAGTGTGCAGGAAGCGCTGGCTGGCGAATACGAAGGCTCGCCTCAGGTGGCCGAGTTCGTCGGTGAAATGACCCGCGACTATGGTTTCGCCGGTGAGCAATTGATGGCGGTGTTCCGCGAGGCTCAGCGTAAACAGGCGATTCTCGACGCCATTTCCAGACCTGCCGAGCGCGTGAAGCAGTGGAAAGAATACCGCCCGATGTTCATCACCGACGCGCGTATCGCCCGTGGTGTGGATTTCTGGCGTCAGCACGAGGCCACTCTGGCCCGTGCCGAGCAGGAATACGGCGTACCGGCACAAGTCATCGTGTCGATCATCGGCGTTGAAACCTTTTTCGGACGTAATACCGGTAATTACCGGGTGATCGATGCCTTGTCGACGCTCGGTTTCGACTATCCTCCCCGTGCCGAATTTTTCCGCAAGGAACTGCGTGAGTTCCTGCTGCTGGCGCGTGAAGAACAGGTCGATCCATTGACCCTCAAAGGCTCGTACGCCGGGGCCATGGGCCTGCCGCAGTTCATGCCGAGCAGCTTTCGTGCGTATGCGGTGGATTTCGACGGTGACGGGCACATCAATATCTGGAACAACCCGGATGATGCGATTGGCAGCGTAGCGAGCTATTTCAAACGTCATGGCTGGGTTGCCGGTGAGCCGGTAGTCAGCCGTGCCGATGTGCGTGGCGAACAGGTTGATGAAGGCCTGACCACCGGCATCGAGCCGACGAAAACCGTTGGAGAGTTGCGGGTGCTGGGCTGGTCAAGTCATGATGCGCTGCGCGATGATATGCCGGTGACTGCATTTCGCCTCGAAGGCGACAACGGCCCTGAATACTGGATGGGCCTGAAGAATTTCTACGCGATCACGCGTTATAACCGCAGCGTGATGTACGCCATGGCCGTACATCAACTGTCTGAACAGCTGGTACAAGCACGGGGCGTCAAGTAATGCGGGCATTGCCTAACAATAAACCCCTGAAGCTGGTGGCATTCGCTGCGTTGGCGGTATTGGTCGCCAGTTGCACGACCAGCCGTTCCCCGACGCCGAAAACCTCCAATACCGCTGTGCGAGCGCAGCCGGGTCTGGATATCAACCGCGCGCACAAAGATGGCGCGCCGTGGTGGGACGTCGATGTTTCGCGCATTCCTGATGCCACACCAACCCTGCACACCGGTCCGTACAAGGCCAACCCGTACACCGTACTGGGCAAAACCTACTTCCCGTTGCAGGAATCCAAGACCTACGTCGCCTCCGGCACGGCGTCCTGGTATGGCACCAAGTTTCACGGCCAGAACACCGCCAATGGCGAGGTTTACGACCTGTACGGCATGAGTGCCGCGCACAAGACATTGCCACTGCCAAGTTACGTTCGGGTGACCAACCTGGACAACAACCGCACGGTGATCCTGCGCGTCAACGACCGTGGGCCGTTCTATTCCGATCGCATCATCGACTTGTCGTACGCCGCCGCGAAAAAACTCGGTTACGCCGAAACCGGTACTGCGCGCGTCAAGGTTGAAGGCATCGATCCGCAGCAATACTGGGCCGCCAAGGGCCGTCCGGCACCGTTGATGCTCAACGAGCCACAGGTCGCGCAGAACAGCGCTCCGGTGATCACGGCTTCGGCTGGCACCGTCGAGCAATGGACGCCACCGCCGCAGCAACATGCCTCCGACACCGTCCCCGTGCCGATGAGTGCAAAAAAAAACGCTTCTGCAACAGCAACTGGCCAGTATCTGCAGGTGGGCGCGTTCGCCAACCCGGACGCTGCAGAACTCCTGAGGTCGAAGCTCAGCGGGATGGTGAGCGCTCCGGTGTTCATCAGTTCGATCGTGCGCAATCAGCAGACCCTGCACAGGGTGCGACTGGGGCCGATCGGCTCGCCGGGTGAAATTGCCCAGGTGCAGAACAGCGTGCGCCTGGCCAACCTTGGTTCGCCAAGTGTGGTCACCGAGTAATACGTAGAACTTGATTGACGGTTCACTTGCAGTATTGGGGGGTGAACCAGGTTGTTGGCTCGTCGAAGAACAAAAGCCCGGCAAGGGTGACTGGAGTGAGCAACTGAACACGCGATGGCTCGTTAGAAAGTCATCTGATTAAATTTTGTCCGCAAGGACAGTTTCCATTAGCGATTTCGAGAGACGGATGAACATCACCACCTTTGCCAAACGCCTGTGTCTGCTAGTCCCGCTGCTCCTCTCGCCAGCCGCCTTCGCGGCCGAGATGATGCCGTCGCCACCGCAACTGGCCGCCAAAGCCTACGTCCTGATGGATGCCAGCAGCGGCAACGTGCTGGTCGAGAACAATGGCGACCAGCGTCTGCCACCGGCCAGCCTGACCAAGCTGATGACCGCGTACATCGCGACCCTGGAAATCCGTCGTGGCCAGATCGGTGAAAACGATCCGGTGACCGTCAGCGAAAACGCCTGGCGTACCGGCGGTTCGCGGATGTTCATCAAAGTCGGCTCGCAGGTCACTGTCAGCGACCTGCTGCACGGCATCATCATCCAGTCCGGCAACGACGCCAGCGTCGCGCTGTCCGAGCACATCGCCGGCAGCGAAGACGCGTTCGCCGACCTGATGAACAAGACTGTCGCTGATCTGGGCATGACCAATTCCCACTTCATGAACCCGACCGGTCTGCCAAACCCTGAGCACTACTCGTCGGCTCACGACATGGCGATCCTGGCCCGTGCGATCATCCACGAAGACCCGGCTCACTATGCGATCTACTCGCAGAAAGAGTTCTTCTGGAACGGCATCAAGCAGCCTAACCGCAACCTGCTGCTGTGGCGCGACAAGACCGTCGACGGTCTGAAAACCGGTCACACCGACGAAGCCGGCTACTGCATGGTGTCCTCGGCTGTACGTGACGGCCAGCGCCTGATCGCCGTGGTGTTCGGCACCAACAGCGAAGTGGCTCGCGCCGCTGAAACCCAGAAGCTGCTGACTTACGGCTTCCGCTTCTTCGAAACCCAGACCTTCTATCAGAAGGGCACCGAACTGGCTCAGGCCCCGGTGTGGAAAGGCACCACCAATCAAGTCAAGGCCGGCCTGGCTGAAGACCTGACCATGACCCTGCCAAAAGGCCAGCTGAAGAAGCTCGCTGCGAGCATGACCATGAACCCGCAACTGACCGCGCCAATCGCCAAGGGCGACGTGATCGGTAAAGTCGAAGTCAAACTGGAAGACAAGGTCGTGCACAGCGCCGACCTGATCGCTCTGGATGGCGTCGAGGAGGGTGGTATCTTCCGCCGCATGTGGGATAGCATCCGTCTATTCTTCTACGGCTTGTTCAACTGATTTGTGTTGACCTGCATGGCCCCGCCCCGATCCGGTGCGGGGCCATGTGCGTTACCACGGCTTGCGCTCTAGAGGCCGTTACGCCATGACCGATACCGAAGTAAAGGCGCCAAAGATCGAATTTCCCCAGGTTGATTATCCCGTTAAGGTGATCAGCGATACCGGCGTTGGCAACAAAGACAAGATCATCGACATCGTCAAGAAACACGCGACCATCAATGATGAACGCATCGACGAGCGTCAAAGCACCAACGGCAAATACACCACCATTCAGTTGCACATCGTCGCGACCGATCAGGATCAGCTGTACAACATCAACAGCGAACTGCGGGCGACCGGCTTCGTGCACATGGTGTTGTGATGCCGGGCACGCTGGGCTTTCGTGAGCTCGGCCAGATGGCTTACGAGCCGGTCTGGCATGCCATGCAACGTTTTACCAACGAACGCGGCAGCGATGCCGCCGACGAAATCTGGCTCGTCGAACACCCGCCGGTGTTCACTCAGGGCCAGGCCGGCAAGGCCGAACACCTGTTGCTACCGGGCGATATCCCGGTAGTGCAGGTCGATCGCGGCGGGCAGGTGACTTATCATGGTCCCGGCCAGTTGGTGGCCTACCTGCTGCTGGATGTACGCAAGCTGGGTTTCGGCGTGCGTGATCTGGTCAGCCGCATGGAGCTTTGCCTGATCGAACTGCTGGCCAGTTACGGGGTAACCGCAGCGGCCAAACCAGACGCTCCCGGCGTGTACGTCGATGGAGCGAAAATCGCTTCTCTGGGTTTGCGGATTCGCCACGGTTGTTCCTTTCATGGCCTGGCCCTGAACGTGGATATGAACCTGGAACCGTTTCGACGGATTAATCCCTGCGGCTACGCTGGGCTGGCGATGACCCAGCTGAGCGACCACGCAGGATCGATTGAATTTGCCGAGGTAAGTGCCCGGCTGCGTGCGCAGCTCGTCAAACACCTCGACTATGCTGAGCAGACGACCCTGACGGGCGGAATCGACTGATATGACTACTGATGCAGTGCAAACCATGATCCCGACGCTCGACGTGACCGAGCGCCCGGCCCCGCGTCCCAAGGTAGAAGCCGGCGTCAAGCTGCGCGGCGCCGAGAAGGTTGCACGCATTCCGGTAAAGATCATTCCGACCACCGAGCTGCCGAAGAAACCTGACTGGATTCGTGTGCGCATCCCGGTTTCCCCGGAAGTCGACCGGATCAAGAGCCTGCTGCGCAAACACAAGCTGCACAGTGTTTGCGAAGAAGCGTCCTGCCCGAACCTCGGCGAGTGCTTCTCCGGCGGCACCGCGACCTTCATGATCATGGGTGACATCTGCACCCGTCGCTGCCCGTTCTGCGACGTTGGCCACGGTCGTCCGAAGCCACTGGACGTCAACGAGCCGGAAAGCCTGGCCATCGCCATCGCTGACCTTAAGCTCAAGTACGTGGTGATCACCTCGGTTGACCGCGACGACCTGCGTGACGGCGGTGCCCAGCACTTTGCCGACTGCATCCGCGAAATCCGCAAACTGTCGCCGAACGTGCAGCTGGAAACCCTGGTTCCAGACTACCGTGGTCGCATGGACGTCGCCCTGGAAATCACCGCCGCCGAGCCGCCGGATGTGTTCAACCACAACCTGGAAACCGTGCCACGTCTGTACAAGGCCGCGCGTCCAGGTTCGGATTACCAGTGGTCGCTGACCCTGCTGCAACGCTTCAAGCAGATGATGCCGCACATTCCGACCAAATCCGGCCTGATGCTGGGTCTGGGCGAGACCGACGACGAAGTCATCGAAGTCATGAAACGCATGCGCGAACACGACATCGACATGCTGACCCTGGGCCAGTACCTGCAGCCGTCGCGCAGCCACTTGCCGGTGCAGCGTTTCGTGCACCCGGACACCTTCGCCTGGTTCGCCGAGGAAGGTTACAAGATGGGCTTCAAGAACGTTGCCTCGGGCCCGCTGGTGCGATCTTCGTACCATGCCGACGAGCAAGCGAAGTTGGTCAAGGCTGAGCTACTGGGTTCCTGATCCGGCGCTGAATGAAAAACTGCCCGCCGAGGTTTAACGCCCGGCGGGCATTTTTTTGCCCGTCTTACATTCGATGCTGATTCCTGCAACCTGCGGCGTGGCCGACCCTCTTCTGTTTGCCGCCGTTCCTGACTACTGTGTGTGCATGACTCACAGGGAGATCCAAGGATGACCGTTCGACCGACCCATACTCTTTGCCCACACAGAGCCGTGCCTGCACTGCCCTCGGAAGGGTTGATCGGCGTGATTGCGCCGGCGGGCCCCGGAGCTCTGGACACCGAGAAAGCGCTGCAATGGATGCGCGCCCGTGGTTATGGGCTGAAGGTGTTTCCCGGTGTTTATGAAAAGGACGGCTATCTGGCCGGCAGTGACGATATACGCCTGCGTGACCTGCACGCAGCGTTCGCTGATCCCGAGGTCGATGCGATCATTTGCCTGCGCGGCGGTTACGGCACGCCACGCTTGCTCGACCGCATCGACTATGACCTGCTGAGCCGCAACGCCAAGCCGTTCGTCGGCTACAGCGATATCACCGCGCTGCACCTGGCTATCAGTCGATACGCAGGATTTGTGACCTTTCACGGGCCACTGCTCAACGCCGACCTGTTGGGTGACAAAGAGCCGCCGACCGTTACTTCGTTCTTCGCCATGCTGCGTGGGCAATTGAAGGCGGGGAGTGTGTTCAGCCATCCGGTGGCGTATCCGTTGACCACTGTCGAGCCTGGTATCGCGCACGGCCGATTGCTCGGCGGTAATCTCGCGATGATCGCCGCAACGTTGGGCACGCCTTATGAAATCGATGTCGAGGGGGTAATTCTGCTGATCGAGGACATCAACGAGCCGCTGTATCGCATTGATCGCTTGCTGACCCAGATGCGCCTGGCCGGCAAGTTGGCGAAGTTGCGGGGGGTGTTGGTCGGGGACATTGCCGGCGTGGATGTCGCAGCGCTGAACCGCCTGCTCAAGCAGACGTTCGAGCCTTTACGAATTCCGGTGTTGTCGGGGTGGCGCAGCGGGCATTGCGATCCGAACCTGACGTTGCCAATGGGCGCGCTGGTGCGGCTGGATGCGGGGAAGCAGGAGTTGATGCTGGAGCAGGATGTCGTCACCCGATAGTGTGTGGGTGAAGCAAAAAGATCGCAGCCTTCGGCAGCTCCTACAGGGGATTGATATTTGCCCTGTAGGAGCTGCCGAAGGCTGCGATCTTTTGATTTTTACTTTATTGGTTGCGCAGGCTTTCCAGCAACTTGTGCGTCGGATACCCATCCGCCGGCCAGCCAAACGACTGCTGGGCACTGCGAATCGCTTTGCGCGTATTGGCGCCGATGATCCCGTCCGCTGTGCCGGCATCGTAATTGCGAGCGCTCAGCAATGTCTGCAATTCCATACGCTCGGTGCGGCTCAGCGGCAGGTCATCTTTCGGCCAACTGCCGTTGATCAAACCGCCACCGCTGAAACGCTCGGACAACAGGCTCACTGCCAGCGCGTACGACGAGGAGTTGTTGTACTTGAGGATCGCGCGGAAGTTGTCGAGGATCAGGAACGCCGGCCCACGATAACCAGCCGGCAGCAGCAGTGCGGCAGAAAGCTGTTCAGAACCTGCTGGCACCTGACCGCCATTCGGCAGAGTCACGCCCAACTGACGCCATTCGGCGACGCTCTTGCGAATCGCACCATCAGCCAGTGTGTAGTTGAAGCTGCTCGGCAACTGCACTTCAAACCCCCACGGCTGACCACGCTGCCAGCCGGAGCTTTGCAGGTAGTGCGCGGTCGATGCCAGTGCGTCAGCAGGGCTGCCCCAGATATCGCGGCGACCGTCACCGTCGAAGTCCACGGCATGAGTGTTGTAGGTGGTCGGAATGAACTGGGTCTGACCCATCGCGCCAGCCCAGGAACCGAGCATCTTCTCCGGCGTGATATCGCCTTGTTGCAGGATCTGCAGGGCGGCGATCAGCTGTGCATGAGCAAAGCCCGGGCGGCGGCCTTCGTAGGCGAGGGTGGCCAGCGAGTTGATCACCGACTTGCTGCCCTGAAACTGGCCGAAGTTGCTTTCCATGCCCCACACCGACACTAGCGCCTGGCGGTCGACGCCATATCGCTGTTCGATGCTTTGCAGAATATCGGCGTACTGACTGATCAGTGCCTGGCCTTTACGCACACGCAGTGGCGACAGGGCGCCGTCGAGGTATTCCCACACCGGGCGGGAGAACTCCGGCTGACTGCGATCGGCACGAATCACACTGGCGTCGAAGCTGACATTGGCAAACGCCTGATCAAACAGCTCGGCACGAATCCCGGCGGCCAGGGCATCTTTGCGAAAGCTCGCCTGCCATTCGGCAAAGGTCTGCGTTGGCTGCAGATCGAGAGGGTCGGCGGACGGCACTACCGGCGGGATGATCGCTGGGGCCGTGGCGACAGGAGCGGCTTGAAGAGGTTGCGCATCGGCTGCGGTCGGTTTTTCCGCACAAGCGACAAGCAGAATGAAGCTGGAGGCAGCGATCAGTTGGCGAACAGGCCAACGACGGGAAAGACTTAGGGGCATGCACAGTTCCAGGAAAACGAATCAGGTGCAGACCTTAACATGACCGGGGGGTACTGCGCTTTAAGCGGCCAGAAAGTAAGAAGCCTCCCAGCTGTCAGACTGGAAGGCTTCGCGGCGGTAGCTGCCTTTACCCTTGATTGGTCGTTCCTGGCGGCTGCGGAACAGGGGTTGGGCGACAATGGATTTGGCCTTGTTGGGGCCATGTTTCGATGGCTTTTTGCTCATGAGGGTTCTCTCGAGTGAGTGGGTTTTGCGGGGGAAATAATCTGCCGATGTTGGGCATCTGTCTATAGTGCAAATGCAGGCGTGCATTGTAGGAAACAAGATCAAAAGATTGCAGCGTGCCGCAGCTCCTACAGGGATTGGTGTAGGAGCTGCCGAAGGTTGCGATCTTTTGATCTTATTCGGCAGGCAGTGAAAGTCGCTGACCAGCCATCAATAGAGCCAGACGACTCAAGCTCATCCACGGCGACCCGGCAGCCTGGCCCTTGATCTGCGAGTCAATACGCTGAGCCTCAAGCAACAACTGCGCCCAGCGTTGTGCCGAGTAGCGTTGCAGGGCTTTGCTCATCAACGGTTTGCGCTTGTCCCAGACCGGCGGTTTCGCCTGACTGAAGCACTTGTCCAGCGGCGTGCCCTGGCTGTACTGCAACGAGATATTGGCCAGCAGACGCAACTCCCGCGCCAGTGCCCAGAGAATCACCGGTGGCTCGACACCCTCACCACGCAAGCCTTCCAGCATGCGCAAGGCATGGGCCGGCTCGCCGTTGAGCACGGCGTCGGTCAAACCGAACACGTCAAAACGTGCACTGTCCGCCACAGCGGCCTGCACGGTTTCGACTGTGATCTGGCCACCCTCGGCCATCAACCTGAGCTTTTCGATTTCCTGCGCGGCAGCGAGCAAGTTGCCCTCGACACGTGCAGCAATCAATTCGACCGCGTCCTGGCTGGCCGACAATCCGGCCTGAGACAAGCGCTGACGAATCCAGTTCGGCAGCTGATTGGCATCCACCGGCCAGATCTGAATGAACTGGGTCTGTTGGCCTTCAACCAGCGCCTTGCCCCACTTGGTCTTCTGCGCGCTGCCATCGAGTTTGGGCAAGCTGATCAGCAGCACAGTGTCTTCAGCCGGACGCGAGCAATATTCGATGAGTGCGGCAGCGCCCTTGTCACCAGGCTTGCCCGAAGGCAGGCGCAGTTCCAGCAGACGCTTTTCTGCGAACAACGACATGCTGGCGCCGGCCTGCAACAACGTGCCCCAATCGAAATTGGCGTCGGCGGCAAAGACCTGGCGTTCGTCGAAACCTTGCTGGCGCGCAGCACTGCGGATGGCGTCGGCGGCTTCCTGACACAACAGCGGGTCATCGCCGCTGATGATGTAGACGGGGCCGAGAGCACCTTGCAGGTGTTTACCGAGTTGGGCGGGAGCGAGCTTCATAAGAAAGGTCGAACGGGGCGCCTGAGCGCCCCGAACGTCTTACTGCTGCGGTATTTCGAGCGGCGACTGACGCGGGGTTTCCGCTTCAGCCTTTTGCGCCGCTTGCAGTGCATCGGCTTCTGCCTTGGCGCGATCATTGGCCGCTTGCTGCAGTTGTTGCAGTTGGCCCGGCGTCAGTTGCTGCAGACGCAGCATCATGCGCTGAACCAGTTCGCGGCGGGTTTCGCGGCGGGCGTCGTTGGCTTCCTGATCGGAGCCCACGAGGTTGTTACCGTCGTGAATGAACACTTTCTGCACTTCCAGCTTGTCGCTCAGCAGTTGCAGGTTCTTGTCGCCACGGATCTCGTAGTTCAGGACTGTATTGACCTGATATTCGCCCGTACGGCCGGCACCGGCGTAGCTGAGGATGCGCTGGCTTTCCTGCTCGTCAGCCAGGAACAGCTTGTACGGAGCGCCGCTGTAAACCTTGACGCCGCTCGACTCCAGCACCTGACGCAGTTGCGTGACCGTCTCGCCGTAGGCGTTGCGGGCGCTCAGATCAAGTTCCTTGATTGACAGCTCGTTGGTGCCGGTGCCGCGCAGCTGGAAACCGCAGGCGCTCAAGAGAACGGCGAGGCCCATCACCAGCAGATTGCGTTTGATCATTGTGTTGCTCCCCTTGAAACCACGTGGGCCGACGGTGCGGCCCGAAAGGTTTTACTTGGCGTCAGGCGAACCTGACGCCCGATCCAATTAGCTGGCGACGATATTGACCAGTTTCCCGGGCACTACGATCACTTTACGAATGGTCAGACCGTCGACGAAACGCAGTACGTTTTCGTTGGCGCGTGCTGCCGCTTCCACTTCTTCACGGGTTGCGCTGGCTGGCATGTCGATCTGGCCACGCAGCTTGCCGTTGACCTGGATAACCAGGGTCAGGCTGTCTTGCACCAAGGCGCTTTCGTCCACTGCTGGCCAACCGGCGTCGATCACTGCGTCGGCGTGACCCAGTTGATTCCACAGGTTGTGGCTGATGTGCGGCGTGATCGGTGCGAGCAACAGCGTCACGGCTTCCAGGCCTTCGTGAATCAGCGCGCGATCCTGCTCGGTGCCTTGTGCGCCTTTTTCCAGCACGTTCATCAGCGTCATCACCTGAGCGATGGCGGTGTTGAATTTGTGGTTCTGGCCGACGTCGTGGCTGGCCTGCTTGATGGCCAGATGGATCGCGCGGCGAACGGCTTTTTGTTCGTCGTTCAGGCTGGCGATGTCCAGTTTGCCCGGCAAGCCCTGTGTCACGTGGGCTTGCGCCAGACGCCAGACGCGCTTGAGGAAGCGGTGCGAGCCTTCAACGCCGGAATCGGACCACTCGGCGCTCATGTCTGGCGGCGACGCGAACATCATGAACAGGCGGCAGGTATCGGCGCCGAACTGATCGATCATCGACTGTGGGTCGACGCCGTTGTTTTTTGACTTGGCCATTTTCTCGGTGCCACCGATTTCCACCGGCAGACCGTCGGATTTCAGTTTGGCGCTGATGACCTTGGCTTTGCTGTCGCGCTCGAGTTCTACGTCCGCCGGGTTGAACCAGGTGTAAGCACCATTGGCTTCGCGACGGTAGTAGGTTTCGGCGATCACCATGCCTTGGGTCAGCAGGTTCTTGAACGGCTCGTTGGAGCTGACCAGACCTTCGTCACGCATCAGTTTGTGGAAGAAGCGCGCGTAGAGCAGGTGCAGAATCGCGTGTTCGATACCGCCGATGTACTGATCGACTGGCAGCCAGTGATCGGCTGCGGATTTTTCCACCAGGCCGCCTTCAAAGTGCGGCGAGGCGTAACGGGCGTAGTACCACGACGACTCGACGAAGGTGTCCATGGTGTCGGTTTCGCGCTTGGCAGGCTGGCCGCATTTCGGGCAACTGCACTCGTAAAACTCAGGCATGCGTGCCAGCGGCGAACCGGCGCCGTCCGGCACCACGTCTTCCGGCAGGACGACAGGCAGTTGATCTTCCGGCACCGGCACGTCACCGCAGGCATCGCAGTGGATGATCGGGATCGGGCAGCCCCAGTAGCGCTGACGGCTGATGCCCCAGTCGCGCAGGCGGAACTGAGTGCGCGAGGCGCCCAGTTCTTTCTTGATCAGGGCGACTTCCATGGCGTCGAACGCGCCGGCGAAGTCGAGGCCGTCGAACTCGCCGGAGTTGATCAGCGTGCCGTGCTCGCCGTAGGCGTCTTGCCACGGGGCCGGGTTGGTATCGCCGGAGCTGGTGCGCACCACGGATTTAACCGGCAGGTTGTACTTGTGGGCGAATTCGAAATCACGCTCGTCGTGCGCCGGTACGGCCATTACAGCGCCGTCGCCGTAGTGCATCAGCACGTAGTTGGCGACCCACACCGGGAGTTTTTCACCGGTCAGTGGGTGCTCGACGAACAGGCCGGTCGGCAGGCCTTTTTTCTCTTGAGTGGCGACGTCGGCTTCAGCCACGCTGCCGCCCTTGCATTCAGCGATGAACGCTTGCAGCTCGGAGTTGTTTTTCGCGGCCAGGGTGGCCAGTGGGTGCTCGGCAGCCACGGCGACATAGGTCGCGCCCATCAGGGTGTCCGGACGGGTAGTGAAGACTTTGAGGGTACCGGCTTCGCCGATCGAGTCGACGTTGTACGGGAACTGCACTTCCATGCCACGGGATTTGCCGATCCAGTTGCGCTGCATGGTCTTGACCTGTTCAGGCCAGCCAGTCAGTTCGTCGAGGCTCTCCAGCAGCTCATCCGCGTAAGCGGTGATCTTGAAGTAGTACATCGGGATTTCGCGCTTTTCGATCAGCGCGCCGGAACGCCAGCCGCGACCGTCGATTACCTGCTCGTTGGCCAGAACGGTCTGGTCGATCGGGTCCCAGTTCACGGTGCCGTTTTTACGGTAGATCACGCCTTTTTCGAACAGGCGAGTGAACAGCCATTGTTCCCAGCGGTAGTAATCCGGTTTGCAAGTGGTGACTTCGCGCGACCAGTCGACCGCCAGACCCAGGCTGCGCAGCTGGGTTTTCATGTAGGCGATGTTTTCGTAGGTCCACTTGGCCGGGGCGACGTTGTTCTTCATCGCGGCGTTTTCCGCCGGCATGCCGAACGCGTCCCAACCCATTGGTTGCAGAACGTTTTTGCCAAGCATGCGCTGGTAGCGGGAGATCACGTCGCCGATGGTGTAGTTGCGCACGTGCCCCATGTGCAGCTTGCCGCTGGGGTAAGGGAACATCGACAGGCAGTAGTAAGTTTCCTTGCCTGGCTGTTCACTGACTTCAAAGGACTTTTGCTCGTCCCAGAACGACTGGGCGGCGGCTTCGATTTCACGGGGCTGATATTGTTCGTGCATGGCTACTTTTGTACTGGATAGGGGTGGCCTAATCCTCTTCAACGCAGGTTCCGGGGTTGGCCCGGACGAGCTGGAAGTGGAATTACAGGAAGCGCCGTAGCATACATGACCGCGCTTGGCCTAGGGAAACCCTGATTACAGCAGTTTGGCCCGGTCAATCCTTGGCGAGGGCCGTTGGTCGCGGCGTGCAGCCGGTTTGTGCAGCGAAGCTAAGCTCTAACTGGGGAGTGAGTCTTATCTTCAATGAGGTGAGGGATGGTGGAGCAACGGCAAAAAAACGTGACGAAACCCGAGTTGTACGAAAGGTTGATCGATCGTCTGGGGATGGCCCTGGACGCTGTAAAAACCGCTGACCGGCTGCGCGACGAGCGCCCCCTGGAACTGGAATTGCGTGGCTTGAGCCCCGCCGAGTTCAAACTGGTCAAGGCCTATCTGGATCGCAGTGAACGTGAATCGCATGGATGCCTGTCACAAGCAGTGAAGCAGCTCGATGCAGCACATTCGGCCAAGGTCATCTGGCTCAAGGACAAGGCGCCCGGCAGAGACACCGTCAAAGTACGTGCTTTGCAGGCCAAGTAAGCGCATGGCAGGTCAAGAACCGGATCTTTTTCAACAGGATCCCACCTATTGGTTGTAACGCTTTATTAACACTCTTAGGCTTCGGGCATCTCTGGAGATGCTCGATGCCCTTTCGTTATTTCATCAAACAACTTTTATTGCCGCCCGGCATTCTTTTGCTGCTGTTGCTGGCTGCGTGGTGGTTACGCCGCTCACGGCCGCGACTGGCTGGCGTGTGTTTTGCCCTTGGTTTTGGCGGGTTGTGGCTCATGAGCCTGCCTGTCGTCGTGCAATGGGGCGCCAAAGCGCTGGAGCGCGAGCCGCCGCTGGCACGTGAAGAATGGGCGACGCTGGCGCAGCGCGCGGACGCGATTGTGGTGCTGGGCTCCGGGCGCGAGCGCGGCGATCTGGCCTGGGGTGAGGATCAGCCGACCGGCGTGGGGCTTGAGCGTCAACGTTACGCGGCGCGGCTGGCGAAAGCGTCCGGTTTGCCGATTCTGACCACGGGTGGCTTGCATTACGGTACACCGCCGACCGAGGCGAAACTGATGTCGGATTCATTGCGCGACGATTTTGGCGTGATGGTGCGTTGGCAGGAAGGCGAGAGTCGTACGACGTGGGAAAACGCCAAGTTCAGCGCTGACATTCTATTGCCGCAGGGGATCAAGCGCGTGGTTGTGGTGACGCAGGCTTGGCACATGCCGCGATCAGTCTGGAGTTTTGAACAGGCAGGATTTGAAGTGGTGCCGGCGCCGGTGGGCTTTTTGGGCACTGATAACGCAAGACCGTTTGGTGGCTGGCTTCCGGAGTTCAAGTCGATCTGGCAGAGCGGGCAACTGTTGAATGAAGCGGTGGGGCAGGTGGGGTATTCGTTGTTTTATCGCTGAAGATCAAAAGATCGCAGCCTGCGGCAGCTCCTACATTGGGATTTGCGTTTTCCCTATAGGAGCTGCCGCAGGCTGCGATCTTTTGCTTTAAAGGGTTTTCGACATCCGGCTGGCCATCAGTGCCCAGCCAAACAACAGCACGCACAGGATGATCAATGGCCACGAACGCCATTGCAGGTACGGCGTCAGGTTATGCATCGGCACCACTTCGCCGTACAGAATGCCCTGTTCAAACTGCGGAATCTGTTCGGTGATCTGACCGAACGGATTGATCAACCCGGTCACGCCGTTGTTGGTCGCGCGGATCATCCAGCGCCCGGCCTCAAGTGCGCGCATCTGCGCCATCTGCAGATGTTGCAGCGGGCCAATCGAGGTGCCGAACCAAGTGTCGTTACTGATCGTCAGCAGCAGATCACTGCGCGCCGACAGGCTGGCGGCAAACTCCGGATACACCACTTCGTAGCAGATAAACGGTGCGATCTGATAACCCTTGGCCTGCAACAGTGCCTGATCCGCCGGGCCACGGGCAAAGTCGGACATTGGCAGGTCGAAGAAGGCGATCAGCCCGCGCAATACATCCTGCAGTGGCACGTATTCGCCGAAGGGCACCAGTTTCTGTTTCAGATAAGTACCGTCGCCTTCGCCGACCACGGTAATACCGTTGAAGAAGCGTTTTTCATGACGAACGGTTTCGCGAATCGGTACGCCGGTGATCAGCGCCGATTTACGCTCGGCGGCGAAGGTGCCCATCATGTTCAGGTAGCCCTCGGCGGACTCCTTGAGCACGGGCACGGCGGTTTCCGGCCAGATCAGCAGGTCCACCGGTTTCGAACGGAAACTCAAATCGCGGTACAGGGCCAGCTGCGCGTTGAGCTCGGCCGGGTCCCATTTCATGCTTTGTGCGACGTTGCCTTGAATCGCGGCAACACTCAGCGGCGCGCCGGACGGACTTGTCCAGGCATGGCCCTTGAGCGCAATGCCGGCCACCCAAGGGCCAACCAGCAGCACCAGACCGGCAACGACAAAACCTTTGCGGCCGGTTTGCAACAGACGCGGCGCGTTGTAAATCAGCGCCGCAGTCAACGCCAGTACGAACGACACCAGCCACATGCCACCGACTGGCGCGAGTCCGGACAATGGGCCGTCGAGCTGGCTGTAACCTGAGTACAGCCACGGGAAACCGGTGAGGAACCAACCACGAAATGCTTCCTGGCCGACCCACAATGCAGCAAATGCCAAGGCATCGGCCACCGGCGCCTCGTTACGGCGCAACCAGCGCGCCCATAACCAGGCGGGCAGGGCGAAGAACCAGGCAATCGCCGCCGTAAACAGCAGCATCAGGAACCCGGCCAGCAGCACCGAAGCGCCGCCGAAATGATGAATGCTGTAATAGATCCAGCTGGTACCGGCGCCGAACAGGCCGAAACCGAAACACCAGCCTCGGCCCAGCGCCTGACGCGGGCTCAGCTCGCGCAAACCGGCATAGAACAAGCCGACCGCCAGCAAAGCCAGCGGCCAGATGTTGAAAGGTGCCAGAGCGAAGGTGGTGATTGCACCGGCCGCCACGGCCAGCAGGTTACCGGGCCAGCCGGGGCGGGTTGTCCAGCGCATTTCAGTCCTTAGGATTAACGAGCAATTGGCGTCAGTCGCAGCAAATGAATCCGACGGCTGTCGGCGTTCAGGATGCGGAAACGATAGGCGCCGATTTCAGTGATTTCGTTGCGTTTTGGCAAGTGCCCGAACGCGCTCATCACCAGACCGCCGACGGTGTCGAATTCGTCATCGGAGAACTCGCTGTCGAAGAACTCGTTGAAGTTCTCGATCGGGGTCAGGGCCTTGATCAGGAAGTCACCGCTGGGCAGCGGCTTGATATAGCTGTCTTCTTCGACGTCGTGCTCGTCTTCGATGTCGCCAACGATCTGTTCCAGCACGTCTTCAATCGTTACCAGGCCGGCCACACCACCGTATTCGTCGATGACGATGGCCATATGATTGTGGTTGGCGCGGAATTCTCGCAGCAACACGTTCAGACGCTTGGATTCCGGCACGAAGGTGGCCGGGCGCAGCAGATCCTTGATGTTGAAGCTGTCGCCGTTCTCCTTGAGGATCAGCGGCAGCAGATCCTTGGCCAGCAGCACGCCCATCACGTCGTCATGGCTTTCACCAATGACCGGATAGCGCGAGTGGGCCGAGTCGACCACGGCCGGGAGAAATTCACGCGGTGTCTGGGTCGCCTTGATGCTGATCATCTGCGAGCGCGGCACCATGATGTCGCGTACTTGCAGGTCAGCCACCTGAATGGCACCTTCGACGATGGCCAGCGCTTCGCTGTCCAGCAGTTTGTTCTGATGTGCATCACGCAGTAGCTCAAGCAGCTCCTGACGGTTCTTCGGCTCGTGGGCAAAAGCCTGGGTCAGTTTGCCCAGCCACGACTTCTGCCCGTTGCTCGATCGATCTTCGCTCATAGCGATTACTCTGAATCCTTTGTTGTAACGATAGGGGATGTTTCGGGTTCGTCGTCCGCGTACGGATCGGGATAGCCCAATTCGGCAAGCAACTCGCGTTCCAGTGCTTCCATTTCTTCGGCTTCCTCGTCATCTATATGGTCGTAACCGAGTAGATGCAAGCAGCCGTGAATGACCAGATGTGCCCAGTGGGCCTTTAGTTCCTTGCCTTGTTCGGCGGCTTCACGCTCGACCACGGCCACGCAGATCACCAGATCGCCGAGCAACGGGATATCGAGAAACTCGTCGGGTACTTCCGCCGGGAACGACAGGACGTTGGTCGCGTAATCCTTGTGACGCCAGGTGTGATTGAGCTCGCGACCTTCTTCCTCGTCGACCAGACGAATGGTCATTTCCGAGTCGGCGGTGCGCTGGCGCAGGGCCAGTTCGCACCATAGGCGGAAGTCGGCTTCACTCGGCGCGCTCGCTTCAGTCGCGATTTGCAGGTCTAGCTCAAGCATTTCGCGAAGTGTCCTTGGGGGCGTCATCACGGTTTTCGAAGCGCTCGTAGGCTTCGACGATCCGCTGGACCAAAGGATGGCGCACGACGTCTTTAGGCTGGAAGTGCGTGAAGCTGATGCCCGGAACGTCTTTGAGCACTTCAATCACGTGGTGCAGACCCGACTTGGTGCCTTTCGGCAGGTCGACCTGGGTGATGTCACCGGTGATGACTGCTGTAGAGCCGAAGCCGATTCGGGTCAGGAACATCTTCATCTGTTCGACGGTGGTGTTCTGGCTTTCGTCGAGAATGATGAAGCTGTTGTTCAGCGTGCGGCCGCGCATGTAGGCCAGTGGCGCCACTTCGATGACCTGACGTTCGATCAGCTTGGCCACGTATTCGAAGCCGAGCATCTCGTAGAGCGCGTCGTAGAGCGGGCGCAGGTACGGGTCGATCTTCTGCGACAGGTCGCCGGGCAGGAAGCCGAGTTTTTCACCCGCTTCAACCGCCGGACGCACCAGCAGGATGCGGCGGATCTGCTCGCGCTCCAGGGCATCGACAGCGCACGCCACGGCCAGATAGGTCTTGCCGGTACCGGCGGGGCCGATGCCGAAGTTGATGTCGTTACCGAGAATTTCCTTCACGTAGCGCAACTGATTCAAGCCGCGCGGGCGAATCATGCCTTTCTTGGTGCGCAGGGCGACGGAGGCTTCGGCGGGGGCGTGATTGTCCAACTCGACCACGGCTGATTCCTGCAGGAACAGGTGAACCGTATCTGGCGACAGCTCTGAACCTTTGGTTTCCCGGTACAGGCGACGAATCAGATTTTCCGCAGACGTGGTGTGTTTGGGGTCGCCGATCAGCTCGAACTGGTTTCCGCGGTTGCGGATCTCGATGGTCAGGCGCTGTTCGATCAAGCGCAAATGCTCGTCGAATTGCCCGCACAGATTGGCGAAGCGGCGAGCCTCAAAGGGCTCGAGGATAAAACGATGTGGTTCTATGGGAGCGTTCAAGGTCGTATTTAGCCGCCCTGGGGCAATTAAGATGAAATCAAGGATAACGCCAGAGGCCTGGGTGCGAAAGCTCTTAAATATTCTCGGCGTCGACACCGTCAAGATCGCAGCCTTCGGCAGCTCCTACAGGGGAATGTAATCCATGTAGGAGCTGCCGAAGGCTGCGATCTTTTGCATTTATTGGATCAGCGAGCCGCGCAGCGAGTGCGGCTGTGCCGCGTCGATGTGCACGTCGGCGAACTGACCGATCAGGGTTGGATTGTCGCAGCGGAAGTTGACGATACGATTATTCTCGGTACGCCCCTGCAACTCGCCCGGGTCTTTCTTCGAGTAATCGGTGACCAGAATGCGCTGGATCGAACCGACCATTTGTCGGCTGATCTCGAAGCCTTGCTGATTCAGGCGATGTTGCAGCGCGTTCAGGCGTTCCTTCTTCAGCTCTTCCGGGGTCTCGTCGGCCAGATCGGCCGCCGGCGTGCCCGGGCGCTGGCTATAAACGAAGGAATAAGAGAAGTCGAAACCGACGTCGGCAATCAGCTTCATGGTCTGTTCGAAATCTTTCTCGGTCTCGCCGGGGAAACCGACGATGAAGTCCGAGCTGATGCAGATTCCCGGCACAGCGGCGCGCAGTTTGCGCAGCTTGGATTTGTACTCAAGCGCGGTGTGGTTGCGCTTCATTGCCGCGAGAATCCGGTCGGAGCCCGATTGCACCGGCAAATGCAGGTGTTTCACCAGTTCCGGCACGTCAGCGTGGGCCTGAATCAGGCTGTCGGAGAATTCCAGCGGGTGCGAAGTGGTGTAGCGGATGCGGTCGATGCCGTCGATGGCGGCGACAACGCGAATCAGCTCAGCGAGATCCGCCAGGCGCCCGTCATGGGTGGTGCCGCGATAGCCGTTGACGTTCTGCCCGAGCAGCGTCACTTCACGCACACCGTTTTCGGCGAGGTGGATGACTTCGGCGATCACGTCATCGAACGGCCGGCTGACTTCTTCGCCGCGGGTATAAGGCACCACGCAGAACGTGCAGTACTTGCTGCAGCCTTCCATCACCGACACATAAGCGCTCGGGCCATCGATACGCGGCTCGGGCAAGTGGTCGAATTTTTCGATTTCCGGGAACGACACGTCGACTTGCGGCAGCTTGGTGATGCGCGCGGCGTCGATCATTTCCGGCAGGCGGTGCAGCGTCTGCGGGCCGAACACGACATCGACGTATGGGGCGCGATCACGAATCGCTGCGCCTTCCTGACTGGCCACGCAACCGCCAACGGCGATCACCATCTCCGGGTTGGCCAGTTTCAGTTCGCGCCAGCGGCCGAGCTGCGAGTACACGCGATCTTGCGCGCGCTCGCGGATCGAGCAGGTGTTGAGCAGAATCACGTCGGCGTCCTCCGCGCGAGCGGTGACTTCCAGGGCCTGATGTTCACCCAGCAGATCGACCATGCGCGAGCTGTCGTACTCGTTCATCTGGCAACCGTGGGTTTCGATGTAAAGCTTCTTGGCCATGGATTAGTGTCGTCACGTGATTCAAAGAACCCGGCATTATAGGGAACAAGCCCGCAGGTTCCTACCGCTGTGCGTCCGGAGGCTATGCTATAGTTTGCGCCCTCATTTTTATCCCCGATGTTATCCCCCCGCCATGACCAAACGCGAAGCTCCAATCTATAAGGTGATTTTCCTCAACCAGGGCCAGGTGTTCGAAATGTACGCCAAGCAGATCTATCAAAGTGATCTGTGGGGTTTTCTGGAAGTGGAAGAGTTCGTCTTTGGCGAGCGCACGCAAGTGGTCGTCGATCCGAGCGAAGAAAAGCTCAAGGCGCAGTTCGAAGGCGTGGTGCGCAGCTTTGTGCCGATGCATTCGATTGTGCGCATCGACGAGGTTGAGCGTCTGGGTACCCCGAAAATCAGCGAAGCACGTGGCGCGGTCGGCAACGTGATGCCGTTCCCGATGCCGATGCCTGAGAAGTAAAACCGGATCTGGATTTTTGATCGTTCCCACGCTCTGCGTGGGAATGCCGCCTTCGACGCTCTGCGTCGGTGACGCGGACCGTAACGGGATGAGTTCCCACGCAGAGCGTGGGAACTATCGGCGGTCAGGGAAGAGGCGAGAACGGCGTACGCCCATCGGCGCTCTGCAGTTCCATCAGGTATTTACGGAAAATTTGCCCAAGCACCTGGGTGGCAGTCTCAAGGTCTTCGCGGGACATTTTTTCGGAGACTTCGTCGGCCGTGTCCAGCGCATCTTCAGCGCCGTTGACCGCCGCCATCTTCAGCACGATATACGCCTGAATGTTGTTGGCCTGCACGCCTTCACCGTGGAAGAACATCGTGCCGAGTTTGAACTGTGCCTGAGCGTGGCCTTGCAGTGAGGCCTTTTCGAAGTAGCTCAGGGCTTGATTGAGGTCGCGCGGCGCATTCTTGCCGTCGTAGTAGAACTCACCCAACTCGTATTGCGCTTGCGCATCCCCTTCGTCCGCCGCTTTCTGGCAGGCGGCCAGTGCCTGCGTGACGTCTTGCGGCTGAGTATTGAGGGTGCAACGACCCATCGCCGGGATCAACAACGAGTTGCCGCCTGCTTGTGCATGCGCGAGCAGGGGCTGAAGGAGCAACAGGCAGCCCAAGGCAAGGGTGCGGCCGGTGCGGTTCATGGGAATCGACTTACCTCTGAAGGGCACGCGGACCCATCGAGGGATCCAATAAGCGCGCATTATGAAATAAGCAGGGCCAACCTTACAAAGTCTTTACTCGTTTTTCTGCTGCACGGGGAATATATCGCCCACTTTAGGGGAGATTTTTAGCAGGAGCATCGGAAAAACAGCGCGGATGTAGGTGAATGCTGACGCTGGCGATAGCCAACGTCAGCGGCAGTGCGATTATTTCAGTGCGGCGAAGGCGCGCTCGGCAGCGTCCAGCGTCAGTTGCAACTCGGCTTCACCGTGGGCGATCGAGGTGAAACCGGCTTCGAAGGCGCTCGGTGCCAGGTAAACGCCACCTTCCAGCATCAGGTGGAAGAAGCGACCGAACAGGGCAGCGTCGCTGGCCATCACGTCTTCAAAGGTGACGATGTCATCGGCGCCGCTGAAGTACAGACCGAACATGCCGCCGGCCTGAGTGGTCACGAACGGAATGCCCGCGGCATCGGCGCGTTGTTGCAGACCGTCGAGCAGACGCGTGGTGTAGTCGGTCAACTCGGCGTGAAAGCCTGGACGACTGATCAAACGCAGCGTGGTCAAACCGGCGGCCATGGCCAGCGGGTTACCCGACAGCGTACCGGCCTGATACACCGGACCCAACGGCGCGATGCGTTCCATGATTTCACGCTTGCCGCCGAAGCAGCCGACCGGCATGCCGCCGCCGATGATCTTGCCGAAAGTGGTCAAGTCAGGATTGACCCCGTAGTACGCCTGGGCACCGCCGAGGGCAACGCGGAAACCGGTCATCACTTCGTCGAAAATCAGCACTACGCCATGCTTGTCGCACAGTGAACGCAGACCTTCGAGGAAACCTGGCGCTGGCGGCACGCAGTTCATGTTGCCGGCCACCGGTTCAACGATGATGCACGCCACGTCCTTGCCAACTTCAGCGAGCATCTTTTCAACCGCGTCGATGTCGTTGAACGGCAGGGTCAGGGTGTGTTTGGCGAATGCTGCCGGTACGCCGGCGGAGCTCGGCACGCCTTGGGTCAGTGCGCCGGAACCGGCCTTGACCAGCAGGCTGTCGGAGTGACCGTGGTAGCAGCCTTCGAACTTGATGATGCTGTCGCGGCCGGTGTAACCACGGGCCAGACGGATCGCGCTCATGGTCGCTTCGGTGCCGGAGCTGACCATGCGCACCATGTCCATCGAGGGCACCAGCGAGCAGACCAGGTCGGCCATCTCGGTTTCCATCGCCGTCGGCGCGCCATACGACAAGCCGTGTTGCAGCTGATTGCGCACCGCGTCGAGCACGTCCGGGTGGCTGTGGCCGAGGATCATCGGACCCCACGAGCCGACGTAATCGACATAACGCTTGTCGTCTTCGTCGGTCACGTAAGCGCCTTCGGCGTGTTTGAAGAACAGCGGGGTGCCGCCAACGCTCTTGAACGCACGAACGGGCGAGTTCACGCCACCGGGAATGTGTTTCTGAGCGTTGGCAAACAAAGTTTCGGAACGAGACATGATCGGGCTCTCAAATCAGACTTTCAGTAATTCATTGAACGCGCGGGCGCGGCGGGTCACTTCGGCGGTGCTTTCGGCACCAAACAGACCGTGAACCACGGCCAGCAAGTCGACCCCATGGGCCACCAGCGGCGCGGCGTTGTCGAGGGTGATGCCGCCAATCGCGCAGACCGGCAGATGCAGCGTGCGCTTGGCTTCGTCCAGCAGATCGAGGCTGCAGGTCGGCGCGCCGGGCTTGGTGTTGGAGTTGAAGAAGCGGCCGAAGGCGACGTAACTCGCGCCTTCTTTTGCCGCTTGTTCGGCCAGCGCGATTTGCGCGTGGCAGGTCGAACCGATGATCGCTTTCGAACCGAGCAGGGCGCGGGTCGGCGACAGTGGACCGTCGGTCTGACCCAAGTGCACGCCGACGTTGAGGCGTGCGGCCAGTTCAGCGTCATCGTTGATGATCAGCTGCGTCTTATAGCGCTCGCACAAATCGCGCAGTGCCTCGGCCTCGCGCAAGCGGCGGGCCTCGTCGCTGCTCTTGTCGCGGTATTGCAGCAGGGTGACGCCGCCTTCCAGCGCCGCCTCCACGTAAGACAGAAACTTGCCCGCCAGCAGTTGGCTGTCGGTGATGGCATACAGGCCACGTAGTTTCATCGGGCAGACCTCACGACGTTACGAGCAGAAATCCAGCGGCAGGCGACGCGGGACGAACTGGCCTTTGCCCAGTTGTTCGGCATCGCGCAGGGTGCGCCAGGTGTAATCCAATGCACTGCGCACGGCGCTGGCGAGGTGTTCGCCCTGCGCCAGACGACCGGCCAATGCGCTGGCCAAGGTACAACCGGAACCGTGATAACTGCCCGGCAGACGCTGGCAGATAAAGGTTTCGCGCAGACCGTCGCGGCTGTACACGCGGTTATGGATTTCAGTTTCGTCGCCGTGGCCGCCGGTGATCAGCAGGTTTTTGACGAACGGCAGGAGTTTTTCTGCGCACTCGTCCGCGGTGCCTTCGGGCAGTTCGGCGAGGATGCGCGCTTCGGGAAGGTTGGGGGTGGCAATGATCGACAGCGGCAGCAGACGCTCGCGCATCGCATAACCGACTTCGTCCTTGCCCAGGCGACCGCCGCCACCGGCGCGCAGTACCGGGTCGCAGACCACCGGCAAGTGCGGGTGTGCCGAAAGCAGTTCGACAACAGTGTCGACCATTTCCAGCGAACCGAGCATGCCCAGTTTGACCGCCGCGACTTCGGAGTCGTTGAGCACGGCATTGGCTTGAGCCAGTACCCACTCACGGTCGAGGACGCGGAAGTCAGTGACGTTGACGGTGTCTTGCACGGTCAGGGCGGTGACGGCCGGAGCCGCATGGCAACCCTGCGCGAGCAGGGCTTCGATATCTGCCTGCAAGCCGGCGCCACCACTGGGGTCGTGGCCGGAGAGACAGAGGACAACGGGGCGGGAGCTGTAGATATTCATGGTGCGCGAGCTTACCACCAAAGCTGATTTTCGGGTGTGGGTGGAACAGCAAGATCAAAAGATCGCAGCCTGCGGCAGCTCCTACTAGGGAGCGCATTCAAGTGTAGGAGCTGCCGCGGTCTGCGATCTTTTTGTCTACCTGACCGATCCAACAGCTCTAGCTCGCCGCTTTGCTCTGGAACGCCCGTTCTAGAGCCTTTGTAGGAAAAATTTCAATGGTGCTCAATGGCCATCAACGGCTATGCTAGTCTGGATCCAAACCAATAACAGGTAATACCGGTTTTACGTCTACTCAAAGGGAATGGGGGGCTTCCTGACACAACCGGACGAGCCACGCTGGGGCTTCAATGCGCTATTTGCTGATGTTGCTGTTCTGCTTGCCCTTTATGGCGAGCGCCGTCGAATTCGACGAATTTACCCAGAGCCTCCCTCTGGGCCGATCACTGCAAGTGTTCGAAGACCCCAGTGGTCAGGCGAGCATTGCCGATGTTCGCGCGCAGGCTGCCGCCGGTAATTTCAAAGCTCACGATAAAGCCACGCTCAATGCCGGATACTCGCGCTCGGCGTTCTGGCTGAAGATCGACCTGCACTACCGTCCGAGCAATCCCGCCGCCCAACGCACCTGGCTGCTGGAGCTGGCGTATCCACCGCTCGACCATCTCGACCTCTACATGCCTGACGCCAGTGGCGACTACCGCCTCGTCCGGCAAACCGGCGACGCCCTGCCGTTCGCCAGTCGCGAGATCCGCCAGAACAACTATTTGTTCGACCTTTCATTCACGCCGAATCAACAGCAAACCGTGTACCTGCGACTCGCCAGCGAAGGCTCGATTCAGGCACCGGTGACGTTATGGTCGAGTACTGCGTACCTCGAAGACCAGCCGGTGCGCCTGTATGTGCTGGGCATCATTTATGGCGTGCTTTTGGGGATGCTGGTTTACAACCTGTTCATCTTCCTCAGCGTGCGCGACACCAGCTATCTCTATTACATCTTCTATATTGCCTCGTTCGGCCTCTATCAACTGTCGGTGAACGGTGCGGCAGTCGAGTACTTCTGGCCTGACAACCCATGGTGGGCCAACGCCGCGACGCCATTCTTCATCGGCTGTGCGGGGCTGTTCGGCAGTCAGTTCGCCCGCAGCTTCCTGCAGACCAAAAACCACAGCCGTTGGCTCGATCGCTTGCTGATTGCGCTGATCGCGTTCGGCGCGCTGGTGGTTGGTTTGTCGCTGATGACCAGTTACGCGTTGTCGCTGCGTCTGGCGACGATACTGGCGCTGACCTTTACGGTCGTGATTTTCGCCGCCGGGATTCTGGCCTGGTGGCGCGGCTTGCGGGTGGCACGTTACTTCATCATTGCCTGGTCGGCGTTCCTGCTTGGCGGCATCGTCAACACCCTGATGGTGCTCGGCCTGCTGCCGAACGTGTTCCTGACCATGTACGCCAGCCAGATCGGTTCGGCCATCGAAGTGGCGCTGCTGTCGCTGGCGCTGGCCGACCGTATCAACGCGATGCGTGAGCAACAGGCGCAGACGTTGTACGACGCCGGGCAGAAACTCGAAGTGCTCAACCAGCAACTGGCCCACAGCAACAAGCTCAAGGATGAATTCCTCGCGACCCTGACGCATGAACTGCGCACGCCGATGAACGGTGTGATCGGTTCGCTGGAACTGATGCAGACCGTCGATCTGGATCCGGAGCTTGAGCAATATCAGCAAACCGCCGCCGGTTCCGCGCGGGACATGATGCGCATGGTCAACGGCATCCTCACCCTCACCGAATTGCAGGCCGGCAAACTCAAGGCTGCGCCGGGCAGTTTCAGCCTGCGTGCGGTGGTCGAAGCATTGCGCGTGCAGTTCGACGGCAACGCGGCGAGCAAGTCGCTGGATTTCAAGGTTGAAGTACTGCCGACCTTGCCGGATCGCTTGTATGGCGACAGCGCCAAACTCGCGCAATGCCTGGAATGCCTGCTGGATAACGCGATCAAGTTCACCCGCGTTGGTGGTCTGGCACTGCGGGTTACCGGCAAACCGTCGACGGGCAATCGTTTGGCCCTGTCGTTTGCGGTGATCGACACCGGCATCGGTTTCACCGATCTGGGCGAGGCGACGATGTATCAGCGCTTCTTCCAGCTCGACGGCTCGATGACCCGCGAATATGGCGGATTGGGCGTCGGCCTGGCGATCTGCCGACAGTTGGTCGAGCTGCTCGACGGCAAGCTCACGCACCGCTCGGAACCCGGGCGTGGCAGCCGCTTCCAGCTGGATGTCGAGTTCGAACTACCGGTAATTGAACCGGCGTCGATCCCGGCGCCTTCGCGCCATTTTGTGCGCGCACCACAGGACTGCACGGTGTTGCTGGTGGACGACAACAGCGTCAACCAACTGGTGATGCGCGGCATGTTGCTCAAGCTCGGCTTCCGCGTGCGTACTGCCGATAACGGCGCGGCGGCGCTGGATTGCTTGCAGCGTGAGGCCTTCGATGCTGTGCTCATCGATTGCCAGCTACCTGCTCAGGAGGGCGCAGCGTTGTGCTGCCAGATTCATGCATTGCCGGGCTGCGCGAATCTGCCGGTGTTCATGCTGGCGCTGACCGTCGAGCGGGAACTTTGCACGCCTGGCGCGCCCATCGATTACTTGAACAAACCGGTGAAATTCGAAGAGTTGCAGTCCGCGCTGGAGCGCCGGGTGCTGTGTTGCTGACAGGGTAAAAGCGCCGCAAAATCGGCGGATATGACACTTTGATCGATCTTGGGGCGGTGCTTAACTGACCTTCTGGATGACCAAGGAGCCCCGTCATGAACCTGCATCAGTTCGCCGAAACCCACGAAGTCACCAACCAGCCGCCGTCGCTGGACGGCACCAATCTGTATCGCATCGACCTGCCATTGCAGGAGTGGTCGCGGCGCTTTGGTGCCGGGTGGGCGGAGTCGCGGATCGATGCCTACGGCGCGCTCGCCGGTGGCCCGCTGATGGAAGCCGGGTTCCTCGCCAACCAGAACAAACCGGTGTTTGCCAGCCATGATCGCTACGGCCATCGCATTGATCTGGTGGAATTTCATCCGGCTTATCACCAACTGATGCGCACCGCGATTGAACATGGTCTGACCTCGCTGCCATGGACTCATCCGCAGGACGGTGCTCACGTCGCCCGCGCGTCCATGAGCTATCTGCACAGCCAGGCAGAGGCGGGCAGCGGCTGCCCGTTGACCATGACCTTCGCCAGTGTGCCGGCCCTGCGTTTGCAGCCGAATATCGCTGAACAGTGGCTGCCGAAAGTCCTCGCCACCGAGTACGATCCGCGCAACGTCGGTATGGCGCACAAGGCCGGCGTGACCATCGGCATGGCGATGACTGAAAAACAGGGCGGCACCGACGTGCGCGCCAACACCACCAAGGCTTACCCGGTCGGCGCCAGTGGCCCGGGCGAGGCCTATGAACTGGTCGGGCACAAGTGGTTCTGCTCGGCGCCGATGTGCGATGCCTTCCTGACGCTGGCGCAGACCGACAAGGGTTTGACCTGCTTCCTGCTGCCACGCCATCGCCCGGATGACACGCGTAATCAGTTCTACATCCAGCGTCTGAAAAACAAACTCGGTAACCAGTCCAACGCCTCCAGCGAAGTGGAGTTCCGTGGCGCGCTGGCGTGGATGGTTGGCGAGGAAGGGCGCGGTGTGCCGACCATCATCGAAATGGTCGCCATGACCCGATTTGATTGCATGGTCGGTTCCAGCGCGCTGATGCGCCAGGCGCTGACCCAGGCCAGCCACCACTGCGCGCACCGCAAGGTCGGCGGCAAACTGCTCAGCGAACAGCCATTGATGCAGAACGTACTGGCAGATCTGGCCCTGGAAAGCGAAGCCGCGCTGGCCCTGAGTTTACGCATGGGCAAGGCGCTGGATCATCTGAATGATCGCCATGAAGCGCAATTCGCGCGGCTGGTGACAGCGGTGGGCAAGTATTGGATCTGCAAACGTGCGCCGGGGATGATCAATGAAGCGGCCGAGTGCATAGGCGGCGCCGGGTATGTCGAGGACAGTATCCTGCCGCGCCTGTACCGTGAGGCGCCGGTGAATTCGACGTGGGAAGGTTCGGGGAATGTGCAGTGCCTCGACGTGCTGCGCGCGTTGTCGAAAGAGCCGGGTGTGCTGGATGTGTTGTTCAGCGAACTCGGTGATGGACATGGTGACAAACGGCTGGCCGCGCATATTCAGCAATTGCAGGCGCAGTTCAAGGACACCAGTGATATTCAGTACCGGGCGCGGCAACTGACCGAAGACATCGCGCTCGGTTTGCAGGCCAAGCTATTGCTGGAAGCCGGCAACTCGGCGGTCAGCGATGCGTTCATTGCCAGCCGTCTGAGCAGTGGCGGTCGCGTGTACGGCGCCTTGCCGCGTGGGCTGGACGTTGAAGCTATCGTCGCCCGCTCGACCCCACAAGGTTTCTGACCGCAATCTCCCCAACACTACAAAACCCTGTGGGAGCTGGCTTGCCAGCGATGGCGGCCTGTCAGTCAACACTGATGTTGCATGTGCCGGCCTCATCGCTGGCAAGCCAGCTCCCACAGGGGTTCGCTTTGTCTGAAAGATTTGGGTACACCCACAACGCCACTGTTCCCGTGACGCCACGATGCAGGCAAGATGAAGCTCTGCAAGTCAGAACACAGGAAGCTGATCGTGACCGAAGCGTTTATTGTCGTTCAAACCGCCGAACAAGCCGTGGATCGTCTGGCCGAGTTGCACGAGCGGGCCACCACTGCGCTGAACTCGGCGCTCAAGCGTTACCTCAAGGATCGCGTCGAACCCGACGCTGCGCAGCGTGCTCTGTTTCGTTATCCCGAACTGCGTCTGACCTACCATTGCCAGGGCGAAGTCCCACAGACCACCCGCGCTTACGCCAAGGTGCAATTGCCGGGCACTTATAGCGTCACCGTCACCCACCCGGCGGCATTCCGCAAATACCTGCTCGAACAGCTTGTGCCGTTGATGCACGACTTCACCGTGACCGTGGAAGTCGGCGTCAGCCAGCAGAATATTCCGTATCCGTATGTGGTCGAGCAGGGCGATGAGCTGGCTGGCTCCGGCGTCACCGCTGCCGTGCTGGCGCGGGTGTTCCCGAGTACCGACCTGTCCGCGGCCACCGACGGCATCGCCGACGGTCTCTACGACTGGGAAAACACCGATCCGCTGCCACTGGCCTTGTTCGACGCCGCGCGCGTGGATTTCTCGCTGCGTCGTCTGGTGCACTACACCGGCAGCGACTGGCGCCATGTGCAGCCGTGGATTCTGCTGACCAACTATCACCGCTACGTCGACCAGTTCATCGTCCATGGTCTGGAGCAACTGCGCAGCGACCCACGTTTCGTGCGCATGGTCTTGCCGGGCAACGTGATCATCGAGAAGGGCATGGATCACGGCGAAGCGTCGGCGATTGCTGCCGGTGTGGTCTGGCACCGTTACCAGATGCCGGCCTATCACCTGATTGCCAGCGATGGCCACGGCGTGACCCTGGTCAACATCGGCGTCGGCCCGTCCAACGCCAAGAACATCACCGATCACCTGGCGGTGCTGCGTCCGCATTGCTGGCTGATGATCGGCCACTGCGGTGGCCTGCGTCAGTCGCAGACCATTGGCGACTATGTGCTGGCCCACGCTTATATGCGTCGCGACGGCATTCTTGACCGCGTGGTGCCGCCGAACATTCCGATCCCGGCACTGGCCGAAGTGCAAATGGCGCTGCAACAAGCAGCGGCGAATGTCACCGGCGAGAAGGGCGATGACCTGAAAAAACGCCTGCGCACCGGCACCGTGCTGACCTACGACGACCGTAACTGGGAATTGCGCTGGGCGCAGGAGCGGCCGTTGATCAATCTGTCCCGCGCCGTGGCGGTGGACATGGAAAGCGGCACGATTGCCGCGCAGGGTTATCGCTTGCGGGTGCCGTACGGCACGTTGCTGTGCGTTTCGGACAAACCGCTGCACAGTGAAATCAAGCTGCCGGGTTCGGCCAACGCCTTCTATGAGCGTGCGGTCAGCCAGCACTTGAAGATCGGCATCGAAGCGGTGGACCTGCTGCGCACTGAACTCAACTCGCTGCACTCGCGCAAACTGCGCAGCTTCGACGAACCGCCGTTCCGTTAACGGTTAGTCGTGGTCATTTGGCGGTCGGGGCACTAGCATTGTCAGCCTCGACCGTTAGATGTTCTTTTCGCCATGTCCCGTCCTCCACGTCCACCTTCCCGCCGCCCTGGCGCGAAGTTTCAGTCGTCTTCCCCGCGCCGTGTTGCCAAGGCACCACCGGCCGAGCCGAAATTGATCCTGTTCAACAAACCGTTCGATGTGCTGACGCAATTCAGCGACGGCGAAGGGCGGGCGACCCTCAAGGATTTCATTGATGTGCCCGGCATTTATCCGGCCGGTCGCCTGGATCGTGACAGCGAAGGGTTGTTGCTACTGACCAACGACGGGCAGTTGCAGGCGCGCATCGCCGATCCGAAACACAAACTGGCGAAGACTTATTGGGTGCAGGTCGAAGGCGTGCCGACGGCCGAGCAGTTGCAGCGTCTGCGGGATGGTGTTGAGTTGAATGACGGCATGACCTTGCCGGCCGAAGCGCAACAACTGGACGAGCCTGAGTTGTGGCCGCGCAATCCGCCGGTGCGCTTTCGCGCGACCATACCGACTTCATGGCTGGAGCTGGTGATTCGCGAAGGGCGCAACCGTCAGGTACGGCGCATGACCGCGGCAGTCGGGTTGCCGACATTGCGGCTGGTGCGGGTGAGAATTGGCGACTGGTCGATCGAAGGGCTTGATCAGGGCCAGTGGAAGGAAGTGCCGGCGCGCTTATAGAGCGCCGGATTCGATCAGGCCGATCACCACACTCTTGATGATGAACGCGGCCACGCCCAGGCCCAGCACGAAGAACAGAATGAACGAGCCAAAGCGCCCGGCCTTGGACTTCTTCGCCAAATCCCAGACGATGAAACCCATGAAAATGATCAGGATGCTGACCAGGCCGGTCATCATCCACTCTTCTAATAATGCTGGATCCATTGGGTTTCTCCGGCGCGCATGGGGCAAAAAGGGCGCGGCGAGTATACGCCAAGGTGTGTGGGGTGGCATTGATCTGGGTCTGATCCGAAGCCTTTGCCCTCACCCTAGCCCTCTCCCGTAGGGAGAGGGGACTGACCGAGGTGTCTGGCGTCATACATCGACCTGAAAGATCGAGTCGATTATGAATTCACAGCAGAACGCTCAGGTCGGCGTACTTCTTCAGCATCTCACGGTCGGCCCCCTCTCCCTCCGGGAGAGGGCTGGGGTGAGGGGCTTTTGATCAGTTGCGCAGGTGGGTCAGCGGCAGTTCTGTGCTGTTGAGCACCTGATTCAGTACGAAGCTTGAACGAACGCTGGTCACCCCTTCGATCCGGGTCAAATGCCCCAGCAACAGCTTCTGATAGTGATCCATATCCGGCACCACCACTTTCAACTGGTAATCGGCATCCACACCCGTCACCAGACTGCACTCCAACACCTGCGGCAACGTGCGAATCGCCGCCTCGAAGTTCTCAAAACGCTCCGGCGTATGCCGGTCCATGCCGATCAGCACATACGCCGTTAGGCTCAGCCCAAGCATCTTGCGATCGAGCAACGCCACCTGACGCGAAATATACCCGTCGTCTTCCAGTTGCTTGACCCGGCGCGAGCAAGGGGAGGGCGACAGACCGATGCGCTCGGCCAATTCCTGGTTGGAGATGCGGGCGTCGCGCTGCAATTCCGCCAAAATGCTCAGGTCGTAACGGTCGAGTTTGCTCATCAATCTGTCCTTGGTTGTAACTATTGCGGCGGATTATCTATCCAGGGTTAAAAATTGCGCAAGTGGTGTTTATTTCAGCAATCTTCGCAATCCTCTGCCGCCGCCTCAGGCCTATTCTTATCACCAGAATCACTGCTCGGTAACACAGTCCACGCGGCCCGCCCTATCCGGCCTGCCGCGGCCGCCACCCCCACCGGGGTTGTGCCGGCCCCCGAGCTGCACACTGTCCAGAAGACGGCGTGAGGTGAGCCGACGTCAAAAGCGTCGAGCCAGGACGAAGTTCTCTAGAAGGGAGGCCGACGGGTCTCCCTTTTTTCTTGCCTGCGATTTCATGCCGGGCGCTCAATAAATAAGTTGCGTGACTGATAACCTGTTGCAGAACCCGGTGTGTGTAATCCCGGTCTTAGCTACAAGTCCTCTTACATTTACAGGCCCCGCAGTGAGAAAAAGCATGAATTCGCGCATTTGGCGTCTGGCCAGTGTTGGTTTGCTGTGTGTGAGTGTCAGTGTGCAAACGCTCGCCGATGAGCCACAGAATCGCGGCCCGGATGGCGGAGGCCACGGTCAGGATCATCAGGGCAACAATCAGGGCCGTGGCGGCAACAATCAGCCGCGTCCGCAGAACAATCCATCGCAGAATCAGCCGCAACAGAATCAGCCGCGCCCGCAGAACAACGAAATCATTCGTGGCGACAACAGCCGCCAGTTCGAGCACAACGGCAACAACAATGGCCAGTGGCAGAACCGCGATCAGAATCGCCCGGCTTACAACCCCAACCCGGTACGTCAGCCGCCACCACCGCCGCAACTGCCGGCCAACAGCCTACCGATCCAGCCACGGCCCGACGCCGTACGCCAGACTCAAGAGCCGCGTCAGGGTTACTACCGCGACGAGCGTCCGCAGAACGGTTACCACAACCAGCAATGGCAGACCGGCAACCGGCCCAACGACAATCGCTGGCCGGGGCGCCCCGACGGGCATGGCAACGGTTGGGGTCCAGGCCCGCAATACCGGCCAGGACATGTGATCGACCGCTTCCCGGATCGCGATTACCGCGTGCCGTATCGTGGTCAGGATTACTTCTTTTCCGGCGGCTACTGGTATCGCCCGCAAGGCCCGCGCTACATCGTCGTGCAGCCGCCGCGCGGGATTCGCATCCAGTATTTGCCGGATTACGCCCGTGAGGTGTGGATCGGTGGTTCGCTGCTGTTCCTCGCCGCCGGTTCCTACTACGCGTATCAGGAAGCGACGCAGGATTACGTGGTGGTCGAGCCGCCGGTGCAGCAACAGCCGCAGCCGCAATCCCAAGGCTATGACGTCGAAGCGTATCCGGCCAACGGCCAGTCGCCGGAGCAGGTGCAGCAAGACGGTTATCAGTGCTACCAGTACGCGGTGCAGCAAAGCGGTTTCGATCCGCGCACCGCGACGTATCAACCGGCGCCCGAAGTGGTGCAGGCGTACCGTCAGGCGCAGGGCAATTGCCTGAGCAGTCGCGGTTATCAGGTCAGTTACTGAAGCCGGGTTTGCGCTCGCTCTGACTTGACCACTTCCTGCGGGTCGGCGTGCACCAGCACTTCGGCCCGCGGGTAGGCCTTGTGAATGGCATCGGCGGCTTGGTCGCTGATGCCGTGCGCCACTGACAGGGTCAGCTCCCCCGGCAACTCCAGGTGCAACTGCACGAACCAGTGGTTGCCGGAAATCCTCGTGCGCAAGTCATGCGCGCCCAATACGCCCGGCACACTGCACGCCAGTTCGAGCATGTGCTGACTGACATCTGTTGGCAGTTCTTCATCCATCAACACCGAAAAACTTTCCCGGGCGATCTGGATCGCACTCCACAGGATATAGGCGGCAATGCCAAGTCCGAACCATGCATCCAGTTGATGCCAGCCGAACCCGGCCAACATCAGCGCCACCAGAATACTGCCGTTGAGTAACAGATCGGATCGGTAATGCAGTGAGTCGGCACGCACGGCATTGGAACCGGTCTGCTTGATCACTCGATGCTGCAGCACCAGCAAGGCCACCGTCAGCAGCAATGAGAAAATGATCACGCCAATGCTGATCCACGGCGCGCCAAGCGGTTCCGGATGCTGGATGCGTTCGTAGGCCTGAAACGCAATCAACACCGCACTGCCGCCAATGAACAGCGCCTGCGCCATGCCCGCCAGCGATTCCGCCTTGCCGTGACCATAACGGTGATCGTCATCGGCCGGGCGCAGCGCGTAATGCACCGCCAGCAGATTGAGTAGCGAAGTGACGCCATCCAGCGCCGAGTCGGTGAGGCCGGCGAGCATGCTCACCGAACCGCTGAGCCACCAGGCGATGGCTTTAGCGATGATCAGCGTGCACGCCACCGCCACCGAGGCGCGGGTCGCCAGCCGTAGCAGGCGGGCGTGTTCGGGGCTGGATGTCATTTAACTTCCTTTTTAAGCGGCGGGTTGCAGGCCGAACATCGCCAGTTGTTGAGTGCTGCCCTTGTGTTGAATCAGGCGCGGGTCATCCAGTGGGAAATCTCGGCCCAACTCGCTTTCGAGAATAGCCTGCAACTTGTGATTATCGACTTGACCGTCCGGACCGATGGCTTGCTTGAGCTTGGCCGGATCGATCTGCGCGGTGTGGCCCGGTTCGAAGTAGATCGCGCCGGTGGCGAAGTCGACGGCAAACGCGATCAGCCCGGGAATGACGTAGAACAGCAGGCCCACGGCGTCGAGCACGGCAATCGCCGGATCGATCTTGCCGTCGATCTGACCGCGCCGGTCCGGGTAGAAAATCGAACCGCACGCGGTGATTTGCGTGAGCAGGGTGGCGACCAGTACACCGCCGATCAGGCGAAAAGGTAAGCGCATGGGGAAATCTCCTGATTGATCTAAGAACGAAGCGTCGTCGTGTGAAGTTAAGACCCTGACGAACGCCCGCCAGTTCGCCGTTATACTCGGGCCTCTGTTTTGGAGCCAGCATGAATTCTTTGCCAATCGATGACGTTTTACCCGCTCTGCGTGAAGCCTTGGCGACGCGCCACGAAGCCGTGCTCGAAGCACCGCCCGGCGCCGGTAAAACCACCCGTGTGCCCTTGGCCTTGCTCAATGAAGCGTGGCTGGCCGGGCAGACCATTCTGATGCTCGAGCCGCGCCGTCTCGCCGCGCGTGCGGCGGCGGAACGTCTGGCCAGTGAGCTGGGCGAGAAGGTCGGTGAAACCGTCGGTTATCGCATCCGTCTCGACAGCAAGGTCGGCCCCAATACGCGTATCGAAGTGGTCACCGAAGGCATTCTCACCCGGCGTCTGCAGGATGACCCGGCGCTGGAAGGCGTGGGCCTGCTGATCTTCGACGAATTCCACGAACGCAGCCTCGACGCCGATCTGGCGCTGGCCTTAAGTCTGAACGGTCGTGAGCTGTTCCGAGCTGAACAGCCGCTGAAGATTTTGCTGATGTCGGCCACGCTCGAAGGCGAGCGTCTGGCCGGGTTGCTGGACGACGCGCCGATCCTGCGCAGCGAAGGCCGCATGTATCCGGTGACGATGCGCTGGGGCCGTCCGTTTCAGCCCGGCGAATACATTGATCAACGCGTCACCCAAACCGTGCTTGAAGCGCTGCACGACGAAACCGGCAGCCTGTTGGTGTTTCTGCCGGGGCAGGCGGAAATCCGGCGCGTTCATCAACAATTGGTCGACTCGATTGGTGAGCGCAGCGATGTGTTGCTCTGCCCGTTGCACGGTGAACTCGACCTCAATGCGCAACGTGCGGCGATCGATCCGGCGCCGGCCGGGCAGCGCAAAGTGGTGCTGGCGACCAATATCGCCGAGACCAGTCTGACCATCAACGGTGTGCGCGTAGTCATCGACGCCGGGCTGGCGCGGGTGCCGCGTTTCGATCCCGGCAGCGGCATGACGCGTCTCGATACCCAGCGGATTTCCAAGGCCAGTGCCACTCAGCGCGCGGGCCGGGCGGGGCGACTGGAACCGGGTGTTTGTTATCGCTTGTGGTCGCAGGATCAGCACGAACAATTGGCAGCGTATGGCAGCGCGGAAATTCTTTCGGCGGATCTTGCCAGCCTCGCCCTGCAACTGGGGCGCTGGGGCGTGACGCCGGGCGAACTGGTCTGGCTGGATGTCCCGCCAGCGGCGGCTTATACGCAGGCGCAGGATTTGTTGCAAAGGCTTGGCGCGCTGGAAGGTGAGGCGCTGACCACTCATGGTCAGGCCATGGCTGAGTTGCCGGCGCATCCACGCATCGGCCATTTGCTGCTGCGGGGGCAAGCGTTGGGTCTGGCCAACATGGCGTGCGATGTCGCCGCGTTGCTCGGCGAGCGCGATATCTTGCGTGGCGCCGGGGCCGATCTGCACAGTCGGCTGGTACTGCTCTCGGGTGAAGAACGTGCGGCTCGAGGTGCGCAGGGTGGTGTGCAGCGCGCCAAGCAACTGGCGCGGCAATATCGCGGTTACTTGCGCGGCAAGGCCAGCGAGCCGGTCAGCGATCCCGATCATCCGCGTTGGCTCGGCGCCTTGCTGGCGCTGGCGTATCCGGATCGCGTCGCGCAACAGCGGCGTGCCGGTGGCGCCGAATATCGTCTGGCCAACGGTCGCGCGGCGTTGTTCGCCGAAGCCGACAGCCTGATGAAAGAGCCGTGGATCGTCATTGCCGACCTCGGCAGCCGTCAGGGCCAGCGCGAAGAGCGGATTTATCTGGCGGCAGATTTCGATCCGGCGCTGTTCGATTCAGTGCTCGCCGAACAGGTACGCAACGTCGATCAACTGGACTGGGACGAGCGCGAAGGCGTGTTGCGCGCCGAGCGTCAGCGCAAGGTCGGCGAGCTGATTCTCAGCCGTGAGCCGTTGACCGGTCTCGATGAAAATGCGCGCAGTCAGGCGCTGGTCAATCTGGTGCGGCGCAAGGGGCTGGAGCTGCTGCCGTGGACGCCGGAGCTGCGCCAGTGGCAGGCGCGCGTGGCGTTGTTGCGGCAGTTGGAATTGAACAATCAGGACGACAGTCAATGGCCGGATGTCAGCGATGCGACGTTGCTCGATACCCTCGAAGACTGGCTGATGCCGTATCTGGGCAAGGTCTCGCGACTCAGTCATTTTGCCAATCTCGATCTGTCGAGCATCGTCCGCAATCTGCTGCCATGGCCGCTGCCGCAAAAGCTCGATGAGCTGGCGCCGCATCATCTGAGTGTGCCGTCGGGGTCGTCGATTCGTCTGGACTACAGCGAGTTTCCACCGATTCTGGCTGTGCGTTTGCAGGAGTTGTTCGGGCTGGCGGACACGCCTCGGATTGCGGGCGGGCGGCAGGTGGTCAAGTTGCATCTGCTGTCGCCGGCGCGGCGGCCGGTGCAGGTGACGCAGGATTTGGCCAACTTCTGGCGCAGCACCTATGCCGAGGTGAAGAAGGATTTGAAGGGCCGCTATCCGAAGCACTATTGGCCGGATGATCCGCTGGTGGCCGAAGCGACCGCGCGAGCCAAACCGCGCGGGACCTGAAGAGCAAAAGATCGCAGCCTTCGGCAGCTCCTACCGAATTGAAGTCGGCCACAAAATGACGGTACGACACCGACATACTGTAGGAGCTGCCGCAGGCTGCGATCTTTGCTGTTAAAGGTGAGTCTTTGCGGTCAGTTGTTCGCGGCAATAATCGGCGAACAACTGCGCCGGTTTGGTCAGTTGCCCGCGCTTGAGCCATGCCGCGACCAAACCCGAACCGGTGACATCTTCGACGATGTCCACGCACACGACTTTCTTGCCGTCGTAGGTGCATTCCGAATGCGGTTTGGTCACCAGAATCGAGAAGCCGAAACCCTGGCCGACCATCCCGCGTACCATTTCAATCGACGGCGAGCTGAACTCGATGCGCGGCGTCAGCCCCAGTTCTTCAAACAGGCTGACGAAGTAAGTCCGGCTCGGCTGCACGTCGAGCAGGATCATCGGATCCAGACACAGATCGCGCAGCGACACTTGTTTGTATTGGGCAAAACGGTGGTCGGCGGGCAACAGCGCATACGGGCGTTGCGCCGGCATCAGCGGTTCGGTCTGGATGGTCGCGTCGAGTTCGTGTTCATAAAGAATCACCAGATCGAACGTGCCTGACGTCAGGCCTTGCACCAGCTCTTGCTGTTCACCGTCGCGAATGCGGATTTTCACGCCCGGATACAACGCCGAGAACCCGGCGATCAACTGCGGCAGGTACAACGGCGCGACCGTTTCGAAACAACCAATATCGATCTGCCCGGCGACTACGTCGTTGTCGGCGAGGGCGTTCTGTTCGAACTCCTTGGCCATGCGCAGCAACTCTTGGGCCTTGCGAAAAAACCGCGCACCGCTTGGCGTCAGTGACACACCTTGGGCGTGATGACGGATCAGCAGTTGCACACCGAAGCTGTCTTCCAGTCCTTTGATCGCGGTGGAAATCGCCGGCTGCGCGATGTACAGCTTGCGTGAAGCCTCGGCAACGCTGCCGCATTCGACGGTGGTGATGAAATACTTCAGCTGACGCAAATTGTAGGCGGCCACGGCAAACCTCAGGACGAGCGGACTCGACTTCAAAGCAATTTGTGCGCCGCCACGTCCATTGCACGACGATGTTTTTATCCTTCAACCATAGCCATCTGCACAGCGTTTGGGGGAAGTCATTGCCCAGTGTTTTTATTGCCTGCGAAGACATTTTTACTATTTTTAGCCCGTGCGGGCCTGAGCGACCATCGAGGCACAATAACGCCTCAGGAGCATCCGTCGTGTTCGAGCTTGCAGAGTGGCAGCGCCGCGCCGTTGCATTGAAGTTTCCCGATCAGGCCGTGATCGACGGCAAACATTGCGCTGCGCAATCGGGGCAGACCTTTGCCGCGATCAACCCGGCGACCGGGCAATGCCTGGCGAATGTCGCTGCGTGTGGCGAAGAGGATGTGGACGCGGCGGTGCGCAATGCGCGTCAGGTGTTCGAGGCTGGCACCTGGTCGCAACGATCTCCAGCCGAGCGCAAGCAAGTGCTGCTGCGCTTGGCTGATCTGCTGATGAGTCATCGCGAAGAGCTGGCCTTGCTTGACTCGCTGAACATGGGCAAACCGGTGATGGACGCTTACAACATCGACGTGCCGGGCGCCGCCGGGGTGTTTCGCTGGTACGCCGAAAGCATCGACAAACTTTACGATCAGGTCGCGCCAAGTGCGCCGAATGTGCTGGCGACCATCACCCGTGAAGCACTCGGTGTAGTCGCTGCTGTGGTGCCGTGGAATTTCCCATTGGACATGGCCGCGTGGAAACTCGCCCCGGCGCTGGCGGCGGGCAATTCGGTGATTTTAAAACCGGCCGAGCAATCGCCGTTTTCGGCCTTGCGTCTGGCTGAGCTGGCGCTGGAAGCGGGGCTGCCAGCGGGTGCGCTGAACGTGTTGCCGGGGCTTGGCGAACAGACCGGCAAGGCGTTGGGTTTGCACGCGGATGTCGATTGCCTGGTGTTCACCGGCTCGACGCAGGTGGGTAAATACTTCATGGAATATTCAGCTCGATCCAACCTCAAACAGGTGTGGCTGGAATGCGGTGGCAAGAGCGCCAATCTGGTGTTCGCCGATTGTCAGAATCTGGATCTGGCGGCGGAGAAAGCGGCGTTCGGGATCTTCTTCAATCAGGGCGAAGTCTGCTCGGCCAATTCGCGCTTGCTGGTGGAGCGTTCGATTCATGATGAGTTCGTGGAACGGCTGAAAGCACAGGCTGAACGGTGGTTGCCCGGTGATCCGCTGGATCCGCAGAGCAGCGCTGGCGCCATCGTTGATCACAGGCAGACGGCGGGCATCATGCACTTCATTCGCAACGCCGAGCAGTCGGGGGCGACCCGGGTTTGTGGCGGTGGGCAGCGGCGCTTCAATGGCTCTGACAACTTCATTGAACCGACGATTTTCACCGGTATAACCGCCGACATGCCGCTGTTTCGCGAAGAGGTATTCGGGCCAGTGCTGGCGGTGATGCCGTTCGATGATGAGGCCGAGGCTATTCGGCTGGCCAATGACAGTGTGTATGGACTGGCGGCGTCGTTGTGGACCGATGACCTCAACCGCGCGCATCGTGTGGCGCGGCAGTTGCGAGCGGGTACGGTGTCGGTCAACACTGTGGATGCGCTGGATGTGACGGTGCCTTTCGGCGGCGGCAAGCAATCGGGCTTTGGCCGCGATTTGTCGCTGCACTCGTTCGACAAATACACCCAGTTGAAAACCACCTGGTTCCAGTTGCGCTGAGACCGAGTTGCCCCCTTCGCGAGCTTGCTCGCGAATGCGGTGGGTCAGCAGCATGGATATTGACTGCTTCGGCACCATCGCTGGCAAGCCAGCTCCCACAGGTTTCAGCGTTGTTCACACAATCCAGGCACATCCACGATCCCTGTGGGAGCTGGCTTGCCAGCGATAGCATTCTCCCAGCCGCCGAAAATCCCCAATCTGCACCCACCTCGCGCATCCCCGCAATCCCCGCCCTTTAGCAGTGCGCACTACCCAGTTTTTTCATCATTTGCAGCCAACAATTTCCTGATTTTCCTCACCGCGCACATGGGCCACCATCGATCTTGCCCGCCAGCCGAATGTTGTCCGCCCAAACGTCCGCGAGAGACCCATGGCAGCAACTGCACAACGGCCGGCGACCGTACTGCCCATGACAAAACTAAATCAACAGCGTCGGGAGTGCTCCATGATCAAGTCCTTGTGTCTCCGTCTCACTCACCCTCTGGCAATCACTGCTCTTGCCGCCACGGTCGCGACCAGCGCCCAGGCCGGGACCCTGTCCATCGGCCACACCACGTGGGTCGGCTACGGCACCCTGTATCTGGCTCAGGACCTGGGCTACTTCAAGGAAAACGGTCTGAACGTCGAATTGCCGGTGGTCGAAGAGGCGTCGATGTACATGGCCGCGCAGGCGTCCGGGCAACTGTCCGGCTCGGCGTCGACCATCGATGAAGTGCTCAAATACCGCCCGCAGTTCTGCTTCAAAGCAGTCGCGGCGTTGGATGACAGCCATGGCGGCGATGGCGTGCTGGTCGGCAAGGATGTGAAAAGCCTGCAAGAGCTCAAGGGCAAATCCGTGGCCGTCAACGAAGGTTCGACCTCGCAGTTCTGGCTCTCCTATTTGCTGAAAAAGAACGGCATGAAGATGAGCGACATCACCGTGCAGAACATGACCGCTGATGATGCCGCCACCGCGTTCATCGCCGGTCGCGTGCCCGCTGCCGTCACGTGGGAGCCGCATCTGTCGATGGTGCGCGACAAGCAGCAGGGCAAAGTGCTGATCGACAGCAGCAGCACCCCCGGCGTGATCGTCGATGTGGTCGCGCTCAATTGCAGCGTTATCGAGAAGCAGCCGGAAGACGTCAAGGCTTTGGTCGCCGGGTTGTACAAAGCCGTGCAATACACCAAGGATCATCCGGAAGACGCTTACAAAATCATGGCCAAAGGTGTCGGCGGTTACCTGTCCGATCCGAAGGAACTGGCCGCCGCCGCGCAAGGCGTGCGTTTCTACGATCAAGCCATGAGCGAGAAGCTCTTGGGCTCACCGGGCAAACCGGGTGACAGCGCAGCGCTGATCAAACTGGCCAACGAAACCGCCAGCGAATTGCAGGGCAAACCTTACAACGTCAGCAACGACGAGCTGGTCGACAACCGTTTCGTCAGCCCGCTCTAGGAGGTGTGCAATGTTCAAGCGCAATTCGTGGCTGAGCCGCAGCCTCACGCCAAAAACCGCGTTGCCGGTGCAAGTGGTGTGGAGCGCCAGCGCTCTGGCCTGGGTGTTGTTGGTCGGCCTGTGGGCCGGGCTGTCTTACGGCGGCATCGTCCCAGGGATGTTTTTGCCGACGCCGGGCGCGGTGGTTGAAGCCGCCGTGCGCCTGGGCCGCGACGGCACACTCGGCACACATGTGTGGGCGAGTGTCGAAGTGGTGATGGTCGGCTTCATCGTGTCGTCGTTGGTGGCGGTGCCGTTGGGGTTGCTGATGGGCAGCTTTCGCATCGTTCAGGCGTTCCTTGAACCGCTGGTGAACTTCATTCGTTACCTGCCGGTGACCTCGTTTGTGCCGCTGTTCATCTTGTGGATCGGCATCGGTCTGGAGCAGCGCGTGTCGGTGATTATCTTCGGTGTGTTCTTTCAGCAGTTGGTGATGATCGCCGACGTCTCGAAAGGCATTTCCAAGGACCTGATCAACGCCTCCTACACCTTGGGTTCCAGTCGCCGCGATGCGGTGTTGCATGTGATCGCGCCGGCCTCGGTGCCGGGCGTGCTCGATACCCTACGGGTAACTATGGGCTGGGCCTGGACTTATCTGGTGGTGGCTGAACTGGTCGCCGCGTCCAGCGGTTTGGGTTACCTGAGCCTGAAGGCCATGCGCGGTTTTCAGGTTGACGTGATTTTCCTCGCCATCGCGATCATCGGCCTGCTCGGTCTGGTCACCGATCAACTGTTCCGTTTTCTCCGCCTGAGGGTTGCCGCATGGGCTCAGTGACTGCTGCCAATCATCGTTTTATCGAACCCGTTGCGACCCCGGCACAAGCCGCGCCGCGCTTGCAGGTGGACAAGGTCAGCCTGCGTTACAGGAAACCTGACGGCGGCACGTTTACCGCGCTGGAAGAAGTTTCGTTCGAGGTGCCGGATCAGCAGTTTGCCGTGCTGGTCGGGCCATCGGGTTGTGGCAAGTCGAGCCTGTTGTACCTGACCGCCGGTCTGGCTGAGCCGACCTCCGGTGAGATCTACGTCGGCGGCCAGCAAGTGCAAGGCCCCGGGGCGGATCGCGGCATGGTCTTTCAGAGTTACACGCTGTTCCCGTGGCTGACCGTGCGGCAGAACGTCGAGTTCGGCCTCAAACGCCGCGGCATGCCGGCGGCGCGGCGCAAGGAGATCGTCGATTATTACGTCAACGAAGTCGGCCTCGGCGGGTTCGCCGACAACTACGCCAAGCAACTGTCGGGCGGGATGATGCAGCGCGTGGCGATCGCCCGCGCACTGGCCAATGATCCGCAGATTCTACTGATGGACGAACCGTTCGGTGCGCTCGATAGCCAGACACGTCTGCAGATGCAGCAGTTGTTGCTGCGGGTGTGGGGCAACAGCAAGAAGACCGTGTTGTTCGTCACCCATGACATCGACGAAGCCATTCTGCTCGGCGATCGGGTCTATGTGATGGGCGCGAAACCGGGGCGGATCAAGCAGATTCTCGACGTGCCAATCGAACGTCCGCGCTCGCTCGACATGGTCATGGAGCGCTCGTTCATTGACATGAAGCGGCAGATCTTCGGGTTGCTGCATGATGACCTGGAAGAAGTGCATTGATCCAACGGTCATGTCACCTGGCCATTGTGGGGCAGCCGGCGATGTGATTTCACTGCTGGGCAAACACGGTTCTGACCCAGCCCTGCAGGGTGTATTGCTGGTAGATGTGTTCAGGCACATCGACATACGGATCAGTAATGAACCGTTCAGGAATCACCGGGTTGGCCTCATCAATGACCAGGATGTTCGCCGGGTTGTAAAAGTCATAGTCGACCACGCTCTTGTTGGTGGTGATGACTTTTTTTCGTGAAGCCATGGCTTCAAAGAAACGGAAGCTCAACCCGGCCTGGCCAGGCTTGGAAATGTCCAGAATGATGCGCGAGCGCTTTACCAGTTCGCCAACAGACGCCAGTGACATTCTCTGCTCGAAGAACGTGATACCCGGATGCGCGCCCGGGATCGGTTTGCACTGCACCAGAAACTTGTAATCGGTCACCCCGAGACGATCGAATGCCTGCGCCAGGCCTTCAAGTGCCGGCACCCGATCCTTGCCCGCCATTACCACAAACGCCGAGTATTCACCGGGTTCGCCGTCTGCGGTGTAGTCGTCGTAAATGAAGTTGTGGAGCTTTTTCAGGCCGTAGCTTTCAGCATTCTGCGGGTCGAAAGAAAACACCTCGTCATAACCGGCAAGTTCTTCCCGGGTCATCGGCCAGCGACTGAAACTGTCGTAGAGGTAGGCGATCTTGCGCTCGCTGGCATTGAGGCCGGCGGTCAGTTGCTTGGGCTCGATTTGCGCCGGGTTGATGATCAACGCAACGTCAAAGCGCCCTGAGGCACCGATACTCTTCTTGAACTGGCGTAACTGCGCCCAGCGTTTAAGCGGGCGGCGCAGGATCTTCGGCGCTCGATCAAAGCTGTTCTGCATCGCTGACGTATCGATGAAACACACGTCATTGTCGATCATCAGGTAGTCCGCCAGTTTGCGCGCGTAACCACCAATGTCCTTGCACACCAATAAGATTTTCATGAGATTCCATATCGTCAATTCGGGCGACGGGTCGATGCTCCTCGGCCCTGCCTAGGGCGCCGCCGGCAGCAGGAAGCGCGCAATCACCGGCAGATGATCGGAGATGCGCAGCGTATCGTCCTGGCGCACCCTCGCTTCCACCCGTTTGATCTTCGGGCTGTAAAACAGATAGTCGACCGTGCGATCCGGGCCATTCAGGCCGGGGTCGTTGGGGTAGTGGGTCAGCCACTGCGCACGGTCGATGCCGCTGGCTTCGTTGTTGGTCGGGATCATCGGGTACTTGTCCCACAGCAGATGCAGTTCGCTGTCGGCGGAGTAGGGCGTGCGCTGCTCGGCAGGCAGGCGGCGGAACTGGCCGAGCGGCAGCAGATTGAAATCGCCACCGATCAACCATGGCAGGCCCTGACTTTCGTACTTGTCGAGCACTTTGGCCACGGCGCTCACTTGCGCCTGCAACGTGTCATCGGGCTGGCTGGCACGCTCCAGATGGGTATTGAAAACGGTCAGTTGCCCACCATCGCTCAGGGGCAGTTTGGTCGCGAGCAGGGCGTCTTTTGGCTGGAATTGACGGCTGATGAAATTGGCCGCAGCAACCGGCAATTGCAGGCGTTCGGCGTGTTCGATGCGATAGCGGCTCAGGGTTGCCAGTTGCCGGCCGACGCTGCCGAAAACGTGTCGATCAGGGACGAAATCGGCTTTCCAGTCGAATGCGCTGGCGCTGCACGGGTACAGGTCGGCGACGCGTTCCTGCAACAGTTTTAGCTGGTTCTGATAGTCGCTGGCCTTGGCGCCGTCATCGAGCTCCTGCAACAGCACCACATCGGGCTGCTCGTCGCGGATCACCCGCGCCACTTCGTCGAGGCTGAAGGCCATGTCTTCCTGTGTCGGCGCTTCATCGTTGCCCTGGGCCAGATCATTCCAGAACACGTAACGCTTGCCGGCCAGATACTGCACGTTCCAGGTCATGACTTTCAGCGCCTGGCCCGGCACCAGCGTCGGTGGCGTTCCCGTGCAACTGACTGGCAGGGTTTCGCGGGCGTCCGGGCGCCAGGTCAGGCTGAAGATCAGCGCGCCAATCAGCACAAGGGCGAGCACAGAAAGAAACAGGGTGTAGCGCAGTAGACGGGTCATGGCTCGGCTTATAGCGTTACAGAAAGTGGCCCGAGCATACCTGACGGCCGTCTCGAAGCCCAAGCGCAGTGCTGTCAGACCACTCTGTCGCGTTTGTCAGGCAATTCGCTGATCAGCATGAACAGGCGGAACAACACCACGCTGGTGAACAGTTGCAGGAAGCTGTGAGCACTGTCGATCAGTACCGCAATCAGCGGATTCTGCGGCTCGGGGTACACCGCCAATGTCGCGCCTTTGAGCAACCACAGTGGCGTCATCACACAGAGAATGCACAGCAGGATCCGCCAGAAGTGTCCACGGGTCAGGCGCAGGCTTTCTTTCATCGCCTGCAAAGGCCCCATGCCGCGCAGCACCAACAGGTATTCGCCGAACGCGAGCATGACCATCAGCATCAGGCCTGGCAGGAAATACAGCGACAGGCCCAACAGAATCAGCAAGGTATTGAGCGCCGTGAGCAACGCGAAGCGCGGCCACAGAGTGGCGGCCATTGCCAGCAGGTCACGGTTGCGCGGCGCTTCGCCACGGCTGCGCGCATCGAGGAACAGGATCAGCGCTGCGGTGTACAGCGGATACACCAGCAGACCGACGACGATACTGATCGCCGAGATATTTTCCGGCCCGCTGGCGCGATCGACCACTTGTTGTAAAAACGCTTCGAAAATCACCAGCGGCAGGCACAACCGTACGATGCTGCCCAAATGGCGTTTGAAAAAATACAGAGAGTCGCGCAGCACTTCGAGGGCATTCATCAGTCGGTATCGCAGGTCGAAAACAGTGGCTCACTTTAACCGATGATGGCTGGCGCGACACAAACGTAAACATTCGGTAAAGGTCATTGAAACGTTTTGTCACCGTCTCCATTACAGGAGAGCACCTCGGCCAATGTGGACGAGGGCAATGTTATCCCCGGCAATCTACGAGGTCGCCATGAACAGCGAAGAGCAAACCCTGATCGATGGACTGTTTTCCCGGCTGCAACAGGCCGAAACGGAGGCAGCCCCGCGCGATGCCCAGGCTGAGGCGCGGATCAAGGAACACCTGACCCGCCAGCCAGCGGCAGGTTATTTCATGACCCAGGCGATTCTGGTGCAAGAGGCGGCGCTCAAAAGCCTCGATGAGCAGAACAAGCAACTGACTCAACAGGTCCAGCAGTTGCAGGCTGAACTGCAATCGGCCAAAGCGCAGAGTGCCGCACCGGCGCCGAGCGGTGGTGGCGGTTTCCTGTCGAGCATTTTTGGTGGCAGCCCGCGTCCGGCGCCGACCCAGAGCGCCGCCCCGGCGTCCACTGGCGGTTGGCGTGAGCCGGCACCGCAGCAGAACTTCGGTGCTCCTGCGCCACAACAGAACTTCGGCGCAGCGCCGCCTAACTATGCGCAGCAAGCCGCTCCGGCGGCCGGCAGCAGCTTCCTCGGCGGCGCCTTGAAAACCGCCGCCGGTGTGGCCGGTGGCGTGATGCTGGCGCAGGGCATCAGCAGCTTGTTCCATCACAATCAGCAACCGGAAGAAATCGTTGAAGTGATCAAGGAAGAGCCGGCGCAGGTCGCCGACCAGAGCAGCAACGGCTGGGGCGATGATCAGCGTGTGGCCGATAACGGCTTCTCAGGCAATGACCAGGGCGGCTTCACCGACACCGACTACGGCAACGACAATTCCTCGTTCTTTGATGACGACGATTCCTTCGTCTGACTCACCATTCGTCCGGAGCCCTTGAGGGCTCCGGGCCGATTATTCGCGGAACCCTCCTGATGGCTGGCATACTGAGCGCCTTTTTCGGGCCTGGCGCCTGATCCCGCTTCGTGCGCTTGCGCGCCCACAGGAACTCCGGTGAAAAAAATCGCAGTGTTCGCCGACGTGCAGAACCTCTACTACACCGTGCGTCAGGCCTATGGTTGTCACTTCAACTACGCCGCATTGTGGGCAGACATCAGCAAGGACGGACAGATCGTCGAGGCCTACGCCTACGCGATCGACCGTGGCGACAGCAAGCAGCAGCAGTTCCAGCAGATCCTGCGCAACCTCGGCTTCACCGTGAAACTCAAACCCTACATCCAGCGCAGCGACGGCTCGGCCAAGGGCGACTGGGACGTGGGCATCACCCTCGACATCATGGACGCCGCCGACCACGTCGACGAAATTGTCCTGGCCTCCGGTGACGGCGATTTCGACATGCTGCTCGAACGCATTATCAGCAAACACGGCGTGCAAGCGGTCGCCTACGGCGTGCCCGGCCTGACCGCCAACTCGCTGATCCGCGCCGCCAGCCGTTACGTGCCGATCGAAGGCGCGCTGCTGCTGAAAAATTGAGCGGCTACTGAAGAATTGATTTGTACGGAGTTGAACCCGGTTTGGAACGCATTGCAGTCATCGACTTTGAAACCACCGGCCTGTCGCCGAACAGCAGCTGCCGCGCCACGGAAATCGCCGTGGTCATGCTGGAGAACGGCCGCATCGTCGAGCGTTACCAGAGCCTGATGAACGCCGGCGTCCGCGTTCCGGCGTTTATCGAGCAACTGACCGGCATCAGCAACGCCATGCTGCGCACCGCGCCGCCGGCGGAGCGGGTGATGGAAGAGGTCAATGAGTTTGTCGGCTGCACGCCGCTGGTAGCGCACAACGCATCCTTCGACCAGAAGTTCTGGGATTTTGAACTGGGGCGGATCAAGCGCACGCGGTTGCAGAACTTTGCCTGCTCGTTGCTGCTGGCACGGCGGTTGATGCCGGCGGCGCCGAACCACAAGCTCGGTACGCTCACCACGTTTGCGCGCCTGCCGCACACGGGGCAGGCTCACCGGGCCATGGCCGATGCCGAGATGGCGGCCAATCTGATGGCGCATCTGGCTGATGAGTTGCGGCACAAGCACGGCGTCAGCGAGCTATCGCATGACCTGCTGTGCAAACTGCAGAAAGTCCCCGCCGCCAAAGTCAGCGAGCACCTGCAGCGCTATCGCTGATCCCAAGCCCAACACAGACCCCCTGTAGGAGTGAGCCTGCTCGCGATGACGGTGTGTCAGTCAACATTCGTTTCGACTGACGCGCCGCTATCGCGAGCAGGCTCACTCCTACAGGGAGGAATCATCATCCTCAGGATTTGCCGCTGCCTTCGATCTGGCCGAGTGGCACGCGCTTTTCGATGGCGCTCGACAGCACAATCGAGGTCTTGCTGAAACCAAACTTCGCCACGCGATTGATCAACTCCTCCAGCTCCGTCATCGATCCCACCGCAGCCTTCATCATCACGCACGGATCACCTGTCACTCGAAAGCATTCGGTCAGTTGCGGGATTTTCACCAGTTCGTCGTAAACCTTCTGACTGCCGTTCTGGTGCAGGCGCAATTCGATCATGCACTGGATCGGCAGGCCGATTTTCGACAGGTCAATTTTCGCCTCATAGCCGGTGATCACGCCCGATGCCTCAAGCTTGGCCACGCGCTCGGCAACTGCCGGGGCGGAGAGGTTAACTTTGCGCGCCAGATCGGCGTAGGACGCACGGCCGTTTTCCAACAGGGCGCTGAGCAGCATGCGGTCGTATTTATCCAAGGCCGGACTCCTGAAAATGCCAGACTTTCGAAATCACGGCTTAAGCCGTCGATCTCCGTTCTTTCCAAAGTGTACCGGCGCTATAAACAGGTTTTGTAACTTATTTTTAGTCGTGGGCCTTTCTAGAATAATCCATCCCCTGCCCAGACTTTCGAGCTGCCCATGCCTGCCTTGCGCCGTTTTTCCTTGCCGCTGATCGCCGCGTTTTTTGCGTTGTATGTGATTTGGGGATCGACCTATCTGGTGATCCGCATCGGCGTCGAGTACTGGCCACCGCTGATGCTCGGCGGTGTGCGCTTTGTGATCGCGGGTACGTTGATGTATGCCTTTCTGCGCTGGCGCGGGGCACCGGCGCCGACCTGGGCGCAGTGGAAAGCGGCGGGGATCATCGGGATTTTGCTGTTGAGTTTTGGTAATGGCGCGGTGAGTGTGGCTGAGCACACCGGTGTGGCCTCCGGCGTGGCGGCGTTGGCGGTGGCAACGGTGCCATTGTTCACCTTGCTCTGTGGATATTTCTGGGGCGCGCGCAATACCCGTCTGGAGTGGGCCGGGGTGGCGTTGGGGATTATCGGTATCGCCATGCTCAACATGGGTTCCAACCTGCAATCGAGTCCGCTGGGCGCGGCGTTGCTGATTTTCGCAGCGGCGACCTGGGCGTTCGGTTCGGTATGGAGCAAGCATCTGCCATTGCCGCAGGGGGCGATGGCCAGTGCGGTGGAAATGCTCGTTGGCGGTGTGGTGCTGCTGATTGGTAGCGCCGTCAGTGGTGAACACCTGCAAGCTGTGCCGCCGATTGAAGGCTGGCTGGCGCTGGCGTACCTGATCTTCTTCGGCTCGATCATCGCCTTCAACTCTTATATGTACCTGCTCAAGCACGTGCGTCCGGCGGCGGCGACCAGTTATGCCTACGTCAACCCGGCGGTGGCGGTGTTGCTGGGGATCGTGTTCGTTGGCGAGACCATCGGCATCGAAGAAGCGCTGGCGATGCTGGTGATCATCAGCGCCGTAGTGTTGATTGGCTTGCCACAGTGGCGCCGGCCAGCACAGCCGCCAGTCGTGGCGCCGACAGCCGTTCCCACAGAAACGCGTACGAATTAGGGTAAACTGCGCGGCATTGCATGCCTGCGTCATTTTTTCCTACGGTACTTCCATGACTTTCGCCACCCTTGGCCTGATCGAACCCTTGCTGCGCTCCCTCGAGAAGCTCGGCTACCAGACCCCGACGCCGGTTCAGGCGCAAGCCATTCCGGCCGTGCTGGCCGGTCGTGACCTGATGGCAGCGGCGCAGACCGGCACCGGCAAAACCGCCGGTTTCGCCTTGCCGCTGCTGCAGTTGCTGGCCATGGAAGGGCCGAAAGTCGCCGCCAATTCGGTGCGCGCGCTGATTCTGGTGCCGACCCGTGAGCTGGCCGAACAAGTCCACGAAGCCGTGCGCCAGTACGCCGAAAACCTGCCGTTGCGCACGTACGCGGTGTACGGCGGCGTCAGCATCAACCCGCAAATGATGAAGCTGCGCGGCGGCGTCGATCTGCTGGTGGCGACGCCGGGCCGTCTGCTCGACCTGTTCCGCCAGAAGGCGCTGAAATTCAATCAGCTGCAAACCCTGGTGCTCGACGAAGCCGATCGCATGCTCGATCTGGGCTTCTCCGAAGAACTGTCGAACATCTACCGCGCACTGCCGAAGAAACGTCAGACGCTGCTGTTCTCCGCGACCTTCTCCGATGACATCCGCCTGCTGGCCGGGCAGATGCTCGACGATCCGCTGACCGTCGAGGTCAGCCCGCGCAACGTGGCTGCCAACACGGTCAAGCAGTGGATCGTGACGGTGGACAAGAAGCGCAAGGCTGAGCTGTTCGTGCACTTGATGCGCAAGAACAAGTGGAAGCAGGTGCTGGTGTTCGCCAAGACCCGCAACGGTGTGGATGCGCTGGTGGAAAAACTTCAGGGCCTTGGTGTGAATGCTGACGGTATCCATGGTGATAAACCGCAGGCAACCCGTCAGCGAGCGCTGGATCGTTTCAAGCTCAGTGAAGTGCAGATTCTGGTTGCGACTGATGTAGCGGCGCGGGGGCTGGATATCGAAGATCTGCCGTTGGTGATCAACTTCGATCTGCCGATCGTGGCTGAGGATTACATTCACCGTATTGGCCGTACCGGCCGTGCTGGCGCAACCGGTGAGGCGATTTCGCTGGTGTGTGCGGATGAAGTGAACATGTTGTCGGCGATTGAAATGCTGACACGGCAGACCTTGAAGCGTCAGAACGAGCCGGATTTCGAACCTGAGCACCGCGTGCCGGACACCGACGCCAGCGGTCAGGTGATCAAGAAGCCGAAAAAACCGAAGAAGCCGAAAGCTTCGGGTGGTGGCAAGCGCAATCTGGGTAAGTGGGTCGATAGCGGCGAGACGCAGGCGCCGGAGCCTTCGGTCAAGCCTGTGCGTAAAGTGCCGGTGTTTAACACTGGACCGCGCAAGCGTAAGCCTTAAGGTCAAAAGCCCCTCACCCTAACCCTCTCCCCAAGGGAGAGGGGACTGATTGGGGGATGCTCGCGAAGTACGCCGACTTGATCCTATGGCTGTGAATCCATAATCGACAAAGCTTTCGCCTGACACCTAGGTCGTCTGACCAAATCCATAATCGACTCGGTGTTTCAGGTCGATGTATGGCGCCAGACACCTCGGTCGGTTGACCAAATCGATAATCGACTCGGTGGTTCAGGTCGATGTATGGCGTCAGACACCTCACCCCAGCCCTCTCCTTCTGGGAGAGGGCTGGGGTGAGGGTTCAGGCAGACGCCTCGGACTTGAACCACTGCACAATCCCCAACCCTGCCGCCCGCCCGCTGGCAAAACACCCCGTCAGCAAATACCCGCCCGTCGGTGCTTCCCAATCCAGCATCTCCCCCGCGCAGAACACCCCCGGCAACGCCTTGAGCATCAAACGCTCATCCATCGCCTCGAACGTCACGCCACCAGCGCTGCTGATCGCTTCGTCCAGCGGACGGGTTTTCACCAAGGTCAGCGGCAACGCCTTGATCGCCCGCGCCAATAGCGCCGGATCGGCGAAAGTCGCAGCATCGGTCAGCTCACGCAGCAATGCCGCTTTCACCCCATCAATCCCGACCTGACTGTGCAAATGCTTGGCCATCGAACGCGAACCGCGAGGCTTGCTCAACGCTGCCTGCAATTTATCCACAGGCCGGCCGGGCAGCAGATCGATGTGAACGGTCGCTGCGCCGTACTGATTGATCGCCTCACGAATCGGCGCCGACAGCGCATAAATCAAACTGCCCTCAATGCCGGTCGCGGTGATCACGCATTCGCCCAAGCGTGGAGTGTCATCGTTCAAACCGATGGCGATATTTTTCAGCGGTGCGCCGGCGAATTTGCTGACCATCAACTCGCTCCAAGCCTGCACCTCGAAGCCACAATTACTTGGCTGCAACGGCGCCAGTCCTACACCGCGTTGCTCCAGCGGCAGCATCCAGGCACCGTCGGAACCGAGGCGCGACCAACTGCCGCCGCCGAGGGCGAGCAGGGTGGCGTCGGGTTTGACGGTGATTTCACCTTCCGGGCTGTCGATGCGCAGCGCGCCGTGTTCATCCCAGCCGAGCCAGCGATGGCGGGTGTGGATAACTACGCCGCTGTCGCGTAAGCGTTTGAGCCAGGCACGCAACAGTGGCGCGGCTTTCATGTCGGTGGGAAACACGCGGCCGGAGCTGCCGATGAAGGTTTCGATGCCCAGATCGTGAATCCATGTGCACAACGCATCGGCGTCGAAGCTGCGCAACAACGGCGCGATCTGCGGCGCGCGTTCGGCGTAGCGCGAGAGGAATGCCGGGTAGGCTTCGGAGTGGGTGATGTTCATGCCGCCGACGCCGGCGAGCAGGAATTTTCGGCCCACCGAGGGCATGCCGTCGTAGAGATCGACGCGGATTCCGGCCTGGCTCAGCACTTCAGCGGCCATCAGGCCGGCGGGGCCACCGCCGATGATGGCGACGTGAGCGGGGGAGGAGGCGGAAGTCTGGGTCATGGCATGCGCTGCGGTATGGCGGGATAAGGCGCGCATTCTAACAGCGCGGATCTCTTGTAGGAGTGAGCCTGCTCGCGATAGAGGTGTGTCAGCCAAATTAATGTTGAAGGTGCTGACGCATCGCGAGCAGGCTCACTCCTACAGGGATTTGAGGTGGCCTTGAGTTGTTGGTTGAAAAGTGATCAGTGCTCTGTAGGCCCTGTCGGATATGGCCTGTAGTCCCTTTCACTCAGGTTATCCACAGGCCGTTCCACAGCGATTGTGGGTAACGCAGCACAACTCAATGACAACCGTGTGACTGCCAGACCCGTTGCGCGCTGTGATGCAGGATGCCGTGGCGGCGGGCGAGGGCGTGGCGATCCTTGCTGTAGCCGCCGCCGATCACGCCCATCACCGGAATGTCGCGGCCCAGGCAATGGCGCATCACGCTTTCATCGCGGGCGGCGACGCCTTCGTCGGTCAACTGTAGATAGCCGAGGGCGTCGTCCTTGTGTACATCGACGCCGGCGTCGTACAGCACCAGATCCGGTTGATAAAGCGGCAGCAAATAGTTGAGCGTGTCGTCGACCACCTTCAAATAATCGCCATCGCCCATGCCTTTGGGCAGCGGAATATCCCAGTCACTTTCCGCTTTGCGTGCAGGAAAATTCTTCTCGCAGTGCAGGGAAACGGTAATCGCCTCCGGCGTGTCATGCAGGATTCGCGCGGTGCCGTCGCCCTGATGCACATCGCAGTCGAAAATCAGCACGCGGTTGACCCGGCCGCTTTGCAGCAGGTAATGGCTGATGATCGCCAGGTCATTGAAAATGCAGAAGCCCGCCGGGTAATCGTAATGCGCATGATGGGTGCCTCCGGCCAAGTGGCAGGCGAGGCCATGCTCAAGGGCTTTTTCCGCCGCCAGTATCGAACCGCCGACGGCCCGCACCGTACGCCGTGCCAACGCTTCGTTCCAAGGCAGGCCGAGGCGCCGCTGGTCTTCGCGGGACAACTCGCCGCTCATGTAGCGTTCGATATACGCACGGTCATGGGCCAGGGCGAGGATGTCGTTGGGGCAGATCTCCGGGCGCAGCAGGTCGGCATCGCGGGTCAGACCGCTGTCGACCAGGTGATCGCGCAGCAGGCGAAACTTGTCCATCGGGAAGCGGTGATCCGCCGGAAACTCGGGGCTGTAGTCTTCGTGGTAGATCAGCGGCAGTGGCATGGCGGTTTCATGTAGGAACGTAGGAAAGAGTGAAGGATCCTACCAGCGATGTAGACTTGCGGCATGGAAACGGAGGGCACGATGGAGCCGATACTGGAACTTGAAAGCGCGCGCTTGCTGATGCGTCAGTGGCAGGACGAGGATTTGCCGGCATTTGCCGCGATGTGCGCCGATCCTCAAGTGATGCGTTATTTTCCGGCCCCGTTGAGCCGACTGGAAAGCGCTTCAATGATCGGCCGCGTGCGCGGGCATTTTGCCGAGCACGGTTTCGGCTTGTGGGCGCTGGAGCGCAAGGACAGCGGCGAATTCATCGGTTTCACCGGGCTCGGCGTGGTCGGTTTCGACGCGCCGTTCACCCCAGCAGTGGAAATCGGCTGGCGCCTGGCCAAGGAACATTGGGGCCTGGGTTATGCCAGCGAAGCGGCATGGACAGCTCTACGCTGCGGCTTTGATCGCTTGGCCTTGAAGGAAATCGTCTCCTTCACCGCGCAATCCAATCTGCCGTCGGAGAAAGTCATGCAGGCGATCGGCATGCATCACGCCCCGGACGATGATTTCGATCACCCCAAGCTTGCCGTCGATCATCCGTTGCGCCGGCATGTGCTCTACCGCATCACCCGCGAACAATGGCTGCAAACCTTGCATGGATAAGCCGACACGGACGTTTACAATGGCCGCCATATCATTGGCCCGCGCCAGAATCTGAATCGGCCGCCGCAGCCAAGACTGCGCGGCATAGCTTTGTGTGAGGAGAGTCTGAATGAGCCAAGTGTTGGAAGATCTGGTTGACCTGCTGACCCTGGAACCGATCGAAGAAAACCTGTTCCGTGGCCGCAGCCAGGATCTGGGTTTCCGTCAGTTGTTCGGTGGCCAGGTGCTCGGCCAGTCGCTGTCGGCGGCCAGTCAGACCGTTGAAGAGGCGCGCCATGTGCATTCGATGCACGGTTATTTCCTGCGTCCGGGCGATGCCAAGTTGCCGGTGGTCTACTCGGTTGATCGCGTGCGCGATGGCGGCAGCTTCAGCACTCGTCGGGTCACGGCGATCCAGAAGGGCCATCCGATCTTCACTTGCAGTGCTTCGTTTCAGTACGACGAAGCAGGCTTTGAGCACCAGAGCCAGATGCCGGTGGTGGTCGGTCCGGAAAACCTGCCGTCGGAGCTGGAATTGACCCAGCAACGCGCGCACCTGATCCCGGAACACATGCGTGAAAAACTGCTGTGCCCGAAGCCGATCGAAGTGCGCCCAGTCACCGAAAAAGACCCGTACAACCCGCAACCGGCGGATCCGGTGAAGTACGTGTGGTTCCGTGCTGACGGTGCGTTGGCCGACATTCCGGCCCTGCACAAATACCTGTTGGCCTACGCCTCGGACTTCGGCTTGCTGACCACGTCGATGCTGCCCCACGGCAAGTCGGTCTGGCAGAAAGACATGCAGGTCGCCAGCCTCGATCACGCGCTGTGGTTCCACAACGATCTGCGCGCCGATGACTGGTTGCTCTATGCGATGGACAGCCCGTGGGCCGGCAATTCCCGTGGTTTCTCCCGTGGCAGCGTGTACAACCGCGCCGGGCAATTGGTGGCTTCGGTGACGCAGGAAGGCTTGATCCGCCATCGCAAGGATTGGGCATGAGCCTGAAGGATGTGAAGCACTGGGTGTTCGACATGGACGGTACGCTGACCGTCGCCGTACATGATTTTGCAGCGATTCGCGTGGCGCTGGCGATTCCGCCGCAGGACGACATCCTCACTCATCTTGCGGCATTGCCGGCGGATGAGGCAGCAGCGAAACATGCCTGGTTGTTGGAGCACGAGCGCGATCTGGCGCTGGGTTCGACCCCGGCCAACGGGGCGGTAGAGCTGGTGCGTGATCTGCACGCACGCGGTTATCGCCTCGGCATTCTGACCCGCAATGCGCGGGAACTGGCACATGTGACGCTGGAGGCCATTGGTTTGGCTGACTGTTTTGCGGTGGACGATGTGTTGGGCCGTGATGAAGCACCGCCGAAGCCGCATCCGGGTGGTTTGCTGAAACTGGCAGACGCTTGGGACGTGCCGGCGAGTGAGCTGGTGATGGTCGGTGATTACCGCTTTGATCTGGATTGCGGCCGCGCGGCGGGCGCGCGGACAGTGCTGGTGAATCTGCCGGAAAACCCGTGGCCGGAGCTGACCGATTGGCATGCGAAGGATTGTGTCGAGTTGCGGCGGATGCTGCTGGCCTGAAATCTTGGCTGCTTTAGCGGGCCTCATCGCGAGCAGGCTCACTCCTACAATTGAATGCGTTCCCCTGTAGGAGTGAGCCTGCTCGCGATGGCGTCAGATCAATCAGCACAAAACTTATTCGAACAACGCCTTCTGCCCCTCCGGCGAGGTCAGCATTCCATCTCCGTTATGCCCAACCCCGGGCACTTCAACCAACCGCTGATTCACCCCTTCCGGATGGCGACGCAGCAAATAGCCGAAGTAAAACTTGCCACGCTCCAGGCGATACGCCCCTTGCGCTTCGGCTTCACAACGCTTGTCCAACGCCGGATGGTTAGGATCGGTGTCCTGCTGCCCAAGCAGATAAATCACCTCGCGTTTGACGTAACCGCTCTCAAGCTGCAACGGCGTTTGCCCACCGGCGTACACCGGCATGTCCGACAGACCGTACTTCCAGCGATTGAAACCCGCGCACTTGGCGTGATCGAACGCCACCGGCCGTTGCTCATTGAAATACGCATAGGACGACGGATTGGCCACCACATAACGCAAGCGAATGCCGTTGGCCTTCAGCGCTGGCTGATCCTTGGCGAGCAGGGCATAACGCTGCACCACTTGACCGCCACCGGAATGACCGAAAATCACGATCTGCTTCACGTCCGGAAACTGTTTGCGGTCGCTGATCCGCGCGACGATCTCATCGAGCGCCGCATAGGAACTCAACGGATTCGGTCCTGTGGATAACCCGCCGCCCATCCACTCGTTGCCTTGCCAGCGCAGCAGCGTGGTGGGGAGCGAGTACAGCGCGACATCGCTTTCATTGAGGAACTGCGGCGCAATCACCAGCGTGTGGGGGCTTTGTCCCGCCAGCTCGGCCGCGCTCTCGGCGCTTTTGCGATAGGTCTCGGCGTTGCGCAACCGGCCATGAATGACGATCAGCACACGCTCGATCTTCTCCGGCGCAGGACCAATGCCTACCGCCATTTCCCCGGCCTTGAGTTGCAAACGACCGGGGCTGATCGCATCGACACCTGCGGCGTGCGCGGTGCTGCCAACCATCAGTAACGCTAAAAGCCATTTATGCATTTACAGGTTTTTCGCCGCGAAGGTGTCGCACTGGCCGACCTGGCCCTGTGCGAATCCGGTTTTGAACCAGCGCACCCTTTGCGCCGACGTACCGTGGGTAAACGAGTCCGGCACCACACGGCCCTGACCTTGTTGTTGCAAGCGATCATCACCGATGGCGTTGGCCGCATTCAAGGCTTCTTCGATGTCGCCCGGTTCCAGCCAGTGCAAGCGCTTCTGTGCGCTGTAGGCCCAGACGCCGGCGAGGCAATCGGCCTGCAATTCCTGACGCACCAGCAAACCGCCGTCGCCTTCCATTTGCCGACCTTGCTGGCGGGCTGTCTGAATTTTCGCCGAGACGCCAAGAAGCGTCTGCACATGGTGTCCGACTTCATGCGCGATGACGTAGGCCTGAGCGAAATCGCCGGCAGCCTTGAAGCGTTGCGACATCTCCTGGAAGAACGCCATGTCCAGATAAACCTTCTGGTCCGCCGGGCAATAGAACGGGCCAGTGGCCGAGGTCGCCAGACCGCAGGCGGAATTGACCCGGTTGCTGAACAGCACCAAGGTCGGGTCCTTATATTGCCGGCCAGCCTGCTGGAAAACCGCGCCCCAGGTGTCTTCGGTATCGCCGAGGATCGAGCGGACGAATTCGGCCTGTTCATCATTGGCCGGCGGCGCCTGACGGGTTTGCGAAGTCGGCGCGGCTTGTTGCCCCGATTGCCCGGCGAGCTGACCGAGGATCTGCAGCGGATCCTGCCCGGTGATCCAGCCAATGCCGACAATCAGCAGGATGGCCCCCAGGCTCAGGCCTTTGCCGCCGCCGAAACGCATGCCGCCACCGCCGCCGGCATCATCACCACGGGCATCGACGACGTTGTCACTGCGTCGGCCTTTTTTCCATAGCATGTGGGAATCCTCTGTGTGTATCGGGTGATGATGAGTGTTGCTGCTGTGTGAGTGTGGCGCCAGTCCGGTCGTCCGTCTATTGGCCACACGCAAACAGGCCCGGCCTCGTGCTGACGAGGTCGGGCCTGTTATTGACGATCACCCGCCCTGGGAATTCAATCCCTTGGCGGGTTTCTTTCAGCAGGTCATCGATCAGCGATCAAACGCATCCCACTGCGGTGCGAAATCCGGGCTGACCTGGCGTTGATTTTTCGGCAGTGCGGCAATCAAAGCACGGTCCTCATCGTCCAGTTCGACCTTCAGTGACGCCAGGTTGGCCAGTTGATTGGTCTGGCTGCTGGCCTTGGGAATGGCCGCAACGTTGGGCTGATCGAGCAACCATTTCAGTGCGACCTGCGTCGGCAATACGCCGTGCTTTTTGGCGATCTGTTGAATCTGCGGGATGTCCGAGACCTTGTTGCGTGCCAGTGGGGTGTAGGCCGTCAGTGCCATGTCGTGTTGACGGGCGTAGTCGAGCAGGGCGTTTTGGCCGAGCAGGACGTGGTACTCGACCTGAATCGCTGACAGACCAATCCCATATTCCTCGATGACTTTGCGTAGCAGGGGCAGCGGAAAATTCGCCACGCCGATGTTGCGCGCCAGGCCCTGCTCCTTGAACGATGCCAGCGTCTCGAGGGTGCGCGGCAGATCCCAGTCGGTGGCTGGCCAGTGGATCATGAACAGATCGACGTAGTCGCTGCGCAAAGCGCTAAGGCTGCGGTTCATGGAATGGCGCATCGCGTCGGGTTGCAGCTGATCCCACCAGACCTTGGTGGTGACATGAATCTGTTCGCGCGGTGTCGGCGTATTCGCCAGTGCTTGTCCGACCGCGTCTTCGTTGTTGTAGGCCGCCGCGGTGTCGATATGTCGATAACCCAATTCCAGCGCTTGCTCGACGGCGCGGGTGCATTCGTCGCCGAGCATCGGCCAGGTGCCGAGACCGAGTTTCGGCATGTTCAAACCTTGGGCGTTAACGATGTGCTGCATGGTCGATCTCCTGTTCGAAAGCAGTCATGCCGGCAATGTGCCGGGCGGCGATGTAGCCGAAAGTCAGTGCCGGGCCGAGGTTGATCCCGCCCGCCGGGTAGTGGCCACCCATGATGCTGGCCATGTCGCCGCCCGCTGCGTAGAGGCCGGTGATGGGCTGTTCGTGGGCGTCCAGCACTTGTGCGTGTGGGTTGACCTTGAGCCCGGCAAACGTACCGAAGCAGCCCGGTTGGACTTTTACGGCGTAGTACGGGCCGGTATCTATTGGGGCAACGCAGGGGTTGGGAAGGTTCGCCGGATCACCCTGTTTGCGGTTGTAGGGTGTTGCGCCGCGACCGAACTGCGGGTCTTCGCCGTGACGGGCATGGCGGTTGTAGTTATCCACAGTCTGGCGCAAGCCGCTCGGGTCGATGCCGCAGGCGAGGGCCAATTCTTCAATACTGTTACCGCTTTTCAGATAGCCGCTGCGGATAAATTCTGACACTGGCAGCGGAAATGGCCGCGATATGCCGAGGCCATAACGGCGTTGAAAAGCGTGGGTGCAGATCAGCCATGAGGCGACTTCTTCACCTTCAGGCGCGGCGGCAACCATGGCGCTGACGTAGTCGAAATAGCCGTTGGCTTCGTTGACGAAACGCTGACCGTTGCTGAGCACGCCGATGATGCCGGGTTTGCCGCGCTCGATGATGTGTGGGAAATGGCCGATGCTGCCGTCGGAATGTGGCACTTGCGAAACCGGTGCCCACGCCACGGGCGAAGCCACATCGGTATTGACCCGTGCACCGACGCTTTCGCCCAGGCGCAGGCCATCGCCGTTGATGGCCTGCGGTGGCAGCGCCCAATGCTCGTGACCGGTCGGCGTGCGCGGGAACAGGGCTTTGCGCCGCTCGATGTCATTGGCAAAACCACCGGCGGCGAGTACTACGGCTTTGCGTGCATGAATGCGGATCGGGCCCTTGCGGGTGCTGACCTGCGCGCCCGAGACGCGCGAGCCATCACGCAGCAGTTCCGTTACGGGCGCCGATTCCCAGAGCAGAACGCCAAGGTCTTCGGCGGACTTCGCCAGCCTTGCCACCAGCGCCACGCCGTTGACCAGTTGCATCGCCCGGCCATGCACCGCGAAGTCGAACAAGTGCCGAGTGAATCGTCGCGTCACGTGCCACGCGGCTTTCAGCGAACGGGTCAAGTTGAGGAACGCCGACAGATCTGCGCCCGCCATGATCGGCATGCCCATGAAGGACGTTTCGCGCATGGTCGTGCGAAGTCGCTTGAGCAAGCGTCCGACCTTGCGGCCATCGTAGGGTGCGGCGATCACCGATCGACCACCGGTGCCTGCGCCCGGTGTGTCGCCATGGATGTCGGCGATCGCATTGCCGTCGGCGAATTGCAAGGCAGTGTGCTGTTCGAAAAACGCAACCATGCGTGGCCCGGCTTCCAGGAAAGCGTCGATCATCGCCGGATCGAAATGCTCGCCCAGTTCATGGCGCAAATAGGTGCGCGGTTGTTCGACGTCTTCGATGATGCCGGCGCGACGTGCCAGCGGATTGCACGGCACCCACGCCCAGCCACCCGACCACGCGGTGGCGCCACCGAACACCGAATCCTTTTCGACGACGATGACTTTCAGACCATGCCATGCAGCGGTGACGGCTGCTGACAATCCGGCGGCGCCGGAGCCGATGATTAAGACGTCGCAGTCGATAGCGGGAAGTTCGGCAGGCATCAAACAAGGCTCCAGCATTGGTTTTTTTTGGAATTTGATTCCAGAAAGTAACCATTGCTACCATCGGCCTACAAGCCTTGATACGACAAACCGGGCGGTTATCGAACGCGCAGTTCCGGATTTCGCTTTGCGGTAGATGTCTTCTAGAATCGGCGAAATTTCATTTGGATTTCCCTATGGCCGGCAGTCAAATCGAACGGGTTTTCAGCGTGCTGGAAAGCCTCACCAGTGATCCGCGCGGGCTGCCGATGCAGACGCTGGCCGAGCAATTGGACATCCCCAAGAGTGCAACGCACCGCTTGCTCGCCGAGCTGATCCGCCTGGGCTACGTGCGGCAGAATGGGGAAACCTTGCGTTATCACTTGTCGACCAAACTGGTGGCGATGGGCTTCCAGTATTTATCGAGCAGCGGCGCCGATATTGTCCAGCCCGTGCTGGATCGACTGGCGCAGGAAACCGGTGAACTGGTGCGTCTGGGCGTGATCGATGGCGAGCGGCAGACCTGGATCGCCAAGGCGCAGGGCGCGCGTACCGGCCTGCGTTACGACCCGGACATGGGCCGCGATGCGCCGCTGTTTTACACCGCGTCCGGGCACGCATGGCTGGCGTGCATGAGCGATGCCGAGGCGCTGTCGCTGGTTGAGCGTCAAGCGGCGGAAGTGCCTGTGGGGATTGGGCCGAATGCGCCGCGCTCGAATATCGAATTGCTGGAACGCCTACGTCTGGCGCGCGAGCAGGGCTATGCCTGGGTCGAGGAGAGCTCGGCAGTCGGCACTTCGGCGATTGCTGCGGTGGTGAAACACCCGGCGGATGGACGGGTGATCGGCGTACTCAGTATTGCCGGGCCGAGCGCGCGGATGCCGGGGGCACGGTTGCATGAGCTGGCGCCGTTGTTGCTGAAGTCTGCCGAGGAAATGTCAGCGGCGAGCCTGGCCTCAGAACTGTTTATCTAATCCGCCGCAAATCCTCTGTAGGAGCTGCCGAAGGCTGCGATCTTTTGATCTTGTCTTCTAAAGCAAAATCAAAAGATCGCAGCCTTCGGCAGCTCCTACATGGATCTTCGTTTGGCGTGAAATTGTGCGGTGTTCGCACGGTTTTGGCGTTGACGGGTTTTTGATTGTGGAACTCGGTTCTAGATTGTTTGCGGAGTGTCATTCCAACAACAATCACAAAAGGACCGCACCTTGAATTCGCCCCTTCGAATCGCCCTGATCGGCGCCGGCAACATGGGCCAGCAACATTATCGGCATCTGCAATCTCTCACCGAAGCGACGCTGTGCGCGGTGGCTGATCCCGGGCCGCAATCAGCAGGGCTTGCGGCTGAGTGGGGTGTAAGGCATTTCGCTGATCATCGTCAGATGCTCGAGCACATCAGGCCCGACGCGGTGATCGTCGCCAATCCGAATAACCAGCACGTCGCTACGGCGCTCGATTGTCTGGCGGCAGGCGTACCGGTGCTGTTGGAGAAACCGGTCGGCGTGCACCTGGATGAAGCGCGCGAGCTGGTCGCGGCGGTTAAACGCAGCGGTGTGCCGGTGCTGGTCGGCCATCACCGGCGCCACAATCCACTGATCGTGCGCGCCCATGAGCTGTTACAGCGCGGAGCGCTCGGGCGTCTGACCACGGTCACCGCGCTGTTTCAGTTGCGCAAACCGGATAGCTATTTCGAGGTCCCGTGGCGCCGTGAAGCGGGGGCGGGGATGTTGCTGACTAATCTGATTCACGATCTCGATCTGCTGCGTCACCTGTGCGGCGAAGTGCGCTCGGTACAAGCGATCACCGACAACTCAGTGCGCGGTTTCGCCAATGAAGACAGCGCGGCGGTGTTGCTGCAATTCGAAGGTGGCACATTGGGCACGTTGAGCGGGTCCGATGCGGTGGCTGCGCCGTGGAGTTGGGAACTGGATTCCGGTGAGAACCCGGTGTATCCGCGTCAGGCCGATCAGCCGTGTTATCTGCTGGCCGGGACTGCCGGCGCCTTGAGCATTCCGCAGCTCAAGCGTTGGCATTACGCCGCTGATCAGGTCGATGCCGGTTGGCATGAACCCTTGTTGATGGTCGAAGAGTCCTACAGCGGTGACGAAGCTTTGCGCTTGCAGTTACAGCATTTCGTACGCGTGGCACGGCGTGAAGTCGCGCCACTGGTGAGTGCGGCCGACGCTGCGCGCACTTTGGCGCTGATCGAAGCCATCCGCGAGGCCGCCGCCACTGGCCGCGCCTGCGCCCCTGCACTGATCGAGGCTTGAACATGAGCGAACGAATCCTGTCTCTGGCCAGCCTGACTGTGCTGGAGTTATCGCCACCGCAAATGGTCGAGGTGGCGGCACGTGCCGGATACAGCCATGTCGGTTTGCGCCTGGAACCGGCAACGCCCGAGGAGCATCACTTCCCGTTGGTCGCCGATGCTGAATTGCGCCGTCAGACGTTGCAGCGTCTGCGCGATACCGGCATCCGTGTGCTCGACGTGGAAATCCTGCGCTTGAAGCCGCAAACCATCGTTGCCGATTTCGAGAAACTTTTAACGGTCGGTGCAGAATTTGGCGCTACCCAATTGCTGGTCGCCGGTAACGATCCTGACGAGCAGCGGCTTACCGATAACTTTGCGGCGCTTTGCGATCTGGCCAGGCCTTACGGGTTGCACCCGCATCTGGAGTTCATGCCCTGGACCGATGCGCGCGACCTTGAACAAGCGCTGCGAATTGTCGAGAACGCGGATCGGGAAAACGCTGCGGTGCTGGTCGATGCCTTTCACTTTGATCGTTCGGCTTCACGGCTTGAGGATCTGCAAACGGTGTCGCCGGCGAGGCTGCGTTATGCACAATTATGTGATGTCGCGGGTCCGCGACCGTCAGACATGGCCGAGATCTTGCGTCAGGCGCGCAATGAGCGGCGGTTTCCCGGCGAGGGTGATTGTGATCTGCTCGGGCTGCTGAAAGCGCTGCCGGCTAATATCCCACTGAGTCTGGAAATTCCCACGGTTAAACTGCTGGAGCAGGGCGTGAGCGGATTGCAGCGGGCGCAGATGGCGATTGATCGAACGCGCAAGTTGTTGGCGCGGCTGTAAGCGCGGCTGCGCACCTGTCGCGGGCAAGCCCGCTCCCACAGGGGGAGGCGAGACTGCCTGCGAAGCTTTTGATCTTTTACGGCACCACAAGGAAACCCGATGACTGTCAGCACTCCGCTCTCTGGTGTCAACCAACCCTTCAAGGGGATCTTGCTGATTGTCGTGGCGACCTTCCTGTTCTCCAGTCACGACGCATTGTCGAAATATCTCTCGGGTTTCTATCCGATCGTGATGGTGGTCTGGGCGCGCTATCTGGTGCACACCTTACTGATGGCGGGGATTTTTCTGCCGCAGTCCGGGTTGCGCGTCCTACGCACCAAGAAGCCGTTATGGCAGTTGACCCGAGCACTTTGCCTGCTCGGTACCAGCCTGTTTTTCACCACGGCCTTGCTGTATATCCCGCTGGCGGAAGCCACGGCGGTCAACTTTCTTGCGCCGGTATTGGTGACCGCGTTGTCGGTGCCGCTGCTCAAGGAGCGAGTGACACGCGGCCAATGGATCGCGGTGATCTGCGGCTTTATTGGCGTGCTGATCATCGTTCACCCGGGCGGTGAATTGTTCACTCCGGCGGTGTTGCTGCCGTTCTGCTCGGCGCTGTTTTTCTGCTTCTATCAACTGCTGACCCGCAAGCTCGCCGAAGTCGACAGCCCGACCACCAGCAACTTCTTCGCCGGGCTGTGCAACACATTGGTGATGAGTGCGCTGGTGCCGTTCTTCTGGCAAGTGCCGACGTTGACCCATGCCGGGTTGATGCTGGCGCTGGGCAGTTGCGGGATGACTGCGCATTTGTTTCTGACCCAAGCCTTCCGCCATGCCGCACCGGCGCTGCTGGCGCCGTTCGGTTATTGCCAGATCGTGTTTGCCGGGTTGTTGGGTTGGCTGCTGTTCAATCACACGCCGAGTCTGTTGACGATCATTGGCATTGCGGTGATCTGTTGCAGTGGACTGGCGGCAGCGTGGCAGCAGAGCCGCCGCTGAAGAGACCGCAACCCCCTGTGTAGGAGCTGACGAGTGAAACGAGGCTGCGATCTTTTGATCTTCAACATCAAGATCAAAAGATCGCAGCGTGCCGCAGCTCCTACAAGGGAGCCGGGTGTAGGCAGGTTATTCGGTGACGGTCGGGATCTTGCGCGGGGCCATGAAGTACATCCACGTCAGCGCAAGGAAATACATCGCCGGAATCAGGGTGAACAACACGGTGTAGTTGTTGTTGGTCACGGTCAGGATGTGGCCGACGATCTGGGTCATGAACATCCCGCCAATCGCTGCGCACATGCCGCCGAAACCGAACACCGTGCTCATCATGTGCTTGGGCGTGTAGTCCATCACCAGGCTCCAGATGTTCGCCGTCCACGCCTGGTGCGCACCGATGGCCAGAGAGATCGCAGCGACTGCAACCCACAGATTGGCTGAACCGGCCGCCATGACCACGCCGATGATGCAGCAGGCGAACAGCAACATCGACAGCAGCCGCGCCTTGATCGAGTTCATGCCGCGACCGATCAGGAACGAAGACAGAATCCCGCCACCGACGCTGCCGAAGTCAGCCGTGACGTAGATGATGATCAACGGAATACCCATCTGGGTGACGTTGATGCCCAGGTTGTATTGCTGGTTGAGGAACGGCGGCAGCCAGTACAGGTAGAACCAGAACACCGGCGCGGTCAGCGCATAAGCGATGGCGAAGGCCCAAGTGCCGCGCATGCGCAGGATTTTCGAGAACGGCACGCGGGCCTGTTCCGGTTCGACTTCCTGCTGGATGTAGTCCAGTTCGGACTGTTTAACGCTCGGGTGATCTTCCGGGTTGAAGTACTTCAAACCCCAGAACAGCAACCAGATGCCGCCCAGTGCCGCCATGCACAGGAACGCCGCTTGCCAGCCCCAGACGTGCAGAACCAGTGGCAGCAGCATCGGTGTGAACATCGCGCCGACGTTGGTGCCGGCGTTGAAAATGCCGGTGGCGACCGCACGTTCGCCGGCCGGGAACCACAGGCGTGTGGTTTTCACGCAGGCCGGGTAGTTCGCCGCTTCGGTCAGACCGAGAATAAATCGGCAGACCATAAAGCCGACCGCCGATGTCGCCAGGCCGTGAGCACCGGTGGCCAGGCTCCACAGCAGCACGGCGCAGAAGAACACGCGTTTGACGCCGACCCGGTCGATCAAGCGACCTTGCAGAACGAAACCGATCGCGTAGCCGACCTGAAACCAGAAGTTGATGTTGGCGTAATCCATCGCCGTCCAGCTCATTTCCTTGGCGAGGATGGGTTGCATGACGCCGAGGGCGGCGCGGTCGATGTAGTTCAGGGTAGTGGCGAAAAACACCAGCGCCAGCATGCCCCAACGGGTTTTGCCGACAGCCATGGCGCCGCGGATCTTGTCGCCGATGCCACCCGTGGCAGTGCTCATGGCCGGAGCCATGCGGGAAGTCTGTGAAGGAATCATGTGTTCCACCCGTTTTTGGATTTGTTATTTGGTGTGCTTGTTACTTGCACGCTGCGACCGGTGGTTCAGATCCGGACTCAATGTGCGGTCGATGTTGGGCAGTGGACGAAAAATCGTCAATTCGCCAAACCGCCATTGTGTTCGATAATCGCACGCAAAACTAACCGGGTAGTACACTTTAAATTGCTGCCGCGATCGATGCAGCCAATAATTTCCCTACTATAAAAACCATCCCATGTAGGAGCTGCCGAAGGCTGCGATCTGTTGATTCTGTTTTCACGAAGAAAGATCAAACGATCGCAGCCTGCGGCAGCTCCTACAGTAAAGATAAAGCGGCGCAGTCCGGGAGTTGAAACATGCAGCGTTCCATTGCCACCGTTTCCTTGAGCGGCACCCTGCCGGAAAAACTCGAAGCCATTGCCGCCGCCGGGTTCGACGGGGTGGAGATTTTCGAAAACGACCTCCTGTACTACGACGGCAGTCCACGGGAAATTAAACAGATGTGCGCCGACCTCGGCATCGCCATCACTCTGTTTCAGCCGTTCCGCGATTTCGAAGGCTGCCGTCGTGATCGCCTCGCGCGCAATCTCGAGCGGGCCGAGCGCAAGTTCGACCTGATGCAGGAACTGGGCACCGATCTGGTGCTGGTCTGCAGTAACGCCTCGGCCGACAGCGTCGGCGATCAACAAATTCTAGTCGATGACCTGCGGCTGCTGGCTGAACACGCCGGTGCGCGTGGTTTGCGCATCGGTTACGAAGCACTGGCCTGGGGCCGTCACGTCAACACTTATCAACAGGTCTGGGACATCGTGCGCCAAGCCGATCACCCGAGCCTGGGCGTGTTGCTCGACAGTTTTCATACGTTGTCGCTGAAGGGCGATCCCCGCGCCATCGCCGACATTCCCGGTGACAAGATCTTCTTCGTACAGATGGCAGACGCGCCGATTCTGGCCATGGACGTGCTGGAGTGGAGCCGGCATTTCCGCTGCTTCCCGGGACAGGGCGAATTCGATCTGCCGGGCTTCCTCGCGCCGATCATCCAGAGCGGTTACACCGGGCCGCTGTCGCTGGAAATCTTCAACGACGGCTTCCGCGCCGCACCGCCACGGGCCAATGCCGCCGACGGTTTGCGTTCGCTGCTGTATCTGGAAGAGAAGACCCGCCAGCGTCTGGAGCAGGCAGCCCAACCTGTGGCCAACCGTGAAATCCTTTTCGAAACACCGAAGGCCAGCGAGTACAACGGCATCGAGTTTCTTGAGTTTGCCGTAGACGAAAGCCTCGGCGCCAAACTGTCGAACTGGCTGGAGCGCCTCGGTTTCGTCAAGGCCGGGCAGCATCGTTCCAAGAGTGTGAGCCTGCTGCGTCAGGGCGACATCAACCTGATCCTCAACTCCGAACCGTATTCGTTTGCTCACAGCTTTTTCGAGGCTCACGGCCCGTCGCTGTGCGCCACCGCCGTGCGGGTCAAGGACAGCGCCAGTGCGCTGGCCCGCGCCGTCGCCTACAAAGGTCAGCCTTATCGCGGACTGGTCGGCCCCAATGAACTGGAGCTGGCAGCGGTGCGCGCGCCGGACGGCAGCCTGATTTATCTGGTGGATGAACAGGCCGACGTCTACGGCACCGATTTCAATCTGCTGGCAGATGCGCCGGCCCGTGGCGGCCTTAAACGTATCGACCACATGGCCATGGCGCTGCCGGCCGACAGCCTCGACAGTTGGGTGCTGTTCTACAAGAGCCTGCTGGATTTCGAGGCGGACGATGAAGTGGTACTGCCCGACCCGTACGGTCTGGTGAAAAGTCGCGCACTGCGCAGCCGCGACAGTTCGATCCGCTTGCCGCTGAACATTTCCGAGAACCGCAACACCGCCATTTCCCATGCGCTGTCGAGTTATCGCGGCTCCGGTGTGCACCACATCGCCTTCGATTGTGACGACATCTTCGCCGAAGTGAGTCGCGCCAAAGAGGCTGGCGTACCGTTGCTGGATATCCCGCTCAACTATTACGACGACCTTGCTGCGCGCTTCGATTTCGACGACGAATTTCTCAGCGAACTGGCCTATTACAACGTGTTGTACGACCGTGATGCGCAGGGCGGTGAGCTGTTCCACGTCTACACCGAACCGTTCGAAGGGCGCTTCTTCTTCGAGATCATCCAGCGCAAAAACGGCTATGCCGGGTATGGCGCGGCGAACGTCGCGGTGCGTCTGGCGGCGATGGCCAAATCACGCAGTGGCGCTGTGCGCCAGGCGAAGTTGTAGGAAATTCGTAAACGCGGGATTAAACACAGGTCCCGCAGCTTCCTTCACTGTGCTGCGCGGCCCATAATCGCCGCCTGTGCAGTGATGGCCGTGAGCCCGCAATGACGATGAATACAGAACTTTCCGCAGCTCCTGAAGTGTCCGCCGTAGAGCCGCGCAAGAGTCGCAAGAACAACCCGGAAAAGACCCGCGAGAATATCCTGCAGGAGGCGATCGTCGAGTTCGTCCAGCAGGGTTTGTCCGGCGCTCGCGTTGATGCGATTGCCGAGCGCATCCACACCTCAAAACGCATGATCTATTACTACTTCGGCAGTAAGGAGCAGTTGTACGTTGAGGTGCTGGAGAAGCTTTACGGTGATATCCGCAGCACTGAAAGCCGTCTGCACCTGGCCGAGCTGGCGCCGGTGGACGCGATTCGCCGACTGGTCGAATTCACCTTCGATCACCATGATCGCAACGTCGATTTCGTGCGCATCGTCAGCATCGAAAACATCCACAACGCTGAATACGTGAAGCGTTCCGATGCGATCAAGGCGATGAACAACACCATCCTCGATTCGCTCGGCGAGATTCTGCGTCGGGGCGCTGAAGAGGGTGTGTTCCGTGCCGGGCTGGATGCTCTGGATGTGCATTTGCTGATCAGTTCGTTCTGCTTCTATCGCGTATCGAACCGGCACACGTTTGGCGAGATTTTCCAGATCGATCTACCGGATGAAAGCATCAAGCAGCGGCATCGCGAGATGATTTGCGAGTCGGTGCTGCGCTACCTGCAAGCCTGACACAGCTCCCCTGTAGGAGTGAGCCTGCTCGCGATGGCGTACCGTCAGCTAACACATTAGTTGCCTGACACACCGCTTTCGCGAGCAGGCTCGCTCCCACAGGGGGAAAGCGTTCAGCCATTCATGCTTTGAAAATGCGCGAGCATCCGCTGCGCATCCGGCACCATGCCACTGAACAACTCAAACGCCTTCACCGCCTGAAACACCGCCATATTGCCGCCGTCCAGCGTCCGGCAACCGAGCGCGCGGGCATTGCGCAGCAGTTCGGTTTCCAGCGGGAAATACACAATCTCCGCCACCCACAATTCCTTGCGCAGCAGTTCGACCGGTACCGGCATGCCCGGCAGTTTGGCCATGCCCATGGGCGTGGTATTGACCAGACCGTCGGCCAGATTCAGCGTGCTCGGCAGATCCCGACCGGCCACCGCACGACCAAAACCGAAATGCTGATTGAGATTGTTCGCCAGGCTCTCGGCGCGCTCACTGTCGACGTCAAAAATGCTCAGTTGCTGTACGCCTTCGCTCAACAGCGCGTGGGCCACTGCCGCGCCAGCGCCGCCAGCGCCCATCTGCACAACGCGCTCACGGGCAGCGTCCTTCAAGCCTCGACGAAAACCTTCGGCAAAACCGAGGCAGTCGGTGTTGTGGCCAACACGTTTGCCGTCCTTCAACACCACTGTGTTCACGGCGCCGATGCCCTTGGCTTCCGGCGACAGCTCATCGAGCAGCGGGATGATTGCCTGCTTGCACGGGAAGGTGATGTTCAGCCCGGTGTAATTCATCCGCTCGGCCGCCAGCAACAGGTCGGGCAGGGCGGTGCTATCCATTTTCAACTGATCGAGATCGATCAGTCGGTACAGATAACGTAGGCCTTGGGCATCGCCTTCGTGCTCATGCAGCGCCGGCGTGCGCGAGGCCTGAATGCCGGCGCCGATCAGTCCTGCGAGTATTACGTTAGAGCGAGACATGCGCGTTACCCCTTCAGCCGCTGGCTGAAATGTTCCAGTGCCAGTCGATAGCCGTGACTGCCAAAACCGGCCATTACCGCTGTGGCAATCGCCGAGACAAAAGAGTGATGACGAAACGGTTCGCGGGCGTGGACGTTGGACAGGTGTACTTCGATCACCGGCAACTCACTGGCCACCAGCGCATCGCGAATCGCTACCGAGGTGTGCGTCCACGCCGCCGGATTGATCACGATCCCGGCGCAGCGACCACGGGCGGCGTGTATCCAGTCAAGCAGTTCGCCTTCGTGATTGGTCTGGCGAAATTCCACGGCCAGGCCGAATTCTTCGCCAGCGCGACCGCACAACGCCGAGATGTCCGCCAGGGTTTCGTGACCATAAGTCGCCGGCTCGCGGGTGCCGAGCAGGTTCAGGTTCGGGCCGTTGAGCACCAGAACGATAGGGGGCATGAGGGGTAACTCCACTTATTGTTTTTGGCTTTGGCCGAGTTTCAGCCTGTGGAGATAAAATGTACTAGATGGTTACCATGGTCAATCGAAGTGCCTGAGCCTAGGATTTTTGTGTTCGGTAATCGCACCAAGGCTGTTTGATACTTAATGTTGTTCGAATCGTAACGACAGCTTTGCTTACGTTTTCCCTCGAAGATTTACCGACTCCTGGCCCATGCCGGCGCTAGCCTGAGAGAAGAGCGGAGCCGCTTGCGTTCTACGGCACCGGTCGTCGGATTTGAAAGGATTATCGAATCCTGAAATTTATTAACCTAACGGATGGGTTAGCATGAACGTATGCAACTACAAGGGATTGTCGATACGCGTAATGTTGCGGAATGAGCATTGCCCACCGCACGCTCATGTAAATGCGGGCGCCTGGAGTGCGCGATTCCATTTCAGCTTTTGGCACAACGACATTGATCTGTGGGATGTCGTGCCGCTGTCTCGTCGACCGACGATGGCTGTATTGGAGGGTTTGTGTCGATCGTTGGGACATCCCGTTCATCTGCGTCGCGCACGAGGGATCTGGTGGTCAGGTTTGCAAACCGTCTGTCTCGGCAATCAAGTGTGGGACTGCGAATCAAACGAGGTACCGGTGATGAAACTGGTTACCGATACGACTTACAGGATCGCTGCGGCGCGCTACGAACCAGAAGAAGACAAGTTGCTTCTGACATTGGTTGGCAAACTGGAAGGAGTTGAAATCCATTTATGAAAGTCATTAAGGCAAAGCCGTCCGTACATCGACCACTGACGGAAGAAATGCTCGATGCAGCCATAAAGCTTGGTGAAGTACGACAGGCCAGCAGTTTCCAAGCTGTTTCTGTGTGCTTTGAAAAATCATCTTTGGTCATCCGTTTTGAGGATGGCAGCGGTGTGTTGCTTCCGGTGAACCAGTATCCAGAGTTTGACGGGTTTGATGCAGGCGATTACGAGGGGCTGACAGTCGGATTCGCAGGCACTGCGCTTTGCCATGAGGGCAAAGACCTTGACGTTTCCATTGCCGGAATGATTTCAGCGAGCCCGTCACTCATGAAGATGGCTGCGTCGGTGGTTGCATCGCGTAACGGTCGTCAAAGCAGTGCCGCAAAGTCCGAAGCCGCGCGGGCGAATGGCAAAAAGGGCGGGCGTCCGCGTAAGGTCGATCCCGCTTAGTGAGCGCCCACAAAAAAGCCGTCAATCACGACGGCTTTTTCGCATCCGGCATCGGCAATCAACGGCGGGTCAGCAACACACCCGATTCCATGTGATGCGTCCACGGGAACTGGTCAAACAACGCGCACGTGGTAATGCGGTGCGTGTCGTGCAACTGAGCAATGTTCGCTGCCAGGGTTTCCGGGTTGCAGGAGATGTACAGGATGTTGTCGAAGCGCCGGGTCAGCTCGCAGGTGTCCGGATCCATGCCAGCGCGCGGCGGGTCGACGAAGACGCTGCCGAATTCGTAGCTCTTCAGGTCGATACCCTGCAGGCGGCGGAACGGGCGCACGTCGTTGAGCGCTTCGGTCAGCTCTTCGGCGGACAAACGGACCAGCGTGACGTTGTCCACAGCATTTTCGCTGAGGTTGCTCAGTGCGGCGTTGACCGAGGTCTTGCTGATTTCGGTGGCCAGCACTTTGCGCACGCGCGTGGCGAGTGGCAGGGTGAAGTTGCCGTTGCCGCAGTACAACTCCAGCAAGTCATCGGTACGATCGCCCAGTGCTTCGTACGCCCAGTTGAGCATCTTCTGGTTCACCGTGCCGTTAGGCTGGGTGAACGCGCCTTCCGGCTGGCGATAGCTGAAGGTGCGACCGCCGACGTCGAGCTTCTCGACCACGTAATCGAGGCCAAGTACTTCGCGTTTGCCCTTCGAGCGACCAATGATGCTGACGCCCAGATCTGCCGACAACTGGGTCGCAGCGGCATGCCAGTGCGCGTCCAGCGGGCGGTGATAGCACAGGGTGATCATTGCATCGCCGGCCAGCGTGGTCAGGAACTCGACCTGAAACAACTTGTGGCTCAACGCTGAACTGGCCTGCCACGCCGCTTTCAGCTGCGGCATCAACTGGTTGATGCGCAGGCTGGCGATCGGGAATTCTTCAATGAGGATCGGCGTGCGTTTGTCGTCCTGAGCGAACATCGCGTAATGCCGCTCGCCACCCTCGCGCCACAGGCGGAATTCGGCGCGCAGACGGAAGTTCTGCAGCGGCGAATCGAACACCGTTGGCTCGGGGGCATCGAACGGCGCCAGCAGATCACGCAAGCGCGTGACCTTGGCTTCTAGTTGCTCGGCGTAAGCCTGGGAATCGAAAGTCATGCGTTGAACCAACCCAACTTGATCACAAACAGAATCGACAGAATCACCAGCGCCGGGTTCAGCTCACGAGCGCGGCCGGACAGCAGCTTGATCACGGTCCAGGCGATGAAACCAAACGCGATGCCGTTGGCGATCGAGTAAGTGAACGGCATGGCCAGCGCGGTCACGACAACCGGTGCGGCGACGGTGATGTCGTCCCAGTCTATTTCCGCCAGACCGGAAGTCATCAACACGGCGACGAACAGCAGCGCTGGCGCGGTGGCGAAGGCCGGAACGCTGGCCGCCAGTGGCGAGAAAAACAGCGCCAGCAGGAACAGAATCGCCACGACGATGGCCGTCAGACCAGTACGCCCGCCCGCACTCACGCCGGCAGCGGATTCGATGTAACTGGTGGTGGTCGACGTACCCAGCAACGAACCGGCCATGGCCGCAGTGCTGTCAGCGATCAGGGCGCGGCCCATTTTCGGCATGTGGCCGTCCTTGCCCATCAGGCCGGCGCGTTTGGCGACGCCGATCAGGGTGCCGGAGTTGTCGAACAGGTCGACGAACAGGAAGGCGAAGATCACGCTGACCAGACCGATGTCCAGTGCGCCTTTGATGTCCAGTTGCATGAAGGTCGGCGCCAGCGAAGGTGGCATCGAAGTCACGCCGTTGAACGGGGTGAAGCCCATCGCGATGGAAATGATGGTCACTGCCAGAATGCCGATCAGTACCGCACCGCGCACTTTCAGCGCTTCGAGCGCGACGATCAGAGCGAAGCCGAGGGTGGCGAGGATTGGGGCCGGGGCTTTCAGGTCACCGAGGCCGACCATGGTCGCCGGGTTGCTGACCACGATGCCAGCGTTGTGCAGGGCGATCAACGCCAGGAACAGGCCGATACCGGCGGCAATCGCCGAGCGCAGCGGCAGCGGAATGCTGTTGATGATCCATTCACGGATGCGGAAGATCGACAGCAGGAAGAAGCACACCGCCGAGATGAATACCGCGCCCAGCGCCACTTGCCAGGTGTGACCCATGTGCAAGACCACGGTGTAGGTGAAGAAGGCGTTCAGGCCCATGCCCGGAGCGAGGGCAATCGGGTAGTTGGCGATCAGGCCCATGATCGTCGAACCGATCGCGGCGGCCAGGCAGGTGGCGACAAACACCGCACCTTTGTCCATGCCGGTCTCGCCGAGAATGCTCGGGTTGACGAACAGTATGTAGGCCATGGCCAAGAAAGTCGTGATGCCCGCGAGAATCTCGGTGCGCACGTTGGTGTTGTGTGCCTTGAGTTGAAACAGCCTTTCCAGCATGTCTGCTCCCCGTGGCGCGCGTGGCGCCGTGAATGTATCGACCTCAACAGCAAAGCACAGACCGTCGCAAGCGCCTGGAAAATTGTGGTGGGCCGGAAAAAGCCGCGCATCATACCAGCAGCGTGAGGAATATGGCGGTTGTTGGTGTCGATCGTCGGCGAAGTTTTGCGTTGACGCCAACTGCGCCATACTGCGCGCTGATTTTTTCGGGGCGGGAAGCGCATGAGCAAGTGCTGGATGAAGGTTTTGGGTTTGATTGCCGTACTGATGGCCGGGATGTCGACAGCCTGGGCGGCATCGGCGCCACCGTTGACGCAAGTGAAAGTGATCAAGGTGCAATCGCCAGCCTGTGGTCTTGAAGACATCGCCGATGGCCAGGCGCAGACCCAGTGCAATCACAGCGGACCGAATATCAAGGTCTACGTGCTCGAAGTCGGCTACGGCAAGAGTCAGCCTCAGGTCGCACTGGACGGCTTTGAAGTGAACGGCACCCGTGCCCCGGTGTGTGCCTTTGATAACGGCAACCTGACCGAATGCACCCCCGGTAATAAAACCGTCGGTTCTCTTTATACCTTCGATCTGGCGGGCAAGCAGGAAGGCACCTTCACCTTCAGCAACACCTCGATCAATGCGCCGCGCAACACGATGTCGACTCAGCTTTACATCAAGTAACGGCTGCTGCAGCGCGATCCGGTTGAAGCTGACTACGCTTCAAGCATCACCCAGCGGATAACGCCCATGACCTTTAGAGCCCTGATTACCCTCGCCGAGGGCATCGATGATCTGCAAAGCGTGACCCTGATCGACGTGCTGCGCCGCGCCGGTATCGAAGTGGTGGCCGCCAGTATTGAAGGACGACGCATGCTGACCTGCGCGCGTGGCACACGCCTGACCGCCGACGGCATGCTGGTCGATGTGCTGGCGCAAACCTTTGACCTGATCGTCCTGCCCGGCGGTGTTGTCGGTTCACAACACCTGGCCGCGCACCAACCTCTGCAACAGTTGCTCAAGGATCAGGCCAGCGCCGGACGCCTGTTCGCCGCCATCGCCGAATCCCCGGCCGTCGCCCTGCAAACCTTCGGCGTGCTGCGCCAGCGGCGCATGACCTGCCTGCCCAGCGCCAGCCATCAACTCTCGGGCTGTACGTTTGTTGATCAACCGGTGGTGGTCGACGGCAACTGCATCACCGCACAAGGCTCCAGCGCTGCGCTGGAATTTGCCTTGACGCTGGTCGAGCAACTCGGCGGCAAGGCCTTGCGGGGGAAAGTGGCGGGGGAGTTGTAGGTCTGGATCGCTTCAGACCTTCACCTCTTCCACCGGCACATGCATCCGATCGCGGTTAGCCAGCGTCGGAAACAACTTGATCCACGTCCCCGTCACCACCAGCGTGCCGATCCCGCCCATCACCACCGCCGGCACCGTGCCGAACCAGTGAGCGGTGACGCCGGATTCGAATTCGCCCAACTGGTTTGAAGCTCCGATAAACAGCCCGTTCACCGCGCTGACCCGGCCACGCATTTCGTCCGGGGTTTCCAGCTGCACGAAAGACGCGCGGATGACCATGCTGATCATGTCCGCCGCGCCGAGCACCACCAGCACCGCCAGCGAAAACCAGAACGAGGTCGACAGGCCGAAGGCAATGGTCGCGACGCCAAACACCCCAACCGCGGTGAACATCACCCGGCCAACATTGCGTTCCACGGCAAATCGCGCGAGGAACAGCGACATGCCCAATGCGCCGACCGCCGGTGCCGAACGCAGCAACCCGAGGCCCCACGGCCCGGTCAGCAGAATGTCTTTGGCAAATACCGGCAGCAGCGCCGTGGCGCCGCCGAGCAACACCGCAAACAGATCCAGCGAAATCGCCCCGAGAATGTCCGGGCGGCTGCGAATGAAACGAATCCCCGCGAGCAACGAATCCAGTGTGGCTTTGCCTTTATTCAGCGGCGTTTGCCGCGCGGGCAGGTTGAGCATCAGCGTGCAAGCGATCACATAGAGCAGCACTGTCGGGCCATAAACCCAGACACTGCCGAATGCATAGAGCAAACCGCCCAGCGCCGGGGCGACGATCGTTGCCGACTGCTGCGCTGACTGCGCCGCCGCCACTGCCCGAGGAAACAGCGCGCTGGGCACGATGCTCGGCAGCAGTGCCTGCGTGGTCGGCATCTCGAACGAACGCGCCGCGCCGAGCAGGAAGGCGAGGATGAAGATCATCTCGCGGGTGACGTGATCGGTGGCGCTGCCGATGGCCAGCGCCAGGGCGATCAACGCCTGCAACGACTGACAGATCGCCGCGACTTTGCGCCGGTCGTAGCGGTCGGCGACATGCCCGGTGTGCAGCATGAACAGCACGCGCGGGGCGAATTCAACCAGCCCGACCAGACCCAGATCGAGGACGTTACCGGTCAATTGGTAGAGGTTCCAGCCAATCGCCACGGTGAGCATCTGGAAACCGCTGGCGGTAAAAATCCGCGCGAACCAGAAAGCGAGAAACGGACGATGGTGACGTAACAGCAGGGGCTCTTGACTGGGCATCTGAAGGCAGGTCTGGCTCGAGGGGAACCGCGAGGTTATCACCAGTCTGTAACAGGAAGTTGCTATGACAAAAAATTTAGTTAGCCAGACATCGATTTCCACAAGCTCGCCGCAAGAAATCCATTGCAGAGCATTGCCACGCCGATGAGGCAACTTGTCACGCGGCAAACGACCACGCAGTTCATCGGCAAAAATGGGACTACTCTTTTAACGTTGCTTGATCCAGATCAAGACCTAGAAGGAATTGATCCGGTGGCCAGTTGGCCAGACTCCCTGCGTTGCGATGGTTGTTTAAAAAGAACGAATCAGAATTCGCCGCACTCCATATCCGTGGGGGCAGTGGGTGCAGGCCTCCGGGTCCGCAGCCGGTATTACCTGACAGAGGAAGCCATATGTTCGGTTTAGAGGCACTAGATCTCGCCCGAATTCAGTTCGCGTTCACCATTTCGTTCCACATCCTGTTCCCGGCCATCACCATCGGCCTGGCGAGTTACCTCGCGGTACTCGAAGGCCTGTGGCTGAAAACCCGCAACGACACCTACCGTGACCTCTACCATTTCTGGTCGAAGATTTTTGCCGTCAACTTCGGCATGGGCGTGGTCTCGGGGTTGGTCATGGCCTACCAGTTCGGCACCAACTGGAGCCGTTTCTCGGACTTCGCCGGCGCCGTCACCGGGCCGTTGCTGACTTATGAAGTACTCACGGCATTCTTCCTTGAGGCCGGTTTCCTCGGGGTGATGCTGTTTGGCTGGAACAAGGTCGGGCGCGGGCTGCACTTCTTTTCCACCGTCATGGTGGCGATCGGTACGCTGATTTCGACGTTCTGGATTCTCGCTTCCAACAGCTGGATGCAGACACCGCAGGGCTTCGAAATTGTTAACGGGCAAGTCATTCCCACCGATTGGCTGGCGATCATTTTCAACCCTTCGTTCCCGTATCGCCTGATGCACATGGCGACGGCGGCGTTCGTCGCGACGGCATTCTTTGTCGGCTCCTCGGCGGCCTGGCACTTGCTGCGCGGCAAGGACAACCCGGCGATCCGCACCATGCTGTCGATGGCAATGTGGATGGCGCTGATCGTCGCGCCGATCCAGGCCGTCATCGGCGACTTTCATGGTTTGAATACGCTCAAGCACCAACCGGCAAAAATCGCTGCGATCGAAGGTCACTGGGAAAACCACGGTGACGAGGCAACGCCGCTGATTCTGTTCGGCTGGCCGGACATGAAAGAAGAGAAGACCAAATACGCCGTGGAGATTCCGTACCTCGGCAGCTTGATCCTCACCCACTCGCTGGACAAACAGGTGCCAGCGCTCAAGGAATTCCCGCCGGAAGACCGGCCGAATTCGACCATCGTGTTCTGGTCGTTCCGGATCATGGTCGGCCTCGGTTTCCTGATGATCTTCACCGGTCTGTGGAGTTTGTGGCTGCGTAAACGCGACACGCTCTACACCTCACGTCCGTTCCTGTATCTGGCGTTGTGGATGGGGCCGTCCGGTCTGATTGCGATTCTCGCTGGCTGGTTCACCACCGAAATCGGTCGTCAGCCGTGGGTGGTCTACGGGCTGATGCGCACGGCGGACGCGTCCTCCAACCATAGCTTCATGCAGATGAGCATCACCCTGATCATGTTTGTGGTGGTGTACTTCGCGCTGTTCGGCGCAGGTCTGGGCTACATGATGCGTCTGGTGCGCAAAGGGCCGAAGATCAGCGAGGGCACGGAAACGCCCGACGGTGGTCCAGGCAAGAAACGCACACCGGCCCGTCCGTTGTCCGCTGCCGACGACTCGGCCGATGCCGATCACGGCGACGACGACATTCGCGTGACCAAGGAGATTTGACTCATGGGTATTGATCTTCCGCTGATCTGGGCCGTGATCATCATCTTCGGCATCATGATGTACGTGGTCATGGACGGCTTCGACCTGGGGATCGGGATTCTCTTCCCGTTCATCCCCGGCAAAGTCGACCGTGACGTGATGATGAATACGGTCGCACCGGTCTGGGACGGCAACGAAACCTGGCTGGTATTGGGCGGCGCGGCGTTGTTCGGCGCGTTCCCGCTGGCCTATTCGGTGGTGTTGTCGGCGCTGTACCTGCCGCTGATTTTCATGCTGATTGGTCTGATCTTCCGCGGTGTAGCGTTCGAATTCCGCTTCAAGGCCAAGGATGACAAGCGTCACCTGTGGGACAAGGCTTTTATCGGCGGCTCGGTGGCGGCGACTTTCTTCCAGGGTGTGGCGCTGGGCGCGTTCATCGATGGCTTGCCGGTGGTCAATCGGCAGTTCGCCGGCGGCTCACTCGACTGGCTGACGCCGTTCACAATGTTCTGCGGCGCCGCGCTGGTGGTGGCCTATGCCTTGCTTGGCTGCACCTGGCTGATCATGAAAACCGAAGGCAAGCTCCAGGAACAGATGCATGACCTGGCACGGCCATTGGCTTTCGTACTGCTGGCCGTGATCGGTATTGTCAGTATCTGGACGCCGCTGGCTCATCCGGATATTGCCACCCGCTGGTTCAGCATGCCGAACCTGTTCTGGTTCATGCCGGTGCCGATTCTGGTGCTGGTGACGATGTACGGTCTGATCCGCGCCGTGGCACGCAACGCCAACTACATGCCGTTCCTGCTGACGCTGGTGCTGATCTTCCTCGGCTACAGCGGTTTGGGCATCAGCCTGTGGCCGAACATCGTGCCGCCGTCGATCTCGATCTGGGACGCCGCCGCACCGCCGCAAAGCCAGGGCTTCATGCTGGTGGGCACGCTGTTCATCATCCCGTTCATCCTCGGTTACACCTTCTGGAGCTACTACGTGTTCCGCGGCAAGGTTACCCATGAAGACGGTTATCACTAAACCTGTGGGAGCGTGCTCGCTCGCGATGGCGTCGGCAGCGGCGCCATCGATCTGACTGAGGATCGAAACAATGCCCGGCAAACATTCCCTGCACGACATTGAAGAAGCCGAAAAAAAACCGCTGTGGCAGCGGCTCGGCTGGTTGGCCCTGATCTGGGTCGGTAGCGTCGGCGTGCTGTTTATCGCCGCCAGCCTGATGCGCATGTTCATGAACGCAGCAGGCTTGACCACGCACTGAATCATCCCCGTCCCGGCGCCTTCGGGTACGGCTTTGCAACCCTCCTCACGGAGGGTTTTTTTTGTCTGAAGGTTACTTGCGGGCCTTGAGGATCACGAATTTCGGCGTGGCAGCCACTTGCTCGACGCCGCGGAACAGCCGCGCCAGTTTGCTGTGGTAACCCAGATGGCGGTTGCCGACGATGTACAGCGCGCCACCCACCACCAGCGCTTCGCGCGCCTGCTGGAACATGCGCCAGGCGAGGAAATCGCCCACTACCTGCTGTTGATGGAATGGCGGATTGCACAGCACCACGTCCAGTGATTGCGGGTCCTGGCCGGCCAAGCCATCGCCGGCACGCACGATGACCTCGCGATCGCCCAGCGCTGCCTGCCAGTTCTCGGCAGCCGATTGCACGGCCATGAACGATTCGTCGACCAGTGTGTAATGCGCATCGGGGTTTTGTAGTGCACTCGCGATCGCCAGAACACCATTACCACAGCCCAGATCGGCGACTCGGGCACTACCAAGGTTTTTCGGCAGGTGTGGGAGGAAGGCACGTGTGCCGATGTCCAGACCTTCGCGGCAAAACACGTTGGCGTGGTTGAGCAATTCGATCGACGGCTCGTCGAGGCGATATCGCGAAGGGTAGGGCGACACGGCCGGGGCTTTGGCTTCTGGCGTGGCGATCAACAGCCGTGCCTTTTTTACCGCTAGCGAGGCTTGTACCGGACCGATGTAGCGTTCAAGCAGATCACCGGCAGCGCGTGGCAGGTGTTTGACCATGGCCGCTGCGATCACTTCGGCGCCGGGTGCGAGTTGCCCTTGCAAGCGGATCAATTGTTCTTCCAGCAGCGCGAGGGTTTTCGGCACGCGGATCAGTACCCGGTCGAACGGTCCGACCAATGGTTCGCTGGCGGGTATCCCGCGAACAGCGTCAAACGCCTGGCCATTGCGCAGCAGGTTTTTCTCCAGCCCCTGAAAACCCAGGAATGAGTCACCACTGCTACTGACCTTGACCTTGCCCGACAGACTGGCAGCCAAAGCACCGAAGCTGTCGTTGAGCACCAATACGCGGGTGTCGGCCATCGGTTGCTGCGCCGCCAGATGGTTGAGCAGGTATTCGTCGGCGGCATCGAAGGCTTGCAGCGGTTCATTCTGCTGTTCAGGCTGGCGGATCAGATCGAGCTGGGCAAAGGGCGTATCAAGCAAAGGCATCGGGCGGGAACTCAGGGTAATCAACGGGGTGTTCCGCAGCCCTGACATTGTGCAGCGGAACCGACCGAGTGTAATGCAACGCTTAACGTTCGCGTCATCACTCTGGAGGGTCTCGAATGGTACGTTTTTTTCTTCTTTATTACCCGCAAGTTTTCTATGGGAGGCAAGGCTGGATCGACTAGATGATCCCGGCTCTGGCGGCCGCTATGACAGCGGAAATCTTGTTGCAGACGTTGAGCTTCTCGATGACGTTCTGCACGTGGTAGTTCACGGTGCGCTCGCTCAGGCTGAGGATCTTCGAGATTTCATAGGCTGTCTTGCCTCCCGCGGACAATTGCAGAACCTCCAGCTCTCGCGGCGAAAGGTGTGGTTGGCGGGGTTTGAGGGACTCTGCCGGCAGGGTTCGGGCAAACAGCTCACTCAGGTGACTGGTGGCGTAGAACATATAACCAAAGTGCTCATACAGCTCCAGAGGACTGATCGGACAGTGTTTGCGCGCCAGGCTGATAATGCTGCACAAGCCGCTTTGCTCATGATGGAACGACTGGGACCAGCCATGTTGCATACCGTGATGCTGTAATCCTTGCCATAACGGTCGAGTATTTGCGAATACCGACTCGCACCAGACAATAGGTGACATCGAGTGATTGCAGTGTGCTATTAGTGGGTCAACTTTGCTGTAATTGTTTTTCTCGTATTGTGAATTCCATTCGTCAGGGTAGTTGTTGATTTGAAAGGTTTTAAGAGGCATATCGCGATGTAGTGAAACAACTGAAATTGCACAAAAATTGAATCCGAGATTTTCTGCGAATTGCAATAATATCGGATAGGCAGTCTCTACTCCGTTGGCAAAAGTCAGTCTTTTTAACTGTGACTCCTTCCACGTTTCCATCTCTGAACACTCCATTGGCGTTGCGGGGGGGCGCCGAATGGATCCAAAGGATCCGGCACGAAACGAAGTGTAGGATGTTTCTTACAATAAGCTTTAAATTTTTTCGAGATTGCAGATAGCCAAATATCCATAAAGCGTTCTTAGGATGCGCGATTTTTATATTGATGTTGTCATCTGATAATACTGCCGACTTGCTTAATTGATTGAATGTCATTACCAATCATCAGTGTTTAGACCAGTTAATTTGCGCGACACTGTAGGCAATCGTTCAATGGAGTGTCCCATGACTGCCAGCGCAGAGAAGTACACCACGCAGACGTTGCTCGATGTCCAACCCCTGACCCCGAGCCTGTTTACCCTGCGCACCAGCCGGGATGCCGGTTTCCGTTTCCGCGCCGGGCAGTTCGCCAGGCTTGGTGTGAGCAAAGCCGATGGCAGCATCGTGTGGCGCGCGTATTCGATGGTGTCGTCGCCTTTTGACGAGTTTCTCGAGTTCTTTTCCATCGTCGTGCCGGGCGGGGAGTTCACCAGTGAGCTGAGCCGGTTGCAGGTCGGCGACACCTTGCTGGTGGATCGCCAGGCATTCGGCTACCTGACGCTAGATCGCTTTGTCGACGGGCGCGATCTGTGGCTTTTGTCCACAGGCACCGGGGTGGCGCCGTTTCTGTCGATCCTGCAGGACTTCGAAGTCTGGGAGAAATTCGAGCGCATCATTCTGGTGTACAGCGTGCGCGAAGCGCGGGAGTTGGCTTATCAGGAGTTGATTGCCGGACTTACGCAGCGTGAATACCTCAGCGAATACGCGCACAAATTGCAGTTCATCGCCACGGTGACGCGTGAAGCGCACCCCGGTGCACTGCACGGGCGCATCACCACATTGATTGAAAGCGGTGAGCTGGAGCGCGCAGCGGGCGTGGCGCTGTCGGCGGAGCACTCGCGGGTCATGCTGTGCGGCAATCCGCAGATGATCGATGACACACGCGCGTTGCTGAAAAAGCGCCACATGAGCCTAAGCCTGACTCGCCGGCCCGGTCAGGTGGCGGTGGAAAACTACTGGTAAACAAACGGCGCCTCGAAGGCGCCGTTGTTTCTATCGTGCACAGAATTCAGGGCCGGGTGTTCTGGGCCTTGAGCAAGTCGCGGATCTCGCCGAGCAACTCTTCTTCCTTGGTCGGAACCGGTGGCAGGGTAGGGGCCACGGCTTCTTCGCGTTTGAGACGGTTGATGGCTTTGACGCCCATGAAGATCGCGAAAGCGACGATCACGAAGTCCAGAACACTCTGGATGAACTTGCCGTAAGCCAGCATGACCGCAGGGGCATTGCCCTCGGCGGCCTTGAGCGTGATGGCCAAGTCACTGAAATCCACCCCACCGATCAGCAGGCCGATTGGCGGCATGATCACGTCACCGACAAACGACGAAACAATCTTGCCGAAGGCCGCACCGATGATGATACCGACGGCCATGTCGACCACATTGCCTTTGACCGCGAAGGCCTTGAACTCACTTAGCACGCCCATAGTTATTTCCTTGTTACAGATGAGTTTGGTGTACGCAGTGTAAATCAGCAAAACGCGTCCTGCGCGAAACACCTTCTTACAATGCCCGTTTTTATCGACACATCAATAGGCGATTAGTTTGCAAAGTGCCATCAATCGCGCGCGAAATATACGGTAACTCGCTGATCGAACAGCCAATTTTCTCAATCATGGCGTTACGTTCTTTCTATTTATGTTCGACGTCGCAGGCCTCTAGCCTTGGCTTGGCGCATCTGGATGCGCCCCAAAATAACCAGAGGATCCTGATATGAACTCCGCACTTGGACTGGGGGCTTTTCCCCGTCGCCGCACCCTCGGTGTACTCACCGCCAGCCTGTTGACCTTCTCCGTAAACGCCGCGCCCCTGACCCGCGATAACGGGGCTGCGGTTGGCGACAATCAGAACTCGCAGACCGCCGGCGCCAACGGCCCGGTGCTGCTGCAGGATGTACAACTGATTCAGAAGCTGCAGCGTTTCGACCGTGAGCGCATTCCCGAGCGTGTGGTTCACGCCCGCGGTACCGGCGCCCATGGCACCTTCACCGTGACCAACGATCTCAGCGACCTGAGCAAGGCCAAGGTCTTTGCCGCCGGTCAGACGACGCCGGTCTTCGTGCGCTTCTCGGCAGTGGTGCACGGCAATCACTCACCGGAAACCCTGCGCGACCCTCGAGGTTTCGCCACCAAGTTCTACACCGCCGACGGCAACTGGGATCTGGTCGGTAACAATTTCCCGACCTTTTTCATCCGCGACGCGATCAAGTTTCCCGACATGGTGCACGCGTTCAAACCGGACCCGCGGACCAACCTTGATGACGATTCGCGCCGATTCGATTTCTTCTCCCATGTACCGGAAGCCACCCGTACCTTGACCGAGTTGTATTCGAACTCGGGAACGCCTGCCAGTTATCGAGAAATGGACGGCAACGGCGTACACGCTTACAAGTTGATTAATGCCAAGGGCGAAGTTCACTACGTCAAGTTCCACTGGAAGAGTTTGCAAGGACTTAATAACCTTACGCCAAAGCAAGTCGCGAAAGTTCAGGGTCAGGACTACAGTCACATGACCAATGACTTGGTGAGCAACATCAATAAAGGTAACTTCCCGAAGTGGGACTTGTACATTCAAGTGCTGAAACCACAAGATTTGTCCAAGTTTGATTTTGATCCATTAGACGCGACCAAGATCTGGCCAGGTATTCCTGAGCGAAAAGTTGGACAAATGGTATTGAACCGTAATCCGGCAAATGTATTCCAGGAAACCGAACAAGTGGCCATGGCGCCGGCGAATATTGTTCCGGGTATCGAACCTTCTGAAGACCGTTTGTTGCAAGGCCGAGTGTTTTCTTATGCCGATACACAAATGTATCGCTTGGGTGCCAATGCCCTGCAATTGCCGATCAATGCGCCGAAAGTTGTCGTGAACAATGGCAACCAGGATGGCGCGATGAACTTCGGCGCCAGCAACAGCGGTGTCAACTACCAGCCAAGCCGACTGCAACCCCGTGACGAGACGCCAGGCGCGCGTTACAGCCAGTTGGCGCTGTCGGGCAGCACGCAGCAGGCGAAGATCCAGCGTGAGCAGAACTTCAAGCAGGCCGGCGATCTGTATCGCTCGTTCAGCAAGAAGGAACGCCGCGACCTGATCGACAGCTTCGGTGGCTCGCTGGCGACCACCGATGACGAGAGCAAGCACATCATCCTGTCCTTCCTTTATAAGGCCGATCCGGAATACGGCACCGGCGTCACGGAAGTGGCCAAGGGTGACCTCAGCCGGGTCAAGGCGCTGGCGGCCAAATTGGTCGACTGATACCGACATAGCGCACACGGGGCCTGAGCCAGGCCCCGTTCCACGCAAGGAGACTGCTTATGCGAATCTGTTTTTTACTGTTGGCCGGTTGTCTGTCGTTCGCGGCATGGGCGGCACCGGTCGAGCAGACTCCCGAGGCGATCAAGGCCCAGTTACAGGACTACTATTTCGACGCGGCCCGGCGCGGTGATGTGCCGATGCTCGACACGTTCATCGAGTCCGGCTATTCCCTCGACACTCGTGACAGCAAGGGTTACACCGCGCTGATTCTGGCGGCCTATCACGGTCAGGCACCGGCGGTGGAACGTTTGCTCGCTGCTGGCGCCGATGCCTGTGCCCAGGATCAACGCGGCAACACCGCGCTGATGGGGGCCATTTTCAAAGGTGAACTACAGATCGCCCGACGCCTGATGGCCACCGATTGCAGCCCCGACCAGCGTAACGGTGCCGGGCAGACGGCGGCGATGTACGCCGGGTTGTTCAAGCGTCTGGAATTGCTCGATGCACTGAAGGCCAAGGGCGCGGACCTGAATGCCGAAGATCCGTTGGGCAACAGCGCCGCGCGTCTGGCCAACGGCGAAATCCGCACCGCCACGCCGCGCTGAGCGGTGGCTGCGTTATCATCGCGGTTTTTGCCGGGGGATCCAGATGGCCAAGGCCAAGCGCATGTACGGCTGCACTGAGTGCGGCGCAACCTTTCCCAAATGGGCGGGCCAGTGCGGCGAGTGCGGCGCCTGGAACACCCTGACTGAAACCATGATCGAAAGCGGCGGGGCCACGGCGCCGACCGGCCGCACCGGCTGGGCCGGGCAGCAGGCGCAGATCAAGACCCTGGCCGAAGTCAGCATCGAAGAGATTCCGCGCTTCTCCACCGCGTCCGGTGAACTGGACCGGGTCCTTGGCGGCGGTCTGGTCGACGGTTCGGTGGTGCTGATCGGTGGTGATCCGGGGATCGGCAAATCGACGATCCTGTTGCAGACCCTGTGCAACCTCGCCAAAAGCATGCCCGCCCTGTACGTCACCGGCGAAGAATCCCAACAGCAAGTGGCCATGCGTGCCCGGCGCCTTGGCTTGCCGCAGGATCAACTGCGGGTGATGACCGAAACCTGCATCGAAACCATCATCGCCACGGCCCGTCAGGAAAAACCCAAGGTGATGGTGATCGACTCGATCCAGACGATCTTCACCGAACAGTTGCAATCGGCTCCCGGTGGCGTCTCTCAGGTGCGTGAGAGCGCGGCGCTGCTGGTGCGGTATGCCAAGCAGAGCGGTACGGCGATTTTCCTCGTCGGCCACGTCACCAAAGAAGGCGCACTGGCCGGTCCGCGGGTTCTCGAGCACATGGTCGATACCGTGCTGTATTTCGAAGGCGAATCCGATGGGCGTTTGCGTTTGTTGCGTGCGGTGAAAAACCGTTTCGGCGCGGTCAACGAATTGGGTGTGTTCGGCATGACCGACAAGGGTTTGAAAGAAGTCTCCAACCCTTCGGCGATTTTTCTCACCCGTGCGCAGGAAGAAGTCCCGGGCAGTGTGGTCATGGCGACGTGGGAAGGCACCAGGCCGATGCTGGTGGAAGTGCAGGCGCTGGTCGATGACAGCCATCTGGCCAACCCGCGACGGGTGACGTTGGGCCTGGATCAGAACCGTTTGGCGATGTTGCTTGCGGTTTTGCATCGCCACGGCGGAATTCCGACTCACGATCAGGATGTGTTCCTCAACGTCGTGGGTGGGGTGAAGGTGTTGGAGACGGCTTCAGACCTGGCGCTGATGGCGGCCGTGATGTCGAGCCTGCGCAACCGGCCATTGCCGCATGATCTGTTGGTATTTGGTGAAGTGGGGCTGTCCGGTGAGGTGCGGCCGGTGCCAAGCGGGCAGGAACGTTTGAAGGAAGCGGCCAAGCATGGCTTCAAACGGGCGATCGTGCCCAAGGGCAATGCGCCGAAGGAATCTCCGCCAGGCCTGCAGATCATCGCCGTGACCCGCCTCGAACAGGCCCTTGACGCGCTCTTCGAATAACTTGAACCCACTGCATAACCTTTGGGAGCTGGCTTGCCAGCGATTGCGTTCTGTCCGTCGACATATTCGTCGAGTCTGAAATCGCTATCGCTGGCAAGCCAGCTCCCACAGGGTTCAATTGTGGATTCTAGATTTCGATCAGGGCAGCCAACTCGCGCTCCAGTTCGGCCTCATCCGCCAGATTCAACTCGATCAGGCGCCGCAAGCGCTGGATCGATTCCAGGCTTATATGTCGGCAGACAAAGCCCAACTGGTTATTTTCTTCGTGTGCCAGATGCACATCCATCTTGATATCGACGTCATCGCTCAGGTGAATGTCGACGAAAAAATCCTTCTCCGCATCCCCCAACCACGGCTCCGGCCTTTCGATCAGCAATCCTTTGAGCGACAGGTCGATCAGCTTGACCGGCCAGATGTAATCGCCCTGACTCAGCTCGGTTCTGGCATCGAACGCAATACGTTTGAAGCGACGACGGTTGGCTGGGTGTTCGCTCATGGCGCAATCCTCATGAAGGTTCGCTGACTATAGACCGCGAATGCGGGCGCCAGCCAATCGCTAAAGCGTCTAGACCAACGTCGGGGTATGGCCTTTGGCGCCGTAAGCGCTAAACTCGGGGTGGCTGTCTTTCTTGTCCACCCTGGCTGGAATAATAAAATGAAAAATAATAATAGCCTGCTACGCCATTTACCCTGGCTAGTGCTGGCAATCGTAGGAGCGTGCGCCCTGGGCGTAGTGGCATTGCGCCGCGGCGAGGCGATCAACGCCTTGTGGATCGTGGTCGCAGCCGTGGCCATTTATCTGGTTGCGTACCGTTACTACAGCCTGTTCATCGCTAACAATGTGATGCAACTCGATCCGCGTCGGGCCACCCCCGCCGTGCTCAACAATGATGGTCTGGACTATGTGCCGACCAACAAACACATTCTTTTCGGTCACCACTTCGCCGCGATCGCGGGCGCCGGACCTCTGGTCGGCCCGGTGCTGGCGGCGCAGATGGGCTACTTGCCTGGCACGCTCTGGCTGATTGCCGGCGTGGTGCTGGCGGGCGCGGTGCAGGACTTCATGGTTCTGTTCATGTCGACCCGGCGCAACGGCCGTTCCCTGGGCGACATGGTGCGTGAAGAAATGGGCCGCATTCCCGGTACCATCGCCCTGTTCGGCTGCTTCCTGATCATGATCATCATCCTCGCGGTGCTGGCGCTGATCGTGGTTAAAGCGCTGGCCGAGAGCCCGTGGGGCATCTTCACCGTGATGGCGACCATCCCGATCGCGATGTTCATGGGCATTTACATGCGCTACATCCGCCCGGGCCGTATCGGCGAAATCTCCGTGGTCGGTGTGTTGCTGCTGCTGGGTTCGATCTGGCTCGGTGGGCAGATTGCCGCTGATCCGGTGTGGGCCAAGGCGTTCACCTTCACCGGCGTGCAGATTACCTGGATGCTGGTCGGTTACGGTTTCGTCGCTGCATCGCTGCCTGTTTGGCTGATTCTGGCACCGCGTGACTATCTGTCGACGTTCCTCAAGATCGGCACCATCGTCGCCCTGGCGATCGGTATTCTGATCACCATGCCCGAGCTGAAAATGCCGGCGCTGACCCAGTTTGTCGATGGCACTGGCCCGGTGTGGAAGGGCGGTCTGTTCCCGTTCCTGTTCATCACCATTGCTTGCGGTGCGGTTTCCGGTTTCCACGCGCTGATTTCTTCGGGCACCACGCCGAAGCTGCTGGATAACGAAACCAACGCCCGTTACATCGGTTACGGCGGCATGCTGATGGAGTCGTTCGTCGCCATCATGGCGATGGTTGCCGCTTCGGTGATCGAGCCTGGCGTGTACTTCGCCATGAACAGCCCGGCCGCTGTGGTTGGCAGTGACGTTGCTTCGGTTGCGCAAGTGGTCTCCAGCTGGGGCTTTGCGATCACGCCGGAAGCGCTGCAAGCCGTGGCGCATGACATTGGCGAAACCACCATTCTGGCCCGTGCCGGCGGTGCGCCGACCCTGGCGGTCGGTATCGCGCAGATCCTGCACAGTGTCCTGCCGGGTGAAAACACCATGGCGTTCTGGTACCACTTCGCGATCCTGTTCGAAGCGCTGTTCATTCTGACCGCAGTCGACGCCGGTACTCGTGCCGGTCGTTTCATGCTGCAGGATCTGCTCGGCTCCTTCGTGCCAGCGCTCAAGCGTACTGAATCGTGGACCGCCAACCTGATCGCCACCGCCGGTTGTGTGGCGATGTGGGGCTGGTTGCTGTACCAGGGCGTGATCGATCCACTGGGCGGCATCAACACCCTGTGGCCACTGTTCGGTATCTCTAACCAGATGCTGGCCGGTATCGCGCTGATGCTCGGCACCGTGGTCCTGATCAAGATGAAGCGTCAGCGCTACATCTGGGTCACCCTGCTGCCAGCCACCTGGCTGTTGATTTGCACCACGACGGCGGGCTTCATCAAACTGTTCGATGCCAACCCGGCAATCGGCTTCCTGTCGCTGGCCAAGAAGTACAGCGATGCGCTGGCCAATGGTCAGGTGCTGGCCCCGGCAAAAAGCGTCGAGCAGATGCAGCACGTGATCTTCAACGCTTACACCAACGCAACGCTGACGGCGCTGTTCCTGTTCGTGGTCTTCAGTATCCTGTTCTATGCGCTCAAGGTCGGCATCGCCGCCTGGGGCAAAAAAGAGCGTACGGATAAAGAATCGCCATTCCAGGCTCTGCCGGATGCGTAACCAGAGGATTGCAGCATGTTCAATGACCTGAGTCGCCTCGGTAAATACCTCGGTCAGGCCGCGCGCCTGATGGTCGGCATGCCCGACTACGACACCTACGTCGAGCATATGCAAACCAAGCACCCGGACAAACCGGTGATGAGCTACGAGATGTTCTTCCGCGAACGTCAGGAAGCCCGTTACGGTGGCAAGGGTGGGCCGAAGTGCTGTTGAGCTGACAGCGCAAGGTTGAGGTAATCCCCCTGTGGGAGCGAGCTTGCTCGCGAATACGGAGTGTCAGTTGATGAATGATTTGACTGACACACCGCTTTCGCGAGCAAGCTCGCTCCCACAGTTGTTTTTGTGTTGTTCATTCATTTTGTGAAGGAGATCGAGTTTTGTCCTCTCCCATCCCGGTCACGGTACTCAGCGGTTTCCTCGGCGCCGGCAAGACCACTTTGCTGCGCCATATCTTGAAAGCCGAGCACGGCCTGAAAATCGCCGTGATCGAAAACGAATTCAGTGACGCCGGTATCGACACGCAGCTGTTGGGTGACGAACCGGTGCAAGTCATGACCCTGGCCAACGGCTGCGTGTGCTGCACCATTCACACCGACCTGACCAAAGCGCTTTACCTGCTGCTTGAACGGCTGGACAGCGGCGAAATCGCCTTTGATCGCTTGGTCATCGAGTGCACCGGTCTGGCCGATCCGGCGCCGGTGGCGCAGACCTTCTTTATTGACGAAGAACTGCGCGAGCGCTACCTGCTCGACGGCATCATCACCCTGGTCGATGCCGCTCACGCGGACGTGCACCTGAGCCAGACCATCGCCCAGGCGCAGATTGGTTTCGCCGACCGCTTGCTGGTGAGCAAGACTGATCTGGTGGACGAGGCGACTTTCAACGCGCTGAACGAACGCCTGACGCGAATCAACCGTCGTGCGCCAATCCGCGTGGTTGAACATGGCAACATTGATCTGGCTGAACTGCTGGATGTGCGTGGCTTCAACCTCAATGCCGATCTTGGCGGCGGATTGAGCCTTCGCCCAGTGAGCAAGGCACCGTCGATTGATCGCATTTCCAGTCTGGTGTTGCGCACCGATCAGCCGCTGGATATCGATCAGCTCAGCGAGTTCATGAATGAACTGCTGGAAGAACACGGCAAGCAATTGCTGCGTTACAAAGGCGTGTTGAACATTGCGGGTGAGGATCGGCGCTTGGTGTTTCAGGGTGTGTTGAAGCTTTACGGTTTCGACTGGGATACTGAATGGGCCGAGGGTGAGGCGCGGGAAAGTGTGATTGTGTTTATTGCTGATGAGTTGCCGGAAGAGAAGATTCGGGCGGGGTTTGCCAGAGTGGCTTCTGCCTGATGGGTTTGTAGTGTCAATGATGACGCCATCGCGAGCAGGCTCACTCCTACAGGGGAACGCGTTTCAAATGTAGGAGTGAGCCTGCTCGCGATAGTAATCTAACCTGCAACACAATGTTCAAGGTCTGAACCCAGCAACGTCTGCTCAAGATGATCCAGATGCCGATTCATCAGCATCCCGGCCTTGGAAGCATCCCGATTTTCCACCGCTTCAACCAACGCCAAATGCTCCTGCCATGCGCAACAGCTGTGCGTTTGACGCTCACTTCGCGCAACCGCCAATGACGTCAACGGCACCAGGCTGCCGAGAAAATGCGCCAACGGTGCATTCCCCGCCATCTGCGCCAAGTGCAGATGAAACTCCCCGGACAAGCGAATCGCCGCACCACGCCGATCCTGCTCGACAGCCTGACGCTCGCGCTCGATCAACCCGCGCAAGCGTTTCAACCCTTCCGCTTGCGCGCGCTGACAGGCCAGATGTACCAGCGTGCTTTCGGCCAGCCGCCGCGCATGCAGGGCCTGTCGTGTCTGCTCCCGATCAGGTGCTGCCACACGCGGCCGATGGTTGGCCCGCAGCACAATGACGTGCTCAAGCGACAACTGCGTCAACACCCGCCGCACATCGGCGCGGCTGGCGCAGAACATCTCTTTCAAGCTGTCCTCGGTAAATCGGCTGGTCGAATCGATGCGCTGTTCCAGAATCGCATCGAACAATCGCGGATAAAGACCCTCTGCCGTTTCGCGCAGGCGGGAGAAGGGCAGGGGCGTCGTGGTCTGGCGAGTGTGTGACGCTGAGGCGAAACTGTTCATGGCCTGTCTCCAATAGAAATCAGCGACTCAAGTTGTCTTCCGGGATGTTCAACTCGATGCCCATCCGTTGACCTTCGCGCAGAATGTGCCGACGCAATTGCGCACTGGCCTGGGCGCTGTTCTTGCTGCGGATGGCGCGGACCACCGCTTCGTTTTCTTCGAGGCGCTCGGCCAGATGTTCTGGAGAATTACGCAGCACCTCGGCGCTCTGCTTGAGGGCGTTACTGGTTTGCTGCACCACGCTCTGAAAAATCGGATTCGAGGTCAGGGTGAACAATTCTTCGTGAAAGGCGATGTAGGCGCTGACTCCGGCTTCACTGTCGCCAGCCTCAAGGGCTTCGCGCATGTCCATCAGGGTCAGGCGCAACTGGCCGACTTCCTTGCTGCTGATCGACTGCGCAACCAGACCGACAATGAACGGCTCGAGGGTGTAGCGCAGTTGCAGCACGTCTTCGAGGCTGGCACCGGCCACCGCGCTGTCGTGGCTCTGGTTATCGCTCAATTGCGCGTCGAGCACGACCACGCCTTTGCCCGGCATCGAACGGACGAGGCCGAGGGTTTCCAGGACGATCACTGCTTCGCGCAGGCTCGGGCGGCTGATGCCCAATTGTTCGGCCAGTTCGCGCTGGCCCGGCAGCATGTCGCCGGAGCGCCACTGGCCACGGGCCAATGCGGCGCGCAGTTTTTCTACGACTGAGTTGACGACGGTTGATGTGGTTATCAAGGGTCTTGCTCCATTTGCCTGGGGGGAGATAGCCGCAAACTCAAGATCAAAAGATCGCAGCCTGCGGCAGCTCCTACAGGGGTTAAATCAGAACTCCTGCTGGTGCGCCGGAGTTGCTGTTTTACGCGGCTGAAAGGTGTAGCCCTGCTGACCGCTGAGTACTTTGTTGGCGCGTTGCACGTCGATGTCTTTTTCCCAACGGGCGATCGCAACCGTGGCGACGCAGTTGCCGATGAGATTGGTGAGTGCTCGGCCGATGCCCATGAACCAGTCCACTGCCAACACCAGCACCAGACCGACCACCGGGATCGCCGGAATCGCTGTCAGCGTTGCCGCCAGAATCACCAGTGCCGAACCCGGAATCCCGTGGGCACCTTTGGAGGTAATCAGTGACACCAGCAAAATGGTCAGCAGATCGGTCATGGCCAGCGGCGTGCCGGTGGCGTTGGCAATGAACACGATGGCCAGGGTCAGGTAGATCGAGAAACCGTCAAGGTTGAACGAGTACCCGGTTGGAATCACCAAACCAACGGTCGAGCTGCCAATGCCGAGGTGTTCGAGTTTGCGCATGATTTGCGGCAGCACGGCGTCGGAGGATGCCGTGCCCATGACGATCAGCAGTTCTTCGCGCAGATACTTCAATAGCGGCCACATGCGCAGGCCGGAAGCGCGCATCACCAGACCGAGAATCACACTGACGAACGCGATGCAGGTCAGGTAGAACAAACCGACCAGGCTGCCCAGGTGTTGCAGGGAATCGAGGCCATATTTGCTGGTGGTGAAGGCGATGGCGCCGAACACGCCGATCGGCGCCAGACGCACGATCATGCCCATGATGCGGAAGATCACATGGCTCAGCTCGTTGATCAGCCGCGAGATCCCGGAAGCCGCTTCGCCGACCAGATTCAAGGCGCTGCCGAACAGCACCGAGAACAGCAATACTTGCAGAATGTTGTTATCAGCGAAGGCTCCGATCACCGACGTCGGGATCAGGTCCATCAGGAATTGCGTGGTGGTGTGCATGTGCTGGCCGCGTTCGGCGAGATCGCCCATGTCGGCGGTCGACAGCTGCTCCAGATGGATATTCGCGCCGCTGCCGATGCCGGTACTGAAGGCGAACACCAGACCGATCACCAGTGCGATGGTGGTCAACACTTCGAAGTAGATCACCGATTTGAGACCGATGCGCCCGACCTTCTTCAGATCGCCGGCGCCGCTGATGCCGCTGACCACCACGCAGAACACGATGAGGCCGATGAGCATCTTGATCAGTTTGATGAAACCGTCGCCGAGCGGTTTGAGCTGGGCCGAGTATTCAGGAAGGGTCAGCCCGCAGACGATGCCGAGCATCAGTCCGAGAACCACTTGGAGGAAGATTGAACGCGAGCACCATCTGAGCATGGGAGGAATCCTGGTCGGTGTCCTGGCTGCCGTGCGCTTGAACGCATCAGATTCAGAACTTAATTATTGTGGTCTTACCGGTATGTCCAGTGCGGGTGCAGTCTACGCTCGGTTTTTTCGCGATGACAAGTGAAAACATGAAAATTGGCATGACCGGTCTGACCGGCGGCCATAGCCCGTAGGAGCTGCCGCAGGCTGCGATCTTTTGATCTTGTTTTTAAGATCCAGATCAAAAGATCGCAGCCTGCGGCAGCTCCTACACGGGAAATCAGGGGCGAAAAAAAACCGGCCAATCACTTGGCCGGTTTTTCATGCTGCGGATTTAACGGCGCAATTAAGCGCCGTATACCGGCAGCTTCTTGCAGATGGCTTTGACTTTCTCACGAACGGCGTCGATCACCGCTTCGTTGTTCAGGTCAGCCAGGATGTCGCAGATCCAGCCAGCCAGCTCTTTGCACTCAGCTTGCTTGAAGCCACGAGTGGTTACAGCCGGAGTACCGAAGCGCAGGCCGGAAGTGACGAACGGCGAGCGTGGATCGTTTGGCACGGAGTTCTTGTTCACGGTGATGAACGCTTTGCCCAGAGCGGCGTCGGCGTCTTTACCGGAGATGTCCTGCTTGATCAGCGACAGCAGGAACAGGTGGTTCTTGGTACCGCCCGAAACCACGTCGAAACCGCGCTCGATGAACACTTCGGCCATGGCCTGGGCGTTCAGCACCACTTGTTCCTGGTAGGCCTTGAACTCTGGCTGCAGCGCTTCCTTGAAGCAGATCGCTTTAGCGGCGATCACGTGCTCCAGCGGGCCACCCTGGGCGCCCGGGAATACCGCGGAGTTCAGCTTCTTCTCGATGTCGGCGTTGGCGCGCGCCAGGATCAGACCGCCACGTGGACCGCGCAGGGTCTTGTGCGTGGTGGTGGTCACGACGTCAGCGAAAGGCACCGGGTTCGGGTAAACACCCGCGGCAACCAGACCGGCTACGTGAGCCATGTCGACGAACAGGTAAGCACCGACTTTGTCAGCGATGGCGCGGAAACGCGGGAAGTCGAGAATTTGCGAGTAGGCAGAGAAACCGGCCACGATCATTTTTGGCTTGTGCTCAACTGCCAGACGCTCGACTTCGTCGTAGTCGATCAGGCCGTTGGCGTCGATGCCGTACTGCACAGCGTTGTACAGTTTGCCCGAGGAGGAAACGCTGGCGCCGTGGGTCAGGTGACCGCCGTGGGCCAGGCTCATGCCCAGAATGGTGTCGCCACCTTGCAGCAGGGCCAGGTAAACAGCAGCGTTGGCTTGCGAACCGGCGTGCGGCTGAACGTTGGCGTAATCGGCGCCGAACAGCTCTTTGGCGCGGTCGATGGCCAGTTGCTCAACGATGTCGACGTACTCGCAACCACCGTAGTAACGCTTGCCTGGGTAGCCTTCAGCGTACTTGTTGGTCAGGACCGAGCCTTGAGCTTCCATCACCGCTGGGCTGGTGTAGTTTTCCGAAGCGATCAGCTCAATGTGTTCTTCCTGGCGCTGAGCTTCTTGCTCCATGGCGGCAAAAAGGTCGGCGTCGTACTTGGCAATAGTCAAATCACGGCTGAACATGGCGGTCCTCAAGGATCGGGGGCAGAAAAGGGGGGCATTCTAACCCAATGGGTTTTGGATGGCATATGAAACGACATCATGTCGCAGACAAGTGGCGTTCATGCGCAGATAGATGGTGATTGTGCTGGCCTCAAAAGATCGCAGCCTTCGGCAGCTCCTACAGTAATCCGAGCTGATCCCGAATACTGTGACCGACATCAATCCTTGCAGGAGCTGCCGAAGGCTGCGATCTTTTCGGTTGCGCCGCCGATGTTCAGTCGAACATGAACAGCGCGTCATTGCTGAACTGCGCCTCAAACCGCCCCGCCGGCATCGGCCGCCCGAACAGATAGCCCTGAACCTCATCGCAGCCATGTTCGCGCAGGAAGTCCAACTGCTCATGGGTCTCCACACCCTCGGCGATCACCGCCAGATTCAGGCTGTGCGCCATGGCGATGATCGCCCGGGCGATCTGCGCGTCCTGCTCACCGGACGGCAGGCCATCGACGAACGTGCGGTCGATCTTCAGCACGTCGATCGGGAATTGCTTGAGGTAGTTCAGCGATGAGTAACCGGTGCCGAAGTCATCGACTGCGATGCTCAGGCCAAGGTTTTTCAGCCCGGCAAGAATCTGCATGGCCTCGCTGACTTCACGCATCAGGATACTTTCGGTCAGTTCCAGCTCCAGGCATGCCGGCGGCAGGCCGGTTTCGCGTAGGATCGTGGCGATCCGCGTGCCGAGCTGGCCATCGGAGAACTGCCGCGCGGAAATGTTCACCGAGACCTTCGGCACGCGTACACGATTCTGGTGCCAGGTCTTCAACTGACGGCACGCCTCGCTGATCACCCAGTCGCCGACGTCCACCACCAGCCCGAGTTCTTCCAGCACCGGAATGAAATCCCCCGGCGGTACCAGTCCGCGACGTGGATGGCGCCAGCGCAACAGCGCTTCGGCGCCGGTCAGGCGTTTGCCGTCGCCGCTGAATTGCGGCTGGTAATACAGGACGAATTCGTTCTGTTCCAAGGCATGGCGCAAGTCGCTTTCCAGCTCCAGACGCTCCAGCGCACTGGCGTTCATGTCGGCCTGATAGAACTGGAAGTTGTTCTTGCCGCGCTCCTTGGCGTGGTACATCGCGGTGTCGGCGTTCTTCATCAACTGGCTGAGTTCGTTGCCGTCCTGCGGACTCAGGGCGATGCCGATACTGGCGGTGACGAAGAACTCGCGACCTTCGAGCACGAACGGCCGCACCAGGCTGCCGAGGATCTGTTCGGCGACATGAATCGCCCGGTTCAACGCCATTTCGCGACTGGAGCGATGTTGCAGCAGCAGCGTGAATTCGTCACCGCCCATGCGCGCCACAGTGTCGTCATCGTCGACGCAGGCCAGCAGGCGCGTGGCCATGTCTTTCAACATGCGGTCGCCGGCGGCGTGGCCGAGGGAGTCGTTGATCGGTTTGAAACGGTCGAGGTCGAGGAACATCAGCACCACCCACGACTTCTGCCGCTCGGCCGATTGCAGCGCGGTGTGCAGGCGATCCTGGAACAGCGTGCGGTTCGGCAGGTGGGTCAGGGCGTCGTAGTAGGCGAGGCGGTGAATCCGCTGCTCGCTGGCCTTGCGCTCGCTGATGTCGCTGAAGAAGCACACATAACTGGCCAGATCGCCTTCGTCGTCGAGCACCGCGGTGATGCCGACCCACGCCGGGTAGTGCTCGCCGTTACGGCGCTTCATCCAGACTTCGCCTTCCCACGTGTTGTGCTCGTGCAATTGCTTGATCACGTAACGCAGGTGCGCGTCCTGCTGTTCGTCAACGGTGAGCATGTTCGGCAATTGGTCGAGCACTTCGCTCACCGCGTAACCGCTGACGCGGCTGAAGGCTTCGTTGGCCTGCACGATGTATCCGGCCGGGTCGGTGATCAGGATCGCCGAGGTCGAGTGTTCAAATACTGTGGCGGCCATGCGCAGGTCTTTTTCGGCGCGGCGCTGCTGACTGATGTCGCGACCGACACCGAGCACGCCTTCGAACGCGCCGTGCTCGTCCCACACCAGCACCAGACGCAACTCGATCGGGATCTTGCGGCCATCGGCGCGCAGGCAGTCGAACAGGAACAATTGCGTTTGCACCTGATTGCGCAACACCGCCAGTTGCTCGGGCTTGTCCAGCGCCTTGCTGACCCGATCCATCAGCGTATAGATGCCGCTCAGTTGCTGCGGGTTGGCGATGGTCGATTGCCAGCCGTTCTGGAAAATCCACTCGGCGTCGTAGCCCAGTACCGCCTGCACCGACGGGCTGACGTAGTTCAGCGAGAGCTTGCTGTCGGTGGAAAAAATCACGTCACTGATGCTTTCGGCGAGCATGCGATAACGCTGCTCGCTGTCGCGCAGGGATTCGCTGGCTTCGATCTGTTCGGTGATGTCCTTGGCCACGCCGATGATTCGCGTCACCTGATCGTGTTTGTCGCGAGCCAACGCCTGTTCGCGAATGTCGAAACGCCGCCATTTGCCGTCGCGATGGCGGAAGCGCAATTGGCACTGAAGCAACTGACTGTAACCGGCGTGCCGCTGCATCTGCCGCGAGCGATGGTAGTAGTCGGCGTCTTCCGGGTGCAGGAGGATTTCCCAGAAATACTCGCCCATCTGATGCAGTTCAGTGCGGTTGTAGCCGAGGGTTTGACCGAGGTGGTGGTTACTGAAAATCATCCGCTGGCTGATCACGTCCTGCACGTACAGATGATCCGGCACGGTGCGCACCACGTCGGACCAGAAGCCTTCGCGTTCGAGCAGCGACAGTTCGATCAGCTTGCGGCTGGTGATGTCGTTGATGCTGAGGATCACCGCTTTGTAGTCGTGCTGCTCGGTCGGCAGGCGCAACACCATCCACAGGTGCTGGTCGCGGCCATTGATGTCCGGCAGTTTGATTTCCAGTTCCAGCTGCTTCTGTTGCTGCAGGACGGCGTCGAGTACTTGATTGCCGATGGCGCACTGACGGTGTGGGTGGCCATCGATCAACAGTTGCCAGGCGTGCTCGCAAGAGTTGACGTTGAGCAGTTGCAACGCGACCTGGTTGACCTCGGTGACGCGCAATTCCTGCAGCAGTTGCTGACGTTGCGCCGGCTGGTCGAGCCAGGCTTTGAGCTGGTCGCTGGTCTGGATCTGCGCCTTGTCGAAGACCTGCTTGAGGCCGGACAGGTCCAGCACGCACAGGGCGACGCCAGTGCCTTCGAAAATGTCCTGATAGCGCCGGCGGCCTTCATGCAACTGGCGCTGGCGGCGGCGCATGTTCAACAGCGCAATCACCGGCAGCATCGAGAACGCCAGGCCCAAAAGGCATTTGCCGATAAATGCCGGCAGCAGTTCTTCGAGTACGCGCTGGCGGTCGAACAGGCCACGCAACTGCCAGTCGCTGCTGCTCAGTGGCACGGTCAGCACGGTGTTGGCGAGGTCGTCCGGGCTCAGCACGCCGGGCTTGGCCGAGGGCAACGCTTCATCGCGGCTGATGATCTGATGGTTGATGCGGTTTTCCACCAGCCACAACGGGCGGATGCCGGTTTCGCCCTGTTTGGTCAGCGAGTCGAAAAAGGTCGGGGTCAGGCGCAAGGCCCAATAACCGCGCGTGCTGCCGCTGGCTTGATGCAGCAATAGATGCACCACCGAGCCGTCGTCGGCGTTACTGAAATAATGTGCCTGGGCACGGCTGCGGCGCACCAGTTCGGTGAGGTAGTCGGCATCGTGACTGTCGACGGCGCTGTCGTTGATGATTCGTCCGGAAGGGCTGAGCAACGCCAGGCTGCGCAAATCGGGCAGCGATTGCTGGAGCTTGCGCAGCAACGCCTGCTGTTCGTCGGCTGATTGCGGTTGTTCGACGATCGGTAGCAGGTTGAGGGCGATTTGCGCGTTCAGCGCCATGTTCAGGCTGACCTGCGAGGCGAGGTCGGCGGTGTAATCAATGGTGTACTGGCGCTGGTTTTTCTGGGTTTCGCGCAGTTGATCGAGCAGTTGCCAGAACAGCAATGCGAGCAACAAAAGCACAAGCGTCGCCAGCGCACCCTTTAATGTACCGCGCAGGGACGAGCCGGGCGCCGGTGGGGTGCTGCTCACAGAGGCTGGCGGAGTGACATTGGACAAGCTGGAATCCTGCGGTTTGGCTGGACTGGCGCGACGTGCACTATAAGCCGGACGCCCAAAGGGCGGCTAGCATGCCTTGAGTTGTGGCGAAGTGCCAGCCCCGCTCGGCTGGACTGCCACCGGTCATTAAGGTAGCTTTGCCGGTTACGCGGGAGCGTTCCAGCTCCTAGACTCAGACTTTTTCAGCGCGCACGCATTGATAACCATCAAGTGAACGACGCGCATGGTCTGGCCGGGCATCGCCCGCGCTGCAATCATTCATCTGTCACTGACCCAAGGTTCTCCATGGCTCAATACGTCTTCACCATGCATCGGCTGGGCAAAGTTGTTCCGCCGAAGCGGGAAATCCTCAAAAACATTTCGCTGTCGTTCTTCCCCGGCGCCAAGATCGGCGTGCTCGGCCTCAACGGTTCGGGTAAGTCCACGCTGCTGAAAATCATGGCCGGCGTCGACACCGAGTTCGAAGGCGAAGCGCGCCCGATGCCGGAACTGAACATCGGTTATCTGCCACAAGAGCCACAACTTGACCCGACCAAGACCGTGCGTGAAGTGGTCGAGGAAGCAGTCAGCGTGATCAAGGATGCGCAAGCGCGTCTGGACGAGGTCTACGCCGCTTACGCCGATCCGGATGCCGACTTCGACAAGCTCGCCGCCGAGCAAGCCAAACTCGAAGCGATCCTGCAGGCCAGCGATGGCCACAACCTTGAGCGCCAACTGGAAGTCGCTGCCGACGCACTGCGTCTGCCGGCCTGGGACGCAAAAGTAGAACACCTGTCCGGTGGTGAAAAGCGTCGTGTGGCCCTGTGCCGTCTGCTGCTGTCCGCCCCGGACATGCTGCTGCTCGACGAACCGACCAACCACTTGGACGCCGATTCGGTGGCGTGGCTGGAGCACTTCCTGCACGACTTCCCGGGCACCGTGGTAGCGATCACGCACGACCGCTACTTCCTCGACAACGTCGCCGGCTGGATTCTCGAACTCGACCGCGGCGCGGGCATCCCGTACGAAGGCAACTACTCGGGTTGGCTCGAGGCCAAGTCCGATCGTCTGGCGGCGGAATCCAAGCAGCAGTCGGCCCACGAAAAAGCCATGAAGGAAGAACTGGAGTGGGTGCGCAAAGGCGCCAAGGCCCGCCAGTCGAAATCCAAGGCTCGTCTGCAACGCTTCGAGGAAATGCAATCGCAGGAATTCCAGAAGCGCAGCGAAACCAACGAGATCTACATCCCGGCCGGTCCGCGCCTGGGCGACAAGGTCATCGAATTCAAGAACGTCACCAAGGGCTACGGCGATCGCGTGCTGATCGACAACCTGTCGTTCTCGATGCCGAAGGGCGCCATCGTCGGCGTGATCGGCGGTAACGGTGCCGGTAAGTCGACCCTGTTCCGCATGCTGATGGGCAAGGAAACACCGGATTCGGGCAGCATCGAAGTCGGCGAAACCGTGCAACTCGCCTGCGTCGATCAGAGCCGTGACGACCTGGATGGCAGCAAGACTGTGTTCCAGCAAATCTCCGACGGTTCCGACCAGATCCGCATCGGCAACTACGAGATTCCGTCGCGTACTTATGTCGGTCGCTTCAACTTCAAGGGCGGCGATCAGCAGAAGTTCGTCAAGGATCTGTCCGGTGGTGAGCGCGGTCGTCTGCACCTGGCGCTGACCCTGAAGGAGGGCGGCAACGTCCTGCTGCTCGACGAACCGTCCAACGACCTCGACGTTGAAACCCTGCGTTCCCTGGAAGAAGCCCTGCTGGACTTCCCGGGCGCTGCGATTGTGATCTCTCACGATCGGTGGTTCCTTGACCGTGTGGCGACGCACATCCTGGCGTACGAAGACGACTCGCAAGCGATCTTCTTCGAAGGTAACTACACCGAGTACGAAGCCGATCGCAAGAAACGCCTCGGCGAAGCGGCTGCCCAGCCGCACCGCGTACGTCACAAGAAACTGGCCTGATATCGGGTTGGTTGCATGAAAAAGCGGAGCCTTCGGGCTCCGTTTTTTTTTGCCTGGTTTTTCAGGGATACCGAGTTGGATTCATCGCTGGCAAGCCAAGCTCCCACAGGGTTTTGTGGGGTGTTCGAGATAGGTGTTTCACCGATGTCCACTGTGGGAGCGGGCTTGCCAGCGATGGCGGTATAACTGTTGGTGCATCACTTGAATTTGATCTCACCATTCAGGTGCAAAACTGGGCAAAAACCAGCCGGATTTATATCCTGTGCACCATTTGATTTCATAACTGCGACATTTTGCTCTGTTCCTGTGCGCATTTCGTTTGTTACAGTCCGGCCAATCTCCTCCAACGACAATAAATTTGCCGAGACTTTTGCCATGATCGAATCCGTTGAATCCTTCCTCGCCCGCCTGAAAAAACGCGATCCGGATCAACCCGAATTTCACCAGGCCGTCGAAGAAGTCCTGCGCAGTCTGTGGCCGTTCCTCGAAGCCAATCCGCATTACCTGAACTCGGGGATTCTGGAACGTATCTGCGAGCCGGAGCGTGCCGTGGTGTTCCGCGTGTCATGGGTCGACGATCAGGGCAAAGTGCAGGTCAATCGCGGTTTCCGCATCCAGATGAACAGCGCCATCGGCCCGTACAAGGGCGGCTTGCGCTTCCATCCGTCGGTGAACCTGGGTGTGCTGAAATTCCTCGCCTTCGAACAGACCTTTAAAAACTCGCTGACCTCGCTGCCCATGGGCGGCGGTAAGGGCGGCTCGGACTTCGATCCGAAGGGCAAAAGTGACGCTGAAGTCATGCGTTTCTGCCAGGCGTTCATGAGCGAGTTGTATCGCCATATTGGCGCCGACGTTGACGTGCCGGCCGGTGATATCGGTGTCGGTGCGCGCGAGATTGGCTTCCTCTTCGGCCAGTACAAACGCTTGAGCAACCAATTCACCAGTGTGCTGACCGGCAAAGGCATGACCTACGGCGGCAGCCTGATTCGTCCGGAAGCCACCGGTTTCGGTTGCGTGTATTTCGCTGAAGAAATGCTCAAGCGTCGCGGGCAGGGCGTTGAAGGCAAGCGCGTGGCGATCTCCGGTTCCGGCAACGTTGCGCAATACGCGGCGCGCAAAGTGATGGATCTGGGCGGCAAGGTGATTTCCCTGTCCGACTCCGAAGGCACGCTGTATTGCGAAGCCGGGCTGAGCGAAGAACAGTGGCTGGCGCTGCTGGAACTGAAAAACGTTAAACGCGGGCGCATCAGTGAATTGGCGGCAGCGTTCGGTCTGGAATTCCGCGCCGGCCAGTTGCCGTGGTCGCTGCCGTGCGACATCGCGCTGCCGTGCGCTACGCAGAATGAGCTCGACGCTGAAGCCGCACACGCGTTATTGCGCAATGGCTGCGTGTGCGTGGCTGAAGGCGCGAACATGCCGACCACACTGGAGGCTGTGGATATCTTTATCGAGGCCGGGATTCTGTTCGCCCCGGGCAAAGCATCCAACGCCGGCGGCGTGGCGGTGAGTGGTCTGGAGATGTCGCAGAACGCCATGCGCCTGCTGTGGACGGCGGGTGAGGTGGACAGCAAGCTGCACGCGATCATGCAGTCGATCCATCACGCTTGCGTGCATTACGGCGAAGAGAACGGGCGGATCAACTACGTCAAAGGTGCGAACATCGCCGGCTTCGTCAAAGTCGCCGACGCGATGCTCGCGCAGGGCGTGGTTTAAGCCGGTTCGATGCGGATCACTTCAATCATTTGATCGCCGGCGGGGCGCTGCCACAGCACCTCGTCATTGAGTCGGGCACCGAGCAGCGCCCGGCCCAAGGGTGAGCCCCAATTGATCAGGCCTTTGCTGGCATCGGCCTGATCTTCGCCGACCAGTTGCACCCGGCGTTCGGTGTCGTGCTCATCGGCGTAGGTCACCCAACTGCCGATCTGCACTTTGTCTCTGGACGTTGCTGCTACGGCGACTTGTGCGCTGCTCAGGCGCTGATTGAAATAACGCAAATCACGTTGCAGATCCGCCAGCCTTTGCTTGTCGGCCTGCTCACCTCTGGCTGATTGTTCGGCATGCAGGGTTTGCAGTTCGGCGACTTTTTCCTGCAACTGCGCCAGCCCTTGTGCGGTGACGTAATTGGGCTGCTCGCTGACCTGCCGTTCGACCGGCTGATCGGCTTGCGCGGCGGCGTTGTCTTCGTTGACGAATGCGCGACTCATGGTGTCCTCCTCGTATGAGGTTTGGGCCATGCTCGCAGGCATTTGGTTTCACTGGATGTCTGGAAGCGACCTATTGCGAGCGATAAGCCCGTCCGGCGTCCTGATCTTTCTGCTGCTGCCAGGCGCGTTCTCGTTCGTCCCAGTGTTCGTTGCGATACTCTTCTCGTCCCTTGTTTTCCAGCATCGCCTGACACTGGCGGAAGCCGTCGGTCCAGCCTTCGGCGTATTGCTTGTCTTTAAGATAACGCGGCACGTTCTTGCGGAATTCGCCGCTGATCGAACCGGCCGCCTGGCGGCCGCTGATGCAACCGTCATCGAAGCCGTCGGCGAAGGCCGGAGGATAACCCTTGGCGATCAGATCTTCATGGGTGGTCTGGCAACCGCCCAGCAACAGCACAACACCCAGTAAACCCGCACACCGCCACATCGCACTCTCCCGCGCCGGTTCTCGGCTTATGGGAAAGTCTAGAAGCTGATTCGTCGAGCGTTGGTGAAAGGCATGTGAGTAATTCGTTGAGCACCACAAATCCCCTGTAGGAGTGAGCCTGCTCGCGATAGCGGTGTATCAGTCACCGCACCAGTGACTGATGAATTGCTATCGCGAGCAGGCTCACTCCTACAGGGGGATGTGTTCGGGATCAGTAGTGATACCACTTCACTTCAAGCATGACTTCGGTTTCCGGCGTGGCGAGATGGCTGAACTCACGCTGCGCACTCAGGCGCAAACCAAGGTTGCGCGACAATTCCCACTGCTGATTCAGACTCAGGCTGCGGCGCACTTCGCCATTGAAGAAGTAATCGCCCTTGGCCTCCAGGCTGAGATTGCCCAGCGGGTTTTTCCACAACACGCCGGTATTGAAACCGCCGGCCGGGGACACGAACTCGGCGAAATCATTGTTGTGTTCAACGCGCACGGTGCCGAGGGCAAAACCCAGCACATCGTCACCCAGCGCCCACGTGCCACCGCCACCACCGTTGACGTGGCTGACCAGCGTCTCGTCATCATGCTTGCCCGGTACGCGCTCCAGACCACCAGTGACCTGCCACGACAGCGGTTGCAGCAGCTCATTACGCGGCGTCAGCGAACGAATCGTCGCCAGATCCAGTTGCTGGAACTGCCAGTGATTGCCTTCGTACTGACGCAACTTCATCTGCAGGATCTCGATTTGTGCGCCGAGCGGGAAGCTTTCGGCGTTGTCGTTGAGATCGTGATAAGCCATGCGCAAACCGTACTCACCGAATGCACGATCACCACGGGTGCCGAGACCGGCCTGCCAGGTGCGGGATTCGTGGCCGTCTTCCGGCAAGCCTGGCTGCGGAATGTCCAACTCAGGCGCCGGGTTCTTGTTGATCGCCCGCAGCAATTCGAAACTGCGTTGCGCCCGTTGCGGATCACGCTCCTGACCGTTGGCGCGGTAGCGCTCCAGACGATACGCCGCGTCGATGATCAACGCCTGACGGTCGCGTGGCAGGGCTTTGAACGCCGGATCCTGCAACTGCTGCTGATCGGCGCTGACGTTCAGCACCCATTGCTGCTCTTCACCGCTGAGCGGCTCGGCGCGGCTGAGCAGTTCGCGCTCGCGGGACGGGCGGTATTCGATGCTTTCCACCAGCCCGGCTTCTTTCACCGCTTTAACGGTGTCGGTAGGAATGGCGGTCAGCGGGAATTGTTCGGTCAGGCGCAGGCTCGGCCGTGCGACTTGCAGCAGTTCCAGCAGGCGATACGAGCAGTTTTCATCGAAGAAAAAGTAATCGAACTGGATCTGCTTCAACTCCCACACATGCTCGACCATGCGCGCGGTTTCTTCTTGGCTCAGATTGAGCCGGTATTCCCACAGGTCGCGGTTTTCCAGGCTGCGGTATTCCGAGAGTTTTTCCTGATACGGCACCAAGGCGAACAATCCCGGATAACCGCCCATCAAACCTTTCCAAGCGTAGAGAATGCTGTTGTCCGAGCCTTCGATGTAGGCGCCAAAGTTGATCGCATAACTGAGCAGCGACGTCTTGTCGGCCTGCACGTCAGCCTGATCGATACGCAGCAGGGTGTGACCGAACATCGATGACGGACTGTTCAAATAAGCCGCCGGGAAGATCATCACCGCGCTGTGCGGCGAGACATCCTTGAACCACTTCTTGTATTCAGCGCATGCCGGTGTCGGTAGATCCCCGAGATTGAGCTGCGCTTTCAGCCAGCGGGTGCGCGCCGGATAAACGCATTGCGCATGTTGCTCGCCGAGACTGGCCGGTGCGTACAGCGCTTGCACGGTGGCCGCCAGTTCATGATCGGGGTGTTCGTTGCCATCGGGCGCCAGAAAAAACTTCTTGTCGCTGACATAGCTGCGCCAGCCGCCAAGCTTGGCGGTTTCGTAGTGACCGAGGGAAATCCAGAAGCGGTCGTTGGCCAGTTGCTGCAAACGTTGAGGGTCGATGGTTGGCGCGGCGGACAGCGGGGCGCAGACACAGAGCGCCAGCCAGGCAAGGCGTTTGAGCATAGTCGGCAACTTGAACAGGAAAGAAATAAAGACCCAAGGAGGGCGGGCCGAAAAAATAAAACCCGCTTCCCGAAGGAAGCGGGCGAGGTCGAGCTTAAGCCTGAGTTGCGTACTTGGCCAGACGAGGATCCGATTTCAGTACGGCCAGGGTGTTGGTATGCACGTCTTCAGCGGTCACGTCAGCCTTGCTGAAGATCTGCTGGAAGTGCTCGTGAGTCACAGCTGCGAAGTGCGCACGGTCTTCCGGCGCCACGCCCAGTACCACGGCATAAGTCGTCAGCGCTTCGCCGTTGCCTTTGGCCATGTCTTCGGACAGCTCGTTCATCATGCCATTCATGGCAAACCAGGATTTGCCGCCGTAGGTCAGCGATGCGTTGGTCGAGCAACCGTTGGTGCCGGACGTCATCCCGAAGGTGGCGTTACCGGAAGTACCGTTGGTGGTGGAAGCGAGGAAGTGAGCAGGGGTGCCACGCTGACCTTCGAACAGCATGTTGCCCCAACCGCAATCCGGGCCGCCTGGAGCTTGCGCCATTGCGTTGATGGATACAGCGGTGAAGAGAGTACCGAGAAGAATCCGTTTCATAGCTTTTTTCTCTTTGTGTGCATACCAATGGACAGGGTTCTGGCCGGCTCTAAACGTAAGCTGCCTGCGCGACGATCATGCTGCGTTGAAAACAGGCTCGGAATGCTCATGTAGGACCCTACACTCCGCTTCCTCGCCTGTTTTCGCCTTGCCTGATCGCCGCTCGGCGAGCTTACGTTCAGAGCCAAACGAAGCCAGTGGGCCGGTATTAGTTCCAGCCGCGCAGTTTGGAGTTTAGGCACGTTCCAGGGGTTCCGTGGTTTTTTGCAAAATATTTGGAATAAACCCCGGTTTCAGGGGGCGGGCCGCCGGCTTGGCCGGTTGTCTATGCTTTGTGGTGTGGCGCGCCTTGCCAGTGGGGCACGGGCAGCGCCAGAATGCCGCTATCTGCCCCGCCTGATTGTTAAGGAAGCCCGATGCCTGATCCTGTTGCTGCCAGCTTGCGTCTCGCGCCCGAAGCGCTGACCCGTCCGTTTTCCGCTGAACAGTTCAGCTTCACTACCACCAATGATCTGGAGCCCTTTCGCGGTGTGCTCGGCCAGGAACGCGCGGTCGAAGCCTTGCAGTTCGGTGTGGCCATGCCACGCCCCGGTTACAACGTATTCGTGATGGGCGAGCCCGGCACCGGCCGCTTCTCGTTCGTCAAACGCTACCTGAAAGCAGAAGGCAAGCGCCTGCAGACCCCGGCCGACTGGGTCTACGTGAATAATTTCGACGAGCCGCGCGAACCGCGTGCACTGGAATTGCCTTCTGGCACTGCCGGCGTCTTTATCGGTGACATCAACGGCTTGATCGACAACCTGCTGGCAACGTTTCCAGCGGTGTTCGAGCACCCGTCCTACCAGCAAAAGAAAAGCGCCATCGACCGCGCCTTCAACCAGCGCTATGACAAGGCCCTCGACATCATCGAGCGTCTGGCCCTGGAAAAAGACGTCGCCCTGTACCGCGACAGCAGCAACGTTGCCTTCACGCCGATGCTCGACGGCAAGGCTCTGGACGAAGCGGAATTCGCTCAGTTGCCAGAGGCTGATCGCGAGCGTTTTCACGAAGACATTTCCGGCCTCGAAGAGCGCCTGAACGAAGAACTCGCCAGCCTGCCGCAGTGGAAGCGCGAGTCGAACAATCAACTGCGTTCGCTCAACGAAGAAACCATCACCTTGGCGCTGCAGCCATTGCTGTCGCCGCTGTCGGAGAAGTACGCCGAGAACGCCGCGGTCTGCGGTTACCTGCAAGCCATGCAGGTCTACTTGCTGAAAACCGTGGTCGAGCAATTGGTCGATGACAGCAAGACCGACGCCGTCGCGCGCAAGCTGCTGGAAGAGCAATACGCGCCGAGCCTGGTGGTCGGCCATCCGGTGAGCGGCGGTGCGCCGGTGGTGTTCGAGCCGCACCCGACTTACGAAAACCTCTTTGGTCGTATCGAATACACCACCGATCAGGGCGCGCTTTACACCACCTATCGGCAGTTGCGTCCCGGTGCCTTGCACCGCGCCAACGGTGGTTTCCTGATTCTTGAAGCGGAAAAAATGCTCAGCGAGCCGTTCGTGTGGGACGCGCTGAAACGCGCCCTGCAATCGCGCAAACTGAAAATGGAATCGCCGCTGGGCGAGATGGGTCGTTTCGCCACTGTGACGCTCAACCCGCAGCACATACCGTTGCAGGTCAAAGTCATCATCATCGGTGCGCGCTCGCTGTATTACACGCTGCAGGACCTTGATCCGGACTTCCAGGAGATGTTCCGCGTCCTCGTGGATTTCGACGAAGACATCCCGATGGTCGACGAGAGCCTGGAGCAATTTGCCCAGCTGTTGAAAACCCGCACGTCGGAAGAAGGCATGGCACCGCTGACCGCCGACGCGGTGGCACGTCTGGCGACGTACAGCGCTCGTTTGGCCGAGCACCAGGGGCGTTTGTCGGCACGTATCGGTGATCTGTTCCAACTGGTCAGCGAAGCGGATTTCATCCGTCATCTGGCCGGCGATGAGATGACCGATGCCGGGCATATCGAACGTGCGTTGAAGGCCAAGGCCACACGGACCGGTCGCGTGTCGGCGCGGATTCTCGACGACATGCTCGCCGGGATCATCCTGATCGACACTGATGGTGCGGCGGTCGGCAAATGCAATGGCCTGACCGTACTCGAAGTCGGTGATTCGGCATTCGGTGTGCCGGCGCGGATTTCCGCCACGGTGTATCCGGGCGGCAGCGGCATCGTCGACATCGAGCGTGAAGTCAACCTTGGGCAGCCGATTCACTCCAAAGGCGTGATGATTCTCACCGGGTATCTGGGCAGCCGTTACGCTCAGGAATTCCCGCTGGCTATTTCCGCGAGCATCGCGCTGGAGCAGTCGTACGGTTACGTCGATGGCGACAGTGCGTCGCTGGGTGAGGCGTGCACGCTGATTTCGGCGCTGTCGAAAACCCCGTTGAAGCAGTGCTTTGCGATCACCGGTTCGATCAATCAGTTTGGCGAAGTGCAGGCGGTGGGCGGGGTCAACGAGAAGATCGAAGGCTTCTTCCGTCTCTGCGAAGCACGCGGGCTGACGGGCGAGCAGGGCGCGATCATTCCGCAGGCCAACGTCGCTACGCTAATGCTCGATGAGAAAGTCCTGGCGGCGGTGCGTGCCGGGCAGTTCCACGTGTACGCGGTGCGTCAGGCCGACGAGGCGTTGAGCCTGCTGGTCGGTGAACCGGCCGGTGAGCCGAATGCCGATGGCGAATTCCCGGAAGGCAGCATCAACGCGCGGGTGGTGGAGCGCTTGCGCGACATCGCTGAAATGATCAGCGAAGAAGACCTCAAGGAAGCCGAGAAGGAACTGGCGCAAGAGGCCTTGGCCGAAGCCAAACCGGCTTAAGCCTGGCGCGGTCAAACTGTAGGAGTGAGCCTGCTCGCGATAGCGGAGTGTCAGTCGGCGAATAAGTCGACTGGTTCACCGCTATCGCGAGCAGGCTCACTCCTACATTTGTTTTGTGGGGATCTTCGGGAAAATCGCCACTACTCTGGCGCCAATATTCACACAATGACCATTCGGCGCCTTCTGGTTTCATTCGGCTTGCGCAGCGGACTTTTCTTCTATTCTCAGCTCAAGGATATCGACAGTATCACTGGATCGAGCCAGTCCTCCCGTGGGGGCTGAATACCGGCTTCACCGAGGGTCGCCGCCATGTCGCGCAACCTCTGCCTCACCCGTCAATGCCTGGGTCTTGTGACCCGTATCGAATGCGCCATCAAGCCGTTGGCCGGCGATAACGGTATGTGGACGCTGCTCTTCGCGGCCGGCATGGCCGGCGAACAACCTTCTGCCATCAAAGCCCAGGGCCCGTTTCATGGGCCGGTCGCCGCCGAATCGATACTCGACACCATTGTCGAAAGTCTGACCTTGCATGGCTACGAACTGGCTGACGATCCGCAGATCTGGAGCCTGCACCTGCAAGCGCAGTTGCGGCAGATCAACGGTGGTCGCGGCCGCGCTCTTTAGGCGCTGCCGCAGGCTGCGATCTTTTGATCTTGCCCTTCAAGGCGCAGTCTCAGGCATCGGCGCCTTGTCGAGCTTGACCTCAAAACCGTATTGCACGGTGGCGAGGTCGGTTCGCTGATAGGCTTCGACGTGGGTCGGGCGGCCATAAAAGTAATGCACACCAAACAACGCCGGGCCTTCTGCGCTTGCATCGTGGCTGACCGAGAGAATCTGCTTGAGGTAGTTGCCACTGTCGTCTTTGACGAAGAAACGCCACTCGTTGGGCGGGAACAGTTTCAGATCCACCACCAATTGGTTGTTCTTGATCTCCAGGCCTTTGGGCAAGGATTTGGCGTCGTATGCCTGTTTAGCCACCGTGGCGAGAAACAGCGGCATTGAGCCGACCGCAATCGCCGGGGTTTCCGGGAACAGGTTCAGGTCGTAGGTGATCGTCGCGCGCAGCGGATCGACTTGATAGGCCTCGGGCGGCAGTTCGATCGGTTCATCGAGCTTGCCACTGCGCTTTTCGGTAAAGAACGTGACCGGACTGACGCCCGGACTGAAGTCATCGCCCAGCAACTCATCGTTGAACGTACGGCGATGGGAAAACTCGATGCGCGCTGCGCTCGGTTCTTCCACGGACTGATGGACGCGGATGCCAGCCTTCAATTGCTCTTCGGTCAGGCTCGCGCCCTTGAGCCAGCTAACCGCCAGATCGTCGTACACCGTCACCGAGGGATCCAGCGGCTGGATGGTTTTCTCCGTGGTGTGCTGATTGAACGTACGAATCGGCAGATCCAGCGATTTGCGGGTCACGGTCGCCGAAGAAAAATCCAGCACGCTGACTTCCAGCGTTTCGATCGGGCCATTGAAATAGACCTTGTTGTAGCGACGCGGGTGTTTCTGCTCGAAATCCTGTTGTTCCTGGGTCAGCTGCTTTTCCAGCGTAGCGCTCCAGGCTTTCTGCTGTTGCAGGTACGTCAGTTGTTTTTCGTAGAAGGCTACTTGCTCCGGACTCTCGTTGATCGAACCGGCGCGTACCAGATACTGCCCGGTTTTATCGCGGGCCTGGACGATCAGCGGATTGAGCTGCGCCTCTGCGACTTCCGCAGCCAGTGGCAGGTTGTTGCTGAATTCGACTTCGGCGTAGTTGTTTGCAAGTTTCAGCAGTTTGACGCTGAGGTTGTCATTGCTGCGGGTCTGGCCGACGTCCTGTTGTGTCAGGTCGAAGCTGTACAGGCGGCGCGGGGCGATGACTTCGATCTGGCCTTGCAGGCTGACCGGTTGCGGCAGGGACTTCTTGTCCACGTTCAGCCCATCAATGAACGGATAGGTCACGGTCAGGTCATCGGGGTTGGTGACGTTGGAGCTGGAAGGGCTGAGCTGAATGCCCGGATCGGTTTCCGACCATTCCGGCTGATAAGCGATCACGCGTTTGTTGCTCAAGGTCACCGACTGCCATTCCACACCATGGGGAAACAGGAAGCCGCCGGGAATGTTCAGGTTGAACGGGAACACCGGTTGCAGATCGGTGAGGTAATCGGAACTGGCGTCCTTGTGCAGCACGAACAAGCCATTGATAAACGTGTCGACCAGCGTCTGCGGGGCAGGGTAGTGCTTGAGCACGGCGAGGGCGTCTTCACCGTATTCGGTGTGCGGTGGGTTGTCGTCGAGTTTGATCTGCGCCCGTTCGAGCAGCAGCAGCGAGCCGCCGAGTTCAGTGATGGCGTCCTTGAGTTTTGGATCGGTGATGGCGTCCAGTGACTGTTCGAACTTTGCGGTTTTTTCTTCAAGGCTGGCGGCGTGTTTCTCGTCGCCGGGCGAGCAACCGCTGATCAACAGAGCAAGGCAGATTCCGGCCGTCATTATCGGTAATCGCACATCCATTTCCACACGTCCTGTCTACAGTCACTGGGCTGTCAATGGTTTGGACACTAGCAGAAAAAAAACACCCACACGCGCAGGTGGCGGATTTTCGGGCAGTTTCTGGCTGTCATGGGGGGCTGGTATACTCGCGGCCATTTCCAGCCCCCTGTGTGAGATTCAATGGAACGCTTTATCGAAAATGCAATGTACGCCTCGCGCTGGCTGCTGGCGCCGATCTATATCGGGCTGTCCCTCGGGCTGCTGGCGCTGGCACTGAAATTTTTCCAGGAAGTTTTTCACATCCTGCCCAACGTGTTCTCGATGGCCGAGTCGGAACTGATTCTGGTGCTGCTGTCGCTGATCGACATGGCGCTGGTTGGCGGCCTGCTGGTGATGGTGATGATTTCCGGCTACGAGAACTTTGTCTCTGAACTGAACATTGATGAAGGCAAGGAAAAACTCAGCTGGCTCGGCACCATGGACTCTTCGTCGCTGAAGATGAAAGTGGCGGCCTCGATCGTGGCGATCTCCTCGATCCACTTGCTGCGCATCTTCATGGATGCCAAGAACGTCGATCCCGAGCACTTGATGTGGTACGTGATCATCCACATGACCTTCGTCGTCTCGGCGTTCGCCATGGGTTACCTGGACAAGGTCACCAAGCACTGATCAACCGTTGATCGCTGCAAAAACACCGCCCGTCTGTTGCGAAACAGACGGGCGGTGTCATTTGTGGCTTGTGCTTTGATGCGTGCGGGCATATCCCTGTAGAGGTCCTGATTCGCCACTGTCTGAGGTGCGTTCATGAACCTGCAAGAGTTGAATGCGTATGCCATCGCCAAGAAGGTCGATGAGTTGAACCTGATCTCCATGGAAGGCGGGATTTATCTGCTCGAAGCACGGATGCATGGCGCGGCATATCCGTTAAGTGATCTCAAAGGCAACATGCTGACACTGCGTTCGGTGGAGCATGCGCGGGATTTGCTGCATGCCTTCCCGGTGCTGCCGTTCAATCTCGTGCACACCTCGGTACACGATGAAATGTGTGGCCTGGGCCCGAGCAGCGAGGAAAGTCTGAAAGTGCCACTGGCCTGGGGTTCGGCGCTGTAGGCCTTGCGCGCCATCGCCTGAGCATCTGTGCTAGTCTGCTCGCCCTTTTGGTTCCGGGCGCGCCGGGACGCGCTGTGCACGCACGGCAAGTCTTGTGGCCGTCCGCACAGCGGAGCAGTGTCATGTCCGAAGTAAATCTGTCCACCGACGAAACCCGCGTCAGCTACGGCATCGGCCGTCAGCTGGGTGACCAGCTGCGCGACAACCCGCCACCGGGCGTGAGCCTGGACGCGATCCTGGCTGGCCTGACCGACGCGTTCGCCGGTAAGGAAAGCCGTGTTGGCCAGGAAGAGATGTCCGCCAGCTTCAAGGTTATCCGCGAGATCATGCAAGCCGAAGCGGCTGCCAAAGCTGAAGCCGCTGCTGGCGAAGGCCTGGCCTTCCTGGCTGAAAACGCCAAGCGTGAAGGCATCACCACCCTGGCTTCCGGCCTGCAGTTCGAAGTGCTGACTCAGGGCGAAGGCGCCAAGCCGACCCGTGAAGATCAAGTACGTACGCACTACCACGGCACACTGATCGACGGCACTGTGTTCGACAGCTCCTACGAGCGTGGCCAGCCTGCAGAATTCCCGGTTGGCGGCGTGATCGCCGGCTGGACCGAAGCTCTGCAACTGATGAATGCCGGCAGCAAATGGCGTCTGTACGTGCCGAGCGAACTGGCTTACGGCGCTCAAGGCGTTGGCAGCATCCCGCCGCACAGCGTTCTGGTATTCGACGTCGAGCTGCTGGACGTTCTGTAAGACCGGGCCTGCCTTGATGGCGGGCTAATGTGGGAGCCAGCCTGCTGGCGATAGGGTCGACCGGGTTTTCCTTCAGGACCGCGTTGATACCATCGCCAGCAGGCTGGCTCCCACAGTTTTTTGGGTGATGCTCATAGTTCTATCTTGTGATGCAGCTCACTGGTCGGGCGCAACGCCCGGGCATAGCAGAACAGGAACAGATTGCGCACCAGCTCCTTGAGCACCAATGGCTCGCTGGAATTCAGGCTGCTGACGTCCAGATCCCCTTGGTCTTGCAGCTCATGCAGGGCCTCTTCTTCAAGCACCGCGCAGACTTCACCGGTTTCCCGATGGAGGATTCTGAGGTAAGGGTGTGGGCGATCCAGCCACGCGTCGATCAAATAAGTCATGGTTCTCATCTCCTTGAAGGGTTTCAATGAGAATAATTCTTATTCATTAAATAGCAAGCGTCTATTGGCGGATTCTGAGATTTTCCGGGTAAAGATTGCGTAAGGTCAAAACGACTGGCGTTTGGCTATTGCGTGATTTTATTGGGGCGGAGCGCGGAGGGCGAAGCTCCATCCCACGTCTGGCGCGGGATGGATGACAACAGATTCAGACCTTTCTGACGAACTCGGATTTGAGCTTCATCGGGCCGATACCGTCGATCTTGCAGTCGATGTCGTGGTCGCCATCGCACAGGCGGATGTTCTTGACCTTGGTGCCGACCTTGACCACCAGCGAGGTGCCCTTGACCTTGAGGTCCTTGATCACGGTGATGGTGTCGCCGTCCTGCAGGACGTTGCCGACCGAATCTTTCTTCACGGCATCATCGGACGCCACTTCGGTTTCGCCGCTGGCGGACCACTCGTGGGCGCACTCCGGGCACACCAGTTGGCTACCGTCTTCGTAGGTGTATTCGGAATTGCATTTTGGGCAGGGTGGCAACGTGCTCACTAAGGCTCCTTGGGTATGGATCGCTAAAAGTCGCACATTGTATAGGGTTTTAGCTTTTCAGGCAGTCAAAAGCAAAAGATCGCAGCGTCGACAACCCCTGTAGGAGCTGCCGAAGGCTGCGATCTTTTGATCTTGCTTCAGCGATATCAGTGCGTACGGGCGACCGCAAACTCGCTCAGTTCAACCAGTGCATCCCGATATTCACTGGCTGGCAGCGCCTCAAGGCACTTGATCGCACGGGCTACATAATCACGGGCCAGTTGCGCGGTGTACTCCAGCGAACCGGAAGCTTCTACGGCAATACGGATGCTTTCCAGGTCTTCGATCCCGCCTTTCTGGATCGCCTGACGTACCAGTGCAGCCTGTTCCGGCGTGCCTTCGCGCATGGTGTAGATCAGCGGCAGGGTCGGCTTGCCTTCGGCCAGATCGTCACCGACGTTCTTGCCCAAGGTTTCGGCGTCACCCTTGTAGTCAAGCAGGTCGTCGACCAACTGGAACGCCACACCGAGGTGATCACCAAACGTGCGCAGCGCTTCGCTCTGTTCGGCGGTAGCGCCGGCCAGTGCGGCAGCACTGTGGGTTGAGGCTTCGAAGAGCATCGCGGTCTTGCCGCGGATGACTTCCATGTAGGTTTCTTCGGTGGTGCTGGCGTCGCGCACCTTGGACAGTTGCAGCACTTCGCCTTCGGCGATGATGCGCGTGGCCTGGGAGAGGATCTTCATCACCGGCATCGAGCCCAGTTCGACCATCATTTCGAACGAGCGCGAATACAGGAAGTCGCCGACCAGCACGCTCGGGGCGTTGCCCCACATGGCGTTGGCGGTCGAACGGCCACGGCGCATGCCGGACATGTCGACCACGTCGTCATGCAGCAGAGTGGCGGTGTGCAGGAATTCGATGGTGGCGGCCAGCAGACGCATGTCGTCGCCTTCGCGACCCAGGGCCTTGCCACACAGCAACACTAATAAAGGACGCAGACGTTTGCCGCCGGCCGAGGTAATGTAATCGCCGATTTTCGATACCAGCGGTACTCGGGAAGTCAGCTGCTTCTTGATGATGCCGTCGACGGCGCTAAAATCGTCCGCCACCGCGCGGTAGAAAGCTTGGGGTTGCATCAGCGAGAGTCGCTCCAGAAGGGTTGCGCGGCATGCTAGGACCCCCGTCCAGACCTGTCAAGGCGCGATGGACGGCTACTTGCAAGGCTGCCGCGCCTTGCGTACAATCGCGCACCCTGAACTTCCTGGGCAGCACCTGCCTTACGCAATTGCAACGGGCCTTCCAGCCTAATGCAGCCATGCCAGCCAATACCTCTTCTTATAAAGAGCTGGGTGAGCAGGATTATCGGAGAAATACCATGTCTTATGCAGTAATCGTTACTGGCGGCAAGCAGTACAAAGTCGCCCCAGGTGAATACCTGAAGATCGAAAAACTGGAAATCGCTACCGGCGAATCCGTTACCTTTGATCGCGTTCTGTTGGTTGCCAATGGCGACGACGTGAATATCGGCGCTCCAGTTGTTGCTGGCGCTACCGTTGTGGCTGAAGTGATCTCCCAAGGTCGTCACGATAAAGTCCGCATCATCAAGTTCCGTCGCCGTAAGCACCACATGAAGCGTATGGGCCACCGCCAGTGGTACACCGAGATCAAAATCACCGGTATTCAGGCTTAATTTCAGCCTAATTCCTCACTAGGAGAATTGACTCATGGCACACAAAAAAGCTGGTGGTAGTACCCGTAACGGTCGCGACTCAGAAGCCAAACGCCTTGGCGTGAAGATGTATGGCGGCCAGGTCATCAAGGCCGGCAACATCATCGTGCGTCAGCGCGGCACCCAATTCCACGCTGGTTACGGCGTTGGCATGGGTAAAGATCACACCCTTTTCGCGAAAATCGAAGGCGTGATCAAGTTTGAAGTAAAAGGCGCTTTCAACCGCCGTTACGTGAGCGTAATCGCGGCTTAATCGCGAGATCGCTGGAAGAGCCCTGTCTTGCGACGGGGCTTTTTCGTTTGTGGGGTGAGTCTCTTGCAAAACTGTTTGTATGGGCTGTCGGCGTGCGATACATGTCGTGTTTTGGGGTCGCTGCGCTCATTTTTGCAAGAGTCTTATGTCTTGATTGTTTTTCGGCTCGTCCGTATGGCGAGAGGCGTTGGTTATGAAGTTTGTTGATGAAGTATCGATTCGCGTAAAGGCTGGTGACGGCGGCAATGGCGCCATGAGTTTCCGTCGGGAAAAGTTCATCGAAAACGGTGGCCCGAACGGCGGTGATGGTGGTGATGGCGGTTCCATCTACATGATGGCCGATGAAAACCTCAACACCCTTGTCGACTACCGTTACACCCGGCACTTCGATGCCGAGCGTGGTTCCAACGGCGGCAGCACTGACTGCACCGGTAAAAAAGGCGAAGACCTGATCCTGCGCGTGCCGGTCGGCACCACAGTGATCGACTCTGCTACCCAGGAAGTGATTGGCGACCTGACCAAGGCTGGCCAGAAGCTGATGGTCGTGCAGGGCGGTTGGCACGGTCTGGGTAACACCCGTTTTAAATCCAGTACCAACCGTGCGCCGCGTCAGACTACGCCGGGCAAGCCGGGTGAGCAGCGCGACCTGAAGCTGGAAATGAAAGTCCTGGCTGACGTCGGTCTGCTGGGCTTGCCGAACGCCGGTAAAAGTACCTTTATCCGTTCCGTATCGGCCGCAAAGCCGAAAGTCGCCGACTACCCGTTCACCACGCTGGTGCCGAACCTCGGTGTGGTCAGCGTCGATCGCTGGAAGAGCTTCGTCATTGCCGACATTCCGGGTCTGATCGAAGGTGCTTCCGACGGTGCCGGTCTGGGTATTCGCTTCCTCAAGCACTTGGCGCGTACGCGTCTGCTGCTGCACCTCGTCGACATGGCGCCGCTGGATGACAGCAGTGCACCGGATGCCGCTGAAGTGATCGTCAACGAGCTGATCAAGTTCAGCCCGTCCCTGGCTGAGCGTGATCGTTGGCTGGTACTGAACAAGTGCGACCAGATCCTTGAAGAGGATCACGATGAGCGCGTCAAGGAAATCGTTGATCGCCTCGAGTGGACCGGTCCGGTCTACGTTATCTCGGCCATCGCCAAGATCGGTACCGAGCGTCTGTGCCACGACATCATGCGTTACATGGAGGATCGTGCTGACCGTTTGGCTGCCGACCCGGCGTACAAGGAAGAGCTGGCCGATCTCGATCAGCGCATCGAAGACGAAGCTCGCGCGCAACTGCAGGCGCTGGATGACAAGCGTGCCCTGCGTCGCAGCGGTGTGAAGTCGGTCCATGACATCGGCGACGATGATTGGGACGAAGAAGATGTAGATGACGAAGACGGTCCGGAAATCATTTACGTGCGTGACTGATTCGTTGGGTAGGAGCTGCCGCAGGCTGCGATCTTTTGACCTTCAGAAGATCGCTGGTGTGTGCTGAGTCTTCGTCTCAGGGCGGTGTTATCATCGCTGCAAGCCGTTTTTCTAAGGCGCCGCTCAATCGAGCGGCGTTTTAGTATCTGGAAATCGCAAGTCACAAATAACGTCATGGGCAGCGCTGGGTCGCGCTGCCCTCAAGCTAAGGTTGAAGATGATGCGGAGCAAGGTGACAGGTGCGCAGCGTTGGGTCGTGAAGATCGGCAGCGCTTTGCTGACAGCTGATGGCAAAGGGCTGGATCGCGCGGCAATGAGTGTCTGGGTCGAGCAGATGGTGGCCTTGCATGAGGCAGGCGTCGAGTTGGTGCTGGTGTCCTCCGGGGCAGTGGCCGCCGGCATGAGTCGTTTGGGCTGGACCGCACGACCCAGTGCGATGCACGAGCTCCAGGCGGCCGCTGCTATTGGTCAGATGGGTCTGGTGCAGGCGTGGGAGTCGAGCTTCGCTGAGCATGGCCGGCACACTGCACAGATTCTCCTGACGCACGACGACCTGTCCGACCGCAAGCGCTACCTGAACGCCCGCAGCACCTTGCGCGCACTGGTCGAGCTGAAAGTCATCCCGGTGATCAACGAAAACGACACTGTGGTCACTGATGAAATCCGTTTCGGCGACAACGACACGCTGGCGGCGTTGGTGGCGAATCTGGTCGAGGCGGATCTGCTGGTGATCCTGACTGATCGCGACGGCATGTTCGACGCTGATCCGCGTAACAACCCTGAAGCGCAGCTGATTTACGAAGCGCGCGCCGATGATCCGAGCCTCGATGCGGTAGCGGGCGGCACGGGTGGTGCGCTGGGGCGCGGCGGCATGCAGACCAAGCTGCGTGCGGCGCGACTGGCTGCGCGTTCCGGTGCGCACACCATCATTGTCGGTGGGCGTCTTGAGCGCGTGCTTGATCGCCTGAAGGCGGGTGAGCGCATTGGCACCTTGCTGTCGCCGGAGCGCGGCATGCTCGCGGCGCGCAAGCAATGGCTGGCCGGGCATCTGCAAACTCGCGGCACCCTGGTGCTGGATGAGGGGGCGGTGTCGGCGTTGTCCAAGGGCAATAAAAGCCTGCTGCCTGTCGGTGTGAAGTTGGTGCAGGGCAGTTTCCGCCGCGGCGAAATGGTCGTCTGTGTGGCGCCTGACGGTCGTGAGATTGCCCGGGGCCTGGCTAACTACAGTGCGCTGGAAGCGCAAAAAATCATCGGTCAGTCGTCGGATGCGATTGTCGGTTTGCTCGGTTACATGGCGGAGCCGGAACTGGTTCACCGTGACAACCTGATTCTGGTCTAAGGAAAACTCGATGCGTTTAGCGAAAGGATTGTTGGGCTTGCTGATGGCAATGCCATTGCTCGCCTCGGCCGAGGAAATCGGTCAGGTGTCGACGGTGTTCAAGTTTGTCGGCCCGAACGACCGCATTGTGGTCGAGGCTTTCGATGATCCGAAAGTCGAAGGGGTGACCTGTTACCTGTCGCGCGCCAAGACGGGCGGTGTGAAGGGCGGTCTCGGTCTGGCTGAGGATCGCGCCGAGGCGTCGATCGCCTGTCGCCAGGTTGGTCCGATCAAGTTCAAGGGTGATCTGAAGGATGGCGATGAGGTGTTCAAGGAGCGCACTTCGCTGGTATTCAAGACCATGCAGGTGGTGCGTTTCCTCGACAAGAAGCGCAACACGCTGGTGTATCTGGTCTACAGCGACCGCTTGATCGAAGGCAGTCCGCAGAATGCCGTGACCGCCATCCCGATCCTGCCGTGGGTGCCGGTCCAGCAATAACGCCGCGAAACCAACTGTAGGAGTGGGGCTGCTCGCGATAGCGGTGTGTCAGTCGATGCAATTATTGACTGTGACACCGCTATCGCGAGCAGGCTCACTCCTACATTTTTTTGCGCTGGGGTTTGTTAAATCACAGGCAATAAAAAACCGACCCTAAGGTCGGTTTTTTAATGACTACGTCGGATTAAGCAGCTTCTTTCAGTGCTTTGACGTGGCCATTCAGACGGCTCTTATGGCGAGCAGCCTTGTTCTTGTGGATGATGCCTTTATCGGCCATACGGTCGATAACTGGCACAGCCAGAACGTATGCAGCTTGAGCTTTTTCAGCGTCTTTTGCGTCGATGGCTTTAACTACATTCTTGATGTAGGTGCGAACCATGGAACGCAGGCTGGCGTTGTGGCTGCGACGCTTCTCAGCCTGTTTTGCACGTTTTTTGGCGGAAGGTGAGTTGGCCACCGTCGAGCTCCTCGAAAGACTTTTTAGGAAATAGCAAACAAAATAGGCCGCGAATCATGCCGATGAGTTGAAGTCTTGTCAAGGGCACTTGAAACGTTCCGCTAAGTGGTAGGTATAAAGAGGCGGGATATTTATTTCCGGCGCTTGACCTGTAAACTCGCGAGCTTTGGCTCTGTGCTGCTGCGGCGCGGAGTATCGCACAAGTAGGCGCTTTGTTCGCCTGCTGTTTATCGACAGGCACAAATTCCCTCAATGAATCTGCTCAAATCGTTGGCCGCCGTCAGCTCTATCACGATGCTTTCCCGGATTCTGGGCTTTGTTCGTGACACGCTGATTGCCCGTACATTCGGCGCCGGGATGGCGACGGATGCCTTCTTTATTGCCTTCAAACTGCCCAATCTGTTGCGACGAATCTTCGCCGAGGGTGCTTTCTCTCAGGCTTTTGTGCCGATTCTCGCTGAATACAAAAGCCAGCAAGGTGAAGAGGCAACCCGTACGTTCATTGCCTATGTCTCGGGTTTGCTGACACTGGTGCTGGCGGTGGTGACTGCGCTGGGCATGATTGCCGCACCCTGGGTGATCTGGGCTACGGCTCCGGGTTTTACCGACACGCCGGAAAAATTCCAGCTCACTTCTGATCTGTTGCGGGTGACCTTCCCTTATATATTGCTGATCTCCCTGTCCTCACTGGCGGGCGCGATTCTAAATACCTGGAACCGTTTCTCCGTGCCGGCCTTCGTGCCGACTCTGCTTAACGTCAGCATGATCGTGTTTTCGCTGTTCCTCACACCATACTTTGACCCGCCGGTGATGGCGCTCGGTTGGGCGGTGCTGGTCGGTGGTCTGGCGCAATTGCTCTACCAACTGCCGCACCTGAAAAAGATCGGCATGCTGGTACTGCCGCGTCTGAATCTGCGCGATACCGGCGTCTGGCGCGTAATGAAGCAGATGCTGCCGGCGATTCTCGGCGTCTCGGTCAGCCAGATCTCGCTGATCATCAACACCATCTTCGCCTCGTTTCTGGTCGCAGGCTCGGTGTCGTGGATGTATTACGCCGACCGCCTGATGGAGTTGCCATCCGGCGTACTGGGTGTGGCGCTGGGCACAATCCTGCTGCCGACCCTGGCGAAAACTTACGCGAGCAAAGATCGCCACGAATATTCGCGGATTCTCGATTGGGGCCTGCGCCTGTGCTTTGTGCTGGTGCTGCCCTGTGCGCTGGCGCTGGGGATTCTCGCCGAGCCGCTGACGGTTTCGTTATTCCAGTACGGTCAGTTCAGTGGCTTCGACGCCGAAATGACTCAGCGCGCATTGATTGCTTACTCTGTCGGTTTGCTCGGGATTATCGTGATCAAGGTTCTGGCGCCGGGCTTTTATGCGCAACAGAACATCCGTACGCCGGTAAAAATCGCAATATTCACCCTGGTGGTTACTCAGTTGTTCAACCTGGTGCTGATTGGCCCGTTGGCGCACGCGGGGCTGGCACTGGCGATCAGTGCCGGTGCCTGTCTCAACGCCGGATTGCTGTTCTATCAACTGCGCAAGCAGCAGATGTATCAGCCGCAGCCGGGCTGGGCCAAGTTCGGTTTCAAACTGGTTATCGCGGTGGCGGTGATGTCGGCAGTGCTGTTGCTGGGCATGCATTTCATGCCGGCGTGGGATCAGGGGCACATGCTTGAGCGCTTTCTGCGTCTGGGCGCATTGGTCGCGGCGGGCGTGGTCGCTTATTTCGGTATGTTGCTGCTGCTCGGTTTCCGCCTGCGAGACTTCAATCGCAAGGCCTTGAGCTAAGGTTTTACCCTTTATAAGCAGGCCCGGGCCGGCAGTTTTGTCGGCTCGTTCACTTTGCGTTACGGTGTTGCCTGTCGTCGACCGTCGGGTGTGGTTATAATCGACCACTTTATGAGCAAGAAGCGCGTTATGCAGCTGGTTCGAGGCCTCCACAACTTGCGCCCCCAGCATCGGGGCTGCGTCGCCACTATTGGCAACTTTGACGGTGTTCACCGTGGTCACCAGGCTATCCTGGCCCGACTGCGTGAGCGTGCGCTCGAGTTGGGCGTACCCAGCTGCGTGGTGATTTTCGAGCCGCAGCCACGGGAGTTCTTTGCCCCCGAGACTGCGCCGGCGCGTCTGGCAAGGTTGCGCGACAAGCTGCAACTGCTGGCGGCCGAAGGCGTTGACCGGGTCTTGTGCCTGGCGTTCAACCAGCGCTTGAGCAAGCTCAGCGCCAGCGAATTCGTCGACACCATCCTCGTCGATGGCCTCGGCGTGCAGCACCTGGAAGTCGGTGATGATTTCCGCTTCGGCTGCGACCGCCTCGGCGATTTCGATTTTCTGATGCAGGCCGGGCAGATGCACGGTTTTACCGTCGAAGCGGCACAAACCGTCGAGCTGGACGGCATTCGCGTCAGCAGCACACAAGTGCGCAACGCCTTGGCCGCCGCCGATTTTGCCTTGGCCGAACGTTTGCTCGGCCGCCCGTACCGCATCGCCGGTCGCGTGCTGCATGGCCAGAAGCTGGCCCGGCAACTGGGTACGCCGACTGCGAACATTCAACTCAAGCGTCGTCGCGTGCCGTTCACCGGGGTGTACCTGGTGGATGTCGATATCGACGGCAAGACCTGGCCCGGTGTCGCCAATATCGGCGTACGGCCTACGGTGCAAGGTGATGGCAAGGCCCACCTTGAAGTCCATCTTTTAGATTTTGCCGGCGATCTGTATGACCGGCGTTTGACGGTGGTTTTCCACCAAAAGCTGCGTGAAGAGCAGCGCTTCGCCTCCCTGGAGGCATTGAAAACGGCGATCAATGCGGATGTCGCCACCGCCCGTGCACTAGCCGCACCTAGCGCCCATCGCTAATGAAGAGCCTTAAATGACCGACTATAAAGCCACGCTTAACCTTCCGGACACCGCCTTCCCAATGAAGGCCGGCCTGCCACAGCGCGAACCGCAGATCCTGCAGCGCTGGGACAGTATTGGCCTGTACGGAAAGTTGCGCGAGATTGGCAAGGATCGTCCGAAGTTCGTTTTGCATGACGGCCCTCCGTATGCCAACGGCACGATCCACATCGGTCACGCACTGAACAAGATTCTCAAGGACATGATCATCCGCTCGAAGACCCTGTCGGGCTTCGACGCGCCGTATGTTCCGGGTTGGGACTGCCACGGCCTGCCGATCGAGCACAAGGTTGAAGTGACCCACGGCAAAAATCTGGGCGCGGACAAGACCCGCGAACTGTGCCGTGCCTACGCCACCGAGCAGATCGAAGGGCAGAAGTCCGAATTCATCCGTCTCGGCGTGCTGGGCGATTGGGCTAACCCGTACAAGACCATGGATTTCAAGAACGAGGCCGGTGAAATCCGCGCCCTCGCGGAAATCGTCAAGGGCGGTTTCGTGTTCAAGGGCTTGAAGCCTGTGAACTGGTGCTTCGACTGCGGTTCGGCTTTGGCTGAAGCGGAAGTCGAGTACGAGAACAAAAAGTCCTCGACCATCGACGTGGCCTTCCCGATCGCTGACGAAGCCCAACTGGCTGCCGCGTTCGGTCTGCCATCGCTGAGCAAGCCTGCCTCGATCGTGATCTGGACCACTACCCCGTGGACCATCCCGGCCAACCAAGCGCTCAACGTTCACCCGGAATTCAACTACGCGTTGGTTGATGTCGGCGACAAGCTGCTGGTACTGGCTGAAGAGCTGGTCGAGGCCTGCCTGGCGCGTTACAGCCTGGAAGGTTCGGTCATCGCCACCACCACCGGTAAACAGCTGGAACTGATCAACTTCCGTCACCCGTTCTACGACCGTCTGTCGCCGGTGTACCTGGCTGACTACGTCGAACTGGGCGCTGGCACCGGTGTGGTTCACTCCGCTCCGGCCTACGGCGTGGACGACTTCGTGACCTGCAAGAAATACGGCATGGTCAACGACGACATCCTCAACCCGGTGCAGAGCAACGGCGTGTACGTGCCGTCGCTGGAGTTCTTCGGCGGTCAGTTCATCTGGAAGGCCAACCCGGCCATCGTCGACAAGCTGACCGAAGTCGGTGCGCTGATGCACACCACCGTCATCGAACACAGCTACATGCACTGCTGGCGTCACAAAACCCCGCTGATCTACCGCGCGACTGCGCAGTGGTTCATCGGTATGGATAAAGAGCCAACCAGCGGTGACACCCTGCGTGTGCGCTCGCTCAAAGCCATTGAGGACACCAAGTTCGTTCCGGCCTGGGGCCAAGCGCGCCTGCACTCGATGATCGCCAACCGTCCGGACTGGTGCATCTCGCGTCAACGTAACTGGGGCGTGCCGATCCCGTTCTTCCTCAACAAGGAAAGCGGCGAACTGCACCCACGCACCGTCGAGCTGATGGAAGAAGTCGCCAAACGCGTTGAAGTCGAAGGCATCGAAGCCTGGTTCAAGATGGACGCTGCCGAACTGCTCGGCGACGAAGCGCCGCTGTACGACAAGATCAGCGACACCCTCGACGTCTGGTTCGATTCGGGCACCACGCACTGGCACGTCCTGCGCGGTTCGCACCCGATGGGCCACGAGAGCGGCCCGCGTGCCGACCTGTATCTGGAAGGTTCCGATCAACACCGTGGCTGGTTCCACTCGTCGCTGCTGACCGGTTGCGCCATCGACAACCACGCGCCGTACCGCGAACTGCTGACCCACGGTTTCACCGTCGACGAAGCCGGCCGCAAGATGTCCAAGTCGCTGGGCAACGTGATCGCGCCACAGAAAGTCAACGACACCCTGGGCGCCGACATCATGCGTCTGTGGGTGGCTTCGACCGACTACTCCGGCGAAATGGCGGTTTCCGACCAGATCCTGCAGCGCAGTGCGGACGCCTATCGTCGTATCCGTAACACCGCGCGTTTCCTGCTCTCGAACCTGACCGGCTTCAACCCGGCCACCGACATCCTTCCGGCCGAAGAAATGCTCGCGCTGGATCGTTGGGCGGTCGACCGCACCTTGCTGCTGCAGCGCGAGCTGCAAGAGCACTACGGCGAATACCGTTTCTGGAACGTCTACTCGAAGATCCACAACTTCTGCGTGCAGGAGCTGGGCGGTTTCTACCTCGACATCATCAAGGACCGTCAGTACACCACTGGCGCCAACAGCAAGGCCCGCCGTTCGGCGCAAACCGCGCTGTTCCATATCTCCGAAGCGCTGGTGCGCTGGATCGCGCCGATCCTCGCCTTTACTGCTGACGAACTGTGGGAATACCTGCCGGGCGAGCGTAACGAATCGGTGATGCTCAACACCTGGTACGAAGGCCTGACCGAACTGCCGGCTGACGTGGAACTGGGTCGCGACTACTGGGAACGCGTGATGGCGGTCAAAGTAGCGGTCAACAAAGAAATGGAAATCCAGCGCGCAGCGAAAGCTGTCGGTGGCAACCTGCAAGCCGAAGTGACGCTGTACGCCGAAGACGCCCTGAGCGCCGATCTGGCCAAGCTGAGCAACGAACTGCGCTTTGTCCTGATCACTTCGACCGCAAGCGTTGCGCCGTTCGTTCAGGCACCGGCTGATGCGGTAGTGACTGAAGTCAGCGGCCTGAAGCTGAAGATCGTCAAATCGGCCTTCCCGAAGTGCGCCCGTTGCTGGCACTGCCGCGAAGACGTCGGCGTGAACCCGGAGCATCCGGAAATCTGCGGTCGTTGCGTCGACAACATCAGCGGCGCTGGCGAGGTTCGTCACTATGCCTAATGCCGTTGGCCGTTTCGGACGGTTGAGCTGGCTGTGGTTGAGCTTGCTGGTTCTGGTCATCGACCAGGCCAGCAAGTTCTACTTCGAAGGCAAGCTCGAAATGTTCCAGCAGATCGTGATCATTCCCGATTACTTCAGCTGGACCCTGGCCTACAACACCGGCGCTGCTTTCAGCTTTTTGGCTGACAGCTCCGGCTGGCAGCGCTGGCTGTTTGCCCTGATCGCGATTGTGGTCAGTGCGGTGCTGGTGGTCTGGCTCAAGCGTCTGGGCCGCAACGAAACCTGGCTGGCCGTCGCGCTGGCGCTGGTATTGGGCGGCGCGCTGGGCAATCTGTATGACCGCATTGCCCTGGGCCATGTGATCGATTTCATTCTGGTGCACTGGCAGAACCGCTGGTACTTCCCGGCGTTCAACTTCGCCGACAGCGCGATTACCGTTGGCGCGGTGATGCTGGCACTGGATATGTTCAAAAGTAAAAAGACCGGAGAAGCCGTTCATGACTGAACAGGTATTGGCTGAGCAACGCATCGGCCAGAACACGGAAGTCACCTTGCACTTTGCATTGCGCCTGGAGAACGGCGACACCGTCGACAGTACGTTCGACAAAGCCCCGGCGACCTTCAAGGTCGGCGACGGCAACCTGCTGCCGGGTTTCGAAGCAGCGCTGTTCGGCTTCAAGGCCGGCGACAAGCGCACGCTGACCGTCGAGCCGGAAAACGCCTTCGGCCAACCGAACCCGCAAAACGTACAGATCATTCCGCGCTCGCAGTTCGTCGATATGGAGCTATCACCGGGTTTGCTGGTGATCTTCAACGATGCGGCCAATACTGAGCTGCCGGGTGTGGTGAAAGAGTTCGATGACGCGCAAGTGACCATCGACTTCAACCACCCTCTGTCGGGCAAGACGCTGACCTTTGACGTCGAGATCATCAACGTTAAAGCGCTGTAAAAATGTGGGAGCGAGCCTGCTCGCGAATGCGGTGTGTCAGGCGACATCAGTGTTGAATGTCAGTCAGCTTTCGCGAGCAGGCTCGCTCCCACAATTAGTAATTCATTGTTTTCGCGCGCAAGACACGAGGCACAGCATGCAAATCAAACTCGCCAACCCCCGTGGCTTCTGCGCCGGCGTGGACCGGGCGATCGAAATCGTCAACCGCGCCCTGGAAGTCTTCGGGCCGCCGATCTACGTGCGTCACGAAGTGGTGCACAACAAGTTTGTCGTTGAAGACCTGCGTAGTCGCGGGGCGATCTTCGTCGAGGAGCTGGATCAGGTGCCGGACGACGTCATCGTGATTTTCAGTGCTCACGGTGTTTCCCAAGCCGTGCGCACCGAAGCCGCCGGCCGTGGCCTGAAAGTATTCGACGCCACTTGCCCGCTGGTGACCAAGGTGCACATCGAAGTGGCGAAATACAGCCGCGACGGTCGTGAGTGCATCCTGATCGGTCACGCCGGTCACCCGGAAGTCGAAGGCACCATGGGCCAGTACGACGGCAGCAATGGCGGCGCGATCTACCTCGTTGAAGACGAGAAAGACGTCGCCGAATTGCAGGTACACAACCCGGACAAACTGGCTTTCGTCACCCAGACCACGCTGTCGATGGACGATACCAGTCGTGTCATCGATGCGCTGCGCACGCGCTTCCCGGCTATCGGCGGCCCGCGCAAGGACGATATCTGCTACGCCACGCAAAACCGTCAGGACGCGGTCAAGCAATTGGCTGACGAGTGCGACGTGGTGTTGGTGGTCGGCAGCCCGAACAGCTCCAACTCCAATCGTCTGCGTGAACTCGCCGAGCGCATGGCCACACCGGCCTACCTGATCGACGGCGCCGAAGACCTGCAAAAGAGCTGGTTCGATGGCGTTGAGCGTATCGGCATTACCGCCGGTGCTTCCGCGCCGGAGGTACTGGTGCGCGGCGTGATTCAGCAATTGCAGGCCTGGGGCGCTACCGGTGCCGATGAACTGGCCGGGCGTGAAGAGAACATCACGTTCTCGATGCCTAAAGAGCTGCGCGTGCGTTCGATCTGACGTTTTCGGTTTTTTGACACAGCGCCTGCTCAGTCTCTTGACTGTTCAGGCGCACGCGACCGGTCGCCGCCAGTACTATCTGGCGCTGACTGACCGGCTCGCGAGCCGAGCAGACATGTAATGTCCCAGCCTGAAACGCCCGCCCGGGCATCAGTGGTTGCCCCAGACTGCTGAAACGTACGTAACGACTCACCGACCAATTGCCGACAATCGGCACCTGCGTGTCACTCGCACGCTCTTGCAGCAGCGGATTGCTGCTGTCCTTCGGCCCTTTGCCGCTGATATCCAGAATGATCCGCCAGCCCTGACTCCAGTCGCCGTTGATGCCATGAATCACCACGCTCTGATTGCGCGTGATGGCCAGTGTGCGAGCGTTACGCAGGCCATCGAGCAGCGATTGCGCCGCTTGATCCCGATGGTTCGATTCTCTGAGCGTGGCGAACGCCGGACTGACCAGCAGCAGAACAATTGCGCCAATCGCCAGTCCCATAAGCAGTTCTATCAGGCTGAAACCCTGTTGCGGCATGAAAACTCCCTCCATGGAGTGTGATGTGCGGCGCGCTCCGTGCGCCGGGCAGGGCAAATCAACCGACGCGGGCCGGTTGAATGTTCTAGCGTGTAGAAGCAGGTATAGCCGACGGCAACGGAGGGCATCGATGGATCTTCGTACAAAAGGTTTCACGCTGATCGAGTTGTTGGTTGCGATCGCGATCTTTGTGATCCTGATTACCCTGGCGGTGCCGGCGTTCACCCGTTCGGTACAGGGCAGCAAGGCTGATACCGAGATGGGCGATCTGCAACGGGCGATCAATTTCGCCAGGCTCGAAGCCATCAATCGAGGTACTACCTTGCGCCTGCGCCCGACTGCCGGCGGCAGCGTCTGGACCGGTGAACTGGCGGTTTATGACAGTACTGGCACTCCGGCCAATGTGTTGCGGGTTGTTCCCGCGATGAGCAGTGGTGCGACTCTGACGCTACCCTCAGGAGTGACCGCACTGGATTTCAACAACCTTGGCGGTCTGGCAGCGCCGTCGACGGCGGTGGTCATCAGTTACACGCTGGGAACGCAAAGCAGGACGCTGAACGTGTGTTTGAACGGACGAATTCAATTGGGTGGAAGTTGCGGATGAGGGCAGGGAGCAAAAATGCACAGCACGGCATGACGCTGATCGAGGTGCTGGTCGCGTTGCTGATTCTGACGGTCGGGCTGCTGGGCGCGGCAGCGGTGCAACTGAATGCGCTGAAGTACACCGATAGCTCACGGATGACCAGTCAGGCCAGTTTCATTGCCTACGACATGATGGACCGCATCCGCGCCAACTCCGGCGCCGACTACACCGCCACGCCGCCGACCTCGGGCAATCTGAGCGTTGCCCGCGATCAGGACCTCTACGATTTCACTACCAACATCACCAACTTCGGTGGGCCGACCGCGACTGGCAGCATCACCCTCAATCAGCGCGTCTACACCATCACCATCAACTGGAGCGATGCGCGAGCCGCCAACACCGCCAGCGCCCAGCGCAGCTTTGTCCTGACCAGCCGCGCTGCGGTTGATCCGGTGGCCACGCCATGAAGCAGCAAAACCGTGGATTCGGTCTGATCGAATTACTTATTGCTTTGGCACTGGGGCTCATCGTGGTTCTGGGCGTGGTGCAGATTTTCATCGCGGCGAAAAATACTTATGTCAGCCAGAACACTGCCGCGGCGATGCAGGAAGACGCACGGTTTGTGTTGAGCAAGATGATTCAGGAAATTCGCATGGTCGGGATGTTCGGCTGTCTTGGCACCATTACCGATTCGAGCAGTGCGGGCGACTTCAACGCTGCGCAGGTCACGCCGATCAACTGGGACAATGCCAACCTCAAACTGACGCTGGTCACTGCCGATATCGGCAGCGGCGGGGGCACGCCAACCTGGACCGTGGTCTCCGATTGCCGCAACAGCGCAACGGCCTATACCGGCTTGCGCTCCCCGGCGAGCGGGCAGATCGCGTTCCCGATCCGGCGTCTGATCTACAGCTTCAGCAACAATCAGATTCTCATGGGCACCGGCAGCGGCAATCCTGCGCAGCAGGTGCTGGTGAACAACGTCAGTGCGTTCACCGTGATGTTCGGTCTGGCCAGTTCGGCAACGGATGTGGCCGCTTCGACTTACAGCACCAATCCCAGTGATCCGGCGCGCATCCGCAGTGTGCGCCTGAGCCTGACCCTCACCGACCCGAACAACCGGGTGCGCAATCAAACCTTCAACGTGGTTGCCGCTTTGCGCAACCGCTTGCAGTGAGGGGCGCGGCGATGAGGATGACTCTCCACACCCGTCAGGCGCAGCACGGCATGGTCTTGCTGGTCAGTCTGGTATTCCTGTTATTGCTGACCCTGATTGGTCTGTCGTCGATGCAGAGCGCCAACCTGCAGGAAAAAATGGCCGGCAGCGTGAGCCTGCGCAATCAGTCGTTCCAGACTGCCGAGGCGGCGTTGCGCATTGGCGAAAGTGCGGTGCAACTGGACAGTTATTCGCTGGCTGTATGCAGCGGTACCACGCAATGCGCGCCGCCGGCGGAGTCGTCGGTGGTCAGCGCGGCGGGACTCAATTCGACTTCCGGGGTGACCTGGATTGCGGTCGGCAATGGATTCTATGGAGTACAGAACATCGGTACGACTCTGACGGCCGTGAACGTACCGAGCAACACCTCGGCGACGTTGTATCGGGTTACAGCGGTCGGCATCGCCGGCACTTCGCGTAGCGTGGTGGAGAGTGTTTATGCGAAGTATTGAGCGCTGCATATCAGTATGGATCGGCATGCTGCTGAGCTGTTATCTGGCCGCGCCGGCGTATGCGTTCACGCCTTCCGATTCGCCGCTGTTGAGTGCGGCAGCGGTACCACCCAACGTCATGCTGCTGATCGACGATTCGGGGAGTATGAACAGCATCATCTATGCGACCGGTTTTGACCCCACCGACAATTTCACCCCGGCCCGGCAATGCAACGCCTTACTTGGCCTGTGCCTGAGTTCGACAGCGATTACCGGCGATACGATCTTTCTGTCCAGCCTGCCGACATCAGGTTGCTCCGGCGGCGCCTATGCGTTCTATAACAACAGTCTGGCGCCGTTGTGCCTGAAGCTGCCGGATCCGGTCGGCAGCGGCAATACGCGTTACTCAGGGGATTACATTTCCTACGTATTCGGCCTGGCCATCAACAACGGCACACGCGATTTCACCACCGGGGCGATTCCCAACGACTACCGCATCAACGTCGCGCGCAACGTCTCTACGGCATTGGTCAGCAGCAACCGCACGTTGCGTATGGGTCTGTCGACATTCAATCCGGCCACCAGCAACAACTCCGGCAATGGCGGTTTCATTGCTCGTGCGATCAGCGATTTGTCGCCGGTGTCCGGCAGCGTGACTCAAGCCCAGGCCGACTCCAATTACAACGCACTGATCTCTTCCATCAACGGTTTGAGCGCCGTGGCCAACACGCCGTTGGCGGAAACCTATTACGAAATCACTCGTTACATGCGTGGCATGGCGCCGTACTACAACAGCACACCGACCACCTACACCAGCCCGATTCAGTACCGCTGCCAGAAAAACTATGGTGTGGTGATCACCGACGGCTTGCCGACCTTCGACCGTACTTTCCCCACCAATGACCCACTGGGCGGCAGCCGTTTGCCGAACTGGGATGGCGTCAACAATGACGGCAACAACCTTAACGGTGATGGTGAAGGGGATACGCTGTATCTGGATGACATCGCCAAGTTTGCCTTTGACATCGATATGCGTTCGACCGGCACCGACGCAGCGGGTAAGAGCTGGAATGCGGTGGATTTTCCCAAACAGAACATGAACACCTACACCGTGGGTTTCACCGCCGATAATGACATGCTGTCGGACGCCGCTAGTTATGGACAGGGCAGGTATTACCAGGCGACCGACAGTACCGGGCTCAACGCCGCCTTATCCTCGGCGCTGAGCGACATCACGTCCAAGGCCGGCTCCGGCGGCGCGGGAGTCACCAGCGGAACCACACTGACGTCCAGCAGCAGCTTTTATCAAACCACTTATGACCCCAAGGACTGGCGCGGCACGATCAAGTCGTTTGGGTTCACCTCGACCGGGACGGTCAATACCTCGGCGGCGCAGTGGACGACCGACACCACCATCGTGCCAGCCGCCACCGCCGCGACCTTTCAGTCATGGAATACCCTGAGCAACGCAGCGGTAACCCTGGCTTACGGCAACTTTTCCCCGGCCCAGCAGACCACGCTGAGTCAGGGATTGCCCACCGGTATCAGTGGCATTGATCTGGTGGAGTGGAGCAAGGGCACGAACAAGGCCGGGCTGAAAGTGCGCAGCGTGCTGCTCGGCGACATCATCAATTCGCCGCTGGTGCTGGCTTCGCCATCAGACAAAACCGCCTCCGATCTTTCCGGTGACACCAGCTACAGCACTTACCTGGCCACCAAGGCTGCGAATATGAACACCAGCCTGGTGGTCAACGCCAACGATGGTTTCGTCAACGTGATCAATTCGGCGAACGGTACTCGCCGTTACGCCTACATGCCGTCCAGTGTGCTGCCGTCATTGCGCCTGATCGCCGATACCAACTACGTCAACGGTGTGAGCCACAAGTTTTTGGTAGACGGTCAGGTTGGGGTGTTCGATGCGCAGTCCGGCACCGTGTGGAAAACCCTGGCCATTGGCGGCACCGGTGCCGGGGGTAAAACCTTCTACGGGCTGCAACTGTTTGATGCGTCTGCGGGCAATGTGATCAAGGCCTTGTGGGAGGTCAGTGCGCCGGCCACCGCCAGTGCTGCGAACGCATTCAATGATCTGGGTTATGCCTACGCCCGTCCGGAAGTGGCACGCTTGGCCAATGGTCGCTGGGCGACATTCATTGCCAATGGCTACGGCAGTAATTCGGGCGTGGCGGCCCTGTATGTACTGGATGCGCTGGACGGTTCGCTGATCAGGAAAATCGTTATCGACAGCACGGAAACCACCAACGGTTTGTCGTCGGTGAAACTCAAGGTCAACTCTTCGAATGTGGTGCAGGCCGCTTACGGTGGCGACTTGAAGGGGCGGTTATGGAAGTTCGACCTGAGTGCCACGTCCTCCGATAGTTGGGGCGTGGCGTTTTCCGGCAAGCCACTGTTCACCACGGCGGGCGGGGCGACTCAACCGATCACCGCGCAGCCGTTACTGGCGGATAACGCGCTGGGCGGCAAACAGGTCTTCGTCGGTACCGGCAAGTTCAATGAAACGGCCGATAAGACCAACAAGGATTTGCAGGCGTTCTATTCCGTGTGGGACGCCGATGGTGGTTCTGGACAGTTGACCGTCAGCAGTTTGCAGCCGCAGGCGATCACCGGATCATTCTCCGGCAGCTCTGGACAGTTTCTGACCACAACGCAGAATGACACGACGTATCCGGCGGAGAAGGGTTGGTATCTTCCGCTGGTGTACAACAACGTGCTGACCGGCGAGCGGGTGATCAATCAGGCGAGTATCGTGCTGGGCCGTGTTGTCTTTACCACGGCGAGTGTTGATACCACTGATCCCTGTGCGAGTTTTGGTACCGGCAAACTGGTCGAACTGGATGCGTTCAGCGGTAAGATGCTCAATTACGCCGTGCTCGATACCAGCTCTGACGGTTTGGTCGACAGCAATGACTCGATCTCCAGCGGCGTGATATTCACCGGTGGCATTCCGACCCTGAACTTCGTCTCCAGCGATGGCAAGCGCAAGGGTACGACCGACACCAGTGGCACCATCACGATCATTGTAGAAAAGGGCGGTGGCGGCAGCCGTCGTATCATGTGGCGACAAATACAGTAAGCGAGAGTTTGAGGCATGCGCAGATCCAACCGAGGCTTCACCCTGATCGAAATCATGATCGTGATTGCGATCATCGGGATCGTCATCACCATCGCCGCACCGAGCTATACCGAATATGTGAAAAAGGGCCGTCGCGCCGAAGTGGTGTCGCTGCTCTCGGAGCAGGCGCAGACCCTTGAACGTTTCTACACCAAGAGCAATGTCTACACCGGCGTTACCGGGCTCAGCACGGGCACTGATTTCTACACCATCACCCCGACCATCGCTGACCAGACCTTCCTGTTGACCGCCACCCGCAAGACGGGCACGGCCATGGCCACCGACAAATGCGGGGATTTCACCCTGACCAACACCGGTGTCAGAAGCATGAACAACGCGACTACCGGGCTGACCACCAAGGATTGCTGGGGCCGCTGAGGCGCTTTCTTTCGGGTGCCTTTTGCGCCCACTGTCTTTTTTACGGTTGGATCAAACATGACCAGGCAACAGCAAGTGGTGATTGTCGGTGGCGGGGTGATTGGCCTGCTGACCGCCTACAATCTCGCCTCCGAAGTACGCAGCGTGGTGCTGCTCGATCGCTCGAACCTCGGCCAGGAATCGTCCTGGGCGGGCGGCGGTATCGTTTCGCCGTTATATCCGTGGCGTTATAGCCCGGCGGTCACGGCACTGGCGCACTGGTCGCAGGATTTTTATCCACAGCTCGGCGAGCGTTTGTTCGCTGACACCGGGGTGGATCCTGAAGTACATACCACCGGCCTGTACTGGCTGGATCTGGACGATGAAGCCGAAGCGCTGGCCTGGGCCGAGCGGGAAAACCGGCCGCTGCGGGCTGTGGATATCTCGGCGGCGCATGATGCGGTGCCGGTGCTCGGTGGCGGTTTCTCCCGAGCGATCTACATGGCGGATGTCGCCAACGTGCGCAATCCGCGTCTGGTGAAATCACTGAAAGCGGCGTTGCAGGCACTGCCTAACGTGACGATTCACGAACAGTGCGAAGTCAGCGGGTTTGTCCGTGAGGGCGGGCAGGTTGTTGGCGTCGAGACGTCGAAGGGTGTGATCAACGGTGATCAGGTCGTACTGACCGCGGGGGCGTGGAGCGGTGATCTGCTCAAGACGCTGGATCTGACATTGCCGGTCGAACCAGTCAAAGGCCAGATGATTCTCTATAAATGTGCGGCAGATTTCCTGCCGAGCATGGTGCTGGCCAAAGGGCGTTATGCGATTCCGCGTCGTGACGGTCATATCCTGATCGGCAGCACGCTGGAGCACGAAGGTTACGACAAGACCCCAACCGACGTTGCGCTGGAAAGTCTCAAGGCTTCAGCGGTGGAATTGTTGCCGGCGCTGGCAGAGGCCGAAGTGGTAGGGCACTGGGCAGGGTTGCGTCCGGGGTCGCCGGAGGGCATTCCGTACATTGGCCGTGTGCCGGGGTTTGCCGGGTTGTGGCTGAACTGCGGACATTACCGCAATGGGCTGGTGCTGGCGCCAGCGTCGTGTCAGTTGTTTGCCGATGTGATGCTGGGAAGGGCGCCGATTATTGATCCGGCGCCGTATGCGCCTGAAGGCCGCATTTAGTCTGATATTTCTCTGTAGCCTGGCAGATCTCTTTCGCGAGCAGGCTCGCTCCCACAGTTGATCTTTGTCGGTCACAAAATCCAATGTGAGAGCGAGCTTGCTCGCGAAGGGGCCCTCAGTCCAAACCGAGTTTTTTCAGCCTGTAACGCATCGACCTGAACGATAGACTCAAGCGCTGCGCCGCCGCCGTACGATTCCAGCGCGTCTCCTCCAGCGCTTGCAGAATCAGCTTCCGCTCGACGTTCTCCAGGTAATCCTCAAGATTATCGATCTGCGTCAGATCGGCAATCGCGCCATCCGCCGCGCAGTTCCCCTCGCTCAAGCGCAAATCCTCTGCCTCGATCGTGCGGTTTTCACACAAGGTGTGCGCCCGTTCGAGCACGTTTTCCAGCTCCCGCACATTCCCCGGAAACCGGTAATTCTTCAGCGCTTCCAACGCCTGCGGATGCAAGCGTGCTGCTGGTTGGCCGGTGTCCTTGGCGAGGCGCTTGAGCATATTGGCTGCCAGCACTTCAATGTCATCACGGCGCTCACGCAGGGACGGCACGCGCAATTCAATCACGTTCAGGCGGTAATAAAGGTCCTGACGAAAGCGTTCGGCCGCGACCTCGGCATCGAGGTCCTTGTGCGTGGCACAGAGGATCCGCACATCGACCACGCTTTCCTGCTGACCGCCAACACTGCGCACAGCTTTTTCCTGAATCGCTCGCAGCAGTTTTACCTGCATCGACAACGGCAAGTCTGCCACTTCATCGAGGAACAACGTGCCGCCATGGGCCGCCTGAAACAGCCCCGGCTTGTCTTCGACCGCGCCGGTGAAACTGCCTTTGCGATGGCCGAAAAACTCGCTTTCCATCAGCTCCGAAGGTATTGCCCCACAGTTCACCGGCACGAACGGCTGGCTGGCGCGTGGCCCTTGTTCATGGATCAGCCGCGCGACCAGTTCCTTGCCACTGCCCGACTCGCCACTGATGTACACCGGCGCTTGGCTGCGAGCGAGTTTGTCGATTTGCTTGCGCAGACTGCGCATCGGCTGCGAATCGCCCAGCAAGCGCCGTTCTATCGTTGTAGAGCTGCCTCCTGCCGCCGGCATGCGCAGGGCCGTGCCGACCAGTTCGCGCAGGCGCGTGAGGTCGACCGGTTTGGTCAGGAAGTCGAAAGCACCTGCTTTCAAAGCGTTGATGGCCGTTTCCAGGCTGCCATAGGCGGTGATCATCGCCACCGGCAGTTGTGGATAACGTTGCTGAATGTGCTGCACCAGTTCCAGGCCCGTACCGTCGGGCAGGCGCATGTCGGTCAGGCACAGATCGAAGTTCTCGCGGTTGAGCAGCGCCTGGGCTTCAGCCAGATTGCGTGCGCTGTAGGTGTCGAGCTTCATCCGTCCCAGAGTGATTTCCAGGAGTTCGCGGATGTCCGGTTCGTCGTCGACGATGAGGATTTTTTGCCGTGGGCTCGTATTCAACTTTGTTTCCGTCCGTGAGCAAAGGTGATGCGAAAGCAGCCGCCGCCTTGGCGTGATTGAAAGTCTAGGCGCGCTTGGTTGCTTTCGCACAGCTCACGGGACAGATAAAGCCCAAGGCCGGTGCCCTGGCTGCTGGTGGTGAAGAACGGTTCGAACAGATGCGCCTGTTCATCGGCAGGCACGCCGGGGCCGTTGTCCTGCACTTCAAGGACCGCCAACTGGCTCTCGGGATCGATGAACAGGGCCAGCCAGACTTGCGCTTGATCGTGCAGCAGGGCGCTGTGGCGCCAGCCGTTGCGTAACAGGTTGTCGAGAATTTGCGTGAGCTGGTTGGGGTCCATCAGCGTGGTGAAATCCCCCGAATCGATTCGCAGGTGAATCTGCTGGCGCTCACTGGCTTGTTCGCGGCTTTCAACAACGAAGTTTTCCAGCCACGGCTTGAGATCCAGTCGTTGCGGGGCGCTCTGTTGGCGGCGGGACAGTTGCAGGACGTTTTCGATGACTCGGTTCATGCGCTGGGAGTGGTCTTGAATGATCTGCGTCAGACGCCGATCGGCGCTATCGAGTTCCTCGGATTCAGCCAATAGCTGTGCGGCGTGACTGATGGCACCCAGCGGGTTGCGGATCTCATGGGAGATGCCAGCGGTCAGTCGCCCCAACGCAGCGAGTTTCAGTTGCTGAGCTTGTTGGGCGATTTGCGCGAGGTCTTCGAGAAATACCAGGGTTTGCTGGTTTGGGCTTTGTTCGAGGGCGATGAAACTCGGTTGCAGCTCCAGGCCGTTGCCGGGGATTTTCAGGCTCTGTGGGCGCAGGGTCGGGTTGTTCATCCACAGTTGCAGGCGATCAACCAGCGCCATCGAATAGTCATCGATCAGATGTCCCTGAAGTTGCGATTGCGCGAGCAGGGTTTGCGCGCTGTGGTTGGCCAGTTGCACCCGACGCGCCTCGTCGAGCACCAGAATGCCGGTGCGCATGCGTTGCAGGATCAGCGCGTTGAGGGCTTCGAGCCCCACCACTTCGCTGGCGCGTTGCTCGGCCAGGGTTTCGCTGACCTCCAGGCGTCGGATCAAGCCTTGCACCAACAGCGAGGCGGCAAAGCACAGAGCGCCGAGGGTGCCGGCCTGCAAGTATTCATTGGCGCTCAGGGGATGGTTGAAGCCGAGCAGGAAACTCGAGCCGACGATGCCCAGCGCACCGATAGCGGCGATCAACAGGCCGATGCGTCGCCGTAGCAGGGTGTTGCTGATCGCCACCGAGACAATCAGCAAATTACCCAGCGCACTGCCGACGCCGCCCGCAGCAAAGAACAATGCGCATAAAAGCAGGATATCGACGAGGGCCAGGCTGAATAGCTGCGCCGGCCGTCGTGTGTTCTCCAGGAACACCACCAACAGAATATTGAGGATCAGGTACAGCCAACTGCCACCGCGCAGCAATTCGTCATTGGCCGACGTCAGCAGGCGGTTGTCCATGTTGCTGGAGATCAGCAGCACCAGGGTGATGCCGATGCTTAAGCGGTAGAGATGATAAAGGCGCAGCAGGCGCTGCGCCTGTTTGCTGTCGGCGTGGGTGGCCTCAGCGATCACTGGAGCCCGGGCCTTGCTCGAGGTGAGCCTGGCTGCAATACCACTGTTGTTGCACGCTCAGCGCACGGTCGCGCGGCAAATGTACGCCGCAATGGGCGCAGCGCACCATCGGTGGCGCGTCCTGTTCGCGATTTGGGCGATTGGATGGGTTGGACGCGGCAGGCGCCTTGAATTTACGCCACAACCATATCGCGGCAAAAATCACGACGATCCAGAACAATAAACGAAGCATGATGAGCGGCTTTTCGACTGATGATCCGGCAGTTTAGCCAAGGACCTGACGAGCGCACAGCGGATTAAAGCGCAGAAATGAAAAAGGGAGATCCGCAGATCTCCCTTTTCTGTACCGCCGGTGTGATCAGTCGAACACGCCGAAAGTCATGTAGCTGAACCACGAGCGGTCGGTGTTGCTCGACTCTGGTTCCGGCTCTTCGATCACGTCGCCGTTTTCGTCTTTAGGCTTGAGCTCGTTCGGGATCGCGTCTTTCGCATCCTGGAACTGCTTCTGCACGTCCTGGTTGGCGCGGGTTTCGCCCGGCGGCAGCGGTGGACGCGACTCGATCAGACCCAACGTCGCCTTGCTCAGGAACGAACGGTTGTCGGCTTCGGCAACCCGTGGCACGAACTGGCCGTCTTGCAGGCTCGGGTGGTTCGGGTAGTTGAGCTTCAGGGTTTCCAGGCTGGTGGCCGCCAGTTCGTCCAGGTGCAGACGCTGGTAGGCTTCAGTCATCACTGCCAGGCCGTCGCCGACCGATGGGGTTTCCTGGAAGTTTTCCACTACGTAACGGCCACGGTTGGCAGCGGCTACATACGCCTGACGGGTCAGGTAGTAGTCGGCCACGTGGATTTCGTAAGCGGCCAGCAGGTTGCGCAGGTAGATCATGCGCTGCTTGGCGTCCGGCGCGTAGCGGCTGTTCGGATAACGGCTGGTCAGCTGTGCGAACTCGTTGTACGAGTCGCGGGCGGCGCCCGGGTCACGCTTGGTCATGTCCAGCGGCAGGAAGCGCGCCAGCAGGCCGACGTCCTGGTCGAAAGAGGTCAGACCTTTCAGATAGTAGGCGTAATCCACGTTCGGGTGCTGCGGATGCAAACGAATGAAACGCTCGGCGGCGGACTTTGCAGCTTCCGGCTCGGCGTTCTTGTAGTTGGCGTAGATCAGCTCCAGCTGTGCCTGATCGGCGTAGCGACCGAACGGATAACGCGACTCCAGAGCCTTCAGCTTGGCTGTGGCGCTGGTGTAGCTGTTGTTGTCCAGGTCAGTCTGAGCCTGCTGATACAGCTCGGCTTCGCTGAGGTTTTCGTCTACGACTTCCTTCGATGAGCAAGCAGCGGTCAATGCGAGGATGGCGATCAGCAGCAGGTGTTTCACTTGCATGGCGGCTTGCGTCCCTATGACGGCCGCTGTCTTGGGCGGGGCCGTCCTGTTATGATGAGCGCCCCGTTGAAAAGCCTCGGGGCAAAAGACGCCGTATTTAACCACAAGCGCGCAGCCGAAACCAAAAGCTGTGCCGACGCACAGTCAGAGCATGTCCGATAAAATTGAACTTCGCGCAGAGGTGCCGTCCGAATTGGGCGGCCAACGCCTCGATCAAGTCGCTGCCCAACTCTTCGCTGAGCACTCACGCTCGCGCCTTTCCGCCTGGATCAAAGAAGGTCGCCTGACTGTGGACGGGGCGGTCATCCGCCCTCGCGACATCGTGCACGGGGGGGCCATCCTTGAGCTGACTGCCGAGCAGGAAGCCCAGGGTGAATGGATCGCCCAAGACATCGAGCTCGACATCGTCTATGAAGACGACGACATTCTGGTGATCAACAAGCCTGCGGGCCTGGTGGTACACCCGGCTGCCGGTCACGCCGATGGCACCTTGCTCAACGCCTTGCTGCACCACGTGCCGGACATCATCAATGTCCCGCGTGCCGGCATCGTGCATCGTCTGGACAAGGACACCACCGGTCTGATGGTGGTGGCCAAGACCATTCAGGCGCAGACCAAGCTTGTTACTCAACTGCAGAGTCGCAGCGTCAGCCGCATCTATGAGTGCATCGTGATTGGTGTCGTGACCGCCGGGGGCAAGATCAACGCCCCGATCGGTCGTCACGGCCAGCAGCGCCAGCGCATGGCGGTTATGGAAGGTGGCAAGCCTGCCGTCAGCCACTACCGCGTGCTGGAGCGCTTCCGCTCCCACACCCACGTACGGGTGAAGCTGGAAACCGGTCGTACTCACCAGATTCGCGTGCACATGTCGCATATCAACTTCCCGTTGGTCGGTGATCCGGCGTATGGCGGGCGTTTCCGCATTCCGCCGGCGGCAAACCCGACGATGGTTGAGTCCCTCAAGCATTTCCCGCGTCAGGCCCTGCATGCGCGCTTCCTTGAACTCGATCATCCGACGACCGGTGTGCGCATGAGCTGGGAATCGCCGCTGCCAGAAGATTTCGTCTGGCTGCTGACCCTGCTCAAGCAGGATCGCGAGGCCTTCGTCGGATGAACTGGCTGACGCCGGACTGGCCTGCGCCGGCCAGCGTCAAAGCCTGCGTCACCACCCGCGAGGGCGGTGTCAGCGAGGCGCCGTTCGACAGCCTCAATCTGGGCGATCATGTCGATGATCGTCCTGAGGCTGTTGCCGAGAACCGACGGCGCCTGACCGATCACTTCTCTATACAGCCTGCCTGGTTGCAGCAAGTGCACGGGATTGCCGTGGCGCATGCTGATCCGGGCATTGTTGCGACTGCCGATGCCAGCTGGACGGCAACGCCGGGCATTGCCTGCGCGGCGATGACGGCAGACTGTCTGCCAGCATTATTCTGCGATCGTGCCGGTACTCGCGTCGCAGCGGCTCACGCCGGTTGGCGTGGTCTGGCGGCGGGTGTGCTGGAAGCGACCCTCGACAGCCTCAATGTTCCGGCTGAAGACGTTTTGGTCTGGCTCGGTCCGGCGATTGGCCCGAAGGCCTTTGAAGTCGGCCCGGAAGTGCGGGAAGTCTTTATTGATCAATTGCCCGCAGCGGCAGATGCCTTCGTGCCGAGCCACAATGCCGGCAAGTTCATGGCTGACATCTACTTGCTGGCGCGCCTGCGCCTGGCGGCTCGTGGTGTCACAGCGGTTTACGGCGGTGGCTTCTGCACCGTGACCGATCCACGCTTCTTCTCCTATCGCCGTGCTTCACGCACCGGTCGCTTCGCCTCCTTGGTTTGGCTCACCCGCTAGACTGTCTGATCTGCATCAACTGCCTGACGCTTGAATCTTGCAGAATCGACCGCATCTACAGTGGTATCTGGCAGGTTTCTTTATTCAGGATGGTTTTTTAGGTCCGGCCTGCTCAAAAGGAAGGTGACCCATGCGTATAGACCGTTTAACCAGCAAATTACAGTTGGCCTTGTCCGACGCCCAGTCGTTGGCTGTCGGCCACGATCATCCGGCCATCGAGCCGGCGCACTTGATGCAAGCCATGCTTGAACAGCAGGGTGGTTCGATCAAACCTCTGCTGATGCAGGTGGGCTTCGACGTCAACAGCTTGCGTAAAGAGCTGACCAAAGAGCTCGACCAATTACCAAAAATCCAGAACCCGACTGGCGACGTCAACATGTCGCAGGATCTGGCGCGCCTGCTTAACCAGGCTGACCGGCTGGCCCAGCAGAAGGGCGATCAGTTCATTTCCAGCGAACTGGTGTTGCTCGCGGCGATGGACGAGAACAGCAAGCTCGGCAAGTTGCTGCTCGGCCAGGGCGTGAGCAAGAAAGCTTTGGAAAACGCGATCAATAACCTGCGTGGCGGCGAAGCGGTGAATGACGCCAACCACGAAGAGTCGCGCCAGGCGCTGGATAAATACACCGTCGACCTGACCAAGCGCGCCGAAGACGGCAAGCTCGATCCAGTGATCGGTCGTGATGACGAAATCCGTCGCACCATCCAGGTTCTGCAGCGCCGCACCAAGAACAACCCGGTGCTGATCGGCGAACCTGGCGTGGGTAAAACTGCAATTGCCGAAGGTCTGGCCCAGCGCATCATCAACGGCGAAGTGCCGGACGGCCTTAAAGGCAAGCGTCTGCTCTCGCTGGACATGGGCGCGTTGATTGCCGGTGCCAAGTATCGCGGTGAGTTCGAAGAGCGCCTGAAATCGCTGCTCAACGAGCTGTCGAAGCAAGAAGGGCAGATCATTCTGTTCATCGACGAACTGCACACCATGGTCGGCGCCGGTAAGGGCGAAGGTTCGATGGACGCCGGCAACATGCTCAAGCCAGCACTGGCGCGCGGCGAGTTGCACTGCGTCGGTGCGACCACGCTCAACGAGTACCGCCAATATATAGAGAAGGACGCGGCGCTCGAGCGACGCTTCCAGAAAGTATTGGTGGATGAGCCAAGCGAAGAAGACACCATCGCCATCCTGCGGGGCCTCAAAGAGCGTTACGAGGTTCACCATAAAGTGGCGATCACCGACGGCGCGATCATCGCCGCGGCCAAGCTCAGCCATCGCTACATCACTGACCGGCAGTTGCCGGACAAGGCCATCGACCTGATCGACGAGGCTGCGAGCCGTATCCGCATGGAAATCGATTCCAAGCCGGAAGTGCTCGATCGTCTGGAGCGTCGCCTGATTCAGTTGAAGGTGGAATCCCAGGCGCTGAAGAAAGAAAGCGACGAAGCGGCGATGAAACGTCTGGAAAAACTCCAGGAAGAAATCGTCCGTCTGGAGCGCGAGTACTCGGACCTGGAAGAAATCTGGAACTCGGAGAAAGCCGAGGTGCAGGGTTCTGCGCAGATTCAGCAGAAGATCGAACAGTCGCGTCAGGAGCTGGAAGCCGCACGCCGTAAGGGCGACCTTAACCGCATGGCCGAGTTGCAGTACGGGGTGATCCCGGATCTGGAGCGTAGCCTGCAAATGGTCGATCAGCACGGCAAGAGCGAAAACCAACTGCTGCGCAGCAAAGTGACTGAAGAAGAAATCGCTGAAGTTGTATCGAAGTGGACCGGCATCCCCGTGTCGAAAATGCTCGAAGGCGAGCGCGACAAGCTGATGAAGATGGAAAGCCTGTTGCACAAACGCGTGATTGGCCAGGAAGAAGCGGTGGTTGCCGTCGCTAACGCTGTACGCCGTTCGCGTGCCGGGTTGTCCGATCCGAATCGTCCAAGCGGCTCGTTCATGTTCCTCGGCCCGACCGGTGTCGGTAAAACCGAACTGTGCAAGGCGCTGGCCGAATTCCTCTTTGATACGGAAGAGGCGATGGTGCGGATCGACATGTCCGAGTTCATGGAGAAACATTCCGTGGCGCGTCTGATCGGTGCGCCACCGGGATACGTCGGCTATGAAGAGGGCGGTTACCTGACCGAAGCGGTGCGTCGCAAGCCTTATTCGGTGATCCTGCTGGACGAAGTCGAGAAGGCGCACCCGGATGTGTTCAACATCTTGCTGCAAGTGCTTGAGGACGGTCGCCTGACTGACAGCCATGGCCGTACGGTGGACTTCCGCAATACCGTGATCGTCATGACCTCGAACCTGGGGTCGGTACAGATCCAGGAGCTGGTCGGTGATCGTGAAGCGCAGCGTGCTGCGGTGATGGATGCGCTGACGTCGCACTTCCGTCCGGAGTTCATCAACCGGGTCGACGAAGTGGTGATCTTCGAGCCACTGGCGCGGGATCAGATTGCGGGCATCACCGAGATCCAGTTGGGTCGCCTGCGTACGCGTCTGGCTGAGCGTGAGCTGAAGCTGGAACTCAGCCCGGAAGCGATGGACAAGCTGATCGCTGTCGGTTACGACCCGGTGTATGGCGCACGTCCTTTGAAACGGGCGATTCAGCGCTGGATCGAAAACCCGCTGGCGCAATTGATCCTTTCGGGTCACTTCATGCCAGGCGACACCGCAACCGGCGTGGTTGAGAACGACGAAATCGTTTTCAACTAAGTCCAAACGCCAATGAAAATTGGCAGGCCCCACCTTGTGGGGCCTTTTTTTTCGTTAGGCTGTTGAACTCAAAGGAAAAGGCTTGTAAAGTGCGCCCCGCAGTCAGTCGCCAAGACGGTCTCAGCTCACTGAGTTGAAATCTGAAATAAGTTGCAAATCATTAACTTGAAAGCAATTTAGGGGGTTGACAGAGGTGTTCTAGGTTGTAGAATAGCGCGCCTCAGACACACGAACGCAGCGATGCGAACGAGTGACTGAAAGCAACAGGTTTCACCGTTGTAAATTGAAATATGTAGTTCCGTGATAGCTCAGTCGGTAGAGCAAATGACTGTTAATCATTGGGTCCCAGGTTCGAGTCCTGGTCACGGAGCCAATTTCAAACCGGGGTATAGCGCAGTCCGGTAGCGCGCCTGCTTTGGGAGCAGGATGTCAGGAGTTCGAATCCCCTTACCCCGACCATTTTTGGGTCGTTAGCTCAGTTGGTAGAGCAGTTGGCTTTTAACCAATTGGTCGTAGGTTCGAATCCCACACGACCCACCATTTTTGAAACCAGTTAGCGCTGGGATCGAATCTTAAGATCAGAGGCCAAAAGCGCTGATCGAAGAAGGCGATCTTTGAAAGGTCGCCTTTTTTTTACCGGGGTATAGCGCAGTCCGGTAGCGCGCCTGCTTTGGGAGCAGGATGTCAGGAGTTCGAATCCCCTTACCCCGACCATATTAAAAATCCTCGTATCGAAAGATACGGGGATTTTTTTTGTCCGACAAAAACTCATTTCCCTTCAAGTCATCATACAACCTGCCGATAGCCCGCTAACACGAGGGGACTGCCATGGCTTTCGCCCCTTGAATCTGGCCAATACAAGAATAAGGGCGTGCGTCATGTTGCTTCGTCAGTTGAATATTGCTCCCCGGGCTGCCTTGGGATTTGCCCTGATTGCGGTGTTGGTCGCCTTGCTCGGCGTGTTTGCGCTGGGGCAGATGTCGAGTATTCGCGACAGTGAAGTTGCGGTAGAAAATCAGTGGCTGCCAAGCATTCGTGGCGGCGACGAGATTCGCGAGATCATGCTGCGCATTCGCACCATCTCGTTGCGCATGGCGCTGGACCAGGATGCGAACAATATCGCCACCTACCGCAGCCAGATGGACACCCGCGACAAGGAGCTGAGCGAGAAAATCGCCGCCTACGACAAACTGGTCAATACCCCGGAAGGCCAGCAGCTATACGACCAATTCAAAAAGACCTTCGCCGCGTATCGCAGTGGTATTGCTCAATCTTTCGCCCTCGCCGAGCAAGGTAAGCGTGATGAGTTGACCAAATTGTTGCTGGTCGACATGAAGACAGTGGTCGATGGCTCCGGCAAGCAACTCAACGACTTGGCGGACCTGTTCGCCAAACAAGTCGCGGCTGAAAGCCAGAAGTCCGCTGCGCACTACGAAAACTCGCGCACGATCGTCAGCTTGTTCATTGCCTTGGCAGCGCTGGCCACGGTGGCACTGGCGATGATGCTCACGCGCAGTATCGTTCGTCCGCTGAGCAGTGCCGTGAGCGCCGCAGAAAGTGTGGCGCAGGGTGATCTGACCCGGCCGATCGAAACCCATGGCAACGATGAAGTCAGTCGCTTGCTCAAAGCGTTGGCGACCATGCAGCAGAACCTGCGCGAGACGCTGCAAGGCATCAGCGGTTCCGCCACGCAACTGGCGACCGCTGCCGATGAACTCAATGCGGTAACACTCGACAGTACGCAAGGGCTGCAACAGCAGAACCACGAAATCGAACAAGCCGCGACAGCGGTCAATCAGATGACGGCTGCGGTGGAAGAGGTCGCACGCAATGCGGTGTCGACCTCTGACGCGACCCGCCAGTCCAGCGAGTCGGCGCATCTGGGGCAGGTGCGTGTCAGTGAGACCGCCACGGCCATCAACGCACTGGCCAGCGATGTGCAACAGACCGGCGAGTTGGTGCAATCACTGGCCAACCAGTCGCAGGACATCGGCAAAGTACTCGACGTGATTCGGGCGATTGCCGAGCAGACCAATCTGCTGGCGCTCAACGCGGCGATTGAAGCAGCGCGCGCCGGCGAGAGCGGCCGAGGTTTCGCCGTAGTGGCCGATGAAGTGCGGGCGCTGGCTTATCGCACGCAGCAATCGACTCAGGAGATCGAGCAGATGGTTCAGGGCATGCGCAGCGGTTCGAGCCTGGCATTGGATTCGATGCAGGCCAGTACGGCGCGTGCAACCACCACGCTGGCATTGGCTGAGCGCGCCGGTGAGGCGCTGCAAACCATTACCGCGTCGGTGCACGAGATCCATGAGCGCAACCTGGTGATCGCCAGCGCTGCGGAAGAACAGGCGCAAGTCGCGCGGGAAGTGGATCGCAATCTGGTGAACATTCGTGATTTGTCGGTACGTTCTGCCGCAGGCGCCGACCAGACCAGTGCTTCCAGCCATGAGTTGTCGCAACTGGCCAATGCTTTGCAGGGCATGGTGCGGCGTTTCCAGCTGTAAATAACCACACATGAAAAAGCCGCGCTTCTCACAGGAGAAGTGCGGCTTTTTTCTGCCGATCAGGCGCCGTCTTGATCTTTCAGGTGTTCGAACAGGCCTTTGGGCATCTTCTTGCCGTTGGCTTCAAAGTTGGCCTTTACGTTGTTGTAGGCCTCTTGCTCGTCGATGAAACCGTCATGGTTGGTGTCGATCTTGTCGAAGTCGGACTTCGGCGCGACTTTGAGGAATTCGGCGCGGGAGACCTTGCCGTCTCCGTCGCTGTCAGTCTTGGCCATCGAAGCATCGCCACACTTGCCTTCACCGCATTTGCCTTCCGGCGCTTTCACCGAGGTATCGGCCGAAGCGACCATATAGCCCTGCGCCAGTGGCTGGGCGGCAAACACCGAACCGGACAACATCAGACCGCCAGCCAGTGCGGCGCCGATCAGGCCAATGGATTTTTTACCGAGGGTCGAAGTACGGAACATTTTACATTCTCCTGGCTGCACAACGCAACCACACGTTAAGGACGAAAGCCTGAGCAGGTGCGCTCGGGTGTGGCCATTAGGCGGTGGCGGTGTATCGCGACTGTGTCGCGGAGCGGGGGAGTTTGTAAGCGAAGGAGGGAAAAGCGGGGCGGGGATACAGTAAGAAACAGATCTTTCGATCAACACAAAACAATGTGGGAGCGAGCCTGCTCCGGGCGGCGATCCGACGAATGCGTCAGATCAGTCGCATCAATAACGACTGACAGAACGCTTTCGTCGGATCGCCGCCCGGAGCAGGCTCGCTCCCACAGGTTTACATCAATGCAATTTCAGACGCGGTTCAGTGCCACGGCCGATCTTGCTGCCCAGCATCAGCATCGCCGTGCGGAACGGCCCGTACAGCGCCATCTGGTGCATGCGGTACAGCGACACGTAAAACATCCGCGCCAGCCAGCCTTCGAGCATCACGCTGCCGGTCAGGTTGCCCATCAAGTTACCCACCGCCGAAAAACGCGACAGCGAGATCAGCGAGCCGTAGTCGGTGTACTTGTACTCCGGCAGGGGCTTGCCTTCGATGCGCAACTTCAGCGATTTGGCCAGCAGTGACGCCTGTTGATGCGCGGCTTGCGCCCGTGGCGGCACGTTGCGATCGGTACCCGGTTGCGGACAGGCGGCGCAGTCACCGAAAGCGAAGATGTTCTCGTCGCGGGTGGTTTGCAGCGTCGGCAGCACTTGCAACTGATTGATGCGGTTGGTTTCCAGGCCATCGATGTCCTTGAGAAAACCCGGTGCGCGAATACCGGCGGCCCATACTTTCAGGCTGGCCTTGATCTCATTGCCATCGGCCGTGATCAGACTGTCGGCGGTCACTTCGCTGACCGAAGCGTTGGTCATCACATTGACCCCGAGCTTTTCCAGGGTTTTGTGCACCGGCCCGCTGATACGCTCGGGCAGGGCAGGCAACACCCGTGGCCCGGCTTCGATCAGGGTAATGTGCATGTTTTCCGGTTTGATCCGGTCCAGACCATACGCCGCCAGTTCATGGGCGGCATTGTGCAGTTCTGCCGCCAGCTCGACGCCCGTGGCGCCAGCGCCGACGATCGCGACGCTGATCTGCTCGACCACATCGGTTTGCCCGGCGTGTGCACGCAGATAGTGATTCAGCAGTTGCTGATGGAAACGCTCGGCCTGTTTGCGCGTGTCCAGGAACAGGCAGTGCTGCGCCGCGCCCTGTGTGCCGAAATCATTGGTGGTGCTGCCGACGCTGATCACTAGCGAGTCGTACTGCACTTCACGCGCCGGCACTAGCTCGACGCCGTTTTCGTCGTAGGTCGCCGCCAACTGGATTTTCTTCTGTGCGCGATCAAGCCCGCTCATGCGCCCCAGCTGGAACTCGAAGTGGTTCCATTTCGCCTGGGCAACATAGTTGAGTTCGTCTTCGGAAGAGTTCAGCGATCCGGCGGCCACTTCGTGCAGCAAGGGCTTCCAGATGTGCGTCAGGTTGGCGTCGACCAGCATCACACTGGCGGTGCCGCGTTTGCCCAGAGTCTTACCCAGACGGGTAGCCAACTCCAGACCGCCGGCGCCGCCGCCGACAATAACAATACGATGGGACATAGGGATAACTCGCAAGGTTTTTAAAGGAAATCGGTGCTGTTACCCAAGCGAGCGCGAGGCAGCTCATAGCGTCAGGTAACTGATAAATCGGCTCAACAAGCCCAGACCAATGGTCACTGCCAGCACCAGCACGAGGAGCATCCACGGCCGGAAAGGCCGGCGCTCGACTCGGTGTTGGGACAGTTGCAGGTACTCTTCGACATGTTTCTGGTCTTCGGGGTTCAGGCGGCTGGTCATATTTGCCTCGTCAGGTAGACGTTGCTGAATGGACAGAAGCTACAGCGGTTTTTATCCGGGGTTGAACGCAGCATAGCCGCTGTCCGGAACCGGCTCGACGCTGACCCGGTCTTCGAGGCGAATGATCCCGCTTTGTAACACCCGCGCGGTAATTCCGCCATGCCCGCGCACCGCTTGAAAGGTGCCCGGGCCAAGGTTGTTCTGCAGGCGTGCGCAGGGCTGACACCAGCCCGTGGTTTCGAATATTGCCTGACCGATGCGAAAGCGCCGACCCTTGAGACTAAACAAATTGATACCGCTGATAACGAGATTGCGCCGCAGGTCTTCAGGCCTGACGGGTTGATCGTCGGGGCGGCCCATCAATGCGCTGATCACTGCCAGATGTTCCCACTGGATCAACGTCACCTGCCGCGCGTTACGCACACCGGGACGGGCGTGATCGCCGGTCAGCCCTGCTTCCAGCCGCGCTTCCACCGCATCAAGTTCGATCATCGGCCCACGGGATTCCGGACGCACGCCGATCCAGCGCACGCGGCCGGTTTGCGGCACATCGGCGATCAATTGCTGCAGCGGCGTCACAGGCTGATCCCGACATCGAAAACAATGCTACGACCGAGGTTGCTGCGCAGAAAATCTGGCGCGTCCGGATGGGCGAACAGCACGCGGGCGAAAGTCGGGCCGACCAGCGACAGCGAGCGCCAGCCTTGGCGCAAATATTCGGTAGGCGGGGGGAAATGGCTGTTCAGATCCAGCACCTCACGTTTAAGACTGGCGAAGGCGATGATATCCAGTTCGCCCAGATCCATACCGCGTTCCTTGTAGTTGTGGGCTTTTTTGCGCAGGGTCGGCGCCAGTCGCAGCAAGAATTCATTGGCCGGGATCCGTTTCGGTTTGGCTTCGCGGCGCACCAGTTGGCTGAGGGAAAAGGCGCTGCGGCGGCGCTGCAGTTCATCGCGCCATTCGTCGTTGAGTCGGCGCCCCTCGTCGAGCACGAAGAACACCTCGAAATTGGCATCGCGAAACAGCACATCCGGCGGTTCGCCGGCCGGCGCGAATTCGTCGGCGCGGTAGGGAATGTTGAGGCCTTGCAGCAGGCGTTGGCAGACCCAACGCTCACGCTCCCATTTGCGGGCATTGGACAGAAAGGCGTTGGCCTGCTCGGCCGCGATGGTCAGCAGGCGTAAATAATCTGAGTCATCCATAAGCCCAAGCTTAGCGTTCAAATGCGACAAGCTGAAAGCGTTACCCGGCAAAGTGCATCAGTGGGCAGTCGAGAAGGGCAGTGTAGACTCATGGCAATCGATTATTTGCGCCAAACCGTGAGGACTCATCGTGAAATTTCGCTGGCTGCTGCTGTTTGCTGTTTTTCCGCTGTGTGCCCATGCACTCGAAACCGGCGAGCGTCTGGCTCCCTGGACGTTACTCGATCAGCACGAGCAACCCTTCACCCTCGACAACAGCACCACCACGCTGCTGGTGGCGCGCGATATGGACGGCGCCAAACTGATCAAAGAAGCGTTGAAGGATCGGCCCAAGGGCTATCTGGAGGCGCGCCACGCAGTATTCGTTGCCGACATCCAGCGCATGCCGGCGCTGATTGCCAAAATGTTTGCCGTACCGGCCATGCGCGACTACCGCTATCGAGTCATGCTCGATCGAGAAGGTCGGGTTGCATCGCGCTATCCCGGCGCGGAAGGGCAGGTGTTGTGGTTGCAACTCAAGGACGGTCAATTGCTCTCGCAACGTGAATACGCCAACGCGAGCGAGCTGCGCGAGGCACTGGAGAAGGCGCGCCCATGATCGGCGTCGAGGTGCTGGCGACTGAAAGTCTGCTGCTGGGCTGGCTGATTTACTTGCCGGTGTTGCTCTGGACGATCATGCGTGCACCGTGGGTCGAGTTGTTCAGCGACAGCCGGCGTCAGCATCTGCTGTTCGGCACCGTGTTTGCGTTGTTTCTGTTGTGGTTGATGCGCAGGGATTTCGATACCGGTGTGTCGTATCACTTCCTCGGCATGACGGCGGTGACCCTGCTGCTGGACTGGCCGCTGGCGATCGTCGGCGGGCTGGTGGCGCAAATCGGCCTGGTGCTGCTCGGTCGTCAGGATCTCGCGGCGATGGGGGTCAATGGCGCGATGTTCATTTTGCTGCCGGTGCTGGTCACCGAGTGTGTGGCGATCCTCGTCGAGCGGGCGCAGCCGCGCAACCCGTTCGTGTACATCTTCTGTTCCGGATTTTTTGCCGCCGCGCTGTCAGCCCTGTTGTGCCTGATCCTCAGCCTGACGCTGCTGTGGTACGACGGCCTCTTCGCCATGCCGGAGTGGCTGGAAGACTTCATCGGTTACGTGTGGCTGATCATTTTCCCCGAGGCGTTCATCAACGGCATGATCGTCAGTGCGCTGGTGGTATTCAGCCCGGAATGGCTGGAGACCTTCAACCGCACGCGCTACCTTTCGGCGCCGTGGAAGGACGACGACCCCAAGTCTTGATCCACATCAAACCCGCCACGCGCGGGAAATTTCATGCTCGCGCAAATCTCTTCAGGAGCAGCGGCATGAGCGTTTACGAGTGGGCAAGGCAGGAAACCCGGCAGAGTCTGGACATGGCGCAGGAGGTGGGCTTTGACCCGGGGTTGAGTTTGCGCGCCTTGCTCAGTGCGGTGGTGCAGCAGAGCAAGGCCGTGCGCAACGCCGAAGACCTGGCCGACGAGTTGCGCTTTCTGGCGGAAAACCTCGACGACGATCAGGACTACGGCTTTATGCGGCCCTGAGAGGATCAGTGGCGCGGATCGAAATCGCCGGAAAACAGTTCGTCCTCGGCGTCCGGTGCGACCGGAATTTTGTGTTCTTCCGACGCCCAGGCGCCGAGGTCGATCAGTTTGCAGCGATCGGAGCAGAACGGCCGAAACTTGTTCTCAGGGGTGAATTCTACGGGGGCGCCACAGGTCGGGCATTCAACGGTGGGGATCTGGCTCATGCTTGGCCTCCGGATAAAGTCAGGTAAAAGTGATGCAGACGCTCGACTTCGCTGTGCAGCCAGGCGAGGTCGCGGTCATTGACCACCACGTCGTCGGCGCGGCTCACACGGTCTTCGCGGCTCGACTGAGCGTTGAGGATCGCCTGAACCTGCTGCTCGCTGGTCTGGTCACGCTGCAAGGTGCGTTCGATCTGCAATTGTTGCGGGGCGTCGATCACCAGGATGCGCTGGGTCATCGCGTATTGCCCGGATTCGATCAGCAGTGGCGAAACCAGAATCGCGTAAGGCGATTTTGCCAGCGCCAGGTGATGGGCGATTTCTTCGGCGATCAACGGATGCAGCAGCGCTTCGAGCCAGCGACGTTGCTCCGGCAATTCGAAGATCAGTTTGCGCAGGGCGGCGCGGTCCAGCGTGCCATCGGCCTGCAGCACGTCGGGGCCGAAGTGTTCGGCAATCTTCGCCAGCGCCGGGCGCCCCGGTTCAACCACCCAGCGCGCCGCGTGATCGGCATCCACCACGTGGACACCCAAATCAATGAAGTGCTGAGCTGCCGCGCTTTTGCCGCTGCCGATGCCGCCGGTGAGGCCGAGAATCCAGGGTTTTTCCACAGGGGTATTCATTTCAAACCGACAAACTGCCAATAGAAGTCGGTTATTTGACCACCCCAGAGCAAGGCAATCCAGCCAGCAATTGCCAGCCACGGGCCAAAGGGTATCGGCGTGGAGGTTTTCTCATTGCGCAAGCGCAGTAAAACCACCCCGATAATGGCGCCCACCAGCGATGAGAGGAGGATGGTCAGCGGTAGAATCTGCCAGCCGCCCCAAGCGCCAAGCAGCGCCAACAGCTTGAAATCACCATGGCCGATGCCGTCCTTGCCGGTCAGCAGCTTGAACAGCCAGAACACCGACCACAGCGCCATATATCCGGCCACCGCGCCCCACAGTGCATCGTGCAACGGCACGAACAGGCCGAAGCTGTTGACGATCAACCCCAGCCACAGCAACGGCAGCACCAGCACATCGGGCAGCAGTTGATGTTCGGTGTCGATCAGGCTCATCGCCAGCAACCCCCAGGTGAGGACGATCAGCAGGCACGCCGGCCAACCGAAACCGAAGTGCCAGCCGATGAAGGCCGAGAGCAACCCGCAAGTCAGTTCGGTCAAAGGATAGCGTTTGCTGATGGGCGCCGCGCACGCTGAACAACGCCCGCGCAGCCATAGATAACTGAGCAGGGGAATGTTTTCCCACGGACGGATCCGGTGGGCGCAATGCGGGCATTCGGAGTGCGGCAGCATCAGGTTGTAGGTCGGCAACGGCGCTTCGCCGGGCAAACCGAGTACGTCGTGGGCTTGCTGGCGCCAATCGCGTTCGAGCATTTTCGGCAGGCGCCAGATCAGCACGTTAAGGAAACTGCCGACCACCAGACCCAGCAGCAGGGCGGTGAAAACAAAGGCCAGTGGATACAGGGCGAACAGTTCGTCGATAGGCATGTCAGATCGCTGAGCCGAGTTGGAAGATCGGCAGGTACATGGCCACCACCAGCCCACCGACGATAACGCCTAGCACCACCATGATGAACGGCTCCATCAGGCTGGTGAGGTTGTCGACCATGTTATCCACTTCTTCTTCGTAAAAGCCTGCAACCTTGTCGAGCATTTCATCTAGAGCCCCCGACTCTTCGCCAATTGCGGTCATCTGCACGGCCATGTTGGGAAAGACCCCGGTGCTGCGCATCGAAAAATTCAACTGCATGCCGGTGGAGACGTCCTGGCGAATGCGCAACACGGCACGCTTGAAGACAACGTTACCGGTGGCGCCGGCCACTGAGTCGAGCGCTTCCACCAGCGGCACACCGGCAGCAAACGTGGTCGACAGGGTTCGAGCGAATCGCGCCACCGCAGACTTGTACATCAGCGTGCCCACCAAGGGCAGTTTCAACAGCCAGGTGTCTTTGCGGTCGCGTAATGCCTGAGATGTTTTCAGTGCATGGCGGCTACCAAAGATCGCCGCGACCAGCGCGCCGAGCATCGCCCACCACCATTGCTGCATGAATTCCGACAGGCTGATCACCATCAGGGTGAAGGCCGGCAGTTCGGCGCCGAACCCCGAGAACACCGACTGGAATTGCGGCACCACTTTGACCAGCAGGATCCCGGTCACGACTGCCGCCACCAGCACCACGGCGGTGGGGTAGGTCATGGCTTTTTTGATTTTGGCCTTCAGCCGTTCGCTTTTTTCCTTATAGGTCGCGACGCGTTCCAGCAACGTGTCGAGGGCGCCGGACTGCTCGCCCGCATCGACCAGATTGCAATACAACTCGTCGAAATACTGCGGCTTCTTGCGCAGGGCTGTGGCGAAGCTGTTACCGGCCGCGACCTCCTGTTTGACCTCGTCCACCAGCTTGCGCATGGCCGGGTTTTCAAAGCCTTCGCCAATGATGTCGAACGACTGCAGCAGCGGCACTCCGGCCTTCATCATGGTCGCCATCTGCCGGGTGAACAGAGCGATGTCCTGGGCCTTGATGCGTTTGCCAAAACTCAACAACGATGCGGATTTTTTGCGTACCTTGCCGGGACTGATCCCCTGTTTACGCAGTTGGGCCTTGATCAGTGCCGGATTCTGTCCACTGAGTTCACCGGTGACTTTGCTGCCTTTCCTGTCCGTACCTTCCCAGGCATAGATACTGATTTTCGCTGCCTTGACCGCCATGTTCAGTCCTTGGTGACCCGGTTGATTTCTTCAAGGCTGGTGATGCCTTGCATGGCCTTGTGCAGCCCGGAGGTGCGCAGGTCGTCGAAGCCGTCGCGGCGCATCTGCAGGTCGATTTCCAGCGAGTTGCCTTCGGCCATGATCAAGTGTTGCAGTGCTGGTGTGTTCTTCACCACTTCATATATCCCCACGCGTCCTTTGTAGCCGCCGTTGCAGTGATCGCAACCGACCGGCTCGTAGATCGTGAAATGGCCGATGCGTTCCTCGGGGAAACCTTCCTTGATCAAGGTTTCGCGCGGGATCTCGATGGCTTTCTTGCAGTGACTGCACAGTTTGCGCGCCAGGCGCTGGGCAATGATCAGGCTGACCGAGGTGGCAATGTTGAAGCCGGGAATGCCCATGTTGTGCAGGCGCGTCAGGGTTTCCGCGGCGCTGTTGGTGTGCAGGGTCGAGAGCACCAGGTGACCGGTCTGCGCAGCTTTGATGGCGATCTCGGCGGTTTCCAGATCGCGGATCTCACCGACCATGATCACGTCCGGGTCCTGGCGCAGAAACGAGCGCAACGCCTGAGCAAAGTCGAGTCCTTGTTTAGGATTGACGTTGACCTGGTTGATGCCTTCCATGTTTATCTCCACCGGGTCTTCGGCGGTGGAGATGTTGATGTCGACGGTATTGAGGATATTCAGGCCGGTGTAGAGCGACACGGTTTTACCCGAGCCGGTGGGGCCGGTGACCAGAATCATGCCCTGTGGCTGCTTGAGTGCGGCCATGTACAGATCCTTTTGCTCGGGCTCATAGCCGAGGGCGTCGATACCGATCTGCGCGCTGGACGGGTCGAGAATCCGGATCACCACTTTTTCGCCCCACAACGTGGGCAGCGTGTTGACCCGGAAATCGATCGACTTGCTTTTCGACAGGCGCATCTTGATCCGCCCGTCCTGCGGTTTGCGCCGTTCCGAGATATCGAGGCTGGCCATGACTTTCAGGCGTGCGGCGATGCGCCCGGCCAGTTGAATCGGTGGTTTGGCCACCTCACGCAGGATGCCGTCGGTGCGCACCCGTACCCGGTAGTTTTTCTCGTAAGGCTCGAAGTGCAGGTCGGAAGAGCCACTCTTGATCGCGTCGAGCAGCATCTTGTGCACGAAACGCACCACCGGCGCATCGTCGGCATCGAGGCCACCGATGGCGTCCTGCTTGCTGTCATCGACGGATTCGACATCGAGGCCGTCAAGATCGACATCGGCCATGTCTTCCAGGCCACTGCTGTGGGTGTCGAAGAACTTCTCGATGGCATCGGTGAGCTTGTCGTCCTCGACCAGAATGGCTTCGGTGCTCAGCCCGGTGCTGAACTGAATGTCGTTGATCGCTTGATGGTTGCTCGGGTCGGAGATGCCAACGAACAGCTTGTTGCCACGTCGCCACAGGGGCAGGGCATGGTGCTGACGCACAAGTTTTTCGCTGACCAGTCCTTTGGGTTGGGTTTCCTTGTCGAGGCAATTGAGATCAAGGAACGCCATGCCGAAATGCTCGCTGGCAATCTCGGCCACTTGCCAGCTCTTGACCAGTTTGTTCTGCACCAGATAGCTGACCAGCGACAGGCGATTGCGCTGGGCCTGTTGCCAGGCTTGCTGGGCGCTTTTTTCCGTGAGCAGTTCGGCCTGGACCAATTGCTTGGCCAGACCGCTCAGAGCGATGTCATTCATGGGAATTCCGCACACTTGCAGTTCATGACTTATAGCCTAGTCAAGTGACAGCGCCAAACACGGCGGGGGCAGGTGACAAAAAGTGTCAGATAGTGCGGTTGCGGGTTGTAGGAAATGGCGTTGTAGGTGGTTCGCGCCCAAGGGGCAGGGCCTCGAAGGCATTGGCATGGCCTATGCTGCGTCCCTTTCAGATCATGAGATTTCGACTCATGCATGGAGCGTGTCTATGAAAAAACAACAAGGTTTTACGCTGATCGAGCTGTTGATCGTGGTGGCGATCATCGGGATTCTGGCGACCATCGCCCTGCCGCAGTATTCCAAGTATCAGGCGCGGTCGAAGGTGACGGCGGGGCTGGCGGAGATCAGTGCGATGAAAGTGCCGTTCGAAGACACCATCAACCAAGGTACCGATCCGACGCTGACGCTGGTGGCCGGTAGTGCCACGGTCACAACGTCAAATTGCGCCGTGACCGCATCGGGCACCGCTTCGACCGGGGCCGGCACCATTGTCTGCACAATCAAGAACGCTCCTGGCCCTGTTCTGGACAAAACCATTACCTTGACCCGTTCATCGGGCACCGGTGCTGGCGTCTGGACTTGCGGCACCACTGTGGCGCCGGACTATTCGCCAAAAGGCTGCACCGCCAGTGGTACATAAGTTGAATGTGTGCTGAACAGGATGCCCCGCTTTGCGGGGCATTTTTCATTGCGCGACACTTCACAAAAGCTTCAATAATTTCAGCGTCTTAGGAACTTTTCAAAAAACCGCAACTTGCATGTGAATATTGCGCATGTCATGCAAATTGCATGATTTCGAAAATCTGCGTTAAACATAAGATATTGATTTATAAGGATTTTGTGTTGATGGAAAAGTTGGCACAGCGTTCGCAACTACCTTGGTAACCCTGCTGACAAGACAACCAGCAGACTTTCCAGAAAAACAGGAGTTACTCGTATGAAGAAGTTCGCTATCACTGCCGCTGCTGCTACCGCGCTGACCCTGACCATGGCTTCCGGTGCATTCGCACAATCCACTCAGGCTACCCAGGCTCCAATGACTCTGGCCGCCGGTGAAGTCACCCAGGCTAAAGAAGCTACTTCCGACACCTGGATCACCACTAAAGTGAAAAGCGACCTGGTGACCGAAAAAGGCATCCCAGGCACTGACATCAAAGTAGAAACCAACAAAGGTGTTGTATCTCTGTCGTCGACTGTAGCCATTACCGAAGCTCAGAAAACCACCGCAGTGAATATCACCAAGAAAATCAAAGGCGTCAAAGCGGTCTCCGCTGACGGCCTGAAAGCCGAGTAAGGCATGACTTCTCGCCTGGACCGGGAGAAGACGCGACAGACGGGCCGAGCAATACGTCTGCCGCAACTTTAGAGTTCATGCGAACGGTCACACGGAGGTGACCATTACGGGCCCCGGCACTTGTGTCGGGGCCTGTTCTATTTTTAGAAGCAAAAGATCGCAGCCTTCGGCAGCTCCTACAGGGAAATGCATTCCAGATTGTAGGAGCTGCCGAAGGCTGCGATCTTTTGCTTTTTCAGTTGCCGCGTTTGCTGTTGATCTGGCGCAGGCGATTGCCTTCGAAGCGCAGGTATTGATACATGCCGTTGCTCGGGCCGTAAGTCCATTCCTCGACCTGAAACTCCTCGCGGCGATTGGCGCTGCGCTTGTAGCCCAACACATCACGGCTGACCGGCTCACCGCATTTCTGCAGGACTTCGCTGGACCGGTCGCCAAGGCTGATCAATTGACTGCCGCAGCGCAGCGTATCGGACGCCGAGGCGTGACTGGCCGCGAGCGTCATTGCGAGCAAGGCCAGCCACTGAAGTTTCATCACTCGGCATCCAGGTGCATTTGCGTGACCACGCGGCCATCGCTTTCGGCCTCGCCAAGGTTGGCGTCGATGAAGTACACGCGGTCGTCTGCCAGCTGGCCTTTATCGACCAGATAATCCTTGATGCTGCTGGCGCGGTCCTGACCCAACTGACGCAGCAGCACGTCGCTGCCACTCCAGAACTTGATCACGCCTTCGCGCATCTTCGCCGTACGTTCTTCCTTGCCCAGATCCTTCCATTCCGCCGGTGGCTGGGTTTTCAGGCGGGTGCGGTAAATGCCTTCGAGCAGCGGACCTTTCTCGCTGTCCGGCACTTGCAGCAACGACGCCTGCGCCGGGACTTTATCGCCGCGACGCTGGAGCATCTTGTAGTAGTTGTACTGGTATTCACGTTCCAGACGCTGCTCGGCGAGCAATGGGCCATCGCTGCTTTGCGCGGCAGTACCCTCGATTTCCAGGCGCAGTGCCGGACGTTCCTTCAGTGCTTGGGACAGCTTGATCAGCGCCGCTTCGGCATCCTTGCTCAACTCGCTGGAGCCGGGCGCAAACGACACAGTGCCAAGGTCTTGCGAACCGCCGCCACTGATCAACCCGCCGATCATTTTGAATGGCGCGGCTGCGGCTTTGACGATCAGGTTGCGCAGGGTCTGCCAGACGATCGGCATCACGCTGAATTGCGGGTTGTTCAAGTCGCCGGTCACCGGCAATTCGATGGAGATCTTGCCGTCGACGTCCTTGAGCAGGGCAATCGCCAGTTTCAGCGGCAGGCTCACGGCATCCGGGCTGTCGACTTTTTCGCCGAGCTGCAATTGTTCGACCACCACTTTGTTTTCGGCTTTGAGCTGGCCCTTGGTGATCAGGTAATGCAGGTCGAGGTTGAGCCGACCCTTGCGAATGCGGTAACCGGCGAATTTGCCGGAGTAGGGCGTCAACGTCGTCAGTTCGACCCGTTTGAAACTGGTGGCGATGTCGAGGCTGGCCATCGGGTCGAACGGATTGACCGCGCCCTTGATGGTCACCGGTGCATAGCGGTCGACCTTGCCTTTGATGTCGACGCTGGCCGGTTTTGCCTGGCGGCTGTCGATGGTGCCGATCTGGCCGTTGAGTTGCTGCACGGCGGTGGCGAAGTTGGGCGTCAGGCTGAAGTCGGCGAAGTTCGCCGAGCCGTCATTGATCGCGATGCCACCGATGTGAATGCCCAGCGGTTTTTCGTTGCTGGCTGGTTTGGCTGCTGTGCTTTTTGCGCCACTGTCAGCGGGCTGCGGGATCAGCAGATCATCAATGTTGGTGGTGCGATCATCGTTGATCATGAACCGCGCGTACGGCTGGAACAGGTTGATCCTGTCGATCGACAGGCTGTCGCCGTGCTGATAATTCAGGCCTTCGACCACCACTTGCTGCCACTTGAGGAAGTCGCGGGTTTTCAGGGTGTCGAGGGTGTGCAGTTGATCGATCTGCGCACGTCCGGTGACGCTGAGTGCCAGTGGTTCTGTGCTCTTGAGATTGACCTTCAGGTCACTGCCGAGCATGCCGCTGCGCAGTTCCAGGCGAATGAAAGGATTGATGTAGGACTGTGCGACGCGCAGGTCGATGTCCTGGGTTTTCACGTTGAGCTGGGCGTTGACCGGGGCGAGATTGACGGTGCCGTCGGCGGTGATCTTGCCTTGCTTGCCCACGCCGCTGTCGAGATTGAGCTTGAAGGGCGAGCCGTTGAGGCTGTCGAAATCCTGCAGGTCGACGTTGAGCGGGGTGATATCCAGTGCTACTGCCGGTTGGGCCGAGCGGTCGGCCAGATGCACGGTGTAGTTACGCAATTGCACGTCTTTGAGCAGCACTTGCCAAGGCTTGCTTGGCGCAGTCGGTTCAGCTTTCGGCGAGTCGGCAGCGGCGGGCGTGCTGGCAGGTTCTGCGGCGGCTTTGGCGGCCGGTTTCGACGGTTGGCTGGCGAACAGTTTCTGCCAGTCCAGTTGGCCGTCAGCTTCGAGCGCCGCCCAGGTTTCCAGTTTGTTGCTGCGGATCTTGCCGACCACGACTTGTTGCTTGGCCAGATCCAGCGAGGTTTCGCTGATGTCGAGACGTTCGAGTTTTGCCAGTGGGCGTCCATCAGGCGCCTTGATCGCGAAGGGCGCGATGCTCACCGCGACATTGTTCAACTGCAGTTCGGTTTCTTTCGACAGATTGAGTTTGTATTCGCTGCTGAGACTGATCACGCCGTCTTCAAGTACCAGCGGCACCGAGTCTCGCACGTAGGGCCAGAAGGCTTTCATCTTGCCGTCGGTGACTTTCAGGGTGCCTTCGGAAGTGAACGGGATCAGGCTGAAATTGCCACTCCAGTCGATCCGGCCACCGGCCGGGCCGATGGCGACCAGGGTCATGTCGGCGCTGTCTTCGGGCAGGGTGCTGAGGTTTTTCAGCTCGAAGCTGAGATCGTCGTAGAGAAACTCGATGGGTTCGCTGGGGCGCACGTCCTCAAAGTGCACGACGCCGCCGGCCAGTTTGATGTTGTCGATGCGCAGCGGGAACGGTTTGGCGTCCGGGTCGGCTGGTGTCGGCTCACTGGCCGGCACATTGAACAGGCCCAGCAGGTTGAGTTTGCCGTCTTTGGCGAAAAGGATTTCGCTCTTTGGTTTGTCCAGCTCGATGTTGGACAGATGCAGGGCTTTGGTCCACAGGCTGTCGATTTGCAGGTCGGCGTACAGGCGATCGAAGCCGATCTGTTCCTTGCCCGGCTCGCCGATGACCAGTCCCCACAGGGTGACTTCAAGGCTGAACGGGTTGAGCTCGATGCGCTGGATATGCGCAGGCACCGTCGCGTAGGTGGCCAGTTGCTGATTGGCTACCCGCAGAGCGATGCCCGGCAAAATCAGAAACCCCAGCAGGCTGTAGAGGGCCAGAGCAGTCAACAAGGCGCCAATCGCGCGAATCAATCCTTTGGGCATGTGCGGCTTCATCTGTCTGAATCGGAGTGCCTTGGAGTATGGCACGCGATTCTGGTTCCGAAGTACCTCGCATGGAGCAGGATTGTTCAGATTTCTCTCAAATCACAGAACCCCTGTGGGAGCTTGCTTGCCAGCGATGAGGGAATACCAGTCGACAACTTTGTTGACTGACCCACCGCAATCGCTGACAAGCCAGCTCCCACAGGGTTGTTTATAGCTGCAGGATCAGGGTTTTCAGCGGCGGTTGCTGGTCCATGGACGGGAAGTCGGCGCCCGGGGTCATCACGCTCCACTCACGCACCGGTCGCCCGGCCTTCTCCGCGCAGCGCAGCACCTGTTCGCGCCAATCGTCCATGCTGACTTTCGCCAGGTTGTTGCAGCAGATCAGCACGCCGTTGTCGGCGGTGGTCAGCAAGGCCGGTTTGAGCAGGCTCTGATAGTCGCGCAGCAGGTCGACGGTACCGAATGCGCTCTTGGCCCAGGCGGGCGGATCAAGCAGGACCAGATCGTATTGACGCTGATCAAGGCGCTGGTAGCTCGGCAGTTTCTGCCCGCGACGCTGGCTGATCGGCAGGCCGGCGAGTTGGCGGATGGCCGGGAAGTAGTCGGACTGGATGAATTGCATCTCGGGCAATTGCGGGTTGAGCAAACCGTTTTCGCGACCGACCGCCAAGTTACCTTCGGCGAAATCCAGATTGCACACTTCACGGGCGCCACCGGCTGCGGCACTGAGGCCGACGCCGCAGGTGTAGGCAAACAGGTTGAGCACGGATTTACCTTTGGCGTGATCCTTGACCCAGCCGCGCGTGTTGCGCAGGTCGAGGAACAGCAGCGGATCCTGCCCGGCATGACGCCCGCGCACACGGTAGTTGAGGCCCCATTCGTGACCGACCAGATCAACCAGTGCGGCGTCTTCGGCTTTGTAGACGCTGTCTTCACGGTCGATGCGCGAGTTGCCACGGGAGCGGTCGTTGTAGACCAGCAAGGTTTCCAGGCCCAGGGTTTGATTGACCATCGCGTGCAGTTGCAGCAGGTCATCGCGTTCCAGCGTCTGGTGAAAACTCTGCACCAGCAGTTGCGGGCCGTAGCGGTCGATGGTCAAACCGCCGGCGCCTTCCTGGCTGCCGTGGAACAGCCGATAGCAATCGGTGCCCTGACGGTGCAGCTCAGTGAGCAAGTCCTGGCGTTGATTGAGGGCGGCGCGCAGCGCCTGATTCAAGGAAGACATGCATGCGCCTTGCTGGAGAGAATTGGGGCGCGGGAGTTTAACAGCTTGGCGGGTAACCGAGGTGCTGCCTTCGCGAGCAGGCTCGCTCCCACATGGGAATGCATTCCAAATGTGGGAGCGAGCCTGCTCGTGAAGCTTTTTAGGTCAACAGGCCCATCCGCCGTTTCGCTCGCTGCACCGAACCATTGCGCATCGCCCAACGCAGCATCGGTGCGCTGCGCCTGACGCTCGCGCGAATCAATTGCCGTTGCAGCGAGCCCTGCCGGACATCGAGCATGTCGCTGGCCCAGTCCGGCAGCAGGTCGATGCCGGCCTTCATCATCAAATCACCAAAGGGTCGCGCCAGAACACTCGGCGCCGGTGCTGCGAGCAACAATCGCAAAACCTCGCGGCTGCGTTCATCGCACAACAACTGCGGGCGCATGCGTTGCAGATAGTCGGCCACGGCTTGCCGTGATTTCGGCACATCCCGCGCGCCCAGGCGTTCGGCAATCACGGCGATTTCCGCGTAATAACGATCCTGATCCGCCCCCGACAACTGCGGATTGCGATAACGCAAATGCGCGGCGAGAAAGTTACTGACTTCGGCCACATGCACCCACGTCAGCAAATCCGCATCGCTGGCCGCGTAAGGGCGGCCATCCGGCGCGGTGCCAACCACTTGCAGGTGAATGGTGCGCACCTTCTCGATCAACCAGTCGGCGTCGCGTCGCGAGCCGAACGTGGTGCCGGATACAAACTGACTGGTGCGCCGCAAACGCCCGAGCATGTCTTCACGAAAATTCGAATGATCCCAAACCCCGGCCAGTGCCAGCGGATGCAAAGCCTGCAACAACAACGCACTGATACCACCGATCAACATGCTGCTGAAATCGCCGTGCACTTGCCAACTGACTGAGTCGGGGCCGAACAGGCCGGGGTCGCCCTTGGGGTTTTCCAGGTCGAGTTGACCGAGCGACAGCCCGGTCAGGCTCATGAGTTGCTGTTCGATACGACTGCGGATGAATTCCATGACCACTCAGTGCGAAAGGGCGGGCGCGGTCGGTTGACCACGCCCGGGGTGTTACTGATTGAGGCGCTTGTCGATCAGTCCCTGCACCACACTCGGGTCGGCCAAGGTCGACGTGTCGCCGAGGCTGTCGAGTTCGTTGCAGGCGATCTTGCGCAAGATGCGCCGCATGATCTTGCCTGAGCGGGTTTTCGGCAAGGCCGGCGCCCATTGGATCAAGTCGGGTTTGGCAAAGCTGCCGATTTCCTTGCTGACGTGGGCGAGCAGTTCTTTCTTCAGCTCGTCATTCGGTTCGGTGCCGTTCATGGGCGTGACGAAGGCGTAGATGCCCTGACCTTTGACGTCGTGGGGGTAACCGACCACGGCGGCTTCGGCGATGCTGTCGTGCAGCACCAGCGCGCTTTCCACTTCAGCCGTGCCGATGCGGTGGCCGGAAACGTTAATCACGTCGTCGATGCGCCCGGTGATCCAGTAGTCGCCATCCTCGTCGCGGCGTGCGCCGTCGCCGGTGAAATAGTAGCCGGGGTAGGGTTTGAAATAGGTGTCGACCATTCGCTGCGGGTCGCCATAGACGCTGCGGATCTGCGCCGGCCAACTCGACTTGATCGCCAGCACGCCGCTGCCGGCGCCTTTGATTTCCTTGCCGTGTTCATCGAGCAGCACCGGTTGCACGCCGAACATCGGTTGTGTGGCGCAGCCCGGTTTGATTCGCTGGGCGCTGACCAGCGGGCTGAGCATGATGCCGCCGGTTTCGGTCTGCCACCAGGTGTCGACGATGGGGCAGCGCTGTTCTCCTACGACATTGAAATACCATTCCCACGCTTCAGGGTTGATTGGCTCGCCGACGCTGCCGAGCAATCTGAGGCTGGCGCGCGAGGTTTCTTTCAATGGTTCGGCACCTTCGCGCATCAACGCGCGCAGAGCGGTGGGTGCAGTGTAGAAAATATTGACCTTGTGTTTATCGATGACCTGCCAGAATCGTGAGCTGCTCGGATAACTCGGTACGCCTTCGAACATCAGCGTGGTCGCGCCGTTGGCCAGCGGGCCGTAGACGATATAGCTGTGACCGGTGACCCAGCCGACGTCGGCGGTGCACCAAAACACTTCGCCGTCGCGGTAATCGAGCACGTATTTGAAGGTCATCGCCGCTTGCAGCAAATAGCCGCCGGTAGTGTGCAGCACGCCTTTGGGTTTGCCGGTACTGCCGGAGGTGTAGAGGATGAACAGCGGATCTTCGGCGTCCATCGGTTCTGGCGGGCAATCGTCGCTGACATCGCGCACGGCCTGGTGATACCAGATATCGCGCCCCTCGACCCAGTCGACCTTGCCTTGGCTGCGCTCGACCACCACGACGGTGCTGACGTCCGGGCAACTTTGCAGGGCTTTGTCGACGTTCTGCTTCAGTGGCACGAACTTGCCGCCGCGCACGCCTTCATCTGCGGTGATCACCGTGCGGCAATCGGCATCGAGAATGCGGTCACGCAGGGAATCAGGGGAGAAACCGCCGAACACCACCGAGTGAATCGCGCCGATCCGCGAGCAGGCGAGCATGGCGTACGCGGCTTCGGGGATCATTGGCATGTAGATGCACACCCGGTCGCCTTTCTTCACGCCACGGCTTTTCAGCACGTTAGCCAAGCGGCAGACGTGGTGGTGGAGTTTTTTATAAGTGATTTGCGCCGACTCGGCGGGATCGTCGCCTTCCCAGAGCAGGGCGGTCTGCTCGCCGCGCTGTTCCAGGTGACGGTCGATGCAGTTGTAGCTGACGTTCAGTTTGCCCCCGGCAAACCAGGCGGCTTCACCGGTTTTCAGGTCGTAGCGCTGGACAGTCTGCCACGGCGTGCTCCAGTCGAGGAAACGCGTGGCCTGTTCGGCCCAGAAGGCCGTGGGGTGTTCAATGGATTCGCGGTAAAGCCGTCGATACTCATCCTGACTCAATTGCGCAGCGTGGCGGACGGCATCGGCTTTGGGGAACGTGCTGATATCGAACATGACGGTTCCTTATTCTTGTGGTGCGACAAGGATAAAGATGCGCTGATGGGGGGAAGGGATCAAGGCCGCCCCTCACCCTAACCCTCTCCCAAAGGGAGAGGGGACTGACCGAGGTGTTTGGGCTTGATACATCGACTTGAAATTCCGGAGTCGAACTCAAGTATTGAAAAGCGTGAAAATCGGCTCCCTTTCCCCCTCTACCCCTTGGGGGAGAGGGCTGGGGTGAGGGGGAAGCGATTTGGCTGCCACCGCGAAATCCATGCCAAACGCCAGACGAAAAAAAGCCCCTGAACTTCAGGGGCTCTCTATCAAGCAACAGATCAACCGCGGTGACGACCGCGGAAGTAGTTGATCAGGCCCTGGGTGGAAGGATCATCAGCAAGGGTTTCATCGCTGCCGACCAGGCGGTTGTAAACGCCTTTGCCCAGTTCCTTGCCCAACTCCACGCCCCATTGGTCGAAGGCGTTGATGCCCCAGACCACGCTCTGTACGAACACTTTGTGCTCATACATGGCAACCAATGCGCCGAGGCGACGCGGGCTGATGCGTTCGACCACGATGGTGTTGCTCGGGCGGTTGCCCGGGATCACCTTGTGCGGCGCGAGTTTGTGCACCTGCTCTTCGCTCATGCCCTTGTCGCGCAATTCCTGCTCGGCTTCCGGCAGGGTCTTGCCGAGCATCAGCGCCTGGCTCTGCGACAAGCAGTTGGCGTACAGCCACTGATGGTGGTCGGAGACCGGGTTGAAGCTGACGATCGGCACGATGAAGTCGGCCGGGATCAACTGCGAACCTTGATGCAGCAACTGGTGGTAGGCGTGCTGACCGTTGCAGCCGACGCCGCCCCAGATCACCGGACCGGTATCGGTCGACACCGGCGTGCCGTCCTGACGCACGCTCTTGCCGTTGGATTCCATGTCCAGCTGTTGCAAGTGCTTGGTGATGTTGCGCAGGTAGTGGTCGTACGGCAGGATCGCGTGGCTTTGCGCGCCCCAGAAGTTGCCGTACCAGACACCGAGCAGGGCCAGCAGCACCGGCATGTTCTGTTCGAACGGCGCGGTCTGGAAATGCTGGTCCATGGTGTAGGCACCGGACAGCAGCTCCTTGAAGTTGGACATGCCGATGGCCAGGGCAATCGGCAAACCGATGGCCGACCACAGCGAGTAACGACCGCCAACCCAGTCCCACATCGGGAAGATGTTTTCTTCACGGATACCGAACGCCACGGCTGCCGCGTTGTTGCTCGATACGGCGATGAAGTGACGATACAGCTCGGCTTCCGAGCCGCCCTGTGCCAGGTACCAGGCACGAGCAGCCTGAGCGTTCTTCAGGGTTTCGAGGGTGTTGAACGACTTCGACGAAACAATGAACAGCGTGGTCTCGGCGCGCAGTTTCTGCGTCAGCTCGTGGAATTCGCTGCCGTCGATGTTCGCCAGATAATGGCAACGCACGCCTTTCTGCGCGTACGACAGCAGTGCTTCGGAGACCAGCTCAGGGCCGAGGAACGAGCCACCGATGCCGATGTTGACCACGTCGGTGATCGGCTTCTCGGTGTAACCACGCCACAGACCGTCGTGGATGCGGCCGACCAGATCGGTAATCTGGTTCAGAACCTTGTGGACTTCCGGCATCACGTTGACGCCATTGACCGACAGCTTGTCGCCTACCGGGCGGCGCAGGGCGGTGTGCAGCGCCGGGCGGCCTTCGGAAGTGTTGACGATTTCGCCTTCAAACAGCGCTTTGATGGCGCCTTTGAGATCGACTTCATTGGCCAGACCGACCAGCAGGTTGCGGGTCTGGGCGTTGATCAAATTCTTCGAATAATCGAGAAACAGTCCGCAGCTGCTGAGGGTGAACTGGTTGAAGCGCTGCGGATCGGCGTTGAAGGCTTCGCGCATGCTGAAATCCTGCATGGCTTGGCGGTGATCTTTCAACGCTTGCCAGGCGGGCAGAGCGGTAACGTCTTGAGGAGTGAGGTAATACGCCATCGCTGCGGTTTTCCTTTTTACTTGAACGGCCTTTTGAACACTGAACAGACCCGGCACGCCATGTTTGGGCATGGGATCAACTGCGTCGACACGATTTCTGGACACAGGGCGAATACAGTAAACCTCGCGCTGCGTTCTGTCTTGACTTTGTCTGACCAGATCCCTGTACTTTTTTAACATCGAGACCGGGAACTGGCCGACAAACGGAGGGGGAGCGGGGCGGTTTCGCGATCAGGCGAGCTGAACCGGGATGGCGTTGCTGGTGTGGCTCAGCTCATTGCCCGGCGCCATGTAAAGCATGCGCGGCTTGAAATTGACCAGCTCGGCTTCGCTGTAATGGGCGTAGGCACAAATGATCACGCGGTCGCCAACCTTGGCCTTGTGTGCAGCGGCGCCGTTGACGGAGATCATCCGCGAACCCTCTTCACCACGAATCGCGTAGGTGGTGAAACGCTCGCCGTTGTCGACGTTGTAAATCTGGATCTGCTCGTATTCACGGATGCCGGACAAGTCCAGCCACTCGCCATCGATGGCGCACGAACCTTCGTAATCGAGCACCGCATGAGTGACTTCGGCGCGGTGCAGTTTGGCCTTGAGCATGATCGCGTGCATGAGGGTTTTCCCGGGTTGGAATCGAACGGCGGGCAGTGTGCCCGAAGGCTTTGAGGGCGGCAATACAGCTGGAATGCAATCTTCATGACGCTGAAAAACACTGTAGGAGTGAGCCTGCTCGCGATAGCGGTGTGTCATTCAACACTAATGCTGACTGACACACCGCTATCGCGAGCAGGCTCACTCCTACAGGGGGTATTGCGGTGTAGGTTAAACCGGGGTATCGAGATTCAGGTGCAGGTTATCGATCAACCGCGTGGTGCCGAGGAATGCGGCCACCAGAATCACCAGATCACGGTCTTCAGCCGTCGCCGGACGCAGGGTCAGGGCGTGGCGGATTTCCAGGTAATCCGGACGCAACCCAGATGCCTCCAGCAGTTGCTGCTGAGCACTGATCAACGCCGGGAAATCCCGTTCGCCTTGCTTGATCGACTCGGCAATGTTGCTCAGGCTGCGATAAACCACCGGGGCCACCGCACGTTGTTCTTCGCTGAGGAAGCCATTGCGCGAGGACAGCGCCAGGCCGTCGGCGGCACGCACAGTCGGTTCGCCAATGATCTGGATCGGCATGTTCAAGTCGTGCACCAGCGCGCGAATCACCGCCAGTTGCTGATAATCCTTCTGGCCGAAAATCGCCAGATCCGGCTGGACCATGTTGAACAGCTTGCTGACCACGGTCGCCACGCCTTCAAAGTGCCCCGGACGGCTGGCGCCGCACAGGCCTTCGGACAATTGCGGCACGCTGACCCGAGTCTGTCCGGCCATGCCGTCGGGGTACATTTCCTCGACAGTTGGCGCGAACAGCAGGGAGCAGCCCGCCTCCAGGAGTTTTTCCTGATCCGCCGCCAAGGTGCGCGGGTATTTGTCGAGGTCTTCGCCGGCGCCGAATTGCAGCGGATTGACGAAAATGCTCGCGACCACGAAATCCACACGTTGCGTGGCTTTGGTGATCAGTGCAACGTGACCGCTGTGCAGATTGCCCATGGTCGGCACGAAGCCGATGCGCTTGCCTTCGCTGCGTGCGCGGGCGACAGCGGCGCGCAGTTCGCGTACGGTTTTAACGGTGTTCATGCAGAGAATCCGTGTTCGATGCCAGGGAACGTGGTGGCTTTGACTTCGTTGACGTAAGCCTTCAGCGCGGACTGGATGCTGTCCTGACCCTGCATGAAGTTCTTCACGAACTTCGGCACTCGGCCAGTGATCGACAGGCCGAGCATGTCGTGCAGCACCAATACCTGACCGTCGGTGGCGTTACCGGCGCCGATCCCGATCACCGGAATCTTCACTGCCTGGCTGATTTCAGCGGCCAGTTCACTCGGCACGCATTCGAGCAGCAGCATCGCCGCACCGGCCTGTTCCAGCGAAATCGCGTCAGCGCGCATCTGCCGTGCCTGGTTCTCGTTGCGACCCTGCACTTTATAGCCGCCAAGAATGTTCACCGCTTGCGGGGTCAGGCCCATGTGCGCGCACACCGGTACACCGCGTTCGGCGAGCAGACGGATCGACTCGGCGAGCCACAACTGACCTTCGACCTTGACCATGTGCGCACCGGCCTGCATCAGCATGGCGCTGTTGGTCATGGTTTGTTCAAGGGTGGCGTTGGCCATGAACGGCAGGTCGGCGAGGATCAGGGCATCAGTGTTGCCGCGTTTGACGCAAGCGGTGTGGTAGGCCATTTCTGCGGTGGTCACCGGCAACGTGCTGTCGTGACCTTGCAGGACCATGCCGAGGGAGTCGCCCACCAGCAGCACTTCGACGCCGGCCTCATTACAGGCGTGGGCGAAGGTCGCGTCATAGCAGGTCAGCATGGTGATCTTTTCACCTTTCTGCTTGAGGCTCTGGAGCGTGGTCAGGGTGATGGCTGGCATGTAAAAAATCCTCGTTCAGGCGCTCTGGAAACTACTGCGAGTAACGCGCGTGATTCTTCATCTACTCAGGCGCACGCTCTTTTGTCGTGCTTATAAGGCCTGGATTGCGCCCGTATGTGCCGGGTTGGCGGCAGCGGGACGCCTATAGTCGTGATGAGCCAACAGGAAGTCAATTGCGTGTGTTACCGCATTGTTACGAGGGGAGTGTTACCGCCGTTACTGATGCGATTCAGCGGCGCGGCGGGCCTGATTCGAGGGGTTTTTGTCCGACAATAAATCTGGATATGGAAAGCTATTCCTGTAGGAGCTGCGGAACGCTGCGATCTTTTGATCTTGATTTTGAAGATCAAAAGATCGCAGCGTTCCGCAGCTCCTACAAGGGATTTATGTCAGGCGTGGGGGAGGCGTTCCAAGCCGACGAACGGGCAGGCTGCCAGCAGATCGGAGAGGTTGCGGCCATCGGCCAGGCGCAGGTCCTGTGGGGCCAGTTCGGCGAGCGGATACAACACGAACGCGCGTTCCTGAATCTGGTAATGCGGGACTTTCAGGCGCGGCTCGTCGATCAAACGATTACCGAACAGCAGAATATCCAGATCCAGCGTACGAGGCCCCCAACGCTCAAGGCGTTCGCGACCTTGATCGTTTTCGATGGCTTGCAGCGCGTCGAGCAGTGCAATCGGCGCAAGATCGCTGTCGAGCGCCGCGACCGCGTTGGTGTAACGCGGCTGGCCCGGCAGCAATGAATCGCTTTGATAAAAGGCAGAAACGCCAGCGAGCAGGGTCTGCGGCAATTGCCCCAGCGCCTCGACGGCGCTGCGCAATTGTTCGGCCGGGTCAGCGAGGTTGCTGCCCATGCCGATGTAGATGCGTTCCATGCCTTTACTCGCCTGTCGAAGCGCTCGGTGCGCCGGCGCGTTTGCGCTTGGAACCGCTGCTGCGGCGACGTTTGCGCGGCGCGCCACTGGCGTCATCACCTTTACCGCTGAGGTCGCGGATCATGTCGCGGCGCTCGCTGTCGTTGGCGTCCTGATAATCCGTCCACCATTCGCCCAGGCCATCGGTTTCCTCGCCAGCGCTTTCACGCAGCAGCAGGAAGTCGTAACCGGCACGGAAACGCGGGTTGTCCAGCAACAGGTCGGCACGTTTGCCGCTGCGCCGTGGCAGACGCTCCTGCATGTCCCAGATCTCGCGGATCGGCATGGTAAAACGCTTCGGAATCGCAATGCGCTGGCACTGTTCGGCGATCAGTTCGTGAGCGCCTTCCTGCATCGCCGGAATCGGCGGCATGCCACGTTCCTGCAAGCGCAGCACGCGGGCCGGCAAAGCAGGCCACAACAGCGCGGCAAACAGGAACGCCGGGGTCACCGGTTTGTTCTGCTTGATGCGCAGGTCGGTGTTGGTCAGCGCTTCGCTGATCAGCGTGTGCGTGTACTCCGGGTTGTGTTCCAGCGCATCGGCACTGGCCGGGAACAATGGGGCGAACAGCTGCAGATCAACCAGCATTTCGAAAGTGATCGCGCCGTGCCCGGAGAGGAACAGCTTGAGCACTTCTTCGAACAGACGCGCCGACGGGATCTCGCGCAGCATTGGCGCCAGTTCACGGATCGGCTGCACGGTGTGCTTTTCAATGCCGAAATTGAGCTTGGCGGCGAAACGCACCGCGCGCAGCATGCGCACCGGGTCTTCCTGGTAACGCTGCTTCGGATCACCGATCAAGCGGATCAGGTGGTTGCGGATATCGTGTACGCCGTTGGCGTAATCGAGGATGCGCTCGCTGACCGGATCGTAATACAGGGCGTTGATGGTGAAGTCGCGGCGTTGCGCGTCTTCTTCCAAGGTGCCGTAAACGTTGTCGCGCAGAATCCGCCCGCTCTCGTTACGCGAAGACTGATTGCTGTCTTCGTCGTCTTCGTTGACCGGGTGGTTGGCGCGGAAGGTCGCGACTTCGATGATTTCGCGGCCGAAATGGATATGCACCAATTTGAAGCGGCGACCGATGATCCGCGCATTGCGGAATTCGGCACGGACTTGCTCGGGGGTGGCGCTGGTGGCGACGTCGAAATCCTTGGGCGTGATGCCCAGCAGCATGTCACGCACGCAACCGCCGACCAGATAAGCCTGGTAACCGGCACCTTGCAGGCGTTCGACGATATTCACCGCATAGCGGCTGAATTGCGTTTTCTGCAGCGAATGTTGGCCGCTGTTGAGCACTTCAGGGGTGCTGCGGATGTGTTGCGTACGACGCACGGGAGCTCGGAATGACTGGAACAACTTCTTCAGCATGGGATGCACTGTTTGAAGGAATGTTCGGCCATACCAAAGAATGACCGCATGATGGGCGCAGATTCTAGCATTTAGTCGGGGGATGGTGTAGGACACGGCCGATTTGAGCTGCAAGCCGCAGGCTACAGGCATCGCGCACGATAAAAAGGGGGGATTTTGCTACGAGGAGAAACTACAAGGGGAGCCGAAGCTCCCCAAGAAGTAGTTGCGTGCTCTTTTTATTATTGATTCGGGCTTCTTGTTTTTGTTGAGTGCCCTCGCCACGAAGTGTTTCCTTCGTGACCCTCCCAATCGGGAGCCAAGAGCAAACGGATTGCTTTGGTCGCTGAATTGCAGTGATCTCTCGATCCAACCAGTACAGGCTCTGTCTTAGGACAGTTTTTGTTGTTCTCGGCCTGGTCGTGGGGCAAGCCCCAAATACAACGCCTCTCCAAAAGAATCAGTTAGCTGCGCCTCTCGCCGTCTTGTTTTTATTGTGCGTGAGTCGATTCGTCTTATTTTTATTGTCTTGTGCATTGCTTGTTATTGTTCTTGTACTGAACATATAGCAGGTGCCGTGCCAACTTTTGCGAAACCCAATAAAACAAGGGGTTAGGTCGATATAACCGTTTTGTCGGGGCGAAAAAAAGCCGGGGTTTCGTTACCGATAACCCCGGCTTCTGTTACGTGAATCGACTGAGGTAACAGTTTTTTCACATCTTCAAGCGTTACCCGCACACTCGACAGGTAACGTTCAGCTCTCGCTGGCGACCCCGGTCTTGCGCCGCGGAATGCCCAGACGCTGACGGCGTTCCCACAGGCATTTACGGCTGACGCCCAGTTTGCGCGCCAGTTCGGTCTCGGTCATGTGGTCCTGATGCTCGAGGACGAAGTGCTGGAAGTAGTCTTCCAGCGACAGGTCTTCGGTCGGCTCATGGCTGCTGTTGCTGGCGTTACCGCCCGTTTGCGGTGGCAGACCGATGAACTCGTCGTCTTCCAGATCGCTCAGCTCGATATCGATGCCCAGCAGATCGGCGGAGATTTCCGGGCTTTCGCTCAGAATCACTGCGCGCTCGACCGCGTTCTCCAGCTCACGCACGTTACCCGGCCAGGAATAATGCCGGATCGCCTGTTCGGCATCCGCAGCAAACTTAAGGTCGGTACGGTTGATGCGCGCGCTCTGGCGAGCGAGGAAAGCCGTGGCGATCTCATTGACGTCGGCACCGCGCTCGCGCAAGGCCGGCAGTTTCAGTGCGATCACATGCAGACGGTAATAAAGGTCTTCACGGAACTGGCCGATTTTCGCCAGGCTCTTGAGATCCCGGTGAGTCGCCGCGATCAGGCGCACATCGACTTTCTGCGACTGCACCGAGCCAACCCGGCGAATCTCGCCTTCCTGCAACACGCGCAGCAGGCGGGCCTGGGCTTCCAATGGCAGCTCACCGATTTCGTCGAGGAACAAGGTGCCGCCGTCCGCCGCTTCAACCAGACCGGCACGCCCGGCGCTGGCGCCAGTGAATGCGCCTTTCTCATGGCCGAACAGTTCGGACTCGATCAGGCTTTCCGGAATGGCTGCGCAGTTCACCGAAATCATCGGCGCCTTGGCGCGTTTCGACAGGTTGTGCAGGGCGCGGGCCACCAGTTCTTTACCGGTGCCGGACTCGCCCTGGATCAACACATTGGAGTCGGTCGGCGCGACTTTGCGGATCTTGCTGTACAGATCCTGCATCGGCGGGCAGGAGCCGATGATGCCGATTTCGCCGTTGCTGTTGTCGACGGCGGATTTACCGCTGCCATTGGCCGGTTTGCTGGCAACCGCTTCGCCGGCCGCCGGTGCCGATTGGCGATCACGCAGGATCCGCGCGACAGCCTGAAGCATTTCATCGTGGTCGAAAGGCTTGGCGATGTAGTCCACCGCGCCCATCTTCATCGAGTCGACCGCCGAGCGCAGGCTGGCGTAACTGGTCATGATCAGCACCGGCGTGCCCTGGCCGAGCTTGATCAGCTCGGTGCCAGGCGCACCCGGCAAGCGCAGATCGCTGACGATCAGATCGAACGTAGGAATGGTGAAGCGTTCTTGTGCTTCCTGCACTGAACCGGCTTCGCTGACCTGGTACTGATTACGTTCCAGCAGGCGGCGCAAGGCGGAGCGGATAATTGTTTCGTCTTCGACGATCAAAATGTGCGGCATTGATTCGATACTCTCGACGGTCTCAGTTCACAGCGGACGTCGCTTCGACATGACGCGGTAAGGTCACCCGGATACGGGTGCCGCGTTGGCTTTGTACATCAGCCGGGCTGTCGATGGTGATTTGTCCATAATGCTCTTCAACGATGGAATAGACCAGTGCAAGGCCCAGACCGGTGCCTTCGCCAGGATCCTTGGTGGTGAAGAAGGGTTCGAACAATCGGTCCATGATGTTCTTCGGAATTCCGCTGCCTTCGTCCTCCACGATCAGATCGACCGTGTGTTCGCCGGCTTCGCTCTTGACCCGCACCGCACTGTGCGGCGGCGAGGCGTCGCGGGCGTTGGAGAGCAGATTGATCAGTACCTGGGCGAGCCGCTGCGGGTCACCTTCGACCCAGTGATCGGGGTCGCACAGGTTGTAGAACTGCACTTCGAAATTGCGTCGGTTCAGCGCCAGCAGGCCAATAGCATCCTGGGCAACTTCGGCCAGACAAACGGGTTCATCGCTGTGCTGATGGCTGCCGGCGTGAGCGAAGCTCATCAGCGACTGGACGATGCGTGACACGCGTTTGGTCTGTTCAAGAATCTGCCCGCTGATTTCCGTCAGTTCGCCGTCGTCTTCACGCTCTTCGCGCAGGTTCTGCGCCAGGCAAGCGATGCCGGTGATCGGGTTGCCGATTTCGTGGGCCACACCGGCCGCGAGGCGACCGATGCTGGCCAGGCGCTCGGAGTGCACCAGTTTGTCTTCGAGCATCTGGGTTTCGGTCAAATCCTCGACCAGTAACACCAGGCCACTGTTACCCGGCGCCAATGGCTCATCGATGGCGGCTTTGTGCAGGTTCAGCCAGCGGGTCTGGCCGTCGAGGGCCAGATGTTGTTTGTGCAAATGCTCGTCGGGCAGGTTGATGAAGCCTTGCAGCAACTCTTTCCACGGCTCGCCAATGGTGCTCAGACGCGAACCGACCACGCGTTGTGCGGCGATCCCGGTGAGTTCTTCCATGGCCTTGTTCCACATCAGGATCTCTTGATCCTTGGCCAGCGAGCAGACGCCCATCGGCAGTTCCTGCAGGGTCTGGCGGTGGTAACGACGCAGGGCATCGAGTTCGGCGGCCAGGCCTGTGAGGCGCGAGTGGTAATCCTCGAGACGGCTTTCGATGAAGTGGATGTCTTCGGTCACATAGTTTTCGCCGCCGGCCTTGTAGGGCAGGAAGGTTTCCACCATGTCCTGCGCCACGCTCGGGCCCATCAGGCCGGAGAGGTTGGCTTCGATGCGGTCGCGCAAACGACGCAAGGCGTACGGGCGGCGTTCGTCGAAAGGCAGATAGAGGTCACGCAGCGCTTGCTCGACCTCCTTCTGCGCAGCCTTGGCGCCCAACGGTTTCGCCAGTTGTGTGGCGAACTCCTGTGGCGAGGCGGCGTGCAGCTCACGCCGCTGCGGGCGACGGACGTTATCCACAGCGCAAGCTTCGGCAGCGCTGGCTTCTTCGGGGCTGGCGTTGGTGAACAGCGAGATCAGCGTGAACATCAAGACGTTGGCGGCGAGCGAGGCGATGGCCGCCATGTGCCAACTGGTGTCGTCGAGTACGTAAATCATGTTCAGCAGCGGGATGTAGAAACCCTGCAGATTGCCGACCAGCGGCAGCAGCATGGTCACTACCCAGACCAGAATCCCCGCCAGCAGACCGGCGATAAAGCCGCGCCGGTTGGCGGTCGGCCAGTACAGCACCGACAACACGCCGGGCAGGAATTGCAGGGTCGCCACAAACGCGACGATGCCGAGGTTGGCCAGATCCTGTTCGGCGCCGAGCATCAGGTAGAAACCGAAACCAGCCATGATGATCGCGACGATCAGCGCGCGGCGGGTCCACTTCAGCCAGCGGTAGATATTGCCTTCGGCCGGCGGTTGATAAAGCGGCAGCACCAAGTGGTTCAGCGCCATGCCCGACAGCGCGAGCGTGGTCACAATGATCAATCCGCTGGCCGCCGATAAGCCACCGACGTAAGCCAGCAAGGCCAGCGGTTTGCTGTTGGCGGCGATGCCGATGCCGAGGGTGAAGTATTCCGGATTGGTCGTTGCACCGAGCTTGAGCCCGGCCCAGAGGATCAGTGGTACTGCCAGACTCATCAGCAGCAGGAACAGCGGCAAACCCCAGCTCGCACTGACCAGCGAGCGCGGATTGAGGTTTTCGGTAAAGGTCATGTGATACATGTGCGGCATCACGATCGCCGAGGCGAAGAACACCAACAGCAACGTGCGCCACGGGCCTTCCTGCAATGGCGTGTGCAGGGCGGCGAGGGCGGTCTGGTTCTGCAGCAGCCACAGCTCAAGTTGCTGCGGGCCGTCGAACACACCATACAGCGCATACAAACCGACGCCGCCGAGGGCGATCAGTTTGATCACCGACTCAAAGGCGATCGCAAATACCAGTCCTTCGTGCTTCTCACGGGTGGCGATATGCCGGGAACCAAAAAAAATCGTGAACAGAATGATCAGCGCACAGAACGCCAATGCCACGCGGCTCTGGATCGGCTCGCCGGTGAGGATGCCGATGGAGTCGGCCACCGCCTGAATCTGCAACGCCAACAGCGGCAGTACGCCGATCAGCATGAAAATCGTGGTCAGCGCGCCGGCCCAGGTGCTGCGGAAGCGGAACGCGAACAGATCCGCCAGCGACGACAGTTGATAGGTGCGGGTGATTTTCAGGATCGGATAGAGCAGCACCGGCGCCAGCAGAAACGCGCCGGACACGCCGAGGTAACTGGAGAGAAAGCCGTAGCCGTACTGGTAGGCGAGGCCGACCGTGCCGTAAAACGCCCAGGCACTGGCGTAAACACCCAGTGACAGGGTGTAGGTCAACGGGTGGCGAATGATCGCGCGCGGGATCATGCCCCGTTCGCTGATCCAGGCAACGCCGAACAGCACCGCCAGGTACGCGGCGCTGACCAGGATCATCTGGGTCAGGCTAAAGCTCATCGGCATCTTTTTGGCTCTGCAGGATGAAGGTCACGACTATGAGGATCAGCCAGAGCAGATACGGGCGATACCAGGCGCCCGTAGCGTCGATCCACCAATCCATGATGGCGGGGGAAAACAGGTAGATCCCCACGACTAAAAGCAGGACCAAGCGATAGATGTACATCCCGGCCTCTCTTTTTTATGCGCGTGCCCGAAAACGTGCGGCGATGGTAACGGATGGGCGCACGACTGCAAGTGTCGTCATAGCAGTTGCGCTTCGGGCAGCGTCAGTGTGCGCGGGATCTGTGTGGCATCCCAGTGTGCGCTGCCCCACGCCAGCAACTCTTGCGGCGAGGCGTGAGCCAGTTCGGCGCCTGGGTTTTGCCCCAGTGCGCGCAGGGCTCGCAGCAACAATGGCGTGGCTTGATCGGCTTGTAGCGGCGGCGAGCGGTAGGACTTGCCGAGCTTGTTGCCGTCCGGTTGGATAATCAGCGGCAAGTGCAGGTAACGCGGTTGGCGCAAGCCGAGCAATTCTTGCAGATAGAGTTGGCGTGGGGTCGAGTCGAGCAGGTCGGCACCGCGCACGATGTCGGTGATGCCTTGCCAGGCATCATCGAGGACCACGGCCAGTTGATAGGCGTAGAGGCCGTCGCGGCGCCGGATCACGAAATCGCCGACGTCGCGGCCCAGATGCTGGCGGTATTCGCCCTGAACACGATCGATGAAGTGGTATTCCAGTTCCGGTACGCGCAGGCGGATCGCCGCGTCTTGCTGATCGTGACCGGCATTGCGGCACAGGCCCGGATAGATGCCGTTGTACGCTTCGAGCTGTTTGCGCGAGCAGGTGCAAGCGTAGGCCAGGCCATGATTGAACAGGCTGTTGAGCACTTCGGCGTAAGCATCGTGGCGATCGCTCTGACGCACCATGTCGCCGTCCCATTCAAAGCCGTAACTCTCCAGCGCCTTGAGGATCGCCACCTGCGCACCGGGTTCTTCACGGGGCGGATCGAGGTCTTCCATGCGCACCAGCCAGCGACCGCCGACCGAACGGGCGTCGAGATACGAGGCGAGGGCGGCAACCAGCGAACCGAAGTGCAGGTGGCCACTCGGGGTTGGGGCGAAGCGGCCGATGTAGGCGGGGGATGTTTTGGCAGTCATGGAGACGAAGCTACTTTTCAGGCTATACGCAGGTCAACCTGTGGGAGCGAGCCTGCTCGCGATAGCGTAATTTCAGACGATTAAATGCTGAATGACACACCGATTTCGCGAGCAGGCTCACTCCTACAAAAGGCAAAAGGCAGAAACAAAAACGGAGCGTTCGCACGCTCCGTTTTTCGTTCAGGTCGAGATTACTTGCCGACCTGCTTTTCCTTGATCTCAGCCAGGTTCTTGCAGTCGACGCACATGTCGGCAGTAGGACGGGCTTCAAGGCGCTTGACGCCGATCTCGATGCCGCACGAATCGCACCAGCCGTATTCGCCGTCTTCGATCAGTTGCAGTGTCTTGTCGATCTTCTTGATCAGCTTGCGCTCGCGATCACGGGCACGCAGTTCAAGGGCGAACTCTTCTTCCTGACTGGCACGGTCGGCCGGGTCGGGAAAGTTGGCCGCTTCGTCCTTCATGTGATCAACAGTTCGGTCGACTTCCTGCATCAAGTCCAGTTTCCACTTGGTCAGGATCTTGGTGAAGTGCGCGCGCATGGGTTTGCCCATGTACTCTTCGTCTTTGGCCTGAACATAAGGTTCGAAGCCGCTGATCGCCGTTTGCTGCTGTTGCTTTGCTTGGGTGGGCATGAAATGGACCGCCTCTACTCTTGTAATCCATTGCGCAGGATTGCTCCATCACCGACACCTGCCGGCCCTGCGGCTGCAAGCGGGCGAACTTACCAGATCAAATCGGCCTGCGCTACTCCCGGATGTCGAGGCCCCGGCGGGTGGCGCTTGCAAATGTTTGGCAAGCCGTGTCTGGTGGTGTTGAAGACCTGTTCAATCACTGATTTTAGTCAATCCTGGAGCGTACGTGCGTATCGTTACAGTCCAGCGTTCTTGAGGCTGTGACCGCTGCGGGTTCTCGCTCGTTCCGGCAGATGGGTAGAATCGTCTCTTTTTCCCTGCCGAAGGAAAACCAATGGCTCAGCCTTACAGTGCGCGCAGTCGTGCGATCGAACCGTTCCATGTGATGGCGCTGCTGGCGCGGGCCAATGAGTTACAGGCTGAAGGTCATGATGTCATCCATCTGGAGATCGGTGAGCCAGACTTCACTACCGCTGAACCGATCATTCGTGCCGGGCAAGCGGCGCTGACGGCGGGCAAGACCCGTTACACCGCTGCGCGCGGCATTCCGGAACTGCGCGAGGCAATCGCCGGGTTTTATCAATCGTGTTATGGCTTGAATATCGACCCACGGCGGATTCTGATTACACCGGGCGGTTCCGGTGCGCTGTTGCTGGCCAGCGCGTTGCTGGTCGATCCCGGTAAACACTGGCTGCTGGCGGATCCGGGTTACCCGTGCAACCGGCACTTCCTGCGTTTGGTCGAAGGTGCGGCGCAGTTGGTGCCGGTGGGTCCGGACGTGCGTTATCAACTGACTCCTGATCTGGTCGAGCGGCATTGGGATCACGACAGCGTCGGCGCACTGGTGGCTTCGCCGGCCAACCCGACCGGGACGATCCTGACACGCGATGAGCTGGCCGGGTTATCCACAGCCATCAAGGCGAAACACGGGCATCTGGTGGTGGACGAGATCTATCACGGTCTGACTTACGGCACCGATGCCGCCAGCGTGCTGGAAGTCGATGACAGCGCTTTTGTGTTGAACAGTTTCTCCAAGTATTTCGGCATGACCGGCTGGCGTCTCGGCTGGCTGGTGGCGCCGGACGCGGCGGTCAGCGAGCTGGAAAAACTCGCGCAGAACCTCTACATCAGTGCACCGAGCATGGCGCAATATGCGGCGTTGGCCTGTTTCGAGCCGGATACTATTGCGATTCTTGAAGAGCGTCGTGCCGAATTCGGCCGTCGCCGGGATTTCCTCCTGCCAGCGTTGCGCGAGTTGGGTTTCAACATCGCCGTGGAGCCGGAAGGCGCTTTCTATCTCTACGCCGATATCAGCCAGTTCGGCGGCGATGCCTTCGCGTTCTGCCGACATTTCCTCGAAACCGAGCATGTGGCGTTCACCCCGGGTCTGGATTTCGGTCGCTATCAGGCCAGTCACCATGTGCGTTTTGCCTACACGCAAAACCTCCCGCGCTTACAGGAAGCGGTGGAGCGAATCGCCCGTGGCTTGAAGAGCTGGCAAGGCTGATGCGCTTTTATCCACCTCTGGAAGAGGCGCGACTGATCCGGCGTTACAAGCGTTTTCTCGCCGATATCGAAACCGTTGGCGGCGAGTTGCTGACCATTCACTGCCCGAATACCGGTTCGATGCTCAATTGTCAGGTCGAGGGTGGGCAGGTCTGGTTCAGTCGCTCCAACGATCCGAAACGTAAGTTGCCCGGTACATGGGAAATCGGTGAAACCCCGCAAGGCCGGTTGTTTTGCGTGAATACAGCGCGGGCCAATGGACTGGTCGAAGAGGCGTTGCAGGCGGGTGTCATCAGCGAGCTGAACGGCTTTACCGCGTTGAAACGTGAAGTCGCTTACGGGCAGGAAAAGAGCCGTATCGATTTCCGTCTCGAATACCCGAGTGGCCCGGCCTATGTAGAGGTGAAAAGCGTCACTCTGGGTTTCGACGGTACTGCGGTGGCGGCATTTCCCGATGCCGTGACCCAGCGTGGCGCCAAGCATCTGCGGGAGTTGGCGCATCTGGCACGGGACGGGATTCGCGCGGTGCAGTTGTACTGCGTCAATCTGAGCGGGATTGACGCGGTGCGGCCGGCGAAGGAAATCGATTCGGCGTACGCCGATGCACTTCTCGAAGCAGTGGCCTTCGGCGTTGAGGTGCTGGCGTATGGCGTGCGGCTGGACCATGAAGAGATGGTCATCGACCGGCGTCTCGACGTGTTACTCAACGGTTAAACATTGATCCACAGGCCTTGGGCGTCTTCGCGGCAGGGTATGGCGGTGAGTGATTGCCCGGCGCAGGGGCCAGCGACGCATTCGCCGTCCTCGATCAGAAACAGTGCGCCGTGGGTGGCGCACTGGATCAGGCTGTTGCTCGGGTCGAGAAACTGGTCTGGCTGCCATTCCAGCCCGACGCCGCGATGCGGGCAGCGATTGAGGTAGACATACGCCTGGCCGCTGCGGCGCACGGCGAACAGTTTGTTGCCGTCGATCTCAAAACCACGGCTTTTCGCTTCAGCCAGGTCGGCGCCCGCGCAGAGAAACTTCATGACTATCCTCTAGTGTCCGCTCGTGTCTGGATATGTCCGAGCTTGACGTTTAAATGCAAACAATTATCAAATGGCGGCCTTCACCCGCAGGCGTCTGGCAGATGTCGAGGATACTTGGCCTGCCATCCTGATGCCCGGGAAAAACCTTATTCAAGGAAGCTGTGTATGCGCCTGAGTACCCGCGTTGCCGCGCTGTGTGTCGGACTTTTGGTCAGCCACCAGGCTGCAGCGGCTGATTTGCCGCAACGTTGGGTCAGTGCCGGCGGTGCGCTGTCGGAGTGGGTCAGTGCGTTGGGCGGCGAATCGAAACTGGTCGGCGTCGATACCACCAGCCAGCACCCGGAGTCGTTGAAGGCGCTGCCGAGCATTGGTTATCAGCGCAGCCTTTCGGCTGAGGGCATTCTCAGTCTGCGTCCGGATATCTTGATTGGCACTGAAGAAATGGGCCCGCCGCCGGTTCTGTCGCAAGTCAAAGCGGCCAAGGTTCAGGTGGTGTTGTTCTCGGCTCAACCGGATCTGCCGACGCTGGAGAAGAACGTTACTCATTTGGGCCAATTGCTCGGCGCCGAGCCGAAGGCTGCGCAGTTGCTGCAAACTTATCAACAGCAGCTCGATGCGCAGAAGGCGCGTGTTGTTCAAGTGCAGAGCAAACAAAAGGCGCCGGGCGTGTTGCTGTTGCTCGGGCATGCGGGCAGCAAACCGTTGATCGCCGGCAAGGACACTGCCGCCGACTGGCTGTTGCAGCAGGCCGGGGGGCGTAACCTGGCGACGCACACCGGTTACAAACCGTTCTCCGTGGAATCCCTCGCCAGCCTTGATCCTGAGGTGCTGGTGTTCGCCGACCGTGCGTTGACCGGTGAGGCGGCGAAAGCGGCGCTGTTCAAGGAAAACCCGATTCTCGATTCAAGCCGCGCGGCCAAGGCCGGGCGCGTGCTGGAGCTTGACCCGACTTTGCTGGTCGGCGGCCTCGGGCCACGTTTGCCGGCGGCGCTGAAAAGCCTGACTGACGGCTTCTACCCGGCCAAGAGCGGCCAATGACCACACTGGTAAAACCCCGTGCCTTGTTCATTGGCCTGACACTGCTGTGTTTGCTGGCGATCTGGCTGTCGCTGGCGTTGGGGCCGGTCAGCCTGCCGCTGTTCGATACATTACGCGCGGCGTTACGCATGCTCGGCCTGCCGCTGGCACCGGACGGTCTGGAGCAGGCGGAGCTGATCCTGGGGCAGATTCGTTTGCCGCGTACTTTGCTCGGGCTGGCGGTCGGCGGTGTGTTGGCGTTGTCCGGTGTGGCAATGCAGGGCTTGTTTCGTAACCCGTTAGCGGATCCGGGGCTGGTCGGCGTTTCCAGCGGCGCGGCATTGGGCGCGGCGATCGCGATTGTTGGTGGCTCGTTTTTCGGCGGTCTGCCGGAATGGTTTGGACCGTATCTGTTGTCGGTCTGTGCGTTTCTCGGCGGGCTTGGAGTGACGGCGCTGGTTTATCGACTCGGTCGCCGCAACGGCCAGACCAATGTTGCAACCATGTTGCTCGCGGGGATTGCCCTGACGGCGCTGGCCAGTTCGGCCGTCGGCTTGTTCACTTATCTGGCGGATGACGCGACGCTGCGCACGCTGACCTTCTGGAACCTTGGCAGCCTCAATGGCGCCAGTTACGCGCGGCTGTGGCCTTTGCTGATCATCAGCGCTGGTGTCGCATTGTGGTTGCCGCGTCGGGCGAAAGCGCTGAATGCCTTGCTGCTCGGAGAATCCGAGGCCGGGCATTTAGGCATCGAAGTCGAGCGGCTCAAGCGTGAATTAGTGTTTTGTACGGCGCTGGGGGTTGGCGCCGCAGTGGCGGCAGCCGGGATGATCGGTTTTGTCGGGCTGGTGGTGCCGCATCTGGTGCGCTTGCTGGCGGGGCCGGATCACAAAGTCTTGCTGCCGGCATCGGTGTTGGCGGGGGCGAGCCTGTTGCTGTTGGCTGATCTGGTCGCGCGATTGGCGCTGGCGCCGGCAGAGTTGCCGATCGGTATTGTCACCGCGTTTATCGGTGCGCCGTTCTTCCTCTATCTGCTGTTACGAGGGCGCGCCTGATGTTACGTGCACAGGATCTGCACATTCAGCGTGGTCGCAAGACAGTGCTCAGCGATGTCACGTTGCAGCTTGAACCGGGTGAAGTACTCGGTGTGCTGGGGCCGAACGGTGCTGGCAAAAGTACCTTGCTGGGCGCCTTGTGCGGCGAGTTGGCGGCGAGCAACGGCGGGGTTTCCCTCGACGGGCAGGCGTTGAGTCACTGGACTGGCCCGCAACGTGCGCAGCGATTGGCGGTATTGCCTCAAGTGTCGACCCTGGATTTTGCTTTCCGCGTCGAAGAGGTGGTCGGCATGGGCCGCTTGCCTTGGCAGAGTGGTCGGGTGCGGGATGACGAAATCATTGCGGCGGCGTTGACGGCGGCGGATGCCGGGCACTTGAGCGGTCGCAGTTATCTGGCGCTGTCCGGTGGCGAGCGTCAGCGTGTGCATCTGGCGCGGGTGCTGGCGCAGCTTTGGCCGGGGCAGGCCGGGCAGACGCTGCTGTTGGATGAGCCGACGTCGATGCTCGATCCGCTGCATCAACACACAACGCTGCAGGCCGTGCGCGAGTTTGCTGATCGTGGCGCCGCGGTATTGGTGATCCTGCATGATCTGAATCTGGCGGCGCGTTATTGTGATCGCATTCTGCTGCTGGAAGGCGGGCATCCGGTGGCGCTGGATACACCGCAGCAGGTTTTGCGACCGGACACGCTCCAGGCCGTATTCGGTCTCGAAGTGTTGGTGCAGCCGCACCCGGAGCGTGGGCATCCGCTGATTATCGCCCGCTGACTGGATCATCGAGGTGATTGCATGCGTGGGATGTGGCTGTTGGCGGTGGTGTTGCTTGCGGGGTGTCAGCATGCTGTGGTGCCACCGCCGGTCAGTGGCGAGATTCGCGATCTACGCAACGGCGAAGTGCTGACGGCGCAGCAGCTGGTGAAGCGCTTGGCTGAGCCTGAGCGGTTGATCATCGGTGAGCAGCATGACAATGCCGATCATCATGCCGCGCAGTTGTGGCTGTTGCGCTCGCTCGGCGAGCAGCGGCCGCAGGGAAGTCTTCTAATGGAAATGTTCACGCCGGACCAGCAGCCTCGTGTTGACCAGGCACGCCAGACGAAAACGCCGTCCGCTGATCTGCCCGGTGCATTGGCCTGGCAGGACGGTTGGGACTGGAATCTCTATGGGCCGATTGTCCGCTTCGCGCTCACTCAACCTTATCCGCTACTGGCGGCAAATCTGGATAGCGACGAGATTCGAACCTTCTATCGCAATCCGTCCGTGTTGAAGGGAGAGCGCAGCAATGCTGAGTCGGTGAAAGCCGTATTGTTGGAGCAGATCAGCGATTCCCACTGTGGCCTGCTGCCCGAATCACAGATGCCGGCAATGCTCGCTGTTCAGCAACAACGTGATCGGCGTATGGCCGAAGGGCTATTGGCGGCCCCGACACCTTCAGTCTTGCTGGCCGGTGCGTGGCATGCGCGCAAGGATGTTGGCGTGCCGTTGCATGTTGTGGATTTGGGCGCCACGGAGTCCCCGACGGTGTTGATGCTGGCAGAGCAGGGCACCGAGATAACGGCAGCGATGGCCGATTACGTTTGGTACACGCCCGCCACGCCCAAGCAGGATTACTGCGAGCAGATGCGCAAACAGTTCGGCAAATGACTTTTCCACAGGCAAAAAAAGACCCGGTAAAAACCGGGTCAAATAACCGTGATTAGCCTGATGAGGAGATAATCTGAGAGTCCGAACCAAGGGCTTTTCAGAATATCGACTGATCTCGCGACCAGTTGTGATAATCATAGCGATTCTCATTAGCGAGTCAACAACTGTTTTTCCGTTTCTTTGAATTCGTCTGGTAAATGGCCGGAACACCCCGTAAACAAAGGGTTCAGCGCAGGCTTTCCGGTGGGGGTATTCGTGTGATCTGCCGATTCAGCTGGCCGATCCGCCGCGCCATGCTCTCGATCAGGCTGTGGGCGATCTTCGGATTGGTGCGAGTCATGCTCAAGAATTGTTCACCGGGAATCAGCATTATCGTGCTCGGTTCTCGGGCGATGACCGTGGCACTGCGTGGCTCGCCGGTGAACACGGCCATAGCACCAAAAATTTCGTCCTTGGGCACGTCGCCAACTTTCTGCCCGTCTACAAACGCTTCGGCATGCCCGTCGATGATTACGAACACGTGGTCAGCTGCGTCACCCTGGCTGATCAGGGTTTCACCGGCTTCGACCCGTTTGAAACCGTTGGTGCTGCGAAACTCGCGTGGCTTCAGCTGCGCGACGGCATGGGCAAGGATTGCCATTTGCCCGAGCAGATACTCCAGAAACTGCTCTGCCCGATGAGTGTCGGCATGCAAATGCTGGAAAAACTCACCACGCCGATAGGGCGTCAAGCGCAATGCCCCTTCATTGCATAAACGGCAATCAGCCCAGTTCTCACCTTGCTGGAGGCCGATCAAATCACCCTCCTGCCAATAAAACAGCGGGCGGGCGGCGATACAGCCGCTGATCCCACCTTCATTGAGCAGGAATAGCTGATCGGCGGGCAATTGCGCGAGCAAATCATCCGACGCTTCCAGCTCCAGAGTCGGCCCGCAAGGCGCCAAATCGCGCAGCCACAGTGCAGGCAAGCTCTGCAAACGGTTGATCAAGGCATCGGCCCAGGCCGATTGTTCCCCCAGTAAATACATAACGGTCTATGCCCGTTCAGTTCTTGTGGCGCGAGGAAATGGCTTCAAGCTGCTTGTTCAAGGCGTCCTTGCGTTCGGCGGGGATGTCGTTCCAGTGCACATCCATCAGCGCGCCTTCAATCGCATACAACAACACCTTCGATGCGCGAAACCCGCGGGTACGCACGGCCCGGTAGGCATCCACTGCGCCCAGGCGACGCAAGTCCGAGGCGCTGTGGATGCCCACGGCATGCAGCCATTGCGCCGACGTCTTGCCAAGATTCTTCAGGTGTTGCAGTTCATCATTCATCAAGCCTCCTTGCGACGGCCGAATGGTGCGTGGGCGAGCTTCTCAGGAGTGTAGCCATCAGTAGGAAAAGCGTGGTTGTTTGGTCGGATTCAACGCAAACGCTTCTAAGAAGGGCGCTTTTAAGGGCTGCGAGCGCAGATGAGGAGGGGGGAACACAAATCAATGTAGGAGTGAGCCTGCTCGCGATAGCGGACTTGCAGGCACACATGTGTTGAATTCTAAACCGCTATCGCGAGCAGGCTCACTCCTGCAGGGGCGGCGTTGTGTCAGGGAACAATGAGGCGATCAGCGGGTGCGATAACGCAAACGCGTGCCGAAATTCATCGACATCAGAATCTCGTCAGCGCTCAGCTCCGGCGGGAAATACGCCCCGGAAATCTGTGCGTGAGCCAGGCTTGCACCTTCCAGCGACGCATTGCGGAAATCGATGCCACGCAGATCGGCGGAACGGAAGTACGCGTCCCGGAAATCCACGCCATCGGCGTTCAGTTCACGTAAATCGAGACCACGGAAATCGCCGCCGACCATGTCGATCGGGCCATCCTGTGGGCGCTCTTTGTTGAAACCTGTGATGTCATCTTTGTGCAGCAAGGCATACAGCGGGGTGTCGAGAAGTTTCGGCTGGCTCATGTCATATCACCGTTGGTTTTATGACGCCAGTATAGTGCCACTATTTGACGGCCGTGAAGCGAGCGAGGGCTTCACGGCCGAAATAGTTTCTTACAGGCCTGGCAGGCGCTGACGGATCTGCGCGACCACGGTGTCCAGCGTGCCGGATTCGTTGGTCTGCACGCGTTTGCTGCGCAGGATTTCTTCCGGCGTCAGCGCTTCACGATTGGCCTGCTGCGCTTCGATTACGGCCAGGGTGGCGTCAGACGGATCCTGTTTGTCGGCCTGACGAATCGCCAGCCAGCTCTCGATCACCGCTTGCGGTGCGTTGCAGTCGAGGATCAGGAATGGTGTGCCGGTGGCTTCGGCAATTTTTGCCGCGTTGTCGCGTTGTTCGCGTTTGAGGTAAGTCGCGTCGATGACCACCGGGAAACCAGCGTGCAGGATCACTTCCGCAATTTCGTGCAGGCGCGCGTAGGTCGCGGTGCTGGCGTCAGCACTATAGATACCGGCTTGCACGTCGTTGGTAACGGTTTGCTCGCCGAACAAGCGCTTGCGCTCGACATCGGAGCGCAGGCGGATGGCACCCAGCGCTTCGACCAGACGCATGGCCACGTGGCTTTTGCCAACCGCGGAAACACCGTGGGTGATCGCCATGAAACGCGAGGGAATGGTGCTGTAGCTCTCCGCCAGGTTGGCGTAGTTGCGGTACTGGCGCAGGGTGGTGGCGCGCTGCACTGGTGTTGCGTCTGCCGGCATGCTGAACAGCGCAACCTTGGCGCGAACCAGTGCGCGGTAGGCTTTGTAGAAGTTCAGCACTTCCAGGCCTTGATAGTCGCCGGTCAACTCGAGGTACTGGCTGATGAAGCGGCGCGCCAGGGATTTCAGGCCACGGTCTTCCAGGTCCATCGCGAGGAAACCGGTGTCGGCCCAGACGTCCGTGAAACGGAACGGTTCGTTGAACTCGATGCAGTCGAAGATCACCACTTTGCCGTCAATGACCGTGGCGTTGCCCAGGTGAATATCGCCGTGGCATTCACGGGTAAAACCTTCGGTTTTGCGCTGAGCGAACAGTGGCTTGAGACGTTCGAAACTGCTTTCGGCCCAGGCTTTCAGTGCGTCGAGTTGCAGCAGATCGTTTTTGTCGCTGAGGAACGGCAGGATCTGCTCGAAGTTTTGCGCGACCGGCGCCATTACGCTGTCCGGGGTGCCGGCATCGTGTTCGGCCGGGACTTTTGGCGCGGTGAGGTGGAAGTGAGCGATCTGCTGCGCCATCTCGTCGATGTGCTGGGTGGTCAGCTCGCCATTGGCTTGCAGGGTGCTGAGCAAACCGCTCTGCGGGAACTGGCGCATTTTCAGCACGTATTCGATCGCTGCGCCGTCGCCGCCCAGTTGCGGTGCTTCAACGCTGCCAGTCACCGGCAACACTTCCAGATACAAATCATCAGTCAAACGCTGGTTCAAACGCAGCTCTTCTGCGCAGAAATGTGCACGCGACTCGAGACCGGTGAAGTCGAGGAAGCCGAAATTTACCGGTTTCTTCACTTTATAAGCGAAGGGACCGGTGAGGATCACCCACGAGATATGGGTTTCGATGACCTGAAACCCTTCGACAGGGTGCGGGTAGAGGGCCGGGTTTTGCAGGGCAGCGATCAGTGACTGGCTCACGGGCGATCCTTCAGAGACTGGGGGAAATTCGAGGTGGCCATTATGGCCGCTCGCCAGCCCGACGCAAACCTCGGAGCGCTCCTGTTGAGGATGAATAAAGTGCGTATAATCCGCCGCCATGACTCGAACTCGATCCCCCCGTACCAAGAAAAAGCCACCCTCCAAGGGCCTTAGCCCGTGGTTGAGCTGGGCCATTAAACTCAGTCTGGTCGGCCTTGTCGTGCTGGCCGGCTTCGCCGTTTACCTCGATGCCGTGGTGCAGGAGAAGTTCTCCGGCAAACGCTGGACCATCCCGGCCAAGGTCTACGCGCGGCCGCTCGAGCTGTTCGTCGGACAAAAGCTCAGCAAGGACGATTTCCTTACCGAACTCGATGCCCTTGGCTATCGCCGTGAGGCGGTCAGCAATGGCCCCGGCGCCGCAGCCGTCAGTGGCAATACGGTCGATCTGAATACCCGTGGCTTCCAGTTCTATGAAGGCCTGGAAAAACCGCAGTCGGTACGCGTGCGTTTCTCCGGCGATTACGTCGCAGAACTGTCGGCGACCAACGGTTCAAAGTTATCCGTAGTGCGCCTTGAGCCGTTGATGATCGGCGGCATTTATCCAAAGAATCTCGAAGACCGCATTCTGATCAAACTCGATCAGGTGCCGCCGTATCTGCTCGAAACCCTGGTCGCTGTAGAAGACCGCGACTTTTATAGCCACTGGGGCGTGTCGCCGAAGTCGATTGCCCGCGCTGTCTGGGTCAACACCTCTGGCGGCAAGATGACCCAGGGCGGCAGTACGCTGACCCAGCAGTTGGTGAAAAACTTCTACCTGACCAGCGAACGCAGCCTGACTCGCAAGCTCACCGAAGCAATGATGGCGATGCTGCTGGAGTTGCATTACGACAAGAAGGAAATTCTTGAGGCTTACCTCAACGAAGTCTTCGTCGGACAGGACGGTCAGCGTGCGGTGCACGGTTTTGGTCTGGCCAGCCAGTTCTTCTTCGGCCAGCCATTGTCCGAGCTGAAACTGCATCAGGTGGCGTTGCTGGTCGGCATGGTCAAAGGCCCGTCCTACTACAACCCGCGTCGTAATCCTGAGCGCGCGCTGGAGCGGCGTAACCTGGTGCTCGACGTGCTTGAGCAGCAAGGCGTGGCGACTGCCGAACAGGTCGAAGCGGCGAAGAAAATGCCACTGGGCGTGACCACGCGCGGCAAGCTCGCCGACAGCTCGTTCCCGGGCTTTATCGATCTGGTCAAACGCCAGTTGCGTGAAGACTACCGCGACGAAGACTTGACCGAAGAAGGCCTGCGCATCTTCACCAGTTTCGATCCGATCCTGCAGATGAAGGCCGAAGCGTCGGTCAACGACACCTTCAAACGTCTGGCCGGGCGCAAGGGTTCTGATGACGTGGAAGCGGCGATGGTCGTGACCAATCCGGAAACCGGCGAAGTCCAGGCCATGATCGGCAGCCGTCAGGCCAGTTATGCCGGTTTCAACCGCGCACTGGATGCCGTGCGGCCGATTGGCTCGTTGATCAAGCCTGCGGTTTATCTGACTGCGCTGGAAAAACCGAGCCAGTACACCCTGACCAGTTGGCTGTCCGACGATCCGTTGTCGGTCAAAGGCGCGAACGGTCAGGTGTGGAAACCACAGAACTATGACCGTCGCTCTCACGGTACCGTGTTCCTTTATCAGGGCTTGGCGCATTCCTACAACCTGTCGACTTCGCGTCTGGGCCTGGAAGTCGGCGTGCCGAATGTATTGAAAACCCTGGGGCGACTGGGCGTGACGCGTGAGTTCCCGGCATTCCCGTCGATGCTTCTCGGCGCTGGCGGCATGACCCCGATCGAAGTCGCGACCATGTACCAGACGCTGGCCAACGGTGGTTTCAATACGCCGATGCGCGGGATTCGCAGCGTGCTGACCGCCGAGGGCGAGCCGCTCAAGCGTTATCCGTTTCAGATTGAGCAGCGCTTCGATCCGGCGTCCATTTATCTGATCCAGAACGCCATGCAGCGCGTGATGCGTGAAGGTACCGGCAGCTCGGTTTATAACGTGCTGCCCAAGACTCTGACGCTGGCGGGCAAGACCGGTACCAGTAACGATTCCCGTGACAGCTGGTTCGCCGGTTTCAGTCAGGATCTGCTGGCGGTGGTCTGGTTGGGTCGTGATGACAACGGCAAGACACCGTTCACCGGGGCGACTGGTGCACTGCAGGTCTGGACCAGTTTCATGCGCAAGGCCGATCCGCTGCCGCTGGACATGCCGCAACCGGACAACGTCGTGCAGGCGTGGGTCGATTCGCGTACCGGGCAGGGCTCCGATGCCAACTGCCCGGGGGCGGTGCAGATGCCGTATATTCGCGGCAGCGAACCGCCACCCGGCGCCGCCTGTGCGGGCGAAACGCCTGCTTCCGGCGAGTCGGTGATGGATTGGGTCAAGGGCTGGATGAATTAAGCGAAGAGGGTTTCAAGTGAACAAGTGGTTGATTCCAGCGGTGACCGCCGTGGCTTTGCTCAGCGGCTGCTCTACCGTACAGCGTGGTTCGATTCCGGTGGTTGATTCCGGTACTGCGGTGTCCAACAGCGAGCGTATTTCGGCCAATGGCGGTTTCCGTCAAACGACGGTGAAGCGTCCTGCGCAGGGCCAGACTCAGGCCATTCCGCAAGGTGATACTGGTGTGGTGGTGATGGTGCCGGGCGGCGGCGCTGCCGTGTCGACACCGATCAGCGCTTCGCCAATCGTGCCAGGCCCGGCATCCGGCGGTATCACGGCGGGGCCGTACAATCCTTCGCCGGCCGAGTCCGCGCCGGTCAATTCCGGCAGCTACAGCATGCCGTCGACGCCCAGCGGGATTCCTTCGGCCAGCAGCGGCGGTGGCTTGTCGGCAGATGAGCAACTGGACGGTCCGGTGCTTGCCTTGCTGACGACAGCTCAACAACAACAGGCCGGTGGCGACCTCAATGGCGCGTCGTCCAGCCTGGAGCGTGCCCAGCGTGTGGCGCCGCGTGAGCCGCAAGTGCTTTATCGTCTGGCGCAGGTGCGCATGGCCCAAGGTGACGCGCCGCAAGCAGAGCAGTTCGCCCGTCGTGCGTTGACCATGGCCAACGGTCGTCCGGACTTGCAGGCCAGCCTATGGGAAATCATTGCTCAGTCCCGTGAGAAACAAGGCGATTCCGCCGGCGCCGCTCAGGCCCGTCAGAAGGCCAAGGTTTCGCTGTGATGGATGCTCGTTTCCCGAAAATCGCTGATCAGCTGTTGCTGATCGAGCGTGAGCTGCGCACACAAGGCTGGTGGGATGAGGTTTCTCCGTCGGCCGAAGCGCTGAGCAGTGTCGAGCCGTTTTCGGTCGATACACTGGACTTCGAGCAGTGGCTGCAATGGATCTTCCTGCCACGCATGAAGATGATCCTTGAACAGGATTTGCCGTTGCCGAATGCTTCGGGGATTCAGGAAATGGCCGAAATGGTCTTCGCCCAGCGCAACCTGGGTGGCAAGGATCGTCAGTTGCAGGTGCTGCTCAAAGAGTTTGACCTGCTGATCACTGCCTCGCGCTAACCCAGACTGACACCGGATAGGTAGGAGCTGACGAAGGCTGCGATCTTTTGATCTTGTTTTTGAAAGCAAAATCAAGAGATCTCAGCCTGCGGCAGCTCCTACAGGTGTCTATTCACAATTCTGCGCGATTTGTTTCTGTGCCTCGACGATGCGTTCCTGACGCTGTGCATCATCCAGCCGGCGCATCTGCCCCTCCACCTCCTCCCTCAGGCGCGGATTGTTCTGCAATTGCGCAAGGTTCGTCCGTGCCTGCTCGCAAAACTGCTTGAGCTGCGCCTGCTGGTCAGCCACCTGTTTCTTCACCTTGTCGTCGATAGCCTTCTGGTCACCGAGTACACCGCTGCCCGGCATTGCCCCGGGCTTGGGCGGGGGCGACGAGGGCGTCTGCAAGGTCGTCGACGGCTGGCCCGCTGGCGGCTGCGCATCGAAATGCGTGACGCCTTGAGCGTCGACCCATTTGTAGATTTGAGCGGCCATGCCCCATGGGCTGATGCCGATCAGCAGAGTGAGGAGGAGCGTTCGCATGCTGAATCCTTGGTAAAAGTGCGCAATTGACACTAACAGAGTAGCGGTTTTCAGGTTTTTTCTTGCGTTCTCATGTGTTTACCCACAATTAACCACATAGACGGCTTGACTTGGAGAGGGCGAAACAGAAGAATCCAAAGTCCGCTGTAGAGGGACTGCCAGAAGCAGACCCACTCGGTAGATCATGAGGCGCACATCCGCGCCGACCTGTTACACCCGCAACGCGTTACCTCGCGCTGGGTGGGAAAGGCCCGCAACACTTGGGACGATCCCAATACTTGCTCAGTCAGTGCTGACGTAGTCGGCGACCACCGTCGCTCATGCTCTGCCGAGAAGTAAACCTATTAAGACCCGCCCCTTTTTTGTGGACGGTATTCTGGCGTTTTAGAGGTGAACAACGTGGAGCTTTTATCTGGCGGTGAGATGCTCGTCCGCTTTTTGCGTGACGAAGGCGTCAAATATATCTACGGGTACCCGGGTGGTGCTCTCCTGCATGTTTACGATGCCCTGTTCAAAGAACCGGAAGTGACTCACATCCTGGTTCGTCACGAACAAGCGGCAACCCATATGGCTGACGGTTATGCCCGTGCCACCGGTAAAGCCGGCGTGGTATTGGTGACTTCCGGTCCTGGCGCCACAAACGCCATTACCGGGATCGCGACCGCCTATATGGACTCGATTCCAATGGTGATCATTTCCGGTCAGGTGCCAAGCACCATGGTCGGCACCGACGCGTTCCAGGAAACCGACATGATCGGTATCTCCCGGCCGATCGTGAAGCACAGCTTCATGATCAAGCACGCTTCGGAAATCCCGGAAGTCATGAAGAAGGCCTTCTACCTGGCGCAATCCGGTCGTCCGGGCCCGGTCGTGGTCGATATCCCGAAAGACATGACCAACCCGGCCGAGAAGTTCGAATACATCTTCCCGAAAAAAGCCAAGCTGCGTTCCTACAGCCCGGCCGTTCGCGGTCACTCCGGGCAAATCCGCAAGGCGGCAGAAATGCTCCTGGCGGCCAAGCGCCCAGTGCTCTATTCGGGTGGCGGCGTGATCCTCGGCAACGGTTCTGCACCGCTGACCGAACTGGCGAAAATGCTCAACCTGCCCGTGACCAACACGTTGATGGGCCTGGGTGGTTTCCCGGGTACTGATCGTCAGTTCATCGGCATGCTCGGCATGCACGGCAGCTACACCGCCAACCTGGCGATGCACCATGCTGACGTGATCCTCGCGGTCGGCGCACGTTTCGACGATCGCGTGATCAACGGCGCGGCGAAGTTCTGCCCGAACGCCAAGATCATCCACATCGATATCGACCCGGCTTCGATTTCCAAGACCATCAAGGCCGACGTGCCAATCGTTGGCCCGGTGGAGAGCGTCCTGACCGAAATGGTTGCGATCCTCAAGGAAATCGGCGAGACCCCGAACAAGGAGTCCGTTGCCAGTTGGTGGAAGCAGGTTGATGAATGGCGCGGTGATCGCGGCCTGTTCCCTTACGAGAAGGGCGACGGCAGCAAGATCAAGCCACAGACCGTGATCGAAACCCTCTGCGAAGTGACCAAGGGCGATGCCTTCATCACTTCCGACGTGGGCCAGCACCAGATGTTCGCTGCGCAGTACTACACGTTCAACAAGCCGAACCGCTGGATCAACTCCGGTGGTCTGGGCACCATGGGCTTCGGTTTCCCGGCGGCCATGGGCATCAAGTTGAGCTTCCCGGATGACGATGTTGCCTGCGTCACCGGCGAAGGCAGTATCCAGATGAACATCCAGGAACTGTCGACCTGCCTGCAATATGGCTTGCCAGTGAAAATCGTCATCCTCAACAACGGTGTTCTGGGGATGGTGCGTCAGTGGCAGGACATGAGCTACGGCAGCCGTCACTCGCATTCCTACATGGAATCGCTGCCTGACTTCGTCAAGCTGGCTGAAGCCTACGGCCACGTCGGCGTACGCATCACCGAATCGAAAGATTTGAAGTCGAAAATGGCAGAAGCGTTCGCCATGAAGGATCGCCTGGTGATCATCGACGTTTCGGTCGACACCAGCGAGCACGTCTATCCGATGCAGATCAAAGACGGCTCGATGCGCGATATGTGGCTGAGCAAGACGGAGCGTACTTAATCATGCGGCACATTATTTCCTTGCTTCTGGAAAACGAACCCGGCGCTCTGTCTCGCGTAGTCGGCCTGTTCTCGCAGCGCAACTACAACATCGAAAGCCTGACCGTGGCTCCGACCGAAGACCCGACCCTGTCGCGTCTGACGCTGACCACCGTTGGCCACGATGAAGTCATCGAGCAGATCACCAAAAACCTGAACAAGCTGATCGAAGTGGTCAAGCTGGTGGACCTGTCGGAAAGCGCTCACATCGAGCGCGAGCTGATGCTGGTCAAGGTCAAGGCCACTGGCGCCCAGCGCGCCGAGATCAAACGCACCACCGATATTTACCGTGGACAGATCGTCGACGTCAGCGCCAGCGTGTATACCGTTCAATTGACCGGTACCAGCGACAAGCTCGACAGCTTCATTCAGTCCATCGGCACCGCATCGATTCTGGAAACCGTCCGTAGCGGCGTGACCGGCATTGCCCGCGGCGACAAAGTACTCAGCATCTAAACCAAATTAGCGAATGGCCTGAACGGCCTGGATATATAGGGGAAATTCATGAAAGTTTTCTACGATAAAGACTGCGACCTGTCGATCATCCAGGGCAAGAAAGTTGCCATCATCGGTTACGGTTCCCAGGGCCACGCCCAAGCGTGCAACCTGAAAGACTCCGGTGTCGACGTTACCGTTGGCCTGCGTAAAGGTTCGGCCACCGTTGCCAAAGCAGAAGCTCACGGCCTGAAAGTGACCGACGTTGCTTCCGCTGTTGCTGCTGCCGACCTGGTCATGATTCTGACCCCGGACGAGTTCCAGTCTTCCCTGTACAAGAACGAAATCGAGCCGAACATCAAGAAAGGCGCCACCCTGGCCTTCTCCCACGGCTTCGCGATCCACTACAACCAGGTTGTACCGCGTGCCGACCTCGACGTGATCATGATCGCGCCGAAAGCTCCGGGTCACACCGTACGTTCCGAGTTCGTCAAGGGCGGCGGTATCCCTGACCTGATCGCGATCTACCAGGACGCCTCGGGCAACGCCAAAAACGTTGCGCTGTCCTACGCCGCTGGCGTTGGTGGCGGTCGTACCGGCATCATCGAAACCACCTTCAAGGACGAGACCGAAACCGACCTGTTCGGCGAACAAGCCGTTCTGTGCGGCGGTACCGTTGAGCTGGTCAAAGCCGGTTTCGAAACTCTGGTTGAAGCTGGCTACGCGCCGGAAATGGCCTACTTCGAGTGCCTGCACGAACTGAAGCTGATCGTTGACCTCATGTACGAAGGCGGTATCGCCAACATGAACTACTCGATCTCCAACAACGCCGAGTACGGCGAGTACGTGACTGGCCCGGAAGTGATCAACGCCGAGTCCCGTCAGGCCATGCGCAACGCCCTGAAACGTATTCAGGACGGCGAATACGCCAAAATGTTCATCAGCGAAGGCGCAACCGGCTACCCTTCGATGACCGCCAAGCGTCGTAACAACGCCGCTCACGGCATCGAAGTCATCGGCGAGCAACTGCGCTCCATGATGCCGTGGATCGGTGCCAACAAGATCGTCGACAAAGCCAAAAACTAAGTCGTCGTCCCTTGTATGAAAAAACGCGGCCTCGGCCGCGTTTTTTCGTTTGAGCCGGTGGTTCTGGTATAAAGCTGCAGCGTTTGTGGCCGAACTGTCGTCCTCAAGCACCTGTCGAATTTTCTCCAAACCGTTGCAAGGTAATGTCCATGAGCGAACGTCCCGAAGAGCCGAACAAGGCTTCTGACGCCGAAAGCCTGCTGCCCATCGATGAACACATCGAGGAAGGGCACGACGCAGAAGGTCGTAAAGTCCGGCATCGTGGTATCTATCTGCTGCCGAATCTGTTCACCACTGCGAACCTGTTCGCAGGGTTTTACTCCATCATCAACTCGATGAGCGCCCAGGCGGCCTTGAGTGCCGGTGATTCCGCCAACGCGAGCAAGTATTTTGCTTTCGCTGCGATCGCGATCTTCGTTGCCATGGTGCTCGACGGCCTCGACGGTCGTGTCGCGCGCATGACCAATACACAAAGTGCCTTCGGCGCCGAGTACGACTCGCTGTCGGACATGGTCGCGTTCGGTGTTGCACCGGCGTTGCTGGCATTCGGTTGGGCGTTGGGCGATATGGGCAAGGTCGGCTGGATGGTCGCCTTTATCTATGTAGCAGGCGCGGCGTTGCGTCTGGCGCGCTTCAATACTCAGGTCGGTACGGCGGACAAGCGCTATTTCATCGGTCTGGCCAGTCCGGCGGCTGCTGGTGTGGTGGCGGGGATTGTCTGGGCGTTCAGTGATTATGGCATTCAGGGTTCGAAGATGTCGTTCCTGGTTGCGTTGATGGTGGCGGCCGCCGGCATGCTGATGGTCAGCAACATCAAGTACAACAGCTTTAAAGAGCTGGATCTGAAAGGGCGCGTACCGTTCGTGGCTATCCTTGCTGTGGTGCTGGTGTTTGCCGTGGTATTCAGCGATCCACCGCGCATTCTGTTGCTGGTGTTCCTTGCTTACGCGGCGTCCGGCCCGGTTCAGTACCTGTTGCATCTTCGTCGGCACAAAAAAGCCGAGTGATGTAATTTCCCGCATACTCCGCAGTCTATGGGTGCATCTGTCCTCCAAAGCTGCGGAGTTGCCATGTTGATCAAAGTCCCCAAAGCGTCCGACTGCCACGAGTCGGATGTCACACCTGAATCCATCTATCTTTCTCGCCGCCAATTGCTGGGGGCCACTGCTGCCGGTATCGCCGTCAGTAGCCTGCCGCGCTGGGCCAATGCTGACGATGCGGCGCGGTATGCCGATGTCGAGCCGGGCAAAGCACCTGCCTGGTTTAGCGAGAAGCTCTCCTCTACTAAATGGGGGGCGGTCAACGTCAAGGATGAGGCGATCACGCCTTATAAAGACGCCACTCACTACAACAATTTTTATGAGTTCGGTACCGACAAGGGCGACCCGGCGGCGAATGCTGGCTCGCTGAAAACCGAACCATGGAGCGTAGTGATCGACGGGGAGGTGGGTAAGCCTGGGCGCTATGCGCTGGAAGACTTCATGAAGCCTTATCAGTTGGAAGAGCGTATCTATCGTTTGCGCTGCGTCGAGGCGTGGTCGATGGTCATTCCGTGGATTGGCTTTCCGATCTCGGCGCTGCTCAAGCAGGTCGAGCCAACGTCCAAAGCCAAATACATTCGCTTTGAAACCTTGCAGGATCCCAAGAGCATGCCCGGCCAGCGCTCCGGTTTTGCCTTGATCGATTGGCCTTATGTAGAAGGCTTGCGGCTGGATGAGGCGATGAATCCCTTGGCAATTCTGGCGGTAGGCATGTATGGCCGTGAATTGCCGAATCAAAATGGCGCGCCGCTGCGTCTGGTGGTGCCGTGGAAGTATGGCTTCAAGAGCGTCAAATCCATCGTGCGCATCAGTCTGGTCAGCGAGCAGCCGAAGACGACCTGGCAGAGCATTGCGGCAGATGAATACGGGTTTTATGCGAACGTGAATCCTACGGTTGATCACCCACGATGGACGCAAGCACGGGAGCGTCGCCTGCCGAACAGTCTGTTCAAGCCGAATGTTCGTGATACGCAAATGTTCAACGGCTATGCGGATGAAGTCGCTTCTTTATATGCAGGGCTCGATCTGCGGAAGAACTACTGATGCGATTCCCGTACTGGCGTATAGGCGTTTTCATTGCGGCAGCGGTCTGGCCGATGCTGTGGTTGTATCAGGCGCTTGAGGATTTGCTTGGGCCGGATCCCGGCAAAGTGCTGGTTGATCGGCTGGGGCTGGGAACATTGGTGTTGTTATTGATCACCCTGAGCATGACGCCGATGCAGAAACTGACCGGCTGGGCAGGGTGGATTGCGGTTCGCCGGCAGTTGGGGCTCTGGTGTTTCGCCTATGTGGTTTTGCATCTGTGTAGCTATATGGCGTTCATTCTGGGTTTCGATTGGTCGCAGCTGACGGTCGAGTTGCGCAAGCGACCTTACATAATAGTAGGGGCGTTGGGCTTTCTCGGATTGTTGGCGTTGGCGGTGACTTCCAATCGCTACAGTCAGCGTCGTTTAGGTGTGCGCTGGAAGAAACTGCATCGTCTGGTCTACGTGATTCTGGGCCTGGGTTTGCTGCACATGTTGTGGATCGTGCGCGCTGATCTTGAGGAGTGGGCGATCTATGCCTTTATAGGTGCGGTGCTCCTGCTACTGCGTATTCCGCCGGTGACGCGTCGGATCCCGCGTTTGCTGGCTAAAAAGCAGGTTTTGCAAGAAAAGCGAAATTAACGGTTGACGGCAGATTTCAGATGTCTATAATTCGCCCCACTTCCGGCGCAGTCGAAACGGAAAACTCCTTGAGATTCAATGAGTTATGCAGGTTTCGGCAGTGAGTTGCTTCAGTTCATCGAAGCCGAAAGGAAGTTGAAAAAGAGGTGTTGACAGCAGCGTGTAACGCTGTAGAATTCGCCTCCCGCTGACGAGAGATCGGAAGCGCAAGTGGTTGAAGTTGTTGAAGAATTCTTCGAAAACTTCTGAAAATAATCACTTGACAGCAAATGAGGCTGCTGTAGAATGCGCGCCTCGGTTGAGACGAAAGATCTTAACCAACCGCTCTTTAACAACTGAATCAAGCAATTCGTGTGGGTGCTTGTGGAGTCAGACTGATAGTCAACAAGATTATCAGCATCACAAGTTACTCCGCGAGAAATCAAAGATGTAACCAACGATTGCTGAGCCAAGTTTAGGGTTTCTTAAAAACCCAAAGATGTTTGAACTGAAGAGTTTGATCATGGCTCAGATTGAACGCTGGCGGCAGGCCTAACACATGCAAGTCGAGCGGATGAGAGGAGCTTGCTCCTGGATTCAGCGGCGGACGGGTGAGTAATGCCTAGGAATCTACCTGGTAGTGGGGGACAACGTTTCGAAAGGAACGCTAATACCGCATACGTCCTACGGGAGAAAGCAGGGGACCTTCGGGCCTTGCGCTATCAGATGAGCCTAGGTCGGATTAGCTAGTTGGTGAGGTAATGGCTCACCAAGGCGACGATCCGTAACTGGTCTGAGAGGATGATCAGTCACACTGGAACTGAGACACGGTCCAGACTCCTACGGGAGGCAGCAGTGGGGAATATTGGACAATGGGCGAAAGCCTGATCCAGCCATGCCGCGTGTGTGAAGAAGGTCTTCGGATTGTAAAGCACTTTAAGTTGGGAGGAAGGGTTGTAGATTAATACTCTGCAATTTTGACGTTACCGACAGAATAAGCACCGGCTAACTCTGTGCCAGCAGCCGCGGTAATACAGAGGGTGCAAGCGTTAATCGGAATTACTGGGCGTAAAGCGCGCGTAGGTGGTTCGTTAAGTTGGATGTGAAATCCCCGGGCTCAACCTGGGAACTGCATTCAAAACTGTCGAGCTAGAGTATGGTAGAGGGTGGTGGAATTTCCTGTGTAGCGGTGAAATGCGTAGATATAGGAAGGAACACCAGTGGCGAAGGCGACCACCTGGACTGATACTGACACTGAGGTGCGAAAGCGTGGGGAGCAAACAGGATTAGATACCCTGGTAGTCCACGCCGTAAACGATGTCAACTAGCCGTTGGGAGCCTTGAGCTCTTAGTGGCGCAGCTAACGCATTAAGTTGACCGCCTGGGGAGTACGGCCGCAAGGTTAAAACTCAAATGAATTGACGGGGGCCCGCACAAGCGGTGGAGCATGTGGTTTAATTCGAAGCAACGCGAAGAACCTTACCAGGCCTTGACATCCAATGAACTTTCCAGAGATGGATTGGTGCCTTCGGGAACATTGAGACAGGTGCTGCATGGCTGTCGTCAGCTCGTGTCGTGAGATGTTGGGTTAAGTCCCGTAACGAGCGCAACCCTTGTCCTTAGTTACCAGCACGTCATGGTGGGCACTCTAAGGAGACTGCCGGTGACAAACCGGAGGAAGGTGGGGATGACGTCAAGTCATCATGGCCCTTACGGCCTGGGCTACACACGTGCTACAATGGTCGGTACAAAGGGTTGCCAAGCCGCGAGGTGGAGCTAATCCCATAAAACCGATCGTAGTCCGGATCGCAGTCTGCAACTCGACTGCGTGAAGTCGGAATCGCTAGTAATCGTGAATCAGAATGTCACGGTGAATACGTTCCCGGGCCTTGTACACACCGCCCGTCACACCATGGGAGTGGGTTGCACCAGAAGTAGCTAGTCTAACCTTCGGGAGGACGGTTACCACGGTGTGATTCATGACTGGGGTGAAGTCGTAACAAGGTAGCCGTAGGGGAACCTGCGGCTGGATCACCTCCTTAATCGACGACATCAGCTGCTCCATAAGTTCCCACACGAATTGCTTGATTCATTGAAGAAGACGATAGAAGCAGCTTTAAGCTCCAAGCTGATAGCTCCAAGCTAACAGTTACGCGCTCGAAATTGGGTCTGTAGCTCAGTTGGTTAGAGCGCACCCCTGATAAGGGTGAGGTCGGCAGTTCGAATCTGCCCAGACCCACCAATTTTGTTATGGGGCCATAGCTCAGCTGGGAGAGCGCCTGCCTTGCACGCAGGAGGTCAGCGGTTCGATCCCGCTTGGCTCCACCATATAACTGCTTCTGAAAGCTTAGAAATGAGTATTCCTTGAGAATATTGATTTCTAGTCTTTTGATTAGATCGTTCTTTAAAAATTTGGGTATGTGATAGAAAGATAGACTGAACGTTACTTTCACTGGTAACGGATCAGGCTAAGGTAAAATTTGTGAGTTCTCTTAGTTGAGAAATTCGAATTTTCGGCGAATGTCGTCTTCACAGTATAACCAGATTGCTTGGGGTTATATGGTCAAGTGAAGAAGCGCATACGGTGGATGCCTTGGCAGTCAGAGGCGATGAAAGACGTGGTAGCCTGCGAAAAGCTTCGGGGAGTCGGCAAACAGACTTTGATCCGGAGATGTCTGAATGGGGGAACCCAGCCATCATAAGATGGTTATCTTGTACTGAATACATAGGTGCAAGAGGCGAACCAGGGGAACTGAAACATCTAAGTACCCTGAGGAAAAGAAATCAACCGAGATTCCCTTAGTAGTGGCGAGCGAACGGGGACTAGCCCTTAAGTGGCTTTGAGATTAGCGGAACGCTCTGGAAAGTGCGGCCATAGTGGGTGATAGCCCTGTACGCGAAAATCTCTTAGTCATGAAATCGAGTAGGACGGAGCACGAGAAACTTTGTCTGAATATGGGGGGACCATCCTCCAAGGCTAAATACTACTGACTGACCGATAGTGAACTAGTACCGTGAGGGAAAGGCGAAAAGAACCCCGGAGAGGGGAGTGAAATAGATCCTGAAACCGTATGCGTACAAGCAGTGGGAGCCCACTTTGTTGGGTGACTGCGTACCTTTTGTATAATGGGTCAGCGACTTATTTTCAGTGGCGAGCTTAACCGAATAGGGGAGGCGTAGCGAAAGCGAGTCTTAATAGGGCGTCTAGTCGCTGGGAATAGACCCGAAACCGGGCGATCTATCCATGGGCAGGTTGAAGGTTGGGTAACACTAACTGGAGGACCGAACCGACTACCGTTGAAAAGTTAGCGGATGACCTGTGGATCGGAGTGAAAGGCTAATCAAGCTCGGAGATAGCTGGTTCTCCTCGAAAGCTATTTAGGTAGCGCCTCATGTATCACTGTAGGGGGTAGAGCACTGTTTCGGCTAGGGGGTCATCCCGACTTACCAAACCGATGCAAACTCCGAATACCTACAAGTGCCGAGCATGGGAGACACACGGCGGGTGCTAACGTCCGTCGTGAAAAGGGAAACAACCCAGACCGTCAGCTAAGGTCCCAAAGTTATGGTTAAGTGGGAAACGATGTGGGAAGGCTTAGACAGCTAGGAGGTTGGCTTAGAAGCAGCCACCCTTTAAAGAAAGCGTAATAGCTCACTAGTCGAGTCGGCCTGCGCGGAAGATGTAACGGGGCTCAAACCATACACCGAAGCTACGGGTATCACCTTCGGGTGATGCGGTAGAGGAGCGTTCTGTAAGCCTGTGAAGGTGAGTTGAGAAGCTTGCTGGAGGTATCAGAAGTGCGAATGCTGACATGAGTAACGACAATGGGTGTGAAAAACACCCACGCCGAAAGACCAAGGTTTCCTGCGCAACGTTAATCGACGCAGGGTTAGTCGGTCCCTAAGGCGAGGCTGAAAAGCGTAGTCGATGGAAAACAGGTTAATATTCCTGTACTTCTGGTTATTGCGATGGAGGGACGGAGAAGGCTAGGCCAGCTTGGCGTTGGTTGTCCAAGTTTAAGGTGGTAGGCTGAGATCTTAGGTAAATCCGGGATCTTAAGGCCGAGAGCTGATGACGAGTGTTCTTTTAGAACACGAAGTGGTTGATGCCATGCTTCCAAGAAAAGCTTCTAAGCTTCAGGTAACCAGGAACCGTACCCCAAACCGACACAGGTGGTTGGGTAGAGAATACCAAGGCGCTTGAGAGAACTCGGGTGAAGGAACTAGGCAAAATGGCACCGTAACTTCGGGAGAAGGTGCGCCGGTGAGGGTGAAGGACTTGCTCCGTAAGCTCATGCCGGTCGAAGATACCAGGCCGCTGCGACTGTTTATTAAAAACACAGCACTCTGCAAACACGAAAGTGGACGTATAGGGTGTGACGCCTGCCCGGTGCCGGAAGGTTAATTGATGGGGTTAGCTAACGCGAAGCTCTTGATCGAAGCCCCGGTAAACGGCGGCCGTAACTATAACGGTCCTAAGGTAGCGAAATTCCTTGTCGGGTAAGTTCCGACCTGCACGAATGGCGTAACGATGGCGGCGCTGTCTCCACCCGAGACTCAGTGAAATTGAAATCGCTGTGAAGATGCAGTGTATCCGCGGCTAGACGGAAAGACCCCGTGAACCTTTACTATAGCTTTGCACTGGACTTTGAATTTGCTTGTGTAGGATAGGTGGGAGGCTTTGAAGCGTGGACGCCAGTTCGCGTGGAGCCATCCTTGAAATACCACCCTGGCAACTTTGAGGTTCTAACTCAGGTCCGTTATCCGGATCGAGGACAGTGTATGGTGGGTAGTTTGACTGGGGCGGTCTCCTCCTAAAGAGTAACGGAGGAGTACGAAGGTGCGCTCAGACCGGTCGGAAATCGGTCGTAGAGTATAAAGGCAAAAGCGCGCTTGACTGCGAGACAGACACGTCGAGCAGGTACGAAAGTAGGTCTTAGTGATCCGGTGGTTCTGTATGGAAGGGCCATCGCTCAACGGATAAAAGGTACTCCGGGGATAACAGGCTGATACCGCCCAAGAGTTCATATCGACGGCGGTGTTTGGCACCTCGATGTCGGCTCATCACATCCTGGGGCTGAAGCCGGTCCCAAGGGTATGGCTGTTCGCCATTTAAAGTGGTACGCGAGCTGGGTTTAGAACGTCGTGAGACAGTTCGGTCCCTATCTGCCGTGGACGTTTGAGATTTGAGAGGGGCTGCTCCTAGTACGAGAGGACCGGAGTGGACGAACCTCTGGTGTTCCGGTTGTCACGCCAGTGGCATTGCCGGGTAGCTATGTTCGGGAAAGATAACCGCTGAAAGCATCTAAGCGGGAAACTTGCCTCAAGATGAGATCTCACTGGAACCTTGAGTTCCCTGAAGGGCCGTCGAAGACTACGACGTTGATAGGTTGGGTGTGTAAGCGCTGTGAGGCGTTGAGCTAACCAATACTAATTGCCCGTGAGGCTTGACCATATAACACCCAAGCAATTTGCGTCGAAGAGACCAGATTGCGGTGTGTGAAGACGAAACGAACCGAAAGTTCGAAAGACTCACAAAACACCAGCTGTCACATACCCAATTTGCTGAAGCGAGGCCACAAGGCCACGACTCAGTACCCGAATTTCTTGACGACCATAGAGCGTTGGAACCACCTGATCCCATCCCGAACTCAGCAGTGAAACGATGCATCGCCGATGGTAGTGTGGGGTTTCCCCATGTGAGAGTAGGTCATCGTCAAGATTAAATTCCGAAACCCCAATTGCGAAAGCAGTTGGGGTTTTGTTTTGCCTGTAGAAAAGTTTTTACTCGCGACAGCGAACAAATTTGCACAGTTATTTTCGAATCAGAACACTAGAATAGCCCCACCTTATTCGGAGCCAGAGCCTTTATGTCAGAGTCGGTTGACGCCCCCGGGCTGTCAGATTTACCGCTGGAAGACTTGGTGGCCTGTCACGAGTGCGACCTGCTGATGCGCAAGCCCACACTTGCCCACGGCGAAAAAGCGCTCTGCCCACGCTGCGGTTACGAGTTGTACGCTCACCGTCACAACGTGGTGCAGCGCAGCCTCGCCTTGGTGATCGCAGCCTTATTGCTGTACATCCCGGCAAACTTTTTACCCATCATGCAACTCAATATCCTCGGACAATCCTCGCAGGATACGGTCTGGAGTGGTGTGCTCGGCCTGTTCAATACGGACATGCAGGGCGTTTCGATTGTCGTATTTCTGTGCAGCATGGCCATACCGCTGCTCAAGTTGCTGTGCCAGTTGTTCGTGTTACTGACGATCCGCTTCAATGTCGGACGCAGCTATGGCTTGCTGCTCTATCGCATTTATCACCACCTCAAAGACTGGGGAATGCTCGAGGTCTACCTCATGGGCGTACTGGTGGCGATCGTCAAACTGGCAGACATGGCAGCCATTACCGTAGGCCTGGGTTTGGCGTGTTTCATCGGCTTGTTGTTGGTTCAGGTCTGGCTGGAAGTGGTGATGTCACCGCACCAGATCTGGCAGGCGTTATCAGGAGAGGACGCTCATGCGGGCGATTGATGCGGGCATTCTGGTCTGTACCGAATGTCATGAGTTGAACAGGCAGGAAGCGGACACCGACGAGCAGACCTGCACCCGCTGCGGTGCATTGGTTCACGCTCGCAGGCCTGACAGCCTCACCCGTACCTGGGCACTGCTGATCACGGCAGCGATTATCTACATTCCAGCCAACGTGCTGCCGATCATGACTGTCAGTTCTTTGGGCCAGGGTGATCCGAGCACTATCATGTCCGGCGTGATCCAGTTGGTGCAGCACGGCATGATTCCGATCGCGGCTGTGGTGTTTATCGCCAGTATTCTCGTGCCCACCTTCAAACTGGTGGGTATTGCGCTGCTGCTGTTTTCGGTACAACGACGCCAACCGTTGTCCGCGCGTCAGCGTATCTGGATGTACCGCTTTATCGAGTTCATCGGCCGCTGGTCGATGCTCGATATTTTTGTGATCGCCATTCTCGTGGCGGTCGTCAACTTCGGCCGGCTTGCCAGTGTCGAAGCCAATCTTGGCGCCATCGCCTTCGCCAGTGTGGTGATTCTGACGATGCTCGCCGCAGTAACTTTCGATCCCCGACTGATTTGGGATAACACGGAGTCGGACGACGACCATGACTGATTTGCCCGTAGCGAAAACCCGACCGGCTTCGAACTGGTCTGCCATTTGGGTTCTGCCTCTGATCGCGCTGATCATCGGCGGCTGGCTCGGCTGGCGTGCCTACTCCGAAACCGGTATCGAGATTCAGATCCGCTTTGAAAGTGGCGAAGGCATCCAGGCCAACAAGACCGAGGTCATGTACAAAGGCATGCCGGTCGGTAAGGTCAAGGCGCTTAAGCTCGACGATGAAGGCAACTCAAAAGGTGTGATCGCCACCGTTGAGATGAACAAGGACGTCGAGCAATACCTCAAGACCAGCACGCGTTTCTGGCTGGTCAAACCGAGCGTGACCCTGGCCGGTATCACCGGCCTGGAAACTCTGGTTTCGGGTAACTACGTCGCTATCAGCCCCGGCGAAGGCGAACCGACGCGCAAGTTCAAGGCGCTGGCCGAAGAGCCGCCGCTGTCGGACGCCAAGCCCGGTCTGCACCTGACTATCAAGGCGGATCGTCTCGGATCACTGAACCGTGGCAGCCCCGTGTTCTACAAGCAGATCAAGGTCGGCCAGGTCAAAAGCTACTTGCTCTCGGAAGACCAGAGTACCGTCGAGCTCAAGGTTTTCATTGAGCCGACCTACGCCAAACTGGTGCGCAAACACACGCGTTTCTGGAACGCCAGCGGCATCAGCATCGACGCCAACCTGTCCGGGGTGAAAGTGCGCAGCGAATCGCTGGCCAGCATCGTCGCCGGTGGTATCGCTTTCGCCACACCCGAAAACCGCAAGGACAGCCCGCCGACCGATCCAAGCCTGCCATTTCGTCTGTACGAAGACTTCGATGCGGCCGCTGCCGGGATCCGTGTGAAGGTCAAACTCAGCGATTTCGAAGGTCTGCAGGCTGGCCGTACACCAGTGATGTACAAAGGTATTCAGGTCGGCAACCTGAAGGCGCTGAAGGTCGATCCGGACCTGAACAGCGCCACTGCCGAACTGACTCTTGATCCGTTGGCTGAAGACTATCTGGTGGACGGCACGCAGTTCTGGGTAGTGAAGCCGTCGATTTCCCTGGCGGGCATTACCGGTCTGGAAGCTTTGGTGAAAGGTAACTACATCGCTGTGCGTCCGGGTGATAAAGGCGCGCCGCCGAAACGCGAGTTCGAGGCACGGCCGAAGGCGCCGCCGCTGGATCTGCGTTCGCCGGGCCTGCACCTGGTGTTGTTCACCGATACACTTGGCTCGATTGATGTCGGCAGTCCGATTCTGTTCAAACAGGTCAAGGTCGGTTCGGTTCAGAGCTACCAGTTCTCCAAGACTCGCAAGCAGATAGTCATCGGTGTGCACATCGAGAAGGAGTACGAAAACCTGGTCAACGCCTCGACACGCTTCTGGAACGTCAGCGGTGTCACGCTGACCGGCGGGTTGACCGGCGGAATCCAAGTGAAGAGCGAGTCGTTGCAAACCCTGATGGCCGGCGGTATCGCTTTCGAAACACCGCAAGCCAAGGCGCCGTTACAGAAGCGCATTCCGCGCTTCCGTCTGTTCGCCAACCACGATGACGCTAATCAGAAGGGTGCCGTGGTCACGATCAAGGTCGATCGCGCCGATGGTTTGCGCAGCGGCACGCCAGTTCGCTTCAAGGGCCTGGATGTCGGCAAGATTGAAAGTGTTGATCTGACTGACGATCTGCAATCGGTGATCCTCACGGCGCGCATCACCGAAGTGCCGGAGAAGATCGCCCGGGTTGGTAGCCAGTTCTGGGTGGTAAAACCGGAGCTCGGCCTGATCAAGACAGAAAATCTGGAAACCCTGGTGACCGGGAAGTACATCGAAGTGCAACCGGCGGCGAAGAACCTCGGCCCGCAGAAGAACTTTGTGGCCTTGGCCAATGCGCCGGAAGTGACCAAGCAAGAGGCCGGTCTGAGTCTGGTCTTGAGCGCGGCCCGTCGTGGTTCGCTGAAGCCGGGTGTGCCGGTGACTTACCGTGAAATTACCGTGGGTAAGGTCACAGGTTATGAACTGGGCCAGACAGCTGATCGCGTGTTGGTGCACATTCTGATCGAGCCGAAATACGCGCCGTTGGTGCGCAGCGGTAGCCGGTTCTGGAACACCAGCGGTGTCGGGTTTGATATCGGTTTGTTCAACGGGCTGACGGTGCGCACCGAGTCGCTGGAGACGGCGATTCAGGGAGGGATTGCCTTCGCCACGCCGGATGGCGAGCGCATGGGTAACCCGGCGCGAGCTGAGCAGACGTTTCCGCTGTTCGACAAGTTTGAGGATGAGTGGCTGACCTGGGCGCCGAAGATTTCCCTCGGTAAGTGATTCTATGGTGTCTGAAGTGGCGCCATCGCGAGCAGGCTCACTCCCACAGGGGAGCGCATTCCAACTGTAGGAGTGAGCCTGCTCGCGATAGGGCCCGCAAAATCAGCACAAATCCCAAGCCATAAAAAAGGGCCGCGATCCAAACAGATCGCGGCCCTTTTTTTGCCTTCAGTTAATGCCGATCAAACCGCATCCAGCTCCGGCTCATCCGCTTCAACATTGACCGTAGCCTTCACCACATCATGGCGACGGATGTACTTCCAGTCCGCCTCATCAATGTAGATCCCCGCCGGGCCGCTGCCACCTTCCAGGTCGATCGCGACACTGGCGCAGACCTGCGGCTTCACACTCGCCAGAATCGGCACGAAGCCCAGTTGCAGACTGGTTTCCAGCAGTGCAGCCTGGTTTTTCTCGTCGATGTCTGCGGCCTCGTCGAGGTAGTACGGCAGGCGCACGCGACCGGCCAGATCGCGATCCATCAAGTGCAGCAACAAGTACATGTTGGTCAGCGCCTTGATGGTCATGGTCGTACCGTTGGACGCCGCGCCATCAATGTCGGTGTGGATCACCGGCTGGCCGTTGACCTTGGTGATCTCGAAGGCCAGTTCGAACAAGTCCTTGAGGCCGAGTTGGTTGTGGTTCGCCGCCACCAGCCGCGCCAGGTATTCCTTGGCCTCTTCGTTCTTGTTGTCCTGCTCGGCACTTTGGCTGAGGTCGAACACCGACAGGGTTTCGCCTTCTTCGTACTGACCGGCGCTGTGGATGATCTGGTCGATGTGCTTGAGCGCTTCCTTGTTCGGCGCAAGGACGATGCGGAAGCTCTGCAGGTTGGACACTTGACGCTTGTTGATCTCGCGGTTGAACAGCGCCAGTTGATGTTCGAGGCTGTCGTAGTCGCTGCGAATGTTGCGCAGCGTTCGGGCGATGTCGGTGACTGCCGCGCGACGGGCCTTGCCCAGTGTCAGCGCTTCATCGGTGCGGTGCGCGTAAGCGTTGATCAGCAGTGACAGACGGCGCTCCATGTCGTCTTCGCTGTCGAACTTGGCCACGCCTTTCAGGCGCACTTGCGCGTACAGCGCTTCAATCTGGCCGTCGGCGCGCAGCAGACCTTGCCAGCTGTCCTGATAGTCGTTGAGCAGCGGCAACAGGTTATCCATCGAATCGTCGACCGGATCCATGAACGGCGTACCGAACGGCAGATCCGCCGGCAACAACTGACGACGGCGCAGCGCATCGTCGAGGGTGCGTTGTTTGGCTTCCATGTCAGCGATCTGGCGGCCGACCAGTTGCAGCTTGGCCGACAGTTGCTGGACGCGTTCGGTGAAGGCGTCACTGGAACGCTTGAGTTCGTCCTGCGCGCCTTCCATCTGCGCCAGTTGCTCGAGCTTGTCGCTTTCTTCAGCGCTCAAAGTCTGCGTGCGGCGGAAATCTTCCAGGGCTTTCTGCGCGTCCAGCACTTGCTGGTACAGCGCTTCGGTCTGGGTCTTGCTCGCGGCGCGGTCGGCGGCCACGGCTTGCTGGGTTTTCAGTTGCTTGAGTTCTTTTTCCAGACGCTCTTTCTGGTCGCGCAGCGCAGCGCGGTCAGCCAAGGCCTGCAGCGCCGGCGGCTCGATGTGCGAGATGTCGATGGACAAGCCCGGCACTTCGAAGCGCTCGCCCTTGAAGCCATCGAGAATCAGCTCGACCGATTTGACCCACTCGCCGTCGTCGTCGAGGGTGATGCCGTGTTCGCCCAGCGGCAGGCTGAACAGCGCGCTGTTGAACAGACGCATCAAGCGCTCGACGTCCTGTTGCGAGAACTCCTCGCGCAGACGGGCGTAGCTGTTGTTGTCGGCGTGATCGAGTTGCTGCTTCACCGACTTCAGGCGTTTTTCCAGATCGCGTACGCGCTCTTCCAGATCTTCCGCACTGAATTGACGCGATTGCGCCAAGGCACCGGCCAGTTCGTCGTGGGCGTCTTTGGCGGCGAGCAATTGTTGCTCGAGCACTTTGACGTCATCGACCAGGGCGAAGCGATTTTTCAGCACCGACAATTCGCCGAGCCAGCGCTGGATACCGGAAATTTCCCGCTCCAGACGCATCAGTTCCTGGGTGCCACCGCGCTGATCGTTTTGCAGACTGTCCTGCTCGCCACGGTAGTGGTCGGCCTGAATCGTCAGCTCTTCTTTGCGCGCACTGGCGTAGTCCGACCAGGTGCCGAGCAACGAATCCAGAAGTGGCGACAGGCGATGCAGTTTGCCGCGCAGCACGTCGCGCTGTTTCACGCCGTTGGCCAAGGCTTCAACCAACGGGCCGGCAGCGACCAGCGAGTTGTAGTCCTGTTCCATCCGGCGCACGTCGCGGAAGGCTTCTTCGCAGGCGGCGATGTAATCGACGCTGCCGGAACGCAGGCTGTGTTCGAAGGCATCGAGGAACAACTGCTTGAGCTTGGCCGCGGTGATTTCGCGCATGTGCAGCAGGTTGATAAACAGCGCACGGAAAGTCTTCAGGCTCTGTTCGCTGGTGGAGCGCAGTGGAATCAGGGTCAGATCCAAAGGAATCGACGTATGACCGCCCACCAGCAAACGACGCAGCTCATCAGGCTTGAGTTCGTAGGCTTTCAGGCCTTCTTTTTCAAGGTTGCTGAACAGCTCTTTCTGGCGCAGGCAGGTGTCGTTCTTCTGGTAATGCGCCAGATCGAGCTTGCCGGCGTAAGCAAAGAACTGGTGACCGAAACCGCCGCCCGGGCCGCGACCGACCACGCCGATCACGTGCGGGCCGTGGGGCAGATTCACTTCGACAAGGATGTAGCTGGTGTCGGAAGCGAAGTAGAAGCGCCGCGATTGTTCCAGGCTGTATTTGCCGAAACTCATGTCCGACATGCGCGCCAGAATCGGGAATTGCAAGGCGTTGATCGATGCCGATTTACCGAGGTTGTTCGCGCCGTAAACCGACAGCGGTTCTTCCAGCGGGAACAGGCCGAGGCTGTAACCGGCGGTGTTCAAAAGGGCAAAGCGGCGGATGCCGTAGCGTTCCTGGCTCATGCGTCGGACTCCTGTTCTTCGGCAATGGCGCGGGCCAGTGCGTCTTCTTCGCTCTCTTCTTCAAATTCGGAAAGATCGAGCGGGTCGTCGGTTTCGAGGAATTTGGCTTCGGCCGCTTCGTCGATCAGCACCGGTGCTGGCAACGGCAGCACGCTGTGCACGCTGGCCGCCAGATCACGGTCCTGCTGTACCGACAGGCAGACGTCGAGGAAGCGGTGCATCGGCGGCAGGAAGCGGTACACGCCGTTTTCTTCGCTGGCAAAGCCGAGCTGAGTCATGCGGCGCATGATCTTTTCTTCGAGTTCTTCAACGGTCTGCACTTCGGCCTGAATGAACAGGTCGCGGTATTTCTCCAGCAGCGATGGCAGCTCTTCGCGGCCGAGGCTGCCGCCATCGAGCACGGCAATCGGGTCGCGGCCCTGATCGGCCAGATGCTCGACGAGGATGAAGGTGAACAGCGCCAGACGCTGGGCAGTCTTGTTCACCGCCGCGGCGGCCATGTCCGGCACGAAGTAGTAGAAACCACGGGTATCGCAGACCAGTTCAAAGCCCAGCGCCTTGAACAGCGTGCGGTATTGATCCTGGAAGTTCGACAGTTGCGCGTACAGCTCCGGGTCGCGGCGGCTGACGTGGTAGCCCTTGAACAGCTCGCGGAAAATCGGCGCGAGTTGCGACAGTTCGGAAAGATCAAGATGCATTGGGGATGCTCGCAGAATTCTCGGCGGCGTTATCGCTGGCCGAGAGCAGGGCGAAGGAGCGCAGGCTGACCTGGTGCTCGTGAGTGTGGTATTCGCGGCGTTCCAGACGCTCGCGCTTGAAGCGTTTTTCCCGCGACAGGCGCGAGAACCAGTAGAGCAATTCGTCGGTGGCGCCGTCCGGTTCCTGTTCCAACAGCCAGGTCATCAGATCCGGCATCGGCAGGGCTTCTTCGCAGCGGTCGACCATCTCGCGAACGGTGCGTGGCGCGCGTGGGGCTTCGCCTTTCTGCGTTTTGTGCGCTTTCGGGAAGCGCGCCGGTTTCGGCTCGAATCGCGCCAAGGCATAAACGTAGGCTTCGACCTGACTGGCGCTGCCGAGGAAGGTGCTCTGCGGGCGGGTAAACAGCGGCATCGCCGCTTGCGGCACGGCGTCGATGCCTTTGCGGCGAATCGCTGCCAACGCCAACGCGGCGCCACGGGTCACGGCGTTGTGCCGACGCGCTTCTTCACGCAGCGGCAGCAGCAGTTCACGGGCATGACGCAAAGTCAGCTGGGCACTGGTCTGCATTTCGAGGATGCGCGCGTGGGTGCGCAGCAGCATGTCGTCATCGACCAGATGGCCGAGGCGCTGCTGTTCGCTGAGCATCTTCAGCAGCACGGTTTCGACCTTGCGCACGCCTTGTTCGAAGGCGCCGTCGGCGTTGACCAGATCGATCATCGGCTCGACATATTCGTCCCACGTCGCCAGCACTTCGGCGTAACGCTGACGCAGCGGAATTTGTCGATCGCTGGTCTTCGCGCGCTCGGCGACGGCGACCAGGGCCTGTTCGTCGTTGTCGAGCTTCTTCAGCACATCGCGCACGCGCATGTCGAGCAGGCGCAACTGGCGCGCGAGGTCGTGGCCGTCGCGGATGTCGAACGCGTCCTGGATGTAACCGGCCAGACGCTCGAGGTGACGCAGATAGGCTTCGATTTCCAGGCACAGGCCCAGCCGGTGCTCACGACGCAGGTAAGCGAGGAAGTCGTGAATCTGCGCATTCAGCTCGAAACGGTTCGGGCTTTTCGCCACCGGAATCAGAATATCGAGGCGAATCCACACGTCGAGCAGGCTGGTGATGTCCTGCGGTGTGCTGTCCAGTTGTTGGGCGGCCAGTTGCGAGCGCAGTTCGTTGAGGCTCAATGTGCCTTGGTCGAAATGCTCACACAGTGGCTCAAGCAATGCCCAGTGTTCAGCGAGGGCGCGCAAGACGCGCTTGGGTTCGATCATCGGAATGCCCGGCTGGTTGGCAATGAAAAGCGGCGATTGTACTGCATCACGAAGGATGCGATTCACTCTCGGGACGGACTGTCGCTTTCTTTAGACCAAGTCTATCGATCAACAACGGGCGATCTTGAGCGAACGGCGGTAGAATCAGCGCACTTCAGTTATCCACAAGTGGCCGACCCTTGCTAATCGAGTCCCGCCGCCGCGCCTATTTGAACGCCATGCAGGTGGTCAACTGGCTGCCGCGCACCGAATTGCCTTTCGCCGCGCCTTCACGGCCCGAGCTGCTGGACATGCCCGAGCCCGAGGTAGAGGCGCCGGTGGTGCTTGCGCCTGCGGTCGAAGCGCCCGCGCAGCCTGCCGCTCGTCCGGCCGAACGGCCGAAGATCGAAGTGCCGCGTCCTTCGTTGGCCAGCACCCGGACCAACGCCAAACCGGTGGAAGAGGCCGACGACACGCCGGTTGTCGCCAAACCGGCGCCAGTGCCACCGCCACGTTTTGCTCTGCAATTGCTTCGTGCCGGGCGCTGCCTGTTGTTGGTCGAGTTACCCACAGGTGAACCGTTCCAGAGCCGTGATCCGGCTTATCTGTTGCTCAAGGACATGCTGCGCGCCGCCGGTCTGCCGGATGCGCCGCAAATCGTCGGCGAACCGGTGCGTTGGCCGTGGCTCAATCGCGGCACCATGGATCAGGGCCCGGACGCGGCGCGCGACTTCGTTCAGGGTTTCCTTTCGGTGCAAATGGAAGCCGCTCCGTGCGCCTGCCTGTGGCTGATCGGCCTACCGGCGGTACGTTTTGCCGGTGAAGCGGATGCCGAAGCATTCAATCGTGAATTGCAGATCGAAGGTCTGGGCTCGGCCTGGGCCATTCCCGGTCTGGAATTGTTAATGGAAGAGCCACAGCGCAAGGCCGCTGTGTGGCAAGCCATGCGTCGGCTGATGGCGCGCTGGAAAGAATCGAATGAGTGACGCTGTATCGTTCCGCCCGATGACCGAGGCGGATCTGGAAACCGTGCTGAAAATCGAGTACGCCGCTTACAGCCACCCGTGGACTCGCGGGATTTTTCTTGATGGGCTGGGCAAGTACCAGATCTGGCTGATGTTCGAGGGTGAGCAGCAGGTTGGTCACGGGGTGGTGCAGATCATTCTGGATGAGGCGCATCTGCTCAACATTACCGTCAAACCTGAAAATCAGGGGCGTGGGCTGGGGCTGACGTTGCTTGAGCACTTGATGTCGCGGGCGTATGCGGCTTCGGCGCGGGAATGTTTTCTGGAAGTGCGTGACAGCAATACGGGCGCGTTCAAGTTGTATGAGCGTTATGGCTTCAATGAGATTGGCCGGCGTCGGGATTATTATCCGGCGGTGGGCGGGCGCGAGGATGCCGTGGTCATGGCTTGCACCCTGGTTGACTGATGACCTGTAGGAGCTGCCGAAGGCTGCGATCTTTTGATTTTGATGTTACGACCAAGATCAAAAGATCGCAGCCTTCGGCAGCTCCTACAGGGGGGCACGTCTGCTAGCGGTTGCCATCCAGCGGATCACGCCGCGCCAGTTCCGCCTCATCCAGCCCATTGCCACCGCCGATGTCATCTTCATCGACAATGCTCAAATCCCAATCCGCCTGATTGCCTTCCCCGGCCTCTTCGGCATCCCGCGCACCGTCTTCGTGAATCAGCGTTTCCGGGCTCAAGTCATCGTCGGTGGGTTCATGGTCAGCGGTCGATGCACCGGTAAAACCGGCCTCGCGCACCCGCTCACGCGGCATCAACTGCTCGCGCTCACGCTCGGGAATCTCATCACCGATTTTCGCGCTGGGCTGGTCTTCATCGAAATCCAGCTCATGCACCGAACCCATGCGGTCTTCGTTATCATCAATGGGTTCTGGTTGCACCGCATCGTAAGGGCGTCGTGAATCAGTCATGGCAATTCCTCATACTGTGGGCCTTACTTAGGTGGACTCGCCGGGCACACGAGAATTCCAATGAAATCACTTGCGTTGGCGGCGTGACCCCGACGGGCGGTCGTCTGTCATACCAGCGCATCTTTCTTGAGGCCTTACAGCATGCATGACTTACAAGACCTGATTGATAACAACGAACGTTGGGCTGACGCGATCACCAAGGAAGACCCGGATTTCTTCGCCAAACTGGCGCGCCAGCAAACGCCGGAATATCTGTGGATCGGCTGCTCCGATGCGCGTGTGCCGGCCAACGAAATCGTCGGCATGCTGCCGGGCGATCTGTTCGTGCACCGCAACGTTGCCAACGTGGTGCTACACACCGACCTCAACTGCCTGTCGGTGATCCAGTACGCGGTCGACGTACTCAAGGTCAAACACATCCTCGTCACTGGCCACTACGGCTGTGGCGGTGTGCGCGCGTCAATGCAGGATCGTCAGTTTGGCCTGATTGATGGCTGGCTGCGTTCGATTCGCGATCTGTACTACGAGAAACGCGAAGAACTGGCCAAGCTGCCGACCGAAGAAGAGCAGGTTGATCGGATGTGCGAACTCAACGTGATCCAGCAAGTGGCCAACGTCGCGCACACCAGCATCATCCAGAACGCCTGGCATCGTGGGCAGAGCCTGTCGATCCACGGTTGCATCTACGGCATCAAGGATGGTCGCTGGAAAAGCCTGAACACCACCATCAGCGGTTTTGAGCAATTGCCGCCGCAGTATCGTTTGCGTCCGGTTGGCGCTTTGTAACCGGGCTGTCAGCGCAAACCCGAGAGCCGCCAGCGCTGTAAAAAGTGCTGGCCCTCGATACTGGGTGGCTCGTCGTGACCGGTGATCCACCCTCGACAGCGTTTGGCTGCGCAGCCGCAGGCAAACTGATGCAGCAGTTTGTCTTCGGTGGCGGCGTAGTCCATGGTCAGCCGCTCCCCCCTGTGGATATCTTTTAACGCCCACAACCACAGCTCGCTCATGTCGAGAAATACGTTGGGGTCGCACGCGTGTTCGATCAAACCGCAAAAGCGCGGATCGTAAATGTGGATGCCCGTCAGCATTTGTCGGGTCTGTCGGCAGCGATAGGGCAGTAGTTGCCCGGACACCCGGCATATCCGATGACTTTGCACAAACTCGCTTCGCGCTGCGACCGCCATAGGGCTGCCGTGCGCATCGTGGATGATTTCGAAATCGGCACTGGCGGGAAACCCCAGTCGCACGGGCAAACCGGCGAAGGGGTAAATACCTTCAGTATCGCGTGGCGCCGATTGCGCCATGGCGTGGATATTCATAACAGTCCTTGTCGCAAAGGTTTTGCGACTTCTTTGGGTTGACGTCCTGTCAGCACTGCAATACTTCTGTTTGGATCCAATCGTGTCGTATTAGGTATAGCCGGTCTACTGTCAGATCTGACAGGCGATTTAGACGCTTTCCCGCGTCAGCATTGGCTGACACGGGAGCGCTTTCGGCGATTACAGGTGCGGGGCGGGAACGGCGGTGGCCGGCAGCGGTGCCTGCAATTGCTTCAGTTGCGCCTTGATCGGGGTGGTCGCGCACTTGGCGACGGCCTGATCCGGGGTCAGGTTGCGGATCGAGGTGTAGAACAACTCGCAGGTTTTGACCTTCTGCGTCACCTGCCACGTCTGTGTGCAACTGTTGAGGGTGGCCTGCGCATCGCTGCCCGGTTTGCTGCCCATGCCAGCCTGCCAGCAGGCCGCGCTCAAATCCTGACCCATGACTTTCAGACCCGCAGCATCAGCCTTGGCCTGGGCGTCGTCGCCGGTGTAGCTTTTCGGGTCAGCGGCATACCAGATATAGCTCGGATGGTTGGAACCCAGCACCGGCACTTTCACGCCTTCGCTTGGGCTGATCGTCGCCAGGCCCAAGACATTCACGGTTGGCCCGTATTGTTGCTTGATCCAGTTACGCACCGGTGCGCCGAACGCGACCATTGGCAGCGTCGTGCCGCTGGCGGTCTGGCTGAACTGTTTGACCAGGGTGGTCTGGTAGTCCTTGAAATAGTCATACACGCCTTCCAGATCACTGCCGGCGTTGGACGGTGCCGCGATCGGGGCGATGTCGATAATGGTCTGGAACGCTGGTGTCTGGGCGGCGGGGATGCCGTTGTCGGTCAACAGAGTCGCCCAACGATCAGTGGTGTTCGAACGCAGATAATCCTGCGCTTGCGTCAGCGAGTAATCCGGCGGGAAATGCAGCAACTCGACACTTTTGCGGTTTTCCAGAGCCATGCCCAGCGGCAGGAACAGGTACCAGCTGTAGGCCCATTTGCCATCGGCGTTGAGCTTGCTGGCGCCGGTGTAGGCCAGATCCCCGGCGTCCAGCAGCGCCGACAGCGGTTTATCGTAATCCTTTGGCACGCCGGTGATTTCGGCGTAGAGCTGGCCGTTGTCGGTTTTTACCAACACCTTGGCATCGGCATAACCATCGCGTTGCACGCTCTGGCTCAGGTAATGGGCGACGGTCTGTTCCAGCGTCCAGTTGCGGAAGCAGATCACGCTGCAATTGTTGGGGTAAGCGAAGAGACGGGTGACGCGTTCGGTGCTGCCCAGTTTCAGATCGACATCGGCGTGGGCGGCTGCGCTCAGTGTGAGCGCGGCGAGTGTGAGTCCTGCGAGTTTGAACATGCTCAGATCCTTTTCAGCGTGGGTTCCCCCGCGTATCGGGGGCGCCTCATAGTGGATCAGCCGCGTTTGACAGAGAAGCCGTCATCGGCAGATTTTTGCGCAAACTCGCAGGGCGGGTTTTCAAGCCTGAAAATGCAGGGCGTTGGTCAGATCGCCCATGGGTTTCTGACCCCGGGCAATCATCGCCTCGTCCCGTTGCTTGAGGCCGTCAAGGGTCTCCAACTGGAAGACACGGGTGATCAGCCGCAGGATCGACGCGGTGTCGTAGACCGTGTGATCCACCGTGCCTTTGCGCGTGAACGGCGACACTACCAGCGCCGGCACGCGTGACCCCGGACCCCAGCGGTCGCCCTTGGGCGGCGCGACGTGATCCCACCAACCACCGTTCTCATCGACCGTGACGATGACCACCATGTTTTTCCACTGGGGGCTTTCGCGCAGCACTTTCAACGCACGCACGATATGTCGATCCCCGGAAGCCACATCGGCATAACCGGCGTGCATGTTCAGGTTGCCTTGGGGTTTGTAGAAACTCACCGCCGGCAACTTGCCCGCTTCGGCATCGGCGAAGAACTTGTTGCTGCTCGATTCGTCACCCAGACCGGCATCGCGCAAGCGTTTATTGCGTTCGGCGGGGTTCTCCGGACCTTGCTGCTTGAAGTAGTTGAACGGCTGATGGTGATACTGGAAGTTGGGGATTTTCGGAATGCCGCCGGAATCCTTGTACTGATCCAGCGTCGCCTGCCACGCACCGGCATACCACGCCCAGTCAATGTTCTTTTTCGACAACTTGTCGCCGATATGCTCGTGGGTCTGCGGCACCATGACGTTGGGCAGATCCGCTTTCGAATACGCCGGGCGCTCGGGGTCGCGAATCCAGGTGGGCCAATAGGGCGGCGCGAGGGTGTTGACGCCAAAGCCGTCCGGGGTCAGCGCACTCGGGCCGAACTGCGGCGGGCCGCTCATGGCGCTGGCCGGCGATGCGTCCAGCGGCTTGAGGCGCGGATCGGCCGGATCATCGCTTTGCAGCGCGGCGATCTGCGACTTGGCCACCGAATTGGCTGCGTCCGGATAGAACGGCGCGGTGGCGCTGATCAGGTACTGGTGGTTGAGGAACGAGCCACCGAAGGCGCCCTGAAAGAAGTTGTCGCACAGCACGAACTCCTGAGCGACGTCCCACAGGCGCAGGGAATAACGGCTCTGCGCGTAATGACCCATGGTCAAACCACCGGAGTCGGCCCAAGCGACGAAGCCGTCGTTCTTGCCACCATTGATCTGCATCTGGTTCTGATAGAACACGTGCCACAAATCGCGGGTCACCAGACCGAATGGCAAGTCTTCGCCATTCGGGCCTTTGAGGGCGAACGGTGCATTGGGCAGGTTTTCCTGAAACTGCGTGGCGCTGGGGTAAGACACGCCATCGAGGGTTTGCGGGCCGATCTGCAGGACGCCGCCCCAAACGGGTGGCAGGGTTTGCAGCAGCGAGCCGTCGCGGTCACGTTGTTGATAGTCGCCGGGCTTGAGTGCGGCCAGCGGCTTTTCGACACCGGGGAAATCACCGAACAGATTATTGAAACTGCGGTTCTCGGCGTAGATCACCACCACGGTTTTCACCTGATCGCGCAGGGACTTGTCCAGTTCGGCGGGCGTCAGCGGGCGCTCGGCCGGTTTGCCCGGTTGATCACCTGCGCTGCCACACCCGGCCAGTGTGGCTCCGACACCGAGCACCGCGACGCCGCCGAGGAAGCGGCGGCGACTGGTGTCGGTGGGTTGATTGGATTCAGCTGCGTCAGTGCCGTCTGTGTCGTCTTTCATCGTTCAGCCCGTTTTGCTTAATTGTTTCAGTATGTTTCGGGCGGACGCTAGCAAGGGAATATGACGGTTGGGTGACAGAGCGTTTTGTCGTTGCGCTCCTAGCCGGGCATGAGCTGGGTGAGCGAATAGCCGAGCCTGCTGGCCGCTGTTACGGCGGTCATGACCACCAGAAACAGCAATTGCAGCGGACTGAAGTGCGCCCAGTGCAATGCGGTCAGCCATGGGCGGCGGCTGCTCAGTTCCGGATCGAGCGAACCGATACGGCGTTTGTGCACCAGCCCGATCAGGAGCGTGCCGACATAAGTGAGCGCGCCCAGCGGCCCGAGCATCAGCGAAAACAGCAGCACCATCATCCCTTGCGGTACTCCGTGGCGTATCAGCAGCCAGCGCGTGTCAGGGTTCCATTTGCGCGGTATCAGCCATTCGGTGAGCCACAGGTCCGGCACGATGACATAGGACGTGAGCACCACCCACCAACTCAGGGCAAAGCGAAAAAACCATACCGGCACGCAGGCAAACAACATCGGCATGAAGACGAGGTGCATGGCCGTTTTTTCTTGGGAGGACAGATGTTGCAGGAGCAGCGCCAAGGCAATCGCTGTCCAGACCCACACCCAGGTTTCGGCGGCAATCGGTCGTGGAAAGAACCGTCGCCAGTAAAAAACATCGGCATAAGGCAAACGTGCGAGCAGCTCGGGGAAGCGCCACGTGAGCTTTTCCGACAAGTCATGGCAGGCCTGCCATTCATTCTGGCCAAAGCCGTCGATGATTTTCTTTTGCTGCAGAGGCTTGAGCGGGTTGATCAACAAGTGCGCCGCCTGAACATCGGCCGCCCACGTGCGGTCGCTTTCAGCCTTGGCGCGCAGATTGTCGTAGAAACTTTCCTGCTCGCAGCGTTCGATCAAGGTGTCCCAGAGCCAGTCCGGTTGCGGGTGCAGGCCTTTGTTGTGATCCCAGCCGAACAGTTGGCCGATGCGGTCGAACAGCGGCACGCTCCACTCAGTGTCATTGAGCAAGTGCAAAAGGGTTTGCTGCCATTGTTCGCGGCGATCGAATACCTGCAGCCACGGTTGAGCGCTGTAGCGTTTGAGCACGTTGAGAAATTCGCGTTCGCTCTGGCTTTCGAGCAGCGCTTGCAGGGCGTTTCGATAATCGGCCATCAGGCTTTCGGCGAGCAGGTCGCGCTGGCGATCATTCATCAGCACGTCTTGCCACGGCCCTAGCCATCCGAGGTGCTCGACGGCCCAGTGCAGCACTGGGCTGCGCAATTGTGGCTGGTCAAAACACCGTTGCAGCAGCAGCCTTTCGAACGCCTTGGCGCAGCTTTGCTGTTGCGCCTGATCCCAACGCTCGCCGAGATTTTCTGGCGACAGTCCCTCAAGCAGTTGCCGTGCGGCCTGCGCTTCAAGCACATACGCTTCTGTGTCCGGGGCCGCCGTCAGTGGCTCGACAGGCAAAACATCATCCTTCGCCGGCGGTGCAAAAGGCTCTGGGGCTGCCGGGTTGACGGGCGGAACGTCGAGATCGGCAAATTCCCACGGCTGGTTTTGCCGGTGGCTGTGTTTGTTTGCCAGCGCAGCATCGAACGCCAGCGCGGCAAAGGCGCTGGACGCCGTGGCGACGTCGGTGTCTTGTTCCTCCTCGGGTTCAGCGTTTTCAAGGCGCCACCGGGCAATCGCCAGCGCTTGCTCGTAGGCTTCGCGCAGGCGCTGGAAACCTTCGGCATCCTCATCGGGGCGGAAGGTTTTCAGCAGCCGCGCATAGGCGCGCTTGATGTCGCGGGCTTCGGCGTCATCGTGCAGGTGCAGCACCGACCAGCAATCCATGGCCAGACTCCTTATTGCCACGGGGTGCGGTCGAGTTCGCTCAGGCGTCGGCTCAAATCGGTGCGCACTTCGCGGATCTGGCGCTCATCCTGAGAGTCGAGCGCGATCTGGAATTGCTTGGCCCAATCGCCCATCAGATCACGCAGATCGCCCAGGCTTTCCTGATAGAGGCGCTCCAGACGTGCACTGAGCAGCGTGTTGACCTGCTGCTCGCGCGGATGAATCTTCAGTTGTGCGAGGTTCGCCAGGCGTTGCTGGATCTCCTCGGGTGACAGCACGCCGGGGTTGTTCTCGATGACCAGCGAATGCTGTTGCCCGGTCAGGGGGATTTTCACCTGGGCTTCGAGCAGACCGTTGTTGTCGTAGGTGAAACGCACGTCGAGGGCAACTTCGCCGGCCTTGCGTTTCGGCACCTTGATGTCCAGTTCGCCGAGTGCCACGTTGTCTTTGACCAGACGGCTTTCGCCCTGAAAGATGCGCACGACCACCTGTTCCTGATTGTCGTGCAGCGTGTACACGGTTTTCACCCGACTGACCGGCACGATGCTGTTGCGCTCGATGATCGGCAGGTAGTGGCCGCTCTCATAGTTGCGGCCGACCTGCGTGGAGGTCTCGATGCCCAGCGTGTAAGAGCAGACATCGGTCAACACCACTTCTTCCAGCGCTGCGGCGCGGGCCTTGAGTGCCGCCTGAATGGCTGCGCCCTGGGCCACGACCTGATCCGGGTCGAGGGTGATCGACGGGAACCGGCCGAACAGCCCGGCAGCGAGTTTGCGCACCAGCGGCATGCGCGTGGTACCGCCGACCAACAGAATCTCGTCGAGATCGCTGACGCGGATGCGCGCATCGCGCAGCGCCCGTTCAATCGGCGCGCGCAGACGTTCGAGCAGCGGCATGTACAGCGTCGCCAACTGCTGTTGAGTAATGGTGTGCGTCCACTGCCGCTCACCGAGTTGCAAGCGGAATTCGGCGCTGTCGTCCTGACCCAGCGCCTTGCGCACGCGCTCGGCCTCGCGACGCAGCGGCTGGATGACGCTGCTGCGCTCCGGGAAGTCTGCGGCGGAACGGTGCTGGCTGATGAAGTGCTCAAGCAGCACGGTGTCGAAGTCTTCGCCGCCGAGGAAGTTGTCACCGGCACTGGCGCGGACCTCCATCACGCCTTCGAACAACTCCAGAATCGACACGTCGAACGTGCCGCCACCGAGGTCGAAGACCAGGAACGAAGTTTCCTTGTCCCGTTGATGCAGTCCATAGGCGAGGGCGGCGGCGGTCGGCTCGTTGATCAGCTTCTCGACCTTCAGCCCGGCCAGTTCGCCGGCGATGCGCGTGGCTTTGCGTTGAGCGTCGCTGAAGTAGGCCGGGACGCTGATCACCGCTTCGGTGACGGTTTCGCCAAATGCGCGCTCGACGTCTTCTTTCAGACTCTTGAGCACCAAGGCGGAGAGTTCTTCCGGGCGAAACGCCTTGTCCGCCAGGTACGTTTGCGTGGCGCTGCCCATGTGGCGCTTGAACAGCGAAGCGGTCAGGCGCGGATGCGTGTGCAGACGCTCGCGCGCCGCCTGACCCACCAGAATCCGGCCTTGATCATCCAGGCCGACGACGCTTGGTGTCAGGAACTGGCCCAGGGCATTGGGCACCAACTCGGTGGCATCGCCCCGCCAGACGGCGACCAGGCTGTTGGTGGTTCCCAGGTCAATCCCTACGATCATTGCAACGAACTCCCTTTGCGCTTGGTAAAAAATGGAAACATTTATGGGCGCGCAGAATATTACCGAGGGTGCGATGCGGTAAAGCAGGATGATGGCTCTGAGCCATTATTTGCGACAGGCAGCCCGACACACGGCTGTTTCAGGAGAAAAATGCGGGCGCGGCCAGCATGACCGCGCCCGCTTTGTTACGGCATCACTGGCGGCGTATACGCCAGTGTCGTCCCCAGCGCCCACAACAACAGCAGCACCAGCGGCGTGTGCACCAGCAGTTGCACGAAGGAGAAACCAATCAGATCCCGCGCCTTCAACCCCAGCACGCCCAGCAGCGGCAGCATGTAGAACGGGTTGATCAGGTTCGGCAACGCTTCGGCGGCGTTGTAGATCTGTACCGCCCAGCCGAGGTGATATTGCAGATCATTGGCGACCTGCATCACGTACGGCGCTTCGATGATCCACTTGCCGCCACCCGACGGAATGAAGAAACCGAGAATCGCTGAATACACGCCCATCAGCAGCGCATAGGTGTCGTGGGAGGCGATGCTGACGAAGAACGTCGAGATGTGGTGCGCCAGGGTTTGCGCGTCGGTGCCTTTGACCGTGGTCATCAGCGCGGCAATCGAGCCATACAGCGGGAACTGAATCAACACGCCCGTGGTGGTCGGCACCGCCCGGGCCACGGCATCGAGGAAACTGCGCGGACGCCAGTGCAGCAATGCGCCGAGCATGATGAACAGGAAGTTGTAAGTATTGAGCCCGGAAATCGCGGTGATCGCCGGTTTGGTCGAAAACTCATGGAACAGCCATCCCGCCGCCAGCAGCACCAGCACGATGATCAGCAGCGGACTGTGTTCGAGCCATTCGCCCGGCCGCGTGCGCGGTTGCAGCAGAGGCAGGTTGAAGGCCGGGTCGATGCCGCAGGCCTTGGCATCGCGAGCCGAGTTCGGCCCGGGAGCGGTGGCGTAGGCAATGATGATCGAGATCACGATCAGCGCCAGCAGCATGACGCCGGACTGCCAGAGGAAAATCGTTTCGGTGAACGGAATCACCCCGGTGATCGACAGGATCGACGGCGGCAGGCTGGCGGGGTTGGCCTGCAATTGCGCAGCCGACGACGACAAGCCCAGCGCCCACACCGCGCCAAGGCCCAGATAGGCAGCGGCGCCGGCAGCGCGGTAATCCATTTTCAGATCGGTGCGGCGGGCGAGGGCGCGCACCAGCAAACCGCCGAATACCAAGGACAAGCCCCAGTTGAGCAGGGACGCGACCATCGAGATCAGCGCCACCCACGCCACGGCGGAACGGCCGTTTTTCGGGATGCGTGCCAAGCGATCAATCAGTTTTACAGCGGGCGGCGAACTGGCGACCACGTAGCCGCCGATCACCACGAAGGCCATCTGCATGGTGAACGGAATCAGACTCCAGAAGCCGTCCCCGAAGGCCATCGCCGCATCGGTGGGTTTGGCGCCCATGGCCAGTGTGGCCAGGGCGACGATGATCACCGCCAGCGCGGCGAATACCCAGGAGTCGGGAAACCAGCGTTCGGCAAAACTTGAACAGCGCAGGGCAAAGCGTGCGGAGCGGCTATCTTCGATATCAACGGCCACAGGGAGTACCTCGGATTTTTTATGGTTATTGTGGTCCGCGGGAACGCTCGCCGATCTCGACAACACAGAGATCCCTGTGGGAGCGAGCCTGCTCGCGAAGAGGTCGGCACATTCAACATTGAGGTTGCCTGAACTGACGCTTTCGCGAGCAGGCTCGCTCCCACATGGGGTTTACGGCGGTTGGCCGGCGTTGGCGTGGTCCCGCTGGACAGGCATTAACAGTAATTCAACTGCCGATGCTTTGTGAGCAGGTTTTGCAAAACCGGGACTATGGTCTAACGGGTTGTCCACCAGCCCATTTGCGTAGACCATGGGCGCCTTGGTTTTTTACCTGTTTCCGAGTTCTTTGCCATGACTGCCCAATCCCCGGCCAAACCTGCGCCGTTCAGCCGTTCCGACTACAAAACCCTCGGCCTCGCGGCCCTTGGCGGCGCGCTGGAAATTTACGATTTCATCATTTTCGTATTCTTCGCCCTGACCCTCAGCCAGTTGTTCTTCCCGCCGGAAATGCCCGAATGGCTGCGTCTGCTGCAAAGTTTCGGGATCTTCGTCACTGGTTATCTGGCGCGGCCGCTGGGCGGGATTCTGATGGCGCATTTCGCCGACAAACTCGGGCGCAAGAAAGTCTTCAGCCTGAGCATCCTGATGATGGCGCTGCCGTGCCTGCTGATCGGCATCATGCCGACTTATGCACAGATCGGTTATTTCGCACCATTGTTGCTGCTGGCGCTACGCATCCTGCAAGGCGCGGCAGTCGGCGGTGAAGTGCCGAGCGCCTGGGTGTTCGTCGCCGAGCACGCGCCGGCCGGTCATCGCGGGTATGCCTTGGGATTTTTGCAGGCCGGGCTGACGTTCGGTTACTTGATCGGCGCACTGACCGCGACCTTTCTCGCGCAAGTCTTCACACCTGCTGAAATCCTTGATTACGCCTGGCGCTATCCGTTCCTGCTCGGCGGTGTGTTCGGCGTGATTGGCGTTTATCTGCGCCGCTGGCTGAGCGAAACCCCAGTGTTCATGGCCATGGAAGCGCAGCGCGAGGCACGGGTCGAGCTGCCCTTGCGCACCGTTCTGCGCGAGCATCGTCTGGCGATGTTGCCGGCGATGCTGCTGACTTGCGTGCTGACCTCGGCGGTGGTGGTGTTCGTAGTGATCACCCCAACCATGATGCAGAAAACTTTCGGCATGACCGCCAGCCACACCTTCGCGCTCAGTGCCTTGGGCATCGTGTTTCTCAATATCGGCTGCGTGATCGCCGGGTTGCTGGTCGATCGTATTGGCGCTTGGCGCACGGTCATGCTGTATAGCTTGCTGCTACCGTTGGGCATCGGCGTGCTGTATGGCTGTTTGATCATGGGCGGCGAATGGATTGGCCTGGCTTACGCCGTCGCCGGTCTGGCGTGCGGTGTGGTTGGTGCGGTGCCGTCGGTGATGGTCGGGTTGTTCCCTGCGCGTATCCGCGTGTCAGGCATTTCCTTCACCTACAACATCGCCTACGCCGCGTGGGCAAGCATCACACCGCTGCTGCTGATCGGTCTGATGCCGTGGAGCCCGTGGATTTGTGTGATGTTCTGCGCGGTGATGGGCATGGTCGGCATCGTCAGCGCGGCGTATTTCGGCGCGCGCATGCCCCGAGTCGGCAGCCAATCCGTGGCGCCCTGTTCCTGAAGGCGAGTTAACGGCCTCAGCGCAAACCCGCGGAGGCCGTTACGTCAGCCAGTGCCACCACAGTAACGTCCCCGCCAGGCCTACCACCGAGACGATGGTTTGCAGGATCGACCAGACCCAGATCGTCTGTTTCAGTTGCAAGCCAAAATACTCGCGAACCATCCAGAAGCCGGCGTCGTTGACGTGGCAGAAGAACACCGAGCCGGCACCAATCGCCAATGCCACCAACGAACTTTGCGTCGCGGCGAGGCCCGCCATCATCGGCGCCAGAATCCCCGCCGTCGTGGTCGTGGCCACCGTCGCCGAGCCTGTGGCCTGACGCAATGCCACAGCGATCAACCAGGCCAGCAACAGGTACGGCATATGCGCGCCTTCGGCGACTTTGCTGATGGTCTGACTGACGCCGGCATCCAGCAATGTCTGCTTCAAGCCGCCGCCGGCGCCGATGGTCAGCAACAGCACGGCAATCGGCGCCAGACTTTTGCGCAGGGTGCCGCCGACGTCTTCACGGGGCATGCCGTTGGCCCAACCGAGGCAGATCACCGCCGCCATCACCGCAATGCTCAGCGCCACCAACGGTTCGCCGAGAAACTTCAGGCTCAGGGCGACGCTGCTTTGCGGGCTCATCGCGACTTTCGCCAGGGTGCTGCCGAGCATCAGCAGCACCGGCAGCAGAATGATCAGCAGCGACATGGCGAAACTCGGCTGGCGCGGCGCTTTCGGCGGCGCACTGAACAACGCGCCGAGTTCTGCCGGCTCATCAATGTGCATGCGTTTCGACAGCCAGTTGCCGTACAGCGGCCCGGCCAGAATCACCGCCGGGATGGCGATGCTGAAACCCAGCAGCATGGTCAGCCCAAGGTCGGCATGCAACGCGCTGACAGCAATCAACGGCCCGGGATGCGGAGGCATGAGAGCATGCAGCGTGGTCATCCCGGCCAGCGCTGGAATCGCGATTTTCAACAGCGGCTGACCCGAACGGCGAGCCATGACGAAAATGATCGGCACCATCATCACCAGGCCCACTTCAAAGAACAGCGGCAGGCCGATCACCATCGCCACCAGCGCCATGACCCACGGCAACGACTTGCCTTTGCCCAGCCCGAGCAAGGTCGACGCAATGCGGTCGGCGGCGCCGGATTCGGCCATCAGCGCACCGAGCATCGACCCCAGCGCAATGATGATCCCCGCTTCACCGAGAATCGCCCCGGCGCCCTTGCTGAACGCCTTGGCCACGTCTTCGGGCGGTAAACCAGCGCCGACACCGGCAATGAAAGTACCGATCAGGATCGATAGAAACGGCGGCAGTTTAGTCGCGCTGATCAACACGATAATCGTCGCAATGGCCAGCAGACAGCAGAGAATCAGGCGGGTGTCGTGAACCATCCAGGCAGCGGTCGATAAATCCAAAACGGAACTCCTTATCGGGCGGATACCTGCAACATATTGTTGCAATTTGCCTTGAGGATACCCGATATAGCCGGGCCAGAGCGCTGGGTTTTGCAGTCGCTCGGTGGGGAACAGAACAGACCAGTGGCCTATCGAGATTATTTTTGACTGACCGGTCGCAAACGCTCTTCAGAAAAGATTTTCAAGGCCGATGGCTAGGCTGCATCCCGCTTTCTATCCTGCCCATCGGTACTTTCCCATGTTCAACAAACGCCTGAAGCAAGAGCTGGCCGCTCTTCGTGAAGAACTCTCCAGCCTCGTGCAGGTAAAGGAAAGCCTGGAAAGCGAGATGCTGGTGCTGAACCTTGAGCCCGACGGGCGCATTCAATCGGTCAACCAGAACTTCCTCACCGAGATGCTCTACAAGAGTCAGGACCTGATCGGGCGGGCGATTGAAGACATCGTCCCGGCGCATGTGAAGACTGACGAGTTCCATCACCGCTTCAAAAACGCCATGAACCGCGGCGAACATTTCGCCGGTGCCGTGCGCCTGCTGCGCGGCAATGGTGAAGAAGCGTGGCTGCGTTCGATCGTGCAACCGGTGCGTTCCTCGGATGGGCGCATCAAGCACATTTCGCTGTTCGCCAGCGACCTGACCCGCACCATCGAAGCTTCTCGTGAACACGAAAACCTGATCGGTGCGCTTGTGCGTTCGACCGCGGTAATCGAGTTCGACCTCAACGGCAATGTGCTGAACGCCAACGATCGCTTCCTCAGCGGCATGGGTTACAGCCTGGCGCAGATCAAGGGCAAACATCACCGCATGTTCTGCACGCCGGAGGAGTACAACAGCGCCGAGTACCAAAACTTCTGGCGCCGTTTGAACAACGGTGAGTTCGTGGCTGATCGCTTCAAGCGTGTCGACAGCCACGGTCGTACGGTCTGGCTGGAGGCGTCCTACAACCCGGTGGTCGATGCCAACGACAAACTGTACAAAGTGGTGAAGTTCGCCACCGTGATCACCGATCAGGTCAACCGCGAGCAAGCCGTCGCCGACGCAGCCAGCATCGCCTACAGCACCTCGCAGCAAACCGACAGCACCGCCCAGCGCGGTACCACGGTGGTGACCGAAGCGGTCAACGTAATGCGAGATCTGTCGCGGCACATGCAGGCTGCCGGTGAGGGCATCGAGGCACTGAACGAGCAGTCGCAGGTGATCGGTACCATCGTCAAAACCATCAGCGGCATTGCCGAACAGACCAACCTGCTGGCGCTCAACGCTGCCATCGAAGCGGCCCGTGCCGGCGAGCAGGGCCGAGGCTTTGCGGTGGTGGCCGACGAAGTGCGACAACTGGCCTCGCGCACCAGTCAGGCGACCGAAGAGATCGTCACTGTGGTGCGGCAGAACCAGGAAATGGCGCGCAACGCCGTGGCGCTGATGACCGACGGCAAGCTTCAGGCCGAACAAGGGCTGGCGCTGGCGGCCGAGGCGGGCACGGTGATCGTCGAGATTCAGGACGGTGCGCAGAAAGTCGTGAATGCCGTCGGCCAGTTCGCCAATCAACTCTCCCACTGACCTGCACCCAACCCCTGTAGGAGCTGTCGAGTGAAACGAGGCTGCGATCTTTTGATCTTGATTCCGAGGATCAACATCAAGATCAAATGATCGCAGCGTGCCGCAGCTCCTACAGAGTTTTCACCTGCCTGTATTTCGATGCTGGCGCTACAATCGGCTCCTTTTTCCCGGAGCAGATCCCATGAGCGATTCCCACCGCCGCCCGGTGCCCCTGAACAAAGCCTACCGTTTGCTCAATCACGGGCCGACCGTTCTGGTCAGCGCCGCCCACGACGGTCAGCGCAACATCATGGCCGCCGCCTGGGCGATGCCGCTGGATTTCGAGCCACCGAAAGTTGCCGTCGTCCTCGATAAATCGACTTGGACCCGCCAGTTGCTCGAAGCCTCCGGCTCCTTCGTGCTCAATGTGCCTTGCGTCAATCAGGCCGACATCGTGCAAACCGTCGGCAATACCTCGGGCTTGGAAATCAGCCAAACCCAAGGGCAAGACAAGTTTCAGGCGTACGGCTTGCAGACGTTTACCGGCGAACAAGTCGAAGCACCTTTGCTCGACGGCTGTGTGGCCTGGCTCGAATGCCGTTTGCTCCCGGAGCCGCGCAATCACGAGCAATACGATCTGTTCCTCGCCGAAGTCATCGCCGCCCATGCCGATGAGCGTGTGTTCAGCGACGGACGCTGGCATTTCGAAGGGCACGATGGCTTGCGCACCTTGCACCACGTGGCGGGCGGGCATTTCCTGAAGATTGGTGACGCGGTGGATGGCAAGACGTTAGCGGTTTGAATACGGCTGATGGCAAAACATTACCGGATGTTGCAAGGTAGAGAGCATCGTCAAACCTATCAGGCGCATGCCCATGGATCTTTCCTTTTCAAGTTATCTGGCGCCGCTGCTGTCGTTGGCCCTGTTGTGGACGGTGGCCGTGGCCACGCCCGGCCCGAACTTCTTCAACATCGCGCAACTCGCGGTCAGCCGTTCCCGCCGTCATGGCGTGGTCGCGGCGCTGGGCGTAGCCAGCGGAACCGTGTTGTGGGGGCTGGCGGGGGGCTTGGGCATTCAGTCGCTGTTCAGTGCCGCGCCGACGCTGTACCTGAGCTTCAAGATTGCCGGCGGCTGTTACCTGATCTACCTCGGGCTCAAGCAGTTCAAGCGCAAGGCGCCGATCGTCGCGGGTACGCTGGATGACTCGCAGCAAACGTTGCTCGGCGCTTATGGCCGCGGCTTTCTGGGCAACATGACCAATCCTAAGTCAGCTCTGTTCGTCGCGACAATCTTCGCCACCGCCATGCCGGCTCACATCCCGCCACTGTTACTGGCGCTGGCGGTGCTGACCATGGCGACGCTGTCGTTCAGTTGGTATTGCTGCGTAGCGCTGTTCTTCGCCAGTCGCCGGATTGCTGGTGTGTATGAGCGTTCGCGGCAATGGCTGGATCGCTTGGCCGGTGGTTGTTATTTGCTGTTTGGGGTGCATCTGCTGGCTAATCGCTGAGCCGACTGATCTTCCAAGTTAAATCAGTTGCATGAAAAAAGGCCTACCTCGCGGTAAGCCTTTTTTGTTTGCGTCCTAGCCTCAATCCCCCAATGCTTCGCCTTCCCGCCGTGGATCCGCGCCACCTTCCAGCGACGCTTTCCCCTGCGCATCCTTGACCCGCACGATGGCCTGGGTGCCGCTGGTCATGTCGATTTCATTCACTGCGTGCCCTTTGTCTTTCAATGCCTGAATCAGCGCCGGGCTGAACTGGCCTTGTTCCAGTTCGGTGGGGCCGTTGCGGCTGCCGAAGTTGGGCAGGCTGATGGCGCTTTGCGGGTCGAGGTTCCAGTCGAGCAGGCCGACGGTGGTTTTCGCCACGTATTCGATGATTTGCGAACCGCCGGGCGAGCCGACGGTGGCGACGAATTCGCCGCTGTGGCGATCAAAGATCAGTGTTGGCGCCATCGACGAGCGTGGACGTTTGCCGGGTTCGACGCGGTTGGCGACTTTCTGGCCATTCTCTTCCGGGATGAACGAGAAGTCGGTCATCTGGTTGTTCAGCAGAAAACCCTGAACCATCAGGTGCGAGCCGAACGCGGCCTCGATGGTGGTGGTCATCGACACCGCGCCACCGAGGTCATCCACCGCGACCACTTGCGAGGTGGAGATGCGCAGCGGCGAGCGGTCCGGGGCGTAGGCAACCTGCACACCCGGTGGCGTGCCTGGTTTGGCGCTGCCCATGCTGCGTTCGCCGATCAGGCTGGCGCGGCTGGCGAGGTAACCGGGATCGACCAAGCCTTTGACCGGCACCGGCACGAAGTCGGTGTCGGCGACGTATTGCGCACGGTCGGCGTAGGCCAGACGTTCGGCTTCGGCGATCAGATGCACGGCTTGCGGATCCGGTTCGATGCCGGCCGGTTTGTCGGTTTTCACTGGTTTGAGCGGCGTCAGGGAAAGACGTGGATCGCGGGTTTCCAGCGTCTGCAACGTACCAAGAATCTGCGCCACGGCGATCCCGCCCGACGACGGCGGCGGCATGCCGCAGACCTGCCAGCGCTTGTAATCGGTGCACAGCGGCGCGCGTTCCTTGGCCTGATAGCGCTGCAGATCGTTCAGCGACAGGCTGCCGGGGTTGGCGTGACCCTGCACCTTGGCGACGATTTCTTCGGCGATCGGGCCTTTGTACAACGCGTCCGGGCCCTCGTTGGCGATGCGTTTGAGCACTGCGGCCAGCGCCGGGTTTTGCAGGCGCGTGCCGACGGCTTTGACGCTGCCATCGGCGTTGAGGAAATACTTGGCCATGTCCGGCGACTGGCGGATGACTGGATCTGATTCCAGCAGCGAGTGCAAACGCGCAGAGATCGCAAAGCCTTGCTCGGACAGTTTGATCGCCGGTTCAAACAGCTTCGCCCATGGCAGGCGACCGTGTTGTTGATGCGCCATCTCCAGCGCGCGCAGTACGCCCGGTGTGCCGACTGAGCGACCGCCAATCTGCGCCTGCGGGAACGACATCGGCTGGCCATCGGCGCGCAAGAACAGTTTCTCGGTCGCGCCGGCCGGTGCGGTTTCGCGACCGTCATACGTGCGCACCTGTTTACCGTCCCACAACACGATCATCGCGCCGCCACCGATCCCGGAAGACTGCGGCTCAACCAAGGTCAGCACCGCTTGCATCGCAATCGCCGCATCAATCGCCGAACCGCCCTGACGCAGCATCTCGCGACCAGCCTCGGCCGCCAGTGGATTGGCAGCGGCGGCCATGTGTTTACTGGCGTGACGGGTTTGCAGATCGGTGCGGTAACCGGAAGCAGCTTCAGGTGCCAGCGGCAAAGTCGAGGAGGGCGGGGCGTTGCACGCAGTGAGGGTCAGGGCGCTGATGATCAGCGTCAGGGCAGGCAGGCGAAAGCGGCTCAAGGGCAAGGCTGAAAACACGCGGGCTCTCCGTCCGTGGGATAAAAGTCTCGGGGACTTTATCGACCGCTCGGTCGCGACGCAAACCGATGGGCATTTTTGTCTTTCTTTTCGGGGCGGATGTTCGCTAGGGTCAACCGCAATCGATCTACCGCACACGTCCCCTTGTAGGCCTTCGCCTGCTCGCGATAGCGTCATCACATTCAACATCATTGCTGACTGAACCACCGCTATCGCGAGCAGGCTCACTCCTACAATTACAAGATCAACAAGAGGCTGATATGCACAGCGAGTTCCCCGCCGAATCCAGCTACCGCGATCAACGCGAGCAGTTCATCGCCGCCGCCAATGCCGCCGGCGCCACGCTCTCTTCCTACGCACATCCGCGTTGCGGGCCATTCGGCGAACCGCTGAGCACCGACGTCGCCGTGCTCGGTGATCCACAGGCCAAACGCCGACTGGTAACGCTCAGCGGTACGCACGGAGTCGAGGGCTATTACGGCTCGGACTGTCAGATCGATTGGCTGAAAACCTTCGCACCCGGATCGCTGCCCAAGGATGTCGCGGTGGTCATGGTTCACCTGATCAACCCATGGGGCACAGCGTGGTTACGCCGGGTCAACGAAGACAACATCGACCTCAACCGCAATCACCTCGATTTCACCCGGCCGCTACCGGATAACCGCGCGTACGCCGCACTCCACGAAATCTACGCCTGCACCGATCTGCATGGCCCCGAGCGCCAACGCGCCGATGCCTTGCTCGATGCGCAGATCAACGAATACGGCTGGCCAGCGGTGATGTCGATTGTCGAGGGTGGTCAACACAGCCATCCCGACGGACTGTTTTACGGTGGCCGTGCGCCGAGCTGGTCGAACCGCACGTTGCATCAAATCATCGAAACGCATCTGGCTGGCGCTGAAACCGTGATGTGTTTTGACCTGCACACCGGCGCTGGCGAATACGGCCATCCGATGTTGCTGACCATCACCCAGACGCCTTACCCGGCACTCGCGCAGGCCCAGGCAATTTATGGCCCATGGCTTTACACCCTGCACACCGGCGCCGACACCTTGAGCGAAACCGGAGTGGCAGCGACGGCCACGGGGTACACCTCGCAGGCGTTGCTCAAGGCCTTGCCGGACGTGCGGTTGATGCCGTTCGTGATCGAGTGCGGGACGTATCCGGGGCCGGATGTGCATCGGCATTTGCGTGATGACCAGTGGCTGCATTTGCATGGCGATCCGCTGGATGCTGTAGGACGTGAAATCAAACTGAATCTGCTCGAGCAGTTCTATCCAGCTGATCCGGATTGGCGCGCAATGGTCGGTTTGCGCACTCGGCAAATCTGGGCGAAAGGTTTGTCGGCGTTGGCTTGCTGAAAAGGCATTTCGCGCTTGTAGTACTTCGCTCCAGCTTGGCGGTTGCTCCACATTTCTCCTACAGACTTTTCAGGTCGACAACTTACGCGCCGCTGCCTGAGGATATTTTCTGTTGTTTTTTCCAGGATGGATTTCAGATGAAAAGGATGAGTCCGTTGCCAATCAACTCTATTTTCAGTCGGCCATTGTCATGAGTATTTCCAATGAGGATCGCGATTTTCTGGTGGCGATGGGCAGTCGCATTGCGCACTTACGCACAGTGCACGAGATCACACAGACTCGGTTTGCACGGGCTTTAGGTCTTTCCCGGCAAACCTTTCAGGGCTACGAGGAGGGCACGCGCAGCATGCCGGTCACGACGCTGGTGAAGATGGCGTTTGCGCTTCGCGTGCCTGTTGAAGATCTGCTCGGGGTTCCCTCGTACACGCAGATGCCCAGACGCAGCTTGACCTCGACGTGGTATCGACGGCTGCAGTCCATCAATGAGCTCTCGAAGGTCCAACAGAAGGTCATTGCGCAGATGATCGACGCCTTGATCGCACAGGCAGCGACCAAAACGAGCAACGAACAGAAGGATATTTTGAAGTAACAGATTACCGAGACTTTTCTCGAGGCATAAAAAAACGGCCTACCTTTCGGTAAGCCGTTTTTAGTACTTGGTGGCTACACAGGGACTTGAACCCCGGACCCCAGCATTATGAATGCTATGCTCTAACCAACTGAGCTATGTAGCCAAGTGGCGCGCATTATTCCCCTGAAATGGAAAAGCGTCAAGCGTAAATTTAAAAATTTTTTCTACGCTTTCAACCGTTTATCAAAATCACTGGCCGAGCAGCGGCGAAGGGCAGCGTTGGAACCAGCGGCTGGCCTGCTCATACGCGTGCGCCAATTGCAGGACAGCGAAGTCAGCCTGGTGCTTGCCGATGATCTGTAGCCCCATCGGTAAACCGTGCGAATTGAATCCGGCCTGAACATTGGCCACCGGGCAACCCGACAGCGTGCCGGGGATGACCACCTCCATCCAGCGGTGATACGTGTCCATCGCCACGCCTTCGATAGACGTTGGCCAAGGCTGGGTTTTATCGAACGGGAACACTTGGGCGCTGGGCAGCAGCAGGTAATCGTACTTTTCGAACAGTCGAGAAATCGCCCGATACCAATCGCTGCGAACCACTGAAGCGGCGAACACTTCGCTGGCCGACAGCTTCAAGCCGTTTTCCACTTCCCAGATCGCTTCCGGTTTCAACAACGCACGCCTCTGCGGGTCGGCATACGTCGCGCCCAACGATCCCGCGACCATCCAGTGCCGCAACGTCCGCCAACTGCTCCACAGCCCCTCAGGCGCGAAACCGGGCTCAACCGACTCAACGTGGCAGCCAAGGCTCTCAAAATCAGCAAAGGTCTTCTCACACAGCGACAGAACACCTTGCTCCATCGGCAGATAACCGCTGAAGTCCCCCAGCCAACCCAAACGTGTACCTTTGAAATCACGCCCCAACGGCGCCGCAAAAGCCTCGCCGGTTTCAGCGATGGACAATGGCGCACGCGCATCGCCCCCGGCCTGCACCGACAATAGCAACGCCGCATCCCTCACACTGCGCGCCATTGGCCCCTCATAACCGAGCTGATCGAAAAACAGATCCGCACTGTCATCGAACGGCACACGCCCCTGCGAAGGACGAAACCCAAAGATGTTATTGAACGCCGCCGGATTGCGCAGCGAGCCCATCATGTCGCTGCCATCCGCGACAGGCACCAGATGCATCGCCAGCGCTGCCGCCGCACCGCCACTGCTGCCCCCCGCCGTTTTGCTCGGGTCATACGCGCAAGCAGTCGCGCCAAACAACGGGTTGTAACTTTGCGAGCCGAGACCGAATTCCGGGGTGTTGGTCTTGCCGATAATGACCGCGCCGGCCGCCTTGATTCGCTCGACCATGATGCCGTCGCGCTCAGGCACAAAGTCCTTGTACAGCGGCGAACCCAGCGTGGTGCGAATACCTTGGGTCAGCGACAGATCCTTGATCGCATGAGGCAAGCCATGCATCCAGCCACGGTATTCGCCACGCGCCAGTTCGGCATCGCGTTCATCGGCCTGAGCCAGCAGATGTTCCGGTGACTGCAGGCTGATCAGCGCATTCACCATCGGGTTGAAATGTTCGATATGGGCAAGGTAAGTCTGCATCACTTCCCGGCAGGAAACCTGGCGCAGGCGGATGCGTTCGGCGAGCTTGTGGGCCTGCAACAGGACCAGTTCGCTGATGTTATTAGAGTTCATTGCAAGCGGCCTTTCAGACGGCTGGAAAAACGCCCCGCCAGTGCGACGGGGCGGTAGCGATCAACGCATCAGGTTGGTCCAGAGACGGTCAGCGAGGCGGATCGCACCTTCGCCGCAAGTCTTGCTGAACACCACGTTCGTCCCTTCGGGAATATGCAGTTCCGGCGCGTCCTTGAGCGCCGCGTCGAGGAACGGTTCGACGCCTTTGATCGGGCTCTGGTGCTTGAGGAAGTTCTGCGTCATCGCCGAGTTTTCTGGCTGGCTGAGGAAGGCGATGAACGCCTTGGCATTCGCCGGATTTTTGCTGCCGGCAGGGATGACCATGTTATCGACCCAGGCCAGCACACCTTCTTTCGGGTAGAGGTATTTCAGCGTCGGTTTCATCTCACGGGCACGCATCGACGAACCGCCCCAGAACATCGACATGTCGATTTCACCTGAGGCAAGGTTCTCGCGAATCGAGCCGGCCTTGGAGCTGTAGGTTTTCACGAATGGCTTCTGCGCCTTGAGCAGTGTCAGCACCTGCTGCATCTGTTTCGGGTCTTCGCTGCACAGCGGAATATTCAGATAGAGGCTGGCCATATCGACCATGTCGCTGACCGAATCGAACATGTTGATGCGCCCCTGCAACTCGGCTGGCGGCTCATACAAAACCTTGTAGCTGTCGGCCGGGCCTTTGTAGCGCGCCGAGTCCAACACGACGCTGGTGGTGCCCCAAATGAACGGCACCGAATATGCGCCTTCCGGGTCCCAGCTCGGTTTTTTCAAGTTATCCACAACGCTGGCGTAGTAGGGCTCCTTGACCGGGTCGAAGCGCTCCAGCAGGTTTTCCTTGATCAGGATCGGCACGAACTGGTGCGACGGAATCGCCACGTCATAACCGGCGCCGCCCTGTTTCAATTTTGCCAACAAGGTTTCGTTGGAATCGTAGGAATCGACAGTGACTTCGATGCCGGTCTGCTTCTGGAACTTGGCAAGAATCTCCGGCGAAAAATAGCCGCTCCAACTGACCACGTTGAGTTTTTCGGCCGCCTGAACACTAACAGCCATGGTCAGCGGCACAGTCAGAAACAACGAAGTGCCAACGCTTTTTATCCACTTGCTCATGCTATTTCCCCACAGGTCGTAGAAGGTTCAGGCGTTCTTTTTGCCCAACAGGTAAGAGAGGCTGACGAACAGCACCGAGACGCCGAGGATCAGCGTCGACACGGCGTTGACGTCGGGTGTTACACCCATGCGCAGCAGGCCGAAAATGAAGATCGGCAGGGTCGTGGTGCCAGCCTGCGAGACCATCATCGAGATCACGAAGTTATCCAGCGAGACGATGAAGGCCAGCATCAGCCCGGAGAAAATCCCCGGCATCAGCAGCGGCAGAGTGACCTTGCGAAAGGTTCGCCACGGGCCGGCGTAGAGGTCGGCGGAGGCTTGCTCCAGCGACAGGTCCATGTCGTTCAGCCGTGCCCGAATCGGCAGGTAGGCGAAGGGAATGCAGAACACCGTGTGCGCGATGATCAGATTGCCGTAACCCAGCGACAGGCCGATGGTGGAGAACAGCGCCAGCGTCGCCACACCGACGACAATCTCCGGCAACACCAGCGGCAACATGATCGCGCCCATCGACAAGTGCAGGCCCTTGAACTTGGCGCCGCGGGAGGTGCCGAGGGCGGCGAGGGTGGCAATCGCCGTGGCAATCATGCTCGCGCAAACGGCGATCAACAGACTGTTGCCAGCAGCCTGGCGCAAGGCCTGATTGGCGAACGCGGCGCGATACCAATCGAGGCTGAAACCGGTCCACACCGTCGCCGATTGATTGGCGTTGAACGAGAACACCACCAGCACCACGATCGGTGCGTAGAGGTACAGATAGAACAGAAAACTGAAGCCGCCGAAACCGGGGAAGTCCTGCACGCCCAGCCCTTTGCGTTTGAATAGCGCGAGCATCACGCACCTCCTTTGGCGATGCGCTGGCGCTCGGCGCGCAGGGCATACACGGTCAGCACCAACATCACCGCAGCCATCAGCACCAGCGATAACGCCGCACCGAACGGCCAGTTACGCGCATCGCTGAACTGCCGGAAGATCAGGTTGCCGAGCATCATTCGCGTGCCGCCACCGAGCAGTTCCGGGGCGATCATCGCGCCCAGGCACGGTACGAAAGTGAGGATCGCGCCGGCGAGAATCCCCGGCTTGGCGATCGGCAAAACCACTTTGCGTAACGTGCGCACACGTCCGGCGTAGAGATCCTGCGCGGCTTCGAGCAGGCGGATATCCATCTTTTCCAGCGTTGCGTAAATCGGCAACACCACGAACGGTGCGTAGGTGTAAACCAGCCCCAGCAGCACCGCGCCGTCGGTGTACAACAACTGCATCGGTTCATGGATAACGCCCAGGCCCATCAGGCTGTTGTTGATCACCCCGGTGTTGCGCAGCAGCAGAATCCACGCGTAGGTGCGGATCAGCAGGTTGGCCCAGAACGGCACGGTGATCAGAAAGATCAGCAAGCCACGGCGATGCGCCGGTTGCATGGCCAGCCACACCGCCACCGGAAAACCGATCAGCAACGTGATGATCGTGGTCAGCCCGGCAATGCCAATCGAGCGCAGGGCGATGATCAGATACGAGTCGGCAAACGCGAGGCTGTCGTCCAGTTGCCGCTCGAACAGCAGCGAGGTGTAGGCGTCACTGCTGAAGACTTTGTTGACCCCGCCGTAAGGGTTGGCCTCCATCAGCGAATAGCCGATGACGATGAGGATCGGCACCACCAGAAACAAACAGATGGCGATCAGCGCCGGGCTGACCCCGAGGAAACTCTGGAAGGCCTTGCGGCGTTCCAGCGTGTTGGCAATCGGTAAGGCGTGCATGGCAACTCCTCCGGCTCAATCGTGCAGGACGCTGGCGCTTCCACGGTCGAACAACAGACCGGCCTGGGAGCCGACGGCAAAGCGCAGGCTTTGATCGACGCAATTGGGCGTACGCACGGTGAGGCGCGAACCGTCGCTGAGGCTGACCTGATATTGCAGATCTGTGCCGAGATAGATCTGCGCTTCGATCCGGCACGGCAGCGCGGCTTCAGTCACGGCCGGTACCAGGTGCAAGCGTTCGGGGCGTACTGACAGGGTGACGTTGGCGCCGACCTGCACATCGCTGCACGATTGCGCTGGCAATGGATGCCCGGCCGGTCCAGCGAACCACGCCTGACCGTCTTCCACACGGGTGACGGTGCCTTCGATGAAATTGGTCTCGCCAATGAAGTCAGCAACGAAGCGATTACGCGGGCGTTCGTAGATATCTTCAGGACGACCGACCTGCTGCACTTCGCCTTCGGAAAGTACGGCGATGCGGTCGGACATGGTCAGCGCTTCTTCTTGGTCGTGGGTGACGAAGATGAAAGTGATCCCGGTCTTGGCCTGGATTGTTTTCAACTCTTCACGCATCGCCTGGCGCAGCTTGAGATCGAGCGCCGACAGTGGCTCATCGAGCAACAACACTTTCGGATGCGGAGCCAAAGCGCGGGCGAGGGCGACACGTTGTTGCTGGCCGCCCGACAGTTGCGCCGGTTTGCGATTGGCGAAGCGCTCCATCTGCACCAGCGCCAGCATCTCGCGCACACGCTCGGCGATTTGCGCCTTGGTGAGGACTTTGCCCATTGGGTGCGATTCGAGACCGAAAGCCAGGTTCTCGGCGATGGTCATGTGCGGGAACAGCGCGTAATGCTGGAACACCGTGTTGACCGGGCGCTGGAAGGGCGGGCGATCAGCGATGTTTTCGCCGTAGAGAAGAATTTCGCCTTCGGTGGGAAATTCGAAACCGGCGATCATCCGCAGCAGCGTGGTCTTGCCGCAGCCGGAAGGGCCGAGAAGGGTGAAGAATTCGTTGTCGCGGATGTCCAGGTCGATGCTTTTCAGCGCCACCGGACCGGTCTGCGGATCACCGTAAACCTTGCGCACTGAGCGGATCGAGACCGCCAGCGTTTGCAGCGAATGCAGGGCGTTCATGCGTTACCTCCGATTCCCCCATCGCCTGCGACTCGCTTTGCAAAGCGTTGCCGTCGGGCCATGGATATTATTTTTTTGGGCAGGATCGAGATTGCGTTCGGGTGTGAAACCAGCTGTTTTTTTGTTCTGCTGTGGCTCGATTATCAGCCAGGGGTTGCGCGGCGCGACACTTCAATTTAAACATGGCAGGTGTTAGTTAATTTAACAGCCGAAGGTGCCAGGAATCATGCCCGACCACCGTTTGCCGCCGCTCAACGCGGTGCGCGCCTTTGATGCCGCCGCCCGTTTGGGCAGCTACGTCGAAGCCTCGAAAGCCCTGCACGTGACCCAGCCTGCGATTGGCCGTCACGTGAAATTGCTTGAGGACTGGTTGGGCATTCAACTGTTCGAACGCACCTCACGCGGGGTCAACCTGACGCCGGCGGGGGAGAAGTACCACCGCAAGATCAGCGCTGCTTTGCAACTGATCATCGAAGCCGGCAAGGAAGCTCGGCCGAAAGATGCCGAGCGTTGGTTGCGGATCATGGTGGTGCCGGGTTTCGCCAAGCGCTGGCTGATGCCTCGGATCGAAGCGCTGCGGCATTTGCGCCCGGGATTGAAACTGGCGATCGAGCCGAATTCGACCTTCACCGAAGTGGATGGCAAGAGCGCCGATCTGGGCATCGTCTACGGCCTCGACGGGCAATATGCCGACTCGCGGGAGGCGCTGATTTGTCCTCGGGTTTTCCCGATCTGCACGCCGGCGTATCTGGCCAGCATTGCACCGATCAACAGCCCGGCCGATCTGGTCAGCCACGAGCTGATCCACGTCGATGACGGCGAATGGTGGAACCTGTGGTTCGCCGCCCACGACCTCGATATCCATCTCAATTCCGACATGCTCTACGTCAACAATGACCATGCGCTGTCAGTCGCCGAGAGTGGGCAAGGCATTGCGCTGGCCAACGAGGTGCTGGTGCGCCATGAACTCGCCAGCGGCAAACTGGTGCGCGCGGTCGACGCTCAGGTGAAGCTGGAAAGCTATCGGGTGCTGACGCCGTCCGCCGAACTCTCGGCGGATGTGGCGTGGTTCATTCAATGGCTCAAGGCTGAACTGGAAACGGACTTCCCCGAGGCCGTGATCAACTGAGGCGGAAGCGTGCGGTGTTGTCGCTCAGTGCTTTGCTGCCCTGGCTCAGGGTGTCTGCGGCGAGATTCACTGCGCGTGCGCCTTCGAGCAAACGCACTGCGGCCTGATCGACCTGCTGGATATTGCCGCTGACTTCATCGGCGGTGCTGGCCTGTTCCTCAACCGCTGTGGCGATCTGCGCCAACGTATCAGTGACGCTCTGCACGGCGCTGGCGATTTCGCCCAAACGTTCACCGAGGCCAGTGACCGACTCAGCATCGGTTTGCGCCTGGCCGCACGCGGCCTCCATCAGCGTCACGGCTTCGTTGACCGTGGCGCGCAGGCTATCGACCGTGCCGGCGATCTGCGCGGTGGACGACTGCGTGCGTTGCGAAAGGCTGCGCACCTCGTCGGCGACCACGGCGAAGCCACGACCCTGTTCACCGGCACGCGCAGCTTCAATGGCGGCGTTGAGTGCAAGCAAATTGGTCTGTTCGGCAACACCGCGAATGGTGTCGACGACCAATTGAATCTGCTGACCTTGTTCACTGACCCGGCCCAGTGCTGCTGCAGTTTCGTTCAAACGCTGATTGAGCTGCTGAATACTCGCCGTGGTGCGCTGGCTGTCGCGGCTGCTGTCGGCCGCGATGCGTCGGGTGTGCTGGGCGCTGCCGGAGGCCTGCTCGCAACTCTGCGCCACGCCTTGCGATGTCGCGGCCAGTTGCGTGGCAGCAGCGGCGATCTGGCTGATCTGCAACTGTTGCGCCTCGACTTCGCCGAGAGCGCCGCTGGAGTGTTCGTTGAGGCTGCGCACGGCATGGCTCAACTGCGAGGTTTCGTGATCGACACCGAGCATGCTCGCGCGCAGTTGCACCACGGCAACGTTGAGCGCGGTGCTGATCGCTGCCAGCTCATCGCGGCCCTCCACCGGTACTTGCAGACTGAGGTTGCCATCGCGAAGGGCTTCGGCGAGCAGGGTGATGCCGCTGGCGCTGCGACGGATCGAGGCTTGCAGGCAGACAAACAGATACAGCGCCGCGAGCAGCAGGCAGCCGAAAATGGCTGCAACGATAATGAACTGACGGATCGCCGAGCTGTGGTAGGCATCCAGTCGTTGGTCCAGCGACACCAGCGACTGCTGGCGCAGAGCGGCGAGGTCAGTCAGCAGAGCATCAAGGTTGCGTTCGAAGTCTTCCGGTTTGAGCGTGATGCTGCCGCCGAACACGCCGTCATCCAGCACCTTCAGGCCGCTATCAAGGCGTTTCAGGCTGTCGTGGTATTGGCTGGCCCAGCTCTGCTGATCGTTCGGCAGGCGTGCCTCAAGTAGCGTGGCGGTTTTCACCAGTTGCTCGCGGGCATCACCGATGCGGCTGCGCAAGTCGCGCAACTGCAAACGGCTTTGCAGGGTGAACTGGCCAGAAACCACTGAGGCTTGGCCGACTGCTGCGAGACGGCCGACGCGTTCGATCAGGTCTGGCGCGTGTTGCGTTGATATCTGCGTCAGCAGGTAGGTTTCAAGCCACGGTGCGAGGGTCAGGCGATTGTCCATGACGATCTGCTCGCGCAACGCTTGCAGAGCGCTGAGGGCATTGGTGAAACGGTCGTAACCGTCCGGCCACCAGCCGACGCCGCTGAGGCTTTTCGAGTCCAGACCATTTAGTGCGGTTTGCAGTGCCTGATAGCGCGTGAGGGTTTCGCCTTCAGCACCTTCATTCTTCAGGGCATTGCCCAAGTCCGTGGTTGCTTGCTGCACGGCCGGTTGCACAGCGTCGAACGCGCCCATCGCGGCGAGAGTAGCGGGCGTCGGCTGACGATTGGTTTCCGTCGCACGCCAACGGGCGGCGCGGTCGCGTTGCGCGGCGAGCAGGTTGTCCAGCGCATCCAGCGCGAGCAACTGACGCACGCCGGCACGTTCGCCGGAAATCAGATTGAGCTTGTCGCGATAGTCCTGGCCGATCATCAACAGGCTGCCGGCCAACGGCAGAATGAACAGCAGAAACAACAACTGGAATTTACCTGCGAAGCCAAACCGCCCCAGCAATTTGATCCCCGGTGAAAGGAAAGCCTGCATGCCCCATGACTCCTCTGGACACCACGCACCATTGGCGTGCATCGCGGTCGCTCGACGTTGATGTTGTGCCCTGCTAAAAGGCCTCGAAAGTTCACTCTCGCCCGCTCTGTAGGCCGGCTCTGTAGCGAAACTTCCCATTGTCGGTGCCCTTTGTAAGGGCGCCGCGTTCAAGGGGAGAAGCAAGGCAAGATTCAGACCATGGCGTTGCGCTATCACCTTGCAGTCGACGACCAGTCAGTTAGTTAGCTGGCTAAGGGGATGGCGCTAACGCACCGAAAAATGGCACATTGATGCACCTGCCTGTGTGCACCCATCTGCTGTCCGGAAACTTCCATGGCTATCAGCAACGTTCAGACCGCCGCTGCCTCGGCGCCCGCTGCTCCGCAAAGCAGTCCATTGGTGATGCGTATCATCGGCGCGGTGGCGCTGGCGCATTTGATCAACGACCTGATCCAGTCGGTGCTGCCGTCGATCTACCCGATGCTCAAGGCCAATTACGGCCTGACCTTTACTCAGGTCGGCCTGATCACTTTGACCTTTCAACTGACCGCGTCGCTGTTGCAGCCGTGGGTCGGTTATCACACCGATCGGCATCCAAAACCGTGGTTGTTGCCGGCCGGTTCGATTTGCACACTGATTGGCATCGTGATGATGTCGATGGTTGGCAGTTTCCCCCTGATCCTGCTGGCGGCGGCGCTGATCGGTATCGGTTCCTCGACGTTCCACCCCGAAGCCTCGCGGATTGCGCGGCTGGCTTCGGGCGGACGCTTCGGTCTGGCGCAATCGACCTTCCAGGTCGGCGGTAACGCCGGTTCGGCGTTCGGTCCGTTGCTGGCGGCGGCGATCATCATTCCGTTCGGTCAGGGCAACGTGGCGTGGTTCGGTTTGTTCGCGGTGTTTGCGCTGTTCGTGCTGTACCGCATCAGTCGCTGGTACGCCCATCACTTGAATCTGTTCAAGCTCAAGGCGGGTCAGGCAGCGACTCACGGGCTGTCGAAGGGCAGGGTGACCAGTGCGTTGGTGGTGCTGGGGCTGCTGGTGTTCTCCAAGTATTTCTACATGGCCAGCCTGACCAGCTATTTCACCTTTTACCTGATCGAGAAGTTCGACCTGTCGGTGGCCAGTTCGCAGTTGCACCTGTTCCTGTTTCTTGGCGCGGTAGCGGCGGGGACGTTCTTTGGTGGGCCGATTGGCGACAAGATCGGCCGTAAGGCGGTGATCTGGTTTTCGATCCTCGGTGTGGCGCCGTTTACGCTGCTTATGCCTCACGTTGATCTGTTCTGGACCAGTGTTCTCAGCGTGGTGATCGGCTTCATTCTCGCTTCGGCGTTCTCGGCGATTGTGGTGTACGCGCAGGAACTGGTGCCGGGCAATGTCGGGATGATTGCCGGAATCTTCTTCGGTTTGATGTTTGGTTTCGGCGGGATTGGCGCGGCGTTGCTGGGGCACTTGGCGGATATTCACGGGATCGAGTACGTGTATTTCCTGTGTTCGTTCCTGCCGCTGTTTGGCGTGTTGGCGATTTTCTTGCCGCGCACCAAAAAGCCCTGATTCACACATTTCCCATTGTAGGAGTGAGCCTGCTCGCGATAGCGGTGTGTCAGTTACGGTTGAATTGACTGACACTCCGCTATCGCGAGCAGGCTCACTCCTACAAGGGATTGGTGGTGTGGCGGAAAATATTTCAGGCACAAAAAAGCCGCGTATCAAACGCGGCTTTTTCTTGGGCGTAACGCTTACACGTTGAAGCGGAAGTGCATCACGTCGCCGTCCTTGACGATGTAATCCTTGCCTTCCAGACGCCATTTACCGGCTTCTTTGGTACCGGCTTCGCCCTTGTACTGGATGAAGTCGTTGTAGGCGATCACTTCGGCGCGGATAAAGCCTTTCTCGAAGTCGGTGTGGATCACGCCGGCAGCCTGAGGTGCGGTGGCACCGACTTTGACGGTCCAGGCGCGGACTTCTTCAACACCGGCGGTGAAGTAGGTCTGCAGGTGCAGCATTTCGTAGCCGGCGCGGATCACGCGGTTCAGGCCAGGCTCTTCCAGGCCCAGGGCCTCAAGGAACATGTCCTTCTCTTCGCCGTCATCGAGCTCGGCGATTTCCGCTTCGATCTTGTTGCAGACCGGAACGACCATCGCGCCTTCTTCTTCGGCAATGGCGCGAACCACGTCCAGGTGCGGGTTGTTCTCGAAACCGTCTTCAGCAACGTTGGCGATGTACATGACCGGCTTGGTGGTCAGCAGGTGGAAGCCCTTGATCACTGCTTTTTCGTCAGCGCTCATGTTCTTCATCAGGCTGCGCGCCGGCTTGGCTTCGGTGAAGTGTGCGATCAGTTGTTCAAGCAATGCCTTCTGAACCACAGCGTCCTTGTCACCACCCTTGGCGTTACGCGCGACTTTCTGCAGTTGCTTCTCGCAGCTGTCGAGGTCGGCGAAGATCAGTTCCAGGTCGATGATTTCGATGTCGCGCTTCGGGTCAACGCTATTGGAAACGTGAATCACGTTTTCATCTTCGAAGCAGCGCACGACGTGAGCGATCGCGTCAGTCTCACGGATGTTGGCGAGGAACTTGTTGCCCAGGCCTTCACCTTTCGAGGCGCCGGCCACAAGGCCTGCGATGTCGACGAATTCCATGGTGGTCGGCAGGATGCGCTTCGGATTGACGATGGCCGCCAGTGCTTCCAGACGCGGATCCGGCATCGGCACGATGCCGCTGTTCGGCTCGATGGTGCAGAAGGGGAAGTTCTCGGCCGCGATACCGGATTTGGTCAGGGCGTTGAACAGGGTGGACTTGCCGACGTTAGGCAGGCCGACGATGCCGCAATTGAATCCCATGGTGTTTCCCCTCGGATAAGAGTCAGGCCTTCTGGCTGTGCAGGTTTTTCATCGCGCGGTTCCATTCACCGGCGAGGATATCCGGCAGCACGCCGAGGGCAAAGTCGATGCTGGCATCGAGTTTTTCCTGTTCGGCGCGTGGCGCACGACCCAGGACGAAATTTGAAACCATACTGGCGACGCCCGGGTGGCCGATGCCAAGCCGCAGGCGGTAGAACGTATTCTGATTGCCCAGTTGCGCAATGATGTCGCGCAACCCGTTGTGACCGCCATGGCCGCCGCCCTGCTTGAGCTTGGCAACGCCCGGAGGCAAGTCGAGTTCGTCATGCGCCACGAGGATTTCTTCAGGCTTGATGCGGAAGAAGCCGGCGAGTGCCGCCACGGCCTGGCCGCTGCGGTTCATGTAAGTGGTGGGAATCAGCAGACGAACATCCTGACCCTGATGCGAATAGCGCCCGGTCAGGCCGAAATATTTGCGATCGGCGACAAGGTTGACACCTTGTGCGTCAGCGATGCGCTCAACAAAAAGGGCCCCTGCGTTATGCCGGGTCTGGTCGTATTCAGCGCCTGGATTTCCCAGGCCAACGATCAGTTTGATGGCAGTCACGATAGGGGCCCTTCCTTTGAGTGGTGAGTAACATCGCCGCGATCAGGAAAAGCGGCGAAAGTGGACGAAAAATGCTCATTTACCATGGATGTAAACTCCGCGTTCTCGCCCGCTTTCTCGCTACGTTCCAGTCCGCGATGTTCCTTGCTCACTCAGGCATGACAGAGTGAATTACTCTGCTGCGCCTTCTTCGGTAGCTTCTGGAGCAACACGTGGAGCGTGGACGTTGGCAACAGCCTTGTCATCGCCGTGTGCCAGAGCAACGAACTCAACGCCTTTAGGGGCTTTGAGGTCCGACAGGTGAATGATCGAACCGATTTCAGCGTCAGCCAGGTCGACTTCGATGAACTCAGGCAGATCTTTCGGCAGGCAGGTCACTTCGATTTCAGCAACAACGTGCGAAATCTCGCCGCCTTTCTTCACTGGAGCAGCTTCGTTGATGAAGTGCACAGGAACGATAGCGGTCAGTTTCTGGCCAGCGACAACGCGTACGAAGTCAGCGTGCAGCACGTGGCCTTTGGCTGGGTGACGTTGCAGAGCTTTGATGATGACGTTCTGCTTGGTGCCGCCAACGTTCAGCTCGATGATGTGGCTGTAAGCCGCTTCGTTTTCGAGCAGTTTGGCAACTTCTTTGGCCAGCATGCTGATGGATTCAGGGGCTTTCTCGCCACCGTAAACAACAGCTGGAACCAGAGCGGCGAGACGACGCAGGCGGCGGCTCGCACCTTTCCCCAGGTCGGAACGCACTTCAGCATTCAGAGTAAAATCGTTCATTTTGTATCTCCAAAATAGCCATGACCGAGTGGCGTTTGCGACCAGCGCCGAACACGGTATGGGCAAAAAAGCCCCGCCCCGGCAGGAATGCCGGGGCGGGGCGCTTTTCGTCAACGAGACATTTCGCGAAGGGCAGGGCCCTTAACGGAACATCGCGCTGATCGATTCTTCATTGCTGATGCGGCGAACCGCTTCGGCAACAACCGGTGCGATATCCAGTTGACGGATACGTGCACAGGCTTGTGCTGCAGCGGACAGCGGGATGGTATTTGTCACCACCAGCTCGTCCAGCACGGAATTTTCGATATTCTCGATGGCCCGACCCGACAGCACAGGGTGTGTGCAGTAGGCAAAGACCTTGGCTGCGCCATGCTCTTTCAGGGCCTTCGCCGCGTGGCACAGAGTGCCGGCGGTATCGACCATGTCATCGACCAGAATACAGGTACGCCCTTCGACATCACCGATGATATGCATCACTTCAGAGTGATTGGCTTTCTCACGGCGTTTGTCGATGATCCCGAGATCCACGCCCAGGGATTTGGCAACAGCACGTGCACGCACGACGCCACCAATGTCCGGGGACACGATCATCAGGTTTTCGAAGCGCTGATCTTCAATGTCATCCACCAGAACCGGGGAGCCGTAGATGTTATCTACCGGAATATCGAAGAAGCCCTGAATCTGGTCAGCATGCAGATCAACCGTGAGAACACGGTCGATGCCGACTACGGTAAGCATGTCAGCAACGACTTTCGCGCTGATAGCTACACGTGCGGAACGCGGACGGCGATCCTGACGGGCATAACCAAAATAAGGAATAACAGCAGTGATACGAGTAGCCGAGGAGCGGCGGAAGGCATCAGCCATCACTACCAGTTCCATCAGGTTATCGTTGGTCGGAGCGCAAGTCGGCTGAATAATGAAAACGTCTTTACCGCGAACGTTTTCATTGATCTCGGCTGTAATTTCGCCGTCGGAAAACTTACCGACAGAGATGTCACCGAGAGGGATATGCAGCTGACGTACAACACGCCGAGCCAGATCGGGGTTAGCGTTCCCCGTAAAGACCATCATCTTGGACACGCGCAGTACCTAGAGGCTGAGGGTAACCTGGATGAGTATAGAAAATGGCAGGGGCGGCTGGATTCGAACCAACGCATGGCAGGATCAAAACCTGCTGCCTTACCGCTTGGCGACGCCCCTGTATCTGTTGCATCAAGTGCCGAGCACCTGGTTCCTTTAGAGCAGACTTTGCAGTTTTCGGTGCAACATCGAAACGTTGCTGCCTTTGGCTACAAACCCTGTAAGGGTCTCTGTCAGAAGGGCCGAGACTTTATCAGCTTCAGCTTTGCTTGGGAAGCCCCCAAACACACAACTTCCAGTTCCGGTGAGTTTCGCTTCGGTAAATTTACCTAACAAATCCAATGCGTTACGTACTTCTGGATAACGCCTTGCAACCACCGGCAAGCAGTCATTTCGACTGTTTCCCTCGGGAACGGGGCGCACTTTAATGGGCGGCGTGTTACGTGTCAACAAAGGATCGGAAAAAATTTCTGCCGTACTAACAGAGACTTGCGGCACGAGCACCAGATACCACGGTTCTTCGGGATCCACCGGGGTGAGTTTCTCCCCCACGCCCTCGGCAAACGCCGCATGGCCACGGACGAAAACCGGCACGTCAGCGCCAAGCGTCAGGCCCAGAGTAGCCAGGCGATCTTCGTCCCAACCCAGCTGCCACAAATGATTCAGACCGAGCAAAGTGGTCGCCGCGTTCGAGCTGCCACCACCAATGCCGCCACCCATAGGCAGGACTTTATCGATCCAGATATCGATGCCGAGTGAACAGCCGGACTGTTGCTGCAGCATTTTTGCCGCGCGCACGATCAGGTTGCTGTCATGCGGCACGCCGACGAATTCGGTGTGCAGTTGAATCACGCCGTCATCACGCACGGCAAAAGTGATTTCATCGCCGTAATCGACAAACTGAAACAAAGTCTGCAACTCGTGATAACCGTCTTTACGACGACCGAGAATGTGCAGCATCAGGTTGAGTTTGGCCGGCGAGGGCAGGGTCAGGCGTGCAGCGGTCATGCGTTATTGCCCCAACTTGCGCGGTTGCCAGGTCTTGATCACCAGCGTGACGTCGAGGTCGGTGCCGTGCAGCTTGATGCGCTCGGGCAACCAGTAACCGTTTTGTTCGGTGTAGGCGGTGTATTCGACTTTCCAGCCATCCTGTTCCAGGTTGGCCAGACGACTGTCCGCATCCAGGTTCAGGCGGCTTTTGCTGTTCGGCGCCGGCAGGCCACGCACCCACCACGCCAGATTCGACACCGGCAGTTTCCAGCCGAGCTGTTCTTCGAGCAGCGCTTCCGGCGACTCGGAGTCGTAGCGACCCTGATTGGCGACTTCCAGCGACACTTTGCCCGGCCGCCCGGTCAGGCGCGCGGCGCCACGACCCAGCGGGCCGGACAGACGGATGTCGTAATAGTCCTGACGTTGCAGCCAGAACAGCGTGCCGCTACCGGAATCTTTCGGTGCGCGGATGCCGATCTTGCCATCGATCTGCCAGCCATCGAGGCCGGTCAGTTGTTGTTTGTTCGCGGCCCATTGAGCCGGACTGCCGTGGCCCTCGACCGATTCGCGAGTGCCAAAACCCGAGCAGCCAGCGAGCAGGGCGATGAAGCTGAAAACAATAACGTGGCGCAAAAACATGAGTTAAAGAGTCTCGGATCCGGTCAGGCGCTTGATGGTGCTGCGCAGAATGGTGCTGTCGGGCTGATCCTTGAGGAATTTGCCCCAGATTTGTTTGGCTTCACGCTGGTTGCCCTTGGTCCACAACACTTCGCCCAGGTGTGCGGCGACTTCGTGATCAGGGAAACGCTCCAGCGCCTGACGCAGATATTTCTCGGCGTCATCCAGGTTGCCCAGGCGGTAATTCACCCAGCCGAGGCTGTCGAGTACGGCCGGGTCTTCCGGATTGATCTGGTGTGCCTGCTCGATCAGCGCTTTGGCTTCAGCGTAGCGAGTGGTGCGGTCGGACAGGGTATAGCCCAGCGCGTTAAGGGCCATGGCGTTGTCCGGATCACGCTTGATGATCAGGCGCAGGTCTTTTTCCATCTGTGCCAGATCATTGCGTTTTTCCGCGAGCATGGCCCGGGTGTAGAGCAGATTCAAATCGTCCGGGTATTGCAGCAAGGCTTGCTGCAAGACTTTCCAGGCCTTGTCGTCCTGTTTATTGGCCGACAGGGTTTCCGATTCGATCAGGTACAACTGAATCGCGTAGTCCGGTTGTTCGTCGCGCTGAGCGGCGAGTTTGCTTTGCGCTTCAGCGGTTTTGCCGTTGTTCATCAGGATATCGGCCTGACGCAATTGCGCCGGCAGATAATCGTTGCCCGGGCCGACCTGGGCGTACTCGATGAGCGCGCCTTGCGGGTCGTTGCGTTCTTCGGCGATGCGACCGAGGTTCAGGTGCGCCGAATCGACGTGGCTTTCGCGGGCGATCAAGTCTTCCAGGTAACCCTTGGCCTCATCCCAGGCCTTGGCTTCCAGGCATACAAGTGCCAGCGAATAACGCAGTTCGTCGTCTTCAGGATATTGTTGAACAAGGCTGGAAAACTCGGCCTTGGCGTCGTCCATCCGGTCCTGTTCAACCAGCATGCGTGCGTAAGTCAGGCGCAAGCGTTTGTCGTCCGGGTACTTCTTGATGCTTTTTTGCAGCAGAGGCAGGGCTTCGTCGCCACGGTTGAGCAATTGCAGCAGACGTGCGCGCAGCAGAATCGGCGCAATCTCGCCTTCTTCCGGCGGATGGTCTTCGAGCAATGCCAGTGCGGCTTTGTTGTCGCCATCCTGTTGCAACAACAGGGCCTTGCCGAAAATCAGCTGGCTGTTGTTCGGATGACGCTGCAACAAACGGTCAAAACTTTTCATCAGGCCGTTGCGGGTTTCCTGATCGGTATCCGCTGCCGACAGCGCGAGGAAGTCGAAATGGGTATCGCCCTTGCCCTGCAGGACTTTCTCCATATAGACCATCGAGTCGTCGTAACGCCCGGCGCGCGCCAGTTGCACGGCAGCGGCGCGTTGCGCTTCGAGGTCGTCCGGGGCGTTTTTCGCCCAGATCAGCGCGGTATCGAGGGCCGGTTGATCGGCGCCGAGATATTCGGCGATACGGAATGCGCGCTCGGAGACGCCCGGATCCTGGGTGTTGATGGCCTGGGTCACGTAGTTGTCCAGGGCAATGTCGAAACGATTGCGCTGGCCGGCGAGTTCGGCGCTCAACAGGCTGAAAACGGTTTCCTCGCTGAACGAGCTGTAAACCTTGGGCTTTTCAGGCGCGGGCGTGGTGTCTTCAACCGACGGCGTACCGTCCGGCGAAACGGGAGCCAAGGCCTGGCAGCCGCTGAGGAAGACAAAAGCGAGGAGCAACGCGGAAGATCTATTCATATAGGAAGAGGACGACTAACCTGCGGTCGGATCATCATGACACAAGCCTTCGGCCAAACATAACCGAGACTCAATTGTGCCCATTATAGGGGCTGACGATTGGGACAATAGTCAGCGGTAGTTGTTCTGAATCTTTCGAAGGTGGACAATTGCCGGCTTCACGTCACCATCAGCGACCTTGAATGGCCTTCCTTGCACTCGGTATCAACCACAAGACTGCTTCAGTAGACGTCCGCGAGCGCGTGGCCTTTACCCCTGAGCAGCTGGTGGAAGCCTTGCAGCAGCTCTGCCGACTGACCGACAGCCGCGAAGCTGCGATCCTCTCGACCTGCAATCGCAGTGAGCTTTATATAGAACAGGATCAGCTTTCTGCCGATATCGTGCTGCGCTGGCTGGCCGACTATCACCATTTAAGCCTTGATGAGCTGCGCGCGAGTGCTTATGTGCATGAAGATGATGCGGCAGTTCGTCACATGATGCGCGTCGCCTCCGGGCTCGACTCGCTGGTGCTCGGCGAACCGCAAATTCTCGGCCAGATGAAATCGGCCTACGCCGTGGCCCGCGAGGCCGGCACCATTGGTCCGCTGCTGGGACGACTGTTTCAAGCCACGTTCAATGCCGCCAAACAGGTGCGCACCGACACGGCGATCGGTGAAAACCCGGTGTCCGTGGCATTTGCCGCGGTCAGCCTGGCGAAACAGATTTTCAGCGATTTGCAGCGTAGTCAGGCTTTGCTGATCGGCGCCGGCGAGACCATTACTTTGGTCGCCCGCCATTTGCACGAGCTGGGGGTCAAGCGCATCGTCGTCGCCAACCGCACGCTGGAACGCGCCAGTCTGTTGGCTGAACAGTTCGGCGCTCACGCGGTGTTGCTCTCGGACATCCCGGCAGAACTGGTGCGCAGCGATATCGTGATCAGTTCGACCGCCAGTCAGTTGCCGATTCTCGGCAAGGGTGCGGTGGAAAGCGCGCTGAAGCTGCGCAAGCACAAGCCGATCTTCATGGTCGACATCGCCGTTCCCCGGGATATCGAGCCGGAAGTCGGCGAGTTGGACGACGTTTACCTCTACAGCGTCGACGATCTCCACGAAGTGGTCGCCGAGAACCTCAAGAGTCGTCAGGGCGCAGCCCAGGCCGCGGAAGAGATGGTTTCGGTCGGCGCCGATGATTTCATGGTGCGCCTGCGCGAACTGGCGGCGGTCGATGTGCTCAAGGCCTATCGTCAACAGAGCGAACGCCTGCGCGACGAAGAGCTGCAAAAAGCCCTGCGTCTGCTGGCCAACGGCGGCAACGCTGAAGACGTGCTCGGACAATTGGCCCGTGGCCTGACCAATAAACTGTTGCACGCGCCCAGTGTGCAATTGAAAAAGCTTTCTGCCGAAGGCCGCCTCGATGCGCTGGCCATGGCCCAGGAACTCTTTGCCCTTGAGGGCTCACCGGATAGCTTTTCGGATAAAAAATCGCAATGAAAGCGTCACTGCTCAATAAGCTGGACATCCTCCAGGACCGTTTCGAGGAACTGACCGCGCTGCTCGGCGACGGCGAAGTCATTGCCGATCAGACCAAATTCCGCGCCTATTCCAAGGAATACGCCGAACTCGAGCCGGTCGTGCAAACCTATAAAAAGCTGCTCAGCGTACAAAGCGATCTTGAAGGCGCCCAGGCGCTGCTCAAGGACAGCGACCCGGACATGCGTGAAATGGCCGTGGAAGAAGTCCGTGAAGCCAAGGAATTGCTGATTACCCTGGAAGGCGATCTGCAACGCATGTTGCTGCCCAAGGATCCGAATGACGGCCGCAACGTCTATCTCGAAATTCGCGCCGGCACTGGTGGCGACGAGGCGGCGATCTTCTCCGGCGACCTGTTCCGCATGTACTCGCGTTACGCCGAACGGCGTGGCTGGCGTGTCGAGATCCTTTCGGCAAACGAAGGCGAACACGGCGGTTATAAAGAAGTCATCGCGCGCATTGAAGGCGACAACGTTTACGGCAAGCTGAAATTCGAATCCGGCGCGCACCGCGTACAGCGTGTACCCGCCACCGAATCCCAGGGCCGTATCCACACCTCGGCCTGCACCGTGGCGGTGTTGCCCGAGCCGGACGAGCGCGAAGCCATCGAGATCAACCCGGCGGATTTGCGCGTCGACACTTACCGCTCCTCCGGGGCCGGTGGTCAGCACGTCAACACCACCGACTCGGCGATCCGCATCACCCACATACCGACCGGCACCGTCGTCGAGTGTCAGGAAGAACGTTCCCAGCACAAGAACCGTGCCCGGGCGATGGCTTGGCTGTCGGCCAAACTCAACGACCAGCAAACCGCCGCGGCGGCCAATGCGATTGCCAGCGAGCGTAAATTGCTGGTGGGTTCCGGTGACCGTTCCGAGCGGATTCGCACCTACAACTTTGCTCAGGGCCGGGTTACCGACCATCGCGTCAACCTGACCCTGTACTCGCTGGATGAAATCCTCGCCGGTGGCGTTGAAGCGGTGATCGAGCCGTTGTTGGCCGAATATCAGGCTGACCAACTCGCTGCGATAGGTGAATAAATGACCATCATTGCCAGCCTGTTGCGCGCTGCCGAATTGCCGGACTCGCCCACCGCGCGTCTGGACGCCGAGTTGCTTCTCGCGGCGGCACTGGGCAAATCACGCAGCTTTCTGCACACCTGGCCCGAGCGCATCGTACCCAGTGAAGCGGCGCTAACCTTTGCTGAATACCTGCAACGCCGCCGTAGCGGTGAACCGGTGGCTTATATTCTCGGGCAGCAGGGCTTCTGGAAACTCGATCTTGAAGTCGCGCCGCACACGCTGATCCCGCGTCCGGACACTGAATTGCTAGTGGAAGCGGCGCTGGAACTGCTGCCCGCGACCCCGGCCAAAGTGCTCGACCTCGGCACCGGCAGCGGCGCAATCGCATTGGCCCTGGCCAGCGAGCGCCCGGCATGGAAAGTCACCGCCGTAGATCGCGTACTCGAAGCCGTGGCTCTCGCCGAACGCAATCGCCAGCGCCTGCATTTGAACAACGCCACCGTGCTGAGCAGCCATTGGTTCAGCGCGCTGGAAGGTCAGCGTTTCCAGTTGATCATCAGCAATCCGCCGTACATCGCTGCGGCCGATCCGCATCTGGTCGAAGGCGATGTGCGCTTCGAGCCGGCGAGTGCGCTGGTGGCCGGTGAAGACGGTCTGGACGATCTGCGTCTGATCGTTGCGCAAGCCCCGGATCATCTGCAAGCAGGTGGCTGGCTGATGCTCGAACACGGCTATGATCAAGCCGAAGCCGTACGCGATTTGTTGCTGACGCGTGGTTTCGCAGAAGTCCACAGCCGCACCGATCTGGGCGGTCATCAACGCATCAGTCTGGGGCGCCTGCCGTGCTGAATGATCAGGAATTGCTGCGCTACAGCCGGCAGATTCTGCTGCAACACATCGACATCGACGGGCAACTGAAGCTCAAGGATAGTCGCGTGCTGATCGTCGGCCTTGGCGGTCTCGGTGCACCGGTTGCCTTGTATCTGGCAGCGGCGGGTGTCGGTGAATTGCATCTGGCGGATTTCGACACGGTCGATCTGACCAACCTGCAACGCCAGATCATCCATGACACCGACAGCGTCGGCATGAGCAAGGTCGACTCGGCGCTCAAGCGTCTGGGTGCGATCAATCCTGAGATCCAACTGATCGCTCACCGTCAGGCGCTGGATGAGGATTCTCTCGCTGCAGCCGTGGCGGCGGTGGATCTGGTGCTCGACTGTTCCGATAATTTTTCCACGCGCGAGGCAGTCAACGCGGCGTGCGTGGCCGCGTGTAAACCGTTGGTCAGCGGCGCGGCGATTCGGCTGGAAGGGCAGTTGTCGGTGTTCGACCCGCGTCGCGCCGAGAGCCCGTGCTACCACTGTTTATACGGGCATGGCAGTGAAGCCGAACTGACTTGCAGTGAGGCCGGTGTGGTCGGGCCTTTGGTGGGGCTGGTCGGCAGCCTGCAAGCGCTCGAGGCCTTGAAGGTTCTGGTCGGTTTCGGTGAGCCGCTGGTGGGCCGCTTGTTGCTGATCGATGCCCTTGGTTCGCGTTTCCGTGAGTTGCGCGTCAAGCGCGATCCGGGTTGCAGTGTCTGTGGTTCGCGCCATGCGTGAAGCGCCGATCGGCGTGTTCGACTCCGGCGTCGGCGGCTTGTCGGTGCTGGCGGAAATCCAGCGTTTGCTGCCTAATGAATCACTGCTCTATGTCGCCGATTGCGGGCACATTCCCTACGGTGAGAAAACCCCTGAATTCATCCGTCAGCGCTGCAGCGTGATGGCCGGGTTTTTCCGTGAGCAGGGCGCCAAGGCGTTGGTGCTGGCCTGCAATACCGCGACGGTCGCAGGCGTTGCCGATTTACGACGTGATTTTCCCGACTGGCCGATTGTCGGTATGGAGCCTGCGGTCAAACCTGCCGCTGCCGCGACCCGCAGCGGTGTGGTCGGCGTGCTCGCCACCACTGGCACGTTGCAGAGCGCCAAGTTCGCCGCGCTGCTTGATCGCTTTGCCACTGACGTTCGCGTGATTACCCAGCCATGCCCCGGCCTCGTCGAGCTGATTGAAAGCGGCGATCTGCACAGCGCCGAGTTGCGCCAGTTGCTGCAAGGGTATGTCGAGCCACTGTTGGCCAGCGGTTGCGACACGATCATTTTGGGCTGCACCCACTATCCCTTTCTCAAGCCGATGCTCAAGTCGATGATCCCAGCGGACATAAGTCTGATCGATACTGGCGCGGCTGTAGCACGGCAACTTCAGCGGCTTTTGGCGGAGCGCGATTTGCTCGCTGGCGGCCCGAACCAGCCGGTCAGATTCTGGACCAGCGCCGATCCTGCGTACTTCAAAAACATCCTGCCGCTACTGGGGCAAAGTGCTGGCGAAGTGCAAAACTTCAGCTTGTAAAAAAATTGTGAAATAACTAAAACTTCAGCTGAACTTCTGAGTAGGCGCTAGCTTCTATAGCGAAGAGTTACCTAGAAAACCAAACGATCGTTCCGGAAAAGGAAGTTTCAACGTGAAGCGACTATTCTGCTTGGCCGCGATTGCGGCCGCATTGATGGGGCAAAGTATTACTGCGCAAGCGGCAGGTGTTGAGTTCGCCGTGGGGGCCACCAGCGACTCGACCATGACGTACCGCCTGGGCATGAATTTCGACTGGGACAAGAGCTGGCTGCAAAGTGACGTCGGTCGCCTGACCGGTTACTGGAGCGGGGCGTACACCTACTGGGAAGGTGACAAGACTTCCAGTAACAACAGCCTGTCGTTCTCGCCGGTATTTGTTTACGAGTTCGCCGGTCAATCGGTCAAACCGTATGTGGAAGCGGGGATCGGCGTCGCGGCGTTCTCCAATACCAAGTACGAATCCAACAACCTCGGCGGTTCTTTCCAGTTTGAAGACCGCTTCGGTTTTGGTCTGCGTTTCAATGGCGGGCATGAAGTCGGGATTCGTGCGACGCACTATTCCAACGCTGGCTTGGCCAGTGACAACGACGGCGTAGAAAGTTACTCGCTGCATTACACGATGCCGTTGTAAGCACGATCAAAAGATCGCAGCCTTCGGCAGCTCCTACAGGTGAAACACATTCCCATGTAGGAGCTGCCGAAGGCTGCGATCTTTTGTTTTTGGGATCACCGGTAAGCCGTGGTGATGCCTTTGCGCTCTTCAATGCACTCGGGCGCGCCCATCTCGAATTCGCGGCAGATCAACGGGCGTTTCTCATAGATCGTGCACATCATGCTGTCGCGATCCAGCGCCGCGCACCAGCCGTCGTCCAGACGCAGCATCACTTCGCCGCCCCACTCATCGGTATCGATAAAGCGATCAGGCACGCCAGTGTCGGTGATCAGCATCACTTCGAGCTGGCAACAGCACGCCGCGCAGGTCGAACAAGTGACCGCCGGTTCCGTGATTTGTTGGTGGGGAATGGTCTTCATGGCCGGCAGTGTAAGGCAGTGGCCGGCATGCGTGTGAAAGGTCTGACAGACGCTCAGTGCGTCAGTCGCCGCGCCATCGTATGCAACAGCGGAAACAGCAGCGCCCAGAGCAGGCCGATACCGATCAGTGTCGGCAGTTCACCATAGGGAAATTGCACGCCGGCTAGCCGCCCGCCGGCGTAGTACGACATTGCGCCACCGACGGCCCCCAGCGAACTCGCCAGCCACCACGGCCGCGCGCTCCAGGCCAGGCAGTGACGCAACGTGGTCGCGAGCAACGCCCAGAGCAGCATCAGCCACAACGGAATCAGCGGCGACAGATCCTGAAACTCGAATACACCCAGCGCGCGCAAAACGCTGTCCACCGCCGTGCCGACAATCACCACGCTCAACACCAGGCGACCCTCAGCCGCCCAACTGCTGATCCAGCGCAGATGAATCACCAGCACCGCCAACGCCAGTAGCAACCACAAACTGTTGCCGCCGAGCACGCAGGTCAGCCAGCCGATCTGGAACAGCACGGCATTGGCGACACGCTCAAGCATCGAAGCGTCCGAGCAGCGGCGCGGTCATCGCCGCCGGTTTGGCCAGCAACAATTGCGCGGTGCCGATGGTGCGTTCGAGGAAGCCACCCTCGCAGTAACACAGGTAGAACTCCCACAGCCGCAGGAAATAATCGTCGTAACCCAACTCGCTCAAACGGCCATGGGCGCGGCGGAAGTTCTCGTGCCACAGGCGCAGGGTGCGGGCGTAGTGCAGGCCGAAATCTTCCATGTGCAACAGGTTCATGTCGGTGTCGCGGCTGACCACTTCGAGCATTTTCTGCACGCAGGGCAGGGCGCCGCCGGGGAAGATGTAACGCTGGATGAAATCGACGCCGCGCTTGGCCTGTTCATAGCGCTGCTCGCGGATGGTGATCGCCTGGATCAGCATCAGACCGTTGCTCTTGAGCAGGTGCGCGCATTGTTTGAAATAGGTCGGCAGGAAGCGGTGACCGACCGCTTCGATCATTTCGATCGACACCAGTTTGTCGTATTCGCCGGTCAGGTCGCGATAGTCCTTGAGGAGCAGCGTGACCTGATCCTGCAAGCCCAGTTGTTCGATGCGTTGCGCGGTAAACGCGTACTGCTCTTTCGACAGCGTCGTGGTGGTGACCCGGCAACCGTAATTCTGGGCGGCGTAAAGCGCCATGCTGCCCCAACCGGTGCCGATCTCCAGCAAATGATCATCGGGTTTGAGCGCAAGCTTCTGGCAGATCCGCTCCAGTTTGTTCAACTGCGCCTGCTCCAGACTGTCTTCGGGCGTCAGGAACTGCGCCGCCGAATACATCATGGTCGGATCAAGAAATTGCTCGAACAGATCGTTGCCGAGGTCGTAGTGCGCGGCGATGTTCTTTTGCGAACCCTTGCGCGTGTTGCGGTTGAGCCAGTGCAGACCTTGCACCAACGGCCGGCCGAGGCGGGCTAGGCCACCCTCCATGGCGTCGAGCACGTCGAGATTGCTGACGAATACGCGTACCACCGCTGTCAGATCCGGCGAACTCCAATAGCCGTGGATAAACGCCTCGCCGGCACCAATCGAACCATTGCCGGCGACCATGCCCCAGACGGCCGCATCCGTCACATGGATTTCCCCCAGCAACGCACTGCCCGGCGTACCGAACATCAGCCGTTCGCCATCCTCGACCACCAGCAATTGCCCGTGTTTGAGTTGAGCCAATTGGCGCAACACGCCACGGCGCAGCAGCGATCCGGTCAAACCGTTGGCGCTGAACCGACTGACCGACAGACTAGAGGATTTCATGGCGCTGCTCCTTGGGAGGCACAGTGGCGGTTTGAAAGCTGCCGTCGGCAGTCTGATGAGCAAAGATCGGTGCGCGTTTGAGCAGCAGTCGCAGCGCTTGCCAGTAAATCGCCAAGGCAGTTTTTGCGGTCATCCACGGAAACCGCCGCAAGTAGCGGTGCAGGCTGCGACGATCGAGACTTTCGCGTTGCAGATTGAGCGTGGCGTCGAACAGTTTGTGCTCGCCTTGCCAGTCGGCCATGTGCACGCCGAGGTTCTGCGCAGCGGGGCTGAAGCTCATGCGGTATTCGAGATCGCGCGGCAAAAACGGCGAAACGTGAAAGGCCTTGTCCACGGCGAAGTGCTGGTGAAAATCCTGCAGATTGGCGGGCGCACGCGCCGGCAGCACATAGTGATAACGCTCGCGCCACGGCGTGTTGGTGACTTCACAGACAATCGCCGCCAGTTGCCCATCGGCTTCATGGCAGTAAAAGAAACTCACCGGATTGAACGACAATCCCCAACTGCGCGCCTGGGTCAGCAGGCAAATCGAGCCTTGCGGTTCGTGGCCGATGGCGATGCCGACCTGCTGACGCACGGCATCGATCAGGCGTATGCCTCGGCCAGTGAATGCCTTGAGATAGTCCGTCTCGCGAAACGAGAAGGGCGCAAAGCGACTGCGTCCGGCCAGCGGCGACAGTGCAAGCACCGCGTCCTGTTCGCTGAGGTCGAGGTAGAGCAAACCGATCCGGTAGCGGAACTCATGGCGGCGCGGCGAGAAGCGCCGATGACCGATCCAGCCGCTGTAGAGGGCGCTGTTCATAAGGTTTCCCCGAACGCGGCGGCCACGCGCAAGGCGCTGACGACACCGTCCTCATGAAAACCATTGGCCCAGTAGGCGCCGCAATAATGCGTGTGTTGCGCGCCATCAAGTTCGCCCCAGCGTTGCTGTGCGGCCGCTGCTGCGAGGCTGAACTGTGGGTGGGCGTAGGTGTAGCGGGCGAGCACTTTGTCCGGGCTGATGCCGGCACTCTGATTGAGGCTGACGCAGAACGTGGTGTCGCTCTGAATGCCCTGCAGAATGTTCATGTCATAGGTGACGGCGGCGTGGGTGTGACCGGCGCCGCTGAGCCGATAATTCCAGCTGGCCCAGGCCAGTTTGCGCGTCGGCAGCAAACGCGTATCGGTGTGCAGCACCACTTCATTGTCGGCGTAGGGCAGGGCACCGAGGATCGCGCGTTCGGCATCGCTGGGGACTGCCAGCAGTTTCAGCGCCTGGTCGCTGTGGCAGGCGAACACCACCCGATCGAAATGCTCAAGGCCTGCCGGGCTGTGGATAACTACGCCATGCACATCGCGATCAACCCGAGTGACGGGGCAATTGAGCCGAATCCTGTCTTTGAACGCTGCCGTCAGCGGCGCGATATAGGCGCTGGAACCGCCTTCGATGACTTGCCACTGCGGACGATCACTGACCGATAACAGGCCATGGTTTTTGAAAAAGCGCACAAAAAACTGCAGCGGAAAGTTGAGCATTTCCGCCATCGGCATCGACCAGATCGCCGAGCCCATCGGCACGATGTAATGCAGGATGAAACGTTCGCCGTAACCGCCGGCCTTGAGGTAGTCGTCGAGGGTGGTGTCGGCGGCGATGCGCAGTTCGACGAGGTCGCGCTGGGCTTCTTTATTGAAGCGCAGAATATCGCGCAACATGCCCCAGAACCCCGGCGACAACAGATTGCTGCGCTGGGCGAACAGGCTGTTGAGGTTGTTGCCGTTGTATTCCAGACCGGTGTCCGGGTCGGTCACCGAGAAGCTCATTTCCGTCGGCTTGAACGCCACGCCGAGCTGGCCGAGCAGTTGGATGAAATTCGGGTAGGTCCAGTCGTTGAAGACGATGAAACCGGTGTCCACGGCATACTGCCGTCCAGCGACCGTAACGTCCACGGTGTGCGTGTGGCCACCGACCCAATCGCCCGCCTCGAACACCGTGATGTCATGGCGACGATTGAGCAGGTAAGCGCAGGTAAGCCCGGCGATGCCGCTGCCGACGATGGCAATTTTCATGTCGGATCCGTCAGTGGAGGCGACTTGCGCACCATGCGCTTGCCGATCGCCAGTTGTACCCGTGCCGGCAGTTTCGACAGCGGCCACAGCGCGGCCATGAACAGCGCCGGAAAGGCGATCTCCAGCGGCCGATCCTTGAGCTTGGCGAAGATGTGCCGCGCGGCTTTATCCACAGGCCAGCTCAACGGCATGGGGAAATCGTTTTTGGCGGTCAGCGGTGTTTCGACAAAACCGGGGCTGACCACGGTGACTTCAATGCCTTCGTCGGCCAGATCGATGCGCAACGACTCGAACAGGTAACGCAAACCGGCCTTCGAGGCACCGTAGGCTTCGGCCCGTGGCAGCGGCAGATAGGTCACCGAACTGGCGACGCCGACCAGGTGCGGCGCAGTGCCTTTGCGCAGCAGCGGCAGTGCGGCCTCGATGCAATAACTGCTGGCGAGCAGGTTGGTGCGCACCACATGTTCGATGATCGATGAGTCGAACTGCTTGGCGTCCACGTATTCGCAGGTGCCGGCGTTGAGAATCACCGAGTCCAGCGAACCCCAGTCCTCGGCGATCTGCTCACCGATTTCGCGCACAGTCTGGCTGTTGGTCAGATCTCCCGGCACGACCAGAACCTGCCCCGGATAGCGTTGCGACAAGACCTTGAGCGGAGCAACCTGACGGGAACTGACTGCCAGGTGCGCACCGGTTTTCAGGATCTCTTCAGCCAGCGCCGCGCCGATGCCACTGCTGGCCCCGGTCAACCAATAACGCCGTGGAGGTGTACGACTCATCCCATTCTCCTTTTCAGCCAGGCAATGACCCGGCCCAATACTGGCAAGTGTTCATACAGCAGCGCCCCGGCATCGAAGTAATCCCGGTGGCGATAAACCTTGTCACGCCAGAGCAGATGCGAGCAGCCGCTGACGCGAATCACGCGGCCATTCGCCAGGCGCGGATGGCGATAGCTCATGACCCAGCGCAAATAGCCTTCGCAGTCGCTGATCTGGTCGAAACCATGAAAGTCGAAACGCAGTTCGCTGACGTTGGCGTATAACTCGCCGAAATAGTCGCGTAACTGCGCCAGACCCTGCACCTCATGCAGCGGGTCGGTGAAGTGAATGTCATCGCTGTACAGCTCGCCCAGGCTTTGCAGGTTGTCTTTGTTCAACGCTGAAAATTGCCGGGCGAAGCGGCGCAGGAATTCACTCATCATCACCTCCTGAAGACGTACGCGAAGGCAGATTCTTGAAGGCTGCCAGCGCCCGTTGCCGCGAGGTGCTGAGGTTGACGATCGGCGACGGGTAGTCGGCGGCGCCGAACAAGCCGCCGAGGTTGGCCGGGTTGTGCACTTCTTTTTTGTTGAGGCCGGCCAGTTCTGGTAGCCAGTGCTTGATGAACAAGCCTTCGCTGTCGAATTTTTCCGATTGGCTCAGCGGATTGAAGATGCGGAAGTACGGCGCCGAATCGGTGCCCGTCGACGAACTCCATTGCCAGCCACCGTTGTTCGCCGCCAGATCGCCATCAATCAAGTGGCGCATGAAAAAGCGTTCGCCTTCGCGCCAGTCGATCAGCAGGTTTTTGGTCAGGAACATCGCCACGATCATGCGCAGGCGATTGTGCATCCAGCCGGTTTCGAGCAATTGGCGCATGGCCGCGTCGATGATCGGCAGACCGGTGCGCGCTTCTTGCCATGCGGCAAGATCGTCCGGCGCATCACGCCAGGCCAGCGCTTCGGTTTCCGGGCGAAATGCACGGTGCCGCGAGACCCGTGGATAGCCGACCAGAATGTGTTTGTAGAACTCACGCCACAGCAACTCGTTGATCCAGGTGACCGCACCGACCTTGCCGCTCTCGAACTCGCCCTGATTACTTTGCAGGGCGGCGTGCAGGCATTGGCGCGGCGAAATCACGCCGGCCGCGAGATACGCCGAGAGCTGACTGGTGCCCGGTTTGGCCGGGAAGTCGCGTTCGCTCTGGTAGTAGTCGATCTGCGCGTCGGTGAAGGTGTCGAGACGGCGCCGGGCTTCGTTTTCGCCGGCGGGCCATAGATCGCGCAAGGTCTGGCTCGGCGTCGAGAAGCCCTTAACCGAGTCGGGAATCGGATCGCTGCTGAGCTCAAGTTTTTCCTGTTTGCCGGGGGCCTTGACCAGCGCCGGCATCGAGCGATGCAGGCGTTCGTAACAGACTTTGCGGAACTGACTGAACACCTTGAAGTAACTCTCGGTCTTGGTCAGCACGCTGCCAGGTTTGAACAGCAACTGGTCGAGATAGCTGTGAAAGGTGATGCCCTCGGCCTTTAGTGTTTCGCCTACCGCTGCATCGCGACGGCTTTCATGAACGCCATATTCTTCATTGGCGTGAACCGCCGCTATCTTCAGCTGCCGGCAGAGTTTGAGCAGTTCTGCCGGGGCTTGATCCCAATGGCTTGCAGTGCGAATCAGCAACGGGATATTCAGTTGGTCAAGGCTGGCGCTCAACTCACGCAGGTTGCGCAACCAGAAGTCGACCTTGCACGGCGCATCGTCATGTTCCAGCCACTGCTGCGGGCTCAACAGGTACACGGCGACCGTCGGGCCGCGCGCTGCGGCGGCCGCGAGGGCGGTGTTGTCATGTTGGCGCAAGTCGCTGCGCAGCCAGATCAATTGCATGTCGGAACTCACTGCGTCCATTAGATCAGCCCACGCTGAACGAGCACCTGGTGCGCCAGCAGCGCGTCTTCAGCCAGGAACACATCAGCCATCTCGGAAGTTCTTACGGACAACTCGGCGTGGTGGATGCATACCGTTGGTCCGACCAGCATTTTCGGGCAACTGACTCCGTTCAATAGTTTCGGCAACTGCGCAAGGTTCATGGCTTTGCTGGAATACAGCAGTACGCCACGGGCTTGCAGATGTTCGACCGCCAGCGCCAGTTCGGCGGCAGGCAGCGGCCAGTCAAACACTTGCACCGGACAATCAGCGCTACTGATCAGCCACGCGCACAGCCACAGATGAGGTTCCAGTGGCAGGTCGGAATGATTGATCAATAGCAGCGGGGCGCCATGCAACTGACGATTGTTATGGTAGATGCGTGTGCCGAATTTGCTGCGTAACCACGAATAAAAGAACACCCGCTCCATCTGTGCGCCGAACTGGCCTTGCCAGCGCTGCTCCAGTTCCGCCAGCAGCGGCATCAGCAATTGCTCGCACAATGTGCGTGGCGGGTAGAGCGCCATGGCCTGATTGACACTGTCGTCGAGGCTGCGTTCATTGAGTTGCGTGACGGCCGTCAGCAGTGTCTGGCGCAACCGCTGCCAGTCGTTTTCCACGGTTTCGCTGAACGCCTGTGGTGTGTCGAGCAGAGGTTTGACCTGGCTGACCGCGACGCCACGGTTGAGCCAGGTAAGGATGGTCAGAATCCGCTGCACATGTTCGGCCGAATACAGCCGGTGGCCCTTGGGCGTGCGTTGCGGCACGACCAGCCCGTAGCGGCGTTCCCACGCACGCAGGGTAATCGCGTTGACGCCGGTCTGCCGGGCGACTTCGCGGATCGGCAGCCAGCCCTCGTCGAGGGCTTTTTTAAAATCAGCGCCAAGGTCTTCCTGGGCGCTGGTATCCATTTTGTCGTTCATTAGATAGCGTTTCGCAGGCTGAGGTTTTCCGGGTGCGGTTGCAGGTAAACCTGTTGCGCGATGTACGAATCCGGATGGAGGCGAAAGTGGTGCTTGAGCAGCGTCAACGGCACCACCAGCGGCACGATGCCCTGGCGGTACTGGCCGATGACGTGTTGCATTTCCTGTTTGTCTTCGGCGCTGATTGCCTGTTTCAGATAACCGCTGATGTGCAGCAAAACATTGCAGTGCGTGCCACGGGTGGCGCATTTCTTCAATGCCGCCATCAGTTCGCTGAAATAGCGCGGGCCGAGTTCGGCGGGATCGGTGTCGGCCATGTTGCCGAGCATTTTGCCCAGCGCTTTGTATTGCGGCGGATTGTGCGCCATCAGCAAATATTTATAGCGCGAATGGAATTCGGTGAGGGCGCGACGACTCAGGCCACCGGCAAGGACGTGTTGCCATTCGCTGTAGGCGAACACGCGGGTGATGAAGTTCTCGCGCAGCACCGGATCGTTGAGTCGCCCGGCTTCTTCCACCGGCAAATCCGGATGGCGCGCGCAGAACGCCTGGGCGTAAATACCGCGCCCGCCGCCGTTAATCGGGGCACCGTTGGTGTGGTAGACCTTGACCCGTTCGAGGCCGCAGGACGGCGATTGCTGCATGAAGATGTAGCCGCAGATGTCATCAAGCTCGGCGGCCATTTTCGTGCCGTACTCGGCCAATGGCTGGGTGACGTTGATCGCCGGGTTGACCGTGCCGACCGCTTGCGGATGCTCGGCCTCGCCAACGAGGCGGATCGGTTCGCGCGGGATGCCCAGGCCGATGGCGACTTCAGGGCATACCGGGACAAAATCGAAATGCTCGGTGAGGGTGCGGCTGCACAGTCGCGATTCCTTGTGCCCACCGTTGAAGCGCACCTCGGCACCCAGCAGGCAGGCGCTGATGGCGATTTTTGGCTTGGCTACGCAAGTATCTGACATGGGCACCTCGAATCTATACCTGTACAGAGGTAGATCTCTGTACAACTTTCGTCAGCATAGATTCATGGATGTACAAGTCAAATTATTTGTACAACTTTCTGTAGGAGCAGCTGCCGAAGGCTGCGATCTTTTGATGTTGTGGTTGTAAAGCAAAATCAAAAGATCGCAGCCTTCGGCAGCTCCTACATGAGCCAACCGATTTTCCAGTGAGTGCTGTTTTGTAGCGCTTGCCAATCGAGTCGTTCGGCACGCTTGGTCAACACCGCCTGCAATTCGACTTCCAGCACCGTACCTTCCTCATCTCGGAACAGTTCGGTCACCAGAAAATGTTTTTCACGATTCAGCGGTTGAGCTGCTGTCCATTTCGACAGCAGCAATTTTTGCGGATTGATGCGGTTCATTGCAGGTGTTCGTGCAAGCGTCGCGCAGCTTCCTGGCCACTGAGCCAAGCGCCTTCGACGCGCCCGGACAGGCACCAGTCGCCGCAAGCGTAGAGGCCCAGATCGGCATCGGCCAGCGTGCCCCATTCGTGGCCCGTCGCGGGTCGCGCATAGAGCCAGCGGTGGGCGAGGCTGAAGGTCGGCGCGGGCATGGCGCTGTGCAGCAGTTCGGCAAAGGCACCGTGCAGTTGCTCGATCACCGCTTCCTTGGACAAGTCGATGTGTTGCCGGCTCCACGCGCTGGTGGCATGCAGCACCCACGTGTCGAGGGTGTTGTCGCGCCCCGGTTTACTGCGGTTTCGCGCCAACCAGTCGAGCGGGCTGTCCTGCACAAAGCAACCTTCGATCGGCGTATCCAGTGGTGTTTCGAAAGCGAGGGCGACGGCCCAGGTCGGGTCCATTTTCACCCCGGCGGCGGCCCCGGCAAGTTTCGGTGCGGCGGCCAGCAGGGCAGTCGCTTGCGGTGCTGGCGTGGCGATCACGACATGACTGAACGGCCCGTGCGTGAAACCTTCGGCGTCCTGCAAGTGCCAATGTTCTTCACCGCGATAGACCTCGGTAATCCGGCAGGCAAAGTGCACTTCCAGACCGTCAAGCAAGCCACGAGTAATGGCGCTCATACGCGGCGCACCGACCCATCGGGTCTGCTCGTCCGGCGACAGGTTCAGTTGCCCGCCCTGATAGGTGTAGAGCTGTGGCGTCCACTCGGCGACCCAACCCTGGCTTTGCCAGCGCTGCACTTCGGTGACGAAGCGGCGGTCGCGGGCAGTGAAATATTGCGCGCCCATGTCCAGCGAGCCAGCGTCACTGCGCTTGCTCGACATACGCCCGCCGCTGCCGCGACTTTTGTCGAATAATTGAACGGTGTGCCCGCTCTCTGTCAGAGCCTGGGCGGCGGAGAGCCCGGCGATGCCGGTGCCGATGATTGCGATAGGTACAGTCATAGGGGCCTCGTTTACCTTTCTGTACAGACTACGCCGTGGATGAAACCTGTACAATTTTGTTTTTTGGTATAACTTCTAGCGTTCTCGTTCTGACAGCTTGGCCTATGGTTAAACAATAGAGCCTGCCCGATAGAAAAGATCCCTGCTTATAAAAATAGACTAGTGATCCGGGTTAAACGCCACGCGAGGAAGATGTCATGCACATATTGCTGACCGGCGGTACTGGTTTGATAGGACGTCAGCTCTGCCGACACTGGTTGGGGCAGGGACATCGCTTGACGGTGTGGAGCCGCAAGCCGGAGAGAGTCGCGAAAATCTGTGGTGCGCAGGTACGTGGTATTGCGCGCCTGGAAGACCTCGGCGAAGAGTCGGTCGACGCGATCATCAATCTGGCCGGTGCGCCGATTGCCGATCGGCCGTGGACCCATCGACGCAAAGCGTTGCTGTGGAGCAGCCGCATCACCCTGACCGAAACCCTGTTGGCCTGGCTGGAAACGCGATCACAAAAACCGGCGTTGCTGATCTCCGGGTCGGCGATCGGCTGGTACGGCGACGGCGGTGAGCGCGAACTGACGGAAGATTCGCCGCCGGTGATCGATGATTTCGCCAGCCAGTTGTGCATCGCCTGGGAAGAAACCGCGCAACGTGCCGAAGCGCAGGGAATCCGCGTGGTGCTGGTGCGAACGGGTCTGGTGCTGTCGGCCGAGGGCGGCTTTTTGTCGCGCTTGCTGTTGCCCTTCAAGCTCGGGCTGGGTGGGCCTTTGGGCAATGGTCGGCAGTGGATGCCGTGGATTCATATCAACGATCAAATCGCCCTGATTGATTTTCTTCTGCATCGTGATCAGGCCAGTGGTCCTTATAATGCGTGCGCGCCGCAACCTGTGCGCAATCGCGAATTTGCCAAGACGCTGGGCAGCGTTCTGCACCGCCCGGCGTTCATGCCGATGCCGACGCTGGCACTGAAAGTCGGCCTCGGCGAAATGTCTTTGTTGTTGCTCGGCGGCCAGAAGGCCCTGCCGGCACGCTTGCTGGAAGCGGGTTTCACTTTCCAGTTCACGGATTTACGCGCGGCCCTGGACGATCTCTCCAGCCGCCTCTGAAATAGGACGTTGCATGACCGATCACGCTTTGCTTCTGGTCAACCTGGGTTCCCCGGCCTCAACCTCAGTGGCCGATGTACGCAGCTACCTCAACCAATTCCTGATGGACCCGTACGTGATCGACCTGCCGTGGCCGGTGCGGCGTTTGCTGGTGTCGCTGATCCTCGTCAAGCGCCCGGAACAATCGGCCCACGCTTACGCCTCGATCTGGTGGGAGGAGGGCTCACCGCTGGTGGTGCTCAGCCGTCGTCTGCAACAGCAGATGACCGCACAGTGGAATCACGGCCCGGTGGAACTGGCGATGCGTTACGGCGAGCCGTCGATTGAAACCTGTTTGCTCAAGCTGGTGGCGGCGGGGCACAAGCGCATCACGCTGGCGCCGCTGTATCCGCAGTTCGCTGACAGCACTACGGCCACGGTGATCGAAGAAGCCAAACGGGTGATTCGCCAGAAGAAGCTCGACGTGCAATTGTCGGTGCTGCAGCCGTTCTACGATCAGCCGGAATACCTCGATGCGCTGGTTGAAAGCGCCCGGCCACATTTGCAGCAGGATTACGATCACTTGCTGCTGAGCTTCCACGGTCTGCCTGAGCGGCACCTGACCAAACTCGATCCGACCGGCAATCATTGTTTCAAGAATGACGACTGCTGCAAGAACGCTTCGCCTGCAGTATTGGCGACCTGTTATCGCGCGCAATGCCTGCGGACCGCGGCGTTGTTTGCTGCGCGCATGGGCCTGCCGGATGGCAAATGGTCGGTGTCGTTTCAGTCGCGTCTGGGTCGGGCCAAGTGGATCGAGCCGTACACCGAAGCGCGGCTGGATGAACTGGCGAAAAGCGGCGTGAAGAAAATACTGGTGATGTGCCCGGCGTTTGTCGCCGATTGCATCGAGACGCTGGAAGAGATTGGTGATCGCGGCAAGGAACAGTTCCGCGAAGCGGGGGGCGAAGAGTTGGTGCTGGTGCCGTGCCTGAATGATGACACACATTGGGCGAAAGCCTTGGCGACTCTCTGCGAAAGAGCACCGCTGGCGCTCTGAAAGCGAATCGCGAGCAGGCTCACTCCCACATGATCGTTCCCACGCAGAGCGTGGGAACGATCAGATCTAAGGGGTTAGATCAGCGGCTCATCCGCCTTCTTGTTCTTCCAGCCATCATTGCCCGGCAGAATCAGGTTCAGCGCAATCGCCACCACCGCGCACAGCGCGATGCCTTTGAGGCCGAAATCATCCGGGCCAGTGCCGGTGCCGACCAGCACACCGCCAATGCCGAACACCAGCGTCACCGACACAATGACCAGATTTCGCGCTTCGCCCAGATCGATCTTGTGACGGATCAGGGTGTTCATCCCCACGGCCGCAATCGATCCGAACAGCAGGCACAGAATCCCGCCCATCACCGGCACCGGAATGCTTTGCAGCAGCGCGCCGAACTTGCCGATGAACGCCAGGCTGATGGCGAAGATCGCCGCCCAGGTCATGATTTTCGGGTTGTAGTTCTTGGTCAGCATCACCGCGCCCGTTACTTCGGCGTAGGTGGTGTTTGGTGGGCCGCCGAACAGGCCGGCTGCGGTGGTGGCAATGCCGTCACCGAGCAGGGTGCGATGCAGGCCCGGCTTCTTCAGATAGTCGCGACCGGTCACGCTACCGACGGCAATCACGCCACCGATGTGCTCAATGGCCGGGGCCAATGCCACCGGAACAATGAACAGAATCGCCTGCCAGTTAAACTCCGGCGCGGTGAAATGCGGAATCGCAAACCAGGGCGCTGCGGCAATCTTCGCGGTATCAACGACACCGAAGTAGAACGCCATGGCAAAACCGACCAGCACGCCGGAAATAATCGGCACCAGACGGAAGATGCCTTTACCGAACACCGCCACGATCAACGTGGTCAGCAATGCCGGCATCGAGATCATCATCGCGGTCTGGTAGTGGATCAGTTCGGAACCGTCGCCAGCCTTGCCCATTGCCATGTTTGCGGCAATCGGTGCCATGGCCAGGCCGATGGAAATGATCACCGGACCAATCACCACCGGTGGCAGCAGACGGTCGATAAAGCCCGTGCCTTTGATCTTCACGGCAAGGCCGAGGAAGGTGTAGACGAAACCGGCTGCCATCACTCCGCCCATGGTCGCGGCGAGGCCGAACTGGCCCTTGGCGAGAATGATCGGGGTGATGAAAGCGAAGCTCGACGCCAGAAACACCGGCACCTGACGCCCGGTGACGATCTGGAACAGGATCGTCCCAAGACCTGCGGTAAACAGTGCCACGTTCGGGTCAAGGCCCGTGATCAGCGGCATCAGCACCAAAGCGCCGAAAGCCACGAACAGCATCTGGGCGCCGGACAGCACCGTGCGCCAGAGCGGATCGTTGAACTCTTGCTGCATGGTCACGCGTCCTTCTGCTTGGTGCCGAAGATCTTGTCACCGGCGTCGCCAAGTCCAGGAATGATGTAACCGTGCTCGTTCAAGCGCTCATCAATGGACGCGGTGTAGATGGTCACGTCCGGGTGAGCTTTTTCGACTGCTGCGATACCTTCCGGCGCGGCAACCAGCACCATCGCGCGGATGTCTTTGCAACCAGCCTTTTTCAACAGGTCGATGGTCGCAACCATCGAGCTGCCAGTGGCGAGCATCGGGTCGATGATCATCGCCAACCGTTCGTCGATTTCCGGAACCAGTTTTTCCAGATAGGTGTGCGCTTGCAGGGTTTCTTCGTTGCGGGCGACACCCACAGCGGAAACCTTGGCACCCGGGATCAGGCTCAGCACGCCTTCGAGCATGCCGATGCCGGCGCGCAGGATCGGCACGACAGTGATCTTCTTGCCGGCGATTTTCTCGACCGACACGGTGCCGCACCAGCCTGCAATATCGTAGGACTCCAGCGGCAAATCTTTTGTAGCTTCATAGGTCAACAGGGCGCCGACTTCCTGAGCGAGCTCACGGAAGTTCTTGGTGCTGATATCGGCGCGGCGCATCAGGCCGAGTTTATGACGGATCAGCGGATGGCGGATCTCGAGGATGGGCATGGAAAAACTCCGGCGGCGGGCAAAAAAACCGGCCTAGATTAATCTATCCGAGGGTGATGTCCTATAGGACATTCTGTACGTTAGTCCATAAAGGCTTGATTCGGCCTCGCGAGATGCGTACCTTTGCCCGCTTTTCGCAGCCATACCCCCCCACATTCCCCCCCTGGAGAGCGCCATGTCCGCTGATCTCGAGCATATCCGTCAAATCATGCGAGAGGCTGACTGCCTGTACACCGAGTCTGAAGTCGAGGCGGCCATCGCCCGTGTCGGTGCACAAATCAACGAACAACTGGCTGACAGCAACCCGGTGGTGTTCTGCGTGATGAACGGCGGGCTGATTTTCTCCGGCAAACTGCTGACGCATCTGCACTTCCCGCTGGAAGCCTCCTACCTGCACGCGACCCGTTATCGCAACGAAACCAGCGGCGGCGACCTGTTCTGGAAAGCCAAGCCGGAAGTCTCGTTCATCGACCGCGACGTACTGATCATCGACGACATCCTCGACGAAGGTCACACCCTCGGTGCGATCATCGACTTCTGCAAACACGCCGGCGCGCGCAAAGTGCACACCGCCGTACTGATCGACAAGGACCACGACCGCAAAGCGCGTCCTGACCTGAAAGCCGATTTCGTTGGCCTGCCGTGCATCGACCGCTACATCTTCGGTTACGGCATGGACTACAAAGGCTACTGGCGCAACGCCAACGGGATTTTTGCCGTTAAAGGCATGTAAGCAAGATCAAAAGATCGCAGCCTTCGGCAGCTCCTACAGGTTCGATGTAGGAGCTGCGGAACGCTGCGATCTTTTGCTTTTAATCCCATGCTAGAGTGCTCGGCCCCGCCCCCCGGAGCCTGTCATGCGCCTCTTGATCCGCAGCCTCGCCGCGCTTTTACTGATCCTCAGCCTGCCGCTGTCCGCCGCGCCGATGCACAGCCAATTCCTGCCGCCGGACGATCTGACCGTGCGCGATGCCGAGCCCGAGCAGCAGCAACTTCTGCAGGTCACCGATTACTCGGTGGTCGTCGGCGCGCAACGTCAGTCCAATCAGCAGCCGATTCCGGTTACCTCGCCATTGATGATTCGCCTCAAGGGCAAGTCCCTGAACAAGGGCGCGACGATCACTCAAGTACTGGTCAATTTCGACGGCGAAAGTAAAAGCCTGAAAAAACCGGTCTACGACGACAAGAGCAAAACCCTGACGTTGTTTTATCCACAGGCCCAATACCGCGTGATCATCGATCTGCTGCGCAATGACACCGTGTATGTGCAGTTCCTCAGTTACGCCAACGGCCATATCTGGGCCGATTTGCATACCGGGGCGGTGCGATCGCGTTGAGCCCGGCGGCCGGGCAGGGGTAAACTGCCCGCCCCGTGTAATGTCTGCGAGCTGGAGTCGGCAATGCGTAAAGATAAGAAACAAGTGATTGGTGACGAGATCGGCGATGAGCAGATCAAGCTGTTCCTCGATTTTGAACCGGTCGACGCCACTTCGCCGTCGCTGCACAAACTGATCAAGGCCTACCGTGGCCTGCGTATCGATGACTTCGAACGCTTCCTCGGCTTCTTCGTCGAGGCCGGTTACGACGTCGATGGCAAGGACGAGCAGGGCAAGACCTTTGTTGACCTGATCGCCGATCAGCGCAACGCCCCGGACTACATCGAGCTGATCGATAAAGCTCGCGCTTAAGATCAAAAGATCGCAGCCTTCGGCAGCTCCTACAGGATAAATACACATCCCATGTAGGAGCTGCCGCAGGCTGCGATCTTTTGCTTCTGACAGACATAAAAAAACGCCCCGATCGGGGCGTTTTTTATGCGGCGTGATCAAGCGTAGCTTGGGGTCTCGCTGCTTTCTTCAACCAGCTCCAGCGCGATGTTGTTCTGCGTATTGATCTTGCGATACAGCGCAGCATCGGTTTCCAGAACCTTTTCACGGGCCGGGAAGATCTCGGCCAGTTTGCCAGCCCACTCACCCTTGGCCTTGGCCGGGAAGCACTTCTCGATCAGTTCCAGCATGATCGAAACGGTCACCGACGCACCTGGCGAAGCACCGAGCAGGGCGGCGAGGGAACCGTCCTTGGCCGCAACCAGTTCGGTACCGAACTGCAGGATGCCGCCTTTTTTCGGGTCTTTCTTGATGATCTGCACCCGTTGGCCGGCCACTTCCAGGCGCCAGTCTTCGGCTTTCGCCTCCGGGTAGAAACGGCGCAGGGAATCCAGACGCTGTTCCATCGACTGCATCACTTCGCTGACCAGGTATTTGGTCAGGTCCATGTTGTTTTTCGCCACGGCCAGCATCGGCCCGATGTTGCCGGCGCGCACCGACAGCGGCAGGTCCATGAAGGAACCGTGCTTGAGGAACTTGGTGGTGAAACCGGCGTATGGCCCGAACAGCAGGGATTTCTTGCCGTCGACCACGCGGGTGTCCAGGTGCGGCACCGACATCGGTGGCGAACCCACGGCGGCCTGGCTGTAAACCTTGGCCTGGTGCTGTTTGACCACTTCCGGATTGTCGCAGCGCAGCCATTGGCCACTGATCGGGAAGCCGCCGAAGCCTTTGCTTTCTTCGATGCCCGAAGCCTGCAGCAATGGCAGGGCGGCACCGCCGGCGCCGAGGAAGACGAACTTGGCGTCGACTTCACGGGTGTTGCCGTTGTTGACGTCCTTGATGCTCACGGTCCAGCCAGCGCCGTTACGCTTGAGGCCGGTGACGCGCTTGCAGTATTTGACTTGGGTGTCGGGTGCGCTGGTCAGGTGCTTGAGCAACTGATTGGTCAGGGCGCCGAAGTTGACGTCGGTGCCGTTCATCACGCGAGTGGCGGCGAGGACTTCGTCCGGCGAGCGGCCCGGCATCATCAACGGCATCCATTCGGCCATTTTGGCCTTGTCTTCGGTGTATTCCATGTCGGCGAAGGCGTGGTGCTTGTGCAGCACGTCAAAGCGTTCTTTCAGGAACGACACGCCGGAGTCGCCCTGGACGAAACTCAGGTGCGGTACCGGGCTGATGAAGGATTTGCACGAGCCGAAGGTGCCTTTCTTGGTCAGGTACGACCAGAACTGCTTCGACACCTCGAACTGGGTGTTGATGTGCACGGCTTTCTTGATGTCGACGGTGCCATCGGCGGCCTGCGGCGTGTAGTTCAGCTCGCACAGACCGGCGTGGCCGGTACCGGCGTTGTTCCAAGGGTTGGAACTCTCTGCGGCACCGGAATCCATCAGCTCGACGACTTCCAGCTTGATCGCGGGGTCGAGCTCTTTGAGCAGCACGGCAAGAGTGGCACTCATGATGCCGGCCCCAACCAGTACTACGTCGACTGCTTCGTTATGCGCCATTTAACGCGTCTCCAAAATCTGCAGCACCAAATTGTCGGCATGGCTGCCAGGCGTTCCGGGACAGGTCAGTGGTGTCCAGGCTATCCATGGTCAGGTCGCCATGTCCGAATCTTCGCAATTTTTCGCAACTTCAACGGATGTATGCGGCTTGGCTTCAAGAGCTCCATGAACTCATTTCAGCGCGTGGCTGGCAATTCGACTTATGGTCGAGACATCCGTTTTTGTGCAACCAAATCCGTAGCGGACAGGCTTCAGGCTCCGATATTCGAGGTATACCCGGTCCTGTGTCGTTGGGCTGTTTCAGACGCTAATGGTGCATGTTCAGACGCAAAACTTTTCATTTGCTCGCCACACTCTTGTGAAGTTGTGAAAACCCGTTTTTTTCACGCTCTTTTGAAGACGTGAACCTCAAAAAAGGGCTGTCCAGGCCTGGCACCTTGCCCGCAAAGGCAAAACAACGCGGTGGCCGAGCGTCATGACAGCTCTGCAGATTCGCGAAAAGCGGGGTTTTTGCCGGAAGAACAGGCAAGCGCGCCAACTTCACTCGATCTGTGTGGGCGGCTCTCTGTGGGCGATTTTGGGTGTCGATGCATGCGCATTGACGCTGTTGCGGGGCCCGATCAGGAGACGTCCTTATAATCGGGGGGAGATTGTATCGAAGAAATGCGGGCAGTTGCTCGTGTTTAATGACTTTTATTAGGCATCCGGTCAGATGCTCAACATCGCTTGCACCCGTGCGCGGGGCTGCGACGCTATGACGCGGGCGCTGGCGGGCAGTGGCTGGTGCAACCAGTTGAGGCGGATTTCTTCGATTTCCACCCAACCGTCACCCATCGGCTGCAGGCTGCACTGCTTGAATGCCTGGCAATGGCCGTTGCGGTCGAGCAGGGCGAAGCTGCGATGCAGCGGACGTGGGGCGAACAACGAGATCAGATAACGCATGATTGAGTACCTTGTGGGGGACTGATTGCAAGGTTGTCAAAGCGCCGTGACGTCAACGTGTATGGCGGGTGAATAATCTGTGACAGGAACCGCTTTCCCAAGGCTTTGTCAGACATTTCAGTATTCGCTGCCGGGCGCTGGTTACCCGCAGTGGCCCACCGCTATACTGCCGGCCTGTTTGTGCCTGATTCTGGAGAGAAGAGCATGTTGCAACGCCTGTTGTTCGGTTTGATCACTGTGGCCGGTTTGACCCTGGCCGGCTGCGCCCACAGCCCGCAACAACTGAACCCGGAGCCGAAGCTGACCACTCAGCTGCCAGCGGTCGGCCGTGGCCAGCCAGTTGTCGTGCGTGTGGTCGACGGTCGCCCGTCGCCAACGTTGGGCACCCGTGGCGGCCTGTACCCGGAAACCAGCGCCATCACCGTGCAGCGCGAGCAGATCCTGCCGAAGTTGCAGGCTCAGGCTGAAGCCGCCGTGCGTCTGCTCGGCTTCACCCCGACCAACAACGCGCCAAACGCGCCGCAGTTGACCGTGACGTTGGCCGAACTGAAGTATCAGTCGCCTAAAGAAGGCATGTACGTGACCGAAGCGACCATCGGCGCGACCTTCCGCTCCGACGTGCAGAACGCCAACCGTCGCTACAGCGGCCGTTACGGTGCGTCGCTGGACCAGCGTTTCGGCATGGCGCCGAACCAGGAAACCAACACCAAACTGGTCAGCGATGTGTTGAGCGATGCGCTGACGCGTCTGTTCAAGGATCCGACTGTGGGTCAGGTGCTGGCTGAGTAAGTTTTCGGCGGATGTGAAAAAGCCCGGGGCCAGTGATGGTTCCGGGCTTTTTTGTGGGGCCTGAAATCCTACCCCCTCACCCCAGCCCTCTCCCCCAGGGGGGCGAGGGGGAAAGGGAGCCGATCGGGGGCTTTTCAGAACCGGAGTTCAACTCGAGTTTTTCAGGTCGATGTATCTCGAATAAACAACTCGGTCAGTCCCCTCTCCTTCTGGGAGAGGGCTAGGGTGAGGGTGCTTTTGCTATTTTCAGGCCGCCTGAGAATAGAAGTCGAGCACGCTGACGCCCGTCAACAAATCCGTCTCCGGCAAATCCGCATGCTGATGCCCGCCCAGCGCGCAATACACCAGCCAATGGCGATCCTGAACGTTAAAAGCGAGACTGCCGACGAGGCTTTGTTGTTCGTCGTAAGGCGTGATGAGGTACAGACGATCCTGGTTTTCAGCGTGAAGCATGTCGCGTTCCATGTGTGTTTCGAGGCGCGCAGGGTGGCCTATCCACATGACGATGCCGTGACACAGGACAGCCATCGGTCGATTGTCAGGTAATTTGTCGCAAAGCCTGGGGCAGGGCGTTCGGGTTTCGGTAGAATCCGCGCCGCAGTCGTCGATCGGGCGTCTGCCATACCGGTTCAGATAGAGGTCTGTGATGTCGCTGCACTTGATGACACTGTTTACCGCCCATCCCGCCAAGTTGATCAACCTGCTGGCGCTGTTGTTGGCGTTTCCGGGCAGTTGGCTGCTGCACGCCACTCGCCGCCGTGAACAGCGCGCGATGGCCAGCATTGCCGCCCAGCGTCAGGCGCAGCCGAATGCCGAGCCGATCCTGGACTGGGCGACCTTGCGCATGAACCGGTTTTTCTACCGTTTTGGTTTTGCCTGCCTCGCGCTGGCCCTGATCGTCTCCTGGATCAGCACACGCTTCTAAAAGCAAAAGATCGCAGCCTTCGGCAGCTCCTACACGAATCCCCTGTAGGAGCTGCCGAAGGCTGCGATCTTTTGATCTTGCCGTTGTTTTACAGCGGCAACCCAGCCTTGACCCGGTATTGATTACGCACCGGCGTCGCATATTGCAGCACCAGATACGGACGATGCTCCTCAGGGCAAGCGTCCAGCCGGCTCTGCCATTCTTCCTGCGCCTTGGCCAGCTCATCCGCCGGGAAAACCTCGGCAGCCTTCGGCACATTCAACTGCGGATCGGCATCGGCCCACTGCGAGTACGCCAGGTAATGCACCGGGAATAACCGGTAGCCGCCGAGAATCTGCTTGTCCATCTCGACCGCCAATTGCTTGGTGTCTTCGAACAGCTCGGTGATTGGCGCAGCAAAGTTCACGTGCACCCGGCCTTTGTAGCCGGTGATGCCCTTGGCGATGCTTACGTCATCCTCGCCCGGCGCTTTCGCGTAGGTGCCGGTGGTGGCGCGGATGAATAGCTCGCGGGCCTTGGCCTGGTCGCACGGGTCGTATTCGTAGCTGATCGACACCGGGGTGACGTTCAGCGAGCGAATGACTTCGCCGAACGGCTCGTCCTTGCGGCTCATGTGGAACATCTTGAGGATCGCCGACTCGGTGCGATCGTCGCCGTCCTTCGCCCGACCTTCGGCCTGAGCGATCCAGATCGACGCGCAATCGTTGCGGATCGAGTGGTTGATGTACGCCGACAACAGTTGATACGCAGCCATTTTCTCGCGACGGCCGGTGATCGAACGGTGAACGATGAAGCTCTTGTTCAAGCGCATCAGGTCGCTGACAAACGGCTTCTGCAGCAGATTGTCGCCGATCGCGATGCGCGGGGTCGGCAGGCCTGCGTGGTACACGGCATAGTTGACGAAGGCCGGGTCCATCACGATGTCGCGGTGGTTGGCGATGAACAGATAGGCGCTGCCGGACTTGAATTGCTCGACACCGGTGTAGGTCACGCCGTCGGTGGCGCGCTCGATGGTGTGGTCGACGTAGGACTCGACCTTGTCCTGCAACGTCGCCACCGAGGTCACGTCGGCGAACTCACGACGCAGCCGATGGGCTATAAGTGGTTTGAGCATCCAGCCGAAGGCACCGGCAAAACGCGGGAAGCGGAAGTGGGTGAGGATATCTAGAAACGCCTTGTCGCCGAGCAGTCTTGCCAGTACCACAGGTACTTCGCTGTCGTCGTAAGGTCGGATGGCATCGAATTCGCCCATCATGCTCTCTTGTTGGAAACGGCTAGGGTAAGTAAAGGTTTTGATCGAAAACCCGCGGGGCACGGTCTGAAAAAGTAGCCAGACAAAAATAGCCCTGCAAATAGACCGGCGATTATACGCACAAGTCACTTGGGAGACCGCGATGCTGGAACCTGCTGAATACGAATGTCCTTATTGTGGGGAAACGGTCGAAACGTCAGTGGACCTGTCCGGTGGCGATCAGACCTATATCGAAGATTGTCAGGTGTGTTGCCGGCCAATCACGTTTGTATTGCAGGTACACGAAGAGGACTGGTTTCTGGAAGTCTTCAGCGAAAACGAGTGAGGGGCGCCCATGCAGCGAATCTACGAGCCGGAAAACCTGATGGAAGGTGAAATGCTCAAGGGCATGCTCGCCAGCGAAGGCATCGAGGCGCACTTGATTGGCCGCGATTTGCTCGGTGGCACCGGCGAGCTGCCGATCTTCGGTCTGTTGGGCTTGTCTGTGGATAACGATCAGGCCGAATACGCCCGTGAGCTGATCACCGCGTACAATGCCGCGCTGCCGCTGCCCGGCGATGAACCGGAGAGCTTTCCCGGGACGCTGGTCTGTTAGGCTGAGCTTCGTTTTACTTCAGAGTCGTGTTGCCCCATGTGTGGACGTTATGCCCTGTTTCGCTGGAACCGCGATTTCGCGGCCCTGCCAGGTTTTCCCGCCGATCAGCAGGCGCAGTGGAACATTTCCCCCAATGATTCGGTGTTGATGCTGCGTGCCGGTGAAGCCGGTCAGCGCACGTTGGCGCGCGCCCGTTGGGGGCTGACACCGCCGTGGCTGACCGATTTATCGAAGACGCCGGCGCATGCCCGGGCGGAAACCGTGGCTGAGCAACCGATGTTTCGTGAGGCACTGCGCCAGCGTCGCTGCCTGCTGCCGGCGAATGGTTTCTACGAATGGCGCGGAACACAGCGCAAGCGGCCGTACTGGCTGACGCCAGGGGAGGGCGCTTCGCTGTTTTTTGCGGCGATCTGGGAGGCGTATCCGGTGCAGGAGCAGGTCTGGCTGAGCACGGCGGTGATCACTCAGCCTGCGTCGAGTCAGCGCCGGCCGTTGATTTTGGATGAGGCGGGGCAGGCGGCTTGGCTCGATCCGGAGACGCCGTTACATGTATTGCAGGGGTTGCTGGCCAGTGAACCGGCGGCGCTGCGTGAGCGGGTGTTGGCGAATCTGATCAATGATCCGAAGCTCAACGGGCCGGAGTGTCTGACTCCGGGTTAAAGCCTGAAGGTCAAAAGCCCCTCACCCTAGCCCTCTCCCGGAGGGAGAGGGGACTGACCGAGTTGTCTTGAGCGATTCACCGACCTGATGCATCGAGTCGACTATGGATTCAGTGAAGATCTTTCAGGTCGGTGTCATTCTGAAATATCCCCCAATCAGTCCCCTCTCCCTCTGGGAGAGGGTTAGGGTGAGGGTGCTCTTGGCTTTTCAGACCTTGAACTGATTGATCAACCGCCGCTGCTGCTCCGCCAGTTTGGTCAGATCCGCGCTCGCCGAACTCGACTCATCCGCGCCACCCGCCACTTCATTGGCCACTTGCCCAATGTTGATCACGTTGCGGTTAATGTCATCCGCCACCGCACTCTGCTCTTCCGCCGCACTAGCGATCTGCGTGTTCATGTCGTTGATTACCGATACCGCGTGAGTAATCGTCTCCAGCGCTTGAGCCGCTTTCGCCGCGTGCTGCACGCTTTCATCAGTGCGGTTCTGGCTGTCCTCCATGACCCGCACGACATCGCGGGTGCCCTGTTGCAGTTGCTGGATCATGGACTGGATTTCTTCAGTGGCTTTCTGGGTTTTCTGCGCCAGATTGCGCACTTCATCCGCCACCACGGCAAAGCCGCGACCCTGCTCACCGGCACGCGCCGCTTCAATCGCCGCGTTCAGCGCCAGCAGATTGGTCTGCTCGGCAATCCCGCGAATCGCCGTGAGAATCGCGTTGATGTTCTCGCTGTCCTTGGCCAAGGTCTGCACCACATCGACAGCCTTGCCGATTTCCAGCGCCAACACGCCAATCGAATCGGACGTGTCACGCACGATTTGCATGCCCTGACTCGCCGCCTGATCGGCATGGCTGGCCGCTTGCGCAGCCTGCGTAGCGTTACGCGCGACGTCCTGGGCGGTGGCGGTCATTTCCTGCACTGCCGTGGCGACTTGATCGATCTCGGCCATTTGTTTCTGGATGCCGATGTTGGTGCGAATGGCAATGTCAGCGGTGTGTTCCGAAGAATCGCTGACGCTCTGCACCGACGTCACCACTTGGGTGATCATCGCCTGCAATTTAGCGAGGAAGGTATTGAAGCCCTTGGCAATCGAGCCCAATTCATCGCTGCGATCACTGCTCAAGCGTCGGGTCAGATCACCTTCACCCTGAGCAATGTCATTGAGCATCGCGACCATTTGCTTCAGCGGTCGGGCGATGCCGTGGCCGACCAGCCAGATCACCAGCAAGCCAATGCCGGCGATGATCAGGCCAACCATGGCCATGCCGAACGTGTCGGACTTGCGTTGCGCATCGAGGTCGGCCTGCAGTTTTTGCAGATCCGCCATCACCGCGTTGAGCGGCAGTTGCAGCATCAATGTCCAGCGCGCGTCGGTCTGGCCGATGCCGAATGGCAGGTACAACTCGATGCGCCCCTTGTCCTTGTTCACCGAGTAAGTCACTTCGCCGCGCTTGAGATTGGCCATGTTGGCGGTTTGTTCGGCGTCGAGGATGTCGCTGACTTTTTCGCCGAACTTGCTCGGGTCTTTGGTGTAGGCAACGATCCGCCCGTTGCCGCCGATCAGGGCCATTTGCCCGGCGCCGCCGTAGAGCTTCTGGTTGGCGCCGAGGAGCATTTCCTGAATGAAGTTCACCGACAGGTCAGCGCCGACGATGCCCTGGAAGGCGCCGTTGAGCATGATCGGTTCAATGAAGGAGGCGAGCATGACGATCTTGTCGCCGACCTTGTACGGCGCCGGATCGATCACGCAGGCTTTCTTCGTTTCCTTTGAACACAAGTAGTACTCGCTGGCGCGCACGCCGGTGGACAGGGTTTTCTGGTCGTCGACGTCGACCAGTTTGTCCAGGCCGAGGGTGCCGTCATCGTTGCGGAACCACCACGGCAGGAAGCGCCCGTTGGCGGCATCGATACCGACCACGCTGGTGCCGACGTAGGCCGCGTCATTGTGGTCCAGGGCGTTCTTTTCCCAGCCGATGTAAGTGCCGAGAATCTTCGGGTTCTTTTCGACGTTTTCTTTGATCAGGCTGATCAGTTGTTCGCGGCTGACGGTCAGGCGCGGCTGGCCATCGGCGCCCGGCGTACCGAGCAGGGCGTTGACCCGCACCAGTCCGCCGGCGATCAGCAGCGGCGCTTCAAGCTCGCGCTGGATCTGGCTGACCTGAGTCTGCGCCAGCGAGGTCAGGCGCTGCTCGATGACTTGCTCGAACTGCGCCTGAGTACGCTGCTGCACCATCTCTTGCGTGCGCGCACCGGAGAACAGCGCATACAGCACCAGCGCGGCCACCACGCTAAGCACGATGGCGCCAGCCAGGGCGGCAACGGAAAACTGGATCGACTTGAACTTCATGGGAGCTCCGCACGCAAGAGGACGTCTGCGCTGATGTATCGGCAGCCGGCATTGGGCCATGAGTGCGAGCCGGTGCAATTGCAAGCCGATGTCGCAAATGGATCAGTGCGCGACGCAGTTGCACGGGGCTTGGTGGTGGCTGTGAATTTTTTACGACAGGCCAAGTGGGAAACGTCTGAAAGTCGCTGCAACACGTCCGTTGTATCTGGCGTCGATACAATTACCCGCCTAGGATACGCGACAGGTTTTCAGGGAGCTTTTGAATGAACAAGACATTGGTTGTAAGTGCACTGAGCGCAGCGCTGTTGCTGGTCGGTTGTCAGTCGGTCAACACCACCAGCGGCGGCGCCGTGGGGGTGGAGCGCAAGCAGTACATGTTCAGCATGCTGTCCTCGCAAGAGGTCGACCAGATGTATGCCCAGTCGTATCAGAAGACCGTCGGCGAGGCCTCCAGCAAAGGCGTGCTGGACAAGACCAGCCCCGAGGCCAAGCGGGTTCAGGCGATTGCCAACCGCTTGATCGCCCAGGCGCCGAACTTCCGTCCGGATGCGGCGCAATGGCAGTGGGAAGTCAATCTGATCAAGAGTGATGAACTCAACGCCAACTGCGGTCCTGGCGGCAAGATCATTTTCTACACCGGGCTGATCGACAGCCTGAAGCTCACCGACGATGAAATCGCTGCGGTCATGGGCCATGAAATCGCCCACGCCCTGCGCGAACACGGTCGTGAAGCGATGTCCAAGGCTTACGGGATTGAAATGGCCAAGCAGGGCGCAGGTGCATTGCTCGGTCTGGGTCAGGACAGTCTGGCGCTGGCCGACACCGTGGCCAACTACGGCATGACCCTGCCGAACAGCCGTGCCAACGAAAACGAAGCTGACCTGATTGGTCTGGAGCTGGCCGCTCGTGCGGGCTACAACCCGAATGCCGCGATCACTCTGTGGAACAAGATGAGCAAGGCGTCGGAAGGTTCGCCGCCGGAGTTCATGAGTACTCACCCGGCTTCGACCAGCCGGATTGCTTCGTTGCAGGCGGCGATTCCGAAGGTGATGCCGCTGTACGAACAGGCTCCTAAATCCTGAGTCAGTGATCGTTCCCACGCTCTGCGTGGGAATGCCTCAAGGGACGCTCCGCGTTCCAAAAGAGCCGCAGAGCGTCCCCGGCTGTATTCCCACGCAGAGCGTGGGAACGATCCTTCTCTCAGGGTTAAACCCAGCCACTGCTCTGCATTGCCTTGTACACCGCAACGATCGCCAGAATCATGAATGCCGAAGCCGCGAGGCGACGGATCAAGGTCAGCGGCAGTTTGTCCGCAGCAAAATTACCCGCCAGAACCACCGGCACGTTGGCAATCAACATGCCCGCTGTCGTACCGATAATCACCAGCCACAGATCCGGGTATTGCGCGGCCAGCATTACCGTGGCGACCTGAGTCTTGTCGCCCATTTCGGCGAGAAAAAACGCAATCAACGTGGTCAGGAAAGGCCCGAACTTGCGCGCGGTGCTGGTTTCATCGTCGTCCATTTTGTCCGGGACCAATGTCCACAGCGCAGTGGCGGTGAAGCTTGCGGCGAGTATCCAGTGCAGCGTCGCATTCGAGAAGAAACTGCCGAACCAGGCGCCGACCGCACCGGCTGCTGCGTGGTTGGCCAGGGTCGCGGCAACAATACCGGCAATGATCGGCCAGGGTTTGCGGAAGCGAGCGGCAAGAATCAGCGCGAGCAGTTGCGTCTTGTCGCCGATTTCGGCCAAGGCAACGATTGCGGTGGGAACGAGTAACGAGTCCAGCATCAGGATTTCCTAAGGGGCGGGTCGACACGGCTATGACACGTACAGCCTTCCCGCCCCGGGTAAGGTGTGCGTGTCATAGGTCTTGTCAAACCCTGCGATCCGTCTGCTGCGGACGCTTGGGTCGCATACGCCATGATCTGAGGATCAAGTATGTTGACGTATGCCGGACGAGCTTGGCGCTCGTGGGAGACTACTCCCCTAGGACGGAGCGGATTCTGCCTAGGCAAATCCGTTTGGGCAAGAACAAATTTTCAGCCGCGCTTGGCCCGGTAAATCCGGAAACCATTGCCTTCAGCCTTGATCGCACACACACCCAAATGCTCTTCGATCAGCGGCTGATACTTGAGGAAGCTGTTCGCCACCAAGCGCAGTTCGCCGCCGTTTTTCAGATGTTTCGCCGCTTTTCGCAGCAAGTTCTCGGTGGCGAAATAGTCGGTGTGCACGCCGACATGGAAGGGTGGGTTGCTCAGAATAGCGTTCAAACCCATTGGTGCAGCGTCGATCCCGTCCCCGGTCAGCACTTCGGCTTCCAGACCGTTGGCAGCCAGCGTCAGACGGCTGCTGGCGGCAGCGAACGCATCCACATCCAGCAACGTGACCTGATTGTGTGGGTAGCGACGTTTGACCGCAGCCCCCAGCACGCCCGCGCCGCAACCGAAGTCGAGCAAATGGCCGCTCGGCAGTTTGTCCAGATGCTCCAGCAGCAGGGCGCTGCCGCGATCCAGGCGACCGTGGCTGAATACGCCCGGCAGGCTGATGACTTTCAGCGGACCCTCGGCCAAAGGCAATTCATAGGTCTGCGCCAGGCTTTCCAGGGATTTTGCTTCCGGCGCGTTGGCTACGGTGACTTGCCAGAGCTGGCAATGACGCGCGCTGTCGAGCTTGCGCGGTTTGCCGAACGGGTTGAGCTGCTTGGACGCGCCTTCGATGCCGCTGCGTTTTTCGCCGACTAGAAACACTTCGCGGCCGGCCAGACGCGAAGCCACCGCGTTGAGGATGTAATCGGTCAGATCCTTGGATTTTGGCAAGAACACCACGGCGCTGTCGAACTCGCGCTCCGGGACATTCACGCCGAAATGGCTGCGACCTTCGAAGCGCGCGTCCAGCGCGGCTTGATCGCCGGCATGCCAGCACCAGCCAAATGCGTTGGGCAGGCGCCCGAGCAAATCGTCGGCGGGCAAACCGGCCAACAGCAACGAACCTTGAAACAACTCGGGCTGACGAAGCAGTACTTCACTGCGCGGATCCATAACTGCTCCTCAAAAAAAAGTGCCGCAGTTTATCAACTGACGACCCGCAGCGCCTTACCGCTGAAAAACGCCTGGGCGTTTTCGGTCAATTGGCCGACGATGCGCTGCCGTGCCTCGCGGCTGCCCCAGGCGTTGTGCGGGGTGACAATCAGGCGCGGAATGTCCGCCGCGAGCAACGGATTGCCCTGGGTCGGCGGCTCGACGCTCAACACATCGGTAGCCGCGCCGCCGAGGTGACCGTTGCGCAAGGCATCGGCCAGCGCTTGCTCATCGATCAGTCCGCCGCGTGCCGTGTTGACCACGAATGCTCCGGGTTTCATCGACGCCAATTCGCGGGCACCGATGAAGTGGCGGGTGTGCTCATTGAGCGGGCAGTGCAGGGTGAGGGCGTCGATCTGCGGCAACAGCTCATCCAGTGGCAAGCGATCCGGGCGGGCTGGGCGCCCGGGAATCTGCCCGAGCAGCACGCGCATGCCGAACGCTTCGGCCAATCGCGCCACGGCGCCGCCGAGTTCGCCATGCCCGAGCAAGCCGAGGGTTTTGCCTTCCAGCTCGACAATCGGGTAGTCGAGCAAACAGAACTGTTTCGCCTGTTGCCAGCGACCTTCGCCAACGGCTTTCTGATAATCGGCCAGACGCGTGGCGAGGTTGAGCAGCAGCATGATCGTGTGCTGCGCCACCGACGGCGTGCCGTAACCTTGGCAGTTGCACACGGTGATGCCGTGAGCGCGGGCGGCAGCAAGGTCGACGTTGTTGGTGCCGGTGGCGGTGATCAGGATCAGTTTCAGCTCGGGGTTGGCGGCCATCGCGGCGGCGTCGATCAGGATCTTGTTGGAAATGGCGATGGTGGCGCCATTCAGGCGTTCGCTGACTTGCTCGGGCAAGGTCTGGGCGAACAGCTGCAGATCGCTGAAACACTCGCGCAACGGACTGAGGTCGAGGTCGCCGAGATCCAGCGAAGGGTGATCAAGGAATACCGCGCGGCGCGTGTTCGTCATCAACTGTACCTTTTGTGCTGTGAGCGTTGGGCGTAATCTGCCGAGCCTACCAGATGAAACAAATTGATACGCTTGGCCGAAAGGAGCCCCCATGTACTGGACCGAGTTCTTGACCGTTGCACTGATCCACTTGCTGGCCGTCGCCAGCCCCGGCCCGGACTTCGCCGTGGTGGTGCGCGAGAGCGTGACCCACGGGCGCCGCGCGGGCACCTGGACGGCACTCGGTGTCGGCACGGCGATTTTCCTGCACGTCGGTTATTCGCTGCTCGGCATTGGCCTGATCGTGTCGCAATCGATTGTGCTGTTCAACGCCTTGAAGTGGGCGGCGGCTGCTTACTTGCTGTACATCGGCTTCAAGGCATTGCGCGCGCAACCGGCGAAAACCGTCACCGATGATCTGCACAAAGAGGCTGGCGTACGCACCGCTCGCGGCGCATTCACTTCAGGCTTCGTGACCAACGGCCTGAACCCGAAAGCCACACTGTTCTTTCTGTCGCTGTTCACCGTGGTGATCAATCCGCACACGCCACTGGCCGTGCAGGCCGGTTACGGGATTTACCTGGCTGTCGCAACTGCGATTTGGTTCTGCCTGGTGGCGATGCTGTTCAGCCAGCAACGTGTACGCGCCGGTTTCGCCCGCATGGGCCATTGGTTCGACCGCACCATGGGCGCGGTGCTGATCGCTCTCGGCGTGAAAATCGCGTTTACCGAGATGCATTGATCCTACTGTGTAGGAGCTGCCGAAGGCTGCGATCTTTTGATCTTGATCTTAAAAACAAAGTCAAAAGATCGCAGCCTCGTTGCACTCGACAGCTCCTACACCAGTTCGCTGAGCTTGCTCAGGTTATTCAGGTATTCGCGCGGATTCTCCCCGAGTAAACGGCGAAACATCGCGCTGAACGCCCGCGCGCTGCCGTAACCCAGATCCCGCGCCACACGCTGCACGCTGTCCCCGGCGAGCAGGCGTGGCAGGGCTTCCATCAGGCGCAGTTGCTGGCGCCAGGCGTTGAAACTCATCTGCAATTGCTGCTGAAACAGCCGTGCCAACGTGCGTGAGCTGGCGCCAACCTGCTGCGCCCAGTCTTCCAGCGTATTGGCGTGATCCGGGGTGTGCAGCAGTGCCAGACAGATGTTTTGCAGACGCCGGTCAGTGGGCATCGGAATGTGCAGCGGCAGGTTCTCCAGGCTGGCGAGTTCTTCGAGCATCAGTTGCTGGATCAACGGATTGTCGGCATGCGGCGGCCCTTGCACGGCACGCAGGATCAGCTCGCGCAGCAGTGGCGTCACCGCCAATACACAGCACTGTTGCAGGCTGGCGGGCGACAGCTCAGGGGCGATGAACAGCGAGCGCATCTGCACATCGCCACTCATGAAAATCTCGTGCGCCACCTCGGGTGGAATCCACACCGCGCGACTCGGCGGAATCACCCACGCACCCGATTGCGTGACCACGCGCATGATCCCGCTGACCGCGTACAACAACTGCGCCTCGCGATGCAGGTGCAGCGGCTGGTGCGCGCCATCCAGATAATCCCGGGGGTAGGCACTCACCGGGCCGTGTTCGAAGTGGCTGATCAACATGTCTGATTCGATGACTTGCTTGGCAGGAATGCGCTTTATGGCCAACTTAGCATAAGCGCCACACAACAACGTAAAGCGTGCCGCCATGAATCAATCCCGCAATGTCATTCGCTATATCAACGCCGCGCATGTGATCGATCACATGTTCATGCTGATTTTTCCCGCCGCCGTGCTTGGCATGACTCAAGCGTTCGGTCTCGATTACGCCGCACTGATCGGCTTGTCACTGGGCGGTTTCATTGCCTTCGGCGCTTGTTCACTACCCGCTGGTTGGCTGGGTGATCACTGGAGTCGGCGACAGATGATGCTGGTGTTTTTCTTCGGCATTGGCGCTTCGGCGATCTTCACCGGGCTGAGCAACAGCCCGAGCATGCTGGTGATCGGCCTGACCCTGATCGGTATTTTTGCGGCAATTTATCACCCGGTCGGCACGGCAATGCTGGTTGCTTACGCGCAGAACCGTGGCCGCGAAATCGGCATCAATGGCATGTGGGGCAATCTGGGCGTGGCGTTTTCTGCGTTGATCACGGGGTTGTTGGTGGCGCAGTTCGGTTGGCGATCGGCGTTTCTTATCCCGGGCGCAGTGGCGATTGTGCTGGGGGTTGGTTTCGCTTTGCAGGTGCGTGAAGAACCGATTCCGAAGCGTGCGCACACACCACTCAAAGGTGCCGCCGGTCAGCGTATTTCGATGATGATGGTGTTCGGCGTGCTGGCGTTGGCCACGGCCACCGGCGGTGTGGTGTTCAACGCCACCACCATGACCTATCCAAAGCTGTTTCAGGAGCGTTTGCATGAGCTGTTCGCTTCGCCGCAAACCCTCGGCGTGGTGGTCAGTCTGGCCTATGCCTTCGGCGCGGTCGCGCAGTTGAGCATTGGTCGGATATTGCATCGGCTCAGCCTGAAATGGCCGTTCATTGTCCTGACGCTGTGCCAGGCACCGTTGCTGTTTGCGCTGGCCTATGCCGACGGCTGGGCAGTAATTGCCCTCGGTGCAGCGTTCATGTTCGTGGTGTTCGGGCAGGTAACAGTCAACGATGCGATGGTTGCCAACTTCGTCGCCCCGCAATGGCAATCACGGGTGTTCGCCCTGCGTTACTGTTTATCGTTTGGCGCCAGTGCGACGGCGATTCCGCTGATTTCCTATGTCGAACCGCGCCATGGTTTTGTAGGCCTGTACTTGATTCTCGCGGGTTTCGGCGCGTTGACCTTCCTTGCTGCAGTCGTATTCCCACGCACGCCTTCTGAAGAGGCAGTAGGACAAACGGCCTGACCGAAGACGAAAACCGGCAAATGCTGGCGCAAAGCTAGCATTTGTACGGCTTTGCAAATCATTCCTTTGGCTGATTTGGCTGGCGTATAAGGGTTCTAGAGTACCAATCTCTACGCCAACACCGTGCAGCCAGAAAAGGGATTCTTATGTTGCAGACTCGCGTCATTCCCCCGGCCGATGGGGCCTACCAGTATCCATTGCTGATCAAACGGCTGCTGATGTCCGGCGCCCGTTACGAGAAAACCCGCGAGATCATTTACCGCGACCAGATTCGCTATAGCTACCCGACCCTGATCGAGCGCGTGGCGCGGTTGGCCAACGTGCTGACGGCGGCCGGTGTCAAGGCCGGTGACACCGTGGCGGTGATGGACTGGGACAGCCACCGTTACCTGGAATGCATGTTTGCGATTCCGATGATTGGCGCGGTGATCCACACCATCAACGTGCGTCTGTCGCCTGAGCAGATCCTCTACACCATGAACCACGCCGAGGACCGCTTTGTGCTGGTCAACAGCGAGTTCGTCGGGTTGTATCAAGCGATCGCGCCGCACCTGACCACGGTCGAGAAAACCCTGCTGCTGACCGATCTGCCGGAGAAAACCGCCGATTTGCCGAATCTGGTCGGCGAGTACGAGCAACTGCTGGCCGCTGCAAGTCCGCAGTACGACTTCCAGGACTTCGACGAAAACTCGGTCGCGACCACGTTCTACACCACCGGCACCACCGGCAACCCGAAAGGCGTGTATTTCACCCATCGGCAACTGGTGCTGCACACCATGGGTGTGTCGACGATCATGGGTTCCATCGACAGCGTGCGCCTGCTTGGCACCAACGATGTGTACATGCCGATCACGCCAATGTTCCACGTTCACGCCTGGGGTCTGCCATACGTGGCAACCATGCTCGGACTCAAGCAGGTTTATCCGGGCCGCTACGATCCGGAGTTTCTGGTGGAGTTGTGGCGCAAAGAGAAGGTCACCTTCTCCCACTGCGTGCCGACCATTCTGCAAATGCTGCTCAACGCCAAAGGCGCACAAGGCACCGATTTCGGCGGCTGGAAAATCGTCATTGGCGGCAGCGCGCTCAATCGCACGCTGTATGAAACCGCGAAGGCCCGCGGGATTCAGCTCACCGCCGCCTACGGCATGTCGGAAACCGGGCCGCTGGTGTCCTGCGCGCACCTCAACGACGAACTGATGGCCGGCACCGAAGACGAGCGCACCACTTACCGGATCAAGGCCGGTGTGCCGGGGCCGCTGGTGGAAGCGGCAATCGTCGACGGCGACGGCAATTTCCTCCCGGCCGACGGTGAGACCCAGGGCGAACTGGTGCTGCGCGCGCCCTGGCTCACCGAAGGTTATTTCAACGAACCGCAGAAGGGCGCCGAACTCTGGGCCGGCGGCTGGTTGCACACCGGTGACGTCGCCACGCTCGACAGCATGGGCGTGATCGACATCCGCGACCGCATCAAGGACGTGATCAAGACTGGCGGCGAGTGGATCTCCTCGCTGGACCTCGAAGACCTGATCAGTCGTCACGTTGCGGTACGCGAAGTAGCAGTGGTGGGGATCGCCGATCCGCAGTGGGGCGAGCGCCCGTTTGCCTTGCTGGTGATCCGCGAAGGGCATGTGATCGGGGCACGCGAGCTCAAGGAACACCTCAAGCCGTTCGTGGAGTTGGGCCACCTGAGCAAGTGGGCAATCCCGAGTCAGATCGCCCTTGTTACCGAAATTCCCAAGACCAGTGTCGGCAAGCTCGACAAGAAGCGCATCCGCCTCGACATCACCGAATGGCAGGCCAACAACAGCACCTTCCTCTCGACACTTTGAGTGTCTGCTGGCGCGCCGAAACCGGCGCGCCAGACCCACCAAGCAAGCGCTTGGCTTGTGAAATCGAAAAAATCAGCCATCCTTGCCGTGCCGACATGCGTCGGACTGGCGAAAGGACTGTTCCAGAGTGGCCGGCAGCTGCAAATCACACTTTAGAGGGATCAAGCAGTACCACCTGCTGGCTATAGTCCGCTCAAGGATTTTTAAGAACGGAGCACACGCACAAATCGGGGCGATGCATCTTTGGAGTGATTTCGGGTTGTCTCTGGCACCTGGTCCTTCAGGCGTTTTTAAAAGTACTCACTGCCATAACAATAATGCACATGGAGTAGCGTCGATGACCTCAGTAAACCAGTTCTGGCGCCGGGCGAAACTGCCTCTGGCGGTCAGTCTTGCCTCTTCGCTCGCCGGGCCCGCATTCGGCGTCAGTTTCAACGTCGGTGAAATCGAGGGCCAGTTCGACTCGTCCCTGTCGATCGGTGCCAGTTGGTCTACTCAGAGCCCGAACAAGAACCTCATCGGCGTCAACAACGGTGGCCACGGCCTGTCGCAGACATCCGATGACGGTCACGCCAACTTCAAGAGCGGTGAAACCTTTTCGAAGATCTTCAAGGGCATCCATGACCTTGAACTGAAATACGGCGACACCGGCGTGTTCGTCCGTGGCAAATACTGGTACGACTTCGAACTCAAGGATGAAAGCCGCCAGTTCAAGGACATCAGCGATTCGGGTCGCAAAGAGGGCGCCAAATCGTCCGGCGGGCAGATCCTCGACGCCTTCGTCTACCACAACTACGCGATCGCCGATCAACCGGGTTCCGTGCGTCTGGGCAAACAGGTAGTGAGCTGGGGTGAAAGTACCTTCATCGGCGGCGGCATCAACTCGATCAACCCGATCGACGTCTCCGCGTTCCGTCGTCCGGGCGCCGAAATCAAGGAAGGCCTGATTCCGGTCAACATGTTCTATGTGTCGCAGAGCCTGACCGAAAACCTTTCGGCTGAAGCGTTCTACCAGCTGGAATGGGACCAGACCGTCGTCGACAACTGCGGCACGTTCTTCTCTCAGCCGGACATCGTTGCGGATGGCTGCGACAGCAATCTGCGCGTGCTGAACAAGCGTTCGCAGATTCCGGCGATTGCCCTGGGGCCTCTGGCGGGCGCAGGCGTCGATGTCAACGAAGAAGGCGTGCTGGTGCGTCGCGGCCCGGATCGCGATGCCCGCGACAGCGGTCAGTGGGGGGCGTCCCTCAAATACATGTTCGAGCCACTCGATACCGAGTTCGGCGCCTACTTCATGAATTACCACAGCCGTGCGCCGATCTTCAGTGCGACTGGTGCACCGCAGTCTGTCTACAACACTGCGGCCTCGCTGCCGGGGCCATTTGCCGCGCTCGCGCCACTGCTGGTAGCGGGCAACTCGAACTACTTCATTGAATACCCTGAAGACATTCGCCTTTACGGTCTGAGCTTCTCCACCACCCTGCCTACCGGTACGGCGTGGAGCGGTGAGATCAGCTACCGTCCGAACGCGCCGGTGCAACTGAACTCCACCGACATCCTGTTCGCCGGTGTGCGTCCGATCGGTGGTGCACTGACCAACGCTTCGATTCTCAATGGCGTGCCGGGTCAGGACCTGCACGGTTACGAACGCAAGGAAATTACCCAGATCCAGACAACGTTCACGCACTTCTTCGACCAGGTCATGGGCGCCAGCCGTCTGACCCTCGTCGGTGAAGTCGGCGCGACCTACGTCGGCGGCCTGGAAAGCCGTTCCGAGAAGCGTTATGGCCGCGATCCGGTGTATGGCCCGGGCGAGTTGCCGGCCACTGGCACAGCCAACACCTGCGCCAACATTCTCAACGCCAGCACCATCAACGGTGCAGGGCCGGGTTCGCCGCAGAACAACCGCAGCCGCAATTGCGACAACGACGGCTTCACCACTTCGATGTCGTGGGGCTACCGTGGTCGCGCCATCTGGGAATACAACGACGTCTTCGCCGGTGTGAACCTCAAGCCGAACGTGGCCTGGTCCCACGACGTCAGCGGCTACTCGCCAGGCCCTGGCGGCAACTTCGAGGAAGGTCGCAAAGCGGTCAGCCTGGGCGTCGATGCCGAATACCAGAACACCTACACCGCGAGCCTGGCTTACACCAACTTCTTTGACGGCAAGTACACCACTGTGGATGACCGCGACTTCGTTGCGCTCAGCTTCGGCGTGAACTTCTAAGCACTGCATTCAGGACGAACGAATTTATGAAAATAACAAAGAGTCTGTTCCACGCCGGTGTTCTGGGCCTGTCGCTGCTGGCGACCGGCGTCATGGCCGCCGTGCCTGCTGCCGAAGCCGACAAACTGGGCAAGAGCCTGACGCCGATGGGCGCCGAAATGGCCGGTAACGCCGACGGTTCGATCCCGGCGTGGAAGCCGCTGCCGAAGAACGCCGGCTCGGTCGATAGCAAGGGGTTCCTGTCCAACCCATACGCCAGTGAGCAACCGCTGTTCACCATCACCGCGAAAGACGTCGACAAGTACAAGGACAAACTGGCGCCAGGTCAGTACGCGATGTTCAAGCGCTACCCTGAAACCTTCAAGATGCCGGTCTATCCGTCCCATCGCGGTGCGACCGTGCCGGATGACGTATTCGCCGCCATCAAGAAAAACGCTACCACCACCAACCTGGTGTCCGGCGGCAACGGTCTGGAAAACTTCGATACCGCGGTGCCTTTCCCGATTCCGAAAACCGGTGTGGAAGTCATCTGGAACCACATCACCCGTTATCGCGGCGGCAGCGTGACCCGTCTGGTGACCCAGGCCACGCCGCAACCGAACGGCTCGTACAGCCTGGTGTACTTCCAGGATCAGTTCGTGTTCCGCGACAAGATGAAGGACTACGATCCGGCGAACCCGGGCAACATCCTGTTCTACTTCAAGCAGAAAGTGACCGCGCCGGCACGTCTGGCCGGTGGTGTGCTGCTGGTGCACGAAACCCTCGACCAGGTGAAAGAGCCACGTTCGGCGTGGGTCTATAACGCCGGTCAGCGCCGTGTCCGTCGTGCGCCACAAGTGTCCTACGACGGCCCGGGGACTGCGGCGGATGGCCTGCGGACTTCCGACAACCTCGACATGTTCAACGGTGCGCCGGATCGCTACGACTGGAAGCTCGAAGGCAAGAAAGAGATGTACATCGCCTCCGACAGCTACAAGCTCGACGATCCGAAGTTGAAGTACGCCGACATCATCAAGGCCGGCCACATCAACCAGGACCTGGCGCGTTACGAGCTGCGTCGCGTCTGGCATGTGGTAGCAACCCTGAAGGAAGGTCAGCGCCACATCTACGCCAAGCGTGACTTCTACATCGATGAAGACACCTGGCAGGCTGCGGTGATCGACCACTACGACGGTCGTGGCCAACTGTGGCGCGTCGCTGAAGCACACGCCGAGAACTACTACGACAAGCAAGTGCCGTGGTATGCCCTGGAAACCCTTTACGACCTGCAGTCCGGCCGCTATCTGGCACTGGGCATGAAGAACGAAGAGAAGAGTGCGTACGACTTCGGCTTCACAGCCACCACCAGCGACTTCACCCCGGCCGCCCTGCGTCAGGATGGCGTCCGCTAACCCGCTGTAACCCGAGGCCGCATCCTCGTGAAAACGCCCCGACTGGTTCGGGGCGTTTTTTTTTGCTTTTGTAGGAGCTGCCGAAGGCTGCGATCTTTTGACTTTGACTTTTCAACGGCAAAGCCAGATCAAAAGATCGCAGCCTTCGGCAGCTCCTACAGGGGGGGAGCCACAGGAGGGTGTAGCCTTTTTGTAGCCATTTGTAGCAGCAACCTTCATAACCGGTTCGTTTAAGGCTAGTCTGCGGACATCTGCAACGCCGCCAACAGCAATTCGAACAAGAGCCGGCCATGACTGATCTGTCCCCACTTCCGGGTCCCGCAAGCGTTGCCGTCGCGGCACTGGACGGGCGTTTTTTTCGCCCGCCATTACCCGACGGCTACGTGTTGCGACCACGCCTTTGCGAGCGCCTGCAGGCCGGGCTCGGTGGGCGGCTGTTGCTGGTCAGCGCCCCCGCCGGGTTCGGCAAGAGTTCGCTGGCGGTGGAGTTCTGTCAGAGTCTGCCGGCGCACTGGCAAAGCCTCTGGCTGGGCCTGAGTCCTCGCGACAATGACCCCGGTCGCTTTCTCGAACGTTTGCTCGAAGGTTTGCAGGACTATTTTCCGCAACTGGGCAGTCGCGCACTCGGCCTGCTGAAAATGCGCCAACGCCATCAGCCCTTTGCCTTTGAAGAATGGCTCGACGGCCTGCTTGATGAGCTGGCGCTGCACCTCGATCCTGCTGCGCCGTTGCTGCTGGTGCTCGACGATTACCATCTCGCGCAAGGTCCGGTGCTTGATCGTTGCCTGCAGTTTTTCCTTAATCATCTGCCTGATGGCTTGCTGGTGATGGTCACCAGTCGCCAGCGCCCGGACTGGCATCTGGCGCGCTTGCGTCTGTCGCGGCAGTTGCTGGAGTTGCATGAGCAGGATCTGCGCCTGACCCATGACGAAGCGCTGACCTTGCTTGATCGTCATAGCAGTTCGCTGCGCGGCGAAGCGCTGGAAAACCTGATTCAGCGCAGCGAAGGCTGGGTCGCCGGTTTGCGTTTCTGGCTGCTCGCGGTGTCCGAAGCCGGCAGCGATGCGGCGCTGCCACAAGCGCTGAACGGCGGGGAAGGGCTGATCCGCGACTACCTGCTGGAAGAAGTCATCGATTGCCTGCCAGCCGAAGTGCAGGCGTTCCTCTATGAAACCGCACCGCAAGAGCGTTTTTGCAGTGAGTTGTGCGATGCCGTTCGTGAGGCCCACGACAGCGCCGAGATTCTGCGTTTCCTGCTGGCGCATCAGGTGTTTCTGGTGCCGCTGGATGAGCATGGGCACTGGTATCGTTATCACCATTTATTCTCTGATTTATTGCGCAGCCGGCCGATCGCTCAGGCGATGGTGCCGACGGCCACGCTGCACCTGCGCGCCTGTCGCTGGTTCAACGCGCAGGGTCTGCTGGATGAAGCGGTTGAACAGGCGTTGCGCGCCGGTCACCTCGATGTCGCCGCGAATCTGGTGCAGAACCTCTCGGAGGAGCAACTGCTGGCCGAGCAAAACGTCGGCATGCTGCTGCGCTGGAAAATGGATTTGCCCGACAGCCTGCTGATCAGCACGCCGCGGCTGATCGTTCTCTACAGTTGGGCGCTGGGGCTGGCCTGCCAGCTCGATGCCGCCGAAGAGTTGTCCAGCCACTTGAGCCGCTTCCTGCCGGCACCTTCCGCCACCGCGCAAAAATCGATGCTGGCGCAATGGCTGGCACTGAGCGGAATCATTGCCCGGGGCCGCGGCCATCGTGAGCTGACGCTCAGATACTGCAGCGAAGCCCTGGAAAGTCTGCCGGCCAAACGTTATGGCCAGCGGCTGATGTGCTTATCGACCCTGTCCAATCTGGCCATTGCCGACGGCGATCTGTGGCGCGCCCGCGGCCTTAACCGAGAGTCGCTGGAGTTGGCGCAGCGCGTCGGCAATCCGTTGTTCGAAGCGCTGGCGCACTACGATCGTGCGCGGGTGTTGCAGGCTCGCGGCGAAATCCTGCGTGCTCTCGATGAAGTCCATCAGGGGCTGGAACGGTTGCGCGGCCTGTCGCCACAACGTTTGTATGCGGTGCGCGCGCGGCTGACCCTGTACGAGGGTTTTCTGTTGGCGATGCGCTTGCAGCCTCAGACCGCACGCGTGCGCTTGTTGGCCGGGATCGGCGAGGCACGGGCCTGTCGCGACATCAGCGTATTGATTGGCCATTGCGTGATCGCGCGTCTGGATGGCAGCAGCGGCGAGTTCGCCAAGGCCTTTGCCGAGCTCGCCGAAGCCGAACGCCTGATGCACATCTGGGACGTGCCGCCGATCTACTATCTGGCAATGATCACGCTGGTCAAATGTGAGTTGTGGCTGGCGCAGGGCCGCACCGATCTGGCCGAGGCGTGGCTTGCGCGGTTGGGCCAGACCTACACCGGCGAGCGCGCCGCTGCGCCGCCGGAGTTTCACCCCCAACTGCCATTGCACGTGGAGCTGCAACAAGCGCTGCTCGACATGACGCGCGGCCAGCCGATGCTCGCCGAAGGGCGGCTGGACGTGCTGCACGAAAACGGTCAGCAAACCGGGCGCCAGTTACTCAGCGTGATGGCGTTGACGCAAAAGGTGGCGTTGCTACTGGCGGGCGGGCGCGAGCCGGAAGCACGCAAGACGTTGAGCCAGGCGCTGGAGCTGGCGGCCGGCGGGGTGTTGCAGCCATTCGATGGATTGGCCAAGGAGCACACGGACTGGTTGCGTGGGCAATTGCTGGCGTTCCCCGGACTGGCAGGCCAGCAATTGCTTGAGCATCTACCGCCAGCGCCGCCCCGGCAGATGCCGGAGTCCACGGTCACCGAACAGCTCAGCAGTCGCGAACTGGCCGTACTGCGGTTGATTGCCCAGGGTTGTTCGAACCAGGAAATCAGCGAGCAATTGTTCATTTCGCTGCACACCGTGAAAACCCACGCCAGTCATATCAACAGCAAGCTGGGGGTTGAGCGGCGGACGCAGGCGGTCGCGCGGGCCAAAGAGCTGGGCCTGTTGGCCTAGGAAATAAAAAACGTGGACAAAAAAACACCCCGCGATGGCGGGGTGTTTTCATTTTCCAGCTTCGAATGTTTCAGGCAGCTAAGGGATCAGACGATGACGTCGTTCGCACTGAGCGAGTTGACGCCCACCACTTGCACTTCGAAGTGCCCCCCCGCGTCTGCGCTCAGGTTGCCCGACAGGACGTTATCTGCAAAACGCAGTTGCCCCAGCCCGGTGAATTCATTGGAGCCAATGAACGTCAAGTGTTGGTAGCCGAGGGTCATCGGGTCAATGTCGAATTTGGAGAAATCGATTTTGTCACCTTCCAGAGCGTTGAAATCGGCAATGACGTTCTGCGAGGAGCTTGTTCCGAATTCCTTTCCGAGATTGATCATGTTAGTGATGGCAAAGGTGTCAGCCCCGGTACCGCCCGTCAACGTGCTATGTCCCCACCCACCGTACAGTGTGTCGTTTCCTTCCCCACCGAACAGTTTGTCGGTTCCGCCATTGCCGCCGAGTACGTTGTTGCCGGCGTTACCCGTCAGAATGTTATCGAGGTTGTTGCCCCACATTGTCAGGTCTGCGCTGCCGAGCAGGGTGCCGTCCTCGACGTAATCCGAAAGGTTGTAGTCGACCGAAGTGCGGATCAGGTCGTGACCGCCATTCTGGAACTCGAAGATGAGGTCATTGACGTTATCCACAATAAAGATATCGTCGCCGCCCTCGCCAATCATGCGATCAGCGCCGAGACCGCCCGACAGGATGTTGTTGCCATCGTTGCCGTGCAAGACGTTTTCCAGGGCATTACCTGTCAGATTCAGGTTGGCACTGCCAATCATCTGACCATCTTCGACGTTGTCCGCCAGTGTGTAGTCGATGCTGGTGTTGACGGTATCAATCCCCTCATCCGCGAGTTCAACGATAACGTCGTTGATGTTATCCACGTTGTAGACGTCATGCCCGGCTCCACCAATCATGGTGTCTGCGCCTAGCCCGCCATCGATGTAGTTGGTGGCGGAGTTGCCTGTGATGGTGTTGTCCAGCGCATTGCCGGTGAGTGCACCCCACGTGTCGCCAAACATCGTCAAGTCTTCGACATTGGCGCCGAGGGTGTAGCTGATACTGGTTCTGACCAGATCATGCCCTTCGCCGATCTGCTCGATCACGACATCGTTGATGTTATCCACAACGTAGGTGTCGTTGCCGGCGCCACCGATCATGGTGTCGGCTCCCATGCCGCCGTCGAGAATGTTGTTGCCGATGTTGCCGGTGATACGGTTGTTGACCGCGTTGCCGGTGCCGTTGAGGTTGGCGCTGCCGATCAGGATCAGGTTTTCGACGTTGGCGCCGAGGGTGTAGTCGATGCTCGCGAACACGCGGTCGAGTGCGGTCAGCGAGGCGTCGGTTTCGGTCACCACATCACCGACGTTGTCGACGTAGTAGGTATCAACGCCGTCGCCACCGATCATGGTGTCGGCGCCGAGGCCGCCGTCGAGGGTGTCGTCACCGGCACCGCCGCTGAGGGTGTTGTTCATGGCGTTGCCGGTGAGCACGTTGTTCAGGCTGTTGCCGGTGCCGTTGATGGCGTTGCCGGTCAGCACCAGATTTTCCAGGTTGGCGCCCAGTGTCCAGTCAACCGACGCGCGGACGGTGTCGATTTCGTTCGCCAGGGTGCTGGTCTCGGTGATGATGTCGCCAGCGTTGTCGACGACATAAGTGTCGTTGCCCAAGCCGCCAATCAGCGTGTCGATGCCGGCGCCGCCGTCGAGAATGTTGTCACCGGCGTTACCGGTCATACGGTTGCTGACCGCGTTGCCGGTGCCGTTGAGGTTGCCATTGCCGGTGAGGATCAGGTTTTCGACGTTGGCGCCGAGGGTGTAGTCGATGGAGGCGAACACGCGGTCGAGCGCGGTCAGCGAGGCATCGGTTTCGATGACCACGTCGCCGACGTTGTCAACGTAGTAGGTGTCGACACCGTCGCCGCCGATCATGGTGTCGGCGCCGAGGCCGCCATCGAGGGTGTTGGCCGCCGCGTTGCCGGTCAGCGTGTTGTTCAGCGCGTTACCGGTGCCGTTGACGGCGTTGCCGGTGAGCACGAGGTTTTCCAGGTTGGCGCCGAGTGTCCAGTCCAGCGAAGAACGCACGGTGTCGATTTCGGTGATCAGGGTGCTGGTTTCATTCACGGTGTCGCCGATGTTGTCGACGATGTAAGTGTCGTTGCCCAAGCCGCCGATCAGCGTGTCGGCACCCAGGCCGCCGTCAAGAATGTTATCGCCGTCGTTGCCGGTGATGCGGTTGCTGACCGCGCTGCCGGTACCGTTGAGGTTGGCCGTGCCGGTCAGGATCAGGTTTTCGACGTTGGCGCCGAGGGTGTAGTCGATGGACGCGAACACGCGGTCGAGTGCGGTCAGCGAGGCATCGGTTTCGATCACTACATCGCCGACGTTGTCGACGTAGTAGGTATCGACGCCATCACCGCCGATCATGGTGTCGGCACCTGCGCCGCCATTGAGGGTGTTGGCCAGGGCGTTGCCGGTGATGCGGTTATCCCGCTCATTGCCGGTGCCGTTGACGGCGTTGCCGATCAGGATCAGGTTCTCGACGTTGGCGCCGAGGGTGTAGTCGATGGAGGCGAACACGCGGTCGAGCGCGGTCAGCGAGGCATCGGCTTCGATGACCACGTCGCCGACGTTGTCGACGTAGTAGGTGTCGACACCGTCGCCGCCGATCATGGTGTCGGCGCCGAGGCCGCCATCGAGGGTGTTGGCCGCTGCGTTGCCGGTCAGCGTGTTGTTCAGCGCGTTACCGGTGCCGTTGACGGCGTTGCCGGTGAGCACGAGGTTTTCCAGGTTGGCGCCGAGTGTCCAGTCCAGCGAAGAACGCACGGTGTCGATTTCGGTGATCAGGGTGCTGGTTTCATTCACGGTGTCGCCGATGTTGTCGACGATGTAAGTGTCGTTGCCCAAGCCACCGATCAGCGTGTCGGCACCCAGGCCGCCGTCAAGAATGTTATCGCCGTCGTTGCCGGTGATGCGGTTGCTGACCGCGCTGCCGGTGCCATTGAGGTTGGCCGTGCCGGTCAGGATCAGGTTTTCGACGTTGGCGCCGAGGGTGTAGTCGATGGACGCGAACACGCGGTCGAGTGCGGTCAGCGAGGCATCGGTTTCGATCACTACATCGCCGACGTTGTCGACGTAGTAGGTATCGACGCCATCACCGCCGATCATGGTGTCGGCACCTGCGCCGCCATTGAGGGTGTTGGCCAGGGCGTTGCCGGTGATGCGGTTATCCCGCTCATTGCCGGTGCCGTTGACGGCGTTGCCGATCAGGATCAGGTTCTCGACGTTGGCGCCGAGGGTGTAGTCGATGGAGGCGAACACGCGGTCGAGCGCGGTCAGCGAGGCATCGGCTTCGATGACCACGTCACCGACGTTGTCGACGTAGTAGGTGTCGACACCGTCGCCGCCGATCATGGTGTCGGCGCCGAGGCCGCCATCGAGGGTGTTGGCCGCTGCGTTGCCGGTCAGCGTGTTGTTCAGCGCGTTACCGGTGCCGTTGACGGCGTTGCCGGTGAGCACGAGGTTTTCCAGGTTGGCGCCGAGTGTCCAGTCAACCGATGCACGGACGGTGTCGATCTCGTTCGCCAGGGTGCTGGTTTCGGTGACGGTGTCGCCGATGTTGTCGACGATATAGGTGTCATTGCCCAGACCACCGATCAGCGTGTCGGCGCCGAGGCCGCCGTCAAGAATGTTATCGCCGTCGTTGCCGGTGATGCGGTTGCTGACCGCGCTGCCGGTGCCGTTGAGGTTGGCCGTGCCGGTCAGGATCAGGTTTTCGACGTTGGCGCCGAGGGTGTAGTCGATGGACGAGAACACGCGGTCGAGTGCGGTCAGCGAGGCATCGGTTTCGATCACTACATCGCCGACGTTGTCGACGTAGTAGGTGTCGACGCCATCACCACCGATCATGGTGTCGGCACCTGCGCCGCCATTGAGGGTGTTGGCTGCAGCGTTACCGGTCAGAGTGTTGTCCAGCGCGTTACCGGTGCCGTTGATCGCATCGCCGGTGAGCACGAGGTTTTCCAGGTTGGCGCCCAGGGTCCAGTCCACCGACGCGCGCACGGTGTCGATTTCGCTGGCCAGCGTGCTGCTTTCAGTCACCGTGTCGCCGATGTTGTCGACGATATAAGTGTCATTGCCCAAGCCGCCATTCAGGACGTCGGCACCCGCGCCGCCATCGAGGATGTTGTTGCCCGAATTACCATTGATGTAGTTAACGCCGCTGTTGCCGGTGCCGTTGAGATTGGCGGTACCGGAAAGCGAGAGGGCTTCTATGTTGGCGCTCAAGGTGAAGTCGACCGACGACCAGACACTGTCGATCTCGCCGGCCAGGGTGCTGGTTTCCACGATGGTGTCGCCGACGTTATCGACGATATAGGTGTCGTTGCCGAGGCCGCCAATCAATGTGTCAGCGCCTGTGCGGCCATCAAGGATGTTATTGCCATCGTTACCGGTGATGCGGTTATTGACCGAGTTGCCGGTACCGTTGAGGTTGCCAGTGCCGGTCAGGATCAGGTTTTCGACGTTGTTGCCGAGGGTGTAATCGATGGACGCGAATACGCGGTCAAGGGCGGTCAGCGAGGCATCGGTTTCGATGACCACATCACCGACGTTGTCGACGTAGTACGTGTCGACGCCATCGCCACCGGACATGGTGTCGGCACCTGCGCCGCCATCAAGCGTGTTGTTCAGCGCGTTACCGGTGAGGATGTCGTTGAACGCAGAACCGATGGCGTTCTCGATCTTCGCCCCGTAGGCAATCGCCAGGCCGTCATTGATCGCGGTCTGGTTGTTGTAATCGATGAACGCCTTGCCGATCTGGCTGTAAGCGCCTTCATTGAGGTTGATGCTGACGGCTGCGAGCTGGTTGCTGCCATCGATGGTGTCGTTGCCGCCGCCATCCCAGATGGTCTCGAAAATCGACTGGTTGGCTGCCCACTTGTAAACAGTGTCACCGGCCTGCCACGCCATGTTGGCGCCATACAGGCTCTGGATCGCGATGATGTCCAGCACCATTGGCGTGGTTGGCTGGTAGGAATAATTGCTGTTGTAGCTCATCACCGTGAAGTGAACATCATCGAGCGTCGGGTCGAGCAGGGTCTTGTTGGTCGAGCTGGCGTCGAACGGGTGCTTGAGTCCTAGCGCATGGCCGATTTCATGCACGAACGTCATGTAGTCGTAGGTGCCTTTGCCCGGGTTCGGATCATTGGTCTGCGGACCGATCCAGACATCGCCGGCGACTGGCGTATTGGCCGGGAAGTAAGCCCACGCAGCGGTCTTGTCGTCCATCAAGCGATAGCCGCCAAAACGCATGTCGCCGACGTTGAAAAGGGTGTCGGTGGTCAGCGTGAAGTTGAGGTTGGCGACGGCACTCCAGGCGCCCAGCGCGCTGGTGATTGCGGTTTTTTGCCCGGCCGTGAGCTCATACAGTGCGTTGTATTCGTTGTCGGGGCTGTAATCGGTCACGAAATACGAAGTGACCGGTGCCATGAAGCTATAGCTCAGGTTGGTCGGCCCAGTCGGACTCCAGTTGGCTCCCAGCCAATAGGTGCCGGAGATGAGGCTGTCGACGAGGGCATTGCCCGTCAGCGTGGAGGGCAAACTGATCGAATACGTCTTGGGCGTTGGCATAGGATTTCCTGAGAGCTATGCGACCCTTCCTGAATGCGGCCGCTACAAAAAAAACGCGATTTTGCACCAGAATTTATACATTTGACATCATAGGGCCACTATTTTCTGATTAGTGGCGTCAAATTACTGGCCTGGCATTCTGTATCGGCGCGTGCAGTAGAATCCTGAAAAAATGCTGTCCGCCGTCTGTCGAGGATTTTTCATGTCAGTTGTAACGCCTTCTCTCATCCGCGAAACCTTCCCCGTCGGCCCTTTGCAGTGCAACTGCACGATCATTGGCGACCCGTTGACCAAGAAAGCCATCGTCGTCGACCCCGGCGGCAACCCTGATCTGATCATGGCGCGCCTTGATGCGCTGGGCCTGAAAGTCGTCAGCATCATTCACACCCACGCGCATCTGGATCACTTTCTCGCTTCCGGGCAAATGAAGGAAAAAACCGGCGCGACCCTGCACCTGCACAAGGAAGATCAATTCCTGTGGGACAACCTGGAAATGCAATGCCAGATGTTCGGTGTGCCGTATGTGCCCGTGCCGTCACCGGATCGCTGGCTGAGCGACGACGAAGAGCTGGCCTGCGGCTGCGGCGTGGCGCTGCATACGCCAGGTCATACACCCGGTTCCATGAGCTTTTGGTTTTCCGAGGCTAAGCTGTTGATTGCCGGCGACACGTTGTTTCGTCGCGGCGTAGGGCGTACGGATTTGTGGGGCGGCGATCAGGCGACCATCGTGCGTTCGATCAAGCAGCGGCTATATACCTTGGACGAGGACGCAATCGTGGTGACCGGACATGGGCCGGATACGCGTCTGGGGGACGAGATGCGCGAAAACCCGTTTGTGCGCGCCTAAATATTTTGTCACGAGTGCCCGGCGGAATTTTTGTGCATTGTCATGATCAAACGCCCGCGCAGGTCCATTAACCCAGTGGCCGCTGCACCACAGAATGCGAAAAACCAGGAGCTCTCCATGTTCACCAAGCGTCGTTTGATTATTGTCGCTACTGCCGTGGCCTTGCTGTCCGGCTGTGCCTCGCCTAACCCGTATGACAATCAGGGCCAGGCTGACGGTGGCTCGCAAGGCATGAGCAAAACCGCCAAGTACGGTGGCCTCGGTGCTCTGGCCGGTGCGCTCGCCGGTGCCGCCATCGACCACAACAACCGCGGCAAAGGTGCCCTGATCGGTGCGGCTGTGGTGGGTGCCTCCGCAGCCGGTTACGGTTACTACGCCGACCAGCAGGAAAAGAAACTGCGCGCGAGTATGGCCAACACCGGTGTTGAAGTGCAGCGTCAGGGCGATCAGATCAAGCTGATCATGCCGGGCAATATCACCTTCGCTACCGACTCGGCGAACATCGCTTCCAGCTTCTACCAGCCGCTGAACAACCTGGCCAACTCGTTGAAAGAATTCAACCAGAACCAGATCGAAATTGTTGGCTACACCGACAGCACCGGCAGCCGCCAGCACAACATGGACCTGTCGCAGCGTCGTGCGCAGAGCGTGGCGACCTATCTGACCTCGCAAGGTGTCAGCGGTGCCAACCTCTCGGCCCGTGGCGCCGGTCCGGATAACCCGATTGCCAGCAACGGTGACGTCAATGGCCGGGCGCAGAACCGTCGGGTTGAAGTCAACCTGAAGGCGATCCCGGGTCAGCAGTATGGTGGTCAGCAGCAACAGCAGCCGGGTACGGTTCAGCAGTATCCGTAAGCGCTAGCCTGAATGAAAAAATGCCCGGTCCAGTGATCGGGCATTTTTTTGTCTGGCCTGTTATGGCCTCATCGCGAGCAGGCTCACTTGTATGTTTAGACTTGAAGGGGTGGGCGGGACTAAAAGCTCGATTCCGACTCTTGCCAGTACGGACCGTGGGAGACTTCTCGTCCCGCCCCTTCTACCCAAAGCGCCGATAAGGAATTCATCGGTAAAACCGACGATAGAGGCAAGCCAGCGCAAGGGTAAACCCCAACAAGCCCTTAAACCCTAGCTCCGAGGATTCGTCATGACAATCCTTACTTCGCAGGCGGTGGTTGGCGTCGATATTGCCAAAGCTGAAATCGTTGTCTATCGCGCCGACCAGCAAACGACTGACCACATCAAGAACGAGCGAACAGCGCTCAAACGCTGGCTTAAAACATTGCCCGCCCAAAGCGCTATTGCCGTTGAAGCCACCAACATCTACCACCTGGACACGGTCGAGCTGGCTCATGAAATGGGCCATCAGGTCTACGTGGTGGATGCTTATCGGGTGAGTCACTATCGCCGCGGCGTTGGCCAGCGAGCCAAGAACGATCCCTGCGATGCGCGCTTGCTGGCGCGTTACTTGACGAGTGAACAAGACGGACTGCGGATCTGGAGCCCGCCCCCCAAGGCCTACACCTCGCTGAAAAGCCTGCTCCATAGGCGTGCAACGCTGATCCAGAACCACACCGGTCTGATGCTGAGCTGGGCCAATGAACCCTTGCTGAAAAAAGTGCGGATCGCCCAGCAAAAAGCCTTCAAGCAAGCGGATCAGGCCATTCAGAAACTGCTGCGCAAGGTCAGCAAAGAGGCGGGTATCGAAGAGAATATCGACCGCTGCAAGGCCATCGAAGGCGTAGGCGAACTGACCGCAACCGGCTTGGCAACGACTTTCATACGCGGTGATTTTGCCAATGGTGACGCGTTCATCGCGTATCTGGGGATGGACCTTACGGTCGATGACTCCGGGAAGAAGAACGGTGCCCGGCACCTGACCAAAAAAGGGGATCCGGAAATTCGTCGATTGGCTTACAACGCGGCCATGGCGGCCTGTCGCTCGGCTAAATGGAAACCGTTTTACGAGGCATACCTGGCCAGAGGTTTCTCGAAAACTCAGGCCTTGGTCGCCTTGGCTCGCAAGCTCTGTCGGGTAGCATTCGCTCTGATGAAAAATCAGAGCGAATACCTGTCAGTCTGAGAATTTAGGGTTGCCGGGCAACATAGAATCTCCCACAGGAATTGATGATGTACACAAAAGTTGTGTTCCACACCTAACCCTGTGGGAGCGAGCTTGCTCGCGAAGGGGGCATAACAAACAGGCACAAATCATCGGATACAAAAAAGCCCCCGGACACATCGCTGTCCGGGGGCTTTTTGTTTGTCAGCGAAGGCTGATTACTTCTTCAAACCATAATGCTCATCGAGCATGCCCGGTGAGTTCGGGGTCTTCGGTGCGTAATCACGTGGCGGCTCCTGATCGCGCGGTGGCGTCAGGCGTTCACGTGGTGCGACTGCCGCGTCAGCGTGCAGGGCGGCGATCAGGCGCTGGCGGGTCTGCTCGTCCAGGGCCAGACGATTGGCGCCCTCGGCGAGATGATCCTGCACTTCCTGATAGCTCTGGGTCAGCTTCTTGACCAGCATCGCGGTGCTGTTGAAGTGGGTGACCACCTCGTTTTGATAACTGTCGAAACGCTCCTGGATATCATCCAGTTGACGCTGCGTACGGCTCGGCGCGGCGTTCGGCGCAACGCGCGCGATCAGGAATCCAATGGCGACACCCACAACCAGGGCAAGAGTCGGTAACAACCAAACTAAGAGCGAGTGTTCCACGAGTCCTTCCTCTATAAACGGCTTTGCTTTACGTTAACGGCTCGAACCTGCGCTGTATACCGCGATTCACTCGCAATAGATTGGCACAGACAATTTGCTAGACGAGTCGACCTGATTCGAGGTCACGGAGTTCCTTCCTTGCTGATGCGTGAAACCCCTGTAGTGATTGACGGCCCGGTGGGTCAACTTGAGTCTCTGTATCTGGATAACGAGCAGCCAATCGGCATCGCGCTGATCTGCCATCCGAACCCGGTGCAGGGCGGCACCATGCTCAACAAGGTCGTCTCGACCCTGCAGCGCACCGCGCGCGATGCGGGCCTGATCACCTTGCGCTTCAACTATCGTGGCGTCGGTGCCAGCGAAGGTTCGCACGACATGGGCACCGGCGAGGTCGACGATGCTCAGGCTGCCGCTGCATGGCTGCGAGAAAAACACCCGGATCTGCCGCTGACCCTGTTCGGTTTTTCCTTCGGCGGATTTGTTGCAGCAAGTCTCGGCGGTCGTCTCGAAGCCCAAGGCGTGCAGCTCAAGCACCTGTTCATGGTCGCGCCGGCAGTGATGCGTCTGGGCGAGCAGGATCAACTGCCGCAGCAGGGTGAACTCACGGTGATCCAGCCGGAAACCGACGAAGTCATCGATCCGCAACTGGTTTACGACTGGTCGGAAAAACTCCAGCGCCCCCATGAGCTGCTGAAAGTGGCAGAATGCGGACACTTTTTTCATGGCAAGCTGACCGATCTCAAGGATCTGATCCTGCCGCGTCTCTCGAATTGATTGCAGTCTGACAAGCGATTACCCATGACGAACCGTACCCGTATCCTCACCGGCATCACCACCACCGGCACGCCGCACCTGGGCAACTACGCCGGCGCCATCCGCCCGGCGATCCTCGCCAGCCGCGACAGCAATGCCGATTCGTTCTACTTCCTGGCCGACTACCACGCCCTGATCAAATGCGATGACCCGCTGCGCATCCAGCGCTCGCGTCTGGAAATCGCCGCGACCTGGCTGGCCGGTGGCCTCGATGTCGACCGCGTGACTTTCTACCGCCAGTCCGACATCCCGGAAATCCCTGAGCTGACCTGGCTGCTGACCTGCGTGGCCGCCAAGGGCCTGCTCAACCGTGCGCACGCTTACAAGGCGTCGGTGGACAAGAACATCGAAACCGGTGAAGACCCGGACGCCGGCATCACCATGGGCCTCTACAGCTATCCGGTACTGATGGCGGCGGACATCCTGATGTTCAATGCGCACAAAGTACCGGTCGGTCGTGACCAGATCCAGCACGTGGAAATGGCCCGCGACATCGGTCAGCGCTTCAACCACCTGTTCGGTCAGGGCAAAGAATTCTTCACCATGCCTGAAGCGCTGATCGAAGAAAGCGTGGCGACGTTGCCGGGCCTCGACGGTCGCAAGATGTCGAAGAGCTACGACAACACCATCCCGTTGTTCTCCAGCGCCAAAGAGATGAAGGACGCGATCTCCCGCATCGTCACCGACTCCAAAGCGCCAGGCGAAGCCAAGGATCCTGACAACTCGCACCTGTTCACCCTGTTCCAGGCCTTCGCCACGCCAGCGCAGGCTGACGAATTCCGCAGCGAATTGCTCGGCGGTCTGGGTTGGGGCGAGGCGAAGAACCGTCTGTTCCAGTTGCTCGACAACGATCTCGGCGACGCGCGCGACAAATATCACCAGTTGATCGAGCGCCCGGCGGATCTGGAAGACATCCTGCAGATCGGCGCCAAGAAAGCCCGTGCCGTGGCAACGCCGTTCCTCAACGAACTGCGCGAAGCCGTTGGCCTGCGTTCCTTCGTCAATCAGGTTCAGGTTGCCGCGACGACCAAGAAGAAAGCCGCAAAAGCCGCACGCTTCGTCAGCTTCCGTGAAGACGACGGCAGCTTCCGTTTCCGTCTGCTGGCGGCCGATGGCGAGCAACTGCTGCTGTCGCGCAACTTCGCCGATGGTAAAACCGCCGGGCAGGTGACCAAGGAGCTGCAAGCCGGTCTCAATCTGGAGGTGCGTAAAGAAGACCTGAACTTCAGTGTGTGGCTGCATGGCGAGTGCGTTGGCGACAGCCCGGCATTCGCCGACGCTGCGGCGCGGGACGCGGCCATCGAGGCTTTGCGCGTCGCGCTGACCCCGGTTCAGGACTAATCGGCGGCACGGTCCGACCAAGGGCCGATTGCCATTCCCACGGGCCGTCGCTACAGTGACGGCCCGTTTTTGTTGCCTTGCTAACGAATTATGACGCCCCTAGAACGATACCAAGCTGATCTGAAACGCCCGGACTTCTTCCATGACGCCGCGCAGGAAACTGCTGTGCGTCATCTGCAGCGTCTGTACGAGGATCTGATCGCCGCCGATCAGAACAAACCGGGTCTGCTGAGCAAACTGTTCGGCAAAAAAGATCAGACGCCGGTCAAGGGCCTGTATTTCTGGGGCGGCGTAGGTCGCGGCAAAACTTATCTGGTCGACACCTTCTTCGAAGCGCTGCCGTTCAAGGAAAAGACCCGCACCCACTTTCACCGCTTCATGAAGCGTGTGCACGAAGAGATGAAAACCCTCGGCGGCGAGAAAAACCCGCTGACCATCATCGCCAAGCGCTTCGCGACCGAGTCGCGGGTGATCTGTTTCGATGAATTCTTCGTCTCCGACATCACCGACGCGATGATCCTCGGCACGCTGATGGAAGAGTTGTTCAAGAATGGCGTGACCCTGGTCGCGACCTCGAACATCGTGCCGGACGGTCTGTACAAGGACGGCCTGCAACGCGCGCGTTTCTTGCCAGCCATCGCCCTGATCAAGCAGAACACCGAGATCGTCAACGTCGACAGCGGTGTCGACTACCGTCTGCGTCACCTCGAACAAGCGGAACTGTTCCACTATCCGCTCGACGAAGCCGCTCACGAAAGCCTGCGCAAGAGCTTCAAGGCTCTGACGCCAGAGTGCACCGCAGCGGTCGAGAACGACGTGTTGATGATCGAAAACCGCGAGATCCGTGCGCTGCGCACGTGTGACGACGTGGCCTGGTTCGACTTCCGCGAACTGTGCGACGGCCCACGTAGCCAGAACGACTACATCGAACTGGGCAAGATTTTCCACGCCGTGCTGCTCAGCGGTGTCGAGCAGATGAGCGTCACCACCGACGACATCGCCCGTCGTTTCATCAACATGGTCGACGAGTTCTACGACCGCAACGTCAAGCTGATCATTTCCGCTGAAGTCGAGCTGAAGGATCTGTACACCGGCGGCCGCTTGAATTTCGAATTCCAGCGCACGCTGAGCCGTCTGCTGGAGATGCAATCGCACGAATTCCTGTCGCGGGCGCACAAGCCTTAAACAGAATCGGCAAAGAAAAAGGGCCTGCAATTGCAGGCCCTTTTTTATGCGCTGAAGAAACTCGAATGCACTGCGATCCCTGTGGGAGCTGGCAAGCCAGCTCCCACAGGTTTTGTATTTGCTTCGGGGGGGGCTACGCCGCCTGCTGAAACTGCTGCCGATACTGGTTCGGCGACAGTTCAGTGTGCTGACGGAACAGCCGCGCAAAGAAGCTCGCGTCGTCGTAACCGACTTCATAACTGATGGTTTTGATGCTCTTGCGGCTCCCGGACAACAAACCCTTGGCGGTCTCGATACGCAGCCGTTGCAAGTAATGCAGTGGCTTGTCACCGGTGGCCGTCTGGAAGCGTCGCATGAAATTGCGGATGCTCATGCCATGCTCGCGGGCCACGTCTTCGAAGCGGAACTTGTCGGCGAAATGCTCTTCGAGCCAATGCTGAATCTGCAGGATGATTACGTCCTGATGCAGTTTCTGCCCGCCAAAACCGATGCGTCCCGGCGCATAGCTGCGCTGCACCTCATAGAGAATGTCGCGGGCCACGGCTTGCGCGACGTTGGCCCCGCAAAAGCGCTCGATCAAGTAAATGTAGAGATCGCAGGCTGAGGTGGTGCCGCCGGCGCAGTACAGGTTGTCGGCGTCGGTCAGGTGCTTGTCCTGATTGAGGTAGACCTTGGGAAACCGCTCGGCGAAGGCATTGAAGAAGCGCCAGTAGGTGGTCGCTTCCTTGCCGTTGAGCAGACCGGCCTCGGCCAGCCAGAACACCCCGGTGGCTTCGCCGCACAATACGGCGCCGCGCGAGTGTTGTTCGCGCAGCCATGGCAGGACTTGTGGATAACGGCTGCACAGCGTATCGAAATCGTCCCAGAACGCCGGGAGGATAATGACATCGGCGTTTTCCAGGCCACCGTCGACCGGCATCACGACGTCACTGAAGCTGTTCACCGGTTTGCCGTCGGGGCTGACCAGGCGTGTTTCAAACGCCGGTGTCAGGCCGTGGCCCAGTTGTTTGCCATAACGCAGGCTGGCCAGATGGAAGAAATCCTTGGCTTGCATGAGAGTGGAAGCGAAAACCCGGTCGATTGCCAGGATGCTGACGCGCCGCAAGGGCGTGGAGACTTGCTTGGACATAATTCAACTTTTGTTTTGTTTTTATAAGGGAAAGTGGTCACCAGACGGCTGGATCGTCTTATTTTTTGTCGGATGTGTCCAGTGTCCTGTGTCAGAGGGGAGGCTTAGTCTCTGAAGGTCATCTCCCTCCAACAACAAAGAAAGGTGCCGCATGATCCCCAGAACCTTGTTTAGCCCCGAGCACGAATTGTTTCGCGACAGCGTCCGCACCTTCCTCGAAAAAGAGGCCGTGCCGTTTCATGCGCAATGGGAGAAGCAAGGCTATATCGACCGCAAACTCTGGAACAAGGCAGGGGAGGCGGGGATGCTCTGCTCGCACCTGCCGGAAGAGTATGGCGGGCTGGGAGCGGACTTTCTTTACAGCGCGGTGGTGATCGAGGAGGTCGGTCGACTGGGCCTGACCGGCATCGGTTTCTCGCTGCATTCGGACATTGTCGCGCCGTACATCCTGCATTACGGCAGCGAGGCGCTGAAGCACAAATACCTGCCGAAACTGGTTTCGGGCGAGATGGTCACTGCTATCGCGATGACCGAGCCGGGGGCGGGTTCCGATCTGCAAGGTGTGAAGACCACCGCTGTGCTTGACGGTGATGAATATGTAATCAACGGTTCGAAAACCTTTATCACCAACGGCTTTCTGGCGGACTTGGTGATCGTAGTCGCGAAGACCGATCCGAAGGCCGGCGCCAAGGGCACCAGCCTGTTTCTGGTGGAGGCGAATACGCCGGGCTTCGACAAGGGCAAGCGCCTGGAGAAGGTCGGCATGAAGGCGCAGGACACCTCGGAATTGTTCTTTCAGGATGTGCGCGTGCCGAAGGAAAACCTGCTGGGGCAGGCTGGGGCAGGGTTTGCTTATCTGATGCAGGAGTTGCCGCAAGAGCGTCTGACGGTAGCGATTGGTGGCCTGGCTTCAGCTGAAGCGGCGTTGCAATGGACGCTTGATTACACCCGTGATCGCAAGGCCTTTGGCAAGGCGATTGCCGACTTCCAGAACACCCGCTTCAAGCTGGCGGAGATGGCGACTGAAATCCAGATCGGTCGAGTGTTCGTCGATAAATGTCTGGAGCTGCATCTGCAAGGCAAGCTGGATGTGCCGACAGCGGCGATGGCCAAATACTGGGGCACCGATCTGCAATGCAAGGTACTCGACGAATGCGTGCAGTTGCATGGCGGCTACGGTTTCATGTGGGAATACCCGGTAGCCCGGGCGTGGGCGGATGCGCGGGTGCAACGGATTTATGCCGGCACCAATGAAATCATGAAGGAGATCATTGCGCGTTCGCTTTGATGATCGTTCCCACGCTCTGCGTGGGAATGCCGCCGGGGACGCTCCGCGTTCCGCTTTGGTGATGATCTGATCGGCCTCTTCGCGAGCAGGCTCGCTCCCACAGGGGATCTCCGTGCCTGTGGGAGCGAGCCTGCTCGCGAAGCTTTTAGCGTTCAATCAAGGCGCAGGATTCGGATGATCCTTGTGAATCGCTTCGATCCCTGCCAGCACTTCGTCGGAAAGCTTCAGATCAAAACTGGCAATGTTGCTGTCCAGTTGCTCAAGCGTCGTCGCACCAATGATGTTGCTGGTGACGAACGGTTGCTGCGTGACAAACGCCAGCGCCATCTGCGCAGGATCCAGACCGTGTTCACGGGCCAGCGCCACATAGCGGCTGCACGCTGCTTCCGACTGCGCGTTGAAATAGCGGCTGAAGCGACTGTAGAGGCTCAGACGACCTTTCGGCGGCCGGGCGCCACCTTCGTACTTGCCTGACAGAAAACCAAACGCCAGCGGCGAATAGGCCAGCAGACCGCATTGCTCGCGAATGGCGATTTCTGCCAGACCGACTTCAAAGCTGCGGTTGAGCAGGTTGTACGGGTTTTGGATCGACACCGCACGCGGCCAGCCACGGGCCTCAGCCAATGCCAGAAAACGCATGGTGCCCCACGGCGTTTCGTTGGACAGGCCGATGTGGCGGATCTTGCCGGCCTTCACCTGTTCGTCGAGCGCTTCGAGGGTGTCTTCGAGCGGCGTCAGGTTGGCTTCGATCTTGTGTTTGTAGCCCAGCTGTCCGAAAAAGTTGGTGCTGCGTTCCGGCCAGTGCAATTGGTACAGGTCGATGTAATCGGTCTGCAGGCGCTCGAGGCTGGCGTCCACCGCTGCGGTGATGTGCTGGCGGTTGTGGCGCAGGTTTTTGTCGCGGATGTAGTCAATGGTGTTGCCCGGGCCGGCGATCTTGCTGGCGAGAATCCAGTCGGCGCGATCACCGCGACTTTTGAAGTAATTGCCGATGTAGCGCTCGGTGGTGGCGTAGGTTTCGGCTTTCGGCGGCACCGGATACATCTCGGCGGTGTCGATGAAATTGATCCCGGCTTCCTTGGCCCTTTCGATCTGCGCGAAGGCTTCAGCTTCAGTGTTTTGCTCGCCCCAGGTCATGGTGCCGAGGCAGATTGCACTCACGTTCAGGTCGGTACGGCCTAGCTGGCGATAGTCCATCGGGTGCTCCTTGGGCAAAACAATCATAAAAGCAGGTTGAAATATTTTTCGCAATCTGCATAATTGCCGACCTCTTTCTGCAGTGGAAGTGATGCGCCGCCGCCGAAGAATCTTGCCGTTGAACGGACGCGCCGACCCGAGCCCCCGAAAGCGTCTGTATCCGGCTGCCTTTGACTTGTCAAAGTACGCACTATTCAGTAAGATCCGCCGTCTAATTTACAGGGCGGCCCCTGAGGCTATAAAGAATGAAAACTTTTACTGCTAAACCGGAAACAGTAAAGCGCGACTGGTTTGTCGTCGACGCTGCTGGTCAGACCCTGGGTCGTCTGGCCACCGAAATCGCGAGCCGTCTGCGTGGCAAGCACAAGCCTGAGTACACTCCTCACGTTGACACCGGCGACTACATCGTCGTAATCAACGCTGAGCAGATTCGTGTTACCGGTGCTAAAACCACTGACAAAATGTACTACTCCCACTCCGGTTTCCCGGGCGGCATCAAGTCGATCAACTTTGAAAAGCTGATCGCTAAAGCCCCTGAGCGCGTGATCGAGACCGCGGTTAAAGGCATGCTGCCTAAAAACCCACTGGGTCGCGACATGTACCGTAAGCTGAAAGTCTATGCGGGCGCTGCACACCCACATACTGCTCAGCAGCCCCAAGAACTGAAGTTTTAACGGAATAGTACATTATGTCGGCGACTCAAAATTACGGCACTGGCCGTCGCAAGACCGCAACCGCACGCGTTTTCCTGCGTCCGGGTACTGGTAACATCTCCATCAACAACCGTTCGCTGGATAACTTCTTCGGCCGCGAAACTGCCCGCATGGTAGTTCGTCAGCCGCTGGAGCTGACCGAGACTGTCGAGAAGTTCGACATCTACGTCACCGTGATCGGTGGTGGTGTAAGTGGTCAAGCTGGCGCAATCCGCCACGGCATCACTCGCGCTCTGATGGACTACGACGAAACCCTGCGTGGCGCTCTGCGCAAAGCTGGCTTCGTTACTCGCGACGCCCGTGAAGTTGAACGTAAGAAAGTTGGTCTGCGTAAAGCGCGTAAGCGTCCGCAGTACTCGAAGCGTTAATTCCGCTTCCGCGTTCAAAAAGAACGCCCGCCTCCTCACGGAAGCGGGCGTTTTTTTATGCCTGTGATTTATCAAAGAATTGCGCTGCGACAACTTGCCACTTCCGTAGACCCCCTATACTGCAAGGCTTGAGGGTAAGAGCTCCGGGTAATTCCCTTGTCAGAATTGGGGCTTTTCATTACCATCTCGGCAAAATTTTTATAAGTAACATTGATTTATTTAGTAGACGCCTGATTTAACAGGCCACAAAAGCTGATGGGAGAGGACTGAATGAGCAATGACGGCGTGAATGCAGGCCGGCGTCGCTTCTTGGTAGCAGCCACATCCGTGGTGGGTGCTGCAGGAGCGGTGGGGGCTGCGGTCCCGTTCGTGGGGTCATGGTTTCCCAGTGCCAAGGCGAAAGCCGCCGGTGCACCGGTGAAAGTGAATGTCAGCAAAATCGAGCCAGGACAGCAGATGATTGCTGAATGGCGCGGCCAGCCGGTGTTCATTGTCCGCCGTACCGAGGAAATCCTGGGGAATCTCAAGAAGATCGAGGGCCAGCTCTCCGATCCAACCTCCAAAAACTCCACGCAACCCACCTATGTCGACCCTGAAGTGCGCTCGATCAAGCCGGAAATTCTGCTGCTGATCGGGATCTGCACACACTTGGGTTGCTCACCAACCTTCCGTCCCGAAGTGGCACCTGCGGATCTCGGTAAAGACTGGGTCGGTGGCTATTTCTGCCCTTGCCATGGTTCCCACTACGATCTGGCTGGCCGCGTCTACAAGTCGCAACCTGCGCCTTTGAACCTGCCAGTTCCCCCGCATTCCTATGAGACCGATGACCTGATTGTCATTGGCGTCGATACGGAGAAAGCGTGATGAGCAAGTTCATGGATTGGGTTGATGCGCGCTTTCCCGCGACCAAAATGTGGGAAGACCATCTCAGCAAGTATTACGCTCCAAAAAACTTCAACTTCTTCTATTTCTTCGGCTCCTTGGCGCTGCTGGTGCTGGTGAATCAGATCGTTACCGGTGTCTGGCTGACGATGAGTTACACGCCGTCGGCAGAAGAAGCCTTCGCTTCCGTTGAATACATCATGCGCGACGTCGAGTACGGCTCGATCCTGCGTCTGCTGCACTCGACCGGCGCTTCGGCGTTTTTCATCGTGGTTTATCTGCACATGTTCCGTGGCCTGCTCTACGGTTCGTACCAGAAACCGCGCGAGCTGGTCTGGGTCTTCGGCATGCTGATTTACCTGGCGCTGATGGCCGAAGCCTTCATGGGTTATCTGTTGCCTTGGGGTCAGATGTCCTACTGGGGTGCCCAGGTGATCATCTCGCTGTTCGGTGCGATTCCGGTGATCGGAAACGACCTGACGCAGTGGATTCGTGGTGACTACCTGATCTCCGGGATCACCCTGAACCGCTTCTTCGCCTTGCATGTGGTGGCTCTGCCAATCGTGATTCTCGGTCTGGTCGTGCTGCACATTCTGGCCTTGCACGAAGTCGGTTCGAACAACCCTGACGGCGTCGACATCAAGAAGCACAAAGACGAAAACGGCATCCCGCTGGACGGCATTGCCTTCCACCCGTACTACACCGTGAAAGACATAGTCGGTGTCGTGGTGTTTCTGTTTATCTTCTGTTTTATTGTGTTCTTCTTCCCGGAAATGGGCGGCTACTTCCTCGAAAAACCAAACTTCGAGCAGGCTAACCCGTTCAAGACACCAGAGCACATTGCCCCGGTCTGGTACTTCACGCCGTTCTACGCAATCTTGCGGGCGATCCCCGACAAGCTCATGGGTGTGATTGCCATGGGCGCGGCGATTGCGGTGCTATTCGTGCTGCCATGGCTGGACCGCAGTCCGGTCAAATCGATGCGCTATAAGGGCTGGATGAGCAAAATCTGGCTGCTGGTGTTCTGCATTTCGTTCGTGATTCTGGGCATTCTCGGTGTTCTTGCGCCGACGCCGGAGCGAACCTTGCTGTCGCAGGTCTGCACCTTCCTGTACTTCGCCTACTTCATTCTGATGCCGTTCTACACCAGGCTCGAGAAGACCAAACCGGTTCCGGAAAGGGTGACTGGCTGATGAAAAAGTTATTTTTCGCTCTGATTTTTGCTGCTTTGCCTGTCCTGTCTTTCGCTGCTGAGCACGGAGGTCCTGAGCTGGAGAAAGTCGACATCGACGTTTCCGACAAGGCCGCCCTGCAGGATGGCGCACGTACTTTTGCCAACTATTGCATGGGTTGCCACAGTGCCAAGTTCCAGCGTTACGAGCGGGTTGCCGATGATCTGGGCATTCCTCACGAAATGATGCTGGAGAAGCTGGTGTTCACCGGCGCCAAGATCGGCGATCACATGAACATCGGCATGCAGCCGGCGGACGCCAAGACCTGGTTCGGCGCGGCACCACCGGATCTGACCCTGGTGGCGCGCGTGCGTGGTACTGACTGGCTTTACGGTTACCTGCGCTCGTTCTACGAAGATCCGGCACGTCCTTGGGGTGTAAACAACAAGGTCTTCCCGAACGTCGGCATGCCTAACGTGCTGGTCGGCCTGCAAGGTCGCCAGGTCGTGGGCTGCAAACAGGTGCAGATCGTCGAAGACGGCAAGAAGCAATATGATCCGTTGACCGGCACGCCTCTGACGCATGAAGCGTGCGATCAACTGACCATCGTGCCGAAATCCGGTGCTCTGAACGAAGAGCAGTTCGATGAGAAGGTCAAGAATCTGGTAACCTTCCTGGCTTACTCGGCTAACCCGGTTAAGCTGCAACATCAGCGCATCGGTACTTATGTCTTGCTGTACCTGGCGTTCTTCTTTGTGTTCGCCTACCTGCTCAAGCGTGAATACTGGAAAGACGTGCACTGATACGCTTCAAGCATTGCTGTTAATCGCGCGCGCCCAAGGGCGCCTCCAATAACGCAACGTCTGGTTCGCCAAGCGTTGCGGGAGGCGCCCTCTGGGCGCGCGCGTTTTTCCGGTTCCGACAAATTCAACAAGCGAGGAGGATCGCCATGGGCGTGACCAATCGGTTGGCCTGTTACTCCGACCCCGCCGACCACTATTCCCACCGAGTGCGCATTGTGCTTGCAGAGAAGGGTGTCAGCGCCGAGATCATTTATGTGGAAGCTGGTCGCCAGCCGCCTAAACTGATTGAGGTAAACCCTTACGGCAGTCTGCCGACGCTGGTCGATCGTGACCTGGCGTTGTGGGAGTCGACCGTGGTGATGGAATATCTGGATGAGCGTTACCCGCACCCGCCGTTGATGCCGGTTTACCCGGTGGCGCGTGCCAACAGCCGCCTGCTGATTCATCGTATTCAGCGCGACTGGTGTGGTCTGGTGGATCTGATTCTGGATCCCAAGTCCAAGGAGGCCGCGCGTGTCGTGGCGCGCAAGGAATTGCGTGAAAGCCTGACGGGCGTGTCGCCGCTGTTTGCCGACAAGCCGTTTTTCCTCAGTGAGGAACAAAGTCTGGTGGATTGCTGCCTATTGCCAATACTCTGGCGTTTGCCGATTCTGGGTATTGAACTGCCGCGGCCAGCCAAGCCGCTGCTTGATTATATGGAGCGCTCGTTTGCGCGTGAGGCTTTCCAGGCGAGTCTGTCTGGTGTCGAACGCGATATGCGCTAAGGCTTAAGGAGCCGCTATGAACTCCAGTCGACCTTATCTGGTCCGCGCGCTCTACGAGTGGATTGTTGATAACGATTGCACCCCGCACATGCTGGTCAATTCCGAATACCCGGCGGTGCAGGTGCCGCAGGGTTTCGCCAGTGACGGGCAGATTGTCCTGAACATCTCGCCAAGTGCCGTGCGTCATCTGCACATGGACAACGACGTGGTGACCTTCGAAGGTCGCTTCGGTGGTGTCCCGCACAGCTTGTACGTGCCGATCAGCGCGATCCTGGGGATCTACGCCCGGGAGAACGGTCAGGGCATGGTGTTCGATCTCGAGTCGCCGATGGATGACGAGGAAGAGATCGAGTCGGATGACGACTTGCCACCACCGGACAGCGAGCCGCCGCGCCCTAGCGGCCGGCCAAGCCTGAAAGTGGTGAAGTAATAAAAAAGGCGATCCGGATGGATCGCCTTTTTTGTGTGCGCGTTTCAGCTATCAGTCGATGTATTCGAAGAGTTTGACGATCTTCTGCACGCCGGAAACGCCCTGAACCAGATTGGTCGCCTGGGTGGCTTCCTGTTTGGTCAGCAGGCCCAGCAGATAGACAATACCGTTCTCGGTCACGACCTTGATGCGCGAGCCAGGGATGCTGGCGTCGGTGAGCATCTGGGTCTTGATCTTGGAGGTCAACCAAGTGTCATTCTGACGAGCCAGGAAGCCGGACGGCGGTATGACCTGCAGTTCGTTGTGAACGGTTTTTACCCGTTGCACGGCGGCTGCTGCCTGCTCAGCCTTGGCTTTCAAGTCTGCGCGAGGGGTTTGACCGGCCAGCAAGACAACACCGTTGAAACTGGTGACGACGATGTGCGAATCGTTGTCCAGGGCCGGGTCGGCCTTGGCCACGTTCACACCGACTTTGGTTTCGATCAACGAGTCGTCGATCTTGCTACCGAAGGTGCGCGTGCCACGGTCGTCGTCGATCGGTGCTTCACGGCTGGCGTTCACCACCGAGGTGCAGCCGCTGATGCCGAGGCACAGGGTCAAGGCCAGAAGGCCAAGGCGATTAGGGGTCATTCTTCACTCCCGAACAGTTGGCTGTCGATCAGATCGCAAAGGCAATGGATCGCCAGCAAGTGGACTTCTTGAATACGTGCGGTGACATTGGCCGGAACGCGAATCTCGACGTCTTCGGGCAGCAGCAGCGACGCCATGCCGCCGCCATCGCGTCCGGTCATAGCTACGACAATCATTTCGCGATCATGTGCGGCCTGGATCGCTTGAATAATGTTCGCCGAGTTGCCGCTGGTCGAAATAGCCAGCAGGACATCGCCTGGCTGACCGAGCGCGCGGATCTGTTTGGAGAACACTTCGTTGTAGCTGTAGTCATTGGCGATCGAAGTGATCGTCGAGGTATCGGTGGTCAGGGCGATAGCTGGCAGGCTCGGACGCTCGCGCTCGAAGCGGTTGAGCAACTCGGAGGAGAAGTGCTGGGCATCGCCGGCTGAGCCGCCATTGCCGCACGAAAGCATTTTGCCTTCGTTGAGCAGGGCGTTGACCATGATCTGGCTGGCTTGCTCGATGTGCGGTGCAAGTACGTCCATCGCCTGTTGCTTGGTGTCGATACTGGCCTGGAAAAGCTGGCGAATTCGGGATTGCATGTCCATCTGTGTGACCTTAAGTAGCGCGGCTGTCCGGCACATGAATGTGCAGCCCGCAAAGCAAAGAGCAAAATTTGTCGGTGGGATTGTCCGGGTCGCAACGCCTGCGATCAACTGTCGAAAGCATTCTGCAACCAGTTCAGTTGATCCGGATGGCTGTCGATAGCCACCACGTCGAAGCGGCAAGGGGAATTGGCCCAACGCGACTCGCGCTGAAGAAAATACTGTGCAGCGAAAATCAGTTTCTGCTGCTTGCGCCCATCGATGCTAGCGAGCGCGCCACCCCATTGAGTGTTTTTTCTGTAGCGAACTTCAACGAATACTACTGTATCGCCATCAAGCATGACCAGATCAAGCTCGCCGCGTTTGCATAACCAGTTCTGCGCCAGCAGGCGCAGACCGTGTTGTTGCAGATGCTCGAGCGCCTGGCGCTCGGCATCCTTACCGCTTTGCGAGCGTGACCTGTCGGGCATCAGCGCGGGGTGTCCGGCAGGCGCTGCACCTGGCCGCTGACGAACTGTGCCCAAGGCAATTGACGCACGACCCGTTGGGTCTGGGTCATGCCGAGGCTGCCCGACTCACCGTCGATGCGGCTGTCCGGCAGCGCTTTGAGTTGCCCCAGGCGCGGAGCCAAGCGATAGGCATCGACACCCATCGCGTACAGGCGGCCGAGGCTGCCGGCGGCTTGCGGCCACTGCGCAACCACTTGCTGACGCAATGGGTCACTGCTGTCCAGCAGCCATGGGGTTTCGCAGAAGCGAATGCCGTTCATGTCGTTGTACTGGTTGACGTCGCCACTGGCGCTGTAAACGTGCGAGGTCGCGTAAACCGGAACGTCACCGGCGTACTGGAAATTCAGGGTCGGCTTGATCTGCTGCGCCTGTTGTGGCGTGGCAGCAAGGAAGATGAACTCGATGTCCTGACGACGCGACGGCTGCGCGGCGACGTTAGTGCCGGCGGCATTTTGCAGGCTCTTGGCGCGGGCTTCGCTCTGACGCAGCTGGAACATGTCAGCGATCTGCTGAGCCAGTTGCACCGGCTGATCAACGCGTTCGGTGGCTACGATGCTGCCGCCGTTAGCCTGCCAGTCCTGGCTGAACGCACGCAGTACGCGGTCGCCCCATTCGCCTTTCGGCACCATGATGGCGGCGCGGTGCAGGCCATCGGCACGGGCGCGGCGCGAGACTTCGCGGGCTTCGTCTTCAGCGGCCAGACCAAACTGGAACAGCTGCGCCGGGCCTTGATCACCTTCGCTGTAGTTCAGCGCGAGGGTGGTGATCGGCAGTTGCGGACGGGTGCTCAGCTGTTTGACCAGTGGTTTTTCCAGCGGGCCGACAACCAATTGCACGCCATCAGCCTGAGCCTTGCGGTAGAACTCGTCCATCGAGGTCAGCTTCGAGCTGTCGTAGAACTCGATCGCTGGTGGCTTTTGCCCGGCCTGTTGAGCCTGGTAGTGCGCGGCCATGAAGCCTTCACGCAGTGCCTTGCCGACGGCGGCCAATTGACCGTCCTGTGGCAGCAGCAGGGCGATTTTGCTCAGCGGCTGGCTGGCCAGTTCCTTGAGTTTGGTCAGCGGCAGCGGCAGGTTGATTGCGGCCGGGTGTTTTGGATTCTGCGCGCGCCAGGTGTCGATCGCGGCTTGCTGCTGTTCCAGGGTGCCTGCGGATTTCACCGCCATGGCCAGGCCCATCCAGCCGCCGAGATCGTCGGTGCTGTTCGGTTGCAGTTGGTCGGTCGGCAGCGAACCAATCAGGGTCCAGATCGCTTCGTGGTTCTTGCTCGCGGCTTCGCCTTGCAGCATCGGAGCGATAAACACGCGCTCGCGGGCGGCGGCGAGTGTCTGGCCATCGGCTTCAAGGGCGCGGGCATGCACGGTGCCGGTGCGCACTTGCTGCTCTTCAGGCATCTCACCCAAATGTTGCAGGCTTGGATGGCTCAGGGCCGTCAGCGCAGCTTTCGGCTGATTGCGGGTCATGGCCAGCTCAGCATTCAGCGTGCTGGCGAAAATCTGCTGGCCTGGCTTCAGTTGCTCCATCGGCACTTGTTGCAGGATCTGCGCAGACTGGCCGGCGTTACCCTGACGGTAAGCCAGATCCGCAGCACTCAGGCGCAGCAGGGCGGCTTTTTCCGGGGTTTTCGCCTGGCTAGCCTGTTCGAGCAGTTGCTCGATGCTGGCATCCGGGGTCCGTGGAAGTTCGCCAAGGCTGGAGGAAGGGGAGCTGGCGCAAGCCGCCAACAGGGCAGCGAGGCAGAGGGCAGTGAACAGCCGCAGGCAAGCGATCATGTAAGTGTTCCTGATACTCGATCAAATTAGCGTCGAATTGTACCCAAGCACTGGCCGGGGCGCGATGTTACTGGCGTGAATCGGACGATTTAGCTGGAGTAAATGTTGCGGCGGCGCACAACTGCGCGCAAAACCATGGTGGGTCGAGGCGCGTCGCAAGCCTCGTGTCGCGCTACAATGGCCGCTTTTACCGATCACGAGGTGTGCGCTTTGACTGCTCCAGGTTCCCTGAATTCCGCTGCTGGCTCGCTTTATGTGGTGGCGACGCCCATCGGCAACCTGGACGACATCAGCGCCCGGGCATTGAAGATCCTCCGTGAAGTCGCCTTGATCGCCGCCGAGGACACCCGTCACTCGGCGCGCCTCATGCAGCACTTCGGGATCGGCACGCCGCTGGCTGCGTGTCACGAACACAATGAACGAGATGAAGGTAGCCGCTTTATTACCCGCTTGCTGGCCGGTGATAACGTCGCGCTGATTTCCGATGCCGGGACGCCGCTGATTTCCGATCCGGGTTATCATTTGGTGCGTCAGGCTCGCGCAGCCGGAATCAATGTGGTGCCGGTGCCGGGTGCTTGTGCGCTTATCGCCGCGTTGTCGGCGGCGGGGCTGCCATCCGATCGTTTTATCTTTGAAGGTTTTCTGCCGGCCAAGTCGGTCGGGCGCAAGGCGCGACTGGAAGCCGTTAAAGAAGAGCCGCGCACGCTGATCTTTTACGAAGCTCCGCACCGCATTCTTGAATGTCTGCAGGATATGGAAGCAGTGTTTGGTGGAGAGCGTCAGGCATTGCTCGCTCGTGAAATCACCAAAACCTTTGAAACGCTTAAAGGTCTGCCATTGGCTGAGTTGCGTGCATTCGTCGAATCCGACAGCAATCAGCAACGCGGCGAATGCGTGGTGCTGGTCGCCGGCTGGACCGCGCCGGAGTCTGAAGACGCCGTCAGCAGCGAAGCGATGCGCATCCTCGATCTGCTCCTCGAAGAAATGCCGCTCAAGCGTGCCGCCGCGCTGGCAGCGCAGATCACCGGCGAGCGCAAAAACGTGTTGTATCAGGTCGCGCTGGATAAACAGAAAGGCGTGTAAGCCGTCGCCCATAGCGGTCTTGAGGCTTTTAGCGCTTGTTCTTCGGGCGCTCTGCCGTTAACCTTCGCGGCGGAGAGTCGATCGGACAGTCGCTGCCCTCTATGAAAATTAGGGGGGGGAGGAAAGTCCGGGCTCCATAGGGCGAAGTGCCAGGTAATGCCTGGGAGGCGTGAGCCTACGGAAAGTGCCACAGAAAATAACCGCCTAAGCGCTTCGGCGCCGGTAAGGGTGAAAAGGTGCGGTAAGAGCGCACCGCACGTCTGGCAACAGTTCGTGGCTAGGTAAACCCCACTTGGAGCAAGACCAAATAGGGTCCCAAGGCGTGGCCCGCGCTGGGACCGGGTAGGTTGCTAAAGATGTCCAGTGATGGCCATCGTAGACGAATGACTGTTCAAGACAGAACCCGGCTTACAGATCGACTCTCCACCTTTTTCTTTCCCTGCTTGAATCAATGGCAACAGGGCTGTGTAACATCAGCAAGCCTGGGCTGAAAGTTCGGCAGCGGCAAACGCAGTAATAGCCATTTCCCACCTTGCTTCAATCAACAGCAGAAGCGCTTTTGTAATACCGAAAAAATCTTACTCTTAACAAATTACTTTAACTTTCGAGCGCAGCTATCAGTGCTGCATCAGGTTATGGGTCAAAAGTCTGCGCCAGATTGTCGTTACTCCTCCTTTTATGCTCCTAAATCTCCGTTCTGTAAGGGTTTTCCTTTAATCCGCGCCTTGACGGTGTGGTGGGCGCATTCCTATAGTGTGCGCAAGTGGCGGAAAGTGGCATGAAGTGGGTTTTTTGAGCTCAAAACGATAAAAATTGGAGAAACGCAGACGTGTTTCGCGGAGCTAACGCTATCAGTCTCGACGCAAAGGGCCGTCTCGCTATGCCGAGCCGGTACCGTGACGAGCTCGATTCGCGCAGTTCCGGCCAATTGATCGTGACCATTGATGCCGTTGATCCGTGTCTGTGTGTCTATCCGCTCGACGAGTGGGAAATTATTGAAACCAAGTTGCGCGCACTCCCTTCGCTTCGCGAAGAGAACCGTCGCCTGCAGCGTTTATTGATTGGCAACGCCGTCGACCTCGAGCTCGATGGCAGTGGTCGTTTTCTGGTTCCGCCGCGTCTGCGCGAATACGCCAAATTGGATAAGCGCGCGATGCTGGTAGGCCAACTGAACAAGTTCCAATTGTGGGACGAGGATGCATGGAACGCGGTATCTGCCGCTGACCTTGCTGCCATTCAACAACCGGGCGCGATGCCTGATGAACTGCGTGATTTGATCCTGTGACTATTGATAGCGGCTTTAACCACATCACCGTACTGCTTGACGAAGCCGTCGAGGCTCTCGCCGTACGTCCTGATGGCTGCTATCTGGACGGCACGTTCGGGCGCGGCGGCCACAGCCGGCTGATCCTCAGCCAGCTCGGCACGGACGGTCGGCTCATCGGATTCGACAAAGATCCACAAGCGATTGCCACCGGGCAAACGCTAGCGGCCGAAGACGGCCGCTTTGTCGTTGTGCAGCGCAGCTTTGCCGAGCTCGGTTCGGTGGTTGCCGAACAGGGTCTGAGCGGCAAGGTCAGCGGTATTCTGCTCGACCTCGGCGTGTCTTCGCCGCAGCTCGACGACGCCGAGCGCGGTTTCAGTTTCCTCAACGACGGCCCGCTCGACATGCGCATGGACCCGTCCCGCGGCATCAGCGCTGCCGAATTCGTCAACACCGCGCCGGCTGAGGAAATCGCCCGGGTGTTCAAGGAATACGGCGAAGAGCGATTCTCCGGTCGCATGGCTCGCGCGGTCGCCGAACGTCGCGATATCAAGCCGTTCGAGCGCACCGCCGATCTGGCTGAAGTGTTGAAAGTCGCCAACCCGGCATGGGAAAAGGGCAAGAACCCGGCCACCCGTGCATTCCAGGGTTTGCGCATTCACGTCAACAACGAGCTGGGTGATCTGGAAGCCGGCCTCGAAGCCGCACTGGATGCTCTGGAAGTTGGCGGCCGTCTGGTCGTGATCAGCTTCCACTCGCTGGAAGACCGCATCGTCAAACTGTTCATGCGCAAGCTGGTGAAAGGCGAAGCCGACAACCTGCCGCGCAACCTGCCGGTTCGCCATGTCGCGTTCGAACCGAAAATCAAAGTCCATGGCAAAGCGCAGACGGCCTCCGACGCCGAACTCAAAGCCAACCCACGTTCCCGTAGCGCCGTCATGCGCGTCGCGGAGAAGCTGCGGTGAGCAAGCTTTTCGCCAAGCCACTGCCCGGCGGCAGCTTTCTGATGCTGCTGCTGTTTATCGGCGTGCTCGTGTCGGCCATCGCCGTGTCGTACAGCGCGCACTGGAACCGGCAGTTGCTCAACACCCTTTACAACGAACTCAGCGTGCGCGACAAGGCGCAGGCCGAGTGGGGCCGTCTGATTCTTGAACAGAGCACCTGGACCGCGCACAGCCGCATCGAAGTGCTGGCCACCGAACAATTGAAAATGCACATCCCCGGCGCGGCTGACGTGAAGATGGTGGCGCCATGATGAAACTCGAAGGCGCACTGTTCCCATGGCGCTTCCGCCTGATGGTGGCGCTGCTTGGCATCATGGTCGCGGCGATCTGCTGGCGCATCATCGACCTGCAAGTGGTTGACCGTGACTTCCTCAAAGGTCAGGGCGATGCGCGCAGCCTGCGTCACATTCCGATTCCGGCTCACCGTGGTCTGATCACCGACCGTAACGGCGAGCCTTTGGCCGTGAGTACCCCGGTGACCACGCTGTGGGCCAACGCCAAGGAAATGCAAACGGCGAAAGAGAAGTGGCCGGCACTCGCCGCCGCGCTGGGTCAGGACCCGAAAGCCCTGACTGAACGCCTCGAAGCCCAGGCCAACAAAGAATTCATTTATCTGGTGCGCGGGCTGACCCCCGAGCAAGGCCAGGCTGTGCTCGACCTGAAAGTGCCGGGCGTTTATGGCATCGAAGAATTCCGCCGGTTCTATCCGGCCGGTGAAGTCACCGCACACATGGTCGGGTTTACCGACATCGACGACCACGGTCGCGAAGGTGTCGAACTGGCTTATGACGAATGGCTCGCCGGGGTGCCGGGCAAACGACAGGTCATCAAGGATCGGCGCGGACGGCTGATCAAGGATGTCCAGGTCACCAAAAACGCCAAGGCCGGCAAGCCCTTGGCGTTGTCCATTGACCTGCGCCTGCAATATCTGGCCAACCGCGAGCTGCGTAACGCGATCATCGAGAACGGCGCCAAGGCCGGCAGCCTGGTGATCATGGACGTCAAGACCGGCGAGATTCTGGCCATGGTCAACCAGCCGACCTACAACCCGAACAACCGCCGCAACCTGCAACCGGCGATGATGCGTAACCGCGCGATGATCGACGTGTTCGAACCGGGTTCGACCATGAAAGCCATCTCGATGGCTGCCGCAATCGAAACCGGCCGCTGGAAACCGAGCGACACCGTCGAGGTGTATCCGGGCTCCCTGCAGATCGGCAAATACACCATCAAGGACGTCTCCAAGAGCGAAGGTCCGGTGCTCGACCTGACCGGCATCCTGATCAATTCCAGTAACGTCGGCATGAGTAAGGTCGCGTTCGATATCGGCGGCGAAACGATTTTCCGCCTCGCGCAGAAAGTCGGCCTCGGCCAGGACACCGGCCTTGGCTTCCCGGGCGAACGTGTCGGCAACCTGCCGAACTACCGCGATTGGCGCAAGGCTGAAACCGCAACGCTTTCTTACGGCTACGGTATTTCCGTGACCGCGATTCAGCTCGTCCACGCGTTCTCGGCATTGGCCAACAACGGTCGTCTCGCGCCGTTGACCCTGATCAAAACCGACAAGCCACCGCAGACCACGCAGGTGCTGCCGGAAGCCGTCGCGAAAACCCTGCAAGGCATGCTTACTCAGGTGATCGAAGCGCCGCGCGGCGTGTTCCGTGCGCAGGTGCCGGCGTATCACGTGGCGGGCAAGTCGGGTACTGCGCGTAAGACCTCGGTGGGCACCAAGGGCTATGCGGAAAACTCTTACCGCTCGCTGTTCGCCGGTTTCGGTCCGATGAGCGATCCGCGTTACGCCATCGTTGTCGTGATTGATGAACCGTCCAAGGCCGGTTACTTCGGTGGTCTGGTTTCCGCGCCGGTGTTCAGCCGTGTGATGTCCGGCACCCTGCGTCTGATGAACGTAACGCCGGACAACCTGCCGACGACGCAACAAGCCAACGCTACCCCGGTCGTTCCGCTGAAAGCCAATGGAGGGCGCGGCTGATGTCATTAAGTCTGAACAAGATATTCCCCCACGCCGGCCACGATCTGTTGATCCGTGAATTGGCGCTGGACAGCCGCAACGTACGCGCGGGCGATTTGTTCCTCGCCGTGCCCGGCGGCAAATTCGATGGCCGTGCGCACATCGCCGATGCCTTGCAACGCGGCGCGGCGGCTGTAGCGTATGAAGTTGAAGGTGCCACCGTGCTGCCGATCACCGACGTGCCGCTGATTCCGGTCAAAGGTCTGGCGGCGCAGCTGTCGGACATCGCCGGGCGTTTTTACGGTGAGCCAAGTCATCACCTGAACTTGATCGGCGTGACCGGCACCAACGGCAAAACCAGCGTGACCCAATTGGTTGCGCAGGCGCTGGATCTGCTCGGTCAGCATTGCGGCATCGTTGGGACCTTGGGTTCCGGCTTCTATGGCGCACTGCAAAGCGGTCTGCACACCACGCCGAATCCGATCGCCGTGCAAGCAACGTTGGGCGACCTGAAAAAGGCCGGCGCCAAAGCCGTGGCCATGGAAGTCTCGTCCCACGGTCTGGATCAGGGCCGCGTCACTGCGCTGGCGTTCGACGTCGCGGTGATGACCAACCTGTCCCGCGACCACCTGGACTATCACGGCACCATGCAGGCGTACGCCGAGGCCAAGGCCAAGCTGTTCGCCTGGAATGATCTGAAGTGCCGCGTGGTCAACCTCGACGACGATTTCGGCCGGCAACTGGCCGCTGAAAAACGCGAATCGCGCCTGATCACCTACAGCCTGCTCGACAGCAGCGCCTATCTATATTGCCGCGAAGCGCAGTTCGATGACCACGGCGTGCGCGCCACACTGGTGACGCCGCAGGGCGAACATCATCTGCGCAGCACCTTGCTCGGTCGTTTCAACCTGAGCAACGTACTGGCAGCCGTCGGCGCCTTGCTCGGTCTGGATTACGCGCTCGACGAAATTCTCAAAGTACTGCCGAAACTCGAAGGCCCGGCCGGTCGCATGCAGCGTCTTGGCGGTGGCACTCAGCCGTTGGTGGTGGTCGATTACGCCCACACCCCGGATGCGCTGGAAAAGGTTCTGACCGCTTTGCGCCCGCACGTCAAAGGTCAACTGCTGTGCCTGTTCGGCTGCGGCGGTGACCGTGATCGCGGTAAGCGTCCGTTGATGGCCGAAGTGGTCGAGCGTCTGGCCGATCAGGTGCTGGTCACCGACGACAACCCCCGCACTGAAGATCCGGCAGTGATTTTCGATGACATCCGCGCCGGTTTCACGGCTGTGGATAAAGTCACCTTCGTCGCCGGCCGTGGTCAGGCGATCGCGCAACTGATTGCCGGCGCGTCCGCCGATGACGTGATTGTGCTGGCCGGTAAAGGTCATGAGGACTATCAGGAAATCAACGGCGAGCGCCACGCTTTCTCCGATCTGGTCGAGGCTGATCACGCCCTGACCGCTTGGGAGGTGGCCCATGCTTAAGGCCCTCAAACTCAGCGAACTGACCAACGCGCTCGACGCCCGTTTGATCGCCGCCGATGCCAGTTTCGACGGCGTCAGCATCGACAGTCGCGCGATCCAGCCAGGCCAACTGTTTATAGCGCTGACCGGCCCGCGTTTCGATGGTCATGACTATCTGAATGATGTCGCTGGCAAAGGCGCCGTTGCCGCGCTGGTCGAGCGTGAAGTCGCCGACAGCACGCTGCCGCAACTGCTGGTCAAAGACACCCGTCAGGCCCTCGGCCAATTGGGTGCCTTGAACCGTGCCGCGTTCACTCAGCCAGTCGCTGCCATCACTGGCTCCAGCGGCAAGACCACGGTCAAGGAAATGCTCGCGAGCATCCTGCGCACCCGCGGTCCGGTGCTGGCGACCCGTGGCAATCTGAACAACGACCTCGGCGCACCGCTGACCCTGCTCGAACTGGCCCCGGAACACACTTCGGCGGTGATCGAACTGGGCGCCTCGCGTCTGGGTGAAATCGCTTACACCGTTGGCCTGACCAAGCCGCACGTGGCGATCCTCAACAATGCCGGCACCGCGCATGTTGGTGAGTTCGGCGGGCCGGAAAAAATCGTCGAAGCCAAAGGCGAAATCATCGACGGGCTGGCGGCCGATGGTGTCGCCGTGCTCAACCTCGATGACAAGGCTTTCGGTATCTGGAAGACCCGTGCGGGCGCGCGCAAAGTGCTGACTTTTGCCTTGAGCAACACGCACGCGGACTTTTACGCCAGCGATCTGAGCACCGATGCCCGTGGTTGCCCGGCCTTCAATCTGCACACACCTGAAGGTGTCGAGCGCGTTCAACTGAACCTGCTCGGCACGCATAACGTCGCCAACTCCATGGCCGCCGCCGCTGCCGCTCACGCCTTGGGCGTGTCGCTGTTCGGCATCGCCACCGGGCTTGGCGCCGTGCAACCGGTCAAGGGTCGCACCGTCGCGCAACTGGCGAAAAACGGTATGCGCGTGATCGATGACACTTACAACGCAAACCCCACCTCGATGTGCGCGGCCGTTGATATACTCGCCGGCTTTTCCGGCCGCACCGTCCTGGTGCTCGGAGATATCGGCGAGTTGGGCGATTGGGCGGAGCAGGGGCACCGCGACGTGGGCGAGTACGCCCGGGGCAAGGTTTCCGCGCTTTATGCCGTCGGGCCAAACATGGTTCACGCCGTAAACGCTTTCGGTGAACAGGCGCATCACTTCGGCACGCAAGCCGAACTGATTCAGGCCCTCGACGCCGAGCAGGACACAAAAACCACCATTTTGATCAAGGGTTCGCGCAGTGCAGCGATGGAAAACATCGTTGCGGCTCTGTGCGGGTCCAGTCTGGAGAAACATTAATGCTGCTGCTGCTAGCGGAGTATCTGCAACAGTTCTACAAAGGCTTCGCGGTCTTTCAGTACCTGACCCTGCGCGGGATTCTCGGTGTGCTGACCGCGCTGGTTTTGTCGCTGTGCTATGGCCCGTGGATGATCCGCACTTTGCAGAACCGTCAGATCGGTCAGTCCGTTCGTAATGATGGCCCGCAATCGCACCTGTCCAAGTCGGGTACACCGACCATGGGCGGCGCACTGATTCTGTCTTCGATCGGCGTCAGCACTCTGCTTTGGGCTGACCTGAGCAACCGCTACGTCTGGACTGTTTTGTTGGTGACTCTGTTGTTCGGCGCCATCGGCTGGGTCGACGATTACCGCAAAGTCATCGAGAAGAACTCGCGTGGTCTGCCGAGCCGCTGGAAGTATTTCTGGCAGTCGGTGTTTGGCCTCGGCGCGGCGATCTTCCTTTATATGACTGCGTCCACCCCGGTGGAAACCACGCTGATTCTGCCGATGCTCAAGGACTACAGCATTCCGCTGGGCCTCGGTTTCATCGTGCTGACCTACTTTGTGATCGTCGGCTCGAGCAACGCGGTCAACCTGACTGACGGCCTCGATGGCCTGGCAATCATGCCGACCGTGATGGTCGGTGGTGGCCTCGGCATCTTCTGCTACCTGTCGGGTAACGTGAAATTCGCTGAATACCTGTTGATCCCTTACGTGCCGGGCGCGGGCGAACTGATCGTGTTCTGCGGCGCGCTGATCGGTGCCGGTCTCGGCTTCCTGTGGTTCAACACCTATCCGGCGCAAGTGTTCATGGGTGACGTCGGTGCCCTGGCACTCGGCGCGGCGCTGGGCACCATCGCGGTGATCGTCCGTCAGGAAATCGTCCTGTTCATCATGGGCGGCGTGTTCGTGATGGAAACCCTGTCAGTCGTCATTCAGGTTGCGTCCTTTAAGCTGACCGGTCGCCGTGTGTTCCGCATGGCACCGATCCACCACCATTTTGAACTCAAGGGCTGGCCCGAGCCGCGCGTGATCGTCCGTTTCTGGATCATCACCGTGATTCTCGTGCTGATCGGCCTTGCCACCCTGAAGCTGAGGTAGAACGAGTGTCTCTGATCGCTTCTGACCACTTCCGCATCGTTGTCGGCCTCGGCAAGAGCGGCATGTCCCTGGTTCGCTTCCTGGCGAACCGGGGCACGTCGTTTGCCGTGGCCGACACGCGGGAAAATCCACCGGAACTGGCCACGCTCAAGCGTGACTATCCGCACGTGGAAGTGCGTTGTGGCGAGCTGGACGTCGAATTCCTGTGCCGTGCCGACGAGCTCTACGTGAGCCCCGGCCTGGCGCTGGCGACCCCGGCCCTGCAAGCCGCTGCGGCCCGTGGCGTGAAACTGTCCGGCGACATCGAGCTGTTCGCGCGTAACGCGCGGGCGCCGATCGTGGCCATCAGCGGTTCCAACGCGAAAAGCACCGTCACCACTTTGGTCGGCGAGATGGCGGCTGCGGCCGGCAAACGTGTCGCCGTCGGCGGCAACCTTGGCACTCCGGCGCTGGATCTGCTCAGCGACGACGTCGAGCTGTACGTCATGGAGCTGTCGAGTTTCCAACTGGAAACCACCGACCAGCTCAATGCCGAAGTGGCCACCGTGCTGAACATCAGCGAAGACCACATGGATCGCTACAGCGGTCTACCGGCGTACCACTTGGCCAAGCACCGGATCTTCCGTGGTGCCAAGCAGTTCGTGGTCAACCGTCAGGATGCGCTGACTCGTCCGTTGATGGGTGAGGGCCAGCCGTGCTGGACCTTCGGTCTGAGCAAACCGGATTTCAAGGCATTCGGTATCCGCGAAGAAGATGGTGAGAAGTACCTGGCCTTCGAATTCCAGAACCTGATGCCAGTGCGTGAATTGAAGATTCGCGGTGCACACAACCAGTCCAACGCCCTCGCGGCGCTGGCGCTGGGGCATGCCGTGGGCTTGCCTTTCGACGCCATGCTCTCGGCGCTGCGCACCTTCGCCGGCCTCGAACATCGCTGCCAGTGGGTGCGTGATCTCGATGGCGTGGCGTATTACAACGATTCCAAAGCGACCAACGTTGGCGCCGCACTGGCGGCCATCGAAGGTCTCGGCGCGGACATCGACGGCAAGGTCATCCTGATCGCCGGTGGCGATGGCAAGGGTGCCGAATTCAACGATCTGCGTGATCCGGTCGCGGCCAACTGCCGCGCCGTGATCCTGATGGGCCGCGACTCCGACAAGATCGGTGCGGCAATCGGTGATGCCGTGCCGCTGATTCGCGCGACCTCACTGGTCGACGCCGTTGCGCAATGCCGCGCCGCCGCCCGGCCGGGTGACGTCGTGCTGCTGTCGCCGGCCTGTGCCAGTTTCGACATGTTCAAGAATTACGAAGACCGTGGTCACCAGTTCGTCCGCGCTGTGGAGGATCTGGCATGAGCCTGCGCAATATCATCAAACCGTATCCGTCGCCGATCATCACCGGGCGCGGTATCGACCTCGATTTCCCGATGCTCGCCGGTTGCCTGGCGCTGCTCGGTCTCGGTTTGATCATGATCGCCTCGGCGTCCACCGAAGTGGCAGCCGCGCAGTCGGGCAGTCCGCTGTATTACATGATTCGCCACCTTATTTATGTGGTGCTGGGTCTGGGCGCGTGCATCGTCACCATGATGATTCCGATCGCCACCTGGCAACGTCTCGGCTGGCTGATGCTGATCGGTGCGTTTGGCTTGCTGGTGATGGTGATCATTCCCGGCATCGGTCGCGAAGTGAACGGTTCGATGCGCTGGATCGGTTTCAGCTTCTTCAACGTGCAGCCGTCCGAGATCGCCAAAGTGTTCGTGGTGATCTACCTCGCCGGTTATCTGGTGCGTCGCCAGAAAGAGGTGCGTGAAAGCTGGATGGGCTTCTTCAAGCCGTTCATCGTGCTGCTGCCGATGGCCGGTCTGTTGCTGATGGAACCGGACTTCGGGGCCACCGTAGTAATGATGGGTGCTGCGGCGGCCATGCTGTTCCTCGGCGGGGTCGGACTGTTCCGCTTCTCGCTGATGGTGGTGTTGGCGGTCGGGGCCGTGGTCTTGCTGATTCAGATGCAGCCATATCGTATGGCGCGTCTGACCAACTTCGCCGACCCGTGGGCTGACCAGTTCGGCGCCGGCTATCAGTTGTCGCAAGCCCTGATCGCCTTCGGTCGCGGTGAATGGCTGGGCGTCGGTCTGGGCAACAGCGTGCAGAAGCAGTTCTACCTGCCGGAAGCGCACACTGACTTCGTGTTCTCGGTACTGGCTGAAGAACTCGGCGCCGTGGGTTCGCTGTGCACCGTCGCGCTGTTCGTGTTCGTGTGTATTCGCGGCATGTACATCGGCTTGTGGGCGGAGAAAGCCAAGCAGTTCTTTGCCGCGTATGTGGCTTACGGTCTGTCGTTCCTGTGGATTGGTCAGTTCCTGATCAACATCGGTGTGAACGTCGGCCTGCTGCCAACCAAGGGTCTGACCTTGCCGTTCCTCAGTTACGGCGGCAGTTCGTTGGTGATCTGCTGTGCCTGTCTCGGCTTGTTGCTGAGGATCGAGTGGGAGAGTCGAACCCATCTGGGCAGTGAAGAGATGGAATTCCATGAGAGCGACTTCGCCGAGGAGCCGAATCATGGGCGCTAACGTATTGATCATGGCCGGCGGCACCGGCGGCCACGTATTCCCGGCGCTGGCCTGTGCCCGCGAGTTTCAGGCGCGCGGCTACACCGTGCACTGGCTCGGCACGCCACGCGGGATCGAGAACGAACTGGTGCCGGCGGCAGGTCTTGAACTGCACCGCATCAACGCTACCGGCCTGCGCGGCAAGGGCAAGCTGTCGCTGCTCAAGGCGCCGTTCATGCTGCTCAAATCGGTGTGGCAGGCGCGGGCGATCATTCGTCGCTTGAAGCCTGTGTGTGTGGTCGGCTTCGGTGGTTATGTGACCGGTCCCGGTGGCCTCGCCGCGAAACTGGCCGGCGTGCCGGTGATCGTTCACGAGCAGAACGCCGTGGCCGGCACCGCCAATCGGTTGCTGGTGCCGTTCGCCGCCCGGGTGTGTGAAGCGTTCCCCGACACCTTTACTCTGTCGGACACCCGCCGTACCACCGGAAACCCGGTGCGCAGCGAGCTGTTCCTCGATACATCGCGACCTGCCCTGGCCGGTCGCAAAGCGCGTTTGCTGATCCTCGGCGGAAGCCTTGGCGCAGAACCGTTGAACAAGTTGCTGCCTGAAGCCCTGGCCCAAGTCGCTGCCGATTTGCGCCCGGAAGTGTTTCATCAGGCTGGCAAAAACCACGATGAAGTGACTGCAGAGCGTTACCGCGCCGCCGGCGTGGAAGCGCAGGTGCAGCCGTTCATCAAAGACATGGCCCAGGCCTATGGCTGGGCTGACCTGGTGGTGTGTCGCGCAGGCGCGTTGACCATCAGTGAGCTGGCTGCCGCCGGTCTGCCCTCGATGCTGGTGCCTTTGCCCCACGCGATCGACGATCACCAGACCCGCAACGCCGATTATTTGGCCCGCGAAGGCGCTGCCTTCCTGATGCCGCAAAGAACGACTGGTGCCGCGGACCTTGCCGCGCGCCTGACAGAGGTCTTGATGCAACCGCAACGACTCGAAGATATGGCCCAAGCGGCCCGCCGTCTGGCGAAACCCGATGCCACCCGTAGCGTGGTCGATACCTGTCTGGAGGTGGCCCATGGTTGAGAATCAGAAAGCCATGCCGCAACCGGAAATGCGCCGCATCCGTCGCATCCACTTCGTCGGCATCGGCGGCGTGGGCATGTGCGGTATTGCCGAAGTGTTGTTGAACCTGGGCTACCAAGTGTCCGGTTCCGACCTGAAAGCTTCGCCGGTGACCGAGCGTCTGGAATCGTTCGGCGCGCAGATTTTCATCGGCCACCGTGCCGAGAACGCTGCGACCGCCGATGTGCTGGTGGTGTCTAGCGCGGTAAATACCTCGAACCCGGAAGTCGCGACTGCGCTTGAGCGCCGCATTCCGGTTGTACCGCGTGCCGAAATGCTTGCGGAACTGATGCGCTATCGCCACGGCATCGCTGTCGCCGGTACGCACGGCAAAACCACCACCACCAGCCTGATCGCTTCGGTGTTCGCCGCGGGTGGTCTGGACCCGACGTTCGTCATCGGTGGTCGTCTGAATGCCGCGGGCACCAATGCCCAGCTCGGCACCAGCCGTTACCTGATCGCCGAAGCCGATGAAAGCGATGCGAGTTTTCTGCATCTGCAACCGCTGGTGGCCGTGGTCACCAACATCGACGCCGACCACATGGCGACCTACGACGGTGACTTCAACAAACTGAAGAAAACCTTCGTCGAGTTCCTGCACAACCTGCCGTTCTACGGCTTGGCAGTGATGTGCCTGGACGATCCGGTGGTGCGCGAAATCCTGCCGCTGGTGAAACGTCCGACCGTGACCTACGGCTTCAGCGAAGACGCTGACGTGCGCGCGATCAATATTCGCCAGCAAGGCATGCAGACGTTCTTCACCGTGCTGCGCCCGGATCGTGAACCGCTGGACGTGTCGGTGAACATGCCCGGCAACCACAACGTCCTCAACTCGCTGGCGACCATCTGCATCGCCACCGACGAAGGCGTCAGCGATGAAGCCATCGTTCAGGGCCTTTCGGGCTTCCAGGGCGTGGGCCGACGCTTCCAGGTCTACGGCGAACTGCCGGTGGACGGGGGCAACGTGATGCTGGTCGACGACTACGGTCACCACCCGACCGAAGTCGCCGCGGTGATCAAAGCCGTGCGCGGTGGCTGGCCGGAGCGCCGTCTGGTGATGGTGTATCAGCCGCACCGTTACAGCCGCACCCGCGACCTGTACGACGACTTCGTCAATGTACTGGCCGACGCCAACGTGCTGCTGCTGATGGAAGTTTATCCGGCCGGCGAAGAGCCGATCCCGGGCGCTGACAGCCGCAAGCTGTGCAACAGCATCCGCCAGCGCGGTCAGCTCGACCCGATCTACATCGAGCGTGGCGTCGATCTGGCGCCGCTGGTCAAGCCGCTGCTGCGTGCCGGCGACATCCTGCTGTGCCAGGGCGCCGGTGATATCGGCGGTCTCGCGCCGAAGCTGTTGAAAAGTGAATTGTTCGCTGGCGCCGTGGCGGCGTCGGTCGAGGGGAAGTTGAAATGACTGCTGCCTACGCCAACCTGTTCTCCACCATCGCGCCAAAAGACTTCGGCCGCGTCGCCGTGCTCTTCGGCGGGCTGAGTGCCGAGCGTGAGGTTTCGCTGAAATCCGGTAACGCCGTACTTGAAGCGCTGCAAAGTGCTGGCGTGGACGCGTTCGGCATCGACGTTGGCGACGACATTCTGCAACGTCTGCTCAGCGAAAAGATCGACCGCGCCTTCATCATTCTTCACGGCCGTGGCGGTGAAGACGGCTCCATGCAGGGCCTGCTCGAAGTGGCGGGCATTCCGTACACCGGCAGCGGCATTCTGGCCTCGGCACTGGCGATGGACAAACTGCGCACCAAGCAGGTCTGGCACAGCCTCGGGATTCCGACGCCGCGTCACGCCGTGCTGTGCAGCGAAGCCGATTGTATTTCGGCGGCGACGGAACTGGGCTTCCCTTTGATCGTCAAACCGGCGCATGAAGGTTCAAGTATCGGGATGGCCAAAGTGAGTTCTGCGTCCGAGTTGATCGACGCATGGAAAGCGGCCAGTACCTACGATTCGCAAGTCTTGGTTGAGCAATGGATTCAAGGTCCGGAGTTCACCATCGCCACCCTGCGTGACCAGGTGTTGCCTCCTATTGCCCTGGGTACACCGCACACGTTCTACGACTACGACGCCAAGTACATCGCCAACGATACCCAGTACCGCATTCCGTGCGGGCTGGATGCCGCCAAGGAACAGGAACTCATGGATCTCACGGCCAAGGCCTGTGAGGCGCTGGGTATTGCCGGTTGGGGCAGGGCGGACGTGATGCAGGACGCCGACGGGCAGTTCTGGTTTCTGGAAGTGAACACCGCTCCGGGCATGACCGATCACAGTCTGGTGCCGATGGCCGCGCGTGCGGCTGGCCTGGATTTCCAGCAACTGGTTCTGGCCATTCTGGCCGCCAGTGTTGAAGACGCTCGAGGTTAAGACGATGCAAGGCGCTCAGCTCCGACATCAGCCTCCCGCACCCGGCCGCAAGCCGGTGCCACGGGGTGCCAGCCGAATGGTGGCGAAAGAGCCGATGTCCGCGCGCCTGCCGAAAGCCAATTTCAGCTTTCTGAAAAGTCTGTTCTGGCCGGTGCTGTTGGTGGTGCTGGGCTTTGGCACTTACGAAGGCGCGACGCGTTTGCTGCCGTACGCCGACCGGCCGATCACCAAGATCGCCGTGCAGGGCGACCTGAGCTACATCAGCCAGCAAGCGGTGCAGCAGCGTATCGCCCCGTATGTGGCGTCGAGCTTCTTCACCATCGACCTGGCCGGTATGCGCACCGAGCTTGAGCAGATGCCGTGGATCGCCCACGCCGAAGTACGTCGGGTGTGGCCGGACCAGGTGGTGATCCGCCTCGAAGAACAATTGCCGGTGGCGCGTTGGGGCGACGAGTCGTTGCTGAACAATCAGGGCCAGGCGTTTACGCCCAAGGAACTGGCGAATTACGAACACCTGCCACAGCTGTTCGGCCCACAACGGGCTCAGCAGCAAGTCATGCAGCAGTATCAGGTGCTGAGCCAGATGCTGCGGCCGTTGGGCTTCTCGATTGCGCGCCTGGAATTGCGTGAACGCGGGAGTTGGTTCCTGACCACCGGTGCCGGCAGTTCCGGCCCCGGCATCGAGTTGCTGCTGGGACGCGGCAACCTGGTGGAAAAGATGCGCCGCTTTATCGCCATCTATGACAAGACGCTTAAAGACCAGATTACGAACATTGCGCGCATCGATCTGCGCTATGCCAACGGCCTCGCTGTTGGCTGGCGGGAACCAGTAGCGCCGACGACAGCCCAACCCGCTGTCGCAAAGAATTAAGAAGAGGCAGGACCCATGGCAAACGTGCAAAGCGGCAAAATGATCGTCGGTCTCGATATCGGCACCTCCAAGGTGGTGGCGCTGGTCGGCGAGGTCTCCGACGACGGCTCGCTGGAAATCGTCGGGATCGGTACCCATCCGTCCCGTGGCCTGAAGAAGGGCGTGGTGGTCAACATCGAGTCCACCGTGCAATCGATCCAGCGCGCGATCGAAGAGGCCCAACTGATGGCGGGCTGCCGCATTCACTCGGCGTTCGTCGGCGTGGCGGGCAATCACATCCGCAGCCTGAACTCCCACGGCATCGTCGCGATCCGTGATCGTGAAGTCAGCTCGGCTGACCTTGAGCGCGTGCTCGACGCCGCTCAGGCTGTAGCTATCCCGGCTGACCAGCGCGTGCTGCACACCCTGCCGCAGGATTACGTGATCGATAACCAGGAAGGCGTGCGCGAGCCGCTGGGCATGTCCGGCGTGCGTCTGGAAGCCAAGGTTCACGTGGTCACCTGCGCCGTCAACGCCGCACAGAACATTGAAAAATGCGTGCGTCGCTGCGGTCTGGAAATCGACGACATCATTCTCGAGCAACTGGCCTCGGCCTACTCGGTGCTGACCGACGACGAGAAAGAACTCGGCGTGTGCCTGGTCGACATCGGCGGCGGCACCACCGACATCGCGATCTTTACTGAAGGCGCGATCCGCCACACCGCAGTGATCCCGATTGCCGGTGATCAGGTGACCAACGACATCGCCATGGCGTTGCGCACCCCGACCCAGTACGCCGAAGAGATCAAGATCCGCTACGCCTGCGCCCTGGCCAAACTGGCCGGTGCCGGTGAAACCATCAAGGTGCCGAGTGTTGGCGATCGTCCACCGCGCGAACTGTCGCGTCAGGCCCTGGCTGAAGTGGTCGAGCCGCGTTACGACGAACTGTTCACCCTGATCCAGGCCGAGCTGCGTCGCAGCGGCTACGAAGACCTGATCCCGGCCGGCATCGTCCTCACCGGCGGTACGTCGAAGATGGAAGGCGCCACTGAACTGGCCGAAGAAATCTTCCACATGCCGGTCCGCCTCGGCGTACCGCATGGCGTGAAAGGTCTGGATGACGTGGTGCGCAACCCGATTTATTCCACTGGCGTGGGCTTGTTGATGTACGGCCTGCAAAAGCAGTCCGACGGGGTTTCGTTCTCCGGCATCGGCAGCCGCGACAGCTACAGCAACGAAGAGCCACAGGCGCCGTTGCTGGACCGATTGAAGAAGTGGGTTCAAGGCAACTTCTAAAGCTTTACCGCAACACCGCAACAAAAATGCAGTAGGCGAAAAAACTAGAGAATGTAAGGAGAGGGAAAATGTTCGAACTCGTAGACAACATCCCCGCAAGCCCGGTAATCAAAGTTATCGGTGTTGGCGGTGGCGGCGGCAACGCTGTCAATCACATGGTCAAGAGCAACATCGAAGGCGTTGAATTCATCTGCGCCAACACTGATGCTCAAGCGCTGAAAAACATCGGCGCGCGCACCATTCTGCAACTGGGCACCGGCGTGACCAAAGGTCTGGGCGCCGGCGCCAACCCTGAAGTAGGTCGTCAGGCCGCTCTCGAAGACCGTGAGCGCATTGCCGAAGTCCTGCAGGGCACCAACATGGTGTTCATCACCACTGGCATGGGCGGCGGTACCGGTACCGGTGCTGCGCCGATCATCGCCGAAGTGGCCAAGGAAATGGGCATTCTGACCGTTGCGGTAGTAACGCGTCCGTTCCCGTTCGAAGGCCGCAAGCGTATGCAGATCGCCGATGAAGGCATCCGCATGCTTTCGGAAAGCGTCGACTCGTTGATCACCATCCCTAACGAGAAGCTTCTGACCATCCTCGGTAAAGACGCCAGCTTGCTGTCGGCTTTCGCCAAGGCTGACGATGTACTGGCCGGTGCCGTTCGCGGTATCTCCGACATCATCAAGCGTCCGGGCATGATCAACGTCGACTTCGCCGACGTGCGTACCGTAATGAGCGAAATGGGCATGGCGATGATGGGCACTGGCTGCGCCAGCGGTCCGAACCGTGCACGTGAAGCCACTGAAGCGGCCATCCGCAACCCGCTGCTGGAAGACGTGAACCTGCAAGGCGCACGCGGCATCCTGGTGAACATCACCGCCGGTCCTGACCTGTCCCTGGGTGAGTACTCCGACGTGGGTAGCATCATCGAAGCCTTCGCTTCCGAGCACGCGATGGTCAAGGTCGGTACCGTTATCGATCCGGACATGCGCGACGAACTGCACGTGACTGTGGTTGCCACCGGTCTGGGCGCGAAAATCGAGAAGCCTGTAAAGGTTATCGACAACACCGTTCATACCTCCATGGCTTCTGCCCAGGTGCAACAACCGGCTGCGGCCCGTCAGGAAGCGCCAGCGGTGAACTACCGTGATCTGGACCGTCCGACCGTCATGCGCAACCAGGCTCAGGCCGGTGCTGCGGCTGCCGCGAAGATGAATCCGCAAGATGATCTGGACTACCTGGACATCCCGGCGTTCCTGCGTCGTCAGGCCGATTGATGGAATGTATCAGGGCTATGAAGGTGATTGGTGTTCAGCAAAGGCATGGTCTGCTATCATCGCCAGCCTTTGTTGATACCAGTTCGCAATTTGCGCTGAAGCGGCCCAAGCCATGATTAAACAACGCACACTGAAAAATATTATCCGTGCCACAGGTGTAGGCCTGCACTCCGGTGAGAAGGTCTATCTGACCCTCAAGCCTGCGCCTGTCGACACTGGCATTGTGTTTTGTCGCGCTGACCTCGACCCTGTGGTGCAGATTCCTGCCCGCGCGGAAAACGTCGGTGAAACCACTATGTCGACGACGCTGATCAACGGCGACGTGAAAGTGGACACGGTAGAGCACTTGCTCTCGGCCATGGCTGGCCTGGGCATCGATAACGCCTACGTCGAGCTCTCCGCGTCCGAAGTCCCGATCATGGATGGCAGCGCTGGACCCTTCGTATTCCTGATTCAATCGGCAGGCCTGGAAGAACAGGACGCCGCCAAGAAATTCATCCGCATCCTGCGTGAAGTGACAGTGGAAGACGGCGACAAGCGCGCCACTTTCGTCCCTTTCGAAGGGTTCAAGGTGAGCTTCGAGATCGATTTCGATCACCCGGTATTCCGGGACCGCACCCAAAGTGCAAGCGTGGATTTTTCCAGCACTTCGTTCGTAAAAGAAGTCAGCCGCGCCCGTACCTTTGGTTTCATGAGTGATATCGAGTACCTGCGCAAGCACAACCTCGCACTCGGCGGCAGCGTTGAAAACGCGATCGTGGTTGATGCCGATGGCGTACTGAACGAAGACGGCCTTCGCTATGAAGACGAATTCGTGAAGCACAAGATCCTCGATGCCATTGGCGACCTGTACCTGCTGGGTAACAGCCTGATTGGTGAGTTCAAAGGCTTCAAGTCCGGTCATGCACTGAACAACCAGCTGCTGCGCAAGTTGATTGAGCAGACAGATGCTTGGGAAGTGGTGACGTTCGAAGACGCCAGCACCGCACCAATCTCTTACATGCGCCCGGTTGCGGCGGTGTAAGTAAAAAACCTCTCTAGTTTTTTGAAGGCCATCCTCGGATGGCCTTTTTTTATGCCTGTAATTTCTCTAGTGCCTGATCTGGCCCTATCGCTGGCAAGCCAGCTCCCACAGGTTTCTTTGTGAATCACAAATCTGCAGCACATCACAAATCCCTGTGGGAGCTGGCTTGCCAGCGATAGGGCCGGTGAAGCCAATACATCTATCAGGCAGCCACCACCACCCGGTTACGCCCACCTTCCTTGGCCTGATACAACGCCTTGTCCGCCGCAAACAGCAACTGCTCCAGCGTCATCTCGCTCGCCGCCGTCCATGTCGCGATGCCAATACTCACGGTCATCGGCCGCTCAGCCCCATCGACCAATGGCAATTGCTCCACCGCCTGACGAATATGCTCGGCAATCTGCTGCGCGCCATGACCGTCGGTCTCGGCCAGAATCACCGAAAACTCCTCCCCGCCATAACGCGCGACCAGATCCGCCGGTCGCCGCACATTGTCCGTGATGACCTTGGCCAGCGTCTTCAACGCCTGATCCCCAGCCTGATGCCCATGTCGATCATTGAATGCCTTGAAGTGATCAGCATCAATCATCATCACCGACATCGGTTTGCCCGAGCGCTGGGCGCGGAACCACTCATGACGCAGTGCCTGATCGAGCATTCGCCGATTGGCCACGCCCGTCAGCGCATCGGTAGCAGCCAGTTGCGCCAGCTCGCGCTCGGCACGCTGACGCAAGCGTAATTCGCGGGCCAACAGCCAGGTCAGCCACAACAGACCCACGCACAACACGCCCGTGGCACCGCTAATCAGAATCGCGGTGCGCCGCCAGGTGCCGAACACTTGATCGCTGGACAGCGCAACCATCACCGTCAACGGCAAATTGCCAACCCGTGAATAGGTATAGAGGCGCTGCTGATGATCCATGCTCGAGGTGCTGGTGAAACTGCCGCTGCCATCCTTGTCCCCGAGGATGCGCACGACATTCGGCCGGTTGCCGAAGCTTTTGCCGATGGAATCACTTTGCAGATAAGGCTTCTGTGCGAGCAGGACGCCGTCACTGTTGATGATGTTCAGCGTGCTGTCTTTGCCAATGTCGAGGCTGTTGAACAATTGGTCGAAGTAGTCGAGTTTCATCGACGCCACGGCCACACCAGCGAACTCACCGGTTTGCGAGGAGATCCGGCGACTGAAACTGATTCGCCACTGATTGGCCTCGTCGCAGTCGCAACGGGTCTTGAACGGACGGCTGATGAACATGCCGATGTCGCGATTGAAGGCATGGGCGAGGAAGTAATCGCGGTCGGCAAAATTACCCGGTTTTGGCTCGATTCGCGAAGAATCGGCAATCACATTCCCGTGTTTGTCGAGCAACAGAATGTCACCCTTGAAGCGTGCCGTGGTCGAGCGGTCGAACAGCGCCAGATGGCGGATCTGCGGTGAGACATCTTGCAGGTCATCGCGCTGGGCGGCGGCGATCAGGCCTTGCAGGGTCAAGTCGTACAGCTCGACGGTGCGCAGCACATCGGCGTCGATCAGTTGCGCAATGGTGGTGGCACTGCGGGTCGCCGATTCCCGAGCATTGGCGTGCTCGCGGATCAGCAGGAACGTGACGATGCACAGAATCGCGATCACTGTCAGCAAACTGCCGCAGATCAGCAGCAGCTCGGGGCGTCCGGTCTTGCCCGCAACGGGTGGGGTACGGCTCGCGATCATGATTGGGCTGTCGGTTGGGGGAAGGTCTTATAAGCGTAGTAGGCCAAACACCACAGCCGAAGCCAGAAACCATTCCTAATGTGGGAGCGAGCCTGGACTTCAAGACTGTGCTGTGGCGCCGATCTTAGAAGACGTTGATCGGGTAGTCGATGATCACGCGGTATTCATCTGTATCCGAATCAATCACGCCGTAACCGTTGCCGCCACGGTTGGTCGCCCATTGCAGGTGCACCGCCAGATCCTTGGCCTGACCGCTCTGCACCACGTACTTCAAGTCGAGATCGCGTTCCCAATGCTTGGCGTTGCGGCCATCGGCGCTGTACCAGTTGGAATAGCCTTTGCTGTCGGGGTCAACTTTGGTCAGGTCGACAGTGCCGCGCGAGTAGGACACAGACGAGGTCAGACCCGGCACGCCGACACCGGCGAAGTCATAGGCGTACTTGAGCTTCCACGAGCGTTCGTTCGGGCCGTTGAAGTCGGAATACTGTTGCGAGTTATCCAGATAAACGCTGTCACCCTGGCTGATGTAGTCGAACGGCGTGTTGCCGTTGACCCGCTGATACGCGGCGGTGACGCTGTGATTACCGACGCCAACGGTGAAATGCAGGCTGTAGGTGTTGTTGTCGATGTTGCCCAGCAGCGCATCACCGGTGTCTTGCGTGTGATAGAAATGCAGGCCCGGGTTGAGGCTGACCAGATCGTTCAACTGCCAGGTGTAATCCAGGTCGTAGTAGTACTGGTTCCAGATGTCCTTCAGCTCGGAGGCATAAAGACTGCTGGTCAGGCCTTCGACACCGCTCCATGCCACGCCGGCCCAGTTCAGGTGCTGGCTCTCATCGCCGTCGGCAAGGTTGCCGTAGGAAGTGCCGATGCGCGTGTGACCGCTTTGGTTGTAAGGCTTGGTAAAACTGGCCTGGCCACCTTCGATCAACCAGCCGTCGAAGCTGTGGTTGGTCAGGCTCACACCACGGAAAGTCTGCGGCAGCATGCGCGTTTCACCGCCAGCGATGACCGGGTTGGTGAGGAACAGGTCTCCGGCCTTCAATTCGGTATCGAACGCGCGCATTTTCAACGTGCCGCCCGCCGTGGAGAACGAACCCGGCGCTTTGCCGCCATTCTCTCGGACCGGCAGGATGCTCGACCCGTCCGTGCCGCCACCGCCATCCAGCTTCAACCCGAGCATGGCGTGGGCGTCAATGCCGAAACCGACCGTGCCTTCGGTGTAACCCGATTTGAACACCCCAAGAAAGCCTTGGCCCCACTCGATGTTGTCGTCCGCTTTCTGCAAGCGGTTGCGATTCATGTAGTAGTTGCGGGCGTTGAGGTTGAGGCTCGAACCCTCGACAAAGCCTTCTTTGGCAGGCTCGTCGGCGTGGGCGGCAGGGGCAATCGTTGCGGCAATTGCAATGAACAGCGGGGTGAAGCGGACTGGGTAACGCACGTGCAATGGAGCTCCTTGGGTCAACTGGCGCCTCTATATTTTGAGGCGCTCGATGTTTCTTGTTGTTACAGACGAACCAAACGGCTTTCAGACCACAACGAAAAAAGGCCGCTGAAAGGCAGCGGCCTGGAATGACGACGGTTGAACGGGAAGAGCCAAACAACCGCGTCGAGGGAAACGTTGGCGCGGAGCGCGACTCAGCTGTCTTTCTCGCTTGCTTGAGTCTGGGAAGTGGCAGCCTGCGGGGCTTGCGAGGCGTCCTGAGCCTTGGCCATCACTTCGGCCTGATGCTGATCGTAGGCCTGCGCGCGAGCGACATTGTGCGCCACGAACGACTGCGATTCTTCAGCCATCGCCATCGGCGACAGGATCAATGAGGACAAAACGAACGCGCTGGCAATACCCATACTGTTGGACATCTTGAAAACCTTCTCGCTTGGCGAGTGCTGTTTGGTGCGGGCAAAGATAAGGTTGCCGAGCGTTGGGAAACAGCGTGATTTTCATAAATGACTGTTGCGCGGGAGGTAAAAGTCGAAGATCGCGGCGCGGCCAAGGGCAACCCCCTCACCCCAGCCCTCTCCCCCAAGGGGGCGAGGGGGAAAGGGAGCAGATCCGGGGCTTTTCAGAATCCGAGTTCGACTGGATATTTCAGGTCGGCGTACTTCGAGAGAACAACTCGCTCAGTCCCATTTCCCCCAGGGGGGCGAGGGGGAAAGGGAGCCGATAGGGGGCTTTTCAAAGCCTGAGTTCGACTCGAGCTTTCAGGTCGGCGTACTTCGAAAGAACACCACGGTCAGTCCCCTCTCCCTCCGGGAGAGGGTTAGGGTGAGGGGCTTTTCAAACCGGCAAATAAATCCCGAAAGTATTCATCCCCCGATCACTGCGCACAAACACATCCCCGCCATGCATCAGCGCAATCGCTTTAACGATCGCCAGCCCCAACCCATGGTTATTGCCACTGTTGCTACGCGACGCATCGACCCGATAAAAGCGCTCGAACAGCCGTGGCAAATGCTCACTGGCAATCGGCGAACCGGGGTTGGCCACACCAATACTCACCTGATGATCTTCAACCTCGATGCGCACCTCGATCACCTGACCCGGCCCGGTGTGCTGCACCGCATTGCTCAACAGATTGATCAACGCCCGGCGCAAATGCGCGACCTCGATCTGCACCAGTGCATCACCGCTGACCTGCACTTCAACCTGCGCATCTTCAAGGATGAAATCCAGATACTCCAGCGTCGTCGCCACCTCATCTGCCAGCGACGTCGAGGTCAGTTTGGTCGCCTTGTTGCCCTGATCGGCACTGGCCAGAAACAGCATGTCATTGATGATCGAACGCAGCCGTTCCAGCTCTTCAAGATTGGATTGCAGCACTTCGAAATAGTGTTCGGCAGAGCGCCCACGGGTCAGCGCCACTTGCGTCTGGCCAATCAAATTGGTCAGCGGTGAACGCAGTTCATGGGCGACGTCGGCGTTGAACGATTCCAGCCGCGAGTAGGCCTGCTCGACCCGTTCCAGCGTCGAGTTGAATGAGTCGACAAACTGCTCAAGCTCCGGTGGCAGCGGCGACAAACGCAAGCGCCCGGCTCTGAGCGGTGGCGCCAGTCGTTGAGCCTCATGGGACAGTTTGATCAACGGCTTCAAACCAATCCGCGCGACCCAATACCCCAGTGCCGACGCCATCAACACACCGACAATCGCCAACCCGATCAGCGCGATCAACAGATTGTGCTGAGTCTCGTGAAAGGTCTCGGTATCAATGCCGATCATGAAGCGTAGCGGCGGGCGCTGATCCTTGGCTGGCAACTCGGTCAGCAACACTTTCAGCGGATAAGGATGGTCGGCCAACTGCAGGTCATGCATGCCCAACGGGCCTTGAGCGAACGCGCGAATCGCCGCATCGGGCTGACCATACTCGTAACCCGGATCGCCACTCACCACCCAGAAACGAATGCGTTTGTCCTCTTCGCCGAGCAGCTTCAACTTGGCGTTGATCTTCACCCAATGCTCCGGCGTGCCGAAGCGATTGAGCGCCGATTCGAGCACGCTGTAACGTGCATCCAGCTCGGCTTCCGGCAGTAATCCCAGGCCTTTGTCGACCTGTTGATACAACGCGCCGCCGATCAACAGAAACACCAGCAGCGCCACCAGCGTGAACATTCCACTGAGGCGCAGGGCAATCGAGTTACTGGACACCACGGCTCTCCAGCACATAACCCATGCCGCGAATGGTGTGCAGCAGTTTCTCGTCGAACGGCCCGTCGAGCTTGGCGCGCAGGCGTTTGATCGCCACTTCGACGACATTCGCGTCGCTGTCGAAATTGATGTCCCAGACCATCTCGGCGATGGCGGTTTTCGAAAGGATTTCACCTTGGCGGCGGGCGAGGACGCTGAGCAGCGAGAACTCTTTGGCGGTCAGATCCAGTCGGGTGCCGGCGCGAGTGGCCTTGCGGCTGATCAAATCTATCCACAGGTCGGCGATGCTCACTTGCACCGGTTCGTGGCCGCCGCTGCGCCGGGTCAGTGCTTGCAGACGCGCGACCAGTTCGAGGAAGGAAAACGGTTTGCCGAGGTAATCATCGGCACCGTCGCGCAAGCCTTTGATGCGGTCTTCGACGCGCTCGCGGGCGGTGAGCATGATCACCGGGGTCTGCTTGCGTGCACGCAACGCGCGCAAAACGCCGAAGCCATCGAGGCCCGGCAACATGACGTCGAGGACGATCACCGCGTAGTCGCTTTCCAGCGCCAGATGCAGCCCCTCGACGCCGTCGCGAGCCAGATCCACGGTGTAACCCTGTTCCGTCAGACCGCGGTGCAGATAGTCCGCGGTTTTTTCCTCGTCTTCGATAATCAGAACGCGCATGACCCTGCCTCAGTCTGTGGTCGCCAATGCCGGTGAGGGCATCGGTTTGGGCCGGTGGAACAGCCGCTCAAGCCACAAGTATATGACCGGAGTGGTAAACAACGTCAGCATCTGGCTGACCAGCAAACCGCCGACCACCGCGATCCCCAACGGTTGGCGCAGTTCGGCGCCGGTGCCGTAACCGAGCATCAGCGGCAGCGCGCCAAGCAGGGCGGCGAGGGTGGTCATGATGATCGGCCGGAACCGCGTGATGCACGCTTCGAAAATCGCCTCCTGCGGCGACAGACCTCGGTGGCGCTGCGCTTCGAGCGCGAAGTCGATCATCAGGATGCCGTTCTTCTTGACGATACCGATCAGCAACACCAGGCCGATCAACGCCATGATCGAAAAGTCCTGGCCGCAGATCCATAGCATGATCACTGCGCCCAAACCCGCCGCCGGCAATGTCGAAATGATCGTCAGCGGGTGCACGAAGCTTTCATAAAGCACACCGAGAATGATGTACACCGCCACCAGCGCCGCGAGAATCAGCCACGGCTGGCTGGCCAGCGAACTCTGGAACGCCTGCGCCGCACCCTGGAAATTGCCGCTGATCGCCGTCGGCATGCCGATCTCGGCCTTGGCCTGATTGAGCAGAATCACCGCATCACCCAACGCTACGCCGGGCGCGAGGTTGAACGACAGGTTGGCGGCCGGGAACATGCCGTCATGGGCGATCGACAGTGGGCCAATGGTTGGCGCATCGAATTTGGCCAGCGCTGACAGCGGCACCATCTCGCCACTCAGCGGTGAGCGCAGGTAGAAATAGTTGAGGCTTTCGGCCTTGCCGCGTTGTTTGGTGTCCAGCTCCAGAATCACGTTGTACTGGTTGACCTGAGTCTGGAATTCATTGATCTGCCGTTGCCCGAAGGCATCGTACAGCGCCTCGTCGACATCGCTGGCGGTCAGGCCGAAACGGGCGGCGGCGCTGCGGTCGATGCTGATGTGGGTGATGCTGCCGCCCAGTTGCAGGTCGTTGGAGATGTCGCGGAACGCCGGGTTGCTGCGCAGTTTTTCCGTGAGGCGTTGCGTCCATGTCGCGAGGGTCGCGCCGTCGTTGCTCTTCAGCACGTACTGATATTGCGCGCGGCTCGGGCCGGAGCTGAGGTTGATGTCCTGGCCAGCGCGCAGATAGAGAACGATGCCGGGGACTTTCATCAGTTGCGGGCGGATACGGTCGATGAACTGGCTGGCGCTGACGTCACGGTCGCCGCGTTTTTTCAGGGCGATCCAGAAGCGGCCGTTGGCGATGGTCTGGTTACTGCCGGACACGCCGACCGAGTGGGAAAACGCCTGCACGGCCGGATCGGCGGCGACGATTTCGGCCATGGCCAAGTGTTTTTTCACCATGTCGCCGTAGGAAATATCCGCAGCCGCTTCAGTGGTGCCGAGGACGAAACCGGTGTCCTGCACTGGGAAGAAACCTTTCGGGATAAAGATGTAACCGCCGATGGCCAGCGCCAGCGATAAACCGAAAACGCCGATCATCAACTTCTGATGGGCGAGGGCGCGGCGCAGACCTTTCTCGTACCAGCCGAGCAGACGTTCGCTGAAGCCCGGTTTGGCGTGGGCGTGGTGCACCGGTTTGCGCATGAACAGCGCCGCCAACGTTGGAGCCAGAGTCAGCGAGACCACCACGGAAATCATGATGGTCGAGGTCGCCGTCAGGGCGAATTCCTTGAACAGTCGCCCGACCACACCGCCCATGAACAGCAGCGGAATAAACGCCGCCACCAGCGAGAAACTGATCGAGACCACGGTGAAGCCGATCTCGCCGGCGCCCTTGATCGCCGCTTCGCGCATATCGTCGCCGGCCTCCAGATGGCGGTGGATGTTTTCCACCACCACGATGGCATCGTCGACCACAAATCCCACGGCCACCACGATCGCCACCAGCGTCAGGTTATTCAGGCTGAAACCGAGGATGTACATCAGGGCGAAACTGGCGATCAGCGACACGCCGAGCACCGCCGAAACAATCAGGGTCGCCGACAACTGACGCAGGAACAGCGCCATCACCGCGACCACCAGCAGGATCGCGATCAACAGGGTGATCTCGACCTCATGCAGCGAGGCACGAATGGTCTGGGTGCGATCGATCAGGGTTTTCACTTGCACCGAGGCCGGCAGCATCGCTTCGAGGCCGGGCAGGGCGGCTTGAATGCGGTCGACGGTTTCAACGATGTTCGCGCCCGGTTGACGCGAGATCACCAGGTTCACCCCGGGTTGATCACCGGCCCAGGCTTGCACGTAGGCATCTTCCGAACCGTTGACGACTTTGGCGACATCACGCAGGTGAACCGGGGCGCCGTCCTTGTAGGAAACGATGAGTTGGCTGTAGTCCTCGGGGTGGAACAACTGGTCGTTGGTCGACAGCGTCGAGATGCTCGATTCGCCGTACAGCGCACCTTTGGCAAGGTTGAGGCTGGTCTGCTGGATCGCCAGCCGAATGTCGGCGAGGGTCAGGCCGATCGCCGCCAGTTTGTCGGCCGAGGCTTGTACGCGAATCGCCGGACGTTGCTGACCGGTGATGTTGATTTGGCCTACGCCGTCGATCTGACTGATCTGACGCGAGAGCAAGGTTTCCACCAGGTCGCTGAGTTCGGTGCCGGGCATTTGTGACGAGCTGACACTGAGGATCAGTACCGGGCTGTCGGCCGGGTTGACCTTCTTCCAAGTGGGCAGCGTCGGCATGTCCTTGGGCAGTTTGCCGGCGGCGGTGTTGATCGCCGCTTGGACTTCCTGGGCGGCGGTGTCGATGCTTTTATCGAGGGTGAACTGCAGGGTCAGCAGGCTGGAGCCGAGCGCACTGCTGGAGGTCATCTGGGTCATGCCGGGGATGGCGCTGAATTGCACCTCCAGCGGCGTGGCCACGGACGAGGCCATGGTGTCGGGGCTGGCGCCGGGCAACTGCGCGGACACCTGAATCGTCGGAAATTCCGCTTCCGGCAGTGGGGCAATCGGTAAACGCGGGAAGGCAATCAAACCGACCAGCACCAGCGCGATGGTCAGCAGAATGGTTGCGACCGGGTGATCGATGCACCACGTCGAGACGCCTTTGTGCGCCTTCATGGTTTCGGCTCCGCTTGCACCACCTGCGCCGGCTCGCTCATGACTTGCACCGTTGAACCCGGTTTAAGCCGCGACTGGCCATCGGTGACCAGCACGTCACCGGCCTTCACGCCTTTGATGATGTCCTGACCGCTGCCTTGATAAACCATCTGCACTTGCACGGCTTCGACCTTGTCGCCGTTGACCCGGTAAACGAAGTGTTGGTCGAGGCCACGTTGTACGACGGTGGGCGGGACGACCAGCGCATCTTTGTCGAGGGCTGTCTGAATTTTTACCGTGACCAGCAGGCCGGGCCAGAGCTTCTGGCTGGCGTTGTCGAATTCGGCCTTGGCGCGGATGGTGCCGGTGTTGGCGTTGATCTGGTTGTCGATCAGGGTCAGGTGACCTTCGCCGAGCAGGTTGCCGGTTTCGCCATCGGTGTCGGCGCCGATGTAGGCCTTGACCTGCGCGCGCTGCGGATCGTTGATCAGGCCTTGCAGGGTCGGCAGCATTTGCTGGGGCAGGGAAAACTCAACGGCGATCGGGTCGATCTGGGTGACGGTGAACAGGCCGGCGGTGTCGGTCATGCGCAGGAAGTTGCCTTCGTCGACTGTGCGAATACCGACGCGGCCGGTGACCGGGGAGCGGATCTGCGTGTAGGAAAGTTGTACCTGCGCCGCGTCAATCGACGCCTGGTTGCCTTGGGCGGTGGCTTTGAGTTGGTTGACCAAGGCTTGTTGCTGGTCGTAGGTCTGTTTCGAGATGCCGTCGTCGACGGTGAGCAGTTTGTAGCGTTTGAGGTTGACCAGGGCGACTTGCAGTTGCGCCTGGCTTTCGCCCAGTTGGGCGCGGGCCTGGTCGAGGCTGGCGCGGATGGAGCGGTCGTCGATGGTGGCCAGCAGGTCGCCTGCTTTGACGAGTTGGCCTTCTTTTACGAGGATTTTGGTGAGGATGCCGTCGATCTGGGGGCGCACGACCACGCTGTGTAATGAGAGTACGGAGCCGATGCCGCTGGTGTAGCGGGGGACGTCTTTTTCGCTGACCGCTATGACTCGCACGGGGATTGCTGTGGGGGTGGCGAGTTTGGTCGGGGCGGGTTTCAGGGCGTACCACAGACCTGCGCCTGCGAGGACGATCAATAGGGTGGCGAGCAGGGCTTTGTTCTTTTGGATTCGCATGCGGGGTGGGCGCCGGAGTTTGGAGTTTGGGCAGGTTGGGTAGTTATAAACTTGTTTGGGGGTCAGGAGGGTGACGGCTGGCTGTCAGCGCTGTCAGTTTTCTTTGGGTGTATATCCGTTGCTGCGGGTGTGGCTGATTAAGGTTCCGCCCTTACGGCGGGTCACTTTTGACAAACGCCTCAAAAGTAACCAAAAACGCTTGCTCCTACGTGCGGCCCGCTCGCTGGGGCTCGGGGTTCCTTCGCTGCGGGATCGATCCGGGCGCAGCGCCTACGGTTTGCTTCGCTGCACCTCCTCTCGCTGTGTTTGGCTTCGCCAAACGGTCGCTGCGCTCCCACGCCCGGATCAATCCCTCCACTCAGCCTTCCGACGTCGCCCGTGGGTCAAGATCAAGAGCAGGCGAGCTGACACTCGGCCTATTGAGTGGTGAAGAGCGGGGCGTGGTCGGCTTTGGATTTGTGGTGGATTTGCCCCTCACCCCAGCCCTCTCCCGAGGGAGAGGGAGCCGATTTTCGGGCGTTTCAAAACCTGAGTTCAACGCGGTATTTCACGTCGGTGTACCTCTCCCAAACACCTCGGTCAGTCCCCTCTCCCTCTGGGAGAGGGCTAGGGTGAGGGTTGGCTTTTGGCTGTTTAAATTTGTGTCAAATAACCAGAACCTTCCCACAAGGTTTTCAGGTTGTCCGTCGGACGTGCGCTCTCTAGTCTTGGGTTGTCGCCGAAAACTCGGCGATCGGGTGTGAGAGCCCGTAGGAACTGTTAATCCAACACCAGTACCACCATAATTGCCGCCGGCTATTTGCTGCCCTGCAATTTTTATGGCGGCTGTGTGCGGGCGAACTTCGGTTCGGCCGGGCTTGTTCCTACCGGTTTCTCACTCCGCACATAGCTGCCACCACTCCGCCGCGTGAGAAACGGCATGTGTTGGCTTTGATTAGGAACATTCCATGACTAAGCCCGTACCCGATCCACCCATCGATCCCACAACCCCACTCGAAGACGCCATCCGCGCCGACGACCAGATCAAAACCCGCGAAGCCATCAAACGCGCGCTCGATTTCTACCTCTGTCCCGAACCGGTCAAACCGCGTCAGCCCAGTACGATGTTCCTCATCCACCCGGACATCGACACCGAAAGCCTGCTCGCCCACGCCTGTGAATCGCTGGCTTCAGCCAATGTCATGGCCGGTGATCTGGCTGATCAGCTCAGTCGCCCGCAGCGCAGTACGGCGCTGGCGATCCAGCAGATCGTCATGCTCGCCGAGTTGGCGGTAAACCGGGCGCTGGATCGGGTTGATCCGCAAACGTAATCCGTCTGAACACCGCGTTATCGTTCTTCGCGAGCAGGCGTCTGATTGGGCGCCCCATCTCTAACGGCCATTTTTTGTTGAGCAGTCCCAAAAAGGGACCGATCAGTCCCAATCAGGGACTTATTTGCCCACTACGCTTCTCAAGATCCGTCCCTGCACGCGGATAAACATTGTGTAGCCCGGGTCCTCTGGGCCGCTCACTCCGGGAGTGTCTTGAAATGAAGCTGAAAACCGCTCTGCCATCTGTGCTCCTCTTGCTTCCACTCACTACGTTTGCAGCGCCTGCCAGCCAATCCGGTGAGATCCGCTTCACCGGGCAAATCGTTGATTCTGGCTGTCAGGTCGGACCGGTCGGGGCGTTTGTTGATCGTGAGTCTCGCCAGATCGAAATCAAGCCCGGCGTGAAAGTCGATGTCGACACTGAGCGCAACGTCTGCAGTCATCAGGCGCTGCCGATTTCCATGCGCTACGAAGCGTTGAAGACCTCGACCGACAAAGGCATTGTCATCATCAGTTACCTGTAAACCGTTCGGCGTGCGTTGCAAATCTTCAGGTGCCGAGCGATGGCGCACAGGTATACTGCGCGCCTTCGCGGCTCACTGATCGGGCCCGACTTTTTGCTTTCCGGAGCTTTTATGACTTCCCCGACCCTGCCGCCGGTTGACGACGCTGTGAGCGATGTCCCGGCTGAACTGGCCGACACCAGCGATACCAAAGCCGAAATCCCGGCGTTCAAATTTCCGTTCAAGCCGGGCGAGCTGGCCTCTGCCAAAGGCTCGAACCAGCCGTGGTACAAGAACGGCGCCAAGAATGGCCACACCAAGACCCCGGGCATGGCGCCGCCGGGTACCCGTCGTTCGATGGGCAAGCGCTGAGTTTTAATCCCGCCTGCGTTCAACGCGGCGACTGATACTGCCCGTGCCGGACCTTTCGCTGGCAAGCCAGCTCCCACAGGGTTCTGTGTCGTACACAAATTATGTGAACGCCCGAGATACCTGTGGGAGCTAGCGTGCTAACGATGAGGCCGGTTCGATCGCTGCAAAAAACCGATCAAGCCGCCCGCAGCGAGATAAACGCATACGTCTGCGCCGGTTCAGTCACCACCTGTGCCCCGGCCGCCAACACTTGCCCGGCCACATCATCCCCGGACAAATGAAATACCCACTCACTCGGAGTCGTCGTCAGCGGTTGCGCGGTGACCTGATCAATCACCGAAGCAAAAGCGCTCATATTCGGCAAATACGCTGTAAACCCGTCACCCTTCAACGCCGTGGTGCGAATCCCGAGCATCGCGCAAATCGCATCCTTGATGCCGATGTCATCCCGATCCGCCTGGCGCGAGCGTTGAATCAACTCCACCAGTTCCTGATCCACCAACTCGCCACCGGCAATCAACACTGGCCCCTGTTGCCAGGACTCCGGCGGGCAATCCTTGGCGGCAGGGTTGAGCGGGATATGCGGGTTGATTTCCGCCGGATAGATGCGACACACCAGTGGCCGCCGCTCGTAGATCCGGCACAACTTGTCTTCGTCAAGATTCCGGCAAGGGCCGACGTTGTACGCGGCGAAGGTAATCGCCACGTGGGCATCCGTGACACCGCTGCGCACCACCGCCGAACGCCGTTCAGCGTGCTCACGCTGTTGCGCTGGCAAGCCCAGACCATTGCCGAGAAAAGCCTCCACCAGCACGATCACCTGGCCGCCATCCGCCGCCCACATGCGGGCTTCGGCCAAGGTCAGGGGGACATGGTGATCGGTGCAGCATTTGCCGCAGCCTACGCAGGAAAACGTCGTATTCATTGAGCGATCTGTCTTCAATCAGGGTGTGAAACGGTGGCGGAAAACCACCGCACAGGCCTGGATCGAAGCAAGTTATGCGCCATTCACTGGGTTTTGCCGGTCGGACGGATCGAGTCCCACTCGGTGACGAAAGCAGTTTTCGATTTTTTGTTGTACAGGCACAGCTCGGTGCCTTGCTGGCCTTTCATGTGTTTTTGCGGGTATTGGCCTTGCAGCAAAACGGCGGTGTAGCCGACGCGGTCATCGAATTGCGCGGGCGTGCCGACGGGTTTGGTGTTTTTCAAGCCGCTGGCTTTGCTGCAACTGGCGAGCACGGTTTTGTCGTAGGCGGCCCAGGCATCGGGGCTGGAGGCGTGGGCCTGGGACGCGAGGGCGGTGAGGCAGAGTAGGCTGAGGGTGAGCGCTTTCATGGGGGGCATCCTTGGTCGTGGGTGGCCAAGGTTGGAGTGTGCCTAAAGAGTTTTGTTGCCTGGGACACCGTTAAAAGATCGCAGCCTTCGGCAGCTCCTACATGGATATGCGGTTCCCTGTAGGAGCTGCCGAAGGCTGCGATCTTTTGACTTTAATCAGTCCGGCACCCGTTCCCGGCGGACCACATACATCCCGGCACCTTCATACAACCGCTGCGCGCGATGGTTGTCCTCCAGCACCTTCAGATCTACAAACCCTTCGCGCCGTTGCTGAAACACCTTGAATGCATGGAGCAACAACGCCCGACCCAGTCCTCGGCCCTGCATGCGCGGATGCACCACCAGATTTTTGATATAGGCGCTGGTCCAGCATTGCGCCACACCGACCACGCTGTCGCCATCGTGGGCAATAAAGCACAACGACGGATCGTATTCAGGATTGCTCTCGAACTGCTGCTGCCAAGCGTCCAGCGCCGGCACTCGGCCGCCGCCTTCGCGGTAGCCCAGTTGCATCAAATGATGCACGTCCGCCGCCAGTTCGACGGAGTACGTGCGCAGTTCAATGTCCTGTGGCCAAGGCGCATCCGGCGCGTCCTTACCGAGGTCGCGCCGCATCAAAAAACAATACGTCTCGACCAAGACTCAGTGCCCGTGTGCCGCGACGTGTTTGGCCGCTTCGATCAGGCAGTGGGTCAGTTCCGGCGAGGAGAACTTGGTCAGCACGCCGTTCGCCCCGGCCAGGCGCGCTTTCTCGCTGTTCATTGCGCTGTCGAGCGAGGTGTGCAGCAGCACGTACAGATGGGCGAAGTCCGGCGTTTCACGCAGAGTGCGGGTGAAGGCGTAGCCGTCCATCTCGGACATTTCGATGTCGGAGACGATCAGGTTGATTTGCTGCGCGGTGCCTTGCAGGTCGAGCAGGCAGTCGATGGCTTCCTTGGCGCTGCGTGCGGTGTGGCATTGCAGGCCGAGGTTGCGCAGGGTGTGCACCGATTGTTGCAGTGCCACCTGGCTGTCGTCGACCACCAGAATTCGCGCATTGCCGAGCACATCAGCGTCTTCCATGCTCAGATCGGTCGGGGCCATTTCGATCTGTGCCGGGGCGATGCTGTGGATAACCTTTTCGATGTCGAGCACCTGCACCAGCGTGCCGTCCACCGAGGTCACGCCGGTGATGTAGGCGCGCGAACCGCCGGAACCGAACGGCGGCGGTTTGATGTCGGTGGTCAGGCAATGAACGATTTTGCTCACAGCCTGGACGTGCAGGCCCTGCTTCGAACGGCTGACGTCGGTGACGATCAGGCAACCGCCGTTGGGGTCTTCCAGCGGGCGCTCGCCGATGGCGCGGCTGAGGTCGATGACCGACAGCGAGGCGCCGCGCAACGTGGCGATGCCTTTCACATGCGGGTGCGATTCCGGCAGCTTGGTCAGCGGCGGGCAGGGGATGATTTCACTGACTTTCAGCAGGTTGATCGCCATCAGCTTGCCGCTGCGCAAGGTAAACAGCAGAAGCGAAAGTGAATCTGCGCGGGCTTTGGTGGAGGACATATGAACCTTCTGTGGAAAGGTGGTGGGCGAGGGTGGAAATCGCCAGAAACTATTGATGCCGGGTTATCGGCGTTAAAGGGGTGGGCTTTAGGTTAGTTGTCGGGTGGTCGGCTTGAGTTTATCGCTGTTCTCTCGAACACGGCCCCTCACCCCAGCCCTCTCCCAGAGGTAGAGGGGGCCGACCGAGGCGTCTGGCGTTGTACATCGACCTGAATGACCGAGTCGATTATGGATTCGGTAAAGATCTTTCACGTCGGCGGAATTCTTGAATATCTCCCAATCAGTCCCCTCTCCCTCCGGGAGAGGGCTAGGGTGAGGGTGTGCTTTTAGCTCTTCATCCCCAACCGCTTGGCCATCCGCCCAAGATTCGCCCGATCCAGCCCCAACTCCCGCGCCGCACTCGCCCAGTTATCCTGATTGCGTTCCAGCGCCGCACTGATCAAGCGCCGCTGATACTGCTCGGTCGCACTGCGCAAATCCCCGCTGACCAGCGGCATCTCAGCCGCAACAGGCTCAACCGAGTTATCCACAACCTCACGCGGTAAATCCAGATCCGCCGCGCTCAAACTGAGGATCTTCGGCCGCACCTTGCAGTTGCCCAACGCTTTCAGCGCACTGCGTCCGATCAAGTGTTCCAGCTCGCGTACGTTGCCCGGCCAGGTGTAGGCGAGCAGTGCTTCCTGGGCGTCGCTGTTCAGGCGCAGGCTGTTGAGGCCCATGCGCGAGCGATTCTGTTCGAGGAAAAAACCGCTGAGCAACAACACATCGCGACCACGATCACGCAGCGCCGGCACGCGCAGCGGGTACACACTCAGGCGATGGTAGAAGTCGGCACGATAGCGACCACTGCGCACTTCTTCCGCCAGGTCGCGGTTGGTCGCGGCAATCAGGCGCACATCGACCTGATGCTCCTTATCCGACCCCAAACGCTGCAATTGACCACTCTGCAACACGCGCAACAACTTGGCCTGCACGGTCAGCGACAACTCACCGACTTCATCGAGAAACAGCGTGCCGCCATTGGCCAGTTCGAACTTGCCACGCCGGTCACTGGTGGCGCCGGTGAAGGCGCCGCGCACGTGGCCGAACAGTTCGCTTTCTACCAGCGTATCCGGCAACGCGGCGCAGTTGAGGCTGATGATCGGTTTGTCGGCGCGCGGTGAGGCGGCGTGGATCGCTTGGGCGACCAGTTCTTTGCCGACGCCGGTTTCGCCGGTGATCAACACGGTCAGATCGCTGCCGCCGACCAGATTGATTTCCTCAACCAGTTTTTTCAGCGCCTTGCTCTGGCCGATCATCTCGCGGTTTTGCTGGCCGCTGGCCTGGCGGTAAACCTCGGCGCGCTGGTGCTCGTCTTCAGCGCGATTGGCCAGGCGTTGAATGCGTTCGGCGGCGTTGACCGTGGCCGAGGCGAGGCTGGCGAAAGCTTGCAAGGCGTCGAGTTCGATCGGTTCGAATCGCTCGGGGTCGAGGGCGTCGAGGGTGATCAGGCCCCAGAGTTTTTCATCGACAAATAAAGGACAGCCGAGGCAATCGTGAACTTCGAGGTGTTCGTCGAGGCCGTCGACCAAACCGTCGTAAGGATCGGGCAAGTCGCTGTCGGCGGCGAATCGCGTGAGGCCGGCGCCGCTCAGCAGAATCTCGAAGCGCGGGTGCTCGCTGACTTTGAAGCGCCGGCCAAGGGTGTCGGTGCTCAAGCCGTCCACCGCCAGCGGCACCAGTGCTTCGCCGTCGAGGCGCAACAACGCCGCCGCATCGCAGGGCAGCAAGGCGCGCATGGCTTCAAGCAGGCGTCGGTAGCGCTCGCCCTCGGGCAGTTCGCGAGACAGGTCGGAGACGAGAGGCAGCAGGGCGGTGAGCAGGGATTTGGCGGTCATGGTCTTGTAGTCAAAGAGACAAGATGTAGTCGGGATGACTATAAATGTAGTTGAGTCTTTATGACTACGATATTTTCAAGTTGTTGATTTGTATAGATAAATAAGTTGGCACGGAACCTGATAACTCTAAAGTAACTTTCAAGAAAGCTCAGGAGTCATGCTTATGCTTAGCGTCCAGGATCGTGCCATCGTCAAATCCACCGTGCCTCTGCTGGAGAGCGGCGGTGAAGCGCTGATCACGCACTTCTACCGCATGATGCTCTCTGAATACCCGGGAGTTCGCCCGCTGTTCAACCAGGCGCACCAGGCCAGCGGTGACCAGCCCCGCGCCTTGGCTAACGGCGTATTGATGTACGCGCGGCACATCGATCAGCTCGACCAGTTGGGCGATCTGGTGGCGAAAATCATCAACAAGCACGTCGCCCTGCAGATCCTTCCGGAGCACTACCCGATTGTCGGTGCCTGCCTGCTTCGGGCGATTTCCGAAGTGCTCGGCGAAGAGATCGCCACACCGGAAGTGATGAGTGCCTGGGGCGCGGCGTACGGCCAGTTGGCGGACATCCTGATCGGCGCCGAAACCGCAATCTACGACCAGAAAGAACACGCCGTTGGCGGCTGGCGTGGTGCGCGCGAGTTCATCGTCGCGGCCAAGGTCGAGGAGAGTGCGGAGATCATTTCGTTCTACTTCGAGCCTGCTGATAAAGGCCCGATCCTCGCGGCCGAACCGGGTCAGTACATCGGCATGAAGCTGATCCTCGACGGTGAAGAAATTCGCCGCAATTATTCGTTGTCGGCACTGGCCAACAACGGTCAGTACCGCATCAGCGTCAAACGCGAACCGGGTGGCCGTGCGTCCAATCACTTGCACGATCAACTGCAGGTTGGCGCCAGCATCCAGTTGTTCCCGCCATCGGGTGAGTTCACCTTGGCTGCGAGCGACAAACCGTTGGTGCTGATCAGCGGCGGCGTTGGCATCACGCCGACTCTGGCGATGCTCGAAGCAGCGCTGGAAACCGAGCGGCCGGTGCACTTTATCCACTGCGCGCGCAATGGCCGCGTGCATGCGTTCCGTGACTGGATTGATGAGCTGGCGGCGCGTCATCCGCAACTCAAACGTTTTTACTGCTATGCCGAAGATGACGGTGTCAGCCCGGCGGCGGACAAGGTCGGGATGCTGGATCAGGCGTTGCTGGGCGAGTGGTTGCCGGCTCAGCGTGATGTGGATGCTTACTTCCTCGGGCCGAAGGGTTTTATGGCGGCGATCAAGCGGCATTTGAAAGCGCTGGGTGTACCGGAGCAGCAGAGCCGTTATGAGTTCTTCGGGCCTGCAGCGGCTTTGGAGTGATCTGAAACCGGGTTGCCTTCATTCGCGAGCAGGCTCGCTCCCACAGGATTTGTGTTCGGCGCAGATCAATGTGGGAGCGAGCCTGCTCGCGAAGGCCGTTACGCGGTGCTGATTCTTAAAAAGTGTTTAAAGGTTAATCATTTCTTAACCGGTTTATCGTTTATTCCCCGATGCTGATGATAGGCGCTCGTTCGTTTACATGATCAGGATCGCCCCATGTCGCACTTCGCCTTCGCTCGTCGTTTCAGTTTTGCAGCCATCGGTCTTTCAGCCGCGTTGCTGGCCAGCCCGTTTGCTTCTGCCGAATCTGCCTTGATAAAACCGCAGACCCTGATCGTCGATCAGAGCCTGCCCAAGGCGCAGGTCGAAGCCATGGAATTGGCCGCGCGGCGTTATGGCAGTTTCTGGAATTCCGGTGAGGAGGCGTTGGCCACGGCGGCGTTGTCGCCGCAGTTTGTCGACCAGACGCCACCCGAGGGCCGGGTGCAGGGGCCGACCGGGCCGTTGCTGGCGTCGAAGTTCTTTCGCACGGCGGTGCCGGACTTGAGTTGCGACATCGAGCAAATGATCATCGCCGGTGATCGCGTGGTAGTGCATCTGCACTTTCGCGGGCACTTCAGCGGTACGTTCAAGGCTCTCAAAGGGCAGGGGCAGCGTGTAGACTTCCGGGCAACCGATATCTATCAGATCGACAACGGTCGCATCGCGGCCAATTGGCATATCGAAGACAACATCAGCTTGATGGCGCAACTGCACGCGCAGCCGCCGGCCAGCTGAACCATGGACTTACAAGGGAAACGCGATGAGCGAGGAAACGATTCGACTGGGACGTGAGCGGCGCTTTCTGGTGCTGCTGGGCATTATCTGCCTGGCACTGATCGGCGGTGCGTTGTACATGCAGATCGTGCTCGGTGAAGCACCGTGCCCACTGTGCATTTTGCAGCGCTATGCGTTGTTGTTGATCGCGTTGTTCGCGTTCATCGGCGCGGCCATGCGCAGCCGTCGCAGCATCACCGTATTCGAAGTGCTGGTGGTGCTTTGCGCGATTGCCGGGGCCGGTGTGGCCGGGCATCACGTGTACACCCAGTTCTATCCGGCGGTGAGCTGCGGCATCGATGTGCTGCAGCCGATTGTCGATGATCTGCCATTGGCGAAAATCTTCCCGCTGGGCTTTCAGGTCGACGGTTTCTGCTCCACGCCTTACCCGCCGATCCTCGGTCTGTCGCTGGCGCAATGGGCACTGCTGGCGTTCGTGCTGGTGGTCATTCTGGTGCCGCTGCTGACCTCGCGTAACCGAAAAGCACTGCGCTGAGTCAACTATTCGGCAGTCTGGCCGATACAGAAAACGCCTCGATTTGCGTATCAGCATATCGGGGCGTTTTGCATTTCAGAGTGTTTGTGAAAACACCGTGACGGACGGCAAGGGAGGGTGCGGCAAGTGTGCGACATGTTGTCACACGCGCCGTGTCGCAGGGCTCCTCAGTGACGCGGAATCGGCCGTTGTTACAAAAAAGGATTGGTCTGATTCGGGGTTTTTCGGCTTTAGCACGCGAGTGCCAGAGCAGGCAGTTTTAACAAGCGCTGGCAGATGGCCAAAAGCCTTGGGTTATCGGGGCTTGCGCTGTTTCAGCGTTCGGAAAAAGCCTTCAGAGCTGTCTGAACTGACGCGGGTACACCTACAATTTTTGGTGTTTTTGTTGAGAATCTATTTCGATAACATGCGGAACTTTTGCAAAAATGGCGATGGATTGTTGCTCGAACGGATAAAAATTATTTCGGGATAAGACATGGTGTATAGGGCGCTACCTATCTACAATCGCCCGCACTGAATTCCCGGCACTGTTCAGCCTTTATTAAGGAGGCGAGCAGGAAGTCGGGTGTCGAGTGAGTCGCAAGGCTTTCAAGACACCCAGGTGTCGGTGCCTTCCAACTTTCCGCACCAAATGGAATTGGTCTGTAACAAGGCCTTTGACCACGAATTCGAATAAGAACTGACCGCTGTCCCAGGTTTTGTCGAGCGTCTGACGCGCGACGGGCGGCCCTTATTCAATCCAAAGAAAATGCCAACCCTTGGCAGGGTGAAGTGTTGGCGATCAAAACCCAACTGCATTGCGCAAGCTGCTTTAGAGGTCGTGAGATGAGTAAAAACAGGTACCCCAGATTACTAGGCCTAGTGCCGCTGCTCGGCACGTTGTTGCTGGGAGGCTGCAACATGACCTTGCTCAATCCAACGGGCCAGGTTGGCCTGGAACAGCGAAACCTGATCATCACCGCGACCCTGCTGATGCTGTTGGTCGTCGTGCCGGTTATCGTCATGACCTTCCTGTTCGCCTGGAAGTACCGCGCGTCGAACAAGAACGCCGTCTACACCCCGAAATGGTCGCACTCGACCAAAATCGAAGTGGCAGTCTGGACCATCCCGGTCCTGATCATCATTGCCCTGGGTTACATCACCTACATTTCGACCCACGAACTGGACCCGTATCGTCCGATTCAATCCGACGTCAAGCCAGTGACCATCGAAGTCGTTGCGCTGGACTGGAAGTGGCTGTTCATCTACCCGGAACAAGGCATTGCCACGGTCAACAAGATCGTGTTCCCGGCGCACACGCCAATCAACTTCAAGATCACCTCTGACGCTGTGATGAACTCGTTCTTCATCCCGGGTCTGGGCGGCCAGATCTACGCGATGGCGGGCATGCAGACCAAACTGCACCTGATCGCTGACCGCAACGCTGAGATGGACGGTATCTCCGCCAACTACAGCGGCGCGGGTTTCACCGGCATGAAGTTCAAAGCTATCTCCACCACTCAGGAAGATTTCGACGCCTGGGTAAGTGAAGTCAAGAAGTCACCTAAACAGCTTGATCAAGCTGAATACGCGGCCCTTGCCAAACCGAGCCAGAACAACCCAGTCGAGCTCTACTCCTCGGTCACGCCGAACCAGTTCCAGATCATCGTCGACAAGTACGAAGGTATGAAGCCGGGCAAGCCGCTGAAGCACGAGAAGAAAGAGAAAGAAGTGGCGGCCACGGAAATTGACTCGAGTTCGCATTCAGCTGCCGGGGCAGAGGAGTAAACGATGTTTGGTAAATTAAGTTGGGAAGCAGTCCCATTCCACGAGCCGATCGTGATGGTGACCATCGCCATGATCGCCCTCGGTGGTCTGGCGCTGTTCGCTGCAATCACCTACTTCAAGAAGTGGACGTACTTGTGGACCGAGTGGCTGACTTCGGTCGACCACAAGAAAATCGGCGTGATGTACATCATCGTCGCCATGGTCATGCTGTTGCGCGGCTTTGCCGACGCCATCATGATGCGTACCCAGTTGGCCATGGCCACCGAGGGTTCGCCTGGCTACCTGCCACCTGAACACTATGACCAGATCTTCACCGCTCACGGTGTGATCATGATCATCTTCATGGCGATGCCATTCTTCACCGGCCTGATGAACCTTGCAGTGCCGCTGCAGATCGGCGCGCGTGACGTTGCGTTCCCGTTCCTGAACTCCCTGAGCTTCTGGCTGCTGGTGTCCGGCGTTGTGCTGATCAACCTGTCCCTGGGCGTCGGCGAATTCGCCAAGACCGGTTGGGTTGCCTATCCACCATTGTCGGGTCTGCAATACAGCCCTGGCGTGGGCATGGACTACTACATCTGGGCGCTACAGCTATCCGGGTTAGGTACGACGTTAACGGGGGTTAACTTCCTCGCGACCGTACTGAAAATGCGTACCCCTGGCATGAAACTGATGGACATGCCGATCTTCACCTGGACCTGCACCTGGGCAAACGTTCTGATCGTGGCTTCGTTCCCGATCCTGACCGCTACCCTGGCACTGCTGACCCTTGACCGTTACATGGATTTCCACATTTTCACCAATGAACTTGGTGGCAATCCAATGATGTACGTCAACCTGTTCTGGGCCTGGGGCCACCCTGAGGTTTACATCCTGATCCTGCCGGCATTCGGCATCTTCTCGGAAGTGATCTCGGCGTTCACCGGCAAGAAACTGTTCGGCCACCACTCGATGATCTACGCTTCGGGCGCGATCTCGGTACTGGGCTTCATGGTTTGGCTGCACCACTTCTTCACCATGGGTTCGGGTGCCAGCGTCAACGCCTTCTTCGGTCTGGCGACGATGCTGATTTCCATCCCGACGGGTGTGAAGCTATTCAACTGGCTGTTCACCATCTACCAGGGCCGTCTGCGCTTCACCAGCCAGGTTCTGTGGACTCTGGGCTTCATGGTGACCTTCGCCATCGGCGGCATGACCGGCGTACTGCTGGCCATCCCGGGTGCTGACTTCGTTCTGCACAACAGCCTGTTCGTGATCGCGCACTTCCACAACGTGATCATCGGCGGTGCGGTATTCGGTTACATCGCTGGTTTCGCGTTCTACTTCCCGAAAGCGTTCGGCTTCAAGCTGCACGAAGGCTGGGGTAAGGCAGCGTTCTGGTTCTGGATCTCGGGCTTCTTCGTCGCGTTCATGCCGCTCTATGCACTGGGCTTCATGGGCATGACCCGTCGTCTGAACGCTACCACCAACCCTGAGTGGGTACCGTACCTGTACGTTGCCATGTTCGGTGCGGTGATGATCGCTGTGGGTATTGCCTGCCAGCTGATCCAGCTCTATGTGAGCGTGCGTGACCGCAACAAGCCAGAGAACGTTTGCGATCACGGTGACCCGTGGAATGCACACACCCTGGAATGGTCGACCTCGTCGCCACCGCCGTTCTACAACTTTGCTGTGCTGCCTAAGGCTGACTGCATCGACCCGTTCACTGAAGCCAAGGAAAACGGTACTGCGTACCAGCGTCCGGCCAAGTACGAGCCGATCCACATGCCGAACAACACCGCCACTGGCGTGGTGATGGGCGCACTGTTGACCGTCTTCGGTTTCGCGATGATCTGGCACATCTGGTGGTTGGCGATCGCCAGCCTGGCCGGCACCGTCATCTACTTCGTGATCCACGCTGCGCGTGACGACCAGGGCTATATGGTTCCGGTTGAAACGATCGAGCGTATCGAAGCCGAGCAGCACAAGCGTCTGGTCGCGGCAGGGAAAATCCCGGCCGGTGCCACCCGTGTTGAAACCTCGTTGGAACAGGCTTAAACCATGTCGAACTTAGTGACCAATGTTGGACACGCCCATGGTGACCATGGGCACGATGACCATCACCACGACTCGGGCGAGATGACCGTATACGGTTTCTGGCTCTACCTGATGACCGACTGCATTCTGTTTGCGTCGATCTTCGCGGTGTACGCAGTACTGGTAAACAACGTCGCCGGTGGCCCGTCGGGCCACGACATCTTCGAACTGCCATACGTGCTGGGCGAAACCGCTCTGCTGTTGTTCAGTTCGATCACCTACGGCTTCGCCATGCTGGCGTTGTACAAAGGCAAGAAGCAGGCGGTCCTGGGTTGGTTGTTCATGACCTTCCTGCTCGGCGCAGGCTTTATCGCCATGGAGATCAACGAGTTCCACCTGCTGATCTCCGAGGGCTTCGGTCCTAGCCGTTCCGGCTTCCTGTCCGCGTTCTTCACCCTGGTCGGTACCCACGGTCTGCACGTGTCGGCGGGTCTGATCTGGATGGGCATCATGATGTACCAGGTCAACAAGCACGGCCTGACGGCGACCAACAAGACCCGTCTGAGCTGCCTGAGCCTGTTCTGGCACTTCCTGGACGTGGTGTGGATCTGCGTATTCACCGTTGTTTACCTGATGGGGACTCTGTAATGGCTAATGCACACTCCCATGACAGCCATGATGCTGGCCACGGCAGCGTAAAGTCGTACGCCATTGGCTTCATCCTGTCGGTGATCCTGACCGTCATCCCATTCGGTCTGGTGATGTACCCGAGCCTGCCGAAAGCCACCACGCTGGCAATCGTTCTGCTGTTCGCAGTAATCCAGGTGATTGTTCACCTGTATTACTTCCTGCACCTGGACCGTTCCATTGCTCAGCGTAACAACGTGATTGCATTCGTCTTTACGGCGATCGTGATCGTGCTGCTGGTTGGCCTGTCGTTGTGGATCATGTTCAGCATCCACACCTACATGATGGCGAAGTGAGGTAAGACCCGATGTCGCTCAAGCACTTTATCCAAATCACCAAACCGGGGATCATTTTCGGTAACGTGCTTTCTGTGGCAGGCGGGTTCTTCCTGGCCTCGAAAGGGCATGTCGATCTGGCGGTGTTTCTGGCTGCCATGATCGGTACATCCCTGGTTGTTGCCTCCGGTTGCGTGTTCAACAACTGCATCGACCGCGACATCGACCTGAAGATGGAACGCACCAAGAACCGGGTGCTGGTGCAGGGCTTGATCTCCCTGAAACTGGCCCTGGTCTACGCGACCATCCTTGGTGTTCTCGGCGTTGCGTTGTTGTACAAGGTGGCCAATCCGTTGGCCGCTTTGTTCGCGGTGATCGGCTTCATCATCTACGTCGGCTTCTACAGCCTGTACCTCAAGCGCAAGTCGGTTCACGGCACGCTGGTGGGTAGTCTGTCGGGCGCCATGCCGCCAGTGATCGGTTACGTCGCCGTAACCAACAGCTTTGACATGGCCGCGCTGACGTTGCTGGTGATGTTCAGCCTGTGGCAGATGCCGCATTCCTACGCCATCGCGATCTTCCGCTTCAACGATTACCTGGCCGCATCGATTCCGGTGCTGCCAGTGAAGCGCGGGATTCAAGTGGCCAAGAAGCACATCCTGCTCTACATCCTGGCGTTCCTCGTAGCGACCTTGATGCTGACCTTCAGCGGTTACGCCGGCATGAGCTACCTCGCCGTCGCCGCGGCCATGGGCATGTACTGGTTGTACATGGCCTGGACCGGCTACAAAGCGGTGGATGACACGGTCTGGGCACGCAAGCTGTTCGTGTTCTCGATCTTCACCATCACTGCGTTGAGCGTCATGATGTCCCTGGACTTCAAGGTGCCCGCAGAGCTGCTGCTGACGTACGCGCCGTAAGGCTCAAAGGCTTGAAGAAAAACCCCGCACATTGAGAGATGTGCGGGGTTTTTTGTTGCCTGGCGTAAAGCCCCTCATCGGAACGCCGCCCGCCCAGCCCTCTTCCAGAGGGAGAGGGGGCCGATCGAGTTGTCTCGAGTCCACCGCCGACCTGCAAAGTCGTGGCGATTATGGATTCGGTAAAGTGCGTTCAGGTCGGTGTATGTCGTCAATATCCTGCGTTCGGTTCCCTCTCCCTATGGGAGAGGGCTAGGGTGAGGGTTGCGAGTGGAGTTCAAAACCCCTAGATTTGGATCCAACCCCGACAGTGATAGCACCAAGCCATTTTTTCGGTGTTTTACTGCCGTGATTCGAGCTTCTTCATGCACTGATCAAAAGGCTGGGCGAAATGACTGAGAGGATGACCTGCGACGAGCGTTTTATTGCCCTGGCCCAAGAGCTGAACTACGACATCTATGGTGAGAACACCGCCGGCGGCAATTACGCGCCGCTGATCCGTCATCATGATGAGCTGTACATCAGCGGTATGGTACCGCGCACCCACGGCAAGATTCAGTACCCGGGTCGCGTCGGACTGGAGCTGACCCTCAAGGATGCGCAAGCCGCCGCGAGCATCAGTGCGATGCGTTGCCTGGCGCTGATCGTCGATGCGGTGGGTTCGCTGGACAAGATCAAGGCGTTGTTGCGGGTGACGGTGTATGTGAAGTCGACGCCGGACTTCGTTGATCTGAGCGAAGTCGCCAACGGTGCCTCGGACGTGTTCAGTCATGTGCTCGGCGATGCCGGCCGGCACACGCGCACCACGGTCGGTGTGTATCAGTTGCCGAAGAACGCAGCGATTGAAGTGGACATGATTGTAGCGTTGCATCCTTCGGCTTGAGGGTGGTTTAGCGGTTTGCCCTCACCCTAGCCCTCTCCCTCGGGAGAGGGGACTGACCGAGGTGTCTTGCGCTATACATCGACCTGAGAGGCCGAGGCGATTGTGGATTCGGCACCGCACTTTCATTTCGGCGAACTTCCACAATATCCGCAAATCGGCTCCCTCTCCCTTGGGAGAGGGGACTGACCGAGGTGTGTTGCGCTATACATCGACCTGAGAGATTGAGGCGATTGTGGATTCGGCACCGCACTTTCATTTCGGTGCATCTCTTGAATATCTCCCGATCGGCTCCCTCTCCCTCGGGAGAGGGCAGGGCGGGCGGCGTTCCGATGAGGGGCGAGGATTTTCGCCTTCTCACAAATCCCAAGCCGGACAACAAAAAGCCCCGCCTGAATCTCAGTGCGGGGCTTTTTCGTTCAGCGCTGCGCTATTACTGCGCGGCGATGCTGTACCCATCAAACGCAGTCTGCTGTTGCAGCGCGGTAATGATGTTCTTGCGGTTCACTGCCTGTTCGGTACCCGCGTTGTCGACGAAGACTTCGCTTTCCAGCTCCGCTTCTTCGCCTTCACCAACGAAGGTGAAACCGAGGAACTCCAGCGCTGCACGGTCAACGTTCAGGCGCGAGCGTGGCGTGCGCAGTGGCAGGGTCACGCTGATGCCGTCCTTGCTGATGGTGAAGATTTCGACTTCTTTCTTCTTCGCAGCCTTGCCCTTGCCGCCGCTCGGATTGCTGATCGCCTGATGGGTCTGGTTCAGCACTTTCAGCGCGAGGCCGTAAACGATTTCCTGGAACGCCGGATCGTCCTTGAAGCTGGACAGGATGCGGCCGATCGAGAACTTGCTGCTGAGGTCTTCAAGGGCGGCGAGGTCGGCGGCTTCGGCGTCTTTCAGCGCCTTGAGTTCGCCCATCAGCTCGTAGGCCTTGTCGTCATCGAAACTGTCGTGAGCCTGACGGATCGCCGCGCGCAGCTCGCGGATCTGGTCGCTTTCGCGGGTCGACTGGAACGCGTCCAGGACCATCTCGCTGATGATTTTGGCTTGTGGCAGGTGTTGTGAAAGATTGATGGAGTTTTCGTATTCCGCTTTGGACGATTCGGTGACTACGGATTCAGCGGTGTTGAAATCGGACATTGAAATTTCACTACTTTTTTAACTTGAGTGGAGATGAGAAAACCGAGGGCTTTTTCAGGCCGACTAATTTAGGGGAGCGCGGCGGCGTTGTCACGGAGCAACGGTCTGCCGGTCGAGTTTTTTCCCGGCGTGCACTATTTCCGGCGCGGCCGTTCCATGGCAATCACCGAGGTTTCAAAACCCAGGCTGGCAAAAAAAGCCTCTGCGCCCTCGCGTCCGGCCCGCAGCACCCAGGTAATTTCGGGATTGTCGCCCATGATGTGCTCGACCAGTGCACGGCCAATCCCTGCACGCCGATGCTGGTCATCGACCACCACCATCGACAGGTAACCGTTGGACAAACCGTCGGTGATTCCGCGAGCGAATCCGATGATCTGCTCACCCCGGACGGCGACGGCGGTACGCTGAGAGTTCTTGATCAGTAGGGCGAAGTGTTCCGGTGAGCCAGTACGATGGCCCCAGCCATGCAGCCCGAGAAACTGCCGCACCGATTCCGTTTCGGCGGGCAGCAAATCACGTACGTTGGGTGTGTTGTTCATCTGCTGTTCGAGTCCTTGTCAGCGATTTTTCATGGAAGAGCAGCGTAGGCAGCGTCAGGATTTCCCCCACGTCTGCATCGCAAACTCCACGAACCGGCGCAATTTCGGCAAACGATAACGATCTGGCGCGTAGAGCAGATGCATCGGTCTGCTGGGTGGCTGGAAGTCGGCGATCACCTTCACCAGTCGGCCTTCGCGCAGGTCTTGTTCCACCAGCGCATCCGGAAGCATCACGATGCCCATGCCGGTGCGGGCCGCCTGGTGCAGCCCGGCGGAGCTGTTGATCAGCATAGGCCCGCTGACGTCGACCATGATCTCCCCATCGGGACCACTGAGACGCCAGCGCTTTTCCACCGATTGCCAGTCGTCGCCAGCGGGATAGGCGAACGACAGGCAGTCGTGTTGTTGCAGGTCTTCCGGGGTTTTCGGCATGCCCCGCCGGGCGACATAGTGCGGCGAGGCGCACACGGTCAGGGTGTAATCGATCAAAGGCCGGGCGATCAGGTTGGACTGCTCGAAATTGCCCAGCCGAAACGCCACATCCAGGCCACTCTCCAGTAGATCGGGACGGCTGTTGGTCAGCACCACGTCGAGTTTGACCTGCGGGTACAGCAAGGAAAATTCACTGAGCGCCGGGGCCAGCCGTTCAACGCCGAACGTCAGCGGCGCGGTGAGGCGCAGCATGCCCCGGGGTTGATCGAGGGTCTGCTCGGCGAGGCGTTCGGAATCGGCGACCAATCCCAACACTTCCAGACAACGCTGGTAGTAAACGCTGCCGAATTCAGTGAGCCGCTGACGGCGGGTCGTGCGTTGCAGCAGTTGCACGCCCAGCCGTTGCTCCAGCGCGCGCAGATGATTGCCGACCATGGTCGTCGACAGGTCGCACTGCAACGCGGCCGCCGTCATGCTCCCGGCTTCGACGACTTTGACGTACACGCTCATCGACTGGAACAGGTCCATTATCAAGCTCAGCTTTTAAATGAATGAAGTTTTCCCGAGTTTATCCAGTTTCGCTGGCTAACCATACTGCCAGCACACCGACCTGCACTGGAGTTTGAAGTCATGACCGCCGCCCTGATGAACACCTACCAACCACTGGCCTTGAGCTTCACCAAGGGCCTGGGCACTCGCCTGTGGGATCAGGCCGGTCGCGAATATCTGGATGCGGTGGCCGGTGTGGCGGTGACCAACGTCGGCCACTCACACCCGCGGATCGTTTCGGCGATCAGCGAGCAGGCCGGGTTGCTGCTGCACACGTCGAATCTGTACAGCATCGACTGGCAGAAACAACTGGCGAAACGGCTGACTGAGCTGTCGGGCATGGAGCGCGCGTTTTTCAATAATTCCGGTGCCGAGGCCAATGAAACAGCGCTGAAACTCGCGCGTTTATACGGCTGGCGCAAAGGCATCGAACAGCCGCTGGTGGTGGTCATGGCCAACGCGTTCCACGGCCGCACACTTGGTACCTTGTCAGCCAGCGATGGCCCGGCAGTACGCCTGGGTTTCAACGATTTGCCGGGGGATTTCCTCAAAGTGCCGTTCGGCGATCTCGCTGCGCTGGAGCAGGTACAGCAAAAGCACGGTGAGCGCATCGTGGCGATTCTGGTTGAGCCAATCCAAGGCGAAAGCGGTGTGCAGCTCGCGCCGCCCGGTTACCTTAAAGCCCTGCGCGAACTGTGTAATCGCCATGCGTGGCTATTGATGCTCGATGAAATCCAGACCGGCATCGGCCGTACCGGGCGCTGGTTCGCCTTTCACCATGAAGGCATTGTCCCGGATGTCATGACCCTGGCAAAAGGACTGGGCAACGGCGTGCCGATCGGCGCTTGCCTGGCCCGGGGCAGGGCGGCGGATCTGTTTACGCCCGGCAGCCATGGCAGCACCTTCGGCGGCAATCCACTGGCGTGTCGGGTCGGTTGCACGGTGCTGGATATCATCGAAGAACAGGGCCTGCTGGAAAATGCCAGGATTCAGGGGGAACGGCTATTAACTCGCCTGCGTGCAGAGCTGGCGGACAATCCCAATGTGCTGGCGATTCGCGGGCAGGGCTTGATGATCGGGATCGAGCTGAAACAACCGGTGCGTGATCTGACCCTGATCGCCGCGCGGGATTATGGACTGTTGATCAACGTCACGCGGGGCAAGACGATACGGCTGCTGCCACCGTTGACGATTGATGAGCGTGAGGTGGAGATGATTGTCAGAGGTGTGGGATGTGTCGTTCAGTCGTGACGATTTTCACTCTTCGATCAAATGTCTGACTTTGGCTTTTCCTGCGCGCATTTCGCCGATCGATCTGATCAACCGCTCGGCGTTTGCGGGTGAGCGCATCAAGTAGGCTGTTTCTTCGAGTGTGCTGTTCTCGCCAGGAGGCATCATCACGACAGGCTCAGATTCTTGCCGGGATTGCGAAGTTAGCTCTCGATCCTCGCTGGATGCCAAGAACGTATGGAGGTGAGTACAGGATGACAAGGCGACACCTACTAGTGGTTGTTTCGCAGAAGGGTTGCTGCGAGCACGTTCAGTATCACTTAAGAACCCTGGAGACGTTTCTGAGACGTCTGTAATCCTTGTCCACTGTCTCGGGCAGTGAGAAACCGCCGCGTTGTCGGGATCTGGTATTTCAAATGTAGGAAAAAACTTGTGGCTAGTCCGGATAATCCGCCAGATCCGGCGCCAGCATCCGTGTCTTCGCCTTGCCATTCGAATTGTGCTGAATGATCTCGCGCGGCTGCCCCTGCTCATTGAAAAACACCTGACCGATCCCCGCCGAATTCCATAACCGCTCACCTGCCTCAGCATGTTCCGGCGTGTAGGGCACGATGCGCATGCGGCGGCGTTTGGTAAACCAGTTCAACGGTGAGCGCGGCGAGTAGAGCCAGCGGTTGAGGCGGTCGAACCATTCCAGCAGGCTTTTCGGAAACTCGTTCTTGATCCCGCTGCTGGTGATCTGCCAGATTCGCGGCCCGGCCTTGCGGTGGCGGATAAGCACTTCGTAGACGAAGGAATAATGCACGTCGCCGGACAGCACCACGTAGTTACCCGGTGTGCGCGAGTGGCGGAAAATATTCAGGATCACTTGCGCGGCACCGCGATGGGCCATCCAGTTTTCCGCGTCGACCAGCAGCGGAAAACCGCACCAACTGAAGACCTTTTGTACGGTTTCAATCAGCTTCACGCCGAAGATCGGCGCCGGAGAAACGATGATCGCTGACGGGTGATCAAGCAGTTCCTGTTGCAGTTCGCTCAGCGCCTCCCAATCGAGCAGGCCCGACGGTTGCTTGAGCGCCATCTCACTGCGCCAGCGTCGGGTGCGCGTGTCGATGACTACCAGCGCCGGACTGGTTGGCAGTACGAAATGCCAATGCTGAAAGCGCAGCAGGTCATCGATCAAACCGTCCTGCACCGGGCTGTCGAGATACTGATCATCACCGCTGGCGCTAAGGCTCAGGGTTTTTCCCAGCACATCCTTGAACGCATCGGGATTATTGCCCCAGCCCTGACACAACATATAGGCGATCAACGCGTTGCCGATGATGCGTTTGGAGAACGGATGGCCGTAGGCCGTTTCCTCCCATTGCGCGGACAGGTTCCAGTCATCGGTGATGTCGTGATCATCGAAAATCATCAGGCTCGGCAGATGCGCCAGCGCGCGGGCGACCTTGTCCAATCCAGCCTTGAACGCGTCGATGCGAGTCTGTTCGAGGGTGTAGCGCTTGAGGCGTTCGGGCGTCAGTTCGGGCGCTTGCGGATCGATCAGCGACCAGGCCGTCGGCGACCATACCAGCAAGTACATCGCCATGACTTCGGCGAACGTCACCAGATGATTGTCAGCACTGCTGCTGGTGAAAATCGGCTTACGCGCACCGCCGAAAAATCGCTCGCGCAATGTCTCGTTGCTTTCCAGCGCCGGTAACAAATCCGCACGGTGGTAGTAACTGGCCGGGTGTTTGTAGAGCTTGGCGCTGTCGCTGACCACGGCACCTTCGAGGTGTTCGTCGAACAGGCCAAGGCGTTCGATCAAGGCATGAATCGCCCGCAACATCGGGCCGGCGACATCGTCGGCGTAGACCTGATCGCCGCTCATCATCAACAGGGCGGGGCGTTGTTGCGGATCGGTTTCCGTCGCCAGCAATTGGTCGACGCAAAGCAAACCATCCGTCGCCGGGTGATGCGGCTTGCGGCAGGAGCCGTGCAGCAGTTGATCGATCCGCGAGCGCAGGACGAAGTTCGGGCTGGTTGCATCGCCGTAAAGCAGATGCGCCGCCCAGTCGGCGATGCCCTCTGCATTGTCGATCAGCAGGTCATAGTCGATACGTGTGTCGCAGGGCAGGGCGTTGTTGAGAGCAACATCGATGAGATGGACAAACGCCTGACGACCTACCGGAATGACGGTGCATTTCCCGGCGTCGAGAGGAATGTCTCCTACACCTTGCAGGCGTAAGGTCAGCGCCAGTGGTCGCGTGCCGACCAGCCACATGACCACGCGCGTTGGCTCCAGCCGTCGCAACAGCGGGCCGGCCAGGACAGGAGGCAGCGGGATCAGGTCAGCGGGTGTCGAAGACATCGAGGGCAAAGCTCAAGGCACACAGGCCGGCGATGATAGCGCAGCCGGCGCCTTGATCCCTTAAATGAGGCTTAAGAATCGATCTTCTTCAGCTTCAGATCGAGCAGTCGCCACGCGGCTTTGTCAGTATCTTTGCCGTCTACTTGCTGAACGGAACAGTCAGAACTGTAGCTGACATGGTCGCCCAACATGTTCAGAGCGGTGACGGTGCTGCTGATGGTATAGGTCTGATCCTTGAACCGTTGGCTGCTCGCGCTCTTGGCGCTGGCGATCGCTGTCGACGCTGAAAAACGCATGGCACTTTTGATAATAGGGTCGCAAATCATGAACGCCATCAGGGATCTGTCCGCGTCCGGATGGTTGCCGGCCAGTCGGCGCGAAACTTCAAAATCGTTGCGCACGTTGTCCTTGAAGTTTTTCTCCTGGATTAATGCGGTCAGGCGCTGGCTGTAGTTCGGTAGAAGTGCGGACTCGGGCGGCGAAGGCTCGTTCTGTGGTTCGCTGGCGACATAGGTCGTAAGGTTGTCGGAGTTCTCAGGTGAGGACGCGATCGCAGCCATGGGCTCCATTGCCTTTTCTAATTCAGGCATGAGTGCCGCCGCGGCGCTCTGCGTCTCGCTGCTCTGCGTTGTCCTCGGCGCGGCCGACGGAAACAGCGACAACGTGATCGACAGCACCACCATCGCGACAATGAAGCCGCCCGCTGCGCCAACGATGTTGCCGTAGAAAATATTCCAGCTGCCACGGTTCTTGACCACCCAGCGCCACATGAACCCCCAAACCGCGACAATCGCCAGAAAACGCAGAAACTCCATTTGATCCTTTCCTTAAACCTTCCAAACCTGAAATCAACGCACGCCCAAGGTGAACGCTGAGAATGGCCGGCAAGATAACAAAACAGACGTGAAATGGCAGTGACGATAGCGGTGCTCAGTGAAAATTAAGCGCGAAAAACGCCAGCGTCGTCACACCCGCAGCCAGCCCACAGATACCGGCGAAAAGTTGCCGGGCCAACGGATGCTCTGGCCGAGGACGCCTGACCAGCCACATCCAGACACCCGCCAGCACGCCGAACGTGGTGATCATTTGCAACACGCTACTGGCCAGGTTCTCAGTTGCAGGAGGCACGTGCGCCGGGAAAAGTCCTGCACAGATCACCGAAAAAATCATCGCTACGATGAAGCCGCTGGCGGCACCCGCCAGGTTGGCGAGGATCAGGTTCCAGGCACCACGAGTCTGCACGACCCAAGCCCAAACGGCTCCCCAGACGAAAAAGTACAACACGGCCATCAAGGTGTTTCTCCCTCTGAAAATTGACTCCACCGAGGTGTTGGCGACCTCGTTACTGGCAGTGGACGGCAAGATAGCAAAATAGTAGCGTCGCGCCACTGCCCATCTCCGTAACGGACTACCCATGCCAGTCAGTACCCACTGTTTGCGCCTGCTCTGCGCAATCACACTCACCGCTGCAATGGCCCCAGCATTCGCCGCCGTGCAAGAGCATCCGGAAAACAGCTGGAAGTACTACGCCGGCAACTGCCAGCGCGTGCTGGAAAAAATGGCCGACGTACAAAGCGGCCGCACCACCGCCTACGACGTGATGTTTGCCCTGGAAAGCAACCTGCAGACCATGAATGAACACCGCTCCAACCTGACGCCCAATCACCTGGGCTCGCGAGAATTCGCCGAATGCGAAAACTTCGCGGGCCAGGCTGAATCAATCATTGCCCAAGGCAAAGCCGAGTTCGCCGCAAAAATGCAAGGTGCTGCGGAGGAAGGCCGCATCGCCCACCAGAATTCCCCCGCCTACCAACGCGCCCGCTCCCTCGGCTACAGCGACGTCGGTGATATATCTTTCCTGAAACTGCACGAAGACACCGACGGCGAAGCACGCCTGAAAACCATGTTGATCACCGTCGACGAAATCTGCGGCCAATACTTCCGCGCCACGCAATATGTGAAGCCGTATGTGATCTATACGGTTCGGCCTTCTGACGGCGGTTGTGGCGAAGTGAAGCGCGTTGCGGTGGTTGGCGGCCGATCAGTGGAGAAGGGTGATTACATTGATGAGAAGGGTGAGTTTCAGTATCTGGGTTGGAAAAAGCTTGTTGGTGCCGACGGGTTCCCAACCGATATCCGCGTGCTGAAAGCCCGTCGTTGAAACTAAGAAATACCGGGATGTTTTCTTGAAGATGAGGATGGACAGATGATCGACTTCAACAACAAAGGCTTCTTCAAACTCAAGCAGAACGATGAGTACGCCGAACGCGTAACCGCGCTGTTGCTGGACGGTGAAGAAGTGATCGACTCTTACAAGGCCATGCGTGACGGCGTGGTGTTTACCAACAAACGCATCATCGCCGTCAACGTTCAGGGGATTACCGGCAGCAAGAAGGATTTCACTTCCTTGCCGTACAAGAACATCGTCGCCTACTCCGTGGAAACCTCGGGCACGTTCGATCTGGATTCGGAGCTGGAGATTTACTTCTCGTCACTGGGGAAGGTGAAGTTCGAATTCACCGGGAAGACGTCGATGGTGGAGATCTCCAAGTACATCTCGAAGCATCTGCTGTAACGCCTCAGCCCATTACAAGATGTCTTTCAAATAGCCCTTGAGCGCGAGGAGCGGCTGATCCAGCTGCTCCAGCGAACGCGCCTCGCTGAACTCGGCTGACAACTTCTGCAACTCCCGCCCCAACGGTTTCTCGACACCGCCCAAGGCGTCCATCGCCAGTCCCAGGCATTCATTCATCTTGAACTGAATGGTCTCGACATCCCCGCGCCGCACCAATAGTTCGAAAATGTCTTTCTGGTAATCACCCATGACCATGTCGTCCCGCAGGATCGGGCTCAGGCCTTCTTCCTCGTAAGCGAGCTTGAGGGAGAAAAGGGCGACTGTTTCCAGTGACGTTTCCATGGGGTGCCTTTAGCGACGTCCGTCAGTGTGAGAGTTGATGACTGGAGGCAGCCACCGTTAGGTGCAAGATGCGCTGGGCTGCCTTCAGAGTGGCGGGATTATACGGAGCGGGATCAACAAGTGCAGCCCAAAGGCGAGGCCGGGCACACTGAAGCCGATCAATAACCTTCACGGGATTGCGCGGCATTTCCATCGGAGGCCGGCGAGTATTATGGTGAGCCTTTACACACTCGACGTTAACTGTTGGATACGAATGGAGTGACGACCATGGAATACGACGACAAACTGATGGAAGACGCCGTGCTTGCCCTGTTGGCAGCGCTCAGTTCCGACGACGGCAATGCCTGGAAAGGGTTCGACTTCGAGATCATGAACCGATTGCATGAGCAGGGTTTCATCAGTAACCCGGTGAACAGGAACAAGTCGGTCTGGTTGACGGAGGAGGGGCTGGAGCGGGGGCGGGCGATAGCGGCGCGGTTGTTTGGGGGAAATGCTCAGGCTGAGCCTGCAAAAGACTCCGACACCTGAGTCCGTGCCATGTCACGTGCTACCCGCGCGGTGGTGAGCGTTCTGCATTGCGCGGTCACTTTATTGCAGGCGAAAAAAAGGCCTTGCTAAGCAAGACCTTTCTTAATTTTGGTGCCCGAGGGAGCCTCATAGGCGCCATTTAAATCGTGTCTTGTAGCCGGATTATATGGGGATTCAGGCTATTGGACGCTAGGGGTCCTCTGGCTACGAATGTCACGCATTTTCTTGCTGAGGTACGGTGGACATTTTTTTCTGAATTTCAGCACGTCCTGCCACTCCTTTGACCAAATTTATCGCAGTCAATAGAGCAACCCAGAAGACGGCGACAGAGCCGAGTACGATAGTCAATTTTTGGTCTTGGAAATCTCCAAGCTTTTTGCTTCCTTCTAACACGGCATAGCAAAGCTCAACGCCCGAATAAGCCGCCGCGGCTGAGAGCATCAGCGAGAAAAGCTCTGCCAGCAGAGGAAGTGATCTCATCAGACACAAGCTATAAATCGTAAACAGCACGCCTGCTATCAGAGCGATGTAAATGAAGGTGTTTGGGCCAGCCATTCAGAGACCCTCCGCCTTAAGAAACTTCTCGATCAGCTCCTTTTTTCTCTCAGCATTCGGGTTCTTTGCTCCGGCTGACTCCTTCAGCGCTTGACTGATCAGGCGCATCTCCTCTCGTTGTCTTTCCCACAGACCTAGACCTGCAACGACGGCACCTAACACGATGGAAATGACACCGATTAATATTGTATTTGAGCCTGGAAAAAAAGAACTGACAGATAGCGCAAAACCGGCAATCGTGGCTATCGCTGTGCTTATCAGGGTGGATGTCTTAGCAAGCTTTCGTCGATCTTGGGAGTATTTGGATATGAAGATCAACGTTTCCTCGTCCATCAACTCAAGACGCCGTATCAATTCTTGTTCGGAAATATCGACCATTTCAGATTCTTTTATGAGGATGCAAAGGCTCGGAGATCAACCGAGAATTAAGGGATTCTACAATGAGTTTGTCTATTTTAGCCTAGCTAGCGGCATCGGCGCATATGAAATGGAGCGCAAGGCCCGGGGGGACCCTGGCACTCCTCCAAGCGTACGGGGTCGGAAACCCGCCGGACCGTGGTAGCGGGAGGTGCCCTCGCTTACTGAGTTCCAATGTTGAAATTGTAAGGATCTGAAGAGAAAAGGGGCATCGTTACCGTATCGGGATCCCTCAGGAACAGACCACGTTTTCAAAATGTGGTATGTACCTGAAATATCGTGTAGATAGCTTCAAAGCTGAGCGTCAGTATTAGTCAGTGCGTTGCTCCAGGTGGGTCCCCAAGGAAACATAGACCGCCACACAGGGTTTGCAGATACCGCGAGAGCTACGTTAATTACTGGAAATATTGGAGCTTTGGGAGCGTTCGGATCATCTTCCGCGAAAGATTTCTGATAGTTATCAATCGCTAACTTACAAAAGGCTTCATTTCTTTCGATCTGAGTTTCGAGTTCTTTCAGAGATGAGATCCCAATATCATTCAGTACGTCGAGTACCTTAGTGATGTTAGCTCGATCCTGGTCACTAAGTTCCTGCTTGTAGCGCCACTGAACGAATTCAACTAGGCTGTCGTAGTTAAGCTCGTTCTCTAGAAAGTTATTCGGGGTGTTTTTGCTTTCCCGAACCTCTTCCAGATACTTGTCTCGCTGTAATCTGATGAATTCGAACTGATCATCGACAGTTTCAAATAAGCCTGCTAGACCATTGAGTTTTCGAATTAGGTTTGATGGGACTTGTGATTCTTTTTTGTACACCATGTGGTGCTGAATTATAGACCAGGCGTCTTGAACTACTGTGCGGACTTGGATCTCGCATCTTAAGTTTCGCAGGTCATCGTACCTTGCGCCGGAATATTTCTCGCTGAGGCGCACTATGAAATGGTGCCCGATGTAACCAAACTTGTTTGTATCCAGCTCCTCGCGCTTGTTGATCTCTTCGGCTACATCAAACTCATTTCGTATGATCTCTATAACTTTTGTGATGTCATTGTTATAAAGGCAAACTACTCTGGCACCAGCAAAGTCATCAATCTGATTGAAAGGATCTGGATAGCTTTTGCGAGTCAACTTTTCAAGAAAGCTGTTGAGCGTCTTAGCTCTCGATCCTAAAAACGAAGTTTCTATGGACGCTTGAGTCACCTTCTTTTTCAAGATGTATTCAACTTCGGCGCAGAGTTGTTCGAACTCAGGCTTCGCATCTAGAAAGCTTTTGATGAGGGCTGGATTCTTCGTCCACATGTCGTCTGTGTGGTTCGAAAGCGTTGACGAAATTGTTTTCTCCGCTTTGGCGCTAGCGGGGGCCTTCCTTGCCATGATCATTCTCCTCAACAGCATCAAATGACGCAGGTTGGCGTGGATACGCCATTTTTACGTCAGACGAAAAAAAAGGCCTTGCTAAGCAAGACCTTTCTTAATTTTGGTGCCCCGAGGGAGACTCGAACTCCCACTCCTTTCGAAAACGGATTTTGAATCCGCCGCGTCTACCAATTCCGCCATCAGGGCTCAATGGCGGCGAAGTATAGAGATGAGATTACCGTCGGTCAATCAGGTACATAGAGAATTTTCGATATTTCCGCTAGACTTTCCGGCCCTGCTAGACGAACCCCATCATGCGTGTTGCTGACTTTACTTTCGAACTCCCTGATTCGCTGATCGCCCGCCACCCTTTGGCCGAGCGTCGCGGTAGTCGCCTGCTGACCCTTGACGGGCCGAGCGGCGCCCTCGCACACCGTCAATTCACTGATTTGCTTGAGCATTTGCACCCGGGCGATTTGATGGTGTTCAACAATACCCGGGTGATTCCGGCGCGGCTGTTCGGGCAGAAAGCGTCCGGCGGCAAGCTGGAAATCCTCGTTGAGCGGGTGCTCGATACGCACCGCGTGCTGGCCCATGTGCGCTCCAGCAAGTCGCCGAAGCCGGGTTCGAAGATTCTTATCGACGGCGGTGGCGAAGCCGAAATGCTCGCGCGTCACGATGCGTTGTTCGAGCTGGGCTTCGCTGAAGAAGTACTGCCGCTGCTCGATCGCGTCGGGCACATGCCGTTGCCTCCTTATATAGACCGCCCGGACGAAGGCTCGGATCGCGAGCGTTATCAGACCGTGTACGCCGAGAAACTCGGTGCGGTGGCGGCGCCGACGGCCGGGCTGCATTTCGATCAGTCGCTGATGGAAGCGATTGCGGCCAAGGGCGTCGAGACCGCGTTTGTCACGTTGCACGTGGGCGCGGGGACGTTCCAGCCGGTGCGCGTCGAGAAGCTTGAAGATCACCACATGCACACCGAGTGGCTGGAAGTCGGCCAGGATGTGGTCGATGCAGTCGCAGCGTGCCGTGCGCGCGGTGGTCGGGTGATTGCGGTCGGTACTACCAGCGTGCGCTCGCTGGAAAGCGCCGCGCGCGATGGCGTGCTCAAGCCGTTCAGTGGCGACACCGATATCTTTATCTTCCCGGGCCGGCCGTTCCATGTGGTCGACGCCCTGGTGACCAATTTCCATTTGCCGGAATCGACGCTGCTGATGCTGGTTTCGGCATTTGCCGGTTATCCCGAGACCATGGCTGCCTACAAGGCTGCCGTCGACAACGGTTACCGCTTTTTCAGCTACGGTGATGCGATGTTCATCACCCGTAATCCCGCACCTACTGCCCCTAAAGAAACCGGCCCAGAGGAAACAGAATGAGTCGCGAATGTCGCATGTCCTTTGAACTTCTGGCCACCGATGGCAAGGCCCGACGTGGTCGTCTGACCTTCCCGCGTGGCACCGTCGAGACCCCGGCGTTCATGCCGGTGGGCACTTACGGCACGGTCAAGGGCATGTTGCCGCGTGACATCGTTGCCACCGGCGCAGAAATCATTCTCGGCAACACCTTCCACCTGTGGCTGCGTCCTGGCACTCAAGTGATCAAGGAACACGGCGACCTGCACGATTTCATGCAGTGGAAAGGCCCGATCCTCACCGACTCCGGTGGCTTCCAGGTGTTCAGCCTCGGCGCGATGCGCAAAATCAAGGAGGAGGGCGTGACCTTCGCCTCCCCGGTCGACGGCGCCAAAGTGTTCATGGGCCCGGAAGAATCGATGCAGGTGCAGCGCGATCTCGGTTCCGACATCGTGATGATTTTCGATGAATGCACGCCGTATCCTGCTGATGAAGACGTCGCGCGCGTATCGATGGAATTGTCGCTGCGCTGGGCTCAGCGCTCGAAAAATGCTCACGGTGAAAACACCGCTGCATTGTTCGGCATCGTTCAGGGCGGCATGCACCAGGATCTGCGCATGCGCTCGCTGGAAGGCCTCGACAAAATCGGCTTCGATGGCCTGGCCATTGGCGGTCTGTCGGTGGGCGAGCCGAAGCACGAGATGATCAAAGTGCTGGATTATCTGCCGGGCATGATGCCGGCTGACAAACCTCGTTACCTTATGGGCGTTGGCAAACCGGAAGATCTGGTTGAGGGTGTGCGCCGCGGTGTGGACATGTTCGATTGCGTGATGCCAACCCGTAATGCCCGCAATGGGCATCTGTTCATTGATACAGGCGTGCTGAAGATCCGTAACGCGTTCCATCGCCATGATGAATCGCCGCTGGATCCGACCTGCGATTGCTATACCTGCCAGAACTTCTCCCGCGCTTATCTGCATCACCTGGACAAGTGCGGCGAAATGCTGGGAAGCATGCTCAATACCATCCATAACTTGCGCCATTATCAGGTGCTGATGGCTGGTTTGCGCGAGGCTATTCAACAGGGTACATTGGCCGCCTTTGTCGATGCCTTCTACGCCAAACGCGGGCTCCCCGTTCCGCCTTTGGACTGAGTTTTCTGACCCCAAGATTCAACATTTGCAACTGGAGTGCTAAATGAGCTTTTTTATCTCTAACGCCATGGCTGACGCGGCTGCACCGGCTGCTGCCGGCCCAATGGGCGGCGGTTTCGAGTGGATTTTCCTGGTCGGCTTCCTGGTCATCTTCTACCTGATGATCTGGCGTCCACAGGCCAAGCGCGCCAAAGAGCAGAAGAACCTGCTGAGCAGCCTGCAGAAGGGCGACGAAGTGGTCACCACCGGCGGCATCGCTGGCAAGATCACCAAAGTGGCCGATGACTTCGTGGTTCTGGAAGTTTCCGACACCGTGGAAATGAAGTTCCAGAAAGGCGCCATCGCCGCCACGCTGCCAAAAGGCACGCTGAAAGCGATCTGAAGCAACAACTTCTACTCAATCGACGGGGCGCGCAAGGCGCCCCGCGTTTATAACGGGCGGCGTGATGCTGAACAAATATCCTCTGTGGAAATACATTCTGATCCTGGCGGTGCTGGCGATCGGTCTGATTTATTCCGCTCCGAATCTATACCCCGATGACCCGGCCATTCAGGTCAGCGGTGCAAGCACTGCGCTGCAAGTCAATCAGGCTGATCTGGATCGTGTGAGCACTGCGCTCAAGGAGTCCGGGATCAACGTCAAGGCAGCCACGCTGGCCGCCAACGGCAAGGGCGGTCTGATCCGTCTGAGCAAGGCTGAAGACCAGCTGCCGGCCAAAGACGTTGTGCGCAAGGCATTGGGTGATGACTACGTTGTCGCGCTGAACCTGGCACAGACCACCCCGCAATGGCTGCGCAACCTGGGCGCGCACCCGATGAAGCTGGGTCTGGACTTGTCCGGTGGTGTGCACTTCCTGCTGGAAGTGGACATGGACAAAGCCCTCGATGCACGCCTGAAAGTCTACGAAGGCGACGTCAAGAGCCTGCTGCGCAAAGAGAAGCTGCGCTATCGCAGTCTGCCGCAACTGGGCGGTGCCATTCAGTTGGGCTTCAGTGATGAAGACTCCCGCGAACAGGCCCGTGCACTGATCCGCAAGAACTTCAACGATTTCGACATTGTTCCGGCCGACCTCAACGGTCAACCGGTGCTGCGTCTGGCGATGACCCCGGCCAAGCTGGCGGAAATCCGTGAATACTCCATCAAGCAGAACTTGACCACGGTACGTAACCGCGTCAACGAGCTGGGTGTTGCCGAACCGATCGTTCAGCGTCAGGGCGCCAACCGCATCGTGGTTGAGCTGCCGGGCGTGCAGGACACTGCCGAAGCCAAGCGTATTCTCGGCAAGACGGCCAACCTTGAGTTCCGTCTGGCTGCTGAGCCGGGTGCTTCGAAAGCCACCTCCGAAACCTTTGAGTTCCGTGAAGGCAATCGTCCGCCAGCACAGATCGAACGTGGTCTGATCATCACCGGTGACCAGGTCACCGACGCCAAAGCCGGTTTCGGCGAGCACGGCACGCCTGAAGTGAACATCCGTCTGGATGGTCATGGTGGTGAGTTGATGAGCCGCGCTACTCGTTCGAACGTCGGTCGCAGCATGGCGGTGATCTTCATCGAACAGCGTCCGGTCACCACTTACACCAAGCAAGTGGTCGATGGCGTCGAGAAAGACGTTGCGGTGCAAACGTTCAAAGAAGAGAAGAAGATCATCAGCCTGGCGACCATTCAGTCGCCGCTGGGTGCTCAGTTCCGCATCACTGGCCTGAACGGTCAGGGCGAATCGTCCGAACTGGCGCTGCTGCTGCGTGCCGGTGGTCTGGCCGCACCGATGTACTTCGCTGAAGAGCGCACCATCGGCCCGAGCCTGGGTGCTGACAACATCACCAAAGGTATCGATGCGTCGCTGTGGGGCATGCTGTTCGTGTCGCTGTTCATCATCGCCATCTACCGCTTCTTCGGCATCATCGCTACCGTTGCTTTGGCGGTGAACATGGTGCTGCTGCTGGCCCTGATGTCGCTGCTGGGTGCAACGCTGACCCTGCCGGGTATCGCCGGTATCGTGCTGACCATGGGTATGGCGGTCGACGCCAACGTGCTGATCTTCTCGCGGATTCGTGAAGAGATCGCCGCCGGCATGACTGTGCAGCGTGCAATCAACGAAGGCTTCGGCCGGGCATTCACCGCGATTCTCGACGCCAACCTGACCACCTTGTTGGTCGGCGGGATTCTCTTTGCCATGGGCACAGGCCCGGTCAAAGGTTTCGCAGTGACCATGTCCCTCGGGATCTTTACCTCGATGTTCACGGCCATCATGGTGACCCGCGCAATGGTCAACCTGATCTTCGGCGGACGTGACTTCAAGAAGTTGTGGATTTAAGGGGCTGCCATGTTACGTACAATCAACTTCATGGGCGTTCGCAACTTCGCGTTCGGCGTCACAGTGTTTCTCACGTTGCTGGCTATGTTCAGTGTCGCTACCAAGGGCATGAACTGGGGTCTGGACTTCACCGGCGGTACGCTCATCGAGCTGACCTACGAGCGTCCGGCCGACGTTACCAAGGTGCGTGAGCAGCTGGCGACGTCGGGTTACCACGAAGCAATCGTGCAGAGCTTCGGTGCGACTACCGATCTGCTGGTGCGCATGCCGGGTGAAGACCCGCAACTGGGCCATCAGGTGGCGGAAGCGCTGCTGAAGGTCGGCGGCGACAACCCGGCAACGGTCAAGCGTGTCGAGTTCGTCGGCCCGCAGGTCGGTGAAGAGCTGCGCGACCAGGGCGGCCTCGGCATGTTGCTGGCGCTCGGCGGCATCCTGATCTACCTGGCTTTCCGCTTTCAGTGGAAGTTCGCGGTCGGCGCCATCGTTTCGCTGATCCACGACGTGATCGTGACCATTGGTATCCTGTCGTACTTCCAGATCACTTTCGATCTGACTGTACTGGCGGCGGTGCTGGCGATCATCGGTTACTCGCTGAACGACACCATCGTGGTATTCGACCGGGTTCGTGAGAACTTCCGTGTCCTGCGCAAGGCAACGCTGATCGAGAACATCAACATCTCGACCACGCAAACCCTGCTGCGCACCATGGCGACGTCAATCTCCACCTTGCTGGCGATTGCGGCGCTGCTGTTCTTCGGCGGTGACAACCTGTTCGGCTTCTCGATCGCGCTGTTTATCGGCGTACTGGCGGGTACCTACTCGTCGATCTACATCGCTAACGTGGTGCTGATCTGGCTGAACCTGACCACTGAGGATCTGATTCCTCCGGCCAACACCGAGAAGGAAGTCGACGACCGTCCATAACGGCCATCGTTTTCCCGGCTGTCAGCCCAAGAAAGGCGCGAGTTGAACTCGCGCCTTTTTTTATGCTCCAAGGCTGGGAGAAGCGCGGGCGCGTCCCGCATGTGATGGTCAGGAGGTTCATGTGAACAAGTCGTTGCTGGTTGGTGCGGTATTGGGTGCTGTCGGTGTGACTGCCGGGGGTGCTGTTGCCACCTACAGCCTGGTTAAAAGCGGCCCTGAGTATGCGCAAGTATTGGCCGTTGAACCGGTTAAAACACAGATCAAGACTCCACGTGAAGTGTGCAAGGACGTGACAGTGACTCGTCAGGCACCGGTAAAAGATCAACACCAGATTGCCGGTACCGTCGTCGGTGCGCTGGCAGGTGGTTTGCTGGGTAATCAGATTGGCGGCGGCACCGGCAAGAAAATTGCCACGGTAGCCGGCGCGGTCGGTGGCGGTTATGCGGGTAACAAGGTGCAGGAAGGCATGCAGGAGCGTGACACCTACACCACCACGCAAACCCGCTGCAACACAGTCAATGACATCAGCGACAAAGTCGTCGGTTACGACGTGCGTTACTCGCTCGATGGCAAGGAAGGCAAAGTGCGGATGGATCGCGATCCGGGCAACCAGATTCCGGTCGACAAGGAAGGCAAGCTGATTCTGTCGCAGAATGAGCCGGCTCAGTAAAGAGCGACTGTTTTAAAAAGAAGCACCCTGCGGGGTGCTTTTTTGTGCCCGCCATTTAGGCTGCACAACAAATCGCCTGTAGGAGGGAGCCTGCATTGGTCCCGTGGTGTGGCAGGTGACGAATTCCAGGCATAAAAAAAGCACCCCGACGGGTGCTTTTTTCGTTTCGCGTGAAGCTTAGCGCTTCAGCGAAGCCGGCAGGTGCGGCTGGATCGCCGTCAGGACTGCCTTGAAGCATTTGGTGTTGCCGGCAACGATATGACCTTTTTCAAGGAAGTCGTGACCGCCGGTGAAGTCGCTCACCAGGCCGCCAGCTTCTTGAATCAGCAGGGCGCCTGCAGCCATGTCCCACTCGGACAGACCCGATTCCCAGAAGGCGTCGAAACGACCGGCAGCAACATACGCCAGATCCAGGCTCGCCGAGCCGGCGCGGCGGATGCCGGCAGTCTGGCCAACCAGGGCGCGGAACATGCCCAGGTAGTTGTCGAGGTTGTCCATCTGATCGTCACGGAACGGGAAACCGGTACCCAGCAGGGCGCCGTCGAGGCTGGTGCGACCGCTGACGCGCAGGCGACGACCGTTCAGTTGAGCGCCGCGACCACGGCTGGCGGTGAATTCTTCCTGACGAACCGGGTCCAGAACCACTGCGTGTTCCAGGCGACCGCGGTATTTGCAGGCGATGCTGACGGCGAAGTGCGGAATGCCACGCAGGAAGTTGGTGGTGCCGTCCAGTGGATCGATGATCCACAGGTACTCTTCGCCTTCGATGCCGGTACCGGCGTGCAGGCCGGTCTCTTCACCCTGGATCGAGTGATTCGGGTAAGCCTTGCGCAGGGCGTCGATGATTTTCTGTTCAGCGGCGCGATCGACCTCGGATACATAATCCTTGGCGTCTTTTTCGTCGACCTTGATGGTATCCAGGCGCTCGATGGAGCGGAAGATCAGTTCACTGGCGCTGCGGGCGGCGCGCAGCGCGATATTCAGCATGGGCTGCATGGATGTGTCACCTAAGGTTGTTAAAGAAAGCCGCGCATTCTATCAGAACTTTTCTTCAGGTGAAGGACGCTGTTCGCTTTCATAGCTTAACGGTAGGCTGTTCTGTAAGATTTGCACCCCTTTCCTGTGTCCGAGAGCGCCTCCCTTGCTGCAGAACATTCGTGTCGTCCTGGTCAATACCAGCCACCCCGGCAACATCGGCGGGGCCGCGCGCGCCATGAAAAACATGGGTCTGTCGCGACTGGTGCTGGTCGAACCGCGGGTCTTCCCGCACCACGAAGCCGACGCTCGTGCTTCCGGTGCCGGTGACATCCTTGAAAATGCGCAAGTCGTCGCCACTTTGGAAGACGCCTTGGTCGGCTGCAATCTGGTGCTCGGCACCAGCGCCCGTGACCGGCGTATTCCTTGGCCGCTGCTGGATCCGCGCGAGTGCGGCACCAAAGTGGTCGAGGAAGCCGGGCAGGGCGCTGAAATCGCCCTGGTGTTCGGTCGCGAAGATTCCGGCCTGACCAATGAGGAGCTGCAGCGATGTCACTTTCACGTGCACATCCCCTCCGACCCTGAGTTCAGTTCGCTGAACCTTGGCGCGGCGGTGCAGGTGTTGAGCTACGAAGTGCGCATGGCTTGGCTGGCCGCCCAAGGTCAGCCGAGCAAGATCGAGAAAGAAGAAGTGGCTTCGGTGAAAAGTGCCGAGCTGGCGACCATGGATGAGCTGGAGCGATTCTATGAGCATCTGGAGCAGACGCTGGTCGCCATCGAATTTCTCGATCCGGAAAAACCACGGCACTTGATGGCGCGCCTGCGCCGGTTGTACGGACGCAGCTCGGTGAGCCGGGCGGAAATGAATATTTTGCGTGGCATTCTCACGGAAACCCAGAAGGCGGCCCGTGGCGAGCTTCTTAAGCGGAAGGACTAAATGATGTTTGAGCGTTTGCGTGAAGATATCCAGAGCGTATTCCATCGAGACCCGGCGGCGCGTAACGCTTTTGAAGTCCTGACCTGCTACCCCGGCATGCATGCGATCTGGATTCATCGATTGGCCGGCATGCTGTGGCGCAACGAACTGAAATGGCTGGCGCGGCTGGTGTCGAACTTCGGTCGCTGGTTGACCGGGATCGAGATTCATCCGGGCGCCAAGGTCGGTCGACGCTTCTTTATCGACCACGGCATGGGCATCGTTATTGGTGAAACCGCCGAGATTGGCGATGACGTGACCATTTATCAGGGCGTGACCCTGGGTGGCACAAGCTGGAACAAAGGCAAACGCCACCCGACGTTGGGTGATGGTGTGGTTGTCGGTGCGGGCGCCAAGGTGCTTGGTCCGTTCACCGTCGGCGCCGGTGCCAAGGTTGGTTCCAATGCCGTGGTGACCAAGGAAGTACCGCCGGGCGCCACTGTTGTCGGTATTCCTGGACGCATCATCGTCAAGTCCGACGAAGAGCAGGATGCCAAGCGCAAGGCCATGGCCGAGAAGATCGGTTTCGATGCCTACGGCGTCAGCGAAGACATGCCTGACCCGGTGGCGCGCGCCATCGGTCAGTTGCTCGATCACCTGCAAGCGGTGGACGGACGGCTGGAAGGGATGTGCGGCGCGCTGAAGGATCTGGGCAGCAATTACTGTGCGAAAGATCTGCCTGAGCTGCGTGACGAAGACTTCGCCTGCGTCAAAGGCAAAGACGAGTCCAAGGCCAGCTAACGCCCCCTGTAGGAGCTGCCGAAGGCTGCGATCTTCTGATCTTGCCTTTCATAAGATCAAAAGATCGCAGCCTTCGGCAGCTCCTACACAGGCATCCGTCAACCGGTGTGCCATTAGGCCGCAGAGCCTGCTATCATTCGCGCGCTCTTTTGCGGGTAATCCTGACTAAAGTACTAGGTCTTAAAGTTGACTTAAATACTCGGGAATTGCATACTCGCCCCATTCTGAACTCCGTGGTAACTGTCCATGCGACTGACTACAAAAGGCCGATACGCCGTGACCGCCATGCTTGACCTGGCGTTGCACGCGCAGCACGGGCCCGTGTCCCTGGCCGATATCTCCGAGCGCCAAGGCATCTCCCTGTCCTACCTCGAACAGCTGTTCGCCAAGCTGCGCCGCAGCAACCTGGTTTCCAGCGTTCGCGGCCCGGGTGGCGGCTACCAATTGTCCCGCGACATGCAGGGCATTCAGGTCGCCCAGGTGATCGATGCAGTAAACGAATCGGTCGATGCCACCAAATGCCAGGGCCAAGGCGATTGCCATTCCGGCGACACGTGCCTGACCCATCATCTGTGGTGCGATTTGAGCCTGCAGATTCACGAATTTCTAAGTGGTATCAGCTTGGCTGATCTTGTGACTCGCCGTGAGGTGCAAGAAGTAGCCCAGCGTCAGGACCAGCGCCGTTGCAACAGCAAGGCGCCACGCCTGGACAAGATTGAAGCGTCCGCCGTCGAATGACAGCCAAAGAGCTAGCGGCACGCCAGCCCTGATTTAGGAGATAGTCCATGAAATTGCCGATTTACCTTGATTACTCTGCGACCACCCCGGTTGATCCGCGTGTTGCGCAAAAAATGAGTGAATGCCTGCTGGTCGACGGAAACTTCGGTAACCCGGCGTCCCGTTCCCACGTGTTCGGCTGGAAGGCTGAAGAATCGGTCGAAAACGCCCGTCGTCAGGTGGCTGATCTGGTCAACGCCGACCCGCGCGAAATCGTCTGGACTTCCGGTGCCACCGAATCCGACAACCTGGCAATCAAGGGTGCGGCGCATTTCTACGGTTCCAAGGGCAAGCACCTGATCACCTCCAAGATCGAGCACAAGGCTGTCCTCGACACCATGCGCCAACTGGAGCGTGAAGGTTTCGAGGTCACCTACCTCGAGCCGACCGAAGACGGTCTGATCACCCCGGCCATGATTGAAGCGGCATTGCGCGAAGACACCATTCTGGTCTCCGTGATGCACGTGAACAACGAAATCGGCACCGTCAACGACATCGCAGCGATCGGCGAAATGCTCCGCGCCAAGGGCGTTCTGTTCCACGTCGACGCCGCTCAGTCCACTGGCAAGGTCGAGATCGACCTGCAGAAGCTGAAAGTCGACATGATGTCGTTCTCCGCCCATAAAACCTACGGCCCTAAAGGCATCGGCGCGCTGTACGTCAGCCGCAAGCCGCGTGTGCGCATCGAAGCGACCATGCACGGCGGCGGTCACGAGCGTGGCATGCGTTCCGGTACCCTGGCGACCCACCAGATCGTCGGCATGGGTGAAGCGTTCCGCGTAGCCAAAGAAGACATGGCGGCCGAAAACGTCCGTATCAAAGCCTTGAGCGACCGTTTCTACAAGCAGGTCGAGCATCTGGAAGAGCTGTACGTCAACGGCAGCCTGACCGCCCGCGTTCCGCACAACCTGAACCTGAGCTTCAACTACGTTGAAGGCGAGTCGCTGATCATGGCGCTCAAGGATCTCGCGGTATCGTCCGGTTCGGCGTGCACCTCGGCGTCGCTGGAGCCTTCGTACGTACTGCGCGCCCTGGGCCGCAACGACGAACTGGCACACAGCTCGATCCGCTTCACCTTCGGCCGTTTCACCACCGAAGAAGAAATCGACTACGCCGCGCAGAAAGTCTGCGAGGCCGTTACCAAGCTGCGCGCTCTGTCGCCGCTGTGGGACATGTACAAAGACGGCGTCGATATCTCGAAAATCGAGTGGGCGGCACACTAAATATAGAAGCCGCCAGATACAGATCCTGTAGCGACGCGGCAGTTTACGCAGCGCAGTTGCAGGGTCTCAAGAGCGGCCCTGATGAGTGAGGATTGAGAATCATGGCTTACAGCGAAAAGGTCATCGACCACTACGAAAACCCGCGCAACGTCGGCAAGATGAACGCGGAAGATCCTGATGTCGGCACCGGCATGGTCGGCGCTCCGGCGTGCGGCGACGTGATGCGTCTGCAAATCAAGGTCAACGACGCCGGCATCATCGAAGATGCCAAGTTCAAGACCTACGGCTGCGGTTCGGCTATCGCTTCCAGCTCCCTCGCCACCGAGTGGATGAAGGGCAAGACCCTGGACGAAGCAGAAACCATCAAGAACACTCAGCTGGCCGAAGAACTGGCCCTGCCGCCAGTGAAGATTCACTGCTCGGTACTGGCTGAAGACGCTATCAAAGCGGCTGTTCGCGATTACAAGCAGAAGAAAGGCTTGATCTGACTTTCTGGATTTGGCGACGAGTAAGGAGTCACCGATGGCTATCAGCATGACAGAAGCGGCTGCTCGACACGTGCGGCGCTCCCTCGACGGGCGCGGCAAAGGTGAAGGGATTCGTCTGGGTGTTCGCACCACAGGCTGTTCCGGCCTTGCCTACGTGCTGGAGTTTGTCGACGAGGTGGTTGCAGAGGATCAGGTGTTCGAGAGTCACGGCGAAAAAGTGATCATCGACCCGAAAAGCCTGGCTTACCTGGACGGCACCGAGCTCGATTTCGTCAAGGAAGGGTTGAACGAAGGCTTCAAGTTCAACAACCCCAACGTACGCGGTGAATGTGGCTGCGGCGAAAGCTTCAACATCTGAGGCTTGTCGTGGGTATTCCTTGTCATTTCGCTTTATTCGAGCTGCAACCGGGTTTCCGTCTGGATCTCGAGCAGTTGGCCACGCGCTATCGTGAGTTGGCGCGCGGCGTTCATCCTGACCGCTTTGCCGACGCTTCCGAGCGTGAGCAGCGGTCGGCACTCGAGCAGTCTGCGCGGCTCAACGACGCCTATCAGACGCTCAAGAGTCCGGCCCAGCGCGCACGCTACCTGCTGACCATCAGCGGGCATGAAGTGCCAATGGAAGTCACGGTCCACGACCCCGAGTTTCTTCTGCAGCAGATGCAATGGCGCGAAGAGCTCGAAGACCTCCAGGACAGTGCCGATCTCGACGGCGTCGCAGTGTTCAAGCGGCGCCTGAAAGTGGCTCAGGAAGAACTCAATGAAAGCTTCGCAGCCTGTTGGGATGATGCAGCGCAACGTGAGCAGGCCGAGCGCCTGATGCGGCGCATGCAGTTCCTCGACAAGCTCACCTACGAAGTGCGCCAGTTAGAAGAGCGCCTCGACGATTAACCCAGTGCCGCTCCGGTCGCACGCCTGATATACAGATAAGTCCTGATCACGATGGCCCTACTGCAGATCGCCGAACCCGGCCAAAGTCCTCAACCGCACCAGCGTCGTCTGGCTGTGGGGATCGACTTGGGCACTACCAATTCGCTGGTCGCTGCGTTGCGCAGTGGTCTTTCCGAGCCGTTGGCTGACGCAAACGGGCAGGTCATCCTGCCGTCCGCTGTGCGTTACCACGCCGATCGCGTCGAAGTCGGTGAGTCGGCCAAACTGGCTGCCGCTTCCGATCCTTTGAACACCGTGCTGTCGGTCAAGCGCTTGATGGGTCGTGGTCTGTCCGACGTCAAGCAATTGGGCGAGCAACTGCCATACCGCTTTGTCGGTGGCGAATCGCATATGCCGTTCATCGACACCGTGCAAGGCCCGAAAAGCCCGGTCGAAGTCTCCGCCGATATCCTCAAGGTCCTGCGTCAGCGCGCTGAAGCAACCTTGGGTGGCGAGTTGGTGGGTGCGGTGATCACCGTTCCTGCTTACTTCGACGATGCTCAGCGCCAAGCCACCAAGGATGCGGCGAAACTCGCCGGTCTGAACGTGCTGCGTCTGCTCAATGAGCCGACCGCTGCCGCTGTGGCGTACGGTCTGGATCAACACGCTGAAGGCCTGGTCGCTATTTATGACCTGGGCGGCGGCACCTTCGATATTTCCATTCTGCGTCTGACTGGCGGTGTTTTTGAAGTGCTGGCCACTGGCGGCGACAGCGCGCTGGGCGGCGATGACTTCGATCACGCGATTGCCGGATGGATCATCGAGAACGCGGGCTTGTCCGCCGATCTCGATCCGGGCGCACAACGCAATCTGCTGCAAACCGCTTGCGCGGCCAAAGAAGCCCTGACCGATGCGTCCAGCGTTGAAGTGGCCTATGGCGACTGGAAAGCACCGCTGACCCGCGAAGCCTTCGATGCGCTGATCGAGCCAATGGTCGCGCGCAGTCTGAAAGCCTGCCGCCGCGCCGTTCGCGACTCCGGCATCGAGCTGGAAGACGTGCACGCCGTGGTCATGGTCGGTGGTTCGACTCGCGTGCCGCGTGTTCGCGAAGCCGTTGCCGAAGCCTTCGGTCGTCAGCCTTTGACCGAAATCGATCCGGATCAAGTGGTGGCCATCGGTGCCGCGATCCAGGCCGATACCCTGGCTGGCAACAAGCGCGATGGCGGTGAACTGCTGCTGCTCGACGTGATTCCGCTGTCCCTGGGGTTGGAAACCATGGGCGGTCTGATGGAAAAGGTGATTCCACGTAACACCACCATTCCCGTCGCTCGCGCACAAGATTTTACGACTTATAAAGACGGCCAGTCGGCCATGGCGATCCACGTCCTGCAGGGTGAGCGCGAGCTGATCAGCGACTGCCGCTCGCTGGCGCGCTTCGAATTGCGCGGTATCCCGGCGATGGTCGCCGGTGCAGCGAAGATTCGCGTGACCTTCCAGGTCGATGCCGACGGTCTGCTCAGCGTTTCCGCCCGTGAACTGGGTTCAGGCGTTGAGGCAAGCATTCAGGTCAAACCGTCCTACGGTCTGACCGACGGCGAAATCGCCAAAATGCTCAAGGATTCGTTCCAGCACGCCAATGACGACAAGGTCGCCCGCGTTCTGCGTGAGCAGCAGGTCGATGCCCAGCGTCTGATCGAAGCGGTGCAGGGCGCTCTGGAGGCGGATGGCGAGCGTTTGCTCGACGCCGAAGAGCGCATGGTTATCGACCTGCAGCTGCAGGAATTGGCCGAACTGATGAAAGGTACCGATGGTTATGCCATCGAGCAGCAGACCAAGCGTCTGTCGCAAGTGACCGATGCTTTTGCTGCCCGCCGCATGGATCTGACGGTGAAAGCCGCTCTGTCGGGGCGCAATCTGAATGAAATCGAGGATATCTGATGCCGCAGGTCATTTTTCTGCCCCACGAGAAGTTCTGCCCTGAAGGCATGGTTGTAGAGGCTGCGCCCGGCACATCGATTCTCGAACTGGCCCACGAACACCACATCGAGATGGAAAGCGCTTGCGGCGGTGTCTGCGCTTGCACCACCTGCCACTGCATCATCCGCGAGGGTTTCGACTCGATGGAAGAGGCCGACGAGCTGGAAGAAGACTTCCTCGATCGCGCCTGGGGTCTGGAAGCGCAATCGCGTCTGGCTTGCCAGGCTATCGTTGGTGAAGAAGACATCACCGTCGAAATTCCGAAATATTCGCTTAACCATGCGGCCGAAGCGCCGCACTGACTGGTAAGACTGTCATGAGCTACGGTTGGAATGATGTTCAACGTATTGCAGAAGAATTGGCCGAGGCCTATGACGGCGTCGATCCGTATTCTGTAGGTTTTGTCCGTCTGCAGCAGATGATCCTGGATCTGCCTGACTTCGATAGCACTTCTGGCCGTGTCGGCGAGAAGGTGCTGGAAGCGGTTCAGGAGCTCTGGGCCAAAGAATTGGACTGATCGTCTCGCAGGTTAGGCAATACCCAAGAACCCGCGTATAATTCGCGGGTTTAATTTTTCGCAAATTACCGTTTCTGGAGTTACACCATGGCTGTTCAACGCACTTTCTCCATCATCAAGCCTGACGCTGTTGCAAAAAACGTCATCGGCGAAATCACCACTCGTTTCGAAAAAGCCGGCCTGCGCGTTGTAGCTTCGAAACTGAAGCAACTGTCCAAAGCTGAAGCTGAAGGCTTCTACGCTGAGCACAGCGCTCGTGGTTTCTTCGGCGACCTGGTTGCTTTCATGATCTCCGGTCCTGTTGTTGTTCAGGTTCTGGAAGGCGAAAACGCTATCGCTCTGAACCGTGAGCTGATGGGCGCTACCAACCCTAAAGAAGCTGCTGCCGGCACCATCCGCGCTGACTTCGCTGATTCCATCGACGCCAACGCTGTTCACGGTTCGGACTCCGAAGCCGCAGCTGCTCGTGAAATCTCGTACTTCTTCGCAGCTACTGAAGTAACCACTCGCTAAGCATTGGCTTAAGAGTGAAGGTGAATCCATGACTACATCGACTGTAAAAACCAACCTGCTGGGTCTGACTCAACAGGAAATGGAAAAATTCTTCGACTCAATCGGGGAGAAGCGTTTCCGTGCCGGTCAGGTAATGAAATGGATTCACCATTTTGGTGTCGATGATTTCGACGCCATGACGAACGTCAGCAAGGCCTTGCGCGACAAGCTCAAGGTTATTGCTGAGGTCCGTGGTCCGGAAGTGGTCAGCGAGGACATCTCCAGCGACGGCACCCGTAAGTGGGTGGTGCGCGTGGCGTCCGGCAGCTGCGTCGAGACCGTGTACATTCCCCAGGGCAAACGCGGCACTTTGTGCGTTTCGTCCCAGGCAGGCTGTGCCCTGGATTGCAGTTTCTGCTCCACCGGCAAGCAAGGCTTCAATAGCAACCTCACCGCCGCCGAAGTCATCGGCCAGGTGTGGATTGCCAACAAATCCTTTGGCAGTGTCCCGGCAACCGTCGACCGTGCCATCACCAACGTGGTGATGATGGGCATGGGTGAGCCATTGCTGAACTTCGACAACGTCGTCGCCGCCATGCATCTGATGATGGATGACCTCGGCTACGGGATCTCCAAGCGCCGCGTGACCCTGTCCACGTCGGGTGTGGTGCCGATGATCGATGAGCTGGCCAAGCACATCGACGTGTCCCTGGCGTTGTCCCTGCACGCACCAAATGACGCATTGCGTAACCAATTGGTGCCGATCAACAAGAAATATCCGCTTAAGATGCTGCTCGAGTCGTGCCAGCGCTACATGTCGTCTCTGGGCGAGAAACGTGTGCTGACCATCGAGTACACCTTGCTCAAGGACATCAACGACAAGGTCGAGCACGCGGTGGAAATGATCGCGCTGCTGAAAGATATCCCGTGCAAGATCAACCTGATTCCGTTCAACCCGTTCCCGCATTCCGGGTACGAGCGGCCGAGCAACAACGCGATCCGTCGTTTCCAGGATCAGTTGCATCAGGCCGGTTTCAACGTCACTGTGCGCACCACCCGTGGTGAAGACATCGACGCTGCATGTGGTCAATTGGTAGGGCAGGTGCTGGATCGCACCCGTCGCAGCGAACGTTACATCGCCGTGCGTGAGTTGAGCGCCGACAGCGATCTGGCACAGAACGCCGCGAATACTAACTAAGAGAGGATCTCTATGTCCCTGCGCTTTGCGCTGCTGTTGCTGTTGGCCAGCCTGTGTGCTGGTTGTGTCCTTTCGGGTGACTACAACCCGATGAAGACCAGCAAGGGCCGCGATGAAGCGCGGGCTGCCTACGTGCAGCTGGGGCTGGGATACTTGCAGCAAGGTATGACTGAACGGGCCAAGGTGCCGCTGAAAAAGGCGCTGGAAATCGACGGCTCCGATCCGGATGCCAATGCGGCCCTCGGTTTGGTGTTTCAGTCCGAAATGGAACCTGAGCTGGCCGACGAACACTTCCGCAAGGCCTTGTCCTCCCGTCCCGCCGATGCGCGCATCCTCAACAACTACGGCAGTTTTCTCTACGAACAACAGCGTTATAAAGAAGCCTACGAGCGTTTTGAACAGGCTGCGGCCGATACCCTGTATCCTGAGCGTTCGCGTGTGTTCGAAAACCTCGGCATGACGGCCGCAAAGCTCGGTCAGCGTGATCTGGCGCAGCAGCAACTGGAAAAGGCGCTGCGTTTGAACCGCCAACAACCGCGTGCATTGCTGGAAATGGCTGAGTTGTCCTTCGAAGACAGGCATTATGTGCCCGCGCGTGACTATTACGACCGATTCAGCCTGCTGACCGAACAAAATGCACGTAGTCTATTGCTCGGCGTTCGGCTGGCAAAAGTGTTTGAAGATCGCGACAAGGCCGCCAGTTATGGCCTGCAATTAAAACGACTCTATCCCGGTACGCCGGAATATCAGCAATACCTGTCGGAGCAATGATGAAAGCGGCGCATCCCGAAGTTGTAGCAGCGAATCGCGTTAACCCCGGTGAGACCCTGCGCCAGGCCCGCGAAAGCAATGGCTGGTCGCTGGCCGAAGTGGCCCTCAAGCTCAACCTCACCGTGACTTCCCTGAGCAATCTTGAAGCCGGCGCTTTCGACAAGCTGCCGGGGCATACCTTCGCTCGCGGTTACATTCGCGCCTATGCCAAATTGCTCGGCATGGACCAGACCGTGCTGGTTCAGCAATTCGACCAGTCCACTGGCACCGACTCCCAGGGCAGCAACGTTCACGCCCTTGGTCGTATCGAAGAGCCTGTACGGGTTTCCCACACTATTTTGCGTATTGTCAGCCTGCTGTTGCTGATTGCGGTCATCGGCGGCGGTTTCGTCTGGTGGCAGGATCAGACGTCGCTGCGCACCAAGGACCTGACGTCCCTGGCGCCTGAGCACGTTGAAGTCGAGGGCGCTGACGGTACGACCCAGATTCACCCGATCGACGAGCCGGAAGATCAGGCTGTCGAGGAGAACCAGTCCGACAGCTCGACTGCGCTGGCATTGCCTCAGTCTGAAACCACTGCTGAATCGACTGGCGCAGAAGCTGCTGCCCCGGCAACTGCTCCAGCGGCACCGGTTGCACCGGCTGTAACGCCGACCGCTCCGGTTCATACGCCAGCCCCGGTTGTCGCCAATCCGGCCACTCCTGCGCCAACCGTTCCAGCTACCCCAGCACCAACCGTTACCGCTCCAGTCGTTGCTGCTACACCGGCACCAGCCGCAGAAGCGGCCGCTCCGGTGGCCGGCGATGGTCAGGTACAACTGCAGTTCAGCGCCGATTGCTGGGCGCAAGTCACCGATGGCCGTGGCAAAGTACTGTTCAGTGGTCTGAAGCATAAAGGCGATAATGTGACCGTCAGCGGCAAGCCGCCGCTCGCCGTGCGTCTGGGCGTTGCCCGTGCTGCACAGGTCAGCTACAACGGCCAGCCGGTCGATATCGCTCCGTTCACCAGTGGCGAGACTGCTCGCCTGAAGTTGGGTCAATAAGTCATGCACGGCGAATCTCCAATCAAACGTCGCGTTTCGCGCAAGATCTGGGTCGGCAACGTACCGGTGGGCGGCGACGCGCCGATCGCGGTGCAGAGCATGACCAACAGCGACACCAATGACGTCGCCGCCACTGTTGCGCAAATCAACCGTCTGGAAGCTGCTGGCGTCGACATCGTCCGCGTCTCGGTGCCGGACATGGACGCCGCCGAGGCGTTCGGCAAGATCAAGCAACTGGTCAAAGTGCCGCTGGTTGCCGACATCCACTTCGATTACAAGATCGCCTTGCGCGTAGCCGAGTTGGGCGTGGACTGCCTGCGCATCAACCCGGGCAACATCGGTCGTGAAGACCGTGTTCGCGCGGTCGTCGATGCAGCGCGTGATCGCGGCATTCCGATCCGCATCGGCGTCAACGCCGGTTCCCTGGAAAAAGACCTGCAAAAGAAATACGGCGAGCCGACCCCGGCTGCGCTGGTCGAATCTGCTTTGCGTCACGTTGAACACCTCGAACGCCTGAATTTCCAGGACTTCAAGGTCAGCGTGAAAGCCTCCGACGTGTTCATGGCCGTCGAAGCCTACCGCTTGCTGGCGAAAGAAATCGTTCAACCGCTGCACCTGGGCATCACCGAAGCCGGTGGATTGCGTTCGGGCACAGTGAAATCCGCCGTGGGCCTAGGTATGCTGCTCGCCGAGGGGATTGGCGATACTATCCGCATCTCGCTGGCGGCCGACCCGGTCGAGGAAGTGAAGGTCGGTTACGACATTCTCAAGTCTTTGCATCTGCGTTCCCGTGGCATCAACTTCATCGCCTGCCCGAGCTGCTCGCGGCAGAACTTCGATGTGGTGAAAACCATGAACGAGCTGGAAGGGCGTCTTGAAGACCTGCTGGTGCCGCTGGATGTCGCGGTGATCGGTTGTGTGGTCAACGGCCCCGGCGAAGCCAAGGAAGCCCATATCGGCTTGACCGGCGGCACGCCAAACCTGATTTACATCGACGGCAAGCCGTCGCAGAAACTGACGAATGACAATCTGGTGGACGAGCTGGAAAAGCTGATCCGCCAGAAAGCGGCCGAAAAGGTCGAAGCTGACGCTGCGGTTATTGCGCGCGGCTGAGCCTGACTGAAGCGCCGAACGAATTTAAGGATTTAAAGTGAGCAAGTCTCTGCAAGCCATTCGTGGCATGAACGACATCCTGCCCGAACAGACCCCGCTGTGGCGTTATTTCGAGGGCACTGTTGCGCGTCTGCTGGATAACTACGGTTACAAGCAGATCCGCATGCCGATCGTCGAGTTCACCGAGCTGTTCAAGCGCTCGATCGGTGAAGTGACCGATATCGTCGAAAAAGAGATGTACACCTTCGAAGACCGCAACGGCGACTCTCTGACCTTGCGTCCGGAAGGCACCGCTGCATGCGTGCGTGCAGTGCTTGAGCACGGCATCACCGGCGGTGGCCAGGTGCAGAAACTCTGGTACATCGGCCCGATGTTCCGCCACGAGCGTCCGCAGAAAGGTCGTTATCGCCAGTTCCACCAGATCGGCCTGGAGGTGTTCAACCTCGACGGTCCGGACATCGACGCCGAGCTGATCATCATGACCTGGCGCCTGTGGGGCGAGCTGGGTATTCGTGATGCGGTCAAACTCGAACTCAACAGTCTGGGCACCAGCGAGTCCCGTGGGCGTTATCGTGAAGCGCTGGTCGAGTACCTCTCGGCGCATCATGACAAGCTCGATGAAGACAGCCAGCGTCGCCTGAAAACCAACCCGCTGCGCGTGCTCGACACGAAAAATGCCGACACTCAAGCGGTACTGGTCGATGCGCCGAAGATGGCCGACTACCTCGATGACGAATCCCGTACGCACTTCGAAGGTTTGAAAGCGCGTCTGGATGCTGTCGGCATTCCATATGTGCTCAACCCGAAGCTGGTGCGTGGCCTCGACTACTACAGCAAAACCGTTTTCGAATGGGTCACCGACAAGCTCGGCGCCCAGGGCACTGTCTGCGCTGGCGGCCGTTACGACGGGCTGGTCGAGCAGATGGGCGGCAAGCCGACCACCGGCGTTGGTTTCGCCATGGGCATCGAGCGTCTGGTGCTGATGCTGGAAACCCTGGAGCAGATCCCGGAAGAAATCTCCCGTCAGGTTGATGTCTATCTGTGTGCCTTCGGTGAAGAAGCCGAGCTGGCTGGTCTGGCTCTGGCTGAACGTGTTCGCGATCAACTTCCAAACCTGCGTCTGCAAGTCAATGCCGGCGCTGGCAGCTTCAAAAGCCAATTCAAGAAGGCCGACAAGAGCGGTGCGCTGTACGCACTGATCCTCGGTGACGACGAAATGGCCCAGCAAGTGGTAGGTTTCAAACCCCTGCGTGGCCAGGGCGAACAACAAAGCATTGCCTGGGATGCGCTCGCCGCTCACCTGGCCACCTGCGTCGTGCAGGGTTGAAGCTGTCCAAACAGCCGATTTAGCGATTAAGGAGTATTGGGGTGTCGAGTACCGAAGACGAACAGTTGGCGGATTTGAAGGACTGGTGGACACGCAACGGCAAACCTCTGGTCACCGGCGGCCTGTTGGCGCTGGTCATCGTGTTCGGCTGGCAGGCTTATCACAAGTATCAGAGCAACCAGTCGCAAGGCGCCTCGGTGCTCTATCAGCAACTGCTGGAAACCACGCTGACGCCTGACGGCAAGCCTGATGCCGCCCGCGTTGCGGACCTGGCCGGTAAGCTCAACAGCGAATTCGGCGGTTCTGCCTACGCGCAGTACGGCAGCCTGTTCGTCGCCAAAGTGGCGGTCGACAGCGGCAAGCTGGACGACGCCGCGACCGAACTGAAAGCCATCGTCGACAAACCGGCCAACCCGGCGCTGGGCGAGATCGCCCGTCAGCGTCTGGCGCAGGTACTCGGCGCGCAAAACAAGGCTGAAGACGGCCTGAAACTGCTCGACGGCGATGCCGACAAAGCATTCCTGGCCACTCGCGAAGAACTCAAGGGCGACCTGCTGGTGCAGCTGGGCCGCACCGATGACGCGAACAAGGCGTATCAAAAAGCCAAGGCGGCACTGTCGGATGAAGCGGCGGTCGGTGGCCTTCAAATCAAGCTCGACGACCTGGCCAAAGGGGATGCGTGACGTGATCCGTTGGAAGCATGCAGCATTGCTGGCTCTGGCCCTTCTGGCCGCGGGTTGCAGCAGCAACAGCAAAAAAGAATTGCCACCGGCTGAACTGACCGACTTCAAAGAAGAAGTGGTCCTGCACAAGCAGTGGAGTCGTTCGATCGGTGACGGTCAGGGCGAAACCTACAACATGCTGGTGCCGGCGATCGACGGTGACACCATCTACGCCGCCGATGTAACTGGCGTGGTGATGGCCATGGATCGCGGCAATGGCGATGTGAAGTGGAAGCAGGATCTTGAGCTGCCCGTCTCCGGCGCCGTGGGCGTGGGTTACGGTCTGGTTCTGATCGGTACGCTGCGCGGCGAAGTCGTTGCTCTGGACACCAGCAACGGTGAAGAGAAGTGGCGTGCTCGCGTCAACAGCGAGGTTCTCGCGCCGCCGGCCAACAATGGCGACGTCGTGGTCGTGCAGACTCAGGACGATCGTCTGATCGGTCTGGATGCATCGACCGGTACTCAGCGCTGGGTGTATGACAGCACGCCGGCCGTACTGACCCTGCGTGGCACCAGTGCTCCGCTGGTCACCAACCGCCTCGCGGTGGCTGGCCTGTCGACCGGTAAAGTGGTCGCTCTGGACATTTCCAACGGCGTGCCGGTCTGGGAACAACGCATTGCGATTCCACAAGGTCGTTCGGAGCTGGAGCGCGTAGTCGACATCGACGGCGGTCTGCTGCTGTCCGGCGGTACGCTGTACGTTGCCAGCTACCAGGGTCGCGTGGCGGCACTGGACCTGGAAAGCGGTCGTCAACTCTGGCAGCGCGATGCGTCGAGCTACGCCGGTATCGCTCAGGGTTTCGGCAGCGTTTACGTAAGCCTGTCCTCGGGCACCGTTGAAGGCGTCGACGAACGTTCGACCACAGCATTGTGGAGCAACGATTCGCTGGCCCGCCGTCAACTGTCGGCTCCGGAAGTGTTCTCCAGCTATGTTGCAGTGGGTGACCTGGAAGGTTATCTGCACCTGCTGAGTCAGGTTGACGGTCGTTTCGTCGGCCGCGAGCGCATCGACAGCGACGGCCTGCGTGCCCGTCCGCTGGTGGTGGGTGACACGATTTATGTATATGGCAACAGCGGCAAACTGGAAGCCCTGACCATCAAGTAACAACTATGCTTGGGGTTAAACCCCCAGGCGGCCCCGGATTCATGGGGCTTGCAGCGCTAACAGGCGTTGCCCCGAGCACCAGCCGCTGCCTCGCAGCGGCTTTTGTATTTTCTGAAATAACGAAGTGGAGAGCCGCATGGTTCCCGTAATCGCCCTGGTGGGCCGACCGAACGTCGGCAAGTCCACCTTGTTCAACCGCCTGACCAGGACTCGTGACGCCATCGTCGGCGACTTGTCCGGTCTGACCCGTGATCGCCAGTACGGTGAGGCCAAGTGGCAAGGGCGTTCCTACATTCTGGTCGACACCGGCGGTATCTCCGGTGACGAGCACGGTATGGACGAAAAAATGGCCGAGCAGTCGCTGCTGGCCATTGAAGAAGCAGACGTTGTGCTGTTCCTGGTAGATGCCAAGGCCGGCTTCACCGCCGCCGACCAGATGATCGCCGAACACCTGCGCAAACGTAACAAGCGTTCCTACGTGGTTGCCAACAAGGTCGACAACATCGACCCGGAAATGGCCCGCGCTGAATTCGCTCCGCTGGGTATGGGCCACGCGATCCCGATCGCCGGTGCTCACGGCCGTGGCATCACCCAGATGCTGGAAATCGCCCTGGGTGATTTCCCGAGAGACGAAGAAGAGCCGGAAGAAGGCGAGGAAGAGATCGTTGCCGAAGGCGAGGAAGCCAAGCGCATTCCTGGCCCAAGCGAAAAAGACGGGATCAAGATCGCCATCATCGGTCGTCCGAACGTCGGCAAGTCGACCTTGGTCAACCGCATGCTCGGTGAAGACCGGGTTATCGTTTATGACCAGCCCGGCACCACGCGTGACAGTATCTACATTCCGTTCGAGCGCAATGAAGAGAAGTACACGCTGATCGACACCGCTGGTGTGCGCAAGCGCGGCAAGATCCACGAAGAAGTCGAAAAATTCTCCGTGGTCAAAACCCTGCAAGCGATCAAAGACGCCAACGTAGTGATCTTCGTGATGGACGCCCGCGAAGGTGTGGTCGATCACGACCTCAACCTGCTCGGTTTTGCCATCGAATCGGGTCGCGCGCTGGTGATCGCGATCAACAAGTGGGACGGCATGACGCCGAGCGAGCGCGACTACGTCAAGGTCGAGCTGCAGCGTCGTCTGTTCTTTGTTGACTACGCCGACATCCACTTCATCTCGGCCCTGCACGGCACTGGCGTGGGCAACCTCTACGCTTCGGTGCAGAACTCGTTCAAGTCGGCGGTCACCCGCTGGCCGACCAACCGTCTGACCCAGATTCTCGAAGACGCGGTTGGCGAGCACGCGCCGCCGATGGTCAACAACCGCCGGATCAAGCTGCGTTACGCTCACTTGGGTGGTGCGAACCCGCCGATCATCGTGATCCACGGTAACCAGATCGAGAAAGTGCCGAAGTCGTATGTGCGTTATCTCGAGAACACCTACCGTCGTGTGCTGAAGCTGGTCGGTACGCCGATCCGCATCGAGTTCAAGGGCGGCGAGAACCCGTACGAAGGCAACAAGACCACGCTGACCGACCGCCAGGTCAACAAGAAGCGTCGCTTGATGTCGCACCACAAAAAAGCTGACAAGAAGCGCCGCGACAAGAAATAAGGTCGCTGGCTGTTGATCGTTCCCATGCTTCGCGTGGGAATGTATTCCGTGACGCTCTGCGTCACATAAGCGGCGGACGCAGAGCGTCCAAGGCTGCATTCCCACGCAGAGCGTGGGAACGATCAACGTGAGAGAAGGGTGCCATCCGGCGCCCTTTTTTTATGGGCGCCGGATGGGCTATCCTCGGGCTCTCCCGCGCCGTCGTCAGAGCCGGGTGTTGAGCAGGGAACCCCCGATGATCACCAGTAAGCTGCCGAATGTCGGCATCACGATTTTCACGCAGATGTCTCAGCTCGCCGCGCAAACCGGCGCGATCAACCTGTCTCAGGGTTTTCCTGATTTTGACGGCCCGCAGGCGTTGCGTGATGCGGTCGGTCGACACATCGCCAGTGGTCACAACCAGTATTCGCCGATGACTGGCCTGCCGGCGCTGCGCGAGCAGATTGCGGCGAAAATCGCTCGCAGCTATGGCGTGCAGGTCAATGCCGACAGCGAAGTGACCGTGACACCGGGCGCGACCCAGGCGATCTTCTGTGCGATTCAGGCGGTTATCCACAGCGGCGACGAAGTCATCGTGTTCGATCCGTGCTACGACAGCTACGAGCCGGCCACAGAGTTGGCGGGCGGTCGTTGCGTGCATGTGCAGTTGAACCCGGACGACTTCTCTATCGATTTCGACAAACTTGCAGCGGCCCTGAGCCCGCGCACGAAAATGATCGTCATCAACACCCCGCACAACCCGAGCGGCGCATTGATCAGCCGTGCCGAGCTGGATCAACTGGCGGCATTGATCCGTGGTCGCGACATTTATCTGATCAGCGACGAAGTCTACGAACACCTGGTATTTGACGGCGTACCCCACGTTAGCGTGCTCGCCCATGAAGAGTTGTATCAACGCGCCTTCGTGGTCAGTTCGTTCGGCAAGACCTACCACGTCACTGGCTGGAAAACCGGTTACGTCGTCGCGCCGCCAGCGCTGACGGCCGAGCTGCGCAAGGTGCACCAGTACGTCAGTTTCTGCGGCGTTACGCCGTTGCAATACGCGCTAGCCGATTACATGGCTGAACACCCGGAGCACGTCGAAGAGTTGCCGGGTTTCTATCAGGCCAAGCGCGATCTGTTCTGCGATCTGCTGGCGCCGTCGCGCTTCAGTTTTACCCGAGTCACCGGCACCTATTTTCAACTGGTCGATTATTCGCAGATTCGCCCCGACCTGAACGACGTCGAGATGGCCATGTGGATGACCCGCGAGCACGGCGTGGCGAGTATTCCGGTGTCGGTCTTCTATCAGAATCCACCCGAAGGCCAGCGCCTGGTGCGTCTGTGCTTCGCCAAACGCGAGGAGACGCTGCGTGAAGCGGCGGCGAAACTATGCGTGATCTGAGTGCGTTACCCGATCTCAACCTGGCGCTGATCCAGACCAGCCTGGCCTGGCATGACCGCCAGGCCAACCTCGAGCATTTCGAGCTGTTGCTGGAGCAGGCGCGCGGGGCGGATCTGATCATCCTGCCGGAAATGTTCACCACCGGATTCTCCATGGAATCCGAAACCCTCGCGGAAGCTGAGAACGGCCCGACCAGCAAATGGCTGCGGGTTCAGGCGGCGAAGCTTAATGCAGTCATTACCGGCAGCGTGATCATTCAGGCCGGCGACGGCAGCCATCGCAATCGCCTGCTGTGGGCGCGGCCGGACGGTGAAGTGCTGCATTACGACAAACGTCACCTGTTCCGCATGGCCGGCGAGCACAACCATTACACCCCTGGCGAACGTCAGGTGCAGTTCGAACTCAAGGGCTGGCGTATCCGTCCGCTGATTTGTTACGACCTGCGCTTTCCGGTGTGGAGCCGCGATGCGCAGGACACTGATCTATTGCTGTACACCGCCAACTGGCCGGGGGCGCGACGGTTGCACTGGAACCGACTGTTGCCTGCTCGGGCGATCGAGAACCTCTGCTATGTGGTGGCGGTGAACCGCGTTGGCACCGACGGCAAGGGCTTCGCGTATACCGGAGACAGTCAGGTGCTGGATTTCCAGGGGGAAACCTTGCTGGCGGCGGGGGAGGCGGATGGTGTGTTCAAGGCTGTGCTGGAAGCGGCTCCGCTCGCGGCGTATCGCGAGCGTTTCCCGGCGAATCTGGATGCCGACACCTTCGAGTTCACCTGAAAAGCAAAAGATCGCAGCCTTCGGCAGCTCCTACATGGCGTACGACATCACAATGTAGGAGCTGCCGAAGGCTGCGATCTTTTGCTCTTCAACAAAAAGGCCCCGGAGTTCGCACTCCGGGGCCTTTTGCATTTCAGCGGTCAATTACGCCGCTTTCGCCTCAGGCTGGCTCAGCGAACGGTTCAGCGCGCTGAACAGCGCCTTGAAGCTGGCCGTGGTGATGTTTTCATCGATACCCACGCCGTGCACTGCACGTTCGCCGTTCACACGCAGTTCGATGTACGCCGCTGCCTTGGCGTTGGTGCCCGCGCCGATGGCGTGCTCGTTGTAGTCCATGATCTCCACCGGAATCGGCAGGCCGGCGACCAGTGCTTCCAGCGCACCGTTGCCTTTGCCGCGCCAGTGCAGGTTGGTTTCGCCCTGACCTTTGCTGGCCACTTCCACTTCGACGGCGCTGTTGCCGTTTTCTTCCTGCAGGCGATGGCTGACCAGCGCGTAAGGGGTGTTGGCTTGCAGGTATTCGCTGATCAACAGCGAGTGGATCTGCTTGGCGGTCATCTCCAGACCGAGACGGTCGGTTTCACGCTGCACGACCTGGCTGAATTCGATCTGCATGCGACGTGGCAGGCTGATGCCGTATTCCTGCTCCAGCAAGTAGGCGATGCCCCCCTTGCCCGATTGGCTGTTGACGCGAATCACTGCCTCGTAGCTGCGACCGATATCGGCCGGGTCGATCGGCAAGTACGGGACTTCCCAAAGCGCGTCTGGTTTCTGCTGGGAGAAGCCCTTGCGGATCGCATCCTGGTGCGAGCCGGAGAACGCGGTGTGCACCAGGTCGCCAACGTACGGGTGACGCGGGTGAACCTGAATCTGGTTGCACTCCTCGACCACTTTGCGCACGCCGTCGATGTCGGAGAAGTCCAGCTGCGGGTCGAGACCCTGGGTGTACATGTTCAGTGCGACGGTGACGAGGTCGACGTTACCGGTACGCTCGCCGTTGCCGAACAGGCAGCCTTCGACGCGATCGGCGCCGGCCATCAGGCCCAGTTCGGTAGCCGCAACGCCAGTGCCACGGTCGTTGTGGGTGTGCAGGCTGATGATCACGCTGTCACGACGGTTGATGTTGCGGCCGAACCACTCGATCTGGTCGGCATAGACGTTCGGGGTTGCGCACTCAACGGTGGCGGGCAGGTTGAGGATCATCTTGTGCTCAGGCGTCGGGTTCCACACCTCGATCACCGCGTCACAGACTTCCTTGGCGAATTCCAGCTCGGTGGCGCTGAAAGTTTCCGGCGAGTATTCGAAGGTCCACTCGGTGTCCGGCTGCATCGCCGCGTATTTGACGAACAGCTTGGCCGCGTTCACCGCGATGGCCTTGATGCCGTCCTTGTCCTGGTTGAAGACGATGCGACGGAAAGAAGGTGAAGTGGCGTTGTAAAGGTGAACGATGGCTTTCTTCGCGCCGCGCAGCGATTCGAAGGTGCGCTCGATCAAGTCTTCACGGCCCTGGGTCAGCACCTGAATGGTGGTGTCGTCCGGGATGTGGCCTTCTTCGATCAGGGTACGCACGAAGTCGAAGTCGGTTTGCGAAGCGGCCGGGAACGACGCTTCGATTTCCTTCACGCCGACTTGCACGAGGGTTTTCCAGAAGCGCAGCTTCTTCACCGCGTCCATCGGTTCGATCAGCGACTGGTTGCCGTCGCGCAGGTCGGAGCTGCACCAGATCGGCGCGGTGTCGATGGTTTTCGACGGCCAGGTGCGATCTGGCAGGTTGATGACAGGAAACGCGCGGTATTTCGAAGACGGATCTTTGAGCATGCTCATCGGGAAATTCCTTATTGTCTGGGCCGAAAAGAGGCGGCCTGCCGGTGTTACGAATGTTCTGGGAAAAGCGTGGGACGAGACGCAGCGATTCAGCCTGGCAGTCGTGCGCTGACAAGGCACAGGCTGCGGTGCTGGCGAAGCTGAATGAGGGTGTGAGAGGTTTTCATGCCTTCAACCCTAACCGCGAGGGGAGAGGATGGCAAGCAGTCGGAAAAAATTGAGAGGAATACTCGGAAAGAGAGTTTTGGCGGGATTTTATTGCGCTGGAGATCGCTGATCGTTGTGATATTTGCGCGAGGTTTGATTGGGGCGCAATCGGGGGTGATGGGGTCTCAGGGGTGTTTGAATACAGCATAAGCCGCCATCGCGAGCAGGCTCACTCCTACAGTTGATCGTGTTCACAACACCAGTCCAATGTAGGAGTGAGCCTGCTCGCGATGAGGCCTTAAGCTTCGCTCTATTTTTTAAGGTTGAAACGCACCAATGAAAATCGCCGGATCCACCCGCGCATCATTCAGGCTGACATTCCAGTGCATGTGCGGCCCGGTCGCGCGGCCGGTCATGCCAACTTTGCCCACCACAGCGCCCCGCGCCAATTGATCGCCAACCTTCACATCAATCTTCGACATGTGGCAGAACATGCTGATAAAGCCTTGCCCATGGTCGACAAACACTGTGTTGCCGTTGAAGAAGTAATTGCCGGTGAGGATCACCTTGCCCGCCGCCGGGGTCTTGATCGGCGTGCCCGCCGGCACCGCGAAGTCGAGGCCGGCATGCGGATTGCGCTCTTCACCATTGAAGAAACGACGCACGCCAAACTTGCTCGACAGCGGCCCGTTGACCGGTTTGTCCAGCAACAGATTGCTCGGCGTGTTCGGGCTGAAGCTGCGGTAGGCCTTGATCTGCTCGGCCAGTTCACCTTCGATACGCTTGAGGTTCGACTGGTCCGGATTGACTTGCTGCTTGTTCTTCAGGGTGATGCGCTGTTCCGGGTATTTCTTGTTGCCCACGGTGAACGGCAGATTGCGCCCGCCGCTGCTGATCTGTTGCGCGCCCGGCTTCACAGTCAACGGCACGCCGACAATCGCCAGCCAGTTGTTCTGCTCTTTCACCACCAGCACCGGTTTGCCTTGATACGTGGCTTTCGGTGCCTGCGCGGCTGAGCCGAGATCAACCACTGCCACGCCACCCGGCACCGGTTTGTTCAGCAGCCGGGTGATGTAACTGTCAGCGTGGGCATTGAAAGTCAGGCAGAGCAGAAACAGTGGAGCCAGAAAACGCGACATTGATCAGTCCAGTAAAGAGAGGGTGACAGGCGTCAGGTGATTGTCCTCGACGCGCACTTGCAGTTCGCCTTCGCCGAGTTTGGCTTTGAGACGCTGGCCGGTGTGGGTTTGCGCGGCGTTGCGGATCGCCTGGCCGCGCTCATCCAGCAGAATGCTGTAACCACGCCCGAGCGTTGCCAGCGGGCTGACCACATGCAGCGTCTGCATTTGGCTGTGCAGTTGCAGGCGACGGTTTTTCAGGCCTTCGCGCATGGCCCGGGGCAGACGTTCGGCGAGGCTGTCGAGGCGCTGACGCAACATCGCCAGTTGCCGTCCCGGATGTTGCCCGGCGAGGCGGGTTTCCAGGCGGATCAAGCGTTCGCGGCGAGTGTTGAGATGACGCTCGAAAGCGCGGCGCATGCGCATGTCCAGATCATCCAGACGCTGAGCCTGCTGGCGCAGACGTTCGCCGGGATGACGCAAGCGACGGGCCATACCTTCCAGGCGCAGGCGATCACGCATCAAGCGATCGCGCATACGCATCACCAAGCGGCGATGCAGGCTTTCGACCTGACGGATCAAGTGACTGGAATCGGGCGCGAGCAACTCAGCGGCGGCGGACGGCGTCGGTGCGCGCACGTCAGCGACAAAGTCACTGATCGACACATCGGTTTCGTGACCGACGGCGCTGACAATTGGCGTCACGCAGGCATCGACGGCGCGGGCCACGGCTTCTTCGTTGAAGCACCAGAGGTCCTCCAACGAGCCGCCGCCACGGGCGAGGATCAGCGCGTCGAAGCCACGGGCATCGGCCATTTTCAACGCACGGACGATTTGCGCGGTAGCTTCGCGGCCCTGTACGGCAGTCGGAATCAGCGTCAGTTGCACCTGCGGCGCACGCCGGCGGAACACGCTGATGATGTCGCGAATCACCGCGCCAGTGGGTGAACTGATGATACCGATGCGCTGCGGATGCGCCGGCAGCGGCACTTTGCGTTCGGCACTGAACAGACCTTCGGCGCTGAGCTTTTCCTTCAACGCATCGAAAGCCAGGCGCAGCGCGCCGTCACCGGCCGGTTCGACGGTGTCGAGGATCAGTTGATAGTCGCCACGGCCTTCAAACAACGAAACCTTGCCACGCACCTTCACCGCCAGGCCGTCCTTCAATGCCTGACGCACTCGCGCGGCGTTCTGCCGGAACAGCGCGCAACGCACCTGCGCGCCGCTGTCCTTGAGGGTGAAGTAGATGTGACCGGACGCCGGGCGGGCGAGGTTGGAAATTTCGCCTTCGACCCAGATGTTGCTGAACACGTCTTCGAGCAACACCCGCGCGCGGCCGTTGAGTTGGCTGACGGTCAGGACTTCACGGTCCAGGCCAAGTCTTGCAAAGGGATCTTTAATCATGGGGCGCAGTTTAAAGCTAATTTCCAATGCAATACACGATCCCCTGTAGGAGTTGCCGAAGGCTGCGATCTTTTGATCTTTCTTTTGGCGGTCAAGATCAAAAGATCGCAGCCTCGTTTCACTCATCAGCTCCTACAGGGGATTGGTGAACGCCTTGATAAAGTGTTGGATCAGCGGGGTGGGATCCTGTCGATAGGCGAGGGCGACGGTGCTGTGGCAGTCGGGATCGGCCAGTGGCAGAAAGCGTACACCGCTCGGGGCGATGTCCTGCATCGATTCCGGCAGCAGGGCGATGCCGAAACCGGCCTGGATCAACTGCAATTGCGTGGTCTTGCGCGACATCACCCGCGCCGCTTTCGGGAAGAAACCCTGACGCATACACAGGTCGGCACACAGGTAACTCAAGCCACCGCGTTGCGGGTGCGGAATGGAGATGAACGCTTCGTCCTTCAGTTGTGCCAAATCGACACGTTCAGCGTCGGCCAATCGATGATCCATCGGTACCGCCAGCAGCAACCGTTCAGTAAACAGCGGGACAATCTGAATACCTTCGCGCTGGCGCAACACGGGCAGGCGCAGCAGGCCGATATCGAGGCGTCCTTCGGCCAACTCTTCCAGTTGCGCCTCGGAAGACAACTTGCCGATATCCAGTGACACGCCAGGCTGTTGCTGCAGATACGCACCGATTTCACCGAGCAAACGTCCGCTGATCGACACGGTGCTGGAGTGGCTGAGGCGCAATGTGCCGAGCTGACCGTTACCGACTTCAGTGGCCATGGCACTGGCCTTGCTCAACTCATTGAGCAGATTTCTGGCGCGCGGCAAAAACGCCTCGCCTGCCGCTGTCAGGCGAGGCTGGCGCGCGGTTCGTTCGAACAGTGGTGTTTGCAGCCGCGTCTCCATGTCCTTGATCTGCCGGCTCAGCGCCGATTGCGCAACAAACAACCGTTCGGCTGCCGAACTGAAGCTGCCGCACTCAGCGATTTCGACGAAGTAACGCAGTTGACGGGTTGAAAGCATCAGGCATGCCTTTTTGAGATGGGTGAGCGACTTTTAAGATATTAGTCGCAACCCTCGGCGCTGGCTAAAGTCATCTCAGGCTTATTAAGGAAGCAGATCAATGAGCGTGGCCGGGTTGTTGAGTGAGTGGACATGGGGCACCGGCGGCTGGGCGGTGATCGGGCTGGGGATCGCCCTGGCCTATATCGTGTTCGGCATTGCCGGGTTTGGCACGGCGCTGGTGGCGGGGCCGATTCTGATTCTGTTCATGCCGTTGTCGAAAATCGTGCCGTTGCTGGTGCTGCTGGATTTTGTTGCGGCGTTCGGCAATCTGCTGCCGTCGCGGCGGGATGTGGCCAAACCCGAGTTGCTGCGGCTGCTGCCGTGTATGGCAGTCGGTTGCACGCTGGGGGTGATTTTTCTGCTCAACCTCAAATCCGATGTATTGCTGTTGTTGATGGGGCTGTTTATCAGCGCCTATGCGATTTACAGCTTGTGGGTGAAGGCGCGGCCAACGCAATTGTCGGCGGCATGGGCGGTGCCGATGGGGACGGTGGGCGGGTTGTTTGGGGCGCTGTTTGGCAGTGGCGGGTTTCTTTATGCGATCTATCTGAATAGTCGGCTGCCGAAGGATGCGGCGCGGGCTACGCAAAGTGCGTTGATCAGTTGCAGCACGGTGGTGCGTTTGAGCCTGTTTGCTATCGCCGGTGTATATGCCGAGCTACCCTTGTTGATGCTGGCGCTGTGTCTGTTGCCGGCCATGGCGCTGGGGTTGTGGATCGGGCGGCGATTGACCATGCGCCTGTCGCGCGAGGCGTTTGTGCGATTGGTGACGTGGCTGGTGCTGGCGAGCGGGCTCGCATTGATCGGACGCTACCTCAGCACTTGACCGGATTTCGTCAGGGATTAAGCTGCCGGCCGCACTGACGCCATCGCGGGCAAGCCCGCTCCCACAGGTTTCTCTGGTGTACACAACATTTGTGACCGAACGAGATCCCTGTGGGAGCGGGCTTGCCCGCGATGGCGGCGGAGTGAGCACCGCAGAATTTCCATTTGACGTCGCAGGCTGCACCATGAATTCGCAAAGCATCATCGTCCCGAAAATCTCCACCCTGCCGGTCCACGAACCCCGGGCGCGGGCGATCGTGCGCTGGCTGGTGCGCAAGAACATCATCAAGGAAGAGCTGACCACCTGTGGCCGCACCGGTAACCGCATGGCTTACGCGATTGCCGATGGCGCCCGTGCTGTGGTCCTGCACCCGCAAGCCTTGCCATTCGGTGAGCCGATCAACGGGCTGGAGATCGTCACCAAGCGCTGCATCTACACGCCGGCCAAGGGCTTCCTCGAAGAAGCTGGTTGCGCCGAGTGCCGTCGTGAAGTCGGCGAAGCACTGTTCGAAAGCCTTGAAGACTGGTTCCCGGGCCGCACCGACAACTTCACTTGCCCGGAATGCGGGCACGAAGATGACATCAACGGTTTTCTGTTTTTGCAGGAATGCGCGTTCTCCAACCTTGGTTTCATCTTCAATAACTGGCTGGAGGCGGGCTTCAAGCAAAGCTTTATCGATGAGTTCGCCGATTGGCTCGATCAACCTGTCTCTTGGGTCAAGGTGGAGCTGTAGGGGCGGGGATTTCCCGTACATCAGCAACATTGATATTAAGCTGAGTTTTACATTGAACAGCAGGGGGTGTCTGACTATAATGGCGCGCTTCCATTTTCCCGCTCGGGAGCCCCCGCGATGCTGCGTATCAGCCAAGAAGCTCTGACATTCGACGACATTCTCTTAGTGCCTGGTTATTCCGAGGTACTTCCTAACGAAGTCAGTCTCAAGACCCGCCTTACCCGTGGCATCGAGCTGAACATTCCTCTGGTTTCTGCTGCAATGGACACCGTCACTGAAGCCCGTCTGGCAATCGCCATGGCTCAGGAAGGTGGCATCGGCATTATCCACAAGAACATGACCATCGAGCAGCAAGCTGCCGAAGTGCGTAAGGTCAAGAAGTTCGAAGCCGGCGTCGTCAAGGATCCGATCACCATCGAGGCTGATGCCACGGTTCGTGATCTGTTCGAATTGACCCGCATGCACAACATTTCCGGCGTTCCGGTTCTGCACGATGGCGACCTGGTCGGCATCGTCACTTCCCGTGACGTACGTTTCGAAAGCCGTCTGGAAGCCACCGTCCGTGAAGTGATGACGCCCAAAGAGCGTCTGGTCACGATCAAGGAAGGCGCGAGCAAGGACGAAGCACGCGAACTGCTGCACAAGCACCGCATCGAGCGCGTGCTGATCGTCGACGACAAATTCGCCCTCAAAGGCATGATGACCGTCAACGATATCGAAAAAGCCAAAGCCTACCCGCTGGCCAGCAAGGACGATCAAGGTCGTCTGCGCGTGGGCGCTGCTGTCGGTACCGGTAAAGACACCGGTGACCGCGTCGCAGCCCTGGTCAACGCTGGTGTGGACGTCGTGGTAGTCGATACCGCACACGGTCACTCCAAAGGCGTGATCGACCGTGTTCGCTGGGTCAAAGAGAACTTCCCTGAAGTGCAGGTGATCGGCGGCAACATCGCCACCGGCGCCGCTGCCAAGGCTCTGGCCGAAGCAGGCGCTGACGCAGTCAAGGTCGGTATCGGCCCTGGCTCGATCTGCACCACCCGTATCGTCGCCGGTGTCGGCGTCCCACAAATCAGTGCTATCGCCAACGTTGCCGCTGCCCTTGAAGGCACTGGCGTTCCGTTGATCGCCGACGGCGGCATCCGTTTCTCCGGTGACCTGTCCAAGGCCATCGTCGCCGGTGCTTCCTGCGTGATGATGGGCTCGATGTTCGCCGGTACTGAAGAAGCGCCGGGCGAGATCGAACTGTTCCAGGGCCGTTCGTACAAGGCGTATCGCGGCATGGGTTCGCTGGGCGCCATGTCCCAGGCTCAAGGCTCCTCCGACCGTTACTTCCAGGACTCCTCGGCAGGCGCCGAGAAACTCGTTCCGGAAGGCATCGAAGGCCGTGTTCCTTACAAAGGCACCCTGAGCGCGATCATTCACCAGTTGATGGGCGGTCTGCGTTCCTCGATGGGTTACACCGGCAGCGCCAACATCGAAGAAATGCGCACCAAGCCTGAATTCGTGCGGATCACCGGCGCTGGCATGGCCGAATCCCACGTTCACGACGTGCAGATCACCAAAGAAGCGCCAAACTACCGCGTAGGTTGAGCCTTCAAGCAATAAAGTAAGCAACCGGGGCTGTTTGATTCAGCCCCGAGTTGTTTCTGAATCACGACTGTTTCTGAACGACTTAAACGAGACTGAATCATGGCCCTCGATATTCACGCTCACCGCATCCTGATCCTCGACTTCGGTTCGCAATACACCCAACTGATTGCCCGCCGCGTGCGTGAAATCGGTGTGTACTGCGAACTGCACCCGTTCGACATGGACGAAGATGCGATCCGCGAATTCGCTCCTAAAGGCGTCATCCTCGCCGGCGGCCCCGAGTCCGTGCACGTCGCCGACAGCCCGCGTTGCCCACAGGCCGTGTTTGACCTGGGCGTACCGGTTTTCGGTATCTGCTACGGCATGCAGACCATGGCCGAGCAACTGGGCGGCAAGGTTGAAGGTTCCGAACTGCGTGAGTTCGGTTACGCCCGCGTTGACGTGGTTGGCAAGAGCCGCCTGCTCGACGGCATCGAAGACCACATCGACGCTGACGGCCTGTTCGGCCTCGACGTGTGGATGAGCCACGGTGACAAGGTCACCAAGATGCCGCAAGACTTCCACATCCTCGCCAGCACCCCAAGCTGCCCGATCGCCGGTATGTTCAACGACGACCGTGGCTACTACGGCGTGCAGTTCCACCCGGAAGTGACCCACACCAAACAGGGCGGTCGTATCCTGTCGCGCTTCGTCCTCGACATCTGCGGCTGTGAAGCCCTGTGGACGCCGTCGAAGATCGCTGAAGACGCCATCGCCAACATCCGCGCACAAGTCGGCACCGACAACGTGCTGCTGGGTCTGTCCGGCGGCGTTGACTCCTCGGTTGTTGCTGCGCTGCTGCACAAAGCCATCGGCGACCAACTGACCTGCGTCTTCGTCGACAACGGCCTGCTGCGTCTGCACGAAGGCGAGCAAGTGATGGCCATGTTCGCCGAGAACATGGGCGTCAAAGTGATCCGCGCCAACGCTGAAGAGCAGTTCCTCAACAACCTGGCCGGCGAAGCCGACCCGGAGAAGAAGCGCAAAATCATCGGTCGCACCTTCATCGACGTCTTTGATGCCCAGTCGAACAAACTGGAAAACATCAAGTACCTCGCTCAGGGCACCATCTACCCGGACGTGATCGAGTCGGCTGGCGCGAAAAGCGGCAAGGCCCACGTGATCAAGTCGCACCACAATGTGGGCGGCCTGCCGGAAGAGATGAACCTGAAACTGGTCGAGCCACTGCGCGAACTGTTCAAGGACGAAGTCCGTCGTCTGGGCCTGGAACTGGGCCTGCCGTACGACATGGTCTACCGTCACCCGTTCCCGGGCCCGGGCCTGGGCGTGCGCATCCTCGGTGAAGTGAAGAAGGAATACGCCGACCTGCTGCGTCGTGCCGACCACATCTTCATCGAAGAACTGCGCAAAGCCGACTGGTACCACAAAGTCAGCCAGGCGTTCGTGGTGTTCCAGCCAGTGAAATCGGTTGGCGTTGTTGGCGATGGCCGTCGTTACGCTTGGGTGGTTGCCCTGCGTGCCGTGGAAACCATCGACTTCATGACCGCGCGTTGGGCTCACCTGCCTTACGAACTGCTGGAAACCGTCTCCGGCCGCATCATCAATGAAATCGAAGGCATCTCCCGCGTCACTTACGACGTGTCGAGCAAGCCGCCGGCGACCATTGAGTGGGAGTGATCCCGCTGCAGGTTGATTAACGAAAAACCCTTGGCCTGAAGCCAAGGGTTTTTTCGTTTCATACCCTGAAAACAGTCAGCTGGGCAAGCGACTTTGCAGGGTCAAGCCGATCTCTATCAAGCGCTGGGATAACGCGCCGAGGTCACGGAACATGATGCCGCTGATCCGCGGCATCGTCTGTGCCCAGATGTAAACCTGACCGTCCCTTCTGCGATTCACCATTGTTCGAACAATATTGCTGGCACTGTCGCGACGCACGAGTGTGTATGCATTTTGCGTTTTCTCGAACATGAACATGCCGTTGCGATTCAGCAGTGTGTTCACTGTTGCCTCAGTCCATTGCGGCACAGGTGCTGCGATCTGCAAGCGCAGATCAGCGTATAAGACGTCGGAGGAGTTGCGCGTCGTTGCCCCGTTATCAAACGGACCTCGAGCGACTTCCAGTCCCGGGTCGACTCTGATGTCCACCACTTCGGTGGACGCCACTTCTTCGATCCGTAAACCGATGCCGCCTCTGAGTTCGCTGATGCCTGGCAGATTTCTGAAGGTATTGGTGTTCGTTGCGTCGACCAGGGCAACCCATTTCCCTGGTTTGTTGAGGAGATCGTCACCCCACATGATTTGATTGGCGAGCCGGGCGTGGATCATCTGCTCTTCGATCGAAGTCAGCGGTACCTTCAACTTGTAACTGTGCGCGACTTCAAGCCCATGGGGCCGGATGCCATTGGCCTGAGCAGCCTTGATCAGTTCAAGGATGTTGAATCGTTCATCAGGGTCGGTACCCAGGCTGGACAAGTAGCCTCGAAGATCCTCTGACATCTCTCCCGAGCGGTAAAAGTCATTGAGATCTTCCTGGGCAAAATCACTCAGCAAGCCACGTACGTATAGTGTGCGGATATGCCGTGAAAACGTCGGCATGTTTTCGATCATGAAACGCATACTGGCGATGCGATCAAGTGTTTCGCCGACGACCAGCCCATCGGTATTGGCAAAGATGCGATCAATCAACTCAGCGGCCTGCATCTCGGCGTCGATTTGCGGGATGACTGGTCGTGCGGGCAGGTTGGTCCAGTTCAGTTCTGAGTAATACTCTTTGGCCTCGTTTAGCATGGACGTGCGTCTGTCGCGGAAATAGGCTGCATACGTATCGGTAGTTGATGATTTACCCTGGTTTGCACTGGCAAGCTCGACGGAAGTCTCGGGCAAGTTCATTGCCCATCTTTTCATTTTCGCCAAGTCCATTCCGATGATGTCGTTGAGAGGAGTAACCAGGCGCAACGGCCGCGCAACCGGTGAAACCGGTTCGACGAGGGGAAGCTCCGCGGACGGCGTGGCCGGATCCGGGGCCGAGGACGAGGTCAGGTCAGTGTCCAGGAAACACGCCTTGCCCACGCATTGGCCTCCTCCCCTGAGACGCAGCGCGGGTATGCGTTCCCACTTGCCGCTACTACCGAAGCGTACGGGTAACGAGTACGCGAATTGATTGGGGCGTTCGGGATTGACAATGGCCCAGTTGCCACTGTCTTCAGAGTCGGCAAAGTAGCGCACGTAGTACGTGGCACCCTCCATTTCGATGGCATGGCCCGGCTCCTTGTCCAGGCGGTAAATACCCTCATATTTGCCTGGCGCTGCTTCTACAGAACGCTGTGCCAGTAACTCGTTGCATCGATATTTGGCAGGAGTCTTTGGAAAAGACGAACCCTGGCGCGCAGCAGCCGTGGCCAACTGCTGGCTGGATGCGAGGGTCGTCTCGATGGGGATTTCGTTTGCCAGCTCAACGGCCGCCTCTGGATCAACCGCCGTGACTGGCGGTAGATCCCGAGGCGGCAAGAATGGTGGTTCAGGCGAAGTGAGCTCGATCAACCCGCGCATTTCTTCAGCTTCAGCAAACTCCACCTGTGGGCCCACTTCAAGTTGTGGGCCAGTGCTGATCAGAAACGGAATGTTGAACACAATGTCGATCGCGTTGAGCACTGCGCCAGTAACACCGGCCTTGCGTTCGGTTGGCGTAGTGCCGTTGATGGCCTGATCGATGTTCAATCCCATGTTCGCGATGCTCGCGCCAATCAAAGGCAACGCCACAGGCCAGCCCACTGCTGCCATCGGACCGAATACTTTCAGACCGGCACTCAAATAACCGATCCAGAGTTTTTTGCGCAGGGCACTGTTGGAAGTGAGCGCCAGATGCGCCTCGGCAACCATGCTCGTGCGTGTCGACTCGCTCAACCAAGTGAATGCGTCACCGCTGATCGCGACGTTGCTGCGATTGATCATTCGGTGATCGCTGTGGCCCCAGGTGCTCACCAGACGGTTCATCAGGTCGGTGAGGTTTTCGGTCATGTGATTGCGCTCAGCCAGCGGGAAATGCTTGAGAAAGGCCGTGCGCTTGTCCTCTGAATTCATCTGCTCAAGCATCCACCAGTGCAGATCCGTTTCATTGTCCATCAAGAGGAATGACTGGGCTTCGCCTGGCAAGTAAAGGGTCTGCCTGCCACTGTCTTCCACCAGACGCAGCGCATTGGAGGCTACCTGGCCATCGAGATCCAGTGCCCGCACTTCAGCACCGACCGGGTGTAGCGCTTGCAGCATTTGCAAGGTGACGGGCCAGGTGACGGGCCCGATAACCGAGGCGACGACGCGTTGGAAATCAGTTCCGTCAAGGTCACCTTGTTGCAGCGCCTGCACCGCCAGGCTGAGAAAGTTGCACTTTGCCAAGGCGCGGAAGTTATCCGACGAGGTTTGCCAGAATGTCGTCAGTTGACCTGTGTAGCGCGCGCTGAAGTCGACGTCCCAGAACGCTTTCAGAACATCGCTGCCAAGCAACCGTACTTCATTGCTCTGATTGAAGTTTTCCGCCTCCGGGCCATCCGAATAGAAGCCGCAGTAAAGGCCAAGCAGGTCTGCGTTGTCTTGATCAGTCGCACGAAAGCGATGGATCACCAACTGCGTGAGGGTGAGCGTTTCGTAAGGCTTTTCGAGCAAATGTTCCCAACCCGTGAAGGTCAGCGCGCTGCTCTGCGCCGTTTTGAAACGGTGGAAGTAAACCCGGTCGGGATCGAGGCCGGACAGGCCTTTGTCCGCCAGGAGTTCGTTGGCGACTTGCCGGGCTGCGTCGAGCAGACTCGGGCAAGTCTGCACGATCGTCGTGGCAATCGCTTTGAGGGCAGTTTTGTCCGCTGCGTTTGGCAGGAGACGTCGTTCGGGGGAGGTCATGCGTTCTTCATCCTTGAGAAACAAAAACCGAGCATGACCGATTGGTGCAAGGGCAGTGCACTACCCGGCTATCGCATATTGCCCACTATTGATAATGGAGTCGGAGTGATGGAGGAGGACTGTCTGCAGGGCGTCCTCCAGGCGTTAGCTGGCTTCACGAACGCATGGAAGGTTGATGAAAAATGCCAGTCAGTTCTGCTGACTGGCATTTTTTGTTGTCGGGCCTTCCATGCTCAGTTTTAACCGGAGAGCCTCAATCAGGAATCCGGCTACGCAATATCAGCCCGGTATCGGACAACCGTTGCGACATGTCTTTAAGGTCGGCGAACTCAATGTCATTCACCCGCTGCCACGCAGGTCGGTGGAGAGAGACCTTGCCGTCACTCAATCGAGATATCGGAGTGCGCTGGAGCATGCCCTGTTTGCTGCGGTGGATCAGGGTGTAGCTGTCGCCCGCTTTTTCGAACAGATACATGCCGCGCCGGTACAAAAGATTCTCCAGCGTCTCCTCGCTCCAGACCAGCTCGGGTGCCAGAACTTTCAAGCGCAAGTCGGCGCGAAGCAGATCCGGATTTCCTTGCCTGACAGTGCCACCGGGCGAGCTGCCGCGTGGCACTTCAATACCCGGATCGACATCCACACCCAGCTCTTCACCAATGCCGACTTCATCGATTCGCAGACCGATTGCTCCTTTCAATTCACTGATGCCCAGCAGTCCTCTGAAGGTATTGGTGTTGTGAGCATCCGTCACTACGATCCATTTTCCCGGGCTGTTGAGGTAGACGTCGCCGGTCATGATGTCGTTTGTCAGATAGGTGCTCATCATCTGCTCGTCGACGGAGGGCAGCGGGGTTTTCATTTTGTAGCTGGCGGCGCAGTCGATCGCCTGGACCCGAACGCCGTTCGCTCGCGCGACCTGGACCAGTTCCAGTGGGTTGAATCGACTGGCGGGATCGGTGCCCAGGCTGCTCAGGTAAGTGCGCAAATCAACGGTCATGTTGCCGCTGGTGAAGTAGCGGTTCAGCTCAACCTGAGCGAAGTCACTGAGCAGCCCGCGCATGTAGAGGGTTTTCGCGTGGCGGGCCAGTGCCGGCATGCTTTCAATCAGAAAACGCAGGCTGGCGATGCGATCAAGGGTTTCTCCCACCACTAGCCCTGAAGCACTTTCAAAAATGCCATCGACAAGATCGGCCAGCGGCATCAGACGGCTGATTTCGGGGATTGCCGGACGCGCAGGCTGGATGATCCACGGCAGATTCTTGAAAAAGCCTCGGGCCGAACTTTGCAGCAGCTTGCGTTTGCCGGCGGCATACAATTCGAACGGGTCATCCATGCCAAAACCGCCTTCTCCGTCGGGCTGCAACTGGGCATGGGTTTCGTTGAGGTTCAACGCCCAGCTTTTAATGGAACGGCGCACCGGCGGATCGATGTCGTAGGCGCTGGTTACAGGACGCGGGGGGCGCGATGTCGAGGGTTGCAGTTCTTCCGCCGGTGGAGCGGCCGCCTCGGGTGATACAGGTTCGAAGGTGTCGAGTTCGAGATCCGGGGTGCATTGTTTGCCCATGCACTGGCCGCCACCTTTGAGGCCCAGGGCTGGCATCCGCTCCCACTGCCCTTCGCCATTGAGGCGGATCGGCAAGGCGTGAACAAGCTGGTTGGGACGCTCCGGGTCAACGATTGCCCAGTCGCCACCGCCGCGAGAGTTGGCGAAGTAGCGGACATAGTACGGAGTGTCATTCATCAGAACGGCATAGGGCGGATCAGAGTCGAGACGGTACACGCCGTGGAATTTCCCGTATCCCTCGCCGAGTGCCGCGCCATCGAGCAGCTCGTTGCATTGATAGCGTTCGGGCACCGGGGGCGGTGGGGCGTTCTGCGCCGGAATCAGCGTCGTTTCATCGATATTTGGCACGGTGATGTCGAGATCGTCCGGCACCATGATCTGCAATGGGGGGGCGGCTTCGGCGGAGGGATTCAAGGCTTCGCTGTACTCGGCCATTTCTGCGGCCTCTGCCGCTTCTACCTCGGCGCCCACCTCCAGCATCGGCCCGGTGCCGATCAGCAATGGAAGATTGAATAACAGATTGATGCCACTCAATACCGCACCCAATACGCCCGCCTTGCGTTCGGCGTTGCTCTTGCCGTTCTGCGCCTGATCGATATTCAGGCCCATGCTGGCGATGGTCGCGCCTATGACCGGCAACGCCAGCGGCCAACCGACAGTGGCCATCGGTCCAAACACCTTGAGGCCTGCACTCAAGTAGCCGATCCACAGTTTTTTGCGCAGATCACCATTGGACGTCAGCGACAGGTGAGCTTCAGCAAACATCGCCTGACGTGTGGTGTCGCGCAGCCAGCTGAATGCATCATCGCTCAGCACCTGGTTTGTGCGGTTGATCAGGTGATGGTCGGCCCGGCCCCAGGTGGCCACCAGGCGATTCATCAGATCGGTAATGTTCTCGCTCATGTGCTGACGATCGGCGAGGGCAAAATGATTCAGGAAGGTCGCGCGGCGTTTTGCGTCGTTCAGCTGATCCAGAACCCACCAATGCAGGTCCGCCGGCGTTTCCTTGACCACGAAGGCTTCGGCTTCACTGGGCAGATAGATAATCTGCCGGCCGGCGGGGTCGACGATGCGCAGCAGCTGCGTGGCGACGTGCCCGTCAATGTCGAAGGCGCATACCTCCCCCGTTGCGGTGTGGCTCGTGTGCAGCATGCTCAGGGTGACCGGCCAGCTTACAGGCCCCACCACCGAGTCCATCAGCCATTGAAAGTCACTGCCGGTGAGCTGCCCAAGATCCAGGGCCTGCACCGCACGGCTAAGGAAATTGCACTTGGCCAATGTGCGGAAGTCGTCAGCGTGGCTGTTCCAGAAGTCCGTCAGAGTGGCGGTGTAGTGACCACTGAAATCGAGGCTCCAGAACGCGTTCAAGACCTCGTTGCCGTGCAGGCGCACCTGATTTTTCTCGTCGAAATTCTCGCCCTGCGGACCTTCGGTGTAGAAGCCGCCGTACAGATCGAGAAGATCAGCGTTGTCCTGGTCGGTGGTGCGAAAACGATGAATCACCAACTGTGTCAGGGTCATCGATTCGTAGGGTTTTTCGCGGATGTGCTCCCAGCCGGTAAACGAGCGGGTGCTGCTTTGGGCGGTCTTGAAACGGTGGAAATAAACCTGATCCGGATCAAGGCTCGACAAGCCTTTGGCTTCCAGCAGATCACGGGCCGCTTGATGGGCGGCGTCCTGCAGACCGGGGCAGTTCTGCACGACGGTATAGGCGATTCGCTTCAGCGCCGCTTTGTCTGCCGCGTTTGGCAGAGGACGTGGTTGGGTGGCGTACATGCTTTCTCCATCCTTGAGAAATGAGAGCCGAGCATGGCCGATTCGCTCAAGGGGAGTGCACTACATATGTACCGCACACGATCGTTGGAAATGTGTCGGGGTCAGCGCCGAGCCACGTCGGAAAAGTAGAACTTGTCGAGGGTGTGCCGCGATTCGGTGTACTCGAACTGCCGACCGTCCTGAAGAAAGGTCTGGTTGCTGACCACGATCACATGGCTCTGGCCGTCGAGGTCCAGGTGCAGTTGATCGTCCTTGCTGCGCGGCACGGCTTCGATGGTGCGTTGGGCGTAGGCAATCTGTAACTGCAATGTCTGTTCGATATGCGCATAGATCGACTGTTCGGCAATGTCGAGGGACAGGCCGGGAATCACTTCGCTGACAAAGTGGTTGATGTCGAGGATGACCCGTTTGCCGTCAATGCGCCGCACACGCTTGATACGGGTGATGAGGCTGCCGGGTTCGGCGTGGATGTGCTCGAGCAGGGCGCCTTCGAGCGGGATCTGGCTCAGCTCGACCACTTCGGTGCTGACGTCGTTGCCCAAGCGCGGGTAGGTCTCTTGAAAGCTGACGATGCCGCCGAGTTGAAACTCGATCGGGTTGGTCGAAAGCACGAAGGTGCCTTTGCCGTGGATTTTCTGCGCAAAGCCACGCTCTTGAAGTAATTCGATGGCCTTGCGCACCGTGCCACGGCTGGCCTGATAGCTGTCCATCAGTTCGGTTTCGGAAGGCAGGCGGGCGCCGCGCTCCAGGCGTTCAGTCGTGATGTTGGCCAGCAGATCGCTATAGATCTGGTTGTATTTGCTCATGGGTAGGCTCGGTGCCGACTGTGCTCAAAGCTTCGAACCTTAAGGCCAGGGTAGGGCTTTGTCCATGTGGACGATGGAAATCACCTTAGGGCTGAGTAGGAAAATTCGTCTTCGGTCTGGCAGGAACATACATAAACAAACTCGTCTGTACGAGTTGTTGCATTAACTCGTACAGACGAGTATTTTTCGCTTCGGCGTGCTGCCAATAACAACAATCCATAGCGGAAGAACTAGCATGAGCCACGACTACCCGAATATCGCCAGGCAATTGCTGCAAAGCCTCGGCGGCAGCGACAACCTCGAACAGGCCGCCCATTGCGTCACGCGGTTGCGACTGGCCCTGAAGGACCCGAGCCTGGTCGACACTGCCACGCTCAATCAGATCGATCTGGTCAAGGGCTCGTTCTTCACCGGTGGTTTGTATCAGGTGGTGATCGGTCCGGGCGAAGTGGAAAAGGTCTATGCCGAACTGCGTCGCCAGACCGGTCTCGCGGCGTCGACCATCGCTGACGTCAAACAGAAAAGCGCCGAAAAGATCAACGCCATGCAGCGTCTGGTGCGGGTGTTTTCCGATGTATTCATGCCGATCCTGCCAGCACTGATCATTGCCGGCCTGCTGATGGGCATCAACAATCTGCTCGGTGCCAAAGGCATGTTCATTGACGGGCAGACCCTGCTCGATGCCTACCCGAAACTCGACGGGTTGTGGAGCCTGATCAATCTGATGGCCAACACCTCGTTCGTGTTTTTGCCGGCGCTGGTGGGCTGGTCGGCGGCCAAACGTTTTGGCGGCAGCGAGATCCTCGGCATCGTGCTCGGCCTGATGCTGGTGCATCCGGATCTGCTCAACGCCTGGAACTATGGCAAGGCCGTGGCCGGGCTCGACGGGCAGCAGTTGCCGTACTTCGACATTCTCGGGCTGTTTCAGGTGGAAAAAGTCGGTTATCAGGGGCAGATCCTGCCGATTCTGCTGGCCGCCTACGTGATGAGCGTCATCGAAAAATGGCTGCGGGCGCGCGTGCCCAACGCCATTCAATTGCTCGTGGTGCCGATCACCACCATCGTCGTTACGGGCGTGCTGGCGCTGGCAGTGATCGGCCCGGTGACCCGCCACATCGGCATCTTCATCACCGAAGGGCTGGTCATGCTGTTTGATCTGGCCCCGATGGTCGGAGGCGCGATTTTCGGTCTGCTGTATGCGCCGCTGGTGATCACCGGCATGCACCACATGTTTCTCGCGGTCGATCTGCAATTGATCTCGACCCAGGGCGGCACCTTCATCTGGCCGATGATCGTCATGTCCAATCTCGCCCAAGGCAGCGCCGCCCTAGCGGTGTTCTGGATGACCCGTAATGCGCGGGACAAGAGCATGGCGTCGACCTCGGCGATTTCCGCCTACTTCGGGATCACCGAGCCGGCGATGTTCGGCGTAAACCTGCGCTACAAGTTTCCGTTCTACGCCGCGCTCACCGGCTCGGCGCTGGGCTGTGTGTTCCTGTCGCTGAACAAGGTTCAGGCCTCGGCCATCGGCGTCGGTGGTCTGCCGGGTTTCATCTCGATCATTCCGCAGTACATCCCGATGTTTGTGCTCGGGATGCTGATTGCCATGCTCGTGCCGTTTGTTCTGACCTGTGCATTGAGCATGAAGATTGTCCGCCCCGGTTATCGGGTTGCCTGAATCGATCTGTAGGAGCTGCCGAAGGCTGCGATCTTTTGATCTTGCCTCTCAAAATCAAAAGATCGCAGCCTTCGGCAGCTCCTACAGAGCTCGTAAAATTCAAGAGGGAAATGTGCCATGCAAGACTGGCAACGTTCGGTGATCTACCAGATCTATCCGAAGAGCTTTCATAGCCACGCCGGCAACCCGACAGGTGATCTGCTCGGTATCGTCGCCAAGCTCGATTACCTGCAGTGGCTGGGTGTCGACTGTTTGTGGATCACGCCATTTCTGCGTTCGCCGCAACGCGACAACGGCTATGACATCAGCGATTACTACGCCATCGATCCGAGCTACGGCAGCATGGCCGACTGCGAATTGCTGATCGCCGAAGCGGGCAAGCGCGGAATCAAGCTGATGCTCGACATCGTGGTCAATCACACCTCGATCGAACACGTATGGTTCCAGCAGGCGCGCAGCAGCCTCGACAACCCTTACCGTGATTTCTACATCTGGCGCGATCAGCCGAACAATTGGGAATCCAAATTCGGCGGTTCGGCCTGGGAGTACGAAGCCCAGACCGGTCAGTATTACTTGCACCTGTTCGACCACACCCAGGCCGACCTCAATTGGGACAACCCCAAGGTGCGCGCTGAAGTGTTCCGGATGATGCAGTTCTGGCGGGACAAGGGCGTGGGTGGTTTTCGTCTGGACGTGATCAATCTGATCTCCAAGCCGGAGGACTTTCCCGAAGACCGCAGCGATGGCCGGCGCTTTTATACCGACGGGCCGAATGTCCACGCGTACTTGCAGCAGATGCACCGCGAAGTCTTCGAGGGGCACGACCTGATCAATGTCGGCGAGATGTCATCGACCAGCCTCGAACACTGCATTCGTTATTCGAATCCGCAGTCTAAAGAGCTGTCGATGACCTTCAACTTTCATCACCTGAAAGTCGATTATCCGAACCTGCAGAAGTGGGTGCGCGCCGATTTCGATTTCCTCCAGCTCAAGGGGATTCTGTCCGACTGGCAGACCGGCATGCAGGCCGGTGGCGGCTGGAACGCGCTGTTCTGGTGTAACCACGATCAACCGCGAGTGGTCTCGCGTTTCGGCAATGACGGCGAGTATCGCGAACGCTCGGCGAAGATGCTCGGCACCGCGCTGCATTTTCTCCAGGGCACGCCGTTCGTGTATCAGGGCGAAGAGTTGGGCATGACCAATCCGGGGTTCGAATCGATCGAGCATTATCGCGACGTCGAGACGCTGAACATTTTTCGCCTCAAGCGCGAAGCCGGCAGCAGTGATGCCGACAACATGGCGGCAATCAAGCAGAAATCCCGTGATAACGGCCGTACGCCGATGCACTGGGACGCCGGGCCGAACGCCGGTTTCAGCAGTGTCGAGCCATGGATCGGAGTGCCGGCCAATGCCGCGCAGATCAACGTCGCCAGGCAGCTCGATGACCCCGATTCGGTACTCCATCACTACCGCAATCTGATCGCACTGCGTCGCCGCGAATCGTTGATGACCGAGGGGGTGTACCGACAATTACTGCCCGAACATCCACAAGTCTGGGCCTATGTACGTGAAGGCAGCGCCGAGCGTTTGTTGGTGGTGAACAACTTCTACGGGACAACCTGTGAAGTGGAATTGCCGGCGACGATCATCAGCGAGTCAATGAGCCAGCGCCCGTTGATCAGCAACTATCCGGACGGGCCGTTGCGCAAACGCCAGGTGACGTTACGGCCTTACGAGTCCTTCGTTCTGCACCTGATCGATCCCTGATCCTTAACTAAAAAAACAGCTTTCAAAAAAACACGCAGAGCATTGCGCGGGGGATTTCTGCGCGCCGAATTCATGCAACCAGACAATAAAAACAATGGGGTGGCTTATGAAAACAACAATAAATCGCAGCCTTGCAGTCGCAGGTTTTTGCCTGGCCTTACCGCCGACTTCACAAGCGCTGGAGTTTGGCGGCTATTTGCGCAGCGGCGTCGGCACGTCGGTCAACAGCAGCGGTCAGTCGTGCTTCCAGTTACCGGGGGCGCAGACCAAATATCGTCTGGGTAACGAATGCGAGCAATACGGTGAGTTGGAGTTGCGTCAGGATCTGTACACCCTCGACGACGGTTCGGTCCTGAGTGTCGATGGCATGGCTTCGCTGTATAACCGTTACGACCGCAGTCCCACATTCAAAGATGACAACGGCTCGATACGCTTGCCGCAGGCCTACGCACAGTGGTCGGCGATGCCCGCGCTCAATGGCGGTTCTCTGTGGGCCGGGCGCCGTTACTACAAGCGCAATGACATCCATATTTCCGACTTCTACTACTGGAACCAGAGCGCCACCGGGGGCGGGATCGAGGACGTATTGATCGGCGACCTGAAGTACAGCTACGCCTTTTCGCGCAAGGACAACCTGTACCAAAAGGACTACATCAATCGGCACGACTTCAACGTCGCCGGGTTCAAGACCAACCCTGGCGGTGAGCTGGAGTTCGGCTTGAGTTATATCGACAAACCCGACAGCCGCGATGCCCACCGGGGCTGGGCGATCACCACGCAACATGTGCAGACGGATTTCCTCGGCGGCAAGAACAAACTCGCGCTGCAATACGGTGAGGGGCCGGGCACCGGGCTGGGTTATACCGGCAACGTCAAACTGGACGACAGCAACAAAAGCTACCGGATCGTCGAATTTTTCGACTGGCAAGTGACGCCGCGTTTCGGTGGCCAGATTGCGGCGGTGTACCAGAAAGACATTCGTCCGGACGGTGTCGACCAGAACTGGATCTCTCTGGGTGTGCGTCCCGCCTACGCGCTCAGCGAACACTTCAAACTGGTCACCGAACTGGGCCACGATCAAGTTGAAGCCCCGGGTGGCACGCGCAAACTGAGCAAGTTCACGTTTGCCCCGACCTGGTCGCCCAAAGGCCCGGAGTTCTGGGCGCGACCCGAGGTGCGTCTGTATTACACGTACGCCACCTGGAACGAGGCGGCGAAACGTGCGGCCAACCAACTGGCCAAAGGCTCGGCACTCTCCGATACCGGCGCCTTCGGCAGTGCTCGTCACGGTGCGAATGTCGGATTTCAGGTCGAATACTGGTGGAAATAAGCGATGCTGATGGAGCGTCGCGCTCCATGGGCACTTCAAAGCATAAAAACTGCAGGTGACGTCATGGCCACACCCCAACCATTGCAACTGCTGGCTCCCTTGTCCGGTGTCCTGATGGCGCTTGAGCAAGTGCCCGATCCAGTGTTTTCCGGGCGCGTGATCGGCGACGGTCTGTGCATCGATCCGACCTCATCGACCTTGTGCGCGCCTTTGGCCGGGGTCATCAGCAACGTGCAGGTCAGCGGGCATGCGGTGAGCATCACCGATGAGCATGGCGTACAGGTGTTGATGCATATCGGCCTGGATACGGTGAACCTCGGCGGGCAAGGCTTCACCCGTCTGGTCGAAGAGGGGCAACGGGTTGCCGCCGGGCAGGCGCTGATCGAGTTCGACGCCGACTACATTGCCCGACATGCGCGCAGCCTGATGACGTTGATGTTGGTGGTCAGCGGTGAGCCGTTTACCTGGCTGGTCGCGTCGAGCGGGCGGGTCGAAACAGGTCAGCCGTTGCTTGAGCTTGTCAGCGCACAGGCGATCAGTGAAGAGACAGTCGCGGCAGACAGTCCAGCGCGGTTTTCACAGCCGTTGAAACTGCCCAATCCCAACGGTCTGCATGCGCGCCCGGCAGCGGTGTTCGCGCAAGCGGCAAAGGCTTTCGCGGCAAAGATTTACCTGCATAAACAGCAGGCTCAGGCCAACGCCAAGTCTCTGGTGGCGATCATGGCGTTGCAGACCGCGTTCGGCGACAGCGTGCAGCTCAGTGCGGTGGGCGAAGACGCTGACGCGGCAATCGATGCGCTGACCCGGTTGTTGGCCGAAGGCTGCGGTGAAACGGTGACGGCGGCGGCGCCTGTCGAGGTGGTGGAAACCGAGGTTCTGACTCTTCTGCGTGGCGTCTGTGCGTCACCCGGTTCGGCGTTGGGCCAAGTGGTGCAGATCAGCGAACCGGTGTTCGACGTCAGCGAGTTCGGCGGCGGAGCAGACCTGGAGCGTGTGGCTCTCGCCAATGCCCTGATCGAAGCGGATCTGGCCTTGCAGCATTTGCGCGACACCGCGACGGGTGAGGCTGAAGCCGAGATCTTCAAGGCGCATCAGGAACTGCTCGAAGACCCGGGCCTGCTCGATCAGGCCCAGGCATTGATCAGTGAGGGCAAAAGTGCGGCGTTCGCCTGGCGCGCGGCCACTGAAGAAACTGCGGCGATGTTTCGCCAACTGGGCAGTGCGTTGCTGGCCGAACGGGCGGCGGACCTGACCGATGTCGGACGTCGCGTCCTCAAGTTGCTACTGGGTATTGGCGAGCAGGCGCTGGAGTTGCCGCAAGGATGCATTCTGATCGCCGATCAACTGACGCCGTCGCAGACCGCCGGCATCGATACCAGCAAGGTGCTGGGCTTCGCTACGGTCGGGGGCGGCGCGACCAGTCACGTGGCGATTCTCGCCCGTGCCTGTGGTCTGCCATCGATCTGCGGGGTGCCGGTGCAGATGCTCGCGCTGAGTAACGGCACTCCAATATTGCTCGATGCCGACAAGGGTGAATTACATATACATCCCGACCCTGGGGTCGTCGGGCAGTGGCAGGCTCGATACGCACAACAGCGTCAACGCCATGAGCATGAACTGGCCAGCGCAACGCTTGCGGCACGGACCTGTGACGGCCATCACGTCGAGGTGTCGGCCAACGTCGCCTCGTTATTGGAAACCGAGCAGGCCATGGCCCTCGGCGGTGCGGGCGTCGGCCTGCTGCGTTCGGAGTTTCTCTATCTGGGCCGCAACCACGCGCCGAGCCACGACGAACAGGTCGCCACTTACAGCGCTATCGCTCGCTGTGTCGGGCCTGCGCACAATCTGGTGGTGCGCACCCTCGATGTCGGCGGCGACAAACCGCTGGCCTATGTGCCGATGGACAGCGAAACCAACCCTTTCCTTGGCGTGCGCGGCATTCGTTTGTGTCTGCAGCGTCCGCAGCTACTGCGGGAGCAGTTCCGGGCCATGCTCGGCTGCTGCGATCTGACGCGTTTGCACATCATGTTGCCGATGGTCACGCAACTGTCGGAGCTGCGTCTGGCGCGGCAGATGCTCGACGAGGAAATCCTCGCGCTAGGCCTGACGCAACGGCCGAAACTGGGGATCATGATCGAAGTGCCGGCGGCGGCGTTGATGGCGGATCTGTTTGCACCGCTGGTGGATTTCTTCTCGATTGGCACCAATGACCTGACGCAGTACACCCTGGCGATGGATCGCGATCACCCGCGTCTGGCCAGTCAGGCGGACAGTTTTCATCCCTCGATATTGCGCCTGATCGCCACGACCGTGAAGGCCGCACACGCCCATGGCAAATGGGTCGGCGTGTGCGGGGCGATGGCTTCGGAACGTCTGGCGGTGCCGCTGTTGCTGGGGTTGGGTGTGGATGAACTGTCGGTGAGTGTGCCGATGATTGCACCGGTCAAGGCAACGGTGCGCGAGCTGGAACTGGCGGATTGTCAGCTCATCGCGCAGCAGGTGCTCGGTCTGGAAAGTGCCGGGCAGGTGCGTGAGGCGTTGCAGCTGTTTCATGAGGCAACCGTCGATACTTTACGGGTTCTGGAGAACTGAACATGTTCGATCAATTGCAGAAGGCATTCTGGAAAGCCCTGACCCCGGATCTGGTGGTGGATACCCCCGCAGCGGCGGCCGAGCCGAGCGACGGATTGAGCAGCGACATTGTCGCGGCGCTGGGGGGTGTGGATAACCTCCAGTCCCAGCAACCGCTGGCGTTGACGCGGGTACGGGTGGTGTTGCGTGATGTGTCGCACATGGACCCGAACGCGTTGAGCGCCGCCGGTGTCGCGGGCGTGATGCCTTTGGCGGACGGCGTGGTGCACCTGATTACCGGGCTGCGATCTTAAGCCGGCAGGTGATGTGCGGCCTCAGGTCGCCCTTACTGTTTCTCAACCGCAGGTGTATCGTATTCGCCTTTTGCAGGCTTTCAGGGCCTGCTGCTGATACGTGAGGTAGTTGAGTTCATGTCCTTTACCCGTCGCCAAATCCTCGGTGGCCTGGCCGGTCTTGTTGTCGTTGGTGTCGGGGCGGGGGGCGCGTCGCGTTATTGGCTCGGCAAAATGGCCGACGCCGAGGCGGGCCATGACTATGAACTGATCGCCGCACCGCTGGACGTCGAATTGGTGCCGGGGCACAAGACCGAGGCCTGGGCATTCGGCCCGTCGGCGCCTGGCACCGAGTTGCGTGTACGCCAGGGTGAATGGCTGCGGGTACGTTTCATCAACCACTTGCCGGTGGCGACGACCATTCACTGGCACGGCATTCGTCTGCCGCTGGAAATGGACGGCGTGCCGTACGTGTCGCAGCTGCCGGTGTTGCCGGGCGAGTACTTCGACTATAAGTTCCGCGTGCCGGATGCCGGCAGTTACTGGTATCACCCGCACGTCAGCAGCAGCGAAGAGCTCGGGCGCGGGCTGGTCGGGCCGTTGATCATCGAAGAGCGCGAGCCGACCGGTTTCAAGTACGAAAAGACCTTGAGCCTGAAGAACTGGCACATCGATGACGAAGGCAATTTTGTCGAATTCAGTATTCCCCGTGAAGCGGCGCGTGGCGGTACGGCGGGGCGCTTGTCGACCATCAACGGTGTGCCGACCCCGGTGATCGAACTGCCGGCCGGGCAGATCACCCGGGTGCGTTTGCTCAACCTCGACAACACGCTGACTTATCGCATCAACATTCCCGGCGTCGAAGCGCAGATCTATGCGCTGGACGGCAACCCGATCGAACCGCGCCCGTTGGGCAAGGAATACTGGCTCGGCCCGGGGATGCGTATTTGTCTGGCGATCAAGGCGCCGGCGGCGGGCGAAGAATTGTCGCTGCGCAACGGTCCGGTACGTCTGGGCACCCTGCGTTCGGTGGCCAATACCGACGCGCCGAGCGACTGGCCAAAAGCGCTGCCGGCCAACCCGGTGGCAGAGCCGGACCTGGCCAATGCCGAGAAACTCAACTTCAATTTCGAATGGGTCGGCTCAGTGTCGGTCAACGTCGACAATGGCCGGCCGCCGAGCCTGTGGCAGATCAACGGCAAGGCCTGGGACATCACCGACAAGACCTGCGCTGACCGACCGATTGCCAGCCTGAAACTGGGGCAGAGTTACATCTTCGAATTGAAGAACATGACCCAGTATCAGCACCCGATCCACCTGCACGGCATGAGTTTCAAGGTGATCGCGTCGAACCGGCACAAGATTATTCCGTACTTCACCGACACCTATCTGCTGGGCAAGAACGAGCGCGCGCAAGTGGCGCTGGTGGCCGATAATCCGGGGGTGTGGATGTTCCATTGCCACGTGATCGACCACATGGAAACCGGCCTGATGGCCGCCATCGAGGTGAAGTGATGCGCCAGATTCGCCCCGCGGCCATCATCGACCGCAGCCGTGACCAAGACTTCATGCGTGAAGCGCTGACCCTCGCTGCACAAGGCGCAGCCCTCGGCGAAGTGCCGGTGGGGGCAGTGTTGGTGCAGGACGGCGAGATTATCGGGCGCGGCTTCAATTGCCCGATCAGCACCAGCGACCCGAGTGCCCATGCAGAAATGGTCGCCATCCGTGCGGCGGCGCAGGCGGTGGATAACTATCGCCTGCCGGGTAGCACGCTGTATGTGACGCTGGAGCCGTGCAGTATGTGCGCAGGCTTGATCGTGCATTCGCGGGTGGCGCGGGTGGTGTATGGCGCGCTGGAGCCGAAGGCGGGGATTGTGCAGAGTCAGGGGCAGTTTTTTACCCAGGGTTTTCTCAACCATCGAGTGCTATATGAAGGCGGGGTTTTGGCCGAAGAGTGTGGCGCCGTGCTGACCGAATTCTTCCGTGCTCGCCGAGCAAAAAGCCCCTCACCCTAACCCTCTCCCAGAGGGAGAGGGGACTGACCGAGCTGGATGGGCGAGGTCCGTCGACCTGAGACTCCGAGTCGAACTCAAGTCTTGAAAAGCTCAACGATCAGCCCCCTCTCCTTGGGGAGAGGGGACTGACCGAGCTGGATGGGCGAGGTCCGTCGACCTGAGATTCCGAGTCGAACTCAAGTGTTGAAAAGCTCAATGATCAGCTCCCTCTCCTTGGGGAGAGGGCTGGGGTGAGGGGTGGGCTCACCGCGGTGATTGGTCGGATTACTTCTTCGCGACAATCACCGCGCGCATCGGCGCCGGCAATCCTTCGATGGTTTTGCTGTGGTCCTCGGGATCAAGGAAATCACTCAGCGACTGATACTTCATCCACTCAGTCCCGCGCTGTTCTTCCACCGTTGTCGTGCTCACATCCACGCAGCGAATATCGCTGAACCCGGCACGACGCAACCACAACTCCAGCGCCGGCACCGACGGCAGGAACCACACGTTACGCATCTGCGCGTAACGGTCTTCCGGCACCAGCACTTGATGCTTGTCGCCTTCCACCACCAACGTTTCCAGCACCAGTTCACCGCCCTTGACCAGGCAATCCTTCAGCGCCAGCAAGTGCTCGATCGGCGAGCGACGGTGATAGAACACGCCCATCGAAAACACGGTGTCGAAGCCTTCCAGGTTCGGCGGCAGGTCTTCGAACGGGAACGGCAGGTGCCAGGCATTCGGCTCGGACAGGTAACGCTGCACCGCCTGGAACTGGCAGAAGAACAGCCAGTTCGGGTCGACACCGATCACGCTGTTCGCGCCGGCGCCGAGCATGCGCCACATGTAGTAGCCGTTGCCGCAGCCGACATCGAGGATGCGTTTGCCTTTCAAATCCAGATGCGGGGCGACGCGCGACCATTTCCAGTCCGAGCGCCATTCAGTGTCGACGTGCACGCCGAACAGATCGAACGGCCCTTTGCGCCACGGCGACAAACCCATCAATGCAGTACGCATCTGCGCACGGGTTTCGTCGTCGCAATCGGTGTCGAGTTTCAGGCCATTGAGCAGATCGATTTCGCTCGGCTGAATTTTCGGCAAGGCATCCAGCGCACTTTGCCAGCGCTCCAGGTCGCCGTGACCTTTCTCCATTTTCTTGTCGAGTTGCGCCTGCAGGGTGTTGGCCCATTCGGCCAGCGGCGTGCCGGCCAGACGACGGGCGAGGGGGGACAGATCAATCATGGCAAGGCAATCAACGAGGCAAAGTTAAGACACTGGAACCACGGCACGACTTTCGAGAACCCGGCGGCCAACAGGCGTTCGCGGTGTTCTTCGAGGCTGTCGGGCTTCATGACGTTTTCGATGGCGCTGCGTTTCTGGGCAATCTCCAGTTCGCTGTAGCCGTTGGCGCGTTTGAAGGCGACGTGCAGATCGGTGAGCAGCGCGTGTTCTTCGGCATCGTTGAAGCGCAGCTTCTCCGAGAGGATCAGCGCGCCGCCCGGCAGCAGCGATTGGCGAATGCGCGAGAGCAACGCGGTACGCTGATCCGGGGCGATAAATTGCAGGGTGAAGTTCAGTGCCACCACCGAAGCAGGCTGAAAGTCGAGGGCGAGGATGTCGCCTTCAATCACTTCGACCGGCAGCAACTCCTGGAACATCGAATCCTGACCGTTGAGGTATTCGCGGCAGCGTTCGACCATCGCGGCAGAGTTATCCACAGCGATCACCCGGCAGCCGTCGGTGCGCACGTGACGACGCAAGGCCTGAGTCACTGCACCCAGCGATGAACCGAGGTCGTAGAGCACGCTGTTCGGCTGGGCGAACTGTGCGGCGAGCACACCGAGGTTTTCGACGATGGTCGGGTAACCCGGCACCGAGCGCTTGATCATGTCCGGGAACACCCGCACCACGTCTTCATTGAAGGCGAAGTCAGGCACCTGGGCCAAAGGCTTGGCGAAAATACGATCGGGTTCTTTGCTCACGGCGGTTCCGGCGGTGTAAATGGAAAGGCCGGCATTTTAGCCAAAAGGGCGCGGGGATGCTTGGGTTGTCTGATAAAGCGTTTTTTTTGCCAGTGATCGTTCCCACGCTCTGCGTGGGAATGCCGCCCCGGACGCTCCGCGTCCCTGCGCAAATGACGCAGAGCGTCACAGGATGCATTCCCACGCGGAGCGTGGGAACGATCAGATCCGTTTGGTCTGGGAGAAAGCGGAGGCCGCAATGCCCCACTGGCCCAGCCAGTAGCTGAGGATGATGACGTATGGCGCGGCGTGGAATGGCGATACGAAGCGATCAATACCGATCACGCTGTCCGAGAACACAAACGCCAGCGCACCGCCCGCCGCTAGCAACGCCGAGCGTTTCGGCACATCGGTGCCCAAACGGGCCAGTGCGCGCCAGAGCATCGCGCTGATCGCCGTGCCATAAACAATCACCGGCACCAGCAATGGCCCAAGACCGCTGGAAATCAGAAGACCTAGCAGCATCGCGCCAACACCGAGGGCGAGCACCAGCGGCAACACCGCCAGACGCTTGCAGTCACTCAGATAAGCCTTCAGATAAGCCAGATGCGCAACCAGAAACGCGCCGAGGCCAAACACGAACAGATCGCCCGGCCACGCCAGCAACACATCACCCAGCAACGAGAAAATCAGACCGAGACTGATCCAGCGCCGATAGTCACTGGGTGGCGCGTCGTGCAGCCAGCCGAGCAATGCCAGCACCGGCAACGGTTTGACCAACAAGCACAGCAACGCCGCATGGGTGCTGACACCGTAGAGAAACGTCACCGCGCCCATCAGCGCCAGAATCAGCCAGCCCACGATCAATTTACCGAAATGGCGCAGTCAAAGGTTTCCACTGGCAGCACTTCCGGTGCCCACGGTTGTTGTGAAGTCAGGCGCAGGCGCCCGGTGCCGGGGGCGAAGGCCTGGAAGCGCCAGGTCGATAAACCCGCTGCGCCGACCACGCCAGCGTCTTCCGGATTGCTGTAGACCTCGGGGCTAAGTGCACGCAGTACACCGCCAGCGGAATCCTGAATCGCCCAGCGATAACCCGTGGTCGGGTTGCTTGGCAGCATGATGATGAGGTTTTGCCCGTTAGTGAGCCGCACCGGGCATTCGCTTTGTTTTTCCACGGTCACGTTGTGTTTCGGTTGCGTGGCGCACGCGGCCAGCAATGAAAGGGCGAGGGGGAGAAACAGGCGAGTGGGGGACATAAGGTCAGTGGCTCCGGGTGTTCACGACGAACGGCGAGCATAACTGAAGATGAGACAAAGTGTGACAGTGCCAAGCCCTCGCCCTAGCCCTCTCCCAAAGGGAGAGGGGACTGACCGGGGGATATTGGTGAGGTACGCCGACCTGAACGTGCGTCAGCGAATCCATAATCGACCCGGTGTTTCAGGTCGGCGCATAGCGCAAGACCGCTCGGTTGGCTCCCTCTCCTGGGGGAGAGGGCTGGGGTGAGGGGCTACAGGCTACCGGTCAGAACAGGATCTTCGCCACATCGGCAAACTTCTTCGCAAAGTGCACCGTAATCCCTTCCTTCAGATAATCCGGCAATTCCTCAAAATTCCCCCGATTCGGCTCCGGCAAAATCAATTCGAAAATCTTCTGCCGCCGCGCCGCAATCACCTTCTCACGCACCCCGCCAATCGGCAGCACATGCCCGGTCAGGGTCAATTCGCCAGTCATCGCCACGCCTTTCTTCGGCGGTTGATTACGTGCAAGCGAGAGCAGGGCGCTGGCCATGGTCACGCCGGCGCTCGGGCCGTCCTTCGGTGTCGCGCCTTCCGGTACGTGCAGGTGGACGAAGGCTTCGTCGAAGAACTTCGCGTCACCGCCGAATTGCTTCAGATGCGAACTGACGTAGCTGTAGGCGATCTCTGCCGATTCCTTCATCACATCACCCAGTTGCCCGGTGAGCTTGAAGCCACGGTTAAGCGTGTGAATCCGCGTCGCTTCGATCGGCAAGGTCGCGCCGCCCATGCTGGTCCACGCCAGACCGGTAATCACGCCGGTGCCGGACAGCACTTGCTCGTTGCGGAACACCGGATGGCCGAGTGACGCTTCAAGGTCTTTCGGCCCGAGTTTGATCACCGCTTTCGGCTCGTCAATCAGCTTCATCACTGCTTTGCGCACCAGTTTGCCCATTTGCTTCTCGAGCTGGCGCACCCCGGCTTCACGGGCGTAACCGTCGATCAAGGCTTTGAGCGCGCTGTCGCTGATGCTCAGGCTGCCCTTGGACACGCCGGCCTTTTCCAGCAGTTTTGGCCACAGGTGACGCTTGGCGATGGCGACTTTTTCTTCGGTGATGTAGCCCGACAGACGAATCACTTCCATGCGGTCGAGCAACGGGCCGGGGATCGAATCGAGGGTGTTGGCGGTGCAGACGAACAGGACTTTCGACAGGTCCATGCGCAGGTCGAGGTAGTGGTCGAGGAATTCGACGTTCTGCTCCGGGTCGAGGGTTTCCAGCAGTGCCGAGGCCGGGTCGCCCTGGTAGCTCTGGCCCATCTTGTCGATCTCGTCGAGCATGATCACCGGGTTCATCACTTCGACGTCTTTCAACGCCTGCACCAGTTTGCCCGGCTGCGCGCCGATGTAGGTGCGACGGTGTCCCTTGATCTCGGCTTCGTCGCGCATACCGCCGAGGCTGAAGCGGTAGAACGGCCGGCCGAGGGATTCGGCGATGGATTTGCCGACGCTGGTTTTACCTACGCCCGGCGGGCCGACCAGCAGCACGATGGAACCGCTGATCTCGCCTTTATAAGCACCGACGGCGAGGAATTCGAGGATGCGGTCCTTGATGTCGTCCAGGCCCGCGTGGTGTTTGTCGAGAATTTTGCGCGCGTGCTTGAGGTCGAGTTTGTCCTCGCCGTACACGCCCCACGGCACCGAGGTCGCCCAGTCGAGGTAGTTGCGGGTGACCGCGTATTCCGGCGAACCGGTCTCAAGGATCGACAGCTTGTTCATTTCTTCTTCGAGGCGCTTCTGCACCTGCGCCGGCAGGACTTTGCCTTCGAGGCGTTGCTCGAACTGTTCGAGGTCGGCGCTGCGGTCGTCCTTGGTCAGGCCGAGTTCCTGCTGGATAACCTTGAGTTGTTCCTTGAGGAAGAACTCGCGCTGATGCTCGCCGATCTTGCGGTTAACTTCTGCCGAGATCTCTTTTTGCAGGCGCGCGACTTCGACTTCCTTGCGCAGCATCGGCAGGACTTTTTCCATGCGCTTGAGCATCGGCACGCAGTCGAGCACGCCTTGCAGTTCGGGGCCGGTGGCGGAGGTCAGGGCGGCGGCGAAGTCGGTCAGCGGCGACGGGTCGTTGGGGCTGAAGCGGTTGAGGTAGTTTTTCAGCTCTTCGCTGTACAGCGGGTTGAGCGGCAACAGCTCTTTGATCGCGTTGATCAGCGCCATGCCGTAGGCCTTGACCTCGTCGGTCGGCTCGGTGGGCTGGTGCGGGTATTCGACTTCGACCAGATACGGTGGGCGATGGTGTTTCAGCCAGGTCTTGATGCGTACGCGGCTGAGGCCTTGGGCGACGAATTGCAGTTTGCCGTTCTCGCGGCTGGCGTGGTGGACTTTGACCAGGGTGCCGTATTGCGGCAGGGCGCCGGTGTCGAAGTGGCGCGGGTCTTCCTGGGGCGTGTCCATGAAGAACAGGGCCAGGGAATGGTGTTCGGATTTACTGACCAGTTCGAGGGTTTCGGCCCAGGGTTCTTCGTTGACGATGACCGGCAGGACTTGGGCCGGGAAGAACGGGCGGTTGTGGATCGGGATGATGTAGACCTTGTCCGGCAGGTTCTGGCCGGGCAGGGCGAGGCCTTTGCCGCTGGAGGTGTGTTCGATGTGTTCGGCTTCGGTGTAGTCGTCGGGGTTTTCCGGGAATTCTTGCTGGTCGCTCATGGGGCACCTGCGCAATGGGGTATGGGTCTTAGATGGGGCAGGGTTTGGGTGGTTTCAATGGCGGGGGATGTTTCTGCTTGTGTGTTCAGGGTTTTGACAGGGTTCACGCTTTTGACTTGGCGGCCTTTGGGCCGACCATGCTCTTTGGGGTTTTGGGTGTATATCCGTTTCTTCGGTAACGGCGGCTTAGGGTTTCGCCCTGACGGCGACTCACTTTTTTGACAAACGCCTCAAAAAAGTAAGCAAAAAAACGCTTGCTCCTACGTGCGGCCCGCTCGCTGGGGCTCGGGGTTCCTTCGCTCCGGGATCGATCCGGGCGCAGCGCCTACGGTTTGCTTCGCTGCACCTCCTCTCGCTGTGTTTGGCTGCGCCAAACGGTCGCTGCGCTCCCACGCCCGGATCAATCCCGCCGCTCAGCCTTCCGACGTCGCCTGTGGATCAAGATCAAGATCAAGAGCAGGCGAGCTGACACTCGGCCTATTGAGTGGTGAAGAGCACGGCGCGCATGGCTTTGGTTTTTGTGGTGCTCTTGCCCCTCACCCCAGCCCTCTCCCTGTATGTACCGGAGACATGGTGGACAGGTGTTCGGAGACATGGTGGACACATTTTAATAGACACATTGCTTATCGCGAAGGAGATGGCCTGTGTCTTGGGAAGAGGTGTCCACCGTGCAGCTTCGTTCAGAATTCGTGCTGTTGGCTCGGCAAGAAGGGGCCAATGTTCGGCAGCTTTGCCGTCGATTCAATATCAGCCCAAGCACTGCCTACAAATGGCTCAACAGGTTTGAAAACCTCGGTGCTCAAGGGTTGATCGATCAGTCTCGACGACCGAAGACGTCACCCAAACGCTGCGCTGATGAGGTTGAGCAGCAGATTTTGACCGTGAGTCAGGAGTACGCCGCTTGGGGCGCTCGCAAGCTCAAGCGCGTGTTGGAAGACGACGGCAAAGTGATGCCCTCTGTCAGCACCGTGCATGCGGTTTTACAGCGTCATTCGCGCGTTGATCCAAAGGCTGCCGAGGTCAAACCGTTTATCCGGTTCGAGCACGAGGCGCCCAACGATCTTTGGCAGATCGACTTCAAAGGCCATATCAGCCTGAAACACGGACGTTGCCATCCGCTGACGATACTGGACGATCACTCACGGTTCTCACTGTGCATCGCTGCGTGCGCCAATGAGCAGCGCCGAACCGTCCAGGAGCAACTAATGCGGGCCTTTCGGCGCTACGGTCTGCCTCTGCGCATGACGATGGACAACGGTTCGCCATGGGGTGACCAGACCGGCGTTTATACCGCGCTGGAGGTCTGGCTGATGAGCCAGGGCATCAAGGTCGGCCACTCCCGACCTTATCACCCGCAAACCCAGGGAAAGCTGGAGCGCTTCCACCGCAGTCTGAAAAGGGAAGTCCTGCAAGGCCAACTCTTCATCGATCTGGACGATGCACAACGGGCGTTTGATATCTGGCGTGATATCTACAACCAGAAGCGCCCGCATCAAGCGCTGGACATGCAGGTTCCTGCTACTCGCTACAGCAGCAGCCCACGGGAATACCAGGAGCAACCAGCGGCACCTGAGTACGACGATGGGGATGTGGTCAGGAAGGTTCAGGTGAAAGGAGAGATCTACTGGAGGAACCGTGAATACTCAGTTGGAAAGGCTTTTCACGGGAGGTCAGTAGCTATCCGGGAAACGACGGAGGACGGCATCCACGATGTCTACTGGAGTAGACATCGTATCGCCCGAATCGACTTGAACTTGCAGATCGTGACGGCAGGTAAGAAGATCTAAAACCGTCCACTATGTCTCCGAACATGTGTCCACCATGTCTCCGGTACATACACTCCCGAGGGAGAGGGGGCCGATTTGTGGGCATTTCAGAATCTGAGTTCGACTCGATATTTCACGTCGGCGTAGCTCGCCCAAACACCTCCGTCAGTCCCCTCTCCCTCCGGGAGAGGGTTAGGGGAGGGGCTTTTGATTTTACGTTCTGCATTTGGGTACGGGGTTACCTGACCAAGGTCGTTACAAAGGCCAGGTCAGTTCCTGGAGCAGAAAGAACCCGTTGCAGGTGAGTTCACGTGTGTCATCCGTGTAGCGTGCCTTGCCGAAAAGTTCGAAGTCTTTGAAGTCATATCGGTAGAGGTTGGGGTTGAGCTTGGTGACTGCGATAGTTGAAGAGGACTCTGTTTTAAATTCATAAAACTGGATACCCCGGCCTGTAACGACTCTTTCAGAGTAGGCAGGTGTAGATGGCTTTAGCAGGTCGCGAAGTGAAACGGAAAAAGTTCGTTCGCTCGATAAGCCTTTTTTGTGACCGAAATCAAAGTAATACCCCCCTAACGGGTTGAATGACACAGAAGTGGCTTTGGTCCTGTAGCTGGTCAGATCTAAATACGTACCGCTGATAGTGCCTTTCACATCAATATCAAGAACACCGACGGCGAAGACTGCTGGGAATGCTTTTGAAGTTGTCATAGGGGGCTTCCTCGATTGATTGAGTTGGAGAAGGAAGTCTGAGAGAAACGGCATAACCTGTTAACTGTCATATCTGACAGGTTTTTATGCCTATTCGTGATGATGCCCTATGAGACGAGTTATATAGGACGCGCAAGATAATCCGGTGGCGGGGAGGGCCGCTTGCGAATGTGACCTGACAGCCGACCGTTTTCTAGCTAAATGCGCTCAATCCGACTATGGGCGAGCCTGCTCGCGGACGCGGTGTGTCAGGCACCGTAGATGTTGAATATGCTGACGCCTTCGCGAGCAAGCTCGCTCCCACAGGTTATTTCGGGTGCTTCTGAAATAGCGTGCACAAATAAGGCGATGCCTCTCGACAGTCATCTGCAATCTGACGGTTAACTCATAGATCAAAATTCATTGCGGTTTATTTCGAAGCGGTCTTGGGCCCCTGTAATTTCTGACAGTAGACACGTTGCCCGGTCGATCCGAGATTAACCAGGCGTCTTCAGGCAGGGCGGCGCATGCCGATTTACGGACTTAAAGGAATCCAGCCATGAGTTATACCGATACGAGTTACGAGGGCTGCACTATTCGCGAATACTCCCCTGACACCCCGGGTCTGCGTTATCGGGTGATCTATAGCGCGACGGATGAGAGTTTGTTGCTTGAGACTCGCAAACAGGCCGAGCAATTGATCATTGAGCGATTGCGGTTGATGAAAAACGGAGGGAAAGCTTCTTGAGTCAGCCGGGCTAACGCTCACCTGTGCAGGAGCAGCCTGCGGCAGCTCCTGCACCGGGTGGTTTGTCAGGTATTTGCGGGGATTTCGTGGTTATCCAGCACGCGGTTCACCGCCAGTTCGGCGAGCATGATGATCTGCTGAATGACCAGGATCGTGCGCCGCTGTGGCAGGTCGATGTAGGCGGCGATGTCGCTGGTCATGAGGCTGGCCTGGGCCAGTGATTCGCAGGCGTGGACCAGCAGGCTTTCGCTGTCCTGCTCGGGGGCGACCTGGAACATGGTGCTGGGTTTGTGGAAGCGCAGGGTTAAGGCGTTGGGTTTGAGGTAGTGGTCTAGGGCGCGTTCGGCGGCTTCGTGGAATTTCTTGGAATCGGGGGATTCGTAGGGCGAGGTGTCATCGGTTTCTGGCGGATTGGGTGTTGGCTTTTTCATGGTGACGCTCCGAATGATAAGTGGGGCTGTCACTCTCAATCACCGCGACGCGACGGAGGGTGGCAGCTGTACGCAGGTTCGCGGACCGAGCCATTCGGCAATCTCGGCATACCCAAAGGTATCCCGCGCACAGCCACCATCAAACCAAACTAAAAGCACCTGAGCGCTCCAGTTTGGGCCGGCGATTATGCATCAAATCGAATGAACTGCTCGGGCCGCGACGCCCGTTCGCTGAATTTGCAGCGACCCCCCGAGCCTATCCAGCCGATTTCCGAGGCACAACCGACGCGACTTGTCGGAAAACTCCGCGCCACTTTCAACGTCTGTAGGACGAGTACCTTTCCCACAGATCAACGCATTTCAACCTGTAGGAGCTGCCGAAGGCTGCGATCTTTTGATCTGGCTTTTAAAAAACGAAGTCAAAAGATCGCAGCCTTCGGCAGCTCCTACATGGGTGTTTGGCGTGCACAAAAAAGGCGATGCCCCTTGCGGGACATCGCCTTTATTTTTACCGCCGCTAAATCTTATTCCGGCAGTTTGTACGCAATCACGTAGTCACCCATTTTGGTGCCCAGCGAGCCGTGACCGCCGACAACCAGCAGCACGTATTGCTTGCCGTCCTTGCCGGTGTAGGTCATCGGAGTCGCTTGGCCACCTGCCGGCAGACGCGATTTCCACAGCTCTTTACCGCTGTTCACGTCGTACGCGCGCAGGTACTGGTCGAGGGTGCCGCTGAGGAAGCCGACGCCGCCAGCGGTGACCATCGAGCCACCCATGCTAGGCACGCCCAAGGTGAAGCCGATCGGAATTGGCGAGCTGTCGCGGCTGGTGCCGTTTTTGCGTTTCCACACGACTTTGCTGGTGGTCAGGTCGATACCGGCAACGTAACCCCAGGCCGGGGCCTGGCACGGTACGCCGAACGGCGACATGAACGGGTGCATGATCACCGCGTAAGGGGCGCCGGTATTTGGCTGCACGCCAGCGGTCTCGCTTTCGCGTTTGCTGCCGGCGGCGACTTGCTCGCGTGGCACCATTTTCGAAACGAAAGCCATGTAGTTCGGGCTGGTGAACAGCATTTGGCGAACCGGGTCGACCGAGACGCCGCCCCAGTTGAACACACCAACGTTACCCGGATAGATCAGGCTGCCCTGTTCCGATGGCGGGGTGTACTGGCCTTCATAACGCAGTTCCTTGAACTGGATGCGGCACAGCATCTGGTCGAACGGGCTCGCGCCCCACATGGCTTTTTCGGTCAGTTCCGGGGCCAGCAGGTTGAGGTCCGAACGGGCCTGGGTCGGTGCGGTGTGGTCGCCTTTCACGGCGCCTTGCGGTACCGGGATTTCCTTGATCGGAATGATCGGCGTGCCGTCACGACGGTCGAGGACGTACAGGCTGCCCTGCTTGGTCGGGGCGATCAGCGCAGGTTTCACGCCATCGGCGGTTTTCATGTCGAGCAGGGTTGGCTGGCTGCCAACGTCCATGTCCCACAGGTCGTGGTGAGTGAACTGGTAGTTCCAGCGCACTTTACCGGTGGCCAGGTCCAGGGCTACAACGCCGGCGCTGAATTTCTCGGCGCCCGGGGTGCGGTCAGCGCCCCACTGGTCTGGGGTCTGGTTGCCCAGTGGCAGGTAAACCATGCCGAGTTTTTCGTCGACACTGGCCAGCGACCACATGTTCGCCGAGTTGCGGCTGTAGGTTTCACCCGGTGCCAAAGGCTCGGTGGCGTCTGGCTTGTCGCTGTCCCAGTTCCATACGAGGTGACCGTCGCGCACGTCGAAAGCGCGGATCACGCCCGATGGCTCGTTGGTCGATTCGTTGTCGGTCACGTGACCGCCCATGATCACCAGATCACGAGTGATCGCGGCCGGCGAGGTGGAGTAGTAGCCGCCAGCGGTGAACGGGCCGATGCCTTGGGTCAGGTCAACCACGCCTTTGTTGCCGAAGCCTTCGCAGATTTTGCCGGTGTCGGCATTCAGTGCGATCAGGCGAGCATCAGCGGTTGGCAGGTACAGACGACGCGGGCAGGCCTGAGCAACGGCTTTGCCGGCTTCGGAAATCACCGCCGAGGCGGCGTTTTCAGTTTTCGCATAAGCAGCTTCGTCGTAGTACGACACGCCACGGCAAGTCATGTGGGCGAAGCCTTTGAAGCCGACCGGGCTCTTGATCTGCGGGTCGAAGCGCCACAGTTCTTTGCCGGTGTCCGGGTCCAGGGCCAACACTTTGCTGTGCGCGGTGCAGGCGTAGATCATGCCGTTGGCTTTCAGCGGGGTGTTTTCGTTGGTCAGCTCGACCGGGTCATCCGCGGTCGGCAGGTCGCCGGTCTGGATGCGCCAGGCTTCTTGCAGCTTGCCGACGTTGGCCGGGGTGATCTGCTTCAGCGGCGAGTAACGGTCACCGAACTCGGTACGGCCATAGGCCTGCCAGTCGCCATCAGGCATGGCTGGCGCAGTGCTGGTGGTGTCCGCCGTGTCGCGGCCCAGTTCGCCGAAGGTTTCGCCCGGGTGGGTGAACAGGCTGGCCAGAGCGGTAACGCCGGCCAGCACCACAGCGACGGTCAGACCGCCAGTGCCCATTGGCGCCGGGCCGTTCAGCAGCAGTGGACGACGGAACCACGGCAGCAACATCACGAAGCCGAGGACGAACCACAGGGCCAGACGTGGCACCAGCTGCCACCAGTCCAGACCGACTTCCCACAGCGCCCAAACGGTGCTGGCGAACAGAACGATGGCGTACAGGCCCAGCGCCGCGCGACGGCGCATCAGCATCAAAATGCCGGACAGCGCGATGCCGATACCGGCCAGCAGGTAGTACAGCGAGCCGCCGAGCATGCTCAGCTTGACCCCACCGGCCAACATGGCCAGGCCCATCAGTAGAAGCAGAATGCCGAGCAGGCTCGGTAGCAAACGGCCCCGACTCGAAGCACTTTCGGTGCTCATAGTGTGATTCTCCGTGACGTTTTATGTAGTCCCGCGCTGTAGTCACTTTAGATGACGATTTGGCACAGGCATGGTTCAGATAAAAACTTGTCTAGCTAACGAATTTTTCCGGATCCTTGTGGGAGCTGCGGTGCGACGATTCGACTTGCCAGCGATCGCGGTGCATCAGGCGACGTTGGTGTCGAATGTGAAATCGCTATCGCTGGCAAGCCAGCTCCCACAGGTTTCTTCAGTGTTTTCTAGAACGAGGACTGGATCTTGATCCCGCCGATCAGGGCGTCGTCGACGTCGTTCACGCCACCGGGGTGGCGGATGTATTGCAGGTTCGGGCGCACGGTCAGCCAGTTGGCTACGTGCACGCCGTAATACAGTTCGGCGCTGTATTCGGTGTCTTGCGGCGGCAGGAATGACGGATCGTCGTAGTCGTACACGGCGTTGGCGCGGTTGCTGGCTTCAGCATTTTTGCGGAAGGCCGGGTTGACGTGTACGCGGGCGAGGGCGAAACCGATGTCGTCCTTGGCGCGCGCATCGAACGGGCCTTTGTAGGTGATGCCGGCCTGGACGTAGTTGTCGATCGCGTTGGTTTTCTTGTCGTGCATCGTGCCGTTGGCGAACACGCTCAGGCCGCGCGAGTTGTCGCTGGCGACGCTGGTGATCTGCTGCTGAATACCCAGCCACACGCCGTGTTTGCTTGAGGCGCTGCGATAGGCTTCACCGCTCAGCGCTGCCGGCTGGCCTTGGCTGTCTTTATAGACGTCGCTGGCCTTGGCGTTGCTGTAGTAATAACCGGCGCGGTATTCGCCCGGCAGGCCGTTGAGTTTCGGCGTCCACACCAGTTCGATCGGCAGGATTGCGCCCTGGGTGCCGCTGCCGCTGAGTTTGAAGCCGTTGCCGCGATCGAGGTTCGACGGGTTCTGCTCGTAGGCGCCGACCTGTGCGTACAGCTCCGGGGTCAGGTGATATTTGACGCGCAGCGCCCATTGGCTGACCGGCCAGTTGTACCAGATGCCGCCGACCCAGTTGCCGACCTGCGAGCCGCAGAACGCCAGGTTCTGGAAGTCGCACGGAAAGCTGTTGAAGTCTTCGCCTTCGCCGAAACGGCCGACCTTGATGTCGAGTTTCTGATCGAAGAACTTCTGCTGGTACCACATCTGCGTCAGGCGTGTGGTCTGGCCACGGCCCCAGACTTCCTGGGCCGAGGTGAAACCACCGACGCGCGGATCGTTGATGCGGTCGTTGCTGATGTTGTTGCCGCTGCGTTTGGTGATGGTCAGTTGAAACTCGGCATCGTCCCAGCCGAGGATCTTTTGCAGGTCCAGGTGTGTGCCCAGGCCAAACTGATCGCTGTAACGCGCGGTGCGGTCATGGTCGTAGCCACCGTGCAGGTTGCTGCCCATTTCGCCGGTGTAATCGAGCTTGAAATCGTAGCCTTTTTCCGAGAGTTCGGTGCGCGTGCCGTTCCAGTCACCGAGCATGTACGGTGATTCACTGTCGAACGCGGGCGCCGCTTGCACGCAGCTGGCGAGGCCGAGGGCGGTACAGCCGCCAAGGGTGCGCAGGGTTAAGATAGCGCTGTCTCGGGAGAAGGAAAAATCGGGCATGGCTAAGTCTTTTTTTGGTGTTTTCGGGGTGCGAGCTGAGTGCTTCAATAAGTCGCAGGCAGTGAAGCGATTCAGCGGAAGGGCGGCAGGATAATGATCTGTTACAAAAACACAAAGGCCTTTTGTGAACATGCAGCGTTTCAGATTCGGTAACAGTGCGGCAAACGGGCGCATTGTCGGCCGGTTCGCAGCCTGCGATCTTTTCAGGTTGGCCTACATTTGAAGGTAGGCCTTCCACCCGATCACCCCCTCGGCTAAGGTGCGCGGCTTCTGCATTTTCACTTCGCCCAAAGGCCTGGCATGAACGAACAAACCCCCGATCCGCTGCACGGCGTCACCCTTGAACAGATTCTCAATGCGCTGGTGAGCCATTACGAATGGTCGGGGCTGGCCGAGCGCATTGATATTCGCTGCTTCAAGAGTGATCCGAGCATCAAGTCGAGCCTGACGTTTCTGCGCAAAACCCCGTGGGCGCGGGAGAAGGTCGAGCGCCTGTACGTTAAGTTGATGCGCACCAAGCGACCGCTCTGAAATGGACGCCGGTTGTTGGCGTCGTCGCCTGATCACCTGCGCAGCCGTGTTGGGCTGGGTGGGATTGGGCATTCAGCTTTACCTGATTTTCTTCGCGCGTTTAAGCGTTGGCGCGAGCCTGTTGGGCGGCGTGGTGAGCTTTTTCAGCTATTTCACGATTTTGACCAATACGCTGGTGGCGACGGTGCTGACCTGCGCGGTGACCGCTCGCGAATCCGCTGCGCGCCGCTGGTTTTTGCTGCCGTGGGTCAGCAGTGGGATTGCCGTGAGCATTGCTGTGGTCGGACTGGCCTACAGCATTCTGCTGCGGCATTTGTGGCATCCCGAAGGTTGGCAATTTATTGCCGATGAACTGCTGCACGACGTGATGCCGCTGCTGTTTCTGGGATATTGGTGGTTGTGTGTACCGAAAGGTACCTTGCGGTTGTGGCATCTGCCGGTGTGGCTGATTTATCCGCTGGTGTATTTCATCTACGCGCTGCTGCGCGGGCATTTGCTCGGCGCGTATGCGTATCCGTTCATTGATGTGGCGGTGTTGGGTTATCCACAGGTGCTGATCAATGCCGGGGGGATTTTGGTGGGATTTGTGCTGATTGGGTTGTTGGTCATTGGCATGGACCGATTACGGCGATGAAAATCAAAAGATCGCAGCCTTCGGCAGCTCCTACAGGTGTACGCATTCCAATGTAGGAGCTGCCGAAGGCTGCGATCTTTTGATCTGGGAATTTACTCCTCTTCGGAGGTGCCTTCGGCGCGCCAGTAGCCGACGGCTTTGATCAGTTGCTCATCCAGCCCGTGCTCATCGATCAGCACCCGGCGGATCTGCCGTGAAACTTTCGTTTCTGTGGCTACCCACGCATACAGATTGCCCTTGGGCACCTGCAACTGCTTCACCGTACTCAGCAGGTTGTCCTTGCCACCTTCACGCAACACCCAGATCACATTGACCTGCGCTGCGCTTTCCAGCACTTGCTGCTCGGCGCCGTTTTCCACTTCGATCACCACCAACGCCTTGCGATTGGCCGCCAGGCCTTCGAGGCGGCGGGCGATGGCGGGCAGGGCGGTTTCATCGCCGATCAGCAGGTAGCTGTCGAAAATGTCCGGCACGATCATCGAGCCGCGCGGCCCGCCGATGTGCAGGAACTGCCCCGGTGTGGCTTGCTCCGCCCAGGTCGACGCAGGGCCGTCACCGTGCAGAACGAAATCGATGTCCAACTCCAGCGTGTCGAGATCATAGCGACGCGGTGTGTAGTCGCGCATTTGCGGTTTCGGCCCATCGTCCTTGCCGGCGCCGAGCACCATCGTCTCCAGCGCGGCGGCTTGTTCGGCGTTCTGCGGGAACAGCAGTTTGACGTGATCGTCGGTGCCCAGGCTGATGAACCCGGCCAGCTCCGGTCCGCCGAGGGTGATGCGGCGCATACGCGGCGTCAGGTCGACCACGCGCAGGACTTCCAGCTTGCGGCGTTTGATTTCGTGCATCACGCGGTGAATGGTTTGGGTATCGACTGCAGTCATTCGGCTTTCTCCGGGGCAGGTTGAACGGCAGGGCCGTCGACGATGGCTTTGGCGGTGTCGTTGAGCAGGTCACGCACGCGCAGGACTTCTTCGGCGCTCCAGCGGCCGTGGTGCATCTGCAGGGCATGGCGCAGGTTGTGCACGGCTTCATGGATTTCCGGCGGCCGATCATGGCCGCGCAGCGAGCGTTTGCTCACATCGATGCGCATACGCACACCGTCCAGCGCCACGGCTTGCTCGCTTAAAGACAAACGACCGGCGTCGGTGGCGCTGTAGCGTTTTTTGCCGCCCTCGGCGTCGCCGGTGATCAACTCGCTTTCTTCGAGAAAGGTCAGGGTCGGGTAGATCACGCCGGGACTGGGGCTGTAGGCGCCGTCGAACATGCCTTCGATCTGGCGGATCAGGTCGTAGCCGTGGCACGGCTGTTCGGCGACCAGCGCCAGCAGCAGCAATTTCAGGTCACCGGGGGCGAACACCCGAGGGCCTCGGCCGCCGCGCTCGCGCCCGGGGCGCTTTTCGAAGCCGTCACGGCCGTCGCCGTGTTCGCGATGGGGGGAATGATGGTCTCTCATTTCTTTCTTCTCTCGTCGTGTTTAGATACAACTTAAGATATATCTTGGAGAGTGTGCAAGACGTTTTTCCCCGAGAAAGGGCGTCGCCTGACGAGCGGCAGATCCGATTCGGGCGCAAGCAGCGAATCTCGGCCGGTTGTCGGAAACGATAACTTGAAAGTTAAAGTCATCGCTCTATTGTGTGTAGAGTATATGTTATAAATTGCACTAAGTTGCCGTGCTGTCAGGGTAAAGTTGCTGTATGGTTTTTTTACTGAAACTGTCTGTAGGGTGAAACTTACAGTCAATGTTTTGAATATCTGTTTTATGTTCTTTTTTCTTGCGGGTCATGGGGTTGTTTAACTACGCGGTTGTCGGAAGTTGCCTGCTTACTTCCAAGAGTTAACAGTCGATGATGCTTCGGCATTGAAAGTTCAAGTTGACCTGGCTCAACTCGGGCAGCGACTCGGGCAGTGATTGTCTTGAACTTTCAATGTTCATCCCCCTATCAAGAAAACAGGTACATAACGATGTTCAAGAAACTCGCAATCGCCGCTCCACTGGCTCTCCTGGCACTGGGTTCGACTGGCGCATTCGCCGCTGGTGAAGCGTCGCACTCGATCAGCCTTGTCGCGCATGTGCCGACCAACGGTTTCTATGTAGTGCCGACCGATCCGGACCTGGTCAACAAAGACCAGGACATGAGCTACCAGCCGAGCACCGGGAAAATGCGCGACGTCAATGGGTTCTTCGATGTGCGCAACAACAACGGTTCGGTACACGCCAGCCTGGAAAGCCAGCCGAAGCTGGTCGCTGGCAATACCTCGATCGACCTGCAAGTCATGCTTAACAACAAGGAACTGACCCTCACCCCGCAAATGGTTGTGGGTGAATCGGAGTCGGACGTCAACTACCGCGCACCGCTGAAAATCAGCGCGGTGGGCAGCAACTTCGTGCCGGGGGATTACACCGGCTCCGTGGCGATGATCTTTGATGCCGTGCCACCGGTTGCTGGCAACTGATCGCATTGATCAGGCACTAAGGCGCGCTTTTAACAGTGGCGCTAACCGACGGGGCAGATAGCAGTGTTTGTCCCGTCGGACTTTCCTTGTTTGTAAATCAGAGTACGAGTTCATGTTCCCGATGACACCCATCGCGGCTGCGCTTGCGCTGTTGTTTTGTGCCAGCGCAGCCGTGGCGTCCAACTCCACCGGTACCACGCCCCGCAGTCTGCTGGCGCAGGCCAAGGGTTTGCCGGCGGATTTCGAAGAGCATTTCTTTGATGTGCCTCTGGCGGTACGGGTCGAAGTCGATCAGCAACCGCTGGGTGAGGCCATGGTGGTGTTGTCGCACGATGATCGCATCACCCTGCTCGAATTCACTGACACCAGCGATAACCGTCTCGGCCCGGCCGAGCGGGAAAAATGGGCGAGCTATCTCAAGCCCGGCGTGCCCTTGGGCGCGTGCAGCGGTTCCTGTCCGGACCAGTTTCTGGCGGTGCATTACAACCTGGAAAACTCCCTGGTCTCGATCCTTACCGAAAATGCCGAGCGCGACGTTGAGGCCAAGCGCTATTACGAGCAGCCCGACAGTGGCAGTCACGGCCTGATGGTGCGTAACCAGCTCAACCTCAACGGTGGTCAGGAGCAGGATCTGGGCGGACGCTTCGGCCTCGAAGCCAGTTCAAGCCTGGGCAACTGGAGCCAGACGCTGAACCTGCAAGTTGCCCGTCTTGGTGGCCCGGACGACAAGCTTTATCACGCCATCCAGGAGCTGCACACCCAGCGCGAACTGCAAGGCAGTTTTTTCCGTCTGGGCTATTTCACCCCCAATTCCGAAGGGCTGATGCGCCAGCCGCGCACGTTCGGCACCAGCCCCGACACCGCCGTTGGTGTGATGTACGGCAGCTCCGACAGCCTGGCCATCAACAGCGCGATGCCCAGCGTTTATCCGATCTATGTCACCGCCAACCGTCAGGGCTCGGTGGAGATTTGGCGCGATGGTCTGCTGATCAATACCCAATCGGTGCCGGCCGGCTTGCAGACCCTCGATACCCGACCGCTGCCCGGCGGCATTTATGAAGTGGAAGTACGGCTGATCGAAGACGGTCAGATCACCTCCACCACCCAGGAGCTGGTGTACAAGCCCAACAACTGGCGCAACCTCGATGAGCGCTGGCGCTACAACGTCTTTGCCGGCGAAGAACAGAAACTGCTGAGCAACTGGGACACCCAGGCCAGCGGCAATCCGACGGCGGGCGCGTCAGTGAATTACCTGCTGCATCCGCGGGTGATCCTCGGGCTGTCGGCGCGGCAGATTCGCGAAAAACTGCAATACGGTACGTCCATCGACTGGACCCTGGCCAATCACCTCAGCCTCTACGCCAACGTCTACAAGACCGAGGATTACGGCACTGGTCTCGACTTGCAAAGCCTCTACAACTATGGCGCCGGCAGCATCGTCGTCAGTCACAGTCGTAGTTGGCTCGACACCACCTATACCTACGACACCCTGCCCGATGGCACTCGGGTTCGTCCGCGCAACGTGTTCATCGGCCAGACCAGCAATTCTTCGCTGGCGCTCAACCATCGCGTCAGCAGCAAGAGTTCAGTCAATGCGCGGGTGTCGCACAGCGAAGGCAATGTCGAAGGCATGGGTATGGATCTGGGCTGGACGCAGCGCACCACCCTGCTGGGCAGTGACGCCAGTTGGCGGCTTTCGTTGTTTGATCGGCCCGGCAGTTACAGCAGTGGTGATGCGCGCAATCGCGGGGTCGACCTGAGCATCAACATGGCGCTTGGCGCACCCGGCCAGCAGATCACCGGCAGCATCGGCTCACGCACGGCCCGCGACGGCACACGTGACAACAACGCCTCCCTCGGCTGGCGCAAGGATTTTCAGGATCACGTCCTGCAAAACGTGTCGCTCACGGCACTCACCGATACTTACGGGGTGGGCGTCGCCAGCCTCGCCAACTTCCGCACTGATGCGGTCAATGGCGATGGCTTCATTCAGCGCTCCTCCTACAACGGCAACTTCACCGGCGGCCTCAACGTTGACAGCACCTTGGTGGTCGGCGGGCAACAGATGCTCATGACCAGCCAGAGCGATGTGCGCGGCGCCGGGATGATCGTCGATGTCGAGTCGGATATCGAGGACATCGTCCTGCGCGCTGACGATTACAGCGGTGGCGGGGCGGCGTTGAAGCCGGGGCGCAACTTCATCCCGATCACCGCGTACCGGAACAGCTCGGTGAGTTTTGATTTCGAGGGTACCCACGTGCCGGCGGCGAGCATTGAACCGGCACGCACCCGTTATCACCTGAACAAGGGCGGGGTCGAGTACCGCAAAGTCCGCGTGATGAAAACCCTGACCGTGCTCGGTCGACTGGTGGACGCACAAGGACGGCCGCTCAAGGGCCATCACGTGATCAACCACGCCAGCCGCGGTGTAACGGAAGTCGACGGCTTCTTCTCGATGGAAATGAACGCCGGCTCACCGACCCTCGAAGTGCGTCAGGGCAACCAGTTGCTGTGCCAGTTCCGCCTCGATGCCGGCAGCCATCGCAGCGAAAACGATGTGTTGATGATCGGCGACCTGCGTTGCACGCCGGACACGCTGGCCGACGTTACGTTCACCGAACAGAAGGCAGGTTGATCCGATGAAGATAATCACAAGTGGATGTGTATTGGCGCTGGCGCTGAGCATGTCGCCGGCACAAGCCATCAATCAGGAGATCCGCGCGCTGTTTCAACCGGATGCTTCTCAGCCGGGCAAGAACCTGTTCGTCAACCAGACACCCAATAGTGGCTATTGCGTGAACTTCCCCGCGCAATGCGCCAGCAACAACATGTTCAGCATCGAGTTGCCCGTCCGCTACAGCTCAGGCGAGCTTAGGCCGGGTGACGATGTCTCAGTGCAGGTTCCGGCTGGCTGGAGACGGTTGACGGTCACCAATCAGGATACTCAGGAAACGGAAACCGTAGAGGTGCGTATCACCGGCATCGGTTCCCGATTTGTCCTCAGCGATAGCGTGGATAACCTGACCGGAGTGGCAGCCCCCACAGGCCATGACATCCTCTGGACGTCCCTTAGCGGTTGGCTTTATGCCCCGGCGCCTTGCCAAGGCACTAGTGTGGCCGGGTACAGCGATCGCACCTATCGCTTTTTCTGGCAGACGCCTGTGCAAGCGCCCTGTACCAAAACCGCCGCTTTTCGCATCCCCTCTATGTACTTCGAGAGGATTGATTTTGCGTATGAGCTGAAAACCCCAAACCCGTTGAACATGTCGAGCGGTCTGTACACCGGATCCATCTCCTACAGCATGGGTCCCAACGGTGATTTCGATATGGGCGCGACATTTCAACCGGATGACGGCAACCTCACCCTGGACTTTGTGCTGGACGTACAGCACACCCTCAAGGTCGATCTGCCGCCGGGTGGCAACCAGGTGTCGCTGGAACCCCAAGGTGGCTGGGCGCGCTGGATCGACAGCGGGCGCAAGCCGACACGGATTTTTCGCGATCAGCTGTTTTACCTGTCCGCCTCGTCGCGCTTCAAAGTCAAGATGGTGTGCAATTCCACTGGCGGCCCGGCGTGCAAGCTCGGCAGCCCCAAGGGCAATACCACCGAGGTCGAAGTATCCCTCAGCTTGCCGACGGGGATTACCGGTCCCAGCGGCAATGTCACCCGGCATCCGTTAAAACACGACGAGTGGGCGGGGCCGTTCCTGCCAAGCCTGTACGTGGATCGCAAGCCCGGCACGCTGCATTTCGACATGACCCCGTTTGCCATCGAATTCCTGTTGCGCCCCGGCCTGAGTGACCGGCTGCGCGGCAACATCACCATTATCTGGGACTCGGAAGCATGAGCGGTCCCGCCTGGCCATTCTCGACATTCATGGAGTTGAAAACGATGAACCGTGGTTTTCTGCTGGGCCTGCTCAGCGTGTTTTGCCTGACGGCGCAGGCCGGTCCGCAGATCAATGTCGGCACCGTTTACGACTATCTCGACGCCGATAAAAGTACCTATCTGAAACGCGTGTTCAATAGCGGCGACGCGACGGCATTCGTCAAGATCAATGTGCTGGAAATCATCTACGACAGCGATGGCAAGCCGCAGGAAATTGCAGTCGAGAACGCTGCCGACGGCGCCTCACGCAATGGTTTGATGGCCAGTCCGGCGCGGCTGATCGTCCCGGCTCAGGGCATGCAAGGCACGCGTTTGCTGTACATGGGCGAGCGTGATCGTGAGCGTTATTTTCGCGTGCGTTTTGTCCCGGTAGTCCCGGAAAAGGAAGACGACTTTGTGGTCAGTGGCGAAGAGCGGGATGAGTACAAAAAATCGCTTTCGGCCGGGGTCAATGTCATGACCGGATTCGGCACGATCTTTTTCGTGCGGCCCAAGGACGTTCGTTTCGCCACCGTGGTCAATGAAACCGAGAGCCGCTATGAGCTGCGCAATGACGGTAACACCGTAGTGATTGTCGATGAGTTCAAGAGCTGTTCGCTGAGCAAGGAAACCGACTGTGGTGCGACCACCAAGCACCATGTGCTGGCGGGCAAGAGTTTCGCGTTCGACAAGGACAAGGGGCGCGAGTACCGCTTCTTCCTGATCGAGGGCAGCGCCAGAAAAACCATAAAGACCGCCAGTCGCTAGGTCTGTTTTCCAATGACGCATCGGGTAAACCACATGATCAAGCAATGCATCCTCGGCACGCTGATGGCCACTGCCGTGTTGGCCAGCGTTGGGGCCTGGGCCGCTCGCGAAGAACACACCTTTGAAGTGTCCCTGACCATTCCCAGCCGGCCGTTCTACATTATTCCCGCAGAGCCGGACTGGATTCACCGGACCCAGCGGCTTGCCTGGGATTACCCGCGTGCGACGCTTGGTGGCCTGGAGAAAAATTTCGACCTGCGCCACGACAGCGGCGCGATCGAGGCGCGCCTTGGCTCCGATCCTTATCTGGAAAACGGCCGCCCCGGCGAGGTGATCGAGTTACAGGTCACGTTCAATGCCGTGGAGTTGAGTTCACACATCACGCCGCGCCAGGTGCTGTCTCAGGAAGAGGCGGCGGCCGGCAAACGCGTGGCCCTGAAGATCAGCCCTGTCGAACCGGCGGGCGGGTATCGCTCCGGCGATTACAGCGGCAACGTCGTGTTGCTGTTCAACGCCAGGGCGCCGGGTGTCGAATGAGGCTGTTGCGTAGTCATCTTCGCGCCTGGCCCGATCCTGTGGCGGTCTGTTGCTGGCGCTCAACGTCAGCGCCGCAGCGGCCGAAGTGCATCACATCGAAGCCCGGCGTGGCGTGAAGTTACTCAGGCCACGTCACCGTGATTCGGGATTCGGAAGTGGCGCAGGCGCGATGAAGCTCTGCCAGCTTTGACCGGGCTGGCAGAGCAACAGCGTTGTCGTCAGAAACCCGCTCTGGCCAATGCTTCACGAGTCAACTGCCTGGACAGTTCATCGCGCTCATAGCCAATGTTGTCCGACAGCCGTCTGTGGCGTGCGGCGCTCATGGCTTCGCCGCTGAAGACCTCTGCCTGCGGTATGCCCAGTTGATCGGCAAGGCTTTCCATTTTTCGCGCCAGTTGATTGAGCGGCGTTTGTGGCGTGGCGTTGGCCCATTCAGCCTGCGCATCACGCAGCTCATCGAGCCGTCCCAGTTTTTCCGCGTAAAAATCATCATTGGTTTCATAGCGGTCCGGGTGGTTCTTGCGCAAATGAGTCTCCCAGAACTTCTTCGAATAGAGGTGGATCATTCCGTTGACCAGACCATCGCCCTGTTCGCGTTTGATGATCGTGTTATAGGCCGCGTCGAGTTGTTCGGTACTGACGCCGGAGCGAGGTCGGTAGAGCATACCCTCGGCCTGCCAGGGCAGCCCCAGTCTTTCGGCCAGCCCGGTCTCATAGGCCAGATGGATTTCTACCTCATCGGGAGCGGGGATGCTGTTATCGATCTTGTTTTGCTGTTTCTGACGCTGGTATTCAAAATCTGCCTCATCGGTCACTCGGTTCAGTCGGGCGGCACTGCGGGCGAGGCGTACGAGTCTGTCATCCAGAGCGCTGGCTGATGTCGACTCTTCGTAGGCTTTGGATACCAGTACTTTCATCCCCAGTGAATTGAACAACTGAGTACCCAGATCGCCGCAATCGTCGGGGGACACAATCTGTTTGAACAGTTCTGCGCGCAGTTGTGAATCGATTGCCGCCGCTTCGACCATTTCCCATACGCGCCGGGTCAAATTCTGTCGACCGCGACTCGTCCGGTAATCCGCGCTTTCCCTTTGCTTGCGGATAACGCTGAAAAAACCGGCGGAGTCTGGTTCGGCCATCAGGTCATGCCAGGATTCTTCGCGATATTTTTGCAACGCTGCGGACGGTCCGAACCCGCCAGGCTCAACGGGAAACATTTGCCAATGGCTGAGCTCGTTGCTGGCTGCCGGCAAATAGCTTTGCACCAGACCCAGGCCTGAAGATTGCCGATACAGGCCATAACGCACCCTGTCCTCATTGGTCAGTTTTGCCAGGTCAAAGCGCGCGCGGCTGAGGACAAACGCCTGATCGGAGCCGGGCGTGACCTGGGGCAGGGTATTGATCGGCGCCCGCCGCATGTCGAGCATGAAACCGCGCCGTCGCGGCCAGTCGCCGCTGCCGGGTTCGAACAACCCCTCGGGCCAGGTTTTAATGTCGGTATTGGCCAGGCCCAGTTCATACAACTGGGACATCCGCCCGACATCGGGTGGCACGCCCAATGGATTACCGTTCAGGTTCAGCGTGCGCAGACGCACCAGTGCGTTGAGGTGTTCGCCGGACTGTGGCGTCAAGTGAATCCGGTTGTCGCTCAGATCCAGATACTCGAGCCGGCGCATTTGGCCGAGGGTGGAAGGTATCTCTTTCAGACCGCACTGGCGGGCGCTCAATTGCCGCAGCCGCGGCAGGCTGCCGAGTAGTCCTTCGGCGGTAGGCGAGAGGGGCATTTTGTTGACTCTCAGCGAGGTGATCTGCTCAAGGTGTTTCTGCAGGTCAGGTTGTTCGCGTAAATCTTTCCACCACCTTTCGAGCTCAAAGCTCAGGAAATCGGACGTCAGGTCCAGCGTATAGCCTTGTTCGGGATGATTGCTGCCACCTTCGAACAGATCGCTTTTACGCTCGAAACATTCAATCAACTTGTCTTCGATGTGCCTGCCGCCGTTGTGCATGTAATCCAGGGATGCTCCGTAGGCCGGATCTCCCGAGTCGTCCATGCCGGCGGGGTAATTGTCACGCCATTTCTGCAGTGCCTGGTGCAGATCCTCGCGTTCGTTTTCCAGCTGTTTGATCGCGTTTTCGGGGTTATCACCCTTGCGCTTCAACACTTCGATGAAGGTGGTCACCTCGCTTTCCTTCATGTACGGGTAGAGCTGCCTGATTCGTTGTTCCGGTGTCTGTTTGGCAAACGGCCACGGCCAGCCGCGCAGCAGCGTTTCGGTTTCAATCGTTGCCACCGGGCGGATGGGTGGCTCTGCCAGCGCGGTTCGGCGCTGTGCAGGGGACGTGGCCTGTTCCATGATCCATAGCTTCAGCGGGCGTCCCTGACCGCGTTGATAACCCACTTCAGGCAAGGTCTGGACAGGCACCGCATGAAGAATCGACTCGTAGAAATCATCGCCTTCATGCAGTTGGCGGTTATTGGCGTCGAGCACTTCATAACGCCCCCGTTCGTCGCGGATCAGACGTCTGACGGTGGATGCGTCAGCCGGCCCGACACTGCAGCGCAGCGGTCCGTCAAAGCTGCCATCGCGAACCTCCAGGCGCAGGTCGGCGAAGGTGTCGGTATTGACTCTGAGGGTGTTGAGCGCGAGGCGTTCAGTCTCCGCAGTGATCAACTCATCGTGATAAAAACCATCGTAAGCCCGGGTAGCGGACGCTTCGAAATCCAGTTCTCGGGCTTGGTTCTTGAGGCGCAGCGGCAGGCGTTGTTCATCGGCGATGCGTTGCAGTTCGGCGGGTTTGGCCTGCGCCACGACTTTTTCTGCAAGCTCGAGTGGAAGATCCGGAAACGTCTGTCGGACGCGCTGGATATCGGCTTTGCCTGATCGTTCCCCGGCTTGATAAACATGCCGGGATACGGCGCCGCTGCGTTTGTCGACGTCATCGGCGAGCTGATTGCGCAAGGCCGCAACACGCTCGCCAGGGGGAACCTCGCGCCCCAGCAGACTGTTGAACTCTGCCTCGGTAAGAAAACCCGCCACCCGATCCGGCAACTTGCCCGCGTTCAGATCGGCGAGACTGATGCTCAAGGTATCGGCCTCCAACGCTTGGGGGTTGCCGTACTTGCGCGAATAGCCGGCCAGGTCGGTGTCGGCAAACACCTCCAGCGCCCGGTTGTACGGCCAGCCTGGCAGGCTGGTCAGCACCGGTTCCAGCCACACCGATTCAGCGGCAATCGGCTGCCCGTTACGGATGTTGGCGGTGGCGATGCGAATATCGTCGTAGGCACTGAACCGCTTGACCGTGTCGGCCAGCAGCGGTGGTGGTGGACGGGTGTCCACATACATCTGGCGCAGAGCGTTGTGGTCGGTACCGCTGCTGATGCGGATCTGCTCCAGTTCCCTGGGGGAAAATCGCTCGACGCGATGGCCCAGGCGCCGCATCAGTGCTTCATTTGGCCAGTCTTGCGGGGTTTCCGCTTCATGCACCCAGGCGCCGTGGCCATTGTGTTCGATCCGTGGCTGGTAGGCGTTGGCGCGGTTCGGGTGCTTGATGCGGTGGGTGGTGGACGTCGCGTCAGTCGAGGCTTTTTCGACGAAGTACAGCTTGCCCTCCAGTGGCAGGACGTTTTCGTTGCCGTACTGATGCAGTCCCTGGTGGTCAGGTTTGGCGTCTGCCGAGAGCATCAGTTCATTGCGTGCGTAAGGGCTCAGATCCGGGTGCCATAAACTGTTTTTGCCATCGGGCAGCTTGACCGGTTTCATAGCGTCGACCAACGGCGACAGCTTCACGCGAAAGGCTTCGCCGATCTGCGCGCCCGCAGTGAAGGCGGCCAACTGGATGATGTCGGTCACCACGCTGATGACATGCCCGGCGGCTTCCTGCCAAAGCCCTTCGGCCAGATCGACGATGCCTTCGATGACGTCGCTGGTCAGTTGGTAAGCGGTGTAGGCCATCATCAGTTCGCCCAGACCCGGGACGAAAGGAGTGGCGATCAACAAGGCGACATTGGCAATGTCCGAGAGGATTTTCTTGAAGTTGTCCCACCACGCCCAGCGCGCCTTGCTGTCGGTGTCGGCGGTGGAGACGGCGATTTCCCGGGCATCGTTGAGAATCTTGTTGAGCTTTTGCTGATAGGCGTGGCGCCAGTAATCACCCTGTAATTTCAACCGGCTGAATTGCAGGTTGGGATTGTCCACCGGATCCTTGCGCCACGCCGGTCGCTGGTCGGCCGGATCCTGACGCGGGTGATACCTGACGATGAACAGTCGCTGTTCGAGTTCAGCGAAGAAGTGTCCGCGCTGCTGCTGGTCGACAAACTGGCTGAAGAATTGACGATAGGTCTGTTGGCTTGAGGCACTGAATCGGTCTTCGCGAAACTGCCGCGTCAATTCATCGCGCAATGCTGTCAGAGAGTCGTACTCCTTGAGCGGGTGATCCGGATCGTGAGGAATGTAGGCGATCACCCGTCGAACACCGCGGTTGTCCGATACCGCATGCGTCAGTAGCAGGATCCCGGTCAGGCGGGTGCCGAGCAGCGACAGGTCAGAGCACTGCATTGAACGGCCATTGAGCCGCAGTTGCGGTTTGCCTTCGGCCAGGGTCAGCAGCATTTTGTAAGCGTCGTACTGGATATCGTCCTTGATCAGTGCCAGGTGCGCCGCGACGGCGAGGGCGTCTTTCTGACTCTCGTTCACCTTGTGTTGCAGCACGCCTTCAGCCAGCGGTTCACCCGGTAGCAGGTAGCTTTCCAGATGCTTTTTATACTGGGCGCCGATATCCAGGTCGCGGCACAGCGTCTGGAACTGGCTGATGGGCATGGCGCTTTTGATCGGCACGACATCGAACAGACCGCGTTCATCGGGTTGGCTGATGTAGTCCGAGCCAGGACCGACCGTTTCGCTGTTGGCGAAGTTGTGCAGGGCGGCGTCCAGCAAGGAGACAGTGCGGGTCACGACACCTGCGGAGAAATCGATGGCGTACCACGGTTTTTCTTTCGGCAGGTACAGGCGTAGAAAGGTGCTTTTGACGTCCGGCTCGATGCCGTGACGTTCTTTGATTTTTGCCTTGAGCAGCGGTTCGGCGAAAGCGTACAGATCGGTTTTCGCCAGCAGGTGGTCAACCTGGTTCTGCGAACCCCAGGCCTTGAGGTTGGCGTCGGCGAGTTTGTTCAGATAGGCGGCGGGCGCGGTGGTGTACCAAACTTCATTCTTCAGTGGCGAGGCTGCCAGGGCGAGGCCCCGGCTGACGGTAGCGGTCTTGAAATTGTCGTCGACGGCGGATTTGATGAATTCGTAGTGCCGTCCTTTGTCCGTGTTTTCCGCAGGCTGGGGAGAGAGAGACATGGCCAATCATCCTTGATTGTTGAGGAGTGATCAGCCTACTCAGGGCAGGGCAAAACAAAAGTTCAAAGATCGGGAGGCAAACGGCGTTGCGCAGCACCAACCCGACGAAAATTCGAATCTGAAAAATACATGAATACCACCCGCCGAATCGAAAATTCGTCACTCTGATGCAGAAAAAACCGACACGATTTGTTACCTCGCTGTAGGGCGCGGCGCTTCGAGCATCGCCACGCTGGCGGTTTTCGTTGGCGTGCATTGCGAGTCGCTGCCCGGTTGCAGATACGGCGTCAGAATCGGCGCCATGCCCTTGAGCACCTGCACTGGCAGGGCCGAGGTGAACTTGAAGTTCTCCGCCGAGCGCCCCGGGACGAACGCGGTGAGGGTGCCGAAATGGTGATCGCCGATGTAGAACACGAACGTCGCCGTGCGGTTGATCGACTTCGAACTGAGGATGCGCCCGCCCGAACCGATGGCTTCGATGCGGTTGTCACCGGTCCCCGTTTTGCCACCCATGGCCAGTGGGCTGCCATCAGCCAGTTTGAAACTGCCGGAAACACGTTTTGCCGTACCGGCGTCGACCACTTGCGACAGCGCCTCGCGCATGGCCGTGGCGACTTCGGACGGCATCACCCGTTTGCCGACATGCGGGTCATTGACCAGTTGCGTTTCGTAGGGTGTGCCGGCGGCGAAATGCAGGCTGTCGATGCGCAGAGTCGGCATGCGCACGCCGTCATTGAGGATGGTGCCGATCAGCTCGGCCAGTGCGGCCGGGCGGTCACCGGAACTGCCAATGGCGGTGGCCAGCGAAGGCACCAGATGGTCGAACGGGTAGCCGACTTTCTGCCAGCGCTGGTGAATTTCCAGGAACGCTTCGATCTCGAGCATGGTGCGAATACGGCTGTCACGAGCGCCCTTGTGCTTGCTCTTGAACAGCCAGCTATAGACTTCCTGACGTTCGAAATGGCTGGCCTTGACGATCTCGCTGAAGGTCGCGTCCGGGTGGTTCAACAGGTAGCCCATCATCCACAGGTCCAGCGGATGCACCTTGGCGATGAAGCCTTGATCGGGCAAATCGTAACTGCCGGGGCCATAGGAATCGTAGAGGCGGATCAGGCGATCATCGGTGAGTTTTTCGCTGAGCTTGGCGCCTTTGAGGTGTGAGCGCACGAAGGTATTGAAGTCTTCCTGACTCGCCTCCGGCAGCAAGTAACGATGCACGGCGGCCATGCGAATCGGCGTCGGGCGCATGCTGTCGAGAAAGGTGTCGAGGCGCGCTTGAGTGTCTTTGTTTTTGTACTTTTTCCAGAACTTGAGCTGGAACGAGGTGCCTTCGCGGTCGGCGAAGCTCGCCAGGTATTCCTGCCGGCGCGGGTCACGATCATCCTTGAGCAACTCGGCACTGCTGTTGGGCCCCGAATAAGTGACATAACGCACCACGTCGCGCATCAGCCGAATGAACGGCAGGTTGATCGACTCGCGCAGGGAATCGCGCAAGGTCGGCAGGCGGCCGTTGTCTTCCTTGCGAAAGTTATGGAACGTGTGCAGGCCGCCGCCGGTGAAAAACGCCTCGCCGGGGCTGGCCGAGTATTTGCGGTCGAGGGCTGCGCCGAGCATCTTTGAAAGGTCGTGGTCTTTGTTCTGGATCAGGTAGTCGATGACCCACTGGCTCAAGCGGTCCTGATCGGGGACTTCGACTTTCTTCAGTTCCGGCACGCCCATTGCGCCGTACTTGTCGTGGAGTTCGGCGATGATTTGCAGGTAAGTGGTGAGCACGCGCATTTTCGCCGTTGAGCCGAGTTCGAGTTTGCTGCCTTCGTTGATGTCGAACGGCTGGTCGGTGCTGTCGGTCTGTACCCGCACGCGGGAACCGTCCGGGGTCAGCTCGAAGAGGGTGAAGCTGTAGCGCACTTGGGTGGTGCTGGTCGGCGTCAGCAAGCGTTCACCGAGCAGGCCGATTTCGGCGGCGTAGGCCGGGTCGGCGAGTTTTTTCAGGTAGGCGGTGGCCTGGGTTTGCAGGTCGCCTTGCAGCGTGCTGGTGGCGGACAGATCCAGGCGATCGAGATCGTACAGTGGCCGGTTGAGCATGCTCGCCAGACGACTGCGGGCGACGCTGATGCCTTTGTTGGTTTCGATCGGTTGCATGGTCGGCTGGGTCTGCCAGTCGCGGTAGGTGACCTTGCTGGCGAGGGCGGCATCGGCCAACGCGCTGTCGATCACCGCGTTCTGCTTGAGCAGGCGCAAGTGGCTGTCGGTGAGGTTGGCGAGTTCCTCGCGGCCCTTGGTCAGATAATGCGAAGGGCGACGCTGGGCGATCATCAACGAAAGCATTTCACGCAGGACCAAGCCTTTGGCCGCCATGGTTTTCGGATCCGTGGCCGGACTGTTCAGCTGTGCATTGGCCTGGTTGAAATCACTGCCGTACCAGACGCGCAACCCCTCCGCCATGCCATGCACTTCACCATGCCCCGGCACCGCCGAGAGCGGCACGCTGTTGAGGTAATCGCGCACGATGTTCTGCCGTGCCCCCAGAGTTTGCGGGCCGGGCTGATAGGCGCGCACGCTGGCGGACATCATCTGCCGCAGCTTTTCGGCACCGGAGACTGTCAGGCCATCCGGTGAGTGCCGGTACTTTTCCAATTGCGTCGCCAGCGTACTGCCGCCTGCCGATTGGCCCGGCAATCGCAGCAGTTTCGCCACTTGCGACCAGGCGGCCATGCCGAAGCGCGGCCAGTCCACTGCCGGGTTGGCCAGCGGCTGTTTCGGGTCGAGCAGGAAGCGGTTTTCGATAAACAACAGGCTGCTGACCACCACTGGCGGCATGGATTCGAAGCTTGAATACAGCTGCTGCGGGTAGTTGTACTTGTACAGCGGCGCAGCCCGGCAATCAGTGATCGACAGCCCGGCCTGGATCTTTTCCGAATACGGCACGAACAGGCCTTTGTCGGTGTAGCTGAGCAGCGCCGGGGAAAAACGCGTCTGCTCGGTGATGACGTAATTGCGTTTGAGCAGGCGTGGCAGAAATTCATCCAGCGAGCTGTAGCCCAGGCGCAAATCGAATGGCCCATTGCCCGGATAGCGAATCGCTTCGCTGGGGCCGGGTTCGAGATGGTAAGTCAGCGACGCGGCGTACTGGCTGAGCTCGCGCGACTGGAAGCGCGAGGTGCGCATTTCCTTGGACGCGGCCAGTCCCACGACAATCGCGATAATCACCAGCAACAACCAGAAAGCCTTCCACCCATGCCGGTTGCGGCGGGGTTTTTCAGGGACAGGCGCTTCATCCACACGGTCAGTCGGAACCACGGCTTTACTCGAATCGGTTTGCCACAAAGCGCCCATAGTCGATTGATCCATTCACGCAGATTGATCGGACTTGTCTGAAGCTTAGACGGTGGTTGGCGAGGGGCGAGGGAATTGTGAGCGGGATGCGCCTCGAAGCACTGAGCCGTCTCGACCACTCGATGAGTGGCCGGGGCTTTATCGGTTTCTACCACGTGATCGTCACCCGCCACACGATCACGCGGTTCGCTCGAACTTCGGTTGCCGGGGTGGCTGGTCTGATCGTTTTGACAGGCTCCTGACGGCTAAAAAGCATGACTGCCTGTATATGTTTTACAGCGAGCGAAGAGAGCGGGAACAAAACTTGATAAGGCTTTTATCGACTTGTGTTTTCCGGCTGTTTTTTTCTTCGAATGATTTGTTTTCATGATGTTGAGTGTGATTGCGCATTGTTTGTTAGAAGGAGTCGTTGGTTGGATTTTACATGCAGTTGGTAAAACACTTAATTGGTAATGGTTGTCGGCTTTTTCTTTAAGTGTTTTGGAGGTTTAATTTTTCCTTGTTTTAATCCTGAAGGAAAAGTGTATGTCTGAGTTTGAAAGTTCTACTTCGAATGTTGTTTCGGTAACTGACAGTGATACAAATAATATTGATTCCATAAAGCGTGAAGCCGAAAAGGTTTTGCCTTGCGCACTGGCAGATTTTGCCGGCGCTTTATCCTGGCAAATTCCTTTAAGTGTCGAGCAGAAGAAACAGGTGTTGGAAGCCGTTCGGCTTTTTATCGCCGGTCTTGATGACACGCCGCAGCCGGATCAAGGGCTGCTGGAACTAATGAACATAGAGCAACCGCTCGCCGCCGACGCCTTGCGCGATCCAGCCAGGGCACTGGAAACCCTGATTGCCGGAACTCGCGGTCAGGCATTGGGGCTGGCAGTGCAAACTCACTTGAAAGGTTTTGCCTCGGATGTAAGCGTCAACGACTACGCGCTGGCCGCACTTCAACTTGACCTTGATCCGCAGTCGATTGAAAACCATCAACGCAATAATGTCGCCGGGTTCGATCTGGACAGTAAGCAACATTGGGGGGAACCGGTTGCAGCAGTATTCAACAAACTGCGCGAACACCTGATCAAAGACCGTGTCTGCAACTCCGAAATGGCTGGGTTGGGCGCTTACTTGTTGCTGGCCAGGCATGCTCCATTATTTCTGATCAAAGACCTGCCGACCGCAGTTAAATACGGTGGGCCGGCATGGTTCAACCTGTCCGTTGCCGCTGCGACCATCGAAGCTGAATCGCCGGGCAAGGTTGCAAAGATGAAGTTCGCACAGGTCATGGTCTGCGCCGAAAGTGCAGCGTTGATCGACCCGGCCGTTACTCAGTACGCGCAGACCGTTACGCTGATTGATTGGGGCGTTGTCCACGGGCTGGTGGAAAGGAAAAACGATGGACATTACACCCCGGCTGAACTGGATGTACTCAAAACACGTTTCAATGAAGCCTTGGCCGACCGGCTCAACACGCCAATTCTGTTGAGCAGTGTGTTCCCGATTCGCAAGGAAATAGCTCGGGCTGGCCTTAAGAAGGAGTTTGGCGAGAACTATCCGATTGAAGAACACGTCCTTGAATGGGACCGCTCGGTGGGGGCGAAAATAGTCGGCGCACTCTCCCCGGTACCCAGTGCAATCCAGGGGCCGGTCGGGATGCACACGTTGCTGGACGTTGCAATGATGGACGGGACGTACAAGTGGAAAACCATCCATCCACAGGTTAAATACCGTATTCACGACATCAACGAACTGGATCTGCGTGTACGAAGGGTCTTCAACCGTGAGTTTGAAACGACGCTCAATCACCTCAAGGAAGGTACCCGGTTAACCATACGCCATCTGATTTCCGAGTTACCGCTGGAAGACCGAGAGAACATTGAATACGGCAAGATCGATTTTTATCAGGACAAGACCATCAAAGCCGGTTTGCAGTTTCATGACAAGTTTGTGCGTGCCGGCAACCAAAATTTGACCCTGAGAGTGGAGCAGGGCATCGATAAAAAAGTCTCGGTGTATTACATCGATCTGAAAGCGGGCTCAATCACCAAAAAAGACGTTGATCCCGTCACACAGACAGACAGGGTCAGCGTGCATATCCCCAGCGTTTCGTATGGTGTGAGGCCGTTCTATCTTGCTGACAGGGACATCGCCAAAAAACTCAAGCGAAGACCCTCCCCGTCATGGACATTTCCCGTTCCCGACAGTTATTCCAGCGAGAGAACCCGCATCATTGCCGATGCCTTTGTCGAACATCTTGATTACGACAGTGAGGATATTCTCAAAGCCGCTGAAGGCCTGACCACGTGGGATCAGGAAGTGGAGGTGCTGGAGAGGAGTGTGAAGTTTCTGCTTAATCTGATTCCCTTCAAATCGGCCATCAGCAATTTTATCGACGGCAAATACCTGGACGGTGCAATTGACCTGTTTCTCGACGTGTTGGGATTCGTTACCGCTGGCGTGAGTGCCACGGCAAAGTTGGCACAATTGGGCGCCAGGACGGCATCGGCACTCAGCAAGGCGCTCAAGGCCGCGAAAATCATCGGCGCACTGGTTATCGGCGAACTCAATCCGTTCAGCGGGTTGCACGGTCTCGCAACGGGAGGCGCGCGGCTCGCAGGCAACGGAGTCAAGTTCCTTGCGAACCGCGGCCTGGGAAATATCGCCAGATTGCGCGGCGGGGCTGCGGGTAGCTACGAGCTGTTGCAGGCGGTGGGGAAACAACACGGGACTGCATTGCCTGGTACTTGGAAGGTAGGCGAGCAGAATATCGCTGGGATAGGCGTTTTGAAGAATGATCAGTGGTATCCCTACAATCCTGTAAACAACAGGATCTATGGCGCCCCTGGCAACTTTCAGCCCAGACAAGGCCGTTTGGGCAGCCTTTCTGGAGTGGATGCCGGCTATGCCGATCGCTATGCGGGTTTTAGCGCCAATATCGCGGCTGCCCGCACGCCACTCAACTTTCCAGCCTTTAGAAAAGCTTATGACGACGGGCTGGATATTCTGGAGGCCATCACTGATTACAGCTTCCGAATGGACACGCAGCAATTGGTCGAGTTGGCGGCCCAACCCGGCCGCCGCCCTGAAGAAATGGGGGCTCTGGTAAGGGAGATAGAAGACAGCCTGTTTGACGACGCCACGTTTTATACAAATCTTCTCCGTCAGGACATGCCCAAAGGCGTAACAGTGGAGCCGTTCTCGCAGTGTTATTTTCTGGCACGGGTCGATATGGCTTCCAATGGCAGATGCGCCGCCCTGTCGTACGCCATGGCGTATGCCTATCTTCATCGGCGAGAAGGCACTCTTTTGAGCAATGTCTTGAAGGCCGCCGAGAAGCAAACTCATCCGCAAGCGGCGCGATTTATTTCCGCTCTGGAAAAGAGTCAACAGAGACTGGGTCCCAAGTATTCGTTTCATACAGGTGGGGCGCCTAAAAAAATGGATGCCCAGAACATCATTGATGAACTCGTCGCTTCTCGTGATTCAAAAATCCTCATGATCGGTACTAAAAGTCACGGAATGGTCGCCGGCACCCGATTCACAGGCGGCAAGCAGGAATGGTTTTTTTTCGACCCTAACTCTGGCATGGCGATATTTGAAACCAGACAAACCTTACAGCAAGGTTTGTCTAAAGCGTTCGGGAACGGGTCCTTGGCGAGCACCTTCAAGACCTATGGAAAAAAACGCGGCGGCGCTGATTATGCTGTCAACGAGTTCCGGCCTGGCGATGTCGAATTGACCGACGTCCGTGACACTCTCGAAAAATTTTCCGCCATGCCCCTGAGCGTGTGATCCGCCCTGAAGGGGCAACTCCTCGAACCTCGTCCGTACGGGGGGCGCGGAAGCGCCGGTAACGCGTTACCGAGAGCGGTAAAAAGCAGGGCGAAGCAGAACGGCTTGCTCTTTTTGTGAATTACTCGCCGCTGTTTTCAGTGGCGAGTTTTCCTACTGGTGCCAGTTGATCCAACGGGTCTGCTGGCCTTCTCGCGACAACTCCCGCCTCAGGCTTTTTGCCGGTCTCAAGTACAAGATGTGGCTGTGCCCGGTCAGCTCGTACTTTGCGCTGGCGTTTCTGGTCCTGCTGACCGTTTTGTTCTACGTGTTCAAACTGCAGCCGAATAATCTGCCGCAAAGTGCCGCGCGTTCGGTGCTGTAAGGTTTCAAGCGTTCAAGGCCATCAACAAAGATCGCTGCCTGCAGCAATACCTACATCGTTCAATCATGTAGATATTGTTTCAGGAAGCGATTTTTTTTGTTGTAACAGTAATCTCAAGATTTTCATTTGTTATGTTGAGAAGCATTTTTGGATGCGCGTCTGGGCGCGTCAAATGAATGTCTGTCTTTGCTGTGCGCCAAGTTATGGCGATCGGTGTCTGTTGTTTATAATGTTCTGTGACATTCACTAAGTAACAGTTTTTTCATGGTTGTTGATTAAATTGTTGTCTGTCGGTGTTGGCGCGCTATATCGGTAATGGTTCTTCGGTTTATGTTCTGCCGAATTCATTATCTACTTTGGATTCTATTAATCCCGTCAAGGAACAACAGATGTCTGAATCCAATGTAGACGTTGTTGCTGAAGTATCGTTATCCGAAAGTGATCAGCTGGAAAAAATCGCAACTTTTCTGCAAGTCGAAAAAGTCACTGCCCATCCGTTTGCTGACTTTGCCGGAGCATTATCCTGGCCGATTCCACTGACGGTCGCGCAGCAAAAAGAGGCCTTGCACGCCACGAGTGTTTATCTGGACAGCCTCGATATTGTGTCGATACCCGGTGCCGGAGTACTGGACTACCTGGACGCTGACGAGCCGCTTTCAAATGCGGCACTGAGTGATCCGCACTCGGCATTGGCTCGCCTTATTACCAGTCCTCGCGGGCAGGCGCTGGGGCAGGCGATCCAGACCCGCTTGAACGGAATCGCCACGGATGTCAGCGCCAGGGAATACGCAATGGCTGGCATCCATTTGAGCCTGCATGAGGGGGATATTGATCAACCGTCGCCTCGCAAAGTTGCCGGTTTCGACCTGGCCGGGGAGAAACTTTGGGGCAGACCTGTTTCGGCGGTTTTTGGCAATCTGACTGATTACCTGATCAAGGAACGTCTTAGTAGCCGGAAACTGGCTGGATTGACGGCGGCACTGTTGCTGCTTCGCAAGGCGCCCGAGTTTCTCGTCAAGCAGTTGCCTGCCAGTTTGAAATACGGCACGACGGCATGGTTCAACCTGAGAGTCGCTGCGCGAACGATTGAGGCTCACACACCCGGAAAAGTGGCGTATATGACGTTTGCCCAAGTCATGGCCAGTGCAGAAAGCGCTGCGCGGATCGACTCGCAAGTTGCGCCGCAAGTCAATGCCGCCGCCCTGGCAGATTGGGGCGTGGTCAGCGGCGTATTGCAGAAGAATAATGATGAACATTACCCCCAGGACGAGTTGGAAAACGTCAAGACACACTACAACCGGCAACTCGCTGACCGCCTCAATGCTTCGATCCTGTTGAACAGCGAACTTCCGAGCCGCAAAGCCATCGCGAAGCACAGACTCAAGCAAAAATTCAAAGGCGACATTCCTTTTGAAGAGCGGCTGCTGCAACAGCCCACTGTGGCCGCTGTTGACGGTGCCTTCTTGTACCCGACCCTGAACGGTCGATATTCGCTGCTCGACATCGCCATGATGGGAGGCCCTCCCTACTATCAATGGACGACCCGCGATCCTCGCTTGCAGCCGCTGCTTGACCAGATCAATGCGCCGCTGGAACTCGGTGTAGTCGACGCCTTCCAGACTCAATTCGAGAGTGCCGTCAGTAACATCAAGCAAGGTTCCCGGCTGCTGGTTAAACATCTGCTCGCCGAGTTGCCTCTGGAGGACAGGAGAAATCTCGAATACGGCCAAGTCTCTTTTTACCAATACAAGACTTACCGTTTGAGTATGGGCTTTTTCGGCAAAAACCTGACATCCACACACGGCACCCTGCGAGTGAAAGTTGATCTGGGCCATGAGTCGAAGCTTTATGAGATCGATCTCAAGCAAGGCGTTATTCATACCCGCAGCTACGATCCAGAGGAGGTGACGGAACGCACCGATGCTTTTGTTCCGAGCATCCAGTACACCATCGAGCCGTTCAAGCTGGCTGACGAGTCGAAGGCCGGGAAGCTCCTGCCACAGACCGCAAACAGAACTTCGGTGCCCGCCAGTTACTCGAGCGAGAGGACCGAGCTGATTGCCGACGCCTTTGTTGAACATCTCGATCTGGACAGCGAGGCCATTCTGAAGGCCGCCAGTGGCCAGACTACGCAAGACCGGGAAAACGCAGCGGTGCAGAAGGTTATTGATTTCGTGGTCGACCTGATCCCGTTCAAGTCGGCGATCACCAATTTCGTCAAAGGCAACTATTTCGACGGTGCGATGGATCTGTTTTTCGATGTATTGGGATTCGTGACTGCCGGTGCGAGTGTTGCCGCGAAATTGGCCAGGATAGGCGTTTCCACGGCATCAGCCATCAGCAAGACACTCAAGGCTGCGAGAATAATTGGCGCGGTGGTGATTACCGAACTCAACCCGTTGACCGCTCTGCGCGACGTGGGGGTGGGAGTTACCCGGCTTGTCGGTCACGGGCTCCAATTCATCGGAAGGCACGGTCTGCAGCAAATCATGAAATTACGCAAGGCGATGGACCTCAGCGAATTGGTGCAGATGTTGCGTAAAGAACACGGGCCGACGCTGATCGGTGCCTGGAAAATAAACGGACTAAGTGTCGACGGCCTCGGTGTGCTGAAAAACGAGCAGTGGTATCACTACAATCCGCTGAGCAATCGTCTTTATGGCTCGCCGGGTGATTTCCGGCCCAAGCCTGGCCGCTTCGCACTGGGCGGATTCGACAATAACGACTTCAAGCGCTTCACTTTTAAGCCAGCGGAACTCAGTGGACTTGAAGCCAATGCCCACGGTATTTATCGCAGTGCCGATGGCCAGCGCTTCTATATCCGCAACATCGATGCAACCGGCAAGGAAGCGGTGTATGGCATCAGGAATGATTTCAATCTGAAAGTTGATTTAACGGACGTGGTGATTGTTGATCCTTTGAACAATCGTCCCCACGGTCCCCGACTCTGGCAAGTCGCGCCGGATCAATGGCAGCCAGTTTCACTGCGCGGCGGCGATCTTCCGCCGGGGGCGGCAGACGTCCCGGCTGGCGAGATTGTTGATGAAAGTGCCAGTGTCAGCCATCAGCTCGTATACACCTCAAGCAATCCGCTGCGTCCGGACCCGGCATTTGTGCGCGAGCGGCTGCCCAACGGTTTATGGGAGCCCGTTATCGAAGCCGTCACTAAAAGTGAAGTTGAGCACTTGGCGTACGATTGGGGTGAGTCTTCCCTGATGCAATATTCGTTTCAGCTCACCAGCATCAATGAAGCGTTGTCGCCAGCGCAGTTGAGCCGGTTTACGGTGGCAACAGGGTTGTTGCAGCCGGTTCGAGTCAACTACAGCGACGAGATCACGAAACGACTGGTCAACAAGCAGGGCGGTTCGAGTTTCGCCTTTGTCATGGAACGCATTCAGCCCGTCAATTCGCCCCGGGCTGAATTCAATGCACTGAAAATTCATGACCCCAAATTCGGCAAACTTCCGCAACCATCGAATGCCGTGGTGGGTTATTGGGCAGCGCAGGGAGGCTATGTCGATATCCCGATCCATCCCAAGTGGGGCGAGCCCGATCATGTATTTACGCCAGGCTTCGGTGGCTGTTCGTTGGTGGTCGATCAGTTGGACGCCAGTCGCCTGCGGGTACGGCATGTCGAGGGAGGAAAGGAACTCGCTCAATACAACGGCCTCGCCACTCATGAACATGGCTTGGGTCTCAGCGCGTCCATGGAATATCCGGACTATGGATTGCGCGTGAATGCAAGCGGACAGGTAGACTCGAGGATGGTGGGTTTCGCCTTCATGAAGTACGACCATTCGGCGCGGTCCTGGAAGTTGCATTTCCAGATCAGCGAAGGCGCTGCAACAATCGTAAAATATTCCTCGGCGAAACCTGGCTGGATAACGCGGCCGGACACATTGGTCGGCGTCCACCCCAATTCCAGAGTTACCAAAGTGGTGACCAGACCGGTGCTGATCATTGATACGGTGGGCGCCGGGTAATGTGACGCTGCACCATCCTTGTGCAATACTCGCCGCCATTTTCGGTGGCGAGTTTTCCTACTTGTGCCAGTTGATCCAACGGGTCTGCTGGCCTTCTCGCGACAACTCCCGCTGAATCTTGTGGTTTATAGAGTGAAAAATCCTGCCTCAGGCTTTTTATACTGCACGCCCCGCTGATCTTGCAGGTTCTCTTGCAGGACGCGTCTGCCCACGAGGCAGGCGCGGTTTCACAGCAGCCAAGGCTTATCGGCCGACGCTTCGACACTCGGTGGTCATATCCAATAACAAGACGAGGTTGTCCCCCTATGCCAACTGGCAATCACCTGCCTCACGGCGACACCGCTCAGGGCGGTCCGCTCAAACGCGAACTTGGCGAACGGCATATTCGCCTGATGGCACTCGGTGCCTGTATTGGCGTCGGTCTGTTTTTAGGTTCCGCCAAGGCCATCGAAATGGCCGGTCCGGCGATCATGCTGTCTTACATTCTGGGTGGTCTGGCGATCCTGGTGATCATGCGCGCCCTCGGCGAGATGGCCGTGCACAATCCGGTCGCCGGCTCGTTCAGTCGCTACGCCCAAGACTACCTCGGCCCATTGGCGGGCTTCCTCACGGGCTGGAACTACTGGTTCCTGTGGCTGGTGACCTGCGTCGCGGAAATCACCGCGGTGGCCGTGTACATGGGCATCTGGTTTCCCGACGTGCCGCGCTGGATCTGGGCCCTCGCGGCGCTGATCAGCATGGGCTCGGTCAACCTGATCGCGGTCAAAGCCTTCGGTGAATTCGAGTTCTGGTTCGCCCTGATCAAGATCGTCACCATCATCGCCATGGTCATCGGTGGCGTCGGCATCATCGCCTTCGGTTTCGGTAATGACGGTGTGGCGCTGGGGATTTCCAACTTGTGGGCCCACGGCGGCTTCATGCCCAACGGCGTGACCGGCGTGCTGATGTCGCTGCAAATGGTCATGTTCGCCTACCTCGGTGTCGAGATGATCGGCTTGACCGCCGGTGAGGCGAAGAACCCGCAAAAGACCATTCCTGATGCGATCGGCTCGGTGTTCTGGCGGATTCTGCTGTTTTACGTCGGCGCGTTGTTCGTGATTCTGTCGATCTACCCGTGGAACGAAATCGGCACGCAAGGCAGTCCGTTCGTGATGACCTTCGAGCGTCTGGGCATCAAGACCGCCGCCGGCATCATCAACTTCGTGGTAATCACCGCCGCGCTGTCGTCGTGCAACGGTGGCATCTTCAGCACTGGGCGCATGCTCTACAGCCTGGCGCAAAATGGCCAGGCCCCGGCCGGTTTTGCCAAAACGTCGAATAACGGTGTACCGCGTCGTGCGCTGTTGCTGTCGATTGCGGTGCTGCTCTTGGGCGTAATGCTCAACTATCTGGTGCCGGAGAAAGTCTTCGTCTGGGTGACCTCGATTGCCACCTTCGGCGCGATCTGGACCTGGGTGATGATCCTGCTGGCCCAGCTGAAATTCCGCAAAGGCCTGAGCGCCAGCGAACGTGCCGGCCTCAAGTACAAGATGTGGCTGTACCCGGTCAGCTCGTACTTCGCGCTGGCTTTCCTGGTGCTGGTGGTCGGCCTGATGGCGTACTTCCCGGACACTCGCGTGGCGCTGTATGTGGGACCTGCGTTCCTGGTGCTGCTGACGGTGTTGTTCTACGTGTTCAAGTTGCAACCAAGTAACGTGACACAAGGTGCTGCGCGTTCGGCGTCTTAAGTAAAAAACGCTGATACAGCCAAGCCCCGATCGCGAGATCGGGGCTTTTTTGTGGGGGCTGGTGCCCCCCGACCACTGGTCTGAAACAGCGATACAAAACCGCCGTGGCCGCTCAAAGCTTTATCACACACCGCTCCCCGCGCAGTCGTGAACAGAGGCGCCGCCATGAGGATCAGCGATTTTGTCGTTCGCGAGCTCGGTCGTCGCCAGGTTCTGCTGTTCTTTGTGCTGGCGACCGGGTTGTATGTTCTGCCGTTGATCCTCGCCGACTTTCCTTACATCGACGACAACTGGCGCGCACTGGCCGCCGGTAATGCGTGGGCCGGTTACGGGCGGCTGTTTGCCGACTGGCTGTATCAGGCGTTGACGTTCACCGGCGCTGCGCCGGATGTCTTCCCTTTGCCTTTGCTGCTCGCCACCTTGGCGATGAGTCTGGCACTGACCCGGCTGACGTTTCACTACTTTGTCGAGCCGACGCTGGCCTGTTGTCTGGTGCCATTGCCGCTCTGGTACAACCCGTTCCTGCTGCAGAATCTCTCCTATCAGTACGACGGGCCAAGTATGGCATTGAGTCTTGTCGCGATGATCTACGCGATCACCTTTCACGGCGCGACTCGGTTGCAGCGCTGGCTGATACCGGCGTTACTGATTGCACTGGGCACAGGGTTGTACCAGATCAGCGTCAACGTCTTTCTTGGCTTGTGTTGTGTGGAGTTGCTCAGGGCGTTGCACCGGCAAGTATCGTGGACTGAGGTCTGGGGTTTGCTTGGCGGCAAGCTTGCGCAGCTCGGTCTGGGCATCGCGATCTATGGCGTCACCGCGTATCCGTTCATGACAGCCGGGCGCTATTCAGAAGGGCTCGATGGGGCAGGGCATCCATTCCTGCAGATCGGCACGAACATGGGCCGCGTGCTGGAAAAAACCACGCTGTTGTTTCACGGCGGATATCTTTGGGTGTTTGCCGCTTTGGTGCTTTGTGCGTTCTTGGGGCTGGCCCGTCTCGGTCGTCTGGATCGGCGCGCAAGTCATGTGATCCTGGGCCTGACGGTTTTTGCTGTATTGGTGCTACTGGTGCCAGGTATCACGCTGCTGTTTCGCGACTTCAACGAGGGCGCGCGCACGTTGATGGGGTTTGGCGTGCTTCTGGTGTGTTTGTTTTATCTCAGCCGTCTGGCGCTGGCGGCGCATAACCGTTGGTTGCCCTTGCTGCTGATCATCCCGCTGCTGGCGACGTTGTCGCTGTCGTTTGCCTACGGCCGCGTGTTGAGCATGCAGAAAACCTTCGCCACTGCAGCCCTGTACAGCCTCGGTCACGACATCGCCACCCATCGCGAACTGCGAGAAGCCAAGCGTATATACCTGTCGATCAACTACTCCGATCGCTGGCTGGCCAGCGCCGAGGGATCGTTCAGGCAACTGCCGGTTTTGCGTTATCTGCTCAATGTCGACTACTACATGCTCGCGGAAAACCTGCCTTCGGTGGGCATCACCAACGTGGTTGCCGAACGTGAGCGCCGCAATGCCACGCACGTTGGCTATCTGCAATATCCAGCGCTGGTGGAAAGCCTGTATTACCGCATTTATCTGCTCGGCGATTACGGGTTTATCGTCATGAAGGAGCCGCCGCACGGGCGGTTGTTGCAATGGTGAGTGCTGATTATTCGTCGGGAGGAACGCGCCAGTCTGCGGTGCAGACCGGCGCTTTTGCCGTTATGCCGCGGCCACTTCCTGCGGCTCGAAACTGTCCGCCCGCGCCATCTGCCACATCCGCGAGTAAAACTCGCCATTCACTTCCCCGGTAAGCAATTCCCCCGGTTTCAAGAACACGTGCAACTGCGAGAACAACTTGATCTCGGTCGCCGACATGCGCCGCACCAGATGTTTGGCCGACAGTTGTGATGGATGTTCAAGCCCGGCCGCTGCGAGCATTTCCGCCAGAGCCTTCAAGGTGTTGCGGTGGAAGTTGAATACACGCTGGGCCTTGTCCGGCACCACCAGCGCACGTTGGCGCAAGGCATCCTGAGTCGCTACGCCGGTCGGGCATTTGTTGGTGTGGCAGCTTTGCGACTGGATGCAGCCGATGGCGAACATGAAACCGCGCGCGGAGTTGGCCCAGTCGGCGCCGATGGCCAGCACGCTGGCGATGTCGAAGGCGCTGACGATCTTGCCGCTGGCGCCGAGTTTGATCTTGTCGCGCAGGTTTAAACCGACCAGGGTGTTGTGCACAAACAGCAGGCCTTCGCGCATCGGCACGCCGATGTGGTCGGTAAATTCCACCGGTGCGGCGCCGGTGCCGCCCTCCTTGCCGTCGACGACGATGAAGTCCGGGAGGATGCCGGTTTCCAGCATGGCTTTGGCGATGCCCATGAATTCCCACGGGTGGCCGAGGCAGAACTTGAAACCGACCGGTTTGCCGCCGGACAGCTCTCGCAGTTGCTGAATGAACTGCATCATTTCGATCGGCGTGGAAAACGCGCTGTGGCGTGACGGCGAGACACAATCTTCGCCCATCAGGATGCCACGGGTTTCGGCGATTTCCTTGGTGACTTTGTGCTTGGGCAGGATGCCGCCGTGGCCGGGTTTGGCGCCTTGGCTCATCTTGATTTCGATCATTCGCACTTGCGGGTTCTGCGCTTGGGCGGCGAAGCGTTCCGGGTCGAAACGGCCGTCGCTGGTGCGGCAACCGAAATAGCCACTGCCCAGTTCCCAAGTCAGGTCGCCGCCATGTTCGCGGTGATAGGGGCTGATGCTGCCTTCACCGGTGTCGTGGGCGAAGTTGCCGAGTTTCGCGCCTTGGTTGAGTGCGCGAATGGCGTTGGCGCTGAGCGAACCGAAGCTCATCGCCGAGATGTTGAACACCGAGGCTGAATAAGGCTGGCTGCACTGCGGGCCGCCAACGGTGACGCGGAAACTGCTCGGGTCGCTCAGCGGTGCCGGACGCATCGAGTGGCCGATGAATTCAAAACCGGATTGATAGACATCGATCAGCGTGCCGAACGGTTTGTCGGCGGTTTCGTTTTTCGCTCGCGAGTAGACCAGCGAACGTTGCGCGCGGGAGAAGGGCAGGGCGTCGCTGTCGGACTCCAGCAAGTACTGGCGGATCTCCGGGCGGATGCCTTCGACCAAATAGCGGATGTTGCCGAGGATCGGGTAGTTGCGACGCACCGCGTGCGGGCTTTGCAGCAGGTCGAACAGACCGATCAGGCTCAGTACGCCGGTGACGGCGGTGATTGGCCATAGCCAGTCATGTTCGAGGAACGGCAGGCTGGCGAGGGTGAACATCACACAGACGGCAAAGAAGGCGTAGCGGCTCAGGAGTGACAGGCTCATACGGTTTCCTTGGTTCGGACTCGGAATAATCAGCGAAGATTGAGGGATAGACACATTCCCTTGTAGGAGTGAGCCTGCTCGCGATAGCGGTATATCAGCTACGAATGATTTGACTGACCCGACGTCATCGCGAGCAGGCTCGCTCCCACAAAAAGCAACTTCACCAAACGATCAGGCGTTTTGTGCCTGAAGAAATATCGAAAACAGCTCGGACTGGGATTTGATCCCCAGCTTGCTGTACATGTGTTTCTTATGGACTTTCACGGTTTCTACGGAGATTTCCAGCTTACGGGCGATTTCTTTGCTGGAGCAACCGCTGAGCATCAAACGTCCGACATCCAGTTCCCGGGCGGTCAACTGCGCGCCCTTGAGTTGCTGCACCGACGCCTCCAGTTGCACCCGCCAATCGGTCGGCGCGGGGGCGGTGGCGAGGGCCACGGTCTCGTTGATTTCATAAGGCAGGCGCTGACGCAACAAGCCCAGCACCCAAGGATGGATCAATGACAGCAAGGCGATCTGTTCGCCAGTGAAACGTTTTTCACTGCCCAGCGACAGACACAACGTGCGCTCACCTTCGAGCTGACAATTGAACTGGATTTCGTCCGCCACGACATTCAGACGAAAGTATCGCTGGTAATACTCGGTCAGTTCGAAATGCTCCGGCGCCACTTCTGACAGGCGATACAGACCGGTGCGCGTTTGCTCACGGCAGGCGATGTAGAACGGGTCAAGCAGGTACAGGCCACGCAGATAATCCTGAAACAACGGATCAGGGCTGCCGTCTGCGCCGGGGCATTCGGCGAAGACTTGCGGGTGTTGATCGGCGCTGAACAGCAACGCCACCCAGCTATCGAACGGCACGTACTGGTCGAGCAACCGCACCAGTTGCGCCCAGAAATTCGGCTTGTCGAGCGCGTCGATCAGTTGCCCGACGGCGCGGTGCCAGGTGATGTCGTCAAACGAAAGTGTCATCGATCTACCCCTATCGGGTTACCCCGGCCGCGTAATTCCCTGGCCGCTCGCTTGCTGCGCATACTGGCCCACAGACAGCCACCGGGCAATCTTTCCGCGCCCGTCGCTCAGCACAAGGAATTCCCATGAAAGTCGAACTCGCCCAACTGGCGGGCCGTGACAATGCCACGGCCTACAACCTCGAACGCGCCCTGGCGGCGATTGCCGCGTGCGCGGCCGACACGCAATTGATGGTGTTCCCGGAAACCCACCTGATGGGCTTCCCGACAGCCGAAACCGTGGCGCAAACCGCCGAATCCGTCGACGGCCCGACCGTCAGTGCGGTGCTGGCCGCTGCGCGCGAACGCAACATCGCCGTGGTGATCGGCATGGCCGAGAACGACAACGGCCATTTCTACAACACCACGCTGCTGATCACCCCTCAAGGCATCGCCCTGAAATATCGCAAGACCCATCTGTGGGCGTCGGATCGCGGCGTGTTCGAGGCCGGCGACCGCTATGCCACGTGCGAGTGGAACGGTGTGCGTATTGGCCTGTTGATTTGCTACGACATCGAGTTTCCGGAGTCGGCCCGTGCCTTGGCGCAAATCGGTGCCGAACTGTTGATCGTGACCAACGGCAATATGGATCCGTACGCGCCGACACACCGCACCGCGATCATGGCCCGCGCGCAGGAGAATCAGGCCTTTGCGTTGATGGTCAATCGCGTGGAGGCGGGGGATGACGGTTTGATGTTTGCCGGTGGCAGTGCGTTGGTCGATCCGCTGGGGACGCTGCTGTTCGAGGCCGGGCGTGAGGAAGGGACGTTCTGCGTTGAACTGGATTTCGCGCGGTTGGAGATTGCGCGCAGGGACTACCGCTATCTGGATGATCAGCGTTTGAAGTTGCCGGGGGAGGTGCTGGAGCGTGGCGATGGTGTTCGCGAATTGTTGATTCCACGTCGTTGACCGCTGCCCTCACCCTAGCCCTCTCCCAGGGGGAGAGGGGACTGACCGAGTTGATTATCCGAGGTACGCCGACCTGCAATACCGAGTCGCACTGAGGATTTGAAACTGCGAATCAAACTCAGGATTTGAAACTGCGAATTCAAGTCGAGCTCAGGATCTGAAACCCCTGGAGATCGGCTCCCTTTCCCCCTCTACCCCTTGGGGGCGGTCCGACGTTTCGGGAGGGCTGGGGTGAGGGGGAAAAACTTCAAGTCGAACAAAAAAACCAGGCAACACCAGAACAATAAAACCAACCCGAAAACATTCGCCGAACCCGGCTCTGCCATAAATCCAATAACATTCGGAGTAAGTCGCCCATGGCTCGTTTGCAACGCACCCTTTCATTAGGGTCGGTGGTGCTGTTCGGCATCGCCTACATGACGCCGATCATTGTCCTCGGCACCTTCGGCATCCTCGCTCAATCCACCGCTGGCATGGTGCCCGCCGCGTATCTGGCGGCGCTGGTGGCGATGTTCTTCACCGCCATGAGCTACGGGCGCATGGCCGCCGCGTTTCCAGTGGCCGGTTCCGCTTACAGCTACGTGCGCAAGGCGATCAGCCCGAAACTGGGCTTTATCGCCGGTTGGGCGGTGTTGCTCGATTACCTGTTTCTGCCGATGGCGATCTGGTTGATCGGCGCGGCTTATCTGGCCTCGGCGTTCCCGTCGATCCCGCAATGGCTCTGGGTGCTGGCGTTCATCGGCATCACCAGCGCAATCAACATCATTGGCCTGAAACTGGCCAACGGCATCAACGCCTTGCTGATGCTGGTGCAGTTTCTGGTGCTGATTGCTTTCGTCGCGCTGTGCGTGCACTACATCGGCGGCGATGCGAGCACGCCGTTGTGGTCGATCAAACCGTTCTTCAACGACGACATGCAGATGCCGCTGATCATGAGCGGCGCGGCGATTGCCTGCTATTCGTTCCTCGGTTTCGATGCGGTCAGCACCCTGACCGAAGAGACCCGCGACCCACGCCGCACCATTCCAAGGGCGATCATGTTGATCACCTTGATCGGCGGACTGATCTTCGTCGGTGTTTCGTATTTCGTGCAGATCGCGCACCCGTCGTTCCAGTTCGACAGTGTCGATTCGGCCGCCTATGAAATCGCCCGCAATATCGGCGGCGATCTATTCGTGTCGATTTTCCTCATCGGTCTGATTGTCGGCCAGTTCGCCTCGGGACTGTCGGCGCAGGCCAGCGGCTCGCGACTGCTGTTCGCCATGGGCCGCGACGGCGTGCTGCCCAAGTCATTTTTCGGCACCTTGCACGCGCGCTTCGGCACACCGGTCAACAGCATCCTGCTCTGTGCCGTGGTGGCGTTGCTGGCGCTGAAACTCGACGTGACCACTTCGACCTCGTTCATCAACTTCGGCGCTTTCCTGGCGTTCAGTCTGGTCAACCTGTCGGTGATCTTTCATTACTGGATCGGCGGCGAGAAAAAAGGTCCGCGCGAGTGCCTGCTGTTTCTGGTTTTCCCGTTTATCGGGCTGGTGGCGGACTTGTGGCTGATGGTCAGCCTTGATCATCTGGCGGTGTATCTGGGGCTGAGCTGGCTGGCGATCGGCGTGGTGTACCTGGCGGTGCTCACTGGTGGTTTCCGTCGGCAGCCGCCGGAGATGGACTTTCAGGAAACCACCTGAAGCGCCCTCAGGCAGCGGGCCGGTTCTGGCGCATCGGCAATTCGACGCGAAAGGTCGTGCCGACGCCCGGTTCGCTGCGTACGGAAATGTCGCCACCGTGCTTTTTGACGATGCCGTAGGACAGGGACAGGCCCAGCCCGGTGCCTTGGCCGACGGGTTTGGTGGTGAAAAACGGATCGAAGATTTTCTGCAGGATGTCCGGCGCAATCCCCGCGCCGGTGTCCGCGACTTCCACCCAGGCCGTGTCTTGTTGCTGCCCGGTGCGCAGGGTGATGGTGCCGCGCTCGGGGCCCATGGCCTGCGCCGCATTGACCACCAGGTTCATGATCACTTGATTGATTTGCGACGGCAGGCACTCGATGTCCGGCAGGGGCTGGTACTCCTTGATCAGGTCGGCCTTGTACTTGAGTTCGCTGGCGACGATGTTCAGGGTCGACTCGATGCCTTGTTGCAGATTGGCCCACTGCCATTGCTGCTGGGTATCGACCCGGGAGAAATCCTTCAGGTCCTTGACGATCTGCCCGACCCGGCCAATGCCTTCCTTGGATTCGCGGATCAGCACCGGGATGTCCTCGAGCAGAAAATCCAGGTCGGCGTCTTTGCGCAATTGCTCAAGCCGCGCCACGGACTCACTGTCTGGCATTGGCCCAAGCGTCTGCCAGGCGTCGAGTACGCTGAGCAATTGTTTGAAGTAGCCGTCCAGCGTGCCGAGGTTGGAGGAGATAAAGCCGATCGGGTTATTGATTTCATGGGCCACGCCCGCCGCCATTTGCCCCAGTGAGGCAAGTTTTTCCGACTGCACCAACTGACTTTCCAGTTGCTTGCGCTCATCGATTTCCCGCTGCAATTCTTCGCTGGCCTGCTTGAACTGGGCCGTGCGTTGATCGACCAGATGTTCCAGGTGATGCATTTGCAATGACGCGCGTTCGGTCATCTGCCATTTGGTCAGCAGGGTGTTGGCCATCTGCTGCACTTCGATGTTGTCGAACGGCTTCTTCAGAATCAGCAAGCGGTCATGCGCCTGCAGACGCTCCAGCAGTTCATCCCAGGAATAATCCGAGTAGGCGGTACAGACCACCACTTGCAACTGCGGATCCTGCTGCCACAGATGCTCGATGGTTTTCGCGCCGTCCCAGCCGTCGGGCATGCGCATGTCGACAAAGGCCAGCGAGTAGGGGCGTTGTTCTGCCAGGGCCTGCATCAGTTTGCCCAGGCCCTCTTCGCCGCCATAGGCGGAATCGAGTTCGAACAGTGGGCGCTGGGGGCGTGTCTGGGCACCGAACAGTGCCGCTTCCATCTCGTCCAGTTCCACGGACTGCGCCGCCGGCGGCGCGAGAATCTTGCGAAAGTCTTCATGAATCGACGGCATGTCGTCGATCAGCAGAATGCGGCGGTTCGACAGCTCGCTCATGCGTTCTCCGTGACGCTGATCAGGGGGATCTGCAAGGTGAACAGCGCACCCTGGCCAGGGCCGTCGCTGTGCGCGGTGAGGTGGCCATTCATCTCGATAGCCGCCAGGGCGCAACTGTGCAGGCCGAAGCCGTGGCCTTCCTTGCGGGTGGTGAAACCGTGGGCAAAGATTCGCGTCATGTTTTCCGGCGCAATGCCTTCGCCGTCATCCTTGACGCTGATCTCAAGGAAATTGTTATCGACGATCCTGACCGCCAGGGTCATGGTGCGGGGGCGGTTGCTGAGGTCGGACATGGCGTATTTGGCGTTGCTGATGAGGTTGATCAGGATCAGCAGCAATCGGTGTTTGTCGCCCATCACCTGCGGCACTTCGGCGTACTCCCGGACCACCGTGACGTGGTGGCGGGTCAGGGCACCGGCGTTCATGCGCAACGCGTCTTCGAGCAATTCGTTGATGAACAGCGGTTCGGTCATGCTGTTGGCGCCTGCATAGGATTGCTGGGTGGCGACGATGTCCTTGATGTGATCGACGCTTTTGTTCATCTGATTCAATTCGTCGAGCATTTCCTGTTGTTCCTGGGCAATCGCGACCACCAGTTGGTTGAGGTAACCGGGGAGCAATTTGCCTTTGGCGTCTTCGCTGAGGAACGCGCCGAGGTCATCCGGGTGTTCATTGATCAGTTGCATGGCCTTGCCCAGGCCTTGGCTCTTGCTGTTGCGCAGCTTGCGCGTGATCAGGTCGCTGGAGATGTTCACGCTGTTGAGCACGTTGCCGACGTTGTGCAGCACATTGGTGGCGATTTCCGCCATGCCGGCCTGACGTGCCGCGTCGAGCAGTTCGCTCTGGGCGTCCTTGAGTTCGCGGGTGCGTTCTTCGACCCGTTGTTCCAGCGCATCGTTGGCCGTTTGAAGCGCATTATTGACCCGGTTGATTTCGGCGAAGCTGCCGATCAGGCGGATGGCCAGCCACACCAGCGACAACATCAACAGCACCGAAAACAGCAGCAGGTAGAAGTGGTATTGCCGGTCGACCTGATCGGCGCGCTGCTGATCGTGATCGAGCATGGTGGTGATGTTGTCGAGGCTGTCAGCCACGGGGATGTTTTCGATGTTTTCGAGCAACTGGTTGACCAGTGGCTGTTCGCGAGCAATCAGTGAGATATGGCTGCTCAGGATTTTGATCGGGGTCTGAAACGCCGGCGGCAGGCGTTGTGCATTGACCTTCAGCTTGTTCAGGCCGACCTCGATGTCGGCGGCCCGGTCGTCGGAGGTGACCTGGGCGAACTCAAGGGCGCTGAGCAGCAAGTCGTAGGTATCGGTGATGATGTTTTGCAGCTGCAATTTATCGAAGTCCGACAGGCTCGCCAGTTGCTGCTGGATGTCGTCTTCAGCGGTGGGTAAAAAAGCCAGGGAGTTACGCAACAGCGCGTTGTGCGATTTGAACTGTTCGACCAGACGGGTCTTTTCCTGCATCGCCTGCAGGAAACGCTCGTGAGCTTCGTTCCATTGCGCCGAGTCTTTACGCCCGTGCCCGGACTCGATCGCTTCGAAGCGCGCCCAGAGCCGGTTCATTTCGTTCATCGGCGACACCAGCGGATCGTAGTTGTGGGTGAGCGCCACTCGCGCCTTGAGAATTTCGTTTTCCCACAGCGAGTTCTGCTGTTTGATCTGCCGGATCAGATCCCGTGATTCGGTGTACGTCATGCTCTGGTCAGAGCTGGATTTCAAGTACAGAAACAGCAGAGTCGAGGCCAGCGCCAGGGCGACCAGGGTCAGCAACAACAGGCTGCGTCGCCGCGAGATGTTGATCATGGCTTGTCTCTCCCTTGGCCGGTGAGGGTGGTGAGAAACAGAATGATCAGTGTTTTGTCCTCTTCACTCGGTAAGCGCCCCAACTGGTACCGGAACATCACATCCACAGCATCTTCGAGGGTGAGCGCCGAACCGTCGTGAAAGTACGGCGCGGTGATCGCGACATTGCGCAGGCTCGGCACCTTGAACACGGCCCGGTCCGCTTCGTCGCCGGTCACGTTGAAACGTCCCTGATCGGCCACGGTCGGGTTGCCGCGATCGACTATGTAATCGCCGAACACGCCGAACTTCTGGAACATGTTGCCGCCGATGTTCACCCCTTGATGGCAGGCAATGCAGCCGTATTCCTTGAAGCGCTGGTAACCGTACTTTTCCTCCAGAGTGAGGATGTCGGTGTTGCCGAGCAGGTATTGATCGAAGCGTGAGTTGGGCGTCAGCAGGGTGCGTTCAAAACTGGCCAGCGCCTGCTGGACATTGGCCTGGGTCACGCCGTCCGGGTAGGTGGCGGCGAAATCACGACGATAGTCGGGGTCGTTGCCGATGCGTTCGATCACGGTGCGCCAGTCGCTGCCCATTTCATGGGGGCTGGTGATAACGACATTGCTTTGTTCCTCCAGCGTTTTGACGCGGCCATCCCAGAACTGACGAAAGTTGAGGGCCGCGTTGAACACGGTCGGTGTGTTGACCGCTACCGGTTTACCGTCGAAGCCCAGTGACAAGGCGCGGCTGTCGGCCCCGTTCTTGTCGAGTTGGTGGCAGCTGGCGCAGGACAGCGTGTTGTTGATCGACAAGCGTGGCTCGTGGAATAACCGTCGACCGAGTTCCACGCGCCGGGCATCCTGCTGCGGCACTGCGGGCAACGGTTTGAGCGGCTCGTCCAGTGGCTCGGCACTGGCGCCGACGCAGAGTCCGCACAGCAGCAACGCCATGGCGTGGTGGAACAGGCTCATCGGCAAATGTCTCCCTGACTCAAGGCCGTTTTCACAGTGATCATTCAATCGCCCAGGGCGTGGGTTGCGTACCAGCGAGCAACTGCGCAAACGTGTCTGCCGGCAGCGCCTTGCTGAAAAAGTAGCCCTGGCCCTCTTCGCAGTGGTGGGCCTTGAGAAACGCCAGTTGTTCGGCGGTTTCGATGCCCTCGGCGATGACGTTCAGGCCCAGGCTCTTGCCCAGGTTGATGATCGCGCTCACCAGCGCAGCATCGCTGCGGTCGTTGCACAGGTTGCGAATGAACGATTGGTCGATCTTCAGCACATCGATGGGAAACCGCCGCAGGTAGCTCAGGCTGGAATAACCGGTGCCGAAGTCGTCGATGGCCAGCCGCGTGCCCAGCGTTTTCAGGTGGTTAAGTGCTGTCATCGTCGCTTCGACGTTTTGCATCAGCACGCCTTCGGTGATTTCCAGTTCCAGCCACTCGGGCGCCAGACCAGTCTGTTGCAGTACGCGTTCGATGCCGGCGACGAAGTCACGCTGGCGAAAATCGATGGGTGAAGTGTTGACCGACATGCGGATTGGCGGCAGTCCGGCCAGTTGCCAGGCACGGGTCTGCCGACAGGCTTCAGCCAGCACCCATTTGCTCAACGGCACGATCAGGCCACTGTCCTCGGCCACCGGGATGAAGTCCGCCGGATAGACCCAGCCATGCCCGGGTTTTTGCCAGCGCAGCAGTGCTTCGGCACCCACCACGGCGGCCGTGCGCAGGTCGATTTTCGGCTGATAGTGCAGGACGAATTCATGTTCCTGCAGGGCGCGGCGAATGCCCGACTCGATGCTGTGCTGTTCCCGGGCGTGCTGGTTCATGGCTTCGATAAAGAAGCCGATGTTGTCAGGCCCCAGTTCCTTGACGTTGCGCATCGCGGTCTCGGCCTTCTTGATCAGCTCGGTGGCTTCGAGGCCGTCATCGGGGTAGACGCTGATGCCGACGCTGGCAGTGACGCTGACATCGTGACCGGCAATCGTCTGCGGCAAGCGAATGGCCGTGAGGAGTTTTTCCGCGACGGCGTGGGTTTGCTGAGGGTGGTTGATGTCGCCGAGGATCACTACGAACTCGTCTGAGCCGTAGCGAAACACCGAGTCCGAATCACGCACACAGGTCAGCAGTTGTCGGGCGACCCGTTTGAGCATCTCGTCGCCCGCCGGATGGCCCAGCGCATTGTTGATGCGCTTGAAGCGATCCAGGCCGAGAAACATCACCACCAGTTGTTTGTCATGCCGTCGGCACACCGCTATGGCCTGGCTCAGGCGATCACCGAGCAGGGTGCTGTTGGGCAGTTCAGTGAGGCTGTCGTATTGCAGCAGGTGCGAAACCTTGAGCAGTTCGTGCACCCGCGCCTCGATGGTTCGCTCAAGGCTGAGCATCTTCAGCGCCGCGTCTTGCGCCAGTTGCCATTTCCACGTCAGGGCGTTGGCCATCTGGCGGATTTCCAGACTGTCGAACGGCTTTTTCAGGATCAGCAACTGGTCGCCAAACTCCAGCCGTTCGGCCATCGCCTCCCAGCTGTAGTCGCTGTAGGCGGTGCACAAGGCGATTTGCAAATTCGGGTCGACTCGCCACAGTTGCTCAATGGTTTCCAGGCCGTCCCAGCCGGGCGGCATGCGCATGTCGATAAAGGCGAGGGCGTAGGGATTGCCACTGGCCAGTGCCCGGTTGACCAGCGCCAGCGCTTCCTGGCCCTGATAGGCGGAGTCGAGCTGGAAGCTCAGGTGCGGCGTCTGCTGAGTGCCGAACAACGTTTGCTCCAGTTGCTGCAAATCCGCTGCGTCTGAAACCTGTGGCGCAAGGATCTTGCGAAAGTCATCGTGGATCGCCGGCGTGTCGTCGATGATCAGGATGCGCCGGTTGGTCTGGGGAAAAGGCGCTTTCATGCCTCGTCCTCCTTCGGTGCGAGGAGGGAACTGTCTTTGAGCAAATGCCCGGCCTGTTCGGCGCTGACCGCCGCGCTGAAATACAGGCCCCGGGCTCTGGGCAGCGCGGCTGCGGCAGAGGGTGCGCGCGGCTGCTCCGGCGATGGCTGGCCTTCAGCGATGATGCCGATGCCCAAGTCCCGGGCGAAGTTGACGATCGCGCGCAGGGCATTGGCGCCGGCGACATCGTGGGCGGCACTGTCGACGAAACTCTGCGCCAGTTTGAGGTGATTGACCCGGTAGGTTTTCAGATAGTCGAACGATGAGTATTCGGTGCCGAAATCATCGATGGCGATGGCCACGCCCAGTTCACGCAGGCGCGGCAGCGCATCGTTGTGCGTCCACTTGGTCTGGGCCAGCGTGGCCTCGGTGACATCGAAGCGCAGCTCCCAAGGGGCGAGCTCCCAGCGGGCGGTGGTGCGTAGCACGTTGTAGATCAGTTCCGGGCCGCTCTTGAGTTGCGCCAGCGAGAGTTTGATCGCCATCACCGGCGGCGCGACGCCTTCGTTACGCCACAGATGCATCTGCTGGCAGGCGTGATCCAGCACCCAGCGTCCGAGCGGAATGATCGCGCCGGTTTTCTCCGCAATCGGCACGAAGTCGGCGGCCGCCAGCAGACCGCGACGGGGATGCTGCCAGAGGACTTGCGCCTCCATGCCGAGAATTCGGCCGCTGTGCAGATCGATTTCCGGCGCATACCGCAGCATCAGTTCATTGCTCTCGAGGGCGGTCATCAATTCGCTGACGAGGGTCATGCGTTCGGCCACTTCCCGGGAGATTTCCTCGGAGTGGAAGTGGTACTGGTTGCGGCCCATTTCCTTGGCGCGGTACAGCGCCATGTCGGCCTGCCCGAGCAGCGCGTCGGCATCGAGGCTGAGGTCGCTGTAACTACTGATGCCGATGCTCACCGAAATATGCAACGCATTACCGGCCAGGTGGTAGGGCGCCAGCAGCGTGTCGCGGATGTTGGCAGCCATCGTGGCCGATTGGGTCGGGTCGCTGACGTCCAGTTGCAGGATCGCGAATTCATCGCCGCCCAGGCGCGCCACTACGTCACTTTCGCGGACGCCGAACTTGATACGCCGGGCGACCTCCTGCAGCAGCAGATCGCCCACCGGGTGGCCCAGGGTGTCATTGATCCGTTTGAAATGGTCGAGGTCCAGGTAGAACACCGCGAACGGCATGGCGCCCCGTCGCGCGGCAGCAAACGCCTGATGCAGGCGTTCGATCAACGTGGCGCGATTGGCCAGGCCCGTCAGGCCATCGGAGCGCGCGAGCAAGGCCAGTTTTTCCTCGGCCAGGCGGCGTTCGGTGATGTCGAGGATGATGCCTTCGACTTCCAGCAGGCGGCCGTCCTGATCGCGCACCGGAATGTAGCGGTTCTCCACCCAGCGCCAGGTGCCCTGGCCGGTGCGCATGCGGAATTCGATGGACGCGCCCGACGCATGCCGATCCAGCACCCGGGCCATGGCCGCATCGACGTTCGCCTGATCGTCCGGATGAATCAGTGCCTGCGCCCAGTCGGGCGACCCCACCAGATCGGCGGCGACATGACCGTAACGGGTGATGTTGTGGGAGATATACATCAGCGCAAACGAGGGTTCGCCGCGCAAACGGTAAAGAATGGTCGGGCTGTTCTGCACGATCATATTGGCATCGGACAGCTCGCGGGTGCGCTCCTGCACCGCAGCTTCCAGCAGGGTCATCTTCAGCTCGGCGTCTTCGGTCATCTGCCATTTGACCGTGAGGGCGCTGGCCATCTGCCGTATCTCGATGGCGTCGAAGGGCTTTTTCAGGATCAGCAACCGGTCGTTGAGCGCCAGACGTCGGTCGATGTCCTCCCAGGAATAATCGGAATAGGCCGTGCACAGCGCAACTTGCAGCTTGGGGTCGATCTGCCACAGCCGTTCGATGGTCTCCAGGCCATCCCAGCCCGGCGGCATGCGCATGTCGATGAAGGCCATGGCGTAGGGACGGTTTTGCGCCAGTGCGGCCTGGAGTTTTTCCAGGGCTTCGCGGCCCTGAAACGCCGAATCCAGTTCGAAATGTTGGGATTGCTGTACTGAAGGGGTGCCGAACAGCAGGCTCTCGGTTTCGCCCAGACCATCGTCGCCGGGGATGACCGGACAGAGAATCTTGGCAAAATCGCCATGGATTGCCGGGCTGTCGTCAACGATCAGCACACGGCGATTGATGTGCACGGTTGCTGCTGTCATGCCGCGCCGCCCGTGGGGAGGCATGCTGTGATCATCCGGGGCATCCTTTTCCCTCGCCATTTGCCTGCTTGTATCAGCCGATGGTGTCTTGCGCTGTCTTCAGCATAGTCGGCTCCTCGGTACTACGCTTTCGGCCCCGGACAAAGATCGGCGTGAATGCCGGCGAAAATCATCTAGCCTTGGACTCAGGCGCGGACCGGCGCAGTGTTGGCTCGGTGCGTCGTAATTTCCCTGTTTGCTTGAGGCCATGCCATGGAAGAGCCATCCGCGCCGATGCCGGCGCATCGACCCACAGTGCTGCTGGTCGACGACGAGGAGTCGATCCTCAATAGTCTGCGTCGCCTATTGCGCGGCCAACCCTACGATCTGCTGTTGGCCACCAGCGGCGCCCAGGCGCTGGAGCTTCTCGCGCAGCAGCCGGTAAATCTGGTGATGAGCGATGCGCGCATGCCGGGCATGGATGGAGCTTCGTTACTGGCGCATGTCCGTGAGCGTTATCCGGCGACTGCGCGGATCATGCTCACCGGCTATGCCGATCCGGCGGCGATCATCAAAGCCATCAATGACGGGCAGATTCACCGTTACATCAGCAAGCCGTGGAATGACGAGGAGCTGCTGCTGATTCTGCGCCAGTCCCTCGAACACCAGCATTCCGAGCAGGAGCGCCAGCGTCTGGAACGCTTGAACCGGGTGCAGAACGACCAGTTGAAACTGCTCAACAGCACCCTGGAAAAGCATGTCGCGGCGCGCACCGCCGAACTGCAGCAGACCGCCGACATGCTTGATCTGGCGTACGAAGAGCTCAAGCACAGCTACGTCACCGGCACTGAAGTGTTCTCGCTGCTGGCCAATCTGCGCTTGCCACCTGCCAAGCAGACCAACCGGCAGATCATCGAACTGGTGCGCAGCTACTGCAAACAGCACGGGCTGGACGAGGCCACCAGCCGCGATCTGACCATGGCTGCGGCGCTGTACAACATCGGCAAACTGAGCTGGACCGACGCGATGATGACCACGCCCTCGGATCTGCTGCGCCATACCGAACGCGAGCGCTATCGCAGTTATCCGAAGCAGAGCGAATCGTTGCTCATGACCCTGGATCCGATGAAGGATGCGGCGCGTCTGATCCTGCATCATCAGGAGCGCTGGGACGGCAGCGGTTTCCCCGACCGGCTCAAGGGCGAGGGCATTCCGTTCGGTTCACGCTTGCTGAAACTGGCGGTGGATTTCGTCGAGTTGCAGCGCGGTCTGATCCTTGAGCGGCAGATGAACAGCGATGAAGCGCTGCTGTACCTGCGCCAGTACGCCGGACGTTTGTACGATCCCGATCTGGTCGAAGACTTCATTCAGGTGTGCGCGGCGTTCCTCAGCGACGTGACGCTGGCCGATCCGTCGGTCAAGGTGCTGTCTACTCGGGATCTGGCGGCGGGGATGATTCTGGCGCGCAATCTGAATGCCGATAACGGCATGCTGCTGCTCAACGCCGGCAAGGTGCTCAGCGCGCTGCTGGTGGAAAAGCTGATTGCGTTCGAAGCCATGGAGGGCGGCAAGTACACGATTTTCGTCAAGGTGCCGGAGGAGGTTGAAGCTACGCTCAAGGCTCAGGGTGAATGATTTACGGGGTGACCTCAGCGGCGCTCGCATGGGATCCTTGGGGTTTTTCACGCTGGTGGCTGCCCCATGACTTCTGTATCCCTTGTTTCTGCAAACCTGATTCGTATAGCCGCCGCGCTGTTGCTCAATCCCGAAGGCCAGACCCTGCTGGTGCGCAAGCGTGGCACCACGGCATTCATGCAACCGGGCGGCAAGATCGAGGCGCATGAGTTGCCGGTGCACGCGCTGGCCCGCGAGCTGGAAGAAGAGTTGGGGCTGCAGATCGATCCTGCGCAGGCCAGGTTTCTCGGCCAGTTCTCGGCGCCTGCAGCCAACGAGCCGGGGTGTGTCGTTCAGGCCGAGATCTTCCAACTGACCATCGACGCTGAAGTCACGCCGGCCGCAGAAATCGAAGAAGTGATCTGGGTCGATCCGACCACTGATCCTGCTGTCGTTCTGGCGCCATTGACACGCGACCTGATCCTGCCGTTTTATCGCAACTCGCTGAGCGCAATCGCCTGATCATCCACGCAAAGGACTTTGCCATGATCCCGCTGCAAGACCTGCTGATTTTTGCCGCCGCTGCCCTGCTGATGGTGCTGACGCCGGGGCCGAACATGATCTACCTGATCTCGCGTTCGATCTGTCAGGGACGCAAGGCCGGGGTGACGTCGTTGCTCGGCGTGGTGGCGGGGTTCTTTGTGCATCTGTTTGCGGCGGCGGCCGGTTTGACCGCTGTGTTTCTGGCGGTGCCGATGGCCTACGAAGTGCTGAAATGGGCCGGCGCGCTGTACCTGCTGTGGCTGGCCTGGCAAGCGGTGAAGCCTGGCGCACGCTCGCCGTTCCAAGCGCAGCAATTGCCGGCGGACTCGTCGCGCAAGCTGATCACCATGGGCTTTCTCACCAGCGCGCTGAACCCGAAAATCGCCGTGTTCTATCTCTCGGTATTTCCGCAGTTCATCACCCCTGAACACGGCTCGGTGTTCACCCAAAGCATCATTCTCGGCCTGACCCAGATCAGCGTGAGTTTCTGCGTCAATCTGCTGATCGCGCTGTTCGCGGCGGGCATCGCCTCATGGTTTGTGCGCAACCCGACGTGGCTGGCGCTGCAACGTTATTTCATGGGCTTCGTCCTCGGCGGCCTCGCTGTGCGGCTGATGCTTGAGCAACGCAGGACGGCTTGAACATGTGGATCGAACGGCTGGACGCCAGTCATGCTCTGGCTTACCGCGAACTGATGCTCGAAGCCTATGACCGCCATCCGCAGGCCTTCACCTCAAGCGTGCGCGAACGCGCGGTGATGCCATTGAGCTGGTGGGAAGGGCGCCTGACCAGCAAGCTCGACGTGGTGCTTGGCGCGTTTGAAACCGGCACGCTCGCCGGTATCGTTGGTCTGGCCTTCGAACCACGCGAAAAGGCTCGCCATAAAGCCACGTTGTTCGGCATGTACGTCTCGGCGGATTTTCGTCAGCACGGCCTGGGGTATGAGCTGGTGCAAGCGGCCATTGCCGAAGCGCAAAACCACCCGGCGCTGAAACTGCTCCAGCTCACCGTGACCGCCGGCAATGACGCGGCATTCAAGCTCTATCAGCGCTGCGGCTTCATCCAGTTCGGCCTCGAACCACTGGCGGTGCGGGTGGGCGAGGACTATTTCGACAAGATCCATATGTGGCGCGAGATCTGAGTTCACACTGGTCCCTGTGGGAGCGAGCCTGCTCGCGAAGGCAATCTGACAGTCACTATTTGTGTGTCTGATACATCGCTTTCGCGAGCAGGCTCGCTCCCACAAGTGACTCAGCGCACGGCGCTGACCCCGTCCAGGGTCGAGAACGACGTGTCCTTGGCCGTCAGCAGAAAATCACGCATGTACGGCGCATCGAGCATGTCGGTACGAATCGCCGCGTACAACGTCGCGAACAAGCCTTTTTCCCCCAGCCGTTTGCCCTTCACGTAACCGCGCGAGCTGTATTCATGCAACGCCCAGTGCGGCATGCCGCAGACGCCACGGCCGCTGGCAACCAGTTGCATCATCATCACTGTCAGCTCTGAAGTGCGCACTTGGGCTGGCTCGATGTCGGCCGGTTCCAGGAAGCGCGTGAAGATGTCGAGGCGGTCGCGTTCCACCGGGTAGGTGATCAGCGTTTCCGTCAGCAAGTCTTCGGGGACGATGTACGGTTTGCTCGCCAGCGCATGCTGATTGGCCACCGCGAGCATGGCTTCGTAGGTGAACAGTGGCACATAAGTGATCCCGGCGATTTCCAGTGGATCAGACGTCACCACCAGATCCAGATCGCCACGGGCCAGCGCCGGCAACGGAGCGAAAGCGAAACCCGAGGCGAGGTCGAGTTCGACTTCCGGCCAGGCATCGCGGAACTGGTCGATGGTCGGCATCAGCCACTGAAAGCAGCTGTGGCATTCGATGGCCATATGCAAACGCCCGGCGGTGCCACCGGCCAGCCGACCGATATCCCGTTCAGCGGCGCGTAACAGCGGCAGGGTCGCATCGGCCAGTTGTAGCAGGCGCAAACCGGCACTGGTGAAGCGCACCGGTTTGGTCTTGCGCACGAAAAGAGCCATGCCCAAGCGCTCCTCAAGCTCCTTGAACTGGTGCGACAGCGCTGACTGCGTCAGGTGCAAACGGTCGGCGGCATCGACCAGACTGTCGGCTTCGCGCAAGGCATGCAGGGTTTTCAGGTGGCGGATTTCAAGCACCGATGGCTCCATGAGGAAAACTTGTGATTAACGCAAAGAGGGTGAGTTTGTCTCAAGTTGAGAGCGCTGTCGACGATTACACCTTTTTACGCGTGCAGTCTCGAAGTCGCCTGCCATTCCCTGATCGTTTCAACGGCTCAACGTGGGTTCCGTTGTCGAACCATTGGCTGCGCGAACACCTCTCCGCGCTACTGTCAGATCTGACAGTAGCGACGGGCGGTAGCACGTGTGGATTCAAATCCCTTCGAAATGCTGCAAAACAATCGACTGTGCGGTGATTCTGGAATCGAGCAGGGTCGGGTCGTCAGCGTGAGTCAGGTGGCGATGCGCCGGCAGTTTCAGATGAGCCCTTTCGAATTTGCGCAAAGGTCGGGTCGCCGAGCGGTAATGGAAATGTGCGTACCAGAGCAGTTGCTCAGGTTCGCGCGTGATGTTCCAGATCTCATATTCCTGCAGGTAGTCGGGTTGCCCCTGATGGTCGGTGATGCGCCGGATCGCAAGGGGTCTGCGGATCACTACGGCGTTCTGTCCGATGAGGTCATCAAGCATACCGTCGGTGGGCTTCTGACTGGTCAGTGAGTATTGGGTGCGCAGGGCACGACCTTCGACGATCAGCTCAGCGGCCTGATCGCGCAATTGCTGAATGATCGGCTGCTCTGGCGACTTGGCGGCGATGCGATTGGCGCGGGTATTGAGCTCGCCTGCCTGGCTGGTCATCATGTGTTCCAGGTTGACAGGGAGCATGTCCCGGTCGGCGTTGCTCTGCACTTTGGCGCGGTAAGCTGCCACGTTATCCAGACGCTGCTGTGCTTCGGTGAGCAGTTTGGCCAGACTCAATGCGGCGGGCGAACGGGTTGCGATGTTTTGCGGATTGGTCAGGCGTAATCTGCCATCGGCGCCTTGTTCCCAGATCTCTTCATGGCCACCAGGCCCGGTACTTTTATATTGTCGGGTCTGGGTCGCACTGTCCCATTGCTCGACGCCATGGCGCAGTTGATTGTCTTCCGTGATGAACACACGCTGTTGCGGTTGTCCTGCAACGCTTGGCCCGGGCGGTTTGTTGATCCCGGCGCGCGCCCGATCGGCCAGTCGGTCAACGCCTTCAAGCAATGGCTCGACCACTTCCAGATGAAAGAATTGCGGATAGCTGGCGGTCCAGGCGGCCATCTCGCGACGGTACTCGACACAGACGTCGACGCACTCCTGAAGAATCCGGTTACGTTGGGCGACCGTGCCAAGAATGTTCGGCAGGTCGTACTGGCTGTACAGGACACGGTCGATGTTATTTCGAAGTGGCTCCGCCAGTTCCAGCAGATAGAGCCACGACGCATCATCGGGACTGCCGGCTTTCTTGACGATCTCAAGGCGTTGAGAGGTTTTCAGGTACAGCAGGGATGTATCGCTGTGCAGAACGTTGATGTTGTCGACGAGTGCGGACATCTTCGGCCGGTCTTTGGCAAGCATACGTTCATACCATTGATTGACCTGCTCCTTGAACCCTTCCATATGGTCGAGCTTTTTCACGATCTCGACACGCAAGACACGTATCTCTTCCATGATTTCCAGGCGCCGGGCCAGTGTGCCGTCTGGCAGAGCATCGCGTACCTGCTTGAGCTCCTTGATCTTCAGTGTCATGGCGTGAACATTGTGCGATGCGTGAACTGCGCGCCGCCGATAGCGATCGGTCAATAACCATGCGGTCTTGCTTTGCATATCGGCGACTTCCCTGCGCTTTCTGCGATGGGCCACCTCAGTCAGCTCGGTCAACGTCTGGTAACGCTGTTGGGCTAATTGGATATCGCCGACGCAGGCGGCTTCGACCGCCGGCCACATGGCGGGGCGTTCCGCTACAGAGGCGGCGCGGTAGGCGTTCAGTACCAGGTCGCTTTTTGCACCTCGGGCCTGCAGTTGATCAGCCAGTTCGTCAGCGGCGGCGGTCAGTTGATGGTGACGGCGAAAGTTTCGATCCACCAGCCAGCGCGGCAGGCGCTGCCGAATCGCCGGTGGCCAGTAAGCATCCAGCGTATCGGCGACACGCCCGGCAATATTGCCGCCACCGGCCAAGCCGCTTTCAAGGGGCTCCCCGTAGACGCCGAACCAGGTGTCCCATTGCCCGTTTTCATCCAGTGCGATCGGCTGCTTGTAAGTTTTTCGCGAGTTACCGGACAGACGCCAGCTGCGCGAATCCCGGCTCAGCTCCACTGGGTAGAGGCGACCCTGACGTTCAATGAAATCACCGTCGGCATGCCGGTAGATCCCGCGGTAGAGGCCATGGCTGGCGGGTTCTGTGCCTGTCAGGGAAATCGGCTTTTCATATTCGTAATCCTTGAAGCGCGCCAGCACATGCCGGGCGTGACGCTGCGTTTTGATCTGCAATGCCGCCACGTTGCGGACCACCGCGTGAAGTTGGCGCGCCCGAGTCAACGCGCGGGTCGTGCGCGAGAGAGTCGAGGCGGCTGCTTCGCCCGGGAGCAAATCCATGAAAGCGTCGACCAACGACAGCAACATCGACTCGATTTCCACCAGACCGTCAGCCACGTCGCCACGCAGAAATGCAGCGACGGCCTGATTGGCAGCGGTCCAGGCCTGATAAAGCGCCAGCACACTGCCGACGAAGGGCACCATCCCCAGCGCCATTTTTATGTAGTTGAAAGCGCGCGGACCTTTCAGGGCATAGCGCTCGAAGAACAGTTCATCGTTGGAGCGCGACGTGCCGCGATGGGCTTCGATCAACCGGCCCATGTGAGCATCGAGCAGGTGCGCTGCCAGCGAGGTACTTGCCGGCCAGCGCACGCCCACTTCAATAATGGCGTCGAAGTTTTTTTCCACGGCCTGGCCGATACGGCTGATATGAGCCCTGACGTTGCCCTGCAACGTCCTGCCCGCCAGATACTCGATCCACTTGTCACTCCCGCACAACCGGAACAGCCCTTTGCGCGCCGCTTCAAGATTGTCGTAGCGGCGGAAAAACTGCCCGTCCTGGCTGTCTGGCAGATACAGCAAAGTGACGCCGCTGATCTGTTCTTCGATCAGGCTGACGCCGGACAGGGTTACCGGCCCTTCGCCGGGGGTATCCTTGCCGCCCGCTTTCAGAGCGACCGGCAGCAGGACCAAGCGCTTGCCGTTGGCTTGCCACGCGTCTACGGTGCTGGCATCGATGGCGATGTTCAGCAAGGCGGACTCATCACGGCTGAGATGTTTTTGCAGGCGGGCAGTCTCGCTTTGTATTTTGAGCATCAGCCGCCATGGCTCGATCAGGCTTTCCCGGCGATGCTGTTTGACGAAGAGCGACTCGCTGCTTGCGCCCCTGAATGCTTCATTGATCTTCTGTTCATACGCCTTGGGCAGATCCAGTTCCGGCAGCACCTTGCGCAGATACCTCAGGTTGATGCCGTTGAGCAGGCGGGAGCGATCCGTTTTATGCGTCGCGGTGACCTCCAGGCGCAGGAAGACCAGGCGTTGCGACAGCGAGTCATTGAGCACTGATTGCACATTATCGATATTCAGCTGGGCCAGATCCTCAAGTGACATTTTGCTGCGGGACTTGCCAGGGACAATGACGGTGGTTTTGCGAATGCCACCGGGCCCTGCCTCAGGAACCTGTTCGGTAGTGGTCGAGTCGGGCAACTCGACTTGTATGGAAAAATGGCCTTCAAGGGAAAAATCCTTGCGCAGTCGGGCGTACAGGTGTCGGCGGGTGAAGTCGTCACGCGGTTCCAGCGCGAGCGTCATAAGGGCGTGGCTTGTGCGCATCGCTGCGATATACGCCTCGATGTTGTGTTTCAGCCCGTTACGCTCATTCTCGTTGAGTCTGGTCAACCAGCCTGGCCGATGGCCGGCGAGGGTGGCGGTGCGTTCCTGCTCTTGCAGGTGAGCAAAGGCCAGGCTTCGGGCGTCGTGCAGCGGAACCTGCACAGTGGCGAGACAGCCTTGGCGCAGAATTTCCAGGGCGTCCGCCTGCTCGGGCTGACCGCGCAGAAGGGTGGCTTTTGATTCGAAGTCGGTTATCAGCTCATTGAGGCAGTGATGCAGCGGGTCTGTGGTGAGCGGGCTCAGTTGCAGGGTCAGATCGCTGGCGTGGTCCGCAATCCTGAACACCTCGTGCTCCAGTGTCTGGCGATCAGCAAAGCGCTGCAGGCCCCCACCGGTGCCTGGCCAGTAGAGCAGCAGACTGGACGTCGATGCCCGGTCCGTGAGCATCACCTGGCGTCCGATCACCAGCACGCCTTTGAGCCGTTCACTCTGCGTCGTACGTATCTCGTCCTTGGTTTCGGTCAGTGACAAGGTCAGGCTCGCTGCCGTGATGTCCGGGTCGCGTTCGGCGGCAACAGGGTTGTCCAGCACGGCTTTGAGCAGATCGTGATCGGCGCTGTCGAGTTGGCCCAACGCCGCTTGCAGATTGCCTTCGGCATACAAGCCATCCCGGTGCGCCTGACGCAGGGCCGTGAGCGCCGTGTTGAAAGTGCTGACGTCGAGCGGATTGTCGCGGTACAGCAGGGATGAGGCGGCGGTCTCGCCGGCTTGCTCAGCGGTTTCCAGCGTTTTGAGGGCTTCCTTGCATTGCCGATATCGAGCACCGTCGCCATCGTTGCTCTGCAAGCGTTCAAGCGCATCGCGTTCGCGTTTGAGCGCTGCTTGTCGCGCGGCCAGTGGAATGCCGGCCGACAGGCTGCCGAACAGCGATTCGTCCTCCATCTCGCTATCACTGCCGGGCGTGAGCGGTTTTGGCGGGGCCGCCACAATGATCGCGCTGCTGCGTTGATGATCGATCAGGTCGACATGTATCAGTGATCGCGCGCCGTGCTCTTTGATCCCGGGAGTGTCTTTGTTGGTATTGCTCAACGCATCGAGTTGCGCGTGGTGTCGACCTGCGAACAGATCGCTTGCCCCGGTGACCATCGGGTCGAGCGCTGCGCTGTAGTCAACGCGCAGTATTTCCTTGGGCAGTCCCGTGGGGATCGGTACCTGACGGGTCAGCCACGTCTGCATTGCTGCGCGTGAATTGAAGGCCTGGATCGATGTGGCGTTGCAGGGCAGATAAAGCAATGGTGCCGCTGTGGACACATCGCCGACGCAGACGACCCATGCACCGGGGAGTTTGACCTTGCTGTCGTTGCTCAGCACCAGCGCCAGTTTTTCCGTATGAATGGGCTGACCATCGACCGTTAGCGCGTCAGCACCTGAATCAATGATCAGTTGCAGCGTTTTGAGTTGCGCCGCGGTAATCGTCTGATGAGCGAGAGCCATGTGCGCAGTGGCTTCGAAATGCGCACGGTAAAGCTGCGTGGCTCGGGTACGGCGCGACACAGGCGTGCGCGGCGCTCGCGCGTCCCAGAACTGTGCCCAGCGAGTCTCGTGACTTTTGCGTGGGTCGAGGGCTTTGAGTTTTTCCAGGAGTTGCAGGGGCTTCAAGGCATACAACGGATGATCTGCGCCGATACCGGTGAGGTCACAGCGCTGATCCAGGTCGGTTTCCAGCGTCGGCTGTTGAACGACAAAGGCACAGGCATCGGTGAGGCTGACGATATGTTCCGGCTGGTCATCGGTGGCAGCAAAGCGCAGTCCGGTTTTTTCGCCATCCAGTTGCAGTTGTTGGCGCAGCAGTTCATTGACGCTGTCGCGCAGGGCTGGGCTGGCGGCAAACAAGTCGCGCAAACCCTCACTGCTGGTGCGCCAGCGTTGGTTGGCCTGCAGCAGCAGACTGTGATCAATCGTTTTCGGCAGGTGCTCGACGGTCTCTGGCAACGGTGACGGTGCGGGGAGCTCATCCAGAATAAGGCGATCGGGCATGGTGGCGTGACTCGCATTGGCGGGGCGGGGAATCCGTCCCTGAGCGGGTCATTCAAGAGAAATCGCGCAAGGCGATGGCGGTACATAGATATTCTTTGCGACCAGCGTCCATGACCGCTCGGCACTCTTCATCAAACTGTCATGGAAGTGTGGCAGCGCGCTTGAACAAACTTCATCAGACTCGCGCTCTACTGGGGTTCTGCGTTTCGGTGTTTTTCATGGTTAAGGCTTTTTTATCGGTCGCGGCTGTTTTGGTCGCGATTTTTTTCGGACCGTCGTCCTGGGCGGCGGCGCGTTGCGACGTCAATGTGCCGACAGAGCACGTTGATCTGCAGCAGGTGAGCCTGGCTTACCAGAGCGTTGGTCGCGCGTCGGATCCGGCGTTGTTGCTGGTCATGGGCCTGGGCGGACAGTTGATCCACTGGCCGGACGAAGTGGTGGTCGCGCTGTGTCAGCAGGGCTTTCGGGTGATTCGCTATGACAACCGCGACGTCGGTCTGTCGACCTGGCGTCAGGCGCCGGCCGAAGCCAATCTGACCTTCGAAGTACTGCGCTACAAGCTCGGTCTGCCGGTGTCGGCGCCCTACAGTTTGACCGACATGGCTGACGATGCGCTGGGCTTGATGGACGCGCTGCACGTTGAGCAATTCCACGTGCTGGGCGCGAGCATGGGCGGGATGATTGCCCAGCACATGGCGGCAATGGCCCCGCAGCGGGTCGAGAGCCTGACCTTGATCATGACCACTTCGGGCGCCGAAGGATTGCCGGCACCGAGTGCCGCGCTGGTTCAGTTGTTGTCGCGTCGCGGCGCACCGAATCGTCAGGTGGCACTGGAGCAACAGGCTGATTTGCTGGCGGCACTGGGTAGCCCGGCGGTCGCGGATGACCGGCAGGCCTTGCTGCATCAAGCCGCGCTGTCGTATGACCGTGCGTTCAACCCCGAGGGCGTGAAGCGGCAGATCATGGCGATCCTTGCCGAGCCGAGCCGGGTGGCATTGCTCAATCAATTGCGGGTGCCGACGCTGGTGGTGCATGGCACTGCGGATCCGCTGTTGCCGGTGATGCACGGGGTTCATCTGGCGGCGCATATTCGCGGCAGTCAGTTGAAGCTGATTCCGGGGCTGGCGCATCGTTTTCAGGAGGCGTTCAAGGCGCCGTTGCTGGCGGCGGTGCTGCCGTATTTGCAGGCGCATCGTGAAGACACCTCGCACTGGGCGCAGATTGAACCGGTGGTGGGCGCGAATATGCTCTAAACAAAAGTGGGCGGTGTTGGTATGGCCCCTTCGCGACCTCATTTGGAATGCGTATCCCTGTGGGAGCGAGCCTGCTCGCGAAGGGGCCGTTACGGTCACCACAAAATCCGGAGCAGGTGTATCGTGCAAACTTTCCCGCACGATTTCCCCTGCGAGGTGTTTGATGAATTCCGCTCTGAAAATCGACTTTGTCAGCGACGTGTCCTGCCCTTGGTGCGTCGTCGGTTTGTATGGCCTGTTACAGGCACTGGAAATTCTGCGCAACGAAGTGCTGGCCGAGATCCGATTTCAGCCATTCGAACTGAATCCGAAAATGGCCGCCGACGGGCAGAACATTGCCGAGCACATTCAAGAGAAATACGGCTCGACCCCGGAGCAATCGCAGAAGAATCGCGAAGCCATTCGCGCCCGTGGCGCCGAGCTGGGGTTTGTCTTTCGCACTGATGGCAACAGCCGCATCTACAACACCTTCGATGCGCATCGCCTGTTGCACTGGGCCGGTCTTGAAGGTGTGCAGTTGGCCTTGAAAGAGGCACTGTTCAAGGCCTATTTCAGCGATGGCGGCAATCCGTCCGATCACCGGCAACTGGTGCAGATTGCTGAAAGTGTCGGGCTGGATCGTCAGCGAGCCGAGGCTGTACTGGCGTCGGACGAGTTTGCCGATGAGGTGCGTGAAGAAGAGCAGTTGTGGCTGCAGCGCGGGGTGAGTTCGGTGCCGACCGTGGTGTTCAACGGGCAGTACGCGGTGACGGGTGGACAGCCGGTGGAGACGTTTGTTGGCGCGATCCGGCAGATCATGGCGGAGTCCAAGGGCGGGACGGTCAGCTGATATCGGTAGGAGCCAAAAGCCCCTCACCCTAACCCTCTCCCGGAGGGAGAGGGGACTGACCGCGTTGTATTTGGCTATCCGCCGACCTGATGCATTGAGTCGATTATGGATTCGGTACTGCACTTTCACGTCGGCGGAGATCTTCAATATTCAGCGGTCGGCCCCCTCTCCCTCTGGGAGAGGGCTGGGGTGAGGGTCAGCTGTGTAACCGAACCCAAACCGTCACCAACACCGTAGCAGCCATCAACCACGCCACCGCCGCCACGGCCAACGAAGCCTCCAGTCGCAGCCGATCCACCATCACATACAACGTCGCCAGATACACAAAGTACGGAATGATCGACCACATGCCGAACACGATCGTGGTCTTCAGATCTTCAATCGAACGCCCCTTGCCGACGATGTAATGCGCAATCAATGCAAACGTCGGAAACAGCGGCACCAGCCCGGCGATGTAGTAGTTTTTGGTCTTCGACAGCGCCGCGATGATCAGCACCACCGCTGCGCCCAGCAAGGCTTTGAAAAAAAGATCCACATCGTTCTCGCTTAATGGCTCAGGCCGTATTTTTTTACTTTGTCGAACAGCGTGGTCTTGGCCATGCCCAGCTCAAGACTGGCCTGAGTCAGGTTGCCGCCGCTGCGTTGCAGGGCGTCGCTGAGCAGGTTGCGTTCGAACGCTTCCACCGCTTCGGCAAACGCCAGGCCTTGTCCACCGCTGCTGGCGCCGGATTTTTTGAACGCTGGCAGGCCGAGGGCAAAACGCTCGGCGACGTTGCGCAGCTCGCGCACATTGCCTGGCCAGTCGTGGCTCATCAGGTTCGACAGGGTCTGGTTGTCCAGCTCCGGCAGCGCGCGGTCGAAACGCAGGGCCGACTGCTGGGTGAAGTGTTCGAACAGTTGCAGGATGTCTTCGCGGCGCTCGCGCAGGGGCGGCAGCTCCAGGGTCACGACGTTGAGACGGTAATACAGGTCGCTGCGGAACTCACCGGCCTTGCTCGATTCGTCGAGGTCGGATTTGGTCGCCGCGATGACCCGGCAATCCACGGCCACGCTCTGGTTCGAGCCGAGGCGTTCGAGGGTGCGTTCCTGCAACACGCGCAGCAGCTTGATCTGCAACGGCAACGGCATGCTTTCCACTTCGTCGAGGAACAGCGTGCCGCCGTCGGCGTGTTCGATCTTGCCGATACGCCGCTTGCCGGCACCGGTGAAGGCATTGGCCTCGTGGCCGAAAATCTCGCTTTCGAAAAGGTTTTCCGGCAGGCCGCCGCAGTTGAGTGCGACGAATTGTTTGCTGTGGCGACGACTGAAATCATGCAGACAGCGCGCGACAAGTTCCTTGCCGGTACCGGTCTCTCCTTCGATCAATACGTTGGCCGAGGTGTCGGCGACGTTGGCGATCAGTTCGCGCAGATTCTGCATCGCCGGCGAGCGGCCGATGATCCGCCCCTCGAGGGAATCGCGTTCGGCCAGTTGGCGGCGCAGCGAAGAGACCTCGCGGGCGAGGCTGCGTTGCTCCAGCGCACGCCGCGCGACGTCGACCAGACGCTCCGGCGAGAACGGTTTTTCCATGAAGTCATAGGCGCCTTTCTGCATCGCGCCAACGGCCATGGAAATGTCGCCGTGGCCGGTGATCAACACCACCGGCAAGCTGCGATCGCGTTGTTTGAGGCGGGTCAGCAATTCCAGGCCATCGATGCCCGGCAGGCGAATGTCGCTGATGACGATGCCGGCAAAGTTGTCGCCGACACGCTCCAGCGCTTCTTCGGCGCTGCCAACGCCGACACAGGGGATGTCTTCCAGCGTCAGCGCCTGTTGGCAGCCGAGCAACACATGGGGGTCGTCTTCGACGATCAGCACACTAAGGTCGTGGTTCATATTGGCTCGGCAGGAGTAGGGCTTACCAACGGTAAACTGAGGACGAAGGTGGTGCCACCGCTGGCGGGGTGTTCGACACCCAGATGCCCGCCGGTGGCGGCCGCGAGGCTGGCGGAAAGGGTCAGACCAAGGCCCAGGCCTTGTTCGCCGGGCTTGGTGGTGAAGAAGGGTTCGAACAGATGCTTGCGCGCTTCGGCGTCGATGCCATGGCCGTTGTCACGCACGCGCAGACGATATTTGCCGTTGAACTCTTCGCCCTCCAACCACAGCTCGGGCAGGGGTTGCGCCTGCATGGCGTCGAGGGCGTTGCCGATCAGGTTGACCAGAATCTGTTCGAGGCGGGTCTGGTCGATCTGCACCTGGACATCAATGAACTGGCGGTGAATGTTGACCGCCGAACTCTCCAGGCGTGCCCCGAGCAATTGCAGCGCTGCCTCCACGGCTTTGCCGAGGCTGGCCTGGCCCTGGTTGTCACCGCGCCGGGCGAACGAACGCAGGCTGGCGGTGATCCGGCCCATGCGGTCGATCAGCTCGTTGATGGTTTTCAGATTGGTGCTGGCGACATCCAGTTGACCCCGTTCGAGGAAGCGCACGGTGTTGCCCGACAGCGTACGCATCGCTGCCAGCGGCTGGTTCAATTCGTGGGCGATGCTGGTCGACATCTGGCCAATGGCAGCGAGTTTTCCGGCCTGCACCAGCTCATCCTGCGCACGGCGCAGGGTCTCTTCGGCCTGACGGCGTTCGCGGATCTGGCTCTTCAGACGCTCGTTGCTGGCGCGCAGGTCGGTGGTGCGTTCGGTAATCCGACGCTCCAGTTGATTGTTGGCTTCCTGCAAGGCTTCGCGGGCCGCGAGGCGAGTGGCGATGACCTTGCGCCGCTCGTTCCAGGCGATCAACAGGAACGCCACCAGCGCAAACGCGACCGCCACCAGAACCCCTTGGTTGATGGCTTCGCGACGCAGGTCCTGCAACGGCGTGAGCAGGGTGAAATTCCACGGCGTGTCGGTCAGTGGCCGGGTCTGCGCCAGATAGCTGATGTCGTCATCGTCGGAGCGCACTTCGCTGTTGGCGGGGAAGGTGAGTTTTTCCACACCTTCGGACAGGGTTTCCCGAGCCAGCGGTTGCAGCTCGTTGAGCGGGAACCAGTAGTACTGCAGGCTGCGCGCGAGTTTTTCTTTGATTTCGTCACTCAGCGGAATCACTGATTTAAGGCGACGTGCCGGATCACTGGAAAGAATGATGATGCCGTTCTCATCGCTGACAAAGGCTTCGAGACGTGCGCGTTGCCAGCGTTCTTCCATGGCTTCCAGGCGCACCTTGACCACAGCGACGCCGATGATCTTGCCGTGCTCTTCGAGGCCGTGGGCGAGGTAATAACCGGGCTCGCCGTTGGTGCTGCCGATGCCGTAGAAACGGCCTGGCTCGCCGCGTACGGCTTTTTGGAAATAGGCGCGGAAAGACAGGTCTTCACCGAGGTAACTGTCGACATCGCGCCAGTTGCTGGTGGCCATGACACGGCCAGTGGTGTCCATCACGTAGATGGCCCGACTGCGGCTGCGCCGGTTCAGGCCTTCAAGGTAATCGTTGACCGCTTGCCGGTTTTCCGGAGTCGGGTCGGCCAGCAGCTGCGACACACTCGTTTCGAGTTCCAGCAGGCTGGGCAGGTAGGTGTATTTGCTGATTTCGCTTTCGACGGCGCGTGCGTTCAGTTCGAGCTGGCGCTGGCCGTTTTCGCTGAGGCTGCGAATGCCAAAATGCTCACTGGTCCAGAAGCCGACGTAACCCAGACCGATCATCAGGATGATGACCAGCGGCGGCAGGAACAGATGACGAATCAGACGGGGTTTCACGGCAAGTGATGGCGGCGCGGCGCGATAGAGATTGGGGTCGCATTTCATCACAGTTGCCTTGGGTCAACCACCACAACAAACTTCACCAATCCCCTGTAGGAGCTGCCGCAGGCTGCGATCTTTTGATCTTTAAAAACAAAGTCAAAAGATCGCAGCCTGCGGCAGCTCCTGCAGGGGGAGGCGGTGTGGCTTTTAGTGCTGCAGGATTTTCTCGAGGAAATGCTGCGCGCGTTCGGAGCGGGCGCTGATATCGCCGAAGAACTCCTCTTTCGGGCAGTCTTCGATGATCTTGCCGGCGTCCATGAAGATCACGCGGTCGGCCACTTTGCGCGCAAAGCCCATTTCGTGGGTCACGCACATCATGGTCATGCCTTCGTGGGCCAGTTGCACCATCACGTCGAGCACTTCGTTGACCATTTCCGGGTCAAGCGCCGAGGTCGGTTCGTCGAACAGCATGACGATCGGGTCCATCGCCAGCGCACGGGCAATCGCCACGCGCTGTTGCTGACCACCGGACAGTTGCCCCGGATGCTTGTGGGCGTGTGCAGACAAACCGACGCGCTCAAGCAGTTGCAGACCTTTCTTGGTCGCCTCTTCCTTGCTGCGACCCAACACCTTGATCTGCGCGATGGTCAGGTTTTCGGTGATGGTCAGGTGCGGGAACAGTTCGAAATGCTGGAACACCATACCGACGCGCGAGCGCAGTTTCGGCAGATTGGTCTTCGGGTCGGCAATCGAGGTGCCATCGACAACGATGTCGCCCTTCTGGAACGGCTCCAGCGCGTTGACGCATTTGATCAGGGTCGATTTGCCGGAACCCGACGGACCGCAGACCACGATCACTTCGCCTTTTTTGACCTCGGTGCTGCAATCAGTCAGCACCTGGAAGTCGCCATACCACTTGTTGATGTTCTTGATAGAGATCATACGGCAAACCTTTTTTGCAGACGCTTGACCAGCAGCGAGGCGGCAAAGCTGATGATGAAGTAGACGACACCGGCGAAGATCAGGAACTCGTTGGAACGACCAATGATGTCGCCACTGGCGCGGGATGCGTTAAGGAAGTCAACCAGACCCACGGTGTAAACCAGCGAAGTGTCCTGGAACAGAATGATGCTCTGTTGCAGTAACAGCGGGGTCATTTTGCGGAACGCCTGGGGCAGGATGATCAGGCGCATCATCTGGCCGTAGCTCATGCCCAGCGCTTGTGCCGCGCCCATCTGGCCTTTCGGGATCGACTGTACGCCGGCCCGAACGATTTCGCAGAAGTACGCCGCTTCGAACATCATGAACGCCACGATGCACGAGGTGAACGCGCCGATCGGGGTGTCTTCGCCGGTGATCCAGCGCAGCACGAATGGCACTGCCAGATAGAACCAGGTAATTACCAGCAGCAGCGGGATCGAGCGGAAATAGTTAACGTACGCGCCAGCAATGTTCGACAGCAGTTTGTTGTGCGACAGCCGGCAGAGCGCGAGGATCGTGCCGAGAATGATCCCGCCGACCACACCCATGGCCATCAGCTTGAGGGTCATCACCATGCCGTTCCACAAACCGGGAATGGCCGGGACGATGCCACTGAAATCGAATTCCATTATTTACCCCCCACGGAAATCAGGCCGGGCACGGAGACTTTCTTCTCAACCATGCGCATCACTAGCATCAGGCTCATGTTCAGGGTGAAGTAGATCAGGGTCGCCAGGGTGAACGCTTCGAACAGGTTGGCCGAGAACTCGGCGGTCTGTTTGGTTTGCGCGAGCAGCTCCATCAGGCCGATCAGCGAGGCCACGGAGGAGTTCTTGAAGACGTTGAGGAATTCCGAGGTAAGCGGCGGAATGATGATGCGGTAGGCCTGGGGCAGCAGCACATTCCAGTAGATCTGTGGCAGCTTGAAGCCCATGGCGCGGGCGGCGGATTCCTGGCCACGCGGCAGCGCCTGGATACCGGTGCGCACTTGTTCGCAGACACGGGCGGCGGTGAACAGGCCCAGGCACACGACTACGCTGAGGTAAGCCGAGGTGGTCGGGTTGAGGTCCTGCTTGTACCACTCCTGCAGATCCGCCGGCAGCAGGTCGGGCACCAGAAAGTACCAGATGAACAGCTGAACCAGCAGCGGCACGTTACGGAACAGCTCGACGTAGCACGTCGCGATGCCCGACACGATACGGTTCGGCACGGTGCGCATGACGCCCAGTATCGAGCCCAGCAGCAGGGCGATGATCCAGGCCACGATGGCGATGGCGATGGTCCAGCCCAGACCGGAGATGAACCAGTCGAGATAGGTCTCGCTGCCCACGCCGGTGGACTTGAAGAACACGCCCCAGTCCCAGTTGTAATTCATTAGGGTCTCCCCTCGATTCGATCGATGTACAAGTGCCCGCCTGGGGAAACTCCGTTCCCTCCCTGACCTTGACGGTCAGGCACACGCGATCGGCTCGACAGCCACCGGTTCGAGTGTTTCCAGAAAATGCCAGCAGGGAGTGACCATCCCCTGAAAAGGCAGAAGCCTCCTCAGGGGATAAGGTTAGTCAGAAATCAGGATTTCTTGTCGTCAGCCGCTTTGTCGGTCGGATTGGCGATCAGGGCCTTGAGCTCGTCGCTCATCGGGAAGTTCAGATTCAGGCCTTTTGGCGGAATCGGCTGCATGAACCACTTCTCGTAGATCTTGTTGATCGCGCCCGAAGCGTAAGTGGCCTTGATGGCGTCATCCACAGCCTTTTTGAACGGCTCGTCGCCTTTGCGCATCATGCAGCCGTAGATTTCGTACGACTGTGGAGTGCCGGTTACGGCCCAGTCAGTCGCCTTTTTGGCCTTGGCGGCTTCACCGGCCAGCAGCGCGTCGTCCATCATGAACGCAACGGCTCGACCCGATTCCAGCATCTGGAAGGATTCACCGTGGTCTTTGGCGGAGATGACGTTCATGCCCATCTGCTTGTCGGCGTTCATCGCCTTGAGGATGCGCTCGGAGGTAGTGCCAGCGGTGGTCACGACGTTCTTGCCTTTCAGATCGTCGAAATCCTTGTACTTGGAGTCAGCCTTGGACAGCAGACGGGTACCGATTTCGAAGATGCCGACGGAGAAGTCAACCTGCTGCTGACGCTCGACGTTGTTGGTGGTGGAGCCACACTCGACGTCCACGGTGCCGTTCTGCACCAGCGGGATACGGGTCTGCGAGGTCACCAGATTGTATTTGACTTGCAGGTTTGGCAGGTCGAGGTCTTTCTTGATCGCTTCGACGATGGCCAGCTGGATATCGTGGGAGTAGCCAACCGGCTTGCCGGAAGCGTCAGCGATGTAGGAAAACGGGATGGAGGCGTCGCGGTGGCCCAGGGTGATCACACCGGACTCTTTGATTTTCTTCAGGGTGCCGGTGAGTTCGGCGGCGAAAACTGGCGTGCTGATCAGAGCGGCCGCAATGGCTGCGCCCAGGATATGGGGAACGATGCGCATCAAATTTTCCTCGACATTGTTTTTTTTATGGAGCCAGTTTGTCGGCCCTTTTGTGCTTCGAATGCCTGACGGCTCCTGAAGTGTTGGCGCAACAGGCATTCGTCGAGAGAGTGTAGAGCATGACTCGTGCCAGACCAGTCGCAGATAGATAACGTGTTGTTTTATAACGTTATTAAACTTTTGTGGCGGTATTTTTTAACGTAACTGATCCGGTTAACCGAATCGACCGTAAGGTCGCGTTCGGAAAACCGAACGAGAAGCCTCAGCGCCACACAGGCAGACAATCAAATACGAACAGCAAATGGGACACCGCGCAGATCGCCCCGAAAAACAGCACAAGCACGATCATCGGCGTCCCCCCCCACACCTGATAGCGTGGACTGCCAAAGCGCTTGCGCGAAGCCCGAGCCAGTAGCGCCGGAGTAATCACCGCCCACAATGTCGCCGCCAATCCGGCAAAACCGATGGCATGCAGAAAGCCTTCCGGCCAGAGCAATCCGCAGAGCGTCGGTGGCGCGAAAGTGATGGCGGCGGTCTGCAGGCGGCCGATGGGGCTGTCGTCGAAACCCAGCACATCGGCCAGGTAATCGAACAAACCCAGGGTCACCCCGAGAAATGAACAGGCCACGGCGAAATTGGAGAAGAACGTCAACAGCAGATCGACGTTGGCGCTGTTGAGCTGTGAACCCAGGGCGCTGATCAGCGCATCGATATTGCCACCGCGCTGAGCGATGTCCTTGAATGCGTCGCGGGGGATGTTGCCCATGCTGCAGAGCATCCACACCAGATACAGCGCCAGAGCGATCAACGTGCCGCCGACCAGGCAAGCGCGAATCCGCTGCGGGTCCTTGCCGTAATGCTTCATCAGGCTCGGCACATTGCCGTGAAAACCGAACGAAGTCAGGCAGAAGGGCAGGGTCACCAGCAGATAAGGCCAGTAATGGTTGTCACCGCTGTTCAGGTTGAGCAGCGTGGTGCTTTGCACATGGCCGAGCAGACCGCCAAAGGTTAGAAAGAACGCGAGGATTTTTGCCCCGAACACCAACGTGGTCATGCGGCTCACCGCCGTGGTGCTGAGCCAGACAATGAACGCCACCAGCAGCGTGAACCCCAAACCGCCCGCGCGCGATGACAACTCAAGCCCGAAGGTTTGCGCGGTGTGATGAAGCACTGAGCCGCTGGCGGAAATGTAGGCGTACGTCAGGGTGTACAGGACAAAGACAATGCTCAAACCATTCAAACGGCTCCAGCCACGCCCGAGCAGATCGCCGGTGATCGTGGCGAAACTCGCGCCTTCACGGTAATTGAGATTGGCTTCAAGAATCATCAGGCCCGAGTGCAACGTGCAGAACCAGGCAAACAGCAGCACGGCAACCGAGCCGTAGAACCACAGCCCGGACATGATCACCGGCAGCGAAAACATGCCGGCACCGACGATGGTGCCGCCGATGATCATGGCGCCGCCAAGGATCGACGGCGAGCGTTCGACAGCGGGAACGGAGGATATTGAGGTGACGCGCATGGCAAGGCCCGCAATTTGAATTGTTATAGGTGCATCGACGCAGAGCCCCTGTAGGGGCGAGCCGGCTCGTGATAGCGATGTGGCAGACGAAGTTGATGTCGACTGACACGACGCCTTCGCGAGCAGGCTCGCTCCCACAGGGATCGTGGTTTAACCGATGTCGAGCAGGTGCTTCAGGTGCCGCACATTGGCCAATAGAAAGTCGTCCTGCCCTGGTAGTGCATCGAACGACAGGCCCACCGGCAACGCACTCGCCGCCGCTACCGGCACACTGATGCTTGGCGCCGCCAGATTGCTCGCCGGGTCGGTATTGCGCACGAACGTTTCAAAGTTGCTTTCATCCGCGCAAGCGCTGAGCAGCGGCGCGCTGCACGTGACGGTCGGGTAAGCCAGCAGGTCCAGTTGATGGCGGCTGAAGAGGGCGCGGTATTCCTTCTCCAGACGCAGTTTGCTCATCAATGCCTGCACGTAGTCGGTGTAGGAAATCGCTGGGCTTTCCAGTTGGGCGGTGAGGATTTTCTTGATCGCGGGATCGCGAATCTGCGCGAGGATGTCGAGGAACTGCTCACCGCGTCCGGCTTTCATCAGGAACCGTGGAAAATCGATGAAGAACTCGTAGATCGGTAGCGGAAACTGAATGCTCTCGTTGATCTCGCCAATCACGGCATCGTCGACCGGCACGATGATCACACCGCGATCGGCCAAGGTATCGATGGCCGTGCGGCAAGCGCGTTGCACGTTGTCAGCGAGGTCGGTCCAGAGAAACCGCTCGGGAATGCCAATGCGCAACGGCCGGGTTTCTGCCTGATGCAGGCAGCCGGTCAATTGCCCGTGAACGAACTGACAATCCTCCACGGTGCGGGTCAACAAGCCCGGAGTGTCTTTGGTTTGCGACACCGGGACGATGCCGTCGACCGGATAAACGCCGGTGGTGGGGCGAAACCCGACAATCCCGCAGAACGCCGCCGGTATCCGTACCGACCCCCCAGTGTCGGTGCCGACCGCACACGCCACCAGTCCGGCAGCGACGGCGGCAGCACAGCCGCCGCTGCTGCCACCGGCACTGTGGCGTTCGTTGACTGGGTTGATCACCGCGCCATGGGAATGGTTGGCCGAGGTCACGCCGAACGACAATTCGTGCATGTTGTTCTTGCCGACAATTTGCGCGCCCAATTGCCGAAAGCGCTCGACGATGCCGGCATCGGTTTGCGGCACATAGTCGGCCAGCCCGGGCGTACCGGCGGTGGTCGGCATGCCGCTGACGTTGATGTTGTCCTTGAACGACACCGGCAGGCCATACAGTGCGCTGTCGCGCCCAGCGGCATTTGCCTTGGACGCTGACGGGTCGAAGGTGATGAAACTGTTCAGGTGTTGCATCTGCACATGACGCTCGCGCAAGGCATGCTGCCAGGTGTCCGGGCAGTGTTGGCCACTGCGCAAGCCGTTGACGAGCTGTTCAATTGAAAGCTGGCTGTACATGGATGATTCTCGGCGTGGAAAGGGACTGGGTCAGCAGTAGCGGTACTGCGAGTGCAAGTCGTCGAGCGGGTTGCCGGCAAGCAGATCGCCGCCCAGGCTGCTGATCACCGCGCACGCACCGTTAAGTGCGGTTTGAATCGCGCCTTCGGCCCAGCCACCGGTGAACGAGGCGCCGCAACCGGCCAGGTACAAACCGGTATCCTGTTGCGGATCGAGTGCGGTACGGAACTGATAGAACAGGCGCTCGGAGTAGATGTCGTCGCCGGGGAAATTCAGCTTGAAAGCGCCGAGTGCGTGCTTGTCGGTCAGCCAGTCGTATTCCAGAACGTAGCGCTGGTAGTCACCGTCCAGCGGCAGCAGATGGCTGGCAAATTCCGGTGCGCTCATCGCCAATTCGTCGACCAGACGCAGGCAGCGCTGCACCTTGTCGGTCATCGAAACCATCTTGTGCGAGTCGTCTTCCCAGGTGTAACTGATCAACACCACGCCCCAGGAATCCGGATCGTGCGGCGCGTAATCGAGGCAATACACGCCCTTGACCAGGGTGTCGGTCTGAATGTTTTGCGCCAGGCCATGTTTGAGCCAGAACTTGTCCTTGGTCAGGATGAACAGCTTGGATGAGCCGACCATGTGCGTTTCGTTGATCGCCCGCGCGACGTCGCGATTGACGAAGGCCTGGTTCTGCGTGAGCTTGAGGTTCACTTGCAGGGCGCGGGTCGTGGTGGTGGTGATTACCCGGTCGCAGGCGTAGGTTTCGCCGTTGCTGCCGGCCAGCAGAATCTCGCCGTGCGCACCTTTGTTGATCGACTCGATGCGCGTGCGGCAAATCATGTCGCGCACCTGAATACCGTTGAATTCGGTGTCGGCAATCCGCTCGGCCAGCGAGGAAATACCGTTGGGCACCAGACGCTGATTGACCTCCAGTGCATTGACCACCAGGCGCAGGATTTCGGTGAACGACGCGCGGTACACCGACTGGAAACCGCCCGAGCCAATGCCCAGCGAGCCGAACAGGTGGAAGTCTTCAGGCTTGCGCCACGGTTTGCCGCCCGGTGGTTTTTTGCCGGTGAAGATGCGCACCATCGCCGAGTAAAACGAGCTGTCACCGAAGCAGTCCAGGTAGCGTTGCCACTCGGGCTGCACTTCGCAGTAACTATGCTGCTTGAGCAATTCGGTGATCAGCAGCGGTGGCGCCAGGCACGTGCCGTCATCGAGGGTCACGCCTTCGCTGAGAAAGGCGATCCAGCCTTGGTGCACGGTGCTGAACAGCGCCGGCGGTGGTTGCATGGCTGCCCAGTGATGGGCTTCGCCACGGTAGTGGATTTCGGTGTCGACCACGCCCGGGTCGGGAAACGCCTCGGTGGTCTGGATGCCGAAGCGATTGAGGTAATGAAACAGCCCGACTTCACTCGGCGGAAAACGCATGGCGCCCATTTCCGCGATGAACTGCGGCTGTTCCTCATCAAAACACTGCGTCAGCAGACGCCCGCCGACATGCTCGGGTTCCGCTTCAAACAGCGTCACGCGACGCGCACCGGCGCGCAGCAGTTCGTAAGCGGCGACCAGCCCGCTGAGGCCAGCGCCGACGATGCCGATGTGTTTCTCGGCAGTTTCCGCCGGCAGGTAACCAATGGCTTCATCGGCACTGCGCAGGAACTGGCCATAGTCATACAGCAGATCGACGTAGGGAAAAGACAGGCACGCGGACGCCTGACTGGAATCATGGGAAATAGCTTTCACAGGGAGACTTCTCGATCGATCAGATAATGAGCTGCAGGCTTTCAAGGGCGCGTGCGGGGTTGAGCAACAGGATCTTCTTGCCGTGAATCTTCCACGTGCCATCGATGTTGATCAGTTGATGTTCGACGGTCACCGGGTAGTGCCATTCGTTGTCGCCGCGCGCTTCGCAATAGAGCATGTTGGAGCTGGCGCACGCGCTGAACGAGGCTGCGTCGAGCGTGATGCGCGGGCGCTGGGCGATGTGCAGGCTGCGGCTCTTGGGCTGTTGGGAGAAGTTGCGCGCATTGGCCAGTCGGTTGATCCGCAGCGTGGTCAGAAAACGGTCTTCGTACACCAGCGATGATTCGTGCAACGGACTGACCTGCTCACGGGTCATGGGAATCCAGTAGTGGTAGTCATCGCTGAGCAGCTGTTGCCAGGCGTCGAAATCCTGCTGGTCGAGCAAGTGCAGTTCGGTCTCGATCAGTTGCTCGATGGCGTGGTGATTAGATTGATCGTGTTGCATGGTCGTCCCGCATCAAGTGCTGCCAACTGTTATAGAAATTACGCATGGCCATTTCGCTGGTGCCGGACACCACTTGGGTCTGCGCATAGGATTCGTTCGGGCTGAACAGGCGGGCGACGTTGACCCATTCGTTGGCGTCGCTGCCCAGGCCTTCCATGGCCCGTTCGTACATTTCCACGTCGTCGTGGGCGACCATCGAACACGGCGAGTTGATCAGGTTGTTGTACTGCACAGTCCTTTCCAGCAACTGCACGGGGGCGCCCTGCAGTTCGAAGATCCACGACTCGACGATGGTTTCGCGCGCGCTGAGCGGTTTGATCACGCGCAAGGTCTGGATCGGTCCCTTGACCATCAGGTTGGGGAAATACACGGTGTTGTGGCGGGTGTCGTCGAGGATCGCCCGGGCCTGCTCTTCACCGTAGCTTTCCACCATCAAGTCCCAGTAACCGGGGATGTCGGTGTAGGCCTTGTGGATCGAATTGCTGACCCCGGTGTGCCCGTGGCCATTGGGCCAGACGCGAATGCCCATGCCGGCGAAAAACTCGTAGGAGGCCATGAACGGCGAGAACAGTTCGACGGCCATCGGTGGCTTGCCCTGATCACCGGTTTCCTGCCACAGGCGGATGGCTTCGCCGGCCGAAGATTCGTGGGCGATCATCGGGTGGCAGGTGTCGGTCTGGTTGTCGACGACCATTTTCCAGTTGCAGCGATGGCGGTGCAGCAATGGCTGGCCGATTACTTTCAGCTGGCCCTGCGGCGAGCGCATGACCATGTTGTCGAGTGTCGACAGCGACTCGCCAAAGAACTCCTCGAAGCCGATGCCTTCTTCCGTCAGGCGGACAAAGACGAAGCCGCGATAGTTGTGCACCGCGTTCACCGGGCGCATGCCTTTGTGCGCGGAACAACTGCTCAGGTCGCAGTCGTCGTACTCCTTTTTCACCGGAATGCTCAGCAGCTCGCCGTCCGTCTTGAACGTCCACGCGTGGTACGGGCAACGCATGAAGCGGCCGACATTGCCGCGCGCTTCGGCCAGCACTTTCACGCCTTTGTGCGGGCAACGGTTATGCAGCACGACGATGGCGCCGTTCTTCTGCCGAACCATGGCCAGCGGCTGTTGTGCAAGGGTGGTGGTGAAGTAGTCGCCGGTCTCGGGGATCAGGCTGTCGTGACCCAGGTAGCACCAGCTCGCGGCGAATACGCGCTGCTGTTCCTGTTCGAAAAGCGCCTGATCAAGGAACAGAGATTTATGCACTTCTCTGCCATTGAAATAGTTGTCCAACGGAGTGTCCTCTCTCAGATCGCCAGTTTCAGGCGCGGGCTTTTGGCGCGGGAGACGCAGGGGTAGATTCGCGCACTGCACGCCGCTTCCTGTTCGCTCATGATGAAATCGCGGTGGTCGACTTCGCCTTCGAGGACGTCCAGCGCGCAAACGCCGCATTCACCACGACGACAGTCGTACAGCGGGTCGAGCCCGGCCGCTTCCAACGCTTCGAGCAACGACTGTTGCGGGCCGACATTGATGCTGACGCCGGAGTCGGCCGCCTCGATGACGAAGCCTTGCGCGGTGGTTTCGCGGGCAACGTTGAACACTTCCAGATGGATCTGTTCACGCGCCAGGCCAACGCTTTCGGCGTGACTGAGCACTGCGTTGAGCATCGCTGCCGGGCCGCAGACATACAGGCGGTCATCGGCGCGCAGATCGGCGAGCACTTCGCTGATCGCCGGGCGACTGCCGGAGAGGTGCAGTTGCAGGCGTTCTTGCAGGTGTTCTTGCAGGTGCCGGGCGTAGACCGCGTCGTCGGCGCTCTTGGCGAAGTAATGCAGGTGCGCAGGGCGATCCAGCGCAGTCAGGTGGCGCAGGATGCCGGTCAGCGGGGTGATGCCGATGCCGCCGGCAATCGCGATATCACGCCCGCTGTCAACGTCGAGCGGGTAGTTGAAAGTGTTCAACGGACCTTCCAGTTCCACGCTGTCATTGACCGCCAGGGTGCGGATGTACTGGCTGCTGACGGAGTCTGGCGAGAGGCGAATGGCGAAGGTGAACTGGCCATCCTCAACCTCCTTTACATGCACCGTCGAGTAGTGACGACAGTCATCCAGCCCCGGGATCTGCCATTTGAAATGTGCCCCGGCGTGGCTCATGTCGATCAGGGAAGGCGGGCCGCTGACGGTGACTTCCTTGATCGACGCCGAGAGCATCCGGCAGTGGGTGACGGTGTATTTCATGCAGGTTTTTCCTGGCTCAACGGTGTTTCGTGCAAGTACAACCACTGGACGTCGTGGTGCTGGACGCGAAGGATCGCCAGCGAAATACGCGAGGTTTCGCTTTGGTTCAGGCGATGGGTTTCCTTGTAGCGCAGGGCCACGGTCGAACCTTCGTGCCAGACCGTGTGCAGGTCGCTGATCAGAATCTCCAGACCTTTGCGGGCACCGACGGCGCCGTTGAACAGTTGCTCGACTTGCGCCCGACCGACCACGGCGGCCGAGGTGGTGACCATGCTGAAGTGCTCGGCAAACACCTCCATCAGCGGCGCGATGGCGTCTGCGCCGGCCCCGTCGGCGTCGGTAAAGACGCGGTGAATCAGTTCGTGCACGTGGTGAATACTGTGTTGCGCTCGTTCAACCAGGTTGTTGTTCATGGCATTCCTTTGGAGGGTTCAATTGACTCATCTGAAACAGCGGGAACAGCCCGACCAGCGCGGCAATCGCGAACGTCGCGTGGTAGGCCTGCGTGGTGTCGAACTGCTTGAGCAGCACATTGAAAATCATCAGAAACAACGCCGCACCGAGGCTGAACGACATCTGCCGATTGATGTTCCAGATCACACTCGCCTTGTGCGTATCGCCGCCGGCAAAATCCATCAATGAGGTGGTTTGCGCGGTGTTGGCACCGATGCCACCGCCGATGCCCATCAAGCTGTAAGCGATGACGATCACCCACAGGTCCGTTGGCGCGTTGACCAGCATCAGCGTGGCGATGCCGGCGCTGTGCAGCAGCATGCCGAGGGTGAACAGGCGTTTCGCGCCGACCCGGTTGTAGACCCGGCCGCAAATCGTCATCGCAATGAACGCGCCGATGGCGTAGAGGATCATGAACATCCCGGTCAGCCGGGCGCTGAAGTGCAGCGTGTTCTGCAGGAAGAAAATGCTCATCAGATTGACCCCGGTGAACACGCCGGGAATCGCGTAATAGATGAAGATCGAGGTGCTGAGCTTTTTACTTTTGAGCAGGCTCAATTCGATGATCGCGTTGCTGCAGCGGCGGTAGTGCCGCAGGTACAGCACGATGAACAGCAAACCCGCCGCGACACAGCTCAACGCGGCCAGCGCCGGGTAGTCGCCGCCGTACAGCGACATGCCCATCAGCAGGCTGGCGAGCGCGGCACTGACCAGTAGCAGGCCTTTGATGTCCGGGCGCGGCAGATCGGTCGATTTGCTTTCCTTGATCCAGAACCATGACAGCCCGGCCGCGATCAACGAAAACGGGATGTTGCTGTAGAACACCCAGCGCCAGGAGCTGCTGTCGACAATGATGCCGCCGACCGTCGGTGAAATCGCCGGGGCAATCAGCGCGACGGCCATCACCAGTGTGGATATTTTCGCCCGTTGCTCGCCCTGAAACAGATTGAAGGTCAGCGCCTGACCGACCGGAATCAGCAGCCCGCCACCGACGCCCTGAACGAACCGCCAGATCACCAGTTCGTGGAAACTGTCGGCCATGCCGCACATCCACACAGAGCCGGTGAACACCAGCATCGAAGCGGTGAGAATCTCGCGACTGCCAAAACGCCCGGCCAGCCAGGTGCTGACCGGAATAATCAGGGTCAGGCCAAGAATATAAGCATTGGCGACCCACGCCACCGATGAAGTACTGACCTGTAAAGTTGCCGATATACTCGGCAGTGCCACCGCCGACATAAATATGTTTATACAGTCAATAAAAAAGCCGATCAGAAAGATCAGCGCGATCTTATAGCGATAGTTCATGTTGAATCCCCTTTGCCGCGCAGCATAGGGGCGATGGACTTGAAGTGTCGATACGACTATGCTTAAAACAATGTTTGACAGGATTTAACAGTGAGCCATAGCGCCATGCACTCTCATCTTAATCGGGTTCAGACGTTCCTCGCGGTGGTGGATTTTGGTTCTTATACCAAAGCTGCAAACTACCTGAGTATCAGCAAAGCCATGGCCAGCCTGCATGTCAAGGCGCTGGAGGAGGTTTTGTCGGCGACGCTGTTGATCCGCAACACCCGCAATATATCGCTGACCGAAATAGGTCAGGAGTTTTATGAAGAGTTCAAGGGGATTGTCGCGGACATCGACAATGCCTTTGATAATGTCCTGAAAGGTAATAATCGGGTATCCGGAAAGTTACGGATTAGTTCAACCAGTGAATACGGTGAAAAGTATATTCTGCCGTTGATTCCACTGTTCTCCGAGCGTTATCCGGAAATCCGCTTGTGCTACAACTTCAACTCTTCGTTGAATGATCTGGTCGCGGAAAAACTGGATCTGGTGATCCGTCTGGGTAACTTGGCGGATTCGGCATTCAAGAGCCGCAAGTTGGCCGATTATGAAATCGTGCTGGTGGCCACCGAGCAATTCCTCTCCCGACATCCGGTGCGGCAACCGCAGGATCTGAACAGCGTGCCGTGGATTGCCAACAGCAATTTGCAGGCGCCGACCCAGTGGACATTGCGTCATGGGTCAGGGCAGGGCGTCGAGGTTGGCGGTACCAGCCACTTCGAGTCGAACTCGTCGACGGCGATTCGCTCGATGACGTTGTCTTCACTGGGCGTATCGGTTCTGCCTGCCTGGGTGGTGGCAGATGACATTGCCGCCGGGCGTCTGGTGCGCTTGCTGCCGGAGTATTCGCTGCCCTCGCAGTCGATCAATGTGGTGTTTCCCAACACCCCGCATCTGCCGCACAAGTCGCGGGCGTTTATTGATTTTCTGTTGTTGCATTTGGCGCAGTGATCCCGGCCCCAAAGCCCCTCACCCTAGCCCTCTCCCAGAGGGAGAGGGGACTTGATCGCGTGGTCCTTGCGAGTTACGCCGACCTGAAATATCGAGTCGAACTCAGGATTGAAAAAGCCCTCGATCGGCTCCTTTTTCCCAGCGCGGTATTTGAGCGAGCCCCGATCTGCTCCCTTTCCCCCTCGCCCCCTTGGGGGGAGAGGGCTGGGGTGAGGGGGGCTGGATTTCATTGGCACAACAAAAAGCCCCTGAATCTCTCAATTCAGGGGCTTTCGTTCAAGCGACGTTCCGAAGATCAGGCCGCTTCGATCTTGCGGTTCTGTTCAACCTTACCCAGATAGCTCGCCAGTTTTTCCTGCTCTGCCGGCGTGGTGAACAAACCGAGTTTGCTGCGGCGCCACAGAATGTCGTGGGCAGTGGTTGCCCACTCTTCGCTGCACAGGTAATCGACTTCACGGGTGTAGAGTCCGCCGCCGAGGTGCTCGCCCATGTCGGCCAGGGTTTCCACGCCTTCGAGCATGCGCCAGGTGCGGCTGCCGTAAGTGGTGGACCAGCGACGGGCGATCTCGGTCGGCACGAAGTCGAACTTGTCGCGAATCTGCGCGCACAGAGCCTGTGGCGTGGTCATGTCTTCGCCACCGGGCAGGGTGGCGGTGGCCGTCCAGCTCGGGCGCATCTGGGTGAAAAATGGCAGCAATTGCGCCATCGCCGACTCAGCGAGTTTGCGGTAGGTGGTCAGCTTGCCGCCGAACACCGAAAGCAGTGGCGCTTCTTCGCCGCCAGCCGACAAGGCCAGGGTGTAATCGCGGGTGACGGCCGACGGGTTGTCGGATTCGTCGTTGCATAGTGGTCGTACGCCCGAGTAGCTGTGCTGGATGTCGTCGCGGCTGATCTGCTGCTTGAAGTGTGCGTTGACCACTTTCAGCAGGTAATCGGTTTCGGCATCGGTAATCGCCACTTTTGCCGGATCGCCAGTGTATTCACGGTCGGTGGTGCCGATCAGGGTGAAGTGGTTGTTCAGGTACGGAATGGTGAAAACGATGCGCTGATCTTCGTTTTGCAGAATGTGCGCGTGATCGCCTTCATACAGCTTCGGCACGATGATGTGGCTGCCCTGAATCAGACGGATGCCGTACGGCGACTCCATCTTCAGGTCATCACGAATGAACTTGGCGACCCACGGGCCAGCGGCGTTCACCAGCGCTTTGGCAGTGATCGAAAACAGGCTGCCGTCGGCACGTTCCAGGTTCAGGTGCCACAGGCCCTTGGCGCGGCGAGCGCTGACGCAGCGAGTCTGGGTGTGCACGTGGGCACCTTTTTCCCGGGCGGCCATTGCGTTCAGAACCACGAGGCGGGCGTCGTCGACCCAGCAGTCGGAGTATTCGAAGCCTTTCTTGATTTCGCTTTTCAGCGCGCTGTCGGCGCCGAACTTCAGGCTTTTCGAACCTGGCAGTTTTTCGCGCTTGCCGAGGTTGTCATAGAGGAACAGGCCCGCACGAATCATCCACGCCGGACGCAGGTGCGGACGGTGCGGCAGCACAAAGCGCATCGGTTTGACGATGTGCGGCGCTTTGGCCAGCAGTACTTCGCGTTCAGCCAGCGCCTCGCGCACCAGGCGGAATTCGTAATGTTCGAGGTAGCGCAGGCCACCGTGGATCAGCTTGCTGCTGGCCGACGAGGTGTGGCTGGCCAGATCGTCTTTTTCACAAAGGAACACCGAAAGCCCGCGACCGGCGGCATCCGCTGCGATCCCCACGCCATTGATCCCGCCGCCGATAACGGCGATGTCGTAGATCTCGGAGATTGGGGGCGTACGCAAGGTAGAGGTGGACATCGGCTGGCCTCGGGTTCTTTTGATTTTCTATATTGGAAATCGAACATTAATGTTCATTTGCGAAAATGGTAGCCCATAAAGACGCGCGCAGCCAGTCACGTTCGATTGAAAAAACTCATCGAAGGGCGATTAAAAGAAAATTTTCGAACATTAAAAGCAAAAGATCGCAGCCTGCGGCAGTACCTACAGGTCAAGTGAACTCATGTAGGAGCTGCCGTAGGCTGCGATCTTTTGATCTTGCGGGAGTTAGACGACTTCGAGGCGAATCTTGTGCTGACTCAACAATTGCGCGAGCGCAGGCACCGGCTGCTGATCGGTTACCAGACAATCGATCAGGCTGATCGGGCCGAGGCGAATCATTGCATTGCGGCCGAACTTGCTCGAGTCCGCCGCCAGAATCACCTGCCGCGCATTGGCAATGATCGCCTGGGAAACCCGCACTTCCTGATAATCGAAATCCAGCAAACTGCCGTCTTCATCAATACCGCTGATCCCGACCAGCGCGAAATCAACCTTGAACTGATTGATGAAATCCACACTGGCCTGGCCGACCACACCGCCGTCACGACGGACATTACCGCCGGTCAGCAGCACATCAAAATCATCCTTGGCACTGAGCATCGACGCTACGTGCAGGTTGTTGGTGATGATCTTCAGATGATTGTGATTGAGCAGAGCGCGGGCAATCGATTCGGTCGTGGTACCGATATTGATAAACAGCGAGGCGTGATCGGGAATCTGGGCGGCGATGGCTTCACCGATGCGTTGTTTTTCATCGCGCATCTGATCGGCGCGCATCGCATAGGCAGTGTTTTCGACGCTGGAATCATAAGCGGCACCGCCATGATAGCGACGCAGCAGATTGGCTTCCGCGAGCTGATTGATGTCGCGGCGGATGGTTTGCGGGGTAACAACGAACAGCGTGGCCATTTCCTCGATGCTCACATAGCCGCGTTCGCGGACCAGCTCGAGGATTTGCTGCTGACGGGGAGGCAGATTCATGGGGCTTCCTTTGGGCTGCCGTGCAAAATTTGCCCATGATGACGCAGGAATCCGCTCCCTACCAGTTTCCAAACAACGTGAAAGCTACTTCGTGCTGGGCGCCTACGGCGTTACGCAAGCCATCCTGCGTTAAAAACAGGCTCGGACTGCTCATTTACAAACCCGTAAAGTCGAGTGCGACCCCAGCCGGTCCTCGCCTGTTTTTGCCTTGGCTTGCCTTCGCTCGCTACGCTTTCACGCTGTTTGGACCGTTTTAGCCAGTCCTAAGGTTGGCTTATTCAGCGTCTTCACGCGCCCAGTCACGGGTGCGGCTGACGGCTTTTTTCCAGCCTTTGTACAGCTTCTCTTTGTCAACTTCATCCAGGCTCGGCTCGAACTCGCGCTCGATCACCGCTTTACCGCGCAGTTCTTCCAGGCTGCCCCAGAAGCCGCACGCCAGACCGGCCAGATACGCCGCACCAAGTGCGGTGGTTTCGCGCATTTGCGGGCGCTCGACCTGCGTGCCGAGGATGTCGGCCTGGAACTGCATGAGGAAGTTGTTCGCCACCGCGCCGCCGTCAACACGCAGAGCCTTGAGGCGTTCGCCGGAGTCCTGTTGCATGGCGTCGAGCACGTCGCGGGTCTGGTAGGCGATCGATTCCAGCGCAGCGCGGATGATGTGATCCACACGTACGCCGCGCGTCAGGCCGAACAGCGCACCGCGGGCATACGGGTCCCAGTACGGCGCGCCGAGACCGGTGAAGGCCGGCACCAGGTACACACCATTGCTGTCCTTCACTTTATTGGCGAAGTATTCGGTGTCGTGGGCGTCGTTGATAATTTTCAGTTCATCACGCAGCCACTGCACCGTGGAACCGCCGTTGAACACCGCGCCTTCCAGTGCGTAAGCAACTTCACCACGCGGGCCGCAGGCGATGGTGGTGAGCATGCCGTGTTGGGATTTCACCGCTTTGTCGCCGGTGTTCATCAGCAGGAAGCAGCCGGTGCCGTAGGTGTTTTTCGCCTGGCCTGGCTCGACGCACATCTGGCCGAACAGTGCCGCTTGCTGGTCACCGGCGATACCGCCGATGGCGATGCCGCTCTTGGTGCGACCGTAGATTTCCGAAGAAGCCTTCACTTCCGGAAGCATCTCGCGCGGGATATCGAGGATCTCCAGCATCTTCGAATCCCACTCCAGCGAGTGGATGTTGAAGAGCATGGTGCGCGAAGCGTTGGTGTAGTCGGTGACGTGCACCTTGCCGCCGGTGAATTTCCAGATCAGCCAGCTATCGACGGTGCCGAACAACAGTTCGCCATTGCGCGCACGTTCGCGGCTGCCTTCGACGTTGTCGAGGATCCACTTCAGTTTGGTGCCGGAGAAGTACGGGTCGGTGACCAGACCAGTGTTGTCGCGGATATATTCTTCGTGGCCATCGCGCTTGAGCTGCTGGCAGATCTCGGTGCTGCGGCGGCACTGCCAGACGATGGCGTTGTACACCGGGCGGCCGGTGGTCTTGTCCCAGACCACGGTGGTTTCGCGCTGGTTGGTGATGCCGATGGCAGCGACCTGGTCGTGGTGCAGACCGGCCTGGGCCAGCGCTTCAACCATTACCGCGCTCTGGGTGGCGAAGATTTCCATCGGATCGTGTTCGACCCAACCGGCCTGCGGGTAATGCTGAGCGAATTCGCGCTGCGCGGTGCAGACCACGTTCGCATCGCGGTCGAAAATGATCGCGCGGGAGCTGGTCGTACCCTGATCGAGGGCAATGATGTAGTTCTTATTCTGAATGTCGGTCATGTCGATTGCCTTGGACGAAATAAGGGAGAGTGGGCCGTGGCGCAGGCTCTATCGGGCAGGAGCCGGCGCCGACTGTTTCAAGAAGTTCTTGGTTTGCCGTCAATGGCCGGTTCTGCATCCTTTGTAGCAGGTGTGGCGCCGGTCAGGTGACGGGCGATGAGCCCGCGATACCCGGCAGCGCCGAGGCAGGCACCGACAATCGGTGCAAAAATCGGAATCAGGAAGTACGGAATATCGCGGCCGCCAGTGAAGGAAATTTCACCCCAGCCGGCGAAGAAAGTCATCAGTTTCGGACCGAAGTCACGCGCCGGGTTCATCGCGAAACCGGTCAGCGGACCCATCGAGCTGCCGATCACCGCGATCAGCAAACCGATCAGCAGCGGTGCCAGCGGGCCTTTCGGCAGGCCGTTGTTGTCGTCGGTCAGGGACATGATCACGCCCATCAGGATGGCGGTGATGATCATCTCCACCAGGAATGCCTGAGCAGTCGACAGCACTGGATTGGGGAACGTCGAGAACACTGAGGCCAACTCGAGGCTGGCAGCCGAGCCGCGAACCATTTGGTGAGTTTGTTCGTAATCGAAGAATAGATTGCTGTACAGCGTGTAAACCAGCAGCGCTCCGCAGAAGGCGCCGGCGATCTGGGCAAGAATGTAGAACGGCAGTTTGCGCTTTTCGAAGTCAGCGAAGATCGCGAGCGCAATGCTCACCGCTGGGTTCAAGTGTGCGCCGGAAACCCCGGCAGTGAGGTAGATCGCCATGCTCACGCCGACGCCCCAAATGATGCTGATTTCCCACAGGCCGAAGCTGGCGCCCGCGACTTTGAGCGCGGCGACGCAACCGGTGCCGAAAAAGATCAGCAGTGCAGTACCCAGAAATTCGGCCATGCATTGGCTCGAGAGCGATGGTTGCTGTAAAGCAGTTGTCATTGAAAACCTCGGTTTTTGTTGTTGTCTGGCGTCATGCCGATAGGGCAGGGCGCGATTTTCCCCGGTCAGGAATCCCCATTCCTTTCCCGGTTTACTGCTGAGTGCTGCGATGACGATAATTCTTACATTATTCAGATTCGAAAAAATATAGACAAGAAACAAACCTGTCAAAGGTCGAAAGTGAACCATCGGTCACAATAAAACTATTCGCTGTGTGAATGATCCTTCGCCGGCGAGGCGGAACGGCGCGCTCAGAATGTCTGCAAGTCACGGGAATCACGGCTTGGGATAGAGCCTTTTAGGGGCTGATCACCTAGAATCCGGCACAGTGTTTTTCCGTCACTGCCGAGCCCGGAGCTGCCATGACCCCTGCGTTGGACTTGTTGAAAAAAGTTCGTGCCGAACATCGCGTGCACAGTTACGAGCATGACCCCAAAGCCGCCTCCTATGGGCTGGAGGCCGCAGAAAAACTGGCACTTGAGCCGGCACAGGTGTTCAAGACCTTGCTTGCAGCCAGCGAAAAAGGTGAATTGCTGGTCGCAGTAGTGCCGGTCGTCGGAAGCCTCGACCTCAAGGGCCTGGCGCATGCTGCCGGGGTGAAAAAAGTCGAGATGGCTGACCCGGCAGCGGCCCAGCGCTCCACCGGTTATCTGCTGGGTGGCATCAGCCCGTTGGGGCAGAAGAAGCGCTTGCGCACCTTCATCGATAACTCCGCTCAGGGTTTTGCGACTATTTATGTCAGCGCCGGCCGGCGCGGCCTTGAAGTGGAATTGGCGCCCGCCGTGCTTGCTGAACATACCCAAGCGAAGTTTGCCGATATCGGCCGCACGTAGCCGTTATCGCTGTATGCAGAAAATTGGCCGGTTCTGTCACTGGCGCTGATTGCCTCGTGGTTGCATGCTCGGCGGACTGACTTAGGGAGAAGGTTATGCAGCTCGAGTTTCATCAGGTCGACGCGTTCAGTGATCGGCCGTTCAGTGGCAATCCGGCGATGGTTTATCGGCTGGAGGCGTGGCTAGCGGATGAGTTGATGCAAAAGATCGCTGCCGAACACAATCTGGCGGAAACCGCGTTTCTGGTGCGCGAAGGTCAGGCCTGGCATATCCGCTGGTTTACCCCGACCACTGAAGTGCCGTTGTGCGGGCACGCCACGTTGGCCAGTGCTTATGTGCTGTTCGACATCTACAAGGAAAGCGCTGAGCGTATCGACTTCACTTGTAAGTCCGGCGCGCTGAGCGTCACTCGAGAAGGTGATCGGTTGTGGCTGGATTTTCCGTCGATCATGCCGTCAGAGATCGGCGTTACCCTGGATGTTGAGCGGGCGCTGGGTGTCGAAGCGGTTGATGTCCTTGGCTCAAACGAACTGTTTGTGGTGCTGGAGTCAGAGCAGGCGGTGCTCGATTGCAAGCCGGACATGGTTGCACTCGCCAAACTGCCGTGGCTGGGCGCGATCGTTACGGCGCGGGGCAATCAGCACGATTTCGTTTCGCGCTATTTTGCACCGGCGATCGGCATCAATGAAGACCCGGTGACCGGCTCGACGCATTGCAGCCTGATTCCGTATTGGTCGAAACGTCTGGGCAAGTCGAGCCTGACCGCGTGCCAGCGCTCGGCGCGGGGCGGGGAGTTGTTCTGTCGTCTGGAAGGTGAGCGCGCGAAGATCGGCGGCAATGCGACGCTGGTTGCCAGTGGCACCCTGATCCTCGGTTAAAAGCTGAAAGATCGCAGCCTTCGGCAGCTCCTACATTGATCCCTGTAGGAGCTGCCGAAGGCTGCGATCTTTTGATCTTTAAAGCGCGGTGCTGTAGCGGCGGACGCCGTTTTCCACTGCCGGGATTTGTGCAGCGGTACTGCCCGATGCCTGGAACAGCACCAGATGTTCAGCAGCTACGCGAATCCCCACCTCTGCCCCAACCTGATGATCGGCATGGCTGGGGAAAATCGATTCCAGCTGCGCACCCGTCGGCAATTGCAGGCGATACAACGTTGAAGCACCAAGGAACGTCTTGCCGACAATCCGCGCTTTCAACGCACTGTCCGGCGCATAAACAATGTCATCCGGACGCAACAAAACATCCACCGCGCCGCCAATCGGCCAAGTGTAAGCACGATTGCCGCGCAGCTCACCCAGCTCAGTCTGCACCGATTCCGGGCTGTCGAGCTGGCCGCGAATGAAGTAACCCTGCCCGATAAAACTGGCCACATAGGGCGTCGCCGGTTCGTGATAGAGGTTGTACGGCGTGTCCCACTGTTCGAGTCGACCTTCCTTGAACACTCCGACGTGATCGCTGACGGCGAAGGCTTCTTCCTGGTCGTGGGTCACCAGAATCGCACTGGTGCCACGGGCCTTGAGGATGTCGCGCACTTCATGACTGAGCTTGCGGCGCAGTTCGCCATCGAGGTTGGAGAACGGCTCGTCGAGCAACAGCAATTGCGGCTCCGGTGCCAAGGCGCGGGCGAGGGCGACGCGTTGTTGCTGGCCGCCGGACAACTCGTGCGGAAAGCGTTTGCCAAGGTTTTTCAGGTTGACCAGTTCGAGCAGCTCTTCGGTGACGCGCTCCTTGTTCGGGTGCTTGCGAATACCGAAGGCAATGTTGTCGGCGACGCTCAGGTGCGGGAACAGCGCGTAATCCTGGAACACCATGCCGATCCGGCGTTTTTCCGGCGCCAGGGTGAAACCGGCGCTGGAGATGGTTTCGCCACCGAGGGTGATTTCACCTTCGTGCACCGGTTCGAATCCGGCGATGGCGCGCAGGGTGGTGGTCTTGCCGCAGCCGGACGAGCCGAGCAGGCAGCCAATGTCACCGGCGTTGAGGTGCAGATTGAGGTTCTGCACCACGCGTTGGTCTTGATAGCCGCAAGCGAGGTTGCGCAGGTTCAGCAGTAATTCATGGCTCATGCGTGGTGATATGCCGGTTCGACGAGGAACTCGAGCAGGGCCTTTTGTGCGTGGAGACGGTTTTCTGCCTGATCCCAGGCGACGGAGCGCGGGTCATCAAGCAGGTCGAGGCTGATTTCTTCGCCACGGTGCGCAGGCAAACAGTGCATGAACAGCACGTCCTCGGCAGCGAGGTCGAGCAGGGCGCGGTTGACCTGGAACGGGGCGAACAGCTTGAGGCGCTTGGCAGTTTCCTCTTCCTGACCCATCGAAGTCCAGACATCGGTGCTCACCAGATGCGCGCCGCGCACGGCGTCGGCCGGATCGCGAACGATGGTCACGCGATCGCCAGCCTTGGCCACGAACTCCGGGTTAGGCTCGTAGCCTTCCGGGCAGGCGACGCGCAACTGGAAGTCGAACTGGATCGCCGCCTCTATATAGCTGTTGCACATGTTATTGCCGTCGCCGATCCAGGCCACGGTCTTGCCCTGAATCGAGCCACGGTGTTCAAGGAAGGTCTGCATGTCGGCCAGCAACTGGCAAGGGTGCAGGTCATCGGACAGGCCGTTGATCACCGGCACGCGCGAGTTGGCCGCGAATTCGGTCAGAGTGCTGTGGGCGAAGGTGCGGATCATCACCGCATCGAGCATGCTCGACATGACGATGGCGCAGTCACCGATCGGCTCGCCACGGCCCAGTTGGGTGTCACGCGGGGACAGGAAGATTGCCTGGCCACCGAGCTGGATCATGCCGGCCTCGAACGAGATCCGGGTGCGGGTCGAGGATTTCTCGAAGATCATCCCCAGCACGCGGTTTTTCAGAGGCTCGAACAGTACGCCGCGGTTACGCAGGTCCTTGAGCTCAACGCCTCGACGGATCACGCTGACCAGCTCTTCGGGCGTGCAATCCATCAGGGAGAGAAAGTGCCTTGCGCTCATCATTGACTACCTTTTTGCTACAAACCGCAGATGCTCAAAGCCTTGTTTAACGGAACAACGGGCGAGACCTGCGGCGTAAGCCGCACGGGGCGACGAAATAGGGGAAGGCGCGATATTGACACTAAATGTCGCGTTTTTCCAATAGGCTACGGTTTTTGCGGAAATCGAAGGGCGCACTGGATGTAGCAGTCACGCATTTGAAGTCGGGTTCAGGACAGCAGCGAGCCTCTTTGTACACTGGCCTCGCGGGGCTTGGCAATGCGCCGTGACGGGGATTGGGTCAACTGGGTCGGTTTACGACCGTGGCGCCATGCCATCACTTGGTCGGATGCTTGGGCTGAAACATTTGCTAAAGCAAAGTGCTGGGTTATAAATAAGTTTCGAGCGACGCAGGAAGCCTCCGCATGGAATCGAAAGAAAAACTGTTAATGGAACTGTTGGGCCACACGGCTCGCTCTCTGACTCATCTCACCGCGTCAGTCACTTCAATGTCATTCGAACTGCTGCGCAGCGAAGACGAAGTGGTGAAGAGTGCCGGCCGCCACATGATTGATCGCATGGCGACTATCAGCGCCGGGCTCGACGAGCATTGGCGGTTGATTGGCGAACTGACCGGCGTCCATGTCGCCCACGAGCAGATCGAAACCATTCAGGAAATCCAGTTGGCGGCACCGCCTCAGCTCCCTTCCAGTTAAACGTGGCGATCTATCGGCTCTCCTGATAGTCGTCGATTCACAAGACGAACGTCGCTGGCGCCTGGACGGCGCCGGGGCCATAGTTTTGTTCCCGCGGGCGTGATTGTCCGCCCAGAACAAGACAGAGACTGGCCATGACCAAGACTCTCCATCACCGTGCCTGCCACCTGTGCGAAGCCATTTGTGGGCTGACCATCGAGACCACCGAAACCGATGGCCATGTTGCGATCACCTCGATCAAGGGTGATGCCCTCGACACCTTCAGCCGTGGCCACATCTGCCCCAAAGCCGTGGCCCTGCAAGACATCCAGAATGATCCGGACCGCCTGCGCCAGCCAATGCGTCGCGTTGGTAGCGAGTGGCTGCCGATCGAGTGGGACGAAGCGTTTGCGCTGGTGGCCGAGAAACTGGCGGCGATTCAGGAACGTCATGGCCAGAACGCTGTGGCGGTCTATCAAGGCAACCCGAGCGTGCATAACTACGGGCTGATGACCCACAGCAATTATTTCCTCGGTTTGCTGAAGACGCGCAATCGCTTCTCGGCGACCTCGGTCGATCAGTTGCCGCACCACTTGAGCAGTTACTTGATGTACGGCCACGGCTTGCTGCTGCCGATTCCGGACATCGATCACACCGACTTCATGCTGATCCTCGGCGGCAATCCGCTGGCCTCCAACGGCAGCATCATGACCGTGCCAGATGTTGAGAAACGTTTAAAGGCAATCCAGGCGCGCGGCGGTAAAGTCGTTGTGGTTGATCCACGACGCAGTGAGACGGCGGCGATGGCTGATCAGCATTTGTTCGTGCGTCCGGGGGGCGATGCGGCGCTGTTGTTTGGTGTGCTCAACACCTTGTTCAGCGAAGGGCTGACCCGCGACAGTCATTTGCCGATTGATGGTCTGGACGACGTACGCGCGGCGGTGGCGGCGTTCACGGCGGAGGCGATGAGTCCGTTGTGCGCCGTGCCAGCCGAGCAGATCCGCCAATTGGCACGTGACTTCGCTGCTGCGCCGAGTGCGGTTTGCTATGGGCGCATGGGTGTTTCAACCCAAGCCTTTGGCACCTTGTGTCACTGGGTCGTGCAATTGATCAATCTGGTCACTGGCAACCTCGACCGGGTTGGCGGCGCGTTGTGCACCGAGCCGGCCGTGGATCTGGTGGCGTCGACCTCGGGCGGGCATTTCAACAAATGGCAGAGCCGTGTCTCGGGTCGTCCTGAATACGGCGGCGAGTTGCCGGTCTCGGCGCTGGCCGAAGAAATGCTCACTGAAGGCGACGGCCAGATCCGTGCGCTGATCACTGTGGCCGGCAATCCGGTGTTGTCGACGCCGAACGGGCGGCAACTGGAGCAAGCGCTGGACGGCCTGGAGTTCATGGTCAGCATTGACCTCTACATCAACGAAACCACGCGCTACGCCGATCTGATCCTGCCGTCGACCTCGGCGCTGGAGAATGATCACTACGACACCACCTTCAATCTGTTCGCGGTGCGCAACGTCACCCGCTTCAACCGCGCGATCCTCGCCAAGCCTGAGGGTGCTTTGCATGACTGGGAGATCTTCGTCGGTCTGGCCAAGGCCTTCGCCGAGAAGACCGGTAAAGAACTAAAACCGACCATGCCGCCGGCGAAGATGATCGACATGGGCCTGCGCATGGGCCTGTACGGTGACGCCTCTGAGCAGAAACTCTCGTTGGCGACATTGTTCGATCATCCGCACGGGATCGATCTGGGGGCGCTGAAAGCGAATCTGGCGTCGCGGCTGAAAACGCCGAATCAGCGAGTGCAGGCCGCTCCGCCAGAGATTCTCGCTGACCTTGCACGTTTCGCTGCCTTGCAGGCGCCAGCCGCCGATGAGCTGTTGATGATCGGCCGCCGCCACGTACGCAGCAACAATTCGTGGATGCACAACTATCACCGTCTGGTGAAGGGCAAGCCGCGCCATCAACTGCTGATGCACCCGGATGACCTTGCCAGTCGTGGGCTCAACGATGGTCAGTTGGTGCGCGTCAGTTCACGGGTTGGCCAGATCGAGGTGGAAGTGCTCGGCAGTCTGGACATGATGAAAGGCGTGGTCAGCCTGCCGCACGGCTGGGGCCATGCGCGGCCGGGTGTGCAGATGGCGATTGCCAGTGGTCAGCCGGGCTCGAGTGCCAATGATCTGACCGATGAATGCCAGCTTGATGAATTGTCGGGTAATGCGGCCCTTAATGGTGTGCCGGTGACGGTGGCGGCGGCCTGAATGTGACCGTCGGGGAGACCGAGCATGGCGCTCGGGATTCCGTTACAATGCGTCACCGTGCCGACCCATGAGTCGGAAAGTTCAGCCGAGGTGCTCCATGGATATCATCGAAACGATTAAAGAGCAGATTGCCAACAACACCATTCTGCTTTACATGAAAGGCTCGCCGAATGCCCCACAGTGTGGCTTCTCCGCGAAAGCTGCGCAGGCTGTCATGGCTTGCGGCGAAAAGTTTGCGTACGTGGACATCCTGCAGAACCCGGAAATCCGCGCCAACCTGCCTAAATACGCCAACTGGCCGACTTTCCCGCAACTGTGGGTCGGCGGTGAGCTGGTCGGCGGTAGCGACATCATGACCGAGATGGCTGCAGACGGTTCGTTGCAAACCACCATCAAGTCGGCTGTTGAAGCGGCAGCGGCGAACAAGTCCGAAGCCTGATCGGCCAGGTCTCATGCGACAGCTGCTGCTTCTGTAGGAGCTGTCGAGTGAAACGAGGCTGCGATCTTCTGATCTTCAGCCAATAAAAAGCCCCGCCACTCGAAAGAGGGCGGGGCTTTTTAGTGCGTTCGAAAAGTTACTGCAAGTTGCCGGTGCAATCTGAAAAGATCGCAGCCTGCGGCAGCTCCTACTCTTCGCCCATCTGCGATTGCAGATAGTTCTCAAGACCGACTTTATCGATCAGGCCCAGTTGGGTTTCCAGCCAGTCGATATGTTCTTCTTCGGATTCGAGAATGTCTTCCAGCAGTTCACGGCTGCCGAAGTCGCCAACGGTTTCGCAATGCGCGATCGCGGTCTTCAGGTCAGCATGGCCGGTCTTCTCGATACGCAGGTCGCACTCCAGCATTTCCTTGGTGTGCTCGCCGATGTGCAGCTTGCCCAGGTCCTGCACGTTCGGCAGGCCTTCGAGGAACAGGATGCGCTTGATCAGCTTGTCCGCGTGCTTCATCTCGTCGATGGATTCTTTGTATTCGTGCTTGCCGAGCTTGTTCAGACCCCAATCTTCGTACATGCGCGCATGCAGGAAGTACTGATTGATCGCGACCAGCTCATTGGCAAGGATCTTGTTGAGATGCTGGATGACTGTAATGTCGCCTTTCATGATCGGAGTCCTGCCCTGTAATAGCTGTATATACGGCAGAGTTTGAGCTTCGCACTTATAAGTGTCAAACCTAAGTTATTGAATAATATATGAAAATTAATCGGAATAAGAATGTTTGTGTTCCGCGTCTGGACGCTAAGCAATTGATTTACAGGCATAAAAAAACCGGACATAAGTCCGGTTCTTTGAAATGGGGTGTTATTACGCAGCAGTAAATTCTACCGGATAGGGGATCGCGGCCTGAGCGGTTTGCAGCTTGGTCAGGGTTTCGCGGACCACTTCCTTGGCAAGGCAGGCACATTTGCCGCATTGGCTGGCGACGCCGGTGGCCTGGCGAACTTCTTTATAGCTGCAGCAACCTTCATAGATCGCTTCGCGGATCTGTCCGTCGGTGACGCCAGTGCAGAGACAAACATACATAAGTGAGAACCGTCGCTGGTTGTGACTCAATTGCGATGGATCTTAATGTTAACGAGAATGATTGTCAAAGTGCTTTCGGAACGCTTCAGCCGATTAACAGCCATGACTGACGAACGGTATTTACTGGCGATTTGCCTGGCCCCGTAAATGCAGCGCCGTTCTGCGCCTGCTTTGAAAAACCGTTAAGGACAGGCCAAATTCGCAGTGTATGATGGTCGGCCCTTGCGAAGGGGGTTCGTGTCACAGGGCTGTCGCCTGAGGGTGGCAGGCTGGCGCGGACCCTGAACTTCAAGTTTTTACACCAGGAGATATCAATGAGCGTACTCGTAGGCAAACAAGCCCCTGACTTCACCGTCCCGGCCGTACTCGGCAATGGCGAGATCGTTGACAGCTTCACCCTGTCCTCGGCCATCAAAGGCAAATACGGCCTGGTGTTCTTCTACCCACTGGACTTCACCTTCGTCTGCCCGTCCGAGCTGATCGCTCTGGACAACCGCATGGCCGACTTCAAGGCGCGCAACGTTGAAGTGATCGCTGTGTCGATCGACTCGCACTTCACTCACAACGCATGGCGCAACACGCCTGTGAACAATGGCGGCATCGGCCAGGTGAAATACACCATGGCTGCCGACATGAAGCACGACATCGCCAAGGCCTATGACGTTGAATCCGAAGGCGGCGTAGCTTTCCGTGGCGCGTTCCTGATCGACGACAAAGGCGTTGTCCGCTCGCAGATCATCAACGACCTGCCGCTGGGCCGTAACATGGAAGAGCTGATCCGTCTGGTCGACGCTCTGCAATTCCACGAAGAGCACGGCGAAGTCTGCCCTGCCAACTGGAAAAAAGGCGACAAAGGCATGAACGCTTCGCCAGAAGGCGTTGCTGCATACCTGACCGAGAACGCTGCTGCCCTGTAAGGCGCAACGTCGAGGTACAAAAAAACCGGCCCAAGTGGCCGGTTTTTTTATGCTCGGGATTGTGGGCAGCAATCTCTTGGCATTATTTGTTTCAAATGCCCGGGAAAAAATACTGGATGACTGAACAGTGGTTGGATAGGGTGATGGTCGAGCGATAACGGGTGAAGAGGGCGATTACCCTGGCCTGAATCGCGCCTCACTTCAGTAAGGACGGTGCAATGGATTGCATGATGCAGAAGGGGATTCAAATGCCGAGTAGCTTGGACGTTGCGGATTATTTCCTCTGCCTGGAAGGGCATGAGGGCGAGATCTCCAATCTCAAGATTCAAAAAATGGTTTATTACGCGCAAGGGTTCAGTCTGGCAGTCCATGGCGAGGCTCTCTTCCCTGAGAAGCTGGAAGCGTGGATGCACGGGCCAGTGGTTCCGGATCTGTATCGAAGATTCAGCCAATTTGGATCGAGTGCCATTCCTCCTCCAAGTGATTTCAATCCCGATGTTTTCAGTACCAAACAACAAACTCTGCTCAACGAAGTGTTCGACGTTTATGGCCAATTCTCGGCGTGGAAACTGCGTCAGTTGACGCATGAAGAGGCTCCATGGCGTAGAAACTTCAAGGAAGGGGAGTTCAGCCGAGAAATTCCCGCCTGCGAGATGCAGGAGTATTTCCGGGAGCATTTGGTGAACTGAAAAATGGCCAAGTTCAAACGCAGGGAACGCGATGCGGCGGTGATAGTAACGGCACGGACGTCCACAATCGAAATGGACTCATCGGAAGCCCGACCTCCGGTTTTCTCATTTGAGTATTTGCAGAATGGCTGGTGCATTCAGGATTGTGAGGCCGTCGAACGGTCGAAAATGCTTGAGCGTCTCAGGATCCTGGGAAAGATGCCTTGGAGAGAATTGCGCAAGGAGCATAGGCATCGGTATGGATGTGAAACAATTGCGAGAAACAGCCTGAAAGTGGGAATACCTGCTTTTTTAACAGGTGATGTCAGGTTGTTGGTGTTTCGGGCTTTCGAGCGTGTAGCGATGGTGGGTTACAAGAACCATCGGGTGTTTTACGTCGTGTGGATTGATCGAGAATTTAAGCTCTATAAGCATTAACAAAAAAACCGGCCCAAGTGGCCGGTTTTTTTTATGCGAGGGATTTACTCAACGAGGATCAGTCGTCGAAATCTTCCCAGCCGCCCATCTGTTTCCAGCGGTTGACGATGCCGCAGAACAGCTCAGCGGTTTTCTCGGTGTCGTAACGCGCTGAGTGCGCCTCACGGCCGTCGAAATCGATGTCGGCAGCCTGACAGGCTTTCGCCAGTACGGTTTGACCGTATGCCAGACCGGCCAGCGTCGCGGTGTCGAAGCTGGAGAACGGGTGGAACGGGTTGCGCTTCATGTCCAGCCGCGCAACGGCCGCGTTGAGGAAGCCAAGGTCGAAGCTGCTGTTGTGGCCGACCAGAATCGCGCGCTTGCAGCCATTGGCCTTCAACGCTTTGCGAATGCCACGGAAGATGTCGGTCAACGCGGTTTCTTCGCTGACGGCCATGCGCAGTGGGTGATCGAGCTTGATTCCGGTGAACTCCAGCGCCGCTGCTTCGATGTTGGCGCCTTCGAACGGCTCAACGCGGAAGAAGTAAGTGTGATCCGGGTAAACAAAACCCTTTTCATCCATGGCGATGGTGGTCGCGGCAATCTCCAGCAACGCATCGGTGGCCGAGTTGAAGCCGCCGGTTTCTACGTCGACGACAACCGGCAGGTAGCCGCGAAAGCGTGCTGCCATCGGGTGACGGGAACCGCCACCGCCACTTTGACCGTCCAGTTCGTCGTCGAAATGGTCTTCACTCACGCGTGTTCCTCCAGCAGGCGCCAGCGCAGTTTTTCACCGGCGCGCAGCGGGATAACGGTCAGCTCGCCGAATGGCAGGCTGGTCGGGGCGGTCCATTCTTCACGGACCAGGGTGATGCGATCGGTGTTTGCCGGCAGGCCGTAGAAACGCGGACCGTTGAGGCTGGCGAAGGCCTCGAGCTTGTCCAGCGCGTTACGCTGTTCAAAGGCTTCGGCGTACATCTCGATGGCGGCGTACGCGGTGTAGCAGCCGGCGCAGCCGCAAGCGGCTTCCTTGGCGTGCTGCGCGTGCGGCGCCGAGTCGGTACCGAGGAAGAACTTCGCGCTGCCGCTGGTGGCGGCATCGAGCAAGGCTTCCTGATGCGTGTTGCGCTTGAGGATCGGCAAGCAATAGAAGTGCGGCCGAATCCCGCCCACCAGCATGTGGTTGCGGTTGTACAGCAGGTGATGCGCAGTGATAGTCGCGCCAACGTTGGCCGAAGCCTCGTTGACGAACTGCACGGCATCGCCGGTGGTGATGTGTTCGAACACCACTTTCAGCGTCGGAAAACGCTCGACCACGCGGCGCATGTGCTCATCGATGAAAATCTTTTCGCGGTCGAACACATCGACGTCGCCACGGGTGACTTCACCGTGGATCAGCAGCGGCATGCCAACTTCGGCCATGGCCTCGATCGCCGGCAGAATCTTGTCGATGCTGGTCACGCCGGAGTCGGAATTGGTGGTTGCGCCGGCCGGGTACAGCTTGGCGGCGTAGACAAAACCACTGGCCTTGGCTTCACGAATTTCTTCGGGCTGGGTGCGGTCGGTGAGGTACAGCACCATCAGCGGCTCAAAGCGACTGCCGGCCGGGCGGGCAGCGAGAATCCGCTGGCGATAGCCGTCGGCTTCAGCGGCGTTGCGCACCGGAGGTACCAGGTTGGGCATGATGATCGCGCGGCCAAAAGTGCGCGCAACATCGGCAACGGTATTGGTCAACACGGCACCATCGCGAAGATGAATGTGCCAGTCGTCGGGACGCAGCAGGGTCAGGCGGTCGGACATGAGGGGATTCCAGGCGGGTCAAACTGAGGCGAATGCTACCGGAAAAGACTCTTGCAGGCACTCGCTATCAAGTTTTGCGGGAACCTTCCGATATCCCGTAGGTATGCCGTAAACATAGTGTGAATCGGTCTTTGTGTTTCAGAAGCCAATGGAGCCTCCCGTGCGCCAGCGTTATTTAGCCTTGCTCAGTGTGTTTGCCAGCTTTCCCGCGATGGCGCTCACGTACCAGACCCGTCTGGAGAACATTGAGTGGACGGTCGCCGGCGACAAGTTCGAATGTCGTCTGACCCAGCCGATCACCGATTTCGGTTCGGGTGAGTTCGTGCGCAAGGCCGGCGAGCAGGCGATATTTCGTCTGAATGCCTACAACGCCATGCTTGGCGGCGGTTCGGCGACGTTGCTGGCGGCGGCTGCGCCTTGGCAGCCGGGTCGTGGTGACATCAATCTCGGCTCTGTGAGGCTTGGCAGTGGCAACGTGCTGTTCAGCAGTTCGCAGTCGCAGGCCGGCGGTTTGATCAGCGGCCTGCTGGACGGACGGAGCCCGGTCGTGCGTCGCGCGTCTGGCGATGGCCGTGTCTCGGAAGTGCGTTTATTGCCGGTGAAATTCAGCAAGGCGTTTAACGACTATCAGACCTGTGTAGCGAAATTGCTGCCGCAGAATTTCGACCAGATCAAGCAATCGCAGATCGGCTTCCCCGGCGAAGGCGTTGATCTGGACGCCGCCGCCAAGGCCAAGCTGCAAGTGATGCTCGAATTCATGAAGGCCGATCCGACGGTCAATCACATCGAACTCGATGGCCATTCCGACAACAGCGGTAATCGTCTGACCAACCGTGAACTGTCGCGCCGCCGAGCGCTGGCAGTGGTCGACTTCTTCAAGGCCAATGGCATCGCCGAATCGCAGATCACAGTACGTTTCCATGGTGAACAATACCCATTGGTTCCGAACACCAATGCGGCCAACCGGGCGAAGAACCGTCGGGTTGCGGTGAAGCTTGCACGCGTGGCGCCAACCACCGCTCCAGCGCCTCAGGCGAGCACCCCAGCCAGCACTGCAGCGACTTCCTGACCCGCCGGTCATCGTCGCGCTGTCGACAGATTCTGTCGCTTTGTCGTCTTAAGCTGTCGCGCCTCTGTAAATTATCGCGTTTGAGCGGTAGACTCCTCGGCTTTCCGTAGAACCCCGTGGAGTGATGGCATGGCGGACGTAAACAAGGTCGTTCTGGCGTATTCCGGCGGCCTGGACACTTCGGTGATCCTCAAGTGGCTGCAGGATACTTATAACTGTGAAGTGGTGACCTTCACCGCTGATCTCGGTCAAGGCGAAGAGGTCGAGCCGGCCCGCGCCAAGGCTCAGGCCATGGGCGTCAAAGAAATCTACATCGACGATCTGCGCGAAGAATTCGTGCGTGATTTCGTGTTCCCGATGTTCCGCGCCAACACCGTTTACGAAGGCGAGTACCTGCTGGGTACTTCCATCGCACGTCCGCTGATCGCCAAGCGTCTGATCGAAATCGCCAACGAAACCGGCGCTGACGCCATTTCCCATGGCGCTACCGGTAAAGGCAACGACCAGGTGCGTTTCGAACTGGGTGCCTACGCACTCAAGCCTGGCGTTAAAGTGATTGCCCCTTGGCGTGAGTGGGACCTGCTGTCCCGCGAGAAGCTGATGGACTACGCCGAGAAGCACGCGATCCCGATCGAGCGTCACGGCAAGAAGAAGTCTCCGTACTCGATGGACGCCAACCTGCTGCACATCTCCTATGAAGGCGGCGTGCTGGAAGACACCTGGACCGAGCACGAAGAAGACATGTGGAAATGGACCGTCTCCCCGGAGAACGCTCCTGACAAAGCGCAATACCTGGAACTGACCTACCGCAACGGCGACATCGTTGCACTGGACGGCGTCGAAATGACTCCGGCCACCGTGCTGGCGACACTGAACAAAATCGGTGGTGCCCACGGTATCGGCCGTCTCGACATCGTCGAGAACCGTTACGTCGGCATGAAGTCCCGTGGTTGCTACGAAACCCCGGGCGGCACCATCATGCTGCGCGCTCACCGCGCCATCGAATCGATCACCCTGGACCGCGAAGTCGCTCACCTCAAAGACGAGCTGATGCCGAAATACGCCAGCCTGATCTACACCGGTTACTGGTGGAGCCCAGAGCGTCTGATGCTGCAGCAGATGATCGACGCTTCGCAGGTCAACGTGAACGGCGTTGTGCGCCTGAAGTTGTACAAAGGCAACGTGATCGTCACTGGCCGCAAGTCCGACGATTCGCTGTTCGATTCCAACATCGCGACCTTCGAAGAAGATGGCGGTGCTTACAATCAGGCTGACGCTGCGGGCTTCATCAAGCTCAACGCGCTGCGCATGCGCATTGCTGCCAACAAGGGCCGCAAGCTGTTCTAAGCGTTGCAGACTGACGTGCAATGAAAAGGGCGGCCTTGTCATCGAGACAAGGCCGCCCTTTTTGCTTGATTCTTTGGCGGTTTCTGTTCGGGTCATGTTCAGGTTTTCGCACGTGTGGCAACGACTCTGCCTTCATGCTCGCCCCAGTAGTGTCACCGCTTGTGAGCAAAGGTTATAAACAATACACAGCGTGTTGCCAGAGCCTTTTTTTATGTGCCTGATTTGCAGCAGTGCATTTTGCGTCAGTAAAACATCGGACACATGATTGGAAAGAAAGACGACCACACGGGCAGTTTTCCTGTCCAGGTTGCGGATATTTTCCACTATCGTGGCTAACTCTCTCGATGCATCGACATCCCTGGCGTCTATGAGATGGAGATTGCTGATCGACGCGGGCAACTGAATGTTGTGCTGAACAATCAGGCTCGGTTTTGCGTTGATGTCCGCAGGCGGGTCAGGTGCGTTGTGTACTTTGCACGAGTCTTTGCATTCGACAGTGCCCGATTCGCTCGGCACGATACAACTGGAGAATCCGAATGTACCTGGTGTGACAGGTTCTTGCATCGAGGTGTTTCGTTTGTTCTCGCGGTCACTGATATCGATTACTTTCAGGAAGTTCTTGTCTTTACCGAAATCGGAAGGTGAATAGAGGGAGCGGTAGTTGAAGTTCAAAGTGATAAAGAAAAGAAATAACAAGTAAAATGGAAAGCTGATCAAGAACCACACATAAATTTCCCTGTCCTCGTTGTCAAGGAAAGGCAGAGACACGGCGGCTGATGTTTCAGAGATGGCCGCAAATATGGCAATGACGGTCATTGGATTGCTAATCTTCTTTTTGATTTTTAGCATGTTTGTACTCTTTGGTCTGGTCTTGCTCATGGTTAATAAGTTCGTATTGTCTGGATGTAGTTAGTGGTGTTTCAGTGTTTATTTTTATAGCAAAATTATAGGGCTTGGTATAAATATCTTGTTTCAGGTGTTTATGTTTTTCTCGACGTTATAATGCCGATGCGACCGCTGTTGCCAGGTGTTTCCAATATCCCGATATTTTTCAGTCGCGCGCATATGCCCCGGCGCCAATGCCGTTCAGGCACAATGAACTGCAGCGACGAGGCGTGTGTTTTTTACCGGTAGTCGTAGTCCGTAACAGGTTGAAAGAGAAATTTTTCCTCCGGCAAAAGCAGATGCGGCGTCGGATGTTTAGAGGGGTAGAGGTTTTTTGTAGGATTAATCCGCGATGGATGTAGGGCATGTCTCTCGATGCAAGTGCGTGTTAACACTGGCATGCCATAGAGCAAGTGACTGGGCTATTGTGCGTGTTCTAAAAATTCGAACAGCGAAACTGGACTTGCCCATGAATAAAGTGCTGATCGTGGATGATCACCCTGTCATTCGTCTTGCGGTACGTATGCTGATGGAGCGTCATGGCTACGAAGTCATCGCAGAAACTGATAACGGTGTGGACGCGTTACAACTTGCTAGAGAACAAATGCCGGATATTGTCATTCTGGACATTGGAATACCAAAACTTGATGGTCTGGAAGTTATCGCACGCCTGACCTCAACGGCCATGCCTATTAAAGTACTGGTTCTGACTTCCCAGGCTCCCGGGCACTTTTCCATGCGCTGCATGCAATCGGGTGCGGCCGGCTATGTGTGCAAACAGCAGGACTTGACCGAGTTACTCAGCGCAATCAAGGCCGTATTGTCCGGCTACAGTTATTTTCCCAATCAGGCTCTGCATACCGTGCGTACCAGTCTGGGCAATGCAAGTGAAGCCGATATGGTGGATCGTCTGTCCGGTCGGGAGATGATGGTGCTGCAGCAGTTGGCGCGGGGCAAAACCAACAAGGAAATTGCCGATGGCATGTTTTTGAGCAACAAAACCGTGAGCACCTACAAGACGCGCTTGTTGTTGAAGCTCAATGCGCGTTCTCTGGTTGATCTGATCGAATTGGCGCAGCGTAATGGTCTGGTCTGAATCCATCGATGGCTGACAGGGTCATGGGCCGATCAAGCTCAGCTAGCCGCACAAAGAGAAAAGCCTCCGGTTCGGGAGGCTTTCAAGTATCAGTCATCAAAATCGTAATCGGCCAATTGCTTTTGCAGTCGGCGCTCCTCAAGCAGGTTGTCGATCGTACGGCGCTTGCTGAGATTGGTCTTGGCGACTTCGACCACAGGTTCGGCGTCATCAGTTTCTGCAGCGATATCGTCATCTACATCCAGTGGCTCTTTGTCGCTACTCATAAGCTAACTCCCGGCTAAGAATGCCTTTGGCGCCCCTTATATCGACATTCCTGCAGCGGGTAAAAAAGATTTTTTCAATCGACTTATCAATTATTCCAATAGCCGGTCAATCGTCAGAAGTTTTGTCTTTGTACTCGCACAAGTCTTCGATCCGGCAACTCCCACACCGTGGCTTGCGGGCCAGACACACGTAGCGACCGTGAAGAATCAGCCAGTGATGAGAGTCGAGCAGGAATTCCTTGGGTACAAACTTCATCAGCTTGTTTTCCACTTCGACCACATTTTTGCCCGGTGCAATGCCGGTGCGGTTGCTGACGCGAAAGATGTGGGTGTCGACGGCCATGGTCAGTTGGCGGAACGCTGTGTTGAGTACGACGTTGGCGGTCTTGCGGCCTACTCCCGGCAAGGCTTCGAGCTCTTCACGAGTTTGTGGAACCACACTGCCATGGCGTTCGACCAGCAGGCGGCAGGTTTCGATGACGTTCTTGGCCTTGCTGTTGTAGAGACCGATCGTTTTAATGTATTCCGATAGACCTTCGACCCCTAAAGCATGGATCGCCGCCGGCGTATTGGCCACCGGAAACAGCTTCGCCGTGGCTTTGTTGACGCCGACGTCAGTTGACTGCGCCGAAAGAATCACCGCGATCAACAGCTCGAACGGCGAGGAGTAGGCCAGTTCGGTCTTTGGCTCCGGATTGTCTTCGTGCAGGCGGCGGAAAATCTCCAGACGTTTTGCTGCATTCATGGGCGATGCGTTTCCTTGGATATCGAGTTCGGGCGATTCCACGCCTGACGGGCCGCGAGCAGCAGACCCAATACAATAAAGGCGCCGGGCAACAGCGTTGTCAGATGCAGCCCAGCGCCGAATAAAACAAGACCGGAGTCATGCTCGAACAGCCCCCGGCCAAGGCTGCCCTGACCGATGAGTTCACGCAGCGCCGCGAGCCCCAGCATCAAACTGCCAAACAATGCGCAAAGTTTGAAGCGCTGGGCCAGCGGTCGGTCGAAGAAACCGTGGTGCTCCAGCACCACGCACTGCAAGGCGATCAATCCGCCATAGAGACCGAACGACTGATGCCACGCCAAAAACCAGCGTTGCGCCAGAAGATCTGCACAACTGCTTAACGTTGCAGCAAGCATGACAGAGGCCAGCAAGGCACTGGCCTCTGTCATGCGCGGGCGCAACGGTGACATGCCCAACGCATAAATGCCCACCACAAGGACAAACATCAAGATCGTCCCCAATGCGCCGGCCAGAGAAACGGTGGTGCCCAGCAATAGCACCAGCATCAGTGAGTTGGACAGGTTCATGCTCCGCTCCCCAATAATGCCGTTCGATGCTCGTCAAAGTAACGCAACGCATCGTGGATCGCGTTGATGGCCGCGCGCGAAGTAATGGTTGCCCCGGCCATTTGATCGAATTGCCCCTGATCTTTTTTCAGTGCCCAGCCAGTGTCATTCGGTTCACCGCGTGATTTACCGGTGAAAACCTGAAGCCAGCGGTTCGGCCAGTCGCCAATCGGCCCGCCGAGTGCCGGGGTTTCGTTTTGCTTGAGGGGTTTCACGCCGAGCAACTTGCCGTTGGCATCGATCGCAATCAGCAATTCAATGGCCCCGGCGTAGCCCTCGGTCTGGTTACGCAGCAACACTGCAACGGTTTGACCATGCTTGGTTGCACGATAACCAGCCGCGAGCGTGCTATGGCTCAGACCTGTATCGGTCAGTGTAATCGGCTGGTCCAGCGGTTGGTTGTCGTAGCTGTCAGCGGGAAGCACGTCGAGCAGTTTACGACTGTCGGCCCAGCGCTGCTCTGCAGCGATTTGCGGTGCACTGCTGCGTTGCAGCAGGTACGTCGCGCCAATGCCGACCACCGCCAACAACAATAACGTCAGTGCGCTGACCGCGCGGTTCATGTGCTCACCTGTGACTGACGACTCGCGGCAAACCGCTCCAGCGCTGGCACGCACAGGTTCATCAGCAGCACCGCAAACGCCACGCCATCCGGGTAACCCCCCCAGGTGCGAATCGCATAAGTCAGCAGTCCGACGCCGACACCGAACAGCAGGCGGGCGAGCGTGGTTTTAGCGCCGGAGACCGGTTCAGTGATGATGAAAAACGCGCCCAGCATGGTCGCGCCACTGAGCAGGTGGAGCAGCGGCGAACCCTGAGAGTCTGACCCGGAGCCATTCCAGAACAGCAGGCTGACAACAAACAGACTGCCGAGCATGCCTGCTGGTGCATGCCAACCGAAGACCCGGCGCTGCAGCAAAAACAACCCGCCGGCGAGAAACGCCAGATTCACCCATTCCCCACCGTGTCCGCCAAAGCGACCGAAGGCCGGATTACTGGTGAACAATTCGTCCATGGTCAGGCTATTGTTGGTGCGCAGGCTGTCCAGCACCGTGGCCTGCGCCCAAGCGTCCGGCGCCTGACCTGCGCCGAATACCTGTTGAAACGTTGCCGTCAGATCCAGGCCATGGGCCGGCCAGTGGGTCATCGGTTGCGGGAACATCACCATGATCAGGGCAAACCCGAGCATCGCCGGATTGAACGGATTTCTACCGACGCCGCCGTAAATGTGCTTGCCGAACAGCAGTCCCGAAGCAACCGCCATCACCGTCAGCCACCAGGGGCAATAAGGTGGCAGGGCGGCCGCCAGCAATGTTGCGCTGACCAACGCACTGCCGTCGCTCAACGCTGGCTGGATGGGCTGTTGACGCAGACGTGCGACGCCGGCCTCGACCATCAGCGCGGCGACGATCGCCAGCAGCAGATTGATCAGCACGCCCCAGCCGTACCACCAGAACAGCGCCAGCAACCCCGGCAAGGCGGCCAGCAGCACCAGCTTCATCGCCTGTTGCAGGCGATTGTCCGGTGTCTCAAGGGGCGACATGATCTTGTACCTGGCGCTCGGCGATTTGCAGGCGGACGCGGGCCTTGTCGAGGATTTCGGTGGGCGTGTCGGCGCGTCGTTCGAGTTTGTTGAGGTCCGCACGGGCGTAGGCCAATTCGGTTTTCAACTGACGAAGCTGGCTGTCGATCGGACGTTTTTCGACGCGCACCAAGTCAGGCAACGGCTGATCGCTTGTGGCTTCGGCGGCGTGCAGGGCCTGTTCGGCGTCGCGCAATGCCTGCTCAAGCGCGGCGATCTGCTCGGGCGCCGCTTCGGCGGTCTGGGCTTCTTTCAGTTCAGCACGACGCATGGCCAACTGGATCTTGGCCCGTTTCAGATCGGCGTCTTTGGCGGGGGCAGGCACGATGGGCGCTGGCGCCGGGTTGCTTTCAAGTTTCGCCAGAGCCTGTTCGGCTGCTTCGAACTGCTGCTGCAACACGATCAGTTGCGTCTGCTGCTCAAATGTCGGCGGATGGCCGAAGGCTTTCAACGATTTGTGCAATTGCGCACGGCTCATCGCCACATCGATCTTGGCTTTCTTCAGCGCCGCATCGGCGGTCGCCGCTTTCTGCGCACGCACCCGTTCCAGTGCCGCCTGTACCGGATCGGTTGCGGCCACTTCAGGTTGCACCGTCCGTTTCGCCCGCGCTTCACGCTCAGCCTGCTTCTGTTGTTCTTCGCGTTGCAAGCGCTGGTTTCGGCGCTCGAAGCGTTGACGCGCGTGATCGCGTTTGGCCGCGCGCGCGCGCTGTTCTTCAAGACTGAAGGCCAGACCGCCCACGACCGGCAATGTGCCGAGCGGCAGCGGGTGCATTTCGATGCAATCGACCGGGCATGGTGCGACACACAGATCGCAACCGGTGCACTCGTCAATGATCACCGTGTGCATCAGTTTCGCCGCGCCGACAATCGCGTCGATCGGGCAGGCCTGAATGCACTTGGTGCAGCCAATGCATTCGGCCTCACGGATGAACGCCACTTGCGGCGGCGCCGAACCGCGACTGATGTCCAGTTCCAGCACCGGTACTTTCAACAGTTCAGCCAGCGCGGCGATGGTTTCGTCACCGCCCGGCGGGCACTTGTTGATCGGCTCGCCCTCGGCGATACCTTGTGCATAGGGCTTGCATCCGGGATGGCCGCACTTGCCGCATTGAGTCTGCGGCAGAAGGGCATCGATGCGTTGAATCAGACTCATGTTTTGATCAGTCCACTGAATCCGAGAAAAATCACTGCGATCAATCCGGCGCTGATCAGATCGATCGGCAAGCCGCGAAAGGGCAGGGGAATATCGTTGTCGGTCGTGCGTTCACGCAAATCCTGAAACAGGCTCAGCACCAGCCAGAAACCCAGTCCGGCACCGAGGCTCAGCGCTGTCGTCTGCAGCAGACCGCGATCGTTTTGCGCGTTGATCAGCGCCAGCCCCAGTACACCGGCATTGCCCAGCAACAGCGGCCATAACCCGTCAAAAGGCAACTTTGGCAGCCAGCGCGCCAGCAGCTTTAACAGCGGCGTGATCAGCAATACGCTCAGCGGCAGAAACACGAACAGGCGCAGGAACTCAAGTTGCAGCGGCACCAGCAGCCAATGCCAGATCGCGTAACCCACTACGCCTGTGATCAACATCAGACACAACGTCGCCAGCCCCAACGCATGCACCTGACGACGACTGCCCGCCAACAGCGGATCGACGCCCAGCGGCCAGTGCAACACGAAGTTGTTGAGCAGTGCAGCACTGATGAGCGTAAGCACAAGTTCGGTCATGGTTCTGCCAGCGAAACGGGCGGGTGTCTCTAAAGGTTAGGCATTATCCGGCCAGATATGAAAAATCCCACAGGCATGCCGGGCACGCCTGTGGGATCAATTGACCGCCAACTGTTACTTGATGCGCTGACCTGGCTTGGCGCCGCTGTCCGGGCTCAGCAGGTAAATCTCTTCACCGCCAGGGCCGGCCGCCATCACCATGCCTTCGGAGATACCGAACTTCATTTTCCGTGGCTTGAGGTTGGCGATCATCATGGTCAGGCGACCGTCGAGTTTGGACGGATCCGGATAAGCGCTCTTGATCCCGGAGAACACGTTGCGCTGCTCGTCACCGATGTCCAGCGTCAGGCGCAGCAGCTTGTCAGCACCTTCGACGTGTTCGGCTTTGACGATCAGCGCGACGCGCAGGTCGATGGCAGCAAAAGCATCGAAGTCGATTTCCGGCGACAGCGGGTCCTTGGCCAGTTCGCCATTGCCCGCTGGGGCCGCGGCACCGGTGTCGGTCTGGCTGGCGGTGAGGTCTTCTTTCGAGGCGTCGCTCATGGCTTGTACTTTTACCGGGTCGATGCGGGTCATCAACGGTTTGAATTCGTTCAACTGGTGGTTGGCCAGCAGCGTGGTGTGGTCGTTCCAGGTCAGCGGGGCGACGTTGAGGAACGCCTCGGCATCGGCGGCCAACAGCGGCAGCACCGGTTTGAGGAAGATCACCAGTTGGCGGAACAGGTTGATGGCGGTGGCGCAGATCGCCTGGACTTCATCCTGTTTGCCTTCCTGTTTGTTCAACGACCACGGCGCCTTGTCGGCGATCCAGGCGTTGGCGCGGTCGGCCAGAGCCATGGTTTCACGCATGGCACGGGCGAAGTCGCGGGCCTCGTAGGCGTCGGCAATGCTTGGCGCAGCAGCGAGGAAAGCCTCGGTCAGCTCTGGCGCGGCATTGGTGCCGACCAGCAGGCCGGCGTTGCCTTTCTGGATGAAACCGGCGCAACGGCTGGCGATGTTGACCACTTTGCCGACCAGGTCGGAGTTGACCTTCTGCACGAAATCTTCGAGGTTCAAGTCGAGGTCATCGACGCCACGGCCCAGTTTGGCCGCGTAGTAATAGCGCAGGTATTCCGGCGACAGGTGATCCAGGTACGTACGCGCCTTGATGAAGGTGCCGCGCGACTTGGACATCTTCTGGCCGTTGACGGTCAGATAGCCGTGCACATTGATGCCGGTCGGCTTGCGGTAGCCCGCGCCTTCGAGCATCGCTGGCCAGAACAGCGCGTGGAAATTGACGATGTCCTTGCCGATGAAGTGGTACAGCTCGGCGGTGGAATCCTTGGCCCAGAACGCATCGAAGTCCAGCTCCGGCGTACGGTCGCAAAGGTTCTTGAAGCTGGCCATGTAGCCGATCGGGGCGTCCAGCCACACGTAGAAATATTTGCCCGGCTCGCCCGGGATCTCGAAACCGAAATACGGCGCATCGCGGGAGATGTCCCACTGTTGCAGGCCGGCGTCCAGCCATTCAGCGATCTTGTTGGCGACGGCGTCTTGCAAGGTGCCGCTGCGGGTCCAGGTTTGCAGCATTTCCTGGAAGTCTGGCAGTTTGAAGAAGAAGTGCTGGGAATCCTTGAGCACCGGGGTGGCGCCGGAGATGGCCGACTTCGGATCCTTCAGATCGGTCGGGGCGTAGGTCGCACCGCATTTTTCGCAGTTATCGCCGTACTGGTCTTCGGTACCGCATTTCGGACAGGTGCCCTTGATGAAGCGGTCGGCCAGGAACATTTTCTTTTCCGGGTCGAAGTACTGGGTGATCGAGCGCTGGGCGATGTGCCCGGCGTCACGCAGCTTGATGTAGATCTGGCTCGACAACTCACGGTTTTCTTCGGCGTGAGTGGAGTGGAAGTTGTCGAAATCAACCAGGAACTCGGCAAAGTCGGCGCTGTGTTCAGCCTGCACGTTGGCGATCAGTTGTTCCGGGGTGATGCCTTCCTTTTCCGCGCGCAGCATGATCGCCGAACCGTGGGCGTCGTCGGCGCAGACGTAAATGCATTGATTGCCGCGATGCTTCTGGAAGCGCACCCACATATCGGTCTGGATATATTCCAGCATATGGCCAAGGTGAATCGAACCGTTGGCGTAGGGCAGGGCGCTGGTGACGAGGATCTTGCGTGGTTCGGACATGTGGGGCTTCGCTACTTGATGAAACGGAGGTCGGCCACTATAAAGCGCCGGGCAAGATATTTCACCCCTGCAAATCGTTGCCGGGCATGCCGTCCGGAGGATAGAAGGGGTAGGATACCCGCCATCTTTTCCCAGTCTTGTTATCGGAGTTGCCCATGAGCGCCATCACTCGCGCAGCGGTGGAAGCCGTCCTCAGCCAATACACCGACCCTTACCTGAACCAGGACCCGGTCAGCGCCGGTTGCGTGAAGCACATCGAGATCGTCGGTGATCGCGTCAACGTGCAGCTGGAAATCGGTTATGCCGCTGGCCTGTTCAAAAGCGGATGGGCGCAAATGCTGCAATTGGCCATCGAGAACCTCGACGGTGTCGCGGCCGCGAAAGTAGAAATCAATACAGTTATCGCTGCGCACAAGGCGCAGGCGCAGATTCCGGGGCTGGCCAACGTCAAGAACGTGGTCGCCGTGGCCTCCGGCAAGGGCGGTGTGGGCAAGTCGACCACCGCCGCCAACCTCGCACTGGCCCTGGCCCGCGAAGGCGCCAAGGTCGGGATTCTCGACGCCGATATCTACGGCCCGAGCCAAGGCATCATGTTCGGCATCCCCGAGCGCACCCGCCCGGAGGTCAAGGATCAGAAGTGGTTCGTGCCGCTCAAGGCTCACGGTGTAGAAGTCATGTCGATGGCGTTTCTGACCGACGACAACACGCCGATGGTCTGGCGCGGGCCGATGGTCTCCGGCGCGCTGCTGCAACTGGTTACGCAAACCGCGTGGGGCGATCTGGATTATCTGGTCATCGACATGCCGCCAGGCACCGGCGACATTCAACTGACTTTGGCGCAAAAAGTCCCGGTGGCCGGCGCGGTGATCGTTACCACACCACAGGATCTGGCCTTGCTCGACGCGCGCAAAGGCGTGGAAATGTTCCGCAAGGTCAACATTCCGGTGCTGGGCGTGGTGGAAAACATGGCCGTGCACATTTGCTCGAACTGCGGGCATGCCGAGCATCTGTTCGGTGAGGGCGGTGGTGAAAAACTGGCGACCCAGTACGGCGTTGAACTGCTGGCTTCGCTGCCTCTGTCGATGCTGATCCGTGAACAGGCCGACGGCGGCAAGCCAACGGTGATCGCCGAGCCGGACAGCCAGATTGCCATGGTCTATCAGGAACTCGCCCGCCACGTCGGTGCGCGGATTGTGTTGCAGGAAGCGGCGACACCGGCGATGCCGAACATCACCATCAGCGACGATTGATACATCAGCAACACCGATAACCCTGTAGGAGTGAGCCTGCTCGCGATAGCGGAATAACATTCAACAGATTTGTTGAATGAATGACCGCAATCGCGAGCAGGCTCACTCCTACATTTGTTTTGTGTTGGCAGTTAGATACGCAAGCCGCCATCCATCTCCAGAATCCGCCCGGTGTAGTAGTCGTTCTCGAAGATATACGCCGCCGAGTGTGCAATCTCTTCCGGCTTGCCCATGCGCTTGAGCGGGATCCCCGCGGTCATCTTCTCCAGCGCTTCCGGTTTCATGCCCAGGGTCATCTCGGTCTCGATGAAGCCCGGCGCGATACCCGCCACCCGAATGCCGTAACGCGCCAGCTCTTTGGCCCAGGTCACTGTCGCTGCAGCAACACCGGCCTTGGCTGCCGAATAGTTGGTCTGGCCAACGTTGCCTGCTCGAGAAATCGACGAGATGTTGATGATCGCGCCAGTGTTCTTCAGCTCGACCATTTTTGCCGCCACCTCACGGGTGCAGAGGAATACGCCGGTCAGATTGACGTCGATGACGGCCTGCCACTGGGCCAGGCTCATCTTGGTCATTTCGCCGTCCTTGACCTTGAGCAGCAGGCCATCACGGAGGATCCCGGCGTTGTTGATCAGGCCGTGGATCGCGCCGAAATCAGCGGCGACCTGAGCGACCATGTTTTCGACCTGCTCTTCATCGGCCACGTTGCACAGATAGCTGCGCGCCTCCACGCCCTTGGCCTTGCAAGCCGCGACCGCGTCGTCGAGTTTTTCCTGATTGAGGTCGACCAGGGCGAGCTTCGCGCCTTTGCCGGCGAAATACTCGGCCATCGAACGGCCCAAACCCTGGCAACCGCCAGTGATAATGATTACTTTGTCGTTGAGTTGCATTCGCATGCCCCGATAGCAGGTCTGAGTAGTTGTTGTTTTCAGCGACTCCCGATCTGCACCGGCCGTAGCTGGTTTGCACATGAGAATTGCCCGCTGGCGTGACGGGGACTTGATCCCGTGCGCCCGTCCGTTTTTTCGACGGATTCTATTTAAGGAGTCATAAATTGAGCGTTGAAGTGGCGAAGAATGCCCGAGAATTGCTTCTCAAGGAATACCGTGGAGTGCTGTCGACCCACTCCAAATCGATGCCCGGTTTTCCTTTTGGCTCCGTGGTGCCGTACTGCCTGGACGAGCAGGGCCGGCCGCTGATCCTGATCAGCCGCATTGCCCAGCACACCCACAACCTGCAAAAAGACCCGAAATGCTCAATGCTCGTCGGCGAGCGCGAGGCCGATGATGTGCAAGCCGTTGGTCGCCTGACCTACCTGGCCGAAGCGCAAAAGCTCGAAGACGCGGCTGCCATCGAAGCGGCCGCCGAGCGTTACTACCGTTATTTCCCCGATTCGCAGAACTACCACAAGGCCCACGATTTCGACTTCTGGGTGCTGACCCCGGTGCGTCATCGCTACATCGGTGGTTTTGGTGCGATTCACTGGGTCGATCAACTGACCCTGGCCAATCCGTTCGCCGGCAAGGCCGAGATCAGCATGGTCGAGCACATGAACAGCGACCACGGCAAAGCCATCGCGCACTACGTCGACCTCGCCGGTCTGCCGAAAACTGCGCCGGCGCAACTGGCCGGGATCGACACAGAAGGCATGCACCTGCGCATCGGTCAGGCGCTGTACTGGCTGCCGTTCCCAGCACCTTGTAATACGCCGACACAAGTGCGCGAAGCCCTGGTTTCATTGGCTCATGCCGAGGTCTGGCCAAAAAATGCTGTGGCCGACGCTTGAATTCACGAAAGGGCGACGTCATCTAAGGCTTACTGCAAGGCATTTCTTGCGTTGAGGAAACTTTGATGCGCCCTTTTCTGTTGCTCTTTCTGCTGTTTCCAGTGCTGGAGCTGTTCGTATTCGTCAAAGTGGCAGGGGCTATCGGGTTTTTCCCGGCCCTGCTGCTGATCATTCTCGGCTCGATGTTCGGTGTGTTTGTGCTGCGCGTCGCCGGTCTGGCCACTGCATTGCGTGCCCGTGAAAGCCTGAACCGCGGCGAACTGCCCGCACAAACCATGCTGGAAGGTTTGATGCTGGCATTGGCCGGTGGCCTGTTGATCCTGCCTGGCTTCATCAGCGACGTGGTCGGTCTGGTCATGCTGCTGCCAATCAGCCGTCGACTGCTGGCGAACAAAATGCGCCAGCGCGCCGAAGAACAGGCCATGCGTCAGCGTGCGTTCGCCGACGACCTGCAACCCCGTGGCGGTCCTGCACCGCGTCAGCCACTGGGCCGCGAGGGTGATGTGATCGAAGGCGAGTTCGAACATCGCGACTCCAAGTAACATCTGCATTGACACGGCACCTTCGGGTGCCGTGTTCGTTTATGGGCTGCTTTTGTGCAACATATCGGTGAAAAATTTTTAGCCGCGCCCTTGTAATAAGCTTATGCGCCCTTATGTATCGGTCACCGAAAGGTTTCTGGCATTTGCGCCAGTCAGTCTTCCGCGTCTCGCTCGACGAGGCGCAACCGGCGAAGGCCGGATTTGTTAAACCCGCCGGGACTACACCGGCCGATGAAAACCACAATTAGGAGAGATCGACAATGAAGCTTCGTCCTCTGCATGACCGCGTCGTAATCCGTCGCAGCGAAGAAGAAAAGAAAACCGCTGGCGGTATCGTCCTGCCAGGTTCGGCTGCTGAAAAAGCCAACCACGGTGTGATTCTCGCTGTAGGCCCGGGCAAAGCTCTGGAAAACGGCGAAGTGCGCGCACTGTCCGTGAAGGAAGGCGACAAGGTTGTGTTCGGTCCTTACTCCGGCAGCAACACTGTGAAAGTCGACGGCGAAGACCTGTTGGTAATGAGCGAGAACGAAATCCTCGCTGTTATCGAAGGCTGATACCCCCGTTCATTTTCCCGCTACTACAAAGTATTTAAGGAATATCGATCATGGCTGCTAAAGAAGTTCTGTTTGGCGATTCCGCCCGTAAAAAAATGCTCAAGGGCGTCAACGTCCTGGCTGACGCAGTAAAAGCGACCCTGGGCCCGAAAGGCCGTAACGTGATCATCGAGAAGAGCTTCGGCGCTCCGACCATCACCAAGGACGGCGTTTCCGTCGCCAAAGAAATCGAACTCGAAGATCGCTTCGAAAACATGGGCGCGCAGCTGGTCAAAGACGTTGCCTCCCGTGCCAACGATGACGCTGGTGACGGTACTACTACCGCTACCGTTCTGGCTCAGTCGATCGTCAACGAAGGCCTGAAAGCCGTCGCTGCCGGCATGAACCCGATGGACCTGAAGCGTGGTATCGACAAAGCGACCATCGCGATCGTCAAAGAGCTGAAGAACCTGTCCAAGCCATGCGCTGACACCAAGGCCATCGCTCAGGTCGGCACCATCTCCGCCAACTCCGACAGCTCCATCGGCGACATCATTGCCGAAGCCATGGAAAAAGTCGGCAAAGAAGGCGTGATCACCGTTGAAGAAGGCACTGGCCTGGAAAACGAACTGTCGGTTGTAGAAGGCATGCAGTTCGACCGTGGCTACCTGTCCCCGTACTTCGTCAACAAGCCAGAGACCATGGTTGCCGAGCTGGACAGCCCGCTGATCCTGCTGGTCGACAAAAAGATCTCGAACATCCGCGAAATGCTGCCAGTGCTGGAAGCCGTTGCCAAAGCCGGCCGTCCACTGCTGATCGTTTCCGAAGACGTTGAAGGCGAAGCCCTGGCGACTCTGGTTGTGAACAACATGCGTGGCATCGTTAAAGTCGCAGCCGTCAAGGCGCCAGGCTTCGGCGACCGTCGCAAGGCCATGCTGCAGGACATCGCTGTTCTGACCGGCGGTACCGTTATCTCCGAAGAGATCGGCCTGAGCCTGGAAGCCGCTACCCTGGAAAACCTCGGTAGCGCCAAGCGTGTGACCATCTCCAAGGAAAACACCATCATCGTTGACGGTGCTGGCTTAGAAGCTGACATCCAGGCGCGTATCACTCAGATCCGTGCCCAGGCTGCTGAAACTTCCTCGGACTACGACCGTGAAAAACTGCAAGAGCGTCTGGCCAAGCTGTCCGGCGGCGTTGCAGTGATCAAGGTTGGCGCTGGTTCCGAAGTAGAAATGAAAGAGAAGAAGGCCCGCGTTGAAGACGCCCTGCACGCAACTCGTGCAGCCGTTGAAGAAGGCGTGGTACCTGGCGGTGGCGTTGCGCTGATCCGTGCTCTGCAAACCCTGGTTGACCTGAAAGGCGACAACGCTGATCAGGACGTCGGTATCGCTGTTCTGCGCCGCGCTGTTGAAGCTCCGCTGCGTCAGATCGCTGCCAACAGCGGCGACGAGCCAAGCGTTGTGGTCAACGAAGTCAAGAACGGCAAAGGTAACTTCGGTTACAACGCTGCAACTGGCGAATACGGCGACATGATCGAAATGGGCATCCTGGACCCAACCAAGGTGACTCGTTCCGCTCTGCAAGCTGCATCGTCGATCGGCGGTCTGATCCTGACCACCGAAGCGGCAGTAGCTGACGCGCCGAAGAAAGACGGCGCTGCTGGCGGCGGTATGCCAGACATGGGCGGCATGGGTGGCATGGGCGGCATGATGTAAGCCAGCCTTACCCCGTAACGCAAAACCCCGCTGACGCGAGTCAGCGGGGTTTTTTATTGCCTTTGATTTAGTGTTGGCGCAAGTCCGAGTAATCGTTCATCGCTGGCAAGCCAGCTCCCACAGTGATTCGAGCGTTCACAAAATGTGTGCTCGGCACCAACCCTGTGGGAGCTGGCTTGCCAGCGATGGCGTCAGATCAGGCGCTGACCGGTTGCGCCTCGACCACGGCCTCGGCTTTCACCGCCGGGCGATACAGCACCCAATAATAAGATCCCAGACAAATCAGCCAGCAGAAAATCGCCGTCCACACGTTGTGCGAAAAGAAGTGCGCGCCCTGCATCATCCGGCTGATGGAAAACACCGACCCCAATGCGAAGGCAAAGATAAACGCCTGTCTGGCCAGACGCGGACGGCGATCACGCAGGACAAAGAACAGCGCAAACAAGGTGAAGCCCGTTGCTGCATGACCACCGGGCCAGCAGCGCCCGGGCTTGTCGGTCTGTGGGCGATGCTCCATCAACTTGCTATAGGTTTCATGGCCACCGAATTGCTCCAGGCTCCACGGGCACTGCACGGCAGTCACGGCTTTGACCGGAGTGACGAACGATGTCGCCAGGCCCAGCGAAAGTACCAGGCAACCCAGTTCACGCTTGAACGGTTTCAGCCTGGCGAGAAAAAACGAGCCGATAAAGCCGAGGATGGCCAACACCGAGAACGCAATGACCACCTGTTTGGCACGATCATGGAGGATGTCTTCAAGGAAAAAACTGTGGCGCCCGATAAAGTCGCCTGCGACCGGGTCGTAGAACAGTCTGGCCAGATCCATGTCCAGATCGGTCAGTTCGAGCAACACCAGAATGATTGCCGCGACGGTGGGTATTCCCAGGCAAAGCCAGAAGTTCAGCGGTCTGGAAACGGGGCGGGCAGAAGTCGACACCATGGGCAATTCCTTGGGTGTAAGTAGGATCTGAGGAGCGCAACCGCGCGGAGTCTGCGCGTCTATGCGTCGCTGATTTGTTAATCGAAAGTGAAAAAAACGTTGGCTGGAACAATGAACGTTTTTCTCGCGCAACAACCCAACGCACGCCTAGCCGTGAGCCACACTTGGCCGTAAGCTGCGCGGGCCAAGACGGCCGTTACCCCGTACGGAGGAGGTGCCCATGCGAATTCTATTGGTCGAAGACAACCGCGACATCCTGGCCAATCTGGCCGATTATCTGGGCCTCAAGGGCTATACCGTCGATTGCGCCCAGGACGGTCTGTCGGGCCTGCATCTGGCCGCCACCGAGCATTACGACCTGATCGTGCTCGACATCATGTTGCCCGGCATCGATGGTTACACTCTGTGCAAACGCCTGCGTGAGGACGCCCGTCGGGACACACCGGTGATCATGCTCACCGCCCGCGATCAACTCGACGACCGCTTGCAGGGTTTCAAGGCCGGGGCCGACGATTACCTGATCAAGCCATTTGCCTTGTCCGAGCTGGCTGCGCGGGTCGAAGCGGTGATGCGCCGTGCGCAAGGTGGTGGTCGCCGTGCGCTGCAGGTCGCCGATCTGAGCTACGACCTCGACACGCTGGAAGTGACCCGCGACGGCAAACTGCTGAAGCTCAACCCGGTCGGCCTCAAATTGCTCGCGGTGTTGATGCAGAAGAGCCCGCACGTCCTGCGTCGGGAAATTCTCGAAGAAGCGCTGTGGGGCGATGATTGCCCGGACAGCGACAGCCTGCGCAGTCACGTTCACCAACTGCGTCAGGTGATCGATAAACCTTTTGCCAAACCACTGCTGCACACTGTGCACGGCGTGGGTTACCGGCTGGCCGACGTGTAATGGAGTTCAGGCAAAGTCTTTCCCAGCGGATCATCATTGCTTTTGCCTTGATGAGTGCACTGGTGGCCGGCGCCTTCGCAATGGGCATTGTCGCGACCGTGCACCTGGTGGAAGAAAAACTGATTTCGGCGGGGCTGGGCGGCGACTTGCAGCGTCTGCTGCTGATGGACAATGTTTCGGACTGGAGCCATCGCCCGGAACCCGACCAGTTGTTCTATTTCAGTGGCGGACCGGGCGATTTCGAGCTGCCCAAGGACCTGCGCCACCTCGATTCGGGTTTCCATGAAGTCTTCCGCGAGCAGCTGTCGTATCACGCGATGGTCGAGATCGTCGACGGTCGCCGTTACGTCTTGCTGCAAGATCAAAGCGATTTTGAAGAGCGCGAGCGCGTGCTGTTTGCCGTGGTCCTGGTGGGTTTTGTGCTCAGCCTGGCACTGGCGGTGTTCCTCGGCTGGGTGCTGGCGCGCAAGGTGATGGCGCCGGTGGTCCGACTGGCCCGGCAGGTGCGTCACCGTGACCAGTTACTCGGGTTGGCGCCGCCGTTGGCGCCGGATTACGCGGCAGACGAAGTCGGCGAGCTGGCGGTGGCCTTCGATGCCACATTGGGGCGTTTGCGTCAGGCGCTGACACGCGAACGCTTGTTCACCAGCGACGTCAGCCATGAATTGCGCACGCCGCTTATGGTATTGGCCAGTTCCTGCGAACTGCTGCTGGAAAACCCGGGGATCGACCAGCGTGGTCGTTCACAGGTCGAGCGAATTGCCCGCGCCAGTGAAGAAATGCGCGAATTGGTGCAAACCTTCCTGATGCTGGCGCGCGCCCAGCATGAAGATGCCGGCATGGCACTTCAGCAAAACCTCTCGCAAGTGGCCGAAGGCCTGTTGTGTCTGTGGCGCGGGCCGATCGAGAGCAAGGGCCTGAAACTGATCTTCGAACCTGGCAGTCCATCAGACATTCGCTACAACGCGACCCTGTTGAATGCCGTGATGGGCAACCTGTTGCGCAACGCGCTGCATTACACCGAAAGCGGCTTCATTCGCCTGACACTCACTGCCAACGGCTTCGCGGTGGAAGACTCCGGTGTCGGCATTCCGGAAGAAAAGCGCGAAGCCATGTTCGAGCCTTTCGTACGTGGCAGCGAAAAGCGTGGCGAAGGCCTGGGGCTGGGATTGTCGCTGGTGCAGCGGATCTGCGAGAACCAGGGCTGGACCGTCAGCTTGAGCACGATGGAACCCAATGGCTGCCGCTTCGAGGTAGATCTGGGCAAAATCTGACGCACGGAGTGGCTCAATGCTACTCCCTCCTTCCTGTCTAAATCCTGTATAACGCTGTAATAATTTGTCTGTTTACCGGACATTTTTTTCACAAATGGATGACCTGACGCTGACACGCCGCTCCTTAAGGTGGTGACATCAGCAATTCAGGAGTCCAGGTGATGTCCGGTCCGATCAAACTCGATTTTTCCGAGAAGTACGACGATCAACACGCGCAGAAATATCTGCGCAAGCACAAAGAAAGTCTTGGACGGCGTCTCTCCCATTGGCGTGACGAACAGATGGCCCGCAAGGCGCTGGCGCTGGTTGGCGAGCCAGGGCTGGTGCTGGATCTGCCTTGCGGTGCCGGGCGTTTCTGGCCCTTGTTGGGCGAAAAGGCCAACCGGGTGATTATCGGTGCGGACAATTCCGAGTCGATGATCAAGACGGCCATGCAGTCGCAACCGGCCGATGTGGTGAAACGGGTACAACCCTTGCACACATCTGCCTTCGACATTGCCTTGCCTGACAACGCCGTCGACAGCATTTTCTGCATGCGTCTGCTCCACCACATCGGTGAAGCCGAGCATCGCCGGGCGATTCTGCGCGAATTCGAGCGCGTCACCCGCGACAGTGTGATCGTTTCGCTGTGGGTTGATGGCAACTTCAAAGCCTGGAAACGCCAGCGAGCCGAGCGCAACCGTGACAAACGCGAGTATCAGAATCGCTTTGTGTTACCGGCCGCTACGGTGGAAAAGGAATTCGAGGAGGCAGGTTTTCGGATTCAGGAACAACTGGACTTTATTCCGCTCTACGCCATGTGGCGGGTTTACGTATTACGCAAGAGGTAACAGGATGGCAGTGCAATTTGCAGCAGAAACGGATGTCGCTCCGCAAGATCGCTTTGACTTTTACTGGAACCAGCGCGGCGAGTGGGTGGAAGAGCCCAATGTTCGACGTGGCGGGGAAAGTGGTGTGCAAAGGGTCGTGGGGCGCGATGGTCAACTGCTGTATGCCAAGCGCCAGACCGGTCATATCTACCGCAGCTGGCTGCACCCTTTCGGCCGTCCTACTGTTCTGCGTGAACTTGACGCGCTGACTGGCGTGAGCAAGCTCGGTGTGCGCGTGCCCGAGATCGTCTTTTGCGGTGCCCAGCCTGATCCGCAACACAAGTGGCGTGCACTTTTGGTCACCAAGTCCCTGGACGGTTTCCAGGAACTGGAACACTGGCTGGCGGCTGCCGGCGGTCGCGATCAGTGTGGCGATGTGGTTTACGAGCGTGTGCTCAAGGACCTCGCCGAGAATCTGGCGCGTATGCACAAGGGCCGTTGGCAGCACAGCTGCATCTACATCAAACACGTGTTTGTGCGTGTGACGGGCGAAGGCGAGTCGGCCAAGGTCGAGGTCGCTTTGATCGATCTGGAGAAATGCCGCCAGCGTCTGACCGCCTATCGCGCCGCCTCCCATGACATGAAGCAATTGCGCCGCCATTCGTCGTTCCGCGACGCGGACTGGAAAAAACTCGTCTACTTTTATGAGACGGCGTTTGGCAGCGCTATCAAAGGTTTATAGCGATGAAACTAGAAATTGCACGAGGTTTGTTTTTGGTTGGAGCCTTGGCAGTTGCGTCATTGGCGGTGGCTGCCTGGGAGCAGCCCCGCATGCAGGTGGTTGGCGCGTCCGTAGACGACGCCCACTGCGCAGTCCCACGGGTGGCAAAAGCCTCCGTGGCGACCAAACCCGATCATGATCTGTTGTTGTTCATGTTCGGACTTTCTCAAGGGATGAGGCCGCAAAGTTGAACCGATTGAAGCCCACATAAAAGGCCTCGCAGTTGCGAGGCCTTTTTTTATGCAGGCAAGATCAAAAGATCGCAGCCTTCGGCAGCTCCTACATGGATCGGTGTAGGAGCTGCCGAAGGCTGCGATCTTTTGCTTTCAAGGCTTATCGGGTTTCGCCAGCAAGGTGTAAACGCACGGCAGGACAAACAGCGTAAACAACGTACCAATCGACATTCCCGTGGCAATCACCATGCCGATATCAAAACGGCTCACCGCACCGGCGCCCGTGGCCAGAATCAGCGGCACCATGCCAAACACCATCGCCGCCGTGGTCATCAACACCGGCCGCAAGCGAATCGCCGCCGCTTCCTCAACGGCTTCGCGCGCCGTCAGGCCCTTGTCCTTGCTCAACTGGTTGGCGAACTCGACGATCAGGATGCCGTGCTTGCTGATCAGCCCGATCAGCGTCACCAGCCCGACCTGGGTGTAGATGTTCATGCTCGACCAGCCGAGGAACAGCGGAATCAGCGCCCCGCAGATCGACAATGGCACTGTCACCAGAATCACCAGCGGATCGCGGAAGCTTTCGAATTGCGCCGCCAGCACCAGAAAGATAATCGCCAGCGCCAAGGCGAACGTTACCCACAACGCGCTGCCTTCCTGGACGAACTGACGTGACGCGCCGCCATAGTCGAAGGCGAACCCGGCCGGCGCTTCTTCGCGAGCGATCTGCAAGACCGTGTCGATGGCTTCGCCCATGCTCACCAGCGGGAAACCGGAAATCTTCGCCGCGTTGAGCTGCTGGAACTGGTTGAGCTGGCGCGGTCGGGCGCGGTCGCTGACCTTGATCAGCGTCGACAGTGGCAGCAACTCGCCCTGAGTGTTTTTCACGTAGTAGTTGTTCAGCCAGTCCGGGTTATCGCGGTACGGCCGTTCAACCTGAGCAATCACCTTGTAGCTGCGCCCATCAATGGTGAAACGGTTGATTTCTGCCTCGCCCAGCAGGGTGGCGAGGGTGCCACCGAGGTCCTGCATCGACACGCCCATCTGCGCCGCTTTGGCGCGGTCGATATCGACAACCACTTCAGGTTTGTCGAACGCCAGATCGAGGTCGACGAAGGCGAACTTGCCCGATTCCATGGCGCGTTTCTTGATCCGGTCGGCGACCTGCAACAGTAGTTCGTAGTCGTTGGCGGTGTTGACTACAAACTCGAACGGCAAGCCTTCGCCGGTGCCGGGCAGGGAGGGCAGGTTGAAACCGAAGATCTGCAAGCCCGGGATGCCTTCGAGTTTGCCCTGCACCTCCGGGAGGATCTGCATTTGCGTGCGGCTGCGCTCGTTCCACGGCTTAAGCAGGAAACCGCCGATGCCGGCCTGCACACCGTTGTAGCCGTTGATCTGGAACGAGGAGTAGTACTCGGGGAATTCCTTGAAGATTTTGATGAATTCGTCGGTGTAGGTGCTCAGGTAATCAAGGTTGGTCGGCTGTGGCGCAGTGGCCATCATGAAAATGATGCCCTGATCTTCGTCCGGGGCCAGTTCCGATTTGGTGAACTTGAGGAACACCGGGATCAGGCACAACACGATCACCGCGAATACCAACACCACAGGGCGCGTGTTCAGCGTGCCGTGCAACATGCTCTGGTAGCGGCGCTTGAGGCCGTCGAAGATACGGTCGAGGCGATGCGCCAGACCACTGGGGTTTTCCTCGTGGCGCAGCAAAAACGCGCACATCATCGGTGACAGAGTCAGGGCGACGATCCCGGAAATCACCACCGCACCGGCCAAGGTCAGCGCAAACTCCTTGAACAGCGCCCCGGTCAGCCCGGTGAGAAAACCGATCGGCGCATACACCGCCGCCAGGGTGATGGTCATCGACACCACCGGCATGGCAATTTCCCGCGCGCCTTCCAGCGCCGCATCAAACGGCGTCTTGCCTTCCTCGATGTGCCGGTGGATGTTCTCCACGACGACAATCGCATCGTCGACCACCAGACCGATGGCCAGCACCATCGCCAGCAGCGTCAGCAGGTTCATCGAGTAGCCCATCATCTGCATGAAGAACATCACGCCGATCATCGACAGCGGAATGGTCACCACCGGGATCACTACCGAACGCAATGCGCCGAGGAACAGGAACACCACAACGATGACGATCAGCACCGCTTCGAACAGGGTTTTCACTACTTCATCGATCGAGGCCTGAATGAACAGCGTGGCGTCGTAAGCGATCTCGCTTTTCAGGTTTGGCGGCAGTTGCGCTTCCAGCTCCGGCATCAGCTTGCGCACTTCCTTGATCACGTCCAGCGGGTTGGCGCCCGGTGTGGCTTTGATGCCGATGTACACCGACGGCGTGCCGCCGAACGAGCTGATCGAGTCGTAGTTTTCCGCGCCCATTTCCACCCGCGCGACATCGCTGAGCAGCACGCGGCTGTCGCCACTGACCTTGAGCGGAATCGCCGCAAAAGCCTCGGCCGATTTCAGCTCGGTATTGGCGTTGATGCTGGTGACCACGTATTCGCCTTTCACTTCGCCGGCAGCGGAGAGGAAGTTGTACTGGCGCACGGCGTTGGTCACATCGCTGGCGCTGAGGCCGAAACCGGCGAGTTTTACCGGGTCGAGCCACAGGCGCATGGCGAACACCTGATTGCCGAGAATTTCCGCTTCGGCCATACCCGGCAGGGTTGCCAGTTTTGGCTGGATCACCCGTGACAGGTAGTCGGTGATCTGCGGGTTGCTCAAGTCCTTGCTGAAGAAGCTGATGTACATCAGCGCCGAAGCGTCGGCGGATTCCTTGCTCAGCACCGGGTCTTCGGCGTCCTGCGGCAACTTGTTTTTCACCTCGTTGGCCTTGGCCAGCAGTTCGGTGAACAAACGGTCGGTGTTGGAGCCGATGCGCGCGTAGATCGAGATTACCGAGAAGTTCTGCCGACTGACCGAGGTCATGTAATCGATGCCCTCGGCGCTGGCCAGACTTTGCTGCATTGGCTGCGTGATGTAGCCCTGAATGGTTTCGGCGTTGGCCCCGGGGTAAGCGGTGGTCACCGTGATCAGGGCGTTTTCCATTTGCGGGTATTGGCGCAGCGGCAGCTTGCTCCAGGCCTGAAAGCCGAGCAACACAATCAACAGGCTGACCACAGTGGCGAGCACCGGGCGGCGGATGAACGGATCGGTAAAAGCCATGGGAATTCCTTGATCAGTCGGCGCGGGGCGGACTGTTCTGCTCGCCGAGGGTCTTGTCGTCGCTGATGGCGATGTGGGCACCGTTGTCCAGTTTGATCTGGCCAGCCGTCACCACTTGTTCGCCGCTCTGCACGCCCTTGTTGATCATCACCAGGCCATCGCGGCGCTCACCGGTTTCGATGAAGCGGCGTTCGGCGATCAGCACCGGTTGACCCTTGTCATCCTTTTCGACACTACCGTCCTCGGCTTTCTTCTGCCCGACCACGTAGATCGAGTTGCCGTAGAGGGTGTAAGTGATCGCACTTTCCGGCACCACGATATGTTTTTGCGGATCGGGCAGCAGCACTTCGAGGCTGGTAAACATCCCCGGCAGCAGTTTGCCGTCGGGGTTGGCCAAAGTGGCGCGGATCAGAATGTTGCGCGTAGTGCTTTCGACGATCGGGTTGATCGCGCTGATCTTGCCGGCGAAGTTTTGCCCCGGGTAAGCAGAGACCGAGATCTGCACCGGTTGACCGATGGCCAGTTTCGGCACCGATTGCTCGGGCAGATAGAAGTCGGCGTAGAGGCTGCTCAAATCCTGCAACGTCGCAATTTTGGTGCCGCTGGCGAGGTAGTCGCCGACGTCGACCTGACGGATGCCGATGGTGCCGCTGAACGGCGCGAGGATGCGTTTTTTTGCCAGCGAGGCGTTGAGCTGATTGACCGTGGCCTTGTTCTTTTGCAGAACGGCGGAAAGGCGGTCGTACTCGCCTTTGGAGATGGCGCGACTGTCGACCAGTTGCGCGCCACGGCCGAAGTCCAGTTGCGCCAGACCGAGATCAGCCTTGGCGGTTTCCAGCAGGGCGGTTTCAACGGCGCTGTCGAGTTGCAGCAACGGCTGTCCGGCCTTGACCTTCTGTCCGGATTCAAACTTGAGTTCGGTGACGGTGCCGGCGACTTCCAGACTCAGCTCGACACCTTGCAGCGCCTTCAGCGTGCCGACGGTCGGCAGGCGCAGCTGCCACGGCTGCTCGCTGGCGTTGGCCACGGCGACGCTGATCGGCGGTTTCGGCTTGGAAAAGCCCTGGATCATCGTGTAGATCGAAAAGGCTTTATACCCGCCCAGCACCAGGACGATCAGCAAAACAACACCCAACATGATCAGCATGCGGCGACGCAGCATATTTCCAGTTCCTTGGATAAATCAGGTGAGACAGGCGGGCACATTACTCCGAGTACAGGGGGGATTCCAACTGGCAGTTCTTACAGGGGGGGGCAAAAAGATCGCAGCCTGCGGCGGCTCCTACAGAGGAGTGCATTCCAAATGTAGGAGCTGCCGCAGGCTGCGATCTGTTAAGGCTGTTTCAGGCCATCAGATGAAGATGGTTGTCCCAGAGCCCCGCCGGCAATTCCAGCGGCTTGGCCAACAGCTCATCCTGGCGGCAATCGTAGTAACGGCAACGCCCTTGCCCGGAGGTCACGACAAAACCGTCCTTCACCGCACCGACACCGGCGCAATCGGGCAATGGTGCATCAAGGCGTACTTCGCCGCTGTCCAGATCCCAGATAAAGAAGCGGTTGCCACGCGGCGCCGTCAACGCAACCAGACGCAAATCACTGTGCACTGCGACGCTGGCGGTGTAATGCCCCATCGATTGCAACTGATGCTCTGGCACCGGGAACGCCACGAACGGCTGCCCCGGCCGCTTGATCGCCAACAGTTCCGAACGCTCATGCGACGCGCCCATGAATTGCTGACCGGCAACGATGGTGCCGTCGCTGGCGATGCCCAGATGGCGCACGCTGTTCATCTGGTGGGCGAGGGTTTCCTTGCTCAGCAGGGTGCCATCGCGCTGCATCAGCACCAGGCTCGGCTCCATGGCGTTGAGGTTCATGTCGACGCGGCTTTCCGCCTCGGTACGAATCCCGCCATTGGCCACCACCAGCGTCTCGCCGTCGGGCATCCACGACACCTGATGCGGGCCGAGGCCATGGGTAGAAATCTCCCCCGTGTGCACCAGTCGCTCGCCTTCGAACTTGTACACGCCCAGCAAGCCGCGACCGGGATCGGTGGTGTCGTTCTCGGTGGCGTACAGGTATTCGCCGTCCTTGTGCACCACAGCGTGGCCGTAGAAGTGCCGGTTCGGCTGCGAGGTCACCGTCTGCAGCAATTTACCGTCGCGCAGGTCGATCAGATAGCTCTCGGTGCCCGGACGACGGGCGACAAACAGCGCAATCGGCTGCGTCGGGTGGTTGATGATGTCGTGGCAACGCTGGCCGACTTCGGTGGCGAATACGCGCGTGCCATCCAGCCGATAGCCGACGGCGTAGTGCTTGCCGTCGGTGTCGTCGCGCGCCGACAGCAACAGCGGGCTCTGATCCTTGCGTTTGAACAGCGTCCAGCCGCCCAGCGTCACTGCTCCCAGCAGCGTACTAGCTAAAGTCAGAACCTGACGTCGCAGCATGGCACTTGCCCTCATCAGTCACCGTCGTTGGCGTTGAAGCCCAGTTGGATACCCAGCGCCTTGGCCAGTTCGCCTTCGTGCAGGCGATGGACGACGTTGAGGCTGTCGTAGATGTCGTTCAGTTGCTGACGACCGGCGTCGTCTTCAAGCATTTCGCCGAGCGAACGCTGGGTGCTGTCGAACAGTTTCAGCGAAGCGGCGTAAGCAGCATCGATCTTGTCGGCCAGTGGCTTTTGCTCAGCCGGCAACAGACCACGCAGGCCTTTGTTGTCGACGCCTTCCCACACGGTTTTCGCCGCCGCGAGGCTGGCTTCCAGTGCGGTCAGCGAAGACTGGCTGCGCCATGCATCGGCCTGGAATGGTTGTGGTACGCCCTTGCTCTGGCGGCCCATTGGCGTGCCGAGTTTTTTCTTCAGGGTGTCCAGCGCGGTGACTTGCACACGCAGCAGATCGGCGATCGCTTCGTGGGAATCGGCGTAGCGCTGGTTCGGGAACTTGGTCATCTGCGCAAGCATGCCGTCGGTGTTGTTCCAGTTCTGCAGAATCTCTTCGGCCAGCTGCTTCTGACGCTCGCCGATGGCGATCAGCAGTGGGCAGTACTTGGCTTTCTGCTCGGCGTTGGCGACGTCAGGCTTGGCGTCGAACAGGATGTACTCGTAAGCCGACAGGCCTTGTACCACCACGCTCGATTTGGCGAGTGCGGCGGCATCGATCTGCGGCTGGGCGACGACCAGTTGCTCGACCTGACGGCCGACGAGGTTCTTCTTGTCCGGCCAGAACTGCACCTGCCACGAACGGTTGCCCTCGGCCAGCGGGCCGATCAGCAGCGGTTGCAGCTCGGCCCAGGCCTTCTGTGCATGGAGGAAGTCGGCGCGGGCGGTCTCCAGGGTTTCTTTGCCCTGGCAGTAGGCGAGGGCGCTGACCGCCAGTTGCTTGTCGGCTTCGACCCAACGGGTGTAGGTCGGCAGGATCACCGATTTGGCGATGGCCGCCGAGGTGACCGCTTGCGGATCCTGCGGCGAGCAGGCGCCGAGGGCGAGCGCGGCAAGGCTGGTGAACAGTAGCTTGGGACGGAACATGTCGGGCTCCCGATTCTTTATCAGTGTTTAAAGTGAGTTCAAAAACGCCAGCAACGCAGCGCGCTGCTCGGCATTGAAAGACAAAACCTGTTGCTGCGCCGCTTGCGCTTCGCCGCCATGCCATAGCACCGCTTCGAGCAGATTGCGTGCGCGACCGTCATGCAAAAACTGCGTGTGGCCACTGACTGCTTGCGTCAGGCCAATCCCCCACAACGGCGGCGTGCGCCAGTCGCGGCCGGAGGCCTGGAATTCCGTGCGGTTGTCGGCCAGACCGTCGCCCATGTCATGCAGCAGCAGATCGCTGTACGGGCGAATCACTTGATTGGCCAGTTCAGGTTCGGCGGCGTTGGCGGCGGTGGTGTATTTCGGCGTGTGGCAGGAATCGCAGCCGGCCTGGAAAAACAGGTTCTTGCCGGCCAGCACTTCTGCATCGTTGACGCCACGGCGTGCCGGCACAGCGAGATTGCGGCTGTAGAACAACACCAGACGCAGGATGTTGTCGCTGACTTCCGGCTCGCCGTCCGGGCCGTTGCCGTTCGGTGCCTGTTTGCAGGCCGTTTGCGCGTCGGTGCAGTCATCGAAGGGGCGCAGGCTGGTCGTGAGGCCCATGTCACCGGAAAACGCGTGAACATTCTGTTGATTGAGGTTCGGTTGCCCGGCTTTCCAGCCAAATCTGCCCATGACGGTCTTCTGCAAAGCGTCATCCCAGACCTGGTTGGGACGGCCGCTGATGCCTTTGTTGTCTTTGGCTTGCGCGGCGGCATTGGCCAGAATCGCATCTTCGGGGATCGCTTCGAGCAGGCCCAGCCCAATCATCGGCGGCGCAACCCGTGCGGAAAAACGCGTGTCCGGGTGCATCGGGCCGTAGCCGAGTTGGGTAATCTGCAACACCGGTTTACGCAGTTCGACTTCGGTGCCGTCCTTGAAGCGTACAGGCACTGGCGTGTAGGTAACGCGGACTTTGCCCTCGGGAGCGACGCCGGGCACGGCCATGTCCTGAAACTGACCGCCGTACACCGGCTCCGGCACCACGCCGACCTGTTCAATGACTTTGGCAAATTCCGGTGTATCGGGAATCGACAGGCGCACGAGCATGGACACCGCGTTAGGTGCATCCGGTGGCGGCGGATGACCGCGCCCGTCCTTGATGTGGCAGCCCTGACAGGCATTGGTATTGAACAGCGGCCCAAGACCATCGCGGGCGGTGGTGGTCGACGGGGCGATCACCCACGGGCTGCGGAAGAAGCTGTTGCCGACGCTGAAATCCACTCGCCGTGACGGCGGCAGGTTGGCCGAGGGCAGGGAGAACGCATTCTGATCGGTCTTGCGCACGGTCGCGGCACCGCCCGAGCGTGCTTCACCGGGCTCGGCCTTGGTGAAACGCGGGGCGTCATCGCAGGCACTCAGGCCCAGGGCCAGCAACAGTGCGGACAAGCGAAGAGGCAGCGAGGGCATCAGACATCCTGCGGACGGGCGAAAACAAAGGCGCAAAGTCTAACAGGGCGAAGGAGTTTGAATAAGAGGAATTATCGTTTGCTTGATATGACGCAGGGTTTCACTCGAGACCGAGGTGCGGCCATCGCTGGCAAGCCAGCTCCCACAGGTACAGCGGCGTTCGCAATATCTGTGTACACCAGCAATCCCTGTGGGAGCTGGCTTGCCAGCGATGGGGCCATCAGCATCACCACAGAAAGCAGGCATGAAAAAGGCGACCCGAAGGTCGCCTTTTTTTGACGCAGACGCTGTTGATCAGAACTCGTGATCAGCGTTGTCCGGGTTCAGGTCGCTGATGCCCAGCTTGCCGGCAGCGGCTTCGATCGAACCGGTCTGCTTGACCAGAGACGCGATGGCGTCGCGAACAATCTGGTTGCCAGCGGTGTTACCCGCAGCGATCAACTGGTCGTAGTGCTCACCCTTGTTGGCGTGATCGACCATGACCTGGATCTTGGCTTCGGTAGCGGCCAGATCGGCTTTCAGTGCGGTGTCGGCAGCCGGGTCAGCCTTGGCCACCAGCGACGACAGGCTGGCGCCGGTCATCTTGGTGCCGTCAACACGGGTGTACTCGCCCAAATACACGTTACGAATGCCTTTGGCATCGTAGAAGTGCGAGTTGTGGGTGTTGTCGCTGAAGCAATCCTGCTCGTCTTCAGGGGAGTTGGCTTCCAGGGACACCTTCATGCGCTCGCCCGCCAGCTCGCCCAGGGACAGGCTGCCCATGCCGAAGAGCATTTTGCGCAGACCGGTTTCGCCCGGCTCGGCTTCGAGGGTGGCGCGGTAGTTGTCAGCCACGTTCGGCTTCCAGTTACCGACCATTTCCTCCAGGTCGCTGACCAGCAGTTGAGTCACCGACTTCAGGTAGGCACGACGACGATCGTTGTGACCGCCAGTAGCGCCGGCGCCTTCCAGATAGTCGGAGGCCGGACGGTTGCCAGCGCCAGGGCCGGTACCGTTCAGGTCCTGGCCCCAGAGCAGGAATTCGATGGCGTGGTAGCCAGTGGCAACGTTGGCCTCGGAACCGCCCAGCTCGTTGAGGCTGGCGAGTTTTTCCGGGGTGATGTCTTTGACGTCGACCTTGTCTTCGCCGACCTGAACTTCGGTGTTGGCGATGATGTTGGCGGTAGCGCCCGGGTTACCCAGTGCGTGCTCGTAGGATTTGTCGACGTAGTCGATCAGACCCTCGTCCAGTGGCCAGGCGTTAACCTGACCTTCCCAATCGTCGATGATGGTGTTGCCGAAGCGGAACACTTCACTCTGCAGGTACGGAACGCGCGCGGCGACCCAGGCAGCCTTGGCGGCTTTCAGGGTGTCGGCGTTCGGTTTGGCGAGGAAAGCATCGACAGCGGTCTGCAGGGTTTTCGCGGTGGATTCGGCATCGCTGTAAACGGCGAAGACCATGTCGGCGTAGTGCGCGACCACAGCCTTGGCGGCGGCTTCGTCGACTTTACCGGCAGCGGCAGGCGCCGCCGCAGGTGCGGTGGTGCTGGCGGCTGGCGTCGGTGCGGCCGGAGCGGCGGCCTTGTCTTTACCTTCGCCGCAACCGGCGAGGGAAATAGCGATGGCCAGCAGACTGGCGGTAGCCAGAGGCATACGAATCATGGCGAACATCCTGCTTCGATAGTTGAGTGGACTCGCGCTGGGGGTGCGCAAAACTGCGACATAATGCAAATCTTTCGCATTATGTGTAAAGGGTTGTGGCTGGAAATATTTCTTATTTACGTCGGTGTGATGGCACAGATCAAAAGATCGCAGCCTCGTTGCACTCGACAGCTCCTACAGGGGAATGCGATTCATGTAGGAGCTGCCGCAGGCTGCGATCTTTGCTTTTATAAAATAGCCGCGTTAGTGCGTTGCGCTTGCTTGAGATAGGCACCCAGCTCGCGGGCCGGCAATGGCTTACTGTAGTGATAGCCCTGACCTTCGTGGCAGCCTTCGGAAATGATGTAGCTTTCCTGCTCGGCCGTTTCCACGCCCTCGGCAATCACCTGCATGCCCAGACTTTTGCCCAGTTGAATGATCGCGCGAACGATGGTCGCATCATCGTCGTCATCCAGCAGATCCTGCACGAAGCTCTTGTCGATCTTGATCTTGTCCAGCGGCAGACTTTTCAGATAGCTGAGCGATGAATAACCGGTGCCGAAGTCATCGATGGCGATCAACGCGCCGGAGCGACGCAGGCTGAGCAAATGTTGGGCGGCGGTGCTGATGTCTTCCATCAGGCCGGTTTCGGTGACTTCCAGCTCCAGGCTGCGCGGCGGCAGGCGGTACATCTGCAACAGGTTGTTCACCACTCGCGGCAGCTCGGCGTGGTGCAGCTGCACGGTGGACAGGTTCACGGCCATGCGCAGGTCGGCGAAACCCTGATCGTGCCATTCGCGCAATTGCTTGCAGGCCTGGTCGAGTACCCATTCGCCGATGGCGATGATCGTGCCGTTCTGCTCGGCCAGCGGAATGAAAAGGTCCGGCGGCACCAGACCGTGTTCCGGATGCTGCCAGCGAATCAGTGCTTCAACGCCGACCACGCGGTGATCGCGATAGCTGATCTGCGGCTGATAAACCAGATAGAACTGATCGCGCAACAGGGCATCGCGCAGGTCTTTTTCCAGCTCGCGGCGACGACGCATCTCGCTGTCGACGCTGGCGATGTAAAACTGATAACGGTTGCGCGAGCGGGTTTTGGCCAGGGTCATGGTCTGTTCGGCCTTCTGCAACAGCTTCTCGGTGCTGTCGCCATCCTCCGGGAACAGGGTGATGCCGATGGTCGCGCGCAGGCGGATTTCCTGATGGTCGAGGGCGAACGCCGCTTCCAGATCATCAAGGATGCTTTGCGCCAGTTCCGCTGCTTCGTAAGGTTGTTCGATGTCGGCCTGTACCAGCGCAAACTGGTCACCACCCAGGCGGGCGAGGGCGCCGAGGCGGCCGCTGTGGGCACGCAAGCGATCGGCCAGAGCCAGCAACAATTGGTCGCCGGTCTGGTAGCTGAACTGCTCGTTGATGCCTTTGAAATCGTCCAGCCCCACGCACAACACTGCGACCCGGCGTTGCAGCTTGCCGGCGTCGACCAGAATCTTGTCCAGTTGCTGCTGGAGTTGCTGGCGATTCGGCAGGCCGGTGAGGAAGTCGTACTGGGCCATGCGCAGCAGACTGTTTTCGGCTTCGTGGCGCAGATGGGTGTTGCGTTCGATCGACTCAAGCAACTGATTGGCGGTGTTGATCCAGATGCCCAATTCGTTTTTTTCGTGGCCCTTGAGCTGCGGGATCTTGTGCTCGCTGGGGCGATCCGGGTTGATCTCGGTGAGGTGCTCGATGATCCGCGACAGCGGTTTGGTCAGCAGCCAGTGATAGACCAGGTACAGCACCAGACCCATCGCCAGTGCGCGCAACACGCCGGAGATGAAGATGATTACCGAACTGACGATAAAGCCTTCGCCATAGGTGGCGGTATCGAGGGTGATGCTCAGGTCGCCGTAATACTCACTGTACGGGCCACGCCCCACCAACTGCGTGGTAAAGGTGCGCTCCTGGCCGAGGATAAGGTCGGTCAGCCAGCGGCTGTTGGACTGCTGCAGGTCGCGGGATTTCTGCGCGAGCATGGCTTCGTTGGGATGGCCGATGGAGGCCTGACGCACGGCATCGTCCTGGAACAGGCCTTCGATCACCTGCATGCCCATCTCCCGGTCCAGGCTGTAAACGGCCTGGGTCGACGGGTCGCGGAACATGTCGAGGATGCGTTCGGCGTCGCCGGCAACGGCCTGACGGGTTTTATAGGCATCGAAAACGATCTGCGCGCAGCTCAAGACTACGCCGACGATCAATGCCGACAGGAGCACGACCCGGAGCAACTTCACCGACAAGCTGTTCTTGAGTTCCAGCTTCAAAGGGTTATTCCTTGTTCCGTGCGGGTAGCGTCAAGTTGCCATGAGTATTGGCAATCCCGTGTTTGCAGTCAAAGGGACAATCAGACCGGGGATGATTTGCCCGTGGCCTTGGCCGAAATGCTGCTGTTTGGAGTATTAGCCCTATTTGTACTGTGTCGGTAGTTTCGGCCCTCAACTTGAGCGGTTCGCAGCATTTTTTCCTCTTTTTGATGGTAGTCCGCTGTGGCACGGCGGCAAGCAGCGGCAGACCGCTTTCAGCGTGAGAAGAACGCTATTGATCGTTCCCATGCTCAGCGTGGGAATGCCTCTAGGGACGCTCTGCGTCCAGTGACGCGGAGCGTCACGGTCTGCATGCCCACGCGGAGCGTGGGAACGATCATCGTACGGGGTCTATCCGGGCATAAAAAAACCCGGCAAAAGCCGGGTTTTTGACTGGCGCGCAGCTTAAGCGGTGAAGGTTTTGCCTTCGAACTGCTCAGCAACGAACTTCCAGTTGACCAGGTTCCAGAACGCTTCGACATACTTCGGACGAACGTTGCGGTAGTCGATGTAGTAAGCGTGTTCCCAGACGTCGCAGGTCAGCAGCGGGGTGTCGCCGCTGGTCAGCGGGTTGCCGGCGCCGATGGTGCTGGCCAGGGCCAGGGAACCGTCAGCCTTTTTCACCAGCCAGCCCCAGCCGGAACCGAAGGTGCCGATCGAGGTTTTGCTGAACTCTTCCTTGAACTTGTCGAACGAACCGAAGGCTGCGTTGATGGCTTCAGCCAGCGCGCCGGTTGGTTGACCGCCGGCGTTTGGCGCCAGGCAGTTCCAGTAGAAAGTGTGGTTCCAGACCTGAGCGGCGTTGTTGAAGATACCGCCCGAGGAAGTCTTGACGATTTCTTCCAGGGTCTTGCCTTCGAACTCGGTGCCTGGCACCAGGTTGTTCAGGTTCACGACATAGGTGTTGTGGTGCTTGTCGTGGTGGTATTCCAGGGTTTCCTTGGAAATGTGCGGCTGCAGGGCATCGTGTGCGTAAGGCAGCGGCGGCAATTCGAAAGCCATGATGATTCTCCTAATCAGGTCTGTTGCGGTGAGCGCAAGGCCGATCACGGGCGGCCAGAAATGCACCGGCGAGTTTTTACTCTTTGCGGCGCAGGGTTTCGATCATAGCACCGGGGTTGCGGCATAACCACGCAACAACTGTGTGGGATAGAGGTTCCAGAGCTGTTTGGAATAAATCAGCTCGCGAGAACTAGTTGCCCGGCAACCGTGAACATCATCAACGCCACTACCAGATCAAGGATCCGCCAGGTACTCGGACGTGCCAGCCACGGCGCCAGCCATGCCGCACCCAGCGCCAAGGTGAAAAACCACAGCAGCGAAGCGCTCGCCGCCCCCACTACATAAGCCCCTGGCACTGATTGCTGTGCGCCGAGCGAGCCAATCAACAACACCGTATCCAGATAAACGTGCGGGTTGAGCAGCGTGACCGCCAAAGCGCTGAGCATCACCGCCCGCAGCGAACGCACCGTCTGGTTCTCACCCTGCTCCAGGCTCTGTTTCGAACAGGCCCGGCGCAACGCCTGGCTGCCGTACCAGATCAAAAACGTCGCACCACCCCAGCGGGCGATCGCCAACAGCGTCGGGTTTTGCGCCAGAACTGTCGCCAGCCCGAACACCCCGGCCGCCACCAGCAGTGCATCACACACCACGCACAGCGCCGCCACCGGCAAATGATGTTCACGTCGCAGGCTTTGCGCCAATACAAACGCGTTCTGCGTGCCGATCGCCATGATCAGCCCGAACGCCACCAGCAGGCCGTTCACATAGCTTTGCCACATGAGATTTACTCCGCGTTGGCTGCGAGATCGCGCAGCACTTGCATGGCGCGTTCGGCGTCGGCCTGGCCGACAAACAAATGGTCGTGGTAGTAACCGGCGATCACGTTGCAACTGATCCCGGCCTTGCCCAGTGCTGTGGCAAACGCGGCGGTGAGGCCAACGGCTTCCAGCGCCGAATGCACGTTCAAGGTGATCCACGCGGCGACATAGCCGAAGCTGAAGCCGGCCTGTTCGGCATGGGCGCGTTGCAGAATCACGGTCAGGCCTTCCTTTTCACGGAAGCTGCCGACAATCTCCAGACCGCTCGGCAACACACCGTCGCGCAGGGTGCAGAACACGTATTCGCCGGCGTTGAGTTGCGGGCTCATGCTGCGCAACAACGTCGAGAGTGAAGTTTCGCCAGCCATCAGTGTGGTCCTTGAGAAAGAGTGCTTGCTGGCTATTCTCCGGTCGAAACCTGTATAAGAAAAACCAATAGTGCTGATCGCTCATTAGGAAAACTGATGTTCGACTATAAATTGCTTTCTGCTCTGGCCGCCGTGGTCGAGCAGGCCGGTTTCGAACGGGCCGCGCAGGTGCTCGGTTTGTCGCAATCGGCGATTTCGCAGCGGATCAAGCTGCTCGAAGCGCGGGTCGGCCAACCGGTGCTGATTCGCGGGACGCCACCGTCACCGACCGAGATTGGCCGGCGCCTGCTCAACCATGTGCAACAGGTACGTTTGCTTGAACGCGACCTGCAAACGCTGGTCCCGGCGCTGGATGAAGAGGGCCTGCCGGAACGTCTGCGCATCGCGTTGAATGCCGACAGCCTCGCCACCTGGTGGGCCGAAGCGGTAGGCGATTTTTGTGCCGAACAACATTTGCTGCTCGATCTGATCGTCGAAGACCAGACCGTCGGCCTCAAACGCATGCGCGCCGGCGAAGTCGCCGCGTGCCTTTGCGCCAGCGAACGGCCGGTGGCCGGTGCGCGCAGTGTGTTGCTCGGCGCCATGCGTTATCGCGCGCTGGCCAGCCCGGCGTTCATCGAACGGCATTTCCCTGATGGCGTACGCGCCGAACAATTGCCGCGCACCCCGGCGCTGGTGTTCGGGCCTGACGATTTTCTCCAGCATCGCTATCTCGCTTCGCTGGGCGTGGATGGCGGATTCGAACACCATTTGTGCCCATCCTCGGAAGGTTTTATCCGCCTGACCGAAGTCGGACTGGGCTGGGGCCTGGTGCCGGAACTGCAAGTGCGCGAACAATTGCAACGCGGGTTATTGCGCGAACTGTTGCCAGATAAACCGATCGACGTGCCGTTGTACTGGCATCATTGGCGCAATGGCGGTCAGCTGCTGGGTTTGCTGACCGAGCAATTGGTGCGTTCATCGGCGCAATGGCTGGTGCCCTGGAAGCAGCCATGAGCGTCAAGCTGCAAGCGGCAAGTTAAAGCGCTTGCACACTGTTTTAATTTTGCAGCTCGAAGCTTGAAGCTCGCAGCTGGTTTCATTGGAGCTTTGCATGAAAATTCTGGTCACCGGCGCAAGCGGCTTCATTGGCGGACGCTTTGCGCGTTTCGCCTTGGAGCAGGGCCTGGACGTGCGGGTCAACGGTCGCCGGGCCGAGAGCGTCGAGCATCTGGTGCGCCGTGGTGCCGAGTTTGTCCCCGGCGATCTGACCGATGCCGATCTGGTTCGTGAGCTGTGTTCCGATGTTGAAGCCGTGGTGCACTGCGCTGGCGCTGTTGGACTGTGGGGACGCTATCAAGAATTCCATCAAGGTAACGTGCAGGTCACCGAAAACGTCGTCGAAGCCTGTCTGAAGCAGCGCGTCCGGCGTCTGGTGCATCTGTCGTCGCCATCGATCTATTTCGATGGCCGCGATCATTTCAACCTGACCGAAGAGCAAGTGCCCAAGCGCTTCAAACATCACTACGCCGCAACCAAGTACCTGGCCGAACAAAAGGTCTTTGGCGCGCAGGAATTCGGTCTGGAAACCATCGCCCTGCGCCCGCGTTTCGTCACCGGCGCCGGCGACATGAGCATCTTCCCGCGCCTGCTCAACATGCAGCGCAAGGGCCGCCTGGCGATCATCGGCAATGGCCTGAACAAGGTCGATTTCACCAGTGTGCACAACCTCAACGAAGCGCTGCTCAGCAGTTTGCTGGCCGCCGGTTCCGCGCTGGGCAAGGCCTACAACATCAGCAACGGCGCGCCGGTGCCGTTGTGGGATGTGGTCAATTACGTGATGCGCAAGATGGAGGTGCCGCAGGTCACCAAGTACCGTTCGTATGGTCTGGCCTACAGCGTCGCGGCGCTCAACGAAGGGGCGTGCAAGCTCTGGCCCGGACGTCCGGAGCCAACCCTGTCGCGCTTGGGCATGCAGGTGATGAAAAAAAATTTCACCCTCGACATCAGCCGCGCCCGGCATTATCTGGACTACGATCCGAAAGTCAGCCTGTGGTCGGCGCTGGATGAGTTCTGTGCGTGGTGGAGAGCTCAGGACATCCGTTGAAACGATTCGGCCGGGCGGCAATGAACCGTGTAGCCGCTTGGGGGTCAATCCCTGCGGCTGCGGCGGTTATACTTCGCAGCATTTAGCCATCACCGCGTTTCACAAAGGTTGCCTCAATGTCCATGCGTAATGATGCCCACGACGATTTCGATGATGTCCCGAGCCTGCGTGCCGACACCTTCGACGACGATGACATTCCAACCACCGCCCGCACCTCCGTGCACTCGCGCACGCCGCCGGTGATCAAGGTCAAGGCCGCGAGCACCGGGCCGTTGTGGGCCTTGGTCGGCGCATTGTTTTTCGCCTTCGTCGGTCTGGCTTGGTGGAGCTTTCAGCAGATTTCGCTGATGGAGCAGCAACTGGTCGCGACCCAGGAAAGCTTTGCGCGGATCAGCGAAGAAGCGGCCGGACGTCTGCAGGACATTTCCGGTAAGGTCGTCGCCAGCCAGTCCAACGTCACCAGCGACAGCGAAGCCCTCAAGCTGCAAATCAAACAGCTCGAAGGCAAGCTGCTCGATCAGAGCAAACAGCAGCAAGGCGTAGCGGGGCAGGCCAGCGATCTGGACAAACGCCTGGCACAGATGACCGCGCAGACCACCGAACAGCAGAACGCCAACACCCAGTTGCAAGCGCAGGTCAAAGCCTTGACTGCGGAACTGGCGACGCTGAAAAGCACACCGGCCGACACCAGCAAGGTCGACACGCAGTTGAAGGCCTTCGATGCACAGTTCAAAAGCCTTGGCGCCGATATTGCTGCACTGAAAAAGCAGGGCAATCCAAGCGCGGCGATCGATCGTCTTGAGCAGGAAATCGTCGTGCTCAAAAGCGAACAGGACAATCGCCCGGCGGCACCGCAGGGTGGCGGCAATACCGCCGAGTTCGACGCCTTCCGTGGGCAGATGACCCGCAACATCAACACCCTTCAGGCGCAGATTCAGAATTTGCAGCAGCAGATCAACGCCCGCCCGTAAGGCCTGAACAACGCTGGTGGGGCTTGCCTCACCAGCGTATCCGCGACACGTTCAGAAACCGTCTGAATATCCATACATCACCCCAAGCCGTCTACGCTCTTGAAACACCAACAAGAACGAGGGATGCGCTATGGGGTTTTTGCATAAAGTGGCCTGGCTCGGCGTGATGTTACTGGCCGGTTTCGGCCAGGCCAGCGCCGCCACGACCGCCAAGGATGACAGTCAGGCCGCCATCGCCTTGCTGGAAAAAGCCCTGGCCTATTACCACGACAACGGCGACAAGGCGTTCGCCGCGTTCAGCCGTCAGGGCGAGTTTGTCGATAAGGATCGCTATGTATTCGTGGTCGATACCAAGGGCGTGATGCTTGCCAGTGGCGGACCTTCGTCGGCGTTGATCGGTCGGGACGTCAGCGAAGTACTCGGCCCGGATTTGCAGAAAACCTTCAAGGACGCGTTGAAAGTGCCGGAAGGTAATGGCATTCAGCAGGCCGAATACCGTTGGCAGAACTGGTCGGACGGCAAGGTCGAGCGCAAGCATGTGTATTACCAGCGCATTGGTCAGCGAATTCTGGCGGTCGGTTACTACTTGCCGCGAGCGTCACCGGAGCAGGCCAAGGCATTGCTCGACAAAGCGGCGACTGATCTGGGCAAAGACGAGAAGGGCACGCTGAGCGCGATCAACTCGCTCAAGGGCGGCTATTTGCAGGATGACCTGTATGTCTTCGTCGTCGACCTGAACACCCAGCGATATGTTGCCCATGGCACCAATCTGCGCTTGATCAATACCGACTTCGGCAAGGTCAAGGACCCGGAAGGCAAACCGGTGGGCGAGCCGATTCTGGCGCTGATCGGCAAGCAGGATGAGGGTGAATATGAATACCGCTGGAAAAACCCGGTGACCGGCAAGGTCGAGGACAAGCATGCCTACCTGAAGAAGGCCGGGCATTTCCTTGTCGCCGTAGGTTACTACAGCCCCTGAGTGAAACACCGGCTTCCTGTAGGAGTGAGCCTGCTCGCGATGCGGTGTGTCATTTAACGATGATGTCGACTGACATACCGCATCGCGAGCAGGCTCACTCCTACAAGGGGTCTGCGTTGTTTGAATTATTTGGCGCCATGCTCGCGCCCGCGCAGCAGGTTGTTCGGCATCGCAATCGCCGCTGCCAACCCCAGCAACGACACCGCCGCACTCACCCACAACAAATGCCGGAACGTCAGCAGCAATTCCGCCCGCAAGGCGTTCTGCGCATCCCCCGGCGCGGCGTTCAAACCATCCAGCAGAACGTTGCCCGAATGCCCTTCGCTCATCAGCGAACTGCTCGCCAGATGGGCGAAATTCGAATCCTGCAGCAACGCCAGCAACAGTGCCGACATCAACGCCACGCCCACTGCGCCGCCGAGAGAGCGAAACAGGTTGGTGGTGCTGGTGGCTACGCCGATGTCGCGTTGTTCCACCGAATTTTGTGTACCGACCAACGAGGTCGGGAACTGCATGCCGCTGGAAATACCACAGAGCAACATGAACAGTGCGCTGAGCAGCGTCGCCTCCGGTGGGCTGAACGCCATGCCGAGAATCGCGATCGGCATCAGCAGAGCGCCGCTCAGAATCTGTGGTTTGTATCGCCCGGTGATCGACGTGCGCCGGCCAGCGAAAAATGCACCAATCGGCAACCCCATTGCCAACGGCAACAAGTGCAAAGCGGCGCTGTCAGCCCCGGCACCGGTGACGCTCTGAAAGCGCAGCGGCATCAGCACGATGAGCGAAATCGCCTGGAAACTGGTAAAGAAAATCGTGCACCAGCACAGCAGGGCGTTGCGGTTGGCGAACAGGTGCATCGGCAGCAACGGTTCCTTGGTCCGACGCTCATGCCAGACAAACACCGCCAACACCACCACCGCACAAGCGAACAGGCCAAGCACTTCACCGCTGCGCCACGAATGACCCTGACCAACCTGAGTAATGCCCAGCAGCAGGGCAGTGAGGCCGATGATCATCAGCACGGTGCCGAGGTAGTCGATGATTGGTTTGCGCTGGGGAATCGGCAGTCCGCGCAAGTTGCGCCGCGCCACCCACCAGGCACCGAGGCCCAGCGGCAGGTTGATCAGAAATACCCAGCGCCATGACAGGTACTCGGTCATGTAACCACCGAGTACCGGGCCGGCGACACTGGCCACTGCGTACATGCTGCTGAAGTAACCCTGATAACGCCCACGCTCACGCGGCGGCACGATGTCGCCGATGATCGCCTGACTCACCGAGATCATCCCGCCGGCGCCGATGCCCTGAAGGATTCGCGCCAGCACCAGTTGCTCCATGCTCTGCGCCATGCCACAAAACAGAGAGGCGAGGGTGAACAGGCCCATGCCGAACAGCATCAGTTTGCGCCGTCCGTACAAGTCCCCGAGCTTGCCGTAGATCGGCACCGCCACCGTCATCGCGACCATGTACCCGGAAATCACCCAGGCGAGCAGGCTGACATCCTTGAACTGAGCAGAGATGGCCGGCATCGACACGGCGACGATGGTCTGGTCCAGCGCACCGAGAAAGATCGCCATCATCAGCGCGACCAGCACGCTGCGAATGGCCGGTTTGGGCGTTTCGGGGTGATTGAGATTGGTCACGGGCAAAACCTGCGGGCAGTGAGAGTCCCGCAGATCGTCAGGCGAGCGGGGATGCTCGCCAGTGTAAGTCGGTAGCAGGCTATTCGATAGCCTCGTACGGAAGTCCGACGTAATTTTCTGCAATGGTTTTTCGCCCCGCTTCTGAACTGACAAAGTAGTCCAGTTCCGAGGCGCTGATGCGCTGGCTGAAAGCGTCGTGATCATCGAAACGGTGCAGCATCGAGGTCATCCACCAGGAAAAGCGTTCCGCTTTCCAGACGCGGCGCAGGCAGATTTCCGAGTACTTCTCGAGCAGATCGGTGCGCCCGTCGCGGTAAACCTTCAGCAGAATATTGAACAGCGTGCTGACGTCACTCGCCGCCAGATTCAAACCCTTGGCGCCAGTGGGCGGGACGATGTGCGCGGCGTCACCGACCAGAAACATCCGCCCGTATTGCATCGGCTCCACGACAAAACTGCGCAGAGGCGCGATGCTTTTTTCGATCGAAGGGCCGGTAACCAGTTTCTCGGCAAGCTCTACTGGCAGACGATTTTTCAATTCATCCCAAAAGCGCTGATCGCTCCAGTCATCGACGTTTTCATCCGCCGGTACTTGCAGGTAATAACGAGTGCGCGTTGCCGAACGCATGCTGCACAAGGCAAAGCCGCGTTCGTGGCGGGCGTAGACCAACTCGTCATGCACCGGCGGCGTGTCAGCCAGAATCCCCAGCCAGCCAAACGGATAAACCCGCTCGAAGACTTTCAGACTATCGGCCGGAATCGACTGCCGCGCGACGCCGTGGAAACCGTCGCAACCGGCGATGTAATCGCAATCGACGCGAAAGATTTCACCGTCCTTTTCAAAGGTGACAAAAGCTTCATCGCTTTTCATGCCGTGAGGAACGACATCGCGCGCCTGGTAAATCGTCGGCGCGCCAGCGTCCCGACGAGCGGCCATCAGGTCGCGGGTGACTTCGGTCTGGCCGTAGATCATCACCGTCTTGCCGCCGGTCAACGCGTGCAGATCGATGTGCACCTGACGCCCGTCCAGCGCCAGATCGAAACCGCCATGCACCAGTCCTTCGGCGTCCATCCGCCGACTCACGCCAGCCTGACGCAACAGCTCTACCATGCCCTGTTCGAGCACACCGGCGCGGATGCGCCCGAGGACATAATCGGGCGTCTGGCGTTCGAGGATAAGGGTGTCGATGCCAGCGTTGTGCAACAACTGGCCGAGGAGTAAACCGGACGGACCGGCGCCAATAATGGCGACTTGGGTTTTCAGCATTTTCATTGTTTTTATGACTCGCAAGCTTCACGCGGCCAAGACCGGTGAATGATTTTTATGGATCGAGTGCTTGCATTTTTCCCTTGCGGGTCTGTCAATTGAAGGTGAAAACTGAGCCGATACCTGTACATTCTGCCAATCGGTGCGATTATCGCCCACAACCCCGAGGCCTGGATTGAAGTGATGAACAAGCCTGAGCTGCCTTCGATTCCAGTGTTCAAGCTCTACGGTGAAAGCCTGGACTGGCCGACCCCTGACTTGCTGCACTGTGAAACCATTTCCTCCCGCAGTCGCGAACATGAGTGGGAAATCAAACCCCACCGCCATGCTGATTTGTGCCAATTACTCTTCGTCTTCAAAGGTCAGGCAGAGCTTGAGATCGAAGGGCAACGCACGCAACTCCACACCCCGGCCATTCAAGTGCTGCCACCGCTGTCGGTGCACGGCTTTCGTTTTTCCGAAGACGTCGAAGGGTTCATCGTTACCCTCGCCACACCGCTGATCAACCACTTGCAGGCGCAACTGGGCGATTCGGTACATGCGCTGGCCAGCGCAGAACACTATCCGGCCGGCCACGACGGCGATTACCTCAACAGTCTGTTCTCGGCGCTGCAGGCCGAGTACAACGGCCACCAACCGGCGCGGGAAATGCTCATGCATTCGCTGGTCAGCGTGATCATGGTCTGGGTCAGCCGTCAGGCAATCGTGCGGCACAAAGCCAGTCAGCGGCCGCAACGTCAGCGCGAATACCTCAATGGCTTCATACAGTTGGTGGAGGAGACTTACCGCCAGCACGTGAAGGTCGAGGACCTGGCGCATCGCCTGGGGATTTCGGTGTCGCACCTCAATGGCACGTGTCGAGAACTGGCGGGGCAACCGGCCTTGCAGATCATGCATGAACGGCAGTTGCTGGAGGCCAAGCGCTTGCTGACCTACACCAGCATGACGATTTACGAGATGTCGGAGTTGTTGGGTTTTTCCGATCCGACCAACTTCACGCGGCTGTTTCGGCGGCGGGTGGGGATATCGCCAAAGGCTTTCCGCGACAGCCTGAAGGCCGAGCATTAATCTCATAAACGCCGCAAAAACCTGTGGGAGCTGGCAAGCCAGCTCCCACAGGTAATGAGTCAACCTCAGGCTCAGCGCAATGCGTTCAGCGTGGCATTGTGCGGAATACAGCGCTCGAAGTTGCAGCTCGCGTACTCGCGCGGCAACTGTCGCAGCTGTTCGACCCGCCAGGCAGCGGTGCCGTACAGCGCCAGCGTGGCGGCGCAGGTGATGAAAATCGCGACGTACCTTCTTGTTTTGATGTTCATGGCGTAGACCTCTGAACGACATACCCTGCGGTATTACTTTCAGCATAGGTCAGCGGTGGGGAGTTGCCAGCGAGTGCGCTTGAGCTTGTAACTGGCCATTCAGCATATCGATAGCCACAGTGGATCGGGTTTACAGGCCGATATCCCATTCGGGGTTTTCGGGAAATCTGAGCACCAGAAAATCCAGCATGCTGCGCAGCGCCGCCGGCATGTGTTTGCGCGAGGCATATACAGCGTAGATGCTCATCTGTCGCGGCTCCGCATGGGGCAGCAGTCGCACCAGTTCACCGCTGTGAATATGCACCCCGGCCTGATAGGTCGGCAGCATCGCCACCCCCGCGCCAGCCAATGTTGCGCGCAATAACGTACTGGCTTCGTTGGCGCTGATATTGCCCTGCACCGGCACCGAAACCGGTTCGCCATCCTCCTCGAAGTGCCACAGGCTTTTGCCGAAATACGAGTGCGTCAGGCAGTTGTGTCGACTCAGTTCCTCGACCCGCAGAGGCGCCGGCTGTTCTTGCAGATACGCCGGCGCGGCGCAGACCACCGAACGACAAACGGTCAGGCGCCGGGCGATCAGGTTGGGGTCGAGATCGTTACTGGTACGAATCGCCAGATCGATGCGCTCATCCACCAGATTCACCGTGCGATCGAGCATTTGCAGGTCGATGCTCACACCGGGATAGCGTTTCACGTACGCCGCCATTGCATCCGCCAGTTGGGCCTGGCCGAACGAAGTACTGACGCTGATCCTTAGCAGCCCGCGCGGTGCGTCGTGGGGTTCGCTGACGGCGGCCTGCATGTCGGTCGACAGTTCGATCATCTGTCGGCAACGCGGCAGAATTTCACTGCCGGCAGCGGTCAGGCTCAACTTGCGCGTGGTGCGGTGCATCAGGCGTGCGCCGACCCAGTCCTCAAGCTCCGCCAGATAACGTGAAACCACCGGCCGCGACAGGTCCAGATGATCGGCTGCGGCCGACTGGCTGCCCAGATCCACCACGGTGACAAACACCCGCATTGCTTGGAGACGATCCATGATTTGCCCGCTTTCAGAAACAAACTATGTTCAAGCATCGCATTTTTTGTACTGAGTCAGGCAACTAAGCTCTGTTCCATCGCCAAACACGGCATTCGGACACCGGAGCAACAGATGATCGGCTTCACCACACTCAAACGCGTTCTGCTCGCCACCGCTTCCCTGGGTTTCGCCGCGCATGCCGCCGCAGCCAACCTGACCCTCGACGTCTACAACCCGGGAACCAGCGCGATTTTTCCGGTGACCTCGGTACTGGTCAGCGGCGAGAAAGACGCGATCCTTGTCGATGCGCAATTCGGCAAATCCCAGGCTGAACAGGTCGTGGAAAAGATCCGCGCCAGTGGCAAACACCTGACCACTATCTACATCAGCCACGGTGACCCGGATTACTACTTCGGCCTCGATACCCTGACTCAAGCATTCCCGGAAGCCAAGGTAGTGGCCTCGCAGCCGACGGTTGATCACATCAACCAAACCGTCGCCGGCAAACTGGCCTTCTGGGGGCCGAAAATGGGCGCCGACGTTCCGGCGAAAACCATCGTGCCGGGCGTGCTCAAGGGCGACAGCCTGATGCTCGAAGGGCAGAAGTTGCAGGTGGTCGGCCTTGAGGGCAAACAGCCGGATCGCAGCTTTGTGTGGATTCCGTCGCTCAAGGCCGTGGTCGGTGGCGTCGTCGTTGCCGAGAACATTCACGTATGGATGGCCGATACCCAGAGCGCGCAATCCCACGCCGATTGGCTGGAAACATTGCACGCGATCGAAACCCTCAAGCCGAACACCGTGGTGCCAGGCCATTACCTCGGCAACAGCAGCCGTTCGCTGGCCAGCGTGAAATTCACCGCCGACTACATTAAGGCGTTCGACGCGGAAACCGCCAAGGCCAAAGACTCCACCGCACTGATCAAGGCGATGAAAAAACGCTACCCGAAACTGGGTGAGGAAAGCTCGCTGGAGCTGAGCGCGAAAGTCGCCAAGGGCGAAATGCAGTGGTAAGCCGATTCTGAAAAACGCAGCACTCTCAAGCCAACTGGAGAATGTCATGAGCAAGATCGCAATCATTGGTGCCACCGGCCGCGCCGGTAGCCAATTGCTGGAAGAAGCCCTGCGTCGTGGCCATAGCGTGACCGCTATCGCCCGCGACACCTCGAAGATCGGCGCCCGTGCCGGTGTGGTCAGCAAGAATGTCGATGTGCTGGATGCCGCAGCGCTGCAAGACGCGGTGGCCGGTCATGATGTGGTGATCACCGCCGCGCATTTCGCCACCGTGCCGGCGGCGGCGATTGTCGGGCCGGTGAAACAGGCGGGCGTGCAGCGCTTGCTGGTGGTCGGCGGTGCTGGTTCGTTGTTGCTGCCGGACGACACTCGGGTGATCGACAGTGCGGGTTTCCCGGCGGAGTACAAAGCTGAAGCCAGTGCCGGTGCGGCGTTTCTTGAGGCGTTGCGTCAGGAGAAAGATCTGCACTGGACCTTTCTGTCGCCGTCGGCGGAGTTTGTTGAAGGTGAGCGCACGGGGAGTTTCCGCGTCGGCCAGGATCACTTGCTGGTGAGCGCCGAGGGGCGTAGCTGGATCACTTTTGCTGATTATGCGATTGCGCTGATCGACGAGGTGGAAACGCCGAAGCATTCGCGTCAGCGGTTTACTGTCGGGTACTGAGTGAATCCTTGCCCCTCACCCCAGCCCTCTCCCGAGGGAGAGGGCTGGGGTGAGGTGTCTGGCGTTGTACATCGACCTGAGTGATCGAGTCGATTATGGATTCAACGCAGTAATTTCACGTCGGCGTATTTCTAGAGCATCCCCTAATCAGTCCCCTCTCCCTCTGGGCGGTCCGACGTTTCGGGAGGGTTAAGGTGAGGGGAAATAGCCTCACCGCAAATGAGCCTGCTCAACCAGCCAGATCATCAATTCCTCCAACTGCGGCGAAGGCTCGGTTCCCGCAGGCACCACCACGTAATACGCCAGCCCCGTCTTCACCTTCAACGCAAACGGCATCACCAGCCGTCCCGCGCGCAAGTCATCACCAATCAACGACCAATCCCCGATCGCCACCCCCGTCCCATGCGACGCCATCGACATCGCCTGATCCAGCGTTTCGAAATGTTGGCCCAGGTTCACGTTGTTCAATTGCAACTCGGCCGCTGTCAGCCAGACCTTCCAGTCCTGAGTGTCGGAAGTCGGATGCAGCAACAAGTGCTGTTGCAGATCCGCCGGCTCGAACAACGTTGGCGGGCCTTTCAACAGTGCCGGTGAACAGACCGGGGTCAGTTGCTCATCGAACAGGTGCAGGGCCGTCGAGGAGTTGTCCGGCGGCGTTCCATAGATCACCGCCGCGTCAAATTGCTCGCGCTGAAAGTCCACGCCATGGGCCAGGGTGGTGGTCAGTTTGACCGGCACATCCGGGCGTTCCTTTTGCCATTGCAGCAGGCGTGGCACCAGCCAGCGCATCACACAACTGGGGGCCTTGAGTTGCAGGGTTTCGCGCTTGAGACCGATCTGCTCGGTGGCCTCAGTGATCAGACCGAAAACCTTCTCCACTCGCGGCAACCATTCCCTTCCTTCAGCCGTCAGCTCCAGCCCTCGGGCCAGGCGGATGAACAATTCATACCCCAGATGATCTTCCAGTCCGGCGATCTGCCGGCTCACCGCGCCCTGGGTGATGTGCAACTGCTCGGCGGCCCGGGTGAAGTTGCAGCACTGCGCGGTGATCAGAAACGTATGCAGGGCGGGCAGGGGGGGCAGTCGTTTCATGTGGATCCAAGGTATGACGTGAGGACATGGCTAGTATGACTTTTAATCGATTGTTGCCGCTACCTGCCGACCGTTCAATGAGCCCATGAAGGGCCCTCTGTAGGAGTGAGCCTGCTCGCGATAGCGGTGAGTCAGTCACCGCAGTGTTGAATGTGAAGACGCTATCGCGAGCAGGCTCACTCCTACAGAAAGGCCCTGTGTTTTTAGCTGACAAAAGGGCAATGACATGGCGACGTGTGGCGAAGTACTGGTCAAGTTACTCGAAGATTACGGGGTCGAGCAGGTGTTCGGCATTCCCGGCGTGCACACCGTGGAGCTGTATCGCGGGCTGGCCCGTTCGAGCATCAACCACGTCACCCCACGGCATGAGCAGGGCGCCGGTTTCATGGCCGACGGTTATGCGCGCACCAGCGGTAAACCGGGGGTGTGCTTCATCATCACCGGCCCGGGCATGACCAACATCACCACCGCCATGGGCCAGGCTTACGCCGATTCGATCCCGATGCTGGTGATCTCCAGCGTGCAGAGCCGCAACCAGTTGGGCGGTGGGCGCGGCAAGCTGCATGAGTTGCCGAACCAGAGCGCACTGGTCGCTGGCGTCGCAGCGTTCTCCCACACGCTGATGTCGGCGTCGGAGTTGCCGGGCGTGCTCGCTCGCGCATTCGCCTTGTTCCAGGCCGGCCGTCCGCGTCCGGTGCACATCGAAATCCCGCTGGACGTGCTGGTAGAAGACGCCGATGACTTGCTCGCCAGCGTTCCGGTCAACATCGATCGCGCCGGCGCCGCGCCCGCCGCTGTGAGCCGTATGAGCGAGTTGCTCGCCGGCGCTCAGCGTCCCTTGATCCTCGCCGGTGGCGGTGCGATTGATGCCGCTGCCGAACTCACCGAACTGGCCGAACTGCTCGATGCACCGGTGGCGCTGACCATCAATGCCAAGGGCATGTTGCCGTCGACGCATCCGCTGCTGATCGGTTCGACGCAAAGCCTGGTCGCCACCCGCGCGCTGGTCGCCGACGCCGATGTGGTGCTGGCGATCGGCACCGAACTGGCCGAAACCGATTACGACGTGACCTTCGCCGGTGGTTTCGAGATTCCCGGCAAACTGCTGCGCATTGATATCGATGCCGACCAGACCGTGCGTCACTATCCGCCACACGTGGCATTGGTTGCCGATTCACGCAATGCCGCGCAGGCGCTGCTCAGCGCCTTGTCGCAAAAAGCGCTGGCTGAGCGCCGCAACGATTGGGGCCAGGTGCGCGCCGCGCGTCTGCGTGAAGATCTCGCCGCAACCTGGGATGCCCCGACCCTGGCGCAAACCCGCTTCCTCGAAACCGTGCTGCATGAATTGCCCGACGCGGTGTTCGTCGGCGACTCCACGCAACCGGTGTACACCGGCAACCTCACGTTCAATCCGGAGCGTCCGCGCCGCTGGTTCAACTCGTCGACCGGTTACGGCACCCTCGGCTATGCGTTGCCGGCCGCGATTGGCGCATGGCTCGGTGGCCAACTCGACAAAGGTGCACGGCCACCGGTGGTGTGCCTGATCGGCGATGGCGGTTTGCAATTCACCCTGCCGGAACTGGCCAGCGCCGTCGAAGCGCGCACGCCGGTGATTGTCCTGTTGTGGAATAACCAGGGCTACGAAGAGATCAAGAAATACATGGTCAACCGCGCCATCGAACCGGTCGGCGTCGATATCTACACCCCGGACTTTATCGGCGTGGCCAAGGCCCTCGGTTGCGCTGCCGAAGCGATCAGCTCGGTGGAACAACTGCGCAGTGCGCTACGTGCGGCGACCGATCGCCAAGGCCCGACCGTGATCGAAATCGACCAGCACCAGTGGATGCAGGCGGTGGCCCAATGATCAGTTTTCCAACCACACTCGATGGCCTCTACATCAACGGTCAATGGTCGGCCGGCCGCGAACATCTGCGCGTGATCAACCCGGCCACCGAGGCGTTGCTGACCACGGTCAATGGCGGTGACGAGCACGCGGTCGAGCAAGCGGTCGCCGCTGCCACTGCCGCGTTCAAGGATTGGTCACAAACCAGCGGTGCCGAGCGCGGCGCAATCCTGCGCAACATCGCCAATGGCGTGCGCAACGGTCGCGATCACTTGATGAACCTGCAGTCGAGCAACAACGGTAAACCGCAGTTCGAAGCGGCCATCGACGTCGATGACGTGATCGCCACGTTCGAGTACTACGCCGAACTCGCCGAAGGCCTCGACGCCAGACAGGACAGCAACGTGCCGCTGCCCAGCGATGATTTCAGCGCCCGCCTGCGCCGCGAGCCGTGCGGTGTGGTCGGGCTGATCGTGCCGTGGAATTTCCCGATGGTCACCACCGCGTGGAAACTCGCCCCGGCGCTGGCCGCCGGGTGCTGCGTGGTGCTGAAGCCATCGGAAGTCACGCCGCTGCCAGAGCTGGAGCTGGCGGCGATCATCGCCGAAGCCGGCCTGCCCACAGGCGTGTTCAACGTCGTTTGCGGTACTGGTCTGGCGGTCGGTGCACCACTGTCGGCGGATCCGCGCATCGCCAAGATTTCCTTCACCGGTAGCAACGCCGTCGGTGTCCAGGTGATGCAGCGCGCCGCTGAAACAGTGAAGGGCGTGAGTCTGGAGCTGGGCGGCAAATCTTCGCTGCTGGTGCTCGAAGATGCTGATCTGGAACTGGCGGTCGAGCTGGCTTGCGGTGGCGGTTTCTTCAATGCCGGACAGATGTGCTCGGCCACCAGCCGCGTATTGGTCGCCGATGAGCTGGCAGACGAATTCCTCGAACGTTTGCACAAGCGTGCGCAAGCAATTCGCGTCGCCGACCCGTTCGACCCGGACGTGGAGATGGGCGCACTGGTCAATCAGGCGCAATACCAGCGTGTGCTTGGTCACATCGACCGCGGTCTCAGTGCTGGCGCGAAGCTGCTTTGCGGCGGCAATCGTCCGGCAGATTTGCCGCGTGGCTATTTTTTGCAGCCAACCGTGTTCACCGACGTGCCCCTCGACAGTGCGCTGTGGTGCGAAGAGATTTTTGGCCCGGTGCTGTGCGTGCGCCGTTTCAGCAGCGAAGCCGAGGCAATTGCCTTGGCCAACGACAGCCAATTCGGCCTGGTCGCCAGTGTGGTGACGCGTAACGCCGAGACCGCCGAGCGGGTCGCCAACGCCCTGCAGGCGGGGCTGGTGTGGCTCAACGCACCGCAAGTGATCTTCCCGCAAACGGCGTGGGGCGGTTACAAGCAGAGCAGTATCGGCCGCGAGTTGGGGCCATGGGGCCTGGCCGCTTTTCAGGAAATCAAACACGTGATCCGGGCGCTCTGAACGCCCGAAAAAGGTCAGCGCATGCCTCGCAACGAGGCATGCGTCGGCGTCATGGCTTCAATGAGTTTTTATCGATAGTCAGGTGTTTTGCACGACCTCAGGATGAACCCGTCGGCAGCGCTAAAGCCCTTGTAAAACGGGGCTTGGCGCGGATCCGGCCGCGCGGATGCAACGGTTGCGACCAACCTCATACTTAAAAGAACAAAGGGAGTCCGTCATGGGCGAGCACGATCTGAACAGGCGTCAATTCATTAAAACCGTCGGCGTCGCCTCGGTGGCGGCGGCCGCCCTGAGCATGCCCTTCATCCGGGCGAGCGCCAGCGATACGCGTTTTGCCGGCAAGACCCTGCGTTTGCTGACCTGGTCGGATGACACCGGCCTCGCCGCACTGCGTAACATCGCCGCCACGTTCGAAGCCAAGACCGGTGCCAAGGTCATCGCCGACCGCACTGGCAGCACCTCGGAAATGGTCGCCAAACTCAAGGCCGGCGGTGACCGTCCGCAGTACGACATCATCACCCTGGCCGGTGTCGGTGCCGAGGGTCTGGCCGCCGCCGGGCTGCTGGAAAAACCTGATTTAAACCGCATTCCCAACCTGGTCGACGTCCCGGAACAATACCGCACCGGCGCCAATGGCCACGGCATCGGTTATCTGTTGTGGTGCAACAGTCTGGTCTACAGCACCCGCACACAAAAAGACGCGCCAAGCAGTTACGCCGCGTTGTGGGATGCCGATCTGGCGCCGAACATTTTCCTGCCGCCGCCGAACTGGACCGAAGCGATGGACCTGATCATCATCGCCGCGAAACTGGCCGGCGGTGACGAACACAACATCGAACCAGGTTTCAAGAAGCTCGCCGAACTCAAGGATCGCGTGGTGACTTTGGGTGAAAACCCGAACCAGATCGCCGAACTGTTCCGCACCGGATCGCTGGACATGGGCGGCCTCTATGCGCCGGCATTTTTCCCCAAGCAGATCCGCGATCCGAACTACGGCCTCGGTGCTACCTTCGGCATGAAGGAAGGTTTTTACACCGACCTGATGCTTTCGGTGATGCCGAAGAATCGTCCGGGCGACACCGATCTGGCTTACGCGTTTATCGATCACTCCCTCGACCCGCTGGTGCAGGGCAAGATGGCCGAAGACATCTTCAACGGCCCGGTCAACGCCAAGGCGATCATCTCCGCCGAAGCGCGCAAGAGCCCGTTCATCCTCACGCCGGAGCAGATTGCCGAGAAGGCGATCATGCACGACAACGCCTTCCTGGCCACCGTGCATGACCAATGGATTCGTCGCTATACGGAAATTTTTTCTTCCTGACGCCGAACTCCCACTGTAGGAGCTGCCGAAGGCTGCGATCTTTTGCCTTTGATCTTCTCTGAGCAGATGAGGATCAACAGCAAGATCAAAAGATCGCAGCCTTCGGCAGCTCCTACAGGGATGTGTTGTTTGGCTTTCCATTGACGAGATCATTGCTATGGAACATCAATCCCTGACCCAAGCGGTCGGCGCCGCTGACGTGCGCCCGACGCGCGCTGTTTCACCGACTGCGCGGGCGTGGCTTTTCCTCACGCCGTCGATGCTGTTTCTCGGCGTGCTGATCGCCGCCAGCCTGCTGGTGCTGCGCATGAGCGTCGGCACCAAAGGCGCGGAGTGGAGCGGTTTCAGCCTGGCCAGTTACGCCCAGTTGCTCGAACCGTACTACCTGAAATCCTTGTTGCTGACCTTGCGTCTGGCGTTGATCAGCGCGGTGATTGCCGTGGTGTTGGCGATCCCGGTGGCGTACACCATGTCGCGGCTGACCTCGCCGTTTCTGCGACGGATTTTCCTCGCGGCGGTACTGCTGCCGTTGCTGGTCAATCTGCTGCTGCAAAGCTATGGCTGGCTGGTGATTCTCGGCCCGGCCGGCATGCTCAATCAGGCGCTGATGGGGCTCGGCCTGATCAAGCGGCCGATCATGTTGCTGTACAACCAGAACGGCGTATTGATGGGGCTGGTGCAAACCGCGTTTCCGCTCGCCGTGCTGCCGATCGCCAGTGCCATGCGCGGCGTCGCCCGCACTTATGAGGAAGCCGCCGCGACCCTCGGCGCCAGCCGTTTTCAGGTGTTCCGCCAAGTGGTGTTACCGATGAGTTTGCCCGGGATCATCACTGGCGCAACGCTGGTGTTCGCTTACAACGCCAGCAGCTTCGTCGTGCCGTTGCTGCTCGGCGGTCGTCGCGTGCCGATGCTGGCGGTGATGGTGCATGACCAGATCGCGCCGCTGATGAACTGGCCTGCCGCGTCCGCTGCCGGTGTCGTACTGATTGTCACCACGCTGGCGATCATGACCTTGTCCGAATACATCACTGGCCGTCGTCGGCGTCTGCTGGAGGCTTCGCAATGAGTGCCCTGACCAAGAAGCGCATGGCGCTGCTGCCCGGCGAAACCGGCAAGTTCGCCGGCATCCTCTCCGGCTTCATTCTGCTGCTGGCGGTGTTGCCGATCCTGACCATGATCGTCATGTCGTTCAGCGGTGCGTCGAACCTCGACTTCCCGCCGAGCAGCTACAGCCTGCAATGGTACAAAGCGGCCTGGCACACCTTCGTTTCGCCGGACGCCAGCGATGTGCTGAGCCTCGGTCAGGCGATGGCCACCAGTCTGCTGGTGTCGTGCCTGACGATGATCTTCGCCACGCTGATCGCCGTGCCCGCGGCTTACGCGCTGACCCGTTGCGAGTTCCGTGGCAAAGCCGTGGCGCTGCAACTGATGTCGCTGCCGCTGGTGTTTCCGATGGTGGTGTTGGGTCTGGCATTGCTGCTGGTGTTCGACAGCCTGCCGTTCCACATGACCACCTCGCGATTGGTGATCGCCCACGTGATTCTGGCCTTGCCATTTGTGGTGAAAAACTGCACGGCGGCGATGCTTTCCATCGGCAACGAAGTCGAGGAAGCGGCGCGGATGCTCGGCGCCTCGCCATTGCGCGCGATTGTCGATGTGGTGGTGCCGTTGATGAAGTCGGGGATTCTGGCGGGCATGCTGCTGGCGTTCATCGTCTCGTTCAACGAGTTCACCGTGACCTATTTCCTCTACACCATCGACGTCATGACCGTGCCGATCTGGATGTACAGCCGCACCGTGTCATCGCTTGACCCTACCGTGTTCTCGTTTGCCGTGCTGATCGTGCTGATCGACTTCGTCCTGATCTGGGCGCTGGAGAAGCTGGTGGGCGAGGGCGGCGTTTCCTTTTGATTTGAGGTGCAACATGACTGGTCTGATTCTGGAAAACGTCGAGAAATTCTACGGCTCGGCGTGCGCGGTACAAGACGTCAACCTGCATTTGCCGGAAGGCAAACTGGTGTGTTTCCTCGGCCCTTCCGGCTGCGGCAAAACCACCCTGTTGCGGATGATCGCCGGGCTGGAAACCCTCACTGGCGGCGAGATTCGCCTGGACGGCGAGGACATCGGCCAGACCCCGGCGCACCTGCGCAACTTCGGCATGGTGTTCCAGTCGCTGGCGCTGTTCCCGCACATGACCGTCGGCGAGAACATCGCCTACCCGTTGAAACTGCGCGGCGTCAGCAAGGCTGATCAGCGCAAGCGGGTGGTCGAGTTGCTGGAGCTGATCCAGTTGCAGGCGATGATCGATCGCCCGGTGGCGAAACTTTCCGGCGGTCAGCGGCAGCGCGTGGCGATTGCCCGGGCGATTGCCTCGCACCCGAAAATCCTCCTGCTCGATGAGCCGCTGTCGGCGCTCGACGCCAAGCTGCGCGAATCGATGCAGGTGGAAATCCGCCAACTGCAACAGCGCCTGAACATCACCACAATCATGGTCACCCACGATCAGCGCGAAGCGATGACCATGGCGGATATCGTCGTTGTGCTGGGCGAGCACAAGGTGCAGCAGGTCGGCACGCCGATCGAAATCTACCGGCATCCGGCCAACGAGTTTGTCGCTGACTTCATCGGCTCGGGCAATATTTTCCCGGCTACCGCATTGGGTGATGGCAAGGTCAGCCTGCCCGGCGGTGATGCGCTGCAAGTGCCGATCTGCAGCAGCATTGTCGTGGGGCAGAAAGTGAAGATGCTGATTCGTCCGGAAGACCTGCAACTGTCTGCGCCGCAAGCGACGGCGGGCAATCGATTGCTCGGCAAGGTGACGTTTGTGCGCGATATCGGCGCGACCATCGAGACCACGGTGGAGTGTTCCGGGGTGACGTTTACGGCGTTGAGCACGCCGTGTCAGGGAATCGGATTGGGGATTGGCCATCCGGTGTCGGTGACGTTGCCGGTGGAGGCTTGTCGGGTGTTGGGGGCGTAGAGCGAGTTCTGACTCCGAATCGCCCCTCACCCCAGCCCTCCCGAAACGTCGGACCGCCCGGAGGGAGAGGGAGCCAACCGAGGTGTCTGGCGTTATCCATCGACCTGAGATATCGATTCGATTATGGATTCGGCAAAGCAAGCGCTATTCATCGACTTGAAAAATCCAGTTGATTATGGATTCGGCAAAGCACTTTCAGGTCGGTGAACCTCTCCAATATTCCCCATTCAGTCCCCTCTCCCTTTGGGCGGTCCGACGTTTCGGGAGGGCTAGGGTGAGGGGCTTCTAAACGGTCACACCGAAAGCCGCAACCGCGCCAAATCCCTTAACGGCGGCGCACCAAACAGCCGGCTGTACTCGCGGCTGAACTGCGACGGACTTTCATACCCCACCCGATACCCCGCCGCCGAAGCCTCCAGCCCCTCGGCCAGCATCAGGCGCCGCGCCTCTTGCAGGCGCAATTGCTTCTGATACTGCAGCGGGCTCATCGCCGTCATCGCCTTGAAACGGTGATGCAAGGTCGAGACGCTGAGGTTCACTTCCTTGGCCAGATCATCAATGCGCAACGGCTGCTCGAAGTTGCCGTTAAGCCATTTGATCGCCTGGCTGATGCGATGGCTCTGACTGTTGGCAATCGCGATTTCATACAAGCGATGCCCCTGCGGACTGCGCAGCAGGCGATAAAGAATCTCCCGGCGAATCAGCGGTGCGAGCATGGCGATGTCTTTCGGCGCATCGAGCAAACGTGCCAGACGCAGCACGGCATCGAGCATCGAACTGTCGATCTGCTCGACATACAAACCACGCCCGGTCGGCCGAGTCGGTACGCCCATGGGGCCGGCGTCAGCGATCAGCGCGGTGATTTCTGTCGGGTCGATATCCAGGCGCACAGCGAGGATCGGTTCCTCCGGCGAGACATTGACCACGCGCCCGCTCAGCGGCATCGAAACCGACACCACCAGATAATTCAGCGGGTCGTAGTTGAAGAACTCGTCGGCCAGGCGCACCTCTTTGCGCCCCTGCGCCATGATGCACAGCGCCGGTTGCGCGAGCACCGGGGCAAAGTCGTGGGATTTTGTGTGGCGCGACATGAACAGCGAGCCGATGGCGGTCTCGTAGCTGCCATCGTCGGTGGTGTTGCGGCGGATGATCGCCGCCAGTTCCGCACGCTGTTTTTCCATGTCAGCGCTGGGTTCGGCTTGAAAACGATCGAATGACGTCATGCACGGCATCCTCGGCAGGGGAGGTGGAATGGAGCAGAGCATATGTTTGTGCAAGCGCCAGCGGTAGACACATCCTGCGAAATGCTTGCCTGATTCTGCCCGGAGCTGTTTTCGCGCCTGTCGCGATTCAACCCTGTAGGAGCTGCCGAAGGCTGCGATCTGTTGATCTTTAAAGCAAAACCAAAAGATCGCAGCCTTCGGCAGCTCCTACACAAAACGCGTATGACAACCGTGTGACGCCGTTTTACAGGTTGTTACAGCTTCTGGATGCAGTCTCGCAGGATTGTGCAACGCGGCGGCAGGAATCGACTAACGGCGCCTGGCGCTCGGCCCTTAACCTTTGATCCTGTCGCAGCCCGTCCCCCGGCTGCCACGCGACTCCCTGGGAGGGTTGAACATGTCCAAGCAGATTCCCGTCAGTCATATGGCCTTCGTTCGAGCGCGCGCCGGGCGTTCGGCGGAACTCGGTGTACGCCTGAGCGCGTTGATCGATCCGTCCCGCGCCGCCCCCGGTTGCCTGAGCTTTGCCTTGCAGCATTCGCAGTGTGATCCGGAGTTGTGGCTGGTCTCCGGGTTCTGGAGCAGTCAGCAAATGATGACCAACTATTTCAACAGCCCGTCGATGGAAATCTTCGCCGAGCTGGTGCAGGAGCTGGTGGTCAACAGCCTCGACTTCCACACTTTCAAGGACGTGTCGGCGGCGCAAGCCCTCGGCCAATGCCCGGCGCCGGTACACAAACTCGTCGGTTGAGGGTTTAATGTCCGGCTTAATTTGTCTGAGCCGGGATGTGTGACATGGCACGTAAAGAGTTCGAGCACTTCGAAGCAGTTTCCGCAGTCGTCCCCGTCGAGTTGGGCGGCAACAAGGGCTATCACGCGGCAATCGCGGTCAAGGCCCTGGTCGATGGCGGCGCACCACGCTTTCACAAACTGCTGAATGATCAAGTCTTCCCCGGCGCGATTGCTGCCGATGAAGCAGCCATCAATGAGCTGGATAACCTCAAGGGCGTCACTGAAGACGCCGACTTGATCTGGTAACGCGTTACTTGCTGGCGCCCGGACGCCACATCTTGAACAGGGCCTCAGGCCCCAGCTGGAAGTAATCCGCCGGCCCGCCGCCGCGCAGAATCGGTTCTGCCGCGGCGGTGTCGTAGATGCCATCCTTCAACAGCCACTTGGCGATGTGCACGGCGACCACTTCGCCGAGGATCAGCCAGCTCGGCACCGTCTCGCCATCAGCGCGCTGCAATTGAATGATCTGCGTGACCTTGCACTCGAAGGACACCGGACTTTCGGCCACCCGTGGCACCGAAATCACCTTTGACGCGACGGTCGTCAATCCCGCCAACTCAAACTCGTTGACCTCAGGCGCGACCATCGCGCAGCTCTGATTCATCTGTTCGGCCAGCGGGCGGGTGGCGAGGTTCCAGACGAACTCGCCGGTCTGCTCGATGTTGTTCAGGCTGTCTTTGCGCCCGACGCTGGAAAAACCGATGATCGGCGGAATGTAGTTGAAGGCGTTGAAGAAACTGTACGGCGCCAGGTTCAACCGGCCGTTGGCATCCTGTGAAGAAATCCAGCCGATAGGCCGTGGACCGACGATGGCGTTGAACGGATCGTGGGGCAGACCGTGGCCGTTGGCGGGTTCGTAGAAGTGGATGTCATCGGGCATGGAGGGTGAGTTCCTGAGGCTGCGTTTCGGATGCAGCCATAGTGCAAGGACGCCCGGCATATTTCCAGCCAGACGCAAAACCCCGTGTAGGAGCTGCCGAAGGCTGCGATCTTTTGATTTTGCTTTTAAAGATCAAGATCAAAAGATCGCAGCCTTCGGCAGCTCCTACAGGGGATTTGTGTATTTGAGGAAATTATCATGCCCCAGAAATGACTAAGCCCGGCCAAGGCCGGGCTGTGAGAGGACTGCTGATACTTAGCTGATGGCAGCGGCGGTGCCGGTTTTGTCGAAGCCGTCAGCAGCAACTGTTTTACCCAGATTGGTCTTGTCGAAACCATCGGCAGCCACAGCTCTACCAATGTTGGTTTTATCAAAACCGTCAGCGGCGTAAGTACCCGAGTGGCTGGTTTCAATGGCCGCGCTGGCGCCGCTGATGAAGTCGGCAGATTTGGTTTTGTCCGAGCCGTCGGCAGCGAAAGTGTTGGCGGCCAGTACGGACAGGGTCACGGCGAGGATCAGTTTGGTTTTCATGTCGGTTACTCCAGATTCGTTGGCGATGTGTCTTGCATGGGTTTAATGCTACGCCAACTAAATTGATTAAAAAGCGCAAAATAATGCTAAAAACAATCGATTAACTTGATATTAAGGGCGGCGCGTTGAATTCGCTTTCGTCGTCGGAGCGAGCGTCGCGCAGGTCATCGATCAGGTGATTGCAGAATGAGCGGGCAGCATTAATTAGCGATTAATCGCGTTGCGGCGTGTGTGAGGATTTTTTCATGCAGGTCTGGATAACGCGGTGACCCCATTCGCGAGCAGGCTCGCTCCCACAGGAAAAATGCATTCCAAATGTGGGAGCGAGCCTGCTCGCGAAGAGTCCATCACAGTCACCGTTGCAGTGGCTGTGAAAACCCGATCAGTCAGTCACGATTCGCGAATGTTTCTGGGTGTCCTTCATGGTGATGTACACCAGCAACGACACTGCGATGCACGCGGTCACGTACCAGTAGTAACCGGTTTCCATGCCGATGCTCTTGAACCACAGCGCGATGTATTCGGCGGTGCCGCCGAAGATCGATACGGTCAGTGCGTACGGTAGGCCGACGCCCAGGGCGCGGATTTCAGTCGGGAACAATTCAGCTTTGACCACCGCGTTGATCGAGGTGTAGCCGCTAACGATGATCAGCGCCGCCATGATCAGGAAGAACGCGCCCCACCAGGTTTGAATGGTGTGCAGGGTCATCAGGATCGGCACGGTGAAGATCGTCCCCAGCACGCCGAAAGCGATCAGGATCGGACGACGACCGATCTTGTCCGAGAGGCCACCGATGATCGGTTGCAGGCACATGAACAGGAACAGCGTGGCGGCAGAAATGGTGGTCGAGTCGGAGATGCTCATGCCGACCGTGTTCACCAGGTATTTCTGCATGTAGGTGGTGTAGGTGTAGAACGCCAGGGTGCCGCCCATGGTCAGGCCGACTACGGTCAACAACTCTTTGGGGTGGCGCATCAAGGTGCGCATGGCGCTTTCCTTGGACTTCTCTTTCTTGGTGAACGACTCGGTTTCTTCCATGCCGCGACGCAGGTACAGCGCCACGACCGCACACAGCGCGCCGATGGCGAACGGAATACGCCAGCCCCACGCGTACAGCTGTTCAGTGGTCAGCACGTTCTGCAGCACGATCAGTACGCCCAGCGCGATGAGCTGGCCGGAGATCAGGGTCACGTACTGGAAGCTGGAGAAGAAGCCGCGACGTTCCTTGGTCGCCATCTCCGAGAGATAGGTCGCCGAGGTGCCGTATTCGCCACCGACCGACAGGCCTTGCAGCAGTCGCGCGAACACCAGCAGGATCGGCGCGCCGATGCCGATGGTTTCGTAGTTCGGGCTGAGGGCGATCAGCAGCGAGCCGAAGCACATCAGGTAGACCGAGGCCATCAGGGCTTTTTTACGTCCGACCTTGTCGGCGTACATGCCCATCAGCCAGCCACCGATCGGACGCATCAGAAAGCCGACGGCGAAGATCGCAGCGGTGTTCATCAGTTGGGCGGTGGTGGAACCGGCAGGGAAAAAGGTTTTCGCGAAGTACAGGGAGAAGGCGGCATACACATACCAGTCGTACCACTCGACCATGTTGCCGACGGAACCGCTGAAGATCGATTTGATCCGGCTGGCGGTGGTTCTTTCTTTGGCCGGCACGGCAGCCGACCCAAGTGGCAGGGCGTTGGAGTTATCCATTGAAGGATCCTTCGTTTAATTGTTTTTGTGGAGCGCGTTGGAACGCAGCCTGCGAGGGCTATAGCAGGAGGTGTGCCAACGGGGGGAGGGCCGGTTTAGAGGGCCGAGCGGGTTGGGGTGAGCGGGATATCGCCGAAGGATTTGGTTTGATGAGCGGATTTCCGCTTATTGGGGCGAAGATCAAAAGCCCCTCACCCTAACCCTCTCCCAGGGGGAGAGGGGACTGACCGAGTGGATTGTTCGAGTTACACCGACCTGAGATACCGAGTCGAACTCAGGTTTCGAACAGCATGAAGATCGGCTCCCGTCCCCCTCGCCCCCTGGGGGAGAGAGCTGGGGTGACCGAGTGGATTGTTCGAGTTACACCGACCTGAGATACCGAGTCGAACTCAGGTTTTGAACAGCATAAAGATCGGCTCCCTTCCCCCTCGCCCCCTGGGGGAGAGAGCTGGGGTGACCGAGTGGATTGTTCGAGTTACACCGACCTGAGATACCGAGTCGAACTCAGGTTTCGAACAGCATAAAGATCGGCTCCCTTCCCCCTCGCCCCCTTGGGGAGAGAGCTGGGGTGACCGAGTGGATTGTTCGAGTTACACCGACCTGAGATACCGAGTCGAACTCAGGTTTTGAACAGCATGAAGATCGGCTCCCTTCCCCCTCGCCCCCTTGGGGGAGAGGGCTGGGGTGAGGGGGAAAGATCTCAGCCACACCGAAAATCCCAAGCCCGACTCACTCGCTCAGAAACATCTCCCGACTCAACCCATGCCGCTGCATCTTTTCATTGAACGTACGGCGCGGCAGTTGCAACTCTTCCAGCACCGCTTTCACATCGCCCTTGTGCCGGGTCAGCGCCGCGCGCAAACACTGCGCCTCAAACGCCTCCTGCTGCGCCGCCAGCGATTGCCCCGGATCGATCCCCGGCGCCGGTTCATCCAGCCCCAACACCTGGCGTTCGGCAACGTTCGCCAGTTCTCGCACGTTGCCCGGCCAGTCATGGCTGAGCAGGTGACTCAACTGTGCGCCGCTCAAGGGTGGAAAGGTACGCCCCAGGCGTTCAGCGGCATTGTGGGCGAAGGTTTCGAACAGCAGCGGAATGTCTTCACGACGATCGCGCAGCGGCGGCAAACGCAGTTCGGCGACGTTCAGGCGATAGGCCAGATCCTCGCGAAAACGTCCGGCCCGGGCTTCATCGAGCAGATCCGGTTTGGTCGCCGCAACAATGCGCAGATCGACGCGAATGCTCTGGTTCGAACCCAGCCGTTCAAGCTTTTGCTCCTGCAATACGCGCAGCAGTTTCACCTGTTGCGCCAGCGGCATGCTTTCGATTTCATCGAGAAACAAGGTGCCGCCATCGGCGTATTCCAGCTTGCCGATGCGCTTGCCCGAGGCGCCGGTGAACGCGCCGCTCTCGTGACCGAACAACTCCGCCTCGAACAACTGCTCAGGAATCGCCGCGCAGTTCAGCGCCACGAACGGCTTGGCCGCGCGCGGGCCGAAATCATGCAGGCAACGCGCGACAAGTTCCTTGCCGCTGCCGGTTTCGCCACGGATCAACACGTTGACCGGCAACGCCGCCAGATCCAGCACCTGTCGACGCAACGTCTGCAAGCCACGGGACACGCCGAGCAACGTCGCATCAAGTTTGGCGCGGTTGTCGGCCTGCTCGTGCAGGGCACGGTTTTCCAGAATCAGACGGCGTTTGTCCAGCGCCCGGCGCAAGCTGCCGAGCAGGGTTTCCGGGCTGAACGGTTTTTCCAGAAAGTCGTAGGCGCCGTCGCGCATCGCCTCGACCGCCATCGGTACATCGCCATGACCAGTGAGCAGAATCACCGGCAGGTCAGCGTCGCGTTTCTGCACTTCGGCCAACAACGCCAGGCCGCCCATGCCGGGCATGCGCACGTCGCTGAGGATCACCCCGGCAAAGTGCGCGGGCAGGGCGGCGAGGCAGTCTTCGGCGCGGCTGAACAACTGCACCTCGAAGCCCGACAGGCTCAGCCACTGTTCAACGGCGCTGCGAATGCTGCTTTCGTCATCGACCACCATCACTGAGTTGAGCATCAGATGTGTGCCTCCAGATCGATCGGCAAAGTCAGGCTGAACACCGCGCCGCTGTCGCCATTTTCAGCACTCAGGCGGCCGCCGGATTCATGCACGATGGCGAAGGATACCGCCAGGCCGAGACCCAGGCCGTCGCCCACCGGTTTAGTGGTGAAGAACGGGTCGAAGACCTGGCCCAAATGGTCCTCGGCGATGCCGCCGCCATTGTCGCTGACGCTCAGGCGCCACAGTTGCTCATCGGCTTCCAGACGGATTTCCAGGCGCTTGCAGGGTTTACCCTGCATCGCATCAAGGGCATTGCGCAACAGGTTGATCAGCACCTGTTCGAGACGAATCGCATCACCGCGCACCCACGCCGGACGGGTCAGGTGCAGCACCAGACTGACCTGCTCATCGCGCAGCCGCGCATCGAGCAACTGCAGCGATTGATCAACCACCGTCGCCAGATCCAGTCGTTCGCGCAAGCCGCTGGGACTTTTACGCGCGAAGGTCTTGAGGTGGCCGGTGAGGGCGGCCATGCGCGTGAGCATTTCGTCCACCGGTTTCAGGGCTTTATAGGCATCGTCGACACGGCCATGGTCGAGCAACAGGCGCAGGGTCGCCAGTTGCATGCGCTGAGCGGTCAGCGGCTGATTGATTTCATGGGCCAGCGCGGCGGACATCTGCCCCAGCGCGGCGAGTTTGGCTGATTGCACCAGACCGTCCTGCGCGGTGCGCAAGTCGCGGGTGCGTTCTTCCACCAGTTGTTCCAGCTCTTGGCGATTGCGCTGACGAATCTTCGACAGGCGCCAGCGCTGGTTGAGAAACAGCAACAGAAACACCAGCGCCAGCCACACCCCGGCGGCGGCCAGCCCGGCGTTGCGCAGGTCTTCGAACGCCACTTGCGGATGGCGCAGCAGGTGCAGGGTCCAGCCTTCGGCGCTCAGGGGCAGCGATTCCCACAGATAATCCGCCGTGCCTTGCGGGCCTTCGACGCGACGCAGATCGCTGTTGTCATCGAAGCGGCGCAGCGATAAATGAGTCAAGGGCAGCAGCGATTGCTTGTCGTACTGCCGGGTGGCTTTGATCTCATCCATGTCGCGGGCGCTCAACGGCCGCAGCGCGCGATAACGCCAGCCGGGCTGATTGGCGATGAAGATAATCCCGCGCGCATCGCTGACCAGCAGCGTGTCATTGCCCTGACTCCACTCCCGTTCCAGTTCGGGGAATTCCAGCTTGACCACCATCGCGCCAAGGAACTCGTCGTTGTCACCCAGCACCGCGCTGGAGAGAAAGTAGCCGGGAATTCCGCTGGTCACGCCCACGGCATAAAAGCGCCCGGTGCCCTGGGTGCGGGTCTGGCTGAAGTAGGGACGAAAACCGTAATTGTGGCCGACGTAACTGCTCGGCAGACGCCAGTTGCTCGCCGCCACGGCGAGGCCCGTGCGGTCGAGCAGTTCAAGGGTCGAGGATTGTGCCGCGCCGTTGATCTTTTCGAGCTTCAGGTTCAGCGCTGCCTGTTCGGCGGCATCGACCGGCCCGGCCAGCGCCGAACGCAATTGCGGGTCCAGCGCCAGCACGGCGGGCAGGGCACGGTAGCGGTCGATCAGGGTGTGCAGGGAATTGGCGTACAACGCCAGTTGCTGGTTGGCACGGGCGGCGTCTTCCTCCAGCGCCTGACGTTCGGCGTGGCGGATCGCAAGTGTGGCGGCAAGCGCCGCGCCGGCAATGATCAGCAGGGTATACAACGACAGACGCAAGGTACGGGAAGTCGGCAGCATGCTGGGCAAACGGATGGCAGTCGGGCGGGCACGATAGCATGTCGGCAGGCGGGAACATTGTCCCCGCTCAGAAAGCCGCCCATTTACGCGGCGGCGTTGTGAGCAGTTCTATGCTTTTGCACCGTTAACGCCAGACCGTGGAGCATGTCGGTGATTCGGGCTGTTTCCTGGTCTAGATCGTTGAGGTCGACGCCGTTCATGCTTGTCCTGCCAAGTGCGTGAGCATACTCATGGACCGTGTTGTTACTCGCCTCGATAGCCTGTGCAAGTCCGAGAATTTTCCCTTCGAATGCAAGCATTTTTTCGCTGGATTTTCCAGCGATGGCCTTAGCCGTTTCATTGACAATTTCCGGCAACGCCCATAACGCCGCGGCTCCGCTAGCGATGGCGCCGGCCGCTGCGGGAGGTAGTGAATTGAGAGTTCCCTTCACGCCCACCGCCGTTAGTTGAGCGCCCGCCTCCTTCACCAACTTGAGTCCGGATTTTTTGTCGCGGGGAATCAAGCCCTGGAGTTTGGCGTTTAAGTACTCAAGCGGCTGCATTTGTTTGTGTTGGGCTTTCTCAATAATAGTGTCCGCTGACACTTTGGAGGTTTTCAAATTGACCGACGCGCTCAGTCCGGTTCTTTCGGCCGCATAGTCGATGAGCGCGCTGACCCCGATTTTTGCGCCGTAGCCCATCCCTGCGCCTATCACATTGCCGACACCGGGTGCCGCTGCGCCGAGTGCCTGAGCACCGACACCGACCGTTAGACCGACGCCATAACTGAGGGCTTTGCTTGCGACCAATACCAGCGTTCTGCGTGTTGTCGCCAAGGCAATGTCGCTGCCTGAACCCATTCTGTCGAGTTGCTTTGCGGCATCGCTTGTGCGGCGCTGGGTGATCCCCAGGATTTCAATGTGTTGCATCATCTGATCATTCATTTGGCGGGCCATACGTTTTTCTGCAAGGCGTTGTCCATTTCTGGCATGGCTCGCATTTTGCGAAGCAATGATCCGATCCACTCCGGCATTCAGAGCATCCAGAGTGGGCCATTTTATTTCACCGTTGAAGTCGACATGGCCGATCGGATCGTTGCCCACGAACACATACAGATTCAGCCCATCCACATCCCCCGCCGGATCGGCACTGGCCCAGCGTTGCAACCACGCTGCGTAATAGCGCTCACCGTAGTAGTACAAACCACTGACATCCATCTCCTTGCCCGAATAACGGATGAATTTGTAGCGCACTTCCACTTCATGTCGTGCGGCCATCCACGCCGTTTCGCCGAAGGGGTAATAGCCTTCCTCGCTGATCACATCGGCCTGTTGATCAAGCTCCATGACACAGGAACCGAGGTGATCTTTCAGGCTGTAGCGCAGTTGATTGTTTTCGATGCCGCCGGGGCGTCCGCTGACCCAGTGCAGGCAACGTGCATTGCCGAGGGTGATGACGTGCAGCTCTTCGCCGTTGTCTTTGGTGCGGATTTCCAGGCCGGGCAGGTATCGCACCTGATGAAAGTGGCGGGTCGTGTCGGTAAACCATTCATGGCATTTGAAGACGCGCTGGCCTTGGCTGTAACGGTAATGCTCGGCGTCGCTGTTGCTGTTTTTTCGAGTCACCAGCGCTACGCTTTCCAGTTCGTCGCGCGCGTTCCAGTGCAACGTCGACCCTTGCTTGAGATCCAGTTGATTGCCGTGGCGATCAAACAGGGTGTCGAAATCCGGCAGATCGTCGCCGGTTTTCCAGCGCACGCTGCGGTTGCTGTTCGGGTCGACGCACATTTGGCGGGTAAAGGGATTGCCGTCTCGTACGTGACGCAGTTCGATCAGATTACCGCCGTTGTCGTACCGATAGGTCTGGGTGTAATTGAGGCGATTGTTCGGGTCGCCCGATTGCGGCAGGCCGGGAATGTCCGGCGGCGGGGCGTCGTCGTAGCCGGTGGTGCTGGTCAGCCGATAGAGCGAGTCGTAGGTGAAGTCGCGGTGGCCGTCGATCAACTGGTTGGCGAAGTAGCGTGGCTGAAAGACGTGGTCTTCGATGCGGGTGATGTTGCCGACAGGGTCGTAAAAATATTCGAAATCGTGAAGAACAGCGCCACTGTCCTTGCGACTGGACTGGGTGTGCAAACGGCCGTCCATCGGGTCGTAGGTCCACTGACTGCGCACCTGATTGCCGGCCAGTTGTTCGATGATCTGGTCGGCGGCGTTGTACTGCGCATCCAGCAGCACCGCTTGCCAATCGGTCTTGCCGTTGATTTGCAGGCGTGTTTGCTTGAGCTGTCCGCCCAGACCGTAGCGCGACTGTTGTCGATGACCGCCGGCGTCAGTCTGTTCCAGTACCGCGCCGAGGGGGCTGAATCGCCGTTGGTTGGTGAACGCCTGGCCATCTCTAAAGGTGCGTGTTTCTGTCAGCGACTGGCCGGCGAGAGCGAAGCTGTCGGTGCGCAATAAACCCGAACGGTCTTGCTGTTCCAGCAACTGGCCGCGCTGGTTATGCCCCGCGTCAGCCGTGGCATCGGCGTAGCTGAAAGTGTCGACATCCTCTCCGTTTTCCTTGACCTCCACCACGCGCAGTTGCTTATCGAAGGTCGTGCGCCAATGCGTGTCGCGCGCGTCCCAGCGTTGCAACGGCTCAGCGGCCAGCCCAGGCAGGTTGAGACGCCAGCCAGCGTCGACGCTGTCGATTCTCAATACCTTGCCGTCCAGACGATAAGCCGTGGTCAGACACGGGACAGACAGACGCGGATCCCATTGTTCAACCAGTCGTCCTGCGTGGTCGTGATGTTGCCGGGTAACCAGGGCAGTGAATGCGTCATTGGTCACAGTGTGCAAGTAACCCACTGTTCTGACCGGCAGCTTGCGCGGATCCCAGCTATGGAGGGTCGGGGTGCCTGAATGCAATGAGTCCATGTGCGTCCTCATGGCCTCAGGCTGCCCGCTTCACAGCCTTTTCCGCTGCGTAGACTCGATATCTGGCGAGTACGGCTTTGGTTTGGTCTACGCTGCGCAGTGCACTTTCTGTTGAAAGCCTGATTGCCGAGAGTTCAATCATCCTTGAATTCGAAGCGGCGACCCGTCCTTGTCCAAGGTCTCTCAGGTAATCTATAGAGTTCGTATATACCTGCTCGACCCCCAGTTCGTTGAACGCGACATTAATGGCCTCTGATGAACGGACAATGCCCTCGCGCAGGCTGTCGAGCATTGAGTCATACACATCTAATTCGAATTTGCTCAGTAGTTGCTCGGCTTTGGTCGTGTCCTTCGATAGTTGGAAAAGCTCAGCGAGTTCTGAGACTCCGGGAATCAGGGCTCCGCCAACCGAATCACGTCCAAGACTGAACAATGCTCTAATATTTTCAGATCTTTCCTGCCAGGTCGTTGGCGCTACAGAGTATCTATCCAAGGGGCTGGCGGACTTTCCAGAGCTTTGATCGTGTAGTAATTGCACATCCAGATCCGAGTGTCGCGGAAGAATAGATGCGTTCAGTTGTGATGTGATGTTTGAGTAGGCCCTACTCGCGTAGTCGGCGGTCTCGTTGCCTACGGTCAAGCCTTGTAGTTCTCCTGGCATATTTGATGGAAGCATACCGGTCGTACCATAACCGCTGAAGAAACCTACAGTCGCTCGTCCTGCAAGATAGATGAAGTTTTTTATAAGTTTTATTCGAAAGGTTTTAGGAGAGGTCAAGTCCGCCAACGTACTCTGTACTTCACTCATTCCGCCTGGAATATGAGCAAGAAATTTCGACTCTTCGGCGATAACATCTTTGAGCTGCGATGGTGTTCTTGTCGTACCACCAGTATCGATGTAGCTCATTGGATTGTTGCCTACAAATCCATAGAGATTCAGCCCGTCCACATCCCCCGCCGGGTCCGCACTGATCCAGCGCTGCAACCACGGCGCGTAGTAGCGCTCGCCGTAGTAGTACAAGCCACTGACATCCATCTCCTTGCCCGAATAACGGATGAATTTGTAGCGCACTTCCACTTCGTGTCGTGCGGCCATCCACGCCGTTTCGCCGAAGGGGTAATAACCTTCCTCGCTGATCACGTCGGCCTGTTGATCGATCTCCATGACGCAGGAACCGAGGTGATCTTCGAGGGTGTAGCGCAGTTGATTGTTTTCGATGCCGCCGGGGCGTCCGCTGACCCAGTGCAGACAACGCGCATTACCGAGGGTGATGACGTGCAGCTCTTCGCCGTTGTCTTTGCTGCGGATTTCCAGGCCGGGCAGGTAACGCACCTGATGAAAGTGGCGGGTCGTGTCGGTGAACCATTCATGGCATTTGAAGACGCGCTGGCCCTGGCTGTAATGGTAATGCTCGGCGTCGCTGTTGCTGTTTTTTCGAGTCACCAGCGGCACGCTTTCCAGCTCGTCGCGCGCGTTCCATTGCAACGTCGACCCTTGCTTGAGCTCCAGCTGATTGCCGTGGCGATCAAACAACGTGTCAAAGTCCGGCAGATCGTCGCCGGTTTTCCAGCGCACGCCGCGGTTGCTGTTCGGGTCGATGCACATTTGTCGAGTAAAGCTATTACCGTCTCGTACGTGACACAGTTCGATCAGATTACCGCCGTTGTCGTATTGATAGGTCTGGGTGTAATTGAGTCGATTGTTCGGATCGCCCGGTTGCGGCAGGCCGGGAATGTCCGGTGGAGGGGCGTCGTCGTAGCCGGTGGCGCTGGTCAGTCGATAAAGCGAGTCGTAGGTGAAATCGCGGTGGCCGTCGATCAACTGGTTGGCGAAGTAGCGTGGCTGAAAGGCGTGGTCTTCGATGCGAGTGATATTGCCGACACGGTCGTAGAAGTATTCGACGTTTTGCAGGACGCCCCCGCCGTCCTTGCGACTTGATTGAGTGTGCAAACGAGCGTCCGCCGGGTCGTAGGTCCACTGACTGCGCACCTGATTGCCGGCCAGTTGCTCGATGATCTGGTCGTTGGCGTTGTACTGCGTATCCAGCAGCACCGCTTGCCAGTCCGGCGTGCCGCTGATCCACAGATCCGCTCGCTTGAGGTGCCCGGCCAGACCGTAACAAGAGCGGCGCCGATGGCCGCCGGCGTCGGTCTGTTCCAGCACTGCGCCCATCGGGCTGAACACCGAGTGGCTGGTGAACGCTGCCTCATCCTGGAAGGTGCGCGTCTCGCTCAGCGGCTGGCCACTGAGGGCAAAACTGTCGGTGCGCAGCGAACTCGAGCGATCTTTCTGCTCCCGCAACTGGCCACGCTGGTTGTGCCTCGCATCGGCCGAGGCGTCGGAATAGGTGAACACATCGACATTGACCTCGCCATTTTCCTCGACCGCGATCACTCGTAATTGCTTGTCGAACGTCGTGCGCCAATGGCTGCCGCGCTCGTCCCAACGCTCCAAAGGCTCACCGGCCCGCCCGGGCAGGGTCAGGCGCCAACCGGCGTCGACGCTGTCGGATTTCAACACCGTACCGTCCAGACTGTAGACCGTGGTCAGGGCAGGTGCCGACAGGCGTGGGTCCCACTGCTCGATCAGACGTTCGGCGTGGTCATGTTGCTGGTGGCTGACAAGGGCAGCAGGTGTGTCATCGGCCACGTTACGCAGGTAAGCAACTTGCCGTACCGGCAGGCCCCGGGCATCGCTCACCGCCAGCGCGGGTGTACGCCGGTGCACATTGGCAGTCATGACCGCGATGCCTTGGCTGGCGGGGACGGCTCGGCGGTGTCATTGAAGTCTTCGCTAGTGTGAAACCAGGGGTGGTACGTTTCTCGAGAGCAATCGCCCTTGGCGTTGACCACTTTGATCTGTCGGCCAAGGGCGTCATAGAACACCTGATCGAAGAAGCCCATTTCGCGCAGCGACTGATCGTTGACGTAACCGTGGGTATCGGCGAAAAACGGCCGAAACTGACGGACCGGCAACCCCTTGTTGTTGTATTCGACCCGCTCGCTGATGCGCCAGCGCGAGTCAGTATCGACCTCTTTGAACTGGCCATCTTCGACGATCAATGAACCGTCGTCGCCCACGGCATATGCCTTGCCCGGATCGACCCGTTGCTGGGTTTGCAGAGCCCTGCCAAAGCCGTCGACACAGGCTTTGACGATCTGGACCTGCCTTAACGGATCATCGGGGTAGCGGTCGGCACTGAGGATCACGCTGTGCACCGGTTCTCGGCGCACCGCACCGATCGCCTGGTGCAATGCCCGCTCTTCAGGCGTCAAGGCTCCCTGGCGCCGGGCGAGTTTTTGCCGCGCACTGGCCCTGATGTGGCCGCTGGGCAGGAGATAGCCTTGGGCAATCCATGCGCTGGCGCCGTTGGCGATCTGCCCCATCCAGCTGAACAGATCCTTGCGCAGGGTACTGGCGGCTTTTTGCACGGCGGCGGGCGGATCGGCAATCGCCGTAGCCGGGCGCCGATCCTGCGGAGGCAAGTAGTCGCTCAGCGGGTTAAAACCCGCAGCCTTGTCGTTTTCGGTGCCGTAAAAACTGCTGGCCAAGGGCTGGCCGGAAGGTTCATGGAGCGCTTCGTGAGTGTTGTCGTTGGCATCGATGATGCGCAGCGGTTGCAGCGCGTGGTAGTCGTATTCAATGCGCGTGGTGCAGCCATCCGGCAGTTCCACGAGGATCACGGCCAGCGCATGAGCGTCATATTCGGCTCGGGTGTGGCCATGGCTGAGGGTTTCGCGATAGCGCAGTACCTTGTAGAAACCGTCGAGGCTGGCGTATTCGGCGTAGCCGAAATTTGCCGACCACAGGTCATGCTCCGTGCTGCCCAAGGGATTTACCCAGAACAGAAACGGCATGGGCAGATAGCCAATCTTCTCCAGTTCGTCACGCACATTGAAGGGCGCAGGCAACACGCTGTAAGCATCCAGCGCAGTCTTGTCCAGTTGTGCCAATTCCAGTGGACCGGCCAGGGCCTCGAATCCGGCAACGCCGTCGTCCAGCAGTTGGCCATCGGTGCTCAAGTAGCGCTGTACAGATTGCGTGATCAGCATCCGTTCAGCGTTCCAGTGCGCCGAATCCTCATGTTTCTTCAGGCACTCATAGGACACTTGCTCAGGCGTAAGCCCGGTGGGCAGTGTGCCTTTGGACAAGACCAGCGCATTGCCACGCTGCTGATAGGGCAAGCCGAGGCGCCAACGCAGCAGGTCTCTGATCAGATCGATAAACGTTGCACGGCTTTCATTCAGGTAAAACGACTGTTGCGCCAGGTCATGGGCGTCGCGCCACCATCGCTGTTCATCAGGATCCTTGAACGGTGGCGTATCCTTTTCTGTGAGTCGCCGGCCGTAGCTCACTGTGATGGAATGCGTCGGCTGACCGTGGACGTTGTGGCGCAGGGTCACCTCATTGCGACAGCGTGGATCATCGATAAAACCGTCGTACTGGTAACTGATCTTCTCCACCACAAGGGGCAGCAGAACGGCGGCAGCATAAGGACCTTGCTCGCGCACTTCACGTACCAGGTAACGCAGCTCCTCGACGGTATAAAGCGTCGCAGTTTCGCCGCTGTCCACAGCGGTATCGGCATAGGTCTCGATGCGTGTGACGGCGCCGACCAGCGCCCGGGAGATCTGATACCGGGCGTCGTCATCGTGCGCAGGAATGATTTCATCGACATCGTCTTGTGAGTGATATCGACTGAACAGGGTGTTGCCCAGGGCTACCGCGTGTACATCCCGATTGAAGTAGTCGTCGCGCGGTCGATCCATTGATTGCCCGGTATGAAACCAGGTGCAGACCCGCATCGGTTCGCTGAATCCGGTGCCCTCAGCGCCGGTGGCGCTCTCACTGTCGGTTTGTTGCAGCAGGCCGAAACCACGGAACTCGCGCTCACGGCTGTCGTAGAAGCCTTCGCGCCAAGTGAAAGTCTGCGTCAGAACGTTGCCGGTGATTTCATCCAGTTGCTGCTGTTTATGGACCACCGCCACCGGGAACGGCAGGTGGCACGCCGGAAAACGTCTAAGGGTGGGCATATGGCGTTTTTCATCCAGCCATTCCTGCGCCGAGCTGCGGTAGACCACGCTGGCACTGCAACCCATGTTGTTGTTACTGCTGGTCAGCAGATACGGCTTGGCCGAGACGAAATCGTAGCGCCAGTGCTGCGGTTGCATGTGCGTCACCGTCAGGATCAGGCTGGCGCAGCCCAGGCCTTGCAGATCGGCGAAGCTCACTTGACTGAGCCGGTCGTAGCGCACGCCGTCCGGCCACGGTACGTTGATCGGTGTTTGCTCCAGACCATTGCCGCCGCGATTCAGGTAGATCTCGAAGAACTCCGATTGCAGGTAAATCAGCGACGCGGCACCGGAGCCGTCCAGGTCAGCAAGGCGCACGCGGGACGAGTCGAACGTTTCGTATCTGAAAGGCAATTCGCCGATTTTGCGACCTCTGCCAAACCGGCCGTGACCCAGGTTCGGCCAGCAGCGAATTTCGTCGTGACGTATCCGGCACAGCTCGGGCATGTCGCTGCCCAGCAGGTTGCCCAACAGCACCAGTTCCGTGCGGGAGTTGCTAAACAGTGGCAAGCGGTCGTCGTCGGGCTCGTGCGGCACCTCTTCAGGCGCGGCGAAGCCTTGTTCGCGCTGGTTGGCGTACAGCCGCACGGAGTGCGGCCCGATCAACGCCAGGCTACTCAAACCGTCGCCGATCAAGTCACCAAGCGTCGAGAGGGTGTTGAAAAACTCCGGCGGGAATCTGCCGAAAGGGACGAAGTCGGCAAACGTGCGTTGTTCTGTCAGGGTGCGAAAACCACTGATGCCCGGTTGTGCGGTGACCCAGTCGAGCCGACCGTCACCCGTCAGGTCGGTCAGCAGTTGCTGGACCGGACGGTTGCGATCAGCGACCGGAATCTTGTCCAGCGCGAGCCAGGGCGCATAGTCGATTTCATCGGGGCCTTTCGTCGCGCGGCGTGGTTCGCGGTAGTACCAACTCTGGTCATAGCGGCAGAGAAAACCCGGCACGCCTTCGCCATAAAGATCGACGCACTGGTAAAAACCACCGTCCTCGATACCCGGCTGAACATCGAATTCGAGGAAGCGCGCCGGGGTTTTATTGATGTCGAAAGGGGCGTAGTCGAACTCGACCGGTGGTGTGTTTTCGACTACGCCGCTGGCATCGAATGCCTGATAGTGCGCCGCGCTGATCTGGCTGTAGGCCCACTGCGCGATATTTTGCGGTTGTTGATATTCCAGTAACAGGCGGCGCACCAGTTTCGGTTGCTCAGTCGATTGCCCGGGAAAGTGATGAAACAGCAACGCCTGCTGGCAGAGTCTGCGAGTGCCCAGTTCAAAACCCTGACCGTGGGTTGAAAAACGATCAGGACGGACTGTCCAGGGTTTGAGGGAGTCACCGTCATATACCGGGATATCGGTCAGTGACGTGCTGCGCTCGCCGTAATCGAACAGCAGATGAAAGTGCCAATCCAGTTCGGCCGGATTATCCGTTGTCCAACTGTACAAATCGCTGCTGGCCGTGAAGTTGCCGTAACACACGCGGCGCAGATAACGCTGGGCGCGGTAGTCATGCAGCGGGTCGGGATCCTGATCATCGGCCTTGTATTCGAAGCAGATGTGTTCGCCGCGCGCGTTCATGCTTTCGCACAGCAGCCATGTGGCGATGTGTCCAGGGGCGTGCGGGTCGGCAACTCGTGTGGCTTCGGTTTTGCCGTAAAGGTGCAGCGAGCCGTCAGCGCCGTGTATCAGCCAGAATACCGGTGGATCGGCTTCCCCGGTTTGCCGCTGCCAGCGCTCGCGCAGGGCGAAATCGCTTTCCACTCGAGGCCAGTAGCGCACGACTCTGTGCGGGCCGATGTCGACGCTGTTGTAGGTGCTTTCCTCACGGAATTTGAGTTCACCGTTTTCATCCAGCTCCGGCATCCACACTTCGCCATCGACCCCGATGATCTCGTCGTGGTCGGAGTAACGCGGCACGCCTTTGTTGGTTCTGCGATTGATCTGACCGACGCCACCCAAATGCCAGGACAGGCCGAACGGACCATTGCCGCTTTGGCTGCTGTAATTCAGCGAAAACTGCGGATCCCAGCCCCGCCCGGCAGACGTCGGAATCGGCAATTCGAACGACGCCGCCCCGGTCGGCCCCACTGCGCCCCAGCTTTTGCCGATGGTAGCGATCGATGCGCTTTTGGCGATGGAAGGGGTGGTGATGCTCAGCTCTTGTTGATCAGGCATGGTCGAATCCATTGCGCGCGCGAGGGGCGTGAATGGACTGACGCTAACAAGAACAGCGCATAAATGAACCTGTCAGATCTGACAGGTGCGCAAGATCATTTTGTGTGCTTCGGCAGGTTTTTTATCGCGATTGGTTTGCACATATAAAAACGGCCGGGTCACCCCTGAGGATGAACCGGCCGTTTTCATGCAGGCGAAGGGCTTACTGCACTTCTACCGCCAGGCTTTCGCTGATCTTCTGTTGCCAGATCGCAGGGCCGGTGATGTGCACCGACTCACCTTTGCTGTCCACCGCAACGGTGACCGGCATGTCCTTGACCTCGAACTCGTAGATCGCTTCCATGCCCAGTTCGGCAAAGGCCAGCACTTTCGACTTCTTGATCGCCTGAGCGACCAGGTAGGCAGCGCCGCCGACAGCCATCAGGTACACGGCTTTGTTGTCCTTGATCGCTTCGATCGCGGTCGGGCCGCGCTCGGATTTGCCGATCATGCCCAACAGGCCGGTCTGCTCGAGGATCTGCCGGGTGAACTTGTCCATTCGCGTCGCGGTGGTCGGGCCCGCCGGGCCAACCACTTCGTCACCGACCGGATCAACCGGGCCGACGTAGTAGATGAAGCGACCTTTGAGGTCCACCGGCAGGGTTTCACCCTTGTTGAGCATCTCGACCATGCGCTTGTGCGCGGCGTCGCGACCGGTGAGCATTTTGCCGTTGAGCAGGACGGTTTCGCCCGGCTTCCAGCTCTGCACGTCTTCCGGGGTCAGGGTGTCGAGGTTGACGCGACGGGCCGACGGGCCGGCTTCCCAGACGATTTCCGGGTAGGCGTCCAGCGGTGGCGCTTCCAGCGAGGCTGGACCGGAACCGTCGAGTACAAAGTGCGCGTGACGGGTGGCCGCGCAGTTCGGGATCATGCACACCGGCAGCGAAGCGGCGTGAGTCGGGTAGTCCATGATCTTCACGTCGAGCACGGTGGTCAGGCCACCGAGGCCCTGGGCGCCGATGCCCAACTGGTTGACCTTCTCGAACAGCTCCAGACGCATTTCTTCGATGCGGTTCTGTGGGCCACGGGCCTTGAGTTCGTGGATGTCGATGGATTCCATCAACACTTCTTTGGCCATGACGGCAGCTTTCTCGGCGGTGCCGCCGATGCCAATGCCGAGCATGCCCGGTGGGCACCAGCCGGCGCCCATGGTCGGAACGGTCTTGAGTACCCAGTCAACGATCGAGTCGGACGGGTTGAGCATGGCCATTTTCGACTTGTTCTCGGAACCGCCACCCTTGGCCGCCACGTCCACTTCCACGGTGTTGCCCGGGACGATGGAGTAGTGGATGACCGCTGGGGTGTTGTCCTTGGTATTTTTCCGAGCGCCCGCCGGGTCGGCGAGGATCGAGGCACGCAGGACGTTTTCCGGCAGGTTGTAGGCGCGACGTACGCCTTCGTTGATCATGTCGTCCAGGCCCATGGTGGCGCCATCCCAACGTACGTCCATGCCGACGCGCACGAACACGGTAACGATACCGGTGTCCTGGCAGATCGGGCGATGGCCGGTGGCGCACATGCGCGAGTTGATCAGGATCTGCGCCATCGAGTCACGGGCCGCTGGCGATTCTTCGCGCAGGTAGGCTTCGTGCATCGCCTGGATGAAATCCACGGGGTGGTAATAGGAAATGAACTGCAGGGCGTCGGCAACGCTCTGAATCAGGTCGTCTTGCTTGATCACGGTCATGAGTCGCGCTCCTCTAAAAGACGGGAACATTCAATAAGGTGCCTGCGGCTTGGGTGCATCGGTCGGTCGCAAGCACCTTTCAAGGCACGCCGGGGCTGCTGGCGCGACGCTAAAAAGGCGCGGCAGTATACCGCGCCTCGGTGGGGCGTACACGCGCCGGCAGTCATTCGTTGGTCGCATGGGTGGGCGAATATCGGACAGCGGGTTTGCACGTCAAGATTTACCCCCTCACCCCAGCCCTCTCCCCCAGGGGGGCGAGGGGGAAAGGGAGCCGATCTTGATGCTGTTCAAACCTGAGCTCGACTCAGGAAAGGGGTCGATGTGCATGCTGTTCAAATCTGGTTTCGACTGAGGAAAGGGGAGCGATGTTCATGTTGTTCAAACCTGAGTTCGGCTCGGTATTCCAGGTCGGCGTATCGCCAACAACCGACTCGGTCAGTCCCCTCTCCCTCTGGGAGAGGGCTAGGGAGAGGGGCTTTTGGCGGTATACGCAGGCCACACTTTTGACGTCAAATTTCGAGCCCGAAAATCGGTGGTCATTTATCGACTACGCCTCTAAAGTGGCAGCCGGTCTGTAGAGTAGGACACTCGGTCAGCCTCTTATCGCACGGTGAGTCAACGATTGACCCATAACGCCATTCAACGTCTTTTGCTCAAACGCTTTGCCCTCGCTGCGGCCACCTATGGATTGGCTTTGCTGCTGCTGTGGCTGTCGTTTTTCACGGGTCATTACGAGCAGTCCCTGACTTCTGTGGCCGTCGGCAGTGCGCTGGTGGTGATCAGCCAGTCGGTGCTGTTCGCACTGTTCTGGAGCGGGCGCAATCTGCGCTTTGCCGATCCCAGCCTGACCGAAGCACAGGTGCTGATCGGTCTCGGCTGGCAGACCTGGCTGATCGCCCATCTGGATGAAGCCCGCGGCGCCTTTCTGGTGTTCTACGTGTTGATCCTGCTGTTCGGCCTGTTCCACCTCAGTCGACGGGCGTTCATACGCTGTGCCCTGCTGGTGTTCTTCAGTTTCTGTGCCATCACGCTGTGGGACGGCTACTACTTCCGCTTGCGCGAGCCGGCGCTTGCCGCCTTGCAGGTGTGCATTCTGGCGATGGTGCTGGCGTGGCTGGTGCTTTACGCGCGCTTCGTCCAGGTTTCGCGACAACGCCAGCGCCAGCGCCGGTTTGCCTTGCAGGCGCATCAGGACACCCTGCGCGGGATGATGCGTCAGCTGGAAGATCTGGTCGCCACCGATGAACTGACCGGGCTGTTCAATCGTCGGCATTTTCTGCGCCTGGCCTCGCGAGAGCTCAATGCCATGGACGACGATGTCGTGCATGGCCTGGCGTTGATCGACCTCGACCACTTCAAACGCATTAACGACCTGCACGGTCATGCGGCGGGCGATCAGGTGTTGCAGGCCTTCGCCGGCGTTGCTCAAGCATGCCTGCGCGACGGCGATGTGCTGGCGCGTTATGGTGGTGAGGAATTCGTTGTGTTGTTGCCCGATTGCGATGCCGAACGGCTGACCGCGTGTTGCGAGCGTCTGCGTATCGCCTTCACCGACGTTGAACTGGTCGGCCTGAATGTGCGCAACCTCAGCCTGTCGGCCGGCATGACGCTGTTGACGTTGGGCGATGATCTGGACGACGCCTTGCAGCGCGCCGATCAGGCCTTGTATCGGGCCAAGCGTGACGGGCGCAATCGTTGTGCGGCCGCGTGGGAGAACGTCGATGCCTGAACTTCGCGTCGGTGAACGACAATGGTCAGTGGCCGCGGGCAGCAATCTGCTCGATGCACTCAATCAGCATGGCGTCGCGGTGCCTTACAGCTGCCGCGCCGGCAGTTGCCATGCCTGTCTGGTGCAATGCGTGCAAGGCCTGCCGGCTGACAATCGGCCGGACGCCTTGAGCGCCGAGCAGCGTCAGGAGGGCTGGCGCCTGGCGTGTCAGTGTCAGGTCGTCGAAGATTTGCAGGTGCATACGTTCGACCCGATCACCGACGGTCGCCCGGCAGTGGTCGAAGCGCTGGACTGGCTCAGCGACAGCGTCCTGCGTTTGCGCCTGACCCCGCAGCGGCCGTTGCGCTACAGCGCCGGGCAACATCTGGTGCTGTGGATCAATCACATCGCGCGGCCGTATTCGCTGGCAAGCCTGCCGGAAGAAGACCGCTTTCTCGAATTCCATCTCGATTGCCGCCAGCCCGGTGAATTCAGTGATGCCGCACGGCGCTTGCAGATCGGCGACCCGATCCGCCTTGGCGAACTGCGTGGCGGCGCCTTGCATTACGACCCGGACTGGCACAACCGGCCGCTGTGGCTGCTGGCCGCCGGCACCGGTTTAGGCCCGCTGTTCGGCGTGCTGCGTGAAGCCTTGCGTCAGGATCACCAAGGCGCGATCCGCGTCATTCACGTTGCCCATGATGCGGGCGAGCATTATCTGGACAAACCCCTTGCAGCGCTGGCTGCACAGCGGGAAAACCTCAGCGTCGAGTTGTGGACAGCGGCCGAGTCAGCCGCCGCTTTGGCGCAACTGCGCCTTGTTTCCCGACAAACCCTGGCCTTAGTCTGCGGCTCGACGGCCAGTGTCGATGCCTTCGCCCGACGTCTGTACCTGGCCGGATTGCCGCGCAACCAACTGCTGGCCGACGTATTTTTGAGCCGTGGTTGAGCGCTGAATTTCAGACGCGAGACACGCCATGACTGATGCCATCCTGCTGGAACGCGAACGCGGTTTGCTGACCCTGCGCCTCAACCGCCCGGACAAGAAAAACGCCCTGACCCGCGCCATGTACAGCCGTCTCGCCGAGGCGCTGAAGCAGGCCGATGGCGACCCTGAAATCAACGCCGTGCTGATCACCGGCAGTGCCGAGTGCTTCACCGCCGGTAACGACATCGCCGACTTTGTCCAGCAACCGCCGAGCGACCTCGACAGTCCGGTGTTTCACTTCATGCTCAATTTGCTCGAATGCCGTAAACCGGTGATAGCGGCTGTGGCCGGCGCGGCGGTGGGCATCGGCACCACGCTGTTATTGCATTGCGATTTGGTCTACGTCAGCCGCGATGCGCGGTTGCGCATGCCGTTCGTCAATCTTGGATTGTGTCCGGAATTCGGCTCCAGCCTGATTCTGCCGCGTCTGCTCGGCCAGGCCAAAGCAGCAGAGCTTTTGTTATTGGGCGAAGGCTTTACCGGTGAACAGGCAGCGGCGTGGGGCATTGCCACCGAAGCATTGGGCAGTGGCGATGCGGCGTTGCGCAAGGCACGGGAGGTGGCGTTGCGTTTCGACGAACTGCCGGCTGAGGCGGTGCGTATCAGCAAGCAATTGATGAAGGCGCCGGATCGCGAGTTGATTCGTAAGGTGATCGAGGAGGAGGGCGCATTGTTCACTCAAAGACTGCGCTCGCCGGAAGCGTTGGCGGCGTTGACCGGATTTATCAAACGACATTGAAAAGCCAGCCCTCACTCAGAGGGAGAGGGAGCCGACCGAGGTGTAATGCGTTATACATCGACTTGAAAGAACCGGTCGGATTCAGCGCAGAGATAACAGGTCGGTGCAATTCTGCAATATCCCTCAATCGGTTCCTTCTCCCTCTGGGAGAGGGCTAGGGTGAGGGGCTTTCGATTCAACGCAGACAACAAAAAGCCCCGGCACTCACATGCCGGGGCTTTGGTTTTTCAGCGTGTCACTCAGACCTGCGGGTCGCCCACGTGCAGGATCTTCATGCCGTTGGTGCCGCCGGTGGTGTGGTAGCTGTCGCCTTTGGTCAGGATGACCCAGTCGCCTTTTTCCACAACGCCGCGCTTGACCAACTCGTCGATCGCCTTTTGGCTGACTTCGTGCGGTTCCAGCGAAGCCGGGTCGAACGGTACGGTATACACGCCACGGAACATCGCTGCGCGCGCCTGTGTTTCACGGTGCGGCGAGAACGCATAGATCGGCACCGAAGAGCGGATACGCGACATGATCAGCGGGGTGTAGCCACTTTCGGTCAGCGCGATGATCGCTTTGACGCCCGGGAAGTGGTTGGCGGTGTACATGGTCGCCAGTGCGATGCTTTCGTCGCAGCGGGTGAATTCCTTGCCGATGCGGTGGCTGGAGGTTTTACCGGTCGGATGCTTTTCAGCGCCGACGCAGATGCGCGCCATTGCCTGCACAGCTTCCAGCGGGTACTGGCCAGCGGCGGATTCGGCCGAGAGCATCACGGCGTCGGTGTAGTCGAGCACGGCGTTGGCCACGTCGGACACTTCGGCGCGGGTCGGCATCGGGTTCTGGATCATCGACTCCATCATCTGGGTCGCGACGATCACAGCCTTGTTGTGGCGGCGTGCGTGCAGAATGATTTTCTTCTGAATGCCCACCAGCTCGGCGTCGCCGATTTCCACACCCAAGTCACCACGGGCAACCATCACCGCGTCGGACGCCTTGATCAGGCCGTCGAGGGTTTCGTCGTCGGCCACGGCTTCGGCACGTTCGATCTTCGCCACCAGCCAGGCGGTGCCGCCGGCTTCGTCGCGCAGTTGACGGGCGTATTCCATGTCGGCAGCGTCACGCGGGAAGGACACCGCGAGGTAGTCGACTTCCATTTCAGCGGCGAGCTTGATGTCGGCCTTGTCTTTTTCCGTCAGGGCCGGTGCAGTCAGACCGCCACCGCGACGGTTGATGCCTTTGTGGTCGGACAGCGGGCCGCCGATGGTCACGGTGCAATGCAGTTCAGTGGCGGTGGCGGTATCAACGCGCATCACCACGCGGCCGTCGTCGAGCAGCAGCTCGTCGCCCACGCCGCAGTCTTTGACCAGATCCGGGTAGTCGATGCCGACCACTTGCTGGTTGCCTTCGGTCAACGGATGGCTGGTGGAGAAGGTGAACTGGTCACCGATCTTCAGCTCGATCTTTTTGTTGGCGAATTTGGCGATACGGATTTTCGGGCCTTGCAGGTCACCGAGCAGGGCGACGAAGCGACCGTGCTTGGCTGCGAGGTCACGCACCAGCTTCGCGCGAGCCTTGTGCTCGTCGGGGGTGCCGTGGGAGAAGTTCAGACGGGCAACGTCCAGACCAGCCAGAATCAGCTGTTCGAGAACTTCCGGCGAGTTACTGGCCGGGCCAAGGGTAGCGACGATTTTGGTACGACGGACGGACATGCAAAGACTCCTGAGTTCAAGCGCTAGCGAAGGCTACTATGCTCTTGGGGTGTAGTCATTGTTCGTTTGCACTACTTAATGTTTTCTTTATTGAACTCGACAACTGGCGCAAACACTTCTGAAGATTTCTCGGCAAGGGTCGATACAGAGCACAAGACAGGAGAACCCTCATGCGATTCGTACCCATTGCCGCCCTTGCCCTCAGCGTCCTCGCCGTTTCGGGCTGCACCCGTTGGTCGATGAACCATCATTTGAACAACGCCTACAGCGCCTATGACCGTGGCAATTGCGAGCAGGTCATGCTCGAACTGTCCAAGGTCGAACGCGCCAGCCGCGCCCGTCCGTACGTGTGGCCGGAAGTGTCGATGATGCGCGGCCAGTGCCTGGAACGGCAGAAAATGTTTGTCGACGCGGCGCAGACCTACCAGTTCATCATCGCCTCGTACCCGAACAGCGAATACGCCTACCGCGCCCGTGCCCGTCTGGAAACCTTGCAGAGCCTGGGCCACTACCCGACGCGCAGTGCCGCTGCCGTGGTGCGACCGACCCGTTTCTGATGACAGTTGTCATACAAAATCTGGCTGTGTGTACAAGCTGAGCTATAGTCGAATAACCCGGATTCAGCGTCAGGTTCCTGAATCCGGAGCAACACCCGCGACTGGCAGTTGTAAGGTGACGGCGACGTAGCGACCGTTACACCGGAAGCGGGGAGAGCGGCCGGCGAAACCGGCTCGTTCCGAAGCAAAGGTGCGGCTCTGTGATGGAGCCTTGCATGGCGAACTGCGCATGTTTACCGAACGGATCGAACGGCATCAGTTGCCGTATTTCCTCAGAGTGTTCAACAGCGTCACCGACAAGCCCATCGGTTTTCTCGGCAACCTCTCCGAAGACGGGCTGATGCTCATCAGTCAACTGCCCATGATGGTCGGTGTGGATTTTCAGTTACGCCTGAAAATCCCCGCCAGCGATGGCTGTCAGCAGGTAATCGACCTCACGGCGTGTTGCGTGTGGTGTCACGAAGACGCCACGCCGCTGCACTACGACGCCGGCTTCGTCCTGCAACGCGCGCCGCCGGAATTTGGGCAGCTGGTGCAGGCGTTGCAGCGCTATTTCAGTTTTCAGCCGTTGCCGGCTTCTGCCTGATTCAAACTGTCAAACGTTTCGCGCGCGTTCGTCTCACCGTCGATCTATAACGCGCAGGTATCCGTAGGAGCAGCTTTGTGCTCCGGGTCAAGGGTACTAGCCGGCAGACGGTGGTCTGCCGCTTTTGGAAGAATTACCGTTGGTCGGGACTGTCAGGTTTTACAGGTGCCCGCATTGTGAGAGCAACCGTAGTCTGAGCAATCGTCATTTTTTGGAAAATGACTGCCGACTGTGGAGCGCGACAGATGACATCTGACGAAGAAAAGGATATCGGACACAATCCAGAGTTTATAAAGAATGAATCCCGGCCGTCAGTGTCAGACGCGGGTTCATTATCTAACGCTGGGAATATCGAATCGGGTGGCCATGAACTCCGTAAACCGGATACGGTACAGGTCGTCAAACCGGATAACCTTGCTTGGGTCGATAAGTCATTCAACTTGCGTTTTATATTGCCGATGGTTGGTGGGGCTCATCAAGTCTGGATATATGTCCATGTTGTTAATGAATGGGCGTATTCACTGGCCGGTGAATGGTTTGGAGCTGAGGGATTTCATGATTGGGAGGTTTCTTCAACGTTGTATGGGGTCGCTCAACTTAATATTCGATGGAGGTTGGGGACCGAGTTTTCAGACTACACCACTCGATATTATTTCATTAGTTCCGAACCTATAGCTGAATACATTCAAGGAACCGTGTTGAGCGGTTCGGGTGGTGAACTTGGCGAATGCGTTCCGGTACGCGTCGATGGAGACGATACTACTGTTATCGGTCACAAATTTTCTGGAGGAAGGAACTGGAAAGTCAATATTTCTCAGGATTTGCCTATCGGCTATATAAACGTCTTTATTCGGCAATCCGTTCGTCACAATGGTCAGAACCATTCTAGAGACGGGAAGACCCAAAGGATCCTTAATCTCAACGTACCAAAGCTGACTTCACCCTCTGTCAATGAGACCGTGGGGGCCGGGACGTTATTGTTTAAAGGCACTGGGCATCCTGGCTTAACTCTTCAGGTTGTCAGGGCAGATAACCACTCTGTAAGTTTGAGTGATCCGCTTGATACGACGACGGCGTTGTGGGAGTTGCCTAGGGTGGTGTCGGATATCAATAGCGGTGAATTGAGTATAAAAATCAAATATCAGCACCTCGCTATTGGGGTTGATTACACCGATCCCAGAACCTTCATGGTTGTTGGTTGGCCGCGCATTCCGAAACCTGTACCTGAGCAAGATCAGTCATTTGTTCTTGAGGGCGATAACGGTCTGCGCGATGCAACGATTGTAGTGTTCGTGGATCTGACAACTTCCCTGGTGGGAGCGGACAAGGTGTCGAACGTTGACGGTAGTTGGAGCGTGTCTGTCTCCGGGTTGCCGCCGGGGCCGATCAGCCTGGTGGCTGAACAGGTTTTTCAAAACGTCCGTTCCGGTCGCGGCGAGCCGCGTGCTTACCGGATCCGCCCTCCCAAACTGGCAGAGCCTGACGTCACCCTTCTTCCTGATACAAGCTTGAAGTTCTCCGGCTCCGGCCATTTCGATCAAAACCTCTCGACCGAAATCCAGTTCTCTGCCAGCGACGGCTCGCTGCCTTTGCCTTCCAACGTCCGCGTCAATGCCCAGGGCTATTGGGAAACGGCCCCCGTTGTCTGGTCTCTGGGCAGCTACGATGTGACGTTGATTCAAAAGATCGCCGACAACGCCAGTGGCTGGATCGAATCGCAGCCTCTTGAGTTCAAAGTCCGCAACGACATGCCGGATATCACCGAGGCGAGCTACACCGAGGAGTATCTACCGGTCTTCAGCGGCAAAGGTTATACAGGTGCCACCGTCTCGCTCAGGTTTCCCGATACAAACGAGGCTGCACGGAGTGTAGTGGTCGTGAACGGCCAATGGTCGACGTCTGCTTTGGTTGAGTGGGGCCCAACCAACAAGCGGGAAGTGCGCATTACACAGCATCTGGGAAACCATCCTTCGCAACGTCCTTTCATCCTGTACGTCACGATTCCACCGCTGGCGCCAGGCGTGGATGATCTTGGCGAAGAGGGGCTGGAGCCGGTATTTCGCGGCACTTGCTTGTCGGGCGCCACGGTGAGCATCAGGTTCAGCGACGATACCGAGACGCATGTGGCGACCGTGACGGGATCCACCTGGACATTTCAGCGACCAACCCCGTTCGAGGCAAATATCGAACATGCCGCGGAGGTCACGCAAACAATCCTCGATCTCCTTTCAAAACCGACCTCGAAAACCTTCACTGTCCACAGAGTCATGTTGCAACCGCTCATTGTCGCGCCGGGATCCGGCTCGGAAGTGGGGTTCGACGTCACCATTGAAGGTGATAACGGCATGCAGGGCGCGGTGATGCAATTGCATGACAGCCTGATGGGAGGAACGCTGGGTGATCCGCTCGAATTGCTTGAGGAGGGCAAATGGTCTATCCAGTTGCTCGGTCTGGACCTGAGGGAATATTTCCTCCATGCGCAGCAGACGCTCAACGGGCGAGATTCGGCAAACAGTGCTGAGCACAGGCTCAAGGTGGTGGTGCCGCCGCCTCGATTCACGATGCCGATCCCTGGCGGGAGAGCGCCGCGCACTTCGAAAATTGCTGGCACCGGCAGAGCTACCGCGCGGGTGGAGGTCTGGCTGGAGGGCGCTACTGAGCCATTGCTGACGGATATTGAGGTGAACGCGTCAGGCAACTGGGATGCCGAAGTGAGTTTGCCGGTGGGCACCACGACCATCTGGGCTTTTCAAACCTTCGTCCACAATGGCATTGCGCAGCGCTCTCAGGCCAATGAGCGTTTGCGTTACAAGGTTGTGCCGGCGGCTCCGTTTATCGAAACCCCGACTGCCGATGATCATGTCGGCCGACGGGTCGTGGTCTCGGGTTTCGCGACGCCCGGCGACACCGTGACCGTGACGCTGGGTAGCGACCAGGCCAGCGCCGAGGTGCGGGAAAACCGGACGTGGTCGGTAACGCTGGAGCCCGGTCAAGACGAGGGCAATCATGAGCTGGACGCTGTGGCGGCTTGCGAAGGGTTTATATCCGATAGCGCGAAACGCACGCTTCAGCTGGCAACTTATCTGCCCACCGTTGAGATCCCAGAACCGGGACGCTGGGTCAGCAACCCGGTGCTGTTTGCCGGCAAGGGCCGTCAAGGCGTCGGTGTTCTGGTCGATCCGTTCAACCCGGACAAGACATGGCTAGCGTCGATTCAGGTCGACCCTGACTGGCAAGGCCTGTCTGACCAAACGCTACCGTTGGGTGGCAACTGGTGTCGTTTCAAGCTGCAGCCGAGCGACAGCGATCCGATGGGTTCTGACTGGGTCGTCAGTGAGCGGTTTGAAATCGAATCAGTGCCGACGGATAAAACCCGGTTGTAAATTTCCGATGAGCGGTCATAAAACCTGTCATTTCTGACAGTTGGCAGCGGCTGCGTTCAAGCGCTAAATCCTTATGCAACGCTGGGTCCGCCTGACACCACAGTCAGGCGGCCCGGGCGGTTATCGACTCAAGGAAAGTGACCATGGCTGATTCACTCCGTCCCGCTGCGCAGTTGTTCATTCAACTGTTTGGTGCGCAAACGTCTTCTGCGCAAAACCGGCTTTCAACGCTCTGGAGTTACCTTGAGCAGGGGGGATCGTTTTTCCCTCTGGTCGAAAAGGGTCTTCCGGTACTGGTCGGCGAGTACGGACTTGAGCAGGAAGAGGCCCGGCGCTTTTTGCGTCGGGCCAACAGCCTGGCGACCTATGTGCGGCGTCGGTTTATTGAGCATCACGCGCAGCAGGACAAAGCCGGGTCGACAGGACCGTCCAGCGGTTTGATGTCGCTCTTTGACGGGCCGCAACTGGAGCGAATATTCGATCTGCAGTTGAGCGCCAAATGCCCTTCGGATTCTCTGGAGTCCATGTTCGGGCCTTCGGCGTATCTCGTCTTCTTGTATCGCTTGATTCGCGACTTGATCGAATCCGTTGGTGACGGCACCAAGCTGCCGTTGCATGAACGTCGCACGGATTTGATGAAGTTGACGGTCGACAGTAAAACGGTGAACGCGCCGGAGCCATCAGTCGACGTGATCGTACGCGTGCTACAGGCGTTCATCACTACGAACACGGAGGTTCCAATTGAACAGGCATTGATCAACGCACGCTATCCCAACGGTCTGCCGTATTACCAACATTGGGACACGATTGATGGGGTTGCGGGTTTCAACGGACGATCAGTGGGGGATTTTGCCAACATTGTTGACGGGAAATTCCCCAATTTCTTGCACTCCGGGTCCCTGACCAGTCTTGCCGCTGCTGCCTTGGCTCATGCCTCTCGGCTTGGTCCGTACCAGCAGAAGTTGGTGACTGAAGAATACAAAAATTCCGAGGATATGTATCAGTTCTATCTGGAGAACTTTGGCACCGAAGACGTTGAGTATATGAATCTCAACCAGATATTTTATTTGGCTCAACGTACAAATCTTGTGGCCGAGGAGGTTACAAGTCTTTTTTCGGTTGGGGACTACGCGCCGCGGCGTTCGGACAATGTGGATTACCCCAGTAAACCCGACGTCCCGGAAGGCGGCCGATCCGGCTCGGTTTACATCAATGGTAACGCTCACCCCGCTATCGGTATCAGCGCGCAGTCAGGGACTAATCTTCATCGGATACTCGTTAATCCCAATAACCCAAAAGGCTTGAATACATTTGATCGGCTCAACCGCAAGTTACGCCTGGATAAATGGCTGAATCTGCCTCCTGAGCAGACTGACGCCTTGTTGGCGGCAGCGATCAGGGCTGAAGCACGTGGTGCCGAAAAACCTGAGGTTTGGGCGATTTCGGTAAACGTGATCCATGCATTGGGTCTGTTTCAGCGACTGCGTGAACGCTACAACTGCACGGCAGCAGATTTCGCCGTGTTCCTCGATGAACTGTCACTGTACGGTCGCGGTGATGCACTGTCGCAGTTCGATCAGGTCTTCAACAATCAGGACAATTATCGCAAGCCGCTGAAACTCGACGACAAAGCGTTTGCGCTGATACCGACATCGGATCAAGACAATCTGACGGTCAGCCAGCTATGCAGTGGTTTGGGCATTGATCTTCAGACTTACCACTATCTGGCGTTGGCGATAGCCCAGGCTCATGATCTTACCGATGATCTGGTGCGCAGTTCGGCGGTCATCTCCAGTTTTTACCGTTTGGTAAAACTGCCCCGGCTGTTGAATATCACGCCGGTCGAAGGCGTGTTGATGCTCCGTGTGCTGGGCGGAGAAACCTGGCTCAAAGGGCTGGCAGGCAAGCCGCGTATTGTCGACGTGGCGGTTGATGACAGCCGCACTGACGCTACGCCGGGTGTGCTGAGCCTGATCGAAGCCATGCAGGCCTGTGTGCAATGGTGCGAGCAAAGCAACATATCGGTGCTGTGGATGTTGCAGCACGTGAGTGCACCACTGCGTTTAAGCGAGTTCTCCCAGCAGGATCAGCAGTTCTTCGACAAGATCGGCGCCCTCCTGCCCAGCGCGCGGTTGTCCGGTAATTCTTTTCTCCTGGCCGGTATTCCACCGGCCGGAGAAAGCGACTGGCTGGATTTACTCTCGATTGACAGTGAGGGGCTGGCGCCGGTTGTCGATGTCAATGGCCTGATACTGGCCACTGACCTGACGCCGGAAGATTATTTGGCCTTTGCCCGCGAGAAACTCGAATGGGCCGTCAGGAACGGCCTGGAGATTGAGGAAACCCAGGTCAGCGTCTTGGTCGAGATCATGCTCACCGTTCTTCTGCAGGCCAGAGACGCGCAGGTGTCGCTGGTCAGGGAGTCGCTGGCAATCTACGCCGGCATCGAGGGCGAATTGGCCATTCTGGTGTTGGACTGGGTCGATGCCTCGGTATATCAACTGTTGCGCCAGGTGTATGACCGCACCGCCCTCGAATCGCCAGCGAGGGCGCGCAGGCGCGACGAACCTTCCGATCCGTTACTCGAGCTGCTGGCTGTTGTGCGTCAGCGCGCTGAAGTTGTTTCGACACTGGGCTTGAGTGCGGCATTGGTCCGGGACTATCTGGATTATGGATACGCCAAGTGGATCGACCAAATCACCATCATCGATCCCTCTGAAAAATTTGTGTTCTCGGTGCGCATACTTTACGCAATGACCACGCTGACTCGCGCGTTCAGTCTGAGCGAACAGCCGGAGCAGAAGTTGCTGGATTATCTGCGCCAGGTCCATTCATTACCTCCCATGCTCAGCGCCGATGCATTACGCGTGGTGCAGCAGGCCGCGGCCATCAAACTGGCTGAGTTCTTTGCCTGGAGCGCGCAGGAAGTCAGCGAATGTGTTCGCCATATCGATCCTGAAACCCAAGTGTTGAAAACCCTGGATCAACTGGATCTGCTGATGCGCGTTTATCAGTTGTCGATGCAGACCGGTATGGATGCGCGGACCATTTTGCGGATCGGTACCTTGCCGGAGACAATCGATGCCAGTGAGGCCTACGCCCAGGCGGCTGAACTGGCTTTGCTGAGTCAGACCCAGACGCGTGTGCCGGTCGTGCAAGCACCGGGCGAACTGAAGCAGTTGGTCCGGATGACTTGCACCGTAACGCCTACAGAAGTCTTCGCTGGTAAACCAGACGAGAAAGCGATCATTACGATGACGCTTACTGACGCCCGGGGCGCAGCGTTGAAAGGTGTCGCGGTCGACTGGCACTCCGAGCTAGGGACCATCAGCTTGGGTATCACCGATACCCAAGGAGTCCTCACGGCTGAGTATGTTCCGGGCAAAGTCTTGGGCACGGACAGTCTTTATTTTTCCATGAGCCTGCTCGAGCCTGAGTGGGCAGTGAGCATCAACGTCATTGCCGACGCCGAAAGCATGAATTTCCCGACATCGGAAATGTCTCCGGTGCCAACTGAGGTCGTGGAGCTTGGTAAGACAATCACACTTTTCGCCAAGATGGTGGATCAGTACGAAAATCCTGGGGCCAACATGCTGGTGGACTGGGCCTGGGAAGAAGGAACAGATCCCGAGAAAAGGCCAACGATCCGCCCGGCACAGGGTTTCACTGATCAGGACGGTAGAACCACGGTTTATATCACCAGCGCTTTCAGCGGTGAATTCGAAGTCGGTGTACGCAGCCTGGCAAGCGCGAAGGGGACTGTCTTCGAACCCATCAGGTTTGGGGTGTCGCAAGGCCGCAGCCACTCGCTAGAACAAGCGTCACCGCCTTCTGACAGTGACGCGGGAACCTCTTCCACGGAGCAAGGATCATGACATCGAACAACATTGGTCTGTTGCAGGAAAAACGTCGTACCGCGTTGCTTGATTATTGCATCGGGCAAGTAAGGGCGGAGCGTTACCCGCCTTTGCGGACCCCGGAGGACCTGTTCGAATTGCTACGCATCGACCCGCTGGACAGTGCTCGGGTGCAGACGTCGGGGGTGGCCGAAGCGATCAGTTGTGCGCAGCAATACATCAGTGCCGTGTACAACAAAATGGAGCCCGGTTTCGAAAACCACGAATTTCCCCCAGAGCAGTTGGAAAACTGGGCGCTGTACAACAACTACTCGGACTGGGCTGCGGTGCAGATGATCGCGCTCTACCCGGAAAACTACATCAATCCGTTTGTGCGTCAGCGCAAGACGGATCTGTTCAAGACCCTTGAAAACAATCTCAACCAGGCCCGTCTCAACACCGATTCGGTTCAGGCGGCGCTGCAGGATTACTTGCAAGCCTTCGAGCAGATCTGCGATCTGGATGTCGTCAGTGGCTACATGAACGGCACAAACCCTGAGCGCGCCGATTATTATTTTGTCGGGCGTCAGCGGGTGCCGCCGTTCCAGTACTTCTGGCGCAAGGCGCAAATCGAGATAACGCCCACTTGCCGCGCCGTCAACCCGGCGGCGTGGAGTGAATGGAAAGCGGTGGACATTCAACCCGCCGGGCGGGTGCTGGACATACGTCCGGTGATCTGGAACGGACGCCTGTGTCTGGTCTGGGCGGAGTGGCGGGACAAGGTCGGCGAGATCATCAAAACCGATCCTCCGGATCCCGATAAGGACGACAAATCCCGGTTCGTACCGCATCAGCTGGATATCAATGTGGCCTTCATGAGGCAGAACGGCCAGTGGTCGGCGCCTTTGAATTTACGCCATCGCGAGTTTGATGAGGATCTCTCTGCAGGTGCCCGGCTGATTGCAACTGTGTGGGTCGATCCTCAGATCCCCAAAGGCAAGCTGGGGGTATTGCTGGTCAACGATAAAACCGGCACAGGTGCCTTGAAAGAGATCGCGATCATCGATGTGCTGATGCGTCCCGTTACCGGGGACAGTGGTAACTGGCTTGAGCTAGCCAAGACGGATCGATTTGTTTCTGCCTTGACGGTTCAGCACCCCTTGGGTCTTGAAGTTAAGGTGGTGTCCACCGAGTCGCCGTCAGGCTCCATGGCCGCTTTTCTGGGACTGAACGTCTTCGCCATGCGCGTGAATGACAACGACGTGCTGACGGTTGAGGGCTTTTGCAGGTCAACAGGGTTACCAGGCATCGGGAAGACTGCGTTTACCTTGCAGTTGGAACTTGCAACTGTTAACGACCCTGAACCTGTGAGAAGTGAGGTTGCAATCGCCGGCGATTGGACGATGCAGTTCTTGGGGACCTTCACTCGACCAAAAGGGGCTTGGAACAACGTCAGGTTCACTCTAAAGAACGATACTGAAGGCTTTGGCGGTAAACAGTTTGACCTGACGATTGGCGATCTCTCGGATTTCCTCGCGCCAACGCTGCTGAAAAACACCACGGATGCCGCCCAGTTCCTCGACTTTCAACTGGGCGCTGGCTGGGCGCTGCAATACGTTCGGCTCAATTCGCTGTTCGGTCCCGAGTTGGTCACACGCTCCACTGTCTCTCCAGCGACTCTGATTAATTGGGACTCCCAGCATCTGTCAGAGCCGCCGCCTGCCGGTGTTGATTTCGAGGAACGCAATGGCGCTTTCGACGGTGCCAACGGGCTGTTTTTCTGGGAGCTGTTTTTCCACTTGCCGCATTTGATCGCGACACGCTTGCGTGATGAAGAGCGGTTTGCCGAAGCACAGACGTGGTTGCATTTCGTCTTCGATCCCCGGGCTAATGCCGACAGCAGCACGGTACCCGAGAAACCGAATTACTGGCGCTGCCGACCGTTGATCAACGATCTGGGCAATGTCGGCTGTGAAGCCGTGGCGCCCGCCGACCCGGACGCGATTGGATATTCAGCGCCTGTGCATTTGAGGCTGCTGATGTTCATCGAGTATGTGAAGAACCTCATGGCCTGGGGGGACTGGCATTACCGTCAACTGACCCGCGAAAGTCTGGTGGCGGCAAAGCTTTGCTATGTGCAAGCGGGATCATTGATGGGCAAACCGCCTCTGACTCAAACGGTGAACTTGTGGCAGACCGCGACGCTGAAGGACCTGTTGGCCCAAAGTTGCACGCGTACGGCACTGGAAACGTTCGAGCAGACATTGAATTACAGCCTGGCAGATGTTCCGGCCGGCTCCGATAGGGCTCCCATGCTGGGCATGTTGGGGTGTCCGCCGTTCAGGGCACCCATCAATGATGAGTTGTTCACTTGGTTCAACCAGCCGCAGGACCGCATGAACAACTTGCGCAACAACCTGACGATTGATGGCAAGCCCATGCTCCTGCCGTTGTTCAACCCACCGACCGACCCGAACCAATTGCTGCGCGCTCTGGCTGCAGGTGGTGTCGGGGGCGCCAGACCGATGGGCGGACGGCTGGTGGTGATTGCGTTTCGCTGGCGCGTGATCTTCGAGGTTGCCTTGCGTGCGGTGCAGGCCTTGCAGGATTACGGCAGCCAGGTACTCAATCTGCTTGAGCGGCGTGATCGTGCCGAGCAGGAAGAGCTGCAGCAAAACCATCTGGTGGAGTTGGGCAACTACGCCAAAACCGTACAGGAGCAATCCATCGCTCAGTTGGAAGCGAGCATGACGGCGCTTGAGCAGAGCCGGGCAGTGGCGCGGGAACGGGCTGATGCTTACGCAGCACGCTATGACGAAAACGTATCGGCTGTCGAATATCAGGTCATGGCAAACCTGGACCAGTCCAAAGAGCTGGCGCTGGCTGCCAAAATCCTCAAACCGGTAGGCGTGGCATTTGCGACCGCACCCAATATCTTTGGTATGGCGAACGGTGGTTTTCGGATCGACAAAGTTACGGATGCCATCTGCTTTGGCCTGGAAATCGCTTCGTCGATGCTGCAAATCGATGCCGACAAGCAAGCCACCACCGAAGGTTATCGCCGTCGCCGCAATGAATGGGGGCTGCAACGCGATCAGGCGCTGGCCGAAATCGCTGCCATCGATGCGCAGATCGTCGCGCAGAGCCATGCGATTGATGCGGCCAGAACCAACCTCGCGCAAACGCTGCGAGCTAACGCTCAGGCGTTGACGATGTACAACTATCTGAAAAAGCGCGCGACCAATGCCGAATTGTTCGGCTGGATGCTCGGCCAGCTCAAGGCTTTGCACTATCAGGCTTACGACGCGGTGGTCAGTCTGTGCCTCAGCGCACAAGCGGCGATGAGCGCCGAAACCGGCGATTACGATTCATATATTCCCTTGCCGCAGGTCTGGCAGGATCAACGCCACGGTTTGACCGCTGGCGAGCATCTGCGCGCGTATCTGCTGCGTATGGAGCATGAGTACCTGCAGCGCACCGAGCGACGAGTTGAAGTGGTAAAAACCATCTCCTTGCGTCGCCTGTTCAACGATGCAATAGACCCTCAGCTCGGCATCGGTAGTTGGGAGGCTGCATTGGCGCAATTGCTGGCGACCGGCTCGCTGGTGTTCAAACTCACCCAATTGCTGTTCGATCGGGATTATCCGGGACATTACTGTCGGCAGATCAGTTCGGTGGAAATGGACTTTGCAGTGTTGACGGGCCCATTCGAGGACGTGCGCGCGACCTTGCTGCAGATCGGCAGCATGACCACCAGCCGGGCTTCGGTGCAGTCAGTGCAGTACTTGCACAATCCTGATCCTGATGTAGTGGCCCCTTCCGATCTGCTGTTCAACTTGCGTCCGGGCCAGCAGATAGCCCTGTCTGTGGGGATTGCCGACAACGGCATGACGGCGGTGAAGCCAGATGAAGGTTTGCTCTATCCATTTGAAAATACCGGTGTGGTGTCCACCTGGGAGCTGAAATGGCCATGGCATAAAGAACCGCGACAGGAGGCCATGCTGCGCTCGATGAACGATTGCATCTTGCGCATTCGCTATTCGTCCAAGTGCGGAGATCAGTCGTTTACCGATTCGGTGAAGGAGTTGGTCAATGCAGCGCAAGAACGCCTGGCCGGCAAGGGAGTGCGCAATCATGAGTGATCCTGTCGTTCGGATGAATGAAAACCTGGTGTGCAACGGTGATTTCGAAGAAAGGTTCGAATGTTGGGCAAGGACGGGGACAGTTGTCATAGGCACAGCGTATTACGAAAACAAGCCTGTCAAGCACCTCAAAGCGCCGAAGGGCGCGGGGGTCACTCAGGACGTCACACTTCCCAGAGATCCCGATGGCAATGGTGCTTATTGGCTGAGTTTTCTATGGGAAAGCAGTTTCGGCCAATCAGGCTGGGTGAAGATTTCTCAGGGAGAAGCCGAGCATTACCGCATCGAACTCGAACCCGTCGATAAACCTGATCTGGCACAACAGCGCGAGAGTTTCGGATCTGGGCCAGAGAGGCGATTCAGTCCGACCCTGCATGAGGTAGAACTGACATCGCCCATCTCAAGTTCAAAGCCACTGCGCATCGAAATATACAGCTCGACAGAGTCTTCGAGTCCATTTGGCGAACTCTGGGTTACACGCGTCAAAGTCGAGTTGAAACTCGCGCCACTTGAGTTGCAGGAAATTGAGCTGGACGGCATCTCGTTCCTGCCCTTGCGCAAAATGTACCTGTGTCAGGGCGCCAGCAGCGGCGGAGCTTTTGGCAGCGACGCATTGATCACGCCCCACATGCTCGGTTTTGTACCTGTGCCGGATAACCCTTGGGACGGCACCCAGGTCGCATTGAGCATCGACAATAACCCGCAGGGCGCGATTGTCGCGACGCCTGCCTGGGACACCCCGCAATTGCTGGACGAGCCATGGACGCTCGATTGCCCGCTGATCGATGATCAGGACTACGAATTCACCCTGAGCTTGCGCAACCGCTACACCGCGCAGGCCTACGAGATCCCCGTATCGCTGGGGCATCATCGACTGATTTTTCGTGAGGTGGTCGAGGCCGCCTACTACCCATTGATTGAGCAAAGTGTCCGTTTGGGGGTGCAAGTGGCGTCGTATTACACCGGCCAGCCATTTGCCGGGCTTACGGTGAACTGGGCGACCGCCGAGCGGGGGGTGTTGGCGGCGGCCGTTACTGATGAACAAGGTTGGGCCTACTACTGTTATGAGGCGAAGGCAGCAGGGGACTTCGTTATCGAAGCCTCTGTGGTCAGCCTTTATTACGAGCAGGGTGTGTGGACTCAGACGTTTGACGTGCGGGTACTGGGAGAGGATCCGTGGGCACAGATGACTGTCTGTGAGAATAACGAAATCAGGGACTGGATTGATAACAGTTATCCGAACCGGGGTTCTACCCATTCCATTGATGTAATGCTGGCGGCCAACAGTCCTCTGCGAGGCAGCGACTTCTATCTGCACTGGCACGGTGACAGGCATGAGCAACTGGGTGTCGTGGTCAGTCCGCCTCTGGAAACGGCAGTGCCCATGCCGATCGATGGTGAGGGCACTGCCTCGTGGAGGCTGAGTTGTGAAGACCGGCGCGACGGGATGTTCGAATTGTCACTGGTCTGCTCGAAGCTGTTGTTGCCGTCGCCCAGAAAGCGCATGTCGCTGGCGCGCAACAGGATCAAGATCAAAGAGGTACGCCAGGCCGAGAATAGTCCGGTAGTGGATGAGAACGGAGTTGCGTACCTGCGCTTGCAAGTGGTGCATGTTACTGATCAGGGGGACGGCGAGCCGGTAATCGGTGCGAAGATCGAGTGGCAAACCGACAAAGGCATTTTCCGCAGCCAAACGGGAAGCGCTGGTTGGGGGAGCCTGAAGTATTACACCAGAGAACCCGGGATTCACGCGATCACCGCGGCGGTCCGAGCGCATGAATCGGCCGAGTCGCATGAGTGCGAATTTAGCGTGACCGCGATTGCCAGGAGTTCTTGGAAAGACAAGGTCAACATAACATTTGATCGTGGTGAGATCGTCCTTAATCAAGGTTTTTTCTGCAAACGAGGTCTCACCCATTCCCTGGAGGTCACTGCCCTCGCCGGCAGTCCTCTTATCGGCCAGGAAATCACGCTGGCATGGGGCATTGACGAACCAGGCATCGGGCTGGTGGTGAGTGAACTTGGCGAGCCCAGGGTATTGCGGGCAGATGAACCGCTGATCTGGACTCTGAGTTCTGAATATGCCAAGAGCCGCAGCAGCATGTTCGGACTGCGGTTGCTGACTGATTCACTGGAAGATCGAGAGTTGCTCGGCCGCTTGTTTTCACCGGATATTGACGATGAGTTCACGCTTGTTCTGGATCAAATGAGCCCCGAACGAGGTCAGTCACTGTATCCCTGCCTGGGCGCCGTACACCGGTATATTTTTAGAACCCATGCGCTGAGTGCCCTTGTGGGTCTTACGATGGATTTGGAATGGATCGGAACTCCAGCATCAGAATTGGGCATCGTCCTCGACCCTCCTCCAAAGAGTACCAATGTTATTGATGAAAGTGGCATGACTTGGACATTGAATTGTTTGGCGAGTCGGGTTGCCGGAAGTTTTAGAGTTAATTTTATTGCGGAGCTTGGGGGCCGAACCGATTCAACCACGCTGCACTTGGGCCACAACAAACTCAGCATTGAAACCGTGCGTGAGTCTGCCGTTTTCCCGATCGTGGGTCAGGACCCGGCATGGATGTGGGCGAAGGTCCGTTCGGACTTCGCGGAAGATGCCATGGTTCAAGTACCAACGCAGTGGAAGGTTGATGGTCACTCTGAAGAACGTGTGACTGCTGACGATGGCTGGGCAGGCTTTGCGCATTGGGCAATCACAGGCGGATCGGCGACGGTTGAGGTGTCTGTCAGCAGTCCGTATGACAATGTTACAGATACACGTTCGATGGCGGTCTGTTCGCTGGCCGACGATCCGTGGGATCGATTGCAGTTCAGTATGGACAACGGGACTGCACAGCCTTTTGGCCAGGACACCGGTTTTGCGCGGCGTAAACAGACCCATAGAATCGATATAACTGCCCCGCAAGACACCTTCTTGTCCGGTCGAAAGTTGACGCTGGGCATGGTCGGCAGCGGGCCTGAGGCACTCGGTATTCGTTTTACTCAGCCAGTACTCGGTTTGCCAAGGGTCTTCAGCCGAGAGGCGGGATTTACCGATTCCTTCATGGTCGATGACAAGCGTAACGGCAGTTTCGGCTTGTTTCTGGCTTGCGAAAGCCTGGCTCGATGGTCACCTGTCAATGCAATATCGGTGGGTGAAGGCGCGCAAGTGGTGAAGATTGCCGAGCGTTCGCGGCTTAGCCAGACGCTGTACTGGGGCGAGGCTGTGTCCGAGCGGATCACCCTTGTTTCGGCTGTCAGCGGCAGGCCGATGGCGGGGATGAATGTTGTCTGGCGCACTCTGGATCTTGGCGAGGTGACGACGACCACCAACTTCTACGGCGAGGCGTGGATCCGCTTTGTGCCCAAGACTCCCGGAGCGGCGCAACTGACCGCGACGGTGGGGGACGCGCAGTATTCGGAATCGATTTCATTGCCGTATTTCCTGCACGAGCCGCGAGAGATCAAAGAGCTGGTCAGTGATGATTTGACCGGTTATCCGGGACAAGAAATTTCAGCTCAGGCTTTGGTGGTTTCAGCCAATACCGGCGAGCCTTTGGCCAATGTCGAAGTGATGTGGGAGTACGACAACACATCTTTACCGGCAACACTGACGGGTGCCGATGGGATGGCAACGGCGCGCGTTGTCTTGGGCGCAGCAGGTGAGACTTCGTTGTGGGCGTCGGTAAATGGCAGCTTGGCTGGCTGGGACGTGAAAGCGCTGTGGTTGACTGTCAATGAACGTCCAGCGACTGTGAAGTCCGTTGTCGCCTCGCCGAATCCGGCTTTCGTGAACGGCTGGGTAACCATGACTGCGTTGATCGTAGACAAGGCTTCTGGAGAAGCGATACGGGAAAGGAAAATACTTGTCTCCATTAACGGGAGGCCATTCATTGAGTCCAGTACGAATGGCAACGGTAAATACGAAACCGCTTGGAGGGTGATGGATCTGTCGGAAACCGTGTCCCTTGAGGTCAAAGTCGAGAATCCTGACGGGACCTCGAGCAGCGGATCTGTGCACGTCAAGATCGAGAGATGATCAAAGCGCCGCACTTCTTTTCCAGCTCAGATACAGCGTCACCAGTTCGGCTCCCAACTCCGCGGGCCGGACATCCAACACCGGAACGCCATGAGCGCTCAATCGCTCATGGAGTTCTGCCCGCTCATTCATGTAGTTCACCGTGCCGCAGTAAGCCAACGCCTCGGGCAATGTTTGCACCGTGGTCTGACGTAACGTATCCAGCGTTTCTTCGCGCAGACTGGCGACCAGCACCCGATGCTGTGCGCTCAGGCGTTTGACCGCACTCAGCAGTTCCTCATCGTCCTCATCGCGCAGGTTGGTCACCAGCACCACCAGTGCCCGGCGTTTCTGGCGGCTCAGCAACTGATTGGCGGCGGCCTGAAAGTCGGCGGGGCGCTGCGTGCTGTCGAGGTCATAAACCGTGTTGAGCAGCACGTTCAGTTGCCCGCTGCCTTTGACCGGCGCGAGATGGCGTGGCTGATCGCAGGCGAAGGTACTCAAACCCACCGCATCGCCCTGACGCAGCGCCACATAACTGAGTAGCAGACAGGCATTGAGCGCATGGTCAAAGTGCGACAGCTCATCGTCCTGGCTGCGCATGCGGCGGCCGCAATCGAGCAGGAAGATAATCTGCTGGTCGCGCTCGTCCTGATATTCCCGGGCAATCGGTGTGCGTTGACGGGCCGTCGCTTTCCAGTCGATCTGACGCAGGCTGTCGCCTTCACGAAACTCGCGCAGTTGGTGAAATTCCAGGCCCTGACCGCGACGTTGCCGCTGGCGTACGCCGAGCTGGCTGAGCCAGTTGTCCACGGCCAGCAGCTCACCGCCGTAGAGCCGGGCGAAGTCGGGGTAGACGCGGGTCTGATCGCTGACCCTGAGCAAGCGTTTGCCTGACCATAATCCCAAGGGACTGGGCAGGTTGACTTCGCAGTGGGCAAAGCTGAAATGACCGCGTTGGAGCGGGCGCAGGCGATAGCCGAGCAGACTGCGCTGGCCGGGTTGCAATTCAATCGCCAGCGGCAGGTTTTCGAAACTCAAACCTTCTGGCGGGTGGTCGAACAGTTCAATGTGTATCGGCTCGCTGAAGTCATGTTCGATTTCCAGACGCACTTCACCCCAACGGCCTAGTGCCAGACTGCCGGGCATCTGTCGCGTGATGCGCGGTGTCGGCAGACGTTGCAGGCGTAGCGCATCCAGCGCCGCCAGAGCCAACAGCGCCAGCAGCAACCCCCAATTGATCGATACAAGGCTCGCCGGAGTTTCGATCTCCAGTGTGCGCAATGTGCCCAGCACAATACCGATGGTCAGCAGCAAGGCCAGCCAGATCAATAGCAGGCGCGAGGGTTTCACAGACGCGGCGCCGGAATCTGGTCGAGCAGTTGCTGGAGCACTTGATCTACTTGCAAACCTTCAATGTCCAACTCCGGGGCAATGCGTACACGATGGCGCAGCACGGCCAGCGCGCAGCCCTTGATGTCGTCGGGAATCACAAACTCACCGCCACGCAACAAGGCGCGGGCGCGGGCGCAACGCACCAGGGCAATCGACGCGCGCGGCCCGGCGCCAAGGGTCAGCCCCGGCCAGGTGCGCGTGCCGCGCGCCAGACGTACGGCGTAATCGAGGACCTGATCGTCCAGTGGCAGGTCACTGGCGATACGCTGCAAGGCTTGCACGTCCTTGGCTTGCAACACCGTGCGTAGCGGTTGCACATCAAGCATGTCAGCGCGGGTCGAACGGCAGACCTGACGCACCATGTTCAGCTCTTGATCGGCGTCGGGGTAGTCCATGCGTACCTTGAGCATGAACCGGTCGAGTTCGGCTTCCGGCAGGGGATAAGTGCCTTCCTGTTCGATCGGGTTCTGCGTGGCCAGGACCATGAACGGTTGCGCGATGGGCAGGGCACGACCTTCGAGTGTGACCTGACGTTCCTGCATCGCTTCGAGCAAGGCGGCCTGGGTTTTCGCCGGCGCGCGGTTGATCTCGTCGGCCAGCAACAGGTTGGTGAACAACGGGCCTTTGCGCAGCTTGAACTGTTCGGTTTGCAGGTCGTACACAGCGTGGCCGGTGACGTCGCTGGGCATCAGGTCCGGGGTGAATTGAATCCGTGCAAACTCGCCACCGAAGCAGCGGGCCAATGCCCGCACCAGCAGGGTCTTGCCCAGCCCCGGCACGCCTTCAAGCAACACGTGACCACCGGCGATAAGTGCCGTCAGCACGTCGTCGATTACCTGGTTCTGGCCAATCAGCGCTTTCTGCAATTCGCCGCGCACCGCTTGTGCCAACTGGCTGGCACGCTGGCGTTGCTGGGCGGCGTGGCTGGCGCTGCCGGGCTCGATCTGTTCAGTCATAGCGTGTTCCTCAGGGTTTGCAGGTGGGCGACCTGGCGGCAGAAATCGGCGCTGGAAACCCGCCGGTTCGGCACCGGGCTCAGGGCCTGGCTGATAGCGCGGGTGGGTTGTCGGGTCAGGCGCGACAACGCCAGCCATTGTTCGGCAACGTTCAATTGGTCAAAGCCTGGATGGCGGCGGCGGGCGCGGCGCAGCACGTCCTGTTGCAGTGCTTGCAGCAGCGCCTGCTGGCCGTTGTGGCGTAACAGGAAATCGGCGCTGGCGCGCAGGTGTTCGTGCAATTGCCGACGCCCGCCTGGAGCGGGTAATTGCAGTGGGCCGTGGCGTACGCCGACGTGCCAGAGCCACAGGCCGATCAATGCGAGCAGGGCGATGATGGCTTGCGGGAAGTAGCGCCAGAGCAAGGTGAGCAGGCCATCATGCTCGGTGTTGTAGATCAACGTGACGTCGGTGTCGGCGCTCAAATACCAGAGCAGCCAGGCGTTGTCGTACTGGGCGATGGCTGCGGTTTTCCACAGATCGGCGTCGGTGACCACGGTAATCGTGCCCAGGCTGTAGGGCAGTTGCATCATGTGCGTGGCTTTGGCGCTGTTGGCCCAGGCTTGCGCAAGATTCTTCGGGTCCTCGAGGTGGAAGTCGGTGTCGAAGCCAGCGTAGGCCGGTGCGTCTTCGTCTTCCAGATAGAGTTTGGTCAGTTGCGGGAAGCGATCGGGTTCAGCGTCGGCGGGCAAGTCTTTCAGATCCTTGCTCAGCGATTGATGCAGTTGCACCTGATCGAGCAACAGGTCGTTGCTCTGTCTGGTTTGCTCATCCCACAGCGATTCAGCGACGAACACCAGCCGTCCGCCGGCCCGCGTCCAGTTCAACACTTGATCGACCTGCCGCGGCGTCATTCGCGAGCGGTCGTTGAACAGCAGAAGCGTATGCCGGCGCGGATCGATATCGGGGAGCATCGCGAGGCTTTCGGCATGGCTGACGTTGAGGCCGCGCTCACGCAAAAACAGCTCGGCCGCCAGATAAGGATTGGCTTGCGCGGCGGGCGAGGGGCCGTGATCGACTGCTTCCTGATAAGGCTTGGCCTTGAGGACGAGGAAAACGCTCAGTGCGCCCAGCAGCAAGGCGATCAACGCAGCGACCCACCACAGTGTCCGGCGACTCAACGGGCGGCTCCGGGGCCGAACAAGGCGCGCCAGCCATCGCACAATTCCTGCTGCAGAGACGCCGCCGGCACGCGATGCCCGTAGGCCATGTTCTGCCAGTGGGTAGTCAGGTTGCGGCTGAACGCGAGCAGCTCGGGACGCTGCAATTGTTCAATGTGCGCCAGTACCTGGAGTTCGGTGTCGGCGGGTTTCAGCGTCAGGTCGAAATCGTGGAGCAGATGGCTGAGCAGTCCTCGATACAACAGGCCCAGTGCTGCGCGGGGTTGGCTTTGCCAGAGTTGTTCGGCGCTGGTGGCGATGTCGTCAGGCAACGCGTCGCGGTTCAAGTCCAGGCCAAAGGCTTGTTGCGGCACCGCACGTTTGGGCTTTGCCGGCAGTCTCGGGCGGCGGCTGACGAAGGCTTGGAGAAAATCGCGATAACACCAGATCAGCCAGCCGATTGCAGCAATGACCGCCCCCCACAGCAACACTTCAATGAGCTTCGCCAGCACGTTGAGGTGTTGCCCGTCGAGCCAGCCCAACAGGCTTTTCAGCCACTGCGGCGCTTCACCCGGTGTTTGCGCTTTGGCCGGTTCTGCGGGATCCTCGCCGAAGCGATAGCGGGTGACGAATTCCTTGTTCTTGAACGGCGGTTGCTCAAGCAGTGCCTTGATGCTGTCACGCGATGCCTGACTGGTCAGCGGCTGATTCAACAAGCGCGGTGTCTGTGGACCGTCATCGGGCTCGGCGGCCCAAACCGTGGGCACGTTCGGCACAATCAGACAGACTGCCAGCAGCAATCCCAACACACCGTTGTTCAGACGCTGACGCAAGCGGCGGAATACCAATTCGATGTCCCATGCTTCCAGTTGCGTGCGCCGGTTCAGATAAAGGCTGAAGCCGCAGGCGACGTAGACCGGTTCCCACACCACGAGCACCAGCGCATAGAAGACATTGGTCAGATGTTCCAGCCAGCGCCACTCGTTGTCCGCCGCGAGAACCAGTGACTGCCAGTCCCAATCCGTTTCGATCTGCTGCGGCAGCAACATGTAGAACAGCACCATCAGGCCGATCCACAACGCGGTTTCCAGATGCACGCCGATGATGGTCAGCCATTGCGCCGCGCCGGCGTTGCGTTGCAGCAGCACCTGCAGGCGTTGTTGCCGGGCGCTGCCTTCGAGGCCTTCGAGTTGCAGCACCGGCAATAGAAAGCTGCGGCTGAAACTCAGGCGGCGCCAGGTCAGGCTGGCCAGCAGTTGGGGTCTGAGCAGGCGCGGCCATTCGCGCAAGGCTTGTTTGAGCGTCGGCGTTTCGCCAAACAGCGCTTTCGACAGGATGTACAACGGCAGGCGTTCATACGCCGGTTTCAGCCACCAGAAGATAAACACCGCCAGTGATGGCGAATCCCACAGCAACAGGCTGAGCAAGGTGAACAGCGGCAGGGTGACGATCGCCCAACTGCTCATCAGCAGACGCCGATGTTGCTGGCTCATCAGCACACCAAGGTCCATGGCTTCCCAGGTTGTGCGCGGACGGATCACCACGGTGGCGTCACTCAGGCGCATGGCGGGTCCTTCCGGCGAACGACAGATAGATCGCAACCAAGGCCCAAAGTCCGGCCCCGACCAGATATTTTGTCAGCGGCGTGACGCTGGTTTTCGATGACCAATAGGCTTCGATAAACGCGGCAATCAGCAGGAACAACATCACCCCGCAGACCAGCAATACGCTCTTGCGCGCGGCCCGTTTCAGCGCTTCGCCGCGAGTCAGCCGTCCGGGTGCGATCAAGGCCCAGCCGAGTTCCAGGCCAGCCGCGCCAGCGAGGGCAATGGCGGTGAGTTCAAAGGCGCCGTGGGCGATGACGAATGACCAGAAAGTCTGGCCGAAACCGATCTCGCTCAGGTGCCCGGCCACCGCGCCGATGACCATGCCGTTGTAGAACAGAAAGAACGCACTGCCCACGCCCATCAGCAAACCGCTGGCAAAGGTCTGAAAGGCGATGCCGATGTTGTGCATCACGTAGTAACCGAACATCACCCAGTCTTCGCTGGCCGCGCGTTCGGCGGGGCGCCCGAGGTGGCCGGCGACCGGGTCGTACATGCCTTGCATTTCACGCACCTGATCGGCGGGGATCAGGTTGTAGACCAGCTCGGGAAACACATATACCAGCATGCTGACGCCGATCAGGCTGCCAAAGAACAGCAGGCTGGCAACCAGTACAAAGGGCCATTCGGCGCGCACCAGACGTGGAAAGTCAGCGAGAATGAAACTCAGCAGATTGGCACCGAGCCGGCTGCGGTGGCGGTACAGCTGTTGATGCCCGCGTAACACCTGTTGCTGCAATGAGTCGATGAGAAAACTGCTGTAACCGCGCTCCTGTGCCAGCGCAAGATGCTGGCAAAGCCTGCGATAGGCCTTGGGGAAACCGGCGACTTGTGAGGTTTCATTGCCCCGTTCAAGGCGTTCGAGGGCCAGCGCAAAACGCTCCCATTCGTCCTTGTGGCGACTTTCGAAAAGGCTTTGCTTCATGTCGGGCCCAACAAGCCGCGAGCGATGCCGTTGAGTTCAGCGACAGCTTTGGGCGCAGAAATATGCAGGGGCTGGGCGAGCAGGGCCGCCAGTTCATTGACCCGCGCTGGCGATAACTCTCCTTGGCGCTCGGCGAAACCAAGCACGGCGCGTTGTTCGCTGAGGGTGAGTGGCACGGGTGAGCGCCGCGGTTCGGCGTCAGGCAATTGTGGACGGCTGAGCGGGCGTTCGCTGTAGATCACCAGCGTACCGGCAGCCATGTCACCGAGGCGTTTGAAGGTCGGGTGTTGCAGGCAACTGAGGGTGCCGAGAAAGTAGCCAAAAGGTAGCAGATCGACAAAACGCAGCAAGTTTCGCAATAGCGACGCCGACCAGCCGATCGGTGTGCCGTCGTCGTGCACCACGCGCAGCCCCATCCATTGTTTACCCGGCGAGCGGCCCTGACGCAGCACTTCGAACAGCACCATGTACCACCAGCTGATTGCAAACAGCAGCAGCGAACCAAGACCCATGCCGAGCTTGCCGAGAAACGCCAGGGCAATGAAAAGCACGCCCATGATCACGCCGCGAATAACCAGATCGAGCGCAAAGGCCACGGCACGCACCATCAACCCGGCGGGACGCAACGGCAGGTCGATGCCTTCCGGCGTTTCGACCTGATGCCGCGTATCCAGCGGCGGGGCCAGCGGTGCTTTCCTTGGCGGTGCTGTGGGCTCGAGCATGGGCTACCTGATGTTCGCCTGTTCGGGGTGCAAGTGAGGCCGATGCTAGCAGCCTCTCGGGGGAAAACGACATAACTATGTATTGCACATCGTGAAGCGCGAAGTGTTTGAATGACGCGAGGCTGGCCGCGAGCGCGGTCGAGCGCCTAGACTTTGCCGATCTTCAGTTCAGGAACCGCCCGTGACTTCAATCTTCTGGTACGACTACGAAACCACTGGCATCAATCCGCGTAACGACCGCCCGTTGCAGGTGGCCGGGATCCGCACCGACCATGCGCTCAACGAGATCGACGAGCCGGTCAATCTTTATTGCCAGCCCAGCGAAGACATCCTGCCGCATCCGGCAGCGTGCGCGATCACCGGCATCACCCCGAGCCAGCTCGCCGAAAAGGGTTTGAGCGAGGCTGATTTCATGACTCGCGTGCATGCCCAACTCGCGGCACCGGGCACCTGTGGCGCCGGTTACAACACGCTGCGCTTCGACGACGAGATGACCCGTTACAGTCTGTATCGCAATTTCTTCGACCCGTACGCCCGGGAGTGGCAGGGCGGCAACAGCCGTTGGGATCTGATTGATGTGGTGCGCGCCGCTTATGCGCTGCGTCCTGACGGCCTGGTCTGGCCGACCGATGACGAAGGCCGGGTGACCCTCAAGCTCGAACGCCTGACGGCCGCGAACAATATCGATCACGGGCATGCCCACGAAGCGTTGTCAGACGTACGCGCGACCATCGCACTGGCGCGGTTGATCCGCGAGAAACAACCAAAACTGTATGACTGGCTGTTCCAGTTGCGCAGCAAGCAAAAAGTCATGGATCAGATTCGCCTGCTGCAGCCGCTGGTGCATGTTTCCGGGCGTTTCTCGGCAGCACGCAGTTATGTCGGTGTGGTGCTGCCACTGGCCTGGCACCCGAAAAACCGCAATGCCCTGATCGTCTGCGACCTGCACCTCGATCCGCAGGGGTTGCTCGATCTCGACGCGCAAACCCTGCGCGAGCGTTTGTACACGCGCCGCGACGACTTGCTGGAAGGCGAGTTGCCGGTGCCGCTCAAGCTGATTCACATCAACCGTTGTCCGGTGGTGGCACCGCTTGCGGTTTTGCGCGCGCAGGATCAGCAACGTCTGGGGCTGGACATGGCCCTGTATCAACAGCGAGCACTGCGGCTAACTGACGCACAACAAGTTTGGAAAGATAAAGTAGCGGAAATTTATGTCAGCGAAGATTTCATTCCGAGTGAGGATCCGGAACAACAGTTGTACGACGGATTTATCGGTGACCGCGACCGGCGTCTATGTGAGCAAGTGAGGAGCGCCGACCCGTCACAACTAGCGCAAGAGCAATGGCCTTTCGATGACGAACGTTTGCCCGAATTACTTTTTCGATATCGCGCACGCAACTTTCCCGAGACGTTGAATTTCGAAGAGCAAGAACGCTGGAGATTATTTTGTCAGCAGCGCTTGTCCGCGCCTGAATGGGGCGCGCCGAATACCTTGAAGTCTTTTACAGAAGCGGCAGAGCAGTGGTCACTTAATGCCACGCCGCTGCAGAGTGAAGTGCTCAATGAATGGCAAAATTATGTCCAGGCATTACGCAAACGTTTGAGTCTTTGAAATCGAACATGACCGGGCTTAAATGCCGGGCATAAAAAAAACGCCAGCATTCGCTGGCGTTTGTTTTTTCGCGGATATCTCTGCGAAGGCGTTGCGGCTTAGCCCAGCAGGGTAGCCCAGCCTTCAACCACGTCACCGCCCCACTTGGCTTTCCACTCTTTCAGAGTTTTGTGGTTGCCACCTTTGGTTTCGATGACTTCGCCGTTGTGCGGGTTTTTGTATTGTTTAACTTTGCGAGCACGCTTGGTGCCGGTAGTTTTTACTGCGCCGCCGCGTACTGCTTTGGTTTTTGCTTCCGGGTCCAGCAGCGCGATGATGTCACGCAGGGACTTGGAGTATTCGCCCATCAGGGTGCGCAGTTTGCCTTCGAATTCCAGCTCGGCTTGCAGTTTGTCGTCTTGGGACAGGTTCTTCAAACGGGCTTGCAGCTCTTTGATAGCTTCTTCGGTGGCGCGGTATTCGTTGATCAAGGACATGATTACTACCTTAGTAGAGTGCTGAATGGCAGGGGGACAGTGCCGCAATAATAGTCAGGCTGTTTCATCAAGTAAACATTTAACCTGAGTTTTTATTTAAATTAGTTACGAGAAACTGCCATCTATTGAATATTCAGTTAAATAGTGTGACCCAGTCATCACAGATATTCACAGTTGTCTGATCAAGCGATACCACGGGATCACTGTCAGGTGGACGATCACCCCGTCAAGCATCCGTCATGCCGAGCCTGCCCCGGACCGTGCTGATCAATACTGCAGTTTTCCTGCGCAGCCGCTAGAATGGCGGCCTTTGCGAAGTTCTGGAGTTTCCCCCTCATGCGCACTTTTCGGCTGGTGATATCTTGCCCGGACCGCGTTGGCATTGTTGCCAAAGTCAGTAATTTTCTGGCAGCCCATAACGGCTGGATCACCGAAGCGAGCCACCACTCGGACAACCAAGTCGGCTGGTTCTTCATGCGTCACGAAATTCGTGCCGATTCGCTGCCTTTCGGTATTGAAGTGCTGCGCGAGAAGTTTGCGCCGATCGCCGAAGAGTTCTCGATGGACTGGCGCATCACCGACACCGAGCAGAAAAAGCGCGTTGTGCTGATGGCTAGCCGCGAATCCCACTGCCTCGCCGATTTGCTGCACCGCTGGCACAGCGATGAACTGGACTGCGAAATCTCCTGCGTGATCTCCAACCACGATGACCTGCGCAGCATGGTCGAGTGGCACGGCATTCCTTATTATCACGTCCCGGTCAACCCGCAGGACAAGCAACCGGCCTTCGACGAAGTGTCGCGCCTGGTCAAACAGCACGACGCTGAAGTGGTGGTGCTGGCGCGTTACATGCAAATTCTGCCGCCGGACATGTGCCGCGAATACGCGCACAAGGTCATCAACATTCACCACAGCTTCCTGCCGTCGTTCGTCGGCGCCAAGCCCTACCACCAGGCTTCCCTGCGTGGCGTGAAACTGATCGGTGCGACCTGCCACTACGTGACCGAAGAGCTGGACGCCGGCCCGATCATTGAGCAGGACGTGGTTCGCGTCAGTCACAGCGACAGCATCGAAGACATGGTGCGTTTCGGCCGTGACGTCGAGAAGATGGTGTTGGCGCGCGGCCTGCGTTATCACCTTGAAGATCGCGTGCTGGTGCACGGCAACAAGACTGTGGTGTTCTGATCGAACCCACACAGGCTTGAAAAACCAAGGGTCTGGGCGTTCAATCGTTCCAGGCCCTTTGCCGTTTCTGACCCGAGGAAATGTTCATGAGTGATCCACTGGACAAAGCCACTTCCAAAGCTCCGGCAACGTTGGGCGAGGGTTGTTTGAGTCGATATGATCCCGAGGACATGAGCCCTGAGGATGGTACCGAGTTTCCCGGCGCTGCCGAGTTGTGGGAACAACTCAAAGAACAGCAGCAGGACGACGTCAAGAAGCCTGTCTGACGTTCATCAGCTTCTTCAACAGCGGCCGCCCCAGCATCAACAGAAACACCGGGCCACCCACCAGCAGGTAAAAGTAATACGTCACCACCCGCCAGATCAGGATCGCCGCCGCTGCGGTGGATTTCCCCACCATCGGCGCCAATAAGGCCGCCGAGGTCAGCTCCGCCGCCCCCGCACCGCCCGGCAGCAGACTGAATTGCCCGGCGCCCAGCGACAGCATCTGCACCAGAAAACTCCAGGCCCATTGCAAGTCTGCGCCCAGGCCGCGCAACGCCAGATACAACACGCTGTAACGCAGCAACCAATGCACACACGTCAGGGCGAAGACTTTGCTCAGCGTCTGCCAGGGCAACTTCAGCGTGTCGGTGAACGCGGCGAGAAAGTGCAGCAACTTGCGCGCCCAGCGGCGTCGAGTGCTGGCCTTGACGTTCATTCTGGCTAACAGGCGCCCGCTCAGGCGAATCAATGCGCGGTGATAACGCGCGAGCAATACACAACTGAACAAGCCACCGAACAACGAAACGGCGCTGACCATCAGCAGCCACTCCAGCCGATCGCTGAGGTGTTGAAACAACGCATAAATCAGAATCCCGCTGAGGGCGCAGAGAAAGAACAGCAGGTCACTCAGCTGATCCATGGCAAACACTGCGCTGCCTCGCGCCGGGCGCACACCCGATCGGGCCAGCAGGGCCATGATCGTCAGTGGTCCGCCGCTGCCACCGGGTGTCGCGCAATAGGCGAATTCGGCGGCCATGACCACGCCAAGACTCTTCATCGGCGTGACGCGATCGCACTGATCGCCGAGCAGCAAACGTAAACGCAGGGTATTGATGCCCCAGCACAGCAGGATCATGCCGAACATCACCAGCAGCCAGTGCAGCGGAAAGCTTTGCAGGCGCGCCCAGGTTTCGCTGCCGCCGAGCACCACCGGAATCAGCACGGCCGCGAGCAGGCCGATCAGCAGCAGAATGCCGCGACTCATGCGGCGCGCTCCCATTGGCTGTGCTGTTGCGCCAGCCAGTCGATTTTAGTCATCGGTACGCGTCCTTCCGCCAGCAGTCGTTCAAGGGTTTTCAACCAGTAATCGCGGCAGAAACGGTGGCGCATGTCCACCGGGTGCAAGCCTAGCCGAATCACCGGTGCCTGGCACCAGCGCTGTTCCCGCTGCTCGCAGACTAACTTCGACAAGCCTCGGCGCCAGGCACTGCGGGCGCTCCAGACCAGACCTGGAGCATTGATGGCGGTGAACTCCGGCAACCGATACAGATGCTGCGGATCACTGGTATAGCTCAGCGGCAACTCACGCAGGGCCTGGCGGGTGCCGTCACTCATCAGCCAGGCAGGGGCGACGAAACCGTGCAGGGGCCAGTCGTAACGCTGAAATACATCGATACCCGCGCGCAGACGGGCGAGGGCGGACTCGCGGGACAAGCGGTAGAACTCGCCTTCATGGGTGTAGACCCGGCGCATGAACCAGTCGTGCGGGGTTGTCGGGCCGGGTTCCTGATCATCATGGAAGTAACCGTGCAGGGCCAGTTCATCGCCACGGTCAACGCGTTCATCGAGCAATCGGCGAAACGCCGGGTGAGCATTGAGGGCGTTGTGCCGATGGAAATCCGGCACCACCAGCCACGTCATCGGCACTTGTCCCAATGCGTCGACCGCTGCGACAAACGGTTGGTAATCCGCCCAAGTCGAGGGCGCCACGTCGTGCAGCACCAGCAGCACAGCCGGGAGATTCGTCGATTCAGCCATTGGCGACTCGTGGCAGTGTGTGGCCGAGGACGGCGTGATAGTGATCGAGCAGACTGTCGACCACCGTGTCCCACGCGTAATGCTGTTCAACATGCTCGCGCGCCTGTTGGCCGAGTTTCACGCAGCCGCGACTAAACAGTTCGCGCACGGCATTGGCCATCGCTTGCGGGTTGTTCGGCGCGCACAGCAAGCCACAGGACTCGCTGATGATTTCCTCGAAGGCACCCGCGGCCACGGCGACCACTGGAATGCCACAGGCCATGGCTTCAAGAATCACCAGACCGAAGGTTTCCTGATCACCGGCATGGACCAACGCGTCTGCGCTGGCCATCAATTGCGCGACTCTGTGTGGCGGGCAGAACTCATCGATCACACTGACGTTGTCCGGTACGGCAGCGGGCATTGATGAGCCGACCAACAGCAGGTGATAACGCGGGCCAAGGCGTTTCATGCAATTGAGCAGTACTGGCAGGTTTTTCTCTTTCGAACCGCGCCCGGCGAAAATCAACAGGCGCGTCTCTTCGGCGATGCCCAGTTCCGCGCGCAGATTGCGGTTGCCCGCGTCTGGATGAAAGGTCTGCAGGTCCACGCCCAATGGCTGCACGAAAACATTGCGCACGCCGAGTCCGCTGAGCTTGTCAGCCATGACCTGACTGGGCGCCAGGACCCGGTCGAAGTTGCCGTAAAGCCGGGTGACATAGGCCTCGATATTCGGCGTTACCCAATGGCCCATGCGATTGCCGACCAGCAAGGGCAGATCCGAGTGATAGAAACCGATCACCGGCACGTCCAGTTGCCGCCGCGCATCCAGCGCAGCCCAGGCGGTCAGATAAGGATCGCCGACTTCGATCAGATCGGGCTGCAAATCCTGCAGCACATTGCGCCATGGCGCGAGGCGTACAGGGAAGCGGTAACCTTTGCCGAACGGCAGGGCAGGGGCGGGAACCGTGTAAATGCCGTCGTGTTCGCCGAAATGCGCGCCGGGAATCAACAGACTGTGGCGAATGCCGGGTTTGACCCCGAGCCGGCGGTGTTTGGCATCCAGATAAGTGCGCACGCCGCCGCTGGCCGGGGCGTAGAACATAGTGATGTCGGCGATATGCACGGTGACCAACCCTCCGCTGCGTGGTTCTCCCTTGGTTGACCTTTATCAACAATAGATGTTCGGTCGGGATTGCGCGGTAGAGCTGAAGAGCTTCAGAGCGGAAGAGCCCCTCACCCTAACCCTCTCCCGGAGGGAGAGGGGACTGACCGAGGTGTTTGGGTTTTATGCATCGACCTGAAAGTCTTCAGTCGAACTCAGGTTCTGAACAGCATGAAGATCGGCTCCCTTTCCCCCTCGCCCCCTGGGGGAGAGGGCTGGGGTGAGGGGGTAAAGCTTTTGATCTTCAGATGCGGAAACTACCCACCAACTGTTTCAACCGCGAAGCCTGCTGCTCCAGATCCGAACAAGCACGCAACGTCGCCTGCAAGTTCTCCACGCCCTCCTGATTCAGCGTATTGATCTCGGTGATATCGACGTTGATCGATTCCACAACAGCGGTCTGCTCCTCGGTCGCCGTGGCCACCGACTGATTCATCCCGTCGATCTCGCCAATGCGCTGCGTCACGCTGTTCAAGCGCTCCCCGGCGAGGTTGGCAATCTCGACGCTGTCCTGGCTGTGGCGCTGGCTGTCGCTCATGGTGCTCACCGATTCACGAGCGCCAACCTGCAGCTCCTCGATCATGGTCTGTACCTGTTGCGCCGACTCCTGGGTGCGGTGCGCCAGATTGCGCACTTCATCGGCCACCACGGCAAAACCACGGCCGGCCTCACCGGCACGTGCCGCTTCAATCGCAGCGTTGAGCGCCAGCAGGTTGGTTTGCTGGGAAATGCTGGTGATCACTTCGAGAATCTGACCGATGTTCACGGTCTTGCTGTTCAGCGACTCGATATTGCTGCTCGATGCGCTGAGCATGCTCGACAGTTGATTCATCGCCTTGATGCTGCGATCGACCACTTGCTGGCCGTCTTCAGCCAGACCGCGAGCGTCGCTGGCCTGATTCGAAGCCTGGGCGGCATTGCGGGCGATTTCCTGCGCCGCAGCACCAAGCTGATTGATCGCTGCAGCGACACTACTGGTGCGCGAGGCTTGCTGATCGGAGTTGTACATCGACGAGTTCGACGCGGCGACTACACGCAGGGCGACCTCGTTAACCTGGCCGGTCGCCGAAGACACTTCGCGGATCGAACCGTGAATTCGCTCGACGAAACGGTTGAACGCGGTACCGAGGATGCCGAATTCATCGTTATTGACGATGGTCAGGCGTTTGGTCAGATCACCTTCGCCGTCGGCAATGTCTTCCATGGCGCGGGTCATTACATGCAGCGGCTGGATCAGCAGGCGGATCAGCATGCCGAGCAGGGCAATGATGATCGCCACGGCAATCACGGTCGCGATCACTGCCGAGGTGCGGAACTCGCTGAGCATCGCGAACGCCTGATCTTTGTCCACCGACAGACCGATGTACCAGTTCACTGACGGCAGGCCTTTGATCGGCGCGAAGGTGACGATGCGGGTCTTGCCATCGACGGTGACTTCACTGAAGTCGCTGCTGATGCGCGGGGTGTCCTGCGGATAGGCTTCTTTCAGTGATTTCATCACCAAGGCCTTGTCCGGGTGCACGAGGATCTTGCCGTCGGCGCTGACCAGGAACACATAACCCATGCCGTCGAAATCGCGGGCGGCGAGGGTGTCGACCAGCGATTGCAGGCTCAGGTCGCCGCCGACTACGCCCACGCTCTGGCCGGCCTTTTTCGAGGCGGTGGCGATGGAGATGATCAACTGGCCAGTGGCGGCGTCGATGTACGGCTCGGTCAGGGTCGAGGTGCTGCTGCTCTCGGCACCTTTATACCAAGGGCGCACCCGTGGATCGAAACCGTCCGGCATCTTCGCATCCGGGCGGATGGTGAAGTGGCCGGTGGCATCACCGAGGTAGGACGCCATGAACGTCGAGGTCAGGGCTTTCTGTTCCAGCAGGCTGGCGACATTGACCGGTTCCGGGTTGATGGCGATGTTCTGGGCGGCGTTCTCGATCAGCAGAATGCGGCCGCTGAGCCAGGTCTGGATATTGCCGGCAGTGACTTCGCCCATCTCGTTGAGATAGTTGTTCAGGTCATCGCGGATCGCATTGCGCTGCAACCAGTCGTTGTACAGCGTAAACGAGGCGAAAGCGGCGATGACGATGAGGGCGGCGGCAAGCAAAATTTTATGGCTGAAGCGCAGATTTTTGTTCATGGCTTGGGGTTCCGCTAAGGTCTTAATGTCCAGGGCGTGCTTTTATAGAAGCGCGCAAAATGGGCAAGGGTGAAAACAAGCTGATATTTCCGTCTCTCCTTAGGGAAATGTCCGGCCTGACTTGTGGTCGGGTCTCTCACTCTTCTGTATCGGCCATGCGTAATCAAAGATTAACCATTGGGTGACAAAATGCCTGACTCCTCGCAACTCGTAATCGGCGCAGACCTCGCAGGCCAGCAGATTGCTCAGGCCATGCGCCTGGCAAACCGCCACGGACTGGTCGCGGGCGCCACCGGTACCGGTAAAACCGTCACCTTGCAGCGTTTGGCCGAGGCGTTCAGTGACGCCGGGGTCGCGGTATTTGCCGCTGACATCAAGGGCGATCTGTGTGGTCTCGGTGCGGCCGGTAACCCGCAGGGCAAAGTGGCCGAGCGTATCGCCGGGATGCCATGGCTCAACCACAAGCCGCAGGCGTATCCGGTGACCTTGTGGGATATCCACGGTGAGTCCGGTCATCCGTTGCGCACCACCTTGAGTGAAATGGGCCCGCTGTTGATCGGCAGCCTGCTGGAACTGACTGACAGCCAGCAATCGGCGCTTTACGCAGCCTTCAAGGTCGCTGATCGCGAGGGCTTGTTGCTGTTGGATCTGAAAGATCTGAAGGCGCTGCTCAATCACCTCAAGGACAATCCGCAACTGCTGGGCGAAGACGCGGCGTTGATGACCACCGGTTCCAGTCAGGCGCTGTTGCGCCGCCTGGCGATCCTTGAGCAGCAGGGCGCCGAAGCCTTGTTTGGCGAACCGGCACTGCAACTCGAAGACATTCTGCAACCGACTGCCGAGGGGCGGGGGCGCATTCATCTGCTCGACGCCAGCCGTCTGGTGCACGAGGCGCCGAAAGTCTATGCAACGTTCCTGTTGTGGCTGCTGGCTGAGTTGTTCGAGCAGTTGCCAGAGCGAGGCGATGCCGACAAACCGCTGCTGGCGTTGTTTTTCGATGAGGCGCATTTATTGTTTGGCGATACGCCCAAGGCCTTGCAGGAGCGCCTTGAGCAAGTGGTGCGCCTGATCCGCTCCAAAGGTGTTGGCGTGTATTTCGTCACGCAGTCACCGGCGGATTTGCCCGATGACGTGCTGGCGCAACTCGGTCTGCGCATCCAGCACGGCTTGCGTGCGTTTACCGCTAAAGAGCAGAAATCCCTACGTGCAGTGGCGGACGGCTTCCGGCCGAATCCGGCGTTCGACAGTTTGTCGGTGTTGACTGAATTGGGGATCGGCGAGGCGTTGGTCGGCACGCTGACCGAGAAAGGCACGCCGGAAATGGTTCAGCGCGTACTGGTCGCACCGCCGCAATCGCGGATCGGGCCGCTGACCGAAACCGAACGCACGCTGCTGATTGCCGGCTCGCCGTTCAAGGGGCGCTATGACAAGCCGATTGATCGTGAATCGGCTTATGAAATTCTGATGGGGCGCAAAGGCCTGGCGCCTGAAGCCGAGGCGCCCGCCGGCAAGCCTGCGCCTGAAGAGCCGAGCCTGGCCGACAGAGCCGGAGAGTTCCTCGGCACCGCTGCCGGGCAAGCGCTGAAATCGGCGATGCGCCAGGCTGCCAATAACCTTGGCAAACAACTGGTACGCGGCTTGATGGGCTCTTTACTCGGTGGCAGCAAACGCCGCTGACCTAATGTAGGAGTGAGCCTGCTCGCGATTGCGGTATGCCAGTCACGACAATGTCGACTGTTTCACCGCTATCGCGAGCAGGCTCACTCCTACAATTATTGATAGCTGTCAGGACTTGTCTTTGGCGTGCGCCGCCAGGCGCTCCAGCGCCGCGCGCAATCCCGGATCAGTGATCCCGTCCGCCGTGGCCTGAATCGTCGCCGCTGCATCCGTGGACAAATCCATCGTGTGCCCGGCTGACCCGCGTTGAACCGTCGGCGGCTGCACCTTGAACAGAATCCGCGTCAGACTCGCGAACTCGTCAAACATCTGCAATTGTCGCTGCAAGCGTTTTTGCTGGTAACGCAGGCGCGTGGCCCAGTGACCATCGGTGACGATCAACAACAAACTGCCCTCACGCCACGACGCTACATGGCAATGTTCGCGGGCGGCGGGCTGCAATTGGCTTTCGAGCAGGCGTTGTAAATGGCCCAGGCGCTGGGCATGGCCGAGGATGGCTTTGAGCGGCTTGGCTTCGCGCAAGAGAACGGCGGGTGCTTTGGCCGTAAGAGGGCGAAATGCCATGATCGAACACCTGAAGTAACAGAATCGCCATGGTAGCAGAAAGGCCAAACTCACTCGCCCATTGCTTTTGCCCCCGCTTTACCCATTAAATCAACAACTAACTTCTGCCTTGTATGACTTGAAGTTGAGCAAAACGCCCCTATTTTAAGTGAGCCCCGTCAAAGCGCAGTGCCAGCATCGTGGAACATCGCCACTTTCCTCACTTCCGTTTCCGGGTAGAATGCTCGTTCGCATGCGGCCATGAGGGCTGCACGGGCGACGCTCACGGGGCCGCCCTCCATCCCTTTAGTGTGGAAGATCCTGCCGATATGTTTGCGCCTTTGTTAAAGAAACTTTTTGGAAGCAAGAACGAGCGTGAAGTCAAACGCATGCTCAAGACGGTGCAGCTCGTCAATGCCTTCGAAGAGCAAATGGTGGCCCTTTCGGACGATCAATTGCGCGCCAAGACCAATGAGTTCAAGGCCCGCATCGCCAAAGGGGAAACCCTCGACAAGCTGCTGCCAGAAGCCTTTGCGGTCGCCCGCGAAGCCGGCAAGCGCATCATGGGTATGCGCCACTTCGACGTGCAGCTCGTCGGTGGCATGACCTTGCACGAAGGCAAGATCGCCGAAATGCGCACCGGTGAGGGTAAAACCCTCGTAGCGACCCTGGGCGTTTACCTCAACGCACTGTCCGGCAAGGGCGTGCACGTTGTGACGGTGAACGACTACCTGGCGCGTCGTGACGCCAACTGGATGCGCCCGCTGTATGAATTCCTCGGCCTGACCGTTGGCGTCGTGACACCGTTCCAGCCGCCGGAAGAGAAACGTCTGGCGTACGCCGCCGACATCACCTACGGCACCAACAACGAATTCGGTTTCGACTACCTGCGCGACAACATGGCGTTCAGCATGGAAGAAAAATTCCAGCGCGAACTCAACTTTGCCGTGATCGACGAAGTCGACTCCATCCTCATCGACGAAGCGCGTACCCCGCTGATCATCTCCGGTCAGGCCGAGGACAGCTCCAAGCTGTACATGGAGATCAATAAACTGATCCCGCAGCTGGAACTGCACGTTGAAGAAGTCGAAGGCGAAGTCACCAAGGCTGGCCACTACACCGTTGACGAGAAGACCCGTCAGGTCGAACTCAACGAAGCCGGTCACCAGTTCATCGAAGACATGCTCACCCGCGTCGGCCTGCTGGCTGAAGGCGAGAGCCTGTACTCGGCACACAACCTGGGCCTGTTGACCCACGTGTATGCCGGTCTGCGTGCGCACAAGCTGTTCAATCGCAACATCGAATACATCGTGCAGGACGGCCAGGTCGTACTGGTCGACGAACACACCGGCCGTACCATGCCGGGTCGTCGTCTGTCCGAAGGCCTGCATCAGGCCATCGAAGCCAAAGAAGGCCTGAACATCCAGGCCGAGAGCCAGACCCTGGCCTCGACCACGTTCCAGAACTACTTCCGTCTGTACACCAAGCTGTCCGGCATGACCGGTACCGCTGACACCGAAGCGTTCGAATTCCACCAGATCTATGGTCTGGAGGTCATGGTCATTCCGCCGAACAAACCGTTGGCGCGTAAAGACTTCAACGACCTGGTGTTCCTGACCGCCGAAGAGAAATACGCGGCGATCGTTGCGGACATCAAGGAAAGCATGGCGGCCGGTCGTCCGGTGCTGGTGGGTACTGCCACCATCGAAACCTCCGAGCACATGTCCGCTTTGCTCGTGAAAGAAGGCATCGAACACAAGGTTCTGAACGCGAAGTTCCACGAAAAAGAAGCCGAGATCATCGCGCAGGCCGGTCGTCCGGGCGCCCTGACCATCGCCACCAACATGGCCGGTCGTGGTACCGACATCCTGTTGGGCGGTAACTGGGAAGTTGAAGTTGCCTCGCTGGAAAACCCGACCCCTGAGCAGATTGCCCAGATCAAGGCCGACTGGCAGAAGCGTCACCAGCAAGTGCTGGAATCCGGCGGTCTGCAGGTGATTGCCTCCGAGCGTCACGAATCGCGTCGTATCGACAACCAGCTGCGTGGCCGTGCCGGCCGTCAGGGTGACGCCGGTTCCAGCCGCTTCTACCTGTCGCTGGAAGACAGCCTGATGCGCATCTTCGCTTCTGATCGAGTGAAGAACTTCATGAAAGCCCTGGGCATGCAGCCGGGCGAAGCGATCGAGCACCGCATGGTGACCAATGCGATCGAGAAGGCGCAGCGCAAGGTTGAGGGCCGTAACTTCGACATCCGTAAGCAACTGCTCGAGTTCGACGACGTCAACAACGAACAGCGTAAAGTGATCTATCACATGCGTAACACGTTGCTGGCCGCTGACAACATCGGTGAAACCATCGCCGATTTCCGTCAGGACGTGCTCAACGCCACCGTCAGCGCACATATTCCGCCGCAATCGCTGCCTGAGCAGTGGGACGTGGCTGGTCTGGAAGCGTCGATTGCCAGCGATTTCGGCGTGACATTGCCGATTCAGCAATGGCTCGACGAAGACGATCACCTGTACGAAGAAACCCTGCGCGAGAAGCTCATGACCGAGCTGATGGCGGCGTACAACGAGAAAGAAGATCAGGCCGGTGCCGACGCACTGCGCTCGTTCGAGAAACAAATTGTGCTGCGCGTGCTGGACGATCTGTGGAAAGACCACCTGTCGACCATGGATCACCTGCGTCACGGTATCCACTTGCGTGGCTACGCTCAGAAGAACCCGAAGCAGGAATACAAGCGCGAGTCGTTCACGCTGTTCTCCGAGCTGCTCGATTCGATCAAGCGCGATTCGATCCGTGTGCTGTCGCACGTTCAGGTGCGCCGCGAAGATCCGGAAGCCGAAGAGCAACGTCTGCGTCAGGAAGCCGAAGCACTGGCCGCCCGCATGCAGTTCGAACACGCCGAAGCGCCAGGTCTGGAGCAGCCGGAAGTACTGGGTGAAGAGGTCGATGTCGCCCTCGCCACTGCCCCGGTTCGCAATGAGCAGAAGCTGGGCCGCAACGAACTGTGCTACTGCGGTTCGGGCAAGAAATTCAAGCATTGCCACGGGCAGATCCAGTAAAACCCGTTTCAATCGCTGAAATACCCGCGCCGCGACCGGCTCCTGCCGTCGCGGCGTTTTGCCATTTAAACCACCGTTGCCGCGCGCGACGGTGCTGACATCATTGAGTAAGGAGCGCATTCATGGCTGTTGGTCTTGGTCCTTTGCCAACGTTGCACCCGGTTGCCGGTTTTGAACTCGGTATCGCCTCGGCCGGCATCAAGCGCCCCGGGCGCAAAGATGTTGTTGTGATGCGCTGCGCCGAAGGTTCGACCGTGGCGGGCGTGTTCACCTTGAACGCGTTTTGCGCAGCGCCGGTGATTCTGGCGAAGAAACGCGTACAGAACGCCGTGCGTTATCTGCTGACCAATACCGGCAATGCCAACGCGGGCACTGGCGAGCCAGGCCTGGCTGCCGCTGAGCGCACCACCGCCAGACTGGCCGAACTGACTGGCGTCGATGCCAGCCAGATCCTGCCGTACTCCACCGGTGTGATCGGTGAGCCGCTGCCGGTCGAGAAGATCGAAGGCGCACTGCAAGCCGCGCTGGACGACCTGTCGGAAAACAACTGGGAAGCCGCTGCTACCGGGATCATGACCACCGACACCCTGCCGAAGGGCGCCAGCCGCCAGTTCGAGCATGACGGCGTCACCATCACCGTCACCGGCATCAGCAAAGGCGCGGGCATGATCCGCCCGAATATGGCGACCATGCTTGGCTACATCGCCACTGACGCTAAAGTCTCCCGCGAAGTCCTGCACAATTTGATGCTCGACGGCGCCAATAAATCGTTCAACCGCATCACCATCGACGGCGACACCTCGACCAACGATTGCTGCATGCTGATCGCCACCGGCAAGGCTGCGCTGCCGGAAATCACCCGCGCCGAAGGCGAGCTGTTCGGCAAACTGAAGCAAGCGGTGTTCGAAGTGTGCATGGACGTGGCCCAGGCCATCGTGCGTGACGGCGAAGGCGCGACCAAGTTCGTGACGGTTGAAGTGAATGGCGGCGGCAATCATCAGGAATGCCTCGACGTCGGCTACACCGTGGCGCACTCGCCGCTGATCAAGACCGCGCTGTTCGCCTCCGACCCGAACTGGGGCCGTATCCTCGCCGCTGTCGGCCGTGCCGGCGTGCCGGATCTGGACGTGAGCAAGATCGACGTGTTCCTTGGCAACGTGTGCATCGCCAGCCGTGGTGCTCGCGCCGCGACCTACACTGAGGCGCAGGGTTCGGCAGTGATGCAGCAGGAAGAGATCACTATCCGTATCGAGTTGGGTCGCGGCGATTGCAGCGAAACCATCTGGACCACCGACCTGTCGCATGAATACGTGAAGATCAACGCTGAATATCGCACGTGATCTAACCTGAGACCGAGTCGCCTGCATCGCCAGCAGGCTGGCTCCCACAGGGATCTGTGTCTTTCACAAATCCCTGTAGGAGTGAGCCTGCTCGCGATGGCGACCTCTCAGGCACCGAAGATCCGGCCTGTCCATCCTGATGAAAGGCACCCAACCATGTCCCTGCACCTGATCATCGGCGACAAACTGCTTTCCTCCTGGTCCCTGCGCGCCGCCCTGGCGCTTGAACTGACCGGCGCACCCTATACCGAAGAACTGATCAAACTCGGCAAGCCCGATACCCGCGAGCTGCTGCTCAAGCATTCGCCCACCGCCAAAGTCCCGCTGCTGCAAACGGCGCGCGGCACCATCGCCGACTCACTGGCCATCGCCGAATACCTCGCTGAACAGTTTCCGTCCGAGCAGCTCTGGCCGAGCGATATCTTCGCCCGTGCTCAGGCCAGATCCGCCTGCGCGCAAATGCACAGCGGTTTCTTCGCCATGCGCAATCACATGCCGTTCAACCTCAACCATGACGCACCGCTGAACCCGGTACCACCGGAGGTCAAGGCTGATATCGAGCGCATGCTCGCGCTGTGGGCCGAGTGCCGTGCCGCTGCCACCGAAAGCGGCCCCTATCTGTTTGGCCGTGTCAGTCTGGCCGATGCCTTCTTCGCGCCGATTGCCGTGCGTCTGCGCACTTATCAGGTGAAGCTGCCGGCCGCCGACGAAGCCTATGTTGAAACCGTCTACCAATGGCCCGCCTTCAAGGCGTGGCAAAAGGCTGGACTGGAGGAGTTGAATCCGTGAAACGTGTACACGTCGCCGCTGCCGTCATTCGTGACGACAGCGGCAAAATCCTCATCGCCCGCCGCGCCGACACCCAGCATCAGGGTGGTCTGTGGGAGTTTCCCGGCGGTAAGGTCGAGGCCGACGAGTCGGTCGAAAGCGCACTGTCCCGTGAGCTGCACGAAGAGTTGGGCATCGTCGTTGGCGCCGCCCGACCGCTGATCAAAGTGCGTCACGACTACCCGGACAAGCAAGTGTTGCTGGATGTCTGGGAAGTTTCGGCATTCACCGGTGAACCGCACGGTGCCGAAGGCCAGCCATTGGCCTGGGTTACCGCGAAAGAACTGGCGAACTACGAGTTCCCGGCCGCCAACCAGCCGATCGTTGCCGCCGCGCGTTTGCCCGCGGAATATCTGATTACCCCGGAAGACCTGGAAACCCCGGCGTTGCTGCGCGGTATCCAGAAGGCGATTGCCGGCGGGATCAAGTTGATCCAGCTGCGCGCACCGAACGGCTATGACCCCAAGTACCGTGATCTGGCTGTAGACGCGGCGGGGCTATGTGCCGGTAAGGCGCAGTTGATGATCAAGGGGCCGTTCGAATGGCTCGGCGATTTCCCGTCGGCCGGTTGGCACATCACCTCCGCACAGTTGCGTAAATACGCGGCGGCGGGGCGTCCGTTGCCCGCAGAACGCTGGCTGGCGGCTTCGTGCCACAACGCTGAAGAGCTGGCACTGGCCGAGCAGATGGGCGTGGATTTTGTGACCCTGTCGCCGGTGCAGCCGACGCTGACCCACCCGGATGCGCAGCCGCTGGGCTGGGAGCAGGCTGAGGCGTTGATTGAAGGCTTCAGTAAGCCGGTGTTTCTGTTGGGCGGGGTTGGTCCGGCGGAGCGGGAGAAGGCTTGGGGCGTTGGCGCTCAGGGTGTGGCGGGAATTCGCGCGTTCTGGCCTGATTCTCTGTAAAGGCTGCTGGCCTCATCGCTGGCAAGCCAGCTCCCACAGGTTTTAGTGCCGTTCACAAATGTTGTGTACACCATGAAACCCTGTGGCAGCTGGCTTGCCAGCGATGGCGGCCGATCAAACACTACATCTCTGCGGGTTTTGCCGCCGGCTGCCAAAGAATCTCCGCAATCCCCTGCCGCCGCGCAATCATTCGCGCCGCGACAAACAACAAATCCGACAACCGATTGATGTACGCCAGCCCCACCCCGGCCAACGGCTCCAGCGCATTCAAATGCTGACAGCGCCGCTCGGCACTCCGCGCCAGGCTCCGGCATACATGCGCCTGCGCAATCAACATCGACCCGCCCGGTAAAATGAAATTCTCCAGCGGCCCCAATTCCTCGTTCCACACATCGATCGCGGCTTCCAGTCGTTCGATCTCTGCGGCATTCAACGCCTGATACGCCGGCATCGCCAACTCGCCACCCAGATCAAACAAGCGGTGCTGACAAGGCGCCAACACCTCGATCAGTTCATTCAACCCCGGAAACGTGTTGCGTTCGGCAATCAACCCGGCCAACAACACGCCGACCTGACTGTTCAGCGTATCGACCTCACCAATCGCTTCGATGCGTGGGTGATCCTTGGGCACGCGGCGGCCATCGCCCAGGCCGGTTTCGCCTTTGTCACCGGTGCGGGTGTAGATTTTCGACAGGCGAAAGCCCATGGGTTACCTCGATAATTGATTGGTTTCGGCAGCGATGGACAGCGGTTGCGTCAGCGGCAGGCGCAAGGTGAAACAGGTGCCCTGGCCCGGTGCTGACTGCACCTCCATCTGCCCTTTGTGATTATTGGTAATAATGAAGTACGACACCGACAAGCCAAGCCCTGTGCCCTGGCCGATTTCCTTGGTGGTGAAGAAGGGCTCGAAGGTGCGCTTGCGCACGTTCTCGCTCATGCCGATGCCATTGTCTTCAACCTGAATCTCGGCCCACGGCGGATTCAGTTTGGTGCGCAGGATGATCCGCCCCGGCTCACTGTCGTCTTCGCGCTGGTGAATCGCCTGCGCGGCGTTTTTCAGCAGATTGAGCAGCACCTGTTCCAGTTCGTTGGCAGTGCCCGGCACCGGACCGAGCGCCGGGTCAAACTGGCGGATGATCGCTTGCCCCTTGAAGTCGAAACCGATGGCCAGATCGAAGTCGTTGCCGGCGATCTCCACGGCTTGATCGATCAGCGCCGGCAGATCGCACGGCGCCATTTGTCGGGTGCTGCGCCGGCTGAAGCTGAGCATGTGCGTGACGATTTTCGCCGCACGGGCGCCGGCCTGTTGAATGCCGTCGAGCAGTTGCGGCACTTCCCGGCCCTGCAGGTAGCGGTTCACGGTATCCAGTTCGATGCCCAGTTGCTCGGCGGTTTCGAGGTTCTTCGGCAGATCGGCGGACAGGCGTCGCCGGATGTTCTGCACGTTGTGCAGGATCGCGCCCAGCGGGTTGTTGATTTCGTGGGCCATGCCAGCGGCGAGACCGCCGACCGAGAGCATTTTTTCCGACTGCACCATCATTTCTTCCAGCGACAGACGCTGGGTGATGTCGTCGATACGGATCACCACGCCACGCCCGGCACCGCCCATCAATGGGTAGAAGGTCAGCGCGTAATGCTTCGGTTCGTCGTCCTTGAACCAGGTTACCCGTTCGATTTTCGCCACGGTGTGCTGCTCGACGGTCTGCTTGAGCTGCGGCAGAAACGGCTTGAGCGGTTCGAAGGCGAGGAAGATCGGCTGGTTCAGCGCTTCGTCGAGTCGGGTGCCGGAGAGGGCGCTGGCCTCCTGGTTCCACTGGGTGACGTAAAGTTGCTCGTCGAGGGCGATCAGTGCCGAGGGCATCGAGTCGATGATGCTGTTGAGGTAATTCTGGAAGCCGGTGAGCTTCTTCTCGATCTTGCTGCGCACCTGGACTTCCAGTTCCAGCTTGCGGTTGGTGTGGCGGGTTTCCTCGGCCAGCCCCTGCGCCTGATCATAGGCCGCTTGCGAGTCATCGCGGGCACGTTTGAGTTGCTGTTCGCGGGCTTCGATGCGCGACAGCATGGTATTGAATGCTTCGGCGAGGCTGCCGATTTCGTCATGATTGCCGCGTGAGGCACGCAGAGCGTAGTTCTCCTCGCGGGTGACCTGACGCGACAATTCCTCGAGTTGATGGATCGGCCGGGTGATCAGGCGTTTGATCTGCCGGGCAATCACCAGCCACAGCAACACACTGAAAATCAGAATGCCGAGGCTCGCGGTCAGGGTGCCGGTGTAGAACGCCATCGGCAGTTCGCTGCTGGCGACCAGCAACAGATGGCCCGGCGCGGTGCCGGGGCGGGGCAGGGTGATCAACTGGTTGCTGCGAAATTCAGTCAGTTGCCACGCTTCGATGTGCCGATAGCGCTCCGGCAAGTTGAGTTTATCGCCACGCTGGACTTGCGCCAGGCGTTCGCCCTTGCCGTCATACAGCGCGGCGGCGCGTAGCGGTGAGTAACTGTCGAGTTCTTTGAGCAGGCGCTCGGCGCTTTGCGGTGATTGCAGGGCTTCGCTGACCAGACTCGGGTTGGAAATCAGTCGGCCGATGGTCTGCAAGGCCTGCGGTGCCATGCTTTCCTGGGAGATGTAATAGGCGGCGCTGATAAAAGTCAGGTTGGCGACCAGCAGAACAGTGGTCAACAGCACCAACAGGGCAGCCAGCAGTTTCTGGCCGACCGGCAGGTTTTCGAGACGCTGGCGCAATGGCATCAGGTTTTTCGCAGCAAAGGAACAAGTGGCCAGCGTAGCCGCTGCTCAGTCGCTGGGCAATCCAAGGCTGTGCAGATGAGTGACCAGGCGCTGCTGCAATTGATTGAGGTGCGGCAGGTTCAGTTGATGGCGCGCGGCGACTTTGCAGGCGTGGCCCAACAGATAGCTGATCTCGGTGCGGCGCTGGTTGGCGACGTCCTGATACATCGACGAGTAATTGGCGGCGGTCGCGTGGATGACCCGTTCGACTTCCTGTTGCAGATTGTCGGCGGCGGCCGGCTGGCCGCAACGCTCCAGCAGCTCGGCGAGTTCGCCGCACAGGGTGGCGACTTCGCAGAGATGCTCCTGCAGCCCGCCATTGCGACAGTTGTGCAACACCGTCAGCGGATTGATCGCGCAGTTGAGCGCCAGTTTGCGCCACAGCCGCGTGAGAATATCGATGCTCCATTCGTGGGGGATTTTCGCGGCCTCCAGATCGTCCAGCCAGATCGGTGCGACGGGATGGCCAGCGTCGCCCAGCCAGGTGAAACCGTGGCCGGCAAACACTACGCGCCAGTCGCCATCGCGAAATGCACCCTCGGTGCTTGAAGCGCTGATGCAGCGTGCCAGTGGCACACGGTTGGCGACGGCGTCCTGACTGCCGAGGCCGTTCTGCAGAAGGATCAGTTCGGCGTCCGCTGTCAGTCGTGGGGCGAGGCGGGCGACGGCGTTTTCTGCGTCGTAGGCTTTGCAGGCCACCAGCAAACGGCTGATCGGCTCGGGACTATCCGGTGTCTCGCCGGGGATCGCGTAGGTGCTGGCCAAGCCATGTTCGACCAGCGTCAACCCGCCCGCTGCTTCATAGCTGCGCAAGCGCTCGGCATCACGCACGATCAATCTGACCGGTAGGCCGGCGCGGGCCAGACGTGTAGCCCACAGCGTGCCGAGGCTGCCGGCGCCCAATACATGCCAGGGGGTGGACATCAGTTTTTTGCTCGATTGCGTACAGGCATGTGCGGCTCGCCGTGTCGGTGGGAAAAGACCCGTTATAATGAGCCCGATTTTAACCGCAAGCCAAGCGCGCTCCATCCACATCGAGCGCGCCTTTTTATTGGAGAGATTACATGCCGTCGTTCGACGTGGTATCCGAACTGGACAAACACGAACTCACCAACGCGGTCGAGAACGCCGTCAAGGAACTTGATCGTCGTTATGACCTGAAAGGCAAAGGCAGCTTTGAGTTCAAGGAAAAGGACCTCACCGTCAGCCTGACCGCCGAAGCCGGGTTCCAGCTGGAAGCGATGATCGAAATCCTCAAGCTGGCGCTGGTCAAGCGCAAGATCGACGTGCAGTGCCTTGAAGTCAAAGACGCCTACGCATCGGGCAAACTGATGAAGCAGGACGCCGTGCTCAAGGAAGGCATCGACAAGGAGCTGGCGAAGAAAATCGTCGGCCACATCAAGGACGCCAAACTCAAAGTGCAGGCTGCCATTCAGGGCGAGCAAGTGCGTGTGACCGGCAAGAAGCGTGATGACCTGCAAGAGGCCATCGCGGCACTGCGGGCCAAGGAATTCGGCATGCCCCTGCAGTTCAACAACTTCCGCGACTAAGCTTCCCGGTCGGGGAACCTCTCGGCGTTTTCAGCGTCCGAGGCCCAAGCAACGGCAGAAACGATTGAGCCCCAACAGGTTCAGTCTTTCTGCCGCTGATTTTTTACAGCCCGGGTAGCCGGAAATCAGGAGATAGAACATGGATTTGAATGCTGAGGTGGACAACCTGGTCAAGGCATCCCAGGCGTGGATCCCGATGATCATGGAATACGGCAGCCGCGTGCTGTTGGCAGTGATTACCCTGGCCATCGGCTGGTGGCTGATCAACAAGGTCACGCAAAAGCTCGGCGGTCTGTTGGCTCTGCGCAACGCTGACTTGGCGCTGCAAGGCTTTATCAGCAGCCTGGCGAACATCATTCTCAAGGTGCTGCTGATTGTCAGCGTCGCTTCGATGATCGGCGTAGAAACCACCTCGTTCGTTGCGGCGATCGGTGCGGCTGGTCTGGCCATCGGTTTGGCGTTGCAGGGCAGTCTGGCGAACTTCGCTGGCGGCGTGCTGATTTTGCTGTTCCGTCCGTTCCGTATCGGTGACTGGATTGAGGCGCAAGGCGTGTCGGGTACGGTTGACAGCATCCAGATTTTCCACACCGTGCTGCGTACCGGTGACAACAAAACCATCATCGTGCCAAACGGCAACCTGTCGAATGGCATCATCACCAACACCAACCGTCAGCCGACCCGCAAAGTCGTATTTGATGTAGGCGTTGATTACGAAGCCGATCTGCAGAAGGCCCGTCAGGTGTTGCTGGATCTGGCCAAGGATGAGCGCGTGTTGCAGGATCCGGCGCCGCAGGCCGTGATTTCGACCTTGGGCGACAGTTCGATCACTGTTTCGCTGCGTGTGTGGGTTAAAACTGCAGATTACTGGGACGTGATGTTCATGTTTAACGAACAGTCGCGCGATCGTTTAAAGACTGCAGGTATTGATATTCCTTTTCCACAACGGGTGATTCGTGTGGTGCAGGAATCGGCAACACAATGATAGGTTGCTAATTAATTGCCTGACTTGTCGGTCAGGCAACTATTGCAAGTGAGCGGCAATAAAAAAGGCCCATCGCAAGATGGGCCTTTTTTTATGCTTCCAAACTAACCACTGACAATTACAAGATGTTCAGTGGGTATTCGGTGATCAGACGGAACTCTTTGACATCGCCTTCGCCTTGGTCAGCGTTGGCAGTGTGCCAGGCTTGACGAATGCGGAAGGACAGGTCTTTAGCCGGGCCAGACTGAACAACATACTTGGCTTCAAAGTTGGTTTCGTGGTGTTTGCCATCTTCACCGTACAGACCGGTGTAAGGGCTGCCAGCTGGAGTGCTGGTACCGTCGATGTCCCAACCTTTAACGTAACGAACCATGAAGCTCAGGCCTGGAACGCCGTACTCGGCCATTTTCAGGTCGTAGCGAGCTTGAACGGATTTCTCGCCAGGACCGTTGAAGTCAGAGTACTGGATGGAGTTAGCCAGGAAGATCGAGTCGCCACCGCGGTTGTTCTTGCCCACGCCGATGTAGTCGAACGGGGTATCGCCGTTGACCTTCTGGAAGGCCAGGGTGAAGGTGTGTGCTTTCAGGAACGACAGCGCGGTTGCCAGGGAGAAGGCAGTGTTGCTGATGTCACCTGCCAGCTTGTCACCGGTGTCGGTGGTGCGGTAGATGTTGAAGTCAGTGTTCAGCGAAGTGTCACCACTGAATGGGGTGGTGAGGTTCACGTTGGCGTAGTACTGGTTCCAGATATCTTCCAGCTTGGCGCCGTAGAGCGATGCGCTCAGGTTTTCGGTGATGCTGTATTTACCACCGAAGTAGTCGATCGAGTCGGCTTCTACGCCTGCGTAGTTAGCGTACAGACCGCCGTTACGGGCGTTTTTGTCCTGGCTGGAAGCCGAGTAGAAATGACCGGCTTCGAGGTCCAGGTCTTTGACTTCGCTGCTCTGCAACTGGAAGCCAGTAGCCGTTTGCGGAAGGATACGGGAGCCGCCGACAGCGAACACTGGAGCAGTGCTTGGCTGCATGTCGCCGAATTTCAGTTCGGTTTTGGAAACGCGGAATTTGACCGACGCGCCGGCTTTGCCCTGGCTGTCGTTAACGTCGCGAGCGCCGTTGTTCGGGTTAACGGTATCGCTGCGGCTCATGTTGCCCGAACCGGAAGTACCGTCGCCGCCGTCCAGTTTCAGTGCCAGGTAACCGTAGGCATCGATACCAACACCGACAGTACCTTGGGTGTAACCGGAGGTGAAGTTACCAAGGAAGCCCTGGGTCCAGTCTTTCTGGTCGCGGCCGCCGTTCTTGTTGTCGCGGTTGAAGTAGTAGTTCTTCAACGTCTCGGTGAGTTTCGCGTCTTCAACAAAACCTTTGGCTTCAGACTGGTCACTTACAAACGGTGCGGCCGTAGCCATTTGAGTACTGGCTGCTGCTGCAACTGCCAGTGCGATCATGCTCCACTTCATCACGCGCATCGTGATTTGCTCCTTTGGTTTTAGAAGAGTACTGCCGTCCCACCTGTTTTATTATCTGGGCGGCTCTTTCTTTTTGTGTCGGCGCAAACTTATATCACGCCGACAATGTTGGCGATACTTGCTAATCCAACCTTTCAGCATCTTTACGACGTTGTCGCAAATGGCGTGGTGGATGTCGCAAATTCACAGTACCGACGCAGCCGGACTGACAACTTTCTCGCTGTTTATGGGCCTTTTTGCATCGGTAAAAAAGAGTCCCTGGCAAAACACTTGAATCTCCATCGGGCAACCCTGCCACTGTTCTTATGGGGCTTAAGGCATCCACTTCCAGTGGTGCGCTTATAGTCCATATGGGTACGAATGCAACAAGCGTGCACAAACCGCAATTTTGCTGCGGTTATTTTTCTGAACACCCGCCTGTGTTTGTGAAAACCTTGTGAAAGCGGGGCTTCAAGCCTGATTTTTTCTGTGCTTGACGCCATACCTCCTATGGTGTTGCCACGCCGAGAAACGCGCGTGACAACCAAAAACGTTACCGGTTCACCCCGCCAGTGAGTATTTGGCGGATGCCCGACGCAGTGAGCGTAGACGCACTGTGCAGTTTTGGTGCAAAAAAATTTACAGCTGTTCTGAATTCATACAGCTTGCAGGGGCGATGACGCTGAACGTCTCTGCTGTTTTCGGTCATTTTGTCGGGCTGAGTCTGGATGCTGGTTTCATGCTGGTGCGTTGTGCTCGCAAATGTCACATGTCGGGGCGTTCGCAGGGCGATGGGGTACACCGTCGCCGTGAAGGCAGGCGCATTCGCAGGTATGCTGCCGTCCTGTCGCTTGGTGCGCCGTCCATAAGGATCGCCGCTAAGCTGAATAATGAAGATCAGCCGGGAGTGCGCGCAGTGTTTGATTTAGATTCACGACTTCAACAGGACACGCTGACCATCGGTGATTTCCCTCTCTGCCGACTGCTGCTGTCCAATGACGCCAACTACCCTTGGTTCATCCTGGTGCCTCGTCGCGACGATATCAGTGAGTTGTTTCAGTTGGATGTCGCCGATCAGCAACAGTTTTGGCTTGAAACCACCGCGCTGGCTGAGCTGCTCAAGGATCTGTTCGATGCCGACAAAATGAACGTCGCCACCCTGGGTAACGTTGTCAGCCAGATGCATATGCATGTGATTGTGCGCAAACGCGATGACGCAGCCTGGCCGGCGCCGGTCTGGGGCAAGCTGCCGGCCAAGCCTTACAATGCCGAGCAAGTAGAGGCCATTCGCGCAAAGTTGCGTCTGGTGTTGACCGAAGACTTTACGTTTCTGGAGGGCTGATTCATGAGCCTGGAAGACCGCGTTACCGATCTGGAAAGCCGTCTGGCATTTCAGGATGACACTATTCAGGCATTGAACGACGTACTGGTCGCTCAGCAGCGCGTGGTCGAGCGCTTGCAATTGCAAATGGCAGCAATGCTCAAGCGTCAGGAAGAGATGGTCGGTCAGTTCGAGTCCTTTGAGGATGAGGCGCCCCCGCCACACTACTGAGGCAGGTACTTTTCATCAGGCGTAAAAAAACCGCGAACAGCAGGCTGCTCGCGGTTTTTTTATGCCTGGATCAGCGTCGCGGCAGTGCGGCGATCACATCCTCGGCTTGCAGGCCTTTGTCGCGGTTCATCACCGAGAACTCCACGCGCTGGCCTTCGACCAGTACGCGATGACCTTCGCCACGGATCGCGCGAAAGTGCACGAAAATATCATCGCCGGAATCCCGGGAGATAAAACCGAAGCCTTTGGAGGTGTTGAACCACTTGACGGTACCGGTATCACGATTGGTCATGTCATAGCTGGTTGGAGCAGCAGCAGGTGAAGAACGATAGAAGCTCACAGCCAGATGCAGGACCACGGCAACCAGCGCGATCACCAGGGTGAACAGTACGGCTGGCTGGCCGGCGATGACGGGCATCGGCGCGATCAGGGTCAGGGTTTGCAGGACGACAGTCAGTACCAGCAGCGCGCTGACCAGGTTTTGCAGATGCTGACGAGGGCCTTTGTTCCAGAAAGGAATCACAGGAGCAATCACCAGGTTCAGCAGGCCGAAAAAGGCCAGGTAAAGTGCATCGGGTTGTTGCAGGTAGGGAACGGCTTCGGATTTCAAGCTGGGTATGAACGACAGCAGCAGTGCCGCTGCGCCCATTAGCAGGTGGACGATTTTCAACATTTTGATTGGCTCACGTTTATGACGGCTCACAAGGAAGAGCTGAAGGCGCACGGTTCGCTTCGGGACAAAATAAGAGGCGGTGGACACGTTCACGGCATCAGCCTATGCGCAACGCCCCGAAAAATGGGGCATGGCGACACACTGTCTATTTAACAGCAAAGCCTGCGGCTACTCAAATCAGCCCGGCCAGCGGCATGGCGTCGGTCGATTTGTCGCAGCGTGTGCATCTGATCGGGGCTGCGGGGTGTCGACAGCCTTGCTAGAGTGGGTCTGCACCTGTTGGATGAATTCAATCGCCGTTAGGGGGTAAACATGGCAATCGATATCGGTATCAGTGAAGAAGACCGCAAGTCCATCGTCGAAGGCTTATCGCGTCTGCTGTCGGACACCTACGTGCTGTATCTGAAAACCCACAACTTCCACTGGAACGTCACCGGTCCGATGTTTCGGACGCTGCACTTGATGTTCGAAGAGCAATACAACGAACTCGCGCTGGCCGTTGATTTGATTGCCGAGCGTATTCGCGCCTTGGGCTTTCCGGCGCCAGGCGCCTACGCCACCTACGCACGCCTTTCTTCTATCAAGGAAGAAGTGGGTGTGCCGAGTGCCGAAGACATGATCAAACAACTGGTCGACGGCCAGGAAGCCGTGACCCGCACGGCGCGTGGCATTTTCCCGCTGCTCGACAAGGTCAGCGATGAGCCGACCGCAGACCTGTTGACCCAGCGCATGCAGGTTCACGAGAAAACCGCGTGGATGCTGCGCGCCTTGCTGGAAGCGTAAATCTGCCGGTGCGCGGGCCAGCAGCAGAAGGCTCGCGCGCTGTCCGCAATCCCACCTGTATCGTTGGCTTTTCCTACGTTGTCGGTCAATAAGTCGTCTGGCTATAACGTTGTGTCTGCGCTTTTATGAAAGCCACAGGATGTGACTTTTCAAACAAGCAGAGATGGCAAAGGAGTGTCACCGATATGGTAGAGGGAGACAGGCGAGGCGACAGGATTGTCGGCTTGCCGCATGAATTGAAAGTCGATCCGTTCGTCCACGAATTCGACATGGCATTGGTTCAGCCATCGTCACGATCCGTGCGTCTGAACGGTTATGCGACCTGCCTGCGGCTGGAGCGGGTCTACTGGAACATCCTTGGCAATATGGCCGCAGACAACTGCTGTTCGATCAGCTCGCTGTTGTCCCACGTCGACCGTGAAGTGCATCTGCGTCATGGCGGGGTGAGAAATTTCAGCGCGCTGGTGCGGGTGGTGTGTGTCATGAACGGCGTCAAGCAAGCTACACCTGTCGAATCGCTCTGAAACGGCAGTTGCAAACGAGGTCGCGGCCTGTGCAGTCTTACGGCTGCACAGGCCGCATTTAATCGATATAATCCCGCTCTTTCGCCGCAAAGCCCTGCGCGCGGTGGCAATCTGATCGCCGAGACACCCCCCATGCCGATGTACGATTATCAATGTGCTTCCTGTGGTCATCAGTTGGAAGCCATTCAAAAGATCAGCGAGGCACCGCTGGTCGACTGCCCTGCCTGTCAGGCGCCAGAGCTCAAGAAGCAACTGTCGATGCCAGGCTTTCGCCTCAGTGGCGGCGGTTGGTACGAAACCGATTTCAAGACCGGCGCCAAGAAGAACCTGGCCGGTGGCGACAAATCTGACTAGGGTTCAACCCCGGGTTGAACGACACGCGTGAGTTTCCGCATTGCTTGAAAAGCAATGGGAGCTCCACCGAATTTTTCGAATTACGAGAAGCGAACCACGACCATGATGCGCAGCCACTATTGCGGCCAACTGAACGAAAGCCTGGAAGGCCAGGAAATTACCCTTTGCGGATGGGTTCACCGTCGTCGCGATCACGGCGGGGTGATTTTCCTCGATATCCGTGATCGTGATGGTCTGGCTCAGGTAGTGTTCGATCCGGATCGCGCCGAGAGCTTCGCCGCTGCCGATCGCGTGCGCAGCGAGTACGTCGTGAAGATCACCGGTAAGGTGCGTCTGCGTCCGGCCGGTGCCACCAACGCCAACATGGCGTCGGGCATGATCGAAGTGCTGGGTTATGAACTGGAAGTGCTGAACGAGTCGGAAACCCCGCCGTTCCCGCTGAACGAGTTCTCCGACGTTGGCGAGGAAACCCGTCTGCGTTATCGCTTCCTCGACCTGCGTCGTCCGGAAATGGCCGAGAAGCTGCGTCTGCGCTCGCGCATGACCACCAGCATCCGTCGCTTCCTCGACGAGAACGGCTTCCTCGACGTTGAAACGCCGATCCTGACCCGCGCTACGCCTGAAGGCGCGCGTGACTATCTGGTGCCTAGCCGTACCCATGCCGGTTCGTTCTTCGCCCTGCCGCAATCGCCACAGCTGTTCAAGCAACTGCTGATGGTCGCTGGCTTCGACCGTTACTACCAGATCGCCAAGTGCTTCCGCGACGAAGACCTGCGTGCCGACCGTCAGCCAGAATTCACCCAGATCGACATCGAGACCAGCTTCCTCGATGAAAAAGAGATCATGGGCCTGACCGAGCAAATGATCCGCAACCTGTTCAAGGAAGTGCTGGGTCTGGAATTCGGCGAATTCCCGCACATGACCTTCGAAGAAGCCATGCGCCGCTACGGTTCCGACAAGCCAGACCTGCGTAACCCGCTGGAACTGGTCGACGTCGCCGATCAGCTCAAAGAAGTTGATTTCAAAGTGTTCAGCGGCCCGGCCAACGATCCGAAATGCCGTATCGCCGCACTGCGCGTTCCAGGCGGCGCAAGCATGCCACGCAAGCAGATCGACGATTACACCAAGTTCGTCGGCATCTACGGTGCCAAGGGCCTGGCGTACATCAAGGTCAACGAGCGTGCAGCCGGTGTTGAAGGTCTGCAATCGCCGATCGTGAAAAACATCCCGCTGGAAAACCTCAACGCCATCCTCGATCGCGTGGGTGCAGTTGACGGCGACATCGTGTTCTTCGGCGCCGACAAGGCCAAGATCGTCAGCGAAGCCTTGGGCGCACTGCGCATCAAGCTCGGTCACGACCTCAAGCTGCTGACCTGCGAGTGGGCACCAATGTGGGTCGTCGACTTCCCGATGTTCGAAGAAAACGACGACGGCAGCTTCTCCGCGCTGCACCACCCGTTCACCGCGCCGAAGTGCTCCCCGCAAGAACTGGAAGCCAACCCGGCCGGCGCTCTGTCCCGCGCGTACGACATGGTGCTGAACGGCACCGAGCTGGGTGGCGGTTCGATCCGTATCCACCGCAAGGAAATGCAGCAAGCGGTATTCCGCCTGTTGGGCATCAACGAAGCGGAACAGGAAGAGAAATTCGGCTTCCTGCTCGACGCGCTGAAATACGGTGCGCCGCCGCACGGTGGTCTGGCCTTCGGTCTGGACCGTCTGGTGATGCTGATGACCGGCGCCCAGTCGATCCGTGAAGTGATCGCATTCCCGAAAACCCAGAGTGCTGCCGACGTGATGACGCAAGCGCCGGGTGTGGTGGATGCCAAGGCACTGCGCGAGCTGCACATTCGTTTGCGCGAAACGCCAAAGGCTGAGTAAGACGGGCCTGAAGGCGCATCTTCGGATGCGCCTTTTTTCTTTCTATAGAGAGCAGGTCGAGATTTTTTTGTTTGCTGGCCGCTGCATGAGCAGGGCGGGCAACGTTTCAAAGAGAATTCGGAGCGAGTTATGGCAGGTCATTCCAAGTGGGCGAACATCAAGCACCGCAAAGAACGTCAGGATGCCAAGAGAGGCAAGATCTTCACCAAGTGGATCCGCGAACTGACCGTTGCGGCCCGTCAGGGTGGCGGTGATCCCGGATCCAACCCGCGTCTGCGTCTGGCCCTGGACAAGGCACTGAGCGCGAACATGAGCCGTGACATCATCGATCGCGCCGTGGCGCGCGGCGCCGGTGCCACCGAAGCGGACAACGTTGAAGAACTGACTTACGAAGGTTACGGCCCGGGCGGCGTCGCGGTGATGGTCGAGTGCATGACCGACAACCGCAACCGTACTGCGGCAGCCGTTCGTCATGCTTTCAGCAAGTGCGGTGGCAACCTCGGCACCGACGGTTCGGTGGCGTATCTGTTCGAACGCAAAGGCCAGATCAGCTTCGCGCCGGGCGTCGATGAAGATGCGCTGACCGAAGCGGCGCTGGAAGCCGATGCCGATGACGTGGTCAGCCATGAAGACGGTTCGATTGACGTGTTTACCTCGTTCACCAGTTTCTACGCGGTGCGTAACGCGCTGGAAGCCGCCGGGTTCAAGGGGGATGACGCGGAAATCGTCATGCAGCCGACCACCAGCGCCGAGCTGGATCTGGAAGGTGCGGAGAAGGTACTCAAGCTGATCGACATGCTCGAGGACCTGGATGACGTGCAGAACGTTTACTCCAACGCGGACATTCCGGAAGACGTGGCCGCTCAGCTCGGTTGATGCAAATAGAAAGGTCGCAGTTTTTGCTGGCTCTACACTTCACCTGTAGGAGCTGCCGAAGGCTGCGATCTTTCTGTTTTTGAAAGATCAAAAGATCGCAGCCTTCGGCAGCTCCTACATGTACCCTCAGCTTTCGCATCAATTTCTGCAGGCGTTATGACTTTAATTCTTGGTATCGACCCCGGTTCGCGCATCACCGGTTACGGCATTGTTCGAGATACCGGGCGTGGCGGTTGTATTTATGTGGCTTCCGGCTGCATTCGTACCGGTGCGGGCGAACTGCATGAACGCCTGCAAATCGTCTATCGCGGAGTGCGGGAGATCATTCAGACCTACGGTCCGGTGACCATGGGCATCGAAAAAGTCTTTATGGCGAAAAACGCCGATTCGGCGCTGAAGCTCGGTCAGGCTCGCGGCGCTGCAATCGTGGCTGGCGCTGAAGAGAGTCTGGAGATCGCCGAGTACACCGCCACTCAAGTTAAACAGGCTGTGGTCGGCACCGGCGCGGCGAATAAAGAACAGGTGCAAATGATGGTCATGCACATGCTCAAACTGACCAGCAAACCACAAATCGATGCCTCGGACGCCCTGGCCATTGCCATTTGCCATGCGCACACGCGTTCCAGTCTGCTGCCCCACGGTTTGGGAACGGCACGCAGTCGTGGCGGGCGCCTGCGTCTCTGATAGCATCAGCATCAATTTTCTTGAAAGTGGATTTCCTGCGCCTGAGTCGTCGGCGCGAAATTCGCCTTTCGATAGTCGCCAGCCCACGGCTGGCCAACGCTCAAGGATCTGAAACGTGATTGGACGCTTGCGCGGCACCCTGGCTGAGAAACAGCCGCCGCACCTGATTCTGGATGTAAACGGCCTCGGGTATGAGCTGGAAGTGCCCATGACCACCCTTTATCGTCTGCCGTCGGTCGGTGAACCGCTGACCCTGCACACCCATTTGGTCGTACGCGAAGACGCGCAGTTACTCTATGGTTTTGCCGGCAAGCGTGAGCGAGACTTTTTTCGCGAGTTGATCCGTCTCAATGGTGTCGGGCCAAAATTGGCCCTGGCGTTGATGTCGAGCCTGGAAGTCGATGAGCTGATCCGCTGTGTGCAGTCGCAGGACACCTCGGCCTTGACCAAAGTGCCGGGAGTCGGCAAGAAAACCGCCGAGCGCTTGCTGGTTGAGTTGAAAGACCGCTTCAAGGCCTGGGAAACTTCGCCGGCGATGTTTGCCCTGGTACCGAATCAGCCTGATGGCCCGGCGCCGGTCAATACCGCCGAGAACGATGCGGTCAGCGCGCTGATTTCCCTGGGCTACAAGCCGCAGGAAGCGAGCAAGGCGATTACCGCCATCAAGGACAAGAATTTGAGCAGTGAAGACCTGATCCGCCGTGCCCTGAAGGGAATGATTTAAGTGATTGAAGCTGATCGTCTGATCACCGCCGCGCACAGCCCGCGTGAGCGCGAAGAAGTCCAGGACCGGGCCATTCGACCGGTCAGTCTGGCCGACTACATTGGCCAGCCGACCGTGCGCGAGCAGATGGAACTGTTCATCCAGGCCGCCCGTGGCCGTAGCGAATCCCTCGACCACACCCTGATCTTCGGCCCGCCGGGTCTGGGCAAGACCACGCTGGCGAACATCATTGCCCAGGAAATGGGCGTGTCTATCAAGAGCACATCCGGTCCGGTACTTGAGCGTCCGGGTGATCTGGCGGCGCTGCTGACCAACCTCGAACCGCACGACGTGCTGTTCATCGACGAAATCCATCGCCTGTCGCCGATCGTTGAAGAAGTGCTGTACCCGGCGATGGAAGATTTCCAGCTCGACATCATGATCGGTGAAGGGCCGGCCGCGCGTTCGATCAAACTCGATCTGCCGCCGTTCACTTTGGTGGGCGCAACCACTCGCGCCGGCATGCTGACCAACCCGTTGCGTGACCGCTTCGGTATTGTCCAGCGTCTTGAGTTCTACAGCACGGCCGATCTGGCGACGATTGTCAGCCGTTCGGCGGCGATTCTCGGTCTGCCGCTGGATCCGGAAGGTTCGTTCGAAATCGCACGTCGTGCCCGTGGTACGCCGCGAATCGCCAACCGTCTGTTGCGCCGCGTGCGTGACTTCGCCGAAGTCCGCGCCAAGGGCCACATCACCAAAGCGGTGGCGGATCTGGCGCTGAACCTGCTGGACGTCGACGAGCATGGTTTCGATCATCAGGACCGGCGTCTGCTGTTGACCATGATCGAGAAGTTCGATGGCGGCCCGGTCGGTATCGACAGCCTCGCCGCTGCGATCAGTGAAGAACGTCACACCATTGAGGATGTGCTGGAACCGTATCTGATCCAGCAGGGTTACATCATGCGCACGCCACGGGGCAGGGTGGTGACGCGCCATGCGTACCTGCACTTCGGTTTAAACATTCCGTCACGAATGGGTGAAATGCCCGTGGCAGACGAGTTTCTCGATGCCGTGGACGATTAATACACATTTGTTGTCGATTTATTCAGGGTTTGTACGGTCACAGGACGGTACTTTTGCGTTAAAGCTCTGAAACCATGAAAAACAGTTGCCTGGCCGGATTGGCAACCTGAGGAGTAAGCACTAGAGTATGCGCGCGCAAAACGGGCTTGAGCCGTTCGCACATCGTTGTCGCGTTTATTACGAGGACACCGATGCGGGCGGCATCGTGTATTACGTTAATTACCTCAAGTTTATGGAACGGGCTCGAACCGAGCGGCTTCGCGAACTGGGCTTTGCCCAATCGCAGCTGGCAGGGGAGGACCTGTTGTTTGTCGTGCACTCCAGCGAAGCGCGCTATCACGCGCCGGCGCGACTGGACGACGAACTGCTGGTAAGCGCTGATGTAATCGAATTGAACCGGGTCAGCCTGCGCTTCAAACAGCAGGTCAGGCGGGCAACGGATAATGTGCTGCTCTGTGAGGGGCAGTTTTTGGTGGCCTGTGTGCGCACTAACAGTTTGAAACCCCGGGCCCTTCCCGAAGATTTGCGTGCGGCCTTCGCCGACGCGGTCGGCCCGGGTACACACTCAAAGCAGGAGATAAAGCGTGGAAGCTAACGTCGTCGACCATTCCTCCATGTGGAGCCTGGTCAGCAATGCCAGCATCGTGGTGCAGTTGGTAATGTTGACCCTGGTGGCCGCATCGGTGACCTCATGGATCATGATCTTTCAGCGCAGCAATCTGCTGCGCGCCGGTCGACGCGCCCTGGAGAGCTTCGAAGAGCGCTTCTGGTCGGGTATCGACCTGTCCAAGCTGTACCGTCAGGCAGGCAGCAACCCGGATCCGGATTCGGGCGTTGAGCAGATCTTCCGTGCCGGTTTCAAGGAGTTCTCGCGTCTGCGTCAGCAGCCAGGCGTCGATCCTGAAGCGGTGATGGAAGGCGTGGCCCGGGCCATGCGCGTCGCCATCTCCCGCGAAGAAGAGAAACTGGAGCAGAGCCTGCCGTTCCTCGCCACTGTCGGTTCGGTCAGCCCGTACATCGGTCTGTTCGGTACCGTGTGGGGCATCATGAACTCCTTCCGCGGTCTGGCCAGCGCCCAGCAAGCCACTCTGGCCACTGTGGCCCCGGGTATCGCCGAAGCCCTGATCGCCACCGCGATCGGCCTGTTCGCGGCAATCCCGGCAGTTATCGCTTACAACCGTTTCTCTGCCCGCAGCGAAACCTTGCTGAGCCGCTACTACACCTTCGCCGATGAATTCCAGGCGATCCTGCACCGCAAAGTGCACACCAGCGAAGAATAAGCAGGTAATTTCCAATGGCTTTAATCGCTCGAGCTCGCAAAAAGCGCAAGCCGGTCGCCGAGATGAACGTGGTGCCATACATCGACGTGATGTTGGTGCTGCTGGTCATCTTCATGGTGACCGCGCCGATGCTCAATCAGGGCGTGAAAGTTGATCTGCCCAAGGTTTCCAGCGAAGCCTTGCCGCAGGACAACAACACGCAGGTCCTGACTATTTCGATCAAGGCTGACAAGACCTACTACTGGAACCTTGGCAGCGAAGTCGACACCGAGAAGCAACAGGACAGGGCCATGACCCTGCCGCAAATGACCGACGCGGTGACCAAGATCATTCGTGCCGGCACCGAAGGCGGCAAGCGTACCCAGGTCTTCATCCGCGGTGACAAGACCGTCGACTATGGTTCTGTCATGGGCGCCATGGGCGGGTTGCAGAAAGCCGGGGTCGGTAATGTTGGTTTGATTACCGAGGCCCCCTGATGCAGCAACAGCGAGAGCCGTCCGCCTCGGAAAGCTACTTCTGGCCTAGTGTTCTGGCAATTGTCCTGCACGTGCTGGTGTTCGGCATGCTGTTCGTCAGTTTTGCCTTCACACCAGAGCTGCCGCCGGCCAAGCCGATTGTCCAGGCGACCCTGTACCAACTGAAATCGAAAAGTCAGGCAACCACCCAGACCAATCAGAAGATTGCGGGTGAGGCGAAGAAATCCGCCGCGCGCCAGACTGAAGTCGAGCAGATGGAACAGAAAAAGGTCGAGCAGGAAGAGATCAAGGCCGCTGCGGAACAAAAGAAAGAAGAAGCGGCTCAAAAAGCCGAGGAAGCCAAGAAGGCCGATGAGGCTAAAAAAGCGGATGAAGCTAAAAAGGCGGATGACGCCAAGAAAGCTGACGACGCGAAGAAAGCCGAAGCCAAGAAGGCCGAAGAGAAACAATTGGCTGATATAGCCAAGAAGAAGGCTGAAGAAGAGGCTAAGGAAGAAGCCAAGAAAGAAGCCGCTGAAGAAGCCAAGAAGAAGATCGTCGAAGACGCGAAGAAGAAAGCCGCCGAAGACGCCAAGAAGAAAGCTGAAGCTGAAGAGGCGAAGAAGAAAATCGCCGACGAAGCGAAGAAGAAAGCCGCTGCCGATGCTGCGAAGAAGAAAGCGCAGGATGCAGCACGTAAATCGACCGAAGACAAAAAGGCTCAGGCCTTGGCCGATTTGCTTTCCGATACGCCGCAGCGCCAGCAGGCCTTGGCCGATGAGCAGGGCGACGAAGTCGCGGGCAGTTTCGATGACCTGATTCGTGCGCGAGCTGCAGAAGGCTGGGCCCGTCCACCTTCGGCACGCAAAGGCATGACGGTGGTGTTGCAGATCGGCATGTTGCCGGACGGTACGGTGACTTCGGTCAGCGTGGCCAAATCCAGTGGCGATGGTCCGTTCGATGCTTCGGCAGTGGCAGCGGTCAAAAATATTGGACGTTTGACAGAAATGCAGGGAATGAAGCCGAGCGATTTCGCTCCGTATCGTTCATTCAAGATGACATTCACACCTGAGGATCTAGCCTTGTGAGAAACCTTCTTCGAGGAATGCTGGTCGTGATCTGCTGCATGGCAGGGATCGCGATGGCGGATGAAAAGAACATTCTGGTCACCAGCGGCAGCGATCGGGCAACCCCGATCGCCGTTGTACCGTTTGGTATGCAGGGCGGTGCCGTGCTGCCGGACGACATGGCTGAAATCATTGGTAACGATTTGCGCAACTCGGGCTACTACTCGCCGATTCCAAAGCAAAACATGATCAGCCAGCCAAGCCAGCCGAGCGAAATCATCTTCCGTGACTGGAAGGCGGTGGGTGCTCAATACATGATGGTCGGCAGCATTGCGCCAGCGGGCGGTCGCTTGCAGGTGCAGTGGGCGCTGTTCAACGTAGCCACCGAGCAAAAAGTGGCAGACGGCAGTGTTTCCGGTACCACCGAGCAATTGCGCGACATGGCGCACTTCATCTCCGATCAGTCGTTCCAGAAACTGACCGGTATTGAAGGTGCGTTCTCGACGCGTCTGCTGTACGTGACGGCCGAGCGCTTCTCCGAGAAGAACACCCGTTACACCCTGCAGCGTTCGGACTACGACGGTGCTCGCGCCGTGACGCTGTTGCAATCGCGTGAGCCGATTCTGTCGCCGCGCTTCGCACCGGATGGCAAGCGCATCGCCTACGTGTCGTTCGAGCAGAAGCGTCCGCGCATCTTCATGCAGAACATCGACACCGGTCGCCGTGAGCAAATCACCAATTTCGAAGGCCTGAACGGCGCGCCAGCCTGGTCGCCGAATGGTGATCGCCTGGCGTTCGTACTGTCGAAAGACGGTAACCCGGACATCTATGTGATGAATCTGGCTTCGCGTCAGATCACCCGCGTGACCGCAGGTCCTGGCATCAACACCGAACCGTACTGGGGCAAGGATGGCTCGACCATCTACTTCACCTCGGACCGCGGCGGCAAGCCTCAGATCTACAAAACCAGCGCCAGTGGCGGTGGTGCCGAGCGTGTGACGTTTGTAGGTAACTACAACGCCAACCCGAAACTTTCGGCAGATGAAAAGACTTTGGTGATGATCCATCGTCAGGATGGCTTCACCAATTTCAAGGTGGCAGCTCAGGATCTGCAGCGAGGTAGTGTAAAGATCCTCACTGATAGCACTCTGGACGAGTCACCTACTGTTGCGCCCAACGGCACCATGGTAATCTACGCCACCCGCCAACAGGGCCGGGGAGTCTTGATGCTCGTGTCCATTAATGGACGCGTTAGGCTCCCGCTTCCTACCGCTCAAGGCGAAGTCAGAGAACCGTCCTGGTCCCCTTACCTGAAGTGAGCGGGCGCTACACGTTTTACTTAACACACTGGGGTTCATTAGGAGTTTCACGATGGAAATGCTGAAGTTTGGTAAATTTGCTGCGCTGGCTCTGGCCATGGCTGTAGCTGTAGGTTGCTCGTCCAAAGGCGGCGACAACGCCGGTGAAGGCGCTGTTGATCCAAACGCTGGTTACGGCGCAAACACTGGTGCCGTTGACGGTTCCCTGAGCGAAGAAGCTGCTCTGCGCGCAATCACCACCTTCTACTTCGAATACGACAGCTCGGACCTGAAGCCAGAAGCCATGCGCGCTCTGGACGTTCACGCCAAAGACCTGAAAGCAAACGGCGCTCGCGTTGTTCTGGAAGGCAACACCGACGAACGTGGTACTCGTGAGTACAACATGGCACTGGGCGAGCGTCGTGCGAAAGCCGTTCAGCGCTACCTGGTACTGCAAGGTGTTTCCCCAGCTCAGCTGGAACTGGTTTCCTACGGCGAAGAGCGTCCAGTTGCTACCGGCAACGACGAGCAGTCCTGGGCTCAAAACCGTCGCGTCGAACTGCGTAAGTAATTCGATATGCGAACGTGCCGTCGTGCTGTAACTGTTCTGGCTCTCAGCCTCGCGCCGCTTGCGGCGTGGGCTGCGGTTCCTGTGGTCGATGACAACTCCGGTTATAACAATAGCGGGAGCAGTTATCCGCCTGCAGGTTACGGTACGAACGGCGCCTATGCCGGGGGAGCGGCTTCGGCCCCTGCCTCGGCACAAGGCATGCTGTTCAACCAATTGCAACAGATGCAGGATCAGATATCGCGCCAGCAAGGTGTGATCGAAGAACTGCAGAATCAGGTTGCGCGCATGAAGCAGGAATCCCTGGAGCGATACCAGGATCTTGATCGGCGCATAGGATCCGGCGTTGCACCTGCCGCGACTCCTGAGAATTCTTCTGCCGGTGGCGATGCAAGTGCTGCTGCCGGTGCTGCTGCTGGCGCCGGGGCTGCTGCCCAGGCACCTGCTGCAAGCAGTGAACCGGGTGATCCGGCCAAGGAAAAGCTGTATTACGATGCCGCTTTCGACCTGATCAAAGCCAAGGATTTCGACAAGGCCAGCCAGGCTTTTGCCGCTTTCCTGCGCAAATACCCGAACAGCCAATACGCGGGTAACGCCCAGTACTGGTTGGGTGAAGTGAATCTGGCCAAAGGCGATCTGCAAGGCGCAGGTCAGGCTTTCGCCAAGGTTTCGCAGCTGTATCCCAAGCACGCCAAAGTGCCGGATTCGCTGTACAAGCTGGCTGATGTAGAGCGCCGCCTCGGTCATACCGACAAGGTCAAAGGCATTCTGCAGCAGGTGGTGGCCCAATATCCGGGTACCTCGGCTGCTCAGTTGGCCCAACGCGATCTGCAACGCATGTAAGCAGGCTTGACCCGTTTGGAAGAAACCCGCGCTTGTCGCGGGTTTTTTCGTTAGAATTCACGCCCTTTTTCTGAAACACGCTTCTTGCGGTCTACGCGTTGGCGGGATTGCCTGAAGTGCCTGACGGAGGCGGACAGCCTGTTTAGCTGTTACGCCCGTGGCGACTATGCAAGACACATTGAGAATCACCGAAGTTTTCTACTCTTTGCAGGGGGAAACGCGGACTGCCGGGCTGCCCACGGTTTTTGTGCGCCTGACCGGTTGTCCATTGCGTTGCCAATACTGCGACAGCGCCTATGCCTTCAGTGGCGGTACCGTGCGCACCCTCGACGACATCCTCGAGCAAGTGGCCGGATTTCGCCCGCGCTACGTCTGTGTTACCGGCGGTGAGCCGTTGGCACAGCCCAATGCCATTCCTTTGCTCAAACAATTGTGTGATGCCGGTTATGAGGTCTCGCTGGAAACCAGCGGCGCCCTCGACGTCTCGGCTGTCGATCCGCGCGTCAGTCGCGTTGTCGACCTGAAGACGCCGGATTCGAAAGAAGCCCATCGCAACCGTTACGAGAACATCGAACTGCTGACGCCCAACGATCAGGTGAAGTTTGTCATCTGCTCGCGCGACGATTATGACTGGGCCGTCTCCAAACTGATTCAGTACGGTCTTGATCGACGTGCCGGCGAAGTGCTGTTTTCCCCAAGTCACCATGATCTCAATGCTCGCGATCTGGCGGACTGGGTGGTGGCGGACAACCTGCCGGTGCGGTTGCAATTGCAGTTGCATAAATATTTGTGGAATGACGAGCCGGGGCGCTGAGATGACCGAACAACTGAACACCACCGAAAAACGTGCGGTCATTCTGCTGTCCGGTGGTCTGGACTCGGCCACTGTAGTGGCCATGGCCCGAGCCGAAGGCTACCGCTGCTACACCATGAGCTTTGACTATGGCCAGCGTTCCCATGCCGAATTGCACGCCGCCGCCCGCGTCGCCCGCGACTTGGGTGTGGTCGAGCACAAGGTGATTGGCCTGAACCTCAATGGCATGGGCGGCTCAGCCCTGACCGACGCCAGCATCGACATCCCTGAAGAGCTGGGCGAAGGCATTCCAGTGACGTACGTGCCAGCGCGCAACACGGTGTTCTTGTCGCTGGCGTTGGGTTGGGCGGAAGTGCTCGGCGCCCGCGATATCTTCATTGGTGTTAATGCGGTGGATTACTCGGGCTATCCGGATTGCCGTCCGGAGTTCATCGAGTCGTTCGAGCGCATGGCCAACCTGGCGACCAAGGCCGGTGTGGAAGGCAACGGTTTCCGTATTCAGGCGCCGTTGCAGAACCTGAGCAAGGCGCAGATCGTGCAGGCGGGCGTGAAGCTCGGCGTTGATTATGGCCTCACCGTTTCCTGCTATCAGGCCGACGATGATGGCCGTGCGTGCGGTAAATGCGACAGCTGCCGCCTGCGCGCAGAAGGCTTCGCGGCCGCTGGTGTAAGTGATCCAACACCTTATTTTTGATTATTTTCAAAAAAGTGTTGAATAGTCCTTAAAAATCAGTATTATACGCGCCACCACACAGCGGGTCGTTAGCTCAGTTGGTAGAGCAGTTGGCTTTTAACCAATTGGTCGTAGGTTCGAATCCCACACGACCCACCATATTTGGCGGTTTAGAAAATCCGGAAGGCCCACGAAAGTGAGGATTTCCGGGTTTTTTTTTGCCTGCAATTTCGCTATGCGTTATTTCAATACCCGCAGCGCTGACGCAGGTCAGAATCATCTTTTGTATCAACGGGATATTCTGTAGCCTTGCGCAGCTTCAATGCTGTCCGTGCCTGATAATACTCACTCTCCCGGCGGTACCCTCAAGCGGTCCGGAGCCGGGTGTATACTCGACTTTCGCGCGAACGCGCCTGCAGGTCTTGCGAACATGACGCAGATTTCCGAACGCCTTCTGGTTCAAGCCCACCTCGATGCCAAACAGCCCAAACCGCTGACCGCTGAGGAAGAGGCTTATTACCGTTCCGCCATTGCCGCCGAGCTGAAGGCTCAGGACGCGGTGCTGGTGGCCCACTTTTATTGCGATCCGGTGATTCAGGCTCTGGCCGAAGAAACCGGTGGTTGTGTCTCTGACTCCCTGGAAATGGCCCGCTTCGGCAACGCTCATCCGGCCAAGACCGTAGTGGTCGCCGGCGTGAAGTTCATGGGCGAGACCGCGAAGATTCTCAACCCGGAAAAACGCGTGCTGATGCCAACGCTGGACGCGACCTGCTCGCTCGACCTGGGTTGCCCGGTCGACGAGTTCTCGGCGTTCTGTGATCAGCACCCGGAGCGCACGGTGGTGGTGTACGCCAACACCTCCGCAGCTGTTAAGGCTCGAGCTGATTGGGTGGTGACTTCAAGTTGCGCACTGGAAATCGTCGAAAGCCTGATGGACAACGGCGAGACGATCATTTGGGGCCCTGACAAGCATCTGGGCACCTACATTCAGCGCAAGACCGGCGCCGACATGCTGCTCTGGGACGGTGCCTGCATCGTCCACGAGGAGTTCAAGTCCAAGCAACTCGAAGACATGAAGGCGCTGTACCCGGACGCCGCGATTCTGGTGCACCCGGAGTCGCCGACTTCGGTGATTGAACTGGCAGACGCCGTGGGCTCGACCAGTCAGTTGATTGCCGCTGCACAGTCGTTGCCGAACAAGACGCTGATCGTCGCGACCGACCGTGGCATCTTCTACAAGATGCAGCAGTTGTGCCCGGACAAGGTCTTCATCGAAGCGCCAACCGCCGGTAACGGCGCCGCGTGCCGCAGTTGCGCGCATTGCCCGTGGATGGCCATGAACACTCTTGAGCGCACGCTCAAGAGCTTGAAGGAAGGCACGAACGAGATCTTTGTTGATCCGGCGTTGATTCCGCAGGCGATCCGGCCGTTGAAGCGCATGCTGGATTTCACCCAGGCCGCACGGATGAAGCTGGCCGGTAACGCCTGAGGTCTTTCAAGCAACAAATAAACCTGTAGGAGTGAACCTGCTCGCGATAGCGGTGTGTCAGATAACAATTATGTTGACTGACACACCGCTATCGCGAGCAGGCTCACTCCTACAGTAGTTTTTGGTGTCTGGAAGTTATTTGGTCTTCTTCGGGATTCGGACGAGGCGGGTATCCGAATAGATGTCATGCCAGGTGCGCTTCTGCTTGTCATACAGCGACCAGAAGAATCCCAGCCCTACGCACAGCCACGACGCAATCGACACCATAAACCGCAACAGCGCCTGCCACAGGCTGATCGCCGTGCCATTGGCGTTCTGCACGCGAATGCCCCACACCTGCATGCCCAGTGTCTGCCCGCCATGGGTCCAGAACTTGGCGAAGAACGCAAACAGCACCAATAGCAGCACGGTGGAGTAGAGCGGATCACCGTCGAGCTTGCCGGCATCGGTCATTACCCGCAGACGCTCTTCACCGATGATCGCGGCCTGGATCATTTTGTAAACGAAGCCGGTGACGATCAGCAGTGCGGTGCACAGCAGAAAGTCATAGAACATCGCTGCCAGGCGACGACCTAGGCCAACGGGAGGAAAGTCCCCTTGGGGCGTGAGCAGGTTTTTCGACATGGCAGCCTCTGGATGCAAAATGAAGCGCCATTTTACGGATTCGCGCGCACAAAAAAGCCCCTGATATCAATATCAGGGGCTTTTTCGTAACAGAAAATCAGGCTTCTGCTTGTACTTCGTCAGCCTGCATGCCTTTCTGGCCCTGCACAGCAACGAAGGTCACTTTCTGGCCTTCTTTCAGGCTTTTGAAGCCGTTGCCCTGAATGGCGCGGAAATGCACGAACAGATCCGGACCGCTTTCTGGAGTGATAAAACCAAAACCTTTCTCGTCGTTAAACCACTTGACGGTACCGCTCTGACGTGTGGACATTTCTTATTTCCTTTGACGCAAAAATTGATGGCAGTCTCTTTCTCATGAAAGAGTACTGGGGCTGGTTGCAGGAGAGTAAGAAGACGTCGAACGGGATGTAGCTAACTTGTAGGCTACTGCCCAGGTCACGATTCAAAGCTGACCCATGCAAACACAGTGGACAAACTCTACGCCAACTACGGGAGAAAAAACAAGCCCCGTGAAGAGCCCGGTTTTCCTACGCTTGCTGGCACTTAGTCGGTTCGCTAGTGCGGTCTTAGACGATTCGCTTGTTCAATTGTTTTCGAACGTTATAAGCAAAGTTCAAATGCGAATCGAATGTTAGAAAATGCACTTTTTTGTGGCGATTACGTTACACATTAGTGCACGCATAACGCAATCGCGTTACTTATAGAAACAGTCAATCAACCGCGATAGTAGCGTTGTGGAACAAATGGCATTTTGCTTACAAGCATTTGCACCTTTTTCCCACGAACGATGGCCCAGACCGGTGTGTCGAGTGTTACATAAGCACTGTCGAGGTAACCCATCGCCAGCGGCCCGCCCAAGGTCGGACCGAAACCGCCACTGCACACGCTGCCGATGATTTCGCCGGTTTCGTTGACGATTTCCGCGCCTTCACGCACAGGCGTACGTTCTTGCGGCAGCAGGCCGACGCGTTTGCGCGCGACGCCGTTCTGTTGTTGAGCGAAAACAGTCTCTGCCCCCGGGAAACCGCCAGCCCGTGCGCCATCAGCGCGGCGCGGCTTGGAAATCGCCCACAGCAGGCTCGCTTCGATTGGCGTGGTCTCGGTGTTCATGTCGTGGCCGTACAGGCACAGGCCGGCTTCCAGACGCAGCGAATCGCGGGCACCGAGGCCGATGGCCTGGACTTCCGGTTCGGCGAGCAGGGCGCGGGCGAGTTTCTCGGCATCGGCAGCCGGAACGGAGATTTCGAAACCGTCTTCACCGGTGTAACCCGAACGGCTGACGAAGCAATCCACGCCGAGCAACGACACGCGGTTGAATTGCATGAAGGTCATCTTTGCTACTTCCGGCGCAAGACGCGCCAGCACTGAAACGGCCGTCGGGCCTTGCAACGCGAGCAGCGCGCGCTCTTCGAACAGCGCCGTAATGGTGCACTGATCGCCAATGTGTTGTTGCAGGTGAGCCAGGTCCTGATCCTTGCACGCGGCGTTGACCACCAGAAACAGTTCATCGTTGCCGAGGTTGGCGACCATCAGGTCATCGAGAATGCCGCCGTTGTCGTTGGTAAACATCGCGTAACGCTGCATGCCCACCGGCAGATCGATGATGTCCACCGGCACCAGGGTTTCCAGGGCTTTGCCGGCGTTGGCGCCGGTCAGGCGAATCTGGCCCATGTGCGAGACGTCAAACAGCCCGGCCTGCTCACGGGTGTGTTGGTGTTCTTTCATCACGCCAAGCGGGTACTGCACCGGCATGTCGTAGCCGGCGAACGGCACCATGCGGGCGCCGAGTTCGAGGTGCAGAGCGTGCAGCGGGGTTTTCGACAGTTGTTCGGTGGACATGCGTGGCTCCTTGAAAATGTGGTTCGAGGGTCGGGGCTAGATCAAGATCAAAGGCCCCTCACCCCAGCCCTCTCCCGGAGGGAGAGGGAGCTAGTTACGTTTCTCTCCCGGTGGGAGAGGGGGCTAAGTACGATCGTCTCCCTGAGGGAGGCCGAGTTGAATAAGGCTCAGCATTCGATAATGTTGACCGCCAGACCGCCGCGGGCGGTCTCTTTGTATTTGCTTTTCATGTCGGCGCCGGTCTGGCGCATGGTGCGGATGACTTTGTCGAGGGAGACGAAATGCTGGCCGTCGCCTCTCATGGCCATGCGTACCGCGTTGATGGCTTTCACCGAGCCCATGGCATTGCGCTCGATGCACGGCACCTGCACCAGTCCGCCAATCGGGTCGCAGGTCAGACCGAGGTTGTGTTCCATGCCGATTTCCGCGGCGTTCTCGACTTGCTGCACGCTGCCGCCGAGCACTTCGCACAATGCCCCGGCCGCCATCGAACAGGCCACGCCGACTTCACCCTGGCAACCGACTTCGGCGCCGGAGATCGAGGCGTTTTCCTTGTAGAGAATGCCGATGGCCGCCGCCGTCAGCAGAAACCGTACGACGCCGTCGTCATTCGCGCCGGGGATAAAACGCATGTAGTAATGCAATACCGCCGGAATAATCCCCGCCGCGCCGTTGGTCGGTGCGGTAACCACACGCCCGCCGTTGGCGTTTTCTTCGTTGACTGCCAAGGCGTAGAGGTTGACCCAGTCGAGCACCGACAACGGATCGCGCAACGCTGATTCCGGGTTTTTGCACAGTTGCCGATGCAGCGCTGCCGCACGACGTTTGACCTTCAAGCCGCCCGGCAAAATACCTTCATTACGGCAACCTGCAGCCACGCAGTCCTGCATCACCTGCCAGATGTTCAGCAGTCCGGCGCGGGTTTCCGCTTCGGGGCGCCAAGCGCTTTCGTTGGTCAGCATCACCTGGCTGATCGACAGACCGTAGGTGGCGCAATGACCGAGCAAGTCTTTGGCACTTTTGAACGGGAAGGTCAGCGGTGTGGCGTCTTCGACGATGCGGTCGGCACCGGCGGCATCCTCGTCGACGACGAAACCACCACCCACCGAGTAGTACTCGCGGCTGCGAATCTGAATCCCCGCCGCATCGAAGGCGCGGAAGATCATGCCGTTGGGGTGATAAGCCAACGGCTTGCGGATCATTGCCAGGTGTTCTTTCTCGTTGAACGCAATGCTGTGCTCACCGAGCAGATTCAGTCGGCCGTTGCCGCGAATCTCTTGCAGGCGCGCGGCGACGGTTTCGGTATCGACGGTGTCCGGATGTTCGCCTTCGAGGCCGAGCAACACGGCTTTGTCGCTGCCGTGACCCTTGCCGGTGGCGCCGAGGGAACCGTAGAGTTCAACGCGAACGCTGGCCGTTGCACCGAGCAGGTTTTCTCGCCGCAGGCCTTCAGCGAAGCGCGCAGCAGCGCGCATCGGGCCGACGGTGTGGGAGCTGGAGGGACCGATGCCAATCTTGAACAGGTCGAACACGCTTAACGACATGAGTGGTTCTCCGGTTTCTTGTTATAGGAATTGGCGGAAATATCAGGCTTGATGCGTTCCTTGTGGGAGCTGGCTTGCCAGCGATGGCGGTGGGTCAGGCAACAAAGATGTAGGCTGATCCACCCTCATCGCTGGCAAGCCAGCTCCCACAGGGATTTGTGGTGTTCTGGAGAAAGAGGCAGGTATTCCTACCCCTCATTCCATTAAGCGTAGCTTTCGATCGACGGGCAGGCGCACACCAGGTTGCGATCGCCGAAGACGTTGTCGACGCGACCGACCGGTGGCCAGTATTTGCCTTCGATCAACGACGCTACCGGGTAAACGGCCTGCTCGCGGCTGTACGGGTGAGTCCACTCGCCAACCAGTTCTGCCGCGGTGTGCGGAGCGTTCTTCAGCGGGTTGTCGTCCTTGTCCAGCGTGCCGTTTTCCACCGCGCGGATTTCTTCGCGGATGCGGATCATCGCGTCGCAGAAGCGATCCAGTTCTTCCTTGGATTCGCTTTCGGTCGGCTCGATCATCAGCGTGCCCGCAACCGGGAACGACATGGTCGGCGCGTGGAAGCCGAAGTCGATCAGGCGCTTGGCGACGTCATCAACGCTGATGCCGCTGCTGTCTTTCAACGGACGCAGATCGAGAATGCACTCGTGCGCCACCAGACCGTTGCTGCCGGTGTACAGGACTGGGTAGTGCTCTTCGAGGCGACGGGAAATGTAGTTGGCGTTGAGGATCGCCAGTTGCGAAGCGCGTTTCAGACCGGCGCCGCCCATCATGCGAATGTACATCCAGGTGATCGGCAAAATACTTGCGCTGCCGAACGGTGCCGCGCAGACCGCGCCTTCCTTGCGTTCCATCTGGCCGTGGCCCGGCAGGAACGGAGTCAGGTGCGACTTGACGCCAATCGGGCCGACGCCCGGGCCGCCACCGCCGTGCGGGATGCAGAAGGTTTTGTGCAGGTTCAGGTGCGAGACGTCGCCGCCGAACTTGCCCGGTGCGCAGAGGCCGACCATTGCGTTCATGTTGGCGCCGTCGATGTATACCTGGCCGCCGTTGTCATGAATGATCCCGCAGATTTCGCGGATGCCTTCTTCGAACACGCCGTGGGTCGACGGGTAAGTGATCATCAGCGCGGCGAGGTGTTCGCGGTGCTCGATGGCTTTGGCACGCAGGTCGTCGATGTCGACGTTGCCGCGCGCATCGCAGGCGGTCACGACCACGCGCATGCCCGCCATGTTGGCGGTGGCCGGGTTGGTGCCGTGGGCGGACGAGGGGATCAGGCAGATGTCGCGGCGTTCATCGCCACGGCTCTGGTGATAAGCACGAATCGCCAACAGGCCTGCGTATTCACCTTGCGAACCGGCGTTCGGTTGCAGCGAGATCGCGTCGTAACCGGTAGCGGCGCAGAGCATCGCTTCCAGTTCATCGGTCAGTTGCTGGTAACCGGCACTTTGCGCGGCCGGGGCGAACGGGTGCAGGGCACCGAATTCAGCCCAGGTCACCGGGATCATTTCGCTGGCGGCGTTGAGTTTCATGGTGCACGAGCCCAGCGGGATCATGGTGCGATCCAGTGCCAGGTCTTTGTCCGCCAGTTTGCGCAGGTAGCGCATCAGCTCGGTTTCCGAGTGATAACGGTTGAACACCGGGTGGCTGAGGATTGGCGACTGACGTACCAGCGAGGCTGGAATAGTGCTCTGCACGGTCGCAGCAAGTGCAGCGAAGTCCGGCAGGGTCTTGCCGTCGGCGAACAGGCCCCACAGGGTTTCAATATCCGCCTGGGTGGTGGTTTCGTCGACCGACAGACCCAGACGCTGAGCGTCGATCACGCGCAGGTTGATCTGTGCAGCGTGCGCCTTGTCGTGCAGCGCTGCGGTGTGTGCGCCGGTGGCCACGGTCAGGGTGTCGAAGAAACTGGCTTGTTCGACATTAGCGCCCAGCGCGGTCAGGCCCTTGGCCAGAATCGCGGTCAGGTGATGCACGCGGTTGGCGATCTGCGTCAGGCCTTTCGGGCCGTGGTAGACGGCGTACATGCTGGCGATGTTGGCCAGCAGCACCTGCGCGGTGCAGATGTTCGAGGTGGCCTTCTCGCGGCGGATGTGTTGCTCGCGGGTCTGCATCGCCAGACGCAGCGCAGGCTTGCCGAAGCGGTCAACCGAGACACCGACCAGACGGCCCGGCATATCGCGTTTGAACGCATCTTTGGTGGAGAAGTAAGCCGCGTGCGGGCCACCGAAGCCCAGCGGCACGCCGAAGCGTTGCGCGGAACCGATGGCGACGTCAGCGCCGAACTCGCCCGGGGCGGTCAGCAAGGTCAGGGCCAGCAGATCAGCAGCCACGGCCACCAAGGCGTTGGCGGCATGGAAGCGCTCGGTCAGTTCGCGGTAGTCGAATACATCACCGTTGCTCGCCGGGTATTGCAGCAGTGCGCCGAAGAACGGCGTCACGTCAGTCAGTTCACGCTCATCGCCGACCACAACATCAATGCCCAGCGGCTCGGCACGGGTGCGCAGCACGTCGAGGGTTTGCGGGTGGCTGTGGATCGAGGCGAAGAATTGGTGGCTGCCCTTGTTCTTGCTCAGGCGTTTGCAGAAGGTCATGGCTTCGGCAGCGGCGGTGGCTTCGTCGAGCAGCGAAGCGTTGGCGATCGGCAGGCCGGTGAGGTCGCTGATCATGGTCTGGAAGTTCAGCAGCGCTTCGAGACGGCCCTGGGAAATTTCTGGCTGGTACGGCGTGTAAGCGGTGTACCAGGCCGGGTTTTCCAGCAGGTTGCGCAGGATTGGCGACGGCGTGTGGCAGTTGTAGTAGCCCTGGCCGATGTAGGTTTTGAACAGCTGATTTTTGCCAGCGATCGATTTGATCATCGCCAGGGCATCGGCTTCGCTGAGGCCATCGTCCATGCCGAGCACGCTGGTGCCCTTGATGCTTTCCGGGATGACACTGGCGCTCAGCGCTTCGAGCGAATCGAAGCCGAGGCTGTTGAGCATGGCTTGCTCGTCACCGGCGCGCGGGCCGATGTGACGGGCAATGAATTCGTTGGCGGTGCCAAGGTTTACTTGAGTCATGTCGGTGTTCCTCAGGCTTCGGCTTGGGCTTTGATCAGACGGTCGTACGCGTCCTGATCGAGCAGTTTGCCGACAGCGGCGGCGTCGCTTGGCTGGAAGCGGAAGAACCAGCCTTCGCCCAGCGGATCTTCGTTGACCAGTTCCGGGGCATCTTCCAGCGCCGGGTTGACTGCCAGTACCTCGCCGTCGAGGGGCATGTACACGCCGCTGGCGGCTTTTACCGATTCCACGGTGGCGGCTTCGGCGCCTTTTTCGTAAGCCTGCAGCTCAGGCAGTTGCACGAACACCACGTCGCCCAGGGCGTTCTGCGCGAAAGCGGTGATGCCGACAGTAACGCTGCCGTCAGCTTCGGTGCGCAGCCATTCGTGATCTTCAGTAAAACGCAACTCGCTCATGGAAACTCCTCAGGGGCCAGACTCGTCTGGTGGACGCGGTGGAATAGTCGGGCGCGAAGGCCCTTATTTATGAGGGGTTGATTAGCAAGAATGCGGCCAACGTTTATTTATCTATATAAATCAATAAGTTATCTAGTTTTGTGAGATAGCTTGAGCTGGGGCGTGTAGCGAAATCGCTACAGCTTGGAGCGAGGATAAAAGCTGAATGGGATCAAAGCCTTGCACAGCGGTGATCGGAGGAGGGTGTAGCGATATCGTTCCGCTGTAGCGCTTTCAGTACAGTTGGAGGTCGTTTTTAAACTGGGAACCCTGATTTTTTGAATTGGAAACCCGGACTGTAGGAGCTGCCGAAGGCTGCGATCTTGATCCGGGCAATACACATCCAAAGTCAAAAGATCGCAGCCTCCGGCAGCTCCTACAAGGGAATTTGTGGTGCTTTCAGGGTTTGTTGGGAATGCCGTACTTGCGCAGGCGATGGGCGATGGCCGTGTGCGAAGTTTGCAGGCGGCTGGCCAGTTGCCGGGTCGAGGGGTAGCTGACGTAGAGTTTTTCCAGCAGCGTTTTTTCGAACGACTCGACCGCTTGTTCGAGGCTGTCGACATCGCTGTCGGTTTGCCGCGCCACCGAGGTACCGGCAATGTCGAGGTCGCCAATATCCACCAGGCTACTCTCGCAAATCGCCGCCGCGCGGAAGATCACGTTCTGCAATTGCCGCACGTTGCCCGGCCAGCGATTGCCGAGCAGGGCCGGGTAAGTCCCCGGGGCGAGGCGGCAGACCGGGCGCTGAATCTGCGCACAAGCCTGCTGCATGAAATAGCGGGCCAATAGCAAAATATCCTGGCCGCGCTCGCGCAGCGGCGGCACTTCAACGTTGAGCACGTTGAGGCGGTAGAACAGGTCTTCGCGGAACAAGCCTTCGCTGACCATTTTCTCCAGATCGCGGTGGGTCGCGCTGAGGATGCGCACGTTGACCTTCACTTCGCGATCACCGCCCACGCGGCGGAAGCTGCCATCGTTCAAGAAACGCAGCAGCTTGGCCTGCAAGTACGGCGACATCTCGCCGATCTCATCGAGAAACACCGTGCCCTGGTTGGCCAGTTCCATCAGCCCCGGCTTGCCGCCGCGCGCTGCTCCGGTGAAGGCGCCGGGGGCGTAGCCGAACAGTTCGCTTTCGGCGAGGTTCTCCGGCAGCGCTGCGCAGTTCAACGCCAGAAAAGGAGCGCTGTGCCGCGCACTGATCGCGTGGCAGGCACGGGCGACCAGTTCTTTGCCGGTGCCGGTTTCGCCTTGAATCAACAGCGGTGCGTCGAGGGCGGCGACTCTTTGAGCGCGGGCCTTGAGGGTGCGGATTGCCGGGGATTCTCCGAGCAATGCATCGAAACCTTCGGCATGGTCGTGGTGCAAGGCCGAGAGTTGTTCGCCGATGCGGTTCGGTTGATACAAGGTCAGCAGGGCGCCAGCGTCGGTGATCGGCGTGGCATCGAGCAACAAGGTCTGACCGTTGACGGTGATTTCGCGCAGCGGCAAACGGAAGCCGTGTTCGAGCAAGGTGTCGAGCAGCGCGGGATCATTGAACAGTTCTGCAACACTCTCACCGGCCGGTTCGCGACCGTACAACGCGATCAACGCCGGGTTGGCCAGCAGCACCTTGCCGGCGCTGTCGAGCGCCAGCACCGGATCGGTCATTGCCGCCAGCAACGCGTCGAGCTGCAAGTGCCGACGCTGGCCAGGGAGGATGTCGACCACGGTTACCGCCTCGACGCCGAGCACGCGAAACAAAGCATCTTTCAGCTCTTCGAGCACTTGCGGGCTCAACGTTGGCGCGTCGATGTAGACGTTCGGCGGGATCATCTCCACCGCATCCAGATTGAGATTGCGCCCACCGAGGATAGCCAGGACTTCCTGGGTGATGCCGACGCGGTCGATGAAACTGACGTGGATACGCATGGGGCGGTTCAGTGATCTGCAGAGCGGAGGGTGGCAAGTATGCCTTGGGCTTGGAGAGAGGTGAAAGCAAAAGCACCCTCACCCCAGCCCTCTCCCAGGGGGAGAGGGGGACTGACCGAGGTGTCTGAGGTTTGACATCGACCTGAAAGAACCAGTCGATTATGGATTCGGTAAAGCAAGTTCAGGTCGGTGTAACTCTGAAGCATTCCCCAATCAGTCCCCTCTCCCTTTGGGAGAGGGCTAGGGTGAGGGGCTTTTGCGGGTTACTCGAAATGCTCAAGATTGACCGGATCCCCGGATTTCATATCAAGTTGCTTGCGGATGTCTTCAAACATCATGTCGTAATGCTTGTGCACCGAACCGATCTGACTGTGAGTCTTGGGAATGCCGTACTTCTCGGCGATTTTCGTCACGTTGTTGGCAAAGTTGTAGGCCTCCTCTTTGGGCAGGAAGAAGGTCTCTTTCATGTCCTTGCCCTGAAGGTTGCCATGCATCGTGAACTGGATGCCTTTGCCTTTTTGCGGATCGGTGAACACTTCATAGTCGAGGTGCACGTTGTAACTGACGTCATCCGGCGTCAACGCATGCCGCTCAATGTGCAGATGACCGGGTTCAAACTGGGCCATGGGTTTCTCCTTTCAAGGCATGGGAGAAGGGCAGACCCTCGGTCTGCCCCCGGAGTTTCTGATTATCGGTAAGTGATGCCCGGCTTCGCCGTGGTCACGCGAGTACCGGCAGTGCCCTGAACGATGGCTTCGATATCCGCCAGCGAACCGATCACCGCGACCTTGCCAGTATGGCGCGCGAATTCGCAGGCTGCCTGCACCTTGGGCCCCATCGAGCCGGCGGCGAAACCGAGGCGTTCGAGTTCATCCGGGTGCGCTTCGGCAATGGCTTTCTGCGTCGGCTTGCCGTAATCGATGAACGCCGCGTTGACGTCCGTGGCGATCACCAGCAGGTCGGCTTCCAGTTGTTCGGCGAGCAGCGACGAGCACAGGTCCTTGTCGATCACCGCCTCAATACCCTTGAGATTACGGTTCTCGTCATACATGGTCGGAATCCCGCCGCCACCGGCGCAAATCACGATGCTGCCCTTGTCCAGCAACCACTTGATCGGGCGGATTTCGAAGATGCGTTTTGGTCGTGGACTGGCCACCACACGACGGAATTTGTCGCCGTCCGGGGCAATTGCCCAGCCTTTGTCGGCGGCGAGTTTTTCCGCTTCGGCCTTGTCGTAGACCGGGCCGATCGGCTTGGTCGGGTTCTTGAACGCGGGGTCGTTGGCGTCGACTTCAACCTGGGTCAACAGGGTGGCAAACGGCACTTCGAAATCGAGCAGGTTGCCCAGTTCCTGTTCGATGATGTAGCCGATCATGCCTTCGGTTTCGGCACCGAGCACGTCCAGCGGGTAAGGGCTGACGGAGGTGTAGGCCGCCGCTTGCAACGACAGCAGGCCGACTTGCGGGCCATTGCCGTGGGCGATAACCAGTTGGTTGCCGGGATGGATCTTGGCGATTTGCTCGGTGGCGATGCGGATGTTGGCGCGCTGATTGTCAGCGGTCATCGGTTCACCACGGCGGAGCAGGGCGTTACCGCCCAGCGCTACGACGATACGCATAATGCATGTCCTTTTCGTGTTGATCGTTCCCACGCTCTGCGTGGCAATGCCGCCACGGACGCTCCGCGTCCACTGTGACGCAGAGCGTCACGGGATGCATTCCCACGCGGGAGCGTGGGAACGATCATGGATCAGCAGTGGTTACAGATCAGCCAGGGTCGAGACCAGAATCGCCTTGATCGTGTGCATGCGGTTTTCCGCTTGCTCGAAGGCGATGCAGGCTGGGGACTCGAACACGTCGTCGGTCACTTCGATGCCGTTGGCCAAGTGCGGATACTGCTCGGCAATCTGTTTGCCGACCTTGGTATCGCTGTTGTGGAACGCCGGCAGGCAGTGCATGAACTTGGTGCGTGGGTTGCCGGTGGCTTTCATCAGCTCTTTGTTGACCTGATACGGCAGCAGTTGCTGGATACGTTCAGCCCAGGCCTCAACCGGCTCGCCCATCGATACCCAAACGTCGGTATGGATGAAGTCGACACCTTTGACGGCGGCTTTCGGGTCTTCGGTCAGGGTGATGCGCGCACCGCTTTCTTCCGCGTATTTGTTGCAGCGCTCGACCAGATCGTCATGCGGCCACAGCGCTTTCGGCGCGCAGATGCGCACGTCCATGCCGAGTTTGGCGCCGACCAGCAGCAGCGAGTTGCCCATGTTGTTGCGCGCGTCGCCCAAGTAGGCGTAGCTGATTTCATGGATTGGTTTGTCGGCGTGTTCACGCATGGTCAGCACGTCGGCGATCATTTGCGTCGGGTGATATTCATCGGTCAGGCCGTTGAACACCGGCACACCGGCGAATTTTGCCAGCTCTTCGACGATTTCCTGTTTGAAGCCACGGTATTCGATGGCGTCGTACATGCGCCCGAGTACGCGGGCGGTGTCTTTCATGCTTTCTTTGTGGCCGATCTGCGAAGAGTTCGGGTCGATGTAGGTGACGTTGGCGCCTTGGTCATAGGCCGCCACTTCGAACGCGCAACGGGTGCGGGTCGAGGTTTTTTCGAAGATCAGGGCGATGTTGTTGCCCTTCAGGTGTTGCTGCTCGGTACCGGTGTACTTCGCGCGTTTGAGATCGCGGGACAGGTCGAGCAGGTAACGCAGCTCACGTGGGGTGTGGTGTTCCAGGCTGAGCAGGTTACGGTTGTGAATGTTGAACGCCATGATGATTCTCCTTGGATTCGGTAATCGGCCCGGCCGCTACGGGATGGGTGCGGCCGGGGAGATGGTCGTTTAGTAATCGATTGGGTCACGCACGATCGGGCAGGTCATGCAGTGGCCGCCGCCACGGCCTCGGCCCAGTTCACCGGCGCTGATGGTGATGACTTCCACGCCGGCCTTGCGCAGCAGGGTGTTGGTGTAGGTGTTGCGGTCGTAGCCGATGACCACGCCCGGTTCCACGGCCACCACGTTGTTGCCGTCGTCCCATTGCTCGCGTTCGGCGGCGAAGCTGTTGCCGCCGGTTTCCACCACGCGCAACTTCGGCAAATTGAGGGCTTTGGCCACGGTGTCGAGGAAAGTGCCTTCTTCGCGGCGGATGTCGATGCCGCCCTGTTTGCTTTCGTCAGGGCGCAGGGTGAAGGCGACGATCTGATTCACCACTTCCGGGAAAATCGTCACCAGGTCACGGTCGCAGAAACTGAACACGGTATCCAGGTGCATCGCCGCGCGGGACTTCGGCAGGCCGGCAACGATGACTTTTTCCACGGCTTTGTTTTTGAACAGGTTCAGCGCCAGTTGGCCGATGGCCTGACGCGATGAGCGCTCGCCCATGCCGATCAACACCACGCCGTTGCCGATTGGCATGACGTCGCCGCCCTCGAGGGTGGAGCTGCCGTGGTCCTTGTCCGGGTCGCCGTACCAGATCTCGAATTCGGCGTTGGTGAACTGCGGGTGGAATTTGTAGATGGCGGTGGTCAGCAGGGTTTCCTGACGACGTGCTGGCCAGTACATCGGGTTCAGCGTCACGCCACCATAGATCCAGCAAGTGGTGTCGCGGGTGAACTGAGTGTTCGGCAGCGGCGGCAGAATGAAGCTGGAGTGGCCGAGGAAGTCGCGGAACATCTGGATGGTCTTGCCGCCGAAACTGTCCGGCAGATCATCGGCGGACACGCCGCCAATCAGGAATTCGGCGATGTGCCGTGGCTCGAGGCTTTTCAGCCAGGACTTCACTTCGCTGATCAGGCCCAGGCCTACCGAATCGGCGGTGACCTTGCGCTCGAGAATCCAGTCCAGCGCTTCCGGGATGGCGACGATGTCGGTCAGCAGGTTGTGCATTTCCAGCACGTCGATGCCGCGCTCGCGCATCTTGGTGACGAAGTCGAAGTGGTCGCGCTTGGCCTGAGCCACCCAGAGCACGTCGTCGAACAGCAGTTCATCGCAGTTGTTCGGGGTCAGCCGCTGATGGGCCAGACCTGGGGAGCACACCATGACTTTGCGCAGTTTGCCGGCTTCGGAATGGACGCCGTACTTAACTTTTTCCGTGGTCATTTCAGATCCTCCAGATAACAAATCAATCAGGGATTACAGAGTCAGGAAGCCGTCGTAGAGACCGTAGGCAGCCACCAGGGCACCCACGACCACTGCGGCGAAAATCAGCTTCTCGACGTTAGTGAAAATCGGTTGTTTGAGTTCCAGCTTGGCTTTGGCGAACAGGATCGCGCCAGGTGCGTAGAGCAGGGCCGAGAGCAGCAAGTACTTGACCCCGCCGGCATACAGCAGCCACACCGCGTAGATCAGCGCGATGCCGCCGATAATCAGATCCTTGCGTCGCTCGGCCGCGAAGCCTTCGTAGCTCTCGCCGCGCACCGCCAGCAGCAGGGCGTAAGCCGCCGACCACAGGTATGGCACCAGGATCATCGAAGTGGCGAGGTAGATCAGCGACAGATAAGTACTGGCCGAGAACAGCGTGATGATCAGGAAAATCTGCACCATCGCGTTGGTCAGCCACAGGGCGTTGACCGGCACGTGGTTGGCGTTTTCCTTGCGCAGGAACTCCGGCATGGTGTGGTCTTTGGCAGCGGCGAACATGATCTCCGCACACAGCAGCACCCACGACAGCAGCGCACCCAGCAGCGAGATGATCAGGCCGACGCTGATCAGCACCGCGCCCCAGTGACCGACCACATGCTCGAGCACGGCGGCCATCGACGGGTTCTGCAGTTTCGCCAGTTCCGGTTGGGTCATGATGCCCAGCGACAGCACGTTGACCAGCACCAGAAACAGCAGCACGGTGATGAAACCGATCACGGTGGCTTTGCCGACGTCCGAGCGTTTTTCCGCACGGGCCGAGAAGATGCTCGCACCCTCGATGCCGATGAACACCCAGACGGTGACCAGCATCATGTTGCGCACCTGGTTCATCACACTGCCCAGATCCGGGTTTTTGATGCCCCAGATGTCGGCGGTGAAGATGTCCAGTTTGAAGGCGAACACCGCGATCAACACGAACAGCAGCAGCGGTACGACCTTGGCGACCGTGGTCACCAGGTTGATAAACGCCGCTTCCTTGATCCCGCGCAGCACCAGAAAGTGCACGGCCCACAGTAAAACCGAGGCGCCGATTACCGCAGCAACGGTGTTGCCTTCACCGAAAATCGGGAAGAAATAACCGAGGGTGCTGAACAGCAGAACGAAGTAACCGACGTTGCCCAGCCAGGCGCTGATCCAGTAACCCCAGGCGGACGAGAAACCCATGTAATCGCCGAATCCGGCCTTGGCGTAGGCGTAGACACCGCCGTCCAGGTCAGGCTTGCGATTGGCGAGGGTTTGAAAGACAAAAGCGAGGGTGAGCATGCCGACAGCGGTGATGGCCCAACCGATCAGTACTGCACCGACGTCGGCGCTGGCGGCCATGTTTTGTGGCAAAGAAAATATCCCGCCACCGATCATTGAGCCGACTACCAATGCAACCAGTGCACCTAGTCGTAGTTTTCCGGGAGCTTCAGACATTGCATGACTCCATTGCAGGAGAGAAGAGATCACAGCGTAGTTCTGTTGTCTGTTCAAACAGCTGACTTAGATCAGTGCATGGTCACATTCCATTGTTAATGAATGACTTAGGCTTCGACTGAAGGCATAAATACTCTGCCCGCAAGGCCCGTCCTAGAGGCGTTGTGGCTACATTGTTGGGAATGGCTATTATTACTTTCGAATTATCACGCTAGTTCTTTTTCAGCTTTTGGCAAATTTTCAGCGTCTGTTTTCAGTACAGAATTGATTTATCAGGATCAGCGCACAAAACTGTCTTAACGTGCTAGGCGTTAGCGTCATCGGCTATATATAAACAGGCGTTAATTGGCGTTACCTGATAAACGTCATCTACCTTTATCCGTTTAGTTAATAGTTGTTACAAATGCACGCTCACCACACTTCAAAGGGAAACTGAAATGTCGCAACCGACGCAAAAGCTGCGATTAGGCGCGTTGATCGCCCTGGTGGTGGGTTCGATGATTGGCGGGGGGATTTTCTCGCTGCCGCAGAACATGGCGGCACGCGCCGATGCCGGGGCGATCCTGATCGGTTGGGGCATCACGGCGATCGGCATGCTGACCCTGGCGTTCGTGTTCCAGACGTTGGCCAATCGCAAACCCGAGCTGGATTCCGGCGTGTACGCCTACGCCAAGGCCGGGTTTGGCGACTACATGGGTTTCTCGTCCGCGTGGGGTTACTGGATCAGTGCGTGGCTGGGCAATGTCGGCTATTTCGTCCTGCTGTTCAGCACCCTCGGTTACTTCTTTCCGGTGTTCGGCCAAGGCAATACGCCGATCGCCATCGGCTGTGCATCGGTGCTGCTGTGGGCCGTGCATTTTCTGGTGATGCGCGGGATCAAGGAGGCGGCGCTGATCAATCAATTGACCACGGTGGCCAAAGTCGTACCGCTGATCATGTTCATCGTCATCGCCGCCATCGCATTCAAGGCTGACATTTTTACCCGCGACATCTGGGGCACCAGCAACCCGAATTTCGGTGGGGTGATGGATCAGGTGCGCAACATGATGCTGGTCACGGTGTTTGTGTTCATCGGCATCGAAGGCGCCAGTGTGTACTCGGCGCGGGCGGAGAAACGCAGCGACGTCGGCCGCGCCACGGTGATCGGTTTTATCGGTGTGCTGGCGCTGCTGGTGCTGGTCAACGTGCTGTCGCTGGGGATCATGAGTCAGCCGGAACTGGCGAATCTGCAGAACCCGTCGCTGGCGGCGGTGCTCGAGCACATCGTCGGGCCGTGGGGCGCGCTGTTGATCAGCATCGGTCTGGCGATTTCCCTGCTCGGTGCGTTGCTGTCCTGGGCCTTGCTGTGCGCGGAAATCCTCTTCGCCACGGCCAAGGACAAGACCATGCCGGCGTTCCTGAAAAAGGAAAACAAGAACCATGTGCCGGTCAACGCGTTGTGGCTGACCAACGCGATGATCCAGATTTTCCTGTTGATCACGCTGTTCTCGGCGGGCACTTACACCAGCCTGATTTATCTGGCCTCGTCGATGATTCTGGTGCCGTACCTGTGGTCGGCGGCGTACGCGGTGCTGCTCAGCGGGCGCGGCGAAACTTACGAACACGCCTCGGCTGAGCGCACCAAGGATCTGCTGATCGGTGGCATCGCCCTCGGTTATGCGGTGTGGTTGTTGTATGCCGGCGGGGTGAAGTATTTGCTGTTGTCGGCGTTGCTGTATGCGCCGGGGGTGATCCTGTTTGCCAAGGCCAAGCATGAGGCGGGCGAGCCGTTGTTCACCCATGTCGAGAGGGGCATTTTTACCTGCGTGGTCATCGGCGCGGGGTTGGCAGCGTATGGGTTGTACAGCGGTGTGTTGTCGTTGTGAGGTTGTCGCTTGCCTATGCACCGCCGTATGACTGGGAGGCGATGTTGGGGTTTCTCGCGGCGCGGGCGGTGGTCGGGATGGAGGCCGTGGGCGATGGCGTGTATTCGCGCAGCATCGGGTTAAACGGTGTTCACGGCACGGTTTCGGTCTGGCTAGGGACGGCGGATGCGCTGGAGGTCGAGCTGGACTTTCCTGATCCGGCAGCCGTGCCCGAGATCGTTGTCAGGTTGCGGCGGATGTTTGATCTGGATGCGGATCTGGCGCTGAGGCAAGGGCATCTGGCGAATGATCCGTTGCTGGCGCGGTTGATTGTCGAGCGTCCGGGGTTGCGCATTCCCGGTGCGTGGGATGGATTGGAGTTGGCGTTTCGCGCGGTGCTTGGGCAGCAGATTACGGTGGTGGCGGCGATTCGTCTGGCGGGGAAACTGGTTGCGCAATATGGCGCGCCGCTGGATTCCACCGTGCCCGGATTGACCCATGTATTTCCCGAGGCGCACGTAATGGCGGCGGCAGATCTGGCAGCGTTGGGCATGCCGAAAAGTCGTGGGCGCACGTTGTCGAGCGTGGCGCAGACGTTGCTGGATGAACCCTTGTTGTTTGAGCCGAATCGCGAGGGTGGCGTGGCGCGGTTGTTGGCGCTGCACGGGATTGGCGAGTGGACGGCGCAGTACATCGCGTTGCGGCAGTTGCGGGATATGGATGGGTTTCCCCATGGTGATGTCGGGTTGCTGCGGGCGCTGGAAGTGCTGGAAGGCAAGCGGCCGACAGCGCGGGAATTGTCGTTGCGCGCTGAGGCGTGGCGGCCTTATCGAGGGTATGCGGCGCAGTTGTTGTGGACGTCTTTGAGCCGGGCAGATTGATACATCATCGCTCGGCCTGAAATTGCAGCCCTCACCCCAGCCCTCTCCCGGAGGGAGAGGGGGCCGACCGAGGTGTCTTGCGTTTTACATCGACCTGCAAGACCGAGTCGATTATGGATTCAGCGCCGATCGTTCAAGTCGGTGAATGTCTTCAGTATCCCCGAATCAGCCCCTCTCCCGGAGGGAGAGGGGCCGACCGAGGTGTCTTGCGTTGTACATCGACCTGAAAGACCGAGTCGATTATGGATTCAGCGCCGATCGTTCAAGTCGGTGAATGTCTTCAGTATCCCCGAATCAGCCCCTCTCCCGGAGGGAGAGGGGCCGACCGAGGTGTCTTGCGTTGTACATCGACCTGAAAGACCGAGTCGATTATGGATTCAGCGCCGATCGTTCAAGTCGGTGAATGTCTTCAGTATCCCCGAATCAGCCCCTCTCCCGGAGGGAGAGGGGGCCGACCGAGGTGTCTTGCGTTTTCCATCGACCTGAAAGACCGAGTCGATTATGGATTCAGCGCCGATCGTTCAAGTCGGTGAATGTCTTCAGTATCCCCGAATCAGCCCCTCTCCCGGAGGGAGAGGGGGCCGACCGAGGTGTCTTGCGTTTTACATCGACCTGAAAGACCGAGTCGATTATGGATTCAGCGCCGATCGTTCAAGTCGGTGAATGTCTTCAGTATCCCCGAATCAGCCCCTCTCCCGGAGGGAGAGGGGGCCGACCGAGGTGTCTTGCGTTTTACATCGACCTGAAAGACCGAGTCGATTATGGATTCAGCGCCGATCGTTCAAGTCGGTGAGTGTCTTCAGTATCCCCGAATCAGCCCCTCTCTCGGAGGGAGAGGGGGCCGACCGAGGTATCTGGCGCTGTCCATCGACCTGCAAGACCAAGTCGATTATGGATTCCGAATCAATCGTTCAAGTCGGTGAATCTCTTCAATATCACCCGATCGGTCCCCTCTCCCTCTGGGAGAGGGTTAGGGTGAGGGGCTTTTAATTCCACTGTGGGTGATGAGAACCCAGCTCTGTAGCCGGCAACGCCCACTGAATCGGCGTGCCGCTGATCTTCACCGGCACCTGCAAACGATGCGCCGGTCCCCACGGGGTCTGCTCTATCGACGTGCTTTGATCCTGTTCGTCCTCGACGCGCAACGCTTGTGTCGTCCCCGGCCCATGCTCGATCAACAACTTCGCCGTCCGCGCCAGCGACAACCGCGCCGAGCCACCGCGACCCGTGTTCAAATGCTCGGTCAACAGTCGAAGCGCACTCGCCGCCATCAAATACCCCGTTGCATGATCCAGCGCCTGCACCGGCAACGGCGTCGGTTTCTCAGCCTGCAGCCAGCGCTGGCCGGCCTCGGCGATGCCGCTGCTCATCTGCACCAAACTGTCGAAGCCCCGGCGGTTCTGCCACGGGCCGTTCCAGCCGTAGGCGTTGAGGGCGACATCGATCAGGCCCGGTGCCAGATGGCGACGGCGCTCAACGCCGAAACCGAGATTGTCCAAAGCGTCGGCGCGGTAACCGTGCAGCAAAATATCGGCGTCTTTCAACAAGCCTTCGAACACCGCGCGATCCGCCGGATCCAGCAAGTTCAGCCGCGCGCAGTGTTTGCCGAGGGTCATTTCCGGAACGACACCAGGCTCATTCCAGGTCGGGGAATCGATGCGCAACACGTTGGCACCAAGGCCAGCGAGAAAACGGCTGGCGGTGGGGCCGGCGAGCACGCGTGTCAGATCCAGCACCCTGATCCCGGCCAACGGTTGCGCCACCGAGCCTTGCCACGCTTGGTGCTGTTCATCCTGCGAATCAAGGAAATGCACCAGCGGCTCGGCATTCACCGCGAGCCCCTGCGGATGCTTCTGCCATTGCGCCCAACTGCGCATTTCGGCGGCGCAGCCCTGGGCCTCGACCACCGCTTGTTCCAGATCCGTACTCGTCCATTGCGCGACTTTCGCCGCAATTGCATCACGGTCGGCGCAGGCGCCGAGCACACGTTCAGCGGCGGCGCGGTGATGTGGAGCGTTGGTGTGCAGGCGGATCCAGCCGTCGCGGGTCGCGTAGTCGCCGGCGATCGGGTCCCACAGCGGTGGCACCTGCCAGCCGATTGGTCGCAGCGAGCTGGAGAACCAGAACGAGGCCAATCGACGGTCGACTGCAACGGCCGGCAAATGACCTGACTGCTGCTGGATCAACTCGCTGACGGCCTGACCGGCAGCAGCGATGCTGGCGCAGGCAAGCTCCGTGACGGCGAACGCCGAGGGCAGGGCGCCTTGCTCGGTGAAAGGAATCGGTGTGCGAGGCAAACCGAGTGCGGCTTGAATGGACGTGAGTAAATCAGTCATCGAAGGCCCTCCGGAGCGAGAGGGCGATGATAGTGCAAAACAATCCCGTGTCAGATGAAATCCCCGATTGCAGGGTTGCCACTTGACCCTGTGGGAGCTGGCTTGCCAGCGATAGCGGAGTGTCAGTCAACAATGTACTGACTGATGTGCCGCCATCGCTGGCAAGCCAGCTCCCACAAGGTTTTGTGGTGGATTGAGTGGCGGGCTCAGACGCGAAACTGATCCATCAATTTCATCTGTTGACTCGCCAGGGCATTGAGCTGGCTGCTGATCGCCGCCGACTCAGTAGCCTGCTCGGTCAGGGTTTCAGTCACGGTACGAATCGCCGAAACGTTGCGATTGACCTCTTCGGCGACCGCACTCTGCTGTTCGGCCGCGCTGGCAATCTGCAGGTTCATGTCGCTGATCACCGTCACCGCATCACTGATCTTGCCCAGCGCATCCACCGCCTGACGAATCTGCCCGGCGTTGTTGTGTGCCTGAGTCTGGCTCGAATGCATGGTCGCGACCACGCCACGGGTGCCTGTCTGAATCTTCTCGATGACGATGCGAATCTCTTCCACCGAGTCCTGCGTGCGCTTGGCGAGGTTGCGTACTTCGTCGGCAACCACGGCAAAACCACGGCCGCTCTCACCGGCGCGGGCCGCTTCAATCGCCGCGTTGAGCGCCAGCAAATTGGTCTGTTCGGCGATACTGCGGATCACTTCCAGCACCGAGCCGATCTGCTCGCTGTTGACTGCCAGCGCTTCAACTTCGGTCACCGCTTTGCTGACTTCTTCGGCCAGTTGATTGATATCGCGAGTGCTGCGCTCGATGATCGACATGCCGTCCTTGGCCGACTGATCGGCACCTTTCGCCGCATTGGCAGCGTTGGATGCGCTGTTGGCGACGTCGTGGGCGGTGGCGCTCATTTCGTTGGACGCGGTGGCGACCTGATCGATCTCGCGGAACTGCACCTGCATGCCTTCGCTGGTCTGGCGGGCGATTTCCGAAGACTGGTCGGCGGTGCCGCGCGCCTCGGTGATGCTCTGTTTGATCTGCGCGATGGTCGGTTGCAGCTTGTCGAGGAAACGGTTGAACCAGTTCACCAGTTCGCCCAGTTCATCCTTTTTGCTGTAGTTCAGCCGTTGGGTCAGATCACCTTCGCCGCTGGCAATGTTCTTCAGCATCTCGGCAACGCTATTGATCGGGCGAGTAACGCCGGACGCAGTCAGCCAGATCAGCAACAGGCCGACCAGACCGGCAACCACGGCGACCAGCAGCGCGGTGATCACGCCGGTTTCCTGAGCATCGTCGAGTACCGCTTGCAGCTTGACCGAATCGGCCAGCAGCACTTGTTTTGGCAGGTCGATGACTACGCCCCAGGCGCGTGAGTTACCGATCGGATCGACCGGGTATACGGCGCGAATCAGATCGCCCTGTTCGAGAATCTTCGGTGTGCCTGAGCTCAGCAGTTGCAGTACGTCCTTGCCATCGGCGCCGAGAGTGTCGCTGATCTTTTTGCCGACCTTGCTCGCGTCGGAACTGTCAGCACCGAGCACGCCGCTGCCGGAAACAATCAGCATGTGCCCGGCGTTGTTGAACAGGTTGCGCTGGGAATCCACGGCCGCTGCTTGCAGGGCATCAAGGGCGATGTCGACACCGACCACGCCGATGGCCTTGCCGTCGACGATCAACGGCACGGAAATGGTCGTCATGAGCATTTCCTTGCCACCGACGGTGTCGGCATACGGGTCGAGCAGGCAGGTGCGCTTGGCATCGCGAGGGCAGGTGTACCAGCTGTTGTACGGCGTGCCGCTGACGCTGAGGGTGGTTTTGGTCAGGTCTTCTTCGACCATGATGGTGTTCAGCGAGGCGCCAGCGGCGCGGCTCCAGTACGTGGCAAAACGTCCGGCTTCGTTGGACTGGCGCGCAGCATCGTTGGCGAACTCGCTGTCCTTGCCGTCGAGAGCGTTCGGTTCGAAAGCGAGCCAGATGCCCAGCACTTTGTCGTTGCGCTCAAAAGCGGTTTTCAGGCTCAGGTTCAACTCTTCGCGCAAGGCACCGGCGTCCAGCGAACGCTTGGCGGCCATGACGCGCATGTCCTTGATCTGGTCAGCCAGGGCAGTGATCACCGTCAGGCTTTCGCCGAAGGTCTTCTGCACCCGCACGGCTTGCTCGGCGGCTTTGGCTTGCAACAGATTCTGCACGCTGGCGGTGAGCAATTTATTGCTCGAGTCACTGACCAGTTGGTCGTTCTGGTTGGTCTGGTAGATGTTCATGCCGACGATCAGCGCAACCACACCGAGCAGGCACAGACCGGAGAGCAGAACGATTTTCAGGCGAATGGACAGAGAGTCGAACATGGGGCGATCTCGCGAATGAATAAACGGGTGGCAGGCGGATATGAACTATCCGGTTCGCCAAATCCATTCAGCGCCATGCAATGCTCATCGGCGTGGAAGCAGAGGGCATGAGGCGCGTGCCGACGGACGGTCAGCGCTAAACGTTTGCGCAGGAGAAAGTGCTGAAAAAGCGATTAATTACAGGGATGTTTCAGTGTGGATACGGGGGCGGGTTCACGCGGGAATCGATTCCGGACGCGACCAGATCCACAGATTGCCCAGGCTCATCCCGGCAATCGCCAGATAGACCGGCCAGCCGTGATCGAGCATCACCAGCATTAACGTCGCGCAAAGCAACATGCTCAATGTCGCGCTGACTTTGGCCTTGCGCGCGATGATCTTGCCGTTGCGCCAATTGCTGAGGATCGGTCCGAACAAGCGATGGTTTTCCAGCCAGGCACTCAGGCGCGGCGAGCTGCGGGTCGCGGCCCAGGCGGCAAGAAGGATGAACTCGGTGGTCGGCAGGCCGGGCACGACGATGGCGATCAGGCCAATGCCAAGGCTGACGTAAGCCAAGAGGCCGAACAGCACGCGGGCGAGTTTCGTGGAGGCGGGTTGCGGCATGGGCTACGCGGTGGCTTCTGAAGCGGAATGGAGATCTTACAGGCTTACGCAGTTCCCCTGTAGGAGCTGCCGAAGGCTGCGATCTTTTGATGTTGTTTTCAAGATCAAAAGATCGCAGCCTTTGGCAGCTCCTACAGGGGGATGTGTGTTGTGTCAGGCAGGTTCAGCTTCGGTGGCGTAAGCCTGTTCCAGCAGCACGGTGAAACGGTTGAACGCGTCGATCGCACCTTGCTCCACTTCAGCCTCTTCTTCAGCACTGAACTGCAGCGAATCGAGGGTGCGCACGAAGCTTTTCCAGCCTTCGGCACGGCCACCTTCAGGCTCGCCGAGGTGACGGGCACCGAAGGTTTCGCTCAGCTCCAGCGCCACCGCGCGTTTGATCAGGAATGCCGCACCGAGCTTCGAACCTTCGGAAACAAAGATCCAGCCCAGAGCACGAGCCTTGCTCGGGTTTTTCACCGCGCCTGCTACCGGGGCCGGTACTTCGGTTTCCAGGTCCGCGAGGTCAGCCTTGGCCGCTTCGGCGCGGCAGCGGGCCGGCAGATCAGGCACGATGGCGGTCAGTTCAGCGTTGTTGTACAGGTCGACCAGTTCCGACTGGAACAGGTACTGCGCGACGACGAAACGGGCGAAATTGGCGCGGGTCTCGAACGGCGCGTGGGCTTTGACCAGGGCGTCGAGCTTGCTGTGCGGCTCGTGGGTGATCTGGTTCAGGCGTTGTGAACGCAGGGCTTTTTCCGATGTGCTCATGACATGTCCTTGATAAAAGAGGCGCTTGATAACGAGACGAACAAGGCGACGTGCAAGCGTAAAAAAACCTCACTGCGCGGTGCCTGAACACGCGCAGTGAGGTCGACCGGATCAGATGTCCCAGATCAGATTGATCGCGAAGTTGCGACCCGGTTGGGTCAGGCGATCGAGGTTGGCCGGTTGCGTCACCGACGCTTCGCCGACGCTGTCGTAACCGCGCACGTCATCCCACAGCCAGTATTTCTTGTCGGTCAGGTTGTAGATGCCGCCGCTGACGGTGACGTCGTCGGTGACTTTGTAATAACCGGCCAGATCAAGAATGCCGAAGCCCGGGGTTTTGAACTGGCTGCTGACGCCATCGGGCGACTTGAAGTTGCTGTCGTCGACGCGATCCTTTTTCTTCACCACGGTCCAGCTCAGCAGGCCGCCGTAGTTGTCCTGGTCGTAACCCAGACCGAACACGCCAGTCAGCGGGTTGACGCTGTTGATCGGCTCGCCGTTGTCGTTGTTGCGACCGTAGGCGTAGGCAATCGAGCCTTGGGTGTAGAGGCCTTGCGGCGCGCCAAACGCATCCAGATTCAGACGACCTTTGACTTCCGCACCCTTGATGGTGGCGTGCTTGATGTTGGCCGACTGGAAGGTCAGTTCGTTGCGGCCCGGGGTCACGGCGTCTTCGTTAATGAAATCGCGGTACTTGTTGTAGAACACCGCTACGTCGAACGAACCTTGTTCGAAATTGCCGCGCAGTCCGGTTTCATAGCTTTTGCTTTTTTCCGGTTCCAGGTCGGGATTCGGCGCCACGCTGTAACCAGTGGTGGTGTTTTCGAAGCGGCCGTACAGGGCTTTCGCGGTCGGGGTGCGGAAGCCTTCGGCGTATTGACCGTACCAGGTGTAGTTTTCGGTCAGGGCGTAGGTCAGGCCGAATTTCGGCGAAACTTTGTGCCAGGTCTTGTTCTTGTCGCTGACCGTGCCTTGGCCGTCAGCCGCCACGGTGTTGAGGAATTCCTGGGTGATGTGCGGCTTGAGCTGGGTGTAGTCGTAGCGCAGGCCCGGCAGGAAGGTCCAGTTGTTCCAGCTGATCTGATCCTGAGCGAACACGCTGTAGGTGTTGATGGTCGGGTCCGGGAAGTCGGTGGCTTTGGCCAACACGTCCGCGGTACTGGTCGCGCCGATGGCGGTGCAGCCACGACCGACGGCCAGGCAAGTGCCGTTGCCGCTGCGCGAGCCGGTGACTTTCTGTTGCTTGATGGTGGTGCCGTAAGTCAGCACGTGATCGGTGGCGCCGAGGGCGAACGCCTTGTCCAGCTGCGCGTCGAACACCCACTGTTTCTCTTCGTAAATGGTGTCGCGAGTACGCAGCACTTTACGGGTGATCGGGTAGTAGAACTCAGTGGTGCTCTGGTCGGTTTTGGCGATCTGGTGGTTGAGGCTCCACTTCACGTTATCGACCAGCAGGCTGTCGAGGGCGAACGAGTGCTCGATGCCGAAACGCTCACGGGTGATCGTGTCGTTACCGGTGCGCCACTGATACATGCCGCCGGGCAGCACGCTGTCGGGGATGGTCGGGGCGCCGTTGAAGTACGGGCCGCCGTAAGCGCTTTTCTGATCGGTGTCGCGATCGTCCTTGTACTTTTCGTAGGTCAGACCCAGACGCGAATCTTCGTTGTAGTTCCAGCCGATCTTGGCCAATACGTTGTAGGCGTTGACGTCTTCCGGGTTGGCAGCGGTGCGCTCAAGGCCGGTGCCATTGTTGCTGCCGTAGGAATCGGTCTCGTGCCCGTCGCGCTGGCTGTAGTGCAGCAAACCGTCGAACTGGTCGGCGCGGCCGGCAACGGTAGCGGACTTCAGCCAACTGTCATCGGCCGAGCTGTAACCGCTTTTCAGACGGGCGCCGACGTCTTTGCCTGGCTTGATGATGTCGTCGGCATCAAGGGTGTAATAGCTGACGGCGCCGCCGATGGCGTTGCTGCCGTACAGCACCGAGGCCGGGCCCCGGAGGATTTCCACGCGTTTGACGATTTCCGGGTCAACGTAATTGCGCTGAGTCTTGGCGTACGGACCGTTGAAGAAACCGTCCGGGACTTCGACGCCGTCAACCTGGGTCAGGATGCGGTCGCCATCGATACCGCGAATGTTATAGCCGCTGATACCGCCACGCTGACCGGCGCCGCCGACGGACACGCCCGGCTCGTAACGCACCAGATCCTTGATGGTGTTGACGTTGTTGCGGTCCAGATCCTGACGGGTCTGCACGGTGACGGTGGCCGGTACGCTGTTGACCGACTGCTCCTGGCGGGTGGCGCTGATGGTCACCTGATCCAGATTGAGCGTGCCACTGGCGTTGCGCTTTTCCAGCACTACGTTGTTGTTGCTGATTTTGCGGAAGCTCAGGTTGGTCCCCACCAACAGGCGCTCAAGGGCTTTTTCCGGGGACAACGAGCCACGCACGCCCGGCGACGACACGCCCTGACCCAGTTCTGCCGGCAAGCCGACCTGCCAACCGGTCACGGCAGTGAAGGCGTTGAGCGCCGACACCAGTGGCTGCTGGCCGATGGCGAACGAGTAATCGCCCATGTTGCGCGTCGGTTGCTCGGTGGCAGCCATCAGCGGCGCGGTGCCGGCCATCAGAATGGCCGCGGTCAGCAGCGACAAGACGCGGGAAGGGGAGGAAGTCTGGTGGGTAAGGCGTGAGGACATCGATAGCGCTCCGTGTCGCACGAATCTTTATAGGGGCTGATTGGCTTCGCGTGTTGCGAATCAATTGCATTGGCTATAACGAGACGTACTGACGTTGGCTATCGAGTAAAAATAATTCTCATTTAGTTCAGGATGACCACGGCGGGGAATTCTTTTAGTTGCGCCGAGGTGATGTGCGCGAGGGAGCGAACCACGTCGAGTGGCTGATCGAGGCGGTAATTGCCGGTCACAGCGACGTCGGCCAATTGCTCGTTGGTGTTGATGATCCAGCCTGGATAGTAGCGGCGCAATTCGGCCAGCACCTGATTCAGCGGGCAGTTCTCGAACACCAAGCGACCTTGCACCCAGGCCAGGTCAGTGTTGACGTCGAGTTTGGCCGGGCGGTCGAAACCGTTGGGGCCGATACGAATACTCTCACCGGCCTTAAGACGAACGCGAGCGTCGTTATGCGTTGCCTGTAGATCGACATCGCCGCGCTGCACGTTGACCTGCGCCACGCCATCGAGATAACGCACCGCGAATGCGGTATCGCGCACGCTGGCGCGGACCGGGCCGGCATCGATTTCCAGTGGTTGACTGCGGCCGCTGGCGATCTCGAAAAACGCTTCGCCCTGAAACAACCGGGCAACGCGCTGCTGATCGTTGATGGTGCTGGAAAATGCCGAATTGGTATTGAGCAGGACTTTCGAACCGTCCTCCAGTTGCAGGCGCTGGCGCTCGCCGACCACGGTCAGATGATCGGCCTGAATACGCATCGGCAGATTACTGAAACTGAACAAACCGAGGATCAGCACGGCGGCGGTGGCCAGCGGTTTCCAGTGTGGACGCAGACGCTTGAGGAAAGTGACCTTCGCAGGTTTGGCCGCCAGGCTTTGCGCGCACTGGGCGATTTGCGGGCCGTCCCAGATCGCCTGGGCCTTGGCGAACGCTTCGGCATTCAACGGATCGGCCGCCAGCCAGGCATGAAATTGCCGGGTCTGCTCCTCGTCCGGACTGCCGAGCACGATGAGCCAGTCCAGAGCCTGGTCCATTGCGTTGGCAGCGTCCTGCACCGAATCCGGCGAAGGCGAGCGGTGGGTGTCCGTCACGGTGTTTCCTCGGCAGTGTCTGCGCACGGCTGTTTTTTTAAGTGAAGCGTAAAAGTCGGGCAAGGGTAACAAAGCCCACTGATCCGTGCAGGCGATCCTGGCACTTACAGAAAAGCCCTACAACTTCAGTCGCCATTCAGACGTTCGGCGACGCCGATACAAATGGTCATGATCAGCTTCAGTTCTTTCTGCACGGTGCTGAGGGAAACATTCAGCTCATCGGCGATTTCCTGATAACTGTTCCCGTGCAGACGGCTGAGGATGAAAATCTGCTGCTGACGGGGACTGAGTTGACTGAGGCTCACGTTCAGGCGCTCCAGCATCTGTTCGGCGTGGGCGGCATCTTCGGCGCTGCTGGCGGGGGCGGCGACGCTGTGCACGACATCCTGCGGCACGTCATCGACCATGGTTCGCGAATGGATCTTGCGCGCACGCAAATGATCCAGCGCCAGATTGCGCGCGGTCTGGAAGACAAAAGGTTCGAGGTGATCGATGGCCCGTTCGCTCAACGCCCGCGTCACGCGCAGGTAGGTCTCCTGCAGCAGGTCTTCAGCGGTGCTGTGATTGTTGACCATCCGTTCCAGCGTACGCAGCAGCGAGGTGCGCTGGGTGAGGAAGACGTGGTTGAAGCGCGATTGACTCACGGGAGGACCTGATCGATTTCAAGCGAATGATAATGCTTATCATCTAGTTGAATGGTCAAGTATTGTTTTGTGATCGACGCAGATAAATGTAGGAGCTGCCGAAGGCTGCGATCTTTTGATGTTGATCTTACAAACAAGATCAAAAGATCGCAGCCTTCGGCAGCTCCTACAGGGGATCAGGACAACCTTACTCGGCGTTACATAGCGCCAGGCAGTTATCCAGCATGCGGTTGGAGAAGCCCCACTCGTTGTCGTACCAGGCCAGCACCTTCAGCAGTTTGCCGCTGGACTTGGTGTGGTTGGCGTCGAATATCGACGACAGCGGATTATGGTTGAAGTCGCTGGATACCAGCGGCAGGGTGTTGAAACCGAGAATCTTCGAGTGCTGGCTCGCGGATTTCATCAGCGCGTTGACTTCCTCGGCGCTGGCTTCTTTTTTCAACTGCACGGTCAAATCTACCAGCGACACATTGATCACCGGCACGCGCACGGCCATGCCGGTCAGCTTGCCCGCCAGTTCCGGCAGCACCAGGCCTACCGCTTCAGCGGCGCCGGTCTTGCTCGGGATCATGTTCTGCGTGGCCGAACGCGCGCGGTATGGGTCGGTGTGATAGACGTCGGTGAGGTTCTGATCGTTGGTGTAGGCATGAATCGTGGTCATCAGACCGCTTTCGATCCCCAGTTCGCGGTGCAGCACTTGCGCCACTGGCGCCAGGCAGTTGGTGGTGCACGAAGCGTTGGAGATGATCTGGTGCGACTGGCGCAAAATGTCGTGGTTCACACCATAAACAACAGTGGCGTCGGCACCTTTGGCCGGGGCCGAGATGATCACTTTGCGCGCGCCGGCAGTAATATGCGCGGCCGCTTTGGCGCGATCGGTAAAGAGACCGGTGCATTCGAACACCACATCAATCTTTTCCGCCGCCCATGGCAGCTCGGCCGGGTTGCGAATGGCGCTTACCGCAATGCGGTCGCCGTTGACGGTCAGACTTTCGTTGTCATGCTCGACCTGAGCGTCGAACGTGCCGTGAACGGTGTCGTATTTGAGCAGATGAGCATTGATCGAGCTGTCGCCCAGATCGTTGATGGCGACGATCTGCAAATCCTGTCGATAGCCTTGGGTATACAGTGCGCGCAGGACATTACGGCCGATGCGGCCAAAACCATTGATTGCGATTCGAAGAGTCATGGAACAGCGCCGCCGTCGTTTTGTTGTTGGAATTACAAGATTATTCGCATAAAAATAGAAAACAAGCCTTTTTAGTGGCAATATTTTGTTTTATCTACAACGAGTGACCTGAATCAACTGGTCCGAATGGTCAAAAAAGCCGTCTGTCATTCCAACAACAACGGCGTTTGATCAGCATAGACAATCAGGTCGCCACATCCGTTAGCCTGGAGTTCTACACATGCATCCCCGCGTCCTTGAGGTCACCGAACGGCTTATCGCCCGCAGCCGCGCCACGCGTCAGGCTTACCTTGCACTGATTCGCGGCGCCGCCACTGACGGGCCGATGCGCGGCAAGCTGCAATGCGCCAACTTCGCCCACGGCGTTGCCGGTTGCGGCAGCGAAGACAAGCACAGCCTGCGGATGATGAACTCGGCGAACATCGCCATAGTTTCTTCGTATAACGACATGCTCTCGGCGCACCAGCCGTATGAAGTGTTCCCGGAACAGATCAAGAACGCCTTGCGCGAAATCGGCTCGGTCGGCCAGTTTGCTGGCGGCACTCCGGCGATGTGCGACGGCGTCACCCAAGGTGAGCCGGGCATGGAACTGAGCTTGCCGAGCCGCGAAGTGATCGCCATGTCCACCGCTGTGGCGCTCTCTCACAACATGTTCGACGGCGCGCTGATGCTCGGCATCTGCGACAAAATCGTCCCGGGGCTGATGATGGGTTCGCTGCGCTTCGGTCACCTGCCGACGATCTTCGTGCCGGGCGGGCCGATGGTCTCGGGGATTTCCAACAAGGAAAAAGCCGACGTGCGGCAGAAGTACGCTGAAGGCAAAGCCACCCGCGAAGAGCTGCTGGAATCGGAGATGAAGTCCTACCACAGCCCGGGCACCTGCACCTTCTACGGCACCGCCAACACCAACCAGTTGCTGATGGAAGTCATGGGCCTGCACTTGCCGGGCGCTTCTTTCGTCAACCCGAATACGCCGCTGCGTGATGCGCTGACCCGCGAAGCCGCGCATCAAGTCACGCGCCTGACCAAGCAGAACGGCAACTTCATGCCGATCGGCGAAATCGTCGACGAGAAGTCGCTGGTCAACTCCATTGTTGCGCTGCACGCCACCGGCGGCTCGACCAACCACACCCTGCACATGCCGGCCATTGCCATGGCGGCGGGTATTCAACTGACCTGGCAGGACATGGCCGACCTCTCCGAAGTCGTGCCGACCCTGAGCCACGTCTACCCGAACGGTAAAGCCGACATCAACCACTTCCAGGCAGCGGGCGGCATGTCGTTCCTGATCCGCGAACTGCTTGGCGCCGGTCTGCTGCACGAAGACGTCAACACCGTGCTTGGCCACGGCCTGAGCAAATACACCAAGGAACCGTTCCTCGATAACGGCGAACTGGTATGGCGCGAAGGTCCGGTCGACAGTCTCGACGAAAATATCCTGCGCCCGGTCGCCCGTGCGTTCTCGGCAGAGGGTGGTCTGCGTGTGATGGAAGGCAACCTCGGTCGCGGTGTGATGAAGGTGTCCGCCGTTGCGCTGGAAAACCAGATCGTCGAAGCGCCAGCGATGGTGTTCCAGGATCAACAAGATCTGGCCGACGCGTTCAAGGCCGGCCTGCTGGAAAAGGATTTCGTCGCGGTGATGCGCTTCCAGGGCCCGCGTTCCAACGGTATGCCGGAGCTGCACAAAATGACGCCGTTCCTCGGCGTGCTGCAGGATCGCGGCTTCAAAGTCGCCCTGGTGACTGACGGCCGGATGTCCGGCGCCTCGGGGAAAATCCCCGCAGCGATTCACGTCAGCCCGGAAGCTTATGTCGGTGGTGCTTTGGCGCGCGTGCAAGAGGGCGATATCATCCGCGTCGATGGCGTCAAAGGCACTTTGGAACTCAAGGTCGACGCCGCAGAATTTGCAGCGCGCGAACCCGCCAAAGGCCTGTTGGGCAACAACATCGGCAGCGGGCGCGAACTGTTCGGCTTCATGCGCATGGCCTTCAGCTCGGCGGAGCAGGGCGCCAGCGCCTTCACTTCTGCCCTGGAGACGCTTAATTGAAACTGGCTTTGGTCGGTGACATCGGAGGCACCAACGCGCGGTTCGCGTTGTGGAAAAACCAGCAACTGCAATCGGTTCAGGTGCTGGCCACGGCCGACCACGCCAGCCCGGAAGAGGCGATCAGCCTCTATCTGCGCGGGCTCGGTCTGGCGCCGGGTTCGATCGGTTCGGTGTGCTTGTCGGTGGCAGGTCCCGTCAGTGGTGATGAGTTCAAATTCACCAACAATCACTGGCGCCTGAGCCGCACCGCGTTCTGCAAAACCTTGCAGGTCGAGCAGTTGTTGCTGGTCAACGACTTCTCGGCGATGGCGCTGGGCATGACCCGTTTGCAGCCGGGCGAATTTCGTGTGGTCTGCGAGGGCACGCCGGAGCCGTTGCGTCCGGCGGTGGTGATTGGCCCGGGCACCGGCCTTGGCGTCGGTACTTTGCTGGATCTCGGTGAAGGTCGTTTCGCGGCGTTGCCGGGCGAGGGGGGGCACGTCGATCTGCCGCTGAGCAGTCCGCGTGAAACCCAGCTATGGCAGCACATCTTTAACGAGATCGGCCATGTCAGCGCGGAAACCGCGTTGAGCGGTGGTGGTCTGCCGCGAGTCTATCGCGCGATTTGCGCAGTGGACGGGCATGAGCCGACACTCGACACGCCGGAAGCGATTACGGCAGCTGGTTTGGCCGGTGATCCGATTGCCCTGGAAGTGCTCGAGCAGTTCTGCTGCTGGCTCGGCCGTGTCGCCGGCAACAACGTGCTGACCACGGGCGGGCGTGGCGGGGTGTATATCGTCGGCGGTGTGATTCCACGCTTCGCCGATTTCTTCCTCGAAAGCGGTTTCGCCCGTAGCTTTGCTGACAAAGGTTGCATGAGCGATTACTTCAAAGGCATTCCGGTGTGGCTGGTGACAGCGCCGTATTCCGGGCTGATGGGCGCGGGTGTGGCCCTGGAACAGGCTGGCTGAGGATCGTTCCCACGCTCTGCGTGGGAATGCAGCCCGTGACGCTCCGCGTCACTGGACGCGGAGCGTCCCCAGAGGCGTTCCCACGCAGAGCGTGGGAACGATCGGTTCATCAGGCATAATCCGCCCCAATTCCAACAACAAGGATGCCTTCGAAGTGAGCTCAGTCAACAAGTCGATATTGTTGGTCGATGACGACCAGGAAATACGCGAGTTGCTGGAAACCTACCTGACCCGCGCCGGGTTTCAGGTGCGGGCCACCGCCGACGGTGCCAGTTTCCGCCAGGCCCTCAACGAGGCGCCGAGCGATCTGGTGATCCTCGATGTCATGCTGCCCGACGAAGACGGCTTCAGCCTGTGCCGTTGGGTGCGTCAGCATCCGCGTCAGGCGCAGGTGCCGATTATCATGCTCACCGCCAGTTCCGATGAAGCCGATCGCGTAATCGGTCTCGAACTCGGTGCCGACGACTACCTCGGCAAACCCTTCAGCCCCCGCGAACTGCAAGCCCGCATCAAAGCTCTGCTGCGGCGTGCGCAATTCGGTCAGGAGCGCAGTGGCAGCGACGTGCTGGCCTTCGATGAATGGCGGCTGGACATGGTCAGCCACCGCCTGTTTCACACGGACGGCGAGGAAGTGATTCTCTCCGGCGCCGACTTCGCCCTGCTGAAACTGTTCCTCGATCACCCGCAGGAAATCCTCGACCGCGACACCATCGGCAACGCCACCCGTGGCCGCGACCTGATGCCGCTCGATCGCATCGTCGACATGGCCGTCAGCCGTTTGCGCCAGCGTCTGCGCGACACCGAGAAACCGCCACGGCTGATCCGTACCGTGCGCGGCAGCGGCTACCAACTGGCAGCCAACGTGGTTGCCGGCAATGCTCACTGAGTCGCTGCGTAAACTCGCCGCCAAGGTGCCGGTACCGCGTTCGCTGCTTGGGCGGATGTTGCTGCTGACGTTGCTCGCGGTGTTGTTTGCGCAGACCTTGTCGAGCGTGATCTGGGTCTCGCAGCTGCGCGCCACGCAGCTCGAAGGTCTGGTCACCAGCGCCCGCAGCCTCGCCCATTCGATGACCGCCAGCGTCAGTTATTTCCGCTCGTTGCCGGTGGCTTATCGGCCGTTGGTACTCGACCAATTGCGCAGCATGGGCGGCACCCGATTCGTCGTGACGCTCAACGACAAGCCGCTGGGCATGGACGTACTGCCGGTCACGCCGCGTAAAGCGGCGGTGATGAAAGCGGTCGACGAAGTGCTGCGCCAGACCTTGGGCCATGACACCGATATCTCGGTGACCTTTGTCAGCCCCGAAGACCTGCGCATCTTCAACGCCGGGCTGAAACTCGATGAATTGCCGCGTTCGTGGGCGCATTACGCGCTGACCCTGGAACCGGTCAATCCACCCGTGCTGGTCACGCAGATTCAAATGGCCCCGGGCGAATGGCTGTACATCGCCTCACTGTTGCCCGAGCCGTACACCAGTCTTGAAGAACAGGGACTGCCGTCGCAACAAGTGTGGTTCATCGTCCTCACCAGCGGATTTTTGCTGCTGTTCATCGGCCTGTTGGTGCACTGGCAGAGCCGGCCGCTCAAGCGTCTGGCACGTGCCGCACGGGATCTGTCGCTGGGTGCCGACGTCGAACCGGTGGCCGAGGGCGGTGGCAGTGAAGTGGTGGAAGTGGGGCGCGCCTTCAACACCATGCGCGAGCGCATCAGCCGCTACCTGACTGAGCGCAGCCAGTTGTTCAGCGCTATTTCCCATGACCTGCGCACGCCAATCACCCGTTTGCGTTTGCGCGTCGAACTGCTGGAAGACGAAAAGCTGCAAGCCAAATTCGGCCGCGATCTGGATGAGCTGGAGTTGTTGGTCAAAGGCGCGCTGCAATGCGTGAAAGACACTGACATCCACGAGAACATCGAACCGGTGGATCTCAACCATGTGCTTGATTGTCTGGTCGAACCGTACCTGGCGCCGAACGGCAACGGCCGGGTGACTCAGCATGGCCGTGCGTTGGCGGCGTATCCGGGCAAACCTTTGGCGTTGAAGCGTTGCATTGGCAATCTGATCGACAACGCGTTGAAGTATGGGCAGAACGCACATCTGCATATCGATGACGATGACAGCGCGTTTGTCTTGCACGTTGATGATGAAGGGCCGGGAGTGCCGGAGCAGCGCTTGGAGCAGGTGTTTGAGCCGCACTTCCGGTTGGCGGGGCAGCAGCAGGGATATGGCTTGGGTTTGGGCATTGCGCGCAATATTGCCCACAGCCATGGCGGGGAAGTGACGTTGCAGAATTTGCGTGAGGGTGGGTTGCGGGTGACGTTGCAGTTGCCGCGTTCAGCGGATTGAGGCAAAAGCTTTCCCTCCCCTAGCCCTCTCCCAAGGGGAGAGGGGACTGATCGGGGGATGCTGCAGAGATACGCCGACCTGGAAGTCCGGTAGCGAATCCATAATCGACTCGATGTGTCAGGTCGGCGGATAACCCAGCACCACTCGGTCGGCCCCCTCTCCCTCTGGGCGGTCCGACGTTTCGGGAGGGCTGGGGTGAGGGTGGCTCTTTTGTCACGGATCGGTGACAAACCCCGCCCCCTTCGTTACAAGCCCACCCCAACCCGTTGTTTAGACTCCCCGCAGTCATAACAACAAAAAAGGCCCCCCATGGATCTCTTCCAACCCGGCTTCAGCAGTTGGCTGAACGCCCCTGCGCATCAGCAATGGCTCGCCGCCGAAGGCCTGCGTCTGCTGGATTTCGCCAAGGCATCAAAACTGCCCGAAGGCTTCGGCAACCTCGACGGACGCGGCCGTCTGCCAGCGAACGCGCAAGCCGAAACCATGAACACCGCGCGCATGACCCACAGCTTCGCCATGGCCCACATTCAGGGCTTGCCGGGTTTTGCCGAGCTGGTCGATCACGGCATCGCCGCCCTGCGCGGACCATTGCGTGATGCGTTGCATGGCGGCTGGTTCGCGGTCGCCGAACACCGCGATGACAACACCGGCAAGAACGCCTACCTGCATGCCTTCGTTGCGCTTGCGGCCAGCTCTGCGGTGGTCGCACAGCGTCCCGGCGCCCAAGCGTTGCTGGATGATGCCATCGACATCATCGACACGTATTTCTGGAGCGAGGAAGAGGGCGCCATGCGCGAATTCTTCAATCGTGACTGGAGCGAAGAAGAAGCCTATCGCGGCGCCAACAGCAACATGCACGCGACCGAAGCGTTCCTCGCGCTGGCCGATGTCACTGAAGATCCGCGCTGGCTGGTGCGCGCGCAACGTATCGTCGAGCGGGTGATCCACGGTCACGCTGCCGGCAACGGTTACATGGTCATCGAGCATTTTGACCGCGACTGGCAACCACTGCGTGACTACAACCTCGACAATCCTGCTGACGGTTTCCGCCCCTACGGCACCACGCCGGGTCACGGTTTCGAGTGGGCGCGGCTGTTGCTCCATCTCGAAGCCGCGCGGGTGCAGGCCGGTATGCTCACGCCCGGTTGGCTCGCCACCGATGCGCAAAAACTGTTCGAGAACAATTGCCGCAACGGTTGGGACGTCGATGGTCTGCCAGGCATCGTCTACACCCTCGACTGGGACAACAAAGCGGTAGTGCGCCACCGCTTGCACTGGACCCACGCCGAAGCCAGCGCCGCCGCCAGTGCCTTGCTCAAACGCACCGGCGATGCGCAATACGAAAGCTGGTACCGGCTGTTCTGGGAATTCTGCGAGACGAATTTCATCGACCGTTGCGACGGCAGTTGGCACCACGAACTCAATCCGCAAAACATCCCAAGTGCCGATATCTGGCCGGGCAAACCCGATCTGTATCATGCCTGGCAAGCGGTGCTGATCCCTCGTCTACCCTTGTCGCCCAGTATGGCGACTGCGCTGGCACAGTTATCCCAGAGCAGTCCTGTGTAACCATGTGGTGACATTCGCGCGTCCCTTCGTTACCTGCGAAGGGAAACGTCCTGTTTAAACTCCTGTGCAGCGCAAGCACCAGACTTGCATGCATAACAACAAGAAAGGTACATCTCAGATGAATGCGATTTCTCGCCTCGCTACTGTCATTTCTGTCGCCTCCCTGTTCCCGCTCGCAATTCTGCCTCTCAGTGTTTCCGCTGCCGAATCCAAAGGTTCGGTCGAAGTCGTGCACTGGTGGACGTCCGGTGGCGAAAAAGCTGCCGTTGATGTGCTCAAGGCCCAAGTCGAAAAAGACGGTTTCACCTGGAAAGACGGCGCTGTCGCCGGTGGTGGCGGTGCGACTGCCATGACCGTGCTGAAAAGCCGCGCAGTCGCTGGCAACCCGCCTGGCGTTGCCCAGATCAAAGGCCCGGACATCCAGGAATGGGCATCCACTGGCCTGCTCGACACCGACGTTTTGAAAGACGTCGCCAAGTCGGAAAAGTGGGACAGCCTGCTCGACAAGAAAGTCTCCGATACCGTGAAGTACGACGGTGATTACGTGGCCGTGCCGGTGAACATTCACCGCGTGAACTGGCTGTGGATCAACCCGGAAGTGTTCAAGAAAGCCGGGATCACCAAGAACCCGACCACCCTCGAAGAATTCTATGCCGCTGGCGACAAGCTCAAGGCTGCGGGCTTCATTCCGCTGGCTCACGGCGGTCAGCCTTGGCAGGACAGCACCGTGTTCGAAGCTGTAGTGCTTTCGGTCATGGGTGTCGATGGTTACAAGAAAGCCTTGGTTGACCTGGACAACGCGGCGCTGACTGGCCCGGAAATGGTCAAGGCGCTGACCGAGCTGAAGAAAGTCGCGACCTACATGGACGCCGATGGCAAAGGTCAGGACTGGAACCTGGAAGCGGCCAAGGTCATCAACGGCAAGGCCGGCATGCAGATCATGGGTGACTGGGCCAAGTCCGAATGGACCGCCGCCAAGAAAGTCGCGGGCAAAGACTACGAGTGCGTAGCTTTCCCGGGCACCGACAAGGCGTTCACCTACAACATCGACTCGCTGGCCGTGTTCAAGCAGAAAGACGCCGGCACTGCGGCCGGTCAGCAGGACATCGCCAAAGTCGTGCTGGGTGAAAACTTCCAGAAAGTCTTCAGCATCAACAAAGGCTCGATCCCGGTTCGCAACGACATGTTGAACAACATGGACAAGCTCGGCTTCGACTCCTGCGCACAGACTGCTGCCAAGGACTTCCTCGCGGACGCCAAGTCCGGCGGCCTGCAACCAAGCATGGCGCACAACATGGCGACCACGCTGGCCGTGCAAGGCGCGTTCTTTGATGTCGTGACCAACTACATCAACGACCCGAAAGCCGACCCGGCCGACACTGCCAAGAAACTCGGCGCTGCGATCAAGTCCGCCAAGTAATGCTTGGCCCCGGTAGGAGTGAGCCTGCTCGCGATAGCAGTTGGTCAGGTAACAGATTTATCAACTGACACACCGCAATCGCGAGCAGGCTCACTCCTACAAGGGGGCGAGTTGCCCAAGTAGTCCTTTTCTCTCGTACTGGATTTCCCCATGAGTTCTGTTGCTGTGTTCAGCAAGGCCTCGCCGTTCGATGCATTGCAACGCTGGCTACCCAAACTGGTGCTGGCGCCGAGCATGTTCATCGTGCTGGTGGGCTTCTATGGCTACATCCTGTGGACGTTCGTGCTGTCGTTCACCACCTCGACTTTCCTGCCCAACTACAAGTGGGCCGGTCTGGCGCAATACGCACGGTTGTTCGACAACGACCGCTGGTGGGTCGCGAGCAAAAACCTCGCGGTGTTCGGCGGTATGTTCATCGGCATCACCTTGGTGATTGGCGTGTTGCTGGCGGTGTTCCTCGATCAGCGTATTCGTCGCGAAGGCTTTATCCGCACCATTTACCTGTACCCGATGGCGCTCTCGATGATCGTTACCGGTACCGCGTGGAAATGGCTGCTCAACCCGGGCATGGGCCTGGACAAATTATTGCGTGACTGGGGCTGGGAAGGCTTCCGTCTCGACTGGCTGATTGACCCCGATCGCGTGGTTTACTGCTTGGTGATCGCCGCTGTGTGGCAAGCCTCGGGCTTCATCATGGCGATGTTCCTCGCCGGCCTGCGTGGCGTTGATCAATCGATCATCCGTGCCGCGCAGATCGATGGCGCGAGCATGCCGACGATCTACTGGAAAGTGGTGCTGCCAAGCCTGCGTCCGGTGTTCTTCAGTGCGGTGATGATTCTGGCGCACATCGCGATCAAGAGCTTCGACCTGGTCGCGGCGATGACTGCCGGCGGCCCGGGTTACTCCTCCGACCTGCCCGCGATGTTCATGTATTCCTTCACCTTCAGTCGCGGCCAGATGGGCATGGGCTCGGCCAGTGCGATTCTGATGCTCGGTGCGATCCTCGCGATCATCGTGCCTTACCTGTATTCCGAGCTGAGGACCAAACGCAATGACTAGTCTCGCTGCCAAACCTGCTATCAGCCTGAGTCGCATCGCGATCTACGCGGTGCTGATCCTCGCCGTACTGCTTTATCTGGTGCCGCTGGTGGTCATGTTGCTGACCAGCTTCAAGACTCCGGAAGACATCAGCACCGGCAACCTGCTGAGCTGGCCGACCGTGGTCAGCGGCATTGGCTGGGTCAAGGCCTGGGCCACGGTTGACGGTTACTTCTGGAACTCGATCAAGATCACCGTTCCGGCCGTGATCATCTCCACCGCCATCGGTGCGTTGAACGGTTATGTGCTGTCGTTCTGGCGCTTCCGTGGTTCGCAGCTGTTCTTCGGTCTGCTGTTGTTCGGCTGCTTCCTGCCATTCCAGACCGTGCTGCTGCCAGCCTCGTTCACCCTCGGCAAGATGGGCCTGGCAAGCACCACCACCGGCCTGGTGTTTATCCACGTGGTTTACGGTCTGGCGTTCACCACGCTGTTCTTCCGTAACTACTACGTGAGCATTCCGGATGCGCTGGTGAAAGCTGCACGTCTGGACGGCGCGGGTTTCTTCACCATTTTCCGGCGGATCATTCTGCCGATGTCGACGCCGATCATCATGGTTTGCCTGATCTGGCAGTTCACCCAGATCTGGAACGACTTCCTGTTCGGTGTGGTGTTCTCCAGCGGTGATTCGCAACCGATCACGGTGGCGCTGAACAACCTGGTCAACACCAGCACCGGCGCCAAGGAATACAACGTTGATATGGCAGCGGCGATGATCGCCGGCCTGCCGACCCTGCTGGTCTATGTGGTCGCAGGCAAGTATTTCGTGCGCGGGCTGACGGCCGGCGCAGTCAAGGGGTAATCATGGCAACGCTCGAACTTCGCAACGTCAACAAGACCTACGGTGCCGGCCTGCCGGACACCCTGAAGAACATTGAACTGTCGATCAAGGACGGTGAGTTCCTGATCCTCGTCGGCCCGTCGGGCTGCGGCAAATCGACCTTGATGAACTGCATCGCCGGTCTGGAAACCATCACCGGCGGCGCGATCATGATCGGTGATCAAGACGTCAGCGGCATGAGCCCGAAGGATCGCGACATCGCCATGGTGTTCCAGTCCTACGCGCTGTACCCGACCATGAGCGTGCGCGAGAACATTGAGTTCGGTCTGAAGATTCGCAAGATGCCGCAGTCGGCGATCGATGAAGAAGTCGCGCGCGTGGCCAAGCTGCTGCAGATCGAGCACCTGCTCAATCGCAAGCCGGGTCAGCTTTCCGGTGGTCAGCAGCAGCGTGTGGCGATGGGCCGTGCACTGGCACGTCGACCAAAGATTTATCTGTTCGACGAACCGCTGTCCAACCTCGACGCCAAGCTGCGCGTCGAGATGCGCACCGAAATGAAACTGATGCACCAGCGCCTGAAAACCACCACGGTCTACGTAACCCACGACCAGATCGAAGCGATGACCCTGGGCGACAAGGTTGCGGTGATGAAGGACGGCATCATTCAGCAGTTCGGCACGCCAAAAGAGATCTACAACGACCCGGCCAACCTGTTCGTCGCGAGTTTCATCGGTTCACCGCCGATGAACTTCATTCCGCTGCGTCTGCAACGCAAGGACGGTCGTCTGCTGGCGCTGCTCGACAGCGGTCAGGCGCGTTGCGAGCTGCCGATGAGCATGCAGGACGCCGGGCTCGAAGATCGCGAAGTGATCCTCGGCCTGCGCCCGGAGCAAATCGTGTTGGCGAACGGTGAGGGCAATGGCCTGCCAAGCATTCGTGCCGAAGTGCAGGTGACTGAGCCGACCGGCCCGGACACGCTGGTATTCGTCAACCTCAATGAAACCAAAGTCTGCTGCCGTCTGGCGCCGGACGTGGCACCGCAGGTGGGCGAGAACCTGACGCTGCAATTCGATCCGTCGAAAGTGTTGTTGTTCGATGCCAAGACCGGTGAGCGCCTCGGCACTGCCGGCCAACCACAGACCGATGCGCGGTCTGCGAACGTGGCGCAATTCAAAGGCCGCTGAAGATCAATGCTGGAATGCGGTCATGTGGGAGCTGGCTTACCAGCGATGAGGCCGGCACATCCAACATGGATGTCGCCTGAAGCACCGCCATCGCTGGCAAGCCAGCTCCCACAGGGATTGGATTCCAAAAGGAGCACGCGGTGGATTGCCTGTAATCCATCGCACTTTATGTAAACCGCGTTAGATAAAAACAGTTAATAACAATAAAGACGAGGATGTAGGGATGAAAAAGAAACACGTCAATGCCCGGTTGATCTGCCAAGTGTCGGCTGCGGCGGCCTTGGTGCTGGCCGGTAACGCCATGGCGGCGGATGCCTTCAGTTCCGATTCGAAATGGATGACCGGCGACTGGGGTGGCGAGCGTACCAAGCTGATCGAGCAGGGTATCGACATCAAGGCTGACTACGTTGGGGAAGTCGGTGGCAACCTGAACGGTGGCTACAACGACGACAAGACCGCGCGTTACGCTGACCAGTTTGGTCTGGGCGTGGCACTCGATCTGCAAAAGCTCTGGGGCTGGGATAACACCCAGGCGAAGATCCAGCTGACCAACCGTAACGGTTACAACATCTCCAACGACCGCGTTGGCGATCCGCGTGCCGGCACCTTGAGCTCCTCGCAAGAAGTTTACGGTCGTGGCCACATGGTGCGTCTGACCCAGTTGTGGATTCAGCACCAGTTCTTCGACAACAAACTCGACGTCAAGGCCGGTTACTTCGGTGAAGGCGAAGACTTCAACACCTTCCCGTGCGACTTCCAGAACCTCGCGTTCTGCGGTTCGCAAGTGGGTAACTGGGCAACCAACATCTGGTACAACTGGCCGGTCAGCCAGGCCGCGATCCGTGTGAAGTACAACATCAACGACGAGCTCTACGCGCAAATCGGTGCGTACAACCAGAACCCGTCGCAGCTGGAACACGGCAACGGCTTCAAACTCAGCGGCAGCGGCACCAAAGGTACTGTGTTGCCGGTTGAGTTGGTCTGGTCGCCGAAGGTCAACAGCCTGCCGGGCGAATACCGCGTCGGTTACTACAAGAGCACGGCCGATGCCGACGACGTTCGTGAAGACGTCAACGGTTTCGACGCCGCCACCACTGGCGACGCGTACAAAACCCACAGCAGCAAAAGCGGCTACTGGTTCGTGGCGCAACAGCAACTCACCAGCCACAACGGTGATGCTTCTCGCGGTCTGAATATCGCGGCCAACGCCACGTTCCACGACAAAGACACCAACTTCATCGACAACTACCAGTCGGTGATGTTCGTCTACAAAGGCCCGTTCGACGCGCGTCCGAAGGATGACGTCGGTATCGGCGCGGCGCGTATCCACGTCAACGATGACGTGAAGAAAAACGCCGAGCTGCTGAACGCTTCCAACGGTGTGTCGGACTACGACAATCCGGTGTTCTCGCCAATTCGCGAAACCGAATACAACTACGAGATCAACTACGGCTTCCACGTCACCAACTGGCTGACCGTACGTCCTAACCTGCAGTACATCACTCACCCGGGTGGTGTGGATGAAGTTGATAACGCTTTGGTCGCTGGCCTGAAAATTCAGTCTACGTTCTAACGCGTCTGCGATAAGCTCCTCTCTATGTGCGCATATTTGCGGACAGCCCAGGCTGTCCGCTTTTTTTTGAGGGGCAGTAATCCCCGTGACAGTTGAATTCGGAACCGTGGCCAATGCATGAGCATCCGCTACAACGCTTCTTCAAATCCCTGCGTGAACAACCGGTGTTCGCCTGGGAGCGCTATCAGATGCGCGACGTCTTGGTGATCGATCACCCGCTGTGTCAGGCGGTGTTCAGTCGTCAGGGCGCGCAGTTGCTGCACTTTCAGCCGCGTGGGCAAAAGCCGTGGTTGTGGTGTGCGGCGAAGTGGCCGCACGTGGGTGCCATTCGCGGTGGTGTGCCGGTGTGCTGGCCGTGGTATGGCCGTCATCCGAGCGAAAACGCCTGGCCGTCCCATGGTTGGGCGCGCTTGCTCGACTGGAAGTTGCTCGACAGCAGCAGCGCCGAAGACGGCGTGCGCCTGCATTGGCAATTGCAGCTGTGCGACTGGCAGGTTGATTTGCATGCACACCTGGGCGAACGCATGGAATTACGCCTGAGCACCGAGCATCAGGACGACATGCCGTGCCAGTTGAGCCAGGCTTTGCACGCTTACTGGCGTATTGGCGATGTCGGTGAGATAGCGCTGTCTGGGCTCGAAGGGGCGCAGGGTTATGACCAGTTGAATCGCCAGGTTTGCCAGCAGGAAGGTGAGTTGCGAGTGGATGGCGGCTGTCAGCGGGTGTTCCAGCACGACGGCGAATTGCAGTTGAAAGATCACGCCTGGCAGCGTGAGTTGTGCATCGATACCGGGGACAGCGCGGACACGGTGGTGTGGCATCCGGGAGCGCGGCCGTTGTTGGGCGTGACGTGGGATGAGATTTCCGAGTTCGTGTGCGTGGAAGCGGCGGCGGGCGGGACGGACAGTCTACATCTGGCGCCGGGGGAGAAGGCGCATTTGAGTTTGCAGGCGTGGGCGGCGGCTTGAGAGTGTCAAGTACACCGATACCCTCACCCTAGCCCTCTCCCGGGGGGAGAGGGGACCGAATGGGGGATATTCGAGAGATGCACCGACATGAACGAATGTCGGTGAATCCATAATCGACTCAGTGTTTCAGGTCGATGTATAGCGCAAGACACCTCGGTCGGCTCCCTCTCCCTCCGGGAGAGGGCTGGGGTGAGGGTTGGCTTTCGCTTTTAGCGCCTTAGTTGAACTCGTCACCCACCGGATACCGGCTGGCATTCAAGCTCTCTTTGATCTTGCGCAAATGCGGCTGGAAATCCACTCCGCGACGCAAGGTCATCCCGGTCGCCAACACATCCAGCACCGTCAACTGAATGATCCGCGACGTCATCGGCATATAAATGTCGGTGTCTTCCGGCAACGGAATATTCAGGCTCAAGGTACTCGCCTTGGCCAGCGGCGAATTCTCCGCCGTCAAACCCAACACCGAAGCGCCGTTCTCGCGAGCAATGCGCGCCACTTCGACCAGCTCACGGGTACGGCCGGTGTAGGAGATGATCACGAACAACTCACCGGTGTGCGCCACCGAGGCAATCATCCGTTGCATCAACACATCGGCGTGCGCGGTGACGGCGAGGTTGAAGCGGAAGAACTTGTGCTGCGCATCCAGCGCCACCGGTGCCGAAGCACCAAGGCCGAAGAAGTGGATCTGTCGCGCCTGAATCAACAGGTCGACGGCGCGGCTGATCAGGTTCGGATCAAGCGCCTGGCAAGCACTGTCCAGCGACGCGATGGCGCTGCCGAAAATCTTCTGCGTGTACGCCTCGGGATTGTCGTCGGCCTCAACCGCGCGGCTGACATACGCCGCGCCGCTGGCCAGGCTCTGCGCCAGTTGCAGCTTGAGTTCGGGATAGCCGCTGACACCGAACGAACGGCAGAAACGGTTGACCGTCGGTTCGCTCACCGAGGCCGCCTGGGCGAGGGCGGCGATGCTGAAGCGGGTGGCCTGCTGCGGGTTGAGCAGGATCACCTCGGCGACTTTGCGTTCGGCCTTGTTCAGGTCTTCAAGGCGACTCTGGATCTGTTCCAGTAAATTTCGCACGCGGTCCATATGGAATTCCTAATTCACCTGCGCAAAGGTGCGCCGGGCTATGCAAATTGGGCCTTTGATATGGCCCGTAACGGTGGCCTATCCTACTGATGGCTCCGACCGACCACCACTCGGAATCTGTATTTTGCGAAAATGTTGTGGTTATTACTACATTTTCCCTTGAGTGATGCCTTGAAAAAAGGTATTTGTAGCTTAACTTGATAAAAGAACAAACATCATGCCTTCGATTACGGTTGAACCGTGCACCTTTGCCTTGTTCGGCGCGCTTGGCGATCTGGCCCTGCGCAAGCTGTTTCCTGCCCTTTATCACCTCGATGGCGCTGATCTGCTGCACGAGGACACGCGCATCATCGCGTTGGCGCGTGAAGAAGGTTCCGAGCAACAGCACATGGCGTTCATCGCCGCCGAACTGCGTCGTTATGTAGGCAAAGAGCTGGACGAGGCCGTCGCCGAGCGTTTTCTCGCACGCCTGACCTATCTGCACGTCGACTTCCTCAGATCTGAAGATTATGTGGCGCTGGCCGAACTGGCCGGCAGCGCGCAACGCATGATTGCCTACTTCGCCACGCCGGCAGCGGTGTACGGCGCGATCTGCGAGAACCTGGCGAAAGTCGGTCTGGCAGAAAATACCCGTGTGGTGCTGGAAAAACCGATCGGCTCCGACCTCGAATCGTCGCGCAAGGTGAACGACGCGGTAGCGCAGTTCTTCCCGGAAAACCGCACCTACCGCATCGACCACTACCTGGGCAAAGAAACCGTTCAGAACCTGATCGCCCTGCGTTTCGCCAACAGCCTGTTCGAAACCCAGTGGAACCAGAATTACATCTCCCACGTGGAAATCACCGTGGCCGAGAAGGTTGGCATCGAAGGCCGCTGGGGCTACTTCGACAAGGCCGGCCAACTGCGCGACATGATCCAGAATCACCTGTTGCAGTTGCTCTGCCTGATCGCCATGGACCCGCCGGCTGACCTGTCCGCCGACAGTATCCGTGACGAGAAAGTCAAAGTGCTCAAGGCGCTCGCGCCGATCAGTCCGGAAGGCCTGACCACGCAGGTCGTGCGCGGCCAGTACATCGCCGGCCACAGCGAAGGCAAATCCGTACCGGGTTACCTCGAAGAACCGAATTCCAACACCCAGAGCGACACCGAAACCTTCGTCGCTCTGCGTGCCGACATCCGCAACTGGCGCTGGGCCGGCGTGCCGTTTTACCTGCGTACCGGCAAACGCATGCCGCAAAAGCTGTCGCAGATCGTCATCCACTTCAAGGAACCGTCGCACTACATTTTTGCGCCGGAACAACGCCTGCAGATCAGCAACAAACTGATCATCCGCCTGCAACCGGACGAAGGCATTTCCTTGCGTGTGATGACCAAAGAGCAAGGCCTGGACAAAGGCATGCAACTGCGCAGCGGGCCGCTGCAACTGAATTTCTCCGACACCTGGCGTAGCGCGCGGATCCCCGATGCCTACGAGCGGTTGTTGCTGGAAGTGATGAACGGCAATCAGAACCTGTTTGTCCGTAAAGATGAAATTGAAGCCGCGTGGAAATGGTGTGACCAGCTGATCGCCGGGTGGAAAAAATCCGGTGACGCGCCCAAGCCGTATGCGGCCGGGTCGTGGGGGCCGATGAGCTCCATTGCATTGATCACGCGGGACGGGAGGTCGTGGTATGGCGATATCTGATGTGCAACTGCCTGCGGGCGTGAACGCTCACGAATACAAGAGCCCGGTGCTGTTGGCCGAAGGTCTGGCGCTGAACGTCGCCAAGCAATTGAGCGAGGCCATTGCGGCACGCGGCAACGCGGTGCTGGTGGTGTCTGGCGGTCGTAGCCCGGTGGCGTTTTTCCAGCACCTGGCCAAGCAGGATCTGGACTGGTCGAAGGTCGTCGTGACCCTCGCCGACGAACGCTGGGTACCGGTTGAACACGCCGACAGCAATGCCGGTTTGCTCAAGCAATATTTGCTCAAAGGCCCGGCGGCCAAGGCGCAGTTCCTCAGCCTGTATAGCGCGGCGGCCAACGTCGAGCAGGCTGCTGAACAGGCTGATCGATTGCTCGCCGAATTGCCGCCGATTGACGTGCTGGTGCTGGGCATGGGTGATGACGGTCACACCGCGTCGCTGTTCCCCGACAGCCCGAACCTCACCGAAGCCTTGCAGGCTGATGGCGCGCGTCGTTGCTGGCCAATGCTGGCGCCGAGCGTGCCGCGTCAGCGTCTGACCATGAGCCGAGCGCTGCTGGCCTCTGCGAAGCACAAGATTCTGTCGATTTCCGGTCAGTCGAAACTGACCACCCTGAATGCCGCACTGGCATCCGACGACGTCGCCACCATGCCGGTGCGCGCGTTTCTGCAACCTACGTTAGAGATTTACTGGTGCCCATGAGCCAAGGAACAGCCGCTATGACAACCCCATCCCCGACCGTTTCCATGGCGGACAAAGTTGCCCTGATCGACAGCCTCTGCGCCAAGGCGCGGATCCTGCCGGTGATCACCATCGCTCGTGAACAGGACGTGCTGCCACTGGCCGACGCTCTGGCTGCCGGTGGTCTGACCGCGCTGGAAGTGACCCTGCGTTCGCAGTTCGGCCTCAAGGCCATTCAGATCCTGCGCGACCAGCGTCCAGAACTGATGACCGGTGCCGGCACCGTACTGGATCGCAACATGCTGGCTGCTGCCGAAGCGGCCGGTTCGCAATTCATCGTCACCCCGGGCATTACCCGTGACCTGCTGGAAGCCAGCGTCGACAGCCCGATTCCGCTGTTGCCGGGCATCAGCAACGCCTCCGGCATCATGGAAGGTTATGGTCTGGGTTATCGCCGCTTCAAGCTGTTCCCGGCTGAGGTCAGCGGTGGCGTGGCGGCAATCAAGGCCCTCGGCGGTCCGTTCGGCGAAGTGAAATTCTGCCCGACTGGCGGCGTCGGCCCGGCCAACATCAAGAGCTATATGGCGTTGAAAAACGTCATGTGCGTCGGCGGTAGCTGGATGCTTGATACGGAGTGGATCAAGAACGGCGACTGGGCGCGTATTCAGGAATGCACCGCCGAGGCATTGGCGCTGCTGGACTGATTGTTACCAGACACTTCGTTGTGTGTTCTACGGCTTTACGGTGCGCTTGGTCGGTGCACCGTTTTTTTTTGCCTGAAAATTGCTGTGTAGAAGCTATGTATGAGCTGTCGAGTGAAACGAGGCTGCGATCTTTTGACCTTGCTCTTGAGCGCCAACATCAAAAGATCGCAGCCTTCGGCAGCGCCTACATCGACACCGTTACGACGCGATACATAGTTACCGCACAACCGCGTTGGCGTGACGCTAATCTGCGTTCATCTTACGGAAGAGAGAACGCCTCATGGACGACCATCAATCAGCAGACTTGCCCCATCAGCCTCTTCGGCAACGGCACACTCATATCCCTGGCAGCTTCGATTGGCGCAAAACCGAAGGCAAGGTGCGCAACATCAGTGGCGGCATCGAAGGCCTGCCCCTGATTTTGCGTCTGGTCCTGGTCGACGCCATGACCGGTGAGCCAGTGGTTGGCGCCGAGGTCCGGATCGAACAGAACATCGGCGCCGACAGCCTGTGCGGCGCCCAGTCGACCGACAGCCAAGGCATCGTGCGGTTTACCAGTATTTACCCGGATCAGCACTCTGGCGGGGCCTCGTGCATCGCCATGACCGTGTGCATCGCCAGTGATGATCAACACCCGCAGTCACATCAGGAGGCCTGGGCAGGACGGCTGCATCTTCCGGATGTCTGTAGCTGTGAAACGGCGGGGGATGATGCTTCGCGACTGGTGTTGCGAGCGATTGGCGGGGAAGGTCTTGAGGACGGCTACTTCGGCAGCCTGACGATCGGCGTCGACACCTTTGCGGTGTCGTCGCAGATCGGCCTTGCAGGTTACGAGAAGTCCACAGGCGCGGTGTTTTAGCGCAGCTCGTTCAGCGCGCGGACCAGCAACTGCATGTCGCCAGCGGTGGTGGTCAGCCCCGGTGTAATGCGGATGCTCGGTCCGCTGGCGGCGCCGTTACGCACCACGGTGAACAGGTTGTAATCATTGAGCAGGCGCTCCGCCATCGCTTGTTGATCGTCGTGCCGGGTGAAACGCAGCGATGTGATGCCGCAATACAGCCTTGGATCGTCTGGCGTCATGACTTCGATGCCCGGCAAGTGCCTTACCGCGCTGACCCACAGATTGCGCAGATAATTGACGCGAGCGCCTTTGGCCGGTGCACCGCCGAGGGAGCGGTGCTCCTCGAACACCAGCGGCAAGGTCATCAGTGCTGGAATGTTGGGCGTGCTGTACGACGTGCGCGCACGGATATCATTGGCCGGGTAATGCATTTCACCCATATCCGGATCAATGTCGGCCAGGCGTTGCGGTGCGATATAGAGGAAGCCGAGGGTGAGCGGGGCACCGATCCATTTGTGCAGGTTGTATCCGGCGAACGCGATGCCGAGGGAGTCGAGGTCGAACTCGATCTGACCGAGTGCATGGGCGCCGTCGAGGATGACATCGACGCTATGCTCTTTGGCGAGCGCGGCGATGGCTTGTACCGGCATGACCAGGCCGGTGCGGTGAGTGACGTGAGTCAGGGCCATCAGCTTGATCTTCGGGTGGCCGCTGAACGCTTCGCGGTAAGTCTCCACCAGGCTGTCGTAACTCGCTGGGTGCGCGTGGGCAATCTCGATCACCTCGGCGCCACGATGTCTGGCCAGCCAGCGCATGGCGCCTTTGACCGTGTCGTATTCCAGATCACTGATCAGCACCTGATCGCCCGGTTGCAAGCGGTTGTAGTTGCGGATCAGCGACTGCAGGCCTTCGGTGGCGTTACGGGTGAAGGCTACGCTCTGCGCGCGCACACCGATCAGCTCGGCCAGTTGCGCACGGATATCGAGGTTGTCGTGCTGCTCGAAACGCTGGCGCACGTACACCGAATTGCTGGTGTTGATCAGCTCGATATTGCGCTGGTATTCCTCGATTACTGTGCGCGACATGCGCCCGAAGTAACCGTTTTCCAGGTTCACGGGACCGGGTTGAACGTCGTAACGGTCGGCGAACGTTTGCCAGAAGGCTTCGTCACGGGCACGGCGGGTGTTATCGGGCATGGTCGGCTGACTCTAGAGAGGAGGGCGCTTCAATGGCGCGGGGCAGGTTTGCCGTGTTTGGCGCGCAGCGGTTCGAGCAAGTCCGAGAGGCCGTTATGGTCGATCTCCTGCATCAGCGCGAGCAGGCCGCCGAGTTCGCCGTGAGGGAAACCTTCCCGGGCAAACCAGTTCAGGTACGGCCCCGGGAGGTCAGCAATGATTCGGCCCTTGTACTTGCCGAAGGGCATTTCGCGGGTGATCAGCAGTTCGAGTTTTTCGGGATTCATCAGGGATTTCGTCTGGCTTCAAATCAGCTTGGAAAATACAGGCATTCTGCATGCAGGCCAAATGACAGATCATGCAAATAACCGTGATACAGATAGTTCACTTATCTTTAACTAATTGATAATTAAAGGAATTCTATAAATAAAAAAGCTGGCACGCACACTGCAATATCCCTTGCATCTTCAACCAATCGCAAGGAATTGAAAAATGACCGACATGAATAAAGAAGCCATCTCTGTACTCAATGACCTGATTGAAACCTGCAAGGACGGTCAGGAAGGGTTCAAGACTTGCGCCGAAGACATCAAACATCCAGAACTGAAAACCCTGTTTGTCACCCGCTCTGCCGATTGCGCAACCGCTGCAGCAGAACTGCAGGCCGAAGTTCGCAAGCTGGGCGGCGATCCGGAAACTTCCACCAGCGTCAGCGGTGACCTGCACCGTCGTTGGGTCGACGTCAAAGCCATGTTCACCGGCAAGGACGAAGAAGCTGTGCTGAACGAAGCCGAGCGCGGTGAAGACCACGCACTGAAGGCCTACAAAGAAGCCCTCGAGAAAATCACCAAGCACAACCTGGTGGGTATTCGTGATCTGGTTGAACGCCAATACCACGGCGTACAACGCAACCACGACCAAGTGAAAGCCCTGCGTAACCAGGCTCGTGCTCGCTCTTAAGCGTTCGCCGGGTACAAAAAACGCCAGCGAGTCTGGCGTTTTTTTATGTCTGGGGGAAAGCCAAAGCAAGAGCCCCTCACCCTAGCCCTCTCCCGGAGGGAGAGGGGACTGATCCAGGTGTTCTGTCGAGGTACGCCGACCTGAAATATCCAGTCGAACTCAAGATCTGAAAACCACGGAGATCGGCTCCCTTTCCCCCTCGCCCCTTGGGGGAGAAGGGACTGATTGGGGTGAATGTGGGAGATACACCGACTTGAACGATCTGAGGTGAACTCAGGTTTTGAAAAGCATCGAGATCGGCTCCCTTTCCCCCTCGCCCCCCAGGGGGAGAGGGCTGGGGTGAGGGGGAAAAGCGCTCACTGACACACCACAAATCAATCAGCCAATGCTGATCGCCGGCAGCGTCGGCAACGTTACCGTCTGCTGCTTGCGCGGCGCCAGAATCTCCGCCTCACCATCCACTACCAACTCATCGCGCTGGTTGTACACACGAGTGGCAATGCGCACACGAAACTTTGGCAGCTTCTCGAGAATTTCCAGACGCACGGTCAGCGTGTCACCGATCTTCACCGGTTTCTGAAAACTCATCTGCTGGCCAATATAAATAGTGCCCGGCCCAGGCAGTTCACAGGCCACCGCTGCACTGATCAAAGCACCGCTGAACATACCGTGAGCGATACGCTCCTTGAACATGCTCGCGGCGGCAAATTCGGCGTCAAGGTGCACCGGGTTGTGGTCGCCGGACATGGCGGCGAACAGTTGAATATCGCGTTCTTCGACGGTCTTGCTGTAGCTGGCGGTCTGGCCGACTTCGAGGGCTTCGTAAGGGATGTTGGTAACCTGGGTCATCGGTCTCGATTCCTGTGACGGATTCAGTGAATCCACAAAAAATTATTCGCTGCGCTGAGGGCGCGGATGGCTCAGGGCCTGATCGATCCAGGCCAGCACATCAGCGATCACTTCGTCGCGATTGGTTTCGTTGAACAATTCGTGCCGCGCCTGCGGGTAGATCTTCAGTTGCAGGTGCTGGCTGCCGGCCGTGCGCAAGGCATTGGCCAGATCTGTCAGACGCTTGCCTTCACTCACCGGATCACATTCGCCGCCGATTACCAGCAGCGGCAGGCCCGGATCGATCTGCGCGAGATTGGACGCTTTGCTGATCTGCTGCAAGCCGCCGAGCAGGTCGATCCACAGTTGATTGGTGCAGCGAAAGCCACACAGCGGGTCGTTGGCGTACAAGTCGACCTCCGCCGGATCGCGGCTGAGCCAGTCGAAGCGTGTGCGCACCGGTTTGAATTGGTTATTGAACGAGCCGAACGACAGCCATTCGATCAGCGCACTGCGGCCCTTGCCACCCTGACGGAGTTTTTCCAGGCGGGCGATCTGCCGCGCAGCGCGGTACAGCGCAACGGGCTGAAAGTTGGAACCACTGAGAATCGCTCCGTGCAGACTGGCGCTGTGATGCAGCAAATAACCTTGGGCGATGTAACTGCCCATGCTGTGGCCCAGCAGGATGATCGGCACGCCGGGGTGCTGCTGGCCGATGTGCTGATTGAGGCTGGCCAGATCGCCGAGCACTTTGCACCAGCCATCGTCATCGGCGAAGTGGCCGAGGGTACCGTGATTGGCGGTTTTGCCATGTCCGCGTAAATCCGGCGCATACACGCCATATCCTTTGTCGCAAAACGTGTCGGCCAGTCGTGCGTAGCGGCCGCTGTGTTCCGCCATGCCGTGGGCCAGCAGGATCACCGCTTTCAACGGCGCCGCCGGCAGCCATTGATTGACGAACAGGCGGCTGCGGTCACTCGCGTCCAGCCATAGGGTGTCGTGGATCATGGCGATTCCTTTGCTCAGAGTCGGATCATTGTATAGCGCGTCTGATCAGCCCACGCCACGGCAGGAAGATTCACACGATCAATGACGGCTTTGCCCATATTTGCCTCAATGGCCATAACTGCTAGTGTCCGTGAAGCTCCGCTTTTTCAGAAATGACAGAAAGCGGCCCCGGATCAGCTCAGGTAAAGAGGACAAGAACAATGCAACCTGATTTCTGGAACGACAAACGCCCGGCCGGCGTACCGCTGGACATCGATATGGGTGAGTTCAAGTCGGTGATCGAGGTGTTCGAGCGTTCCTGCAAGAAGTTCGCCGATCGCCCGGCGTTCAGCAATATGGGCATCACCCTGACCTACGCTGAACTCGAGCGCCAGAGCGCCGCCTTCGCCGGTTACCTGCAGGCGCATACCGATCTGGTCCCGGGGGATCGCATTGCGGTGCAGATGCCCAACGTCCTGCATTACCCGATTGCCGTGTTCGGTGCACTGCGTGCCGGGCTGATCGTGGTCAACACCAACCCGCTGTACACCGCGCGGGAGATGCGCCATCAGTTCAAGGATTCCGGCGCACGAGCACTGGTGTACCTGAACATGTTCGGCCAGAAAGTCCAGGAAGTGCTGCCCGACACCGACATTCAATACCTGATCGAAGCGAAGATGGGCGACCTGATGCCCACTGCCAAGGGTTGGCTGGTCAACACCGTGGTCAGTAAAGTGAAGAAAATGGTCCCGGCGTATTCGCTGCCGCAGGCGATCTCCTTCAAAAGTGCACTGCGCATGGGCCGTGGCCTTGGGGTCAAGCCGCTGAAGGTCGGTCTCGACGACATCGCCGTGCTGCAATACACCGGCGGCACCACCGGCCTGGCCAAAGGCGCGATGCTCACTCACGGCAATCTGGTGGCGAACATGCAGCAAGTGCGCGCCTGTCTCGCGCAACTCGGCCCGGACGGCCAGCCGCTGCTGCGCGAAGGCCAGGAAGTGATGATTGCGCCGCTGCCGCTGTATCACATCTATGCGTTCACGGCGAACTGCATGTGCATGATGGTTTCCGGCAACCACAACGTGCTGATCACCAACCCGCGCGACATTGCCGGCTTCATCAAGGAGTTGAAGAACTGGCGCTTCTCGGCGCTGCTGGGCTTGAACACCTTGTTCGTGGCGCTGATGGATCACGCGGATTTCAAGACCCTCGATTTCTCCAGTCTGAAGCTCACCAACTCCGGCGGCACCGCGCTGGTCAAGGCCACCGCCGAGCGCTGGGAGCAAATAACCGGTTGCCGCATCACCGAAGGTTACGGCCTCACCGAAACATCACCGGTGGCCTGTACCAACCCGTACGGCGATCAATCGCGGCTGGGCACGGTCGGCCTGCCAGTGCCGGGCACGTTGCTGAAAGTCATCAACGATGATGGTGTCGAACAGCCGATGGGCGAGCGCGGCGAGTTGTGCATCAAGGGCCCGCAGATCATGAAAGGTTATTGGCATAAGCCTGAAGCCACTGCCGAAGTGCTGGATGCCGAGGGCTGGTTCAAGTCCGGTGACATTGCGGTGATCGATCCGGACGGCTTTGTGCGAATCGTCGATCGCAAGAAGGACATGATCATCGTCTCCGGTTTCAACGTGTACCCCAATGAAATCGAAGACGTGGTGATGGCGCATCCGAAAGTCGCCAATTGCGCAGTGATCGGCGTGCCGGACGAGCGCTCGGGCGAGGCGGTGAAGTTGTTTGTGGTGGCGCGGGAAACGGGGGTCAGTCTTGAAGAGCTCAAGGCCTACTGCAAAGAGAATTTCACCGCTTACAAAGTGCCGAAACACATTGTGTTGCGTGAGTCATTGCCGATGACGCCTGTCGGGAAAATTCTGCGGCGCGAGTTGCGCGATATCGCATAAAGACCAGAAGCAAAAAGATCGCAGCCTGCGGCAGCTCCTACCTTGGAATACATTTCCTGTAGGAGCTGCCGAAGGCTGCGATCTTTTGCTTTAAGTCCCCGAAAACCGGGGCTTTAAGGTTGTTCTAGGATTTTTGCTCTAAAATGACTGCTAGATAGTCTTGAGTCATGATAATGACTGTAGGGGCCGCTTTTGGCTCTAGTCGACCCTTGGCAAAGCTGCTACTCTCGGCGCGCTTTGTGACTTCTCGGCCTATATAAAAGCCAGATTCACCAATACCAAACACACACCAATAATAATCGCATCAAATGCGGTGAAGAATTCGCGTTGCTGAGGAGTGGGCTTCCATGATCGAAGACTTTTGGAAGGATAAATACCCGGCTGGAATTGCTGCCGACATCAATCCGGACGAGTATCCGAACATTCAGGCAGTGTTGAAGCAATCCTGCCAACGCTTCGCCAACAAACCGGCTTTCAGCAACCTGGGCAAGACAATCACCTACGGTGAATTGTACGAATTGTCCGGTGCGTTTGCCGCGTATCTGCAACAGCATACCGATTTGCAGCCCGGTGATCGAATCGCCGTGCAACTGCCCAACGTTCTGCAGTACCCGGTAGCCGTCTTCGGTGCGATTCGCGCCGGGCTGATCGTGGTCAACACCAACCCGCTGTACACCGCGCGGGAAATGGAACACCAATTCAATGACTCCGGCGCCAAGGCGCTGGTGTGCCTGGCGAACATGGCGCACCTGGCCGAAGCCGTGGTGCCGAAAACCGGCGTCAAACACGTTATCGTCACTGAAGTCGCCGACCTGTTGCCGCCGATCAAGCGTCTGCTGATCAACAGCGTCATCAAGTACGTGAAAAAAATGGTGCCGGCCTATCACCTGCCCAAAGCCGTCAAGTTCAACGACGTGCTGAGCAAGGGCCAGGGCCAGCCGGTGGCCGAAGCCAATCCGCACAGCGGCGACGTTGCGGTGCTGCAATACACTGGCGGCACTACTGGCGTGGCCAAAGGCGCGATGCTGACCCATCGCAACCTTGTCGCCAACATGCTGCAGTGCAAAGCGCTGATGGGCTCCAACCTCAATGAAGGTTGCGAAATCCTGATCACGCCGCTGCCGCTGTACCACATCTATGCGTTCACCTTTCATTGCATGGCGATGATGCTGATCGGCAACCACAACATCCTGATCAGCAACCCGCGCGACCTGCCGGCGATGGTCAAGGAACTGTCGAAGTGGAAGTTCAGCGGTTTCGTCGGTCTCAACACGCTGTTCGTGGCGCTGTGCAACAACGAAGGTTTCCGCAAGCTGGATTTCTCTGCGCTGAAAGTCACCTTGTCCGGCGGCATGGCCCTGCAACTGGCTGCTGCCGAGCGCTGGAAAGCGGTGACCGGTTGCGCTATCTGTGAAGGTTACGGCATGACCGAAACCAGTCCGGTGGCCACGGTCAACCCGATCCAGAACATCCAGATCGGCACCATCGGTATTCCGGTGCCATCGACACTGTGCAAAGTCATCGACGATGCCGGTGTCGAGCAGCCGTTGGGTGAAATCGGCGAGCTGTGCGTCAAGGGCCCGCAAGTGATGAAGGGTTACTGGCAGCGTCAGGAAGCCACCGATGAAATGCTCGATAGCGAAGGCTGGCTGAAGACCGGTGACATTGCGCTGATCCAGCCGGACGGCTACATGCGCATCGTCGATCGCAAGAAAGACATGATTCTGGTCTCCGGTTTCAACGTCTACCCGAACGAACTGGAAGACGTGCTGGCGACCCTGCCGGGCGTGTTGCAGTGCGCGGCCATCGGCGTGCCGGACGAGAAGTCGGGCGAGGCGATCAAGATCTTCATCGTTGCCAAGCCGGGCGTCACGCTGACCAAGGAAACGGTGATGGAGCACATGCGCGCCAACGTCACCGGCTACAAGGTGCCGCGTTCGGTGGAATTCCGCGATGCGCTGCCGACCACCAACGTCGGCAAGATCCTGCGCCGCGAGTTGCGTGATGAAGAGCTGAAGAAGATCAAGGCCAAGTCCGCCGCCTAAAACACGAAGCCCCGCAGATGCGGGGCTTTTTGTTGGTGTATGCGGGGGAGTTTGCAGTGTCCGGTAAATTCTACCCCCTCACCCCAACCCTCCCGAAACGTCGGACCGCCCCCAGGGGGGCGAGGGGGAAGGGAGCTGATCGGGGGCTTTTCAGAATCTGAGTTCGACTCGATATTTCAGGTCGGTGTACCTCGTCCAGACACCTAGGTCAGTCCCCTCTCCCTCCGGGAGAGGGCTAGGGTGAGGGCTATTGACGGAACGGCGCGAAATTCACATTAGTCCCCGCCGGGCGCATGTCCTGCAGATACGAATCCTTGTCCGCACTCAATTCCAGGCTCAATGCCGCTTTACGCTTGCCTTCGTTGCGAATCACCAGCCCTTCAAGCTTTTCGCGCAGGAACACCGTCGGCACTTTCAGGTGCAGCAGTTCGTCAGTGGCCGGCGTGTGCATCAGCAAGTGAATCCACTCGTACTGACCGATGGCCAAACGCGACACTGGCAGGTCGAACCACCAGATGTTGCGGTTACGGTTCAGTTCGGCGAAATGGCAGTTGTTGGTGCCGAGCACGGCACCGCCCAGTTCCTTGTTGCGTCGGGCGATGGCCTGCGTTTTATCGAGTTTCATAACATTCCTGCGGGATCAGTTCCTGGCGCTTGGCGCCCATATGTTGCGCATTCTCGGGGCTACGCACGCAAACATAAAGCCCAACCTGCACGCCACGACGAAATGAACCCCTGAAAATAAATGAAACTTGGCGCAAACCCGGCCAGTCAATCATTACGTACTGACTTTTCCCCCTAATTGCACCAAGGAGAAACACCATGAGTAGCACAGGCGATAAAGTAAAAGGCATGGCCAACGAAGCGGTCGGCAACGTTAAGCAAGGCGTCGGTAAAGCCACCGACAACAGCAAGCTGCAGGCCGAAGGCAAGATTCAAGAGAAAAAAGGTGAGGCCCAGCAAGCGGTCGGCAAAGCCAAGGACGCGGTCAAAAAAGGCGTCGACAAGGCGTAATTCAGCCTTGAACGAAAGACAAGAACGGCCATCCAAGGATGGTCGTTTTTGTGTCGAAATTCTGCAGAGACCCGGCAAGGTTCGCCAAACAGGCTACCTTGATGTAAAAAACGGCCCCTGAGTCGCCACGACTTCAACCTGTATTGCGGCGAAAGGAGACGCGAATGATTTTTCCGGACATGAAAGGTCTGCCCCTGCACCGGGTGATGGTGCGCACGGTCACTGAATTCGTCGACGACGAGATGTCGACCTACGCCTCGGCACTGGCCTACCAGATGCTGTTCTCGCTGTTCCCGTTCATTCTGTTTCTGATTGCCCTGATCGGTTTCCTGCACCTGCCGGACTTCTTCTCCTGGCTGCGCCTGCAATCGGAACTGGTCCTGCCGCCACAGGCGCTGGAGCAGGTCAATCCGGTGATCGACCAGTTGCAGCAGTCCAAGGGTGGTTTGCTTTCAGTCGGTATCGTTATCGCCCTGTACACCGCTTCCGCGGGCGTGCGCTTGATGATGAGCGCGATGAACGCCGCGTACGACGTGGTCGAGGGCCGGCCGATCTGGAAGCGTTTTCCGCTGTCGATTGTCTACACCGTCGGCATTGCCGGCATGCTGCTGGTGGCCGCCGCGCTGATGGTGCTCGGGCCGCAAGTGATGGGCTGGATCGCCGCGCAGGTGGGTCTGGAAGACTTCATCGTCACCGTGTGGACGATTGCGCGCTGGCCGGTGATCGTGATTCTGATGATGGTCGCCGTGGCACTGATCTACTACGTCATGCCCGACGTCAAACAGGAGTTCCGCTTCATCACCCCCGGTTCGGTATTGGCTGTGGTGGTGTGGATCATCGCCTCGTTGGGGTTCGCGTTCTACGTGAAAACCTTCGCCAACTACAACGCGATGTATGGCAGCATCGGGGCGATCATCGTGCTGTTGCTGTATTTCTACATTTCCGCCGCGGTGCTGTTGCTTGGCGCCGAGATGAATGCGGTGATCGAGCACATGTCCAGCGAGGGCAAGGATGCGGGTGAGAAAGTCCCCGGCGAACTCGATGAACATCCCAAACAACACGTCTCGGGCCTGGGCCGCGATCATTCGCTCAAGCCGGACACTGACGAAGTCTGATCATGATTCGTGAAATTCTGAAAATGGGCGACGAGCGCCTGCTGCGTATCGCCCCGCCCGTGCCGGCCGAGATGTTCGACAGCCCTGAGCTGTGGCAACTGATCGACGACATGTTCCAGACCATGGAAAGCGTCGGTGGTGTCGGCCTGGCTGCGCCGCAGATCGGTGTCGATCTGCAACTGGTGATCTTTGGTTTCGAACACAGCGAACGTTACCCGGACGCTGAAGCGGTGCCGCAGACGATCCTGATCAATCCACTGATCACACCGTTGAGTCCGCTGACGGAAGAGGGCTTTGAAGGCTGTCTGTCGGTACCGGGGTTGCGCGGTGCGGTGGATCGTTATCAGCAGATTCGCTATGAAGGGTTTGATCCGAAGGGCGAGCCGATTGTGCGCACTGCGTCGGGCTTCCACGCACGGGTTGTGCAGCACGAATGCGATCACCTGATCGGTCGGTTGTACCCGTCGCGGATCGCCGACTTCACTAAGTTCGGTTTTACCGAAGTGATGTTCCCGGACCTTGATCCCGCAGCAGACGACTAATCCCCGAGAACACCACAATCCCCGTGTAGGAGTGAGCCTGCTCGCGATAGCGGTATGTCAGTCACCGAGAATGTCACTGACATACCGCTATCGCGAGCAGGCTCACTCCTACAGGGTTTTGCATCAGATTGACGGTCTCAGCTCCATCGCAATCATCGGCTTGCTCCGCGCATACCGGCTCAAGCGCTCCGCCATCGCCTGGGGCAGCGCCGGGTCGAAGGTGAACCCGCGCCGCTCATAAAACTCACGCAGATCCGGATGGCAGAACAGCCACACCGGCTCGCTCACATTCTGCACCGCCGCCGCGATCAACTGTGCGGCAATCCCCTGCTCACGACATCCCGGATCAACAAAAAGCCCGGTCAACCAGTGCCCGCCCGCGACCGGCCGCAAGCACAGCGCGGCAACAATTTCTCCCCGTCGCGCGACCCACAGCTGCGCATCGCGAACAGCTTTCATCGACGATTGATGGCTGCGGTAAAACTTGTTCATCAACGGCCATAACGACTCGTCGAGCAGGCTGTATTGGGTGTCGGGCATGGGATCGGACTGTCGGCGCTGAAAGCGGCGATTATAAAAGAACGCACGCAACAGGATAGGTGTATACCTGAGCCTACATCCCCTGTGAGTGGAGTACGCATCATGTCCAAAGGTATGGATTCAAAGAAAGCCGCGAAGAAGAAACCGGCCAAGACCGCGATTGAAAAACGCGCAGAGAAGAAAGCCAAAAAGGTCGACATCTTCGGTCACTGATCACGCCTTTCCGGAGCCCGGTTCTCGGGCTCCTGCCTGAACCCGAAAATAATCTGCAAGATTGCGCATCGTCGTTGCACAGAAGGGCAAGAATCCCGTTCCGAGCAATGCCATGCCCCATTACTTCGACGCCGCCCATCGTCAGCAGATCGAAACCCTGCGCCAACGCTTTACCGCCCGCACCGAATGGCCGACCTGGCTGTTGCTGATCGGCGTCTATGGCGGCTGGTTTGCCATTGTTCTCAATAGTCACTGGCTCGGTCGTGGCTTGAGCACGCTGTTGCTGATCCCGTTGCTGGTGCTGTGGCTGTCGTTGCAGCACGAGTTGCTGCACGGGCATCCGACGCGCTGGGTGCGCTTCAACAAGATCCTTGGCTACGCGCCGTTTGCCGTGTGGTATCCGTACACGCTGTATCGCGACAGCCATTTGCTGCATCACCGCGATGAGGATCTCACCGTGCCCGGCGTCGATCCGGAAAGCCGCTATCTGACCCGCGTTGGCTGGCAGCGCAGTTCGCTGTTCGAGCGCAGCTTGCATTGGTTGAACAAAACCGTGCTCGGACGCTTCCTGATTGGCGCCCCGCTAGCGCTGCTAGCGTTGGCCAAAGAACAGTTGCAGCAGCTGAAAAACGGCGAGCGCCAAGCCTGGTTGATGTGGTTGACTCATGGTGCGTTTACATTATTGATGCTGTGGTTTGTCGCCCGTGTCAGCGTGCTGCCGGTCTGGCATTACCTGCTGCTGATCAGCGTGCCGGCGTTGTCGATCGCGATGATCCGCTCCTACTATGAACACCGTCCCCACGCACAACCCGAACAGCGCACGGTGTTGAACGAAGCGGCTTGGCCGTGGCGCTGGTTATTTCTGAATCTGAATTTTCATCTGGTGCATCACGACTTGCCCAAGCTTGCGTGGTACGACTTGCCCAAGGTTTACCGGATGCATCGCGAGCAATGGATCGCGCGCAGTGGCGGGTTTCTCGTGCGCGGGTATGGCGAGTTCTGGCGACGCCATGTTTTGAAGCCAATCGACAGCCCCGAGCATCCTTACCACTAACCCAAGAACACCACAAAACCCTGTAGGAGTGAGCCTGCTCGCGATAGCGGTGTGTCAGGCGCCGAAGATGTCACTGATGCACCGCTATCGCGAGCAGGCTCGCTCCCACATTGGCTATTTGTAACTCGGAAAAAATGTGTATGGCTCAACACCACACCGAACTCCTGATGTACATCGCCCCCGAGTCAATCCGCGTGGCGAATGAGCGCTGGATTGCGCGCATCCTTGAGCTGCTTGGCCACACTCGCCTGAGCGCTGAAGGCCTGTCGTTGCCCGAACTCTGGTTATCACCCGATCTGCTGCTCACGCAAACCTGCGGCTATCCGCTGATGACCGCTTTGCGCGGACAAGTGCGCATCGTCGGACGTCCTCGCTACGAACTGCCTGACGCCAGCGCCGGCAATCATTGCAGCCTGATCCTCGGCCGCGCTGATGACTCACGCAAAACGCTAGCGGACTTTCAAAACAGTCGAGGGGTGATCAACAGCGAAGATTCCAACAGTGGCATGAACCTGCTGCGTCAGCGTCTGGCGTCGTTGCAGCAAAACGGACAATTCTTTGCCTCGGTCGGCATCAGCGGCGGCCATCGCGAGAGCCTGCGCTGGCTGCGCGAACACCGCGCTGATCTGGCTGCCATCGACAGCGTTACCTACGCCTACCTGGCGCAGCATGCGCCGCAAGAGGTCAGCGCCTTGCGGGTGATTGCGCGCAGCGCCCTGAGCCCGACCCTGCCGTTCATTACCGTCGCCAGCGCCACGGACGAGCAGGTTGAGACGTTGCGGCGGATGATGAATCTGACTTTGCGCGAACTGCCCGAGGTCGCGCAGACCTTGGGGTTGCCTGAGGTGCTTGCTGCCAGCGAAAGCGATTATCAGATCTTGCTCGACTATCAGCGTGAGGCTGAAGAATGTGGCTATAGCCACTTACGCTAAAAGATCGCAGCCTTCGGCAGCTCCTACATCGAATGCGTACACCTGTAGGAGCTGCCGAAGGCTGCGATTTTTAGTTTTTATATTCTCGAATAGAATATAAAAATGAAATTTAAATATTATTAAAGAATAAGGCGCCTTGCTACGATCGCGCCACCGGAACACCGGACATTCAGCGACCCCTCATCAAGGAGCCCCTATGTCCGGCGCCGACCTTTCCCATCGTCACACTGTGGACGGCCTGTTTCGCGCCCACTATCGCTGGCTCTGTGCTTATCTGCACCGTCATCTGCATGACGCGGCCGGCAGCGAAGACATTGCCGCCGAAACCTTCGCCCAATTGCTCGAGGCCCCGGCACTGACGGCCATTCGTGAACCTCGCGCCTTGCTGACGACCATCGCCCAGCGTCTGCTTTATCAGCGCTGGCGACGTGCTGATCTGGAGCGTCGTCATCGCCAGTCAATCGACATTGATTACGCCGCCTCGCCTGAAGAGTTCGTCCAGCAATCGCAAACGCTCACTCGACTCGACCACAGCTTGCAGCGCTTGCCCGGCAAAGTCCGCGCGACGTTTCTGCTCGCCCGCATCGACGGCCTGACCTACCCGCAAATCGCCACCGAACTGGGCATCTCCCAGCGCTCGGTCAGTGTTTACATGAACCGTTCCCAAGCGTTGTGCGATCGCCACAGCGCCAACCAATTCCTGCAAGACAAGAGGTCCGCATGAGATCGATCAAAACCCTGCTCGGCACGTCGTTGCTGGCTCTGAGCCTCAGCGTTGGTGCTGTTTCGGCGACGGAGAAAACCGCGCCGATCCATTTCGGCGACATCACTTGGGAGAGCGGCAGTTTCATCACCGAAGTGCTGCGCCTGATCGTTGAAAAAGGCTATGGCTACCCGACCGACACGTTGCCCGGCAGTACGGTCAGCCTTGAGGCCGCATTGGCGAAAAACGATATTCAGGTGATTGGCGAAGAATGGGCCGGGCGTAGTCCGGCGTGGGTCAAGGCGGCCGCCGAAGGCAAGGTGTTCGGTTTGGGCGATACGGTCAAAGGCGCCACCGAAGGCTGGTGGGTACCTGAGTATGTGATCAAGGGCGACCCTGAGCGCGGGATCAAAGCGTTGGCGCCGGAGTTGAAGTCGGTGGCGGATCTGCCGCGCTACAAAGACGTGTTCCGCGACCCGGAAGATCCGTCGCGTGGGCGCTTCCTCAACAGCCCGACCGGCTGGACCTCGGAGATCGTCAACAGCCAGAAGCTCAAGGCTTATGCGCTAAATGACAGCTTCGTCAACTTCCGCACCGGTTCCGGCGCGGCGCTGGATGCCGAGGTGGCATCGTCGATCAAACGGGGCAAACCGGTGTTGTTCTACTACTGGTCACCGACGCCGCTGCTTGGCCGATTCAAACTGGTCAAACTGGAGGAACCGCCATTCGATGCCGAGGCCTGGAAGACCCTGGCCGATGCCAACAATCCCAACCCCAAGGGCACCCGCTCAATGCCGGCGAGCCTGGCGATTGGCGTATCGGCGCCGTTCAAGGCGCAGTATCCGGAGTTGGTGACGTTTTTTGAAAAGGTTGATTTGCCGATCGATCTGTTGAATCAGACCCTGGCCGGGATGAGTGAAAAACGTTTGCAGCCGAGGGTGGTAGCGCAGGCGTTTTTGCGTGATCAGCCGCAGGTCTGGAAGCCTTGGGTGCCTGCAGAGGTGGCGACCAAGGTGACTGGAAGTCTATAACTCGTTTCTGTCGTTTTTGTAGTGTTTGTAATGGCCTCATCGCTGGCAAGCCAGCTCCCACAGGAATTGCGCTGATTTGCAGAAGCGCAGAATCCTGTGTGAGCTGGCTTGCCAGCGAAAGCGTCTGCCCCGCCAGCAATTCTTCCCGCGCTGAACCGTTTCTTGTGCAAAAAGTGCCAGATACTGGCCGACTAGTGGCCTTGCGCAGGTCTTCGCACTGGCTATGCTTCCCGTAACTAACTATGTCGACCGTCATGTCAAAACTTGCCGGACGCACAGCGTTAGTCCGTGAATTCATGCTGCCAGAGTGCGCAACCCAAGGCACCGACACTGAACCAACAAGGAGCGTCGCTTACATGGAAGTTCTTCAACGCGTTAGGGCTGGCCCGCGTGCGGGCTATCAAGAGAAGGATGTCTTGATTAGAGCGTCGCTGCATGGACGCTCCGATTGATCATCATTTATCACCTGACAACTTCCTCCCGTGGAGGAATGCGTGTGCCTGTTCTGTGGAACGTAGTGGTGGATCGTGAAAGAACTGAACTTTCATCAAATCAAAAGTCCGCGCGGAAGGTGATACAACCATGTTCAACCTACATCACAAGGCTGACCTGCAGGAAATCGAGCGCTTCAGCTGCGCCCTGACCGAGGCCAACGCCAAGTTGGCGGCGATCAGCCGCTCGATGGCAATGATCGAGTTCAGCCCTGACGGCATCGTTCTGGATGCCAATGAAAACTTCTGCAAGACCATGGGCTACAGCGCCGATGAAGTGCGTGGCAAACATCATCGGGTGTTTTGTGAAGAGACTTTCTATCGCAGCGAGGAGTACGCCAAATTATGGCGTGACCTGGCTCGCGGTGAGCCGATCAGCGGGACTTTTCTGCGTTTGAACAAGGCCGGCAGGGAAGTCTGGCTCGAAGCCAGTTACATGCCGGTGTATGGCCCGGACAAGCAAGTCCACAGCGTGATCAAAGTGGCTGCCGACATCACCGCTCGGGTGAATAAAGAGCACGAAGAAGAAAGCATGCTGGCGGCGATCAGCCGTTCCATGGCGGTGATCGAGTTCACCCCGGAAGGCAATGTCATTGCCGCCAACGACAACTTCCTCAAGACCATGCAGTACTCGCTCAACGAAATCGTCGGTCATCACCACAGCCTGTTCTGCCATCGTGCCGAAGCCGAGTCTGCGCAGTACAAGGCATTCTGGGCCTCGCTCAACCGTGGCGAATATCACTCGCACCGTTTCGAGCGCAAGAACAAGTCGGGGCAAATGGTTTATCTCGAAGCCTCGTACAACCCGTTATTCGATGCCAAAGGCCGCCTGTACAAAGTGGTGAAGTTCGCCAGCGACATCACCCATCAAATGACCACCTTGCAGAACGCCGCCGAATCGGCCCACAGCACCTCGGTACAAAACGACGCCTGCGCGCAAAAAGGCTCACAGGTCGTACAGCAAACCGTGCAGATCATTCAGGACATTTCCCGCGATCTCAACGAAGCCGCCGCCAGCATCGATGCAGTGAGCAAACAGTCGGACATCATCGGCACCATCGTTCAGACCATTCGCGGCATTGCCGATCAGACCAACTTGCTGGCGCTCAACGCGGCAATTGAAGCGGCGCGGGCCGGGGAGCATGGGCGCGGATTTGCGGTAGTGGCGGATGAGGTGCGTAGCCTCGCGGCGCGCACCAGTCAGGCGACGCTGGAGATTGTCGAGGTAGTGCGCAAAAACCATGACCTGTCGCTGAGTGCGGTGTCGAGTATGCAATCAAGTCTCAGCCGCACCGGGCTAGGGGTTGAGCTGGCGAATGAGGCGGGAGAGGTGATTCTGGAGATTCAGCAGGGCTCCCGGCATGTGGTGGATGCGATCAGCCAGTTCAATGAAACCCTGCAATTGAACTGATTCCACAAAGTGGCCTGTAGGAGCTGTCGAGTGGAACGAGGCTGCGATCTTTTGATTCGTTGTTGGAAGCAAGATCAAAAGATCGCAGCCTTCGGCAGCTCCTACAGGGGTACCGTGCGGTAGCCTGGAATCCGTGGTCTCAGAGCGCAGCGAGAAACTTGCCCGCCTGCTTGTCGCTGTCCTTCACATCGTTGTCTTTCTCCGCCTGCGCCAACTTCATCTTGTCCTGCAAGCGCTCGGCGATCTCTTTGCCGATGGCCAGTTGTTTCTCCGGCGGCATGGCTTTGATGTCGTCTTCGGTCAGCCCCATCGACTGCAGGATACTGTCGCGCAGACGCTGTTCCGGCGTCTTGCTCATGTAATCCTTGAACTCGTCGGTGGCGGACTTTGCCGAGGTTGTGGTGGCATCGGTGGCTTGCAGGTTGACGCGGGTCTTGGCGAACGCTTCGTCGACGTTGTCGCTGATGCGCGTGGCTTCGCTGACTTGCTGAGTGGCAATCTGCGTGGCCGAGTCCTGCACCTTGGCGGTGGCTTCGGCGGTTTGCGCCTGGGTCTGGTTTTGCAGGGTTTGCAGCATGGCGCCGTGCAGACCACCCTGCAGACCGGCGGCAGCAGTGGACGTCGCATCGTCATTCAGCGCTTTGGGCAGATGAATGATTTGCTGTTGTTTGGCACTGATCAACATGATGTGTGGACCTGAAGGTAATTGCTGACTGGCGTATCGGAGCAATTACCGTGCCTTCTAAGTAAGTCCTTTTATTTCAACAAGTTGACCATTGGCCAGGTGTGCGTGGCGGTCATCCCTTGCCGATAAGCGGCAGAGGATGACCGTTGCCACCCTCAGCGATGGGCAATGTTCTCCAGCGCCAGATTGCGTGTACGCGGGCCGAACCAGCCGATGGTCACCATCACGATCAGCATGCTGCTGACGATGAATGCCAATACCCCCGGCGTACCGAAGTTGTCGAGAAACAGGCCGATCAACAGACTGCTGAACACCGTCGACAAACGACTGAACGAATAGCAGAAACCCACAGCGCGGGCGCGGATGTTGGTCGGGAACAGTTCGCTCTGGTAAGAGTGATAACTGAAGCTCAACCAGGCATTGCAGAAGGTGATCATCACCCCGCAGAAGATCAGCCCGAACGCGCTGGTCTGCAGGGCGAACAGGGTGCCAAAGGTCATCGCGCCGAGGGCCGAGCCGACGATCTGCCATTTGTTTTCGAAACGATTGGCGAACTTCACGAACAGCAGCGGCCCGAGCGGGTAGGCGAGGGTGATGATGAACGCATACATCAAACTGTGGGTGACACTGACACCCTGACCGGACAGCAGCGCCGGCAGCCAGTTGCCGAAACCGAAGAACCCAATGGCCTGGAAGATGTGGAAGACAATCAGCATCAACGCGCGGCGGCGATACGGCGGCTGCCAGATGTCGGCGAAGCGACCCTTGCCTTCGACGTCGACCGGAACGGTTTCCGGCGTATCCAGCGGTTTACCGTGATCCTTCTCGCATCGTGCTTCGATGCCATCGAGAATCCGCTTGGCTTCATCAAAGCGGCCATGTTGCGCGAGCCAGCGCGGCGATTCCGGCAGACGCTTGCGCAGCCACCAGATAAACAGCGCAAACACCGCGCTCGCCAACACCACCCAACGCCAGCCGGACACGCCGAATGGCGCCTGCGGCACCAGCCACCATGACATCAACGCCACCGCGGGCACCGACAGAAACTGCACGAAAAACGCAAAAGCAAATGCCGAACTGCGCATGCGTTTGGGCACCAGTTCCGAGAGGTAAGCGTCGATGGTCACCAGTTCGATACCCAGACCGATGCCAACCAGAAAGCGCATGCAAATGATGCCCAGCGCCGAGCTCTGAATGCCCATCAACACCGTCGCCACCGTGTACCAGACCAGCGCGAAGGTGAAGATCGCGCGACGACCAAAACGATCAGCCAAAGGGCTGAGCAGGCTGGCGCCGAGGAACAGACCGAGGAACGTCGCCGAGGCGAACGCCGCCTGATCGGAGAAGCCGAACACGCCCTGATTACCGGTGGCGAAGATGCCATCGCGGATCAGACCGGGGCTGATGTAGGCGGTCTGGAACAGGTCGTAGAGTTCGAAGAAACCACCGATTGACAGCAGCGCCACCAAGCGCCAAATCGTCGCGACCGCCGGAAGGCGATCGATGCGGGCGGACACCTGAGCGGCGCGGATCGGGTCGATGCCGTCGCTTTGCGCGGCGGCGGAGGCGTGAGCAGTCATGGGGCTGATCCATTTTTTATTGATGGAAAAGCTTAGCCTGCTATCGGAGTTAACGGATTGTGAATATCGGCGGTTTAACCGGGTAAACCGCTGATTCCTTGCAATATCTGTTTACGAATTAACGATTTATGCCGCAGCCGCCGAATCTGGCAACGCCGAGGCCGGCAAGCCGAAGATCCGGTCGAACAGCCAGTTGAAGGCAAACGTGTAGCACGGGATGAAAATGATCAGCGCCAGATCCAGCAGAAACGCCTGCACCAGACTGATGTTCATCCACCAGGCGATCAACGGAATCAGAAACACGATCAACGTCAGTTGAAAGCCGATCGCATGGGCGATGCGGCGTTTCACCGTGCGGGTGCGCGAAATCTGGCGGCTTTCCCAGTGTTCGAACATCGAGGTGTAAATGAAATTCCAGGTGACGGCTATGGTGGTGATGATCACCGCCAGCGGCCCGGTGCTGCCCGGGGAGGTGCCGGACAACAGCGCCAGACCAAGGGCGGAGAAGGTCATGCCGATCACTTCGTAGAGCGACACATAGACCAGTTTGCGTTTGACGCCTTGCATGGGGATTTGCCTCTTTCTTGCCGTTTGTTGGCCAGCGGGACTGGCGAAGGCGGCGAAAGATAGCTTCAATAGGGCTGACAGAAAAAGTCAGCTACTTTCAGTTCTATTGATAGGTGTTCAGGGTGAATTTCAACAGCGACAGTATCGAGCTGTTTCTTGCGGTGATTGAGCGCGGCTCGTTTTCAGCGGCGGCTCGCGCATTGGGTCGGGTGCCTTCCGCCGTCAGCATGAGCATTGGCAACCTTGAAGCCGAACTGGGTTATCTGCTGTTCGACCGCAGCCATCGCGAACCGCAACCCACGGCGATGGCGCTGTCGCTGGTGCCACACGCGCGGCTGATTGCCGAGCAGCTCAAGCAACTGCAAGTGCACGCGGTGGAGTTGTCGTTGGGACTGGAGAGCAAGTTGTCGATCGGCGTGGTCGCGGACATCGACCGCCGTCGTTTGCTGGCGGCAATCAAGGAGATCGCCGAGCGGCATCCGCTGTTGGATATCGAAGTGCTGACCGCGCCGCAAGATGACGTGCTGGCGATGCTGCACAGCGGCCGGGTCAGCGTGTGCCTGGCGTTCGCCGGGCTGAGCATGAATGTGCTGGAGCGTTTTCAGTTTGTCGGCAGCGAGCGGATGATCGCCACGCTGGCGGCGGACAGCCCGTTGTTGCAGGGGCGGGATGTGTTTCTTGAAGATCTGGTGCACGTGCGGCAGATCATCGTCGCCAGTCGCGACTTGCCGATCAGTGAGACGCGACCGTTGGTGGCGGAGTCGTATTGGCGCACGGACAGCCTTGAGACGGCGATGGAAATGGTCGAGGCGGGATTGGGTTGGGGTAACTTTCCGCTGTCGGTGGTGCAGCCGCGGATCGACTCCGGGCGACTGAAACGGCTGAATTTTCGCAACATCGAAAACGGTCTGGTGATGCCGGTGCATGCGGTGTGGCTCAAGAGCCAGCCATTGCAGAAGGGCGCGCATGCCCTCGTCGAATTGTTGGGCGGTTGATCGTTCCCACGCTATGCGTGGGAATGCAGCCCGGGACGCTCTGCGTCCCATCAAAAGCCGAACGCGGAGCGTCCGTTGAGGCATTCCCACGCAGAGCGTGGGAACGATCGGTGAAGGGGTGTGTTTCAACTCAGCGTTTGTGAAGGGTCAGGTGCTCTCGCGGATCTTCAGTTCAAAGCCCATGTCTTCAACCGGGCGCGCGACGCTGTTACCGGCCATCAACGTCAGCATCTGCTCCGCCGCGCGCCGGCCAATCGCTTCACGCGGGGTATTGATGCTGCTCAAGCGCGGCACCATGTGTTCGGACATCGGCAAGTCGTTGAAACCAAGAATCGCCACTTGCTCAGGAATCTTGATGCCATTGCGCAGCGCTTCCAGCAAAGCGCCCTGGGCCAAATCGTCGTTACCAAAGAAGATCGCATCGACATCCGGGTGCGCCGCGAGCAACTGCAAAAACAGTTCCCCGCCCAAGCCCACCGATGAAGAGCGAGGCGTCAGCACTTCCAGATCCGGGTCATAACGCCCGGCCTTCTGCAACGCTTTGCGAAAGCCTTCGCCACGCAACAACGTGCGCTGATCGAGTTGCGCGCCAATGTAAGCCAGACGTTTGCGCCCACGGGAGAGCAAATGCTCGGCCGCCGTTTCACCGGCACTCAGTTGCGAAAATCCGACGCAATTCACCCCGGCGGCGCTGTCCAGTTCCATCATGTACACGCAGGGAATGTTGCTCGCCTCGATCATCCGTCGCGAACTTTCGGTGCGGTCAAACCCGGTCAACAAGAAACCACGCGGCTGATAGGCCATGTAGTTGCGCAGCAGGTTTTCTTCTTCATCGCGTGAATAGTGGAAGTTGCCGATCAGCACTTCGAAGCCTTTGGGCGTGAGCACCCGATGAATGGCTTCCAGCGTGTCGATAAACAAAAGGTTGGACAGCGACGGTACCAACACCACCACCGAATGGCTCTGCGCCGAGGCTAAAGCGCGGGCGGCCGGGTTGACCACATAGTTGAGTTCGAGGGCGGCTTTCTGCACTTTTTCCACCAGTTCGGTGGCCACGGTGCTGACCCCGCGCAAGGCGCGAGAAGCGGTAATCGGGCTGACACCGGCGAGGCGGGCAACTTCATTGAGGGTGGGACGGCCGGTGGTGCGGGTATTTTTATCGTTTTTAGGGGTGGTCATCGACGGCTTGCCAAACAAAAATCAAGGCACTAAGGTAGCGCTGTCCTGATGCAGCTGTAAATGCGTAAGCGAGGTCCTGCCTGATCTTCGCTTTTTGGTGTTGGGAACAAACCTGCTGCAACCCAAAAAAACGACAAGAAGGCGTCGGCAACTTCTGCCTGTGCACTAGAGTCATAGCTAGCAAAGGTAGCGCTGTCTGCGCGCTGAGGTGTTATATGAGTCATCCCATCACCGCCCTGGTCATCATGGGCGTTGCCGGTTGCGGCAAGACGTGCGTCAGCGAGGCCCTGTGCCAATTGAGCGGCGCCACTGCCATTGAAGGCGATACTTTCCATCCGGCCGCGAACATCGAAAAGATGAGCGCGGGGATCCCCCTGAACGACGACGACCGTGCCGGCTGGCTCGACAGCCTGTGCGATGAACTGCGTCGCGTCGATGCATCGGGCAAACGTCCGGTGCTGACCTGCTCGGCCCTTAAACACAGTTATCGCGAAGTGTTGCGCAGTGCCTTGCCGGGCCTGGGCTTCGTGTTTCTCGAATTGACCCCTGAAGTTGCCGCTGAGCGTGTGTCCCATCGTCCGGGCCACTTCATGCCGGCCACGCTGATCGAAAGCCAGTTCGCCACCCTCGAGTCGCCCAAGGGCGAACCGTTGACGTTGGCCCTGAATGCCTCGATCCACAGCGTTGAAGAACTGGCGTCCCAGGCTCACGTCTGGTGGCAGGCCCACGGTCTGAAACAGGCGGTATGAGTGTGTTGAAAGAGATAGCGCTGTCCTCCCGACTTCTGTTTAACCCGCTTTAATAACAACAACAATCCAGGAGACACCCCCAATGTTTGGCATGTCCCACGACGCCTACCTGCTGCTCGATGCAGTGGTCACGGTAATCGGCCTGATTATCCTGATCACCAAATTCAAGATTCACCCATTTATCTCCCTGACCATCGCTGCTGCGTTCCTCGGTCTGACCTCCGGCATGCCGATCGGCACCATCATCAAGGCGTTCCAGGACGGCTTCGGTGGCGTCCTCGGTTTCGTCGGTATCATCCTTGCGCTGGGCACCATGCTCGGCAAAATGATGGCCGAGTCGGGCGGGGCGGATCAAATCGCCCAGACCCTGATCCGTGCGTTCGGCAAAGACAAAGTCCAGTGGGCGATGATGTTCGCCGCGTTCCTGGTGGGCATCCCGCTGTTCTTCGAAATCGGCTTCGTGCTCCTGATTCCGTTGGTGTTCATCGTTGCCCGTCGCACCGGCGTGTCGATCATCAAGATCGGTATCCCGTTGCTTGCCGGCCTGTCCGCCGTGCACGGTCTGGTGCCACCGCACCCGGGCCCGCTGCTGGCCATCGGCGTGTTCGGCGCTGACATCGGCAAGACCATTCTTTATGGTCTGATCGTTGCGCTGCCGACCGCGATCATTGCCGGTCCGATCTTCGGTACGTTTATCGCCAAGCACATTCCGGGTCACCCGAATCAGGAACTGGTCGATCAACTGGCCCGTGAAAATGACGACTCGACCACGCTGCCGAGCTTCAGCATCACCCTGATCACCGTGCTGCTGCCGGTGTTCCTGATGCTGCTGAAAACCTTCGCTGACGTGGCGTTGCCGGACGGTCACTTCTTCCGCACCTGGATGGACATGATCGGTCACCCGATCTCGGCACTGTTGCTGGCGTTGCTGCTGTCGCTGTACACCTTCGGGCACAAGCAGGGCATCGGTTCCCAGCAAATGCTCAAGTGGCTCGACGCAAGCCTGGCGCCAACCGCGGCGATCATCCTGATTATCGGTGCTGGTGGCGGCTTCAAGCAGATGCTGGTCACCAGCGGTGTCGGCGACGTGATCGGCCACATGGCCGTTAGTGCGCAGATCTCGCCGATCCTGCTGGCGTGGCTGGTGGCAGCGGTGATTCGTATCGCGACCGGTTCGGCCACAGTGGCGACCATTACCGGCGCGGGCATTGTGGTGCCGGTGGTGGGGATGATTCCGGGTGTGAACCGTGAGCTGCTGGTACTCGCTACCGGTGCCGGTTCGTTGATTCTGTCGCACGTGAACGACGCCGGTTTCTGGCTGGTGAAGCAGTACTTCAACATGACCGTGGCCGAGACGTTCAAGACCTGGACGGCGATGGAAACCATCCTGTCCATCGTCGCGTTGGGCTTTATCCTGCTGTTGTCGCTGTTCGTTTAAGCGGCTTCTCGCAGACACAAAAAAACCGCAGCGATGCGGTTTTTTTGTGGGTGATCGTTCCCACGCTCTGCGTGGGAATGCCTCAATGGACGCTCTGCGTCCGCTTTGGGACGCGGAGCGTCCCGGGCTGCGTTCCCACGCGGAGCGTGGGAACGATCAGACTCCTACAGGTTTTGTGTTAGCCGCCAGTTTTTGCGACTAAGCCATCCGCCCGGAACATCCCGCGAATCCCGCGCACCGCCTGACGAATCCGGTCCTGGTTTTCGATCAGCGCAAAGCGCACGTGATCATCGCCATACTCACCAAAACCAACCCCCGGCGAGACGCAAACTTTAGCCTCGGCCAGCAATTTCTTGGCGAATTCCAGCGAGCCCAGATGCGCGTACTGCTCGGGAATCTTCGCCCAGACATACATCGACGCCTTCGGGTTCTCGACCATCCAGCCCAGTTCATGCAGGCCTTTGACCAGCACATTGCGCCGCTGGCGATACTGCTCGGCGATGTCGCGCACGCATTGCTGATCGCCTTCCAGCGCAGCAATCGCCGCCACTTGCAGCGGAGTGAAAGTGCCGTAGTCGTGGTAGCTCTTGATCCGCGCCAGCGCGTTGACCAGTTCCGGGTTGCCGACCATGAAACCGATGCGCCAGCCGGCCATGTTGTAGCTCTTAGACAGGGTGAAAAACTCCACCGCGATGTCCTTGGCGCCCGGCACCTGCATGATCGACGGGGCTTTCCAGCCGTCGTAGACGATGTCGGCGTAGGCCAGATCGTGAATCACCAGCACGTCGTACTGCTTGGCGAGGGCGATCACCCGTTCGAAGAAATCCAGCTCCACGCACTGCGCGGTCGGGTTCGACGGGAAGCCGAGGATCATCATTTTCGGCTTCGGAATCGAGCCACGAATCGCTCGTTCCAGTTCATCGAAGAAGTCCACGCCCGGCACCAGCGGCACCGAACGCACCTGGGCGCCGGCAATCACCGCACCGTAGATGTGAATCGGGTAACTCGGGTTCGGCACCAGTACGGTGTCGCCCTGATCGAGGGTCGCCAGCATCAAATGCGCCAGGCCTTCCTTGGAACCGATGGTGACAATGGCTTCGCTTTCCGGGTCGATATCGACCTCGTAGCGCTGCTTGTACCAATTGGAAATCGCCCGGCGCAGGCGTGGAATGCCCTTGGATGTGGAGTAACCGTGGGTGTCTTCGCGTTGGGCAACTTGTACGAGTTTTTCGACAATGTGCGGCGGCGTGGCGCCGTCGGGGTTGCCCATGCTCAAGTCGATGATGTCTTCACCACGACGACGCGCGGCCATCTTCAGCTCGGCGGTGATGTTGAAAACGTAAGGGGGGAGTCGATCTATGCGCGCAAAGCGGCGCGGCGAACCTTGTTCAGCCATTGTTGCCTCGGATAACGTAAGCGCCCGGAACCGTCCGAGCGACGCTGGTCACTGCGGTGACCTGTGGCGGAAGATAAGGTCAGTGATGGCATACTGTCCAGCCCGTTTGTAAACAATTTTGTCCCAAGGAAATCGGTAGATGGAATTCACCAGCGGCTTCTTGCTGAGCCTTTCGCTGTGCCTGGATATCGGCGTGGCCAACATCGCGATGATCACCCTGGCGATGCAGCGCGGTTACTTTCAGGGCTTCGCGCTGGGCCTCGGTACCTGTGTCGGCGACCTGATTTACGCGGTGCTGGCGCTGGCCGGCATGACGGTTTTGCTGCAATACGAAACAGTGCGCTGGGTGCTGTGGATTGGTGGTTCGGCGCTGCTGATCTACTTTGCGGCGAAGATGATTTACTCGGCGATTCACCACGAGGCGCAGTTGGCGGCCACGGCGGAAGTGGGGCAGAACTCCCATCGCAAGGAGTTCTTCCGGGGGATATTTCTCGCGATGTCGTCGCCGAGCGCGATTCTCTGGTTCGCTGCTGTTGGCGGTACGTTGATCGCCCGTTCCGGTGGCGGTGGGCCGGTGAGTTCGGCGCTGTTCCTTGGCGGATTCCTTTGCGCCGGGCTGCTGTGGTCGGCGGGTTTATGCTTTGCCGCGAGCCATGGTGGCAAGCTGTTGGGCGATAAGCTGTTGCGCTATTCCTACCTGGCATCTGCAGCGATCTTCTGCTATTTCGCGGTGTACGTGATCGTATCTGGCTATAACGAATTTGTCGGTTCCGGCGCCGTCGAGCAGTTGCACGCGCTGTAAACGTGCGAATCGGCTTTGGCTTTCTATACTCCCAGCCGAACCCCTCTTTTGTTCCAGGAGTCGAGTCATGGATGAGCAAAAACGCGTCGAAGTGGCTGAACCTCGCTTCGAACATGGACACTTCCTGCTGATTGCAGGTTTTCGCGGTCGATTTACCCAAGACACAGCCAAAGACATTCCGGCGCTGTGGGAAAAGTTCTTGCCGCACCTGGGAAAAATCCAAGGGCAAAAGAACGAAGTGACCTACGGTGTTTGCTGCAATTTCGACGGCAAGGGTGGCTTCGATTACATCGCCGGGGTGGAAATCAGCAGGCTTGATGACCTCGACCAGAAGGTCTATCAGTGGGTGGAAGTGCTGCCCCGGCAATACGCGGTGTTCGAGCACAAGGGACCGCTCGATCAATTGCCGCAAACCCTGCAATACATCTACAAAACCTGGTTGCCGAGCTCTCACTACGTGGAGCTCAACGCCCCGGAACTCGAGCGTTACAGCGCCGACTTCAACCCGAAGGAGCACACCGGCAAACTGGAAATCTGCGTGCCTGTCGATACCAAGGTTTGAGCGGACAAGCATGAGGCGGATCCATGTCCGCCTCATGCTTTCAACGCTGTTTACGTCGCGCCCGCAACAGGTCGATGCCCAAGGTGATAAAGCCGAAAGTACTGATGCCCAACACCATCAACAGGCCGATTTCAACGCTGCTCATAAGCGGTTTCCCCCAAGGGTGATCAGAGACACACCGCAGAAATAGCCCGCTCCGACCGCGAAGAAAAGCGCTTATACGCAAGCTTTACGCCGCCCGTGCGCATCGATATGCAGGCCTTATTCCTTTATGCTTTCGGCACTTTCTTCTGCTGATTTCCGAGCCGCCATGAACACCCTCATCCGCAACGTCACCGCCGCCGACCTGGACCGCTGCTACGCCATCGAAACCGTTGCCTATGAAGGCGACGAAGCGGCGACCCGCGAGAAGATCGCCACGCGCATCGCCACCTGGCCGGAAGGCTTCGTGGTGGCCGAAGTGGATGGCGTCGTCGCAGGCTTCATCAATTCCGGCGCGGCGTTTGATGTGCAGATGTCGGACGAGGCGTTCAAGGAACTGATCGGCCACGACCCGAAAGGGCCGAACGTGGTGATCATGTCGGTGGTGGTGCACCCGGATTATCAGGGGCAGGGTTTGGCCAAGCGCTTGATGGGCGAGTTCATCGAGCGTATGCGTGCGATGGAAAAAGCGACGATTCATTTGATGTGCAAGGAAAAGCACATTCCGTTGTATGCCGGGTTTGGCTTTGCCTACATCAAACCGTCGGAGTCCGACCACGGCGGCATGGCGTGGCACGAGATGATCCTCACGCTCTGATTCAATCCCGATACTGATCGTTCCCACGCTCCGCGTGGGAATGCCTCCTGTGACGCTATGCGTCACGACTTTGGGACGCAGAGCGTCCCCGGCTGCATTTCCACGCAGAGCGTGGGAACGATCATTCACGGGAGGGTCAGTAGAGGGTATCGCTTACCCGTTTCGGCGCTTCACGGTCGTAGGTTTCGGCATCGAACTCGCCATCATTCAGGCGCTTGTGGAAGGCGCCAGCAGAGGGCAGGGCCGAGCGCGGCAAGTGCGTTTCCGGGTTCCACGCATCGGAGCGGACGAAGGCTTTCGAGCAATGAAAGAACGCCGCCTCCACTGTCACCAGCAACACCGTTTTCGCCGGTTTGCCATTCACCGCAAAGCTTTCCAGCAACTGTGGATCTGCACTGATCGTCGCTGTGCCATTGACCCGCAACGTTTCACCAATCCCCGGAATGATGAACAGCAACGACACCCGCGAATCCTGCAGCACATTGCGCAAGGTATCGATGCGGTTATTGCCCGGGCGATCCGGCAGCGCGAGCGTGCGCTCATCAATGATCCGCACAAACCCGGCTTTGTCACCGCGCGGCGAATTATCCAGGCCATCGGCGCCCACCGAGCTGACGATCACCAGCGGCGAAACCCGCACCATCGCCTGATAATCCTCGTTGAGAAAACCGATCTGCTTGCGCACCGCCCGCTCGTGGGGCAATCCGTAAATAGCTTCCAGTGCTTCGATTGAATCGATCATCGTGCTTCCCTCGATGACTTAGAAAAACAGCCCCATGCGCCGCTCATAACCGATTCGGCCCTTGTACGCTTCGCCGCTGTCGACGTAACCGTGTTTGGCGTACAGCGCGATCGCCGCGTCGTTATCGGCATCCACTGACAACTCTAACCCTTTGATCTCCGGCCACGCCTGACGCGCAACCTCGGGCAGTGCTTGCAGACACGCCTTGCCGAAACCCTTGCCCTGCGCCCTGCGATCAACCTGCAACGCATGCAAGGTGGCGCTGTGTTCATCGGCCCAGGCCGGCAACACCGGCGGGCGTTTGAGCAGCAGAAACGCCACCGGCACTTCATCCGCCAACAGGGCAAAACCCTTCACGCCGGGGCCGGGCTTCGACAGCAGCGTGTGCAACGCACCATGAATATCGCCAGAGAACTTGATCTGCTCGGCATGGATTTCAATCGCCTCGACTTGCTCACGCTGCAAGGCGTTGAGGCTGTCGTACGGCACGAGTTGGGCTGACACGGGAATTTCCTTTTTCCTACAAAGATGAGCCTCGGATTCTAGCGATTTTGTCTTCTGTAGAATTTTTTTGTTTGCTCTGTCGATCTGCCGGTTCACCAAGCGACTAAGAGTGTCTTCACAACAAAAACCACGGAGAACACCATGAGCGCACAATCTGAAATCCAGACCCTGATCAACACCTACCGCGAAGCCGTCATGACCAAGGACGTGGAGAAAGTCATGGCGTTGTACGCCGACGACATCGTCTCCTTCGACGCGATCAAGGCCCTGCAATTCAAGGGCAAAGCCGCCTACCGCGCGCACTGGGTCGACTGCATGGAAATGTGCCCCGGCCCGCACATTTTCGAGTTCCACGAAATCGCCATCGAAAGCGCCGACAACATCGCCTTCGCGCACTGGGTGGCCAACTGCGGTGGCACCAATGAGAAAGGCGAAACCCAGAGCTGCTGGATGCGCGTCACCGCCTGCTATCGGCAGGTTGGCGGGGCCTGGAAAATCGTCCACGAACACTGGTCGGCACCGTTCGATCCGATGAGCGGCGCGACCCTGTTTGATGTACAGCCCTGATCTTCAGCCATAGTTGAACCGTCCGCTTCAGGAGAACGCCATGAAGTATTTATGCCTGGTCTATAGCGATGAGCACCTGCTGCATTCGTCGCCCGACAGCCCGAAAGACGCTGAGTGCTGGGCGTACGCCGAGTCGATTCAGGGCAGCGGGCGGATGGTTGCTGCCGAGGCGCTGGAGTCGGTGCAGACCGCCACCACGGTGCGTATGCGCAACGGCAAACTGTCGATCACCGACGGCCCGTTCGCCGAAACCAAGGAGCAACTGGCCGGCTTCTACCTGATCGACGCCAAGGACCTCAACGAAGCGCTCCAGGTCGCCGGCAACATTCCGGCGGCGCGGGTCGGCAGCGTTGAAGTACGCCCGGTTCGACAGTTGAATGTCTGAGGTTCGGGCGCGGGTCGAGCAGGTCTATCGCGAAGACTCGCGGCGGATTCTGGCGACACTGATTCGCCTGCTCGGCGATTTCGACCTCGCCGAAGAAGCCTTGCACGAGGCGTTCTTCGTCGCGGTCGAACGCTGGCAGCGCGACGGCGTACCGGACAATCCGCGCACCTGGCTGGTGTCGACCGGGCGCTTCAAGGCGATTGATGTGTTGCGTCGACGTGCACGCTTCAAAGCTTCACAGCCCTTGCTGTTGGCGCAGTTGGAAGAACTCGAGCAGGCCGACTGGAGTGGCGAGGACGTGGAAGACGATCGTCTGCGGCTGATCTTCACCTGTTGTCACCCGGCGCTGGCGGCGGATGCGCAAGTGCCGCTGACCTTGCGCGAAGTCTGCGACCTGACCACCGAGGAAATCGCTCGCGCCTTTCTCTGCGCGCCAGCGGCGATTGCCCAGCGCATCGTGCGGGCGAAAGCCAAGATCCGTGATGCGAAAATCCCTTATCAAGTACCGAGCCTGAGCGAATTGCCCGAACGCCTCGACAGCGTGTTGCGGGTGATTTATCTGGTGTTCAACGAGGGGTATTCGGCGTCGATTGGCGCGGAGTTGATCCGTGAGGATCTGACGCGTGAGGCGATCAGGCTGGGGCGGTTGTTGATGGAGTTGCTGCCGGAGCCGGAGGTCATGGGATTGTTGGCGATGATGCTGTTGCACGAATCACGGCGACCGGCGCGGACTTCGCCGAGTGGTGAACTGGTGCTGCTGGATGATCAGGATCGTGCCTTGTGGGATGCCGGGTTGATTGCTGAAGGGTGTGCGCTGGTTGAGCGTGCGCTGACCACGCGGCGGTTTGGGCCGTATTGTTTGCAGGCAGCGATCGCGGCGGTGCATGCCGAGGCGCTGTCAGCGGCGGAGACGGATTGGGCGCAGATCGTCGGGCTGTATGACGTACTACTGCGCGCGGTGCCCTCGCCAGTGATTGAATTGAATCGAGCGGTCGCGGTGGCCAAGCGCGACGGGGCGCTATCCGGGTTGAGTTTGATTGAAGAAATTTTGGCGCGCGGCGAATTGCAGGATTACCACTTGGCGCATTCGGCGCGGGCGGAGTTTTGTCGGCAGTTGGGCCGGGTGGAGGAGGCGCGGGCGGCGTATTTGCGCGCCTTGGAGCTTACGCGGCAGGAACCGGAGCGGCGGTTTATTGAAGGGCGGCTTTCGGCGCTGGAATTGCCCTCACCCTAGCCCTCTCCCAGGGGGAGAGGGGACTGATTGGGGGATATTGGAGAATTTCACCGACTTGAACGATCGGCTTTGAATCCAGAATCGACCCAATCTGGTTGAGCTTTAAGGTCGCAGTGAATTCAGAATCGACCCAATCTGGTTGAGCTTTAAGGTCGCAGTGAATCCAGAATCGACCCAATCTGGTTGAGCTTTAAGGTCGCAATGATTCCATAATCGACTCGGTCTTTCAGGTCGATGTCTGACGCAAGACACCTCGGTCGGCTCCCTCTCCCTCCGGGAGAGGGCTGGGGTGAGGGGCTTTTGACTTCAGGCTTGCCAGCGATCAGCAGCGCCGTTATTCCAGCATCTTGCTCAATAACCAACTCCCCGCCGGCCCCGGCGGATACAGCCGCGACCACAACGCATCAACAAACACCGGCTTAGGCCAGCCGCGCACCTTCAACTCCACCAGCAAATCATTGCCATAACGCTGCGCCAGCCAACGCGGCAGCGGCGCCCAGCCAAAACCCTTTTCGGCCATCTCCAACAACATCAGATAACTCGGTGCCGACCACACGCGACCTTTGCCGCGGCTGTCATACGGATTGACGATGGTCGCCAGGCGCAATTCACGGTGCTGCTCGAGGATCTGCTGATCAATGTGATCGAGCTTGGCCAGCGCGTGATCGCGATTGACGAACAAGGCGATTTCCGTGCGCTCGGCCACTGTCGACGTCACCAGATCCGGCGGGTAGTTCTCTTGCATATCAGCGAAGGCCAAGTGCGCGCGACCGCGTTGCACCAGCTCAATCAAGTCATCGCATTCGGCAATCAGGCATTCCAGTTCCAGATCCGGATAACGCTGCTCAAACCCGACCAGCGCCGCTTCAAAACGGTACGACTGATACGTGTCGGAAATCGCCACCGTCAGCTTCGGTTCGACGCCTTGGGACAACTGTCGTGCGGTCATTTCCAGGCGACTGCTGGCCGCCAGAATCGCCTCGGCGCGTTGCAGCATCACATGCCCGGCCGGGGTCAGCGTCGGTTTACGACTGCTGCGATCGAACAACTGCAGGTCCAGATCGATCTCAAGACTGGCCACCGCTGCGCTGATGGTCGACTGACTGCGCCCGAGTTTGCGTGCCGCTGCGGAAAACGAGCCTTGGGTGGCTGCCTGAACAAATGCCAACAGCACTTCTTGCGAAATCATAAAGTATCGCCTTGATCGATGGTTATTGGTTATGAAGTATCGATGCGAGCATAGATCATGGCAACCATCTTCACTCAAGGACTCAGGCCATGACTGCCCACAAATCCATCTCTGAACGTATTTTTCAAGCCGTTGGTTTCGAACTGCTGGCCATCCTGATCTGCACACCGTTGCTGGCGTGGATCATGCAAAAACCGATGCTGGAAATGGGCGCGGTGACGGTGTTGATCGCCCTGTTGGCGCTGGGTTGGAACGTGGTGTTCAACCGCTTCTTTGATCGTATGCTTGCGCGCATGAACGTTGCGCACAATGCTTGGGTGCGAGTGGTACACGCGCTGCTGTTCGAGGGTGGTTTGATCGTAATGGGCGTGCCACTGATTGCCTGGTGGTTGTCGGTCAGCCTGTGGCAGGCGTTTTTGCTCGACATCGGCGTGTTGCTGTTCTTTCTGCCGTACACCTACGTGTATCACTGGGGCTATGACGTAGTGCGCGAGCGCTTCATGACCCGTAATGCCTGCCAGAACTAATCTCGATCCCCGTGTAGGAGCCTTCGGCAGCTCCTACATGTGAAGGTGTTTCAGCGTTGGTTAGAGGAACATGCCGCCGGATGCCTCAACCCGCTGGCCATTGATCCACTGTCCACCCGGCGACAGCAGCAACGCCAACGCCCCGCCAATATCATCCGGTTGCCCGGCACGGCCCAGCGCGGTATTGCTGGCGACCATCGCATTCACTGCTGAGTTGTCGCGTACTGCGCCACCACCGAAGTCCGTTTCAATCGCCCCCGGCGCAAGAATGTTCACGCCAATCTGCCGCGCACCCAGCTCTTTGGCCTGATAACGGGTCAGCACTTCCATCGCGCCTTTCATCGCCGCATAAGCGCCGTAACCCGGCAGGCTGAAACGGGTCAGGCCGCTGGAAATATTGATGATCCGGCCGCCGTCGTTAATCAGTGGCAGCAATTGCTGGGTCAGGAAGAACGGCCCTTTCAACTGGATGTTCATCAGCAGATCGAACTGCTCCGGCGTGGTTTCGGCAAACAGGGCATGCACGCCGATCCCGGCGTTGTTGATCAGGAAATCAAAACGCTGACGGTCGAACGTCTGCTGCAATGCCTGCTCAACACGTATACCAAAATCGGCAAAGGTTTCGCTGCGGCCGACGTCCAGTTGCAGCATCACGGCTTTCGCGCCGAGTGCCTGCAGTTCGGTTACCAGTGCCTGGGCTTCATCGGCGCGGCTGTTATAGGTGCCGATGATGTCGATGCCTTGAGCGGCAAGATGCAGTGCGGCGTTTTTACCGAGGCCACGGCTGGCGCCGGTGATCAATGCGATTTTACGGTTCATAGGGACTTCCTCGATTGCAGTGATTGGTGATGGGCTCAGTTTATTTATCCGCCCTGAGGTGATAAACAGAGTTAATCCGAAATCACTGATCGGCTCAGCCGAACAATCTACGAGCGGCCCATGAACAAACTGGAACTGCTGCGCACCTTCGTCAGGGTCAGCGAGCTGTCGAGTTTCACCCTCGCTGGCGAGAGCTTGGGCTTACCACGCTCGACCGTGTCCGAACACGTGCAAGCGCTCGAAGCACTGCTCGGTACACGCCTGCTGCAACGCACCACGCGCAAGGTTCAGGCGACGCAGGACGGTTTGGTGTTATACGAACGCAGCAAGGACCTGCTCTCGCACATGGACGAGATCGAAGGCCTGTTTCGCCAGGACGAAGCGTCGTTGACCGGGCGCATTCGGGTCGACATGCCGAACATTCTCGCGCGGCGCCTGATCATGCCGCGCTTGCCGCAGTTCATGGAGCGTCACCCGAATCTGGAGCTGGAAATCAGCAGCACCGATCGCCGTGTTGATCTGCTCAGCGAAGGCTTCGATTGTGTGGTGAGGATTGGCGCGCAGCCGGATCAATCGGTGGTGGCGCGGCACCTCGGTGACTTTCCCATGGTTAACTGCGCCAGCCCGGCCTACCTTGAGCGCTACGGTGTGCCGCAGACCCTGGAAGATCTCGCGCAGCATCGGCTGGTGCATTACGTCGGCGTGCTCGGCTCGCGTTCGGAAGGTTTTGTGTACGAGGAGGGCGGTCAGGTTAAACGCTTGCCGATGGCAGGCAGCATTACGGTCAACAGCACCGACGCTTACGAGTCGGCGTGCCTCGGTGGATTTGGTCTGACGCAGGTGCCGCGTACCGGCATGCAGCCGCATCTGGATAACGGCGAACTGGTGACTGTGTTGCCGCAATTCACCGCGCCAGCGATGGGGATTTCATTGTTGTATGCGCGGCAACGGCATTTGCCATTGCGGGTCAGGGTGTTTATGGATTGGCTCGGCGATCTGATTCGCTCCGCGCTCTAACCAACACCACACATCCAAATGTAGGAGCTGCCGAAGGCTCGGGCCGCGATCGGACGATCTTTTGATTTTGCTTTTTAAAAACAAGATCAAAAGATCGCAGCCTTCGGCAGCTCCTACAGGGGAGTTGTGGAGGGTCAGAAGATTTGGGTGAACAGCCAGTAGAGGCTGCCTGACAGCAGGATCGCCGCCGGCAGCGTCAGCACCCACGCCATCAACAGATTGCGGATGGTCTTCATCTGCAACCCGCCGCCATTGGCGACCATGGTCCCGGCCACACCCGAGGACAAAACATGGGTCGTCGACACCGGCAAACCAAACATGTCCGCCGCACCGATGGTCAGCATCGCCACGGTTTCCGCCGAGGCGCCCTGCGCATAGGTCAGATGGGTCTTGCCGATCTTCTCGCCGACCGTCACCACAATCCGTTTCCAGCCAACCATGGTGCCCAACCCGAGCGCGATGGCCACGGCGATTTTCACCCACAGCGGAATAAACCGCGTGGCGTTGTCGATCTGCTGTTTGAACAACTGCAGTTTGCCGCTGGTGTCGGCGTCGAAATTGCCGACCTTGTTCTTGTCCATCAGGCGAATGCTTTCGCTGGCCAGGTACATGTCGTTACGCACGTTGCCCATGGCTTCGGCCGGGACTTTCGCCAGCGAACCGTAGCCTTTGACCTCTTCGCCGATGTGCCCGGTGAGGGCGGCAAGGGCGGGGATCAGTTGTGGCGTGGCGTCCTTGCTGCGCACGTAATCGGAGAGCACCGCACGCGGATCGGCGGGCGTCGGCAGCGGGGCACTTTTCACCAACGCTTGCTGGGTGACTTGCGCCACGGCGGCGAACTGCAGCGATTGTTCTTCCGGCATGGTGCGGTTCAAGGCGTAAGCCATCGGCAGCGTGCCGACCAGAATCAGCATGATCAGGCCCATGCCTTTCTGGCCGTCGTTGGAGCCGTGAGCGAAGGACACGCCGGTGCAGGTCAGAATCAGCAACCCGCGAATCCACCATGGCGGCGGGGTGTTGCCTTCCGGGGCCTTGTACAGCGAACGATTCTTCACGAATGCGCGTAGCGCCAACAGCAACAGCGCCGCGCAACCGAAACCGACCAGTGGCGAGAGCAACAAGGCGTATCCAATCTTGGTCGCCTGCGCCCAGTCGACCCCGCTGGTGCCGTCACGGCCGTGCATCAAGGCATTCGCCACGCCGACGCCGATGATTGAACCGATCAAAGTGTGTGACGACGACGCCGGCAAACCCAGCCACCAGGTGCCGAGGTTCCACAGGATCGCCGCGATCAGCAGGGCGAAAATCATCGAAAAACCGGCAGACGAGCCGACCTGCAGAATCAATTCCACCGGCAGCAAAGCGATGATGCCGAACGCCACCGCGCCGCTCGAAAGCAGCACGCCGAGGAAGTTGAAGAAACCCGACCAGACCACCGCCACGTTCGGCGGCAGCGAGTGGGTATAGATCACCGTCGCGACGGCGTTGGCGGTGTCGTGGAAACCATTGACGAACTCAAAGCCCAGGGCAATCAGCAACGCCACACCGAGCAACAGAAACGGCGTCCACGTGGTGACCACCGTGCCGAGTTCGTGCATGTCGTGCATCAGGCTGTAGGCGGTGAACAGCATCCCCATGGCCAACACTGCGAAAAAGATCACGTAGGTGAACGGACCGGTTTTCTTGTCGAGGGCTGGCCTGCCACTGTGGGCGGACGCGGGGCTGACGGTCAGGGAGGGAGTAGCCATGGCAGGACAATCCTGAGCGAGGGAAGGAATGTCGCCCATGATCGTTGCAGAATGTTACAGAGAGACTGCGCCATGTCAGTGTTTGGCTGAATACCCCAACCGTCGGTCTTCTGCTCGTTCCCACGCTCTGCGTGGGAATGACGCCCGGGACGCTCCGCGTCCCCTGTGACGCAGAGCGTCACTCGATGCATTCCCACGCAGAGCATGGGAACGAGCGTTGAGGCGTCAATAATCCCCGCGCTTGCGAAACGCCCAACGCCCGGCAATCACGGTAAACGTCGCCACCAGTGCGACCAAAATCCAGAACCCTTCCGGATCCTGCGACAACGGCACCCCGCCCACATTCATCCCGAAAAAACCGGCAATGATGTTGATTGGCAACGCAAGCACAGTCACCACCGTCAAAGTAAACAGCGTGCGGTTGCTCTGTTCGTTGAGGTTGGCGGCGATCTCTTCCTGCAGCAGTTTGATCCGCTCACCCAGTGCAGTGAGGTCGTTGATGATCAGCGCAAACTCCTCGGTGGATTTGCGCAATTCCTTGACGTCCTCCTTCTGCAACCAGGGCGGCGGCCGATTGAGCAAACGCAATAACGAACCCGGTTCCAGCGCCAACAGCCGTTGCAGCCGCACCAGCACCCGCCGGTTGGCGCCGAGTTCGGCACGGTTGGTCGACAGCCGCGAGGAGAGCAATTCGTCCTCGACCTGATCGACGCTCATGCTGGTCTTGCGCACGATCTGCGTCAGCACTTCGCCTTGATCGCGCAGCAGATGCACAAGCAGTTCCGAGGGTGAACGAAAGCGCTCGCCGGCCTTCACCGACGAGCGCAGTTTGTCCACCGAATGCAGCGGTTGCAGACGCGCACTGACGATCAGTTTGCTGCGCACACAAACCCACAGCGTCGACACGTCCGAGGAGACCATGCTGCTGAGGTTGAACACCACATCGTTGACCACCGCCAGCAACGCCGAGTCGACATGCTCGATGCGCGTCGAGCGCGAGCCTTCGTGCAGCGCCTCGAAAAACTCTTCGGGCAATTGCAGATGACTTTTCATCCAGCGCTCGCACGCCGCATGCGCCAGATTGAGGTGCAGCCAAAGGAATTCACCGCTGTCGCTGTCGTCCTGCAAACAGCGCAACGCTGTGGCCGAATCGACTTCGCGACCACGTTCGCCGGGCAGGAAGCGATAGCCGTAGAGCAGGCCAAACAGATCAGGATCGCGATGACTGATGTCGAGGCTGTGGTTCATGGAGGCTCGCTGCGAGGAGGGTGCGTCGGTACGCAAATGGCAGGTTCACTGAGCCGCATCATCGCAATGTCACATGACGTTTATGTGACAGCAAAGTGACGTCAAATCAGCGACTTACCGGTGGTCGGATTTTCTTCAAGAAGCGCTCTGGCGCGCCGATCACGCTTGGGTTACGTTGCGCGCGCTTGGCCATGAGCCAAGGCTCGCCGACATGGATGTCCGGCAAAATTTCACGCCTTACCGGGCGTGCCTCATCCTTGTCCTGAGTATCTTTCGATGCTGCAAAAATCCCTGAGAACGCAAATTCTCGCCCTGCTGAGCGGCAGCCTGTTGGCGGTGCTGTTGATTGCCCTGGCCTGTTTTCATTTCCTGTCCAACGGCGTGCAGAGTTACAGCCAGTTGATCGCCGGTCCTTTGCACACGTCGCAATTGATCGATGAGGCCAACCTGCAATTCAAGGTGCAGGTGCAGGAATGGAAAAACGTGTTGTTGCGCGGCAAGCAGCCGGCGGATCTGGCCAAGTACTGGGGGCAGTTCGAAGACCGTCAGCGCGATGTGCAGAACATCCTCGGTGAACTGGCCGGCCAGAAAGGTCTCGAGCCGAGCCTGAAAAACCGCATCGAACGTTTGCGTGATGAGCATCGTCAGTTGGGTTCTGCCTATCAGAAGGGCCGCGATGCCTACGTGGCTGCCGGTGGTGATCCGACGGCAGGTGACGCGGCGGTCAAAGGCGTTGACCGTGCCGCCAGCGATCAGATGAGCGAACTGGTCGCCGAGTTGCGCAAGCAAGGCACCGCGCAGTCGGCGCTGATCAGTGCCGAGGCTGATCGCACTGTGTGGCTGGGGCTGTTGGTGATGCTCGCGTCGGGTCTGCTGATCGGCCTGTTGAGCCTGTGGCTGGTCAACCGCAACCTGGTCGAGCCGATCCGCAAGCTCATCGATTACGTCACCCAATTGAGTCGCGGCAAACTGGCCGAACGTGTGGTCAGCGACCGTCAGGATGAACTGGGCAATCTCGCTGCTGCCGCCAACACCTTGCGTGATTTTCTCGCCGAAACCTTCACCCGTCTGCAGCGCAGCGCCAGTGATCTGGACAGCGCCAGCGGCGAGTTGAACGCGATCGCCACGACCATGGCTGGCGGCACCAACGAGCAGTTCAACCGCACCGATCAAGTCGCTACGGCCATGAACGAAATGTCCGCCACCGCGCAGGAAGTGGCGCGTCACGCCGCCGATGCCGCGCGTGCGGCCGACGATGCTGATCAGTCCGCCCAACAGGGTGAAAAGGTCATGCAGAGCACCATCCACTCGATCACGCAGATGCGCGGCGAAATCGCCAATACCGCCACGGTGATTCGTCGTCTGGAAGCCGACAGCGGCCGCATCGGCAAGGTGCTGGAGGTGATTCGCGGCATCGCCGAACAGACCAATCTGCTGGCGCTCAACGCCGCGATTGAAGCGGCGCGGGCCGGTGAGGCCGGGCGTGGTTTTGCGGTGGTTGCCGATGAAGTGCGCAACCTCGCACAACGCACCGCCGAGTCGATCATCGAGATCAACCAGATCATTCAGAGCGTGCAGACCGGCGCGGTGGATGCGGCGCAAGCCATCGACAGCGGGCAGACGCGCAGTGATGAAAGCGTTGAGCAAGTAACCCAGGCCGGTGCGATGCTGGAGCGCATCACCCACGCAGTGGAAGCGATTCGCGACATGAACCGTCAGATCGCCACCGCTGCGGAAGAGCAGACCTCGGTGGCCGAGGACATCTCGCGCAACCTCACCGAGATCACGTCGATCGCCAGCACCAACCTCGACAATGTGCAGCGCACTGAAAGCGCCAGTCAGAACCTGCATAGCCTGTCGGGGCAGTTGAACGAAGTCACCGCGCGCCTCAGCGCCTGAGGTCATTGAACGTGTACCGATTCGGATACCGAGTCGGTACACAGTCGATCTCAAATTGATGCAGCCATGGTCGATGACCGGTTATCTATCACCGGCATTGGAGCCTTTCCATGGTCAGCATTACTTCAGTTTCGATCAATCAGACCGTCACGACACCCACCAGTAAAACCGCAATCAGCGACGTCGGTGACGAGACCTCGACCACGGCAGCCGCCAGCACTGGCGTGAAAGCGGACACCAGCAAAGTGGCTGCGGGCGGTGGTGCGGCACCCGCGGGTGACAGCGATTCCAGCAGTGAAGAATCGGATTCGGTGAAGGAACTGCGCAAGCAGATTGCCGAACTGCAGAAGCAATTGCAGGAGGAGCAGCAAGCGTTGCAAGCGGCGCAGGCGAAGCAGGAAAGTTCTGATGCCAAGGCGGCCGAAGTAGCCGCTGCACAGGCGCAGATCACCGCTACCTCGGCGTCCCTGTCCACTGCTACTGCCTCGTTGTTGCAGGCGTTGCAGGATTCTGACAGCAGCACTTCCGGTTCGCTGGTCAGCACCTCGGCGTGATGCCCTTCTCCCTCACCCTAGCCCTCTCCCAAGGGAGAGGGAACTGACCGTGGTGACTATTCGAGGTACGCCGACCTGAAATATCGAGGCGCATTCAGGTCTTGAGTAACCCCCGATCGGCTCCCTTTCCCTCTCGCCCCCTTGGGGGCGGTCCGACGTTTCGGGAGGGCTGGGGTGAGGGGGGAGAAAATCTCACTGGCAACACATCAACCAAGCCAAACACCAGACACAAAAAAAGCCGCACGATCTTTCAATCGTGCGGCTCTTGGTGGTGCGTTCAATCAAGTGTCTTGCTTGTTGCTCAGCACTTTGCCGGTAGTTGCATCAAAGTCCACATCGAACTCTTTGCCATCAGCAGTTTTCAATTCAACTTCATACTCATAACCGTTGAAGTGGTTATCCAGGTCGGTGTCAGTAATCGTCGCACCCGGATGCAGTTTCAGCGCTTCGGCGTTCATCGACTCCAGCGACTTGATTTTGCCCGACTTAACCAGTTCAGGAATCTGGTCAACGCGAACATCAGCCTGGGCCAGGCCAGCGGTAAGAGTCAGGGCAGCGGCGGTAAACAGGGCAGTCAAAGTTTTCATCGGTTCGTTCCTTGGGGTGATTCGTTTAAGTGGCCTCAGGTTAACCAGTGCAACTTAACTCACCCTTAAAATCCCAAAGCCAAACAAAACGGGCAAGCCATGCACCTGCACAGAACCTGTGGGAGCGTGGCTTGCCCGCGATGAAAGCGCCTTGATTTAAGATCAGAAGCCGTTGTTCTTCAGTACCTGATCAACGCTGCCGGCCGCCGGGCGTTTATAGAACTTCAACAGTTCGCTGGCGCGGTTGGTGAAGATGCCATCGACACCGGCCGCCATGACTTTTTCGAAATCCACCGGCTCATCGACGGTGTAGACGTGCACTAGCATGCCTTGGTCGTGGGTGTATTTATTCATCCACGGTTGCACCAGATCCGAATAGCTCTGATCGCCACCTTTGGTCAGCTTCGCCGACGGGCCGGTACCGATTGCGCCTTGGGCCTTGGCGTAATCCACCCATTGTTTGAATTCGGCTTCGGACTTCGGCTCTTGTTTGCCGTAGAAAACGTTTTTGTCTTTCTCGCCGGATTCGGCAAACGTCACTTTCGATTTTGGCTCGATGCTGCCTTCGCCCACCCACAACAGGAGGATTTTCGGCACTTGCGGCATTTCTTTTTCCAGCAGTTCGAGGCTGTTTTTCTCGAATGTTTGCAGAATCACTTTGCCTTTGCCCTGACCAACGCCCAGTGCGCTCTTCGCCAGTTTCGAACCGGCCGGGCTCAGCCAGCCACGATCCTGCAGTTTCTCTTTCAGGTCTTTCTCGATCCCGGGAAACAGTTGCGGCTCTTTGGTCTCGATGTACAGGCCCGGCTTGTGTTGCGGATTGGCTTGGGCGATGTCGATGATTTCATCAAGGGTCAGAATTTTCAGCCCGGCGTAAGTCGGGCGCGCGCGATCCGGGTACTTGGTGTTGAACCAGCTGCCGGCGTCGAGTGTTTTCAGTTCGGCCATGGTGAACGCGGTGGCCGAGGCGTCCTTGCGATCCGGGAATTTGGTCGCAACGTCAGTGGTGCGTTGCAGGTTGTCGTCGTGCAGGGCGAACAGCACGCCGTCCTTGCTGCGCTGCAGGTCCATTTCCAGGTAATCGGCGCCAAGATCGCGGGCCAGTTTGTAGGACGCCGCAGTGGATTCCGGCGCATCGAAAGAGGCGCCACGATGAGCGATCACCGCCGGATGCGGGATGCCGTTGGTGGCAGCGATCGCTTTCGGATCAGTCTGGCTGGCGGCGTGCGCCTGACCGAGGCCGAGCAGCAGGCTCAGGACCAGGGCGCTTTTGGTGAAAGTGGCGGGCATGTTCGAGTTCCTTTCGCAGGGCAATTTCAAAGACGTACCTTTTAACAACTGAAGCGCTCGGGTGCTATCGCAGGACCGACATAAACGTATTAAAAGCGATTTTTCCTGCACTTTTGTGGCGCGGTTTGCAGTACGCTTGCCCTCGGCAGACGCTCCGGCAGAGGGCGCGCCGCTCAGTTGCCCTGCGTGTAAACCATCGATCAACTTTCGTGAGGTTTACCATGCGCATCACCTCCCAACTCATCTGCCAGGCCGCCGACGATCTCAAGGGCTTTGTCGGCCTCAACCGCAAAACCGGTCAGTACATCGTCAGATTCAGCGAAGATTCGTTCGGCATGGACGTGGCCGATGACGGCATTATTCCTGTAAACGAATTCGTCTGGGCGCCGGCGACAGCGCAGACCATGACGCTTAAACGCGAGTTGATTCAGTTGCTCCTGGATCAGCATATCGATGAGCGGATCAACATCACCGAGCCGTTGCGCGTTTATATGAGCAAAGTTGAAGTGCCGGAGATTGTCGCGGTGCGCAGTCTGGTGCGCGGCTGATATTTTTTAGTGGCTGTACCGGCCCCATCGCTGGCAAACCAGCTCCCACAAATACGGTGTGATCTTCAGAACAGCGCATAACCTGTGGGAGCTGGCTTGCCAGCGATGGGGCCGGTGAGCTCACCACCAACATCACAGGCTGAACCGATACTCGCGTTCGACTTTGCACACCCGCGTCTGAAACGACGAATACCATTCCGAGCGCCCATGCACTTGAATCAGCCGATGCTCAGGGTGCTGCCGCCACGCCAGAATCGCCGCTTCGCTCTGCCAATACGACACCGTAATCCCGACGCCATCCGCGCCTCTGACTGACTCCACCCCAAGAAACCCCGGCTGCTCACTGACCAGCTCTGCCATGCGCTCAGCGGCATCGGCATACCCATTGTCACCGTCGGTGCGAGTCGACGTAAAAATCACCGCAAAGCAGGAAGTCATCAACGTGACTCCCCACAAGCTTCAACAAACGCGCGCACCAGCGGTGGCATCTGCCCTTTGAGCGCGGCACGCTCCGGCTGAAACAACGTCGCGACAAAGAAGCGGTGATCCTTGAGTTCTATCGCGCGTAAATCCCCTGACGAATCATGACCCACAGCTTGTAGCCGATCGTTCAACAGTTGCCGTTCGAACAGCGGATTCACACCGAAGCGGCAGCGATAGCCCTCACGAATTTGCGACGTTTCGTACGCACTGGCGATCAACGAACCGGGCACCAGGTGAATGCTGTCCACCGCTTCGACCAGCGAACAGGTCAACGGCGTAAGTACCGCGCGTTCAGAATCGGGCGATGTTTCACCGTGTTCCGCATCGACCCAACCCAACACGTTGCGAGAAAACTCCAGCACCGCATGTTGAAAACCGCCACAGGTACCGAGGAAAGGTCGCTGCTGTTCGCGGGCAAAACGGATCGCGCGCAGTGCGCCGGCTTCACTCTTGTAAGGACTGCCGGGTACGCACCAGAAACCATCGAACCGCTCGAGCGGCGTATCGGCGTGGATCTGCTCGGTGGGCAACCATTCGAATTGCACGTTGCGGTCGAGGTGTTCGGCGACCAGTCCGAGGGCGACGGGAATGGCTTGGTGGGCGGTGACTTGCGGGTCGTGATCGCCAATCAGGGCGATACGGATGGCGCTGTTTTCCATGGGGGTTCCCTGCGCTTGTTGATTGATGGCACTCACTATAGATTGGCGTTCACGCACTCAATATGGGCGTTTCCCCAAGTGATTAATGCAGCGACGCACTATCAGCTCGACTACGCCGACCTGGCCCTGATTCTTGCCTTGGTGCGCGGCGGCTCTCTGGCCCGGGCCGCGCAGTTGTTGAAAGTCGACGTGTCGACGGTATTCCGCGCCGTGCGTCGTCTCGAAGCCGCACTGGGTCAGCAGTTGTTCGAAAAAAGCCGCTCCGGCTATTTACCGACAACTCTCGCGCAGACGCTGGCCGAGCAAGCCGAACGCGCCGAACAGGCACTGGAAGCCGCACGTATCGGCGTGGAGCAGGGCGGGGAAGTGGTCAGCGGTACGGTGCGCCTGACCTGCACCGATTCGGTATTGCAGGGTTTGCTGCTGCCGGCGCTGGCGCAGTTCATGCCCAATTACCCAGCGCTGACCATAGAACTGAGCACTTCCAACGATTTCGCCAACCTCAGCCGCCGCGATGCCGACATCGCCCTGCGCCTGACGCGTACACCTCCGGAGCATCTGGTCGGACGGCAACTGGCGAAGATTTCCTACCGGGTCTGCGCCAGTGCGCGCTATCTGCAAAACGTCGATGCGACGGATCTGGCCGCGCTGAACTGGATCGCCCCGGATGACTTTTTGCCCGATCATCCGACCATCGCCTGGCGTCGCCAGCACTTGCCCGGCGTCACTCCGGGGTATCGCTGCAACAGTATGTTGTCGGTGACGGAGTTGGTTCGTGCTGGCCTCGGCGTGGCGGCGTTACCGGACTTTCTGATCACCGACGGTTTGCAACCATTGAGCGAGCCGTTGCACGGTTACGACACCGCGTTATGGCTGCTGACTCGCCCGGATTGCCGGGCGTTGCGCTCGGTGGTGACGTTGTTCGATGAGCTCGGGCGGGCGTTGCGGTTGCCGTGATCAGCGCTGCGGATTCTGGCGCATGTGATCGTGCAGCTCGCTGGTCAGGCTGGCGATGCGTTCGGTGAGGTTTTTGGTCATCTCGGTGAGGCGGGTGTTCTGCTCCAGCAGTTCAAGCAGTTGCGCGGTGTTCTTCGCAGCTTGAGCCTGCCGCTCGGTATTGGCCTGTGCCAGCGCTTCACGGTGTAGCGCATCGGCATCGGCTTGCGCCTTGTCGCGCGCAGCCTGGCGTGTTTGTGCGAGCAGAATCAGCGGCGCGGCGTAGGCCGATTGCAGGCTGAAAGCGAGGTTCAACAGGATGAACGGGTAAACGTCGAAAGTGGTCACGCCAAACACGTTCAGGCAGACCCACAACAGCACAATCAGGGTTTGCGCGCCGAGGAACATTGGCGTGCCGAAGAATCGCGCAAACGCCTCGGCGCGCAAGGCGAAGGTGTCGTTGCCGAAAGTCGTGTTGAGGTGGGCGTGGGGGCGGTGGAAGCGCAGGTGATCGACGGGAGCTGTATCAGGTGTGGCGGGTTTTTCAGTGGTCATGATGCACTCGGCAGGACTTGAGACTGAAGCTCACTATAGTCCTGCATTGCGGCTCATGACCTCTTCGCGAGCAGGCTCGCTCCCACATTGGAATGCATTTTCCCTGTGGGAGCGAGCTTGCTCGCTAAGGCAACGACGCGGTCTACCTGCCTTTAACCCGGCACCCGCTCATTGGCAAACATGCTCACCGCATCCACCGCCTCACTGGCGCCATCACGAATCTGCAAGATCACCGTGCCCGCCTGATTCGCCAACTCGACCCCTTCAGCCGCGCGACCCCGGGTGCCTTCCATGCTCTTGATGGCCTGGCGAGTTTCGCTCTGGATCAAACCGATCATGGTGGATATCTCCGCCGTTGAGCCACTGGTACGTGCCGCCAGTTGGCGTACTTCATCGGCAACCACGGCAAATCCGCGACCCTGCTCACCGGCGCGCGCGGCCTCAATGGCGGCATTGAGCGCCAGCAGATTGGTCTGGTCGGCAATCGCGCGGATCGTGTTGACGATGGCGGTGATCTGCTCAGAGCGCTCGCCCAGTTGCGCAATCAACGTCGACGATTGGGCAATGTCTTCGGCGATTTCGCGCATTTCGCTGGCCGCTTGCTGGATCACCTGCGTACCTTGCTCGGCGACTTTTCGGGTCGCCACCGAGATGTGATACGCCGCACTGGCACTGCGCGCATCCTGTTCGTGTTGCTCGACCCGGGCGGTGACGTCGGAGGCGAATTTCACCACTTTGCACAAGCGCCCGGCAGCGTCATAAACCGGGTTGTAATTGGCTTCGAGCCAGACGATTTGCCCGCGTTTATCCACGCGTTCGAACTGCCCCTGGAAAAGCTCGCCCTGATTCAAGCGCCGCCAGAAATCCTCATAAGCGCTGCTGTTGACCAGTGCCGGCGTGCAGAACAAACGGTGATGTTTGCCTTTCAGCTCGGCGAGGGTGTAACCCATGCGCGTCAGAAAATTCTGATTGGCCGTAAGAATGCTGCCGTCGAGGCTGAATTCGATGACCGCCATTGCCCGGTCAATCGCCTGCAACTTGGCGTTAGCCTCACTTTCCTGCTGCACCTTGGCGGTCACGTCCATGGCGTACTTGACCACTTTCACCACGCGACCCGAGGCATCCTTGATCGGGTTGTAGCTGGCTTCAAGCCAGATAGGCTGACCCTTGCTGTTGACGCGTTCAAATGTACCGGACTGAAACTGGCCTTTTTTCAGGCGTGACCACAAATCAGTGTATTGAGCGCTACGCCCGAATTCTGCTGTGCAAAAGCGCCGGTGCGGTTGGCCGATCGCTTGTTCGGCGGTGTAACCCATGGTCTGGAGAAAGTTGTCATTGGCACGCAACACCACGCCATCGAGGTCGAACTCGATCACCGCCATCGAGCGATTGATCGCATCGAGCAGGCCGGCTTGTTCGGTGAGGGTGCGCTGAAGATCGTCGACGACGGCTTTGTGGCGATTGAAGAACATGTTCGCAGTACTCTGGAAGTGGGGAAGATCGAGGATTCAGTCCCTATTTCCGCGCCGACAGACCGAATGCGCGGACGGCATTCGGCGATGACTGCTCAATGCCAGCATTCCATAGCTGGCAGATGGCTACTTATACAAAACTTCATAAAGTTGTACAAGGAAGTAATTATTTGTAAGTTTGTATAACTTTTTAGGCGCTGGCGTTGTCTGTCGCGGCACGGCTCAAGGCCACGCTAATGGTGTTGCGACCCGTGTGTTTAGCGGTGTAGAGCGCTTTGTCGGCATCGTCCAGCCAGTCCAGTGGATCCTTGTACAAGGATTGATAGCGCGCCAAACCGATACTCAGGCCCACTCGCAACTCTGGCACGTGCGGATGACGATACTGCTGCAATGCCTCGCGCAATTGCTCCATCAGCGCTTCGGCTTTGTGCAGTGGCAGGGTCGGCAGGATTACGCAGAACTCGTCACCGCCGTAGCGCCCGGCCAATTCGTACTGATCCAGCAGGCGCTTGAGCTCTTTACTCAATTGCCGCAGCACCTCATCGCCGACGATGTGCCCGAAGCTGTCGTTGATCTCCTTGAAATGGTCGATGTCGATCAATGCCAGCGTGGCTTGGGAGTTGTGTTGGCGGCACTGTTTGAATTTCAGGTGCAGCAGGTCTTTCCAGGCCCCGTGGTTGAGCAGGCCGGTGAGGCTGTCAGTACGGCTGAGGGCGCTCAGTGCGCGTTTGTGTTGGGAGAGTTTGATCGCCAGGCGATAACAGACCATGCCCAGCGCCAACGGATACAGGGTGAGCATCGGCAGGCAGGCCCAAACTTGCGTTTGGGTCATCGTCAGACTGAATTTGACACCGAAAATCGCCCAGCCCAGCAGAACACCGGCGAGTTGCGCGAGGGCGCCGAACACGAACAGACGTTGGCCGCCGGCGGCAACATTGTTCATGGTCATCATCGACAGGATGGTCACGGTGGTTAGCGGGTTGAACTGAAAGCACGCCGCCCAGAAACCGCCGAACATCGAGTCGTATAACAAATTGCGCCGTTCAGCCTGATACGGGAACGCCGAGCGCGTGGAGATCTGGTAAGCGAAGTGCGGCCAGGCGAAACCGTTGAATAACAACAGCGCCCACAGCCAGCCGGGTATGTTCAGCGGATACAGCGCCGCAGCGACGCTGAAGAATCCCACGCCCAGACCAATGGCCCTGGGCAGGTAAATGCGCCGGGCGAATGACAAGCCTTTGCCGCGTTGGTTTTCCATGATGCCCTGCGCGAAATTCATCCTGAAATACTTTGCAGTATTTTCTCAGGCTAACCGTTCGTCGGTCGATTGTCGGACATTGTCATTTATTCCAACGGGAATAATCAGTGTCCTTCCGAGCCATTTAATCGGTGACTCGCGCAGGAGAAGGGCGATTTAGAGCTGATAGCAGGCCAGAAACATCTCCAGCGCCGATTCGGCGACGGTGTTCTGCATATCGACATCGAGGGCGGCACGGCCCATCGACATCTGCGGCCAGAAGCCGAAGGTCTTGAGCAAGCCTTGTACTTGATGGGCGGCAAACTCCGGGTCGACCGGTTTCAATCGGCCGTCGGCCTGCGCGGCGCGAATCCATACGGTCAGGCCTTCCTCGCGCTCGCCCATGCGCTCGATCATGTTCTGCGCGCGCTCCGGCGAGTGAATGGTGGCGGCAATTGCCACCCGGGCCAGGGTCAGAAAATTCTCGTCAGCCATCAACTGCACTTTGGCCTGGAGCATCTGCCGTAATTGCTCGCGCAACGGCTGATCGCGGTTGTAGGTCACCGATTGCTCGGCGCTGATTCGTGCCCACAACTGGTTGAGAATTTCGGCGAACAACTCTTCTTTGCTGGGGAAATGGTTGTACACCGTACGCTTCGACACACCGGCGGTGGCAGCAATCTTGTCCATGCTGGTGATCTCGAAACCGTTCGCGCGGAATTCGGCAATTGCCGCCTGAATAATGGCTTCGCGTTTACGGTCGGTGAGGCGCTGTGGAGCTGTCATAAGTACGCTTCGGCAGAGAAAAGATGAAATTACACTTGGCAGTTTACTTGTCATCCGCTTTGATGCAACCTAGAAACTACACCGAGCAGTGTAATGTTGCGTTAATCCTCGCAACCTAAAAAAGCAGACAGTTCGGCCTATGCGTGCAGCTTTGGCCATTTATCGTCCCACCGAGGAAAACCGCGATTTGCGCGGTTTTTCTGGAGTCATTCAGTCATGGCCAATCCAGTATCGATCCCGGATCACACATCCACGCCTGAAGCCTCGCGGCAGCATCAGGGGCTGTTTCACAATCACGCACCCGTGCAACGCGAGGGTGTGCGCAAAATGCTGCGGATCATGTGGAACATGATTTTCCACAAACCGCGCAACACCCGGCCCGCAGCGCCGATCCCGGTGCAAGCGTTGACCCGGGAAGAACTGCTGGCAGCGCCCAATCACAGCGTCTATCGCCTCGGTCACTCGACCCTTTTGCTGAAGCTGCGCGACAAATTCTTCATCACCGACCCGGTCTTCGCCGAGCGCGCATCGCCGGTGCAGTGGGCCGGGCCGAAACGCTTCCATCAGCCACCGATCAGCATCGACCAGTTGCCGCCGATCGAAGCGGTGATTCTGTCGCACAACCATTACGACCACCTCGATTACCAGGCCGTGCTTAGACTGGCCGCCAAGACCAACCTGTTCCTGACCCCGCTCGGCGTCGGCGACACCCTGATCAAATGGGGCATCGATGCCAGCAAAGTCCGCCAGTACGATTGGTGGCAGGGCGCCGAGATTGCCGGCATCCGTTTCGTCGCCACACCGTCTCAGCACTTTTCCGGCCGTGGCCTGTTCGATGGCAACAGCTCCCTGTGGGCGTCCTGGGTGATGATCGACGGTGACACGCGGATCTTCTTCAGCGGCGACAGCGGCTACTTCGACGGCTTCAAACGCATCGGCGAACAGTACGGCCCGTTCGACCTGACCCTGATGGAAACCGGCGCCTACAACGTCGAATGGCCACACGTGCACATGCAGCCCGAAGAAACCTTGCAAGCGCACATCGACCTCAAAGGCCGCTGGCTCTTCCCGATCCACAACGGCACCTTCGACCTGGCCATGCACGCCTGGCACGAACCGTTCGACCGGATTCTGGCACTGGCGTGGGAACGCAGTATTTCCATTACCACGCCGCAGATGGGGGAGGCGTTTAACATCGCTCAACCGCAACGCGGGGAGGCGTGGTGGTTGACGGTTGAAGGGGAGAGTGAGGCGGTGGTGCAAAGCGCTTGATAGCTCGCCCAATTCGCCCCTTCGGGGGCGATTGTCTTACTCAGCCATCGCAAAATCCCCACGCCCCGCCGATTCCAATGGCGCACCCTGAAAACTCGCACTACGCCCCGGTGCAAACCCGGGAAAGAACACCAGCCCCTGCGCCTCGAACCGGTAAGCCAGCGCCAGTCGCGCCGCATCCGCTACGTCCTGCTGTGCTTCAAACCGATGAATGTCTTCAACCGAAACCTCAGCCTCCCGCGATAGCTGTTCCGCGCTCCAGCCCAGCATCGCTCGGGCCTGGACGCAGTGCGTCGGGGTGAACTGGAAAAGGGCAATGCGTTCGAGGATGTGGTTCATCGCAAGAGAGGCCATGGTGTGCTCCGGGCTCAAGAGTGCTGATTGAAAATGTACTGTGTTTTTGTACAGTTGTTTTCGGCCGGGATCAAACGCATTTTTTGATTTGCGCTAATTCGCCGCCTCCAACCAGACGGACGGTGCCTGCCCGAGGATCCGCCGGAACATCGTCGAGAACGCCGCCGGGCTTTCATAACCGAAGTCCAGGGCGATGCGTGTCACCGCTTCACCCGAGGCCAAGCGCGCCAGCGCCAGGACCACGCAAGCCTGCTGCCGCCATTGTCTGAAGCTCAGCCCGGTTTGTTGGCGAAACAGTCTGTTGAAGGTACGCAAGCTTATGTGTAATTGGTCAGCCCAATGCTGTGGCGATTGGTGGGCGTACGGCTGATGCAGAAAGTTCTGACACAGAGAGAGGAGCTTTCCGTCAGGCGGCAGCGGAATGTGCAACGGCAGCGGCGCACTGCGCGTCAATTCATGCAGCAACAGATCAATCAACACGCCGTCGCGTCCGCCCAAGTCATAGGCCAGCGGCACCTCCACCGCCTCCATCAGCAAATGCCGCATCAACGGCGACACACTGATCACCTGACAGCGCTCCCCCAAATCCACCGCACCGGGTTCGATGTACAAGCTGCGAGTGCTGACCCCAAGCATCAACACCTCATGCGCCACCCCCGGTGGAATCCACACCGCCCGCTGCGGCGGCACCACCCAGTTGCCGTCATGGGTGCTTACCTGCATCACACCAGTCGCGCCGTACAACAACTGCGCCCGTCGATGCGTATGAAAAGGCAGCAAGTGACCGTGGGAATAATCCGTACCGATCGCCACCACCGCGCGCGGCGTTTCATCCAGCAGATTGATCGAAACATTGCGCATCAGGCGTTTCCCGGTGGTTGGCGTAAACGCAAACATTATTGGCTGACTTGCTGAAGCAGGCCAAGCGCTGCCGCTCTATCGTCGAGCGCTCTCCCACTACGGACGCCTCGACATGTTCTATTTATTGCTGACCCTCTTCGGCTGCCTGACCGGCATCACCGCCGTGCTGTTCGGCTTCGGCGGCGGCTTCGTCGTGGTGCCGCTGCTGTATCGCCTGCTCAGCGCCAGCCACGGCGCCGACGACCCGATCGGCCAATCGGCAATGCACATCGCTGTCGCCACCTCGACCTGCGTGATGATCGTCAACGCCCTGATCGCCACCGACAAACATCGCCGCGCCGGCAACCTGATCCGTCATTACCTGTGGCCGTTGGGTGGGTTTATCGGGATGGGTGCGGTCGTTGGCGCAATAGCGGCGGTGTGGGTCAGCGGCGACGTGATTCGCTACGCATTCATCGGCTACCTCGGCGTGACCATTGTCGATTGCCTGCTGCGACGCGGCTTTCTCACTCAGAACGCAGACGTCATCCCACGCCGACTTGGCGCTACGGAAACTTCCGCAGGTGGTGTAGGCATTGGCGCCATCGCGACGTTTCTCGGTGTAGGAGGCAGCGTCATGACCGTGCCGCTGCTGCGCCGTTGTGGATTGAGCATGTCGCAAGCGACGTCCATGGCCAATCCGTTGAGTGTGCCGGTGGCATTGGCCGGGACGCTGACGTACATGGCGTTAGCCGGTTTCAGTCAGGCTGACATGGGCGCGTGGTTTGTCGGGTATGTGGATTTGCTGGCGTTTGCGCTGCTGACGGTTGGCTCGCTCATCGGGATTCGCTTGGCCGCGCCATGGATTGGGCGGATCCCGGATCGGGTGCATGCGCGTGTGTACATCGGGCTGTTGCTGATGGTGATGATCAGCATGTGTTTGAGCTGAGCGCGACGGCGCTCGATTCCCCCGCGCAACCTCGACATAATCCGCAACGTTTTCTCATGGGCAAAAGCCCAGTCACTCAAGGATGAAAGATGTATCGCGGACTGTTGCGAATCTCCGGCATGTTGATGCTCGCCGGTTTAGTGCTCTCAACCCGGATATGGGCCGAAGACAACAAACAGGTGTACGCCGGCACCCTCGGCAAAGCCGCGATCGTTGTGGAAATCGACACTCGCTACAGCGAGGGTCGTTACTTCTACAAAAAATACCGAAAAGACTTGGCGCTGGACATCAGCAAAGAAGACGATGCGCTGGTGATGGCCGAAGGCGCGGCGATGGATGGCCATTCGCGCCCGACTCTGCGCTTGCAGCCAAAACTCGACGGCTGGAGCGGCGAATGGAGCAACCCGGACGGGAAGATCCTGAAGGTCGAATTACAGCCCGCCAAGCTCCCCGATGTTCCCGTCGGTGCCTTGCCGTATTTCACCGAACTGCATGACAAGAACCCGTACGAGTACCTACGGTTGCAGGGTCTGCAACTTGTAAAAGGCAAAACCGAAACCTTCATGGGCTACACGCTGCAATGGTGGAGCGAGGCGAAGTCGGGGGCTTCGCTGTTTGAAGTGGTATCGGGTTATTCGCCGCAAGCGCGGGAGCGCATCAATCAATATTTAATGGCACGCTTGTGGGGCGAGGTAGACGCACACTTCAGCTGTGCGGGGAGTTACTCGCAATCCAGTCAGCCGCTATGGTTGTCGTCTTCGGTGATGAGTGCGCGCATTTCTACCGAATATTATTGTGGCGGTGCCTATCCGGATCAGAACAATGAATCGCTCAACTTTGATGCGCAAACAGGGAAGTTGCTGACCCTTGAGGATGTTCTGTGGGTGGGGCAGGGCAAGCCCTTTCATTATGTGGAGGGATTGGAAGGCGCCTCTACTGTGTCCTCCGCTGACTATTACAACTACCGCTCCAAAGAATTCTCACCCTGGCTCGTCGCGCAGCTACTAAAGCTTTATTCCAGGGAAATGACCGTCGTTGCGGAAGGCGAAAACGAATGCGGGTACGACGAGCAAGAACCTTGGGCATTCCCATCGTGGTACTTCAGCGCAAACGGCATCACCGTCACGCCGTCGTATCCACATGTCGCCGCCGTGTGCGGATACGTCGAATGGGGCGTGCTGCCTTATGACCTGATCAAACAGCACCCCGGCGGCGTTCCATTGCAATTGCCCTGAGTAAAACTGGATTAGTGCGTCGAAGGGGGTTGGAATCAGTCAGCGTGTTCGCAAGAATATGTTTCTTTTCTGTAGAAATCACATGGGGCCTAGCATGCTGATCTTTAACTGCACCGAAGCCGCCAGCAAATTCTTCAGCCGTGTCCACAAGGGCAAAAAGATCACGCCGGTGAACGCTAATCCGCCGTCCCCAATCATTGAAGATGATGAGTCGAACGGCGCTGACGAGCAGTGGCTGGTGCACGCGATAACGGTACAACGCAAGCATGTGTTGCTGGTCATTCACGTCCAGACCCGCTATTGCCTGATTTTCGCTGATGCGAAAAAGGCTGACACAGAAGACTTTGTTGATCGATTTGTGGATCGTTGGGTCAAGGGGATAGTGATCAACGCACATCATCATGACCTCGGGCAGTGGCTTAACCCTGAGTTGATGTTGGCGCGGCTGAAACAGACTTGTGAGCATCAACGGTTCTATCGACGTAGTCATCGCAGCGCACAAAAACACATTGATGAGATTGCATGGATGTTTCAGGACAAGGTCGCCCATACGGGATCTTTGCCGCCGGATGAAATCACTGCGATGGTTTTTGACGAGCAAATGAATGACACCCCCAGGAACAGCAAGGGCGCCAAGTCTTACTACTTTCCGGATGAGGAAATGGCGCTTCACTGGCTGCGTCACTACTGCTTTCTCGATGACGTCCAGCTTCATGCTGCCAAGGAGCGTCGCCAACAGATGGCTCGGGAAATTGCGGCCCTTGAGCACGAAGCCTGGCTTAAAAAGTACGAGCAAGAAAACTCGAATAGTTAAACCGTCCCCGCCATAATCCGCAGCGTATTTTTCAGCGCCGGCGCCTGTGTGCCGACGCGACCACCGACTCCTTCAAGGATTGATTCATGCTCAAGGGACTGATGCGCCTGGCGCCATATGCCGCGGCGCTGTTCACACTGATTTCCACTGCCCATGCTGAAGATGGCCGGCGCGTATTTACCGGCACATTGGGCAAGACGGCGATTGTTGTTGAACTCAACACCACACAGCAGGACGAAGTCACCGGCCGCTATTTCTACGAGAAATATCACCGCGACCTGGCACTCAGCGGTTCGCTGCAGGACAGCACGCTGAGCCTCGTCGAAGGCAATAACCGCTACGGTGACGACAAGCCGCTGCCGACCTTGAAGCTGGAAGAAACCCGCAGCGGCTGGCAGGGTGAATGGCAAAGTCCGCAGGGCAAAAAGCTGCCGGTGAAACTCACCGAGGCCAGACTTCCCGCGCCCACCTCAGCAACTCTGCCGTTCATTGCCGCACTGCCATACGGCGAGCCTTACGAGTATTTGCGCCTGCAGGGGCTGAAGCTCAAACCGGCGAAGAAAGAAAACTTCATGGGCTATGACCTGCAATGGTGGACGGAGCCTGAGACAAAGATTTCGCTGTTCAGCGTGGAGTCCGGATTGTCGAAAGATGATCAGCAACGGGTTAACCAGCAGTTGCTCGGGCGTCTCTGGAATGAAGTCATCAGCTATCACGGCTGCCAATTACAGGGCGGGGAGAACGTGGAGTTCATGCAGCAGGCAGAACCGAAAATGATCTCGCCTGCCGTGGTCAGCCTGAACATCTCGACCAGCTATTACTGCGGCGGCGCGCATCCCGACTTCGGCGATTCACCCCTCAACATTGATGTAAAAACCGGTCACCCATTGTCACTCGAAGATGTCTTTTGGGTAGGTAAGGGCACGCCGATTTTGCATGCCGAGCGCGACAGCCTAGGCGACAAACCGCTGAGCGAGGCCGAAAGTAACGCGCGCTATCAGTACGTAAGCAAAGAGTTGGTACCTTGGGTGATCAAGCAATTCACCGCCCTGTACCCCACAGAAATGAAGAAACCGACGGGAGATGACGACTGCAACTTCCAGGATGAGAGCATCTGGGGCACTTCACCTTGGTACTTCACCGAGAAGGGCTTGTACCTCGGCGCCTACTTCGCTCGCGTGCAACGCTCCTGCGATAGACCCGACTGGTCGATCCTGCCGTACTCCCTCGTCAAACAACACCCCGGCGCCGTTAACCTGCAGCTGCCCCAAGGCTAATCGTCACTCCAGACCCGGCGCTTCACGAATAATGAAGTGATCCAGGTTCTCGATATTGGCATTGAAGACCTCGAAAGGCTTTTCGGGGTTCTTCTTGCCGGGCACCTGCTTCAACTCCGGCGTCACCCCATAGAAGAAACAGAACAACGCCTTGTCGCTATCCACCGCGTGCTTGATCTCCTCCAGAAACGCCTTGCGCTTGCGGTAGTTGTCGATCAGCTTCTTGTTCAGATAAACACTGACCGGATAAGGCTTCTTCTTGCTGTCTTCGGGCTTCTTGAACCAGACCTTGTCCTCGAAATCGATACGAAAACTGGCACTGTGGAAGTCCTCGATCTTCTTGATCCGCCCCCAGTAAATCAGCCCCTTGTTGTCCGTCAGATACTCAATCTTCTTGAAGAACGAACTGTACGGCGCCGTATGCTCGCCGACCTTCAACGGCATCCGCTTAAGCAACTCCTTGTCCGCGAAGTTGGAAACAAAACACTCCACCGGATGCGCAAACACACTGGTCTTGTCCGGCGCCGATTCACGACCCACCGACTCTTTACCGCCGTCCGCCGCCACCCGCACCGGATCATCCCGCAACACATCCGCCGCCCCCGCTGGCGCGACAGGCTTGCGCACATACTCGCGCCGGGTCAGTAACAACTCTGATGGGAAATGTTCTTCGCGACCGTCATCCACCTCACCATCCGCTGTCTCAACACCAGACGCTGAAGCCTTCAAACTCACATACGGACAGCCCGCCACATGCTGCGTCGTGGGCAGATTCTTGAAGTGCGGCGTGCGCACGTAATTCACGTTCTTGGCGTTGAACGTACCCAACTCGTTGGACGCCTCGAACGCCGAACGACAAGCATCGTTGGGGCACTGGAAGTGTTCCTTCGCAGAGTCAAACGCCACCGTCTCATCGAAATTGAGATCGCGAACGTCATAGATCGACAACTTGTCGTCGAGGCTGAGGCAGTAGGCGAGATCGAATTTCATGGTGGGGCTCGGATCCTTGAGTGGGGGAGGGGTATTAATAGCGGGAGGTGGGGTTGGTTGCACTGATTGTTTTCAGGATGATGCGGGATCTGTGGGAGGTAGCCTGCTGGCGATTCTCGGCATCAACCAGATTTCAATCCTCACGCCGCCATTGCAGGCCACGCATCATCCTGTGGCGAGGGAGCTTGCTCCCGCTGGGCTGCGAAGCAGCCCCATGCATTTTGAGGCACAAAAAATCCGCTGCGTGATAACTCAAGCAGCGGACTCTGAAACCATTAGCCTCCACGCAACAATCGCGAAGCCTTACGCCACCAGGACTCATGACGATTAAGCGGATCATTCGCCAACAAACAAGGCATATCCCGCAACCGAATCCACGGCTCATCCTGCCAGTGCAACGTACTCAGCGACATCTGCGGCCAACTCAAAACACTCAGCGTTGGCCGCTCTACAGAACGTGTCGGAGGAGCATCACGCAGCGCTGGCACAACCTGAAGCGTCACCCATTCACGAAGCTGTCGGTACTCAGGACAGTAGTGATAGATCAGTAGTGCATACACACCGGACTCACTCACCATCATGTGTTCCTCAGCTTCGCCATAGGTTTCCACGCACATCATCTGCCGCTGATCAGCATCGAGTTTGCGCAGCTGGCGCTCATCAAGATGTTTGCCCATCAATCGGCCCAGTTCATGGACACAAAACCACGCTTGGTTCTCAACCAGAAGGGCATGCAGGTGCGTTTTGTTGCGAGTAAATCGAGTCGGTAAAAATGGCTCAGACATGGCGGGCCTCCGGAGTCGGAAGCGACGAGGGCGTTCTATGGGTACAGCGATTCACCTTCATCATGAAGGTTTGATATTCAGGCATTTCCATTTACCTCTGGCTGCTTTCTTAGGGCATTCGTTAGGGGGTCGGGAGCTAAGAAACCCACCAGAGACGGGCCGGACATATTCCCCTTTCGGGTCTTGTATTCGCCCACTCCCGACATAACGGGATTTTTCGCAGACGTAGAGAAACCGCAGACGAAAAAAAGCCGCATGACTGTCGGGTGCGGAGAACCGCTCTGGTTTGTAGAGTTTCTTAGGCTCGGATCTGAGGGTAGGGGCATCAGGGATGGTCGTCAACCAGCGACTTTTCCTACTGGTCCTGAGGCGAAAGGAAACCTGGACAAAGATGCGGAGTAAATTATGCTGTGTTTATATCCAGTGTTTGATCGCCATCGAATCCCGCAGCTCCCACATCCGTGTAGCCATGACTCATCTCACGGAATCCAAGAAATTTCATTTACTTTGAAGTTTTGCGGGCTAGAATGGTGACCATTCGTCACAGCTTTGACCCAGAGGAATTTCGGGCTCATGAATCTTTTTGAAACACCGTCTTTTGAATCCTTGAGCGAAACAACCTCGGGTTCGTACGAGCCTGATACCCATCCCGTGACTGACCTAGCGCTGCTGCATAAGCTCCTAGAGATCTATGATCAAGGGCAGTTGGCCGAAATTCTAAACGACGTAAGCCCTAGCCACTGGTGTCGCGAAACCATCAATCGCTGGATCAAGGGAAAGGCTTCGCCGAAGCTCTCTCACATTGAATTCACTCGTCTGAAGGATCTGTTGCCCAAGCGGTTAAACCACAAACCTTCATTTACCTTTATCGATCTCTTTGCCGGCATTGGCGGCATCAGGAAAGGGTTTGAAGCCATCGGTGGCGAGTGCTTGTTCACATCCGAATGGAACAAGTACGCCGTTAAAACGTACAAAGCGAACCACTATTGCGATCCTGCCCGTCATCGCTTCAATCTCGATATCCGCTCGGTCACGCTTTCAGACAAGCCAGAAATCAGTGACGAGGAAGCCTACAAGAACATTGATCGCGAAATTCCTGACCACGATGTTCTGCTGGCAGGATTCCCTTGCCAGCCGTTTTCTCTTGCAGGTGTATCCAAGAAGAATTCCTTGGGTCGTAAGCACGGTTTCGAATGCGAGACCCAAGGCACTCTGTTTTTCGACGTGGCGCGCATTATTGCCGCGAAACGTCCGGCCGCGTTCTTGCTCGAAAACGTGAAAAACCTGAAAAGCCATGACAAGGGCAATACCTTCCGGATCATCTGCGAAGCGTTGGATGAACTGGGCTACGAGGTTGCAGATGTAAATGCGCCAAAGGGATCAGATCCGAAGGTCATTGATGCCAGGCATTTTGTGCCACAGCATCGTGAGCGAATCGTGCTGGTCGGTTTCCGCCGTGATCTCAATGTTCATCAAGGATTCACCCTGCGCGACATCAGCAAGCTCATACCAAAGCAGCGACCTAGCTTTGGTGATCTGCTCGATAAGGATGTGGACGAGAAGTACATCCTCACCCCGAAGCTTTGGGATTATCTTTACCGGTATGCCGAGAAGCATCGTGAGAAGGGTAATGGCTTTGGCTTTGGTTTGACTCGTCCAAACGACGTGGCTCGTACGCTGTCGGCGAGATACCACAAGGATGGTTCGGAAATACTGGTCGACCGTGGGTTTATGGATACCCTGGATTTCAACAGTGAATTGAATCAGCTCAATCGCCCACGCCGATTGACTCCGAATGAGTGCTCGCGCCTGATGGGTTTTGACAAGCCGGGGGAAAGCAAATTTGTAATCCCTGTATCCGACACCCAAGCGTACCGCCAGTTTGGTAACTCTGTGGCAGTCCCGGTTTTTGAGGCTGTAGCACGGTTGATGAAGGACCGGATATTGGCCGCGAAGGAAAAAAACGCAGAAGAGGAAAGGCCGCAGTTGGAGTTTGCCCTTCCAGAGTAAGCAGAGGCATATCTATCCAAGGTTTGGAGTAATTTTTCTCGTCGACTCCATCCATCAATGCACTAGATAGCTCAAAGCGAACCTTGAGCTTGAAGTCGCTAGGGGTATACAAAGGAGCTGAGCTATCGAGTGCATGGAGGTGAGGCTTGGTCGATGTTGTAGATGCCGTAACCCGATCTCGAATGATGTCTGGCATTAAAGGTAAAAATACCAAGCCAGAGGTTTCGATTCGCAGGGCTTTGCATGCCCGTGGGTTTCGCTACCGCATTCACGTCAATAATCTCCCCGGTAAACCTGATCTGGTTTTACCTAAATACAAAGCTGTGGTGTTCGTCCACGGCTGCTTCTGGCATGGACATACCTGTCGATACTTCAAAATACCCCGGACGCGTCCCGATTTCTGGATGGAGAAAATCGAAAAAAATCGAACCAGAGACAGATTTCAGGAAATTGCACTCTTGAGTGATGGTTGGCGAGTGCTCATCGTTTGGGAATGTGTAATTAGGTCAATGGACAAAAAAAAATCTATGGTATTGATTGACCAGATAGCAGAGTGGCTGATAAACGGTAATGAATATTTACAGATAGATGAAACCGTATGTTCACCGACCGTATCAGTGACTATTTCGAAGGCGTAGCTGCCAAATATTTGAGCGCCGTGGATGCTGATCCAGGCTCCTCCAACCAACACGAAATAGGAGGCCTTCCAGCCGCCGGATTTAAACAATATTTAGGCGCGCCAGGCAAAAATGAGGAGTATCGATTCAACGCGAAGCAGATCTACGTTACGGATGAGTCTGTAGCACCAGATTTCTGCGATGGGTTTGTTACTTGGTACGACTGTCGGAGAAAACAACCACATCGTAGTTCAGAGTTCCGACTTTATTATAATAAAAGCGCAGTAACTGAGTTAATCGACGAAGGCGATTTTCTGCTTGTGGCAAAAATGCGGGACGGGTCGTTACTAATGATCTTCACTCCAGCAGGTACATCGGTTGAAAGTCAACTCAGGCTTCTCTTTGGTCTCCGTGATGTTGACGAAAAGTTTACCGCAGGAACTTTAGATTCTGTACAGCTTCTTCTGCCACTCAGGCTCATGCTTGAAGATCTAGGAATTGAAGTAAGTCAGTGTGAAAGGGATGATGATGTTTGGCTTGAAAAGTTAATCAATTCATTCGGCGGTACTAAGTTTCCTAGTACATCAGTATTTTCTAACTATGCTAGAAAAACTATTGGGCAAGAGGTCGATCCTATAAGTTATCCAGATAAAGCGATTCTTTCTTGGATGGAGCATGAAGAAAAACTTTTTCGGATCTACGAACGGCACCTAGTTCAACAGAAGCTTGTGATTGGTTTTGGCGAGTTTGGCGACGACGTTGAAGAATTTATTAGTTTCTCCCTGAGCGTTCAGAATCGAAGAAAATCTAGAGTGGGTCACGCATTTGAAAGCCACTTGGAAGAGATTTTTCTTTTAAATGGTTTGCGCTTCCAGCAGGGACGAGGCAAAGGATTGACAACAGAAAATAATTCTAAGCCTGATTTTATTTTTCCTGGTTTTGCGGAGTATCACGATTATTCATTTCCCGCAGGAAAATTAGTTATGGCTGGCGCGAAAACAACTTGTAAAGACCGATGGAGGCAGGTGTTGAGTGAGGCTAATCGTGTTTCTGAAAAACATCTGATTACTCTGGAGGCTGCAATTAGCGACAGTCAAACGATGGAGATGAAGTCGCGTGGGTTACGACTTGTAGTTCCTCAGGATATTCAGGCGACCTACTCTATCGTTCAGCGTGATTGGTTAATGTCGCTAGAAAGTTTTATAGATTTTGCGAAAATGCAGAATTTATAGAGTAGAGTTTTTTTCGATTTAAGTGGAGTCGAATAGTGAGTGCGAGAACATCAATTAATGGACTAAAAGTTGTTACTACTGTACCGATTCAGCCACATGCAGGGAAAGTCACAGATGCGTTGTCACGTATCGGATATAAAATTGAAGAGGCAATTGCAGATTTGGTCGATAATTCGATCGATGCAAGTGCGACGAATATACTCATTCGCTTTGTTCATGATGGGTCGGAGATTAAACGTATAGTACTTGCCGACAATGGATTGGGGATGAGTAATGAAGAGCTTCTTTCAGCTATGCAGTTCGGTTCTACCCGCGAACGCAGCCCTCAAGCATTGGGAAAATTTGGAATGGGGTTGAAGACCGCCGCGTTAAGTCAAGGCCGGAGTTTAACTGTAATTTCAAAACAGGCGGAGCAGGTCGTTTCGTGCCGCTGGACCACAAAATCGATAGCGGCTGGATGGAACTGTGAGTTGCTCGACTCTGAAGGAGCTGCAATGTGGATGGCCGAAATCCAGTGGCCGTTTACAATCGGTGGTAGCGGCACTCTCGTCATAATTGATGAGCTTGACCATGCACTTATCCAAAGTAAGTCGCTAGAAGTGGTCTTGCAGCGATTGCAAAAAAAACTAAGTGTTCATCTTGGTTTGGTTTTCCATCGATTTATTGATGCAGGCGTAAAGCTTTACATTGATGCGGCAAATATGATTGACGGTGGCCAAGGTTTTGTCGTTACGGTTGGAAGTCTTAACCCGTTCAGCTATCCCATTACGGGTGAAAAGAACTACCCTTTACAGGTGTCTTTACACGTCACCGAGCTTCAGACAATAAACTGCATCGCACATATCTGGCCGCCTAATCAAATTAGTAGTGGGTATTTATTAGGCGGTACAAATGTTGCCACGCGGCAAGGCTTTTATTTTTACAGGAATGGGCGGCTAATTCAGGCAGGGGGGTGGAATGGCTGGAGGGAAAATAACGCAGATCATCATCTATCTTTGGCCCGTGTTGAAGTCGAGCTTTCACAAGAGTTTGACGCCGAATTTCGTCTTAATGTGCAAAAGTCTGCGCTTGATGTACCTGATTATTTTAGGATGGCACTAGTCTCAAAAGATGGGGCCATGGATCAATATTTAAGATGCGCGGAAGATGTTTATAGAAAAACTGTCGACGTTGACAGAGTTTTTATTCCCGTACCTGGCAGGGGATTTGGTGTTGCAGTTAGAAGGAAAGCGTCAACTTACCTTGCTGGCCAAAAATCACCGAGAACTGAAGTAAATATTGTTTGGGCTAAGTTGCCGGAAGACAGATTTTTTAGGATTGATCGTTCAGCTTGTAATGTTGTACTCAATGCTATGTATCGGCAAGTTCTATTAAAAGGAACATCCGCTAGCCTAAATGATGCTCCGACTATAAAAATTCTACTTTTTTTGCTGCTTCGCGATGATCTATTAAGAGAACGTGAAAGTAAGCGTTTCACTGCGCGACTTGAAGAGATTAATGAGCTCCTGATGCTGGCAGTGAATGAAGAACATTCGAGGATGGCTGAATGAATCCGATAGCTCAACAAGGCTCCCGGCACATCGGGTGGGAAGATTTGCGTGTGCGAATCCAAAATGGAATTCCATTCGTCCACCGTATTCCTTCTATCGATGGCCTCGCCCCCGCAGTAGATATCTGGGTTTCGGAGTTCGGTAAAGAGCTGGCGTTGAGAGTACAGTGCTATGGCGTTGTGAAACCAAAAGAGTCGCCTCTAGAAGAAATTAAAATAGCAATGGTACATACGCTGGAAGGAGTCATGTTGGAAGTTCGTACAAGTACTCTTTCGCTTTACCAGGAAATGTATGGTTTTTTCGTTTCTGTTGCGGATAAGATACAGTTGAATGGAGTTTTACCCATAGCTGCTGTTGAGGAAACTCTTGAGGGATGGCGGGAGCTACTGAGGACTCGTACAAGCCTTAGTGAAGAGGTGCAGCTAGGGTTGCGCGGAGAGCTATACTTTCTTCGAATTCTCATTAAAAAATTTGGCGATGAAGCGCTCAGCGCATGGGTTGGTCCGCAGAGGCAGCCTCATGATTTTCGCTTTGGAAAGAAAGAGTTTGAAGTAAAAGCGACTAGTGGGCCAAGGCATGCTCATATCATCAACGGGTTTGCACAGTTGCAACCATCCTTGGAACATGATCTGTTTGTGTTTTCACTCAGGTTTGCACCCTCCGGTCTCAATTCTGGCACTACACTTTCTGAGGATATTTATCTAACTAGAGATCTTCTGAGCAATGATGTGAGACTAAATCTAGATATAATTTTGCGAGAATACTTTAGCTATCGCCCAGAACATTCTTCGTTCTATCCTAAGCGACTACAATTAGTGAACTCACCGTTGGTTATACCCGTGGATGAACGGTGTCCGAAACTTAATGATGATTTATTATCTGATGTACCTCATCGTGAAAGGATAAAAGATATTCGGTATTTTGCGGATTTTGAAGGTCTCGGATTTCGAGAGGGAATGCCAAGTTATTCTCTCCTGTTTGAAAAGTAGTCTTAGTTCGTTTAGCTTTTATTAAGGAAAATAAAACTATGAATTTGATAAGCGTAATAACTGATACTTTGGGTGGTATGGCTAGCGCGCCAAAAAACTTGATATTGGCACTCAATTTTAATTCTGAGGCGGAAGAGTCAGTTGAGTCGATTTTTAAAGAGTATATAAGTTCCATTCCGTCATCCGCACCTGTATTTATCCTGTTCAGTAGAAAGCTTAGTTTCTGGGATTATGAATCTGCAGCGGCGTGGATAACAACAACTCCTAAAAATACAAGGGAGCGACGGGCGCTAATTTACAATCTGCTGAAGCTTGATGATGAATTAATTCAGATATTTAATGATAGGTTTCCACCCAATCTTGCCTATGAAGCTCCGATTGTTATCGCTCAAGAGCATAAGCCTTGGTACGATTCCGATAGACAACAGAGTCGATCATTCTACCGCGATGCTTATTCCAAATATCTAAGGGAACGCAAGGGGTGGAGTCAAGATCAAGTAAGTGATTTGGAGGAAAGTACCAGGTTAGTAACCGAAAGACTATCAGACCCAGAGGCGAACGAGATCTTTCCCGTAAAGGGACTAGTAGTTGGTTATGTGCAGAGCGGTAAAACTGCGAATTTCACTGGTGTTGTTGCTCGAGCGGCAGATGCAGGGTATCGGCTAATAATTGTACTTGCGGGAACGATGAATATTCTACGCGCCCAAACACAGCGTCGGATCGATCGCGAGTTAATTGGTAAGCCGTTTATTACTGCTGAAGATGAGGTTGGTTATGCATCTGATCTTCATAGTTTTATTGATCATGGAAGTTTGCCCTCTGATTTTGGAGGGTTCGACTGGCATCGCCTTACAAATATAAGCGGTGACTATCAGCGGTTGAGACAAGGTATTCAATCTTTGGAGTTTCGTAGGGCGGATAAAACTAAACCATTCAATCATCCCGACAACCTTCATGTTGAAGATGTTAGGCTGCTAGTTGTAAAGAAGGTCCCCGCCGTACTGAAAAAAGTAGCGGATGATCTTGATTCGATTAAGTCAAGGTTGGCAGATATTCCAACTTTAATTATTGATGATGAATCGGATCAGGCTTCGGTCAATACCAAGAAGCCAACTAGAAAGGAGGTGGAGGAGCGAACTGCTACTAACTCCGCAATTGTTTCGCTCTTGCAGCAATTGCCGCGAGCTCAATACGTTGGTTATACTGCAACTCCTTTTGCTAATGTTTTTATTGACCCTGATAACGAAGAAAATCTTTTCCCTCGTGATTTTATTATTAGCTTGTCGCGACCTAAAAACTACATGGGCGTCGCCGATTTTCATGATCTGGATCGCCTTGACAAAAGTGTCGCTGGGCCGAATGAAAAAGCCTATGTGCGTGATGTAGTAGGTGATGATGTATCCGCTGAAAATTTACCACGAGCTATAGATTCTTTTATCCTTAGTGGTGCCGTAAAGTTATTTCGGCAAAGTATTGATCCGGCGCTCTCTAAGAATTACCGGCACCATACGATGCTTGTGCACGTATCACACTTAACGAAGCATCATGATGCAATAGCGGGAGAGGTAGAGCGCTGCCTTAGTAAGGGAGGATATATGTCGGGCAGTGCTTGGGGGCGTCTTGAGTCTTTGTGGGTCTCTGACTATTCTAAGTTTTGCAGTGATGAAGACGGTTACCCAGCACCGAAAAGCTTTAGTCAAATCAAACCATTTCTGGGAGATTGCTGGAGTCGATTGTCAGAAGGTTCAAAAAAAGTACTTGTGGTAAATGGTGAGGCTAACGATAACCCAGATTTTGAAAGTGATAGTATCTGGAAAATTATCGTCGGCGGGGCCAAGCTTTCTCGGGGGTATACAATCGAAGGATTGACAGTTAGTTACTACCGACGTCGTGCAGCGGCAGCAGATGCATTGATGCAGATGGGACGTTGGTTTGGATTTCGCGATGGCTATCGCGATTTGGTTAGGCTTTATATCGGGCGTGAAGAGGTAGCGGGTAAAGGTACTATTGATCTTTATGAAGCATTTGAAGCAGTTTGTCGTGACGAAATGGAATTTCGCTCTGAATTGAAGAGATACGCTAATCCCAAAACCGGAATTCCGGTACTTCCAATTCAAGTTCCTCCGCTCGTACCATCGCACTTGCTACGCCCAACAGCGACTAACAAAATGTATAATGCCGTTGTGACTTTCAAGAATTTCTCAGAGGAATGGAAAGAGTCGACGCTAGCACCAACGAATTCCTCTCATGTCAAATATAACCAAGTTTTACTCGAGCGACTTCTCGCAAATGCCAAATCTGGCTTTGGGGAAGGAGTGCTATCTATCTCAACCTCTGACGAAGGAAATAAAGATTATAAGTCTAGGTGGGCTACTCTCTCATCAACGGACATGGTCAATTTTTTGAAAGCGTACAAGTGGTCTGCACAAGGCGTTCTGGAAAGGGAGATCGCGTTTCTTGAGGATAAAGCGAATAAGACAAATGTTGAGCAGTGGCTTTTTCTTTATATAGAAGGGCCAAAAAATAGCGTTGCATATAAAATTCTAGGTCAGAATTTTAACTCGTATAGACGCTCTCGCGTGGAGGGAGGTTCGGAGAGGTTTAATGCTTATTCTGAAAGCTGGCATCGATATATCGCCAAATATTTATGCGGCCTCGGTGAAGGAAAATCGAATAACTCGGTTACTCAAGAATTACGCTCATCTAAACAGGGGGTATTTTTGTTCTATCCTACAATTGATAAAAACAATTCTGCTACTAATATTACCCCTGGCTTTGCGCTCCAGTTTCCACATAATGACATTGAAGCAAAGATTCGTTTTGGCGTAAAAGTCGCGGATAAGCCAGAAGATTTAACGGTTGAGATTAGCTGCTAGTTTTATGTGCCTCGCGCAGTGCGTTTTTTACACTGCGTGGCACTTTTGGCAGCTTTATAACTGCAACACGTTTTATTTTTGGGGATGGTATGTCCTAGATTCTCGTTCAAATATATTTCTTGCCTATAGGCGAAGTATTAATTTTTTATATTTATAAAGCACATGCTCATAAAAAAGCCCTGAATGGTTCAGGGCTCTTTAACGCTTAGTTTCGAGTATTGATCAATGGAGGGCTTTGCCTCGAAGATCAATCCCAGCTTAGAGCACCACCAGTTTGGTATTCGATCACGCGAGTCTCAAAGAAATTCTTCTCTTTCTTCAAGTCCATAATCTCGCTCATCCAAGGGAACGGGTTAGTCGTCCCTGGATATTCCTCTTTAAGGCCGATCTGCGACAAACGACGGTTAGCGATGAACTTCAGATAGTCCTCCATCATCGCCGCGTTCATGCCCAGTACGCCGCGAGGCATGGTGTCACGTGCGTATTCGATCTCCAGCTGCGTACCCTGCAGAATCATCTGGGTCGCTTCTTCCTTCATTTCGGCATCCCACAGGTGTGGGTTTTCGATTTTGATCTGGTTGATCACGTCGATGCCGAAGTTCAGGTGCATGGATTCGTCGCGCAGGATGTATTGAAACTGCTCGGCGACGCCGGTCATTTTGTTGCGGCGGCCCATGGAGAGGATTTGGGTGAAGCCGCAGTAGAAGAAGATGCCTTCCAGAACGCAGTAGTAGGCGATCAGGTTGCGCAGCAGTTCTTTGTCGGTGTCCGGGGTGCCGGTTTCGAACTTCGGATCGGAGATCGAACGGGTGTACTTCAGGCCCCAGGCTGCCTTTTTGGCGACCGATGGGATCTCGTGGTACATGTTGAAGATTTCGCCTTCATCCATGGCCAGCGATTCGATGCAGTACTGGTAGGCGTGGGTGTGGATCGCCTCTTCGAAGGCCTGGCGCAGGATGTACTGGCGGCATTCCGGGTTGGTGATCAGGCGGTACACGGCCAGGACGAGGTTGTTGGCAACCAGGGAGTCGGCGGTGGAGAAGAAGCCGAGGTTGCGCATGACGATGCGGCGCTCGTCGTCGGTCAGGCCTTCCGGGTTTTTCCAGAGGGCGATGTCGGCGGTCATGTTGACTTCTTGCGGCATCCAGTGGTTTGCGCAACCGTCCAGGTACTTCTGCCAGGCCCAGTCGTACTTGAATGGCACGAGTTGGTTGAGGTCGGCGCGGCAGTTGATCATGCGCTTTTCGTCAACGGCGACACGGGCGGAGGCGCCTTCGAGTTCGGCGAGGCCTTCGGCGACGTCGAGGGAGTTCAGTGCAGCCTTGGCGCGGGCGACAGCGGCCGAGTCGTCGGCGGTCACGGCGCGGGCTTCGATCGCGGCGGCACCGCCAGCGTTGTCGAGGCGGTCCATGTTGGCTTCAGTAGCGTGGCCGGCGTTGGCGCCTTTCACTGCTGCTACTTCACTGTCTTCTTTGTCGAATTCGTCCCAGCTCAGCATGACGTGTCGTCTCCTGCGTGAGGGCCTGTCGCCCGTGTGAAACCTGATTGGTTGGTTTTTCACACGGTCGTACAGACCGCGTTGGATCTTAAGGAATCGTTTTTTGCAGCAGCTAAGGCAGGCAATAAAACAGAATTTTGTACGGGTTTCCGAGAGCCTCTGACGGGCGCAGATCACGTTGAACGCGACTGCGGGGCTTCAGAATGGCTTTGATCCCTGTAAGGGAATATTGCTGACCCGATTAGGGCGGCATTATAGGGAAAAAAACACGCGCGTGGGGGAGGCGAATCAGCACAGGGCGGTCGATCAGGAGGGGTATTTCAGTCGGAGCGAGGGTTTACAGGGCTTTCGCGGATGTTGACCGGTGAGAATTTTTTTTGATTAATTTTTTCGTCGGGCTTTGGTTGCTCAAGAAATGAGCAAAAAACCGCGTTTTTCACTATATCTTGTGTTTTGCAACCATTTTCAACGACTCCAGACACAACTGAGCCCGACCGAAGTCGGGCTGGAATCGACCCTCAATGAAGCGCTGAGAGATCCAATTCGGTGCAGTCTCGAATCATCAATTGGTGCAGCCGTTGCCCATGATGCTGTAACGCAGGATGTGACGCTGACCTTTGGAGTCGTCGTATTCCATTTTGGCCGGAACCACTTCGCAGACATTCGGAACTTCGCTCATGGAAACAACTTTGGCGATGTCCAGGTGCGTGGAGTAAGTGTATTCCTCGATAACCGGTTGTTGCTGCGCGACATCAGTCGGAACCTCATCTGCCATGGCGGTTGCGCACAGACTGCTGAGGGCCAGAACCAATAAAGCTTTCATTCGGATTTACCTTTTTGAGGTCGAGTGGGGTCACGCAACCTTTTTAGGGTTGCGTGTGGAACTTCATCATTTGCGGTTATTACTTGAGAGCTGGATTAACGGCCTTCGTGGGGGCTGTAACGTTGTTAATCGCGTTTGCCTTGTCGGCGAGGTGAATTTTAGGGAGATGGGGCGGGGGTAAACAGAGCGGGTTTTGATAAACACCTTTGGCAGATTTGGTAACAATCCCTTGAAATGGGGTAGAGGCTGGATTGGTAACCGGGTGTTTTGTCTGTGGGACCGAGTTGTCTGAATCGCTGGCAAGCCAGCTCCCACAGGGTTTGGGGGTGTTTTAGAGGTTGGTGTCTGGCTTGCAAACGGGGTAGGTGGAGGATTTGTAGGGGCTTGTTACTACCATCGTCGAATGGTTCTATGGCCCCCGCCCCGTTACAACAGGGTCATACAAAAACAACTATTACACCGAGGTAGGAAAGATGAGTGCGGCTTCTCTGTATCCCGTTCGTCCCGAGGTTCTGGCTAACACGCTGACTGACGAGGCGACCTACAAAGCCATGTACCAGCAGTCGGTCGTCAACCCTGACGGCTTCTGGCGCGAGCAAGCCAAGCGTCTCGACTGGATCAAACCTTTCACCACGGTGAAGCAGACGTCGTTCGACGATCACCATGTCGACATCAAGTGGTTTGCCGACGGCACCCTGAACGTTTCCTACAACTGCCTCGACCGTCACCTGGCCGAGCGCGGCGATCAAGTCGCGATCATCTGGGAAGGCGACGATCCTTCCGAGAGCCGCAACATCACCTACCGCGAACTGCACGAACAAGTCTGCAAACTGGCCAACGCCCTGCGTGGTCAGGACGTGCACCGCGGCGACGTGGTGACCATTTATATGCCGATGATTCCCGAAGCCGTGGTCGCCATGCTGGCCTGCACCCGGATCGGCGCGATTCACTCGGTGGTGTTCGGCGGTTTCTCGCCGGAAGCCCTGGCCGGTCGCATCATCGACTGCAAATCGAAAGTGGTGATCACCGCTGACGAAGGCATCCGCGCTGGCAAGAAGATTTCCCTCAAGGCCAACGTCGACGACGCGCTGACCAACCCGGAAACCAGCAGCATCCAGAAAGTCATCGTGTGCAAGCGCACCGGCGGCGACATCAAGTGGAACCAGCATCGCGACATCTGGTACGAAGACCTGATGAAAGTGGCGGGCACCGTTTGCGCGCCGAAAGAGATGGGCGCCGAAGAAGCGCTGTTCATCCTTTATACCTCCGGCTCGACCGGCAAGCCGAAGGGCGTGCAACACACCACCGGCGGTTATCTGCTGTACGCGGCGATGACCCATGAGCGCGTGTTCGACTACCGTCCGGGCGAAGTCTACTGGTGCACCGCCGACGTCGGCTGGGTCACCGGCCACAGCTACATCGTCTACGGCCCGCTGGCCAATGGCGCAACCACGCTGCTGTTCGAAGGCGTGCCGAACTATCCGGACATCACCCGGGTGGCGAAGATCGTCGACAAGCACAAGGTCAACATCCTCTACACCGCGCCGACCGCGATTCGCGCGATGATGGCCTCGGGTCAGGCTGCGGTTGAAGGCGCTGATGGCAGCAGCCTGCGTCTGCTCGGTTCGGTCGGCGAGCCGATCAACCCGGAAGCGTGGGACTGGTACTACAAGAATGTCGGCAAGTCGCGTTGCCCGATCGTCGATACCTGGTGGCAGACCGAAACCGGCGGCAACATGATGAGTCCGTTGCCGGGTGCTCACGCGCTGAAGCCGGGTTCGGCAGCACGTCCGTTCTTTGGTGTGGTGCCGGCGCTGGTCGACAACCTCGGTAACATCATCGAGGGCGAGGCTGAAGGCAATCTGGTGATTCTCGATTCGTGGCCAGGTCAGGCGCGCACGCTGTATGGCGACCACGATCGTTTCGTTGATACCTACTTCAAGACCTTCCGTGGCATGTACTTCACCGGTGACGGCGCGCGCCGTGATGCCGATGGTTACTACTGGATCACCGGGCGTGTCGATGACGTGCTCAACGTGTCCGGTCACCGTATGGGCACGGCCGAGATCGAGAGCGCGATGGTTGCGCATCCGAAAGTCGCTGAGGCGGCGGTGGTGGGTGTGCCGCATGACATCAAGGGGCAAGGCATTTATGTCTATGTCACGTTGAAAAATGGCGAGGAGCCGACCGAGCAGTTGCGTCTGGAGTTGAAGAACTGGGTGCGCAAAGAGATCGGGCCGATCGCTTCGCCGGACGTGATCCAGTGGGCGCCGGGGCTGCCGAAGACGCGCTCGGGCAAGATCATGCGCCGCATTCTGCGCAAGATTGCCACGGCGGAATATGACGGGTTGGGGGATATCTCGACGTTGGCGGATCCGGGTGTGGTGCAGCATTTGATTGATACGCACAAGACCATGAATGTTGCTTAAGTAGTAGATTGATGTGCTGAAAAGCCCTGTTCGGTGTAGGCCGGACAGGGCTTTTTTGTGTCTGAGGTTTTGTGATGGTAGGACTGGCCTAATCGCTGGCAAGCCAGCTCCCACAGGTTTTGTGGTGTGTTGGAAATTTTGGTTTCAGCGCATATTGGGGGTGGCTGCTCTGGCCTAATCGCTGGCAAGCCAGCTCCCACAGGTTTTGTGGTGTGTTGGAAATTTTGGTTCCAGCGCATATTGGGGGTGGCTGCTCTGGCCTAATCGCTGGCAAGCCAGCTCCCACAGGTTTTGTGGTGTGTTGGATATTTTGGTTCCAGCGCATATTGGGGGTGGCTGCTCTGGCCTAATCGCTGGCAAGCCAGCTCCCACAGGTTTTGTTGTGCGTTGGAGATTTTGGTTCCAGCGCATATTGGGGGTGGCTGCTCTGGCCTAATCGCTGGCAAGCCAGCTCCCACAGGTTTTGTGGTGTGTTGGAGATTTTGGTTTCAGCGCATATTGGGGGTGGCTGCTCTGGCCTAATCGCCGGCAAGCCAGCTCCCACAGAGTTTGTGGTGTGTCGGAAATTTCAGCTTCGCCGCATATCCCTGTGGGAGCTGGCTTGCCAGCGATAGCAATCTGTCAGGCAACTGTGTAGTCCATTGTCGGAACACAAGAACACCCAACCAATAATTATCGATCTCCCCCGTAAGACCTTTCCCGCTGTTACCCGCCGCGTTCCACGTAACCGAATGTGTAACCGCCTGCCCCGGAGCGGGGCAAAGGGAAACGCATCGCCCCGTTTTAGAGCCTCGAAACCCCCGGTGAAAAATAAGACACAACGCTGCGCTTGCCGGATTAGAAGGGTTTGCGAATAATAGGCCCGCAATTTGCAGCATAGATCGGTTCACTGTCTTTCGCTCTTGCATGAAATCGCAGGGCTGTCAATGTGCCAAAGTCGCTTTCTCTGTGCATCTGTAATTAGTTGTCGCATTGAAGAAATATCGGCTTCGGGCCTGTCGTTAGAATGCCGATCACTCGCTCATCGTGGCTGACGTTGAAATCTCTGACGGTTTCAATGGGAAATTTCCCACCGATGCAGCAACCGATTTCCCGATTCACCCATTCGCATATTGGGCTGTCGCTCACTCTGCCGTTTTTGCCCTTTACCGATGGAGTCCCAAGATGAAGAAACTTGTGCTGCTTGGCGCCCTGGCACTGTCCGTGCTGTCGATGAACGCCTTCGCTGACGAAAAACCTCTGAAGATCGGTATCGAAGCGGCTTACCCTCCGTTCGCCTCGAAAGCACCGGATGGCAGCATCGTCGGTTTCGACTACGACATCGGCAACGCTCTGTGCGAGCAGATGCAGGTCAAGTGTGTGTGGGTCGAGCAAGAGTTCGACGGTCTGATCCCGGCACTGAAAGTGCGCAAGATCGACGCGATTCTGTCGTCGATGTCGATCACTGAAGATCGCAAGAAGTCGGTCGACTTCACCAACAAGTACTACAACACCCCGGCACGTCTGGTCATGAAGTCCGGTACTCAGGTCAGCGAAGGTCTGGCTGAGCTGAAGGGCAAGAACATCGGCGTACAACGTGGTTCGATCCACGAGCGTTTCGCTCGTGAAGTCCTCGCGCCACTGGGTGCCGAGATCAAGCCGTACGGCTCGCAGAACGAAATCTACCTCGACGTGGCCGCCGGTCGTCTCGACGGTACCGTGGCTGACGCCACCCTGCTGCAAGATGGCTTCCTCAACACCGACGCCGGCAAAGGCTTCGCGTTCGCAGGCCCGGCGTTCACCGACGTCAAATACTTCGGCGACGGCGTAGGCATCGCGGTACGTAAGGGCGACGCCCTGAAAGACAAGATCAACGCTGCCATCGCGGCCATCCGCGAAAACGGCAAATACAAAGCAATCCAGGACAAGTACTTCGCCTTCGATATCTACGGCAAGTAACACGTCTCTGCGACAAGTCCGAAATGGCGCAAGCAACAGGATCTCTGCGGTTTGCGCCATTTTTTCATCCCAACTTTCGAGGACCTGAATCATGTTGAAAGGCTACGGGGCTGTCATCCTCGATGGCGCATGGCTGACGCTTCAGCTCGCCTTGTCGTCCATGGCTCTGGCCATCGTTCTCGGGCTGATCGGTGTCGCGTTGCGCCTGTCGCCGGTGCGCTGGCTGGCCTGGCTGGGCGATCTGTATTCCACGGTGATCCGCGGGATTCCCGATCTGGTGCTGATCCTGCTGATCTTCTACGGCGGCCAGGATTTGCTCAACCGCGTCGCACCGATGCTCGGTTATGACGACTACATCGACCTGAATCCGCTGGCCGCCGGTATCGGCACCCTCGGTTTCATTTTCGGTGCGTACCTGTCGGAAACCTTCCGTGGCGCGTTCATGGCCATTCCCAAAGGTCAGGCCGAAGCCGGCATGGCGTACGGCATGAGCAGTTTTCAGGTGTTCTTCCGGGTGATGGTGCCGCAGATGATTCGCCTGGCGATTCCGGGCTTCACCAACAACTGGCTGGTTCTGACCAAGGCGACCGCGCTGATTTCCGTGGTCGGTCTGCAAGACATGATGTTCAAGGCCAAGCAGGCGGCAGATGCCACTCGCGAGCCTTTCACCTTCTTCCTCGCAGTGGCGGCGATGTACCTGGTGATCACCAGTGTTTCGTTGCTGATCCTGCGTCAACTTGAGAAGCGCTACTCGGTAGGCGTAAGGGCGGCTGATCTATGATCTTCGACTACAACGTCATTTGGGAGGCCATGCCGCTGTACCTCGGCGGCCTGCTGACCACCCTCAAACTGCTCGCGCTGTCGCTGTTTTTCGGTCTGCTCGCGGCCCTGCCGCTGGGGCTGATGCGCGTCTCGAAGAACCCGGTCGTCAACGGCGCCGCGTGGCTGTACACCTACGTGATCCGGGGCACGCCGATGTTGGTGCAACTGTTCCTGATCTACTACGGTCTGGCGCAGTTCGAAGCGGTACGCGAAAGCTTCTTGTGGCCGTGGCTGTCCAGCGCAACGTTCTGTGCGTGTCTGGCGTTCGCGGTCAACACCAGCGCCTACACCGCTGAGATCATTGCCGGCAGCCTCAAGGCCACGCCAAACGGTGAGATCGAAGCAGCCAAGGCCATGGGCATGTCGCGCTTTAAACTGTACAAGCGCATCCTGCTGCCATCGGCCCTGCGCCGGGCACTGCCGCAGTACAGCAACGAAGTGATCATGATGCTGCAGACCACCAGTCTGGCCTCCATCGTGACCTTGATCGACATCACTGGCGCGGCGCGTACCGTCAACGCGCAGTTCTATCTGCCGTTCGAGGCGTACATCACCGCCGGCGTGTTCTACCTGTGCCTGACGTTCATTCTGGTCAAGCTGTTCAAACTGGCCGAGCGTCGCTGGTTGAGCTACCTGGCCCCGCGGAAGCACTGATATGGAACGCATCGACCACGTATTGCCGTGGAGCCACCTGGGCAGCGAGCGCAAGATTTCGGTCTTTCGCTTTGGGCATGGCGAGCGCAAGGCCTACATTCAGGCCAGCCTCCATGCTGATGAATTGCCGGGCATGCGCACCGCTTGGGAGCTGAAAAAGCGCCTCGGCGAACTCGAAGCCAAAGGCTTGCTCAACGGTGTCATCGAGCTGGTACCGGTCGCTAACCCGTTGGGCCTCGGGCAATTGCTGCAAGGCAATCACCAGGGCCGTTTCGAGGCAGGCAGCGGCAAAAATTTCAACCGTGATTTCGTCGAACTGAGCGCGCCGGTTGCGGCAGCTTTGGCTGAAAGCCTCGGTGATGATCCGCACGCCAATGTGCGTCTGATCCGTCAGGCCATGGCCGATCATCTGGCGGCATTGCCAGAGGCAAGCAGCCAGTTGCAAGGCATGCAGCGGGTGTTGCTCAGCCACGCTTGCACCGCTGATGTGGTGCTTGATTTGCACTGCGATGCTGAAGCCGCGCTGCACATGTACGCGTTGCCGCAACACTGGCCGCAGTGGCGTTCGCTGGCGGCGCACCTGAATGTGAAGGTCGGATTGCTGGCGGAAGATTCCGGCGGTAGCTCGTTCGATGAAGCCTGTTCGTTGCCATGGTTGCGTCTGTCGCGGCAGTTCCCTGATGCGCAGATTCCGCTGGCCTGTCTGGCGACGACCATTGAGCTGGGCGGTCAGGCCGATACCGGTCGCGCCGAAGCGCAGGCGTATGCTGAAGGCATTCTTGCGTTCCTCGCCGGGCAAGGCCTGATCACCGGCGAGTGGCCGAACCCAGCACACGAAGCCTGTGAAGGCATGCCGTTCGAAGGCACCGAGTTGCTGTTCGCACCGCATCCGGGCGTCGTGAGTTTTCTGCGCAAGCCCGGCGAATGGGTCGAGGCCGGCGACGATATTTTTGAAGTGATTGATCCTCTGTCCGATCGGGTCAGCACGGTATGTGCTGGTACCTCCGGGGTGCTGTTTGCCATTGAACGGCTGCGTTATGCCCAACCCGGTTTCTGGCTGGCCAAGGTGGCGGGGCGCGAAGCGCTGCGTCACGGGCGCTTGCTCAACGACTGACTGACTGTTTTTGTGAGAACCGACCGCATGTACAAACTTGAAGTCCAAGACCTGCATAAACGCTATGGCAGTCACGAAGTGCTCAAGGGCGTGTCCCTGAAAGCGGCAGCCGGCGATGTGATCAGCATCATCGGCTCCAGTGGCTCCGGCAAAAGTACTTTCCTGCGCTGCATCAACCTGCTCGAGCAGCCGCACGCGGGCAAGATTCTGCTCAACAACGAAGAGCTGAAACTGGTAGCGAACAAGGACGGCGCGCTGAAAGCCGCTGATCCGAAGCAGCTGCAACGCATGCGTTCGCGCCTGTCGATGGTGTTCCAGCATTTCAACCTGTGGTCGCACATGACCGCGATTGAAAACATCATGGAAGCGCCGGTTCACGTGCTCGGCGTACCCAAGTACGAAGCGCGTGAAAAAGCCGAGTACTACCTGAACAAGGTCGGCGTGGCCCATCGTAAAGATGCGTTCCCGGGGCACATGTCCGGTGGCGAGCAACAGCGCGTGGCGATTGCCCGTGCGCTGGCAATGGAGCCAGAGGTGATGCTGTTCGACGAACCGACTTCGGCCCTCGACCCGGAACTGGTGGGCGACGTGCTGAAAGTCATGCAAGCGCTGGCGCAGGAAGGTCGCACCATGGTTGTGGTTACGCACGAAATGGGTTTTGCCCGTGAAGTGTCGAACCAGTTGGTGTTCCTGCACAAAGGTGTGGTGGAAGAGAGCGGCAACCCGCGCGAAGTGCTGGTGAATCCGCAATCGGAACGTTTGCAGCAATTCCTCTCGGGCAGCCTCAAGTAATCGCTGCCGTTATGCACCAAATCAGGTCATGCTTCGCGACCTGAAGGTTGGCTCCAATCCACTGTAGGAGCTGCCGAAGGCTGCGATCTTTTGATCTGTTTTTGAAGATCAAAAGATCGCAGCCTCGTTCCACTCGACAGCTCCTACATGGGAATGGCATTCCAGTGCCGATGGTGGATCTGCGTCAGGCTCAAGATTTGTGTTCATTTACGGGCTAGCATTGGCCCATGCCTTCATCACTGTTCTTCGTTTCGGATTGCCCGCCCATGACTGCCCATCGAATTGGTTTCCTGATTTGGCCCAGCACTAAAGCGTTGACGCTGGCGCTGGCGGAGGAAGCCTTGCGTGTTGCTCAGCGGGTGCACCCGGATGTGGTTTACGAACTGTCGTTCCTGCAAGCCGAGCCACCCGCCGAAGGTGCCTGGCAATTACCCGGCGAAGCGTGGGCCGGCAAACTCGAAAATTTCCAGAAACTGTTCCTGCTCGCTGACGAGCCACCGACCACGTTGGCGCCGGCGCTCAGCAGTGCACTGAAGCAACTGGTGCGTGCCGGCACGGTCATCGGCGGTCTGTCCGCGGGTGTGTACCCGCTGGCGCAACTCGGTTTGCTCGACGGTTATCGCGCTGCCGTGCACTGGCGCTGGCAGGACGATTTCGCCGAGCGTTTTCCGAAAGTCATCGCCACCAGTCACTTGTTCGACTGGGATCGCGATCGCCTGACCGCCTGCGGTGGCATGTCCGTGCTCGATCTGTTGCTGGCGGTGCTGGCCCGCGATCACGGTGCGGAATTGGCCGGTGCAGTCTCGGAAGAACTGGTGGTTGAACGCATTCGTGAAGGCGGCGAGCGTCAGCGCATCCCGCTGCAGAACCGTCTCGGCTCCAGCCATCCGAAGCTCACTCAAGCGGTGTTGCTGATGGAAGCCAACATCGAAGAGCCACTGACCACCGACGAAATCGCCCAACACGTGTGCGTGTCGCGTCGCCAACTGGAGCGCATCTTCAAGCAATACCTCAACCGTGTGCCGAGCCAGTACTACCTGGAATTGCGCCTGAACAAGGCCCGGCAGATGTTGATGCAAACCAGCAAGTCGATCATCCAGATCGGCCTTTCGTGTGGCTTCTCCTCGGGGCCGCATTTCTCCAGCGCCTATCGCAACTTCTTCGGCGCCACGCCGCGGGAAGATCGCAACCAGCGGCGCAGCAGCAGTCCGTTCGAATTGTCGTCAGTGCCGCCAGAGCGCGGTTAGGTCTCGGCGTACGTCTGGCTCAATCGGAAAACGACATATCCCTGAAGTTGTCCAGCGCTTGGTAAGCGCTGGCCAGCCATTCTCGCTCCTCCTGCAGTCGCGTTTCATTGGTCGCATTGTAAATAGTCAAACGCTGCTGACTCTCCAGGCTTAGTGGATTGTTGCTGAAGTCATAGGTGGCACCTCTACCGTCAGCAGGAGAGGGCAGTGGGTCGGGGAGTTCGATGATGGCGTTGGCGGAAAGATCTGCATACGTCAGCTGCGGCATCGCAAAAAGGCCGGCCGGTACGTCGGTCAGTCCCGTGTTGCTCAATCGCAGAGAGCGACACGCGTTGAAGTTTCTCAGGTCCGGTGTCAGCCCCAACGGATTGTGGCTCAAGTCAAGAATGCGCAGGTTTTCCATCGCCGCCAGTGCATTCACGGTTTGCTCAGTCAGTACGATGCGGCAATGGGGCAGTTCCAGGCTGGTCAGATTGCTCATGCGCAAGATTGAGGCGGGAATCTCGTTGAGTTGATAGGCGCGAATATCCAGTTTTTTGAGTGACGGGAACAGCTCAAGCAATCGGTCAACCCGAGGGTGCACGTTGGCAGTACTTGTCAGTGTCAGTTTGCTGGTCTGCTCGAAACGCCCGCTCAGTTTCGGCAACTCGCCATGGAAAGACAGATCAAGGGCTACCTCAGAAGAGGCCAGGCCTCCCGGCGCTACGCGCAAGCTTTGTTCCAGGCCATCCCTGAACCAGCTGCGTCTGGCGTTTTCCTGGCGTAGTGCTTCGTCGCCCATGTTAGCGCCTGTGAGCGGATCACGCGGAACCTCCCGCGCCCACACCTCAAGCTCGCGCAGTAGCGTGGCGAGGTCGCTCTGGCGACGCAGCAATTCGATGCGTCCTTCGGCCATTGTCCCGGGCAGGCCATAGACCAGATGATTGGCATCGGCTTCACTGATGGCGGGATACAGGTCTCGCGCCAGGGCAATGTCAGCCTGCTCAGCCAAAACGCCCAGGTTCTGATAACTGAGTTGGTAGAAGGCCTTTATCCGGTTTTTTGAGGCTGTGGACAGTGGATTGGCCCTCAGGACAACCCCGTTGGTGCCAAAGCCAGTCAAGTCTTCCGGCAATTCGACAATGGCGTTTTCGCTGAGGAACGTGTCACGCAGGCGAGGTAACTGCCCCACGCCGGCGGGCACCTGAGTAATACCGGTGCGGGAAAGATCCAGGGCCGACAGCGCGCGTAATGCTCCGACATCCGGCGCAGTGCCCAGAGGGTTGTTGTACAAGTCCAGTCCTTTCAACCCGCTCATCGCGCTAAGCGTGGCCTGGCCCATGGCGTCGAGTACCACACCGCAACTGTTCAGCATCAGTGTTTCGAGGGAAGGCATGAGTGCCAGCGCCCGTGGCATGCGGCCCAGCTTGAAGCCGCGCAGCTCCATGGCTTGCAATCCCTTGAAGCACATCAGGAAACTGTCCGGGGCATTTAGCATTTCATTACCCTGAATGGACAAGCGGACGACGTGGCTGAAGTCGGCAGACAGCGACGGCAGTTCCCCCGCAAAGTGAGCAACGATATCTAGCGTATTGAGCCTCAGCTCGGGCTTGTCGGTGTTTCTGGCGCGCCAGAACTGTTCCAGATTTTGACTGAACTCTCTCCTCTTGAATTGTTCTTCCACGCGCTCAGGTACGCTCAGGATTTCGCCAGTCATGGGATTGCGCAACGGTATGCGTTCGGACCAAGCGCTCAAGTCGCTGATCATCTGTCTGATTTCCGCTTCCCAGCGCAGCAGTTGCTCAGTGCCCGCCCGCAGCGTGCCGGGCAAGTGATAGATCATGTGACTGGCATCGTCGATGTCCATCCATGGATACAACCTTTGTGCGCTGGCTAGGTCGCCTACATCCGGCATCACGTCAAAATGGCGTCCGTGCTCGACATAGTAGGTTTTGATGCGCTCGCGAGTGGGCAGGGACAGTGGATTGCTGGCCAGATTGGTGCCGTCGGCGAGGTCCAGATCGAGGCTGAAAAAAGTTTCGGGCAGATTGGTGATGCGGTTGCCGTTCAACAAGGCGTTTTTCAGATTCGGGTGATCGGCGAAGCCATTGGGCAGTGCCGTAATGCCGGAGTTCGAAAGCAGAATGTCACGCATGGCAGGCAGCGGCTGCAGGTCGGGTATCGCCGCCAGTGGATTGTGACTCAGGTCCAGCAGTTCAAGGTCGCTCAGTGTCGCGAGGGTGTTCTGGTCGGCGGGGCTGAGTGTCACGCCGCAGTCTCTCAATGTCAGTTCCGTGAGCTTCGGCAGGTGGGTCACGGACTGCGGTATTTCACCCAGTGGAAACTGTTGCAGGTCCAGCTCGCGTGTGTTGACGAACAAATCGATGAACGCGTCGGGGGCACCGATAGCGGCATTGCCCTTGAGCTTCACACCAACGACATGAGAGAAGTCCGTTGTCAGTTGCGGCAGGTCACCGATGAACCTCAAGTCGGACTCAAAAAAATCCGCACGCATGCCTGATTCGACCGACCGGCGACGCCAGAAGCGTTCCAGCTGTTGGCCAAATTCGGAGCGGGCGGCGTATTGGTCAAACAGTTCAATGGCCGTGAGAGCTTCACCCGTCAAGGGATGAACGCTGGGAACTTGCGGTGCCCAAGCGGTCAGGTCCGAAGTCAGCTGATTAAGCTCGGCCCGCCACCTGACGAGCTGAATCCTGCTATCGGCCAGGGTTCCGGGCAAGTCGTAGATCACATCGCTGGCCTCCTGTTCATCCAGGGACGGAAACAGATCTCGCATGAGGGCGATATCGCTAGTCTCTGCGCGCACATCGAAGTCTTGTCCGGTGCGTCTGTAATAGGTTTTCACTTTGTTGCGTGTGGCCACCGACAGCGGGTTGTCGGAAAAGTCGAAGCCGTCACTCTGATTGGCCGACAGCTCGAACACCGCATCGGGGATTTCGCTGATGCGGTTACCGCTGATAATTGCAGTGCGCAGATTCGGATGACTGGCCAGCCCGTCAGGCGTCACGTTGAGGCCGCAGTTGGATAAATCGAGGTAGGTCAGTTCGGGGAGCAGGTTCAGCTCGGGGAATGTCCCCAGGGGATTGTTGCTCAGGTCCAGCGTATGCAGGTTGTTCAGGGAAACCAGTGTCGCCTGATTTTCAGGGGTCAGCACCACGCCGCAATCGTTGAGTTCCAATACGCTGAGGCGGGGCATCCTGATCTGCGAAAGGGCAATCGGCTCTAGGTCGAAGGCGTGCAATTCCAGTGTGGTCAGATTCTCAAAGCGCTGAATGAACGGCAGTACTGCCGTGAGGTTTTTATTGCCCGTCAGTGTCAGTCGCGAGACATGCTCGAAATTGGCACTCAAGGCCGGCAGGTCGCCCATGAAATCAAACGTTGCGGTCAGCTCGCTTTCTCTGAGAGACGCTGATCGGGTGCGCCAGAAACGCTCCAGTTTTTGCCGAAACTCATCCCGTGCACTGCGCTCCAGTGCTTGCTCATCCAGCGTCAAAGGTCGATTGAAAACGGGGTCGAGCGCAGGTGTCTGGTTGGCCCATTCGCCGAGTTCAGTCTTCAACGTTGCGAGCTCGGCCTCCCAACTGGCGAGCTGAGCCTGGCTGTCAGTCAATGTGCCGGGAAGCCGATACAACAATTCACTGGCCTGGTCGGCATTCAGATCAGGAAACAACGTGGTGGTGCGCAAAATATCGGCTGGATCCGGGCGTACTCCGAAATGTTTGCCTGTGTGGTTATAGTACGTTTTCACTTTCTCTCGGGTGGCGGCCGACAGCGGGTTGTCGGCAAAACCGAAGCCGTCACTGAGTGAGCTGGTCAGGTTGAAAAAAACGTCCGGTATGTCGCTGATCTGGTTGCCATCGAAATTGCCGGTGATCAGTCTCGGGTGATCGAGCAGGTTGGCCGGCAGTGAGGAGATGTCTGTCTTGGTCAGATTGAGATAACGCAACGAAGGCATCGCGCTGACGTCGGGAGGCGTGCCCAATGGATTGCCCCGCAGATCCAGCAGCGAAAGGTTGGGTAACGATGCAAGCACTGCCTGATTGGTTGCCGAGTGGGTGATGCCGCAGTCGCGCAAGATCAACTGGCGCAGGTTGGGCATTGCAGTGAACGATTGGGGCAGGCTCGGCAGATCGAGGTTTTGCGCATCCAGATACAGCAGGCCCGTGAAGCGTTGCATAAAGGTGTCCACTGCCCTGGTATTGGCGCTGCCATTGATGGAGAGCATGACGACGTGGCTGAAGTCCGCTTCCAGTGCGGGTAGTTCCCCCAGTACGGGTTGCGCAATCTGCAACATGTACCCAGCGGGACCCCGGGTTTGCCTGCGCCAGCAACGCAGTAGCGCTTCTCGGAACTGCGCGCGATTCTGCAGGGCTGCCCGGCGTTCGATATAGGTCAACGGCAGGCCGCTGACAGGGTCATTGGCGGGGACGTCGATTTCCCAGTTACGCAGGTCATTACTGAGCTTGAAGTATTCGTTGCGGCGCCTGGCCAGTTCCGCGTTGAACTCAACCGTGTTGTTCTGGAAAACCGCAACGAAATTACGCGCCTCCTCGTTGGACATGCCTCGATAGATCGCCTGCACGCGCTCTTCGGGACTAACGATTCGCTGACCTGTGGTCACCAGGTTGTCCTGATTTTCGATGCCGATCGCACCGAGTTCACCCGCTTCAAAAAAATCGGCATTTTCAAGGCTTCTGGGTGCGTTCAGTCGATCATTGCCGAAGCCTGCCAGGCGTAGCGTGTCCACGGCCGGTTGGCTGATCGGCGCTTCGAACAGCACGGTGCGTAGCTCCTCGCGTTCAAGTGATCGCTGACGAACTGCGGCACTCAACGCGTCGCCCTGGCCGATCTGCAGGTTCAGATTCTGACGTTCGCCGTCCGGTAATGCGTACAACAGACTGGAGTAAAAATCCGTGGCCGAATGCAGCTCCTGGCCGCGGTCGTCGTAAGGTTGATAGCGGCCGTCCTGTTGGCGAACCAGTACTTTCCGAGCGGGCGCATCTTCGCGTCCGATGCTGTCGAGTACCGCGCCTTCGTAACGTCCGTCGCGGATTTCGAGGCGCACATCGCCGCTCCAGCCTGGCAGCAGCTTGAGGCTGTGCAGCGCAAGGGAATCGGAATCGGCATTGCTCAAGGCGTTCAGTTCCAGGCCTTCGTAAGCGCGGGTGACACGCACTTCCTGATTGGCCAGTTGCATGAATTCCTGTTGGCGCGGCGGCAGTTCTCCGTTGCTTATCTGTATCAATTCACTACCGCTGGCGGTGTCGAGCAGTTCACGGACGAGGCTGGCCGGCAGTGTCGGATCGTGGTCGATGATTGTTTGGGCCAATGGATCGTCAATGTGCTGAAGGACCTGATAGCGCGAGTCGAACAGCGAGCTTCGCTGGCGTCGGGCGAGATGGGCCAGTTGCTTGCGCAGCATCTGACTGCGAACTTCCAGCGAGGGCGTCGGCCCGCTGAAAGGTTCTGCGAGCAACGCTTTGATTTGCTGCTCGTCGAGAGAAGCCAGCAGGGTCTTGAGCAGGTCGCCATCGATCAGGCTGTCCTGGCGAAGCTCGGTCAGCGGCAAGGTTGCGTCCGCCGAGGATTGCCAGAGCAGTTCGCCTCGTTGATCAACCAGACGCAGGCGTTGGCTGCTCGGCCAGCGGCCGTGTTGCGTCAGCAGTTGCAGTTGTGTCGCCGGATCGGCACGCAGGTATTGCTCAGCCACGTTGCTGTCGAGTTGATCGATAAAGCGTTGCAGTTGTTGATCGATCTTGAACCGCTGAATGCTGTCGGCCAACAGGGGAGGTGGAGTTTCTTGATCGACATGCATCTTGCGTACGGCATCTTCATTGACGCCACTGACACGCAGGATTGTCTCGCGCTCTGGAGGCGAGAATGTCTCGATGGAAGGATTGATTCGCCGCAGCGCCGTGTCGGTGTCCCATTCCAGTGGTTGTTCCAGTTCGGTGTGCCAGGCACCGGCGCCATTGTGCCGCACCGTCGGTTGGTAGGCGTCGGGCCGAGTGGGATGTTCGATCGTGTATTGGCCGGGAATCGCACCTTCGCTCACGGCAAAATGAGCGTCTTCCAGTGGCAGCAGTTGCTTGCCTTGATGCGGGTACAGGCCCAGTTCATTGGGCGTTGAACCGGCATCGGGCACTGCCGTGTGCTGGTAGCGGGCCAGATCGGGATCCCAGTAGCGGGTTTTGCCATTGGCCAGTCGTACAGGCTTGAAGCGGTCGATGAAGGCGACCACTTCCTTGGGCAAGACCTTGCGAAACTCGCCGGCACCAATCGCGCCGCCCATGCCGAAGATACCCAGTTGGATCAGCGATTCGACGGTGCCCATCAGGTGTTCGAACGCTTCGCTCGTGCGTCCCTGTCCCCATTCGATGATGCCCTCGAAAGCTTCATCGAGCATTTGATACGCCATGTACGCCATCATCGCTTCACCCAGGACCGGCACGAACGGCGCTACGATCAACGCGGCGGCCTGGACGATGCTCGAGATGATGTTGCTCACCGAATCCCAGAAAACCCAGCGTGCTTTTTGGTCCACCATGGCGGTGGGCACGGCGATCACCCGGGCATCGTTGAAGATCTTGCTCAGTTTCGATTGATAGAGGTGTTGCCACAGATCGACCTGGAACGGTGTCAGTGTGGTTTGCAGATCCGGTCGTTCTACAGGTGTTTCGCGCCAAGCGGGCAATGAGCTGCCGGACTCCGGCGGATGCCATGTCATTTGGCTCAAGCGGCTGTTGAGGGTGCTGAAGAAAAAGCCGCGATGTTCGTGGTTCACGAAGCGGCTGAAAAACTGCTGATAGTCTTTCGAACGCAGCTGGCGCGTCAGTTCGGCAAACAGTTCGTAGGTCGATGCGTATTCCTTGAAAGGGTGCTCGGGATCATCCGGGACGTAGGCCACCACCCGCGCCGGGGTGCGCGATGCATACAGGTCGGGGGCAAAGACGACGATACCGGTGAGCGGCGCGCACAGCATCCCCATGTCATGGCACCGCACGGGCGCGCCGCCGACATACAGCCCTCTCATGCCGTCGAGCACGGCGTCGATCAAGCGAAAATAACTTTCCGACACATCGCGATTCATCCGCGCCCATTGCAGGGCGGCTTTCATCGCGGCCTTCTGACTGTCGTCCAGTTTGCTGCGCAGTACAGACGCCACCATCGGATCGGTATAGCCGAGGTTGTCTTCGAGATGGGCTTTGTACTGAGCACCGAGATCCAGCCTTCGGCACAGCTGGGTGAAGGCGGCAATGCTCAGTTTGGCCTTGATCGACGGCAGGGTCATGAACTGGCCGGTGGTGGAGGGCCGGGTGACGAAGGTCGAGTCAACGTCGAAGGCGTCGTCACGGGTTTCCGCTTCCTCGAAGTTGTGCAGCGCGGCTTCCAGTAACGAGACCGTCCAGGCGCGCGTGCCCGTTCTGATCGGGAGCCACGGGGTGGTTGCGGGGATGTACAGGCGCACAAAGGTATTGCGCACATCCAGATCCAGTCCGAAGGATTTGTTCAGTTCCTGTTTGAGCAAGGGCTCGGCAAAGGCGCTGGCGTCTTGCAGGTGGTCGAGGCTTTGATCGACTTGGCTTTGCGCGGCCCAGTGCGCGGCGTTGAGGGTTTTCATCTTTTGATGCTGTTCGGCGGGGACCGATTGGAGTGAAGTGGACAGACGGGGCAGGCTGTCCTGGAGCGCCTGGCGGCGGGTCGATGAAGTGTTGCCGAGCCAGTCGGGTACGGCGTTTTTCAGTGGCAGGTAGTGGTCGTCGTGATGCTGCGCGTCGCTCGCGGCAGTCGAGACTGGCGGTGGTGGCTGAGTCAGGTGCATGGGCCAATCCTTGGCGTTGAAAAGAACGCGCAGCAAATCAGGAAGCGACCCCTCTTGTGCGGTACATATTTATATCTTTGTCGCGGGGTGGAGTTGGTATTCTCTGCAGCCTGCCGCAAATCGGCGGCGCCCGTTAAACTGCGCCTTTGCGACGCTATATGTCGCATTGCCGTAAACCCGTGAAAATCCGGGGTTTGCGCTATAAGAAGTTGTCGCTTGGCGACAAGGCCGGGCTGAAAACTGTCCTTACAATCCTCACCAAGCTCGCCAGTTTCAGGCGAGTGTTTCTCATCAGGAGACTCCGATGTCCGTTGAGCACGCTGCGGTACAACGCGCCGATTTCGACCAGGTAATGGTTCCCAACTACGCGCCTGCCGCTTTCATTCCAGTGCGTGGCGCCGGTTCCCGCGTCTGGGATCAGGCCGGCCGCGAGCTGATCGACTTCGCCGGCGGCATCGCCGTCAACGTATTGGGCCACGCGCACCCGGCGCTGGTCGGTGCACTGACCGAGCAAGCGAACAAGCTGTGGCACGTGTCCAACGTGTTCACCAACGAGCCAGCCCTGCGCCTGGCGCACAAGCTGATCGATGCCACGTTCGCCGAGCGCGTGTTCTTCTGCAACTCCGGTGCCGAGGCCAACGAAGCCGCGTTCAAGCTGGCCCGTCGTGTGGCGTTCGACCGTTTCGGCTCTGAGAAGTACGAAATCATCGCCGCGCTGAACAGCTTCCACGGCCGTACCCTGTTCACCGTCAACGTCGGTGGCCAGTCGAAGTACTCCGACGGTTTCGGCCCGAAAATCACCGGCATTACCCACGTCCCTTACAACGATCTGGCCGCGCTGAAAGCGGCGGTGTCCGACAAGACCTGTGCGGTCGTGCTGGAACCGATCCAGGGCGAAGGCGGCGTGCTGCCGGCCGAACTGGCTTACCTGCAAGGTGCCCGCGAACTGTGCGACGCGAACAACGCGCTGCTGGTGTTCGACGAAGTGCAGACCGGCATGGGCCGCAGCGGCAAGCTGTTCGCCTACCAGCATTACGGCGTGACTCCGGACATCCTCACCAGCGCCAAGAGCCTGGGCGGCGGTTTCCCGATCGCGGCCATGCTGACCACCGAAGCGCTGGCCAAGCATCTGGTCGTCGGTACTCACGGCACCACTTACGGCGGCAACCCGCTGGCGTGCGCGGTCGCGGAAGCGGTGATCGACGTGATCAACACGCCAGAAGTGCTGAACGGCGTGAACGCCAAGCACGACAAGTTCAAGGCGCGCCTTGAGCAGATCGGCGAGAAGTACGGCCTGTTCACTCAGGTGCGTGGCCTCGGTCTGTTGATCGGTTGCGTGCTGAGCGATGCCTGGAAAGGCAAGGCCAAAGACATCTTCAACGCCGCTGAAAAAGAAGGCCTGATGATTCTGCAAGCCGGCCCGGACGTGATCCGTTTCGCGCCGAGCCTGGTGGTGGAAGACGCCGATATCGATGCCGGTCTCGACCGCTTCGAACGCGCTGCCGCAGCACTGACGCAAGCCTGATAGACCCTTCGACGCCTGGAGCTTTTCAGGCGTCGATCAAAATTTTATGCCGGACCAGATCAACTGTAGGAGTGAGCCTGCTCGCGATTGCGGTCTGTCAGTCGACTCATTGGTTTCTGACAGACCGCAATCGCGAGCAGGCTCACTCCTACATTGATCTCCATGTAGGCCCGGTTATTTTTTCTGTGAATTTATAAGAGAAAGGAGTGACACCATGCTGGTGATGCGCCCCGCGCAAATGGCTGATCTGGGCGAGGTACAGCGTCTGGCTGCGGACAGCCCGATTGGTGTCACTTCCTTGCCGGATGACGTGGAACGTCTGAGCGACAAGATCGCTGCGAGCGAAGCTTCGTTTGCCGCCGAAGTGAGCTTCAACGGTGAAGAGAGCTACTTCTTCGTCCTCGAAGATTCCACCACCGGCAAGCTGGTCGGTTGCTCGGCGATTGTCGCCTCGGCCGGTTATTCGGAGCCGTTCTACAGCTTCCGCAACGAGACCTTCGTCCACGCTTCGCGCGAGCTGAAGATCCACAACAAGATCCACGTGCTTTCGCAGTGCCATGACCTGACCGGCAACAGCTTGCTGACCAGTTTCTACGTGCAGCGCGAGCTGGTCGGTTCGCCGTGGTCAGAGCTCAACTCCCGTGGCCGTCTGCTGTTCGTTGCCAGCCACCCGGAGCGTTTCGCCGATTCGGTGGTGACCGAGATCGTCGGTTACAGCGACGAGAACGGCGACTCGCCATTCTGGGATGCGATCGGTCGCAACTTCTTCGACCTCAACTACGCCGAAGCCGAGCGTCTGTGCGGGCTGAAAAGCCGCACGTTCCTCGCCGAACTGATGCCGCATTACCCGATCTACGTGCCGCTGCTGCCGGACTCCGCCCAAGAGGCGATGGGCCAGGTTCACCCGCGTGCGCAGATCACCTTCGACATCCTGATGCGCGAAGGCTTCGAGACCGATCACTACATCGACATTTTCGACGGTGGCCCGACCCTGCATGCGCGTGTTTCGGGGATCCGTTCGATCGCCCAGAGCCGCGTGGTGCCGGTGAAGATCGGCGAGCCGGTGAAAGGTGCCGGGCGCCAGTATCTGGTGGCCAACGCGCAGTTGCAGGATTACCGCGCGGTGCTGCTGGAGCTGGATTACGCGCCGGGCAAACCGGTGACTCTGGATCTGGAAGCAGCCGAAGCCCTGGGCGTCGGTGAAGGTGCCAGTGTGCGCCTGGTGGCGGTTTAACGCCTTAGCGAGTTTCACGGGTGGCGAAGGCGGCCCGTTTGAGGAGATAGCATGATTGTTCGTCCCGTACGCAGCAGCGATTTATCCGCTCTGATCGACCTGGCCCGCAGCACCGGCACCGGCCTGACCACGTTGCCGGCCAACGAAGAACGTCTGGCCCACCGGGTCGGCTGGGCCGAGAAGACCTTTCGCGGTGAAGCCGGTCGTGGTGATGCGGACTACCTGTTCGTGCTCGAAGACGATGACGGCCGCGTGGTGGGGATTTCCGCCATTGCCGGTGCGGTCGGTATGCGTGAGCCTTGGTACAACTTCCGTGTCGGCCTGACCGTCAGTGCTTCGCAAGAGCTGAACATCTATCGCGAGATTCCGACGCTGTTTCTGGCTAACGACCTGACCGGCAATTCCGAGCTGTGCTCGTTGTTCCTGCACGCCGATTATCGCAGCGGTCTGAATGGTCGCATGCTGTCGAAGGCGCGGATGCTGTTCATCGCTGAGTTCCCGGAACTGTTCGGCAACAAGATCATCGCCGAAATGCGCGGTGTCTCCGATGACGCCGGCCGTTCGCCGTTCTGGGAAAGCCTCGGTCGGCACTTCTTCAAAATGGAATTCAGCCAGGCCGATTACCTGACTGGTGTCGGCAATAAAGCTTTCATCGCCGAGCTGATGCCGAAATTTCCGCTGTACACCTGCTTTCTGTCCGAAGGCGCACGTAACGTCATCGGTCAGGTGCACCCGGACACCGAGCCGGCCCTGGCGATGCTCAAGGGCGAAGGGTTCAGCTATCAGGGTTACGTCGACATCTTCGACGCCGGCCCGGCCATCGAATGCGAAACCGGCAAGATCCGCGCGGTGCGTGACAGTGAAGCGCTGGTGCTGGCCGTTGGCACACCGGGCGAAGACGCCACGCCGTTCATCATCCATAACCGCAAACGCGAAGACTGCCGCATCACTGCTGCGCCGGCGCGTCTGGCTGCCGGCACCCTGGTGGTCGATCCGCAGACCGCCAAACGTCTTCAACTCAACGCTGGCGATCAAGTGCGCGCCGTGGCGTTGTCCGCTGCACGGGAGTCGAAATAATGAATTCGCTATACATCGCAGGTGAGTGGCTGGCCGGTCAGGGCGAAGCTTTTCAATCGCTGAACCCGGTGACTCAGCAAGTGCTGTGGTCGGGGGAGGGCGCAACCACCGCTCAAGTCGAGTCGGCGGTGCAGGCTGCACGTCAGGCGTTTCCGGGCTGGGCGCGGCGTTCGCTGGACGAGCGCATCACTGTGCTGGAGGCGTTCGCCGCCGCGCTGAAAAGCCACGCTGACGAACTGGCCCGCACCATCGGTGAGGAAACCGGTAAGCCGTTGTGGGAAGCCGCGACCGAAGTCACCAGCATGGTCAACAAGATCGCGATCTCGGTGCAGAGCTACCGCGAGCGCACTGGCGAGAAGAGCGGCCCGTTGGGCGACGCCACCGCCGTGCTGCGCCACAAGCCACACGGTGTGGTGGCGGTGTTCGGTCCTTACAACTTCCCCGGTCACCTGCCGAACGGCCACATCGTTCCGGCGCTGCTGGCGGGTAACAGCGTGCTGTTCAAGCCAAGCGAACTGACCCCGAAAGTCGCCGAGCTGACAGTCAAGTGCTGGATCGAAGCCGGCCTGCCGGCAGGCGTTTTGAACCTGCTGCAAGGCGCTCGCGAAACCGGTATCGCGCTGGCGGCGAATCCGGGCATCGATGGTCTGTTTTTCACCGGTTCGAGCCGCACCGGCAATCATCTGCATCAGCAATTTGCCGGGCGTCCGGACAAGATTCTGGCGTTGGAAATGGGCGGCAACAACCCGTTGGTGGTCGACCAAGTCGCCGATCTCGATGCGGCTGTTTACACGATCATTCAGTCGGCGTTCATTTCTGCCGGTCAGCGTTGCACGTGTGCGCGCCGCTTGCTGGTACCGCAAGGCGCCTGGGGCGACAGCCTGCTCAAGCGTTTGGTTGAAGTCAGCTCGACGATTGAGGTCGGTGCATTCGATCAGCAACCGGCGCCGTTCATGGGTTCAGTGATTTCCCTCGGCGCGGCGAAAGCGCTGATGGACGCTCAAGAACATCTGTTGGCTAACGGCGCGGTGTCGTTGCTGGCGATGACGCAGCCGCAGGCACAAGCCGCGCTGCTCACGCCGGGCATTCTCGATGTGAGCGCTGTTGCCGAGCGTCCGGACGAAGAGTTGTTCGGCCCGTTGTTGCAAGTGATTCGCTACCTTGATTTTGAAGCGGCGATCGCTGAGGCGAATGACACTGCTTATGGTCTGGCCGCCGGTTTGCTGTCGGATTCCGAAGCACGTTATCAGCAGTTCTGGCTGGAAAGCCGTGCCGGTATCGTCAACTGGAACAAACAACTGACCGGTGCGGCGAGCAGCGCGCCGTTTGGCGGTGTCGGTGCCTCGGGCAATCATCGCGCCAGCGCCTATTACGCAGCGGATTACTGCGCGTACCCGGTGGCGTCGCTGGAAACCCCGAGTCTGGTGTTGCCTGCCGCCCTGACGCCTGGCGTGAAAATGGCGTGATGCCCAATCGCTGGCAAGCCAGCTCCCACAGGGGCGGAGGCGTCCACACATTTTGTGTGCGACGCGGTCACTGTGGGAGCTGGCTTGCCAGCGATGGCCGCACCGCGGTGTTAAAGAATAGTTACTGAAGCCTATAACAACAGATTCTCGTGGAGCCTCGCTGATGAAATCCTATGAAGTCAATTTTGACGGTCTAGTGGGGCCGACCCATAACTACGGTGGTCTGTCCTACGGCAACGTTGCCTCCCAGAGCAACAGCCAGCAATCTTCGAACCCGAAGGAAGCGGCGCTGCAAGGTCTGGCGAAGATGAAAGCGCTGATGGAAATGGGCTTTCAGCAAGGCGTGCTGGCGCCACAGGAACGTCCGGACGTGGCCGCTTTGCGCCGTCTGGGTTTCAGCGGCACTGACGCGCAAGTGATCGAGCGCGCCGCCAAGGAAGCCATGCCGCTGCTGGTCGCCAGTTGCTCGGCATCGAGCATGTGGGTGGCCAACGCTGCCACCGTCAGCCCGAGCGCCGACACCGCAGACGGTCGCGTGCATTTCACCGCCGCCAACCTCAACTGCAAATACCACCGCAGCATCGAGCACCCGACCACCAGCCGCGTGCTCGGTGCGATGTTCGCCAATCAGCAGCACTTCGCTCATCACGCCGCTCTGCCGGCGGTGGCACAGTTCGGTGACGAGGGCGCGGCCAACCACACGCGTTTCTGCCGTGAGTATGGCGAGGCCGGCGTCGAGTTCTTCGTATTCGGTCGCAGCGCGTTCGACAACCGTTTCCCGGCGCCGCAGAAGTACCCGGCCCGTCAAACCCTCGAAGCGTCGCAAGCGGTTGCGCGTCTGCACGGGCTGCGTGACGAAGGTGTGGTCTACGCCCAACAGAACCCGAACGTGATCGATCAGGGCGTGTTCCATAACGACGTGATCGCGGTGGGTAACGGTGAGGTGTTGTTCTATCACGAGGACGCGTTCCTCGACACCGACTCGATGCTGGCCGAGCTGCAAAGCAAACTCGCCAAAGCCGGCGGCAACTTCCAGTCTGTGTGTGTGCCGCGTTCGGCGGTCACCGTAGATGACGCGGTGCGCTCGTACCTGTTCAACAGCCAGTTGCTGTCGCGTCCTGATGGCTCGATGTTGCTGATCGTGCCGCAAGAGTGCCAGGCCAACGAACGCGTCTGGACTTACCTGCAAGAACTGACCAGTTCCGGCGGCCTGATCCGCGAAGTGAAAGTCTTCGATCTCAAGCAAAGCATGCAGAACGGCGGTGGCCCGGCGTGCCTGCGTCTGCGCGTCGCGCTTAACGAAACCGAACTGGCGGCGGTCAATCCAGGGGTTATCATGACGCCACCGTTGTACGGTTCGTTGACCGCATGGGTTGAAAAGCACTACCGCGACCGCCTGAGCGAAACCGATCTGGCGGATCCGCAATTGCTGCTTGAATGCCGGACGGCACTGGATGAACTGACGCAAATCCTTAAACTGGGCGCGGTTTATCCATTCCAGATCAATTGATGGCCAGCGCGTCGCCTGAACGCGGCGCCCGGCTTGTCTCACCTAGAGAGTAAAAACATGAGCGATTCCCTGCAGCTGATCCTTGAAGACACCGACGGCACGCAACTGGAGACCTCCTGCACCCGCGTCGCGGTCATGTGGCAAGGCAAAGAGCTGTGGATCCAGCAGGACGGCCGTGGCCAACTGCTGATCGGCGTGGACGTTGAAGAAGGTGACGCCGAGTACGCCAACCTGCTGCTGCGCCCATTGGCGACTAATCTGGTAAGTCTGCAACTGGAAATGGAACCGGCCGACGTCGGCGACGACGAAGACCACGTGCACGGCCCGGATTGCAACCACGACCACTAAGGAAACCGCTCTATGCTCGCCCTCGGCAAACTGCTTGAACTGACCCTCGCCGGCCGCGAACCGGCGGAGAAGACTCAACTGACTGTCGAAGGCGTGCGTATGCGCTGGTTGAGCGAAGGTGCGCTGGAAGTCCGGCCACCCGAAGCGCGCGACAATGGCCTGGATCTGCTGCTTTCGGCAGGCATCCACGGCAACGAAACTGCGCCGATCGAGCTGCTTGATCGGTTGCTGCACGACATCGCTCGCGGCGATTTGAAGCCGCGCGCACGCATTCTGTTCCTGTTCGGCAACCCGGAAGCGATTCGCAAAGGCGAGCGTTTCGTCGAGCAGGACGTCAATCGGCTGTTCAACGGCCGCCATGAACAAAGCAGTGGTTCGGAAGCGCTGCGAGCTTGTGAGCTGGAACGTCTGGCGGCGAGTTTCTTCAGCCTGCCGGATCGCCAGCGCCTGCACTACGACCTGCACACGGCGATTCGCGGTTCGAAGATCGAACAGTTCGCACTCTATCCGTGGAAAGAAGGTCGCCAGCATTCGCGTCTGGAGCTGGCACGTCTGCGTGCTGCCGGGATGGAAGCTGTGCTGTTGCAGAACAAACCGTCGATCGTCTTCAGTTCGTACACCTACGACAAGCTCGGTGCCGAGGCTTTCACGCTGGAACTGGGCAAGGCGCGGCCATTCGGGCAGAACGACGGGGTTAACGTCTCGCTGCTGGAAACTCGTTTGAAGCAGATTATCGAAGGCACTGAGCCGGAGATGGCTGAACCAGGGCTGGATGGTTTGCAACTGTTCAGCGTCGCGCGAGAAATCATCAAGCACAGCGATGCGTTCCGCCTGAACCTGCCGCAGGACATCGAAAACTTTTCCGAGTTGGAGATGGGTTACGTGTTGGCCGAAGACTTGGCCAATACCCGCTGGATCATTGAGGAAGAGGGCGCACGGATCATCTTCCCCAATCCCAAGGTCAAGAACGGCTTGCGCGCGGGCATCCTGATCGTCCCAACCAGCGACGAAAACCTCGCCTGACGTGATGATCGTTCCCACGCTCCGCGTGGGAATGCAGCCCGGGACGCTCCGCGTCCCAAAGCGGACGCAGAGCGGTCCATTGAGGCATTCCCACGCAGAGCAGGGGAACGATCGTTGGAGGCTTAGACGGCTACAGCATGCGGCTCTGTACGACGCAGTGCGCGAACCTTGCGCAGCGTATCCGCGCAAGTCCGCGCTGCTTCCTGACCCTTGTGCACAAAGTGCTCGAAGAAGAACTTCTGATGCTCGTCACCGGCATGGAAGTGATGCGGGGTCAGCGACACCGAGAACACCGGCACTTCGGTTTCCAGCTGCACCTGCATCAGGCCGCTGACCACCGACTGGGCGACGAACTCGTGACGGTAGATGCCGCCGTCAACCACCAGAGCAGCGGCGACGATGCCGGCATAACGGCCGGTTTTGGCCAGCAACTTGGCGTGCAGGGGCATTTCAAAGGCGCCGCCGACTTCGAAGATATCGATGTCCGACTCCTGATAACCCAGGGCAATCATTTCGGCGACGAAGCCTTTTCGGCTCTGGTCGACGATTTCCTTGTGCCAGCAGGTCTGGATGAACGCGACGCGCTCGCCGTGAGGGTGTTTGCTTTTGCTGTCGATAGCGGTGGGTTGCATGTTCTGACTCCTGTTTGTGTGAAAAACAGGGCGTTATGAATCGAAAGGGATTCAAGGGTGCGCACACGCACAACATCATCGCGCGGACGGCCCTTTGGCGTTAATCCCGTTCTCTCTTCATCCGGACTATGACCGTCGGCCCCGGAATCACACCGGGTCTGCTGACCTTGCCGCCGATCTCAACCGAAGTCGTGTTCGTCGCCAAGCGCTCGCGGGCTATGCGCATTGCGCGCAATTACCGCCGGTGGGGAATTGCACCCCGCCCTGAGAACGTTTTTGCCGCCCTTTCTGGGACGGCGCAGCGTTTTTAACACAGATTGTGTGTCTGTGCATTGCGCCTTTCTGATGATTGTCATCGAATTTTTTGCAGGCTCGAAACGACTTTTCCTTGCCCAAGGCTTGATTAATCCACGCGATGACCGCAGTAATTCCACTTCGTAAAGGGATTTCCCCTGCTGATTTGAGGCCAGGTTCATGAGCGTTATCGATCTTCGCAGCGACACTGTCACCCAACCGACTCCCGCCATGCTCGACGCGATGACTGCGGCGGACACCGGTGATGACGTGTACGGCGAAGATCCGACGGTCAATCGCCTGGAAGCCGAATTGGCCCAACGCTTGGGTTTTGCCGCCGCTTTATTTGTGCCGACCGGCACCATGAGCAACCTGCTGGGTTTGATGGCGCACTGCGAGCGCGGCGACGAATACGTCGTTGGCCAGCAGGCGCACACCTACAAATACGAGGGCGGTGGCGCGGCGGTGCTCGGTTCGATCCAGCCGCAGCCGCTGGAAGTGCAAGCCGATGGTTCGCTGGATCTGGATCAAGTCGCCGCCGCGATCAAACCGGACGACTTCCATTTCGCCCGGACTCGTTTGCTGGCGCTGGAAAACACCATGCAGGGCAAAGTGCTGCCGCTGGAGTACCTGGCCCGCGCACGCCGCTTCACTCAGGAAAAAGGCTTGCAACTGCACCTCGACGGCGCGCGCCTGTACAACGCGGCGGTCAAGCTGGGTGTTGATGCCCGGGAAATCACCCAGCATTTCGACTCAGTGTCGGTGTGCTTGTCCAAAGGCCTCGGCGCGCCGGTGGGTTCGGTGTTGTGCGGTTCGGCCGAGTTGATCGGCAAGGCTCGCCGTCTGCGCAAAATGGTCGGCGGTGGCATGCGTCAGTCCGGGTTGCTGGCAGCGGCGGGGCTGTACGCGCTGGATCACAACGTCGAGCGTCTGGCCGACGACCACGCCAATGCGCAACTGCTGGCCGACGGTCTGCGTGAAGCAGGTTTCATCGTCGAACCGGTGCAAACCAACATGGTTTATGTGCAAATGGGCGACAAAGCCGAAGCGATCAAGGCCTTTGCTGCCGAACGCGGGATCAAGTTGAGCGCCGCCGCACGCCTGCGTATGGTCACGCACATGGACGTCAATCGCTCGCAAATCGAGCAAGTGATCGCGACATTCGTCGAGTTTTCGCGCAAGTGACAGCGTTAGCCGTCCAATTGACCGTTTCTATCGTATAAACACGCTGTACCCCGCGCGCAGGGCCGATATAATGCGGCCCTTTGCCGTCGCTTCGTCTGTTGACGTTTCGAACAGGCCTTTGGCCGCAGCCTCCGTGGAAGAACCTAATGAAAAGCGCAGAAATCCGTGAAGCCTTCCTTCGCTTCTTCGAAGAGCAAGGCCACACCCGTGTAGCCTCCAGCTCTTTGATTCCGGGCAACGACCCAACCCTGCTGTTCACTAACGCGGGGATGAACCAGTTCAAGGACTGCTTCCTGGGCCAGGAAAAACGTGCGTACACCCGTGCGACCAGCAGCCAGAAGTGCGTGCGTGCCGGTGGCAAGAACAGCGACCTGGAAAACGTCGGTTATACCGCTCGTCACCACACATTCTTTGAAATGCTCGGTAACTTCAGCTTCGGTGACTATTTCAAGAAGGACGCGATTACCTACGCGTGGACCTTCCTGACCGGTGTTCTGCAACTGCCGAAGGAAAAACTCTGGGTCACCGTCTACGCCTCCGACGACGAAGCGTATGACATCTGGACCAAAGAAATCGGTGTGCCGGTCGAGCGCATGATCCGCATCGGCGACAACAAAGGCGCGCCGTACGCTTCCGACAACTTCTGGACCATGGGCGATACCGGCCCGTGCGGCCCGTGCACCGAGATTTTCTACGATCACGGCGACCACATCTGGGGCGGCCCACCGGGCTCGCCAGAAGAAGACGGTGACCGTTACATCGAAATCTGGAACAACGTGTTCATGCAGTTCAACCGCACCGCCGATGGCGTGTTGCATCCGTTGCCAGCGCCGTCGGTCGACACCGGCATGGGTCTGGAGCGGATCAGTGCGGTGATGCAGCACGTCAATTCCAACTACGACATTGACCTGTTCAAGAACCTGCTGAAGGCCTCGGCTGAAGCCATCGGTTGCGAAAACGGTGATCAGTCGTCGCTGAAAGTAGTGTCCGACCACATTCGTTCGTGCGGCTTCCTGATCGCCGACGGCGTGCTGCCGTCCAACGAGGGTCGCGGTTATGTGCTGCGCCGGATCATCCGTCGCGCCTGCCGTCACGGTAACAAGCTGGGCGCCACCGGCAGCTTCTTCTACAAGATCGTCGCGGCGCTGGTTGCCGAGATGGGCGAAGCCTTCCCGGAACTGAAGAAGCAGCAGAGCAACATTGAGCGCGTGCTCAAGGCCGAGGAAGAGCAGTTCTCCAAGACGCTGGAGCACGGCCTGAAGATCCTCGAGCAGGATCTGCTGGAACTCAAAGGCACCGTGGTGCCGGGCGACGTAGTCTTCAAACTCTACGACACCTACGGTTTCCCGATGGACCTGACCGCCGACATCGCCCGCGAGCGCAGCCTGACAGTCGACGAAGCCGGTTTTGAGCGTGAGATGGAAGCCCAGCGTGTTCGTGCGCGTTCGGCCAGCTCGTTCGGTCTGGACTACAACACCTTGGTCAAGGTTGATGTGGCCACCGAGTTCACCGGTTACAAAGACACCAGCGGTTCGGCCAAAATCGTTGCTATCTATAAAGATGGCCAGTCGGTCGACGTCTTGAATGAAGGCGAAGAGGCGGTGATCGTGCTGAACCAGACGCCGTTCTACGCTGAATCCGGCGGCCAGATCGGCGACTGCGGTTATCTGCAGGCGGGCAGCGCACGTTTCGACGTTCGCGACACCACCAAGACTGGCGGCGCATTCCTGCACCACGGTGTACTGGATTCGGGCAGCCTGACCATCGGCGCGCCAGTGGAAACTCATGTCGATGCCGAGGTGCGTCACGCTACCTCGCTGAACCACTCGGCCACGCACTTGCTGCACGCTGCACTGCGTCAGGTGCTGGGCGAGCACGTTCAGCAGAAAGGTTCGTTGGTGGATAGCCAGCGTCTGCGTTTCGACTTCAGCCACTTTGAAGCGATCAAGCCTGAGCAGATCAAAGCGCTGGAAGACATCGTCAACGCCGAGATTCGCAAGAACTCCGCCGTTGAAACCGAAGAAACCGACATCGAAACCGCCAAGAACAAGGGCGCGATGGCGCTGTTCGGCGAGAAGTACGGCGACAACGTACGTGTGTTGAGCATGGGCGGCGATTTCTCCGTCGAGCTGTGCGGCGGTATCCACGCCAACCGTACCGGCGACATCGGCCTGCTGAAAATCATCAGCGAAGGCGGTGTGGCTTCGGGTGTGCGTCGTATCGAGGCAGTTACCGGTGCGCAAGCACTGGCTTACTTGAACGCGGCAGAAGAACAACTCAAGGAAGCGGCCAGCCTGGTCAAGGGCAGCCGCGACAACCTGATCGACAAGCTGTCGGCTGTGCTGGAGCGCAATCGCCAACTGGAGAAGCAACTCGAGCAGTTGCAAGCCAAGGCTGCCAGTGCTGCGGGCGACGATCTGTCTTCCTCGGCGCTGGACGTCAAAGGCGTGAAGGTTCTGGCTGCACGTCTGGATGGTCAGGACGCCAAGGCGCTGCTGGCGCTGGTTGATCAGTTGAAGAACAAACTCGGTCGCGCAGTGATCCTGCTCGGCAGTGTCCATGAGGAAAAGGTCGTACTGGTTGCAGGTGTAACCAAGGACCTGACTGGCCAACTCAAAGCCGGTGATTTGATGAAGCAGGCTGCTGCGGCAGTGGGCGGGAAGGGCGGTGGTCGTCCGGATATGGCGCAGGGCGGCGGTGTCGACGCCGGCGCACTGGATGGCGCACTGGCGCTGACCGTTCCATTCGTCGAGCAGGGTTTATAAGACGGCCCGTCGGGCCCGCAGTCTAGTGGCGGGCCCGGCGGCTGTTCGAGTGATTATTGGGCGCCCTTCATGGGCAGAGGCGGCTTTGAAATGGCTTTGATCGTACAGAAATTTGGAGGCACCTCGGTCGGTACCGTCGAGAGAATCGAGCAGGTCGCCGACAAGGTTAAGAAATTCCGCGATGCCGGCGATGACCTGGTGGTTGTGCTGTCTGCAATGAGCGGCGAAACCAACCGTCTGATCGATCTGGCCAAGCAAATCAGTGGCGACACTCAACCGGTTCCGCGTGAGCTGGACGTGATCGTTTCCACCGGTGAGCAGGTGACGATTGCTCTGCTGGCGATGGCGTTGATCAAGCGCGGTGTGCCGGCGGTGTCGTACACCGGTAATCAGGTGCGGATCCTGACCGACAGTGCGCACAATAAAGCGCGTATCTTGCAGATTGATGACCAAAAGATTCGCGGTGATCTGAAAGCAGGTCGCGTGGTGGTTGTCGCCGGTTTCCAGGGCGTCGACGAGCACGGCAACATCACCACCCTCGGTCGTGGCGGTTCCGACACGACCGGCGTAGCTTTGGCTGCCGCGTTGAAGGCTGACGAGTGCCAGATCTACACCGACGTGGATGGTGTCTACACCACCGACCCGCGCGTTGTGCCGGTCGCTCAGCGCCTGGACAAGATCACCTTTGAAGAGATGCTGGAAATGGCCAGCCTCGGTTCCAAGGTGTTGCAGATCCGTGCGGTGGAGTTCGCCGGCAAGTACAACGTTCCGCTGCGCGTACTGCACAGCTTCAAGGAGGGTCCGGGCACCCTCATTACTATTGATGAAGAGGAAACCATGGAACAGCCGATCATTTCCGGCATCGCTTTCAACCGCGATGAAGCCAAGCTGACCATCCGTGGCGTGCCAGACACCCCGGGCGTGGCGTTCAAGATTCTCGGCCCGATCAGTGCCGCGAACATCGAAGTCGACATGATCGTGCAGAACGTTGCGCACGATAACACCACCGACTTCACCTTCACCGTGCACCGCAACGACTACCAGGCCGCACAGACCGTGCTGGAAAACACCGCTCGCGAGATCGGTGCCCGTGAAGTGGTTGGCGACACCAAGATTGCCAAGGTCTCGATCGTCGGCGTCGGCATGCGTTCCCACGCAGGCGTGGCCAGCCGCATGTTCGAATCCCTGGCGAAAGAAAGCATCAACATCCAGATGATCTCGACTTCGGAAATCAAGGTTTCCGTGGTGATTGAAGAGAAGTACCTGGAACTGGCTGTGCGCGCCCTGCACACGGCTTTCGAACTGGATGCTCCGGCCCGTCAAGGCGAGTAATTCCGTTTCTTGAAGGGCGCGGTCTGACCGCGCCCTTTATTTTTTGAATGGCGCGAGCCCTGAACTGTTCTTTTGCTCGCGCTGGTCAATACTCAGGCATGTAGGGCTACGATCGCTCCGGTTGTAGGTCGGGTGCCTTTTTTTTGCAGACTGTTGTCCCTGAACTGAATTGCGTAAGGAGAAAGGTATGCTGATTCTGACTCGTCGGTGCGCAGAAAGCCTGATTATCGGTGATGGCGAAATCACCGTGACCGTGCTCGGCGTTAAAGGAAATCAAGTGCGTATCGGCGTCAATGCCCCGAAAGAGGTTGCCGTGCACCGTGAGGAAATTTACCTGCGTATAAAGAAAGAGAAGGACGAAGAACCAAGCCATTAATTTTTATCGATTTTTATGTTTGCAAACGGGGAAAAGGTTGGTTAAGATACGCCCCGTGTTGCGGAGAGCTGGCCGAGTGGCCGAAGGCGCTCCCCTGCTAAGGGAGTACACCTCAAAAGGGTGTCGGGGGTTCGAATCCCCCGTTCTCCGCCATTATTTGCTTAGTACGTCGTAATCTGGCTTTTTCTGTAAGTTGTTGAAATTAATAGAAAAAGTGGTTGGAATAGAGATTAGACGGGCTATAATGCGGCGCAACAAATGCACTCGTAGCTCAGCTGGATAGAGTACTCGGCTACGAACCGAGCGGTCACAGGTTCGAATCCTGTCGAGTGCACCATTTAAGAGTTAGTTACAGCAATGTAAATAGCTCGGCTTCAACCAGATGTGATCTGGTCTAAAAACACAAATGCACTCGTAGCTCAGCTGGATAGAGTACTCGGCTACGAACCGAGCGGTCACAGGTTCGAATCCTGTCGAGTGCACCATTTAAGAGTTAGTTGCAGCAATGTGAATAACTTGGTTTCAGCCAGTTGTGGTCTGGTCTAAAAACACAAATTGCACTCGTAGCTCAGCTGGATAGAGTACTCGGCTACGAACCGAGCGGTCACAGGTTCGAATCCTGTCGAGTGCACCATATACCGAAAAGCCCGCGTTTAACGCGGGCTTTTTGCTGTCCGGGATTTGGTTTTTGCCTTCACGCATCCCCTCTCATCAAAATCTATTTGAGCCGAACGGCCTCGCTTGAGGTCATAGCGATAGCTGGTCGCCGATGTTCGAATATTCACCTTGTCCGGTTTGCCTAACGCGCTTTCGACGTCTTGCTGACTCATGCCGGCAATGACTCGGCGATTGATGATCGCTTCGCGACGTTGTCTCGCGTCGATCAGATTTCCGCATCGGTCTTCTGTGTGGCCAACAATGACGGGTTCCCGAATTCGGTTTGTCATGCCGGATGTTTCTTCGTGGTTGTGCTCCGGCATCACTGCCGCGACTGATCCGGGCAAGTAGGGGTGAACGTCCTGCTCTGAGCGTCGTTCGCCTTGAGCGCAGCTCATTGATGTGAAGGTGATGCTGCCATCGACTGCCTCGCAGCGATGGAGGGTGAGGGCGGCCCCGGTCGGCGGCAGGCAGAACAGGCTGGTGAGTACAAGGTGGGATGGTTTCAATGGCATTCGACGTCCTCCATGACGATCTACGCTCAAGGGTAGTCGCTACATTTTCCAGTGCCGGTGTGTTTTCTTTTCAGGATGAGTCGTCGCATGTGCAGGGATCAGGACAGTGCTCAGGATTGTTTCGCAAGCGCTTGTTTCGACCGCGATTTTTTAACGTTTTAAACCGTCAGGCGGTGTATCATTGCGCCCGTCAGCCCCGCCGGGGCTTGTGGAAAACCTCCATGGACTTACCCAGTAGTTACTCAGTACCCCGTTTCACCAATCATGAATTGACTGATTGATCCTTCCGGCGTGCCCCGCTGCTGGGAGTGGAGTTCGCCTATGTCTGAAATCGAAGTAAAGAAAACACAAGAAAGCCTGCAGGATCGCCTGGCTCAGGTTGTCGAGTTGCTGCAGCGTCAGCGCGTCGTCGAAGACCTGACTCATCGCCAGGAAGGCGCGCATCACGATCGCGTCGAAAACCTGGTTCATCGACAAAATCTCGTCGAGCTGCAACGCAAGCTTGATGATCTGCACTCTGCCGACGTCGCCTACATCCTTGAAGCCTTGCCGCTGGACGATCGTCTGACGCTCTGGCAATTGGTCAAGGCTGATCGCGACGGCGATATCCTTCTCGAAGTATCCGACTCTGTTCGTGAAACGCTGATCGCCGACATGGACGATCACGAGCTCTTGGCCGCGGCCAAGGACATGGACGCCGACGAACTTGCTGATCTGGCTTCCGAGCTGCCGCGAGACGTCGTCCACGAGCTGATGGAGAGTCTGGATAACCAGCAACGTGAACGCGTGCGGTCGGCCCTGTCTTACGACGAGGAGCAGGTCGGTGCGTTGATGGACTTCGAGATGGTGACTATCCGTGAGGATGTCAGTCTCGAAGTGGTTCTGCGCTATCTGCGTCGCCTCAAAGAGCTTCCAGGTCATACCGACAAGCTCTTTGTCGTTGATTACGATGGTGTGCTCAAGGGTGTACTGCCGATCAAGCGCCTTTTGGTCAATGACCCGGACAAACAAGTTGCCGAGGTGATGGCCAGTGATCCGGTGAGCTTCCACCCGGACGAAGATGCCTACGACGCCGCACAGGCCTTCGAGCGTTACGACTTGATCTCCGCCCCGGTAGTCGATAAGAACGGCAAGTTGATCGGCCGTCTGACGATCGACGAAATGGTCGATCTGATTCGTGAGGAAAGCGAGAACGAAGTCCTCAACATGGCCGGTCTGCGTGAAGAGGAGGATATCTTCGCTTCGGTATGGAAGTCTCTGCGTAACCGTTGGGCGTGGCTGGCGATCAACTTGATCACTGCGTTTGTCGCGTCGCGAGTGATCGGTCTGTTCGAGGGTTCGATCGAGAAGCTGGTAGCACTGGCGGCACTCATGCCGATCGTGGCGGGTATTGGTGGTAATTCCGGTAACCAGACGATCACCATGATCGTTCGCGCCATGGCGCTCGATCAGGTCAGTACCGGTAATACTTCGCGCCTGATGCGCAAGGAGTTGGCGGTAGGCTTGATCAATGGCTTGGTCTGGGGAGGTGTGATCGGTGTTGTTGCCTATCTGCTCTACGGGAGTTGGTCCCTGGGCGTGGTAATGACCGCGGCAATGACACTTAACCTGTTACTGGCTGCATTGATGGGCGTTTTGATCCCTATGACCTTGGCGAAGATGGGGCGAGATCCGGCGATGGGAGCCAGCGTGATGATCACTGCGATGACCGACAGTGGTGGCTTCTTCATATTCCTGGGGTTGGCGACAATCTTCCTGCTCTAACCGGCAGCATTGAAACAGCCCGCTAATTGGCGGGCTTTTTTGTGCCTGCGATTACCCAAAATCCGCGCGAAAAAAAGCCAGCAATTAAGCTGGCTTGAGATGTTCGGTATGGCTCAGGACGCGTCTGCTGCCATTTCTGCATCGTGGGCAATCAAGGACACCAGAGCATTTTGTTGGCGGTGAGACAGCTGGCGGAAACGTTGCAACAGCTCGCGCTCGTGCAACGACAGCTCCGGGCTGTCCAGGCGCATGCTCAGCTCTTCGCCCAGTGCACCTTCCTGAATAAGACTCTGCTCAAGGCGCGCAATGATTTCGGAGTTCATGCTGCGATGATGATTGCGAGCCACCTCGGCAATGCGTTCCCGCATTCCGTCTGGCAGACGTACGACGAACTTGTCAGCCGTACGGCTGGAATAAATTGCCTGTTTCAATGGGCGCATATATTTAACCGGTTAGTTCAGGGGAGCGGTTCTCGGGATTGGCCGCAGGATGTGTGGTAGGACAAGCATCCGCGCCAAATGGTTCAACCTGAATTGTTAAGAGGCCCGCATCATGCCTCAAAATTGCCAGATCATTGGCGTCAATTCTGTGACAAATATTGAGCTGGGTAAAGGCGTAATGCCAGCACCAATTATCAGAAATGCGGACTGGTTTGAAATCTTCGCCACTGTCCGCATCCTTGTTCGGTTCCTGCCGCACATCAATTGATGTCCGAAGGCATCAGAACGTGCATTCTATGCGGGTTCTAAATCCTTGTTCCTTACCTGTACAGGATAGTGGCAAATTGCCGATTTACTAGTGGCATACCCCTGCTGGAGGGTGTTTTCAGGATGGATGGCAAGCTAATTTATTTGATGGGGCCGTCCGGTTCGGGAAAGGACAGTTTGATTGAAGCGGCGCGGGTGCCATTGCGTGCGTTGAACTGCGAGGTGATGCGTCGGGTGATCACGCGATCCGCTGAATCGGTAGGAGAGGATGCCATTGGGGTGACACCGGAGGAGTTCGAGCGACGCGAGCGCGCTGGCGACTTCTCGCTGGCCTGGCGCGCCAATGGTCTTGCCTATGGAATTACGGTGGAAATGGATCAGCGACTGAAAGCGGGTCAGCATGTGTTGGTCAACGGTTCCCGCGCCAATCTGCGCCAGGCATTGGAGCGCTATCCGGCGCTGCTGCCGGTTTTGCTTACGGTCAGGAATGAAGTTTTGCGAGAGCGTCTGCTCAGACGTGGTCGAGAGACGCTTGAGCAGATTGAAGAAAGACTGGCTCGCAATGCGTTGTTCAAGGATCGGAGGTCAAGTGATGGGCCGGTATATCACATCGATAATTCCGGAAATCTGGCGGAGGCCGTCAATGATCTTCTGCGCCTGATCGGGATCAACGTAAAACCGGATCAAATTTGATTTTCCGTCCGGCAGCCATTGCAAGCACAAACAGCACTGTAAACACACCGCAGCCAATCAGTGGCAGGGTGATTTCGGTACCCTCGAACAACGATAAATGCACAACGCCGCTCAATAAAGCGAGGATCAGAAATCCTGCAGCTGATTTGGACATTTTGTACTCCTGAAGATATTTCAAAAAACCAGATGTTCTGAAGTCAGTGCTGGCAGCGTCTGCCCGGAAATACTGACGGCTTGTGAGGTGGGGTTGACCTGATCGCTCAGCACCGCCAGTTGCGGCGTTCTCTGTACCTGCAGGTAATGTGGCATACGCTGAACCAATGGCTCTGGTGCGGAACTCTCGGGGATAAATTGGGAGCTCACCAAAACCACTAGAGCAATTGCGTTTGCAAGCAAAAGAGTGCTGTTCATGGGGCGTGGCTCCGAATGTTCTTCTATAGAACAGATAAAGCAGCCGTCGTGCCAACAGTTTAACCTCTGTTAAGTCCTTTAAAAACAAGCATTTGAGAGGCTTTTATGGCTTGCTTGGATTGCAATCTGCAATGAAGGCGTTAGGGAGGTGTGCAAAATGCACGGTAATTCTTCCCGCGATATGGCAGGGCGGCTGCCTACACTTAAAAAGCCCTACGGACGACATGACAAATCCGGGTGCGGTGGTTAACATGCACGCCGTCCGTCATGCAGCGTCTGCTGCGACAAGCGTGTGTCCCAGTAGCTCAATTGGATAGAGCATCCCCCTCCTAAGGGGAAGGTTGGCAGTTCGAACCTGCCCTGGGACACCATCTATTTGTTGAAACTCCTCTCCTTTGATATTCGCTGACCTCGTGCTCAAGCTTTGCTACGAGCCAGGGTGGGTTTGCCTATGCTTTCTGGCTGAAGGCTTGATTCCAGGTAAGGCTTAGGTGAGCGCCTCTATATAGAGGGCTTTTCCTTGCTTCGATAGAAAAGCGAAATTAACGGTTGACGGCAGATTTCAGATGTCTATAATTCGCCCCACTTCCGGCGCAGTCGAAACGGAAAACTCGTTGAGATTCAATGAGTTATGTGGGTTTCGGCAGCAGGTTGCTTCAGTTCATCGAAGTCGAAAGGAAGTTGAAAAAGAGGTGTTGACAGCAGCGTGTAACGCTGTAGAATTCGCCTCCCGCTTCGGAGAGATCTGAAGCGCAAGTGGTTGAAGTTGTTGAAGAATTCTTCGAAAACTTCTGAAAATAATCACTTGACAGCAAATGAGGCTGCTGTAGAATGCGCGCCTCGGTTGAGACGAAAGATCTTAACCAACCGCTCTTTAACAACTGAATCAAGCAATTCGTGTGGGTGCTTGTGGAGTCAGACTGATAGTCAACAAGATTATCAGCATCACAAGTTACTCCGCGAGAAATCAAAGATGTAACCAACGATTGCTGAGCCAAGTTTAGGGTTTCTTAAAAACCCAAAGATGTTTGAACTGAAGAGTTTGATCATGGCTCAGATTGAACGCTGGCGGCAGGCCTAACACATGCAAGTCGAGCGGATGAGAGGAGCTTGCTCCTGGATTCAGCGGCGGACGGGTGAGTAATGCCTAGGAATCTGCCTGGTAGTGGGGGACAACGTTTCGAAAGGAACGCTAATACCGCATACGTCCTACGGGAGAAAGCAGGGGACCTTCGGGCCTTGCGCTATCAGATGAGCCTAGGTCGGATTAGCTAGTTGGTGAGGTAATGGCTCACCAAGGCGACGATCCGTAACTGGTCTGAGAGGATGATCAGTCACACTGGAACTGAGACACGGTCCAGACTCCTACGGGAGGCAGCAGTGGGGAATATTGGACAATGGGCGAAAGCCTGATCCAGCCATGCCGCGTGTGTGAAGAAGGTCTTCGGATTGTAAAGCACTTTAAGTTGGGAGGAAGGGTTGTAGATTAATACTCTGCAATTTTGACGTTACCGACAGAATAAGCACCGGCTAACTCTGTGCCAGCAGCCGCGGTAATACAGAGGGTGCAAGCGTTAATCGGAATTACTGGGCGTAAAGCGCGCGTAGGTGGTTCGTTAAGTTGGATGTGAAATCCCCGGGCTCAACCTGGGAACTGCATTCAAAACTGTCGAGCTAGAGTATGGTAGAGGGTGGTGGAATTTCCTGTGTAGCGGTGAAATGCGTAGATATAGGAAGGAA
>NZ_CM174487.1:4637500-5027500 GCF_057839305.1 Pseudomonas sp. KH_040 | reverse complement strand
GGTATCACCTTCGGGTGATGCGGTAGAGGAGCGTTCTGTAAGCCTGTGAAGGTGAGTTGAGAAGCTTGCTGGAGGTATCAGAAGTGCGAATGCTGACATGAGTAACGACAATGGGTGTGAAAAACACCCACGCCGAAAGACCAAGGTTTCCTGCGCAACGTTAATCGACGCAGGGTTAGTCGGTCCCTAAGGCGAGGCTGAAAAGCGTAGTCGATGGAAAACAGGTTAATATTCCTGTACTTCTGGTTATTGCGATGGAGGGACGGAGAAGGCTAGGCCAGCTTGGCGTTGGTTGTCCAAGTTTAAGGTGGTAGGCTGAGATCTTAGGTAAATCCGGGATCTTAAGGCCGAGAGCTGATGACGAGTGTTCTTTTAGAACACGAAGTGGTTGATGCCATGCTTCCAAGAAAAGCTTCTAAGCTTCAGGTAACCAGGAACCGTACCCCAAACCGACACAGGTGGTTGGGTAGAGAATACCAAGGCGCTTGAGAGAACTCGGGTGAAGGAACTAGGCAAAATGGCACCGTAACTTCGGGAGAAGGTGCGCCGGTGAGGGTGAAGGACTTGCTCCGTAAGCTCATGCCGGTCGAAGATACCAGGCCGCTGCGACTGTTTATTAAAAACACAGCACTCTGCAAACACGAAAGTGGACGTATAGGGTGTGACGCCTGCCCGGTGCCGGAAGGTTAATTGATGGGGTTAGCTAACGCGAAGCTCTTGATCGAAGCCCCGGTAAACGGCGGCCGTAACTATAACGGTCCTAAGGTAGCGAAATTCCTTGTCGGGTAAGTTCCGACCTGCACGAATGGCGTAACGATGGCGGCGCTGTCTCCACCCGAGACTCAGTGAAATTGAAATCGCTGTGAAGATGCAGTGTATCCGCGGCTAGACGGAAAGACCCCGTGAACCTTTACTATAGCTTTGCACTGGACTTTGAATTTGCTTGTGTAGGATAGGTGGGAGGCTTTGAAGCGTGGACGCCAGTTCGCGTGGAGCCATCCTTGAAATACCACCCTGGCAACTTTGAGGTTCTAACTCAGGTCCGTTATCCGGATCGAGGACAGTGTATGGTGGGTAGTTTGACTGGGGCGGTCTCCTCCTAAAGAGTAACGGAGGAGTACGAAGGTGCGCTCAGACCGGTCGGAAATCGGTCGTAGAGTATAAAGGCAAAAGCGCGCTTGACTGCGAGACAGACACGTCGAGCAGGTACGAAAGTAGGTCTTAGTGATCCGGTGGTTCTGTATGGAAGGGCCATCGCTCAACGGATAAAAGGTACTCCGGGGATAACAGGCTGATACCGCCCAAGAGTTCATATCGACGGCGGTGTTTGGCACCTCGATGTCGGCTCATCACATCCTGGGGCTGAAGCCGGTCCCAAGGGTATGGCTGTTCGCCATTTAAAGTGGTACGCGAGCTGGGTTTAGAACGTCGTGAGACAGTTCGGTCCCTATCTGCCGTGGACGTTTGAGATTTGAGAGGGGCTGCTCCTAGTACGAGAGGACCGGAGTGGACGAACCTCTGGTGTTCCGGTTGTCACGCCAGTGGCATTGCCGGGTAGCTATGTTCGGGAAAGATAACCGCTGAAAGCATCTAAGCGGGAAACTTGCCTCAAGATGAGATCTCACTGGAACCTTGAGTTCCCTGAAGGGCCGTCGAAGACTACGACGTTGATAGGTTGGGTGTGTAAGCGCTGTGAGGCGTTGAGCTAACCAATACTAATTGCCCGTGAGGCTTGACCATATAACACCCAAGCAATTTGCGTCGAAGAGACCAGATTGCGGTGTGTGAAGACGAAACGAACCGAAAGTTCGAAAGACTCACAAAACACCAGCTGTCACATACCCAATTTGCTGAAGCGAGGCCACAAGGCCACGACTCAGTACCCGAATTTCTTGACGACCATAGAGCGTTGGAACCACCTGATCCCATCCCGAACTCAGCAGTGAAACGATGCATCGCCGATGGTAGTGTGGGGTTTCCCCATGTGAGAGTAGGTCATCGTCAAGATTAAATTCCGAAACCCCAATTGCGAAAGCAGTTGGGGTTTTGTTTTGCCTGTAGAAAAGTTTATCCGGGATAAAAGTTCGGGCAGACTATGAAGTTAAAATTCAAAGCCCCGTCGCAATGGAAATTGCGACGGGGCTTTTTGCATTACCGTCAGCGGACGAATTGCCACGGCGAGCCGCGACTACATCATTGATTGTGAACATTAGACGGGGTGCGCGGTTAACCTTCGTTCAGCTCAATTTTACCCATTGAGGTACTGACTTCGGTTATGTGTCGGCGACCGTAGACTTCGTATGTGCGGCTGCCGTCATCGCTTTCCGGTTTACGCAATGCCAGTTGCGCGAACAAACCATTCTTTTCGCTGTAACTGCCGAACCAGTCGATCAAAGCACCGATGTAACAATCATTGCCAATGAAGACCGGCAGGTCGGCGACTTTTTCAATGCTGTAATGCGCCGGGCCAAAGCTGTAGTAATCGTTTTCACCGGCGCCGGTAGCCGGAATAGGGCAGAGCGGTTCTTTTGAAGGGATAGCGGCGGTTTCATTTACTTTCGCCACTGCCAGATTGAGCGCTCGGTGCAGATCGGGTTCGAGTTCAAACGTGCTGTTGCCGTCATCTTTGTGTTGAAGAACGGGCACTTCGAGGTCGTAGCGATAACGGATCGTCATCGTAGGCACCTGGACGTTGATTTTCAGCGGGTTGAGCAAGTAGATCCGATCAGCGCCGTACTCGCTGTTTCGATAAGCCGCGTAAGTTTTGCCACGCAGGCTTATCCAGTCCACTGACTGATTGGCTCCGCGATCATTGGTGTAGAACAGCGAACTTTCAGGCTCAACAGAACGTTTGACGAACCGTTCTCCGTCGCGACGCCAGGTTTCCACATAGGTGAACAGACCGGTGCCCCCGGCGTAGGTATTCACAATTAGATCACGCTGCCCGTCGCCATTCAGATCCTGCAAGGTGTAAGAGGTCAGGCCGGTTTCGGCAGCGTCAGTGATCCGCGAAGCGGTCAACGCTCGCCATTCATTGGCAGTAACGCCTTTGGGCTGCGCTGTCGGAAAGTACGTTATCGAAGAGTCATCTTCATTGGCATCGCCGTGAAAACCGACGGCAGTCGTTTTGACGGCGAGCGCGGCGAGTGCCCGGTCCAGCGCAAATTCGGGATCATCTTTACTGGCGGCTTGAATGCGTTTTTGCAGATCGTCCAGCGCCTGTTCATCGAGGTCATCCGGTTGATAGGCAACCGCTGCCTGCCACTGCGCGCGTAACGCTTGCAGGCGCTCTTGATAGTGCTGGCTCAGGCACGAAACGTCTTCGGCGCATTCATTGCGGGCTTTTAACCACAGCCTTTGAGTGCGCTTGAGTTCAGCTTGTGCGGGAGCAGAGGCTTTGAATAAATCCCGATAAACCACACCCATCTGCGCATCCAGTTCATACAACTGATTGTTCGCGCAAACAGTGTTTTCGACGGCATTCGCCGCTTTTGTGCAATCCATTCCAGCCGCCATTGCCTGCTGAACAAACAGCAGAGCGCAGGCGGAAGCGATGTAGCGTCCTTTGATGTACACGATCTAAGCCTTGTAGTGGGAGGGTGTCCTAGTGCGCAGGGTAAAGGCTGGGTGAGGAATCTTGAAGCATCCGCTTCAGGGAACCGCACTTCTGGCCGATAACCCATTCGGTGACTTCAAAGTCGCGCGAAATCACTTGATAGCATTTGGCCGCCAGCTATCATCTGCGCGCCTGAAATTGCCCTCACTTCAATTGCCTGGAAATCTTCGATGCTGTCGTATCACCAAAAGAGTTTTCTGATCGTCGATGATTTCTCGGATTTCCGCAGTTCCGTTCGTTCGATGTTGCGTGAGCTCGGGGTCAAGGACGTCGATACCGCCGACACCGGTGAACAGGCGCTGAAGATGTGCGCGCAGAAGTCCTACGATTTCATTCTGCAGGATTTCCACCTTGGCGACGGCAAGAAGAACGGTCAGCAGGTACTCGAAGATCTGATGCTGGAAAAGCTCATCAGCCATGAAGCAGTGTTCGTCATGGTCACCGCCGAAACCAGCCAGGCGATGGTACTCAGTGCCCTGGAGCACGAGCCGGATGCGTACCTGACCAAACCGTTCAACCGTTCCGGCCTCGCCCAGCGCCTGGAGCGTCTGGAGCAGCGCAAGACGTTGCTCAAACCGATTCTGCAGGCCCTCGACCGTGGCAAACCGGTCGAGGTGCTAAACGCTTGTATCGCCTTGTGTAAGCAGGACATCCGTTATTCGCCACTGTGCCTGCGCTACCGCGCTGATGCGCTGCGCGACCTGAACCAGAACGAAGCGCTGGAGCGCCTCTACGACAGCATCATTGCTGACCGCCCATTGCCGTGGGCATTTGCCGGATTGGGCAAGTTGCTGTTCAAGCGAGGTCAGGTCGCACAGGCTAAAGGCGTTTATGAGAAAGCGCTCAAGGTGTTCCCGATGATGCCGTCGCTGTATGACGGTATGGCCGATGTGCTGGTATCGGAGGGCGATACCAAAGGCGCGCAGCAGGTGCTCGAAGAGGCCATTCGTCTTTCGCCATTGGCGGTACGCCGGCAGGCATTGCTGGGCAAACTGGCGATGGCCAACGAAGATTTCGACACCGCCTCGCGTGCTTATCGCCAGGCGGTGTCGCAAGGTGCGCAGTCGCGCTTCAAGGACCCGGAAAGCAACCTCGGGCTGGCTCACGCGCTGATCAGCAAGGGCAGTGAGCGCGGTCTCGACACACGCACGCGGCTGGAGATCAACACCACGCTCAGTGCTGTGGCCAAGGAGAATCCGACCGACCCCGGCCTGCAGATTCGAGCGCGTCTGATGAAGGCCACCAGCCTGCTCCTCAACGATGCCGAAACCGCCGACAAACTCACCGAGCAAGCGCTGATGCGTCTCGACGGCATGGAGCAGTTCATGAGTCCGGAAGCGGCGCTGCTGGTCGCCAAGCAATTGCAGATGCTCGGTCAGGCGGAGGCGGGCACCTCGATGCTCAAAAGCTGTGCGGAGATCTACGGTGACGACCCGGCGGTAATGAAAGACATCGCCAAGCTGACCGATGACCCGACTATTCTCAGCTCCAGCAACGCCGCTGCCGATCTCAATCGTCAGGGCGTGCGAGTGTACAAGACCGGTAATCTGGTGGAGGCCCGCGAGGTCTTCCGCAAGGCGCTGAAGATGCAACCGAAGAACATCAGTATCGCCCTGAACATGGCCCAGTCGCTGCTCCACGGCACCGACACCAGTGTGCCGTCGGCGGAGCTGGAAGAATGTCGGGCCTGCCTGAAAATGGTCGGCCTGATGCCCGACACCGACGCGCGTTTTGCGCGTTATCAGAAGCTGAAAAGCAAGGCGTTTGGCGAATGAACCAAGACGAGCAGGCTCTGGATTTTTCCACGGTGATCGCCTCCACCGTCCACGACATGAAGAACTCGCTGGCCATGCTCATGCAGGCCCATAGCCAATGGCTGGCGCGGCTGCCTGAGGCGCAGCGCCAAGGCTCGGAGCAGGGTGTGATCGACTTCGAGTTCGCCCACCTCAATGGCATGCTGGTGCAGTTGCTCGGGCTGTATAAGCTCGGCGTCAACCAGCTGCCGCTGCAACCGGCGTATCACGAACTGGACGACTTCATCGAGGCACAACTGGCGGCGCATCAAGAGGTGTTTGCCAGTCGCGGCATTATCGCCACCTATGAAGTCGACCCGCTAAGCCCGTTGGGTTTCTTCGACCGCGAACTGGTTGCCTCGGTGCTGGGTAACTGCATCAACAATGCGATTCGTTATGCCCGCGAATCCCTGCTGATTACCGTCAGCGACGAGGCCGGGCAACTGGTGCTGAGCATCAACGACGACGGCGACGGTTACCCGGTCGAAATGCTTGAGCGTCAGGCCGATTATGTGCAAGGCATCAACCACAGCAGCGGCAGCACCGGCCTCGGGTTGTATTTCGCCAATCGCATCGCGGCGCTGCATCAGCGCAACGGTGTTGAAGGGCGCACCGAAATCGGCAATGGCGGACCGCTTGGTGGCGGGGTGTTTAGCCTTTATCTGCCGTGACTCAGGTTTTTGTTTGACGCTGCTTGATATTCCGAACAGCCGAAGCCTATTTTGTACGGGTCGCCGTTCGCGGCTCGCACAATAACAAGGATTGCGTCATGACAACCGATGGCCAGCGTTCACTCGCGCAGCGATTGACGGGCATTGATGAGATTGAATGTGTCACGCCGGATTTGAACGGCGTACCACGGGGTAAAGTGATGACCGCCGAGGGTTTCCTCGAAGGGCGGCGTTTGCAACTGGCGCGGGGAGTGCTGCTGCAATGCATCATGGGCGGTTACCCGGCAGCGCGTTTTTATGGCAGCGATGACGGAGACTTGGCGCTGGTCGCCGAGCCGACCCAGATCCATCGTTTGCCATGGAGCGACGACCCGCGAGCCCTGGCTATTTGCGACGCCGATGAACTGACCGGCGAAAGCTCCAATCTGTCGACCCGTGGCCAGTTGAAAAAAGTCATTGCCCGTTACGCCGAGCGCGGCCTGGCGCCGGTGGTGGCGACCGAGCTGGAATTCTTTGTCTTCGCGCCGAACACCGATCCGACCCAACCATTTCGGCCTCCTGTCGGTCTCGACGGTCGCCGCGAGGATGGCCAGTCCGCGTTCAGCATCAGCTCCAATAACGGTCTGCGGCCATTCTTCAACGAAGTCTATAAATGCATGGCCGCCCTCGGTCTGCCGCGCGATACCTTCATGCACGAGATGGGCGTCAGCCAGTTCGAGATCAATCTGCTGCACGGCGATCCGCTGTTACTCGCCGACCAGACCTTCCTGTTCAAGCACCTGCTCAAGGAAGTTGCGCTCAAGCATGGCCTGACCGTGGTCTGCATGGCCAAACCGCTGGCCCACACGCCGGGCAGTTCGATGCACATTCATCAGAGCATCGTCGAGATCGCCAGCGGCAAGAATGTCTTCAGTGATGCGCACGGTGAACCGACCGCGATGTTCCGCCACTTCATCGGCGGTCAACAGGCGGGCATGGCCGATTTCACCGCACTGTTTGCACCCAATGTGAATTCCTATCAGCGCCTTTGCCATCCCTATGCATCGCCGAACAACGCCTGCTGGTCCCACGACAATCGGGCGGCGGGGCTGCGGATTCCGGCAAGTTCGCCGGTCGCTCGTCGGGTCGAAAACCGCTTGCCGGGCGCCGATGCCAATCCGTACCTGGCGATCGCCGCCAGTCTGGCCGCCGGGCTGCATGGGATCGAGCACGAGCTGGAACCGAGCGAAGCCATTCAGGGCGAGTTCGAGGTGCCGGATAATCTCTCGCTGCCGTGTACTTTGCATGCCGCACTCGAACGTCTGAAACGTAGCCCATTGGCGAGGGAACTGTTCGGACAGGAGTTCATCGAAGGCTACATCGCTTCGAAGACCATGGAGTTGACCAGCTTCTTTGATGAAATCACTCCCTGGGAACGGCGTGTTCTAGCAGCCCAGGCCTGACGTACTGTCGCCACCGGGCTATCGTTTTGATAGTCCGGTCTTTATTGCAAGGAGCCGCTCGGAACGCCGATGCGCCAAATCTGGAAATCCTTTCGAGCGTTGTATTTCGCCTCGCTGATGATGTTGATCGGCTCGGGCCTTCTATCCACTTATCTGGCCTTGCGTCTGGCCGCTGACAATGTCGATGGACTGTGGGTCGGTGCGCTGATGGCGGCCAACTATTTCGGTCTGGTGCTGGGTGGCAAGATCGGTCACCGACTGATTGCCCGGGTCGGGCATATCCGCGCTTATTCTGCGTGTGCCGGGATTGTCGGGGCGGCGGTGCTGGGCCATGGGCTGGTCGATTGGCTGCCGGCGTGGCTGGTGCTGCGGACCATCGTCGGTCTGGGCATGATGTGCCAGTACATGGTGATCGAGAGCTGGCTCAACGAGCAGGCGGATGCCAATCAGCGAGGTCTGGTGTTCAGCGGTTACATGATCGCTTCGTACCTGGGCCTGGTGCTCGGTCAACTGATTCTGGTCATGCATCCGGGCTTGGGCCTGGAACTGCTGATGCTGGTCGCGCTGTGCTTTGCGCTGTGTCTGGTACCGGTGACGTTGACTCGGCGGATTCACCCGGCGCCCCTGCATCCGGCACCGATGGAACCGCGCTTCTTTATCAAGCGCGTGCCGCAGTCGCTGAGTACGGTGCTCGGTGCCGGTTTGATCATCGGTTCGTTCTATGGTCTGGCGCCGCTGTATGCCTCGCAACAAGGGCTGTCGACCGAGCAGGTCGGTCTGTTCATGGGTAGCTGCATCTTTGCCGGTTTGTTGGTGCAGTGGCCGTTGGGCTGGTTGTCCGACCGTTATGACCGGGCGCTGCTGATTCGCTGCTTTGCCGGGTTCCTGGCGGTGGCGGCGCTGCCGTTGGCGGTACTGCCGCAGGTGCCGCTGGAGGTGCTGTTCGGGGTTGGCTTCCTGTGCTCACTGGTGCAGTTCTGCCTGTATCCGCTGGCGGTGGCGTTCTCCAATGACCATGTGGAAGGTGATCGGCGGGTGTCGCTGACGGCGATGCTGTTGGTGACTTACGGTGTTGGTGCGAGCATCGGACCGTTGCTGGCGGGCGTGCTGATGAAACTGTTCGGCAGTCAGAGCCTTTATGCGTTCTTCAGCTTCTTCGCGCTGGTGCTGGTGTGGCGGATCCGGCCGAAAGCCGTGACCAATCTGCATCAGGTCGACGACGCGCCACTGCATCACGTGGCCATGCCCGACAGTATGTCCAGCTCGCCACTGGTGGCGGCCCTCGACCCTCGAGTAGACGAGCAGGTGGTGCAGGAGCAGATGGTGCAGGACCCTTTGCAGGCGCCGACAACGCCTGAGCCAGAGCCAGAGCCTGAACCCGATGCGCAGCCAGAGCTTGCAGCAGAAGCGGAGCCTGATAGTGGCAGTGACAAGCCTGCTCCGGATCTCAGTGGCGGCAGACCTTGAACTGAACAAAACGCATGGCGCATAAAAAAGGGCAGCCCTGGGCTGCCCTTTTTATTGGCCGGACGAATCAGAGATCGTCTTTGTCGAAACGGCGTGCCTCACGTTGCAGCTGATACACAAAACGCTCAACGTTGCGCGCGGCCTGACCACTGATGTTGTGGAAACGCAGGCCGGCGAAGGTGATGTTGAGTTTTTCTTCGAAGTGCAGATAACGCAGTTCAACGGAGGTCGGCTGGTTGCCGAACAGCGGCGGGGCGATCAGGCGGTCATAGACCTGGCCCAGTTGCAGGCGATCAGTGATATCGCCTTCGAAACGCAGCTTGCAGCCGGTCGCGGAGATATCCAGCAGTTTGCCGTTGATCGGCGCCTTGAGCTTTTCACCGCCCAGTTCAACGCTGACCAGATCAGTCAGTTTCAGTGCGGCGCGGAAAGCATTGCGGCGCTGGTGGTAAACCACTTCGGTCGGTAGCTCGCCGGTGTAGAAGCGATCACCGTCGGATTCCTCGATATTCAGCGTGCCGGTGCATTCCCAGGCAATGCGCACACCGTCATGAAAGCCTTCGACCTTGAACGGCTCGCCGGCCAGCAGGAAGCGTTCGCCGTCACGTGGGATCATCTCGTCCAGCGCGATCGAAGCGCTGTCGCGGTCGACTTTGATCAGATAGCTCTGGAAGCGCTGGCTGCGCTCATGAAAGGTAATGATCAGCGGATCGTGGCTTTCTTGCAGCTGGCGCAGGTTGCTGGAGATTTCCAGTGGCGTGGTGAGCACCTTAGGGGGCTGCGGAGCATCATCCGCGCTGAGGGCGTTGGACACGGTTAATCAATCTCCAGACAAAATATGACGACTAGCCAGCATTTTGCCAGCATGTTCCGCGGGTTGATAGAGCTGGCGCATCAACGGCTCATGCCTGGCTGAGCGGACGCGGTATGGCGGGTTTGGCAAAGGTGCCACTGGCGTTATAAAGCGCTGGCGCTTCACCGCCGGTGAGGATCTTCAGCTGATTGGCCGTGGCGGCCTGCTGGATCTGAATGGACTGGCCATTCTTGACGTTGGCGGCCTGGCATTGAGCGATCAGATCGGTCAATGCATCGCCTTGCGTCAACAGCTGCTCGCCAATGCTCGACTGGCTGGCCAGTTGCACAAGGCCTGTACGATCAGTCGGCAGGTTGAGGCTGGCGAGGATTTCGCTGCGTTTGCGGCCATGCTGTTCAAGCAGAATGATCAATGCCTGTTTGTGCGCCAGAATTTCTTCCAGCAGGGGCATGTCGCGACCGTGCAACGCGAGAGATTCGGTTTGCAGCAACTCCAGCAATTGTTGAGCTGGAGCAAAGTCGTCGTTGATCAGTTGCAATAAATTAGTGTCGTGCATGGCTGGCCTTGGGTGTTAAGCGTCCAAAAGCCTCGCGCCGGCAAAGGCCTAGCGCTGGGCTTCGAAGTTGAGCAGTTTGCTGGCTACACGGTTGCTGTCGACTTTATAGCTGCCATCGGCAATCGCGGCTTTCAACTCGGCCACACGGGCTTTGTCGACAGCAGGTTGATCGCGCAGCTTGTCAGTGACCTTCTGCAACTGTTGAGCCTCATTACTGAGGTGTACCGATTCCCCGCTTTTTGCGGTACTGGCCGTTTCGGCCTGGGTATTCAGCGGCGCGGAGGTGCCGGTTTCGGCGGTTTCCTTGGCGTTGCTGGTACGTGTACTGCCCGTAAGTGACGAGGAGCTGTTCAAACGGCTGAAATCGATGACCATGATAAAAACCTCTGGGAATTTGGACGCTTGCCATGTTTTCGGCCATCCCCTGGAAAACTTTAGGCACATTTACAATGAGCCTTGCATGCGCCGGCGCGTGTCCTGCTGCGGCACAGTTTAGGGAACAGCCGGGGCTAGCGCCAGTTTTCTACATCGCCACTTCCACTTGGCCCGGCGCGGTGACTTGCGCCTTGATGACCCGTTGCGAGTTGAGGTTTTTCACCCGGATCTGTTCTTTCAAACCGCCATTGGCCAGCGCTTCACCGGGCATGCGCACGGCGAGCGTGCCGCTGCGCGCAGTGATGACCACTTGATCGCCCTTGCGAATGACTTCGGCCTGTTCCAGATGAACCAGGGTAATGACCTGATCGGCTACCGTTGGTCGGGTCAATTTCTGCCCGATCGCTTCGTCTACCGAGGTCAGAAAGCCTTGGTTGATCGTGCTCACGTCGCGCTCTCGCAGGGTCACGTCCTGTGGCTCGATAATCCCTGCGCGTTTCAGCGGTCGGGTAGTTGTCACAATCTCGCGAAACAGGCGGACTTGAGCGGGCACGAACACGGTCCAGGGCGAGGTGCCCTCACAGCGGACCTTCACGGTAACCCGGCCCAAAGGACGTGCCGGGCTCTCCAGAGTCGCTGTCAATTCCTTGTCGCACATAGGCATGCGCATACGCGGGTCGAGCTGGTTTACTTCGATTTCATAGCGGCCTTCCGTTTGACTGGTAGCCAGATAGTCTTCTACGGTGAATTCAAGAAAGCCCTGAGTGACGCCGATAAGCATGTCAGGCAAGGTAACCGCATCAGCAATGGCAGGGCTGCCAGCGAAAAAGCAGCAAATGGCGCACGCGGCACCAAGCCCTTTGCGAAGGGGTGATGTCAGGCGTCGGAAAAATGTCGTTTGAGCGTTCATACGAGTTAAAAAGCAAGCGCCGTGCCGTTTAGCAATGAATGTGCGTCGCAACAACACTTGGCGTTGGTGTAGGAGTCTGGGCATGGCTGGTGTAATGGATTCGGTGAACCAGCGCACGCAACTGGTAGGGCAGAATCGCCTGGAGCTGTTGTTGTTCCGTCTCGACGGTCAGCAGCTCTATGGAATCAACGTGTTCAAGGTGCGGGAAGTGTTGCAGTGCCCGTCGCTGACGTTGATGCCCAAGTCCAGTCCTGTCGTGTGCGGGGTGGCAAATATCCGGGGGGCGACCATTCCGATCCTTGATCTGGCAATGGCTACCGGTTCCGGAGCGTTGAAAGACAAGAACAACCCGTTCGTGATCATCACGGAGTACAACACCAAGACCCAGGGTTTCCTGGTCCGCTCGGTGGAGCGCATCGTTAACATGAACTGGGAAGAGATTCATCCACCACCCAAGGGCACGGGTCGCGATCATTACCTGACCGCTGTGACTCGGGTGGACAATCAGTTAGTCGAAATCATCGACGTCGAGAAAGTGCTGGCGGAAGTTGCGCCGACACCGGAAGCGATTTCGGTGGGCGTGGTCGATGTCGAGACCCAGACCAAGGCACTGTCGTTGCGTGTCTTGACGGTCGATGACTCGTCGGTGGCGCGCAAGCAGGTCACGCGTTGTCTGCAGACCATCGGTGTCGAAGTGGTGGCGCTGAACGACGGCAAACAGGCGCTGGATTACCTGCGCAAGCTGGTCGATGAGGGCAAGAAGCCGGAAGAAGAGTTCCTGATGATGATTTCCGACATCGAGATGCCGGAGATGGACGGGTACACCCTGACGGCGGAAATCCGCGGCGACGCACGCATGCAAAAGCTTCATATCATCCTGCATACTTCGTTGTCCGGGGTATTCAATCAGGCGATGGTCAAGAAAGTCGGTGCCGATGACTTCCTGGCCAAGTTCCGCCCTGATGACCTGGCATCCCGGGTAGTCGACCGGATCAAAGCAGCAGATATCAGCTAGGGGCGTTTTGTCCCTGGCGGTCAACACGATTTAAGAGGCGGCATCATTGTCTACGGGTAATTTGGATTTCGAACAGTTCCGGGTCTTCCTGGAAAAAGCCTGTGGCATTCTGCTCGGTGAAAACAAGCAGTACCTGGTCTCGAGCCGTCTCAACAAACTGATGGAGCAGCAAGGCATCAAATCCCTGGGTGAGCTGGTTCAGCGCATCCAGACCCAGCCGCGCAGCGGTTTGCGCGAGCAAGTGGTCGATGCCATGACGACCAACGAAACTCTGTGGTTTCGTGACACCTATCCGTTTGAAGTCTTGAAGAACAAGGTGCTGCCTGAAGCGATCAAGGCCAGCCCCAACCAGCGTCTGCGGATCTGGTCGGCAGCCTGCTCGTCGGGCCAGGAACCATACTCGCTGTCGATGTCCATCGACGAGTTCGAGCGGACCAACCTCGGTCAGTTGAAGATGGGTGTGCAGATCGTTGCCACTGATTTGTCCGGCCTTATGCTGACCAACTGCAAGACTGGCGAGTACGACAGCCTGGCGATCGGTCGCGGTTTGTCGCCGGAACGTCTGCAGCGTTACTTCGACCCGAAAGGGCCGGGGCGCTGGGTAATCAAGGCGCCGATCAAGAACCGCGTGGAGTTCCGCTCGTTCAACCTGCTCGACAGCTATGCCGCGCTGGGCAAGTTCGACATCGTGTTCTGCCGCAACGTGTTGATCTACTTCTCTGCCGAAGTGAAGAAAGACATTTTGTTGCGCATTCACAGCACGTTGAAGCCGGGCGGTTATCTGTTCCTTGGCGCTTCCGAAGCGCTGAACGGTTTGCCGGACCATTACCAGATGGTGCAGTGCAGCCCGGGGATCATTTACCAGGCGAAGTGAAGCATGCGGAAAAAAGGGAGCCCTCAAGGGCTCCTTTTTTTTGCCGCATGCTTCACGTAGGAGCTGCCGAAGGCTGCGATCTTTTGATTTTGTTTTTTAAGAACAAGATCAAAAGATCGTCCGATCGCGGCCCGAGCCTTCGGCAGCTCCTACAGGGGGAGGTGTTAACAGGAAGAAGCGGCAGAAAAGCGGCATCCGGCGGAAACCGGTTGCCGCTTTTCTGGCATTGCCGCTTTGCCGACTCCCGGCAAAGCCCCGGTTTATTTGGGTTTTGTGGTTTGGCACGGCGCTTGCTAAAGCTCAGTTACGAAAAACCGGTCACCTGAAGGTTCCCGACATGAGCATCAGCTTCGATAAAGCGCTCGGCATTCACGAAAAGGCATTGGGCTTCCGCGCCCAGCGTGCCGAAGTGCTGGCCAACAACATCGCCAACGCCGATACCCCGAACTACAAGGCGCGGGATCTGGACTTCTCCAAAGTGCTTGAAGCACAGACCCAGAAAAATGCGAACGGCACCATCGCCCTGAACATGACCAACAGCCGTCACATCGAAGCTGAAGGCCTGGGCAACGGCGACGAATCGCTGATGTATCGCACGCCGATGCAACCGTCGATCGACCAGAACACCGTGGACGCCCAACTGGAACAGTCGAACTACGCGGAAAACGCCGTCGGCTTCCAGGCCAGCTTCACCCTGCTCAACAGCAAATTCAAAGGGCTGGTGTCAGCCCTGCGCGGAGAGTAATCCATGTCCCTGTCCAGCGTTTTCAACATTGCCGGCAGCGGCATGAGCGCACAGACCACGCGTCTGAACACCGTGGCCTCGAACATCGCCAACGCCGAAACCGTCTCCTCGAGCATCGATCAGACCTATCGCGCCCGTCACCCGGTGTTCGCCACCATGTTCCAGGGCGGCCAGAACAGCGGCAGCAACTCGCTGTTCCAGAGCCAGGACGCGGCCGGTCAAGGCGTACAGGTGCTCGGCGTGGTCGAAGACCAGAGCAACCTCGAAGCGCGCTACGAGCCGAATCATCCGGCAGCCGACGCCAAAGGCTACGTCTACTACCCGAACGTCAACGTGGTGGAAGAAATGGCTGACATGATTTCCGCGAGCCGGTCCTTCCAGACCAACGCCGAAATGATGAACACCGCCAAAACCATGATGCAGAAAGTACTGACCCTCGGTCAGTAATAAGGGGCGACGGCCATGAGTGTTTCCGATACCACCAGCAGTTTGAGCATGAATGACATCCTGGCGAACTCGTCGAAAAAGACCAGTTCGACCACCGGTGGCATTGCTTCGGCCACTAACAGCGCCACCGGCGGCCAGGCCCTGGGCAAGGACGCGTTCCTGCAATTGCTGGTCACCCAGCTGAAAAACCAGAACCCGCTTGATCCGCAGGACAACAGCGCCTTTGTTGCGCAGTTGGCGCAGTTCAGCAGCCTGGAAGGCATCACCACGCTGAACAGCACGGTCAGTTCGCTGGCCGGCAACTACAACTCCTCGCAAGCGTTGCAGGCTTCGTCGCTGGTGGGTCGCAATGTGATCGTGCAGACCAACTCGGTTCAGCTCGACGATCCGAGCAAAGGCATGACCGGTTCGGTCACCGTTCCGTCGTCGATTGCCGGCGGCACCGTGAGCATCACCGACAGCAGCGGCGCGGTGGTTCGCACCATCGATCTGGGCAGTCGCGCCGCAGGCGCCGCGAGCTTCACCTGGGACGGCAAGGACAAGGACGGCAATCTGGTCAAGACCGGTACCTATACCGTCAAGGCCAACGCATCGATCAATGGTACCTCGACCGATATGGCGACCTACCTGCCGGCCACCGTCACCAGCGTGACGATCAGCCAGACCGGCGGCGAGCTGATGCTCAACCTGTCCGGCAAGGGCACCGTTGCCCTGTCCAAAGTACAAACCATTGGTATATAGAGCCGACTAACCGGCACAAAGGAGTGGAATATGTCTTTCAATATCGGCCTTAGCGGTCTCTATGCAGCCAACAAACAACTGGACGTGACCGGCAACAACATCGCCAACGTCGCGACCGCCGGTTTCAAATCGTCCCGTGCAGAATTCGAAGACGTCTACTCGGCGACTCGCCTGGGCAGCGGCAGCAAAGTGATCGGTAACGGCGTGCGCCTGGCCAACGTTTCCCAGCAGTTTACCCAAGGTGACATCAACAACACCGGTAACGTGCTGGACATGGGCATCAACGGTTCGGGCTTCTTCACCATGAGCAACAACGGCTCGGTGTCCTACACCCGTGCCGGTACGTTCAAGGTCGACAACGCCGGTTACATCACCAACACCGACTACACCTCGCGCCTGCAGGGTTACGGTGTGGACGCCAACGGCAAGATCATCAACGGTGTATTGACCGACCTGAAGATTGATACCTCGAACCTGGCGCCGAAATCGACTTCGTTGGTGACGTCGAGCATCAACTTGAACTCGACTGCGTCGGTGATCGTTGATACCGGCACCAACGCCGTCAAGTTCGACCCAAGCAAGCTTGAGACGTACACGAAGAGCTTTAGCACTCCGATCTATGACACGCAGGGCAACTCGCATGTTATGGACCAGTACGTGGTTAAAACTGGCGAGAACACCTGGAAGGTGTACACCCTGGTCGATGGCCGTAACCCGGATGCAGCCGGTAGCGATCCAACCAAGGTCGATCCGGTTGCTTCGACGCTGACTTTCGACAGCTCTGGCAATTTGACTCAGGTCAGCACGCCGAGCACTCTGCCGCCACCGAACCCGAACCCGATCATCAGCAGCGACTTGAAACTGACCGGCTGGAAGCCGGGCACAGTGGTCAACGGTACCTTCACGCCTAACGGTGCGTCTGCCAACCCGGCCGGTATTACCATTTCGATGGCCAAGACCACTCAGTACAACGCTGACACCGCGCGTTCGATCCCGACTCAGGACGGTTATGCCACTGGCCAGATCACCAACCTGACCATCGACGGCACTGGTACCTTGTTTGCCAACTTCAGCAACAACCAGAGCAAGGCCATCGGCCAGGTTGCGCTGGCCAGCTTCACCAACGAACAAGGCCTGCAGGCTATCGGTGGCACCAGCTGGAAAGAGACGTTCGCCTCGGGTATCCCGGGCTACGACGCACCGGAAACCGGTACCTTGGGTTCGGTTGTTTCCAACTCGCTGGAAGAGTCGAACGTTAACCTGACCAACGAGCTGGTAGACCTGATCAAGGGCCAGAGCAACTATCAGGCGAACGCCAAGACCATCTCCACTCAGAGCACCATCATGCAGACCATCATTCAGATGACTTGATGTGATCTGATAGCTGCATTGAAAACCGACGCCTTGAGCGTCGGTTTTTTTATGCGTGTCACTAAATTTACATTCACCAATTAACCGTTTGTCTGAATTTATGGTGTGGAAGTTGCAGTCCTGCCTGGCAAAGGACCTTGGCGTCAAAACTTCGCACGACCTGCTTCATTGGGCCATGACACTGGATGGCGATATGGAAGTCAGGAAGCTTCTACCTGGTTTTTCAACCGTAGTTTCCAACACAAAAACACAAGGACGATGTAATGGCGATAATCAACGGGACCTCTGGTGCCGATAATCTGCTCGGTACTGCGGGCGATGATCAGATACGCGGTTTGGCGGGCAATGATGTCTTGAATGGTGGGGCAGGTAATGATCAGTTGATCGGCGGCGATGGCGCCGACCAACTGATTGGCGGCGCAGGTTTCGATATCGTCAGCTATGAAGACGTACCCAACAGCGTGGCGGTGTCCCTGAACCTGAAAACCGGTGTGCATACCGGGTATGCAGCGGGCGATACCTTTGTCGGGATTGAGAGTTTCCGTGGTTCAAATTATGACGATACGTTCTATGCCAGCGCTGCTGCCGACAACCTTGATGGTTACAACGGTAACGACCGGCTGAGCTATGCGCAGTCGGAACAAGGCGTCAACATCACCATGACCGCCGCGCGTGTGGGCACCGGTCTGGGCGGCGACGCGCAAGGTGACACGTTCTCGGATTTCGAAACCATTATTGGCTCGAACTACAACGACGTATTCACCGCCTCGCTGGGTACCACGACCTTCTACGGCGGTGCCGGCAACGACGTGTACATCATCAACGGCTCGGCCAGCCAGAACGTGGTGGAAATGGCCGGCGGCGGTGATGACGAAGTGCGCACCACACTGAACACCATCACCTTGGCCAGTGAAGTCGAGCGTCTGACTTTCACCGGTACCGGCAACTTCAATGCTCGTGGCAATGCCTCTGACAACGTTATTACCGGCGGTGCCGGCAATGACATCCTGATGGGAGGCGCAGGCGCCGACCAACTGATTGGCGGCGCAGGTTTCGATATCGTCAGCTATGAAGACGTACCCAACAGCGTGGCGGTGTCCCTGAACCTGAAAACCGGTGTGCATACCGGGTATGCAGCGGGCGATACCTTTGTCGGGATCGAGAGTTTCCGTGGTTCAAATTATGACGATACGTTCTATGCCAGCGCTGCTGCCGACAACCTTGATGGTTACAACGGTAACGACCGGCTGAGCTATGCGCAGTCGGAACAAGGCGTCAACATCACCATGACCGCCGCGCGTGTGGGCACCGGTCTGGGCGGCGACGCGCAAGGTGACACGTTCTCGGATTTCGAAACCATTATTGGCTCGAACTACAACGACGTATTCACCGCCTCGCTGGGTACCACGACCTTCTACGGCGGTACCGGCAACGACGTGTACATCATCAACGGCTCGGCCAGCCAGAATGTGGTGGAAATGGCCGGCGGCGGTGATGACGAAGTGCGCACCACACTGAACACCATCACCTTGGCCAGTGAAGTCGAGCGTCTGACTTTCACCGGTACCGGCAACTTCAATGCTCGTGGCAATGCCTCTGACAACGTTATTACCGGCGGTGCCGGCAATGACATCCTGATGGGAGGCGCAGGCGCCGACCAACTGATTGGCGGCGCAGGTTTCGATATCGTCAGCTATGAAGACGTACCCAACAGCGTGGCGGTGTCCCTGAACCTGAAAACCGGTGTGCATACCGGGTATGCAGCGGGCGATACCTTTGTCGGGATCGAGAGTTTCCGTGGTTCAAATTATGACGATACGTTCTATGCCAGCGCTGCTGCCGACAACCTTGATGGTTACAACGGTAACGACCGGCTGAGCTATGCGCAGTCGGAACAAGGCGTCAACATCACCATGACCGCCGCGCGTGTGGGCACCGGTCTGGGCGGCGACGCGCAAGGTGACACGTTCTCGGATTTCGAAACCATTATTGGCTCGAACTACAACGACGTATTCACCGCCTCGCTGGGTACCACGACCTTCTACGGCGGTGCCGGCAACGACGTGTACATCATCAACGGCTCGGCCAGCCAGAATGTGGTGGAAATGGCCGGCGGCGGTGATGACGAAGTGCGCACCACACTGAACACCATCACCTTGGCCAGTGAAGTCGAGCGTCTGACTTTCACCGGTACCGGCAACTTCAATGCTCGTGGCAATGCCTCTGACAACGTTATTACCGGCGGTGCCGGCAATGACATCCTGATGGGAGGCGCAGGTGCCGACCAACTGATTGGCGGCGCAGGTTTCGATATCGTCAGCTATGAAGACGTACCCAACAGCGTGGCGGTGTCCCTGAACCTGAAAACCGGTGTGCATACCGGGTATGCAGCGGGCGATACCTTTGTCGGGATCGAGAGTTTCCGTGGTTCAAATTATGACGATACGTTCTATGCCAGCGCTGCTGCCGACAACCTTGATGGTTACAACGGTAACGACCGGCTGAGCTATGCGCAGTCGGAACAAGGCGTCAACATCACCATGACCGCCGCGCGTGTGGGCACCGGTCTGGGTGGCGATGCGCAAGGTGACACGTTCTCGGATTTCGAAACCATTATTGGCTCGAACTACAACGACGTATTCACCGCCTCGCTGGGTACCACGACCTTCTACGGCGGTGCCGGCAACGACGTGTACATCATCAACGGCTCGGCCAGCCAGAATGTGGTGGAAATGGCCGGCGGCGGTGATGACGAAGTGCGCACCACATTGAACACCATCACCTTGGCCAGTGAAGTCGAGCGTCTGACTTTCACCGGTACCGGCAACTTCATTGCTCGTGGCAATGCCTCGGACAACATCATCACGGGTGGGGCTGGCAATGACACGTTGTTCGGTGGCGCAGGAGCAGACCAACTCATCGGTGGAGAGGGTTTTGATACGGTCAGTTATGGCGATGCCGACAAGGGCGTGACCCTCAATACCAAAACCGGGATACACACCGGAATTGCCGCCGGCGATGTTTACAGCAGTATCGAAGCGATCTTGGGTTCTGACTTCAGTGATGCGTTTGTCGGGGATGCGGGCATCAACCGATTCGACGGTGGTTTCGGTATGGATATGGTGAGCTTTGCCGACGAAGCTGGCGGTGTCACCCTGGATCTGGGCGCACCTGTTTTGACTGGCGCGGCCGCCGGCGATATCTATACGTCGATCGAAGTATTCCAGGGTACGACACAGGCCGACAGCTTTACGGGCAGTGGCGCTGCGGCGGAGAATTTTGTCGGTGGCGCTGGCGCCGATCTGCTGACGGGTGTTGGTCGAGGTGATGGCGCCTGGTACTTGACCAGCACTGGCAGCGTTCAGATCAATTTGCTGGAGGGCACTGCCGCAGGCGGCGACGCTCAAGGTGACGTGCTGATTAACATCGATAACCTGATGGGATCGGCATTCAATGACATGCTGACTGGCAACGCCTACTCGAACAAGCTTGAGGGCGGGGCGGGTAACGACCTCATCTATGGTGGTGAGGGGGATGACTTTATCTATGGCGGCACCGCCACTGATACCGGTGCATTCGGACCACTGACTATTAGCGGCGTCCAGGCCGATACGCTTTACGGTGGTAACGGCAATGACACCATGCGCAGTGCCGATGACGATGCCGGCAGCATTCTTTATGGTGAATCTGGCAACGACAACATCACCGTGTCGGCAGGAATTGCCTATGGTGGTGACGGTAACGATACCTTGACGGGTACCGGTTACGGCTATGAACTCCAGGGTGGTGCAGGTGTTGATACGTTGAACTTGCGCGGATCGGGTGATGCCTTGGGCGGAGAGAGCGGTGACGCCTATATTGTGTTCTCGAAAACCATGGTAGGCATCCAGGACACAGGCACATCCGGGATCGACACTGTCACCCTCAAGAACATTCAGAGTGTCAGTGATGTGCGGATTGTCCAGAACGACCTTGGCGCCTACATCTTCAATGCTGCCGATCTGCAAAGCGGCAACCTGGATTCCGGTGTGTTCCTGAAGGACTGGTACAAGGGCGGGAATACCATCGAAACGTTCTACACCAACAACGGTCAATCCTTCACCATTCCTGTCGTAGGGCAGGCAATGACCGAGTCATTCGCGGTCTGACAAAAGCCGTTGTACGAATAAAAACGGCGAAGCCTGTACTCAGGTTTCGCCGTTTTTTTTGCTTCAATATTTACTCCAGACAAAAGAAAACCCCCGACACACCAGAAGTCTGTCGGGGGTTTCTTTTGCCCGGAGAGTATCAGGCGTCTCGCAACGCCTGATTCAGCTCAGCTTATTGGCAAGCTTCGCAATCCGGCTCGTCGATCGCGCAAGCCTTTGGCACTGGAGCAGGACCGGCAGGTGCTGCCAGAACCGAATCGTCGCCGTGGTTGCCGCCGCTGGAAACAGCGTTCAGCTTGCCGGTGTTGATGGTCGACTTCTCGGTGCTGGTCGCGGCCAGGGCACGGAGGTAGTAAGTGGTTTTCAGACCACGGTACCAGGCCATGCGGTAGGTCACGTCGAGCTTCTTGCCCGATGCGCCGGCGATGTACAGGTTCAGCGACTGGGCCTGGTCGATCCACTTCTGACGACGGCTGGCGGCGTCAACGATCCACTTGGTGTCCACTTCGAACGCGGTCGCGTAGAGCTCTTTGAGTTCTTGCGGGATGCGCTCGATCTGCTGAACCGAACCGTCGTAGTACTTCAGGTCGTTGATCATGACCGAGTCCCACAGACCGCGAGCCTTGAGGTCGCGAACCAGGTACGGGTTGATCACGGTGAATTCGCCCGACAGGTTCGATTTCACATACAGGTTCTGGTAGGTCGGTTCGATCGACTGCGATACGCCAGTGATGTTGGCGATGGTCGCGGTCGGTGCGATGGCCATGATGTTGGAGTTACGAATACCTTTCTGTACACGGGCGCGAACCGGTGCCCAGTCGAGGGTTTCGTTCAGGTCGACATCGATGTACTTCTGGCCACGGGCTTCGATCAGGATCTGTTGCGAATCCAGCGGCAGGATGCCTTTGGACCACAGCGAACCCTGGAACGTCTCGTATGCGCCGCGCTCGTCAGCCAGGTCGCAGGAAGCCTGGATCGCGTAGTAGCTGACCGCTTCCATCGACTTGTCGGCGAACTCGACGGCAGCGTCGGAACCGTAAGGAATGTGCTGCAGGTACAAAGCGTCCTGGAAGCCCATGATGCCCAGACCGACCGGACGGTGCTTGAAGTTGGAGTTCTTCGCTTGTGGCACCGAGTAGTAGTTGATGTCGATAACGTTATCGAGCATGCGCACGGCGGTGTTCACGGTGCGTTCCAGCTTGGCGGTGTCCAGCTTGCCGTTGACGATGTGGTTCGGCAGGTTGATCGAGCCCAGGTTGCAAACGGCGATCTCGTCCTTGTTGGTGTTCAAGGTGATCTCGGTGCACAGGTTCGAGCTGTGAACCACGCCGACGTGCTGCTGCGGGCTACGCAGGTTGCACGGGTCTTTGAAAGTCAGCCATGGGTGGCCGGTTTCAAACAGCATGGAGAGCATTTTGCGCCACAGGTCTTTGGCCTGGATGGTCTTGAACAGTTTGACCTTGCCTGGGTATTCGGTCAGCGCTTCGTAGTACTCGTAGCGCTCTTCGAAGGCTTTACCGGTCAGGTCGTGCAGGTCCGGCACTTCGGATGGCGAGAACAGGGTCCACTTGCCGTCATCGAAGACACGCTTCATGAACAGGTCAGGGATCCAGTTGGCGGTATTCATGTCGTGGGTACGACGACGATCATCACCGGTGTTCTTGCGCAGTTCGATGAACTCTTCGATGTCCATGTGCCAGGTTTCCAGGTAGGCACACACAGCGCCTTTGCGCTTGCCACCCTGGTTAACAGCCACAGCGGTGTCGTTCACCACTTTCAGGAACGGAACCACGCCTTGCGACTTGCCGTTGGTGCCCTTGATGTACGAACCCAGTGCACGCACCGGCGTCCAGTCGTTGCCCAGGCCGCCAGCAAATTTCGACAACATGGCGTTGTCGTGGATCGCGTGGTAGATGCCCGACAGGTCATCCGGCACGGTGGTCAGGTAGCAGCTCGACAGCTGTGGACGCAGCGTACCGGCGTTGAACAGGGTCGGGGTCGACGACATGTAGTCGAAGGACGACAGCAGGTTGTAGAACTCGATCGCACGGTCTTCTTTCTGCTTCTCTTCGATCGCCAGGCCCATGGCCACGCGCATGAAGAAGATCTGCGGCAGTTCGAAACGCACGCCATCCTTGTGGATGAAATAACGGTCGTACAGGGTTTGCAGGCCCAGGTAGGTGAATTGCTGATCACGCTCGTGGTTGATCGCCTTGCCCAGTTTTTCCAGGTCGAAGGTGGCCAGCACAGGGTTCAGCAGTTCGAACTCGATACCTTTGGCGATGTAGGCCGGCAGTGCCTTGGCGTACAGGTCGACCATTTCGTGGTGAGTGGCGCTTTCGGCCACACCGAGGAAGCCCAGGCCTTCGGCACGCAGGGTGTCCATCAGCAGGCGGGCGGTGACGAACGAGTAGTTCGGCTCACGCTCGACCAGGGTACGGGCGGTCATCACCAGCGCGGTGTTGACGTCGGTCAGGGCCACGCCGTCGTAGAGGTTTTTCAGGGTTTCGCGCTGGATCAGGTCGCCGTCGACTTCTTCCAGACCTTCGCAGGCTTCGGTGACGATGGTGTTCAGACGACCCATGTCCAGCGGCGCCAGGCTACCGTCGGCACGGGTGATGCGGATCGACGGGTGAGCGTTGACCGCTTCTTCGGCCGGTGCGTGGGCAGCGCGCTCTTTCGAACGACCGTCACGGTAGATCACGTAGTCGCGAGCGACTTTCTGCTCGCCGGCACGCATCAGGGCCAGTTCGACCTGGTCCTGGATTTCTTCGATGTGGATGGTGCCGCCCGATGGCATGCGACGCTTGAAGGTTGCAGTGACCTGTTCGGTCAGGCGCGCAACAGTGTCGTGGATTCGCGACGAAGCGGCAGCGGTGCCGCCTTCAACTGCGAGGAACGCTTTGGTGATAGCGACGGTGATCTTGTCATCGGTGTAAGGAACGACAGTGCCATTGCGCTTGATCACGCGCAGTTGACCAGGCGCGGTGGCTGCCAGATCCGAATTCGAATCGGCGGCCTGCGGCAAGGTGCCCTGCGGGTTCTCGCGAGTTGTGTCGGTTTGCATGGGTGTCTCCACGTTCTCTATGTTTGTTTGGGCACCATCACGGTGCCCACCGTTCCGTCCTGAAGCACTACAACCGGCACGCGCCGGGCATAACGACTTCGGGACAGTTCAGGAAGAGGGCCTTGTGAGCGCCGCTTCCATGCCGAAGTCTTCGGTTCACGCGATACGCGTATCACCGCATTCCTTTCGGGGAGCAGTTTCGCCACTGCAACACCCGTACCGTAAACACCGTGATCGGCGCAAAAACGGTAGCCATCCGCAGGCGCGGTTTGGGCTTTCGAAAATACGTTTGGTTCAACCAGACAATGGCAATAAAAAGCCTTGAATTCACTGCCGGGTTTGTGTTTGGTTTTTTAGCGTCAAACCCTACATGTAGGGTTTTTTTGCGCTCGGGCTACAAGATAATGCGTTTCAGGGGGGGATTGCAACGTACTACCTGTGGATAAGCCTGTGCGTAAATTGTGTAAGAAACTTCGAAAATGCGTGTAGGCCGCGAACCTGCTGAGCTAGACCGTCTGTCACTGTTTTTTCACCGGGAAAAACGCTTCAGCGGATTTTTAAGGGCGCGAACCCTATCACAAAAAACCGCCTTGTCCGAACGCATTTACCGACTTGTGTTCTGGCTGTACGCCGTTTATACAATCGGCTCATGCGCAGGCATTGTTATCCTCCAGAAACATGACAAAAGGACGGGAGGATCACGCTGAATATCGCGTACCCCTGTAGGAGCTGCCGAAGGCTGCGATCTTTTGATCCTGATCTTGAAAAGCAAGATCAAAAGATCGCAGCCTCGTTTCACTCGACAGCTCCTGCAGGGGATTGTGTGTCCGGGCAATCGCCTTCCTTTTATCAATAACAATAGAAAGTAGAGGTCACCGGTGGAGCAACAAGCCTTTCAGGTATTGATCGTCGAGGATGACCAGCGATTGGCCGAACTGACGCGCGACTACCTGCAAGCCAATGGACTGCGCGTGGACATCGAAGGTAACGGTGCGTTGGCGGCGGCGCGGATCATCAAGGAGCAGCCGGATCTGGTGATCCTCGACCTGATGCTGCCCGGCGAAGATGGCCTGAGCATTTGCCGCAAGGTGCGTAATCAGTATGACGGGCCGATTCTGATGCTCACTGCGCGCACCGACGATGCCGATCAGATCCAGGGGCTTGACCTCGGTGCCGACGATTACGTGTGCAAACCGGTGCGCCCACGGCTGTTGCTGGCGCGAATCCAGGCGTTGCTGCGCCGCAGCGACACACCCGAACCGGTCGCCGAGAAATCCCGTCGTCTGCAATTTGGTCCGTTGGTGGTCGACGACGCCTTGCGCGAGGCGTGGCTGAGCGACAATGGCATCGAACTGACCAGCGCCGAATTCGATCTGCTCTGGCTGCTGGTGTCAAACGCCGGGCGCATTCTGTCGCGCGAAGAAATTTTCACCGCACTGCGCGGCATCGGCTATGACGGTCAGGACCGTTCGATCGATGTGCGCATTTCGCGCATTCGCCCGAAAATCGGTGACGACCCCGACCATCCGCGCCTGATCAAGACCATCCGCAGCAAAGGTTATCTGTTCGTGCCTGAAGCCTGCGTAGATCTGCCGCTGTGAACTCGATCTTCCTGCGCATCTACGGCGGCATGTGCGCAGCGATCATTCTGGTGGCGGTGCTCGGCGTGCTGGCGCTCAACCTGCTTAATCAGGTGCGCAGCGAGCAATATCGCGAGCGGCTGGCCCACGGCACGTTCTCGCTGATGGCCGGCAATCTGCAACCGATGAACGAAACCGAGCGCCATCGCGCGTTGCTGGTGTGGGAGCGGTTGCTGGGGATTCCGCTGGCGCTGAAGAAGTTTGCCGAGACCGATCTCGATCTGTCCCAGCGCACCCGCGTACAGCGTGGTCAGGCGCTGGTCGAGCAGACCGGGCCGCACGCGGCGAAAGTCTATCGAATGGTCAGCGACAAAGAGCAACTGGTGCTGGTGGGGGAAGTGCAGCAGATCAGCGAACAACTGGCCCGCGCGACCATTTACCTGCTGGCCGATGAACTGGTGCGCGTGCCGGTCGCCGAACAGCCCAAGCGCCTCGCGCAGATAAAGGAAGAAAAGGGTTTCGGTTTCGATCTGCGCCTGGTCACGGTGAATGATGCCGACATGGACGAAGACCAGAGCCGCCGCGTGGCCGAAGGCGACACCGTCATGGCGCTGGGCAAGGGCGGCGATTCGATCCGCGTCTTTGCCGGCATGGTCGGCACGCCGTGGGTGCTGGAGATCGGCCCGCTGTATCAGATGAACCCGTATCCGCCGGAATGGCTGGTGCTGATTGCTGCACTCGGCCTGACCCTGATCGGTCTTATCGTTTATTTGTTGGTGCGTCAGCTCGAACGCCGTTTGCGTGGCCTCGAAGCGGCGGCCACGCGGATTGCCAAGGGCAGCCTGGAAACCCGTGTGCCAGCGCGCGGTGCTGACTCGGTCGGGCGTCTGGCGTCGGCGTTTAATGGCATGGCTGAGCACTTGCAACAGCTGCTGGCGATTCAGCGCGAACTGGTGCGCGCGGTGTCCCATGAATTGCGCACACCGGTGGCACGCCTGCGTTTCGGCCTGGAGATGATCGGTTCGGCAACCACGCCGCAAGCGCTGGAAAAGTACCGTGAAGGCATGGATCACGACATCGAAGACCTCGATAAGCTGGTCGATGAAATGCTTACCTATGCGCGGCTGGAACAGGGTTCGCCGGCGCTGACCTTCCAGCGCATCGATCTCGATGCACTGGTCAATCAGGTGATCGAGGAACTGGCGCCGTTACGCGCCGAGGTCGCGGTGCAGCGTGGTTTGTGCCTGTCTGCTGCGGATAACGATGATGCCTGGGTCGAAGCCGAGCCGCGCTATCTGCACCGGGCGCTGCAGAATCTGGTGAGCAACGCGATGCGCCACGCCCGTTCGAACGTGACGGTGAGTTATCAGGTCGGGCAATTGCGCTGTCGCGTCGACGTCGAGGACGACGGTCCGGGTGTGCCGGAGGTCGCGTGGGAGCGGATTTTCACCCCGTTTCTGCGTCTGGACGACAGCCGTACGCGGGCGTCGGGCGGGCATGGTCTGGGCTTGTCGATTGTGCGGCGGATCATTCACTGGCATGACGGCCGGGCGATCATTGGCAAGAGCAAGAGTCTGGGTGGGGCGTGTTTCAGCCTGAGTTGGCCGAGGAATCAGGAGCGCCGCTAGGTATTTGCGGTGATTGTGCTGGCCCCATCGCTGGCAAGCCAGCTCCAACAGTGACCGTGGTGAGCACGGATTTAAGGTCCACTCAGAAACTTGTGGGAGCTGGCTTGCCAGCGATGAGGCCCGGACAGGCGCTAAAGATTTCAGGCGTGGATACTGACCAGACTCAACAACTGCCCATCCTGCACCCCGAACTGCGCCTCCAGTTCAGTGCCGTTGCGCCACTCGGCAGACAAGTCCGTCAACAACCGCAACCGGACTTCACCGGCCTCAGTCCATTCCAGCACTTCAGCATGCTCGAAATAAAAGCGCTGCTGCACGATCGGATACAACGCCTTGAACAGACTTTCTTTCACCGAAAACGTCAGTGTCACCAGCAACGCCAACTGATCTCGCGAGGCGGCCGTCATGCGCTGCATTTCAGGTGGCGTCAGAATCTCCCCGGCCAGACGCTCGGCACGTTCGGTACTCAGCAGATTTTCCAGATCCATTCCCAGCCCGCGCCAGTGTCGTTTGTTGGCAACAATTGCCGCCGCACGACCGGTGCTGTGGGTGATCGAGCCGCAGATATGTGCCGGCCATATCGGCGCGCGGTCTTCACCAATCGCTGGGACAACGCTGCTGCCTTCCAATTGCCGCAACGCCGCGCGGGCGCAAATACGCCCGGCGAGGAATTCCGCCTGCCGCTTGGCCACCGAACGCTGAATGCTCGGCGGTGCTACCACGGCACTGCGCTGAAAGTCATCGCCGAGCAGTAGGGCCGGATCGAAGTGGGTGCTGAGCAGCACGGTGTCGGCCAATACCGTCGGCAACGGCCAGTGGCTGTCGAGTGCGGTGCAGCAGGCGGGCAGGGCGGGGGTGAGATTCATGGCGGGCATTTTGCCGGTTAGTCGCGGCAAGGTCGAGATCGGTGGTGCGGCTTTCGCGAGCAGGCTCGCTCCCACACTGGATCTATGCCGCCCAGAAGATCCCCTGTGGCAGCGAGCCTGCTCGCGAAGGCCGCGCCGCGGTGTTCCTGTTCAGCTAAAGATTTTCTGCAAGAACGCTTTCATGTCCGCCCAGGATTTTTCATCCGCGGCCTTGTTGTACCCGATGTCCGGGCCACCGTGCTCGCCATGGCTGAGGCGATCGGCATCCGGATTGGTAAAACCGTGCTTGGCACCGTCAAGGCTGACAAATTTATAGTCAGCACCGGCCTTGTCCATTTCCGCTTTGAACGCCGTGACATTGTCGGCAGTGACCATGCTGTCCAGCGCACCGTGCTCGACCAGAATCTTCGCTTTCACACTGCCGGGCGTCGCCGGGTTTTTGGTCGCCAGCGCGCCGTGGAAACTCACCACGCCCGCCAACGGTTCACCTTGCCGCGCGGCGTTGAGCACCACGCCACCGCCGAAGCAGTAACCGATAGCGGCGATTTTGTTGGCGTCGGTCTGCGCCTGCTGCTTCAGCAAATTCAGCCCGGCCTCAAAGCGCTTGCTGGAAGCCGCCGCATCCTGAGTCGCTGCCTGCATGAACGCCATCGCGTCTTTGGGATGTTCGGTGTTCTTGCCTTCACCGTACATATCGATCGCCAACGCGCTGTAGCCGAGTGCGGCGAGATCGCGTGCGCGGCGTTTGGCGTAATCGTTCAGGCCCCACCATTCGTGCACCACGACGACACCCGGACGTTTGCCTTTGATGGCGTCGTCATAGGCGTAGTAGCCGATCAGCTTTGTGCCATCGGCGCTTTGATAGGGGATTTCCTCGGTCTTGATCGCTGCCTGAGTGAGGCTGCTGACGGCCAGCAAAATGAGGGCAAGGAACAGGCGCATGGTCGGATCTCCTGACAATAAACGGTCAAATCAGCCTAGTTCATTTGGTTCAGGTCGGGTTCAGAGACGGTTCAGGGGCGGTACAGGGGAAGGTCAGTAACCTTGCGCCATACCCAAACAGCACTGTGAAAGAGGAAATACCCATGACTTTTAACAAACTGTTGCTGGCATTGACCGTAATGAGCGCCAGTATCGCGGCCCAGGCCGACACCACTTCGAACTTCGCCGGCCTGTCCTTCGGCCAGACCAGTGACAAGATCAACAAATCCAACTCGCTGAACAACAACCTCGACCACCCGAACGCCACTGGCGCCATCGACGGCAACAACACCTACGGCGTCCGTCTCGGTCAGCAAAACAGTCAGGGTCGCTACTACGCCACCTACGACAACGTGTCCGGTTCGCACAATGGCATTAAACTGCGTCAGGAAAACCTGCTGGGCAGCTACGATCTGTTCTACCCGGTGGGTGGCAGCACCAAGCTGTTCGGTGGCGCGACGGCGGGTTTGACCAAGCTGACTCAGGATTCGCCGAGCTACAGCCGCGACAGTGACATCGGTTATGCGGTTGGCGGCCAATTCGGTGTGTTGCAGCAAGTCTCGCAGAACACCTCGGTCGAACTTGGTTACCGTTACCTGCGCAGCAACGCCAGCACTGAAATGAAAGAGAGCGGCGGCAGCAAGCAAGGCTCGCTGGATTTGACCAGCAGCGCGCAGACTTACCTGTCGGCCAACTACAATTTCTAAGGAGTTGCCAGCAGGTTCAATGTGGGAGCGAGCCTGCTCGCGAAAGCGCCGGTTCAGTCGATGAGAGGTCGACTGAGCCATCGCCTTCGCGAGCAGGCTCGCTCCCACAGGTGTGTGACTGGAGATTCTGATTTGCCCGGGAGAGTGTTATGAAACTGTTGGTCGTCGAAGATGAAGCGCTCTTGCGCCATCACCTGCAAACCCGCCTGACGGAAAGTGGCCACGTGGTCGAGTCCGTGGCCAATGCCGAGGAGGCGCTGTACCAGACCGGACAGTTCAACTTTGACTTGGCGGTGATCGATCTCGGCTTGCCGGGCATGGGCGGTCTCGACCTGATTCGCCAGTTGCGCGCGGGCGGCAAGACCTTCCCGATCCTCATCCTCACCGCGCGCGGCAACTGGCAGGACAAGGTCGAAGGCCTCGCCGCCGGTGCCGACGATTACGTGGTCAAGCCGTTCCAGTTCGAAGAACTCGACGCGCGTCTGAATGCCTTGCTGCGCCGTTCCAGCGGGTTCACTCAGTCGACCATCGTTGCCGGCCCGCTGCTGCTCGACCTCAATCGCAAACAGGCGAGCCTCGACGAACAACCTTTGGCGCTGACCGCCTACGAGTACCGCATCCTCGAATACCTCATGCGTCATCACCAGCAAGTGGTGCCCAAGGATCGCTTGATGGAGCAGCTCTATCCGGACGACGACGAGCGCGATCCGAATGTCATCGAAGTGCTGGTCGGCCGTCTGCGCCGCAAACTTGAAGGCCCGGCCGGGTTCAAGCCGATCGACACCGTGCGCGGCCTCGGCTACCTGTTCAATGAGCGCTGCACTTGATTCGTTCTCTGCGCGTTCGCTTGATGCTCGCCGCCACGACGTTGGCGGTGTTGTTCATGCTCGCTTTGCTGCCGGCGATGCAAGGCGCGTTCAGCCTGGCGCTGCAAGACTCGATCGAGCAGCGGCTGGCCTCGGACGTCACTACGCTGATTTCTGCCGCGCGCATTGAAAACGGTCGGTTGGTGATGCCGACGCAACTGCCGGATGAGCGTTTCAACCTCACCGATTTCCGTTTGCTCGGCTATATCTACGATCGCGAGGGGCATCTGGTCTGGCGCTCGAAGGCGACTCAGGAAGAGCAGATCAACTACAAACCGCGCTACGACGGACTCGGTAATGAGTTCGCGCGGATCCGCGAAAGCAATGGCCAGGAATTCTTCGTCTATGACGTCGAAGTCAAACTGCTCGGCGGCAAAAGCGCGGCGTTCAGCATCGTCGCCCTGCAACCGGTGCGCGAGTACGAAACCACCCTCGAAGGCCTGCGCGAAAATCTCTATCTAGGCTTCGGCGCGGCATTACTGGTATTGCTGGCGCTGTTGTGGATCGGCCTGACCTGGGGCCTCAAAGCGCTGCGCCGGCTCAGTCAGGAGCTCGACGAAATCGAAGGCGGCACCCGTGAAAGCCTCACCGAACAACATCCACGTGAACTGCTGCGCCTGACCGGCTCGCTCAACCGTTTGCTGCACAGCGAGCGCCAGCAGCGCAGTCGTTATCGCGATTCCCTCGATGATCTGGCGCACAGCCTGAAAACGCCGTTGGCGGTGTTGCAAGGGGTGAGCGAGGACATGGCCCAACGTCCCGAAGAGCGCGATCAAGCGTGGGTGCTGCAGAGTCAGATCGAACGCATGAGCCAGCAGATCAGCTATCAACTGCAACGGGCCAGTTTGCGCAAAAGCGGACTGGTGCGACATCAGGTGCGCTTGCAACCGGTGCTGAAAAGCCTGTGCGACACCCTCGACAAGGTGTACCGCGACAAGCATGTGCGCGTGGCCTTTGATCTGCCTGAGCACTGCTATGTGCCGATCGAGCAGGGTGCCTTGCTGGAGATGATGGGCAACTTGCTGGAAAACGCTTATCGCCTGTGTCTGGGCGAAGTGCGTATCAGCGTGCGTGAGACTCTGGCCGGGATTGAACTGTGCGTCGAAGATGACGGCCCCGGTGTGCCGCCGGATCAGCGTGCGCGGATCCTCGAGCGTGGTGAACGCCTGGATGCCCAGCATCCGGGGCAAGGGATCGGGTTGGCGGTGGTCAAGGATATTATCGAAAGCTACAACGCCAAACTCGCGCTGGGGGATTCGCCGATGGGTGGGGCGGCGTTCAGGATTCATTTTCCGGCGGTGTGATTGGGAGTTGCCCTCTCCCAGAAGGAGAGGGGACTGACCGAAGTGTCTTTGGAAAATTATCGACCTGAGCGATTTGCAGCGAATATGGATTCAATAGAGAGCTTGCAGGTCGGCGTATTTACCGAGCATCCCCCAATCAGTCCCCTCTCCCCCCGGGCGGTCCGACGTTTCGGGAGGGTTAGGGTGAGGGGCTTTTGATTTGGCGCCTCACTGCTCCTGCGCCCGATACGCCCCCGGCGTCAACCCCGTCCACTTCTTGAACGCCCGATGAAACGCCGACGGTTCGGAAAACCCCAACTGCTCGGCAATCTGTTGCAACGACAGATCCGCCCGCCCCAAATGATAAATGGCGATATCCCGCCGCAACTGATCCTTCAACTCCTGAAAACTCGTGCCTTCCTCACGCAAGTGCCGGCGCAAGGTCTGCGGGCTGATGTACAAGTGCGCCGCGACCGCTTCCAGATCCGGCCAATTTGCAGTGTCACGGCTGAGTAAACGGCGCAAACGGCTACTCAGACTGTCACCGTCGTCCGGGCGCGAGAGCAGGTCGGCGGGGGAGCGTTCGAGGAAGTGTTTGAGCGTGCGTTCGTCCTGCAACAGCGGCATAGACAGATAGCGGCTGTGGAATAAAAGGCTGCTTTGCTCGGTGCCGAAGGTTAGCGGGCAGGGGAACAACAGGTCATATTCGGCCCCATGCTCGGGGCGCGGATAGCTGAAGCTCGCCTGTTCGAGGCGAATCCGCTGGCCGATCAGCCAACTGCCGAGGCGATGCCAGATCACCAGCAGGCTCTCGGTGAGAAAGTGATCGGGATCCCACAATTGTGAATCGTCGAGGCTCAGGCGCACCCATTCGTCTTCGCGCGTCAGGCTCAGGCGCGGGGCTTCGGGGAATAGGCTATAAAACAATAAGCCGCGTTGCAGGGCTTTTTCCAGATTGCGGCAGTGAATCGAGGCGTGGCACATCATGGCGAAACTGCCGGGTTTGCTTGGAGCGTTGCCGAAACCCAGGTATTCGTCGTCCAGCGCCAGCCACAGGCCCTGAATCAACCGGGTGAATTGTTCCGGAGCAATGCGCGCGCGAGGTTCGTCGAGCAATTCCGGGCTGATGCCCAGTTGCAGCAGCAGGCCCGAGTAATCGAAACCCACGCGGCGTGCGCCACCGAGGGCGGCACGGGCAAAATGACTGGCGATGGTGCGTTCGCGCATAAGCGGCAGATCCTTCTTCAGGCGCCGGATGGTAGCGGCGGGCTGGACGCATCGACAAGGCGGATTTCCGCCAAATTGTAGGACGAGAAGCGGTGAGTTGGCGGAAATCCGCCACGCCTGAGTCACAGGATGGTGACATCCGTAGACCCGTTACCCCTGATACCAAAAGGCTTGCTGGCAATCGCACCAAAGTGGCACGAGGTTTGCGATACAAGCCACAGAAGCGTGCGTTTGGCCCAGATGGAAAATGCTGCTCCAACAACAAATCCCTCCAGTGCAGGAGGGTTCGCAATTAAGGTTTCGCGGTCAACAGATGGATGTTGCCACGCGGGACGCTTGAGGAAACCTGCAATGACGACTCGTCAGCCACTGTACAAATCCCTGTATTTCCAGGTGATCGTTGCCATCGCCATCGGCATCCTGCTTGGTCACTTCTACCCTCAGACCGGTGTGGCCCTCAAGCCGCTGGGTGACGGGTTCATCAAACTGATCAAAATGGTCATCGCCCCGATCATCTTCTGTACCGTTGTCAGCGGCATCGCCGGCATGCAGAACATGAAATCCGTGGGCAAGACCGGCGGCTACGCGCTGCTGTACTTCGAAATCGTTTCCACCATTGCCCTGCTGATCGGTCTGATCGTGGTCAACGTTGTGCAACCGGGCGCCGGCATGCACATCGACGTCACCACCCTGGACGCCTCGAAAATCGCCACTTATGTGACGGCCAGTAAAGACCAGAGCATTGTCGGTTTCCTCCTCAATGTAATCCCGAACACCATCGTCGGCGCGTTCGCCACCGGTGACATCCTGCAAGTGCTGATGTTCTCGGTGATCTTCGGCTACGCCCTGCATCGCCTGGGTTCGTACGGTCGTCCGCTGCTGGACATGATCGATCGCTTCGCCCACGTCATGTTCAACATCATCAACATGATCATGAAACTGGCGCCGCTGGGTGCTTTCGGCGCGATGGCCTTCACCATCGGTGCTTACGGCGTCGGCTCGCTGGTGCAACTGGGCCAGTTGATGATCTGCTTCTACATCACCTGCATCCTGTTCGTGGTGGTGGTGCTGGGTGCGATCTGCCGTGCTCACGGTTTCAGCGTGTTTAAACTGGTGCGTTACATCCGTGAAGAGCTGTTGATCGTACTGGGCACGTCTTCGTCGGAATCGGCACTGCCACGCATGCTGATCAAGATGGAGCGTCTGGGCGCGAAGAAATCCGTAGTGGGTCTGGTGATCCCGACCGGTTACTCGTTCAACCTCGACGGTACTTCGATCTACCTGACCATGGCGGCCGTGTTCATCGCTCAGGCGACCGACACCCACATGGACATCACCCACCAGATCACTCTGCTGCTGGTATTGCTGCTGTCCTCCAAAGGCGCAGCCGGTGTGACCGGCTCGGGCTTCATCGTACTGGCCGCGACCCTGTCGGCGGTAGGTCACCTGCCGGTGGCCGGTCTGGCGCTGATCCTCGGTATCGACCGCTTCATGTCCGAAGCCCGCGCACTGACCAACCTGGTCGGTAACGCAGTAGCCACCATCGTGGTTGCCAAGTGGGTCAAGGAACTGGATACCGATCAGCTGCAAACCGAGCTGGCCTCAGGCGGTCGCGGTATCTCCGACGAGCGTGAAGAAGATGACCTGGGTGTGGCTGAAGGCCCAACCCCAAGCAATGTGAAGTAAGCCCTGCTTGCCTGGAAAAACCCGCTTCGGCGGGTTTTTTCTTGCCTGCGATTTGAGCGTAACGGTCATACCCGCTGACATTTCCGGTGATTGCCGTACACGGCATCGCTGCCTAGGCTGAGTGCATCGCCCAAGGAGTTCGCCCATGTCCGCACCGCTGGCCTCACTGAAAATCCTCGATTTCTCGACGCTGCTGCCGGGGCCGTTCGCCTCGTTGTTGCTGGCGGACATGGGCGCTGAAGTGCTGCGCATCGAATCACCAACGCGCATGGACCTGCTGCGCGTTTTGCCACCGCATGATGGCGGAGTATCAGCGAGCCACGCTTACCTGAACCGCAACAAGCGCAGCCTGGCGCTGGATCTGAAACAGCCTGAAGCCGTGGAAGTGATCAAGCAGTTGCTGGCCGATTACGACATCGTCCTCGAGCAGTTTCGTCCCGGTGTAATGGAGCGTCTGGGCCTAGGCTATGAAGCGCTGAAGGCGATCAACCCGAAGCTTATTTACGTGTCGATTACCGGTTACGGCCAGACCGGGCCATACAAGGACCGCGCCGGGCATGACATCAACTATCTCGCGCTGGCGGGGCTGGCCAGCTACACCGGTCGCGCCGACAGCGGGCCGTTGCCGTTGGGCATGCAGGTGGCGGATGTCGCCGGTGGTTCGCTGCACGGGGTGATCGGCTTGTTGGCCGCGGTGATTGCGCGTCAGCAGAGCGGGCAGGGCACGCATCTGGATGTGAGCATGACCGATTGCGCGTTCAGCCTGAATGCCATGGCCGGTGCCGGCTATCTGGCTTGCGGCGAAGAACCTGCGTGGGAAGACCAGATGCTCAACGGCGGCAGCTTTTACGATTATTACCGTTCCCGCGATGGCCGCTGGATGTCGGTGGGCAGTCTGGAACCGGGGTTCATGCAGCAACTGTGTACGGCGTTGGGGCGGCCGGAGTTGGCGGCGCAGGGCTTGTCCTCAAAGCCCGAGCAGCAGCGGGCATTGAAGTACGCGCTGACGGTCGAGTTCGAAAAACACGACTTTGCTGAGTTGTGCGAGATGTTTGCCGGGATCGATGCGTGTGTCGAGCCGGTATTGAGTCTGGGTGAGGCGGTGCGCCATCCGCAGTTGCAGGCGCGGGAACTGGTGACGCAGGTGCCGCGCGGGGATGGTTCGACGCAGGCGCAGATGGCCTGTCCATTGAAGTTTTCCCAAGCGTTGCCGGCGCCGCGGCATGTTGGCGCGGTGTTGGGGCAGCATACGGATCAGGTGTTGGCGGAGTTGGGGTTGAGTCCTTCGAAAATTGAAGAGCTGCGCCGGGCCAAAGTCATTCTTTAGTGCCTGTTCTGGCCTCATCGCTGGCAAGCCAGCTCCCACAGTTTTCGAGGTGTCCACAGATTCTGTGTAAGACACCTAAACCTGTGGGAGCTGGCTTGCCAGCGATGGGGCCAGTCAGGGCGACACAAACTGACTATTCGACGCGCATCTCACCACTGAACACCAACGTGTTGCGGCATCGGCGACACAGGTAACGCCGCCCCTGCCGCACCAGGCTATGGCGCTGCGCCGAAAACGGGAAATCACTGTCGGCGCACGGGCATTTATAGATATAGCGGGTCACGCTGCGGCGCTTGATTGCATAGGTGTGGCAGCGATCCGGCGGCAGTTCGTAAACGCCGCGCATGATCAGTTGCCATTCCTCGCCGTGGGGCTGAATGCGCTCGCCAAACAACTGATGGGCGATCAGGTGCGCAACTTCGTGGGCCACGGTCTGCTTGAGGAAGTGCTCGGTGTTTTCCCGGTATAACTGCGGGTTGAAGCGCAGCAGGTTCTCGTGCAGATGCGCGACACCGGCCTTTTGCCCGCGCAGCTTGAGGCTGACGACAGGGCGTGGGAAGGAACGTTTGAAAAAGGATTCTGCGAGTTGGTAACAGTCTTCGACGCGGGTATTGAGTTGCTCGGGCATGCTTGATGGATCTCCAGAGACGTCGAGTATGCCGTAACGCCCCGGACTTGCGAATCGCCGAGCTGCCGAATGGTCATCCGGCAAACGACAAGGCCGCCTTGCGGCGGCCTGTGATTGGTTTGGCGAGTCAGTTCGTATAGACGGGACCAACGCCCAGCCCCCAGACGATCACGGTGAACGCCATGATGGCAACCAGCACCACCAGACCCACCGCCAGCACCGAGCTGGAAAACAGGAAGCCTTCATCCGACGGAATATTCATGAACGTCGGCAGCCCCACGTACAACAGATAAACCGTGTAGCAGATGGCCGCCGTGCCGACGATCATCCCCAGCCACATGTGCGGATACAATGCCGCCAGCCCGCCGACAAACAACGGTGTCGCGGTGTAGGTGGCGAAGGCCACACAACGGGCCAGACTTGGATTGGCGTCGTAGGTGCGAGCCATCCAGTGCACAAAGGCGCCCATGACCGCGACCCCGCCGAGCATGGCCAGGTACGACATGACGGTCATCCAGATCGCGCTTTCGACGGTGAGCATGACCGGCGCGCGATTGCCGATTACCCAGCCGACCTGTGTGGTGCCGATAAAGGCCGAGACAGCGGGGATAGCCGCCAGAATCAGCGTGTGTGTCAGGTACATGTGGCTGATGCTTTCCTCTTGGTCGCCACGGATTTCCTTCCATTCCTGATCGGGGTGGGTAAAAAGTCCCACTACGTGATGGATCATGCCAGTCACTCCTCTTGTTATTGCCATCGCCCCCCAGCGGAGCGCCTACGGGCCAAGGTGGCCGAGCAAATACAGGTCTTCAGATTGTGTGCGACCTTATGTCGCAGTATAGAAAGGTCTTACCCGCACAGGTATTAGGGGCTTAGAGCAAATCGCGCTGTAAACAGGGCGGGTAATCGCCTTGGGGTCTGTTAACGCGTCGTCGGCTGGCCGCGACAACCTGTGCCCACAACCCCGGGGTTTTTGCGTAAAATGCCGGCCTTTCGTCACACCTCACGGATTTCGCGTCATGGGCACTCTTACGGTCAACCAGAACAAACTGCAAAAGCGCCTGCGCCGCCTGGCCGGCGAAGCGGTCGCCGATTTCAACATGATTGAAGATGGCGACAAGGTCATGGTCTGCCTGTCCGGGGGCAAAGACAGCTACACCATGCTCGACGTGCTGCTGCACCTGCAGAAGGTTGCCCCGATCAAGTTCGAGATCGTCGCGGTGAACATGGACCAGAAACAGCCGGGCTTCCCCGAGCATGTGCTGCCGGCCTATTTGAAAGAGCTGGGCGTTGAGTACCACATCGTCGAGAAAGACACCTACTCGGTGGTCAAGGAGCTGATCCCGGAGGGCAAGACCACCTGCTCGCTGTGCTCGCGTCTGCGTCGCGGCACGCTGTACACCTTCGCCGACGAAATCGGCGCGACCAAGATGGCCCTCGGTCACCACCGTGACGACATCGTCGAGACGTTTTTCCTCAACATGTTCTTCAACGGCAGCCTCAAGGCGATGCCGCCGAAGCTGCGCGCCGATGACGGTCGCAACGTGGTGATCCGTCCACTGGCGTACTGCAACGAGAAAGACATTCAGGCTTACTCGGATTTGAAAGAATTCCCGATCATCCCGTGCAACCTCTGCGGTTCGCAGGAAAACCTGCAGCGTCAGGTGGTCAAGGAAATGCTTCTGGACTGGGAGCGCAAGACCCCCGGTCGAACTGAAAGCATTTTCCGCAGTCTGCAGAACGTGATCCCGTCGCAACTGGCCGACCGCAACCTGTTCGACTTCACCAGCCTGAAGATCGACGAGACCGCCGCTTCGCGCTTCGTCAACGTCGTCAACTTGTAAACACATTTCAAATGTGGGAGCGAGCCTGCTCGCGAAAGCGGTGCGTCATTCAACTGATTTGTTGACTGATCCTCCCACTTCGCGAGCAGGCTCGCTCCCACATTGGTTTCTTCGCTTCATTCAATAGGAGAGGGCATGCGCGATTACAAGTGGCTGCACGAATACTGTCTGAACCGCTTCGGTTCGGCGGCTGAACTGGAAGCCCATCTGCCCGTTCCCAAGACCCCGGCGCAACTGCGCAAGATCAGCGACGACCGCTACCTCTCGACCATGGCCCTGCGTGTGTTCCGTGCAGGCCTCAAGCACAGTCTGGTCGACGCCAAGTGGCCAGCCTTCGAAGAAGTGTTCTTCAAGTTCGACCCGGAAAAAGTCGTGCTGATGAGCGCCGAACACCTTGAGCGTTTAATGCAGGATGCGCGGATCATCCGTCACCTGGGCAAGCTCAAGAGCGTGCCGCGCAATGCGCAGTTCATTCTTGATGTAGAGAAAGACAAGGGCAGTTTCGGTGCGTTGATCGCCGACTGGCCGGTGACCGATATCGTCGGTCTGTGGACCTACCTGAAAAAGCACGGTCATCAACTGGGTGGGCTGTCGGCGCCACGGTTTTTGCGCATGGTCGGCAAGGACACGTTTGTACCGAGCTACGACGTGGTCGCCGCGCTGAATGCACAGAAGATCGTCGACAAGGTGCCGACCAGTCTGCGCGATCTGGCGATTGTGCAGGATGCGTTCAATCAATGGCACGAGCAGAGCGGCGGGCGGGCGATGAGCCAGATTTCGATGATGCTCGCGTACACAGTGAATCATTGATACCGAGTTGCCCCAATCGCTGGCAAGCCAGCTCCCACAGGTTTTTGTATTGATCACAATATTGTGTTTCAACACAGATCCTGTGGGAGCTGGCTTGCCAGCGATGGCGATCTGTCAGGCGACGGAGATCTCGCCCTCGCCAGCCAGCTTGCGATTCAACTGATACCGCCAGCGCACATACAGCAGCGCCGAGCAGAACACCGCCAGACTCGCGACCATCTCCAGCACACCAAACAACTGCCGGTTCGGGTCATACGCCGCCAGTGCGCCCTTGATGAAATACAGATTCACCACAAAACACATCCACGAATGCCCGCGGGCGCTGCCCATGATCATTGCCGGGGCGAGCACGATCCATGGGATCAACTCGACCAGCAGAATCACCCACGGCCGCGCGCCGTGCAGATCGGCGAACAGCAGATAGTAGGCCGCCAGCAGGCCGGCGAGGGCGAAGAAGCTCAGCAGGCTAATCACCCGCATCGCCTTCACTCGTGGCTCCAGCCACTCGACACTCGGCAGAATCTTCGGCTTCTTCGCCATATCAGCCCACCAGTTTCTGAGCGGTTTTCGCCAGCCGCAGACCCAGCGCGCGACACAACGCCACTTCATGCTGATCGAGAGCACTTTTGCCGTCAGCCCCAGCGTGATGACTGGCACCGTAAGGCGTACCGCCGCCCTGGGTTTCGAGCAACGCCGATTCGCTGTACGGCAGGCCGGTGATGAGCATGCCGTGGTGCAGCAGTGGCAGCATCATCGACAGCAGGGTGGTTTCCTGGCCGCCGTGCAGGCTGGCGGTAGACGTGAACACGCCAGCCGGTTTGCCGACGAGGGCGCCGGTCAGCCAGAGGTTGCTGGTGCCATCGAGGAAGTACTTCAGCGGCGCGGCCATGTTGCCAAAGCGTGTCGGGCTGCCGAGGGCCAAACCCGCGCAGTTCTTCAGGTCATCGAGCGTGGCATACAACGCGCCTTCTTCCGGGATGTCCGGCGACACCGCTTCGCACTCGGTGGAAATGGCTGGCACCGTACGCAAGCGTGCTTCGAGACCCGCCTGCTCGACACCTCGGGCAATCTGCCGGGCCATTTCATTGGTCGAGCCGTTGCGGCTGTAATACAGCACCAGAATGTACGGCGCGCTCACAGCAACAACTCCAGCACATTTTCCGGCGGACGACCGATCACGGCTTTGTCGCCGACTTCGAGAATCGGCCGCTCCATCAGTTTCGGGTGCTGAGCGATGGCGTCGATCAATTGCGCTTCGCTGAGGCTTTCGTCAGCCAGCTGAAGCATTTTGTATTCATCTTCCCCGGTGCGCAGCAACTGACGCGCGCTGATCCCGAGCTTGCCGAGCAGGGCCTTGATTTGCGCCGCGTTCAGCGGGGTTTCGAGGTAACGCACGACGTTCGGGGTCAGGCCGCGGGCTTCAAGAAGCTCCAGCGCGCCGCGGGATTTCGAGCAGCGCGGATTGTGATAAAGCGTCAGATCGGTCATGGCGGGTCGCTTCTGGCGTAAAGTGGCGGCTATTCTAACTGTGCAGCGCGCAATCCAGAACCTTCGGAGGCAATGGGTCGCAGGCGCCTTCAAATTTTCACAAGGAACACGACATGACACGGCGATTGGCAGCGGCATTGACGATAATCGGGGCGTTGATGCTGGGGGGCTGCGGCAATGATTACGGTATCGACCAGAACGGCCAGAAGGTTGCGTCGGAGCGTCTGGACAAACAATGGGTAGTGCTGAACTACTGGGCCGAATGGTGTGGTCCGTGCCGGACCGAAATCCCGGAACTCAATCATTTGGCGGATGAGCTGAAGAGCAAGAACGTTGGCGTGTTCGGGGTGAACTTCGACAATGTGCAGGGCGTGGAACTGAAAGACGCCAGTGAAAAGCTGGGCATCAAGTTCACCGTGCTGGCGCAGGATCCGGCGGAACTGTTCGAGTTGCCGCGCAGTGAAGCGCTGCCGGTGACGTACATCATCGACAACAAGGGTAAGGTGCGGGAACAGTTGATGGGCGAGCAGACGGCGGCGGGGGTGATGGCCAAGCTTGAGGCGTTGCAGGCGACCAAGTGAGTTGCCGCTAAAGAGCAACCCTCACCCCAGCCCTCTCCCAGAGGGAGAGGGGGCCGACCGAGGTGTCTGGCGAGGTACATCGACCTGAGAGATCGAGTCGATTGTAGATTCGCCAAAGCAAGACCCAGTCGATTATGGATTCAGTTGCACTCGTTCAAGTCGGCGTACCTCTCCAATATCCCCCAATCAGTCCCCTCTCCCTCTGGGAGAGGGCTAGGCGGGCGGCGTTCCGATGAGGGTATCGGCGGTCTAGCCAATCAACCCTCTTCCAGCCACCAACGCAACGGCTTGCCTTCCGCCGGCCAGAAGCGCATCTGCTCGATCGGCGAAATGTCCCAGCGCTCGACATGCTCCAGCGCCTGCAGGAAGCGTTGTTCCTGCTCCATCAGCGCTGGTGCACAAAGCTTGCGGGTCTTGCCGATCTTGCCGAAAGTCAGCTTGTCACCGTCCAGCGTGTACGGCGCGAACCAATGGTTGCAGCCACCGTTTCCGTAGGCGCGGCCATCATCGCCAAGGGTCACGGTCAGATGGCTGTAATCCATCAACGGCCGCTCACCGATCCACTCCAGAATGTAGCTGCGGTTCTGTTGCAGTTGCACAGGTTCTGCGGCACAGCCCACCAGGCCGGCACCGACCAGCGCGGTCAGGGCAAGGCGTTTGATCATGCCGACACCTGGCATTTCGGGCACAAATGCTTGTCGCCAACGGCTTTCCAGCCCAGCTCGGCGATGCGCGCGGTGGCTGCCGGTTTTTCTGCGGTTTTACCGAGTTTGGCGTCCACGGCGAATTCGAAGCTCAGCTCTTTGGCGCAGTTGTCGCAGTTGACCTGCCAGGTGTGGATCGCCAGTTCACCGAACACCGGGCCCGTGGTCATCGCGGTCCATTGGCCCGGCGGATTGATCAGGTGGCGGACGGTTTCAACGGTCAGGCGCATGGACAAGTCCTTGCTGCCTTTGAGGGTGACCAACAGCGCGTCACCGATGCGAATCGAGCCACCATTGCCGGTGACCTGATAGCGGCCCGGAACGAGGGCGCGGCATTCGGTGAGAGTGTGTTGCGGGTTCATCAGGGTGTAGCGGAAATCGTGTTCGACCATGGGTCCTCCAAATATGCGCGACATGCTAGCACGGGCTTGATTGCAGAATGATGCGCGCGTGCGACCTTCGATCCGGTTCAAATGCCGCGACACTCATGGCAAACTGCCGGCCTCGAATCTGAAGGAACGGAACATGGCGCTGATCGAATGTTATGAATGCAAGAAGAGCATCAGCTCCGAAGCCAACGCGTGCATTCATTGCGGGGCTCCAATGGCGGAGCAAGCAGTACACGCGCAAACCGTAGCCGCGCCTGTTCAGGCTGCGACAATCTCGTTCGGCAGTCTGCCGCGTAACAAGGCTGTGCCCGAAGTCAGTGCTCCAGCGCCTGAGCCGCAACCTTTGCCGAAAGTGATGCCGGCCGCTGCGCGGCGTCGGCGCCAGCAGCCCACCGAGCAACCGGCCACTGAGCAGACCAATGCCGACGGCAGTCGCCCGGTGGAAGGCTGGCTGAAGATCATGATCTTCCTGCTGCCGATGTTTTTCGTCTGGTTCCTGCTGCGCTACGGCCACTCGATGAAACAGCGCTTTTTTGGCTTCGGCTGGCTGGCGATGCTGATTCTGGCGACTTCGCTTTCACCCAAGTAAGCGGAAAAAATTTCAACCCTCGACCTGGTTCTGTGGCGTTCCCGCCACCCAGGTCGCGATGTTGTGCAGGGTGGTTGCAGCAATCGCACCCAGTGCTTCGCGGGTCAGAAACGCCTGATGCGCGGTGATGATCACGTTGGGAAAGGTCAGCAGGCGCGCCAGCACATCGTCCTGCAGGGGCAGGTCGGAGCGATCCTCGAAAAACAGTTGTGCCTCTTCCTCATAAACATCCAGCCCCAGATAGCCGAGCTGGCCGTCCTTCAATGCATCGATCAGTGCCGGTGTGTCGACCAGGCCACCACGGCCGGTATTGATCAGCATGGCGCCGGCCTGCATGTGCGCCAGCGAGTCGCGGTTGATCAGGTGTTTGCTCTGCTCGTTGAGCGGGCAGTGCAGGCTGATGATCCGCGACTGCGCGAGCAGTTCCGGCAGGCTCAGATAACGCGCACCCAACGCCAGCACCTCCGGGTTGGGGAAAGGATCGTAAGCCAGCAGCTCACAGCCGAAGCCGTGCATGATTTTGGCGAACGTGGCGCCGATCTGGCCGGTGCCGACAATTCCCACGGTTTTGCCGACCAGGTCGAAACCGGTCAGGCCATGCAGGCTGAAATCGCCTTCACGGGTGCGGTTATAGGCACGGTGCAGACGACGGTTGAGGGCCAGGATCAGCGCCACGGCGTGTTCGGCCACCGCATGCGGCGAGTAGGCCGGCACGCGCACCACGGCCAGTCCGAGACGTTTCGCCGCGGCCAGATCGACATGGTTGTAACCCGCCGAGCGTAGGGCAATCAGGCGCGTGCCGCCCGCGGCCAGACGTTCCAGCACTGCAGCGCTGAGATCATCATTGATAAACGCACAGACCACTTGGTGTTTGTCGGCCAGCGCTGCCGTATCGAGGCTGAGCCGGGCCGGTTGAAAGTGCAGCTCGATACCCGCCGGGCAATCGGCGGCGAGGAAGCTGTCGCGGTCGTAGGTCTGGCTACTGAAAACGAGCGTGCGCATGAAATCCTCCTGGAACATCGACACGGATTGAATCACCCGATCCCACTTTAGCGCTGCCGGTGTTGGCCGGCATTGCTGTGGATCAGGCGCTGATCTTCGCTTGCGCCGCTAGCCGGTTGATCGCGCGCTCCAGTTCTTCCAGCGCTGCCACAGCCTTGGGGTCGTCCTGCTTGAGCAGGGTTTCGCTGCGCTGGCAGGCCGCGCGCAATTGCGGTACGCCGCAATAACGGGTGGCACCGTGCAGGCGATGGACGCGCTCGATCAATGCGTTCTGGTCGCGGTTTTCGCACGCCGCGCGGATGGCTTCGCGGTCGGCTTCCAGTGAGGCGAGCAACATGGCCAGCATGTCCGCCGCCAAGTCAGCCTTGCCGGCAGCCAGGCGCAAGCCTTCCTCGTGATCAAGCACCGGCAGTTCGTTATTGCCCGCCGCGCTGTCGCTGATCCGTTCCGGCCCTTGATTGCGCAAGGCCAGGCCGGTCCACTTCAGTACCACCTGCGCCAGTTGCCGCTCGCTGATCGGCTTGGTCAGGTAGTCATCCATGCCGCTTTGCAGCAGCGCGCGTTTTTCGTTGGCCATGGCGTGGGCGGTGAGGGCGACGATCGGCAGCGGCGTGCAGTGTCGCTCGCTTTCCCACTGGCGAATGGTTTCGGTGCTCTGGCGGCCGTCCATGCCTGGCATCTGCACGTCCATCAACACCAGATCGAACGATTCGCTCTGCACCGCTTTGACCGCCGCGTAGCCGCTTTCCACCGCAAGTACCTTGGCGCCCATGTCTTCGAGCAGGGTTTGCACCAGCAGCAGGTTGGCCGGGTTGTCGTCGACACAGAGCACTTTCGGCGCGCGGCTCGACAGCGGTTCGCCTGGCTCATTGCGCGGCTGGCGCGGGTTGACCAGATCGGCCAGGGCGCGGCGCAATTTACGTGTGCAGGCCGGTTTCGCTTGCAGTTGGCTGTGCGGGTTCGGCACCGACAGATGGAACAGCGTCTGTTCGGTGGTCGGGCACAGCACCAGCACTTTGCAGCCGAGGTGTTCGAGGTCCCAGATGTGCTGATTCAAACGCTCGGGCAGCATGTCGTTGCTGGTGATGCCGATGACCGCCAGATCGATCGCCTGATCGGTCTGGTGCGCGCCGGTGACGCCGTTGGTCAAACTTTCGAGGGTGTTGAACGGCGTGACATCGAGGCCACAGTCTTCCAGTTGGTGCTGCAAGGCCTGACGTGCCAGTTCGTGATTTTCCAGCACCGCCACGCGGCGCCCGAGCAACGGCGCGGCCGGCAAATCTTCGGCGTCGTCACGGGTTTTCGGCAGGCTCAGGCTGATCCAGAATTCCGAGCCTTCGCCCGGCGTGCTGTCGACGCCGATTTCGCCGCCCATCTGTTCGATCAGGCGTTTGGAAATCACCAGCCCCAGACCGGTGCCACCCGGTTGCCGCGACAGCGAGTTGTCGGCCTGGCTGAACGCCTGGAACAACGCGCGCACATCCTGATTCGACAGACCGATGCCAGTGTCCTGAATGCTGATGCGCAGTTGCACGCTGTCTTCGTGTTCCTCTTCAAGCATCGCCCTGGCGACGATGGTGCCTTCGCGGGTGAACTTGATGGCGTTGCTGACCAGGTTGGTGAGGATCTGCTTCAGACGCAGCGGGTCACCGACCAGCGACAGCGGCGTGTCGCGATAGACCAGACTGACCAGCTCCAACTGCTTGGCGTGTGCGGCCGGGGCGAGGATGGTCAGGGTGTCCTGTAGCAGGTCGCGCAGGTTGAACGGAATGTGGTCGAGTACCAGTTTGCCGGCCTCGATTTTCGAGAAGTCGAGGATCTCGTTGATGATCCCCAGCAGGCTGTCGGCAGACTTTTCGATGGTGCCCAGATAATCGAGCTGGCGCGGGGTCAGTTCACTTTTCTGCAACAGGTGGGTGAAGCCGAGAATGCCATTGAGCGGCGTGCGGATCTCGTGGCTCATGTTGGCGAGGAATTCGGATTTGATCCGGCTGGCTTCCAGCGCTTCTTTGCGCGCCAAGTCCAGTTCGATGTTCTGGATCTCGATGGTTTCCAGATTCTGCCGGACGTCTTCGGTGGCCTGATCGACACTGTGCTGCAGTTCTTCGCGGGCGTTTTGCAGGGTGCCGGCCATGCGGTTGATGCCCGACGCCAGTTCGTCCAGCTCCTGACTGCCGAGCGGCGGCAAACGCGTTTCCAGATGGCCGTCCTTGAGTTGCGCGACGGCTTGCTTGATCTGGCTCAGCGGACGGTTGATGGTGCGGCCCATGCGTAACGCCAGCAATGCCGCGCCCGCCAGACCGGCGGCAATCAGCAACAGGCTGGCGAACAGGCTGCGATAACCGCGCAGCAGCATGCCGTTGTGCGACAGCTCCAATTCGACCCAGCCGAGCAGTCGGTCGGATTCGTCCGGGATCAGTTCACCGGCGAGGTTGCGGTGTTTGCCGAACACCGGCATCAGGTAACGCGTCGCGTCATTGCCGCTGCGCCGTTGCAAATGCGCGCTGTCGCCGCTCGGCGCCTGATTGAGCATGGTCGGCCCGGCATGGGCCAGCGGCGAGCGGTCCGGGGCGAGGAAGGTCACCGCGCGCACGTCCGGTTGTTCAAGGGACTGGGTGGCGATGCGTTCAAGCAGATCGCTATTGCCGTGCCCCATGGCGGGTGCCACCAGCGGCGCCAGTTGCTCGGCGATCATTTCGCCGCGTTGCATCAATTGGCTCTGCAAGTCGGACTGCTGCGTCCAGGTGAAATAACCACCCAGCACCAGCGCCATCAGGCTGGTCGGCAACAAGGTCAGCAACAACACGCGACCTTTGATTCCCAGTTTCTTGAGCACGCCTATCTCCTGCATCCCGCTGATCTGTTGACTCATGCGTGCATCCGGCACGCGGCATGGGCGCAGTGTAGCGATTTGCTCGCAGGCAATCTCCGGAAAAATGCACTCGTGGTGGGGCAGGGCGCCGCTGTTCGTTTGTCGGCTGGACCAACCTTGAGTTGCCCGATCCCCGGCAATCTTGAATAATCAGTCTCAACTGAGAATTACTTGCAGATACTCATGACTCCTGTTTCCGCTGGCCAGCCACGCATTCTCTCCATCGAAGACGATCCGGTGCTCGGTGCCTATGTTCACGAACATCTGGGCCGCAGCGGCTTTCAGGTGACCTGGTGCCAGAACGGCCAGGAAGGCCTGAGCATCGCCAGGCGCCAGCCGTTCGACGTGGTGCTGATGGATATCCTGTTGCCAGGCATGGACGGTTTGAATGTGTTGACGCAATTGCGCCAGAGCCATTCGACGCCGGTGCTGCTGATGTCGGCCCTCGGCGCCGAGGCGGATCGTATCAGTGGTTTCCGTCTGGGGGCCGACGACTATTTGCCCAAACCGTTCAGCATGGCCGAGTTGCATGTGCGCATCGAAGCGATCCTGCGCCGGGTTGCCCTGGATCGGCGCCCGGCCGCCCCCGCGGTGCCCGTGGCGGCCGGTACGCTGCGGTTCGATGACGAACAGTGCGATGTGTTTTTCCGCGAGCAAGCCGCCGGGCTGACCCGTAGCGAATACCGTTTGCTGGAAACCCTCAATCGCAATGACGAGGAAGTGCTGAGCAAAGCCTTCCTTTATCAGCACGTTTTGCAGCGCGGCTACGCGGCTCACGACCGCAGTCTTGATATGCACATCAGCCAGATCCGCCGCAAACTCAAAGCCATCGGTTACACCGAGCGTGAAGTGCGGACTGTCTGGGGCAAGGGCTACGTATTGAGCGCCGCCGATGAAACGCTCTGAACTGCCGGGGCGGCATTCGCTGTTCTGGAAACTGGCGTTTCTGCTGGTCGCGTTCTGTCTGCTGATGATCTGGCTGAGCTGGTCGTGGGGGCGTTACATGGAGGAGCGCAACCAGTTCCTCTCCGACGAAGCGCGCGGCACGCTCACTCGTTATGCCGCGCAAGCGGAACAGGCGTGGCAGCATGGTGGACGCAGCGGTGTTGATGACTGGTTGCAGAGCATGGAATTGCGCGAAGCCAGTTGGGTCGGTGTGATCGGCGGCAATTTGCAGTCGCTGGGCAATGATCCGCTCAATGATCAGGAATTGCAGCGCCTGACCTTCCTGCGCGGTCTCGACTGGCCGATTCACAAACAGGGGCGGCCGTGGTTGCGCATTCCTTTCCCCAAAGAGCCGTCTGCCGGCAGCCTGGTGATCGAGTTGCCCGAACGATTTGTTCCGGGCAAGTACCGGGTGTTCTGGCGCGTTATCACTAACGGCGTGATTCCCGGGCTGTTCACGTTATTGCTGTGTGTCGGTCTGTATCGCTTGTTGGTCGTGCCGCTGAACAACCTGCGCGAACAGGCCAACGCCTGGCGTGCCGACCAGTTGAATGTACGGCTGTCGAGCGGCATCACCCAACGGCCGGACGAACTCGGCGAGCTGGCGCGGGCATTCGACTCGATGTCCGAACGCCTGCAATCGACCGTCGCCTTGCAACAGCAACTGCTGCGTGATCTGTCCCACGAATTGCGCACACCGTTGAGCCGCTTGCGGGTCGCCAGTGAAAGCGAACAAGGTCTGCTGCAACTGCGTGAGCGCATAGGTCGTGAAGTCGACGGTATGCAAAGACTGGTCGAAGACACCCTGCAACTGGCCTGGCTCGATACCGAGCGTTCGCCATTGCCCGACGAGGCGATTCAGATCCAGGCCCTGTGGGAAATGCTCACCGACAATGCCTGTTATGAAAGCGGCTGGCCGAGTCTGCAATTGCAGTGCGCGGTCGAGGCCTCATGCTGGGTGCGTGGCAACCTGAATACGCTGGCGCAGGCGCTGGAGAACATTCTGCGTAACGCGATTCGGCATTCGCCGCCGAGCGGGATCGTGCGTCTTGATGGACGGCGCGATGGTGATTACTGGCATCTGTGGCTGGAAGATCAGGGCGGCGGCGTAGCGGAAGGGGATCTGCAACGGATCTTTTCACCGTTCACCCGGCTCGACGGCTCGCGGCCCGGGGACGGTGGATTTGGCTTGGGGCTGAGCATCGCGCGCAATGCCGTGCAGCGTCAGGGCGGAAGTATTTGGGCGGAGAACAGCGGGGCGGGGTTGCGGTTGAATTTGCGGTTGGTCGCTGAGGGTGATTTCGCGCCGCCTGACGCCTTCGCGAGCAGGCTCGCTCCCACATTGGAACTCGGTTCGCCGCAGATCGTGTGATCAACAGTTAATAGTGTCATCACTGCTGACACTATTCTGCGAATGACACTACTCCCTGTGGGAGCGAGCCTGCTCGCGAAGAGTCTCTGCGCATCACCACCAATGAAAATGGCTCAACACAAAAGTCGCACCACTGGTGCGACTTTCAATCCCTTATTCCCATAAACCATAAGCACCGCACTTTGCGTGATATGGCCTGCGCGGGTTTGCCGGTATGATAGGCGCCCCCGCACGTCTGGATTGCGAATACGCCATGACCTTGCAGTACCCAACCATCGCCGATTGCGTCGGCAACACGCCGCTGGTGCGTTTGCAGCGCCTGCCCGGTGCTACCAGCAACACCCTATTGCTCAAGCTCGAAGGGAATAACCCGGCGGGTTCGGTCAAGGACCGTCCGGCGTTGTCGATGATCACTCGCGCCGAGTTGCGCGGGCAGATTCATGCCGGTGATACGCTGATCGAAGCGACCTCGGGTAACACCGGGATCGCGCTGGCCATGGCGGCCGCGATCAAGGGTTACAAAATGATCCTGATCATGCCGGACAACTCCAGCGCCGAACGTAAAGCGGCAATGACCGCGTACGGTGCCGAGCTGATTCTGGTCAGCCAGGAAGAAGGCATGGAAGGCGCCCGCGACCTCGCCCAGCGTATGGAAGCCGAAGGCCGTGGCAAGGTGCTCGATCAGTTCGCCAATGGCGACAATCCTGAAGCGCATTACACCACCACAGGTCCGGAAATCTGGCGTCAGACCCAGGGCACCATCACTCATTTCGTCAGCTCGATGGGCACCACCGGCACCATCATGGGCGTGTCGCGCTACTTGAAAGAGCAGAGCGACAAAGTGCAGATCGTCGGACTGCAACCGATGGAAGGCTCGGCCATTCCGGGCATCCGTCGCTGGCCGCAGGAATACCTGCCGAAGATCTATCAGGCCGATCGCGTTGACCGTATCGTCGACATGGCGCAAAGCGAAGCCGAGGACGTCACCCGACGTCTGGCCCGCGAAGAAGGCATCTTCTGCGGCGTGTCCTCGGGCGGTGCGGTGGCAGCGATGCTGCGCCTGTCCAAAGAAGTTGAAAACGCGGTGATCGTCGCGATCATCTGCGACCGTGGCGACCGTTACCTGTCGACCGGCATTTTCGACGCGCCCAACTGATGGCCAAGCACGAGAGAGGCCTGCGCTTCCAGCCCACGGGCGGCAGCAAGGCCGCGCAAATCCCGACCGGCAAAAAGCAGCGCTTGAGCATCGAGCGCCTGGCCAATGACGGTCGCGGCATCGCGTTTTTCGAAGGCAAGACCTGGTTCGTCCTCGGCGCCCTCGCCGGTGAAGAGGTCGAAGCGCGAGTACTCGGCGCCCACGGCAAAGTGGTCGAGGCGCGCACCGAGCGCGTGTTCAAGGCCAGCGAACTGCGCCGCCCGGCACCCTGCCAGCACGCCGGCCGTTGCGGCGGTTGCAGCGTCCAGCATTTGCCTCACAGCGAACAGCTTGCCCTGAAACAGCGCATGCTCGCCGAGCAATTGTCGCGTGTCGCCGGTGTCGAACCTGAAGAATGGGCAGCACCGCTGACCGGACCTGAATTCGGCTATCGCCGTCGCGCCCGCATCGCCGTGCGCTGGGACATGAAGGCGAAGAAACTCGAAGTCGGTTTCCGCGCCGCCGGCAGTCAGGACATCGTCGCGATCAGCGAATGTCCGGTGCTGGTACAGCCCTTGCAACCGATCATGACCCGTTTGCCGGAGATGCTTCGTCGTTTGAGCAAACCGCAGGCGCTGGGGCATGTCGAGTTGTTCAGTGGCTCGTCACTGGCGGTGTTGCTGCGGCACATGGCGCCGTTGTCCGAAGCGGATCTGACGATCCTCAAGGACTTCTGCCAATTCCATGAAGCGCAGTTGTGGCTGCATGGCGAAGGCGAGCCGCAACCGGTCGATGCGACCCAGTCGCTGGGCTATCGCCTGGAACAGTGGGATCTGGATCTGGCTTACCGGCCGGGCGACTTCGTCCAGGTCAACGCTGGCGTCAACGAAGCGATGGTGGCGCAGGCGCTGGACTGGCTGAAACCGGGTAGCGATGAACGTGTGCTGGATCTGTTCTGCGGCTTGGGCAACTTTGCTTTGCCGCTGGCCAAAGCCGTGCGCGAAGTGGTGGCAGTCGAAGGTGTGCAGACCATGGTCGATCGCGCCGAAGCCAACGCCGCTAGTAACAATTTGCATAACACAAAGTTTTTTCAAGCCGATTTATCCCAGCCTTTGACCGATGCCCAGTGGATCGGAAACGGCTTTTCTGCGGTACTCTTGGACCCACCGCGTGACGGTGCTTTCGAGGTGGTTCGCAAGCTGGCGACCCTGGGTGCCAAACGGTTGGTGTATGTGTCGTGCAACCCTGCAACTCTGGCGCGCGACACGGTCGAATTGATCAAGCAGGGCTACCGGTTAAAACGTGCCGGGATTCTCGATATGTTTCCTCAGACGGCACATGTCGAGGCCATGGCGTTATTTGAAGCGAGCCAGGATGGCTCGTCTGAATCCGTCTGACCTGTCCGCGCAGCGCTCGCTTTAGCCCCGCGAGCGCGAATGGGCACTGAAGGTCAGCGATTTGACGCATTGAATCTGCGTCGTAGGGAAGGTAAAGCAACATGGTACAGGTGAGAGCACACCAGCCGATCAACACTGACGGCAGTATCAATCTCGAGGCTTGGCTCGATCACGCGGTCAGTGTCGATCTGGCACTGGATCGCGAAGCCTTGAAAGAAGCCTGCGAGTTCGCTCGCGAGGCCGAACAACAGTCCAATGCCAAGAGGAATCTGTGGGCCGAAGGCTCCGGTAGTTTCAGTACCGGCCTGGAAATCGCCGAGATTCTCGCCGACCTCAAGCTCGATCAGGATTCTCTGGTCGCGGCGGTCCTGTATCGCGGCGTACGCGAAGGCCAGATCGAACTCGCGGCCGTCGGCCAGCGCTTTGGCCCGGTGGTGGCCAAACTGATCGACGGCGTGCAGCGCATGGCCGCTATCAGCGCCAGCCTCAGTCCGCGTCAGTCGATGGTCATGGGCACGCAGGGGCAGGTGGAAAACCTGCGCAAGATGCTCGTGGCGATGGTCGACGATGTCCGTGTTGCGCTGATCAAACTGGCCGAACGAACCTGCGCCATTCGCGCGGTGAAAACCGCCGACGATGAAAAACGTAACCGTGTCGCCCGCGAAGTGTTCGATATCTATGCGCCGCTCGCGCACCGCCTCGGCATCGGTCATATCAAATGGGAACTGGAGGACTTGTCCTTCCGCTATCTCGAACCTGATCAATACAAACAGATTGCCAAGTTGCTCCACGAGCGACGGCTTGATCGCGAGCGTTTCATCGCCGACGTGATGACCCAGCTCAAGGATGAATTGCAGGCCACCGGCGTCGATGCCGACATCAGCGGCCGGGCCAAACACATCTATTCGATCTGGCGCAAAATGCAGCGCAAGGGTCTGGAATTCAGCCAGATCTACGACGTGCGTGCGGTGCGCGTGCTGGTCCCGGAAATGCGCGACTGCTACACCGCGCTGGGTATCGTCCACACCTTGTGGCGGCACATCCCGAAAGAGTTCGACGACTATATCGCCAACCCGAAAGAGAACGGCTACCGCTCGTTGCACACGGCGGTGATCGGCCCTGAGGGTAAAGTGCTTGAGGTGCAGATCCGTACGCATTCGATGCACGAAGAAGCCGAACTCGGCGTCTGCGCGCACTGGCGTTACAAAGGCACCGACGTCAAATCCGGCTCGAACCATTACGAAGAGAAAATCTCCTGGCTGCGTCAGGTCCTCGAGTGGCATGAAGAACTGGGTGACATCGGTGGCCTGGCCGAACAGCTGCGCGTCGACATCGAGCCGGACCGGGTCTACATCTTCACCCCCGACGGTCACGCCATCGACTTGCCAAAAGGCGCGACGCCGCTGGACTTCGCTTACCGCGTGCACACCGAAATCGGCCACAACTGCCGTGGCGCGAAGATCAACGGGCGCATCGTGCCGCTCAACTACAGCCTGCAGACCGGTGAGCAGGTCGAGATCATCACCAGCAAGCACGGTACGCCGAGCCGCGACTGGCTGAACTCCAACCTCGGGTACGTCACCACCTCGCGGGCGCGGGCGAAGATCGTTCACTGGTTCAAGCTACAGGCGCGCGACCAGAACGTTGCCGCCGGTAAAACCCTGATCGAACGCGAACTGACGCGCCTCGGTCTGCCCGCGGTGGACTTCGACAAGCTGGCCGACAAGGCCAACATGAAAACCGCCGAAGACATGTTCGCCGCCCTCGGTGCCGGCGACCTGCGTCTGGCGCAACTGGTCAACCTGGCGCAGCAACTGGTCGAGCCGGAACGCGGTAACGAACAGCTGGAACTGATTCCGCGCAAAGCCACCGGCTACAAACCGGGCAAGCGCGGCGACATTCAGATCCAGGGCGTCGGCAACCTGATGACGCAGATGGCCGGCTGCTGCCAGCCACTGCCGGGCGACGCGATCGTCGGTTACATCACCCAGGGCCGTGGCGTGAGCATTCACCGTCAGGACTGCGCCTCGGTGCTGCAACTGGGCGGGCGCGAGCCAGAGCGGATCATTCAGGTCAGCTGGGGCCCGGTGCCGGTGCTCACCTACCCGGTGGACATCGTCATCCGTGCCTACGACCGCTCCGGTCTGCTGCGTGACGTCTCGCAGGTGCTGCTCAACGAGCGCATCAACGTGCTGGCGGTCAATACCCGCTCGAACAAGGAAGACAACACCGCGCTGATGTCCCTGACCATCGAGATCCCGGGGCTGGATGCGCTGGGGCGCTTGCTCGGGCGCATATCGCAGTTGCCGAACATCATCGAAACGCGGCGTAACCGTACGCCCTGAAGATGGCTTCGATTGATCGTTCCCACGCTCTGCGTGGGAATGCCTCTAGGGACGCTCTGCGTCCAGTGACGCGGAGCGTCACGGGCTGCATTCCCACGCAGAGCGTGGGAACGATCAAGATCGCAGAAAGAGTTGAGTGAGAGTTTGTATGTACAGCCTTGAAGACCTGCTCCACCTCATGAGCCGTCTGCGCGATCCTCAGTACGGTTGCCCGTGGGACATCAAGCAAACCTACGCGACCATCGTCCCGCATACCCTCGAAGAAGCCTACGAAGTGGCTGACGCCATTGAACGAGGCGACTTCGATCATTTGCAGGGGGAGTTGGGCGATCTGTTGTTTCAAGTGGTGTATTACAGCCAGTTGGCCAAGGAAGAAGGGCGCTTCGAATTTGCCGGGGTGATCGACAGCATCACCCGCAAGCTGATTCGTCGTCATCCTCATGTCTTTCCAACGGGCGATCTGTATGCACCGCTCGACGTGCCGCGCTTGAGCGAGGAACAGGTCAAACAGCGCTGGGAAGAGATCAAGGCAGAGGAGCGTGCGGAGAAATCTGCCGCGCCCGAGCAACTGTCATTGCTTGATGATGTGCCGGCCACGTTGCCGGCGCTGTCGCGTTCGGCCAAATTGCAGAAGCGCGCCGGCCAGGTCGGTTTCGACTGGCCGGACGCCTTGCCGGTGCTCGATAAGGTGCGCGAAGAACTCGACGAAGTCCTCGAAGCCATGTCCGAAAACGATCCCGTCGCCGTTGCTGACGAGATCGGCGACTTGCTGTTTTCCGTGGTCAACCTGGCCCGGCACTTGAAGGTTGACCCGGAAACCGCGCTGCGTGGCGCCAACGGCAAGTTCGAAAGACGTTTCCGATTTATCGAACAGGCATTGCGCGACACCCACCGTCCCATAGAAGATTGCACCCTCGAAGAGTTGGACGCCCTGTGGGGTGAAGCCAAACGTCAGGAAAAGAATTTGCCCGGCTGCGGCTGAGCCACTGCCCAAGTGAGTAAGCACCATGAGTATTTCCCTTCGCGACCAGTTGCTCAAAGCAGGACTGGTCAATCAAAAGCAGGCCAAGCAGGTCAGCAAGGACAAGCAGAAGCAGCAACGTCTGGCGCACAAAGGCCAGATCGAACTGGATGACTCGCAGCAGCGCGCGGCTCAGGAAGCCATGGCCGAGAAGGTCAAGCGTGACCAGGAGTTGAACCGCCAACAGAAAGAGAAAGCCGAGGCCAAGGCGCGTGCAGCGCAGGTCAAGCAACTGATCGAAGTCTCGCGTCTGCCGAAGCTGACCACCGAGGATTACTACAACTTCGTCGACGACAAGAAGGTCAAGCGCATCTCGGTCAACACGCTGATGCGCAACAAGCTCAGCAGCGGTTCGCTGGCGATCGTGCACCATGCCGGCGGCTACGAAGTCATCCCGCGTGAAGCGGCCCTGAAGATCCAAGAGCGCGATCCGCAGCGTATCGTCCAGCTCAACGTGCAGACTGAAGAGGTCAGCACCGAGGACGATCCTTACGCGGCGTATCAGATCCCTGATGATCTGATGTGGTAAATCGATAAAGCTGTAACAACGACAAACCCCGCTCATGGCGGGGTTTGTCGTTTTCAATGCTGTGGTTGAATCAGGCGGATTTCAGGTCCCGCTGCTGTTCTTGCACTTCCAGTTCGGCCTTGTAGTTGTGGGCATCGATCTCGTTGTGGAACATGCCAACCAGCAAGTCTTGTTGATGCACATCCCAGATGCGGATACCGGCGGCTACGCCTTCGTGGGACATGTGTGAATCGTCGCGTTCAGTTACTTTTACAGTCATCTGCTAGCTCCAAATCTCAAGTTATCTGCAGCAAGGCGTGTGCAGGACTCTGTTATAGAATTTGTTAGCCTGCTAAGTAAACGGCTGATTTGTGCAAGGTGTTGTTGCGTTTTTTGCAACAGTGCTGCAGCCCGCGTAATCCGCGACATTCGGTCGCAGGGCGGTAAGTTTCATGACAGAAGTTTCATCTCCAGAACGCTCTGGATCCCTGTGGGAGCTGGCTTGCCAGCGATGACGTCGGCACAGCAAGCATCTTCGTTGCCTGACACTCCGCTATCGCTGGCAAGCCAGCTCCCACAGGGATCAGCGGTGTTCCGGCTAATTTCTGCAGGCGAAAAAAAACGCCCCGAACCAGTCGGGGCGTTTTTGTGTGTGGCTTAAGCGGGGGGAATTACTTGCCTTCCCAGCGCTTCAGTACCAGCGTGGCGTTGGTGCCGCCGAAGCCGAAGCTGTTGCTCATCACGGTGTTGATGGTGGCGTTCTCGCGGGTCTTGGTCAGCACCGGCAGATCGGCCACTTCCGGGTCCAGCTCGTCGATGTTGGCGGAACCGGCAATGAAGTTGCCTTCCATCATCAGCATGCAGTAGATCGCTTCGTGAACGCCGGCGGCGCCCAGGGAGTGACCGGACAGGCTCTTGGTCGAGCTGATCGCAGGTGCCTTGTCGCCGAACACTTCACGCACACCTTTCATTTCCGCGACGTCGCCGACCGGAGTCGAAGTGCCGTGGGTGTTCAGGTAGTCGATCGGGGTATCAACGGTGGACATCGCCATCTGCATGCAGCGGATCGCGCCTTCGCCGCTTGGGGCAACCATGTCGTAGCCGTCGGACGTCGCGCCGTAGCCAACGATTTCCGCGTAGATCTTGGCGCCACGGGCCAGAGCGTGTTCCAGCTCTTCAACCACGACCATGCCGCCACCGCCAGCGATGACGAAACCGTCACGGTCAGCGTCGTAGGCACGGGAAGCCTGTTCCGGGGTGTCGTTACGCTTGCTGGACAGTGCGCCCATGGCGTCGAACAGGAACGATTGGCTCCAGTGCTCTTCTTCACCGCCACCGGCGAAGACGATGTCCTGCTTGCCCATCTGGATCTGTTCCATGGCCGTACCGATGCAGTGAGCACTGGTGGCGCAGGCAGAAGCGATGGAGTAGTTCAGGCCCTTGATCTTGAATGGCGTGGCCAGGCAAGCGGAAACGGTGCTGCTCATGGTCCGCGTTACACGGTATGGGCCAACGCGTTTCACGCCTTTCTCGCGCAGGATGTCCAGCGCTTCCATCTGGTTCAGCGTGGAAGCACCACCGGAACCAGCGATCAGGCCGGTACGCGGGTTGGACACTTGCTCTTCGGTCAGGCCGGAGTCAGCGATAGCGTCTTTCATGGCCAGGTAAGCGTAAGCCGCTGCGTGGCCGACGAAGCGATAGATCTTGCGATCGATCAGCTCTTCAAGGTTGAGGTCGATGGAGCCGGAAACCTGGCTACGCAGACCCATTTCGGCATATTCCGGATTGAACCGGATGCCAGGGCGGCTTGCACGCAGGTTAGCGGAGACGGTCTCTTTGTCATTGCCCAGGCACGAAACAATGCCCAGACCAGTGATAACGACGCGGCGCATGCGAATAACCCTTAGAAGTTGTCAGTGGAGGTGAACACGCCGACGCGAAGGCCTTCGGCGGTGTAGATTTCGCGACCGTCGACAGTCACCGAACCATCGGCGATGGCCAGGTTCAGCTTGCCCTTGAGGACGCGTTTGATATGAATGTTGTAGGTGACTTTCTTGGCGGTCGGCAGCACTTGACCGAAGAATTTCACTTCGCCCGAACCCAGCGCACGGCCACGGCCCGGCAGACCTTGCCAGCCCAGGAAGAAACCGACCAGTTGCCACATGGCGTCCAGACCCAGGCAGCCCGGCATCACCGGATCACCTTCGAAATGGCACGCGAAGAACCACAGGTCAGGGTTGATATCCAGCTCGGCGACCAATTCACCTTTGCCGTACTTGCCACCTTCTTCGCTGATCAGGGTGATGCGATCGACCATCAGCATGTTCGGGGCGGGCAGTTGCGCGTTACCTGGGCCGAACAGCTCACCGCGACTGCAGCGCAGCAGATCTTCCCGAGTAAAGGCGTTTTGTTTGGTCATGCGAGCTCCTCAATAATCCCATGCGGCAGGTGGGGCAAATCTTCCCGACCGTTCGAAGCGTTCATGCCTCGAACCGGCAGCCTACTCATAGACTATTGCGTTGTGGTGAAAGTCACAGCACCAAGGACATGAATGTACACTTGTGCACTGAAATTTTTATTCAAGCCCCTTTTGAGGCTCGTTCGGGTGCCTAAGACTGCCGCACTTTCGCTTTTCATGCCAGTCGCAGATGGTCGAAAGGCCCACACTACGACACCCAGCGCTGCAGAATCTGCTGCAGATCATTACGTTTGAACGGCTTCGCCAAATAATCGTTCATGCCCGCCGACAGACAGGTTTCGCGGTCACCCTGCAAGGCGTTGGCCGTCAGGGCGATGATCGGCACTTCGCTGCGACCCGGCAGAAGACGGATCTGCCGTGTCGCTTCGTAGCCATCGATAATCGGCAAGCGGCAATCCATCAGAATCACTTCGAAGTCGCTGCCCTCGGCGCTGCGCACGGCTTGTGCGCCATCGCTGGCAACACTGACAGTAAAGCCCAGACTGCGCAGCATCGCTTCAATCACGGTCTGATTCACCGGGTTGTCTTCGACCAGCAAGACATTGCGCCCTTCGCCATGGCCCTTGCCGTTCAGTGCTCGCGGCGCGGTCAGTGCCGGCAGCGCCTGCTTATACAGGGCCAGCGGAATTTCCAGGGTGAACACCGAGCCACGACCTTCTTCGCTCTGCGCGCGCAAGGTGCCACCCATGCGTTCGGCCAGTGTACGGGCGATCGGCAAACCGAGACCGGTGCCGCCGTAACGCCGCGAAATCGAGCTGTCGGCCTGCTGGAAGGCGTTGAACATCAGCTCCAGGCTTTCTGACGAAATACCGATGCCGCTGTCGCGCACCGAGCAGGTGAACCACAACAATTCGTGATCCAGCGACTGCCACTGCGCCTCGATGCTGACGCGACCCTGCTCGGTAAACTTCAGCGCATTGCCGACGAGGTTGACCAGAATCTGCCGGATCCGCGTCGGATCGCCCTGCACCTGCAAACCGCGCATGTCGTCCGGGATGCGCAGATTCAGAGCCAGGCCGCGTTGCACTGCGCTGTGCTGGAACGACTGCGCGCAGGCGCCGATCAGTTCAGCGAGGTTGAACGGGATGTGCTCCAGTTCCAGCTCGGAACGTTCGATGCGCGAGAAGTCGAGAATATCGTTGATGACTTTCAGCAGGTGTTCGGTGGACTCCGAGGCGAGGGCGGCGTACTCGACCTGCTCCTCGGTCATCTCGGTGGTTTCCAGCAATTGCAGCATGCCCAGCACACCGTTCATGGGGGTGCGCAGTTCATGGCTCATCATCGCCAGGAAATCGGACTTGGCGTTGTTGGCCTTTTCCGCTTCCTCGCGGGTCTGGATCAGTTGCGCCATGGCTTGATGTTGCTCACGGCTGGCTTGTTCCAGCGCCTGGGCGAGGTTATTGATGTGCTGCGACAGCGCGCCGAGTTCGGTGTCATCGACAATCGGCAGCGGCGTTTTGTAGTCGCCGTCCTGAATGGCCTTCACCGCGTCACCGATATCGCGGATCGGCTGCGACAAGCTGCCTGCCAGGCGCCGCGCCAACACAAACGTGAAGAGCAGGGCGAACAGCGCGAGAATTGCGGCCTTGAACAGGATTTCCTGCTGGCGCTGACTGAAGGCATCGTTGGACAGACCGACGATCACCCGGCCCAGATAATCTTCGCTGGCCCCGCTATTGCTGACCTTGCCGTCCTGGAAGAAATCGTTGTGCAGGGCGATGCGTTGCAGGCGCACCGGTGCCTGAAATACTTCGACCTGATGCGGTCGACCGTGCGCCGCCGCGGGTTGTTCGACGTAGACCAGAATCCGGTTGGCGCTGTCCTGCACTTCAAGAAAACGCACATTGGGCGTGGCCAGTGTGGCCTTGAGCAGGCTCTCCAGCACTTCGTTGTTGCCGGAAATCACCCCGTATTCGGTGGCGGGCGCCAGTTGGTTGGCGATCAGTTGGCCGGTGTGGTTCAACTCCTGACGCAAATCCTGAATGCGCACGAAGGTGAAAAAACTGATCAACAGCAGGGTCAGCAACAACGCCGGGCCCAGGCTGATCAGCTGGGTGCGGGTATTGATGTCCCAACGGCGACGGAAACTCATGGGCGGTGTTCTCCTTCAGCCAGCGCGCTGGCGACAGACGCTTCATTCAACGGTTCGATACCCAGTGAACGAGCGACCTGCGCATTACTTGAGACTTTGAAACGTGCGGGGTAGAGGGTTCGCGGCCAAGTGGCCGGCGGTTGGTCGAGCAATTGATCGAGCATCGCCAGCCAGTCGTTCTGATCGCTGTACGTACTGGCCAGGCTGCCGGCGCGAACGAACGCGACGTTGGGGCCGACCAGTGCGACTTGCCGTGAGTAACTGCTGAGCAGCAGGTTTTTCGCGGTTTTCGGGTTGTACAGATCGGGGTCGTCGAGCCCGAGCAGCACGTCGCTGTTTTTCAGCACGGTTTGCAGCGGGCGGCTGTCGTGGGTGTTGTCCCAGCGCTGGCTGACGACTTGCAGGTTCAGCGGCGCGGCGGCGAGATTCAGTTCCTTGAGGAGGAATTCACTGTGCTGATCGAACAGCACGCCGATCCGCCGGGCCTGGGGCAAAATGCGCCGGATCAACTGCAACTGTCGGCTCAGCGGCGGATCACTCCAGAGCAAACTCAGATGCGCCGGTTGCGCGTTGCCCAGGCGCTGGCGAGCTTGCAGGCGACTGATGCGCAGCACCAGTGTCGCCGGGCCTTGTGGTTCTTGCAGACGCCAGTCGAGACTCGGCAGGTCGAGCAGAATCAGGCGCAGGCTGGTGGGCAGTTTGCCCGGTGCCGGCAGACTGGCCAGTGGCTGGAAACGCACGTTGTCGGTCGGGCGCAATTCGCTGAGTGCCTGCACGAACGCTTGCACGCCAGGACTTTCCTCGGCGCCGGTCAACAGAATATCGGCCGCCTGCACCGCCACGCCATGCAGCCATGCGGTCAGAAACAGACACACCCCGGCCAGCCAGTGGCCAAAGGTTGGCAGCTTCCGTGACGGCCCGTAGTGCATCCTAGAACTCCAGCTCGGCGCTGAAATACATCACCCGGCGTTCGTCGTAATTGTTGTCGACGAAAGTGGTCGGCTCATGATCGAGGCGCTGTTGCAGCACGCCGGCCAGTTGCAGTTGGGCTTTGCCCAGCGCAATGCGTTTGGCGATGCGCGTGTCGACGCGTTCGAAACGGTAGCCGTTGAGCGCGTTGTCGCCGTAATAGAAGAGGGCGCTGTTCCAGCCGTGGCCCCAATCGCGCAGCCAGCCGGCCGAACCGCTGTTGCGCGAGGTGAATTGCTGATCCAGTGGGTTACTCGCCTCGGCATCGACAAAGGCGTAGGTGAAGCGCAGGCGATCGGCGAGGCTCACGCGCCAGTCGAGCTGGGTTTCCGTGCCGCGAAACCGTGAGCTGTTGGCGTTGCTCGCGATGTATTGGTTGTTGCGCAGCGGCTCACTGATCATTCCGGTGATCTCGTCGTAGAACAGCTTCACATCCAGGGCCAGGCCCAACTCGGCGAAATAGCCGTTGTAACCCAGTTCGCGCGAGCGCATGTGTTCCTGATCGAGATCGCCCGGGCCACGCGTTTTGACAAAGTAGCGCGCCGACGACTGGCCGTAGGCCGAGGGCCGCAGGTTGCTGACCTGATAGCTCCAGTTGACGTTGTTCTCGAACATGTCCGGCGAGCGGATAGCCTCCGAGTACACCGCACGCAGGCCGTGGCGCGGGTTGATCAGGTAATTGACGGCAAATCGCGGGGTCAGCGAACTGCCAGTCAGTTGCGTGTTTTCAAACATCGCGCCGCCCTGCAACAGCCAGTGTTCCGTGGCGCGCCATTCCAGTTGGCCGAACGCGCGCCAGGTGGTGTCGTCCAGCGTGCCATTGAAGTAAGTCTCGGAGTCGGCGCGGTCGTAACGGTAGTTCATGCCGCTGACCAGTCGCAGGCTGTCGGACAGGCTGAGGGTGTCCTGCAATTCGAGGTCGTAACGCGATTCGCGGGCGCTCTGGTCGATGTCGCCGCACAGGGTCCGGCTGGCACCGTTGCGCCATTGATCAAGCACCTGATTGGCCAGGGCCATTTCCTGCGGGGTGCCGGGCGCTGCGCCGGGGCCGGTGAAACGGGTGATGTTGCGCGCCAGACGTTCGGTGTAATTCGGGTTGAGTTGCCACAACTGCGTCAGTTCGGGGCTGAACGATACCTCGGCATCGCAGGCGCGCCAGGTTTGCTGACGATCCCAGTGTTGCGCCGAGCCTTGTATATAAAGGCTGTGTTCGGGATTGATGTCGAGGTTCCAGCGCACCGAGCCGGCGTAATCCTTGGCGACCACGTCGGAATTGTTCCCAGCGGCGGTAATCCCGGAGAAAACCGGGCGGTAGGTGTAAGGCCGCTGGTTGCTGCCGTCCTTGGCGTTGACCTGCCAATCGAGGCTCTGGTTGTCGCTGAGGGTGTGACTGACCGCGAGACTGAAACGGTTCAAGCGGCGGCTGTCACGGTAATCGGCTCCGCTGCGATCGCTGTCGAAGCCGTCGTCTTCCTGCCCGGACAACGACAGGCGCAAGTCACCGCCATTCCAGCCGGTGCCCTGGCTGGCATAAAAGTCATTGATGCCGCGCTGGCCACGGGTGTACTTCAACCGTGTGCCGTGGCTGTCGGCCGGGTGGCGGGTGATGATGTTGACCACCGCCATCAGCGCATTGGCGCCGTAGCTGACGGTGTTCGGGCCGCGAAAGACTTCGATGCGCTCGATGTCTTCCATGGCCACCGGAATATCGCTCCAGTCCACCGTGGACAAGCCTGCGCGATAGACCGAACGGCCGTCGATCAGCACTTGCATGCGCCGTGCTTCGCTGGCGTTGGTGCCGTGGTAATTGACCGCCGCCTGATTGCCGCTGATGTTGCCGACCATCATCCCCGGCACCAGCCGCAGCAGTTCACTGATATCGCGCGCGCCGCTGGCGTTGATCAATTCGCTGTCGATGACGGTCATGCTCCCCGGCACTTCTGCCGGCGTCTGTTTCAGGCGCGTGGCCGTCAGCACCTGCGGCAGTGCTTCGTTGTCCAGGAACAGGTCGTCCGCCAGCACTACCGGGCTAAACAGCAGCGCCAGTAAAACGGACGAACGCGGGGACGCAGAGCCAAAAGACACGACACAACCTTGATAGCGAAGAATTGGCGCGCATGTTAACCGAGGACAGCGACTTTTCCAGTCACGTTGCAGGCATTTTCCTAGGTTTTGTTGGTCTTCTTCCTACAAGTGTCGGTAATTGATGCAGGGGCTGGCCGCGCGTGGGCCGCCCCGTATAATGCCGCCATCGCCACTGGTATGGATTAACGGATTGCATATGACTGAACAGCGCCCGATTGCGGTCCTGGGAGGCGGAAGTTTTGGTACCGCCGTGGCCAATCTATTGGCCGAGAACGGCCATCAAGTCCGGCAGTGGATGCGTGACCCCGAGCAGGCCGAGGCCATTCGGGTCAATCGCGAAAACCCGCGTTACCTCAAAGGCATCAAGATTCTCCCGGGTGTGACCGCCGTCACCGACCTGCAGGAAACCCTCGACGCCTGTGATTTGTGCTTCGTCGCGCTGCCGTCCAGCGCGCTGCGCACGGTACTCGCCGCCCACGCCGAGCGGTTGAGCGGCAAGATGCTGGTCAGCCTGACCAAAGGCATCGAAGCGCAGACCTTCAAGCTGATGAGCCAGATTCTCGAAGAAATCGCCCCGCAGGCGCGCATCGGCGTGTTGTCCGGGCCGAACCTGGCGCGCGAGATCGCCGAGCACGCGCTGACCGCTACCGTGGTCGCCAGTGAGGACGAAGAACTGTGCAAAGCCGTGCAAGCCGCGCTGCACGGTCGCACCTTCCGCGTTTACGCTAGCGCTGACCGTTTCGGTGTCGAGTTGGGCGGGGCGTTGAAAAACGTCTACGCGATCATCGCCGGCATGGCGGTGGCGCTGGAGATGGGCGAGAACACCAAGAGCATGCTGATCACCCGTGCCCTCGCCGAGATGACCCGCTTTGCCGTGAATCAGGGCGCGAACCCGATGACCTTCCTCGGTCTGGCTGGTGTCGGTGATCTGATCGTGACCTGTTCGTCGCCGAAGAGTCGCAACTATCAAGTCGGTTTCGCGCTGGGTCAGGGCTTGAGCCTCGACGAAGCGGTGTCGCGCCTTGGTGAAGTCGCTGAAGGGGTCAACACCTTGAAGGTGCTCAAGGCCAAGTCCCAGGAAGTCGGCGTGTACATGCCGCTGGTCGCCGGGCTGCACGCGATCCTGTTCGAGGGACGCACGCTGGAGCAGGTGATTGGTCTATTGATGCGGGCCGAGCCGAAAACCGACGTCGACTTTATTTCCACCAGCGGTTTCAACTGAGTGAGCCGGGAGTAGCAAGCCATGAACGATCCGAAAACCGAAGCCAAGTACGAATCCATCCTCCTGCGCGTGCTGTGGATGATCGTCTACGTGCTGGTCTGGCAAGTGGCGCAGTTCATCCTCGGCGCGGTGGTGCTGGTGCAACTGATCTATCGTTTGATCTATGGCGCGCCGAGCGCCAGCCTGATGAATTTCGGCGACAGCCTGAGCCAGTTTCTGGCGCAGATCGGGCGTTTCGGCAGTTTCCACAGCGACCAGAAACCCTGGCCGTTCGCCGACTGGCCAACGCCACGTACCCCGGAAGGTGAAGCGCCACACGCCGTTGCCCCGGCGCCACATCCGGTGCGAGATGAGGAACCCAAGCTATGAAACTCTGGGTATTGCGTCACGGCGAGGCCGTGCCTTACGGCTCGTGCCCCGACTCCGAGCGTGAACTGACCGAGCACGGTCGCAAAGAGGCCTTGAGCAGCGCCGCCCGTTTGATCGGCCAGCCGCTGACCGCGATTTACGCCAGCCCTTATTTACGCGCGCAACAGACTGCGCAGATTGTTCGTGAAACGCTGGGTTTCGAGCCGGAAATTCGCACGGTCGAGTGGCTGACGCCGGAGGTTGATCCGGACAAGGTCACCGATCAACTGGTGTCGGTGAGCAACGTGCTGCTGGTCAGCCACAACCCGTTGGTGGGCAACTTGCTGAGCTATTTGCAGCATGGCGCCGGGTATCCGCCGGAGAAGGTCAGCACCGCCGGCCTGGCAGAGCTGGAAAGCCCAGAGTTGCTCATCGGCTCGATGACCCTCAACAGCCTCAAGCACCCGTAACGCTGATCCCTTGTGGGAGCGAGCCTGCTCGCGAAAGCGGCGTGTCATTCACCCTTTATGTGTCTGACAGACTGCATTCGCGAGCAGGCTCGCTCCCACATTGGTTTCGGCGTACACCATGAAATTATTTGTTTGAATTTTCCAACCAAGCACTTGCTTGGTTGACTACGCTTGCTCCAGACCCAAAAAACAGGAGCGAGTCGCATGTCTGCCGCCTTCCGTTTGCCGCTGGACGTGTTCTACGAGCGTGAAGCCCGCCATCCGCGCCAGCGCTTCCTCGTGCAGCCCATCGGCGGCGGCCAGGTCGAGACGCTGAGTTGGGCCGACGTCGGCCATCAGGCCCGCTGCGCCGCACATTGGTTGCGCGCCCGCGAGTTGCCACAAGGCAGCCACATCGCCCTGATCTCGAAAAACTGTGCACACTGGATCATCGCCGACCTGGCGATCTGGATGGCCGGGCACGTCTCCGTCCCGTTGTACCCCAACCTGACCGCCGACTCCGTCGCGCAAGTACTCAATCACTCGGAAAGTGTCCTCGCCTTCATCGGCAAACTCGACGATTGGCCGGGCATGGCCAAAGGCGTGCCGGCCGATCTGCCGACCATCAGCCTGCCGCTGCATCCGCCCGGGGAGTTCGATTTCAGTTGGGCAGACTTGCAGCGCAGCTCACCGATTCAGGACGATCCTCGCCCGGCTGCCGAGCAACTGGCGACGATCATCTATACCTCCGGCACCACTGGCCTGCCCAAAGGGGTGATGCACAGTTTCGCCAATCTCGGCTTCGCCACCACGCGCGGCACGCAACTGTTTGGTCTCAACGAGAACGACCGGCTGCTGTCGTACCTGCCGCTGTGCCACGTTGCCGAGCGGATGTTCGTTGAGCTGGCCTCGATCTATACCGGGCAAACGGTGTTCTTTGCCGAAAGCCTTGAGACCTTTATCACCGATCTGCAGCGAGCTCGGCCAACCGCGATGTTCGGCGTGCCGCGCATCTGGACCAAATTCCAGATGGGTGTGTACAGCAAGATCCCGGCGAAGCGTCTGGATTTTCTCCTCGGCCTGCCGTTCATTGGCAAACGTGTCGGGCACAAAGTGCTGGCGGGACTGGGGCTGGATGCCTTGCGTGTGGCGCTGTCCGGCGCCGCGCCTGTGCCGCAGACGTTGCTCGCCTGGTATCGCAAACTTGGCCTTGATGTGCTGGAGGTCTATGGCATGACCGAGGGCTGCGGTTACTCGCACATCTGCCTGCCGGGGCAATACAAACAGGGCTGGATCGGCAAACCGTGCCCGGAAGTCGAGGTGCGCATTGATGAGTCGGGCGAGGTGCAGGTGCGCAGTCAGGCGAACATGCTCGGCTACTTCAAGGAACCGCAGAAGACCGCCGAGACCCTGACCGAGGACGGCTTTCTGCGCACCGGCGACAAGGGCGAGCAGGATGCCGAAGGGCGCCTGCGCCTGACTGGCCGACTCAAGGAAATCTTCAAGACCAGTAAGGGCAAATACGTCGCCCCGGCGCCGATCGAAAATCGTCTGGCCGTGCATTCGCGCATCGAACAGGTCTGCGTGGTCGGTGACGGTTTGAGTGCACCGCTGGGGTTGTGTGTGCTGTCGACGGTCAATCAGGAGGAGGGCCGGGCGAGTCTGCATTCGAGCCTTGAGAAACTGCTGGAAGAGGTCAACGCCGTACTCGACAAGCATGAACGCCTGCGCCGATTGGTGGTGGTCAAGGACAGTTGGGCGGTGGAAAACGGCTTCCTCACGCCGACGCTGAAGATCAAGCGCAACGTCATCGAAGACACCTATGGCGCGCGTTTCGAAGAATGGAGCGAGCGCAGCGAGGCGGTGCTGTGGCAGGATTGAGCGACCACTAAAACAACAAAGGAAGTCTGCGATGAGCTTGTGGCGTACCGCCCCCAACATCGAGCAGTTGAACGCGATCCAGAAAAACACCATCGGCGAAGTGCTGGACATCCGCTTCGAAGCGTTCGACGAAGAATCGCTGACTGCGAGCATGGTCATCGACCATCGCACCCATCAGCCCTACGGCTTACTGCACGGTGGCGCATCGGTGGTGCTGGCGGAAACCGTCGGTTCGATGGCCAGCTATCTGTGCATCGACGCCAGCAAGTTTTATTGCGTCGGCCTCGAGATCAACGCCAACCATTTGCGCGGCTTGCGCAGTGGCCGGGTGACGGCGGTGGCCAAACCGATTCACATTGGTCGCACCACCCATGTATGGGATATCCGTTTGACCAGCGATGAAGGCAAGGCCAGTTGTGTGTCGCGGCTGACCATGGCCGTGGTACCGCTGGGTGAGCAGCCGCCGGCACGTTGATGGCGATGGCTGCTCTCAACCGCGCTAACGCGCTCAGAAGTTCAGTTGTGATCGGGAGTATTTTCGTTGTCCCGGCCCCGTTTCACTGACGAAATGCAAGACTTCAGTGGCGGCGGGGTCAAAATCTGCATTGCTCGAAATCGGCGGACTTTCTCGACGGATGTCGGCGCCGACCTGATTCCTCTCAAGGTCCCAGGAGGTTCGGCCCAGTTCTGCGCTTAAACCGGGCGTTGCAATTGTGACAAACGTCGAGCGTATATCGCCGACGGCGCTCATGACTGCCCGGTTCACCGCTGTTCGAGTGTGTACGTCCAGGGCGTCGTATCCGGGAATTTGTGCAACCGCCAGGTTGGCGATTTGCCCTAGAGACATGAAGAAGTGGCGGGTGCTGAAGCCTATCAAGGCGTTGTCGGGGTTGAAGGTTGGATCGCTGTTGCTCGAAGGCCTGGCCGGCGTGCCGCGCATCCCTCTTACAACAGAGGCGCCGGCAGCGCTGGTGGCCGTCACCGCCGAGACAGAAAGAATCGACTGCAGAACGTTTCCGGTCACATCCGTGCCTAACAGCACTGAACCTGCGAAACCGGTGGCGCCTGCTGCCAACCCTGCTGCCCCGACACTGGCCGCTCCCGTGGCCAGGTCGACACGGCCGATGGAGGGATTGCTTTGGCCGACATTGGCGAGGTACTGGGCCGACATCTCACGAAACACCGTACCGAATGCGCCGCCAATCTGATTGGCAGCCGCAGTATTGCCTCTTGGATCGAGTATGCCGAGCAAGGAAGGCGCGGCACCCAACGCCGCACCCAATGCGGCGCCACCGATTTTTGCCGCCAGCGGCCCCCAGTTTCCCGGGTCGTCGATGGACATTGAACTTTGCGCCCAGTTGGACCCGGCGTAACCACTGATGCCGCCCGAAATGGCGCCGGCCACCGCACCGCCAATCGTCACCGCCGTGTTCGCCGCCGGCAAGAAGCCCACGAAAGCCGCCTGGACAGCCGAGCCAACGGCTGCGCTGAAAAACTCTCGAGCGGCTGTCGCGCCCGCTGCCCTGGCGGTATCGACCCCCGCCAGTCCCTGTCTGTCGACGAACCTGACAGGATTGCCGCGTACCATCAAAAACAGGTTCAGACCATCGGCGATACCGGCCGGATCGGGACTGATCCAGCGCATCAACCAAGGTGCGTAGAAGCGTTGTCCATAGTAATAAAGTCCTGTGGCATCGCGCTCCTGGCCTGCGTAGCGACGGGTCTTGTAGCTCGCTTGAACCTGATCGGGGCCCGCCCACCAGGAAGTACCACCGTAGGGGAAATAGTGTTCCTCACTGACGGTGTCTCCCTGATGGTCCAACACCAGCATGCTCGAGCCCAGATGATTGCTGAAGCTGTAGTGGTATTGATTGGCTGCCACACCTTTGCCGGGCCAATGCAGAACCTCAACCGCACAGCGTCCCGCTTGCACTGAAATGACATGCAGGGCTTCGTCGGGCGACTCGCGTATTTCCAGCTCTGGCAAGTAGCGCGTTTGATGCCGTTGCGCGATGCCCTCCATGTATACGAGACGAACCTTGCGCTTGCGCTGGCCGGCACCGTTGTACACGTAGCGTTCGCAGTCATTCGCAGCATGTTGGCGTATGACTTGATCAACCTGACTCAATCGCCTGCCAGCGTTCCACTGCAATAGCTGCCCGGGCTGCAGAGTTTTGCGGTTGCCATTGGCATCAAATGCGGCGGCGATTTCAGGCTCGTCGGGCAGCGTTCCATCGTCGGATTGTTCAAGTCCCCGATTGCTGTACCGCGAGATCGCCGTACGCTGTGTCCAGCTCTGGCTGACCGCGTTGTGCACCAGCATCGTGAGATTGCCGGCAGCATCGTACGTGTACGTCTCACAGTAGTTTTCCAGTTGCGCGGAGTCTGGCGGGGAGGTGAAGACGGGGGCTGCGGGGCCATTCGACGTGTTGCTTCGTTGCCAGCCAGTGGCTGAAATCAATTGGTACAGGCTGTCGTAAGTAAAGGTACTGAGCGGTTCGATCTTCTGGTTGCGAAAGAAGCGCGTGCGTTGTGCCATGTCCTGGATGCTGAGGATATTGCCCACCGGATCATAGCGATAAACCAGTTTTTGCAGATTGGGCCTGGCGAATGTCTCGGCACTGATTTGCTCGAGTCGACCATTTTGCGGATCGTAAAGGTTCTGACTGATCACGCCGTTGGCGGCCACTTGGCGCACAATCTGATTGTCGGGGTTGTACTGGATGTCGAGCAGTAATAAGTGGTCTTGCGTATCTCCCGCGATTTTCAGACTGATCTGTTTCAGTTGTCCGGCAATGTTCAGTTGTAGCCGCTTCAGGTTGCCCATTGCGTCTTGCTGGCTGATCACCTCCCCCAACGCGTTGAGGCTGAAATGGGTTGCTGCGCCGTGACCGGTTTCATGTAGCAGGTCTCTCTGTGGCTCGGTTTCCGGCCAGTCAGGTTCATCGAGTTGGTCAAGGAAATGTTGAACACACGCGATCGGGACACCGCTCAGGGCGTAGTGCGGAAAGAATTCAGTACCGGCACTGTCGTCATGGCGAACAACTCGCCCACACTGGTTGCGCCCTGCAGTCGCTGGCGTACTGTCACCGTAAGTGAAAAATGTGCTGTTTCTGGCATTCCCCCCACAGGTCTGTTCGATGGCACTGACCGGACGCAGCATCAAGTCGTAGCGGGTCTGCGTTTGGGTCAGCAGGCCGTCCCAGTCGATCAGGCGTTGACCGGCTGCCCCTGGCAAGGTCAGTTGACTAGTCCCGTCAACACATTCGCTGCCAAGGAGCGCTCCAGTGAGGCTGGAACGCAGTTTCATGTTCGGTGCAGCATTTGGCTCGCGCGCTTGCAGGGCGTGCAAGCGAGGATCGTAGACATCAGTCAGACGAGCGACAGCGTCGTAGCGCTGGCGGTAGATTCGCGCTTCGACCACCGCAGCGTGTGTGTCACGGCAATAGGACACCGTAGCAATGTTCAGCCTGCGTGGATCCGTCACAGAAACGGTCGGCGTGTAAGCGTGCATGAATGTCACATTCCGTAGCCAGTGAACCGGACTCAGTTATTCGGCAACGGGGCCGAACGGTCAACTGTCAGAAATTACAGTTGAGCGAAGTTTGCGACGACTGGTGCAATCTGCGCTTATGAATAAAACAACATCGCCACCATTCCTGGCAGTTACGGTCATTGCTCCTGGACGCGGTCTTACGGACAATCAACGCCACGTTTCCCGCTCATGGATTTACCCAGCATGTCGCAACCGATCTTTTTCGCCCACGCCAACGGATTTCCCTCGGGCACCTATGGCAAGTTGTTCGCGGCGCTGGCGCCTGAGTACCGGGTTGCGCATCTGGAGCAGCATGCCCATGACCCGCGTTTCCCGGCGGACGACAACTGGTACAACCTTGTCGATGAGTTGATCCACCATTTGCAGCAACAGGATCAACCAGTGTGGGGCGTTGGCCACTCCTTTGGCGGGGTGTTGCACCTGCACGCGGCGCTACGTTGCCCTGAGCTGTATCGCGGTGTGGTGATGCTTGATTCACCCGTGTTGACTCGCACTGATCAGTGGGTGATCCGTGCCGCCAAGCGTTTTGGCTTCATCGACAGACTGACCCCGGCGGGCCGCACCCTGGGCCGGCGGGAAGAGTTCGCCGACCTCGACAGTGCGCGCAGCTATTTTGCTGGCAAGACACTGTTCCGTGGTTTCGATCCGGAATGCTTCGATGCCTACCTGCAACACGGTTTGCATCAGGTCGGCGACAAACTGCGCCTGCGTTTCGACCCGGCCACCGAGATCAGCATCTATCGCGGCGTGCCGCACACCAGTCCTGGCCGCACCCGGCAATTGCAGGTGCCGCTGGCGGTGGTGCGCGGGCACAAGAGTCGTGTGGTCATGCGTCATCACACCCGTTTCGTTTCGCGTCTGGCCCAAGGCGAGGCGTTGAGCATGCCCGGCGGGCACATGTTCCCGCTTGAGCGCCCGCAGGACACCGCACGGTTGTTGAAGAACCTGTTTACCCGTTGGGAAAAACGCCAGGACAAGGATTGCGCATGAGCCCGCCCTTCGAAGAAGTCCGCCTGAGCCTGCCGCATATCGAACTGGCCGCGCATTTGTTCGGGCCCGAGGACGGTGTGCCGGTGATCGCGCTGCATGGCTGGCTCGACAACGCCAACAGCTTTGCCCGTTTGGCGCCGAAGCTCAAAGGCTTGCGCATCATCGCGCTGGACATGGCCGGGCACGGGCATTCCGGGCACCGACCGAATGGCGCCGGCTATGCGCTGTGGGATTACGCCCATGACGTGCTGCAGGTCGCCGAGCAACTTGGTTGGAAGCGATTCGGCCTGCTCGGGCATTCGATGGGCGCCATTGTCTCGATGGTGTTGGCGGGTTCGTTACCGGAACGCATCAGTCATCTGGCACTGATTGACGGCGTGATTCCTCCTACAGACAAAGGCGAAAACGCCGCCGAGCGCATGGGCATGGCCCTGCAAGCGCAACTGGATCTGCGCGACAAACGCAAACCGGTCTACAACACCCTCGACCGTGCCATCGAAGCGCGGATGAAGGGGCTGGTCGCGGTCAGTCGAGAAGCCGCCGAGTTGTTGGCTCAGCGCGGATTGATGCCGGTTCCGGGCGGCTACACCTGGCGCACCGACAATCGACTGACCCTGCCATCACCGCTGCGCCTGACCGAGGAACAGGCAATGGCTTTCGCGCTGCGGGTCAGTTGCCCGGCGCATCTGGTGGTCGCGGCTGACGGCATGCTGGCTAAACATCCCGAGTTGCTGGAGCGTCTACCCTTCAGTCGGGAACAGTTGGCGGGCGGGCACCATTTGCACCTGAACGATGAGGCCGGGGCCGACCTTGTCGCAGACTGTTTCAATCGGTTCTTCGCCATTCCTTGACTTGCTGCGGGCAACTGTCGAGGCTGGGCGGGTTGAAATGGGAGACAACCACGATGGATTTCTACACCGCTGCGACCTCGAATCATCCAGCATTACCGATCCGATGAGCCTGACTATACGGTCACTCAGTCTGTTGGCACTGTGCTGTTTCAGTACCGTTTCGTTCGCCGCCGATGTGCCGGGCAGCCAGGATCTGCAGATCGTGCCGCGTCTGGCCGATGCGCAGATCGTCGACTATCGCCCTCCGGTTGAACTGGAGCGGATCTATCCGCTGGGCTCGATCCGCAAGATCAGCGGGCAACTGCGCTTCGACGGCCAGGTCACTGCTCGTGGCCAGATCACGTCGGTGACTTACGAGTTGCCCCCCGAACACTCCGCCACCGAAGCCTTCACCGCCGCCCGCGAGGCCCTGCAAAAGCAGGACGCAGAATTGCTGTTCTGGTGTCAGGCGCGTGATTGCGGCGAAAGCAGCCTCTGGGCCAACGAGGTGTTCGGTAACTCCAAGTTGTACGGCGCTGACGAACAACAGGCGTATCTGTTGTTGAGGCTGGCCGCACCGCGCGACAACACGCTGGTGGCGCTTTACAGCATCACCCGTGGCAATCGCAAAGCCTATCTGCATGTCGAACAGTTCGAGGCGGTTGCACCGCTGGGTGAGTTGCTGCCGACTTCGGCAACCTTGTTGCGTCAGCTCAAAAGCACCGGTGAGCTGGACTTTCCTGATCGCGTGAATGAGCCGGATGACACTTGGCTGCGGTTGATTTCCCGTGGACTTAATCTCGACACGACGTTGCGTGTAACGGTGTCAGGGCCAAAGGCCGAGGCCTGGCGCCAGGCGCTGATCAATCAGGGGGTGCGGGCGGCACGCATGGAAACCGGCAGTGTCGAAGGCTCTGGCCTGCGCATCGATCTGTTGCGGTAAGCTGTTTTTGGCGAGCACGAGCCGTGTGTTCGCCTACTCTTTGCCTGACTGACTTTTTCGAGACCTTACATGCTCAATAATGATCGCCTGCTGGTGCAGATCCTGCTGCTGGTGTTGTTTGGTGCCAGCCTCTGGGTGATGGCGCCATTCTGGTCGGCGCTGTTCTGGGGCGCGGTGCTGGCGTTTGCCAGTTGGCCGTTGATGCGCCTGCTGACCCGTTGGCTCAATGGCCGTGAATCCTTGGCTGCGGCGATTCTGACGTTGGGCTGGATGTTGCTCGTGGCCGCGCCGCTGGTGTGGCTGGGGTTCAACCTGGCGGATCATGTGCGCGATGCCACGGCGTTTATCAAGGATGTGCAGGTCGACGGTCTGCCGGAAGCGCCGGTGTGGCTGGGGACTCTGCCGTTTGTGGGCGAGCGTCTGGTCGGGCTGTGGAACAGCATCGATCAGCAGGGCGCCGCTCTGATGGTGTCGATCAAACCTTATCTGGGGCAGGTCGGTAACTGGCTGCTGGCGCGCAGTGCGCAGATCGGCGGCGGGATTCTCGAGCTGACCCTGAGCATTGTCTTTGTGTTCTTTTTCTATCGTGACGGGCCGCGACTGGCGGCGTTTGTACACAGTCTGCTGCAGCGGCTGATCGGTGATCGGGCGGGGTATTACATCGACTTGGTGGCCGGCACGGTGCAGCGGGTGGTCAACGGGGTGATCGGCACGGCGGCGGCGCAGGCAGTTCTGGCGTTGATCGGCTTTTTGATTGCCGGGGTGCCGGGGGCGCTGGTGCTGGGGATTGTCACCTTCCTGCTGAGTCTGATTCCGATGGGGCCGCCGTTGGTGTGGGTGCCGGCGACGGCCTGGCTGGCGTGGAAAGGTGAGTATGGGATGGCGGTGTTTCTCGGGATCTGGGGGACGTTCATCATCAGTGGCGTGGACAACGTGCTCAAGCCGTATCTGATCAGTCGCGGGGGGAATTTGCCGTTGGTGATTGTGTTGCTTGGGGTGTTTGGCGGGTTGATTGCGTTTGGGTTTATCGGGTTGTTTATCGGGCCTACGTTGTTGGCGGTGGCTTATAGTTTGTTGACGGATTGGAGTAAGAGTCAGTCTCGGGTTGAGGAGCGGCGCTAGCGGTTTTGGGTTTTGGGTTTTGGGTTTGGGGTTTTGGGTGAATATCCGTTGCTGCGGTAACGGCGGCTTAGGGTTCCGCCCTTACGGCGGGTCACTTTTTCCAGACGCCGAAAAAGTAACCAAAAAGGCTTGCTCCTACGTGCGGCCCGCTCGCTGGGGCTCGGGGTTCCTTCGCTGCGGGATCGATCCGGGCGCAGCGTCTCCGGTTTGCTTCGCTGCACCTCCTCTCGCTGTGTTTGGCTGCGCCAAACGGTCGCTGCGCTCCCACGCCCGGATCAATCCCTCCACTCAGCCTTCCGACGTCGCCCGTGGATCAAGATCAAAAGCAGGCGAGCGGACACTCGGCCTATTGAGTGGTGAAGAGCGTGGGGTGTTCGGCTTTTGATGTGTTTCAGAATCTGAGTTCAACTCGGTATTTCACGTCGGTGTAACTCGTCCAAACACCTCAGATCAGTCCCCTCTCCCTCTGGGAGAGGGCTAGGGTGAGGGGATTTTGATCTGTTTCAGAATCTGAGTACGACTCGGTGTTTCACGTCGGCGTAGCTCTCCCAAACACCTCGATCAGTCCCCTCTCCCACGGGAGAGGGTTAGGGTGAGGGGCTTTTGATTGTCCGTGGCAAATAATGGCGTCGACTCAAGTCGCCACATTCAAATACTTGCCCACCGACGCCGTTTTTTCCAGCGAGTACTGTTTGCTCAGATTGGCAATCATGCGGTTCAGCGCTTCAGTGGTGCTCTGGGTGGAAGCGGTCTGTTCTTCCTCCGGTCGTTCTCTCCCAGCCTGTAACGCCGCTTTCAGTTCATCACTGCTCACGCCGCCGCTGCTGTCGCTATCGAGCACCTTGAGCAGCGCGGCGCTGGTGTCGGTGCTGGTCGTTGCGGTGCTGTTGTTGCTGGTTTGCAATGCGCTGTTCAGTTCTGTCGCGGTCACGCTGCCGTCGCCATCGGCGTCGAGTTGGCTGAACAGTTCGTCGCTGTTGATTTGTGGTGGCGGAGGCGGCGGTGGGGTCAGGCTGGCGGTGAGTTCGTCCTGGCTGACGGTGCCGTCCTTGTTCTTGTCCAGGGCGGAGAAGATTTCGTTGCTGTCGGCGCTGCTGCCGGCGCTGGTCAGGCCGCTGCTCAGTTCGTCGCTGCTGATGGCGCCGTCGCCATCGGTGTCGAGGGCGCTGATCAGGGCGTCGGCGAGATCGGTGTCCGGAGCTTGATCGTGTGGCGGTGGCGGAGGCGGCGCCATGGCGGTCATTTCTTCGGCGCTGAGGCTGCCGCTGGCGTCGCTGTCCAGATCACCGAACTGTTTGCTCAGGTTGACCAGCAGGCCGTCGTCGGACTTCTGCGACAGGGCGCTTTTCAGTTCGTCCTGATCCACCGCGCTGTCGCCGTTGCTGTCGAGTTTGGCGAACAGTTCTTTTTGCAGTTGCTGGCTGCGCGCGTTTTGCGTGGAGGTGCTGCTGGTGCTGGTATAGCTTGTGTAGTTGCTGACGCTACCGATCATCGGACTCACTCCCTGGAATGGCAAACCGGTGGGTGTACCGGCTTATGCAGCCTCAGGGCGCAAGTTGTCGGGGGTATGTGGGGTTTGTACCGGTGGGTACACACGGCAGAATGAACACCGCCGAACTCTGTGGGAGCGAGCCTGCTCGGGAAGAGGCCGGTACATCCAAAAGAGATGTTGGATCAGATGACGCCTTCGCGAGCAGGCCCGCTCCCACATTGGGCGGTGGTGTTTTCAGGTGCGCGGCAGGCGAATGATGGCGGTAAGGCCGCCGCCCGGGGTTTCTTCGAGATTGAGCTGCCCACCCAAACGCTGCGCCGCCTCGCGGGCAATGGTCATGCCCAGCCCCACACCGCCGGAGTTACGATTGCGCGAACCTTCCAGCCGATAAAACGGCTCGAACACCGCTTCACGTTTGTCCTCGGCAATCCCCGGGCCATGGTCGATCACGTGGATCAGCAGTTGCTCGCGTTGATCTTGTAACTCGATGCGCGCCTGGCCGGCATAACGCAGGGCGTTGTCCATGAGGTTGTTGATGCACGAACGCAGCGCCATCGGCTGCACCGGCAACGGCGCGCAGTGGCCGCTGACCTGCACGTCGGCGCCCTGGTCCTGAGCGTTTTCGCACAGCGATTCGACCAGCGCCTGCACATCCATCAACTGCAAGGCTTCGCTGGTGCGCTGTTCGTGCAGGTAGGTGAGGGTGGCGTCGAGCATGCCGATCATGTCGTCCAGGTCCTGACGCATCTGGCCTTGCAGCTTTTCATCGCTGATGTTTTCCAAGCGCAGTTTCAGGCGTGACAGCGGTGTGCGCAGGTCGTGGGACACGGCACCGAGCATTCGTGCGCGCTGCTGCACCTGTTCGCGAATGCGCCGCTGCATCAGGTTGAAGGTGTAGGCGGCTTGTCGTGCTTCCCGTGGGCCGGACTCGTCGAGTGGCGGGCTGTCGAGGTCTTCGCTGAGGCGTTCGGCGGCGTTGCTCAGGCGCTGGATCGGGCGACTGAGCAGTTTGGCGCCGTACCAGGCCGCGATCATCAGCGTGATGAACTGAAAGGTCAGTGGCACCACCGGGCCACCAAACCACGGACGCGGTGGCCGTGGCGGGTAGCGCGGGTCTTGCGCCATTGCTTGGCCGTTGGCGCCTTGGGAGAACTCCGGAGGCGGCGGAGGCGGAGGCGGGCCGTAGAGACGGAACCAGGTGAAAGCCAGCAGGTGCGCGAGGACGATCGCCACGAACAGCACGCCAAACAGGCGCCCGAACAGCGTGTCGAAGCGCGCCCGCATCAGCCGATGTCTCGCGCGTCGAACAGGTAACCCTCACCGCGCACGGTTTTGATCAACTGTGGGGCTTTCGGGTCATCGCCGAGTTTCTGCCGCAGGCGCGAGACCAGCAAATCAATGCTGCGGTCGAAGGCTTCGATCGAGCGACCCCGGGCTGCGTCGAGCAATTGCTCGCGGCTGAGCACTCGGCGCGGACGTTCGATAAACACCCACAGCAGGCGAAATTCGGCGTTGGACAGCGGCACCACCAGACCATCGTCGGCGATCAATTGGCGCAGGACGCTGTTCAGGCGCCAGTTGTCGAAACGAATGTTGGCGCGTTGTTCGGTGCGGTCGTCACGCACCCGGCGCAGAATGGTCTGGATGCGCGCGACCAGTTCGCGCGGTTCGAACGGTTTGGCCATGTAGTCGTCGGCGCCCAGTTCCAGGCCGATGATGCGGTCGGTCGGTTCGCAGCGAGCGGTGAGCATCAGGATCGGGATGTCCGATTCAGCGCGCAGCCAGCGGCACAGCGACAAGCCGTCTTCGCCGGGCAGCATCAGGTCCAGCACGACGACATCGAAATGCTCGGCCAGCAGCGCCTGACGCATCGCCGCACCGTCGGTGACGCCGCTGGCGTGGATGTTGAAGCGGGCGAGGTAATCGATCATCAGCTCGCGAATCGGCACGTCATCGTCGACGATCAGCGCGCGAATGCTCCAGCGCTTGTCGTCTTTAGGCTCATCCGTCGCGGTCATTTGGGTGTTGTGCATGAGGCTGTTCATCTGCCAGTAGGCCGCCAACCACAAAAGATGGGCTGCGAGGTGGTGGTTTCAGCATAGGCGTCCAGCCGCGAGGCGGGAAGTGCTGATGTAAGGACGTGTTGCGGCTGGCGAGGCTAGCGCGGATGCTTGTTGCTGGCGTGTCGGCTGTGTATCGGAGTCGACACAATAGCAGCGAGCGCTATGCTGATCACGGTTGGTGCGACGATTTACCGATCATCGGGTGCCGCGCCGCTGCCGGTTCCGCTACAATGCGCGCCGATTTCGACCTGCCTGAGAGCCCATTCATGTCCGCCTGCCAGACTCCTATCATCGTCGCCCTGGATTTCCCTACCCGTGACGCCGCACTGAAGCTGGCCGACCAGTTGGACCCGAAACTGTGCCGGGTCAAAGTGGGCAAGGAACTGTTCACCAGTTGCGCCGCCGAAATTGTCGGCACCCTGCGTGACAAGGGTTTTGAAGTATTCCTCGACCTGAAATTCCATGACATTCCCAACACCACCGCGATGGCCGTGAAAGCCGCCGCCGAGATGGGCGTGTGGATGGTCAACGTGCATTGCTCCGGTGGTATGCGCATGATGGCCGCTTGCCGTGAAGAGCTGGACAAGCGCAGCGGCCCGCAGCCGTTGCTGATCGGCGTGACCGTGCTGACCAGCATGGAGCGTGAAGACCTGGCCGGTATCGGTCTGGATATCGAACCGCAGGAACAAGTGCTGCGTCTGGCTGCACTGGCCGAGAAGGCTGGCATGGACGGTCTGGTGTGCTCGGCGCTGGAAGCCACGGCACTGAAAACCGCGCATCCGTCGCTGCAACTGGTGACCCCGGGGATTCGTCCGGCGGGCAGCGCGCAGGACGATCAGCGCCGCATTCTGACCCCGCGTCAGGCGCTGGATGCCGGTTCCGATTATCTGGTGATTGGCCGTCCGATCAGCCAGGCGGCGGATCCGGCCAAGGCGTTGGCTTCGGTTGTAGCCGAAATCGCCTGATCAGACCCCGCGAAACCCTGTAGGAGTGAGCCTGCTCGCGATAGCGGTGTGTCAAACAACGTTAATGTTGACTGACACACCGCTATCGCGAGCAGGCTCACTCCTACCTTTGTTTTGTGGTGAGTTTAAACCTTCAACACCAACTTGCCGAAGTTCTCGCCGCTGAACAATTTCATCAGCGTCTCCGGGAACGTCTCCAGGCCTTCGACGATATCTTCCTTGCTCTTGAGCTGCCCCTTGGCCATCCAGCCGGCCATTTCCTGCGCGGCGCTGGCGTATTGCGCGGCATAGTCCATCACCACAAAACCTTCCATCCGCGCGCGATTGACCAGCAGCGACAGGTAGTTGGCCGGGCCTTTGACCGCTTCCTTGTTGTTGTACTGGCTGATCGCGCCGCAGATCACCACGCGCGCTTTCATGTTAAGACGACTCAACACCGCATCGAGGATGTCGCCGCCAACGTTGTCGAAATAGACGTCGACGCCTTTCGGGCATTCGCGTTTAAGCCCGGCTACAACGTCTTCGGACTTGTAGTCGATGGCGCCGTCGAAGCCCAGTTCATCAATGAGGAATTTGCACTTGTCGGCACCGCCGGCAATGCCAACCACTCGGCAACCTTTGATCTTGGCGATCTGCCCGGCAATGCTGCCCACTGCGCCCGCCGCACCGGACAGCACAACGGTGTCGCCGGCCTTCGGTGCACCGACATCCAGCAGGGCGAAATAGGCGGTCATGCCAGTCATGCCCAGTGCCGACAGATACACCGGCAGCGGTGCCAGTTTCGGATCGACTTTGTAGAAACCTCTTGGCTCACCGAGGAAATAATCCTGCACGCCAATGGCGCCGTTGACGTAGTCCCCGATGGCGAATCCCGGATTGTTCGAAGCAACGACTTTGCCTACACCCAACGCGCGCATGACTTCGCCGATACCGACCGGCGGGATGTAGGACTTGCCTTCGTTCATCCAGCCACGCATGGCCGGGTCGAGGGACAGGTATTCGTTCTTGACCAGAATCTGCCCCGCCGCCGGTTCACCCACCGGGACTTCCTGATAGGTGAAGGTCTCGCGGGTTGCCGCGCCCACCGGGCGTTTGGCGAGCAGGAACTGGCGATTGGTCTGGTTGGTCATGACAGGCACTCGAACGGAATGAAGCTTTGTTGATAGACCTTCGCCGGCATTGGCGCAAGGTTGGCTGATGCGGCGAATGCACGCCGATCCAGTGCAGTGATGATCACCGGGCTGGTTTTATCACTGCAACGCATGGGCACATAAACAGCCATTGGATAGTGCTGACGCTCGGCAGACCTCAATGGCTATGCTGCCATTCCACACATCCCCTGCATCCATCCCTTCGAGGACATAACAATGAGCATGACGTTTTCCGGTCAGGTTGCCGTAGTCACCGGCGCCGCCAACGGCATCGGCCGTGCAACCGCGCAGGCGTTCGCTGCCGAAGGCCTGAAAGTGGTGGTCGCCGACCTGGACGCGGCAGGGGGCGAGGGCACCGTTGCGCTGATTCGTACCGCTGGCGGCGAAGCGACCTTCGTGCGTTGCAACGTGACCGTCGAAAGCGAAGTGAAGAATCTGATGGACGAGGTGATCAATACCTACGGTCGTCTGGACTACGCCTTCAATAATGCCGGTATCGAAATCGAAAAAGGCAAACTCGCTGAAGGCTCGATGGATGAGTTCGACGCAATCATGGGCGTCAACGTCAAAGGCGTCTGGCTGTGCATGAAGTATCAACTGCCATTGTTGCTGGCGCAGGGCGGCGGGGCGATCGTCAATACCGCCTCGGTGGCGGGACTGGGCGCGGCGCCGAAGATGAGCATCTACGCGGCGTCCAAGCATGCGGTGATTGGCTTGACCAAATCGGCAGCCATTGAGTACGCGAAAAAGAAAATCCGCGTCAACGCTGTGTGTCCGGCGGTGATCGATACCGACATGTTTCGCCGCGCTTATGAGGCTGATCCGAAGAAGGGCGAATTCGCCAACGCGATGCACCCGGTCGGTCGCATCGGCAAGGTCGAGGAAATTGCCAGCGCTGTGTTGTACCTGTGCAGCGACGGTGCCGCCTTCACCACGGGCCACTCTCTGGCAGTGGATGGCGGCGTCACCGCTTTCTGAATAAAGCGCCAGAAAAAACAGCCCGCATTCATTGCGGGCTTTTTTGTGGGTCACGGTCAGTTCCGTGAAGTCCCTTAAACAATGTGTATCAAACGGTTAGAACGGTCGCTTTTGGCGGCGTTGTCGCACAGCCTGTCCGGCGCGGCTGTGATTTACTGCCGCCAGCAAAACGGACAGGAGTTTGCTTGCTCATGGAATTGAGAATTGATCGACAGGCAATGGTGCCGGTCGTGCAGCAGATTGTTGACGGACTGACCGAGTGGATCCTGCAAAATGGCGTACCGCCGGCCACTCGTTTGCCCTCCGTGAGGCAAATCGCCCGGGGTAATCTGCTCAGCCAGTCGTGTGTGGTCGAGGCCTGTGAGCGTCTGGTATCGCAGGGCGTTCTAAGCACCTGCCAAGGCACCGGATTCATCGTCGCCGCCTCGCCGTCGACACTGGGCGCAGAGGATGAACTGGCGCTGTTCGGGGGGCGGTATGCCTGGTGCGATGCAGTGTGCGAGACGGCCGGTGGCTTGAAGCTGGGTGCTGGTGGTCTGCCGCAAAGCTGGCGCGAGCCTGACGACCTCAGCTATGCGCTGCGCGAGGTGGCGCGCACCGATATGGCCAGTCTGTTCAACTACAGCACACCCTTTGGGCTTCCAGCGTTGCGCGAGCAGATCGTCAAGCGCCTGAAGCTGCTCAATATCGAGGCCCGCAGTGCGCAGTTGCTGAGTACCTGCGGTGCCAGCCATGCGCTGGATCTGATCGTGCGTACCTTGTTCAAGTCAGGAGACTGCGTGGTGGTCGAAACGCCCGGTTACGCGCCGCTGTTTGATCTGCTGCGTCTGCATGGCGTGCACATGCTCGAGGTGCGTCGTACCCCGAACGGGCCGGATATCGAAGCGCTCGAGGCTGTGCTGCAACAGTTTCGCCCCGGCGCATTGTTCATCAACAGCCATCATCACAACCCTACCGGTACTTGCCTGTCGCCGAGCGTTGCGCAACGCATCCTGCAACTGAGCAAGACCTACGATCTGCGCGTGATTGAAGACGACGTCTATGCGGACTTGCACACGGACAACGGCACACGACTGGCGGCGCAGGACCATGAGGGGCGCGTCATTTACGTGGGCAGCTTTTCCAAGACACTGAGCAGCTCGTTGCGGGTCGGGTTCGTCTTCGCCGACAGCGAAATCGTCAGGCGGCTGGCGCAGGTCAAGATGATCAGTGGTTTGGGGGTGTCGAGGTTTTCCGAAGCGGTGCTGGCCAGTCTGATGGTCAGTGGCGCTTACCGCAAACTGGTGCAGCGTCAGCGTCAACGTTTGAATGCCGATCGCGCCGCCGCGCTGCAGGCGCTGGAGGACGCTGATTGGGAGGTGTTCGGCAAACCTGCGGGTGGGCTTTTCATTTGGGCGCGCTCGCGCATGACCGATCAGGTTCGAGTGCGTCGTCATGCTCAACGCTGCGGCGTGCTGCTGTCAGCGCCTGACGCGTTCAGTCCCAGTGGTGAGTCGGGCGACTGGCTGCGCATCAACGTTACCTATGCATGCGATCCACGCGCTCGGCAGTTTTTCCGCCACACCGGTTCGGATCGACCTCAAGTGTTCTGAAAACGACGCGGGCGTAGCTTTTTGCCATTATTCCGACGCCAGAGACTTGTGTCGGTGGATGGCCGTTGCGACTCTTCGCTCTACTGACAATGGCAGGGGACTACGCGCAATGATTTCGGCCATGCAAGGACGTTTTGCCAACCTCGGTATGGCGAAAAAACTGGGTATCGGGTTTGTGCTGGTTTTGCTCCTGACTGCGCTGGTGGCGGCCATTGGCGTCTGGTCCCTGCAAACCATCAGTCAGCGTTTCGACGGGCTGAAACAGATGTCCTCGCTCAACAGTGGCCTGCTCAACGTGCGCCTGCTCGAGCAGGAATACGCTTTGCGAGGCAATCCGAAGACCGCCGATGCGCTGCGTAAGGGCGTCGACGAACTGGTCGTTCTGGCTGATCAGCTCAAGACGCAGTCGGCGGCGAACGTGCCGGTCATGAATGATGTGCAGCAGTCGCTGGGAGCCTATCGAAAGGCGTTCGATGAATTTGTGTCGTTGACTCAGGCCAAGGACCTGGCACTGGAAATGGCCAGTTGGTCGGTGTCCAGTGTGGCCAACAACCTTGACGTATTGCAGGCCGGGCTTGCCGACGACGGTGCATATACCTTGAAGGACACCGAGGGCAAGGACGGCGCGCAATTCATCGAGCAGGCCAGTCAGGTCAGTCAGGTCTCCCGGCTGATGCTGCAAGCGATGAACGAAGCGCGGATTCGTCTGGATCAAAGCCGCAAGGGTGATGCCGACGGTGCCGGCAAGGGCAATATCGAACAGGCCGCACAGGCCCAGGCCCAGGCCGAAGAACTGAAAACCACGGTCAAGGACGAAGGCTATCTGACCGTGCTCAACGAAGTCTCCGGGCATATCGCCGGTTTCAACGACAAGCTCGCCGAATACACCGGATTGCTCGCGCAGGAAAAAACCGTCTACGAGCAATTGCACCAGCGTGCCGACCAAGTGGTCGAGCGGGTCAACCAGGCGTATGTCGCTGAAGACGGTGCGATGCAGGCGGAACTGAAGAAAAATTCGCTGCTGATCATTGGTTCATCGGCGCTGGCGTTGTTGGTCGGCTTGTTCGCGGCGTGGCTGATCACCCGACTGATTGTCGCGCCATTGCGCAGCGTGATTCAGGTCGCGCAACAGATTGCCGCCGGCGACTTGAGTGCGACCGTGCAAGTGACCCGGCGTGACGAGATCGGCCAGTTGATGCTCGCGATGCAACAGATGGGCGCGGGGTTGAGTACGATTGTCAGCGGCCTGCAGGCAGGGATCGAACAATTGGCCAGTTCGGCGCAATCGTTGTCGGCGGTCACCGAGCAGACCAACCTTGAGGTCAGCAGCCAGAAGGAAGAAACCGAGCAGGTCGCCACGGCGATGAACCAGATGACCGCCACTGTGCATGACGTCGCGCGCAATGCCGAAGAGGCTGCGGTGGCCGCGCAAACGGCGGATGACAAGGTCGAGAGTGGTCAGCAAGTGGTGCGCCAGAGCATGGCGCGCATCGAGCAATTGGCTGATTCGGCGACGTCGGCCAGTTCCAGCATCGAAAGCCTGAGTGCGGAAATCCAGAATATCGGCACGGTGCTGGAGGTGATCAAGAGTGTCGCCGAACAGACCAATCTATTGGCGTTGAATGCCGCGATCGAGGCGGCGCGGGCCGGGGAGCAGGGCAGGGGCTTTGCGGTGGTGGCCGATGAGGTGCGTGCTTTGGCTCGGCGCACGCAGCAATCGACCGAGGAAATTGAGCGACTGGTGAGTGCATTGCGCTCGGCGGCGCATTCGTCGGTGCAGCAGATTCAGAGCAGCGGCGAGTTGGTGAAGCTGGCGGTGAGTGATGCCTTGCAGACCGAGAGTGCGCTGGGGAGTATTGCGGCGGCGGTGTCGTTGATTCAGCAAATGAATCAGCAGATTGCGGCGGCGGCCGAGGAGCAGAGTTCGGTGGCGGAGGAGATCAATCGCAGTGTGACGAGTATTCGTGCGAGTGCGGATCAGTCGTCGATCGCGATGCGTGGGAATGCGGCTTCGAGTGTTGAGCTGGCGCAGTTGGGGAGTGAGTTGCGCGGGATGGTTGGGCATTTTCGGCTTTGACGCTTTGGGCTTGGCGGCCTTTGGGCCGACCAGGCTCTTGGGGTTTTGGGGGGATATCCGTTGCTGCGGGTGTTGCTGATTAGGGTTCCGCCCTTACGGCGGGTCACTTTTGGCAAACGCCCCAAAAGTAACCAAAAGGTCTGCGCCCTGACGTTCGGCCCGCTCGCTGGGGCTCGGGGTTCCTTCGTTCCGGGATCGATCTGGGGGCATCGCCTACGGCTTGCTTCGCTGCACCTCCTCTCGATGTGTTCGACTTCGTCGAACGGTCGCTGCGCTCCCACCCCCGGATCAATCCCTCCACTCAGCCTGCCGACGGGCTTTAAGATCAAGAGCTGCAGCCGAGCTAACGCTCATCCTGTTGAGTGGTGAGAAGCGACGCGGTGCGAGGTGGGCGCTGTTTTGCTTTTCTGTAGGAGTGAGCCTGCTCGCGATCGCGGTCTTGCAGCCAACTCATCTCTGCCGGATGTACTTAAATCCTGTGGGAGCTGGCTTGCCAGCGATGGCGGCCTGACAGCCGGCCAATCCCTGTCAGATGTACTCAATCCCATTGTAGGAGTGAGCCTGCTCGCGATCGCGGTCTTGCAGCCAACTCATCTCTGCCGGATGTACTTAAACCCTGTGGGAGCTGGCTTGCCGGCGATGGCGGCCTGACAGCCGACCAATCCCTGTCAGATGTACTCAATCCCATTGTAGGAGTGAGCCTGCTCGCGATCGCGGTCTTGCAGCCAACCCATTTCTGCCGGATGTACTCAAACCCTGTGGGAGCTGGCTTGCCAGCGATGGCGGCCTGACAGCCGGCCAATCCCTGTCAGATGTACTCAATCCCATTGTAGGAGTGAGCCTGCTCGCAATCGCGGTCTGGCAGCCAACCCATTTCTGCCGGATGTACTCAAACCCTCTGGGAGCTGGCTTGCCAGCGATGGCGGCCTGACAGCCGACCAATCTCTGTCTGAATGCACGCAGTTCAAACTGTAGGAGTGAGTCTGCTCGCGATCGCGGTCTGGCAGCCAACCCATTTCTGCCGCATGTACTCAAACCCTGTGGGAGCTGGCTTGCCAGCGATGGCGGCCTGACAGCCGACCAATCTCTGTCTGAATGCACGCAGTTCAAACTGTAGGAGTGAGCCTGCTCGCGATCGCGGTCTGGCAGCCAACTCATCTCTGCCGGATGTACTCAAACCCTGTGGGAGCTGGCTTGCCAGCGATGGCGGCCTGACAGCCGGCCAATCCCTGTCAGATGTACTCAATCCCATTGTAGGAGTGAGCCTGCTCGCGATCGCGGTCTGGCAGCCAACCCATTTCTGCCGGATGTACTCAAACCCTGTGGGAGCTGGCTTGCCAGCGATGGCGGCCTGACAGCGAGCCAATCTCTGTCAGATGTACTCAATCCCATTGTAGGAGTGAGCCTGCTCGCGATCGCGGTCTGGCAGCCAACCCATTTCTGCCGCATGTACTCAAACCCTGTGGGAGCTGGCTTGCCGGCGATGGCGGCCTGACAGCCGACCAATCTCTGTCTGAATGCACGCAGTTCAAACTGTGGGAGCGAGCCTGCTCGCGAAAGCGTTCTCACATTCACCGGTTTTCTTTCGGATTCACTCCCGCGAGCCCACAAAAAAAGCCACCTCTCGGTGGCTTCTCTTTCAACATCTGCAATCAGTCGTAAATCACTTTCTTTTTCCAGTCGGCATCGGCCTCTACATCTTTTAGGCCGGCGGTCAGTTGGTTCTCCTCACCTTCAACCGGTGCAATTTTGTCCATGACCTGGGCGTTGGCGCGGGCCAGCAGTTTTTCCAGATATTGCAGTTGTTCTGCATACACCTGTGGGTCCTGCTGTTTGCGCAGGTATTGCACGCCGCGTTCGAAGGCGAGGCGGGCCTGGCCGGGCTGGTTTTGTTGCAGGGACTGTTGGCCGAGGTTGTTGAAGAATTCGATGTGCAGCAGCACAAGTATGTGGCGGACCTCGCGGATCCAGTGTTTGGCTTCGTTCGGTGGCAGGAAGCCGTCGTGGGCGGCGCGGGTGATCTGGCCGTGGAGGGCTTCGAGCAGGAAGCGCACGTCTTTGGCTTTGGCTTCGGTCAGGATCGGCGCCGGAGGGTTGTTGACCGGGATCGATTCGCCTTGGGCGACCAATGCGCTCAGTTCGGTGATGCGCGCTTTGGTGGTGGCGCTGGTTTTTTCCAGGTTCAGCAGGCGCTGGCAGACATTCAGCTCCAAGCGGGTCAGCAGCAGCTTGAGGGCCGGAGTCATGAACTGGCCCGGGAAGGTCTCGGTCAGTTCGCCGCAGCGGCGCAGGCGGTCGTTCAGTTCGACCTTGGTACGGGCCTTCTCCAGTTTGTTGTTTTCCACCACATGGTTCATGTAGCCAATGGCGATCAGAATTGCGATCCCGGCTATGACTAGCAGGGTGATCATGAGTGGTGTCACCGGTAAGACCTCTTTATAGGGTTCGCATGCGAGTGTAGTGGCTGGGCATTTAGCCGCCTAGCGCCGCTCGACGAGTTGGATCGGCAGGTTCAATCTGTATCGGCCGCACGCTGCTTATATGAATGCTGGCGATGCATGTGCAGATTGCCATCACTGTGCGGTGGACTATAACGTCTTGGCGAGTGGCGGAATATAGGCGTCAATCGTCGGGCGACGGAAAAGCCCGGTTGCCGCCGTAAAGCAGGTCGAAGTCATTGATTTAAATAAATTTATATCAAGGGGTTGACGACCTCTCAATCCATCCATAGAATGCGCGCCACTTGCAGCGTAAAGCACACAGCGAAGCGCGGCAGGGAGTGAATGTTGTAGCGTGTCCCCTTCGTCTAGTGGCCTAGGACACCGCCCTTTCACGGCGGTAACAGGGGTTCGAGTCCCCTAGGGGACGCCAATGCGGGAATAGCTCAGTTGGTAGAGCACGACCTTGCCAAGGTCGGGGTCGCGAGTTCGAGTCTCGTTTCCCGCTCCAATTTTAAACAGCAGTGCTTTCGGGCGGTGCTGAGTGAAACCAGAACCAAGTCTTCGGACAAGGATCTGGACACCGAAACACACACCATGTGTTCCGGGTAGCGTGTCCCCTTCGTCTAGTGGCCTAGGACACCGCCCTTTCACGGCGGTAACAGGGGTTCGAGTCCCCTAGGGGACGCCATTTGCGGGAATAGCTCAGTTGGTAGAGCACGACCTTGCCAAGGTCGGGGTCGCGAGTTCGAGTCTCGTTTCCCGCTCCAAATTCTAAAGACGCCGCTCAGTGAGCGGCGTTTTTATTAGTGAAAGTTGTAGCCTGTGTCCCCTTCGTCTAGTGGCCTAGGACACCGCCCTTTCACGGCGGTAACAGGGGTTCGAGTCCCCTAGGGGACGCCATTGCGGGAATAGCTCAGTTGGTAGAGCACGACCTTGCCAAGGTCGGGGTCGCGAGTTCGAGTCTCGTTTCCCGCTCCATATTCACAAAAACGCCGCTCAACTGAGCGGCGTTTTTGTATGCGCACGATTTGTAGTTGAGTCATCAGTCATGAAAAAGGCCCGCCGAAGCGATTCGGCGGGCCTTTTGCGTTATGCGTCGGCTTACCAGGACAGCATCAGGCGACCGGCAAACAGAATCAGCACCACGCCCATCGTGCGTTCAAACCAATGGCCCATGCGCATGAACAGCAAGCGAACCCGATTGCTTGAGAAAAACAGCGCGACCACAACAAACCACAGCGCATTCACAAAGCACATCCACAGCCCGTAAAAGGCCTGGATCTGCAGGGGCGTGCTGGCGCTGATGATCGTGGTGAAGATGGCCAGGAAAAACAGCGTGGCCTTGGGGTTGGTCGCATTGGTCAGAAAACCGGTGCTGAAGGCCTTGAATAACGTCTGTTCAACCACCGGCTCCTCGCTGGTCTTTTCACCTTCAAGGGACGATTTCGGCTTGCTGCGCAACAGGCTGACACCCAGATACAGGATATAAGCCCCGCCAATCACTTTGGCCACGGTCAGCAACCACGGAGTGGTGTGCATCAGCGCCCCGACTCCCAGCAGCGTGTACAGCACGTGCACGGAAATCCCCGCGCCGATCCCCAGCGCCGTACAGATTCCCACCAGTCGGCCGAAGCGTACGCTCTGGCGAATAGTGACTGCGAAGTCCGGGCCGGGAGCAACCACGGCCAGAAAGTGAATGGTAGCCAGCGCCAAAAACTCGCCCAGATAATTCGAATACATCTCAGCTCCAGTAGGTCAGGGGTGAAGCATTGCCGCGATAGCCGACAAAAAAGGAAAGACTCAAGCGCGGGTCTGCCACGCCCGGGGTCACCGAGTGCATGCGACGCGAATTGAACATGATGAAATCGCCGGGTTGCGGTCTCACTTCGAGGGCCGGCGGGCCGAGCAGCGCCGGTTCGATGCCATAGCTGTCACCCCGCATTTCGTCGAATTGATCGGGGCTGATGTCGTCGTCCCACATCTGCAACGCGCCGCCTTCGGTCGGCATGTTCAGGTAGACGTTGCAGGCAAACTGCGCCTCAAGGCTGCGGGCCTGGAAGCTGTCCGGGGCGTCCTTGGCGAAGATGTCGTGGTGGGCGAGGAAGCACACCCCCGGTTTCACCACTCGCGAAAGGCCAACATACATTTTCCGGCCGTAGAGGTTTTCCAGGTGTGCGCCGGCGGGCCAGGATTCGTCGAGCATGCAGCGCAAGGTGTCGATCGGTGAAGAGTAGGGCGCGCAGCGATTGCGCAGTTCGGCGATGTTGCTGGTGGCGCGTTCGAAGTAGTCCTCAATCAGCAACGGTTGATTTTCCGCCTCATAAAAGGCCATGCCGATGCGGCCGATACTCGGTGCGTTGATGTAACCCTCAAAGCCTGGAGCGAGAATCTTGTCGCCAATCTGAATGGCCAGCGGCTCAGGCAAAAAGCCTTTGACGCGGATGGCGAGGACTTCTTCGTTGGCCAGTTTTTTTATGCACGTCTCATCGAGACGCTCGACGTCTAGCATCATTTTTTAGGTCCATCTATCGATAGTCAACGGAACCTGCGAATGCGGTTCCCCGGCGTCGGACGTTGCGTGAGGCCGCGTCCGAAATGCTCAATCCACGCTGTAGTGGACAGACAACGTGCCTTTCTTCTGCGAAAGGGACGCGATCGTGACAGTGCCCAGATCCTTCAGGCTACGTACATGGGTGCCGCCACAGCCATAGGCGGGCAGTTCACCGAAACCGATTTCTCGCGCACCTTCGCGCAGCGAGGTCAGGCGCGGCAGATCGTGCTCGATCCACTGGGCGATTCCGTGTTGAACGGTCTCTGCATCGACTTCCTGCGCACCATCGCCGGGTTTGAATTGCACTCGACCTTCGTCCGGCCAGTGGTGTGCCTTGATAGGCATCCAGCCCAACGCCTGAACGAAATGCCCGATCAAGTGGCCGGCTGAATGCATGCGTGTATTGAAGTTTCGGCGCTGTTCGTCGATGCGGATACAGGTCATGCCGAGCGCCACCGGGCGATCGACAAAATGGATGATCCGGTCCGGCTCCTGTACCACGCGCAGCACCTGGCTTTCACCGATCCAGCCGGTATCACAGGGCTGGCCGCCGCCCTGCGGGTGAAACAGCGTGGCGCGTAATACCACGGCGAATTCGTGCTCTTGGGGCGTGCAGTCGAGGACTTCCACATTGGCCTTGAGGTCATCACTATGGAAAAAGAGGCGAAGCGTCATATTCCATGCCCTTATTAAAGTTTCTTTTTTTATTATATGAATCGTGCAATAACGTGATAATCCGTTCAAACATCAAAGGACTTGTGCGCTGTGAGCATCAATCTGCCGCTACCGCTGCTCGGTGAAATGGCGATTTTCGTCAAAGTCGTGGAGACCGGCAGCTTCTCTGAGGCCGCTCGGCAGCTGGGGTCATCGCCGTCAGCGGTGAGCCGCAGTATCTCGCGCCTGGAAAAAGCCTTGGCCACGCGGCTGCTGCAGCGCACCACGCGCAAGCTGCGTTTGAGTGATGGCGGCGAGGAGGTATTCAAGCGCTGTCAGGAAATGGTCAGCGCAGCCAAATCGGTCATGGAGATCAGTGGCCAGTTCACCCATGAAGCCGAAGGACTGGTGCGGGTCAGCGTACCGAAAGCGGTAGGGCGCTTTGTGATTCATCCGCACATGCCCGAGTTTCTGCGGCGTTATCCCAAGGTCGATGTCGAGCTGTTGCTTGAGGATCGCCAGGTCGATTTGATCGACGACCATGTCGATCTGGCGATTCGCATCACCGATCGACCACCGGCCGGACTGGTCGGGCGGCAATTGCTGACCATTGATCACTTGCTCTGTGCCACGCCGCAATACCTGGCCGAGCACGGCACACCGACTCACCCGCATGATTTGCTCAATCACAGTTGTATCTATCTGGGCGAAACCCCGAGCGATGCGCGCTGGAAATTCAAGAAAGGCAGCAAAGCGGTAACGGTGGGTGTGCGCGGTCGCTATGCCGCCAATCACACCGGCGTTCGATTGGGCGCGGTGTTGCAACACATCGGCATTGGTAGCCTGCCATATTTCACTGCCCGCTATGCGCTGGAGCAAAAGTTGGTGGTCCAGGTGCTGCCGGATTGGACCTTCCTTGCGTCCTATCACGGCGGATTGTGGTTGCTGCACTCGCCGACGCGTTATCTACCACCCAAATTGCGGGTGTTTATCGACTATCTGGTGGAATGCCTGGAGAAAGAACCGACCTTGAGCAAGCCGGGCAAATCAGTGGGGGAGAGCAACGCCGCGATGGCCTATGAATTGCCCGAAAGCGAAGGGTTGTTGTAACGCAAAAACAAAAGATCGCAGCCTGCGGCAGCGCCTACAGAGGATTGCGTGTATCCGTTATGACGGGCGTACACAGTCAATGTAGGAGCTGCCGAAGGCGGCGATCTTTTGACCTTCAACCAAACAGTTAAATCAGTGCTTGCTGTCCTGAGCGGACATCGCCAGCAGCTGTTTTTCCTGGTTCCAGTCGAACGGTTCATCGTTCTGTTCGGCTTCGTAACGGCGTTCTTCCAGTGCCTGATACATGTCGATCTCTTCATCGGCCAAATAGTGCAGGCAATCACCGGCGAAGAACCACAGCAGATCGCGCGGGATCAGGTGGGCGATTTGCGGGTAACGGGTAATCACTTGAGTCAGGATGTCCTGTCCCAGGTACTGGCTTTCGATCGGATCGATCGGCAGCGATGCCAGCAGTTCGTCGAAACGCTCCAGGAACAGGGCATGGCTTTCTTCGGGAACCTGTTCGGCCTCACCTACGGCGACCAGGATACTGCGCAGGTGGTCGAGCAAAACAAGATGATCGGCAACGACGTTGGACACGAGATAAGTCCTCAAGAGCAAAACGGGCGCAGGAGTATAAAGCTCCTGCGCCCTGTTGGACATGTTTGTCAGGATCAGCGGACTTTGCCCTCTGCCAGCGCCAGCTCCTCTTTGTCGAAATCATCGACGTCGATCACCTTGCGTCGCGCCGCTTCGGCATCGCGCAGACTCTGCGCTTCCACTGGTTGCAATACTCCAGCTTCAAGCGCGGCATCGATGGCGTGTTCACCCGCGACCGGTTTGACCTGACCGCTTTTCAGCGAGGTGTGCAGTTTTTTGTGCAACGGCTGTGCGGCATTCAGCAGATCACTGGCGTGTTGCAGCGCGCCGACGGCATCGTCTGCCGACTGTGGGCGATAGCAACCGGCAAGCAGTTCTTCCAGCGCCGGATCGCCCTTGGCGCGACCAATGACCCCAGCCACTTCGGCACCGAGTTTGTCCGACGGGCCTTTGTGACGACGACCGAACGGAAACACGATGGCTCGCAGCAGACCGCCGAACACCTTGTTCGGGAAGTTGCGCAGCAACTCATCCAGCGCCCGTTCCGATTGGCCGAGGCTTTCTTCCATCGCCCAACGGAACAGCGGTTCCATATAGGCCGGCGAATCCAGATCGTGGTAACGCTTAAGCGCAGCCGAGGCCAGATACAAGTTGCTCAATACATCACCCAAACGTGCCGACAGACGCTCACGACGCTTCAGTTCGCCGCCGAGCAGCATCATGCTGAAGTCGGCGAGCATGGCAAATGCCGCTGCCTGGCGATTGAGTGCGCGGAAGTAACCCTGACTGATCTTGTCGCCCGGCGCATGTTCGAAGTGGCCGAAACCGAGGTTCAGCACCAGCGTGCTGGCCGCGTTGCTTACGGCGAACCCGATGTGTTTGAGCAGCAGGCCATCGAACTCTTTCAACGCCTGATCCTTGTCTTCGCGGCCGGCCAGAGCCATCTCCTTCAGTACAAACGGATGGCAGCGAATCGCGCCCTGACCGAAGATCATCAGGTTGCGCGAAAGGATGTTTGCGCCCTCCACGGTGATGAAGATCGGCGCACCGTTCCAGCTGCGCCCGAGGTAGTTGTTCGGCCCCATGATGATCGCCTTGCCGCCGTGCACATCCATCGCATGGCTGATGCACTCGCGGCCGCGTTCGGTGAGGTGGTACTTGAGGATCGCCGACAGCACCGAAGGTTTTTCGCCCAGGTCCACCGCGTTGGCGGTGAGCATGCGTGCCGCGTCCATCATCCACGCGTTGCCGCCGATGCGCGCCATGGCCTCCTGAATGCCCTCGAACGCCGACAGCGGCACGTTGAACTGCTCGCGAATCTGCGCGTACTGACCCGTGACCAGACTGGTGAATTTGGCCGCGCCGGTACCGACGGCTGGCAATGAGATCGAACGGCCGACCGACAGGCAGTTCATTAGCATCATCCAGCCCTTGCCGAGCATTTCCTGACCGCCGATCAGGAAGTCCAGCGGGATAAACACATCCTTGCCGGAGTTCGGGCCGTTCATGAATGCCGCGCCCAGCGGCAGGTGACGACGACCGATTTCCACGCCGGCGGTGTCGGTCGGGATCAGTGCCAGGCTGATGCCAAGGTCTTCCTTGTCGCCCAGCAGATGTTCCGGGTCATAGGCCTTGAAGGCCAGACCGAGCAGGGTGGCCACGGGGCCAAGAGTGATGTAACGCTTTTCCCAGTTCAGGCGCAGGCCGATGACTTCCTGACCTTGCCATTGGCCTTTGCAGATGATCCCGGTGTCGGGCATCGCGCCGGCATCGGAACCCGCGAGCGGGCCGGTGAGGGCAAAGCACGGAATGTCATCGCCCCGGGCCAGACGCGGCAGGTAGTGATTGCGTTGTTCGTCGGTGCCGTAATGCAGCAGCAGTTCGGCCGGGCCGAGTGAGTTCGGCACCATGACAGTGGAGGCGAGGTCACCGCTGCGGGTGGCCAGTTTCATCGCCACTTGCGAGTGCGCGTATGCAGAGAAGCCTTTGCCACCGAATTCTTTCGGAATGATCAGGGCAAAAAAGCCGTGTTCCTTGATGTGCGTCCAGGCTTCGGCCGGCAGGTCCATCGACTGGCCGATCTGCCAGTCAGTGACCATCGCGCAAAGCTCTTCGGTCGGGCCGTCGATGAACGCCTGTTCTTCTTCGCTCAATTGCGCCTTGGGATAGGCCAGCAGCTTGTCCCAGTCCGGGCGGCCGCTGAACAGCTCGCCGTCCCACCACACGGTGCCGGCGTCGATCGCGTCGCGTTCGGTCTGCGACATCGGCGGCAGGGTTTTCTGGAACCAGCTGAACAGCGGCGCAGTGAAATGTTTGCGGCGCAGGTCAGGCAACAGCAGCGGTGCAGCGACCACCGCCAGCAAGATCCACAACACCGCCAATAACCAGCCCGGCGCATGACTGAAAATGCCCATCGCCAGCAGGTAGACGGCAACGATGCCCAACGCAGGCAGAGGGGAAATACGCCGGTGGGCGAGATACGCCACGCCAACGATCAAAACCAGTATCCACAACAACAGCATATTCAGTCCTCCGTGAACCAAGGCAAATCGACCCTCCAGAGCTTAGACGGCATCTGTAAAAGCGGGTGGTCAGACCAAGGTGATTGAAATCGTGGGAAACCCCGGATGGTGTTCGTAGGTTCGGTGGGCAACACCTGTGGGAAATCGTTCGCTGATCCCGCGTCTTTGCGTGCAAGTTTGGCCGAAACGTCGTTATCTCTGTGCTGAAGGTATCGCTAGACTCGGGGCTCACCCAGGAGATTGTCGTCATGCACGAGTATCTGAGTCCCGGCCGCTTCATCGATAGTGACCACCCGGCGGTGGTGGAGTTCGCCGAACTGCATCGGGGCATCAGTCGCGATCCGCTCGAGCAGTCGATCAGTCTTTATTACGCCGTGCGTGAGGCGGTGCGCTACAACCCCTACACCTTCAGCCGCGATCCGCAGACCTTGTGCGGCAGTTATGCGCTGGCGACGGGGGAGAGTTATTGCGTACCGAAAGCCACGCTGCTGGCGGGCTGCGCGCGGCATTGCGGGATCCCGGCGCGCATCGGTCTGGCCGATGTGAAAAATCACCTGTCGACCCCGCGTCTGCTCGAGTTGCTGAAAAGCGATATGTTCGCCATGCACGGCTATACCGAGTTCTTTCTCAATGATCGCTGGATCAAGGCAACACCGGCGTTCAACCAGAAGCTCTGCGAGTTGTTCAATGTCGCGCCGCTGGAGTTCGACGGCATCAACGACAGCGTTTTCCATCCGTTCAACCGTGACGGTGCGCAGTTGATGGAGTATCTGGTCGACCACGGGCAATTTTCCGATGTGCCGGAAACGTTCTTCTTCGAGCATCTGCAAAAGTGTTATCCGCATCTGTTCACTGATCAGCAGCCGCAACTGCTCGGTGATATGCAGAGTGATTTGAGCCGTACCTGATCCGGCGTATGCTGCCTGCCCACTCATTTGAAAAGAGGCGGTCATGCTGAAGATCTGGGGACGGAAAAACTCATCGAATGTCAGGAAGCCATTGTGGGCCGCCGAGGAGCTCGGCCTGGCCTACGAAGCGATTGATGCCGGCGGCGCATTCGGCGTGGTCGACACACCCGAGTATCGGGCGATGAACCCGAACGGGCGGGTGCCGGTGATCGAGGACGACGGTTTTGTGTTGTGGGAGTCCAACGCCATCGTCCGCTATCTGCTGGCCAGACATGCGCCCGACAGCCATTGGTATTCGGCAGATCCGCAGGCGCGCGCCGTCGCTGACAAGTGGATGGACTGGACCACTTCGAGTTTTGCCGGTCCTTTCCGCACGGTGTTCTGGGGTGTGTTGCGCACGCCGGCGGACAAGCAGGACTGGACGGCAATCAACGCCGCGATCAAGGAATGCAACGAGTTGCTGAGCATGGCCGACAGTGCCTTGGCCAGTCAGCCGTATCTTTCCGGCAATGACATCGGCATGGGCGATATCCCGTTGGGCAGTTTCATTTATGCCTGGTTCGAGATGCCCATCGAACGCGCCCCGCAACCCCATCTGCAAGCCTGGTACGAGCGCCTGAAGCAGCGTTCGGCCTACCAGAAAGCGGTTATGACCGCGTTGACTTAATACCTACTATCGACACACTTGACTGTACTTGTACGGCGGCGGCAAGCACCATTGCGCACTTGCGCTGCGGTTCGATCCTTCGCCGCCGTCTCCTTTTTCCCTTCAATGGTGCGTAAATCAGATATGAGTTCCGCTCTGTCCATCCGGCAGCTAACCAAAACCTACGGCAACGGGTTCCAGGCCTTGAGTGGTATCGATCTGGACGTCGCCGAAGGTGACTTTTTCGCCTTGCTCGGCCCCAACGGTGCCGGCAAATCCACGACCATCGGCATTCTCTCGACCTTGGTCAACAAGACCAGCGGCACGGTGAATATCTTCGGTCATGACCTGGACAAAAATCCTGCGCAGCTCAAGCGCTCGATCGGCGTCGTGCCCCAGGAATTCAACTTCAACCAGTTTGAAAAGACCTTCGACATCGTCGTGACCCAGGCCGGTTACTACGGCATTCCGGCGAAGATCGCCAAGGAACGCGCCGAGCAGTATTTGACCCAACTGGGCTTGTGGGACAAGCGCGATGTGCCGTCGCGTTCGCTGTCGGGCGGTATGAAGCGGCGCTTGATGATTGCCCGCGCACTGGTGCATGAACCGCGTCTGCTGATCCTTGATGAACCGACCGCAGGCGTCGATATCGAGCTGCGCCGTTCGATGTGGACGTTCCTCACCGAACTGAACCAGAAAGGCATCACCATCATCCTCACCACGCACTATCTGGAGGAGGCCGAGCAGTTGTGCCGCAACATCGGCATCATCGACCACGGCACCATCGTCGAGAACACTAGCATGAAACAATTGCTGGGCCAGTTGCACGTGGAAACCTTCCTGCTGGACCTGAAAAACGACTTGAACGCTGCGCCGCAATTGCTCGGCTACCCCGCCCGATTGCTCGACAGCCATACCCTTGAAGTCCAGGTCGACAAGTCCATGGGCATCACGGCGTTGTTCACCCAGTTGGCGCAACAAAACATCGAAGTGCTGAGCCTGCGCAACAAAACCAATCGCCTCGAGGAGCTGTTCGTGTCCCTGGTCGAGAAAAATCTGTCGAAGGTGGCGGTATGAGTTCCGAATTCCGTCCCAACCTCGTCGCCCTGCAGACCATTGTTTACCGCGAGGTCAAACGCTTCACGCGGATCTGGCCGCAAACGCTGCTGCCGCCGGCGATCACCATGGTTCTGTACTTCGTGATTTTCGGCAATCTGATCGGTCGCCAGATCGGTGACATGGGCGGCTTCACTTACATGGAGTACATCGTGCCGGGGCTGATCATGATGTCGGTGATCACCAACTCTTACGGCAACGTGGTCTCGAGTTTCTTCGGCAGCAAGTTCCAGCGTTCCATCGAGGAACTGATGGTGTCGCCGGTATCGCCGCACACGATTCTGATCGGCTTCACCATTGGCGGCGTGTTGCGTGGCTTGATGGTGGGTGTGATCGTGACGATTCTGTCGCTGTTCTTCACCCATTTGCAGGTGCATCACCTCGGCGTGACCATCCTCGTGGTGGTACTGACGGCGACGATCTTCTCGCTGCTGGGCTTCATCAACGCAGTGTTTGCGCGCAACTTCGATGATATTTCGATCATCCCGACCTTTGTGCTGACGCCGCTGACGTACCTGGGTGGGGTGTTCTACTCGATCACGCTGCTGCCGCCGTTCTGGCAGACCGTGTCGCTGGCCAACCCGGTGCTGCACATGGTCAACGCTTTCCGTTACGGCATTCTGGGTGTGTCGGATATCCGCATCGGCATCGCGATCACCTTTATGCTGGTGGCGACGGTGGTGTTGTATCTCGGTTGTGCGCGGTTGCTGGTGAGTGGGCGCGGGATGCGTACCTGACTCCAGACCGAGTCGTGGCCATCGCGAGCAGGCTCACTCCTACAGGGGAACGAATTCCAATGTAGGAGTGAGCCTGCTCGCGAATGCAGACGCCACAAACCAGAACGGCCTCCCACTGCGGAGGCCGTTTTGCATTCAGCGCATGCGGCTTTTCTTGCGCCGCGCCCATTGCCGCGCGACCCACCAGCGCCAATACATCATCACCAGACAGTAGGCGAGGGCGCCAAGCACCAGCCCTACCACCACCGAACCGAGCAGAAACGGCTGCCACAGCGTCGACAACTCGCCGCTGATCCATTCCCAGGTCAGCTCATCCGGCAGATGCCGGGCGGGCACGTCCATCAAAAACGCCCCGGCCTGATAAGTGCAGAAAAACACGGCCGGCATGGTGATCGGATTGGTCAGCCACACCAGACTGACCGCAATCGGCATATTCCCTCGCACCATGACGGCGAGGGCAGCCGCCACCAGCATCTGCGCCGGAATCGGCAGGAATGCGGCGAACAGGCCGACGGCCATCGCTCGGGCGACCGAGTGGCGATTGAGGTGCCAGAGGTTCGGGTCATGCAGCAACTTGCCGAGAAAGCGTAAGGATTTGTGTTCCCTGATGCTCGTCGGGTCGGGCATGTAACGTTTGAATAAGCGCCGGGGCATAAGGCTTCTCGGTCGGTTAAGGCGGCAAGTATGTCTGGATTCTACGAAGCGCCCATTCAGACTTTGTGACAATTGTTGACGACGCTTGTGCCCGACACCCGCTATGCCTAAAAGCGGGACTCTCAAGGACGGGCTTATGCGCACAGGGATGATGGCGCTCGCAGCCGGTCTGCTGGCCCCGGTTTTTATGCCGGCACTACCGCCGGTCTGGTTGATGCTGCTGTTGCCGGTCGTGGCTTTGATGCTGCTGCCGTTTCGCAGCTACCCCTTGGCGTTTTTGCTGTTTGGCTTCACGTGGGCCAGCGTCGGTGCGCAGTGGGCGCTGAATGATCGCTTGCCGATCGGGCTGGATGGCGAAACCCGGTGGGTTGAAGGGCGGGTCGTCGGTTTGCCGCAGAACAGCGACGGCGTGGTGCGCTTCGAATTGGCCGATGCACACTCACGGCATGAAAAACTGCCGGCGCTGATGCGACTCGCCTGGTACGCCGGCCCGCCGGTCAACAGTGGCGAGCGTTGGCGATTAGCGGTCAAGCTCAAGCGTCCGGGTGGATTGCTCAATCCGCACGCTTTCGATTACGAAGCATGGCTGCTGGCGCAACGCATCGGCGCCACCGGCACGATCAAGGACGGCCAACGCCTGAGCGAAGCACGCTGGGCCTGGCGCGACAGTATTCGTCAGCGTTTGCTTGAGGTAGACGCACAGGGACGGGGCGGGGCACTGGCGGCGCTGGTGCTGGGCGATGGCTCGGGACTCAGTCGCGAGGACTGGCAGATTCTGCAGGACACCGGCACCGTGCACTTGCTGGTGATTTCCGGTCAGCACATTGGCTTGCTGGCGGCAGTGATGTACATGCTGGTCAGCGGATTGGCCCGTTTTGGCCTGTGGCCGCTGCGCTGGCCCTGGTTGCCGTGGGCCTGTGGTCTGGCATTTGCGGCGGCGCTCGGTTATGGCCTGCTCGCAGGATTCGACGTGCCGGTACAGCGCGCCTGTGTGATGGTCGGTCTGGTGCTGTTGTGGCGCCTGCGTTTTCGTCATCTTGGTGCATGGTGGCCGTTGTTGCTGGCGTTCAATGCGGTGCTTTTGCTCGATCCCCTGGCCAGTCTGCGCCCCGGTTTCTGGCTGTCCTTTACCGCTGTTGCCGTGTTGATCTTCACCTTTGGCGGTCGGCTGGGCGCGTGGCGTTGGTGGCAAACCTGGACGCGGGCGCAGTGGTTGATTGCCATCGGTCTGTGTCCGGTGTTGCTGGCACTGAATCTGCCGATCAGTCTTAGCGGACCACTGGCGAACCTGTTGGCAGTGCCTTGGGTCAGCCTGGTTGTATTGCCGCCAGCACTGCTCGGCACGTTAATGTTGCCGGTGCCGTATGTCGGTGAAGGTCTTTTGTGGCTGGCCGGCGGTTTGATCGATGCGCTGTTTCGTACTTTGGCCGTGATCGCCGGGCAGTGGCCGGCATGGACAGCCGCCGCTGTGCCGGGTTGGGTCTGGTTGCTCGGCAGCCTCGGTGCCGTGTTGTTGCTGTTGCCGCGCGGCGTGCCGATGCGTGCACTGGGCTGGCCATTGCTATTGCTGCTGGTCGTGCCACCACGCGAACGGCTGGATGAAGGATTGGCCGATATCTGGCAGCTCGATGTCGGCCAAGGCCTGGCCATCTTGATTCGTACTCGTCATCACGCGTTGCTCTATGACGCTGGGCCACGCTTTGGCGATTTCGATCTCGGCGAACGGGTGGTACTGCCCGCGTTGCGCAAGCTCAGTGTAGAGAAACTTGACCGGATGCTGCTTAGCCATGCGGACGCCGATCACGCGGGTGGCGCTCTGGCGATCATGCGCGGTTTGACCGTCGCTCATGTGCTCAGCGGCGATCCGGCGGCACTGCCCGCGCAATTGGGCGCCGAAGCCTGCGAAAGCGGCCAGCAATGGCAATGGGACGGCGTGCGTTTTCAGCTCTGGCAGTGGGCGGAGGCTCACGACAGCAATCAGCGTTCCTGCGTAATGCAGATCGAGGCCAATGGCGAGCGCTTGCTGCTGACCGGCGACATCGACAGCCATGCCGAGCGCTTGCTGCTCGACAGTCCGCTGGCCGTGCCGACGCAATGGCTGCAATCGCCGCACCATGGCAGCCGCAGTTCATCGTCCATGGCGCTGCTCAAAGTCTTGCAGCCTGAGTCCGTGCTGATCTCGCGAGGCCATGGCAACTCTTTCGGCCATCCGCACCCGACCGTGCTGGCGCGTTATCGAAAATTGAATCTGCACATTTACGACAGCGCCGAGCAGGGCGCCATTCATCTGCAACTGGGTACCTTCAAGGCGCCACGCACAATGCGTCAGCAACGGCGTTTCTGGCGTGATCCGCCCGCACTGGCCCGTTGATCGGGGCGTGGGCGAATGGGGCATCACGGTCGTCGGGGCGGCGGGTCTTAATCGTGAATCGGTATGGTAAAGTGGCGCACTTTTTCGAGGGGACTGTCACTGTGTGGGAATTGGTCAAATCCGGCGGCTGGATGATGTTGCCGATCATTCTGAGCTCCATCGCGGCCATGGCGATCGTCGCCGAACGCCTGTGGACCCTGCGCGCCAGTCGCGTCACCCCCGAGCATCTGCTGGGCCAGGTCTGGGTGTGGATCAAGGACAAGCAGCTCAATAAAGAAAAGCTCAAGGAATTGCGCGCCAATTCGCCGCTGGGAGAAATCCTCGCCGCCGGTCTGGCCAACTCCAAGCATGGTCGCGAGATCATGAAAGAGTGCATTGAAGAAGCCGCCGCCCGCGTTATTCACGAGCTCGAACGCTACGTCAATGCGCTGGGCACGATTGCCGCCATGTCGCCGCTGCTGGGCCTGCTGGGCACGGTGTTGGGCATGATCGACATTTTCAGTGCCTTCACCGGTTCAGGTATGACCACCAATGCCTCGGTATTGGCCGGCGGTATCTCGAAAGCGCTGATCACCACGGCGGCGGGCTTGATGGTCGGTATTCCGGCAGTGTTCTTCCACCGGTTCCTGCAGCGCCGCATCGATGAACTGGTCGTCGGTATGGAGCAGGAAGCGATCAAACTGGTTGAAGTGGTGCAAGGCGACCGTGACGTCGATCTGGCCGAGGGCCGCGCGTGAAATTCCGTCGCAAGCCTCGGGAAACCATCGACATCAACCTCGCATCGCTGATCGATGTGGTGTTTATCCTGCTGCTGTTTTTCGTCGTGACCACCACGTTTACCCGTGAAACCCAGTTGCGCGTCGACCTGCCGGAAGCGGTCAGCGGCTCACCGGCCGAAGACCAGCAGCTCAAGCAGATTGATGTGGCTATCAGCGCTGAGGGCGTGTTTTCGGTGAACAACAAGATTTTGCCGAAAAATGATCTGGCGACCCTGATGGAAGCCATGCAGAAAGAGTCCAACGGCGACACCAACATGCCGTTGTCGATCAGTGCCGATGGCAAGACTCAGCATCAATCAGTGATCACCGCCATGGACGCGGCCGGCAAGCTCGGTTTCAGCCATCTGCGCATGACCACGGTCGAGGCGGCGCCGAAATCCTGATGAGTCTGTCCGATCGTTTGCTAGCCGCGTGGTATCAGGGGCACCCGGCCCTGACGTTGCTGCGGCCGTTGGAGTTGTTGTACCGCCGCGTGGTAGTCAAAAAACGCCAGCGCTTTCTCGACGGTGAGGGCGAGATCTATCAGCCACCGGTGCCGTTAATCGTCGTCGGCAACATCACCGTGGGTGGCACCGGCAAGACACCGATGATTCTCTGGCTGATCGAGCACTGTCGGCGCAGCGGCTTGCGCGTCGGCGTGGTCAGCCGTGGTTACGGTGCCAAACCGCCGCAGCTGCCGTGGCGGGTTGAGGCCGATCAAGCCGCCGACATTGCCGGAGACGAACCGCTGCTGATCGTCCAGCGCACCGGCGTACCGTTGATGATTGACCCCAATCGCAGCGCCGCCGTCAAAGCCTTGCTCGCCAGCGAACCGCTGGATCTGATCCTGTCGGATGACGGCATGCAGCATTACCGTCTGGCGCGAGATCTGGAACTGGTGCTCATCGATGCCGCCCGTGGTCTGGGCAACAAGCGTTGTCTGCCGGCCGGACCGTTGCGGGAGCCGATCGAGCGCCTGCAAAGCGTCGACGGCGTGCTGTTCAATGGTGCCACTGAAGACCGAGATGACGGTTTTGCTTTCCGTCTGCAACCCACCGCGCTGGTCAATCTGCGCAGTGGCGAGCGCAAGTCGCTCGATCATTTCCCGTCCGGCCAGGCCGTGCACGCGGTCGCCGGGATTGGCAATCCGCAACGTTTCTTCAATACCCTCGAAGCGCTAGACTGGCGCGCAGTGCCCCACGCGTTTGCCGATCACGCCGAATACAGCGTGCAGGCCTTGAATTTCACACCGTCATTGCCGTTGGTGATGACCGAAAAGGACGCGGTGAAGTGCCGTGCCTTCGCTACAGCCGACTGGTGGTATCTGGCGGTCGATGCCGTGCCGTCGCCGGCCTTCGTGGCCTGGTTTGACACGCAGCTGATGCGCCTGTTGCCCGATCGGCTTTTGCCTTAACTCTTTACTCAGGGAATGTTCATGGACACCAAATTGCTCGATATCCTCGCGTGCCCGATCTGCAAAGGCCCGCTCAAGCTCAGCGCCGACAAGACCGAGTTGATCAGCAAGGGCGCCGGTCTGGCATACCCGATCCGCGACGGCATCCCGGTGATGCTCGAAAGCGAAGCCCGTACCCTGACCACCGACGAGCGTCTGGATAAATGACCACTGCCTTCACCGTTGTCATCCCGTCACGTTTCGCCTCGACCCGTCTGCCGGGCAAACCGCTGCTGGACATCGCCGGCAAGCCGATGATCCAGCACGTCTGGGAACAGGCGAGCAAAAGCAGCGCCAGCCGCGTGGTGGTTGCGACTGACGATGCGCGCATCGTCGAGGCCTGCAAGGCCTTTGGCGCCGAAGTGGTGCTGACCCGTGAAGACCATAATTCCGGCACCGACCGTCTGGCCGAAGTCGCGGCGAAACTGGGCCTCGAGCCTGACGCGATCGTGGTCAACGTGCAGGGTGACGAGCCGCTCATTCCACCGAGCGTGATCGATCAGGTCGCCGCCAACCTCGCCGCCCACACCGAAGCGCGCATGGCCACGCTGGCCGAGCCGATCGAGGACGTGGAAACCCTGTTCAATCCGAACGTGGTCAAGGTCGTCAGTGACATCAACGGTCTGGCGCTGACCTTCAGCCGCGCGACCCTGCCGTGGGCACGCGACGCGTTCGCCAAGAGCCGCGAGCAATTGCCGGAAGGCGTGCCATATCGTCGCCATATCGGCATTTATGCCTACCGCGCCGGTTTCCTTCAGGATTTCGTCAACTGGGGGCCGTGCTGGCTGGAAAACACTGAATCCCTCGAGCAACTGCGTGCCCTGTGGCACGGCGTGCGCATTCATGTTGCTGACGCGTTGATCGCGCCACCGACTGGCGTCGACACCGTCGAAGACCTTGAGCGCGTTCGTCGCCTGCTGGAGGCCTGATGCGCGTTCTGTTTGTGTGCCTGGGCAATATTTGCCGTTCGCCCACCGCTGAAGGCGTGTTGCGCCACAAACTGCGTGAAGCGGGGCTGGCGGATCAGGTTGAAGTGGCCTCCGCCGGCACCGGTGACTGGCACGTCGGCAATCCGCCAGACAAACGCAGCCAGGCCGCCGCCAAAGTGCGCGGTTATGACTTGTCGGCGCAACGCGCGCAGCAGGTCAGCCGTGCTGACTTCGCCAGTTACGATCTGATTCTGGCCATGGATAACAGCAACCTGCGCAACCTCAAAGCCTTGCAACCATCCACCGGCAAGGCTGAACTGGATCTGTTCCTGCGCCGTTATGCCGGGCTGGTCGATGAAGTGCCGGATCCGTATTACGACGGTGATCAGGGTTTCGAGCAGGTATTGGATCTGATCGAAGCGGCCTGTGACCAACTGCTGATCGAAGTGAAGGGCCGGTTATGAGTTTGCAGGTGCAACCGCAGGTTTCCCTGAAACCGTTCAACAGTTTTGGCGTGGATGTTCGCGCGCAACTGTTCGCCGAGGCCCATAGCGACGCCGATGTCCGTGAGGCGTTGGCTTATGCGAAAACACATGACGTCCCAATGCTGGTGATCGGCGGTGGCAGCAACTTGCTGCTGACCGCGGATATCCCGGCGCTGGTTTTGCGCATGGCGACGCGGGGGATCCGCGTGGTCAGTGATGACGGCAATCGTGTGGTGATCGAAGCTGAAGCCGGCGAGCCTTGGCATCCCTTTGTGCAATACACGCTGGCGCAGGGTTTTTCCGGACTGGAAAACCTCAGCCTGATTCCCGGCACCGTCGGCGCTGCGCCAATGCAGAACATCGGTGCCTACGGTGTCGAGATCAAGGATGTGTTTGCCGGATTGACCGCGCTGGATCGCCAGACCGGCGAGTTGCGCGACTTCAGCCTCGAAGAGTGCAACTTTGCCTACCGCGACAGCCTGTTCAAGCAGCAGCCTGGGCGTTGGTTGATTCTGCGCGTGCGCTTCAAACTGGATCGCGTCGCGCATCTGCATCTGGAATACGGCCCGGTGCGTCAGCGCCTGACCGAGCAGGGTATCGAGCAGCCGACGCCAAGTGACGTCAGTCGCGCCATCTGCAGCATCCGCAGTGAAAAACTGCCGGACCCGGCGGTGCTTGGCAATGCCGGCAGCTTCTTCAAGAATCCGCTGGTGTCGGCGGCCGTCGTCGCGCAAATCAAAACGCAGCACCCGGACGTGGTGGCTTACGCGCAACCGGATGGGCAGATGAAACTGGCGGCGGGTTGGCTGATCGAGCGTGCCGGCTGGAAAGGTTTCCGTGAGGCCGATGCCGGCGTGCATAAATTGCAGGCGCTGGTGCTGGTCAACTACGGCGCGGCAACCGGTTTGCAACTGCTCGATCTGGCGCAACGCATCCAGAAAGACATTGCCGAACGTTTCGATGTCGAGCTGGAGATGGAGCCTAACCGCTATTGAGGCTACGCTTTCAAAAGCGCCACCCAAAGCCCTGCACTGATAAAAAGTGCAGGGCTTTTTTGTTAACGCTGGGTTAACTTAGCGAGCTAACGATAACCGTCATTTGCTCCACCAAAGGCCCGGTGCAGACGTTCCCGTCGGCACGAGAGAGCCTGATTAGCCTGAGTCGATCTGCGTGAACCACACCGCTGATTTTCCGGCGGCAGATTGCTCGACCCCATAACCACTAAAAATATGCGGGCGTGCCCATGATTACCCTGAAACTCAACGGTCAAGACCATCCCCTCGATGTCACCGAAGACATGCCGCTGTTGTGGGCGATTCGTGATGTCGCCGGTTACAACGGCACCAAATTCGGCTGCGGCATGGGCCTGTGTGGCGCGTGCACCATTCATATCGATGGCTTGCCCGCGCGCAGTTGCATCACGCCGATCGGCTCGGTGGTCGGACAGAACGTCACCACCATCGATAACCTGCACGCCGACCCGGTGGGTCAGGTCGTCCAGCAAGCCTGGCTCGACACCGCTGTAGCCCAATGCGGTTTCTGTCAGGGCGGGCAAATCATGTCGGCCACCGCGTTGCTCAAGACCAACCCGAACCCGAGCGACGAGCAGATCGAAGAAGCCATGGTCGGCAATATTTGTCGCTGCGGCACCTACAACCGAATCAAAACCGCTATTCGTCAGGCCTCCACTCACTTGAAGGAGGCCAAGGCATGAGCCGTCTTCCGAATGATTTCGCCCTGAGCAATCTCAGTCGTCGCGGTTTTCTCAAAGGCGTCGGCGCCACCGGTGCGCTGGTGCTGGCGGCGAGTTGGGGCTGGCAGGATGCGTTGGCCGAGGACAAACCGAAACAGTTCGGCGCCGATGGCATGCCTAACGGCTGGATCGATGATCCGAAGGTCTACGTCAGCATCGCCGCTGACGGCACCGTCACCGTGGTCTGCAACCGTTCGGAAATGGGCCAGGGCGTGCGCACCAGTCTGACCATGGTCGTTGCCGACGAGTTGGAAGCCGACTGGGCGCACGTCAAAGTGCAACAGGCGCCGGGCGATGAAGTGCGTTTCGGTAACCAGGACACTGACGGTTCGCGCAGCATGCGTCATTGGTACGAGCCGATGCGTCGTTGTGGCGCGGCGGCGCGGACCATGCTCGAGCAAGCTGCCGCTGCGCAGTGGAAAGTGCCGGTCGGCGAATGCCACGCGCAGTTGCATAAAGTCATCCATAAACCGTCCGGCCGTGAACTGGGCTATGGCGAACTCGCCGCTGCCGCCAGTGCGTTGCCAGTGCCGGCGCGTGACAGTCTGCGCCTCAAGCAACCGTCGGAATTTCGCTACATCGGCAAGGAAGGCAGCAAAGCCATCGACGGTGACGACATCGTCAACGGTCGTGCCGTGTACGGCGCCGATGTGCATTTCGATGGCATGTTGTACGCGACCATCGCCCGTCCGGCGGTGTACGGCGGCAAGGTCAAATCGCTGGATGACAGCGCCGCGCTGAAAGTCCCTGGCGTACTCAAAGTGCTGCAGATCGAAAGTCGCCCGTTGCCTTCGGAATTCCAACCGTTGGGCGGTGTGGCCGTGGTGGCCAGCAATACCTGGGCAGCGATCAAGGGCCGCGAGGCGCTGAAAATCGAATGGGACGATGGGCCGAACGCCAGTTATGACTCGATCGCCTATCGCAAGGAACTGGAAGCTGCGTCGCTGAAGCCTGGCAAAGTGGTGCGCAACACCGGCGATATCGACAAGGCCCTGAGCGGCGCCGCGAGTACGCTCGAAGCTTCGTATTACCTGCCGCACTTGGCGCAGGCACCGATGGAGCCCATGGTCGCCATCGCCCGTTACAAGGATGGCGTTTGCGAAGCGTGGGCGCCGAGTCAGGCGCCACAAGTCACCCGCGAACGCATCGCCGAGCGTCTTGGGCTGCCGTTCGACAACGTCACGTTCAATGTCACGCTGCTTGGCGGCGGTTTCGGCCGCAAGTCGAAACCGGACTTCGTCGTTGAAGCAGCGATTCTCGCCAAAGAGTTTCCCGGTAAAGCCGTGCGGGTGCAGTGGACGCGTGAAGATGACATCCACAACTCGTATTTCCACACTGTGTCTGCTGAGTACCTCAAGGCGGGCGTGGGCAAGGACGGTATGCCGTCCGGTTGGCTGCATCGCACCGTGGCACCGAGCATCACTGCGTTGTTCGCGCCGGGCATGAACCATGAAGCGGCATTCGAACTGGGCATGGGCTTCACCAACATGGCCTACGCGATTCCCAATGTGCGTCTGGAAAACCCCGAAGCCACCGTGCACACGCGAGTCGGCTGGTATCGCTCGGTGTCGAACATTCCCCATGGTTTCGCGATCCAGAGTTTCGTCGATGAGCTGGCGCACAAGGCCGGCGAAGATCCGCTCAAATACCAGATCAAACTGCTCGGCCCGGATCGCCAGATCGACCCGCGCACCTTGAGCGAAGAGTGGAACTACGGCGAATCGCCCGAGCGTTATCCAATCGATACCGGGCGCATGCGCACCGTGCTGGAAACCGCCGCGAAAGCAGCCGGTTGGGGACGCAAACTGCCGAAGGGCCGTGGTCTGGGTCTGGCGGTGCATTACAGCTTCGTCACCTATGTGGCGGCGGTGATTGAGGTTGAAGTAAAAGACGACGGTACGCTGATCGTGCACAAGGCTGATATTGCCGTGGACTGCGGGCCGCAGATCAACCCCGAGCGCATTCGTTCGCAGTTCGAAGGCGCTTGCGTGATGGGCTTGGGCAACGCGGTGCTGGGCGAAATCAGTTTCAAGGACGGCAAGGTGCAGCAGGACAACTTCCACATGTACGAAGTGGCGCGCATGTCGCTGGCGCCGAAGGAAGTCGCCGTGCATCTGGTGACACCGCCGGGCGACGTGCCGTTGGGCGGCGTTGGCGAACCGGGCGTGCCACCGATTGCGCCGGCACTGTGCAACGCGATCTTCGCCGCCACCGGCAAGCGCATCCGCAATCTGCCGGTGCGTTATCAGTTGCAGGGCTGGCAGAAGGCAGAGGCGTAATGGACAGCGTCGACCTCAATGTCCTGCGCAGCGTCCTCGAATGGCGCCGCGCCGGGCAGCGGGTGGTGCTGTTCAGCGTGGTGCAGACCTGGGGCACTGCGCCCCGGGCGCCCGGCGCCATGCTCGCCTTGCGCGAGGATGGCGTGGTGATTGGTTCGGTGTCGGGCGGCTGCGTCGAGGATGACTTGATCGCCCGCCTGCACGATGGACGGATCGCCACCGATGGGCCGCCGGTGCAGTTGATTACTTATGGCGTCACGCGTGAAGAGGCGGCGCGCTTTGGCTTGCCTTGCGGCGGCACGTTGCGCCTGACCGAAGAGCGCGTCGGCGACCCTGCCTGGGTTGCCGAATTGCTGGCCCGTTGTGAGGCTCACGAGATCGTTGCTCGCGAACTGAACATCGAAACCGGCGAAGTGCTTCTGTCACCGGCGAGCAAAAGCGATGCGCTGGAATTCGATGGCAAAACCCTGCGCGCCATTTACGGTCCGCGCTGGCGTCTGCTGTTGATCGGCGCCGGCCAGTTGTCCCGCTACGTCGCGGACATGGCTCGACTGCTGGATTTCGAGGTATTGATCTGCGATCCGCGCACCGAGTTTGTCTACGGTTGGGAGGAGCATCACGGGCGTTTCGTCCCGGGCATGCCAGATGACGCGGTGCTGAGCATCCAGACCGATGAGCGCACGGCGATTGTCGCGCTGACTCACGATCCGCGTCTGGATGACATGGCATTGCTGACGGCGCTGGATTCGCCAGCCTTCTATGTTGGCGCGCTCGGCTCGCGGGTCAACAGTCAGAAACGTCGGGAGAATCTCGCTCAGCTAGGCTTGTCGGTAAAGGCGATCAATCGACTGCACGGGCCGATCGGCTTGCACATCGGCAGTCATTCGCCGGCGGAAATTGCCTTGTCGTTGTTGGCGGAAATCGTCGCAATCAAGAACGGCGTCGAACTGAAGCAGAAAAAAAACCTGGAGGGCACATGAGTCGATCCATTGCAGTGATTGTGCTGGCGGCGGGCGAGGGCAGTCGCTTTCGCCAGGTGGCGGGTGCCGACAAGGACAAGTTACTGGCGGACTGCACCGGGCGGGATGGTGCGGTGCGTTCGGTGATCGAGCAGGTGCTGGTGAATCTGCCGGCCAGTCTGGACAAGCGCGTGCTGGTGACGACCGAGGCACGGCCGCAGGTGATGCGCATGGCGCAGGCTTATGGTTGTGACGTGGTCTCGATCGAATCGACCGGGATGGGGGACAGTATTGCCGCTGGCATTGCCGCGTGCCCGGATGCTGATGGCTGGTTGATTGTGCTGGGGGATATGCCGTTTATCTTGCCGTCGAGTATTGAGCGTGTGGTTGCGGCGATTGCTGACGATGCGGTGAGTGTGCCGGTGCAGGATGGCGAGTTTGGTCACCCTGTGGGGTTTGGGCGTTCGTTTGGCGCGGGGTTGCAGGCGTTGAGCGGTGATCGTGGGGCCAGGCCGTTGTTCACGCAGGGCAGGGTGGTGGAGATTGCTGTCGATGATCCAGGCGTTCTGTGGGATATCGATGTGCCTGAGGCTTTGGTTTTTGCCTCGTCTTGAGATCTGTGTGAATTCCTTAGAGGCCCTCACCCTAACCCTCCCGAAACGTCGGACCGCCCAGAGGGAGAGGGGACTGACCGACGTGTTCTTTCGAGGTGCACCGACCCAAACTTCGAGTCGAGCACCGGCCTTGAAGTACACGGAGATCGGCTCCCTTTCCCCCTCGCCCCCTGGGGGCGGTCCGACGTTCGGGAGGGCTGGGGTGAGGGGGAAATCTAGAATCCACCACAAAAAATCGATGCATAAAAAAGCCCCGCCTGAATAATCAGGCGGGGCTTTTTAACGGCTTTGGGAATTACACGAGAGGTTTAGGCTCGTGCTCTTTTTCCTCGGCCTCTTGGTGTTGCTCGACCGCGTCCTGAACGGAGCGTGGTGCTTCAGCGATCACCGCTTCAACTACCGCTTCTTCAGCGACCGGGGCAGGAACTGCCTCGACCACGGCAGCGACTGGAGCAGCTGCGGCAGCCAGTTCGGCTTCCTTCTGCAGACGCTCTTCTTCACGCTTGCGACGACGCACTTCACGTGGATCGTTCGGCGCGCGGCCGCTTGGCGTCAGGGCGCTGACCGGAGCCGGTGCTTCAACCACCGGGGCTGGCGCTTCGGCAACCACTGGCGCTTCGACAACGGGCGCTGGTTCAGCAACGACCACTGGCTCGGCAACCTTGGTTTCTTCAACTACTGGCGCTTCGAACACTGGCGCTTCAACAACCGGTGCTTCAACCACAGGCGCAGGCGTTTCAGCGGTTGCTGGTTCGGCAACCCAGTTGAAAGCGGTCTGCTCTTCGCGAACTTCACGCACGGTTTCAGTCACGGTTTCAGCGACGGTTTCAACCACCGGCTCGGCAACCACGGCTGGAGCTGGCTCTACCTGAGGCAAGGTTTCCTGAACCGGTGCCACTTCGACTTCCGGAGCAGCAACCACTTCTACCGGAGTGGTCGCTTCGACTACCGGCGCTTCCACTGGAGCGGTTTCCTGAACAGCAGCGGTGGCGCGTTCGGCTTGCTCGTGAGCTTGTGCTTCAGCCGGGGCGCTGATCACGGTGCTGGCAACAGCGGCGGTCACCGCCAGGCCAGCAGCCAGATCGGCAGTGCTTGGGCCTTCGCCGTTTTCGCCGGCTTCGGATTCTTCCGAACCTTCGATCACGTTGCCGTTGGCGTCACGCTGACGCTCACGACGGTTGCTGCGACGACGCTGACCGCGCGAACGACGACGTGGACGATCGCCTTCGGCGTTCTCCGAACCGTCTTCCGGCAGTTGCTCTTCGTTGCTGTTCACTTCTTCTTCAGCGACGGCAGCAGCGGCCTGTTCGGCGCGTGGCTGACGCTCTTCACGCGGCGGACGCGGTGCGCGCTCTTCACGTGGCTGACGGGCCGGGCGCTCTTCAGCGGTAACAACTGCGGTGTCTGCAGTCACTGGAGCGGCGTCCAGTGGCTCGCGCAGTTCACGTACACGCTCTTCGCGCTCGCCACGTGGCTTGCGGTCTTCGCGCGGTGCACGTGGCGCACGTTCTTCACGCGGAGCACGTGGTGCGCGCTCTTCGCGGGCAACTGGTGCTTCGGTGCGGGCTTCACGAGGCTCGCGGACTTCACGGGCTTCGCGTGGCGCACGCTCTTCGCGCGGTTCACGTGGGGCGCGTTCTTCACGCGGTTTGCGCTCTTCATCGCGGCGACCATTACGGTTGCGGCTCTGCTGACGACCGTTGCGACGTTCTTCGTTACGGGCCGGGCGCTCGGTGGCTGGTTTTTCAACCACAACCGGAGCGGCAGGCTCTTCTTTGGTGGCGAACAGGCTGACCAGCGATTTCACCAGGCCTTTGAACAGGCTTGGCTCTGGCGCGGCAACTGGCGCCGGTGCCGGAGCAACAGGCGCGGCGGCTTCGGTCGGAACCGGAGCGTTGGCGCGGGCCGGAGCAGTCTTGACCGCAGCTTCCTGGCGAACCAGGGTGCGGGTCGCAGCGGCTGGCTGAACTTCTTCGACTTCAGCAGCGGCAGCAGCGATTTCGTAGCTGGACTGGTTGGTCGCGGCTTCCGGGCTGTCGTCACGCAGACGCTGAACTTCGAAGTGCGGCGTTTCCAGGTGATCGTTCGGCAGGATGACGATACGAGCGCGGGTGCGCAGTTCGATCTTGGTGATCGAGTTGCGTTTTTCGTTGAGCAGGAACGCGGCGACGGGGATCGGCACCTGAGCGCGCACTTCGGCAGTGCGGTCTTTCAGAGCTTCTTCTTCGATCAGGCGCAGGATCGCCAGCGACAGCGATTCAACGTCACGGATGATGCCGGTGCCGTTGCAACGCGGGCAGACGATGCCGCTGCTTTCGCCCAGGGATGGACGCAGGCGCTGACGGGACATTTCCAGCAGGCCGAAGCGCGAGATGCGGCCGATCTGCACGCGAGCGCGGTCGGCTTCCAGGCATTCGCGGACTTTCTCTTCCACGGCGCGCTGGTTCTTGGCAGGGGTCATGTCGATGAAGTCGATGACGATCAGGCCGCCGATGTCACGCAGGCGCAACTGACGGGCGATTTCTTCGGCGGCTTCAAGGTTGGTCTGCAGAGCGGTTTCTTCGATGTCGCTGCCTTTGGTGGCGCGCGCCGAGTTGATGTCGATGGACACCAGAGCTTCGGTCGGATCGATAACGATGGAGCCGCCGGAAGGCAGTTCAACGACGCGCTGGAAAGCGGTCTCGATCTGGCTTTCGATCTGGAAACGGTTGAACAGCGGCACGCTGTCTTCGTACAGCTTGATCTTGCTGGCGTACTGCGGCATCACCTGGCGGATGAAGGTCAGGGCTTCGTCCTGGGCTTCAACGCTGTCGATCAGCACTTCGCCGATGTCCTGGCGCAGGTAATCGCGGATGGCGCGGATGATCACGTTGCTTTCCTGGTAGATCAGGAAAGGCGCGGAGCGATCCAGCGAGGCTTCTTTGATGGCGGTCCACAGTTGCAGCAGGTAATCGAGGTCCCACTGCATTTCTTCGCTGCTGCGGCCCAGGCCGGCAGTGCGCACGATCAGACCCATGTCGGCTGGCGCAACCAGACCGTTCAGCGCTTCACGCAGTTCGTTGCGCTCTTCGCCTTCGATGCGACGGGAGATGCCGCCGGCACGCGGGTTGTTCGGCATCAGCACGAGGTAACGACCGGCCAGGCTGATGAAGGTGGTCAGGGCTGCGCCCTTGTTGCCACGTTCTTCTTTTTCGACCTGAACGATGACTTCCTGGCCTTCGCTCAGGACGTCCTTGATGTTGACGCGGCCTTCAGGGGCTTTCTTGAAGTACTCGCGGGAGATTTCTTTGAGGGGCAGGAAGCCGTGGCGCTCGGAGCCGAAATCGACAAAGGCAGCCTCAAGGCTTGGTTCGATGCGAGTGATGCGGCCTTTATAGATGTTGGCCTTCTTCTGCTCGCGTGCACCGGATTCGATGTCCAGGTCGTAGAGGCGTTGGCCATCTACCAGTGCAACACGCAACTCTTCGGGTTGAGTTGCGTTAATCAGCATTCTTTTCATGTAGTACCGTCGGTTTCCGGGCTGCCGGAAACGGCGTTCGGCACACACGACTTCTCACGGTCGGTGTCAGGTGCGTCGGGAGTGGTTGGCCATTCCCGTGTCCAGCGATATGCGGCCAATTGGGCCGATATAGCGACGTACGCGTCCTGCTTGCTGTGGCTACTTAAGCACTCAGTCAGGAGGAGGAATCAACCAGCGGCTGTGGACGAGATGAAGCGTCTTGATAAAGCCTATTGCTACACAGTCCGGCGGTTGTGCATCTCCACCCTACACGTATCCCTGATAATTCGGGTGCTGCCGCGCGCAGAATCCGCAGCGGGTTGGCATTTACCGTGAGCTCCGATAGGGGAGGTCACGCATCATGGCTAATTCAGGCGTTGTTTCCGAAGCATTCGCTCGGGGTCATCTGCAGCTGACTGCACTTTGTGAACTGGCCTTGAATGTGTGCCTGCCAGGCGAGTAAAAACTCTGCTCGGCGGTGTAATTCAGGCCTCATGTCACCTGCGCTTGTTACAACTGCAAACTCCACCGTTACGTAGCGAAAGCCCCGTAGGACGGCCTCGCGTCCTGGTGAATTGCGTTGGTCAGGGCCGGTTTTTGACCGTGGTTCCTCTGTCCAGGCCGCTTTTGGCGGCGTTCGCGACTATAGCAGCAATGATTAAGTGCTTCAATTCCATAAAAATTGTTATCATCCGCGGCATGACAACTACTGCCCCTTCGACTCCAGGCGTTCAATTGCTTGAAGTCTCGCCGGAGTATGCCGGCCAACGAATCGACAACTTTCTCCTCGCCCGGCTCAAAGGCGTGCCCAAGACCTTGATTTACCGCATTTTGCGTAAAGGCGAAGTGCGCGTGAACAAAGGTCGGATCAAGCCCGAATACAAGCTGCAGGCCGGTGATATCGTGCGCGTGCCGCCCGTTCGCGTGCCTGAGCGTGACGAACCGGTGCCACTTGCACAGGGTTTGCTGCAGCGCCTGGAAGCCTCGATTGTCTTCGAAGACAAAGCCCTGATCGTGATCAACAAGCCCGCCGGCATTGCGGTTCACGGTGGCAGCGGCCTGAACTTCGGCGTGATCGAAGCCTTTCGTCAGTTGCGCCCCGATGCCAAGGAATTGGAACTGGTTCACCGTCTCGACCGTGACACCTCCGGCCTACTGATGATCGCGAAAAAGCGCAGCATGTTGCGTCACTTGCATGAGCAGTTGCGCGGCGATGGCGTCGACAAGCGGTACATGGCGCTGGTACGCGGCAACTGGGCGACTTCGATCAAGAAAGTCAGTGCGCCATTGCTCAAGAGCAATCTGCGTTCCGGCGAGCGCATGGTCGAAGTCAATGACGAGGGCAAAGAAGCCCTGACCATGTTCAAGGTGCTGCGCCGTTTCGGTGATTTCGCCACCATGGTCGAGGCTAAACCGGTTACCGGTCGTACTCACCAGATTCGCGTGCACACCTTGCATGCCGGCCATTGCATTGCTGGCGACAGCAAGTACGGCGATGAGGATTTCACCAAGGAAATCCGCGATCTGGGCGGCAAGCGCCTGTTCCTGCACGCCTACATGCTGACCGTGCCGCTGCCCGATGGCGGCAAGCTGACCTTGCAGGCGCCGGTCGATGAAATGTGGGCCAAGACCGTGGAGCGATTGAGTGCGCCCATCTGATTACAAACTGCTGATTTTCGATTGGGACGGCACGCTGGCCGACTCCATTCACCGGATTGTCGAGGCGATGCACTCGGCGTCCGGGCGCTCCGGTTTCGAGTTGCGCGATGACTTTGCCGTCAAAGGCATCATCGGTCTGGGTTTGCCCGAGGCGATTCGCACGCTGTATCCCGAGATCAGCGATGCCGAAATGACCTTGTTTCGCGAGTATTACGCCGATCACTACATCGCCGCGGAAGCCGTGCCTTCGCCGTTGTTCGAAGGCGTTGTCGAGTCGATGGCGTCCTTTCGCGAGCAGGGTTATCACCTGGCCGTCGCCACCGGCAAGAATCGTCGCGGGCTGGATCGGGTGCTCAAGGCCAATGGCTGGGAAGATTATTTCGATATCACCCGTGCTGCCGATGAAACTGCGAGCAAGCCGCATCCTCTGATGCTGGAGCAGATCCTTGCTCACTGCGGTGTGCGTGCGGAGCAGGCGCTGATGGTCGGCGATTCGTCCTTCGATCTGCTGATGGCGCGTAACGCAGGGATGGACTCGGTGGCGGTCAGTTATGGCGCGCAATCGATCGAATCGCTGCAGCAGTTCGAGCCGCGTCTGTCGATCGACCGTTTTTGTGAATTGCATGCCTGGCTGGAACAGCAGGCTTAATACGTTTTTGCTGGGGTGGATGGCATGACCGACGAATGGAAAGCACCGGCCAAGGCAAGTGCCGACGGCGGTGACGAGAAAAGCTGGAAGCTGTTGGAAAAGACCCTGCTGGCCGGTGTGCAGGAACAGCGTCGTTCGCGGCGTTGGGGGATTTTCTTCAAGCTGCTGACGTTTGTTTATCTGTTTGTGGCGCTGATTCTGTTCACGCCACTGATGGACATGGAAAAAAGCGCCACGCGCGGGTCGAACTACACCGCGCTGATCGACGTCACTGGCATGATTGCCGATAAAGAGCCGGCCAGCGCCGACAACATCGTCGGCAGTCTGCGGGCGGCGTTCGAGGACAAGAAGGTCAAGGGCGTGATCCTGCGGATCAACAGTCCTGGCGGCAGTCCGGTGCAGTCGGGTTATGTGTATGACGAGATCAAGCGTCTGCGCGGTCTGCACCCGGAGATCAAGGTGTATGCGGTGATTTCCGATCTGGGTGCGTCCGGTGCTTATTACATCGCCAGTGCGGCGGACCAGATCTACGCCGACAAGGCGAGTCTGGTTGGCTCCATTGGTGTGACGGCGGCGGGTTACGGCTTTGTCGGCACCATGGAGAAACTTGGCGTTGAGCGTCGCACGTACACCTCGGGCGAGCACAAGTCGTTCCTTGACCCGTTCCAGCCGCAGAAGCCTGAAGAAACGGCGTTCTGGCAAGGCGTGTTGGATACCACGCACAAGCAGTTCATCAACAGCGTCAAGCAGGGTCGTGGCGATCGTCTGAAAGACAAAGAACATCCGGAGCTGTTTTCCGGGTTGGTCTGGTCGGGCGAGCAGGCGCTGCCACTGGGTTTGATTGACGGTCTGGGCAATGCCAGCTCGGTGGCGCGGGATGTGATTGGTGAGAAGGAGTTGGTGGACTTCACTGTTCAGGAGTCGCCGTTCGATCGCTTCTCGAAGAAGCTCGGTGCCAGTGTGGCTGAGCAGTTGGCGATGTGGATGGGTTTCCACGGGCCTTCGTTGCGTTAACAAATCACTGCATGAAAAAACCGGCCTTGATGGCCGGTTTTTTGTGGGTCAGGGAATCTGCACGCCTTCATCCAAAAGCATGTCGATCAGGCGAATCAGCGGCAAGCCGATCAGACTGGTGGCATCCGGGCCTGCTGTGGACTGGAACAGGCTCACGCCGAGGCCTTCAGCCTTGAAACTGCCCGCGCAGTCGTAGGGCTGCTCGATGCGCAGATAGCGCTCAACGCGCGCCTGATCGAGTTGGCGCATATGGACAGTGAATGGCACACAATCGACCTGGCACTCGCCCGTCTGGCTATTGAGCAAGGCCAGGCCGGTCAGAAATGTCACGCTGGCGCCGCTGGCGGCCATTAGTTGTTCGCGGGCTTTCTCGAACGTGTGCGGCTTGCCGATAATCTGCTCGCCAAGCACGGCAACCTGGTCTGAGCCAATAATCAGGTGAGCGGGGTGGCTGTCGGCCAGTGCCCGGGCTTTTTGTTCGGCGAGGCGCTTGACCAGTTCGATGGCTGACTCGCCCGGGCGATGGCTTTCATCGATATCCGGCGAGCTGCAGACGAACGGCAGGTGCAGGCGGGCGAGCAATTCACGACGATAAGTCGAGCTTGAAGCGAGTAATAAAGGCAGCATTCGCGTCTCCTGAGGCAGGTGCGAATTCTAGCGGAGGCACGCAAGTGACGGACAGGGCACAATTTCCTTTGACATGGGTGGGTGCATCCCTATAATGCTGCGCCTATGTTGAATGACCCGATTCCACCTCACGTTGACCCGCGCAAATTGGCTGATCGTGGCACCACCCTTCAAGGTGAAATGCTGCTGGCCGATTTGGAGAGACTCTGCGACCCGCTTTCCGACAATGTCGGTACGGTGCAGGCGAAATTCGTTTTTGAACGAGATGAACGTAAATCTGTGGTAATCCACAGCTTTATCGACACCGAGGTCAAAATGGTTTGCCAGCGTTGTCTTGAGCTGGTCACCCTGCCGATCCACAGCGAATGCAGTTATGCTGTGGTGAAAGAGGGTGCGAATACCCAGTCGTTGCCGAAAGGTTATGACGTGCTGGAACTGGGCGAAGATCCATTGGATCTGCAGTCACTGATCGAGGAGGAGCTTCTGCTCGCCTTGCCCATTGTGCCTGCTCATCATCCGGAAGAATGCCAGCAGCCGGCGGGTCTCGATGAGCCCGAACCGAGCGAGGACGAGTCAACGCGGTCCAACCCGTTCAGTGTATTGGCGCAGTTAAAGCGTGACCCAAACGTTTAGGAGTTAATCAATTATGGCTGTTCAGCAGAACAAAAAATCCCGCTCTGCCCGTGACATGCGCCGTTCGCACGACGCTCTCGAGGCTAGCACTCTGTCTGTAGAAAAAACCACTGGTGAAGTTCACCTGCGTCACCACGTATCGCCAGAAGGCGTATACCGTGGCCGTAAAGTGATCGACAAGGGCGCTGACGAGTAATCACTTGTCCGCTCAAGTCATCGCGATTGACGCAATGGGCGGGGACTTCGGTCCCCGCAGCATTGTTCAGGCCAGCCTTGCTTGCCTGTCTGCTACGCCCTCGCTGCACCTGACCCTCGTCGGTCAACCCTCCCTTCTTGAAGAATTGATCAACGGCCAATCGGCTGCCGATCGCGCGCGCCTGACGATTGTTGCGGCCAGCGAAGTCATCACCATGGACGAAAAACCGACCCAGGCCTTGCGCGGCAAGCCGGATTCGTCGATGCGTGTTGCTCTCGAACTGGTGCGTGACGGCAAGGCTCAAGCGTGTGTCAGTGCCGGTAATACCGGTGCGTTGATGGCGCTGTCGCGGTTCGTTCTGAAAACGTTACCGGGTATTGACCGTCCGGCCATGGTTGCCGCGATTCCGACGCAGAAGGGTTTTTGCCAGTTGCTCGATCTGGGCGCCAATGTCGATTGCAGTGCCGAGCATTTGCTGCAGTTTGCGGTGATGGGCTCGGTGGCGGCGCAGACGCTGGGCATCCATCGCCCGCGTGTCGCGCTGCTGAACATCGGCACCGAAGACATCAAGGGCAATCAGCAGGTCAAACTGGCTGCGACACTGCTGCAAGCTGCTCGCGGTATCAACTACATCGGTTTTATCGAAGGCGACGGGTTGTATCGCGGAGAGGCTGACGTGGTGGTTTGCGATGGTTTTGTCGGCAATATCCTGCTGAAGTCCAGCGAAGGCCTGGCGACGATGATTGCTGCACGTATTGAAGCGTTGTTCAAAAAGAATCTGGCTTCCCGTGCGGTAGGGGCTTTGGCGTTGCCACTGATGAAGCGCTTGCAGGCGGATCTGGCGCCGGCGCGACATAACGGCGCAAGCTTTCTCGGTTTGCAGGGTATCGTCGTGAAAAGTCACGGTTCGGCCGGGGTCCAGGGCTTTCAGAGCGCGATTCAGCGCGCGCTGATCGAGATTCAGGAGAATCTTCCCGAACGCCTCCACGGTCGTCTGGAGGATTTGTTGTCTTAGGCGTTTTCGTCGGACAATGCTTAAATGTGACCGCCCGGTTCAAAGGGCCATCCAACTGTCAGTTTCTTGCGTCCCCCAGCGGGGCGTCATTTTCCGACGACAAGATCATTAGGGGCTTGTTACATGTCTGCTTCCCTCGCATTCGTCTTTCCAGGACAGGGTTCGCAGTCCCTCGGCATGTTGGCCGAGCTGGGCGCGGAATATCCGTTGATCCTCGAAACGTTCAAAGAAGCTTCTGAGGCTCTGGGCTATGACCTGTGGGCACTGACCCAACAGGGCCCGGAAGAGCTGCTCAATCAAACCGATAAAACCCAACCGGCCATTCTGACCGCTTCGATCGCCCTGTGGCGTCTGTGGCTGTCTGAAGGCGGAGCGCGTCCGGCATTTGTTGCCGGTCACAGCCTGGGTGAATACAGCGCGCTGGTCGCTGCCGGCAGCCTGACACTGGCTGACGCGGTCAAGCTCGTTGAGCGTCGCGGTCAGTTGATGCAGGAAGCGGTTCCGGCCGGGCAGGGCGGCATGGCTGCCATTCTTGGTCTGGAAGATGCCGACGTGCTGGCAGCCTGCGCAGAAGCTGCGCAAGGCGAAGTCGTCAGCGCCGTCAACTTCAATTCGCCAGGCCAGGTGGTAATCGCCGGGGCCAAGGCTGCTGTCGAGCGCGCCATCGAAGGCTGCAAGGCGCGTGGTGCCAAGCGCGCCATGCCGTTGCCAGTGAGCGTGCCTTCGCACTGTGAACTGATGCGTCCGGCTGCCGAGCGCTTTGCTGAATCCATCGCCGCCATCGACTGGCAGGCGCCGCAGATCCCGGTCGTACAGAACGTCAGCGCGCAAGTGCCGGCCGATCTGGAAACCCTCAAGCGCGATCTGCTCGAACAACTCTATAAGCCAGTACGCTGGGTCGAGTCGGTACAGACTCTGGCCGCCAAGGGCGCGACCAATCTGGTCGAATGCGGCCCGGGCAAAGTGCTGGCCGGTCTGAACAAACGTTGCGCCGAAGGCGTCGCGACTTCCAACCTCAATACCCCAGACGCTTTCGCTGCCGCCCGTGCAGCGCAAGCCTGAATCAGGAGAAACTTGCATGAGTCTGCAAGGTAAAGTTGCACTGGTTACCGGTGCAAGCCGCGGCATTGGTCAGGCTATCGCGCTGGAACTGGGTCGTCAGGGCGCCATTGTCATTGGCACCGCGACCTCCGCTTCGGGCGCTGAGCGTATTGCTGCCACCCTGAAGGAAAACGGTATCCAGGGCACGGGCCTTGAGCTGAACGTCACCAGCGATGAATCGGTCAGCGCGGTGCTGGCAAGCATTCAGGAGCAGTTTGGTGCGCCAGTGGCGATCCTGGTCAATAATGCTGGCATCACCCGCGATAACCTGATGATGCGCATGAAAGACGACGAGTGGTACGACGTGATCGATACCAACCTGAACAGTCTGTTCCGCCTGTCCAAGGGCGTTCTGCGCGGAATGACCAAGGCGCGTTGGGGCCGAATTATCAGTATTGGCTCGGTAGTGGGTGCCATGGGCAACGCAGGCCAAGTAAACTATGCAGCCGCCAAGGCCGGTCTGGAAGGTTTCAGCCGTGCGATGGCGCGTGAAGTCGGTTCGCGTTCGATTACAGTCAACTCGGTAACCCCTGGGTTTATCGACACCGATATGACGCGCGAGCTGCCTGAAGCACAGCGTGAAGCCTTGCAGACGCAGATTCCGCTGGGTCGTCTGGGACAAGCTCAAGAGATCGCGTCTGTGGTCGCTTTTCTTGCATCCGACGGTGCGGCATACGTCACTGGGGCTACAATCCCGGTGAACGGTGGGATGTACATGTAAGTAAAATGTGACGGATTGCTTCAAAAAAATGTCATACGAGCTGTCTAAAATCCGTTATAAAGCTGCAATCTATTTATAGGCAGAGGGCCGCAGGGTTTGAGGAGTGAAGCTTTCAGTTGAAAAGCTGAAAAGTCTTTCTATACACTTACCCACTGGCCAGCTGCCTGAATTTGTCCATTAGGAGTGAAAACAAGGTATGAGCACCATCGAAGAGCGCGTCAAGAAAATCGTTGCCGAGCAACTGGGTGTTAAAGAAGAAGAAGTGGTCAACACTGCTTCCTTCGTTGAAGACCTGGGTGCCGACTCCCTTGACACCGTTGAGCTGGTGATGGCTCTGGAAGAGGAATTCGAGACCGAAATCCCTGACGAAGAAGCTGAAAAGATCACTACTGTACAAGCTGCAATCGACTACGTTACTAGCCACCAGGCGTAATAGTTTGTAATCGTTGTTTGCTGTCATGGAAAAACCGCACTGCCATCATGGCGTGCGGTTTTTTCTTTAGGCCTGATGCAAAATCGTCATTTGAAAAAGGAGAGTGCTGTGTCGCGTAGACGCGTCGTAGTCACCGGTATGGGTATGTTGTCGCCACTGGGCACGGATGTGCCGAGCAGTTGGCAGGGCATTCTGGCTGGCCGCAGTGGCATTGGTCTGATCGAACACACCGACCTTTCTGCCTATTCCACCCGCTTTGGCGGCTCGGTAAAGGGCTTCAATGTCGAGGAATACCTGTCGGTCAAGGAAGCGCGCAAGCTCGACCTGTTCATTCAGTACGGCCTCGCCGCAGGCTTTCAAGCCGTGCGCAACGCCGGTCTGGAAGTCACCGACGCCAACCGTGAACGCATTGGCGTGGCCATGGGTTCGGGTATCGGCGGTCTGACCAACATCGAAGAAACCAGCCGTACTCTGCATGAGACGGGTCCGCGTCGAATCTCGCCATTCTTCGTGCCAGGCTCGATCATCAATATGATTTCCGGTTTCCTGTCCATCCACCTGGGCGCACAGGGACCTAACTACGCCATCGCCACGGCGTGTACCACCGGTACGCACTGCATCGGCATGGCGGCGCGCAACATCATGTACGACGAAGCCGACGTGATGATCGCCGGCGGTGCCGAAATGGCTGCATGCGGTCTGGGCATGGGCGGCTTCGGCGCGTCCCGTGCACTGTCGACCCGCAACGACGAGCCAACCCGTGCCAGCCGTCCATGGGACAAGGGCCGTGATGGCTTCGTCCTTTCCGACGGTGCCGGTGCACTGGTTCTCGAAGAACTGGAGCACGCCAAGGCGCGTGGCGCGACCATCTACGCCGAGCTGATCGGCTTCGGCACCAGTGGCGATGCGTTCCACATGACTTCGCCACCCGCCGACGGTGCCGGTGCGGCACGCTGCATCACCAATGCGTTGCGCGATGCGAAGATCAACGTCGATCAAGTGCAGTACATCAACGCCCACGGCACTTCGACCCCGGCCGGCGACCTCGCCGAAGCCAACGCGATCAAGTCGGTGTTCGGTGACCACGCCTATAAGCTGGCAGTCAGCTCGACCAAATCGATGACCGGTCACCTGTTGGGTGCGGCGGGCGCAGTCGAGGCGATCTTCAGCGTGCTGGCGATCAACAGCCAGGTCGCACCGCCGACCATCAACCTCGATGAGCCGGATGAAGGCTGCGATCTCGATTTTGTGCCGCACACCGCGCGCAACATGGACATCGATGTCGTGCTGTCCAACTCCTTCGGTTTTGGCGGCACCAATGGCACCTTGGCATTCCGCCGGTTCGCAGGCTGATGGACAGTTGGGTCGACGGTCAACCGGCTGACGCTCTGTCGCTGAAAGATCGCGGCCTGGCTTACGGTGATGGTCTGTTCGAGACTATCGCTGTGCGTAGCGGCCAGCCGATCCTGCTGGATCGGCACCTGACGCGTCTGGCCGATGGCTGTTCGCGTCTGGCCATTGCGGCCGATATCGAGCTGATTCGCCATGAGCTGCTGAGTTATGCAGCAGCGATGGGCGAGGGCGTGCTCAAGCTCATCCTCAGCCGTGGCGACGGTTTGCGCGGTTATGCGCCCGACCCGGCGGCGCCGGGCCGACGCATTCTGCAAGGCAATCCTGCGGCGACTTATCCTGCTGTGCATGCTGAACAAGGCGTTCGCCTGTTTCCCTGCAACACGCGACTGTCCAAACAGCCGCTTCTCGCCGGACTCAAACATCTCAATCGATTGGAGCAGGTTCTCGCCCGTGCCGAATGGCAGGACAGCGAGCACGCCGAAGGCTTGATGCTGGATCAGGTCGGTCGAGTGATCGAGGGCGTGTTCAGCAATCTGTTTCTGGTAAGCGACGGTGTGCTGATAACGCCGGACCTCAAGCGTTGCGGTGTCGCCGGGGTGATGCGCGCCGAAATATTGTTTCAGGCCGAGTCATTGGCCATCCCCACGCAAATCGCCGATATCAGCCTCGAACAGCTGCAATGGGCTGATGAAGTGTTTGTCTGCAACAGTGTTTATGGTGTCTGGCCGGTACGCGCCTGTGCTGCACTGAGCTGGCCGGTTGGCCCGCTCACCCGTAAACTGCAAACCATTGCCCGCGCCCTACTGGATGCCTGATTTGTGAGACGTAAACTTTTGCTGCTGCTGGAAACCGGACTGGTTCTGGCAGGGCTGTTGCTGGGCGCTAGCGCCTGGAAGATTCACTCCGCACTGGAGCAGCCGCTGAACATCACGCAGGAAGAGCTGCTGGATGTGCCGAAAGGCTCGACACCGACCCGTACTTTCCTTTCACTTGAAACCGATGGCGTCATCAAGGACGCCTTCTGGCTGCGCGTCTATTGGCGCTTCAACCTCGCCGGTACACCGATCCACAGCGGTGAATACCGCATGCAGCCGGGGATGACCGTCAACGGTCTGATCGACTTGTGGAAGCGTGGTGAAGTGGTGCAGTACAGCCTGACGCTGGTCGAGGGCTGGAATTTCCATCAGGTGCGCGCGGCGTTGGCCAAGGATGACAAGGTCGAGCAGACCCTGAACGGTTTGAGCGACAGCGACGTCATGGCGAAGATTGGTCATAAAGGGTTGTTCCCGGAAGGCCGTTTCTTCCCTGATACCTACCGCTTTGTGCGCGGCATGTCCGATGCTGAGTTGTTGAAGAAAGCCTTTGATCGCCTTGATGAAGTGCTGGCGAAAGAATGGGAAAGTCGTTCTGCCGATGTGCCGTACACCGAACCTTATCAAGCGCTGATCATGGCGTCGCTGGTCGAGAAGGAAACCGGCGTGCCGCAGGAGCGTGGGCAGATTGCCGGTGTCTTTGTGCGTCGCTTGGCCTTGGGCATGCAACTGCAGACCGATCCGACCGTCATCTATGGTCTGGGCGATCGCTATACCGGTAAGTTGACCCGCGCGCATCTGAAAGAGCCGACGGCGTATAACACTTACGTGATCCCCGGCTTGCCGCCGACGCCGATCGCGATGGTTGGCCGCGAAGCGATTCACGCCGCATTGAACCCGGTAGACGGTACCAGCCTGTACTTTGTTGCGCGTGGTGACGGTAGTCATGTGTTCTCTGACGATCTCGATGCACATAACAATGCGGTGCGTGAGTACCAGCTCAAGCGCCGTGCCGATTACCGCTCCAGCCCTGCGCCGGCGCAAACGCCTGAAGCGGCTCCCGCTGCCGAGGATGCGATTCCTGCGGCATCTCCGGATGTAACACCGGAGTCGGTGCCACAGGTGGCACCACAGGAGCCAGCGCCGACTCCAGAAGCCGCCGCCCCACAAAACACGCAATGACTTTGATTAAGGACTGCCTGTGACTGGCTTGTTTATTACCCTGGAAGGCCCGGAAGGCGCCGGCAAAAGCACCAACCGCGAATACCTCGCCGAGCGCCTGCGCGCCGCCGGTATCGAAGTGGTGCTGACCCGTGAGCCCGGTGGCACGCCGCTGGCCGAGCGAATTCGCGAGGTGCTGCTGGCGCCGGCCGACGAAGTCATGAATCCGGATGCCGAACTGTTGCTGGTATTCGCCGCACGTGCCCAGCATCTGGCCGAAGTGATTCGCCCGGCCATGGCCCGAGGCGCGGTGGTCCTGTGCGATCGCTTTACCGATTCCACTTACGCCTATCAGGGCGGCGGTCGCGGCTTGTCACTGGAGCGCATCGCCGCGCTGGAAACCTTTGTGCAAGGTGATCTGCGCCCGGACCTGACGCTGATTTTTGATCTGCCGGTGGAAATCGGTCTGGCCCGCGCCAGTGCCCGCGGTCGTCTGGATCGTTTTGAATTGGAAGGTCGGGCTTTTTTCGAGGCCGTGCGTAGCGCTTTCCTCAAACGTGCCGAAGCCGATCCTGCGCGCTATGTGCGCATCGATGCCGGTCAGCCATTGGCCAAGGTTCAACAATCGCTGGATACCCTGATTCCGAATCTGCTGGAGCTGGCCCGTGGCTGAGGCCTACCCGTGGCAGGACAGCCTCTGGCAGCAACTGGCCGGGCGTAAGCAGCACGCACACGCCTATCTGCTGCATGGCCCGGCCGGCATCGGCAAGCGCGCGTTGGCCGAACGCTTGATGGCCAGCCTGTTGTGCCAGCGGCCGACGCCGGAAGCTTGCGGCGAGTGCAAATCCTGCCTGCTGCTCAAGGCCGGTAGTCACCCGGATAATTACATCCTCGAACCGGAAGAAGCCGACAAGGCGATCAAGGTTGATCAGGTGCGTGATCTGGTCAGCTTCGTGGTGCAGACCGCACAGCTTGGCGGGCGCAAAGTGGTGCTGATCGAGCCAGTCGAGGCGATGAACATCAACGCTGCCAACGCCTTGCTCAAGAGCCTTGAAGAACCGTCCGGCGATACCGTGTTGCTGTTGGTCAGCCATCAGACCAGCCGTTTGCTGCCGACGATCAAGAGCCGCTGCGTGCAACAGGCCTGTCCGCTGCCCGGCGAAGCGATGAGCCTGCAATGGCTGGCTCAGGCGTTGCCGGATTGCTCCGAAGACGAACGTGTCGAATTGCTGACGCTGGCGGCCGGCTCGCCGTTGATGGCGGTCAGTCTGCAGTCTCAGGGCGTGCGCGAGCAGCGTGCACAAGTAGTCGAAGGCGTGAAAAAACTGCTCAAGCAGCAGCAGTCGCCGACGCAACTGGCCGAAGAATGGAAAAGCATTCCGATGCTGCGTCTGTTCGACTGGTTCTGCGATTGGTCGAGTCTGATCCTGCGTTATCAGCTGACTCAGGATGAAGCCGGCCTCGGCCTGACCGACATGCGCAAGGTCGTACAGTACCTGGCGCAGAAAAGTGCGCAAGGTAAAGTCCTCGATATTCAGGACTGGATCCTCGCCCAGCGCCAGAAAGTCCTGAGCAAGGCCAACCTCAATCCGGCCTTGCTGCTGGAAGCGTTGTTGGTGCAATGGGCGGGATTGCCTGGTCAAAGATAAGAATGTGTACCTAGACTCTGAACATCAGCAGTGGAGGTCAACATGAATGAACCCGTCAGCCCGGGGCCGCGCAACGGCATTTTGTCCCTGACCATCAAGGACAAGTCAGTGCTCTACGCCGCCTACATGCCGTTCATCAAGAACGGTGGCTTGTTCATCCCGACCAACAAGAGTTACAGGCTGGGCGATGAGGTGTTCATGCTGCTCAACCTGATGGACGAGGCCGAGAAGATCCCGGTGGCTGGCAAGGTCGCGTGGATCACCCCGAAAGGGGCGCAAGGCAATCGCGCTGCCGGCGTCGGCGTACAGTTCAACGATGGCGACAATACCGCGCGCAGTCGCATCGAAACCCATCTGGCCGGAGCGCTTAAATCCGACCGTCCCACTCATACGATGTAAGTAGCCGTTTTTTTATGCTTGTAGATTCCCATTGTCACCTTGATCGCCTTGACCTCGCCGCCCATGACGGCTCGCTGGATGCCGCACTGGATGCGGCCCGTGGGCGCGGAGTAGGGCACTTCCTGTGTATCGGCGTGAGTGCGGACAACGCCGCTGACGTCAAAGCCCTGGCTGAGCGTTATGACGACGTTGATTGTTCGGTTGGCGTGCATCCGCTCGATGTGCAACCCGGCGCAGCCCCAGCGCTGGACTGGCTGCTGCACGAACTCAACCACCCGAAAGTGGTGGCGATCGGTGAAACCGGTCTGGATTATCACTACGAGCCGGAAGCGGCCGAGCTGCAGCAAGAGTCATTCCGTCTGCACCTGCAAGCGGCGCAGCACACCGGCAAACCGGTGATCATCCACACCCGTGGCGCCCGTGCCGACACCCTTGAGTTGCTGCGCGAAGCGGCGTTGCCGCAGGCCGGTGTGCTGCATTGCTTCACCGAAGACTGGGACATGGCCAAGGCTGCACTGGACATGGGTTATTACATTTCCTTGTCGGGCATTGTCACATTCCGCAATGCCGATGCGTTGCGTGATGTCGCGAGCAAGGTCCCGGCGGATCGTCTGCTGGTGGAGACCGACTCGCCGTATCTGGCGCCGATACCTTATCGCGGCAAGCCCAATCTGCCGCAGTACGTGCGCGAAGTGGCGGAGTTTCTGGCGATGCTGCGCGGTGAGAACTACGAGCGTTTTGCCGAGCAGACCACCGAGAACTTCAAGCGTCTGTTCCCGCTGGCCTCCGTTAAATCTGCCGTGTAGGAGCTGCCGAAGGCTGCGATCTTTTGATCTTGATTTTGACAGGCAAAGGCAAAAGATCGCAGCCTGCGGCAGCTCCTACAGTTGTGATGTGCAGGTAGCTGCGCCAAGCGTTAAATCGCAGGCAAAAAAAACCCGGGTTCTGGGGGGTGAATCCGGGTTAAGACCATTAGGAGTAAAACAAAGGCACGCGGTCCCTTGGTACCTTTATCGGCGCGACACTTGGGGGAGATGTCGCCCGACAGTTCAAGTATTGATCAGTCTGGCGTGCAGTCCAGTTAGCCGGTCGGGGTTTTTAAACAAATTTGGAATACGTTCGCTTCAGTTGAGTTCTCATTGCGCCCAAAACGTTCTCAAAATGAACAAGAAACACAGATATGGTCGGATGATCCGTGCATTTTTGCGCAAGTTAGGCATAATACGCGGCTTCGAATTTTGACCCTTCAGACCTTTTCTTATGCACAAAGAACCTCGTAAGGTCCGTGAGTTTCGTCGCCGCGAGCAAGAAATTCTCGATACCGCGCTCAAGCTGTTCCTCGACCAAGGTGAAGACAGTGTCACCGTCGAGATGATTGCTGATGCCGTGGGTATCGGCAAAGGCACGATCTACAAGCACTTCAAATCCAAGGCCGAGATCTATCTGCGCCTGATGCTCGATTACGAGCGCGATTTGAACGAGCTGCTGCATTCGGCCGATGTCGACAAGGACAAGGAAGCACTGTCCCGCGCCTACTTCGAATTCCGCATGCGCGACCCGCAGCGCTATCGCCTGTTCGACCGTCTCGAAGAGAAGGTCGTAAAAGGCAATCAGGTGCCGGAAATGGTCGAGGAGCTGCACAAGATTCGTGCCTCGAACTTCGAACGCCTGACCCTGCTGATCAAAGGGCGCATCAGCGAAGGCAAGCTCGAAGACGTGCCGCCGTACTTCCACTACTGCGCGTCCTGGGCGCTGGTGCACGGCGCTGTCGCGCTGTATCACTCGCCGTTCTGGAGCAATGTGCTGGAAGATCAGGAAGGTTTCTTCCAGTTCTTGATGGACATCGGCGTGCGCATGGGCAACAAGCGCAAGCGTGATCCGGAAACCCCAAGCAGCTGAGCCATTCAGCTGCCTTATTGCGCCATGATTTAGCTACATGACGCAGTACCGCAGGAATATACTCAGGCATAGGGCTTGCTAAAACTTGATTTGTGAGTCAAGTTTTAGCGGCTCGAAATTCTTTCGCCGGAGTGATCATGATCGTTGACCGTCAAGGCAGGCGTTTTCGCAATTTGCGGATCAGTCTGACTTCAGCCTGCAATTACGCGTGTACCTACTGCGTGCCTAACGGCAAGCGGTTGGTGGCTGCGCAGGATGAGCTGTCGGCTGAGGCCATGGCGCGTGGCGTGGCGTATCTGATCGAAGCCGCCGGCATCGAACGGCTGCGCATCACTGGCGGCGAGCCGCTGGTCAGCCCCAAGCTCGAATCGTTCATGACCGCTGTCGGCAAGATGGGCCTGGAAGACATCAGCCTGACCACCAACGGTCAACTCCTCGCGAAGAAACTCCCGTTGCTGGTAGATGCCGGTCTGCGTCGGATCAACGTGTCCCTCGATACCCTCGACGCCGGTGCTTTCCGCAGCATCGCCCGTGGCGGCGATCTGGCCACCGTGCTGGATGGCATGGATCAGGCGAAAGCGGCGGGGATGAAGATCAAGGTCAACATGGTGCCGTTGCGCGGGCAGAACCTCGATCAGGTCATGCCGCTGCTCGATTACTGCCTGGAACGCGGATACGAACTGCGCTTCATCGAATTGATGCGCATGGGCCACCTAGCCAAGGACAACAATGCGTTCCTGCAACAGTTTGTCAGTCTGCAGCAGCTGTTGGAGCTGATTGGCGAACGTTATGAGTACGCACAAACCGATGCGCCCGTAGACGCCACCGCCGTGCGTTACGCAATTCCCGGTTTTGGCAACTTTGGGGTGATCGCCAACGAAAGCGTGCCGTTCTGCCGGACGTGCTCGCGGTTGCGCTTGTCGTCGACCGGTTGGCTGCATGGCTGCCTGTCGTCGAGCAACCGCCACTATGTTGGTGATCTGCTCGACAAGCCGCGTCATCAGGCACTGCCGGCGCTTCAGCGTTTGCTGGTCAAAGCGTTGGGCGATAAACAGGAAGTGGCGTTCTCGGGCGGTGCTACCGTCATGAAGATTATCGGCGGCTGAACTTCCCTCATCGCTAGCAGGCTAGCTCCCACAGGTTGAACGCATTCCAAATGTGGGAGTGAGCTTGCTCGCGAAGGCGATCCATCATTTGTCAAAAATCCCGAGCTGGCGCAAAAGCTGCATCCAACGGCCATTCGCCGGTTTTCCGTCACCGGCCTCTGGAGGAATAGGATGCGTAGCCTGGTTTTGCTGCTGGCCGTTTTGGCGCTTGGCGGCTGTATGACTGTCAGCGATATGGCCGAAGGCACTCGCTACCAAATGAGCGACGCAGGCTTGCTGGACCACAGCGATAGCCGCCGCGTGAACAACTTCCGCATTCAGCCGGACTCGTTTATCTACATCGCTCAAGGCGCGTTCGCACCGCCGGGTGGTTCTTACCCGCGGCCGAACGTTGTGGCAGAAGAAGCCTTCAAAGGCTTCGTCGAATACTTCCCGATGGTCCGCCGTGCCCGTGCGCCGGAGGGCCTCGATCAGGCGATGGGCGAAGCTCGCGATGCTGGCGCGCACTATCTGCTGTACACCCGCTTCGCCAAGGCTGACGACCGCATCGGCAACTCCGATGAATGGCTCGATGAAGAAGCGGTTGATCGCCTTGGCATCGACGGCGGCGTGATTCAGATCATGTTGATCGAGACCAGCACCCAGTATTTGATTGATACTGCACGGATCAAGAGTCGTGGCGGTTTACTGACGTTCCACGACAGCAAGCCCGAAGACCTGATCGGCCCGCCGCTGGCACAGTACGCGCGCAGCCTGTTGGGAGTCGGCGACCAATAATTCAAGGAGAACGCCATGAGTGGCCCGCAAAAAGCCAATGACCTGTTGGGACAGATCCCGAAAACCAAAGGCTTGCCGCCGGTGCACTTGTGGAACCCGGACTTCTGCGGCGACATCGACATGCGCATCGCCCGCGACGGCACCTGGTATTACCTGGGCACGCCGATCGGGCGTAAGCCGATGGTCAAATTGTTCTCCACGATCATGCGCCGCGACGGCGATGATTATTTCCTGATCACGCCAGTCGAGAAGGTCGGGATCAAGGTTGATGATGCGCCGTTCGTGGCGATTGCGGTCGAGGTTGAAGGCGAGGGCGAGGCGCAGCTGTTGCGCTTCACCACTAACGTCGAGGAAACCGCCGAGGCCGGGCCGGAGCATCCGATCCGCGTCGAGATTGATCCGACAACGCAAGAACCCGCGCCTTACGTGCATGTGCGTACCAACCTTGAAGCGCTGATCCACCGAAATGTGTTCTATCAACTGGTGGAACTGGCGGTCAGCCGCGAAATCGACGGGCAGCGTTGGCTCGGTGTGTGGAGTGGCGGCGAGTTCTTCCGCATCGGCCTCGAACCTTAAAAGATCGCAGCCTTCGGCAGCTCCTACATGGCGTACATCTGTAGGAGCTGCCGAAGGCTGCGATCTTTTTTTGTCGTTGACACCTAATCATATGATGATTAGCTTAATCACCCATCGCGATCCGCTTTGAGGTGTTCATGTCCATCAGCTTTCACGCGTCGACGGTCGACTGGCTCGGCAGCTGGATCGCCGCTGGCCAAGTCAAACCCGGGCAGACCATCAAAGTCGAGGCCGATCTGGGCGAACAGCTCGGTGTCAGCCGCACCGTGATCCGCGAAGCAATCAAAACCCTCGTCGCCAAAGGCATGCTCGAAGTCGGGCCGAAAGTCGGCACGCGCGTATTGCCGGTGCGGCGCTGGAACCTGTTTGATCCGCAAGTCGTCGGTTGGCTGTCGCGCAACGGGCTGCCGGAAAACTTTGTCGATGACTTGCTCGACCTGCGCCGCACTATCGAACCGATGGCCGTGCGCTGGGCTTGCGAGCGGGCGACGCTGGACCAGATCGAAGCGGTGCAACTGGCCTATAACGCCCTCGAGCGCGCGGTCGACAGCGGCACCGATTACAACCGCGCCGACCAGTTCTTCCACGAATGCATTCTCGCCGCCAGCCACAATCAATTCATCGAACAAATGGTCCCGGCCCTCGGCGCATTGCTGGCGGTGTCGTTCGAAGTCTCCGCCGCTGACCCGGATGAACTGCGCCGTACGCTACCCATCCACAAGGACATGGCCGATGCCATCGCCGCCCGCGATTCTGCGCGCGGCGTGTGGGCGTGCATGACCCTGATCGACAACGCGGACTTGGCGATCAAACGCTTCTACCCGAAAGTCATGGCCGACAAAAAAGCCAGCTGAATACACAGATCCACTGTAGGAGTGAGCCTGCTCGCGATAGCGTCGTATCAGGCAAAGTAGCTTCGACTGGTCCACCGCGATCGCGAGCAGGCTCACTCCTACAGTTAAAACAAGAACAATGGAGACCGTTATATGCCGTGGACCGCCCTGACCCAACACCGCGCTCAACTCGGTGAAGGCCCGTTCTGGGACGCGCCGACCCAGGCGTTGTACTGGGTCGATATCGCCGGCAAACAGGCGCTGCGCTTGATCGGTCAGAACGTACAGATCTGGCAGATGCCTGAACACGTTTCCGCGTTCATCCCCTGCGCCAGCGGTGACGCACTGGTGACCCTGAGTAGCGGCGTCTATCGCCTCGATCTCGACTCCCCAGGCCTCGAACCGCGACTGACGCTGTTCTGCGTCGCCGACCCGCAACCCGGCAATCGCCCCAACGAAGCGCGCTGCGATGGCCAGGGTCGTTTGTGGCTCGGCACTATGCAAAACAACATCGGCGAGAACGGCGAAGATCTGCCGATCACCCGTCGTTCCGGTGGCCTGTTCCGCATTGATCCGGATAAACGTGTCACGCCATTGCTGCGCGGCCTGGGCATTCCCAACACGCTGCTGTGGAGCGACGACGGCACCACAGTCCTGTTCGGTGACAGTCTCGATGACACGCTGTATCGCTATTTTATTCACGCCGACGGCAACCTTGATGCTGCGCAAGTCTGGTACGGCCCCGACCAGCAGGGTGGCCCGGACGGTTCAGCAATGGACGCCGAAGGCTACATCTGGAATGCCCGTTGGGACGGCAGTTGCCTGCTGCGGCTGACACCTGATGGCAAGGTCGAGCGCAAAATCGATCTGCCTGTCAGCCGCCCGACCAGTTGTGTATTCGGCGGTGAAGACCTGAAAACCCTGTTCATCACCAGCGCCCAGAGCCCGCACAACCATCCATTGGATGGCGCAGTGCTGTCGATGCGCGTGGATGTTGCAGGAAAACTCTGTACGCGGTTTGCGGATTAAATCCCAAAATATGGGATGCAAAATTATATATTGAGATTATTCGGCGGTCGGGTTTATAGTCGGCTCCAGCAGTAACACGCACTCACACTTAAAAAGAACAAAACAGGTGAAGTGATGCAGCGAATGTCTATCGCACTCCCGCGTGGAGTCCGCGTCTCGCAACGGCTCGATGCCGTCGGCCGCGCCTGCCTGTTTCGTTCAAACCGCCTTCCAGACCGGACATCGGCAGATGCCCGGTTTTTTTGTGCCTGCGAAACAGGAGTCCTGATCCATGGCTGAACCTCTTTCCCTGCCGCCGGTGCCCGCACCGCCGAAGGGCGAGCGTCTGAAAAACAAGGTCGTGCTGCTGACCGGCGCCGCGCAAGGTATCGGCGAAGCCATCGTCGCGGCCTTCGCTTCGCAGCAAGCGAAACTGGTTATCAGTGATATCCAGGCCGAGAAAGTCGAGCAGGTTGCCGGCCATTGGCGTGAGCAGGGTTACGATGTGCAAGCGCTGAAGGCGGATGTCTCGCATCAGCCTGATCTGCACGCCATGGCCAAACGCGCCGTTGCGCTACACGGGCGCATCGATGTGCTGGTCAACTGCGCCGGGGTCAATGTGTTCCGCGATCCGCTGCAAATGACCGAAGAAGACTGGCATCGTTGTTTCGCCATCGATCTGGACGGTGCCTGGTTCGGTTGTAAAGCGGTACTGCCGCAGATGATCGAACAGGGCATTGGCAGCATCATCAATATCGCGTCGACCCATTCCAGCCACATCATTCCCGGCTGCTTCCCGTACCCGGTGGCCAAACACGGTTTGCTCGGCCTGACCCGCGCACTTGGCATCGAGTACGCCGCGAAAGGCATTCGCGTCAACGCCATCGCCCCGGGCTATATCGAAACGCAACTGAACGTCGATTACTGGAACGGTTTCGCCAACCCGCACGCCGAGCGTCAGCGCGCCTTCGATCTGCACCCGCCGAAACGCATCGGTCAGCCGCTCGAAGTGGCGATGACGGCGGTGTTTCTGGCCAGCGATGAAGCACCGTTCATCAATGCATCATGCATCACCATCGATGGTGGTCGCTCGGTGATGTACCACGACTGAGCACAGTGGCTTTCACGCGGATAAATCCGTTTGCAATCCAATCATCATACGATATGACTATTGTCAGAAGATTTTGCAGGAACACGCTTTAACGTTTTTCAAACATTGCTCAAAAAAAATAACAAGGAGTCAGCTTATGAAACGTCGTTTCGGGATTCGTACCCTGTGCAGTACCGCTCTGGCGGTCACCGCGTTCAGCCTGAGCAGTGCGCTGCTCGCTGCCGATACTGTGAAAATCGGTTTTCTGGTGAAACAGGCTGAAGAACCGTGGTTCCAGACCGAGTGGGCCTTCGCCGAGAAAGCCGCCAAGGACAAGGGCTTCGAACTGATCAAGATCGCCGTGCCGGATGGCGAGAAAACCCTCTCGGCGATCGACAGTCTGGCGGCCAACGGCGCCAAAGGCTTCGTGATCTGCCCGCCGGATGTCTCGCTCGGCCCGGCGATCATGGCCAAAGCCAAACTCAATGACCTGAAAGTGATTGCCGTCGACGACCGCTTTGTCGACGCCAACGGCAAGTTCATGGAAGACGTGCCGTACCTGGGCATGGCCGCGTTCGAAGTCGGCCAGAAGCAGGGCAATGCCATGGTCGCCGAAGCGAAGAAGCGTAACTGGGACTGGAAAGACACCTACGCGGTGGTCAACACCTACAACGAACTCGACACCGGCAAGAAACGCACCGACGGCTCGGTGAAATCCCTTGAAGACGCCGGCATGCCGAAAGATCACATTCTGTTCGCCGCACTGAAAACCCTCGATGTACCGGGCAGCATGGACGCCACCAACTCGGCTTTGGTGAAACTGCCGAGCGGCGCAAAAAACCTGATCATCGGCGGCATGAACGACAACACCGTGCTCGGCGGTGTGCGCGCCACTGAAGCGGCCGGTTTCGCCGCCGCCAACGTGATCGGCATCGGCATCAACGGCACCGACGCCATCGGCGAGCTGAAAAAGCCTAACAGCGGTTTCTTTGGCTCGATGCTGCCAAGCCCGCACATCGAAGGCTACAAAACCGCAGAGATGATGTTCGAGTGGGTCACCACCGGCAAAGAACCGCCGAAGTACACCGCCATGGACGACGTCACCCTGATCACCCGCGAGAACTTCAAGCAAGAGCTGGAAAAAATCGGCTTGTGGAACTGATGCAGCGACGGCCCGGGCAGCCGGGCCGTTTTTCGGTGTGAAGAGGTGGCTTTATGCACGCGCAAGTACAAACACAACAACACAGCTCCGGCGGCAGCCTGCGCTTCAACGGGATCGGCAAAACCTTTCCTGGCGTGAAAGCGCTGGACGCAATCAGCTTTGTCGCCCATCCCGGCCAGGTTCATGCCTTGATGGGCGAGAACGGCGCCGGCAAATCGACCCTGCTGAAAATCCTCGGCGGCGCTTACATCCCGAGCAGTGGCGAGTTGCAGATCGGCGAGCAGACCATGGCGTTCAAGTCGACGGCTGACAGTATCGGCAGCGGCGTCGCGGTGATTCACCAGGAGCTGCATCTGGTGCCGGAAATGACCGTCGCCGAAAACCTGTTTCTCGGCCATCTGCCGGCCAGTTTCGGTTTGATCAATCGCGGTGCCCTGCGCCAGCAAGCGTTGAATTGCCTGAAAGGTCTGGCGGATGAAATCGATCCGCAAACCAAGGTCGGACGCTTGTCTCTCGGCCAGCGACAACTGGTGGAAATCGCCAAAGCGCTGTCGCGCGGCGCCCATGTGATCGCTTTCGACGAACCGACCAGCAGCCTCTCGGCCCGTGAGATCGACCGCTTGATGGCGATCATCGGGCGCCTGCGTGACGAAGGCAAAGTCGTGCTTTACGTTTCGCATCGCATGGAAGAAGTGTTCCGCATCTGCGACGCGGTGACGGTGTTCAAGGACGGTCGCTACGTGCGCACCTTCGACGACATGAGCCAGTTGACCCACGATCAACTGGTGACCTGCATGGTCGGGCGCGACATTCAGGACATCTACGATTACCGCCATCGTCCACGCGGCGCCGTCGCGCTGAAGGTCGCCGGCCTGCTCGGCCCGGGCCTGCGCGAGCCGATCAGTTTCGAGGCGCACAAAGGCGAAATCCTTGGCTTGTTCGGACTGGTCGGGGCAGGGCGCACCGAGCTGTTTCGCCTGCTCAGTGGCCTTGAGCGCATGACGGCCGGACGCCTCGAACTGCGCGGTCACGAACTGAAGTTGCGCTCACCGCGCGATGCGATTGCCGCCGGGGTTCTGCTGTGCCCGGAAGATCGCAAGAAGGAGGGCATCATCCCGCTCGCCAGCGTTGCCGAGAACATCAACATCAGTGCCCGCGGCGCCAACTCTGGCCTCGGTTGCCTGATTCGCGGTTTGTGGGAAAAGGGCAACGCCGACAAACAGATCAAGGCGCTGAAGGTGAAAACCCCGCATGCCGGTCAGCAGATCAAATTTCTGTCCGGCGGCAATCAGCAGAAGGCCATTCTCGGTCGCTGGCTGTCGATGCCGATGAAGGTCCTGTTGCTCGACGAACCGACGCGCGGCATCGATATCGGTGCGAAAGCGGAGATCTACCAGATCATCCATAACCTCGCTGCCGAGGGCATTTCAGTGATCGTGGTGTCCAGCGACCTGATGGAAGTGATGGGCATTTCCGACCGCATTCTGGTGCTCTGTGAAGGCGCTCTGCGCGGCGAAATCAGCCGTGACCAGGCCAATGAATCCAACCTGCTGCAAATGGCTTTGCCGCGCCACCGCGCTGACGGCGTGGCGAACTGAGAGGTGACTATGATGACAACCCAAAACGAAACCCTGCCCAAAGAGCGCAAACCTTTGGACATGCGCCGCTTCCTCGATGACTGGGTCATGCTGCTGGCGGCGATCGGCATTTTCATTGCCTGCACGCTGCTGATCGACAACTTCCTTTCGCCGCTGAACATGCGTGGCCTGGGCCTGGCGATTTCCACCACCGGGATCGCCGCGTGCACGATGTTGTACTGCCTGGCGTCGGGGCACTTCGACTTGTCGGTGGGCTCGGTGATTGCCTGCGCCGGCGTGGTCGCGGCGGTGGTGATGCGCGACACCAACAGCGTGTTTCTCGGTGTCAGCGCGGCGTTGGTAATGGGCCTGATTGTCGGGCTGATCAATGGGATCGTGATCGCCAAGTTGCGGGTCAACGCCTTGATCACGACGTTGGCGACCATGCAGATTGTTCGCGGTCTGGCGTACATTTTTGCCAACGGCAAAGCGGTGGGCGTGTCGCAGGAATCATTCTTCGTCTTCGGTAACGGCCAGCTGTTTGGCGTGCCGGTGCCGATTCTGATCACCATCGTCTGCTTTCTGTTTTTTGGCTGGCTGCTGAATTACACCACCTACGGACGCAACACCATGGCCATCGGTGGCAACCAGGAAGCGGCGTTGCTCGCGGGTGTGAATGTTGATCGGACCAAGATCATTATCTTCGCCGTGCATGGGGTGATTGGTGCGTTGGCCGGGGTGATTCTGGCGTCGCGGATGACCTCGGGGCAGCCGATGATTGGTCAGGGTTTTGAACTGACGGTGATCTCGGCTTGCGTGTTGGGCGGGGTGTCGTTGAGCGGCGGGATCGGCATGATCCGGCATGTGATTGCCGGGGTGTTGATTTTGGCGATCATCGAGAATGCGATGAACCTGAAGAACATTGATACCTTCTACCAATACGTTATCCGTGGTTCGATCCTTTTGCTGGCGGTGGTGATCGACCGCCTCAAACAACGCTAAAAATCAAGAGCCCCTCACCCCAGCCCTCTCCCAGAGGGAGAGGGGGCCGACCGAGGTGTCTTGCGTAATCCGTCGACCTGAAAGTTCTCGTCGACTATGGATTCGGCAAAGCACTTTCGGTTGGATTGTGGATTCGGTGAAGCACTTTCAGGTCGATGTATCTCCCAAATATCCCCCATTCAGTCCCCTCTCCCCCCGGGAGAGGGCTAGGGTGAGGGGCTTTTGATTCTCCCGCCTTTCGTCACTATCCCCAAATTTTCCTTGCCCGCCCGCACCCGTTTCGGGTATCAATTTGTACATGATTAGACAGGTACGATTTGACAAGAAACAACGGGTGGTCGACGAACTCGTCCGGCGCATCGAGAGCGGCCTCATGGAGGACGGCTTTCTGTTGCCCGGCGAGCATCAGTTGGCTCAAGAATTCCAAGTCAGCCGAGGCACGCTGCGCGAAGCGCTGGCCGAACTGAAACGGCGTAACTACATCGCCACGCAAAGCGGCGTCGGTTCCATCGTCACTTTCGACGGTGTCGCCCTCGACCAGCGCAGCGGCTGGGCACAGGCCTTGGCCGATAGCGGGGCGATGATCAACACCGAAGTGCTGCGCCTGGAAGCCGTGACCCGGCCAGACCTGCTATCGCGGTTTGGCACTGACCAATTCATCACCCTCGACCGTCGCCGCCGCTCCAACGAAGGTACGCTGGTGTCCCTCGAACGCTCTTTGATGCCAGCGACTGGCGGCCTGGAAAGCCTGCCGCGCGTCGGCCTGATCGACAACTCCCTGACCATCACCCTGGCCGCGTACGGCTACATCGGCGAGCGCGGCGATCAATGGATCGGCGCCGAGCCGCTGAATGCCGAAGATGCTGAACTGCTCGGGCGCCCGGTCGGCACCGTTTTCCTCAAAGCGCTGCGCACTACCTACGACCGCCAGAACCGTTTCATGGAGCTGGTCGAAAGCCTGCTCGACCCGGTGCATTTCCGTTTGCACCTGCAATTTGGAGAATCGAAATGACCGCGCTCAACCGTGCCCTCGGCGCTTTCTATGGCCTGGCCCTCGGTGATGCGCTGGGCATGCCGACGCAATCGCTGAACCGCGAAACCATCAAGACCCGTTTCGGCCAGATCACCGATCTGCAGGACGCCGGTCCGTTGCAACCGATCGCCGCGAACATGCCCAAAGGTTCGATCACCGACGACACCGAACAGGCGATTCTGGTCGGCGAGTTGCTGATCGAAGGCAAGGGCCGCATCGAGCCGGCGATCCTCGCGCAACGCTTGATCGAGTGGGAAGCCGAGATGCAGGCCAAGGGCTCGCAGGATTTGCTCGGGCCGTCGACCAAGCGCGCCATTGAAATGATTCTCGCCGGCCATTCGCCGGAAGAAGCCGGACGTTACGGCACCACCAACGGCGCGGCGATGCGCATCACGCCGGTTGGGATCGCGGCAGATGTTGCCGATCCTGAGCGCTTTATTGCGGCAGTGGTACAAGCTTGCCAAGTCACTCACAACACCACGCTGGGGATTTCCAGTGCGGCGGCGGTAGCGGCGGTAGTGTCTGCTGGCATCAATGGCGTGGACTTGGGCGAGGCGCTGAACCTTGGTCAGCACATCGCTCAGCAAGCCGAGGCGCACGGGCACTGGGTCGCCGGTGGGCGTATTGCCTCGCGGATCAGTTGGGCGCGCACCATCAGTGTTGATAGCGACAAGGCTTTACTGGCCGATCTGCTCTACGACGTGATCGGCACTTCGGTGGCGTCGCAGGAGTCGGTGGTGGTCTCGTTCGCACTGGCGCAGCAAGTGGCCGTCGGTGAGATGAGTGCGTTCGATGCGCTGTGCATGGCGGCGAGTCTGGGCGGCGACACTGACACCATCGCGGCGATTCTCGGGGCGATGCTGGGGGCCTGCCTGGGTCTTGAGTGTTGGCCTGGCGCGATGATCGAGACGGTGAAGGCCGTTAATCATCTGGAGCTTGAGCCGTTGGTGCAGGGGCTGTTGGCTTTGCGCTGATTGAACTGACGCCATCGCTGGCAAGCCAGCTCCCACAGGTTTTTGCTGTGAACACACTTTTGTGTACACCCCCGATCCCTGTGGGAGCTGGCTTGCCAGCGATAGGCGCAGCGCAATTTTCGAATTTTCAACCCGCAATGGATCGCGCAGACAGGCCGAGGAAGGCCGCGATGTCTTGTCGTTTTGCATCATTGCCACAACCACAAAAAAGGCAAACAGGAGCACCTTCATGAGTTCATCATCCGCCGGGCAAAGCGCCGGGCAACTGGAAACCCGCGGCATCGAGCCGGTGCCGGAAGCCGAGTGCAACGGCCATCCGCTGCAACTGTTCTGGGTCTGGTTCGCTGCCAACATCTCCATCCTCGGTCTGCCGCTGGGTGCCACGTTGGTCGCGTTTCGCGGGTTGGCGATCTGGCAGGCAATCATCGTCGCAATCATCGGTGCCGCCGGTTCGTTTGCCGTGGTCGGGATCATCTCGATTGCCGGCCGTCGTGGCCGCGCACCGAGCCTGACGTTGTCGCGAGCGATCTTCGGCGTGCGCGGCAATATCGGCCCGACACTGGTCTCGCTGATGTCGCGTCTGGGCTGGGAAACGGTCAACACCACCACGGCGGCATTCGTGCTGCTGTCGTTGTGCTCGATCCTGTTCGGCTCGCCGGTCGAAGCGAAAAGCGCGCCGATACTGACGCTGATCTTCATCGCCATTTTCGTTCTGCTGACCCTGTCGGTGTCCGGCCTCGGCCATGCGACCTTGCTGGTGATTCAGAAGTGGGCGACCTACGTCTTCGGTGCGCTGAACATTCTGGTCGGTGGCTTCCTCTGCGCAACCATCGACTGGAGCGCGGTGTTCAACGCCACGCCCGCGCCGATGAGCGCAATGATCATCGGTATCGGCACCATGGCTGCCGGCACCGGGATTGGTTGGGCCAATGCTGGCGCCGACATGTCGCGCTATCAGCATCGCAGCGTCAAGGCTGTGCGTCTGGTTGCGTCCGCTGCATTCGGTGCGGGGATTCCGCTGGTGTTGCTGATCACCCTCGGCGGTTTGCTGTCGGTGGGCAATAACGATCTTGCTTCGGCGACTGACCCGATCGTGGCAATCCGCGACATGCTGCCAACCTGGATGGCGGTGCCGTACCTGATCACCGCATTCGGTGGCCTGTTGCTGTCGAACAACCTGTCGGTGTACTCCGCCGGCTTGACCACGTTGACCCTCGGCCTGAAGGTCAAACGCGTCTACGCGGTGGTGGTCGACATCGTGGCGATCTTCGCTGGTTCGATTTACTTCATGCTGATCGCCGACAGCTTCTACGGTCCGTTCATTACCTTCATTTCCCTGCTGGCGGTGCCGATCACCGCGTGGGTCGGGATCTTTGTCGTCGACTTGATTCACCGTCACTACTACAGCCCGAAAGACCTGCTCGACGTCAGCCCGAGCAGCGCTTATTGGTATCGCGGCGGCATCGAGTGGCGTGCATTCGGCGCCTGGGCGATTGCCATCGTCCTCGGCTTCAGCTTCACCACCATCGGCACCACTGCCGAGAACGTCTGGTTCAAAGGCTTTCTGTCTGATTCGTGGCTGGGCCACAACGGCCTCGGCTGGATTGTGACCTTCGTCGTCGCTGGTGGGATTTACTGTGTACTGGGCGGGGCGAAAGATCGCCGCGCCGCGCCAACCGAGAATGCTCATGCCTAAGATGTTGCACACCGGCCAGGTCATCATCGACCTGGTCATGGCCGTGGATAAACTGCCGCAGATTGGCGGTGACGTGCTCGCGCAGTCGGCCGGTTTCGAAGCCGGTGGCGGTTTCAATGTAATGGCAGCGGCGGTACGTAATGGCTTGCCGGTGGTTTATCTTGGCCGGCATGGCACCGGACGTTTCGGCGATCTGGCGCGTCAGGCGATGAATGCCGAGGGGATTCACATCGGCATCACCGAACCCGCAATGAAAGACACCGGTTTGTGTGTGGCGCTGACCGATGCGTCGGCCGAGCGCAGCTTTATTTCATATATCGGCGCTGAAGGTGAAGTGACTGAAGAGGATCTGAACAGCGTCGCGGCCGAGGCGGGCGATTACGTTTATCTGAGCGGCTACAGCCTGTTCCACGAGGGTAAGGCGCAGGCGTTGCTCGATTGGACATTGGCGTTGCCGGCGACAATCAACGTGGTGTTCGATCCGGGCCCGTTGGTTGAATCACCGGACTCGCCGCTGATGAAAGCGTTGCTGCCGCGCATCGATGTGTGGACCAGCAACAGTGTTGAAGCGCTGCGGTTTACCGGCGCTGAGGATATTGGCGTGGCGCTGGATCGTCTCGCTGAGCATCTGCCCAACGAGGTGTTGATGGTGGTGCGCGACGGGCCGCAGGGTTGCTGGATTCAACAGGCCAACGAGCGTCGGCATGTGCCGGGGTTTGTCGTGAAAGCCGTGGACAGCAATGGCGCCGGTGATGCCCATGCCGGGGTGTTCGTCGCCGGATTGGCGCAGGGCTTGTCTGCCCATGAAGCAGCGCGGCGGGCGAATGCTGCAGCGGCGCTGGCGGTGACGCGCTGGGGGCCGGCGACTTCACCGGGTGCGACTGAAGTGGATGCGTTTTTCCGCGACTCCGGCGGCGCCTGATCTACCGCCATCGCTGGCAAGCCAGCTCCCACAAGTTTTTTTGGTGAACACACATTTGTGTACACCCCGGTTCCTGTGGGAGCTGGCTTGCCAGCGATTAGGCCATCAGCCTCAAGTCAAAACTTGAATTGGCCGCTCGCCGCATCGGCAACGAGCGACCGCAGGACTACTGCAGATCCAGCTTGCGCGCCGCCTCAACGCCGGCGGCACTGAGCTTGATCGGCAGGTTCAACGAATGTTCGCCGGCCTCGTTGCAGGTCACATGACCATGGTGAATCAATCCGCGATCCTGCAGGGCGGCGAGGGCGCTGGCCACGACTTTCTCGCCCCGGTAATTGTCCAGCACCTCCTTGCCCAGACCACTCGGATGGGCATGCAGCAGGCGGGTGAGGACTTCTTTTTCCAGGTTTTTATCGACGTTCATGGGTACCTCTTCATGGATGTGAATAGGACGCTCGCGTCGGCGAACTACTGACCGGATCCTTCGGAGCCCGAACCACCGGTGGTGGTTTTCGAGCCAACGCCGGGCCCGGCGTTGTCAGGTGTGGCGGGGGAGTCGGGTGTATTCATGCCGCCCTGGCGTCCCGGGTCACTGCCTTGTGTGCGCGGATCCGTTCCGGTGGCCGGTGGCTGATTGATCAGGGGCACGCCAGAACCATCGGTATTCATGCCGGGGGCACTGTTGATGGCTGGGGCACGAGGTGAGGGAACCGGATCGGTAGGACCGGTGCCTGCTGCTGTGGTTGAAGCGGCGAATACCGCAGGACAGAGTAGGGCGCTGAATACGAAAGCAGTCAACCTTGACGGGATCATAGGGCATCTCCAGTGATTGGAATCCTTACCTGTCGTTGGTCTGCCTGCTGATCGAATTGGTGCCTGATGAACGACGAACGGTCTGGATTGCCTGCGCCGATTTCAGACTGATCCGTCGCCAGAGCAAGCGGCCAAGGGTGATCAGCCAGTTGGCCAACGCGACGAGCAATACCGTCAAAAGCAGCGTGCTCATGCCGTGCTCGACGATGATTTTCCCGGCCAATAACGGGAAGCCGAATACGCCGATGAAGTACGAAAGACTGAACAGCAACAACGCCTGCGATGTGGTGCCGGCCGGTGCTTCGTTGGCGGCGAGGCCGTTGATCACCGAATAGGTCAGGCCATAACCGACGCCGAGCATCAGCGCCGCCAACAGATAGCTGAATCCGCTGTGCACACCGAACGCGAACAGCACAATCGAACCCAGCATCAGTCCCGACAGCAGGCACGATGCGCGTAATGGATCACGCTTGACGACATATCCCGAGATCAGCATCCGACTGCTGATCGCGGCACTCATGAAACCGAGAAAGAACAACGAATAATCCAGCGAAAGGGCGGCGGCATAACTTGTCTGAAAACTCGACAGGCCACCGAATACGCAACCGCCGAGACCGACCATGATGATCGGAAACAGGGCGCGTGAACCGAGCACTTGAGTGGTCGTCTGCCAGGTGATTCTTGCCGCGGTTGTGGCTTGGGTACTTTTCAGTTTTGCGCCAAGCTGCCAGAGCAGCAGCACCCCGATCAGGCTTGCCAGCGCCGCCAGATAAAATGCCGAGGTCACCGGCAACCCCAATGCACTCGCCGCACGACCCAGTAATGGCCCGCTGCCGATGCCGGTCATCATGCTGCCGGACAGCAAGGCGAAATATTTGGCCCGCTGCGCCGGCGTCACCAGGCTGGCAACGATAATCGGTCCCAAGGTGTAAAAAACGCCCCAGCCCAATCCCAACAACAAACCGAAAAACAGCAGCAAATGACCGAACCCCGGTGTCAGCGCAAAACCTAGGCTCGCCGCCACCAGCAACAGCCCGAACACTGCAATCGAACGCGCCGCCCCGAGCCAGTCCGACAAATGCCCGGACACCAGCACCGCGACAAACGTACTGACCATCGCCGCCGAAATCACACGCCCCGCATCGTGCTCATTGCCGCCGCGTGAACCGATCAGCAGCGACAGCAAAAATGTCGAACCGTAGGACAACGACAACAGATAACTGGCGAGGCAGAAAAGGCCGAACAGCTTGCTCGATACCTTGGGGATTGCTTGCGACATGACGCGGTTCCTTGACCGGAAAAATTCAGCGTCATCTGTTTAGCACGGCGGGCCGGCGGATTAGGTCTGAGGTTGGCGAAGTCAGGATCGCTGCGCGCCGGAGTAACGCTCAGGCAATGCCGATCTCTTCCTTGAATTGTTCCATGAAACCTTTCAGGCGTTGATGACGGACCTGCGCCAGACGCTGGCCAGCGTCTGTCTGGAAACCGTCGGCGAGGTGCAGCAGCTTGGTCTGGAAATGATCGAGGCAAAAACGCGTGTCATCGTAACTGCGTTGTTTCGCTTCGGGATCCTGCGGGTCGTACAGCGCCGAACCCATGCGTCCGGCGATGTAAAAGGTTCGGGCGACACCGAGCATGCCCAGTGAGTCGAGGCGGTCGGCGTCCTGGACGATTTTCGCTTCGAGGGTGCGCGGAGTGATGTTGGCGGAGAAACTGTGGGCTTCGATGGCGTGGGCGACGGCCGTGATTTTTTCGCTGGGCCAGGTCATTTCGGCGAGCACCGATGAAGCCTTTTCTGCCGCCAGACGCGAGGCTTGCGCGCGCAGTGGCGAGTTTTTCTCGACAGCCACGCAATCGTGCAGGAGCACCGCAGCGAGTAGCACCTCCAGATCACCGCCTTCTTCTTCATGCAGCGTACGCACGTTGTGCCAGACGCGCTGCAAGTGGGCGAGGTCGTGGGCGCCGTCGTCGGACGGCTCCAATGCGTACGGCAGTAACTCTGCTGCCAGTGCCGCCACGGGCGTAAAACTATCTAAGTTCATAAGCATCCTTTCAGATTGTCTCAGTTCCTGTGGGAGCGAGCCTGCTCGCGAAGAGGCAGTATCAGTCACCGCAATGTCACTGACAGTCCGCTTTCGCGAGCAGGCTCGCTCCCACAGGGAACTGCAGTGTTTGCAACATTGCGCAGGGTAGTGTGTGTTTTGCCATGTGACGAGCGCCGCTCACCACCTTAGTATGGCGTTTTCCTTTTTCCGACAAGGCCCGTCCATGACGATCGAAATCCGCCCGGCGACCCCCAGCGATGCCCCGCAAATCCTCGCCTTCATCACTGAACTCGCCGATTTCGAAAAGGCCCGCCACGAAGTCATCGCCAGCGTTGCCGACATCGAGCGCAGTCTGTTCGGCGAAGGCGCCACCGCCCACGGTCTGATCTGCCTGCGCGACGGGCTGCCGATCGGTTTCGCCGTGTTCTTCTTCAGCTACTCGACCTGGCTGGGCAGCAACTGCCTGTACCTCGAAGACCTCTACATCACCCCGGATCAACGCGGCGGCGGTGCCGGCAAAACCTTGTTGCGCCATCTGGCGAAAATCGCCTGCGACAACGACTGCGGCCGCTTCGAATGGAGCGTGCTCGACTGGAACACCCCGGCGATCGATTTCTACAAATCCCTCGGTGCGCAACCCCAGGAAGAATGGGTGCGCTATCGCATGGATGGCAAGGTCTTGCGCGAGTTCGCCGAGGGCTGATCAACAATGATGGCGATTCAGTGTTAATTCGTTTGTCGGTACCGCTCTAGTCCGGCATTCTACGCGCCATTTTTGCGCACTCACGGACGACACCTGCAATGCCTCTGGCACAATTTCTCCACGCCGGTGGAGCCTTCGCTGCGTCAACGAGTGACCGGCGATGAGCGGACTACGGGCGTCAATGCGTCTGTATGGCCTGGTGAAGAACTCAGGCTCAAGCGACAACCCCCAGCGTCAACCGGTCGATATTCTCTGTACGACGAACAGCACGGGCGGCACTGCCATTCGTGCGTTCGTGTCACGCCTTGATGCCGAGTTGATGACCCGCAGTGCCGGGCTCGCCGATTACCGCGTGATACCGCTGCGCACCTTCGATCCGACGGCGTTTATCGACGCTCATCAAGGCTGGCTGACGCTGCACGTCTGTTGCGGTTTCGTCGCCCCTGTCGGGCATTCGCTGCTCAAGGACCGCGGGTTGATGCCGATGGGCTGGTACGTCTATTCCGAGATCGGCCAGTGGACGGCCCAGCATCATCTCGACCTCGGCGCACAAATGGCTGAACTGCTGCAATCGACTTACGAGCGTAATCACCTGCGCAACTACAACGCCTGGCTCAACGAACTCGACGATGCGACGCCGGCCGAACTGGCCTGGCAAACCGACGAAGCCTGGCGGCACCTGCAAACCACCGCATCAGCCGACAGCCGTGAGCATTGCCACGCCCTGTTCGACCCCGTCGACAACCGCTGGCGCTTCGCCGCGACCGACATCGATATTCATCAGCTGCACCCGGAACCTCTGAAGCAAGGAGCTTTGAATTGAGTGGTAAACCCGCTGCACGCGTCACCGACCCGACCGCCTGCCCATTGCCAGGGCATGGCACCAACCCGATTGTTTCCGGCTCGCCCGACGTCTTCTTCGACGGCCTCGCCGCTGCGCGCATGACCGATAAATCGGCGTGCGGCAGCCCGATTACCGGGGCCGTTTCCGGCACGGTTTTCATCAACGGCCTGAATGCCGCCACGCTCGATAGCACTGGAGGTCACGGCAATGTCGTGGTCGGTGGTTCGGGGACGGTGATTATTGGCCAGAGCGGCGGCGGGGCGGCTTTTAGCGGGTTGTTGCCGATGCCAGTGCATTTTACGGACAGGTTGCAAGTGGTTAATGAAGCAACTGGCGAGCCCGTGCCCGATCATCCCTATGTGATTCAACGGGGCGATGGCAGCATGGAACATGGGATCACCAATGAGCAGGGCTTTACTCATATGGTCAGCTCTCATTTGGCCGAAACCATAAAACTGTTTGTAGAGTGATCGAAATGGAAGTCGCAAACCCTGCACTCAAAGATTGCAAAAACGAGGTGGTGAGTCATGAGTTGACTTGCAAAACCGACCAGACTGTAAAAGCTGTGGCAATCAAAATCAAAAAAATCGTCGTGTTTTTCATCGGCGGTGCTGGAGACAAGGAACCGTATTATCAAGATCAACCACCTCACGGTAACGTAACCAGTGCGCAGGTTTTATTGCCTAAAAAATTCAGCGACGCGCAAATTGGAAAAATAAAGTCGGTGTACCTTAGTTATAAGGATGTGCGCGGCAAGAAAGACATAGAAAAGTATGTGCTGAGTTATCTGAAAGGTGATAAATCAATTTATATAAGTATCGTCGGTCACAGTCTGGGAGGATGGAACGGCGCTCATCTGGCAGCCATACTCAAAGAACAGGGATTTACGGTGAAGTCCTTGGTCACGCTTGATCCAGTGGGCGGCGGACTGGGTGTCTGGCTGATTTCAGACATTTACGCCACCACCCCGAAGCCTGGTGCAGAGTACTGGATCAATATATTGGCTGCACCGGCGAAACCCAATCAGTCCGATGATGTCGCCGAGATGGGAGAACGCTGGGTCATGAGCTCGGGTCCTGATATCAATAAAGCGGTAGACACCAACCACGAAGATGCAGGCGTAATGTTCAAGGCGAGGATTCTTGGCGAACAGTCCGCATGTGATCTCATCGCTGAAAAAATGATCAAATATCTGGAGTCTTGACATGCGAGTGTTGCTTGCAATTCTAGTTCTTTGTTTGTGTGCTTCGTGCGCAAAAAGAGTGCCATTACCAGAGACCGAAATTGAATTTGTTTCTGTTACCAAGTCTGGACACAGTGCTCTTCTGGATGTTCGCTTCAGTTCAATGACTGATCTGTTGCGATTCTTCGAGATCAATGCCGGCCAACATCAGGTCGGCAATGCCTTGATCTGTTCAATGGATGAGAGTGGCTTCTTCGAAACAAAACAGGACCTGACCCGGTATCTCGAAGGGGAGGTCGTCGCGGTATTAAATGAATCTGCTGCGGGGCCATATGTGTATTCGGCTGAGGTCTCTGCGGTGCATACACCGGACGGTGGAACGCTGAGTACGTACTTCAATAAAAAACAACTGTTGATGGTATTGAGCGCGCGTCAGGTCGTGGCATGTAAATTCAGGACTGCTGCCTACGCTTACGGTCCGTATTACTCAAAATCAATGAATATTCCTGCCAGTGTTTTCGTTCAGGCGATAGAGCGTCAGTAGTGATATTGATAACGGTGAATCACGGATCTGTTCGAGGAGAGTGGGTAGACGTGATCATCCCAAAATATGGGATGCAAAATTACATATTGAGATTTAGCGCCTGAGAGGTCTATAGTCCGTCGCACTCACTGCCAAAAACAAAACAGGTGAAGCGATGCTGGCGCAATTGATCGCGCTCGACTGGGGGACGACCTCATTACGTGCTTACAAACTCGCGGCGGGCGGTGTGGTGCTGGAGCAGCGCGCGCTGTCGTCCGGGATCATGCAACTGCCAAAGACTCCGCGAGCCATCAACGGTCGCGAATGCGCCGATGGTTTCGAACTGGCCTTCGATGAAGCGTGCGGCGACTGGCTCGATGCGCAGCCGGATCTGCCGGTGATCGCCTGCGGGATGGTCGGCAGTGCGCAGGGCTGGCGTGAAGCGGCCTACTGCGAGACGCCGGCGAATGTCGCCAATCTCGGAAACTCCCTACAAACAGTTGTCAGCCTGCGCGGCACCGTTGTGCATATCGTGCCGGGCGTGATTCAGCGATCGCGTCTGCCGAATGTGATGCGCGGTGAAGAAACCCAGGTCCTTGGCGTGCTGCAGAATCTGCCGATTGAGGCGGGTGCCGATCTGTTGATCGGTCTGCCGGGCAGTCACTCGAAATGGGTCGACGTGGTCGATGGCTGCATCACCCATTTCGATACGTTCATGACCGGTGAAGTGTTCGCCGTGCTCAGTGAACACAGCATTCTCGGTCGCACCCAAAAACACAGTGCGACATTCGATGCTCTGGCGTTTGACCGTGGCGTGCAGGTTGCGCAGTCTGCAGATGGCGAGCTCGGCGTGCTGTCGACCTTGTTCAGCGCCCGTACCCTGGGCCTGACCGGCGAACTCAGCCCGACCGCGCAGGCCGATTATTTATCCGGCCTGATGATCGGCCATGAACTGGCGGCGCTCGCCAGCGCTCAACGTCGCCGTCGCAACAACCGGAATCTCCCTTCGATCATCCTCATCGGCAACGCGCAACTCTGCGCGCGCTACAGCCGTGCCCTCGATGCCTGCGGTTTCGCCAACGTGACGCTGGCCGAGCAGGCCACCGAGCGTGGCCTGTGGCAACTGGCGCTGGCCGCCGGACTGATCGATTCCTCATCCCGTTAACCCTGACTGGAGGCCTGACATGCTCAAGCAAGCATTGGCGCAAAACGGTCTGATCGCGATTCTGCGTGGCCTGCACCCGCAGGAAGCTGCCGCTGTCGGAGAAGTCCTGTATGCGGCCGGATTTCGCGTCATCGAAGTACCGCTCAATTCCCCGTCGCCGTACGAAAGTATCCGCATCCTGCGCACGACCTTGCCCGCCGATTGCCTGATTGGTGCCGGCACAGTGTTGACCCCGGAACAGGTCGAGTTGGTGAAAGAGGCCGGCGGGCAAGTGATCGTCATGCCGCACAGCGACGCCAAAGTGTTGCGCGCGGCAAAAGCGGCGGGGCTGTTCCTGTCGCCGGGCGTTGCCACACCGACCGAAGCGTTCGCGGCGCTGGCGGAGGGCGCGGACATTCTCAAGCTGTTCCCGGCCGAGCAGATGGGCCCGGCGGTCGTCAAAGCCTGGCTTGCGGTGTTGCCGGCGGGGACGGTGCTGGCGCCGGTCGGCGGTATCACGCCGGACAACATGCAGGCGTTTATCGACGCTGGCGTGAAAGGTTTCGGCCTCGGCTCCGGCCTGTTCAAACCGGGCATGACGCCTGAGCAAGTAGCGTTGAACGCCAAGGCCTACGTGGCTGCATGGAAGGCGCTTCGCTAAGACTTTATTGGCGCTGCGTGCGCTGCATCTAATAAGAGCTGCATTTACAAAAGAGAGCAGAGATGAAAATCACCAAACTCACCACCTTCATCGTCCCGCCGCGCTGGTGCTTTCTCAAGGTCGAAACCGATGAGGGCGTGACCGGTTGGGGCGAGCCTGTGGTCGAAGGCCGCGCCCACACCGTTGCGGCTGCCGTCGAAGAATTGTCCGACTACCTGATCGGCAAAGACCCACGCAACATCGAAGACATCTGGACCGTGCTGTATCGCGGCGGTTTCTACCGTGGCGGCGCCATCCACATGAGCGCACTGGCCGGTATCGATCAGGCACTGTGGGACATCAAGGGCAAGGCCCTCGGGGTGTCGGTGAGTGATCTGCTCGGTGGTCAGGTGCGCGACAAGATTCGTGTGTATTCATGGATCGGTGGTGACCGTCCAGCCGATACCGCGCGTGCGGCGAAAGAGGCGGTGAGCCGTGGTTTTACTGCGGTGAAAATGAACGGCACCGAAGAACTGCAATTCCTCGATACCTTCGAGAAAGTCGATCTGGCGCTGGCTAACGTTGCCGCCGTGCGTGACGCGGTCGGGCCGAACGTCGGTATCGGCGTCGACTTCCATGGCCGGGTGCACAAGCCGATGGCCAAGGTGCTGATGAAGGAACTCGATCCGTACAAATTGATGTTTATCGAAGAGCCGGTGCTCAGCGAAAACTACGAAGCGTTGAAAGAGCTGGCGCCGCTGACCAGCACGCCGATTGCTCTCGGTGAGCGGCTGTTCTCGCGTTGGGACTTTAAACGCGTGTTGAGCGAAGGCTACGTCGACATCATCCAGCCGGATGCTTCCCACGCCGGTGGTATCACCGAAACCCGCAAGATCGCCAACATGGCTGAAGCCTACGACGTCGCGCTGGCGCTGCATTGCCCGCTGGGGCCGATTGCGCTGGCGGCGTGTTTGCAACTGGACGCGGTTTGTTACAACGCGTTTATCCAGGAGCAGAGCCTGGGCATCCATTACAACGAGAGCAATGACTTGCTCGACTACGTGAAGGATCCGCGGGTGTTCGATTACGACAAAGGTTTTGTGAAGATTCCGAACGGACCGGGCCTGGGTATCGAGATCAACGAGGAATACGTGATCGAGCGCGCGGCGGTCGGCCACCGCTGGCGCAACCCGATCTGGCGTCATGCCGATGGCAGCTTTGCCGAGTGGTGAGTACTGCCTGACACACCCGATGAGATCGTCCCCACGCTCTGCGTGGGAATGCCTCAATGGACGTTCTGCGTCCGCTTTTGGGACGCAGAGCGTCCCGGGCTGCATTCCCACGCAGAGCGTGGGAACGATCAGGCCTCAGGCCGACCTCAATAAACATAAAAAGAGGCTCTCCCCATGCAACCGCAAACCCTCACCGGGCAGGCGTCTTTAGTCACGCCCAGCCGTAAGCGTTTTTTCATCATGGTGTTGCTGTTTATCACCGTGGTCATCAACTACCTCGACCGCAGCAACCTGTCGATTGCTGCGCCGGCGCTGACCAGTGAGCTGGGCATCGACCCGATTCACGTCGGCCTGATCTTCTCTGCGTTCGGCTGGACCTACGCCGCCATGCAGATCCCCGGCGGCTGGCTGGTCGATCGCGTGCCGCCGCGCATTCTTTACAGCGTCGCTTTGTTGTTGTGGTCTGTGGCTACGGTGATGCTCGGTTTCGCTGCGAGTTTCATCGCGTTGTTTGTATTGCGCATGGCGGTCGGTGCGCTGGAAGCGCCGGCGTATCCGATCAACAGCCGCGTGGTCACGACGTGGTTCCCCGAGCGTGAACGCGCCACGGCGATTGGTTTTTACACCTCAGGGCAGTTCGTCGGTCTGGCATTCCTGACCCCGGTGCTGGCCTGGCTGCAACATGAATTCGGCTGGCACATGGTGTTCGTCGCAACAGGCGCTGTCGGCATTATCTGGGCGGCGATCTGGTACGCGGTGTATCGCGAGCCACGGGATTTCAAAGGTGCCAACGAGGCGGAAATCGACTTGATCCGCGAGGGCGGTGGTCTGGTCGATATTCAGCAAGAGTCGGCCAAGGTCAAAGCCAAATTCAGCTGGACCGATTTGGGCATCGTTCTGACCAAGCGCAAGTTGTGGGGCATCTACCTCGGCCAGTTCTGCCTGAACTCAACGTTGTGGTTTTTCCTGACGTGGTTCCCGACTTATCTGGTGAAGTATCGCGGCATGGACTTCATCAAGTCAGGCCTGCTGGCGTCGCTGCCGTTTCTCGCCGCGTTCGTTGGCGTGTTGTGTTCGGGGTTCTTTTCCGACTTCCTGATTCGTCGCGGCTACACCGTCGGCTTTGCGCGCAAGTTGCCGATCATTGGTGGACTGCTGATTTCCACCTCGATCATCGGCGCCAACTTCGTCGAGTCGACGCCGCTGGTGATTGCTTTCCTGGCGCTGGCTTTCTTCGGCAACGGTCTGGCCTCGATTACCTGGTCGCTGGTCTCGACCTTGGCACCGGCACGTTTGCTCGGGCTGACCGGAGGAGTGTTCAACTTCATCGGCAACCTGTCGGCAATTGCCACACCGATCGTCATCGGCTTCCTCGCCAGCGGCGATTCGTTCGCGCCGGCGATCACCTACATCGCGGTTCTCGCATTGATCGGTGCCTTGTCCTACGTGTTGCTGGTCGGCAAGGTCGAGCGTATCGAGTTGTAGTGGTCTGCGTCGGGCGACCATAATGCCGCCCGTTCCCTCGCTCAACGGTAAAAGGCTGGATATGCAGGAAGACGCTCCGGAAAAAACCAAGGACGCCGCGCCCACCGGCACGCAGACGCTGTTGCGCGGCCTCGGTGTGGTGCAAGCGGTGGCCAGCGGCGCCCGCGATCTAAAGGAGATTGCCCGGCTGATCGGCACAACGCGCAGCACCACCCATCGTCTGGCCAGTTGCCTGGTCGACGAGCGCTATCTGCGTGTGGTGCCGCAAGTCGGTTATCTGCTCGGGCCGAAGCTGATCGAGCTGGGTTTTCAGGCCCGCGAAGAGTTGCCGCTGGTGACCTTGGCCGGGCCGTATCTGGACGAGTTGTCGGCGCTGACCGGCGACACCGTGCACTTGGGGGTTCGTGAAGGCGATGAAGTGCTGTATCTGCTGAAGAATCCGGGGCGCAATGGCCCGGAAATGCGTTCGCGGGTCGGCCATCGCATGCCGCTGGCACGCACCGGGATCGGTAAGGCGTTGATGCTCGATGATTCGCCGAAAGATTGGCAACGGCTGTACGACATCAGTCTGCCGGCGGGTGGGAAAAGTCAGTTCTGGCCGCAGCATCCCCAGCAGTCCTGGGAACAGCTGGAGCAGCGCATGACCGAGTACGTCGCCGGCGGCTACGCCTTCGATCTGGAGGACAACGAACCGTCGATCCGCTGCGTGGCGGCGCCGATTCGCGATGCGAGCAAGGGCATCGTGGCGGCGATCAGTATCGCCAGCACCGTGCCATACATGCCGCTGGAAAAAATGGCCGAGCTGATTCCCCTGATCAAAGGGGTCACAGCCCGGCTTTCGGCGGAACTCGGTCTAAAGATTTAAACCTTGAGCGTCGCCATGTCGATCACGAAACGGTACTTCACGTCGCCGGCGATCATCCGCGCGTAAGCCTCGTTGATCTGGCGGATGTCGAGCATTTCGATATCGCAGGTGATGTTGTGTTCGGCGCAGAAATCCAGCACTTCCTGGGTTTCAGCGACGCCACCGATCAACGAGCCGGCCAATACGCGACGGCTCATCACCAGTTTGCCGGCGTGTACCGGTGGATCAATCGGCTCGATCAGACCGACCAGAATGTGCACGCCGTCGAAGCGCAGGGTGTCGAGGTACGGGTTGAGATCGTGCTGCACCGGAATGGTATCGAGCAGGAAGTCGAAGTAACCGGCAGCGGCTTTCATCTGTTCGGCATCGGTGGAAACGATCACGTGATCGGCACCCTGACGACGACCTTCTTCTGCCTTGCTCGCCGAGCGGGTGAATAGCGTCACCTCAGCGCCCATGGCCTTGGCGAACTTGATGCCCATGTGGCCCAGACCGCCCATGCCGAGAATCCCGACCTTGTCGCCAGCCTTGACGCCGTAGTGCTTGAGCGGCGAGTAGGTGGTGATGCCGGCGCAGAGGATCGGCGCGGCGCTGGCCAATGCGAGTTTTTCCGGAATGCGCACGACGAAGTGTTCACTGACGACGATGCTGTCCGAATAACCGCCCATGGTGTTGCTGCCATCGACCCGATCCGGGGTGGCGTAGGTCATGGTCGGGCCTTCGAGGCAATATTGCTCAAGGTTCGACTGGCACGCTTCGCAGGTACGGCAAGAGTCGACCATGCAGCCAACGCCGACCAGATCGCCTACTTTGTGTTGGGTGACATTCGCACCGATCGCGGTGACTTTTCCGACGATCTCGTGGCCCGGCATCAACGGGTAAACGGCGATGCCCCATTCGTTGCGCGCCTGGTGGATGTCGGAGTGGCAGACGCCGCAGTAGAGAATCTCGATCGCTACGTCGTCGGCGCGCGGGCTGCGACGTTCGAACTTCATCGGGGCGAGGGGGGTGGTGGCCGATTGGGCGGCATAGCCGATGGCGGTGTACATGTGAAACCTCGCAAAAGCAGGAACAAGTGAGGCGGCGCATTTTGGGCGTCGACTGACCGGTCGGCCATGACGATTCCTCCGGGTCTCATGCCTAATCCTCCGGCATACGGGTTTGATCGGTCGCATTGGCAAAAGGATCTGCCATGATGTTTTCATCCCCCTGTTTTCGTGATTTTTTGTGAAGAACAATTCGATGCAATTGACCCGTCATCTTGATGCCAATGCGCGCCTGGTTTCGCTGATCGAACCGCTGGCGCTGCGCGACGGTTACTCGCCTACCGGGTTGCCCGGTGTGCAAGTGTTGCGCGCCAGTTGCGATGTCGCCCGTGGCCCGCACATTTACGAGCCGAGCCTGATGATCATCGCCCAGGGCAGCAAACTGGCGTTTCTCGGGCCGCGCACCATGGAGTATGGCGCTGGGCATTACCTTATTCAGGCGCTGCCGGTGCCGTTCGAGTGTGAGACGTTTGCCTTGCCGGATGCGCCGTTGCTCGGGGTGTCGGTGGCGATTGATCGGGTGTTGCTCGGTGAACTGGTGCTGGCCATGGGGCTGGCGCCGGGCCGGCATATCCCGGCGCAGACGCCGGAGTCGATGACCTCGGTGGTGCTCGACGATGGCATGCGCGGCTGCGTCGAGCGCTTGCTCAGTTGCCTGCACGATCCGCTGGAATGCCAGATTCTCGGGCCGGCGCGGGTGCGGGAGTTGTTGTTCGTTGCATTGCGCGGGCCGCAGGCCGATGTATTGCGCGCGCTGGTCGAGCAGCAGGGGCAGTTCGCGCGGGTGGCGGCGTCGATCAGCCATCTGCATGCGCATTACACCGAGCCACTGAATGTCGAGACCCTGGCCGGTTGCGCGAACATGAGCGTGTCGACCTTTCATGAGCACTTCAAACGCAGCACGTTGTTGTCGCCGGTGCAGTATTTGAAGCGCTTGCGTTTGTTGAAGGCGCAGACGTTGTTGGTCGCCGAAGGGCTGGGTGTGGCGCAGGTGGCGCATCGGGTGGGGTATCAGAGTACGTCGCAGTTCAGCCGTGAGTACAAGCGCTACTTTGAGCGCAGCCCGGGTGATGAGCGCGCTGCCTGAGGATTGACACAATCCCTGTGGGAGCTGGCTTGCCAGCGGTGAGGCCGGCACATTCAACATAGATGTCGCCTGATCCACCGCCATCGCTGGCAAGCCAGCTCCCACAGGGGGTGATGCGATGCACTAAATTTTGGGCAACAAAAAGGCCCCCAAATCGGGAGCCTTGATGTTCAGCGGGTCGACTTACATGTTCGGATAAGTCGGGCCACCAGCGCCTTCCGGCGTGACCCAGGTGATGTTCTGCGCAGGGTCCTTGATGTCACAGGTCTTGCAGTGCACGCAGTTCTGGGCGTTGATCTGGAAGCGCTTCTCGCCGTCTTCCTTGGTGATCACTTCGTACACACCGGCCGGGCAGTAGCGCTGTGCCGGTTCGTCGTACAGCGGCAGGTTCTTGCTGATCGGGATGCTCGGGTCGGTCAGCTTCAAGTGGCAAGGTTGTTCTTCTTCATGGTTGGTACCGGAGATGAACACCGAGCTGAGCTTGTCGAAGCTGAGTTTACCGTCCGGCTTCGGATAATCGATCTTCTTGCAGTCGGCCGCGAGCTTGAGGCAAGCGTAATCCGGCTTGGTGTCGTGCAGGGTGAACGGCAGTTTGCCGCCGAAGATGTTTTGATCGAGCCAGTTGAAACCGCCGCCAACGATGGCGCCGAATTTGTGGATCGCCGGGCCGAAGTTACGGCTGGCGAACAGTTCGTCGTAGAGCCAGCTCTTCTTGAACGCGTCGACGTAAGTGGTCAGCTCTTCAGTGCCGTCCTTTTCCGCGAACAGCGCGTCAGCCACCGATTCGGCGGCGAGCATGCCGGACTTCATCGCAGTGTGGCTACCTTTGATCTTGGCGAAGTTCAGGGTGCCGAGGTCGCAACCGATCAGCGCGCCGCCCTTGAAGACCATTTTCGGCAGCGAGTTCAGGCCACCTTTGCAGATCGCGCGGGCGCCGTAGCTGATGCGCTTGCCGCCTTCCAGATACTGCGCCAGCACCGGGTGATGCTTGAGGCGCTGGAACTCGTCGAACGGCGACAGGTAGGTGTTGCTGTAGGAAAGATCGACGATCAGACCAACCACCACTTGGTTGTTTTCCAGGTGATAGAGGAACGAACCGCCGGTGTTCTCGGTGCCCATGATGTCCAGCGGCCAACCGGCGGTGTGCACCACCAGGCCTGGCTGGTGTTTGGCCGGGTCGATCTCCCAGATTTCTTTCAGGCCGATGCCGTAGTGCTGAGCGTCGGCATCGCTGTCGAGGTTGTAGCGCTTGATCAGCTGCTTGCCGATGTGGCCACGGCAACCTTCGGCGAACAGCGTGTATTTGCCACGCAGTTCCATGCCCGGGGTGTACAGGCCTTCTTTCGGATTGCCTTCGCGGTCGACGCCCAGATCACCGGTGATGATCCCGCGCACCACGCCTTGCTCGTCGATCAGTGCTTCCTGAGCGGCGAAGCCCGGGTAGATTTCTACGCCGAGGTTCTCGGCCTGCTGGGCGAGCCAGCGGCACAGGTTGCCGAGGGAAATAATGTAGTTGCCTTCGTTGTGCATGGTCTTGGGCACAAAGAAGTCAGGAATTTTCTGCGCGCTTTCGGCGTTTTTCAGGACAAAAATATCGTCGCGGGTGACCGGAGTGTTCAGCGGCGCGCCGAGTTCTTTCCAGTCCGGGAACAACTCGTTCAGAGCGCGTGGTTCGAACACGGCACCGGAGAGGATGTGTGCGCCGACTTCGGAGCCTTTTTCGACCACGCAGACGCTGATTTCCTTACCGGCTTCGGCGGCCTTCTGCTTCAGACGGCAGGCGGCGGACAGGCCAGCGGGGCCGGCACCGACGATGACCACGTCGAATTCCATGTATTCGCGTTCCACAGGCTATCTCCTACTCAAGGCTCAACAGTTTTTTTTCTAATTTGGAGGTTTGATGTCGCATCCGCTATTCCTTTACGTTAACGTCAAGGGGAATATTGGAGAACAGACCTTTCTCTCTAGGCGGCGCATTATATCTACACCACTCCGAGCGTCCAATACAAACGTTTGTTTGAATCGGCTCCAGCCCAGAGAAATCAAAGAAGCGCGGCTTATGAATGGTCATTTTGCTGTATTGACCGGAATAGGCGTTCCGGTCAAGATACGGTCGGTTTTGCGCTCGTCGTAGGCAGACTGGCGGTTTCAAGAGCACGTCTAAAGGCAGGGCACAGGTGGTCGAGAGTGCTGCGCAGCGCAGTCTGGCGCGCAGTTTACACAGCGTGAGGATCAATGACTTGTCGGTCACCACTGACGAACGGTCGCACCCCCTTCACATCGTGGAATCACTTCGCACCCCGGTCGGCGTTTTTAGAGGTGCCCTTTTAGCCTGATGAGCATCAACCGCCAGGTTCGCCTAGGCGACTTTCTTTTCACCGGAGAGTAACGAGGAATCCATGAAGGTTCTTGTAGCTGTCAAACGCGTTGTGGATTACAACGTCAAGGTTCGCGTCAAGGCGGACAATTCCGGCGTCGATCTCGCCAACGTCAAGATGTCGATGAACCCGTTCTGCGAAATCGCAGTGGAAGAAGCCGTACGCCTGAAAGAGAAAGGTGTTGCGACTGAAATCGTCGTCGTCTCCATCGGCCCGACCACCGCTCAGGAGCAGCTGCGTACCGCACTGGCTCTGGGTGCCGACCGTGCCATCCTCGTCGAATCCGCTGAAGATCTGACCTCGCTCGCCGTGGCCAAGCTGCTCAAGGCTGTGGTCGACAAGGAACAGCCGCAACTGGTGATCCTTGGCAAACAGGCCATCGACAGCGACAACAACCAGACCGGCCAGATGCTCGCTGCACTGAGCGGCTACGGTCAGGGCACGTTCGCCTCGAAAGTCGAAGTCTCCGGCGACAGCGTTGCCGTGACTCGCGAAATCGACGGCGGCGCGCAGACTGTTTCGCTGAAACTGCCGGCAATCGTCACCACCGACCTGCGTTTGAACGAGCCGCGCTACGCGTCCCTGCCAAACATCATGAAAGCCAAGAAGAAGCCTCTCGAAGTGCTGACTCCGGACGCTTTGGGCGTTTCCACCGCCTCCACCAACAAGACCCTGAAAGTCGAAGCGCCGGCTGCACGCAGCGCAGGTATCAAGGTCAAGTCGGTGGCTGAACTGGTCGAGAAACTGAAAAACGAAGCGAAGGTAATCTAAATGACTATCTTGGTTATTGCTGAACACGACAACAAAGTGCTGGCCCCGGCCACACTGAACACCGTGGCTGCTGCGGCCAAAATCGGCGGCGACATCCACGTTCTGGTTGCCGGCCAAGGCGCTGGCGCCGTGGCTGAAGCCGCTGCGAAAATCGCAGGCGTGAGCAAAGTCCTCAACGCTGATAACGCCGCTTACGCGCATCAGCTGCCGGAAAACGTTGCTCCACTGGTAGCTGAGCTTGGCGCTGGTTACAGCCACATCCTGGCTGCCGCTACCTCCAACGGCAAAAACATCCTGCCGCGCGTTGCTGCGCAGCTCGACGTTGACCAGATCTCCGAGATCATCTCGGTTGAAAGCGCTGATACCTTCAAGCGTCCGATCTACGCCGGTAACGCCATCGCTACCGTGCAGTCCACCGCTGCGATCAAAGTGATCACCGTGCGTGCTACCGGTTTCGATCCGGTAGCTGCTGAAGGTGGTTCGGCTGCTGTTGAAGCCGTTGGCGCTGCACACGACGCGGGCACTTCGAGCTTCGTTGGCGAAGAACTGGCCAAATCCGATCGTCCAGAGCTGACCGCAGCCAAGATCGTCGTTTCCGGCGGCCGCGGCATGCAGAACGGCGACAACTTCAAACACCTGTACGCTCTGGCCGACAAGCTGGGCGCTGCGGTGGGTGCTTCGCGCGCCGCCGTCGACGCAGGTTTCGTACCGAACGACATGCAGGTCGGTCAGACCGGCAAGATTGTTGCGCCACAGCTGTACATCGCCGTCGGTATCTCCGGCGCGATCCAGCACCTGGCCGGTATGAAAGACTCCAAAGTGATCGTTGCGATCAACAAGGACGAAGAAGCGCCGATCTTCCAGGTGGCCGATTACGGCCTGGTGGCGGATCTGTTCGAAGCCGTACCTGAGCTGGAGAAGCTGGTCTAATCCAGCGGCTTCACTTATAAAGAGCCCGACCTTTTGGTCGGGCTTTTTTTTGTTTCGGATTTGAGTGGGAGCTTTTTGCCATGGATCTGCGCTGCGGATTGCATTACTCGGTATTGCTGGGATTGGCCCTGTTGTCAGGTTTGGCCACGGCCGCGGGCAAGTGCGAGCGCCTCGTCGTCACCGGCAGCCCGGATGCGCCGCCGTACCTGTGGCAGGACCCGCAGAATCCAAAGCAGTTGATCGGCGCCAGTGCCGACCTGTTGCAACAAGTCGCCAAAGACCTCGGCATCAAAGTCGAACTGCTCTACGCCGGCAAACGCTCGCAAGCCCTCGATGAAGTGCGCAGCGGGCGCATGGACATGCTGGCCGATGCGCCGCTGACCTTCAATGAACTGGAAAACTTCGACTACATCTATCCACCGCTGCTGGAAAACGACTATCTGGTGTGGACGCGTAAAGGCTCGACACTGGTCTATAGCGAGGCCAAAGACTTGCATGGCCACACCGGTGCGATGTCGGAAAAGTCTCGCATGACCCAGGCATTCGGCGTTTTCGCCGAGCAGAATCTGACCCTGACACGGACAGCCAACCTCACTCAGGCCCTGCAGAAATTGCTCCTCGGTGAAGTGGAATATGTACTCGCCGGCCGCTACTCAGGCATGGCCGCCGCGCAGGCATTGGGCATGACCAATGACCTGCTGGCGTTCGAGCACCCCGTCGACCGCCCGGGGCTGTTTCTTGCGGTTTCGCATAACTCGGCATGTAACGATCCGTGGTTGCGCGGACAGTTGGCCAAAAAGATGACAGAATTGCCCGCGTCCGGACTGACGGAAGCCGCGCTGCAACGCAACATCGAGCGCTGGAAGGCGCAGCAGCAACAGCCGCAACAACCCGTCAGTGCCCCAAAACAGTAGGGATTCTTAGTGAGTATTCGACCTCTTTTCGCGGCGATGGCCGTTCTGGCCCTGGCCGGTTGCGCGACCGATCCGGCACCCGTTGAACAAATGCGCCTGACCGAGCAAGCCATAATCCAGGCCAAGGCTGTTGGCGCCACTGCTGACGAAGTGCCGGAAATGAAACTGGCCGAAACCAAGTACAACCGCGCCAAAGGCAACATGGCGGACGAGTCCTACCGCAACGCGCGCATGCGTTCGGAACAGGCTGAACTGGATGCTCGTCTGGCCGAAGCCAAAGTGTTGACGCAAAAAAGTGAAGAACAGCTGAATGTGCTCAACACCCGCATCGTCCGTCTGCGCAAGCAACTGGGAGATGCCCAATGAGCCTCAAATCCAAAGTCCTCGGCGGTCTGATACTTGCCGGTTGCGCCAGCCTGTACGGCTGCGCCGGTCAACACAGCGAATCCGCACTGCAAGAGGCCAGCGCCGACTTCCAGAAGGTCAAGGAAGATTCCAATGTGCTGCGCATCGCGCCGAAAGACGTGATCCGCGCCGGTGAGTCGCTGGCCCGTGCCGATCGCCTGTCGACCTACTGGGGCAGCGGCTCCGACGTGGTGCATTACGCCTACCTGAGCCAGCGTTACAGCGAAATCGCCCGCGAGCACACCAATCAGGTGCTCAACGAAGAGCGCGCAGCCAAACTGGAGCTAGAGCGTCAGCGCTTGCAACTGGCCCTGCGTGAATCCAAGTTGCTCAGCGTGCAGCAGCAGGGCAAATGGCTGGAAGAACAGATCGTCGCACTGGCCACCACGCAGACCGACCGTGGTCTGGTAATGACCCTCGGTGATGTGCTGTTCGACACCGGTGAAGCGGAGCTGAAAAACTCGGCCAACCGCGTGGTGCTGAAGATCGTCCAGTTCCTGCAATTGAACCCCAAACGCGTGGTGCGTATCGAGGGGTACACCGACAGTACCGGTGGCAAACAGGAAAACCTCAAGTTGTCTCGTGATCGCGCGCAATCGGTCGCGGATGTGTTGATAGATCTGGGCATCGACGACAAGCGCATTCAGGTCGAAGGCTACGGCGACGAATACCCGGTGGACGCCAATGCTTCCGAGCGTGGGCGGGCGCAGAATCGTCGTGTGGAAATTGTCTTCTCCGATGAAAAAGGCCAGCTCGGCGCCGCCCGCTGAGGGCTGCGTCTCTGGAAAGCCCGGACTGTCATGCAGTGCCGGGCTTTTTTACGTCTGTCGAATAGCCCGCAAATCAGTACAGTCAGGGGCAGACACCGCACTGTATGGTCGAGTAATGTGACAACTGTCCCAGTACACTTCTAAACTGTTCCGGTATTGTTTCACACAAGAATAAAATGCCCGTGAAATCGAGTGCTGCGTCATGACCAATCTCTTGCTCTACCAACGTATTGCTCAGCAACTGGCCGAAGACATCCGCCGTGGCGTCTATCAACCGGGGGAGCGCGTGCCTTCGGTGCGCAAGATGAGTTCGCAGCTCAACGTCAGCCATGCGACGGTGTTGCAGGCTTACGCCAATCTCGAAGATCAGGGCTTGATTAGGGCGCGCCCGCAGTCCGGGTATTACGTGCACCAGACACCTGCACTGACGGCGCCGACGCCGGACATTGCCCGGGTCGAACGGCCAGGCTTGGTTACCCGCAGCAGCATCATTCAACAGGTGTTGGTCGAATCACGCCGAGAAGGCGTGTTTCCGCTCGGCGCGGCTGTGCCGAGTGTCGACTACTTGCCGGTGCGCGCACTGCATCAGCAACTGGCCAAGGTCACGCGCTTCCATAGCCCGCGTGCTTTCAGTTACATGTTCAGCCCCGGTTTTGAGCCGCTGCGCCGCCAGGTGGCGATCCGCATGCGCGATGCTGGTGTGGTGGTCGATCCGTCAGAAGTGGTGATCACCCATGGTTGTGTCGATGCCTTGCAGATGTCGTTGCGCGTACTGACCCGCCCGGGTGATCTGATCGCCGCCGAATCGCCGACCTATTACGGATTGCTGCAACTGGCCGATCTGCTCGGCCTGAAAGTCATCGAGATTCCGAGCGATCCCGCGACTGGCATGAGCCTCGAAGCCCTGCAACTGGCGGCCAACCAATGGTCGATCAAAGCGTTGGTGCTGACCACGCGACTGAGCAATCCGCTGGGCGGCACCATGCCCGAAGAGCGGCAGAAACAGTTGCTGCGCCTGGCTTCTGATTTCGATATTCAGATTGTCGAAGATGATATCTATGGCGAACTGATGTTCGAGCAAGGCAAGACCAAAGCGCTCAAGGCGTATGACCGACTGGATCGGGTGATCTACTGCTCGAGTTTCTCCAAAACCTTGTCACCCGGTGTGCGCATCGGCTGGATGATCGCCGGCAAGTATCAGCAGGAAATCCAGCGCTTGCAGACCTTCAGCACCCATTCGGCGTGCAGCGTGACGCAGATGGCGATTGCCGCTTATCTGGAAAACGGCGGTTATGACCGGCATTTACGGTACATCCGCCAGGAATACCGGAAAAACCTCAGCGCCTTCCAGTTGGCGGTGCAGCAGTACTTCCCCGAAGGCACGCAAATGACCCGGCCCACGGGCGGTTTCATCCTCTGGGTGAGCTTGCCGGGGAGGGTCAATACCCAGGAGTTGCATGTTCGCGCGTTGCAGCAGGGTATCAGTATTGCCCCGGGGCTGATCTTCAGTAATACCGAGCAGTTCAACCACTGTATTCGCCTGAACTGCGGGATTCCGTGGAACCGCGAGGCGGAGCGGGCGCTGATGACCCTGGGCATGCTGGCGACGCAACTGTGTCAGGAAACCGCTGGCGGATTCTGAACGAGCGGTGGGTGACGCTTGTCTTGTCGCGTCCAACAAGCGAGCATATGGCCCTCTGCCGTTAGTGTCGTTGGGTCCATGAAAGCGATTTTTCCTGCCGCTTGGGTGTTGCTGGGTTTGCTGATGATCGGTCATGCGCCTGGAGCCGTGGCCGCTGCAGTTCAGGAAAAACCGGCTGCGACGAGTGCCGCTAAAAAAGCCACGTCTGCGCCAAAGGCCGTTCCCGCGAAGAAAGCCCAGCAAATAGTCATCAAGAAACGCAAGCCGATCGCTTCCAAATCGAAGCCTGCCAGCGAAGTGGTGAAAGCCAAGTTGCCGCCGGCAAAACTCGATTTGAGCCTGCCCAAGGACATGGTCCAGGAACTGAAGCCCAAGGGCACGGTTGAATTGCCCAAGCGCGAGCCGATCCTGCCGCAGATGTTTGGCGAGAAAAACAACGGATTCCAGCTCAACGGCCGCTTGCTCAGCAACGAAATGCAGTTGCAACTGCGCAACGAAGAGCGCCGCGAAGTCGAAGGTGCCGCGCTGGATTTCGAATTCAAACAGTAAAACCAACCCATCTGTGACCCGCAGACCAGACGCTTTGTCGGAGACTGGTCAGTCACATTGAGTTATCGCTAAAAACCCCGGTTCAGGCAATTTGAAACAGCCGTTTTAGCGGTTACTCTGTTCCGCGTCTCTATTTACACATCGCCCGTCGCGAGGAATTGTTCGTCATGAAATGCCGTGAAGGCTGTGGCGCTTGCTGCATTGCCCCATCCATCAGTTCGCCGATTCCCGGCATGCCTGATGGCAAACCTGCCGGCGAACGTTGCGTGCAGCTTTCGGTCGAAAACCTGTGCAGCATTTTCGGCCGCCCGGAGCGTCCGGCAGTCTGTTCGGGCTTTGCTGCGGATGTCGAGGTCTGCGGCAGCAGCTCGGAAGAAGCGATCAGGCTGATCGGCTGGTGGGAGCAAATGACGGCGGCGTGATGTGTCAAACGAACGGAACTTCAACAATAAGGAATAAGACTATGGGTTCGCTGCATCGTATCGCTGTGTTGTGTGGTTTGACCGCTGTGCTGGCCACGTCCGTCGCTCAGGCTGAAGACTGGAAAGTCGCCAAAAACGAGGACGGTATCAAGGTGTCCCTCAGTGAAGTGCCGGGTTCGGACTACAAGTCCTACCAGGGCGTTGTGCTGATGAAAACCACCGTCGCCAAACTGCGCGCACTGCAGGAAGATGTCTCCGGCGCGTGCGCCTGGATTCACGAATGCAAGACCCAGAAACTGCTCAAGCACGAAGGCGATCAGAGCTGGACCTACACCCAGTTCAACACGCCTTGGCCAGTTACTCCGCGTGACTCGGTGCTGAAGGTGACCACCGTTGAAGGCGCCGATGGCAGCCTGACCCGCAATCTGGAAGGCTTGCCGACGTACATGCCGGAAGAAAAGGGCTTTGTCCGCGTTCAGCAGGTCAAAGGCTTCTGGAAGTTCGTGCCCAAGGGCGACCAGGTTGAAGTGACTTATCAGGTGCACACCGAGCCAGGCGGCAGCGTGCCGGCGATGGTTGCCAACAAGTTTGTCGTCGATGCGCCGTTCAACACCTTGAAAGCTCTGAAAGAACGCGCCGAGAAGTAATAAGCGCGCTCTACACAAAACGCCCCGACCGATACGGGGCGTTTTGTTTTCTCGCAATATTGTGTTTCCAGATATGCGTTGCACGAAATTTTCACAAAGTGTTCCTGACAATTCGCCCGCGCTGTTTGCACGCTTTCCCGGTTTGCCATGGCTCTAGATGAAAGTGTCTGGCGGCGGGGCAGTAATCAATGGCAATGGTGCAGGTGATCGTGCAACATTTGCGCACCGCGCACGCCCCGGGGTCTGGAATGACCAATAGAGGGCATGGCGCCGCTGTATTTTTTGCAACTTCAACTTCCAATGGGTCCTAAAACGACATGGCAAACCCGGACGCCCTGAATCAGCAGCGATCTTCTGCTCGCCTGCTGCAACCGACCGTCAAATCGCATCTGGCCTACACGCTGCTTTGCGCGCTGGTCATGATGGTGATGTTTTCCGTGCTGCGCCTCGCGCTGCTGGTCTACAACCGCGAGATGATCCTCGATACCCCGGCTTCGACCTTTCTCGAAGCCTTCGCCAACGGCCTGCGTTTCGACCTGCGCCTGGTGGTTTACGTGTGCATTCCGCTGGTGCTGGCACTGTTCAGTGCCCGCGCCATGGCCGCTCGCGGTTTCTTCCGCCTGTGGCTGACCATCGCCTCGAGCATCGCGCTGTTCCTTGGCCTGATGGAGATGGACTTCTATCGTGAGTTCCACCAGCGCCTCAATGGTCTGGTGTTCCAGTACGTGAAAGAAGACCCGAAAACCGTGATGAGCATGCTCTGGTACGGTTTCCCGGTGGTTCGCTATCTGCTGGGATGGGTCATCGGCACTGTCATCCTCACCCTGGCGTTCAAAGGCGCCGACCGTGCCACGCGTCCGCGCGGACCGTTCAGTGGCGGCAGCGTCAGCACCCGTCAAGTTGCGCCGTGGTACACCCGTCTTGCGGTGTTCATGGTCTGCCTGCTGATCTGCGTGGCTGCCGCCCGTGGCACCTTGCGTCAGGGCCCGCCGATGCGCTGGGGTGATGTCTACACCACCGATTCCAACTTCGCCAACCAGCTCGGCCTCAACGCCACGCTGTCGCTGATCGAGGCCGCCAAATCTCGCATGGGCGAAGATCGCGACAACATCTGGAAAGCGACGTTGCCGCAAGAGCAGGCGCAGAAAGTCGTGCGCGACATGCTGCTGATGCCAGACGAAAAACTGGTCGATGCCGATATTGCCGCCGTGCGCCGTGATTACACGCCGCCGGCCGACAAGACCCTGCCGATCAAGAACGTTGTGGTGATCCTGATGGAAAGCATGGCCGGTCACTCGGTCGGTGCATTGGGCGCGCCAGGCAACATCACGCCATACCTGGACAAACTGTCGAAGGAAGGTCTGCTGTTCGACCGCTTCTTCTCCAACGGTACGCACACCCATCAGGGCATGTTCGCGACCATGGCCTGCTTCCCCAACCTGCCAGGTTTCGAATACCTGATGCAGACCCCGGAAGGCAGCCACAAGCTGTCCGGCTTGCCGCAGGTGCTCAGCGCCCGCAACTACGACGACGTATACGTCTACAACGGCGACTTCGCCTGGGACAACCAGTCGGGCTTCTTCAGCAACCAGGGCATGACCAACTTCGTTGGCCGTAATGACTTCGTCAACCCGGTGTTCTCCGATCCGACCTGGGGCGTGTCCGACCAGGACATGTTCGACCGTGGTCTGCAGGAGCTCAAGGCGCGGGAAAACGGCAAGCCGTTCTACGCGCTGCTGCAAACCCTGTCCAACCACACGCCGTACGCCTTGCCGACGCCATTGCCGGTCGAGCGCGTGACTGACCGTGGCAGCCTCAACGAACACTTGACCGCCATGCGCTACTCCGACTGGGCACTGGGTCAGTTCTTCGAGAAGGCGCGCAAAGAGCCGTACTTCAAGGAAACCCTGTTCGTCATCGTCGGCGACCACGGCTTCGGCAACGAGCGCCAGATCACCGAGATGGACCTGGGCCGCTTCAACGTACCGATGCTGATGATTGCACCGGGCATCCAGGAGAAGTTCGGTACCCGTGACCACACCGTGGGTACGCAGATCGACATCGTGCCGACCATCATGGGCCGTCTCGGTGGCGAAGTGCGTCATCAGTGCTGGGGCCGCGATTTGCTCAACCTGCCGGAAGGCGACACCGGTTTCGGTGTGATCAAACCGTCGGGCAGTGAGCAGACGACCGCCATCGTCACCGCCGACCAGATCCTGGTGTTGCCAAGAGACAAGGACATGGGGCCGAAGATGTGGCAGTACCAGCTAGGTGCCAACCCGCACGCCGAAGTCATTCCAAATGCACCGCGCACTGCCGAGTTGAAACTCAAACTCGAAGCGTTCCTGCAAACGGCGACCAAAAGCCTGATGGATAACACCGCTGGCGTCATTCACGGCAAGCCGGATTGATCGCTCACTGCCAGTAAAATCCGCGCAATAAAAAAGAGGCCCTGAACAGGGCCTCTTTTTTTGCCGGTTACATCGTTATATCCGACCGAGTAACAGCAGCACCAACAGCACCACCAACACCACGCCGATAATCCCCGATGGACCGTAACCCCAACTTCTGGAGTGCGGGAAGACCGGCAGACCACCGATCAGCAACAGGATCAGGATAATGATAAGAATTGTGCCCATGTCGATTTCCTTGTTGATAGTGTTCGAGAAGTATTGGTATTCAAGGGCGACTGGAGACTAAGTAATTCCAGACGGCTTACAAATTCCGACCGGTGCGCGTGAAAGAAAATTCAATGTTTTTTTAATGTATTTGGATTGCTTGTTTATTTCCTTTGAAGCACAAGATCAAAAGATCGCAGCCTTCGGCAGCTCCTACAGGAGTTCGATGTAGGAGCTGCCAAAGGCTGCGATCTTTTGATCTTGCATTCAGCAACTTGATGGAGCGTGGGCGTGCGTCGATCCTTCGCTACACTCGGCGCATCTTCCCCGGAACAACAAGGCTGTTTGCTATGCAAAATCGCATGATGATCACTGGTGCGGGCTCGGGCCTGGGTCGCGAAATCGCGCTGCGCTGGGCGCGTGAAGGCTGGCAACTGGCCTTGTCCGATGTCAGCGAACCCGGCCTGCAGGAAACCCTGAAAATGGTCCGCGAGGCCGGTGGCGACGGGTTCATTCAGCGCTGCGATGTGCGTGATTACAGCCAGCTCACCGCATTCGCCCAGGCCTGCGAAGAGAAGCTCGGCGGCATCGACATCATCGTCAACAACGCCGGTGTTGCCTCGGGCGGTTTCTTCAGCGAGCTGTCGCTGGAAGACTGGGACTGGCAGATCGCGATCAACCTGATGGGCGTGGTCAAGGGCTGCAAGGCGTTCCTGCCGCTGCTGGAGCAAAGCAAAGGCAAGATTATCAACATCGCCTCGATGGCGGCATTGATGCAAGGCCCGGCCATGAGCAACTACAACGTGGCCAAGGCCGGGGTGGTGGCGTTGTCGGAAAGCTTGCTGATCGAGCTGGCGCAACAGGAAGTAGGCGTGCACGTGGTGTGTCCGTCGTTCTTCCAGACCAACTTGCTGGATTCGTTCCGTGGTCCCACCCCGGCGATGAAAGCGCAGGTCGGCAAGTTGCTGGAAAGTTCGCCGATCAGCGCGGCGGACATCGCCGATTACATCTATCAGCAAGTGGCCGCCGGCGAGTTCATGATTCTGCCCCACGAACAAGGCCGGATGGCTTGGGCGCTCAAGCAGAAGAACCCGCAACTGCTCTATAACGAAATGACCTCCATGGCGGAAAAAATGCGCGCCAAAGCCAAACAGAACAACGGCTGAGCTTGCCCGTAGCAGACCGCGTCGTTAGGGTGGCCGCAATGGTCACCCTGTCGAGACTCATCAATGCTCAATTACTTGTGGTTCTTCCTCGCGGCGCTGTTTGAAATCGCCGGTTGCTTCGCCTTCTTCATGTGGCTGCGCCAAGGCAAAAGTGCGTTTTGGGTGATTCCTGCGCTGCTCAGTCTGACCTTGTTCGCACTGCTGCTGACCCGCGTTGAAGCTAACTACGCGGGGCGTGCCTATGCCGCGTATGGCGGGATCTACATCGTCGCGTCGATTGGCTGGCTGATGGTGGTCGAGCGGGTGCGTCCTTTGAGTTCGGACTGGATCGGCGTGGCGCTGTGCGTGATCGGCGCTAGCGTGATTCTGTTCGGGCCGCGATTTTCTGCGGCGTGAGGGGTATTTGTCGGAAACGTCTGACGGCTTGATGCGAGCATGGCTGTAAGGCAAAACTGATTTGCCCGCCATGCATTGTAGAGCCGCGGCAAGCCGCGCATCTTCAGGGTTCGCTAACCCTGAAGGACGAATCTCATGCTTGTACTCAGCCGTGTCGTTGGTGAGTTGATTTCAATCGGCGACGACATTTCCCTGCGCGTGCTGTCGGTGAACGGCTCCAGCGTGCGCTTTGGCGTCGAGGCCCCGCAAAAGGTCAATGTGCACCGCGCGGAGGTCTATGACCGGATCAAGCGCAAGCAGGCCACCGAAAAGCTCCGCTAGGCATTCAATCGAACAGATGCTTGGGCACATCGTGTTTGAGCATCAACTGACATTGCTCGCTTTCCGGGTCGAAGACGATCAGCGCCTGGCCTTTGGTCAAGGCCTGACGCACGCGCAGCACACGGGTTTCCAGCGGCGTGTCATCGCCGTTGTCGGTGCCGTCGCGGGTGACGAAATCTTCGATGAGGCGGGTGAGGGTGTCGACTTCAAGTTGGTCGTGGGGAATGAGCATGGGCACCTCGGCTGAATCAATGGCGGGATGCTACGGCGATTGCGGTTTGCCTGCCAGTTTTGTGTTGCCTATGCCGACCTCATCGCTGGCAAGCCAGCTCCCACAGTAATTGGGGCAACACAAATTTGTGTACACCTCCGATACCTGTGGGAGCTGGCTTGCCAGCGATGGGGCCAGTCCTGTCATCACAAAGCCGGATCAAGTATCGGAACGCTGCCCCACCAGACTGTCCACCGACGGCACCCGCGTATCACTCTCCATCTGTGTGTCATGCTCGATCTGATGACTGAAGCGATCAAGCGAGGCATTCGCCGGCGCGGCATCGCTGGCAAACACTGGCGGGCTCAGAATATAAGCGCCAAGCAAACGACTCAGCGCGGCCAGGCTGTCGATGTGCGTACGCTCATAACCATGGGTCGCATCGCAACCAAACGCGAGCAGGGCAGTGCGGATGTCGTGGCCTGCAGTCACCGCCGAATGCGCATCGCTGAAGTAATAGCGGAACAGGTCGCGGCGCACCGGCAACTCGTTCTCGCTGGCCAATTTCAGCAAATGTCGCGACAGGTGATAGTCGTACGGCCCGCCGGAATCCTGCATCGCCACACTCACCGCATGCTCGCTGGAGTGCTGCCCCGGAGCGACCGGTGCGATGTCGATGCCGACGAATTCGCTGACGTCCCACGGCAATGCCGCTGCCGCGCCGCTGCCGGTCTCTTCGGTGATGGTAAACAGCGGATGGCAGTCGATCATCAGTTCCTGGCCGCTGTCGACAATGGCTTTGAGTGCCGCCAGCAGCGCCGCAACCCCGGCCTTGTCATCGAGGTGGCGGGCGCTGATGTGACCGCTTTCGGTGAATTCCGGCAGCGGATCGAAGGCGACCACGTCACCGATGCTGATGCCCAGTGAGTCGCAATCGGCCTTGGTCGCACAGTAAGCGTCCAGGCGCAGTTCAACGTGATCCCAACTGATCGGCATCTCGTCCACGGCGGTATTGAACGCGTGCCCGGAGGCCATCAGCGGCAACACACTGCCGCGAATCACGCCGTTGTCGGTGAACAGGCTGACACGGCTGCCCTCGGCAAAACGGCTCGACCAGCAGCCGACCGGGGCGAGGGTCAGACGCCCGTTATCTTTGATCGCGCGGACCGCCGCGCCGATGGTGTCGAGGTGCGCGGAGACCGCGCGGTCGGGGCTGTTCTTCTTGCCTTTGAGCGTGGCGCGAATGGTGCCGCGCCGGGTCATTTCGAACGGAATGCCGAGTTCTTCCAGACGCTCGGCGACATAGCGCACGATGGTGTCGGTAAACCCGGTAGGGCTGGGAATGGCGAGCATTTCCAGGAGGACTTTTTGCAGGTAGTTGAGATCCGGTTCGGGGATTTGCGTGGTCATGGAAACTCCTGATGGGTTGAGCACACCGATGGTTTCGATGAGGAAAGTTTTGTGTTGCTTGATCGGGCCTCATCGCTGGCAAGCCAGCTCCCACAGTTTTTGTGTGTACCGCAAAACTTGTGGGAGCTGGCTTGCCAGCGATGGCGTCGGTTCAGTCACTAGAGAATCAAGAGACAACCGGCTGACTGTGCGGAAACAACAAATCGACAAATCGCTCCGCCGTCGGCTGCGGTTCATGGTTGGCCAGCCCGGCGCGCTCGTTGGCCTCGATAAACACGTACTCGGGCTGATCCGCCGCCGGCACCATCAGATCGAGGCCGACCATCGGAATATCCAGCGCCCGTGCCGCCCGCACTGCCGCATCGACCAGCGTCGGGTGCAGAATCGCCGTGACATCTTCCAGCGTGCCGCCGGTGTGCAGATTCGCCGTACGCCGCACAAACAAATGCTCACCGGCCGGCAGAATGCTGCTGTAGTCATAACCCGCGGCATGCAAGGTGCGCTGGGTCTCGTGGTCCAGCGGGATCTTGCTCTCACCGCTGGTGGCCGCTTGCCGACGCCGACTCTGCGCCTCGATCAACGCGCCCACCGAATGCTGACCATCGCCTACCACTTCGGCAGGCTTGCGAATCGCCGCGGCCACCACTTCAAAGCCAATCACCAGAATCCGCAGATCAAGGCCTTCATGGAAGCTTTCCAGCAGCACGCGGCTATCAAACTGCTTCGCCGTTTCGATGGCTTGCTGCACCTCTTCGATGCTTTGCAAATCCACCGCCACGCCTTGACCTTGTTCTCCGTCGAGCGGCTTGACCACCACCCGTTGATGCTCGTCGAGGAAGGCCAGATTGTCGTCGGCATTGCCCGCCAATTGCTGCGAGGGCAGGTTCAACCCGGCGCCTTTGAGCACTTTGTGCGTCAGGCTTTTGTCCTGACACAGACTCATGCTGATCGCGCTCGTCAGGTCGCTCAACGATTCACGGCAACGCACCCGGCGCCCGCCATGGCTGAGGGTGAACAGCCCGGCATCGGCGTCATCGACCTGCACATCGATGCCGCGCCGATGCGCTTCTTCAACGATGATCCGCGCATACGGATTGAACTGCGCCTCCGGCCCCGGGCCGAGAAACAGCGGCTGATTGATGCCGTTCTTGCGCTTGATGGCGAAGGTCGACAGATTGCGAAAACCGAGCTTGGCGTAGAGGTTTTTCGCCTGCCGGTTGTCGTGCAACACCGACAGATCCAGATAACTCAGGCCGCGACTCATGAAGTGTTCGATCAGATGCCGCACCAGCACTTCGCCGACACCCGGGCGCGAGCACTGCGGATCAACCGCCAGGCACCACAGGCTGCTGCCGTTTTCCGGGTCGTTGAAGGCTTTTTGATGGTTCAGGCCCATGACGCTGCCGATCACCGCGCCGCTGTCTTCGTCCTCGGCCAGCCAGTACACCGGGCCGCCCTGATGATGCGGAGTCAGCCGCGTGGCATCGATCGGCAACATGCCGCGCGCCTGGTACAACTGATTGATCGCCTGCCAGTCCGCTTCACTTTGCGCGCGGCGAATACGAAAGCCGCGAAACACTCGGGTGGCCTGGCGGTAATCGCTGAACCACAGGCGCAAGGTGTCGGACGGGTCGAGAAACAGTTGCGTCGGTTCCAGGCCGAGAATCTGCTGGGGGGCGGCGACATACAAGGCAATGTCGCGCTCGCCGGGCTGCTCTTTCAGCAGTTCCTGCGCCAGTGATGCCGGGTCGGGAAAGGTATGGCCGATCAGCAACCGGCCCCAGCCGCAATGCAGCGCAATCGGCTCGGCGGCCAGCGTGCTGCCGTCTTCGGCCAGGCGCGCCTGCAAGCGTTCATAGGACGGAGTCTGACCGCGTAGCAGCCGTTGGTTGATGGCCGTGGCGTGGGGTTTCATCGATCAGATTCCTTGTTCACTGAGCCACAGGTTCAGGGCCGCCAGTTGCCACAGCTTCGAACCGCGTAACGGCGTCAGTTGGCCTTGCGGATCGGTCAGCAATTTGTCGAGCATGGCCGGGTTGAACAGGCCGCGATCCTGACTCGGATCAAGCAGCAGTTCGCGCACCCAGTTCAGCGTATCGCCCTGCAAGTGCTTGAGGCCGGGCACCGGGAAATAGCCTTTTTTACGGTCGATCACTTCGCTCGGAATCACTCGGCGAGCAGCTTCTTTCAGCACTTGTTTGCCGCCATCGGGCAGCTTGAATTTGCCGGGTACGCGGGCCGAGAGTTCGACCAGTCGGTAGTCGAGAAACGGCGTACGCGCTTCCAGGCCCCAGGCCATGGTCATGTTGTCGACGCGTTTGACCGGATCGTCGACCAGCATCACCGTGCTGTCCAGACGCAGGGCTTTGTCCACCGCCGCCTCGGCGCCGGGCTGGGCGAAATGCTCTTTGACGAAGTCACCGGCCGCGTCATGCGCAGTCAGCCACTGCGGTTGCACGGTGGCGGCGTAGTCGTCGTAGCTGCGGTCGAAAAACGCGTTGCGATAAGCCGCGTAAGGATCGGCAGCGCCGTCGACTTGCGGGTACCAGTGATAACCGGCGAACAATTCGTCTGCGCCCTGGCCGCTCTGCACAACCTTGCAGTGCTTGGCCACTTCACGCGACAGCAGATAGAACGCAATGCAGTCATGACTGACCATCGGTTCGCTCATCGCGCGGAACGCGGCGGGCAATTGCTCGATGATTTCTTTCTCGTCGATGCGCAATTGGTGATGCTGAGTGCCGTAGTGCTTGGCAATCAGATCGGAATACTGAAACTCGTCACCGCGTTCGCCGCCGGCATCCTGGAAACCGATGGAGAACGTCGAGAGGTTCTCGACGCCGACTTCACGCAACAGGCCGACGAGCATGCTCGAGTCGACACCGCCGGACAGCAGCACACCGACATCCACAGCGGCACGTTGACGAATCGCCACCGCTTCGCGGGTGCTGTCGAGGACGCGGTCGACCCAGTCTTCCAGCGTCAGACTTTTCTCGTCGTCGTGTGGGCCGTAGGGCAGGGTCCACCAGTTTTTCTGCTCGGTGCTGCCGTCGGCTTCAACGCGCATCCAGGTCGCAGGCGGCAGCTTTTCGATGCCGGCCAGCAAGGTGCGCGGCGCCGGGACCACGGCATGGAAATTCAGATAGTGATTGAGCGCCACCGGATCGAGAATCGGGTTGATGTCGCCGCCCTTGAGCAACGCCGGCAAGGCCGATGCAAAGCGCAGGCGTTGGCCGGTGCGCGACAGGTACAACGGTTTCACGCCGAGACGGTCGCGGGCGATGAACAGGCGTTTGGCGTCGCGTTCCCAAATGGCGAAGGCGAACATCCCGTTGAGCTTGGGCAGCAGCGCTTCGCCCCACGCGTGGTAGCCCTTGAGCAACACTTCGGTGTCGCCACCGGAATAGAACGCGTAACCCAGCGCTTCGAGTTCGGCGCGCAGCTCGGGGAAGTTGTAGATCGCACCGTTGAAGGCCAGGGAAAGGCCAAGTTGACTGTCGATCATCGGCTGCGCCGAGCCGTCCGACAGGTCCATGATTTTCAGGCGACGGTGGCCCAGGGCAATCGGCCCTTGGGCATGGAAGCCCCACGCGTCGGGGCCGCGAGGGGCCAGGTGATGGGTGATTCTCTCGATCGCTGCAAGGTCTGCAGGTTGTTGATCAAAGCGTAACTCGCCAGCTAATCCGCACATAAAGTCCTTACCGGTTTTTCCGTTGGGGAGGGGTCAAGCCGTACCTCGCCAGAAGAGCGGGTACTCAGAAACTGACCCGCCCCGGTAAGTGGAGTTTTAGAACGATAAGTTATAAGGCAACAGGTTCCAGCTTGTGCAGCAGAGTGCCCGGTTGTTCGCGCAAATGTTTCTGCACCTCAAACTGCCCGAAGTAGTCGTCCGCCATTTCGCTGTTTATGGGGGCACCGGGCTTCGCGGAGTCTGTTGCGGTCAGGCGTTTTTTCAGATCCACCAGTCGAGACAGCGCATCGTGTTTTTCGATGGCGGTCCAACGATCGAGGCTGGCGAAAACGAGGGCCAGCAATTCATCCGTGGCATAAATACGCAAGCGCCTGTTGAAGCCCTCGTTCGGGCTGTTGAGATGGGCTGCGCTTATAAGTGACGCCTGATTCTCCCGGCGATTGGCGTAGGCGGCCTCGTTGACATTGGCAACCGCCACCGCGAGTTCCCCGGCATCTGCTGTCAACTTATCGAGATGGCGATCGAAAAGATGTTTGTACAGGCCTGTCTCCAGCGGGATGAACGCGATGTCTTCCAGGAACGAAAGGCTTTCCAGATTCAATGTCCGGAAGTCACTTTGTTCGCGGTGGGTCAATTGCGAAATGAACAGTTCTTGCAGTTCTTTACTTGCAACGAAGTTGACGGCCAGGCGATACCTGCACTGGTCTTCACTGTCGTCCTGGTAAAAGCTGTCGCCAGCATCATTGGGAATGTAAACGTAGTAGCTGTCTTTCGTCGATTGATCGGTCTGGCGACAGGTTATCAATACGGCATCTGTCATGTATTTGCCAAATAGTTGTATCGAATACAGCTTGATTCTGGAGTTGTTGAACAGGTCACCATAAACAATGTCTTCGTTGCCTTTGGCGAGGTTCAACAGGGTGACAAGCCGAGAAAGAGGGAAGTTCGGTTTGCTGAAATATTTTCCGTAGGCGGCGAGCTTCATGTTTGTTTTATGCATTCGCAGGCTGATCAATTCGAGACTTGAGACTCTGAACGTTCTGGATATGTGTTTCTTGTATTCGCCCCCGAGATCAAGCTGGCGACTCAACAGCGCAAACGCTTGTGCGGTTATCTGAGTAGGCGTTGAGCCGTCGGGCGCTTCTTCGTCGACTTTGGTTAAGGTCTCGCTGTCGTCCGAGAAGTAACCGGCAGCCGCTTCCTGTTGCGTAAAATTCAGCATCGCTGCCTGCAACAAGGTGTAGGTGTGGGAGCCATCGTCCACGGCTGTCGCGGGTTTGAGCTTGATGCTGTCGTTGATACTGAATCGTCCTCCATACTGTTGCTGCAGCGCCTGTCGCAGCTTTCGCTTGCAGAGATCCTCCAGCGTTTCCAGTTTGCCCAGCAATTGATCAATGTAGCACTGGTAGGGCAGCGCCTCATCGAACAATGCACGGAATCCGTCAAGTCTGACCGGGTCGGCTTTGAGCAATCCGTCACTGATGAATCGGGCAACGACGGTTGCCTTGTCCCGGTTGCCCATTACATTGAGCAGTTTTTTCAGCGTGGCTTCATGGGTCAAAACGCTTGCTTGTTGTTGCGTCTGGATAATCATGTTGGAAATCTCGTGTTGAAGAAGAGACTTGATCCTAGGCCGTCGAAACGAAAAAAAATAACGTGTTTATTTGATCGCTTGAGCCATGAAGTCAGCGGTATTTTGATTGAAATATATACATATCTATCGCCACGGAAAGGTCTGAGTGTGTGTGCGGTATTTGCAGGGGAGATGGCACTCGGGGCACCCTGAAGTTGCCGGAAAAGTGGTGGTAGATATCTATGTTATTGATGAGGGGTGTTGTGGTTTTATGCGTGCAGGAACATCAGGTCTTGGATTGTTAATTGTTCTTCGATTCCGATATGTTCAAACCTCCACTTCGCAATAAAGGACTATTGCCGATGTCAACCAAAGCAAAGCTTTCACAAAAAACAATCCTCAGCACATTGCTCGATGCCACAGAGGATCTCGATACCGCCCAGACTCTGCAAGAAAGCCTACCGGCGCATTTATTGAAAGCGACGGTGGCCGCTTTGTCAGCCCTTGATCAGACAAGCCGTGATCTGCACCAGATTCAGGCGACCGTAGCGGCGGATCTGCTCGCATTGAAGCCCTTGCAGACGTTCTGCATCAGTGAACTGAGCGATGCCTTGAGTCGCAAATGGTCGGTGGTTTTTGATGTCGAGAAAGACTTTCTGAGTCTGCCGGGCGTTGATTGCGGTTGCCCTGCGACCTCTACCGACGAGAACGGTATTCAGACGTTCCCGCACGCTACAACGACGCTGTTGCAAGCGGCGATGCAGAACTTCAGCGAAGACGAGGCGGCTGAGAGCTTTCCGCAAGGCAGTTTTATTCGAGTGCACAGTGCCCCAGACGGTGTCACCGGGCTGACCCCGGCCACGTTTGCCGCTTTTTGCCGAGAGCTGGATTTGGGCAAGCGCTATCAGGAGCATTTCCAGCTGGTGTTCGGCTTGCGCGACAGCGATGACAAGGTGATCGCCACCAGCACCATGACCGCTGATATCGCGAAAATGAAAAAGCTGCTGTTGCAATTCGACATGCACCAGGCCGCTCTTAAAAGCCATATCACCTTGTCTGGTCAGCAAATGCTGCAGAAGCTGATCGACTTCGATGGCGTGGTGTCGGCGCAAACACTGCTCTATGGCAACCGAACGCTGATCATGCAAGGCATTGAAATTTTCGACAGTTGCGTCTGGGGTGTGGTGGTGTTTTCTGCCCGTTCGGTGGAGTTGTACCCCGATGAGTGGTGCCTGGTGTACATGGCGGGTGAGCCCGAGCGACCACTGTACGAATACAGCAGTTTTACCGCGTTCAAGCAGTACCTGACGCAGCAGTTGAAGGTTAAAAGTTACAAGGATTATTTCGCCAACAGCATTGATGAAGACGACAAGGCCGATTTTTTCAAATCACTCGCTGACAGCGCGGATCTGGGCCACATCAAGCAATTGCCGATCGCCGTGCCACTCTTTGAGTTCATGCTGCAAAGCCATGTCGGCAAGCTTCAGCTCGACGCGCGCAAACTGGCGGTGCCGACCGCTGATATCGATGAGGATGTCCGCCGGAAACGCTTGCTGGATTTTCTTCAGTTGGGTGTGACCGTTGCGTCCGTGGCGGGGTTCGTCGTGCCGGTGCTCGGGCAATTGATGATGGGCGTTGCAGTCGGGCAGTTGCTCAGTGAAGTTTACGAAGGGGTCGAGGATTGGCGCCGCGGTGATCATCAGAAAGCCCTGTCGCATCTGTTGAGCGTCGTGGAAAACATTGCGCTGACGGTTGCCTTTGCCGGGGGACAAAAAGCCTTGGGAGCGCTGGGTAAGAAACTGCTGCAGTCTCACCCGGCGTTCTTCGGTGAATTCACCGCCATTATCAATCACGCTGGCCAGCCGCGCCTGTGGAAACCTGACCTTTCGCGCTATGAGCATTTCCTGCCGACGGGATTGACGGTCGCGCCGAGTTCCGAGGAGTTTTATCAGATCGGTGCGAAAACCATGGCTCGCGTCGATCATCGGTTCTTCGCCGGACCTTATGATTCCGCCGCGAAAGTCTGGCGCCTGGAACATGCCGAACGCGCGCAAGCTTATGTGCCGGAGCTTGTCCGGCACGTCGAAGGTGGCTGGCGGCTGCCTGCTGAAGAACCGCAAGAGTGGGGCAGTTCCGCGTACACGCTCAAACGTATCGATCCGCAATTGAGCGAATTCGTGGATACCGACCTGGACATGATGCGGCGACTCAGCGACACCTCGCCAGAAACCTTGCATCAGGCCTTTACTGACAATCTGAGTTTGCCTGTGCGGCTGCGCGAAACCGTGGAGCGCGCGCGCGTCGTGCGTCAGCTGCGGCAATTGACCCGCGAACTGCAGAACGGCGAAACCCATTCCGGCCAGCCTGTTGAAGCGCAATTGCACGCCTTGCCGAAAATGTCCGGTTGGCCGACCGACCGCTACATTGAGGTGACCGACGCAGAAGGCACAGTGACGGCGACCTATCCGCAAACCAAAGTGCTCGACGAATCGCTGGCGGTGGTGGTCAGCGAAAAACAACTGGCGCACGGCCAGTTGCTGCAATCCGTAGTCGATGGCCTGTATCAGAAAGAGGTGGACACTTTGCTCGGCGGCAAAGTCGCGCAAAGTGTTGAAGAGTCGACGCTGGCAAAGAAACTCGGTGCGGTTTTGCAGGCGGATCATCGCGCGGCTTTCGAGCGTATGTATCAACGCTACGATAAAAGTGACGTCGATGATGTTCTGAAGCTGCGCCGTGTTTTTCCCGATATCCCGGCGCGTTATGCGAAAGCACTCATCGAGCGCGCGTCGAGTGTGCAGCGCCTGCATCTGCGTAAAACCGGTCGAGTACCGCTGCGGCTGGGGCAGGAGGTCAGCGATGGTATTGGTAAAGTGCGACTGGATCGCGCACTGGCGGGGTTTCATTGGCCGAGGCTCGCCAACGCCGACACCGACAGGCTGGCGATTCAGTTGTTGCCTCGTCTGAGCGGCTGGGATTCCCGACTGCGTCTGGAACTGCGCGACAAAACGCTCAGCGGGCCGATTCTGCAAGCCGTTGGCGACACCTCGGCGCTCCCCGCCGATACGTGCTCGCTGGTGAAGTCGGCTGAGGGGTATGAGGCTTTTGGCGGCGACGGCAAAACCTTGGGAAAAGTGGCATTCGGCCCTGACGCGCTGTACGAAGCCATCCTCAAGGCCCTGCCGCGACGCCAGCGAACAGCCATTGGCTTTGCAGACCCGAAGCAGGCCAGCGCGGCAAAGCTGCGCAGCCAGTTGCTCAACGCTGCACTGGATGAGCGCGAGGCCACGGCGCGCACGCTGGTCAATGGCAAGCCTGAGCCGCAGGTTGTCGAACCAGTCTGTAATCAGGGTGATCAGCCGCCTGCGGTGCAACATCCACCGGCGTTGCTGCGCAAAGTGCGCAAACTCTTTCCGCGCTTGAGTGAAACGCAGGCCAGTGAGTTCATCGATGGCCTGGGAGACGATCAGTTGACTCGTGCGACACGGGTCAATGCCTTGCGCCAGGATCTGCAAAGCTTGCGTGAAGCGCTATTCCTCTGGAGTGAGGATACTGGCGCAATGAACAAACTCGGAGGGGATCTGGCGGAAGTGCGGCACAGCCGCAAAACCATGGCCGAGCTGATCGAAAACGGATTCCGCCGGTATTACTCCGTCACCAATGAAAACGGGAAATGGGTGGGGGTCCTGAATTTTGATGGCATGCGGGTCGGAAAACTGCCGACGCTGCCCCCGGGGATCAGCTTTGACCACATCCAGAAACTGTTCATGAATGACATGGCACTGGATGATGATGTCGCGTACTTCCTCAAGTCATTCAAAAAGCTTGAGACGCTCGAGCTCGATCGCAATGCCATTACCCGCCTCCCTGAGGTGCTGTCGCATATGCCCGATATCACTCGCTTGTGTCTGGCGGGCAACAAGCTGCAGCTGACCGAGTATACGCTGGCCAAACTCAGCGGTTTGCGCTCGCTGCATCACCTGAACCTCAACGAAAATCCGCTGAATGCCACACCGGATGTCAGACAGATGTTCAATCTGCGTCGTCTGTTACTGCAAGACACCGGCCTCACGGAAATCCCCAAGGGACTTGAGTATCTGCTGTATCTGGACTGGGTGGACTTGCGCAGCAACAAGATCAAGAACCTGCCTGACTGGTTGTTCAAGACACCGCGAAGTTTCAGCCAGGCGCTGGACCTGGGACTCAATCCCTTGGCCGATCCGAGCAAAACGCACCTGGAGAATTATCGCGACAATTTCGGTATCGGTATGGGGTATCTGGAAAACGACATCGCTCGAATGAACGAGCAACAGGCACGCTCGCTTTGGCTTGCTGATAAAACGGCTGAGACGGGGGCCGGGCGTGAACGGATCTGGAACGCATTCAAGGATGATCCACGCGCCGAGAGCCTGTTCCATCTGCTCGCTGAGCTGGGTGATACCGCCGATTCGGAAAAGGTCAACAAGGACATGCAGCGGCGAGTCTGGGCCGTGCTGGAAGCAGCCGAAGCCGATACAGCGCTGTGTGATCAGATACTGAGTCTGGCCGCCACCCCGATCAATTGCACCGACAGTGCGGCAATGAACTTCAGTTATCTGGAGGTCGCCGTGGAGGTCGATCGGGTGACCCGGCTGGCCGGAAACCGGATCGCCAGTGGCAAGCCGTTGCTTGAGCTGGGACGTGGCCTGTTCCGGCTGGAACAATTGAATGAAATTGCTCGGGCGCATGCCGCCAAGGTCCCGAAGGTGGATCCACTGGAGGTAAACCTCGCCTATCGCATCGGTCTGGCCGAGACACTGGAATTGCCCGGCCAGCCGCGCAATATGCTTTTTGGCACATTAGGCGGGGTCACCGCAGCCGATCTGGACGTCGCGAAAAACCAGGTCGCCACGGCGGAACTCTCGCCCAAATGGCTGCAGTTCATGAGTGAGCGGACATTCTGGAGAGACTATCTGGAGCGCACACTTGCGCATCAGTTTTCCTCTATCCGAGATATGTATGACCAGCGCATGACTGCCTTGGACGCGAAGAAAGACACGATGTCCAGTGTCGATTACCTGAGCCAGTCCGGAGTCCTCAAGGTCGAGCGCCAAAACGCCATGGACGAGGTGATGACGCGTCTGACCACCGATGCGTTGCGCGACGCGGATCTGGGCATCTGCACCTTGGCTGACGGATAAGTGCTACTTGCCGCGAATCAGCTTGCGCAACGCGAAACGGTTGGGATGACAGGCTTCGGCGACGCTTCTGGGCACAGGCAGCGGCTCATCGTCCAGCCAGGCAGCCAGCAGCTCGCCCGACAGCGGCGCGGTGATCAGTCCTCGCGAGCCGTGGCCACTGTTGATGTACAGGCCGTCGAGCCACGGACAGGCGATGTCCGGAATCTGACGGGCGTCCTTGCTCAGCAGCGCATAAGCGTCAAGAAACGCTTTGCGGTCGGCGAGGGGACCGACCATCGGTAAATAGTCTGGGCTGGTGCAGCGAAAGGCTGCGCGGCCCTGCAGGTTTTCGACAGGCTGTTCGCTGATTTTCAGGCGTGCGACAAGGTCAGAGGAAATCTCTGCAAGCATCGCCAGATTGCCTTGGTGTTCGGCGGTGGTCGGTGTCAGATCATCGCTGTTGAAATCGAAACTGGCGCCGAGGGTGTGTTCGCCCAAGCGGGCAGGAGCGACGTAGCCTTCGGCACAGACCACGGTGGCCAGTGTCTGACTGGCTGCGGTTTCGGCGAGACGGGTGATCTGTCCGCGAATGCGCTTGAGCGGCAACTCGGCACTCTGGGCAAAGCGTTGGATCTCGGCGGCACCGGCCAGCACCACGACCGGCGCGCTGGCGAGCAAACGCTCACCGTCCAGCGCCTGCCATTGATCATCGACCTTGCGCAGTTGCAACGCTTCGCAATGGCTGAGCAGTTCGATGTTCGGCTGCGCCGCTTGCGCCTGACACAGCGCCGGCGGATGCACCCAACCCCCTTCGGCATAGTACAAGCCGCCGTGGGCTACTCCGACTCCGGCACGGGCCTGCGCCTCGGGTTGATCCAGCCACTGCAACAGGTCTTCCGGGAAGGCTTCAGCCAACTGCGCGTGACGCTCGGCTTCCTTGGTATTGAACGCCAGTTGCAGCACGCCACAATCGTCCCAGTCAGTGCCGCGTTGCAGGGTTTCCAGCAGGCGCCGGGTGTAACCGAAACCGCTGACGATCAGCTGCGACAGCGCCGTGCCGTGGGCGGACAACTTCAGGTACAGCACGCCCTGCGGATTGCCCGAGGCTTCTTGCGCGACGGCCTCATGGCGCTCCAGCAAAGTGACCTGCCAGCCGCGTGCGGCCAGGCTGGACGCCGTGGCACATCCGGCGAGACCGGCGCCAATCACCAGTGCTCGACGGTCACTGGTGATCGGCGCAGGGCGAGCAAACCAGGGTTTTTCCGGCGCCGGCGGCGTCACCTCTGCCGGCCAGCCGAGGAATTCGCCACGGAGGATTTCCCACTTGTGGCCGATGCCCGGCGTGCGCTTCATTTTGAACCCGGCGGCATTGAGCAAACGCCGTACCCAGCCGGTGCTGGTGAAGGTGCTGATGGTCGAACCGGGCGCTGCCAGTCGCGCCAGTTCGACAAACAGTTCGGCGGTCCACATGTCGGGGTTTTTCGCCGGGGCGAAACCGTCGAGAAACCACGCGTCGATCTGTGCGTCGAGCTGCGGCAGTTGCTCCAGTGCATCGCCGATCAACAGCGTCAGCGTCACGCGGCCGTTGGCCAGGGTGATGCGCTGAAAGCCGGCATGGATTGCCACGTAATGGCGCAGCAACTGATCGGCCAACGGTTTGAGTTCCGGCCAGAGTGCCAAGGCACGCTTGAGGTCGGCGGGGCTCAACGGGTATTTTTCGACGCTGACAAAATGCAGTCGCGCACCGGCCACGGCGTGTTGCTCGAACAACTGCCAGGCGCAGAGAAAATTCAGCCCGGTGCCAAAACCGGTTTCACCAATAACCAGACGACCAGTTGCCGGCAGTGCGGCAAAACGCTCGGCCAGGCGATTCTGTTCGAGGAACACATAACGGGTTTCTTCCAGACCTGATTTGTCGGAAAAATACACGTCATCGAACACCCGCGAATGCGGGCGTCCCTGGTCATCCCAGTCGAGTTGGGCGTGGGGCAATACAGGTTTCATGGCAGGCTCGGCAACGACAAGGCGGCCATTCTAGCCGATCGCGCAGGCGCTGCTTGATCCATGGCAAGGCTTGCGCCCGACGACTCGCGGACAATCCGCGACCTGCGGGAATTTCTGCGCCGTTGCTGTGCCCAATCCGCTAGTCTTGCTGAATCCTGGAAGGAGCCGTCCCATGTTTGAATCCGCTGAAATCGGTCACGCCATCGACAAAGACACCTATGAGGCGGCCGTCCCGGCATTGCGTGAAGCCTTGCTCGAAGCCCAGTTCGAACTGCAACAGCAGAAGCGTTTTCCGGTGATCATCTTGATCAACGGTATCGAAGGTGCGGGCAAGGGCGAGACGGTCAAGTTGCTCAACGAGTGGATGGACCCTCGCCTGATCGAAGTGCGTACTTTCGATCAACAGACCGATGAAGAGTTGTCCCGGCCACCGGCCTGGCGTTACTGGCGGATGCTCCCGGCCAAGGGCCGCATGGGGATTTTCTTCGGCAACTGGTACAGCCAGATGCTCCAGGGGCGGGTGCATGGCTTGTTCAAGGATCCGCGTCTGGATCAGGCGATCGCCGGTGCCGAGCGCCTGGAAAAGATGCTCTGCGATGAAGGCGCGCTGATCTTCAAATTCTGGTTTCACTTGTCCAAGAAACAGATGAAAGCGCGGCTCAAGGCGCTGGCCGATGACCCGTTGCACAGCTGGCGCATCAGCCCGCTGGACTGGCAGCAGTCGGAAACCTACGACAAGTTCGTCAAGTACGGCGAGCGCGTGCTGCGCCGTACCAGCCGTGATTACGCGCCGTGGCATGTGATCGAAGGCGTCGACGCCAACTACCGCAGCCTGGCGGTCGGTAAGATTCTCCTCGAGGGTTTGCAAAATGCGCTGAAGCGTCCGGACGTACATCCCCACGATGTCAGCGCCGCGCCGTTGGGTACGCCGGTCGATCAGTTGAACCTGCTCGACAGCCTCGACCTGACCCAGCGCCTGGAGAAGAAAGACTACGAAGAACAACTGATCACCGAGCAGGCGCGATTGTCCGGGCTGATGCGCGACAAACGCATGCGCCGCCACGCGCTGATCGCGGTATTCGAAGGCAACGACGCGGCAGGCAAGGGCGGGGCGATCCGTCGGGTCGCGGCGGCGCTCGATCCGCGCCAGTACAACATCGTGCCGATTGCCGCACCGACCGAAGAGGAGCGGGCGCAGCCGTACTTGTGGCGTTTCTGGCGGCACATCCCGGCGCGCGGCAAGTTCACCGTGTTCGACCGCTCCTGGTACGGCCGGGTCTTGGTGGAGCGGGTCGAAGGCTTCTGCACGCCGGCCGACTGGCTGCGCGCCTATGGCGAGATCAACGACTTCGAAGAGCAACTGGCCGACGCCGGAGTGATCGTGGTCAAGTTCTGGCTGGCCATCGACAAGGACACGCAGATGGAGCGCTTTCAGGAGCGTGAAGAGATCCCATTCAAGCGTTTCAAGATCACCGAAGACGACTGGCGTAATCGCGACAAATGGGACGCCTATCGGGCCGCCGTGGGCGATATGGTCGACCGTACCAGTTCCGAGATCTCGCCGTGGACCCTGGTCGAAGCCAATGACAAACGCTGGGCGCGGGTCAAAGTGTTGCGCACGATCAACCGCGCGCTGGAAGACGCCTTCGAGAAATCCGACAAGCGCGCGAAGAAACACAAGGATTGAGCCGATAGACGCGCATACGCGGGGTGAATGATTGTCGCGGTCGTTGATGCAGTGGACTTATGCTCGGTCCACTCTCAACTGACCACAACAATGAGGTATGCCATGCGTGAAGTGGTGATCGTCGACAGCGTGCGGACTGGACTGGCCAAATCCTTTCGCGGCAAGTTCAACCAGACCCGTCCCGATGACATGGCGGCTCATTGCGTCAACGCCCTGCTTGAGCGCAACGATATCGACCCGGCGAGCGTCGAGGATTGCATCGTTGGTGCCGGCTCCAACGAAGGTGCGCAGGGTTACAACATCGGCCGTAATGTCGCGGTGCTGTCGCGGTTGGGTACCGGCACCGCCGGCATGACCCTCAACCGTTTCTGTTCATCGGGCTTGCAGGCTATCGCCATTGCCGCCAACCAGATTGCCTCGGGTTGCAGCGACATCATCGTTGCCGGCGGCGTCGAGTCGATCAGCCTGACCATGAAAAGCGTCAACACTGATCACTTGATCAACCCGCTGCTCAAGCAACAGTCGCCGGGCATCTATTACACGATGGGCCAGACCGCCGAAGTGGTCGCGCGACGTTATGGCGTCAGTCGTGAAGCGCAGGATCGATATTCGCTGCAAAGTCAGGTTCGCACTGCGGCAGCTCAGGCCGCAGGGCTGTTCAACGATGAAATCGTGCCGATGGCGGTCAAGTATCGTGTCGAGGACAAGAACACCGGTGAGGTGCAGATTCTCGATGGCGTGGTCGACCGCGACGACTGCAACCGTCCGGACACCACCTATGAAAGCCTCGCTGGACTGAAACCGGTATTCGCCGAGGACGGTTCGGTGACGGCGGGCAACTCGTCGCAACTGTCTGACGGTGCGTCGATGACGCTGGTGATGAGCCTTGAGAAAGCGTTGCAGCTGGGCCTCAAGCCGAAAGCGTTTTTCCGTGGCTTCACCGTGGCCGGCTGCGAGCCGGACGAGATGGGCATTGGCCCGGTGTTCTCGGTGCCGAAACTGCTCAAGGCCAAGGGCCTGCAAGTGGCGGAAATCGATCTGTGGGAGCTGAACGAGGCGTTCGCTTCGCAGTGCCTGTACAGCCGTGATCGGCTGGAGATCGATAACGACAAGTACAACGTCAATGGCGGCTCGATTTCCATTGGTCACCCGTTTGGCATGACCGGATCGCGGCAGGTCGGGCATCTGGTGCGTGAGTTGCAGCGGCGGAATTTGCGTTACGGCATCGTGACCATGTGCGTGGGCGGCGGGATGGGTGCGACGGGGTTGTTTGAGGCGGTGCGTTAAGCCAGAACATTTTTGTTGTCTGTTCCATTGCTATCGCTGGCAAGCCAGCTCCTACAGGTTTCGGAGCGTTCGCAAAATCTGTGTACGCCACCAATTCTGTGGGAGCTGGCTTGCCAGCGATTGGATCACCACCACTTAGCGGTTGGAATCCTGCAGCTGCATCCGCGCGATATAGGCTTTTATCTCCAGCTCAGCCTTCTTGGCACTCTCAAACGGCCCCTCAAGGGTATTTTCCCGAGTGCTGAAAAAAAGTTCGCCATTGACCCGGCACAACCGCTCGCTGCGAAAGCGCATGGCGGGGGCGCTGTCCTGCGCGCGCATTCCTAACATGATCGGTCTCCTCGGCTGATGTGCTGAAAGGGATCCAATGAGCTTATGCCTGAAGCACTTGGCGCGCCCGCTCAGCCGATCAACGGCGGCGCGTCAATTTACTGCTGCGACCTGCACAGTTTCATTCGCGCCCTGACCGCAACTGTCCCTGTGTCGCGCCCGGTGGCACGCCTAGAATGAGCGCACTTGTCAGCAGGCTTTGGGGTTTCCATGCACATATCATCCGGTCGCTGGGTCTACGGCTTGTTCCTGGCACTGCTGACTGCGTTTTTGTGGGGTATCCTGCCGATCAAACTCAAACAGGTATTACTGGTGATGGACCCGGTGACGGTGACCTGGTTTCGCCTGCTGGTGTCCGGCGGCTGTCTGTTCATCTATCTGGCGGCGGTAAAACGCCTGCCCAGCCGCAAAGTGCTCGGGCCCAAGGGTGGCTGGCTGGTGTTGATGGCGGTGCTCGGGCTGGTTGGCAACTATGTGCTGTACCTGATGGGCCTCAATCTGCTCAGCCCCGGTACCGCGCAACTGGTGGTGCAGATGGGCCCGATCATGTTGCTGATCGCCAGCCTGTTTGTGTTCAAGGAACGCTTCAGTATTGGCCAGGGGATTGGTCTGGCGGTGTTGTTGATCGGTTTTGTGCTGTTCTTCAATCAGCGGCTGGCCGAACTGCTGACCTCACTGTCGGATTACACCGCTGGGGTTTTGCTGGTGCTGTTGGCGTCGACGGTGTGGACCTTCTACGCGCTGGGCCAGAAGCAATTGCTGACGGTGTGGAATTCGTTGCAGGTGATGATGGTGATCTACCTGTTCTGCGCGCTGTTGCTGACACCGTGGGTGCACCCGCTTGAGGCGCTGAACCTGAATCCCTTGCAGGGTTGGCTGCTGCTGGCGTGCTGCATGAACACGCTGATTGCCTATGGCGCGTTCGCTGAAGCGTTGGCGCATTGGGAGGCGTCGCGGGTCAGTGCGACGTTGGCGATTACGCCATTGGTAACGTTTGGTGCGGTGGCGATTGCGGCCGGGATCTGGCCCGAGTACGTACATGCCGAGCAGATCAATGCGCTCGGCTATGGCGGGGCGGTGCTGGTGGTGTTGGGTTCGGCGCTGGTGGCGTTGGGGCCGTCGTTGATCGCCGGTTTGAAGGCGCGGCGGATGAAGATGGCCGCCAGTTAAACCGCGCCGCTGCCATTCGCGAGCAGGCTCACTCCTACAGGGGGAATGCGTTCCAAATGTAGGAGTGAGCCTGCTCGCGATGACTTACTAAGAAACGCTACAAATCTCAGCCCTTGGCGCCAGCCTCGATCATATTCTCCGGCCGCACCCACGCATCAAACTCTTCATCGGTGAGATACCCCAGCGCCAACGCCGCCTCACGCAAGGTCAGCCCTTCGCTGTAGGCCTTCTTGGCGATCTCCGCCGATTTGTCATAACCGATATGCGGATTCAGTGCGGTCACCAGCATCAGCCCACGCTCCAGATGTCGTGCCATGACTTCGGCATCCGGCTCCAGCCCGGCAATGCAGTGCTGCTGGAAGTTGCTGCAACCGTCGGCCAGCAAGCGAATCGATTGCAGCAGGTTGTGGATGATCACCGGTTTGAACACGTTCAACTGCAAGTGACCCTGACTGGCGGCAATGCCGATGGTCACGTCATTGCCCAGCACCTGACAGGCGAGCATCGACAGCGCTTCGCATTGGGTCGGGTTGACCTTGCCGGGCATGATTGAACTGCCCGGCTCGTTCGCCGGCAGCCGCACTTCGGCAAACCCTGCGCGTGGCCCGGAGCCAAGCAGACGCAGGTCATTGGCGATTTTCATCAGCGCCACGGCGAGGGTTTTCAGCGCGCCGGAGAGGCTGGTGAGCGGTTCGTGGCCGGCGAGGGCGGCAAACTTGTTCGGTGCAGTGACGAAGGGCAGGCCTGAGAGCGCCGCCAGTTCGGCGGCAATCGCCTCACCAAAACCGTGTGGCGAATTCAGCCCGGTACCGACCGCGGTGCCACCCTGGGCCAGTTCACACACCGCCGGCAGTGCCGCGCGGATTGCGCGTTCGGCGTAATCCAGCTGCGCGATGAACCCGGACAACTCCTGACCGAAGGTGATCGGCGTCGCATCCATCATGTGCGTACGCCCGGTCTTCACCAGTTTCATGTGCCGCGCGGCCAGTTCGGCGAGGCCGCCGGACAACTCGGCAATCGCCGGCAGCAGTTGTTCCTGCACCGCTTGCGCGGTGGCGATGCTCATGGCGGTAGGGAAGCAGTCGTTGGAGCTTTGCGAGCGGTTGACGTGATCGTTGGGGTGCACCGGCGTCTTGCCGCCGCGCGGGTTGCCGGCCAGTTCGTTGGCGCGACCGGCGATCACTTCGTTGACGTTCATGTTGCTCTGCGTGCCGCTACCGGTCTGCCAGACCACCAGTGGAAACTGGTCGTCGTGCTGGCCGTCGAGCACTTCGTCAGCGGCCTGTTCGATCAGGCGGGCGATGTCAGCGGGCAGGTCACCGTTGCGGTCGTTGACCCGGGCCGCGGCTTTCTTGATCAGGGCCAGGGCGTGCAATACCGGCAGCGGCATGCGTTCCTGACCAATGGCGAAGTTGATCAGCGAGCGTTGCGTCTGAGCACCCCAGTAGGCGTCGTCCGGGACTTCGATCTGGCCCAGGCTGTCGGTTTCGATACGGCTCATCGTGCACACTCCTGTTGGTCTGTTTGCGCAGTTTAGGCCCGGTCGGGCCCAGGTGGTTCCCTCGATCCGATTGTTGACCGGTAAAACCCCGCCAATCAAGCGCGGCAAGGCTCGGGGGTTGAGCGACGAGGTTTTTTAGGCGCAGAATGGTCGCCCTTGGGGTTTTACCTCGCCTAGCTGAAAAGGAAACTCGATGACTCGTCTTCGTGCCATCTGCACCGCGGTTGCACTGGTTTGCGCCAGCGGCCAGGTGCTTGCCGATACCGCCAGCCACAACGCCAGTGCTGAAGCTTTCCTGACCCTGGCGCACGCTGACAAGCTGGGCACTCCGGTGTACATGCAAGTGCAGCAAATGTTCGCTCAGCGTTTCGAACAGACCAAAGCCCCGGAAGCCAAGAAAGCCGTACTGGAAACCTACCAGGCCAAGGCCAACGCCGCGCTCGACCAGGCCATCGGCTGGAACAAGCTCAAGCCTGACATGGTCAAGCTCTACACCAGCAACTTCAGCGAATCCGAGCTGAAAGACCTGGTCGCGTTCTACCAGTCGCCACTGGGCAAGAAAGTCCTGGAAAAAATGCCGCAGCTGACTCAGCAATCGGCCCAGATGACCCAGGCCAAACTGGAAAGCGCCGTACCGGTCGTCAACAAGCTGCTCGACGACATGACCAAAGAGCTGACCCCGGCAGCGCCTGCGGCCAAGAAGAAGTAAGCGGAGTTCGTGATGACCATGCAACAACGCATCGAATCGACGCTGGCCCTGCTTCAGCCTGAGCATCTGCAAGTGCTGGATGAAAGCCACATGCACAGTCGCGGGTTACAGACGCACTTCAAGGCCGTGGTGGTCAGCGCGCAGTTCGACGGCCTGAACCGGGTCAAGCGCCACCAGAAAGTCTACGGCACGCTTGGCGAGCTGATGGGCGAGTTCCATGCGTTGGCGCTGCACACCTACACCCCGCAGGAATGGGCAGAGATCGGCGCCGCTCCGGCATCGCCGACCTGTGCTGGCGGCAGCAAGCATTAAGCTTCGGTTTTTTGCTAGAATCCGCAACGCGCCGCTCACCCGGCGCGTTTTTTTTTGAATCCGGTTCACCCTTTGCGAGGGTAGCCACCTGGAGAAATACCCATGACACAACCGATTGTCGTGGCGGCACTGTATAAGTTCGTCACCCTCGAAGATTACGTCAACCTGCGCGAGCCCCTGCTGCAAGCGATGGTCGACAACCAGATCAAAGGCACGCTGCTGATCGCCGAAGAAGGTATCAACGGCACGGTCTCCGGCAGCCGCGAAGGCATCGACGGCCTGCTCGCCTGGCTGAAGAACGACCCACGCATGATCGACATTGATCACAAAGAGTCGTACTGCGACGAGCAGCCGTTCTATCGCACCAAGGTCAAACTGAAGAAAGAGATCGTCACCCTCGGTGTCGAAGGCGTCGACCCGAACAAGAAGGTCGGCACCTACGTTGATCCGCAAGACTGGAACGCGTTGATCAGCGACCCGGAAGTGCTGTTGATCGATACACGTAACGATTACGAAGTGTCGATCGGCACCTTTGAAGGCGCCATCGATCCGAAAACCACCAGTTTTCGCGAATTTCCCGACTACATCAAAGAACACTTCAACCCGGCCGTGCACAAGAAAGTTGCGATGTTCTGCACCGGTGGCATTCGCTGCGAGAAAGCCTCGAGCTACATGCTCGGCGAAGGCTACGAAGAGGTTTACCACCTCAAGGGTGGCATCCTGAAGTACCTTGAAGAGGTGCCGCAGGAAGAAACCAAGTGGCAGGGCGACTGCTTTGTGTTCGACAACCGCGTGACCGTGCGTCACGACCTCAGCGAAGGCGACTACGATCAATGTCATGCCTGCCGCACGCCGGTCAGTGTTGAAGATCGTGCGTCCGAGCACTATGTGGCCGGTATCAGCTGCCCACATTGCTGGGACAAACTCAGCGAGAAAACTCGCCGCAGCGCGATCGATCGGCAGAAGCAGATCGAACTGGCCAAGGCGCGCAACCAGCCGCACCCGATCGGCTACAACTACAAGCAAGCATCCACCGAGGCTTAACCATGTCTGCGCGCCTGCTCTATGTGATGGATCCGATGTGTTCGTGGTGCTGGGGGTTTGCTCCGGTGGCCAAGGCATTGGTCGAGCAGGCGCAAGCAGCCGGTGTGGAGTTGCATCTGGTGGTTGGCGGTTTGCGCACCGGCAGTGGCTCGGCGCTGGAGCCGACCACGCGTCGCTACATTATCGAGCATTGGCAAGCGGTCACTGAAGCCACCGGCCAGCCGTTCAAGTTTGACGGTGCGTTGCCCGACGGTTTTGTCTACGACACTGAGCCTGCCTGCCGGGCGATCGTTACTGCGCGCAGTCTGGCGCCGGATTGCGCGTGGAGATTGGTCGGACTGATCCAGCAGGCGTTTTATGCTGAAAGTCGCGACGTTACCCAGGCCAGCGTGCTGGTCGAGCTGGCAGAAAAGGCCGGTGTACCGCGTATCGAATTCGCTGCCTTGTTCGATCATGCCGACCAGCACAAAGCGACTCAGGCCGATTTCAGTTGGGTGCAGGATCTGGGCATCGCCGGTTTCCCGACCCTGCTCGCCGAGCGCAACGGTCAACTGGCGCTGCTGACCAACGGCTACCAACCGCTCAGCGAGCTGTCGCCATTGCTCGGCCGCTGGCTGGAACGCGCGGCCTGTGTCTGATCGGGCCGATGACACGCCAGCCGTAAAGCGTGTCGACCGGCTGAGCTGGGCAGAAGTCCGGCGACTGGCATTGAGGCACAAAAAATCCCTGTGGATCGCTAACGGTGTCGCCGTGCTGGCGACGCTGTGCAGCGTGCCGATTCCGTTGCTGCTGCCGCTGCTGGTGGACGAAGTGCTGCTCGGCCATGGCGACGCTGCGCTGAAAGTCATGAATCACGTGCTGCCCGGTATGTGGCAGCAAGCGGCGGGTTACATCGGCTTGATGCTGGTAGTGACGCTGACCCTGCGTTGCGGCTCGCTGTGCTTCGGCGTGTTGCAGTCGCGGCTGTTCGCACGGCTGGCCAAAGACATCGTTTATCGCATTCGCGTGCGCCTGATCGAACGCCTGAAGCGGATTTCCCTCGGCGAATACGAAAGCCTCGGCAGCGGCACCGTGACCACGCACCTGGTCACCGACCTGGACACCCTCGACAAATTTGTTGGCGAAACCCTCAGCCGCTTCCTGGTGGCGATGCTGACGCTGGTCGGCACCGCGAGCATCCTGATGTGGATGCACTGGAAACTGGCGCTGTTGATTCTGTTGTTCAATCCGTTGGTGATCTACGCCACGGTGCAGTTGGGCAAACGCGTCAAACACCTGAAGAAACTCGAGAACGACAGCACCTCGCGCTTCACCCAGGCGTTGAGTGAAACCCTCGATGCGATTCAGGAAATCCGTGCCGGCAACCGCCAGGGCTTCTTTCTCGGTCGGCTCGGCCTGCGCGCGCAGGAGGTGCGCAACTACGCGGTCAATTCGCAGTGGAAAACCGACGCTTCCAACCGCGCCAGTGGCTTGTTGTTTCAGTTCGGCATCGACATTTTCCGCGCGGCGGCGATGCTCACGGTGTTGTTCTCCGACCTGTCGATCGGCCAGATGCTCGCGGTGTTCAGTTACCTGTGGTTCATGATCGGCCCGGTCGAACAACTGCTCAATCTGCAATACGCCTATTACGCGGCGGGCGGGGCGCTGGCGCGGATCAACGAGTTGTTGGCGCGCGCCGATGAGCCGCAATATCCCGGTGGCGTCGATCCGTTCAAGGGCCGCGACACCGTCGGCATTCAGGTGCAAGGCCTGAGCTTCGGCTACGGCGATGAGCTGGTGCTGGATCAGTTGAATCTGTCGATTGCTCCCGGTGAGAAAGTCGCGATTGTCGGTGCCAGTGGCGGCGGTAAAAGTACCCTCGTGCAGTTGTTGCTCGGGCTTTATACACCGCTGGCCGGCACCATCCGGTTCGGCGGTTCGACCCAGCAGGACATCGGCCTGGAAACGGTTCGCGAAAATGTCGCGGTGGTGTTACAGCACCCGGCGCTGTTCAACGACACCGTGCGCGCCAACCTGACCATGGGCCGCACCCGCAGTGACGAAGCCTGCTGGCAGGCGCTGGAAATCGCTCAGCTGGACGCGACCATCCGCGCTTTGCCCAATGGCCTCGACAGTATTGTCGGTCGCTCCGGCGTGCGTCTGTCGGGCGGGCAGCGCCAACGGCTGGCCATCGCGCGGATGATCCTCGCCGAGCCGAAAGTAGTCATCCTCGACGAAGCCACGTCTGCCCTCGACGCCGCCACCGAGTACAACCTCCATCAGGCCATGGCGCGCTTCCTCAATGGCCGCACCACGCTGATCATTGCCCACCGACTGTCGGCGGTGAAACAGGCTGATCGCGTGCTGGTGTTCGATGGTGGTCAGGTCGCTGAAGACGGCGATCACCAGCAATTGATCGCCGATGGCGGTCTGTATGCCAAGCTCTATGGTCACCTGCAGCAGATCCAGCGCCCTTGAGTTTCGTTCCGGTTTCTGTGCTTAGTGCTTGAATTGCATTGAGTAAATTCAACCGGAACGCGCAAGCAGCACAGCCATTTGCACAATCGGCCTAGAGGACGGCAGAGCTGTCCCTTTGACTTGTCGAAAACTAGCCTAGGCTGAGCTGTCAGGAGCGGGATTTTCCGGTGTTCATCTGGCAGTGCTTGCGCAAGGGATCTCATGAAGCAAAAGCGGACTCTCGGAACGCCACGGTTGTTGGGCATCGTCTGGCCATTTATTGCCGTCGTGTTGTTTCAAGCGTTACTGGGTGGCGTGAGTCTTTACGTGCTCTCGGCCGTTCGCGGTTATGTCGCTGGCGAAAGTCTCTGGTCCAAGGGCCAGAAAGACGCGATCTATTACCTCAATCTATACGCCGACAGCCGTGACGAGGCGATCTTCCTCAAATACCGCAACGCGATTGCCGTGCCGCAAGGCGGGCATCAGTTGCGTCTGGCGCTGGATCATCAACCGCCGGATCTGGCCGCAGCACGCGAAGGTATTCTCAAGGGTGGCAACCACCCGGACGACGTGTCCAGCCTGATCTGGCTGTACCTCAACTTCCGTCATTTCAGTTATCTGGAAACTGCCATTGACCGCTGGACGGTCGGCGATGCCTATCTGGTCGAACTGGATGACGTGGCGCAGGAGATGCACCGCAGCATTTCAGATAGCACGGCCAGCAGCGCCGATATCCAGCGCTGGAAGGCGCGGATTTTCGCCATCAACGATGCCGTGACTCCGGCGGCGAAAGCTTTCAGCGATGCCTTGGGCGAAGGCTCGCGGATGATTCTGCGGCTGCTGCTGTTAACCAATCTGGCCACGGCACTGGGGCTGATCGTGCTGGCCCTGTGGCGCACGCACAAACTGCTCAAGCAGCGTCACGCCTTTGCCGAGGCGCTGCAACTTGAGAAGGATCGGGCGCACGTCACCTTGCATTCGATCGGTGATGGCGTCATCACCACCGATGTCAGTGGTGCCATCGATTACATGAACCCGGCCGCCGAAGCCATGACCCACTGGAAGGCCGAGCAGGCGGCGGGATTGCCGCTGGCAGCGTTGTTCAATTTGCTCGACGACAACGCCCAGGCCGAGGGGCTGACCCTGATCGAGCACATTCTCAGTGGCCAGCTCAGTGGCGGCAGCGAGCATTCGAAACTGATCCAGCGCCTGGATGGCACGACGTTGTCAGTGACGCTGGTCGGCGCACCGATCCGCAATGCCGGCAAGGTCAGCGGCACGGTGCTGGTGCTGCACGACATGACTCAGGAGCGGCAATACATCGCCAACCTGTCGTGGCAGGCGACCCATGATGCGCTGACCGGGTTGGCCAACCGTCGCGAGTTCGAATATCGGCTGGAGCAGGCACTGCATAAGCTCACGCGGCATTCCGGGCGGCATGCGCTGATGTTCCTCGACCTCGATCAATTCAAACTGGTCAACGATACCTGTGGTCACGCCGCCGGCGATGAGCTGTTAAGGCACATTTGTACGCTGTTGCAATCGGGGCTGCGCGAAGGCGACACGCTGGCGCGCCTGGGCGGTGATGAGTTCGGCATTCTGCTGGAGAACTGCGCGCCAGACGCGGCCGAGAAAATCGCCGAGGCGCTACGCCAGACTGTGCAGAACCTGCATTTTGTCTGGAAAGGGCGGCCGTTCCTGACCACGGTGAGCATTGGTCTGGTGCATATCGCGCAGACCCCGACGACCCTCGAAGCCTCACTGCGCGCGGCCGATATGGCCTGTTACATGGCCAAGGAAAAGGGCCGCAACCGGGTGCAGGTCTACCACGCCGACGATTCCGAGCTGTCGCTGCGCTTTGGCGAAATGGCTTGGGTGCAACGGCTGCACATGGCACTGGAAGAAAACCGCTTTTGTCTGTACGCCCAGGAAATCGCCCCGCTCAAGCCGGGTGACAACAAGGGTGGGCACATCGAGATTCTGCTGCGTCTGCATGATGAAGCCGGGCGGATGATTCTGCCGGACAGTTTCATTCCCGCTGCCGAGCGTTATGGTTTGATGAGTCAACTGGATCGCTGGGTAGTTCAGAACGTATTCAAGGTTATTGCTCAATGTATTGCACAAGAACATCAAGAGCCTTTAGCAATGTGTGCGATTAATCTGTCAGGCATTACTATAGGAGATGACGCGTTTTTGCACTTTCTGCGAGAGCAGTTTGTTAACTACGCAATACCGCCTGAAATGATTTGTTTTGAAATTACAGAAACCAGTGCAATTGCAAATCTGGGCAGCGCAATAAGATTTATTAATGAACTCAAAGGCTTAGGTTGCTATTTTTCATTAGATGACTTTTGTGCCGGAATGTCTTCATTCGCTTATCTGAAACATTTGCCTGTAGACTTCCTGAAGATCGACGGGAGTTTCGTAAAGGATATGCTGGACGACCCGATTAACCGCGCAATGGTCGAAGTGATCAATCACATCGGGCATGTCATGGGTAAGCAGACAATTGCCGAGTTTGTTGAAACAACTCAGATCGAGCAGGCATTGCTCGAAATTGGTGTGGATTACGCTCAGGGTTATGTTATAGAACGCCCACAGTTGTTTACCTGTGACAGTTTGCAAAGTCGGCCCGCCAGACCGCAACCGCTGTTATTCAAAGCGCCTGGCACGTTCCGTTGAAGTCTCTCGCCGATCCTTACAATCACAAATCAAAAGGAGCCGAACAGTGATCGACACATTCAACCGAACCGGACCACTCATGGAAGCTGCAAGTTATCCTGCCTGGGCGCAACAGCTCATTGAGGATTGCAGCGAGAGCAAGCGCCGGGTTGTCGAACATGAACTTTACCTGCGCATGCGTGATAACAAGCTCAGCGCCAGAACCATGCGTCAGTACCTGATCGGGGGCTGGCCGGTGGTTGAGCAGTTTGCGTTGTACATGGCGCAGAACCTCACCAAAACCAGATTTGCCCGGCATCCGGGTGAAGACATGGCGCGGCGCTGGTTGATGCGCAATATCCGCGTTGAACTCAATCACGCCGATTACTGGGTGCATTGGAGCCGGGCACATGGCGTCAGTCTGGAAGACCTTCAGGCTCAACAGGTGCCGCCTGAGTTGCATGCCTTGAGTCATTGGTGCTGGCACACCAGTTCTGCCGATTCGCTGATCGTGGCCATTGCCGCCACCAACTATGCCATCGAAGGCGCGACCGGGGAGTGGTCGGCGCTGGTCTGCTCCACCGGCATGTATGCCGCAGCGTTTCCCGAAGAGGATCGCAAGCGGGCGATGAAGTGGTTGAAGATGCATGCCCAGTACGACGATGCTCATCCCTGGGAGGCGCTGGAAATCATCTGCACGCTCGCGGGGATGAACCCGAGCAAGGCCTTGCAGGCCGAACTGCGTCAGGCGGTGTGCAAGAGCTATGACTACATGTATCTGTTTCTGGAGCGCTGCATGCAACTGGAGACGTCGGAACGCTTGTTGGTCAACCGAGAGCGCAGGGCGGTAGTCGAGAGCTGATTCAAGTCTCACGCAATACCAATGTGGGAGCGAGCCTGCTCGCGAAGGGGTCATGTCAGTCAGCATTGCTTTGACTGAATCACCGCTTTCGCGAGCAGGCTCGCTCCCACACTGTTTTGTGTTGGTTGAACAGCTCAGCCCGCCATGGCCAAGCGATTACGCCCTTCGCGCTTGGCCACGTACAGCGCACTGTCAGCGCGGCGCAGCAAGCTGTCGGCCGATTCGCCGGGCAGTAACGTCGAGCATCCCAGGCTCACGGTCAGCTCGATCAACTGGCCATCGGCGTAGTACTCAGCCGCCTGTGTCGCATAACGCAGCCGTTCGCCGACCATTGCCGCCGCTTCGCGGCTGGTGTTGGACAGCAGAATCAGAAACTCTTCCCCGCCGTAACGGAACACCATGTCGACGTTGCGCAATTGTGCCTTGATCGTCGCGGCGATGGCTTTAAGCACGTCATCGCCGGCACTGTGACCATGGCTGTCATTGACCCGTTTGAAGTGGTCGATATCGAGCATCAACAGCGACAACGGTTGCAGGTGGCGACGGGACATTTCGATTTCCCGTTGCAGGGTCTGCTCCATGGCGATGCGGTTGCCGGCGCCGGTCAGCGGATCGCGCAGAGCGCTCTGGGTCGCCTCACGGTAAAGCAGGGCGTTGCGCATCGGGTACAGCAAGGATGACAGCAGCGACTCCAGCTGGCCTTGTTCCTTGTCGTTGAAGCGCTGATTGCGGCGGAACACCAGTTCGCCCATGTGCTCGCCTTCGTGGCTCAGGCTGTAGCTGACCGAGTGATGGCCGCGGCTGCCGAACTCCAGGCGCAAATCGCTGCCTTGGTGCACGTAACTCAGCGCGTCCAATGGCACGAGGCGCTGAACTTCGCGGAAAAACAGACCGAGGATGCGTTGCGGTTCGAGGCTGGTTTGCAGTTGCAGGCTCATTTGCTGGCGCAATTGCGCCAGACTGGCCGGTCGCTCCAACAAGGGAGGCAATTGACCAAAGCCCAGGCGTTGCAATTTGGCACTGTCGAAGTCAATTGCATTGGTCTGGGAGGGTGATTTCATATGGCGTGAACCCTTAGCAGTAAGTCTGTCTTACAGGCTGGGTGAGAGCGGCTATGGGCTGCGCGTCATACTGATCCATCAGTCCCGTAGGACGTTTGGCGTAAGTTTAGTCTGCCGGATGACGATTAGTCAGCTATCGAAATCGGCCTCGCCCCATTGCCTTCACGTGGCTTGCTTTGAGGAAAATTAGAGCGAAAGTCGTGCCATTCGGTTCGGTTTTATTTAAACCGTTTGGAATCAATGGTTTGGATATTTTGGTGCGAGGTGTGCGCTGGAAATTTGACTGAAATGTGACGGTCGCCAGCGGCAAATGCATGCCGCGACAGGAATCTGCCGCGGCAACAAATGCGACGTATGGCAGTTATTGCGCGTTGAATGCCTGGCCGTTGATGCCGGTACTGTCCGGGCCCATCAGGTACAGGTACACCGGCATGATTTCTTCCGGCGTCGGATTGTTCAGCGGATTTTCTCCCGGATAAGCTTGCGCGCGCATACTGGTGCGCGTACCGCCCGGGTTGATGCTGTTGGAACGCACTGGTGCCACACCATCGACTTCATCGGCCAGGGTTTGCATCAGGCCTTCGGTGGCGAACTTCGAGACGCCATAGGCGCCCCAGTACGCCCGGCCCTTACGCCCGACACTGCTGGAGGTGAACACTACCGAGGCATCCTGCGACAGCTTGAGCAACGGCAGCAGGGTGCTGGTCAGCATGAACATGGCGTTGACGTTGACCTGCATGACGCGCATGAAGTTTTCACCGGACAACTGCTCGATCGGTGTGCGTGGGCCGATGATCGAAGCGTTATGCAGCAAGCCGTCGAGGTGGCCGAATTCGGCCTCGATCATCGCGGCCAGCTCATCGTATTGATGGGGCAGGGCGGTTTCGAGGTTGAACGGAATCACCGCCGGCTGAGGGTGGCCTGCCGCTTCGATTTCGTCATAGACCTGCGTCAGGTTCGCTTCGGTCTTGCCCAGCAGCAATACGGTGGCGCCGTGGGCGGCGTAGGTTTTCGCCGCAGCCGCGCCAATGCCCCGACCGGCACCGGTGACCAGAATGACCCGATCCTTGAGCAATTCGGGGCGAGCGGAATAATCAAACATAAAAACCTCATCATGGAGTCAGATCGTTCCCCACGCTCCGCGTGGGAATGCAGCCAATGACGCTCTGCGTCAGGTCTCAGCAGCTGCAAAGCGCGCTATCGAGTACCTTGCGCAATTCCGACGGATGATCCACCACCACATCCGCGCCCCAATGACGCGGATTATCGTCCGGGTGGATATAGCCAAACGTCACCGCAGCGGTTTTCGTCCCGGCATCGCGCCCCGATTCGATATCGCGCAGATCATCGCCTACAAACAGAACCGTCGACGGATCCAGATCAAGCATCTTGCACGCAAGGATCAACGGTTCCGGATCCGGCTTGCTGTTTTTCACGTGATCCGGGCAGATCAGCAGCGCCGAACGCTCGGCCAGTCCCAACTGTTGCATGATCGGCTCGGCAAAGCGCAATGGCTTGTTGGTGACCACGCCCCAGATCAGCTTGGCCTTTTCGATATCAGCTAACAGTTCGCCCATGCCGTCGAACAGTTTGCTGTGCACGGCGCAGCCAACCAGATAGCGCTCAAGGAACTCCAGGCGCAGTTCTTCGAAGCCCGGTGATTCCGGGTCCATCGAAAACGTCACCGCAACCATGGCTTTAGCGCCACCGGAGATCTCGTCGCGGATGTGCTTGTCGTTCATCGGCGGCAAACCACGATCCGCGCGCATTGCCTGGCAGATGGCGATGAAGTCCGGCGCCGTGTCGAGCAGGGTGCCGTCCATGTCGAAGAGAACTGCTCTGATGGCCATCGGCTTATTCCTCGCGCAGGGTCTGGATCATGTAGTTGACGTCAACGTCGTTGGCCAGCTTGTAGTGCTTGGTCAGCGGGTTGTAGGTCAGGCCGATGATGTCCTTGACGGTCAGGCCGGCCATGCGGCTCCAGGCGCCCAGCTCGGAAGGGCGGATGAATTTCTTGAAGTCGTGGGTGCCGCGCGGCAGCAGCTTCATGATGTATTCAGCGCCGATAATGGCGAACAGGTACGCCTTCGGGTTGCGGTTGATGGTCGAGAAGAACACCTGGCCACCCGGTTTGACCATGCGGAAGCAGGCACGAATGACCGACGATGGATCCGGTACGTGCTCGAGCATTTCCAGACAGGTCACCACGTCGAACTGCTCAGGCATTTCTTCGGCCAGGGCTTCGGCGGTGATCTGGCGGTATTCGACGCTGACGCCGGATTCCAGTTGATGCAGTTGCGCGACCGCCAGTGGCGCCTCGCCCATGTCGATACCCATCACGGTGGCACCGCGTTGCGCCATGGCTTCGCTGAGGATGCCGCCGCCGCAACCGACGTCGAGGACTTTCTTGCCGGCCAGATTGACCCGCTCATCAATCCAGTTGACCCGCAAAGGGTTGATGTCGTGCAGCGGTTTGAATTCGCTTTCGCGGTCCCACCAGCGATGGGCCAGGGCTTCGAATTTGGCGATTTCGGCGTGGTCGACGTTGCTCATGTTCAATTCCTCTAAAACTTTAAAAGGGCTGTAGCCCCGGCGTGGGCGCCGGGGTGTTTACGATTCGGTGTGGCCGCTGATGCGCTGGCCCCAGGTACGGGCGGTGGCGCCCAGTTGCGCTTCGTCCATGCGCGTCAGGCGTCGGTCGTCGAGCAGTTGTTTGCCGGCGACCCACAGGTGTTTCACGCAATCGCGGCCGGTGGCGTATATAAGCTGCGATACCGGGTCATACACCGGTTGCTGGGCCAGGCCGGACAGGTCGAAAGCGACGATGTCGGCGGCTTTGCCGATTTCCAGCGAGCCAACTTGCGTCTCGATCCCCAGTGCGCGCGCACCATTCAGGGTGGCCATGCGCAGTGCCCGATGAGCGTCCAGCGCCGTGGCCGAGCCGGCAACGGCTTTGGCCAGCAGGGCGGCAGTGCGGGTTTCGCCGAGCAGATCGAGATCATTATTACTGGCGGCGCCATCGGTACCGACCGCGACATTCACCCCAGCCTGCCACAAACGCTCGACCGGGCAGAAACCGCTGGCGAGTTTCAGGTTCGATTCCGGGCAATGAATGACGCTGGTGTTGCTTTCTACCAGCAACGCCAGGTCGTCATCGCTGATCTGGGTCATGTGCACGGCCTGGAAGCGCGGGCCGAGCAGGCCCAGACGACCGAGGCGAGCGAGCGGGCGTTCGCCATGCTGCTCCAGCGCTTGTTGGACTTCGAACGCGGTTTCATGCACGTGCATGTGGATCGATGCGTCCAGCTCCTCGGCAATCACGCGGATTTTCTCGAGATTCTCGTCGCCGACGGTGTACGGTGCATGAGGGCCGAAGGTGATCTTGATGCGTTCGTGATGCTTCAAGTCGCCAAACAATTCGACGCCCTGACGAATGGCTTCATCGGCACTGCTGGCGCCCGGGATCGGGAAATCAAGGATCGGAATGGCGATCTGCGCACGAATGCCGCTGTTGTGCACGCGCTCGCTGGCGACTTTTGGAAAGAAATACATGTCCGAGAAGCAGGTGATGCCGCCCTTGATCTGCTCGGCGATGGCCAGGTCGGTGCCATCACGAACGAAATCTTCATCGACCCACTTGGCCTCGGCCGGCCAGATATGGTTTTCCAGCCAGGTCATCAGCGGCAGATCATCGGCCAGGCCACGGAACAGCGTCATCGCCGCATGGCCGTGGGCGTTGATCAGACCGGGGGCGAGCAGCACGTCCGGCAGTTCGCGGACTTCAGTGGCGTTACACTTCAATGCTTCGGCGCGCGGGCCGATAAACACGATGCGACCGTCGCGGATGCCCAGGCCGTGCTCCTTGAGCACAACGCCTGCAGGTTCGACGGGTACCAGCCAGGTCGGCAGCAATAATAAGTCGAGCGCAATGGCAGGTTTCGGCATCGAGGGTCGGTTCCAGTGCTTTTGTAAAGGATGGCGAAGTATACCCGAGCGTCTTCGCGGGGGGATCGCTATAATCGGCGGCTTTTGTTCATGAGTGCGGGGTGTAGGATGCGCGATCGACTGTTGGCTGCGGAAAAAGTGAAGGCCATCGATTGGCGTGACGGCGCGCTGCACCTGCTGGATCAGCGTATTTTGCCGTTCGAAGAAACCTGGATTGCCTACACCAGCGCCGCCGGCGTGGCCGAGGCGATTCGCTCGATGGTGGTACGTGGCGCGCCGGCCATTGGCATCAGTGCCGCGTATGGCATCGTCCTCGCGGCCCGTGCGCGGATCGCCGAAGGTGGCGATTGGTACGTGGCGCTGGAAGAGGACTTTGCCTTGCTGGCCGATTCCCGTCCGACAGCGGTTAACCTGTTTTGGGCCTTGGGTCGCATGCACGATCGCCTTGATCGCTTGAAAGAGAACGCCGATCCGCTGGCCGCGCTGGAAGCCGAAGCCATCGCCATTCACGAAAGCGACCGCGAAGCCAACCTGACCATGGCCCAGTTGGGCGTTGATCTGATCCGCAAGCATCAGGGCAATGCCCAGGCGATTCTGACTCATTGCAATACTGGCGCGCTGGCCACCGGTGGTTTCGGTACGGCGTTAGGGGTGATTCGTGCAGCCTTCATTGAAGGCATGGTCGAGCGCGTCTATGTCGACGAGACCCGCCCATGGTTGCAAGGCTCGCGTTTGACTGCGTGGGAACTGGCCAACGAAGGCATCCCGGTTACGTTGAATGCCGACTCCGCCGCTGCACACATCATGAAAACCAAAGGCGTGACCTGGGTGATCGTCGGGGCTGACCGAATCACCGCCAATGGTGACGTGGCGAACAAGATCGGCACCTATCAACTGGCGGTCAACGCCATGCACCACGGTGTGCGCTTCATGGTCGTGGCACCGAGTTCCACCATCGACATGAATCTGGCCAGCGGTGACGACATTCCGATCGAGGAGCGTGACGGCGCCGAGTTGCTGGAAGTCGGCGGCAAGCGTGTCGGTGCGGACGTTGAAGCGTTCAATCCGGTGTTTGACGTGACGCCGGCGGATCTCATCGACGCGATCGTCACCGAAAAAGGCATCGTCGAACGCCCGGACACCGCGAAAATGGCCCAGTTGATGTGCCGCAAACGCCTGCATTAATGCGGTGATACTCAATGTAGGAGCTGCCGAAGGCTGCGATCTTTTGATCTTGCTTTTTAGAGGGCAGGATCAAAAGAACGCAGCCTTCGGCAGCTCCTACAGGTGTTTGTACCCCTAAATGTCAATAAACATCCGCAAATCAGCCCTCAAATCTGCATTCAAAGAAGCTCTGAGCTTCTCTCGTCCCCGTTAAGCCTGTCACCGGTCAACTAACTATGCTCCATGCGCATCTGGGGGATAGGTGCGTGGCGGCCTTTGTGATAACATCCGGCGTTTTCCGAGGCAGCTCCACGGAGCTGTCTTTACTGCGCAAATCCGCGATCCAATGTTGATTTGTCGTAAGTCGGCGCATGGCACTCGGCCTGCCCCGGCGAGCTTCGTTGCTCCCACATGGATATGACGAAGTTTCACCAGAAAAAGGAATCAGGCTTCTCATGGGCGAACTGGCCAAAGAAATCCTCCCGGTCAATATCGAAGACGAGCTGAAACAGTCCTACCTCGACTACGCGATGAGCGTAATCGTCGGCCGTGCACTGCCGGATGCGCGCGATGGCCTCAAGCCCGTGCACCGTCGCGTACTGTTCGCGATGAGCGAGCTGGGCAACGACTTCAACAAGCCGTACAAGAAATCTGCCCGTGTTGTCGGCGACGTGATCGGTAAGTATCACCCGCACGGTGACACTGCCGTGTACGACACCATCGTTCGTATGGCTCAGCCTTTCTCCCTGCGCTACCTGCTGGTAGACGGTCAGGGCAACTTCGGTTCGGTCGACGGCGATAACGCCGCGGCGATGCGATACACCGAAGTGCGCATGACCAAGCTGGCGCACGAGCTGCTGGCTGACCTGCACAAAGAAACCGTGGACTGGGTGCCGAACTACGACGGCACCGAAATGATCCCGGCGGTCATGCCGACCCGTATCCCCAACCTGCTGGTCAACGGCTCCAGCGGTATCGCCGTGGGCATGGCGACCAACATTCCGCCACACAACCTCGGTGAAGTCATCGACGGTTGCCTGGCACTCATCGACAACCCTGAGCTGACCGTCGACGAGTTGATGCAGTACATCCCCGGTCCGGACTTCCCGACCGCCGCGATCATCAATGGTCGCGCCGGCATCATCGAAGCCTACCGCACCGGTCGCGGGCGCATTTATATGCGCGCCCGCTCGATCATCGAAGACATCGACAAGGTCGGTGGCCGTCAGCAGATCGTCATCACCGAACTCCCTTACCAACTGAACAAGGCGCGTCTGATCGAGAAGATCGCCGAGCTGGTCAAAGAGAAGAAGCTGGAAGGCATCACTGAACTGCGCGACGAGTCCGACAAGGATGGTATGCGCGTCGTGATCGAACTGCGTCGCGGCGAAGTGCCTGAGGTGATCCTCAACAACCTCTACGCCCAGACCCAGCTGCAATCGGTATTCGGCATCAACATCGTTGCGCTGATCGATGGTCGTCCACGCATCCTGAACCTCAAGGATCTGCTGGAAGCCTTCGTCCGTCACCGTCGCGAAGTCGTTACCCGCCGTACCGTGTTCGAACTGCGCAAGGCGCGCGAGCGTGGTCATATCCTCGAAGGTCAGGCCGTTGCCCTGTCGAACATCGACCCGGTTATCGCGCTGATCAAGGCTTCGCCGACGCCGTCGGAAGCAAAAGAAGCCCTGGTCAGCACGCCGTGGGAATCCTCGGCAGTGGTGGCGATGGTGGAACGTGCCGGTGCCGATTCGTGCCGTCCGGAAAACCTCGATCCGCAATACGGTCTGCGCGAAGGCAAGTACTTCCTGTCGCCAGAACAGGCGCAAGCCATTCTGGAACTGCGTCTGCACCGTCTGACCGGTCTGGAACACGAAAAACTGCTGGCCGAGTATCAAGAGATCCTTAACCAGATCGGCGAGCTGATCCGCATCCTCAACAGCGCCGTGCGCCTGATGGAAGTGATCCGCGAAGAGCTGGAAGTGATCCGCGCCGAATACGGCGACCAGCGTCGCACCGAAATTCTCGATGCCCGTCTTGATCTGACCCTGGGTGACATGATCCCGGAAGAAGAACGCGTCGTGACCATCTCCCACGGTGGCTACGCCAAGACCCAGCCGCTGGCTGCGTATCAGGCTCAGCGTCGTGGCGGTAAAGGCAAATCGGCCACCGGCGTCAAGGATGAGGACTACATCGCTCACCTGCTGGTTGCCAACAGTCACACCACGCTGCTGCTGTTTTCCAGCAAGGGCAAGGTGTACTGGCTCAAGACCTACGAGATTCCGGAAGCGTCCCGCGCCGCCCGTGGCCGTCCGCTGGTCAACCTTCTGCCATTGAGCGAAGGCGAGTACATCACCACCATGCTGCCGGTCGATCTCGAAGCCATGAAGCGTCAGGCTGATGAAGAAGAAACCGAAGGCGTCGAGGCTGATGTAGAAGAGATCGAAAACAGCAACGAAACCGATGAAGAGCGTCGCGCTCGCATCAAGGCTGCCGATCGCAAGAAAGCGCCGTTCATCTTCATGTCGACTGCCAACGGTACCGTGAAGAAGACTCCGCTGGTGGCCTTCAGCCGTCAGCGCAGCGTTGGTCTGATCGCGCTGGAACTGGACGAAGGCGACATCCTGATCTCCGCAGCCATCACCGATGGCGAGCAGGAAATCATGCTGTTCTCCGACGGCGGCAAAGTGACGCGCTTCAAGGAATCCGAAGTTCGCGCCATGGGCCGTACCGCCCGCGGTGTACGTGGCATGCGTCTGCCGGAAGGGCAGAAGCTGATCTCCATGTTGATTCCGGAAGAGGGCAGCGAAATCCTCACCGCCTCCGAGCGCGGCTACGGCAAGCGCACGGCGATCACCGAGTTCCCTGAATACAAACGTGGCGGTCAGGGCGTTATCGCCATGGTCAGCAACGAGCGTAACGGTCGTCTGGTCGGCGCAGTTCAGGTGCAGGACGGTGAAGAAATCATGCTGATCTCCGATCAGGGCACCCTGGTGCGTACCCGTGTCGACGAAGTGTCGAGCCTGGGTCGTAACACTCAAGGTGTAACGCTGATCAAGCTGGCCAAGGATGAAACCCTGGTCGGGCTGGAGCGGGTTCAGGAGCCTTCGGAAGTTGAGGGTGAAGAGCTTGAGGGTGAAGAGGGCGAGGAATTCGAAGGCACTGTCGTAAACGACGATGCCGGTGAAGACCAGCAACTCGACGCCGCAGCAGACGAAGAACCGCAAGAATAAGCGGACAAACGAGGGGGCGGATGAGAATTCGCCCCCTTGTTATTTGTCCGGTATGAATTTCCCCTGTAGGAGTTGCCGAAGGCTGCTACAGAGGTAGACCTATCAGATTTACAGATTTTTTGTGTATCACCAAGTCAGAGCGAGATTGGATGTGAGCAAGCGAGCCTATAACTTCTGCGCCGGTCCTGCGGCGCTTCCTGAAGCTGTCCTGCAGCGCGCCCAGGGTGAACTCCTTGATTGGCATGGCAAGGGTCTGTCGGTCATGGAAATGAGCCATCGCAGCGATGAGTTCGTGTCCATCGCCACCCAGGCCGAGCAGGATCTGCGTGACCTGCTGAATATCCCGTCGAACTATAAAGTGCTGTTTCTGCAAGGTGGCGCCAGCCAGCAATTCGCGCAGATCCCACTGAACCTGCTGCCTGAAGGCGGCTCGGCCGACTATATCGACACCGGTATCTGGTCGCAGAAAGCCATCGAAGAAGCTTCGCGCTACGGCCACGTCAATGTTGCCGCCACCGCCAAGCCATACGACTATTTCGCTATCCCGGGCCAGAACGAGTGGAAGCTGTCGAAAGACGCCGCTTATGTTCACTACGCGCCGAACGAAACCATCGGTGGTCTGGAATTCCAGTGGATTCCTGAAGTCGGTGATGTACCGCTGGTAGCCGACATGTCTTCGGACATCCTCTCGCGCCCGGTCGATATCTCGCGTTTCGGCATGATCTACGCCGGCGCACAGAAAAACATCGGCCCGAGCGGTATCGTGGTCAACATCATCCGCGAAGACCTGCTCGGCAAGGCGCGCGCGCTGTGCCCGACCATGCTCGACTACAAAGTCGCAGCGGATAACGGCTCGATGTACAACACCCCGCCGACCCTGGCCTGGTACCTGTCCGGCCTGGTGTTCCAGTGGCTGAAAGAGCAGGGCGGTGTCGAAGCGATCGCCAAGCTCAACGACGTCAAACAGCGCACGCTGTACGACTTCATCGACGCCAGCGGCCTCTACAGCAACCCGATCAACAAGTCGGATCGCTCGTGGATGAACGTGCCGTTCCGTCTGGCCGATGATCGTCTGGACAAGCCGTTCCTCGTCGGTGCCGAAGAGCGCGGCTTGCTCAATCTGAAGGGCCACCGCTCCGTGGGCGGCATGCGCGCCTCCATCTACAACGCCGTCGACATCACCGCGGTTAATGCGCTGGTGGCGTACATGGCTGAATTCGAGAAGGAACACGGCTGATGTCCGAGCAAGAACTCAAGGCACTGCGCGTTCGCATTGACGCTCTGGACACCAAAGTCATGGAGCTGATCAGTGAGCGTGCGCGTTGCGCCCAGGAAGTCGCGCGAGTAAAGATGGCCTCGCTGGCCGAAGGCGAAGTGCCGGTGTTCTATCGTCCTGAGCGCGAAGCTCAGGTGCTCAAGCGGGTGATGGAGCGCAATCAGGGGCCGCTGGGCAACGAAGAGATGGCGCGGTTGTTCCGTGAAATCATGTCGTCGTGCCTGGCGCTGGAGCAGCCACTGAAAGTGGCTTATCTCGGTCCTGAAGGCACCTTCACCCAAGCCGCAGCGATGAAACACTTCGGTCACGCGGTGATCAGCAAGCCGATGGCGGCGATCGACGAAGTGTTTCGTGAGGTGGCGGCCGGTGCGGTGAATTTTGGCGTGGTGCCGGTGGAAAACTCCACCGAAGGCGCGGTCAACCACACGCTGGACAGCTTCCTCGAACACGACATGGTGATCTGTGGCGAAGTCGAGCTGCGCATTCACCATCACCTGTTGGTCGGTGAAAATACCAAGACCGACAGCATCAGCCGCATCTATTCCCACGCGCAATCGCTGGCCCAGTGCCGCAAGTGGCTGGACGCGCATTACCCGAATGTCGAGCGCGTGGCGGTGTCGAGCAACGCCGAAGCGGCCAAGCGGGTTAAAGGCGAGTGGAATTCGGCGGCGATTGCCGGCGACATGGCGGCAGGGCTGTATGGCCTGACGCGTCTGGCCGAGAAGATCGAAGACCGTCCCGACAACTCGACGCGCTTCCTGATGATCGGTAACCAGGAAGTGCCGCCGACCGGCGACGACAAGACTTCGATCATCGTGTCGATGAGCAACAAGCCCGGCGCGCTCCATGAGTTGCTGGTGCCGTTCCACGACAACGGGATCGACCTGACCCGTATCGAAACCCGTCCGTCGCGCAGTGGCAAATGGACCTACGTGTTCTTCATCGACTTCGTCGGCCATCACCGTGATCCGTTGATCAAAGGTGTATTGGAAAAGATCAGTCAGGAAGCAGTAGCACTCAAAGTGCTGGGTTCCTACCCGAAAGCAGTTCTCTAAGGGGCGGTAGCAAATGAGTGGCAACTTCCTCGCTCTGGCACAGCCGGGCGTGCAACAACTTTCGCCGTACGTTCCGGGCAAGCCTGTGGACGAACTGGCGCGCGAGCTGGACCTGGATCCGGCAAAAATCGTCAAACTGGCGAGCAACGAAAACCCGCTGGGTGCCAGTCCGAAAGCCTTGGCGGCGATCCGCGAAGAGCTGGCCGAGTTGACGCGTTACCCGGACGGCAACGGTTTCGCGCTGAAATCCCTGCTGGCCGAGCAATGCCGCGTCGAGCTGAATCAGGTCACGCTGGGCAACGGTTCCAACGACATTCTTGAACTGGTCGCGCGCGCCTATCTGGCGCCGGGTCTGAATGCCGTGTTCAGTGAGCACGCTTTCGCTGTGTACCCGATTGCCACCCAGGCAGTCGGCGCCCAAGCCAAAGTGGTGCCGGCGAAAGATTGGGGGCATGACCTGCCTGCAATGCTCGCGGCCATCGATGCCAACACCCGCGTGGTGTTTATCGCCAACCCGAACAACCCGACCGGTACCTGGTTCGGTGCTGAAGCGCTGGACGAGTTCCTGCAGGACGTTCCGGAGCATGTGCTGGTGGTGCTGGACGAGGCTTACATCGAGTACGCCGAAGGCAGCGATCTGCCGGACGGTCTGGATTTCCTCGCCGCTTACCCGAATCTGCTGGTCTCGCGCACCTTCTCCAAAGCCTATGGCCTGGCGGCATTGCGCGTTGGCTACGGTCTGTCGACTGCGGTTGTGGCTGACGTGCTGAACCGCGTTCGCCAGCCGTTCAACGTCAACAGTCTGGCCCTCGCGGCAGCCTGCGCAGCGCTGAAGGATGAGGAATATCTGGCGCAAAGCCGTCAGCTCAATGAGTCGGGTATGCAGCAGTTGCAGGCCGGCTTCCGTGAGCTGGGGCTGAGCTGGATCGAATCCAAAGGCAATTTCATCTGCGTCGACCTCGGTCAGGTCGCGGCTCCGGTGTTCCAGGGCTTGCTGCGCGAAGGCGTGATCGTGCGTCCGGTAGCCAACTACGGCATGCCGAACCACCTGCGGGTGACCATCGGTCTGCCGGCGGAAAACAGCCGCTTCCTCGAAGCGCTGCGCAAGGTTCTGGCTCGTGGGTGATGTCACTGCACTGCAATCTGCTGCACCTATGATCGGTCGCCTTGTGGTGGTCGGTCTGGGGTTGATCGGTGGTTCGTTTGCCAAAGGCTTGCGTGAAAGCGGTATCTGCCGCGAAGTGGTCGGGGTCGATCTCGACCCGCAGTCGCGCAAGTTGGCGGTTGAGTTAGGCGTTGTGGATCGCTGTGAAGATGACTTGGCAACCGCATGCCAGGGCGCTGACGTGATTCAGTTGGCGGTGCCGATTCTGGCCATGGAGAAAGTGCTCGCGCGGTTGGCGAACATGGATCTGGGCTCGGCGATTCTGACCGATGTCGGCAGCGCCAAAGGCAATGTGGTGCGCGCGGCGACCGAAGCGTTTGGCGCTATGCCGCCGCGATTCGTTCCGGGTCATCCGATTGCCGGTTCCGAGCAGAGCGGGGTGGAAGCCTCCAATGCCGAACTGTTCCGTCGCCACAAAGTGATTCTCACGCCGCTTGAGCAAACCGATCCGGCGGCGCTGGCTGTGGTTGATCGTCTGTGGCGCGAATTGGGCGCCGACGTCGAGCACATGCAGGTCGAGCGTCACGATGAAGTGCTGGCCGCGACCAGTCATCTGCCGCATCTGCTGGCCTTCGGTCTGGTCGATTCGTTGGCCAAGCGCAATGAAAATCTTGAGATCTTCCGTTACGCTGCGGGCGGTTTCCGCGATTTCACAAGAATCGCCGGAAGCGACCCGGTGATGTGGCACGACATCTTCCTCGCCAACCGCGAGGCTGTCCTGCGCACACTCGATACATTTCGCAGCGACCTCGACGCCTTGCGCGACGCGGTCGATGCAGGGGATGGGCACCAATTGTTGGGCGTTTTCACTCGCGCCCGGGTTGCCCGCGAGCATTTCAGTAAAATCCTGGCCCGCAGGGCCTATGTGGACGCTATGAATTCCAACGATCTGATCTTCCTGGCTCAACCTGGTGGCCGCCTGTCCGGTCGGATTCGCGTACCGGGTGACAAATCGATTTCCCACCGCTCGATCATGCTCGGCTCGCTGGCCGAAGGCGTCACCGAAGTCGAAGGCTTCCTTGAGGGTGAAGACGCCCTGGCGACCTTGCAGGCATTTCGCGACATGGGCGTGGTCATCGAAGGCCCGCACCACGGCCGCGTGACCATCCACGGTGTCGGCCTGCACGGCTTGAAGCCGGCGCCCGGCCCGATCTATCTGGGCAACTCCGGTACCTCGATGCGTCTGCTGTCCGGCCTGTTGGCGGCGCAGAACTTCGACAGCGTTTTGACTGGCGACGCCTCGCTGTCCAAGCGTCCGATGAATCGCGTGGCCAATCCACTGCGCGAAATGGGCGCCGTGATTGAAACTGCTGCTGAAGGTCGTCCGCCGATGACCATTCGTGGCGGACACAAGCTCAAAGGCCTGACTTACACCATGCCGATGGCCAGTGCTCAGGTGAAGTCCTGCCTGCTGCTCGCCGGTCTGTACGCTGAAGGCAAGACCACCGTGACCGAGCCGGCTCCGACTCGCGACCACACCGAGCGCATGCTGCGTGGTTTCGGTTATCCGGTGAGCGTTGATGGCGCTACGGCATCGGTCGAGTCCGGCGGCAAGCTGACTGCGACCCACATTGAAGTGCCCGGCGACATCTCGTCGTCAGCGTTCTTCCTGGTCGCGGCCTCGATCGCCGAAGGTTCCGAGCTGGTGCTTGAGCACGTCGGCATCAACCCGACCCGCACTGGCGTGATCGACATCCTGCGCCTGATGGGCGCGGACATCACTCTGGAAAACCAGCGTGAAGTCGGCGGCGAGCCGGTGGCTGACCTGCGCGTGCGGGCAGCTAAACTCAAAGGTATCGAGATTCCTGAAGCGCTGGTTCCACTGGCCATCGACGAATTCCCGGTGTTGTTCGTCGCCGCTGCCTGTGCCGAAGGGCGCACCGTGCTGACCGGCGCCGAAGAGCTGCGGGTCAAGGAATCGGATCGCATTCAGGTCATGGCAGACGGTTTGCTGGCGCTGGGCGTCAAATGTCAGCCGACCCCGGACGGCATCATCATCGACGGCGGCCAGATTGGCGGCGGCGAAGTGCATGGTCATGGCGATCACCGTATCGCGATGGCATTCAGTGTGGCGTCGCTGCGCGCTACTGCACCGATCCGCATCCATGATTGCGCCAACGTCGCGACGTCGTTCCCGAACTTCCTCGCACTGTGCGGGCAGGTCGGTATTCGTGTGGCACAAGAGGCTCAGTCGTGAAATACATTGCACCGGTCATCACCATTGATGGGCCAAGCGGCTCGGGCAAAGGCACCGTAGCCGGGATTCTGGCCAAGCGTCTGGGCTGGAACCTGCTGGATTCCGGTGCGTTGTACCGCTTGCTGGCATTTGCTGCGCACAACCACGGTGTGGATCTGACCAATGAAGAGCTGCTGAAGAAACTCGCCGCTCATCTGGATGTTCAGTTCATTGCGGCGACCGATGGTCAGTTGCAACGGATCATTCTGGAAGGCGACGAAGTCAGCGATGTCATTCGCACCGAAAGCGTCGGTTCCGGCGCTTCGCAAGTGGCGGCATTGCCGGCCGTACGCGAGGCACTGCTGCAGCGCCAGCGTGCTTTTCAGGAGGCGCCGGGTCTGGTGGCCGATGGTCGCGACATGGGCACGGTGGTTTTTCCTGATGCGCCGCTGAAGATTTTCCTGACCGCCAGTGCCGAGGAGAGGGCGCGTCGTCGATATTTGCAGTTGAAGGGCAAAGTCGAGGGTGTTAGTCTGTCGAGTCTGCTAGATGAGATCCGTGCACGCGACGAGCGTGACACCCAGCGAGCGGTAGCCCCGCTTAAGCCGGCGGCTGACGCCATACAGCTGGATTCCACGGAGTTGTCCATCGATCAGGTGCTTGAACGCATCATGAGCGAGATCGCCATTCGCGATATCGCCGGGTGACCAAGAAGGCGGCAGGGGACCAGTCATAGTCCTGCAGCGCTTCTTTTTAATGAAACTAACCCACACCGTCTGGGGTGTGGAGATGGGCGTATCCTTCGCCCTCATTTACAGGAATTAAAATGAGCGAAAGCTTTGCGGAACTCTTTGAAGAAAGCCTAAAAACCCTGAACCTTCAGGCAGGCTCCATCATCACCGGTGTTATCGTTGATATCGATTACCAGGCTCGCTGGGTAACCGTTCACGCTGGCCTGAAGTCTGAAGCACTCATCCCGCTTGAGCAGTTCTACAACGACGCTGGCGATCTGACTATCAATGTCGGTGACGAAGTTCACGTTGCTCTGGACTCGGTTGAAGACGGTTTCGGTGAAACCAAGCTGTCCCGTGAAAAAGCCAAGCGCGCTGAGTGCTGGATCGTTCTGGAAGCGGCCTTCGCAGCTGAGGAAGTGGTCAAGGGCGTTATCAACGGTAAGGTTAAAGGCGGCTTCACTGTCGACGTTAACGGCATCCGTGCGTTCCTGCCAGGTTCCCTGGTTGACGTCCGTCCAGTGCGCGATACCACGCACCTGGAAGGCAAAGAGCTGGAATTCAAGGTCATCAAGCTGGACCAGAAGCGCAACAACGTTGTCGTTTCCCGTCGCAGCGTCCTGGAAGCCGAGAACTCCGCCGAGCGTGAAGCTCTGCTGGAATCCCTGCAGGAAGGCCAGCAAGTCAAAGGTATCGTCAAAAACCTCACCGATTACGGCGCATTCGTCGATCTGGGTGGCGTGGACGGCCTGCTGCACATCACCGACATGGCCTGGAAGCGCATCAAGCATCCTTCCGAGATCGTCAACGTTGGTGACGAAATCGACGTCAAGGTTCTGAAATACGATCGCGAACGCAACCGTGTTTCCCTGGGCCTGAAGCAACTGGGCGAAGATCCATGGGTTGCTATCAAAGCCCGTTACCCAGAAAGCACTCGCGTTACCGCTCGTGTAACCAACCTGACCGACTACGGCTGCTTCGCTGAGCTGGAAGAAGGCGTTGAAGGTCTGGTACACGTTTCGGAAATGGACTGGACCAACAAGAACATCCACCCTTCGAAAGTCGTACAAGTCGGCGACGAAGTGGAAGTTATGGTTCTGGACATCGACGAAGAGCGTCGTCGTATCTCCCTGGGCATCAAGCAGTGCAAATCTAACCCATGGGAAGATTTCTCTGGCCAGTTCAACAAGGGCGATAAAATCTCCGGCACCATCAAGTCGATCACCGATTTCGGTATCTTCATTGGTCTGGACGGCGGCATCGACGGTCTGGTTCACCTGTCCGACATCTCCTGGAACGAAGTTGGCGAAGAAGCTGTTCGTCGTTTCAAGAAGGGCGACGAGCTGGACACCGTTATCCTGTCGGTTGACCCAGAGCGCGAGCGCATCTCCCTGGGTATCAAGCAACTGGAAAGCGATCCGTTCTCCGAGTACGTTCAAGAGAACGACAAAGGCGCCATCGTTAAAGGCACTGTGAAAGAAGTTGACGCCAAAGGCGCCATCATCGTTCTGGCCGACGATATCGAAGCGACTCTGAAAGCCTCCGAAATCAGCCGTGACCGCGTTGAAGACGCGCGCAACGTTCTGAAAGAAGGCCAGGAAGTAGAAGCCAAGATCATCAGCGTTGACCGCAAGAGCCGCGTGATCCAGCTCTCCATCAAGTCGAAAGACGATGCTGAAGAGAAAGAAGCTATCCAAAGCCTGAAGGCTGAAGAAGCTCCTGTTGGCGACACCACCATGGCGCAACTGCTGCGCAATGCAATGGCCAAACAGAACTAAGTTCTGCTTGATCATTAAAAAGGGCGACTTCGGTCGCCCTTTTTTGTGCCTGCGATTTGGTACTTCCAGGTTTTCGCGAGTGTTTCGGTGAAACCAATTCCACTTCGAACTGGTCTGTTTCTTTAATCGGATCAATCGTCTATTCACGTCTAAGCTTGGTCTTAAGCGTGTAGTCGTCGGGCAGTTGCCTGGCATAAGGAAGTGGATGAACAAGTTTATTGTCCTCATGGCTGTACTGGTTCTGGCTGGCTGTACGACCAGTGCCAAGACCCATGCTGTGCGTGGTGTCAGTGGTATAGAGGTCGACTGCTCTGGGTTGGGTTCTGGCTGGGAGAAATGTCAGAAGCGTGCGGCAAAGGAGTGCAAGGGGGCGGGGTACAAGGTGATCACCCGATCGGATGATGCCAAGGATGAAGATGAGTTTCCTTTTGGCTTCAACCCGGCGGGCTACGTGACGCGAACCATGCTAGTGATATGCCGTTAAGCATGCTGTGCCCTGTTTGTTGCTGTGATGCCCTGAAAACGGGCGTTTCGACGCGGTGGAAGATATGTCAATCCCTGGGCTGTTCAAAATCTTCCGGGCGTGCTAAAACCTTTCAAGCGCTGATCTAGCTGCTTGAAAAAGAAGGGAAAAATATGACGAAGTCGGAGTTGATCGAACGAATTGTCACCCATCAAGGGCTGCTCTCATCCAAGGATGTGGAGCTGGCCATCAAGACCATGCTTGAGCAAATGTCCCAATGCCTTGCCACCGGTGATCGCATCGAGATCCGTGGGTTTGGCAGTTTCTCCCTGCACTACCGTGCGCCGCGCGTCGGTCGTAACCCGAAGACCGGCCAATCCGTCAGTCTTGACGGTAAATTCGTTCCGCATTTCAAGCCGGGCAAAGAGTTGCGTGATCGGGTGAATGAGGAAGAGGAGGAGGGGGTTTGACAGTCGCTATCTCTCAAGGGGTTCCTCATGCGTAACCTTAAGCGCATATTTCTTGGCGTTTTTATTCTTTTACTGATTCTGGTGGTTCTAGCGTTTGTGCTCGAAAACCAGCAATCGGTATCGTTATTGTTTCTAGGTTTGAGCGGGCCGCAGTTGCCAGTTTCACTGATCGTAGTCTTGGCGTTGCTGATTGGTATGTTGATGGGGCCAGTGCTCGGTTGGTTTTTGGGGCGCTCCTCCAGAGCGGCGCGCAAACGCCTTGTCTGAAAGCGGCAGGTGCAGGGCGTCTGTCGAAATTGCGCCTCTCCCTGTTTATATCCATTAGTAAAACGTTCGTTAAGCTGTAAAATGCAGCCCTTGTTCGACAATGCTTTATTGCGCGTCGATTCAGACTGACTTTGACGGAAGCCTCATGTTTGGTGGCTTCTGCATTCATGGATTAGACAGTGCTCGTTGATGGCGCTGTCCGCAGCTCAAGGGTATGGTTCCGCGTGAAAATTCTAGTAACCGGCGGCGCCGGGTTTATCGGCTCGGCAGTCATCCGTCACATCATCGCCAACACCACCGATTCTGTCGTTAACGTCGATAAACTGACTTACGCCGGCAATCTGGAGTCGCTGGCCGAGGTTAGTCAAGACGAGCGTTACGCATTCGAACGCGTTGATATCTGTGATCGCGAGCAGGTTGATCGTGTTCTGCGTGAGCACCAGCCGGATGCGATCATGCATCTTGCCGCTGAGTCCCATGTTGATCGCTCGATCTCGGGCCCGTCCGAGTTCATTCAGACCAATATCATCGGTACTTATACTTTGCTCGAGTCCGCACGCCACTATTGGTCGGCGCTGGACGATACCCGCAAGAGCAACTTCCGCTTCCACCATATCTCCACTGACGAAGTGTATGGTGATCTTGAAGGCCCGGAAGATCTGTTCACCGAGACTACGCCTTACCAGCCAAGCTCGCCATACTCGGCCAGCAAGGCCAGTTCCGATCACCTGGTTCGTGCCTGGGCTCGCACCTATGGTTTGCCAACACTGGTCACCAATTGCTCGAACAACTACGGCCCTTGCCACTTCCCCGAGAAACTGATCCCGCTCATCATTCTCAATGCGCTGGAAGGCAAGCCGCTGCCGGTTTACGGCAAAGGTAATCAGGTTCGCGACTGGCTTTATGTAGAAGACCATGCTCGTGCGCTGTACAAGGTCGTGACCGAGGGTGTTATCGGCGAGACCTACAACATTGGTGGTCATAACGAAAAGCAGAACATCGAAGTGGTCCATACACTTTGCGCCCTGCTTGACGAACTGCGTCCGGATTCTGCACATCGCCCGCATGCCAGTCTGATCACCTATGTCCAGGATCGCCCGGGCCATGATCAGCGTTACGCTATCGATGCCAGCAAGATCCAGCGTGAGCTGGGCTGGACGCCTGAAGAAACCTTCGAAACGGGTATTCGCAAGACCGTCGAGTGGTATCTGACCAACACCGAATGGGTAGAGCACGTGAAGAGCGGCAGCTACCAGCAGTGGATCGATCAGAACTACGCGGATCGATCGAACAAGGCATGAAGATCCTTCTTCTAGGAAAGGATGGTCAGGTGGGATGGGAGTTGCAACGCTCCCTCCGGCCGCTTGGCGAATTGATCGCACTGGGTCGGCATGGCGTTGACGGGTTGTCTGGTGACTTGACCGACCTGGCGGCCTTGCGCGAGACAATCCGCAAGGTCCAGCCTGACGTGATCGTCAATGCGGCAGCTTACAATGCCGTCGACACTGCCGAGTCCGAGCCAGATCAGGCTAATCTGGTGAATGCGCAAGCTATCCAGGTTCTTGCCGACGAAGCTCGTGAAGTGGGTGCCTGGTTGGTCCACTACTCGACTGATTACGTGTTTGACGGTCAGGGGCAAGTGCCCTGGCTGGAAGGCGACGAGCCGCAGCCGCTGAATCGCTACGGCGAAAGCAAGTTGGCAGGGGAGCGCGCCGTCCAGGCCTCCGGTTGCCGTTACTTGCTGTTTCGTACCAGTTGGGTTTACAGCGCTCGTGGCGGCAACTTCGCCAAGACCATGCTGCGTCTGGGTAAAGAGCGCGAAAAGCTCAATGTCATCGTTGATCAGGTGGGAGCGCCGACAGGTGCCGATCTGATTGCGGATATAACCGCACTGGCGCTGCAGCAAGCGCTCAAGCGCCCGGAGCTGTCCGGTTTGTATCATCTGGCGGCCGCTGGGGAAGTGTCATGGTACGGCTATGCTTGTCATGTGCTGGATTTTGCCAAGGCCAATGGCGAGTCGCTTGCCGTACAGGCAATTGAACCCATTGAGGCAACGGCTTATCCAACTGCCGCACGTCGACCGTTGAACTCGCGCTTGAATACACAAAAGCTGCGCGACAATTTTTCTCTACACTTGCCGGATTGGCAAAGTGGTGTAACTCGAATGCTTAGGGAAGTTCTGAACAAATGACCACCAATAATCGTAAAGGCATCATCCTCGCCGGCGGTTCGGGCACTCGCCTGCATCCGCTGACCCTCGGCGTGTCGAAGCAGATGCTGCCGATTTACGACAAACCGATGATTTTCTACCCGCTTTCGGTACTGATGCTTGCCGGCATGCGCGAGATCCTGATCATCTCCACGCCGGAAGATCTGCCGAACTTCCGCAAATTGCTGGGTGATGGCAGCCTTTACGGTATCGAGCTGACTTATGCCGAGCAGCCGAGCCCGGATGGACTTGCACAAGCGTTCATCATCGGTGAAGAGTTCATCGGCAAGGACCCTTGCTGCCTGATCCTGGGTGACAACATCTTCTACGGCCAGCACTTCTCGGACAATCTGCGCTCCGCCAACGAGCAGAAGAGTGGCGCCACTGTGTTTGGTTATCACGTCTCCGATCCGGAGCGTTTTGGCGTGGTCGAGTTCGACGCGACAGGCCGTGCCCTGAGCATCGAAGAAAAGCCGTTGAAGCCGAAATCCAACTACGCGGTGACCGGTCTGTATTTCTACGATAACGAGGTCGTGGAAATCGCCAAGAATATCAAGCCGTCGGAGCGAGGCGAGCTGGAAATCACTGATGTGAACAGCGCCTACCTCAATAAGAAGTCGCTGAATGTCGAAATGCTCGGCCGTGGCTTCGCGTGGCTGGATACCGGTACCCATGACTCCTTGTTGGAAGCCAGTCACTTCGTTCACACCATCGAGCAGCGTCAAGGCTTGAAAGTAGCGTGCCTCGAAGAAATTGCTTACCACAATGGCTGGATAACAGCAGAGCAGCTGGGTTCTCAGGCAAATGCCTTGAAGAAAACCGGTTACGGTCAGTACCTGCAAAAACTGCTGGACTCGCCTTCTCGCTGATTCGAAAGCCTCGCGCTTTCAATCGGTGGGTTCAATCGCTGCTAGCAGGAATGGCATGCCAGTAAAACATCCCAAGATTGCGGTTTTGCTGGCTGCCTACAATGGCATGCAGTGGATCGAGGAGCAGGTAGCCTCGATCCTCGGTCAGCAGTCCGTCGATGTCACTATTCATATCAGCGTTGATTTGTCCGAAGACGGCACCGAGGCCTGGTGCAAAGCTCTCGGAGAGGTCGACAGTCGCGTGATTCTTTTGCCTCCTGCCGGGCGTTTTGGTGGTGCGGCGCGCAATTTTTTTCGTTTGATTCGAGATGTTGATCTGCACGATTACGATGCTGTGTCGTTTGCAGATCAGGATGATATCTGGGAGTCCGACAAGCTGCTGCGCGCTACACAAGCCATTACCTCGCACGGAGTCGATGCCTACTCCAGCAATGTCACGGCTTTCTGGCCGGATGGCAAGACGATCCTGCTCGACAAGAGTCAGCCGCAAGTTGCCTGGGACTTTCTGTTCGAGGCGGCGGGGCCTGGCTGTACTTACGTGTTGAGCCCCGCGCTTGCCCGGTCACTGCGCCAACAGGTCATTCAGGATTGGGAGCAACTGCAGCAAGTCAGTTTGCATGACTGGTATTGCTATGCGTTCGCTCGCAGCCATGGCTTCAAATGGTTCATCGATTCGCGGCCGAGCATGCTTTATCGGCAGCATGAGAGTAACCAGGTAGGCGCCAATACCGGGTTGACATCACTGTTTCAACGCTATGTCACCATCCATGAAGGCTGGTGGTTCAAGCAAGTTCAGGCCATCGCGCTGCTTGTCGGGGCGGATAAAAATCCCTTCGTCAGCAGCTGGCTGCCTCTGCGGCGGCGTGACTTGCTGCGGTTATCCGTCAGGGGCGGGCAGTGCCGTCGGCGGCCGCGTGACAAGTTTCTGTTTTTTTTCGTCTGCTGGCTGACTGCTGTCGTTGGCAGGAAGTCCTGATCGAGGCTGGAGCGGGTTTTGCGATTTTGCTTCGCCTGCTCGAAGCCCAACAACCGGAGATGAAAGTTCTCTATAATCGCCCGCTTCATGAAGGGAACGAATGGAGCCGATACCGTCGAAGCACTGGATATGATTCCTCAGGCTTCCGACCGGCGTTTTAATTGCAGTGGAGCATACAGTGTCAAGCCCCTTATCAGCGGATTCCGCGAACTCCGGCCTGAGTGTCGATACAGTCGAAGTGCCGGAGCTGGATGAGTCTGTCGCGATATTGCTGTGCTCGTATAACGGAGAGCGATTTCTTTCCGAGCAATTGAGCTCCATTGAGCAGCAGCAACATGCGCAGTGGCGTCTGTTCGTCTCAGATGACGGATCGTCCGACTCAACACTGGAGATTCTCAAGTCGTTTCAGGCGCGTATGGGGGAGCAGAAAGTGACGTTGCTTTCCGGCCCTCGAACGGGGTTCGCCGACAACTTCATGTCGGTGACCTGTCTGGAAAATATCAGTGCTGATTTTTACGCATGGTCCGACCAGGATGATGTCTGGGCGGCCGATAAGCTCAGCGCTGCGTTGACGCGGCTACGTCAGGTACCCGTTGGCGTTCCTGCGCTGTATGCCTCCCGGACGACGGTGGTCAATGAGTCCGGTGTCGAAGTGGGGATGACCCCCGGATATTGCCGCGACTTCAGCTTCCCCAATGCGCTCGTACAGAATGTCGCCGCCGGAAACACGATGGTTTTCAATCGCGCGGCGCATGAGCTATTGAAGGCGGGGCCGGCTCGGGGCATTGTCGCCCATGACTGGTGGGCCTATATGCTGGTGACCGGTGCCGGCGGGCAGTTTCATTTCGATCAGGTGCCGCATCTTTTCTATCGGCAGCACGAAACGAATTCGATAGGCGCCAATGCGGGGTTCATGGCCGCCCTGACGCGTATCCGAAAAATGTTTCAGGGACGTTTGCGGCGCTGGATCGATCAGAACATCGACCACCTGGAGGTGGTTGAACATCTTCTGACCGAACAGAACCGCAAGGTGTTGAGCCGGTTCAAGAGCGCTCGCAATCGGGGCTTGGCTGGACGCATCACCGGGATATGGCGCTCGGGTATTTACCGCCAGACGCTCCTTGGAAATCTGGGGCTTGCAGTAGCGATCATTTTCAAAGGAATTTGATGATGAATGTTGTGAAAAGGGTTTGAAAATGATTTTTTTTGAGGTCGCAGGTTAATGCAGAAGTTTTCAGCGGCGCCTGGCGTCATGTTCTCCAGTGTCTGGCGCAATCGCGCACTTATCGTTGCTTTGATCAAGCGCGAAGTCATCGGTCGCTACCGCGGCTCCTTTATGGGCATTCTCTGGTCGTTCTTCAATCCGATCGTGATGCTGGCGATCTACACATTCGTGTTCAGCTTCATCTTCAATTCACGCTGGGCGGGGGCTGGTGATTCAAAAGCCGAGTTCGCGTTGATCCTGTTCGCCGGCCTGATGGTTTTCAACCTGTTCGCAGAGTGTGTCACCCGCGCGCCCAATCTGATCATTTCAAATGCCAACTACGTGAAGAAGGTCGTGTTTCCGCTGGAAATACTGCCGTGCGTAATCGCCGGCTCTTCCTTGTTCCATGCGTTGGTCAGCCTGATTGTGTGGTTGCTGGCTTACTGCGTGTTTTTTGGCATGCCGCCGCTCACATTGTTTTACCTGCCGCTGGTCATAGCGCCTCTGGTGCTGATCATCCTGGGTCTGTCATGGGGGTTGGCCGCCATCGGTGTTTACATGCGAGATGTCGCGCATTTCATTGGCCTGGTGACCAGCGGTCTGATGTTTCTCGCGCCGATTTTCTACCCTGCGACGGCAGTGCCGGAGGAGTATCGGCATCTGCTTTTGCTCAACCCGCTCACCGTGGCCGTGGAGAACGTGAGGGCCGTACTGTTTTTCGGGCAGCAGCCTGATTGGCAGGCGCTCGGCATCTACGCATGCATAGCGATTGCAGTGGCTTACCTGGGGTTTGCCTTCTTCCAGAAGACTAGAAAGGGGTTCGCCGATGTCCTCTGAAATCGCGATCAAGCTGCAGAATGTCAGCAAGTGTTATCACATTTACGACAAGCCACGCGATCGCCTCATGCAGATGGTCGCTGGTCAGCGCAAACAATACTATCGAGAGTTCTGGGCACTCAGGAACGTCTCGTTCGAAATCAAGAAAGGCGAGACTGTCGGTATTGTCGGCCGTAACGGCAGCGGCAAGTCGACATTGCTCCAGGTCATCTGCGGTACGTTGAACCAGACCGTCGGTGATGTTCAGACTCTGGGCCGGATCGGCGCACTGCTTGAGCTCGGCTCCGGATTCAACCCGGAGTTCACCGGGCACGAGAACGTCTACATGAACGCCGCGATTCTCGGCCTCAGTCGTGCGGAAGTGGATGAGCGCTACGACGACATTGCGGCATTTGCCGACATTGGCGAGTTCATCCATCAGCCGGTCAAGACGTATTCCAGCGGCATGATCGTGCGTCTGGCGTTTGCCGTTCAGGCGATGGTCGACCCGGACATCCTGATTGTCGATGAGGCGCTGGCGGTCGGTGATGAGCGCTTCCAGCGCAAGTGTTTCGCCAGGCTCGATGAGTTGAAGGCGAAGGGCACTTCGATTCTGTTCGTCTCCCACTCGGGACCGCAGGTTGTCGAGCTGTGTGATCGGGCGATTTTGATGGAGCGCGGTGAGCGCGTCTGTACCGGATCGCCGATGGAGGTGGTGCGGGCTTATCAAAAGCTGATCTACGCACCAGCCGAAGAGCAGCCTCGATTGATCGAGGAATTCCGCGCAATTGGTACGGACAAGATTGCTGTCGAAACGACCCCGCTGGAAGCTGAGCAGGATGCTCCGGCGCAAGACCAGTACTTCGATGCCGGAATGGTGCCTGAGTCGACTACGGTCTACCCCGAACAAGGTGCTCGAATCGACGCGTTCGAGGTGTTCGACAAAGAAGGACGTCGTTGTAATGTCCTGAAGGCCGGCGGCGAATACGATATCGTCATGCGGGGCAACCTCACTGACGCGGTTTCGCGGGTTTTCTTTGCGATGCATATCCGCACGGTGTCGGGCGTCGTGATTACCGGTCAGCGTTTCCCCGATGAAGGGAAATATTTTGACTGTGAAGGCGCTGAACGCGAGTTTCGAGTCACGTTCAGCTGCAAGATGGTGATGCTCCCCGGCGTATACTTCGTCGGTGGGGGCGTGTGGTCGGAGAGCGAGCCAACCCTGTGCCATCGGATTCTGGATGCTTCGATGTTCAGGGTGGTGTCGGATCAGGGGTTGAGGTCGTTTGGTTATATGGATGTTTCCGTAGACGAACCGGCGCTTGAACTGCTCTAAAACTTGATCTGCTGAGGGAGAATCAGTCGTTCAGATGCCTCGGGACAGGGATGTTCGAATGGATGAGGAGGCCGGGTATAGGCCCCGATATAGCGTGAATATCGGCAAGATTTCCCTTTGCATAAAAATCAATGAGAATTGAGAAAAAAGTAATGACGAGTAGTGATGACCAGCGCTTGCTGGACTATTTTTCCTGGAATAGCTGCGTCTCGGATGAGCGGAAGTTGTTCTACGTGGCCACTCCAAAGGTGGCGTGCACCTCCGTGAAATGGTGGTTTGCAGAGCTTGAGGGCGTTGTTCAGGCCGTCCAGCAAGCGAAAAGCAGTTCGGAAACAGATCCGGAATTGGCCATTCATGACACGTTGCTCGCCGTCGCCCCAGGATTGTTCGTCAGATCCCCCGAGCGACTTGCTCAGATAAAGGCCGATGGGTACTTCAGCTTTGCGCTGGTGAGAAATCCCTACAAACGGATTTTTTCTGCCTGGCAATCGAAAATACTGCTGCGCGAGCCGTTACAGATTGTTCCTTATGAAGGGCAGGATTTCGTCGAGTACCCGATTGAACTCATGTCAGATGTGGCGGGGGCTTTCGAGTGTTTTCTCGAATATCTGTACGTCCACGAGCGCGACGATTTCAAGGATTGTCATTGGACGCCTCAGTACGATTTGCTCCAGCCTGCACTTTTCCCCTACAGCGCCATCTCAAAAATAGAAGATACTGCGGCGCTTGATGCTGCGCTGCGCGCTCACCTCGCAGAGGCATATGTAAGTCCGTTTACGACTGCTCGCGCGAACGAGAGCATGATTCCCTATCTGCCGGAATTCATCAGCCCGCGATCCGAGGAGCTGATTAAAGAACTTTATTCCAGGGATTTTGAGGAATATGGCTATTCAAAAGTCATTCCGCCTGCGAAGGAAAGTTTCTCGCAAGAGCAGTTGACGGTGGCGCTGAAGGGGATTGAGCTTTTACGCGGCAGGCATCAACGCATGGGTGAAATGCGCCAATGTTTGAACGAACAGATGGCTGACCTGCTGAAGGATAAAGAGTGGCTTGTCGGAGATCGCGACACTTGGGCTGCTTTCGCCAAGAGCAAAGAAGAGCAGATATATGCTATTGAGGCGCACTGTAGTGCTCAAGAGGCCGATAGGATTGCCAGAGACGCACAATATGGTGATCTAGAGGCCAAAATGGTCGCTAAAGAGGCACAATATAATGACCTGGAGGTCCACAGGCTCGCTCAACAAGCTCAACTTGAAGCGTTGCGCTCTGAATGCGAAAATCTCGTAATTGAGCTGGACCAGTCGAAGAAAGAAGCGAGCCAGTTGAAGGTGGATCTCGAACTTTCCCAAGCGGAGTTGCGCAAGGCATTGCGTGTAACTAATGAGCGTAACGGAGCGTAAAGTGGCGAAAGTTTCAGTTGTTCTTACCTCCTATAACCATGAAAAGTTTATAGGGCAGGCAATCGATTCTGTGATCAATCAGACGTTTACTGATTGGGAGCTGATTATTGTAGATGACGTTTCGCCAGATGGTTCGTGGGCCGTTATCGAAAGCTACAATGACCCAAGAATCATCAAGGTTCAGAACGATAGAACTCGCCGTTATATCTATAACATTAATCGTGCTATCGAATCGCAAAGTACCGGTGAATATATTGCCATTCACCACTCGGATGATGCTTGGGAACTGGACAAGCTGGAAAAGCAAGTGGCCGTGCTGGAAGCAAATCCCGGCATAGGTGCGGTATTTTCGCATGTTCAATGCATTGACGAGAATAACCAGCCACTCGTCGTCGAATGGTTCAATCAGCCGAACAAGCCGCGGACGGCCTGGTTGCGTTCGCTGTTCTTCAACGAAAACCAGTTGTGTCACCCAAGTGCGCTGGTCAGACGCAGTGCCTATGAACAGGCGGGTCTCTATAGAAGCGCGCATGCGCAAACAGACGATGCCGAAATGTGGACACGGTTACTGAAGATTTTCGATATCCATGTTGTTCAAGAGCGACTGACTCTACACCGTATCTTCTCGGATCAATCCAACGAGAGTGGGGATCGGCCGGACAGGCGGGCCCGGATGTGGCTGGAATGGTACTTTCAAAAGAAAAACTACATTGGCATGTCGCTGGCCGACATACTTGAAGCGTTTCCCGAAAGTGTAAAGTGGGTAACGCCAAAAGGGGCTAATAGTGGATACTTGCTGGCAATGTTCGCAATCCAGATCGGCGGTTGCCCTGGCACCCGGCTGTTTGGTGTCGAACTACTGTATCAGTTGATGAACAATAGCGAGGAGAGGGCGGAGATCGAAGCTATTCACGGCTTCAACTACCTGGATTTCATCGCGCTCACGGGTCAGGAAGAATTTTTCAACCCGGCAGCATTGGCGCCCGTAGTGCCGAGTCGCATCGTCAGCAATCCACTGCGGCGCTTTGCCGGTAAGGTAGTGCGCAGGCTAAGCAGCTGGTAACAGGGCATCTTCCAGGATAACTGACCGAGCCAGTGTTTCGCTTCTGAATGGGGCGGAGTGCTGGTTTTATGGTACGCAAAAGTAATCAGTGATGATTGGGCAGTGAGAGTGAAGGTCGATCTGAAGATATTGAGTGGTGTCCTTTTTTTCGCCTTGATTGCGATAGGAGTGTTGTCCTTCGCTCGCTGGACAGGAGTCGGCAAGGTAGTTGAATTGCCCGTACCGGTCGAACCTACGGTCGTTCTTCCGCAAGGGGTGGATGTGGCCGTGACGAGCGCGGGGGTCACCCTGGAAGTACAAGCGTGTGACATCGACAAGTTGGGGGATGAGTTTTTCCTGCATCTTTATCCCGCGAATGCCGCGAGCGCAGGCCCGGAAGGATTCATCAATCAGCAGTTCAATCTGAAGGCCTTGACGCCAGTCCAAACCAAAAAGCAGGAAGGTCCCGGCTCTTGTCATTACCGCATAGAGTTCGCGCCGATGGCCATTACACGCGTCGCGCTAGGTCAGTTCAGGGCACCGGAAGGACGTTGCTGTGACATATTGTGGACTAAAGAAGTGAAACTTGATGAATAACCCTCAAGCAACAGGCGCTGTACAGAATGTCCATCGTTCCTTTGGCCTGGATGTTTGTCGGACCATTGCCTGCCTGCTTGTTGTTTTCGGACATATGCTCGGGCACTCGGCACCGCATCCAGTATTGGCCGGATTTGCATTTCTGGCGACTTTCGGTGTGGACTTGTTCTTTTGTCTGAGTGGTTTTCTTATCGGCAGGATTCTGCTAAAAGAGGCGGCGCATTGGCGCGAACAAAAGATTGCGGGATTGACAGAGTTTTGGTATCGCCGCTGGATGAGGACTTTGCCGCTCTATATTTTCTTCTTTTTTGTTTCGTTGCGATTTGACTGGGCGGGCGCCACGACATTCGCCGAGCAGTTTCACTACTTGGTGTTTGCGCAGAACTTTGCATGGAGCATGACGGATTTCTACCGTCTATCCTGGAGCCTGGCAGTTGAAGAGTGGTTTTACTACACCTTTCCGCTTGTCATGTTGTTGATGATCGGGCTGGGCGCAGGCGTAAAGAGCGCAGCAGCGATCGTTATTCTGGTCTTTATAGTGGCGCCTTTTCTTGCGCGTATCGGATTGCCAATTCAGTCAGTGCGATATGACGATGCACGTTATGTAGTGTTGTACCGCCTTGATGCCATTGGTTTCGGGGTATTGATCGCTTATCTCTACACTTGGCACCGCCCGATCTTTGAATGTCTGGCCAAATTTTGGTATGTGCCATTTACATTCGCTGTCGGATTGATTGTCCTGACTCGACAAGGGATGCCATGGACTGCTGGTAGCAAGCTGGAGCAATCATTGTTTTTCACGTGGTCAGCGATATTTTTCGCCACGTTAATACCTGCATTTTTCAGTCTGAGTGCTTCGCGCCTTAATATTGTAAATCGCTTCGTGAAATATACCAGCCTGATTTCCTATTCAATTTATCTCGGCCATATTTTCGCTTTTATATTGGTAATAAATGTTTTGAATCGATATGGGTTGCACGAGCGTATTTACGATAATCCGTGGCTGGCCTACCCGATTTTCATTGTATGCGTTTACGCGCTCGCTCATCTGACATACACATTCGTTGAGAAACCGTTCTTGCGGTTGCGTGATGTTAATAGCTTGTCGGTATTCAAGTTTTTCAAAAGTCTTCAGCGTTTTGGCGCAGGGAAGTAATTATATTATGTCGAACTCTGCGCAGATTGATGCTCTTCCAAGCGCCGATCCGGTTGAAATGGCGAATCGATACGAACCGATAAATGGATCGAGTGGTGGTCCTCAGCAAGCTGACGTCCTTGTCGTCAGCAGTGCGAGCGCTACGCTCACCGATTTTTCGAATCTGTATCGATCCCTTCTGGGGCAGACATTCCAGTCCTGGAAATGGCTTATTTGCTTTGAAGGTGGCACGGCGCCGCAATTTGCCGATGAGTTCTTGCAAGCTATAGCCGTTGATAAGCGTGTGCAGGTACTTGATCGTACAGAGTGCTCTTATGCGAATGACGTTTGGGCATTTCCTGAATATGTAGTTCTGGCTGATGCAGCAACAGCGTTTGATCCGACATTTATCGAGAAGGGTATCTGGTTTCTAGAGTCCAACCCTGAGTTCGCTTTTTGCAACTCCTTCGGCACGATAACGGGAGAGCAGCGCGTGCCAGTACGGCACAGCTTGAGTCAAGGCAAATATTACCTCGAGCACCCTCATCCCAAAGTCAGAGGCATTGTGGTTCGCAAGTCGGTCATCTTGCAGATGTCTGAAGAAGTAGCGCCTCTCGTCGACGGCAGAGATCCAACATCGTTTCTCGCTCGCCTGGCGGATGCGGGTCATTGGGGTTTTACCATTGCAGAGTTTCTGCAGACCTTTAGCAAAGTATCGTCGCGACAAGACCTTGACGATTCACCCTCACTGCCGCTCAAGCCTGTTCCTAGCCCTCAGCGTCGTTATCCCTCTGCCTATGAAACATTGCCCGAGGGCGTTGTATTCAATAATCCGTTGAAAGGCAACGTGCGCGGTAGAAGGGTCATGTTTTTACTGCCGTGGATGGTTGAGGGCGGGGCTGATCGCGTCAATATTGATCTCATTCAAGGGCTCGTTGCGGGCGGCGCCGATGTAACGGTATGCGCTACCCTTGAGGCTGATCATCGGTGGCAGGACAAGTTTGCGGAGTGGACGGCGGATATCTTCATTCTGCCGAATATTCTTTCGCTGTCAGATTTTCCAAGGTTCCTCTTGTATCTCATTGCCTCCAGACAGATCGACACTGTATTGGTAGCCGGGAGTACGCTGGGTTATCAGCTTCTTCCTTACTTGCGCACGCAGGCGCCAGCGACGACGTTCCTGGACTTGAGTCATACCGAGGAAATGCACTGGCTCAACGGCGGGCATCCGCGATTTGGCGTCGGTTATCAGGATGCGCTGGACATGAACGTGGTCAGTACTCGCCATCTGTCCGAGTGGATGGTGGAGCGCAATGCTGATGCCGGGAAAGTTCGTGTCATGTACACGGGAATCAAATCGCACCCGGTATCGCTTTCGCAAACTCAGCGAGCTGAAAAACAGCGTGGTCTAGGCCTTGATGAACAGGCCTTTACCATCATTTTTGCGGGGCGCATGTGTGACCAGAAGCGACCGCTGAAGCTGGCTGAAATCCTCAACGGTTTGAAACAGGCTGGCATTCGCTTCAATGCATTGATCATCGGTGAGGGCGAATTACGTCCCGCGTTCGAGGCATCAATCAAGCAGTATGGCTTGGGTGCAGAAGTTCATGTAATTGGTGCGAAACCGCATGCTGAGTGGCTCTCATTGCTGGCGATTTCCGATGTGTTGCTAATGCCTTCGGAATACGAGGGAATCTCGGTCGCTCTTCTTGAGTCAATGGCTGCAGGCGTTGTGCCGGTGGTCGCCGATGTTGGTGGACAGGATGAGCTGGTGGGGGAGGAAACCGGGTATCTGGTCCCGCACGGCGAAGACGAGGTCAGTCGCTATGTTGACGTATTGAAGGTGCTGTCGAAAGATCCGGCGATGCGTGAGCGAAAGGCGCAGGCGTGCCGGCAGTTGATCGAGGCTCATTACACTGCAGCCGCGACCAATCGTCAGTGGTTGCAGATCTTGGATGAGGCTCAAGCCAACAGGGCGCAGTCACCCCAACCGTTCATGGCGGCAGGGCTCGCGAGAGAGCTGGCGACGACTGCGCTGGAGAACCGTCGTGTGACATCTTATCTGGATTATCTCTACTCTACGCATTGCCTGACAAATGATGCGCAGACCGAGGTTCCAGTCAAGGCCGGAATTCTACGGTTGTTAATTTCACAAGTTCGCCAATATCCATTTACTAAATACTTGCTGAAAAACCCATTGATTAAAAAGGTTGCGCAAAAGTTGAAAGTGTTGGTTTCTTGACGCTTTGTCGCTTTTGTGTTAATTTTTTTGTCATTTTTATTGGCTGATTAACGTCAATTTTTTTGTCATTTTTTCGATGTCAGTCGAGAGTTTTTATGAAAATTACAGTATTTGGTGGTGGTGGTTTTATCGGATCAACAATTGTTGATCGCTTGTTGTTAGATGGTCATTCAATTCGAGTTTTTGAGCGTCCTCGCGTAGTTGAATATCGTAAGTTTTTATCTCATGAATGTGTCGAATGGATGACAGGCGATTTGTCGTCCACCAGTGATATAAACAAGGCAGTAGAAGGTGCCGATGTTGTTTTTCATCTGGTCTCCACCACGCTGCCGAAAAGCTCGAATGAAGATCCGGTCTACGATGTCCAGAGCAATGTCGTTGCAAGTTTGCAGCTGCTCAATGCAATGGTTGCGCACAAGGTTGGCAGAATCGTTTTCATTTCTTCCGGAGGCACTGTCTATGGCGCTCCGAAGTACCTGCCGATCGATGAAAAACACCCGACAGATCCAGAAGTTTCTTATGGCATCACCAAGCTGACCATCGAGAAATATCTGCAAATGTACAACCATCTGTATGGCATCAAGCCTGTCGTTCTGCGGGTCGCCAACCCTTACGGCGAGCGTCAGCGCGTGGAGACTGCGCAGGGCGCGGTGGGTGTGTTCATCCATAACGTGCTGAAGGGCTTGCCGATCGAGATTTGGGGTGATGGTAGCGTCGAGCGCGATTTCCTGCATGTCAGCGATGTGGCCGAGGCGTTCGCCAAGGCGGCTACCTACTCGGGTAGCGCCAGTGTCTTCAATATCAGTTCCGGCGTGGGTACCAGCCTGAACAGTCTCATGTCGATGATCGAAGAAGTCAGCGGTGAGCCGGTTGCCCGTAACTACAAGCCTGGCCGTTCTTTCGATGTGCCAGTGAGTGTGCTGAGCAACGATCTGGCGCGCGACGAACTGGGCTGGGAGCCCAAGGTTTCGATGAAGGAAGGGATCGTGCGAACTTTCGAGTGGGCCAAGAACGAACAGCAGAAGTGAGGGTGGTCGGGTGAGTTACCGTCTGCTCGGTGTCAGCGTTGGTTGCAAATGAAGGTTCTGCTCACGGTTCATCAGTTTTTCCCGGAGTTTTCTGCGGGTACTGAGGTTTTGACGCTGTCCGTTGCCCGCGTATTGAAAACCCTTGGCCATGAGGTCAGGATTTTTACGGGCTATCCGGCTACCGAGGCGCTCGCGGACAGTGAGCGCTTCGATCAATATAGTTATGACTCGATTCTGGTTGATCGTTTTCGGCACGCCTATGTGCCCATGGGCGATCAAAGTTCAAAAATCGAGATCGGTTATGACAACCATCTGGCCGCTGACTTTTTCGGGCACTTGCTGGAAGAGTTCAAGCCGGATGTCGTGCATTTCTTTCACCTCAATCGTCTCGGCACCGGCCTGATCGAAAAAGCGGTCGCTGCCGGTGTGCCTGCGTATTACACGCCAACCGACTTCTGGAGTATTTGTCCTACCGGGCAGTTGCTGCGTTGTGGCGGGCGGGCATGTGCGGGGCCAAGTACGGATGCGGGGAACTGTGTCGTGCATTTTGCTGCAAGTCAGTTGCCTGAGCGCATGGGCAGGCTGGCGACCGCGGTTCCGGATGTCATCAGCGATTTGCTCGTGCGCATTGCTCGCTCGCCTCGGCTGCCAGCGGGTTCCCTGGTGCGCGAGGTGCGCGCATTGCATGGTCGTCTTGAGCGTAATGTCGGGCGGCTGAATATGCTCCAGGGCATCATCGCCCCCAACCAGATGATCGAAACGCTGCTGACCCGTAATGGCGTGCGCCCAGATATCGTGGTCAAGTCGTCCTACGGCATCAATCTTGATCAGCCAGTTGTGGTGCGAGATCGAGCGCGGCGTGAGCGCCCCTTGGTCTTGGGATTCATTGGTACGCTCGCTTCACACAAAGGCTGCCATGTGCTTTTGGAGGCGTTGCAGCAGTTTTCTTCACGCGATGTGCGACTGAGAATTTACGGCAAGCAGACGGAATTTCCCGACTATGTAGCCGGCTTGCATCGGCTGGCGGATGGCAATGAAGCCGTTACGTTTTGCGGCACTTTCGCCAACGAAGACATATTCGATGTATTGGGTGGGCTGGACGCACTGATAGTGCCATCTGTCTGGAATGAAAATACGCCACTGGTCGTCTATTCGGCACAGGCTGCCGGTTGCCCGGTTGTGGCTTCCGATGTACCCGGAATCGCTGAGGCCGTGACCCATGATTTCAATGGATTGCTGTTTGAACCAGGCAGCGTGTTGGGCCTTGAAAGCGCATTGAAACGTCTGCTTGCCGAGGAGGGTTTATTGGCAAAGCTGTCGTCGAATTCCACGCCTCCAAAATCCGTTGCTGTTTATGTAAATGAGTTGTTACAGAGATGGACGTTATCCAAGTAACAGCGTCGGCTATTGTTCCGGTGTAGAGGTTTTTCTTGGCGCCGGCAGACGCTGGGTCTATTCTTCACGCTTAATTACGAACTTGGGTTCAATGCTCGCAGATCTAATTTCTGGCAGCGTTGGAAAGCCTGATTTAAGTCAATGTGTATATAACTGCGGTGTAGTTTCGATGACGGAAAATCTTGTCGCTCATCAGATGGTCGTCGACCGGGAGCAGCGGAGCGCTCTTAAACAGCAGCGCCCTGTGGTTCTTTGGTTTACCGGGCTTAGCGGCGCCGGCAAATCGACGATCGCCAACGCTCTAGAGCAGGCACTGCTTGAGAATAATCGTCATACCTACTTGCTGGACGGAGACAACATGCGTCTCGGTCTGTGCAATGATCTCGGGTTCAATGATCATGATCGGGCGGAAAACATCCGCCGGATCGCTGAAGTAGGCAAGCTGTTCGTTGACGCTGGCCTGATCGTCGTCAGCGCCTTCATTTCGCCGTTTCGCCTTGACCGGGCATTGGCCAGGAAAGTGATCGGTGACGAGTTCTTCGTTGAGGTCTACATCAGTACGCCGTTACCTGAGTGCGAGCGCCGCGACCCGAAGGGTCTGTATGGCAAGGCCCGCTCGGGCATGATCAAGAATTTCACCGGTATCGACTCGTTGTACGAGCCTCCGTTGAACCCGGATATCACGATCAACACACTTGAAGAAGATGTGTCCGTATCTGTCGAGAAGATTATGCAGTATCTGGTCGGGCGGATCGAACGTTGAAGACTCTGGTCATCATTGGTGCCGGATTCAGTGGCGCGGTAACCGCTGTTCAATTCCTCCAGGTGTGCAAACCTGGCACTCGAGTGGTGTTGCTCAACCGTTCCGGTGAAATGGCCCGTGGTCTGGCTTACGGAACCAACAGTTCGCGGCACTTGCTTAATGTGCCAGCGGGGAACATGACGGCGCTGGTTGATCAGCCTGATCATTTTCTGCGTTTTTGCGAAAGCCGTTTGCCGGGTACTGCGGCGGGGACTTTTGTTCCTCGCAAGCTCTACGGCGAATACCTCTCGGGACTGCTCGCCGAGGCTGAACATCAGTGCCGTGATGGCGTCAGTTTCGAGCGGATCACCACCGAAGCTCACAGCATCGAAGCGGAGAACGGAAAAGCCCGGATACGTATTGCTGATGGCCGGGAAATACTGGCCGATCATGTGATTCTCGCGTTCGGTAACTTTTCACCGTTCAACCCGGCTATCACGTCCATTCCCCGTGCCGCAGGGCGCTATATCGCTGATCCGTGGTCGGGAGAAATCGAGGTGCCGATCGACCCGCAGGCTCCGGTTCTGTTGCTGGGCGCAGGATTGACTGCGCTGGATGTGGCCCTGACCCTGGATCAACAAGGGCACACCGGGGCGGTGTACATGCTTTCGCGGCGAGGCGTTCAGCCGTTGCCCCATCGTACTTCGGGACATGTCGATAGCATTGCCGGTGAGGTGGTTCAAACGCTTCTTGCCTCCGCTCCGAGCGTGCGCAGCTATCTGCGCCACATGCGCTCATTGGTTCGTGTTGCCTCTAAGGATGGCGTCGACTGGCGTGATGTCATTGCCGCCGTGCGTCCAGTCACTGCACAACTGTGGGAGCGTTTGAGCGAGACCGAACGCCGACGTTTCCTGCGTCACGTCCAAGTGTATTGGGACGCCCATCGCCACAGAGTCGCACCGGCTTCGTATGCGGCGTTTTCCGCGCAGTTGGAGCTGGGCAGGCTGAAGCCGATGGCGGGCAGAATCCAGGACATCGAAGTGTTGCCCAATGGTTTGCGCGTTCAAGTCGGGCTGCGTGGTACTGCGGCGGTAGAGTCTCTGGATGTTTCGCATATCATCAATTGCACCGGGCCGAATTCCAATCTGGCGCGTGTCGATGATCGCTTGATCGTGCAATTGCGGCAGTCGGGGCTGATTCGATTGGATAAACTCGGCCTGGGCGTTTGCGTCGATGAGGCGCTTTCCGTTCAGGATGAGCACGGCGCCCCTGTCAGTTGGCTGAGCTACGTCGGGCCAATGCTCAAGGCGCAGTTCTGGGAAGCCACGGCTGTTCCAGAGCTTCGTCGTTATGCGCGAGATCTGGCCCTGCGGGTTGCCGCGAAAATCGGCTGATTCATATCGCGACGATCAGTGTCACGGGCTTGTCCTTTCAGGCATCACGGTTTCCACTGGCGTGTAGTTTGGCCTCGCTGTTTGCAGCGGGGTCCAATCCTCTTTTGGATAATTTGATGGTCAGTAGTCGTGATGCAATTTCAAGCGTCAATATTCGTTACCGAGCCTGAACAATGAAAGTTGAAACGGTACTTGTCTCCGGCGGTTCAGGCTTTTTGGGTGGTGCCTTGCTGCGACACCTGGATACCAGCGGGCAGTATTCCCTGATTGCCGCGTTGCGCAAGGAATGTAGCGATCTCCCCCCATCCATTCGACGTTTCCTGTTTGCGGATCTTACGGCTGATGTCGATTGGCGAGATGCGCTTGATCAGGTTGATGTGGTGGTACATTCAGCTGCACGGGTTCACGTCATGGATGAATCCGCTGCTGATCCGCTGACCGAGTTTCGCAGGGTAAATGTCGATGCCACATTGAATCTGGCCCGGCAGGCTGCAAGTGCAGGCGTGAAGCGCTTCATCTACATCAGCTCGATCAAGGTCAATGGCGAATCAACTTCGCCTGGCATTGCGTTTACAGCAGATGACACGCCCGCGCCCCTCGACCCTTATGGCATTTCCAAACTTGAGGCCGAACTTGGCTTAAAGGCGCTCGCAATCGCTACCGGAATGGAAGTGGTCATCATCCGGCCCGTTCTGGTGTATGGCGCGGGCGTCAAAGCCAACTTCCTCAGCATGATTCGCTGGGTACAACGCGCAGTGCCGTTGCCGTTTGGTGCGGTGCATAACAAGCGCAGCCTGGTCAGTCTGGATAATCTGGTGGATTTGATCGAGACGTGTATGAGACACCCTTCGGCGGCTAATCAGACATTTCTGGTCAGCGACGGGCATGACGTCTCGACAACCGAGCTGTTACGCAGTCTGTCTGCTGCGCTGCACAAGCCCTCTCTGTTAATACCGTTGCCGGTGAGCCTGATGAGCGCTGCGGCGAAACTATTGGGTAAAGAGGCCGTCGCACAGCGCATCTTTGGTTCTCTGGAAGTCGATATCAGTAAGAATCAACGTCTGTTGGGCTGGGTTCCGCCGGTCAGTTTTCCGCGGGCTCTTGACGCCACAGTAAAACCATTCCTGGATGCTCGAAAAAAATGAATGACTGGTGGCTAGTTCCGGTTGTTGCGATCCTGTCGTTCGCACTCACGGGTTTTTTACGTCGTTATGCAATTTCGCGTAGCCTGATCGATATTCCCAATCAGCGCAGTTCCCACTCGATCCCAACACCGCGTGGTGGCGGTGTGGCCATCGTCCTGACCTTTATCTTCGCCATGTGCGTTTTGTTCGCTGTCGGGCTGACGACCAAGGATGCGTTGATTGCCTTGGTCGGCGCCGGCAGTATCACGGCGGTTATCGGTTTTCTGGATGATCACGGTCACATTGCCGCCCGCTGGCGCCTGCTGGCGCATTTTTCTGCCGCCGCTTGGGGCGTTTATTGGGTGGGTGGGCTATCGCCGTTGGTGATTGCCGGTGTCAGCGTTGATCTGGGATGGCTCGGACATTTTCTCGCGCTGTTTTATCTGGTCTGGATGCTGAATCTCTACAACTTCATGGATGGTATCGACGGTATTGCCGGTGTCGAAGCCGTCACGACATGCGCTGGTGCCTGTCTGATTTACTGGCTCAGTGGCTTCCCGCAACTGTTATGGCCACCTGCGTTACTGGCGGTATGCGCTGCCGGTTTTCTGTGCTGGAACTTTCCCCCGGCAAAAATTTTCATGGGCGATGCGGGCAGTGGCTTCCTCGGTATCATTCTTGGCGTGTTGTCGCTGCAGGCGGCATGGACTGATCCCGGTTTGCTGTGGGTCTGGCTGATACTGCTTGGCGTGTTCATCGTTGATGCAACGTTCACGTTGATGCGTCGATTGTTGCGCGGCGATAAAGTCTACGAAGCGCATCGCAGCCACGGCTATCAGTTTGCGTCCCGACAGTTTGGCAAGCACCTGCCCGTGACTGTGGCAGTCGGGCTGATCAATGTGTTCTGGCTGCTGCCGATTGCGCTCTGCGTGAGCTACTGGAAAGTGGACGGTGCATTGGGCTTGGTTGTGGCGTACTTGCCACTTGTCTGGCTGGCGGTTAAGTATCGAGCGGGCGAACTTGAGCGATCTTAAGTAGTTGGGCAGGTCGCATCGTCCTGTGCGCTCCCTGCCGCCCATCGCCGATTACGGCTGCTGCGCAAGTGTCGGAAAACCGGCCAGGATGTGTATCATGCTCCACCCAGATAGATTATTGCCCGTCTGTATCACGGACTGCGAAATCAGGTGGCGCATGACACATTTCGGTTTGTGTACATTTATGGTTCGAGATAGGTGAGAGGCTGGGAAACACTGCACCGTTCATCAAAGGTGGAGAAGCACTCGATCCCTTGAAACTGCTTAATTAGAAGGAATAGATTTTGGCTCGCAATAGTTTTTTCTCGAAGCTGTCCCGGCTCTTTGTCCAACGATCAGAAAGCGTTGAGATCTCCAGGTTGCCCCAGCCAAAGTCACCCGCTGAGCCAGTTATCGTTGGAGCCCCTGTGGTTGAGCCGCCGGCGGTCGTTCAGATTGAACATCACACGCGCAGGCTGCCAGACAATTTTGACGCGGCGCTCTATCTGAAAATGAATCCGGATCTCGGTACGGCAATTGATCCGATTGCCCATTACCTGAATCATGGTTTTCAGGAAAGCTGGCGTATCGTGACGCTGCCCAGAATCAAAATGTCCGACAGTCGTCAGTTCGATCCTTCGCGAGAAACGGTCATGGTCGTCAGTCACGAAGCATCCCGATCAGGTGCGCCGATACTTGCCCTTAACCTGGTGCAGCGTTTATCCGCCAGTTACAACGTAGTCGCGCTTTTGCTCGGCAATGGCCCGCTTCTTGAGGACTTCGAAGATGCAGCGGTTGCGACAATGGCGAGCCCGCGACTGAAAAACAATCTTCCCTACACACAGTTCGCCATTGAAAAACTGTGCAGCGACTTCAATTTCAAGTTCGCACTGGTTAACAGCATGGAGTGCCGCGTGGTTCTGGAGCCACTGGCCCGGCATTTCGTGCCCGCTATTCCGTTGATCCATGAATTTGCGTCCGCATACCCCAATTCCGCCGCTCTGTTTTCAGATGCCAAGTTGTGGTCTAGCGACCTGGTGTTTTCCGCGGATATTACTTGGGAGAGTGCCAAAGATTTATGTCCGGCCCTGAAACCTCTGAGCGCCCACATTATTCCTCAGGGACATTGTGCGCTGCCCGCACCAGTTGTCGAACAGGAAAGGCAGCAATTGGAGTCTGATTACTTGCGCGGCAAGATGCGGCCTGCCACCGATACTGAGAGGAAGTTCGTAATTCTCGGCGCTGGCTATGTCAATTTCCGAAAAGGCGCCGACATCTTCATTCAATGCGCGATCAAAGCCATGCTGACTCCCGGTGGGGAGAAGTTTCGTTTTGTCTGGATCGGTAAAGGCTTTAACCCCGATGTAGAAGATGGCTATTCGGTTTATCTCGCCGATCAGATCAAGCGTTCGGGGCTGGGGGATCGCTTCGTGATGCTGGACGAGACGTCCGCTATTGCAACGGCTTATGAAGAAGCTGACCTGTTGTTTATCTCGTCTCGATTGGACCCGTTGCCGAACGTCGCCATTGATGCTTTCGATGCGCGATTGCCAGTGCTCTGCTTCGACAAAGCGACAGGCATATCTGACTTCCTTTCATTTGGCGGCCTGCGCGATTCCTGTATCGCTGATTATCTTGATGTTGACAGCGCCGTGCGAAAAATTTTCGCATTGGCCGACTCCAGTGAACTGTATGAAGAGGCAGTCGCCAAGAGTCATGCAGCATCGAAAATCTACTTCGATATGGACAGGTATGTTGCGGAACTTGAGTCTGTCGGTGTTAAAGCCGCTGTACGCGCTCAACAGGAAAAACGTGATGTTCAATTGATTTCGGACTCGGGCTTGCTCGACAGCAGTCAGCGAGACGCGCGATTGTATGTTCGCGCATGGGCCAGCGGCATAAACCCGCAGTCGCCTCGCTCAGACTTCCAGCCCGATGTATATGCCGAACAACATGGTGTGGAAATCCCGGGCAGCGACCCATTTGCCGATTACATTCGCACGGGTTCTCCGCAAGGCGTATGGAACAACGCCTGACAGGGTCACCTCACCTGCGGCGAAAGTAACGCTCCACCAGCCTGCCCAAGAGCGTCGGTTTGCTCTTTGCGAGATGTTCTTCGACAGGCTGGGTTACACCGCTTGATTGATCCGAATGCGCGTAACGTTCGAGCACCGGCGCCAGCAGCGGTGCAATCATTAGCGAGTGGGCAGAGGGATCGTAGTGATGGTCGCTCGGATCGGTGTTTCGAAGCGTTTCTTTGAGACTTCCCGTTGCGTCCAGCGACAGACTGTCCATGTTTATATGACTGATGCCCTGATGGACGCAAAAAACCTCCATCAGACTATTGAACTCAATAGTCAACCGGGTTCTTTCAGCGAGAGTGGCCTGCACCTCCTTACGCAAGTTGGCAACTTCGCCCCAATCCATTCCATCTCGAATGGTGGGGAGGGGAGTGCTGATGCAGATCACATGATGGGTCTGTTTAATGTCCTGAAGAAGTTTCTGATAGTTATCAACTGCCAATTGCAACATTTGCGATACAGCGTTGCCGTGCTTTTGCGCTCGATACCAAATCACAAAACCGGTGTCGACCTCGCCCAGCATTACGATCGCCGTTTTGGCCGTTGTCGCCTCCAGCGCTGCTTTGAACTGTGGCATGGCCTGAGTTAGGGCGTTTGGATTTTTTAATCCAGAAACGGTTGCCCCTCCTACCGAAGTCACTTCGAACGTGTATTCGGGAAGCAGTGCTTTCAGTATTTCGGAGTTGAATACCGATGCGTGAGAGTCGCCGAGTACAACTACTGGGATCATTGTCTGATTAATTCCTGATTCATCGGGGTTGCGAAAAGGCAATGGTGAAATTCTATAGGGTCGCCGCGTTTACTCCGAGAACCAATTCACCTTTTCTGGGGCCAATTATTCAGATGAAGACGCCAGCATTGAGGTTACAATGCTGGTCGTCGACTGTTTAAGGAGGGAGCCACGTGCTCGAGCGGCTGAATGGATAAAGTGCGGACTGTCTTGCTGGGCTTGCCTCGTAAGCAAAAACGTTTGCTGCAGGTGGCTACCGACGTCGTCCTGGTCTGGGTTGCTCTCTGGATGTCGTTCATCGTGCGCCTCGGCATCGATGACATGTACAACCCCTTGAAGGCTCACATCTGGCTCTTTGCATTCGCCCCTGTCATCGCCATTCCACTCTTTATTCGCTTTGGCATGTACCGGGCCGTGATGCGTTACTTTGGTAACGACGCCCTGATTGCCATCGTCAAGGCGGTCAGCCTGTCCTCGCTGATTCTGGCGGTCGTCGTTTACTGGTACAGCAATCACGAAGCCGTAGTGCCGCGCTCGATCATCTTCAACTACTGGTGGTTGAGCATGATGATCATCGGCGGCCTGCGCCTGTGCATGCGCCAGTTTTTCATGGGCGACTGGTTTACCGCAGCTCAACACGTACCGTTTACCAGCCGCGATGACGGTTTGACCAAGGTCGCCGTGTACGGTGCCGGTGTCGCCGGCAATCAGCTGGTTGCCGCTTTGCGCATGGGGCGCGTGATGCGTCCGGTGGCCTTTATCGATGATGATCCGGGCATTTCCGATCGTTCGATTTCCGGGCTTCAGGTCTACAAACCTAAGCACATTCAACATATGATCGATGTCACCGGTGCCCAGGAGATACTCCTCGCGCTGCCGTCGTCGACCCGCGCCAGGCGCCGGGAAATCCTCAACCTGCTCGAGGGTTTTCCGCTGCACGTGCGCAGTGTGCCGAATTTCACCGATCTGGCCAGTGGTCGCGTCAAGGTCGAGGATATCCAGGAAGTGGATATCGCCGACTTGCTCGGGCGTGACGCCGTACCGGCCCAACCGGACCTGTTGGCGCGTTGCATCAATGGCAAAGTGGTGATGGTCACAGGCGCTGGTGGTTCGATCGGCTCGGAGTTGTGCCGACAGATCTTCACTCTGGGGCCGACCACGCTCGTGTTGTTCGAACATAGCGAATTCAATCTCTACAGCATTCTCTCCGAACTCGAACAACGGGGTTGCCGGCAGTCGGTTCCGGTACGTCTGTTGCCTATCCTCGGTTCCATCCGTCATCAAGACAAACTGCTCGATGTGATGAAAACCTGGAAAGTCGACACCGTGTATCACGCAGCAGCCTATAAGCATGTGCCGATGGTTGAGCACAATATTGCTGAAGGTGTACTGAACAACGTGATCGGCACGCTCAATACAGCGCAGGCGGCATTGCAGTCGGGCGTGTCGAATTTCGTGCTTATCTCCACCGATAAAGCCGTGCGCCCGACGAACATCATGGGCAGTACCAAGCGTCTGGCCGAGTTGACGCTGCAGGCCCTCAGCTGTGAAAGTGCACCGGTATTGTTTGGTGACAGTGCCAACGTGTCGCGGGTCAACAAGACCCGGTTCACCATGGTGCGTTTCGGCAATGTTCTCGGTTCCTCGGGTTCAGTGATTCCGCTGTTCCACAGTCAGATCAAGTCCGGTGGCCCGCTGACGGTCACTCACCCGAAAATCACCCGCTATTTCATGACCATCCCCGAGGCCGCCCAATTGGTGATCCAGGCCGGCTCCATGGGGCAGGGCGGGGATGTGTTTGTGCTGGACATGGGCGAACCGGTGAAAATCGTCGAGCTGGCAGAAAAAATGATCCACCTGTCCGGCTTGAGCATTCGCTCCGAACGCAATCCGCAGGGCGATATTTCCATCGAGTTCACCGGGCTGCGCCCCGGCGAAAAGCTCTACGAAGAGCTGTTGATCGGCGACAACGTGGCCGCCACCCAGCACCCGATGATCATGACGGCGAGCGAAGACCACCTGCCGTGGGATGTGCTGAAAACCCGCTTGAGCGAATTGCTTCTGGCCGTGGAACGCGATGATTATGCGCGGGTCCGTCAACTGCTGCGCGAAACGGTCAGCGGCTATATGCCGGACGGCGAGATCGTCGATTGGATCTATCAGCAACGCCGTCTCGAACCCTGATTGTTTCACATCCTGTAACGCACGCATTTTTGACATCGCTCCAGCATGACCTACGTTTGGAGAGCAGCTTCGGAAAAGCTGCTTTCTCAAACGATGATGGAGCGTCACTAATGCGTACCGGTTACTTCTACTCTCTGATTTTCGCTTTCCTTACCAGCGCCTCGATCGCCGCTATTGCCGCACCTGTTGCGCCAGCGGAGTCGCCCAAGGCGCCTTTGGTGATGGATACCGCGGCACCTTCCCTGAGTGCAAAAATCGATCTTAACGATGCCGACGCGGCAACGCTGCAAAAGGAGCTGGCGGGAGTTGGTGAGGCCAAGGCCAAAGCGATTGTTGCTTATCGTGAAACAAACGGGCCTTTTGCATCGGTGGATGAGTTGCTGGAAGTGAAGGGTATTGGCAAGGCGATTCTGGATCGCAATCGCGACAAGCTGGAAGTCAACTAAGCTAAGTGTTCAACGCCAAGGGGGCCGGTCATTGACCGGCCTTTTTTACTTGCGCAGCGTATGGCCGCTAGTGTTGGTGGAGAGGGCAGCCGTCGGCCACTTTAAAATTACGGCTATCATATTGCGTTTGGATTATGCCTATAATAATTTGCCGGTGCGTCGAGCCAACGTGGCTCATCGGCAACTTCCTCCATCAAGCGTTCCAGGAGCATTCTCATGAGTTCCGCCCAATCCCAAGGTACTGCTCTCGTTACCGGCGCATCGTCCGGTATCGGTGCGATTTACGCTCAGCGCCTGGCGGCGCGTGGTTTTGATCTGCTGCTGGTTGCCCGTGACAAGGACCGTCTGGAAAGTGCTGCGAGCCGGTTGCGTGACGCCCATGGCGTTCAGGTTGAAGTTCTCAAGGCCGATCTGACACAGAAGGACGACGTGCTCAAACTCGAACAGCGCTTGCGCAGTGATTCGAGCATCAGCCTGCTGGTCAATAACGCCGGTGTGGCAGCGGACGGACTGCTGGCCAACGCCGATATGGACCAATTGGAGCGCCTGATCCAGTTGAACATCACCGCAGTCACCCGCCTGGCATCGGCTGCTGCTGCCAGTTTCGCCAAGGCCGGTCGTGGCACGATCATCAATATCGCCTCGGTGGTGGCGTTGTTTCCGGAACGCTTCAACGCTACCTACAGCGCCAGCAAAGCTTATGTACTGAGCCTGACTCAATCGCTTAACACTGAACTCGAAGGCACCGGCGTGCAGATCCAGGCCGTGCTGCCGGGCGTGACCCGCACCGAAATCTGGGAGCGCTCGGGTATCGATGCCAGTGGCATTCCGGCAGAAATGGTCATGGACGCAGGCGAGATGGTCGATGCGGCGCTGGCCGGTCTGGATCAGGGCGAGTTGATCACCATTCCTTCGCTACCTGACGCAGGCGAATGGCATGCCTTTGTAGCGGCTCGTCATGTCATGGCACCGAACCTTTCCCGCAGTGCTGCAGCCCAACGCTACAAGTCCGGCAATTGAATTGATCAGAGGTCATCACGGTATGGATTCGCGTCGAATAGTCGTCACGGGCATGGGCCTGGTTTCACCCTTGGGCAGCGATCTTGAAGTCGTATGGCAGCGCTTGCTGGCCGGGCGTTCTGGTCTGCGTAACTTGCCTGAGGCAACGGTCGCTGATTTGCCCACGCGAGTCGGCGGCGCGGTGCCGACGCTGGAAGAGGATGCTGAAGCAGGTTTTGATCCGGATCGCGCCACGTCACCCAAGGAACAGAAGAAGATGGACCGCTTTATTCTGTTCGCCATGGAGGCTGCCCGGCAGGCGCTGGAGCAGGCTGACTGGCATCCGTCGGAGAGCAAAAACCAGGAGCGTACCGCAACGATCATCGGTTCCGGTGTCGGTGGTTTCGGCGCGATTGCCGACGCCGTGCGCACCACCGACAGTCGCGGTCCTCGGCGTTTGTCACCATTTACCATTCCGTCGTTTCTGGTCAATCTCGCGGCAGGGCACGTGTCCATTCAGCACGGCCTCAAGGGGCCTTTGGGGGCGCCGGTGACGGCGTGCGCTGCGGGTGTTCAAGCGATTGGCGATGCGGCGCGCTTGATTCGCGCCGGCGAAGCGGATATTGCCGTGTGCGGTGGCGCGGAAGCTTGCATCGACCGCGTCAGTCTTGCCGGTTTTGCGGCAGCACGGGCACTGTCGAGCGGTTACAACGACACCCCGGAGCGCGCATCTCGACCATTCGACAGCGGTCGCGACGGTTTCGTGATGGGCGAGGGCGCGGGGCTGCTGGTGATCGAATCTCTGGAGCATGCCTTGGCCCGGGGGGCCAAGCCTTTGGCTGAGCTGGTCGGTTATGGCACCAGCGCCGACGCCTATCACCTGACGGCCGGGCCGGAAGATGGCAGCGGTGCCAGGCGGGCGATGACGTTGGCACTGGCGCAGGCGGGTATCGAGCCGGAACAGGTGCAACACCTCAACGCTCATGCGACTTCGACCCCGGTGGGCGACCTCGGCGAACTGGCGGCGATCAAAGCGTTGTTCGGCACGCAAAATAAAATCGCCGTGACCTCGACCAAGTCAGCCACCGGTCATTTGCTCGGCGCTGCCGGCGGGCTTGAAGCCATTTTCACACTGTTGGCCATTCGTGATCAGGTCGTTCCGCCGACGCTGAATTTCGACAATCCCGATCCGGCGAGCGCAGGGGTGGACATCGTCCATGGCCAAGCGCGGCCGATGTCGATCGAATATGCACTGTCCAATGGTTTCGGGTTTGGCGGGGTCAATGCCAGCGTGCTGTTCAAGCGCTGGCAGGCTTAGTCGCGGTTCTTGAGATGATCGCGGGTGACATCGAGGATGCGTTGCGCAAACTCGGCATCCGCGACGCTGCGTGACAGCAGCAGCGCGCCGACCAGTGTCGACATGATGACGATGGCGCGGTCAGCGCTGTTCTCTCCTTCGAGGCTGTTTTCGATCTGCTCCAGCCGCGCGTTGAGGACCACGTCGCTGGTGGGGCTAGGTTGGCCACGCAGGCCCAGCTCGGAAGAAATGGTCAGCAACGGACAACCTTCATGCGGCGATGTCTGGTGCCATTCGGACAGATACGTTTCGATGAAGACATCGAGCGGATTGTCCTGGGAAAAAATCTCGGCGCACAAACCGTCGACCTGGTTGCCGGCCTCTTGCAAGGCTTTCTCGACCAATTCGTCCTTGGACTTGAAATGTGAGTAGAAACCGCCATGGGTCAGACCCAGCGCTTTCATCAGGGGTTGCAGGCCTGTAGCGCCGATTCCGTCCTTGCGAAAGCGAGCCGAAGCCTCCTTGATGATGCGCTGATGGGTCTGGGCTTTATGATCCTGCGAATAACGCATGTGGAACTCTCCGCAACAATGTCCCCATCTTAACCAAGGAAAATTAGATGGTGACTGTACTTCTACTTCTTAAAAGCGTGCAGATAGGTCCAATGGCTATAAAAAGCACAAACCCCGCCGATCAGGCGGGGTTGTGTTCAACGGTCCTGCGCATCTTTGGCGTCCGCTTCGGCATTGCGTTGGGCAACGCGTCGGCGTTCTTCATCGGTCAGATCGACCTTGTTGGCGGTGTCGCGCAACATCATCAATCCGCCGACGATCGAGCCGATTGCAACGACTAGAATCAACCAGGCATACCAAGGCATAACGGCTCTCCTTAAGGGCAGGTCGACGGACGAGGATTTCGCCGTGCGACGCTGCATACCACGTTTGAGCGAAGTGAACTCGCAGTGGTTCCATTCTAGGCCGCTTGCACCCGGTACACCCGAAATCCCTCAATTGCCCGTCAGCATCGCATCGGCCGGTGCGTTGGCACGCAGTTGTCCGGTGAGCAGGAAGTAGCCGAAACCGACTGCCATGAAGCCGAGGAAGATCAGCCCGATCAACGCGTTGAACCACGCCATCGCCACCAGACACACCACCGCCAGCACCAAGGCAATCAGCGGAATCAACGGGTAGCACGGCGCGCGGAAGGTACGTTCCAGATTCGGTTCCGATTTACGCAGTTTGAACAGACTGAGCATGCTCATGATGTACATCACGATCGCGCCGAATACCGCCATGGTGATCATCGCGGCGGTGAGGGTCATGCCGCCGAGGTTGATCAGACCGTCGCTGTAAATCGCCGCGATGCCGATGATGCCGCCGACAATGATGGCGCGGTGTGGCGTCTGGAAGCGTGAGAGTTTCGCCAGCGAGGCTGGGAGATAACCCGCGCGAGCCAGAGCGAAGAACTGCCGTGAATAGCCGAGGATGATGCCGTGGAAACTGGCGACCAGACCGAACAGACCGATCCACACCAGCATGTGCAGCCAGCCGGAGTTGTCGCCGACCACGGTTTTCATCGCCTGCGGTAGTGGGTCGTTGATGTTGGCCAAGGTGCGCCAGTCGCCGACGCCGCCGGCAAAGAACATCACACCCATCGCCAGCAACACCAGGGTCAGAATGCCGCTTATATAAGCCTTGGGAATCGTGCGTTTCGGATCCTTGGCTTCTTCGGCAGCCATCGCCGCGCCTTCGATGGCCAGGAAGAACCAGATCGCAAACGGAATGGCCGCGAACATCCCGGCAATCGCCGGCGCGCCAAACACGTCGGAGCCGGCCCAGCCATTCAAGGCAAAGTTGCTGAAGCTGAACGCAGGGGCGACCACGCCCATGAACACCAGCAATTCAGCCACGGCCAGCACGCAAACAATCAGTTCGAAAGTAGCCGCCAGTTTCACCCCAAGAATATTCAGCCCCATGAACACGATGTACGCACCGACCGCCGCGTGTTTCGGATCGAGCGCCGGAAACTGCACATTAAGGTAGGCGCCAATGGCTAGGGCGATTGCCGGTGGGGCGAAGACGAACTCGATCAGCGTTGCCAACCCGGCAATCAAGCCACCCTTTTCACCGAAGGCGCGACGGCTGTAGGCGAACGGCCCACCCGCATGGGGAATTGCGGTCGTGAGTTCGGTGAAACTGAAGATAAAACAGGTGTACATGGTCGCGACCATGAACGAGGTCACCAGGAACCCCAGGGTCCCGGCCACACCCCAGCCGTAACTCCAGCCGAAGTACTCTCCGGAAATCACCAGCCCTACCGCAATGCCCCACAGGTGCAGCGTGCCCAGCGTGGGTTTGAGTTGTGTGTTCATGCGTTTGCTCCCTGAACGGTTTGAAAAGCTCGGGAGAGGGCGTTTGCAGTGGGCGTGCCATTGCGTTGAAACAAGTCGTAATGAGTTGAAAGCTGTCGTATCGGGGATGTTCGCGGTGGGATAGCTGCTTTTTGTGCGCCAGTTGGGTGCGATGTCGGCGTTGATGCCGTCTTCGCGAGCAGGTGAGTGCATTTCAAAATGTGGGAGCGAGCCTGCTCGCGAAGAGGCCCGCCTGACGGCGCAAAAACCTGCTGTAACGCCCGCATAAACCCACTCTTTACGCTTTCTTTATGCCCCGCAGCACCCCTCGCTCTCGTTCCTTTACAGCCTCCTTTCCGACAATGCCTCCACACGCGGCAATACGCCGTAACACGGAGATCTTCCATGAGCGTTCTGGACGGGGTGTCACTGCTATTGGCAGTGGGGCTGTTCATTTATCTGTTGGTTGCGCTGTTGCGCGCGGATCGGAACTAGGAGCGGCTATGCACAGTTATGACTATTGGCTGATCCTCGCGTTTTTCGCGGTGGTCCTGCTGCCGGCGCCGCTGCTCGGGCGCTTCTACTACAAAGTGATGGAAGGTCAGCGCACCTGGCTGACGCCGGTTCTCGGCCCGGTCGAGCGCGGTTGCTATCGCATCGCCGGGGTCGATCCGCAGGCTGAGCAGAGCTGGCAGAAGTACACGCTGGCGCTGCTGGCGTTCAACCTCGCCGGTTTCCTGCTGCTGTTCGCGATTCTGTTGTTCCAGGATCACTTGCCACTGAACCCGCAAAATCTGCCGGGCCAGGAGTGGACGCAGGCGTTCAACACCGCGGTCAGTTTCATGACCAACACCAACTGGCAGTCCTACAGCGGCGAAGCGACCCTCAGCTACCTGAGCCAGATGGTCGGTCTCACCGTGCAGAACTTCGTCAGCGCCGCCACCGGCCTGGCCGTGCTGGTTGCGCTGTGCCGTGGCATTGGCCGCAAATCGACGAAAACTCTCGGCAACTTCTGGGTCGACATGACCCGCGCCACCCTCTACGGCCTGTTGCCGTTGTGCTTGCTGTTGGCGCTGTATCTGGTCTGGCAGGGCGTGCCGCAGACCTTTGCGCAGTATGTGAACGCGGTGACGATGCAAGGCGTTGATCAAGTGATCCCGCTCGGCCCGGCCGCCAGCCAGATTGCGATCAAGCAACTGGGCACCAACGGCGGCGGCTTCTTCGGCGTCAACTCGGCGCATCCGTTCGAGAACCCGACCGCGTGGAGCAACCTGTTCGAAGTCGCTTCGATCATTCTGATTCCGGTGGCGCTGGTGTTCACCTTCGGCCACTACGTCAAAGACCTGCGCCAGAGCCGCGCGATTATCGCCTGCATGCTCGCGCTGTTCCTGATCGGTGGCGCGACCTCGCTGTGGGCCGAATATCAGCCGAACCCGTCTCTGAACAACGCTGCCGTTGAACAGACTGCACCGCTGGAAGGTAAAGAAGCGCGCTTCGGCACCACCGCCACGGTGCTGTGGTCGGTGACGACGACGGCCGCGTCGAACGGTTCGGTCAACGGCATGCACGACAGCCTCAACCCGCTCAGCGGCATGGTCGCGCTGGTCAACATGATGGTCGGCGAAGTGATCTTCGGCGGCGTTGGTGCCGGGCTCTACGGCATGTTGCTCAACGTGCTGATCGCGGTGTTCCTCGCCGGTTTGATGATCGGTCGCACCCCGGAATACCTCGGCAAGAAACTCCAGGCGCGTGAGGTGCAATTACTGGTGGTGACCCTGCTGGTCATGCCGGTCGGCGTGCTGGTGCTCGGTGCGATTGCCGCAGCGGTTCCCAGTGCTGCGGCGACCATCAGCAACCCCGGCCCGCACGGTTTCAGCCAGTTGCTCTATGCCTACACCTCGGCGAGCGCCAACAACGGCTCGGCGTTCGGTGGTCTGAGCGCCAACACACCGTTCCACAACCTGATGCTCGGTCTGGGCATGTTGATCGGTCGCTTCGGTTACATCCTGCCGGTTCTGGCCTTGGCCGGCAGCCTGGCGATGAAGAAAGCCGCACCGATCGGGCAGAACAGCTTCCCGACCCACGGCCCGCTGTTCGTGACCCTGTTGACCGTGACCATTTTGCTGGTGGGCGGCTTGACCTTTCTGCCGACACTGGCGCTCGGCCCAATCGCGGAACACCTGAGCATGGGCTTCTAAGCCTTTCATTTTAGGAGCTGGATGATGAATATGCCCGCAATCAAACCCGCCGTCGTCAAGGCGCCGGAACAAGCGAAAACCGCGATCTCGGCCCTGTGGCGGCCGGCGCTGGTGCAAGCCTTCGTCAAGCTCGACCCTCGGCAACTGAAACGTTCGCCGGTGATGCTGGTGGTCGAACTGACCGCAATTTTCACCACGGTGCTGTGCTTTATTCCCGACGCCGACGTGCCGACCTTCGTCGCTGCGCAAATCGCCCTGTGGCTGTGGTTCACCGTGCTGTTTGCCAACTTCGCCGAAGCCTTGGCCGAAGGTCGCGGCAAGGCCCGCGCCGACAGCCTCAAGGCTGGCAGCGAGGGCCTCAGCGCGCGGCGCAAACTGGCCAATGGCAGCTTTCAAGTGGTGCCTGCCGCGAGTCTGCGCAAAGGCGATGTGGTGCGTGTCGAAGCCGGGGAAATGATCCCCGGTGACGGCGAAGTCATCGAAGGCATCGCCGCGGTCAACGAAGCGGCGATCACCGGTGAATCGGCGCCGGTGATTCGTGAATCCGGTGGCGATCGTTCGGCCGTCACTGGCAACACGCGACTGGTGTCTGACTGGTTGCTGGTGAAGATCACCGTCAACCCCGGTGAGTCGACTCTGGACCGCATGATCGCACTGGTTGAAGGCGCCAAGCGTCAGAAGACGCCCAACGAAGTGGCGCTGGACATCCTGCTGATTGGCCTGACCCTGATCTTCCTGTTGGTAGTCGTGACCCTGCAACCGTTCGCCCATTTCGCCAACGGCAGCCTGCCGCTGGTATTCCTTGTGGCGCTGCTGGTCACGCTGATCCCGACCACCATTGGCGGTTTGCTCTCGGCGATTGGTATCGCCGGGATGGATCGTCTGGTGCGCCTCAATGTGATCGCCAAGTCCGGTCGTGCGGTGGAAGCGGCGGGGGACGTGCATGTGCTGCTGCTCGACAAGACCGGCACCATCACCTTCGGTAACCGTCGTTGCAGCGCGGTGTATGCCGCGCCGGGTGTGAGTGGTCGCGAACTGGCTGAAGGTGCGTTGTTCGCATCCTTGGCCGACGAAACCGCTGAAGGTAAATCCATCGTCGAGTACCTGCGCGGTCTGCATCCACAGCCTGAGCCGGCGCTGGAAACCCTGACTGCCGTGCCGTTCAGCGCTGAAACCCGTTTGTCCGGCGTCGACTATCAGGGCCGTGTCTACCGCAAAGGTGCAGTGGATTCGCTGCTGAGTTTCCTCGGCCAGAAGCGCTCGGATCTGGCTCCGGCACTGTCGCGGGAAATCGACAAGATCGCGCAGAGCGGTGGCACGCCATTGCTGGTGTGTGCCGACGGCAAATTGCTGGGCGCGATCCACCTCAAGGACGTGGTCAAACCGGGGATCCGCGAACGTTTCGCAGAACTGCGCAAACTGGGCATTCGCACGGTGATGGTCACCGGTGATAACCCGCTGACTGCCGCCGCCATCGCCGCTGAGGCGGGTGTCGATGACGTTCTCGCCGAGGCCACCCCGGAGAAAAAACTCGCGCGCATTCGTCATGAGCAAAACGACGGTCGCCTGGTCGCGATGTGCGGCGACGGCGCCAACGATGCCCCGGCGCTGGCTCAGGCTGACGTCGGCATGGCGATGAACGATGGCACCCAGGCTGCCCGCGAAGCGGCGAACATGGTCGACCTCGACAGCGATCCGACCAAGCTGCTCGACGTGGTGCAGATCGGTAAGGAATTGCTGGTGACCCGTGGCGCGCTGACGACGTTTTCCATCGCCAACGACGTGGCCAAATACTTCGCGATCCTGCCGGCGCTGTTTGCCTCGATTTATCCGCAACTGGGCGTGCTCAACATCATGCAGTTGACCAGTCCGCAGAGCGCGATCCTCTCGGCCATCGTCTTCAACGCCTTGATCATCGTCGTGCTGATTCCACTGGCGCTGCGTGGTGTGCGCGTGCAGGCGGCGAGTGCGGCAGCGTTGCTGCGGCGCAATCTGCTGATCTACGGATTGGGCGGGATTCTGGTGCCGTTTGTGGGGATCAAGGCGATCGACATGTTGCTCACGGCGCTGCATTTGGTGTGAGGCTGATATCGCAGCCCCTCACCCTAACCCTCTCCCGGTGGGAGAGGGGACTGATCGAGGTGTTTGCGGGAGTTTCACCGACTTGAGATACCGAGCCGAACTCAGGTTTTGAACTGCACAAAGATCGGCTCCCTTTCCCCCTCGCCCCCTTGGGGGAGAGGGCTGGGGTGAGGGGGAAAAGATCTCCCTGACACCTCACCAAAGTTTGCCCAACGAATTCGAGGATTTTGAAATGTCCACAATGATACGTCCGGCCCTGAGCCTGCTGGTGCTGATGACCCTGGTCACCGGCGTCGCCTATCCCCTGGTGGTGACCGGCGTCGCGCAAGTCGCATTCCCCGCTCAAGCCAACGGCAGCCTGGTGCACGACGCCGACGGTAAAGTCCGTGGCTCGTCACTGATTGCCCAGGATTTTGTCGGCGATGCGTGGTTCCATCCACGTCCCTCCGCCGGTGCGTTTGCCACCGTTTCCAGCAGCGCGAGCAACCTGGCGCCGAGCAATCCGGCACTCGCCACGCGGGTGATCGACGATGCCAACAAATTGCAGGTTCCTGGTCAGGGCCCGGTGCCATTGGCCTTGCTGACCACCTCCGGCAGCGGCCTTGATCCACACTTGCCACCGGCAGCGATTGCCTATCAACTGGCGCGTGTCGCAGCAGCGCGAAATGTGCCGGTATCGACTCTTCAGCAACTGCTCGATGCGCATATCGAACAGCCGCTGGTGGGGCCGCCGGTGGTCAATGTGCTGGAGCTGAACATGGCACTGGAAAAACTGTAGAAGATGATCGTTCCCACGCTCTGCGTGGGAATGCATCAATGGACGCTCCGCGTCCGCTTTGGTGGGGCGCAGAGCGTCCCGGGCTGCATTCCCACGCAGAGCGTGGGAACGAGATCATCAGGAAGAGAGAACATCAAGCATGAGCGACTCCGGCCGCGCCGACGCGCTGTTAGCAGACCTGCCCCGTGACGGCCGTGGCCGGCTCAAGGTTTTCCTCGGCGCCGCCCCCGGTGTCGGCAAGACTTACGCCATGCTTCAGGCTGCCCACACGCAATTGCGCCAAGGCGTGAAAGTCCTCGCTGGGGTCGTTGAAACCCACGGCCGCGCCGAAACCGAAGCGTTGCTTGGCGGCCTGCCGCAGCAACCGCTGGTGCGCTCGGAATACCGTGGCGTGATGCTCGAAGAAATGGACCTCGACGGCATTCTCGCGGCCAGGCCGAAGTTGGTGCTGGTCGATGAACTGGCCCACAGCAACGCCCCCGGCAGCCGCCACGCGAAACGCTGGCAAGACATTCAGGAACTGCTCGCCGCCGGTATCGACGTATTCACCACGGTCAACGTCCAGCACCTGGAAAGCCTCAACGATCAGGTGCGCGGCATCACCGGTGTGCAAGTGCGCGAAACCTTGCCGGACTGGGTGCTGCAAGAAGCCTACGAACTGCTGTTGATCGACCTGCCGCCGCGTGAACTGCTCGAGCGTCTGCGTGAAGGCAAGGTCTACGTGCCGGAACAGGCCCGCGCAGCGATCGATGCGTTTTTCACCCAGACCAACCTCACCGCGTTGCGCGAACTGGCGATGCAAACCGCCGCTGCGCAGGTCGATAACGATCTCGCTCAAGGCTATCGCCAGCTCGGTCAGGCCGCCCCGGCAGTGCGCGGGCGATTGCTGGTCGGCGTCGATGGTGATGCGCAAGCCGAACGCCTGGTACGGCATGCCAGTCGTGTCGCCCAGCGCCGGCATTTACCGTGGAGTCTGGTGCATGTCGATAACGGCAGCGTACGCGACGAGCAATCGCGCCTGCGCCTGCAAAGCGCTCAGCAACTGGCCGAACGCCTCGGTGGTGAAGTGGTGTTGCTGCGCGCCGGTGAAGTGGCGAAAACCTTGGTCCAGCATGCTGCCGAGCGCCGTGCGAGTCTGGTGTTGGTCGGCCAGTCTCGGCCCAGTTGGCGTCGTCGACTGTTCGGCGGTGGCTTGGCGGCGCGTCTGTTGCGTCAGGCCCATGGGCTGGAAATCAACGTCCTCGACAACGATCATGAACACCCGCAGTCGCGCCCGCGAAACCCGCTGACACTGGTGTGGTTCGACTATGCGCTGGCGCTGGTTGCCACGGTGTTGGCCAGTGCGCTGGCGTGGGCGGTGTCGAGTGTGTTGCCGCTGCCGAATATCTCGCTGGTGTTCCTCGCGGCAGTGTTGCTGGTGGCGGTGCGCAGCAGTCTCGGTCCGGCGCTGGCCTGTGCGGCGTTGTCGTTTCTGACCTATGACTTTCTGTTCATCCCGCCGAATTTTTCCTTCGCCATCCAGCGCGAAGAAGACGTCCTGACTTTATTGTTTTTCCTGTTGATGGCGGCGCTCACCGGTAATCTTGCGGCGCGTCAGCGTCGGCAATTGCAAGCCTTGCGTGACACCCAGGAAGAAACCACCGAACTGCTTGACCTGTCGCGCAAACTCACCGCCGCCACCGATCGCCAGGCTGTGGTCAGCGCTGCCGCGCAACACCTCAATGGCTGGAGCGATCTGCAGTTGTGCCTGCTTAATCGCGACGGCCAGGGCGGCTGGAAAATCGAGACCGGCGGGCCGCTGGAATTTACCGAGTCCGAACGCGCCGCCGCCGATTGGGCCTGGCAGCACGATCAACCGGCGGGCATGGGCACCGGCACGTTGCCGTTCGGACGCTGGTGGTGGTGGCCGCTGTCGGTCGAGGATGGGCCGCTGGCGTTGCTTGGCGTGTGTGCCAAGGAAGGCCAGACCTTGAGTGGCCAGCGTCGCCGCTTGCTCACCGCGTTGAGTCAGCCGCTCGCCCAAGCGCTGGCGCGCGCGCAGTTGGCCGATGACCTGGAAGCCGCGCGCCTGCACGGCGAGACCGAACAATTGCGCAGTGCGCTATTGGCGTCGGTGTCTCACGACTTGCGCACGCCGCTGACCGCCATGCGCGGCAGCATCGACAGCCTGTTGGCCCTCGGCGAAGCGATCCCGCTGGAGGATCGTCGTGAACTGCTTGAGGGCACCCGTGATGAAGCCGAACGCCTCGACCGCTACATCCAGAATCTGCTCGACATGACGCGCCTAGGCCACGGTGCGCTGAAACTGGCGCGGGACTGGGTGTCGCCCGCCGATATCGTCGGCAGCTCACTCAATCGCCTGCGCGCGGTATTGGCGCCGCTCCAGGTCAGTACCGATGTGCCGAGTGAGTTGCCGCTATTGTTCGTCCATGCCGCGTTGATTGAACAGGCATTGGTCAATGTGATGGAAAACGCAGCGCGTTTCTCACCTGTTCACGGTCGTTTACAACTCAGCGCGGGAGCGAATGACGAGGAGATTTTCTTCTCGGTCAGCGACGAGGGGCCGGGGATTCCCGAGGATGAGCGGGCGAAGATTTTCGACATGTTCTACACCGCAGCCCGTGGTGATCGCGGGGGGCAGGGCACTGGCCTCGGCCTGGCAATCTGTCAGGGCATGGTCGGCGCGCACGGCGGTCGCATCAGTGTCGCCGACGGCATCGACGGACGCGGCACCTGCATCACCTTGCACTTGCCGTTGCAAGCGCAACCGGGGATGGACAATGAAGCCTGATGCGGACTGCGCTACTCTCTTGCCACTCTTTTGTGTTGATGTGAATTCATGAGCCAGACCGCGACCATTTTGGTCATCGACGACGAACCGCAGATCCGCAAGTTCCTGCGCATCAGCCTCGCTTCCCAAGGCTACAAAGTGCTTGAGGCCGGCACCGGTGCCGAAGGCCTGGCGCAGGCGGCGCTGAACAAACCGGATTTGCTGGTGCTCGACCTCGGTCTGCCGGACATGGACGGCCAGCAAGTGCTGCGCGAATTTCGCGAGTGGGCCACGGCGCCGGTGTTGGTGTTGTCGGTGCGCGCCAGCGAAGGGCAGAAAGTCCAGGCACTGGATGGCGGCGCCAATGACTACGTGACCAAGCCGTTCGGCATCCAGGAGTTTCTCGCCCGGGTCCGCGCCTTGTTGCGTCAGGCGCCGGCGGGGGAGGCGCAGCAGGCTGCGTTGAGCTTCGGCCCGCTGACCGTGGATCTGGCCTATCGGCGGGTGTTGCTCGACGGTGTCGAAGTGGCGCTGACTCGTAAGGAGTACGCAGTGCTGGCGCAACTGGCGCGGCATCCGGGGCGAGTGATTACCCAGCAGCAATTGCTCAAGGATATCTGGGGGCCGACCCACACCGAGGACAGCCATTATCTGCGGATTGTGGTGGGGCATTTGCGCCAGAAACTCGCGGATGATCCGACGCGGCCGCGGTTTATCGTGACTGAGGCGGGGGTTGGCTATCGGCTGTTGAGTGACAACACTCTTTAGCCATTTGTTGTCCCGGCAGACGCCATCGCTGGCAAGCCAGCTCCCACAGGTTTTTCAGCTGTGATTGAAATCTGTGTATCACCTCGATCACTGTGGGAGCTGGCTTGCCAGCGATGAGGCCCTTAAAGACTGCGGAAAACTTCAGGGCTCTCTGCTCTGCTCACTGTCATACCGATCCAGCGTATCCCGCGCAATCTCGCGCCCCAACGCGATCAGCTCCGGCGCCTTGTAAAACTCGAAAAACCGGCACACCCGCTTCGGCACGTTGATCAGGATGTCCGGCGGATACCCGGCGATCTTGTACTGCGCCAACGAGGTCTGCATCACCTCGAAACTCTGGTTGATCAAATCCAGCAGCGATGCCGGCCCGACGTTATCGATGATGAATGAACCGGTCGCCGATTTCGGCGCGCCTTCACGCTCTGGCGCGGCGGCCGGTTGCTGGCTCTCCGGCTCGGCGCCGTCCAGCCAGGGGTTGATGTCTGCTGCTTCGGCACGCAACGCTTCCTGCTCGAGCCGCAACAGTTGCTCGGCCTGTGTACGGCGGAACGGCATCTTCGATCCCAGTGATCTGATCAGGTTGTCGAAGCGTGAGCGGAACGCGGCGGGGCGCTGGATCACCGGCAGTTTGTAGTGACGCTGGTTGGTCGAGTTGAGGTTGACCGCAATGATCAGATCACAGTGGCTCGACACCACCGGCACGATCGGCAACGGGTTGAGAATGCCGCCGTCGACCAGCATGCGATTGCCTTGCATCACTGGCGTGAACAGACTCGGAATCGCCGCCGAGGCGCGCATCGCCTGATGCAGGCAGCCTTCCTGAAACCAGATCTCCTGTTGGTTGGTGAGGTCGGCAGCGACCGCGGTGTAGGGGATGCGCAAGTCTTCGATGTTGATTTCGCCGACGATCTTGCGGATCTGGCCGAAGACCTTTTCGCCGCGAATCGCGCCGAGGCGGAAACTCACGTCGACCAGGCGCAGTACGTCCAGATAGTCGAGACTTTCGATCCAGTTGCGGTATTCATCGAGCTTGCCGGCGGCGTAGATCCCGCCGACCACGGCGCCCATCGAACAGCCGGCAATGCAGGCGATTTCGTACCCGCGTTTCTCGATCTCTTCAATGACCCCTATATGGGCATAGCCCCGGGCGCCACCGGAGCCCAGTACCAGCGCGACACGTTTTTTTTTCATCCAGCGTCCTCCCGACAAGGTTCCACAATGCACCCATCGCCGGACCGGCTCAATCGCCGAAGTCGTTCAGTGCGCCAGTGACGTCGTTTTTTCGCTCCTGCATGACCCTTCAGCGCTATCCTTCTCAGTTGCGCGGTTTCACCCGCCGGCAAGGCACTTTTTCGCAGCCAGGCCGTCTTACCTGCACGATTGTTGACCTATTTGAGGTGTGAGTGATGAAAGCCTGGATCTGTGTGCCGTTGATGGCTCTGGCATTGGCCGGTTGCGCCGGTAAAACCGCTTACCGCGACAGCTGCGGCAGCCAGCTCGACGCGGCCTGGCATGAGCTGGATCTGGCCAAGGCCGAAGGCTTTGCCGGCACCGTCAGCTACTCCAAAGCGTTGTCGCTGCTGACCGCCGCCAAGACCCAGCAACAATTCGAGGGTTTCGAAGGCTGCAGCAAGAAAGCCGAGAAAGCGCGTTTCTACATTCGCGAATCCCGCGCCGGCCGCTAAGCTGCTGACGTGAAGCAAGGAGGCTGCGGTCACTGGGCGGCAGTATGATTTTCAATCCATTGGAATCAGGAGCAAGTGATGTCTGCGTTGGTTGACCGGTTGGTGGCTCATGTCCTGAGCCTGGAGGTACGGCTGCTGGCCTGTCAGGCGCGATTGACGGCACGTACCGACCCCGAGGCGCTGCACGATCTGCGCACTACGGTGCGGCGCTTGCGCAGCCTGTTGCGGCCATTGCGCGGCTTGCCCGGTGTCGAGCAACTGGAAGATGCCGCCTCGGCGGTCGGCCAATTGACCACCCCGTGGCGTGATCGCGAGGTGTTGGCGGCGTACCTGCTCGCGCATGATCAGCCCGAAGCCGCGCAACGCCGCATGGCGCAGATGGCCGAGGCTTATCCGGCGCTGGCGGCGAGTGGCGAAGTGGCCTCGCTGCTGATGATTCTCGACGCGTTCCCGCGATTCCTGCGCGCCTCACAGCGTCAGGGCTTGCTCAAGGGGTTGGACAAGCGCATCGAAAAACGCCTCGGCAAGCAATGGCAGAAACTCGACGAGGCGCTGCACGATCCCGCTCACGACCGTCACCGCTTGCGTTTGCTGATCAAGCGCGTGCGCTACGGCATCGAAGCCTATCCCGAACTGGACCGCTTGCCCGAGGCGGCGCTGGCGCGATTGAAGTCGGCCCAAGGCGCGTTGGGTGACTGGCACGATTGCTGGCAGTGGCTGGCGAAAGCCGAACTGGAGGCGGATCTTCAGCCCTGTGTCGTCACTTGGCAGGCGACCATGATCAAAGCCGAAAGCAAAGCTGATCGTGTGCTGGAAAAACTCAGTTCAGCCTGTTTCAAATAACCTGAGCCCCGCGATATCCCCTGCAGGAGCTGCCGAAGGCTGCGATCTTTTGATCTTGTTGTTAAAAATCAAAATCAAAATCAAAAGATCGCAGCCTTCGGCAGCTCCTACAGGGTTTTGTGTCTGTATTTGAAATACGCTAAGGCCTTTCTGTCAGCCCATTTGACCGGAATAGACGCTGCGGCGCTATGCAGGTCTGGTTAAGATCCCTGCATTCCTTTTTCGTTTTTTGAGGTTGCCATGCGCTTTAGCGATCTGCTCGAGGCGGTCCGCCGCCAACCAGAATTGACCATTCCTGCCGAATGGGGCCAGGGGCGTGCGAGCTTCGGTGGTCTGGTGGCTGCGCTGCAATACGAAGCCATACGCGCGAAGGTCCCGGCGGATCGCCCGGTACGTTCGCTGGCGATCACCTTTGTCGGCCCGGTCGAGCCTGAAGTCCCGGTGAGTTTCGAAGTGGATGTACTGCGCGAAGGCAAGGCCGTCAGCCAGGTCATGGGCCGGGCGATCCAGAATGGTCAGGTGGTGACCATCGTTCAGGGTAGTTTCGGTGCCTCTCGGCCGTCGGAGGTGGCAGTCGAAGCGTATCCGGCGCCGTCAATGAAACACTGGGATGAATGCCAGGAATTACCCTATATCAAAGGCGTGACCCCGGAGTTCATGCGTCATCTGGCAATGCGCTGGAGCGTCGGCGGCATGCCGTTCACCGGCACTCAATCGCGGCTGATGGGCGGCTGGGTGCGCTTGCGTGGAGATGTCAAAGAAGAACCGGTCAACGAGGCGCATCTGCTGGCCTTGGTCGATGCGTGGCCGCCCGCGCTGTTGCCGTATCTGAAGAAGCCTGCACCGGGCAGTACGCTGACCTGGACCATCGAATTTGTGCAGCCGCTACACGATTTGAGCACGCTGGACTGGTGCCAATACCTGGCCGACATCGAGTACGCCGCCGATGGCTACGGCCATGTCGCCGCCAAGCTGTGGAGCGCAGAAGGTGAACTGATTGCGATGAGTCGCCAGACCGTCACGATCTTCGCCTGAGTCAGTGCCGACGGTGGCGTTCACGCCAAGCGCGCCACCAGCCGCCGCTGAGAAAGAAGCGCGGAAAGGTCAGAAACTGCTCGACCAATAAGCGCGACACGGCATCTTTACGATCACTGAACGGCTCGGAGGCTTGCGCCTCCAGGCTGTGGCCGTGGCGCTGCAAACCCAGCGCCGCAACGATACCGATCACGCCGATGGCGACGCTGGCCAGACTCAGGCTGAACACCCCGGACACGATCAGCAGAAACGCGACGATAAACAACGGCACGGCAATCAGGTGCAGCACCAGATTGGTCGGGTGCTGGTGATTACCCGGGTACGCGCGCCATTGCCACGCGGGAAGATTGGGGTGACGTTTGCCCATGTTTTCTACTCCTCGATCCATGTTGAACACATGCTTGAAGAATAGGCCCGGGCGGCGAGGGCGGCGAATCAAGGTTGGCTATTGGCATCATAGTCATGATGGACAAAAAAGATCGCAGCCTTCGGCAGCTCCGGCATTTAAATGCGTACACCTGTAGGAGCTGCCGAAGGCTGCGATCTTTTGATCTTCAGAGCTTCAACTGACCTATTGCTTTGCTCAACTCCCCGGCCAACGTCGCCAGCTCATTACTGGTCGTCGCCGAATCCACTGTTTGTTGCACGGTGTTTTCGGTCACATCACGAATACTCACCACCGCCCGGTTCATCTCCTCGGCAACCTGGCTTTGCTGCTCCGCCGCCACGGCAATCTGCGTGTTGCTTTCACGCATCTGCGCCACCGCCCCGGTGATTTCCGCCAGTGCTTCGCCGGCCTCCTGCGCCTGCTGCACGCAATCGTCGGCCTTGTACGAACTCTCCTGCATGAAATCCACCGCATCGCGGGTGCCAGCCTGCAAGGCCGAGACCATCGTGGTGATCTCATCGGTCGAGGTCTGCACCCGTTTCGCCAGATTGCGCACCTCATCGGCGACCACGGCAAACCCCCGGCCCATTTCACCGGCGCGGGCGGCCTCGATGGCAGCGTTCAGGGCGAGCAAGTTGGTCTGCTCGGCAATGCTGTGAATCACGCTGACCACGCCGTTGATCTTCTGACTGTCCTCGGCCAGCCGTTGAATCATCTCGGCCGTCTGCTGCACACCGCTGGACAGCCCGGCAATCGAGTGCTGCACCCGGGCGACCACTTGCTGACCGCTGCCAGCGAGGCCATCGGCAGTCTGCGACAAGTCGCGGGTGGCGCCGGCGTGTTGGGCGATGTGATAAACCGTGGCAGTCATTTCGTTGATCGCGGTAGCGGCCTGATCGGTTTCGCTCTGTTGACCAAGCATGCCGTGGCGCACTTCGTTCATGCTCGATGCCAGTCGCGCCGCGCCGACATCCAGTTGCCGTGCGGTGTTGGCCACGGTGGTGACGACGCGCTGGTAACCGGCCTGCATCGCGTTGAACGCATTGGCCATCTGCCCGACTTCGTCTTTGCCTGCCAGTGGCACACGAGCCGAGAGATCGCCGCTTTTCTCAACGTGAAGCATGACGTCCTTCAAGGTGTTGAGCTGGCTGAGCAGAAAACGGATCAGCAGTTGCGAGGCACACAGCATGGCGAACATCAGGATGAACACCGCCACCGCATAGTTGGCGAAACGCTCGCTGAACACCTGACTCAGACTCGGGCCGTAGGCAATGACCGCAACTTGCTGGCCATCGGCGCGACTGAACACTTCGGCGCCCATCAGCGGGTTATCGCCGAACAGCGGCAGGTGATTGATCTCGTTCCAGCCGTTGCTTTCCGTGATTTCCAGCAAGGGCTGATCGTTCAGGCGCGGTGCTTCGCCGCGCTTGAAGGTCAGCACCTGATCGGCCTTGGGCAATGCCTGCCCGGCCGGCCAGGCCTTGAGCAATTGCGCCTGGGCTTGCGCCGAGGCCTGTGATGCGTGACTGCGCGCCTGTTGTTCGAGCTGCACGGCGTACAGCACCAGCAAAAGGGTGGTGACGAAGGCGACCGCATTGACCGCCCAGAATTTGTATTTCAGCGAGATATTGCTAAGCCAGGCACCCATGGAGGTCTTCTCTGATAGCGGAAACAGTTTTGGCAAGGTGCCATTATTGTGCCGCTATGCAGAGGACTCGATTTGATGTGAGTCAAGAGATCAAAAGATCGCCAATGCCGGGAGGTTGTAGAACGCGCGGGCACACGCCGTGGTGTGCGCCGCCAGATCTTCCTCGGTTTCGCCGCGGTGCAACGCCACTTCGCGCAGCACTTCAGTCAGATACGCCGGTTCATTGCGCCCATTCTTTGGTTTCGGTCGCAGGGTGCGCGGCAGCAGGTACGGCGCATCGCTTTCCAGCATCAGGCGCCCGCGTTTGATCTCTTTCACCAACGGATGCAAATGCGTGCCCCGACGCTCATCGCAGATCCAGCCAGTGATACCGATGTGCAGGTCCAGATCGAGGTAGCTGAACAGGGCTTTTTGCTCGCCGGTGAAGCAATGCACCACAGTGGCGGGCAGTTGATCGCGGAAGACTTTGAGGATTTCCAACAGGCGCTGGCTGGCATCACGCTCATGCAGAAACACCGGCAATTGCAGTTCAACGGCCAACGCCAAATGCTCTTCGAGGACTTTTTCCTGTTGTGGGCGCGGCGAGAAATCCCGGTTGAAATCCAGCCCGCATTCACCCACGGCGACGACGTTTTTTTCTTGCAACAGACTGCGCAAACGACGGGCGCTATCGGCGTTCCAGTCGCTGGCCGAATGCGGATGAATACCGGCGGTGGCGAACAACCGTTGACCGCTTTCATCCAGCTGTTGGCACAGCTCTAAAGCCTGTTCGCTACCCTCGACGCTGGTGCCGGTCAGCACCAGTTGGCAGACCCCGGCCGCATAGGCGCGATCAAGCACGGCCTGGTGTTTGTCGGCGAAACTGGGGTTGGTCAGGTTGACGCCGATATCGATGAGTTGCATGGTTGCTACCTCGGGCCGAAGGCCGGAAAGCATACCAGAGCTGTAGATTCATAAGAAAAGCCAAGAACTACAACGAGTTATAGCTGTCTTTTGATGCCGCGACGCAGCCCGGTTTGGCAGAAGTGCCATTACTGTGCCAGTATCTCGCACTTTGCCAGCGCTCCAAGCGCTCTGTTTTTGTCGGTGATTTCGATCTTTCAGAGATGAAATTGCCCCGTATTCTTTCCGGAGAGTGGATGGTTCGTCCCTCGGTTTTGCTCCTGTTGTGTGGATCGTTGCTACTGCCGATGACGGCGGTCGCGCGCCTGCCCGGGCCGTTGCAAGCCGTGCCGGCGGCCAAGGTGCGGGACTTGTCCGAGATTCGCAGCAGCCGCGTATTGCGCGTGCTGGTCAACCAGAGCCGCAACAGCTCCGGCGAAGTTCAGGGCCAGGCCATCGGCGTCGAATACCATCGCCTGCGTGCCTTCGAGCAATACCTCAATGGCCATGCTCGCGATGGCCAGGAAATCACCCTCAAGATCATTCCCAAAGCCAAGGACCAATTGCTCGGCGCCTTGCAGCGTGGCGAAGGTGATCTGGTCGCACCGGGTGAATTGCTCGATCTGCAATCTGGCTATGCCGTGGCCAGTAGCGAACCGGTCGCCAGCAACGTGCCGCTGGTGTTGGTCGGGATCAAGGGCGAGCGACGCTACACCAAGGTCGAGCAACTTTCCGGCAAAACCCTCGCGTTGCCCACCGGCAGTGCGGCGGGGGAAGCGGTCAGTCAGCTCAATCAGAAACTGGCGTTGCACAAACTGGCGCCAATCAAGATCGAATGGGTCGATCCGACCCTGGCGGTCGAAGATGTGCTGGAGATGGTTCAGGGCGGGATTTTTCACCTGACCATCGTCGAGCAACCTATCGCCGAGCGTTGGGGCAAGATCCTGCCGAAGCTGCGTTTTGACCGGCAACTGATCATCAGCGAGCCGGGCGAGGAGTACTGGTTCGTGCGCCGTGACGCCGCAATGTTGCGTGCAAGCATTGACCGCTTCCTCGGCGGTTACAAGAAACCCTCGAACGAAGATGCTGCGTTTTTGCGCATCTATCGACGCCTGTACCAAGTCCACAATCCGTTGGCTAAGGCCGATCGCCAGCGTCTCGAAAAACTGCGCCCGACTCTGCAAAAGCACGCCGCCGCGCAGAACATGGACTGGCTGAATCTGGCCGCACTGGCGTTCAAGGAATCACGCCTGCAACCCAACGCCCGTAGCGGCAGCGGCCCGACGGGGCTGATGCAGATCACGCCTTCCGCCGCTCAGCGAGTCGGCGTGAGCAATATTCAGAATCTCGATGCGAATGTGCAGGCCGGGGCCAAGTACCTGGCGATGATTCGCCGCAAGTTTTTCAACAGCCCCAAACTCAACGAGCGCGAGCGCATGGCCTTCACCCTCGCGGCCTACAACATTGGCCCCGAGCGCGTGCAGGGCATGCGCGCCGAAGCCCGGCGGCGCGGGCTGAATCCTAACCAGTGGTTCTTCCAGGTCGAGCGCATTGCCATGGAGCAGGTAGGAATGGGGCCGGTCAGCTATGTTAATAGCGTGAACAAGTATTACTTGGCGTTCGACCGGGAGCGGGAGTCGTTGGAGCCCGGGGCGCAAAAAGTCGTCTCACGGAAATGATCTAATAAACTGATTGTTATGGCGGAATATTTGCGCTTTTAACATGAGTTTTACTGATTAATATAGCGGCCAACCAACACACACAACTTCTCGCAAAAACAAGGAATGCCCCATGAGCTCTCTGATCAACAAAGTACTGTTCACCCGCGCCGGCTACGGTCTGACCATCCTGCGCATTGCGGTCGGCGTAATCTTCGCTGCGCACGGCTCGCAAAAACTCTTCGGTCTGTTCGGTGGGTATGGTCTGGCAGGCACCGCGCAGTACATGGACAGCATTGGCCTGCACCCGGGCTACCTGATGGCCACATTGGCGGGCGGTACTGAGTTCTTCGCCGGCCTGGCCTTGATCATCGGCCTGCTGGTGCGTCCGGCGGCGTTGGGCCTGACCTTCCTGTCGCTGGTGGCGATCTTCACCGTACACATCAGCAACGGTCTGTTTATGGCCAACAACGGTTACGAGTTCGCCCTGGCCCTGCTCGGTGGCAGCCTCGCCGTCCTGATCGAAGGCGCCGGCAAGCTCTCGGTGGACCGCGCCATCGCCGGCTAAGCGCTCTGGCTCAAGGAATAGGCCCGCATTGTGCGGGCCTTTTTTTGTTGCGGCTGATTCTTGACACTGATCGGTCACGTTCTCTAGGATGTTGCCCATGCGCCGATTTAAACAGCTACTTGCGGGGCGCCAGGTGACTTCAACAGTTGCCGTCAGAAGCCGGAACAGGGCTTCGAAATACCGCTAAAGCGCTGGTTCGGTGTTGCCTCTCACCTGCCATGCAGACTTTTGAGGCAGAGACACGACACGATGAATGCACTACGCCCTCCAGCACGTCCCGCGCCGATCACGGCACATATCACCCAGCGCAACCCGAAAATTCTCCTTGGCGGCAAACATCAGCCGACGCTGTTGCGTTATCTCGATGGCTGGCCACGTCGCAGCGGCGGTCCTGCCGCGTTCCTGATCCAGTTCGTTGAAGACGGCGAGTCGCTGGCGCGTTTTGCCAGTGACAGCTTTGATCTGGCGGTGATTCAAGCGCCGAGCGTTGAGGATGCGCCGGAGATGATCAAGCAACTGACCCGCGTTGCGCGGCAGGGCTTGATCACCCGACGCTGATACGCTTTACGGATAGTCGATAGCGACGATGTAAACGAACTGTTCACCCGTCGGCGTCTGCACCCGGACTTCTGCATCCAGCGCCTTGCCGATCAAGGCGCGGGCCAGTGGCGAGTCGATGCTGATCAGGCCCAGTTTCAGATCCAGTTCATCCGGGCCGACGATGCGGTAGCGCGATTGCTTGCCGTTTTCGTCTTCGATGGTTACCCAAGCGCCGAAGTAGACCTTGTTCGGATCGCTGGGTTTTTCGCTGACGACTTTCAATGCTTCCAGGCGTTTGGTGAGAAAGCGTACGCGACTGTCGATCTCGCGCAGCATCTTCTTGCCATAGGTGTACTCGGCGTTCTCCGAGCGATCGCCCTGAGCCGCCGCCTCGCTGACCGATTGCGTCACTTGCGGGCGGCGCACATGCCACAACTCATGGAATTCGGCGCGCATCCGCGCTTCACCTTCGGGGGTGATCAGCGCGGTGCCGGCGGTGCGGGGAGGGCGATAACGGCTCATGGCAACTTCTTGTGATTAAGACCGCTTGAGTCTATCAACCCTCACGCAACACTGTCAGTGGACTTGCATTGAGTGCCCGGCGCGTTCCGAATACGCCGGCGCCACCAATCAACGCCGCGCCAATCAACGGCAGCACCAGCAACCATGGATGCGGGTGCCACGGTAGATCGAACGCGTAGCGATACAAAACCAGACTCACCACTTCCGAACCGATCGCTGCGAGCAAACCGCTGACCGCACCGAGCAAACCGAACTCGATACGCCGCGCCTTGATCAGCAACTGCCGCTCCGCACCCAACGCACGCAACAGCGCACCTTGGCGAATGCGTTCATCGAGCGTCGCCTGCAAGCCGGAAAACAGCACGGCCATGCCCGCTGCCAAAACAAACAACAACACATATTCCACGGCCAGGGTGACTTGGGCGAGGATGCTGCGCAGCTGTTCGAGCAGCGCTTCGACCTGAAGAATGGTCACCGCCGGGAAGGTACGCGACAGTTCGACGATCTGCTGGTCATGGCCCGGCGCCAGATAGAAGCTGGTCAGGTAAGTCGCCGGCAGATCCTTCAATGTGCCGGGCTGGAAGATCATGAAGAAGTTCGGCTGGAAGTTGTCCCAGTTTATTTCGCGCAGGCTGGTGACCTTCGCCTCGCGATTGACCCCGCCGACACTGAACACCATGTGGTCGCCGAGTTTGAGCTGGAGGCTTTCGGCGACTTTGCCTTCTACCGATACCCCGGGAACATCGTCGGTCGGCTGATCTTTCCACCACTCACCGGCAGTGAGCTTGTTGCCCGCCGGTAAATCAGCGGCCCAGGTCAGACTCAAATCTCTTTGAACCGCGCGGTCGCCCGCCGAATCCTTGCTGACGATTTGCTGCACGGCTTCGCCGTTGATGCTGATCAATCGTCCCGGCACTACCGGATACAGTGGCGCGGCTTGCGCGGACACTTTGATCAGGTGATCGGTGAACGCCTGTTTGTCTGCTGGCAGGATGTTCAGAGCAAAATAGTTGGGAGCGTTTTTCGGAAGCTGGTTTTGCCAGGTGTCGAGCAGTTCGCCGCGCAGCAGGGCGATCAAGGCCATCGACAGCAGAATCAGACCGAATGCCAGCGATTGACCGGCCGCTGCCAAGGGATGGCGCAGCAACTGGCCCAGGCCCAGGCGCCATGGCAGCGAAGCACGGGCGAGCATCCGCCGCAGGCTTTGCAGCAACAACAGCAGCAAACCACCCAAGACCAACGCGGCGACCACGCCACCGCCGAGCAGGGCGAATGTCAGCAGCAGATCGAGGCTCAGGCGCCACATGATCAAACCGAGCGCACCCAACGCGGCGCCATAAACCATCCACGTGCTCGACGGGATCGGCAGCATGTCGCGGCGCAGCACCCGCAGCGGCGGCACGCGACCCAATGCGGCCAGCGGCGGCAAGGCGAAACCGGCCAACGCCACCAGCCCGGTGCCGATCCCGGCGATGGCTGGAAACAGCCCGCCCGGTGGCACGTCGCTTGGCAACAAATCATGCAGCAGCGCGAACAAACCCAGTTGCGCCAACCAGCCGAGCAATGCACCACTCAGTGCGGCGAGCAGCCCGAGCACGGTCAACTGCAAACTGAACAGCACCATGGTTTCCCGGCGCGAAAGACCAAGGCAACGCAACAACGCACTGGCATCGAAACGGCGACTGGCAAAACGGTTGGCCGATAACGCCACCGCGACACCGGCCAACAGCACGGCGACCAGACTGGCCATGTTCAGATAACGTTCGGCCTTGCCCAGTGCACCGCCAATCTGCCGGTTGCCATCGCGGGCATCCTGAATCCGCTGATTCGCAGCGAGCCCGGGTTTGATCAGTTGCCGATAGGTTTCCAGCGCCTGCGGTTCGCCGCGCCACAGTTCGCGGTAACTCACGCGGCTGCCGGGTTGCACGACACCGGTGGCGGCGAGGTCATCGAGGTTGATCATCACTCGCGGCGTGAGGCTGTAGAAGTTGCCGGCGCGATCCGGTTCGTAGGTCAGCACACGGGTCATTTTCAATGTCTTCATGCCGACATCGATGCTGTCGCCGATCTTCAGATCCAGTGCGGTCAGCAGGCGTACTTCGACCCAGGCTTCGCCGGGTTGCGGTTCACCGCCGGGTTCTTCGGTGGCGAAGGGCGCTGGCGCACTCTTCAGTTCGCCGCGCAACGGATAGGCGCGGTCGACGGCTTTGATGCTCGACAGCTGAATGCCGTTGTCGGTGGCGATGACGCTGGAGAATTCCACCACTTGCGCATGCTTCAGACGCAGCTCGGTGCCGCTTCTGATCTGTTCTTCGCGTGCTGGCGAACTTCCCTCAAGCACCAGGTCGGCGCCGAGGAACTCGGTCGCGCGCAGCATCATCGCGCCATTCAGTCGGGCACCGAAATAGCCGATGGCGGTACTCGCCGCTACTGCAACGACCAAGGCGAAGAACAACACGCGCAATTCGCCGGCGCGGGCATCGCGCAGGAGTTGGCGTATAGCGAGACTGAACAGACGCAACAGCGGCAAACGTGCCATCAAGGCTCCAGAGGGGCGACCAACAGCCCGGCTTCAAGACGGATCAGGCGCCGGCAGCGATGGGCCAGGCGTTCGTCGTGGGTCACCAGCACCAGGGTGGTGCCGCGTTCCTTGTTCAATTCGAAAAGCAGATCGCTGATGCGCTCACCGGTGTGGCTGTCGAGGTTGCCGGTCGGTTCGTCGGCAAATAGCACATCGGGCTCGGCGGCAAACGCACGGGCGATCGCAACACGTTGTTGCTCACCACCGGAGAGCTGGCGCGGCGAGTGCGTGAGGCGCTGGCCGAGTCCGACGCGCTGGAGCAATTCGGTCGCGCGTTCACGGGCGTCTTTGCGGCCATCGAGTTCCAGCGGCAGCATGACGTTTTCCAGTGCGTTGAGGCTGTCGAGCAGTTGAAACGATTGAAAGACGAAACCCACGTGCTCGGCACGAATGCGTGCGCGCTGGTCTTCATCGAGATTGCTCAGGCCCTGGCCGGCGAGAATGACTTCGCCACTGCTTGGCAGGTCGAGGCCGGCGAGCAGGCCGAGGAGGGTGGATTTGCCCGAACCGGATGCGCCGACGATGGCGAGGCTGTCGCCCTTGTTCAGTTCCAGGCTGAGTTCGTGCAGGATAGTCAGTTCACCTTCCGCGCTGGGAACCACTTTGCTGAGGTTCTTCGCGGTGAGAATGCTTGCGCCCATGGAGAATCCGATGCGTGTGTGGTTTTTGAGTGCTGGCCTGGCCTTGATGTGCATGGCCCAGAACGCAGCGGCGGGTACTGTCCTGATCGTTGGCGATAGTATCAGCGCCGGTTTCGGACTGGATACCCGCTTGGGGTGGGTGTCGTTGCTCGAACAACGGCTCAAACAGGAGGGTTTCGACGACAAAGTGGTCAATGCCTCGATCAGTGGCGACACCAGTGCCGGAGGCCAGGCACGGCTGCCGGCGCTGCTTGCAGAGCATAAGCCGGAACTGGTGATCCTCGAACTGGGTGGCAACGATGGCTTGCGCGGAATGCCGCCAAATCAATTGCAACAAAATCTTGCCTCGATGATCGACAGCTCGCGTCAGAGCGGGGCCAAGGTGCTGTTGCTCGGCATGCAACTGCCGCCCAATTACGGCAAGCGCTACACCGATGCTTTTGCCGAGGTCTACGGCAAACTCGCCGACGATAAAAAGATCCCTCTGGTGCCGTTTTTCCTCGACGGCGTGGGCGGTCATCCAGACCTGATGCAGGCCGATGGTCTGCACCCGGCGGCCGGGGCTCAGGGCAAGTTGCTGGAAAATGTCTGGCCGACGCTAAAACCGCTGTTATGAGGCTTTTCTAAGGGCAGGCTTTCGGCTAATGTGGCGCCCCCTTATTTGGAGCCCCCGATGTCGCGTTCTGCCTGGTCCCTGTTTGCCTACCAACTGATCGAGCCTGACGAGCAGCTGGATCTGTTCGCCTGCCAGGAAGTGCGGGTGCATCTGGTGACCCGGCAACTCGAACTCGGTGGTTCGGCCGATCGCACCCTGTGCGGCAGTCTGCTGCCGGCGCAGCCGCGCTGGTCGAGCGTGGATCGCCGGGTGTTTCAGGATCAGCGCCTGTGCTCGCTGTGCCGGGCGATTCTGGAGTCGCAGAAGCGCGGCACTTCACCAATCTGGCCGGAATTGCGGTTCGAGCTCTAAAGTCAAAAGATCGCAGCCTGCGGCAGCTCCTACATGGGTTCGCGTAATCCTGTAGGAGCTGCCGAAGTCTGCGATCTTTTCGCATTCAGCACGGTCCATCGGCGTGGCTCCCCGAATATTCAAAGTGCGGTGTACAATCGCGCTCTTATACCCTTGTTGATCATGCGAAGGATTTTCCGGATGTTGCCGCGCTTTCCTGCCGTCACCCGCTGCCTGTCACTTGCCGCCCTGTGTGTGGCCGGTCCCGTTGCTGCATTGGAGTTTCCCCTGCCACCACCCGGTGAAGACATCATCGGTCAGGTGCAGGTGATCAAAGCCAAGTACGAAGACACCTTCGCCGATCTGGGCACGAAGTACGATCTGGGTTACTCGGAAATGGTCGCGGCCAACCCGGGCGTCGATGCCTGGTTGCCGGGCGCCGGCACCGAAATCGTTCTGCCGACCCGTTTCATTCTGCCGCCGGGCCCGCGCGAAGGCATCGTCATCAACCTCGCCGAATACCGCCTCTACTACTTCCCGAAAGGCAAGAACGTGGTGTATACGTTCCCGCTGGGTATTGGTCGTGAGGGCTGGGGTTCGCCGATCGCGCACACCTCGATCACCGCCAAGACGCCCAACCCGACCTGGACGCCTCCAGCGTCGATCAAGGCTGAACACGCCGCTGACGGCGACCCGCTGCCGAACGTAGTGCCGGCCGGCCCGGACAATCCGCTGGGTCCGTTCAAGTTCACCCTGGGCACGCCGGGCTACCTGATCCACGGTTCGAACAAGAAATTCGGTATCGGCATGCGCACCAGCCACGGCTGCTTCCGCATGTTCAACAACAACGTGCTGGAAATGGCCAGCATGGTCCCGGTCGGTACCTCGGTGCGCATCCTCAACGATGCCTACAAGTTCGGCAGCAGTGGCGGCAAGGTCTATCTGGAAGCGCACACACCAATCGACGACAAGGGCAACCCGTCGGTGGTCGACAAGCACACTGCCGTGATCAATGCGATGCTCAAGCGCGAAGACGTCACCAGTAACCTGCGCGTGAACTGGGATGTGGTGCGTGATGTGGTCGCGGCTGAAGATGGTCTGCCAACTGAAATCGGCACGCCGAATACCTCGGCGCCGATAGTCTCGAACACACCGATCGACTTGCAGCAGTAAGTCGAGATCAAAAACCCGCCGATACGTGTAGCCTCGGCGGGTTTTTTATTGCCCGGGGAAAAGCATCGGGCACAAAAAAGCCGACCCGAAAAATCGGGTCGGCTTGATAACAATCCCGAGGGATTATTACTTGCGGCTAGCTTTGTCCAGCATGCGCAGAGCACGCTCGTTAGCTTCGTCAGCAGTCTGTTGTGCTTTTTGAGCAGCAGCCAGAGCTTCATCAGCTTTACGGTAAGCTTCGTCTGCACGAGCCTGGGAGCGAGCAGCTGCGTCTTCAGTAGCGGTCAGACGTGCTTCGGTTTCTTTCGATGCGCTGCTGCAACCGGTAGCCAGAACTGCGGCCAGAGCCAGAGCAGAGAATTTCAGAACGTTGTTCATCGTGTTCCCCTTCAAGGACTTTCAAATTAAGTGGCTGTCTCCTCACGATTGAGGAAATAGCCGGCGTACATACTACCCATTACTTGTAGTAAGTAAACTGACGTAAGGCAAGAAGCAAAAAAAATTGTAGGCGTTGATTCTTTTTCGAGCAACTTTTAACTGCACTGCTTAAAAAATACCCAGCTGCAAGCCCCGAGCTGAGCGAGTTAATGAGAAAAAGTTCCCGTTGCCACGTGCTGTTTTTGCAGTCTTGGCTAAAGTCTGTCTAGATGAATTCGTCCACACTTTTGTTCCGATTTTGCGCGCTGCTTCGCTTATCTTTGTCCATGTTGAGGTGACTTTAAAAAAGGCTGCACGTCTTAAGTCTCAACATCCGGCAATGTTCAGGTGAGTGGCCCGGGAAGATCTTCTCCCCAATCACCTCTGCGTCCATCGGAGCAACCCCCGTCAACCCGCTTGATGACGAGCGTACCTTGAGCATTTTTGCCAATGGTGCCTACTATTTATCAGGTGCCAGGTTGCGCGAGATCGGTGTGGCTCTTCTCGGTGTCCATCAGGCACGGGGTGGCGTAGATGTTCCTTCGCCGGAAAAACATCGGTAAGGTAGGGGTCAGAATTCAAGACCCGCGAGGAGTAGTGATGAGCGAGGCGTTGTCCATCCACCATGACCAGGCTGGTCATCAGTTCGAGACCAATGTGGACGGTCATCGTGCCTACCTGACCTATATGGATCTGGGGAAACAGACCCTGGATATCTATCGCACCTTCGTGCCCAACGCCCTGCGTGGCCGTGGCATTGCCGCAGCGCTGACCGAAAGCGCGCTGCAGTACGCCGAAGAAATGGGCTACACGGTGATCCCGTCATGCTCCTACGTCGAGCGCTACATGGAGCGTCATCAGCGCCGCGCCGCCAAAATCTGAATCGCACACACAAAAACGCCGGGCATTGCCCGGCGTTTTTTTATGCCTGTAAAACGCGTATCAGCTGCGCTGGCGTTTCGGCAGAACATCCTTGAGCTTGGCGTGCATGCTGCGCAGGGTGTTCTCGGTGGCGGACCAGTCGATGCACGCATCGGTGATCGACACGCCGTATTGCAGGTCGGCGAGGTCTTTTGGAATTGCCTGGCAACCCCAGTTCAAGTGACTCTCGACCATCAGGCCGATGATCGATTGATTGCCTTCGAGGATCTGGTTGGCGACGTTTTCCATCACCAGCGGTTGCAGGGCCGGGTCCTTGTTGGAGTTGGCGTGGCTGCAATCGACCATGATGTTCGGCTTGATCTTCGCCTTGTTCAGCGCCTGCTCGCACAGGGCCACGCTGACCGAATCATAGTTCGGCTTGCCGTTGCCGCCGCGCAGCACCACGTGACCGTAGGCGTTGCCTTTGGTGGTGACGATCGACACGCCACCTTCCTGGTTGATGCCAAGGAAACGGTGCGGGCTGGACACCGACTGCAAGGCGTTGATCGCCACAGTCAGACCGCCGTCAGTGCCGTTCTTGAAGCCGACTGCCGAGGACAGGCCGGAAGCCATTTCGCGGTGAGTCTGCGATTCGGTGGTACGCGCGCCGATGGCCGACCAGCTGATCAGGTCCTGCAGATATTGCGGGGAGATCGGGTCGAGGGCTTCGGTCGCGGTTGGCAGGCCTTTTTCGGCCAGATCCAGCAGCAACTGACGACCGATGTGCAGACCGTCCTGAATCTTGAACGAGTCATCCAGGTACGGATCGTTGATCAGGCCTTTCCAGCCGACGGTGGTGCGTGGCTTCTCGAAATATACGCGCATGACCAGATACAGGGTGTCGGAAACTTCCGCAGCCAGCACCTTGAGGCGATCGGCGTATTCGTGGGCAGCCTTGATATCGTGGATCGAGCACGGGCCGATCACTACGAACAGACGGTGGTCGGTGCCATCAAGAATGTTGCGAATGACTTCGCGACCCTTGGTGACGGTGCGCAGGGCAGCATCGCTCAGAGGGATATCACGCTTGAGCTGATCGGGAGTGATCAGGGTCTCGTTAGAGGCGACGTTTAGGTCGTTGATCGGTAAATCAGCCATCGTTTACTCGTCAGGTCACGGGTGCCGGCCGCCAGCGATCCCCGCGCGGCGGAGCACAGCAGATTTAAGCGCGTCGGGGAGCGGAACCTTAGCGCGTAAAGCGCCTGCTAGACAATGGGCAAAAGGTGCTTTAGTCCAGCGCTGGCTGCGCAAAAGCCTTGCGCACGCTGTCGTGGGAGAACTCGTCGGCGTGTTGCTCGACCCATTGCAGGGCCACTGCCTGAATTTCTTGCAGGTCATCGTGGGTGTCGTGCATGCGGCAATAGCGCTCGATCTGACACACTTGCTCACCCATTCGCGCACTGAACAGCGTCTGCTCATCGGTGAACGCGATGCCCACCAGATAGCCTTTTTTGCGTCGCAGGCACCACGCTACATAGCCCGGATAACAGATGTCGGCATTCAGTGTCGGCATGCGTACTTGCAGGGCGGTGCCATGGCGCCAGGCACGGTGGTAATTGCAAGCGATGCCGCCGAGGCTGATAGTGTGCAGCTGTTGCCTGGAAATACACTCAGGCTTGAGCAAGGTTAATTCAACCGGCACCTCGTCCGGATGAGGAATGAAACGTCCCATGAGCACAGACTCCCTGTGTCGGCCATTTGACATTGTTTCCCCCAGTATAGTGGTCGAATCCGAACTGACCGATTTCGACGCCGACCAACGGCTATTGGCGATGAGCGGCGTTTCGCTGGTGATTTTCACCAGCGTCGGCTGCGCCAGTTGCCGTTATGCCCGCGAGGTGTTGCCGGGACTCGATCTGGCAATCGATCAGTTGTGCTGGATCGATGCCGGCGACAACGGCGGGTTGGTGGAGCGCTATCAGGTCTTTCATTTGCCGGCGCTGTTTGTGGTGCGCGACGGTGAGTTCTTTGGGGCATTGCACACGCGCCTGACGGCCGATGCGCTGAACGCGGCGCTGGCGCAGGCACTGGGTCGAATTGCAGAGGAGTTGCCATGATGGGGGCAGTGAATAAACCGGTCGTAGGGATTATCGGTACCGGTGCAATCGGGGGGTTTTACGGTGTGATGCTGGCGCGCGCCGGTTTCGATGTGCACTTCCTGTTGCGCAGCGAGTTTTCAGCGGTGGCCGAGCGCGGCTTGCACATCAACAGCGCGGTGCATGGCCCGCTGACGTTGCATCCGGCGCAGGCCTATTCGTCGGCCGAAGACATGCCCAAATGCGACTGGCTGTTGGTGGGAGCGAAAACCACCAGCATCGCCGGCCTCGCGCCTTCAATCATTCAAGCGGCCAAACCCGATGCGAAAGTGCTGGTCCTGCAAAACGGTCTCGACGTCGAGGACAGCCTGCGTGAACTGCTTCCCGATTCTCTTCACCTGCTGGGCGGTTTGTGCCTGATCTGCGTGCATCGTGAGGGACCTGGACAAGTCACCCATCAAGCCTTGGGCGCGGTGAACGTCGGTTATCACAGCGGTCCGGCCAGTGATGACGTCGCACCTATGGCGATCGTCGAGGAGGGGGCCGGGTTGTTCCGCGCTGCCGGAATCGATTCCCAGGCGATGCCCAATCTGCAACAGGCGCGCTGGCAGAAACTGGTGTGGAATATTCCTTATAACGGACTTTCGGTTCTGCTCGGCGCCAGCACCACACCGCTGATGGCCGATGCCGACAGTCGCGCGTTGATTCAGGCGTTGATGGCCGAAGTGGTGCAGGGCGCCAAGGCCTGCGGCCATGACGTGCCGCCGGGATACGCCGACTATCTGTTCATGATGACCGAGAAAATGCCCGACTACTGGCCGAGCATGTACCACGACTTTTCACACAAGCGCCCGCTGGAGCTGCAAGCGATCTACGCTCGGCCATTGGCAGCGGCGAAAGCGGCGGGCTGTGAGCTGCCGCGCATCGAAGCGTTGTATCGCAATTTAAGTTTTATCGACCGGCGCAACGTTTAAGCCGGTCGCCCTGGGGGAAGGCATGGCCAAGAACATCGATGACAAACTGGTGCTGGCGATTTCGTCGCGCGCCTTGTTCGACCTGAGCGAGAGCCACAAGGTCTATCTGTCGAGCGGGGTCGAAGCCTATCGGCAATATCAGATCGAGCACGAAGACGAAATTCTTGCGCCCGGCGACGCCTTCCCGCTGGTGGAAAAACTCCTGAGCCTGAACAGTCGCCTCGGACGAGCACGGGTCGAGGTGATTCTGGTCTCGCGCAACAGCGCCGACACCGGACTGCGCGTGTTCAACTCGATTCACCATTACGGTCTGGCGATTTCCCGCGCGGCGTTCGTCGGCGGGCGCAGTCCGTATCCGTATTTGAAAGCGTTCGGTTGCGACCTGTTTCTGTCGACTCATGCCGAAGATGTGCGCGCCGCGCTGGATGCCGGATTCGCTGCTGCAACCATTCTGTCCGGTGGCGCCAGCCGCGCGGCCAGCGACGAATTGCGCATCGCCTTCGACGGCGACGCGGTGATCTTTTCCGATGAGTCGGAGCGCGTCTATCAATCCGGCGGATTGGAAGCGTTTCAGGCCAAGGAGCGTGAAGCCGCCCGCGAGCCTTTGCGCGGCGGGCCGTTCAAAGGTTTTCTGGCAGCGCTCAATCTGTTGCAGCGCGAGTTTCCCGATGACGATTGCCCGATCCGCACGGCGCTGGTCACCGCGCGTTCGGCGCCGGCCCATGAGCGGGTGATCCGCACCTTGCGCGAGTGGGACATCCGCCTCGACGAATCCCTGTTCCTCGGCGGCCTGACCAAGTCGGCGTTCCTTGAAGCGTTTGCTGCCGACGTGTTTTTCGACGATCAGGCCGGCCACTGCGAACTCGCCCGCGAAGTCGTTGCCACCGGCCACGTACCGCACGGCATCAGTAACGAACCGTCGGTCTAAAGCCTACGTGCTTCAAGACGTTGCGTCGCACGTCGTACTCGCCAAGGCACTGCTAAGCTGAATCAAATCTCCGCCATGTTGGCACGCGAGGAGGTCATATGATTCGTTCGATGCTGTATGCCACTGACCTCGGTCTGTACGCACCGTTAGTGATGCAGCATGCCTTGGCGCTGGCGCGAACATTCAATGCCGATTTGTACGTGGTGCACGCGGTGGAGCCGATGGGGCTGTTTGCCGAATCGGTGTTGCAGAGCTATCTCGACGAGCAGGCATTGAACGAATTTCACAGCCAGGGTCTGAAAACTGTCATCGCCAATATCGAGCAGCGGGTGCTGGAAAGTTTTCGCGAAGAACTGGGAGATGAAGGCGAGCAGGATCTGCAGCGCATTCGCGCGGTGCGCGTGCTGCAGGGCGATCCGTCGCAAGTGATTCTCGACCAGGTGCAGAAACTCTCTGTCGATCTGCTGATCGTCGGCAGTCACAGCCACGGGGTGGGCGCGGAAACGCCGTTGGGGCGCACGGCGGCGCGGGTCCTGCAATTGGCCAAGGTGCCGGTTTATCTGGTGCCGTTGGTGGAGCGTCGGCGGCGGGAGGATCGCTGAGGCAGGAATAATGGCGCTTTGATAAAAAAGTTCTAGATTTATTATTCAAACCATTAATATAGTTATATACCGTCGCTGATGCCCGTGGCGTCTACCTGCTTTGAGGGATTCATATGAAGCTTCAACAATTGCGCTACATCTGGGAAGTGGCGCACCACGACCTCAACGTTTCCGCTACAGCCCAAAGCCTTTACACCTCGCAACCGGGCATCAGTAAACAAATCCGCCTGCTGGAAGACGAACTTGGCGTCGAAGTGTTTGCCCGCAGCGGCAAGCACCTGACCCGCGTGACCCCGGCCGGCGAGCGCATCATCACCACCGCCGGTGAGATTCTGCGCAAGGTCGAAAGCATCAAGCAGATCGCCCAGGAATTCTCCAACGAGAAAAAAGGCACCCTGTCGATCGCCACCACCCACACCCAGGCACGTTACGCACTGCCGCCGGTGATCAGTAATTTCATCAAGCAATACCCCGACGTGGCGCTGCACATGCACCAGGGGTCGCCGATGCAGATCGCCGAAATGGCCGCTGACGGCACTGTGGATTTTGCCATCGCCACCGAAGCGCTGGAGCTCTTCGGCGACCTGGTGATGATGCCTTGCTACCGCTGGAACCGCTGCGTGGTCGTGCCGCAGGGCCACCCGCTGACCAAGCTGCCGAAGCTGACCCTCGAAGCCTTGGCCGAATACCCGATCGTGACTTACGTGTTCGGTTTCACCGGCCGGTCGAAACTCGACGAAGCTTTCAGCCATCGTGGCCTGACGCCGAAAGTGGTGTTCACGGCTGCCGACGCCGACGTGATCAAAACTTACGTGCGCCTGGGCCTGGGCGTGGGCATCGTGGCGAAAATGGCCGTCGACACCAAGCTCGATAATGATTTGGTGGTGCTGGATGCCAGCGAACTGTTCGAATCGAGCATCACCAAGATCGGTTTCCGTCGCGGCACCTTCCTGCGTGGTTTCATGTGCGACTTCATCGAGAAGTTTGCCCCGCACCTGACCCGCGAAGTGATGGCCAAAGCCATTCAGTGCCACAACAAGCAGGAACTGGAAGAACTGTTCGACGGCGTCGAACTGCCGGTTCACTGATCCGTTGAATCAGAGCACCTCGGTGACAGCAAACTGTTGCCGGGTGCCCGCCACCAGTATCTCCACCTCATCACCTTCTAGCTTGCCCAGCAGACTTTTGCCCAGCGGCGAGCGCGGGGTGATGACGGTAATCGGCTGACCGACCACGTCGACTTTCAGACCTGCCGCATCCGGTGCCAGAAACAGCCATTGCTCGCGACCCTTTTCGTCTTCCAGACCGAGCAGGGCGCCGACCTCGATGCCACGATTTTCATCGTAGGCACGCAGAGTCAGGTTCTGGCACAGCGCCAATGAATGGCGAATTTCTTCGACACGTTTCGCCTGTCCGGCCGCCAGATACGACGCCTCGAGACCCAGCGTGTCGTACTTGTTTTCGGCGATGTTTTCTTCGTGGGTTGCGGTTTCGTAAGCGGTTTGTGCGGCGCGTTCGGCGATGTCGAGGTCAACGCGCAGCTTGTCGAGAATCAGTTGGTGGACGCTGTGTTTGTTCATGATCAATCGCAGAATTGCAAAACGTTGGCGCGGCTTTTCTCGCTTGGAGCCGTCTGATCCTGCTGCAGCCAGAACTGGCATTTCGGGTTCGACTGATTTCGCGAACTGCTGCGCGCTTGATCGAGTCGAGCCTGCTGTTCATTCTTGCGCAGGTTTTCTTCGTACTGGTCGAACAGCGGGCTCTGCGGCGGAATGTCCGGCTGCACCTGCACGGCGGGCGGATTGGCCAGTTGCTGCACCGCTTGAGCCACCGGTACCAATTGCTCTTTGAAGACAAAATGCGACAGCAGCCAACAGGTCAGCGCAATGGCGAGAAAGCCCAGCCACATGCCCAAGGCAATGCTGCCGGTCAAATGCAGCGCACTTAGCTGAACAGGCAACGGGCGACGCGGATTGGGGCGATAGGGCATGGCAGCCTCCTGGCGGATGATGACGGGCAAGTGGCGATTGTCGCACGAAGATTAATCGCCGTCGGCTCTTCTGCGCGAGGTCATTTATGCGGACAATCGCTGCTTTTGCCAACGGGAGTCTTGAATGCCGGAATTAAAACCCCGCTGGGATATTTTCTGCACCGTGGTCGACAACTTTGGCGACATCGGCGTGACCTGGCGTCTGGCCAGGCAATTGGTGGCTGAGCATGGTTTGCCGGTGCGTTTATGGGTCGATGATCTGCGTGCGTTTGAACGTATCTGCCCCGAGATCGATATCGACCAGGCACAGCAATGGCAGCATGGCGTCGAAGTGCGACACTGGCCGGCCGAGTGGTCGCACGCTGACGCCGCCGATGTCGTGATCGCCGCATTTGCCTGTCAGCTGCCCACTGACTACATGGACGCGATGGCTGCGCGCGAGCAGCCGCCACTGTGGATGAACCTTGATTATCTCAGCGCCGAAGACTGGGTGATCGGTTGCCATGGATTGCCGTCGGTCAAATACAAAACGGTGCAGAAATTCTTCTTCTTTCCGGGATTCCAGCCGGGCACTGGCGGATTGTTGCGAGAGCGAGGATTGCTCGATCAGCGTCGGCAATTTCAGCAGGATGCCGAGGCTCAGCGCCAATTCCTCCAAGATCTCGGCATCGATCGTGCGCCTGGCGCTCAGCTGATCTCGCTGTTTGCCTACGAGAATGCCGGGTTGGCCAGTTGGCTGGACGTTTTGGCGGCGGACGCTGCACCGACTCATCTGCTGGTGCCGGAAGGGCGGATTCTTGGCGATGTGGCGCACTGGCTCAAGGTGGAAAACCTTGCGGTTGGTGCGATTCATGTGCGTCAGTCGCTCACTGTGCAGGTGCTGCCGTTCGTCCGACAGGATCAATATGATCACTTGCTCTGGTGCTGTGATTTCAACGCGGTGCGTGGTGAGGACTCGTTCGTGCGGGCGCAATGGGCGGCGCGGCCGATGCTCTGGCACATCTATCAGCAGGACGAAGACATCCATCTGGACAAGCTCGATGCCTTCCTTGCGCTCTACACAAAAGGCTTGTCGCCGGGCGCCGCTGAGGCGATGAACGGTCTGTGGCGGGCGTGGAGTGCCAGTCAACCGATCGGTGAACATTGGCTTGCGACCCGCAAACACTGGCCGGAACTGCAGGAAAATGCTGAAAAATGGTGTCTGGAACAAGGCTTGCAGGCTGATCTTGCCGCAGCGCTGGTACAGTTTTACCTAAATTGGATATGATACGCGGCCTAGATTTTTGTAAATCCCATCCAAATTCGGATATTCGCAATGAAAACTGGTAAAGAACTGAAACCCGGTACCGTGATCCGTCTCGAGAACGATCCTTGGCTGGTTCAGAAAGCTGAATTCACCAAATCGGGCCGTAACAGCGCGATCATGAAAACCAAGCTGAAAAACCTGCTGACCGGTTACAAGACCGAGATCGTTTACAGCGCTGACGACAAACTGGACGACGTAATCCTCGACCGCAAAGAAGCGACCCTGTCCTTCATCAGCGGCGACACCTACACGTTCATGGACACCACTGACTACACCATGTACGAGCTGAACGCTGAAGACATCGAAGCTGTTCTGCCTTTCGTTGAAGAAGGCATGACCGATGTTTGCGAAGCGATCTTCTTCGAAGAGCGTCTGGTTTCCGTAGAGCTGCCGACCACTATCGTGCGCGTAGTTGACTACACCGAAGGTTCGGCGCGTGGCGACACTTCCGGCAAAGTCATGAAGCCAGCCAAGCTGGCCAACGGTACTGAGCTGCAAGTTGCTGACTTCATCGAAATCGGTGACAAGATCGAAATCGACACCCGCGAAGGCGGTTCCTACAAAGGCCGTGCTAAATAAGCATCGGTTTTTGCGGAAAGAAAAAGCCCGACCATTGAGTCGGGCTTTTTTGTGCCTGCGATATGTGTCACACCGCAGGATCCCCTGTAGGAGTGAGCCTGCTCGCGATAGCGTCATTCCAGTCGACATCTACATTGATTGACTCAACCGCTATCGCGAGCAGGCTCACTCCTACATTGGAATTTGCGTATGGCTTCAAACGGTGACGTGCAGACGCACATCGACGTTGCCACGGGTGGCGTTGGAGTACGGGCAGACCTGGTGAGCAGCGTCGATCAGCGCTTGTGCGTCGGCTTGTTCCAGGCCCGGCAGGCTGATGTGCAGGTCGATGTCCAGACCGAAGCCGCCAGGAATCTGGCCGATACCGACGTGGGCGGTGATCGAGGCGTCGTCAGGGATTTTGCGTTTGGTCTGACTGGCAACGAATTTCAGCGCACCGATAAAGCAGGCCGAATAGCCGGCTGCGAACAGTTGCTCTGGGTTGGTCGCTGCGCCACCGGCACCGCCGAGTTCTTTCGGGGTAGCGAGTTTGACGTCGAGAATGTTGTCGCTGGAGATCGCACGACCATCACGGCCGCCAGTGGAGGTTGCGATTGCGGTGTAGAGAGTTTGCATGGTGTGAGCCTCGTTGAGTGCGATGTGTTGCGCTAATTGTTTGCGCTCTAAGTAACTGCGAGATAAATGTATCGCGTGAATATTTAGTGCGCAAGATATATTTTTGAGAAATCCGCGCTTCGACTAAGGGGGGGGATGAGAGAGGGTCTATAAGCCTTGATTTAGAGCGGTTTGTGCTGCAGATCAGTTGTTGAAAATATTTTGCTGGCGACGAAATCAATGTGGGAGCGAGCCTGCTCGCGAATGGGATGTCTCACTCAACAAATCAGTTGGCTGACAGATCGCATTCGCGAGCAGGCTCGCTCCCGCAGGGGACAGTGTTGGGTCAGATCAGGCTTTCTTGTAGATGGCTGCGCAGTGCCTGCAACTCCGCTTGCAGGTGTTGCAGACGTTCCAGAGAAAAGCCGCTGGCGCCAAGGATGCATTGTGGAACGGTCTGGGCTTTTTCTTGCAACGCGCGGCCTTGCTCGGTCAGTTCGACGATCACTACGCGCTCATCTTCTCGACTGCGCGTGCGGCTGAGCAAACCTTCGCCTTCCAGGCGTTTGAGCAGTGGCGTCAGCGAGCCCGGATCGGTCAGCAACCGAGTGCTGATTTCTCCGACGGTCAAACCATCCTTCTCCCACAACACCATCATCGCCAGGTACTGCGGATAGGTCAGGCCAAGCGCTTGCAGCAGCGGCTTGTAGACCTTGGTCATCATCAACGAGGTGGAATGCAGGGCGAAGCAGGCCTGGTTATCCAGCAGCAGGTCATCACAGGTGTCGCGTTCGGAAGTCATGTCAAAGCCTTGATCGGTGATGGACATGAATCTAGCGCTCGAATCTTTAATGCGCCAGATAATTCTCCAGTGCTAGTGTCGACCCAGATCCCTCTGTAGGGCCAGATCCCACGGAGGCACTGGACTGAAACGGGTCTTGAGATACTCCAGAAGCAGGCGGCTGCGCGAGTTGGTTTGTTGTTCCATGCGCAGAGCGTAGATGCCGGTGGACTCCGGCATCGGCAGACCGTTTTCGCAGAACAACGGCAGCAGTTCGCCGCGCAACAGGTATTCGCTGGCCAGCCACGTCGGCAGATGGGCGATGCCCAAGCCAGCCAAAGCGCCGCAGACCAGGGCTTCGGCATTGTTGGCGCTCATGCGGATACGGCCCGGGCGATGCAATTGCATTTGCCCGTCGTGTTCGAAGCGCCAGGCGAAGGGCGGAGCGAGCCCCTCCCAGTCGAGACCATCGTGTTCATGCAACTGCGCAGGAACGCTTGGCACCCCACGACGCTGGAGATACTCGGCGCTGGCGCAGGCAATGCGCACCATGCTCGCCAGTGGCGTGGCCACCAGTCGCGTATCGGCCATTTGCCCGGCGCGCAGCACCAGATCGACTTTGCCCAGGTTCGAGCCGCCCATGTCGACGAAACTGTCGATCAGGTGCAATTGCACATCCAGTCCGGGGTAGAGCACGAGAAAGTCAGCGATCACTGGCGCCAGATGCCGGCGTCCAAACGCGGCGGGGGCGTCAATGCGGATCAGACCTTCCGGCGCGCTGCTCAGGGACACGGCTTCGGCCCGGGCCAGTTGCAACTCGGCGACAATTCGCCGGGCGCGTTCGGCAAACGCCAGGCCGGCGGGTGTTGCTCGTACGGCGTGGGTGCTTCGAATAAACAACTGGCTGCCGACGGCGCTTTCCAGGCTGTCGATCCGTCGCGCGACGGCCGACGGTGTCAGCGGATGACGACGTGAAGCGGCGGAAAAACTGCCACTTTCCAGCACATCGAGAAACAGCCCGAGTTGATCGGTCAATTGATTAGGGTTCATATCGGCTAAATGCTTGTGCGAAATCGGCATAGCCATTGTGCGTTGCTATGCGTTTCCCCGCCAGCCGCGACTGCGTAGGATGAGTCACCTGACGTAAGAGGAATTGGCTGTGATGGAGTTTGTGTTGTACCTGTTGTTCGGCGCCGCCCTTGGCACACTTGGCGGTATCTTCGGCATCGGCGGCGGCTTGATCGCTATCCCGTTGCTTGGCGTCTGGTTTGGTCTCGATCAGCAGATCGCCCAAGGCACGGCGCTGGTCATGGTAGTGCCGAACGTGATGCTGGCGCTGTGGCGTTATCACCAGCGCAATCGCATCGAACTGCGACATGCGCTGCCCTTGGCGGTGATGGGCTTTTGCTTTGCCTGGATCGGTTCGATCTGGGCAGTGGGCATTGATGCGCAAACCATGCGCATCGGCTTTGTCGCGTTCCTGGTGGTGCTCTCGATCTACAACTTGTTGAAGATGTTCGGCAAGCAACCTGCTGCGACGTCCGAAATGCGCTATTCCTGGCCGTGGCTTGGCGTGCTTGGCGCGGCGTCCGGGACCATGGGCGGTTTATTCGGTGTCGGCGGTGCGGTGGTGGCAACGCCGGTGCTGACCAGCTTGTTCGGCACCACGCAAGTGGTTGCTCAAGGCTTGTCGCTGGCGCTGGCCTTGCCAAGCACCGGCGTGACCCTGGTGACTTACGCGGTACACCACGAAGTGGACTGGATGATCGGCCTGCCGCTGGCCATCGGTGGTCTGGCCAGCATCAGTTGGGGCGTGAAAGTCGCCCACGCCATGCCGGAAAAACTCCTGCGCGGGCTGTTCTGCGGTTTCCTGGTGCTGTGTGCGGTGATGCTCGCGTTTAAAGTTTGAAGCCTTCGACGATGTGCTCGGCCAGGCACTCGGTGATCGGCGACGGATTGTTCAGGTTGCGGATCAGCATGATGCTGGCCTCGGGCAGCAGTGGCAGATCCTCGGCGGCGCCGAGGATACGCATGTCCGGGGTGATCAGGCTTTCCAGTTGCGCGGTGATCGCCAGACCCGCGCTGACCACGGCCATCAGCGCCGACAGACTGGTGCTGTTGTAAGCGATGCGGTATTCGCGGCCCATCGCATCCAGGGCATTACACGCCCACAAACGGCAGAAACAATCGCTGTTGAACATCGCCAAGGGCAGCGGCGTCTGTTCGTGGGCGCTGAAATTCTGCGCCTCGGCCCAGACGAAACGCTCCTTGCGCAGCAACTGGCCGATCTCGTTGCCCGGTTCGCGGGTGACGATCGACAGGTCCAGATCAGTGCGTTGCAGCAGCTGCTTGGTCGATTCGCAGTGCACTTCGATCTGGATCAGCGGATAGAACTGCGCGAACCGCGACAGGATCCCCGGCAGAAACCGCATCACATAATCGTCCGGCGTACCGATGCGCACCGTGCCGACCATATGTGGCTCACGCAATGTGTTGAACACCTCACTGTGCAACTTGAGGATGCGCCGCGCGTAACCGAGCAGCACCTGGCCCTCGGCGGTCAGGCGCACCTGGCGTCCGTCGCGCTCGAACAACTGCCGCTGCAATACGTCTTCTTCCAGACGCTTCATCTGCATGCTCACCGCCGACTGTGTGCGGTTGACCATTTCGCCGGCGCGGGTGAAACCGCCCTGATCCGCAATGGCGACGAAGGTGCGCAGGACATCGGTATCGATACTGGGGTAGGCCGACAATTGATGAATCTCCGTGATGCATGCCATCAGAAACATTCGTTGGATTGATCTTAGCGCCGGCGCGAGACTTGAGCCATCCACATGGAGGGCAACACGATGAAAGGTCAAAGAGAGTATGTAGACGAATCAAAATTTTCCGGCCACGGCCATATCGTTTCCGACCTGCTGCACAAGTTTAGCCGCTGGTACGAACTGCACCGTGAACGCGAGTTGCTGGCCAGTCTGAGTGACGAAGCGTTGAAGGACATCGGGGTGAGTCGTGCCGACGTTGAACACGAAGCCGTGCGGCCGTTCTGGGATGATCCGATGCATAAATGACCCGCTGCATAAATGATGAGCAGAGCGCTACACAAACCAGCTTCAAGTGGGGTAGGTTGCGAGCAGACAAGGAGATGCTCATGCCCGCAACAGTATCCTTTTCCCTCAAACAGGCGCGACGACTGGCGCTGGCTGCCCAAGGATTCAACGGGCGCCAGCCGCCGACTGTCAAAGCCGCTCACGTTCACCGGCTGATCGAACGGCTGGGCGTGCTGCAAATCGACTCCGTCAATGCTGTGGTGCGCTCGCACTACCTGCCGCTGTTCTCCCGTCTCGGTCCCTATTCTTCCGATTTGCTCGACCAGGCTGCCTGGAGTTCCGGGCGTCGTCGTTCGTTGTTCGAATACTGGGGGCACGAAGCCTCATTGTTGCCGCTGTCGATGTATCCGTTGCTGGGCTGGCGCATGCAGCGGGCCAGGCGTGGCGAGGATATCTATCAGCAACTGGCCAGATTCGGTCGCGAGCAGCAGGACGTTGTTCGTCGGGTGTTGAGTTCCGTTGAGGAGCAGGGCGCCTTAGGCGCCGGCAGCCTTTCAACCCGGGAAGACAAGGCCGGGCCGTGGTGGGACTGGAGCGCAGAAAAACATGCGCTGGAATGGTTGTTTGCTGCCGGTGAAGTGACAGTGGCGGGCCGCCGCGGTTTTGAGCGTTTGTATGATTTACCGGAGCGCGTCATTCCTTCTTCGATCCTCCAGCAAGCCTTACCTGGCGAGGCGGAGGCGCAACGGGGATTGCTGCTGCACGCGGCACAGGCCTTGGGCGTCGGCACTGAAAAAGACCTGCGTGATTACTTTCGGCTGAACCCGGCGGATGCCCGTCCACGTCTGGCGGAACTGGTCGAGGCCGGGCAACTGCAGATGTGCGAAGTTGCCGGTTGGCGGCAAATCGCCTATTGCCTGCCGGAGCCGAAAGTCCCGCGCAAGGTTGTGGCCAGTGCGCTGTTGTCGCCTTTTGATTCGTTGATCTGGGAGCGCAGCCGCACTGAGCGCTTGTTCGATTTCCGTTATCGACTGGAGATTTATACGCCGCAGGACAAGCGGGTTTACGGCTATTACGTGTTGCCGTTTTTGCACAACGAGAGGATTGCTGCGCGGGTGGATTTACGCGCCGAGCGGGCGGCGGGGCAGTTGGCGGTGCATGCGGTGCACGAGGAAGAGCCGGGGCTGGATGAGGAGGGGATGCTGGCGCTGGCGGTGAACTTGCGGCAGATGGCGGATTGGTTGGGGCTGGAACGGGTGCAGCTCAATTGTCTGCGTGAGAGTGCGGCGCGGTTGCGGGTGGCATTGGCACAGATTGGGTGCGACTGACCTTACGCCATCGCTGGCAAGCCAGACTCCCACAGTGTCCGCGTCGTACATATATTTTGTGAACGACGCGATCACTGTGGGAGCCTGGCTTGCCAGCGATGAGGCCAGTTAAAGCGATAAAGATGTCGAATCTTAGCGGCGAACCTGCTTCAGCGTCTCGGCAATCAAAAACGCCAACTCCAGCGACTGATCAGCATTCATCCGCGGATCACAATGGGTGTGATAGCGGTCCGACAATCCGTCTTCAGTGATCGGCCGCGCGCCACCAATGCACTCAGTGACATTCTGCCCGGTCATCTCGATGTGAATGCCGCCGGCATAGCTGCCTTCCGCTTCGTGCACCTGGAAGAACTGTTTGACTTCACCGAGGATCTGCGCAAAGTCGCGGGTCTTGTAGCCGCTGCTGGCCTTGATGGTGTTGCCGTGCATCGGATCGGAACTCCACAGCACCTGCTTGCCTTCACGCTGCACCGCGCGGATCAGCGCCGGCAGGTGATCGCCAACCTTGTTCGCACCCATCCGTGCGATCAGGTTCAGACGACCTGGATCGTTATCCGGGTTGAGCACGTCGATCAGACGGATCAGATCATCCGGGTTCATGCTCGGGCCGACCTTCACGCCGATCGGGTTGTTCACGCCACGGAGGAATTCGACGTGAGCGCCGTCGAGTTGGCGGGTGCGGTCGCCGATCCACAGCATGTGCGCCGAGCAATCGTAGTAATCGTTGGTCAGGCTGTCGCGACGCACGAAGGCTTCTTCGTAGTTCAGCAGCAGCGCTTCGTGGGCAGTGAAGAAACTGGTTTCGCGCAGTTGCGGCGAGCTGTCCATGCCGCAGGCGCGCATGAATGCCAGGGTTTCATCGATGCGGTCGGCCAAATGGCTGTATTTCTCGGCCAGCGCCGAGTTGGCGATGAAGTCGAGGTTCCACTTGTGCACCTGATGCAGGTCGGCAAAACCGCCCTGCGCGAACGCGCGCAGCAGGTTCAGCGTCGCGGTGGACTGGTGATAAGACTGCAGCAGACGTTCCGGATCCGGCACGCGGTTTTTCTCGTCGAAACCGATGCCGTTGACGATGTCGCCGCGATAAGCCGGCAGGGTCACACCGTCGATGGTCTCGTCGTTGGCCGAGCGCGGCTTGGCGAACTGACCGGCCATGCGCCCGACCTTGACCACCGGGCAACCGGCGGCGAAAGTCATGACGATGGCCATTTGCAGCAACACTTTAAAGGTGTCGCGAATCTTCGCCGCGGAGAACTCGGCAAAGCTTTCCGCACAATCGCCGCCCTGCAACAGGAAGGCCCGGCCCTGGGTGACTTCGGCAAACTGCCGGCGCAGTTCGCGCGCTTCACCGGCAAACACCAGCGGCGGATAACTGGCCAGGGTTTGCTCGACCTGGCGCAAGTGCGCGGCGTCGGGGTATTGCGGTTGTTGCTGGATCGGCAGGGCGCGCCAGCTGTCAGGGCTCCACGGTTGGCTCATCACGGTCTCTAATTGGTTCTACGCACGGGAAGCCCATGGTAGCAGCAATTAGTGCGTGACCTGCTCCCGCCTCATCGCCGACAATCGCCGCTTTGCCACGGCCCCACAGCGGTGCCATCGCGTCACCGCGCCCGGTGACCATCAGGAGACGAAATGACTGAGGAGCGCGTCGAGCATCTGCTCGCCGAAGTACAGGATGAGTTCGGCGTGATTCGCGTGCTGGAAGTGGCCGATTACCGCTTTCTCGAGTTCGGCGATGCGATCGAGCAGAGCTGCGTGTTCACCGCAGACCCGAGCTGGCTGGAATACGATTACACCCGCGCGATGCTGATCGGCGCGTTGTGCCATGAGCAGCCGGAGAGTGCGCTGTTTCTCGGGCTCGGTGCCGGGACGCTGACTCAGGCGTGCCTCAAGTTTCTGCCGCTGGAAGATGTCGAAGCCATCGAGTTGCGCCCGGACGTGCCACGTCTGGCGATCGAATACCTTGGGCTGGATGATGATCCACGTTTGTATATCCGCGTTGGCGATGCGCTGGAACTGCTGCCGACCGCCGAGCCTGCGGATCTGATTTTCGTCGACCTGTACACCGATGTCGGGCCGGGCGTCGGGCATCTGGCCTGGAGTTTTCTTGGCGACTGTCAGAAGCGTTTGAATCCGGGCGGCTGGCTGGTGATCAATCAGTGGGCCACCGATGACGGCAAGCCGCTGGGCGCGGCGTTGTTGCGTGGGCTCTATCACCGGCATTACTGGGAGCTGCCGGTGAAGGAGGGCAATGTGATTCTGATTGTGCCGGCGGATCTCGATCAGGAGCTGGACCTGCAGGCGCTGACTGCGCGGGCTGCAGCCCTGGCGCCGAAGTTGGGGTATTCGTTGCAGTCGTTGATCAACAGTATTCGCCCGGCCACCTGAGGCGTCAGTGCTGGCCCCATCGCTGGCAAGCCAGCTCCCACAGGGTTCGCGCCGTACGCAAAATGTGTGAACGACTCGGTCACTGTGGGAGCTGGCTTGCCAGCGATGGCGCCCTGACAGGCGACATAATTCTCAGATCCCCTTGAATATGCCAGGTCGCCGCTCCACCAATGAGCGCACCCCCTCCCTGGCATCCTCACTGGCCAGCAACTTCTTCACCAGCGCCGGCAACCCTTGCGCTGCCGCCGTCTCACCCTCATACCGCGCCTGGCGCGCCGACAGCAACGTCGCCTGCACCCCCAACGGCGCCTGTCGGGCAATCCGCTCAGCCAACTCAATCGCCCGCGGCAAAAGGTCTTCACTGGCCATCACTTCCTGCACCAACCCCAAATGCAACGCATCGTGCGCATCGAACTCATCCCCGGTCAGCAACCAGCGCATCGCATTCCCCCAGCCGGCCATCTGGGGAAAACGTAAAGTCGCGCCACCAAAAGGAAAAATCCCACGCTGCACTTCCATTTGCGCGAAACGGGTATTGCTCGCGCACAGGTTAATGTCGGCGGCCAGCATCAACTCGATCCCAATGGTCAGGCAATAGCCTTGCGCGGCGACAATCACCGGTTTGCTCACCCGAGGCCCGACGAAAACACCCCACGGATCGCAACCGCCGGTCGGAACCTGCCAACCTTCGGCCAAAGCCGAGCTGGCATTCACCAGATCCAGACCAGCGGTAAAGTGTTCGCCATGTCCAAACACCACCGCTACCCGCGCCTCGCTGTCGGCCTCGAACTCGCCATAGGCCAGGCTCAGGTCATTGAGCAGGTCGAGGTCGAAAGCATTGCGCTTGGCCGCTCGATCAAGGCCGATCAGGTGGACGTGACCACGGCGTTCACGGCTGACGCGGCCGGGGCAGGGCTGATTCATGGCGAAATCCTCGGGCGGGAAGGGCGGGTGCAGCGACGGTATGCCGCAGGTCGGTGAATCGTTTTAGCGTCATCGCCCGCAGGGCCGGGCCTTTGAAAAATAGACCTTGGCGCGATTATCCGCAAAACCCCGTTACACAGCGGTGACACAGGTATTTTGACGATAAAAAAAGCTCCCTTTTTGGGCAAAATCCGGTATAGTGCGCGCCGGCCTTTAACCGGGCCGCGTTTAGGTAGCGCAATTTCCCGAAGTCAGCTTCGGCTGCACGTCCGCATTGCGGGCTCTTCCCGGACGATTCTTTTTTTCATTCATTCGTTTTCGCAAATCCCCGCCGACAAAGCTGCCAGGGCGACTCTTGAGTCTCAACACGGCATGCGCAGCTTTGGAGCATGGGTCTTTGCGGATGCACTTAGAGGCAGACCCATGACCCAGGAAACCGGCGGATTCGCCGCTTTTAATCTTAACCCGAATATTCTTGCAGCCGTCGCAGCGACTGGCTACGAAGAGCCTTCGGCGATTCAGCAGCAATCGATCCCGATCATCATGGCCGGCCAGGACATGATTGGCCAGGCGCAAACCGGTACCGGTAAAACCGCCGCGTTCGCACTGCCTATCCTGCACCGCATCGATCCTGCCAAGCGCGAACCGCAAGCCCTGATCCTGGCGCCAACTCGTGAGTTGGCGCTGCAAGTAGCAACCGCTTTCGAAACTTACGCCAAGCAAATGCCGGGCGTTACTGTTGTGGCCGTTTACGGCGGCGCGCCGATGGGCCCGCAACTGAAAGCAATCCGTAATGGTGCACAGATCGTTGTCGCCACTCCGGGCCGTCTGTGCGACCACCTGCGTCGCGACGAAAAAGTGCTGTCGACCGTGAACCACCTGGTTCTCGACGAAGCTGACGAAATGTTGAAACTGGGCTTCATGGATGACCTGGAAGTCATCTTCAAGGCTCTGCCACCTACCCGTCAGACCGTATTGTTCTCGGCTACCCTGCCGCAGTCGATCCGCGCCATTGCCGAACGCCATCTGCGCGATCCGCAACACGTGAAGATCCAGACCAAGACCCAGACCGTTACCGCGATCGAACAGGCTCACCTGTTGGTTCACGCTGACCAGAAGACTTCGGCCGTTCTCAGCTTGCTGGAAGTGGAAGACTTCGACGCACTGATCATGTTCGTGCGCACCAAGCAAGCGACCCTGGATCTGGCCAGCGCCCTCGACGCCAAAGGCTACAAAGCCGCGGCGCTGAACGGTGACATCGCCCAGAACCAGCGTGAGCGCGTGATCGACTCGCTGAAAGATGGCCGTCTGGACATCGTTGTTGCGACCGACGTTGCTGCTCGTGGTCTGGACGTTCCGCGCATCACTCACGTGTTCAACGTTGACATGCCGTACGACCCAGAGTCCTACGTTCACCGTATCGGCCGTACCGGCCGTGCCGGTCGCGAAGGTCGTGCACTGCTGCTGGTGACTCCACGTGAGCGCCGCATGCTGCAAGTGATCGAGCGTGTAACCGGTCAGAAAGTTGCCGAAGTTCGCCTGCCGGACGCTCAAGCTGTTCTCGATGCACGCATCAAGAAACTGACCAACAGCCTGTCGCCGCTGGTCGCTGATGCCGAATCGACTCACGGTGATCTGCTCGATCGTCTGACTGCAGACATCGGCTGCACTCCGCGTGCTCTGGCTGCTGCGCTGCTGCGCAAAGCCACCAACGGTCAAGCGCTGAACCTGGCTGCGATCGAGAAGGAACGTCCACTGGTGCCGAACAACGCACCGCGTGGCGACCGTCCTGAGCGCACCGGTGATCGTCCTGATCGTGGTGACCGCGAGCGTCGCGCGCCAATGCCTTTGGGCGAAGGCCGTGCTCGTTGCCGTACCGCGCTGGGTGCGCGTGATGGTATCGCTGCGAAAAACCTGCTGGGCGCCATCCTCAACGAAGGCGGTCTGGCCCGTGAAGCGATCGGTCGCATCCAGGTGCGTGACAGCTTCAGCCTCGTCGAGCTACCGGAAGATGGTCTGGACAAACTCCTGACCAAACTGAAGGACACTCGCGTTGCCGGTAAGCAGCTGAAACTGCGTCGCTACCGCGAAGATTGATCCGCCCTTGGGCTGATTGATCGAACATAAAAAATCCCCGACTGGTTCGGGGATTTTTTTTGTCTGCCTGAAAGATCAAAAGATCGCAGCCTTCGGCAGCTCCTACAGAGGGAACGCATTCCAAATGTAGGAGCTGCCGAAGGCTGCGATCTTTTGCTTTTAACCAAAGCGATAGATGTCCATCCCTAACGCACCCATCGTGAAGCCCCTGTGCGCCACACTGAACTCACCGCCCGCACCCCGGGCAAAATACAGCGGCAACAAATGCTCATCACTCGGATGGCTACGCACTGCATTCGGCGCCTGCTGGCGGTAATCATGCAGCGCCGCCTCATCGTCCGCCGCCAACTTCTCGATCACCCAGTCACGGAAATCTCGCGCCCACGGCTCGACACTTTCCGGGCCGGCGTGCCAGTCCAGTTCGCGCAGGTTGTGGGTGATGCTGCCGGAGCCGATCAGCAGAATGCCCTGATCACGCAGACTCGCCAGCGCTCGGCCGACCCGGGTTTGCAGCGCCGGGCCCGCGCGACTCGGCAGCGAAACCTGCACCACTGGAATATCCGCCTGCGGGTACATCAGCGACAACGGCACCCAAACACCATGATCGAATGGACGTTGTGGGTCGAGGCGGGCAGTCAGGTTGTTGGCTGCCAGCAAATCAGCCACTTCGGCAGCCAGTTGCGGATTGCCCGGCGCCGGGTACTGCACTTCAAACAATGCACGCGGAAAGCCGCCGAAGTCGTGCCAGGTTTCCGGTTGCGCGTTACTGCTGACCAGCAACTCGTGGCTTTCCCAATGCGCAGAAACAATCACGATGGCTTTGGGTTTCGGTAATTCGGCTGCGAGACGCGCCAGCGCCGGGCCACTGGCGCCGGGTTCCAGCGCGAGCATGGGTGAACCGTGGGAAATAAACAGGCTTGGAAACATGATGGGTTCCTGAGCGTTAAGATGGCCTCATCTTCAGTCAGATCATTGATCTAAATCTAATATAAGTTTTGATGCTTTTTGATCGAATTATTGGGAGTGATGCATGCAGCCTGAGTTTTGGCACAAGAAGTGGGCTTCCGGCCAGATCGGTTTCCATCTGCCCGAGGTGAACCCTTATCTGCAGCGGCACTGGGCGGCACCTGAAACGGCGCGAGTGCTCGTGCCTTTGTGTGGGAAAAGTCTGGATCTGGCGTGGCTGGCAGGGCGCGGTCATCAGGTGCTCGGGATCGAATTGTCGGAAAAGGCTATCGAGGACTTTTTCAGTGAACATCAGGTGCAGCCGCAGATCAGCGAGAAGGGCGCGTTCAAGGTCTATCGGGGTGACGCCATCGAGGTGTGGTGTGGGGATTTCTTTGCGCTGACAGCGAGTGATGTGGCCGATTGCGCGGCGATATACGACCGTGCCGCGCTGATTGCCTTGCCCGCGCCGATGCGTGAGCGTTATGCGGCGCATCTTCAGCGGATTCTCCCGCAAGGTGTACAAGGGTTGCTGATCACGCTGGATTACGATCAGGCGCAGATGCCGGGGCCGCCGTTTGCGGTGGGGGATGATGAGGTGCAGCGGTTGCTGGGGGATGCCTGGCAGGTGCAAGTGCTCGAGGAGCAGGATGTGCTGGGCGAGAGCTGGAAGTTCCTGCAGGCGGGCGTGACGCGACTTGAGGAGCGGGTGTACCGCGTTTCTGGCCTATAGCTCTTTAGGGGTAGTACTGGCCTCATCGCTGGCAAGCCAGCTCCCACAGGGTTCAATCGTGTTCTCTCGATCTTCAAAACGCCACAGCCCACTGTGGGAGCTGGCTTGCCAGCGATAGGGCCATCAGCAACCGCGAACTAATCATGGCAACAAAAAAGGCCCGCATCACTGCGGGCCTTTTCATTGTTACCGGTCAGATCAACCGCGACGACGCAGCGCGTCGATACGCTCTTCCAGCGGCGGGTGGCTCATGAACATGCGGGCAAAGCCCTGTTTGATGCCACCGTTGATGCCAAAGGCGTTCAGGGTGTCCGGCATGTGCACCGGCAGGCCCTGTTCGGCGCGCAGGCGTTGCAGTGCACCGATCATCGCGCTGGTGCCAGCCAGACGTGCGCCGGCCTCGTCGGCACGGAATTCGCGCTTGCGCGAGAACCACATGACGATCGCACTGGCGAGAATGCCCAGTACCAGTTCGGCGAAGATGGTCGCCACGTAGTAGGCGATGCCCTGGCCTTCTTCGTTCTTGAAGATCACCTTGTCGACGAAATTGCCGATGATCCGCGCAAAGAACATCACGAAGGTGTTCACCACGCCCTGGATCAGCGCCAGCGTGACCATGTCGCCGTTTGCCACGTGACCGATTTCGTGGGCCAGTACGGCTTTCACTTCATCGGGTGAGAAGCGCTCGAGCAAGCCCTGGCTGACCGCGACCAGCGCGTCGTTCTTGTTCCAGCCCGTGGCGAAGGCGTTTGCTTCGTAGGCCGGGAAAATACCGACTTCGGGCATCTTGATCCCGGCTTCGCGGGACAGTTGCTCGACGGTTTGCAGCAGCCATTGCTCATGCCGGGTACGTGGCTGGCTGATGATCTGGGTACCGGTGCTCATCTTCGCCATCCACTTGGAGATGAACAGCGAGAACAGCGAGCCGGCGAAACCAAAGACTGCACAGAAAACCAGCAGCTGACTAAGGTCGAGATCAACCCCGTTGGCCGCCATGAACCCGTTGAAGCCGAACAGGCTCAGGGTGATGCTGGCTATCAGCACGACCGCCAGGTTAGTGGCCAAAAACAGCAGGATGCGCATCATGGTTGTAGAAATCTCCTCAAGCTAAAGATGTAGCGTACTGCGGGGTATATAAGGTGCTGCACCGGGCTATTCAACTGAGTGACTATTTCAAACTGTGTCCTACAGCAGATTCTTCGGTGCTCGGCACATTTCCCACGACAGAAACTGATAGGGATGACGGCCAGCCGCGACCCGTCGCCATTACGCCGGACGCAGGTAGCCGGTATGAATCGCAAGTGTAGAAGGCGTGCGCGGAGGTGGAACGCAGAAGTGTTGCTGAATCAGACAGTGCGCAACGTTTGGCCGTTGCGCACTGCTGGCCAGTTACTGGCGGTAAGACTTGAGGAAGTTGCCGATGCGGCCGATGGCCATTTCCAGATCATCGACGCGAGGCAGGGTGACGACGCGGAAGTGATCCGGCCACGGCCAGTTGAACGCCGTGCCCTGTACCACCAGCAGCTTCTCGGAGAGCAGCAGGTCGAGGACGAATTTTTCGTCGTTGTGGATCGGGCAGACCTTCGGATCGATTTTCGGGAACGCGTACAGCGCACCCATCGGCTTGACGCAGCTCACCCCCGGAATGTCGTTAAGCAACTCCCAGGTGCGGTTGCGCTGTTCGAGCAGGCGACCCTGCGGCAGCACCAGATCATTGATGCTCTGGTAGCCGCCCAATGCGGTCTGGATCGCATGCTGGCTCGGCACGTTGGCACACAGGCGCATGTTGGCCAGCATATCGATGCCTTCGATGTAGCTCTGCGCGTTGTGTTTCGGCCCGGAGATCGCGATCCAGCCGGAACGGAAACCCGCTACGCGGTAGGACTTCGACAGACCGTTGAAGGTCAGGCAGAGCAGGTCCGGGGCCAGCGACGCGGTGCAGATGTGCACGGCATCGTCGTACAGAATCTTGTCGTAGATCTCGTCGGAGAACACCACCAGATTGTGCGCACGGGCAATTTCCAGCATGCCCAGCAACACTTCCTTCGAATACACCGCGCCGGTCGGGTTGTTCGGGTTGATGATCACCATGGCTTTGGTGTTCGGGGTGATCTTGGCCTTGATGTCGGCCAGATCCGGAAACCAGTCGGCGCCCTCGTCACACAGATAATGCACGGCATTGCCACCGGCGAGGCTGACGGCAGCAGTCCACAACGGATAGTCCGGGGCCGGCACCAGCACTTCGTCGCCATTGTTGAGCAGCGCCTGCAGCGACATGACGATCAGCTCGGACACGCCGTTGCCCAGGTAGATGTCTTCGATGCCGACACCTTCGACATTTTTCTGCTGGTAGTACTGCATCACCGCTTTGCGCGCGCTGAACAGACCTTTGGAGTCGCTGTAGCCTTGCGCGGTCGGCAGGTTGCGGATCACATCCTGGAGGATTTCATCCGGCGCTTCGAAACCAAACGGCGCCGGGTTGCCGATGTTCAGCTTGAGGATGCGCTGGCCTTCCTCTTCCAGTCGTTTGGCGTGCTTGAGCACCGGGCCGCGAATGTCGTAGCAGACGTTGGCGAGCTTGTTCGATTTGCTGAACTGCATGGCGATGTGATCCCGAAAATGAACGATCCAGGCGGTGGATGGACAACCGTGCTGGGATTCCTGTGTTTTCACACAGGCGGACGTCTTGAGCCGTGGCTCCCATAATCCGTTTGAATGCGCCCGGTCTGGCTGCCAGACTGGTGCGTGACGAGGCGCAATCATACGTGCCGCCCGATCCGTGGAAAAGGTACAGATCGGGCTTTTTCAGCCGCTGAGGTGTGATGATGGAAAAGTTGGAAAAAACCCTGGAAGAATGGAAAGCCATGCTCGACCCGCAGCAGTACGAGGTTTGCCGCCTCAGTGCCACTGAGCGACCGTTCTCCGGCAAATACAACGCGACCAAAACCGACGGCGTTTATCACTGCGTTTGCTGCAACGAGCCGTTGTTCGACTCCAAGACCAAATTCGATTCCGGCTGCGGCTGGCCGAGCTTCTACGCGCCGATTGGCGAAAGCGCGATGACCGAAATCCGTGATACCACGCACGGCATGATCCGCACGGAAGTGAAGTGCGCGCGCTGCGATGCGCATCTGGGTCATGTGTTTCCCGACGGCCCGCCGCCGACCGGCCTGCGGTATTGCATCAACTCGGTGTGTCTGAACCTCGAACCGCGCGCTTAAACGATTGAAGGCGACCTTCGGGTCGCCTTGTTATTCGATAATTAAATTGCACACAATTTAATTGCTCGCTATGTTTGGTCTTTCCTGACTGTCTGCGGAGCCCAGTGCCATGAGCGACAACCTGCTGAACATCCCGTGCACCACCATCAAGGGTGAGCAAAAGACCCTGGCCGATTTCGCTGGCAAAGCGGTTTTAGTGGTCAACACTGCGAGCAAATGCGGTTTCACCCCACAGTACAAAGGCCTCGAAGAGCTGTGGCAGACTTACAAGGATCAGGGGCTGGTGGTTTTGGGCTTCCCGTGCAATCAGTTCGGCAAGCAGGAGCCAGGCAACGAAGGGGCGATCAGTGAATTCTGTGAGCTGAACTTCGGTGTCAGCTTCCCTCTGTTCAAGAAAATCGACGTTAACGGTGCCGACGCGCATCCGCTATTCGTGCAACTGAAAAAACGCGCGCCGGGTCTGCTTGGCTCCCAGGGCATCAAGTGGAACTTCACCAAGTTCCTGATTGGCAAGGACGGAAAACTGGTCAAGCGTTTTGCCCCGACCACCAAGCCGCAGGAGCTGAGCGGCGAGATCGAAGCCCTGCTCAAATGAACAGCCTGCCGGTCGATTCGCTGAAGCTCGACAGCCAGTTGTGCTTCAAGTTGTACGCCGCCTCCCGAGCGGTAATTCGTGCCTACAAGCCGATGCTCGATCAGCTCGGTCTGACCTACCCGCAATATCTGGCGATGCTGGTGTTGTGGGAATGGCAGGACGCCGCGCCGGAGCAACCGACCGTCAAGGCCTTGGGCGAGCGCCTGGCACTGGACTCGGGCACGCTGACGCCGTTGCTCAAGCGTCTGCAGCAGTTGCAGTGGGTGCAGCGCCAGCGTTCCACGCGTGATGAACGGGAAGTCCACCTGAGCCTGACACCGGCCGGCCAAGCGTTGCGCGAACAGGTCGGGCCGCTCAAGGCCCGGTTGCTGTGCGACAGCGGGGTCGATCTGGACCGCCTCAACGACCTGCGTGACGGCCTCGATCACTTGTTGGGGCAGATCAAAGCGCTGTCGTAGTCGGGATCCACTGATCGAGCAGGGCCGCGAGTTCTTCACGGCGGAACGGCTTGGCCAGATAGTCGCTCATACCGGCCGCACGGCAGCGCTCGCGTTCCTCGGACATGGCGTTGGCAGTCAGGGCGACGATAGGCAGGTGCGGCCAGCGCCCGCTTTGACGGATCTGCCGGCTGGCTTCGTAGCCGTCCATCACCGGCATGTTGCAGTCCATCAGCACCAGATCGAATTCGTGATACTCCAACTGATCGAGCGCTTCGGCACCATGGGCAGCGACGATGACCTCGCAGCCCAGTTTGCCGAGCATGCCTTTGGCCACCAACTGATTGACCGGGTTGTCTTCGACCAGCAACACCCGCCCGCGCCGCACCGAGGGAGCGGTTTCGAGCTGCGCATCGTTAATGGCAACGACGTCCGGTTGCAGGGTGCGGCGCAGGTTCTGGTAAAGCGCGTTGCGCGCCAACGGCCGCGCCTGTTGTTGCAGAGGCGCGAGCGCAGCCGCTTCTTCGCTCGGCAGAAAGCTGCCGTAGGCGGTCACCAGCAAAATCGGCGCAACGAGCGTCGGGCGCAAGCCGAAAAGGCACTCAGGGCAATCGGTAATCACCACGTCCGGGGTCAGGCCCAACAGTGAGTCATCGATGGTGCGCTGCTCATACGCAAGCCCCCAGACCGGCAGCAGGCTCTGCAACAGTTCCGCCAGACCGCTGCTGGCCGCAGTGATGGCGAGCACTTTTCCATGCAGAGGTGCCGGGACCAACGCTCGGGTATGACACGGCAGAGGCAACTCGGCACAGAACTGACTGCCAAAACCGGTCTCGGAGCTGATGGTCAGGCGCCCCTGCATCGCTTCGCAGAGGTTGTAGGTCAGCGCCAGTCCCAGGCCGGTGCCGCCGTACTGGCGAGTGATGCCGGCGCCTGCCTGCGTGAACGGCTGGAAGATTTTCAGCTGCGCGTCCTGGGCGATACCGATGCCGGTGTCGCAGACCTCGATGCGCACGCCATCCTTGTAGGTCGACAAGCGCACATCCACTCGGCCGAAGCGGGTGAATTTCAGCGCGTTGGACAGCAGATTGCTGACGATCTGCCGCACGCGTGTCGGATCGCCCAGCACCAGTGCAGGGAAGTGCGGATCGATCAGGCAGGTCAGCTCGACGCTTGGCGCCGCGTTCTGCGATAGCAGGTTGGCGGTGTCTTCGATCAACGAGCCAAGATCGAACGGGATGTGCTCAAGCTCCAGTTGCCCGGCATCGAATTTCGACAGGTCGAGAATATCGTTGAGCAATTCGACCAGCACCTTGCCCGAATCGTGGGCGATCGACAGCTGTTGCTGTTGCTCGGCATTCAACGGGCCGTCGAGTGACAGCGCAATCATCCCCAGCAGGCCGTTGAGTGGCGTGCGGATCTCGTGGCTCATGTTGGCGAGGAATGCCGAGCGGGCTTCGGCCATTTCCAGGGCGGTGCTGCGGGCGACTTCGAGTTCCTGATTGGACTGGCTGAGCCGCGCGTTGATCGCCTTGAGTTCGGCGGTGCGCGCCGAGACGATGTTTTCCAGTTGCCCGAGGTAGTCGGTCAGGCGGTTTTCGGCGTTGCGCCGCTGTTGAATCTCGGTGGCAATGTTCTCGAATTGCTGATTGGCGACTTTGACCAGCACGCCGATTTCATCGTTGCCGTGGCCGGACGGACATTCCAGCGTAGTCGGCTCGGCGCTGCGCGGGTCGCGCCCACTGAGTTCGCGGATCACCCGCACCAGTGGTTTGGTCAGCATCACGTAGAACAGCGCCAAGAGGATGCCGGTGAGAATCAGGCTGCGCGCGAACCCATTGAGCAGGGTCACCTCGGCCCGGCGCAGAAAACGGCTGCCGAAGGCATAGGTGTCGACCTCGAGGCTCAAGACCCCCAGCGATTCGTTGGGCAAGTGATCCAGATACAGACGATCCTCGAACTGGCGCTTGGCGCCAAACAGGAAGTCGCTGATCACCCGGTAGCCGCTTTGCAGTTCCGGGCGTTTGACGCTGGCCAGCACCGTATTGTTGTTGTCGATCAGTTGCGCAGAAATGATCGCCGGTGAGCGCAACAGGCCCAGGGTCAGTTCCTGCGCCAGTTCGGCGTCGATGTTGTAGGCAATCCGTGAGGCCGGGTTATGGCTGATTTCCAGCAAAGACAGGATTTCACGGTTGATGGAGGCGTCTTCACTGGCATAATCGATGCCGATTTGCAGCAGGCTGAGCAGCGTGCCCAGAATGAACCCGACCAGCACAGTAAGCCTGGCTTGCTTGTATGACAGCCGGTGGGTGAATTTGATATCCATGGGGTGTTGAACCACTTCCGTTTCCCTTCGCTGCTCAAGCATAGTCGATCATGTATGGATACCGAGGTTCCCGAATCGCCTTGTAACAAGGCTTGGTAGGGTGATTTTTATCTGTGTGTCGCCGCTGGATCGTCATCATCACTGTGAATGTGCCCGAGGAGAAGACGTGGATTCCCGATTGAATGCTTTTCTTGAACGCGCCGAGTCGGTTCTGGCGCGGATCGAACCGTTGTTGCCGGCACCACGGCCGGTGATCGACTGGGGCACTTGTCTGGCGGCGCGCTGGCAGCGCGACGGGCGCAGCGGCTACTTGTTGCCGCTGGAAGTCAGCCTCGACATGCGCCTGTCCGACCTGATCGGTGTTGACCGTCAGCTCGAACAACTGGGGCGCAACACCCAGCAATTTCTCGATGGCATGCCGGCCAACCATGCGCTGCTGTGGGGCTCGCGCGGCACTGGCAAGTCGTCGCTGGTGCGGGCCTTGCTGGCGGAACACGCCGCCGCGGGTCTGCGCTTGATCGAGATCGAGCGCGATCATCTGGCGGATCTGCCGCGGGTGGTCGAGCAGATCGGCAAACTGCCGCAACGTTTCGTGTTGTTTTGCGATGACTTGTCGTTCGAATCCGGTGAAGGCGATTATCGCGTGCTCAAAAGCGTGCTCGATGGTTCGCTTGAGCAGGCCCCGGACAACGTCTTGCTGTACGCCACCTCCAACCGTCGCCACCTGGTGCCGGAGAAGGAAAGCGACAACGAAAACTGGAAACGCGTCGACGGCGAACTGCATCCCAGCGAAGCCGTGGAAGACAAGATCGCGCTGTCGGACCGTTTCGGTCTGTGGCTGTCGTTCTACCCGTTTACTCAAGAACACTTCCTCAACGTCGTCGAGCACTGGATCGGCCAGTTGGCGGCCAAGGCCGGCCTGAGCTGGCAGCGCGACGAAGAACTGGACATCCTTGCCGTGCGTTGGGCCACCGGCCGCGGTAATCGCAATGGACGTTGCGCGTACCAATTCGCCCGTTACTGGGTGGGACTGAAATTGTTGGAGCACAAGGCATGATTGATTTGCAACAAAGCGGCCAAGGCCTCGAAGGCTATGGCATGTTGGCCGCACAACTGGAATCGCTGCTGGCGGACGAGCGCGATTTCATCGCCAACGCCGCGCAGTTTTCGGCGTTCCTGTTCAACCAGCTTGATGATCTGAACTGGGCGGGTTTTTACCTCAACCGTAACGAAGAGCTGGTGCTCGGCCCGTTTCAGGGGCAGATCGCTTGCGTACGCATTCCGTTCGGTCGTGGCGTGTGTGGTGCGGCGGCAGCGACTCGGCAAACCCAGCGCGTTGAAGATGTGCACGCGTTCCCGGGGCATATCGCCTGCGACAGCGCGTCGAACAGTGAGCTGGTCGTGCCGCTGGTCAAGGACGGTCGCCTGATCGGTGTACTTGACCTCGACAGCCCGAAACTGGCGCGTTTCGGTGCGCAGGATCAGGCCGGTATCGAGCAACTGGCGGCGATTTTCCTGCGTCTGACCGACTGCTGATCACGCGGTGAGGCCAGCCTTGTGCAGCAGGCTGGCCGGATCCACGTTGTCGATCTGCGCGGGATCGAGAAAACGCACGGCGTACTGCATGTACACGCCATCGTTGATGAACAAACCAAACAGCTGGGCATCGATGTGTGCTTCGCGGCACATGGTGGCCATGATCGCCAACGCCTCACTCAAGGTTTTCGCTTTCTTGTATGGGCGATCGGCTGCGGTCAGCGCCTCGAAGATATCGGCAATCGCCATCATCCGCGCCGGCAGGCTCATGTCCTCACGCTTCAGGCGTTTCGGGTAACCGGTGCCGTCCATTTTTTCATGATGACCGCCGGCGATCTCGGCAATGCTGTCGAGGTGGCCGGGGAAGGGCAGGTGGCTGAGCATCATGATCGTCTGCACCATGTGGTGATTGATCACGTAACGCTCTTCGCGGGTCAAGGTGCCGCGGCTGATGCTCAGGTTATAAAGCTCGCCGCGATTGTATTTGTAGCGCGGCACATCCAGCTTGAAGCCCCATGGATTGTCTTCGGGAATCAACTCGTTCGGGTCGCGTTCGAGCAGGTGCTCGGGCTTGTCCGCCAAAAGCTTTTCACTGACCGGCAAGCTCGGTGCCGGCGTGCGCGACTGACGCCGATTCTCCTCCCAGGACACACCCAGCCGGTCATCAAGGGTACGCATCCAGGTGCGTCGGGCGAGATGATCAAGGCGCTGCAGATCTGCTTCGGCCATCGCTTCACTGCCTAGATTGCAGCGCGCGACAAAGGCAAAATCGTCGTCGAGCGCCGTCAGCGTGGCGTCGCGCAGTTTGGCCAATGCGGTCTCATCGCCGCCCAAGGCGCGCGCCTGCCAATAGCTGATCCAGGCATCACGCTTGAGCACTTCGAAACGTGTGCGGATCTCGTGGATGCGGTCGTTGATGGTTTCCAGTTTGGTGGCCTTGTCGACCACGTATTCCGGCGTCGTGACCTTGCCGCAGTCGTGCAGCCACGCGGCAATGTGCAGGGCTTCCCATTCATCTTCGCTCGGTTGGTAGGCGCTGAAGGCCGGCGCCTGACTGGCTGCTGCGGCCTGGGCAAGCATCAGTGTCAGCTCCGGCACGCGCTGACAATGCCCGCCGGTATACGGACTCTTGGCGTCGATGGCACCGGCGAGTAATTGAATAAAGGCGTCGAGAAGTTGTTTCTGACGGGCTTGCAGACGCTGGCTCTCGATGCTCACCGCCGCCGCGCCGGACACAGCCTGCAAAAAAGCGATGCGATCAGGGCGCAGTTTTTCCAGATCGGCTGCGGTGCCGCTGTCGCTCACCAGCAGAATCAGCAGGCCGATGGTTTCGTCGTGGCGGTTGTGCAGGCGGATGCCGATCAGATGGATGCGCGGCGATTGCATTGCCAGCAGGACCTTCTGCAAGTCGCCGGCCTGATCAAAGCCGAAGTTGCTCACCACGTTGTTGGCGCTGACCAATTGTCTGAACCACGCCGGGCCGTTGCTCTGCTGCAGGTCGTGGCCCTGGATGTCGAACGCCTCCAGGGTCTGTGGCGTGCCATCTATCACCAGGCCGTAAGGCTCCATGCGGCTGCTGTCGCTTTCACGCAGATAGATCAGCCCTGCCTGCGCCTGAGCAATCTGCACCGTTTCAAACAGCACACGGTGCAGCAGGGGGGCAAAGCGGGTTTCGGCGCCCAGGGTGTCGGTGATCTGGAAGAAACTCGCCAGGGTGTCTTTCATTCGTGCCATCGACACACTCAACTGGTCGACTTCAAGCACCGGCGAGCGGCGTGCCAACGGAAAATTGAAATCGAAACTGCGGATGGCGTCTGCTTCCTTGACCAGCGCGTGCAACGGCTTGACCAGAATCCGCGAAATCACCCAGCCCAGCGGCAGGCATAGCAGCAGGGTCGCCAGGGTGATCAGCGCGCCTTGCCAGCGCAAACGGTAGGCATCGACCAGTAGCTCGTCTTCCGGCACCAGCAACGCCAATTGCAAACCTTTCGGGCCACCCTCTTGAATGCTGCTGCGGGCGACGATCCAGTGGCGCCCCTCCGCTTCCACGCGATTGCCCTTGGCTGCGCCGGACAACAGGGTATGCAAGCCCGGACTCAGGTCCGCCGCTTTGGCCAGAGAGGCCGTGCTGCCGTCGACAATCAGGCGCTCGCTGTCGGGGTAGGCCACGGCGTTGCCCTCGGCGTCGAACAGGGCAATCTCGGTGGAGGGGGTGACGACATGTTTACTCAGCGCGGCGGACAGGGCGACCAGCGTCAGGTCCGCGCCAATCACGGCGTTCTCGCCGCTGCGCCGGGCCAAGGTCGTGCCGACATTGTGTGTGGAGAAAAACACGTAGGGCTCGGTGGTGATCTGTTCCTCTTGTTGACGGGCATCGTTGAACCAGGCACGGCTGCGCGGATCGTAGCGGTCGCCTGGGTTGTCCTGACGGCTTATCGGGGTCAGTGCCTGATCGAAAAACAGCGATTGCGAGTGCATCGCGCCCTGCGGGTCATGCTCGATGCTCCAGACCTGATACGCCGCCGCTTCAGGGGCCTTGAGCAGCGTTTTCAGTGCTGCGCTGCGCAGTGGACGGACCATGAAGAAGTCGCCATTGGCATAACCCAGGTACAGCGACGCCAGGTTGGGATTGTCGCTGAGCGACTGGCTGAAGGGGCGGAGCAGGGGCATGCGTTGTTCAAGGCGCGCAGCCTGAGTGGCGGGGTTGTCCGCCAGCAAACTCAGCAAATGGCGGATCGGCTGATAGGTGGCCGCCATGTCCAGGCGCACGTCCTGTTCGATCCGTTCGAACAGTTTTTCGCTGCTCGAGAGGATGATCTGCGTGGTCTGGTGGTAATTGAACAGGCCCAGCACGATTCCTGTAAGCAGCAACAGGAAGGTGAACATGACGCTGATGTGCACATGCAGCGGAAACCGGCGTTGCTCCGGGCGCAGTGGGCTGGGCATTTCGGGCTCTCCATGATGGTTAACTCACTGCTCAGCGCCAAGCATAGTTAAGGCAGGCTCATTGTGCTTTGATCCGACACCGTCAATTGCTGCTGCAAGGCGTGCTCGAGATCGAGCATCGCCCGGTTGCTCGCTTCGCAACGGCGAGCGATCTCGTCTGTCGACAAGGCCTCGGCGCAGGCTTGCTCAAGGGCGTCGCAGCACTCGATCACGCGTGATGCCTGAGCGATACGCGCGGCCCCCTTGATCTTGTGAGCGACCACCGCCAGCGCCGCGCGATCATGTTCAGTCGACAGCGCGAGCAGTTCCTGACGATCGAGACGGCTGCTTTTGAGCAACTCGGCCAGCAAACGGCGGGCTTGAGCAGGGTTGCCACCGGTCAGCATGTTCATGTTTTGCAGGTTGAAGGCCGGTGGTGCACACGTCGGCGTGATGCCATCGACCCACTGGCTGAGCAGGCTCAGGCTCAAGGGCTTGAACAGGCAATCGTTCATGCCGGCCTGTTTGCAACGCTGGATTTCCTCCGGCTGTGCATTGGCCGTAAAGCCCAGCACAGTGCAGGGCGGGCAGCGTGCCTGGAGTTCATGCTGGCGAATGGCGCGAGTCAATTCGTAGCCATTCATCAACGGCATGTTGCAGTCGACGATCACCAGGTCGAAATGGCCCGCCCGCCACAGTGCCAGGCCACTGCAGCCGTTCTCGGCAATGCTGAAGTGATGTCCGAGAAACTCCAGTTGCTGACACATCAACAATCGATTCGCCGGATGGTCATCTACCACGAGCACACGCAGGGGCGTTTGCGATGTCTTGATCGCCGCTTCACTTTTCACTGTGCTCAGCTGTATCGGCAAGGTTTCCAGCGCCAGGGAGATACATACCTGAGTGCCGATGCCCGGCTGACTGTTCAATTGCAGTTGCCCGCCCATCATTTCGCAGAGGTTGCGACTGATCACCAGTCCCAGGCCTGCCCCGCTTCTACCTTGTTGACTGCTGTTTTCCGCCTGGGCAAATGGTTCGAACAAGCGCTGCTGGTCCTCGGCACTGATACCGACGCCAGTGTCCTGTACGGTCAGTTGCATCAAGGCACGGGCCGGCACCTCGGTGTTCATGAGGTCCAGGGTAATCCGCACATGCCCCTGCTCGGTGAATTTGATGGCATTGCTCACCAGATTCGACAGCACCTGTTTGAAACGCAGGGGGTCCAGATGCACATCGATTGCCAGGTCCGGTGGATTGAAGATGACTTGCAGGGTGAGGTTTTTCTGCCGGGCGAGGCCTTCGAAGATTCTTGCCACAGACGCCACGGTATCGACCAGATTGACCCGTTCCGGGCAAAGACTCAGACGCCCGGATTCGATCCGTGCGATGTCGAGAATATCGCCGATCAAACCCAGCAGATCGTTGGCCGAATGATAAGCCGTGTCGATTGATGAGCGATCCGGATGCTGTTGATCCATACGTTTGAGTGTCAGTTCAAGCATGCCGATCACGGCATTCATTGGCGTGCGGATTTCGTGACTCATGGTCGCCAGAAACGTGCTTTTTGCCCGGTTGGCCTCATCTGCCTGTTCTTTGGCCGTACGCAACTCTTCGAATAACTGACGGCGTTCGCTGATGTCGATCCAACCGCCGATGATGCCTTTTACGTCGCCGCTGGAGTCACGGTACGGCAGTATCCAGTGATAGATCGTCAGGCGTCGGTTACCGATGTGCAAAGGCCGGTCGACCACCATTGGTGTGCCTTCGGCGACGACGCGTTGGTAATCGGCCTGAAAAGCCTGAGCCTCGAAGGCGTTGCTCAAGGTGCCCTCAATGACGCTTTTGCCGATGACGTCTTCGCGTTTGGCATTGAACGCTTCGAGGTAGCTTTCATTGCAGCTTTGCAGCAGGCCTTGGCGGTCGCGGACATAAATCGGATGCGGTGTGCCATCGACCAGTGAACGCATGAATTCAAACTGGTCGTTCAGCGCGCGCTCGGCGGCCTGACGTTGTTTGATCTGGTGACGCATATAGGCGTTCCAGGCCAGAAGCAGCAGCAGTAACAGGCAAGCGCCGACGATCACCTGGTAGAACAGGCGCTGGTAGTTATGCCAGATGTTCTGCGATGCCGTGGAGTAACCGCGCCAGCGGCCATTGATCACGCCCAGCTCATCGGGGGCGATGCTCAACAACGCTTTGTTGATGATCGACGCCAGTTCCGTGTTGTCCCGGGCGGTTGCCAGCGAAAACGCAGCCTGGCCGGTGCCGATGGTGGTGGTGATTTGTAATGCCTGATTGAAGATCCGCGAAGAAATGAAGTAGTTGGCAATCACCAGTGAGTTCACCGCGCCGTCGACATGCCCTTCAGCGAGCAGCGATACCGCGCTGAAGGTATCCGCGGTTTCGATCAACTGGATGCGCGGATACTCTCGGCGCAGGTATTCGACCATCGGATTGCCTTGGGCAATCGCCAGTTGTTTGCCTTTGAGCTGGCCCAGGTTGGTCGGGCCGTCGGCACTCTTGCGGGTCAGCAGAACGTAGGAATTTTCCAGATAGGGACGACTGAAGTTGAGGGTTTTTTCGCGCTCCGCTGTCGGCAACAATGCTGCAATCAGATCGGCTTGATGGTGGTCTATCTGCTGGATCATTTCCGCGTCGTTGCGGCTGCGCCGGATCTCGAAACGCAGGCCGGTGCGCAGGCGGATCAGTTCGAGCAGGTCGGCACTGATGCCGCGAAAATTGCCGTCGTTGTCAAAGAATGTCAGGGGCGCGAACGCTTCATTGACGACCACGCTGACCACCGGATGCTGTTTGAGCCACACTTCTTCGCGCTGGGTCAGTTGCATTTTCCGGTCGGTGAGCAACAGATCGCTGCCGGCGCTCCAGCGCTTGGCAATATTGTCGCGTTCGCTGGCAGGCACTGCCTTGAGCACGGTGTCGACGATGTCGAGCAATTGTGGGTTGTTGCGGCGCACGGCGAAGCTGAAACCCTGGGCTTCCTGCTTGCCGAAATTGGCCATGCGCACATTGTTCAGGTAACCCTTGTTGATCATGTAATGCGTCGACAGGGTATCGCCGAGAAACACATCGGCCTGGTCAAACGCGACGGCGTTGATCGCGTTCTGGTAGGAGGGGTAGCAGGTAATGAGCGCCTTGGGATACAGCGCCTTGACTTCGGGTAACGGCAAATAGTGATAGACCATGCTCAGGCGCAGCCCGGCCAGGCCTTCGGTGAGTGAGCGGGTTTCGTCTTCGCGGGTGACCAGCACCGGCAGGTCAATGGCATAGGGGGTCGACAGCGCCAGGTTGGCATTGCTCGCTTCGAACCCGTTCGCGGTACCCAGCAGGTCGACCTGGCCATCGACCAGTGCCCGAATCGCCGCATCCCGGGATGGAAAGCGCTGCACCCGGACAGGCAGACCGGTGGCCTGGCCAAGGAGTCCGGCGTAGTCAGCTGTCAGCCCTTCGTAATCCTTGCCACTGACCGTCATGTCAAACGGCGGGTAGTCAGGCGCCGAAGTGCCCAGAACCAGTTCGCTACGCGCAAGCATCCATTGCCGCTGGGACTTATCGAACGTGATCGATACCGGCTCGTTTGCCGACCTGCTTAGCAAGGCATAGTCCGGTGAACCGCCGGGCATGGCGAACACGTTGGCGCTCAGGTAAAGACCTGCACTCAACGAAATTAAATAGTCCTTCAAACGGCTGGGCATGCGGGCTCTCACACGAGTGCGTTTCGTTTGGCCATCTCGATAAGTTCTACAAGGGATTTGGCCTTGAGTTTCTGCATCAGGCGTTTTTTGTAAGTGCTGACGGTTTTATTACTTAGAAACATGCCCTTGGCGATCTCCTTGTTAGTGCGGCCTTGGGCGAACAATTGCAAAACCATCAACTCGCGATCATTGACGGATTTGAACAGTTCCAGTTCGGCAAAACGGATATCGTCACTACGAACCGGATTCAATGCCTGGCTGGGGAAATAGTTGTAACCGGAAAGTACTGCTTTGATTGCACTGACCAGTTCGCTCAGGTCTTCCTGTTTGCAGACATAACCCGATGCGCCGGATTGCATGCAGCGAATGCCGAACAGTGTCGGACACTGCGCCGTCAGAATCAGGATTTTCAACGGCGAGCCCATGGCATTGAAGCGGGCCAGCACCTCCAGGCCGTCCAGCTTGGGAATGCTCACATCGAGAATGACCAGATCGGGCATGCACTCGCGCACCATTTGCATGGCATCGACTCCGTTATCGGTTTCACCGACGACCTTGTAACCTTCATGCTCCAGCAGCATTCGAACGGCGAGACGGATGACCGGGTGATCGTCGACAATAAAAACGGAGTTCATAATCAAATCCCATGCAAGCACGAATAAAGCGCGCACCTTAGCTCAGTTGAATGAGCACTCGCATGAAGTGACATGGCTCCAGTCACGTTATCGGATTAATCCTACAACTAATAAGGAAACGGACTACGTTCAAACTAGGTTTGACGTAAGGAGGAGCAGAATTTGAAGAGGCTTATAGTTTGACTTGAATGATTTGCAAGTACTGGCTGTAAATGGCTTTTTATAGATATTTAAACTTGCTGAATCGCCGCGTGGTCATTGTGGATCTTCAGCCCTGTCAGTGACGCGTTAAAAGTTCTCGGGTTGACATTGGGAGGGCTGCATGCGGGTAGCCAAAACCATGGGCGCCCGCACGCGATGGGGTCAGTGGCTGGAGCGGCCGGTCATTTCCAGCGCCATGTCGCTGGCGTAGCTGTCGGTCATGCCGGCAATGAAATCGATCATGCGCAGAAACGACGTGTGTAACGAACCCTGAGGATCCGGTGCGTTACTGCCCAGCAGATCAAGAATGCGCCGGCTTTTGAATGACGGCGTACGACCGTTGTGTTGTTCCAGCGCGGCGCCGCAGAACGAATTGAGCAGGATCTCCAGCGTCGTATACGCGCCGATTTCATGCAGGGTTTTGCGCTTGTCCTGAAAGATTTTCTTGCGGGCGATGTCCTTGGCGTTCAGGACGCAACGCTTGGCCGGGCCGTGCATGTGCTCGACCAGATCGCCGTGCAGCGTGCCGGCGAGGAGTGCGTCCTGTTGCTCGACAAAGGCCCGCGCCGCAGCGTTGGTCAAATGCTCGATGGCCTTGCCGCGCAGAATCGCCAGTTTGCGTCGTCGCGAATCCTGCGGGCCGAGCTGACGATAGGTTTCCGGCAGATCGTCGCCCACTAGCCCGAGCAGCAGGGATTCGACTTCGGCGTATTCCAGCAGCTCCATTTCGAGGCCGTCTTCGAGATCGATCAGCGCGTAGCAGATGTCGTCGGCGGCCTCCATCAGGTACACCAACGGGTGACGCGCCCAACGCTGGTCTTCGATTTGCGGCAGGCCCAGTTTGTGGGCGATCTGCTCAAGCAGCGGCAGCTCACTTTGATAGCAGCCGAATTTGTGTTTCTTGTAGCCCAGGGAGTCGGCGTGGCGCGCGGTCCACGGGTATTTCAGGTAAGTGCCGAGGGTGGCGTAGGTCAGCCGTGTACCGCCGTCGAACTGGTGGTACTCCAGCTGAGTCAGTACGCGAAAGCCTTGGGCGTTACCTTCGAAGTTGAGAAAGTCAGCGCGTTCGGCTTCGCTCATGCCGTCGAGCCAGCCACGCCCGGCGGCCTGCTGGAACCAGTGACGAATAGCATCTTCACCGGAATGGCCGAACGGCGGATTGCCGATGTCGTGGGCCAGACACGCCGACTGCACGACCATGCCGAGGTCGGCCGGGTCGCACCATTCGGGCAAGGCACTGCGCAGGGTTTCGCCCACTCGCATGCCCAGTGAACGGCCGACGCAACTGACTTCCAGCGAATGGGTCAGGCGCGTGTGAATGTGATCGTTGCTGGTGACCGGGTGCACCTGGGTCTTGCGTCCGAGGCGGCGGAAGGCACCGGAGAAAATGATGCGGTCATGGTCTTTGTGGAAAGGGCTGCGGCCAAGTTCTTGCGGGCTGTGCAGCGGCTTGCCTAGGCGTTCGCGGTTGAGCAGGGTTTGCCAATCCAAGGCTGATTCTCTCCGTCAGGTGACTGGGGGCGTTGGCCCCTAGCTTCCCGGTTCGCGCACGCCCCTGCAAGCGTAACTACAACCCAGCCGCGTCGATGTCGATCAACAGCAAACGCTCACCGTTGTCAAAAAACTGCCCGGCCGTCAGGCAATACTGATTGCTGGTGGCATCGCGGTAGGTATTGGAGAGCGTCAAACGCCGCTCCTCCCAGCCTTCGGCGAGCAAATGATAGAAATACGGGCGCCACGACCAGTTGTGCCCCAGATAACGATTGTCGGCGAACCAGCCATGCTGCCGCCATTCGAGGTTGGGCGTCAGTTGCGTGCCGTGGCGATCGCATTGATAAAACCGCAGCAGCCAAGGAAAGGCGTCCAGTTGTGGCAACGCGCTCAAGGGGGCATGCGCCTGAGCCCAGGCTTGCAGGATCGACATCAGTTCGCCGAGTTGCTGGCGCATTTGCATCAGCCGCCCGCGCTCCGCGAGTTTCTGCCGGACATAGCGCTGGCGCAGTTCGGCGAAGTGCTGCACAAACGCGTCGGTGGGAAAGAACGCCTCCTGCGCCCGCGCGAACAGGAATCCCTGTACATAGCGCGATCCGCATTCCAGGGCGAAATTCAACTGCGCTTCGGTCTCGACGCCTTCGGCGATGATCCAGCAGCCGGTCTTCTCGGCCATCTGCGCGAGAGCCTTGACCACATCACTGCTCGGACCACCCAGTGCAGCGGCCTGGAACAGACGCATATCGAGTTTGAGAATGTCCGGTTGCAGCGCCAGCACCCGATCAAGTTGCGAGTAGCCGGCGCCGAAGTCGTCGATGGCGATTCTCGCGCCCGCCTCGCGATAACGCGTGACGACTTCGGCCAGGCGTTGACCGTTGCCGCCCAGTTCGGTGATCTCGAAGACGATGCGTTGCGGATCGATACCGTAGCGCGCCAATTGTTTGAGGCTGGGCAGAGCCTGATCGGCGCGCAGACGACTGATCCAGCGCGGCGACATGTTCAGGCTGAGAAACCAGTCTGCCGGCGCTTCATGCAAGCGGCTCAAGGCGTTGTCGCGGATCTGCCGGTCGAGGCGACGCAGGGCAATCGCGGGTGTGCGCGGGTCCGCAAACAGTGGCCCGACCGAAGCCAGTTGACCGTCGGCCTGGCGCAGGCGGCCCAATGCTTCGACGCCTGCAATGCGTCCCGTGGCGGTATCGATGAAAGGTTGAAAGCAGGCGAGCGGTTGCCCGTCGATCACGGGGCCTCCTTAGTCGTTCTTGTTCTGGTTGAACCCCGTCGACCGGATAGGCGTACGGAATTGAACCTCCGGATAAAGAGGTTCATCCCGCCGGTATTGCAAGAATGTAGCCAGATGTATCTGTTCAGCGTTTGGCCGAACTCTGCATGACCAGTTTGATCAGCGGCCCGAGGCTGGTGCCGAGCCGGATCAGCCGGCTCAAGCCACCGGCGCCGCCGCTTTTCGCGCCTTTGCCAGTGATAAAGCCCAATAGCGTAACGGCAGCCACGCCCCACAATGGCGCGTGTTTGATGCCGAAACCACCTTGCAGGTTTTGCGTCATGCCGCGCATGCGATGCAGCGGTTGCAGGACTTGCCCGGCTTCATGACGAATTTCCTGGCGATGCATTTCCATGCGCAGGCGGATCAACGCCTTGCGCATTTCCCGACGCGAGCTGTTGTGTGGCAGTTCAGGCAGGCTCATGGCAGCAGGCGCTCCCGGTCGTTGGCCAGCTCTTCGAGCGTGCCGTGGAAAGGCGAGGATTCATCGAAAATCGCCGCCTTGAGACGCAGTGCGCAGAAGATCGACGCCAGGGTATAGAAAACGCACAGGCCAATGATCGCGGCCAGACGATAAGTGTCCCAGAACACGATCATCACCAGTGTCGATAAGCCCACCAGCAACAACAGGGCAAAGACCAAAGCCAGACCTGCGAACAGCAACAGGCTGACGGTTCGTGATTTCTGCTCCTGCAATTCGATGCCGAATAATTCGACATGGCTGTGCAGCAGACCCAGAACGGCGGCGCCCAGGCGTAGCGTGGAAGAGGCGGTGCCCGCAGTCGGGCCGGATTCACCGATCGACATAATCAGCGCCGGGTAGCCAGCAGGCCGATCAGAAAGCCGACACCGGCAGCGATGCCAACGGACTGCCAAGGGTTGGCCGACACGTAATCTTCAGTGGCGGTCACTGCAGCCTGACCGCGATCTCGCAGGGTTTCTTCGGTCAGTTTCAGGGTTTCGCGGGCGCGCAGCAGGCTGTCGTGAATCTGCTCGCGCAGCTCATCGGCCTGATCGCCGGCCAGGGTGGCGGTGTGCTCGAGCAAGCGTTCGGTGTCGGCGACCAAAGTCTGGAAGTCGTTCATGAGGATTTCTTGAGCAGTCTTTGCCTTGATGCTGGCCATGGTGGATCTCCGTAAGTGACGTCTGAAGCGTTCGAGTATGAGCCTTGCGCGAAGGTTCAGTACAAATGACTGGTACAACTTTTGCTGTGTCGTGGTGCGTTGCCCGGCGGTCGTGCGCGGTTGCCGGGCATGCGCCATGAGAAACCTTATCCCAAACAAGCCCGGTTCGTGTCAGGACATCGACCTCGTGCGCCAAAGCAGTTCGCCGGACCGTAGGCTCCGTGCCTGCGCGGTCGCAACTTGGTGCATGAAATGTGCGCATGAACCGCTTTGGTGCCTTTTTCGCCTTTAGGTCTGCCTGCTTATGGAAAATCTGCAAAGCGCTGTGGACACCCTGGTTCACAGCTCCAATACCTTGTTCATTCTGATCGGTGCGGTAATGGTGCTGGCAATGCATGCCGGTTTCGCCTTTCTCGAAGTTGGTACAGTCCGGCAGAAAAACCAGGTCAATGCGTTGTCGAAGATTCTCAGCGACTTCGCCGTCTCGACCCTGGCCTATTTCTTTATAGGCTATTGGATCTCCTACGGCGTGACGTTTATGCAACCGGCGGCGGTGCTGAGTGCCGATCACGGTTACGGACTGGTGAAGTTTTTCTTCCTGCTGACTTTTGCTGCCGCGATCCCGGCGATTATTTCCGGTGGCATCGCAGAACGCGCGCGTTTCGTGCCGCAGTTGTGCGCCACGGCGCTGATCGTCGCGTTCATCTATCCGTTTTTCGAAGGCATGATCTGGAACGGCAACTACGGTCTGCAAGCTTGGCTGACGGCGCAGTTCGGTGCCGCTTTTCATGACTTCGCCGGTTCCGTCGTGGTGCATGCCATGGGCGGTTGGCTGGCGCTGGCGGCGGTGCTGTTGCTGGGGCCGCGTAATGGCCGTTACCGCGACGGGCGTCTGGTGGCGTTCGCACCGTCGAGCATTCCTTTCCTGGCCCTGGGTTCGTGGATTCTGATTGTCGGCTGGTTCGGCTTCAACGTGATGAGTGCGCAAACACTGCAAGGCGTCAGCGGTCTGGTGGCGGTCAATTCGTTGATGGCGATGGTCGGCGGCACGATGGCGGCGCTGCTCGTCGGGCGCAATGACCCGGGCTTCCTGCACAACGGCCCATTGGCCGGGCTGGTGGCGATCTGTGCCGGGTCCGACTTGATGCATCCGGTCGGTGCGCTGGTGACCGGCGCGATTGCCGGTGCGCTGTTTGTCTGGTGCTTTACCGCTGCGCAGGTTAAATGGCGCATCGATGACGTATTGGGTGTTTGGCCACTGCACGGCCTGTGCGGTGTTTGGGGCGGGATCGCCTGCGGGATTTTCGGCCAGGCCGCGCTCGGTGGTATCGGCGGCGTCAGTCTGATCAGCCAGTTGATCGGCACCGCACTCGGTGTCGCGGTGGCGCTGATCGGTGGCTTTGTCGTGTACGGCGTGATCAAGGCGCTGCACGGGCTGCGCCTGAGTCAGGAACAAGAGTATTACGGCGCTGACCTGTCGCTGCACAAGATCGGCGCGGTGAGCCAGGACTAAGTCTCGGGATCATCGGTACCGGGGTAAAAACCATGGAGCAGGCGATAACGGTCGATGCGCACCTGATCGACCTTTTCCTGCACCTGATGCGCCGGCAGACCGAGCATGATCAAGGCGTGAGAGGCGAGCATCAGGCTTGACTCCAACAGCTCCGGCACCACTTCGGTGGCGCCGGCGGCTTTCAATTCGGCCCATTGGCTGTCGTCGCGGGTGCGTACCAGGATCGGCACATGTGCATTGAGTCGGCGCGCTTCCTTGAGGATGTGCAGGGCAATGTCGCTCTGATCCACGGCAACCACCAGCAGTTTTGCGCGCAGCAGGCCAACGGCGGTCAGCAGATCGCCGCGTGATGAGTCGCCATAATGCACGTCACTTTCTCCGCTGGCGGCTTCCTGTACGCGAACCGGATCACTGTCCAGTGCGATGTAAGGCTGCTTGGCATTGCGCAGGAAACGCCCGATGGATTGACCGACGCGGCCGTAGCCACAAATCACCACGTGCTGATTGAGGTCGGCGTTGAGTGCGCTGATTTCCTCGATCTGTGCTTCCTGATTGGGCTTGCGGTGGAGTGCTGTAGCGATGCGGGGCGCCGCGCGCAATAGCAGTGGCGTCAGCAGCATCGAACAGAACGTCGCGGCGAGCAGAAGATTGCCCAGCGCCTCGGGCATCATGCTGTGTTGCTGCATTTGCGCCATCAGTGCAAAGCAGAACTCGCCCCCCTGCGCCAATGCCAGGCCGCTACGCCACGCCGTTTCGCTGTCGCTGCCGCGCCACTTCACCAACAAGGCGACGACGATGCCCTTGATCACCATCAAGCCGACGGTGAGCCCGAGGATCAGCAGGCTGTGACTGACGAACAGTTGCAGGTCGATGAGCATGCCGATGCTGACGAAAAACACCCCGAGCAGGATGTCGCGAAACGGTCGGATGTCGGCCTCGATCTGATGCCGATAGTGGCTTTCACCGAGCAACATGCCGGCCAGAAATGCACCGAGGGCAGGGGACAGGCCCAGCAAGTGAGTCAGCCACGCGGTCAGCAGCACAATCACCAGCGCCAACAGCACGAACAACTCAGCCGAGCGTGACGCGGCCACTTCATGAAACAGCCTCGGCAGTAACCAGCGACTGGCCAGCAGCAGACCGACAAACAGCACCACGGTTTTCGCCAGTGTCAGCGGCAGCGCCCAGTACCAGGCTTGGGCGCTGCTCCCGGCAAACACTGGCACCAACGTCAGCAGCAATACTGCGAAAACGTCCTGAAACAGCAAAACGCCAACGGCATTCTGCCCGTGACTGCTGAACACCTCGCCGAGGCTGCCCAGTTCTTTGGTCACAATTGCCGTCGATGACAGCGAAAGCCCGGCGCCGAGCAGCAGCGCCGGCGTCGTCGGCATGCCCAGTAGCATCAGCAACAAACCGAGCAGTGCGGTGCTGATCAGTACCTGCTGACTGCCGAGGCGGAATACCACCTGACGCAAGGCGATCATCTTCGACAGGGAAAATTCCAGGCCGAGTGAAAACAGCAGAAACACCACCCCCAGTTCGGCTACGTCAGGCAGGTGTTCGCTTTCGTTGACCCAGTCGAAGGCACTCGGCCCGACCAGCAATCCCACGCACAGATAACCCAGAACCGGCGGCAACCGCAGGCGCCGAAACAGCGCAATCACCACGAGGGACGAGGCGAGGATGATCAACAAATTGGCAAACACTGGACACTCCGATGTCAGATTCAGGCTTTTCAAGCGTAGAGGCAAAAAGACCGGGAGGATCGCGCAAATGGTTTTTCTGTGGACTGATTTGCGTCAGGGTTTTGCCTGTGAACCTTTGTCGGAGGACTGGAGCCTTTGGGCGGCGGTGGCTCGACGGGTTTTCAGCTGCGGCCTAGAATAGGCCCACTCATTTTCTGGTTGAGCGCTCATGCTTCCTGAATGTCAGCTGTTCGGCACCCTTGGATGCCATTTGTGTGAAGTTGCCGAGGCCGAGTTGATGCCTTTCGTTGAGCACGGCCTGCTGGTTGAACTGGTCGATATCGCTGAAGACGAATCTTGGTTTGAGGCTTATAGCCTGCGGATTCCGGTGTTGCGTCGTGTCGACACCGGGGCAGAACTGGGCTGGCCCTTCAGCGCTGATCAAGTTGTGGCGTTTCTGCGTTAATTCGTATTTTCTCATTCATCCCGCCGGTCGCCGCTGCCATCCATTCCTTGGCATTTTACGGATTGTTCGGTTACTGTATGTTCATACAGTAAATGCTTCAGAGGGATGAACCGTGGTCAATGTCGAACAGTTGAAAAACAGCGTGAACCGGATGTCGGTTGACGTGGTGCGCGAGGCCGTTCTCGAATTGCGCCTGGACGGGCTGGTCACGGAAGGCAAGACGCCCTTCAACAAGCTGCATTTCAACACTTGCTTTGCCGAAATCGAGGCCTTGTTTCAGCGTGCCGGTTATCACAAACAACTGGATGTGGTCGGTTATCAAGGGTTGCTTTACGCCTTGTATGACCCGGGCCGCTGGGAGGCTGTCGATGTCCTGCGCTGGCTCAAGGAGTTCACAGACGCCGCAGCGCTCAAGTCGATCCCGGCCTGAGCAATCTGCGCTAGGCTCGTTTCCCTCCGTGCTGGATAATGCCGCCCTGTATTGAGGGTTTGATTTCCGTATGTCCACATCTACATTCTCTGCTGCGCAGAATCAGGCGAGCACGCTCTATCTGCCGCCGGGTCCCTGGCTGACCGTACTCGATTGTCTGTGTGAGCATTTTCGTGCGATTGATCGCGAGCAATGGCTGGACCGCATCGCTCGGGGGCGAGTTCTGGATGGTGATGGTCAGCCGATCTCGGTGGATTTGCCTTACAAGGAAGGCTTGCGAATTCATTATTTTCGCGAAGTGCCGGACGAAAAGCCGATCCCGGTGGTCGAGTCGATCCTGTATGCCGACGAACATCTGGTGGTGGCTGACAAACCGCATTTCCTGCCAGTCACACCCGCCGGCGAGTACGTTGAGCAGACCTTGTTGCGCAGGCTGATTCGTCGCCTGGACAATCCCCATCTGGTGCCTTTGCACCGCATCGACCGGCATACGGCGGGACTGGTTATTTTCTCGGCCAACCCGCAAACCCGTTCGGCTTATCAATCGCTCTTCCCGACGCGGCAGATCGACAAACGCTATGAAGCCATCGCCCCGGCGCTGCCAGATCTGAGGTTCCCTTTGGTGCACAAGAGCCGTCTGGTGGATGGCGAGCCGTTTTTCCGCATGCAGGAAGGCGCAGGGGCCAGCAACACCGAAACGGCGGTGGAGGTTCGGGAAAAGCATGGCGATCTGTGGCGCTATGGATTGTTTCCGGTGACCGGCAAGAAACATCAACTGCGTGTGCACATGACTGCGCTGGGGGCGAGCATCTGCAACGATCCGTTTTACCCGCAGGTGTTGAAAGACGTCGAGGATGACTACGCCAATCCGCTGAAGCTGCTGGCGCAGGGTCTGCGGTTTATCGACCCGGTGACCGGTGAAGAGCGCGAATTCGAGAGCCGGATTACGCTGCAATGGTGAGGCCCAAGCCACCTTTCGAACGCCCATGAAAAAGCCCGCATTAATGCGGGCTTTTCTGTATCCGGTGTCGACCAGAGCTTACAGCTCTTTAACGGTGCGAACCTGATCCTTGTTGATGCGGGTTTCTTTGCCGTCCAGCTGTTTGAACTCGTAGAAGCCCGAATCGTCATCGTATTTCGGGGTGTCGACGGCCTGGATTTCGCGACCGTCATTCAAGGTGATCACTGTAGGCGACGAGCAACCGGCGAGGGTGGCAAGGCCCAGTGCGAGCATGAAAGTGGCGAGGGTCCGTTGAGTCATGGGTGTGTCTCCGAATGGGAATTCTTTTGGTTACTGAGCTTGAGACGTATACAAGGCGTGAGAGTTCCTTGAATGGTGTCAGTCTGACACAGTGTTGTGGGAATTTAACAGTTCGGGGGTGTTCAGGTTGGCCAGTCGCGGGTCGTTGTCCGGGCATTGCAGGGCAGTAGCGCCGAGCATGCGCATAACCCGGCCGGGGCTGCGCTCACCGGCGTTCCAGGCCTCTTCGAAGGCGGGTCGAAGGGCTGCCGGAATCACACACAGCAAGGGTTCCCAGTGCTCGTCATGGCGCAACATTAAAGGTTTTTCAGGATTCTGATTGGCCGTCTCGCGCATGCTTTGCAGTAACGCTGCGTCAATGCGCGGGACGTCACAGGGCAAGACCAGCAGGTGCGAATGGCGCGCAGCTTTCAGACCCGCACGAATGCCGGCCAATGGCCCCGGAAAATCGCCTTCGTCATCGACCACCAATTGATCAGCGAATGGCGCGTAACGCTCGCGATTACGGTTGCAGGAGATGATCAGGTCATCAGTCAGCCCACGGACCTTGCGCTGCAAATGTGCAATCAACGGCTCGCCCTGCCATTCGACCAAACCTTTGTCCTGGCCGCCCATGCGTTGGCCGCGTCCACCTGCCAGGAGCAGAATGGAGCAGGGGGGCAGTTGCGTGTCGAGGGTCATGGCAGCTCTCCAGAGGGGCGGCGAAAAAATGAGGCGCTGTGATATAACACCGGGCTGTTTCTCCTACAACTGGACGAGCCTATGAAAGCCAAGGCTGATGTACCTTTCGTGCCGCTCAATATTGCGGTGCTGACTGTCAGTGACACTCGAACACTGGAAACCGACACCTCAGGTCAGGTCTTCGTCGACCGTTTGACGGCGGCAGGCCATTTTCTGGCGCAGCGGGTGTTGCTCAAAGATGACCTCTACAAAATTCGTGCGCAAGTCGCCACCTGGATTGCCGACGATGTCGTACAGGTCGTGCTGATCACCGGCGGGACCGGATTCACTGGCCGCGACAGTACTCCTGAAGCAGTTGCCTGCCTGCTCGACAAACAGGTCGACGGGTTTGGTGAGTTGTTCCGGCAGATTTCGGTAGCCGATATCGGTACCTCCACGGTGCAGTCCCGTGCGCTGGCCGGTCTGGCCAATGGCACGCTGGTTTGCTGCTTGCCGGGTTCGACCAACGCCGTACGCACCGGTTGGGATGGCATCCTGGGCGAGCAGTTGGACGCGCGTCACCGTCCGTGCAATTTCGTGACTCACTTGAAGCAGGCGGCGCCTTGTGAATCCCGTGGGTAAGCCGGGCAAGACCGGGGCATTGATGCCGGTTGAGTTGGCGCTGGCGCGTTTGCTCGAGATGGCCGAAGCCTCGCCAATTGCAGAGCATGAAGAATTGCCGTTGGCTCAGGTTCAGGGACGTGTGCTGAGCGAAGATCTTATTTCGACGCTGGATCTGCCGCCTTGGCCTAACAGTGCCATGGACGGATATGCGTTGAACCTGGCGGACTGGACTGGCGAACCCATGCCGGTCAGTCAGAAAGTGTTCGCCGGGCAATCCCCGGAGCCTTTGAAGCCGGGCACCTGTGCACGGATTTTCACCGGCGCTCCACTGCCCGCGGGCGCTGACTGCGTGGAAATGCAGGAAAACGCTGAGGTTCAAGCTGATGAAACGGTGCGCTTCCTCGAGCCGATGAAGACCGGGCAGAACATCCGTCCACAAGGCCAGGAAACCACCGTCGGTGAGCTGATCCTGCCTGCCGGAACCCGCTTGGGTCCGATAGAGCAGGGACTGGCTGCGTCGTTGGGGTGTGCCGGGTTGAAGGTCGTGCGCAAGGTTCGCGTTGCGGTGATCTCCACGGGTGATGAATTGGTCGAGCCGGGCCAGGCATTGGGGCCGGGTCAGATTTACAACAGCAATCGGGTGTTGCTATGCAGTTGGCTGCAACGTCTGGGCTGTGAGGTGATCGATGCCGGTATTCTTCCGGATAATCTGGCCACTACCCGTGCCCGTCTGGGGGAGTTGCAGGATGTTGATCTGATCCTTTCCACGGGGGGCGTGTCGGTAGGTGAGGCGGATTTTCTGGGTGTCGCCTTGCGAGAAGAGGGCGAGCTTGCCCTTTGGAAGCTGGCGATCAAACCTGGAAAACCGCTGACATTTGGCCATTTCCGCAATGTACCGGTCATTGGTTTGCCAGGAAATCCGGCATCGACGCTGGTGACCTTTGCGCTACTCACTCGGCCATATCTGTTGCGCCGGCAGGGCGTGCAGGACGTCGAGCCGCTGAAGTTCAGCGTGCCAGCGGGTTTTGACTGGCCGGTGGCAGGCAATCGGCGTGAGTACCTTAGAGGCCGTCTGGAGCAAGGGCGGGCCACTGTTTATCGCAACCAGAGCTCAGGCGTACTGCGTAGCGCCGCATGGGCAGATGGATTGGTCGAAGTGCTGGAGGGCCGCACACTGAGCGCCGGCGATGAAGTGGTCTTCATTCCGCTGAGTGATCTGCTGGACTGACCGCTGTCTCGCAAATGCAGGCGTCGGCTGTCGTCGGCGCCTGCAATGACTCATTCATTTAATTGCTGATCAGTGTCACAAGCTGGTCGAATCGGCTATTGGCCACCCAACCCAGCAGACCCAGCACTACCGCTGTCGCACCCGCCGAGTAGGCAAGCCGATGTTTGATTGTTCTGACATCACTGCGGACTTCGTCCATGTCCCGCCGAAGGTACTTGAGATGGGTTTCCAGCTCGGTTACACGAGGTTCCATATCAATTTCTCCAGTGGTTCTGGCGCTGTTTTTGAATTCTGACTTTTGATTCGAGCGACTTTCGACGAGAGGGCCAACCGGGCTCAATGGCACTCTGGCTTCATGACTGGGCATGGAAGCATCCACCGATCGTTTCAACTGTTCGCTTGCAAACTTTTTCAGCTATCGAGCTGGCAAGAGCCTTGGGGGGGTATCCACTCATTACATGCACATCCTTGTGTGTTGGATTGAAGATTGCTACCGCCGGCACACGGTGACCCAATGTCGAAGCCGGGTCAATTAAGCCGATTCCGCATGTTTTGTAAGAAAAAATACCGCTGTGTAGGACGTTGAGGCCAGAAGGCCGAATTAATTACAGGTCTGACGGCTTTTTTGCGGGCGGCAGTGGTCAAGATGTCTCGAACCGATTCGATTAGGGAGTGATGTGATGAGTGAACGCCGGGCACTGTTGATTTTGCATGGCAAGCAGGCACTCAACGAGGCGGTACGCACCGCCGTCGAGGACAAGCGCAAGCAAGGCTGGGAGCTGGCCGTGCGCCTGACGTGGGAGGCAGGGGATGCTCAGCGTTGGGTGGAGCAAGCCTTGGCGGACGGCTACACAAAGATTATCGCCGGCGGTGGAGATGGCACGTTGCGCGACATCGCCGAAGCGCTCGCGGCGCACCCGGGCAAAGCCAGCCTCGTTCTTTTACCCTTGGGCACCGCTAACGACTTTTCCCGCGCCGCCGGTGTGCCATTGGAGCCTGCCGAAGCGCTTGAGCTGCTTGATGTGCCGCCGCGCGACATCGATCTGGGCGAGGTGGGCGGGCAGATTTTCCTCAATATGGCCACGGGTGGTTTCGGCAGTCAGGTCACGGCCAATACTTCCGAGGACCTGAAAAAAGTACTCGGTGGTGCAGCCTATCTGTTCACCGGTTTGTCACGATTCAGCGAGCTGCATGCTGCTTATGGTGAACTTCAGGGGCCGGACTTTCACTGGAGTGGCGAAATGCTCGCGCTGGGTATCGGCAATGGCCGTCAGGCCGGTGGCGGGCACGTATTGTGCCCGGAAGCGCTGGCCGATGACGGTTTGCTGGATATCAGCATCCTGCCGGCGCCACAGGAGCTGGTGGGCACGTTGAAGACGCTGCTCAGCGATGGTTTCGGCATCGATAACATGTTTGTCCGAGCCCGTTTGCCATGGGTCGAAATCAAAGTGGCCGAGGGGCTCTGCATCAATCTGGATGGCGAACCACTGGAAGGTGAGAGCTTGCGATTTGAGGCGCGTCCGGCAGCGTTGCGCGTGCACTTGCCGGAGCATTCTCCATTGTTGGGCGGCGCCCGCTCGGTCAGTCGTCCAGGCTGATGATCTGTTCGCGCACGGCGAACAGTACCAGGCCCGCTACGTCGTAGATTTGCAGACGCTTCATGATCTGTGAGCGGTGGGTCTCGACTGTCTTGATGCTCAGCCCCAGGCCATTGGCGATTTCCCGAGTGGATTTCCCCCGCACGATCAAACGCAGGATTTCCAGCTGGCGCGCGGTCAGATTGTGCGAGTCGGCGGCCTCCGGCTGCTGCTTCTGATTACGGGTCAGGGCCTGATTGATCACGGTGTGTGCGATGGCGGGGCTCAGGTAGCGCTCGTTGTTGCGCAAGGCTTCCAGTGCATGTTCGAGCTCGGTAGCGGTCGTGTCCTTCAGCAGATAGCCGTGGGCGCCGGACTCGAGCGCCTGCATGATCAGCGCCGGATCGGTGTGCATCGACAAGATCAGCACCTTGCTCTGCGGACGCACCCGCTTGAGCCGTTGCAGGGCTTCCAGGCCACCGGTTTCTTTCATGGAGATATCCAGCAACACGATATCCGGACTCAGTTGCTCGACCATTTCGAGCAACTGCGAACCGTCATTGGCCTCGCCAATCACCGCGTAACCGGGAATATCCAGCACCAGAGCGCGCACGCCGGCCCTGATCAGCGAGTGGTCATCCACCAGAAGTAAGTTGCAAGTCAACGCATAACCTTATTCGTACTGGCCCGCTCGAGTGCGCGAGGCGCCCAGGGGAAGAGTGCTTCGATTTGAGTGCCTTTACCCGGTTCGCTGATGACGTTCAGGGTGCCACCCAGTTGCTCGATTCGTTCGGCCATCCCGGCCATGCCTCGTTGTCCTTCTCGACCAGGATTGGCCGACGGGGCGAATCCCATACCGTCATCGCTGATCAGCAGCGTCAGCCCTTTAGGCAGACGTTGCACGCGTATCACCAGGTTTTTTGCCTGGGCGTGACGCAGGATATTGGTAACAGCCTCCTGGGTGATGCGAAAGGCGGCGACCGCCATTTCTTCCGGAATACCGTTGAGGCGCTGCTGGCAATCGAGGCTCCAGTGCACGCTGGTGTTGGTCAATGTCTTGAGCAGATGTGCACGCAGACTGGCTTCAAGCCCCAGGCTGGTCAACTGCCGTGGATTGAGAATGGCCGAAACGTCGCGCACTTTGTCGAGGGTTTCTTCCAGGGTGGCGCACAGCACCGTGCATTGCTCCTGCAAGTCATCCGGCAGGCGTCGCTTGAGCCACTCGCTCTGCAGTTTGGCGGCCGTCAGCAATTGGCCGATATCGTCGTGCAATTCGCGGCTGAGGCGATGGCGCTCGTTTTCCTGGACTTCCAGCAAGCGGTCGGCGAGCTCCTGAGGCTGAAATTTGATCGATTTGCGTGACAGTCGATATTGCACCCAGACACATGCGGTAGCGGCGATGTCGAGCAGTAGCAGCCCGAGGCTAAGGGGTGTCGAAAGACCATAGGTCAGCAGGCTGCCGAGGGTGGCCGCGACACACAGTATGAGCGTGAACCGGCGTGCATTTTCCCGGGAAGGTGGCCATGTAGTGATTGACTTGAGACTGGCGTACATAACGGATGGAGCCAATGGATGTTCGCTGCGGGCAGACCGGCCTGAGGCTGGCGGGTCTCTGTCTGAAAATGCTGTCAATTATGTTATTGGTTTCAACGCGGTCCAGTGAATGTATTGACCGCCAACTTCAGTGGACAGCGGTCGCTGAAATCACTGTGCCATTAATTTGAAAGCAACTAATGGGCGGCATAATACCACTTAAGATACCGTTGGTCGCGCTCGCTATATATGTCCATTGAGTCAGGAAATACGTGTTTTGGACGCAAGTTCCATAATGGAAAAAGTCGATTTATTGAGTTCGATAGATGTAGGTGTTACCTGAAGTTGTGCTTCTTAACACACAGGTAAACCCTGAGGTCGGCAGAAAACATGGGTGTCTGTCGTCGGTGATTATTTAATTCGATTTTGTCGCTGGCAGGTATGAAGTATTCAATTACGACACTCAACGTTTCGCTGCAAGCGCCTGCGTGGATACAGCGTGTTGATCAGGCTTGTCCCGAGTAGGGCAATTGAGGCAAACGTTTGCCCGTCAGTGGCGGCTTGAGCTGGCTTTGACCAACCTGGAATGCGAAAGCTTCGATCAGCGAAGTCTGTTCACTTTCATCCAGACTCAGTTGCCCGGTCTGTTGATCGACCAGTTCAAGCTGCCAGGCCATCAACGTGAAGCAATCCTGCAACGCGACCAGGGCCTCTTCGTGAAGGTCGACGCGATCCTGGGTCAGGTTGAGCAGGCTGTAAATATGCAGAGAGAACTCGGAAATTGCCTCCAGCGCCAGGGCTTCAGCCCTGCGTGCGAGTTTCAGGAGGGTATTGAGCATGCACTCGATAGCGTCCTTGTCATTGCTGATCAGTTGCAGATGGCTGAGGCATTCTTCGGACTTGGCCAAGAGTTGTTCGGCCTCGACAAGGAATTCGGGGAAGCGTTGTACCCACTCTTTGCGGTCCATTGGCATGCTTATCTCCACCACGTCATGTCTCATGAGGGAATGCCGTGTGTGGCGACGATCATGAATCGTCGGGAGATCGCGCCCAGACGTGCAGGTGCACTGGCTGAGGGGTTCCAGAGGGGTTGTTTCCACTGAACTGCGATCGCACACAATAGCCTGACTCCGTTCATGCAATGAGAATGGCGTCACATTAATGGCTATTGGATATTGCGAATATCAGGTTGGGCCTGATTGTTACTAGGGGAATCCCTTAGACACGGGAACCTACGGTGCAAACCGAGGTCGCGCCGCAGAGAATGTAGCAGATGAAAATCACCGGGCCAGTAAAGCATGATGTTAATGTGACATCAATGCCTGATCATGGCATTTTTGACGGGTCGGGTTTGGCAATCAAGAACTGCCATTTGCCGCCGATAACCTCACATAGTGAATTCATCAGAACAAGCCCAGGAGTCATTGATGGCCGGCATTCTCGACACGGTAGACCAACGCACGCAACTGGTGGGTGAGAATCGCCTGGAAATTCTCATGTTTCGACTGGCCGGGCGCCAGTTGTTCGCGATTAACGTGTTCAAGGTCCAGGAAGTGCTGCAACTGCCGAAACTGACTTTGATGCCGCAGCGTCATCCGTTTGTGTGCGGGGTGGTCAATCTGCGCGGTCAGACCTTGCCAGTGATTGATCTGTCGCAGGCAATCGGCATGCGTCCATTGGTGCCAGGCCCAAACAGCACCATCATCGTCACCGAGTACAACCGTTCGGTGCAGGCATTCCTTGTGGGCGGTGTGGACCGCATCGTCAACATGAACTGGGAAGCCATTCTGCCGCCGCCGACCAGCGCCGGGCGTCAGCACTATCTGACTGCGATCAGCAAGGTCGACGATCAACTGGTGGAAATCATCGACGTCGAGAAAGTCCTCGCCGAAATCGTCCCTTACAACGCCAAGGTCTCGCGTGAAAAACTCGATGATCCGGTGCTCGAGCGCGCCCGTGGCCGTGAAGTACTGCTGGTGGACGACTCCAACGTGGCCCTCTCGCAATTGCGCGACACCCTCGGCCAGCTCGGCGTGAAGATGCACATTGCCAGCGATGGTCTGAAAGCCCTGAACATGCTCAAGGCCTGGGCCGATACTGGCGTGAACATGACCGACAAACTGCTGATGATCTTCACCGATGCGGAAATGCCGGAAATGGACGGTTATCGCTTGACCACCGAAATTCGCAATGACCCGCGTCTGCGTGGCTTGTACGTGGTGCTGCACACCTCGCTGTCCGGCAGTTTCAACGACTCGATGGTGAAGAAGGTCGGTTGCGACAACTTCCTCTCCAAGTTCCAGCCGGACAAGCTGGTCGACGTGGTGCGCCAGCGTCTGATGCTCGACGAAGTCCCGGCCTGATCACACACCCATTGTAGGAGTGAGCCTGCTCGCGGAAGCGGTGTGTCAGCCCCGAATCATTACCTGACACACCGCTATCGCGAGCAGGCTCACTCCTGCAGTCATTGCTCTTTGATTCCTGATCAAGCTCGTATAGGGTGGCGTTTTTATCCTCCAGGGAGCTGGCCATGCTGCGTCTGAGCGCGCTTTATCGTTACCCGTTGAAATCCGGCAAAGTCGATGTGCTAAAAAGTGTCGACCTCGACAAGCTGGGGCTTGATGGCGACCGACGCTGGATGCTCGTGGACGAAGCCAGCGGCCGCTTTCTGACCCAGCGCGCCGAAGCGAAGATGAGTCAGTTGTCGGCCCTGTGGAATGCGCAGGGCGGTCTGACCCTGAGCGCACCTGAACAGTCCTCCATCGAAATCGTCTTGCCGGGCAACGACGCCGAACTGCGCGGTGTGACGATCTGGCGCGACACCTTGCGCGTGCCGGATGCCGGTGATGAGGCCGCGCGCTGGGTCAGCGATTTCATCGGCAAGCCGACCCGGCTGGTGCAGGTGCCGCTGGATCGCGCTCGCACCACCCAGGCGGGCTATGGCAACGATGAGGATCAGGTCGCGTTCGCCGATGGATTTCCTCTGCTGTTGATTGGTGAGGCATCCCTGCAGGATCTATCGCAAAAGGTCGGACGACCGCTGGAAATGCTGCGTTTTCGGCCTAACCTGGTGATCGAAGGCAGCGAGGCGTATGCCGAAGATGGCTGGAAGCGCATACGCATTGGCGAAGTCGAGTTCCGTGTGGTCAAGCCGTGTTCGCGCTGCATTCTCACCACCATCGACCCGCAAACCGGTGAGCGCAGTGCCGATCGCGAGCCGCTGGCAACCTTGCAGAAATATCGCGCTCAAGCCGATGGTGCGATGTTCGGGCAGAATCTGGTGAATGACAGCAATGGTCGACTCGAAGTCGGCATGCCGGTGGAGATTCTCGAGTAGTCCGTCACTGCAACGAAAAATGCCCGTGTCCTTGGACACGGGCATTTTTGTTGGTGCGGTGAAACCGTTGCTTTAGCCGCGGTATTCGCACAGGTAAGCGGTGTCGACCGCGACCTTGAGCTGGAACTTGCTGTTGGCCGGAACGTTGAACTGGCTGCCGGCGGCGAAGGTTTCCCAGTCGCTGCTGTCGGGTAGTTTGACGGTCAATGCGCCGGACACCACATGCATGATTTCACGCTGAGCGGTGCCGAACTCGTATTCGCCCGGGGCCATGACGCCGATGGTCGCCGGACCTTCAGCGGTGCCAAAGGCGATCGACTTGACGGTGCCGTCGAAGTACTCGTTGACTTTAAACATGGGCGATTCCTCGAAAAGGGTTAAAAAATGGAGGCGGCCAGTATGCACAAGGCTTTTCGCGCCGTCACCTGCCCGGCTTCTGTCTGGTGAGTTCTCGAATTGACCCTAGAGTGGCAAGACCAGTGGCAACAACCGTGCGGTGTTGCGCGCATCCTCCAGCGCCCGATGCTGCTGACCACTGAACTGCATGCCAGCCAGTTGCAGCGCACCATTGAGGCCCAACGGCCGCTCCAGGCGTCGGGCCTTGGCGAAGCGTTGTTTGAGGTTCATGTGCGGCACCTTGCTCAACCCACTGTCGATTTGCAGACGCTGCCATTCCTGCAACAACTGCTTGCGGTCGTAATCGCCCCAGCTGGCCCAGCCTTCGAGGCGCGTCTGATGCTGCGCGAGCCAGCGTTCGAACGCCGGCCAGACTTCGGTCAACGGCTGCGCCGTGTCGATATTGGCCTGGGTGATGTGCGTCAGTTCACGACAAAAAGGTGTGAGCAACGGGCGCCGCGTCGGTTTGACGAAGCGCTGGAAGTGATCCTGCTCGCGCCCGGCACGATCGACCAGTGTGGCGCCGATCTCGATAATTTCCATTTCGGTGACCGGCCAGCCACCCTCATCGGTGGTGGCTTCCAGATCTATGACCAGCCAGTGAGGCATCGCAGGGTTCCTGATTTCCGCGTTCTGATAACTCAGAGCGTAGTCAAAACCCGCATGCGTGTGTGGGCGACTACTCGACCTGCAACAGAACCTGACGATTTTTTACCTGATCGCCGACCTTGACCTGCACCCGCTTGAGCACGCCGTCGATGCCGGCCTTGAGCGGGTGCTCCATTTTCATTGCCTCCAGTACCACCAGCAGTTGACCTTTGCTGACCGGGCTGCCTTCGCTGACCAAAACGTCGACGATGGCGCCGTCCATCGGTGCTTTCAAGGTGCCGGAGCTGACGCTGGTCTGACTGTCGATCACGGCATGAGTTCGATCCTCCAGGCGCAGACTGCCGGGATGGCTGAACAGCCAGAGGTGCCCGCTATCCAGTCGATACGCGTGACGCTGGCGCAAACCGTCGATTTCCAGTGTCAGCGACTGCGTGTCCTGGTCGATGAGTTTTAACTCGAGCGCGCGCTCGGCAACCTGCACGGTGAAGGCGCCTTGCGCTTGAGCGAGCAGTTGCACTGTCCAGTTCTGATCATCAAGCCCGAGTCGATAATGCAGCGGCACACTGGCGTTGTTGCGCCAGCCGGTGAGTGGTGCGCGGTGGGCGAGGGCGCTTGCTTGATAGAACAGCATCGCCGCAATCGCCAGTTCCTCGGCATCCGCAATGTAACGGTGCAAACAAGGGTGTTCGCTGAAGTGCCGGGCAATAAACGCGGTACTGAATTCGCCACTGATGAACTGCGGATGTTGCAACAGGCTGACGAGCAGGCGCTGATTGCTTTGCACCCCGAGCAGCACCGTGTCTTGCACCGCGCGCAACAGTTTGCGCCGGGCCTCTTCGCGGGTGGCGCCGTGGGCGATCAGTTTGCCGAGCATCGGGTCGTAGAACGGGCTGACCGCTTGCCCTTCAAGCAAGCCATGATCGATTCGCGCGCCGTGTTGCAGCGCCGGCTCCCAGGCCTCTACTCGACCGGTTTGCGGGAGGAAGTCTTGCGCGGGATCTTCGGCGTAAAGCCGCACTTCCATGGCATGTCCGTTGAGCAGGATCTGGTCCTGGGTCAGCGGCAACGGCTGACCTTCGGCAACCAATATTTGCCACGCCACCAGATCCAGTCCGGTGATCAATTCAGTCACCGGGTGTTCCACTTGCAAACGCGTGTTCATCTCCAGAAAGTAAAACTGCCCACGCGCATCGAGCAAGAATTCCACCGTGCCAGCACCGACGTAATTCACCGAGCGGCCAGCCTTGAGCGCCGCTTCACCCATGGCTTGACGCAGCTCAGCGGTCATCACCGGGCAAGGTGCTTCTTCGATGACTTTCTGGTGGCGACGCTGAATCGAACAGTCGCGCTCGCCAAGGTAGATCAGGTTGCCGTGTTGGTCGCCGAACAGTTGCACTTCGACGTGCCGTGGTTCGATCAACGCCTGTTCGAGGATCAATTCGTCGCTACCGAAACCGTTCAATGCTTCGGAGCGCGCGGTACGCAGTTGCGCTGGCAAATCAGCGGCGTCGTGCACCTGACGCATGCCGCGTCCGCCACCGCCGGCGCTGGCCTTTATCATCAGTGGAAAACCGATGCGTTCGGCCTCGCGCAGCAACGTTGCGTCATCCTGTTCAGCGCCCTGATAACCGCCGATGCACGGTACGCCGGCTTCGAGCATGGCGATTTTTGAGCGGCGTTTGCTGCCCATCAGTTCGATGGCTTCGGCGCTGGGACCAATGAAGATCAGCCCGGCCTGTTTGCAGGCGCGGGCAAATTCGGCGTTCTCCGAGAGGAAGCCGTAGCCGGGGTGGATGGCGTCGGCGCCGCTGCGGCGGGCGGCGTCGAGGATGGCCTGGGTGTTCAGGTAGGACTGCTGCACGGGGGCGGGGCCGATGTGTACGGCTTGATCGGCCATTTTCACGTGCAGGGCATCGGCGTCGGCATCGCTGAAGACGGCGACGGTGCGATAGCCGAGGGCTTGCGCGGTGCGCTGGATGCGGCAGGCGATTTCACCGCGGTTGGCGATCAGGATTTTGTGGAATGCAGGCATGGGATATTTCCTTGGAAAGTTGCATTGCATGTGCTGGCCTCATCGCTGGCTTGCCAGCGATGCTTTTAGGTCGCCCACCGCGGTTTCCGCTTTTGCACAAAAGCCATGGTGCCCTCGATCCCTTCGTCGCCAGTCACTGCTTCGCTAAACCACTGCGCGGCCTCATCGAGCAATTCGCTAGACGGCTGACCGGCACTCGCCAATAACAATTTCTTGGTCATCGCATTCGCCTCGGGCGCGCAACACAGCACATGCTGCAACACTTCATCGAGTCGCTCGGCCAGCGCTTGGGCATCCTGCTCGACAAAGTGCACCAGCCCCAGACGCCGTGCCTGATGCCCATCGAAACGCGCCGCCGTCAGCGCCAATCTTCGGGTTTCGGTCAGGCCGATACGTTGCACAACAAACGGCGCAATCTGCGCCGGCAGCAAGCCGAGGCTGGTTTCCGGCAGGCCGAATTGCGCCTGATGGTCGGCAATCGCGATATCACTGACACACGCCAGCCCGAAACCGCCGCCAAGCACCGCGCCTTGCAGCACCGTGATCAGCACTTGCGGCGCGTGCTGTGCTTCCTCCAGCAAGGCACCGAACGCGCGATTCAAATCGCGGTAAGCCTCGGCGCCCTGAGCGCGTGCATTGGCCATGTCCTTGATATCGCCGCCGGCACAGAAATGCCCATCGGCCCCGCTGAGCACCAGTGCCCGAACAGCGCGGTCATCGCACACAGCCGCCAGCACCGCGCGCAGTTCGCTGACCATCTGCAGGCTCATCGCATTGCGACTGTCCGGCCGATTGAGGGTGATGTGCAGCACGCCGCCATGCAGTTCCAGCAACAGCGTCTGACATTGCGGCAGGTTGCTCATTTCTTTTTCCCCGGCAGGATGCCCATCAGTTTGCAGATGATCCCCAGCATGATTTCGTCGGCGCCGCCGCCAATCGATACCAGCCGCACATCGCGGTAGGCGCGGGCCACCGGGTTGTCCCACATGAAGCCCATGCCGCCCCAATATTGCAGACAGCTGTCGCTGACTTCGCGGCCGAGGCGCCCGGCCTTGAGCTTGGCCATCGACGCCAGCCGTGTCACATCCTGACCTTTCACGTATTGCTCGGTCGCCTGATAGACCAGCGCGCGCAGGCATTCGATTTCGGTCTGCAATTCGGCGAGGCGGAAGTGAATGACCTGGTTGTCGATCAGCGCATTGCCGAAGGTCTTGCGCTCCTTGCAGTACTCGATGGTGCTGTCGACGCAATATTCCAGGCCCTTGATCATGTTCGCCGCACCGAACAGACGTTCTTCCTGAAACTGCAGCATCTGCATCATGAACCCGGCGCCTTCATGGCCGATGCGATTGCGCTGGGGCACGCGTACGTTGTCGAAAAACACCTGTGCGGTTTCCGAACTGCGCATGCCGAGTTTGTCGAGGTGCGAACTGAGGCTGATCCCCGGCGTGTTCATCGGCACCATGATCAGCGACTTGTTGATGTGCGGTTTGTCGTCCGAAGTGTTGGCCAGCAGGCAGATGAAATCGGCGCTCGGCGAGTTGGTGATCCACATTTTGCTGCCGTTGATCACATAGTCGTCGCCGTCCTTGCGCGCGGTGGTTTTCAGCCCGGCGACGTCGGAGCCGGCGCCGACTTCAGAGACACCGATGCAGCCGACCTGCTCACCAGTGATCGCCGGACGCAGGAACTCTTCGCGCAGTTCATCAGAGCCGAAGCGGGCGAGGGCGGGGGTGCACATGTCGGTCTGCACGCCGATCGACATCGGAATGCCGCCGCAGTGAATGGTGCCGAACTCTTCGGCAGTGACAATCGAATAGCTGTAGTCGAGGCCCATGCCGCCGAATTTTTCCGGCTTGGAAATACCGAGCAAACCGAGGTCGCCGGCCTTGCGGAAAATTTCGTGAATGGGAAAGCGTCCGGCCTTTTCCCATTCATCGACGTGTGGATTGATCTCGTGCTCGACGAACTGGCGGACGGTACGGCGCAGGGCTTCGTGTTCCGGGGTGAAGATCATTGTTATTGTTCTCCGTAAGATCCGTGGCGGTCAGAACCGGCTGACGCCGAAGCTGTTGGGTTGCAACGTGCGAATGTCGGCTTCGTGGCAGATATCGAGCAAATAACCGAGCAGGGTGCGCGTGTCGCGCGGATCGATCAGCCCGTCGTCCCACAGGTTGGCGCTGCCATAAAGCGCGGTGGACTGGCTGTCGAGTTTCTGCGCGGTGACCTGTTCGAGCATGTCGAGCATCTTCGGGTCCGGCGTCAAGCCGTCCTTGAGCTGTTTGGCTTCGGTAACGATGCGCAACACCTTGCCGGCCTGCGCACCGCCCATCACCGCCGTGCGGCTGTTCGGCCAGGCGAAGATGAAGCGCGGGTCGAGGCCGCGGCCGCACATCGCATAGTTGCCGGCACCGTAGGAACCGCCGACGACGATGGTCAGTTTAGGCACCCTTGCATTGGCCACCGCTTGAATCAGTTTCGAGCCGTGTTTGATCACGCCTTGTTGCTCGGATTCGGTGCCGACCATGAAGCCGGTGGTGTTGTGGAAAAACAGCAGCGGGGTCTGGCTCTGGTCGCACAACTGGATGAACTGCGCCGCTTTGCTTGCACCGTTCGGGGTGATCGGGCCGTTGTTGCCAATGAACCCGCAGGCGCGGCCCTGAATCTTCAATTGGCCGCAGATGGTTTGCTGATCGAACTCGCCCTTGAATTCGACGAAGCAGGATTCATCGGCGATGCGCGCGATGATTTCGCGCACGTCGTAAGGCTTTTTCGGATCATCGGGGATCAGCCCGAGCAATTCATCGATCGGGTAAAGCGGCTCTTTGTATTGCGGCTCCGGCAGCCACGGCAGCTGCTCGTTCCATGGCAGCATACTGAGGATTTCACGCACCTGACGCACGCCATCGGCATCGTTTTCCGCGAGGTATTCAGCCGTGCCAGCGACTTGCGCGTGCATCTCGGCACCACCCAGTTCTTCATCGGTGGCGACTTCGCCGGTGGCGGCTCTGAGCAACGGCGGGCCGGCCAAAAACAGCTTGGCCTTGCCGCGCACCACCACCACGTAATCCGACAGCCCCGGCTGATAGGCGCCGCCCGCCGTCGCCGAGCCGTGCACCACAGTGATCTGCGGCAAGCCCATTGCCGACATCCGCGCCTGATTGGCAAAACTGCGCGCGCCTTCGACGAAAATCTCGGCGGCGTAATTGAGGTTGGCGCCACCGCTCTCGGCGAGGGTGATCACCGGCAGTTTGTTTTCCTGAGCGATCTGTTGCAGGCGCAGGGATTTTTTCAGGCCGCTGGGCGAGATCGTGCCGCCCTTGATCGCGCTGTTGTTCGCCACGATCATCGCGCGGATGCCGCAGACGTAACCGATACCGGCGATCAGCCCGCCACCGGCCGAACTGCCATCCTTGTCGTCATGCAATTTGTAGCCGGCGAGGCTGGCCAGTTCGAGGAATGGCGCACCGGGATCAAGCAACAGGTTCAGGCGCTCGCGGGGCAGCAGTTGCCCGCGCTTGTCGAATTTCGCTTTGGCTTCGGCGGCTTTGTTCAGCAGGTTCTGTTCGAGTTGCTGCACTTGTTCGATGGCCGTAAGCATGGCCGCACGGTTGCGGGCGAACGCTTCGCTGTGCGGATCGAGTTGGGACTGGATCTGCGGCATGAGCTACTCCTTGTCCTTCAGCACATCGGGCAAGTAGGCCCGGTGAAAGCCGTTGAATGACTCGCTGTGAGTGGCCTTGTGCAGTGGCCATGCGCGGCTGCCGAGGCTGGCCGCGCCGTCGATTTTCAACGTGCTGCCACTGATGAAGGCCGCCGCGGGGCTGAGTAGAAACACGATGGCGGCGCTGACTTCCGATTCGGTGCCGATGCGCTTGAGCGGTACATGTTCACGCAGGGTTGGAATCACCGCTTTGAACGCGCCTTCGTAAGTGTCCATGCCGCTGGAGGCGATCCAGCCCGGCGCCACCGCGTTGACCCGCACGCCGGCATGACCCCATTCGAACGCGGCGGTTTTGGTGAAGTTGTCCATGCCCGAACGCGCCGCGCCGGAGTGGCCCATGCCGGGCATGCCACCCCACATGTCGGCGAGCATGTTGACGATATTGCCGCCGTGTTTGCTCATCGACTGGTTGAACACTTCGCGAGCCATCAGGAAACCGCCGACCAGATTGGTGCGCAACACGGTTTCGAAACCTTTCTGATTGATCGAGGCCAAGGGCGACGGGTACTGGCCGCCGGCATTGTTGACCAGACCATGGATCGGCCCGTGTTCGGCAATCAGTTCTTTCACCAATTGCTTCACCGCTTCTTCATCGCGTATATCGCAGGCCTTCCAGGATGCGCGGCCACCGTCCTCGGCGATTTCGGTGGCGACTTTTTCGAGCTTCTCCGGCTTGCGCCCGACCAGCAGCACATTGGCCCCGAGCGCTGCCAGTTCATGCGCGGTGCAGCGACCGATGCCGCTGCCGCCGCCGGTAACGATGATGGTCTGGCCGCTGAACAGATCGGCGTTGAAAATCGACGCGTAAGCCATGCAAACCCTCCTCTAGTCGAGCTGTTCGGCGATGCTCTGTGGCACCGGGATCTGGATTTCCAACAGTTGCTGGGCGAAGGCTTTGCCTTGCGGGTCGATGCGCAGACTGGCCACGCCACCACCGCCAAGCGCGTTTTCCAAAAGAAAATTCAAACTGTGGGTGCCGGGCAGATACCAGCGCTCGACCCGGCCGTGGATCGGGTCGAGCACGTGGCTCATCCAGTCGACGATAACGGCTGTGGTCAGTGCTTCGGCGATCCACGCTAGGTACTCGGGTTTGCGCGGCATGACGCCGATGTTGCTGTGATTGCCTTTGTCACCGGAGCGCGCCACGGCCAGTTTCACCAAGGCCACACTGGCATCGGCGCGGCCCTGTGGTTTGGGCGGCTGATGGGGCAGAGGTAAATTCTCGCTGTCGAGCGCGCCTAGTGAGGGCAGGGTGCATGGATAGTGTTCACCGGCCATGTCGATGTGCAGCGAGCAAGCGCTTTTCTCGATCAGAAAGGAGAACAGACGGATCAACGGATACACCGTTGGCCGTCCGCCGACGATGCCGGTCAGCCCCGGTGCCATGCCGGTGGCGGCCTGGGCGATTTCCCGGGAGAACAGCACCAGTGCCTGTTTCAGCGGGTGGCGCACGGCGAGTTTGATCACCACTTCACGGCTGTCGCGGCGCTGGCCATGAGGGCCGTAGGTGGCTTCGCTGCCGAGCAGTTCGATGTTGATTTCGCTGTAGGGCGCCCAGCCGCGCTGGCTGAACATTTCCGAAGTCTTATCGATGATCGCCTGACTGACGCGTCGTGCCTTATCCACCGCATCGATGCCGGCGATCAGGCAACTGGTGGTACAGCGAAAGCCATCCGGATAGGTGGCGCTGACCTTGTATTTATCCGGCGGCGGCAGGCCTTTGGCGCCGTGGACATGAACGAGGTTTTTGCCTTGTTGCTGAAGTTTGACCTGAGTGAAATCGCAGACCACGTCAGGCAACAGATACGCCTGCGGATCGCCGATTTCATACAGCATCTGCTCGCCAACGGTCAGTGGTGTGACCAGGCCGCCAGTGCCTTCAGGCTTGCTGACGATGAATTGGCCGTCGGCGCTGACTTCGACGATAGGGAAACCGATGTGCTCGTAATCCGGCACCTCGCGCCAATCGGTGAAATTGCCGCCGGTGCATTGCGCGCCGCATTCGATGATGTGCCCGGCCAGCGCGGCCTGGGCGAGTTTGTCGTAGTCGTGCCACGACCAGCCGAATTCATGCACCAGCGCCGCACTGACCACGGCGCTGTCGACCACGCGCCCGGTGATGACGATGTCGGCGCCCAGGCGCAAGGCTTCGACAATGCCCGGCGCGCCGAGGTAGGCGTTGGTCGATACGCATATCGGCGGCAGCGGGGCGCCGCTGAACATCTCGGTGATGCCGCTGAGTTGTTTGAATTGTGGTTGCAGGTCATCGCCGAGTAACACGGCGATTTTCAGCAGGACGCCGGCCTTGTCGCAGGCCGCTTGCAGGGCGGCGGCGCAGGCTTGTGGATTGACCCCGCCGGCATTGCTGATGACGCGGATGTTCTGCTCGGCCAACTGCGGCAACAGAGGCGTGAGCACTTCGATGAAGTCGCCGGCGAACCCCGCCTGCGGATCCTTCATGCGTGCGCCGGCCATGATCGACATGGTGATCTCGGCGAGGTAGTCGAACACCAGATAGTCCAGCTTGCCGCCCTCCACCAACTGCGCGGCGGCGGTGGACGTATCTCCCCAGAATGCACTGGCGCATCCGATGCGAACGGTGGTGGGCATTTTTATCTCCGACTCAGCAACCTGCGACAGAAGTGTCTGGAGGCTACCAAGCAAGCGCTTGGTTTGTAAACAGTTGAAACTATCTTCTGCCCAAGCGCTTGCTTGGTTGCCGCTGGCGGCTTAAATTGCGCGCAACCCTGCGGTTTCAGGGGGCAACAGACTGATCGACTGTAGGAGAGAGCGGGTGGACGAGCAAAAAGCCCTGAGGGTCATGCGTGATTTGGTCGACGAGGGCCAATTGACCGACCCCGACAGCGCCCGTGGCAAATTGCTGCAAGTGGCCGCTCACCTGTTCCGTAACAAAGGCTATGAACGCACCACAGTGCGCGATCTGGCCGGCGCCGTCGGTATTCAGTCGGGAAGCATTTTTCATCACTTCAAAAGCAAGGATGAAATCCTCCGCGCGGTGATGGAAGAAACCATCCGCTACAACACTGCGTTGATGCGTGCTGCACTCGCCGATGCGGCTGATGTGCGCGAGCGCGTGCTGGCGCTGATCCGCTGCGAATTGCAGTCGATCATGGGCGGCAGCGGTGAAGCCATGGCGGTGCTGGTCTACGAATGGCGCTCGCTGTCCGAAGAGGGCCAGGCCAAAGTGCTGGCGTTGCGCGATGTTTACGAAGACATCTGGCTGCAAGTGCTGGGTGAAGCCAAAGACGCCGGATTTATTCGTGGCGATGTATTTATTACCCGACGTTTCCTCACCGGCGCACTGTCGTGGACGACCACATGGTTCCGTGCCGGCGGCAGTTTGAGCCTCGATCAGTTGGCCGACGAGGCGTTGATTCTGGTCCTTGAAGCGCGCTGAAGCACTTTCTATCCGGCCGGGAAACTGGCTAACTTGGCGAAACCGCCTAGCTTGAATGCATTGATCGGTATTTTTTCGGGGAGTGGGGTGTTTTGAAGTCTTCGCCAATTCGGACGGCCGCGGGTTTGATGCTCGCAGCGCTGGCTGCATTTTGGGTTTTGCCCGCTCAGGCAGCGCAACTGGTTCGGGTCGGCGCGGCGCATTTTCCGCCTTACACCATTCGCCCGGAGAACGGTGCCGACACAGGCCTCCTGCCGCAACTGGTCGAGGCCCTCAATCGTTTGCAAAGCGACTATCAGTTCGTCCTCGTGCCGACCTCGATTCCCCGGCGTTTCGGTGATTTCAAGCAGGGCCGGATCGACATGGCGATTTTCGAGAATCCTGATTGGGGCTGGAAAGACATTCCGCACACGGATGTCGACATGGGCCTCGAGGATGCGGAGATTTTCGTCGCGCAACGCGAAGACGGTCGTCAGCAGAACTATTTTGCCGACCTCACCGGCAAGCGCCTCGCGCTGTTCAGCGGTTATCACTACGAATTCGCCAACTTCAACGCCGACCCCAAATTTCTTGCACAGAATTACAAGGCCACGCTGACCTATTCCCACGACAGCAATCTGCTGATGGTCCTTCGTAGTCGCGCCGATATCGCCTTGGTGACCCGTTCCTATCTGTTCGATTATCTGCTGCGTAACGAAAAGGTGCGCGACGAGTTGCTGGTGTCACAACGTATCGATCAGGTCTATCACCACTACGCGATTCTTCGCCCGACGGCGCCGATTACCGGTGCGGCGTTTGGCAAGCTGCTTAAGGGGCTGCGCGACAACGGTGAAATGCTGAAAATTTTCGAGCCTTACAAGATTGCGGTGGTACCGGTGCCGAAGTAACGGCGTGTCATGCCCATCCGTTGGTCGGATACTTGGCTGACCCTGTCAGATCTGACAGTAGACGCGGTATTGGCTTCAGGTTTTGATTCCTTTCCACACCCGCTCTTTGTGAGCGGCTTGAGAAAAAGGAATTTGCCATGTCCAATCCATCCCCGATTTCACTGCGTTGTGTGCCTGCTCCATTCGTAGAGCAAGCCAGCGAGAATGTCCTCACCTTGAACAAACCCGATGGTTCGACCGGCATTACAGTCGAAGTGTCGAGGTGGCCCTTTATGGCGCTCGGGCAACCGACGACGCTGCATGCCTGTGGTCAGACAAGCGATGGTTCGCCAATCATGTTGCGCATCGCCGATGCTGAACCATTGACGCAGCAGGAATTTGAGGAGGGCTGGCGCAGAACGATTGCGTGGGATGACCTGCAGGATCTGAAACACAACAGTCAACTGATGCTTATTTTTCAGCTGGCCCTGAATAACGCGGGTTGTGATTGCCCACTGCTGTTTCCTCCGATCAGCCTCAAAGTGCGAGTTCCCTTCGAGGATCTGACGACCTTCTCCGACGCTGAAGAAGCGCCCTGGAACGGCTGGACAAAAGGCCCGGCGGCAATCGACCCCGGAGATCTGGTTGTCGCCAAGGACGGGGACATCTACGTTCTCAACAACCGCACGTACACCAACGCATCGGCTGGCATCATTCTGGAAAAAAACTTCGCGAACCTTGAAGCCGGTACGCGTTATGAGTTCGGTCTACAGGTTCGTCGAACCAACACCAGCTCCAGTGTGCCGAGTCTGTCGCTTGCAGCAGGCACCCAGACCGTCACTGAAGCCAAGGATTTTCCAGCCATGACTTGGGAATCACTGGAGGGCACGTTTACTGCGGATTCTTCGCAGTGCACGTTGGCAATCATCAGTCATACGGCGAGTGGCAGCGGAAACGATTACGCAATCAAAAGGATCTGTGTCAGGTCTGTTTAGTTTGAGAACATGGGGTTTGTCAGCTTCAGAGAGCCCCGCCAGCAAACAGCATCGTTAGATTGTTGGTGGGGATCTCTAAATTTTCCGGGCGCGATCACGTTCCAGCATTTAACTGTCGACGATTATCGTGAGCCCGACCCATGTCCAATCTGAATGACCTGACTGCCCTGGCCTTGCCTTCGGGCAGCCAACTGATCGCTGATGCCACCGAAAGCCGTCTGAGCCTGAGCCTGGACGGGCAACCGCTGATCCGCTTGCGCCTCGATCGAGAGGCAAAGGGACCGATCCAGATCGATGAGCGCTTTGCGTTGCCGCCCGGGCAGGCGTTGTGGGCAGCCTGTTACTGGCTGTTCGCCCGCGATCCGGCGTGCCAGCAATTGACTTGGCAACTCGATCAGCCACCCACCGAAGCCTTGCTCAGTGGCTTGCTGGTGAACACCGACGTGGCGGGTGAATACCGCTGCGAACGCGCGCTGTTCTGGCAATTGCCGCAACCTTGGCTCGGCACATCGCTGACCGGCAGCTACCCGCAGCAAATGGTCATCACCCAAGGCAAGCGCCATCCACTGCGGCCGGTGAAGCCGCGCGGTGAAGTGTATCGGCGTTTCGATGCCCGTCTGGGCGCGTGGATTTCCCTGCGCACGGTAGAGATCGAAGAGGATTTGCCGCGTTTCAACCGCTGGCAGAACAGTCCGCGCGTTGCCAGTTTCTGGCAGGAAGAGGGCAGCCTCGAGAAGCACCGCGAATACCTGAGCAAGCTCGATGCCGATCCGCACACGCTGACCTTGATCGGCTGTTTCGATGATCAGCCGTTTGCCTATTTCGAAGCCTACTGGGCCAAGGAAGATCGCATTGCGCCGTTTTATGACGCCGACAATTACGATCGCGGTATTCACATGCTGGTCGGCGAAGAGGATCACCGCGGCCCGCACAAAGTGGCGAGCTGGCTATCGGCGCTGGTGCATTACCTGTTTCTCGATGATCCGCGCACTCAGCGTGTGGTCGCTGAGCCTCGGGCCGACAACGCGAAGATGATCGGCCACATGCAGAATCAGTGTTTCCACTGTGAGAAGGAGTTCGACTTTCCGCACAAGCGCGCGGCGCTGATGATGCTGGGGCGTGAGCGGTTTTTTGATCGGTGCAAATTGGCCTGAGGTGATTTAAAAGCAAAAGATCGCAGCCTTCGGCAGCTCCTACAGAGGAATGCATTTCCATGTGAGAGCTGCCGAAGGCTGCGATCTTTTTTATCTGGCGACGCGGTCTTAACGACGACCGGCAATCACCGCATCCTGACGGCTGCCCGAGACCTTGCGGCAGTGCACCAGCGCATCACGAATCATGAAGTTGACCAGGGTTGGCGAAACGCCGAGCTCCTTGGCGATGTCCTTTTGCGGCACGCCATGCAGGCGGTACATCTCGAATGCATAGCGCGTGCGGCTGGGCAGTTCGGTCAGCGCGTCGGCGATGTTTTCCAGGGTCGAGAAGTTGATGTGCGAGGTTTCCGGCGAAGCACCTTGAATAACCACGTTCAGCCCTTCCTCTTCAGGGCCGGAGTACTTCTGCTCAAGCGCCTGTTTGCGGTAGTGATCGATGGCCAGGTTGCGCACGATCTGGAACAGATAGCTCAGTTGCGCCTTGATCGACGACGTGATTGGTGGCGCCGATTGCAGTCGGAAAAACGCATCCTGCACCACATCTTCGGCGCGCGACCGGCAGCCGGTAATACGGGCTGCAATCTTGACCAGAATCAGTCGATTGTCGACGAATGCCTGAAGTAGCGGTGAATCGCACTTGCTTGTGGATACTTGTTCCGTCATGGAAATCACCTTGCTGCCAAATAGGTTAGTGGGACGCCTGGGGACGAGGCCGTCCTACACATCGAGCGACAAATTATGTTGAATGATAATGATTGTCAATTGAGAAAGAGAAGTAATGCGCCACAAAGGTGCGATGTGAGAACTGCGACACGCCGCCACACCCCGGCCCCATTGGCGATCCAGCCTGCCGACTAATTATTTCAAGACGTCATCCGTTCTCATTGGTGAATGGTTCCGGGTGCACGACCCCGGCCAGACAGCATTCCAGCGCCTTGCGCGGTCGGCACAGACCGCGCCCAGCAGGCCCTTCGCGGGGCGTGACGCAACAACCCGATTCCATTAGCAAGCCGAATTCAGGCAGGAAACCTCATGACCGACGCGTTCGAACTCCCCAGCACCCTGGTCCAAGCCCTTCAGCGCCGCGCGGCCCTGACGCCGGATCGACTGGCCTTGCGTTTTCTTGCCGAAAGCGAAGAGCAGGCTGTGGTACTCAGTTATCGCGAACTGGATGAGCGCGCGCGAACTATTGCGGCCGCATTGCAGGTCGAAGCCGAATTCGGCGACCGCGCGGTGCTGTTGTTTCCCAGCGGCCCGGATTACGTCGCGGCCTTCTTTGGATGCTTGTACGCCGGCGTGATCGCGGTGCCGGCTTATCCGCCGGAATCTGCGCGGCGTCATCACCAGGAGCGGTTGCTGTCGATCATTGCCGACGCCGAACCGCGTCTGCTACTGACCAGCGCCGACTTGCGCGACGCCTTGCAGCAGATCGAAGGCGCGCCGCCGTTGCTGTGTGTCGACACTCTCGACCGCACGCAGGCCGAAAGCTGGGTTGAACCGAGCTTGCCGCAAGACCATATCGCTTTCCTGCAATACACCTCCGGCTCCACCGCGTTGCCCAAAGGTGTGCAGGTCAGCCACGGCAATCTGGTCGCCAATGAACTGTTGATCCGTCACGGTTTCGGCATCGATGTAAATCCGGACGACGTGATCGTCAGCTGGCTGCCGCTGTATCACGACATGGGTCTGATCGGCGGTCTGTTGCAGCCGATTTTCAGCGGCGTACCGTGCATCCTGATGTCGCCAGCGTACTTCCTCGGCCGGCCTTTGCGCTGGCTGGAAGCGATCAGCCAATACGGCGGCACCATCAGCGGCGGGCCCGACTTCGCCTATCGCCTGTGCAGCGAGCGGGTCAGCGAATCGGCACTCGAACGCCTCGACCTGAGCCGCTGGCGCGTGGCCTATTCCGGCTCCGAGCCGATCCGTCTCGACACCCTCGAGCGCTTCGCCGAGAAGTTCACTGCGTGCGGCTTCAGCGCAGACAGTTTCATGGCCTCGTACGGTCTGGCCGAAGCGACGCTATTCGTCGCCGGCACCCCGCGCGGCACCGGCATCCCGGCACTGCGCGTGGACGATCAGGCGCTGGCGCAAAACCGTGCGGAGCCGGGTGAGGGCAGCCCGATCATGAGCTGCGGCATCAGCCAGCCGGAACACGCCGTGCTGATCGTCGAACCCAATACCCTCGAAGCGCTGGCCGACAATGCTGTCGGCGAAGTCTGGGCTACGGGTCCGAGCATCGCCCTCGGCTATTGGCGCAACCCGGAAGCCAGCGCCAAGACGTTTGTCCAGCATGCCGGCCGCACCTGGCTGCGCACCGGTGACCTGGGCTTCGTCCGCAACGGCGAACTGTTCATCACCGGGCGCCTGAAAGACATGCTCATCGTGCGCGGCCACAACCTCTATCCGCAGGACATCGAGAAGACCGTCGAGAACGAAGTGGAAGTGGTGCGCAAGGGCCGCGTCGCTGCATTCGCGATCAATCAGAATGGCGAAGAAGGCATCGGCATCGCCGCGGAAATCAGCCGCAGCGTGCAAAAAATCCTGCCGCCGGAAGCCTTGATCAAAGCGATCCGCCAAGCGGTAGCCGAGGCGTATCAGGAGGCACCAAGCGTTGTTGTACTGCTCAATCCAGGCGCCTTGCCGAAAACCTCCAGCGGCAAATTACAGCGTTCGGCGTGCCGCAATCGTCTGGCCGATGGCAGCCTCGACAGCTACGCGGTGTTCCCGTCGACCACAGCCGAAACCGCAGAGTCGGCCACCAGCGCCTCCGAACTCGAAGCGTTGATCGGCAACATCTGGGCCGAACAACTCAACGTCAAACAGGTCAACGCCGACGATCACTTCTTCCTGCTCGGCGGCAACTCGATCGCCGCCACGCAAGTGATCGCCCGGGTTCGCGAAGAACTCAGCCTTGAGCTGAGCCTGCGTCTGCTCTTCGAAGCCCCGACACTGTCGGCATTCGCTGCTGCCGTGGCGCAACAGCAACAGGACGGCGGCAGCGCCCAAGGCGCAATCATTGCGTTGTCGCGCTCCGAGCCAATGCCACAATCGCTGGCGCAAAACCGTCTGTGGATCACCTGGCAACTCGACCCGCAGAGCAGCGCCTACAACATTCCCGGTGCCCTGCGTTTACGCGGCGAACTGGACGAAGACGCCTTGCGCGCCAGCTTCCAGCAATTGATCGAGCGCCACGAATCCCTGCGCACACGCTTCTTCGAACGCGACGGCGTGGCCCTGCAACAAGTCGCTGCCGCCGCCGAATTCAATCTGCAACTGATCGACATCAGCGACCTGCCGGCCCATGAGCGCGAGGCCCGTGCGCAACAAATCCGCGAAGATGAAGCGCGCACCCGGTTCGACCTGGAGAAAGGCCCGCTGCTGTGGGTGACGCTGGTGCGTCTCGACGACGAAGATCACCAACTGCTGGTGACGCTGCACCACATCATCGCCGACGGCTGGTCGCTGAACGTATTGATCGACGAATTTTCGCGCCTGTACGCCGCCGCTTCGCAGGGCGCGACCGCGACCCTTGCGCCGCTGCCAACCCAGTACGCCGACTACGGCAGTTGGCAGCGCCAATGGCTGGCGCAGGGCGAGGGCGAGCGGCAACTGGCGTACTGGAAAACGCAGTTGGGTGACGAACATCCGACCCTGGAACTGGCCACTGATCATCCGCGCTCGACCCAACAAAACCACAGTGCCGCGCGCCACACCGTGCGTTTGGGCGCGCACCTCAGCGAGGCGATCCGCAACACCGCGCAAGCGCAACAAGCGACGCCGTTCATGCTGCTGCTCTCGGCATTCCAGAGCCTGCTGCATCGCTACAGCGGTCAGCGCGACATTCGCATCGGCGTACCCAACGCCAACCGTCCGCGCCTGGAAACCCAAGGCTTGATCGGTTTCTTCATCAACACCCAAGTGCTGCGTGCGCAAATCGATTCGCGCCTGTCGTTTGTCGAGCTGCTGGCCCAGACCCGTCAAGCCGCACTCGGTGCGCAAGCGAATCAGGATCTGCCCTTCGAACAACTGCTCGAAGCCTTCCCGCAAGCCCGTGAACAAGGCTTGTTCCAGGTCATGTTCAACCATCAGCAACGCGACCTGAGCGCACTCAAGCGTCTGCCGGGTCTGCTCGCCGAAGAACTGCCGTGGCACAGCCGCGAAGCCAAGTTCGACCTGCAACTGCACAGCGAAGAAGACCGTAACGGTCGCCTGACGCTGTCGTTCGACTACGCCAGTGAACTGTTCGATTCGGCCACCATCGAGCGTCTGGCCGAACACTTCAGCAACCTGTTGCGCGAAGTCTGCGAACGTCCGGAGCAAGCCATCGGCGACCTGCAATTGCTCTCCGGCGGCGAACACGATAAGCAAAAAAACTGGGGCGTCGCACCGTGCACCCCGGCGCAACAATGGCTGCCGGAACTGCTCAACGAACAGGCGCGTCAGACCCCGGAACGCACCGCGCTGGTGTGGGACGGTGGCAGCCTCGACTTCGCCGAAGTGCACACGCAGGCCAACCGCCTCGCCCATTACCTGCGCGACAAAGGCGTCGGCCCGGACGTTTGCGTGGCCATCGCCGCCGAGCGTTCGCCACAACTGTTGATCGGCCTGCTGGCGATCATCAAGGCCGGTGGCGCCTATGTGCCGCTGGACCCGGATTATCCGGCTGATCGTCTCGCCTACATGCTCAGCGACAGCGGCGTCGAATTGCTGCTGACCCAAACCGAATTGCTCGAGCGTTTGCCGGCCAGCGACGGCGTCAGCGTGATCGCCATGGATGCGTTGCACCTGGAAAACTGGCCGAGCCAGGCGCCAGGTCTGCACCTGCACGGCGACAACCTCGCCTACGTGATCTACACCTCGGGTTCCACCGGCCAACCGAAAGGCGTCGGCAATACCCACGCAGCACTGGCCGAGCGCCTGCAATGGATGCAGAACGCTTACGCGCTCGATGAAACGGATGTGCTGATGCAAAAAGCGCCGATCAGTTTCGACGTGTCGGTGTGGGAATGCTTCTGGCCGCTGATCACTGGCGCGCGTCTGCTGATCGCCGGCGCCGGTGAACACCGCGATCCGCATCGCATTGCGCAGCTTGTTCAGGCCTATGGCGTGACCACGCTGCACTTTGTGCCGCCACTGCTCTCGCTGTTCATCGACGAACCGCTGAGCGCCGAATGCACCAGCCTGCGCCGGGTATTCTCCGGTGGTGAAGCGCTGCCCGCCGAACTGCGCAACCGCGTGTTGGCGCAACTGCCGGCGGTGCAATTGCACAACCGTTACGGCCCGACCGAAACCGCAATCAACGTCACCCACTGGCATTGCACCCCTGCCGATGGCGAACGTTCGCCGATCGGTCGTCCGTTGGGCAACGTGATTTGCCGCGTGCTCGACGCCGATCTCAATCCGGTGCCGGCCGGCGTGCCGGGTGAGCTGTGCATCAGCGGTATCGGTCTGGCTCGCGGTTACCTTGGCCGTCCATCGTTGACCGCGGAACGTTTTGTGGTCGATCCGCTGGGCGAGCAGGGCGCACGTTTGTACCGCACCGGTGACCGTGCGCGCTGGACGTCCGACGGCGTCATCGAATACCTCGGCCGTCTCGACCAGCAAGTCAAACTGCGTGGTTTCCGCGTCGAACCGGAAGAAATCGAAGCGCGTCTGCTTGCCCAGAATGGCGTCGCCCAAGCCGTGGTGCTGGTGCGCGAAACCGCTGCCGGCGCGCAGCTGATCGGTTACTTCACCGCGACCGATGCCAGTGAACATCCTGACGAGCAAAGCGCTCGCCTGAAAACCGCTCTGGCCGCCGAGCTGCCGGAATACATGGTCCCGGCACAACTGATGCGTCTGGACGCAATGCCCCTGAGCCCGAGCGGCAAACTCGACCGCCGTGCCTTGCCCGAGCCGCAATGGCAAGTACGTGAACACGTCGAGCCGGTGACTGCACTGCAACAGCAGATCGCCGCGATCTGGCGCGAAGTGCTCGGTCTGGCGCAAGTCGGCCTGTGCGACGATTTCTTCGCCCTCGGCGGTCACTCGCTGCTGGCCACGCAAATCATCTCGCGCACCCGTCAGGCCTGCGACGTCGAACTGCCGTTGCGCGCCTTGTTCGAGCACAGCGAGCTGGCTGATTTCGCCGAGCAGATCCGCCTGATCCAGGCCAGCGGCCGCACCAACAAACAGCCGTCGATCGACAAGGTCGATCGCAGCCAACCGGTGCCCTTGTCGTACTCGCAACAGCGCATGTGGTTCCTCTGGCAGATGGAGCCGGACAGCCCGGCGTACAACGTCGGCGGCATGGCGCGTCTGCGTGGCGTGTTGCATGTCGAGCGTTTCGAAGCCGCGTTGCAAGCGTTGATCCTGCGTCACGAAACCCTGCGCACCACCTTCCCGAGCGTCGACGGCGTCGCCCGCCAACAGGTGCATGCCGAAACCGGCGTACGCATGGGCTGGAAGGATTTCTCAAAACTTTCCGCCGACGTGCGCGAGCAAAAGGTTCAGCAATTCGCCGACGAAGAAGCGCATCTGCCGTTCGATCTGGAAAGCGGCCCGCTGCTGCGCGCCTGTCTGGTGAAAACCGCCGAGCAGGAGCATTACTTCGTTCTGACCCTGCACCACATCGTCACCGAAGGCTGGGCGATGGACATCTTCGCCCGTGAACTCAGCGCGCTGTACGAAGCGTTTGTCGATGACCGTGATTCGCCGCTTGAGCCGCTGCCCGTGCAGTACCTCGATTACAGCGTCTGGCAGCGCAACTGGCTGGAATCCGGCGAGCGTCAGCGCCAACTCGACTACTGGACCGCGCAACTCGGTCGTGAACATCCGCTGCTGGAACTGCCGGGTGACCGTCCGCGTCCGCCGGTACAAAGCCATCAGGGCGAACTGTTCCGTTTCGACCTCAGCGACGACCTCGCCGCGCGGGTTCGTGCGTTCAACGCGCAAAACGGTCTGACCCTGTTCATGACCATGACCGCCGCGCTCGCGACATTGCTTTACCGCTACAGCGGCCAGACCGATCTGCGCATCGGCGCGCCAGTGGCTAACCGTATTCGCCCAGAAAGCGAAGGGCTGATCGGTGCGTTCCTCAACACCCAGGTGCTGCGTTGTCAGCTCGACGGCATGATGTCGGTCGGCGAGTTGTTCGAGCAGGTGCGTCACACCGTGATCGAAGGCCAGTCGCATCAGGATCTGCCGTTCGATCATCTGGTCGAAGCGTTGCAGCCACCGCGCAGTGCCGCCTACAACCCGTTGTTCCAAGTAATGTGCAACGTGCAGCGCTGGGAATTCCAGCAGAGCCGCATGCTCGCCGGCATGACCGTCGAGTATTTGGCCAACGATGCGCGGGCGACCAAGTTCGACCTCAATCTGGAAGTCACCGACCTCGACCATCGCCTCGGTTGCTGCCTGACTTACAGCACCGATCTGTTCGACGAGCCGACCATCGCGCGCATGGCCAAGCATTGGCGCAATCTGCTCGAAGCGCTGATCGCCGATCCGCAACAGCGTCTCAGCGAATTGCCGCTGCTCGATGCGCCTGAGCAACAACACCTGCTCGACAGCCTCGGCGTCGAGCCGGGTGAGCATCGTCTCGATCAGTGCATTCATCACCTGTTCGCCGAACAGGCACTGGCGCGCAAAGACGCACCGGCCCTGACTTTCGCCGGGCAGACCCTGAGCTACGCCGAACTCGACGCCCGCGCCAATCGTCTGGCCTGGGCGCTGCGTGAGCGCGGCGTCGGCCCGCAAGTACGGGTGGGTCTGGCACTGGAGCGTTCGCTGGAAATGGTCATCGGCCTGCTGGCGATTCTCAAGGCTGGCGGCGCCTATGTGCCGCTGGACCCGGAATACCCGCTCGACCGTCTGCATTACATGATCGAAGACAGCCGCATCGGCCTGTTGCTCAGTGATCGCGCGATGTTCAAAGCCCTCGGCGATCTGCCGCCAAGCGTGGCGCGCTGGTGCCTGGAAGATGACAGCGCAGCACTCGCTGCTTATCCGGCCAGCGAGCTGCCGTTTATCAGCCTGCCGCAACATCAGGCCTACCTGATTTACACCTCGGGTTCGACTGGCAAACCGAAAGGCGTGGTGGTCTCCCACGGCGAAATCGCCATGCACTGCCAAGCCGTGATCGAGCGGTTTGGCATGCGCCCGGATGACTGCGAACTGCACTTCTATTCGATCAACTTCGATGCGGCGACCGAGCGTCTGTTGGTGCCGCTGCTCAGTGGCGCGCAGGTTGTATTGCGTGCACAAGGTCAGTGGGACGCGGAAGAAATCTGCGGTTTGATCCGCACGCATAAAATCAACGTGCTCGGTTTCACCCCGAGCTACGGTAGCCAGTTAGCGCAGTTCCTCTCGACGCAAAACGAAATCCTGCCGGTGCGGATGATCATCACCGGCGGTGAAGCATTGACCGGTGAACACCTGCAACGCATTCGTGCAGCGTTCAAACCGGCGATGTTCTTCAACGCCTACGGCCCGACGGAAACCGTGGTCATGCCACTGGCCAGTCTGGCGCCGGAGGTGCTGGAAGAGGGCGCCGGCAGTGTGCCGATCGGCAGCGTGATCGGTGCGCGCGTGGCGTACATTCTCGACGCCGATCTGGCGCTGGTGCCGCAAGGTGCGACCGGTGAATTGTTCGTCGGCGGCGCCGGTCTGGCGCAGGCCTATCACGACCGTCCGGGCATCACCGCCGAGCGTTTTGTTGCTGACCCGTTCGCCAGCGATGGCGGGCGCATGTACCGCACCGGCGACCTGGTGCGCCAGCGCGCCGATGGTTTGGTGGAGTACCTTGGGCGCATCGACCATCAGGTGAAAATCCGTGGTTTCCGTATCGAACTCGGCGAAATCGAAACCCGTCTGCTCGATCATGACTCGATTCGCGAAGCCGTGGTGTTGGCCCTGGATGCGCCGAGCGGCAAGCAACTGGTTGGCTATCTGGTCACCGAGATTGCCGAGCAAAACGAAACCAGACAGGCTGAACTGCGCGACGCGCTCAAGGCGCACCTCAAGGCACAACTGCCGGATTACATGGTGCCGACCCACCTGATTCTGCTGGCGAGCATGCCGCTGACCGCCAACGGTAAACTCGACCGCCGCGCCTTGCCGGCGCCGGATCCTGAGTTGAATCGTCAGGATTACGTTGCGCCAAGCAACGAACTGGAGCAGACCCTGGCGCAGGTCTGGTGCGAAGTGCTCAACGTCGAGCAGGTCGGTCTCAACGACAACTTCTTCGAATTGGGTGGCGACTCGATTCTGTCGATTCAAGTGGTCAGCCGTGCACGGCAGCAGGGCATTCATTTCAGCCCGCGTGATCTGTTCCAGCATCAGACTGTGCAGACTTTGGCCGCTGTGGCCAGCCGCACTGAACAGGTCACGGCTGAGCAAGGTCTGGTGTCGGGTGAATCGCGCCTGACGCCGATTCAGCACTGGTTCTTCGACACTGCAATCCCCGAGCGTCAGCACTGGAATCAGGCGTTGTTGCTGGAGCCGACCGTGACCCTCGAACCGCATCGTCTGGAGCAAGCGTTGCTGGCGGTGATCGAGCAACATGATGCCTTGCGCCTGCGCTTCACCGAGACCAACGGTCAATGGCAAGCGACGCACCAAGCCGTCTCCGAAGCGGCCGTGGTGTGGCAAGTGCGCGTCACCTCGATGGACAAGTGCGAAGCGCTGTTCGCTGATGCGCAACGCAGCCTTGATCTGCAAAATGGTCCGCTGGTTCGCGCCTTGCTGGTCGACGGCCCTGAAGGTCAACAACGCCTGTTTATCGCCATCCATCACTTGGTGGTCGACGGCGTGTCGTGGCGCGTATTGCTCGACGATGTGCAAACCGTTTACCGCCAACTCGATGCCGACCAAGCGGTGAAACTGCCAGCGAAAACCAGTGCCTTCAAAGACTGGGCCGCGCGTTTGCAAGCCTATGCCGGCAGCGAATCCCTGCGCGAAGAACTCAACTGGTGGCAGACCCAACTGGCCGGTCCGAGCGCCGATTTGCCGTGCGAAAACCCGCAGGGCGGCCAGCAGAATCGTCACGCGCAAACCGTCAGCGTGCGCCTCGATGCCGAGCACACCAAACAGTTACTGCAACAGGCGCCAGCCGCCTATCGCACGCAAGTCAACGACTTGCTGCTGACCGCGCTGGCCCGTGTGCTCTGCCGCTGGAGCGGTCAACCGTCGGCACTGATTCAACTGGAGGGTCACGGCCGCGAAACCCTGTTCGACGAGATCGATCTGACCCGCACTGTCGGCTGGTTCACCAGCGCTTACCCACTGCGTCTGACCCCGCACAACATCGAAGAGGCTGCGGGGCAGGGCGCTTCGATCAAGGCGATCAAGGAGCAACTGCGCGCGGTGCCGCACAAGGGCCTGGGCTACGGCGTACTGCGTTATCTCGCCGATGATCTCAGCCAGCGCAGCATGGCCGCGTTGCCGAACGCGCCGGTCACCTTCAACTACCTCGGCCAGTTCGACCAGAGCTTCGGCAGCGATGCGCTGTTCCGTCCGCTGGATGAAGCGGTCGGTGCCGCCCACGATCCGCAGGCGCCATTGCCGAACGAGCTGAGTATTGACAGCCAGGTTTACGGCGGTGAATTGCTGCTGCGCTGGACCTTCAGCGCCGAGCGTTACGACGCGCAAACCATCAACGATCTGGCCGACGCTTACCTCGGTGATCTGCAAAGCCTGATCGCCCATTGCCTGCAAGACGAGGCCGGCGGCCTGACGCCGTCGGATTTCCCGTTGGCCAAGCTGACTCAGGCGCAACTGGATGCCTTGCCGGTACCGGCCGCGCACATCGAAGACGTTTATCCGCTGACGCCGATGCAGGAAGGCATGTTGCTGCATACCTTGCTCGAACCGGGCACCGGTCTGTACTACATGCAGGATCGCTACCGCATCAACAGCGAACTCGACCCGGAGCGTTTCGCCCAGGCGTGGCAAGCGGTGATCGCCCGTCACGAAGCGCTGCGTGCGTCGTTCTGCTGGAATGTCGGCGAAGACATGCTGCAAGTGATTCACACACCGGGTCGCACGCCGATCGAGTATCTGGACTGGAGTGCCATCGCTGAAACCGAGCAGGAACCGAAGCTGCAAGCGCTGCTGAAAAGCGAGCGCGAGGCCGGTTTCGATCTGCTCAATCAGGCGCCGTTCCACTTGCGCCTGATCAAGGTCGGCGCAGCGCGTTACTGGTTCATGATGAGCAACCACCACATTCTCATCGATGCATGGTGCCGCTCGTTGCTGATGAACGACTTCTTCGAGATTTACACCGCGTTGGGTGAGGGTCGTGAAGCGCAACTTGCCGTGCCGCCGCGTTATCGCGATTACATCGGCTGGCTGCAACGTCAGAGCCTGGCCGAAGCGCGGCAGTGGTGGCAGCACAATCTGCAAGGGTTCGAACGCACCACACCGATCCCGAGCGACCGTCCGTTCCTGCGCGAACACGCCGGTGAAAGCGGCGGCATGGTCGTTGGCGACCGCTACACCCGCCTCAATGTCGAGGACGGTGCGCGTCTGCGTGAACTGGCGCAGGCGCATCAATTGACCATCAACACTTTCGCTCAAGCCGCGTGGGCCTTGGTGCTGCGCCGCATGAGCGGTGATCGTGACGTGCTCTTCGGCGTCACCGTGGCCGGGCGTCCGGTGGAAATGCCGGAGATGCAGCGTACCGTCGGCCTGTTCATCAACAGTATCGCGCTGCGGGTGAAAATGCCTGAGGACGATCAGCGCAGCAGCGTGCGTGAGTGGCTCAGCGCTTTGCTCGACAGCAACATGCAACTGCGTGAGTACGAATACCTGCCGTTGGTGAACATCCAGGAACAAAGCGAATTGCCGAAAGGCCAGCCGCTGTTTGACAGCCTGTTTGTCTTCGAAAACGCCCCGGTGGAAGTGTCGGTACTTGATCGCGCGCAGAGCCTGAATGCGACCTCGGACTCCGGCCGTACGCACACTAACTTCCCGCTGACGGCGGTGTGCTACCCGGGCGATGACCTCGGTCTGCACCTGTCGTATGACCAGCGTTACTTTGACGAATCGACCATCGAGCGCATGCTCGGCGAGTTCAAGCGTTTGCTGCTGGCGCTGGTCGATGGCTTCCATGGCGATATGGCCGACCTGCCGCTGCTAGGCAGTGAGGAAGAGGAGTTTCTGCTGCACGGTTGCAACCAGAGTGCCCACGATTATCCGCTGGAGCAGAGCTACGTTGCGCTGTTCGAAGCGCAGGTCGCCGCGCATCCGCAGCGCATTGCAGCCACGTGCCTTGATCAGCAGCAGAGTTATGAGGAACTGAATTACAACGCCAACCGTCTCGGCCATGCACTGGTCGCGGCCGGGGTGCAGATGGATCAACCGGTGGCCTTGCTCGCCGAACGTAATCTCGATCTGCTCGGCATGATCATCGGCAGCTTCAAGGCTGGCGCGGGTTATCTGCCGCTGGATCCGGGCCTGCCGAGCCAGCGTCTGCAACGCATCATCGAGCTGAGCCGCACGCCGGTGCTGGTCTGCTCTAAAGCATGCTTTGAACAGGCGCAGACTTTGCTGGATGAATTCAGCTGCGCCAATCGACCGCGCTTGCTGGTGTGGGAAGAGCTTCAGGCAGCGGCAACATCGGCGCACAACCCGGAGATTTACAGCGGCCCGGACAACCTCGCTTACGTGATCTACACCTCGGGTTCGACCGGCCTGCCGAAAGGCGTGATGGTCGAGCAGCGCGGTATGCTCAACAACCAGTTGAGCAAGGTGCCGTACTTGAATCTGAGCGACGTCGATGTGATTGCACAGACCGCGTCGCAAAGCTTCGATATTTCGGTCTGGCAGTTCCTCGCCGCGCCGTTGTTCGGCGCACGGGTGGACATCGTGCCGAACACCATCGCCCACGATCCGCAAGGTTTGCTGGTGCACGTGCAAGCGCAGGGCATCACCGTACTGGAGAGCGTGCCGTCGCTGATTCAGGGGATGCTCGCCTCGGATCGCCTGAGCCTGGATGGCTTGCGCTGGATGCTGCCGACCGGTGAAGCAATGCCGCCGGAGCTGGCGCACCAATGGCTGCTGCGTTACCCGGACATCGGTCTGGTCAACGCTTACGGCCCGGCGGAATGCTCGGATGACGTGGCGTTTTTCCGTGTCGACATGGCCTCGACGCGCGGCAGTTACTTGCCGATCGGTACGCCGACCGACAACAACTTGCTCTATCTGGTCGACGGCGCGCTGGAGCTGGTGCCGCTGGGCGCGGTGGGTGAGTTGTGCGTGGCAGGCACGGGCGTCGGTCGCGGTTATGTCAGCGACCCGTTGCGCACCGCACCGGTGTTTGTGCCGAACCCGTTCGGCGCGCCGGGCGAACGTCTGTATCGCACCGGTGACCTGGCGCGGCGTCGCAGTGACGGTGTGCTGGAGTACGTTGGCCGCGTTGACCATCAGGTGAAGATTCGCGGTTACCGCATCGAGCTGGGTGAGATCGAGGCGCGTCTGCATGAGCAACCGGAAGTGCGCGATGGCGCAGTCGGTGTGCAGGAAGGCGTCAACGGCAAGCACTTGGTCGGCTATCTGGTGGCGGCCGATTCGGCACTCAATCCGAGTGAACGCCTGGAGCGGATCAAACAGCGCCTGCGCGCCGAGTTGCCTGAATACATGGTGCCGCTGCACTGGTTGTGGCTCGATCAGCTGCCGCTCAATGCCAACGGCAAACTCGACCGCAAAGCCTTGCCGGCGCTGGAGATCGGCCAGTTGCAGAGTCAGGATTACCTGGCCCCGCGCAATGATCTTGAGCAGACGCTGGCGGACATTTGGGCCGAGGTGTTGAAGGTCGAGCAGGTCGGTGTGCGCGACAACTTCTTCGAGCTGGGCGGGCATTCGTTGCTGGCCACGCAGATCGCCTCGCGGGTGCAGAAAACCCTGCAGCGCGATGTGCCGTTGCGGGCGATGTTCGAGTGCAGCACGGTGGAGGAGCTGGCCGAGTACATTGATGGACTGGCGGCGAGTGATATCACCGAGGAGAAGGTCGATCGGTTGAATGATCTGATGGCGGAGCTGGAGGGCCTTTGATTTTCTAGTGCCTGTAGTGGCCTTATCGCTGGCAAGCCAGCTCCCACAGTAATCGAGTGTAGCCACAGATTTTGTGTTCACTCTGGAACCTGTGGGAGCTGGCTTGCCAGCGATGGCGTCAGCGCGTTCAACACAATTAAACCAGTACAAACGCGTACATTTTCAGGGTTGACGACAAGGAACCGGCAGCTCAGTCTGCCGGTTCTCTTTTTTGTCGCGGGGGTGGTCGATGCCTTTTTTCACGGTGGACGGACAAGCGCTGCATTACATTGATCAAGGCACAGGCCCGGCGGTATTGCTGGCCGGCAGCTACCTGTGGGATCAGGCCATGTGGGCACCGCAGATCGCTGCGTTATCGCCGCACTATCGGGTGATCGCACTGGACTTGTGGGGCCACGGTGAGTCGGGACGGTTGCCTGAAGGCACCACATCACTGGACGACATTGCTCGTCAGGCGCGGTCCCTGATCGATCATCTTGATATCGATCAGGTCACTCTTGTCGGGCTGTCGGTCGGTGGCATGTGGGGCGTACGTCTGGCGTTGTTGGCCCCGCAACGGATCAACGGTCTGGTGCTGATGGACACCTACGTCGGCGTCGAGCCGGAACCGACTCGTCAGTACTACTTCTCGCTGTTCAAGCAGATTGAAGAAACCGGCGAAATCTCCGAGCAGTTACTGGATATCGTCGTGCCGATCTTCTTCCGTCCGGGTATCGATCCGCAGTCGGCGCTGTATCAGGATTTTCGCGCGAAACTGGCGGCGTACTCCTCGGATCGACTGCGCGAAAGCATCGTACCGATGGGGCGTATCACCTTTGGCCGGGATGATTTGTTGCCACGACTGGGCGAATTGAATGCGGCCTCCACGCTGGTCATGTGCGGCGATCAGGACAAACCGCGACCACCGTCGGAAACAAAGGAAATGGCCGAGTTGATCGGTTGCCCGTGGGTGCTGGTGCCGGAGGCGGGGCATATCTCCAACCTGGAGAACCCGCAGTTTGTCACCGAGGTGTTGTTGGCTTTCCTGGCTGACCGCCGTTGAAAAGATCGCAGCCTGCGGCAGCTCCTACAGAAAACGCTTTCCATTTAGGAGCTGCCGCAGGCTGCGATCTTTTGATTTTGCTTATTTAGGCCCGAGAATCTTCACCAACTTGTCCGGCGAAGGCGCACCTTGCTGCTGTTGCAGCTCACCCTTGTCATCCCTATAGAAGATTGCCGGCGTCGCCTGCAAATCGAGGTCTTCCATCAACTGCATGTTCGCCGCCAATTTGCTCTGCACGGCCGCTGGAATATCTTTCAGCGCTTTTAGCGAACTGCCCTTGCCAGCCTTTTCGTGATCTTCCAGCGCCTTGACCGGATCCTTCGCGGCCAGCAGCGCCGCCGATTTACCCGGGCTGTCCTCGCGAATGATGCCGACCATGATGTGCCGCAACTGCACCTTGCCAGCCTTGACCCACGGCCGCGCCTGTTCCCAGAACATGTTGCAGTAAGGACAGTTCGGATCGCTGAACAGGTACACGGTGCGCGGTGCATCCTTGTTGCCGTCCTGAATCCAGTTGCTCGCGTCAAACTTGGCCCAGACTTCCTTGGCCATTGGCGCGTAGACCAGTTTTTGCAGCGGCTCGCTGCTCAGGTCCTTACCGTCGGCGTCGTACAGATTACCGAGCAAAACGTGTTTGCCATCCGGAGTCAGGTACAGGGCCATGCCACGGTTCTGATATTGCGCCGCATAACCGCGCAGACCGTCGGGCGCATCGAACTGGCCGACGATTTTCGCGCCTTTGGCTTCGATCTGTTTGATCGCCGCAGGCAATTCTTCAGCGGCCTGCACCAACGGCAAGTGCAGCAGGGCGGTGCCCAGAGTCAGCGTCAGCAGGTGGCGGAGGCGGGGCATGGCAGTTTCCTTGCAGAGGTGGCCGGTGCAGTGGCCGGGTTCGAATTCGGGGTCGGGGTGTCGAAGTTTTCCAGGGCGCGCGCCAGGCTGGCGTTGGATAACTCGCCCAGGTGACTGCTCAGCAGCCGACCGTCAGGGCTATAGAACAGCGTAGTCGGCAAAGCCATGGAACCCACGGCCTGACCCAGGCGGCCGCTGCGGTCGAACAGCACGTTGTTGAGGCTCAGGCCCTGAGTTTCGAGAAACGTCGCCACGCTTTGCATGCTTTCGGCCTGATTGACGAACAGGAAGGTCAGGTCCGGGCGTTGTTGCTGGGCATTCTCCAGGACTGGCATTTCGCGCCGACACGGCGGACACCAGGTCGCCCACAGATTGATCACCAGCGGGCCGCCCTGATAATCGCTGAGCTGGATGGTTTCCCCGGCCGCGTTGCGCAGAGAGATGTCCGGCAGTCGGGTGCCTTGTTCATAGATGTTTAACGACAACGTCGCCAACAGCCAGAACGCCACACCGCTGGCCACGCCAAAGCCCAGTGGACGACGCAGCCCTGGACGCCGCCAGCCGCGATACAGCGCCGCCAGCAGCAACACAATCACACCCGGCCAGGCAAGGAAGCCACCGTCACGCAAATCGATGATCTGCCACGGGTCATTGCGATAGTGCGACCAGTACAGCAGCACAAAGGCAATCCGCGCCGCGAGCATGCCCAGCAGAAACAGGCTGAACAACGCCGACTCGGGGTTATCACCGCCACGCTTTGCCACCCGCCAGCCGACAAAGGTCGCCAGTGCCAGAGCACTGATCAGCAGCAGGTGATTAAGCGCGATGGCAAAAGTGCCGAGGGTGAAAGTCAGCATTAATTGGCGTCCCGGGTGGTGGCCCAGCGTTGCAGGAACGTCTCGGCATCGACTTCGCCGGTGATGCGCTGGCTGCGGCGTTCTTCGCCATCGGGGCCGATCCAGACGAAACTCGGTGGCCCCGGCACTTTGTAGCGGCTGAGCAGTTCGCGGCTGTCGGCATTGTCGGCGGTGACATCGAGCCTGAGCAGGCGCACGTCATTCAACGCCTGCATGACCTTGTCCTTGCCGAATACCTGTTTCTCCATGACTTTGCACGACACGCACCAGTCGGCGTAGTAATCGAGCAGCACCCACTGACCCTGAGCCTTGGCGGCATCGAGTTCGCGTTGCAGCGCAGCCGGCTCCTTGATCGTGGTGAACGCGTCATGAGTCGATGGCTGCGCTGCGCTGGCGCGGCCGGCGCTGTAGACCTGCAACGGCTGATACGGATCATCGCTGCCGCCTGCCGCGCCAATCACCAGCAGACTGCCCCACAGCCCGAGCAACAGCGAGCTGGCGCCGAACAGCTGGGCTACTCGGCCAAAACCTTCGGACTGTTTCCAGGCACAGAACGCAGCGATCAACAGTAGTGCACCGCACAGGCCCAGCCACAACGAAGCCTCCAGCACCGGACGCAACATCAACAGCGCCGTGGCGAGGAAGAGGAAACCGAACACGCCTTTGAGCAGGTTCATCCACGCGCCGGGTTTGGGCAGGAAGCGATTGCCCACGGTCACCAGCAACAACAACGGCACACCAATGCCGATACCCAGCGAGAACAGAATCAAGCCGCCGTGCAGTGCGTTGCCGCTCTGCGCGATGTACAGCAACGCACCGGCCAGCGGCGCGGTCATGCACGGGCCGACCAGCAGACCGGACAATGCACCGAGGACCCCGGCGCCAATCAGGCTGCCACCGCTGCGACTGCGCGAGGCGTGTTCCAGGCGATCACGCAGGGCCACCGGCAATTGCAGTTCAAAGAAGCCGAACATCGGCAGGGCCAGCACCACGAAGATCGCGGCGAACGTGCCGAGCAGCCACGGATTCTGCAACCATGCCTGCAGGTTTGCGCCGAGCAGCGCAGCGATCACGCCCATCGCCGCATAGACCAGCGCCATGCAGATCACATAACTGCCGGCCAGCGCGAAACCGCGACGCGGGGTGGCGCCACTGCCAACGACCATACCGGCCAGAATCGGCAGCATCGGTAACGTGCAAGGCGTAAACGCGAGCAACAGACCGAGACCAAAAAACACCAGTAAGCTCCAGCCCAGCGCGCGTTGTTGCAGGCTGCTGGCCAAGGCCTGATCCGGCGCTTCAGCGCTGGCGGCCACCGCCGCTTTGCCGCCCAGATCAATGACCCGGGTCTGCGGTGGATAGCACAGGCCGGCATCGGCACAGCCCTGATAGCTGACCTTGATCTGGCCTGTGGCTGTCGCCGGGATTTTCACTTCCAGCCCTTGGCGATAGACCGGTTGTTCCCCGAAAAACTCGTCGCTGTGGGACTCGCCTTCAGGCAGCGCGGGCTGTTGCTCTGCGCTCAACCCGTCGAATTTCAGGCGTTTCTGATACAGGTAATAACCGTCGGTGATTTGCCAGAACAGTTGGGTTTCACCGGATTCCAGGCGTTCGGAGGTGAGCACGAATGCCTGGTCGACCGGCAGAAATTCCGGTTTAGTCTCAAATGGATTGTTTCCAGCCTGGGCCAGGCTGGACATCAGCAGAGCAAACAATAGAAAAAAATGACGCATGGAGGAGCCTTGTCCCTGTGCAAGTGAGGCGCAGAATGGGCGGCGGCGATTAACCGATAATTAACCGTATCCTACAAGGCCCTCCGAGCTTCGGCCAATCAGCCGCGCAGCAGTCCCGGCCAGTTCGCGTCATTAATGGTTTTCGGTCCGGAGACCAGACGGTCGGACTGAATGTTGTAAGTCAGGTATTGGTTGTCGGTCAGGAAGATGTACCAGTAGCTGTCGGCCAAAGTCCGGTCATTTTGCGCTGCCGTGATGATGCGGTCCTTGTACGGTTTCAGCGCGCCCAGCCGATAATCCCCGAAGGATTTGTAGGTCAGGGTCTTTGCCTTGTAGTTAAACGATAGATAGTGTCCGTCGTTGAGGATGAACCTGAATAGAAACGGGTGACCGGTCAGTTGGAACCAGGTGCCGGCGATGATCTTGTCGAAGTAGGGCAATATCGGCTTCCAGATCGAATCGGCAACTTTATAAAAGGCATCGACCTTGTCTTTGTCTTGATTATATTTACACACCACGGGTGTGTTGCCCTGATAGAAAAACAACCAGGCAATATCTTCATCTGACGAGGTGTTCCAGCCGAATGAAGTGGTTGTCAGGCCGAAACGCAAGTCTTTGGCATGGGGGCCAAAGGTGTCCCAGCTATCGCCGACCGATGCGGGATAGTTGGCGGATACCTTATTGTCACCGAGATCGAATCGGGAATAGGTGTCGCTGTCCTTGAAGAAGAAATAAATACGGTCGGGGCCGGAGCGCCAATCGAGCGCGACGAAGTTTTTTAGTTGAGGCATGTTTATTAAGTCCCTTTAAAGTTGTTGGTGGTTGCCAGTCGAAAACTAAATGATCGAAGGGTTATTACATAGGGAGAAACTGTTTCTTTATTAGTGGGAAAGTTTCAGCGCCGGGTGAGGCCCTGCAACAGGTGGCGCCCCGATGTTTTTGCCCGGCTTTCCGTAAGCGCCGGTGACGGCCATAATTGCCGCTTAATCCTCGCCTGCTTCACTCGCCTTTTTTATCCACGGAGCACCCATGCACGTACTGGTTTGCGAAGACGATGAGCTGATTGCCAGCGGGATCGTTGCCGGCCTCACGGCTCAGGGTTTGACCGTTGAGCACGTCAACACCGCGTCGAAGGCGCGGGCGATGCTCAAGGTCGCTGAATTCGACGTGATGGTGCTCGATCTCGGCCTGCCCGACGAAGATGGCCTCAAGTTGCTGCAACAACTGCGGCAGAGTGGCCTGGAAATTCCGGTGCTGATCCTGACCGCGCGCGACTCGGTCACCGACCGCGTCGATGGTTTGCAGGCCGGGGCTGACGATTACCTGCTCAAACCGTTCGATCTGCGTGAACTGTTCGCCCGTCTGCAAACCCTGTTGCGGCGGGTCGCCGGGCGCAGTGTCAACCTGATTGAGCACGGCGCGCTGACCTACGACCCGAGCAGCCGCGAAACCACCCTGGCCGGGCAACCGGTGGACTTGTCGCGCCGCGAGCAATCGCTGCTGCAGGCGCTGCTGCACAATCGTGGTCGGGTGCTGTCCACTGAACAGTTGAAGGACAGTGTCTACGGCTTCAACGATGAACTGGAAAGCAACGCGCTGAACGTGCACATCCATCACCTGCGCAGCAAACTGGGCAAAGGCATCGTCGAAACCGTGCGCGGTCTGGGCTATCGCCTTGGCCCGGCCGATGGTGGAGATCAAGGCAAGTGATGAGTCTGCGACTGCGCCTGAGTCTGACCCTCGGCGCCGCGTTTGCACTGATCTGGGCGCTGGCGGCGGCGTGGATGCTCAGTGACCTGCGCAATCAGATGATGTTTTCCCTCGACCAGCGTCTGGTGGCGTCGGCGCGCATGGTCGCCGGGCTGCTGGAACAGTTGCCGACTTTGCCGAGCAAAGGCGAGGGCACGCATTTCAGTGCCGAACAACTGAATATCCCCGGTGGCATGGCCTGTCAGGTCAGCTCCTTGCGCGGGGAAATCCTCGCGCGCAGCCACAACAACCCCGAACAAGCGCTGGAAGCCGAGAAGATGGGCTTCCATGACCAGATGATCGACGGTGCGCCGTGGCGCAGTTTCACCCTTGCCCGAGGCGATGTGCGGATTACCACCGCTGACCGGCAGATCGAGCGCGAGGCGCTGAACATGTCGATCCTGCTGGCGGCGTCGGTGCCGGTGGGTGTGGCGTTGCTCGGCTGTCTGTGTCTGTTGTGGCTGGGCATTGGCCAGGGTCTGGCGCCGCTCAATCGTCTGCGTGAAGCACTGATGCGGCGCAATGCCGACTCGCTTGAGCCGTTGCAGATCCAGACCTTCCCCAGCGAATTGAAGCCGCTGCTTGAAACGCAAAATCAGTTGTTTCAACGCATCGGCAAAACCATTGAGCGCGAGCGGCGCCTGACCGGTGACGCGGCGCATGAACTGCGCAGCCCGCTGACGGCGATCAAGACCCACCTGCAAGTCGCACGCATGACCGATGGCAACGCCCGCGATCAGTCGCTGGCACGGGCCGAGGAGGGCGCTGATCGCTTGCATCGCACGCTCGAGCAACTGCTGTTGCTGGCGCGGGTCGAGGGCAGTCTGTCGTTCGATGACGGCTCGCAATGCAGCGCCGAGCAAGTGGCACGCCTGGCGATTCAGGACGCCACGGGGGGCGAACGCCTGCGCATCAAATTGCACCTGCCGGCCGAACTTTCTGTTGCACCGTTGCAAATGCCGGCAGTGCTGTCGATTGCGGCGCTGCGCAATCTGCTCGACAACGCCCTGCGCCATACGCCCGAAGACTGCGCGGTTGAGCTGAGCCTGGAAACCATTGGCAACCGCGTGCGGTTTGTCGTGCGCGACCATGGCCCGGGGATTGCGCCGGATGACCTGCAACATCTGACCCAACGCTTCTGGCGCAACGGCCAAAGCACCGGTTGCGGCCTCGGTCTGGCAATTGTTCAGGCGATCGTTCAGCGTTGCGACTGTGCCCTGCATTTCGACAGTCGCCCGGATGGCCTGCGGGTCGAGCTGACCATGCCGTTGCAGCCTGTCTGATTCCAGCACAGCCTGTGGTAGGAAATCGCGCCAGACACATCAAATGTAACTTCTCGGCGTTCGCTATCCGGACCGGGTGGGGATAAGGTCATCGCAGCTTTGACTCAATGGATTGAGGGAACTGCGCCATGGAAGCACCCATCTGCATTCGTCCGGCCACTCTGGCCGACGCCGGTATCATCAGTCGCATCATCGAACGTTCGATCCGCATCGGTTGTGCGCTCGATCACCGTAACGATCCGTCACTCGTCAGCCAATGGATCGGCCTGCAATCCGCCGACTTCATCAGTGCCCGACTCGCCGACCCGCACTTCTATCTGTGTATCGCGTTGCTGGCGGACAAACCGGTCGGTGTCGGCATGGCTCGGGCCAGCGGCGACATTTTGCTGTGTTACGTCCAGCCAGAGTCATTTCGCCGGGGCGTCGGACGGGCGCTGATGGAGGATCTGGAAGGCTGGTTACGGGTTCGCGGTGGTTCTCACGCTGATCTCAACAGCACGTACACCGGCCAGGCTTTTTATCGGCGTCTGGGCTATCACAAGTCAGCGCCGCCCCTCGAATACCAAGGCTTGCAGAGCCTGCCCATGCGCAAGCCGTTGGCATTGCCGGGCTGACAACTCGATCACGGGCTAAATCCTCAGGCCCCTTAAGCGTTTCCAGAACAGGAAAACCTGCAAGTGCGCCCCGCGATCGGAATGCGCACCTGTCCGGTGTGCTGTTTTGGTCACTATCCATAGCCAATTGAGGGGTCGAGAGATGTCAGTCGCCACCAGCCTTATCGAAGAGTCGTCGGCCCGGGTTACTTCGGCGCCGGCCGAAACGTTGTACCAGTTCAATGAATCGCCATTGCTGGCCCGGCAGGCCCGGCAGGAATCCAACGCCCGCAGTTATCCGCGGCGCATTCCGCTGGCGCTGAAGCGCGCCAAAGGCCTCTATGTCGAAGACGTCGAAGGGCGCACGTTCATCGACTGCCTGGCCGGTGCCGGCACGCTGGCGCTGGGGCATAACCATCCGGTGGTGATCGAAGCGATCCAGCAGGTGCTGGCCGATGAATTGCCACTGCATACCCTCGACCTGACCACTCCGGTCAAGGATCAGTTCGTCCAGGATCTGTTTGGCCTGCTGCCTTCCGCGCTCGCGGCTGAAGCGAAAATCCAGTTCTGCGGCCCGACCGGCACCGATGCCGTGGAAGCCGCGTTGAAGCTGGTGCGCACCGCGACCGGGCGCAGCACCGTGCTGTCGTTCTCCGGCGGTTATCACGGCATGAGCCAGGGCGCGCTGAGCCTGATGGGCAGCCTGGGGCCGAAAAAGCCGTTGGGTGCGCTGCTCAGCAATGGCGTGCAGTTCATGCCGTTCCCGTACGACTACCGCTGCCCGTTCGGCCTCGGTGGCGCGGCAGGAGTGAAAGCTAACCTGAGTTACCTGGAAAACCTGCTCAACGACCCCGAGGCCGGTGTGCAATTGCCCGCCGCGGTGATTGTCGAGGCGGTGCAGGGCGAGGGCGGTGTGATTCCGGCGGACATCGAGTGGCTGCGCGGCTTGCGTCGGATCACCGAGAAGGCTGGTGTGGCGCTGATCGTCGACGAGATCCAGAGCGGTTTTGCCCGCACCGGCAAAATGTTTGCCTTCGAACACGCCGACATCACCCCGGATGTGGTGGTGTTGTCCAAAGCCATCGGCGGCAGCCTGCCGTTGGCCGTGGTGGTCTATCGCGACTGGCTCGACACCTGGCAACCGGGCGCGCACGCCGGCACCTTCCGTGGCAATCAGATGGCCATGGCGGCAGGCTCTGCGGTGATGCGTTATCTGGTCGAACACAAGGTCTGCGAACACGCCGCGGCCATGGGCGAGCGCCTCAGCGAGCACTTGCGCATCCTGCAACGCGACTTCCCGCAACTCGGCGATATTCGTGGTCGTGGCCTGATGCTCGGGGTCGAGCTGGTCGAGCCGAACGGCACTCCCGATGCGCTCGGTCATCCGCCGGCGTTTGCCCGACTGGCGCCGCTGGTTCAGCGCGAATGCCTCAAGCGCGGCCTGATTCTGGAGCTGGGCGGTCGGCATGGCGCGGTGGTGCGTTTCCTGCCGCCGCTGGTGATCACTGCTGCCGAAATCGACCGTGTCGCGGAAATCTTTGGCCGTGCTTTGGCCGCTGCCACCGCTGCGCTGTAAATTTTTCGCCGCGCCAAACGTTCTTTCTACATACCCGGCTGCACCCCGTGTGCAGCCCACCCTTACAACGATGGAGAACCAGCATGACGTCAGTATTCGACCGCGAGGACATCCTTTTTCAGGTTGTGGTCAACCACGAAGAGCAATACTCGATCTGGCCGGATTACAAAGCCGTGCCGGAAGGCTGGCGCACCGTGGGCAAGAGCGGCCTGAAAAAGGAGTGCCTGGCCTACATCGAAGAAGTCTGGACTGACATGCGTCCGCTGAGCCTGCGCCAGAAGATGGAAGGGCAGGCCGCCGCGCAATAAGCGGCCGGGCAAAAAGAAACCCGCTGGACTGGAAACAGTCAGCGGGTTTTTTCTTGCCTTGGATTTGTGTTGCCTTTCAGGGCCCCATCGCTGGCAAGCCAGCTCCCACAGGTATTTTGGTGATTACAAAATCTGCGTTCACCGAGAACCCTGTGGGAGCTGGCTTGCCAGCGATGAACGATAACGCGGTGCAACTGGAATCACGCCCCGCTCAAGCCCTTGAGCAGCAAATCCACATTGCCTTCCAGCTCCGCCACCGGGTCCGCCGCATCGGTGCTCAACACCACCAGATGACTGCCGGACTCGGCAATCGCCGCTTTTACCGCGTCCGATGGCTGCCGATGATGCAACACCACCGCCACCTCATTGTCCTTGAGCGTCGCCGTGAGTTTTTTCAGATCTTCAGGCGTCCACTCGGCATCCGGCCGTGGATCCTCGCCGATGAGTTCCAGATTGAGGCTGCCGATCAAATAGCCGAAGTGATCACTCAAGCTCATCACACTGAGATTGTCGGCGCTGGCCAGTCGCGCCTCGCTGTCGGCGCTGAGCTTCAGCAAACGCTGCTTCAATGCCGCCAGATTCGCCTCGATCTTTGGCTTCGCGCTGGGTGCCAGGCGCACCAGATCCGCCGCCATCACATCCGCCATGCGCCCCATGTTGTTGCTCGCCAGCCATGGCTGACTGTTCAAGCCATCGACCTTCAGATCCGGTTGCACGGCGATGCCGGGCAGGGCGCCATCCACCGGTCGCGCGGCGTCGACTTCAACGATGCGGATATTGCTGCGACGGGCGATCGGGTACAGCGGATCATCGGCCCACAGCGAGCGCACGCCGATTACAGCATCGGCGCCGGTTGCCAGTTTGCTCAGTGCCGGCGCGCCGCGACCGGTGAAATACGCGGTCTGACGGCTGCCCGGCAGATTCGCTGGCGCCGCACGTTCAAGGTTGACATCAGTGCCTTTGAGCAGCACTTCGCCCAAACCATAAGTAATCGGCAACGACGCCAGCACTCGCAGCGGTTTAGCATTTTCGGCAGCCATCAACGGCGCGCAGACCACGCCGCACAAGGCCATGGCCAAGGTCAGTTTGCGAATTGAAAAAGTCATTTATCCAAGATTCCCTTTCAGACTCGGGACAACCCCGCGCGCAATGGCGGCAAGGGCAAAGGCAATACCGGCGACCAGAATGATTGCGGCGCCGGACGGAATCGGCAGATCGAACACGATCGGCGCAAGAATCCCGCACAACGTGCTGACCGTGGCGATCAACACCGAGCACCAGAAGAACCCTTTGAGCGACTGGCTGAGCAAGCGCGCCGCCGCGGCCGGGATCACCAGCAGAGCACCGACCAGAATCGCGCCGATGACTTTCACCGCTGCCACGGTGATCAGCGTCACCAGAATCACGAACAGATAATCCAGGGTCTTCACCGCCACTCCGCGCACGGCAGCCAGTTGCGGATTGAAGCTGGCGAGCATGATGCGGTTGTACAGCGGTAGCGCCAATGCCATGACCAGCGAACCGACGATGGCCAGCACCGCCAGATCGTTGCCGTTGACCGTCAGCACTGAACCGAACAGCACGTTCTCGAGAATGTGCACGTTGATCTTGCCCGCCAGAATCAACAGCAGACTCGCGCCCAACGCCAGCGACACCGACAGAAACACGCCAATCAAAGTATCCGGTGCGAGGCCGGTACGGTTGCGCAGGTAATTGAGCAGGATGCCGAACAGCAGGCAATAACCGAACAGGCTGCCATAGGGGCCGGTGTAGGGTTCGCCGAGCAGGATGCCGATGGCCACGCCGGTCAGCGCCGCGTGGCCCACCGCTTCGGAGAAAAACGCGAAGCGCTTGACCACCACCAGCGTGCCGAGGCCGCCGAGCACCGGGCCGATCAGCAGCCCGGCAAGCAGCGCATTGACCACGAAACCGTAGGCCAGCGCTTCCGGCAGATAACCGGACGAGGCCCAGCCTTGCACCATCAAACGAAAGGCTTCGTAACTCATCAGGCAGCGCTCCGTGGATGGGTCGAGAACAGCGTCAGCAGGCGTTCCGGGGTCAGCGCCTGTTGTGGCGTAGCGTCGAACAGCACACGACGGTTCAGGCCGGTGACCCGATCGGCCAGGCGCCCGACCGCTTCCAGATCGTGCTCGATCCACAGCACGGTGATACCTGCCGCGCGCCAGTCATTGAGCAGGCGCTCGAACACCTGAATCCCGGCTTCATCGAGGGCCGACATCGGCTCATCCAGCACCAGCAATTGCGGCGTCGGAATCAAACCTTGTGCGAGCAGCACCCGCTGGCGCTCACCGCCGGACAGCGCACCCATGCGCCGCTTGCGTTTGTCCTGCATGCCGACGCGTTCCAGCGCATCGCCAATGGCGCCGGCGTAACGCTTGCTCAAGCCGAGAAAAGCCGGGCGTCGCTGACACATGGCAGCCATGAAATCGTCGACGGTCATCGGCAGACCGCGATCGAATTCCAGCGCCTGCGGTACATAACCGATGGTGCCGGGTTCGCCGGGCCATTGCAGGCTGAGCTGGCCCTGATGCGGCATTTGCCCGAGCAGGGTCTTGATCAGCGAACTCTTGCCGCCACCGTTGGGGCCGACCAGCGCGTGTACGCTGCCGGGCTGCACCTGGAAGGTGACCTTGTCGAGAATGGTTGTGCGACCCAGCGTCAGACAAACCTGCGCAAAATCCAGCGTCGGCCCCATAACCTGTAGGCCTTCGCCTGCTCGCGATAGCGGTGTGTCATTCAACAAAGATGTCGGCTGATCCGGCGCCTTCGCGAGCAAACTCGCTCCCACAGGGGACTCGGTGTTTTCGGGGGAAAGGTTTTCTCTGGAAGTCATGCGCCAGACTCCTGAATCGCCCGCACCACGGTATTGAGGTTGCCGGTCATTTCCTTTTCGTATTTGTCGGCGGTGTATTCGCCGTAGGAAATGTGCGACAGCGGATACAGCTTGACCCCGGACTCACGCTGGATGGTGTCGACGTAAGTGGACGGGAAATCCATCTCCGAGAAGATCACTTTCACATCCAGTTCACGCAACTGGTCGATGGTCTTCTTCAACTGGCTTGGACTCGGTTCGATACCGTGGGCCGGTTCGACCACTGCGGTCACTTCCAGGCCGAACTCACGCAACAGATAGTCGTAAGCCGCGTGTACCGTGGCCACGCGCAGTTCGGCATTCGGCGCTTGAGTCAGTTTTGCCAGCGCGTCGGCGCGCATCTGCCGCAGGCGCTTGCCGTAGGCGCGGGCGTTCTGTGTATAGGTCTTGGCGTTGTCCGGATCGAGTTTGCCCAGTTCGCGGGCGATGTTGTTGACCTGAGCGATGGAGGCGCTGATCGACAGGAACGTGTGCGGATTCACCACTTTGCCGGCCCCGCGCGCGGCAACGCCGGTGGCGGCCAGCAGCGGAACGTTTTCGTTGGCTTCGATGGTTTTGATGTTCGGCGTTTCGCTGGCGGCGATCATGCGGTCGGCGAAGTCGTCATGACCGACACCGTTGAGCACGATCACATCCAGCCCACTGATGCGTTTGATGTCCTCGGCCCGAGGCTCGTAGGCGTGCGGATTGAAACCGGCCGGGATCAGCGGCACCACTTCGGCCTTGTCGCCGACGATGTTCGCCACGTAGCTGTAATACGGGTGCAGGGTGATGCCGATGCGCAGGCGCTTGGCCTGATCGGCGCTGGCCAGCGGGCTCAGCAGGCAGGCACACAGGCCCACTAAAAACAGGCGTAACAACGGACGGCGAGGCGATGAAATAGACATGGGCAAGCGGTCTTCTCTCGGAGTAGGGCGAGGAATCAATGGCGATGTTCGCGGGTAACCCCGGCATCGTATTGCGCGACGATCTGTTTCCAGCCAGCAGCGGACAGCGCCGCCGCATTCAGTTGCGCCGGGGCTTGAGCGGCGGCATCACGGTTGAGCCAGATGTCCGGCGCAGCCTTGTCATCGGTACTCAGCAGCATGACGAACGAGCCAGCGACAGTCGGATTCTGGCTTTGACCGACATACGCGGTGTTCGCCAGCAACTGCCAGGCATGACCCCCACGGCTGACCGAACTCGCATCCTGGGCAAACGGGGCAAAGCCTTCGTCGGCCAGATTCTGCGGCGTCGGCAGGGCTTGCTGTTCTTCGCGCAGCAGGCGGATTTCGTCGAGGGTCACCCGCAGGTCGGCGTAGATGCCTTGCTCGGCAGCACTGAGGTCGCGACGGGCGTCGAGTTGATTGGACGCAACCGGCTCCGGCTCATGGGAAACCCCGCGCCACGCGACCACGGAACCGGCGACTGCCAGAATCAACAGGCACAACAGCAGCACATTGAGGGTTTCATGACCGGCGCCGGCCGGACGCACGATTTGTGTGGTTGGCGTACTCATGGGGCTTCGATATCCGCCTGGTCGATTTCCACAACGTGGCCTGGACCTGCGTCGAACAGCACGTAGAACTCGGCGCCAGGCTTCTTGAAGGTCAGCGTCGAGTCACTGCCGAGCTTGCCCGGCACCAGGATCGTTTCGTCGTAGCCAATCACATCGAGGGTCACCCCCGGCGCGCCGCTGCCGTCGGAGAACCCACCGGTGCATTTGATCTGCTCGGCGTCGATGGCTTTGCATTCGCACATCGGGTTATGCGCCAGAGCGCTGGCACTGAAGCTGGCGCCGAGCACCAGCAGCGCGGCCTTCAGGCGCAGGCGAGAAGGGCGTTGAGAGCAAGTCATGGTTTGACTCCTTGTTTGTTCAGCCAGGCGAAGGTGGCGGGGGAGGCCTGACTCAGGGGAATCGAAGCCTGGTGCATGCTGCCGTCCCAGCCTTCCATGGTGATCCACAGTTCGGCGTCGGCTCTGGTCTTCTCCGGGATCGGCATTTGTGTGCCCATGCGATAAGGCGTGCCGAAGAAAATGCTGCCGGCGGCGCGCAGGCTGCGTGGCTTGCCGATGCGCAGGTAGGTCGCCTTGACCTGATCGACACAGGCATCGCACAGCGCGGCGCTGAAGTCTTTCATGTAGCCGGCCGGACCGGTCAGCACCGGTGCTTCGTTGCGTAACTCGGCCAGGCGCAGGCTCCATGGCCCGACCTGGACAGTGCCGATCTCGTGCTGGCCCAAGCCGCTGTCACCGCGAAACAGCGAGGCGTCGGCGAAGTACTTGGGCATGAAACCCAGCGGGATCAACAGCAGCAGAACATTGATGTGGAAGCGCCATCTGTGCCAGAAACGCGCCAGTCGAGAAGGTTGGGCCTTGGTGATGGACTTGCTCACAGGCTGGCCTCCGAGGTTTCACGGCTCATGGCCGGTTGTGCCTTGATGCGGTTTTTCTTGTCTTCGCGCTTCAACGCATTGGCGGTGGCCAGGGCGGTGCGTTTGGTCCAGATCAACAAGCCGCTGAGGATCATCATGCTCAGGATCAAACCGAAGAAGAACCAGATCAGCTTGATCCAGATGCCGCCGAAATCCCCGGTGTGCAGTGGTCGCATGGACTCGGTGACGAACTCCAGCGACGAGCGATCGGACAGCAACCGTGAAGCGGCGATGTCGCCGTTGTACGGATTGAGCGTGGCGGTCTGGAACATCAGCGGATACCAGCCGCGCCCGCCAACGCTCATGTGGCTGTAGGCGTTGCCCGGCAGGCTGACGAAACTGGCTTCCAACCCCGGAATCTTCTCTTGCGCGAGCTCGACGGCACGGTCCAGGCTGATCCGTGGCGGCGGGGTGCCGGCGGCAGAGATCGGCACGCTTTCGCGGGACATCGCCGGAATGATCGGCTCGCTGGAGATGGCGATCTGGTTATCGAACAGAATCGCCCGAATCAGAAACCAGATGCCGGTGATGGAAATCACTGCAATGAACCAGATCGACCAGATACCGCACAGCCGATGGAAGTCACCCCAGAAAATCCGTGCGCCGTGGCGCACGCGCAGGGTCGGGCGCAGAAAACCCTTCCAGAAGCGCTTGTAGACCACCAGACCGGTGATCAACGAGACCAGCATCGGCACGCCGAGGAACGACACCAGATACCAGCCCCAACTGAAGCCATTGGTGAACGGCACCAGCCACCAGCCATGCAGAGCCCGGGTGAAGGCTTTGAAATCGAAGGTCGGCGCAGGGCCCTGGATCACCCCGGTGTAAGGATTGACGTAGACCGTCTGCGAACGACCGTCCGGATAACTGACCGCAACGTCGAGCGCGAAGTGTGACTCATCGGGGCGACTGATGCTTTCAACGAGGGTCTGCGGTTCGGCTTTTTTGATCGCTGCCATGATCTGGTCATAGCTGAGCAGCGGCGCATCCTCCGCAGGCTGGCTGGCGCGCATCTGCGGGTTGGCCAGCCAGACGATTTCCTGACTGACCACCGCCAGTGTGCCGGTGACACAGACGATCAGGACAAAGAACCAGATCGGTAACGCCAGCCAGCTATGAACGAGGAACCACAGTTTGGAGCGGGATTTCTTCGACATGATTGCGCGTCTTGATAGCGGTGAAAGGGTGCCTGGCTACGGGCTTCGCAGCACGGGGACCCGGAAAGACCGGACGTGGCTTTTGCCTACGCGAACGGTCTGCATCTCTATAGGACGGATGAGCGAGGAAAATCCCGAAAGATGATATGAAAGCAAATGTTTCCCAATTCGCAGGGTTTGACAGATCCCACTGTAGGAGCTGCGGCACGCTGCGATCTTTTGATCCTGATCTTTAAAAACAAGATCAAAAGATCGCAGCCTCGTTGCACTCGACAGCTCCTACAGGGTTTCGCTGATCGGCAGATCAAACACGATTCATGATCCACGCCATCACTGTCTGCCAATTGATGGCCGACCCGCGCTCCCTATGATGGGAATCACCTGATTTCCCTGAGTGAGCGCCTTGATGACCGCCAGAACCCTCTATGACAAACACATCGATTCGCACACGGTGTGCCGCCTCGACGATCAGGGCCATGTCCTCTTGTATATCGATCGTCAGGTGATCAACGAATACACCAGCCCGCAGGCGTTCAGCGGTTTGCGTGCCGCCGGGCGCGGGGTCTGGCGTCCGGGCACGGCGCTGGCGGTGGTCGATCACGTCAACCCGACCACGCCTGTGCGCATCGCGGCAATGCCTGATGCCGGCGGCGCCCGGCAAGTCTCGTATCTGGCGGAGAATTGCCGGGACTTCGGCATCGAGTTGCTGGACATCCTCGACAAACGTCAGGGCATTGAACACGTGATCGCTCCCGAGCAGGGGTTCATTCTGCCCGGCATGGTCATCGCCGCCGGCGACAGCCATACCACCACCTATGGCGCACTCGGCGCTTTCGGTTTTGGCATCGGCACCTCCGAGATCGAACACCTGCTGGCCTCGCAGACGCTGGTCTACAAACGTCTGAAAAGCCTGCGCGTGACCGTCGACGGCGAGTTGACAGCGGGCCTGACGTCCAAAGACGTGATCATGGCCCTGATCGGTCGCATCGGCGCGTCCGGGGCCAGCGGTTACGCGATCGAGTTCTGCGGCTCGACTATCGATGCCTTGAGCGTTGAAGCGCGCATGACCATCTGCAACATGGCTGTCGAGGCCGGTGCGCGCGGCGCGTTCATGGCCCCGGATGAAAAGGTCTTCGCCTATCTCAAGGGCAAGCCGCGCGCGCCGCAAGGTGAGTTGTGGGAACGGGGCGTGAAGAAGTGGCGCGAACTGCGCAGTGATCCCGGTGCGCTGTTTGACCGCGAGATTCACCTGGATGCCAGCATTCTTGAACCGATGGTCACCTGGGGCACCAGCCCCGATCAGGCCGCCGCGATCGGTGCGCGGGTGCCGGATCCGCAAGCGATCAGCGATCCGATCCTGCGCCAGGACATGCGCCGCGCCCTCAACTACATGGGCCTCGAAGCGGGCATGGCGCTCAGCGACATTGTTATCAGCCACGCCTTTATCGGCTCGTGCACCAACGCGCGAATCGAAGACTTGCGCGATGCCGCCAGCGTCGTACGCGGTCAGCACGTGGCCGGGCATGTACGCGCAATGATCGTCCCCGGCTCCAGCGAAGTTCGCGCGCAGGCCGAGGCCGAAGGGCTGGCGCAGATCTTTATCGACGCCGGGTTCGAATGGCGTCAGTCCGGCTGCTCGATGTGCCTGGCGATGAACGACGACGTACTCGCCCCCGGCGACCGCTGCGCGTCCAGTACCAACCGCAACTTTGAAGGCCGTCAGGGCGCCGGCGCGCGCACTCATTTGATGAGTCCGGCGATGGTCGCCGCCGCTGCGATCAGCGGTCGACTCACCGATATCCGCCACTTTGGAGTACGCCCATGAGCCTGCAACCTTTCACTCTAGTCAGTGGCCAGGCTGCGCCGTTACTGGCAGCGAACGTTGATACCGACGTGATCATGCCCAAGCAGTTTCTCAAGGGCATCGATAGAAACGGGCTGGATCGCGGATTGTTTTTCGATCTGCGGTTTCAGCGCGATGGCACGCCCAACCCTGAGTTCGTGCTGAACCAGCCCGCCTGGAAAGGTGCGAACTTTCTTGTGGTCGGGCCCAATTTCGGCTGCGGTTCCAGCCGTGAACACGCGGTATGGGGCCTGCAGCAGATGGGCATCCGCGCGTTGATCGGCAGCAGCTTTGCCGGGATTTTCTATGACAATTGCCAGCGTAACGGCGTGTTGTTGATCACCCTGGAAGAGGTACAGGTGCAGCGCATTGGACAGCTTGTCGGTGAGCCTGAAACGGCGCGGGTCAGCATTGATCTGGAGGCGCAGCGGATTAGTCTGGCGGATGGCAGCGTGATCGATTTCCAGATTGATAACCTGCGCAAAACCGCGTTGCTGCTCGGCCTGGATGCCATCGGCAGCACCCTGCAACGGCGCGAACAGATCAAAGATTTCGAACGCGAGCATTTGGCCAGTAACCCTTGGTTAGGCTGAACGCATAACCTGTGGGAGCTGGCTTGCCAGCGATGAGGCCGGCACTTCCAGCATTTGTGTTGGCTGAGCTGACGCCATCGCTGCGATGCGTCGTTCCGACAAGCCAGCTCCCACAGGTTTTTGTGGTGTTTTGAGCTACAGCGACAATCCTTTGAAATGCGCCTGCAAAAACTCCACACACGCGCGCAACTTCCCCGAATGCGCCAGCCGTGTCGGGTACACCGCCCAGACATTGGCGCTCTGGCTGTAATCGTCCAGCACCTGCACCAAGCGTCCTTGCTCCAGCAGCGGTTTCACATCCCACAGCGAGCGCAACAACACCCCACGCCCGTCCAGTGCCCACTGCAAAACAATCTCGCCGTTGTTGGACGACAACGGCCCGCTGACCCGCACGCTCTCTTGCCCGCCGTCGCGATCCAGATGCCAGATCCCGAAAGCGTTGTCGCGTTCCTTGATCACCAGGCAATCGTGTTGTTGCAGTTCGTCCAGGGTCTGCGGCGTGCCGCGAAGTTGCAGATAACCGGGGGCGGCGCACAGCACTCGGCGGTTACTGACCAGACACCGGCCGATGTGCTGGCCGGGAATGTCGTCGCCGACGCGGATCTCCAGATCGAAGCCTTCATTGATGATGTCCACCACCCGGTCAAACAGGTCGAGGCGAATCTCCAGGTCTGGATAACGTTCGGCCAGCAGCGACACCGCCGGCGCCACATGATTGCGACCGAAACCGAAACTGCTGCAGAGGTGCAAACGCCCACGCGGGCTGTCGTGGGCGTCGGACAGTTCGTCGTGCAGTTGCTGGAAGTCATCGAGAATGCGCAACGCCCAGCGCTGCACCCGTTCGCCGTCCTCGGTCAGCGAGACGCGACGACTGGTGCGGTGCAGCAGGCGAGTGCCAAGGGTGGTTTCAAGAATCTGGATGCGTTTGCTGACATAGGCCGGCGACAGGCCGAGTTCATCCGCTGCGGCGGCAAAGCCGTTCTTGCGGATCACGGTGAGTAGCACGCGCAGGTCTTCGGGCAGGGGCACGCTGTCTTTCTTCTGTGGCATGTCAAAACGAACACTGGCGGCAGAAGCCGCCAGCATAGCACCGAGATCCGGCGGCTCGGCTCAGCGCAAAAAGGCCAGTGCTTCGCCAAGCAACAGTTCAGGGACTTCTTCGGCAAGGTAATGGCCGGCGGGCAATGCCTGACCGCTGACGTCAGTCGCCACGTGTTGCCATTCCTTGAGCGGATCGAAGCAACGGCCGACGGTGCCTTCGGCGCCCCACAACACGCGCAGCGGTAGATTCAGGTGATGCCCGGCCGAGATGTCGGCGCGGTCGTGCTCAAGATCGATGCCGGCGCTGGCGCGATAGTCTTCGCAGATGCCACGGGCGCTGCCCGATTGGCGCAGGCAGCGCAGGTATTCGCCGAAGGCTGCATCGGTAAACGGCTTGAGCCCGGCGCTGCGGCTGCCCATGACGCTGCGCAGATAACCTTCGGGATTGGCTTCGAGCAAGGTTTCCGGCAATGGCGCCGGGCGGATCAGGAAGAACCAGTGCCAATACGCGCGAGCAAAGGCTTCGTTGGTTTGCGCGTACATCGACAGGGTCGGCGCGATGTCGAGCAGCATCATCCGTTGCACGGCATCCGGGTGATCGAGGGCGAGGCGATGGGCGACCCGCGCGCCACGGTCGTGAGCGAGAATCGAAAACTGCTCGAAGCCCAGCGCCTGCATCAACTCGACATTGTCGCGGGCCATTTCGCGTTTCGAGTAATTAACGTGCAGCTCATCGGCGGCCGGGCGACTGCTGTCGCCGTAACCGCGCAGGTCGGCGGCGACCACGCTGAAGTGTTCGGCCAGTTGTTCGGCAATCTTGTGCCAGATCACATGGGTCTGCGGGTGCCCGTGCAACAGCAACAGGCCCGGGCCGCTGCCGCCGAGGCGGTAGGCAATGTCGACGCCGTTGACGTGGCGCTGGTCTTTGCGGAATCCGGCAAACATCGGGCTGATCCTTTTTCAGGGTTCTGGTTGGCTGCATCCTGAAATCGTCCGGCGTTTGCGGCAAGGGGCAAAACGTGGTGGGCCGGTTCATGAAGTGTGATGGGTGTTGATAGTTATGGCCTCATCGCGAGCAGGCGAAGGCCTACAGTTGAAATGCGTTCCCCTGTAGGCCTTCGCCTGCTCGCGATAGCGCTATTGCAGACACTGCAACTCTCAACCCTGACTAAACATCTCCATCGCCCGCTGCTTGATCTGCTCTTCAGTCAGATCTTCCTTGCGCGAGGCGAGAAACCACAGATGCCCATACGGATCCTTCAACGTCCCGCTGCGATCACCGTAAAACTGGTCCTTGACCTCCGACACCGCCTTCGCTCCGGCATCCAGCGCTCGCTGAAAGGACTTGTCGACATCGGTCACATACAGATGCAAACCAACTGACACGGCTTGATCAGGATTACTCAACGGCCCCTGATCGCACGGCGAGCCGAGCATGATCGCGCTGTCGCCGATGCGCAGTTCGGCGTGGCCGATGCCGCCGTCAGGCATGGCCAGACGCATGACCTCGGTGGCGCCGAAGGCTGTTTTATAGAAGTCGATGGCCTCGGCGGCTTTGTGGATGCCGAGATACGGGGTAATGCTGTGATACCCCTCGGGAATGGGTTTGACGCTCATGACGTTCTCCCTGAATTGTTGTTCTATGGGACAGGACTCCACCGAATTTGTGGAAGATTCACTATAGAACCGTCCTCGCCGTGCAGACTTTTGCCCGACGAGCAGTCAATCCTTTGGAAAGTGCGGGCCAGGCCCTTGTTCGCCGAGTACATCGCCCTGATTGCGCAGCGGACAGGCCTCCATCGACAAACAGCCACAACCGATGCAGCCATTGAGCCGATCGCGCAGCAGCGTCAGTTGCTCGATCCGCGCGTCCAGTTCCTGTCGCCATTGCTGTGAGAGGATTTTCCAGTCTGCCGCGCTGGGCGCACGATCCTCCGGGAGGATTTTCAATGCCTCGCCAATTTCCGCCAGCGGAATCCCCAGCCGCTGCGCGACTTTGATCAACGCTACGCGGCGCAGTACTTCGCGCGGATAGCGCCGCTGATTGCCGGCATTGCGCTGGCTCTTGATCAGGCCTTTGGATTCATAAAAGTGCAGGGCGGTGACGGCCACGCCACTGCGCGCTGCGACTTCACCAACCGTTAACTGTTTGTGCACATTTTCTTTGCTGATCATTTGAAGACAGCTCTTGACCTTGACTTAACTAGAGGTTTTACCCTGCAGGTCTTCGAGTCGCAAGGCTCGTCTTACGCTGAGTGGGGGCATTCCATGAACAACCGCAGTTTTACCCAATTGATCGAATTCGAAATCGAACCACGCCAACAACCCGCCTTGGTCACTGCACTATCAATGCAAACCGAGCGCCTGGCGCAACGTTATGCCGGTTTTGTCAGCGCCAGTGTGCAGGCCAGCGATGACGGCCGGCGCGTGCTGAGTTTCCTCCAATGGCAGTCCCGCGAGGCGGGTGAAGCGGCATTTCGCAGCTTCGAAAGCGGCGAGCAGGACTTCTGGCAACTGATTCACACCCATCAGGCGAAAACCGTCACCTTCAATTCGTTCCAGGTGCTAAGCAGCATCGCCCGCAGTCACGACGATGCGCTGCACTGTCACCTGGTCGTCTAGATCGACAACTGGATCAGGCGTTCGCCCTGCAGATTCTCCGTGAGCCGCCGCTTGTTTACCGCCAGTTCGCCGATCTTGATCAGTCGCGTGCGGGTGACGTTGCGGCTCAGACCGAGCAACGCGGCGGTGTGCACCTGGTTGTAATGGCAGAAGCGATACGCCGCGCGCAGCAAAGCGTCTTCGACTTTTTCGTGCAGCGCGCCGGCCTGTTGCGCGAAGAGTTTTTGAAAGGCCTGTTCCAGTAAGGCCTCCGGTGAATCATCGGCACTGCTGTGATGATCGTCCGGGCGTTCGATGCGCAGGTTCGACAGACGCAAATCATCGCGTTCGATCACGCCGTTGCGGCAGATCAGCAAGGTGTGATGGATGACGTTCTCCAGCTCGCGAATATTGCCCGGCCAACTGTAAGCGCGCAGTTTGTGTTCGGCGCCGGGGCTGATGCTGACCCGCCCGTAACCGAGGCGTTGGCTGTAGGCTTCGATGAAATGTCGAGTGAGAGGGAGGATGTCGCCGGGACGGTCGCGCAGTGGGTTCAGTTCCAGATTGACCACGTTGAGGCGGTAATACAGATCCTCGCGGAAATGACCGGCATTGATGGCTTTTTCCAGCTGCACATTGGTCGCCGCCAGTACCCGTACATCGATGGGAATGCTTTTGCGCGAGCCCAGTCGCACCACTTCGCGTTCCTGCAAAACCCGCAGCAACTTCACCTGAATCGCCATCGGCAGATCGCCGATCTCATCGAGAAACAAGGTGCCACCATCCGCTTCCTCGAACCATCCGGCCTTGGCGCTCAGCGCGCCAGTGAACGCGCCTTTTTCATGACCGAACAACTCCGCTTCCACCAGTGATTCGGAAAACGCCCCGCAATTGACCGCGATAAACGGCCGATGACGGCGATTGCTGAGGTTATGAATATGTCGCGCCACCAGTTCTTTACCAGTGCCGGTCTCGCCGATGATCAGCACACTCGCTTCACTCGGCGCGACCTGCTGTAAATGTGCGAGCAGGGCCTGGGACTTCGGGTCCTCGAACACCTGCGCAGTGGCGCGGATCGACGTGGCGAGCGCGGGGGAGGGCGGTAGGGTCAGCAGTTGCATGGGCTCGTCCTTCTTTTTAGTTCAAATGCAGGCAGGTCAGGAATAGAAGGTCGGCACCGGCAGCGACTGATTCAGCGCCCAGTCGCCCAACTCATGGAGTTTGTAGTCCAGCGGGTCGTGCAGGGTTTGCGTGCGCAGGTTGCGCCAGTGGCGATCGAGGCGCAGGGACGCGTGAGTGGAGCGCGCGCCGGTCACTTCGAACAAACGGCTGCAAATCTCCAGGCCCTGACGGCTGGCGGCAACTTTCGCGGTGGCAATCGCTGTCGCGACTTGGCCGCGTTCTTCGGCGCTGAGGTTCGCGCCTTTGGCCCAGGCCTCATCGAGCAACGCCGCCGCGCGTTCGACCAACAGGCGGATGCCTTCCAGCGCCACCCAGAACTCGCCGTAATGGGCGAGCACGTACGGATCTTCACGCACATCGCGCGCCGAGGATTTATGCCAGAGTCGGGTTTCGCTGAGGGTGTATTGCCGCGCCTCCTCGAAAGCGCCTTCGGCAATTCCGAGAAACATATGCGTGAAGGTCAGCTGCGCGATTAGCGGTCGCAAGCACGCAAACGGCGTGCTCAGCGGGCCGGGATCGAGCAGCAGTTCCGACTCTTCGACCCGGACCCGTTCAAACGTAGCGCTGCCGCTGTCAGTCTGACGCTGGCCGATGTTGTTCCAGTCGTTGTGCAGGGTGATGCCACTGCGGCCGCTGGGAATCGCCGCGATCAGCAATTTGCCGCCGGCACTTTCATCGACCGCCGAAGCGATCAGCATTTGTGAATCACTGGCGCCGGAGCAGAAGCTTTTCTTCCCGGAAAACTCGCGCCAGCCACCGAGGTCCTTGACCACGGTACGGGTGTCGAGCGGGTTCAGTGCGTTGCCCCAGAACCAGTTCTGCCGCGCGGTCTGTTCGAACCACGGCTGCCATTGTTCCGGCCGGGAAAACAGGCGCACGGTGGCGAGCATCAAATGATGGAAACCGAAGACGTGAGCAATCGAGCTGTCGACCTTGGCGAACTCGCGAACGACCTGCAGGGTTTCGCTCCAGCTTGCGCCGAGGCCGCCGTAGCGGGTGGGAATGCTCAGGGCCAGCAGGCCGCTGTCGCGCAGGGCATCGCGCTCGGCCTTCGGTGTGCCGCCACGTTCGTCGCGTTCGACGGCAGTCAGGGCAAATTCGGCGGCCAGTTGGCGGGCGGTTTGCAACGGGGATAACAAAGTACTTTGCGGTTTAGCGGTCACACGGTGTTCCTCGAAATCGACGCATTCCCTGTAGGAGTGAGCCTGCTCGCGATGAGGTCGGCACAATCGACATCATCGTTGACTGACCCACCGCATACGTCGGAGCGCCGCCCGGAGCAGGCTCGCTCCCACAAGGGATTTGGTTCAGGCAGTGGCTTTGGTGGGCAACACATCATTGGCAATCATTTCGCCAAACGGCCCGGTCAGATTGGTCACGCCACGCCCGGCCAGACTCGCATAAGGCTCGGGCAACAGCGGGAACACCAGCTCGGCAAAGCGGTAAGCCTCTTCCAGATGCGGGTAACCGGAGAAGATGAAACTCTCGATGCCCAGATCCGCGTATTCCTTGATCCGCGCCGCCACTTGCTGCGGATCACCCACCAGCGCCGTACCGGCACCGCCGCGCACCAGACCGACGCCGGCCCACAGGTTCGGGGCGATTTCGAGGTTGTCGCGACGGCCATCGTGCAATGCGGCCATGCGCCGCTGACCCTCGGAGTCGAAGCGCGAAAAGGATTTCTGCGCCGCTTCAATGGTTTCGTCGCTGATGTGTTCGATCAGTTTGTCGGCGGCTTTCCAGGCCTCTTCGGCGGTCTCGCGCACGATCACATGCAGGCGGATGCCGAACTTCACCTTGCGCCCATGTCGCGCCGCGCGTTCGCGCACGTCGGCGAGTTTTTCCGCGACGGCGGCCGGTGGTTCGCCCCAGGTCAGATAGACGTCAACTTGTTCGGCGGCCAGATCATGCGCGGCATCGGATGAACCACCGAAATACAGCGGCGGATAGGGTTTCTGCACTGGCGGATACAGCGCTTTGGCGTTCTGCACCTTCAGGTGCTTGCCGTCGAAATCCACCGCTTCGCCTTGCAACACGCGACGCCAGATCTTCAGGAATTCATCGGTGACTTCATAGCGTTCGGCGTGGCTGAGAAAGCTGCCGTCGCCCCGGTTCTCGTCCGGATCGCCGCCGGTCACCACGTTGATCAGCAAGCGCCCGTTGGACAGCCGATCAAGGGTTGCAGCCATGCGCGCCGAGACTGTCGGCGAGATGATCCCCGGACGGATCGCCACCAGATAACGCAGGCGCTCGGTCAACGGCACCAATGCCGAGGCGATCACCCAGGAGTCTTCGCAGGAGCGCCCGGTGGGAATCAGCACGCCGTGGTAGCCGAGACTGTCAGCGGCCTGCGCCACCTGTTTCAGATAATTGAGCGTGACCGGGCGCGCGCCTTGAGTGGTGCCCAGATAGTGGCCGTCACCGTGGGTCGGCAGGAACCAGAAAACATCCATGAACGGCTCCTCAGGCGATTTTCAGCAAGGGTTTGATTTGTGTGGCGAACAGCGGCGCCGCGCGTTCGGCGGCGAGGCGGATGCGCGCCTTCAACAGTTCGCTGGTGATCTGGTAATCGGCGAAGTCGGCTTCGGTGGCGTACACGCCGATCGGCAACGTCATGGCTTGGAAGAAGCTGAACAGCGGGCGCAACTGGTGATCGAGGACCAGCGCATGGCGTTCGCTGCCGCCGGTAGCAGCGAGCAGCACCGGGGTGTCGATCAGGGCGTTGAGGTCGATCAGGTCGAACAGATGCTTGAGCAGACCCGGGTAGGAACCGCGATAAACCGGCGCGGCAACAATCAGCAGATCGGCCTGCTCGATGGCCTGCAACTCGGCTTCAACTTCCGCACTGAGTTCCTGACGCGATAGCGCAGCGCCGAGCGGACGAGCGATATCACCGAGTTCGATCAAATGGCTTTCGATGGTCAGGTGCCCAGCCAGTTCGGCGAGCAAGGCTTGGGTCAGCACCAGAGTACGGGACGGACGCCAGGTGCCGCCGGAGAGGGCGACGACTTTCAGGGGACGCGACATGATCAGTTCCTTTTTTCAACAGTTGCTCAGGGAGCAGTGAATGAGTCACCTAGTCTGAGCAAGCGCTGTACCAATTCCCGCAAGCCCCGGTTTACAAGGCGTTGAGCGTAAGCGTGGCGGTCGCCCGTGTGAGTAACAGGGCGCTTTGTTGAATCGCTGTTGGCTGAGCAACAGTTGCTGGAGCAACAGTGCTCAGCGCATGGATGGAGTTATAAAGGCTGTTTGTTATTCCGTAAAAGAACGTTAATCGATATTTATAGATCGTTAGGAGATATGCGCCGACGCGTGTCGATTTCCTGATAGCCACTATTGAGAGCGTTGATTTCTGCGCGGGCGTGCCGGGGCGTAGCCTTTGTCCATCGACTCCCCATTGCTCGCCAGGACGCTCCCATGAATCGTTTACTGACCGTTTCGCTGTTGCTCGCTGTCTCTGTACTCGCCGGTTGTGCCGGACACGTTTCGCCGGAGCTGCGTCCTTACACCGATGAAGAATCCCGCGAATTGGCGATGGAAGCGCTCAATCGCAGCGGCCTGTCCTTCGACGAATACCACGCGAAAAAAGCGCAATTACTCGGTCAGACCCAGTTCGACAAAAAAGCTGAAATGAGTGCCGAACGTGCCGTACAGCTGCACGGTCGTCCTAGCTGAAAACAAACTGTACTGGTAGAAGTTTTACCCAACTGTCCGTGGGCTTACCGGGCGGTGTGGGATAGGGTCAACACCTGAATGACCCTGATGGATTGCCTGCCATGACCCTCTCGCTTGACCTGCTGTTGGGCTTTGCCCTGTTTGCCCTTGTCACCTCGATTACGCCGGGGCCGAACAACACCATGTTGCTGGCATCGGGGGTTAACTTCGGCTTCAACCGCACCATCCCGCATATGCTCGGAATTACCTGTGGCTTCTTCGTTCTGGTAGTCGCGGTGGGCTTTGGCCTCGGCGCGGTGTTTCAGAGCTATCCGATTCTTTATACGGTTCTGCGCTATGTCGGCGCGGCGTATCTGCTGTATCTGGCGTGGAAAATCGCTCACTCGGGACCGGTCGGTGACAGCGCCGCAGGCGAGGCGAAGCCGATCAGCTACCTTGGCGCCGCCGCGTTTCAGTGGGTCAATCCCAAGGCGTGGATCATGGCCATCGGCGCCATCAGCACCTACACGCCGATGCAGGGCTATTTCACCAATGTGGTGGTGATTGCTGCGGTATTCGCCATCATTAACCTGCCGAGCGTCGGCGTCTGGGCAGCTTGCGGTACGTTGTTGCGCAATGTGCTGAAGGATCCGCGCTGGTTGCGCGTGTTCAACTGGGGCATGGCCGCACTGCTGGTGATTTCGCTGTACCCGTTACTTCTCGAAAGCTTTAGCTGACGCATCGCTTCAACCGCAGGCCGGATGCCTGTTAAGCTCGACTTCAGGAGCGTTCCTACGCACTTTGAATGAAGTTGTTCTTCTTTAACGGCATCCGATCAGGTATTGATGACGCTCTCGAACCGACGCGCAGCTCACAAGGCTGCGCCGTACCGTTTGCAGACACGAGCCTCCTGATCCCGGAACACGCTCTGCGAGTCTTTTATGAACACACGTCCGTTGTATTTCGATTACGCCGCCACGACCCCGGTGGACGAGCGGGTCATCCAGGTGATGATCGAGTGTCTGGGGTTTCACGGTAACTTTGGCAACCCGGCTTCCAGCTCCCACGCGTTCGGCCAGCAGGCCCGACACACGGTCGAGCAGGCCCGCCGGCAGGTCGCCGAACTGGTCGGCGCCAATGCTGAGCAGATCGTCTGGACCTCCGGTGCCACCGAGTCCAACAACCTTGCCCTTAAAGGTGTGGCCCAGGCGCGCGGCGTGTCCGGCGGCCATATCATTACCAGCCAGATCGAACACAAAGCCATCCTCGATACCGCCCGCCAGTTGCAGGACGCCGGCATCGCCGTGACCTATCTGGTGCCGGACGCCGATGGCCTGATCACCCCGCAAGCGGTCAGCGAAGCCATGCGCGACGACACCTTTCTGGTGTCGCTGATGCTGGTCAACAACGAGTTGGGCACCGTCAATGATGTTCAAGCGATTGGCGAAGTGGTGCGCAGTCGCGAGGCGTTGTTCCATGTCGACGCGGCGCAAGGCGCCGGCAAAGTGGCCATCGATCTGGGGCAATGGCCGGTGGATCTGATGTCGTTTTCGGCGCACAAACTTTACGGTCCCAAAGGCATCGGCGCGTTGTACGTCGGCCCACGGGCGCAGCAGCGTTTACAGGCGCAGATTCACGGTGGCGGACACGAAGGGGGATTGCGCTCCGGAACCCTGGCGACGCACCAGATTGCCGGGATGGGCGCAGCATTTGCCTTGGCCGCCGAGGCGTTTGATGTCGAGAAAAAAACCATCGTCGCGCTGCGTGAACGCTTGCTCGAACAACTGCTGAGCCTGCCGGGCGTACGCCTCAATGGCTGCGCCACTCAGCGCATTCCGCACACCTTGAGCCTGACCTTCAGCGAAGGCGAATTCAACAGCGCGGCGTTGAGCCATTCGCTTGCTTTCTCCGCGACCTCGGCTTGCAACTCCGCCAGTAACACGCCATCCCACGTGCTGTTGGCGCTGGGGCATGACGCGCATCTGGCCGGACGCACCATTCGCTTGAGCCTCGGCCGTTTTACCACCGCCGAGGACATCGACAAGGCCGTCGAACTGATCAAGACCGCCTGCGCCAGTGCTCCGGCATTCTGGGCGACAGGGCTTTAAACGAGCCGATTTAACGGCGACGAACAATAACGATGAAGTGATTAGCAGGAGACATGATGAGTACCCAGACCTCGACCGAAGGATCGGTGCCCCAGCGCCTGGCGCACACCCGTGAACTGATGCGCCGCGAAGGCATTCACGCACTGTTGGTGCCGTCCGCCGACCCGCATTTGTCGGAATATCTGCCGGGTTACTGGCAGGGTCGGCAGTGGTTGTCGGGCTTCCATGGTTCGGTCGGGACGTTGATTGTCACCGCTGATTTCGCCGGCGTCTGGGCCGACAGTCGTTACTGGGAGCAGGCGAGCAAAGAACTCAAGGGCAGCGGCATCGAACTGGTCAAGTTGCAACCGGGTCAACCGAGCCCGCTGGACTGGCTTGCCGAGCAGACACCGGAAGGTGGTGTGGTCGCGGTTGACGGTGCGGTGATGGCCGTGGCTTCGGCACGTACGCTGAGCAGCAAACTGGAAGCACGCGGCGCACGTCTGCGCACCGACATTGATCTGCTGCAAGAAGTCTGGCGCGATCGCCCGAGCCTGCCGAACGCACCGATCTATCAGCATCTGCCACCGCAAGCGACGGTCAGCCGTGGCGAGAAACTGGCCAAGCTACGCGAAACCCTGCAAGAGCGCGGCGCTGACTGGCATTTCATCGCCACCCTCGACGACATTGCCTGGTTGTTCAACTTGCGCGGCGGCGATGTGTCGTTCAACCCGGTGTTTGTTTCGTTTGCGTTGATCGGTCAGCAGCAGGCCACGTTGTTCGTAGCGTTAAGCAAGGTCGACGCAGATTTGCGCTCGGTGCTTGAGACGGACGGCGTGACGTTGCGTGATTACAGCGAAGTCGCTGATGCCCTGCGTGCCGTGCCGAGTGGCGCGAGTTTGTTGGTTGATCCGGCGCGCGTTACCAGCGGTTTGCTGGATAACCTCGACAGCACGGTGAAACTGGTCGAAGGCTTGAACCCGACCACGCTGGCCAAGTCGCAGAAAAGTGAAGCGGACGCTGCACATATCCGCAAAGCGATGGAGCAGGATGGCGCGGCGCTGTGCGAGTTTTTCGCCTGGCTGGAATCGGCCTGGGGGCGCGAGCGCATTACCGAACTGACCATCGACGAAAAACTCACCGCTGCCCGTGAGCGTCGTCCGGATTATGTCTCGCTGAGTTTCAACACCATTGCCGCGTTCAACGCCAATGGCGCCATGCCGCATTACCACGCCACCGAAGAAGAACACGCGGTAATCGAAGGCGACGGCTTGCTGCTGATCGACTCGGGGGGTCAATACCTGGGCGGCACCACGGACATCACGCGAATGGTGCCGGTTGGTACGCCGAGCGAAGAGCAGAAGCGCGATTGCACGCGCGTGTTGAAGGGCGTGATTGCCCTGTCGCGCGCGCAGTTCCCGAAAGGCATTCTCTCGCCGCTGCTCGATGCTATTGCCCGTGCGCCGATCTGGGCCGAAAGCGTCGATTACGGTCACGGCACCGGTCATGGCGTTGGCTACTTCCTCAACGTCCATGAAGGTCCACAGGTGATCGCTTATCAGGCCGCGCCTGCACCGCAGACGGCCATGCAGCCGGGGATGATTACTTCGATCGAGCCAGGCACCTACCGTCCGGGTCGTTGGGGCGTGCGGATCGAGAACCTGGCGATGAACCGCGAGGCGGGCAGCAGCGAATTCGGAGAATTCCTCAAGTTTGAAACCTTGACGCTGTGCCCGATCGACACGCGTTGCCTGCTGCCGGCGTTGCTGACTGAAGAAGAGAAACAGTGGTTCAACGCCTACCACGCGCAAGTGCGTGAGCGCTTGAGTCCATTGCTTGAGGGTGCGGCGCTGGAATGGCTGAACACCCGTACTGCGGCGATCTGATCGGCTGGGATTCAGGCGCTGTGTTCAGCGCCTGAATGATCGTTTAGCCTTGGCGCAAGGCTTCCGCAACGAAGTCCAGCCGATCCTGGCCGAAGAACAGTTGATCGCCGATAAACATGCTGGGTGCTCCGAAAACACCACGTTTAACAGCGGTTTCGGTGTTCTCCTTAAGCGCTGCTTTGACCGATTCATCGTTGCTCAGCGCCAGTACTTCCTGCGGATCGAAACCGTGTTCGCTCAGCACAGCAGCGACAGTCGCCGGTTCGTCGAGGCTGCGTCCTTCAACCCATAGCGCCGTGAACAGACAATCGATAAACGCCTGAAAGCGTGCTGGCTGACGCAACTGGATGCCGGTTACCGCACGCATCAACATCAGTGTGTTGATCGGGAAGTGCGGATTGAATTTCAGCGGCACCCCGTAGCGTTTTGCGTAGCGATCCAGATCCTCAAACATGTACCGACCCTTCGCCGGAATCATCGCCGGTGAAGCGTTGCCGGTTGCCTTGAAGACGCCACCGAGCAGCATCGGGATGTAGATCAGCTCGCTGTTGGTCTCGGCGCAAATCTTCGGTAACTGGGTGTAGGCCAGGTAGGTGGCAGGGCTGCCGAGGTCGAAATAGAACTCCACGGTTTTCGTCATTTTCGCGTCTCTGTCGTTATTGTTATGGCGGGGGGGGCTTACCAGCGTTCGTTCCAGGGGCGCAGATCCAGCTCGAACGTCCAGGCATCCCGTGGCTGACTGTGCAGATACCAGTAGTTCTCGGCGATGTGCTCGGGATTGAGGATGCCGTCCTGATCTTTGGTGGCGTACTTCTCGGGGAAACTGTTGCGAATGAAATCGGTGTCGATCGCACCATCGACTACGACGTGGGCGACGTGGATGTTCATTGGCCCCAGTTCCCGCGCCATGCTTTGTGCCAGCGCGCGGATACCGTGTTTGGCTCCGGCGAAGGCGGCAAACCCGGATGCGCCGCGAAGTCCGGCGGTGGCACCGGTGAACAGGATAGTGCCGCGTTGGCGTGTGACCATGCGTTTGGCCACTTCACGGGCATTGAGGAACCCTGAGAAGCAGGCCATTTCCCAAATCTTGAAATACTTGCGTGCGGTTTCTTCAAGAATGCTGCACGGCACATTGGCGCCGATATTGAATACAAAAGCTTCGATCGGACCGAGGCGAGTCTCGATGTCTTCAATCAGAGCAATGACGTCTTCTTCTTTGCGCGCATCGCAGGCAAAACCGTGAGCTTCACCGCCTTCAGCCTTGATCGCGTCCACTAGCGGCTGCAATTTGTCGGCGCTGCGTCGGGTGACGCAGGCGATGAATCCCTCTTTGGCAAAACGCTTTGCAATCGCTCCGCCCGTGGCATCGCCAGCGCCGACAACCAATACGACCTTCTTGTTATTCATGGGTGATTGCCTTTATTAAACGATCGTTAAGTGAACGAACGTTATGCTAGGATCCAGACAACGTCAAGGCAGTCGATTTGAGGGCAAATACATGCGTTACTCCGCCAGTCACAAGTTGGAAACACGGGAAAAGCTGCTGCAGAGCAGCGCGCTGTCAGCAAAGCGTTCCGGTTTTTCCACGGTGGGCGTTGATGGTTTGATGAAGGCTATCGGATTGAGCGGTGCGGCGTTCTACAGCCATTTCTCATCGAAAGATGCGTTGTTCACTGCCATCGTCGAACGCGAGTTGGGTCAAAGCCTTGAACGATTGGGGGGGGAGGGCACGCGGGATCGTGAGCGACTGGAGCGCTGTCTCAAGCACTACCTGAGCATGGCTCACGTAGAGCAACCTGAGGCCGGTTGCGCGTTGCCGGCGTTGGGCGCAGAAATTGCCCGATCGGATGTTCTGGTGCGCGAGCAGGCCGAGCTGTGGATTTGCCGGCTTCAGGAGCGTTGGGCACAGATTCTTGAGAGCGAGACCCTGGCGTGGTCGGTGCTGTCGCAATGCGTCGGGGCGTTGGTGGTGGCGCGTATGTTGGCCACGCCGGACGTTCAGCAAGCGGTGCTGAAGTCCAGCCATGAAGAAATTGGCCGGCAGATTGCCGGGCAGCGCTGATCTATTTACAGATGACAATCATGCTGCGGCTGGTGTAGCCCGCAGGATTGAGACCGAACGGGTAATCGCCGGGCTCTTCCACGGCGTCACCGGATTTTGCGATGACCTTGTAGCCCTTCGGCAAGCAGGCATTGGCGGCACTGGCGTAGCACTTGTCCCAGGAGGACGATAGCCCTGAGCAGTTGATGTGCAGCCCTTTTTTCCCGCGTTTTACCTGAGTTTCCGAAGTCGCCGCACAACCTGCAACTGCCAGTATGGCGATCAGTATCAAAATTCGTTTCATTACCGTCCTTATAACGGCCACGAGTCTAATGCTCGGGTTTGCCTGTGTTCGCGTGCGCTCTAAGCTTTTGAAATCCCTGTCCGAAAAAATCCATGTCTGGCATTGGGTTACAGGTCTAAACATGGCCTAAATGCGCGTCAATTGCCAGACCTTCGTCGAATCCTCTTTCAATCAGCCGCGATGGCGGGTTTCGCAGCACTCCCCATGGTCATGGTTGCGCCGACAGATGCCAGAATAATGCACAGGATCGCCATCCATTGTGACAGTGTGAGGAATTCGTGCAGGAACAACAGGCCTGAGAGGGCTCCGAAGGCCGGTTCGATACTCATCAATGTGCCGAAAGTGCGTGCCGGGAGGCGGGTGAGGGCGACCATCTCCAGTGTATAGGGCAGGGCGGTGGACAGAATGGCGACGCCGATGGCAATCGGGATCAACGAAGGGGTCAATAGGGCTGAACCAGCATGCACGATGCCGATAGGGGCCACGAACAGCGCTGCGATCATTACCCCCAGAGCTGCTGTCGTTACACCGTTATCGGCGCCGGCCTTCTGACCGAACAGAATGTATAGCGCCCAGCAGACACCGGCTCCCAGTGCATATCCGGCGCCCACCAGATCGATTCCGGCGCTGGTTGTGCCTGTTGGAATCAGCAGCATCAAGCCGGCGGCAGCCAGGGCAATCCAGAGAAAGTCGATGGCACGGCGGGAAGCAAGGATGGCTACGGCCAGTGGCCCGGTAAATTCGAGGGCGACGGCAATTCCCAACGGCACCGTTTGCAATGACATATAGAAGAGGAAGTTCATGCCGCCCAATGCCATGCCGTAGACGAGGACTGTACGCA
>NZ_CM174487.1:0-4635000 GCF_057839305.1 Pseudomonas sp. KH_040 | reverse complement strand
AGGTCGGCCTTAGTAGCTCGAAATTGGGTCTGTAGCTCAGTTGGTTAGAGCGCACCCCTGATAAGGGTGAGGTCGGCAGTTCGAATCTGCCCAGACCCACCAATTTTGTGTGGGAAACGCCTGTAGAAATACGGGGCCATAGCTCAGCTGGGAGAGCGCCTGCCTTGCACGCAGGAGGTCAACGGTTCGATCCCGTTTGGCTCCACCACTACTGCTTCTGAAGTTTGAAAGCTTAGAAATGAGCATTCCATCGCTGTGATGATGAATGTTGATTTCTAGTCTTTGACTAGATCGTTCTTTAAAAATTTGGGTATGTGATAGAAAGATAGACTGAACGTTACTTTCACTGGTAACGGATCAGGCTAAGGTAAAATTTGTGAGTTCTCTTAATTGAGAAATTCGAATTTTCGGCGAATGTCGTCTTCACAGTATAACCAGATTGCTTGGGGTTATATGGTCAAGTGAAGAAGCGCATACGGTGGATGCCTTGGCAGTCAGAGGCGATGAAAGACGTGGTAGCCTGCGAAAAGCTTCGGGGAGTCGGCAAACAGACTTTGATCCGGAGATGTCTGAATGGGGGAACCCAGCCATCATAAGATGGTTATCTTGTACTGAATACATAGGTGCAAGAGGCGAACCAGGGGAACTGAAACATCTAAGTACCCTGAGGAAAAGAAATCAACCGAGATTCCCTTAGTAGTGGCGAGCGAACGGGGACTAGCCCTTAAGTGGCTTTGAGATTAGCGGAACGCTCTGGAAAGTGCGGCCATAGTGGGTGATAGCCCTGTACGCGAAAATCTCTTAGTCATGAAATCGAGTAGGACGGAGCACGAGAAACTTTGTCTGAATATGGGGGGACCATCCTCCAAGGCTAAATACTACTGACTGACCGATAGTGAACTAGTACCGTGAGGGAAAGGCGAAAAGAACCCCGGAGAGGGGAGTGAAATAGATCCTGAAACCGTATGCGTACAAGCAGTGGGAGCCCACTTTGTTGGGTGACTGCGTACCTTTTGTATAATGGGTCAGCGACTTATTTTCAGTGGCGAGCTTAACCGAATAGGGGAGGCGTAGCGAAAGCGAGTCTTAATAGGGCGTCTAGTCGCTGGGAATAGACCCGAAACCGGGCGATCTATCCATGGGCAGGTTGAAGGTTGGGTAACACTAACTGGAGGACCGAACCGACTACCGTTGAAAAGTTAGCGGATGACCTGTGGATCGGAGTGAAAGGCTAATCAAGCTCGGAGATAGCTGGTTCTCCTCGAAAGCTATTTAGGTAGCGCCTCATGTATCACTGTAGGGGGTAGAGCACTGTTTCGGCTAGGGGGTCATCCCGACTTACCAAACCGATGCAAACTCCGAATACCTACAAGTGCCGAGCATGGGAGACACACGGCGGGTGCTAACGTCCGTCGTGAAAAGGGAAACAACCCAGACCGTCAGCTAAGGTCCCAAAGTTATGGTTAAGTGGGAAACGATGTGGGAAGGCTTAGACAGCTAGGAGGTTGGCTTAGAAGCAGCCACCCTTTAAAGAAAGCGTAATAGCTCACTAGTCGAGTCGGCCTGCGCGGAAGATGTAACGGGGCTCAAACCATACACCGAAGCTACGGGTATCACCTTCGGGTGATGCGGTAGAGGAGCGTTCTGTAAGCCTGTGAAGGTGAGTTGAGAAGCTTGCTGGAGGTATCAGAAGTGCGAATGCTGACATGAGTAACGACAATGGGTGTGAAAAACACCCACGCCGAAAGACCAAGGTTTCCTGCGCAACGTTAATCGACGCAGGGTTAGTCGGTCCCTAAGGCGAGGCTGAAAAGCGTAGTCGATGGAAAACAGGTTAATATTCCTGTACTTCTGGTTATTGCGATGGAGGGACGGAGAAGGCTAGGCCAGCTTGGCGTTGGTTGTCCAAGTTTAAGGTGGTAGGCTGAGATCTTAGGTAAATCCGGGATCTTAAGGCCGAGAGCTGATGACGAGTGTTCTTTTAGAACACGAAGTGGTTGATGCCATGCTTCCAAGAAAAGCTTCTAAGCTTCAGGTAACCAGGAACCGTACCCCAAACCGACACAGGTGGTTGGGTAGAGAATACCAAGGCGCTTGAGAGAACTCGGGTGAAGGAACTAGGCAAAATGGCACCGTAACTTCGGGAGAAGGTGCGCCGGTGAGGGTGAAGGACTTGCTCCGTAAGCTCATGCCGGTCGAAGATACCAGGCCGCTGCGACTGTTTATTAAAAACACAGCACTCTGCAAACACGAAAGTGGACGTATAGGGTGTGACGCCTGCCCGGTGCCGGAAGGTTAATTGATGGGGTTAGCTAACGCGAAGCTCTTGATCGAAGCCCCGGTAAACGGCGGCCGTAACTATAACGGTCCTAAGGTAGCGAAATTCCTTGTCGGGTAAGTTCCGACCTGCACGAATGGCGTAACGATGGCGGCGCTGTCTCCACCCGAGACTCAGTGAAATTGAAATCGCTGTGAAGATGCAGTGTATCCGCGGCTAGACGGAAAGACCCCGTGAACCTTTACTATAGCTTTGCACTGGACTTTGAATTTGCTTGTGTAGGATAGGTGGGAGGCTTTGAAGCGTGGACGCCAGTTCGCGTGGAGCCATCCTTGAAATACCACCCTGGCAACTTTGAGGTTCTAACTCAGGTCCGTTATCCGGATCGAGGACAGTGTATGGTGGGTAGTTTGACTGGGGCGGTCTCCTCCTAAAGAGTAACGGAGGAGTACGAAGGTGCGCTCAGACCGGTCGGAAATCGGTCGTAGAGTATAAAGGCAAAAGCGCGCTTGACTGCGAGACAGACACGTCGAGCAGGTACGAAAGTAGGTCTTAGTGATCCGGTGGTTCTGTATGGAAGGGCCATCGCTCAACGGATAAAAGGTACTCCGGGGATAACAGGCTGATACCGCCCAAGAGTTCATATCGACGGCGGTGTTTGGCACCTCGATGTCGGCTCATCACATCCTGGGGCTGAAGCCGGTCCCAAGGGTATGGCTGTTCGCCATTTAAAGTGGTACGCGAGCTGGGTTTAGAACGTCGTGAGACAGTTCGGTCCCTATCTGCCGTGGACGTTTGAGATTTGAGAGGGGCTGCTCCTAGTACGAGAGGACCGGAGTGGACGAACCTCTGGTGTTCCGGTTGTCACGCCAGTGGCATTGCCGGGTAGCTATGTTCGGGAAAGATAACCGCTGAAAGCATCTAAGCGGGAAACTTGCCTCAAGATGAGATCTCACTGGAACCTTGAGTTCCCTGAAGGGCCGTCGAAGACTACGACGTTGATAGGTTGGGTGTGTAAGCGCTGTGAGGCGTTGAGCTAACCAATACTAATTGCCCGTGAGGCTTGACCATATAACACCCAAGCAATTTGCGTCGAAGAGACCAGATTGCGGTGTGTGAAGACGAAACGAACCGAAAGTTCGAAAGACTCACAAAACACCAGCTGTCACATACCCAATTTGCTGAAGCGAGGCCACAAGGCCACGACTCAGTACCCGAATTTCTTGACGACCATAGAGCGTTGGAACCACCTGATCCCATCCCGAACTCAGCAGTGAAACGATGCATCGCCGATGGTAGTGTGGGGTTTCCCCATGTGAGAGTAGGTCATCGTCAAGATTAAATTCCGAAACCCCAATTGCGAAAGCAGTTGGGGTTTTGTTTTGCCTGTAGAAAAGTTTTCGCGGGACAACGCTGTCCCAGCCGTCGCAAGAAACGGCCATTGGGGAAATTCCTTCTGAAATGACCGGGCAGTTTTTGGTATGGTGCAGCTCGTTTTTTAACGGACTGATGTCATGCCCACGGATCGGCACTCATTTATGTCAAAGAGTTGCTGTAGAAATGCCTGAACCCATCCCGATCAAGGACCACGAAAAAGAGACGCGCCTGGTCAACAAACGGCTGATCGCCTGCGCCTTGTTCGTCTTCGCCATCAGCTGCGCCCTGGTCGTGCGCCTGTACATCCTTCAGGTGGTGGAATTCGACTATCACTCGACCATCTCCGAAAACAACCGCGTCCACGTCTTGCCGATCCCGCCTACACGCGGTTTGATCTACGACCGCAATGGCGTGTTGCTCGCCGATAACCGCCCCAGTTTCAACCTGACCATCACCCGCGAACGCGCTAACGACGTCAATCAAGAACTGGATGAGGTCATCAATCTCCTGCACCTGCCTGCAGAAGATCGCACAGTCTTCGATAAAGCCATGAAGCAGTCCCGCCACCCGTTTACGCCGGTGACGCTGTTCTATGAGCTGACGGAAGAGCAAATTGCCGTACTAGCCGTCAATGAGTTCCGCCTCCCCGGTCTGGATGTCGAGCCACAGTTCGTCCGCCATTACCCACTTGGCGCGCACTTTGCCCACTCGATCGGTTACGTCGGCCGGATCAACGAAAAAGAATCCAAGACCCTCGACTCGGTCGAATATCGCGGTACCCAATCCATTGGCAAAACCGGCATTGAGCGTTTCTACGAAGCGCAGTTACACGGCCACGTCGGTTACGAGGAAGTCGAAACCAACGCCCAGGGTCGCGTACTCCGCGTGCTCAAACACACCGATCCGGTGCCTGGTCAGAACATCGTCCTGAGCCTCGACATCAAGCTGCAGGAAGCTGCCGAAGCCGCGCTTGGCGATCGTCGTGGTTCGGTGGTAGCGCTCGATCCGTCGACCGGCGAAGTGTTGGCCATGGTCAGCAATCCCAGCTTCGATCCGAATCTGTTCGTCACCGGTATCAGCTCCAAGGAATATTCGGCACTGCGAGATTCGATCGACCGGCCTTTGTTCAACCGCGTACTGCGCGGTCTCTATGCACCGGGCTCGACGATCAAGCCAGAGGTGGCCATCGCCGGTCTAGACGCTGGTGTTGTGACGCCGCAAACCCGCGTCTTCGACCCCGGTTATTACCAGCTCCCGGACTTCGATCACAAGTATCGCAACTGGAATCACAGCGGCGACGGTTGGGTAGACATGGACGCGGCAATCATGCGTTCCAATGACACCTATTTCTATGATCTGGCCCACAAGCTCGGTATCGATCGACTGCACGATTACATGGCGATGTTCGGCCTCGGCGAGAAAGTCTCGCTGGACATGTTCGAAGAGTCGCCCGGCCTGATGCCATCGCAAGCATGGAAACGTGCGACCCGCCGGCAAGCCTGGTTCCCTGGAGAAACGGTCATCCTCGGCATCGGCCAGGGCTACATGCAGGTCACGCCGCTGCAACTGGCTCAAGCCACGGCATTGATCGCTAACAAAGGTGTATGGAACCGGCCGCACCTGGCTAAAACCGTCGATGGCATCGCCCCGGTCGATGAGCATCCGATGCCGAACATCCTGCTCAAGGATCCGCGAGACTGGGAGCAGGTCAATCACGGCATGCAGATGGTGATGCACGATGCCCGGGGTATCGCGCGTGCGGCCGCCGCCGGTGCGCAATATCGCATCGCCGGCAAGAGTGGTACCGCGCAAGTGGTGGCGATCAAGCAGGGCGAGCGATACAACCGCGAGAAAACCCTGGAACGCCATCGCGACAACGCCTTGTTCGTTGGCTTCGCCCCGGCGGAGCATCCGAAGATCGCGATTTCGGTGATGATCGAAAACGGCGAGGCTGGCGGTCGTGTCGCAGGCCCTGTGGTGCGGCAGATCATGGACGCCTGGCTGCTTGATCAGGACGGCCATCTCAAGCCGCAGTACGCCGCGCCGACCAAAGCGCCGGGTGACCCGCACGTTTAACCTTCAACAGTTCACAGTACCGGCTCATGCAAGCTGAGCCGGTACTGTGAACTGTCCTGCAAAGCCTATTTGCAGCGGTAACCCTCGGGCATCGTGACGGTGTAATTGCGCTGCAGACGGTCCTCGAAGTTCAGGTTCTGCAAGCCTTGTTCCACTAGAAAGTCTTCAACCTTGGAGGATTGGCAGTCCTCGTTATAGGACGAAGCGCGGAGCAGGTAGACCGGGCGCTTACTGACATCATCGCGGGCAGTGGCAACAAAGGTGCTGAGCGTGGTGTAACCGGTGCGCTCCGAGGTCCCTACCGGTCCATAGGTCGTGTTCGGTTTACTCGTGCAGGTCAGCCGGTCGTTTTTTTTCTTGCTGGTCTTGCACACGGTAGAGGTGCTGGTCGGCACTTGCCCATAGTCGGTGGCGGTATAGCGGTAGGTCACCTGTCGGCTGCCGACATCGAGGCTGACGGTCATTTTTATCGGCGCATGGTTCTTCGGCAGACTGGCGTCGGTATAGACCTCCTGGAAACCCCTGTCTTTCAGCGCGTTAACCATGTCGCGAAGATAGTAGCGGGCATTAAGAGCGTTTTCGTCGCTGCCACTCGCAGACGTCACCAGCACAATCGCCTTTCGGTCAAAATGATAGTCCGGATCGGGTGTCGCATTTAGCGCTACGTCCATTTGCGTGGCGCAGCCGCTGATCAACGCTGTCAGTAAAAACAGCGCGCAGAGTAAAAACCGGGTCATGACAAAGCCGCCTTATAAACTAAGGATTGAATAAGAGTTAAACGGTGTGGACTGGCGACAATTAACTTGCGCGCCTGCGCAAGGCTCAGTCTTTCTGGTATTCCAGCAAATCGCCTGGCTGGCAATCGAGTGCTGCGCAGAGCTTGTCCAGGGTGGCCATCTTCACGCCCTTGACCTTGCCATTCTTCAGTAATGACAGATTGGCCTCGGTGATGCCCAGCAGGCTGGCCAACTCTTTCGAGCGAATTTTTTGCGTGGCCATGACAACGTCAAGGCGGACGATAATGGTCATTGTATTGTTCTATATGTATTGGCTTTGCTCATCGCTGAGTACTTTTGCATCGCGCATGATAATTGAAAACAAACAGAGCAATACGCCTTTGACAATCTCGTAGGCAGAAGTGGAAGACAGGCCGATCGAGAACTGAAAAATGCGATCTCCAGGTGGCAGATCAATCGACAGTGTCAAACCTTGCAAGGTCTCTACCAGCGGGTAGGCGGCCGGAGAAATGATGCACAGAATCCCTACTCGCCACAGCAGCTTGATGTTGCGCTCGGTCCAGGTTTCGCCGCGGGACAAGCGCAGGAAAAACAACCCTGTCAGCCAGAGTACGTAGGTCGAAAGCAGAACGGGCAGGAAATCCAGAACGACGAGCAGCGCAGTGACCAGTGGCGAGAGCCATGTGTCAGGGGCAAGCAGCGCACCTTCGACAAACGGATCAAGCAATTGCGGCGAGTTTTCGGCGAAGGCGTAGAGCAGAGCCGCGAGCATTTCATCCGTTTTGAAGAACCAGATCGAAGCGTTGCCACCAACCTCGGTCACCCCCAAAACCCAGACAAGAATCGCTGCAAGTAGTCCGACCCAATGCATGCGTTGCAGTGCCAATCCGTTGTTACGAGTACTCATGAAAAATCCTTGCGGTGTCATTGGGAATGACTAATTCTCGATGTTAAATTATCGAATCGCAATAATAAATTGTTCATATTTTGTGAAGATCGCTCTTGGTGTCGAGGTGCCGGGGCTACAGCAGCATCTTCAGTGCATTCGCTTTGGGGGATTTCAATGTCGATAGGCTGTCGAATTCGAAGCAAGTCGAGAGCAGAGGAGGGGCGCGATCCACTCGGTGGGCGCTGGTATCGATGACGGGGCAGGGATTGATTAGAGCGGGGACACACGCCACAGGCATGCTTCAGTCGCCCGCTCGTATAGGGCTTACTTGATTTCGGTAATGAAGTTTTCCCGCGAGCGGCGAACCTTTTTCAAGTTGACCGACCAGTCCCCCTCAGTTGCTTGAGGAAAGTTTGCGCAGTGGTGCACCTGTCGTGTGCGCGAGTGTGCACAGGGCCGAGTCGTAACGGCCTGAGCAGAACATGATCACGCGCAACGCATTGCACGGGCGTTAACCCACATTTGAAATGCATTCCGATGTGGGAGAGAGCCTGCTCGCGAAAGATCCCTCAACACCGCCGCAAAAATCAGGCCCCCGGCACCGGGCAGCTCATGTCACCTTCTTCACACTTCAAATACTGTTTCAGCGCCTCAACCCGCACCTTGGTCACGCTCGTCAGGCAGTTGCTGTAGATCAACGGATAAACGCTCCCGCCAGTAACTCCGGACGATGAAAACTTGCACTCTGCATCGCGAAACCCGATCCACGCCCGTTGTGCACTGACCAACAGCTTCTTGCCATCCGGGTTGTCCTTCAAACGCCCGGTGATTTGCTGATACACCGCGTTCAACGCCTTGTCCGCCGCTTTGAAGTCCTCCCCGGCGCATTGATTCATCGTCGCCTGATCGCTGGCATTCGCGCAGTCGACGGCGGCGTGGGCGAGGGGAGTCAACAGAAAGGGTGACAGGGCCAGAAGCAGGCGTGGGGACATGGTCAAATCTCGCTGTATCGAAGGTAAGTGCCGAGCAGTGTAGCGGCTGTGTCGCGTCTATTCTTGCGGGCGCATTCGGGAAGCCGCGAGCAAACGGTCGGCGGTCGCCGCAATCTCTTCACCGTCGTGCAGCTTTTCCAGCCAGTGTTCAGGAATCCCCCGCACGCCGTAATAGGCGCCGGCCAACTGACCGGTAATCGCGGCGGTGGTGTCGGCGTCATTGCCCAGGTTGGCGGCTTGCAAAATGGCGGCTTCGAAGCTGTTCGTGTGATGAAAGCACCACAACGCCGCTTCCAGCGACTGTACGCTGTAGCCGCTGCCCTTGATGTCCGTCTCGGACAGGCTGAGATAATCACCACGCGCGATGGAAGCGACCTTGGGCTGCGAGAAACTGGCGAATGGCAGTTGACGCAGTTCTGCTTTGCTCGCGCCTTCAAGCGCACTGGCGATCACCGCGGCCAACAATTGGCAGCATTCGATGGCTTCAGGTGCTGCGTGGGTGGTTCGCGAGCTGTCGGCGGCAAAGCTCTGGATTTGCCGGGCGTCGGGAAAGTAGAACAGCACCACCGGTACCAGGCGCATCAGCGAACCGTTGCCGGCGCTGTACGGGTCGGGCGAACCGGCGAAGGGATCAGCGGTTTGTTGATATTGCGCCAGCGCCTGACTGACGGTCATGCCGATATCGAAACACTCACCGGTCGAACTCAGATAACCCCATTGCCACCAGTTGAGGTAGCGGCCCATTTGATCAGCAGCATTGAAACCATTTTTGTTCAACAGGCTTTCCGCCAGACACAGCGCCATCGAGGTGTCATCGGTCCATTGCCCGGGCTTGAGGTGGAATGGGCCACCACCGATCATATCGGTCAACGGTTGGAATGATCCCCGTGGTTTGAACTCAACCGTAGTACCGACAGCGTCGCCGCACGCAAGACCGAGCAGAGCACCGCGGTAACGTTCAGCGAGGGATGGCGGCATGATTCGTCCTTGTAGATTCAAATTCGCTGGAAAAGGTAACAGTTTCGTTGGGCGCAGGGTGTCTGGAACCATCACGGCACCGGTAAAAAAGTGCAGCTTGATGTGTCCTTGCTGGTGAACGACTGCACCGCCCTGATACAACTTCACATTGGACATGTGGTCATACAGGCCTAGTGTTCAGAACAGGAGGTGACGTATGAAACCAGTACCCAATAGTTTCGAACGCAAAATCACGCTCAAGGCGCCGCGTTCGCATGTCTGGCGTGCATTGGTCGATGCCGAAGCGTTTGGCCAGTGGTTTGGGGTGGCGCTTGAGGGCAGACGGTTTATTGCCGGTGAATGGACGCAAGGGCAGGTCACGTATCCAGGTTATGAACATGTGTTGTGGAATGTGCTGATCGAGCGGGTCGAGCCGCAGCAGTTGTTTTCGTTTCGCTGGCATCCGTATGCGGTGAACCCGAAAATCGACTATTCCCAGGAGCCGACCACGCTGGTCAGGTTCGAGCTGGCAGACTTCGAGGGCGGAACGCTGCTGAAGGTCTCTGAATCGGGCTTCGCGCACATTCCCGACATTCGCCAGAAAGAGGCGTATTACATGGATAGCCGTGGCTGGGAAGAACAGTTGAGCCGACTCGAACAGTTTCTTGTCGAGAGCGCCAAGGCCCGCGAGCGTGACGGTGGCTGATATTTTCGAACCTTGGCTCGAGCGCTGGGCACTGGTGCCGGACGGTGCGCCGATCATCACACCCGGCAGCCGTTTGTTGCCGGTACGCCTGAACGACACGCCGGCGATGCTCAAGATTGCGCTGGATGTCGACGAGAAGTACGGCAATCGGTTGATGACCTGGTGGGGCGGTGATGGTGCTGCGCAAGTGTTGGCGCATCACGAAGATGGCTTGCTGATGGAGCGCGCCATGGGCAGCCGCTCGCTGATGCACATGGCGATGAACGGCGAAGACGTCGAGGCGAGCCGGATTCTGTGTTCGGCGCTGGCGCGATTGCATGCCCCGCGCGAAACGCCGCCTCCGCCGTTGGTGGAGTTGCGGCCATGGTTTGCTTCGCTGCGCGTTGCTGCTGACCAACATGACGGTCTCTACAGCCTGAGCCTGCAAACCGCCGAAACCCTGCTCGCCGATCCACAGGATGTGGTGGTGCTGCACGGCGATATGCACCACGACAATGTGCTGGATTTCCAATCGCGCGGCTGGCTGGCCATCGATCCGAAACGGGTCAGGGGCGAGCGCGGTTTTGATTACGCCAACCTGATTTGCAACCCGGACTTGCCGACAGCCACCGATCCCCAGCGCTTTCGCCGGCAACTGGATGTGATTGTCGAGGCTGCCGGGCTTGATCGACGCAGGCTGCTGCAATGGGTATTGGCGTTCGCCGGTTTGTCCGCTGCGTGGTTTCTGGAGGGTGACGCGCTGGAGCAGACCTCAGGGCAGCTGAAAGTCGCGCAGATCGCCGCTTCCATGCTTGATGCCTGACAAGGCTAGGGGTTTTCGGAAGGGTTGCTATGGCGAATGTCTTACACGCACTGGTAGCTTTTACGACTATTGCCGATTGGATCCAGTGGGTAATCTACACACATCAACTGAGACACAGGGAGTGTTTCAGGATCACGGATGATCGACCATTTGCAAGGATCGCTGCCGACAGGGAGTCGATAATGGTCTTGGGAAAAACCCGCTTCGGCGGGTTTTTTTTCGTCCACAGAAAAGTGCACCCCTTTGTAGGAGCTGCCGCAGGCTGCGATCTTTTGATCTGGTTTTAAAGATCAAGATCAAAAGATCGCAGCCTGCGGCAGCTCCTGCATCGGTTATGCGTGATTCATCATGAGGCGATCAGTTGGCGCAGGACGTAATGCAGAATTCCGCCTGACTTGAAGTACTCCACCTCATTCAACGTATCGATCCGGCACAGCACCTCGATCTTTTCCTGACGGCCATCCTCACGGGTGATCACCAGCGGCAAATTCATCCGCGGTGTCAGCTCGACGCCGGTCAGCCCTTGGATCTCAAAGGTTTCCTTGCCGGTGAGGTTGAGGCTCTTGCGATTCTGATCGAGCTTGAACTGCAGCGGCAATACGCCCATGCCCACCAGATTGGAACGGTGAATCCGCTCGAAGCTTTCGGCGATCACCGCTTTCACCCCCAACAGATTGGTGCCCTTGGCCGCCCAGTCGCGGCTGGAACCGGTGCCGTATTCTTGCCCGGCAATCACCACCAGCGGCGTGCCCGAAGCCTGATACTTCATCGCCGCGTCGTAGATCGCCAGTTTCTCGCCGGTCGGAATGTAGATCGTGTTGCCACCTTCTTCACCACCGAGCATTTCATTGCGGATACGGATATTGGCGAAGGTACCGCGCATCATCACTTCATGATTGCCGCGACGTGAGCCGTAAGAGTTGAAGTCCCGAGGCTCGACACCCTTTTCGCGCAGATAACGTCCGGCCGGGCTGTCAGCCTTGATGTTGCCGGCAGGGGAGATGTGGTCGGTGGTTACCGAATCGCCAAGCAGGGCCAACACCCGCGCACCTTTGACATCCTTGATTTCCGGCAGCGGACCGGAAATGTCGTCGAAGAACGGCGGATGCTGGATGTAGGTGGAGTCGTCCTGCCACACGTAAGTCGCGGCCTGCGGCACTTCGATGGCCTGCCATTGTTCATCACCGGCGAACACCTCGGCGTATTCCTTGTGAAACATTGCCGTGCTGACCTGATTCACCGCATCGGCGATCTCTTTGCTGGTCGGCCAGATATCCCGCAGATACACCGGATTGCCTTGCTGATCTTCGCCCAGCGGTTCGCTGCTGATGTCGCTGCGCACGCTGCCAGCCAAGGCGTAGGCGACCACCAAGGGCGGCGAGGCCAGCCAGTTGGTTTTCACCAACGGATGCACGCGGCCTTCGAAGTTGCGGTTGCCGGAGAGCACCGATGCCACAGTCAGGTCGGCTTTCTGGATGGCTTTCTCGATCGGTTCCGGCAGCGGCCCGGAGTTGCCGATGCAGGTGGTGCAACCATAGCCGACCAAGGAAAACCCGAGCTGATCGAGGTATTGCGTCAACCCCGCAGCCTTGTAGTAGTCGGTGACCACTTTCGAGCCCGGCGCCAGCGAACTCTTCACCCACGGTTTGCGGGTCAGGCCTTTCTCCACGGCTTTTTTCGCCAGCAGTCCGGCGGCCATCATCACGCTCGGGTTGGAGGTGTTGGTGCAGGAGGTGATCGCGGCAATGACCACGGCGCCGTTTTTCAGGCGATAGGTGTGGCCTTCGTACTCGTATTCGGTTTCGCCGACCAGATCGGCATTCCCTACCGCGACACCGCCACCGCCCTCACTTTCCAGGCGTCCTTCTTCTTTGCTGGTGGGTTTGAATTGCAGATCGATGAAGTCGCTGAAGGCTTGCGGCACATTCGGCAGCGAGACACGATCCTGCGGTCGTTTCGGCCCGGCCAGACTGGCTTCGACGCTGCCCATGTCCAGCGCCAGACTGTCGGTGAACACCGGTTCCTGACCGGGTAGGCGCCACAGACCCTGAGCCTTGGTGTAGGCCTCCACCAGCTTCACCACCTCAGGCGGCCGACCGGACAGGCGCAAGTATTCCAGCGTCACGTCATCAACCGGGAAGAAGCCGCACGTCGCGCCATATTCCGGGGCCATGTTGGCGATGGTCGCACGGTCGGCCAGGGGCAGATCAGCGAGGCCGTCACCGTAGAATTCGACGAATTTGCCCACTACGCCTTTCTTGCGCAGCATCTGTGTGACGGTCAGCACCAGGTCAGTTGCAGTGATGCCTTCCTTGAGTTTGCCGGTCAGTTTGAAACCGATCACCTCCGGAATCAGCATCGACACCGGTTGCCCGAGCATCGCCGCTTCGGCTTCGATCCCGCCGACGCCCCAGCCGAGTACGCCGAGACCGTTGATCATGGTGGTGTGCGAGTCGGTGCCGACCAGCGTGTCGGGGAAGGCGTAGGTGCGGCCGTCCTCATCCTTGGTCCACACGGTGCGGCCGAGGTATTCAAGGTTGACCTGGTGACAGATGCCGGTGCCCGGCGGCACCACGCTGAAGTTGTCGAAGGCGCTTTGGCCCCAACGCAGGAAGGCATAACGTTCGCCGTTACGTTGCATCTCGATGTCGACGTTCTGCTCGAACGCGCTGGCGGTGGCGAACTTGTCGACCATTACCGAGTGGTCGATCACCAGATCCACTGGCGACAACGGATTGATTCGCTGCGGATCGCCGCCGGCCTTGGCCATCGCTGCGCGCATGGCGGCGAGGTCGACCACGGCGGGTACGCCGGTAAAGTCTTGCATCAAGACGCGGGCAGGGCGGTACTGGATCTCCCGGTCGGAGCGACGCTCCTTGAGCCACGCGGCAATGGCCTTGAGGTCGGCACCGGTGACGGTTTTTTCATCTTCCCAGCGCAGCAGGTTTTCCAGCAGGACTTTCAGCGACATCGGCAGCTTGTCGAGGTCGCCCAGGCTTTTGGCGGCATCCGGCAAACTGAAATAGTGGTAGGTCTTGTCGTCGATTTGCAGGGTTTTGAGCGTTTTCAGGCTATCGAGGGACGGCATTACAATCACTCCTTTGAATCCGCACGGCTACGGATTGAGGGGACGGGCAGAGCTATCAACGTAGCCCTGTTTTCATTAGCTGGCTAATAACTGGACTCTATGGGCAAGTCCAAGGTTCCGACATCGGCTATCATGCGCCGGTTTTCGTGACAGGCTTTGCTTCAGCGCAAGGCCTGAGCATCGCGCAGGGGCCGAATCATCGCCCTCTGCCCAGGAGTAAGAATGAACACCCTATTCATGCATTGCCGGCCAGGCTTCGAAGGCGAAGTCTGTTCGGAGATTTCCGACCTCGCCGCCCAACTCAATGTGGCCGGCTACGCCAAGGCCAAAGCGGCCACCGCGTGCGCCGAGTTTGTCTGCACCGAAGAAGACGGCGCCGAGCGCCTGATGCGCGGCCAGCGTTTTGCCGAGTTGATCTTCCCGCGCCAATGGGCGCGCGGCGTCTTCATCGATCTGCCGGAAAACGATCGCATCAGTGTGATCCTTGCGCACATGGCGGATTTTCCGGTGTGCGGCAGCCTGTGGCTGGAGGTCGTCGACACCAATGACGGCAAAGAGCTGTCGAACTTTTGCAAGAAATTCGAAGGTCCGCTGCGCAAGGCTCTGATCGGTGCCGGCAAACTGGTGGAAGACGCGAATAAACCGCGACTGCTGCTGACCTTCAAGAGCGGTCGTGAAGTGTTTCTCGGCATGGCCGATGCCGGTAATTCGGCGATGTGGCCGATGGGTATTCCGCGCTTGAAGTTCCCGCGTGAGGCGCCCAGCCGTTCGACGTTGAAGCTGGAAGAGGCGTGGCACCATTTCATCCCGCGTGATCAGTGGGAAGATCGGCTGCACAGCGACATGACTGGCGTTGATCTCGGCGCTGCGCCGGGTGGCTGGACCTGGCAACTGGTCAATCGCGGCATGCTGGTGACCGCCATCGACAACGGCCCTATGGCGGAAAGCCTGATGGACACTGGTCTGGTGCAGCACCTGATGGCCGACGGTTTTACCTTCAAGCCCAAGCAACCGGTGGACTGGATGGTCTGCGACATCGTCGAGAAACCGGCGCGTAATGCCGCGATGCTTGAAGAGTGGATCGGCGAGGGGCATTGCCGCGAGGCGGTGGTTAATCTGAAGTTGCCGATGAAACAGCGTTACGCCGAAGTGAAGCGCTTGCTCGAACGCATTGCCGATGGTTTCAAGGCGCGCGGGATCAAGGTCGATATCGGCTGCAAGCAGCTGTATCACGACCGCGAAGAAGTGACCTGCCACTTGCGTCGTCACGACACCAAGAAAGTCAAATCCCGCTGATACACCGCAAAACCCCTGTAGGAGCTGCCGCAGGCTGCGATCTTTTGATCTTAAAAAGCAAAGATCGCAGCCTTCGGCAGCTCCTACACAGGGTGTGGCGTAACGCCACAGATGACCGAATACCTGGCAATGCGCGACAATGCCGGCCAGTTTCAGGAGTGAATCATGAGTGAAATGATCGATACCCCGGTCGACGGCACCCTTGACGCCACCGGCCTCAATTGCCCGGAGCCAGTGATGATGCTGCACCAGCACATCCGTGACCTGGTACCTGGCGGCCTGCTCAAGGTGATCGCCACCGACCCGTCGACCAAACGCGATATCCCCAAGTTCTGCGTGTTTCTCGACCATGAGTTGGTGAGCCAGCACGAAGAGGCCGGTACTTATCTGTACTGGATTCGCAAGAAACACGCCTGAATCCCAGGCGAACGCAAAACCAAATGTGGGAGCGAGCCTGCTCGCGAAGCGGTATCTCAGTCACTATTGATGGCGACTGATTCACCGCATTCGCCAGCAGGCTGGCTCCCACATTTTTTGTCCCGGTTTTAAGGGTTTAGCCCGCCGAGCGACTGATCCGAATACGCTTGCGTGCACTGCGTGTCAGGCGGATCGACAGCATCAACGCCGCGCAGCTCAGGCCAACGATCAGACCCTGCCACAAGCCGCTCGGGCCGCGTGGCTCGCCGAGCCAGTCGGTCAGGCCGAGGGCGTAACCCACGGGCAAACCAATCCCCCAATAGGCGAACAGGGTCAGGATCATCGTCACCCGCGTGTCCTGATAACCGCGCAGTGCGCCGGCAGCGGTCACCTGGATGGCGTCGGAAAACTGGAACAGCGCCGAGTACACAATCAACATCGCCGCAATGTGAATCACCGTCGGGTCAGCGGTGTAGATCGCCGCAATCGGCTCGCGCAGCAACAGCATCATGCTCGCCGACAGACAGGCGTAGGCCAGCGCGGTGCCCATACCGACGCCAGCGGCAAAGCGCGCCTCACGCGGTTCTTCGCGACCCAATGCCTGACCGACGCGCACGGTCACCGCCATGCCCAACGAGTAGGGAATCATGAACACCAGCGAACTGACGTTCAGCGCAATCTGGTGCCCGGCCACTACCGTGGCGCCGAGGCTGCCGATCAACAACGCGATCACGGCAAAAATACTCGACTCGGCAAACACGGCGATGCCGATCGGCAGACCAATTGCCAGCAACCGCTTGATCACTGTCCATTGCGGCCAGTCGAAACGGCTGAAGATTTCGCTCGAACGATAGGCCGGTGCCCAGCGCTCATAACCGGCCAGCCCCAGCGCCATCACCCACATCACAATCGCCGTGGCCCATCCGCAACCAACGCCGCCCATCGCCGGCACGCCGAAGTGGCCATAGATGAAGATGTAGTTCAGCGGAATGTTCAGCGCCAGACCGCACAGGCCCAGTACCATCGCCGGACGCGTACGGCCAATGCCGTCACTGGTGCAGCGCAACACGTGATAGAACGCCACTGCTGGCAGACCGCTGGCGATGCCGTGCAGGTATTGCATGCACGGGCCGATCAGTTCGGGATCGACCTTCATCAGGTGCAGCACCGGTTCGGCGGCCACCAGCATCGCCGTCGCAATCAGTCCGACCACCAGTGCCAGCCACAACGCCTGACGTACAAGCGGGCCGATTTCGCTGTGGGTACCGGCACCGAAGCGCTGGGCAACTTTCGGCGTGGTTGCCAGCAGGGTGCCGGTCATCAGCAGAAACACCGGCACCCAGATCGAGTTGCCCAGCGCAACGGCCGCCAGATCCTTTGGCCCGACGCGGCCAGCCATCACCGCATCGACGAAGCCCATGGCCGTGGTCGCCAGTTGCGCGATGATGATCGGCAACGCCAGGGCGAGCAGGTTCTTGAACTCCAGGCGAATCCGCGCCGGGCGGGTCAGGGAAACAGCGACAGGTTGATCAGTTACAGAATTCACGGGCAAAACGTCCACAGGTGTTGATGCGCAAGGCGCCGCATTCTACGCCGCTGACGCCTTGGTCAGGAAAAATCCTCTGTTGCGGATTTGTAAGCGCAAAGCTCGCTGGCTCAGCGACCGATCTGCACCTAAACTGCCGATCCGCCAAAGGAGCCCGCCATGCTGATTGTTGCCGACGAAAATATCCCGCTGCTCGATGCCTTTTTTGCCGGTTTCGGCGAGATCCGCCGGGTGCCGGGCCGTTCCATCGACCGAGCGACGGTCGAGCAGGCTGACGTATTGCTTGTGCGCTCGGTGACCAAAGTCAACCGTGCTTTGCTTGAGGGTAGCAAGGTGCGCTTTGTCGGCACCTGCACCATCGGCACTGATCATCTGGATCTCGACTACTTCAATGAGGCCGGCATCACATGGTCGAGTGCGCCTGGCTGCAATGCCCGCGGCGTGGTTGATTACGTGCTGGGCAGTCTGATGACACTCGCCGAAATCGAAGGCGTCGATCTGACTCAGCGCACCTACGGGGTCGTCGGCGCGGGTGAGGTCGGTGGACGGCTGATCAAGGTCCTGAAGGGCCTGGGCTGGAACGTCAAAGTCTGCGACCCGCCACGGCAGGCTGCCGAAGGCGGCGATTACGTCAACCTCGAGCAGATCATCGAGCAGTGCGATGTGATCAGTTTGCACACGCCGCTGACGCGCAGCGGCGACGGCGCGACCTGGCATCTGTTTGATCAGCAACGTTTGCAGCAACTCAAGCCCGGCGCATGGCTGATCAACGCGGCCCGTGGTCCTGTGGTGGATAACCTTGCTCTGCGCGAAGTGTTGCTGGAGCGTGAAGACCTGCAAGCCGTTCTCGATGTCTGGGAAGCAGAACCTGAAGTGGATGTTGCGCTGGCCGAACTCTGCGTCTTGGCCACCCCGCACATTGCCGGTTATAGCCTTGATGGCAAACAGCGCGGAACGGCGCAGATCTATCAGGCTTACTGCACATTCCTCGGTCAAGCGGCGAGCATTCAACTCAGTGATCTGTTGCCGGCACCGTGGTTGTCGGAAGTTTCCCTGCACGGTGACAGCGATCCGGCCTGGGCACTGGCGATGTTGTGCCGTGGGGTGTACGACCCGCGCCGCGATGACGCGGATTTTCGCCGCAGCCTCGTAGGCAATGTCGGCGAGCAGCGTGCGGCGTTCGACGTGTTGCGCAAGCAATATCCGGTGCGGCGCGAGATTGAAGGACTGAAGGTGCGCATTGAAGGGGATTCACCGGCGTTGGCGAAGATCGTGTCGGCGCTGGGTGCGGTAGCTGTCTAGAAAGCGAGATGGGCGATTCGCGAGCTTGCTCGCGAATGCCGCGCCACAAATACCTGATCTGCAGACAGAAAAAACCCGGCCAAAGGGGCCGGGTCAGGAAGACGGTGGCTATATCACTCTTGTTCGGCAGGCTTGATCAATCGCTTCTCCAGCTCGCTGCACGCTTGCTGGATCATTTCTTCAGTGATCGGTACTTCACGCCCATCCTTATCCAGTATCGAGCAACCCAGAGATTGGCCGGGCTTGGTGCGGATCACTTGAATCTTGTCATCGCTGCTGTGTTGCAAGGACATGGCCTGTCTCCTCATCAGGTTGTGTACCCAGATTAAAACCGCCACGTGACCAGGCTGTGACAGCGCCTTCGATCCGTCATGAGCGGCCATTCCAGTCCAACAGAAATGACCGTTCGTCTCAACCGCGACGTTAGACCGATAGCAACTATGGCCTAGTCTTTGGGGGCATATTTAACCTGACTCATTGTGATTTACAGAGTTCCACCCCAAAGAAGGTTTACGCTAGCCCTTTCATCAACACGGATGCGTACCTGAATGACCCCGAAGCTTTCTTCAAGGCACCGGCGCGCCCTGCGTCTGACCACTCGATTTCTGGCACCTTACCGCTGGCAAGTCATCGGCGCGCTGCTGGCGTTGATCGTCACCGCCGCCGTTACGTTATCGATGGGGCAGGGGATCAAACTGTTGGTCGACCGCGGCTTCATGACTCAGTCGCCGCATCAGCTCAATCAGAGCATCGGCATCTTCATGTTAATGGTGCTGGGCCTGGCGGTCGGCACGTTCGCACGGTTTTACTGGGTATCGTGGATCGGCGAGCGCTGCGTCGCCGACATTCGCCGTGAGGTGTTCAACCATCTGGTCTATCTGCATCCGGGCTTCTATGAGAACAATCGCAGTTCGGAGATTCAGTCGCGGCTAACTGCCGACACGACACTCCTGCAATCGGTGATCGGCTCGTCGCTGTCGATGTTCCTGCGCAACCTGCTGATGGTCATTGGTGGTGTCATCCTGCTGTTCGTGACCAATGCGAAACTCACCAGCATTGTGGTGATTGCGCTGCCGTTCGTGGTCGCGCCGATCCTGATTTTCGGCCGACGCGTACGCAATCTGTCGCGATTGAGCCAGGACCGCGTCGCCGATATCGGCAGCTATGTGTCGGAAACCCTCGGCCAGATCAAAACCGTGCAGGCCTACAACCATCAGGTGCAGGATGAGCGGCGTTTTGCGACAACGGTCGAGGACGCCTTCGACACGGCACGCAAACGTATCTTCCAGCGCTCATGGATGATCACCATGGTGATCGTGCTGGTTTTGGGCGCGGTGGCAGTGATGTTATGGGTCGGCGGCATGGACGTGATCGCAGGACGTATCACTGGAGGCGAACTGGCGGCGTTTGTTTTCTACAGCCTGATCGTCGGCAGTGCGATCGGCACCTTGAGTGAGGTGATCGGCGAGCTGCAACGTGCGGCAGGTGCCGCCGAGCGGATCGCTGAATTGCTGGGTTCGGAAAATATCATCCAGCCGCCAACCGCCGGGCTTGTGACCCTGCCGGAGCGCGTGCGGGGTGAACTGCAATTACAGGAAGTACGTTTTTCCTATCCGTCGCGTCCTGAAAGCTATGCCGTCAACGGCTTGAACCTGACCATTCGGGCCGGCGAGACGCTGGCGCTGGTGGGGCCATCGGGCGCCGGCAAGTCCACGGTGTACGATTTGCTATTGCGCTTTTATGACCCCGTGGAAGGGCGGATTCTTATCGATGGTGTGCCGCTGACCAGCCTCGACCCGCTGGACCTGCGCCGTCACTTCGCTTTGGTATCACAATCGCCGGCGCTGTTTTTCGGCAGCGTTGAAGAAAATATTCGTTACGGCAATCCGCGGGCGACGCTGGAGCAAGTCAAGGAAGCGGCAAAAATTGCCCACGCTCATGACTTCATCGAAAAAATGCCCAACGGTTATCAGACCCATCTCGGCGATGGCGGTCTCGGTCTTTCCGGTGGGCAGCGTCAGCGTCTGGCGATCGCCCGGGCGTTGCTGGTCGACGCACCGATCCTGCTGCTGGACGAAGCCACCAGCGCCCTCGACGCGCAGAGTGAGCATCTGATTCAGGAAGCTTTGCCGAGCCTGATGCAGAACCGCACCACGCTGGTGATCGCGCATCGACTGGCCACGGTGAAAAACGCTGACCGGATTGCGGTGATGGATCAGGGCAAGCTGGTGGCCATTGGTACTCATCAGGAGCTGATTGCCAGCAATCCGCTGTATGCACGGTTGGCGGCGTTGCAGTTCAATGATGGCAAGAGCGCTTCAACGAATCCTGTCACCGATCCTGCCATTCACTAAGGCCGTGCCCATAAAAAATGCCCGTATCGCGAGATACGGGCATTTTTCGTTATCCGGCACTAAGCGCTGGATCACTGATCATCAAAATACCGCTCATGCCAATCCACCAGCGGCTGTGGCGAGTTGAGCTTCTGGCCGTAGATCACCGAATAAGACAGCACGTTCTGCACGTACTGACGGGTTTCATCGAACGGGATGCTTTCCACCCACACGTCAAAGCTCAGGTGATCGGCGCCGCGCAGCCATTGGCGTACGCGACCCGGTCCGGCGTTGTAGGCGGCGGAAGCGAGGACGCGGTTGCCGTTGAACTGGCTGTGCACCTGGCTCAGGTAAGCGGCGCCGAGCTGGATGTTCTTGTCCGGGTCCAGCACTTGCTGCGGCGAGGCCAGCGGAATGCTGAATTTGCGCGCGGTTTCCTTGGCGGTGCCGGGCATCAATTGCATCAGGCCACTGGCGCCGACGCCGGAACGGGCGTCGTCCATGAAGGCACTCTCCTGGCGGGTAATGGCAAACACCCAGCTCGAATGCAGGCCACGTACCTTGGCTTCACGCACAAGCGTTTCGCGGTGAGCCATCGGGAAGCGAATATCCAGATCGTCCCAGTACTGCGCCTGACTGATGGTGCGGATCGCCGGGAAGTACCATTTCAGGTCGTAAGCCAGTTTCGCCTGGGCAACCATTTCATCGCGATTGAAGTGACGGCTGACGTGGTACCACTCGCGGCGCCCATCGACGATCTGTCCGCGAGCATGGAATTCCAGCGCGCGACGCACGCCCGGCGTGTTACGCACCTTGTTGATCAGCGCCTGACTGAGGACCAATGGCTTGTTGTTCAGCGAGTAGGGCGATTGCGAACGGTCGGCGGCGAGGAAACCGTAGAAATCCCGTTCGCGCGCAAGGTTTTTGTACAGGGTCTGCGCTTCCGGGTTCTGCGGCTGGGCCAGTTCCAGGCTGCGCGCCTGCCAGTAGCGCCAGCGGTTGGTGGTGGCCAGGTCCTGCGGCAGACGGCGAGTCAACTGATACGCATCGTCCCAGCGCGCCAAACGCAACAGCAAGCGCAGGCGCCATTCTGAAACGGTGTTGTCGCGCAGCTCCGGGTCGTATTTGGTCATCACGTCCAGCGCGCGGCTGTCGAAACGCCTCGCCAGAGTCAGGCCGATTTCCCGGGCGATCGCGACTTTTTCATCGCGGGAGAAATGCATGCTGCTGGCGTAGCCGTCGAGCAGCGCCATGGCCTTGTCCGGATCCTGACGCGCGAGGCGGCGCAGGCCGAGGCTGACCACATCGGACATCGGCTCGTCGGCCGGGGTGAAGCGTGAAGGCTGATTGAGCAGTTCCGGCTTTTGCGCCACATCCACCAGTAAATGGCCGCGCGGGGCGAGGGTGGTCAGGCCGTTGACCAGGCTGTTGGCCAGGGGATAGTTACGCGTCTGAGCGGCGAGTTTGGTGCGCTCCCAGCGTTTCTGCTCAGTGAGTTGACCATCGGCGGCCCAAATCCCGAACAGCGCGTCACACGCGGCGGGTTGCGATTTGCCCGTCAGCCACAGCTTGTCGGCGTTGGCATAGCCTTCGGCTTTCTTGTCGTGAGTGATCTGGTACTGCGCGTTGAGGCAGTCCAGTTCAGTGAAGTTGAGTTTCGGGTCGTAGTATTTGACGAAGGTTGCCCAGTCGCCACGGTCGGCGAGCCAGCGCAACCAGCGCAGTTTCATCCAGTTGGCCTGGGGCAGGTCACCGTGTTCGGCGAGGAATTTCTCGATTTCCGCATTGCTCGCGGACTTCAGGCGCGCGGTCAGTTCGTCGTAAGCCAGATACGGTTCCAGCGGATAATCGGCGAGCGCCTGGCTGTAGCGGAAATACGGGCCGGTATCACCCTTGGCCAAGGCGCGCTTGGCTTCATCGTAATACTGGCGTTGGGTGGACAGGTCCACCGCCTGGGCGGATTGAGCGGCAGCGGCGGTAAGTAGCAAACAGGACAAAACACTGAAAAGGCGACTGCGCATGAGACATCCGGGCAGAGAAATCATGACAAGTGCCGACACGAATCAGCACTGAATTGTCTGTAGCTTAGCCTTTTGCCAGCAAGCGGCGAAAGCTTTGCGGGCCTCGCAGCACAAGTTCGCAACAAATGTTGTGCAGAGTGCTTCGACAGACAAATTGCCGGCCTGTTGAAGCCCTAACTCAGGTAGAATGCGCGCCCGGTTTTTGGAGAAGCTCATGACCCTGCTCAAATTCAGCGATGTGTCCCTTGCGTTCGGCGCTATGCCGTTGTTGGACAAGGTGTCCTGGCAGATCGCCCGTGGTGAGCGGGTGTGCATCATCGGCCGCAACGGCACTGGCAAGTCCAGCATGATGAAACTGGTCAAGGGCGACCAGAAGCCCGATGAAGGCTCAGTGTGGCGTGCCCCCGGTCTGAAAATCGGCGAATTGCCGCAAGAATTGCCGGTGGCCGACGATCGGACGGTGTTCGACGTGGTCGCTGAAGGCCTTGATGGCGTGGGCGCGTTGCTCGCCGAATACCATCACCTCGCGCAGAACTGCGTTACTGAAGATGACCTGAACAAGCTGATGCACGTTCAGCAAGACCTCGAAGCCCGTGATGGTTGGCGCTTGCAGACTCTGGTCGAGAGTACTTTGAGCCGCCTGCAACTGCCGGCGGACAAGACCCTCGCCCAGTTGTCCGGCGGCTGGCGTCGTCGCGTGCTGCTGGCACAGGCGCTGGTGTCCGAGCCGGATCTGCTGCTGCTCGACGAACCGACCAACCACCTGGACATCGGTGCAATTGCCTGGCTCGAAGAAGCGCTGAAAGATTTCCAGGGCGCCGTGCTGTTCATCACGCACGACCGTTCCTTCCTGCAAAACCTTGCTACACGCATCCTCGAACTGGATCGCGGTGGCCTGATCGACTGGAACGGCGACTACGCCAGCTTCCTCGTGCACAAAGAAGCCGCACTGGCCGCTGAAGAAACCGCCAACGCGCTGTTCGACAAGAAACTGGCCCAGGAAGAAGTCTGGATCCGCCAGGGTATCAAGGCGCGCCGCACCCGTAACGAAGGCCGCGTCCGCGCCCTGAAAGCGTTGCGCGTCGAGCGTAGCGAGCGTCGTGAGCGCACCGGCAAGGCCAACATTCAGTTGGACACGGCCGACAAGTCCGGCAAGCAGGTGATGGTTCTCGAGAACGTGAGTTTCGCTCACCCGGGCGGCCCGTTCCTGATCAAGGATTTCTCGATGGTGCTGACGCGCGGCGACCGTATCGGTCTGCTCGGCGCCAACGGTACCGGCAAGACCACCCTGCTGAAACTGATGCTCAGCGGTCTGCAACCGACCAGCGGCAAAGTGGAAGAGGGCACGCGGATCGACGTGGCGTACTTCGATCAACTGCGTCATCAACTGGATCTGGAAAAGACCGTGATCGACAACGTCGCCGAAGGTCGCGACTTTATCGATATCGATGGCCAGAGCCGTCACGTGTTGAGCTACCTCGGCGACTTCCTGTTCAGCCCGCAGCGTGCCCGCACGCCGGTCAAGGCGCTGTCGGGCGGTGAGCGTGCGCGTCTGTTGCTGGCCAAGTTGTTCAGCAAGCCGGCGAACCTGCTGGTCCTCGACGAACCGACCAACGACCTCGACGTGGAAACCCTCGAGCTGCTCGAAGAAGTGCTGCTGACTTTCAACGGCACCGTGCTGATGGTCAGCCACGACCGGGCATTCCTCGACAACGTGGTCACCAGCACGCTGGTCTTCGAAGGTGAAGGCAAGGTGCGTGAGTACGTCGGCGGCTATCAGGACTGGATCCGTCAGGGTGGTTCGCCGCGCCTGTTGGGCGTGACTGAAAGCAAGTCGGGCAAGGCTGACTTGAATTCGGCGGTGGTCACTGCCGAGCCTGCTGTAGTTGCAGCACCTGTCGCTGCTGCCCCGGCTGCCAAGAAAAAGCTGAGCTACAAGCTGCAACGCGAGCTGGAAGCGTTGCCCGGTGATATCGACGCCAAGGAACAGCAGATTGCTGCCGTGGAAGCCGAAATGGCTGAAGCTGGCTTCTATCAGCGCCCTGCGGCTGAAACAGCCAAGGTGATTGCTTCGCTGGAGCAGTTGCAGGCTGAGCTGGATGCGTTGATGGAACGTTGGGCCGAGCTGGATGCCTGATTGTTCCTGATGTGAAAAAGCCCGGCGCTCAGTAATGAGCGCCGGGCTTTTCATATGTAAACGCAGTTCCCTTGTAGGAGTGAGCCTGCTCGCGATAGAGGTTTAGCATTCAACGAACTCGTCGAGTGTCAGAACGTTATCGCGAGCAGGCTCACTCCTGCATGGAATGGTATTTCAGCGTTTGACCAAGTGTACCGCCAATACATCGCATGGCGCGCCGTGCAGCACGTCATTCGCGGTCGAGCCGAGCAACAGCGCCAGACCGTGACGGCCATGACTGCCGACCACGATCAGATCGCATGCTTGTTCCTTGGCGAAATGATGGATTTCCTGGCGTGGCTGGCCATAAGTCAGGTGACAATTGGCGCCTTCGAGCTCGGAGTACTTGAGTTTCAGGCGCTCGAGGCGTTCCTTGGCCTGATCGAACTGCTGTTGTTGCAGTTGTGACAGATCCATCGGCACGTCGCCGCCGAACGCCATGGCCATCGGCTCGACAATATGCACCAGCGACAGCTTGGCGCCATTGCTCACCGATAGCTCTCGGGCGCGGTGAATCACAGGGTCGCACTCTTCGGTCAGATCTACGGCGACCAGGATGTGGTGGTAGGGCATGAGGTGCTCCTCGTGAGATTTCAATATTGTTAAGTATGGCTGGTTTCAAGCGCATTGGTTCCAAAGTGACACAATGCGCTCACCAAGAATTGGGAATAGAGATATGACGGTCTGGTTGGTGGTGTCAATCCTGCTAGTGGTTTTAAGTCCGCTGGCGTGGCTGCGCCCATCGCGCGCGCAAAGCGGTCGCATCGCCCTGCGCATGGAGGCGCGACGCATCGGTCTGGCCATGCAGCTGGCCCCTCAGGAATGGCCGCACTGGCTGGCGCAAGAGCCGCCGAACCCGTGTGCGCAATATCATCGACCGCGCCGTAGCAAGCAGCCCGTCTGCTGGACTTACTGGCAGAAATCGCCGGGTGTATGGGTCAATCAATGGCAGGAAGTCTGCGAGGATCGTGCGCTGCTCAATCATTTCGAAAAGTTGCCGGGCAACGTTTTCAAAGTCGAGGCAGACAAGCAGATGATCGCTCTCTATTGGGGCGAGAAGGGTGAAGCGACGGTTTTGCAGGATATCGACGCCACTCTGAAAGCACTGGCGTGACGCGCGGACTTTTCGCACTGCAATGGTGTGAAACGTCCGGCAGACGCGCAATAAAAAGCCCGACATGATTCATCGGGCGGGGTTGGCCAGGCAGGCCGGAAACGTTTTTTGATGCTGATGGGGCTTGGAGCGCTCAGCGCATTTCTCTGTAGTCCTCCCAGCGTAGCCCTTTAAACAAGGGCCGCCGCGAATTAGGGCGACTTTTCTAACTATTGATTCTATGAATGGCTTCACATGCAGACGCGTGTTGCGGGTCTTCGTCTGACGGAAATGACCGCAAAGTCGCATTTCAACCCGTATTTTGGGCGATTGACAATTGTTGGAAATTCCGTGAAGGTGACGTACCCAAATCAAACGGGCGTATGAATTGAGCGTTTGTCTTACAGACTGCTCCTACAGAATCCCGACTATCGCGTTGGCGGGTGTGCCGGGTGGATTGGCGTTAGCATCGACGAAAAAGCGTCCTGCCGAGCCATTCGCCTGCGTCCGACGTGTACTGTTCAGCTTCCATATCGTGGAGATCAGTTGATGATTTACGAAGGTAAAGCCATCACGGTTAAAGCTCTTGAAAGTGGCATCGTCGAATTGAAATTCGACCTCAAGGGTGAGTCCGTCAACAAGTTCAACCGTCTAACCCTGAACGAACTGCGTCAGGCCGTAGACACCATCAAGGCAGATGCTTCGATCAAGGGCGTGATCGTCAGCAGTGGCAAGGACGTGTTCATCGTCGGCGCCGACATCACCGAATTTGTCGACAACTTCAAGCTGCCGGATGCCGAGCTGGTTGCTGGCAATCTCGAAGCCAACAAGATCTTCAGCGATTTCGAAGACCTCAATGTCCCAACCGTAGTGGCCATTAATGGCATCGCACTGGGCGGCGGTCTGGAAATGTGCCTGGCGGCTGACTATCGCGTCATGTCGACCAAGGCCAAGATCGGTCTGCCGGAAGTCAAACTGGGCATCTACCCAGGCTTCGGCGGCACCGTGCGTCTGCCGCGCCTGATCGGTGTCGACAACGCCATCGAATGGATTGCCTCCGGTAAGGAAAACCGCCCTGAAGACGCCCTGAAAGTCAGCGCCGTCGACGCCGTGGTTGCTCCGGAGAAGCTGCAGGAAGCCGCTCTTGAACTGATCAAACGCGCCATCTCCGGCGAGTTCGACTTCAAGGCCAAGCGTCAGCCGAAACTTGAAAAACTCAAGCTGAACGCCATTGAACAAATGATGGCTTTCGAAACCGCCAAAGGTTTCGTTGCCGGTCAAGCTGGTCCGAACTACCCGGCACCGGTTGAAGCGATCAAGACCATCCAGAAAGCCGCGAACTTCGGTCGTGACAAGGCGCTGGAAGTCGAAGCTGCCGGTTTCGTCAAGCTGGCCAAGACCTCTGCCGCGCAGAGCTTGATCGGTCTGTTCCTGAACGATCAGGAGCTGAAGAAAAAGGCCAAGGCCTATGACGAAATCGCCAAAGACGTGAAGCAGGCCGCTGTACTCGGCGCCGGCATCATGGGTGGCGGTATCGCCTATCAGTCGGCTTCCAAAGGGACGCCGATCCTGATGAAGGACATCAACGAGCACGGTATCGAGCAGGGGCTGGCCGAAGCCGCCAAACTGCTGGTTGGCCGCGTTGATAAAGGTCGCATGACCGCTGCGAAAATGGCTGAAGTGCTCAACGCCATTCGTCCGACCCTGTCCTACGGCGACTTCGGTCACGTCGATCTGGTTGTCGAAGCTGTGGTCGAGAACCCGAAGGTCAAGCAAGCCGTGTTGGCTGAAGTGGAAGGTCAGGTCAAAGAGGACACCATCCTCGCGTCCAACACCTCGACAATTTCTATCAGTTTGCTGGCCAAGGCCCTCAAGCGTCCGGAAAACTTCGTCGGCATGCACTTCTTCAACCCGGTGCACATGATGCCGCTGGTGGAAGTGATCCGTGGCGAGAAGTCCAGCGAGCTGGCTGTTGCCACTACCGTTGCCTACGCCAAGAAAATGGGCAAGAACCCGATCGTCGTCAACGACTGCCCGGGCTTCCTGGTCAACCGCGTACTGTTCCCGTACTTCGGCGGTTTCGCCAAGCTGGTCAGCGCCGGTGTGGACTTCGTCCGTATCGACAAGGTCATGGAAAAATTCGGCTGGCCGATGGGCCCGGCATACCTGATGGACGTGGTCGGCATCGACACCGGTCACCACGGTCGTGACGTGATGGCTGAAGGCTTCCCGGATCGCATGAAGGATGACCGTCGTTCGGCCATCGACGTGCTGTACGAAGCCAAGCGCCTGGGCCAGAAGAACGGCAAGGGCTTCTACGCCTACGAGGCCGACAAGAAAGGCAAGCAGAAGAAAGTTGCCGATCCGTCGGTGCTGGAAGTGCTCAAGCCGATCGTTTACGAGCAGCGCGAAGTCACTGACGAAGACATCATCAACTGGATGATGATCCCGCTGTGTCTGGAAACCGTGCGTTGCCTGGAAGACGGCATCGTTGAAACCGCCGCCGAAGCCGACATGGGTCTGGTTTACGGTATCGGTTTCCCTCCATTCCGTGGCGGTGCGCTGCGCTACATCGATTCGATCGGTGTTGCCGAGTTCGTTGCCCTGGCTGACCAGTACGCTGATTTGGGCGCGCTGTACCACCCGACCGCGAAGCTGCGTGAAATGGCCAAAACCGGCCAGAGCTTCTTCGGTTAAGCGCCCCCAACTAGAGTGAGAGTGAACTTATGAGCTTGAATCCTAGAGACGTCGTGATTGTCGACTTCGGTCGTACTCCGATGGGCCGCTCCAAGGGCGGCATGCACCGCAACACCCGCGCTGAAGACATGTCGGCGCACCTGATCAGCAAACTGCTGGAACGCAACGCCAAGGTTGATCCTGCTGAAGTCGAGGACGTGATCTGGGGCTGCGTCAACCAGACCCTGGAGCAGGGCTGGAACATCGCGCGCATGGCGTCGCTGATGACCCAGATCCCGCACACCTCGGCCGGCCAGACCGTCAGCCGTCTGTGTGGCTCGTCGATGAGCGCACTGCACACCGCTGCGCAAGCGATCATGACCGGTAACGGTGACGTGTTCGTGGTTGGCGGCGTCGAGCATATGGGCCACGTGAGCATGATGCACGGTGTCGATCCGAACCCGCACATGTCGCTGTACGCGGCGAAAGCCTCGGGCATGATGGGCCTGACCGCGGAAATGCTCGGCAAAATGCACGGCATCACTCGCGAACAGCAAGACGCTTTCGGCGTGCGTTCCCACCAGTTGGCCCACAAGGCAACCGTGGAAGGCAAGTTCAAAGACGAAATCATTCCGATGCAAGGCTACGACGAGAACGGTTTCCTGAAACTGTTCGACTATGACGAAACCATTCGTCCGGAAACCACCCTGGAAAGTCTGGCGGCTCTCAAGCCAGCCTTCAATCCAAAGGGCGGCACCGTGACTGCCGGTACTTCGTCGCAGATCACTGATGGTGCTTCGTGCATGATCGTGATGTCGGCGCAGCGTGCACAGGACCTGGGTATCCAGCCAATGGCGGTTATCCGTTCGATGGCAGTGGCGGGTGTGGATCCGGCGATCATGGGCTATGGTCCAGTTCCGGCGACACAAAAAGCCCTGAAGCGTGCGGGCCTTGGGATCAACGATATCGACTTCTTCGAGCTCAACGAAGCGTTCGCCGCACAGGCCCTGCCAGTGCTGAAAGATCTGAAAGTGCTCGACAAGATGAACGAGAAGGTTAACCTGCACGGCGGCGCGATCGCCCTGGGTCACCCGTTCGGTTGCTCCGGTGCCCGTATTTCCGGCACCTTGCTGAACGTGATGAAGCAGAATAGCGGCACCTTCGGGGTGGCCACTATGTGCATTGGTCTCGGCCAAGGCATCTCCACCGTCTTCGAACGCGTTTAAGCGTCTCGTCGATGGAAGCCGGGGCCAAGTGCCCCGGTTTTTGTTTTTGTGGATTTATTTTGTTTTTATTTTTGAAAAAATTTGAGTGAGGGCCAAACCATGCCGATACAACCTGGGCTCTACCAACATTACAAAGGTCCGCAGTACCGCGTATTCAGTGTTGCGCGGCACTCCGAGACCGAAGAAGAAGTGGTCTTTTACCAAGCCCTGTATGGCGATTACGGCTTTTGGGTGCGCCCTCTGAGCATGTTTCTCGAGTCGGTCGAGGTTGACGGCGAGCAGGTGCCACGCTTTGCTTTGGTGCAAGCCGAACCGAGCCTTTTTTCCAAGGCATGAGGCGAGTGTGCACAGAACCCTGTGCTTGACCTCACCTTGTATCAACTATATATAGCGGTGCCGCGTCAGGCGCCAACCGCCTTTCACTTCTAGAATTCAGGAATTTTCTGATCCATGGGCAAATCGCTGGTCATTGTGGAATCCCCGGCTAAGGCCAAGACCATCAACAAGTATCTGGGTAACCAATACGTGGTGAAGTCGAGTATCGGCCATATCCGAGACCTGCCCACCAGCGGTTCGGCTAGCGCCAGCAAAGAGCCAGCCGCCAAGCGCGGCAAGGCTGCTGCGGGCGAAGGTCCGGTGCTCTCGCCGAAAGAGAAAGCGCGCAAGCAGCTGGTCTCGCGTATGGGTGTCGATCCCGATCATGGCTGGAAAGCCAAGTACGAGATCCTCCCGGGTAAAGAGAAGGTCATCGAAGAGCTGCGCCGGCTCGCCAAAGATGCTGACACCATCTATCTCGCAACCGACTTGGATCGCGAGGGGGAAGCCATTGCCTGGCACCTGCGCGAAGCCATCGGTGGTGACGACAGCCGCTACAAGCGTGTGGTGTTCAACGAAATCACCAAGAAGGCGATTCAGGAAGCCTTCTCGGAACCGGGCGAGCTGGACATCGATCGTGTCAACGCTCAGCAGGCCCGTCGTTTCCTCGACCGCGTTGTGGGTTACATGGTCTCGCCGCTGCTGTGGGCGAAGATCGCCCGTGGCCTGTCTGCCGGTCGCGTGCAATCGGTTGCCGTGAAGCTGGTGGTCGAGCGTGAGCGTGAAATCCGTGCATTCAACCCGGAAGAGTACTGGGAAGTGCATGCCGATCTCGGCACCACCAAAGGCTCGACCGTGCGTTTCGAAGTGGCTCGCGAGAAAGGCGAGGCCTTCAAGCCGCTCAACGAAGCCCAGGCCATGGCCGCGCTGGAGAAGCTCAAGTCTTCCAGCTACAGCATCGTCAAGCGCGAAGACAAGCCGACCAGCAGCAAGCCTTCGGCGCCATTCATCACCTCGACACTGCAACAGGCTGCGAGTAACCGCCTGGGCTTCGGCGTGAAGAAAACCATGATGATGGCCCAGCGTCTCTACGAAGCCGGCTACATCACTTACATGCGTACCGACTCGACCAACCTCTCGGCTGATGCCGTGACGATGGCGCGTACTTACATCGAAGACGAGTTCGGCAAGAAGTACCTGCCGGAAACGCCAAACGTCTACAGCAGCAAGGAAGGCGCACAAGAGGCTCACGAAGCGATTCGTCCGTCCGACGCCAACACCATTCCGAGCAAGCTTGCAGGCATGGAGCGTGACGCTGAGCGTCTCTACGAGTTGATCTGGCGCCAGTTCCTCGCTTGCCAGATGCTGCCGGCGCAATATCTGTCGACCACCGTCAGCGTGGGTGCTGGCGATTTCGAGCTGCGTGCCAAGGGTCGTATCCTCAAGTTCGACGGTTACACCCGCGTTATGCCGCAAATTGCCAAGCCGGGTGATGACGACGTTCTGCCCGATATGGCGCAGGGCGACGTGATGAAGCTGATCAAGCTCGATCCGTCCCAGCACTTCACCAAGCCGCCGGCGCGTTACTCGGAAGCGAGCCTGGTTAAAGAAATGGAAAAACGTGGCATCGGTCGTCCTTCGACTTACGCTGCGATCATTTCGACCATTCAGGATCGCGGCTACGTGACCCTGCACAACCGTCGTTTCTATTCGGAAAAGATGGGCGACATCGTCACCGAGCGTTTGTCGGAAAGCTTCTCCAACCTCATGGACTACGGCTTCACTGCCGGCATGGAAGAGAACCTCGATGACGTGGCACAGGGTGAGCGCGACTGGAAAAGTGTGCTGGACGAGTTCTACGGCGACTTCAAAAAGAAGCTCGAAGTAGCCGAAAACCCGGACAGCGGCATGCGTGCCAACCAGCCGGTCATGACCGACATTCCGTGCACCACTTGCGGCCGTCCGATGCAGATTCGTACTGCGTCGACCGGCGTGTTCCTTGGTTGCTCAGGCTACAGCCTGCCGCCGAAAGAACGCTGCAAGGCCACCGTCAACCTGGTGCCGGGCGACGAAATCGCTGCGGACGACGAAGGTGAGTCGGAATCGCTGGTGCTGCGTGGCAAGCATCGTTGCCCGATCTGCAGCACGGCGATGGACGCTTACCTGCTGGACGAGAAGCGCAAGCTGCACATCTGCGGTAACAACCCGGATTGTGCTGGCTACGAAATCGAAGAGGGCAGCTATCGCATCAAGGGCTACGAAGGTCCGAGCCTGGAATGCGACAAGTGTGGCAGCGAGATGCAGCTCAAGACTGGCCGTTTCGGCAAGTTCTTCGGTTGCACCAACCCTGAGTGCAAGAACACCCGCAAACTGCTGAAAAGCGGTGATGCAGCGCCGCCGAAGATGGATCCGGTGAAGATGCCTGAGCTGAAATGCGAAAAGGTCAACGACACCTACATCCTCCGTGACGGTGCCTCTGGTCTGTTCCTGGCCGCCAGCCAGTTCCCGAAAAACCGTGAAACCCGCGCTCCGCTGGTGATCGAGATTGTGCCGCACAAGGACGAAATCGATCCGAAGTACCACTTCCTCTGCGACGCGCCGAAGAAGGATCCTGATGGTCTGCCAGCGGTCATCCGCTACAGCCGCAAGACCAAGGAGCAATACGTGCAGACTGAAGTCGACGGCAAGCCTACTGGTTGGAAAGCTTACTACGACGGTGGCAAGTGGACGGTTGAAGACAAGCGTACGAAGGCCAAAGCTGAATAAGCATTAGCCTGATACTGAAAGGCCGCATGAGAACCCTTGGGTTTTCATGCGGCCTTTTTGTTTTGTGCTTGCGGTGGGATCGGCTGATCCATGACACTGTCCGGCCTGTGTGAAGCAATTATTTCGTTGTGGGGAGCGCCGTCATGGCTCACGAACTCTATACCCGTACCAATCAGAAGATCTATTTCGCTGGCCTGTCGCTCGAAGCCTTGGCTCGCGCTGAGGAGGGGCGGGCGATGAATTCACTGGCGTTGATTCAGGCCGGACGTGAATCGGCGCTGTTTCACCTGTACGGCGCCTTGCTGGGTCTTTGCCACGAGATCGCGGGTTTCTATCGTCTGCCGCAGGCCAATGCGCCACGGGCTGAGATGCTGCTGACGCGTGAAGTGCTGGAGTCGATTGCGATTCCTGAACTCGCCGAAATGGTTGAGTTGGCGGGCAACTCTGAAACCTGGCTGGCAAAACTGCTGGCTGCGCATTCGGCGCTGTTCCAGCCGCCACGGGTGCCACACAAACCGAAAGGGGATGTGACTCAACCGTTGATTCAGGCGATTAATCTGGATGAAGAGGAAGCGCCGGAAGAGTTGAGTCGAGAGGAGCTGGAGAGCTGGCGGCAGAACTTGAAAGGTCTGGCGATACGTTTTCGCGAAGGCTTGAACGAGTGCTGAGGGCGATTGACACGGTGGCAATCTGAAACATGCTGCTGGTCAAGATCCCGAGCGAAGCCTGAATGATGTCTATATAATGCCTGCCTTTCGTGGAGAACAGACCTTTATGCCAACGTCCTTTCTAGAAATTGTCGAGTTACCAGACGGCCGAATCGAACTGCGCAGGGCTGAGGACGAGGGTTCTTTGGTGACGCTGGATTTCTCCGACGATGCCAAGGCGTTCCTGCAAGGTCAGCATGTGGAAATCGCTAAAGCGATGTTGAGCGTCGGCGTGCAAATGGCCGGTCGTATGGTCGAAGGCGAGTTTGATAAGGAAGAGGGGCCGCGGGTTCTTCATTGATCCCCGCCTTTCTACTGTTTGACGTTACCGCTTCAGATCGGCTTCTCTGTCCCTGGAGAAGCCCTGCGCTTCACACAGCGCGTGCTGCCAGCAATCAACCCAAGCGGATGTTTAGACTCTGAGCGTCGCCCGTGCGTGCAGCGCTGATCAGTTGTTGCCGCGAGTGGGTGTTTAGCGGGTTGAGCCAAGTGACCACGGTATGACTGCGACCCAGCTTCAGAGCTTCGCACGCCAGTTGTTGAGCGCTCTGAGCGCCCCTTGGTTGCAGTAGCAGAATGCGTTCGCGATTCAGCCCGGCATCTCGCAGCCATGTCTGGGTCAGGCTGGCAGGTGGTGCGATCAGCGTCAGCCAGCGCGCGTCCTGATCTTCACTGAGTTCGCGCAGGATCGGGGCGAGCAGGTTCAGGCAGTTCCCGGCAGCACCGCGCAGTGACAGCTCACTGAATACTTCGGGTTCGGCATTCCAAGGGCGTTCGACCACGTCTTTCAGGATCGGCGCCATCGGTTGCGCCAGAAACGCTTCGAATAAAGGCAGTTGTGTTTGCTGAGGGGTGTGTGGGAACTGCATAAAGCCTCCTTTAGCGGCGAATGACGCCGACACTCAAGCCTTCGATCACCAGTTCCTGATCTTTCAGGTCGACTTCGATCGGGGCGAACTCAGGGTTTTCGGCAATCAGCCAGACCTTGCTGCCTTCACGCTTGAAGCGTTTGACCGTCACTTCATCGCCGATGCGGGCGACGACGACCTGGCCATTGCGCGCTTCGCGGGTGGTGTGCACGGCGAGCAGGTCACCGTCGAAAATGCCGATGTCCTTCATGCTCATGCCGTGTACACGCAACAGATAATCAGCGCGTGGATGAAAGAAGGCCGGATTGATGTTGCAGGATTCTTCGATGTGCTGCTGGGCGAGGATTGGCGCGCCGGCAGCGACCCGGCCAATGATCGGCAGAGTGGAGTCGTCGGCCTTGGCTTCGAAGCCGGGAATGCGAATACCGCGAGAAGCGCCAGGGGTCATCTCGATGGCACCTTTGCGGGCCAGTGCCTTGAGATGTTCTTCAGCCGCGTTCGGCGATTTGAAACCCAGTTCCTGAGCGATTTCCGCGCGGGTTGGCGGGTAGCCGTTGTCTTCGAGGCAGCGTTTGATAAAGGCCAGAATCTCGGCTTGGCGTGGCGTCAGCTTTAGCATATTGATCGCTCTGTCTTTTTATACAGTGGCTGGGATTATATACAGTGAATCGCCCTTGGCAATGCCCGTTTTTTCCTGCGCCGCCGGACGGTCGGCTTTCGTGCTTATTAATGCACTGGGCTTGTGTGGTTAAATAGCTGACCGACCATTCCCAAAACGAACAGGCGGGCTTGACAAGGCACAGGCTGAAACGTATGTTTCAAACAAGTGTTTGTCAGGCGGAGTAGCCATGGCCCAGTCGGAAACCGTTGAACGCATTCTTGATGCTGCCGAGCAGTTGTTCGCGGAGAAAGGTTTCGCTGAAACCTCATTGCGTTTAATCACCAGCAAGGCTGGCGTCAACCTGGCAGCAGTGAACTATCACTTCGGCTCGAAAAAAGCGCTGATTCAGGCGGTTTTCTCGCGCTTCCTCGGGCCGTTCTGCATCAGCCTGGACAAGGAACTGGAGCGCCGTCAGGCCAAGCCTGAAAACAAACCGACGCTCGAAGAACTGCTGGAAATCCTCGTCGAGCAGGCGCTCGTGGTTCAACCACGCAGCGGCAACGATCTGTCGATCTTCATGCGCCTGCTCGGTCTCGCGTTCAGCCAGAGTCAGGGCCACTTGCGCCGTTACCTGGAAGACATGTACGGCAAGGTGTTCCGTCGCTACATGCTGCTGGTCAACGAAGCCGCACCACGCATTCCGCCGATCGAACTGTTCTGGCGCGTGCATTTCATGCTCGGCGCCGCCGCGTTCAGCATGTCCGGCATCAAGGCCTTGCGCGCGATCGCTGAGACCGATTTCGGCGTCAACACCTCCATCGAGCAAGTGATGCGCCTGATGGTGCCGTTCCTCGCTGCGGGCATGCGCGCCGAAACCGGTGTCACTGACGCCGCGATGGCCACCGCGCAACTGCGTCCGCGCAGCAAATCTACGCCGGTCGCCGCCAAGGTTTAACCGCGCACGGGTGGGCGCGGCAGCTTGTATCCGCTAAGCTAGCCGCCCATGCCGACTCTCGTTCTGAACCCGAAATCCATAGAAATTGCCGACCTGCCGAGCATGGCTCACGGTAGCGATTTGTTGCGGATCGGGTTTTTCGTTTTCAAGGAATCTCTATGACTGCTGGCCTGCAAGGCTCGTTGATGGTGGACGTCGCCGGTACCTGGCTGACGGCCGAAGATCGCCAATTGTTGCGTCAGCCCGAAGTGGGCGGCCTGATCATTTTCGCGCGCAACATCGAGCATCCGCGCCAAGTGCGTGAGCTGAGTGCGTCGATTCGCGCAATTCGCCCGGATCTTTTGCTGGCAGTGGATCAGGAGGGCGGTCGCGTGCAGCGTCTGCGTCAGGGCTTCGTGCGGCTGCCGGCCATGCGCGCGATCGCCGACAACCCGAATGCTGAATACCTCGCCGAGCAATGTGGCTGGATCATGGCTACCGAAGTGCTGGCGGTCGGTCTCGACCTGAGTTTCGCCCCGGTGCTCGATCTGGATTACCAGCGCAGCGCCGTGGTCGGCACCCGTTCGTTCGAAGGCGATCCTGAGCGCGCCGCGTTACTCGCCGGCGCATTCATTCGCGGCATGAACAGCGCTGGCATGGCCGCTACTGGCAAGCACTTCCCCGGTCATGGCTGGGCTGAAGCCGATTCCCACGTGGCGATTCCGAATGACGAGCGCAGCCTCGACGAAATCCGCGCCAACGACCTCGTGCCGTTCGCCAAGCTGAGCAAACAACTGGCCGCGATCATGCCGGCGCACGTCATCTATCCGCAGGTGGATTCGCAGCCAGCCGGATTCTCCCGGCGCTGGTTGCAGGACATTCTGCGCGGCGAATTGCAGTTCGACGGCGTGATCTTCAGCGACGATCTGTCGATGGCCGGTGCCCACGTGGTCGGCGACGCCGCCAGTCGCATCGAAGCCGCACTGACTGCCGGCTGCGACATGGGCCTGGTGTGCAACGACCGCGCCGCTGCCGAACTGGCCCTGAGCGCCGCACAACGTATGAAGGTCAAGCCATCGGCCCGAATCGCCCGCATGCGCGGTCAGGCCTTCGCCAGCACCGACTACCGTCAGGATCCGCGCTGGCTCACCGCCATTGGCGCGCTCAAAGACGCTCAACTGATCGATTAAGGATTTTTCGCTATGACGGTTTACGCAATCATCGGTGGCACCGGCCTGACCCAACTCGAAGGCCTGACCATTCGCCAATCGCTGGCAGTGGACACGCCCTACGGCGCGCCGTCGGCCGACGTGCAGATTGGCGAATACGCCGGCAAGGAAGTGCTGTTTCTCGCCCGTCACGGTCACCCGCATCGCTTCCCGCCGCATAAGGTCAACTACCGCGCCAACCTGTGGGCGCTGAAGCAGGCCGGGGCCGAAGCGATCATCGCGGTGAACGCCGTGGGCGGGATTCATTCGGCCATGGGCACAGGACATTTCTGCGTGCCACACCAGATCGTCGACTACACCAGCGGGCGCGAGCACACCTTTTTCGCCGATGATCTGGAGCATGTCACCCACATCGACTTCAGCTTTCCTTACAGCGAGCCGCTGCGTCAGCAATTGATTGCCGCGGTAGCTGCCGAGGGCTGCGAGTACAGCGATCAAGGCGTATACGCCTGCACCCAAGGCCCGCGTCTGGAAACGGTCGCCGAGATCGTGCGTCTGGAACGTGATGGCTGCGACATCGTCGGCATGACCGGCATGCCGGAAGCCGCACTGGCCCGCGAGCTGGATCTGGATTACGCCTGTCTGGCGCTGGTGGTGAATCCGGCGGCGGGCAAGACCACGGAAGTGATCACCATGGCCGAGATCGAGCAGGCGCTGCATGACGGCATGGGTAAGGTGAAATCGGCGTTGGCGCGGGTGCTGGCTGGCTAAGGACTGCCCATGAGCATTCTCATCGAACGGCTTAAGTCGTTGGCCTGGCCCCGGGCATTCACTAGCGGCGCGCTGGCCAAGGCCCGGGCTTATGCCGCTGATGATCGGGTAGAGATCATCGAAATCGATGACAGAAAGATTGAGGCGTTCTGCGTCGGTTCGGAAAATCAGGCGTATGAACAAACCATTTACCTGTCCGAAGATCGGCTGGGTTCTGTCAACTTGCGTTGCCTGTGCACCTGTCCTGTCTCAATCGACTGCAAACACTGCGCTGCGGTGCTCTATCACCTGCAGGGCAGTGATCATGAAGCGTCTGAAAGTGACGCACAGATCCCGTTGGGGCGGGCGCTGGAACATTGGCTTTCGACCATCCCCGTTCCGGCCAAGCCTGCCGAAGAAGGCGCGCAAACCGCAGGCACGCGCCTGTTTTACAAACTCAAGCCAACGCCTGTGAGCGGCAAGTGGCTGCTCGATATTTTCAAGGTTTCCCAGCTCAAGAGCGGCGAGTTACGCGAAGTCAAACCGATGTATTCGCTGGCGGAAATGCTCATGCGTCAGCCCGGCTACCTGTCCGAGCTGGATCTGCGTGTCGCCAGGCTGCTGGTTGCCATGCACTCTCACCACGCCTATTACAGCGGCTATCCGCTGGAAGGCAGCAGCGGCGCCGAACTGCTGGAAATGCTCCTGCGTACCTCGCGGCTGTTCCTCGATTTCGAGGATCTGCGACCGTTGGTGCCGGGCGCGAAGCGCATCGGCCAGTTCGCCTGGGCCGAGCAGGCCGACGGCGGTTTCCGCGCGCAGTGGAGCAGTGCCGAGGCTGCGCAGGAAACTGTGCTGGCGCTGGAGCCGCTTTATTACCTGGATCGTGAACAGCGGCAGATTGGCCCTCTGTTCAATGAACTGGAAGAAAAACTGGCCAGCCATTTGACTCTGGCGCCGGACATTCCGGCGCGTCAGGCCATGCAGTTCAGCCATCGCATGAGCGCCGCGACGAGAATCCCGCCGCCACACCAACTGACCGAACGAATCATCGACGACGTATTACCGCAGCCACAACTGACTCTCGTCAGCGGTCGGGAGCGCTCGCGCTGGGAATACGTTCTGGAGCACCGCGCTGCCCTGGTGTTTACCTACAACGGCCAGCCGACGGTGGATCGCAACCCGGAAGTGATGATCCTCAACGGTACCGAAACCCAGCGCATTCAACGCCAGCCGGCGGTGGAAAAGAAACTGCGCCAGATCCTGCAAAAGCTCGGCTTCAAGAAAGCCACGCGCAAGAGCTCGCTGGATCGTCCTGGTGAGATGTTCACGTTGCCGGATGATTCCGCCTGGCTGGGGTTTATGCACGAAGGGCTTGCCACGTTGCGCGCCTCGAACTGGGAAGTGGAGATGAGTCCCGGCTTTCATTTCAATGTGCAACCGGTTGAGCATTGGTACGCTGAGGTCGAAGAAGAGGCCGGGCATCAGTGGTTTGATTTGCAGTTGGGTATCGTCGTCAATGGCCAGCGCTATAGTTTGCTACCAATCCTTCTGCACTTGTTGCGCACCCAGCCGCGCTTGCTTGACCCGGTCAATCTGGCACAGCGCAGCGATGACGAAAAGCTCTTGATCGAACTGAAGCCCAGCGGCTTTGGTGACTCTTCGGGCGCCAAGGTCGCGCTGCCGCTGAGTCGGGTCAAGCCGCTGATGGCCACGCTGGGCGAGTTGTACCTGGGCGGCCATCAGGGCGATGCACTGCGTTTGAGTGTCCCGGATGCCGCGCGCTTGAGTATGCTCGATGGCGTGCCGCTGGATTGGCTGGGGGGCGAGCGGCTGCGCACCTTCGCCAAGCGCTTGCAGAATTCCAGTCACACCCAGGTCGCTGCGCCGGCCGGCCTTAACGCGCAACTGCGCCCGTATCAGCTCGAAGGCCTGAACTGGATGCAAACCCTGCGCGAGCTTGAGGTCGGCGGCATTCTGGGCGATGACATGGGGCTGGGCAAAACGCTGCAAACCCTGGCGCATCTGCTCACGGAAAAACACGCCGGTCGCCTTGATTGTCCGGCTCTGGCGGTGATGCCGACCAGCCTGATTCCCAACTGGCTCGACGAGGCCGAGCGTTTCACCCCCCAGTTGAAAGTATTGGCGCTGCACGGCTCGGGGCGGCAAAAGGATTTCGCTGATCTGGCTGAGTACGATCTGATACTGACCACTTACGCGTTGCTGCCAAGGGATTTGGAGACATTGCAGCCGCAGCTGTGGAGCGTATTGATTCTCGACGAAGCGCAGAACATCAAAAACCCGATCAGCAAAGCCGCGCAGGCCGCACGCGACTTGCAGGCCCGCCAGCGCTTGTGCCTGAGCGGCACGCCATTGGAAAACCACTTGGGCGAGCTTTGGTCGCAGTTTCATTTCCTCATGCCCGGTTGGCTTGGCGACAGCAAGTCCTTCAATCGCGATTACCGCACGCCAATCGAGAAGCACGGCAATGTTCAGCGCATGCAGCACCTGACAGCGCGCATCAAGCCGTTTTTGCTGCGCCGCAAAAAGGATCAGGTGGCCACCGAGTTGCCGCCGAAAACCGAGATTGTCCATTGGGTTGATCTCAGCGACGGCCAACGCGACGTCTATGAAACGGTGCGCGTGGCGATGGACAAAAAAGTCCGCGACGAAATTGCCCGCAGTGGCGTGGCGCGCAGTCAGATCATCATTCTTGATGCCTTGCTCAAGCTGCGGCAGGTCTGTTGCGACTTGCGTCTGATCAAGATGCCGCTGACGGCGAAGGCACTGCGCTCCGGCAGTGGCAAGCTGGTCAGCTTGATGGAGATGCTCGAAGAACTGCTCGGCGAAGGTCGCAGGATCCTGCTGTTCTCGCAGTTCACCTCAATGCTTGCCTTGATCGAGGAAGAATTGCAGCAACGTGACATTGCCTATTCGTTGTTGACCGGCGACACCACGGATCGGCGCACGCCAGTGAAGGACTTTCAGGGCGGTAAGGTGCCGCTGTTTCTGATCAGTCTGAAGGCCGGGGGTACCGGTTTGAACCTGACCGCTGCGGACACGGTGATCCATTTCGACCCTTGGTGGAATCCGGCAGTGGAGAATCAGGCCACCGATCGTGCCTATCGAATCGGGCAAAACAATCCGGTATTCGTTTACAAGCTGATCGCTCGCGGCACAGTAGAGGAAAAAATACAGGCGCTGCAGCAGGAGAAAGCAGCGTTGGCCGGGGCGGTGCTTGAAGGCGGGACGACGGGTGGCTGGAAGCTGGAGCAGAGTGACATTGAGGCGCTGTTTGCGCCGTTGCCTGTTGCCAAGGGCTGAGCCCTAAGTAATAGAGCAATATCTGATGGCCCCATCGCTGGCAAGCCAGCTCCCACAGGGTTTTGAGTCGTACACAAAACTGTGTTCCAACTCGATACCTGTGAGAGCTGGCTTGCCAGCGATAGCTATCTAACCGGCTACGCAAATCTCAACGCTTGTCGAGCTTGTCCGGCAGCGGCGCAAACAACGCTTCGATATCATCACTCTGCAACTTCCAGTCCCCGGCCTTGCGCCCATCCAGCACGCCCGCCGCCAAGTCGGACTTTTCCTTCTGCAGGTGCTGAATCTTCTCCTCCACCGTACCCCGGGCAATCATCTTGTAAACGAACACCGGCTTTTCCTGACCAATCCGGTACGCACGATCCGTCGCCTGATTTTCGGTCGCCGGGTTCCACCACGGGTCGTAGTGAATCACCGTGTCCGCTTCCGTCAGGTTCAAGCCGACACCGCCAGCCTTCAGGCTGATCAGAAAGATCTGACGCTTGCCACTCTGGAATTCCTTCACCGGCGTCCGTCGATCGCGGGTCTGGCCGGTCAACAGCGCGTAGGAAACGTTACGTTTTTTCAGCTCGTCTTCGATCAATGACAGCATCGAGGTGAATTGCGAAAACAGCAGGATCCGCCGGCCTTCCTCGAACAGTTCTTCGAGCATTTCCATCAAGCTGTCGAGCTTGCCGGAGGTGCTGCCGCGAGCGGGCAGGGTGGCGTCGTTGACCAGGCGCAGATCGCAGCAAACCTGACGCAGCTTGAGCAGCGCCTCCAGAATGATGATCTGGCTGCGCGCCACGCCTTTGCGGGTGATCTCGTCGCGGACTTTCTTGTCCATTGCCAGGCGCATGGTTTCATACACATCGCGCTGCGCTTCGTTGAGATCGACCCAGTGGATGATCTCGGTTTTCGGCGGCAACTCGGTGGCCACTTGTTCCTTGGTGCGGCGCAGCAGAAACGGTTTTATCCGACCGTTGAGGTGCTGAAGTCTGACTTCACTGCCGCGCTTTTCAATCGGCACGCGGTAATCGGCGTTGAAGCTTTTCACGTCGCCAAGCCAGCCCGGCAACAGGAAGTGAAACAGTGACCACAACTCGCCCAGGTGGTTTTCCAGCGGCGTACCACTCAAGCACAAGCGCTGACGTGCATTAAGCTCGCGCGCGGCTTGAGCGGCTTTGCTGTTCGGATTTTTGATGTACTGCGCTTCATCCAGCACCAATACGTGCAGCGGCTGCTTGGCCAGCCGTTCGACGTCCTTGGGCAGCAGCGCGTAGGTGGTGAGGATCAGGTCGAAGTCACCCAGGTTGTCAAAATGCTTCTTGCGAGTGGCGCCGTACAGCGCGACTACTTTCAGTTGCGGGGTGAAGTGCGCCGCCTCATCCAGCCAGTTTGGAATCAGGCTGGTCGGCATCACCACCATGCATGGTCGATCGAGACGCCCGGCGTTTTTCTCGCTGAGAATATGCGCCAGGGTCTGTAGGGTTTTACCCAAACCCATGTCGTCCGCGAGAATCCCGCCGACTTCCAGTTGTCGCAGCGATTGCATCCAGCTCAAGCCTTCAAGCTGATACGGGCGCAGCGTCGCATTCAAGCCTTTCGGCGCTTCAACGCTGAAATCACGAATGTCGCGCAGACGTTGAGCGAACGTGCGGATCTGCTCGCCGCCTTCCCACAGTAGCGGAATGCCTTCCAGCGAGTTGAGTCGCGTAGCGTCCGCCTTGCTCAGGCGCAGGGTGGTTTCGCCCGGCTCCTGCAAATAGAACTCGCCGAGCGTCATCAGCACAGGTTTCAGCCGGCCTAGCGGCAACGCCACCTGCAGTGGCCCGTGCTCAATGTTGCGTTGTGGGACGTTGACCAGAATCAGCTCGTCATCGCGGCGGCGCGCAAGGCGTTCGGGATTGAGAATCTCCGCATGCGAGCGCATCAGATTGAGCAGGATCGGTAGCAGGCTCAGGCGCTCACCGTTGACGATGATCCCCAACTCCAGATCAAACCAGTCACGCTCCGGCGCCTGCTCGACCGTGGCGTACCAGTCATCCACAGCGGTCAGGTCAAAGCCGAACTCTTCATCGATCTGCAATTCCCAGCCCTGCGTTCGCAGTTTCGGCAGATCGTTAAGGGTGAACGTCAGCCAGGCGCTGTCGTTGACCATTTCGTACAGCTCGCCCGCGCTCTCCGGTAGCGCTTTGCTCTGGCGAGTGGCGATACGAAAGCCGAGGATTCTTAACTGTTCGCGGTAGGACTGTTCGACTTCCGGGTGACGTTTTATCCGCAGCGTCTGGGTTTCCTGACGGATCAGAATGTCGCTGTTCTTCTGCCCGCTGACGTATTCGTCGAGATAGCTGAACGACAGCGCCGCGCGATGCTGAATATAACGCTGCATCTTGCCGTTGCGTGGTTCGAAAGCGCTGAATTCGACGCTGGCCAGCCACAGGCGCGGCAGCGGCTGAACATTATCGACCAGCACTTGCGGCGGTGCTTTCGGGCCACGATTCTCCAGCACGGCTTGAAGTTTCTCCAACAGCTCGGCGTCTTTCGCAGCGGCGGGGTAATCAAGGGTTTCCTGCACTTTCAGCAGTACCGCTGCGCAGTGTTTGCAGTTGCTGCGAACGGGGCAGGTGCAGCCGGCATCGACCAGCAGCAAGGTGCCTTTGGCTGACTCGCGCAGGTGAATGGTCTGACGGTAAACGTTACCGCCAGAGCCTTCGCAACTGGCGGTGATCGTTGCATCGCCGACCTGGGCGATGCGTACTCGATTTTCCAGGGCGTAGCGTCGGCCACGTTCCAGGCTCTGTTCCTTGAATCGGCTGACCCAGGAGGGCGCCAACGGTTTACTCAGCGGCGGGTTCATAAGGACTTCGATCAGTCCGGAATCGCTTCAGGCGCTTCCCGTGGCGCAGGTGCGGTCAGGGAAGTGATCTTGATCAGCAGGGCCAGATGGCCGTTGTCGAGATAGTTGAGTTGGCCGTTCTTGGTGTGGCTGTCCTGTTTCAGGCGTTCGCTGGCTGTGACCATGCCGTTGCTGTCGATCTGGTTGACCCAGAAATCGGCGCTCACGTCGGTGAAACGCCCCAGTTTCATTTCCAGCGTGCCCTCGATCGGGAACTGACCGAACTGTTCCTGACCGTCGCTGACCGCAACTTTTGCCGGTGCTTCGCCAAGGGTTTGCTGCCAGGCCTTGTGCATCAACACGCTGTAGTCGCCGCTGGCGGTAAGCTTGCTGACAACGTCATTCAGCGCAGGCGTGCGCTTGCTGTCGTCGCCCAAGCGCTGGGCGCCAGCGGCCCAGTCTTCCGGCGCGGCGCGGCTGACGATGGCCGGTACGGCGTTCTGGCGCACCAGAATCATTTCGACCTGATACAGGTCATCGGCGAAAACCGAGGGTGCTACCAAGGTGAGCAGCAAAGTCAGCGAACGAAACAGGCGCATTGGGCGTCCTTCAAACAGATTTCGGGAGGAGGCGCTCAAACAGCGCCTCTACAGTATTAAAGCGCTCTTCCGGGCGTTCCATCGGCACCTGGAACTTGAACATCGTGGCGCCTTCGAATTTGTAGCGTTTTGGCTGGCTCTGGATCAGCTTGATCAGCGTCATCGGATCGACCGGCGTCTGCGCTTCGAACTCGATACGTCCACCTTGCGGACCGCCATCGACTTTTTTGATGCCCAATTGCTCGGCCTGCAACTTCAACGCGGTGATGCGCACCAGATTCTTGGTCGGTTCCGGCAGCAGGCCAAAACGGTCGATCATCTCGACTTGCAGATCCTTCAAGCCTTCCTCGTCGGTCGCCGAAGCAATGCGCTTGTACAGAATCAGGCGAGCGTGAACGTCCGGTAGATAGTCTTCCGGAATCAGCGCCGGCACCCGCAGATTGACTTCCGGGCCACCGCCGAGGGGTTGATCGAGGTTCGGTTGTTCGCCCTTGCGGATCGATTTCACCGCACGTTCAAGCATCTCCATATACAGCGTGAAGCCCACGGCCTGAATCTGCCCGCTCTGGCCATCGCCGAGCAGTTCGCCGGCGCCACGGATTTCCAGGTCGTTGGTGGCCAGGACGAAACCGGCGCCGAGATCCTGAGTATTGGCAATCGCTTCCAGACGCTTTTCCGCGTCCGAAGTGATTTGCTGGCGCGGCGGCGTCAGCAGGTACGCGTAAGCCTGGTGGTGACTACGGCCAACGCGACCGCGTAACTGGTGCAGTTGCGCCAGACCGAACTTGTCGGCGCGCTCGATGATGATGGTGTTGGCGCTCGGCACGTCGATACCGGTTTCGATGATGGTCGAGGCGATCAGCACATTGAAACGCTTGTGATAAAAGTCGCTCATCACCTGTTCGAGTTCGCGCTCGCGCATCTGTCCGTGACCGATGCCGATGCGTGCTTCCGGCACCAGTTCGGCGAGGTCGGCGGCGCACTTCTCGATGGTTTTCACATCGTTGTGCAAGTAGTAAACCTGGCCGCCACGCAACAGTTCGCGGAGCAGGGCCTCTTTGACCGTGCTCTTGTTCTGCTCCATGACGAAGGTGCGCACCGACAGGCGTCGCGCCGGCGGCGTGGCGATGATCGACAGGTCGCGCATGCCCGACACCGCCATGTTCAGCGTGCGCGGAATCGGTGTGGCGGTCAGCGTAAGAATGTCGACTTCGCTGCGCAGGGCCTTGAGCTGTTCTTTCTGACGCACACCGAAGCGGTGCTCTTCGTCGATGATCACCAGCCCGAGGTTTTTGATTTTTACGTCGTCGGACAGCAGTTTGTGCGTGCCGATGACGATGTCGATCTTGCCTTCCGCGAGGTCGGCGATCGCCGCGTTGACTTCCTTGGCCGACTTGAAGCGGCTCATCACTTCTACGGTCACCGGCCAATCGGCGAAGCGGTCGCGGAAGCTGTTGTAGTGCTGCTGAGCGAGCAGGGTGGTCGGCACCAGAATTGCCACTTGGCGACCGCCGTGCACGGCGATGAATGCCGCACGCATTGCCACTTCGGTCTTACCGAAGCCAACGTCGCCGCAGACCAGGCGATCCATCGGTTTCGGCGCGAGCATGTCTTCGCGCACGGCTTCGATGGTCGATTGTTGATCCGGGGTTTCTTCGAACGGGAAACCGGCGCTGAACGTCGCGTAATCGGCTTTCGGGTCGGCGAACGCGTAGCCTTCGCGAGCGGCGCGACGGGCATAGATGTCGAGCAGTTCGGCGGCGACGTCACGCACCTGTTCGGCAGCTTTGCGTTTGGCCTTCTGCCAGGTCTCGGAGCCGAGGCGGTGCAGCGGGGCCAGCGCATCGTCGCTGCCGGTGTAGCGTGCAATCAAATGCAGGTTGGCTACCGGCACGTAAAGCTTGGCGTTCTCGGCATATTCGAGGGTAAGGAATTCGGCAGCCTGATTGTCGATTTCCAGAATCGTCAGGCCCAGATAACGGCCGACACCGTGATCGATGTGCACCACCGGCGCGCCTTCGCGCAGCTCGGTGAGGTTTTTGATCACCGCATCGTTATTGCCGTCGGCACGCTTCTCGCGGCGGCGACGCTGCATCACGCGTTGGCCGAACAGCGGACTTTCCGCGACCAATGCCAGCGCCGGATCGTCGAGCATCAGGCCTTCGTCGAGCGGGGCAATGGTGATCGCCAGACGATCCTTGCTCGCGACGAAGTCTGGCCAGCTGTCGACGGTTTTCGGTCGCAGCTTCAGGCGCTCAAGCAACTCCAGCAGCACTTCGCGACGGCCGGCGGACTCTGCGGTGAACAGCACGCGACCGGGGAATTCATCGAGAAATGCCGACAGCGCCGCCAGCGGTTGTGTGGCTTTGGCTTCGATCGCCAGATTCGGCAGTGCTTGTGCCGGGAAGCGCTCGCGACCTGCACCGCCTTCTACATCCTGTTGGCTGGCGACCACGCGCGGCCAACTCTTCAGGCGGGCGAAACAATCTTCCACCGGCAGGAACAATTCCGCCGGTGGCAATAAAGGACGCGATGGATCGACGCGGCGCTCTTCATAACGATTGCGCACGTCGTTCCAGAAGTTTTCCGCCGCTTGCTCGATGCCCGGCAGGGAGAACACTTGCGTGTCCTGCGGCAGGTAGTCGAACAGCGTCGAGGTTTCGTCGAAGAACAGCGGCAGGTAATACTCGATACCGGCCGGGGTAATCCCGCTGCTCAGATCCTGAAAGATCGGGCAGCGCCGGAAGTCGACGTCGAAGCGCTCGCGAAAGCGCGCCTTGAAACGGGTGACCGCGTCTTTTTGCAGCGGAAACTCACGGGCCGGCAGCAGCTTGACCGACTCGACCTTGTCGATGGAGCGCTGGTTTTCCGGATCGAAGGTGCGCAGGGTTTCGATTTCATCGTCGAACAAGTCGATGCGATACGGCAGTTTGCTGCCCATCGGGAACAGGTCGATCAACGCACCGCGCACGGTGAACTCGCCGTGCTCATACACCGTGTCGACGTAACGATAGCCGCTGGCTTCGAGCCGCGAACGCATTTGTTCGACATCGAGTTTCTGCCCGACATCCAGCACCAGGCTGCTGCCAAGCAGGAATTTGGTCGGCGCCAAGCGGTGCAACGCTGTGGTGATCGGCACCACCAGCACGCCATGCGCCAGTTCCGGCAGCCTATAGAGGCTGGCGATGCGCTGGGAAATGATGTCCTGGTGCGGCGAGAACAGGTCGTAGGGCAGGGTTTCCCAGTCGGGGAAATGCAGCACGGGCAAATCCGGGGCGAAGAAACTCAGCTCCTGTTCCAGTCGTTCAGCACTTTGGCTGTCGGCGGTCAGTAGCAGGGTGAAGCGCTTGGCAGCGCTGGCAGCCTCGGCAATCGCCAGGCTGAGGGCAGCGCCGGGCAAATTGCCCCAATGCTGTTTACCTGCCTCGGCAGGGAGTTGCGGTAGACGCAGAACGGGCACGGAAGGTTGAGCTCCAGGCTTTGCGACAAAGTCGGTAATTGTAGCGGCGTCCGGTGTCGCCTGTCAGTTGCAGACTACGTCTATCTTCGATGTTTGCGAGAAATGTAGTGGTAACCATAAAAACCAGCGCTTTTTTAGCGATTATGTAGTGCCAAAAGTGGTTGGTGTTACGGAGGGTTACAGACATCGTCTAACAGTCGTCGAAAAATTGACAGCGCTGGAAGCCGCGTATTTACTGGGCTGGCGCGAGGTGTGATTTTTTTGAAAGGAATTTTGTTACCGATTTCGCGACAAGCGCGCATTGCTGAATGAGGTTGTGGGCGGCATAATGTAGCCCCTTTTTTCTGCCCCTACATGTGGAAGGTTACCGTGACTCAGAAGCCCGACCAGTGTCTTGGTGAATGGATCGACCGTGAAGCACTCGCAGAAGCGATGATTCCGCTAATCGGTCAGCTCTACCGCAATAACAACGTGGTGAGCTCGATCTATGGCCGCAGCCTGATCAACCAGTCTGTCATCGCGATTCTCAAAGCTCACCGCTTTGCGCGCCACCGTTCTTCCGACGACAGCGAACTCTCCGTCCACGAAACATTCCCACTGCTCAAAGCCATGAGCGAGCTCAAGCTCGGCGCGGCTTCGGTAGATCTGGGCAAGTTGGCGTTCAAATTCCGCAACGAAGGCAACGGCCGCAGCGCCGAGCAATTCGTTCGTGAAGAAATGGCTGACGTGGTTGGCCAGCAAAACGCTTCCGCACGTAAAGGCACTGACGTTGTGCTGTACGGCTTCGGTCGTATCGGCCGTCTGCTGGCGCGCATCCTGATCGAGAAAACCGGTGGTGGCGACGGTCTGCGTCTGCGTGCCATCGTCGTGCGCAAAGGCGCCGACAACGACCTGACCAAGCGCGCCAGCCTGCTGCGTCGCGATTCGGTACACGGTTCGTTCAACGGCACCATTACCATCGACGAAGAAAACAACACCATCACCGCCAACGGTAACCTGATCCAGGTGATCTACGCGAAGAACCCGACCGAGGTGGATTACACCCAGTACGGCATCAAAGACGCGCTGCTGGTGGACAACACCGGTGTATGGCGTGACGCTGATGGCCTGGGCCAGCATTTGCAGTGCCCGGGTATCGATCGCGTTGTTCTGACCGCGCCTGGCAAGGGCAAGCTGAAGAACATCGTTCACGGCATCAATCACGGTGAAATCACCGCTGATGACAAGATCGTCTCTGCCGCTTCCTGCACCACCAACGCCATCGTGCCGGTGCTGAAGGCTGTGAATGACAAGTTCGGCATCATCAATGGTCACGTCGAAACCGTTCACTCGTACACCAACGACCAGAACCTGATCGACAACTTCCACAAGGGCGATCGCCGTGGTCGTAGCGCCGCGCTGAACATGGTCATCACCGAGACCGGTGCTGCCACCGCTGCTGCCAAGGCCCTGCCTGAGCTGGCCGGCAAGCTGACCGGTAACGCGATCCGTGTTCCGACGCCGAACGTATCGATGGCCATTCTCAACCTCAACCTTGAGAAAGCCGCCACCCGTGAAGAAATGAACGAGTACCTGCGCTACATGGCGCTGCACTCCGATCTGCACAAGCAAATCGACTTCGTTAACTCGCAGGAAGTGGTTTCGACCGACTTCGTGGGCTCGCGCCACGCCGGTGTGGTCGACGCTGAAGCGACCATCGTTCAGGACAACCGCGTTGTTCTGTACGTCTGGTACGACAACGAGTTCGGTTACAGCTGCCAGGTTATCCGCGTGATGGAAGACATGGCTGGTGTAAACCCGCCAGCGTTCCCGCGCTAAGCGATAGCTGCACATGAAAACGCCCCGACCTAGGTCGGGGCGTTTTTTTATGCCTGCTAAATCTCGATTGACTGTTGCGGCCTCATCGCTGGCAAGCCAGCTCCCACAGGGTCTTGGGGTGTGAATGCAATCGTGTAACCGCCAAATAAACTTGTGGGAGCTGGCTTGCCAGCGATGGCGTCCTATCGGGCGCCGCCGGGTATGGCTGCCTGCGCCGTGCGCAGTTCATGCTTATTGCCCCGGAACAACACCAGCGTCGCAATCAACCCCAGCACCGCCGCACCACTGAGCCAGATCCCCGGCGCAGCCTTGTTATCCAGCACATGAATCAGATACGTACACGCCGCCGGGGTAAACCCGCCGAACGTCGCTGTCGCCAGGCTGTAGGCCAGCGAGAAGCCGGTCGTGCGCACTTCAACCGGCATGATCTCGGTCAGCGCCACCACCATCGCGCCGTTGTACGAGCCATACAGGAACGACAGCCACAACTCGACGATCAGCAAATGGCTGAAACTCGGGTTCGCCACCAGCCACGACAGGGCAGGGTAGGCCGTCAGAATCGCCAGAATCGTCGCCGCGAGCAGTAGGGGTTTACGTCCGATCTTGTCGGACACTGAACCCATCACCGGCAACCAGAAAAAATTAGAAAGGCCAATGCACACGGTAACCAGCAACGCGTCGAAGTCCGACAGGTGCAGTTCAGCCTTGCCGAATGTCGGGGTGTACGCGGTGATCAGGTAGAAAGAAACAGTGGTCATCACCACCAGTGCCATGCCTGCGATGACGATGCCAAAGTTCTGACCGATCGAGCGGACGATTTCCCGCAGGGTAGGGCGATGTTTTCTGGCCTGGAACTCTGGGGTTTCCTCCAGTGAGCGACGGATCACGAAAATGACCGGCACAATCATGCAGCCGATCAGGAATGGCACGCGCCAGCCCCAGTCACCCATCTGTTCCGGGCTCAGCCAATGGTTGAGACCCACACCGAGCAATCCGGCGAAGACCACTGCCGCTTGCTGACTCGCCGACTGCCAACTGACGAAGAAGCCCTTGCGGCCCGGTGTGGCGATCTCTGCCAGATACACCGACACACCACCCAGCTCCACGCCGGCCGAGAAGCCTTGCAACAAGCGACCGAACAGTACGATTAATGGCGCAGCGACGCCAAGGGTCGCATAGCCCGGAACGCAGGCAATCAGCACCGTGCCGGCAGCCATCAACGCCAACGTGATGATCAAGCCTTGGCGACGGCCATGACGGTCGATGTAGGCGCCGAGGAAAATCGCCCCCAGCGGACGCATCAGAAAACCGGCACCAAACGTGGCCAGTGAAAGCATCAGCGAAGCGAAGGCACTGTCGGTGGGGAAGAAGGTTTTGGCGATGGCCGTGGCGTAAAAGCCGTAGACCATGAAGTCGAACATTTCGAGAAAGTTGCCGCTGACAACGCGAAAGATCGCTTTGCCTTTGCCCGTGGTGGAGGACATGTTCAGGTACTCGCTATTGGATTTTGTATAAAGATGTTGCAGATCCTTTAATTCATAATGGCCGCCGCGGTTTTACGGAGAGATGAATAATTGTTCACTGGACGCTTGTTTTGGCTTGTGATGCTGGCTGGCGTATTGGCTGGCTGCGGTAATGGCGAGTCCATGGAAAGCTTCGGCGGGCCTACCATGGGCAGTACGTATTCAATCAAGTACGTACGCCACGCCGGCATGCCTGAATCAACTCAGGTTCGCAGTGAAGTGGAGGGCATCCTCGGCGAAGTCGATCGACAGTTGTCCACCTATCGCAATGATTCGGATATCGAGCGCTTCAACGCTTTGCCCGCCAACAGCTGTCAGAAAATGCCTGGGTCGGTACTCGAATTGGTCCGAACTGGCGAACAACTGTCAGCGCAAAGCGAGGGCTCCTACGACCTGACCGTCGAACCGCTGATGAACCTCTGGGGGTTCGGCCCACAAGGCCGCGAGGAGAAAGTCCCTGACGCCGCTGCGCTGGCCGAAGTGATGCAGCGGGTCGGCCATCAGCACCTGCACGTCAATGGCGATCAATTGTGCAAAGACGCCGCCGTCGAGGTCGACTTCAATAGCATCGCCGCCGGTTATGCCGTCGACACCATCGCGGCCAGACTCGACGCCCTGGGTATCCACGATTACCTCGCTGAAGCCACGGGTGAGTTGAAAGCCAAAGGCAGAAAGCTTGATGGCTCACCGTGGCGCATTGCTCTCGAAGAGCCCCGTGACGATCAACAGGTCGCCGAGCGCATCATCAATGTCGACGGCTACAGCGTTTCCACCTCCGGCGACTACCGCAACTATTTCCTGCAGGACGGTCGGCGCTATTCCCACACTTTCGATGCGCACACCGGTGCACCTGTCCTACACGATCTGGCGTCAGTCACGGTGATTCATCCTTCAGCGTTGATGGCCGATGGACTATCGACGCTGTTGTTGATTCTCGGCCCTGAAAGGGCCTGGGACTATGCCGAAAAGCATGACATTGGTGCATTCTTTGTGATTCGTGCCGATACAGGTTTTGTCGTCCGCACCAACAAGGCTTTCGAACGCCTCAGTGGCGAAAAAACTGACTGAGAACAATACGAAAGCTGGCGTTGTAGTGCAGGCAAAAGTAGCCTACGACGCGACCAAGGGTTAATGTGCGCGGCGTTGACGCTTCTATAGACTGTGTCCGGGTTCTTGATTGACCCCCCAATTGTTCCTTCGCGCCGCCGTTCGGCGTGATTTAGCCGCCGGTGCTGCTGGCACCGCGGCCTGTTCTGAGGAGTACGCATGGCTGTCTACAACTACGACGTGGTGGTGCTGGGTTCCGGCCCGGCGGGAGAAGGCGCGGCAATGAACGCCGCCAAAGCAGGGCGCAAGGTCGCGATGGTCGACAGCCGTCGCCAGGTCGGCGGCAACTGCACCCACCTCGGCACCATCCCGTCCAAGGCACTGCGTCACTCGGTGCGGCAGATCATGCAGTTCAACACTAATCCTATGTTCCGGGCGATCGGCGAGCCACGCTGGTTCTCCTTCCCGGACGTGTTGAAAAGCGCTGAAAAGGTTATTTCCAAACAAGTCGCTTCGCGTACCGGCTACTACGCCCGTAACCGCGTCGACGTGTTCTTCGGCACCGGCAGTTTCGCCGACGAGCAAACCATCGAAGTGGTCTGCGCCAACGGTGTGGTCGAAAAACTGGTGGCCAAGCACATCATCATCGCCACTGGCTCGCGTCCTTATCGTCCGGCGGACATCGATTTCCACCACCCGCGTATCTACGATAGCGACACCATCCTCAGCCTCAATCACACCCCGCGCAAACTGATCGTTTACGGCGCCGGCGTGATCGGTTGCGAATACGCATCGATCTTCAGCGGTCTGGGTGTACTGGTCGAGCTGGTCGACAACCGTGGTCAGTTGCTGAGCTTCCTCGACTCGGAAATCTCCCAGGCGTTGAGCTACCACTTCAGCAACAACAACATCACCGTGCGCCACAACGAAGATTACGATCGCGTTGAAGGCGTCGACAACGGGGTGATCCTGCACCTGAAGTCCGGCAAGAAGATCAAGGCCGACGCCTTGCTCTGGTGCAACGGCCGTACCGGCAACACCGACACGCTGGGTCTGGAAAACATCGGCGTCAAGGTCAACAGCCGTGGCCAGATCGAAGTCGACGAGGCGTACCGCACCTGCGTGCCGAACATCTACGGTGCCGGTGACGTGATCGGCTGGCCGAGCCTGGCCAGTGCCGCCCACGACCAGGGTCGTTCGGCTGCTGGCAGCATTGTTGATAACGGTAGCTGGCGCTTTGTGAATGACGTGCCGACCGGCATCTACACCATTCCGGAGATCAGCTCGATCGGCAAGAACGAGCAGGAACTGACCCAGGCCAAAGTGCCGTACGAAGTCGGCAAGGCGTTCTTCAAGAGCATGGCGCGTGCACAGATCGCCGGCGAGCCGCAAGGCATGCTGAAAATCCTGTTCCACCGTGAAACCCTGGAAGTGCTGGGCGTTCACTGCTTCGGTTATCAGGCGTCGGAGATCGTCCACATCGGTCAGGCGATCATGAACCAGCCGGGCGAACTGAACACCCTGAAGTACTTCGTCAACACCACGTTCAACTACCCGACCATGGCTGAAGCCTATCGGGTAGCAGCGTACGACGGCCTCAACCGGCTTTTTTGACGGGCTCCGGCCGGTGGCCTGAGCCGGCCGGGGAGACCGATTTCAGCAATTCTCGAGGGTGGCAGTGGCCAAACCGGGAAAGTCTGTAATCAGGCTGTCAACGCCGAAGTCGGCGAGTCTGCGCATCAGCGCAGGCTCGTTGACGGTCCACACCGACACATGCAGCCCCTGACGCTGCGCCTTCTGCAGGCGTTCCGGCGTACACAGCGTCCAGTTCAGCGCAAGAATCTCACAGCCATAGCTGGCCGCGACCTTCAGCGGGTCGAGCCAGGCGTATTCGGCCACCAGTCCGCGCGACACGTCCGGCACCAGATCCAGCGCCGCTTTCAGCACTTCCCGCGAACTCGAGGTGATCGTCACCTTGTCGAGCAGGCCATGCCGTTGGGCCATTTCACGAATCGCCAGCACGGTGGTTGCTGCGCGAGTACGCGAAGCGCTTTTGACTTCCAGTTGCCAGTGCTCGAAATCGCATTTTTCGAACAGCTCTTCCAGTGTCGGAATCGGGCAGGGTTTGATCCAGCCAGGACCGCCCTTGCGCGCGTCGTAAGTCACCAGCTCGGCCGCGGTGTGCTCGACGACCTTGCCACGCCGTTCCGTGGTGCGCTTGAGGGTCGGGTCGTGGATGACCATCAACTCGCCGTCCTTGGACAGGTGCAGATCCAGTTCGCAGCGGCGCACGCCGTGCTTGAGACATTCCTGAAAGCTGCTCAGGGTGTTTTCCGGTGCTTCGCCCTTGGCGCCGCGGTGGCCGTAGATGAGGGTCACGGTTCTTCCTTAAATTTAAATGCCTGATTCGTTCTGTTCTCGGGCCAGACGTCGTTCCTGGGCCTGCTTCTGCAAGATGTAGCGGGCGAGCAACTGGCGTTGGGCGTCGGTCAAGTGTTCGAACTCGGTGCCTATGTCATAACCTTCGCCCTTGCGATCGCAATGGGTGACGCGGGCGCGCAGCAGCAGGCCCAGCGCTTGCGGCATCAGCACCAGTTTCACCGACAGGTGTGCGCCGGTGGCAATCGGCGTCGGGTGCTGGAAGTCGATCCCCCCCTCGGAAATGATCACCGGTTGCGGCTCGCCGATATGGCCGAGCACAGTCAGGGCGACCACTTGGCTGAGCAGGTCTATGCGTTTGTTCTGCGATTTCAGGAACGCGGCGATGGCCCGGTCGCGCTCGCTGATCTGGCGCAACAGGTGCTGCGACTCGAATTCGCTCAGGTGCAGTTCACTGAGCAGGTTGAACAGCGGGGAAGCATCCTGCAACACTTCCTGGCCTGCGGCTTCGGGAGCGGACAGGGGCCGAATTTCCAGTGCGATCGTGTCCTCGATACGGTAGTATTCGCGGCGATCTTCTTCATCTAATGTCGACATGGCGAACCCATGGTAGCGGCGGTGGTCTGAGTGTAAAGCTGGTTATCGACCCCCGCCACAAGGACGTTCCTTTTCCCTCCGAACAAGCCCCGACATGTTCAGACCTCTCTTCGTATTTATCGGCACGCGTTATACCCGTGCAAAGCGTCGCAATCATTTTGTGTCATTCATTTCCCTGACTTCGATGATCGGGCTCGCCCTTGGCGTGGTCGTGATGATCGTCGTGCTCTCGGTGATGAACGGCTTCGATCATGAGATGCGCACCCGCGTGCTGGGCATGGTGCCCCACGCGACCATTGAATCCACTGAGCCGATCAACGATTGGCAAAGTCTGGCCAACAAGGTCAAGCAGAACCCGCAGGTGACGGCGGTTGCGCCGTTCACCCAGATGCAGGGCCTGCTGACCAATAACGGTCAGGTGTCCAAGGTGTTGCTCAACGCCATCGACCCTGCGCTCGAGCGCAACGTGTCGATCATCGACAACTTCATGAAGCAGGGCAAACTCGACGAGTTGACGCCGGGCAGCTTCGGCATCGTCATCGGCGACAAGGCCGCGACCAAGCTCGGCGTGGGCATCGGTGACAAGGTCACCTTCGTCGCGCCGGAGGTCAGCGTGACTCCGGCCGGGATGTTCCCGCGCATGAAGCGCTTCACCGTGGTCGGCATTTTTCATGTCGGCGCCGGCGAACTCGATGGCTATCTGGGCGTCACCAACCTGCAGGATCTGGCGAAGATGCACCGCTGGAAGCCTGATCAGGTGCAGGGCATCCGCCTGAAGTTCGACGACCTGTTCCAGGCACCACGCGTGGCATGGAACATCGCCCAGCAACTCGGCGAAGATCATTACTACGCCCGCGACTGGACGCGCACCCACGGCAATCTGTATCAGGCGATCCGCATGGAAAAAGCCATGATCGGTCTGCTGTTGCTGCTGATTGTCGCCGTAGCGGCGTTCAACATCATTTCCACGCTGGTGATGGTGGTCAACGACAAGAAGGGCGACATCGCCATTCTGCGCACCTTGGGCGCGACGCCGGGCACGATCATGCGCACGTTCATGGTGCAAGGCACGGTGATCGGTGTGGTCGGCACGGCGATTGGTGCGGTGGTCGGGATTTTCGCGGCGCTTAATGTCAGCGCCGCGATCTCGGCACTGGAAGGCCTGATCGGCCACAAATTCCTTAATGCTGACGTGTATTTCATTGATTATCTTCCGTCGCAGGTGCAGAGCCAGGATGTGGTCATGGTCTGCGCGGCGGCGTTGGTTCTGAGTTTCCTCGCCACCCTGTATCCCGCCTGGCGTGCCGCGCGCACCCAGCCGGCGGAGGCGCTACGTTATGAGTGAGTCGGGCATGAGTGAACAAGCAATCTTGAGCTGCCGTAATCTGGGCAAATCCTACGAGGAAGGCCCGGAATCGGTAGAGGTATTGGCCGGCCTGCAACTGGAGTTGCACCCGGGCGAGCGTGTGGCGATCGTCGGCACCTCGGGTTCGGGCAAAAGTACCTTGCTCAACCTGCTTGGTGGTCTGGACACGCCGACCAAGGGCAGCGTCTGGCTCGACGGCGAAGAGTTGTCGGCACTGAGCGAGAAGAAGCGTGGCCTGTTGCGTAACCGTGCGCTCGGTTTCGTTTACCAGTTCCACCACTTGCTGCCGGAATTCACCGCACTGGAAAACGTCTGCATGCCGCTGCTGATCGGCAAGACGCCGATCCCGGAAGCCCGTCAGCGTGCCACGGCACTGCTGGAGCGCGTTGGCCTCGGTCATCGTCTGGAGCACAAGCCGGCGGAACTGTCCGGTGGCGAGCGTCAACGTGTGGCCATCGCTCGCGCCCTGGTGAACAAGCCAGGCCTGGTGATGCTCGATGAGCCAACCGGCAACCTCGACTCCCACACCGCCCAGGGCATTCAGGATTTGATGCTGGAACTCAGCACCTCGATGCGCACGGCGTTCCTGGTGGTGACTCACGACATGAACCTGGCCCGCCAGATGGATCGCGTACTGCACCTGCAAGAAGGTTGCCTCACGCCTATCTGATTGGCTGAAACCTGGCGCCTGCAAAGGCGTCGGGTCTTTTATTTTTATACGGTGCCCCAGCGAATGTTCAGACCGTTATCGATCTTTATCGGCACGCGCTATACCCGCGCCAAGCGCCGCAATCGCTTTGTTTCGTTCATTTCGATGACCTCGATGATCGGCCTCGCCCTCGGCGTGCTGGCGATGATCGTGGTGTTGTCGGTGATGAACGGCTTCCAGCGCGAAATGAGCTCGCGCATCCTCGGCATGGTGCCGCACGCGACCATCGTTGGCGTCAAGCCGATAGATGATTGGCAGCCGGTCGCCGCCGCCGCGATGAAGAATCCTGAGGTGACTGCCGCCGTGCCGTTCACTGAGATGGAAGGCATGCTGTCTTACAAGGGGTTGATGCAGCCGATCCAGATCAGCGGCGTTGATCCGGCGCAGGAAGGCAAGGTTTCCATCGTTGCCCAGCACATTGTGCAGGGCCGTCTGGATGCCTTGAAACCCGGCGAGTTCGGCGTGGTGATTGGCGAAATCACTGCGCGGCGTTTCCGCCTCAATGTCGGCGACAAGATCACCCTGATCGTCCCGGAAGTCAGTACTGCGCCGGGCGGCATCACCCCGCGCATGCAGCGTCTGAACGTGGTCGGTGTGTTCAAGGTCGGCGCTGAGCTGGACGGCTCCATGGGCCTGATCCACGTCGCCGATGCCGCGACCATGCAGCATTGGGAGCCGAATCAGGTTCAGAGTGTGCGTCTGGCGGTCAAAGACCTGTACGCCGCACCGAAAGTCTCCTCGGATATCGCTGCCGGGTTGGGCGCGGACTTCAAGGCTGACGACTGGACCCACACCCAGGGCAGCCTGTTCAGCGCGATGAAAATGGAAAAAACCATGATCGGCCTGCTGTTGCTGATGATCGTCGCGGTGGCGGCGTTCAACATCATCGCGACCCTGATCATGGTGGTGAACGACAAGGGCGCGGACATCGCGATCCTGCGTACCATCGGCGCGACGCCCCGGCAGATCATGGCGATTTTCATGGTGCAGGGCACGGTGATCGGCATTGTCGGTACGATCATTGGCGGCGTGTTGGGCGTGATCGCCGCGCTGAATGTCAGTCAGATCGTCGGCTGGATCGAGCGAGTCAGCGGGCAGCACATCTTCAGTTCGGATGTGTATTTCGTCAGCAATTTGCCGTCGGAATTGCAGGGTGGGGATGTGCTGTTGATTTGCTCGGCGGGCTTTATTCTGAGCTTCCTGGCGACGGTGTATCCGGCGTGGCGGGCGGCGAAGATCGAGCCGGCTCACGCCCTGAGATATTCGTAAGCGACTCCATGCTCGTTCCCACGCTCTGCGTGGGAACGCCTCAACGGACGCTCCGCGTTCGGCTCTGGAAGGGACGCGGAGCGTCCCGGGCTGCATTCCCACGCAGAGCGTGGGAACGATCAGGTTCGAGGCAACTCAATCACAAACCGCGTCCATCCCGCCTCTGATTCGCAATGAATCTGCCCACCATGGGCACGGACGATGGACTGAGTAATCGCCAATCCCAATCCCGCATGCTCACTGCTGCCTTCCTGCCGCGCCGGATCGGCCCGATAAAATCGATCAAACAGGCGTGGCAACAACTCCGCAGAAATCCCCTCGCCACTGTTCTCGACTGAAATGCGTACCGCGTTCGGTTGATCAACGATCCGCAAGCTCACATCGCCCTCAGCCGGGGTAAACCGCAGCGCGTTATCCAGCAGATTCGACAAGGCCCGGCGCAACATACTGCGATCACCCTCGATCCGCGCATTGCCCTCACGCGTCAGTTTGACCCCGGCGTCCTCCGCCAGCGGCGCAAAAAATTCCAAAAGCACATCTGTTTCATCCGCCAGTTCCAGCGGTTCCCGCTTGGGCATCAGCAAGCCATGATCGGCCTTGGCCAGATACAACATGTCGTTGACCAGTTGTGCCATCCATTGCAGTTCTTCGAGGTTGCTGTGCAGCGCTTCGCGGTAGTCCTCGATCGGCCGGGGGCGGGTGAGGGTGACCTGAGTGTGGGTCAGCAGGTTCGACAGTGGTGTACGCAACTCATGGGCAATGTCGGCGGAAAACGCCGAGAGCCGCTGAAACGAGTCGTCGAGGCGTGCGAGCATGGCGTTGAAGCTGCGGGCCATTTCCGCAAGTTCTGGCGGCATTTGCGCTTCGGGCAGTCGCGCATTCAGCGATTGTGCGGAAATCCCACGGGCGACTGCACTCATGCGTCGCAATGGCCGTAAGCCGCTGCGTGCGGCCCAGGCACCGAGCAACGCCGTCGCCAGCGCTGACAACCCGACGGTCAGCCAGATCAGGTGCTGCATGCGTTGCAGGAAGTGTTGGTGATGGGTGATGTCCAGCAACAAGGACAGTTGCGGTGAATCGGCTTTGTCCGGGTAGAGCGGGGCGTTAAACACGCGGTAATCGGTGCCGTCATGGCTGATGGTCGACAGGCCGGATTGTTGCGGCAAATCCTTGGGGATTTGCGTCGAACTGTCATACCAGCGCTGGCCGTCAGTGCCGGTAATGCGCAACGACAGATCGGCCTGACGGCTCAGCTCATCCGCCAGCCGTGCTTCACGTTGACCGGGCTGAAGATCCTGCAAGGCGCGGCGCAGGCCGATCAGCTTGCCGTCCAGTTGTTGCTGGTCGAGTTCGATAAAGTGCGCTTCGCTGGCGCGGTTGAACAACACCCCGGCGAACAGCGAAACCACAGCGGTGCAAGCGGCAAACAACAAGGCCAGGCGCGAACTCAGGGACAATCGGCGCATCAGGCGCCACGCTCTTCGAGCACGTAACCCATGCCGCGCACGGTGTGGATCAGTTTGTTGGGGAATTCGTCGTCGATCTTCAGGCGCAAACGGCGGATCGCCACTTCGATGACATTGGTATCGCTGTCGAAATTCATGTCCCAGACCTGTGAAGCGATCAGCGACTTTGGCAGCACTTCGCCTTGGCGACGCAGGAGCATTTCCAATAGTGCGAATTCCTTTGCCGTCAGGTCGATGCGCTGGCCGCTGCGTTCGACGCGGCGACGGATCAGATCCAGGCGCAAATCGGCCAGTTGCAGGCTGGTTTCCTGGGTTGTAGCACTGCCGCGACGCAACAGGCTACGTACCCGCGCCAGCAGTTCGGAGAAGGCGAACGGTTTGACCAGGTAGTCGTCGGCGCCCAGTTCGAGGCCGTGAACCCTGTCCTCTACGGCGTCTTTGGCTGTCAGAAAAAGTACCGGCGTATCCAGCCCGGCGCTGCGCACCGCTTGCAGGATCTGCCAGCCACTGCGCCCTGGCAGCATCACGTCGAGGATCAGCAGCGCGTAATCACCACTCAGCGCCAGATGCTGACCACTGTTGCCGTCGGCCACCAGTTCCGTATTGAACCCGGCCTCGGTCAGGCCCTGACGCAGGTATTGGCCGGTTTTCGCTTGGTCTTCGACGATCAACAGTTTCATGGGCGACTCGGGTGGGTTCGGGGGTGTTGTAGTCACGAAAGCTTTATACCGTGAGCGCTGGCGACAAACGTCAACCTGACAAAGTTGTAATCTGCCTGTCAGGTAGATGCCAGCGCAGGCCGGCTAAAGTTTCCCATAAGCTGAACCTTATCTTGTTGGAGTACGACCATGTTTTTACGCCAATCCCTGGCCTTCTGTTTGTTGGCAATGAGTTCGTCGGTGTTTGCAGCTCCCGCGCACACCTATGATTTCGGCCAGCCAGCGCCTGCCGCCAAAGCCTCGCGCAGCATTGAAGTGGTGATGGGCGATATGTCCTTCGATCCCAAGACCATTCAGATCAAGGCCGGTGAGACCGTTCGCTTTGTGCTGGTGAATAAAGGCCAACTGCTGCACGAATTCAACCTCGGTGACGCGGCGATGCACGCCAAACACCAGCAGGAAATGTTGCAGATGCAGCAAAGCGGCATGCTTACGCCTACCGGCATGAAGGAAATGTCCCACGATATGGCCGGCATGGATCACGCAGCGATGGGCCATGGCATGAAACATGACGATCCGAACAGCGTGCTGGTCGAGCCGGGCCAAACCGCTGAGTTGACCTGGACCTTCAGCAAGGCCACCAGTCTGGAATTTGCCTGCAATATTCCCGGGCATTATCAGGCGGGCATGGTCGGCAAACTGACGGTCAGTCAGTAAGCACTCAAAGGCGCGGGCAAAGGCTGGTAGAATCCGCTGATTATTCAGTCAGGTTTCCGCCATGCATCCCGCAGCCGAACACTCGCCGCTGGGCAAATCCAGCGAATACATCGCCACGTACACGCCGTCCCTGCTGTTCCCGATTCCGCGCACCGCGAAATGGGCCGAACTGGGCCTGACCGCCGACACCCTGCCGTATAAAGGTGTGGATTTCTGGAACTGCTTCGAGTTGTCGTGGCTGCTGCCGTCGGGTAAACCGGTGGTGGCGATCGGCGAATTCAGCATCCCGGCGGATTCGCCGAACATCATCGAATCGAAGTCGTTCAAGCTGTATTTGAACTCGCTGAACCAGACGGCGTTTGCCGACGTGGCATCCTTGGAAGCGACCCTGATCAAGGATCTGTCGGCTGCCGCCGGCAAACCGGTGGGGGTGCGCGTTCGCAGCCTCAAGGACGTTGAAGCGGAAGGCGTTGTGGCGTTGCCGGGCGTGTGCATCGATGATCTGGATATCAGCGTCAGCAACTACGAGCATCCGCGCCCGGAATTGCTGCGTTGCGATGAGTCGCGGATCGTCGAGGAGACGGTGTATAGCCATCTGCTCAAATCCAATTGCCCGGTGACCAGTCAGCCGGACTGGGGCACGGTGGTGGTGGAATATCGTGGATCGGCACTGGATCACGCCAGTTTGCTCGAATACATCGTCAGCTTCCGCCAGCACTCAGACTTCCATGAGCAGTGTGTGGAGCGGATTTTCCTTGATCTGCAGCGCTTGCTGAAACCGGAGAAACTCACGGTGTTTGCACGTTACGTGCGTCGCGGTGGATTGGACATCAACCCATATCGCAGCACCGAAAGCGTACAGCTGCCGAATCACCGCCTCGTGCGTCAATAAAGATCAACTGTAGGGGAACGCATTGCCAAAGTTGAAATGAAAAAGCCCTGCCAGTGATGGCAGGGCTTTTTGCGTTTCGGGGAGAATCAGATCCCCATGCTGCCCAGCGCATTAACGATGTTGCGCAGGGTGCCGGCAATGGCCGGATGTTCGAGTTCAAAGCGATCAACCGCCAGATTGACGCCGTCAGCGATGCTGGCGTCTTGCGTGGCAGTCTCCAGTTGAATTTCGGATTCAATCTGCGCCATCAGCGCATGCAAATCCTCACGCTCGGCTTCCGACAGCGGCGGATTCTGCTCCAGCTGCTCGCGCAGGGTATCGAGCTGTTTTTGCAGTTCTTGGGCGGGCATGGTGTTTTCCTTTTATCAATAGGCACTGGCATTGACCGCAGCCGCGCGCCAAAGGTCTATGGCTGACCTTTAGATTAATCCACTCCCGGCAAACCTGCATGATCCCGATCAGGGCTTTTCGCCTTTGTGACGGCGCAGGCTGATGTCGGCCAGGCAGGTGTCGAGTTCACCCAAGTGATCGATAACCGAATGCACGCCGAGGCCGAACAACTGCATCGTCGCCTTGCCACGCAGTTGTTCGCGTTCTTTCTGGCTCAGCGCTTGCCATTCGCCCGGCGCCAGGCCGCACAGCGAGCCGCAGGAGGCGAGGCCGATCGTCCACAGACCGGCGTTAAGGCCCGATTGCAGCAAGCGCGGCTCACCACTGACCAATACGCAGCCGTCCAGACTGCTGACGTTCAGGTCCATCAGGGCCTGCCAGCAAGCGTTCGGTGCAGGCCATGGATTGATTGTTGCCGAATGTTGCGCAGGTTTGATCCACGTCGGCAGTGAGGCCGACAACGATTGGGCGAGGGCAGGGGACAGTTCATCCAGCCAGGCGCAGGGAATCTGCTGGCGCTGCAAACTGTGCAGACTGTCGAGCGCGCCCGGCGTGGCCTCAGCGTATTCAGGCAGGGCGATCGTCTGTTGCCGGGCGCGGGCACCGAAATCCACCAGGCAACCGCTGAGTCCAAACAGTACCGCAGTCAGTCTGGGCGCGGCGACGGGCAAGGTTTCGGCGTGTGTCATGGCAACATCCCTGAAATAACGATCAGGCTAGGGCGTATCAGTGACAGTTGGATGACAGCGGTGTGAAGGGCGATGCACGAAGCGTCCTACAGACTGCTGCATTGCGCGGACTGTCCAAACGGGCTTTTACGCTTATACTAGCGACCTGAATAGCCGGGCCCAGAGGTCCGCGACAGTACCATTCCAAGGAGTTTTTCTATGCGCTGGAGCAATCCGCTCGCTCAGCTTTGTGTATGTGCCGGCCTGTTGCTGGCTCCGTTCGCCACTCAGGCGGCAACGGAAGAAGACCCTTGGGAAAGCGTTAACCGTCCAATTTTCCAGTTCAACGACTTCGTTGATACTTACGCGCTGAAGCCATTGGCGCAGGGCTATGAGTTCGTCACACCGCAGTTCCTCGAAGACGGCATCCACAACATGTTTCGCAACGTCGGTGACGTCACCAACCTTGCCAACAACATCCTGCAAGCCAAACCGGCTGCCGCTGGCGTCGACACCGCTCGCCTGATCTTCAACACCACCTTCGGCCTGCTCGGTTTCTTCGATGTCGGCACCAAGATGGGCCTGAACCGTAGCGACGAAGACTTCGGTCAGACTCTCGGTTACTGGGGCGTCGGCAGCGGTCCGTATGTGATGCTGCCGCTGATGGGTCCGAGCACCTTGCGTGACGCACCGTCGAAATACGTCGACAGCTACACCGGTATGTACCGCTACATCGACCACGTGCCTACGCGTAACTCGATCTTCGGTCTGAACATCGTCGATACCCGCGCCAGCCTGCTGTCGAGCGAGAAGCTGATCAGCGGCGACAAATACACCTTCATCCGCAATGCCTACTTGCAGAACCGCGAGTTCAAGGTGAAGGATGGCCAGGTCGAAGACGATTTTTAATCTCGACCGATAAAAACAAGGCGACCTCAGGGTCGCCTTTTTTGTGTGTAGCTATTTCATCTTCAGGATGGTCAGGCCGAGCTTTTGGCCGCCGCCATCCTGTGCACTGACCCAGACCACTTCGGTCTCTGCCTCAAGGCCGCGGAGTGCGGCGAGATCGGAGTCGATGCGTACGCTCAAACGGTCGCCGACCGCGAACCGACGCGGCGCTTCGACCTGCATGCCACTGCTGGAGAGGTCGATGCACACCCCTGAAATCTGATCGCCTTCATGAATCAACACGATATCGGCATCGACCCGCATGCGGATGAAATCGCGCTTTTCGCTGTAGTCCCGACTGGTTTGACTCATGGTTACGTCCTTCCATTGGGTTACGGTTTGAGCTGTTCTTATAACTCTCGGTGATTTGACAAGTAAAGTCGTCAAGCGACCATCGGCGCATGCTTGAAACGCTCTGCGGATGGGAGTACCGTCTGCGCCTTAGAAGGGCACCTCTGATGTAACCGCGTTTGCAGACAATGCTCGAAAGCGGTGCAGCAGAGAGGCTAGAAAGCGAATCCAGTAGTCTGCGCAGGGCCCGATGCCCCGCCAACTACGCCAACCTAATTCTGGCGCCGTTTGCCCACATGCCAAAAACCAGTGCCACGCTGCTGATAATCGATGATGACGAAGTAGTGCGCGCGAGCCTCGCGGCCTATTTGGAAGACAGTGGTTTCAGCGTCCTGCAGGCCAGCAACGGCCAACAGGGTCTTCAGGTATTCGAGCAAGAACAGCCCGACTTGGTCATCTGCGATCTGCGCATGCCGCAGATGGGCGGTCTCGAACTGATCCGTCAGGTTACCGAGCGTTCACCGCAGACGCCGGTGATCGTGGTGTCGGGTGCCGGCGTGATGAACGACGCGGTCGAGGCTCTGCGCCTGGGCGCGGCGGACTACCTGATCAAGCCTCTCGAAGATCTGGCTGTGCTCGAGCACTCTGTGCGCCGGGCCCTGGATCGTGCGCGCCTGCTGGTGGAAAACCAGCGCTACCGCGAGAAGCTGGAAAAGGCCAACCGCGAGCTTGAGGCCAGCCTCAACCTGCTCCAGGAAGACCAGAACGCCGGTCGCCAGGTGCAGATGAACATGCTGCCGGAAAGCCCGTGGAGCATCGACGAGTTCAAGTTCGCGCACCAGATCATCCCGTCGTTGTACCTGTCGGGTGATTTTGTCGACTATTTCCGTGTCGACGAGCGCCGGGTCGCGTTTTACCTGGCGGACGTCTCCGGTCATGGCGCCTCTTCAGCCTTCGTCACCGTGCTGCTGAAGTTCATGACCACGCGCTTGCTGTTCGAATCCAAGCGCAACGGCACATTGCCGGAATTCAAGCCTTCGGAAGTCCTTGGTCATATCAACCGGGGGCTGATCAGTTGTAAGCTGGGTAAACACGTCACAATGGTCGGTGGAGTCATCGACGAGGAGACCGGTTTGTTGACCTATAGCATCGGCGGCCATCTGCCGTTGCCTGTGTTGTACACGCCTGACAGTGTTCGTTATCTCGAAGGGCGTGGTCTGCCGGTGGGGCTGTTCAATGAAGCCACCTACGAAGACCACGTGCTTGAGCTGCCGCCGACATTCAGCCTGACGCTGATGTCCGATGGCATTCTGGATCTTTTGCCAGAACCTACGCTCAAAGAAAAAGAAGCCGCTTTGCCTCAACGGGTGAAGTCGGCGGGCGGCAGCCTGGATGGTCTGCGGCAAGTGTTTGGATTGGCCACGCTAGGGGAGATGCCGGATGATATCGCCCTGTTGGTGTTGAGCAGGAATCTTTAATGAGTACCGGTAGAATCCAGTTCGCCGAGCAGGACGGCACCTTCGTCCTGAAGTTCGTCGGTGAAGTTCGCCTGACCCTGTGTTCGGCGTTGGATGCGACTATTGAGAAAATCTTCACCGCGCTGAATTTCAACGCGATCGTGATCGATTTGACCGAAACCCGCAGCATCGACAGCACGACATTGGGCCTGTTGGCCAAACTGTCGATCCTGTCGCGGCAGAAGGTCGGCCTGCTGCCGACCGTCGTCACCACCCACGAAGACATCACCCGTCTGCTGCAGTCGATGGGCTTCGAGCAGGTGTTCAACATCGTCAATCACCCGGTGCCATGCCCGGAGTGCCTGGACGACCTGCCGGATCAGGACCAGTCGGAAGAAGTGGTGCGGATCAAGGTGCTCGAAGCGCACAAGATCCTCATGGGCCTCAACGATTCCAATCGTGAAGCGTTTCATGATCTGGTGAATGCCCTCGAGCGGCATTGATCCGCTGAATTGAGGGTAGGCCCTGCTGGCCTCATCGCGAGCAGGCTCACTCCTACAGGGTTCTTCATTCGACACACAATCGCGATCAGACCACAGATCCCCTGTAGGAGTGAGCCTGCTCGCGATAGCTCTCGCAAGAACACTGATGTAATCCAGCGCACACAAAAAAGGGCGAACCTGTGAAGGTTCGCCCTTTTTGCATTTCACCCACTCAAATCACAGCTTGGCCTGCAACAGCGCCTCAAGCTTCTCCTGATCGCGAGCAAACTGACGAATGCCCTCTGCCAGTTTCTCGGTGGCCATCGCGTCTTCGTTGGACAACCAGCGGAACTGCGCTTCATTGAGGCTCAAACGGGCTTCACCGGCGTTGCCTGGGGCCAGTTTGCGCTCCAGCTTGCCGGTATCGGCCGCCAGCTTGTCGATCAGGTCCGGGCTGATGGTCAGGCGGTCGCAGCCGGCCAGTTGCTCGATCTGATTGAGGTTACGGAAGCTCGCGCCCATGACCACAGTTTTGTAGTCATTGGACTTGTAGTAATTGTAGATGCGGGTAACCGACTGTACGCCCGGATCATCGGCGCCGGTGTAGTCGTTGCCATTGGCCTTCTTGTACCAGTCGTAGATGCGGCCCACGAATGGCGAAATCAGGAACACACCCGCGTCGGCGCACGCGGCAGCCTGTGCGAAGGAGAACAGCAGGGTCAGGTTGGTCTGAATGCCTTCCTTTTCCAATACTTCGGCGGCGCGGATGCCTTCCCAGGTCGAGGCGATCTTGATCAGTACGCGATCACGACCGATACCGGCCTTGTCGTACAGCTCGATCAAGCGATGTGCGCGTTTCAGCACGGCATCCTTGTCGAACGACAGGCGCGCATCCACTTCGGTGGAAATACGGCCCGGGATCACTTTGAGAATTTCCTGACCCACCGCGACGCCGAAACGGTCACTGGCCAGGCCGACATCGCCCTTGCAGTCGCTGACGCAGGCGTTCAGCAGCTCGGCGTAGGCCGGAATGGCCGCCGCTTTGAGCAGCAGGGAAGGGTTGGTGGTGGCGTCGACCGGTTTGACTCGGGCGATCGCTTCGAAGTCGCCGGTGTCGGCAACCACGGTGGTGAATTGTTTGAGTTGTTCCAGCTTGGAGGTCATGGGCGTGCTCTGTCCTATGGGTCTGATGACATTACCCGAGCGCTGACGGCCACTCAAGGGTAGGTGCGTGTATCGATGGCCCCTGCGGCAACAACCTGAAAACAATTGTTTGAAAGGCGGGGCGCGGTATCGATGAATACGATGCCAAAACGGCCAACAGGTTCAAAGCAACCGACCTGTGTACAGATCGGTTGCCCAGGAACTACCCGGCGTTCAACAGGGCTTCGACCGACATGCGCGCCGGTTTCGGCTGGCCGTCAGAAGTCAGCAGGCCGAAGTTCTTCTCGCGATCGTTACTGCCGGAATCGCTGTTCTTCCATTCGTAGATGGAGGTCAGCGGGATATTGAGTTTTTTAACATCGCCAATAAACGCGTTGATCTTGCTCGCTTGTCCTTCCGGCCCGCCATTGGAGGTGAGCGCCGAAATCCCCCATTCACTGATGATCCCCGGCAGATGGAAGTTTTGCTGAATGAAGTTTTGCGCGTTGCTGATCTGCGTGGCGGTCATGCCGTAGGGGTGATAGGACACCGCGCTCAGGCATTTGGGATATTCGCTGACGATGCGGTTCAGCGCCACGGTTGAAGCCGAGCCGGCGCTAGGTGGGCGGGCGAAGCCGTAGCCGATCACCGGTGTCGATGGCGGTTGCGCCTGCAACGCCTTGCACACGCCGCTCATGAACGGCACAAACGTCGTGTCGAACTTGCCTGTCGGCCAGTAGGTTTCCAGATCGGGTTCATTCCATAGCTCGATCGCCACCAGTTGCTTGCCGTACGACTGTTGCAGCCCTGTCACGGCGTTGCCGAAGCCTTCACCGGCGGAGGTCAGCTCTGCGCTCGATGTGGCCGGCAACGGCTTGATCGCGCGGACCGTCAGTAACACCGGCAGGCTCGCCGATTGCGCCACCGCAAAGGCGTCGCTGACCTGTTTCTGATAAGCCTTGGCCGTCAGGCTGTCGCTCCACACACCGAAGCGTACAAACCCGAAGCCAGCCGATTTGATCTGCGCGGCGTCGGCGGCCGTGAAGTTCTGGATCTTTACTTGTACGCCGATGTTCTTGGCCGGAAGGTTGGGAAACAGCTCGCTGGCGTGAAGCTGGGTCGTAGCCCCCGCCATCATTAACGCCAAAGCGCCGAGTTTTTTGAGAGGTGTTGATTTCATGTCTGTTCTCCCGAAGAGAAGTGACAACTGCGAATAAATGATCTCGTTTCTCAATTTTCGAGTGAGGTAATGGCACTTAGTGCACGAATGTTATTTTTTGTCGGAAAACAATCACTCGAAAATCACAGTTATTTTTAGTCCGCTAATTGTGGTTGGGGGCTTTTAAACGCTGTGGTACTTAATACTTCGGTACTAACAGGGCGAATCTATTTCTGAGTGCAGGAAGATCTTGAGGGTTCATTCAATTGCTCTCGAGATGTTGGCCGTTTGACATTACACAGGAAAGTAAAACCTTGTTCAGAAAGATCCTTGTCGTTTGCGTGGGCAATATATGCCGTAGTCCGACGGCAGAACTGATGCTGCGTAACGCGCTGGCCCCTTCAGCGATCACCGTCTCCTCCGCAGGCCTGTCGGCGCGGGTTGGCGAAGGTGTCGAAGCTTCCGCCCGGCAAGTGCTGGAAGACCATGGGCATAGCGCCGAAGGCTTCAGGGCACGGCAACTGACCGCCGACATCGTCAATGAATCAGACCTGATTCTGGTCATGGAAAAACAGCATGTTAATCAAGTACTGAAGATTGCCTCTCACGCCAGAGGCAAAGTGTTTCTGCTCGGCAAGTGGCAGAGCGAGCGCGAAATACAAGACCCGTATCGTCAAGGCAAGGCCGCTTTTATTCATGCCCATGCATTGATTGAAGATGCTGTTAGCTCATGGGCGCAACGCCTCGCGCGTTGATAAATATTCTTCAGATCAATGAATGGTAAGAACAGACTTATGCAGTTACCGTCCGTCATCGGCACCCGCGACAATGATCAAGACAGTATTGATCTTCTCGGCATATTCGGCAGTTTGATCGACCAGAAATGGTTGATCGGCGCGCTCACCGGCGCCTTTATGGTCACCGGTGTGGCCTATGCAGTGTTGGCCACGCCCGTGTACCTGGCGAATGCGCTGGTGCAGGTCGAGCCGAAAAAGAACGACATGCTAGGTTTTTCCGACCTCAATAGCATGCTCGGCGGGCAATCACCGTCGGTGACCGAAATCGGCATCATCAAATCCCGCGCGGTGATCGGCAAAACCGTCGACGACTTGCGCCTGGACATCGATGTCACCCCCAACACCTTCCCGATGATTGGCGGCTTTCTCGCCCGGCGTTATCGCGGCGAGACCGAGACCAGCGTCGCTGCGCCGCGTTTCGGTTTGACCAGCTACGCCTGGGGTGGTGAACGCCTGGAGTTTGCCCGGCTGAATCTGCCGAAAGAACTGCTGGGCAAGAAACTCACCCTGATTGCTGGCGAACAAAAGCGCTTCCAGTTGCTCGATGACAACGACAACCTGCTGGTAGAAGGCACGGCGGGCGAAGCCTTCGCGCAGGATGGCGTAGAAGGGCAGATCACTCAATTGTTGGCTAACCCAGGTACGCGTTTCGAAGTGGTGCGCAACCCGCGAATCGTGACCATTCAAGGCTATCAGGACGCGCTGGACATCTCCGAGCAGGGCAAGGAATCGGGGATTATCAAACTGGCGCTGGCCAGCAGCGACGCCGCTGAAGCGGTGAAGATCCTCAACAAGATTGCTGCGCTGTACGTCGATCAGAACGTGCGCCGCACCTCGGCGGAAGCGGCGCAAAGTCTGGCTTTCCTGCAAAGCCAGTTGCCGCAGGTCAAGCGTGATCTGGCCAAGGCCAGCGATGCGTTGAACGCCTACCAGACCCACGGCAAGACCGTGAACATCTCGCTGGAAACCCAATCGGTGCTCGGTCAGTCGGTAGCGCTGGAAACGCGGATATCCGAGCTGAAAATGCAGCAGGCGGAGATGGATCGCAAGTTCACCAAGCAGCATCCGGCCTATCGCGCGTTGATGAGCCAGATTGGCGAACTGACCCAGCAACAGAAATCGCTGGAAGGCAAAGTCGGCGATCTGCCCGCGACACAGCAGGAATTGCTCAACCTGACCCGCGATGTCGAAGTGGCCTCGCAGATCTACACGCAGTTGCTGAACAAATCCCAAGAGCTGGACATCGTCCGTGCCGGCGCGGTGGGTAACGTGCGGCTGGTCGACGCGGCGGATGTCGACCTGACCAGTCCGGTCAAACCGAAAAAAGCTCTGATCGTTATCATCGCCACCTTCCTCGGTGCCTTCGTTGGTGTGGCGCTGGTGCTGCTGCGTAAATCCCTGAGCCGTGGTCTGGAAGGCCCTGAGGCCATCGAGCAACTCGGTTTGCCGGTGTACGCGTCGATTCCGTACAGCGCCTTGCAGGATGAAGAAGACAACAAAAAAGGCCGCGCCCGCGACGGTGTCGACAAACCGGCGTACCTGCTGGCCCTGCGTAACCCGACGGATCTGTCGATCGAATCGATCCGCAGCCTGCGCACCTGCCTGCACTTCGCCGGACTGGATTCGACCAACAACCGCATCATGATTTCCGGGCCGAGCCCGCAGGTCGGCAAGACCTTCGTCTCGTCCAACCTCGCCGCCGTCATGGCCCTGAGCGGCCAGCGCGTGGTGCTGATCGATGCCGACATGCGCAAAGGACACCTGCACAAAACCCTCAACACGCCGATCACCAACGGCTTGTCCGACCTGCTGGTCAAGCGCTGCAGTATCGATCAGGCGATCAACAAAATCGAAGTCGACAACCTGCACTTCATCAGTCGTGGTCAGGTGCCGCCGAATCCTTCCGAACTGTTGATGCACGCCAACTTCCGCGAGCTGCTGGCGGAACTGAGCGAGCGCTACGACCTGGTGATCATCGATACGCCGCCGCTGCTGGCGGTGACCGATGCGGCAATCGTTGGCCGTGAAGCCGGGATCAGCCTGATCGTCACGCGCTTCGGGGTGAACCCGGCCAAAGAGATCGAACTGACCATTCGCCGCTTCGCGCAGAACGGCATCGAGCTCAAAGGCGCGGTGTTCAACGGCGTCGAGAAGCGCGCCGCCAGCTACTACGGCAACGGCGGCTACGGCTATTACAACTACGAATACGCGTCCGACAAATCCTGACTGTCAGCGACTGTTTTTTCCTGTTTGAAGTGGGTGATTTGTGAAAAAAATACTGCACGTGGCAGAGACGATCAAAGGTGGCGTCGCGACCGTTATCCGGACGATTTCGGCTTCGCCGGAAGGCGACGCGGCGAACTACGAGCTGGTGTATCTGGTCCCGGAGGATCAGGCCAAAGAGTTGCACGGCATCGGTGCGCAACAGATCCGCACCTTCCCGCGCACCGGGCGCAATGTACCGTCGTTGCTGCGTTTCGCCTGGCGCCTGACCCAGGTCATGCTCAAGGAAAAACCCGACGTGGTGCATTTGCACAGCACCTTTTCCGGGGTGATCGGCCGTTGCGTGTGTGTGCTGCTGCGACCGTGGCGCAAGCCGAAAATCGTCTACTGCCCGCACGCGTTTTCGTTCCTGATGGAAAGCTCGCCGACCAAGCAGAAAGTCTATGCGTGGATCGAGCGAGTACTGCAGAAAGTCACCGACGTGATCATTTGTGTCAGCCAGTACGAACTCGACAAAGCCGCACGCTTCGGCATCGAGCGCAAGCGCATGAAGCTGATCTACAACGGCATTCACCGCAAGGATGACGCGCCGAAAGCGGCGAGTCCCGAGCCGATTCATCTGCTCTTTGTCGGTCGTCTCGATTACCAGAAAGGCTTCGACGTGTTGCTCAAGGCCTTCGCCAATGTGCAGCGCAAAGACTTGAAGCTGACCGTGGTCGGCAGCGCGGTGAACGAGGACGCGGTGGAGTGCCCGCCGATGGACTCTGTTGAATACCTGCCATGGGTCACGCCGAGCGAAGTGCAGGCGCTGTATCAGCAAGCCGATGCGCTGATCGTGCCGAGTCGCTGGGAAGGTTTCGCCATGGTGCCGCTTGAAGGCATGGCCATGGGCTTGCCGGTGATCGCCAGCAACTGCACGTCGCTGCCTGAACTGGTCACCAATGAAGTCTCCGGTTATGTCTTCCCGTCCGGTGATCACAAGGCGCTGGCCGATGTCCTGACGATCATCCAGAAGCCGCGCCTGCTCGACCTCGGCAACCAAGGTCGGAGCATCGTCCGCGAGCGTTTCAGTGCCGCGTTGATGATTCGCCAGACCTACGACCTGTATCGCGCTCCCACTTTTTAAGTAGAACTCAAGCATATGAACGTAACGATTTTGCATGGCTACAGTGCGTCCAACTCCGGTGACGGTCTGCTCGTCGATCTGGCCATCGCGCTGGTGCAGCGCAACTTTGGTGAAGACACCGCGATCAGTGTCGTGGCGTCCGATCCGGACTCTTTCAGCTACTTGCCGCACCCGCGTTTCGACGCGCCGGTGATGGCGGCCAAAGGTTTGGGCCGGGTCAAGCAAGCGGTGTTCCTTAATCAGTCCTACGCCGGGCTGGCGGATCTGTTGAAGAAAACCGACCTGATCGTCGGTGTCGGCGGCGGCTACATGCGCTCGAAAAGTGCTTTCGAACACATCAAGCTGAAACTCGGCCACGCCAAACAACTGGAAACCGCGATCCTCAGCAAAGTGCCGTCGGTGTACCTGCCGCAAAGCATTGGCCCGTTCCACGGTGAGAGCAGCAAGATCGTCGAGCACTACGCCAGTGCTGATGCGGTGTTCGTCCGCGACAATCGCTCTTCGGCGATTTTCGATGCCTGCGCCAACGTCTACCGCGCGCCGGATCTGGCCGTGCAGTCGTTGGCGAGCAAAATCCTCCAGCAAGCAAAATTCACCCGCTGCGCGTCTTCGCCAGCCACCGTGTGCGTGGTACTGCGCAAGCCGCCGGAGTGGAGCAAGGAAAAGAAAGTCGCTTACGTGGCCAATCTGAAGTTGCTGCTGCAGCGTTTGAAGAACAAAAGCAAAGTGGTCTGCGCCGTGCAGAGCGCGGTACGCGGCAACGATGACGGCGCGTTCTATCGCGAACTGGGCATCAGCGAAGACTTGTTGTCGTTGAAGGCGACGATTGCCAAGTATCAACCGGACCTGGTGATTTCCGTGCGTCTGCACGGCGCCATCGAATCGCTGCTCTCCGGCGTGCCGGCGTACCACATCAGCTATGAACGCAAAGGCTTCGGCGCCTATCAGGACATGGGCGTGGAAGATTGGGTAATCAACGGCGGCGACATCAATATCGACACCATCATCAACACGGTTTACGCGCCGAATGCACTGTCGGATTTCGGCAAGCGCCTGACTGACACCTGCCGTGAAATCGAAGCGAAAACCGTGGCCATGGACGACATCATCAAGGGTGTCGTTCGATGATATTTCGGCTGCTGCTTCGCGGCGGAGCGTTAGGCGCGAAGTTTTTGCTGGTGTTGGCGATCACCCATTACCTCGGTTATGAGGCGCTGGGCTTTTACGGTGTGGTGGTCGCGGCGTCGCTGATTGCGTCGAAGTTCTACAGCGTCGGTTTCAGTTCCGAGATCAATCGCTTGATCAGCGTCGGCGGCAGTTCGCGCCGCGTGGTCGACAAAGTCCTGCTGCTGTATCTGGCAGTGGGGCTGGTGCTGTCAGTGGTAACGGTGTTGATTTATTCGCTGTTCCAGACAGTCGAAGCGACCGCCACGCTGATTCTCTGCGTGACCTTGGTGTTGCTCACAGAGCACCTGTCGTTCGAGATCAACTCGTTCGTGTTTTCCGCGCAGAAAGCCACGGCCGGCGCATTGCTGTTCTTCATCAAGACCGGTCTCTGGGCGGTGTTGGCGGTGGGCGGGATGATGCTCGGTTGGGTCTCGGGAATCGCCAGCGTATTGTGGCTGTGGGTCGCCGCCAACGTGCTGGTGATCATCGCCGGTTACTTGATCGTGGTGAACGTTCATCACGGCCGAGAAGCCGGGACACTGGCCACCGCCACTGTGTGGAAAGCGGGACTACCGTTTTACCTCGGCACCGGGTTGATCGCCTTGAGTCAGTACGCCGAGCGGTTTCTGATCGCCGACCTCGAAACGTACGCCAAACTGGGTCAATACGTGTACGCATGGTCGGCGGCGAACACCTTGCAGGCGTTGTCTTACGCGGTGGTGGCGGTGGTCGGGATTCCGCTGTTGGCCAAGCGTTTTCAGGCGGATCAACAGCCGTTCACGGTCAAGCAACTGTTCATCAACAAGTGGGTCATGCGCTCGCTGGTGGTGTCGGCGGCGGTGGCGGTGGCGATCTATGTGTTTTTCAACGTGGTTCTCGATTACGTCGCTACCAGCGTGCCGCGCCCGGATAACGGCATTCTTGGCGTGCTGATTTTTTCCTTCGCCTTACGGGCGATTGGCGACATTGTCTGGGGCGGTTTGATTGCCTCGAAAAACAGTCGGGTGTCGCTGGCCAGTGCGGCGATTTGCCTGCTGGTGTCAGTGCCGGTCAGCTATCTGCTGATCAAGCATTATTCGATTTACGGCGCGGCGTGGGGCAATGTCTTCGCGATCATCGTGCAGCTTGTGGTGATTGCTGTGTTGACCCGTGCGACCCAGGCGAAAAAGGCCGCATTGTCATGGGCCTGAAGCTGCCGTGCATCGAGTTTCGTGGCAAGCGACTCGATTCGTATGTGTCGTTCCTGATCCTCTTCACCGGGCTGTTTCTGTCAGTGGCCATGCCGCTGCTGATCCCGCGTGATCCGGGTCCGGATGCGATGACCTTGTGGTCGTCCTACGCGCGTGCCGACAACTGCAACTTCTGGAACCCGTTCTCGCCGGATCGCTCGTCCTACGAGTGTTCGGCGTTCCTGCTACGGCCCACCGGGATCAACCTGACCAATGCCTGGGCCTACGGCATGTTCTGTAATTTTTTCCTCACGGCGATACCGGTGGTGGTGTTTCGGCGCATGCCGTTGGCGATCTTCGGCACCTTGTGTCTGTGGGGGATTGTGCGCTCGTTTTTCCTGGAGAACCTGACCAAGGAAATCATTGTGTCGGTGGCGGTGTTGAGCATTCTGCTCAGCTCGCTGACGCGCAAATATCGCGGCGGTTTTTTTCTCTCGGCAGTGATCTACGGCGTGCTGATCCGGCCTTACTGGATTCTGTTTTCGCTGTCGTGGGTCGGCGTCTGCGTGATGAAAAAGTACGTGTCGCGCACGACCTTCTTCCTGATGTTGTTCCTGTTCTACCTCGCTGTTGCGATGTCGATCCAGATCGCCCTGGGCTTTCCGGTGTCATCGATTCGCGCCAGCAACAACGAGTTGCGCACGGCGGGCGAGGAGGGCTCGAAATCGTTGATCGTGTCGTGGCTCAGCGGCAGCGACTTCGTTTCGCAGGCGCTGGACTCGATGATCATCTTCTTCCGACTGTCGTTTCCGGTGGAGCTGATTCTGCTCTCGGGGCCGGGGCAGGTGATCTTCGTGGCGCTGATGATCATGACCGCGTTGCTGCTGTTCAAAGTCATCACCTCGACTGATTACAAAGGCGCGCCGATCCAGACCAAACCCAAGGAACTGATCGCGATTCCGCTGGCGTTTCTGCTGGTGCAAGGCCTGTTCGAGCCGGACTTCGGCTCCTTCGCCCGGCACTTCTCGATGGTGGTGCCGGTGTTGTTCGTGGGCCTTGGCTTGATGCTGCGGGCGAACAAACCGGTGCAGGTTGAATCACGAATTCTGAATTGAGGCAGGTGCTTTATGTCGAGCAAGAAAAAGTCCCTGGAGATCGAAACCCTGCGGGGTCTGGCGTGCCTGTTGCTGGTGCTCTATCACGTCATCGGGCCGTTGGGCGGCGGGCTGAAGATCGATATCGGCTCGCCGTTCCGGGTGATCGCCGATTCGATGGTCTACGTGCGCATGCCGCTGTTCACGTTTATTTCCGGGTACATCTATTCGATCTACAAAATTCGCGGCAATGACTTTTCCGCGTTCTTCAGCGGCAAGGTGCGCCGCTTGATCGTGCCGCTGTTTTGCGTCGGTGTACCGTTCTCGGTGTTGCAAGCGGTGGGGCCGGGGGTGAACAAGGATGTCGGGGTGATCGACGCGTTGTTGTCGTTCTGGGTGCCGATCAACCACTTCTGGTTCCTGCAGGCGGTGTTCATTATTTTCATGTTCGTCGGGCTGCTGGAGTGGCGCGGGATGTTGCGTTCGGCGACGCGCTTGTATGGGCTGTTTGCGTTTGCGGCGCTGTTGTTTCTGCTGCCGCCGTTCAAGTTCGATGCGTTCGGAATTAACGGCGCGATTTATCTGCTGCCGTTTTTTGTCGCGGGGATGATTGGCCAGGAGAATGTCGACCGGTTGAAGCAGACATTCAAAGTGATCGGGCCGCTGGTGTTTGCGCTGATTTCGCTGACGCTGTTGTATGTCGCGGCGATTGATCGTGAGTTGATTGTTGATCGTCGCAGTCTGATCGGTTTGACCGTGGGTTGCGTGTCGTGCATCGCCTTGCTGTCGAGTGATATGCGCTCGAAAGCGCTGACCTGGCTCGGTGGTTATTCCTATGCGATTTTCCTGTTTCATGTGCTGTTCGCGGCGACGTCGCGGTTTGTGCTGGGGCGGTTGGGGGTGAAGGATGAGAGTTTGCTGGTGCTCGGTGGCTTGAGTTGTGGCTTGCTGGGGCCGGTGGTGTTGTCGATGGTTTTCAGCCGGTTCAATTTCACTTCGGTGTTGTTTCTTGGCGAGCGCGCGGCGAAGAAGAAACCCTTGGTGCCTGCCACCCCGGTGGTGCAGACCCAATCATCCCTGTAAGTCACACCATCCCTGTGGGAGCTGGCTTGCCAGCGATAGGGTCGGGTCAGATACAAATTTGTTGCCTGACCCACCGCTATCGCTGGCAAGCCAGCTCCCACAGGATTTCTCGGTGTACACAGATTTAGCGGGTGACCGCGATAAATGTAGGCCTTCGCCTGCTCGCGATAGCGTTGTGTCAGTCAATGCATTTGTATTGGATGGACCGCAATCGCGAGCAGGCTCACTCCTACAGTTGATCTCTGTACACCCAAGCATCCAGTGGGCCATTCCAGACTGAAGGAAATTTTGCATGGTGGCAGTAGATGATGCGCAACCCGTCGCAGCGTCGGTGGTTCAGGTGGGCGATGCCCGCGAGCGATTCGTGCAGTGGCGTGAAGGCAAGGCCGGCAAGGTGTTGTCAGTCTCGGTAATCGGTGACAGCTACACTGCCGGGCAGGATTTCTACCTGAACAAACTGGTGCAACGCGTGGCCGGGGAGGTCGGTTTTGCCGGGCCGGGTTACGTCGGTTTCAACCACGGTGCCGCGCTGGGCGGCACGCATTTCAAATACACCCGCAGCAGTGACAAGTACTTTGGCGGTGACTGGAAGGTTTCAGAGTTGGGGCAAGCAAGCCCGGACAGCCGCACAGTGACGGGCCGGCCCGGTGCGTGGTTGCAGGTGGATGCCAATCCTTCGCCGCGCATCGATACGGCGGTCACTCAGGCGAAACTGCTTTATCTGGGTAACGGCGAATCCAGCGAGATCCGCTACCGCTGGACGCCCACGCAAGACTGGCAACCCTTGAAACTCGAAGGTTCTGGTGTTCAGGAAGTCCCGCTCACAGGACTCTCGGCAGCGAAAGACTGGTCCTTCAAACTGGAAGTGGTGAAGGGCGCGCCGACGTTGTTCGGCTTGTGGATGAGCAACGATCAGAGCGGCGTGCGGGTTTCGAAACTGGCGGCATCGGGCGCAGCGTCTGCGGATTTCTATCACAAGGATCCGCAATGGCAGGTGCAGTGGAAAGCTGCCGTGTCGAAGATCCCCGCTGATGTTTACCTGATCATGCTCGGTGGCAACGATCAGGGCTTCGGCGTTAAACCCGCGCAGTACTTGCAGAATGTTCAGGGGCTGGTGGGCATGCTGCGTGAGATTCAACCGCAGGCGAGCATCAACCTGATCATGCGTCAGGACACCACGCGCTCCAGTGCTTACCCGATGTCAGCGTATGCGCAGGTGCTTGAACCGTGGGCGCGCGAGCAGCATCTGGGGTATGCCAACCTGCAATGCGCGTTCGGGCCGGACGTCAAACGCTACGCGGCGGCGATGATTGGCCCGGACAAGATTCATCCACTGCCGGCCACAGGCGGGAAAGTGATTGCCGATTACTTTTATGGCTGGATCATGGGCGCCAAGGATCGTTGCGACGCCGCCCCGAAATAACACGCAAACCTCAGAGCGGTGATCGTTCCCACGCTCCGCGTGGGAATGCCGCCCGGGACGCTCCGCGTCCCCTCGCTGTGTGACGCAGAGCGTCACTGGATGCATTCCCACGCAGAGCGTGGGAATGATCAGGTGAGAGGAGTTATTCGAAGGCGTCGACCTGCTCGAGCAACTCCGCCATCTTCTGCGGCATCAACCGCGTATCACAACGGGTTTCCACGTTGATGATGATCGCCGGGTCGTTACAGCAAATCCGCACGCGAAAGCGCCAGTCGCTGAAGATCACCTTCAGCCCATCACGGTCATCCATCTCCAGCGCCTGCTCGCCGTACAGCTTTTTCAAATGCGCGAGCAGCGGATAGGGATCGCGCATCGGCCGGCGGATATCCCCGGACGCGGGAAACACGCCAATCCGCTCCACCAGCAGAATCGTGCCCAGCCAGGACTCGTTGGCGCTGGGCAACGGCTGATGGCGTGACAGCCAGCTCATCACCCCGAGGTTACCCACCTCGCGTTCAATCTCTACGGAATGTTGTGCAATGTTCATGGTGGCCTCGTTGAGTGATGGGAGCCGTCTCAGCGGCCCTTGAGATAGACGTTTTCGTAGCAGAAATTGGTCGCCTGCAAGTAGCCCTCGGCGTCACCGCAGTCAAAGCGCAGGCCTTTGAACTTGTAGGCCAGCACGCAGCCGTTCTGCGCTTGCTTCATCAGCGCGTCGGTGATCTGGATTTCGCCGCCCTTGCCCGGTTGGGTGTCGGCGATCAGGTCGAAGATGTCCGGAGTGAGGATGTAGCGACCGATGATCGCCAGGTTCGACGGCGCGTCTTGCGGGGCCGGTTTTTCCACCATGTTGTTGACCCGGTAGATGCCGTCGGACATCAGCTCGCCGGCGATCACCCCGTACTTGTGGGTCTGGTCGGCCGGGACTTCCTGGATGGCGACGATCGAGCAGCGGAATTTCTTGTACAGCTCAATCATCTGCGTGAGTACGCCGTCACCTTCGAGGTTCAGGCACAGGTCATCGGCCAACACCACGGCGAAGGGTTCGTCGCCGATCAGCGGACGACCGCTGAGAATCGCGTGGCCCAGGCCCTTCATTTCCACCTGACGGGTGTAGGAGAAGGTGCAGGTGTCGATCAGCTCACGGGTGCCGGCGAGGAACTTCTCTTTCTCGGTGCCGCGGATCTGGTGTTCGAGTTCGTAGCTGATGTCGAAATGGTCTTCCAGCGCACGCTTGCCGCGACCGGTGACGATGGCCATGTGTTGCAGGCCGGCGTCCCGTGCTTCTTCAACGGCGTATTCGATCAACGGCTTGTTGACGATTGGCAGCATCTCTTTAGGCATGGCTTTGGTGGCCGGCAAGAAACGCGTGCCGTAGCCGGCAGCGGGGAACAAACATTTACGAATCATAAAAGTATCCTGGACAGTCATGGAACACAGGCGACAGATGCGCGCACTAATAAAGGGCGTACAAGTTTCAATGTTGAATTGAAGGCTTACTTTAATACCTGAGTCAGGTTATTAATGGCAAATGCTCGTGACGGTAAAACACGACAATGTTATGAGATGTCGGTAAGTGCGTTGTTAGTTATTTTTAGTCGGTATCTGTTGATAGTGATGAGTGCACAGGGAGTGCTAATAAGTAGCGGGCAATACAGTGTGACCTGCAAAAATATTTATTGCCAGTCATTGAACTAGTTTTGTTTTCGGTTGTTGTCGCCTTGTTTGTGTGGATTGTGACACATCTTCAATGAATCAGGCTTGACACGCTACTTGTCACTCATTCAAAGACGGATCGCGCTATGAAGATTCTGGTAACGGGTGGCGCCGGCTATATCGGCTCGCACACCACACTTGCTCTACTTGAAGCAGGTTATGAAGTTGTCGTACTGGATAACCTTTGTAACAGCAGCGAAGCATCGTTGCACGCCGTTGAGGGCATTTGCGGCAAGAGTGCCTGGATGATCCGCGGCGATGTCTGTGACCGGGCACTGCTCGACCGGATTTTCCGTGAGCACAACATCGACGCGGTGCTGCATTTTGCCGGCCTGAAAGCGGTCGGCGAAAGCGTGCGCAAACCGCTCGAGTACTACGAGACCAATGTCAGCGGCAGCATTAATCTGTGCCAGGCAATGGCGGCGGCGGGGGTGTTCCGACTGGTGTTCAGTTCGTCGGCCACGGTGTATGGCGAGCCTGAGCAGATGCCGATCCGCGAGGATTTCCCCACTGGTAATCCGACCAATCCTTACGGCCAGTCCAAGCTGATCGTCGAGAACGTGCTGCGTGACCTGAGCCTGGCCGAGCCGCGCTGGAGCATCGCTTTGCTGCGCTACTTCAACCCGATCGGCGCCCACGCCAGCGGCCATATGGGCGAAGACCCCAACGGCATCCCGAATAATCTGGTGCCTTACATCAGTCAGGTGGCGGTCGGCAGCCTGCAAGAGTTGTCGATTTTCGGCAACGATTACCCGACTGTCGACGGTACTGGCGTGCGCGATTACATCCACGTCGTCGATCTGGCGGACGGTCACTTGAAGGCGTTGCAGTCGATCTCCGGACGCACCGGCATTCATACCTGGAACCTTGGCACGGGCGATGGCTACAGCGTGCTGCAAGTGCTCCACGCGTTTGAACAGGCCTGCGGGCAACCGGTGCCTTACCGGATGATGCCGCGCCGTTCCGGGGATATCGCCGAGAGCTGGGCCGACGCCTCCAAGGCTGCGAAGGAACTTGGCTGGAAAGCCACGCGCAACTTGCAAGACATGGTCACTGACACTTGGCGCTGGCAATCGAACCATCCCAAAGGCTACTTGGGATGATGGCCATTTAACTCAATGTTATTTTCAGTCAGGTTGTTAGATAACGTCGGGAAATTACACTGGCAATGCCTTTTGCAAGTCCGTAGATATAAACCTGCCGTTCGACTTTTATCAGTTGGGTAAGACTGTGAAAGAACGACGGATCATGTTCGCGCTTTTTGCGGACTTGAACTCACCACCGCTAACTCAGGCCGGTTTTTTAACAGGTCGAATGTTAGAAAGGAGTTGATATGAAAAAAGTGATGGCAGTTGCCCTGTTGACGATGTTGAGCAACTGGGCTGCCGCCGCTGAAGCACCGCTGACAGCGGTAACCAATGTAGGTGGCAACGTGGCGGCTTCTCAAGCGCCCGCAGCCAGTACTGCAATGGTTGCCAGTGCTGTAGCGGCGTCTAACAGCGGTGGCAGTGCCAACGGCGGTACCACCGGTACGACGGGTACCACCGGTACCACCGGCACGCATAACTAACAGGAAGTTCTGTTAGTGCAGTACAAGGTCGCCCGACGCAAGTCGGGTGACTTTGTTTTTGGATTCGCCCTTGAATAGCGTAGTGCCATTATGACTCGTAGTGTTTATCTTTTAATGTTGGCAAGTCTCGCTTTGCAAGGTTGCATGTTTTCCCCCGGTCAATACCTCAGCACCGGCAGCATCACCCGCCAGGGCGCCAGCGAAAGCAGCCGGGTCGAGCTGATTCCGATCACACCCAAGCTGATTGCCATGAACCGCGCCACGCAAAAGCGTGAGTCGCTGCCGCCGGAGTTGTTGGCGACCCCGGCCGAATACCGCATCGGCAACAACGATGTCCTGTACATCACCGTGTGGGATCACCCCGAGCTGACGGCCCCGTCCGGCGCGCAACAACAGATCGATGCCAACGGCCGTCTGGTGCGCTCCGATGGCACGCTCTATTACCCGTTCATCAAGGAAGTCCAGGCCACCGGCCGGACCATCCAGCAACTGCGCTCGGACATTGAACAGCGGCTGTCGGCATTCATTGCCGAGCCGCAGGTGGATGTCGCGGTGTTGCGTTTTGCCAGCCAGAAAGTCGTGGTCACCGGCGCGGTGGCCAAGGCCGGCCCGCAAGCGATTTCGACCAATCCGCTGAGCGTGGTCGAAGCCCTCGGTTCGGCCGGCATCGATACCAACAATGCCGATTTGTCCGGGCTGTTGCTGACCCGCAACGGCCGCACGTATCCGCTCAACCTCGACTCGCTCAATCAGCAGGATTCCGAGTTGCAGAACGTCTTCCTCAAGGGCGGCGATCAGCTGTATCTGCCGTACAACGACAACAAGCGCATCTACGTGATGGGCGAGGTCAACCAGCCGCGCGCGTTGAGTTTCAAGACCGCGACGATGAACCTCACCGATGTGCTCGGTTCGGTCGGCGGCTTGAGCCAGACCACCTCCAACGGCAACGCGGTGTACGTCATTCGTGGCGTGGAAAACCTCGATGTCGAGCCGGCGAAGATCTACCAGTTGGAAGCTGAATCGCCGACTGCCATGGCGCTCGCTTCGCACTTCGAAGTCCGCCCGCAGGACGTGGTGTATGTCGGGCCTGCCAACGTGACTCGCTGGAACCGTCTGATCAGCCAACTGGTGCCGTCGGCATCGATTGTCGGCACTGGCGCTTCCGCTGCGAAGAACTGGAGCGAATACAGTAACAACAGCAAATAAGGTCGCCGACTTTGAATATTTTGAAAGTTGGCCTGTGCCTGATGGCGGCCTCGTTGCTGTGCGGCTGTAACCCGCTGATGAGCGCTTCGTTGAATAACCTTAAAGCGGCAGTCGTCGGCCCGGATGAGGTCGACGTGTCGGCGGCTGAAGTGGCCGGGGTCAATTATCCGCAAATGAAACTGACCACGCCGTTCGGTTCCGGGGTGCTGGCGCTGGTGCGCGAGCGCGAAGACCTGCAGTTCTGGGTCGCCTCGGGCAAACAGGTTCTGCTGCTGCGCAATGGCCTCGCCGTGCGCAGCATTGGCCTGGGGCTGGAAGGCGATCTCGATGGCACGCGGCTGGCCGATGACTCGCCGTTCAAACAAGGTCTGCATCACGTCGCCGACGGTTTCACCACGCGGCGCTGGATCGACCTCTACAAGGGCCAGGAAGTCGGGGTGATCGTCAACAGCCGCTTCTCCCGCCGCTCCGAACAGACCCTGCAGATTCTCGACAAGGAATACACCGTGCTGCGTGTCGATGAACAGATTGACGCCCCGGCCATCGGCCTGAGCGCGACCAATCGTTACTGGGTCGATCCGCGTGACGGTTTCATTTTGCAGAGCGAGCAGCAACTGACCTCGCAGTTACGCGTCAAGGTTGTGCAACTGACCCCTGATCGCAGGCACCTGCCGTGATGCGCCTGAAAATGTTATCGGCGAGCTTGTTGCTGGTCGCGAGTGTGAGTCAGGCGGCCGTCACGGTGTCGGGCGATGTCGCCAATCCCGGGCCGGTCGCGTTACCAGCCGGCGGGCGCTTGCTCGATGTGATCAGCGAAGCCGTGCCGAATGCCGAAGGTTATTGGCTGGCGGGCGGGTTGCTGCGTCAGTCGCTGATCGAGGAGCAAACGCGGCTGAAGGTCGGCGTGTTGTTTGATCTGGATGTGCTGCAGCGCATGTCGATGCTGTTCGATCTGCCGAGTCGGGCGGCGCTGGCGCAGCGTATTGCCGAAGAAGTGCGGCGGATGCCGGTGACCGGACGGCAGATTGCCGATCTCGATCCGGTGGCGCTGGAGGTTGGCTTCGCGCGCAACATTCGCCTCGATGACGGCGATCGTCTGATCTATCCGAAGCGTGTCGACGAAGTGCAAGTGCTCGGTGCCGTCGCCGAGCCGTGCCACTTGCCGTATCAGCCGTTGCAGGAGGCCCGTGAGTATTTGCAGGGCTGTTCGATCCTGAACGATGCCGAAGCCGATTACCTCTGGCTGATCCAGCCCAACGGCGCTTCGCAACGTGTCGGCATTGCCCACTGGAATCGCGAGTCCGGGCAGTTTCCGGTGGCCGGCAGCAAGATTCTGGTGCCGTTGAAGAATGATGATCTTGATCCGCCTATCCCTGAGCTGAATCAGCAGTTGGCTGAATTTATTGCCACGCAGCTGGCCGAGGTGGTTCGTTGAAGTTACGTTTTGCAGCTGTGTTGTTATTGCCGTGTGGTTTGGCTCATGCAGAGCCGCGCATTACCCAGAATGACTTCGGTGGCACCGGTCTGTTGCAGACGCCGACCGCGCGCATGGCCCCGGCCGGCGAGTTGAGCGTCAACGCCAACCGCACCGATCCGTACAGTCGCTACAGCGTGTCGTTGCAGCCGCTGGACTGGCTCGAAGGCTCGTTTCGGTACACCGCGATCACCAACCGGCCGTACGGCTCGGAGGCCCTCAGCGGTAGTCAAAGCTATAAGGACAAGGCGGTCGACGTCAAAGTCCGGCTGTGGCAGGAAAGCCACTGGCTGCCCGACGTGGCGCTGGGCTTCCGAGATATCGGCGGTACCGGTTTGTTCTCCAGTGAATTTTTCGTCGCCAACAAGCGCTACGACAACTTCGATTTCAGCGCCGGGATCGCCTGGGGTTACCTGGGTAATCGCGGCGATATCGACAACCCGTTGGGTTACGTCAGTGATCGTTTCGATACCCGTCCGGCCCTGGAAGGCACCGGTGACGTCAACTCGGGTTCGTACTTTCGTGGGCGGCCGTCGTTCTTCGGTGGCGTGAGCTATCAGACGCCGTGGGATCGCCTCAGCCTGAAACTCGAATTCGAAGGCAACGACTACAAGCACGAGCCGAAGGACAACGAGATCAAACAGGACTCGCCGATCAACCTTGGCGCAGTGTTCAAGGTGACTGATTCGGTCGATGTCAGCGCGGCGTGGGAGCGCGGCAACACGGCGATGTTCGGCGTGACCTTCCACACCAATTTCGTCAGCCGCAAGGCACCGGCGAAGACTTACGATCCGACCCCGGAACCGCTGCCGGCGAAGGCACCGACCACGGCGATGGATCAGGTCAACTGGGCCAACGTCTCGCAGCGTTTGCAGCAGAACGCCGGCTACAAGGTCGAGCGCATTGCCCAGCGTGATTCCGAACTGATTGTGTATGGCGAGCAGCAGCGCTACTTCCATTCGTCCAAGGCAGTCGGGCGGGCGAGCCGGATTCTCGACAACAGCGTCAACGACGACATCGACTGGTTCACCGTGGTCAACAAGCGCTACGACTTGCCGCTGGAAGAAACCAGCGTGCCGCGCCAGACCTTCCGCGAAGTGATCAACAACGAGGAGCCTTTGCAGTCGTTGCACCGCACCACCGAGATCAACCCGGCGATGCCGCACAATGAGAAAACCCTTTACACCGAAGCGCCGCAGCATTTCAGTTATGGCGTGGGATTGGGCTTCAAGCAGAACGTTGGCGGTCCGGATGGCTTGCTCTATCAATTGAGCGCCGATGCCGACGCCGAATACCGCTTCAATCGCAACACCTGGTGGAGCGGCTTGCTCAGTGCCAACCTGGCCAACAACTTCGACAAATTCACCTACGACGCGCCGAGCGGCTTGCCGCGTGTGCGCACGGATTTGCGCCAGTATCTGACCACATCCAACACGACCATGCCGTTGTTCCAGGTCAGCCATGCCGAGCAGTTGGATAAAGACTGGTACGGCATGGTGTATGGCGGTTATCTGGAGTCGATGTTTGCCGGTGTCGGCGGTGAGGTGTTGTTCCGCCCGACCGGTGAGCGCTGGTCGGTGGGCGCGGATCTGAACTGGGTGCGTCAGCGTGATTTCGATCAAGGCTTTGCGCTGCGCGATTACTCGGTGGTGACCGGGCATGTCACGGCGTATACCGATTTGCCATTCGATACGTTGGCGGCGGTTAGTGTTGGGCGTTATCTGGCCGGAGACTGGGGCGGCACGCTGGACATCTCGCGCGAGTTTTTCAATGGCGTGCGTTTTGGCGCGTGGGCGACGATCACCACGGCGGGCAGCGCGGAATATGGCGAAGGTAGTTTCGACAAAGGCATCTACCTGTCGATCCCGTTCGACGAAATGATGAGCATGTCGACCATGCGCCGCGCCAACCTGGTCTGGGCCCCACTGACCCGTGACGGTGGTGCGCGACTGAATCGCGGCTACCAACTGCACTCGATGACCGATAGCCGGGAAGGGGATATGTTTTATCGGAATTTCGAGAAGATCACCGAGTAAACGCGGATCTCCAAAACACCTCTGAAACCTGTGGGAGCTGGCTTGCCAGCGATGAGGTCGGCACATTCAAGATTGATATTGGCTGACCCACCGCCATCGCTGGCAAGTCGAATCGTCGCACCGCAGCTCCCACAGGTTATGTGTCTAGCCACAAGGCCTGAGCCAACCACAAATCCCCTGTAGGCCTTCGCCTGCTCGCGATAGCGTCCGACCAGTCGACATTCTGTTGCCTGACCCACCGCCATCGCGAGCAGGCGAAGGCCTACATTGGTTATTTGTCACGCCACAAATCCCGAGCCAATCCCGAATCCCTGTGGGAGCTGGCTTGCCAGCGATGAGGTCGGCACATTCAATATTGTTATTGGCTGACCCACCGCCATCGCTGGCAAGCACCTGCAACATTGATGTCGCCTGACACAGCGCCATCGCTGGCAAGCCAGCTCCCACAGGTTACGTGTCTAGCCACAAGGCTTGAGCCAAACACAAATCCCTGTGGGAGTGAGCCTGCTCGCGAAGGCGTCGGCACAGTCAGCATCATCATTGCCTGACCCACCGCCATCGCGAGCAGGCTCACTCCCACAGTTTTTGCATCCATCCAAGATCCGATTCCATCCCCAAATCCCAGGCACAAAAAAGGGGACTTTCGTCCCCTTGCGGTATACAGCTTCGAACCTCAGTAAATATCCTTCGACAGCAACGTAAACGGCGTCTTCACCAGGATCTTCAGGTCCAGCCACAACGACCAGCTGTTGATGTACTGCAGGTCAATTTCCACACGTTTCTGCATCTTGTCGATGGTGTCCGTCTCACCGCGGCAGCCGCTGATCTGGGCCAGTCCGGTGATCCCCGGTTTAATCCGGTGGCGCGCCATGTACGCGAGGATTTTCCCCGAGTAGTAGTTGTTGTGCGCGACGGCATGCGGGCGTGGGCCGACCAGGGCCATATGCCCCTGCAACACGTTGAACAGTTGCGGCAACTCATCCAGCGAAGTGCGGCGGATGAAGCGACCGACTGCGGTAATGCGCGAGTCATTACGGCTGGCCTGCTTCACATCACGGTCATCGTGAACACGCATCGAGCGGAACTTCCACACCTTGATCACCTTGCCGTTCCAGCCATGGCGATCCTGTTTAAAGAACACCGGGCCGGGCGAGTTGATCTTCACCGCCAACGCAATGATCAGCAGGATCGGACTCAGCGCGATGATCGCCAGAAACGCCACGGTTTTCTCGACCAGGCTCTTGCTTAAAGCAGCGGTAGGGCGGCTGGTCAGCGGGCTCTCGTTCAAGTAGATCGCCGGCAGACCATCCACGACCTTCACCGAGTGATTCAGCAGGGTCAGACTGTTCAAGTCCGGCACCCACACCACATCAACGTTGGCTCCTAGCAAGTCACCATAAATCGCCTCGATTTTCGCGGCTTCACACAGCGGCAGGGTGATATACAAGCGGCGAATGTCATGCGCCTCGATCAGCTCCAGCAGTTGCTCCTGATCGCCAACCACGCGCGGTGCATCCGAACCCAGCGCAGACACATCACCATTGCTGACCAAACCTACCAAAGGCAGGTTTTCCAGTTGGCTGAGCTTCTTCGCCAGACCCAACGCCAGTTCGCCGGTGCCGACGATCAGCGTCTTGTGCTCGCTTTTACGCGAGCGTTGGTAGTACTTGGAAAACGCATGCAGCGGAGCGTACAGAAAGGCCTGACCAAGGAAGCCATACACCGCCCAGCTCAGAATCACCTGTCGTGAAAACAGCTCATCGGCCTGGCAGACAAAGGCGATGCACGCCAGCGCCGCCATGGTCATCGACCAACCCATAAACAGTCGACCGAGACCGGTGAGGTAATTGTCACGCTTGCGATACACACCGCTAAACGTATAAGCCGGCACCGACGCCAGTACCGCCAGCGTTGCACACATCCGGTAGTAAAACGCGACCGTCCCGGTGTGCTGCTCAGCGAGTATGAACAACAGCGTCACCACAAAGCCCTGTGCCAGCGCCCATTGGCCCCAAAAGGTCAGTCCCTTGAGGCCTGTGCTTCGATTGATACTTAGAGAAAGATCCATACGGTATCCCCAAAAGACGTCCATTCAGGTTTCAACAGTTGAAAACCGAGTTGTTATGCAGACTTATTGTTTTTGTTCTAACGAGTGTCCTGAGGTAACAACATCGATATGCCGAACTGTCGTCAGTCAATAGACTAAGTTATTGCCGGGAATGGTGTCTGACGAGTTCTAACAAGATGGCACAGTGCCAACTTTTTAATAATTAAATATAAGAGTGTTAGAAAAGGTCGCAGAGGAAGGGGTGAATAAATGATGTTGTATTTGTTACTGTTGGAGGGTGGAGGCAGGGAGTGTTCAAATCAAGGAGGAAGATGAAATCAAACAGAGTGCTCTTGTTGTTTTTGTAATCGCACTTTTTTCTGTTTGTTCTGTTCGTGGAGGTCTTGCGAGGTTACGCGACGATTTCCTGAATCAGGCAATAACCGCGGTTTCTGACGGCACGAAACAGTCGTTCGCCATGACTGGCGCTTTTGAACTTGTCTTGCAGGCGACTCAGGCACATCTCCAGGCCGCGATATTGTTCCGGCTCCCGGCCGATGCTGAGAATCAGCTCGTCACGACTGACAACACGCTCTTCATGGCTGAGCATTTTCCTGACCAGTGCTGTTTCCAGGCCAGTCAGGCTGATTTCGACACCTTCTTTGACCAGTGCACCCTGATCAGGGTCGAGATGCCAGGTTTCATTGCCGGGCATATCACCTTCAACGGCAGGTGGCATGTTGCGGGTTTCCCCGGTAATGGCCGGGACATTCTGGAAAGGATTAGCCGATTGCGCTGCGCGCCATTCGGACTCGAGCGTGGCCAATATTCGCTGAGTATCGTGTTCGATACTGCGCGGGGCATTTTTTCGACTGATGCCTGGATATGTGAACTCCATCACCATTGGAGCGGAAGAGGGCGAATCCACCCCTTCAAACGAATTGAAACGTTCGCTGGACAGCATGCTCTCCAGTTCGCGTTGCGACGTTGTACTGTGAGTCACGACAACAAAATATTTCCTTGGGAGGGTTGTACTAGTTTCCATGTCTCTCTCCTGAATACATACCAAAATTGGCTAAAAGATAAATCGGCAGGCGAGCAATGACTTCCTCGGAAGTAATCGATAGGCAGGGTCTGGGCCCAAGATTGGCCCTCGATAAATTCCACTCGATCTGCTGCTATGTTATGGAGTTTTATTGTTATGGGTCGTGTTGTCGCGCTCATTCAATTGCTTGATTTCAAACAGGCGTGAAGCAGAACGGGAGCTATATGGTTGCATTAGACGATCCTTCGTACGTATGCAAATGGGATGGCTGCCCGAGAGTCAGGCAGTCGATATCAGACCCCGCAGCAGGCGATAGCCATAGCCGCGAATGCTCTGAATCGCGTTTGTACCATACATGTCCTTGATTTTTCCACGCAAGCGACTGATTGATTTTTCCAGTGCTCGAGGGTCGTAGAAATTGGCGTTGAGGCCCATGATGCTGGCGATTTCATCATGGCTCAGAATGTGATTGCTGGTTTGCGCGAAGGCTTCGAGGATCTTCATTTCGGCAAACGAGATGTCGAGTTTCTTGCTGGTGCCCATCAGGCAGATACGGGTCGGATCAAGCGTCAGATCGATATCGCGTTGCCATTCTTCACTGTTGAAGAACTCGCCCAGCAACTCGGCGCCATCCTCGGAAAGGGTATTGAGCTTGATACAAACATCCGCGCCAGCCAGATAATATTTGATCTTGTTGAAGGCGCCGCGACCGGTGATGACCGCGCAAATGATCGGCTTCAAGTTGTCGCTGCGCAGGTTCTCGACCAGCGCCAGATTGTCTTCGAGGGCCTGTGGGCTGTCGATAATCAGGAAGATCGCTCGATACGAACCAGACTGTTCATTCAACTGATATGCACTAGTGTACGCATTGGCTTCGAGCGCCATATCGGTACGTAAATGCTGGGCGACTAGCGCTTTGAAATGTTCAGCCACGCCACGGGTACGACCCAGAGTAAGAACACCAGGTTCGTCGTTTGTCGGGCGCGGGCTTCTAGTCGCTAAGTTCGCTGAGAGCATCATGCATTGACTCGAATTAAGTGCTGACATCGGGATGTTAAAGCACCGGTTCTCATCTGTGACTGACAATTGGTAACATTCACGCGATTTTTAGACGTGGCTCCCGAGTTTTCTAACAATAATTAAGCTTTTCAAGCTTTTAGTTGATTTTCTCGGAAGGGTGAACTACTGCTTAGATGGTGGCGATATGCAATGGTGCCACTATTTTGAGCTTATTGCGATGGCTTTGTCTATGTCCATCTGCCACTGTCTGGCCATCTCTGGATAATGTGATATTGATCACACTTTATTGTCAGGGCAACTTTTTTCTGCAAAAAGGCCTAAATATTTTCTGCGTAGTTCGTCGGCCGACGATTACTAACATGTCTTGAGTGTGGCAATTCATAAGACCTATTCTTCAAGATCAAAAGATCGTCCGATCGCGGCCCGAACCTTCGGCAGTTCCTACATTTGAAATGCATTCCCCTGTAGGAGCTGTCGAAGGCTGCGATCTTTTGATCTTCATATACGCCAATTGTGTAACTTCAGATACTCAACCCCTGAGTGTTATTACCCGGTCGCTCATCAAGAGCGCTCTGACGGAGGATTAATGGATTTCTGGACCCTTTTCCAGGTGTTGATATTAGGTGCGGTAGAAGGCCTGACCGAGTTCTTGCCGATCTCGAGTACCGGCCACCAGATCATCGTTGCCGACTTGCTGGAATTCGGCGGCGAACGCGCCATGGCCTTCAACATCATTATTCAACTGGGTGCCATTCTTGCTGTCGTCTGGGAGTTTCGACCGAAGATCTTCGAAATCGTCAAAGGCCTGCCTACTGAACGTAATGCCCAACGCTTCACCCTCAACTTGCTGATCGCCTTTCTACCTGCCGTGGTCTTGGGCGTATTGTTCGCCGACGCCATCCACGAATACCTGTTTAACCCGATCACCGTTGCCGTGGCACTGGTCGTCGGCGGCGTCATCATGCTGTGGGCCGAACAGCGCAGCCATGTGATCAGCGTCGAACACGTCGACGACATGCGCTGGTCTCACGCACTGAAAGTCGGATTCGTACAATGCCTGGCGATGATTCCCGGCACCTCGCGCTCCGGCTCGACCATCATCGGCGGTCTGCTCTTCGGCCTGTCGCGCAAAGCCGCCACCGAATTCTCGTTCTTCCTCGCCATGCCAACTATGGTCGGCGCCGCCGTGTACTCCGGCTACAAATACCGCGACCTGTTCCAGCCCAACGACCTGCCAGTCTTCGCCCTCGGCTTCGTCACTGCGTTCATCTTCGCGATGATCGCCGTGCGTGGCTTGCTCAAGTTTATTGCCAACCACAGTTATGCCGCGTTCGCCTGGTACCGAATCGCGTTTGGTTTGTTGATTCTGGCGACGTGGATGTTTGGCTGGGTCAACTGGACCGCAGCAGCGGCCGCCTGATCACTGAGCGCTGATCAACGCCGCAATGGCGAGATCGTTTAACGCCGAATCCGGCGACTCCTGGCGGTAGCGCTGCAAGGCCGAGGTGAAATACGCGGCCTGCAGCATGCCGTCGCTGGCCAGATAGAGTCGCGCGTCTTCTTGCTCCTCGGCAGAGTAAACACGCTTGTGACTGTCGGTGGTTTCCTGGCTAGTCGAAATAGGTGCGAGGATTAAAGACACCAAGGTGAAGCCGGAAAACTGCGTCACCTCCCACGGCGTATCAGTACGGCCCATGCAAAAGCCATCGCAGTGCGCATAAACGTCGGAAGTGAAGCTGAACAAGGCGAGGAGGGTGAAACGCTTCAAAGCAGAAAAAGTAAACGCGGGCATAAACAAAAGACATCCTGTCAGTACATCAAAACACCGGGCAACGCTCATGCGTCACCCGCACACTCAAAACTTCAATCAACGACCTTCAAGCAACTCAGCCGCCTGATCCAGCAACGCCAGCGGATCCGTGGCCTTGTGAATATCCACCGACAACAACTGACGGAATTTCCGCGCCCCCGGGAACCCCGTGCCCAGGCCCAGCACATGCCGCGTGATGTGATGCATCGCCCCACCGGCCAGCAAATGCTCGGCTATATAAGGACGCAACTGCGCCAACGCCTCAGCCCGACTGATCACCGGCGCCAAACTGCCGAACAACTGCTGATCCACCTCCGCCAGCAAATACGGATTGTGATAAGCCTCACGCCCCAGCATCACACCGTCGAACGTCTGCAAATGCTCGTGGCAAGCCTCCATCGTCTTGATCCCGCCATTCAGCACAATCTCCAACTCCGGAAAATCCGCCTTCAGCTGCGCCGCCACGTCATAGCGCAACGGCGGAATGTCACGATTCTCCTTCGGCGACAACCCCTCCAGAATCGCAATCCGCGCATGCACGGTGAAACTCGTGCACCCGGCATCGCGCACTGTGCCGACGAAATCGCATAGCTCCGCGTAACTGTCCCGACCGTTGATGCCGATGCGATGCTTGACCGTCACCGGGATTGTCACTGCGTCTTGCATTGCCTTCACACAATCCGCCACCAGTTGCGGGTGACCCATCAGACACGCGCCGATCATGTTGTTCTGCACACGATCGCTCGGGCAGCCGACGTTCAGGTTCACCTCGTCGTAACCGTGTTCCTGAGCCATGCGGGCGCAGGCGGCCAGATCCAACGGAACGCTACCGCCCAACTGCAACGCGAGAGGGTGCTCGGCTTCGTTGTGACGGAGAAAGCGTTCGTGATCGCCGTTGAGGAGTGCGCCGGTGGTGACCATTTCGGTGTAGAGGAGGGCGTTCTTCGACAGGAGGCGTAGGAAGAAACGGCAATGGCGGTCAGTCCAATCCATCATCGGGGCGACGGAGAAGCGGCGGGAGAGTGGGGCGGGTGTGGCGGTGATAGGGGACATTGGAGGTTCTGGGTTGGGGGGGCTGGGAGGTGGAGAGTTTATCAGGATTGGACTATTGGGACTTAGGTGGGTCTTCCTAGTGATTGTTCGAGATATCTTACCGGTGGCGTACGGACCTTCTGGAGAAATAGAGCTATCCCTGAGAAATCCCGCTTTTTCCTACGAGATATCAAGTAGCTGGACGCTGAAGAAGCCCGCTATCGGGCAACGAAAATCGCTTTCAAAGCAATGGCCTCAAACACAGACGAGCGTTATCTCCGTGGCGACTGTGGCTGGGGATTGGCTCAGCCAACGCGGTTCAAGCTCTCGAACACCCTAAAGGGACTTGAGCGCGCGTTGCGAGTCGAGGTACATCAACAGGCGCAGGCGTTGAGGTAGATTTGTAGGGATCCCTGAGCTTCTGAGTCCTTTCCGGTTCCTGGTGTAATCAGGTTGTTGAAGCGACCATTTCGCTATGGATATTTTTCAGTTGTCGGTCCTACTCAGATCCATTGATCCCGCTGATGTCGCCCCGAAGTATGCTCTGGGTGAAGGCGGCGGTCAGTGGAGAAATTCATTTCTCTGAATGAAGAGGTCCAAAGCATGGCTTTTTGATATAAGAAGCGGTGAAGCTGAAAGGTTAGGGCTCATCGTATGGATGAAGCAGCTGATGGACGGGTGACTGATTCCACTGTTTTTACGAACCGATTTGGAGGACGCCTACCTACGTAGCTTCAAGATGAAGAGCATGTGCTACCGTTAAGCCTGTTTTATATTTGCGACGGGTGTTACAGGTAAACGAAAAGGACAAAGTAAATGCAGGTTATAACAGCTGACGCTTTAGTTGGGAAAGAGTTTAAAGAGTTTACAGTTGACGCAGCATTGTTGCGGGAGTTGGGGGAGCGCTTGGTTGGTAAGCCACATGTGGCTTTGGCAGAGCTAGTAAAAAATAGTTACGATGCGGATGCTACAGAGGTTTGTATAAGTTTTGATGATGAAAGTATTACCGTAACCGATAATGGCGATGGAATGTCGAGGGATGAATACGTCAATTATTGGTTGCGAGTCGGTACTACTCATAAACAAGATAAAATGGAAACGGCTCGAAATCGCACCGTTACAGGATCGAAAGGTATTGGTCGTTTAGCTGTGCAGTTTTTAGGCGATAGCTTGGAGCTCATTTCAAAAAAAGATGGCTCTTTAACTTTTCGTGCTGACGTAGATTGGGATAGTGCTCGGAATTCAGGCGACTTAATTAAGGCCGGTGCTCATATTAGCCCATCAAAAGATATTGCTTTTGGTGTTGGTAGCTCTCATGGTACTTCGGTAAAAATTACAGGTTTAAAGCAAGAGTGGGATGCGCCGAAGCTTAAAGATTTGGCGCGCGAGTTGTGGTTTCTCAAACCTCCGGATAGATTGATTGATGATCTGGATGAAGAGGATAAATTTGATATCACAGTAGAAGGCCTTCCGGATGAAGCGATTGAGGCGTTCTCTGAACAAATGGGTAAGGCCCTCGATAATTGGATCGCTACAATACGCGGCTCACTAAGAAATGGTCGGTCTGGAGGTGTTAATAAGGTCCAAGTGAACTTTAGAGATGGTGATAAATATAAAGTAGAGCATAGGCAAGTCGGTGGGCTTCTAGATAAAGTAACATTTAAGATATATGTTTTTAAGCTTTCAGGTAAGCAAGCTGGGGGAGTGGGAGTCCATGAGGCGCGCGAATATTTTCGTAGGTTTGGTGGTATTCATATTTACGATAATGGGTTTAGGTTGCCTTTCTATGGTGGCGATGAACAGGATTGGTTGCAACTTGAAATTGCACACTCTCACCGACTTAACAAGTCCTCGCTATTGCCTTCAGAACTTCAGGTTCAAAGTGGCTTGAATGATCTGCCAACTAATAGTCGCATCTTCGGCATAGCCAGTATTTCTACCTCGCATGAAAGGAAAACAGCATCAAAAAGAAGTGTTGACTCGGGGAATTATTTAAATGTACAGGTCACACGAGATCGTTTGATTGATAATGATGCATTTGCAGAGCTTCAGAATTGCGTCAGGTGGGCTATTGACTATTACGCAATGCGTTCTTACGAGCGTAGGCAACGGGCTATTGCTTCTGAAAAGCTAGATATTCCAAAGACGGATGAGAAAATATCAGAGATTAGAGAACAAATATTCCAGCTGTCAATGCGAGTCCCTGATGCATTGAGGAAAGAAGTAATATCTGTTTCCGATAGATTTGAAGAACTAGAAAGTTTAGAGCGGCAGCGTCAAGACGGTATAAATGCAGAAAGAATCCTGTTGGCGACTTTAGCGACCACTGGTATGGCTGCAATTGCGATGGAGCACGAGTCAGGCAAGGAGATTTCGGCACTCAATGAAATTCGTCGTGAGTTGACCAGTCGTGGTGGTAGTCTTTTGGACGAAAAACTAATATTGGCAATTGATGCGTGGGCGGTGCGGTCAGCAAAAGTAAGAAAGCTCTTTTCGCCGCTGATGAATGAATATGATCGCGAAAAGCGAAATAAGTACAAAGTTAGAAAGGTGCTTGAAAGGATTGTTTTGAACTCAGAAGCCCTTCTCCGAAACATACATGTAGATTGTTCTGGTGTGGACGCTGGGTTGATGTTTCCTGAAGCAACGTTGGCCGCTTGGAATGCGGTTTTCCAGAACGTGTTCATAAATTCCATAAATGCCATGATAGATTCGCCGGAAAAAACCATTCGTTGTGTATCTCGCGTAAATGGTACATCTAGGAAGCTTTATATTCTAGATACTGGTGTTGGTGTAAGTTTAGAGGATAGCGCAGAATTATTTAAACCTTTCGTTCGTCGGTTGGAAATACCAGAAGAAAGGAAAGCTCTTGGGCTCGGAGGGATGGGTATTGGTTTGACAATAGTTAAGATGGTATCAGACTCATTAGGGTGCGATATCGGATTTGTAAAGCCCTTTAATGGTTATAGCACATCTTTTAAGATTGAGTGGGAGCAAGAGGAAGAATGAAGATTTTGATATTGGATGATGAAACTACCCGAGCGGAGTCGTGGAAGAAGAAAATTGAAAGCTATGGAGATTTTGAAGTGGTTGTTCCTGCGACTGGAGAAGTCTCTGGAATAATCGCAGATCTTCACGCGAAGCGTCTAGAGTCTAGAAAATTACAGTTTCGCGCCTCTGATGTACTAAGTGGTTATGATCTTGTTATGGTTGATTATGATCTTTTAGGACTAGAGGCTGTCGCTGGTGGGTCAGCTTGGTCTACAGGAGCTGAGGTGGCCTATGCAGGTAGGCTAATGTGCGACGTCGGCCCGATCGTGGTAATAAATCAGTTTGGCACCAATTCGTTCGATTTGACTATGTCCCGGACTTCCTCTTCTTACGCCGACCTTGATGTAGGTAGTGAGCAAGTAGCGGAACCTTCACTCTGGTCGATTAATGGATTCTCCGGGTTCCGTCCATGGCACTGGCCTAACTTAATATCTGAGAAGGCTAGATTTTCTCAAATACATGAGTTCGTTGTGAACAATTTTGAATCAGCAATTACGGATGCTTTAGGGTTTGAGGTGGCTGATGTTGAATCGCCGCGTTTCATAGGGCATGAAATACTAGGATATCTAGGTATAGAGAGTACCGAGGCTGTAACTTTTCGGCAGTTGTTGACAGAGCGACGAGATATAAGGGTTTTCAACGTTCTAGAAAAAGATTTACCCTTGTTAAGAAACATGGATGACTATTCACTTGCTCGGGTCTGTGCAGTCGTGGTTTCTCACTGGTTGGAAAAAATAGTCTTGCCTAACCAAGAAGTTGTCGCAGATTTGCCCCATCTTATTCCTCAGTTGCCTTGGGTTCTACCGAATTACTCGAATGAAGAAAGTTGGGGTGAACTATGTGTTTTGAGTGGGGATGTACTTATTCCAGAATCTATGGAGAAGTATAGGTTTGAACCGTCTTTCATGTTTAGTAGGCCGGTGTTCTGGGCGGAGGAAGCTAAGGCGGGGTTGGATGGATATAGTGAATTTGATATTCATAAGATGCCAGATTTAAAATTCTGTGAAGATATTTCCTCTTTTAAGCAGGCTGCCGAGGCAAAAAGTTTTCCAAGTGATTTGCTTTCCTTTGATAAAGAACGGTGGGTTCATGGTGATCTAAAATGTGGGAATACATCAGTGAATTATGAGCCGCAATCTTATTTGTTGATGTAATTAGTTTCGGGGATTATATGGACAAAACCCAAGCGTCAGCGTTGGCTAAGTTTTTAGTTGACCTACATAATGATAATTATGGAAAAATTTCCTCACAACCCACTCTGCATAAATATAGTGCGCTCAAAGCAGGAGAAGCACGCAAGAATCAAACAAAAATTTTCTATTCTGACTCGCCAAAGATTAAGTTGGAAGTAGGGCTGGCTGCTTTTTTTATGAATCCAAGCGCGCAGTCGCCATATGTAATTGTTGATATAGATCGGCGAAATGAATGGATAAAGTTATTGCGTTTTATAACAACGGAGCATGGTGATATAAATGCCGAAGCTGTTTGTCTAAGTGGGGAAGATGCTTTTCATCTGCGAGGATTTGGATACAGGTTCGAACATCCGGAAAGGTTTCCAGATAATAAGCATGGTTTTTTCCATGTGCAACCTATTGCTGTTACGGAAACTGCTGTCGAACTGCCCGTAAGGCCTAATTGGCTGCCAGCTACGTTTCCAACATTTTATATGTTCGCTAGTTGTGCTTATGAGTTGATACTGTATGCGATACACTCTTTGTCGGGTTGGGAGCCGTTGAGTAGATATCGGAATAAACATGTTGATAAAAATCCGGTGTTATCTATGCTGGTTCGTGTGGGTAGCCATGCGAACACTCCGTATCCTGGCTTAACTTGAAGGGCTGAGCTAATTACAGTGCCCAGTTTATATCTGGGCACCTCGATAAAGGTACAATGCATTATCTAGTTGAGGGATTTTTCTGCTTTCGCTTTTATTCTGCTTTCGTAGGATGCAACGTGTTGCATCAAACTCTCTCCGATTACCTCGCCTAGCCGCACCGGAACTGCATTTCCGATCATTCGACCAACTGCTTTGAAGGTTATCTTCTCTGGCGGCATAAAAACATATTCTAGAGGGAACGATTGAAGAACTGCTGCCTCACGAAGCGAAATTGCGCGCGCTTGATCTGGGTGTCCGAAGCGACCGTTACCAAAACCATAGCATAACGTAGTCATGGTGGGGCTAGGCTGATCTGCGCGCATACGTCCGTAGACGCTTGGGTATGTTTTTCCACTCGGCTTTTTGTGACAATCAGCAACTAAATGCGTAGGCCAATCATTCCAAGTACCACCCTGACGGGAATGGATAATTCGTTGCATATTTATAGGGGTTAGCGTTGCAGCTCGGTGCAATGGATCATTAGGATCACACTCTCCAGCAGCAAGGCTAGGAAGGCCGCCAATTGCTTCTTGTACAGTTAGCGGTTTTTTGGCGTGAGTTGGAGCGATTAACTTAATCTCTCCAAGTTTGGATGCAAGTAATACGTGCCGGCGTCTCTGTTGTGGTAAGCCATAATCTACACAGGCTACACGATCCGCCCATACTGAATATCCTTGGTCAATAAGGCCTTTAACGAAGTCATGATATACCTCATGCTTTGTAACATCAGGAACATTTTCCATCGTAACTAGATGAGGTTGAGTTTCTTCAATTAATCGCCGGAAAGCGTACAGTAGCGGCCACTTACGGTCGTTACGCGTATCCTTACCTTGGTTATAGCTGGAAAATGGTTGGCAGGGAGCGCAGCCCGCCAATAGCCTATAGCTGGCTGGTTGATACCATGCTAAGAGTTCCTCAGCTGTGACGTCTTCCACGTTTTTAGCGACAAATGAAGCGCCATTATTTTCGCGATAGGCATATTCGCATTGCTGCTCAATGTCGTAACCCGCCTTTACTGAAATACCGGTGTGCCGTAAGCCTGCGGTGAGTCCGCCGGCACCACAGAACAGGTCAACTGCGTCAATCATAGGAAGAGGTCTCATAGTCGAGGCGCATTTTAGCCGTTCGTACCACCAAGTCTAGAATTCATTCACCTCCATGCGTATGTATAGCCTACGTGCTCTGCGCTCTCTAGGACGAGTTTCTAGCGCTTGACATGAGCCATGTAATGCTTAAAGCCTCGTGCCTATTTCCGTACCAATCAGCGCGTTTCGGCAAGAAAATTGATGTATTCGAAGGTACAAAGCGCCGAATTCATTCTCGCTGAGAACCGGGCAGAAGGCCGCCGTACACTCCGATGTAGTTCTATTTACGGTTTTTTGACGGATAGGCCGGTTCTTTCTATACCAAGGCGGACTGATCAATTTATGTCTAGGGTTGACTTGGGCACGACAGCGGATCGGATCTGGGACGCCGCCATGACGAATTGTGGACGATTTAAACGGCGATTTTGATTTAGTTTAATGGGTATCTGTTGTTGCTAGATCTTGCCTACACTCCCTTGCGCCTCCCCCTACACCTAAGACAGAATCCCCCGGCTTGTGCCTCTAGCCCGCACCTTCTATCGTCCCCACATCACTGAAACCCAGTGATCGGGTTTGGTAGCCCGCTTCGTGTCTAGATGCATCGCATCACCTGATTCAGTCGCTTTTCCAGGACTCGGATTTCATGGTGGTCATGCGTGGGGCCCATTCGTGGGCGCCGGGTTCTAGTGCGACCGGTCTACCAACCCGCGTATGGCCGCCACCCATCGTTTGGTAGCGTGGGTGATGGCTTCTTTTAGTAATCGCGCTAGAGGTTCCATCTATGTTCAAAGTAACGCCCAACCCACCAGAAACCGATCCCGCATCCCCCTACGATTCCCTCAACCCCAAAAAACTCCACGAAGCCGCCGAGCGCGCGCTCGATCACTACCTCCTTCCCGCCGGCCACATCATGGCCAGCGTCAACGAACCCGAACGCATGTACCTCGCCAATCCGAAGTACGACTCGGAATCCCTGCTGGCCAATGCCAGTGAAACGCTGAGTTCCGCCTCGGAAATGCTCAACAACTTCGCCGCGTCGCTCGAACCCTCGCACCGCAAAACCGCGCTGGGTATTGCGCAGGTAGTTATGTTGGGCGAGTTGGCGGTGAATCAGGCGTTGGATAACGTTGAGGTGAAGGCGTAAAGCCTGTCCCGCCGTGGGCGGGTGAAATGCTCGTTCACTGATAATAAAAAGCCGTCACTTCCAGGTGACGGCTTTCGCTCGCAGATCTAGCCAAACTGACTAGCCGACTCAACCGCAGATTTCGGCTTCCTCAACCGCGTCAACTGGTAAGCAATCCCCAACCAGACAAACCACCCCGGCATCACCATCAGCGCAATCCTCGTGTCAGGCCGCAACGCCAGCAACCCCAGCACAAACCCCAAAAACGCCAACGAGAACCAAGCCATCGGCACACCGCCGGGCATCTTGTAAGCCGACTTCGCATGCAGATCCGGGCGTTTTTTCCGGTAGGCGATGTAAGACGCGAGGATGGTCGACCAGGTGAAGATCACCAGAATCGCCGACACGGTAGAGACGATGGTGAACGCGGTCATGACTTCCGGCACGATGAACAGCACCAGCACGCCGACCAGCATCAACAGCGTGGTAAACGCCAGGCTCAGCAGCGGCACGCTGTTGCTCGACAGTCGGCGGAATAGGCCGGGGGCGTTGTCTTGATTGGCCAGCCCGAACAGCATGCGGCTCGAGGAGAACACGCCGCTGTTGGCCGATGAGGCGGCCGAGGTCAGGACGACGAAGTTGACGATGCCGGCCGCTGCGGGGAACCCGGCGACGAGGAACAGTTCGACGAAGGGGCTCTTGACTGGAGAAACCTGTTGCCACGAGGTCACGGCGATAATGCAGGTCAGCGCGAGTACGTAGAACAGGATGATCCGCAGCGGAATCGAGTTGATCGCTTTGGGCAGGGTCTTCTCCGGCGAGCGGGTTTCGGCGGCGGCGGTGCCGATCAGCTCGGTGCCGGCGAAGGAGAAGATCGCCATTTGAAATCCGGCGAAGAAGCCGAACAAGCCATTCGGGAACGCCGCTTGTTTGTCCACCAAATGACTCAGGGACGCGGTGACGCCACTGGGCGAGACGAAGGAGCTGGCGATCAGCACGCTGCTGACGCCGATCAGGGTCACGACGGCAATGATCTTGATGATCGCGAACCAGAATTCCACTTCACCGAACAACCTGACGGTCAGCACGTTGAGGGCGAACAGGGTTGCCAGCATGCCGACGGCGGGTATCCACGCCGGGACGTCGGGGAACCAGTACTGGAAGAATCCGCCGACCACGACGGCGTCGCCGATCACCGCCACGCTCCAGCTCAGCCAGTACGACCAGCCGAGGAAGAACGCCGCGCGCGGTCCGAGGTAGGCGCCGGCGAAGTCGGCGAAGGTTTTGAAGTTGAGGTTGGACAGGAGCATTTCGCCCATGGCGCGCATGACGAAAAACACGAACAGACCGATGATCATGTAGATGAGGATGATCGACGTCCCGGAGAGGGCGATGATCTTTCCGGAGCCCATGAACAGGCCGGTACCGATGGCGCCGCCCATGGCCATTAACTGAATGTGACGATTGCTGAGCGTGCGCTGCAGCGCGGGCTGTTCAGGCAGCCCGGAAGGGGTCGATTTCATTGCAAAACCTCTTGATTTTATGTTTTTGAGTTTTGGCAGAAAGTAGGTGTCGAGCGTTCTTGTTAGAGGTGCAGCGGCTAATCACGAGGTGAGTCGCCCCCTGTGGCTTGGGGGCGCTAATTACCGATCAACTGACGGTGCGCAGACGCGAGGTTTTGGCCGGTTGCGGATCGAGCAGTTGGAAGAGGTTTTTGATGTTGGCCGGCGTCGGCACCAGGTGGATGCGCTGGCCGATTTGCTGTGCCTGCGCCAAGTCTTTCAGGTAGCGCAGTGACGAAAAGTCTTCCAGGGCAAAGCCCACCGAATCGAACACCGTGACCTGCGCAGCGTTTTCGCGTCCGGTGACTTCGCCCTGCACAATGCGGAAAAACTCGATTACTGGGGAATCGGCCTCCAGTTGCTGAATGTCGCCTTCAATGCGCGTTTGCGGCTCGAACTCGACGATGACCCGGGCGTTGCGCAGGATGTCGGCGTGCAGTTCGGTTTTACCCGGGCAGTCACCGCCGACCGCGTTGATGTGCATGCCGGGCTCGATCATCTCCGGCGTCAGAATGGTTGCGTAGGCTTTGTCGGCGGTGACCGTGGTGACGATGTCCGCACCCTTGACCGCGTCCTTCACCGAGCTGGCCAGAATCACGTCGATGTTCGGGAACGCCGCGAGGTTGTGCTTCAACTTGAGTGAAGCGTCGCGATCGATATCGAAGATGCGGATTTCGTTGATGCCCAACATTTCGTGAAAGGCCAGCGCCTGAAATTCACTTTGCGCACCGTTGCCGATCAGGGCCATCGAGGTCGCACCCGGACGAGCCAGCGATTTCGCCACCAGCGCCGAGGTTGCGGCGGTGCGTACGGCGGTGGTCAAGGTCAGTTCGCTGAGCAGGGTCGGATAGCCACTCTGCACATCGGCCAGCAGACCAAAGGCCATGACCGTGAGCAAATTCTGCTGGCCGTTGTTCGGGTGGCCATTCACGTATTTGAACGAGTACTGCTGGCCGTCGTCGGTGGGCATCAACTCGATCACGCCGTCTGCCGAGTGATTGGCCGTGCGCGGTGATTTATCAAACTGCGCCCAGCGTGCGTAGTCCGCTTCGATGTAGCCGGCCATTTCGCGAATGGCGCGGCGGATACCGACTTGGGTGAACAGGTGTGCAGCATCATCGACATCAATAAAAAGCGTCATGTTCTTGTTCTCCGATTCAGATATTGAAAGGCTGTAGAGCGCGGGTAGGCTCAGCTGCGTTTGCTCTCGAAACCGTGCAGCACGTTGACGGCATTGATGCCGATTTCATCGACCATGTAGCCGCCCTCCATGACGAACAGGGTCGGGCAGCCGACGCTGGCGATCAGTTCACCGATGCCAATGAAGTCCTCGCTTTCCAGCAGGAAGTGGCTGATGGGATCGTCCTTGAACGTGTCGACACCGAGGGAAATCACCAGCACTTCAGGCGCGAACTGCTGGAGTTTTTTGCAGGCGTGGAGCAGGGCGTTGCGATAGCTCTCCCACGTGGTGTTTTTCGGCAGGGGATAGTTGAGGTTGTAACCTTCGCCGACCCCCGCGCCGACTTCGTGGCTGTAGCCCGAGAAGTACGGATAGGACACCGCCGGTTCGCCGTGCAACGAGACGAACATGACGTCGCTGCGCTGGTAAAAAATGTTCTGCGTGCCGTTGCCGTGGTGGAAGTCGACGTCCAGCACCGCGACGCGTTTGGCGCCTTGGGTGATGGCTTGTTGTGCGGCAATGGCGGCGTTGTTGAGGTAGCAATAACCGCCCATGTATTCGCGCGCAGCGTGATGGCCGGGCGGGCGGCACAGGGCGAAGGCGCTGTCGTGGCCTTCATCGATCAGGGCCAGGCCGGTGAGGGCGATGTCGGCGCTGGTTTTCACCGCTTGCCAGGTCGTCGCGGTGATCGGCGAACCGGCATCCATCGCATAGAAACCGAGTTTGCCGTCGATGAACGTCGGCACCTCTTCGCCGGCCAGATCGCGCACCGGCCAGACCAGCGGCAAGGCGTCGTGGGTGCGACCGGTTGCGCACCATTCGCTCCAGGCAGTTTCGAGAAAACTGACGTAGCGCTCGCTGTGCGCGTTGACGTAGCACGAGCGATCAAATGCGCGCGGTTCGACGATCTGCCCGAGGCCGACCTGTTTGACGCGGTTGTGCACGGTATCGGCCCGACTTGGTTGCTCGAATGAGGGTTTGAGCACGCCGTCTTTCAATTCGGTGCCATGGTGCAACCGGTGGGAATCACTGAAAACTGTAAACATTCTGCGCATCCGTTATTGTTAGCCAGTGCAAATATTCTGTTCCGGCTGGGCTGCGCTTTCTTTGCTTTGTGTTCGTGATTAAGTCGATTATTCGGGCGTTTTTACTCAGGAATGGCGTCATGCAGAAAAAAATATCCAAACGCATCAGCCTCGACGAGACCGACCTGGCGATTCTTGAGTTGTTGCAGGAAGACGCCAGTATTTCCAATGCTGAACTCAGTGAGCGGCTGTCGTTGAGCCTTACGCCGTGCTGGCGGCGGCGCAAGCGCATGGAGGAGGCGGGGGTCATCAAGGGCTATCAGGCCAATCTGGATCGGCGAATGCTCGGGCTGGATATCATGGCGTTTGTGCACATTCGTTTTTCCACCCACGCCGACCACGCGCCGGACGCTTTCGAGGCGGTGATTGCGCAATTGCCGCAGGTGGTGGCCTGTCACAAGATCACCGGCGATGCCGATTATGTGTTGCAGGTGTTGGCGGAAGATCTTGATCACTACAGTGACTTTATTGAGCAGGTGCTCAGGCGTCAGGTGGGGATTGCGTCGATCCAGTCCAGCCTGGCGTTGCGTGAGGTCAAGTCCGGTAGCCGTATCGCTATTCCCAAGCCGGGAAAGGACTGAGTCGGCAGGCATTTAAATCAGCCTTTTCAACTGCGGTTTACCCCGATAGCGATGTGCCACAAATCGTGATGGCAATGCGTCATCACGCCGCTCAAAAAGTTCAACGATTGTACAAAAATATAAAGTTGTACAAGTTTTCACAAAATTACTAGCATCCCTCCAGACACCTTTGCTGAAACGATAAATCCAGCGTGCAGACGCCCTGTCTGCGACGCGATGGTTTTGTCTGCCGATGCTCGCGTCGGGTTTCTTTTCGACGCTTCAACCGCATCCGCATTTTGCATTCCCGGGACAGCTGGAGCGTCCCGTATTACGCCTTGGATGACGACCCCCGAATGTCTGGACGGTGACTGTGGTCACCGGAGATCAATTTTTTGTGCCTGGCGTTTCGCGTCAGGGCGTTTGAGGCTGAATATGGCAGTTGCATCGAATTTCCTCGGAGATATCAAAGTTTCCCGCAAGCTGGGCACCGGCTTTGGCATTCTTTTGCTGGCTGTTTTGGCGGTGGCCTTCATTGGCTATAACAGCAACAGCGTGCTGGTTGATCGCTTGAGCACGACGCGTCTGATCGGCACGCTGAATGACGCTACGCAAGATATGCGGCTGTCCGAGAAACAGTACGAAGCCGCCGCTGACGCAGCGTTCGCCGATTCCTATAACGCTCAGTTGAATGTTTTGCAGGGTCTTGTCAGCAAGGCCCTGGAAACGTTGACCCGCGCTGAAAACCAGCAAGCCTTGAAGGCCTTGCAAACCACGATTGTCGCCTACGACCAGAAGGTCAAACGGCTGATCGCTGCCGATAAGTCGACCACCGATGCTCTGAAACCGCTGACTGCACTGTCGGACAAGTACGCGCAAACTTTTGCCGGCATGCTTGAGGCCAGCACGACGAGTGCGCTGGCGTCTGCCGATGGCGAACGCATTCGGGATCTGCGCACGGTGGCCGACTTGCGCAATGGCATGACCACGTTTCGCCTGATGCTGCGTCGTTACATTGCGGTGCCCAACGACGCGAACAAAAACCTGCTGATGGAAACCATCGATACCTTTTTGAGTGATATCACCAAGGCGCGTAGCAACTTGCCGGCGGCCCTGTCGAGCCAACTGGAAGAAGCGCACGCCGGGATGCGTCGTTATCGCGAAGTATTGGTGGAAGTGGCCGGGCTGTTTGAGCAGAAGCAGAACATGCGCGAGCAGGTCGACCAGGAAAGCAAGGCGATGGACAAGATCATGAATGGCCTGATGGACACCCAGCAGCGCCTGGCGCGTGAAGATCAGCACTCAGCCTTTATTCAGATCGCCGTGTTGACCATGTTGGCGCTGGTGATCGGGCTGATTGCTTCGGTGGTCATCGCGCGCCAGATCACTGCGCCGCTGGCGCTGACGGTTGAACTGGCTCGACGGATCGCCAAGGGCGACCTCACGGTACAGGCCAAATCAAACCGCAAAGACGAGTTGGGCGATCTGCAAAATGCAATGCAGGACATGGCGCAGAACCTGAACACGCTGGTGCAAGGTATCGGCAATGGCGTCACGCAGATTTCCACTTCTGCGGAAAAACTCTCGGCCATGAGCGAGCAGACCAGCGCGGGCGTGCGTCAGCAAAAAAGCGAAGTGGATCAAGTCGCCACGGCGATGCACGAAATGGCTTCGACGGTGCAGGAAGTTGCGCGTAACACGACCGATGCGTCCGCCGCCGCGACCTTGGCCGATCAACAGGCTCGCCACGGCAGTACAGTGGTGAAGCAGGCGACTTTGCAGATCAGTGAACTCGCTGCGGCCATTGAAGCGTTGGGCGGCGCGATGAACGTGCTGTCCCAGGACAGTGAGCAGATCGGCAAAGTGATCGATGTCATCAAAGCCGTCGCCGAGCAGACCAATTTGCTCGCATTGAACGCCGCTATCGAAGCCGCGCGAGCGGGAGAGCAGGGGCGTGGGTTCGCCGTGGTCGCAGACGAAGTGCGCTCGCTGGCGCAGCGGACGCAGGACTCGACCAAGGAAATCGAAGCGCTGATCATCACCCTGCAACAAGGCGCGCAAGCGGCGTCGACACTGATGGCCTCCAGCCGCGAGCGCACCCTCGATACGGTGGTGTTGGCGCAGAAGGCCGAGCTGGCCATTACCGAGATCAATCAGTCCATCGGTACGATCCAGGAGATGAGCCTGCAGATCTCGGCCGCTGCCGAGCAGCAAAGTGCCGTGGCCGACGAAATCAATCGCAGCATCGTCAGCGTACGGGATGTGGCTGACCAGTCGGCGGTTGCCAGTGAAGAGAGTGCGGCTGCGACGATTGAGTTGGCGTCACTGGGGCAGGACTTGCAGCGAATGACTGCGCATTTCCGCACTTGATTTTTGGAACGATGAACCTGCGGCGATTTCGAATATTCAAGCGTCGCAGGGCTACCGATGGGGCGTGGTGAGCAGGTGACTCGGTTCAACAGCAGTTTTTTACCTATAGCCAAGCAAGGTTATAACCCGATATCAGGGGGTGTCATGACCGACTTTCCAGAATCATTCGCGTCTCGCGGAGGCTGCCAGGGCTGTCAGGACAAAGGCGTGCCGGACATGGATTTCGCCTTCGCTTTTCAGCCCATTGTGGATGTGCGTGATCAAACGATTTTTGCCCATGAGGCCTTGGTTCGCGGCGTGAAGGGTGAGGGCGCCTTGTCAGTTCTGGAGCAGGTGGACGATCAAAACCGTTATCGATTTGATCAACTGTGTCGAGTGCGGGCGATTTCCACGGCGGCTGAGTTAGGGATGACGCAGTACTTGTCGATCAACTTTTTGCCGAATGCCGTTTACCGCCCGCAAATGTGCATTCGCAGCACGCTGGAATCGGCGCGTGCTCACGGCTTCCCACTGGAGCGCCTGATCTTCGAGGCGGTGGAGGGCGAGCACGTTGAAAGCAATAAGCACTTGATGAATATCTTGCGTGAGTATCGTGAGTTTGGGTTCAAGACGGCGATCGACGACTTTGGCGCAGGCTATTCCGGCCTTAACTTGTTGGCGGATTTTCAGCCGGATTTGATCAAGCTGGATATGGCCCTGATCCGCGATATTCACCGTGACCGGGTTCGCCAGACCATCGTGCGTAATGTGGTGAACATGTGCAGAGAGTTGGACGTGGAGGTGATCGCCGAGGGCATAGAAGTTGCCGATGAAAGAGACTTTCTCGCCGATTGCGGCATTTACCTGATGCAGGGGTACTGGTTCGCCAGGCCTGCCTTCAAATCATTGGCGCAGATCCCGACGAGTGCATGGCTGAAGCGATGATCGCTTTCAGCTCGCGCTGATCCGCTCGATAACCTGGCTCAGCGCCGGACGTTTGTTGTGCCTTTGGCGTTGGTAATCCCCTGTCGATGAGCAAAGTTTCATCTTGCCGGGTTCGGCGCAGGCCTAGGATGTTGGCACAAGATCGTCGCTATTCATCCCGAGGGGAATCGTGCCATGCGCCTTAATGTCGTCAAAGTGCTGTTGATTACTGCAGCGGTATCGGTGTTGAGTGCCTGTTCCGGCGCGGGTGGCCTGACCACCACCAGTTGTTTCTCCAGCGACTGTCAGTCGCCGGAGGGGCGCAACGCCAATACGTTGAAGTTTGGCGGCAACAGTATTGGCAGCAGTCTCAATCAGTACAGCTCCGGCATCTTGCATGACGATTAAGGATTACTGCGCGGCAGGTACGGCAATCCACTCGCTAAGGGTGTGCTGATACTTGCCGGTGACTTTGCTCAAGTGCAGCCACTGATCGACATACAGTTTCCAGCTGATGTCATCGCGCGGCAGCAGATAAGCCTTCTCGCCATATTGCATGTACTGATGCGGATTCACCGCGCACAAGCCCGGTTTGAGTTTCTGCTGATACAGCGCTTCCGAGGCGTCGGTGATCATCACGTCGGCCTTGTTGTCGAGCAGTTGCTGGAAGATCGTCACGTTGTCGTGCAGGGCCAGTTGCGCCTTGGGCAGGAAGGCGTGAACGAAGGCTTCGTTGGTGCCGCCGGCGGGTTCGACCAGTCTTACGTCGGGCTGGTTGATCTGCTCGACCGTCTGGTACTTGCTGACATCAGCGCAGCGCACCAGCGGGATCTTGCCGTCGGTGTCGAGGGTATTGCTGAAGTAGGCTTTTTTCTGCCGTTCGAGCGTCACCGAGATGCCGCCCATGGCGATGTCGCACTTGCCGGCCTGCATGTCCGGCATCAGGGTTTTCCAGGTGGTTTGCACCCATTGCACTTTGACCCCGAGGCTGTCGGCCAGCGAACGGGCCATGGCGATGTCGATGCCTTCGAAATCGCCGTCGGGGCGTTTGAAGGTGTAGGGCTTGTAGTCGCCGGTGGTGCACACGCGCAACTGGCCCTGTTGCTGGATGCTGTCGAGGTGCGAAAGGGTTTGCTCGGCATGGGCGCCGGCGGCCAGGGTCAGCAGGCCGCAGAGGATCATCGTGCTTTTTAGTGTTGTCATTGCGATCGGGGCTTCTGATAAGGACGGTGGCCCAGTGTAGTGAAAGGCTTTCCCGGGTGTCATCCTGCTTCCGGGCTTAACGTGCCGAGCCACGCCACCAGTGCCACGATCAACAATGCGATTGCCAGTTCAACTACCACGCTGCGCCTTAGCGCATTGGCCGCGATGGCATGCTGCCCATCGCGCAACGATTGTTGCAGTGACGGGCCAAGGTGAAAGCGATTCAGCGCCGCCAACACCAGCATCCCGGCAAACAGCAGAACTTTGATCGCCAACAGCATCCCGTACGTGCCGAGCAACACGTCCTCCAGCTTCGGGCCGACGATAAACAGGTAATTCACCACACCAGTGATCGACAGCGTCAGCACGATCACCGCACCGATCCACTCAAAGCGCCGAACCGCAAACGCCAGCGAACGAATGCGAGCTTCATCGAGCGGCCCCCGCGCCATCAACACTAGCGCCAGCATCGCACCCAGCCACGCACCCGCTGCGAGCAGGTGCAGAATGTCGCTGAGAAAATGCCAGAACCGCAGTGCTCCGTCGTCCATCGCCCCGTGTCCGCTCCAGGCCAAAGAGGCGAGGGCGACAGCGCCGGCAATCGATGCGAGCCATAAACCCGGTCTGATCAACAGCACAATCAGGGCAATCATCCGCACTGCCCACGCCAGCCCGACGTCGGTTTCCAGCAGCATCATTTGCAGATGCGGCCACAGCGCCGCGAGCGCCGTTTCGCCGCTCATGGCGCGGGTCATCAGCACCAGTCCCGCCATCGACAACAGCGCCCCGATCAACGCCATCCCGCGCAGCATCGGCCGCAACCGCAGCAGCGCATCAGTGCTGTACAGCGCAAACAACGCCAGCCCGAACACCAGCAGTAAATCCACATACAACGCAAACCGCAGGACGATGTTGATCAGCTCAGCCATCGCTTACTTCACTTTGAACGTGACGTTGCCGGTGATCGGGTGCGTGTCGGAAGACACCGCGCGCCATTGGACTTGGTAGGTGCCGGCGGGCAGCGGCGCGAGCGGGGTGATCAGCATGCTTTTCGGGTCGCTGCCGGCGCTGACTTTGGCTTTCATCGGCATTGGTGAGTGGGCCATGCCGGGCATCTCGGTCATGACCAGTTTGGCGCCGGAGAATTGGGTCAGCAGGTTCTCGGAAAAGTGCAGTTCGATCTTGCCGGGCGCGGCGCCGTCGGCACCTTCGGCGGGCGTCGACGAGAGCAGTTTCGGGTGGGCTTGAGCGAGGCTGCTGAGGAGCAAGCCGCTGGCGAGTACAAGGGTGATTTTCAAGGTGCGCATGCAAGACCTCTGGGTTGTTTTCTATTGGAATTCAGAACCACATCCGCACGCCAAGCACGAGCCGCGCTTCGCTGCGATCCTCGCCTTCGTCGCGGGCGTAATCGGCGCTGTTGCCGTAGGTGCGGTTCCACGTCACGCCGATGTAAGGCGCAAATTCGCGGCGGATTTCATAGCGCAAACGCAGGCCGGCTTCAGTGTTGGCAAGGCCGGAACCGATACCGCGTTGCGCATCGTTTTTGCCGTAGACGTTGAGTTCGGCGGTGGGCTGCAGGATCAGGCGGTTGGTCAGCAGGATGTCGTAGTCACCCTCGAACCGTAGCGCGCTCTGGCCGCCTTCGCCGATGAACGCAGTGGCCTCGGCTTCGAAGTTGTAGAGCGCCATGCCCTGAACACCGAACGCGGCCCAAGTCTGCGGCGCGCCGGGTTTGAAGTCCTGACGCACGCCGCTGACCACATCCCACCACGGCGAAATCGCGTGGCCCCAGAGCGCCTGAATCTCAGCGTTTTCGGTCTTGCCGTTGCTGCGTTCACCTTCGGAGCGCAGCCATAGGCGATCGATGTCGCCGCCGATCCAGCCGGACAGATCCCAGGCCAACGCGCTGCCGTCATCGGCGTCCTGCCATTCGAGTTTGTCGGCGAGGAAGTACGTGTTGATCGCGCTGTCGTGGACTTGATGGCCGCCGGGGCTGGTGAACACGGCGGCGCGGTCGGCGTCGGTCAGTGGCGGTATCGGCGTGCGACTTTCGGTCGGGGCGGCGGGCTGCATCATGCCGTCGTCCATACTCTGCATCCCGGCATGATCCAAGCCGGACATCTGGCTGTGGTCCATGCCCGGCATGTCGTTGGCGGCTATCGCCGAGCTGCCGATCAGCAATAAAGAAAACGCTGTGAATCGAGTCATCATCGGCCCCTTCATTCTTCTACCCGCACTTCGCGGAACATGCCCGTTTCCATGTGGTACAGCAGGTGGCAGTGATAGGCCCAGCGACCGAGTGCGTCGGCGGTCACGCGGTAGGAGCGGCGGGTGCCGGGCGGCATGTCGATGGTGTGTTTGCGCACTTGGAAGTCGCCGTTTTCGTCTTCTAGATCACTCCACATGCCATGCAGGTGAATCGGGTGGGTCATCATCGTGTCGTTGACCAGCACCAGACGGATGCGCTCACCGTACTTCAGCCGCAAGGGTTCGGCGTCGGAGAATTTGATGCCGTTGAACGACCAGGCGAATTTCTCCATATGGCCGGTCAGGTGCAACTCGACCGTGCGGCTCGGATCGCGGCCATCCGGGTCTGCGAAGGTGCTGCGCAGGTCGGCGTAGGTGAGCACGCGACGGCCGTTGTTGCGCAGGCCGAGGCCGGGGTCGTTGAGTTTGGGGGCGGTGCTCATGGCTTGCATGTCGACCAGCGGGTTGTCTGTTTCGCTGTCGGGATGGGATTGCATCGGACCCATCGCCGAGTGATCCATGGCGCTCATGTCCATCGAGCCGTGATCCATGCCACCCATACCCATGTCGTCCATGGTCACCAGCGGGCGCGGATCCAGAACTGGTACGGGCGCGGATAGCCCGGCGCGAGTGGCGAGGGTGCCACGGGCAAAACCGGTTCGGTCCATGGCCTGAGCAAACAGGGTGTACGCCTCGGCGTCCGGCTCAACGATGACGTCGTAAGTCTCGGCCACGGCGATGCGCAATTCATCGACGCTGACCGGTTTGACGTGCAGGCCGTCCGCCGCGACCACGGTCATTTTCAGCCCGGGAATACGTATGTCGAAGTAGGTCATCGCCGAGCCGTTGATCAGGCGCAGGCGCAGCTTTTCGCCGGGGCGGAACAACCCGGTCCAGTTGTTATCCGGCGCGTGGCCATTCATCAGGAAGGTGTAGGTGGCGCCACTGACGTCGGCAATGTCAGTGGGGTTCATCTTCATCTGCGCCCACATCTTGCGATCGGCAACGGTGGCGCCCCAGCCTTTTTCGCTGACGTCATCGATGAAATCGCCGACGGTGCGTTTGTGCAAGTTGTAGTAGTCGGACTGTTTTTTCAGGGTCTTCATCAGGCTGGCCGGGTCTTCGTCGCTCCAGTCACTGAGCATCACCACAAACTCGCGGTCGTAGTGGAATGGCTCAGGGTCTTTGGCGTCGATCACCAGCGGGCCGTAGACGCCGGCCTGTTCCTGTAGCCCGGAATGACTGTGATACCAGTAGGTGCCGTTCTGCCGCACCTTGAATTGATAGACGTACACGCCACCCGGTTCGATGCCGTGAAAACTCAGGCCCGGTACGCCGTCCATGTTCGCCGGCAGCAGAATGCCGTGCCAGTGAATCGAGGTGCTGGCGCTGAGCCGGTTGCGCACCCGCAGCGTCACCGTGTCACCCTCGCGCCAACGCAGCAGGGGGCCGGGCAAGCTGCCGTTGATGGTCATCGCCGTGCGTGGGTTGCCGGTGAAGTTGACCGGGGTTTCGCCGATGAACAGCTCGAAGTCGCTGCCGCTCAGTTCATCCAATTGACCGGGCGCATTCAGCGCCCAGACCGGCGTGCGCCACAGGCCGAGGCCACCGAGGAGGCTGCCGGCGGCGAGGCCTTTGACGAAGGTGCGTCGTGATGGGTTGGAAGGCATGCGCTGGAAATCCCCGTGTGACTCATGACGAGGAGGCTAACCAGTGCCGGCTTTCAGTTGGCTGAGGCGGGGATTACAGATTTGTCAGCTTCAGTTTCAGCGAGATGATCGGCCAGATCCCGCGCCTGTTGTGACGCCGCGAGCCGCGACTCACGATCAATGTCTTCGCCGAGAATGGTCTTCTCGACGCGCAACTCATGCACATCGCTGATGCCGATAAAGTCGAGCCATGCCGCGACGTAGGGTTTCTGAAAGTCGAAGCGTTCGGCGGGTGTGGCCGACTGCGCCGAGAAATCCATCCCGCACGCATAGGCGCCCACGGCGATTTTGTTTTTCAGCAGACCTTGCAGGCCATGCTGCGGATCGAAGCTGAAGAGGATGTCTTTCTGCGACACCAGGTCGATGAAGTGCTTGAGTTTGTAGGGAATGCTGAAATTCCACAGCGGTACTGACAGCACAATCAGGTCGGCACGATGCAGGTGCGCGGCGAGGTGCTTGAGTTCGTCCCACGCCGATTGCTGGGCGGGTGTCAGCGGCGTACCGCTGAGGCCGGCGTACTTGGCGTTCATCGCGTCCTCGCCGAACTCCGGCAGCGGCGTGCCCCATAGATCAAGGGTTTCGACGAGGGTCTGTGGATGATGTTGCCGATAGCGATCGATAAAACTGCGCGCCACTTGCAGTGACGCGGAGCGTGTTTTGCGCGGTGAACATTCGATGTGCAGAAGGGTGGTCACGTGAAGCCTCGGCAGTCGGGGGAGAGAGTGCGAGGCATTGCAACATAGCGCGCTTCAAACTATAAATCGTTAATAAATCGACCATTGATCACGTATCTCACTATGTTTGACGCCTTGCTGCTCAAGACCTTTGTCACCGTTGTCGATGAGGACGGCTTCAGTCGTGCTGCTGAAAAACTGCATCTGACGCAGTCGGCGGTCAGCGGTCATCTGCGCCGACTCGAAGAGCAAGTCGGCAAACCGCTGCTCAAGCGCACTACCCGTTCTCAGCAACTCACCGCCGACGGCGAGCGTTTGATCGCCTATGCGCGGACGATTCTGGCGCTGAACCGCGATGCCTGGGCGCAGCTCACGCGCACGCCGTTTCAGGGGCGGGTGCGGATTGGCGTGTCCGAGGATTTTGTCGAGGCGCGGTTGTTGCGCGCGTTGCAGGATTGCGCGGCGCAGCATCCGGGTATGCAGATCGATGTGCAGGTGAACATTCCGGGAACGTTGCTGGGCCAGATGCAGCGGGGCGATCTGGAGATGGTCATCGGTTCGCTCTGTGAAACCGGCGCGTCGGGGCGTTTACTCTGGCAGGAACCGCTGGTGTGGGCGTGGGCCACCCAGCCTGTCACACACTTACCGGCGCCTTTGCCGCTGGCGCTGTTTCCCGAGCCTTGTCCCTATCGCGAGGCGGCGCTGACGCGGTTGGCTCAGGCGGGCATTTCCCAGCGCACCGCGATGCTGTGTTCGAGCACCGCCGGGTTGCGCGCGGCGGCGCTGTCCGGATTTGCCGTGGCGCCGATGCCGGCGAGTCAGGTGGGGCAGGGGTTGACCGCGCTGGGCGCGGAACAGGGCTTGCCGGATTTGCCGGATGCGCAGTTCCGCTTGTTTGTCGCGCCTCACGCTGATCCGCAGATGATCGATGCGGTGACGCAGGTGATCGTCGAATTTTGCTCCGCGCGGCGGCAGTGACGCGGTTTACAGGCCGAGACCTTCCTGCACCGCCAGCAACAGATTGTTTTCGGTCAGAGCGATGGCATCCAGCTGCTGGCCTGTTTCAATCGACTGCATCCACCAATGGCTTTCACCGTGCTCATCCACGGTACGTAGCAGATAAGTGTCTGTGGCTGACGGGTTGATCTGCACTCGCCCGGCGCCATCCTCGGTAAACCGCGCAATGGGATCGAATGTCAGGGTTTGATGATTGGCTTCGATCACCAGTTGGTCGATGGCGTAATCGTGGGATTCACCATCGGGTGACGTTTCGCAAACGTGGGTCGGATTGCGCCGAATCTTCAACCCGACCTCGGTGACCGGTTGCAGCCACGCCTCAATGCGGTGGTACAAGTCATACACCTGCGCCGGCCAGCAATCGATCTCCAGCGCGGCATCAGCATGAGTGTGCCGGGTTTGCTTGAGTTTGGCGGCGAGTTCGTCTGCTTTACTCATTTCGGATCCCTTGGTTTGATGTCTGCCTGTTAATCGTAGACCTTTCAACGGCGTACGACGTTGCCTTGCGTCATGCGCCTGCAACACAAGCGTGTCGAAATCAGCGCTGGCCAAGTCTGGTCAGGATCGAAAACCACGGACGCAGGCGTCCCAAGGAGCGGGTAGATGAAAAAGCTGTTTACAATTTTGGCAGTGATTGCGCTGACGGCCGGTAGCATCGGGTTGAGTTCGGCGCGGCAATCGCAGTCGAGCAAGGCGCAGGCGGAATCGGTGGCTGGGGTGTTCGATTACTACCTGCTGGCGTTGTCCTGGTCGCCGACCTTTTGTCTGACCCACAAAGATGACTCGCAGTGCACGGGCAAGGGCTACGGCTTTGTGTTGCACGGCTTGTGGCCACAATACGCCAAGGGTGGCTGGCCGGAATCCTGCCCGCCGCTGACCACGCTGAACGCGGCGCAAACCAGCCAGGGCCTGACGCTGTTCCCGACCAAAAAACTGCTCGACCACGAATGGTCCAAACACGGCACCTGCAGCGGCCTCGGCGCGATGGGCTATCTGGACGAAGCGGACAAAGCCGTGGCAGCGGTGAAAATCCCCGATGAGCTGCAACCGTTCAGCTCCTCGTATTACTTCGAGGCGCAGGAAATTGCCGACCTGTTCCGCAAGGCCAACCCGGGGATTCCAGCGGATGGCATCGCCGTCATTTGCAGCGGCCCGGAACTGTCGGAAGTACGCGTGTGCATGAGCAAAGATCTGCAGTTCGGCGCGTGTGGCAAGGGCGTGAAAACCCAGTGCCGCGCGGGGGATATTCGGGTGCCGCCGTCGCGCTAACCTGAGCGGTTTCCACGTATCAAAAAGGCGCCCGATCGGGCGCCTTTTTTGGTCTGGAGGTTTGAAGTACCCGGCGAACTCCCGCATGCTTGCACCCCCGAAAGGATGACCACGTTACATTGCAAGGAGCTGTTCATGAGCGGAAAACCCGCCGCCCGCGTCACCGATCCAACCGCCGGTCCATTGCCGGGACATGGCACCAATCCCATAGCCAGTGGCTCCCCGAATGTGAATTTCGACGGCTTGGCGGCTGCGCGAATGACTGACAAATCCGCCTGCGGCAGCCCGATTACCGGTGCTGTCCCGTCTATATCGTCGGCCATAGCCTCGGCGGCTGGAATGGTGCGCACCTGTCCAAAATAATGTCGGATTGGGGTTACAAGGTTCAGATGCTGATCACTCTGGATCCTGTGGGTGAAGGGGCTTTGGTGTGGCTGGGCTCAGACATTTATCGCGAACGTCCCGCGCCAGTTTCGGTTGATTGGATCAATATCAAGGCAACACCTTCCAAGAGAGAACCATCAGACGGGGTCGCGGACTTCGGGGAAAAATGGATTATCTCCTGCGGACCGTCAATTAACGTAAATGTCGACACGAATCACGCTAACGCACTGGGATTGCTAAACGCCCCAATCGCTGATGGTAAATCTGCAAGTGACTTGCTGTTTGATTCAATCATGAAGGAGTTTTCGTGATGTACAGGTTTTTCCTTTGTGTGGTTCTGGCTGTCTGTTCGGGATGTGCAAAGGACCATTTACAGCCTCCGGCAAATTTAAGTTATGTGTCCGTAGATAGGTCGAGTTCCCTTTTATATGTCATCAAATATCAATCCGATGTGGATGTTTTGAACCTGTTTGGCCGAGGCGAAAGGCAAGGGATGGCTTCGGGGACATTGAGGTGCGCGTTAGCGGATGACCACGATTTTTCTGTTGGTAAAGCTATTCAGTTTTCTGCGGTGGGGCTGGTAGATTCTGATATACGCGAAAACGGCAACTCCAAATTCTCCTTTTCGACCAGTACATTCATCACTGAAACATCCAGCGACCGAAGTACGGAGAGAGATCTGTCAGCGGCAGAACTGAACCAACTCCTCGCCAACAAACAACAAATCCCCTGCAAAGTCGTCGTCACCGCCTACGGCTACAAACCCTACTACTCAAACACCATGAACATTCCCGTCGCGGACCTGCTGCGGGAAATCAACAAACCCCAATGATAAAAACGGGGGGGGGGTCAGGCGAATCCCCCCGCATCCACCCCCAACTCCCCACGCAAAAACTCCACCAAACCACGTTGCAACCCGGTCAAAACCCCATCACGACTGACCAACGCCAATTCCGTCGGCGCCAGTTCCGGCAAATCCGTACACACCTGATGCTCAGGCAACACCGCCGACACTGGCAGCACCGACACCCCCAACCCCGAGGCCACTGCCGCTTGAATCCCGGTCAGGCTGTGACTGCCGAACGCGACACGCCAGGGGCGCTGGGCAACATCGAGCAAACGAATGGCGCGCTGCCGATACAGGCAGCCTTGCGGAAACAACGCCAACGGCAACACGCCAGTGGACGAGTCAAATTCCGCACCTTTGACCCACACCAGCCGCTCGGGCCAGGTCGCCCACGCCGGGCCGCTGTCGGGTTCGCGTTTGATCAGGGCGATGTCGATGTCGCCGGCATCCAGACGCTGGCGCAGATCGAGGCTCATGCCGCTGAGGGTTTCCAGCCGCGCTTGCGGATGGCTGCGGGTGAAGCCGGCGAGAATCAGCGCCATGCGCCGCGCGTCGAAGTCTTCCGGCATGCCGATCCGCAGGATTTCCAGATCGAGGTCGCTGGCCAATGCTTCGGTGGCTTCAGCGGACAGCGCCAGTAATCGGCGCGCGTAGTGGATCAGTAATTCGCCGTGTTCGGTGACGGCGACATTCAGCCCGGTACGGTCGCGCAGCAACAGGGCGTGGCCGACCAGCTCTTCGAGTTTGCGCACCTGCTGGCTGACTGTCGACTGAGTGCGGTGCACGCGCTCGGCGGCGCGGGTGAAGCTGCCTTCGTCAACCACGCAGACAAAGGTTTTCAGCAATTCCAGGTCCAGCATGGCGGCGCTCTCGATAGTGGATTTTCAACTGACGATTGGCTATTTATTTAATTTCACACTATCACCGGGCGCTCATAAGCTGAAGTCCTCACCACGGAGGATTCGACCAATGACACTCATCCATACCCCGCGCCCGCAATGGCTGACCTTCGATTGCTACGGCACTTTGATCCAATGGGACGAAGGCCTCAAAGCTGTGGTCGGCGAAATTCTCAGCGAGAAGGGCGAACATCAGGTCGACGCCGGGCACCTGATCGAAGTTTATGATCGCCATGAACATCGACTCGAACAAACCCCGCCGCACCGATCGTTCCGCGAACTCAGCACCCTCGGCCTGCAATTGGCCCTGGAAGAATTGGGGCTGCCCAGCCTGCCTGAAGACAGCCAGCGTCTGGCCGCCGCCATCCCGAAAATGCCGCCGTTTGCCGAGGTGATCGAAACCCTTGCGCAACTCAAGGCGATGGGCTTCAAACTGTGCATCGTCTCCAACACCGACGACGACATCATTGCCGGTAACGTCGCGCAGCTCGGCGGCCACATCGACCGGGTGATCACTGCGCAACAGGCTGGCGCCTACAAGCCGGCGCCGCGCCTGTTCGACTACGCTCATGAGCAGTTGGGCGTCAGCCGCGCAGAGGTGGTGCACATCTGCGCCAGCCCGATGCTCGACCATACGGCCGCGCGGGACATGGGCTTTCGCTGTGTATGGATCGATCGTGGCACTGGTCGCCAGATGCTGGCGGACTATCGCCCCGACGCGATCCTCAACCGCCTCGATCAAGTGTTGCCGCTGTTCAAATCCCTCGGTTGGTAACGGAGAATCGTCATGGCTCACACCCTGACTGCCAGTGCGCGGGCCGCACGCCCGACAGCGCTGAACCTCGACACAGAAGCCATCATCACCGCGCGCACTGAGCTGGCGGCGTGCTTTCAACTGGCCGCGTTGCATGGCCTGGAGGAGGGCATCTGCAATCACTTTTCGGTGATGGTGCCGGGGCACGACGATCTGTTTCTGGTCAACCCCTACGGCTATGCGTTTGCCGAAGTGACCGCGCAGAATCTGCTGGTCTGCGACTTCGACGGCAATGTGGTTGAAGGCGAAGGCTTGCCGGAAGCCACGGCGTTTTACATTCATGCGCGTCTGCACAAGCAACTGCCGCGAGTGAAAGTCGCCTTTCACACCCACATGCCTCACGCCACGGCGTTGTGCCTGCTACAAGGGCCGCCACTGTTATGGCTGGGGCAGACCGCGCTGAAGTTCTACGGGCGCATGGCGGTCGACGAGGACTACAACGGCCTGGCGCTGGACGCGTCCGAAGGCGACCGTATCGCCGGGGTCATGGGCGACGCCGACATTCTGTTCCTGAAAAATCACGGCGTGATCGTTGCCGCGCCGACCATCGCCGAAGCCTGGGACGACCTCTATTACCTGGAACGCGCCGCCCAGGTGCAACTGCTGGCGATGGCCACGCAACGGGAACTGAAGCCTGTGCCCCACGCCATTGCGCAACGGGCCTATGAGCAAATGCGCGAGGGCGATCCGCAAAGCGCGCGGACCCACCTGCACAGTGCGATGCGGCGCCTGGCCCTTCACAACTGACTAACCCTAAAGGAGCGATCGAAAATAAATCGGCGAACAGCGATCATCCAAACTCGTTGTGCGCCGATATACCTGAGCGGGACCGGGGCGTTTGCCCCGTAGATTCCGGTGGGCTACGCTCACAAACATAAGGGTTTTGCCGCTGGCGCCCTTGTCGTACCTGCCCAGGACTTGCTTTTGCCTATCCCTATTCACGATCCGCATCAGGCCCCCGGAGGCACCCTTAAACGCCTGCCGCTGCGCAAAGCGGCGGTGCTGTTTATCGTTGCGGTGGGGTTGTGCCTGTCCGGTTTGCTGTACCTGCAACTGGAGCAGTCGCGTCGTCAGGATCTGGCCGTGGCGAAAATGGCCTCGAGCAACCTGACCCGGGCGATGGCGCAGCAGGCCGAAGACACATTCCTGGCCGCCGATCTGGTGATGACCAGCCTGGTCGACTGGATTTAGGATGACGGTTACGGCGCGGCGCAAAGACCGCGCCTGCAGAAAACCTTCGCCCGGCGCGTGCAGCAACTCGATCAGCTGCACGGCATTTTTCTCTTCGACACGCAGGGCCAGTGGGTGATTACTTCATTCGCTGATCTGCCCCGTGGCAATGGCGTGGCCGATCGCGAGTACTTCAAGTTCCACCAGCAGAACGCCTCGACGCTGGCGCACATCGGCCCGGCGATTCGCAGCCGTGAGAACGGCGAGTGGATCATCCCGATTTCCAAACGCGTCGATGATCACGCGGGCAATTTTCAGGGGGTGTTGCTGGCCGGAATCAAGATGTCGTATTTCGACCGCTTTTTCGAAAGCTTCAGCCTCGATGATCAAGGCATCATGTTTCTCGGCTTGAGTGACGGCACCTTGCTCGCCCGTCGGCCGTTCGATGAAAACCTGATCGGCACGTCGCTGGCGCAAGGGCGGATTTATCGCACGTTGCTGCCCGAAGCGGCGGCCGGCACGGCGATGATCAACTCGGTGGTCGATGGCGTGGTGCGTTTGTACGGTTATCGACGCTTGTCGGCGTATCCGCTGGTGGTGTCGGCGGCGACCTCGCGCGACACGATTCTCGAGGGTTGGTACGCACGCGCCTTCCAGTCGAGTGTGATCGTCGCCTTGGTGATTCTTGGCGTCGGCCTGTTTGGCTGGGTGTTCATTCATCAGGTGCGCGATGGTGAACGGATCGAAAAGAACCTGCGCAAGGCCCAGCGTACGCTGGAGCAGATCGCCACTCACGACAGCCTGACCGGGTTGGCCAATCGACGTTTGTTCGAGCGTTCGCTGGAAATCGAATTTGCCCGTGGCGCGCGGCAGGTCAGCCCGGTCAGTCTGATCATGCTCGATATCGATTTCTTCAAGCGCTATAACGACGCCTATGGTCATGTCGCCGGGGATCATTGTCTGACTCAGGTCGCCCAAGTGCTGCAGACGTGCTGCCAACGCAAGTCGGATCTGGCGGTACGCTACGGTGGTGAAGAGTTTGCGGTGTTGTTGCCGGACACTGACATCAACGGCGCGCTGGCGATTGCCGGGCAGATCCGGCGCAGCGTGATCGACAAACACATCATCCACAGCGGCTCGCCAACCGGGTATTTGACGGTGAGTCTGGGCTGTTATTCGTTTATCCCGAGCGGCAATGACAGCCTGGAAGTGTTTATCCAGCGTGCCGATGCGGCGTTGTATCAGGCGAAAAATGCCGGGCGCAATCGTGCGGCGGTGTTGTCACTGGACAGCGGCCTGGCCGAATTGATGCGCTCCGATCGCTAACCCAGAGCCTGGCACAAACCCTATGGGTGAGAGGGGATTGTGTGATTGTCGCAGGAACTTGTGGGAGCTGGCTTGCCAGCGATAACGGTCGGTCAGTCAAGGAAGATGTTGACTGTGCTGACGCTATCGCTGGCAAGCCAGCTCCCACAGTGATTTTCATCAAGCCAAGGTTATGTGAATACCCATACAACCGAGGGTTTTCACCACGGGTGGCTCTTGTTCGTTCAGCCGCCAGTGCCACCGCCCGCACCGCCAGTGCCGCCGCCGGCCGATCCGGTACCGCCGCCAGCCCCGGAACCCGAACCACTGGCCCCGCCATTGGTGCCAGTCCCGGAACCCATACCCGAAGAGCCGCTGCCACCGGAAGGCGCGCCCGGCGTGTTGTCTGGCGGCGTAGTTGTGCTGGTCGGGCCGCCGGACTTGGTGCCGGTGGCGTCAGCGCCGTCGTTGGCGGCGAAGCTGGCGGCCGAGGCGCTGGCGAGCAACCCGGCGAGCAATAACGAAGTGAGTTTGCGCGTGATCATGATCCGTCTCCAAAATGGCATGTACCTGATATTGGTCTGACGCGCAGAACCCTTGGTGCCGAATGGCTGACGAGCGGTCAGCGGGAAAACCGAGTGGCCTCCTGATCTTCTGGAATATTGGCTATTTGTCGAACCGGGTGTGAGGGCTAACGTAGCCACACATTCACTTGCTACCCGGAGCTACCATGCAACCTCGTACCGATTTCTACACCGCCTCCCCAGACGCCTTGAAAGCGATGATGGCTCTGGAAACTGCCGTGTCCAAACTGCCGCTGGAAAAGACCCTGATCGAATTGGTCAAGTTGCGCGCCTCGCAAATCAACGGCTGCGCATTCTGCATCGACATGCACACCACCGATGCGATCAAGGGTGGCGAAACCCCGCGCCGCTTGTTCGCGGTGACGGCATGGCGTGAAGCGCCGTTTTTCAGCGACCGCGAACGCGCCGCGCTGTTGTGGACTGAATCGCTGACCCAACTGAGCCTGACCCACGCCCCGGACGAAGATTACGAGGTGGTTGCGGCGCAGTTCACACCGAAAGAAATGGTCGACCTGAGCGTGGCGATCAACACCATCAACAGCTGGAATCGTCTGGCCGTAGGCTTCCGCACAATCCCACAGGCTTAAGCTGCCCACAATCCCTACACGGGCCGGGGAAACTTCAGAAAACTGGATCAATGCCCATCCGCACTCGGCGCCGCCGGTGGTTGCACCTTGCGCATCAAGGGCACCATCGCGGTGGCGATGACGAAGCACACGCCGATCATCAAAAAGGTGTCGCCGTAGGTTTGCGTCTGCGCCTCGCGGTAGGTCAGCAGCCACAACTGGCGCAGGCTGGCGGTGACACCGACGTCGCCGCTCTGGCCCAGATTCGCCAGGTTGCCGCCGACCTGCGACAGCCATTGATTCATCGCTTCATTGCTGCTGTTCAGATGCTCGGCCAATCGCGTGAAGTGCAGGTTGGTGCGGTCATTGATAATGGTCGCGCACGCTGCAATACCAATCGCACCACCCAGATTGCGCATCAGGTTGAACAACCCTGACGCATGCTTCAAACGTGCGGGCGCCAACCCGCCCAAGGTCAACGTCACCGCTGGCGGCACGGCCAGTTGCTGGGCAATCCCGCGTAACGCTTGCGGCAACATCAACTCGCCGGCGCCCCAGTCGTGGGTGATCGGGCTGAACTCCCACATCGATATCGCGAACAGACCCAGACCGATCATCATGATCCAGCGCAGATCGACGCGATTGGCCAGAAAGGCATACAGCGGAATCGCCATGATCTGGAACACGCCGGTGGAGAAAACCGCCAGACCAATGTCCAGCGCGCTGTAGCCGCGCACCCGGCCGAGGAACAGCGGCGTCAGGTAGATCGTCGCGAACAGGCCGATGCCGGTGACAAACGAAAAGAAGCAGCCGAGGGCGAAATTGCGATCCTTCAAGGCGCGCAGATCGACGATCGGATTGGCCACGTGCAAGGTGCGGCCAATGAAGGCCAACCCGGCGAGGCCACTGATCCACGCGGTGGTCAGAATGGTCTGATCGCTGAACCAGTTCCAGCGTGGGCCTTCTTCGAGGGTGTATTCCAGGCAGCCGAGAAACAGCGCGAGAAACACCATGCTCAGATAGTCCGCACCTTTGAGCAAGGACAGTTCCGGCTGGTCGATTTTCACCAGCATCGGCACCGCCACAGCGACGAAAATCCCCGGCACCAGGTTGATGTAGAACAACCAGTGCCACGAGGAAATATCAGTGATCCAGCCACCGATCACCGGCCCCAATGTCGGCGCCAGTGACGCGACCGCACCGATGGTCGCGGCGGCAATCACCCGTTGTTTGCCGGTGAAGAAAAAGAACGCGGTGGTGAACACCAGCGGGATCATCGAGCCGCCGAGAAAACCTTGCAGCGCCCGAAAGGCAATCATGCTCTGGATGTTCCAGGCCACGCCGCAGAGCAGGCTGGCGAGGGTGAAACCGACCGCCGACGCGCAGAACAACCAGCGCGTGGAGAACACTCGCGACAGCCAGCCGGACAGCGGAATCACGATGATTTCGGCGATCAGGTAACTGGTCTGCACCCACGCGGTTTCATCGGTGCCGGCGGACAGTCCGCCGCCGATATCGCGCAGTGACGCCGAGACAATCTGGATATCCAGCAGCGCGATGAACATGCCAATGCACATGGTCGCGAAGGCGAACACTTTGGTGGCGGTCGCCATGTCCGCTGCGTTGAATGGCTGTGCAGGAGCGGCGAGGGCGGTGCTCATGGCGCGACGGCCACGGCGCTGGTTTCCGGTTGTGCGCGGGTGTCGACTTCCGCCGTCACCGACAAGCCCGGACGCAAGTGACCGAGCACGCCGTCAGCGGGATCAAGGAGGATGCGCACCGGTACGCGCTGGACGATTTTGGTGAAGTTGCCGGTGGCGTTTTCCGGTGGCAGCACACTGAATTGCGAACCTGTGGCGGGGGCGAGGCTGTCGAGGCGGCCGTGGAATTCCTGTCCGGAAAGGACGTCGGCGCGGATGCTCACGCGTTGCCCGGGTTTCATCCGCGCCAATTGGTCTTCCTTGAAATTGGCATCGACCCAAAGGCCGCTGGCCGGCACCACCGACAACTGTTGCGAGCCGGCCTGAGCATAGGCGCCAACCCGGGCGCGGCGATTGCCGATCACGCCATCGACCGGCGCGCGCAGTTCGGTGTAGCCGAGGTTGAGTTGCGCCAGATCGCGTTCGGCGCGGGCTTGCTGAAGGGCGGCGCGGGCCTGTTGTTTCTGGGTGTCGATCACCGCCAGTTGGCGTTGCGCGGCCAGCAGTTCGGCCTGTGCACGGGCGCTCAGGGCTTGTGCGGTTTTGAAGGTAGCGTCGGCGCGTTGTGCGCTTTCTACGGACACGGCGTTGCTGGTCACCAGGCGTTTGTAGCGTGCGTTGTCGTCCCGCGAACGCGCGGTTTCTGCGCCGGCGGCGTCGATGCCGGCGCGGGCCTGGCCGATCACCGCTTGTTGCAGTTGTTCGGTGGCGTCGAGGTTGGCCAGCAGCGCTTCTTCGGCGGCGACGGCGCCTTCGGCCTTGGCCAGATTGGCGCGATAGTCGCGGGCGTCGAGGCGGATCAACACATCGCCGGCCTTGACGTGCTGGTTGTCGCTGACCAGCACTTCGTCGATGTAACCGGCGACTTTCGGCCCGATCACCGTGACATCGCCACCAATATAGGCATCGTCGGTTTCTTCGAGAAAACGCCCGGCGCCCCACCAGTGCACGGCGTACAGACCGGCAAAGATCAATGCGAGCAATCCTGCGCCGGGAAGCAGCAGGCGTTTAAGCAGGGGCGGCCTGGTCTTTACCACAACAGGTTCGAGGGTGGGCATGCTGGTCATGGCGGGATACCTGCGCAAACGGATCGTTATTACGTCCGTAATATGACGCAGGTAATATTTAGTCGCAAATTATTTCTGCTGCCAATCGTCAGTTGCTCACTTGAGCCAGTGGCCCGGCGTGCTGCCGGTCATGGCTTTGAAGAAGGCGATGAAGGCGCTGTCGCTGGCAAAACCCGATTCGAACGCGCAGTAACTCAGGCTGCGCCCGGTGGCGAGCAACTCCATCGCGCGCATCAAGCGCCACTGCTGGCGCCATTGCTGATAACTCATGCCGGTTTCGCGCTGGAAGATTCGCCCGATGGTGCGACTGCTGGCGCCGATCTGCTGTTCCAGCACTTGCAGCTCCGGAGGCAGACGTTCGGGCGTTTGCAGCAGCGGCGCGAGGCGTTTGTCTTGAGGTAACGGCAACAACATCGGTTGCTGCGCCGCTTCAGCGATTTCGCTCAGGCACAGACCGAGCAAGTGGGCGAATTTTCCTAGCTGCCAATCGGTGGCGAAATCGGCCAGCGCCATGGGCTCCAGCACCGCACGCAGCAAAGGGCTGACTTCAATCACGCAGACCTGCTGCGGCAGTGCAGCGCACAGTTCGGGGATCAAGTAGATGGAGCGGTAATCGACACTTCGCTGCATCACCGCCCGATGGCTGACACCCGGCGGAATCCACGCCGCCCGCGACGGCGGCAACAGGCACAGTTGCTGCGCCAGAGTAATCCGCGTGCAGCCTTGTCGCGTGTACAGCAGTTGCCCGCGTTGATGACGGTGCAGGCCGGAGTCGTGGTCGCCCAAGGTCGAGGCGATACCAATCACCGGCGCCTGAAAGCGATCTGCGTCGAATGTTGCGTGGGCATCGAGCCAGGCCATGGGTTGTCCGATTTCAGCGATAAGTTGGCAGGATTTGGATAATACGCCAGTGGCCGGTTCTTAAACTCCTCGGCGGTTCAAGTGAGGAGTGATGAAGGATGAACAACAGATATTTCTTGTGGCTGGCAATTGCGCTGCTGATGTTTCCGCAGATCGCGCAAACCCTGTACAGCCCGGCGCTCGGCGATATCGGGCGTGCGTTTAACGTTGGCCCGCAAGCCGCCGCGCAGACCTTGTCGGTGTATTTCCTCGCGTTTGCCGTCGGGGTGGTCGTGTGGGGGCGTTTGTGTGATCGCATCGGTCGACGCCCGGCGATGCTCGCGGGCCTGGCGATCTACGCCGCTGCCACACTTTTCGGTCTGCGGGTCAGCAGTTTCAACGGCTTGTTACTGGCGCAGATGTTGGCGGCTTTCGGTGCTGCGGTGGGCTCGGTGGTCACGCAAACCGTGTTGCGCGACCGCTTCAAAGGCGCCGAACTGGCGCAGGTGTTTTCCCTGGTAGGCATCGCGCTGGCGGCCAGTCCGGCGATTGGCCTGTTCAGCGGCGCCAGCCTGGTTGAGGCCTTCGGTTATCGCGGTGTCCTCACTGCATTGCTGTTGCTGGCAACGCTGTTGTGGCTATGGAGTTGGTACATCCTGGCGGAAACCCGGCCAGCGCCCTGCAGCCATGTCGGTCTGTTCGAAACCCTTGGGCGCATGCTGCGAGACTGGGGGATCTGGCGCTCGGCGCTGTGGATTGCATCGTTCAACGTGGCGCTGTTCAGCTATTACAGCCTCGCACCGTTCATGTTTCAGCGGCTGGATGTGGACGCCAGCGGGTTCGGCTACAGCGGCGTGATCCTCGCGCTGGGCTCAGGTTTTGGAGCATGGTTCAACCGGCGTTTATTGACGGCCGGGTTCAAGGCATTGCAGTTGATTCGCCTCGCGGCTGGCATCGCCTTGCTCGGTGGCGTGGGCGTGTGGTCGCTGCAAGGCAGTGTCGCGTTCGTGCTGCCGATGCTGCTGGTGGTGTTGGCGTTTGGCCTGGCAATCCCGAACATTCTCGGTTCGGCCCTGGCCAATTACGCGGATCGATTAGGCACCGCCGGGGCGTTGTTGGGTTTGATGTATTACCTGCTGATCGGCGCGGGACTGATGCTCGCCGGCTGGTTTCAAGCCCTCGGGGAAACCCTGATAGCGTGCAGTGCCGTGGCCTTGCTGCTGACAATAAAGCCAGGCAAAGCAATTGTTTAAGAAATGTAAGCGCTGTAGGAAGCGTCTTGCATTTGTGTAGGAGGGCTCCGACTATCACGATCATTGATGACATGGCATTACGCCATTTGATGATCGCAAGGATGTTGCGTGCCGTTTCCGTTTCGCGCTGTTTTTCGCCGTCGTTCCCCGCTTTGCCCGCTGTTGTCGGCCTTTGTGTTGAGTGTGTGTGCCTCCTCGATTGAAGCCGCCGAACCTGTCGCGCCGGGCCAGGAAGTGCTGCGCCAGCAACAACAGCAACAGCGCGATCTGCAACAACTGCAACTTGAGCAAAGAAAGCGGCAGTTGGAGCGCGGCGCGTTCGGTCCGGCGCCGGTCACCCCGGCCATTCCGCCAACCGTCACCGCCGATGAACGTTGCTGGCCATTGAGCGGTGCGCGCATCGGCGGCGTCACGTTGATCGACAGTGCCAAACTCAACGCGCGGATCAAACCGCTGCTGGCGCCGTGCATGGGCGTCGGCCAGATCAATCATCTGTTGGCGACCATCACCGCGAGCTACGTCGACAAGGGCTACATCGCCAGCCGTCCGTATCTGCTCAGCGCACCGGCAGCGGGGCAGTCACTGGATATCCGCGTTGACGAAGGCTACATCGAGTCCATCGAACTGGCCGATCAGAGTCTGCCGGTGTCCCTCGGCGGCGCGTTTCCGGGGATGCTCGGCGAGCCGCTGAACCTGCGCGATCTGGAGCAGGGCCTTGATCAACTGAATCGCCTGCGCTCGATCGATCTCACCGCCGATATCGCTCCCGGCAGCCAGCCCGGTGCCTCGCGGATCATCCTGCGTTCTCGCACCTCCGCGCATTCGCGCTGGGCCTTGAACGCGGGCATCGACAACCTCGGCAGCGCCAGCACCGGACGTGATCGCGACACCGTCAGCCTCAGTCTCGACAGCCCGTTGCAACTCAACGACTTGTTGAGCCTCAGCGCCAGCGACACCCTCAATCAGGGCGATCGCTACAGCCGCAACGCCAGCCTGTATTACGCAATTCCCTACGGTTACTGGACCTACAGCGTGTTCGCCAGCCATGCCGAATATCGCGCGCCATTCAAACTGCCAAGCGTGACCTTTCACAACACCGGCATCACCGACCAAGTCAGCCTGCGCGCCGACCGTGTGCTGTGGCGCGACCAGAGCCGTCAGCTCAGTGCCAACCTGCAACTGGCGCACAAGGATGTCGACAGCTACCTGCAAGACGTTCGCCTCGGTATTCAAAGCCCGACGCTGACGGTGGCTGAGGCTGGCCTCAATCTGTTCTGGCTCGACCGCGCGGTGTGGAACCTCGACGTCAATTACGCTCAGGGCCTGCGCTGGTTTGGCGCCGACGACGACTCGCAGCAGCAGATCAACAACCTGCCCAAGGCGCAGTTCCGCAAGTACCGCGCCGGCCTCAGTCAGTGGCGCAATGGTCAGCTTGGCGCGCAGGCCTGGCAGTGGCAGAGCCAGCTCAACGTGCAATACAGCCCGGACCCGTTGCCAGCGATCGAACAATTGCTCGGCACCGATGATTCGGCGGTGCGCGGCTATCGGGTCAGCAGTGCCTCCGGCGCCAGCGGCGCGATCTGGCGCAACACCTTGCGCTTGCCGCTGCGCAGTCAATGGCCGGTGCAGATTACCCCGCGGGTGGGCCTCGACCACGGCTGGATCAAGGCTGATCACGGTGCTCAGGGTCAGCGCCTGAGTGGTGCCAGTGTCGGCCTGAATCTGGGCTGGAAGAATCTGCAAGTGGACGTCGATTACCAGCGCGCCCTCAACACCCCGAATGGTCTGCAGCACGAGCCTGAAACCTGGCTGATGCGCGTGGGCCTGCAAATCTGAGCAACGCAGTGAACAAACAGCCGTCGGATCTGAGCGCGTCAGCCACGGCCAAGACTAAACGCGCAACGTGATGCCGTACTCACATGGAGACGTTTTTATGCCAGCACACACCTTTGCATTTCATCTTTCGCCGCGGGGCAAATTGCGCTGGGCGATTGCCAGCCTGTTCTTCGCCGTGCACCTGCCGAGCGCGCTCGCCGGCGGCGTCGTGGTCGCACCGGGACCCGGCGGCACCGCGCAATTGCAGACCCAGGGCGGTGTGCCCATCGTCAACATCGTCGCGCCCAACGGTTCGGGCCTGTCGCACAACCAGTTCCTCGATTACAACGTCGACCGTCAGGGGCTGGTACTGAACAACGCCTTGCAGGCCGGGCAATCGCAACTGGCCGGGCAACTGGCGGCCAACCCGCAACTGCAAGGCCAGGCGGCGAGCGTGATTCTCAACGAAGTGATCAGCCGCAATCCGTCCGCCATCAACGGCGCGCAGGAAATCTTCGGTCGGCCTGCCGATTACGTGTTGGCCAACCCCAACGGCATCTCGGTCAATGGCGGCAGCTTCATCAACACGCCGAACGCCAATCTGGTGGTCGGTCGTCCGGAATTGAATGACGGCAAACTGCAAAGTCTGAATACCCGCGACGCCAGTGGTCAGTTGCAGATTCACAGCGGTGGACTACGCAACGGCGAGGGCTCGATCAACCTGATCGCGCCACGTATCGACAGCCAGGGCGCGATCACTGCGCGCGACCAGTTGAACCTTACGGTCGGGCGCAATCAGGTTGATTACGCCAGCGGCCAGGTGAAAACCGTCGACCCTGCCGGCAACACCGGCGATCAACGCATCGACGCCAGTCTGTTCGGCGCCATGCAGGCCGGGCGCATCAATATTGTCAGCACCGCCGAAGGTGCCGGCGTGCGGGTGGGCGCGGTGCAAGTGGCCGGGCGTGATGGCGTGCAGATTCGCTCGGCCGGTGACCTCAGTGTCAGCGGTGAAGCCGTGGCCAACAGCCTCGACGTGACCCGCGCCGGTCTCCGCAGTAGTCAGGGCGATGTGGCTTTGCACAGCGGCAAGGATCTGACGTTGGCGGCTACCGATGTCAGCGCTCGCGACGTCACGCTCGACGCCAAACGCAACCTGACCCTGTCAACGGTCGAAAGCCGCAAGCTTCAGGAAAAGCGCGAAAACTGGAACAACAGCACCATCGGCATCACCTGGGAAACCTACGACCGCACCCAGACCGACAGTGAATCGCGCCAGCACGGCAGCCAGATTATCGCTAGCCGCGACGCCAAGTTGTCGTCCGGTAAAGATACCGAGCTGAAAGCCGCCAAGGTCGAAGCGGCGAAGACTCTCGATGTGCAAAGCGGCGGCGACTTGCGCCTGACCGCCGGCACTGAAAGCCACACGCAGACCGATCAAGGTAATCACCGCAAACACCTGTGGAAAGCCGACTGGAACAGCAGCAGCGAGGAGCAGCGCAGCGTCACCAGCCAACTGAAGGCCGGCAACATTGCTCTGCAAACCGCCGCGTTGTTGCGCTCCGAAGGCGCCGAGTTAAACAGCTCCGGCGACGTGCAACTGGCCGGCAAACAGGTGGAAATCACCACGGCCACTCTTACCAATCGCAGCAGCGACAACCGTTACTCCGGTGACCTGGTCGGCGGTGGTTTCTTCGGCAAGACCGGCGATGCCGACAAGGGCAAGACCCAGCATCAGGGCAGCAAGATCAACGCCAGCGGCAAACTGATCGTCAAGGCTGACGACGTGCGCATCAGCGGCAGCCAAGTGCGAGGCGGCACCGACGCCAGCGTGATCAGCGACAAGGGTTCGCTGGTGATCGATGGCGTGCAGGACACCTCGCACAGCAATAACCACGACAAGGACAGCAAGTTCTTCGGCATCAGCAAGGACGAGTCGCGGCAGAACAGCAAAGACAGCAGCACCGTGCGCAGCGAACTGGTGTCCGACAGCAACCTCAAGCTCAAGAGCGCCAAGGATATCGAAGTGGCGGGCTCGACGGTCAAGGCTGGCGGTGCGCTGACAGCCGACGCGGCAGGCGACGTCAATGTGCATTCGGCGCAGAACACTCACGACAGTACTGACACCACGCATACCCGTGGCTTCGATGCGTACGCCAAAGAGCAAACGCCGGAACAATACCGCGCCGGAATTCACTACGAAGACAAACAGCAAACCGTCACTAGCAACGACGTCACTCAACAAGGCTCCAGCCTCAGCGGCGGCAGTGTGCAGGTGAAGGCGGGCGGTGACGTCACGCTCAAAGGCGCGGAGGTGAAATCCACCGTTGGCGACACCACGGTGAGCGGCCAAAACGTGTCGTTGCTGGCCGCAGCCGACAGTCACAAAACCACCACCGACACCTCCAGCACCGGCGGCGGTTTCTACTACACCGGCGGCCTCGACCGTGCCGGCAGTGGCGTCGATTTCGCCCACAGCACGGCGCAGGATTCGACCAGTAAAACCACCGCGCAAACCAGTAGCGTACAGAGCAGCGGCAGCCTGACGATCAATGCCGACAAACTCGCCACTGAAGGTGCGCAACTCAAGGCTAGCGACGGTCTGAACGTCGCCGCGAACGAGATCGACAACCGTGCGGCCAGCAACACTGACAGCAGCACGCATAGCGAGAGCAACTGGTCGGCGGACATCGGCGCCAACGTCGAGTACAAAGACATCGCCCGGCCGATCGCTGGCGCAGTCAAAGACGTGCTCGGCGGCAAGGTGCCGGACAAGGACGCTCTGGCCAATCTCGGTCAGCCGAATGTCGGTATCGACGTTGCGGTCGGTCATGGCAGCACCAGCAAAACCGAGCAAAACAACAACGCCGTGGTCAGCCGTTTTGACGGCGGCACTGTCGATGTGAAAACCACCGGCATGCTGCGCGACCAAGGCACGCAATACCACGCCAGCGCCGGCCAAGTGAACATCAGCGCTGACCAACTGCTTGCCGATGCCGCCAGCAATACGCACAACAGCAGCGCCAACGCGGTGGATGCCAAGGTCGATGTGCGCGTCTACACCAAGACCGGTGAAGACGTGAACGTCGCCGGCAGCGGCGCGGGTGGCAGCAGTGCGTCGAGCAAGGACAACTCCAGCGCCGTGGTCGGCGGTTACGCCGGTAGCCAGGGTGTGAACATCAAGGTCGGCGGCGATGCGCAGTTCGAAGGCAGTCGTTTCGACGGCGGGCAGGGCGGTGTGAGCATCAAGACGGGCGGTGATCTGGCGCTGAATCAGGCCAATGACCGGCAGACCAGCAATGACAGCAGCCTGCGCGGCAATGGCTCGCTGACGGTCGGCACCTTGCCCGGCACCGATGGCACCAACGTTGATCTCGGCGCCGGTTTCCAGCTTGATCACAGCGGCAAGCAAAGCACTGACACTCAGGCCCATGTGGCGAGCATCACCGGCAACGGTCCGGTGCAACTCAGCAGCGGCGGCGATCAAGTCCAGCAAGGCACGAAAATCGACAGCGCTGGCGCCATCGATCTGCACGCTGATGGCAAGCTCGATCTGCAAGCCGCAACCGACACTCACACCGCGATCGGCAGCAACCTCGGCGGCGGCTTGAAGGGTGGCGGCAGCAAAACCAGCAGCGAGAAGAGCCGCGATCAGGGCGGCAATCTGAGTGGCAACTTCAATATCGGTCGGGTCAACGAGGATTCGAAAACCCTTACCGCTGGCCAACTCAACAGCCAGAGCGGCATCGCGTTGAGCGGTGATTCGATTCATCTGCAAGGCACGCAAGTCAGCGCACCGAACGTCAGCATCGACGCGCAAAAGGGTGGTTACGTGCAGGAGTCGGCGCAGTCCACCGACCACCGCAATAACTGGAATGTCGCGCTGAATGCCGGTGGCAACCTGAGCAGCAAAACCCCGACCGCCGCTGATGAGAAGGCCAGCAGCGACCACGGCTTCAACGCCGGGGCCAAAGTCGCTGTGGATTACTTGCAGGGCAGCACCCAGCAGAACAGCCAGATCAAGGCTGACAGCGTGGTGTTGAACAGCGCTGGTGATGCACAGCTGGCGGGTGCGCGGATCGACGCTAAAGATGTCAGCGGCAAGGTCGCGGGTGATCTGACCGTCGAAAGCCGTCAGGACGCGAGCAACCACGCCAAGGTCGATGTTGATCTGGGCCTGACTGCGAAGAAAAACCCACCGAGTGACAAAGAGAAGCTCGCCGGCACCGACTACAAACCGACACTGAAAGCGCAGGGTGAGTACGCGCACAAGGACAGCGTTGCGCAGGCGTCCGCGATCAGTGCCAGCCAAGGCGTGAACCTCGCAGTCGGCGGCGCGACACAGCTGACCGGCGCGCGGATTTCGGCGACGCAAGGAAAGGTCGATCTCGGTGGTTCGAAGGTCAGCAGCACTGATCTGAGTAACCGTGACTACGGCGTGAAAGCGGGCCTTGATCTGCCGCATAAAGCCGAGGAAAACGCACCGAAGGTTTCCCTGGAAAACGGCACCCTGAAAGTCGGCCCGGTCACCCTGAGCGGGCATCTCGACACCCAGACCCTGCAAGCCGGGATCGACGAGAAAGGCTGATCCAACGGCCAGTGGTGGATGCACTTGACCCCGCATCCACCACCCAACCCTGTGGGAGCGAGCCTGCTCGCGAAAGCGTCCTGTCAGTCAATGCAACCAGTGACTGATGTACCGCATTCGCGAGCAGGCTCGCTCCCACATTGTTTTGCGCCAGGCGTTAAATCTCGCGCATCATGCGCGACCTTAAAAAACGCCAGGGAGGCAAACAATGAAAACAGCATTCGTCGCTGTACTCGGGGCTTTGTTGATCGCCCAACCATCCGTGTCCTTCGCGGATAACAGCAACGGCAAAAACCTCTATTCGCAGCGCTGCGCTGTGTGCCACGGCGCCGATATAAAAGGCAGCGGACCGCTGGCGCATAAAAGCAATCCGCCTACACCTGACCTGACAACGTCCGCGTTCAAAAAACGCCTGAATGAATATCCGGGGGTGATTGTGTCGTCGATCATCCTTCGCCCGAACGGCAACCTGATTCCAAAAACGCTGCAGGAAAACGGGGTAAAAATACCGCCGCATGCCTGGAGCGTTAAGGATCTGCGTGACTTGCATGACTACATGAGTGGGGTGATTTCGATAAAACGCTGAGCTCGCGAGGCGACCCGGACGGTCGGATCGAGGAATCCATTGCTTCGCCTTAATAGGAAGCATTACTATTCACGCCCCTTTCCTCAGCACGCCGCCAAACCCCCATGCGTCCCCGCAGACCCGGCTTTTTCGAGCATTACGAAGAGTTGATCGGCACCTGGACTCGCCGCCTGCGCAATCGCGCGCAGGCCGAGGATCTGGCGCACGACACCTTTGTGCGGGTGCTTGAGTCCGATTCGGCGGCGGTGCAGCAACCGCGAGCGTATTTGCACCAGACCGCGCGCAATATCGCGGTCGACGGTTATCGGCGTGAGGATCGGCGCGGCGCCATGGAGTCCCAGGCCATCGATCACAGTGAGTCGTCATCCGGCGACCCGGAGCATTACATGCATGCGATCCAGTTGGCTGACTCCATCGAACGGGCGCTCGCTGAATTGCCGGTCAATTGCCGCAAGATCTTCGTCTGGCAGAAGATCGAAGGCCTGACCCAGGCGGAAATCGCCGAACGCCTGGGCCTGTCCAAGAACATGGTCGAAAAGTATATGATCCGCACCTTGCGGCATCTGCGTGATCGCCTCGACGGGTTGCAGTCATGAACCGCCGCAGCTTTTCATCCCCAGCCCAACAGGACATTCCATGATGGATACGCGTGATTGCGCGTGCGGGCAAACAACGGTGCGCGATGACGCGGCTCGCTGGTTTGTGCGTTTGCAGGAGCCGGCCGTCAGTGCCGACGAGCAGCAGCGCTTCGATGCCTGGCTGAATCAACATCCGCAGCACCGTGACGAATTCCAATTGCTCCAGGGCTTGTGGTCGGCGGCGGATTTGCTCCCGGCGCCACGCCTCAAAGCCCTTGTTGAAACGCCGCCCACTCGCCGCGAGCGCCGTCCGATGCTGCGTTATGCCGTGGCCGCGAGTGTGCTGGCGGTGGCGCTCGGCCTGGGTTTGTTCAGTGGTTTGAATCATCCCGGCGGCTACAGCGCCGAATTCGCCACGGCGCTGGGTGAGCGCAAACACGTGGCGCTGCCGGACGGTTCGGTGATCGATCTGAACAGCCGCAGCCGCTTGCAAGTGCACTATGAAAAGGATCGTCGACTGATCGAGTTGAGCGAAGGCGAAGCGCTGTTCAGCGTCGCGCACGATACCTCGCGACCGTTCGTGGTCGAGACCGGAAATGGCAAGGTCACGGTCACCGGCACGCGTTTCGATGTGCGCCGCGATGTCGCACAAACCCGCGTAGCGGTGGAGCAGGGCACGGTGAAAGTGCAGGGGCGCGATGCAGCGGATGATCACTTCATCAGCCTGACCGCAGGCCTCGGCACTTATGTCGATACGCAAGGCAAAGTCGCCGCCGCCTATGCAGTCAACCCGGCGGAGCTGACAGCGTGGCGCAGCGGCAAACTGGTGTTCAACAACGCCAGCCTCAGTGAGGTCGCGGCCGAAGTCTCGCGTTACCGTGAGCAGCCGCTGACCGTGGCCAATCCGGCCGTGGCCAGTCTGCGCCTGACCAGCGTGTTCAAATCGGACAACACCGACGCTTTGCTCAAAGCCTTGCCGAGCATCCTGCCGGTGGCCGTTCGCACCCTTGCGGATGGCAGTCAGGAAATAATCGCAAAATAAAATTCAGGTTTTTTTCGAGTTCATCGTCTTCCTGTTCAACTGCAACTGGTTTGCATTAACAGCCGCACACTCTTGCGATCCACAGGACTACGTACGACGTGAAAAACACCACTGCCAACAACAAAAAATCCCCTTGGCTGCCGCTGGCCCTAGCGCTGGCGGTCAACGCTGCAATGCCGCTGGCGTTTGCCGGTGAAGCGATTCATATCCGCGCGCAGCCATTGGGTCAGGCCCTCAGCGAACTGGGCCAGCAGACATCGCTGCAAGTGTTTTTCAGCCCGGACCTGGTCGCCGGCAAACAGGCGCCGGCAGTCGACGGTGATATCTCGCCGGAGCAGGCGTTGCGCCAATTGCTGCAGGGCAGCGGTCTGGATTATCAGATCAACGAAGGTTCGGTAACGCTGTCGCCGGCCGCGAGTTCCGCCGCCAGCAACGGCCCGTTGGAACTGGGCGTGACCGACATCAAGGTGGTTGGTGACTGGCTCGGTGATGCCAACGCCGCCGTGGTGCAGAACCATCCCGGCGCGCGCACGGTGATCCGCCGCGAAGCCATGGTCGAGCAGGGCGCGATGAACGTCAGCGACGTGCTCAAGCGTGTCCCGGGCGTGCAGGTGCAGGATTCCAACGGCACCGGCGGCAGCGATATTTCCCTCAACGTCGGCGTGCGCGGTCTGACCTCGCGTCTGTCGCCGCGCTCCACCGTGTTGATCGACGGCGTACCGGCGGCATTCGCCCCGTACGGTCAACCGCAACTGTCGATGGCGCCGATTTCCTCGGGCAACCTCGATAGCATCGACGTGGTGCGTGGCGCCGGTTCGGTGCGTTATGGGCCGCAGAACGTCGGCGGGGTGATCAACTTCGTCACCCGCGCGATCCCGGAAAAAGCCACCGGTGAAATCGGCACCACCCTGGAAACCACTCAGTACGGTGGCTGGAAACACATCGATACGGCGTTCCTCGGTGGCACTGCCGACAACGGCATGGGCGTGGCGTTGCTGTATTCCGGCGTCAACGGTAACGGTTATCGCGAGCGCAACAACGGCAACGACATCGACGACGTGCTGCTCAAGACCCATTGGGCGCCCACCGATCAGGACGATTTCAGCCTCAACTTCCACTACTACGACGCCACGGCCGACATGCCCGGTGGTCTGACGCAAAAGCAGTACGACGCCAAACCGTACGACTCGGTGCGTGACTACGACCAATTCACCGGTCGGCGCAAAGACGTGTCGTTCAAATGGATCCGTCAGATCGACGAACGCACCCAGGCGGAAATCCTCACTTATTACACCGACAGTTTCCGTGGCAGCACCATCGCCGCGCGCGACCAGAAAACCCTCAGCTCCTATCCGCGCTCGTATTACACGCTGGGCATCGAGCCACGGGTCTCGCGGGTTTTCGATGTCGGCCAGACCACGCAAGAAGTCAGCGTCGGTTACCGCTACCTGAAAGAGGCGATGCACGAATCGTCGAGCCGAGTGGCGCTGGTCAATAATCAGCCGGTGCTCACGCCGACGTCTGATGGTCATGTTTTCCAGGATCGTACCGGCGGCACCGAAGCCAACTCGGTCTACCTCGACAACAAAATCGATGTCGGCAACTGGACCATCACTCCGGGCATCCGCTTCGAACACATCAGCACTGACTGGCATGACCGCGCGGTGCTCGACACGGCCGGCAAACCGGTGCAGGCAAAAAACCGCAGCATCGAGAGCAACGAGCCGCTGCCGGCGCTGAGCGTGATGTATCACCTGTCGGACGCGTGGAAACTGTTCGCCAACTACGAAACCTCGTTCGGCAGCCTGCAGTATTTCCAGCTCGGTCAGGGCGGCTCGGGTGATCAGACCGCCAATGGCCTGGAGCCGGAAAAGGCCAAGACCTACGAGATCGGCACGCGCTACAACGATGATGTGTGGGGCGGTGAGGTAACGCTGTTCTACATCGACTTCGATGACGAGCTGCAATACATCAGCAACGATGTCGGCTGGACGAATCTCGGCGCGACCAAGCACCAAGGCATCGAAGCGTCGGTGCACTACGACATGGCGGCACTGGATCCGCGTCTCGATGGCTTGACCGCCAACGCCGGTTTCACTTACACCCGCGCCACGTATGAAGGCGAGATTCCGGGTTTCAAGGGCCGTGATCTGCCGTTCTATTCGCGTCAGGTGGCGACCGTCGGTTTGCGTTACGACATCAACCGCTGGACCTACAACCTCGACGGTTTCGCCCAGTCGAAACAGCGCTCGCCGGGCACCGGGGTTAACGCTGATGGCAGCTTCAACGGCAACTACATCACTGACGGCACCGCAGACGGGCAGTACGGCGACATTCCGGGTTACGTGACCTGGAACGTGCGTGGGGGTTATGACTTCGGGCCGCAGGTGTCGAACCTGAAGCTGGGCGCCGGGGTGAAGAACGTCTTCGACAAGCAGTACTTCACCCGCTCCAGCGACAACAACTCGGGGATGTATGTCGGCGCGCCGCGTACGTTCTTTGTGCAGGCCAGCGTCGGTTTCTAAGACTCAAGCCATTGCTGAACCGGTTTCCTCTGGTTCAGCAATAAACGCTCTCAGGCTATTCAGGTATCAGAAAGTTGAGAACGGGTCCGGGATTCCCCGCCAGGTCTGCGCCTTTGAGGCAGACGTTCTGCCGGCCATTGGCAACGGAAACATGGAACACGCCCGTGGAGGGCGATACGCGCTGGAATCCCAGCCCGTCATTGCAGTTGATGCTCCCGGGCTGCCCGGACTTGTATTGAAATTGAAAGGGATCCAGATCCGGTGAGACCGGAAAAACCCTGACATCGTAGTCATCGTCACCCACCCATTCGATTTTATAGGCCGGCGCCAACGGCGCTGGTGCTTCCAGCAACCACCGCCAATAGATGCTGGGGGTTTTTCCATCCGATTGTTTTGGCACGTCCGTAGGCCGCTGTTGGCCAATCAGGCAGAGAAAATATAGCCCCGCACCTTCTTTGAGTTCATGGCTCAACTGATTCTCGGAACCAGGGCGAGCGGTTTGTACCTGGCTATACCCAGCAAGCGACTGGCATTCGTCCAGCGTGCGCGTATAGCGATAGCGGTAGTAGGGAGCGCTCAATGCGAAGGTTTGCAGCCAATGCCATGGCACGACTTGTCCGTGCTCGTCACGCTCGACTTTGATGTAATCGCTGTTTTGCGATGATGTCGGAAAAGACCATGCCGCTCCCAGCGGGCAGTCACCCGGACGCGGGTCGAAACGCCCCTTGGTGAAGCAAGCATCCAGGCCTTCGGCTGTGGAGGCGTAGTTGGTGTCAGTTCGCTTGTTGACCTGCCCGGCAACGACTTCACAGGGGGCGCCCTTGTCACATCGATTACGCTCACTTCCGCGCGTGGTAGTGCCCAACACAGCCACGACTTCATTGGTATAACGCGCAAGCAACGGTGAGCCGGATAATCCACTGACAACATCGAGGCAACGGTTGCTCGATTGTCCTACCCATCGCCACGGGCCTTCGATGACCGCTGCCGAATGTTCCTGTTTGCATGCCATTCGCTGAATGAAGCCGTTCACGGGCGCGCCGGTGATCAAAATGTTTTCTTCGGGGGGCAAGGGGGCATGCGCCAGTTTCAGAGGCTCGATACCGTCGCTGATCAACTGTTCCAGAGGCTGTTCAAGTTCAACGATGGAGATGTCTTGGCCACGCAGCGTGCTCCAGCCAATCCGGCTTACCGCATAGGAGCGACTGTGCGGTTGCGTGTCGAAAAAATAATTGAACGTAACCCGACCCTTTGCAGGCTGATTGACGATGACCTCGTTATTGCCTATCTCCGGATGTGTGCAGTGTCCGGAGGTCAGTACATAAGCCGGATTCGACACAGTACCGGGTTCTCGTGTGTCAATGAGTGTACCGGAGCAGGTCATGCCGCCTTCAACTTCGACACGGCCAATGGCTTGCCAATGCGCATAACGTCCGTTGGCATTGGCCAGCCGCTCAGCGGGAGCAAAGTTGGCTCCGCCTTCGCCCCAGTCGTATCGATTGACGGAGGCGCATCCCTGGAGAAGAGCGATAAGTGCAACAGCCGATCCAATTCGAATATTCATGACAGATTTCCATTTCCGCGTGGCTGGAAATCACCATGATTCAAAGGGTCAAGGCCTGTCTACTGTCAAACCTGACAGGTGTCGCGCCAATCTTCATACTTTCAATGTCTTACCGCCGATGGCCACCGCGACCAACAATACCGCCATCAAGCCAAAGGCAAAGCTCAAGCTACTGGCATGGGCGACAAAACCGATTACCGCCGGCCCGGCCAGAATCCCTGCATAGCCCAAAGTGGTAATCGCCGGCACCGCGATGCTTTCCGGCATCACCGTTTGCTTGCCCACCGCCGTGTACAGCACTGGCACGATGTTCGAACAGCCGGCACCGACCAGCGCATAACCCACCAGTGCCGCTTGCCAGTTCGGCGCAAATGTCGCCAGAAACAGGCCAGCCGCAGCCAACAGACCGCCAAACAGAATGATCCGCGTGGCACCGACAATCCGCACAATGCGGTCACCCAGCAAACGTCCGGCGGTCATGGTCAATGCAAACGCCGCATAACCCAACCCCGCGTACGCCGTGTCGATCCCGCGTTCCTGCGCCAGAAACACCGCACTCCAGTCCAGCGCCGCGCCTTCAGTCAGGAACACGATGAAGCACATCCCGCCAATAAACAGCACGATGCCGTGAGGGATGGCGAATGCCGGTCCGGAGCTTTCACTGCCGTAAGGCAACATGTGCGGCACGCATTTGAACAATGCCGCGATCAGCACCACGACCACCACCAACATGGCTGCGAGAGGCGTCAAGCCGAGGCCGAGCAGGGCGCTGACACCCGCCGCGCCGACAATCCCGCCGAGACTGAACAAGCCGTGAAAACCCGACATCATGTTCTTGCCGCTGGCGCGTTCGACGATCACCGCTTGCAGGTTCACCGTCGAATCCACCGTACCGAGGCCGGCGCCGAACATGAACAGGGTAGCGATCAGCGCCGGTATCGACGACACCGTCGCCAGTAACGGCAGCGCCGCGCAGATCAGCAGCGTGCCGCCGGTGGCCACCCGCCGACAGCCAAAGCGTGTGGCCAGAATCCCCGCCAGCGGCATCGCCAGAATCGAACCGACGCCGAGGCACAACAGCAATAACCCCAACGTGCCTTCATCCAGTCCGGCACGGGCCTTGGCGTACGGCACCAACGGCGCCCACGCGGCGATACCGAGTCCGGCGATGAAAAAGGCGATGCGCGTGGACATCTGTTGCAGGCGTCCGGGGACGAAGGTGTCTTGGGGGTTGAGGCTGGTCATATCGATCCTTGGCAAAAAACATCGCGTCCCCGAAGGACAGTGATTCAGCGACGAGGTTCGATCGCCGATGCTCGGGGACGTGCAGACGACATCCTACCCTGTGGGAGCGAGCCTGCTCGCGATAGCGGCTTGTCAGTCAATATTTTTTTGCCTGATACACCGCTATCGCGAGCAGGCTCACTCCTACAGGGGATTCGGTTTACAGTGGGATTCTTCGGTAGCAGGGACTAAGGTTGATGACGCAATTCTACGATGCACGGGGCAATATCTATGGGGTGATTGCGCCGCAGGCATTGCGCGACGCGGGCATTGTTTTGCCCGTCAGCGCCACTGAATGCGCCTCTGCGCGTCACTCTTGGAGCGCAGCGGCAATCAAACTCTGCTGCGACTGGCCCGAAGACCAACGCCCGGCAAACAGCAAGTCCCACCGCAGTGACGGCCTGCTGATCGGCCCGTTCCAGACGTCGCCGCCATTCGACGTGCTGATCGTCAACACCGACGGCACGCTCGCCGAGCGCAGTGGCAATGGCCTGACGATTTTCTCGCAGGCGCTGACCGAGCAAGGCTTGATGCCAGAGGAGGGTGCTTTGTTGCGCGTGCATCACGACAAGGGTTACGCCGTGGAGACCTCGGCGAAACCGGCTGAAGTCGAAGGTGTTAAAGGCTTCTGGCTCGATCTCGGCCAACCGCGATTTGGACCGGATGCGGTCGGTGCGCAGACTGTTCAAGGCATTGAGTTCAATGCTCGGGACGTGAGCCACGTTCAGCCCTTGGCACAACTTGATTCCGACTGGGCGCATAGCCAATTCGTGCGCATTGGCAATCCGCATTGCGTAACGCTGCTCCGCGATGTATCTACTTTGCCGAGCAACGAGCAAATGCGTGAATCACCCCTGAACGAAGGCCTGACCGAAATCGCCTACGCCATGCCCACCGGTGCCGGAGATCCATGCCCGGCAGGTGTCAATCTGCAATGGGCGGTGCTGGAATCACCACAGAAAATCCTCGCGCGAGTATTTGAACGCGGCGAAGGGCCGACGGCGTCCTCCGGCACCAGTGCCAGTGCCGTGGCATCGGCGGCTTGGCGGGTGGGTTGGGTCGAGGCGGGAGAAGTGCAGGTGGTCATGCCCGGCGGCACGGCGCCGATTTTGCTCGAAGAAGCAGAGGGTGAATTGCGGCGGGTCAGGTTGTTTGGTACGGCGCGGTTGATGGGCTGAATTCAAAGACCCTATCGCTGGCAAGCCAGGCTCCCACAGGGTTTTGTGGTGAACACCTCATTTGTGTACGCCACTGAACCCTTGTAGGAGTGAGCCTGCTCGCGATAGCGGTAGATCAGACAACATCTTTATTGAATGCCAGTGCGCTATCGCGTGCTGGCTCACTCCTACATTGGATCTGCGGTGCGCCACAGATCCTTGTGGGAGCTGGCTTGCCAGCGATGGGCCATCAGCCCCGCCGCAGATCTCAGCTCAGCTCAGTTCACCACTGAACTCCACCACCGGCATCTGCCGCTTCATCAACACCTTGCCGCCGCGAATCGAGTACAACGGCAAGCCCTGACTGCGGATCACCTCGTAATCACTGTCTGCCGAGAGAATCAGCAGATTCGCCGGACGCCCCTGTTCCAGGCCATAACGCTCACCCAGGTGCATGGCTTTGGCGCTGTTATCCGTGACCAGGTCCAGCGCACTTTGCAGGTTGCGGTAACCGAGCATGTGGCAGATGTGCAGCCCGGCCTCAAGCACGCGCAGGATGTTGCCGTTGCCCAGCGGATACCACGGGTCGACGATGGAATCCTGGCCGAAACAGACGTTCATGCCGGCTTCGAGCAATTCATTCACACGGGTCACGCCCCGGCGTTTCGGGAAGTTGTCGAAACGCCCTTGCAGGTGAATGCTCTCGGTGGGGCAGGAGACAAAACTGATTCCGGAATGGCCGAGCAGACGGAACAGTTTGGCGCAATAAGCGTTGTCGTAAGAACCCATCGCCGTGGTGTGGCTGGCGGTGACGAGGGCGCCCATGTCGCGGCTGCGTGCTTCTTCGGCGAGGACTTCAAGAAAGCGTGAATGCGGGTCGTCGGTTTCGTCGCAATGCACGTCGACCAGGCAACCGGTGCGCTCGGCCAGGTCCATCAGGAACTTCACCGAACTCACACCTTGATCGCGGGTGTACTCGAAATGCGGAATGCCGCCAACCACGTCCGCGCCCATGCGAATCGACTCTTCCATCAACTCGCGACCGTTGCGGAACGACTCGATGCCTTCCTGCGGAAAGGCGACGATTTGCAGATCGATGAGGTGGCGGCTTTCCTCGCGCACTTCGAGCATGGCTTTGAGCGCGGTAAGTTGCGGGTCGGTGACGTCGACGTGGGTGCGCACGTGCTGGATACCGTGCGCGGCCAGGGCTTGAATGGTTTTCTTGGCGCGGGTCTTGGTGTCTTCTTCGGTGATGGTGACCTTGCGCTCGCCCCAGCACTCGATGCCTTCGAACAATGTGCCGCTCATGTTCCAGCGTGGCTCGCCAGCGGTCAGCGTGGCGTCGAGGTGAATGTGCGGTTCGACGAAGGGCGGCACCACCAGATTGCCGCCGGCGTCGAGGTCATCCGGGCCGAGAGTGGGCGCTTCGGTCTGCCGGGCGATGCTGCGGATCAGGCCGTCTTCGAGGTGTAATTCGTGCAAACCTTCCTGGTTGCGCAAACGGGCGTTGATGATGTGCATCAGGCGAATCCTTTTTATAGGTCTTGTAGTGGCGCGCTCGCGCTGCGAGCGCCGAGCACGCCGGTGACGATGACATACGTTAGCGCGGCAGCGGCGATCCCTACCAGTGGCGCGACCCAAGGCGAGCTGAACGCGGCGACAGTGCCGACCGCATAGGCCCCGAGGCCCGGCCAGTTGAACGCCGGCAACCGTGCGTCGGCCAGACGCGGATAGTGCCCGCGCCAACGGAAGAAAAAGTCCGCCATGATCACCCCGCCAATCGGTGGAATCACCGTGCCGAGCAGAATCAGATACGGCACCAGCATGTCGTACATGCCCAGCAGCGCGAGGAGGGTGCCAATCACTGCGCCGGCGAGGGTCACGGTTTTGCGCCGGCCGGTGCGCAGCAGGTTGCAACCGGCGACGGCGAAGTTGTAGATGGTGTTGTCCTGGGTGCTCCAGATGTTCAGCAACAGCATGGCCATCGCCGCCATGGCGAAACCTTGCAACAGCAGCACTTCAACCACGTCGGGTTGTTGGTAAACGATGGCGCCGTAAGCGCCGATCAATACCATCAGGCCGTTGCCGATGAAGAAACCGATCAGGCTGGCCAGCACCGCCACCCGGGCCGAACGCGAGAAGCGTGTCCAGTTGGTCGCCTGCGTTGCGCCGCTGACGAAGGTGCCGAATACCAGCGTAATGGCCGTTGACCAGTCCAGCGAACCCGTCGGTACGACGCTGAGCAAACCTTCGAACCCGCCGACTTTCACCGTCGCCACCCACATCGACAGCATCAGCAGCAACATCATTGCCGGCACCGCGATGTACGAGAGAATCTCCAGTCCGCGATAACCGACGTAGGCTGTGGCGCAGAACAGCAGACCGAACAGCACCATCAGGCCGAGTACCGTACTTTCGTCGAGATTGAAATATTTACCGATCACGACGGCAGCCGTCGCCGTGCCCCAGGCGTACCAGCCGATCTGGGTGAAACCGAGGATCAGGTCGCTGAGCTTGCTGCCAACTTCGCCGAAGCAGAAACGGCCCATCAACACCGAATTGAGGCCGCTCTTGAAAGCGATGTAACCCAGGCCTGCCGCGTACAAACCCAGCAGCAGATTGCCGACGATGATCACCGCCATCATCTCGCCGAAACTGAACGCCACGCCGAGCTTGCCGCCGGCAAACATGGTTGCGGTGAAAAACGTGAAGCCCAGTAACACCATCGCCGTGGAGGCCAGGCCTTTGCGCGCATGCATGGGGACTTCGCTGAGGGGGTAATCGTTGCCGGGATCGTTCTGCGTCATGGGGCGGTCCTTGCTGGAATAGAGGAGACGCGGGGGAGGGTTGCAGTGGTCGTGCCAAATGCCGGATGGCGCGGGTTATGTATAGACGAGTCGCGTCGGCAAGCGCGAAAACAGTGCACCTGAATACACCGGAGCCCCAATGTAGGAGCTGCCGAAGGCTGCGATCTTTTGATCTTGTTTTTGATCGTTCCCACGCAGAGCGTGGGAACGATCAAGGTCAGAGGAAGCGCAGCAGGGCGGCGACGATGGCTTCGGGGGCGTCTTCCTGGACGAGGTGGCCGGCGTTGGCAATCGGGTGGAATTGTGATCCCGGGATCATTTGATGTAACGCTCGGCCACGCTCGATGGGGATCCACCGGTCCTCTTCGCCCCAGAGAATCTGCACCGGACAGCGGATCGTCGGGTACAGGCTTTCTGCTTCACGGGTATAGCGCTCGTCCATCTGCGCAATCTGCCGATAGAACGCCGCTTGCCCGGGATCGCCGAGCCACGGCTGCACGTAGGGTGCGAGTTCGTCGTCGGGGATATCGCGGTGAATCGCCCCGCGAATATAGGTAGGCACGACCGCGCGCTGGATGTAGTCGGGCAGGCCGCTGAACGCCGCTTCATGCTGACGCACATGCTGCACGAATGGCGAACCCCACGGCGTCAGCGCCACCGGATCGATCAGCGTCAGGCTGCGGTAATCCTTGCCGTTGAGCAGGTGTGCACGCAGTACGGTGGCGCCGCCAAAATCGTGAGCGACGACATCGGGGTGTTGAATATTCCAGTGATCGAGCAACTGCGCCAACAGTTGGTTTTGCACGCCGAGAGAGACATCGGCGTCAGGTTGCTCGGAGCGCCCGTAGCCCAGCAGGTCGAAGTAATGCACGCGATGCGTGGCGAAAAAGTGCGGCGCGATCCGGTGCCACACGTATGACGAAAACGGCGTGCCATGCACGAACACCAGCGGCGGGCCGTCGCCGCGTATGGCGTAATGAACGGGATGCCCGTTGAAGTCAAAGACCTGATCCAGCAGCCAGTCTGTCATGGGCCTGTCCTCTTGGCGGGTGGGAGCCAAAAAGCATAGGCGTAAAAAAACAGCCTCGCGGGCTGTTCTCTATTTCCCAGACAAAACACCAATCCCCCTGTAGGAGCCTTCGGCAGCTCCTACGAGGGAGATCTACTTCAGGTTATTCACCGCGATAGATACAACCGCTGGTGCACGTCTCGTGAATACGGATCGCGCTCAGTTCCGGCAACAACGGCTTCATTTCATTCCAGATGAATTTGGCCAGCACTTCGCTGGTCGGGTTTTCCAGACCGGGAATGTCGTTCAGGTAGTTGTGATCGAGACGCTCGTACAGCGGCTTGAAGATCGCTTTGATTTCAGAGAAATCGCGGATCCAGCCGGTGTGCGGATCGAGGTCGCCGCTGAGGTGAAGCGCCACTTTGAACGAGTGACCGTGCAGACGCCCGCACTTGTGGCCGTCCGGGACGTGCGGCAGGCGGTGGGCGGATTCGAAAGTAAACTCTTTGAAGATTTCCACGGTATTTTCGGCTCTGTTCAGATGGCGTTCGCCGCAGCGATTCGGGCAGGCGGCGAGTTTACCAGCTTGTCTTTGGCCGTGCTGACTAAAGGGTCAGCAAGCGCTCGGCGAGGCGACCATTGGCAGTCAGTTCAAGGAACTCATCGCCGAGGCGACGGCTCTCGTCCATCGCTGCGTGCCAGTATTTCTGCCGGCTCGGCGCATCGCCCATGAAGCGTTTGAAATCATTACGATCGGGGAGTTTGCCGTAGGGCAGGCGCGCCAGATATTCCTTCGAAGGCGCGAGCAGCAGCACGTCCTGCAAGCGCTCCACCGAGGCCTTGCGCCACGGCAGGGTCTTGTCGAACCAGCCGGGAATCACCCGATCAGTGAAGTGCGGATAAAGCACGATGCCGTCGCCGCTGTAGGGCAGGTCAAGGTGATAGTCGAGCAGGCCGCCGTCGCGGAACGTCCCGGCACCGGCGCCCGGCAGGTCGCGTACGCCTTCCATGACCATCGGGATCGATCCCGACGCCAACAAGGCCTGACGCAGATTGCCGGCATTCAGGGCGACAAAGCGCGACGGGAAATCGTTCAGCGCATTGACCGGCGGGGCGAGGCGTGGGTCGTGGATGATCAGTCGTTCGAAGTGCCGCGACAGCCGCGCGCGACCGCGCAGGTTGTCGGCAATCACCGAGCCCAGTGCCAGACCCAGTCGGCCGCGATGGTCATCGGCCAGACGCCCCTGACTTTTCACCACCATGATGTTCAGCCGGTAATGCGCGTTGTCGAGGATGCTCGCGTCGCGACCGTCGAGCAGGTCGTTGAGCATGCGCTGCGAACTCTGGCTGATCTCGGCCATGGTCACGCCTTTGTTGAAATTCTGCTCGGCGTACAGATGACCGAGGCGGCGAATGCCTTCGGCGGCGTCCGGCAGGCAGGCGCTGGCGAAGCGCCAGGAACCGACCGAGGCGCCGATCAGCGAACGCTCACGCGGTGCACTCGGCAGCCATTCACCGAACAATGCCAGATCCAGCCCCTGAATCCCCAACGCCTTCGGTCCACCGGCCGCGCCGGGCAGGGTGCCGACGTCGGCGGCGTTCAGGCCTTGGGCACGAATGCGCGCCATGGCACGTGGGCCGGCCTTGAGGGTGAGGGCGGGGAATTTGATGTGGATGGCGGTCATACCGGTCTCGATCGTTAGCAAGCGAACAATTATAAGCACATGTTACAAAATCCTGTAGGAGCTGCCGCAGCCTGCGGCAGCTCCTACACGGGGGCATGTGTTGAGCTGGGGCAATGATGGCAATTCAGTTTCAGTTAAGTTCATCTCGCTAAGGTGCCCACCGTAAGCAACACATAAAAATACGGAGACCCCATGAAAACCCTGACTGCCCTGTCCATTGCCGCGATCATCGGCTTCACCGCCAACCTCGCCCACGCCCGCGATCTCGGCCCCGACGAAGCCCTGCGTCTGCGCGACGCTGGTACTATCGTCTCCTTCGAGAAGCTCAACGCCACGGCGCTGGAAAAACACCCGGGTTCGACGATCACCGATACCGAGCTGGAAGAGCAGTACGGCAAGTACATCTACCAGATCGAAATGCGTGATCCGCAGGGGCTGGAGTGGGATCTGGAATTAGACGCGGTGACTGGGCAGGTTCTCAAGGATCATCAGGATACGTAATGAAGGTTAATGTTCGCGCCACCCGCCGTACGGCGTTGGCGCTGGTGATGTGTTGCTCGACGGCCATGGCCCGCGACCTCGGTCCGGACGAGGCGCTTGATCTGCGCAAGCAGGGCGTGATCCTGCCGCTGGAGCAAGTGCTGCAGCAGGCGATGGATCGTTATCCCGGCGCAAAACTGCTGGAAGTCGAGCTGGAAGAAAAACACGACGTCTACATTTATGAAGTCGAGTTGCTGACCGTCGAAGGTGTCGCCCGTGAGCTGCACTTGAAGGCCGATACCGGCGAACTGGTGAAAGACAAGGAAGATTGATCGATGCGTTTGCTATTGGTGGAAGACCACGTACCGCTGGCCGACGAATTGCTCGCCGGCCTGCAACGCCAGGGCTATGCAGTCGATTGGCTGGCGGACGGCCGCGATGCGCTGTATCAGGGCAGCAGCGAACCCTATGACCTGATCATTCTCGACCTCGGCCTGCCGGGTGTACCGGGGCTTGAAGTGCTGGCGCAGTGGCGCGCCGGCGGCCTGGCGATTCCAGTGCTGATCCTCACGGCGCGCGATTCCTGGGCCGAGCGCATCGAAGGCCTGAAGGCCGGCGCTGACGATTACCTGACCAAACCGTTCCACCCCGAAGAGTTGCAGTTGCGCATTCAATCGCTGCTGCGTCGCTCCAAAGGCCAGGCCAATCAACCCACATTGCAGGCGGCCGGTCTGCATCTGGACGAAGGTCGCCAATGCGTGGTGCGCGACGGCGCCGACATTCAATTGACCGCCGCCGAATTCCGCCTGCTGCGCTATTTCATGCTGCACCCGGAGCAGATCCTCTCCAAAAGCCACCTCGCCGAACACCTCTACGACGGTGAAACCGAGCGCGATTCCAACGTCCTCGAAGTGCACGTCAATCACCTGCGGCGCAAGCTCGGCAAAAGTGTGATCGAAACCCGTCGAGGTCAGGGTTACCTGTTCGGCGGGCAAGCTTCGTGAGGTCGATCCAACGCCGCTTGAGCCTGGGTTTGATCAGCGTGATGGTGGTCGTCGGTGTGGTGGTGGCGCAAACCAGTCTGTGGTTGTTCGAAGTGGGTTTGCAGCGCTATCTCGAAGCCGGTCTGCGCAACGACAGCGAAAGTCTGCTGGTGGCATTGGTGCGCGGGCCGCAAGGCCTGCAACTGGATGAGCGGCATTTGTCGCCAGCTTATCAGCGGCCGTTTTCCGGGCACTATTTCCGCATTGATTTTGCCGACAGCCATTGGCGTTCGCGTTCGTTGTGGGATCAGGATCTGCCACTGCTCGACCATCCCGGGCTGCACAGCAATCTGCAACTGGGGCCGGACGGTCAGCAATTGCTGGTGCTGCGTTCGGACTATCGGCGTCTCGGCCAATCGATTTCGATCAGCGTCGCCCAGGATTACACGCCGGTGCGCGAGAGCTTTCAGCGCATGCGCCAGATCGGCCTGGGCCTGGGTCTGGCGGCATTGCTGTTGATTCTGCTGCTGCAACGGCTGACCGTGCGTCGCGCCTTGAAACCACTGGAAAAGGCCCGCGAGCAGATTGCGCAATTGCAGCAGGGCCAGCGTTCACAACTCGATGAACAGGTGCCGGTGGAACTGGAACCGCTGGTGGCGCAGATCAACCATCTGTTGGCACACACCGAAGACAGCCTCAAGCGCTCGCGCAATGCCTTGGGCAATCTCGGTCACGCCTTGAAAACGCCGTTGGCGGTGCTGTTGAGTCTGGCGTCCAGCGAAAAACTCGATGCGCATCCCGAGTTGCGCAAGGTCCTCAAGGAACAACTGGAGCAGGTGCAGCAACGGCTTAATCGCGAGTTGAACCGTGCGCGGCTGTCCGGTGATGCGTTGCCAGGTGCGCTGTTTGATTGCGATGCGGAACTGCCGGGATTGCTGGCGACCCTGAACATGATTCACGGCGAGCATCTGGCCTTGAGTTATGTCGCGCCGGCGGGATTGCAACTGCCGTGGGATCGTGAGGATTTGCTGGAACTGCTCGGCAACTTGCTGGACAACGCCTGCAAATGGGCGGATGCCGAAGTGCGCCTGAGCGTGATCGAGCGTACGGACGGCTTTGCCCTGAGCGTGGAGGATGACGGTCCGGGGATTCCCGAAGAACAGCGCGCCGAGGTGTTCAGTCGGGGCACGCGGCTGGATGAGCAGACCCACGGGCATGGCCTGGGGCTGGGGATTGTCCGCGATATTGTCGAGACCTGGGGTGGTTTGCTGGTGTTGGGCGAGAGTGAATGGGGCGGGCTGAAGGTGGTGATCGAGTTGCCTCGGCGGTGAGCCTTTAGAAGCCCCTCACCCTAACCCTCTCCCGGAGGGAGAGGGGACTGACCGAGGTGTTTGTTCGAGGTACGCCGACGTGAGATACCGAGTCGAAGTCGGGTTTTGAAAGCCTCTGGTGACATGGATACCGAGTCGAACTCGGGTTTTGAAAGCTTCCCCATGACCTGAAATGCCGAGTCGAACTCAGGTTTTGAATGACATGGAGATCGGCTCCCTTTCCCCCTCGCCCCCCTTGGGGGGAGAGGGCTGGGGTGAGGGGGGAATCTCACTGACACCCCACAACCTGCGAATCAAACCCGAAACTGATCCATTAAACTCTGCTGCTGATTCGCCAGACTATTGAGCGACTGACTCACCCGCGCCGACTCATTCGCCTGCCCGGACAACGACTCGGTCACATCGCGAATCGTCGCCACGTTGTTATTGATCTCCTCGGCCACCGCGCTCTGCTCTTCCGCCGCGCTGGCAATCTGCAGGTTCATGTCGCTGATCACCGTGACCGCATCGCCGATCTGGCGCAGCGCCGTCACAGCCTGGCCAACCTGCTCGACACTGCCCTGAGCCTGACGATGGCTGTTGCCCATCGAACCAACCACATCTTGCGTACCGGTTTGCAGTTGCTCGATGACCTGACGGGTCTCTTCCACCGACTCTTGTGTGCGGCGGGCGAGGTTGCGGACTTCGTCGGCGACCACGGCAAAACCGCGTCCGGCCTCACCGGCGCGCGCCGCTTCGATCGCGGCATTAAGCGCGAGCAAGTTAGTCTGCTCGGCAATCGCACGAATGGTTTCCAGCACCGCGCCGATCTTCTCGCTGTTGGCGGCCAGGCCTTCGACTTGCACCATGGCTGCGCTCATGTCGGCGGCGAGGGTGTCGATGCTCGCGGTGGTGCGGTCGATCACGGTCAGGCCCTGACGGGTCGCGCGATCAGCATCCTTGGCGGCTTCGGCAGCCTGCGCGGCGCTGCGGGCGACGTCTTGCGCGGTGGCGCTCATTTCGTGGGAGGCAGTGGCAACCTGATCGACCTGGCGGTATTGCTGCTCCATGCCGGCGCTGGTTTGCGTGGCGATGGCCGAAGACTGGTCGGCGGTGTTGCGCGCGTCCTGCACCGAGCGTTTCACCTCGGCAATGATCGGCTGCAACTTGTCGAGGAACTTGTTGAACCAACCGGCCAGTTGCCCGAGTTCGTCCTTTTTGTCATAGGCCAGACGGCGGGTCAGATCGCCTTCGCCGCTGGCGATGTCTTCAAGCATGTGCGCCACGCCGAGGATCGGCTTGGTCACGCTGCGCGCCATCAGCCACACCAGCAGCAAGCCGATCAACGCGGCCAGCACGCCGAGGCTCAATTCGATCAGCGTGCCGGAGTTGTTGCTCGCGTCCAGTTGTTGCTTGAGCGCTTCGGCGCGGCTGACCAGGACTTTCTCTGGCACATCCAGCAGCACGCCCCACGACGGACCCCCGGGAATCGGTTGAAATGGCGACAGCACTTTCAACTGGCCGTTGCTGTGCAGGCTGCTGACGCTTGTGCTGGAGGCGAGCTTGCTGAGCAACTCGGCGCCGCTGGTTTTATCCACCGCATCCAGACGCTGGCTGAGTTTGCCGGCATCCGGGCTGTAACCGGCGAGCAGGCCGGCGGGGCTGATGATGCTCACGGCGGTCTGGCCGTCATAGAGCTTTTTGCTCGCGCCCTGGCTGATCGCTTGCAGGCTGTTGAGGTTGATGTCGACCGACAGCGAAGCAATCACTTTGCCGTTGACCATCAGCGGGAAGACGATGCTGGTCATCAGCACGTTTTGCCCGTCGATCACATAGAAGTACGGTTCGATCACACACGGCTTGAGCGTGGCGCGCGGGCAGGTGAACCAGGCGTTGGCCGCTTGACCGCTGGGACCGGTGCTGGTGTCGGCCATGTCGCTTTCCGGCAGGGCCATCGAGGTGACTTTACCCGGGATCGGTTGCGACCAGTACAGAGCGAAACGGCCCTTGTCGTTGCTGCCCAGTTCAGCTTGGCCGGCGAACAGTTCGTCTTTGCCGTCCAGTGCGTTGGCTTCGAACACCAGCGACAGACCGAGCAGGTCCGGGTTGGCTTGCAGCGCCGATTTGACCTGACGGGTCATGTCTTCACGCAGATCGAAAGCATCGAGGAAGCGCTTCTCGGCCTGTTCGCGCAGGAACAGCACCTGCCGCGAGAAACCGTGGCCGTACTGATAGGCGTCCATGAATTGCTGGCGAATGCCGGCAGCCTGCACTTCACCTTGCGACTCGATGCGCGCTTGCGCCGACTCGGTGAGCATCTCCATGCTCGAAGCTTTCACCAGTTCAGAACTGTGCTCCATGCGATACAGCGAAAGACCCACCAACAGGGTCACGATACCGGCCAGGCAGAGGCCGGCGAGCAGGGTGATTTTCCATTGGATGGAAAGTTGTCTGAGCGACATGGAGACGTCCTTATTCGATAAATATCTGAGACTTTGCACTGTAACGGCCGCGTTTCGGCTTTCTTTATCCTTGAAACACAATATGGCGGATTGACGCACCCGGGAGCGCTCGCTTTGACACCGCCGCCACTCTGCGGCACAGTGCGCGCCCTTCTAATAAGACCCTCTTTGCAAATCCGCCGATCAAGCTTTGGCGGACTCATCCTGTCTGGCGGTGTGTTTTCCACCGCAGTGTTTTTTGAGGTAGTGAAATGAATGCAGTCATAGCGGCAGTCGGCGTCATGCTGATTCTCAGCCTGTCCCGCGTGCACGTGGTGATCGCCCTGATCGTCGGCGCACTGGTCGGCGGCCTGACCGGTGGTCTGGGCATCGACGCCACGCTCAAGGCGTTCAACAGCGGCCTGGGCGGCGGCGCGACCGTGGCGTTGTCCTACGCCTTGCTTGGTGCTTTCGCCGTGGCGATTGCCAAGTCCGGCCTGGCTCATGCGCTGGCTGACAAAGCGCTGGCGATGGTCGATCGTCAGCACGCGACCGGCGGTGGCAGCGTCAAATGGCTGCTGATCGGCCTGTTGTGGGTGGTGGCGATTGCCTCGCAGAACATTCTGCCGATCCACATTGCGTTCATTCCGCTACTGGTGCCGCCACTTCTCTATGTACTGACCAAGCTGCAACTCGATCGCCGGCTGATCGCGTGCGTCATGACCTTCGGTCTGATCACGCCGTACATGTTCCTGCCGGTGGGCTTCGGCAACATCTTCCTCAATGAAATCCTGCTGGCCAACGTTGCCCGTAGCGGTGTTGATATCAGCGGCATCAATGTCACCCACGCCATGGGCATTCCGGCGCTGGGCATGGTCTTCGGCCTGGCGATGGCGTTCATCACTTATCGCAAGCGGCGCGTATACGACCTGGCGAAGATTGAGCAGGTCGAGCAAGTGGCGGTGCAGTACAACCCGCTGAGCCTGATGATTGCCGGTGTGGCGATTGCTGCTGCGTTCATCGTGCAACTGCTGCTGGACTCGATGATTATCGGGGCGCTGGTCGGTTTCCTGATCTTCTCGGTGTCGGGCATTGTGAAATGGCGCGAGACCGATGACCTCTTCACCGAGGGCATGAAGATGATGGCGATGATCGGCTTCATCATGATCGCCGCCTCCGGGTTTGCCGAGGTGATGAAGGCCACTGGCGAAGTGCAGACGCTGGTTGAATCCTCGGCATCGTGGATCAATCACAGCAAGGGCATCGGCGCGTTGTTGATGCTGCTGGTCGGGTTGCTGGTGACCATGGGCATCGGTTCGTCGTTTTCCACGGTGCCTATTCTGGCGGCGATTTTCGTGCCGCTGTGCGTGCAACTGGGCTTCAGCCCGATCGCTATCGTGTGCATCGTCGGTACCGCTGGTGCTTTGGGCGACGCCGGCTCGCCGGCCTCGGACTCGACGCTGGGCCCGACCTCCGGTCTGAACATCGACGGCCAGCATCACCATATCTGGGACACCGTGGTGCCGACGTTCCTGCACTACAACCTGCCGCTGCTGGCGTTCGGCTGGGTGGCCGCGATGGTTCTCTGAACCCCTGAAACCTGTGGGAGCTGGCTTGCCAGCGATGGCGTCGGCACATTCAATATTTATGTGTCAGACACACCGCCATCGCGGGCAAGCCCGCTCCCACAGGTAGATGCAATGTCTGCAGACTCAACTTTTGTGATGGCGTGCCGTTAAAGCCTTTAACCACGCCAATAAAACCAAAAGAGTGAGCTCCCACAATGCGCCTGAGCCTCAAGGCTAAAGTCCTGTCCCTCGCCGTTCTCCCGGTGTTGCTCTTTGCCCTGGTCATCAGCCTGACCACGCTGTTCATCCTCCAGGAACAGGCGCACAAAGAGGTCGAACAGACCCGCGAACGCCTGCTCGGCGATGCCAAAGCCACCCTGCAAAGTTACGTCGCCGTGGCCATGACCACGATCAAGCCGCTGTACGACGCGGCCGCGCCGGGTGATAACGAGGCACGCGCCCAGGCGATCAAACTGCTCTCCGGCATTCGCTACGGCAAGGACGGCTACTTCTTCGGCTACGACTCCGAGACCGTGCGCCTGTTCAAGGCCAACGACCCCGAAGGCGTGGGCAAAAGCTTTAAAGACAACCGCGACCCGAACGGCGTTTACGTCAACCTTGGCTTGGTGAAAGTGGCGAAGGACGGTACGCACTATCTGCAATACAGCTCGCCGTTGCCGGGTAATGCCAAGGTGTTGGTACCGAAACTCGGTTACACCGAATACCTGGCCAAGTGGGACATGGCGGTCGGTACCTCGGTCAACCTCGACGGCATCGAAGCGCAAGTCGCACAGGTCGAAGCGCAAGTGCAGGAGCGTATGCAAGGCGTGGTGCTGAGCATCGTCGGCGTGGCGGTGGTGGTGCTGCTGGTGATCGCGGCGGCGGGGATGTTGCTGGCCAATACCATTTTGCGTCCGTTGACCCTGATGAAAGCCAACCTCGATGACATTGCAGCGGGCGAGGGCGATCTGACCCGTCGCCTGAACATCACCAGCCAGGATGAACTCGGCGAACTGGCCGGCTCGTTCAACCGCTTCGTCGACAAGATCCATGGTCTGGTGCGGCAGATCACCGAGATGACCACGCAACTGACCGGGCTGGTGACGCAAGTGTCCGATCAGGCCCAGCGTTCGGATCAGGCGATGGAGCGTCAGCGGCACGAAACCGATCAGGTCGCCACGGCGATCAATGAAATGTCCGCCGCCGCGCAGGAAGTAGCGAAGAGCGCGCAGAACGCTGCCGTCGCCGCCCAGCAGACCGACGAAGAAGGCCAGAGCGCCAAGCGTGTGGTGGCCGGCAGCATCAAGCAGATTCATGCGCTGGTCGATGACATTCGCAGCAGCGGTGTGTCGCTCGACAGCCTGCAGCAGGACGTGACCTCGATTGTTGGCGTGCTCGGGGTGATCCGCTCGATTGCCGAGCAGACCAACCTGCTGGCACTGAACGCCGCGATTGAAGCGGCGCGCGCCGGTGAGGCCGGACGCGGGTTTGCCGTGGTGGCGGATGAGGTGCGGGCGTTGGCCAGTCGCACGCAGATCAGCACCCAGGAAATTCAGGGCATGATCGACCGCTTGCAGGCGGGTACGCAGTCGGCGGTTGAGGCGATGCGTCGCTCCAGCGAGGCGGGTGATGGTACTTCGCAACAGGCCAATCAGGCTGGGGCTTCGCTGGATGCGATGGCCGAGCTGATCGCGACGATCAACTCGATGAACGCGCAGATTGCCAGTGCGGCGGAAGAGCAGACGGCGGTGGCCGAAGAGATCAACCGCAGCGTGCATCAGATTGCGGTGGCGGTGGACAGCGTGGCCGATGAAACGCAGTTGGGTGCACAGACGTCGCGCAGTCTGGCGGAGCTGGGGCAGCGCCTTGGCAAACTCGTGGGTCAGTTCCGGATCTGACAGCTTGAAAAGCCCCTCACCCTAGCCCTCTCCCGGAGGGAGAGGGGACTGACCGAAGTGTCTTGCGTCATACATCGACCTGAAAGATTCAGTCGATTATGGATTCGGTAAAGCTGTTTCAGGTCGGCGTAGTTCCACAGCATCCCCCAATCAGTCCCCTCTCCCTCCGGGAGAGGGCTAGGGTGAGGGGCTTTTGATCTTCAAAGACTCAAGGTCTATCCCAGTAGGGCACTTCGCCAAAGCATTCGACGAAGAAATCAATCACCGTCCGCACCTTCACCGACAACCGCCGGCTCCCCGGCCACAACACCGCAATCTGCTGCGGCTCCAGGCTGTTCGACACCTGATATTCCCCCAGCACCGGCACCAGCGTGCCATCGCGCACGGCTTCGCCAATCAGCCAAGACGGAAACATCACCAGCCCCAAACCCTGTTCAGCGGCTTGGGTGAGGGTGTCGGCGTGGTTGCCGGTGATCGGGCCTTTCACCGAATACGGCGTCCAGTCCTCGCCGTCGCGGCGGAAAAACCAGCGCTGCTGGCCGGTCGCGCCTTTGTAGGCGAGGCATTGGTGTTGCGCCAGATCTTCGGGTTTTTGCGGCGTACCGTGACGCTTGAGATACGCCGGGCTGGCCGCGACCTGAAAGCGATGCGGCGCCAGAATCCGTGCCTGCATGCTCGAGTCGTGCAACGGGCCGATGCGGAACAGCAGGTCGGCGCCTTCCTGCAATGGATCGACGTAGTGGTCGGTCTGCTGGATATCCAGTTGCAGCTTCGGATAGCGCGCGCACAACTGGCCCAGCCACGGCGTCAGATGCCGCTGGCCGAACACCACTGGCGCGTTGATGCGCACCAGCCCGGTGGGCTCGCTTTGCTGTTCCTGCAAGGCCTGTTCGGCTTCTTCCAGTTGCACCAGCACCAGCCGCGCGTGATGACCGAGCATGCGCCCGGCTTCGGTCGGCGTGACGGCGCGGGTGTGGCGGTAGAGCAATTGCTGGTTCAGCGCCTGCTCCATCAATTGAATTTGCCGGGAGATTGAAGAGGGCGCCACGCCTTCGCGGCGGGCGACTTCGGAAAAACTGCCGTGATCGAGAACGGCCACAAACAGCCTGAGTGCCTTGAATCCGAGTTCGTTGAGCCCGTGCATGGATGATCCTGTTGTGCGTATTGCGCAAAAGTGTTGTCCGGATGCTCCCATTTATCGCACAGCTGCGCCAGCCGATAATCCGCGCCATCGTTTACTTGAGTGGAAGGTTGTTTATGCAGACGTTGGATGAGGTGAGCGTTAGCGCGCCGGCGACGAAGTCGGGGTTGCGCTTGTTGTTGCTGCCGCTGGTGATTCTCGCGGGCATGGGCTTGTCGGTGGAGGCGGGGTTGCTCGGGCCGTTGGGCGTGCAGGTCGGGCATCTGTGGGCGACCTTGAGCATCTTTGGTGTGGGCTCGGCGATTCTGTTTTTGCTGTTGTTGTTCGCTGGCCCGCAAAAAGGCCCGGCACTGACCGATCTGCCGCGCTGGCAGTTGATTGGCGGGTTTCTGGGGCCGATGTATGTGGTGGTGCTGACCCTGGCGACGCCGCATATCGGCATTGCGATGACCATGATTGCGATTCTGTCCGGGCAGGTTGGCAAGAGTGTGTTGATTGACCATTTCGGTTGGTTCGGCGCGACGCGCAAGAAGGTCAATGCCGAGCGGTGGCTGGCGTTGGGTTTGATTGTGGTGGCTTTGGTTTTGATTGCGCGGGGGTGAGTGATGAGTCTGGTTATTTTGTTGGCGGTGGTGGTGTTGGCCGGTGCGGTGTTGAGTGTGCAGGCGGCGATCAATGGGCGTCTGGGCGAGAGCGTCGGGGTGTTGCGCAGTAGTTTGCTGACGTTTGTTGTGGGTGCGGTGTCGACCGGGTTGTTGATTTTGTTTTTTGAGCCGGCCCATGCGGTGAGTCTTTTCGATGTGCCGAAGTGGCAGTTGACCGGGGCGCTGTTTGGCGTGGTGTACATGATGGTGATGGTCGGGGCGGTGCCGGTGGTGGGGACGGCTGTGGCGACGGTGGCGGTGATTGTCGGGCAGTTGGGGATGGGGATGTTGATTGATAATTTTGGCTGGTTGGGGAATCCGGCGATTGAGCTGTCTGGTTCGCGGATTTTGGCGATGGTGTGTTTGGGGGTGGCTTTGGTGTTTATGTATAGGAGTTCGCGTCAGGCTGGGTGAGTTGGGTTTAGTTGAGTACATATCCGTTGCTGCGGTCACGGCGGCTTAGGGTTCCGCCCTTACGGCGGGTCACTTTTGACAAACGCCTCAAAAGTAACCAAAAACGCTTGCTCCTGCGTACGGCCCGCTCGCTAGGGCTCGGGGTTCCTTCGCTGCGGGATCGATCCGGGCGCAGCGCCTACGGTTTGCTTCGCTGCACCTCCTCTCGCTGTGTTTGGCTGCGCCAAACGGTCGCTGCGCTCCCACGCCCGGATCAATCCCTCCACTCAGCCTTCCGACGTCGCCCGTGGATCAAGATCAAAAGCAGGCGAGCTGACACTCGGCCTATTGAGTGGTGAGGAGCGGGTGTTCGGCTTTGGTTCGGTGTTGGATTCGCCCCTCACCCCAGCCCTCTCCCGAGGGAGAGGTGTAGTGGTCAACTAATCCCGGACACGACGTTAAGTTTTTTCTCGGCCTGAGCTGGGGCCAGTCCGTTGTTGAATTGGTGCGGTCTAATCCAGTTGTACCGATGCATCAGGTAATGACTGATGTCGCGGTGCGCTTCTTGAGCTGTCATGTAGCCCACGGTCGGTATCCATTCAGTTTTCAGGCTGCGAAACACACGCTCCATCGGCGCGTTATCCCAACAGTTTCCACGACGGCTCATGCTTTGGCGCATGCGGTAACGCCAAAGCCGTTGGCGAAACTGGCGACTGCCATATTGCGAGCCCTGATCCGAGTGAAACAAAAGCCCTTGAGGCTTGCCACGCTGCTCGTAAGCCATGTCCAACGCCTTGATGACCAGATCCGCATCCGGCTTGTTCGACAGCGCCCAGCCCACCACTCGGCGCGCGTAAAGATCCATAACCACAGCTAGGTAATGCCATTTCCCTTGAGCCCAGATGTAGGTGATGTCGCCACACCAAACCTGATTCGGCGCCGGCACATCAAACTCTCGATTCAATATGTTCGGAATGTCGGGCCGCTCAACCGTCGCTTGTTTGTAGGCATGTGATCCAGGTTGTTTACTGACCAACTCCAGTTCCCGCATCAGGCCTCGCACCTTGAACCGCCCAATTTGCTCGCCGTCTTCCTGCATCATCGACACGATGCTGCGGCTACCGGCGGCGCTTCGACTTTGCGTAAACAGTTCGTTAACCCGGCTGCGCAACCGAAGCCGCTCAACGTCTGGAGTTCGGCGCCTGAGACGGTGGGCGTAGTAACACGAACGAGTGACATCAAAGACTGCGCAAAGCCAATCAACCGGCTCTTGGGGGCTCAGTTGATCAATCAGCGCGTGCGCTCGTGCTCTTCCGACATCAAGAGCGCGGTAGCCTTTTTTAAAATGGATTTCTCCCGCTCAAGTCGAGCGATTCGAGCTTCCAATTCCTGGATTTTCTGTTGCTCTGGCGTCAGCGCTTTACTCTGCGGAGTAACGCCAGTGCGCTCCTGCTGAAGCTGATTAACCCAGCGGCGCAACGCGGACTCAACCACACCAAGCGAGCGGCTGGCTTCGATATGGCTATAGCCTTGATCGAGCACGAGGCCTGCGGCCTCGCGTTTGAATTCAGCGGAAAAAGAACGACGTTGTTTGGTCATCAGACACCTCTATCTGGCGAGCATTCTCGCCTAAATGGGTGTCCGGTTTCATTAGACCACTACAAGGGAGCCGATTTTTGGGCTTTTCAAAGCCTGAGTTCAACGCGGAATCGCACGTCGGCGTATCTCTTCCAGTCCACGCCGTCAGTCCCCTCTCCCTCCGGGAGAGGGCTAGGGTGAGGGGCTCTTGATCTGGCTCTTGATCTTGCTTCGGCTTTTGATCTTTTGCCCCATCGGCAGGCCGAGCGGAGGTGTTCATCCGGGGTTAGGCGCGCAGCGCCGTGCGGCGTAGCCGCATACATCGAAAGGAGATGCAGCGAAGCAAACCGTAGGCGATGCCCCCGGATGGACACCGTAGCGAGGGAACACTGAGCCTAAGCGAAGTGCCGTACGCCAGGGGCAAAGCCTTTTGCTTACTTTTCGGCGTCTGGAAAAGTGAGTCGCTGTAAGAGCGAAACCGCCAGCGGCAGCACCCGCAGCAACGGATATGCCCCCAAATCCCCCACCCCCCCAAATCTCCGGCAGCTTCTACACTGGTTATCACGGCTTGCCCTTCAAGCCCCAGACAACCCCCACCCAAGGAGTCTGTCCCATGCCCGATAGAAAATGCGATTGTCCCAACTGCAAGTGCACCATCAAGGAAGGCGAGCATGCCTACGCAGTTCACGGCAAACACTATTGCTGCGAGGCCTGCGCTCACCACCACAAGAGTGGCGAAGAATGTTCAACCAAGGGCTGTAAATGCGCCCACGGATGACGAACGACGCATAAAAAAAGTGGAGCCTAATCAGGCTCCACTTCCAGTTTCATACTTTCATCATCCAGCCGCTCTGTATGCCTCACTGTGCCTTGCAGCCGTCGCCCTTCAACCCTGACCACGATGGTTTTCGCCTGGTCCAGATCTTCAGGCAGCGGCGCCGGCACTCGCAAGGCAAAGCGAAACGGATCACCTTCGACCGCCTCCAGCCCAACGCGACAGTCCACGCTTTTGGTGATCCGCCCAAACAGCGTATCGAGGCCGTAGTCCAGGTGCGCCGGGCTGATGATGTTGCTCATGGTGCATTCCCCCCGAATGATGCCGATCGATGCGCAGAGCTTAGCTGGTCGGTCGCCACACAACGTTTTCCACGCCGAATTTTTCCGCCATCGGTTTGCTGGTCTTCTGCACTTTTTCACGGCCAAAGCGCGGGATGCGACCAACGCCTGCGTCGCAGCTCGCCCAGTGCCACGCCTCGGTGTTGTCCATTTTGTCCGAGCGGATAATGAACGACTTGGGCGTGCCGTGAAGGGTGTATTCGATGACATAGAGTTTTGCGTTGTTCATAAAGCCCGTATTCCTCCCTGTGGTAATAGAGGGATCGCGGCGCTGCGGGAAAATTCACTCGGATTGTCCGACGGTATCTATCGTTGGCGACGCCGTGGCGCACTGGTTACCATGGGTTTTTCGCCAACCCCAATGAATGCTCGCCATGGCCCTTGCCGCACCCCCAGATCTGAGCGATACCGATGTGCCCGTGCAACGTGTGGCGCGGACGTATCCGCGCGGCTTGTTTATCGAGCCGCATGAGCATGTCTGGGGACAGTTGCTGTATGCGATGAGCGGGGTGATGTGGGTCGAGACGCCGCACGAAGCGCTGGTGGTGCCGCCGCAGCGGGCGGTGTGGTTGCCGCCGGGCGTGCCGCACGGGATTCGCGTGGTGTCGGATTTGCAGATGCGCAATATCTACCTGCGCCCGGCGCTGGCGGCGACGCTGGACACGACGGTGCAGGTGATCGAGGTCGGTGGGTTGCTGCGCGAGTTGATTGTCGGGCTGGTGGAGCAGGGTGACAGTGGTGAACCAGCCTACTACGAGGCGCTGGTCGGGCTGGCCTTGCTGGAGCTGAAACGCGCAAGGCGCTCGCAATTGAAGATCCCGATGCCGGATGACTCCGACCGGCGCTTGATGAATCTGTGTCAGGCAGTGATGGCGGCGCCGTCGCTGGAGATTCCTTTCGAACAGCATGCGGAAAATGCCGGAGCCAGCGTGCGCACCCTGGCGCGGTTGTTCAAGGACAGCCTCGGCATGGGCTTCGCCGAGTGGCGGCGGCAGGTACAACTGGCGACGGCGGTGGCGGCGTTGATTCAGGGCGTGGCGGTGAGTGTGATTGCCCGGGAGCTCGGCTATTCACCCAGTAGCTTCAGCGACATGTTTCGTCGCGAACTGGGCGTCGCCCCTTCGCAATTCACTCTGTAACGACGCTATATCCTGAACCTACACAGAACCTTGTGGGAGCTGGCTTGCCAGCGATAGCGGTGTGTCAGCCGATGAGGATGTCGGATGTACAGGCCTCATCGCTGGCAAGCCAGCTCCCACCGGGTTTTGTGGTGACTGTGGTTGGTTTGTCCGAAATTCAGAAGTCCTTGGCCGATGCCAACCTCGCCGACTCCCTAAACTTTGCCCATTCCTTTCCACGGGCGGAGTTCCTCCCCATGAATTACCTGATTTCGCTGGCCATCGGTCTGGGCGTCGGTCTGTTGTACGGCGCGCTGGATTTCCGTTCTCCGGCGCCACCGGCTATCGCGCTGGTCGGTTTACTCGGCATGTTGGCAGGTGAGCAGCTGTGGCCGATGGGCCGGCAACTGGTCGCGGGCTGGCTGTCCTGAAATCCCTCTTTTCCTTCGGTGGATGTCCCCATGAAAGCACTGCAATTCGATAAAACCGGCGACCTGTCTTCCCTGCGTTACGTCGAGGTGCCGACTCCGGTACCCGGCGCTGACGAAGTGCTGGTGCAGATCAAGGCTGCTGGCCTCAACCCCAGCGATGTGAAAAACGTCCTCGGCCGCTTCCCCTACACCACGCTGCCGCGAATTCCCGGTCGCGATTTCGCCGGTGTCGTCGTCGAAGGCCCGCAGGCTTTGATCGGTCAGGAAGTCTGGGGCACCGGCCGTGAGCTGGGCTTTTTCGCCGACGGCACGCACGCGCAATTCGTCAAACTGCCGGCCAATGGCATAGCGCAAAAACCGTCACACCTGAGTTTCACCCAGGCCGCCAGCCTCGGCGTGCCGTACACCACAGCGTGGGATGCGCTGGAACGCAGTCTTGTGACGGCCGAAACGCGTTTGCTGGTGATCGGCGGCGGAGCGGTGGCGACCGCTGCTTTGGCGCTGGCGAAGGTGCGTGGCGCGCAGTTGCTGGCGGCGGCGCGGCGCCCGGAGCAGGTGGCGGAACTGCAAGCGCAGGGTTATCAGACGATTCAACTGGATAAACCCGAAGACCTCGGTGCGCAGGTCAACGCGGTGTATCGCGGTGGTGCCGATGTGATCTTTGACACCACCGGTTTCTGGCTGCCGGCGTCGGTGGCGGCATTGGCCACTTTCGGACGGATCGCGATCATCGCCGCGCCGGTGGACGGGCATGTGCAACTGCCGGCGCTGGCCTTGTATCGCAAGGGCGGGTCGGTGGTCGGAATCAATTCGCTGTTGTATGGCGTTGAAGCCTGCGCGGCGATGCTCGAGCAGTTCGGGCGGTTCTTCGATGAAGGGTTGTTGCCGTTGCCGCAAGGGTTGGTCGAGGCGCCGTTGGCCGAAGGCCTGTTGCGCTACGCCGACGTCAATCAGGGCAGCGGCGACAAGGTCATCCTTATCCCCTGACACACCTTAGATCTCCTTGACACCTGGCAAACTGTGGGAGCTGGCTTGCCAGCGATAGCGTCAGTTCAGGCAACTTCTTCTTTGCCTGTTCCGCCGCCATCGCTGGCAAGCCAGCTCCCACAGGGATTTTCGGTGTTCTTAAGAGGCGGGGACGCCGTTTTCCCACGCCGACCAGTTTTTCAGTATGTCCTGCACCAGCGGATTCCCCGCGCGATAGAGGTTTTCCAGCGCCGGCACGAAGCCGCCCTGATCGGCGTATTTGAGCAGGTTATCCACTTCACTGCCGCCCGGCTCCGGGCGGTCAAAGTCGGAGCCTGCACGCACCACGGCGAGGCGTTGGACATCGACCAGACCTTCACGACCGGCACGCAGCAAGGCCTCATAGGTCGAGTTGTCTTCCTGCTGCGTCGTGCAGTATTCGCCCTTGTTGTCGGTGAGCAACTTGGTCCAGACCTCGGCCCGCTCGCTCAGGCGCGTTCCGGAAAACCAGGTGTTGCCGGCCAGTGTGTCGCAGCGCGTCACCACCGGCGGCTGATTGGCCGGGGCCGACGGATATTTCAGACGCCACGCGGCGGACTCTTTGCTTTCGCTCAGCTCGACCTTGTGGCTCAGGGCGAAGGCCTTGGCCTGCAGCTTCGGGTTGAGTTCAAAAACTTCGGTCTTGTAATCCAGCGGCGGTTTTTCGTTCGGCCCTTTGGTGTTGATGCCCAGATAGCCGGTCGGCCAGGTCGACGGCGCATCACGCGAATCGATCTCCCATTGCGTGCCGAATTCCACCAGGTAGTGTGCCCATGCAGCGGTGCCGATGGTTCCGTGTTTCGGGCTGATGCCGGCAATGCCGGCGATCAGGAAGTAGCTTTTGCGCAGGTCGAATTTCGGCGACAGCGCCAACGCCAATGTCGAGGCGGCCGCATTGGTCTGGCCCATGCCGGTGGTCAACAGGCACACCTGCTGCGTGTTGCAGCGAATGCTCGGGTACTCGGCGGACAGGCCTGGCACGCGGATTTCCTGCTTCAACGCCAGACGATCAATCCAGTGCTGCGCCTCAGGGGCGAACATGGTGATCAACACGACTTTCGGTTGCATCGGGGCCTCGGCCGCCCACGCGGTGGAGGAGAGCAGGGCCGCACCGGCCAGGGTCAAACGCATCATTGCTTGCATGGAAAACTCCTTGATTCAGAACTGATAACCGACGCCGGCGTAGTAACCCCAGCCGTTGGAACGCGCGCGGAAATTGCCATCGCCAAAATTCAGCTCGCTGCCGTCTTCCCAGTTGCCGCCGTTGTGGAAATAACGGCCGACCAGGGTGAAGCGCAAGTGCGTGAACGAGTAGAGCAGGACGTTGGTCGCCACCGTCGCATTGGCGGTGCGCGCCGGGTTGTCCTTGTGGATGTCCGAGCCGAAATCGAAGTTGGTGAAGCCGATGTAGGTCAATGAGGCGCCGTTGCTGAATTTATCGATCGGCACGATGTACTTGAGCTGTGCGCGGTAGCCGTCCCAGGAATATTCGTTGCTGGCACCGTAATTTTCCCACTGATAGCGACCGTACAGATTGGCCGACAGGTTGACCCGCGAGTGCGTATCGATGTCGGTGCCGAAACCGCTGTACAGCGTGTTGGCGCGGTTCTCTTTGCGGCTGCCGTGGTCGTAGATCCAGTCGAACGCCACATACCATTCCTTGAACGGACCGATGGCCAGGCTGCGGCCAGCGAGGTAGTCGATGGAGATGCGCGGTTCGTGCTCCATGAACACCGGCGAGCCGTGATCCCACACGCCTTTGTCGTGGCTGTTGCCGATGTTGAAGATCTTCGGAATGTCGACATAGCCGTACAGTTCGAACGGACCTTTGCGGCCGAAGTACTCGTATTCCAGATAGATATCGTCGGCCGGTTGCGGGCCGAAGCTGATGTCCTTGCTGCCGATCAGCATCAGGTCCTGGTTGTACCAGTCCGAGAGGTAGGCGCCTTTTTTCGGCGGGCTGGCTTCGGGGCTGAGGGCTTCGCCCTGGGCGGATTCTTCTTTGGCTGCCGGTTGCGCCAGAGCGCTGTGGCTGAGAACTCCGGTAACGCCGGTCAGTAGCAAGGAAACAGCAAGCGTGCACGAGAAAGGTGCGCGAAAAGGGCATGCAATGGCCATTCAAAGTCCTTTTTTGCGGATCGAGGCCCGTGTTCCGTGGGCTTGTACGGTTTTGTTACGAAAACGTTGGGATTGACGTTACGCAAACGTTTGCACAAGGCGTACCAGTTTTCTCAATGCCATGAAATATCGAAGAATTCGCAAATTTAACTGACGGACTGATCAGGTATGACTGATCACCGTAAACCCCTGTAGGCCTTCGCCTGCTCGCGATGGCGGTGTGTCAGAAAAGTATCCGTAAACTGACACACCGCCATCGCGAGCAGGCGAAGGCCTGACAGGTTGAAGGCCCACGAATACGGGCTGAAACGCTTATTCCAGACCCCTCTAGTATTAAAGTATTAACACCATTTAATCCGTGCCCCATTGCCGGGCGTCTACTAGCTTTGTCCCCAATCAACGGTTTTGTGATGACCGTCGCAGTCTTGATTCGCGTGTGGAATAAGCACGGCTCTTCGCGCGCTCAAGGAAGAATTTGGCCACGACAAGGAGTAGCCCGTGGAAGCAAGGTTTGGTGTCGCCCTCGTTTCGCGCTTTTCCCCTCTTTCCCTTGCTGTGCATCTGAGTGTCGCCGGGCTGTTGTTCGGCGGCGTCAGCGCTCCTGCGTTGGCCACGTGCTCCACGGCGGGTTCAACGGTGACCTGCACCGGCGTGCCGAGCCTGCCGCTGTTTCTCAACAACTTCTCCAGCGCCACCAGTGGTTTGACGGTCAACGTCAACAGCGGGGCGCAGATGAACGCGACCCTCGGCGGCCATGTGATGGACCTGACCGGGGTGAACATTTCCCTGAACAACTCCGGCACGCTCGACCCGGCACTGCTCGGCCTGGTCTCGGTGCTGAGCGGCGGCGCGTTCATCGGCACTGGCGCTACGAGTACGGTCAGCGTGCTCAACAACGCCAGCGGGATCATTCGCGGCACGGGCATGTTGCTCGGGCTCAACCTGACCAGCATCGACGGCCTCGGCATTGCGGTGAACAACGCTGCTGCCGGCACCACCAGCATCACCAACAACGGCACCATCACCTCGACCGGTTTGTCGATCGGCGGCATCACCCTCGCCGACACCCCGGTGGTCGGCGTCTACGGCGGCTCGCAGGTCAACATGACCAACAGCAGCACCGGTGTGATCAACGGCCGGATCGCGTTCGAAACATCGGCGGCAGGCAATACCTTCACCAACGCCGGTGCGATTACCGGCGGCGTGTCGATGGGCGCGGCCAGCACCAACACCTTCACCGCGGTGACCGGTTCCAGCGTCAACGTCGGTGACGGTGTACAGATCAGCGTCGGCCTCGGCGGTTTGATCGGCATCAATCTGACCTTCGCTCCGACCGGCACGGTCGATGGTGGCGCGGGCGGCACCAACAGCCTGATCCTGCAAAACCCGATCGGCGTCGGCGGCGGCACCACGGGTGTCGGCACCGCATCGAGCGCGACCTACGTCAACTTCAACAACCTGACCCTCAACAGCGGCACCTGGACCTTGCAGGGGCCATTGGTCAGCGGCGCGACCACGCTTAACGGTGGTGTCGCCCAGTTCAACAACAACGCCACGTTCGGCAGCGGCGTGATCACCTCCAACGGCGGGATACTCCAGGCCAGCAATGCCGGGTTGAACGTCAGTAACCTGATTTCCCTCGGCGCGGGCGGCGTGACAGTGCAAGGTACCAACGCCACCACCCTGAGCGGCGTCATTTCCGGCAGCGGCGGCCTGACCAAAGTCGGTTCCGGGCAACTGAGCCTCAGCGCCGCCAACACCTACCTGGGCAACACCACGCTCAACGGCGGCACCGTGCAGTTGGGCAACAACCTGGCGCTGAGCACCGGCACCCTCAACGTCACTGGCGCGACAACGTTGAGCGCCCCGGGCACGATCAGCCTGAACAACGCCATCAGCCTCGGCGGCACCTTGACCGCCGGCGGCACTGGCGCGCTGACCCTCGGCGGTTTGATCAGCGGCAGCAGCGGCCTGACCAAAACCGGCAGCGGCAGCCTGACTGTCAGTGGCGCCAACAGCGGGTTCACCGGCACCACCACCCTGAGCGCCGGCACCCTGCTGGTGACCAACAACAACTCGCTGGGTAGTGGCGCGCTGAATACCGCCGCCGGCACCAGTCTGGACAGCACCACCAACGTCACCCTGGCCAACAACATCGGCATGACCGGTGCGCTCAACGTGCTCGGCAGCAATGCCCTGACACTCGGCGGCGTGTTGTCCGGCACTGGTGGGATTACCAAATCCGGCAGCGCCAGCCTGACCTTGAGCGGCAACAACACCAACAGCGGCAACACGCTGCTCAATGCCGGCAGCCTGTTCGTTGGCAGCAACACCGCGCTGGGTACGGGCGCGTTGAACGCGGCGGCCGGTACCACACTGGATGCGACCACGGCGGTGACTCTCGCCAACGCCGTCGCGCTGGCGGCCGATCTGACCATCGGCGGCACGCAGGCGCTGGGTTTGAGCGGCGTCATCAGCGGTGCCGGTAATCTGATCAAGAACGGCACCGCCAACCTCAGCCTCAGCGGCAACAACACCTTTTCCGGCGGTACCGCGCTGAATGCCGGCACGCTGATTGTCGGCTCCAACACCGCGCTGGGCACGGGAGCCTTGACCACGGCGGCGGGCACCACCCTCGATGCCAGCACTGCCGTTGCGCTAACCAACGCAGTCTCACTCGGCGGCAACCTGACTGTCGGCGGCAGTGCCAACCTGACCCTGGGCGGGATTGTCAGCGGCAGCGGCGGGCTGACCAAAAACGGCGCGGCCAACCTGATTCTCAACGGCGCCAACACCTTCCTCGGTGCCGTCGCGTTGAACGCGGGTACGATCACGGCGGGCGCCAACGCGGCGCTGGGCAGTGGCAACATCACCGTCGGCGGCGTGGCCGCCCTCGACAGCAATGCGACGGTGACCCTGAACAATGCCATCATTCTCAACAACAGCCTGGGCATTGGCGGCAGCAACGCGCTGACCCTCGGCGGCGTGATCAGCGGCACCAGCCAGCTGGTGAAAAACGGCGCCGCCAATCTCACGCTCAATGGCACCAATACCTACAGCGGCGGCACCACGCTGAATGCCGGCAGCTTGACGGTCGGCAACGGCGCGGCACTGGGCACTGGCGCCTTGTCGGTGGAAGGCGCGGGCACCCTCAACAGCAGTTCGGCCGTGACCCTCAACAACAACGTCATTCTCAACGCCAACCTCACCGCCGGCGGCGCCAATGCGCTGACCCTTGGCGGGGTGATCAGTGGCGGTAACGGTCTGATCAAAACCGGCGCTTCGAGTCTGACCCTCAACGGCAACAACACCTACACGGGCACCACGGCGCTGAACGCCGGTTCACTGATTGTCGGTTCCAGCACCGCCCTGGGCACCGGCACACTCAACGCCTCGAACGGCACCACCCTCGATACCAGTACCGCCGCGACCTTGGCCAACAACGTCAACCTCGCCGGCACTCTGACCCTGGGTGGCTCCAATGCGCTGACCCTCGGCGGCGTGGTCGCCGGTATCGGTGGACTGACCAAGAACGGTGCTGCCGACCTGACCCTCAACGGCGCCAACACTTATTTTGGCAACACCCTGTTGAACACCGGCAAACTGACCGTCGGCAGCAACACCGCGCTGGGTTCCGGCACGTTGAACGCGGCGGCCAACACCACGCTGGATGCCAACACCGCCGTCAGCCTGAACAATGCCGTGGCACTCGCCGGTGCCTTGAACATCGGCGGCACAGCGGATATGACCCTGACCGGTCTGGTCAGCGGGGCTGGCAGTCTGGTGAAAGACGGCGCGGCCAATCTGATTCTCAATGCCGCCAACAACTACCTCGGCGGCACCACGCTGAACGCCGGCACTCTGACCGTCGGCAACAGTTCGGCGCTCGGTTCCGGTGCATTGACCGTCGCTGGCGCCGCGACACTGGACAGCAACTCGCCGCTGGTCAGCCTCAACAACAATGTCGCCCTGAATGCGGCGCTGACCGTGGGCGGTACGCAGAACCTGACCCTCGGCGGCGTGACCAGTGGCACCGGCCAGTTGATCAAGGACGGCGCAGCCAACCTGACCGTCAATGGCAACAACACCTTCAGCGGCGGCACCACACTCAACGCCGGCACGTTGACCCTTGGCAATGCCAACGGTCTGGGCAGTGGCGCATTGGTCGTCGGTGGCGCGGCAACGCTGGATAACAGCGCATCGTTCGGCATCGGCAACGCCATTACCCTGAATGCCGGACTGACCGTCGCCGGCAACAACGATTTGAGCTTGAACGGCATCATTGACGGCGCCGGCAGCCTGACCAAAAACGGCCTTTCAGACCTGACCCTGGCCGGCAATAACACCTTCACTGGCGCGCTGAACATCATTTCGGGCAGCGTCACCACGCTCAATACCAACGCATTGGGCAACACCTCCGGCGTCAACATCAGCGCCGGCGCCGGCCTGAATCTGGGCAGTGACGCCAGCCTCGGCGCGCTGAGCGGCAGCGGCAGTGTGCAACTCACCGGCAGCAACACCCTGACGGTCGGCACCGGCAACGTCACCAGCATCTTTGATGGCGATCTCAGCGGCAGCGGCGGCCTGGTCAAAGTCGGTACCGGCACCTTGAACCTCACTGGCATCAACGGCATTACCGGCAATACCGCGATCGATGGCGGTATCGTGAACCTGAGCGGTTCGCTGGGCAGTGCTCAACTCAACGTCAATACCGGCGGCACCCTGACCGGTACCGGCTCGGCGCTCGGCGCGGTCAACATCAACAACGGTGGGCATCTGGCGTTGGCGTCGGGCAACACCTTGTCGGCGAGTGCTCTGACTCTCGGCGCCGGCAGCAACGTTGATGTAGCACTGGGCACACCGTCGACCGCGTCGCTGATGAACGTCGGCGGCAACCTCACGCTTGATGGCAATCTCAACGTCAGCGATGCCGGCGGTTTCGGCGTTGGTGTGTATCGCCTGTTCAACTACACCGGTGCCCTGACTAATCTCGGTCTGGACGTTGCCAGCGTGCCGGTCGGCTACGGCCTCGGCGACCTGGTGGTGCAGACTGGCGTGGCCAATCAGATCAACATTCAAGTGTCGGCGCCGAACGTCAACATTCGTTACTGGGACGGCAGCCAGACCATCGCCAACGGCGTGGTCGATGGCGGCAGCGGCACGTGGAACGCGGTCGGCACCAACTGGACCGACGCCAACGGTTTGGTCAACCAACCGTGGGCCGGCGACTTCGCGGTGTTCCAGGGCACTGCCGGCACGGTGACGGTGAACGGCACGCAAGCGTTTACCGGCATGCAATTCCTCACCGATGGCTACAACGTGGTCAACGGTGCGGCGGGGCAACTCACGGCGGTCAACGGCACCGGCGGCACCACTTCGTTGCGCGTCGATCCGGGCGTCACGGTGACCATCAATGCCAATATCGATGGCAGCGGCATCCTTAATAAACTTGACGCCGGCACCCTGGTGCTCGGCGGTGCCAACACTTATACCGGCGGCACACAACTGGACGGTGGCAAGATTATCGTCGGCAGCAATACGGCGCTCGGTACCGGTACGCTGACGGCGAATGCCGGTACGCAGCTGGACAGCAACGCGGCGGTGACACTGGCCAACGCGGCGACGCTGAACGGCAACCTGACCATCGTCGGCAGCAATGCCCTGACCCTCAACGGCGTGATTGGCGGCACCGGTGGCCTGATCAAAACCGGCGCGGCCAACCTGACCCTCGGCGGCAACAATGCCTTCCTCGGGCCGGTCGCGCTGAATGCCGGCGGACTGGTTCTGGCGTCGAACTCGGCGCTCGGCTCGGGCACGCTGAATGCAGCGGGCGGCACCACGCTGGATGCCAGCACCGGGGTTTCGCTGAACAACGCGGTCAACCTCGCGGGCAACCTCGGCATTGGCGGCACGGCGGATCTGACCTTGGCCGGCACGGTCAACGGCGCCGGCAGCCTGAGCAAAAACGGCGCGGCCAACCTGAGCTTGAGTGGCAACAATAATTTTCTTGGTGGCGTGACCCTCAACGCGGGCACCCTGACCGCCGGCAGCAACTCGGCGCTGGGTCTGGGCAATCTCACCGTAGCCGGCGCCTCCGCGCTGGACAGCAACAGTGCGCTGAGCCTGGGCAACAACGTCGTCCTCAACGCCAATCTGAGCAACACCGGCAGCAACAACCTGACCCTCGCGGGCGTCGTCAGCGGCGCGGGTGGCTTGATCAAGGACGGCGCGTCGAACCTGACACTCAACGGCGTCAACACTTACACCGGCGGCACCACGTTGAACGCCGGTACGCTGACCCTCGGCACCGGTTCGGCATTGGGCAGCGGCGCACTGACCGTGGCCGGCGCGTCGAGCCTCGACACCAGTGCGCCGCTGGTGCTGGCGAACAACGTCAACGTCAATGCCAACCTGAGTCTGGCCGGCAACAACAACCTGACCCTCGGCGGCGTGATTGCCGGTGCGGGCACTCTGACCAAGAACGGTCTGGCCGACGTGACACTGTCCGGCAACAACACCTTCAGCGGCACTTTCGATGTACTGTCCGGCAGCCTGACCACCCTGAACGGCACGGCATTGGGCAATAACGCCACGGTCAATCTCGCGGGCGGCGCGGCGCTCAATCTTGGTGCTTCGGGCAGCCTTGCCAGCCTCACCGGCAGCGGTACTGCGCTGGTCGGTACGGGCAACACGCTGAGCCTCGGTGGCAACAACGTCAGCAGCACCTTCGCCGGCATCCTCAGCGGTGACGGCAGCCTGAGCAAACTTGGCACGGGCACCCTGACCCTCAGCGGCATCAGCGACCTGACCGGCGACACCAACGTCAACGCCGGTACCTTGCAGGTCAACGGTTCGCTGGCCAGCGGCAATGTGCTGGTCAACAACGGCGGCACCCTCGGCGGCAGCGGCACCCTGACCGGTGCCGTGACCGTGGCCGATGGCGGTCATCTGGCTGGCGTCACCGGCAGTACGCTGAGCGTGAGTTCGCTGCTGTTCAACGGCAATTCAAACTTCGACGTCGGCCTCGGCACACCGGTGTCCGGTGGCGGCAATGCGCTGGTCAATGTCGGCGGCAACCTGACCCTCGACGGCACCCTGAACGTCAGCGACATCGGTGGTTTTGGCAGCGGTGTCTATCGCCTGATCGACTACACCGGCGGCCTGACCGACAACGGCATGCTCTTCGGCACACTGCCGGGCAGCGTCAGCCCTGGCGATTTGACCCTGCAAACCGCGCTGGCCAATCAGATCAACCTGCTGGTCACCGCACCGGGCGTCACCGTGCAGTTCTGGGACGGCAATCAACTGGTGGCCAACGGTTCGGTGGAGGGGGGCAGCGGCGCCTGGGGCACCGGCACCACCAACTGGACCGACGTCAACGGCACCACCAACCAGGCCTGGACCAACAGCTTCGCGGTGTTCCAGGGCGCGGCCGGCACAGTGACCGTCAACGGCGCGCAAACCATCACCGGCCTGCAGTTCGTCACCGACGGCTACAGCCTAGTGAACGGCGCGGCGGGCTCGTTGAATCTGGTCAACGGTTCGCTGGGCAATGCCACGGTGCGTGTTGATCCCAATGCCACTGCGACCATTGGTGTTGCGCTCAACGGCAGCGGCACATTGGGCAAATACGACACGGGTACGCTGGTGCTCAACGCGGCCAACGGCTACACCGGCGGCACCGCGCTCAACGGCGGCAAGATCGTGGTGGGCAACAACGCGGCGCTCGGCAGCGGTGTGTTGACCGCCGCCGATGGCACGGCGCTGGACAGCAATGCGGCCGTCAGCCTCGGTAACGACGTGGTCGTCAACGGTGGTTTGACCGTTGCCGGTTCCAACGCCCTGACCCTCGACGGCGTGGTCAGTGGCAGCGGCAGCATCATCAAGGCCGGCGCTTCGAGCCTGACCCTCAACGGCAACAACACTTACAGCGGTGGCACTCAACTCGCCGGCGGTACGCTGATCCTCGGCAACAACAGTGCAATCAGCAGCGGTGCACTCAACGTGACCGGCACCGGCAGCCTCGACAGCACCTCGGCATTGCAACTGGCCAACACCGTCAACCTTGGCGCGCAACTGATCCTCGCCGGCAACCAGAACACCACGTTGATCGGTGCTGTGACTGGCACCGGCAGTCTGGTGAAAAACGGTAGCGGTGATCTCGTCCTCAGTGGCGCCAACACCTACAGCGGCGGCACCACCCTGAACGGCGGCACGACGCGCGGCGATACCAGCAGCCTGCAAGGTGCAATCGTCAACAACGCGACGCTGACCTTCGAGCAAAACGCCGACGGCAGCTACACCGGCAACCTCACCGGCGCCGGCACGCTGAACAAAACCGGCACTGGTGAACTTCTGCTGGCCGGCAACAACACCTTCACCGGCAACACCTCGGTGCAGGCCGGCAACCTGATCGTCAATGGTGTGCTCAACAGTGCCAACGTCAACGTTGCCAGCGGCGCGAGCATCGGCGGTGGCGGCCAACTCGGCGGCGCCGTGCAACTGGCCAGCGGTGCGACGCTGGCCGGTGGCGGTACAGCAACGCCTTTGTCAGTCGGTTCGCTGGCACTGTCGTCGGGAACCAATCTGGACTTCAGCCTCGGCTCGGCGGCCAGTTCGACCACCGTGGTCAACGTCGCCGGCAACCTGACCCTCGACGGTACGCTGAACATCAGCAATGCCGGCGGTTTCGGCACCGGCGTTTATCAACTGTTCAGCTACGGCGGCAGCCTGACCGACAACGGTCTGGTGTATGGCAGCCTGCCGGTGTCGGCGGCCAATCTGACCCTGCAAACGGCTATCGCCAATCAGATCAATCTGCTGGTGCAAGGCACCCCGGGTGAGGTGCAGTTCTGGAACGGTGGCACTACCAATCCGGACGGCAGCATCGGTGGCGGCAGCGGTGTATGGGGTCCAGGCACCAACTGGACCGATCCGAGCGGTACTCAGGCCCTGGCTTCAAATGGTCAGTTCGCCGTGTTCGGCGGCCAGGCGGGTACGGTTACCGTGCAGGGCAATCAGAACTTCACCGGTCTGCAATTCCTCTCCGGCGGCTACAGCCTGGTTCCGGGGGCTGGCGGGACGTTGACGCCGGTCAATGGCGCGGACGGCAGCCTTGCACCGGTGCGGGTCAATGCCGGCGCGAGTGCAGAAATTTCCACGCCACTGGTGGGCACGGGTGGTATCGAAAAGCTTGATTCCGGCACGTTGGTATTGAGCGGTGCCAACACCTACAGCGGTGGCACCACCGTCAGCGGCGGTACGCTGGTCGGTAACACCACCAGTCTGCAAGGCAATATCCTCGACAACGCCACGCTGGTGTTCCAGCAGAATGCCAATGGTCAGTTCAACGGGGTCCTCAGCGGTCTCGGGGCGATGGCCAAACGCGGCACCGGCACCTTGCTGTTGAGCGGAGATAATCCGTTCAGCGGTACCGTCGCGGTTGATCAAGGCGTGCTGCAAGTCGGCAGCCGTTCGGCGCGGGCTTCGTTGGGCGGGCAAGTGACCGTGGCCAACGGTGCAGGGCTGAGCGGTAACGGCAGTGTCGGTTCGGTGATCAACCATGGTGTGGTGGCTTCCGGCGCTGAGGCCGGAACCCTGAGCGTGGCCGGTAACCTGACCAACGCCTCGGATGGCGTGCTGGCGCTGACCGTCAGTTCGCCAACCGCGACGCCGCTGGCCGTCGGTGGTACTGCAAACCTGGGCGGCGCTTTGCAAGTCAACTCGCTGGCGCCGTTCACCGGCAACACCACGTATTCGCTGATTACGGCGGGCGGTGGCGTAAACGGCACCTTCAGCGCTGCGGACCTGCCGCAATATGCGTTCCTCAACAGCGCACTCGTGTATGACGCTAATGCGGTGAACCTGGTGGTCAGCCGCAACGGCAATTCCTTCGCCGATGTCGCCGCCACTGGCAACCAGTTCAGAACCGCCACCGCGCTGTCGAACAACGGCCCGGCCGGTGCGGCGTTGCAGAACGAGATCGTCAACCTCAGTGTCGCCGGTGCGCGTAATGCCTTCGACAGTCTGTCCGGTGAGATCCACGCCAGCACCGCCAGCGCCATCCTCGAGGATTCGCGCTACGTGCGTGACGCGGTCAACGATCGCATGCGCCAACCGTCATGCAGCGCGGCGGATGATCCACGCCGTGCCCTGGCGCCAAGTGACAACCAATTGAGCAGCAACGGTTGCCACGGCGAAATGGTTGGCTGGGCGCGGGCACTCGGCGCCTGGGGCGAGTCGGATGGCGACAGCAACGCGGCGAAACTCGACCGTAACCTCAGCGGCTTCATGCTCGGCACCGACAAGCAACTCGATGACCAATGGCGCGTGGGCATGGCCGCCGGTTACACCCGCAGCGACCTCGATGCGCATGATCGTCGCTCGGATGCCACCGTCGAAAGCTACCACCTGGCGGCGTATCTCAATTCGCAGTTTGACGCCTTGGCGGTGCGCCTCGGCGCGGCTTACAGCTGGCACGACATCGAGACCAAACGCAACGTCAGCGTCGGCAGCTACAACGATCGCCTGAAGGCCAATTACGATGCGCGCAGTGCGCAGGTATTCGGTGAAGTCGGCTACGCCATCGACGCTGGCGGCATTGCCCTCGAACCGTTTGCCGGTCTGGCCTATGTCAACTACGACACTGACAAAGCCAAGGAGAAGGGTGGAGTAGGGCGCCTGGAGGCCGATGCCGATCAGGACATCACCTTCTCGACCCTCGGCGTGCGCGCCGGCAAAGTCATCACCCTGGCCAACGGCGGGCAATTCACCCCGCGCGCGGCCATCGGCTGGCGCCATGCCTTTGGTGATACCAAGCCTGACGCCGACCTGACCTTCATCGACGGCGGCGCCTCGTTCAGCACCCAAGGCGTGCCGATTGCCAAGGACAGCGCCATCGTTGAAGCCGGTGTCGACTTCCAGATCAGCCCGACCGGCAAACTCGGCGTCGGCTACTCGGGGCAACTGTCGAACGACAGCAACGACCATGCAATGACCATCAGCTTCAGCCTGGGCTTCTGATTTAGGGTCGAAGCACTTTTAGCCGCCCGTAAGGGCGGTTTTTTTTGCCTTGCCTCAAGCTGCTCGTTCCCACGCTCTGCGTGGGAATGCCTCTAGGGACGCTCCGCGTTCCGGCTCCGGAAGGGACGCGGAGCGTCCCGGTCTGCATTCCCACGCGGAGCGTGGGAACGATCAAAAAACTGCTGCGTCGCGCTCTGCTAGAATCGCCTCCATCAACAGCCTGAGACTCCCCCATGAGCGAGCCGATTCGTCTGACCCAATACAGCCACGGCGCCGGCTGCGGCTGCAAGATTTCCCCGCAGGTGCTGGAAGTGATTCTGGCCGGCAGCGGTGCGCAGAACCTCGACCCGAAACTGTGGGTCGGCAACGCCTCGCGTGATGACGCGGCGGTGTACGAGATCGATGCCGAGCGCGGTGTGGTCTCGACCACGGATTTTTTCATGCCGATCGTCGATGACCCGTTCGACTTCGGCCGCATTGCCGCGACCAATGCGATCAGTGACATCTATGCGATGGGCGGCGATCCGTTGATGGCCATCGCCATTCTCGGCTGGCCGGTCAATGTGCTGGCGCCGGAAGTGGCGCGTGAAGTGATTCGCGGCGGCCGCGCGGTGTGCGACGCGGCGGGCATTCCACTGGCGGGCGGGCATTCGATTGATGCGCCGGAACCGATCTTCGGTCTCGCCGTCACCGGTCTGGTGGAAAAGCGTCACATGAAGCGCAACGACACCGCCACCGCCGGCTGCCTGCTGTACCTGACCAAACCGCTGGGCATCGGCATCCTCACCACCGCCGAGAAAAAAGGCAAATTGCGCGCCGCCGACGTTGGCGTGGCCCGCGACTGGATGTGCACCCTGAACAAACCCGGCAGCCGTTTCGGCAAACTCGCCGGCGTTACCGCCATGACCGATGTCACCGGTTTTGGTCTGCTCGGGCATCTGGTGGAAATGGCCGATGGCAGCCAGCTCACCGCGCGCATCGCTTATGACCGTGTGCCGCGTCTGGACAGCGTCGAGTACTACCTCGATCAGGGCTGCGTTCCCGGCGGTACGCTGCGCAACTTCGACAGCTACGCGAGCAAGGTTGGCCGCGTGCAGGAACTGCACAAACGCGTGCTCTGCGACCCGCAAACCAGCGGTGGTCTGTTGATCGCGGTGACGCCTGAAGGCAATCAAGAGTTTCTCGCCGTAGCCGCCGGACTGGGCCTGAACCTGGCGCCAATCGGCGAACTGGTTGAGCGACAGACGAACGCAGTCGAGGTGATTTGATGCTCCGCGACTGCACTGATTACCGTGATATTTTCCTCAATGACCGGCCAATGATGGACGCCCGTGCGCCGGTCGAATTCTCCCACGGTGCTTTTCCCGGGGTGGTCAACCTGCCGCTGATGAACGATCGTGAGCGCGAACAGGTGGGCACCTGTTACAAACAACACGGACAGCAAGCCGCGATTGCCTTGGGCGAGCGGCTGGTGTCCGCCGAGGTCAGAGAGCGGCGCATTCAAGGCTGGGTCGAGTTTGCCCGTAACCACCCCGATGGCTATCTGTATTGTTTCCGCGGCGGCCTGCGTTCACAGATCGTCCAGCAATGGATCAAGGACGAGGGCGGCATCGATTACCCGCGTGTCGGCGGCGGCTACAAGGCCATGCGCACATTCCTCCTGGAGACAGTCGATCAGGCTGTGACCGAATGCGATCTGGTCCTGCTCGGCGGCATGACCGGTACAGGCAAGACTGAAGTGCTGGTGCAGTTGAGCAATGGTCTGGATCTGGAAGGTCACGCCAATCATCGCGGCTCGAGTTTTGGCAAGCGTGCCACCGGGCAGCCGACCAATATCGATTTCGAAAACCGCCTGGCTGTCGATGTGCTGAAAAAACGCGCAGGCGGGATCAACCAGTTTGTTCTGGAAGACGAGAGTCGGGTGGTCGGCAGCTGTGCCTTGCCATTACCGCTCTACCGGGGCATGCAGGCGGCACCACTGGTCTGGCTGGAAGATAGCCTCGAGAGTCGGGTCGAGCGAATTCTGCAGGATTATGTCATCGACCTGTACGCCGAGTTCGTCGCGGTTCACGGCGAGCAGGGTTTTGCTTTGTATGCCGAGCGATTGATTTCCAGCCTGAACAATATTCAACGTCGGTTGGGTGGCGAGCGCTATCAACGCATGTATTTGCAGATGGAAGCGGCGCTGTCCGAACAGGCGCGCAGCGGGTCGGTCGAGCTGTTCCGTGAGTGGATCGGCGTTCTGCTACGCGATTATTACGACCCGATGTATGTGTTTCAGCGCGAGAAGAAGGGCGGGCGGATCGAGTTTGCCGGGGAGCGTGGAGCGGTGCTTGAGTATCTGCGTGAGCGGGGGAATCAGAAGGTTTGATAGTGCTTTTGCTGGCCTCATCGCTGGCAAGCCAGCTCCCACAGGTATTGCGGATGTATATGGAATTTGTGTACACCCTGGAACCCTGTGGGAGCTGGCTTGCCAGCGATGGGGCCGGTTCAGACAGAAGATGACTCAGGTCGGACACGTTTCCTTGCCATGATCCAGCCCCTGCTTGTAGCTGTGGCTTTGCAAACTGGCCTTGCCGTTGTGCCAGGTCAGCGTCAGTACATACAGCGAGTCAAAGTCGTTGCCCGCCCAGTCCTCGGTGATGTTCTGTTTCTCGCCGACCGCTTTGCCCGCCACCTTGTTGATCAGCTCCGGCAGATAGCCGTGGGACCAGGCGGTGTAGATCGTCGAGTTGTGATACTTGTCTTCCAGCAGTTCGCGGGCCAGATCGCTGGTGTCGTTGGCCGAGAACTCGATGTTCACCGGCAGGCCGAGCTTGATCGCGGCGGGGCTGATGGTCATCAATGGACGGATGTAGCTGTAGGAGTTGTCCAGCTCACCTTCCTCGACATTGCGCGTCGGGTTGGCGGCGAACACGTAATCGGCCTTGCCGAATTTTTCCGGCAGCAGCGTCGACAGGTCGATGGCGCGGTTCAGGCCCTGACAGTTGAGCTGGCCGAGCCCGCCCTCGGGTTTTTCTGCGTGGCGCAGGAACACCAGTGTCTGGGTGCCGTCCACCGGTTGCGCGCGGCTTTCGCTGGACTCAAGCGACAGGAACAGTGCACTGACGGCCAGCAGGGAAGGCAGGGCCACATACGCGCGGTGTTTGAAACGTTTGGCGAATCGCATAAGGATCGTCATGAAATAAAGGGTTCTTCAGCAAATTCGGTTAAGGCTGACAAACCTTTACACCGCGGGCTCCCAGCACCGGGTGTTTTCCCTGTCGTGAACGGCTTCCTCTGCAACAAACGCATAGCTCAGAGTCCCCTGAGGGCCGTTTGGTTCGATCGTCAGAGTGCGCAGCACTCTAACGGCAACCTTCAACGGTCTGGCCGCAGGTTAGCGACAGGATGTTACGGGTTCATGTAGGCGCTCCGAAGGCTGCGATCGTTTTGCAGACTGCAAAGCCTCAAGATCAAAAGATCGCAGCCTGCGCAGCGCCTACATTATGATCAGGCTTTAATTTGTGACTGGATGCTTCCCATGACCGATCTGTCCGCGTTCCCGATCACCCAGAAATGGCCGGCGCAGTACCCTGACTGGATTCAGCTCTATTCCTTGCCGACGCCCAACGGCGTCAAAGTCTCGATCATGCTTGAGGAAATCGGCCTGCCGTACGAACCGCACAAGGTCGCTTTCGACAGCAATGATCAACTGTCCGCCGAGTTCCTGTCGCTGAATCCGAACAACAAGATTCCGGCGATCCTCGATCCGCACGGCCCTGATGATCAGCCGCTGCCGCTGTTCGAATCCGGTGCGATCCTGATTTATCTGGCCGACAAAAGCGGTCAGTTGCTGGCGCAGGAAGGCGCGCTGCGTTACGAGACCATCCAGTGGTTGATGTTCCAGATGGGTGGTATCGGTCCGATGTTCGGCCAGTTGGGTTTCTTCAACAAATTCGCCGGCAAGGATTACGAAGACAAGCGTCCGCGTGATCGTTATGTCGACGAAAGCAAACGCCTGCTCAAGGTGCTCGACGGCCGGCTCGAGGGCCGTGACTGGATCATGGGCGAGCGCTATACCATTGCCGATATCGCCACATTTCCGTGGGTGCGTAATTTGATCGGATTTTATGAGGCCGGTGATCTGGTTGGCATCAGCAATTTCCCGAATGTCACCCGTGTGCTTGAGCGTTTCCTCGCGCGTCCGGCAGTCATTCGCGGCCTGACCATTCCCTCGTAATTTTCGGACTACACACATAACCCTGTGGGAGCTGGCAAGCCAGCTCCCACAGGGAGTTACAGTGTTCTGAAAGATTGTTACACCCCCAGTAATGCACTCTTGATTGATCCAGGTTTGTACCCCAACCCCCGCAAGGCATAAGCTTCGCCCCCTACGACTTTCGTCTCATCTGCCGTTTTCAGGAAAGGCCCTCATGTCCAGTCAGTTCCCCGAAGCACGTCCCCGCCGTCTGCGCCGCAATGCGAGCCTGCGCAGCCTGTTCCAGGAAACCGAATTCAGCCTGAACGATCTGGTCCTGCCGATTTTCGTTGAAGAAGAAATCGACGACTTCGTGCCGATCAACAGCATGCCCGGGGTGATGCGCATTCCCGAGCGCAAACTGGCCAGCGAAATCGAGCGCTATGCCCGTGCCGGCGTCAAGTCGGTGATGACCTTCGGCGTGTCCCACCATCTGGACAGCAACGGCAGCGACACCTGGCGCGAAGACGGTCTGGTCTCGCGCATGTCGCGCATTGCCAAAGATGCCGTGCCGGAAATGATCGTGATGTCCGACACCTGCTTCTGCGAATACACCGATCACGGCCACTGCGGCGTGATGCACAACCATGAAGTCGACAACGACCAGACCCTGATCAACCTCGGCAAACAAGCCGTGGCGGCGGCCCGCGCCGGTGCGGACGTGATCGCGCCGTCGGCAGCGATGGATGGTCAGGTGCGGGCGATTCGCCAGGCCCTGGATGCGGCCGGATTTACTCAAATTCCGATCATGGCCTATTCGACCAAATTTGCCTCGGCGCTTTACGGTCCGTTCCGCGAGGCCGGCGGCAGTGCGCTGAAGGGCGACCGCAAAAGCTACCAGATGAACCCGATGAACCGCCGCGAAGCCCTGCGCGAATCGCTGCTCGACGAGCAGGAAGGCGCCGATGCGCTGATGGTCAAACCGGCCGGCGCTTACCTCGACATCATCCGCGACATTCGTGAGGCCTCGAACCTGCCGCTGGCGGCGTATCAGGTCAGTGGCGAATACGCGATGATCAAGTTCGGCGCGCAGGCCGGGGCGATCGATGAGGATCGTGTGGTGCGCGAAAGCCTGGGCGCGATCAAGCGTGCAGGCGCTGATTTGATCTTCACTTACTTTGCGATGGATCTGGCACTGGCCGGGATCTAAAGACCAACGCACAACCCTGTGGGAGCTGGCTTGCCAGCGATAGCGGCGCATCAGTCAACATTGATTTTGACTGTGCTGACGCCATCGCTGGCAAGCCAGCTCCCACAGGTTCTTGTGGTTTCCTTGGGTCAGAGGCAGGCAAAGAACGGCCGGATGCCGTGATCGCGGAAGTAGCGTTCAATCACCTTCGGATCCGCGCTGTTTTCGGCAATCGCCACATAGGTATCCGGGCGTAGCAGATAAAAACCGTTACGCCCCAACCCCGCCGTTTCAAACGCCGGGCGCCAGTCGAACACATGCAGCGGCAAATGATGTTCGTGGCACCAGGAGATCATTTCGTCGCTGGTGTCGCCGTACACATGCACCTGCCAGCACGGCTGTCTCAGCGGTTCGTAATTATCTCCCTCACCATCATGCGCCCACGGCAAGCGGTCGCCGCCGTGCACATGGCCGGCCGCGCCCTGACTCAGAGGCATGCCGCGATAGTTGAGGGTGACCTGCGAAACGGTGCGAAAAAGGAACTCGCGACTGGCCTCGAACGAGGCCATTTTCGGGATCAGAAACGGTGCCACACGCATGCGCAGCAGATCGGCCATGCGCCCCTCGGCGGTGACGAAACTGAAGACTTTGTCGGTGGTCGACACCAGTCGACGGGCGAAGGCCTTGCGTTCGGTTTCGTAGCTGTCGAGCAGGCTCGGTTCAGCGGCGCCGCTGAGCACTGCGGCAAGTTTCCACGCCAGATTGATCGCGTCGCCGATGCCGGTGTTCATGCCCTGACCGCCCGCCGGGCTGTGCACATGCGCGGCATCGCCGAGCAGAAACGCGCGGCCACTGCGAAAGTGCTCAGCCACGCGGTGATGCACGCGGTAGGTCGAGAACCAATGGACATCTTCGATATGCACTTTCAGGTGTTCGATGGCACGGCTGCTGACATCAGAAAATTCCAGGGTTTCGGCGCGATCCGCACGTTCGTCACGCACGGTGCCGATCAGCCTTGCGCGGCCTTCGCCGGCGAGAGGAAACACGGCGAGAAAGTCCGCTTCATCCAGATCCAGATGCAACTCGCCGTTCATCGCCGGGCCGCTGGCCTTGACATCTGCCACGTAGAAAATCTGCTGATAGGTGCCGCCGGGGAAACCAGTGTCGAGGGTTTTGCGCACGACTGAGCGGGCGCCGTCACAGCCGGCCAGATAACAGGCCTGGCAGATTTCCTGTTCGCCATCGGGCAGGCGCAGATGCGCGGTGAGGCCATCGCCGGTTTCCTCGAAACTGTCCAGCGTGGTGTTGCGTTCGACCGTGACGCCGTAGTCTTCGAGACGCTCGATCAGCAGCCGTTCATGTTCATCCTGCGGGAAGATTTCGACGAAGGCGTAGGGCGTCAGGCCTTCGCCGATACGGTTCAGCGGCAGTTGCGCGACCGGTTTGCCGTTGACCCAGAAATTCGCCGCCGCCACCCGATGGCCGTTGCGCACAATAGTGTCGGCGAGGTCCAGTTGCCGGTACAACTCAAGGGTGCGCGCCTGCACCGCCAACGCTCGCGAAGTGGTGCCGGGCGCGGAGGTTTTATCGATGATGCGCACGCGTACGCCGAGTTTGCTCAGCCACAGGGCCAGCACCAGCCCGGTCGGGCCGGCGCCGATGATCAGGACGTCGCTGCGGTTCATGGGCCTGTCCTCCGTTTGCTGTGCAGCAAGTATGGATCAGCAGGAGCGGGTGGCCAGTTGATCGGCCAGACGGAGAAAGGCCCCGCAGCGGTGGGGCTGTGGGGCCTTTTTTCGGGTGTTCGGCAGGAGATTTTGGTGACAGTGAAATTTACCCCCTCACCCCAGCCCTCTCCCCCAAAGGGGGCGAGGGGGAAAGGGAGCCGATTGGGGGCTTTTCAGAACCTGAGTTCGACTTGGTGGCACACGTCGGCGTAACTCGAAAGAACACCTCGGTCAGTCCCCTCTCCTCTAAAAGGCGAGGGGAAAGGGAGCCGATTTGGGTGCCTTTCAAAACCTGAGTTCGACTTGGTGGCACACGTCGGCGTAACTCGAAAGAACACCCCGGTCAGTCCCCTCTCCTCTAAAAGGCGAGGGGAAAGGGAGCCGATTTGGGTGCCTTTCAAAACCTGAGTTCGACTCGGTGGCACACGTCGGCGTAACTCGAAAGAACACCTCGGTCAGTCCCCTCTCCTCTAAAAGGCGAGGGGAAAGGGAGCCGATTTGGGTGCCTTTCAAAACCTGAGTTCGACTTGGTGGCACACGTCGGCGTAACTCGAAAGAACACCTCGGTCAGTCCCCTCTCCCTCCGGGAGAGGGCTAGGGTGAGGGGCTTTTCAAGCTTAGAAATCAATGGTGCCGGACAGCTTCGCCACCCGCGGCTCACCCTGAGTCAGATACCCACCCTGAGCCGATTCCCAGTACTTCTTGTTCGCCAGGTTCTCCACACCCAGACGCACGGTCACGTCTTTCTCCGACACCTTGAACGCATAACGCGCACCCGCATCGAAACGGTTCCAGGTCGGCAGGCTCAGATTGTTCGCCGCATCGGCGTACTGGCCGCCAGTACGCAGCATCCGCGCATTCAGCGCTACGCCCTGCAGACCGGGTACATCCCAGTCAGCGCCGGCGTTGAACTGGAAGGTCGGCACGCCGATCGCACGGTTGCCGTCGTTGGCACCGTTGAGGGTGTTCTTCAGCTCTGTGTCCATCAGGGTCAGGCCGCTGATCAGGCGCAGGCCCTGGATCGGCTCGCCGAACACGTTCATTTCCACACCTTTGTTGATCTGCTCGCCTTCACGCACGTAGGTGCAGGTAGTGGCGCTGTCGATTTCGCAGTAACCATCGCTCGGCTGTTCGATGCGATAAACACCCAGGCTGGCGCCGTAAGTGCCCATGTCGACTTTCACCCCGACTTCGGTCTGCTTGGAGCGTGCCGGTGCATAGACTTCGTTGCCGTTGGTCACACGGAATCCGCCAGAACTGGTCGGCGAGGTCGGGCCCTGGGCCAAGCCTTCGATGTGGTTGGCGTAGAACGACACGTGTTCCCACGGTTTGAACACCACGCCGTACACCGGCGTGGTGATCGATTCGTCGTAGCTCGACTTGCGATCGCCGCTGCCCCAACTGGCATAGTTGTAACCTTGCACCACCAGTTGTTGGCGACGCAGGCCGGCGGTGACCAGCAGGCGATCGTCGAAGAAACCGAGGGTGTCGGAAATCGCAATGCTGCGGTTGAAGGTCTTGCCGACGATGCCCGGATCATTCAAGTCGCCGCCGGCAAAATTGCCCACTGGCGACGGGGTTTGCACCGGGTGATAGATATTGTTGGCGTACTGGGTCAGGTCGAAGTCATAGGCGCTGCGCTGTTCGGCCCAGATGCCGGTCAGGCCGAAATTGAGTTTGTGGCTGACCGGGCCGGTGTTGAGTTTACCGTTGAGGCCAGCCATCACACTGGTGTTGTCTTCGTCATGGGGAATGAACGAGCCGGTGGTGAACGAAGCGCCGCTGTTGCCGACCAGCGTGGTCGAGTTGTAGCGCCCGACTTCGCGGGTGTGCTTGGCGCCGCCGGCCGCGTAGGCGGTCCAGTTGTCGTTCAGGTCGTACTCGGCGCGGAGCATGCCGAAGGTGTCTTCGATGTCGGTGTAGCCCCACTTCGGCGCATAGTTGGTATCGGCCGACGGCGCGTCCGGAATGTGTGTGGCGGTGCCGAGGTTGACCGAGTTGCGGCCACCGTTGACGCGTTCTTTCTGGTAGGCGAAGTCGCCGGAAATGCGCAGGGCATCGCCGCGATAGTCGAGGCCGATGGCGAACAGTTTCGAGCGCTGGTTCTCGTGATCGATACCGGTGTCGCCTTCGCGCTGGGACAGGTTGATCCGGGCGCCGAAGCGGTTGTCTTCACCGAAACGCTGGCCGATGTCGAAGTGATGACCGATACGGCCTTCGCTGTTGATGTCGGTGGTGTAGCGACGCAACGGCACGTCGCCGGCGCGCTTCGGTTGCAGGTTGACGCCACCGCCAATGCCGGAGCCGGTCGGGGTCACGCCGTTGATAAAGGCGTTCGGGCCTTTGAACACTTCCACGCGCTCAAGGGCGTCGGTGGAAATGATCTGCCGTGGCAACACGCCGTACAGGCCGTTATAGGAAATGTCGTCGCCGTTCAGCGGCAGGCCGCGAATCATGAAGACCTGCGCCTGGTTGGAGAAACCCGAGGCCTGACGTACCGACGAATCGTTGAGCAGCACGTCGGCGACGTTTTCGGCCTGCTGATCCTGAATCAATTGTTCGGTGTAGGACGCGGCGCTGAACGGCACGTCCATCATGTCCTGATTGCCCAGCACGCCGAGCTGCCCACCGCGGGCAACTTGTCCGCCGGAGTAGACCGGAGGCAGGGCACCGGGTGTCGGGGCCTGGGCATTGACGTTGACGTCGTCCAGCACCAGCGCTTTGGTATCGCCTTCGGCGGCGTAAGCGGTGACAGTCAGGGAGCACAGCAGGGCGAGAAGCGTCGGGCGAAACGGGACGGCGAGTCGAGCTGAAGCGGGCATGTAGATACCTGGAGGCGCACGGCCGGTGAGAAAAATAAGGGCGGCGCGGGAACTCCTTGCGCAAATGCGACTCCAGGTGCAAATGATAGATTTTCTCAGTAACGTTTTGCAATCAGTTTGTCATCAGCCGTTGGAAGCTCTATTTCGGGGCACTTGGCGGCGCAGGGAAATGAACATCAAGGGAACAGGGCCAGATCAGCGCAGTCCTAGCCTGCGCCAACCATTGAACGTATGGTGAACCCGGCACAACGGACTGGATGAAGTTACATGCACAACTTCCGATTACCGATCACGCTCGCCGCACTGCTGGTGCTCGCCGGTTGCGCGGGGCAGCGCAGCCAGGAGCCGGTGCCGCGTGCGCCTGCCGAAGTGAAGGCCGAGATTGTGCGGCTGATGCCGGCCAAGACGGCCGATCGGCAAGGCTGGGCCACCGATATCTACGCCGCATTTGCCGCGCAAAACATCAGCCCGACCACGCAGAATCTGTGTTCGGTACTGGCCGTCGCCGAGCAGGAATCCACCTTCCAGGCCGACCCTACTGTGCCGGGCCTGGGCAAAATCGCCCGCGACGAAATCGATCGCCGCGCCGCCAAAGTGCATATTCCCAGCCTGTTGGTCAGCGGCGCTCTGCAAGTGCGTTCAACCAACGGCAAGACCTACAGCGAACGCCTGAATGCGGCACGCAGTGAGAAAGAACTCAGTGGCATTTTCGACGACTTCATCGGTCGGGTGCCGATGGGCCGCACGCTGTTCGGCGGCTTCAACCCGGTGCACACCGGCGGGCCGATGCAGGTCAGCATCGAATTTGCCGAGCAACACGCCAAGGATTATCCGTACCCGGTGGACGGCACGATCCGCCGTGAAGTGTTCAGCCGCCGTGGTGGCATGTATTTCGGTATCGCGCATTTGCTCGGTTATCCGGTGAGTTATCGCGAGCCGCTGTATCGGTTTGCCGACTTCAACGCCGGTTGGTACGCCAGTCGCAATGCTGCGTTTCAGAATGCGGTCAGTCGCGCCTCGGGCATTCCACTGGCGCTGGATGGCGACCTGATCCGCTACGACTCGATCATGCCCGGCGGCACGGAACTGGCGGTACGCACTCTCGGCAAGTCGCTGGGCATGCGCAACCCGACCATTCGCGATCAACTGGAGAAGGGCAAAACCCTGGAATTCGAAGAGACCAAACTCTATCAGCGGGTGTTCGAACTGGCGGAGCAAGCGGAGGGGAAAAAGCTGCCGCGTGCGGTGTTACCGGGGATCGTGCTGCAGAGTCCGAAGATCACCCGCAAGCTCACGACGGCCTGGTTCGCCAAACGCGTGGATGAGCGCTACAAGCGCTGCATGGCCAAGGCCGGCTAAAACACACAGACATAAAAAACCCGGCCAAGGGAGCCGGGTTTCTCTGGGTTGTTGCGTTTGCAGCCATGCATTCAGGCAACGCGGCGTTCGAGCAGACGATCCGAACCACCTTCGGCGACGCGGCGTTCGAGCAGACGATCCGAGCCACCTTCGGCGACGCGGCGTTCCAGCAGACGATCCGAACCACCTTCGGCGACGCGGCGTTCCAGCAGACGATCAGCGCCACCTTCGGCAACGCGACGTTCCAGCAGACGATCCGAGCCACCTTCAGCAACGCGGCGTTCCAGCAGACGATCCGAACCACCTTCAGCAACGCGGCGTTCGAGCAGACGATCAGAACCACCTTCAGCAACGCGACGTTCAATCAGACGATCCGAACCACCTTCAGCCAAACGGCTTTCGATCAGTTTGTCCGAGCCGCCTTCGGCGATCATGGTGTGGGCCGGGGTGGCGGCGAAAGCGTTGATAGCGAAGATCGAGAAAGCGATGCCGAGAAGGGTTTGGCGTTTCATGATGGTGTGCTCCGGGGTGTTGTTGGTTGGTATGGAGCCGATGTTACGCCGGAGATTTTTTATGAGAACTTCATTGCCGTGATGGTGAACATCGATGTCGATGATGGTCGCCAGAAGCCGCAGATCAGAGCCTTACAGCACCTTCACCGCACGCCCGATCGCCTGAATCGGCCCGGTCGGTTTGCCGATCGGCGAGCCATTGGCACCCTCAAGTGTCAGCTCGAACAACTGATTGGGTTGCAGCGGCGGCAACTTGTCCAGCGGCACCGACAAGGCCTGCCCGGGTTTGACCAGTCCCAGCGAAACCGGCCCTTGCCAGCCGTCAGCCTTGGTCCAGAATTCCAGGGCCTTGTCCGCCGGCACCTCAACCACGCCGAGCGGAATCAGCTGAATCTCATGCGAATTGCTCGCCTGGATCACCCAGCCCGGGGCCTTGTCCTGCGGCGCGACCAGCACCACCAGAAAGCTTGGTTTCGGCGTGGTCTGGGTCAACAGGATCGAACCCAAAATCAACGTGGCGGCCAATCCGATAGCACTCAACCCGCGCCAGAGTGGCAGCAGGTTCCACCATGAAGTCGACGGCGCTTTTGCCGTGAGTCGGTCGAGGCTGCGTTCGATGCGCGGCCACAACAACGCAGACGGTTGCTGCGAGGGGGCAAGATCAGTCAACTCCAGCAGGCGCCGCTCCCAGGCATCCACCGCTGCACGCAATTCGGGTTCGTTGGGCAAGCGTCGTTGCACCTCGATCCGCTGTTCAAAAGAAAGCGTGCCGAGCACATATTCGCCGGCCAGTTCATCGCGGTCTTGCGCTGATTCGCTGGTCATCCCATGCACTCCCGCAAGGCGTTGAGGCTGCGTTTGATCCACGCTTTGACCGTGCCCAGCGGCGTGTCGAGGCGCGCGGCAATTTGCGCGTGGCTGTAGCCGTCGACATAGGCATGCAGGATGCAGTGGCGGCGTTGCGGCTCCAGTTGCTCAAGGCAACGGTGGATACGCGCCGAATGAACTTGGGCGTCGAAGCCGTCATCGTCTGCAGCCACTTCGTGGGCTTCGTCGAATGGTGTTTCCCGGCCCTGATCGCGTAGCAGATTCAGCGCCAGATGCCGCGTCACCGTGAACATCCAGCCCCGCGCCGAACCGCGTGCCGGGTCAAACCCCGCCGCGCCGTTCCAGATCTTGATGAACGCCTCATGAACGATGTCCTCCGCCAGCGCCGTATCGCGCACCAGACGCTTGGCCACACCGAGCAGACGCGGGCCTTCCTGCACATACAAATCGCGCAGGGCCGCACGCTCGCCACGGGCACAGGCAGCGAGGCGGGCTTCGTAATCGAACGCGGATTCGGCTAAAGGCATGTCGTGCAATCTAGCTCACATTCCGCAAACATCCAGAACACATGATTCCCCTTGTAGGCCTTCGCCTGCTCGCGATAGCGGTGTGTCAGTGATGCAAATGTTGGCTGACACTCCGCTATCGCGAGCAGGCCCACTCCTACAGGGGGGGCGGTAAATCCGGGAATCAGTTCGCCGCCCAGAAAATGTAATCGGCCTGATACTTCACCACTTCCTGCTTGCCCTTGTTCGCCGCCGTGCATTCACTGCCCGGCGCTACGCCGCCCTTGAGTGCGACGCGCTGGATGTAACTCACGCCGCTCATCGCGCCTTTGCCTTCGGCCGGATTGGCCTTGACCAGTTGATAGGGCAGGTTGCCCGGGCTGGACGGCGCCACGGCCAATTGCGTGCCGGTGACTTTCGAACCGTCCTTGGCCTGCCAGGTAGCCGGCGGGCCAAAGTAGGTGCCGACCTGCTTGCCGCTGCGATCATTGAGCACCGCTTTCGGGCCGACGAAGGTCCACTCGGTCTGCCCGGGCGCATTGGCTTTGTCCCGGCATTCGTAGGTGATCTCACCGACGCCGGTGGTTTCCATCGCGATCTTGTGGCCGTCCGGGACTTTGATCGCGTCGGGATAGCTGCTTTGGGCGAAGGTCGTCGAGGACAGGGCGAGCAAACCGGTGAGGCCAATCAGCTGGGTGATGTTCATCAGTGTTATCTCCGAAAAGGGTAAACCGCTGACAGCCGAAGAGGGCTGTTACAAGGACTACCCGTGGCGGAGGTGTTTGGATGCAGTGCCTGAAAAATATTTTTTGGACCACTTCTATACCTGTGGGAGCTGGCTTGCCAGCGATAGCGGTGGGTCAGCGAAGGGGATGTCGACTGACCCGGCGCCATCGCTGGCAAGCCAGCTCCCACAGGGTTTTGTGTCGGGCTTCAGGCCGGAGGCGTTCAAGAGCTCTTGGGTGTAGGGGTGTTTGGGCGCGGCGAAAATCTCGCGCGACGAACCCTGCTCAACCACCTTGCCATCCTTGATCACCATCAAGTCATGCGCCAACGCATGCACCACCGCCAGGTCATGGCTGATAAACAAATAGGTCAGCCCATGCCTGATCTGCAATTGCCGCAACAACTCCACCACCTGTTTCTGCACCGTACGATCCAGCGCCGATGTCGGCTCATCGAGCAGAATCAGCGCCGGTTCCAGCACCAGCGCCCGGGCGATGGAGATTCGCTGGCGCTGGCCGCCGGAAAACTCGTGGGGATAACGATGGCGGCTCTGCGGGTCGAGGCCGACTTCCTCCAGCACCCGAATCACCGCCGCCTCACGCTCGGCCTCGGTGCCGATGCCGTGAGTCAGCAAGCCTTCGGCAATAATCTGCTGCACTGACATCCGTGGGCTGAGGCTGCCGAACGGGTCCTGGAACACCACTTGAATCTGCCGCCGCAACGGCCGCATCAAACGTTGATTGAGCAAGCTCAGTTGCTTGTTACCAAAACGGATATTGCCCTCGGACTCGACCAACCGCAGGATCGCCTGACCCAGCGTCGATTTACCCGAACCTGACTCACCGACAATCCCCAAAGTCTTGCCCCGTTGCAGGGTGAAACTCACGCCGTCCACCGCTTTGATGTAATCCTGCTGGCGGCTGAACAACGCCTTGGGCAACGGAAACCACACCTTCAAATCATCAACTTCGAGCAGGTTGTGATCATACTCACTCGGCACCGGCCCACCGCTCGGCTCAGCCTCGATCAACAAGCGGCTGTAAGGATGCTGCGGCGCGCGAAACAACGCTTCGCAATCCGCCTGCTCGACGATTTCACCATGGCGCATCACGCACACCCGTTGCGCGATGCGCCGCACTAGATTGAGGTCATGGCTGATCAGCAACAGCGACATGCCGAGGCGTTGCTGCAACTCGATCAACAACTCAAGAATCTTCTGCTGTACCGTCACGTCGAGCGCCGTGGTCGGCTCATCGGCGATCAACAGCTCCGGCTCATTGGCCAGCGCCATGGCGATCATCACCCGTTGCCGCTGACCACCGGAGAGTTGATGTGGATAGGCTTTCAAGCGCTGCAACGGCTGGCGAATGCCGACCAGTTCCAGCAGCTCCAGAGTCCGTTCGCGGGCAGCGCGGCCCTTGAGGCCTTTGTGAATCTCCAGTACTTCGCTGACTTGCTTTTCCACCGTGTGCAACGGGTTCAGCGAGGTCATCGGCTCCTGAAAAATCATCGCAATGCGGTTGCCGCGCAAACCGCGCATCTGCTGCTCGCTGGCGTGCAGTAAATCCACGCCGTTGTAGCGGATCGCGCCGCTGCTGCTGACGTTCTTGGCCGGCAATAAACGCAGAATCGAATGCGCCGTCACCGACTTGCCCGAGCCGGATTCACCGACCAGTGCCAGACATTCGCCACGGCGAATATCCAGGTTCAAACCGTGCACCACTTCTTGCCCGGCGAAGGCCACGCGCAGATCGCGGATCTCGATCAAATTGTCGTTCATCTCAGCTCCGGGGATCGAATGCATCACGGCAAGCCTCACCAATAAAAACCAACAAGGACAGAATCAGTGCCAAGGCAAAAAACGCCGTCAGCCCTAGCCACGGCGCTTGCAGGTTGCGCTTGGCCTGACCGATCAATTCGCCCAGCGACGCGGTGCCAGCCGGCATGCCGAAGCCAAGAAAATCCAGCGCAGTCAGCGTTGCAATCGCACCAGTCAGAATGAATGGCAGATAGGTGAGGGTGGAGGTCATCGCGTTGGGCAGAATATGCCGGCACATCAGTTCGTTGTCGGTCAGACCCAGCGCTCGCGCGGCTTTGACGTATTCCAGATTGCGCCCACGGAGGAACTCGGCGCGCACCACATCGACCAGCGCCAGCCAGGAAAACAGCGCCATGATCCCCAGCAACCACCAGAAACTCGGCGAGACAAACCCGGACAAAATAATCAGCAGGTACAGCACCGGCAGCCCCGACCAGATCTCCAGCACCCGTTGCCCGAGCAAGTCGACCCAGCCGCCGTAATAACCCTGCAATGCCCCGGCAACGATGCCGATAAACGCACTGATGCCGGTAAGGATCAGCGCAAACAGAATCGAAATCCGCGTGCCGAAAATCACCCGCGCCAATACATCGCGCGCCTGATCATCGGTGCCCAGCCAATTGCTTGCTGACGGTGGACTCGGCGCTGGTTCGCTGAGATCGTAATTGACCGTGTCGTAACTGAACGGGATCGGCGGAAACAACATCCAGCCGCCCTGATCCTCGATCAGTTTGTGTACGTAACTGCTGGCGTAGTCCGGTTGAAACGGCAACTCGCCGCCGAAATCGGTTTCCAGATAATCGCTGAGGATCGGAAAGTAGAAAGCGTCGTGATAACGAATCACCAGCGGCTTGTCGTTGGCGATCAACTCGCCGCCCAGGCAGATCAGGCACAGTCCGATAAACAGCCACAGCGACCAGCGTCCGCGCCGGTTGGCCTTGAACTGCGCAACACGACGCTGGCCGAGAGGAGAAAGTGTGAACATCAGGCAGTCCTCGCCGAGAAGTCGATGCGCGGGTCGAGCAGGGTGTAGCAGAGATCGCCGATCAGCTTGATCAACAGGCCGAACAGGGTGAACAGGAACAGCGCACCGAACACCACCGGGTAATCCCGCGACACCGCCGCCTCATAGCTCATGCGCCCGAGGCCATCGAGGTTGAAGATGGTTTCGATCAGCAGGGAGCCGGCGAAAAACACCTCGATCAGTGCTGACGGCACACCGGCCACCACCAACAGCATGGCGTTGCGAAACACATGGCCGTAGAGCACGCGCCTCTCGGTCAAACCCTTGGCCCGCGCGGTGATCACGTACTGGCGGCTGATCTCGTTGAGGAAGCTGTTTTTGGTCAGGATCGTCAATGTCGCAAAGCCGCCGATCACCAACGCCGTCACCGGCAGCACCAAGTGCCAGAGGTAGTCGCCGACCTTGCCCAACGTGCTGAGGCTGTCGAAGTTATCCGAGACCAGCCCCTGCACCGGAAACCAGTTGACGTAGCTGCCGCCGGCGAACACCACGATCAACAGAATCGCAAAGAGGAACGCCGGCATCGCATAGCCGATGATGATCGCCGTGCTGCTCCAGACATCGAAGGCGCTGCCGTTCCTGATCGCTTTTCGAATGCCCAGCGGGATCGAAATCAGGTAAGTGATCAACGTCGCCCACAAGCCCAGCGACAGCGATACCGGCAACTTCTGCACGATCAGATCGGTGACCTTGGCGCCGCGAAAGAAACTGCTGCCCAGATCCAGCTGCGCGTAGTTTTTCAGCATCAGCCACAGGCGTTCGTGCATGGGTTTGTCGAAGCCGTAATGGTGTTTGATTTCTTCGATCAGCGCCGGGTCGAGGCCACGGCTGCTGCGGCCTGCACCGCCAACCGCCGCAACCTCGCCACCACCGCCCATGCTGTGCCCGCCGAAGCCCTGCAAGCGGGCGATGGCTTGCTCCACCGGCCCACCTGGCGCGGCCTGCACAATCAGAAAATTCACCACCAGAATGCACAGCAATGTGGGGATGATCAGCAGCAAACGTCGACTCAGATAACGCAGCATGTCACTGGCCCCCCGCAAGCTGAGTGTGCATCTGTTGCGTGGTCAGCGCCTTGGCCGACACCTCCCACCAGGTGTTGAGGCCTTCGTCGTACGCCGGTTGCACGGGCGGCATGCCGAAGCGGTTCTGATACACCGTCGGCGTGCCTTTGGAGTAGTAGTTGGGAATCATGTAGTAACCCCATTGCAGCACCCGGTCGAGGGCGCGGGCGTAATGCACCATGGCTTCGCGGGTGTTGGCCTGGACCAGCCCGTCGATCAGTTGATCGACCGCCGGATTGGCCAGCACCATCGAGTTGGAACTGCCAACTTGCGTGGCGCTTTGCGAGGCGTACAGGCTATAAAGCTCACGGCCGGGAGAGACGATCGGATCGCCGCTGCGCGGGAAAGCGACGACGATCATGTCGTAGTCGCGGGCGTTGAGGCGGTTGACGTATTGCGCCGAATCGATCCGCCGCAGATTGAGGGTGATGCCGATCTGCGCGAGGGTGCGTTTGAACGGCAAGAGCATGCGATCGAAGCCGCCCTGACCGTCGAGGAAAGTGAACTCCAGCGGCTCACCCGCAGCGTTGACCAGGCGATTGTGTTGCGGCGTCCAGCCAGCCTCGGCGAGCAGCTTCAGCGCCTGCAGTTGTTTGTCGCGGATGTAGCCGCTGCCATCGGTTTTCGGTGCCTCATACACGGTCGTGAAAACTTCGTCGGGAATCTGTCCGCGCAGTGGTTCGAGGATCTTCAGTTCCTCGGCATCAGGTAGCGCGGTGGCGGCCATTTCACTCTTCGGCCAGAAGCTGTTCTGGCGCACGTAGAAGCCGCGCATCATCTGCTTGTTGGTCCACTCGAAATCCCACAGCAGGCTGATCGCCTGACGCACGCGGCGATCCTTGAAGAATGGGTTCTGCAGGTTGAACACGAAGCCCTGAGCGGCGGTGGGTTTCTCGGGGGCGAGAATCGACTGTTGCAAGCGACCGTCACGCAGTGCCGGGCTGTCGTAGCCGACCACGTAACCGGACGAGGAGAACTCGCGGTTGTAGTCGAACGCGCCGGCCTGCAACAGTTGCCGGGCGACGTCGGTGTCGCCGTAGAAATTCACCGTGAGCGTGTCGAAGTTGTACATGCCGCGACTGACCGGCAAGTCCTTGCCCCACCAGTCCGGATCGCGTTGGAAGCTGATGCTGCGCCCGGCGTCGACCTTGCTGACCCGGTACGGGCCGCTGCCCAGCGGTGGCTCGAAGCCGCCGCCATTGGCGAAGTCGCGGGTTTTCCACCAGTGCTCGGGGACCACGCGCATCGTCGCCAAGTCCAGTGCGAGGGTGCGGTTGAGATTGTTCTTGAAGGTGAAGCGCACCTGCCGTGGGCCTTCGATCAGCACGTCCTGCACGTCGGCGTATTGCTGCCGATAACTCAGACTGCCCTTGGTCATCAGCAGGTTGAAGGTGTAGCGCACGTCTTCGGCAGTGATCGGCGTACCGTCGGCGAAACGTGCTTTTGGATTGAGGGTGAAACGCACCCACAAACCTTCGGGATCGCGCTCGATCTGCTGCGCGACCAATGCGTAAACGGTGTAGGGCTCGTCTAGCGAGCGAAACGTCAATGGCGAGTACACCCAGTCGTTGACCTGCACCACGGAAATGCCCTGATCGGCATACGGGCTGATGTAGTTGTACTGGCCGATCTCCATCGACGCGCGACTGAGCGAACCGCCCTTGGGCGCGTTGGGATCGACGAAATCAAAGTGCTGGAAGTTCGCCGGATACTTCGGCGCCTCGCCGTACACCGTCAGCGCATAACTGCCAGCGGCCAGCGCCGAGGTGCCGGTGCACAGCAGCGCACTGCCCAAAAGCAGGCCCGCCATGTTGCGCAAAAAACTCATGCAATCACTCCTGAAAATCCCTGAAGAAACCCGGTCCCCATGTGGGAGTTGGCTTGCCAGCGATAGCGATAGTCAGTGAAGTAAATGTCGACTGATACGACGCCATCGCTGGCAAGCCAGCTCCCACAGGGTTTTGCGGTGCTCGTTCTTTAGAAGTGGTACGTCATGCGCGCAAACAAGGTGCGGCCCAGCGGATCGGTGTAGCGCGGGTCATAGCCGCTCTGGAAGTTGTAAGCCTGGTTGGAGAACGGCGGGTTGCGGTCGAACACGTTCTTCATTCCGGCATCGACATCCAGCACCTTGTTGAAGGTGTAGCCGGCCGACAGGTCCCACACCGAATACGACGCCACGCGCGCGTGGGTGTCGCGGTCGTAGTCGTTGTAACCCGTGGTGAAGCGGTTGGTCAGTGCTGCGCGCGCCGCGCCGAAGGTCCAGCTACCGGTGAGGTTGTGTTTCCAGCGCGCGATCACGCCGTCACCCTGGAAGTCGCCGACCTTGTCGGTGAACGGGCCTTTGATGGTGCTCTGGAAGTCGTACTCGTCTACGTAAGTGCCTTGCAGGCCCAGACCGAACTGACCGTATGGCGTGTTCGGGAAGCGGTAGTCCAGCGAGACGTCGACACCGTTGGTTTCGACGATGCCGAGGTTGGCGTTGCCGGTAACGATGTAATTGAGCGTGCCGTCGGCGTTGCGCACGAAGCGATCCGGGTAGGAACCGGCCTGATCAAACACGGTGGATTCCGGGAACGGCTGGATCTGGTTGGAAATGTGAATCCACCAGAAATCCAGACCTACCGAGAGGTTGTTGATCGGCTGATAGACGAAGCCGAGGGTCACGTTACGTGCCTTCTCCGGGGCCAGATCTTCGTTGCCGCCAATCTGGTTGAGGAACTGCTGACCGCAATCGCGGCCGCCGTTGCCGCCCGGTTGCACCACGCCGCCGGTACACAGCACCGGGTCGTTGTAGTAGCCCTGGGTGAAGGTGATGCTGCGCGGCGAATACAGCTCGTACAGCGACGGCGCACGGAAACCTTCGCTATAGGCGCCACGCACCACCAGCTCTTTCAACGGCTGATAACGGAACGAGTATTTCGGGTTGGTGGTGCTGCCGAAGTCGCTGTATTTGTCGTGACGCACGGCGGCGGACAGTTCGAGGCTGTCGAGCACCGGCACGTTGATTTCCGCGTAGGCGGCTTTGACGCTGCGGTCGCCTTCGACGCTGCCGGCCGGGTCGATACCGAGGCTCTGAATGTCGCCGGCGAACGACTCGAAGTCCTGATGGAATTTCTCCTTGCGGTACTCGCCGCCCAGCGCCAGACCGGACGGGCCGGCGCCGAACCAGTCGCCGATTTCACGACTGATACGACCATCGAAACCGGCTACACGGCCCACAGCAGTGGAATAGGCGCCGTGGTACGCCGCATCGTCGATGTACTGCTGACCGGCAGCGGATTGCGGGCCGAACGGGTTGAGCAGACCGCTGGCCAGACCATTGATCATCGCCTGATCGCTGACAAAACCGCTGGTGACGCTGGAGACGATTTTGTTCTGGTTGTACGAGGCGCCGACGTTGTAATCCCAGCCGGCGACCAGACCATCGAAACTGAGCAGGAAGCGCTGGCTGGTGTTCTGGTCTTTCGATTCCCGCGGGCCGGCAGCGGTTTCACGCCAGTTGACGTCCACCGGTTGGGTCGGGTCGAGGGCGAAATCGGTTGGCGCCGGGGTGATGCCGTTGCCTGGATAGTAGGGCGACGAAGAATCGAGGCTCAGGCCGGTCAGTGGCGCAGGGCCGATCGCCGTGGCGTTGTTGTTGCGCGACCAGAAGTATTCGAGATTGACGTTGTGATCGTCGCCGAGCTTGCCGGTGGTCTTGCCGAAGAACGAGGTTTTTTCGGTCTGCGGCACCAGATCGATGTATTCGCGGGTGCTGAAGCGGCACAAGCCGTCGCGGGCGATCAGGTTGGGGCCGTTGCAATTGCTGTTGGCCAACGGGTTGGTGGCGTTGCCGTTCTGGCTGTAGTTACCGGGAAATGCGGTGCCGGAAGTCTGATCGAGACCGCGACCGGGGGCATAGTCAGTGGCAAAAGAGCGATCGTTGGCGTCGAGGTTCTGCTGCTTGTTGTAGTTGAACACGCCGAGGACGTTGAAGCGGTCCTCTTCCAGGTCGCCGTAGCCCCAACTGGCGCTCATGTCTTTGGTTTGGCCGCCGCCGCTGTGGGTCGGGGTTTCGCCGCCGAGGGTCAACTGGCCGTCGGTCAGGGATTTCTTGGTGATGAAGTTGATCACACCGCCGATGGCGTCAGTGCCGTACAGCGCCGACGCGCCGTCACGCAACACTTCCACGCGTTCGATGGCGGCAAACGGGATCATGTTCAGATCCACCGCGCCGCCGGCCGAGTTGGTTCCCGACAAGGCGTTGTTGGCCAAGCGTCGACCGTTGAGCAGCACCAGCGTCTTGTTCGCGCCGATGCCGCGCATGTCGGCGAACGAGGCGCCGCCAGTGGCTGCGCCGACTGAGCCTGCGCTGTTGTTGATCGACTGGCTGCCGGTGATGCGCTGCACCAGTTCGGCGGTGGTGGTCACGCCCTGTTTGCGCAGTTCATCGGCCTTGAGAATGGTGATCGGCACCGCCGTTTCCGCATCGACCCGGCGAATCGCCGAGCCCGTCACTTCGACCCGTTGCAGTTGCGTGGTCGGCGCAACCACCGCCGCAGCTGCCGGGACGGCAGCGTTGTCGTCCTCGGCCGCTTGCACAGTCCCAGCGCCCATCCCCATGGCCACCAGATACAACGGAACAAAACGGTGGCGAGAAATCGTTGCCACCAAGGGTTTGAGCGTGAAGCGTGGAGTGTTCATCAGCATGGTTATTTCCGACTTTTTAGACGTTATCGAATTGGCCTTGTGAGCCCCTCATTGCTCCGCTATCGGTGATACCGCGTGCGGAAAACCACTTTCTTCAAGCAAGCCGATCCCCTCCGAAGACGCGTGGCGTTTTTCGGTCGGCTGATTGCGACAGGATTCAGCGGGCGGTGGCGGGCGCGTCTCTCAAGACCCGGCCGCCACCGCACTCAGTGGGTGGTCATCACCGAAATCTTGGTGATGCCCGAACGTTCGATCGACGCCATGGCTTTGGCGACCTGGCCGTAATTGACGGCGGAATCGGCCTGCAACTGCACGCGTACTTCGGCGTCCTTGGCCTTGACCTCCTTGAGGCTGGCTTCCAGCGATTCCGGGGCCAACTCGGTTTTCGCCAGATAGAACTTGCCGTCCTGATCGACGCTGACCACCACCGGGTCTTTCTTTTCGGCGGGGGCGACGGCGTCGGTTTTCGGCAGATTCACTTTGATCGCGTTGGTCATCAGCGGCGCGGTGACGATGAACACCACCAGCAGCACCAGCATCACGTCGACCAACGGCGTGACGTTCATTTCGCTGAGTACTTCATCGCTGTCTTGAGTGGAGAACGACATCAGCTGGCCTCCCGCACGGCGGCTGTGGTTTTACTGGCGATGGCCTGACGGCTGATGGAAAACGCACTGCGCGAGGCGAGGGCGTCGAAGTCGTGGGCGAAGTCATCCATGTCTGCCGAAGCCAGTTTCAAGCGGCGCAGGAAGAAGTTGTAAATCAGCACCGCCGGCACCGCGACGGCGATACCCACGCCGGTGGCGATCAGCGCGTGACCGATCGGCCCAGCCACCGCTTCAAGGCTGGCCGAGCCGGTTTCGCCGATACTTTTCAGCGCTTCCATGATTCCCCACACGGTGCCGAACAGGCCAATGAACGGCGCGGTGCTGCCGATACTGGCGAGGATCGCCTGGCCGTTTTCCAGCGAGCGGCGTTCCTTCTGGATCTGCTGGCGCAGGTTGCGTTCCAGGCGATCCGAGCGGTTGATGGTGTGTGCCAGTTGTTGCGTGGTGCGCGGCGAGTCTTCCACCAGCAGCGCTTCGAAACCGCTGCTGGCAATGCGCGCCAGCGAGCCCGGATACTGGCTGGCGTGTTCGGCGGCAGTGAGCAGATCCGGCGCGCCCCAGAAGGCTTTGGTGAACTGTTTGTTCTGCGCTTTCTGCCGCAGGTACTGCGCCGACTTGACCAGCAGGATCGCCCAGCTGACCACGGAAAACAGCACCAGACCCCAGAGCACGCCGGGGACAATCATCGAAGACAAATCGTTCATGGTGATACCTCGCTTGCGTTATTCGGTTGTGCGTTGATTGAGCGTTCGGTTATTGCGGCAATTTGAAATCGATGGTCTGGGTGGCGAAGCCGTCGATCGGCGTGTCACCGCGTTTGGCCGGAATAAATTTCCAGTTCTTCACGGCGGCAACAGCCGCGTCATCCAGTTGCGGTTTGCCGCTGGATTTGGTCACCGTCACCGAGCCGGCGCGACCATTGGCCAGCACCTGAATGCGCAGCACCACGCTGCCTTCCCAGTTGCGCCGCAGCGCCAGCGACGGGTATTCCGGCGGCGGGTTGCCGAGGCTGGCGAGACCGGAAATCGCTGCCGATTCCTTGACCGGACCCGGCGCGGCGGCAGGGGCCGGCGGTGCGCTCGGGGTGGCCGGGGCAGCGGGTGCAGCCGGTTGTGCCGGGGCCGGTGGAGCTTTCGGCGGCTCGACCTTTTTCACCGGTTTCGGCTTCTCGACCGGTTTTGGTTTTTCGATCGGCTTGGGCTTCTCCACCGGTTTCGGCGGTGGCTTGACCGCGTCCTCGTCTTCCACCGGTTGTTCAGGTTCCGGCGGTGGTGGAGGAGGCGGCGGTGGCGGCGGTTCCGGAGTGGGCGGTGCCGGTGGCGTCGGGCTGGTCAGCTCGACGGTCATTTCCGGAATCTGCGGCGGCGTTGGCAATGGCTGTGTTTTCGATTGCTGGAGAAACCACCAGGCGCAGCCATGTATCAGCGCTGACACAGCGACCAGCAACACCATCTGCTGTTTATTCAGACCACCGGGTTGCGAGGTATTGGCTTTAAACGCCGGCCTGCCCGGTGGCGGCGGAATTGGCGCTTCCCGCAACGGCCCCGGCAGGGTTCTGTGCTTTACCGCATCGTTCATTAAAGCTCCCTCGGGTTGATGAAGGGCAATAAGGTGCCGTCCGAACATCCAGGGGATATTCGAGTGGGTGGGTGTAACTTTCTTCAAGGTGTGCAGAAGCCGATAGTTGAACTATCCGGTTAACAAGGCTTGTGCAAACTTACTGGCTTGGCGTCATCGACTTCGAGTGTTCATTAGCCATTCCCTGGTTGTTCTTCTATTACGTGAGCGCACTGTCGGTGTCTCATGCTTGTTACACATAGCAACCGCTGTGCCACATGTTGCTGAAATGTAGAGTGCGTATTTCATGAGTGTTACCCATGTCGCATTTATATAAGTTTTACCCTTGTCGTGGTTTTTCCATGGCGCGCAGATTGCCGTTACTCCGGTTGAGGGAGCTTTTTCACAGGCGAGTCAGGCTGTGCGCCATATCACGCGGGTTGGCGGGATAGAGCGGCTGCGTGGCTTGCGGCCAGGGCACTTGCTGGTGCGCGGCGGACTGAATTGGTGCGGGTCAATGTTTTAGCGGTTCACGGGGCATGTTCCTTGTTGTTGTTTAGATAGAATCACTGTTTTAAGTATTGAGTAGTTCAAACCCGTGGAGCAGTTTTGGTGCGCTTGCAATGGTGCTGAAAGTTATTGTTCGACAATCCTGCTGTCATTCAATACACACTGCGTTTGTGCAATAACTGCTCGAGTGTTATTTAAAAAATAAATAGCACGCTGCCGTCGGCCAATAACTCATTGCCGAACGCAGTGCGCTGTCGAGGTGTCAGGTAATAAAGTAAGTGAGAAGGCAGCCGGGACTGTTCGGATGAACTCGGCGGCGAACGGATAAATGCAAAGAGGCTGTGATGCGGCAGAGCGTTTGAAGATTCACGCGGTGAACTCCTTGTTGCCAGCTCGGATACGCGAACTTTTGGTTCGGTATCGCACCTTACAAGAACGCGGATAGCGTTCGATGATTGCTCTTGGTGCGGGATGGGCACCGCCAGCGCTGTTTTGCGAGGTTTGAATTCGCAAGTCGCGAGTGCATGGGAAAACCGTGCCAAAACCGATACACAGGCAGATTTTTTCTACACCCACGCTACAGCCATCTACCCTGTGGCAATGGTCTTTTCGGGGGGATTGGATATGTACCAGCTCTATGGGCACAGAAATTCAGGCGCAGCCGCCATCGAAGCGGCGCTGGAGCTGTGCCAGATCGCTTACCGTTTCATTGATATCGAAGCCAGCACCGAAGCCGCCGAGGCGTTGGCTCAGCTCAATCCACTCAAGCAGATACCGACCTTGCAGCTGCCCGACGGCAGCGCTCTCACCGAGAGTGCGGCGATCCTGATTCATCTGGGCCTGACGTTTCCCAAGTCCGGCCTGCTGCCAGCCAAGGCGGATGATCGCGATCAGGCCATTCGCGGTCTGGTCTACATCGTCAGCAATTGCTACGCAGCGATCGGCGTCATCGATTATCCGGAGCGCTGGCTGCTGATGCCCGACGAAGCCTCGCGGCAGAATCTGGTGGCTGGCGCGCGTGAGCGTTTGCACTGGAGTTGGGAGGTATTTGCCGACCAGTTTTCTGCCGAGCTGTATCTGGATGACGAAACCCCGGGGGCGCTGGATGTGCTGGCGGCGGTGGTGACGCGCTGGGCGGGCAGCCGCGAGCATTTGCGCCAGACGCGGCCGGGGTTTTATGCGTGGTTGCAGCGAATTGACCGGCATCCGGTGCTGGCACCGGTGTTTGCCCGGCATTGGCCGTCCTGACCACACCGCAGATTCAAATGTAGGAGTGAGCCTGCTCGCGATAGCGGTCTGTCACCTACAAATAAGGTGGCAGACAGAACGCTATCGCGAGCAGGCTCACTCCTACAGGGGGCGGTGGTGTCTTCGGGATTTATTCCCCGCGAATGTACTGCTCCAACTGCTTGATCAACTCCGCCTGTTCGGCAATCGCTTCCTTGACCAGGTCACCGATCGACAGCAGGCCGATCAACTTGCCGTTCTCTACCACCGGCAAGTGGCGCAGGCGTTTGTCCGACATGATGCCCAGGCAAGTGTCGACGGTTTGGTGGGTGTCGACGGTGATCACGTTCGCCACCATGATGTCGCGCACCGGCGTGCCCACGGATGAGCGGCCATGCAGTACCAGTTTGCGCGCGTAGTCGCGTTCGCTGATGATGCCGACCACTTTTTCGTCTTCGACCACCAGCAAGGCGCCGACGTTTTTCTCGGCCATCTTCATCAGCGCTTCGAGCACCATGTGATCAGGTTTGATCTGGTGCACTTCCTGATTTTTCTGATCTTTGAGCTTGAGCAGTTGGGCGACGGTCTTCATGGCGGTTACTCAGGTGTTGTCGTTGTTATCCAAGCATCGTAGACGCAAGCGCGCAGGGCAAGGTGGCAAAGCGGCAGATAACACGCAAAAAACGTCATTTACCGGGTTTTTCCGTGGCTGATGGCGATTTATCGCCAGGGTCATCCCAGGCAATGCCGCGTAGAATGCCCCTCTGTTTCAATTCCTGAGGTTGCAGTGGTGGATTTACCGCAGGGCTTCGTCCTGACCCGGCATTGGCGCGATACAGCGGCCGGCACCGAAGTCGAGTTCTGGCTGGCGACTGACGCCGGGCCGCGCCGTGTGCGCCTGCCGCATCAGCCGTCGGTGGCCTTTGTTCCTGCCGAGCAGCGCGAGGCTGCCGAACGTCTGCTGCACGACGAAAAGAACGTCGAACTGCGCCCGCTGGCCCTGCAGGATTTCGAACATCGCCCGGTGCTCGGTCTGTATTGTCAGCAACACGGCCAGTTGATGCGCCTGGAAACCGCGCTCAACCGCAACGGGGTCGACGTCTACGAAGCCGACGTGCGCCCGCCGGAGCGCTATCTGATGGAGCGCTTCATCACCGCACCGGTGCGGTTCAGCGGCACGCCCGATGCCGACGGCTTATTGCTCAACGCCCAGCTCAAACCTGACCCCGATTACCGACCGAAGCTGCGCCTTGTCTCGCTCGACATCGAAACCACCGAAACCGGCGAGTTGTATTCGATTGCCCTCGAAGGGTGCGGCGAACGTCAGGTGTACATGCTCGGTGCGCCGAACGGCGACGCCAGCATCGTCGACTTTGATCTTGAATACTGCGACTCGCGCACGGTCATTCTGAAGAAACTCAACGACTGGTTCGCCCGTCACGACCCCGACGCGATCATCGGCTGGAACGTCGTGCAGTTCGATCTGCGCATCCTTCACGAACACGCTAGGCGACTCGGCGTGCCGCTGAAGATCGGTCGTGGCGGCGAAGAGATGCAATGGCGCGAACACGGCAGCCGCAATCACTACTTCGCCTCAGCAGCGGGGCGGCTGATTATCGACGGTATCGAGTCCCTGCGTTCAGCGACCTGGAGCTTCCCGTCGTTCAGTCTGGAAAACGTTGCCCAGACTCTGCTCGGCGAAGGCAAGTCGATCGACAACCCGTACCAGCGCATGGACGAAATCAACCGCATGTTCGCCGAGGACAAACCGGCGCTGGCCAAGTACAACCTCAAGGACTGCGAACTGGTCACGCGGATCTTCGCCAAGACCGAGTTGCTGACCTTTCTGCTCGAGCGCGCCAGTGTCACCGGACTGCCGGCGGACAGAAGCGGCGGCTCGGTAGCAGCGTTCACGCATTTGTATATGCCGTTGATGCACCGACAGGGTTTTGTCGCGCCGAATCTCGGCACCAATCCGCCGCAGGCCAGCCCCGGCGGGTTTGTCATGGACTCGCAACCGGGCCTGTATGAGTCGGTGCTGGTGCTCGATTACAAGAGCCTTTATCCATCGATCATTCGCACCTTTCTGATCGACCCGGTCGGCCTGATCGAAGGCTTGCAACACCCGGACGATAGCGACTCCGTGCCGGGCTTCCGAGGTGCGCGGTTCTCGCGTACCCGGCATTGTCTGCCGTCGATCGTTTCGCGGGTGGCCGAAGGTCGTGAGACCGCCAAGCGCGAGCACAACGCACCGTTGTCGCAAGCGCTGAAAATCATCATGAACGCATTCTACGGCGTGCTCGGCTCCAGCGGCTGCCGCTTCTTCGATACGCGGCTGGCCTCATCGATCACCCTGCGCGGTCACGAGATCATGCTGCGCACGCGCAAGCTGATCGAAGAGCAGGGCCACGCGGTGATCTATGGCGACACCGACTCGACCTTCGTCTGGCTGCGTCGTCCGCATGGGCAGGAGGAGGCGGCGAACATCGGTCATGCGCTGGTCAAACACGTCAACGACTGGTGGCGCGCGCATGTGCGTGATGAATATGGCCTGGAAAGCGCGCTCGAACTGCAATTCGAAATTCACTACAAACGCTTTCTGATGCCGACCATTCGCGGCGCGGAGGAGGGCAGCAAAAAACGTTATGCCGGCCTCGTCACCCGCGCTGATGGCAGCGATGAAATGGTTTACAAAGGCCTGGAAACCGTGCGCACCGACTGGTCGCTGCTGGCCCGGCAATTCCAGCAGGAACTCTACGAGCGGATCTTCCAGCGCAAGCCCTATCAGGATTACGTGCGCGACTACGTGCGCAAAACCCTCGCCGGTGAATTCGATGATCGCCTGGTCTACCGCAAGCGCCTGCGCCGCACTCTCGACGATTACGAGCGCAACGTGCCGCCCCACGTGCGTGCGGCGCGGCTGGCCGACGACTACAACGCCCAGCACGGGCGCCCGCGGCAGTACCAGAACGGCGGCTGGATCAGCTACGTCATCACCCTGGCAGGTCCCGAGCCGCTGGAAGTGCGCCGCGCCGCTATCGACTACGACCACTACATCACCCGGCAGCTGCAACCGGTGGCGGATGCGATTCTGCCGTTTGTCGACGACGATTTCTCAACCCTGATCGGGGGGCAACTGGGCCTGTTTTGAGTCGAGCAACTGCAGCGTCCATTCATCGAGAATGCCGTGGAAGTAGCGTTCCAGCGCCTGATTGAACACGCTGTCTTCAGCGCAAAACTGCGCGAACAGCGTCATCGAAGAATGAAATTTCAGGTCATCGGGATGGCCGAAAATCTCCGCGATCGAGCGCTGTTGCACTTTTAGCACTAGCTGCGTGCAAGTACGCAGGCGTGCGCCGAGCAGTTCGTGAGCCAGATAAGCCCGGGCTTCCTCGGCCGAACCGATGGCGTAGCGCCGGGACATTTCACTGCCGCCCAGGCCGGCGAACTGCGGAAAGACAAACCACATCCAGTGGCTGCGTTTGCGGCCCTCATCGAGTTCGCGTTGCACGCGCTCGAACACCGGGTCCTGGGCCTGGACAAAGCGTTGCAGGTTGAACGGGTCGTACTGATCAGTGCTTCTCATCGCGAAGCCCTCGCCAGCCGCTGGCTCAGACCATGGCCAGCCGCTGCTTGCGTTGTGGCGCTTGAAACACCTGGTCCAGCGCCGCCAGATCCCCGGCCTCCAGTTGCAGTTGCGCGGCGTGTGCATTGAGTTGCACGTGTTCCGGTCGCACAGCCTTGGGAATCGCAATCACACCATCCTGACGCAGAATCCACGCCAGCGAAACCTGTGCGGGGGTTACGCCGTGACGAGCGGCAATGTCTTTCAACACCGGCTCGGCGAGCAGGGCACCGCCCTGGCCAATCGGACAGTAAGCCATCAGCGGCATGCGTTGATGTTGGCACCACGGCAGCAAATCGAATTCGATGCCGCGCTCTTCGAGGTTGTAGAGCACCTGATTGGTCGCGCAGACGGAACTGGAGAGTTCTTCGAGATCATCGACATCGAAATTCGACACGCCCCAACGGCCGATCTTGCCGTCTTCGCGCAGGCGTTCGAAGGCTTCGACGGTTTCCTCCAGCGGATACTGGCCGCGCCAGTGCAACAGATAGAGGTCGATGTAGTCGGTGTCGAGCCGGCGCAAACTGCGCTCGCAAGCTTGCGGGATGCCCTTGCGGCTGGCGTTGTGCGGGTAGACCTTGCTCACCAGAAACACCTGATCGCGCAGGCCGGCAATGGCCTCGCCAACCAAGCTTTCGGCACCGCCCTCGGCGTACATTTCCGCCGTGTCGATCAGGGTCATGCCCAGCTCGATCCCCGTGCGCAGCGCCGCCACTTCACGCTTGTGCGCCGAGCGATCTTCACCCATGCGCCAGGTGCCTTGGCCAATCACCGGAACCTGGACGCCGGCCAATTCGAGGGTACGCATGCAAACCTCCTTGCTGAATGTGTCGATACCTTTTAGTGGGCAGCAGGATAGCTCAGGGGTTCAATAAGCAAAGAGATCGCGGCCTTCGGCAGCGCTTTCCTTATGGGTAGCGGTTTCCCATGTAGGAGCTGCCGAAGGCTGCGATCTTTTGATCTGGCGCTCTTCTTTATCCATCCACGTACAAGTGCGCAAGAAGTTGCGCAGTGCCTCGCCTGTTTTGACCCGGATAAGTCTCTACAGGCCGCGTAGCTCGTGGCCTCCAGCTAAGTGCGCAACTTCTTGCACACCACTGCGCAAAAAGTTGCGCACTTTCCCTTGTTTTTCATTGGCTTAATCACAGGAAAAGATCAGTCGATGAGCTCAAGGCATTGATCCGTATGGGCTGCATAAAAGCTGGCACGAAGTTTGATGGCGCATGGCCATCCTTTCAGGCAATGGTGCCTGAGAGGTATGTCTTTCAAGCAAGGAGAGCATCCCATGGCAACACCAGCGTACATGTCGGTTACCGGCGAAAAACAAGGCCTGATCACTGCCGGCGCATTCACCGCTGACTCCGTTGGCAACACCTACCAGGAAGGCCACGAAGACCAGGTTATGGTGCAGGCTTTCACCCACGACGTGATCATCCCGCGTGACCCGCAATCCGGTCAGCCAACCGGTCAGCGCGTGCACAAGCCAGTGGTCATCACCAAGGTCTACGACAAGGCTTCGCCTCTGCTGCAAGCGGCGCTGACCTCCGGCGAGCGCATGAGCGAAATCGTTATCCAGTGGTACCGTACTTCGGCGCAAGGCACCCAAGAGCACTACTACACCACCAAACTGGAAGACGCGATCATCGTCGCCATCAACAACAAAATGCACAACTGCCAGGACCCAGGCAACGCGCACTTCACCCACCTGGAAGAAGTGCAGTTCACCTACCGCAAAATCACCTGGACCCACGAAGTCTCCGGTACTTCGGGTTCCGATGACTGGCGTGCTCCAGTCGTTTAATTACGGCTGATGGTTGTACCGCCCCGATCGGCATGACTGGTCGGGGCGGATTCACTTCTAAAGAATTTTTTTGCCAATAGCCCCTTGAGGGCTGTTGCGCGTCGCAGCACTGCGCGAGGAACAAGGGATGTTCTCACCGGCCAACCAGCCTCATTTCAATCTGACCGTCGATGGCATCGACAGCGACTTTCAAGTGCTGTCGTTCACCGGTCGCGAGGCCCTTAACACGCCATTCGAATTCGAGCTGGAACTGGTCAGCGAAAAGGCCTCGATCAACCTCGAAAGCGTGCTGCACAAACTGGCGTTTCTTCAGCTGTCGCCAACCGGCACGGGGATCCACGGGCTGGTCTACAGCATTGCCCAGGGCGAGGCGGGCAAGCGCCTGACTCGTTACAAGATCTCCCTGCGCCCGCAACTGGCGTACCTCGCGCACCGGGTCAATCAGCGCATTTTCCAGCAGATGACCGTGCAGCAGATCATCAGCCAGGTCCTGGAAGAACACGGCATCCTCGCCAGCGATTACCACTTCCAGCTCAGCGCGATTTATCCCGAGCGCATTTACTGCGTGCAGTACGACGAATCGGACCTGGATTTCGTCCAGCGCCTGTGCGAAGAGGAGGGGATTCACTACCACTTCCAGCACACGTCGAGCGGGCACAAACTGACCTTCGGCGATGACCAGACGGTGTTCCCGAAACTGGCGCCAGTGGCCTATCAGCAGGACTCCGGACTGGTCGCCGACAAACCGGTGGTCAAGCGTTTCGGCCTGCGTCTGGCCACCCGCACCAGCCGCACCACGCGTCGCGATTACGACTTCGTCAAACCGAAGATCGAACTGGAAAGCGATGCCAAAAGCAGCGCGCAACCGGACCTCGAAGACTACGATTACCCGGGCCGTTTCGTCGATCGCGAGCGTGGCAAGCATCTGGCCAATCGCGCCTTGGAACGGCATCGCAGCGACTATCGTCTGGCCGAAGGCAAGAGCGATCAGCCGATCCTGGTCAGCGGGCATTTCCTCGCCCTGACCGACCACGCCAACCCGACGTGGAATGACCTCTGGCTGCTCACTGAAATCTTCCACGAAGGCAAACAGCCGCAGGTACTGGAAGAGTCGGTGACCAGCGACACCACCGACCTTAAGGACGATTTCCACCAGGGCTATCGCAATCGCTTCAGCGCGATCCCGTGGGACGTGCCTTACCGCCCGCCACTCGATCACCCGAAACCAAAAGTCCTCGGCACACAAAGCGCGGTGGTTTGCGGTCCCGAGGGTGAAGAGATCTACTGCGACCAATACGGCCGGGTGAAAGTGCAGTTCTTCTGGGATCGCGAAGGCAAGCACGACGACATGACCAGTTGCTGGATGCGCGTCGCGTCGAGCTGGGCAGCCGAGACTTTTGGTTCGATCAACATTCCACGGGTCGGCATGGAGGTGTTGATCACCTTCCTCGAAGGTGATCCCGATCAGCCGCTGATCACCGGTTGCCTGTACCACGGCGCCAATCTGCCGCCGTACAAGCTGCCGGACTTCAAGACCCTGGCCACGGTCAAGAGCAAGGAATACAAGGGCAGCCGCGCCAATGAACTGCGCATCGACGACACCACCAGCGAGATCAGCATTGCGCTGCGCAGCGACCACGGCGCGAGTGCGATCAATCTCGGTTACCTGACCCATCCGCGCCCGAGCGGTGGCCAGCCACGCGGCGAAGGGTTTGAGTTAAGAACCGATCGCCACGGTGCGGTACGTGCGGGTGCCGGTCTGCTGATCACTACCGAGCCACGGCCGAACGAATCGAAACACCACAAGGACCTGCCGGAAACCGCCGAGCGTCTCGCCACGGCCAGCGATCAGCAGGATGGCTTCGCTGTTCAAGCCAAAGAGTTGCAAGCCCAGGAGGCGGGCGACCAGGACGACGTGGCCAAGGCCTTGCACGCCCAGCATCAAGGCGTGCTCGGCAGCGGTCCAGCCAACCTCACCGCCAACGAATTCCCCGAATTCACCGAACCGCATCTGGTTCTCGCCAGCCCGGCCGGCATCGCCCTGACAACGCCGCGCTCCAGCCACATCGCCACTGGCGAACATTTGGCATTGAGCAGCACCGGCCACACCAGCCTATCGATCGGCAAACGCCTGCTGGCCAGCGCCAGTCGCGGCATGCGCCTGTTCGTGCAGAGCATGGGCTGGCGGCTGGTCGCGGCGTCCGGCGACATCGACGTGCGTGCGCTCAAGGACAGCATCAACCTGCTGGCCAAACTCAACATCACCGCCAATGCCGACCGCATCACCATCACCGCGAAAACCGAACTGGTGATCCAGGGCGGCGGCAGCGCCACCACCTACAACGCCGGCGGCATCACCCACGCCACCAGCGGCCCGTACACCGCGCACGCGGCGAACTTCGCCTACACCGGCGCGAAATCTTTGGCCGGGGTATTCCCGGAACCACCGAAACCGGGCAAGGGCAACCTCGAACTGTTCAACCAATACGCCGGTCGTCAGGGCATCAAGGACGGCGATTATGAAGTCATCGATGCCCTGGGCAAAAGCATCAAAGGCAAGCTCGACGGCAAGGGGTTCGCCAGCGTCGCCGGCGCTGCCCCGGGGCCGGCACGTGTGCTGTTCGGCAAGGATCCGGCGGACACCTGGAGCGACGGCAGCTACATCGGCAAACCGGAGTGGCCGTTGAATCCGCCGGGGGCTGAAGACGTGCCGAGTCAGGTGCAAGCCATGGTCGCGCAGGTCTTGCCGAGCAAGAGTTGGGAGATGTTGGAGAAGGGTAAGGACATGGCGCAAACAGGGATGAACGCAATGCAGACCGCGCAAGGTGCGATGCAAACAGCGCAGCAAGTGAAGGGTGTGGTGCAGGGCGGTGTGGCCGGATTGCCGAAATTGGCGAGTGCGGCGTTGCCGAGTGCTTCGGGGGCTTCTTGGAGCGGCGAGCAAGGCGGGCAACTTGCCGAGCCTGCCTGCACCGAGTCTGCCAAAACCGTCCTTGAAAACCCCGGGCCTGTTGGCGGGTGAGATGCTGTCATGATAACGGAAACGATTTCAGTCAAAGGAGTGACGCAATGAAAGACGCTATTCGTTTGGGGGACTCCACCACCCACACAGTCGATGGCACGCCAATCGCCCGGAATGGCATGAAGACCGCCTGCGGGGTCGCGCTGATTGCAAGTGGTCCCAAAGGGGTTGTGATCAGCTGAACCACTTCATTCGTTTTGGCTTCGTGGCTCCAGGACCCGACTTCGAGTTGCTCCTGTGGAGACATATGCCTTCAGAACATCTTCTAACTCCAAAGCCTGTTGGCTGGTAAGACGCTTTCATGACAACCGAAACCACTATTGCTAACAAACGCGAAACCCAAGTGGCTATTGTTCCCCTGAACTTGATTATGGTTGAGGACGTGGGACGCGGTGCTGCGCAATTCGACGCATGGTTGCGAGAACTCAGCGGTGATCTGGTCACGCTGGAGCGGATCAAAAGCGTTGCAGGCGCGCTGCCGGTTGTAGGCAATATCATGGCGTTGGTCGATGCATTGAATGATATCGCTACACTTTCGAAGAGCCCCAATCAGGATCCGCTTAGCTGGGTCAGTCTTGGCATCAATTTAATTGGTGTGTTGCCGCTACCACCAAATATGGCAGCGGCGCGAATGAGTCTGCGCCCGATGTTGTTTCTGGTCCGTCAGGAGACTGCGAAAGCCGGCAAGATGGTGCTGGGAGATGCGCTGATCAATGTGGTAGTAGGTCATCTGAATGCTGATATCGCCGGCACCATTGATGACTTCGTGACGCAGGCTCAGGCCAAGCTCAAGGAGATTCTCAATGATGCCGGTGAGTATGGGGAGAAGATGCTCGATGAGATCGCGAACGGCTTAGAAAAAGTCGTTAACGGTAAACTCGATGCAAAAGGGAGTTTGAAGGACGCTCATCAGATGATAAGCGCGGCAGGCGATCAGTTAACTCATGATCCGCTAAAGTCCTGGGACAACTTTTTAGATGCTACTGCGAACGTTTATAAGGCTGTCGGTAAGGGAATTGCCAACGGTGCAGCTGAATACCTACTGCCAGATGAAGCAAAGGAGCAAGTTCTCCGCCATACCAAGTCATTGCGGGCAATGGGGCCAGAACTCAAGACTCAATTGAACAAACTTGGTGATCCGGGTGTTCAGAGTTCAATTGGCGCATTATTAGTGGTGCTCGCCGGCGCAGTTGCAGCGTGGCGAAAACGTAATGCGCATGGTCAGAGCGCTAACGTCAAACCTGCAGTTACCAGCAAGGCCAAACATACGGCTGCAGATGGAAAAACTGAGGTCAGCAGGACTGAAGAGAAAGCCAGTCAGCGTCCCAATGACGATAAGAATGAGGTCTGCCCAGCGACTGGCAAACGTATCAGCTTTGCGTTGGGAACCGAGACGTTCGATCACATGGATTTCGGCTTGCCGGGCCCGTTCCCCATCCAGTGGATGCGTACCTATTGCTCTGATCTGAGCGCCTATGACAAGGGCATCCTGGGAGCCCGTTGGATCACCCCATTTAGCACTCGGATAGATTTGGTAGATGATGGGTTGTTGTTCCACGACGCCGACGGACGTAGTCACGCATACCCGGTGCCAAAGGTCGGCCAGTTCCATTATGACGCAATAGAGAACCTCACTTTGCTGCTCGTCAGCGAGGGCCACCTGCTGCTGTGCCGTGGGGTTGAGCGCAAGGAAGTCTATCATCTCCGTGGCAAGCAATATGTGCTGGTAAATGTGGAGTTGCGCAATGGTGCCGGCATCATGCTGCATCACGAACATCGCCATGGAGAGATGCCGGTATTATCGGATTTGATTACATATATCGAGGGTGACGTCACCAAGGTTCATCGGCATCTAGGGACAATGATTGATGAGCAGGGTCGACTGAAGGGGGTGTGGGAAATTAGTGATGGCGAGCCACTTCGCCAGCTTTGCGCTTATACCTATGACGGTCACGGAGACCTGGTTCAAGCACAGGATGAGAATGGCGGCGCGTGGTCCTATCAGTACCAATATCACCTGATCACTCGTTACACCGATCGAACAGGGCGCGGCATGAACCTGCAATGGCAGGGCACGGGAGCTGATGCCAAAGCCGTGCGTGAATGGGCAGATGATGGCAGCTTCGACACCCGCCTGGAGTGGGACGAAAACATTCGTTTGACCTATGTCACCGATGCTCACGGCAACGAGACATGGCACTACTACGACAGCCTCGGCTACACCTACCGCATACGCCACCCGGATGGACTGTCGGAATGGCTATTTCGCGATGAAGCCAAGAACGTAATAAGACATGTACATCCTGACGGCGCCACAGATCGTTACAGCTACGACGAGCGTGGCAATCGCCTTGAGCATATTCGCGCTGACAACACGGTGGTGCATTTTGCCTATGATGACCAGGATCAGTTGATCAAGATCCTGGATGCAGAGGGTGGTCTGTGGTTGCGCGCTTATGACGACGCCGGCAACCTGGTGGAGATGGTCGATCCGCTAGGCAACAAGACGGAGTACAGCTACGACAAGGTTGGGCTGCCCATTGCCATCAAAGATGCCAATGGCAATGAGAAGACGCTCGAGTACAACGATGCGGGTCAGTTGGTTAAATACGCAGACTGTTCCGGTAAAACCACCGAGTGGGAGTACAACGATCGCGGCTTGATGATTTGTGCGACTGATGCCGCCGGGCAGAGTACCGAATACGAGTATAAAGTCGGGCAGTTGGTACTGATCAAACATCCTGACAAAACTGAAGAGCGCTTCGACCGAGATGCAGAAGGGCGACTGTTGGCGCACGTTGATGCCTTGGATAACTGCACAACTTGGAGTTACACCGCTGCCGGACTTATCCATGAACGAGTAGATGCTGCCGAGCAAACACTGCGCTATCGCTGGGACAGACTTGGTCGTTTGCAAGCGCTGGAAAATCAGAATGAGCGTTGGGCGCAATTCAACTATGACCCGATGGGACGGATGCTGACGCAGACAGGTTTTGACGGTCGATTGACGAGTTTTCTGTATGAGCAGGCTTCTGGTCAATTGGCGAGCGTCGTGACGGGAGATCGAGTCGTACACGTTAGCTATGATGCTATGGGGCGTTTGACTGAGCGTCGTGCCGTACTCGGTGAACAATCACAGTCGGAAACCTACGCGTATGACGGTCGGGGGAATCTCATCCTTGCCAGCAACACCGATAGCAAGATTCAGTGGTTTTACGATGCGGCTGGTAATCAGTTGCGTGAACACCAGCACTATCTCAGTCTTGAAGATCCACTCGTTGCGATTTGGCAGCATGAATACGACGTTTTAAACCAACGGGTTGCTACAACGCGTCCGGATGGTCATCGAGTAAGCTGGTTGACCTACGGAAGCGGTCATCTGCTGGCATTGCGCTTGAATGAGCATGAGCTCGTCGGCTTTGAACGTGACGACTTGCATAGGGAAGTGGCTCGCCACCAAGGTAACCGCTTGGTTCAGACTCAAAAGTGGGATCCGGCGGGCCGATTGCAGGAACAGTTGTTAGGGCGAAGTGATGACAAGTCCACTGTGCTCAAACGCGAGTACACCTACGATGCGATAGGCCAGCTCACTGAGCTGAATGATACGCGCCGTGGCCCTCTCTCATATAGATATGATCCGCTCAGCAGGCTTCTGAAGGCCGTCAGTCGTATAGGCGTAGAGACCTTCGATTTCGACCCGGCAGGTAACCTTTTGAACGAGAAGGCGACTGAAGTGCGTCGCCCGCTGGAGTTGACTCCTGCGCGCAGCAAGCTCGTTGATAACCTGCTGCGTGAATATGCTGGCACCCATTACGAATACGACGAACGCGGCAACCAGGTCAAACGCTGGAACAACGGCACGTTTAGCCAAATGCGATGGGACCTCTTTGACAGGCTGGTGCATTTCGATGATGCCAGACTCTCGGTGGCGTACGCCTACGACGCACTCGGGCGGCGCCTGTTCAAGAACTCAATGGCGCACTATAAGCAACGTCCTACGGCTGGTTCACTGTGGAACCGAAGTGAGCACGCCCGTATTCAGCAAGAGCACGGATGTGGCTTCACGTTGTATGGCTGGGATGGCGATAATCTGGCTTGGGAGAGCCGTACTGCCCAGCAGGATGGGAGACCTGGCCGAACAGTTCATTACATCTTTGAACCCGGTACTTTCGTTCCCGTCGCTCAGGCCCTGACACATAGCTCAATCAAGTTGACGGGCGTGCCGAGCTATGAGGAAGGCTACAGTCTGGATGAAGATCCGTTGTGGAACCACTTGCCTTTATCACCGCCGATTGACGTATTGTCGTGGTACCAATGCGACCATCTGGGTACACCACAAGAACTGACCGATGTGAATGGCGGCATTCTATGGAGTGCGCATTACAAGGCTTGGGGAGAGATTCGGGAGCAGCGTGCTAATTTTGCAATTCAGCACGCTCTTAAGAACCCGATTCGATTCCAAGGACAATATCATGACCATGAGACGGGTCTGTATTACAACAGGCATCGGTATTATGACCCAAGCGTCGGTCGGTTTATAAGTAAAGACCCTGTCCGCTGGGCAGGAGGGCTGAATTTCTATGCCTACGCGCCAAATCCCATCCAATGGGTCGATCCACTCGGCTTGGCTCGTGTCAAGGGGGTAACCCCGAATAACAAGGGAACCCGCACCTCCATTGAGAGTGCCAACCTCCCACAGACGGAGATAGGTTTCAGCAAGCGCGCTCTAGGAAATGGTATCGATCATCCAGTAGTGGCTGAACTTTATGAGGATGTTCCTATTGATGATCGCTCTGTCTTCCATGGTGATTGCGGTGAGGCGGATGCCCTCAGCAATATTGCAAAAAAACATAACGTTCAGACAGTCGATGAGTTGAAAGCTTTAACCGAAGGTGGTAAATCAACGACTCACAGGAACGATAATGTGTTGAAGCCATTCTGTGATTCGTGTAAGCGAGTCATGGGAAGGCTAGGAGTGGAAGATGGAGCTATATAATGATTGATAGTATAGAAGTAAAAGAATTTGATGATCTGGAAGAACGGTTGCTTGAAGCGGATGTTTCTTATGGGGAAATGACGCGTGAATACGCTCGTTATCTATTGGGTCTTATTCAAAAAGATGAACTGAGATCTATTGATGCCGGCAAGTTGGAAATGCTGGTGCCGTTCCTGGAAGAAGCTATGCGGCGGGATCGTATCGAAAGTGATGAGGGTCTGAGAAAGAAACTCACTGTTGATCTCTGGAAGATAGAACAGCAGAATCGTAAGGTTGATGAGGATTTTGCAAATTTTATCCGTGGTGTACTTTATTGCTATGGGACTGAGGAAGTTTGGGAGGAGGAGGGTGATGGTCCAACACCTATCTATCTTTATTTTCTTATTCTGAAAAAAATACTTCCTGGGCTAAGGAAGGATTTTATTAACAGTTTTAACAGGTTTATTGAACGGCGCAGCTGATATGCTCTCTGTTTGTTAGCAGGGAGCGGCAGTTAGTGACGATGGCTAGGTAGAGGGTTTTGATTTCATTTGTGGCTAATCCTCAGATGGATGTCGTGCCTAGTCAGTTAGCCTTGCATTCGCGTATTAGATGCCTGCTCCGAGTGTAAAACAATTCTGCTGAATAGGGCGATTGAATACATCATGATTAGCCATGAACAAATTGTTGATTTTTCAAATCGTCTAGCCAACGGCAAGGATGAAGCTCAAACAGCTCGGGACGTAATGAAGTTTATGTGCGCGGGTATCGGTATGGTTCTTCAAGACGAACAAGTGTCCACTATTGTCAGAGACGCGTTTGCAGTAGCGCACAGGTACTGGTTTGAGGGTGCAGAGAACGAGCATGAATTGAATGCTGCCAGAATTAAATGTTGGGATTTTCTGGAAGCGAAAGGGCGTGATGTAGAGATTGAAGACAATGAAGACGCTGCAGTCAGAGCCTTATTTTGCGTGATGTATCCCGACAGAGTTTCTGATGAGGATTTCGTGCAGGAGTCTTTTGATTGGTTTTTCGAAATGATCAATAGGATTGGCGATTTCGGGCATGCATTTGAGCAGGCGGCCACAAGAGTAACCCGCACCGCAGAGTAGCGATCAAGAGGAGGCCAATCTGCCGCCGAGTCTGACGCTGAAGCAGTGGTGCGAGCAGGCGGATCAAGGCATGCGTCAGGGATTGGAGCGTGTGGGTCTTTAATCCCTTGATGGTTGATCGTTCCCTCGCGCAGCAAAGGAATGCCTCAAGGGACGCGGAGCATCCCGGGCTGCATGCCTTTGCTGCGCGTGGGAACGGTCAGGTGCAACGGGCAGGTTATTTTGCGGAGAACTTCAGCACCACGCTGTGGCTGTAAGTCTGCCCCGGATCAAGCCGAGTGCTCGGGAAGTCCGGCTGATTCGGTGAATCCGGATAATGCTGAGTCTCCAGGGTAAACGCGCCCCAGTGCGGATACACCTTGCCACCCTTGCCCTTGACCGTACCGTCGAGGAAGTTGCTGGTATAGAACTGCACACCCGGTTCCGTGGTGAACAACTGCAGCACGCGACCGGACTGCGGGTCACTCACCTCAGTCGCAACTTTGCCGATATCGCCCTTGGTATCCAGCGCCCAGTTGAAATCAAACCCACCTTGTTTCGGTTCGGCAAATTTCAACTGCGGATGATCAGCCTTGATGTGCGTGCCGATTGCGGTCGGCTTGCTGAAGTCCATCGGCGTGCCGGCCACGGGTGCCAGTTCGCCAGTCGGGATCAGTTTGGCGGTGACCGGCGTGTAATGGCTGGCGTGAAGGGTGGCGACCTGTTTGAGGATGTCGCCATTGCCGGCGCCGGCGAGGTTGAAGTAGCTGTGGTTGGTCAGGTTGAGCACCGTCGGTTTGTCGGTGCTGGCCTTGTAGTCGATGCGCAGTTCGTTGTTGTCGGTGAGGCGATAGGTCACTTCGGTGGTGAGGTTGCCGGGGAAGCCCATTTCACCGTCGGCCGAGAGATAGGTCAGGGTCACGCCGACCGAATCCTTGTCCTTAGTTTCCTGGGCCTTCCAGACTTTCTTGTCGAAGCCCGATGTGCCGCCGTGCAGCGCGTTGGTCTTGTCGTTCTGCGGCACTTGATAGCGCTTGCCGTCGAGTTCGAACGCGCCTTCGGCGAGGCGATTGCCGAAGCGGCCGATGGTCGCGCCGAAATAGGCGGTGCCTTTCTGATAGCCCTGCACATCGTCGAAGCCGAGTACGACGTCGTCGAACTTGCCGTGCTTGTCGGCGACTTTCAGCGATTGCAGGGTCGCGCCGTAGGTGATGACGGTGGCTTGCATGCCGTGGCTGTTGCGCAGGATGTATTGCTCGACGGGCGTGCCGTCATTGGTTTTGCCGAAGGCTTTGTGTTCGGCGCTGAGGCCGGCCGCGTTGGCGGAGAGGGTGGCGATCATCAGGGACAGTCCGAGGCCGGAGAGCAGGTGACGGGATTGAAGCATGGTTGACCTTCCTTTTTGTTGTTGTTTTCAAAATGGCGCCGATGCCGTGTAGGAGCTGCCGCAGGCTGCGATCTTTTGATTTTGGTTTTCAAAGGCAAGGTCAAAAGATCGCAGCCTGCGGCAGCTCCTACAGCGTAACTAGTCATGCTATTTGTATTTGCAATCAAGATTTATAGCTGATTAATCGTTTATTTCAACAATAAAGACAGACTAATTGGTTAGGCAGGCATTGCCGAAGGTCGGCTGGTCGTGCGCACCACTGCACTTTTTCGCAATCGGCGGCTCTATCCATGGCCAGGATGCGGTGACTCCCGCCGCACAGGAATGTGCCTGTTCGAGATTTCATGCCGAGAGTTTTTGCCCTGATCGCTGCTTTTTTCCGCCGCCCGAGCCTGTTGCTGGCGTGTTTGTCGTCGCTGCTGTTCAGCGGTTGCAGTCATCAGGACGGCAACGGCTTCTTCAATCAGATGCGTGAAGGGAAGCCGCAGGAGTTCCTGCAGACCAGCGTCGACCGCATGGCCACGCTGGCGATGCGCGACAACCTCAGCAGTCTTTACCGCTTGCAAGCCAAGCTGTACCTGCGCAACCCGGACGAGCTGCGCAAGTCAGGCTTTCTCAACATCCATGCCGCTGTGAAGCAGGTGCGGATGGCCGTAGAGCAGCAACAGCCGCTGCCGGTGTTGGGTGGTCGAAAGGATCTGGCGGCGCTGAGCTATGCGATGAGCCCGGAGTTTCTCGGTGACCGCGTCGGCGCGTTCATCTATGCCATCGGCAGCATGCTGGTCACCGCCCATGGCAATCGCACCGAGTTCTATATGACGGACGCGATCAACCCGACGTTCGTTCACAACGCCGCACGCAATATCGAAAAAGCCACGTGGATCTTGTCCCAGCGACAGAACAAGGAAGGTCAGCCGCTGCTGTTTTCCAATGAGATCTCGGAGGAGGGCAGCAACCTGAGCTTCGCCACCGAGTTCGGCAAAATCGTTGCGCGGCTGGACCTGATCACGCAGATGCTTGATGAGCGTTACCGGCGGATCGGCCTTAACTACGCGCAGAGTTTGCTGTTCCTGAATTTCTTGCCGGTGCAGTGAGTTCTGTTTGGGCGGTGATGATCAATTCACCACAAAACCCTGTGGGAGCTGGCTTGCCAGCGATAGCGGTGGGTCAAGCAAAGCAGTGTTGCCTGACCTGGCCTCATCGCTGGCAAGCCAGCTCCCACAAGTTTTTGTGGTGTGCAGAGATCCAATGTAGGAGCGAGCCTGCTCGCGAAAGCGTTCCTTCAGGCGCTGAAGAGTTGACTGGTCCACCTCATTCGCGAGCAGGCTCGCTCCCACATTGATCGAATAGTGAAGGTTGTTTTTGTATACAATCCGTCACCGCTATTGATCAAAATGGAGCCGCCCCCGTCATGACCGACCCCGCCAGCGCCGATTTCAGCCGCGTCGACCGCACCGCCCGTGCGGACAAACTGCCCTACGCCGCGTTACTGGCGTTCGCCATGACCGGGTTCATTGCCATCCTCACCGAAACCCTGCCCGCCGGGCTGCTGCCGCAGATCGGTGCCGGGCTCAACGTCAGCGAGGTGCTCGCCGGGCAACTGGTGACGCTCTACGCGCTGGGTTCGATTGTCGCGGCGATTCCGCTGACCGTCGCCACGCGTGGCTGGCCTCGGCGCCGGGTGTTATTGATGACGGTTGGCGGGTTTCTGCTATTCAACACGGTCACCACGTTTTCCAGCCATTACGGTTTGACCCTGGCTTCGCGTTTTCTCGCCGGGATGGCGGCGGGGTTGTCGTGGGGGATCATGGCCGGTTATGCGCGCGGCATCGTGCCGGTGCATCAACAAGGGCGGGCGCTGGCGATTGCCATGCTCGGCACGCCGGTGGCGTTGTCACTGGGCACGCCGGCGGGGACGTGGCTGGGCAATCTGATTGGCTGGCGCGCGTCGTTCGGGATCATGTCGGCGCTGGCTCTGGTGCTGGCCGCGTGGATTGTTATCGCGGTGCCGGATCGTACGGGGCAGGCCAGTGACGAGCGTCTGCCGCTGCTCGAATCGCTGCGCCTGCCGGGCGTGCGGCCGGTGCTGTTCGTGGTGCTGACGTGGATGCTCGGGCACAACATTCTCTACACCTACATTGCGCCATTTCTGATGCAGGCCGGGCTGGCTGATCGGGTCGATCTGGTGCTGCTGGTGTTTGGCCTGTGTTCGCTGGTGGGGATCTGGATCATCGGTATGCTGGTCGATCGCTGGTTGCGTTGGCTGACGTTGATCAGCCTCGCGGTGTTTGCGCTGACGGCATTGGTTCTGGCATTGGCAGCGCCGTCGCCTCTGATCATTTATGCCTGCATGGCGGTGTGGGGCTTGTCGTTTGGCGGCTCGGCCACTTTGCTGCTGACCTCGGCGGCGGACTCGGCTGGTGATCACGTCGACGTGGTGCAAGCAATGCTCACCACCTCTTGGAACGTGGCGATCGCCGGGGGCGGGTTGTTTGGCGGGTTGTTGCTGGATCGGGCGGGGGCGATGTCGTTTCCGTGGGCGTTGCTGATTCTGTCGCTGATCGCGCTGGCCACGGTGTGGATCAACAAAAACCACAGCTTCAAACCTGGCCGAAGGGTGCACTGAATCTGCATCCACCACCTGACCCTGTAGGAGTGAGCCTGCTCGCGATAGCGGTCTATCTGTGACGGATTCAGTGACTGACCCTCCGCTATCGCGAGCAGGCTCACTCCTACAGTAAAGCGATGGTGAATTCGATATGGCATAACGATAGACCGCATCGATATATGTGGTTATAAGAAAAATCGCTATGCTGCGGGCCAGATTTTTCCTGTCGTTTTTCTGGACGGTTTAATGGAATTGGCAAATTTCGGCTTGGTGATTGCCGGGCTGGTAGTGGGGTTTATCGTCGGCATGACCGGTGTCGGCGGTGGTTCGTTGATGACGCCGATCCTGCTGTGGTTCGGCATCAACCCGGCAACGGCGGTGGGCACTGACCTGCTGTACGCCGCCATTACCAAATCCAGTGGCGTCCTCGTTCACCGCAAGAACAAGAACATCGACTGGGCCATCACCGGTTGGCTGACCCTCGGCAGCGTGCCGGCGGTAGCGATGACCTTGTGGTTCCTCAGCACCCTGCACACCGCGCCGGACGCGATGAACGCCATCATCAAACAGGCGCTGGGCTTCGTCCTGTTCGCCACGGCGCTGGCGATCTTCTTCAAGAAGCGCTTGCTCGAATTCGCCCACAAACGCGCCGGTGGCAACTACAACCCGAGCGGTTCGCGGTTGAACGTGATGACCGTGATCACTGGTCTGATCCTCGGCACCATGGTTGCCCTGACCTCGATCGGTGCGGGCGCCCTCGGCACCGTTGCGCTGTTTATCCTCTATCCGCTGCTGCCGACCCGCCGTCTGGTCGGCACCGAAATCGCTCACGCCGTACCACTGACGCTGGTTGCAGGCCTGGGCCACGCGAGCATGGGCAATATGGATTGGGGCGTGCTGGGCTTCTTGCTGGTCGGCTCGCTGCCAGGCATCTGGCTCGGCAGCCACCTGACCGGTCGCATTTCCGATGAAGTGCTGCGCCCGTGCCTGGCGACCATGCTGGTGCTGATCGGTTACAAACTGGCGTTCTGATCCGGCCATGAGTGAAACCACTGTCCATTGCGAGGGCCGTCTCGCCATCACCGTCGAACCGCGTGAGATGCGCATGAGCCATTGGCTGTATGCGCCGCAGGTAGTCGATCTGCAGCAGCAAACAGTGCTGCTCGATCTAAGTGAAAGTCTGTGGGATTTGCTCGGTACTGCCAACGAGACGGCCAATGGCATCGAGCTGGTGCTGCGCAAGTACCCGGGTGATCGAGCGTCGGTGAGGTTGAGTGTTGAACTCGACAGCGGTGAGCTCAAGTTCGGTGGACAACCTGTCGATCCTTCGCAATTGCTCTCCGTGCTCGATTCAGCGCTGGAGTGAGGCGGCACAGCCTGCCGCGAGCCGCCTCACCACGGGCTAGCGCTGAATGACGTATTTCATCACCGTCACCGGCAACTCTTCGTAGACCAGCTCTTCAACCACTTCCCAACCCAGTCGCGCATACAGCGATTGCGATGTGTCGGTGTAAAGATACAACTCCCGCACATCCAACGCTTTCGCTTCTGCAACCACTCGAATGACCAGTTGCGAAGCAATCCCGCGACCGCGTTCCTCAGCCTTCACATAAACCCCGGCCAGCCATGGCGTCAGATTCGGGCGCAGCTTCAGATCATTTTCGATCAGCAGCGCACCGCCCAGCAAACGAGGCCCCTCAAGCGCTACCACCACGCTCGGCACCGCTTCTTTGCCACAGGACGCACGCATATGTTCGATGCGATGTTCGACGGTTTGTCCGGGACGAAACTCGCCCCATTCCTCGAAGTTGAGCGTGGCCAGTTCTTCGATCAATTCGGGGTGATCGCACAGGTAATCGATGTGCATGCGGGTGAACTCCATTTCATGGGCAGAACTGCCACCCTAATGCGGTCATAAAAGGTAATCAAATCCGCGTTGCGATCACCTCGGATATGTTGCGCAATGTCGCGCCTGTCCTAAGCTTCTGACTAGGCGGAAGATATTTGCCGGGTTGTCCCGGAACAATCGCCACGATGCGCAATCATTAGAGCGTGGATATCAAAAGGAGATGCGCATGCTCATCAGGTCATTGACCCTGACACTCTTGCTGGCGATTGCCGGCCCCTTGTTCGCCGCTGACAACGATTCGCCCATCGCCGGGGACATGGGCCGCGCCCGACCGCTGATCGTGATCGCACAAAGCACCGTCGACCCCGTGTGGGTCGCCCTGAAAAAGTCGCTGGAGGATCCCGCCAACAAAAAGGGCGTCACCGACCGCAACATTAAGGTCTACACCATCCTCAACATGTCCGGTCAACTCGACGGCAAGGACATGGGCCAGCAAGACACCATGGCGCTGCTGCGCTCGCTGAAACTGGGCGCTGGGGCCTATCCGAAAGTGTTCCTGGTGGGTAAGGACGGCGAGACCAAACTCTCGGCTTCTGGGGATGAGGCGAAAGCGGTGGATTTGAAGAAGATCTTCGACACCATCGATGCCATGCCAATGGCTGAGAAGGAGGCGGCCGCTGCGGCTCAGGCGCCGGTTGCTGCTACGCCGGAACCAGCCAAAGGCGCGAAGAACGCCAAACCGACCAAGCCTGCGAAACCAGCCAAGCCGCCGGAAATGCCGGATGATTGATCGCAGAGTCACTGAATAAAACACGTCCGCTGTAGGAGTGAGCCTGCTCGCGATAGCGGTGTATCAGTCACCATCCGCGTTGACTGATACACCGCTATCGCGAGCAGGCTCACTCCTACAATGTTTATTCCGTTACCTGCAAATTTGCGGGCACTGACGCCCTCACAGCAACTTGTCTATTCATTGCTATCCCCATCATCAAGCAGGTAAACCAGCACATCTTTGGTATCACCAATGACCAGTGGTGAATGCGTGGTCAACACGAACTGGCAATTGGGAAAGGTTGTAGTTAACTGTGCAATCAGATCAAGCTGCCATTGCGGATCCATACGCAATTCCACCTCGTCGATCAGAACAATGCCGTCACCGTGCAGCGTGTTGTCCATCGATGGATTCATCATCGCCAGACGCCTGGCGATGTCACCCACCAACGCAATCATCGACTTTTCGCCAAGCGAGAGCTGAGTGACATTGAATGTCGCGCCATGCTTGTCGATTGCCATATGCAGATGGGGCTTGCGTTGTACGCGCAGGTTAGTGAAATCCGGCATGAACGCGGTGAGGGCCGAACGAACGGCAGTCAATTGGCGATCGCGAGTGGAGGCTTTCACATTGGCCAGGGTTTTCCATACGTCGCTGTCAGTACCGAATTTTTCCGCCATTTCGGCCAGTGCGGTATCGGAAATCCCGCCTTCGTTTTCGCTGTCCTCACGTTCACGAAACCATTCGAAAAAACCGCGAAAGTCGGCGCCACCGTTGAAGCTGGTGTCGTAGCCGTCGAGTTGATCAGAGGCTTGTTTGCTGGTGATTTTAAGCGTGATGTCGAGAACGCAACGTTCGGCTGGGTAATAAGCGATCAGCGGGAGTGAGGCGCTATCGTCGGCGGTGAGTTGAGTGCGGTAGTGGTCTGCAAGCAGTCTGACTTCGTTTAAATATCCACGGTCCGAGACTGCACCTTCCTGGCGACTTCGGGCTGCGCCCCATACGAATAATTCGTTTTCGGAACCCGCATCACTGTCAGTTGCGCGCGGGTGTGAAAGGTCGGTGATGCCAATCGAAAGGACGGCGCCTGAGGCGCCATTGCGAATGTCTTCATCGACAAGGTATTTGCCATTGCCTTTATTGGAGCGAATTTTTGCGATCAGCCAGCTCAGACAAATATTCAGGGATTTCAGAATGGTGGTTTTTCCGCTGCCGTTGTTTCCCACCAGCACCGTGATGTTCGAGCGGTGTGTCAGGGTAGGGGCAAACTGAATATCCATGTCTCCAAAGTGTCCGACATCCGTAAGCTTCAAACTTTTGATTTCCATCACTGCGCCCTTCGAATGACTGTTTCTTTGCTCGACGCCATCCTCGTCCAAAGATTGACTCGATGCAGTGTAGATACAACAAGTTCATTCGCTAACCCAAAGTCGTTGCAGCATGTGCCTGCCGAAATGTCTGACACAAAGCTCCTTCAACCCCCGCGGATTTTTCCTGCAAGTCGCGGCGGCGGTGGTGAACTGGTGGGCTTGGGTGAGGAGGGATAGTCTTCTTTGGCCGCTGCAAAACACAGTGGTCGGGTGTGGAAGTCCGGTGATTCCCGAGAGCGCATTGCGCCTGTAAACACATGTTGGTGGTTTTTATGCCAACATTGTTTGTTTATGGCAGCGATGCGCAGGAGCACTCTCGAGTGCACCGGGTTCCTCGGGTTTCCCCGGACTTCCACCCCTGCGCAAAGCTGCCACCCTCTCGTGGAAGTGAGTTCGGCAGTTTTTTCTTTGAATGTCCCGAGGATTTACTAATGAAAAAACATACTCCAAGTCCCCCCGAATCCCCCATGGATTCAGGATCCTTCGACGCCAACAACCCCCGCTTGCGCAACCCGCATCACCCCGATCCCATCAGCCATCTCTTCACCATCCTCCCCGATATCGATACGCCCACGCTGCTCTGCCACGCTTGCGAAACCCTCGCCTCACTGAACGTCCTGACCACTGACCTCGCCGCAGAACTGCAAGGTTCACCGCGCAGTCTCGCCTTGTCGATTCAGCAGTTGGCCGTACTCGGCGAGTTGCTGGTCAACCGTGCGCTGGACAATCTCGATCCGCCGGCGGCGACGCAACATTGAACAGGGAGGTGCAGCATGACGCGATACATTCCGCTGACCGGGATTGACTGCAAGATTCCCGCTCTGCTGATCGACCGCGAGGCGCCCGTGGATGTGCTGCATGGCACGGCGGCTTACCGTTTGCGTTGTGTGACGCAGTTGATGGAAACCCTGGCGCTGGGTGACGGCAAGGGACATGATGCCTTGCTGCTGCAGGATTTCGCCCGGGTGATGGCGATCCCGTTGCGCGATAGCTGCGACTTGATGGATGTCATCGGCTGGAAGTTGCAGGCTCAGCTTTAAAGACAAAAGATCGCAGCCTGCGGTAGCTCCTACATTGACCGAGTGAAGACCCGATCCTGTAGGAGCTGCCGCAGGCTGCGATCTTTTGATTTTCAGTCAGTGACAGCGCTGAGGATTTTGTGGGCGATCTTCACCCGCTCAGGAATCGGAAAGTTCTTGTTGGCCATGATCACGATGCCAACGTCTTTGCTCGGCACAAACGCCACGTAAGTCCCGAAGCCCCCCGTCGAGCCGGTCTTGTTGATCAGCACGTCATGCAGCTGCGGTTGCGGAGGGTTAAGCCACTGCACCTTGTGCGCCTGCATGGCCATTTCCGTCGAGTTGCCCGCCAGCAAACGCTCGAGGCTGAGCGGGTAGCGATACATTTCCCAACCCAGGCCTTGGGTCATGTCGCCGACGGTGTAGTAACCAGTGTGGGTATTGGCGATGGTTTTTTGCAGTACCGCTTCCAGCGTTTCAGGTTTCAGGTTGGCCTGAACGTAACGCAGCATGTCCACCGCGCTGGTTTTCACGCCATAGGCCTGCGAGTCAAGCGCACCGGGCGTGACGCGCACCGGTTTGCCGTTCTTGTCATAGCCTTGCGCATACAGTTCCATTTGCGCGGCAGGCACGCTGAGGTAGGTGTGCTGCAAACCGAGTTTCGGCAGCAGGGTTTGCGTCATTGCCTGATCAAAAGGCTGGCCGAGGCTTTTCGCCGCCAGATAGCCGAACAGTCCCAGGCTCGGGTTGGAATACTGGCGATGGCTGCCTGCCGGATAAACCGGTTTCCACTGTTGGAAATAGCCGAGCATCTTGTCAGACGAATCCGCGTTGTCCGGGAATTGCAGCGGCAAACCACCGGCGCTGTAGGTGCCCAGTTGCAGCACGCTGATAGTGTCGAAGGCGCTGCCTTTCAATTCGGGCCAGAGCTGACTGGCCTTGGTCGACAGGTCGAGTTTGCCAGTCGCTTGGGCGTAACCGGCGAGGGTGGCGGTGAAGGTTTTGCTCACCGAGCCGATTTCGAACAGGGTGTTTTCGCTGACTTTTTGCCCGGTGTCTTTGCTGGCGTCGCCGTAGTTAAAGTAATGCGCCTTGCCGTTGATGGTCAGCGCTACGGTGAGGCCGGGAATGTTCTGCTGCTGCATCACGGGCGTTACCGCGTCGTTGACCAATGCTTGCAACTGCACAGCATCGGGCGCGGCGGCGAGGCAGGATGTGGCGCCGAATAACAGGCCGAAAGCGGCGCAGGAAATGACTTTGCTCGATTGAATGGATGACATGGGTGAACCACTCTCCATGAGTGTTGATGACGTTATCCCGCTACACTGCGGGCGATTTCTTCGTTGGGCGACCGATCAGCGCCGCCAATTTAGTTAGCGCGACGCCAATCGACAAACGATGAAAACTCGCACGAGCCATTAGAAAAATTTGGGACTGGGCATGATTCGACCGCAATTGCCGCTGAATGCACTGCGCGCCTTTGAAGCCTCCGCGCGTCATTTGAGCTTCACTCGCGCGGCCGTGGAGCTGTGCGTCACCCAGGCTGCCGTCAGCCATCAGGTGAAAAGCCTTGAGGCACAACTCAACGTTACCTTGTTCAAACGCCTGCCCCGTGGGCTGATGCTGACCAGCGAAGGCGAAACTTTGTTGCCGGTGCTGAGCACTTCGTTCGATCACATCGCGCAGATTCTCGAACGCCTGGCCGGTGGACAATATCGCGAAGTGCTGACCGTCGGCGCGGTCGGCACCTTCGCTGTCGGTTGGCTGTTGCCGAGGCTGGCGGACTTCCGGGCGAAACATCCGCTCATAGATTTGCGGCTGTCGACCAACAACAACCGCGTGGATGTCGCGGCAGAAGGGCTGGATTACGCGATCCGTTTTGGCGCCGGGGCGTGGCATGGCATCGAAGCGACGCGTTTGCTTGAGGCGCCGCTGTCGGTGTTGTGCGTGCCGGAGATCGCCCGGCAATTGCATTCGCCGGGGGATTTGTTGCAGCAGACGCTGCTGCGTTCCTATCGCACCGATGAATGGCCGGAGTGGTTTCAGGCGGCAGGGTTGGCGACGCAGGCGGCACCGCCGCAGAGCATTGTGTTTGATTCGTCGTTGGCGATGATGGAAGCGGCTTTGCAGGGTAGCGGGGTGGCGTTGGCGCCGCCGCTGATGTTCGCCCGGCAACTGGCGGCGGAGGCGATTTGTCAGCCGTTTGCGATTGAGATTACGACGGGGAGTTACTGGTTGACGCGGTTGCAGTCGCGGCCGGAAACGGCGGCGATGATGGCTTTCAAAACCTGGCTGCTGCAAATCTCTACATGACTCACATCATCCCCTGTGGGAGCTGGCTTGCCAGCGATAGGGCCGGCACGGCCAACATCGATGTTGGCTGACCCACCGCTATCGCTGGCAAGCCAGCTCCCACAGGTTCATTTGTTGAACCAGCTACTCGGATTCAACCCCTATTCCCAGTAGAAGTGAGCCTGTGGGGATATCGGTTTGGGTTGATGATCAGCGCACCAGACACGGCCGCTTGTTATCGAACTTCCACCCCGGAATCAAAAACTGCATCGCCACGCTGTCATCCCGCGCGCCGAGGCCCATGCCTTTATATAGCTCATGAGCCTTGGCCACTTGGTCCATGTCCAGTTCGACACCCAGCCCCGGTTTCTTCGGCACTTGCACCAGACCGTCGACGATTTGCAGCGGCGCCTTGGTCAGGCGCTGGCCGTCCTGCCAGATCCAGTGGGTGTCGATCGCGGTGATCTCGCCCGGCGCAGCAGCGGCGACATGGGTGAACATCGCCAGCGAAATGTCGAAGTGGTTGTTGGAATGCGAACCCCAGGTCAGGCCCCATTCATGGCACATCTGCGCCACGCGCACCGAACCCTGCATGGTCCAGAAGTGCGGGTCGGCCAGCGGGATGTCCACCGACTGCAACTGGATCGCGTGGCCCATTTCGCGCCAGTCAGTGGCGATCATGTTAGTGGCGGTTTTCAGCCCTGTAGCGCGGCGAAATTCGGCCATCACTTCACGGCCCGAATAACCGTTTTCCGCACCGCACGGGTCTTCGGCGTAGGCGAGCACTTGATGCTGATCGCGGCACAAACGAATAGCTTCTTTGAGTGACCACGCACCGTTCGGATCAAGGGTGATGCGCGCCTCGGGAAAGCGTTCGGCCAGCGCTGTCACCGCTTCGATTTCGGCATCACCGCTGAGCACGCCGCCCTTGAGTTTGAAGTCCTTGAAACCGTACTTGGCATGGGCCGCTTCGGCGAGGCGCACCACGGCCTCGGCAGTCATGGCCTTCTCGTGACGTACGCGGAACCAGTCATTGTCGGCGTCCGGTTCGCTGCGATAGGCGAGATCGGTTTCGCGCTGATCACCAACGTAGAACAGATAACCGAGCATCTTCACTTCATCGCGTTGCTGACCTTCGCCGAGCAATGCCGCCACCGGTACGTCGAGATGCTGACCGAGCAAATCGAGCAGCGCGGCTTCGAGACCGGTGACCGCGTGAATGGTGATGCGCAGGTCAAAAGTCTGCAGGCCACGGCCGCCGGCATCGCGGTCGGCGAAGGTCTGGCGCACTTGATTGAGAATCTTCTGCCAGGTGCCGATCGGGCTGCCGATCACCAGGCTGCGCGCATCTTCCAGGGTCTGGCGAATACGCTCGCCACCGGGCACTTCACCGACGCCGGTGTGGCCGGCGTTGTCTTTGAGAATGACGATATTGCGGGTGAAAAACGGCCCGTGGGCGCCGCTCAGATTGAGCAGCATGCCGTCGTGGCCGGCCACGGGGATGACTTGCATTTCGGTGATGATCGGGGCTTTGGCGGTGTCGTGTGCAGTCATGTTTTTATCCTTTTAATAAAGAATTCAGGCGTGTTTCGGCGCAGCATCGGCCACGGCGATATCAGCAGCAGGTTTCGGCGTGGTGCGTGCGAAGAAGACAATGATCGCGGCAATGATCGAGGTCGCGGCCAGGCCATAGAGGCCGCCCTGAATCGAGCCGGTGTGTTCTTCGAGCAGGCCGAACGTGGTCGGCGCGACGAAGCCGCCAAGGTTGCCCACCGAGTTGATCAACGCGATCACCGCTGCGGCGATGCGTGCATCCAGATAGGCCTGCGGAATCGGCCAGAACAGCGACGACGCGGATTTGAAGCCCAGTGCGGCAAAGCAGATCGCAACGAAGGCGAAGATCGGCCCGCCGGTGGTGGACATGAACATCCCCGCTGCGGCGATCAACAGGGCGGTGGCGACCCACGCCTGCTGGTGTTTCCACTTGGCCGAGAACGAAGCGAAGGCGTACATGCCGATGATCGACAACAACCACGGAATCGAGTTGAACAGGCCAACCTGGAAGTCGCTCATCTCGCCCATTTTCTTGATGATGCTCGGCAGCCAGAAGGTTGCCGCGTAGATGGTCAACTGAATGAAGAAGTAGATCAGGCAGAACAGGATGATCTGGCGGTCCTTGAGCAGCTTGCCCATGGATGGCCGGATCGGTGTCGCAGCTTCGCGGGCCTTCTGTTCAGCGTCGATGGCGTTGACCAGTGCGTCCTGTTCGGCGCGGCTCAGCCATTTCGCGTCGTGGGGTTTGGCGTCGAGCCAGAACCAGACGAAGACGCACAGGCACACCGAGAACATCCCTTCAATGAAGTACATCCATTGCCAGCCGTGCATGCCCAGCCCGTTGATCTGCAGGAGCAGGCCGGATAACGGGCCGGAGATCAGCGAGGCCACGGCCGAGCCGCTGAGGAAGATCGCAATCGCCTTGCCGCGTTCGGCGCCGGGCAGCCAACGGGTGAAGTAGTAGATCACCCCGGGAAAGAACCCGGCCTCGGCCACGCCGAGCAAAAAGCGCAATACGTAGAAGTGGGTTTCGTTCTGGATAAACGCCATGCCGGCGGCAACCAGGCCCCAGGTGAACATGATGCGGGTCAGCCAGATGCGTGCGCCAACTTTCTGCAAAAGCATGTTGGAGGGGACTTCAAACAGCGCGTAACCGATGAAGAACAACCCGGCGCCGAAGCCGTAAGCGGCGGCACCAATACCGAGGTCGTGTTCCATGTGGGTGCGGACGAAACCGATGTTCACCCGATCAATGTAATTGACGATGAACATGATCACGAAGAGCGGCAGGACGTGGCGTTTCACTTTCGAGATGGCCGACGCGAGTGTCGAATCGACGCCCTCGTTCATCCCGGAGACGGAGGTTTTCACTTGGTTTTCTCCCACTGATTATTTTTATGCGGGGTAGGGCAGGTGCTGCGTTGTTGCTAGACATCATACAACTGAGAATTTTTGTCCTACAAGTGGGGAAGGCCGATTAATTTTCTCTGGAAAGCCGGTTTTTTATGCTTTTTTACACGGACGCTCAATGATTGCTGGGTGTTATGGCTTTTGAGAAGTGAAGGCTTCCTACGGTTGTGCGGCTCTGTTCGTCTGGGAAGTATCAAATCATTTCGATTAATTTGAGTGTTGTCATACAAGTTGGTCCGCTAAAATCAATCTTGTAAGCCTCGCGCGCGATGCTACGATCGGCAAGCCCCGATCACCGGAACCAACCATGCAAGAAGACTTCGACGCTCCCGCTCGCAAACGTGCGCACAACCTCGCCCATGATCTGGTGGAGAAACTCACCCAGAGCATCCTGCTCGGCCAGCTGTCACCCGGCGACAAGCTGCCCTCGGAGAACGCCATCGTTCAGGAACATGGCGTCAGCCGCACCGTGGTGCGCGAGGCGATTTCCAAATTGCAGGCTTCGGGGCTGGTCGAGACGCGCCACGGCATCGGCACGTTTGTCATCGAGCGCGCGGCGGAGCAGGGCTTGCGCCTTAACGTCGACACGGCGCTCGGCGTGCGCAGCATTCTTGAATTGCGTCTGGGCCTGGAAACACAAGCGGCGGCGCTCGCGGCGCAACGCCGTACCGAGCAGCAATTGCTGCAAATGCGTCAGGCGCTGGATGACTATCAACGGCTGCTCGACAACAACGACAGCTGCGTCGAGGCCGATCGGCGCTTTCATCTGCTGATCGCGGAGGCCACCGGCAACGTCTGCTTCAGCGAGATCATGCAACACCTGGGCAGTGCGATGATTCCGCGTAACCGGCTCAATGCTGCTGAACGTGGCGCGGCGGATTTGAGCAAACTCGGGCAACTGGCCCATCTGGAGCATGAGGCGATTCTGAATGCGATCAAACGTCAGGATGCGGATGCCGCGCGGGCAGCCATGTGGTTGCACCTGACCAACAGCCGCGACCGTTTTTCCGCGCAAGGTTGAACGCCGTCGGTCTGTTCGATAGCGCGCCGTCCACAGGCCTGATTCCAAGTTGTACGGCCCGGGTATTCCGGACCTCCTTGGTGAGGTGTGTCATGGCTAATGATTTGCTGTTTCAGGGTGGTGTGCTGCCAACCGATCCAACCCGGCCGATGCCGGGTACCGATGAACCGACCCTGGCCGATCACGATTCACCGATGGGCATGCCCCCAGGGCGTGATCCGTTGAGCGATGCTGATCGGCCCGAAGACTGGAAGGATCCGGCGGCGGATGACGATGTACCGCCGGCGGATGAGCCGACGCCGTTGTCGGATGATCGGCGCTGATCGGCGATTGCCTTGATTAATGTGTTGTCTGGGCTGGCCTCATCGCTGGCAAGCCAGCTCCCACAGGTTATGCGGATGTACCTGAAAACTATGTTCACCATAGAACCCTGTGGGAGCTGGCTTGCCAGCGATGTCGGCATTTGCCTCAACAACAATCATTGATCAGATCGCTGCCCGAACACCCCCAACCCGCCGCTCCAGATTCAACGCCAACACACTGATCAACACCACCACCGACCCCACCAGCACCAGCAACGTCGGCCGCTCCGCCAACCCGACCGACGCAATCCCCATCGCCGTTGGCGGAATCAGATACAACGTCATCGTCGCCCGGCTCAAATCCACATGCTGGAGCACAAACCCCCACGCCAGATAGGCCAGCGCACTGGGAAACACGCCCAATGCCAACACCGCCCACTGCACCCGCAGCGGCGCATTCAGCACGGCTTGACCCAGCCCGGGCAGATAAATCAGCAGCATCAACGTCCCCGACCACACCGCGTAACACGCCAGACTGAAGCCGTCGTAACGCCGCGCATGATGCTTTTGCAGGGCGAAGTAAACGCTCCATGAAACGGCCGCCAGCAGGATCAGCAGGGCATGCGCATCGATATCGCCCAGACCCTTATCGCCGCTGACCACAATCACCACACCGACAAAGCCGAGCAACACACAACCCCAGCGCCAGGCGCTGACCTGATCTTTGAACACGAATCGCGCCAGCAACGTGCTGAACAACGGGCTCGATTGCGCCAACACGCTGGAAGCGCCGGCACTGACACTTTGCTGGCCGATGTTCAGTGCGACGTGATGCAGGCTGACGGCGAAAAAACCCAGGGCGAACAACAGCGGCACATCGCGCCAGTGCGGCAGGCGCATGCCTTTGAAAACGGCGATCAACGCCATGAACAACGACGCCAACAGAAAGCGCAGCAATGCCAGATGCCCGGGGTCGTAGGCTTGCAGACCGATGTGAATGCCGGTCGGCGAATACGCCCAGCAGCCAACGACAAAGGCCATCGCCAAGAGGATTTTCCACGGGGAAGGGTGCGGCATGATCGGGCGCTCGGTGGTGTCGATGCGCCGAGTATCCGGGCCGCCAATCATTCGCCACAACTGACTTATACTGCGTCAAATGTTCACTCAGAGTGATGAATATGGAGCTGGCGCAAATCCGTATGTTCAAGACCGTGGCCGAGGTCGGCAGCATCGCGCGGGCAGCGGAAAAGCTGTTTTGCGTGCCCTCGAACATCACCGCGCGGATCAAGGCGCTCGAGGCCGAGTTGGGCGTTGCGTTGTTTCTGCGTGAGGGGCGCGGGTTGCGCATCAGCCCGGCGGGGCAGACGTTTCTCGCCTATGCGGAGAAGATTCTGGCGCTGACCGTTGAAGCCAAACGTGCAGTGGACCCCTCGGCCGAGCCGTCCGGGCCGTTGCGCATCGGTGCGATCGAGTCCTCGGCGACCGGGCGCTTGCCGCGCTTGTTGGCGAAGTTTCACCAGCGCTATCCGCAGGTCGCGCTGGAACTCACCACCGGCACGTGGGGGCAGTTGCTCGATGACACCGTCAGCCATCGTCTCGACGGGGCGATTGTCGCGGTGGATGTCGAACGTTCACAGCTCAGGCGCACGCCGATGTATCGCGAAGAATTGCTGTTGATCGCGTCGACCTCGTTCGGACCAGTGCGCGGCATCGAAGACCTGCAGGACAAAACCGTGTTCATGTGGCCGCAGGGTTGTCCGTATCGAGCGGCGCTGGAGCATTGGTTGTTGCGTCAGGGGTTGTCGCTGCCGATCGTCAGTCTCGCCAGTTATGGCGCGATTGTCGGTTGTGTGAGTGCCGGGGCGGGCGTGGCGCTGGTGCCCAAGGGCGTGTTTGAGCAGTACGCGAAAGGGGCCGGGTGTGTGGGGTATGAGTTTGCTGAGTTGACGGCTGTCGATAACTTGTTTTACTGGCATGAAAACGCCGGGGTGCATCCGGCGCGGGAGGCGTTTGTAGCGATGTTGCGGGAGGAGTTTAGTGTGTAGGAAACGCCGACCCTCACCCCAGCCCTCTCCCAAAGGGAGAGGGGGCCGACCGAGTTGTCATGCGCTATACGCCGACCTGAAACACCGTGTTGAATATAGATTCAACCGAGTCCAGTGTGCTTGATCAGAAAAGTCGATTATGGATTCGGCGCAGCACGTTCAGGTCGATGAACCTCTCCAACATCCCCCAATCAGTCCCCTCTCCCTCTGGGAGAGGGCTAGGGTGAGGGGCCTTTTCAGGCAACACCGATATCCCGCATCAACAACCCAAACCGCAAATCCACCGCCTCCGGAATCGGCACAAAAACCGTGTGCCCATCCCCCGGCGCCACCTCGATCGCCTCACCCTTAACACTCTGCAACTCACGCAGATCAAAATGAAAATTGCCCGTGGGCGTCATCAATTCCAGATGATCACCAAGACCAAAACGGTTCTTCACCTTGACCTCGGCCAGCCCCTCACGCCGCTCCCCTGTCAGCTCACCCACAAACTGCTGACGCTCCGATACCGAGCTGCCATTTTGATAATTCTGGTACTCGTCATGCACATGCCGACGCAGAAAACCCTCGGTGTAGCCACGCTGCGCCAGCGACTCCAAGTCCGTCATCAGGCTGCGATCAAACTCACGCCCGGCCACCGCATCATCAATCGCCCGGCGATACACCTGCGTGGTGCGTGCGCAATAGAAGTGCGATTTGGTCCGGCCTTCAATCTTCAATGAGTGCACGCCCATGCGCGTCAGGCGCTCGACGTGCTGCACCGCGCGCAGGTCCTTGGCGTTCATGATGTAGGTGCCGTGTTCGTCTTCGAATGCCGGCATCAATTCATCGGGGCGGTTGGCTTCCTGTAGCAGGAACACCTGATCGGTAGGAGCGCCGAGGCCCAGGGTCGGCTCGGGCTGGAAGGTCTGGACGATGTCGCCGAGTTGATTTTCCGTGGCCGCTTGCGCCGAGTATTTCCAGCGACAGGCGTTGGTGCAGGTGCCCTGATTGGCATCGCGTTTGTTCATGTAACCCGACAGCAGGCAGCGCCCGGAGTAAGCCATGCACAATGCGCCATGAACGAACACTTCCAGTTCCATGCCCGGCACTTGTTCGCGAATTTCGCCGATTTCTTCCAGCGACAATTCCCGCGACAGGATGATCCGGCTCAAACCCTGTTGTTGCCAAAACTCGACGCTCGCCCAGTTCACCGTATTGGCCTGCACCGACAGGTGGATCGGCATCTGCGGGAAATGCCGGCGCACCAGCATGATCAGGCCCGGGTCAGACATGATCAGCGCATCCGGCGCCATCTCGATCACCGGCGCCAGATCCTTGAGGAAGGTCTTCAACTTGGCGTTGTGCGGCGCGATGTTGACGACGACATAGAAGCGCTTGCCCTGCGCCTGGGCTTCGCGAATGCCCAGTGCCAGATTGGCGTGATCGAATTCATTGTTGCGCACCCGCAGGCTGTAGCGCGGTTGGCCGGCGTAGACCGCATCGGCACCATAGGCGAAGGCGTAGCGCATGTTTTTCAGGGTGCCGGCGGGGGCGAGCAGTTCGGGGGTGGCGAGGGTCGGCGTCATGGCGGTGTCGGTCGTAAAAGCGCGGCAGGGTAGAACGGGTACCAATCGCGAACATTGATCTGGATCTAGGTTTTGGCAGTTTCTGTTTGTGCAGAAACAGCACAAATCATGTGCCGGTTTCACTGTGTTCGACGGTCTGGCGGCTGCTTAAGCTTTGTTCATCACTTAACTGAACAGAGGCACTCGCCATGCAACGTTTTACCCGTCGTTTCCTCAGCGCCTGTGCATTTTCCGGTGTGTTGGCCAGCACCGGTGCACTGGCAGACAACCATCCGACCATTCGCGCAATGTCCGGGGTCACACCGGTCAGCCAGTTACCGGCCGGCAAGTCCGCCTTGTTGGTGATCGATTTTCAAAACGAATACTTCGCCGGCAGGATGCCAATTCCGGACGGTGCCGCTGCGTTGGCGAAAACCCGTGAGTTGATCACGTTTGCCGACAGCCACAAGATCCCCGTGTACCACGTTCAACATATCGCCCCGGCAGGCTCGGCGGTGTTTGCCATCGATGGCGAAACCGTGAAATTTCACCCGGACATGCAGCCACGCGCGAAGGATGCGGTGCTGCAAAAGACCACGGTCAGCGTGTTCGGCAGCACCGATCTGAACGAACGGCTGAAGCAATCCGGCATCAACACGGTCATCGTCGCGGGCCTGATGACCCACGCTTGCGTCGCCGGTGCCGCGCGGGACGCGGCGCCACTCGGTTACAGCGTGATCGTCGCCTCCGACGCCTCGGCGACCCGTGCGATCACCCGCGTCAATGGCACATCCATCGACAAGGATGCCTTGCACAAAGCCGCACTGGCGGAAGTCGAGGACACCTTCGGCGATGTGCTGAGCACGGCTGAAATCGTCAAGTTGCCGGTTCGTTAATCGGCTTGCGCTGATCCGCAACTATGCTCCATGAATAAAGATGGCACTCGTGCAGGCCCCGGTTGACTAAGCATCGGGGCGTGCATGACGCCTGACTGACATGGATCGGACATGAACGAAAAAAGCCTTCAATTCAAATCCCTCACCGTGCTGCTGTTGCTGGTCACGGTGGCGTTTATCTGGATCCTCCTGCCGTTCTACGGCGCGGTGTTCTGGGCGGTGATTCTCGGCATTGTGTTTGCGCCGATGCAGCGCCGGCTGCAGGCGAAATTCGGCTGGCAGCGCAACCTGACGTCCCTGTGTACCTTGGCGGTCTGCCTGGTGATCGCGATTCTGCCGGTGATCATCCTCAGTGTGCTGCTGGTGCAGGAAGGCGCAGCGGTCTACAAGAGCATCGAAAGCGGCGAGCTGGACATTGCCGCGTATCTGGCGCAATTCAAGCACAGTCTGCCGCCGTACTTTCAGCACTTGCTCGACCGCTTCGGCATGGGCGAACTCAATGGCCTGCGCGAGAAAATCGTCAAATCGGCGATGCAGGGCAGCCAGGTGCTGGCCACTCAAGCGTTCAGTTTTGGCCAAGGTACGTTCGAGTTCGTGGTGAGTTTCTTCATCATGCTGTATCTGCTGTTTTTCTTTCTGCGTGACGGCGCCGAACTGGCGCGCAAGGTGCGCACTGCCGTGCCACTGGAGGAAGGCCACAAGCGGCGCTTGCAGTTGAAGTTCAACCGCGTGGTACGCGCGACGGTGAAGGGCAATCTCGTAGTCGCGGTGACTCAGGGCGCGCTGGGCGGAGCGATTTTCTGGTTTCTCGACATCCCCAGCGCCTTGCTGTGGGCGGTCTTGATGGGGTTTTTGTCGTTGCTGCCAGCAGTGGGCGCGGGGATTGTCTGGGCGCCGGTCGCGGTGTATTTCCTGCTCAGCGGGATGATCTGGCAGGGCGTGGTGCTGGGCTTGTTTGGGGTGTTTGTGATCGGGTTGGTGGACAACGTGATGCGACCGATTCTGGTGGGCAAGGACACCAAAATGCCCGATTACATGATTCTGATCTCGACTCTGGGTGGCCTTGCGGTATTCGGCCTGAATGGTTTTGTGATCGGCCCGCTGATCGCGGCGTTGTTCATGTCGAGCTGGGCGCTGTTCGCCGAAACCAAGCCCAAGGTGCAACTGCCTTAAGCGTGAAACGGCTCGCTGACGATCTTCTGCGACAGTGCCTGCGCAGCGGGCAGCGAAGTGAGCGGGCCGCTGATCGCCTCACCGTCGCGCATCAGATACCAGCAGGCAAGCAGGCCCGAGGCTCTGAGCGAGGCGGGAACGGCGCTGCCGATAACGGACATGATTTGAACCTGAGCCATGACGGGTACCTCCATCTATCAATGGAGCTACCTTAATGAGTCGCCGCTTCTACGGACAATCAACGCTTTCGATAGTGGTCATTGATGCCGTTGAGGGCGGGCTCAGTCGACCACTTGATCGAGCATGTGCATGACTTCGCGTTCGTTGAGCAAACCTTTGTGCACGAGGTTTTCCGCCAGCAGCGAAAGGAACTTGGCGCAGCGATGGCCTTCCAGGTGCTTGAGTTCTGTCAGCGCGCCGTACACCTTGCTTGAGGTGCACAGGCCGACGATGCGGTGCGGGTTTTGTGTTGGCATACAGTCGTCCTTGTTGTTATCAACTTGTTGTTTACGGACGGATTCAGATTGCGGTTCCGTCATGACAAACGAGTGACCGTTTTGCGTAAATGTACATAACGGTCACTCAATCATGCCGACTTTAGCCGGTGAAACTGTCCTCACAGCGACCTTGGCGAGATTTTTTCAGACGCTGGCCGACCAACGGTCATAAAAAAGCCCCGCTATAAAAGCGGGGCTCAGTGTTGCGATTACCAGCGTGGGCCACCGTAGTAGCCATGTGGCCGGCCGTAATAACCGCGAGGCGGGCCGTAGTAGACGGGGGCCTGTTGGATGTACACCGGTTGTTGCACATACACCGGTGCCGGCTGGTAGTAGACCGGTGGTGGCGGCTGCTGCACGTAGACCGGTTGTGGCTGAACATAAACCGGCTGTTGTTGCACGTATACCGGCCGATCCTGGTTGATCAGTGCCGAGCCGATGATGGCCGAGCCGACGATCGCGCCAAACACCGCAGGGCCTTGCCAGCCGTGGCCACCACCGGCTTCTGCCTGACCTGTGACAGCGAGTGCGCCAATCAGCAAGGCCAGAATGGGGAGTTTACGAATCATGATAAGTCCTCGGTTCTTCGACCCGGCGGCAGGGCCTGCACCAGGCCCACAGTTGTCGCGGGGATACTTCTAAGACAGCGAAATTCTGAAAATCAGCACAGCCGCTGGGTAAATTTTGTGTAAGGTCTGTACCGGCTTCTTTACCGGGCCGCGTAATGGCCGCGCAGCACCTTTTAAAACAGGCCTCAATGATCGTTCAGAAGCCGATGGGCTGGCTAATCCCGTTTATCCGAAAGTGCGTTTGAAGGAGAAGTTTCATGCAGATGAACCCGAACAAAGACACCCAGCTGTGCATGTCCCTGTCCGGACGCCCAGGCAATTTCGGTCTGCGTTTTCATAACCATTTGTATGAGCAGTTGGGCCTGAATTTCTATTACAAGGCGTTCAGCAGCCAGGATTTGACGGGTGCCGTGGGCGGCATTCGCGCTTTGGGCATTCGCGGTTGCGGCGTGTCGATGCCGTTCAAGGAAGCGTGCATTGCGCTGGTCGATGAGTTGGATGCGTCGGCGGCAGCGATCCAGTCGATCAACACCATCGTCAATACCGACGGCCATCTGAAGGCTTACAACACCGATTACATTGCTGTCGCGCAGTTGCTGGAAACCCACGCGGTACCCAAGGATTCGACCTTCGCCCTGCGAGGCAGCGGCGGCATGGCCAAAGCGGTGGCCAGCGCCTTGCGTGATGGCGGTTATAAAAACGGTTTGATCGTCGCCCGCAACGAGCGCGCCGGGCGTGCCTTGGCGGATTCGCTGGGTTATCGCTGGCAGGCGGAACTGGGCGATGAACGTCCGCAGATGCTGATCAATGTGACGCCGGTGGGCATGGATGGCGGGCCGGAGGCGGGGCAACTGGCGTTTGAGCCTGAGGCGATCAAGGCTGCGGATACGGTGTTTGATGTGGTGGCGATCCCGTCGGAGACACCGTTGATCGTACGTGGTCGGGCTGAGGGCAAGCGGGTAATTACCGGGCTTGAGGTGATTGCGATTCAGGCGCTGGAGCAGTTTGTGCTGTACACCGGCGTGCGCCCGACTGAAGAGCAATTTGCGGCGGCGGTGGCGTTTGCCCGGAGCTGATTCTCATAATTATGCAGTGAGTTAATTGGCCTCATCGCTGGCAAGCCAGCTCCCACAAGGTATGGGAGCTGCTCACAGATTTGTGTTCCAACCCGAAACCTGTGGGAGCTGGCTTGCCAGCGATGAATTCACCTCGGTTTATCCTGCTGCCTATACTGCCTCCCCAGCAAGCCCAGACTTGCCCACCACAAAAACCGTGACCGAGGCTCCCATGCATCCGCCCATCCTCAACCTGCATCAGGTCGAACTCGAACCCCTGCCCGAAGCCCTGGCCCCGGAAGGCGAAACCGCCGGCCGCTATCAGCAGCGCATGGCGCGGATTGGCCAGCAACTGGGTTCGCAGAAACTCGGTTATCGCCTGTACGCCTTGCCTCCGGGCATGCGCGGCAGTCCGTTTCACAGTCATCGGGTCAACGAAGAGATGTTCTACGTGGTGGCCGGGGAGGGCGAGGTGCGTCTTGGTACGGAGCGTTTTCCGATCCGCGAAGGCGATGTGATCGCTTGCCCGCCGGGCGGCCCGGAGAAGGCGCATCAGATCATCAATACCAGTCAGGCTGAACTGCGTTATCTGGCGGTGAGTACCCAGCAACAGCCGGAAATCTGCGAGTACCCGGATTCGAACAAGTATGCGGTGATGGATAACTTCAACATCGATGCCGAGGGCAATGCCTCAGGTTTTGTGGCTGTGGCACGGCAGGCGGACGGTGTGGATTACTGGGATGGCGAGTAATGCGCAGATCCCTGTAGGAGTGAGCCTGCTCGCGATAGCGGTGTGTCATTAACGGTAATTTGACTGACACACCGCTATCGCGGGCAGGCTCACTCCTACATTGGTTTTGTTTGGCTATTCGAGGCGGGCCAGACGCTCTTCCAGCGCGGCAATCCGCGCTTCCAGCTCTTCAATACGCTCAACCGAAACGCCACTGCTGGTACTGCGATCCGACGGGTTCTGCCGTGCCGCCATGATCGCCTCGCTATCCGCCGGATCACCCAGAGCATGGGTGTAGCGATCTTCGCGCTGCCCGGCCTGACGTGGAATCAGTACCGCCAGCCCCCGCGCAATCAAACGCTCAAGTTGATGCACCACCTGCTCGGTGTCTTCAAATTCATGCATGCGCCCACTGCGGGTCAGCAGTTCATTGACGGTTTGCGGGCCGCGCAGAAACATCAAACCGCTCAGAATTACTTGCGCCGGCACCAACTCCAGCGCCTTGTCGACCTTGTGCTCCCAGCGGTCGGCACGACTGCCCATTACCAGTTTGGCGAAACCACGACCTTCCAGTGCGCGCAGGCTCTGGCCGACCTGGCCCGGAGTCAGGTTCATCACCGGTTCGCGGCTGGTTTTCTGATTACACGCCGTGACCAGTGCATTCAGGGTCAGCGGATAGGTTTCCGGACTGGTGGCCTGTTTCTCGATCAACGAGCCGAGGATGCGAATTTCCGTGGCATTGAGCCGTGGCTCGTCGAAGGTGGATTCTGGTTCTGTGGTCATCGCGCGTTCCCTCTGCAGTCGAAGGCGCCTAGCCTAATCCTTGCCAAACAAAAGGCAAGCCGTGTGGTCATCAAGCATGGCTATAATCGCCTCCTTGTTCCACCCAGCCACCACACGAGACTGCCATGACCATTTCCCTGTACGCCGCATCTGTCCCGGTTTTTCAACAAATGCTCAACGCTTTGAGCGATGTGCTGAAAAAGGCTGAAGCCCACGCCACCGAGAAAAACATCGACCCGAACGCGTTCCTGCAGGCCCGTCTGTTCCCGGATATGTTCCCGTTGACCCGCCAGGTACAGATCGCCGTGGACTTCGCCAAAGGCGTTTCCTCGCGTCTGGCTGAAGTTGAAGTGCCGAAGTACGACGATACCGAAACCACCTTCGCCGAGCTGCAAGCTCTGATTGCCAAGGTGCTGGCCTACATCGGCGAGATCAAGCCAGAGCAGATTGATGGCAAGGAAGGCATTGAAATCGTCACCCGTCCGGGCACGCCGAAAGAAAAGCGCTTCAGCGGTCAGGCTTATCTGCTGACTTACGGTCTGCCGCAATTCTTCTTCCACGTCACCACCACTTATGCGCTGCTGCGTCATAACGGCGTTGAAGTGGGCAAGCGTGATTACATGGGCGCGTTCTAAAAAGTCAAAAGCCCCTCATCGGAACGCCGCCCGCCTAGCCCTCTCCCAGAGGGAGAGGGGACTGACGGTGTTGTTTGTTCGAGTTACACCGACCTGAACTATCAAGTCGAACTCAGATCTTGAACAACAATCGGTCTGCCCCCTTTCCCCCTCGCCCCCTTGGGGGGAGAGGGTTGGGGTGAGGGGGAAAAGATCTCAGCCACAAAAAAGCCCGCCAAGGTTCACACCATGGCGGGCTTTTCATTACAGCGAATATCAAGCCGTACGTTGGGCTTTCGCTTCTTCACCCAGGCACGCCGCTGCGGTAAACAGCACGTCAGTCGACGAGTTCAGCGCCGTCTCCGCCGAGTCCTGCAACACGCCAATAATGAAACCGACCGCCACCACCTGCATGGCAATCTCACTCGGAATGCCAAACAGGCTGCACGCCAACGGAATCAACAGCAACGAACCACCCGCCACACCCGACGCGCCACACGCGCAAATCGCGGCGACAACGCTGAGCAGAATCGCCGTCGGAATGTCCACGGCAATACCCAATGTGTGCACGGCCGCCAGCGTCAACACGGTAATGGTAATCGCCGCACCGGCCATATTGATGGTCGCGCCCAGCGGGATCGACACCGAATAGGTGTCTTCATGCAGGCCCAGACGCTTGCTCAACTCCAGATTGACCGGAATATTGGCCGCCGAACTGCGGGTGAAGAATGCGGTGATACCGCTTTCACGCAGGCACTTGAGGGTCAGCGGATACGGGTTGCGACGTAGTTTCCAGAACACGATCAGCGGGTTCATCACCAGCGCCACGAACAGCATGCAGCCGAGCAGCACGGCCAGCAGGTGCGCGTAACCGATCAATGCGCCGAAGCCGGACGTGGCCAGCGTCGAAGCGACCAGACCGAAAATGCCCAGCGGTGCAAAGCGAATCACCACACGCACGATCAAGGTCACGCCGTTGGACAGATCCCCCAGCACTTCGCGGGTGGTGTCGCCGGCATGGCGAATCGCGATGCCCATGCCGATCGCCCAGGCCAGAATGCCGATGAAGTTGGCGTTCATCAGTGCGCTGACCGGGTTGTCGACCACGCTCAACAGCAGGCTTTGCAGCACTTCGCCGATACCGCCCGGCGCCGTCACCGAAACGTTGTCGGTCGACAGTACCAGATGCGACGGGAACGCCATGCTCGCGACCACTGCCACGACTGCTGCCGCGAAGGTGCCCAGCAAATAGAGGAACAGGATCGGGCGGATATGGGTTTCCTGGCCGTGCTTGTGGTTGGCAATCGAGGCCATTACCAGCACGAACACCAGAATCGGTGCGACGGCTTTCAACGCCGATACGAATACTTTACCGATGAACGCCGTGCCTTTCGCCGCTTCCGGGGCGAACAGCGCCAGGGCGATACCGGCGATCAGGCCAATGAGGATCTGCGTGACCAGGCTGAGGTTCTTGAGGCGTTGCAATAGAGAAGGGGATGAAGCGGTCATAGCGGCATCTCTGATTTTTTATAGGGTGCAAGGTTGCGTAAAGCGATGGCAAAACAGGGGCAGACCACCGCCACGAACCGAAAGTGTTGACGCGACATCAACGCCAATAAGCCGGTCGTTGAACAGGCCGTACGTTTTTCAGGGCGCGGACTTTATCACAGCGTAGGCCTTATCCTTCAGGCATGTGACGATCTGCCACCGGATCAGGCAACAAAGTCGGCAGGTTTGTGCAAGTCAGCCCGGACACACTCTGTTAAGATTGCGCATCCTTATTTTCAAACTCTGCCAGCGGGCCTCCGGGTCAACGCTGGTGTCGTCGTTTTGCTGGAGTTGCGCATGCTGTTGCCCATTCTTCTGTTGTCCGCTGCCGGATTCACGGTGCTGACCACGGAATTTGTTATCGTCGGCCTGTTGCCGGCGATTGCCCGAGACCTCGCAGTCACCATCCCGCAGGCCGGGTTGCTGGTGACTTTGTTCGCCTTCACGGTGGCGATGTTCGGGCCTTTCCTGACCGCGTATTTCGCCCGCTTCGAGCGGCGCAAGCTGTTTATCAGCATCCTGATCATGTTTGGTCTGGCCAATACCGTGGCGGCGCTGGCGCCGAATATCTGGGTGATGGCGATTGCCCGGTTGATCCCGGCGCTCGGTCTGCCGGTGTTCTGGGCCTTGGCCAGTGAGACTGCCGTGGACATCGTCGGTCCGGATTTCGCCGGTCGCGCGATTGCCAAGATCGGTTTTGGCATTGTCTGCGCCACGGTGTTCGGCATTCCAGTCGGCACGCTGATTTCCGATGCGTTCGGCTGGCGCAGTGCCTTTGGGATTTTGGCGGTGATCGCTTTTGCCAAAGCCTTGTTGCTGTTTGTTTATCTGCCGAAAACCAGTCTGCACCAGCACCAGGTCAGCTTCCGCTCGCAATTCAAAATCCTGCGCAGTCCGCTGATGATCGGCCATATCCTGCTGTCGATTCTGGTGTTCAGCGGCATGTTTACCGCTTACACGTATCTGGCCGACATTCTTGAGCGCCTCGCCGGGTTCAACGGCACTGTGGTCGGTTGGTGCCTGATGGCCTTCGGTGCAGTCGGGTTGATTGGTAACTCGCTGGGCGGTCGTGCGGTCGATAAGCATCCGCTGGGGGCGTCGGTGTTGTTCTGTGCGTTCATGATTGCCGGCATGGTCTCGCTGGTGCCGAACATTCATTCGCCGCTGGGCTTGGCGGTGGCGATGGGGATCTGGGGCGTAACCCAGGCTGCGTTGTTCCTGGTCAGCCACGTGCGCCTGATGAAAGCGGCGCCGGAAGCGCCGGCCTTTGCCGCCTCGTTGAACATCGCCGGGGCCAATCTGGGGATCGGCCTGGGCGCCATCGTCGGTGGTCGGGTCATCGACAGCGCGGGTCTGGGCTTCCTTGGCTTTGCCGCCGCCGGGTTCATTTTGCTGTCGGTGTTCCTCGCCATGGTGCTGATGACGCTCAAGCCGCGCGAAATGTGCGCCGAGGCCTCATAGCGCGGTAAACAGCTCGCGTCGGGCACCTTCGGTAATCGCAACGATGCCGGGGTGCTTGACCTTGCGTTCCACCGAAATGGCGTAGAACGACTCGGTCACCGCGTCAGTCTGGCCAATCAGCTCGACGCCATACTGGCGCTTCACCTCATCGGCAATCACGCTCGGGCCGATAAAAATCCCGCTGCCGGATTGGCCGAAGGCCTGCATCAAGGCACTGTCATCGAATTCGCCGACAATTTGCGGCTGGATCTGCTGCTCGGCAAACCAGCGCTGCAAGCGGCTGCGCACCACGGTTTCCGGCCCGGGAATCAACAGTGGTGCACCGTGCAGGCTGCGTGGGAAATCCTGGCCGTATTTGGCTGCCAGTTCCGGGGTGGCGAAAAAACTGATCCCGCACTCACCGAGCTTTTGGCTGTAGCCCTTGATGTCGAGGTGCGAGGGCATCGGGCTGTCGGAAATCACCAGGTCCAAACGCTGGATGGCCAGATCGGCGAGCAAACGTTCGAGCTTGTCTTCGCGGCAGGTGATGCGCAGTGGTTCGTTCAGCTCCATGGTCGGTGCGATCAGGCGATAGACGATGGACTTGGGCACCACGTCTGCCACGCCGACGCGGAACAGGATCTGTTGTTCGTTGGGTTGCGCGCGCAGCATCAGTTCCAGCTCGCCACCCAGCTGAAACATTTGCTCGGCGTAGGGCAGGGCTTGGCGTCCGGCTTCGGTCAATTCGAGTTGCCGGCCGACCCGTCTGAATAACTCGATGCCATACGTCTGTTCGAGCAGTGAAATTTGCCCGCTGATGGTTTGTGGCGTCAGGTTCAGTTGCTCGCAGGCGCGCACGATGCTGCCGGTCTTGGCTACGACCCAGAAGTAATGCAGTTGTCGATAATTGAGCATGACGTTCTACAGTTCGTGAAAACCGAAGTATAGCCGCTAAAAATACGAATTTTCCTGAAGTGTTCATCTCCCTAGAATGCCCAGCCATCGACGGCTGGTCTGTGACCCTGTCTGTTCATTCGAAGGAAGCCTCATGAAATACACCATCCCAGCATTGATGTTTACGTCTTTACTGCTTCTGGCCGGTTGCGATCAGGCCGAGAAAAGCGCTCAGCAACTGATGGGCAAGGCTGCCGAAAGCGCCAAGCAAGCGATTGACGACACCCACAAAGCCGCCGAGCAAGCACTCAGCGATGCCACCGGCGGGCTGATCGAGAAGAAAGAAACACCGGAAAAAGATGCGGAAAAATCCGAATCTTCCTCCAAGACCATCTAATTCGTCTTACACAGAGTCAGGACTGACCCATGGAATATCTGTTACAGCTCGCCGCCAGCCCCACCGCCTGGGTTGCTTTGGCCACCTTGGTGGTGATGGAAATCGTGCTCGGCATCGATAACCTGATCTTTATCTCGATCCTGACCAACAAGCTGCCCAAGCAGTATCAGCAGAAAGCGCGCCGCATCGGTATCGGTATGGCGTTGATTCTGCGTCTGGCACTGTTGAGCACCATCGCCTTCATCGTGCAGCTGACTGCGCCGGTGATCGAGATTCTGGGCCAGGCGTTCTCCTGGAAGGACATGATCCTGATTGCCGGTGGTCTGTTCCTGGTCTGGAAGGCCACGACTGAAATCCATCACAGCATGGACCCGGCGCCGGAAGATCCGAAGTCGGCGACCTCGACGGTTACCCTGGGTTTTGCCGCCGCTATCGGTCAGATCCTGATGCTCGACATGGTGTTCTCGATCGACAGCATCATTACTGCGGTCGGCATGACTGAACACTTGCCGATCATGATCATCGCGGTGGTGGTGTCGGTACTGGTGATGCTGTTTGCTGCTGAGCCGCTGGCCAAGTTCATCAACGACAACCCGACGGTGGTGATGCTGGCTCTGGGCTTCCTGATCATGATCGGTATGACCTTGATCGCTGAAGGCTTCGGTGCCCACGTACCGAAAGGTTATGTGTATGCGGCGATGGCGTTCTCGGCAGCGATTGAAGTGCTGAACATGATGTCGCGTCGGGCGAGGCAGAAGAAACTGGCTGAGCAGGCGTAACTGCTGAAAGTACAAAAAACCGCCTGAACTCTTAGAGATCAGGCGGTTTTTTTTGATTCAAGATTTGCAGTGTGGAATAGATCCAGCCCCTCACCCCAGCCCTCTCCCAAGGGAGAGGGAGCCGATCTGCGTGGTTTTTAAACCTGAGTTCGGCTCGATATTTCACGTCGATGTATTTCTCAATAGCGACTCGATCAGTCCCCTCTCCCTCCGGGAGAGGGCTAGGGTGAGGGGCTTTTGCTTTTAAAGTTTGGCCTCAGTGCGCAGTTGCGTGACGCGGGCTGTGCTTCTCGGTTTTCTCAACCGCAGCAGGCTGAACCGGATGATGGTGGCGCCGCGAAATCCGCAGCACCCCCCACAACATGGCAGCCGCCACGGCCAGCCAGCCGGCAATCAACATCACAATGGTCATGGTCAGGCTCATCAGTGCCTCCTCTTCGCCCTGCATCGGGCGCACGCTTTTTCAATTCGCTCTGTGTCAGTGACAGTCTAGACAATGGGGTGTTTCAGACTATTGACCAAAGGTCGATTGCGACCAATCAGTTTGCTCTATGCAATCGATGGGTCTGCCGCTTAAGGCTATACCGCAGCCTGGCGCGGCCCTATGATCGCAGGCGTTGCCGGAACACGATGACCGGCGTCTGAACAGAGAGTGATGATGGTGCAGGTATTTTCTCGAATTCGTGCGGCGCTGCTGGTGGCGGGTTGCGCGGCCGTGTTGACCGGATGTGCAGGCAGTGTCGCGCCCGAGGTCAAGCGTCTGCCGGAGCGGGTCGAACTCAGCGGCACGTTCTATCGCGGTGAAGCCAATCAAAGCGGGCCGCAAGTGCTGGCTAGCCTGTTGTCGCAGCAGGGCATCGTGATTACCCCGGGGCTGCTCGAGAAACCATTGCACCTGCCGGGTGCCGAAGACCAATTGCAGCAGAATCTACAAAACCTTGCCCGTGAGTACGGCATGGTGGTGTACCCGCTGGACAGCAAGCTGCCAGCGCTGTTGAAGCAAGTGGCAGCGGGTTATCCGGTGATGGTGCGTTTCAGCGAGGGTTCGGCATTCTGGGCCGAACCGCGTTACGCGATCCTGTCCGGCTACGACCGCAATAAGCAGAAAGTGTTGCTGCGCGCCGGCATGAACCGTCGCGAGCTGATGAGTTTCAGTTCCTTTGAGTCGGCACTGGAAAAGTCCGGTGGCTGGGCCGTGCTGATTCAGAAACCGTCGCAGATCCCCGCAGCCGTCGACCGACAGCGCTGGCTCAAAGCGGCGGATGATCTGGCTCAGGCCGGTCAGGAAAACGAAGCGGCGCAGGCGCGCAAGGCGCTGGCAGCCCACTGAGTCTCCGTTCGTCATTTGCCGGGCACGACTGCGCCCGGCAAGCCTCCTACGAATAGAACCCGCTTTCCGCGGGTGAATCAGGAGGCGATATGACAGATTCCCAAGCACCGAAAGGCCCGCATTCGTCCGAGCATTCTTCGGGAGATGATCTGGGGTTTGATCCGGACTCGCCCGACCTCGATGATCCGCAAGTCGATCCTGTCGGCCCCGCCAAGGCGCCTCTCGACGTTGAGCCAGGCGAAGACCCCAGGAAACCAGCCAAACCCTACGATCCCCTGGCTGATCTGAAACCTTGATGCGAGGTGCGTATGAGTACTGATTCAAGCTTCGACGACCATAAACCCGACAGTGTGCCCACCACGCCAGAGCCGGAGATTGATCCGGTGCTGGACCCGGACAGCCCGCTGCGCGACCCGATGGCCCGGCCCAACGTGTTGACGCCGGAACCTGCGCGGGATCCGAGCGCGGGCGATGGCATCCCCGATGACGACAAGATGCCGCTGCCCAATGACTGATTCGCAGATGAAAAAAAGCCCCGAGGATTCGGGGCTTTTTCTTGTGCGGCAGGTTACTTGGACGCTTCGACCACGCCGCTCTGGCGCGACTTGAGATTTTTCACGGCTTTGTATTGTTGAGCCACGGCTGGGACGTTGGCGCTCCTGCCGGTTTCCACCCAGCTGCGGATGCGGCTGGCATCGGCAAAGTGGGTGTACTTGCCGAATGCGTCGAGAATCACCAAAGCGACCGGGCGATTGCCCATTTTCGTCACCAGCACCAGGCAATGCCCGGCGGGGTTGGTAAAGCCGGTTTTAGTGATCTTGATGTCCCAGTCGGCTTTATTGACCAAGTGATCGGTATTACGGAAACCCAGGGTGTAATTGGGTTTACGGAACGACACGGTTTTTTCCTTGGTGGTGGTCAGTTCGCTGAGGAGCGGATACTTATGCGCGGCCACCAGCAACTTGCTCAGGTCGCGGGCGGTGGAAACGTTACGCTCCGACAGGCCTGTCGGTTCGACGAAATGCGTGCTGGTCATGCCCAGTGCCTTGGCTTTGGCGTTCATCGCCGCGATAAAGGCGGCGTAGCCTCCCGGGTAGTGGTGCGCGAGGCTGGCGGCCGCGCGGTTCTCCGAAGACATCAAGGCGATCAGCAGCATCTCGCGGCGCGGCAGTTCACTCTTGAGTTTGACTCGGGAAAACACACCGCGCATTTCCGGTGTGTTGCTGATATCGACATTGATCCATTCGTCCATGTTCTGCCGGGCTTCAACCACTACCAAACCGGTCATCAACTTACTGACGGAGGCAATCGGTACGATCACGTCAGGGTTGCTGGAGTAGATGACTTTGTTGGTCTGCATATCCATGAGCAGGGCGCTGCCGGAGGCGATCTTCAGGGTCGAAGCGTCACGGGGGGCAGCGGTGGTTTCCGCAGCGTTGATCGTTGGCGTGATGAATGTGCCTGTAAAAGCAAAAAACAGGCTCAGAATCGAAAGACGAATTTTCACGCGGGCGAACTCATAAAGGTTGGATATTCCGTTAGTTTGTAACGGGTTATTTCTTCAAAGCGTCGCATTCTAGGAGTATGGCTGAAGATCTGTCGATGGTTGTTTGAACGACCTGAAAAACTCGTGAAAAGGCCTGTAAAAAGAGGGGTTTCCGGCGAACGGTTACAGTTTTTTCTCAGGCATGAAAAAACCCGCACAAGGCGGGTTTTTCTTATTGCTGAAAGTACCGATCAGGCGTGCAGGGTTTCTGCCGCATAAAGGGTGTTTTCCAGCAGGCAGGCGCGGGTCATCGGACCGACGCCACCCGGCACCGGAGTGATCCAGCCAGCGCGGGGCAGGGCGGTTTCGTAGACTACGTCGCCGACCAGTTTGCCGTCGTCCTGACGGTTGATGCCGACGTCGATCACGATCGCGCCTTCCTTGATCCACTCGCCTTTGACCAGGCCCGGCTTGCCGGCGGCCACCACCACCAGATCAGCACGGCCAACGTGGCCGGCCAGATCCTTGGTGAAGCGGTGAGTCACGGTCACGGTGCAACCGGCCAGCAACAGTTCCATCGCCATCGGGCGCCCGACGATGTTGGAGGCGCCGACGACCACTGCGTCCATGCCATAAAGGTCAGCGCCAGTGCTTTCCAGCAGCGTCATGATGCCTTTAGGCGTGCATGGACGCAGCAGCGGAATGCGCTGGGCCAGACGACCGACGTTATAAGGATGGAAACCGTCGACGTCTTTGTCCGGGCGGATACGCTCCAGAAGTCTGGAGGCATCCAGGTGCTCGGGCAGCGGCAACTGAAGCAGGATGCCGTCGATTGCAGGGTCGTCGTTGAGGCGATCGATCAGATCGGTCAACGCGTCTTGCGTGGTGTCAGAGGGCAGGTCGTAGGCTTGAGAGAGGAAGCCAACCTCTTCACAGTCTTTACGCTTGTGCGAGACATAAACCTGAGAGGCAGGATCGCTGCCGACCAGGATCACCGCGAGGCCGGGAGTGCGCAGGCCTTGCTGGCGACGCTCGGCAACTCGTTGGGCGATCTGCTGGCGCAGGCTGGCGGCGATCGATTTGCCGTCGATTAGTTGTGCAGTCATTGCGCGTGATTAACCATCGAGAGGGGAAAAAATGAGAACGCATTCTCGCATGTCGAGCGGTGAGGGCAAAGGCGCTTGGTCAGCAAATTCCTCTAACTCCTTTAATTAAATGAATTTTTTTCAAAAAGGATTTGACGACCTTCGGAGCGCTCTATACTATTCGTCGCACTTGTCGGGCACAGCCTAGCACTGGTTAAGAAGGTGAAGCGGAATCAAGGTTCTGCGACACTGGAAAGCACTTAGTTTGTAGTCCTTTAAGAGTACAGATTAATAAGGCGCCCGTAGCTCAGCTGGATAGAGCATCCGCCTTCTAAGCGGATGGTCGCAGGTTCGAGTCCTGCCGGGTGCGCCATTAGGCAGCTTTGGCACAAGTAACGCGATATGGTGGGCGTAGCTCAGTTGGTAGAGCACGGGATTGTGACTCCCGTTGTCGTGGGTTCGATCCCCATCGTCCACCCCATATTTCGAAAGGCGCCAGATGTAACAGTCTGGCGCCTTTGCTTTAAAAGCTTCATCCGCGGATGTGGTGGAATTGGTAGACACACTGGATTTAGGTTCCAGCGCCGCGAGGCGTAAGAGTTCGAGTCTCTTCATCCGCACCAATTAAAGCTTCATTCATGTCTTCGGGCTGGTGAGGTTTCAACAAAGAAGTTGTTTGGCTTTTTTGTTACGCAATATGGTGGGCGTAGCTCAGTTGGTAGAGCACGGGATTGTGACTCCCGTTGTCGTGGGTTCGATCCCCATCGTCCACCCCATATTTCGAAAGGCGCCAGATTTAACAGTCTGGCGCCTTTTTTGTTTTAGCGCTTCTGAAAACCGGTGATTGCCGGTTTCGGGGTGCAGGGGCAGGGCGCTTCGTCGTATTTATGTTGTTCGATGATGCTGCGCTGTTCGCCGGGCTTGCTTGCAAGAGCGGCCGTCAGGGAGTGATTGGCAGTCTCTTCTATATATAGAAGCGGTTGGCGCAGAGCCCTGGCGTGATTGGTTGTATTCGCCTGTGGGACGCGCTGCATTGGTGTGGCGGTCCCGATAATATGCCTGCTGTTTTTTTACCCGTTTTCAGTAGGGTGACTTCTTGAGTTTGACCCACTAGAATGCATGCCCTTGATTCTGGGGTCGGAAACGGCCGGCTAACGTCTGTGCAACGAGGAATATCCATGCAAGTTTCTGTTGAAAATACTACTGCTCTCGAGCGCCGCATGAGCGTCACCGTGCCGGCAGAGCGCATCGAGACTCAGGTCAACAAGCGTCTGCAGCAGACTGCCCAAAAGGCCAAGATTGCTGGCTTCCGTCCAGGCAAAGTGCCAATGAGCGAAATCAAGCGCCGTTTCGGTGCTGATGCTCGTCAGGAAGCGGTAGGCGACGTGATCCAGTCCTCCTTCTACGAAGCTGTGGTCGAGCAGAAGCTGAACCCGGCAGGTTCGCCATCGATCGAGCCTAAGTCGCTCGAAGCTGGCAAAGACCTGGAATACGTTGCTGTATTCGAAGTGTTCCCTGAGTTCACCGTTGCCGGTTTCGACGGCATCACCGTTGAGCGCCTGAGCGCTGACGTGGCTGACGCTGACCTGGACAAAATGCTCGACATCCTGCGCAAGCAGAACACTCGTTTTGAAGTGGCCGATCGCGCTGCCCAGAACGAAGACCAACTGAACATCGATTTCGTTGGCAAGGTTGACGGCGAAGTATTCGCTGGCGGCTCCGCCAAGGGCACTCAACTGGTGCTGGGTTCCGGTCGCATGATCCCGGGCTTCGAAGAAGGCCTGGTTGGTGCTAAAGCCGGCGAAGAGCGCGTTCTGAACCTGACCTTCCCTGAGGACTATCAGAACCTGGACCTGGCCGGCAAAACCGCCGAGTTCACCGTGACCGTCAACACTGTGTCCGAGCCTAAGCTGCCAGAGCTGAACGAAGAGTTCTTCGCTCAATTCGGCATCAAGGAAAGCGGCATCGATGGTTTCCGCACCGAAGTTCGCAAGAACATGGAGCGCGAACTGCGTCAGGCGATCAAATCCAAGGTCAAGAATCAGGTAATGGACGGTCTGCTGGCCACCAACCCGATCGAAGTGCCTAAGGCTCTGCTGTCCAACGAAGTTGACCGTCTGCGCGTGCAGGCTGTTCAGCAGTTCGGCGGTAACATCAAGCCTGATCAACTGCCGGCCGAGCTGTTCGAAGAGCAAGCCAAGCGCCGCGTCGTGCTGGGTCTGATCGTTGCTGAAGTGGTCAAGCAGTTCGACCTGAAGCCTGACGAAGCTCGCGTTCGCGAAATGATTCAGGAAATGGCTTCGGCTTACCAGGAGCCTGAGCAGGTCGTGTCGTGGTACTACAAAAACGAGCAGCAACTGAACGAAGTGCGTTCGGTTGTGCTTGAAGAACAAGTTGTGGATACTGTTCTGCAGAAAGCTAGTGTGACCGACAAAGCGGTCTCTTACGAAGAAGCAGTCAAGCCGGTAGAAGCTCCAGCAGCCGACTGATTGAATTTGCGTTAAGAAGTACACACCATAAGCCAGCTCTCGAGCTGGCTTATGCGTATTCAAGACATAACTATTTGGGAGCGACTGCAGAGCATGTTCCGTAATTCTTATATTCAGCAGAACTCTGATATCCAGGCCGCCGGCGGCCTGGTCCCGATGGTTGTCGAGCAATCTGCTCGTGGCGAACGCGCCTATGACATCTATTCGCGCCTGCTCAAGGAGCGAGTGATCTTTCTGGTTGGTCCGGTAGAGGACTACATGGCCAACCTGATCTGCGCGCAACTGCTGTTCCTTGAAGCGGAAAACCCGGACAAGGACATCCATCTTTACATCAACTCCCCGGGCGGTTCGGTGACTGCAGGCATGTCGATCTACGACACCATGCAGTTCATCAAGCCGAACGTGTCGACCACCTGCATCGGCCAGGCCTGCAGCATGGGTGCTTTCCTGCTGACCGCAGGTGCCCCGGGCAAGCGTTTCTGCCTGCCGAACTCGCGCGTGATGATTCACCAGCCACTGGGCGGTTTCCAGGGCCAGGCGTCGGACATCGAAATCCACGCCAAGGAAATTCTCTTCATTCGCGAGCGCCTGAACACGCTGATGGCCAAGCACAGCGGGCGTACTCTGGAAGAAATCGAGCGCGATACCAATCGCGACAACTTCATGAGTGCAGAAGCTGCGAAGGAATATGGCCTGATCGACGAAGTGATCAACCAGCGCCCAGCTTAAAATAAGCAGCTCAAAATAGGCTTGGTCGGCTGGTCTGATCAGCGGCGGGCTTGAAAAAGCCCGCAATAGCCTTCATCTTGTGTTGCAAGCCTATCGGATTTGGATCGAACGAATGACTGACACCCGCAACGGCGAGGACAACGGCAAGCTGCTCTATTGCTCCTTCTGTGGCAAAAGCCAGCATGAAGTGCGCAAATTGATTGCCGGCCCCTCGGTCTTTATCTGCGACGAGTGCGTCGACCTGTGCAATGACATCATCCGTGAGGAGGTGCAGGAAGCCCAGGCCGAAAGCAGCGCGCATAAATTGCCTTCGCCTAAAGAAATCAGCGGCATCCTTGACCAGTACGTCATTGGTCAGGAGCGTGCGAAAAAGGTTTTGGCCGTAGCGGTGTACAACCACTACAAGCGCCTGAATCAGCGTGACAAAAAGGCTGACGACGTCGAACTCGGCAAGAGCAACATCCTGCTGATCGGCCCGACAGGCTCCGGTAAAACCCTGCTGGCCGAAACACTGGCCCGCTTGCTGAACGTTCCGTTCACCATCGCCGACGCAACCACCCTCACCGAGGCGGGTTATGTAGGTGAAGATGTCGAGAACATCATTCAGAAGCTGCTGCAGAAGTGCGATTACGACGTAGAGAAGGCCCAGATGGGTATTGTCTACATCGACGAAATCGACAAGATTTCCCGCAAGTCCGACAACCCGTCGATCACCCGGGACGTTTCCGGTGAAGGCGTGCAACAGGCCTTGCTGAAGTTGATCGAAGGCACGGTCGCTTCCGTACCGCCGCAAGGTGGTCGCAAGCACCCGCAGCAGGAATTCCTGCAGGTCGACACCCGTAATATCCTGTTCATCTGTGGTGGTGCGTTCTCTGGTCTGGAAAAGGTTATTCAAAACCGTTCCACCAAAGGCGGCATCGGTTTCAACGCAGAAGTGCGCAGCAAGGAAGAAGGCAAGAAAGTCGGTGAGTCCCTGCGTGAAGTCGAGCCTGACGATCTGGTCAAGTTCGGTCTGATCCCGGAGTTCGTCGGTCGTCTGCCGGTCCTCGCGACGCTGGACGAGCTGGATGAGGCTGCGCTGATGCAGATCCTCACCGAGCCGAAAAATGCTCTGACCAAACAGTATGCCAAGCTGTTCGAGATGGAAGGCGTGGATCTGGAATTCCGGACCGACGCGCTGAAATCGGTCGCCAAGCGTGCCCTGGAACGTAAAACCGGTGCCCGTGGCCTGCGCTCGATTCTCGAAGGTGTGCTGCTCGACACGATGTATGAGATCCCCTCGCAGTCCGAGGTGAGCAAAGTCGTGATCGATGAAAGCGTGATCGAAGGCAAGTCCAAGCCACTGTATATCTACGAAAACAGTGAGCCGACCGCCAAGGCAGCACCGGACGCGTAAGCGTCCACTGCGCCGCAACAAAGAAGGGGCCTTCGGGCCTCTTTTTTTTTATGTCATTTTTTACATCCGCTTAGCGCTTGTTTTTTTTCAAGGCAGCCCCCATCTTGGTTTCAAGCTCAATTCCATCTGATTACGGCCATATGGCCGCCGTAGAGGCGAAATCATGAAGACAACCATCGAATTGCCTCTCCTGCCATTGCGTGATGTCGTGGTTTATCCGCACATGGTTATCCCGCTGTTCGTGGGGCGCGAGAAATCCATCGAAGCCCTCGAGGCCGCGATGACGGGTGACAAGCAGATCCTGCTGCTGGCCCAGAGAAACCCGGCTGACGACGATCCCGGTGAAGACGCTCTCTATCGCGTAGGTACCATCGCCACTGTTCTACAGCTTCTGAAGCTGCCTGACGGCACCGTAAAGGTTCTCGTCGAGGGTGAGCAGCGTGGCACCGTCGAACGCTTCAGCGAAGTCGACGGCCACTGCCGTGCCGAAGTGTCGCTGATCGAAGAAGTCGACGCCGCCGAGCGCGAATCCGAAGTGTTCGTGCGCACACTGCTGTCGCAGTTCGAACAATATGTACAGTTGGGCAAGAAAGTCCCGGCTGAAGTCCTGTCGTCGCTCAACAGCATCGATGAGCCAGGTCGCCTGGTCGACACCATGGCGGCGCACATGGCGCTGAAAATCGAGCAGAAGCAGGAAATTCTCGAAATCATCGATTTGTCGGCCCGGGTCGAGCACGTTCTGGCGTTGCTGGATGCCGAGATCGATCTGCTGCAAGTCGAAAAACGCATTCGTGGTCGCGTCAAAAAGCAAATGGAGCGCAGTCAGCGCGAGTACTACCTGAATGAGCAGATGAAGGCCATTCAGAAAGAACTCGGCGACAGCGACGAAGGCCACAACGAAATCGAAGACCTGAAAAAGCGTATCGACGCTGCTGGTCTGCCGAAAGACGCATTGGCCAAGGCCACGGCCGAGCTGAACAAGCTTAAGCAAATGTCGCCGATGTCCGCTGAGGCCACCGTGGTGCGCTCGTACATCGACTGGCTGGTGCAAGTGCCGTGGAAGGCGCAGAGCAAGGTACGCCTGGACCTGGCGCGCGCAGAAGACATTCTCGATGCCGATCACTACGGCCTCGAAGAGGTCAAGGAACGTATTCTTGAATACCTCGCCGTGCAAAAACGCGTGAAGAAAATCCGTGGCCCGGTGTTGTGCCTGGTCGGTCCTCCGGGCGTGGGTAAAACCTCGCTGGCAGAGTCGATCGCTCACGCCACCAACCGCAAATTCGTGCGCATGGCCCTCGGTGGCGTGCGTGATGAAGCGGAAATTCGCGGTCACCGTCGGACTTACATCGGTTCGATGCCGGGAAGATTGATTCAAAAGATGACAAAAGTGGGTGTGCGCAACCCGCTGTTCCTGCTCGATGAAATCGACAAAATGGGCAGTGACATGCGTGGTGACCCGGCATCGGCATTGCTGGAAGTGCTCGATCCAGAGCAGAACCACAACTTCAACGACCACTATCTGGAAGTCGATTACGACCTTTCCGATGTGATGTTCCTGTGCACCTCGAACTCGATGAACATCCCGCCGGCGCTGCTCGACCGGATGGAAGTGATCCGTCTGCCGGGCTACACCGAAGACGAGAAGATCAACATCGCGGTCAAATACCTCTCGCCTAAACAGATCGCCGCTAACGGTCTGAAGAAGGGCGAGCTGGAATTCGACGCAGAAGCGATTCGCGACATCATTCGTTACTACACCCGTGAAGCCGGTGTGCGTGGCCTCGAACGTCAGATCGCCAAGGTCTGCCGCAAGGCTGTTAAAGAGCACGCACTGGAAAAACGCTTCTCGGTGAAAGTGACAGCTGATCTGCTGGAACACTTCCTGGGTGTGCGCAAATTCCGCTACGGTCTGGCCGAACAGCAGGATCAGATCGGTCAGGTGACCGGCCTTGCCTGGACACAGGTGGGCGGCGAATTGCTGACCATCGAAGCCGCGGTTGTGCCGGGTAAAGGTCAGTTGATCAAAACCGGTTCGCTGGGCGATGTAATGGTCGAATCGATCACTGCTGCGCTCACTGTAGTGCGCAGCCGCGCCAAGAGCCTGGGCATTCCTCTGGACTTCCACGAGAAGCGCGACACGCACATCCATATGCCCGAAGGGGCAACCCCGAAGGACGGCCCTAGCGCTGGTGTAGGCATGTGCACGGCGCTGGTGTCGGCATTGACCGGCATTCCGGTGCGCGCCGATGTCGCCATGACCGGTGAAATTACCCTGCGTGGTCAGGTGCTGGCGATTGGTGGTCTGAAGGAAAAATTGCTGGCGGCTCACCGCGGCGGAATCAAGATTGTGATTATTCCGGAAGAGAACGTGCGTGATCTGAAGGAGATTCCTGACAATATCAAGCAGGATCTGCAGATTAAACCGGTTAAATGGATTGACGAGGTCCTGCAAATTGCGCTGCAATACGCGCCGGAGCCCTTGCCGGATGTGGCTCCGGAGATAGTTGCCAAGGACGAAAAACGTGAGTCTGACTCTAAGGAAAGAATTAGCACGCATTAATACGCTTTTGACTGGGGGGCTTCCTTGACAGTTTTTTAGAGCCCTTGTTATAAAGCGGCTCTTAAGTGTCTGTAGGCCATTCAGCACTCGTTTTTGCTTTCACCAAAAAACTTAGAATCATCTCAAAATAGATATAAGGGGACTTAGAGTGAACAAGTCGGAACTGATTGATGCTATCGCTGCATCCGCTGATATCCCGAAAGCTGCTGCTGGCCGTGCGCTGGACGCTGTAATCGAATCCGTCACTGGCGCTCTGAAGGCTGGCGACTCCGTTGTTCTGGTTGGTTTCGGTACTTTCTCCGTGACGGACCGTCCGGCTCGTACCGGTCGTAACCCTCAGACCGGCAAGACTCTGGAAATCCCGGCTGCCAAGAAGCCAGGTTTCAAAGCCGGTAAAGCACTGAAAGAAGCTGTTAACTAAGTTTTCAGGTTTTTACCCATCCGGGTCGGGGTCATGCCTGACTTGGCAGCGGAGCGGTAGAGCAGGTCGCTGAAACAGTGGCCTGTAACGCCGGGATCGAGGGTTCGAGCCCTGTCCGCTCCGCCAGTTACGAGAAGGCGCATCCTCGGATGCGCCTTTCTTCTATCCGGATTCTACCCACGCTCCACGGTTGCCTAATTTTGAAGTTCAACCGTTTCTGGGGGACGCATGCTGCAGAATATCAGGGACAATTCACAAGGCTGGATTGCCAAGACCATTATCGGGGTCATCGTTGCACTGATGGCTCTGACCGGTTTCGACGCCATTTTCCAGGCCACGACTCACAAGAATGAGGCGGCCAAGGTCAACGGTGAAGAAATCAGCCAGAACGAACTGAGTCAGGCCGTTGATATGCAACGCCGTCAGTTGATGCAACAGTTGGGCAAAGACTTCGATGCTTCCTTGCTTGATGAGAAAATGCTGCGCGAATCGGCCCTCAAGGGTCTGATCGATCGCAAGCTGCTGCTGCAAGGCGCCGAACAAGCGAAATTCGCTTTCTCCGAAGGCGCACTGGACCAAGTGATCCTGCAAACACCTGAATTCCAGGTGGACGGCAAGTTCAGCTCCGAGCGCTTTGACCAGGTGATCCGTCAACTGGGTTACAGCCGTATGCAATTCCGCCAGATGCTGGCTCAGGAAATGCTGATCGGCCAACTGCGTGCCGGTGTGGCTGGCAGCGGTTTCGTCACCGACGCTGAAGTGTTGGCATTTGCCCGTCTGGAAAAACAGACCCGCGATTTCGCCACCCTGAACGTCAAGGCTGACCCGGCAGCGGTCAAACTGACCGACGACGAAGTCAAGGCGTACTACGACGAGCACGCCAAGGAGTTCATGACTCCGGATCAAGTGATCATCGATTACGTAGAACTGAAGAAGTCTTCGTTCTTCGATCAGGTTGCGGTCAAGGACGAAGACCTGCAGGCGGCGTATCAGAAAGAGATCGCCAACCTGTCGGAACAGCGTCGTGCCGCGCACATTCTGATCGAAGTGAACGACAAGACCACCGAAGCTCAGGCCAAGGCGAAGATCGACGAAGTCCAGGCGCGTCTGGCCAAGGGCGAGAAGTTCGAAACGCTGGCCAAGGAGTTCTCGCAGGACCCGGGTTCGGCCAACAACGGTGGTGACCTCGGTTATGCAGGTCCGGGTGTTTACGACCCGGCGTTCGAAAAAGCCTTGTACTCCTTGTCGAAAGACCAGGTGTCCGAGCCGATTCGTACTGACTTCGGTTACCACTTGATCAAGCTGCTGGGTGTGGAAGCGCCTGAAGTGCCGACTCTGGCCAGCCTGAAAGACAAGCTGACCCGCGAGCTGAAAGCCGCACAGGTCGAGCAGCGTTTTGTCGAGGCGACCAAGCAACTGGAAGACTCGGCGTTCGAAGCGTCTGACCTGGCTCAGCCAGCGGCGGATCTGAAGCTGACCGTGCACACCTCCAAGCCGTTCGGTCGTGAGGGTGGCGAAGGTGTTGCGGCCAACCGTGCCGTGGTCACCGCAGCGTTCAGCACTGAAGTGATCGACGAAGGTGCCAACAGCACCGCCATTGAGCTGGATCCGGAAACCGTGATCGTGCTGCGTTCCAAGGAGCACCTGAAGCCTGCGCAACTGCCGCTGGAAAGCGTGAATGTGGCTATCCGCACTCAGTTGACCAAAGAGCACGCCAGTGCGGCTGCCAAGACCAAGGCCGAGAAGCTGATTGCTGATCTGCGTGATGGCAAGGCGCCGTTGGACAAGGCAGTTGAGGGTCAGAACTGGAAAGCCACCGAAGCGGCCACTCGTGGTCAGGAAGGTGTTGATCCGGCGGTGCTGCAGGCGTTGTTCCGTATGCCGAAGCCGGCTGCCAAGGACAAGCCGACGTTCACCAGCGTGACGTTGCCCGATGGCAGTCTGATGATCGTGCGTCTGAATGGCGTTAACGAAGCGGCTGCGCCGACGGATGAAGAGAAGGTTCAGTACCGTCGTTTCCTTGCTTCGCGTGAGGGGCAGCAGGACTTTGCGGCGTATCGCAAGCAGTTGGAAGCTCAGGCTGAGATCAAGCGGTTTTGATGTCTGATTGAGCTGTGATGTGATGTGAAAGCCCCGGCCTTATGGTCGGGGCTTTTTTTTGGGCGTTGGGTGGTGGCGGCCTTTGGGCCGACCATGTTCTTGGGGTTTTTGGGGTATATCCGTTTCTGCGGGTGTTGCCGCTGGCGGTTCCGCCCTTACGGCGGGTCACTTTGGCAAACGCCCCAAAGTAACCAAAGGTCTGTGCCCTGACGTTCGGCCCGCTCGCTGGGGCTCGGGGTTCCTTCGCTCCGGGATTCATCCGGGGGCATCGCCTACGGTTTGCTTCGCTGCACCTCCTCTCGATGTGTTCGACTTCGTCGAACGGTCGCTGCGCTCCCACCCCCGGATAAATCCCTCCACTCAGCCTGCCGACGGGCCTTCAGATCAAGATCAAAAGCTGCAGCCGAGCTAACGCTCATCCTGTTGAGTGGGGCGGCTTTGCCGCGTGGGCGGTATACAAATTAACTGTGGGAGCGAGCTTGCTCGCGAAGGCGGCCTGACAGCCGACCCATCTTCTGTCTGATGTACTCAGTTCCATTGTAGGAGTGAGCCTGCTCGCGATGGCGGCCTGTCAATCGGCCGATTTCCAGCGGTCAGGTCTTAATCCAACAGCTCATTCGATCTCATTCGGCTCTTGGAAAACCATGTTTCCGAGCTTTGATAGTTGCTGACAGGGTCAACACCAATAACCCTGCAACGATCCACGGAAACGCCCCAACCCCGGGATTACCCAGCAACAAACCACCCACCAACCCCCCACCAGCAATCCCGACATTCCACAACGTCACCAGCATCGATTGCGCTGTGTCAGCAGCCTCTTTCGCGGTTTTCGCTGAGGCGGTCTGCAGCAGCGATGGCATTGCGCCAAACGCCAGTCCCCACACAGCGGTGGCGATGTACACCACATTCGGCGAGTCGCGCCACAGACCCAGTGCTATCGCCGAGAGCATGAACAATCCGGCGCTGATCAATACCAGTTCGCGTAGCCAACGGTCGATCAGGCTGCCGACGATCCACAGGCTCAGCACCGAGGCGAGGCCGAATACCAGCAACACGCGGTCGACATTGGTATCCAGCCCGGAAAGCTGCAGAAAGGGCGCGATGTAGGTGTAGAGCAAGTTGTGCGCGACGACGTAGGTGAGGGTGACAAACAATACGGCTCGCACGCCCGGCAAGTTAAACACCTGACGCAGCGGCATGCGCTTTCCCACGCGTTCGCCGGCGAAGTCCGGTACTTGCCAGCGTACCCAGACCACCAACACTACGGTCAGCGCGGTCATGATCGCGAAGCTCAGACGCCAACCGATCAGGCTGCCGAGCAGGGTGCCGACGGGTATTCCCAGCGATAGCGCGAGCGGCGCACCGAGCATGGCCACGGTGATGGCGCGGCCTTGCAGGTGCGGGGCGACCATACGGCTCGCATATCCGGCCAGCAGTGCCCAAAGTAATCCGGCAAATACGCCGGCAATGAAACGTGCAATCAACGTTAGCCAGTACAGCTCCGACAGCGCGGTGATGCTGTTGGCGATGGCAAAGCCGCCGATGGCGGACAGCAGCAGCGGTCTGCGCCGCCAGCCGCGGGTGGCGATCGTCAGTGGAATCGCTGCCAGAATCGAGCCGATTGCGTACAGCGTGACCAATTGCCCGATCAGCGCCTGGGAGACATTCAGGCCGCTGCTCATCTGCGGCAACAGGCCGGCGGGCATGGCTTCGGTCATGACCGTAATGAATCCGGCGGTGGCCAGTGCCAGCAGCGCAGCAAGGGGTAATCGCTCGCGGCGTTCGGCAGGTTGTTCAAGTGCGGGGCAATCGAGTTGTGCGTCGTTCATGAGCCGGCATCCGTGTGCAGAGTTGACGAGGAGCACAGGGTAGAGCGCTGCACATCGGTGAAAAACGGGTTAAGGTTCCGAACATATCGGACACGGATGTCAGCAATGGGAGAGTGGTATGGATAGCCTGGGCAGTATTTCGGTGTTTGTTCAGGTCGCCGAAACGCGCAGTTTCACTGAGGCTGGCCGCTTGCAAGGGGTGTCATCGTCGGCGGTGGGCAAAAGTATCGCGCGGCTGGAGGCGCGACTCGGCGTGCGCCTGTTCCAACGCACCACGCGCAGCGTCACGCTGACCAGTGAGGGCGCGCTGTTTCTGGAGCGCTGTCGCAAGATCCTCGCTGAAGTCGAGGCGGCGGAATTCGAGTTGTGTGATGCCGCCGCCAAACCCCATGGCAAGTTACGCATCAGCCTGCCGCAGGTGCATGGCCTGGTGATGCCGGTCATGACCGAGTTCATGGGGTTGTACCCGCAGATTGAACTGGATCTGGATTTGACCGATCGCATGGTCGATGTGGTTGAGGAAGGTTTCGACGCGGTGATCCGTACCGGCAAACCGCGAGATTCGCGACTGATGGCGCGACCGTTGGGCGATTTTCACATGGTGCTGGTGGCCAGCCCGGCTTATCTGGCGCAACGCGGTGTGCCACAAACGCCGGGCGATCTGGCAGCGCACGCGTGCCTTCGGCATACGTTTCATGCTACCGGCAAACTGGAAACATGGCCGCTGATCCGCGCGCAAGGTGCCGCCGAGCCGACGTTGCCGACGCGGCTGGTCAGTACGTCCATCGAGGCCGTGAGCCACGCGGTGCTGGCCGGTATGGGCATTGCCTGTCTGCCTGATTTCATGACCCGTGAGGCCGAGGCCCAAGGGCGCTTGCAGCGGGTGCTGGATGCGCATCTGGAACACACCGGGCAGTTCTGGGTCCTATGGCCATCGAGTCGCCACGCCACGGCGAAACTGCGCGTGTTCATCGATCATCTGGCGTTGCGACTTTTTCCCGCAACGCGCGGTCGATAGAGTTGTAACTGCTTTAAGACACTAATCCATGCGCCGCAGGGTCGTGATCTGTTGCACAATACGCCCCGGACTGTTTTCTCTCAGGATGTTCAATGTTGATTTCCACTCCCATGCGTGTTGTCGGGTTGGCGCTGTTGTTGACCGCTGTTGCCGGCTGTTCGAAAGACAAGCCGATGTATGAGCATGAGAACTTCGATGACTCTGGTACGTTTTCGCGCAATTACCCGGTGACCGATTCGGTCAGTTGCGAAGCGGCCCGTCGTGCGTTGCTCAGCCAGGGCTACATCATCACCAGCAGTGACCCGAAACTGGTCAGTGGCCACAAGAGTTTCCAGCAAACCGGCGACACCCACATGGAGATCAGCTTCAACGTGGTCTGCGCCGATGACGGCAGTGTCGGGCACCATGCGACGATGTTTGCCAACGCCTTGCAGGATCGTTATGCGCTGAAGAAGACCAACAACTCCGCCAGCCTCGGCGTGGGTGTGTTGGGTTCGGTGTCGATGCCGATCGGCTCGTCCGACGATTCGATGGTCAAGGTTGCCAGCGAGACGGTGACGTCGCAGAAGTTCTATGAGCGCTTCTTCACGCTGGTGGAGTTGTTCCTGCCGGCGGAAGCAAAGAAAGCTGCGCACATTGAAGAGAAGCCGAAGGCTGACCTCGGCGTGCCTGAGGCGAAGGCGGCTCCGGCAGCGCTGGCGCCAACGCCGACTCCAACGCCTGCGCCCGCCGCAACCCCTGCGCCTGCAGCGGAGCCCGCTCCCGCACCCGCCGAGGCCGCGCCAGTGACGTCTGAACCGGTTGCGCCACCGGCAGAGGCCGCGCCGATCACTCCGGCGCCGAGCGCAGAACCTGCACCGGCGCCGACGACCGAAACCATCACGCCACCGGCCAACCCGGACATCCCGCCGCCATCCGAGCCGATTCCGGCGATGCCAGCGTCCGGCCAATAAACCAGCCTCACCGCAAATCCCTGTGGGAGCGAGCCTGCTCGCGAAAGCGTCGGAACATTCAGCACGCATGTGACTGACTGGCCGCCTTCGCGAGCAGGCTCGCTCCCACAGTGGTTTTTGCGGTGGCTTAAAATCTAGTTACATTCCCCTGACAAAATTCCAGCGATAAATTCCTGACCACCTGCTACGTTTTAATCATGAAGGCCGGGTTTCACTTTTCCTTCACACGAGCACGTTAAGCTCGAGGCACTGGGCATTTGCTCAGGCCCATTCAAGAGAGCAGCAGGGGGATTACACGATGGATGAATATCAAGAAGAGCTGCTCGAGTATCAGGCCTTTGAACTGGATCAACCCGAGCCCGCCGAAGACGCCACCGAGCTTTGACTTGCAGCTTGAAGCTGGTAACGCGCAGCCGCTTTTATGCCGTTTTGCGGTGACTGCGGCGGAATTCGCCGGGCGTCTGACCGCTCCAGCGTTTAAAGGCTCGCTGGAACGCTTCGGCTGAAGCGAAACCCAGCAGGTAGGCGATTTCGCCAAAGGCCAGTTCGGTGTCGCGGATGTAGGTCATCGCCAGATCCCGACGCGTGTCGTTGAGGATCGCGCGAAACTGCGTGCCTTCCTCGGCCAGTTTGCGCCGTAACGTCCAGGTCGGCAGCTTCAGGCGTGCCGCCACTTCTTCCAGGTCGGGTTCCCGGCCGCCATTGAGCAACGGCCCCAATAGCTGAGTGATGCGTTCGCGCAGGCTGCGGGTTCGGGTCAATTGCTCAAGTTCCCGCTCACACAACTGCAGCAGATGCCGCCAGGTACTCGGGCAATGCTCGGGATTGCGCTGTGCGAGGCTGTTGAGGTTCAGGCGCAGTTGATTACGCTCGGCACCGAACTGGATCGGGCAATCCCCCAGCACGCTGTAAGCCTCGCGGTAATCGGGCTCATCGAATTCGATTTCAATGCGTTCGGCGCGCAGCGGTTCACCGCTGACACTGGAGAGCTGATGCAACCACCCGGCGATGATTGAGTCCACGACAAAACGGTTATAGGCGTTGTACGGGCTGATCGAATAGAAACGCAGCCACGCGCCATGGGCGTCTTCGTGGAAACTCGACTGGCCGCGATAATTGGAGCCGTACAACGCTTCGAAACGGATCAGGCAGCGCGCGGCCTCACGCACGGTCGGCGCTTGTGCGGCGGTGACACCGGCCAGCCCGGCCTGGCTCAGGCGACTGAGCTGGCCCATGCGCAATCCCAACGCCGAATTGCCGGTCAGTTGAATCGCCGCGTGGCCCAAGCGCATATAGCGCGGAATCGACAAACGCGCCCCGGCCTCGGCCAGCCGTGCGGCGTCGAGGCCATATTGCTCGAGAAGCGGCTGCGGATCGAGCGCGTGACTGCGCACGGCATCGGCGAGGCTGTGCACGAAGCCCACCGACAGATCCCCCAAACGCATCGGCAGCGGTTTCATGGCTTACAACCAGATGTTCAACAAACGCGCGCCACGGGCCTCGCCATCGGCGAACTGCTGACCGTTGCTGCTGAGGAAACTCTGACCGGCACTGGCCTTGTCCCAGAACTGCCCGCGCAGGAACACACTGATGCCGGCGATCGCTCGGCTGCTCGGTGGCTGCGCGGTCAGCGTCAACCGATGCCAAGCCTGTCCTTCTGTAAGCTCACCGGGTTTGAGACTGACCGAGCCCGGGGTACTTGAACCTTTGTAACCGCGCCATGGCTGATTCCACGCACCTTGGCCGAACACCTGCGCCGGCACCGCGATCAATTGTGCGTTTTGCTCATCGAGTTTGCGGTAATTGTCCGGATACCAACTGTCGCTGCCAATCAGCACACCGAGGCGTCCGGCCGGGGTGTCGACCACGTTGAGCGCATGTTTGTCTGCACCTTCGATCACTTCACGTTGATCGAACACCGGGTGCATCTGCCGTTGCGGCTGACCCAGCGGCACGCCGTCACGGCCGAACACCACGCTGCTGTTGAACAGCGCACCGCTGCCGGGTTTGAGCTGGCCATCACGGATGCTCGGTTCCGGCAGCACGATCGAACCCGCCACCAGCGTCACATGAAACTCTTTGGCCAGACCACCGAACAGTGCCTGGTAATCCTTGGCCATCGCCTTGGATTTCATGCGCAGGTACGCGTCATTGAGGCGGTCGCTGCCGTTGGCACTGAACCAGGCGCGGGTGAACAACAACGGATTGCTCGCCGCCAGCCAGTTCATCGCCTCGGCGAGGGTCGGGGCCTGATACAGCTCGTCTTTTTCACCGCTGAGCAGCAACCAGGTGCCGACGTTTTCCGGCAATACCACGACGGTTTTGTCATTCAGCAGGCCTTGATCCTGGGCTTGCTGCAGATAAGCCGCGAGTTTGCGGTGCAAGCGTTCGGCGCTTTGATAATCGGTGGGAAACAGTTCGGGCTGGATGCCCAGCAGATTGCCGCGATCGGCGGGGGTGCCCTGATCGACCGCGACTTTAATGCGTAAGTCCGACAGGTAATGCCCCGCCGGCCGGTCCGCCGCCCACATGGCGTAGGTGGTCAGGGCGGCAACGAGGGCCATGGAAAAAAACAGGTACAAAAGTTTGCGCATGAAAACCAACAACTACCGGGTGCAGGGTATGGCGACTAGGGTAGGGCCCATGGCTCCGGTTGCCAAGGGGCGCTGCGCATTTGGATCAATAAGTTGTCAGTTACGGTCATTGAGTGACAGCGATGCGACTCTTAGTCTGTCGAACATGACTGACGGGGGCCGCAGAGCTCCCGCAACTTTTCCGTGATTGCTCGTTGTGGAGTTACCGATGACCGCCGCTCATTACCCGCACCTGTTGGCCCCGCTGGACCTGGGATTCACCACGCTGCGCAACCGCACCCTGATGGGCTCGATGCACACGGGCCTTGAAGAAAAACCGGGTGGTTTCGAGCGCATGGCGGCGTACTTCGCTGAGCGTGCCCGAGGCGGCGTTGGCCTGATGGTCACTGGCGGTATCGGTCCGAACGACGAGGGCGGCGTCTATTCTGGTGCGGCCAAGCTGACCACCGAGGAGGAAGCGCTCAAGCACCGCATCGTCACCCGCGCGGTGCACGACGCGGGCGGCAAGATCTGCATGCAGATCCTTCACGCTGGGCGTTATGCCTACAGCCCGAAGCAGGTCGCGCCGAGTGCGATCCAGGCCCCGATCAACCCGTTCAAGCCCAAAGAGCTGGACGAAGAAGGCATCGAGAAGCAGATCAACGATTTCGTCACCTGCTCGGTACTGGCGCAGACCGCCGAGTATGACGGCGTCGAGATCATGGGCTCGGAAGGGTATTTCATTAACCAGTTCCTCGCCGCGCACACCAATCACCGCACCGACCGTTGGGGTGGCAGCTACGAAAACCGTATGCGCCTGCCGGTGGAAATCGTTCGCCGTGTCCGCGAAGCGGTAGGCCCGAACTTCATCATCATTTTCCGTCTGTCGATGCTCGATCTGGTCGAGGGCGGCAGCACCTGGGACGAGATCGTCACCCTGGCCAAAGCCATCGAGCAGGCCGGCGCGACCATCATCAACACCGGCATCGGCTGGCACGAAGCGCGGATTCCGACCATCGCCACCAAAGTGCCGCGTGCGGCGTTCAGCAAGGTCACGGCCAAACTGCGCGGCTCGGTGAAGATCCCGCTGATCACCACCAACCGCATCAACACCCCGGAAATCGCCGAGCAGATTCTCGCTGAAGGCGATGCCGACATGGTCTCGATGGCGCGGCCGTTCCTCGCCGACCCGGACTTCGTCAACAAGGCCGCTGAAGGTCGTGCGGACGAAATCAACACCTGCATCGGTTGCAACCAGGCGTGCCTCGATCACACCTTCGGCGGCAAGCTGACCAGCTGTCTGGTCAACCCGCGTGCGTGCCACGAAACCGAGCTCAACTACCTGCCGGTGCAGCAGATCAAGAAAATCGCCGTGGTCGGCGCCGGCCCTGCCGGTTTGTCCGCCGCCACTGTAGCTGCCGAGCGCGGCCACCAGGTGACGTTGTTCGATTCGGCCAGTGAAATCGGCGGCCAGTTCAACATCGCCAAGCGCGTGCCGGGCAAGGAAGAGTTTTTCGAAACCCTGCGTTACTTCAAGCGCAAGCTGCAGACCACTAACGTTGAGGTGTGCCTGAACACCCGCGTCGACGTGGCGAAACTGGTTGAAGGCGGGTACGACGAAATCATCCTCGCCACCGGCATTGCGCCGCGTGTGCCGGCGATTCCGGGCGTCGACAACGCCAAGGTGCTGAGCTACCTGGATGTGATCCTTGAGCGTAAACCGGTCGGCAAGCGTGTCGCTGTGATCGGCGCCGGCGGTATCGGTTTCGATGTGTCGGAATTCCTTGTCCACGAAGGCGTGGCCACCAGTCAGGATCGCGCCGCGTTCTGGAAAGAGTGGGGCATCGATACCAAACTGGAGGCTCGCGGTGGCGTCGCCGGGATCAAAGCCGCACCGCATGCCCCGGCTCGTGAAGTGTTTCTGTTGCAGCGCAAGAAAACCAAGGTCGGTGATGGTCTGGGTAAAACCACCGGCTGGATTCACCGTACCGGTTTGAAGAACAAACAGGTGCAGATGCTCAACAGCGTTGAATACCTGAGCATCGATGACCAAGGCCTGCACATTCGAATCGGTGAAACTGGCGAGCCCCAACTGCTGGCGGTGGACAACATTGTGATTTGCGCGGGGCAGGATCCGCTGCGTGAACTGCACGACGGTCTGGTTGAGGCGGGGCAGAACGTGCACCTGATCGGCGGTGCGGATGTCGCGGCGGAGCTGGATGCCAAGCGTGCGATCAACCAGGGTTCGCGCCTCGCCGCTGAACTTTAAGCCCTGCGCTGAACCTGTGGGAGCGAGCCTGCTCGCGAAGGCGTGGTGTCAGTCGACATATGTATTGGCTGACACTCCGCTTTCGCGAGCAGGCTCGCTCCCACAGGATTTGTGTTGTTCACAGATGCAGTGAGCACCACCAAACCAATGTAGGAGTGAGCCTGCTCGCGATGGCGGCTTGTGAGCGACTAGAATGCCGGCTCTGTCCAGATCGAATCGCCGCCCATGCTTTTGCCTCCCTCCGATTGGCTCCCCCAAGCCCCGCTACAACCGCTTCAACTCGACTGGCTCGCAACCGCCGGCATTGAAGTCGCCATCCTGCGCCTCGACCAGATCGACCCGCTGATCAGCGGCAACAAATGGTTCAAACTCGTCGAACACCTCAAGGCCGCCGACCGTGCGGGTGCCGAAGGCATCATCAGTCTCGGTGGGGCTCACTCCAATCATCTGCATGCGTTGGCGGCGGCGGGGAAACGGCTGGGCTTCCAAACCGTGGGGCTGCTGCGCGGGCATGCGCAGGAAACGCCGACCGTGCAGGATCTGCAAGCCTTCGGCATGCAACTGCATTGGTTGGGTTATGGCGGCTATCGCGCACGCAATGAACCGGGATTCTGGGCGCCTTGGCGCGCGCAGTATCCGCAGTTGTATGCGGTGCCCGAGGGCGGTGGCAGCTTAACGGGGGCGCTCGGTTGTGCGGCCATCAAACAGCAGGTGCAAGCGCAATTGCACACGCTGGGCTGGAGTGATTTTCACGCTTGGTGGCTGGCTTGCGGCACCGGCACGACATTGGCGGGATTGGTGCTCGCCGAAGCAGGGGCCCACCCGGTCTGTGGCGCGCTGGCTGTGCCAGATGATCACGGCGTGGCGCCGCAAGTCGAGTCGATCCTGCAAGCCGCAGGGCAGGGCAACGGGCGCTATGAACTGATCGACGCCAGCCGCGGCGGTTTCGCCAAGGTTGATCCGGCGTTGCTTGAGTTCATCGAACAAACCGAACAGGCCAGCGGCGTTCCTCTGGAGCCGCTGTACACCGGCAAGGCGTTGCTGGCGCTCAAACTGCAAGTCGAGGCGGGCAGGTTCGCAGCCGGCACACGGCTGATCTTCATTCATACCGGAGGTTTGCAGGGGCGGCGCGGGTTTATCGCCAGCCCCTGACGCTCAACCGCGCTTGGGCATCATCCGCAGCAGGGTGTTATCGCGCACCACATAATGGTGATAGATCCCCGCCAGCGCGTGCAGGCCGATCAGCCAGTAGCCGATCGTGGCAATGAGCACATGCCAGTACTCGACCTGTTTGGCGAAATCCTTGTTCTCCGCGACCAGCAGCGGCAGATCAAAACCATAGAACATCACCTGATGCCCTTCGGCGCTGGTGATCAGCCAGCCGAGAATCGGCATGCTGATCATGAACAGGTACAACGCCCAGTGCATCAGCCGCGCCAGCACGGTTTGCCATTGCGGCGAGGCGGGGAAGATTTTCGGCGCCGGGCCAATGCTGCGCGCGAGCAGGCGAAACCACACCAGCACAAACACGGTCAGGCCGAGCATGTAGTGCACTTCGCGGATCAGCGTGCGCCCGCCACTGCCTTTGGGAAACAGGCCGCGCAACTCCATGCTGGCGTACACCAGCACCAACAGGACCAGCATCAGCCAGTGCAACAGGACCGAGACGGTGCTGTAGCGCGATTCGGAACTTGTCCACGGCATACGGTGTTTCCTCACAGATCAGGGTCAAAACGGCCGTTCTTGGGCGACGGCATGCTTTAACTGTAATCCGCTTTGGCGGATTTGCCTGAGGCTGATCGGACTTTCAATGCTCTGAATGGGGGCTTTGCCAATAAAAAACGCCAGCGTCTTGCAGACGCTGGCGTTTTTGTTTGCAGCCAGCGCCAGGAATCAGCTCGATTGCGGCATCTCGCCGTTGGCCAGGCGCTTGTTGATGTCAGCAATCACTTCCGGCAAATCGGTGATGGTGTCGATCATGTAGTGCGGGCGCGAGCCTTCGAACAGCGCGTGAATGCGCTTGCGTTCGCTGGCCAGTTCATCGCTGCCCAAGGCGCGGAAACCGGCGTAATCCAGACCCAGCGCGTTGCCCGAGCAGATCAGTGCCACGGTCCACATCCCGGCGCGGCGGCCTTCGAGAATGCCCGGCACGGTGTCATCGATCTTCACGCACGCCGCGACATCGTCGATGCCCAGCGCGATCACGTTGGCCAGGGCCTGTGCCGGCCATGGGCGACCATTCGGCACTTCGTCGGTGGCAACCACGTGGTCGGCGACGTAGCCGTTGGTGGCAGCCAGTTCGACGACCTTGTCCATCACTTGCTTCGGGTAGCCGGAGCAGGAACCGATCTTGATCCCTTGCTGACGCAGATTGGCGATGGTTTCCAGTGCGCCGGGAATCAGCGCCGAGTGCTCGGCGATCTTCTCGATCTGCAGCGGCATGAAACGCTTGTAGATCGCAGTGACGTCGTCATCGGTCGGCGTGCGGCCGAATGCCTTGCGATAACGCTCGGCCACTTGCGGCTGATCGCAGAGGGTGCGGATGTGATCCCACTTGCCCATGCCCATCGGGCCACGGGCTTCTTCGATGGAGACCTGCACGTCGAACTCGGCGAAGGCTTCGACGAAAATCTGCGTGGGTGCGAAGGAGCCGAAATCGACCACGGTGCCGGCCCAGTCGAGGATCGCGGCTTGCAGTTTGTTTGGATTGACGTAGTTCATGTTGATCAAATTCCTGAGTTGGCAATGCAATTCAAACTGTAGGAGTGAGCCTGCTCGCGATAGCGGTTGATTATTCAACATCTTCGTCGACTGACACGGCCTCATCGCGAGCAGGCTCACTCCTACAAGGGATTGGTGGTGTGGCTTAGATTTCGAGGACTTCCATCTCGCGCAGCACTTCGCCGACCGCCGCCACGGCCTGGCGCATTTCGTCCGGGCTGACATGGCCGATGCAACCGACGCGGAAGGTCTCGACCTGGGTCAATTTGCCCGGATAGAGGATGTAACCCTTGGCCTTGACCCGCTCGTAGAAATCCTTGAACTGATAACGCGGATCTTGCGGCGCATGGAACGTGGCAATGATCGGCGCCTGAATCGCCGCCGGCAGGAAGCTGCGCAAACCGAGTTTGCCCATCTCATCCATCAATGCCTGACAGTTGGCGGCATAGCGCGCATGCCGCGCCGGCAGGCCACCTTCTTCGTTGTATTGCAGCAGCGCTTCGTGCAGCGCCGCGACCACGTGGGTCGGCGGGGTGAAGCGCCATTGCCCGGTTTTCATCATGTAAGCGTGCTGGTCGTACAGGTCCATTGCCAGCGAATGCGAGTTACCGGCGGCAGCGGCCAGTGACTCTTTGCGAGCAAACACGAAGCCCATTCCCGGCACGCCTTCCAGGCATTTGCCGGACGCGGCGATCAGTGCGTCGAACGGCACTTGTTGCGCGTCCACCGGCAGTGCGCCGAAGGAACTCATGGCATCGATAATCAGGCGTTTGCCGTGTTGCTCGACGACCTGAGCGATCTCCGCCAGCGGGTTGAGAATCCCGGTGCTGGTTTCGCAATGGATCAGCGCGACGTGGGTGATGTCGCTGTCGGCGCGCAACAAACGATCGACGTCGGCAGCGGTGGTCGGTTCGTCTTCAGCGGTTTCAAAGGTGCTGAACGAGCGGCCGAGCACTTCGCAAATCTTCGCCAGACGCTTGCCGTAGGCACCGTTGATCAGCACCAGCACTTTGCCGTCACGCGGCACCAGCGTGCCGATGGCCGCTTCAACAGCAAAGGTGCCACTGCCCTGCAAAGGCACGCAGTGGTGGCTGGCGGCGCCGTTAAGGATCGCCAGCAATTGTTCGCAGAGGCTGGCAGTCAGTTGGTTGAAGCGGTCATCCCATGACCCCCAGTCGACCATCATCGCCTGGCGGGTGCGGGCCGAAGTGGTCAACGGGCCGGGAGTGAGCAGGATGGGTTCGGCGATACTCATTCGTATGTCCTCGGATTGCGCTGTGGGATGAAGCTACGGGGCATACGTTGCAATTCGCCGTTGCATCAATCAAATTGTTTGTTGTTATGCCAGCCATCAGCGAGAGTTATTCATGAACCTGTTCCAGCTCCGCGCCTTCGACGCCGTGGCCCGTGAAGGCAGCTTCACCCGCGCCGCCGCACGGTTGTTCATCAGTCAGCCGGCGGTTACCGGGCACATCAAGTCGTTGGAGGAGCACTACCAGATCACTCTGTTGCGGCGCACCGCGCGTCGGGTGGAACTGACCGAGGAGGGCACCAAACTCGCGGCGATTACCCGCGCAATGTTTGGCCTCGCGGAAGAGGCGCAGACAATGCTCGAGGCCAACCGGCAATTACTCACCGGACGGCTGGAAGTGGCGGCGGACGGGCCGCACATGGTCATGCCGATGCTCGCCAGCCTGCGTGCGCGGTATCCGGGGATCACCGTGAATCTGCGTTTGGGCAATGCTCAGGAAACCCTCGCGGCGTTGTTGTCGGAACACGCCGATGTGGCGGTGTTGACCGAAGTGGAGCCGCGCAAAGGCTTGCATCTGCAAGCGTTGAGCGAATCACGGATCTGCGCCTTGGTACCGGCAGGGCATGCGTGGGCGATGCGCACCGGGGAAGTGAAGCTCAAGGAGCTGGATCAAGTGATCATGGTGTTGCGCGAGCCGAGTTCGATCACCCGGCGCACGTTTGATGAGGCCTGTGCGCAGGCGTCGATCCATCCGCGCGTGTTGCTGGAGCTCGATAGCCGTGAGGCGGTGACCGAAGCCGTTGCCGCTGAGTTGGGCGTTGGCGTGGTGTCCTCGGTGGAGGTCAGTCATGACCCGAGGGTGGTGGCGATTCCAATTGTCGGCGAAGGGCTGGTCAATCGGCACATGATCGGTTGCATGGAGCGGCGCCGGGATTTGCGCTTGATTCAGGCGTTCTTTGGCTTGGCGCCGGCCTGATACACCGAGTCGCCCCAATCGCTGGCAAGCCAGCTCCCACAGTGATCTCGGTCGTTCAAAGGTGCTGGGTACAGCCAAGAAACCTGTGGGAGCTGGCTTGCCAGCGATGGGGCCGGTATTCCTTACACAAGACTGTCGCGAACCATATCGAGGAAGGTCGCCACCACCCGTCGATTGCTTTGCTCGCGCAAACACACCAGCGTCTCCGTCAGTCGTCGTGTGCAATCTATTATCGGCAACGCACACACCCGCGAATCCGCACCAAACTCCGCCGCCGAAACAACGCCGACACCAATCCCGACCACCACCGCCTCGCGCGCCGCTTCCCGCCCCTCAACCTGAATCGCCGGACGAATACGAAACCCCGCCCGCGCCATTTCCTCTTCCAGCGTTTGCCGCGTCACCGAACCGTGTTCACGCAACACTAGCGGCGTGTCATCCAGGTCTGCCAGGCAAATCGATTCACGTTCGGCCCACGGATGATTGCGTGATACGAACGCCACCATCGGATCATTGCGCAGCGGCACACACAGCAAGCGTTCATCACTGACATCACGCCCAAGCAACGCCAGATCGGCCTGATAGTTGAACAGGCGAAACAGCGATTCATCGGTATTGCCGGTCTCGATCTTCACGCTGATGCCCGGATAGCGCTCACAGAACCGCGCGATCTGCGGCAACACGTGCACCGGCGCATCCACCGCCAGAATCAGGCTGCCGGTCTGCAGGGCCTGGGATTCCTGCAGCAGTTCCTGCGCTTCGGCTTCAATTACAAACAGGCGCTGGGTGATCGCCAGTAAGCGCTCGCCCAGGTCGGTCAGGCGCACGGAACGTTTATTGCGGTGAAACAGCAAAACGCCGAAACGCTCTTCGAGTTTGCGCACTTGGTCGGATATCGCCGGTTGCGTGAGAAAAAGGCGCTCGGCGGCTTTGGTGAAGCTTCCATGCACGGCCACGGCGTGGAAGGCTTTGAGTTGGGCGTGGGACACCGACATGCAGTCACCTGATCGATAATTCAGTAACAAGCTGAGCTTATGTGTGAAATACGATAAATCGATTTTATTTATTAAACAGTAATTGCTTTGATCGGCTCACGCCATCGCTGACTGCCCGCTCGGGCCGCACGGTGGCCATGAGCCTGTGCGTGCAACAGCAGGACTCATCTGACCGGTATCGCCTTAGGGATGGGGTGATATCGCAGTGCTCAACAATAAAAAAACACAGGCGTTTTGCTTAACGATTCTGCCGGCACACTCACACCCTGAGGTCAGAACCACCATGAACAAGCACATCGGCACCATTGCGCGTTGGCGCGTGCAGATTTTCGCGATTACCTGGCTGGCGTACGCCGCTTTCTACTTCACCCGCAAAGCGTTTTCGGTGGCCAAACTGGGCATCGCCGAAGACCCCACCTTCATGCTCGACAAGATGGCCATGGCCAACCTCGATGCGATTTATCTGGCGGCTTATGCCCTCGGCCAGTTCACTTGGGGCATGCTCGCTGACCGCTTTGGCCCACGGGTCGTGGTGCTCGGTGGTTTGCTGATTTCCGCCGCCGCGGCGCTGGTGATGGGCAGTTACGCGACGTTGCCAATCTTCGCCACCTGCATGTTGATTCAGGGGTTGGCGCAGTCCACCGGATGGTCGGGATTGTGCAAAAACCTCGGCAGTTTTTTCCCTTCCCAACAACGCGGGCGAGTGCTCGGGTTATGGAGTTCCTGCTACGCGTTTGGTGGTCTGGTAGCGTCGCCGTTCGCCGGTTGGTGGGCGTATACCTTGATGGGCACCTGGCACGCGGCATTCATTTCCAGTGCGGTGGTGGTTGCCGTGGTGGCGGTGTTGTTCTTTATCTTCCAGCGCAATAAACCCGAAGACGTCGGCTTGCCGGCGGTCGAGCCGGAGCCTGAACTGACGGCGGAAGAAACCGAAGCCAACAGCAAACTCAGCGTCTGGGAGCCGCTGAAGGAAATTCTGCGTAACCGCACGGTGCTGGTGCTGGGCCTGGCGTATTTCATGTTGAAGCCGGCGCGTTACGCGATTCTGTTGTGGGGCCCGGTGATTGTCTTTGAACAGATGCCCAGTGTCGGCAAGGTCGGCGCGGCGATCATTCCCACTTCGTTCGAACTGGCCGGGTTGCTCGGGCCGATTCTGATCGGCCTGGCTTCGGACAAACTCTTTGGCGCCCGGCGTATGCCGGCCTGCGTATTGAGCTTGTTGGCGCTGACCGTGACGCTGGCGCTGTTCATGGCTGCGTTGCAGAGCGGCAGTGTGTTGCTGGTGGTCGCCTTGTTGTTTGTCATGGGCCTGACCCTCTACGGCCCGGATTCAATGATCAGCGGTGCCGCCGCGATCGACTTCGGCAAAGCCAAGGCCGGCGCCACGGCGGCCGGTTTCGTCAACGGCTGCGGCTCGGTCGGCGCGGTACTCGGCGGTTTGCTGCCGGGTTACTTCGACTCGGTGACGGTGTTCATCGTCTTCGCCGGTTGTGCGCTGTTCTCGGCGCTGGTGCTGATTCCGCACTGGAACAGCCGTCCGGTCGGCGTGATGGAGCCGCGTGCCTCAATCCCCAATTGCCCGCTGACGATCAAACCCCTGCGTTCCTGAAACCCTTTGCCTCGCGGCCTGCTGCGGCGCTCGCGGCAGGCTGGGTCGTGGCCATCTGACTTGGAGAACCCCACATGAGACCGTTTTGGCTGGAGCAGGCCTTGCAGGCCGACAGCTCTGAAACCTGCCCGCTGTTGCACGGCGAAGTCCGCGCCGATGTGTGCATCGTCGGCGGTGGCTACACCGGGTTGTGGACGGCGATCATGCTCAAGCAACAGAACCCCGAACTCGATGTGTTGCTGATCGAAGCGGACATCTGCGGCGCTGGCGCCAGTGGGCGTAATGGCGGGTGTGCGCTGTCGTGGTCGGCGAAGTATTTCACCCTTGAGCGCTTGTTTGGCGTCGAGGAAGCGGTACGTCTGGTCAAGGAATCGGAACGCAGTATCCACGCGATCGGCGAGTTCTGTGAGCAGTACGGTGTCGACGCCGATTACCGTCTGGACGGCACGCTGTACACCGCGACCAACCGCGCGCAAGTCGGTTCGACCGACGCGGTGATTGCCGCACTGGAGCGCAATGGCATCAACTCGTTCACCCAGCGTCCGCTGGCCGATGTGCAGCGCATGGCCGGTTCGAGCAAACATCTGGAGGGCTGGTTCTCGCCGGCAGCGGCCAGTGTGCAGCCGGGCAAACTGGTGCGTGGCTTGCGTCGGGTGGCATTGCAGTTGGGTGTGAAGATTCACGAAAACACGGCAATGACCGGTCTGGAGGAGGGACGCCCGGCGCGCTTGCAGACGCCGAATGGCACGGTGATCGCTGATCGCGTGGTGCTGGCGATGAACGCGTGGATGGCCCGTGCCTTCCCGCAGTTCGAACGTAGCGTGGCGATTGTTTCCAGCGACATGCTGATCACCGAACCGCGCCCGGATCTGTTACAGGAGATCGGTTTGACCAGTGGCGTCACCGTGCTTGATTCGCGGATTTTCGTGCACTACTACCACAACACCCCGGACGGCCGGATCATGCTCGGCAAGGGCGGCAATACCTTCGCGTTTGGCGGGCGCATGCTGCCAGTATTCGATCAGCCATCGCCCTATGCCGGCCTGCTGAAAAACAGCCTCGCCGACTTCTTCCCGGCATTTGCCGATGTCAAAGTCGAGGCCACCTGGAACGGCCCGTCGGATCGCTCGGTCACCGGTTTGCCGTTCTTCGGCCAGATGAGCCGCGCCGGCAATGTGTTTTACGGTTTCGGCTATTCGGGCAGCGGTGTCGGCCCATGTCACATGGGCGGGCAGATTCTCGCTTCGCTGGTGCAAGGCCTGGACAATCCATGGACGCGTTCGCCGCTGGTCAACGGGCCGCTGGGCTACTTCCCGCCGGAGCCGATCCGTTACCTCGGCTCGCTGATGGTGCGCAACGCCATCCGCCGCAAGGAGCGCGCCGAGGATCACGGCCGGCGGCCTCGGCATCTGGATGTGCGTCTGGCCAAATTTGCCGCAGCGGCGGGCAAGGCCGACAAAGGTTGAAGCACGGCGTGTTGATGTAGCGGGATCAGCGGGCGTTGCTGTTGAGCAACCAGTCGAGCAACAAGTCGTTGTCGCGTGCGGTCGGTGGTTCGCGAGGCGTCGGGTTGGGTGCGTTGCCCAGACAGAGAATTGGCCGGTCCGGGTCGCTGTCGAGGAAACTCACCCACACTTCACTGCCGGCGCAGGGCAGTTCGTCCCGTGCGAATCGACCATTGGCTCGCGTCATGGCGATGGGCAGCCAGACCGCGTCGCTATCAAGTGTTTGCGATTGTTCCGAGGGCCACAGCCTGACGGCGACTCGACCTTGCTCATCGAGCTGCGCCGGTTGCCCGGTGGGTCCGACTACCTGTGCCAGGTGATACCCAGCGATGGCCGGGCGGGTTTGTTTGAGCGCTGGACGGTAGTCGGTCGACCAGGGCTGGGCGGTGAAATCGTTGTGGTAGCGGTGCCGCGGCGGTGTCGGATCCAGAATCGACGGATGTTGCCCATGATGGCGTATTGAAGTGAGTCGCCATTGTTCGTTGAAGTGGCTGATCGGATGCGCCGACACTTGCAGCAGATGCCCACTGAGCAAGCCCACCCGGTCAGAGCGGCCGTTGATCGTGCGATGCTGGCAGCGTTGCCGTTCCAGATGTCGACGGCTGCGTTGTTCGTGGTGACGTTGTTCGAGAGAGGGTATCGGCGGCAGGGGATTGGCTGTGATGTGGTTGGCGGCATCGTCGCTGAGCGCTTGCTGCCCTCGATTACGCACCGCATGCAGTGTGGCGATGGGGGCAGCGTGATGATGCTGGTACAGCGCACTGACGCAGGGGGAGGGCGTTTGCTCGCAAGCCTTGAATGCAACCAGCACCGGCATTTGCGGCAAGCTCAGGCTGTCATCGGCAAACACGACAATGTGCCCGTCCACTCGGTGTTCGAAGTGATAGTGAATGCCTTCCTCTTCGCAAAGCCTGTCCAGCAGCGCCAGATCGCTTTCTTCGTACTGGATGCAAAACGGCCGGATCGGGTATTGCCCGACGCTCATTTCAATCCGGTAGCCGTCAGCGGGCAAGGCATTTTCCGTGAGCAATTGCTCAAGGATCTGCGGCACGCTCAGTTGCACGAACACGCGCCGTTTGCTCGGCTGGGCCAGTCTCTGCAGGCGCGGCACAACCGTCAGTCGATAGCCGATCCGGTGTGTGCCTCGATGTTCGCAACTGGCACTGTCGATCACGCCGTGAATCCCATGATGGTCGTCCAGGCGCAGAAATGCCGGTTGATGCAGAAATGTACCCGGCGCCATGGCGGGGGCCAGGCCGATCAGTTCGATGTCGAAACGGTAGGGCTGGTTGAGCGCTTCCTCGCCGTGAAAGCGCACCACTGGCAGGCACAGACCGCTGTCAGTCAGGGTCAGGGTAAAAGGACTTTCCTTGTCATTGAGCATTCGAACGGGCTCTGTCAGGCAATACGGGCCTGAGAGGGTACGAAACCGCAGCGTTGAATGGTCATGTCAAATCCGTTTTTCAGAATCGCCCTACACGCTTTGGTGAAGATGTCGATTCCACATTGCGTTTTTTTGGTCGATTGCCGACTTTAGGCCGTATAAACTTGGCGCCACGCGTCGGCCAATAGATGTCTCGGCGCCACAGATCAAGAGAGTGAGTAATGGGCGCACAGTGGAAGGTTAAACACAAAGAAGCGGCAGCCAACGCCAAAGGCAAGATCTTCGGCAAATTGGTGAAGGAAATCACCATCGCTGCCCGCAACGGTGCCGATACCACCACCAACGCACACCTGCGTCTGGTGGTCGAACAGGCCAAGAAAGCCTCGATGCCAAAAGAAACCCTGGACCGCGCGATCAAGAAAGGCGCCGGTCTGCTGGGTGAAACCGTGCAATACCATCGCGTGACCTACGAAGGGTTCGCCCCGCACCAGGTGCCGCTGATCGTCGAGTGCGTGACCGACAACATCAACCGTACCGTCGCGGAAATCCGCGTGGCGTTCCGCAAGGGCCAACTGGGGGCTTCCGGCTCCGTGGCCTGGGACTTCAACCACGTCGGCATGATCGAAGCCTCGCCGGACACCCCGGACGCCGATCCGGAAATGGCCGCCATCGAAGCCGGCGCGCAGGATTTCGAGCCGGGCGAAGAGGGCGCGACGCTGTTCCTGACCGACCCTACCGATCTGGATGCGGTGCAGAAAGCACTGCCAGAGCAAGGTTTCACCGTGTTGTCGGCCAAACTCGGTTACCAGCCGAAGAACCCGGTGAGCGGTTTGAGCGACGAGCAGATGGCTGAGGTTGAAGCGTTCCTCGAAGGCCTCGACAACCATGATGACGTGCAGGACATGTTTGTTGGCCTGGCGGGCTGATCTGTTTCTCCGGTGATGGCCTCATCGCGGGCAAGCCCGCTCCCACAGGTTCAGAGGTGTCCACACATTTTGTGAGCGACTCGGACACTGTGGGAGCGGGCTTGCCCGCGATTGACTGCGCAGCAGTCAGCTTTGCCGCAGAACCGCATTAACTTCAGCAAACCCCGGCCGCGCCAGCACCTCCGCCTGACAGCAACGCCGCTCCAGCTCTTCGAGCACCGCACGCAATTCATCACTCAACCCCGAGTCGATGCGTGCCAGCAATTCCCCCAGCAAAATCCCGAACGCGCGCACTTCAATACGTTGCAACGCCCGTGTTTCTGCTGTGTCGGCAACCGCGTGGAACGACGCCCCACCAAAATCCCCGAGCAGGCAATCGCCGTGTCCATTCAACAGAATGTTGTGCCCGTAGAGATCGCCGTGGGTGATGCCTTGCCGATGCAAGTGTTCTGCCGCCGAGGCAATGCCTTTGGCAACGTTCAGCGCAACCTCGGCGCTGAACCGGCAATCATCGGCGTAAACATCTCGCGAGCAGGATGCCAGGCTTGGCAGGTCGGCGAGGTTGCGGAAAGACGGATCGATCAACTGCATCACCAAGCCTTGCTGGCCGTCGGGATGGCCATTGATGCGCCCCTCGATGCGGATCAGATTGGGATGCAGACCGGCGGTGATACAGGCATTCATTTCGTGCAGCGGTGAACCGTCGCTAGTCATTTCACCTTTGTACAGTTTCACCGCGACCGGCGTCACTGAGCCATCGTCGCGTTGCCAGCTCGCCCGGGAAATCACCCCCGAAGCGCCTTCACCCAGCCGTTGCTCCAGGCGCAGCGCTGACCAAGGGATGTGCGGCGTCGCTTCCAGCGCGGCGGCGTCTGCCTCGGTTTCCAGCGGATTACCGGCGTAGGCCAGCCACGTCAGGCTCGGCAGCGCGAGCAGCCACTGCGGCAGTTCGGTCAGGCGGTTGGCGGCAATGCGCAGCAGCTCCAGTCGATGGCAGTTGCTCAGCGAGGACGGCAGCGCTTGCAGGCGATTGCCGGACAGCATGAGTTTTTGCAGGGCCGGGCGCTCACCGAGTTCGCTTGGCAGGCTTTCGATGCAGTTGTCGGTCAGGATCAGCCAGCGCAACTGAGGCGGCAGCGCTTGAGCGGGGACGTTGACGATGCGATTGGCCCTGAAACCGATCATCGTCAGCGCCGCGCACTGGCCGAGACAGGCTGGCAGTTCGGTGAACGGGTTATCGGAGCAGAACAGCACGCGCAGGCGCGTCAGACGATGCAAGTCATCCGGCAGGCTGCTCAATTGGTTGCCGCTGAGGTTGAGGATTTCCAGGGTGTCGGCCAGGTCGAAAATCTCGCGCGGGAACTCGGTCAGTCCACAAGACAGATCCAGACGCGTAATGCCCGACAACTCGCCGGCGCGCAATTGAGCAAGGGTGTGCATGTTGGTGTTCGCTATTGTTCAGTGGAGCGACGCTGGGGCGCTGGGAATGGGCAGCATGATAACGGCAAAGCCCGGGTTTGAATTGGACAGATGGCGAAACTTCAGTAGCCCTTGGTGGGAGCGCGCCTGCTCGCGAAGGCGGAGTGTCAGAAGCTGATGTTTTGACTGATAGGGCGCTTTCGCGAGCAGGTTCGCTCCCACAGGGGAATGGCGTGCTCAGATCGTCCCGTGCACTTCTTGCAACTGCCCCAAGCGGCTGCGCGTGCGCGCCAGGTCGATGACATGGCCGTCCATGCTTTCGCGCAAGGGCAGTCGACCGAGCAGCGTCAGGTGCTTGTCCTGGTCGTACAGCACGTCGATCAGGTTGATGAAGCGCTGTTGCGCGGCGATCGAGCATTGCGCCAGTTCTGGCAGATCATCAATGATCCAGCGGTCGAAACGTCGACACAGTTCCAGGTAATCCATGACCGCCGTTGGCTGTTCACACAGATCGTTGAAGGTGAAACCGACGCGCCGCTCCTGACAAAACCGCGCCTGAAACTGCCGGGTGCCGACTGTTAGCGTGACGGTTGGTGCGTCGGCAGATGGCAAATCGAGGGCGGCGCGCTGTGCTGGCGTCGCCGGCCACACGTAATGCCCTTGGGTGAAGATCTGATGTGCAGAATGGCGCGTCTGGCTGCGGTAATCGTGCGGGCCGCCGACCTCCATCACCTGCATGCGCGTATTGATCAGTTCGATCACCGGTTTGAAGCGGGCGTGATAGAGCGGATTGGGCAGCAGGCCTTCAGGCGCGTAGTTGGAGGTGACCAGCAGCAGGATCCGCCGCTTGAACAGTGCCTTGAACAGCCGGGTGATGAGCATGGCATCGCCGATGTCATGCACATGAAACTCGTCGAAACACAGCACCCGGCAATCTTGCAGCAATTCGTCGAGGCAGACTTCGAGAGCATCGTCGTGCTCGCGATGACTGAACATGGCCTGATGCAATTGCGCGAAGAACTGATGGAAATGCAGACGCCGTTTCTGGGTGATCGGCAAGGCTTGAAAGAAACCGTCGAGCAGCCAGCTCTTGCCTCGCCCGACAGCGCCGAACAAATAGAGGCTCTGGGGTGTGCGAGCGCTTGCGCCGAGCAAAAGACTCGCCTGCTGCGCCATGCAATCGATGACGCACTGCTGGCTGTGGCTGAGGGTGTAGCCCTGACCACTGGCCTTGTGCCGAAAGTAATCGCGGATCGACTGGGCACTGGCATCATGGCCGGCACTGGCCGGAAAACCTTTGCCGAACCAGCGGCGCAACGCCGGCCAGCGCTGGATCAGTCGTGATCGTTTCGGCGGTTGGGCAGGCACTGTGGGCGTCTCCGTGTTCGTCAAGACCGGCTCCCGGGAGCGCGGCAACGTAGTGTAACCAGACGCCGACTTGGCCAGCCACCGCGACGATCCGAGAGTGGGCGGTTATTGGACAAATTTATGCGGCACGTACAGCTATTTTTAGCGACATGGCTCGACGTGTTGCCAACCTTTCGAAACATATCTCGGGCGATCCCTGGATCCAATCGACTGGCGGAATCGTCGACCATTGCTAACCTCAATCACAGAAACGACGTCGCAAGCGATCGCTGACAAGGAACGGCGCAGTGAATGTACAGGTAGTCATGGGCTTGCTGGTTGTACTCGTTGCGCCTGTTCATGCGGCGGATCTTCAAGTCGAAGTGCGCGTTGACGTGCAGCGCGGCTGCCAGTTGATCGGCCAGCAGCGTGGCGCCGGCATTGAGCAACTGGGTGTGCTCGACTTCGGCAGCACCGCACGCCTCGATGACCCCGCCGGGCCATTGGCTGCCGCATTGACCAATCAGCGCCTGCCACGGCTGGAGTGCAACCCGGACACGCCGTACCAGATGCGCGTCGATGGCGGCTTGCATGGCGGTGTCGGTGAAGTCCGCTACATGGCCGGTTCGTTCGGCAGCAAACCGATTCCGTATCGCTTGTATCAGGACGCGGCGCGCCGGGTACCGCTGGTGGTGGATGTGCCAGTCAGCGGGCGGGTGCCGGACAGTGGCACGGTAGAACTGCCGCTGTATGCGCGGATCGAGCGTCTGGCTGAGGTGCCGCAGGTCAGTCGTTATTCGGATCTGGTCAAGGTGACGGTTACCTGGTGATCGCGGTATCAAGGCAACCGCTGGACGCGGGTGCACAAGGAAGGCGTTCAATCATGAGCGCGGTGATGATTCAGCGTGAAGGAGCAGGGACGGGCGCAATGACAGGCAAACACTGGATGGTGGTGGCGGCAGGTACGCTGGCATTGCTCGCAGATGACGCGCAAGCGGCGATGAGCGGGCAGATCAATGCGCGGCTGATCCTGATTGCCGGCTGCGAAGTCACCAATACCAGCACGCCCGAGAGCCCGGTCAGTGCCCTCGGCACCCTCGATTTCGGCCTTCAGGGGCCCACCTGGAACGCACCGATCAAGGCCAGTCTCGACGGTGACAGCAGCGGTACACTCAACGTTGCCTGCAATCCTTCGGTCACCGGCTTCACCGTCACTATCGATGGCGGTACCCACGGTGACGGCAACACCCGGCGCCTGAGCAACGGCCGCCAAACCCTTCCCTATCAGCTGTTTGTCGATCCCTCCGGCGCCCGGAGCTACAGCATCGGCCAGCAACACAATTTCGCTGTCACCAGCGGTGCGCAGATACCCATTCCGGTATTTGGCTCGGTGGTGGCGAATACCCGCGCGGTGCCGGCAGGGGTCTATACCGACACCCTGACGGTGACGCTCGACTGGTAAACCCGTAGAGGACGGACACCATGCGTACGTTTGCATCAAGGATAGGTTTGTCGTTACTCGGCCTGGCGCTGGTTTCCAGTGCCAACGCCGCCACCACGGTCACCGGCCAGATCACCTCCAGCCTGATCCTGATCAGCAGTTGTCAGGTCAACGGCGCCGGCGGTTCCACCGGGCTGAACTTCGGTGCGTTGAATTTCGGCACCGCCAACAGCCTGTTCACCACCGCCACCGGGCAGGTGTTGGGCGGTGGTGGCGGGGCGCTGTCGATTCTCTGCTCCAGTGGCACCACGCCGACGGTCAAGGTGCGCGCGGGTTCCCATGACGGCATGTCGCCGGGCGGCACGCGAGCGTTGTATGACGGGGTGGCCAATTACGTGCCGTACGACTTGTACACCGATGCCGGGCACTCGCAACTGCTGGCGATCGACGGGACCATCAACCTTGCGGCCAGCACCGGTGTCGCGCAGACGGTGAACCTCTACGGTCAGGCGGTGGGCAAGGCCGGTTTGCCGGCGGGGACTTACACCGACACCGTCGCTGTTGAACTGACGTTCTGATGCCATGCGCTGCCATGGCTGCGCCGCGTTGCTCCTGCTTTGTGCGGGCAGTGCACCGCTGCCGCTGACCGCCGCGACCAGCCAGAGCTTTCAGGTCAGCGCCACGGTCACTGCCGGGTGTCTGGTGGTGGGCGGGGTATCGAATTATGGCGGGCTGAATTTCGGTTCACGTTCGGCACTGGCCACCGGCATCGTACAGGTCGCGCTGACCGGCGGGGTGCAATTGCAATGCACGCCGGGCGTAACGCTGAACATGAGCGTCGATGGCGGCCAGTACAACAGCAGCGGCCGGCATATGCAGGTCAACAGCGGCAGCGCGCGGGTGGCGTATGCACTGTTTCGTGATGCGGCTTACAGCCAGAGCCTGGGTATTGGCCAGAGTGTGGCGGTGGCTTACAGCGATGCGAACAACATCAGCCTGCCGATTTACGGTCAGGTGCAATTGCCGGGCAATCAGCCTGGGGGGACGTACAGCGACGTGTTGCAGGTGCAACTGTCGTGGTAAGGCGAAGTTGAATGGCCGACAAGGAGCAGGTTTATGGGGGCAGTTACGTCACGGCATTCGCTCGTGTGTTGCGCGATGTGCGCGGTGGCCATGTTCGGGGCAAGCAACGCACACGCTGCCAGTTCGGTGCTGATCTGGCCGATCGATCCGGTGCTGGAGGCTGATCAGCAGGCCAGTGCGCTGTGGCTGGAGAACCGCGGCAGCGAAACCGCCAATCTGCAGATCCGCGTGTTCGGCTGGAGCCAGAGTGGGTTCGCCGAGCAATACCAGAACCAGCGCGACGTGATCGGCAGCCCACCGGTGGCGAAAATCGAACCGGGGCAGAAACAATTGGTGCGTCTGACCCGGACCAAGGAAGTGCCGCCGGGGCAGGAACTGGCCTATCGAATCATCATCGACGAAATTCCCACTGCGCAACCAGCGACTACCGACGGCGGCAAAACCGCCGCCGCGATCCGCTTCCAGATGCGTTACTCGGTGCCCCTGTTTGCCTATGGCGCGGGGCTGTGGAGCAAGGAAGACAGCACCCGTGCGCGCGATCCCAAAGGTGTCGGTCTGCCGCAGTTGAGCTGGCGCACGGTGGCGGTGGACGGCAAGCCCTACGTCGAAGTGCGCAATCAGGGCGCGGTGCATGCCCGGCTGACCGACGTGGCCATCAAACAGGCCGGGCAGAGCAAGCCATTGGCCGAAGGGTTGTTGGGTTATGTGCTGCCCGGTGCGGTGATGCGCTGGCCGGCACCGACGCCGCTGACCAGTGATTCAGCGTTGCAGGTACGAGTAAATGGCGCGGCACAGGTGCAGAGCATCACGCCAGCCAAGTGAGTGAGTCGTAGCGCAGGCATCTGGCGTCGACGCAAGCGGTATCAGGAGGATTGAGTCCATTGACGGACGTAAAGCGCGTATGAGCCCAGGACGGGTTCGCCGTATTCAGCGTCCGTTGTGGCTCATCACCGGCGCGTGTTGCCTGATGTTCATTCAACCATCCGGGGCCGGCGATCTGCCGCCGCCACCCAGCGGCATGGAGGCCGTGAGTGATGCACAGTTGTTTCTGGAACTGGTGGTCAACCAGATGAATACCGGGCGCGTAGTGGCGGTGCAGCAGCGCGACGGGCGCTTGTTTGTCCCGGCGACGGCGTTGCGTGAAACCGGCATGAAGCTGCCCGACAGTCTCGGCGCCGAGGTCGATCTCGACAGTCTGGCGGGGCTGCACTCTGACTACGACAGTGTTGGTCAACGCCTGCTGCTGGACGTGCCGCCGGACTGGCTGCCGGAACAGTTCATCGGTAATCGACAAGCCTATCCGCGCACCCCGGCGCTGAGCAGTTTCGGCGCGCTGTTCAACTATGACCTGTACCTCAACGACACTGACGATGCCGGCACTTACCTGGCGGCGTGGAACGAAGTGCGGCTGTTCGACAGCTGGGGCACGTTGTCCAACACCGGTCAGTATCGGCAAACCTTATCCGGTGACTCGCTCAACACGCTGGACAACGGCTACTTGCGATACGACACCACCTGGCGTTACTCCGACGACGAGCGAATGCTTACCTATGAGGCCGGCGACGTGATCAGCGGCGCTTTGCCGTGGAGCAGTTCGGTGCGTCTGGGCGGCGTGCAGTTCTCGCGAGATTTCGCGGTGCGCCCGGATCTGGTGACCTATCCGTTGCCGCAATTTGCCGGTGAAGCAGCGGTGCCGTCCTCGGTGGATCTGTTCATCAATGGCTACAAGTCCAGCAGGGCAGACTTGCAGCCCGGGCCGTACACACTGACCAATATTCCGTTCATCAACGGCGCTGGCGAAGCTGTCGTTGTGACCACTGATGCGCTCGGTCGGCAGGTCTCGACCACGGTGCCGTTCTATGTCACCAGCACCTTGCTGCAAAAAGGCTTGAGCGACTTTTCCGTGGCCGCCGGTACGTTGCGTCGCGACTACGGTTTGAAGGATTTCAGTTACGGGCCGGGTGTCACCTCAGGCAGCCTGCGTTACGGCATCAGCGACAGTTTCACTCTGGAAAGCCATGCCGAAGCGGCCGATTCGCTGACACTGGGCGGCCTCGGCGGCAACCTGCGTCTGGGCAATTTCGGCGTACTCAACAGCGCGATGAGTCAAAGCCGCTTCGACGGCGAGGGCGGGCAGCAATTAAGCCTGGGCTATCAGTACAGCAACCAGCGTTTCAGCTTTTCTTATCAGCGGCTGCAACGTCACGCTCAATACGCCGATCTGACCGTGGTCGACAGCCCGTACATCAGTCTTAGCCGGCGTAGCGAGCAAGCGACCCTGAGCCTCAACCTAGACCGCTGGGGCAGTCTCGGCGCCGGTTATTTCGATGTGCGCGCGGCGGACGATTCGCGCACGCGGCTGCTCAACCTCAGCTGGAGCAAGCCGCTGTGGCGCAACAGCAGTTTCTACCTCTCGGCCAACCGTGAGATCGGCGACAGCAACTGGGCGGTGCAGGCGCAACTGGTGATTCCATTCGATCTGCGCGGCAGCCTGGCGATCAGCAGCGATCGCAGTAAAACCGGGCAGAGCCAGCAGCGGGTCAACTATAGCCGCGCGGTGCCGACTGAGGGCGGCGTGGGTTTCAATCTGGGCTACGCCAAGGGTGATGGTGCTGATTATCGTCAGGCCGACGTCACCTGGCGTCTGCAATCGGTGCAGTTGCAGGCCGGCGTCTACGGTACTTCCGACGCCGAAACCCGTTGGGCCGATGCCAGTGGTTCGCTGGTGTGGATGGACCGTCAGGTGTTCGCCGCCAACCGCATCGACGATGCATTTGTGGTGGTCAGTACTGAGGGTTTTGCCGACATTCCGGTGCGCTACGAAAATCAGCAGGTCGGCCAGACTGACAAGAATGGGCATCTGCTGGTGCCGTGGAGCAGTGCCTATTACCGCGGCAAGTATGAAATCGATCCACTGAATCTGCCGGCCAACGTGCGCAGCCCCAACGTCGAACAGCGCATCGCTGTGCGGCGTGGCAGCGGTTATCTGCTGGAATTTCCGCTGACCCGAGTGATTGCCGCGAGCATCGTGCTGGTCGACGCGCAGCAGCGCGAGTTGCCGCTGGGCGCGGGCGTGCTGCATGAGCAGAGCGGGACGCGGACGGTGGTCGGTTGGGATGGGCTGGTGTATCTGGAAAACCTGCAGGCGCAGAACTCGTTGCAAGTGACGCTGGCCGACGGCAAGACCTGTCAGGCGCAGTTCAGTGTCGATCTGAATCAGGATCAGGTGCCGTTGATTGGCCCGTTGGTGTGCCAATGATGTTCCGGCGATGGCTGTTATGTCTGGCACTGCTTATACCCGGGGCGGTGCAGGCCGCGTGCTCGGTGGTCAGCACCACGCCAGCGGCGTTTGGCACGCTCAGTTCGATTGCCGTGCGCACAACTTCGCAACCCAGTTCCACGTTGAATGCGGGTTTGAGTTGCACCGGTTCGCTGCTGTCCCTGCTGACCAGCAACGACCACTTCTGGGGCACCGTTTCATCGACTCAAAGTGGTCTGGTCGGGCCGACCGGCGATGTCATCAATTACACGATCTACGCCAACAACAGCACCAGCTATCCGCTGACTCGCGGCACTGCCTATGACTTTGCGCGCAACGGCATCATCGATGCTCTGGGCCTGCTCAACGGTACGACGCCGAAAACGGTGCCGCTGTATCTCGGTACCACCATTGGCAGCAACGTCGCCGCCGGGGTGTATACCGAAACCCTGAGTATTTTCTGGAACTGGAATTACTGTTCGGGCATCGGCATCGGTGCTATTTGCCTCGGGCGTGATATCGCCAACGGCACGACGTCGTTGACGGTGAACTTGACGGTGTCCAACGACTGTACGATTACCGCGCCGAACATTGCCTTCGGCAGCGCGCCGGTGGTCAGCGCGTTCACCCCGGTGACCGGACAGACGATCAATCTGGCCTGCACCAAGGGCAGTGCCTACACCGTGGGGCTGAGCGACGGGCAGAACGCGGTGAGTGTCGGTGGCCGGCGCCGGATGATTTCCGGAAGCAATTATCTGGCCTACGACATTTTCAAAAGTGCCGGCACCACGCGTTGGGGCAGTGTCGGCGCGGCACGGCGGGCGAGTACCGACGCCGAGGTCAATCCGGGAAACGGCTTGGGCACGGGCAGTCAGATCTTCAACTACAACGCGAAGATCTACACCGACCAGACCACGCCGCCGGCGGGCACGTATCTGGACAATGTGGTTTTGGACGTGGGTTTCTGAGCTGACACGATCCTTTGTAGGAGCTGTCGAGTGAAACGAGGCTGCGATCTGTTGATCTTGCCCTTAAGAACAAGATCAAAAGATCGCAGCGTGCCGCAGCTCCTGCATAGAACAGCGGTGTTTTCAGAATTGCAGTGATTGCTTGAGCTGTTGCGCCGCTGGTGTATCGACCGGGCTGACCATCGCATAGTTGTAGCCACCACCCGACCAGTATTCGGCCTGCAAGTCGCCATCACTGCGGCTTCCACGGGGCAAAAAGGTGTTTTTCGGTCCTGGCGGGCGCACGTAGAAACTCACTTTGTGGCCGTTGCCATCCTCATACATCACCATCGCTGCCGGGCCTTCGTCGGTGCTGAGCAGGCGTCCGCTGACCGGTTCAAACCCGGCCGCCTTCAGATCCGGTAAACGACTGGCCCGGTTGAAATAACGGTCGAGCCAGCGCTGCATGTCGCCATCACTGTCGACCTTGTAATCAGCCGGCAGCATGCCTTGCTGGGCTATCAGGCGATAGGCTTGCAAGGCGTCGGTCATCGGCAACATGGACGGGCGCACCAGGGTCATTTCCCGAGCCTGCCAACCACTGAATCCGCCGACGCTGACCGCGATCAGCAACACCGCTGCGCTGGCCAGATGGCGACGCGATTGACGCTGGCGGCGCTGGCGAATCATCGCCGGATCAAGCGCCGGGTTGGCCGGTTGCTGCAATGCGCCGCTGAGTGCCGCGCGCAATTGCTGGGCATCCTGTTGCCAGGCGCGAACCTGCGCCGCTTCATCCGGGTGACTGGTCAGCCAGGTCTCCAGCACACGCCGGTCGGCGTCGCTGAGCTGGTGGTCGACATAGGCGTGCAGGTCACGCTCGTTGGGAGGCAGGCTGATCATTTGAGTATCCGCAAAGAAGGGCTGCTGATTTCGCCGTCGCTGAGTTGGCGCAAGGCCTGGCGGGCGCGGGACAGGCGCGACATCACGGTGCCGATCGGGGCGCCGAGAATCTCGGCGACCTCTTTATAGGAAAGGCCTTCCACTGAGACCATCAGCAACAGGGCGCGCTGTTCGCTGGGCAGGCGATCGAAGGCTTGCAGGGTCGACTGGGCGATGACGGTGCGCTCGACCGAGGGTTCGGCATCGTCGCGGCCGGTGAAGAATTCGAGCATGCGCGCATAGCGTCGGGAGCGCCGATGGGCGTCGAGAAACTGCCGATAGAGGATCGCAAACAGCCAGGCGCGCAAGTCGCCGTCGGCGCGTTTATCGCCCCAACTCGACAGTGCCCGCTCGAGGCAAGCCTGTACCAGATCGTCGGCACTGCTGCTGTTGCGTGTCAGTGACACGGCAAAGCGGCGCAATCTGGGAATGATTTCTCTCAACTGTTCGTCGAATTCGCTCATGAAATTCTGCTAGTCACTACGCTGTGGACTAGGGAGACGCCCGTCGTTGGAGGTTATTCCACGTTCGGAAAAATAAATACCGTCGCGTGGAATAAACCCGGACGAGGCGCGTCTTGCTGATTCTTCCTACTTGTGGCCGATGGCCCTGGAGTTTTTCATGGTTGATCGTTCATCACCCGATGCTGCACCGCCCGGCGGGCCGCAGCGCCCGCCACTGAGTGCGGCGAGCCTGGTTCTGCGTCTGGGCGGCATTGCTGTGGTAGTCGCCGCAGTGGCCGGAGCATTCGCCTACGTTCACGGCAACTTTGACCCACAACGCCTGACGCCAAAAGCGTTGGTCGATGTGCTGGAGAAGAACAACGGCGTGCACCCCGGGTTTCGCCGTAACCACGCCAAAGGCGTGTGCGTGATCGGGCATTTCGAGAGCAGTGGTGAGGCACGGGCGTTTTCTACCGCGCAGGTGTTCAACGAGCCGCAGACCCCGGTAGTCGGGCGATTCGCCTTGCCAGCCGGCAATCCGTATGCACCGGACAGCAGCGTGCCGATTCGCAGTCTGGCGTTGCGATTCACCCAGGCCAACGGGCAGCAGTGGCGCACCGGGATGAACAGCATGCCGGTGTTCCCGGTCGGTACGCCTGAAGCGTTTTATCAATTGCAGCAGGCGCAGTCGCCAGATCCGGCCACCGGTAAACCGGATCCGAGCAAGGTGCCAGCGTTCTTCGCATCGCATCCGGAAGCCGTGCCGTTTCTGACGTGGGTGAAGACCGCCAAACCCTCGGCCAGTTACGCCACCGAAACCTACAACAGCGTCAACGCGTTTTATCTGGTCGACGCCAGCGGTAAAAAACAGGCCGTACGCTGGAGCATGACGCCGTTGGCGCGAGACGCTGCGGGCGCCACTGCGCCTGAGGGCGGCGATTTTCTCGAGAAGGATCTGGTGCAGCGGTTGGCGTCTGCGCCGTTGCGTTTTCAGTTGAACATCACCCTGGCCAATCCTGAGGACCCGGTGAACGATGCCAGCAAGACCTGGCCCGACGGCCGCAAAGTGTTGAACGCCGGCACACTGGTGCTGGAAAAAACCCAGCCACAACTGAGCGGCGAATGCCGTGATATCAACTACGACCCGCTGGTGCTGCCGGCCGGGATTCAAGGCTCCGACGACCCGTTGCTCGCGGCGCGTTCCGCCGGTTACGCCAATTCCTATCTGCGTCGCACCAGCGAAGTCAGCCAGTTGCCCGCTGCCAAACAGGAGGCTCGTCCATGAGCACTCAACCGACGCATTTCGCCCTGTTGGCGCGCCTGCTGCACTGGCTGATGGCAATCATGATCATCGCCATGCTGTTTATTGGTGCCGGCATGGTCACCTCGGTTTCCGAGCGGCATGAATGGTTGATCCATCTGCACAAACCGCTGGGCATTGCGATTCTGGCGCTGGTGATTGTCCGTTTGCTGGTGCGGTTCACCACGCGCCAACCGCCGCTGCCAGCGGATTTGCCAAGTTGGCAAGTGATGGCGGCGAAGGCTTCGCATCTGCTGCTGTACGCGTTGATGCTGGTGTTGCCGTTGCTGGGCTGGGCGATGATCAGTGCTTCGGGCGAACCGGTCATGCTCAGCACAACGTTGCAGTTGCCAGCCATTGTTCCGGCTGATGCGCAGTTGTTCGCGTTATTGCGCAAGGCGCACGGGTATCTGGCCTATCTGTTGTTTCTGACGGTGCTGCTGCACCTGGCGGCGGCGCTGTTTCATGGCTGGATCCGCCGCGACGAGGTGCTCGACAGTATGTTGCGCGGTCGCGACCGCGGTTAACTCGCTTGAGTGGCGCAGCGTGCCGGTGCGCCGCTTTTCAGGGTCAGCCACCAGTACGCGAGCGCCACGGCGTTGATGCCCGCGCCGAGCAGGCACACGCCGATCCATCCGGCCCACGCGTACATCGCGGTCGAGCCGATGGAGCCGAGCGCGCTGCCGATCGAGTAGAACAGCATGTAACCGGCGGTGAGACGGCTTTGCGCTTCGGGGCGCACGCTGTAGATCATGCTCTGGCTGGTGACGTGCACCGCTTGCAGACCCAGATCCAGAGTGATCACGCCGAGTAGCAATGCCCACAGCGAAGATTGGGTGAGGGCGATTGGTAGCCATGAAGCGAGCATCAGCAACAGCGAAAGACCGCTGACCCATTGTCCGAGGCCGCGATCAGCCAAGTGTCCGGCCCGTGCGGCGGCCAGCGCACCTGCGGCACCGGCCAGCCCGAACAGTCCGATTTCACTGTGTGACAAAGAAAGTGGCGGCGCGGCCAGCGGCAACACCATCGGCGTCCACAGCACCATTGCGCTGGCAAAGGTCAGCAGCGCGAGGATCGCGCGTTGACGCAGTACCGGTTCCTCTTTGAACAGACCGAATACCGAAGCAATCAGTGCGGTGTAGCCAGTCGCCGGTTGTGGGGCTTCATGCTTGGGCAGGACGCGAAACAGCAGCAGCGCCATCAACAATGTCAGCCCCGCTGACAGGAAATAAATCGCTCGCCACCCAGCCAGATCGGCCATGCCGCCGGCAACCGTGCGTGCCAGCAGAATTCCTACCACGATACCGCTGGTGACCACCCCGACCACGCGCCCGCGCTGGGCCGGGAGCGCCAGCGTGGCGGCGTAAGCCACCAGCACCTGCGTCACTACCGCGAGCAGCCCTGTCAAGGTCATGCCAAGCAGCAGCCACGCACTGTTGGGCGCCAGCGCGATCATCAACAATGCCGCTGCCGATAGCAGCGTTTGAGTGACGATCAATCGGCGCCGGTTGAGCAGATCACCGAGGGGCACCAGTAGTACCAGACCGATGCCGTAGCCGATTTGCGTCAGGGTGATGACGATGCCGATGGTCGCCGGCGACAGGGCAAACGCCTCGGCCATGGCGTCCAGCAATGGCTGTGCGTAATACACGTTGCCCACGGCCAGACCGCAGGCCACAGAGAAAAGCAAAACGGCGCTGCTTTTGAGAGGTTTCATATCCCGCATCCTTTTAGGTTTCAAAATAAAACCTTGATCACGGTATGGGTTCGGGTTTTATTTTGCAACCTGTTTGCGCGAGTGTGTGAATGGCAAAAAGCAAAAGATCGCAGACAAGCTGCGATCTTCTAAGGGACGGAGGAGGGGATCAGCGCAGGGTATCAACCATGTCAGCGATGGTGGTCAGCACATCTTTGCCCAACTGTTTTGAGCGCTTGCCCGACCAGCCGGTTGCTTTGTCGGGATGGTCGTCGTGATCCTTGAACGGCATTTCCAGGGTCAGCGACAAGCAGTCGTATTTCTGCCCGACGCTGTTGCAGGCCAGGGTCATGTTGGCTTGGCCCGGTTCGTCGCGGGTGTAGCCGTGCTTGGTCTGGAAATCTTTGGTGGTGTGTTTAAGGTGGCTGCGAAAGTGCTCTTCGAGCTTCTCGATTCGTGGCGTGTAGCCCGGATTGCCTTCGCAACCGGCGGTGAACACATGGGGGATTTCTTCATCGCCGTGTACGTCGAGGAACAGGTCGACGCCATACTTTTCCATCTGTTGTTGTACGAAAAGTACTTCGGGGCTGACGTCCTGACTGGCGTTCTGCCAAGCGCGGTTCAAGTCCTGGCCCATCGCATTGGTGCGCAGGTGACCGTGGAAGGCACCGTCCGGATTCATGTTCGGCACCAGGTACAGATCGGCACTCGCCAGCAGCTTGTTCAGCACCGGATCGTCATGTCTTTCCAGGCGTTCGATCACGCCTTCCATGAACCATTCGGCCATGTGTTCGCCCGGATGCTGCTGAGCAATGATCCAGACTTTGCGCTGGCCTTCGGCACCGGTGCCTTTGCGCAGCAGCTGAATGTCGCGACCTTCGACGCTCTTGCCGGTTGCCAGCAATTCGGTGCCGGCCTTGCTCAGTGCCTGATCGATCAACCAGTCGTGACGGCCACGGCTGTAGGGTTCGAAATACGCAAACCATGCATGGGTTTGCTCGGCTTCGAGGCAAAAGCGCAGGCTGTCACCTTCAAAACTGGTTGGAATGCGGAACCAGTTGACGTGGTCGTAGGACGCGACTGCCTGATAGCCGGTCCAGGCTTTGTTATAGGAAGATTGGCTGGCGTTGACCAGGCGGAACCAATGTTCCTGATGAACATGCAGGCCGCTGGCCTTGAAGTGGAACCACTGAAAGTGAGCGCTGCGGGTGTCCGGGCGAATGGCCAGAACCGGATTGAGCGGGTTGCTGATGTCGATGACTTGGATGTTGCCGCTGTCGAAGTTGGCGCTGATGTCGAACGAAGATTTGGCCACGGTCATAATCGATTCCTGAATATGATTTTTATGGCCGTTACTTTACACGCAGGCAGGGCTGAAACCGAGGGGAATTGCGGGGTGTGGCGGGGGGCGTCCTCCATGACGCGCAAGCAGCTTAGAGACTGTGCGATTGATTCTCAAGTGCTAATTGTCATTAGTTTGCCCCAATCTGGCCGGGCCTCGCTTGCCAAGCGATATTCTTTTGATATTATCCGCGCCATCGAATTTGCAGCACTTAAAGACTTCATTAGCCTGAAGCCATAAGCCCGAAAAACGGGCAAAAAAAGACCCGGCAAAAAGCCGGGTCAAAAACCGTGATTAGCCTGATGAGGAGATAGTCCAGAAGACCGACCTAAGGTCTCTGGTCCATCGACTGATCTCGCGACCAGCTGCATGCAATAATAATCATTATCATTTGCAAGTCAAATGTTTTTATCTGCGCGATTGGAAAATTCTTTCCCGTCCGCCCACACTCGCGTCCCTCTCAGGCTTCATCGCCATCGAGCGAATGGTCGACCATCGCCCGCGCCATATCCACCATGTGCACCACTGAAAATGCCAGATCGCGACTCGCGCCTTGAAGGCTTTCGGCTGCCTTGAACGCAGTGGCTGCCGCACAGCGCAGCAGGTCCGAGGCGTGTACCAGGGCTTCTTCGCCACTGAGATGGCGCCTGACATCGAAAAAACGCTCGTCGACCTCTGGTTCTGAAACAGCTGGTTTCAAGTAATAGTCCAGCGCTCGCTGCGCTGCCGCATTGCCCTGAGGGGAGGTGAAGCTGGTGTCCATTTGCAGGTCGGGCAAGTCTTTGCTGCTGATATTCATGATGAAGAAGCACTCCTTGGTCGATTGTAAATCCGTGCTTTCAGAATAGTACTCTGTGTAGTTGTGACCAGAATTTAAATACTACAATATGTGTTTTGTTGGCCGAAGGCGTCGACGTAAGGTGCTGCACATGGATAAATGGATTGAGTTGGTCAAGGCCAAGATGAGTGAACTCAAAATCACTCAAACAGAGCTCGGAGAGCGCGTCGGCATGTCCCAGGGCGGGATAGGCCATTGGCTGAACAAGCGTCGCGAACCCGGCATCACGGAAATGAACCGCGTGCTGCAGGCGCTGGGCATGGATTTCCTCGAAGTGGTGCTGGTGATCCGTGAACCGCAACCAATGGCGGACGACGAGATGCCGCTGGCGCAGAAGTACAACCCGTACTTCCGTTACCCGGTCAGCGATTGGCAGACGACCTGCGAGGTGCGCGAGAACGATCCGGCGTCTTACACCAAGGCATCCGGCAAGCAGCGCTTCGAACTGACGGATTACCATGCGCGTGGCCCGGCGTTCTGGCTGACGGTGACGGGGGATTCAATGACCGCTCCCAGTGGCCAGAGCATCGCCGAAGGCATGCTGATTCTGGTCGACCCGGCGGCCGAAGCGGTGCCCGGCAAACTGGTGATCGCCCAGTGGCCCGACAGCCCTGAAGCGATCTTCCGCAAACTCGACGAAGAGGGCGGCCAGCGTTACCTGGTGCCGCTCAATCCGACCTGGCCGAAAGCCCTGCTGACCGATGAGTGTCGAATCATCGGTGTTGTGGTTCAGGCAACGGCGCGTTACTAGTCAGATCGATCCGCGCCCGGCGTAGGATCGATCCTCCCCATCACACTGCTTCCAGTTCAACCAAAGCGCTGCCTTCGCCGACCATTTCGCCTTCCTGGCAATACAGCGCTTTGATCACCCCCGCATGCGGCGCGCGGATGCTGTGCTCCATCTTCATTGCTTCCAGCACCACCAGTTGCGCACCGGCCTCGACCGATTGCCCGGCCTCGACCAGCACACGGACAATGCTGCCGTTCATGGGCGCAGTCAGGCCACCCTGATGACTGTGACTGGCTTCGACGGCGCTGATCGGGTCATGCGTCTCGATGCGCCGCAACTCACCTTCCCATTGCAGATAAAGCGCATCACCTTGGCGGATAGCCCGCAACGTACGACGTACGCCATCGTGCTCGACGATGAGGGCTTCGCCGGACAGTCTGGCGTGATCATCGGCATTCAGCGTCAGTGCTCGATCCTGTCCCTCGCAACTCAAATGCAGGGTGATTTCCCGAGGCAATCCCGCACGCAAACCGCTGTTGAGTGACCATGGCGAAGCCGGGTCATCCTTGCGCGCCAACTGCGGCAGGCTCTGCGCCACCGCCTGAGCCGCCGCGTTCCAGAACGCATCGCTCAACGCGCCCGGCGCAGGCAGCAATTGCTCCTGATAACGCGGAATAAATCCGGTATCCAACTCCGCCGCCGCAAACGCCGGGTGTGCGATGATCCGCCGCAAAAAGTTGATGTTGGTCTTCAATCCGCCAATCGCGAATTCGTCGAGCATGCTCAACAGACGCAGGCGCGCCTGCTCACGATCCTCGCCCCAGGCAATCAGCTTGCCGAGCATCGGGTCGTAGAACGGCGAAATTTCGTCACCTTCTTCAACCCCGCTATCGACCCGGCGTCCAGGCCCTTCAGCCGATTCGCGATACAACGCCAAGCGTCCGGTCGCCGGCAGGAAGTCATTCGCAGGATCCTCGGCGTACAAGCGCACTTCGATCGCATGGCCGTTCAATGGCACCTGCTCCTGAGTGATCGGCAATGCCTCACCACGCGCCACGCGGATCTGCCACGCGACCAGGTCCAGACCGGTGATGGCCTCGGTCACTGGATGCTCCACTTGCAGGCGCGTGTTCATCTCCATAAAGAAGAATTCACCGCGCGCATCCAGCAAAAATTCCACAGTACCGGCGCCGACATAACCGATTGCCTGCGCCGAGCGCACAGCCGCCTCGCCCATCGCCCGACGCAGTTCCGGGGACAAGCCCGGTGCCGGCGCTTCTTCGACGACTTTCTGATGGCGTCGTTGAATCGAGCAATCCCGTTCATTGAGGTACAGGCAATTGCCATGTTGATCGGCGAACACCTGGATTTCCACGTGACGCGGTTTGAGCAGGTATTTCTCCACCAGCATCCGCGAATCGCCGAACGACGACTGCGCTTCACGTTGAGCGGAGGCGAGGGCTTCGGCCAACTGGCTGACGTCCTCGACCACTTTCATGCCTTTGCCACCACCGCCGGCCGTGGCTTTGAGCAGCACCGGATAACCGATGCGTTCGCAGGCATCGCGGAAGGTGTCGAGGTCCTGTGCTTCGCCGTGATAACCCGGCACCAAAGGCACACCGGCGGTTTCCATCAGCGCTTTGGCGGCGGACTTGCTGCCCATCGCATCGATGGCCGAGGCGGGCGGGCCGAGGAAAATCAGCCCGGCCGCTTCGATGGCACGAGCGAAGCCGGCGTTTTCCGAGAGAAAACCGTAACCCGGATGAATCGCCTGCGCGCCGCTGGCCTTGGCCGCTGCGATCAGTTTGTCGATTTGCAGATAACTGTCGGCGGCTTTGCTGCCGCCCAGGTCGACGCGAATATCCGCTTCCCGGCTGTGCCGCGCCTCGCGGTCGGTGGCGCTGTGCACGGCGACCGTGGTCAGGCCCAGAGCTTTGGCGGTGCGCATCACGCGGCAGGCGATTTCGCCACGGTTGGCCACCAGCAGGGTGGTGAGAACGGGTGCGCTCATCAATGCGGCTCCTTGGTGGTGGTTGCGGCTTGCCAGCTCGGTGGACGTTTTTGCAGAAAGGCGCGCAAGCCTTCCTGACCTTCCGGGCTGACGCGGATACGGGCGATGGCATTTTCGGTGTAGCGGCGCAGCGCCGGGGTCAGTGAGCCGTTGCCGACTTCACGCAGCAGGTCCTTGCTGGCGCGCATCGCGGCGGGGCTGTTGAGCAGCAAGTTGTTGATCCAGTGCTCGACTTGCTGATCAAGTTCAGCGGTCGGATAGCTCTCGGACAACAAACCGATTTCGCGCGCACGTTGCCCGCCGAAACGTTCGGCGGTCAGGGCATATCGACGTGCAGCGCGTTCGCCGATGGCCTGCACCACAAACGGACTGATCACCGCCGGCGCCAGACCAATGCGTACTTCCGACAGGCAGAATTGCGCGTCATCGGCGCCAATCGCCATGTCACAGCAACTGATCAACCCCAGCGCGCCCCCGAATGCCGCGCCTTGTACCACAGCCACGGTGGGGATCTTCAGCTTGGCGAGGTTGTACATCAACTCTGCCAGTTCACGGGCGTCATCGAGGTTGGTGTGGTAATCGAGTTCGGCCGATTGCTGCATCCACGCCAGATCAGCGCCGGCACTGAAGTGCTTGCCACGGCCACGCACCAGCAAGAAACGCAGGCTGGCGTCGCTGGCGACTTTGTCCAGCGCGAGGATCAGCTCGCGGATCATCTCGGCGTTGAAGGCGTTGTTCTTTTCCGCGCGGTTGAGCCACAGCGTGGCGAAACCCCGTGGGTCGCTCTGCAGTTCGAGGGTGTTGAAATCACTCATGAGATTCTCCCGATCACATCCGGAACACGCCGAAGCGGCTCGGTTCGATTGGCGCGTTCAGCGACGCGGACAGGGCCAGGGCCAGCACATCGCGGGTCTGCGCCGGGTCGATGACGCCGTCGTCCCATAGCCGTGCGCTGGAATAGTAGGGGTGACCCTGCTCTTCATACTGGTCGAGGATCGGTTGTTTGATCTCGGTTTCCTGCTCGGCACTGAAACCCTGACCGCTGCGCTCAGCCTGCTCGCGTTTGACCTGCACCAACACGCCCGCCGCCTGCTCGGCGCCCATCACGCCGATCCGCGCGTTCGGCCACATCCACAGGAAGCGCGGATCGTAAGCGCGCCCGCACATGCCGTAGTTACCGGCGCCGAAGCTGCCGCCAATGATTACGGTGAATTTCGGCACTTTCGCGCAAGCCACCGCCGTTACCAGTTTCGCGCCATGTTTGGCGATGCCGCCGGCCTCGTATTTCTGGCCGACCATGAAGCCGGTGATGTTCTGCAAAAACAGCAGCGGAATGCCGCGCTGGCAGGCCAGTTCGATGAAGTGCGCGCCTTTCTGTGCGGCTTCGGCGAAGAGGATGCCGTTGTTCGCCAGAATCGCGATCGGGTAGCCGTGCAGATGCGCAAAGCCACACACCAGCGTGGTGCCGAACAAAGCCTTGAATTCATCGAACACCGAACCGTCGACCAGTCGCGCAATCACTTCGCGCACGTCGAACGGCTGCTTGGCATCAGCCGAAACCACGCCGTACAACTCATCGCTGGCGTACAGCGGTGCAATCGGCGCGCGTTGCTGCACTTCACCGAGTTTGCGCCAGTTAAGGTTGGCGACGCTGCGGCGGGCGAGGGCGAGGGCGTGTTCGTCGCTCTCGGCGTAATGGTCGGCGACCCCGGAAATCTTGCAGTGCACATCGGCGCCACCCAGATCCTCGGCGCTGACCACTTCACCGGTCGCAGCTTTCACCAGTGGCGGGCCGGCGAGAAAAATGGTGGCCTGATTGCGCACCATGATCGCTTCGTCGGCCATCGCCGGCACATAAGCGCCGCCAGCGGTGCAGGAGCCCATGACCACGGCGATCTGCGGGATGCCCATCGCGCTCATGTTGGCCTGGTTGAAGAAGATCCGCCCGAAGTGCTCGCGGTCCGGAAACACTTCGTCCTGACGCGGCAGGTTGGCGCCGCCGGAATCCACCAGATAAATGCACGGCAAGCGATTCTGTTGAGCGATGGTCTGTGCGCGAAGATGTTTTTTCACGGTCAGCGGGTAGTACGAACCGCCCTTCACCGTCGCATCATTGGCGACGATCATGCACTCGACGCCTTCGACCCGACCGATCCCGGCAATCACGCCAGCGGCGGGCACGTCTTCGCCATACACGGCGTGGGCGGCCAATTGGCTGATTTCCAGAAACGGTGAGCCCGGATCGAGCAAACGGTTGATGCGTTCGCGCGGCAGCAGTTTGCCGCGCGAGGTGTGGCGTTCCTGGGCTTTCGCGCCGCCACCCTGCGCCACTTGGGCGAGCAGGGTGTGCAGGGCGTCGACCTGTTTGAGCATCGCCGCGCTGTTGGCGGCGAACTCCGCTGAGCGGGGATTGAGCTGAGTGTGCAGGGTAGCCATGGCCAGCTCCGTTTAGCGGGTTTCGTTGAACAGTTCGCGACCGATCAGCATGCGACGGATCTCACTGGTGCCAGCGCCGATTTCGTACAGCTTGGCGTCACGCAGCAGACGACCGGCCGGGAACTCATTGATGTAACCGTTACCGCCGAGAATCTGGATCGCGTCGAGGGCCATTTGCGTGGCGCGTTCGGCGGTGTAGAGGATCACCCCGGCGGCGTCCTTGCGGGTGGTTTCGCCGCGCTCGCAAGCCTGCGCAACTGCGTAGAGATAGGCGCGGCTGGCGTTGAGCTGGGTGTACATGTCGGCGACTTTGCCCTGAATCAGCTGGAATTCACCGATGCTTTGGCCGAACTGCTTGCGGTCGTGGATGTACGGCACGATCAGGTCCATGCACGACTGCATGATCCCGGTCGGGCCACCAGACAGCACCACTCGTTCGTAATCGAGGCCGCTCATCAGCACCTTTACGCCGCCGTTGAGCACGCCGAGGATATTTTCTTCCGGCACTTCGACGTCATCAAAGAACAGCTCGCAGGTGTTGGAGCCGCGCATGCCGAGCTTGTCGAATTTGTTGCTGCGGCTGAAACCTTTCCAGTCGCGCTCGACGATGAAGGCGGTGATGCCGTGCGGGCCTTTTTCCAGGTCGGTCTTGGCGTAGATCACGTAAGTGTTGGCGTCAGGGCCGTTGGTGATCCAGGTTTTGCTGCCGTTGAGGACGAAGCGGTCACCGCGTTTATCGGCGCGCAGTTTCATCGAGACCACGTCGGAGCCGGCGTTGGGCTCGCTCATCGCCAGTGCGCCGACGTGCTCGCCGCTGATCAGCTTCGGCAGGTATTTGGATTTCTGCTCGTGGTTGCCGTTGCGGTTGATCTGGTTGACGCAGAGGTTGGAATGCGCGCCGTAGGACAGCGCCACCGAGGCCGAACCGCGACTGATTTCTTCCATCGCCACCACGTGCGCCAGGTAACCCAGGCCTGCGCCGCCGTACTCCTCCGGCACGGTGATGCCGAGCAGGCCCATGTCGCCGAATTTGCGCCACATGTCGGCGGGGAACAGGTTGTCGCTGTCGATCTGCGCAGCGCGCGGAGCAATTTCCTTGGCGACAAAGGACTGAACCTGATCGCGCAGCATGTCGATGGTTTCACCGAGGGCGAAGTTCAGGGATGGATAGCTCATGGGTCACCTTTTGGCTTTTTTGTAGGGTGGGGAGGGCGGTCACTCGGCTCTCACCTTTACGTTAACGTAAGCCTGCTACGAAGGGCTGTCAATCACCCTTTACGTTAACGTCAACTTGAGCGACAGTAGGGGCAGTTCAAGATTGAAAGCTGATTAGATTTTGTAGGAGTGAGCCTGCTCGCGATCGCGTCGTGTCAGTCGACGTAAGTGTTGACTAATGGATCGAGATCGCGAGCAGGCTCACTCCTACAAGTGACCGTCGGCAACCCGTAAATAAAGACAATAGGGGTCGTCATGGATCAACCCAGTGCAAACCCGCCGCGCAGCTACACCCGTGGTTCACAGGACAAAGCCTTGCTGGCGATGACCATCGGGCAGAAGTTCGATCAGACTGTCGCGCAATACCCCGACGATGAAGCGCTGGTGGTCCGCCATCAGCAGTTGCGTTATTCCTGGCGACAACTGGCCGATGCGGTGGACCTGCACGCCAGAGCGCTGCTTGCCCTGGGTTTGCAGGCGGGGGATCGGCTCGGTATCTGGGCGCCGAACTGCGCGCAGTGGTGCATCACGCAAGTCGCCACCGCAAAAATCGGCGTGATCCTGGTCAACATCAACCCGGCCTACCGCAGTTCCGAACTGGAATACGTGCTCAAACAATCCGGCTGCCAATGGCTGGTCTGCGCCGGGGCGTTCAAGTCCTCCAACTACCACGGCATGCTGCAAGGCCTGGTGCCGGAACTGGCCGAGCAACCCATCGGCCAACTGCGCAGCGAACGCCTCCCCGAACTGCGCGGCGTGATCAGCCTCGATGCGCAGCCACCCTCAGGTTTCCTGCCGTGGTCGGTGCTGGCAGATCTCGCCGCCAGCCTCTCCCCCGAACAACTACACGAACGCAGCAACAGCCTGCACTTTGATCAGCCGGTGAACATCCAGTACACCTCCGGCACCACCGGTTTCCCCAAGGGCGCGACCCTCAGCCACTACAACATCCTCAATAACGGTTACATGGTTGGCGAAAGCATCGGCCTGACCCCGCGCGATCGCCTGGTCATCCCGGTGCCGCTGTACCACTGCTTCGGCATGGTCATGGGCAACCTCGGCTGCATCACCCACGGCAGCACGATGATTTACCCCAACGATGCCTTCGATTCTTTACTGACCCTGCAAACCGTCGCCGAAGAGAAAGCCACCGGCCTTTACGGCGTACCGACCATGTTCATCGCCATGCTCGACCAGCCGCAACGCAGCGAATTCGATCTGTCGAGCCTGCGCACCGGGATCATGGCCGGCGCGACGTGTCCGATAGAAGTGATGCGCCGGGTGATCAGCGAAATGCACATGAGTGAAGTGCAAATTGCTTACGGCATGACCGAAACCAGTCCGGTGTCACTGCAGACCGGGCCGAACGATGAGCTGGAATTGCGCGTGACCACCGTCGGCCGCACCCAGCCACAGCTGGAAAGCAAGATCATCGACGAGGCCGGCAACCTGGTGCCACGCGGCACCATTGGCGAACTGTGCACCCGTGGTTACAGCGTAATGCTCGGCTACTGGAGCAATCCGCAAGCCACGGCCGAAGCCATCGATGAAGCGGGCTGGATGCACACCGGCGACCTGGCGAGCATGAACGAGGAGGGTTACGTCAATATCGCCGGACGTAACAAGGACATGATCATTCGTGGCGGCGAGAATATTTACCCGCGTGAGCTTGAGGAGTTTTTCTTCACCCATCCGGCGGTGGCGGACGTGCAGGTGATCGGCATTCCGTGCTCGCGTTACGGTGAGGAGATTGTTGCCTGGATCAAATTTCACCCCGGCCATAATGCTTCCGAGCTGGAACTGCAAACCTGGTGCAAGGAACGTATCGCGCACTTCAAGACGCCACGGCACTTCAAGTTCGTTGAAGAGTTTCCGATGACGGTGACGGGCAAGATCCAGAAATTCAGGATGCGTGAGATCAGTATCGAAGAACTGAAAACAATCGAGCGTTAACCACCACCCCTGTGGGAGCTGGCAAGCCAGCTTCCACAGGGATTTGCGGTGAAAACACAAATCACAGAAAGCACAAAGGGGAGCCGAAGCTCCCCTTTAATTTTGTCGTCGCGTGCTCTTTTTTATTATTGAGGGTCGGTCTGTTGTTGTTTTTGGCAACCGTGGCCCTTTACCGCTGTTTTTGGCGACCCCCATCCGGGGTCAAGAGCAAACGTATTTTTTTGAGCGCTGATCTGCTTTCTCGCTAAGCGATCCAACCGATTCGGGAGCTACCTGAAGGTAGTTTTATTGTTCTCTGCCCGGTTGCGGGTCACTCCTGAGAGCACCCTGAAAAGCACACCTTCTCCAAAAAAATCTGTTAGCTGCGTCTCTGCCGTGTTGTTTTTGTTATGTCAGAGTCGGTACGTCTTATTTTTATTGGTTTGCTGCTTTTTATTCTTGTTATGCCATAGAGATAGCAGAAGCCGTGCCAACTTTTAAAAAACCTTATAAATCAAAGGTTTGAAAATTTCGGCAGATTTTCGCTCCAGCGAAACCAGACAATTTGTTTCCGTGTTACTCGCTTAAACCCACATTCCGGACACAGCGGTAACACCTTCCCCCCTTACTGCGCGCTACGAGCCTTGGCCACGCGTGAACCGCTCGGGCGACCGAGCACCGCGCTGATCTGCTGACCCGCGGCAATCAAGGCGTCCAGGTCGATACCGGTCTCGATACCCAGGCCGTTGAGCAGGTACATCACGTCTTCGGTGGCAACGTTACCGCTCGCGCCTTTAGCGTACGGGCAGCCGCCGAGGCCCGCGATAGAGCTGTCGAACACCGAAATCCCTTCAAGCAGGCTGGCGTAGATGTTGGCCATGGCCTGGCCGTAAGTGTCGTGGAAATGCCCGGCGAGTTTTTCCCGTGGCACTTGCGCCGACACCACTTCAAACAAGCGGCGCGTCGCGCCCGCAGTGCCAGTGCCAATGGTGTCGCCCAGCGAAACTTCGTAGCAGCCCATCGCATACAACTCGCGCGCGACCATCGCCACTTGCTCCGGCGCGACCGTGCCTTCGTACGGGCAACCGAGCACACACGACACGTAACCGCGCACGGTAACGCCGTGCTGCTGCGCGGCTTCCATGATCGGCGCAAAGCGCGCCAGGCTTTCGCTGATCGAGCAGTTGATGTTGCGTTGCGAGAACGCTTCGGAGGCGGCGGCGAACACCGCGACTTCCTTGACCCCGGCAGCGATGGCGTCTTCAAATCCGCGCAAGTTCGGCGCCAGTGCGCCGTAGGTTACGCCGGGCTTGCGCTGAATCTGCGCGAACACTTCGGCGGAACCGGCCATTTGTGGCACCCATTTCGGAGAAACAAAACTGCCGACCTCTATATAGCCAAGGCCAGCGGCGCTCAAAGCATCGACCAGTTGCACCTTGTCAGCGACGCTGATCGGTTGGGCTTCGTTCTGCAAGCCATCGCGCGGGCCGACTTCGATCAGGCGTACTTGGGAGGGGAGGGACATGGGCTGACCTGCTCTTTTGAATTTGTGGAGAACCCCTGTAGGAGTGAGCCTGCTCGCGATCGCGGAGTGCCAGATGAAAATTGCTTGACTGATACACCGCTATCGCGAGCAGGCTCACTCCTACAGGGGGATTTATGTTGTTAGTCAGATCGCCTGCTGGCTCTTCAGCGTCTGCTCCAACGCCTGGACGCAGCGCTCTTCAGCGGTATCGAGTTCCAGTTTCATCTGTTCGATATCCAGCAACTGCTGTTCCAACTGCTCGCGACGCTCAGTGATTTTCGCCAGCATGCTGTTGAGCTGTTTGGTGTTACCGCTGGACGGGTCGTAGAGTTCGATCAATTCGCGGCATTCGGCCAGCGAAAAACCGATGCGCTTGCCGCGCAGGATCAGCTTCAGGCTGACCTTGTCGCGCGGCGAATAGATGCGTTCCTGGCCACGGCGCTCAGGGCTGAGCAGGCCTTGCTCTTCATAAAAGCGGATCGCCCGGGTGGTGATGTCCAGCTCGCGGGCGAGGTCGGAGATGCTGTAAGTCTGGCTGCTCATGGAAGCGCTCGGAAAAAGGTCTTGGCGCTAAGCTAATGGCAGGTTGACGTTTACGTCAAGCAAGAAAAAGATCGCAGCCTTCGGCAGCTCCTACAGGGGTGATAGATTCCAAATGTAGGAGCTGCCGAAGGCTGCGATCTTTTGATCTTTCCTTTACACCACCTGCTTATCCAGCTTCTTCTCCTGCGCCGTCACCTGCTGGCACAACTCGATCATCTGCTCGCGCATCCAGCGATTCGCCGGATCCTGGTCAGTGCTTTCATGCCAATACAGATGCGTCTCCACCGGCGGCACATCATTCACCGGCAGATTAAACGCCTGCAGTTCATGGCGACGGGCAAAGCGCTCCGGCACGGTCATGACCATGTCGGTCTGCTGCATCACCTGCGATGCCATCAAATAGTGCTGCGAACGCAGGGCGATCTTGCGTTGAATGCCCATTTTGCCCAGCGCCAGATCGACATAACCCAGGCCACTGCGACGGCTGGAAATATGGATATGGGTCAGCGACAGGTAATCATCCAGCGAGAGCTTTTCCTTGCCCGCCATCGGATGCCCTTTGCGCATCGCGCAGACGTAGCGGTCTTCCATCAGCTTGACGTGGCGCACCTGCGGGTCGGTGTTGAGCGGCGCATCCACGGCGAAATCCAGACGCCCGGCGGCCAGCTCTTTGGTGGTCTCGCGGCGTTTGGACAGAAAACTTTCGATGATCACCGTCGGCGCCAGGCGGCGCAGGCGCTGAAACAGCGGCGGCAAAATCACCGCCTCGGTGAGGTCGGTCATGCTGATGCGGTAAGTCTTGACCGCTTGTGCCGGGTTGAAAATGCGGCTTTCCTGTACCGACACACGCAGCAACGACAGCGCGTTACGCACCGGGCCGATGATGTTCTGTGCCATCGGTGTCGGCACCATGCCCTGAGCCGTGCGCACGAACAGTGGATCGTTAAAGGTTTCGCGCAACCGGGCCAAGGCGTTGGATACCGCCGGCTGAGTGATGCCGACAATCTGCCCGGCGCGGGTCAGGTTGGCTTCGGTGTAAATCGCGTCGAAGACGATGAAAAGGTTGAGGTCGACCTTGCTCAGATTCATAACGCGGCTTCTCTTGTTTTTAAGGGCTGACGATCACTGGATCATATATCGGTGATGAATGTTTATACACGCCGAGAATAGGCTAGGTAAATTATCAGCGCTGTTCTAGCATCGATTGCATGACTTGAACAACCTCTGCCCAAGAAGGTAATTGATCATGGATTTCGCTTATTCGCCCAAGGTGCAAGAACTGCGTGAGCGCGTGACCGCGTTCATGGACACTTACGTTTATCCGGCTGAGGCGGTGTTCGAACGCCAGGTTGCCGAAGGCGATCGCTGGCAGCCGACCGCGATCATGGAAGAGCTCAAAGCCAAGGCCAAAGCCGAAGGTTTGTGGAATCTGTTCCTGCCGGAGTCGGAACTCGGTGCCGGTCTGAGCAACCTCGAATACGCGCCACTGGCAGAAATCATGGGCCGCTCGCTGTTAGGCCCGGAGCCGTTCAACTGCTCGGCGCCGGACACCGGCAACATGGAAGTGCTGGTGCGCTACGCCAACGAAGAACAGAAACAGCGCTGGCTCGAACCGTTGCTGCGCGGCGAAATCCGCTCGGCATTCGCCATGACCGAACCGGACGTGGCCTCCTCAGATGCAACCAACATGGCCGCCCGCGCCGTGCGTGACGGCGATGAGTGGGTGATCAACGGTAAAAAATGGTGGACCTCCGGCGCCTGTGATCCGCGCTGCAAAATTTTGATCTTCATGGGCCTGAGCAATCCAGATGCGCCGCGCCACGCCCAGCACTCGATGATCCTCGTGCCAGTCGATACTCCCGGGGTAAAAATCGTTCGTCCGCTGCCGGTGTTTGGTTACGACGACGCTCCGCATGGCCACGCCGAAGTGCTGTTCGACAACGTGCGCGTGCCGTACGAAAACGTCCTGCTCGGCGAAGGGCGCGGCTTCGAAATCGCTCAAGGTCGTCTTGGCCCAGGCCGGATTCACCACTGCATGCGCTCGATCGGCATGGCCGAACGTGCACTGGAATTGATGTGCAAACGTGCGGTGAGCCGCACTGCCTTCGGCAAACCGCTGGCACGTCTGGGCGGTAACGTCGACAAGATCGCCGACTCGCGGATGGAAATCGACATGGCACGTCTGCTGACGTTGAAAGCGGCGTACATGATGGACACCGTCGGTAACAAAGTGGCGAAGAGCGAAATCGCGCAGATCAAGGTTGTTGCGCCGAACGTCGCGCTGCGCGTGATCGACCGGGCGATCCAGATGCATGGTGGGGCAGGGGTCTCGAACGATTTCCCGCTGGCCTACATGTACGCCATGCAACGCACCCTGCGCCTGGCCGACGGCCCGGACGAAGTGCACCGCGCGGCGATTGGCAAGTTCGAGATAGGCAAGTATGTGCCGAAGGAGATGCTGCGAAGCGAGCGCTGATTCAGCACCGCGTTGATCGTTCCCACGCTCTGCGTGGGAATGCATCCCGTGACGCTCTGCGTCACAGTGGACGCGGAGCGTCCATGGCGGCGTTACCACGCAGAGCGTGGGAACGATCGGGTATGGCGTCAGCAGGTGCAACACATCAACATCAGACTCAATACACCCAAACCTCAACCCGCCGATTCTTGATCCTGCCCTCATCCGCATTGTTCGCCGCCACCGGCATCAACGCGCCAAAGCCACGAACCTCACGCAACACCACGCCGTTTTTCACTAACTCCCGCCGCACCGCCATCGCCCGCAGCTTCGACAGCAGATCCGCCCGCGCCGGGTCGTCCTTGGCATCACCAAACCCGACCAATGTCACCGCGCGCTCGGTCTTGTCATGGCGCTTTATATAGTCGAACACCCGTGCCAGATCCTGCCGCGCCTTGTTATCCAGACTCGCGCTGCCTTCTTCAAACCGGAAATTCACCGTCAGACGCTGGGCGTGACGGCTGAGGGATTGATAACCCTCGGGCATCAGCGCATTCGGCGCGACGCTCATCGCATGCACGGTCTGACTGATGAAACCGTTGGCGGCGACAATTGCCTGGCCCTGACGACTTTGCGCAAATCTCACCAATGCCTTTGCCCACGGATTCTTGCTGTCGGGCGGCAGATAGAAGAACAAGCGCCGCGACAGTGGATAGTCTTCGGTGGCGATCAGGCTGTTTAGCGGCAGCATCGACTGCGAAGCGCCATCGGCAATCGCCACGGCTTTGGCTTGGCGCACATAAGGCAAACCGATGAAACCGATGCCTTGCGGATCCGCGCTGACGGCGTCGGATAATTGCTCGCTGGACTCAAACCTTTTCGCGTTGCTGCTCAGACTTTTCCCACGCCGGCTGAGGACCAATTCCTTAAACGTGTCGTAGGTACCGGACTGATCATCGCGCGCGTATAAATGAATGGCGCCGCCACGTCCGCCGAGGTCTTCCCAGGTTTTCACCTCACCACTGAAGATCCGCGCCAGTTGCTCTGTGTCGAGTTGATGCAGTGGATTGTCGGGATGAAGGATGATCGCCAGGCCATCGATGGCGATGACTTGCTCGGCGGCCGGGCTTTTCAGATCGCCAAGCGTTTGCAGGCTGAGCAGCTCACTGTCCTTGATCTCGCGAGAGGACGCCGCCAGGTCGGCGCTGGCATTTTTCAACGCGGTGAAACCGGTGCTGGAACCGTGGGCGGCGACTTCAACGACCACGCGTTTGCCTTCGTGGGTCTGGCCGACGATGCGCAATTCATTAGCGGTGTCCGGGGTTTCGCGGTGGATCTTCAGCAAACCCTGTTCCTGCAGCAGGCCTTCGACCAGTGCCGGGCCGAGTTCGGCGCCGATGGTGTTGGAGCCTTGAATGCGCAGCGCCGGGCCGTTTTCAGGAAGGGGCAGGGCGGCGGCCGAAACCGTCAGCCACGCACTCAAGAGAAAAACGCACAGAACACGCAGGGTCATGCCGGCACCGAATCAAGCCAAGGGGATTGCCGGGGAGATTAAGTCAGGCGCATGACCGAAAGATGACACCGATTCAATGTAGGAGTGAGCCTGTTCGCGATAGCGTTGTACCGGTCAACATTTATGTCGTCTGATTCACCGCTATCGCGAGCAGGCTCACTCCTACAGGTATTGCGTAAGGCTGGGGATCAGCTGAGCTCAAGCCAGATCGGCGCATGATCGGACGGTTTTTCCATCCCGCGCAATTCATAGTCAACACCGGCGGCCTTCACCCGTGGCAACAAACCATGCGACGCCAGAATCACGTCAATGCGCAGGCCACGCTTCGGCTCATCCTCAAACCCACGGCTGCGGTAATCGAACCAGCTGAACATATCGGTCACGTCCGGGTTCAGGTGGCGATAGCTATCCGTCAGGCCCCAATTCTTCAAGCGCTCCATCCACTCGCGTTCTTCCGGCAGGAAGCTGCATTTGCCGGTTTTCAGCCAGCGCTTCATGTTGTCCGGGCCGATGCCGATGTCGCAGTCTTCCGGGGAAATGTTCACATCGCCCATCACCACCAGCGGCTGCTCGTTGTGGAACTGGCTTTCCAGTAGCGTTTGCAGATCGCTGTAGAAACGCTGCTTGGCCGGGAATTTGGTCGGGTGGTCGCGGCTTTCGCCCTGTGGAAAATAGCCGTTCATGATGGTCACCGGCACGCCATTGGCGTCGGCGAAGGTGCCCCAGATAAAGCGGCGCTGGGCGTCTTCTTCGTCGGTGGCGAAGCCTTTGTGGATGGCGATCGGTTCCTGACGCGAGAGCATTGCCACGCCGTAATGGCCTTTCTGGCCATGGAAGTACACGTGGTAGCCGAGGGCGCGGACTTCTTCGAGCGGGAACTGGTCGTCGTGGACTTTGGTTTCCTGCAGGCCGATGACGTCCGGCTGATGTTTTTCGATCAGCGCTGCCAGCTGATGCGGACGGGCGCGCAGTCCGTTGATGTTGAAGGAAACGATCTTCATGGTCGGCAGTCCTGGCAAAAGGGCGATGCTAGCTGACATGAGGGATGGGGGCCAGTGTGGGAGAAATCATTTTGGCCTGTGGGACATGTGTTGCCTCAGAGGGCCCCATCGCTGGCAAGCCAGCTCCCACAATGTCCGCGTCGTTCATAACATTCATGTACACCAGAGAAACCTGTGGGAGCTGGCTTGCCAGCGATGGGGCCAACCCGGTCGATGAAGATCCCGAGTTGGTCTATACCTGTGGGGAACTGTGTCACTGCCAAAAGGTTCGTACCAACAAGAGCGCCGCCATTTGAACGCGCCCGGGGAGAATCACCGTCATGCCTGAAACCCAGACCGCCATCGCCGACATTCATATGCTCGACCGCGGCTACTCGCGCGAAGCCCGCTCGCTGCTTTATCAGGCCTATCGCCACGAACCGACCTTCGGCTACCTGTTCGAAGCTGAGCGCCCCGGCTACGAACAGCGCGTGCGGGCAACGGTGCGCGAACTGGTCAAACAACACTTTCTGCAGGATCTGCCGGCCATCGGCCTGCTGGTCAACGACCGCCTGATCGGCATCGCCCTGATCGCGCCACCGCAACGCCGTTTGGGCATCACCGAAAGCTGGGCGTGGCGCCTGCGCATGGTGCTCAGCACCGGTTTCCGCTGCACCCGCCGCTACCTTGAATACCACGATGCCGTTGCCGCCTGCGTGCCCAGCGATTCCGTGCACATGCTGCCGCTGCTGGGGATTCACCCGCAGTTCCAGGGCAAACATTTCGGCGAGCAATTGCTGACGGCGGTACACAACTGGTGCGCGGTCGACGAAACCTCGCAAGGTGTGGTGCTCGACACCGGCAACCCGCGTTATCTGGAATTCTATAAAAGGCAGGGTTACGAGGAGATCGGCGAGGTTGCCGTCGGACCGGTGCGCGAACACGTATTTTTCCATGCCAACCCGCAGGTGTTACAAACTGCAACAGCATAACAATCGAACTTCTTGGGAAATTTCCTGTTCTATCACGCTCCCAAGCCCGTGATAGCATCCGCGCCTATGAAGTTTCCAGGAAGATTTACCAGTGGCGTGCTCATGCTGTTAACCAGCTGCGCGGCGCTGGCGCAAAGTGAATTGGATGTGCGGATCAAACCGTCCAACGATGAACTCAAGGCCAATATAGAAGGCTATATCGGCAGTCTCGGCGACCGTGACGAAGAAGCCCTGCAGCGCTTCAGTCGCGGTGCCGAAGAGCAGGCGCGCAAGGCGGCCCAGGCGTTGGGCTACTACCAGCCGCAGATTGAAAGTGACGTCAAGGGTGGCAACAAACCGCGCTTGGTGTTGAACATCGATCCCGGCGAGCCTATTCACCTGCGCAACGTCACCATTCGTGTCGACGGCCCGGCTGCCTCGCTCAAATCCTTTCGTGTACCGAAAAGCGATGCGCTCAAGTCCGGCGCGGTGCTCAACCATGGGCGTTACGAAGACGCCAAAAGACTTATTCAGAATCAGGCCTCGCGCTTCGGTTTCTTCAGTGGCCATTTCACCAGTCAAAAACTCATGGTCGACCCGCGCGCCGGGGTGGCCGACATCGAACTGATCTACGACAGCGGCCCGCGTTATGCGCTGGGCAAAGTCAAATTCGAAGGTGACACGCCGTTCGACGAAGACCTGCTGCAACGCATGGTGCCGTTCAAGGAAGGCGAACCGTACGACTCCGAGCTGATCGCCGAGCTCAACCGGGATCTGCAATCGAGCGGTTATTTCGAGGGCGTACGCGTCGATGCCGCACCGACCACGGCGAAAAATGACGTGATCCCGGTGGAGGTCAAACTTGACACGCGCAAGCCACGGACCATGGGCCTGGGCCTCGGTTATTCGACTGACGTCGGCCCGCGCATCAAAGCCAACTGGACCCGCCACTGGGTCAACCCGCAAGGCGACAGCTATGGTTGGGAAGCCGAGCTGTCGGCGCCACGGCAAAACGTCGGCTTGTTCTACGACATCCCGCTCGACCCGCCACTGACCGACAAACTGCGCTGGGCCGGAGGCTATCAATTCGAAGACATCGACGGCTCCGATACGCTGAGCAAGCTGCTGACCTTCGGCCCGGAATGGCACAGCAAATTGCCGAGCGGCTGGCAGCGGGTGATCTCGCTGAAATGGCAGCGCGAAGAATACGAACTCGGTGACGACTCAGGCCTGAGTACTTTGCTGATGCCCGGCATCAGCTACTCGTACCTGAAAAGCGACAACCGTATCGACCCGCACAACGGCTATCGCCTGAGCTTCGAAAGCAAGGTGGCGAAGGAAGGCCTCGGCTCGGACAACAACCTTTTATATGGCACCGCGCTGGTCAAAGGCCTGACCACGGTATTCGACAAACACCGCTTCCTTGGTCGTGTGCAGGTCGGCGGCAGCGCCACTAACGGCTACAACTCGGTGCCGCCGTCGCTGCGCTTCTTCGCCGGTGGCGATCAGAGCGTGCGCGGTTACGATTACCAGAGTCTGTCGCCGAAAAACTCCGACGGTGACCGGATCGGCGGGCGTTACATGGTCGCCGGCAGCGTCGAGTATCAATACTCGATCGCCGAGAAATGGCGCGTCGCGACTTTCGTCGATCAGGGCAACTCTTTCAACAAACTCGAACTGCCGAACCTCAAGACCGGCGTCGGTATTGGTGTGCGCTGGGTCTCGCCGGTGGGGCCGATCCGCCTCGACCTGGCCCACGCACTCGACGACGATGGCGGCATCCGGCTGCACTTTTCCATGGGGCCTGAGCTGTGAAGCGTGGTTTGAAAATTACGGCGCTGGCGTTGTTGGCGCTGGTGTTGTTGATTGTGTTGAGTGTCACCGCCTTACTCGGCACGGCGGCCGGCAGCCGCTGGGTGCTGGGCCTCGTACCGGGTCTGACAGTGGAGAATTTCCAGGGACGCCTCGGCGGACAATGGAGTGCCGATCATCTGCTGTGGCAGCAGGACAGCAGCAGCCGCGTCGAACTGAACAAGGCAATCTTCGCCTGGTCGCCGCTGTGCCTGACGCGCATGACCCTGTGCATCGAACAGCTCAAGGCAGATCAGGTCATTCTGCAATTCCCGCCGAGTGAAGAAACCACTGAGAGCGGCCCGATCAAACTGCCGGATCTGCAATTGCCGGTGGCCATCGAGCTGGGCGACGTGCAGGTTGGCAGCCTGTTGTTCAACGGCAGCGAACAGCTCAAGGGCCTGCAACTGGCGGCGCACTGGACCGCGCAAGGCATGCAGATCGACAGCGTGAAATTGCAGCGCGACGACCTCAGCCTGAACCTGTCCGGCACACTTGAACCTAGCGGCAACTGGCCGTTGAACATCGCCGGTGACCTGACCCTGCCATCCCCGGGCACGGGGCCGTGGACACTGTCGTTGAAAGTCGACGGCGACCTGTTGAAAACCCTCAACCTGCACGCCGACAGCCGTGGTTACCTCGACGGCCAGTTGAGCGGCGAACTGCAACCGCTGGTTGAAAACCTGCCGGCGAAAGTGCGCATCACCTCCGAGGCGTTCAAACCGAGCGCTGATTTACCGGACACTCTGCAACTCAATCAACTGGTGTTGACCGGCGAAGGCGACCTGAAAAACGGCTACCAGCTCAACGGCAACGCCACGCTGCCCGCCGACAAAGGCCCGGTGGCGCTGTTGCTCAAAGGCAAAGTCGACGCCAGCGGCGCGCAGATTGCCGGCCTCGACCTGACGGCCAACGATAAACAAAGCCTGAAACTCACTGGCAGTGTCGATTGGAGCAAAGGCCTCAGCGCGCAAGCCAATATCAACTGGCAGGATTTTCCGTGGCACCGGCTCTATAACGAAATCGACGAGCCCCAAGTCGCCTTGCGTACCTTCACTGGCGAAGTCTCCTACACCGACGGTCAATACCTCGGTAACTTCGACGCCGCACTGGATGGCCCGGCGGGCGCGTTTACCCTGAGCAGTCCGTTCAGCGGCAGTCTTAAACAGATCGCTTTACCGCAACTGAAAATGCAAGCCGGGCAGGGCAAGGCTGAAGGCCATGTGAATGTGCAGTTCGCCGACGGCATCGCCTGGGACACCGCACTGGAGTTGTCAGCACTCAACCCGGCGTACTGGGTCGCCGAGTTGCCGGGCACTTTGGCCGGGCCACTGAAAAGCCAAGGCGAAATGAAGAATGAACGGCTGAGCCTCACCGCCGATCTCGACTTGAAAGGCAAACTGCGTGGCCAACCGGCGATTCTCCAGGCCAAGGCTGACGGCGCGGGTGAGCAGTGGAACCTGAATGCCCTGCAAATCCGCCTCGGTGACAACAGCATCAACGGCAAGGGCAGCCTGCAACAGAAACTCACCGGGCAGATCGACATCAAGCTGTCGCGCCTGGCTCAGCTCTGGCCGCAACTGCGCGGGCAGGTCAACGGCCAGGTCAATGTGGCCGGCACGCTGAAGGCGCCGCAGGGCAAACTTTGCCTGCAAGGTTCGCAACTGGCGTTCCAGGACAATCGCCTGCAAAGCCTCAATCTCGACGCCACCCTCGACAGCGCGCAACGGGCGAAAATCGATCTGAAAGGCAGCGGGATTCAGGCAGGTGACACCAACCTGGGCGTGTTGACCGCCAGCGCCCAAGGCGACATCAAGAACCAGAAACTCAACCTCGACCTGATCGGGCCGAAACTGAAACTGGCCCTTGGTCTGGATGGCAATCTGGACAAGGGCAACTGGCGCGGGCGTTTAGCCAGCGGCGACATTCAGGCCGGTGGCCAGGACTGGAAACTGCAAAGCCCGGCCAAGCTAGAACGTCTGGCCGACGGCAAAATCAACTTCGGCGCGCATTGCTGGATGTCCGGCGACGCCAGCCTGTGCGGTGAAGATCAGCGGCTGATGCCAGAGCCGAAACTGCGCTATCACCTCAAGCAGTTCCCGATCGAAAGCCTCGCGCAATGGTTGCCGAAAGACTTTGCCTGGAAGGGCAAGCTCAACGCCGATCTGCAATTGGATCTGCCGGCCAGCGGCCCCAACGGCGTGGTCAGCATTGACGCCAGCGGCGGCACCTTGCGCATGAAGGAAAAGGACCAGTGGCTGGATTTCCCGTATCAGACCCTGAAACTCACCAGCAAACTCACGCCCAAGCGCGTCGACACCGAACTCAATTTCGTCGGCGGCAAACTCGGCGAGTTGCTGGTGCAGGCGCAGCTCAATCCACTGCCGAAAAACAAACCGCTGAGCGGCTCGTTCCGCCTCAGCGGGCTGGATCTGTCGGTGGCGCGGCCGTTTGTGCCGATGGTTGAAAAGCTCACCGGCCGCCTGAATGGCAGCGGCACGATTTCCGGCGGATTGCTTGCACCGCTGGTCAACGGCACCGTGCAGCTCAGTGACGGCGAAGTGTCCGGCGCCGAGTTGCCGATGGAACTGCAAAATCTGCAACTCACCGCCCTGATTGCCGGCGAATCGGTACGCCTCGACGGCGGCTGGAAAAGCGGCAAGAGCGGGCAGGGCAGTCTGAACGGCAATGTGGCCTGGGGGCAGGCGCTGGTGGTCGATCTGGCGTTGAAAGGCACGCAATTGCCGGTCACCGTCGAGCCGTACGCCAAGCTGGAAGTGGCGCCGGACCTGAAGATTTCCATGGCCGGCGACGAGCTGAAAATCGCCGGCAAAGTGCAGGTGCCCAAAGGCGAAATTACCGTGCGTGAATTGCCGCCATCAACGGTAAAAGTCTCCGATGACACGATCATCGTCGGCGCGCAGACCGAAGAGGGCAAACCACCGCTGGCGATGAAAATGGACATCGACGTGGTGGTCGGCGAAGACAAACTGGCCTTCGCCGGTTTCGGCCTGACCGCCAATGTGCAAGGTCATGTGCACATCGGCGACAACATGGACACCCGTGGCGAGTTGTGGCTCAACGACGGCCGCTACAGTGCCTACGGCCAGCGCCTGCAAGTGCGCCGTGCACGTCTGTTGTTCGCCGGCCCCCTCGATCAACCGTATCTGGACATCGAAGCGATCCGCCAGACCGACGACGTGATTGCCGGTATTCGCCTGAGCGGCAGCGCCGAGCAGCCGACCACACAGATCTTCTCCGAGCCGGCGATGAGCCAGGAGCAGGCGCTTTCCTATCTGGTCCTCGGCCGACCGCTGAGCACCAACGGCGAAGACAACAACATGCTCGCGCAAGCGGCGTTGGGTCTGGGCTTGATGGGCAGTTCCGGGGTCACCAGCAGCCTCGCCAAGGATCTGGGGATTCAGGACTTCCAGCTCGACACGGCGGGCAGCGGCGATGCCACCAGTGTTGTGGCCAGCGGCAATATTACCGAGAAGCTCAGTTTGCGTTATGGCGTGGGCGTGTTTGAACCGGCCAGCACCATCGCGCTGCGCTACAAGCTGAGCAAGAAGGTTTATGTCGAAGCGGCGAGTGGCGTGGCCAGTTCGCTGGATATCTTCTACAAGCGCGATTTCTAACGCGCGTTTCCCATCGCCGGGTCGCGTCGCTGCGATCCGGCTTTTGCAGAATGAATTAGACTCAGCGCTACTTGAATGCTGCGCGATTGGCGGCTGCCCGAAAACAACAGAGACGCCTATGATCCGCTTGAGTATGGTCTTGCTCGGTCAGGACTTTGTCCGCAAGCGTTGGTCCGCGCTGGCGTTGACGGGCATTGTCTGGGGCGCGGCCGGTGTGGGCATCTTCATTGATGCGCTGGACGGCGTGCTGTATTTCCCGCTGCATCTCTTCGGCTATCTGTTGCTGCTCGAAGCGCTGATCCTGCTGGTGCCGGCACCACAAGCCGGGACCGCTGCGGCCCTGCGCAGAGCGCGCGGACTGGCTTTTCTCTTGCTGGGGCTGCTGATCGTCGACCGGCAACATGCCGCCGGGCTGATTCTGGCGGTGCTGTTTGGTGGGGCTTTTCTGCTCGATGGCGGCTTTCGGTTGGCGGCGGCGCTGGTGGTGCGCTTTGTCGGTTGGCAGGTGTCGTTGCTGGCGGGGTTGTTCGAAATCGGCTTTGGCGTGTTTATCCTCGAGCCGTATCCGACGCTGTATAAGGGCACGGTGCCGTTTTGCATTGGCATGAGCCTTTTCCTGACCGGTTGCGCCTTGTTGCGGCAAGCCGTGCGCTTCAAAAACCAGCTGCCGCTGACGAGTCCTGCTGCAGTGAGTGCGCCGACCAGCAGCGACGCGATGGTGATTCACGTCTGGACCCCCAGTGGCACCGTCGACGACACCTTAGTGCGCAACCGCCTGCTCAACCGCTACATCGCGGCGGTCGATATCAACGGCGTGATCTCCGCCGGTCATGCGGCGCTGGAATGTGGCCCGGACATTTACATCAGCCATTACCCGCAGGACGACATCGATCGTTCGGCGGGGGATTTTGTGCGACTGCTGCGGGCGACGCCGAACAACGATGTTGCCGGCAGGTTTTTGCCGGATTATGCGGGGGAGGTGGCTGACTGGTGTCCGTCTTCGGTGCAGGTCAGTTTTGCCCACTACGACGCCCGGCGTTTGCATGCGTTCTGGACTGCGTATCGGCAGAACAGCACGTACAACCTCACCAGTCGCAATTGTTCCAGCGCCGTCGCTCATAGCCTCGAAGCGGCCCTTGAGGGAGCGATGAACCGGGGCCATTCGAGCATGCTGGATTTCGCCCGGGTCATTTTCAGCCCCGAGTTCTGGGTTGCCGCGCAAGTGCGCAAACGGGCAGAGGCGATGGCGTGGACGCCCGGACTGGTGCTCGATTATGCGCGGGCGTTGCATGCCGCCATCGAGCCGGCACCGCCGGGTTGGCACAGCATTTATGCGGTGAGCAAGCGTGCGTTTGGGTATGTGGGCGCTGCGTTGCGGGGGCGCGAGGTACATCCTGTGCAGCCGCCACCTGTGCATCCAACTGACGAATCCTGACCGACTTCACACCGAGTCGCTCCAATCGCGAGCAGGCTCACTCCTACATTTGAAATGCGTTCCCTTGTAGGAGTGAGCCTGCTCGCGATGGCGTCCGCCTGTGCAACACAAAAACCAACTCCACTGGTCAACTAATTGCAAAGCAGCCTAACTATTGCGTTGACATTCGCTGCCTAGGCAGTAACATCTCGACATACATTCACTGCCTAGGCAGTTATTAGGTGAGCAAATGAAGCATTTCACCCCGGACGAATTCAAACATTGCCATCTCGGCCTGTTGCTTGGCCGTGCTGCGCTGCTCAAGGACCGGATCATCGACACCCACATGGAACCCCACGGCATCACCGCCGCGCAGTTCAAGGTGTTGATCATCATGGCCCAGTTCGGCGTCGACACCCCGGCCGAGCTGTGCCGGCATCTGTCGCTCGACAGCGGTTCGATGACACGCATGCTCGATCGTCTGGAGCAGAAAGGCTTTCTGGCTCGCCAGCGCAGCGAAGGCGATCGCCGTCAGGTGCAACTCAAGCTGACCGAGCAAGGCCAGCAACTGGCCGATCGCCTGCCGCACATCGGCGCCGATGCGATGAATGAACTGGCGGGCGCCGTCACTCCGGACGAGTTGAAGACCCTGGAATACATCCTCAAGAAAATCCTGCTGGCAGCCGGTGACCCGATCACCATCCAGCGCTTAGGTGAACACAATGAGCGGTAAAACCTTGCGCAGCAGCCTGACGCTGGTGCTGTCGGCGATGATCCTCGCCGGTTGCGCCAACTACAGCGGCCTCGATACTTCCGGTGCGAGCCTCGATGCGAAAACCCTGAAAACTGGCCAATCGCTTAGTGGCGTAACGCTGTCGCCGGCCGCGTGGCCGAAAAGCGACTGGTGGACCAGCCTCGGCGATCCGCAACTCGACGGCTTGATCCACGAAGCCCTGCACGACAGCCCGGACATGCAAATCGCCGAAGCCCGCGCGCATCAGGCCAACGCCGCTGCGTACGCCGCCGATGCCGAACGTTATCCGACCCTCGACGCCAGCGCCGGCATCAGCCGTTCGCGTCTGGCCAAGGATCAGGACCCGCGAGGGCAGGGTGATGCCTACGCCACCGTGCGTAACGTCAGCGCCGGTTTCAATTACAACTTCGACCTCTGGGGCGGCCAGCGTGATGCCTGGGAAGCTGCACTCGGTCAGGCCCGCGCCGCTGAAGTTGATCGTCAGGCTGCGCAGTTGACGCTTGCTGCCGATGTCGCTCGTGCCTACAGCGATCTCGGTCAGGCGCACATCGTTTATGACCTGGCGAACGAAGACCTCAAGCGCACCAAGCAGATGCTCGACCTGAGCCAGCGTCGCCTCAGTTCCGGGATCGACAGCCAGTACCAGTTCCAGCAAACCCAGAGCCTGGAAGCTAGTTCCGAAGCCAGCCTGATCGACGCAGAAAAACGCTTGAACAGCGCCAAGATTGCCTTGGCCGTACTGCTCGGCAAAGGCCCGGATCGCGGCAACGAAATCGCCCGACCGAAAGTCCTGCAAGCCAGCGCCGTCGCCGTGCCGTCGGTGTTGCCGGCGGAACTGCTCGGTCGGCGCCCGGATCTGGTCGCTGCGCGCTGGCGTGTAGAAGCGGCGAGCAAGGATATCGACTCGGCGAAAACCCAGTTCTATCCGAACCTGAACCTGACGGCCTCGGCCGGCGCCGAATCCCTTTTGGGTGACGCGATGTTCGGCTCGGCCAGTCGCTTCTTCAACATTGCCCCGACCATTTCGGTGCCGATCTTCGACGGTGGACGCCTGCGCGCCAACCTCGATGCTCGCGACGCCGATTACGACCTGGCGGTGGCGCAGTACAACAAAAGTCTGGTGAAGGCACTGGGCGACGTCAGCGACACGATCAACCAGTTGCGTGACATCGGCCGGCAGATCGGTGCGCAGCAACACGCCACCGACATTGCCCAGGACTCTTACAACACCGTCGTCCAGCGTTACGGTTCCGGCATCGGCAACTACCTGGACGTGCTCAGCATCGAGCAGCAATTACTGCAGGCCCAGCGTCAACTGGCCAACCTCAATGCCGAGCAGATCGACCTGTCGATTCAACTGATGCAAGCGCTGGGCGGCGGCTTCCAGGGTGACACCCTGACCGCAGCCAACGCCAGCCCAGCCACGCCGCACAACTAATTCAAGGTACTTGTCATGGCCACTGCCGAAAACACCCAAGCTCAAGGCAACACCCCGGACACCGGCAACCCGCGCAAACGCAAAGTCATGCTGCTGGTGCTCGCCGTTGTGGTTGCACTCGCGTGCGCCGGCGTCTGGGCGTATCACGAATTCATCGGGCGCTTTAACGAAAGCACCGACGACGCCTACGTCAACGGTAACGTTGTCGAAATCACGCCGCTGGTGACCGGCACCGTGGTCAGCATTGGCGCGGATGACGGTGATCTGGTTCACGAAGGTCAGGTGTTGATCAACTTCGACCCGAACGACGCTGAAGTCGGCCTGCAAAGTGCCCAGGCGAAACTGGCGCGTACCGTGCGTCAGGTGCGCGGTCTGTATAGCAACGTTGATGGCATGAAAGCTCAGGTCAACGCGCAACAGGCCGAAGTACAGAAAGCCCAGGACAACTACAACCGCCGGAAAAACCTCGCGCAGGGCGGGGCGATTTCCCAGGAAGAACTGTCCCACGCTCGCGACGACCTGACCTCGGCGCAAAACGCCCTGGCCAACGCCAAACAGCAATTGAAAACCACCAGCGCGCTGGTTGATGACACCGTGGTGTCGTCGCATCCGGACGTGATGTCGGCCGCTGCCGATCTGCGTCAGGCCTACCTGACCAATGCCCGCAGCACGTTGATTGCGCCGGTCACCGGTTACGTCGCCAAACGCACCGTGCAACTCGGCCAGCGCGTGCAGCCGGGCACGGCGTTGATGGCGGTGATTCCGCTGGATCAACTGTGGATCGACGCCAACTTCAAGGAAACCCAACTGCGTGATATGCGCATCGGTCAGCCGGTCGATATCGAGTCCGACATCTACGGCAGCGACGTGAAGTACAGCGGCACCGTCGACAGCCTCGGCGCCGGCACCGGTAGCGCGTTTGCTCTGCTGCCAGCGCAGAACGCCACCGGTAACTGGATCAAGATCGTGCAGCGTGTGCCGGTGCGGATTCACATCAACGCCGAAGAACTGGCCAAGCATCCGCTGCGCGTCGGTCTGTCGACCAACGTTGAAGTGAACCTGCACGACCAGAGCGGCCCGGTGCTCGCACAGCAGCCACCGCAGAAAGCGTCGTTCAGCACCAATGTCTACGACCGCCAACTGGCTGAAGCCGACGCGATGATTGCGCAGTTGATCCACGACAACAGCGCAGCGGTGAGCAAAACCGCACAACGCTGACCTGCACTGACTTTGTAGGAGTGAGCCTGCTCGCGATAGCGGTGTGTCAGACCCAATTCCTCGACTGATACACCGTTATCGCGAGCAGGCTCACTCCTACAGGGCTGCGGCGACCATCAGGTTTCATAGGATTCACAATGAGCAATAACGCCTCTTTCACGCCGCCCAGCCTGTTGCTCAGCACCATCGGCCTGTCGCTGGCGACGTTCATGCAAGTGCTCGACACCACCATCGCCAACGTGGCACTGCCGACGATTTCCGGCAACCTCGGGGTGAGTTCGGAGCAGGGCACCTGGGTGATCACCTCGTTCGCCGTGAGCAACGCGATTGCGCTGCCGCTGACCGGTTGGCTTAGCCGTCGGTTCGGCGAGGTGAAGCTGTTTCTCTGGGCCACCATTCTGTTCGTGCTGGCCTCGTTTCTCTGCGGTATCTCGACGTCGATGCCGGAACTGATCGGCTTCCGTGTGCTGCAAGGTCTGGTCGCCGGCCCGCTGTACCCGATGACGCAGACCCTGTTGATCGCAGTTTATCCGCCCGCCAGGCGCGGCATGGCCCTGGCGTTACTGGCGATGGTCACGGTGGTCGCGCCGATTGCCGGGCCGATTCTCGGCGGCTGGATTACCGACAGTTACAGCTGGCCGTGGATCTTCTTCATCAACGTGCCGATCGGCATCTTTGCGGTGATGGTGGTGCGTTCGCAACTGGCCAAACGTCCGGTGGAAACCAGCCGTCAGCCGATGGATTACGTCGGCCTGATCACGCTGATCATTGGTGTTGGCGCGTTGCAGGTGATCCTCGACAAGGGCAATGATCTGGACTGGTTCGAGTCGAACTTCATCATCATCGGCGCGGCGATTTCGGTGATCGCGCTGGCGGTGTTCGTTATCTGGGAAATGACCGACCAGCATCCGGTGGTGAATCTGCGGTTGTTCGCGTACCGAAACTTCCGCATCGGCACGCTGGTGTTGGTGCTGGGTTATGCCGGGTTCTTCGGCATCAACCTGATCCTGCCGCAGTGGTTGCAGACGCAAATGGGCTACACCGCAACCTGGGCGGGTCTGGCCGTGGCGCCGATCGGTATTTTGCCGGTGCTGCTGTCGCCGTTTGTCGGCAAGTACGCCAACAAGTTCGACCTGCGATTGCTGGCCGGATTGGCGTTTCTGGCGATTGGTTTGAGTTGCTTTATGCGGGCGGGATTCACCAATGAGGTGGACTTCCAGCACATCGCGTTGGTGCAGTTGTTCATGGGTATTGGTGTTGCGCTGTTCTTCATGCCGACCTTGAGTATTCTGATGTCGGACTTGCCGCCGAGCCAGATTGCCGATGGCGCGGGTCTTGCGACTTTTCTGCGGACATTGGGCGGTAGCTTTGCGGCGTCGCTGACCACGTGGATCTGGATTCGCCGCGCGGATCAGCATCATGCGTATATGAGTGAAAGCATCAGCACTTTCGAACCGGCGACCCGCGAGACCTTGAATCAGTTGGGCGGGGCGAGCCAGTCGGCTTATGCGCAGATGGATCAGATCCTGACCAGCCAGGCGTACATGCTCTCCACCGTGGATTACTTCACGCTGCTGGGCTGGGGGTTTATGGGGTTGATTCTGATTGTGTGGCTGGCTAAGCCACCGTTTGCCGCGAAGGCGGGGCCGGCGGCTTCAGGGCACTAAAGTCAAAAGCCCCTCACCCTAACCCTCTCCCGGAGGGAGAGGGGACTGACCGTGGTGGATGTTCGAGATACACCGACTTGCAATACCGAGTCGAACTCAGGTTTGAAAAGCACAGAGATCGGCTCCCATATCCCCTCGCTCACTAGGGTAGAGGGGACTGACCGAGTTGATTGTTTGAGGTACACCGACTTGCAATACCGAGTCGAACTCAGGTTTTGAAAAGCATAGAGATCGGCTCCCTTTCCCCCTCGCCCCCTTGGGGGAGAGGGCTGGGGTGAGGGGGTAAAGCTTTTAGCCGTGCGGCAAAGCCAGCGGCGGAGCGAAGTCGAACGGCGCCAACGCGTAGCCGCTCTCATCCACCTGCAACGCCCAACCCTGACGATCCCAATCCCCCAGCACAATCCGCTTCGCCGCTTGTTCACCAAGCTGCAGCTTGTGAATCGCCGGGCGATGGGTGTGCCCGTGGATCAGGGTTTTCACGCCAAATTCCTGCATGATCCGCGGAATCTCTTCAGGCGTGACATCGACAATGTCATTGGCCTTCATCCGCGTCTGTGCCTTGCTTTCGCTGCGCAGCTTGCGCGCCAGTTTGTGGCGGCTGCTCAAGGGCAGGTTACGCAGGATGAACAGCGTGATCGGATTACGCAGATAACGCCGCAGCTTCATATAGCCGACGTCGCGGGTGCAGAGGCTGTCGCCGTGCATCAACAGCACCGGCTCGCCGTAAAACTGCACGACACTCGGATCCTTCAGCAAAGTGCAGCCGGCCTGTTTACAGAAGGCCTTGCCAAGCATGAAGTCGCGATTGCCGTGCATCAGGAAAATCGCCGTGCCACTGTCGCTGAGTTCGCGCAGGGCCTGGCAGATGGAACGCTGGAAGGGCGTCATGGCGTCGTCGCCAATCCACGCTTCGAAGAAGTCGCCGAGAATGTACAGCGCACTCGCCGAGCGGGCGCGTCCGGCGAGCAAATCCAGAAACGCCCGGGTAATGTCCGGGCGCTCCTCTTCCAGATGCAAGTCTGAAATCAGCAATATCACGCTTCGATGATCTCGGCTTTCTCGATGATCACGTCGTCTTTTGGCACGTCCTGGTGACCGGCCTTGGAGGTAGTGGCAACGCCTTCGATCTTGTCGACGACATCAGTGCCGGCAACCACTTTACCGAATACGGCGTAGCCCCAGCCCTGAGCGGTCTTGGCGGTGTGGTTGAGGAAGCTGTTGTTGGTGGCGTTGATGAAGAACTGCGCCGAGGCCGAATGCGGGTCCATGGTGCGAGCCATGGCCAGGGTGTACTTCTCGTTCTTCAGGCCGTTGTCGGCTTCGTTCTGGATGCTTGGGCGCTTGTCTTTCTTTTCTTGCATGCCAGGCTCGAAACCGCCGCCCTGGATCATGAAGCCCTTGATCACGCGGTGGAATACCACGTTCTCGTAGTGACCGTTTTTAACGTATTCGAGGAAGTTGGCAGCGGTGATCGGCGCTTTTTCCGCGTCCAGTTCGATGACGATGTCGCCGTAGTTGGTGGTCAGTTTGACTTGAGTCATGATCGCTACTCTTTATAAGGAATTCGTGGGTAATGGGACATTTCGACCCGTTACCGGTTCAGCCCATCGGCCAAGGTGCGCAGTTTAGCGTGACAGGCGCGAATTTCGAGGCAGTTTTTCCAAATCCCTGCGATTAAATGCGCTCCTTTATAGGCCGTGCTCTGTCAGCCCCTTGACAGCATCGGCTATGATAGCGGCTTTGTTTTGTCTGGCCCCCTCTGCGGCCGCGCACATGTAAGTCAAGGATCCTATGAGCAAGCCCACTGTCGACCCTACCTCGAATGCCAAGTCCGGCCCTGCCGTGCCGGTCAATTTCCTGCGGCCGATCATCCAGGCAGACCTGGACTCGGGCAAGCACACCCAGATCGTCACCCGTTTCCCGCCGGAGCCCAACGGCTACCTGCACATCGGCCACGCCAAGTCGATCTGCGTGAACTTCGGCCTGGCCCAGGAGTTCGGCGGCGTCACGCACCTGCGTTTCGACGACACCAACCCGGCCAAGGAAGATCAGGAATACATCGACGCGATCGAAGCCGACGTCAAATGGCTGGGCTTTGAGTGGTCCGGCGAAGTGCGCTACGCCTCGCAGTATTTCGACCAGTTGCACGATTGGGCCGTCGAGCTGATCAAGGCTGGCAAGGCCTACGTCGACGACCTGACCCCGGAGCAGGCCAAGGAATACCGTGGCAGCCTGACCGAGCCGGGCAAGAACAGCCCGTTCCGCGACCGTTCGGTTGAAGAAAACCTCGACTGGTTTGCGCGTATGCGCGCCGGTGAGTTCCCGGACGGCGCCCGCGTGCTTCGTGCGAAGATCGACATGGCCTCGCCGAACATGAACCTGCGTGACCCGATCATGTATCGCATCCGTCACGCGCATCACCACCAGACCGGTGACAAGTGGTGCATCTACCCGAACTACGACTTCACCCACGGTCAGTCGGACGCCATCGAAGGCATCACCCACTCGATCTGCACCCTGGAATTCGAAAGCCATCGTCCGCTGTACGAGTGGTTCCTCGACGCCTTGCCAGTGCCGGCGCACCCGCGTCAGTACGAGTTCAGCCGTCTGAACCTCAACTACACCATCACCAGCAAGCGCAAGCTCAAGCAGCTGGTCGATGAAAAGCACGTCAATGGCTGGGACGATCCGCGCATGTCCACGCTGTCGGGTTTCCGCCGCCGTGGCTACACGCCGAAATCGATCCGCAACTTCTGCGAAATGGTCGGCACCAACCGTTCCGATGGCGTGGTTGACTTCGGCATGCTCGAATTCAGCATCCGTGACGACCTCGATCACACCGCGCCACGCGCCATGTGCGTGCTGCGTCCGCTGAAAGTCGTCATCACCAACTACCCGGAAGGCCAGGTCGAAAACCTCGAACTGCCGCGCCACCCGAAAGAAGACATGGGCGTACGCGCGCTGCCATTCGCTCGGGAAATCTACATCGACCGTGACGACTTCATGGAAGAGCCGCCGAAGGGCTACAAGCGCCTGGAGCCGGCCGGTGAAGTGCGTCTGCGCGGCAGCTACGTGATCCGTGCCGACGAAGCGATCAAGGACGCCGATGGCAACATCGTCGAACTGCGTTGCTCGTACGATCCGGAAACCCTCGGCAAGAACCCTGAAGGCCGCAAGGTCAAAGGCGTGATCCACTGGGTGCCGGCCGCGGCCAGCGTCGAGTGCGAAGTGCGTCTGTACGATCGCCTGTTCCGTTCGGCCAACCCTGAGAAGGCCGAAGACAGCGCGAGTTTCCTCGACAACATCAACCCTGATTCGCTGCAGGTGCTCACCGGTTGTCGTGCTGAGCCATCGCTTGGCAATGCACAGCCGGAAGACCGTTTCCAGTTCGAGCGCGAAGGCTACTTCGTCGCTGATTTGAAGGACTCGAAACCAGGTCAGCCGGTATTCAACCGTACCGTGACCCTGCGTGATTCGTGGGGCCAGTGATTCAGCGTCAAAGGAAATAACGTGCTAACGATCTACAACACGCTCACCAAGAGCAAAGAAGTCTTCAAGCCGCTGGATGGCAACAAGGTGCGCATGTACGTCTGCGGGATGACCGTGTACGACTACTGCCACCTCGGCCACGGCCGCAGCATGGTCGCGTTCGACCTGGTGACCCGCTGGTTGCGGTTCAGCGATTACGACCTGACCTACGTGCGCAACATCACCGACATCGACGACAAGATCATCAACCGCGCCAACGAGAACGGTGAATCGTTCGAAGCGTTGACCGAGCGCATGATCGCCGCGATGCACGAGGACGAAGCGCGCCTGAACATCAAGAAGCCGGACATGGAGCCGCGCGCCACGGATCACATTCCGGGCATGCACGCGATGATCCAGACCTTGATCGACAAGGGCTACGCCTACGCTCCGGGCAATGGCGACGTGTACTACCGCGTCGCCAAGTTCATGGGCTACGGCAAGCTGTCGCGCAAGAAAATCGAAGACCTGCGCATCGGCGCCCGCATCGAAGTCGACGAGTCGAAACAGGACCCGCTGGATTTCGTGCTGTGGAAAGCCGCCAAACCGGGCGAGCCGAGCTGGGAATCGCCGTGGGGTGCCGGGCGTCCGGGCTGGCACATCGAGTGCTCGGTGATGTCCACCTGCTGCCTCGGCGAGACTTTCGACATTCATGGCGGCGGCAGCGACCTTGAGTTCCCGCACCACGAAAACGAAATCGCCCAGAGCGAAGCGGCCACCGGCAAGACCTACGCCAATGCGTGGATGCATTGCGGCATGATTCGCATCAATGGCGAGAAGATGTCCAAGTCCTTGAACAACTTCTTCACCATTCGCGACGTGCTGGAAAAGTACCACCCTGAGGTCGTGCGTTACCTGCTGGTGTCGAGCCACTACCGCAGCGCGATCAACTACTCGGAAGACAACCTCAAGGACGCCAAAGGCGCTCTGGAGCGTTTCTATCACGCGTTGAAAGGCCTGCCGACTGTGGCGCCTGCTGGCGGCGAAGCGTTTGTTGAACGCTTCACTGCGGTGATGAACGACGACTTCGGTACGCCGGAAGCCTGTGCCGTGCTGTTCGAGATGGTGCGTGAGATCAACCGTCTGCGCGAGAGCGATCTTGATGCAGCGGCAGGTCTGGCGGCACGTCTGAAAGAGCTGGCGAGTGTGCTGGGTGTGTTGCAGTTGGAAGCGGATGACTTCCTGCAGGCGGGCGCTGAAGGGCGTGTCGATGCGGCTGAGGTTGATGCGTTGATTGCGGCGCGTCTGGCGGCACGTGCGGGTAAGGATTGGGCCGAGTCGGATCGGATTCGTGATCAACTGACGGCGATGGGCGTTGTGCTGGAAGACGGCAAGGGTGGGACTACCTGGCGTCTGGCTGACTGAAAGCTGTACTTGTTACAAACAAAACCCGCCGTGTGCGGGTTTTTGTTTGGCCGCGAGAAAAGCCCCTCACCCTAACCCTCTCCCAGAGGGAGAGGGGACCGAATGGGGGATGCTTGCGAGATACGCCGACCTGAGCGATTTCTGCCGAATCCATAATCGACACAATCTTTCAGGTCGATGCACAACGCCATGCAGTGGTCTAATTTCCCCGGACACCCCGATAGGTGGAAAATACATCTATCGAGGAGTTATTCATGACTAAAAAACGCAGGGCATTCGACGACAGCTTCAAGCTGCAAGTCGTGAAGATGATCAAGGATCAGGGACTCACCGTTGTACAGGTTTGCCAGGATCTGAACATTGGTGAGACAGCCGTTCGACGCTGGGTTCAGCAATACGAGGCAGAGCAACTGGGGCAGGCCGGAATCGGCAAGCCATTAACGGCAGAGCAACAGCGCATCCGGCAATTGGAACAGGAAAATCGTCAGCTCAAGGTGGACAACGACATCTTAAAAAAGGCTACCGCCTTCTTTGCCCGCGAGCTGAAGTAAGGTATCGACTGGTTCGGCAGCTGCAACAGAAGGCTTACTCAGTGGCACATGTCTGTCGGTTGCTGAGCATCAGTCGTTCAGGCTTCTATGAGTCTCAGAAGCGTGCTGATGCGCCTGTTCGGCAGAGTTGTCCTGTTCTTGTGCAACTCAAGGCGTCTTTCGCCGAGAGTGGAGGCTGCTACGGCAGCCGCCCTTTGCGCGACGCTTTGCGCGGTAAAGGCATGCTTGTCGGGCTGTATAAAATCCGTCGATTGATGCGGGCTAACGGACTGCGTTCAGCCTGGAAGCGCAAGTTTGTACACACAACCGATAGTAATCATGACCTGCCGATTGCAGAGAATGTACTGAGCAGAAATTTTGACCAAGTGGCGCCAAACAAGGCTTGGGTAGCCGACATCACCTATATCCGCACCCGCAGTGGCTGGTTGTATCTGGCCGTGGTATTGGACTTGTTTTCACGCAAGATAGTGGGCTGGTCGATGGCTCCGAACATGCCGGCAGAGCTGGTGTGCACTGCGATGCAACTGGCTATCGCGCAACGTCAACCGCCACCAGGCTTGATTGCCCACTCAGATCGGGGTAGCCAATATGCGAGTGCAGCTTACAGAGAATTACTGGCAAGAAACGACATGCAGCAGAGCATGAGCCGTAAAGGTAATTGCTGGGACAACGCAGTGATGGAGCGCTTCTTTTTGAGTTTGAAAATGGAGCGGGTATGGCGACGTGACTACGCGAACCACGCTGAAGCGATCCGCGACATCACCGAATACATCGTTGGGTTTTACAACAACGAACGGCTGCACTCGAAACTGGGATATCTGCCACCGACCGTTTATGAGCGAGCGATGGCGTCAAAACCACCTATCGAGGTGTCCGGAATTAGTTGACCACTGCACCAGACACCTCGGTCAGCTCCCTCTCCCTCTGGGAGAGGGCTGGGGTGAGGGGAATGGTGTCAAAGCGATCCACCGACCTCAACGCTCCGTACCAAATCCATAATCGACTGGTTCTTTCAGGTCGATGGATGACTCGAGACACCTCGGTCAGCTCCCTCTCCCACCGGGAGAGGGCTGGGGTGAGGGTTGCTTTTGACGTTCGCGTAGGTCTTGATGTCGGCAACGCGTTCAGCCGGATGCTGAGCGGCGATGAATATCGAATGGAGACACCATGGCCAATCACTACCGCGAGCTGCTAACGACCCCCGGCGCCACCGGGTTAGTGCTCGCGAGTTCTATCGCCCGCTTGCCACAGGCAATGATCGGCATCGGCATCATCACCATGCTGGTGCAGCAGACCGGGGTTTACTGGCTGGCCGGCACCGTCGCCGGGACGTTCACCCTGGCCAACGCACTGCTCGGCCCGTACATCTCGAGACTGGTCGATCAACATGGCCAGAGCCGTGTGCTACCCGTTGTCACGGCGTTCAGCATTGCCATGTTGCTGGCCCTGATCCTTGCGGTTTACATGCGGGCACCGGCCGCGCTGCTGTTTGTTCTGGCCGCACTGGCGGGGACGATGCCGAGCATGCCGTCGATGATTCGCGCGCGATGGTCGCAGTTGTTCCGGGGCAAGCCGCAGTTGCACACGGCGTTTTCGCTGGACACGGTCCTCACCGAAATGGCCTACATCGTCGGTCCGCCGCTGGCGATCGGCTTGAGCGTGAGTTTCTTTGCCGAGGCGGGGCCACTGGTCGCGGTCGGGTTGCTGGCCGTCGGGGTGACGGCGTTTCTCCTGCAACGCCAGACTGAACCTAAAGTTGTCGTGGGCCACGCCAGTCATGGCGGCTCAACCCTGCGGATTCCCGGCGTACGCACCATTGTGCTGGCGCTGTTGGCGATGGGTGTCATTGGCGGAGCAATCGATGTGGCCGTCGTCGCGTTCGCCAATGCGCAGGGCTGGCCAGCCTCGGCGACCTTTATCCTCGCGGCCTATGCGTTCGGTTCACTGGTGGCGGGTTTGACGTTCGGTGCGATGAGGGTTTCCCTGGCGATTGAAAAACAGTTTCTGATCGGGATATTGGTGACGGCGTTCACCGGTGTACTGCCTGTTTTTGCAACGGATGTTTATGTGCTGACAGCGGCGCTGTTTATCGCCGGCATCTCATTTGCGCCGACGATGGTCGTGGTGATGAAAATGGGGACGATCATTATTCCTCCGTCGCGGATCACGGAGGGGCTGACATGGATGACTACCGGTATCAGCGTTGGTGTTGCGCTGGGCGGCATGCTGGCAGGGTTGGTTATTGATGCCTTCGGCGCGCGCGCGGGATTTGCGGTGGCTATTGGTGCGGGATTGATGATGGTGGTGGTTGTGCTGGTGGGGTTGCGAACATTGGAGGCGGCTTCGGTTGCGCATGTTGAGCCAGAACTTTCGCCCTCACCCTAGCCCTCTCCCCCAGGAGAGGGGACTGAATGGGGGATGTTCAGGAAATACACCGACCTGAACGTGCTGTACCGAATCCATAATCGACCGGGTGTTTCAGGTCGATGTACAACGCCAGACACCTCGGTCGGCTCCCTCTACCTCCGGGAGAGGGATGGGCGGGCGGCGTTCCGATGAGGGGAAGGGGTTCACTCAACCTTCAATCTGCCGCAACCGTTTATAGAGCGTATTGCGGCTAACACCCAAACGTCGCGCCAGATGCGAAATATTGCCCCCGGAAGCCTTCAACTCCCGGTTCAACGCTTCCACATCATTCAAATCCAGCCCCAACGGCGCCGCGCTCTCAACCGGCTCCATCTCCAGATCCACAAAAAAATCATCCGGCAAATGCTCCAGCCTCACCGGCTGTTCCTCAGCCATCGCCAACGCCACCTGCATCACACTACTGACCTGACGCAAATTCCCCGGCCACGGATGACGGCTGAACAGCTCCAGCACTTCCTGGCTCAACCCCGCCCACTGCGTCGGTTCACGATGCTGTTCCCACAATCGCTTAAACAACGCCTCCTTGTCACTGCGCTCCCTCAGCGGCGGCAGTTCCAGGGTCAAACCACCAATGCGGTAATACAAATCCTCACGAAACCGCCCCAACTGCACTTGTTCACGCAGAGAACGGTTAGTCGCCGAAATAATCCGCAAATCCACCGGGAACAATTCGCTACTGCCCACCGGTTGCACGCAGCGCTCCTGCAACACCCGCAACAACCGCGCCTGCGTCGGCAGCGGCATATCGCCGATTTCATCGAGGAACAGCGTGCCTTTATCCGCCTTGCGAATCAGCCCTATGCTGCCTTTCTGGTTGGCCCCGGTGAACGCGCCTTTCTCGTAACCGAATAACTCGGATTCGACCAGTTCGGCGGGGATCGCCGCACAGTTGACGGCAATGAAGGCTTGTTTGCTGCGAGAGCTAGCCTGGTGCAGGGCTTTGACGAAGACCTCTTTGCCGACCCCGGTTTCGCCATGGATCAGCAGCGGAATGTCTTTCTCCAGTAACCGCTCAGCCTGCCGCACGGCTTTTTCCACGCGACTGTCGCCGAAGTGCAGGGTGTTGAGGCTGATGGCGGTGGGCGCGGCGGTTTTGGGTTCAGCAGCAAAAACGCGCGGTTGAATCGACGCCTGTTTCGGCCGCTTCAACAAACATTGAAAACGGTTACGCCCAGAGGTCTGCAAGGCAAACGGCAAACCGTCCGGCTGGTTGATCAATTCCAGCAGCGACACTTTGAACAGGCTCTCAACGCTGACCCGCGACAAACGCACGCCGAGCAAATTGTCCGCCCGGCGATTGGCCGACAGCACCTGACCGCTCTCATCAAAGATCAACAACCCGGCCCACTGACTGTCGAGGTTGTTCAACCCGGTGTTGAAAGTCAGTTGAAAATGCTGGCCATGGAACAGGTTGAGGATCAACCGGTTTTCCACGGTCTGGCTCATCATCTTGACCATGCCCAGGGTGTGCGAGGGCGGTAGATAACTGTCGCTAGACACGTCGAGCACTGCGATCACTTTACGTTCGGCGTCGAAAATCGGCGCGGCAGAACCGGTCATGAAGCGGTTGGCCTTGAGAAAGTGTTCGTCGTGTTCAATGTGCACCGCTTGCTCACATGCCAGTGCCGTGCCGATCGCATTGGTACCGCTGCAGCGCTCCATCCAGCTCGCCCCAGCCTGAAAACCCCTGGCCAGATTCGGTTCGATAAAGCGTTGCGTGCCCCACGAGGTCAGCACCTGGCCCTGATTGTCGGCGAGCATGATCAGGCAGTTGGAGTTGCTGAGGATGTTTTCGTAGTAGGGCAGGACTTCCTGGTGCGTGGTCTGCACCAGTGAATGATGGCTGTCGAGCAACTGCGCAATGCCGGCGGCAGGCAGTTGATCGAAGGCCGGCGTGCTTTGGTGGTCGAGACCGAACGCGCGACAACGTTGCCAGGACGTCTGGACGATCGCGTCGTGGGACAGCGGCGGGGCAGGTGCGGCCATGGCAGTCAGCCTCTGATGCAGCATTCTTATTATTGTTATTCGATCCTACAGGGGGATCGGTTCGCAAAAAGCGTTCATAGAGTGTTGTTCACTATTGTTCATTGTCAATCGGTCAACTGTTCAAATGTGTTCAGCAATGAACGCCGTTTCCCCACGCTTTCACCGATTTTCGCGACAAATCAATCACTTAGTATTTTTGGCACGAAACTCGCTCCCGTGCACAGGTCGATTGACTCCAATAATAAAAAGGCCGAGCCATGTCACTCACCCTGGAGCACGTCAGCCGTACCGTCGAGGGCCAGACCTGGATCGACGATGCGTGCCTGAAATTCGAACCCGGTTCGTTCAACGTTTTGCTCGGCCGCACGCTGTCCGGCAAAACCAGCCTCATGCGTTTAATGGCCGGGCTCGATAAGCCCGATAGCGGGCGCATCCTGATGAACGGCGTCGACGTCACCCAACGCCCGGTGCGTTTGCGCAACGTGTCGATGGTTTATCAGCAGTTCATCAATTACCCGACCATGACCGTGTTCGAGAACATCGCCTCGCCGTTGCGTCAGGCCGGTGTCTCGAAAGAGATCATCCACAGCAAAGTGCAGGAAACTGCGAAGATGCTGCGCATCGAGAAGTTTCTGCAGCGCTATCCGCTGGAGCTGTCCGGCGGTCAACAGCAGCGCACGGCCATGGCCCGCGCGTTGGTCAAGGACGCCGAGCTGATCCTGTTCGATGAGCCGCTGGTCAACCTCGACTACAAACTGCGCGAAGAGCTGCGTCAGGAAATGCGCGAGCTGTTCAAGGCGCGCCACACCATCGCGATCTACGCCACCACCGAACCCAACGAAGCGCTGGCACTCGGCGGCACCACGACGATTCTTCACGAAGGCCGGGTGATTCAGAGCGGCCCGTCGACTTCGGTCTATCACCAGCCGCAAACCGTGCTCGCCGCCGAATTGTTCTCCGAACCGCCGATCAACCTGATGCCCGGGCGCATCGCCGGCAACGAAGTCAGCTTCGCCAATTTTGTGCACTTCCCGTTGAACGTCGATCTGCGCCCGGTGGGCGAGGGCGAGTTCCGTTTTGGCGTACGCCCCAGCCACATCTCGCTGGTGCCGAGCAACGATGACGACCTCGAACTGGCAGTCACCGTCGAAGTCGCCGAGATCAGCGGTTCGGAAACCTTCCTGCATGTGCGCAACGAGCATTTCCTGCTGGTGCTGCACTTGCCCGGCGTTCACGAATACGACGTCGATGCGCCAATCCGCATTTACATCCCGACTCACAAACTGTTCGTTTTCGATGCGCAGGGCCGTCTGGTGCAAGCACCGGGCCGGCGTGTCGCGAGGGTTGCCTGATGGCCGAAATCCGTTTGCAGCACCTCGCCCACAGCTACAGCAAAACCCCGAGCGGCGCCGAGGATTATGCGATCCGCGAGATGGATCACGTCTGGGAGCAGGGCGGTGCTTACGCCTTGCTCGGGCCGTCGGGTTGCGGCAAGTCGACCTTGCTCAACATCATCTCCGGACTGCTCAGCCCCTCGCAGGGCCATGTGTTGTTCGACGGCAAAGCGGTCAACGACCTGACGCCGGAGAAGCGCAACATCGCCCAGGTTTTCCAGTTTCCGGTGGTCTACGACACCATGACCGTGTTCGATAACCTGGCTTTCCCCCTGCGCAATCAGGGCATGGCCGAGGCGAAAGTGCACAGCAAGGTGCAGGAAATTGCCGAAGTCCTCGACCTGCAAAACCTCCTGAGCAAGAAGGCGCGCAACCTCACCGCCGACGAAAAACAGAAAGTCTCGATGGGCCGTGGTCTGGTGCGTGACGATGTCTCGGCGATCCTCTTCGATGAACCGCTGACGGTGATCGATCCGCACCTGAAGTGGAAACTGCGGCGCAAGCTCAAGCAGATCCACGAGCAGTTCAACATCACCATGGTCTACGTCACCCACGATCAACTGGAGGCCTCGACCTTCGCCGACAAGATTGCGGTGATGTACGGCGGTCAGATCGTCCAGTTCGGCACGCCACGGGAATTGTTCGAGCGGCCGAGCCACACCTTTGTCGGCTATTTCATCGGCAGCCCCGGGATGAACCTGATCGAGGTGCAGCCGCAGCCCGGCGGCGTCGGTTTCGCCTCGACGCACCTGCCGTTGTCCGACGCCATGCAGCGCCATATCGAACACGGTCAATGGAAAAATCTGAAGGTCGGCATCCGCCCGGAGTTTATTCATGTCTGGGACGAGCCGTTTGATGACGCGATGCAGGCCAGGGTCGTACACGTCGAAGACCTCGGCACCTACAAGATCATGACCCTCGACCTCGACGGCGCACCGCTGAAAGTGCGGCTGGCCGAAGACAAACCGGTTCCCCAAGGCACGGCGTACATCAGTTTCCCGGCGCAGTGGTTGATGGTTTATGCCGATGAATTTCTGCTCGAAGCCGACGATGAGGTGCAGCCATGAACAAGGTGCAGAACAACAAGGCCTGGTGGCTGGTGTTGCCGGTGTTCCTGCTGGTGGCGTTCAGTGCGGTGATCCCGATGATGACCGTGGTCAACTACTCGGTGCAGGACATCTTCGACCAGTCCAGCCGCTACTTCGTCGGCGCCGACTGGTACAAACAAGTGCTGCTCGATCCACGTTTGCACGACTCATTACTGCGCCAGTTCATCTACTCCGCGTGTGTGTTGCTGATCGAAATTCCGCTGGGCATTGCCGTTGCGCTGACCATGCCGACCAAGGGCCGCTGGTCGTCGGTGGTGCTGATCATTCTGGCGATTCCGTTGCTGATCCCGTGGAACGTGGTCGGCACCATCTGGCAGATCTTCGGCCGTGCCGACATTGGTTTGCTCGGTTCCAGCCTCAACGCGATGGGCATCAGCTACAACTATGCGGCCAACACCATGGACGCCTGGGTGACAGTGCTGGTGATGGACGTCTGGCACTGGACTTCGTTGGTGGCGCTGCTGTGCTTCTCCGGTTTGCGCGCAATTCCCGACGTGTATTACCAGGCCGCGCGGATCGACCGGGCCTCGGCCTGGGCGGTGTTCCGCCATATCCAATTGCCCAAACTGAAGAGCGTGCTGCTGATCGCGGTGATGCTGCGGTTTATGGACAGTTTCATGATCTACACCGAGCCGTTCGTGCTCACCGGCGGCGGGCCGGGCAATGCCACGACCTTCCTGAGTCAGACGTTGACCCAGATGGCCGTAGGGCAATTCGACCTCGGTCCGGCAGCGGCGTTTTCGCTGGTGTACTTCCTGATCATCCTGTTGGTGTCCTGGCTGTTCTACACCGCCATGACGCACTCCGACGCCAACCGCTGAGGCCCGGCCATGAGCAAGAGAAAGCTGATTCCATTGCTGGTGTACATCCTGTTCCTGCTGGTGCCGATCTACTGGCTGCTGAACATGTCGTTCAAGAGCAACACCGAAATCCTTGGTGGCCTCACACTTTTCCCACAGGACTTCACGCTGGCGAACTACAAGGTGATCTTCACCGATCCGAGCTGGTACACCGGATATCTGAACTCGCTGTATTACGTCAGCCTGAACACGGTGATCTCGCTGAGCGTGGCGTTGCCGGCGGCGTATGCGTTTTCGCGCTACCGTTTTCTCGGCGACAAGCACCTGTTTTTCTGGCTGCTGACCAACCGCATGGCGCCGCCGGCGGTGTTTCTGCTGCCGTTTTTCCAGTTGTATTCGTCGATTGGGCTGTTCGATACGCACATCGCCGTGGCCTTGGCGCATTGCCTGTTTAACGTGCCATTGGCGGTGTGGATTCTCGAAGGGTTCATGTCTGGGGTTCCGAAGGAAATTGACGAAACCGCCTACATCGACGGCTACAGTTTCCCCAAGTTCTTCGTGAAGATTTTCATCCCGCTGATCGGCTCCGGCATCGGTGTGACGGCGTTTTTCTGCTTTATGTTTTCCTGGGTCGAACTGCTGCTCGCGCGCACGTTGACCTCGGTAAACGCCAAGCCGATTGCGGCGGTGATGACGCGCACGGTGTCGGCGTCGGGTATCGATTGGGGCGTGCTGGCAGCGGCGGGGGTGTTGACCATTCTGCCGGGCATGCTGGTGATCTGGTTTGTTCGCAACCACGTGGCCAAGGGCTTTGCCCTCGGTCGGGTCTGAGGAGCTGATGATGGAATGGATGAGCTGGACCACGCCTACCGCAGCATTCTTCATCGTCATCGGCCTGATTCTGGTCGGCATGACCACTTGGGAATTGCGTTCGCCGAGCATCCTGCGGCGAGGTTTTCTGCCGATTGCCACCACCCGTGGTGATCGTTTGTTTATCGGTCTTCTCGGCAGCGCCTACCTGCATTTGCTGGTGATCGGCGCCACCGACTGGAGCATCTGGGTGGCGTCCGCGTTGTCCCTGGTGTGGCTGTTGGCTGTGATGCGTTGGGGCTAGTCGAGTCGTTCGGCAACGCGGCTCCACAACTTAAACAGGAGGTCTCTATGTTCGACAAAAACAATAAGCTGCGACATAGCATTTCATTGGCAGCCATGCTGGCACTCAGCGGTTTGAGCGCATCCGCCTGGGCCGATGCCTACGAGGACGCGGCGAAAAAATGGATCGGCAGTGAATTCAAACCGTCGACCCTGACGGCCGAGCAGCAACTCGAAGAACTGAAGTGGTTCATCAAGGCCGCCGAGCCGTTTCGCGGCATGGACATCAAGGTCGTTTCCGAGACCCTGACCACCCATGAATACGAGTCGAAAGTGCTGGCCAAGGCGTTCAGCGAAATCACCGGGATCAAGCTCACCCACGACCTGCTGCAAGAAGGCGACGTGGTGGAAAAAATGCAGACGGTGATGCAGTCCGACAAGAATATCTATGACGGCTGGGTCAACGACTCGGACCTGATCGGTACGCACTTTCGCTACGGCAAGACCGAATCGATCACCGACCTGATGGCCAACGAAGGCAAGAACTTCACTTCGCCGACCCTCGACATCAAGGACTTCATCGGTATCTCGTTTACCACCGCGCCGGACGGCAAGATTTATCAACTGCCTGACCAGCAATTCGCCAACCTGTACTGGTTCCGCGCCGACTGGTTCGAGCGTGCCGATCTGAAAGCCAAGTTCAAGGAAAAATACGGCTACGAATTGGGCGTGCCGGTGAACTGGTCGGCCTATGAAGACATCGCCAAATTCTTCAGCGAAGACGTCAAGGAAATCGACGGCAAACGTGTGTACGGGCACATGGACTACGGCAAGAAAGACCCGTCGCTGGGCTGGCGTTTCACCGATGCCTGGTTCTCCATGGCCGGCGGCGGTGACAAAGGCCTGCCCAACGGTTTGCCGGTGGACGAATGGGGGATTCGTGTTGAGGATTGCCATCCGGTCGGCTCCAGTGTGACCCGTGGCGGCGATACCAACGGCCCGGCCGCGGTGTTCGCCACCACCAAGTATGTCGACTGGCTGAAGAAGTACGCGCCACCGGAAGCGGCGGGCATGACCTTCTCCGAATCCGGTCCGGTGCCGTCGCAGGGCAACATTGCTCAGCAGATCTTCTGGTACACCGCGTTCACTGCCGACATGACCAAACCGGGCCTGCCGGTGGTCAACGCCGACGGCACGCCGAAATGGCGGATGGCGCCATCGCCGCGTGGGCCGTATTGGGAAGAGGGCATGAAGCTCGGTTATCAGGATGTGGGTTCGTGGACGTTCATGAAATCCACGCCTGAGAAACAGAAGCTGGCAGCGTGGCTGTACGCGCAGTTCGTTACCTCGAAAACTGTCTCGCTGAAGAAAACCATCGTCGGTCTGACGCCGATTCGCGAGTCGGACATCAACTCGCAGGCGATGACCGATCTGGCGCCGAAACTCGGTGGTCTGGTCGAGTTCTACCGCAGCCCGGCCCGCGTGCAATGGACCCCGACCGGCACCAACGTGCCGGACTACCCGCGTTTGGCGCAACTGTGGTGGAGCCACATCGCCGAAGCGGCCAGCGGCGAGAAGACCCCGCAACAGGCGCTGGATGGCTTGGCCAAGGATCAGGACGCGATCATGACGCGTCTGGAACGCTCCAAAGCCCAGGCGGTTTGTGCACCGAAGATGAATCCGGAGCGCGATGCTCAGTACTGGTTTGATCAACCGGGCGCACCGAAACCGAAACTGGCCAACGAGAAGCCGAAAGGCGAGACCGTGAGCTACAACGAACTGCTGAAATCGTGGGCGGATGCGCGTAAGTGATAGTGGAACTGTGAAAGGCGAACGGCACCGGAAGGTGCCGTTTTTTTTGCTGCCTGATCTACCGCTTTCGCTTGCAGGCAAGCTCCCACAGGTTTCTGTGATGTTCACAAACTCCGGGCACGCCGCAGATCACTGTGGGAGCTGGCTTGCCAGCGATTCGATCTGACATTCAACATTGATATCGACTGACCCGTCGCCATCGCTGGCAATCCAGGCTCCCACAGTTTTCTCTGATGTTCACAAACTCCGGGTACGCCGCAGATCACTGTGGGAGCTGGCTTGCCAGCGATTCGATCTGACATTCAACATTGATATCGACCGACCCGTCGCCATCGCTGGCAAGCCAGGCTCCCACAGGTTTCTGTGATGTTCACGAACTCCGGGCACGCCGCAGATCACTGTGGGAGCTGGCTTGCCAGCGATTCGATCTGACATTCAACATTGATATCGACCGACCCGCCGCCATCGCTGGCAAGCCAGGCTCCCACAGGTTTCTGTGATGTTCACAAACTCCGGGCACGCCGCAGATCACTGTGGGAGCTGGCTTGCCAGCGATTCGATCTGACATTCAACATTGATATCGACCGACCCGTCGCCATCGCTGGCAAGCCAGGCTCCCACAGTTTTCTTTGATGTTCACAAACTCCGGGCACGCCGCAGATCACTGTGGGAGCTTGCCTGCAAGCGAAGGGGCCATTGGCGGCACCGCAGGAAACCCAAGCCTGAACACAGTCATCGCCCCCGGCAAGCTCTTAACCTCCGCGACCCCCTGATGCAGGCTCATGATCGAGCGCACGATCGCCAGGCCCAGCCCGGTGCTGCCCTGCGAGCGCGAGCGGCTGCTGTCGACACGGTAGAAGCGGTCGAACAGATGTGGCAGGTGTTGCGCCTCGATCCCGGCACCGGGGTTGCTGACCAACAGGGAGGTCTGGGTCGCACCTTGTTCGATCAGCAACGTCACGGTTTTCCCGCTCGGGCAGTGGCGCAGCGCATTCGACAGCAGATTGGAAATTGCCCGCTGAATCATCAGCCGATCACCCATTACCGTCGCACTGCCAACGACATTCAAGTGAATGTTCTTATCCTGCGCCGACAGCGAAAACATCTCAGCGACCTTCGCCGCCTCGTCCTCCAGCGCCACCGATTCAAACGGCGCCAGCGCCGACGGATGACTCACCTGCGCGAGAAACAACATGTCCGAGACAATCCGCGCCACGCGCTCCAGTTCCTCGGTGCACGACACCAGCACGTCCTTGTATTCCTCGGTCGTGCGTTCGCGGGACAAGGTCACCTGCGCTTTGCCCATCAGGTTGTTGATCGGCGTACGCAACTCATGCGCCAGGTCATCAGAGAACTGCGACAACTGCTGCACCCCGGCATCGAGCCGATGCAGCATGAAGTTGATGCCTTGCGCCAATTCGCTCAACTCCTGCGGCATGTTCACCACGGACAGCCGGTGTTCCAGGTCCTGGGTCGAGACCATCGCCGCGACTTTGCGAAACTCGCGCAGCGGCGCCAAACCACGCTGCACCGCGCCCCATGCGGTCAGGCCGATAAACACCAGCAACAACGGCAAGGCAATCAGCGTTGAGCGCAGATAGGCGCTGAGCAGCGCCTCATCGTGGGCGTTATCCACTGACAGCAGCACCGGCACGCTGCTGCTGTCCTTGAGGCGAATCAGTTTCGAGGCGGTGAGGAATTTCTTGCCTTCCGCGTCGGTGCTGTCGCTGTAAGTCAGTTGATCGGTGGTGGCGCGCACCGCTTTCAATTCGACGCGCGGATCGCTCAATCCCGAGCCGGATTTGAGCAGCGGCGAGCGCTGATTGAGGCGGTCATAAATGGTCAGCGTGAGGTTGTCATGCCCCATCACCTGATCGAGCAGAATATGCGGTTTGCCGGTGATTTCATTGGCATCGACGTACAACGACAGGCTGTGTTCGACCTGCGCCATCTTCTTTTCCAGACTGTCGCGCGACAGCGCGTTCAGTTCATGAGTCAACGCGAAATAGGCAAGGATCGCGAGGAACACCACCAATAGCGCGCCGAGAATACTCACCGTCAAACCGAGGCGCATCGACAGGCTGGAGGGCTTCATTCCCGTGCCTCCAGCACATAGCCGACACCGCGCAGGGTGTGAATCAGTTTGCTGTCGAACGGGTCATCGATCTTCGCCCGCAAACGGCGGATCGACACCTCGACCACATTGGTGTCGCAGTCGAAATTCATGTCCCACACCAGCGAGATGATCTGCGTGCGCGTCAGCACTTCGCCGGACTGACGCATCAGCAGATGCAGCAGGGCGAACTCCTTGGTGGTCAGGTCGATACGCTGTTGCCCGCGAAACGCGCGATGGCGGCCCGGATCAAGTTCCAGATCAGCGACTTTCAGCACCTGAGGCACCGGGATGTTTTCACTGCGACGCATCAAGGTGCGCACCCGCGCCAGCAGTTCGGGGAACTCGAACGGCTTGACCAGATAATCGTCAGCGCCCAGATCAAGACCACGAATCTTGTCCGCCAGGCGCCCGCGCGCGGTGAGCATCATCACCCGCGTCGAATGGGTGCGACGCAGTTGTTCCAGCACGCCCCAGCCGTCGAGTTCCGGCAGGTTCACATCGAGAATGATCAGGTCATAGGCTTGTTGTTGCGCCAGGTGCAGGCCATCGGCACCGGTGGCCGCGTGGTCAACGACATAACCACTTTCGGTCAAACCCTGATGCAAGTATTCGGCAGCTTTAAGCTCGTCCTCGACGACAAGGATTCGCATGATCTTTCACCACTTTTATTTAATGGGTATTTAATTAAAAAGGCCCCTCACCCTAGCCCTCTCCCGGGGGGAGAGGGGACTGAATGCGGGATATTTCAGAACTACACCGACGTGAAAAAACATTACTGAATCCATAATCGACTAGATGTAACAGGTCGATATATAACGCCAGACATCTCGGTCGGCTCCCTCTCCCTCTGGGAGAGGGCTGGGGTGAGGGGAAGTACGGACGATAAAGGTTGAAGTGGCTACAGGGTCAACCACCAAGCGCTTTAAAACGGTGCTCTGCGACAGCCGGTCGCAGCGAAAGCCACAAAATTCCCATGAGTTTGATTCCGGCAAGTGCGATTCAGCAGATAACTACCGTGTTTTTGTTTCGATGTATTTCGATAAAGCCATTTGCACTTCGCATCCTAGAACAAAACAACTTCCCCAAACCGTGGATAACGGATTTGTAATGTTCCAGTCACCTTGTCGATAAGTTCAAAACCCTACCGTGGCGGCATCCGAGATTCTTTAATAAAGGAAGTCTTCCATTGCCCGGTTTAATAGAACTGACGGCGCGATCACGCCTGAAAAAAACCGCCAGCGGCATCCTGTTGTTGGCCTGTACCAGCCTCGCGAACGCAGCGACCCTGACGCTGGAGCAAGCCCTGCAAAGTGCCTTCGCCGGCAACCCGGAACTGGCCGCAGCGCAATGGGAAATCGGCATCGCCGAAGGTGACCGCCAACAGGCCGGCCTGATCCCCAACCCCGAAGTGTCGTGGGAAGCCGAAGACACTCGCCGCGAGTCGCGCACAACCACGGTGATGCTCAGTCAGCCGATCGAACTGGGCGGCAAACGCGGCGCGCGCATCGACGTCGCCAGCCGCGCGCAGGACGCCGCCGGCATCGAACTGGAGCGCAAGCGCAATGCCTTGCGTGCAGATGTAATTCAGGCGTTCAACAGCGCGCAAACCGAGCAGCAACGTTTGCAGCTGTCCCGGCAATCCCTGCAATTGGCCGAGCACGGTGTGCGGGTGGCGCAAGGGCGGATCGAGGCGGGTAAATCGTCGCCGGTCGAGGGCACGCGGGCACAAGTGCAGCTCTCGGAAGTGCGCCTTGAACTGAGCCGCGCCGAACGTGATCAGGCCACCGCGTACCAACAACTGGCGCAGGTCATGGGCGCGCCGTTGCCGATGTCGACCAAGGTGCAGGCGCCCACGCAAAGCATGCCGGCCGTTCCACCACCGACAAGATTGCTCGAGCGTCTGAACGAAACCGCCGAACTGCGTCTGGCCAAGTTGCAGATCGATCAGCGCGAAGCATCGCTGGGCCTGGAAAAGTCCCAGCGCATCCCCGATCTCACCGTGAGCATCGGCAGCCAGTACAGCGAAACCGAGCGCGAGCGGGTCAACGTGGTCGGCCTGTCGATGCCGATTCCGCTGTTCAACCGCAATCAGGGCAACGTCCTCGCGGCCGCCCGCCGAACCGATCAGGCACGGGATCTGCGCAACGCCACCGAGCTGCGACTGCGCACGGAAATCCAGACCAGTCTCGAGCAATGGCAGACCGCCAACGGCGAAGTCACCGCGTTCAACCAAACCATCCTGCCCGCCGCGCAAAGTGCGGTCGACAGCGCCACACGCGGTTTCGAAATGGGCAAGTTCGGCTTCCTCGATGTACTCGATGCGCAACGCACATTGATCAGCGCTCGTAGCCAGTACATCCAGGCCGTCAGCGAAGCCACCGACGCCCGCGTACGCATAGAACGGATTTTTGGCGACCTCAGCGTCAGCCGTTGAATTTCACTTTTTACATCACTGCGCGCAGGTATGACGCAGAGGAGTTTCCATGGATAAAAAATTGATGATTGTCGCGGTGGCGACGTTGGCGCTGGGCATTGGTATCGGCTCGCAGTGGTCAGGTAACGCAAGCATCGATGCCCACGCCGATGAGGCTGCCGAACATGCCGATCACGCTGAAGAAGGCGCAGCCGCGGATGGCGAGCATGCCGAAGAAGGGCACATCGAATTGAGCGCCGAACAGATCACGGCTGCCGGTATTCAACTCGCCGAAGCGAAGGCGCATAGCATCAGCCGCGGCCTGCCATTCCCCGGCGAAGTGCGCTTCGACGAAGACCGCACCGCCCACGTCGTGCCGCGCGTTCCGGGTGTCGTCGAGTCGGTGGCGGTCAACCTCGGGCAAACCGTGAAGAAGGACCAGTTACTGGCGGTGATCGCCAGTCAGCAGATCTCCGATCAACGCAGCGAGCAGGCCGCCGCGCAGCGTCGCCTGGCCTTGGCGCGCACCACCTATGAGCGCGAGAAAAAGCTGTGGCAGGACAAGATCTCCGCCGAGCAGGACTTCCTGCAGGCGCGCCAGGCCTTGCAAGAAGCGGAAATTGCCGTGAGCAATGCACGGCAAAAGATCAGCGTGCTCAGCGGCAGCGTGGTCGCCACTGGCGGCAACCGCTACGAATTGCGCGCACCGTTCGACGGCGTGGTCGTGGAAAAACACCTGACGCCGGGGGAAGTCGTTGATGAAAGTACAGCGGCGTTCACGCTCTCGGATCTGTCGCGAGTGTGGGTCACGTTCGGTGTTTCACCGAAGGATCTGAACAAGGTTCAAGTAGGCAAAGCGGTCACCGTCAGCGCCCCGGAATTGAACGCGGAAGTGGTCGGTAGTGTGGCTTACGTCGGCAGTTTGCTCGGCGAGCAAACCCGCACCGCAACTGTTCGCGTCACCTTGGAAAACCCGCAAGGCTCTTGGCGCCCCGGGCTTTTCGTCACCGCGCTGGTGGCGACCGACAGCCGCGAAGCGAAAGTCGCGGTACCGGAAACCGCGATCCAGACCGTCGAGGACAAACCCACGGTGTTCGTGCGTACCGACGATGGTTTCGAAGCTCGAGCAGTAGAGCTGGGCAGCCGTGCCGCCGGCCATGTGGAAATTACTCAAGGGCTGGAACCGGGCGCGCAAGTCGCCAGCGCCGGCAGCTTCGTCCTCAAATCGGAGCTGGGCAAAGCCTCAGCCGAGCACAGTCATTAATTCTGGAAGGTCCTCATGTTCGAACGCCTGATCCAGTTTGCCATCGAGCAGCGCATCATCGTCCTGCTCGCCGTTTTGCTCATGGCCGGCCTCGGCATTGCCAGTTATCAAAAGCTGCCGATCGACGCCGTGCCCGACATCACCAACGTCCAGGTACAGATCAACACCGGCGCCGCCGGGTTCTCGCCGCTGGAAACCGAACAGCGCATCACCTTCCCGATTGAAACCGCGATGGCCGGTCTGCCGGCACTCGAACAGACCCGTTCACTGTCGCGCTCGGGCCTGTCGCAGGTCACGGTGATCTTCAAGGACGGCACTGACCTGTTCTTCGCCCGCCAATTGGTCAACGAGCGTCTGCAGATCGCCAAGGAGCAATTGCCCGAAGGCGCGGAAGCGGTGATGGGGCCGATTTCCACCGGCCTCGGCGAGATCTTTTTATGGACGGTCGAGGCGAAGGAGGGCGCACTGAAGGACGACGGCAGTGCGTACACGCCGACCGATCTGCGGGTGATTCAGGACTGGATCATCAAACCGCAATTGCGCAACGTCCCGGGCGTGGCCGAGATCAACACCATCGGTGGTTTCGCCAAGGAATACCAGATTGCGCCGGACCCGAAACGCCTGGCGGCGTACAAGCTGACCCTCACCGATCTGGTCACCGCGCTGGAGCGCAACAACGCCAACGTCGGCGCCGGTTACATCGAGCGCAGCGGCGAGCAATTGCTGATCCGCGCGCCGGGACAAGTGGCGAGCACCGAGGACATCGCCAACATCGTCATGGCCAATGTCGACGGTACACCGATCCGGGTGAAGAACGTCGCCACCGTGGAAATCGGCCGCGAATTGCGCAGCGGTGCGGCCACGGAAAACGGTCGTGAAGTGGTGCTCGGCACGGTGTTCATGTTGATCGGCGAGAACAGCCGCACGGTCTCGCAAGCGGTCGCCAGCAAGCTCGAACAGATCAACAAATCCCTGCCGCAAGGCGTGATCGCCGTGCCGGTGTACGACCGCACGCACCTGGTCGACAAAGCCATCGCCACGGTGAAAAAGAACCTCATCGAAGGCGCGATTCTGGTGATCGCGATTCTGTTCCTGTTCCTCGGCAACATCCGCGCGGCGCTGATTACCGCGATGGTGATTCCGCTGTCGATGCTGTTCACCTTCACCGGGATGTTCAGCAACAAGGTCAGCGCCAACCTGATGAGCCTCGGCGCGCTCGACTTCGGCATCATCGTCGACGGCGCGGTGGTGATTGTCGAAAACACCCTGCGTAGGTTGGCCCATGCGCAGCAGCATCACGGCCGTTTGCTGACCCGTGCCGAGCGGTTCAAGGAAGTGTTCGCGGCGGCGAAAGAGGCGCGGCGACCGCTTATTTTCGGCCAGTTGATCATCATGGTCGTGTACCTGCCGATCTTCGCGCTCAGCGGCGTCGAAGGGAAAATGTTCCACCCGATGGCGTTCACGGTGGTCATCGCTTTGCTTGGCGCGATGTTGCTTTCCGTGACCTTTGTGCCGGCGGCGATAGCGTTGTTCGTAACCGGCAAGGTCAAGGAAGAAGAGGGCGCGGTGATGCGCGGCGCACGTCGCGTTTATGCGCCGGCGCTGGCGTGGGTGATGAGTCATCGTGCTGTCGCGGTGGGCGCTGCTTTGGGCGTGATCGTGCTTAGCGGTGTGCTCACCAGTCGTATGGGCAGCGAGTTTGTGCCGAGCCTCAGCGAAGGGGATTTTGCTTTGCAAGCGTTGCGCGTGCCGGGCACCAGCCTGACGCAATCGGTGGACATGCAGCAGCGCTTGGAGACGTTGATACTGGCGAAGGTGCCGGAAGTCGAACGTGTTTTTGCCCGTACCGGCACCGCCGAAATCGCCTCCGATCCGATGCCGCCGAATATCTCCGACAGCTATGTGATGCTCAAACCGAAAGAGCAGTGGCCGGATCCGGGCAAGTCCCGCGAAACCCTGATGGCCGAACTGCAAGCTGCGGCCGCGATGTTGCCGGGCAGCAACTATGAGCTGTCGCAGCCGATTCAGTTGCGTTTCAACGAATTGATCTCCGGTGTGCGCAGTGACGTTGCAGTGAAGGTGTTCGGTGATGATATGGACGTGCTCAATGCCACGGCGGCGAAGATTGCTGCGGCGATGCAGAAGGTCAACGGTGCCTCTGAAGTGAAGGTCGAACAAACCACCGGGCTGCCGGTGCTGACCATCAACATTGATCGCGACAAGGCTGCGCGATATGGGCTGAATGTCGGTGATGTGCAGGACACCATTGCCGTTGCGGTCGGCGGGCGTCAGGCCGGGACGTTGTATGAGGGTGACCGGCGTTTCGATATGGTCGTGCGCTTGTCCGATGCCATGCGCAAGGATATCGACGGCTTGTCGGCGCTGCTGATTCCGGTGCCGGCCGTTAGTGGCTCGGCCAATCAGATCGGTTTCATCGCACTGCAAGATGTCGCCAGCCTCGACTTGGTGCTGGGGCCGAATCAGGTCAGCCGCGAAAACGGCAAGCGCCTGGTGATCGTCAGCGCCAACGTGCGCGGGCGGGATATCGGTTCATTCGTCGCAGAGGCGGGCGAGGTGATCGAGCGTGACGTGCAGGTGCCGGCCGGTTACTGGACCAGTTGGGGCGGGCAGTTCGAACAACTGCAATCAGCGGCCAAACGCTTGCAGATTGTCGTGCCGGTGGCGCTGCTGTTGGTGTTCGGGTTGTTGTTCATGATGTTCAACAACTTGAAGGACGGTTTGCTGGTGTTTACCGGGATTCCGTTTGCGCTGACCGGCGGGGTCATGGCGTTGTGGTTGCGCGATATTCCGCTGTCGATTTCGGCGGGTGTCGGGTTTATCGCGTTGTCCGGGGTGGCGGTGTTGAACGGGTTGGTGATGATTGCGTTTATTCGTAATTTGCGGGAAGAGGGGCGGTCGTTGTCCGATGCCATTAACGAAGGTGCGTTGACGCGTCTGCGGCCGGTGTTGATGACGGCGTTGGTGGCGTCGCTGGGGTTTATCCCGATGGCGCTTGCGACCGGTACCGGCGCGGAGGTGCAGCGACCACTGGCAACCGTTGTGATCGGCGGGATTCTGTCTTCCACGATCCTGACGCTGCTGATCTTGCCGGCGCTCTACCAACTCGCCCATCGCCGGGATGAGGACGCGGTTCCAGCTAAATAGGTAATCCCCTCTGTAGGAGTGAGCCTGCTCGCGATAGCGGTCTATCAGTCAGATCTACATTGACTGACCCACCGCTATCGCGAGCAGGCTCACTCCTACAGGTTTTGTGTTCGACTTCAGAAGTGTGTCCGGGAGATAACGGATATGTAATTTCCCCGCCACCGTGACGATAGGTTCGGATTGTTACCTTGATCCCGTCAGTTACTTAAACGAGGAATCAAAGATGAAAATCGTACAGATGGGTACTTTTGTTGTGGCGTTGGCGATCTCTTCCGTGGCCTTGGCCGAAGGCGGTGGCGACCGCACATTCGAGCGGATGATGACCAGCAACGACCGTTCCATGGAGCTCTTCGTCGCCAAGGAAAAAGCCGCCGGCAACCCGGTGGTCGTCAACGACAAGAAAGATGACAAGACCCGCGATCTGTAAGCCTGCTGCATCTGAACAAGCCCGTTATCGCGCATCGATGCCGGGCTTTTTTTTACGCCCGGACGGGAAGGAAATGGATATGAAAGTACTCAAGTTGATCGCATTCGCCGCTGTCATGGCGATGTCTGTGAATGTGCTGGCTGAAGGTGGCGGTGATCGCACTTTCGAACGCGCACTCAGCGCCAACGCCAAAGCCATGGAACAGTACGCCGCCAACCAGGGCAAAGCGCCGCCGGTGGTGAAGGATTACGCGTATGGCATGAAGCTGGACGTGGTCAAAGTGGTGAGCGTGGTGAAGCCACAGGCTGCGTGCAATGTCGTGCCCACCGCGATGACCTACGAGGACTCCAAAGGTCAGCTCAACACCATCAAGTACAACGTGATGGGCGTGTGTCGGAACGGCGGGAGCTGAATCTGTAACGTCTAATCGCGGTCCCCTGTAGGAGCTGCCGAAGGCTGCGATCTTTTGACTTTGATTTTAACGATCAAGATCAAGATCAAAAGATCGCAGCCTTCGGCAGCTCCTACAGGGTTGATGTTCAATATCACGATGCGTATTTCAATTCGTGATGTTTAAAGGTTGTGTGGGAATCGCGGAACCTTCCCACAATGTTTTCAGGTTGTCCGTCGGACGTCAGCTCTCTAGCCTGTGCGGGTCGCTGCCAATTCAGCGATCGGGATTGGAACCCCGGAGAACGTGTCAGCGCCAAAGCGTCTTTCATGACGTATGCTTGCTCATCTTCATGGTGTGCAGTCTGTTATGGCGGCTGTGCGCGGGAGACTTTCGAGTCTGCCGGGTTTCTCCGTTCCCCGGGTTCCAACCTGCGTACAGCTGCCACCCCTTCGCGTGGAACCGAATGGATCAGCTTCAACGTTATGAAGGAGAAATATCATGAAAAAGCCAACACCCAATCCCCCCGAAACAGACGCAATCCCGGACGCCAACTCAACATCCCCCTACGCCTCCGTCGACACCCGAAAACTCCACGAAGCCGCCGACCGCGCCCTCGATTTCTACCTCAAACCCTCAGCCGCCATCATGTCCGCGCCATACATCCCCAACCAGATGTTCCTGGTCAATCCCAAAGCCGATACCGAATCATTACTGGCCAACGCCAGCGAATCGCTGTCTTCTGCCACAGTGATGCTCGGTGACTTCGCGGCGATGCTGGAAGGCACCCATCGCAAGACCCTGCTGGGTATCGCGCAGGTCGTCATGCTCGGCGAACTGGCGGTTAACAAAGCACTGGATAACGTAGATCCAAACGCGTAGTTATCAATGGCCAGTTTTTAGCCGTTGTTTTTGCGTTGACCTCAAAATCCTGCCCCCTCACCCCAGCCCTCTCCCCCGAGGGGGGCGAGGGGGAAAGGGAGCAGATCTTCAAGCCCTTCAAAATCAGAGTACGCCTAGGTTTTTCGGGTCGATGTATCTTCGACAACCAACTCGGTCAGTCCCCTCTCTCCCAGGGGGGCGAGGGGGAAAGGGAGCAGATCTTAAAGCCATTCAAAACCACAGTACGCCTCGGTTTTTCAGGTCGATGTATCTTCGACAACCAACTCGGTCAGTCCCCTCTACCTCTGGGAGAGGGCTAGGGTGAGGGCCGGGCCTGAACCTGGAAAACATAACCACTGCACAACGCCGAGCAAAAAGGACGCCAATAGATTCATCTCTTACCAAAGGAGCAAGGCGCTTCTAAAGGTGAATTTGCATCAACCGCAACGGCCGGCACTGACGCGGACTCATGGTTCAGTTTGCGTCGGGCAATCTCTGCGCCGCGCAGACGCAGCGGCGTTTCGATAAAGCGGTAATTGAGTTCACTCAAGATCACCAGCACAACCACCGACGTGACGATCAGCTCAAGGGTAAAACGCCCATCCAGCGGCACGCCCTGACTCGCCGCCACACGCGTCCAGATTTCGGTGCTCAGGTGATTGGTAAACACGTGGATCACGTACAGGCCATACGACCGCGAGCCGAGCCACTGCATGAAACCGCGCATGAACAGCGGGCAATAGATGTAGCCTTTCTGGTAACTCGCCAGCCAGACAATCACGACCGCGATGATCGCGACCATGCCCACGGCAATCGGCAGAGCAATCAGTTGTATGGCCACGGCGCCGAGCATGTAGAGCAGAAACAGCGTGCACAGCAGAGGCTTGAATGGCCCCTGAGCCAATCCGAGCGGTTCTATCTGCTGATAGAGGCGGCTACGTGTGAACAGGCACAGGAGAATTCCCCAGAGCATGGCGTCGAGGCGGAAGTTGGTGAGCATGGTGCTGGCCGGGGTGCCGAACGGGTTGCGGTCCAGACCGAACTGCAAGGCAATCAGCGCGAACAGGGCAATGACCCGCCAGCGCGGCGCCGTGATAAACAACAGAAAAAACGGCAAGACGAAGTAGAACTGCTCCTCAAGCGCCAGACTCCAGTAGTGCGGGCTGGAAGCCAATAGTGAGCCGTAACCATGTGCCAGGTTTGCGCTGAAGGTCGCAACAGCGGTGAAGCTGCGCAGGTTGTCGAACCATGAACCGAAGGCGTTCGACTGGTTGAAAACGAGAGAGAAGCACAGCGGTATGAGCATCCACAGCCAGGCTGTGGGCAAGAGACGGTAGGCGCGCCGCAACCAGAAACACGCGGCGGCCAGACCAAACTGACCCTGCGCGCGGTGCTTGTCGAAGTAGTCCAGATAAGCCTTGCTCACCACGAAACCGGAAATGCAGAAGAACAGGTCCACCCCGGTCCACGGCATGAAAATCGAGAACATCCTCAGCAGCGTGTCGGTATGGAACGGCAGCATCATGGTGACATGGCTGAAAAAGGTCAGGCCGACGGCCGCGCCTCGCAGGTACTCGATTTCCAGGTTCTTGCGGCTACTCATCGGTCCCTCGTTATTCTTGTTGTTCAGCGCAGGTGAAGATGGCAGGTGGCCGGCGCTGCGGTCAAGCCAACGATGGCTTTGTGCAGAGCAAAAAAAAGCGCCCCGAAGGACGCCAAAAGATTCACCTCTTACCAAAGGAGCAAGGAGCTTCTAAAGGTGAATGTTCATCGACCATGCAGTCAGAGAATGGCCAGTGGGTACTCGACAATCACTCGCACTTCCTCCAGGTCCGACTCGAACGCGGTGGCGCGGGTGGTGGCCTGGCGCAGGCGCAGCGAGAGGTCTTTCAACGAACCGCTCTGCACCACGTATTTGACTTCCACATCGCGCTCCCAGCGCCTCTGATCGGTCAGCGGATTACCCTCGGCATCGCGGCGCATGTACACGGCGTTGGCGTTGGAATAATCGGCGTCGGTGCCGCGCGCGTAACGGGTCATGAACGACAAACCCGGCACGCCGTAAGTGCTCATGTCGAGGTCATAACGCACCATCCACGAACGTTCTTTCGGCGAGTTGAAGTCGCTGTACTGGATGGAGTTGTCGAGGAAGATCGAGTCGGACTGGCGCAGGTAATCGAAGTCGTCATTACCGTTGTTGCGCTGGTGGGAGAGGGCGACGGAGTGGGCACCAAGCTTGACGCCAACGCGGCCGCTCCAGATGTTGTTGTCGAACTCGCCGAGCAGTTGTTTGCCTTCATCGACGGCCTTGTAATAGTTCAGACCACCGAACAGCGACAGGTCATCGGACAGCGGATAGGTCCAAGCGGTGCCTGCGTAGTACTGATTCCACGCATCCTTCAGACGGCTGGAGTACAGGCTGAAACTGAGGTTTTTGTTCAGCACATAATCGCCGCCGCCATAAGCGATCCACGGCGAGTTGACCGGGCCGGCGTAGAACGTGGCGAAGTTCTCGCGCATGTCACTCGACACCGGTTGGCTCATCGCATGTAACCGTCCGCCCTGCACCGACAGGCCTTCGATACTGGTGTTGGTCGCCGTCACCCCGCGAAAGCTCTCCGGCAACAAGCGCGAGTCACCTGCCGCGACCACCGGGTTGGCCGGAAACACATCACCGACCTTGACCACCGTATCGAACGCCCGGATTTTCGCAGCGCCGCCGACCTTGGTGTATTCGTCCCGCGCCTCGCCGTCGCTGTTGACCGGCAACACATCAAACGAACTGCGCCCACCGTTGCGGCCGTCACCGGTGTCGAGTTTCAGCCCGATCATTGCAAACGCATCAACACCGACCCCGACGGTGCCTTGGGTGAAACCGGATTCGAACTTGCTGATCACGGCATGCGCCCAAGCCTCGGAGTAACCGTTGCCGGTTGGGCTGGACTGGCCGTTGCGATGATCACGATTGAAGTAGAAGTTGCGGTTGAGCACTGTCAGGCTGCTGCCTTCGACAAAGCCTTCAGGCTTGTCTTCAGCAAACACCGTGGACGGCCCGGCGCCGACCACCACCGCTAAAGCGGCCATCGATATTTTTGTAGGGTTAACCATCAAACACTCCTTGGGTTCGGCAGAGCGGGAACGTGCTTCGGCGTGGGTTTTATTGTTCGACGGGGCAGGGCCCGCCGGCATTGGTCGCCGGGTGACATCGTTGCAAGCTGCGGATAACGCCAAGGTGATGAGGGAATTACAATTTCGTCATGTGGTTATATGGATTGAGTGAGCGCCACGCTCCCACAGTTATCCGGGTGATTCTGATAGATCACATGTGAGCGGATGTGGCTCTTATCTTTCGAAGGTATCCAGCAAGCCGTGTGATTCGGTGGGAAGTATGAGTTTGCCCTTCATGGCGCCGATCCGTTCTACACGTCTTCTTCAGGGTGATTTTGCCTTGGCGTTCTTCGCTTAACGCATCAAGGCCATCCATCAATTGTGAATAAATATCCCGATTCATGGTTCGTGGATCTCCACTTGATAGGTGATCCTCAAATTTAACTACAAATGTCTTCTACGGAATGTCAGCCATTGCTCACCGCTTTGCAGGCAAATTCCTGAAAAGGGGAGAGTGTAGTAAGTCAAAAGATCGCAGCCTGCGGCAGCTCCTACAGACCGCATACCATCCCAATGTAGGAGCTGCCGCAGGCTGCGATCTTTTGACGTTAAATCCCGCAAAAACAAAAACGGCACCCGAAGGTGCCGTTTTCATTTCTAGCCAGCCAAGCAATCAGCCCGCCAGACCCGCCTGCTGAACCAGAGTCAGCAATGGCTGCGGGTACACACCCAGGAAGAACGCGACCAGGGCGATGGCCAGCAGCATCACGCCGCCTGCCTTCTGTTCCCAGTGCAGCTGGGCGTCGTGGCGACGCAGGTTTGGCTCGATCAGGTACAGGGTGACCATCACGCGCAGGTAGTAGAAGACGCCGATGGCGCTGCCCAGCACCAGCGAACCGACCAACCACCACTGATGCGATTCAACACCGGTAGCGATGATGTAGAACTTGCCGATGAAGCCAGCGGTCAGCGGGATACCCGCCAGCGACAGCATCATTACGGTCAGCACGGCGGTCAGGTACGGACGGCGCCAGAACAGGCCGCGGTATTCGTACAGCGCATCCGCGTCACGGCCGTTGTACGGCGAGGACATCAGGGTGATCACGCCGAAGGCGCCGAGGCTGGTGATCACGTAGGTGACCAGGTACACGCCGATGGCTTCCACCGCCAGACCCTTGCTCGCCACCAGCGCGATCAGCAGGTAGCCGAAGTGCGCGATGGACGAGTAACCGAGCAGACGCTTGAGGTTGCTCTGGGTCAGGGCCAGCAGGTTACCGAACAGGATCGAGGCGATCGCGATGACGGTCAGCACGTCGCTCAGCACGCCACTGCTGGCGGCAGGGGAGATCTGGAACAGACGCACCATCACCGCAAACACCGCAACCTTCGAAGCGGTCGCAAGGAACGCAGCCACTGGAGCCGGTGCACCTTCGTAAACGTCCGGCGTCCACAGGTGGAACGGTACCAGCGATAGCTTGAACGCCAGACCGATCAGCATCATGCCCAGGCCCAGTTGTGCCAGCGAGCTAGGCAGGCCAGTCGCAGCCAATGCCTGACCGATGCCAACGAAGCTCAGCGAACCCGAGTCTGCGTACAGCAGCGCCATACCGAACAACAGGAATGCGGAACCGGCGGCCGACAGCACCATGTATTTGATGCCGGCTTCCAGCGAACGCTTGTTGAAGAAGGCGTAAGCCACCAGACCGTAAACCGGTACCGAGAGCAGTTCCAGACCGATGAACAAACCGGCCAGGTGCTGCGCGCTGACCAGAACCAGACCGCCGGCGGCTGCCATCAGGATCAGCAGGTAGAGTTCTTCACGGTTGCCCGGGTAACCCGAACCGCCATCACCCAAGTAGGCGTGGGCGAGGGTGACGCAGGCGAGGGTGGCGACCAGGATCAGCGCCATGTACAGGCAAGCGAAGGTGTCGATTTGCAGCAGTGGAGTCACGGCCAGAGGCGCGACTTTCAGGGCTGGCAGGATCGACAGCAAGGCTAGGTTCAGACCGGCGACCGAGATCAGGAAGGTCTGCGAGTGGTTGCGGCGCCAGGCGATTGCCAGCATCACCACGATAATGGTGAGGCTGGTGATCAACAGTGGCGCAAGCGCAATAAAGTGTTGAATCGTGAATTCCATAGCGCTCTTACCGGGCCGAAGCGAGTTGAGTGAAGGCGGTGCCGAGCCACTGCTGCACGCCATGCATCGTGGCGGCAGACGTGTCGAGGAACGGTTGCGGGTAGACGCCGATGTAGATCAGCAATACCGCAAGGCCTAGCACCATGATCAGTTCGCGAGCGTCCATACCGTGCAGGATCGAATCCGATTTCGCCGGACCGAAGTAGGCACGGTGGATCATGATCAGCGAGTAGACCGAACCGAACACCAGACCGGAGGTGGCAATCGCGGTGATCCACGGCCAGCTTGCGAAGGAGCCGATCAGGATCAGGAACTCACCGACAAAGTTACCGGTACCCGGCAGACCCAAAGAAGCGGCTGCAAAGAACAGGCTGATTGCCGGCAGGTAAGCGATACGCGACCACACACCGCCCATCTCACGCATGTCACGAGTGTGCAGACGCTCGTACAACTGACCGCTGAGGATAAACAGTGCCGCCGCCGACACACCGTGCGCCAACATCTGGATCACTGCACCTTGCAGAGCCAGTTGGCTGCCGGAGTAGATGCCGATCAACACGAAGCCCATGTGGGAAACGGACGAGAAGGCAATCAGACGCTTGATGTCGGTTTGTGCGAAAGCGAGGAACGCACCGTAGAAGATCCCGATCAGACCGAGGGTCATGGCGATCGGCGCAAACTCGGCCGAAGCATTCGGGAACAGCGGCAGGGCGAAACGCAGCAGACCGTAGGCTGCGGTTTTCAGCAAGATACCGGCGAGGTCGACGGAACCGGCAGTCGGCGCCTGGGCGTGGGCATCAGGCAACCACGAGTGGAACGGAACCACCGGCAGCTTGACCGCGAAGGCGATGAAGAAGCCGAGCATCAGAATGTACTCGGTGGTCATCGACATCTTGGTTTTCAACAGGTCGGCGTAGTTGAAGGTGATCACGCCAGTGTTGTTGAAGTTGACCAGCACCAGACCGAGGATCGCCACCAGCATGATCAGGCCGGAAGCCTGAGTGAAGATGAAGAACTTGGTCGCTGCGTAGATCCGGGTTTTCTTGCCGTCCGAAGAACTGTGACCCCAGAGCGCGATGAGGAAGTACATCGGCACCAGCATCATTTCCCAGAAGAAGAAGAACATGAACAGGTCGAGGGCGAGGAACACGCCGACAACGCCGCCCAGGATCCACATCAGGTTCAGGTGGAAGAAGCCAACGTGACGTTGAATCTCTTTCCACGAGCAGAGTACCGAGAGGATACCCAGCAGACCGGTCAGCAGGATCATCAACAGCGACAGGCCGTCGAGGGCCAGGTGCACGTTGATGCCGAAGCGCTGGATCCAGACATGCTTGAACTCAAGCGCCCAGGTCGGATCGGCGCCAGGCGCCGGCGCAAATGAATAGTCACCGTGGGCCCACAGCCAGAGGCCGAGGGCGAGTTCCAGGGTCATGGTCAACAGCGCAATCCAGCGCGGGAGGGTAGCGCCGAAGCGCTCACCCATCCAGCACAGCAGGCCGCCGATGAAGGGGATCAGGATTAGCCAAGGCAGAATCATGACGGGCTCGTTTCCTTTCGCAAATTCGCAAGGTTCATATCAGACCGCTACCAGCACGATGGCGCCGATAACCAGCACGGCACCAGCAGCCATCGAAGCAGCGTACCAACGCAGTTGACCGGTCTCGGTGCGGCTCAGGGCGGTGTGACCACCCTTGGCCATACGCGGGATCAGACCGATGGTCTGGTCGAGCGGGTCTTTGCGCAGTACGTGGCTGATCGCCAGGTAAGGTTTGACGAACAGTTTGTCGTAGATCCAGTCGAAGCCCCAGGCAGCGAACCACCAGGCCGAAAGGAAACGGCCGATGCCGCTGTTGGCGATGGCCGTGACGAAGCGACGCTTGCCGAGGAACAGCAGCGCTGCCAGCAGGATACCGGCCAGGGCGATGGCGCCCGAAGCGATTTCCAGACTGTGCTTGGCTTCGCCACCGGCATGGCCAACGCTTTCTGGCAGAACGCCGTGCAGCGGTGGCACGATCATCGCGCCGACGAACGTCGACAGTACGATCAGCACCGACAGTGGCAGCCAGTGCGAGATGCCGTGACCGGCGTGGGCTTCAGTCTTGGCTTCACCGTGGAACGTGATGAAGATCAGGCGGAAGGTGTACAGCGAAGTCATGAACGCGCCGACCAGACCTGCGTAGAGCAGACCGTGGTTGCCGCTGGCGAACGCTTCCCAAAGGATTTCGTCCTTGGAGTAGAAGCCGGCGGTGACCAGTGGCAGAGCGGCCAGCGCAGCACCACCAACGATGAAGCTGGCGTAGGCCAGTGGCAGTTTTTTCCACAGACCGCCCATCTTGAAGATGTTCTGCTCGTGGTGGCAGGCAACGATCACCGCACCGGAAGCAAGGAACAGCAGGGCCTTGAAGAAGGCGTGGGTCATCAGGTGGAAAATCGCGCCATCCCAGGCGCCAACGCCCAGCGCCAGGAACATGTAGCCGATCTGGCTCATGGTCGAGTAGGCGAGGATACGTTTGATGTCGGTTTGTACCAGTGCGGCGAAACCTGCCAGAACCAGCGTCACACCACCGACGATGCCCACCAGATGGAGGATTTCCGGCGCCAGGGTGAACAGACCGTGGGTACGGGCGATCAGGTAAACACCAGCGGTAACCATGGTTGCGGCGTGGATCAGTGCCGAAACCGGGGTCGGGCCAGCCATCGCGTCCGCGAGCCAGGTTTGCAGCGGCAGTTGTGCCGATTTACCGACCGCACCACCCAGCAGCATCAGCGTTGCCAGAGTGATCCAGAAGTCGCCGACCTGGAATTTCTGCGGTGCCAGCACCAGCAGTTCCTGGATGTTCAACGTGCCCACTTGCTGGAACAGGATGAACAGGCCGATGGCCATGAACACGTCGCCGATCCGGGTCACGATGAAGGCCTTGAGTGCGGCGTTACCGTTGTTGCGGTTGCTGTAGTAGAAACCGATCAACAGGTACGAGCACAGGCCCACGCCTTCCCAGCCGAAGTACAGGAACAACAGGTTATCGCCGAGCACCAGGAACAGCATGCTGGCGATAAACAGGTTGGTGTACGAGAAGAAGCGCGAGTAACCCGCTTCGCCACGCATGTACCAGGACGCGAACAGGTGGATCAGGAAACCCACGCCAACGACCACGCCGAGCATGGTGATCGACAGGCCGTCGATGTAGAGGGCGAAGTCAGGCTTGAAGCCTTCGACCGCCATCCACTTCCACAGCACCAGGGTGTAGTGACCGCCTTCCGGTGGCGCGACGTTGAATTGCCAGATGACGTAGGCGGCGACAATCGCCGACAAGCCAATGGAACCCACGCCGATCAGCGCCGAGAGGTTTTCCGACCAGCGTCCACGGGAGAACGACAGCAGCAGGAAACCGATCAGAGGGAATACGAAAGTCAGAAAGATAAGATTCATCCGCGCATCTCACTGGCAGCGTCGATATCGAGCGTGTGGAAGCGGCGATACAGTTGCAGCAGGATCGCCAGACCAATACTGGCCTCGGCGGCTGCAAGGCTGATCACCAGGATGAACATGATCTGTCCATCCGGCTGGCCCCAACGGGCGCCTGCAACAATGAACGCCAGTGCAGAGGCGTTCATCATTACTTCCAGACTCATCAACACGAACAAAATGTTGCGGCGGACCATCAGGCCGACCAGACCAAGGCAGAACAGGATGCCGGCAACGGCCAATCCATGTTCGAGAGGGATAGCAGGCATGACTTACTCCTTCGCCTCGTTACGGCCCAAATGGAACGCCGTGACGGCTGCGGCGAGCAGCAGCATCGAGGCGAGTTCGACCACCAGCAGGTACGGGCCGAACAGGCTGATGCCCACGGCTTTCGCGTCTACGGTGGTGTGGCCGATGGCCTGACCGCTCTGGTGAGCGAACAGCACATACAGCAGTTCGGCCAGCAGCAGCGCGGCGAGAATCACCGGACCGGCCCAGATGCCGGGCTTGAGCCAGACGCGTTCTTGCTGAACCGAGGCGGGACCCAGGTTCAGCATCATCACCACGAACACGAACAGCACCATGATGGCGCCGGCGTAAGCGATCACTTCCAGCACGCCGGCGAACGGTGCGCCGAGTGCGAAGAAGGTCATGGCCACGGCGATCAACGAGATGATCAGGTAGAGCAGGGCGTGCACAGGGTTGGTGTTGGTGACTACGCGAAGCGTGGACACAACAGCGATACCCGATGCGAAATAGAAAGCGAATTCCATCGTTCTTCCTTAAGGCAGCAAGCTCTTCACGTTGATCGGTTCGGCTTCGTTCTGCGCGGAGCCTTTCGGCTTGCCAGCGATTGCCATACCTGCAACACGATAGAAGTTGTAATCAGGGTTTTTGCCGGGGCCGGAGATCAACAGATCTTCTTTCTCGTACACCAGGTCCTGACGTTTGAACTCGGCCATCTCGAAATCCGGAGTCAACTGGATTGCGGTGGTCGGACAGGCTTCCTCGCAGAGACCGCAGAAAATGCAGCGCGAGAAGTTGATACGGAAGAAGTCCGGGTACCAGCGACCGTCTTCGGTTTCAGCTTTCTGCAGCGAGATGCAACCCACCGGGCAAGCCACGGCGCACAGGTTGCAGGCAACGCAACGCTCTTCGCCATCGGGGTCGCGGGTCAGGACGATGCGACCACGGTAGCGTGGTGGCAGGTAGACCGCCTCTTCCGGGTATTGCAGGGTGTCGCGCTTGCGAAAGCCATGGCCGAAGACCATGACCAGGCTGCGCAACTGGGTACCAGTACCCTTAACGATGTCGCCAATATATTTGAACATGGGTCAAATCCTCACTGAACCGCGACTGCAGGCGTGTTCCACAACACGACCGCAGCGGTCACCAGCAAATTGATCAGGGTCAGTGGCAGGCAGAATTTCCAGCTGAAATCCATCACCTGGTCATAACGCGGACGCGGGATGGAAGCGCGCAGCAGGATGAACAGCATGATGAAGAACGCGGTCTTCAGTGCGAACCAGACGAAGGCCAGTTGCGGCAGGATGCCGAACGGACCGTGCCAGCCACCGAAGAACAGGGTGACCAGCAGCGCCGAGATCAGGATGATGCCGATGTATTCACCGACGAAGAACATGCCCCATTTCATACCGGCGTATTCAATGTGGTAACCGTCGGCCAGTTCCTGTTCCGCTTCCGGCTGGTCGAACGGGTGACGGTGAGTCACGGCGACGCCAGCGATGAAGAAGGTACAGAAGCCGAAGAACTGCGGAATGATGAACCACAGGTTCTGCGCTTGGTACTCGACGATGTCGCGCATGTTGAACGAGCCGACCTGAACCACGATGCCCATCAGGGCCAGGCCCATGAACACTTCGTAGGACACGGTCTGCGCCGACGCACGCAAGCTGCCGAGCAGGGCGAACTTGTTGTTACTCGACCAACCGGCGAACAACACCGCGTAGACCGACAGACCGGCCATGGCGAAGAAGAACAGCAGGCCGATGTTCAGATCCGCGACGCCCCAGGTCGGGGTGATCGGGATAATCGCAAAGGCGATCAGCAAGGCCGACATCGCCACCACCGGTGCCAAAGTGAAGATCACTTTGTCGGCAAACGGCGGGGTCCAGTCTTCCTTGAAGAACATCTTCAGCATGTCGGCGGCGATCTGGAACATACCAAACGGGCCAACGCGGTTCGGACCGTAACGGTCCTGCCACCAGCCCAGCAGGCGACGTTCGACAAAGCTGAGCAACGCGCCCGCGACCACCACGGCCAGCAGAATCACGATGGCTTTGACGACCGAGAGGATCACATCGATCACTTCAGGGGTGAACCAGGTCATTGCGCTGCCTCCTGCAGACCGTCGACGGATACGCCGGCGAATGCCGGTGGAATGCCGGCGATGCCCGCAGGCAATGCCACCAGACCGGCGCCCAGTTCTTCATTGATGCGCAGCGGCAGACGCAGGGTCTGACCAGCCACGTTCAGGCTCAGCAGTGCACCGTCGTTGACGCCCAGACGATCCGCTTCGGACTTGGCCAGAGCAACGTACGGAGCCGGAATACGCTCTTGAACCGGCGCGGCTTTCGAAGAGTTTTCTTCGCTGCCGAACAGGTGGAAGAACGGCACGGCTTGCCAGGTGCCCGGCGCCGGGTTGAATGCGCGCGGTGCTGCAGCGAACCAGTTCAGCGAATCACCGGTGCTTTCGATCAGGCGGGTGCCCGGGTCGCCTGCACGGATGTGACCACCGACTTCGTCCTGGAACTTGTTCCACGCTTGTGGCGAGTTCCAGCCCGGCGACCATGCAAATGGTACCTGCTGACGCGGTTCGGCAGAGCCCGAGTAACCTTCCATGGAGAAGGCGAACGCGGTGTCTTTGTCTTGCGGGGTGCGCGGTTCGTGAACGCTGATGTCGGCGCGCATTGCGGTGCGACCGGAATAACGCAGCGGCTCACGCGCCAGTTTCAGACCCTTGATGCGGAATGCCGCCGAAGGTGCAGCGTCGACGATACGCGCCAGTTGCTCGGTGCTCGAAGCAACGGCAGCGGTGACGTGGTCGAGTTGCGTCCAGTCGATCGGCTGGTTCAGCAGGGTCGCGCGCAGGGCGTGCAGCCAGCGCCAGCCTTCGTGAACCAGGATGCTCGCATCCATGTATTGCGGGTCGAAAACCTGGAAGAAGCGCTGCGCGCGACCTTCCTGGCTGACCAGCGTACCGTCGCCTTCAGCGAAGCTTGCGGCTGGCAGAACCAAGTGCGCGCGGTCGCTGGTAGCCGTCTTCTGATGGTCAGCAACGATCACCACTTGCGCAGCGTTCAGTGCAGCATCGACTTTTTCTTTGGCGGTGCGGGTGTACAGATCGTTTTCCAGCACGACGATGGCGTCGGCCTTGCCATCGATCACAGCTTGCAGCGCCGCGTCGACCGATTCGCCACCGAGCATGGCCAGACCAAGGCTGTTGGCTTCCGGCACGATCAGGCTGATCGAACCGTTCTTCTCGCGCAGCTTCAGGGCTTTGGCGATGTTCGCGGCGGCTTCGATCAAGGCTTTGGAGCCCAGCGAAGTACCGGCGATGATCAGCGGACGTTTTGCAGCGAGCAGGGCGTCAGCGATGCGCTGAGCCAGTTCCAGTGCTTCAGCGTCCAGACCTTCAACGGCCGGGGCGCTGGCGTCCAGTGCGTGAGCAACGGCGAAACCGATGCGCGCCAGGTCATCCGGAGCAGCGTGTACGCATTCTTCAGCGATGTCGTCGAGCTTGGTTTCCGCCAGGCTGGCGATGAACAGCGGGTTCAGCGCGTGCTGACCGATGTTCTTCACCGCCGCGTCGAGCCAAGGCTGAACGCGCATGGCTTCGGCCATGTCTTCAGCTTTGCCTTTGACCGATTGACGCAGCGACAGCGCCACGCGGGCGGCGGTCTGGGTCAGGTCTTCACCGAGGACGAAAATCGCGTCGTGGTCTTCGATGTCGCGCATGTTCGGCACTGGCAGCGGGCTGTCTTTCAGCACTTGCAGGACCAGACGGATGCGCTCCAGTTCGGAGGCTTCGATACCCGAGTAGAAGTGCTCGGCGCCGACCAGTTCGCGCAACGCGTAGTTGCTTTCGAGGCTGGCGCGCGGCGAACCGATACCGACGATGTTGCGCCCGCGCAGCAGATCAGCAGCTTTATCCAGCGCAGCATCCAGACCGAGCTTGGTGCCGTCGGCCAGCAGTGGCTGACGAGGACGGTCGGTGCGGTTGACGTAGCCATAACCGAAACGGCCACGGTCGCACAGGAAGTACTGGTTCACCGAACCGTTGAAACGGTTTTCGATGCGACGCAGTTCGCCGTAACGCTCGCCCGGAGAGATGTTGCAACCGCTCGAGCAGCCATGGCAGATGCTCGGCGCGAACTGCATGTCCCATTTACGGTTGTAACGCTCGGAGTGAGTCTTGTCGGTGAACACACCGGTCGGGCAGACCTCGGTGAGGTTGCCGGAGAACTCGCTTTCGAGGGTGCCGTCTTCAACGCGACCGAAGTACACGTTGTCGTGGGCGCCGAACACACCGAGGTCGGTGCCGCCAGCGTAATCCTTGTAGAAACGCACGCAGCGGTAGCAAGCGATGCAGCGGTTCATTTCGTGGGAAATGAACGGGCCCAGTTGCTGGTTCTGGTGGGTGCGTTTGGTGAAGCGATAACGGCGCTCGTTGTGGCCGGTCATCACAGTCATGTCTTGCAGGTGGCAATGACCGCCTTCTTCGCACACAGGGCAGTCGTGCGGGTGGTTGGTCATCAGCCATTCGACAACACTGGCGCGGAACGCCTTGGATTCTTCATCGTCGATGGAGATCCAGGTGTTGTCGGTGGCCGGGGTCATGCAGGACATGACGATGCGACCACGGGTGTCGTTCTCGTCGGTGTACTGCTTGACCGCGCACTGGCGGCAAGCCCCGACGCTACCAAGCGCGGGGTGCCAGCAGAAATAAGGGATGTCGAGGCCCAGCGACAGACATGCCTGTAACAGGTTGTCTGCCCCGTCGACTTCGAGCGCTTTGCCGTCTACGTGGATAGTGGCCATGGTTCAAAGGTCTTCGTTGGCCCGGTGTCAGCGGGCGTGGCTAATGGAATCTTGTTATCCGTCCGAATCCAGTCAGCCCCGAAAGGCGTCATCGGACGAAAGGCGAAGGGCACGGACCCTTCGCCTTTTTAAGCGTTTACGCGCCGATTACGATCGGCCTTGCCAGAGGCGGGACGGCGGCGCTGACTGGCGCGATACCGGCTTCGAACTCTGGACGGAAGTATTTGATGGCACTGCCCAACGGCTCCACGGCACCCGGTGCATGAGCACAGAAGGTCTTGCCCGGGCCGAGGAAGTTGACCAGACCCAGCAGGGTCTCGATATCGCCCGGCTGACCGCGGCCTTGTTCGATGGCCATCAAGAGCTTGACGCTCCATGGCAAACCATCGCGGCACGGGGTGCAGAAACCGCACGACTCGCGAGCGAAGAACTGCTCCATGTTGCGCAGCAAGGAGACCATGTTGACGCTGTCGTCCACCGCCATGGCCAGGCCGGTACCCATACGGGTGCCTACTTTGGCGATGCCGCCGGCGTACATTTGTGCGTCGAGGTGTTCTGGCAGGAGGAAACCGGTACCGGCGCCACCTGGTTGCCAGGCCTTGAGCTTGAAGCCGTCGCGCATACCGCCGGCGTAGTCTTCGAACAACTCGCGACCGGTGACGCCGAATGGCAGCTCCCACAGGCCCGGATTCTTGACCTTGCCGGAGAAGCCCATGAGCTTGGTGCCCATGTCTTCGCTGCCTTCGCGCGCCAACGATTTGTACCAGTCAACGCCGTCGGCAATGATCGCCGGCACGTTGCACAGGGTTTCCACGTTGTTCACGCAGGTCGGCTTGCCCCACACGCCGACGGCGGCAGGGAAGGGCGGCTTGGAGCGCGGGTTGGCGCGGCGGCCTTCGAGGGAGTTGATCAGTGCGGTTTCTTCACCGCAGATATAACGCCCGGCGCCGGTGTGGACGAACAGCTCGAAATCAAAACCGCTGCCGAGAATGTTCTTGCCCAGCAGGCCCGCAGCCTTGGCTTCTTCCACGGCACGGTTGAGGTGCTTGGCGGCGGTGGTGTACTCGCCACGCAGGAAGATGTAGCCACGGTAGGTTTTCAGCGCGCGAGCACTGATCAGCATGCCTTCGATCAGCAGATGGGGCAGTTGCTCCATCAGCATGCGGTCTTTCCAGGTGTTCGGCTCCATTTCATCCGCGTTGCACAGCAGGTAGCGGATGTTGATGGATTCGTCTTTGGGCATCAGGCCCCACTTCACGCCCGTGGGGAAGCCTGCACCGCCGCGACCTTTCAAGCCTGCGTCTTTCACGGTCTGGACGATGGCGTCCTGATCCATGTCGGCGAAGGCTTTGCGCGCCGCAGCGTAACCGTTCTTGGCCTGGTATTCGTCGAGCCAAACGGCTTCGCCGTCGTCACGCAGACGCCAGGTCAGCGGGTGAGTCTCGGCCGAACGCTGAATGCGGTTGGCCGGGCCGAAAGATGTCAGGGTCATACGTAGCCCTCGAGCAGTTTGGCGACGCCAGCAGGCTGCACATCACCAAAGGTGTCGTCGTCGATCATCAGCGCCGGTGCCTTGTCGCAGTTGCCGAGGCAGCAGACCGGCAGCAGGGTGAAACGACCGTCGGTGGTGGTCTGACCCAGGCCGATGCCCAGATTGTTCTGGATTTCGCTGACCACCGACTCGTGGCCGCCGATGTAGCAGACCATGCTGTCGCAGACGCGAATGATGTGACGGCCAACCGGCTGACGGAAAATCTGGCTATAGAACGTCGCCACACCTTCAACGTCGCTGGCCGGGATGCCGAGGATCTCGCCGATCGCGTACAGGGCGCCATCCGGCACCCAGCCGCGTTCTTTCTGAACGATCTTCAGGGCTTCGATCGACGCCGCGCGCGGGTCTTCGTAGTGATGCAGCTCGTGCTCGATGGCCGAGCGCTCGGTTTCACTGAGGGTGAAACGGTCTGTCTGGATAAGCGTGCTGTTCATGCTTAGCGGTCCACGTCGGCCATAACGAAATCGATACTACCCAGGTACGCAATCATGTCCGCGACCATGCTGCCTTTGATCACCGAAGGGATCTGTTGCAGATGCGGGAAGCTTGGAGTGCGGATCCGGGTACGGTAGCTCATGGTGCCGCCGTCGCTCGTCAGGTAATAACTGTTGATGCCCTTGGTCGCTTCGATCATCTGGAAGGATTCGTTGGCCGGCATCACCGGGCCCCACGAAACTTGCAGGAAGTGCGTGATCAAGGTTTCGATGTGCTGCAGCGTGCGCTCTTTCGGCGGCGGCGTGGTCAGCGGGTGATCCGCCTTGTACGGGCCTTCCGGCATGTTGCGCATGCACTGGTCGATGATCTTGATGCTCTGGCGCATTTCTTCGACGCGAACCATGCAGCGGTCGTAGGCATCGCCGTTGGCAGCCAGCGGTACTTCGAACTCGAAGTTCTCGTAGCCGGAGTAAGGACGCGCCTTACGCAGGTCGAAATCGCAACCGGTCGAACGCAGGCCAGCACCGGTGACACCCCATTCCAGGGCTTCTTTGGTGTTGTACTGGGCGACGCCGATGGTACGACCCTTGAGGATGCTGTTCTGCAGGGCAGCCTTGGTGTATTCGTCGAGGCGTTTTGGCAGCCATTCAACGAAGTCTTTCACCAGTTTTTCCCAGCCGCGCGGCAGGTCGTGGGCAACACCACCGATGCGGTACCAGGCCGGGTGCAGACGGAAACCGGTAATGGCTTCAATCACCGTGTACGCCTTCTGGCGGTCGGTGAAAGTGAAGAACACCGGGGTCATCGCACCGACGTCCTGGATGTAAGTCCCGAGGAACAGCAGGTGGCTGGTGATCCGGAAGAACTCGGCCATCATGATGCGGATGACGTCGACCTTCTCAGGCACTTTGATGCCGGCCAGCTTCTCGACCGAGAGCACGTACGGCAGGTTGTTCATCACGCCGCCGAGGTAGTCGATACGGTCGGTGTACGGAATGAAGCTGTGCCACGACTGACGCTCGGCCATCTTCTCGGCACCACGGTGGTGGTAACCGATGTCCGGCACGCAGTCGACGATCTCTTCACCGTCCAGTTGCAGAATGATGCGGAACGCACCGTGCGCCGAAGGGTGGTTCGGGCCGAGGTTGAGGAACATGTAGTCCTCGTTCGGGCCGGAGCGCTTCATGCCCCAGTCTTCAGGACGGAAACGCGCGGCTTCTTCCTCAAGCTGTTGCTTGGCGAGGTTGAGGCTGTACGGATCGAATTCGGTGGCGCGCGCCGGGAAGTCCTTGCGCAGCGGGTGACCTTCCCAGGTCGGCGGCATCATGATGCGCGACAGGTGCGGGTGACCTTTGAAGTCGATACCGAACATGTCCCAGACTTCACGCTCGTACCAGTTGGCGTTCGGCCAGATGCTGGTGACGGTCGGCAAGCTGAGGTCGCTCTCGGACAAGGCGACCTTGATCATCACGTCACTATTACGCTCCAGCGACATGAGGTGATAGAACACGGTGAACTCAGCGTCACTCGGCAGCCCTTGACGCTTGGTGCGCAGACGCTCGTCCACGCCGTGCAGGTCATAGAGCATGACGTACGGCTTGGGCAGGTTGCGCAGGAAAGTCAGGACTTCAACGAGCCTGGCGCGCGCGACCCACAGTACCGGCATGCCGGTACGGGTCGACTGAGCGGTGAACGCTTCGGCGCCAAAACGGTTGTTCAATTCAACGACCACATCCTGGTCGTCTGCCTTATAAGGCGGGATGTACAGAGCACTGCCTGTAGTCATGGTTATTTTTTCGCTTTCGGTCAACGTAAAGAATGAAGCCAGCTTCTCGTTTCTTTTGTAAGAACAGATCTGGATCAGACTTCGTCAGGGCTGCGCAGGTTGGTGACTGCGATTCGCTGTTCGCGGCGCTCTTCTTTTTGCGAAGGCATGTCGGCGCGATAAACGCCTTGATCGCCAACGACCCAGGAAAGCGGACGACGCTCCTTGCCGATCGATTCCTGCAGCAGCATCAAGCCTTGCAGAAATGCTTCCGGACGAGGAGGGCAGCCAGGTACGTAGACGTCCACGGGCAGGAACTTGTCCACCCCTTGAACCACAGAGTAGATGTCGTACATGCCACCGGAGTTAGCGCACGAACCCATGGAGATAACCCATTTCGGCTCGAGCATCTGCTCGTAGAGACGCTGGATGATCGGCGCCATCTTGATGAAGCAGGTACCGGCGATAACCATGAAGTCGGCCTGACGCGGCGATGCCCGGATCACTTCGGCGCCAAAGCGCGCGATGTCGTGGGGCGCCGTGAAGGCGGTGGTCATTTCCACGTAGCAGCACGACAAGCCGAAGTTGTACGGCCACAGGGAGTTCTTACGTCCCCAGTTGACCGCGCCACTCAGCACGTCTTCCAGCTTGCCCATGAAAATGTTTTTGTGAACTTGATCTTCTAACGGATCGGAAACGGTTTCCCGTTCGCCAATCGGATATTGCTCGTTAGGAGCATCGGGGTCGATTCTGGTGAGATTGTATTGCATTGCCAAAGCCTCATTGTTTCAGCTTCGCCTGCCGCTTGCGACGAGCTTCCGGAGCCCAGTCAAGGGCGCCCACTCGGAACAGGTAGACAAGACCTGCCAACAGAATTGCTATGAAAACGAGAGCTTCGACGAATCCGGTCCAGCCGCTTTCGCGGACGGACACAGACCATGCAAAGAGAAAGAGGGCTTCGATATCGAAGATCACGAAGAGCATCGCGACCAGATAGAATTTGGCTGAGAGCCGCAAGCGGGCGCCACCGGTAGGTAGCATGCCGGACTCGAACGGTTCGTTTTTGCTGCGACCCCAGGCTTTTGACCCAAGGAGGCTGGAGACGCCAAGCATGAAGGCACACAGGCCGACGACACCCAGAAGGAAAATGGCAAAGCCCCAGTTGTGGGCCATGAGTCCTGTCGCTTCGGGCATGCTGGTAATCCTTAACAGAGAGCAAAGGTCTCTGAGCTTGATAAAGAAATAGGCAGTGACGATATGTCGCAGCAATCAATCGCGCTGATTTTATGGCTAAACACCCTGCAAGTAAAATTCCTATAGCGAAATTATTTATTGGAATAAGGACATAGCGCATCTCCAATGCCCTGCAGCCCATGCGTTGCGGGCATTAGGCGGGTTTATGCAAATAATGTTTTGTAGGGAATGTAACGAACATAGTTGTGGCTAAATGATAATTGATATCGTTTGCAGGGGTTTTGTAACTGTTTAACGGGATGTCAGTTGGGAAGTTGTCTTACTTGCACGTTACTGCAAGTAGCGACGGCGCCCGTTTTAGCGGATTTTTCTGACGGATGTACCGCGCTGGATCAATGTTCTCTCCGAACGCCACCGATCCCTGTAGGAGTTGCCGAAGGCTGCGATCTTTTGATCCTGCTTTTGATTCTGAAAAAACAAAGTCAAAAGATCGCAGCCTTCGGCAGCTCCTACAGGGGAGGGTATGTTTTCCGGGGGCAAAAAAAACGCCCCGAACCAGTCGGGGCGTCAGTTTTGCGGCTCTGCGGTTAGCTTTCTATACGATCCGCAGAGGCCGTTTGCTCAGGCGAAGCAGATCAGTGGAACTGTTCTTCTTCGGTCGAACCGGTCAGTGCGGTTACCGAGGACGAGCCACCTTGAATCACGGTGGTCATGTCGTCGAAGTAGCCGGTGCCCACTTCCTGCTGGTGAGCCACGAAGGTGTAACCCTTGGCGGCGTCAGCGAATTCCTGCTCTTGCAGTTTCACGTAGGCAGTCATGTCGTTGCGGGCGTAGTCGTGCGCCAGGTTGAACATGCTGTGCCACATGTTGTGAATGCCGGCCAGGGTGATGAACTGGTGCTTGTAACCCATTGCGGACAATTCGCGCTGGAACTTGGCTATGGTCGCGTCGTCCAGGTTTTTCTTCCAGTTGAAGGAAGGCGAGCAGTTGTACGACAGCAGTTGGTCCGGGTATTCCTTTTTGATCGCTTCGGCGAAGCGACGAGCCTCGTCCAGATCCGGCTTGGCGGTTTCGCACCAGATCAGGTCGGCGTATGGAGCGTAAGCCAGGCCACGAGCGATGGCTTGATCGAGGCCGGCACGGACCTTGTAGAAACCTTCCTGAGTGCGCTCGCCAGTCACGAACGGCTGGTCGTACGGGTCGCAATCGGAGGTCAGCAGGTCAGCAGCGTTGGCGTCGGTACGGGCCAGGATGATGGTCGGGGTGCCGGCAACGTCAGCAGCCAGACGCGCAGCGGTCAGCTTCTGTACGGCTTCCTGAGTCGGAACCAGTACTTTGCCGCCCATGTGACCACACTTCTTCACGGAAGCCAGTTGGTCTTCGAAGTGAACGCCGGCGGCGCCTGCTTCGATCATGCTCTTCATCAGCTCGTAGGCGTTCAGCACGCCGCCGAAACCGGCTTCAGCGTCAGCCACGATCGGTGCGAAGTAGTCGATGTAGCCATCGTCGCCCGGGTTCTTGCCGGCTTTCCACTGGATCTGGTCAGCGCGACGGAACGAGTTGTTGATGCGCTTGACCACGGTTGGAACCGAATCCACCGGGTACAGCGACTGGTCCGGGTACATGGATTCTGCGGAGTTGTTGTCCGCAGCCACTTGCCAGCCCGACAGGTAGATTGCCTGGATACCGGCTTTAACCTGTTGAACAGCCTGGCCGCCGGTCAGGGCGCCCATGCAGTTGACGAAATCTTTCTCAGGACGGAAGGACGGCTTGGCACCCTGGGTGACCAGGTTCCACAGCTTGTCGGCGCCCATTTTTGCAAAGGTGTGCTCAGGTTGAACCGAGCCACGCAGACGGACGACGTCAGCAGCGGAGTAAGTGCGTGTCACGCCTTTCCAGCGCGGGTTTTCAGCCCAGTCTTTTTCGAGGGCTGCAATTTGCTGTTCGCGTGTCAGTGCCATGGAGATAAACCTCGTCGCGTCTTTATGAAAAGTTGTTCTGCGGTGGAAAATTCCTGCGCTCGCTGACCAGAAGCTTAGGTGGTCAAGTCGGATTCGGCGGGGTAGGCGACGGGATGAACGATGGGCTCGAGGGGAAGTGAGCAGGTAGTGGCGGACTGCGGGCGCATTCGGGCGTCGTGGGCCTTTATACGGTCTACAGTGTGAAGCCGGGTTACCTAAATACGCTTCCGTCCCTCGGGACAACTTCGTTCCAGTCGGCAACCTCGTCAAACACACCTTGTGGGCGGTACAGACACGAAGCGGTTCGCGGGGTAGGTGCGAACGTCGCTTCGAAGGCCCTTGCCAGGGCCTCTGATTAGCGGGAGCGAGGCCATCATGCCTTCGCTTTTTTACCCCGTCAAACGTTTTGTAGTGCTTTTTTTGAAGCACTACATCTTTCGTCTAATACGACTAATCAGTCAGTTTTCGGTGCTTTAGTCCAAGGCGTCGACTTTCACCCGCAAGGTCATGTCATCCCGGCCTTGAGTCGAGTAGCTGCGGGTCAGGCCCTGTTTGTCGGCCTGGGTCTGGCGATTGACGCCGGCAAGGGTGATCCATTCGCCGAGACGTCCGCTGACAGTTGTGTCGGTGCTTTGCACGTTCACTACATCGGGACGTTCCTGGCTCATACGGTCACGGTTGGTACTGATCGCCAGGTGAACGATGTCGCCGGTGACGCTGGCGGTGACATAGAAACCCTGGGTGACGTTGCGGTATTGGGTTTGGCTGTTGTAACCGCCGTAGGAATCGCTCTGAACATTGGTGATCGGCACGCTCTGGCCAACCTGAATCAGCGCCGGCATGCCATCGGTGGCCTGCACCTGCTGGACGCCGCCTTCGCGGCTGGTGGTGCTGCGGCTGATGATACGGGTCTGATTCGGCTGGGCGCCGTTGACCGCATAGCCTTCATCGCCACGGCCATTGTTTTCATTAGTGTCGACGGTGATCAGCAAGCGCTTGGGCGCAGTGTCCAGTTGGCTGATCAGCGCCTTGAGTTCCTGAATCTTGTCCGGCTCGGCCTTGATGATCAGTTGGTTGCCGTAGGCGCTGACCTGACCGTCCTTGCCGAGGAAGTCTTGCGCCATCGGCAGCATGTCGGTGCTGGTGCGGTAATTGAGAGGCACGATTTCTGTGGCTGCCATCACCGAAAAACTGCAACCGAGCAGCAGGGTGGTGAGCAGGGTGCGTAGGGACATGTCCGTTATCTCCGCTTTCGAAAGGCTTGATATTGCCAGTTTGTCGGCCTGGGGTGGGGCAAGTTGAATCGTAGACAGCAAAACGCCCCGGCATCGGCGGATGTCGGGGCGTTTTGTGGTGTTCTTGCGGGCGCCATCGCGAGCAGGCTCACTCCTACAGGGAATCGCATTTCAATTGTAGGAGTGAGCCTGCTCGCGATCGCCGCGCCGCGGTCTTAAGCCGAATGGCGAACCATATCGACATGCGGAATCCCGGCTTCGAGGAATTCCTCGCTGACCAGGCTGAAACCCAAGCGCTCATAGAACGCCGTGGCTTGAACCTGAGCACTGAGCATCTGCTGCTTCAACCCACGTTCTTCAGCTTCAGCAATGACCGCTTGCATCAGCGCATCACCGACCTTCATCCCGCGCCAGTCTTTCAGCACCGAAACGCGGCCAATGTGCCCGTCGGGCAACAAGCGCGCAGTGCCAATCGGAAAGTCGCCTTCAAACGCCAGAAAATGTACGGCGGTCGCGTCATCCGCGTCCCATTCCAGCTCAGGTGGCACCGATTGCTCGGCGATGAACACCGTTTCACGAATGCGCCGGATCTCGGCGATGTCCTTCTGCCAGTCTGCGACACGAACGCGAATCTTATTCATCGGCGAACCCCAGGCTCCCTTGCTTGACCAACTGGCACAGCAGGCCGCAGGCGTCTTCGTCGTTCAGCCACTCACCGAGGTTGTCGGTGTGCAGGGCGTCAGCGGCGCAGATCAGCTTCAGCAGTTCGCGCAGCTTGCCCGGCAGGTAACGGCTCTGACCGCTGGCGAACAGCAGCAGGTCGTCATCGACCTCCGACCAGGCCAGGCGCGCACTCGGGTTGCGGATCAGGATGGCGCCATCCTGCAGGGCGGCGAGGAAGTCTTCTTCTTCGATTTCTTCCGGGCCAGCCACCAGCTCCGGATAACGCGGCTCGGTCATGTACTGGCCGAACCAGGTCAGCAGCAGGCGCTCGTCGCTCATGTGCTCGGCGAGCAGCGCTTTCAGGCGATCCAGTGCGTCGTGTTGAATCTGGTGCGGATCGGCTGCTGGCTGTGCGTCGGCATCGGTGTAGCGCTCTTCGTCAGTCAGGAACTGGCTGAGGAAGTCGGTGAAGTGAGTCAGCACTTCGGAAGCGCTTGGCGCACGGAAACCGACCGAGTAGGTCATGCAGTTGTCGACCGCGACACCGCAGTGAGCCAGACGCGGCGGCAGGTAGAGCATGTCGCCCGGTTCCAGTACCCACTCTTCGGTCTCGTGGAATTCAGCGAGGATGCGCAGGTCCGCGTGTTGCAGCAGCGGGCTCTCGGAATCGCACATCTGGCCGATTTTCCAGTTGCGCTTGCCGTGGCCTTGCAGCAGGAACACGTCGTAGTTGTCGAAGTGCGGACCAACGCTGCCACCCGGAGCGGCGAAGCTGATCATCACGTCGTCGACGCGCCAGCTCGGCAGGAAACGGAAGTTTTCCAGCAGCTCGCTGACTTCCGGCACGAATTGGTCGACCGCTTGCACCAGCAAGGTCCACTCTTTTTCCGGCAATTTGCTGAACTCGTCTTCAGCGAACGGGCCGCGACGCAGTTCCCATGGACGCTCGCCGTGCTCGATCACCAGGCGCGATTCGACTTCTTCTTCCAGGGCCAGGCCGGCCAGTTCGTCGGCGTCGATCGGGCTTTCGAAGTCAGGAATCGCCTGACGGATCAGCAGCGGCTTTTTCTGCCAGTAGTCGCGCAGGAATTCGCGTGCAGTGAGGCCGCCCAGAAGTTGAAGAGGAATATCGGAATTCATATGTAACCTATTGAAAAAAAGCACTTTTCAGACGGGAATAAAAACGCCCGGCGCGGCCGGGCGTCTCAAACGGATCAAGCGGTCGATCAGATGCGTTTGGCTTGCGCTACAGCGTTGCCGATGTAGTTGGCCGGGGTCAGTTGCTTGAGCTCGGCTTTCGCTTCGGCAGGCATGTCCAGACCATCGATGAAAGTCTGCAACGCTTCCGGGCTGATGCCCTTGCCGCGGGTCAGTTCTTTCAGCTTCTCGTACGGGTTTTCGATGTTGTAGCGGCGCATCACGGTCTGGATCGGCTCAGCCAACACTTCCCAGCAAGCGTCGAGGTCAGCGGCAATCTTCTGCTCGTTGAGCTCCAGTTTGCTGATGCCTTTGAGGCTGGCTTCGTAGGCGATCACGCTGTGGGCGAAGCCGACACCGAGGTTGCGCAGTACGGTGGAGTCGGTCAGGTCGCGCTGCCAGCGGGAGATCGGCAGTTTGCTCGCCAGGTGCTGGAACAGCGCGTTGGCGATGCCCAGGTTGCCTTCGGAGTTTTCGAAGTCGATCGGGTTGACCTTGTGCGGCATGGTCGACGAACCGATTTCGCCAGCGATGGTGCGCTGCTTGAAATAACCCAGGGAAATATAGCCCCAGATGTCACGGTCGAAGTCGATCAGGATGGTGTTGAAGCGCGCGATCGCGTCGAACAGTTCGGCGATGTAGTCGTGCGGTTCGATCTGCGTGGTGTACGGGTTGAAGCCCAGGCCCAGCTCGTCTTCGATGAAGGCGCGGGCGTTGGCTTCCCAGTCGATCTGCGGATAGGCCGACAGGTGTGCGTTGTAGTTGCCGACGGCGCCGTTGATTTTGCCCAGCAGCGGCACGGCAGCGACTTGAGCGATCTGACGCTCGAGACGGTAAACCACGTTCGCCAGCTCTTTACCCAAAGTCGTCGGGGAGGCTGGTTGGCCGTGGGTGCGCGACAGCATCGGCACGTCAGCGAAACGGATGGCCAGTTCGCGGATGGCGTTGGCGGTCTGGCGCATCAGCGGCAGCATCACGTCGTCACGGCCTTCGCGCAGCATCAGGGCGTGGGACAGGTTGTTGATGTCTTCGCTGGTGCAGGCAAAGTGGATGAACTCGCTGACCTTGGCCAGCTCCGGCAACTTGGCCGCCTGCTCTTTGAGCAGGTATTCGATCGCTTTGACGTCGTGGTTGGTGGTGCGCTCGATCTCTTTGACGCGCTCGGCGTGCTCCAGCGAGAAGTTTTCAGCCAGTTCATTGAGAACGGCGTTGGCCTCGGCGGAGAAGGCTGGCACTTCAGGGATACCCGCGTGGGCGGCCAGGCGCTGGAGCCAGCGCACTTCAACCAGAACACGGGCACGGATCAAACCGTACTCGCTGAAAATCGGGCGCAGGGCCTGGGTTTTGCCGGCGTAGCGGCCGTCAACAGGGGAAACCGCAGTGAGCGAAGAAAGCTGCATGGGGTGTTCTCGGACAGTCGGGCAACGAAATGGGGCGCGTATCATACATGAAAAAATCCGCCGGTCCGTTGCCAACTGACCGGCGTATTACGCGTTACAGACTACAAAGCTTTTATTGCGCGGCGTTTTACTCGCTGCGCATCAACGGATACAGCTCTTTGAGCAGCTTGCGTCGGCTGATCACCAACTGCCAGCGATGGCCGCCGAGCTGCCGCCATAGACGTGCCGAACGGATACCGGCAAGGAGCAGGGCGCGGATTTTCGAGGCATTGCTCGGCTGCTGCAGGTTGCGCATGTCGCCGTGCACCTGAATACGTTGGCGCAGGGTGCTCAGGGTGTCCTGATACAGCGCGCCGCAAGCCGCGACCACGTTTTCGTGGGCCGGGCCGAAATGCTCGACCTGCGACTGGATCTGCGGCAAGCGCTTGCCGATGGTGTCGAGCATGTCGTCGCGCTTGGCCAGTTGACGTTCCAGGCCGAGCATCGACAGGGCGTAGCGCAATGGCTCGCGTTGCAGCGTGCTTGGGTCGCGTTCCAGTGCACCGATCAGCGCTCGATAGCCTTCGCGCAGATTGAGGTCATCGCCGCCGTAGACGTCCAGCGTGTCTTTCGGGTCGCGCACCAACAGGCTGCCGAGCATGCAGGTCAGGCCGGCCTCGCTGGTCTGCCCGGTCTTGGCGATCCGGTCGACCAGTACGGCGGCGAGAAACACACCGCCGAGCGCCGTCAGTTGCTCCTGAGTCGGGCTCATGCCTGGCCGCTCCACGGTTCGGCCACTTCGATCACGCCGCCACCGAGGCAGATTTCACCGTCATAGAACACCACGGATTGGCCCGGCGTCACCGCGCGTTGCGGCTCGTCGAACACAGCGCGGTAGCCGCTGGCGGTTTTTTCCAAAGTGCAGGCCTGGTCGCTCTGGCGATAACGCACTTTCGCGGTCAGGCGCAGCGGCTGGCTCAGGTCGATCGGGTTGACCCAATAGATTTCCGAAGCGAGCAGGGCGCTGGAGAACAGCCATGGATGGTTGTTGCCCTGGCCGACGATCAGCTCGTTGCTGTCGAGATCCTTGCGCAGCACGTACCACGGCTCATCGCCGGCGTCTTTCAAACCGCCGATGCCGAGGCCCTGGCGCTGACCGATGGTGTGGTACATCAAGCCGTGGTGACGGCCAATGACTTCACCTTCGGTGGTTTTAATTTCGCCCGGTTGCGCCGGCAGGTATTGCTTGAGGAAGTCGCTGAAACGCCGCTCGCCGATAAAGCAGATCCCGGTGGAATCCTTCTTCTTGGCGGTCGCCAGCTCGTACTTCTCGGCAATTGCGCGCACTTCCGGCTTTTCCAGTTCGCCGACCGGGAACAGGGTCTTGGCAATCTGTTCGCCGCCAACGGCGTGCAGGAAATAGCTCTGATCCTTGTTCGGATCGAGGCCTTTGAGCAGTTCGGTGCGGCCATCCATGTCGCGGCGGCGCACGTAGTGGCCGGTGGCAATCAGGTCGGCGCCGAGCATCATGGCGTAGTCGAGGAACGCCTTGAACTTGATCTCGCGGTTACACAGGATGTCCGGGTTCGGCGTACGGCCGGCCTTGTATTCGGCCAGGAAGTGCTCGAACACGTTGTCCCAGTATTCAGCAGCGAAGTTGGCGGTGTGCAGCTTGATGCCGATCTTGTCGCAGACAGCCTGAGCATCCGCCAGGTCGTCCATGGCGGTGCAGTATTCCGTTCCGTCGTCTTCTTCCCAGTTCTTCATGAACAGGCCTTCCACTTCATAACCCTGCTCGATCAGCAGGAGAGCGGAAACGGAAGAGTCCACGCCGCCGGACATGCCGACAATGACGCGCTTCTTGGATGTGTCAGAAGGGGCTGGATCACGCATAGGGATTCAATGAGTGTCTTGAAAAAGGACGCGATTCTAGCAGGCTCGCGGCCTCAAGGCTAAAGAGAAGGGCGGATCAGTTCGAGGCTGAAGTGATGGCCGGCCAGATAATCGTCGATGCAGCGGATGATCAGCTCGCTGCGCCAGTTGTCGCGCTGAGCAATTAATTCGTCGCGGGTCAGCCACTTGGCGCCGACGATACCGTCGTCGAGTTGGTAATCGGGGTGGTGTTGCACGGCTTTGGCGCTGAAGCACACGCGCTGGTAGGTCACGCCATTGCTCGGTGCGGTGTACAGGTAAATGCCGATCACGCCGGTGGGCTCGACGTCCCAGCCGGTTTCTTCGAGGGTCTCGCGCACGGCGGCATCAATCAGGGTTTCGTCCGGATCGAGATGGCCGGCGGGCTGGTTGAGTACGTTTCGCCCGGCCTTGTGTTCTTCAACCATCAGGAAGCGACCGTTATCCTCGACGATGGTGGCGACGGTGATGTGGGGGAGCCATTCCATACGGTGTCCTCGTTTTTGAATATTGGAACCCGATCCCTGTGGGAGCTGGCTTGCCAGCGATGGCGGCCTATCATTCAGCATTGAAGGTGACTGATCCACCGCTATCGCTGGCAAGCCAGCTCCCACAGGGTTTTGTGGTGATCATAAAGCCCGGAAACACAAACCCCGGCGCGAGGCCGGGGTTTGTGATGTTCCCTTTACAACCTTAAACCAGCGCAGCAATCGCCGCGTTGAGGGTTGCGCTTGGGCGCATGGCCTTGCTGATCAGCTCGGCATTGGCGTGGTAGTAACCGCCGATGTCGACTGGCTTGCCCTGAACGGCGTTGAGCTCGGCAACGATGGTTGCTTCGTTCTCGGTCAGAGTCTTGGCCAGAGTCGCGAACTGCGCTTGCAGTGCAGCGTCTTCAGTCTGGGCGGCCAGGGCCTGAGCCCAGTACATCGCCAGGTAGAAGTGGCTGCCGCGGTTGTCGATGTTGCCGACTTTACGCGATGGCGACTTGTTGTTGTCGAGGAACTGGCCAGTGGCCTGGTCCAGGGTTTTCGACAGCACCAGTGCTTTCGGGTTGTTGTAGTTCACGCCCAGATGCTCAAGGGACGCTGCCAGTGCGAGAAACTCGCCCAGCGAATCCCAGCGCAGGAAGTTTTCTTCAACCAGTTGCTGCACGTGCTTCGGAGCCGAACCGCCGGCGCCGGTTTCGAACAGGCCGCCGCCGTTCATCAGCGGCACGATCGACAGCATCTTGGCGCTGGTGCCCAGTTCCATGATCGGGAACAGGTCGGTCAGGTAGTCACGCAGTACGTTGCCGGTCACCGAAATGGTGTCCTTGCCTTCGCGGGTGCGCTGCAGGGTGTACTTCATCGCGTCGACCGGCGCCATGATCTGGATGTCCAGACCGGCAGTATCGTGATCCTTCAGGTAAGCCTGAACCTTCTCGATCACTACGCCGTCGTGAGCGCGCATTGGGTCCAGCCAGAAGATTGCTGGAGTTGCGCTTGCGCGAGCACGGTTGACGGCCAGTTTGACCCAGTCCTGGATCGGCGCGTCTTTGGTCTGGCACATGCGGAAGATGTCGCCGGCTTCAACAGCCTGTTCCATCAGCAGGTTGCCCTTGCTGTCGGTGACGCGAACCACGCCGTCAGCCTTGATCTGGAACGTCTTGTCGTGCGAGCCGTACTCTTCGGCTTTCTTCGCCATCAGGCCAACGTTTGGCACGCTGCCCATGGTGGTCGGATCGAAAGCGCCATTGGCTTTGCAATCTTCGATCACGGCCTGGTAGATGGTCGCGTAGCAGCGATCCGGGATCACCGCCTTGGTGTCGTGCAACTGACCGTCGGTGCCCCACATTTTGCCGGAGTCACGGATCATTGCCGGCATCGAGGCGTCGACGATGACGTCGCTCGGCACGTGCAGGTTGGTGATGCCTTTGTCGGAGTTGACCATCGCCAGCGATGGACGAGCGGCGTAGACCGCGGCCATGTCGGCTTCGATCTGCGCTTGCTGCTCCGCCGGCAGGGCCTTGATGCGCGCGTACAGATCGCCGATGCCGTTGTTCAGGTTGAAGCCGATCTCGGCCAGCACGTCAGCGTGCTTGGTCAGGGCGTCTTTGTAGAACTCGGCAACGATCTGGCCGAACATGATCGGGTCGGAGACCTTCATCATGGTCGCTTTCAGGTGAACCGAGAGCAGCACGCCCTGGGCCTTGGCGCTTTCGATTTCAGCAGCGATGAACGCGCGCAGGGCGTTTTTGCTCATCACGGCGCAGTCGAGGATCTCGCCAGCCTGAACGGTGGTTTTTTCTTTCAGGACGGTAGCGGTACCGTCCTTGGCGATCAGTTCGATCTTCACGGCGTCAGCGGCGTCGATCAGGGCAGCTTTTTCGCTGCCGTAGAAATCGCCGGTGCTCATGTGAGCGACGTGGGACTTGGAGTCTTTGGCCCAGGCGCCCATTTTGTGCGGGTGCTTGCGAGCGTAGTTTTTAACCGACAGCGGTGCGCGACGGTCGGAGTTGCCTTCACGCAGAACCGGGTTCACGGCGCTGCCCTTGACCTTGTCGTAACGCGCCTTGGCGTCTTTGTCGGCGTCGCTGGTCACGGTTTCCGGGTAATCCGGGAGGTTGTAACCCTGAGCTTGCAGCTCTTTGATCGCGGCTTGCAGCTGTGGCACCGAAGCGCTGATGTTCGGCAGCTTGATGATGTTGGCTTCAGGCGTAACGGCCAGGTCGCCCAGTTCGGCGAGGTGGTCGGCTACGGCTTTGTCGCCCAGTTGCTCGGGGAAGCTGGCCAGAATGCGCGCTGCAAGAGAGATATCGCGGGTTTCCACGGCGATATCGGCCGAAGCGGTGTACGCCTCGATGATTGGCAGCAGGGAATAGGTGGCGAGGGCTGGAGCTTCGTCGGTGAAGGTATAGATGATCTTCGAGCGGGTGGGCATATTCGGATTAACTCTCTCTTCTTTGCTAAAGCGTGCGCAGAAACTCGAGGGGCGCCGGGTAAGCGCGTTCGTTCAAAGTCATCCATGAACCGAATGTCGAGATTCTTCGCGGTGATGTTGGGTGCATCAGTAGAGCGTCAAGCAGTCGGACTGCGGTAACAACCCGACCAATCAGGCGGAAAGTCTCGTGCTAGAGAGGCCAGCCGTCGTGACCCTGTGGTCAGCGGGCGGCATTATACATAGGTAGCTGGCAATCTGCCGATGGTTCATATGCAACGATTCTCGTCCATTGGTCTAAAGGTCGCAGGGCGGGGTGGGGCGTAGAGTCGTCGCGAATGCTTGAGTTTGGCGCTTTTCCCTTTGCTTTCAGGCTTGTACGAAACGAGATGTAGCCGCGCCACGAACAGAGGGTTTGCGTGTTGATTTAACTGGGTTACGCTCGAACCAAGCCAGATGTTCAATCCAAACAATGGAGTTCAGCATGGGTTACAAGAAGATTCAGGTTCCAGCCGTCGGCGACAAAATCACCGTCAATGCAGACCATTCTCTCAATGTTCCTGATAACCCGATCATCCCCTTCATCGAAGGTGACGGCATTGGTGTCGACATCAGCCCGGTGATGATCAAGGTTGTCGATGCTGCAGTTCAAAAGGCATACGGCGGTAAACGCAAGATTTCCTGGATGGAAGTCTACGCCGGGGAAAAAGCCACTCAGGTTTACGATCAGGACACCTGGCTGCCTCAGGAAACTCTCGATGCAGTCAAGGATTATGTGGTTTCCATCAAAGGCCCGCTGACCACGCCGGTCGGTGGCGGCATCCGCTCGCTGAACGTGGCCCTGCGTCAGCAACTCGACCTGTACGTCTGCCTGCGCCCTGTGCGCTGGTTCGAAGGCGTGCCAAGCCCGGTGAAAAAGCCTGGCGACGTCGACATGACCATCTTCCGCGAGAACTCCGAAGACATCTATGCCGGCATTGAGTGGAAGGCCGGTTCGCCGGAAGCCACCAAAGTCATCAAATTCCTTAAAGAAGAAATGGGCGTCACCAAAATCCGTTTCGACGAAAACTGCGGCATCGGCGTCAAGCCGGTTTCGCTGGAAGGCACCAAGCGTCTGGCGCGCAAGGCTCTGCAATATGTGGTCGATAACGACCGCGATTCGCTGACCATCGTGCACAAAGGCAACATCATGAAGTTCACCGAAGGTGCCTTCAAAGAGTGGGCCTACGAAGTGGCCGCCGAAGAATTCGGCGCGACCCTGCTCGACGGCGGCCCGTGGATGCAGTTCAAAAACCCGAAAACCGGCAAGAATGTTGTGGTCAAGGATGCCATCGCCGACGCCATGCTCCAGCAGATCCTGCTGCGCCCGGCCGAATACGATGTGATCGCGACCCTCAACCTCAACGGCGACTACCTCTCCGACGCTTTGGCGGCGGAAGTGGGCGGTATCGGTATCGCGCCGGGCGCCAACCTGTCCGACACCGTGGCGATGTTCGAAGCGACCCACGGTACGGCGCCGAAGTACGCCGGCAAGGATCAGGTCAACCCGGGTTCGCTGATTCTCTCGGCAGAAATGATGCTGCGCCACATGGGCTGGACTGAGGCGGCGGATCTGATCATCAAGGGCACCAACGGCGCTATTTCGGCCAAGACTGTGACCTATGACTTTGAGCGTCTGATGGACGGGGCCAAGCTGGTTTCGTCTTCGGGCTTTGGCGATGCGCTGATTTCGCATATGTAAAACGCGGGCACGTAAAAACCGCCTGATTCTTCATTGAGTCAGGCGGTTTTTTATTGCTTGGGATATTCAGGTGAAGATCAGTCAGCTCACGCTTTGGCAGTTGCGGCAGCGGCAGCGGCAGCGGCAGCAGCGCTGACAGCTGCACTATCAATGGCACTGGATGGTTCGACTGACTGGATGTTTACGGCATGCAGCCCCTTGGGGCCTTGGATAATGCTGAAAACCACCGCCTGCCCGGCCTTAAGGGTTTTGTATCCGTCCATCTTAATCTGAGAAAAATGAGCAAAAAAGTCGATCTCTTTGCCATCCTCATCGCGGCCTTCACGGGCGTCGGTATTGATAAAGCCGAATCCCTTGGCATTGTTGAACCATTTCACCTTGCCGACAGCCATGCTCAAATCCCTCTGCAACAGACTCCATCGCTGGAGTATCATCCAATTCATCCGCAATCTAATCCGTTAAAAGGATTGACTCCGCGGATCTTTTTTACCCACTGTGGGCTCTATTGGTTGTAACACCGTTTTCCCGATAGTCAAGGTGACCGGGCAGTCGGAGTTGAAAACGCGTACAACCGCCCCCACCACTGTATTTGCACAACTGACGAACCTTTCTTTCCATGCATGCAATCAGCCAGATTCGACTAACATTCAATCAGGATCGCCCGCTTCTCCAAAAGGATCTTCCACAGGAGCACGACGACGATTCGGCAGGCGTTGCTGTTCAGGAAGCAAAGCCTGCGTTACAGGCGCCGCCGATGTACAAGGTGGTTTTGTTCAACGATGACTACACACCGATGGATTTCGTCGTCGAAGTGCTCGAGGTGTTTTTTAACCTGAATCGCGAGCTGGCGACCAAGGTCATGCTGGCCGTCCACACAGAAGGACGGGCAGTATGTGGAGTGTTTACCCGCGACATCGCCGAGACAAAGGCCATGCAGGTCAACCAGTACGCCAGGGAAAGCCAGCATCCGCTACTCTGTGAAATCGAGAAGGACGGTTAATCGCCGACCACTTGGGTATGAGGTGAAGCTATGTTAAACCGCGAGCTCGAAGTCACCCTCAATCTAGCCTTCAAGGAGGCTCGTTCGAAACGTCATGAATTCATGACCGTCGAACACCTTTTGCTGGCCCTATTGGACAATGAGGCTGCCGCCACCGTTTTGCGTGCCTGCGGCGCAAACCTCGACAAACTCAAGCATGACCTGCAGGAGTTCATCGACTCCACCACGCCATTGATCCCCGTTCATGACGAAGATCGCGAAACCCAGCCAACCCTGGGCTTCCAGCGTGTACTGCAACGTGCTGTTTTCCACGTACAGAGCTCGGGCAAACGCGAAGTAACCGGCGCCAACGTGCTGGTTGCCATCTTCAGTGAGCAAGAGAGTCAGGCAGTGTTTCTGCTGAAACAGCAGAGCGTTGCGCGCATCGATGTCGTCAATTACATCGCACACGGCATTTCCAAAGTGCCGGGGCATGGCGATCACTCTGAAGGTGAACAAGATATGCAGGACGACGAGGGCGGTGAGTCTTCTTCTTCAGGCAATCCTCTGGATGCTTATGCCAGCAACCTCAACGAACTCGCGCGCCAGGGTCGTATCGATCCGCTGGTCGGTCGTGAATCGGAAGTCGAACGTGTCGCGCAGATTCTCGCGCGTCGGCGCAAAAACAATCCGCTGCTGGTCGGTGAAGCAGGCGTGGGTAAAACCGCGATTGCCGAAGGTCTGGCCAAGCGCATTGTCGACAACCAGGTGCCGGATCTGCTGGCCGGTAGTGTTGTTTATTCGCTCGATCTCGGTGCTCTGCTCGCGGGCACCAAGTATCGCGGTGATTTCGAGAAGCGCTTCAAGGCGTTGCTCAATGAATTGAAAAAACGTCCGCAAGCCATTCTGTTTATCGACGAGATCCACACCATTATTGGTGCGGGCGCTGCGTCGGGCGGGGTCATGGACGCTTCGAATCTGCTTAAGCCGCTACTGTCGTCTGGCGACATTCGCTGCATCGGTTCGACCACGTTCCAGGAGTTTCGCGGCATCTTCGAGAAGGATCGCGCCTTGGCGCGTCGCTTCCAGAAGGTCGATGTCGTCGAGCCATCGGTGGAAGACACCATTGGTATCCTGCGCGGCCTGAAAGGGCGTTTCGAACAGCACCACAACATCGAATACAGCGACGAAGCGCTGCGTGCCGCTGCTGAACTGGCGTCGCGCTATATCAATGACCGACACATGCCGGACAAAGCCATTGATGTTATTGACGAGGCGGGCGCCTATCAGCGTCTGCAACCGGTCGAGAAGCGCGCCAAGCGTATCGAGGTGCCGCACGTCGAAGACATCGTCGCGAAAATCGCGCGGATTCCGCCTAAGCACGTCACCAGCTCCGACAAGGAGTTGCTGCGTAACCTTGAGCGTGACCTGAAGCTGACGGTGTTTGGTCAGGACGCGGCGATCGATTCGCTGTCAACCGCGATCAAGCTCTCTCGTGCCGGCCTCAAGTCGCCTGACAAGCCAGTCGGTTCGTTCCTGTTCGCAGGCCCGACCGGTGTCGGTAAAACCGAGGCCGCGCGACAACTGGCCAAGGCGTTGGGGATCGAGCTGGTGCGTTTCGACATGTCCGAGTACATGGAGCGTCACACCGTATCGCGTCTGATCGGTGCGCCTCCAGGTTATGTCGGTTTCGATCAGGGCGGTCTGTTGACCGAAGCGATCACCAAGCAGCCGCACTGCGTATTGCTGCTCGATGAAATCGAGAAAGCGCATCCGGAAGTCTTCAACCTGCTGCTGCAGGTGATGGACCACGGTACGCTGACTGACAACAACGGGCGCAAGGCGGATTTCCGCAACGTGATCGTGATCATGACCACCAACGCCGGTGCCGAAACGGCTGCGCGGGCTTCGATCGGTTTCACCCATCAGGACCACTCGTCTGATGCGATGGAAGTGATCAAGAAGAGCTTCACACCGGAGTTCCGTAACCGTCTGGACACCATTATCCAGTTTGGTCGCCTCAGCCATGAGGTCATCAAAAGTGTGGTGGACAAGTTCCTTACCGAGCTTCAGGCGCAGCTGGAAGACAAGCGTGTGCTGCTTGAGGTCACTGATGCTGCGCGGAGTTGGCTGGCGGCGGGTGGTTATGACTCGGCAATGGGCGCACGTCCGATGGCGCGTCTGATTCAGGACAAGATCAAGCGTCCGTTGGCGGAGGAGATTCTGTTTGGCGAGCTGGCCGAGCATGGCGGTGTGGTGCACATCGACATCAAGGATGGTGAGTTGACGTTTGACTTCGAGACTACCGCAGAAATGGCCTGATGGCCTTGGATCAAGAGGGCGCCTTCGGGCGCCTTTTTGTTGTCTGGTGTTTTTGTGTGTATATCCGTTGCTGCGGTGATGGCTTATTACGGTTTCGCCCTTACGGCGACTCACTTTTTTTCAAACGCCAAAAAAAGTAAGCAAAAAACGCTTGCTCCTACGTGCGGCCCGCTCGCTGGGGCTCGGGGTTCCTTCGCTCCGGGATCGATCCGGGCGCAGCGCCTACGGTTTGCTTCGCTGCACCTCCTCTCGCTGTGTTTGGCTGCGCCAAACGGTCGCTGCGCTCCCACGCCCGGATCAATCCCTCCACTCAGCCTTCCGACGTCGCCTTGCAGATCAAAAGCCGCAGCCGAGCTAACGCTCATCCTGTTGAGTGGTGAGGAGCAACAGCGTGTTCGGCTTAGGATTGGTGTTGGATTCACCCCTCACCCCAGCCCTCTCCCAGAGGGAGAGGGGGCCGATTTTTGAGCTTTTCAAAATCTGAGTTCGACTCGGTATCACATGTCGGCGTACCTCGCCCAAACACCAAGGTCAGTTCCCTCTCCCTCCGGGAGAGGGCTAGGGTGAGGGGCTCTTGATCTGGCTCTGGCTCTGGCTCTGGCTCTGGCTCTGGCTCTGGCTCTGGCTCTGGCTCTTGATCTGGCTCTGGCTCTGGCTCTGGCTCTGGCTCTGGCTCTTGATCTTGCTTTGGCTTTTGATCTTTTGCCCCTTCGGCAGGCCGAGCGTAGGTGTCCATCCGGGGGTTAGGCGCGCAGCGCCGTGCGGCGAAGCCGCATACATCGAGAGGAGGTGCAGCGAAGCAAACCGTAGGCGATGCCCCCGGATGGACACCGTAGCGAGGGAACACTGAGCCTCAGCGAAGTGCCGTACGCCGGGGCAAAGCCTTTTGGGTTACCTTTTCGGCGTTTGGAAAAGGTGACTCGCTGTAAGAGCGAAACCGCCAGCGGCAGCACCCGCAGCAACGGATATGCCCCCAAACCCAAACCAACCCCCAAAACGCACAAACAAAAACGCCCGGCATAAACCGGGCGTTTTGTATTGACTTGATTAACGAGCGCGGTAAGTGATGCGCCCTTTGCTCAAGTCATAGGGCGTCAGCTCGACGCGCACTTTGTCACCGGTAAGAATACGAATGTAGTTCTTGCGCATCTTGCCGGAAATATGCGCGGTTACGACGTGCCCATTTTCCAACTCCACACGAAACATGGTGTTGGGCAGGGTGTCGACGACAGTGCCTTCCATTTCGAAGCTGTCTTCTTTCGACATGCAGTAAAGCCCTCGGTATCCAATGAATGGCCCGGTGCAACTGCGCCAGGCAAAAGCGGCGTGCATTGTGCCCGAAAAATGGGGTTTACGCCAAGGGGTTTACGGCTTGGGTTTAGTTGAGGATGACCCAGCGCTGATTAATCAGCAATTCGATGGGGCGATATTGCGTCTTGTAGTTCATCTTTTTGCAGTTCTTGATCCAGTAACCGAGGTACACCGCCTCAAGTCCGAGGCGCTGTGCCTCGGCGATTTGCCAGAGGATGGCAAATCGGCCAAGGCTACGGCGTTCCTCGGCCGGTTCGTAGAAGGTGTACACCGCCGACAAACCGTTCGGCAGTAAGTCGGTCACGGCCACGGCTAGCAACCGTCCGTCGAGTCGGAACTCATAGAAGCGCGAGAAGGGCAGATCGCGTACCAGAAAAGTCGAGAATTGATCGCGGCTCGGCGGGTACATATCGCCGTCGGCGTGGCGTTGTTCGATATAGCGCTGGTACAGATCGAAATATTCTTCGCTGAACTGCGGTTTGGCCGGGCGCACCTGCAAATCCGTGTTGCGTTTGAAAATCCGCTTCTGCTGACGATTGGGTGTGAACTGCGCCACCGGAATGCGCGCAGGCACGCACGCATTGCAGTTCTGGCAATGCGGGCGGTACAGATGATCGCCGCTGCGACGAAAGCCCATTTCCGACAGGTCTGCGTAGACATGCACATCCATGGGCTGGCTCGGATCGAGAAACAGGGTCGTGGCCTGCTCCTCGGGCAGATAACTGCAAGAGTGAGGCTGAGTGGCATAGAACTTCAAACGCGCCAACTCGGTCATGATCAACCCTCGGGATAAGCTGGTGAATTAAGTGTAAGCCACGCGCGCAAAAGTCGCTCAGCAAACCCAGTTGGCACGATTGGGTTGATCCAGGTGATGTGCCAGATAATCGGCGAATTGCTGACGAGGAATTGCCCGCGCGCCGAGGCTGTGCAGATGATCGGTCGGCATCTGGCAATCGATCAGCGCGAATCCCGCGTCTTTCAGGTGGCGCACCAAGGTGGCAAAACCGAATTTGGACGCGTTGTCGGCGCGGCTGAACATCGATTCGCCGAAAAACAGTTGGCCCATCGCCAGGCCGTACAGGCCGCCGACCAGTTCGTCTTGATCCCAGACCTCCACCGAATGCGCGAAGCCGCGGCGATGCAGTTCAACGTAGGCGTCCTGCATGGCTTGGGTGATCCAGGTGCCGTCGGCGTAATCCCGTGGTGCAGCGCAGGCGCGGATCACTGCGTCGAAGTCCTGATCAAAGGTCACTTGATAGCGTTGTTGGCGCAGCAATTTGCCGAGGCTGCGCGAGACATGCAGTTCGTCGGGAAACAATACCGTGCGCGGATCCGGCGACCACCAGAGAATCGGCTGGCCTTCGGAAAACCATGGAAAACAGCCATGGCGATACGCTTGAATCAGTCGGTCGGCCGACAGATCGCCACCGGCGGCGAGCAATCCGTTGGGGTCGCGCATGGCCTTTTCCAGCGGTGGAAAAGTCAGGGAATTACGTTGTAACCAAGTCAGCATGGCATCCAGGCTTGCAGAAGGGGAGGGCGGTGCGGGCCGTTTGGCCCGCGATAAAGTGTGCCGTTAAATGACCGGAATGTCGTCCAGATACTTCTCGGCATCGAGTGCGGCCATGCAGCCGGCGCCTGCCGATGTCACCGCCTGACGGTAAACGTGGTCGGCCACGTCGCCGGCGGCAAACACCCCGGGAATCTCGGTGGACGTAGCATCGCCATCACTGCCACCCTTGACCAGCAAGTACCCATCACGCATCGGCAGTTGTCCCTGAAACAGATCAGTGTTGGGTTTGTGACCAATGGCAATGAATACGCCGGCCAGCGCCAGTTCAGTGGTTTCGCCGGTATGGCTGTCACGCAGTCGTGCGCCGGTGACGCCGCTGGCATCGCCGAGTACTTCGTCGAGATTCTGGTTCCAGTGCAGGCGCACGTTACCGTTCGCGGCTTTCTCGAACAGTTTGTCTTGCAGGATTTTCTCCGCACGCAGCTTGTCGCGGCGGTGGATCAGATGCACCTCCTTGGCAATGTTCGACAGGTACAGTGCTTCCTCGACGGCGGTATTGCCGCCGCCGAGCACGGCGACCACCTGATTGCGATAGAAAAAGCCGTCACAGGTCGCGCAGGCGGATACGCCTTTGCCGGCGAAGGCTTCCTCTGAAGGCAGTCCCAGGTATTGCGCCGAGGCCCCGGTGGCAATGATCAGTGCGTCGCAGGTGTAAGTGCCGCTGTCGCCAGTGAGCTCGAACGGGCGCTGCTGCAACTTGGCGGTGTGGATGTGGTCGTAAACGATCTCTGTGGCAAAGCGTTCGGCGTGTTTCTGCATGCGCTCCATCAGTACCGGGCCCGTGAGGCCTTCGACGTCGCCGGGCCAGTTGTCGACTTCGACGGTAGTGGTGAGCTGGCCACCGGCCTGCAGGCCGGTAATGACCACGGGTTTGAGGTTGGCGCGGGCGGCATACACGGCAGCGCTGTAACCGGCCGGGCCGGAGCCGAGGATGATCAGGCGTGAATGCTTCGCTACGTTCATCAAATACACCTCATAAGCCTTTGTCACAAAAGGTAATGCATGCTCAAATTGAGTCGCGGCTTCTGTGTGCTTGACTATGCTCAATCCTGGGGCTTGAAGCATGGCATCAGACGCACAAACCCGTACAATGCCGGGCTGTTACAGAATATTCGCGCTGCGCTGTGTTTATAAAATGCGCGACGCAGTGTTAAAAGTAGTCTCAGTTGCGCTCGTTCACTTTTTTACCTGCCTGGATTGGGCAGTTTTTATCGTCATTCAATAGATGGACGCGCCTTGGGCGCAGGAAAAGAAGCGTTTTGAAGAAATCCACCGAAGCACCAAAAACAGTCGTTCCGCTCTGGCGCCAACAGTTGCACTACCGGCTCAAGGAAGGTGCATTGATCGCCATCGGTGCCTTGTGCCTGTTCCTGATGATGGCTTTGCTGACCTACGGCAAGGACGATCCAGGCTGGAGCCACAACAGCAAGATCGACGACGTACAGAATTTCGGCGGCCCGGCGGGCTCCTACAGCGCCGATATATTGTTTATGGTGCTGGGTTACTTCGCCTACATCTTCCCGCTGCTGTTGGCGATCAAGGCCTACCAGATCTTCCGTCAGCGCCACGAACCGTGGCAGTGGAGCGGCTGGCTGTTCTCCTGGCGTCTGATCGGTCTGGTGTTTCTGGTGCTGTCCGGCGCGGCGCTGGCGCATCTGCATTTCCACGCAGCGTCGGGTCTGCCGGCAGGTGCGGGCGGCGCGCTGGGCGAAAGTCTCGGCAATCTGGCGAAGAATGCGCTGAACATTCAGGGCAGCACGCTGTTGTTCATTGCGTTGTTCCTGTTTGGCCTGACGGTGTTCACTGACCTGTCGTGGTTCAAAGTGATGGACATCACCGGCAAGATCACCCTTGATCTGTTCGAACTGTTTCAAGGCGCGCTCAATCGCTGGTGGTCGGCACGTACCGAACGCAAACAACTGGTTGCGCAACTGCGTGAAGTCGACGATCGCGTCCACGACGTGGTCGCGCCGACGGTGACCGACAAACGTGAGCAGGCCAAAGTCAAAGAACGCCTGATCGAACGTGAGCAAGCCCTGAGCAAGCACATGTCCGATCGCGAGAAACAAGTGCCGCCGGTTATCGCCCCGGCTCCGGCCAAGGCGCCCGAGCCAAGCAAGCGCGTACAGAAGGAAAAACAGGTGCCGTTGTTCGTCGACAGCGCCGTGGAAGGCACCTTGCCGCCGATCTCGATTCTTGATCCGGCGGAAAAGAAACAACTCAATTACTCACCGGAATCCCTGGCGGCGGTCGGCCACTTGCTGGAGATCAAGCTGAAGGAGTTCGGGGTCGAGGTCACGGTGGATTCGATCCACCCAGGCCCGGTGATTACCCGTTACGAAATCCAGCCGGCTGCCGGCGTCAAAGTCAGCCGCATCGCCAACCTCGCCAAAGACCTTGCGCGTTCCCTGGCCGTGACCAGTGTGCGGGTGGTCGAGGTGATTCCGGGCAAGACCACCGTCGGTATCGAGATCCCCAACGAAGACCGGCAGATCGTACGTTTCTCCGAGGTGCTGTCGACGCCCGAGTACGACAACTTCAAATCGCCGGTCACCCTGGCACTCGGTCATGACATTGGTGGCAAGCCGGTCATCACCGACCTGGCGAAGATGCCGCACTTGCTGGTGGCCGGTACGACCGGTTCCGGTAAGTCGGTGGGTGTGAACGCGATGATTCTGTCGATCCTGTTCAAGTCCGGCCCGGAAGACGCCAAGCTGATCATGATCGACCCGAAAATGCTGGAACTGTCGATCTACGAAGGCATTCCGCACCTGCTGTGCCCGGTCGTCACCGACATGAAGGATGCCGCCAATGCCCTGCGCTGGAGCGTCGCCGAGATGGAGCGCCGCTACAAGCTGATGGCGAAGATGGGTGTCCGAAACCTGTCCGGCTTCAACGCCAAGGTCAAGGAGGCCCAGGACGCCGGCGAGCCGTTGAGCGATCCGCTGTACAAGCGTGAAAGCATCCACGACGAAGCGCCATTGCTGCAAAAGCTGCCGACCATCGTTGTGGTGGTCGACGAATTCGCCGACATGATGATGATCGTCGGCAAGAAGGTTGAAGAACTGATCGCCCGTATTGCCCAGAAGGCGCGGGCGGCCGGTATTCACTTGATCCTTGCAACCCAGCGGCCGTCGGTGGACGTGATCACCGGTCTGATCAAGGCCAACATTCCAACCCGTATGGCGTTCCAGGTGTCGAGCAAGATCGACTCGCGGACCATCATCGACCAGGGCGGCGCCGAACAACTGCTCGGCCACGGTGACATGCTTTACATGCCGCCGGGCACCAGCCTGCCGATCCGGGTTCACGGTGCATTCGTTTCCGATGACGAAGTCCATCGTGTGGTCGAGGCGTGGAAACTGCGCGGCGCGCCGGAATATAACGACGACATCCTCAACGGTGTCGAAGAAGCCGGCAGCGGTTTTGAAGGCAGCAGCGGTGGTGGCGATGGCGATGATCCGGAAGCCGACGCGCTGTACGACGAAGCTGTACAGTTTGTTCTGGAAAGCCGTCGTGCCTCGATTTCCGCGGTACAGCGCAAGCTGAAGATCGGCTACAACCGCGCCGCACGGATGATCGAAGCCATGGAAATGGCCGGGGTCGTCACCTCGATGAACACCAACGGTTCCCGTGAAGTCCTGGCCCCGGGCCCGGTACGCGACTGATTGCAAACGCAAGAGGCGGGACAATGATGTGCCGCCGCTCTCCCAACGAGTATTCAAGAGGACTCCCATGCGTCTTATCCGCATGCTGTTGCCAGTACTGGCGCTGACCACGATCACGGCCCACGCCGATGACAAGGACGTGGCGCGTCTGACCCAATTGCTGGAAACATCCAAGACCCTGAGCGCGAACTTCTCGCAGCTGACCCTCGACGGCAGCGGCACGCAGTTGCAGGAAACCACCGGCGACATGACCCTGCAGCGTCCGGGGCTGTTCTACTGGCACACCAATGCGCCGGCCGAGCAGACCATGGTCTCCGACGGCAAGAAAGTCACCCTGTGGGACCCGGATCTGGAACAGGCGACCATCAAGAAGCTCGACGAGCGTCTGACCCAGACCCCGGCGCTGCTGTTGTCCGGTGATGTGTCGAAGATCAGCCAGAGCTTTGATATCACCGCGAAAGAGGCGGGCGGCGTGATCGACTTCACCCTCAAGCCGAAAACCAAGGACACCTTGTTCGATAATCTGCGCCTGTCCTTCCGCAATAATCTGCTTAACGATATGCAACTGATCGACAGCGTCGGCCAGCGCACCAATATCCTGTTTACCGGGGTGAAGGCCAATGAGCCGGTTCCAGCGTCGAAGTTCAAGTTCGACATCCCCAAGGGTGCCGACGTAATCCAGGAATAAACCCAAAACCCTTTGTAGGAGTGAGCCTGCTCGCGATTCGATTTGTCAGTCACATCTTCATCGTCTGACCCACCGCTATCGCGAGCAGGCTCACTCCTACAGGGGCAATGATCGGCAAAATAGAGGTTTCAACGCTACGTGATGAATCTGTTTCGCAGTGCACCGATTGCCCAGCCACTGGCCGCGCGTTTGCGTGCGACCAATCTGGATGAGTACGTCGGTCAGGAGCACGTGCTCGCTCGCGGCAAACCTCTGCGTGAGGCGCTGGAGCAGGGTGCCCTGCATTCGATGATCTTCTGGGGCCCGCCGGGCGTGGGTAAAACCACCTTGGCGCGGTTGCTTGCGGAAGTCTCCGATGCGCACTTCGAAACGGTCTCGGCGGTGCTCGCCGGGGTCAAGGAGATCCGTCAGGCCGTTGAAATCGCCAAGCAGCAGGCCGGCCAGTACGGCAAGCGCACGATTCTGTTCGTCGATGAAGTGCACCGCTTCAACAAGTCCCAGCAGGACGCATTCCTGCCGTACGTTGAAGACGGCACGCTGATCTTCATCGGCGCCACCACCGAAAACCCTTCGTTCGAGCTCAACAACGCTCTGTTGTCGCGCGCCCGCGTCTACGTGCTGAAAAGCCTCGATGAAGCGGCGCTGCGCAAACTGGTGCACCGCGCGCTCACCGAAGAGCGCGGGCTGGGCAAACGTAACTTGACCCTCAGCGATGAGGGTTTTCAGATGCTGCTATCGGCCGCCGATGGCGATGGCCGGCGTCTGCTCAATCTGCTGGAGAATGCCTCCGATCTGGCCGATGACAACAGCGAGATGGGCATCGATCTGCTGCAAAGCCTGCTCGGCGACACGCGCCGGCGTTTCGACAAGGGCGGCGAAGCGTTCTACGACCAGATCTCGGCGCTGCACAAATCCGTGCGCGGCTCCAACCCCGATGGCGCGCTGTACTGGTTTGCGCGGATGATCGACGGCGGTTGCGATCCGCTGTACCTGGCCCGACGCGTAGTGCGCATGGCCAGCGAAGACATCGGCAACGCCGACCCGCGCGCATTGAGCCTGTGCCTCGCCGCGTGGGAAGTGCAGGAACGCCTCGGCAGCCCCGAAGGTGAGTTGGCGGTTGCTCAAGCCATTACTTATCTGGCCTGTGCGCCAAAAAGCAACGCGGTATACATGGGATTCAAAACCGCGCTGCGTGCCGCCGCCGAAAACGGCTCGCTGGAAGTGCCGCTGCACCTGCGCAACGCGCCGACCAAACTGATGAAACAATTGGGCTACGGCGACGAATACCGCTACGCCCATGACGAACCAGACGCCTACGCCGCCGGCGAAGACTATTTCCCGGAAGAACTCGAGCCGATACCGTTTTACCAACCGGTGCCGCGCGGCCTGGAGTTGAAGATCGGCGAGAAGCTCAACCACCTCGCCCAACTTGACCGTTTAAGCCCTCGGCAGCGGAGAAAATAGTGCTTCCATTGATCATTGCGGTCTCCGCCGGCGGGGTTGCCGGCACCTTGTTGCGCTTCGCTACCGGCAATTGGGTCAACGCCAATTGGCCGCGGCACTTCTATACCGCGACGCTGGCCGTTAATATCGTGGGCTGTCTGCTGATTGGCGTGTTGTACGGCCTGTTTTTGATACGCCCGGAGGTGCCGATCGAGGTGCGTGCCGGGTTGATGGTCGGCTTCCTCGGGGGGCTGACGACTTTTTCATCCTTTTCACTGGATACGGTGCGCCTGCTGGAAAGCGGGCAAGTGCCGCTGGCCTTGGGCTATGCGGCACTCAGCGTATTCGGCGGGCTGCTCGCGACGTGGGCTGGCCTGTCTTTGACCAAACTTTGATAACGAGAAACCGACATGCTCGATTCCAAACTGTTACGTAGCAACCTTCAGGACGTAGCGGACCGCCTGGCTTCCCGTGGCTTTGCCCTGGATACCGCGCGCATCGAAGCGCTGGAAGAACAGCGCAAGACCGTCCAGACCCGCACCGAAGCACTGCAGGCTGAGCGTAACGCGCGTTCCAAATCCATCGGTCAGGCCAAGCAGCGCGGCGAAGACATCGCGCCGTTGATGGCGGACGTCGAGCGCATGGCGGGCGAACTGAGTGCCGGTAAAGTCGAACTGGACGCGATCCAGACCGAACTGGACTCGATCCTGCTCGGTATCCCGAACCTGCCACACGAATCCGTTCCGGTCGGCAAAGACGAAGACGACAACGTTGAAGTCCGCCGCTGGGGCACGCCGACTGCATTCGATTTCGAAGTGAAAGACCACGTGGCGCTGGGCGAGAAGTTCGGCTGGCTGGATTTCGAAACCGCCGCCAAACTGTCCGGCGCCCGTTTCGCCTTGCTGCGTGGCCCGATCGCCCGTCTGCACCGCGCACTGGCGCAGTTCATGATCAACCTGCACGTCAACGAGCACGGCTACGAAGAGGCGTACACGCCTTATCTGGTTCAGGCGCCGGCACTGCAAGGCACCGGTCAACTGCCGAAGTTCGAAGAAGACCTGTTCAAGATCGCGCGCGAAGGCGAAGCGGATCTGTATTTGATCCCGACAGCCGAAGTATCGCTGACCAACATCGTTGCCGGCGAAATCGTCGACTCGAAACTGCTGCCGATCAAGTTCGTTGCCCATACTCCGTGCTTCCGCAGCGAAGCCGGCGCGTCGGGTCGCGACACGCGCGGCATGATCCGTCAGCACCAGTTCGACAAAGTTGAAATGGTCCAGATCGTTGAGCCATCGACTTCGATGGAAGCGCTGGAAGGTCTGACTGCCAACGCTGAAAAGGTGCTGCAATTGCTCGGTCTGCCTTATCGCACCCTGGCACTGTGCACCGGCGACATGGGCTTCAGCGCGGTCAAGACTTACGATCTGGAAGTGTGGATCCCGAGCCAGGACAAGTACCGCGAAATCTCCTCGTGCTCGAACTGCGGCGATTTCCAGGCCCGTCGCATGCAGGCGCGCTTCCGTAACCCGGAAACCGGCAAGCCTGAGCTGGTGCACACCTTGAACGGTTCCGGTCTGGCTGTTGGCCGTACGCTGGTGGCCGTGCTGGAAAACTACCAGCAGGCCGATGGTTCGATCCGTGTGCCGGACGTGCTGAAGCCGTACATGGGTGGCCTTGAGGTCATCGGCTAAATGAAATATCTGCCGCTGTTTCACAACCTGCGCGGCAGTCGTGTGTTGGTCGTCGGTGGGGGGGAAATTGCCTTGCGCAAATCTCGCCTGCTGGCCGATGCCGGTGCGCTGCTGCGGGTGGTCGCACCTGAAATCGAAACGCAACTGCGTGAGCTGGTCGCTGCTTCTGGCGGTGAATGCCTGTTGCGTGGTTACGTCGAGGCAGATCTGGACGGTTGCGGGCTGATTATTGCCGCTACCGACGATGAGACACTGAACGCACAAGTCTCCACCGATGCTCATATGCGCTGCGTGCCGGTCAACGTGGTCGACGCGCCGGCCTTGTGCAGCGTGATCTTCCCGGCGATCGTCGATCGCTCGCCGCTGATCATTGCCGTGTCCAGCGGCGGCGATGCACCGGTGCTGGCGCGTTTGATCCGCGCCAAGATCGAAACCTGGATTCCGTCGACATACGGCCAATTGGCCGGGCTCGCCGCGCGTTTCCGTAATCAGGTGAAAGGCCTGTTTCCGGATGTGCAGCAGCGTCGTGGTTTCTGGGAAGACGTCTTTCAGGGGCCGATTGCCGATCGGCAACTGGCCGGGCAGGGCGCCGAGGCCGAACGTCTGCTGCAAGCCAAGATCGATGGCGAAGCCATGGTCACCACCGGTGAGGTGTATCTGGTCGGCGCGGGCCCGGGCGATCCGGACCTGCTGACCTTCAAGGCCTTGCGCCTGATGCAGCAAGCCGACGTGGTGCTGTACGACCGTTTGGTTGCACCTGCGATTCTTGAGCTATGCCGTCGCGATGCCGAGCGGGTTTATGTCGGCAAACGTCGTGCTGATCACGCCGTGCCGCAGGATCAGATCAACCAGCAACTGGTCGATCTGGCCAAGGCCGGCAAACGCGTGGTGCGGTTGAAGGGCGGTGATCCGTTTATCTTCGGCCGTGGCGGCGAAGAGATCGAAGAACTGGCCGCTCATGGCATTCCGTTTCAGGTGGTGCCGGGTATCACAGCTGCCAGCGGTTGTGCGGCGTATGCAGGGATTCCGCTGACGCATCGTGATTACGCGCAGTCGGTGCGCTTTGTCACCGGCCATTTGAAGGACGGTTCCACCGATCTGCCGTGGGTCGACCTCGTCGCCCCGGCGCAGACGCTGGTGTTCTATATGGGGCTGGTCGGCTTGCCGGTCATTTGTGAACAACTGATCAAGCATGGTCGTTCAGCAGATACCCCGGCGGCATTGATTCAGCAGGGCACCACGGTCAATCAGCGGGTCTTTACCGGCACGCTGGCTGATCTGCCGCGACTGGTGGCGGAGCATGAAGTGCATGCGCCGACACTGGTGATCGTTGGTGAAGTGGTGCAACTGCGCGAGAAACTGGCGTGGTTCGAAGGGGCTCAGGCGCAGGTCTGAGTCAGATCAAAAGATCGCAGCCTTCGGCAGCTCCTACATGAGAATGCGTTCCCTGTAGGACCTGCCGAAGGCTGCGATCTTTTGCTTTTTGCTATTAACCCTTCAACCAAACCCCTTTCCCAGCCAACCGCGCCCGATCATGCGCCACGGTGAAATCCTGCTCCGGCCCCTTCGGCACAACCCCCGTCGGGTTGATCGTCTTGTGACTGCCGTAGTAGTGATTCTTGATGTGCTGGAAATCCACCGTCTCGGCAATCCCCGGCAACTGATACATCTCCCGCAGCCAGTTCGACAGGTTCGGATAATCGGCAATGCGCCGCAGATTGCACTTGAAGTGCCCGTGATACACCGCATCAAACCGGATGATCGTAGTGAACAGGCGCACGTCAGCTTCAGTGAGGTATTCGCCGCTCAGATAGCGGTTTGCGCTTAAAACGCCTTCAAGGTGATCGAGTTCGGCAAACACCTCATCGAACGCTTCTTCATAAGCCTGTTGCGACGTTGCAAAACCTGCGCGGTACACGCCGTTGTTTACGGCCGGATAAATCCGCTCGTTCAGCGCATCGATTTCACCGCGCAACGGCGCCGGGTAGAAATCCAGATCATTGCCGGTCAGGTCATCGAACGCGCTGTTGAACATGCGGATGATCTCCGCTGATTCGTTGCTGACGATGCGCTTGAGCTTCTTGTCCCACAGCACCGGCACAGTAACGCGGCCGGTGTAATCGGCCGTGTCGGCGGTATAGCGCTGGTGCATGAAGTCGAAGCCCTCGAGCTTGTCGCCGGTTGAGCCGAGTGCCGTGTCGAAGGTCCAGCCGTTTTCCAGCATCAGCCAACTGACCACCGAGACGTCGATCAGACTTTCCAGGCCTTTGAGCTTGCGCAGGATTAGCGTGCGATGCGCCCATGGACAGGCGAGGGAAACGTAGAGGTGATAGCGCCCGGCTTCAGCGGCAAAACCGCCTTCACCGCTGGGGCCGGGTTCACCGTTGGCGGTGACCCAGTTGCGGCGTTTGGCCTGTTCACGCTGGAACGCGCCGTCCTTGCTGCTTTCATACCACTTGTCCTGCCAGTGGCCATCGACGAGTAAACCCATGATCAAGACTCCGTAAACCAATAATCGTTGGAGTCGAGTCTATTCCGATGAGTTCGAACAAAAAGCGCAAAGATCGGGCGTGAATGATCGGTTAAATCGATTTGTTCCGCGCGGCCCAGTAATGCTCGGCGGTTGCGAAGGCTTGCTCACGGTTTTGACCGAGGCCGCGCAAGGCTAGGGCCATGGTCGCAATCAGGGCCATTTGTGGGTAGCTGTCGACCACGTCGCCACGCCACACCGCTTTCAGATGTTCAACGTCCAAAGTTGCCGGTTTGACGTGGCGCTGCGCCGACAATTGCGGCCATTCCTCGTCCCAGCTCTCGCCGCCAGTGGTGCCGTACAAGTGACTGTCGGCATCCGGGTTGATCTCGATTTCGCCACCGTCACCCTTGACCACAATCGCCGTGTCGCCAAGCAAGCCGCTGGCATCGCGATGCACGGCCTGATAGCCAGGATGGAAAATACTCTGCAGCCCACAACGCGCGCCCAGCGGATTGAGAATCCTCGCCAGCGAATGAATCGGCGAGCGCAGGCCAAGGGTGTTGCGCAGGTCGATCATCTTCTGCAGTTGTGGCGCCCAGTCCACCAGCGGCATGAACGCCAGCCCGCCGTTGTCCAGCGCCGTGCCGGCCTGCTGCCAGGTCCGGCACAACGGGATGTTCAATTCGCCGAGCAATTGCTCGCTGTACAGCCGCCCGGCCGTGTGCGCGCCGCCGCCGTGCATAAAGATGCGCACTCCGTTCTGTGCCAGACACTTGGCTGCCAGCAGGTACCACGGCAGATGGCGCTTTTTGCCGGCATAGGTCGGCCAGTCCAGATCGACGTTCAGCTTGGGGGCCTGCAAGCGCTCGCGCAGCGCTTCGGTGAAACCGGCCATCTCCTCGGCGCTTTCTTCCTTGTGCCGCAGCAACATCAGGAACGCGCCGAGCTGGGTGTCTTCGACCTTGTCGTCGAGCACCAGGCCCATCGCTTCGCGGGCTTCTTCACGGGTCATGTCGCGGGCGCCGCGTTTGCCCTTGCCGAGGATGCGCACGAATTGAGCGAACGGATGTTCGGCAGGCGTTTCGAGGGTCAGCGCTGGAAAGTCGGTCATAAGCAATTCGTCGGTTTGGGCAGGCCCGCCAGTTTCGCGGCGAGTTTGGCGGGGGTGCCTTTGAACAGTCGGTTCAGGTGCAGGCTGTTGCCTTTGTCCGGGCCGAGTTTCAACGCGGTGTACTTGATCAACGGCCGGGTGGCCGGTGACAGCTGGAATTCGGCGTAGAAGCTGCGCAGCAGCTCGAGGACTTCCCAGTGCTCCGGAGTCAACTCGATCTCTTCGGCAGCGGCGAGGGCGCTGGCGACCTCAGCCGACCAGTCGCTGAGATCGACGAGAAAGCCATCCTTGTCCAGTTCGATGGCGCGGGCGCCGACGGTCATGGAATTCATAGCCAGCTGTTGACCTTGTCGTGGTGTATCGACAGTTCGACGAAGGCCGGGTAATCGATCGCTTCGGCCCAGTCCGGGACTTCGATGGCACGAGCCTGTGCATCTTCGGCCAGAACCCACAGTTTGATCTGGCGGCTTTGCAGATCGGTGAATGGCGCTGTGCCCGGTTGCAATGCATAGACGGCATCGCCGGACAGCAGCAGGGCATCAGCGCTGCCGATCAGGCGCAGGCAACTGCTCAGGCGATCGTCGCTGAATGGGGAATGAGACAACACATGCAAAGTCGACATCAGAGGGTGATCACCTGGTCGTAACGGTCAATAAGGGCGGTGATTTGTTCGGCGGCCAGCGGCTGCGCTTCGGCCAGCGACAGATTGCCGAGACCGCGTGTGCTGGCGCTGTCGGCGCAGTAAAACAGTTCTTCTACGCCGAACATCGGCAGCGCCTGCAGGTTGGCGCTGAGGTCTTTCTGTTGCAGGGCCTTGGCGTTTTGCCCGGCGGCGAGTTGCAGCACGCCATCATCCAGAAACAGCAAGCCAACGGGCAGATCGAAGGCGCCACCGGCCAGCACGATGTCCAGCGCTTCGCGAGCGCCGGGGCCAGACCACGGCGACTGGCGGCTGATGATCAACAGGGACTTGGCCATCTCACGCACCTCCAAAGCAGATCAAACGGTCGGCGTCTTGCACCGCGTCATGCAACTGACCGAGGCCGGACAATTCCCACGGCGCGCTGACTGAGACGGCGTCACGTTGATAGCGTTTGGCTTCTTCAGCGTTAAGCGCACCGCGACGCAGGGCGGCGGCGATACACACCACGCCATCCAGATTCTGCTCGGTTATGAAGCTGCGCCATTGTTTGGGCAAATCCAGTTCGTCCTGCGGAGTGACGAGCGCATCCGAGGCGTTATAAACGCCGTCCTGATAGAAAAACAGCCGGACGATCTCATGCCCGCCGGCCAGCGCAGCCTGCGCAAACAGCAGGGCGCGGCGCGAGGAGGGCGCATGGGCGGCGGAAAACAGCGCGATGGCAAACTTCATGACGGACTCGATCAGCAAAACTGCGGCCATGATAAAGCATTGCAGGCCGCAAAGGATCGCAGCGCTTACAGGGAAACACGATCTCTGTAGGAGCTGCGGCACGCTGCGATCTGTTGATTTTGATTTTGAAAAACAAGATCAAAAGATCGCAGCCTCGTTTCACTCGACAGCTCCTACAGGGAGCACGGGGCGGGCGTTGATTAGCGAGGCATGTAGCCCAGTTGCCAGCGCCGCGGAATTTTCAGGGAGAGCAGCCCGATCATCGCGGCCAGCAACCCGCTGACGAACATCGCCTTGAGTCCAAGATGATGCTCCAGCACTGCGCCCAGAATCGCGCCGAGAAACATTCCGCTCCAGGGCACCAGCTGCACTCGCCAGCCGCTGCGCCGTTCGCCAAGCATCCAGCGGCCCAATCCACGGCCGAACCGCGACAACGCGCCAGTCACGTAAGTCAGCCCGACCGGCAAGCCATTCACTTCTTCGACCGCCGCGTTGAGCATGCCCATCGCTATGATCGCCGCCAGCAGCGCTGGCAGTTGCGTGTCGAATGGCCAGGCCGCCGCCGCGCACAGCAGGGTGGCGATACACAGCAGCAGAGGCAGCGCCCGGCGTCCGCCAAAACGTGCGACGACAACCCCCAAGGCATTGCCGACAATAAATGTTGCGACGAGGATCAACAATCGCGCAGTCAGCCCGACATCGCCATCGCTGATTGCCACGGCAAGTCGGGTGGTGTTGCCGCTCATGAACGAGACGAAGTCGCCGCTGGCCATAAAGCCAATGGCATCGGTCATTCCGGCCAGTACCGAGAGGCTGGCCACCAGCGCCAGACCAATCCGCCCGCGCCACTTCTGTGTGTGCAGGTGGCCGGGGCTGGCGCGGTGAGTCGAGGCGGATGGCAACATGAGTGGCGGTGTCCTTAGGCGGAGGTTACGGCTCTATGCCATACAGATCGCAATATTCCAGCCAATCCATTCCGGCCATTTCCGCGACTTCGCGATGCACTTCCAGACGCTGCGCCTGATACGCCTCAGGCGAATCAGCGGTCAGTTGCAAGGTCAATTCCCAGGCGAACAACCCGCGGCTTTCCGCTTCCTCTTCAAACGCTTCATGCAGTCGTTCTTCACGATATTGCGCCTGCGTTTCGCCCTTGGCCTGAGCCAGCAACGGGTTGAGGTGATCGAGGGTTTCGCGCAGTTCGGGACGCGCGTCGAGAAACACTTTCAGGGCATGTTCATGTCGCTGGTCGGTAGGCGCCATGTGTTTTCCTTGTGAGGCTGATGAGCTTAGGTTGCCGCAGCGACCTGCGCGTGTCGCGCTATAAATGCAGTAAAGCAGAACGATTCCTGCTGCTGCGATGATACAGTCCGCTTTTTTCTGAATGAGCGAATGCAATGCGAATTCTGATGGTAGCGCTGGCCGCGACATTGCTGGCCGGTTGCGCAGGCTCGGTGATGGACGATGCTCGCACGAAAACCCCGTACAAGGTGTTGACGTCGGACAAGGCTGAAAAAGTCGTGGCGCAGTGTGTGCAGTTTGGTTGGCAGGACGAAGCGGTGTTCGGTGTGGATGCGGCGGCGTATCTGGAACCGCGCAAGTCCGGCGGGACGACGGTGTACACCCGTTCGGCAGAGTCGTTTGTCGACGTGATTACCCAGGCATCGGGCACGACGTTGAATTACTACGCGCAGAAGGATGACTTTGTCGCCAAGCGCCGGTTGGCGGCGTTGGCGACCTGCCTGTAGGGGCAATTGTCGCAGTGATGCTCAACCCGCCTTCGTCGGAAGGCCGCCCGGAGCAGGCTCGCTCCGGGTGGCCTTCCGACGAAGGGGCCGCAACATTCAACCGATCAATCGCTTCTGGAAGAAATGCCGCTTATGCCCCAGTGGATAATCCAGAATCTCTCCGCATTCGCTAAATCCAAGCTTCTTGTAAAACTCCGGTGCCTGGAAGGAGAAGGTGTCGAGCCAGATGCCAACGCAGTCTTTTTCCCGTGCCAGATCTTCCGCCCTCTGCATCAACTGCGAGCCGATACCTTTGCCGCGACCTTGCTCCGGCACGGCCAGTAACTCAATGAACAGCCAACGATAGAACGTGTGGGCATACAAACCTCCGAGGATCGCGTCGTGTTCATCACGCACTAACAGAGCGATCGGCTCGAAGGTCGACGGTCCGGCGTTGGCAACGTTGTGCGCACGCAGCGGCGCGAGGATGGCTGTGCGTTCTTCTTCGGTCGGGTTTTGTGACAGCTCGATGCGCAAGTTCATGCATGACTTCCTTGTTGTTTGAATTCGCAGCCTATCCTGCCCCGCGGCCATCTTCCAAGCCCTTCTTCAACCCGGTGGAACTGCCGCTCTCGCCTCGGGGTCTAGGCTTTACAGCGTCATTCCAGCACGCGGTTGATGAGGAACCCCCATGAATATTTTCGAAGCCCTTCGCGAAAGCCATGACCGCCAGCGTACTTACGCCAAGACCTTGATCGAAACCAGCGGCGATACGCCGGAGCGGGTCGAAGCCTACAAACAGCTCAAGGCAGAACTCCAGGCCCATGAAACCGCCGAAGAGCGCCATTTCTACATTCCGTTGATGGAGCTTGATGACGGTGTCGATTTGAGCCGCCATGCCATCGCGGAACATCATGAAATGGACGAGATGATGGAAGAACTCGATGAGACCGAGATGTCCAGCCCGGCCTGGCTGGCCACCGCCAAAAAGCTCTCTGACAAAGTTCACCATCACCTGAAGGAAGAGGAACAGAAGTTCTTCCAGATGGCTGGCAAATTGCTCAGCGAAAAACAGAAAGAACAACTCGCCGGGCAATACGAAAAGGAGTTTCAGGAACAATTGCCGTAATCACTGAATGGCAGTCTTTGTAGCATTGGCGTGTAATCTTTTGTCGTCATCTCTGGTGGGCGTTGTCGCAAAAGACTGTATATGCATCCAGTGTTTGCGCTGTTTTTACGGTTCAAGGCTGCTGACTGCGACAAAACCGCCGATGGACAAAAAATCCGTCTCCGTTAGCTTGAAGGCCTCTCCTCGGAAAGGAGAGTTCTTAAATCAACGGAGTGAAAAACATGAATCAACCACAAACCCAACTGCGACACGGTCGTGTCATTTCCCCTGCAAGCCGCGGTGCGGTAGCGATTGAGCAAGGATTGCTCGGCGCCTGGCAGGTCAACGAAATGGAAGGCGGCAAGAACTTCCCGGCGCTGGCGGCGGGGCCATTTCCGGCGCCTTACCAGAGCGACTCGGACAGCGTCACGCCACCGGCCGATGGCTACATCCTCAGCGGCGGCAAGACCGATGCCCGCGACTGTGTGAACTTCACCAATGACGAAATGAGCAAGAAACTCGCTCGTCCGTTCACCTGGCCGCTGCTCAATGTCACCCCGGGACAAACCCTCGAAATCAAGTGGGAATACACCGCACCGCACACCACCCGCGGCTACCGCTGGCTGATCACCAAGGATGGCTGGGACCCGAAACAGCGTATTACCCGTGCGCAACTGGAAGCCCAACCGTTCTTCGAGGACTTCTACACTCAGGTGCCTTATTACAGCTACCCGAATGAGTTGAAGGCCAAGGTCAATCACGCGGTGAAACTGCCGGCCAACAAAAGAGGCCATCACGTGATCGTGCTGATGTGGATCGTCGCCAACACCGGCAACGCCTTCTATCAGGCTTTCGACGTCGACTTCAAATAACGGCGCAGCGTCGCCAAACCCACACGTTCTGAAGGATTAGAACATGTCAAAAATCGATTTCTCTTTAGTGCAAAACGCGGCGAGCGATGCCGCCTCGCTGATGCCGAGCATTGCCGGCAAAAAGGTCCTTATGGGCTTCTGGCACAACTGGCCCGCAGGCCCGAGCGATGGTTACCGCCAGGGCCGCTTTGCCAGCCTCTCGCTGGAGGACGTACCCAAGGAGTACAACGTGGTTGCGGTCGCTTTTATGAAGGGCAGCGGGATTCCGACCTTCAAACCGTTCAACGTTTCCGATGCCGAGTTCCGCCGCCAGGTCGGCGTACTCAACAGCCAGGGACGGGCCGTGTTGATTTCCCTCGGCGGCGCCGATGCGCACATCGAATTGCGCAGCGGTCAGGAACAACCGCTGGCCAATGAAATCATTCGTCTGGTGGAAACCTACGGCTTCGACGGTCTGGACATCGATCTTGAACAGAGCGCGATTGATTTCGCTGCCAACAAGACAGTTCTGCCGGCCGCACTGAAACTGGTCAAGGATCACTACGCAGGCCAGGGCAAGCACTTCATCATCAGCATGGCTCCGGAGTTTCCGTACCTGACCAGCACCGGGAAATACATCAGCTATTTGCAGGCACTGGAAGGCTACTACGACTTCATCGCCCCACAGTTCTACAACCAGGGCGGTGACGGCGTTTGGGTACCGGAGGCGAACAACGGCGCGGGTGCGTGGATTGCGCAGAACAACGATGCGCTGAAGGAGGATTTCCTTTACTACCTGACCGAAAGTCTGGTGACCGGCACACGTGGCTTCACGCGGATCCCGGCGGACAAGTTCGTCATCGGTCTGCCGGCCAATAACGATGCGGCAGCCACCGGTTATGTGATCGACAAAACCGTGGTCGGGAATGTCCTCAAGCGTCTGGCGATCAAGGGGATACCGATCAAAGGCCTGATGACCTGGTCGGTGAATTGGGATAACGGTACCAGCAAGGATGGCGTGCCATACAACTGGGAGTTCAGCCGGCGTTATGGGCCGTTGATTCACGGGGTACCCGTCGCAGGGCAAGCTTTCGATGATAAGCAATCGTTTATCGCTCGTTAGTTGCAAATGAAGAAGCCCGGTAGCGCTGCCGGGCTTTTTTTGTTTGCGCAATTATTCGACCATGGCGACTTACTCAGGAAACGGGAACAAGCGTCATGTCCAACACAGCCGAGCGGGTCAACATTGTCGACACTCAAGTGTTGTCCCATGACTGGTATCTACTGAAGAAAATCACCTTCGACTATCACCGCAACAATGGCGAGTGGCAGCGTCAGACCCGTGAGGTCTACGACCGTGGCAATGGCGCTGCGATTCTGTTGTTCAACCGCGAGCAGCGCACGGTGGTGCTGACCCGGCAGTTTCGTTTGCCGGTATTCGTCAATGGCCACGATGGTTTGTTGATCGAGGTGGCGGCCGGGTTGCTCGAAGGTGCAGCGCCGGAGCAACGGATTCGCGATGAAGCCGAAGAGGAAACCGGGTATCGCGTGCACGATGTGAAGAAGGTGTTCGAGGCTTACATGAGCCCTGGCTCGGTGACCGAGAAACTGCATTTTTTCATTGCCGAATACGACGCCGCATCGAAGGTTAGCGACGGTGGTGGTCTGGAAGAGGAGACCGAAGAACTGGAAGTGCTGGAGTGGCGATTCGACGACGCGTTGGCGGCGTTTCAGCGCGGCGAGATCTGCGACGCCAAGACCATCATGCTGTTGCAATATGCGGCGATGAATAACCTTTTTGCCCAATAAATCAAGAGATCGCAGCCTTCGGCAGCTCCTACAGGAAAACGCATTCCAGGTAGGAGCTGCCGAAGGCTGCGATCTCTTGATCTGTATTGACTGACTAAAACAAATCCCCGGTTTTGCCAATCTGCGACCAGTCGCCACCTTCAAGTGTCAGCAGGCGCTCTTTCGCCTCTAGCCCACCGGCAAACCCGGTGAGCTTCCCCGACGCGCCGATCACTCGATGACACGGCGCGACAATGGAGATCGGGTTGCGTCCGTTCGCTGCGCCCACTGCCCGCACAGCGCTGGGATTGCCTATCTGTTCGGCAATCTGGCTGTAGGTCCGCGTCTCGCCGAAGGGAATGGTCAGCAGCGCCGCCCAGACCTTTTTCTGAAACTCGGTGCCAGCGAAATCCAGTTCCAGATCAAAACAGTCACGCGTCCCGGAAAAATATTCTTCAAGTTGTCGAGCCGTTCGAATCAGGATCGGATTGTCGGGGGCCTCACTCATCGGCCCGAGGCGTACGCGATTCGGTTTGTCGTTTTCCCAGAGGATGGCCGCCAGTCGTGAACCGTTCGCGACCAGCTTCAGCTCGCCGACGGGCGAGGGCAGGGTGATGAACGTGTAAGGCATGACGGCAGACTCCGGATCAGGGCGGCAACAGCGCCCAGCATACTGCCTGATCGGGGAGGCGCAATACGCAAAGCCGACCATACTGCTTGGTGCTCTTGCAGCGTTCCCCCTCTGTTTTGCACAGACCCTGAAAACAACAAAAAAGAGATCGACTCATGAAGTACGAACCTTTGGCCAAGTCGCTGATAGCGACCTCACTGGCACTCAGCTGTCTCATGGCTCACGCGGCGTCAGTCGCTCCGGTTGCCGCCGAAAACGGCATGGTGGTCACCGCGCAACATCTGGCCACCCATGTCGGCGTCGACGTACTGAAAAGTGGCGGCAATGCCGTCGACGCGGCGGTCGCCGTGGGGTACGCGCTGGCGGTGGTTTACCCCGCAGCGGGCAACCTCGGTGGAGGCGGCTTCATGACCATTCAACTGGCGGACGGGCGTAAGACCTTCCTCGATTTCCGCGAAAAAGCGCCGCTGGCGGCCACCGCCAACATGTACCTCGACAAGGAAGGCAACGTAATTCCCGATCTCAGCACCCGTGGACATTTGGCGGTGGGCGTACCGGGCACGGTGTCCGGCATGGAACTGGCGCTGAGCAAATACGGGACCAAGCCACGCAAGGAAATGATTGCACCGGCGATCAAACTGGCGGAAGACGGTTTTGAACTGGAGCAGGGTGACGTCGAACTGCTGGAGTACGCCACCGACGTGTTCAAGAAGGACATGCGCGATTCTGGCTCGATCTTCCTCAGCAAAGGCGAGCCGATGCAGGTCGGGCAGAAACTGGTGCAAAAGGACCTCGGCAAGACCCTGCGGACCATTTCCGAGAAAGGCGCCGACGGCTTCTATAAAGGCTGGGTAGCCGATGCCATTGTCACTTCCAGTCAGGCCAACAAAGGCATCATTACCCAGGCCGACCTCGACAAATACAAGACCCGCGAACTGGCACCGGTGGAGTGTGATTACCGTGGTTACCACGTGGTTTCGGCGCCGCCGCCAAGCTCTGGCGGGGTGGTGATCTGCCAGATCATGAACATCCTCGAAGGCTATCCGATGAAGGACCTGGGCTTCCATTCCGCTCAGGGTATGCACTACCAGATCGAAGCGATGCGTCACGCGTATGTCGATCGCAACAGCTATCTCGGCGATCCGGATTTCGTCAAAAATCCGATCGAGCACCTGCTGGACAAGAACTACGCGACCAAACTGCGCGACGCCATCCAGCCGCAAAAGGCCGGCGTGTCGGCTGAGCTCAAACCCGGTGTAGCGCCCCATGAAGGCAGCAATACCACCCACTATTCGATCGTCGACAAGTGGGGCAATGCGGTGTCGGTCACCTACACCCTCAACGATTGGTTCGGCGCCGGCGTGATGGCAAGCAAGACCGGGGTGATCCTCAACGATGAAATGGACGACTTCACCTCCAAGGTCGGCGTGCCGAACATGTACGGTCTGGTGCAGGGTGAAGCCAATGCGATTGCCCCGGGCAAGGCACCGCTGTCATCGATGAGCCCGACCATTGTCACCAAGGACGGCAAAGTGGTGATGGTGGTCGGCACGCCGGGCGGGAGCCGCATCATCACCGCGACGTTGCTGACCATGCTCAATGTCATCGACTACGGCATGGGCTTGCAGGAGGCGGTCGACGCGCCACGCTTCCACCAGCAGTGGATGCCGGAAGAAACCAACCTCGAAGACTTCGCCGCCAGCCCCGATACGAAGAAGCTCCTCGAAAGCTGGGGCCACAAATTCGCCGGTCCGCAGGACGCCAATCACATCGCCGCGATTCTGGTCGGCGCACCGTCGCTGGGGGGTAAACCCGTCGGGAAAAACCGTTTCTACGGCGCCAACGATCCACGCCGCAACACTGGCTTGTCACTGGGTTACTAAGAAGCGTAAAAAAGGGGGCGGGCTCACATCCGCCCCCGTCTCAAGGACTGATCAAGGAAGGCTCATCATGACCACCGCATTGCTGATCATCGACGTCCAGCGCGCCCTCTGCTCGGGCGAATACCAGTGCCATGACATTCACCGTGTAATCGACACCATCAACGGCCTCAGCGCCCGCGCGCGCAAGGCAGGTGTGCCAGTGGTGCTGATCCAGCATGAAGAAAAGGACAGCCCGTTGGCCCATGGTGCCGAAGGCTGGCAGCTGGCCGAAGGGCTTGAGACATCGCCGAAAGACTTGCGCGTACGCAAGACCACCCCGGATTCGTTCTACCAGACTGACTTGCGCAAACTGTTGCCGAGCGAAGATTTCGAAAAACTGCTCATCTGCGGTCTGCAAACCGATTACTGCGTCAATGCCACCGTGCGCCAGGCCCATCAACTGGGTTATGACGTGGTGCTCGCCGCCGACGCGCATTCCACCGTCGACAACGGCAACATGAGCGCCGAAGACATCATCACCGAGCACAACAAGGATCTGGCGCACCTGACCGGCTCCGTGGCGCGCATCGACGTCAAACCCGCCGCCGACATCAGGTTCTGACTACCCACTCCTACAGTGATTGCGAAACCCTGATTGCTATGTACATCAGGGATTTCCGCTGGCAGCACTGGCATACTGCGCGCCGTCCGAAGAATGGAATCTCTCGATGTTCGCGATCTCCCTGCGTTATGCCTTGCTGCTGACGTCCCTTGCGTTTGCCTCTGTTACCCACGCCAGCAGTTTCGATTGCTCCACGGCCAACAACAAAACCGAAAAAGCCGTTTGTGGCGACCCGCAGATTTCGCTGCTCGACGAGAAGCTGGGCAAGCTCTGGCATTCGACATTGGCCAGTGTCCCCGATGCCAAAGCCCTCAAGGCTGACCAGCGGCAGTGGCTGAAAAGTCGCAACGCCTGCGGCGATCAGACGGCCTGTTTGCGCCGCGAGTATTTGATGCGGCTGAGCGAGCTCGAACACGCTACCCAGCCGTTCAGTTGGGACGCAACCTGGCAACTCATACCGCCGGGGACTTCAACCTCGGCAACGGTGATAACCCAGCGCCGCGATGCCACGCACATCAGCATCGACATCACGGCGGCTGAGGGTGCCAACTCCGGTGATCTGGATGGCGTTGCCACACTCAACGACGGTAAAGCCGTTTACTCGGAAGATGAGTGCACCCTGTTGTTCACTCCCATCAACGGTGTGCTGGATATTTCGCTTGCAGGGGAAGGCGGGTATTGCAGTGCCGGATTGGGCGTCTACTACACCGGCCGTTTTGTCGCCTCGGAGCACCCGCTGACACTGGATTACGACATGCTCAGCCTGGGCCTGGCACAAACACCGGAAGAGAACCAGGCACTGCACACCTTGCTCAAAGGTGATTATCAGACACTGGTGGAAAAGTCCGGCTCCCTGATGACGGGTGAGCCAGGCACCGATGTGCCGGGCAGTCAGGTCTGGGAGATGTGGATGCGCGGTCTGGGTGGCACCGGCATCGTGATGCGCTCATCCGATGGCCATTTCTGGGTGTTGTTGGTGACCTACGACAGTTCCGGCCATTCGCGTCTGCGCTACTACACCAACGTGGCGAAATGGAAAAAATTTCTACCCGATGCCTTGCACGACTGGAATGAGCGCATGAAAGCTCATCTGGAGCTGCCCGTAGAGTTCATGCCCTGATCTGCGCGGTAGCCCATCCGCTCACGTCGCAAACAAAACCCCACGAATCCCGCCCACCCGCGGCGTCACCACGACACCCTCCAGCACCATTCGCGTAATCGTCTGCGCCGCCGTTTGATAATCCTCATCCTGCGGCACTTCGCGCCCCATGATCCGACCCATCTGCCAGCCAATGTTGGTGTACGTGCGCGTCGCCGACCAAATGAACAGCATCAGATGCTCAGGATCCACCGGCGCCAGCAAGCCGCGCTCAATCCAGCTGCGCAGGCATTCAACGTTACGCCGCGCTTCGGCATACAACAGATCGCGGCACTCAGCCGGCAACTGTCGACCGCCCAGCAGCAACTCGCCACTGAATACCTTGGCAATCGCCGGATGCTCGCGAGCAATACGAATCCGCGCGGCAACGTAAGCACGCAGCCCCGTCAGCGGGTCATCACTTTCACGCAGCGCCGCTGAAGCTTCCAACAGCGGCTCGACAAACCCCAGCAGTACTTTGCAGTAGAGGTTTTCCTTGGTCTGAAAGTAATAATACAGATTGGCCTTGGGCACCCCGGCACGCGCCGCAATATCGCGAGTCTGGGTGGCGTCGAAGCCGTTGGCGGCGAACTCTTCGCGGGCAGCGGCGAGGATCAACTGCTCGTTGCGGACGCGGATGGCACTCATGGCAATACAGGTTGGCTGGACGGCATGGATAGATTCTGGCGATTTCGGTCTCGCAATATACAAAACTATATAGCGATGAGGCCAGCACACTCGAAGGACAGCGCTATGCTGTTTCGATCAACGAGTGGAAACGGAGCGGACACATGACCCTTCAGGCAGTGCGAGCCGACGCGACACATCTGGATGCGGTGGCGCCGTTGTTCGACGCTTACCGTGGTTTTTACCAACAGCCGTCGAATCTCGAGCAATCGCGAACCTTCATCGCCGAGCGCATGGCTGGCAACGAATCAGCGATATTTCTCGCGCAGGATGAACACGGCGAGGCGCTGGGATTCGTGCAGTTGTACCCGACGTTCTCGTCCATCGATGCCCACCGCACCTGGCTGCTCAGCGACCTGTTCACCACGCCCGCCGCACGTGGACGCGGGGTGGGTCGATTGCTGATGAACACGGCGCGTGACTTTGCCTTGGCGAGCGGTGCCAAGGGGCTGGTGCTGGAAACCGCCACCGACAACCTTATGGCGCAAGGTTTGTACGAATCCCTCGGCTACGTGCGCGACAGCGGTTATTACACCTACATCCTCGACTTGCGGCAGGGTTGAGCAAATTTCTTTGCGATTTCCCGAATTCAGGCTTTCGCCCGACCGCCGCTCTCTCTAGAATCCGCCCGGCCTTCAAAATGAAGGCGCAATGCCATCATCTGGATGTGTATACATAGGGACGGATCATCATGCAATTCGGGAAAATTCTGGCGCTGGGACTGGTACTTGCGCTGGGCGGTTGTGCCAGTTTCACCAAAGACGAAGTGGCGCCGGTGACCATGCCGTCGATGGCCAGCTACACCAATAAGCCAAACGTATACGTCGATTTCGATTTCTATCAGGGCGAGCCGAAAAGTGGTTCCGCCGTGGAAGTGCCGCAAGCACGTGATCAACTGAAACCACAGCTGCAAAAAATCCTCACTGACTCGGGTCTGTTCGGCCGTGTCACCCTGGACGAGTTCCAGAAGCAGCCGGGGGACTACAGCCTGCGTCTGAAAATGTACAACCATCCGCCGAATGCCGGTTCCATGGTACTGGGCTTTATTTGTGGTTTCAGCCTGGGGGTGATCCCGGCGTACGGCACCGATCAGTACTCCATGAGCCTGGAAGGCATGGATGGCCAGGGTCAGGCCCTGACCACCGCGAGCAATCATGATGCGATCGGTACCTGGATCGGTATCTGGTTCATCCCGCTGATGGCCAACACACCGAAAGACGCGGTGAATGACACTTTCACCCGTCAGGTCAACGCGCTGCTCAAGCAAATGGTCGATAGCAAAAACCTGAAGTACTCGGCACTCGAAACCGCTATTCCAATGGCCTGAAGAAAAAAAGAGCCGCAATCGCGGCTCTTTTTTTGCCCTTACTTCAGGGCCTGAATGAACTGTGGATCGCTGTACAGTTCCTTCAGCAGGTCACGCACCATCGGGTTGTAAGCGTTGACCGCGTTCGGAATCGCAATGAAGCCGAAAAAGCTGCTGCTCCACTGGCGGCTGACATTCTTGGTGGCGTCGTACACCACATCGTTGCCGTTGAGCAGGGTGAAGCGAGCGGCGAGTTTGCCGTCGCCCGTGCCCATGCCTGCGGACAGTTCGTTCTTCACCACCAACACTTTCAACTGACGCTGCGCCTGCGGATCGAGCAGGCCGGCCTTGCGCAGTTCTTCAGTGATCGCATCCTGAATGTGCGCCGGGATGCTGCCGGACGGCGAGCGAACCGGGTTGGCGCGAACCACCAGCGAACCTTCACCGGATTCGGCCGTGACCTGAGGATTGCTGATCGCGTGGAGCGGCGGGGTTTGCTTGAGCTTCTGCACGTTCTCGAAGCTTGGCTCGTAACGAGTCATGGTCATGCCACAGCCTTGCAGTAGCAGGGCCAGCATCGGGATCAACAACAGCGACTTCTTCACGGCAGTTCCTTGCGTGGGAATAGAGGAGGGCGCGAATTATGGGCAGAGTGCCATCATTGGGCAACCTCGTTCGTCTGCGTGTTGAGCAATCGCTCGATCTGCGCCAATTCCCAGGTACTGAGTAAACTTACCGGATCGGTGCCATAACGCTGCCAGCTCTCCAGCGCGCCTTCTTGCCCATCACCATTGCGGGCGAATTCACAGTGATGTAACCGGCTACCTTCAAAGTCCAGCAGCAGGTGCCAGCCCTCGATATCGACCGCGACCCGTCCCGCCTCGTCAGGCATCTCGCAGACTTTGAAAGTGAGGACACCCAGCGCCGCTTCACGCAAACGCTGGCACACCTCGCGGGCGCTCAGAAAGGCAGACATGTTCAACTCAATGGATACAGGAACGCGCCAGCATAAAGCCCGAGCCGACAAGTGTCAGCGTTCACTGGCCCGATCCCGGACAATTCCGTAACATCCGCAACCCTCTTTTCTCCGAACACCTGCAGTCGCGCTCGACGGCTGCTCAATCAGGTAAGCCATGAAACCGATTCGTCTGCGCGCCGATGTCCTGGCCGGACTCACCACCTCGTTTGCCCTGTTGCCCGAATGCATTGCGTTCGCGCTGGTGGCGCACCTCAATCCGCTGATGGGCCTGTATGGCGCCTTCATCATTTGTACACTGACGGCGTTGTTCGGCGGCCGGCCAGGCATGGTCTCCGGCGCGGCGGGTTCGATGGCCGTGGTCATCGTCGCGCTGGTGGTGCAACACGGCGTGCAGTATTTGCTGGCGACGGTGTTGCTCGGCGGTCTGATCATGATGGCGTTCGGGCTGCTGCGCCTGGGCAAACTGGTGCGCATGGTGCCGCACCCGGTGATGCTCGGCTTCGTCAACGGCCTGGCGATCATCATTGCATTGGCGCAACTGGAGCATTTCAAGAGCGGTGAGGACTGGCTCAGCGGTACGCCGCTGTACCTGATGACCGGGCTGGTTGCGCTGACCATGGCCATCGTCTACATCCTGCCGCGTCTGACGAAAGCGGTGCCGCCGGCACTGGTGGCGATTCTCGGCGTCGGTCTGCTGGTCTACCTGTTCGGCCTGCCGACCCGCACCCTTGGCGACATGGCACACATCGCCGGCGGCTTGCCGACGTTCGCCTTGCCGGACATCCCGTGGGGTCTGGAAACCCTGCGCATCATCGCGCCTTACGCAATCCTGATGGCGCTGGTCGGTCTGCTGGAAACCCTGCTGACCCTCAACCTCACCGACGAAATCACCGAAACCCGTGGCTACCCGGATCGCGAGTGCGTGGCGCTCGGTGCGGCCAACATGGTCAGCGGCGCGTTCGGTGGCATGGGCGGTTGCGCGATGATCGGCCAGACCGTGATCAACCTCAGTTCCGGCGGGCGCGGGCGCTTGTCCGGCGTGGTTGCTGGCGTGCTGATCCTGCTGTTCATTCTGTTCCTGTCGCCGCTGATCGAGCGTATTCCGCTGGCGGCGCTGGTCGGCGTGATGTTCGTGGTGTCGCAGCAGACCTTCGCCTGGGCGTCGTTGCGGGTGGTCAACAAAGTGCCGCTCAATGATGTGCTGGTGATCATCGCCGTGACCACCATCACCGTGTTTACCGATCTGGCCACTGCGGTGCTGTGCGGCATCATTATTGCGGCGCTCAACTTTGCCTGGCAGCAGGCCCGTGAGCTGTATGCCGATGAGCATCTGGAGGCTGACGGCAGCAAGCTCTATCGTCTGCACGGCACGCTGTTTTTCGCCTCGACCACGCCGTTCCTCAATCAGTTCGATCCGGCCAATGATCCGGCCCGGGTGACTTTGGATTGTCGGCATTTGAGTTTTGTCGATTACTCGGCGATTGCGGCGTTGAAGACTTTGCGCGAGCGATATGCCAAGGCGGGTAAGCATTTGCAGGTGTTTCATTTGTCTGAGCGCTGCAAAAAATTACTCAAGCGTGCCGGTGTCGACCACGACTGAAGGCGCTGGCGCTGACGCCTTCAGCCAGGTCTTGCTGAGAATCCGCGAGACCTGATCGGCCGAGTAGGGCTTGGCGAGAAACTCGAAACCCTCGTGACCGTAGCGCGCCAGTTCTTCGCTGTAGCCGGAGGTCAGTATCACGGGCAGATCCGGGCGGCGACGGCGCAATTCCCTGGCGAGCGCGACTCCCGTGATACCGGGCATGACGACATCGGAAAACACTGCGTCGAAAGCCCTTGCGTCTTCGCCTGCCAACTTCAAGGCTTCTTTGGCGTTGGTGGCCCACGTCGTGTCATAGCCCAGATCCTGCAGGATCTGATTGGCGAAGCGGCCAACGTCCAGATTGTCCTCGACCACCAGCACCCGGCGCTTTTCATGCGGCGCCTGCAGTTCGCCTTCGTCCGACGTCTCGCTGGTCTGCGGCGCAACCGCCGGTACTTGGGGCAGGTACAGCGTAAACTGCGTTCCGTGACCGACCAGGCTGGACACATCGACATTACCGCCCGATTGCTTGGCAAAGCCGAACACTTGCGATAACCCGAGCCCTGTGCCTTTGCCGACATCTTTAGTGGTGAAGAACGGTTCGAAAATATGCTCAAGAGTATGCGCATCGATACCGCCGCCGGTGTCCGACAGTGCGATGGACACAAACGGGCCGCTGGCGCCGCCATGGCCGCGAATCGCTGGCAGTGGTTTGTCGCACTCAAGGCGCAATTTCAGCAGGCCTTGGCCATTCATCGCGTCACGGGCGTTGAGCGCGATATTGATCACTGCGGTTTCGAACTGACTCAGATCGACGCGGATGTAGCAGGGTTGGTCCGGCCGTTCGACGCTGACATGAATTTGCGCGCCCGTGACAGACTCGAGCATTTCACCGATGTTCGCCAACCGTTCGCCCGCATCGACCACTTGCGGGTTGAGCGGCTGACGCCGGGCAAAAGCAAGTAATTGGCTGGTCAGCTTGGAGGCGCGCTCGACGGTGTCGGAAACCGCGCGCATATAGCGCTGACGACGCTCCTGCGGCAGGTTGGGCTGGCGCAGGAAATCCACTGACGAGCGAATGATAGTCAGCAGATTGTTGAAATCATGGGCCACACCGCCGGTCAACTGGCCGATGGCTTCAAGCTTTTGTGACTGGCGCAGCGCCGACTCCGTTTCGGCCAGACGCAAGCTGCGTTCCTCGACCCGTTGTTCCAGCGTGGCATTCAGTTCCGCCAGCGCCAGCAGGCCTTCACGCACGTTGGCATCGGCGCGGACCCGTTCGATGTGCGCCCAGCAACGCTCGGTGACTTCGCTCAGCAGTGACTGTTCGAAGCGCGACCAGACTCGCGGCACATTGTCGTGCACCGCCATCAGTGCGGTCAGTCGTCCTTGCTTGATCAACGGCACGCAAATGGTTGCAGTGATGCCGATGGCCTGGAAGGTTGCCGATTCTTCAGGGGCGAGTTCGCTGCGGTTGTCATGGATGATCAGCGGTTCGCCGGCACGTAGCAAGGTCACGGCTTTCTCACCGAAGTCGCGCAGTCGATAGTGGCCGACGATGCTTGGCGAGCCGGGCGCCGCCCAATCGCCGCGAATGGTGAAACCGTCCTCATCGGCGTCCATGTCGGCGTAGGCACAGTTTGACAGCTGCAGATGTTCGACCATCAGACGCGTGGTGATGGCGAGAATGGCTTGGGCATCGGTCGCGTTGGCAACGGCGTTGCCGAGCGCTTCAAGCACGGCCAGACGCTGGTTGAGAAAAACCGTCTGGGTGGTTTCCGTAACGGTATCGAGCATGCCGACCACGTTGCCGAGCGAATCGCGGATCGGGCTGTAGCAGAAGGTAAAAAACGCCTGCTCCGGTCCGCTGCCTCGCTCGATGGTCAGCGCAAAGTTTTCGATGTAAGTGGCTTGCCCGGCGTACGCCGCATCGGCAATCGGGCTGATCTCGCTCCAGGCTTCTTCCCAGATCTTGCTGAAAGGTCTTCCCAGAGCGTTCGGTTTAGCGCCGAGAATCGGCAGGAAGGCGTCGTTGAACAAGGTGATCAGTTCTGGCCCCCAAACGATGGCTTGAGGAAAGTGCGAGGCAAGACTGAGCGAGACCGTGGTCTTGAGCACATCGGGCCAGTTTTGCAACGGACCCAGCGGGGTGCTTGCCCAATCATGGCGTCGAATCTGCTCGGCCATCTCACCGTTGTCTTGCAACCAGTCTGTCATGGGAATCGTGTCTTTCCGGGCATCTGCGTGTGAAGAAAGACCTTTGCGCGCGGTGTTTGGTTTCAGCACGCCCGCTCGCAGTGAAACTGTTTTTTCAGGTCTGCGCACATCATTGCACGATGCGTGAGACAAAACGATTTGTGACAAGGGCGCCGGCTTCCGCCGGAGACGAGACGCCCCACAAAATATTGAGGGGCTGCTGCGCATTCCGGCGGGAGCAAGCGCCCTCGCCACAGTGTTTGTCAGGTTTTGATCAGGCATCGATGGCCGGGAAATCGATATCCGTCAGCGCCGCATTGTTCAGGTAGTTGGTCAGGCTCTGCACGGCCACCAGTGCAATCACTTCAATGATCTTCACATCGTCGATACCGGCAGCGCGGGCGGCGGCGATCTGTTCATCACTCAAGTGGCCGCGACTTTCAGTCAACTGGCGGGCGAGGGTGGCGTAGGCGTTGAGTTCGCCCTGACGTGCGGCGACGATGTCCTGCGCCGAGAGCCCGGCCTTGCCGGCAAACAAAGTGTGCGCCGCCAGGCAGTAATCGCAACCGTTGACCTGCGAGGTGGCGAGGTAAACGGCTTCTTTTTCCTGGGCGCTCAACGAAGTCTTGCCGAGGATCGCCGAGGCTTGCACGTAGGTTTCGAGGGCCACCGGCGCTTTCGCCAGGGTGGTGAACACGTTGGGCAGGAAACCGATTTTCTTTTTCACGCCTTCCAGCACTGGGCGGCTGGCGTCGGCGGCGGTTTCGAGGCTGATAGCGTGAATGCGGCTCATGGTGATTCTCCGAAAGTCCGGTGCGAAGTGCGCCGGGGATGGAGGTCATGTTATGGAACCGGGCTGGTGGATTGGCGGCAAATCGTCGAGGATATGCGGCAGATCGTCCAGACTTACCCTTGGAGTCGTTCATGGATCGCCTTTCCACGTTGCTCAGCCATTTCGGCGTGTCTGCCGGGACCTTTCACAGCGGCACGTTTTGCGGCCTCAGCGTTCACGACGGCGAGCCATGCGGCCATGTGCATTTGTTGCAGGCAGGCGAGTTGCTGCTCAAGCCGGGCAGCGAGCGTGAAATTCGTCTCTGTGAACCGTCGCTGATCTTCTTCCCCCGGCCCTTTGCCCATCGCATGTTCGCCGACGAGGCGATGGACACCCTAGTGGTCTGCGCCACGCTGACGTTTGACGGCGGCTCCGGCAATGCACTGGCGGCGGCACTGCCGGATTATTTGGTGCTGAAGCTGACGGACATCCCGGAATTGGGCAGCACCGTGGAATGGCTGTTCAAGGAAGCCTTCGAAGGGCATTGCGGGCGGGTGGCGGTGATGGATCGCCTGTTCGAACTGCTGGTGATTCTGCTGTTGCGGCACTTGATCAGCAGCCGCGAGCAACAACCGGGGATGATCGCCGGGCTAGCTGATCCGCGTCTTTCGCGCGCCTTGAACCTGATGCACGAGCAACCGCAAAAACCGTGGAGCGTGGCGGATCTGGCCGCTGTCGCCAACCTGTCCCGCGCCGGGTTTGCCGAGCAGTTTCGCCGGGTCGTCGGGCAGACACCGGCCGATTATCTGCTGAGCTGGCGCGTCAGCCTGGCGCAGAAACGCTTGCGCGAAGGCAAGCCGATTGCGCTGATTGCCGAGGAGGTCGGTTACGAAAGTCCTTCGGCGCTGGCCCGGGCGTTTCGGCGCAAGACCGGGCTCAGCCCGCGCGAGTGGAAGGCAGGCACCTGAGGATCATTTGGCGAATTTCTTCGCCCCGGCCACGCACAGAATCACGCCCAGCGTCACCGCGAGCATGCCGATGCTGACGTGTTCATGCAGCAGCGTCGCCGCCAACGCCAAGCCGAAAAACGGTTGGAGCAATTGCAACTGACCGACCGCGGCAATCCCGCCTTGGGCCAGGCCGCGATACCAGAACACAAAACCGATCAGCATGCTGAACAGCGACACGTAGCCCAGGCAAAGCCACGCCGACAGACTGATCGTGCTGAACGAGGCGGGCGCCAAGCACATACTCAACACCGCCATGAGCGGTAGCGACAGCACCAGCGCCCAGCAAATCACCTGCCAGCCACCGAGGGTTCGCGACAGCTTCGCGCCTTCGGCATAGCCGAGGCCGCAGGCCAGAATGGCGGCGAGCATCAGCAGGTCACCGGTGGGCGAGGCGGTCAGACCTTGTGCCAGGGCGAACCCGACGACCAAAGCGCTGCCGAGAATCGAGAAAATCCAGAACACCGGTCGCGGCCGCTCACCGCCGCGCAGCACGGCGAAAATTGCCGTGGCCAGTGGCAGCAAGCCGACAAACACAATCGAATGTGCTGACGTCACGTGTTGCAGCGCCAGGGCGGTCAGCAGCGGGAAGCCGAGCACCACGCCCATCGCGACTATCAACAGCGACAGCCACTGATTGCGCGCCGGGCGCCGTTCGCGAAACAACCACAACAGCGCCACCGCCAACACCCCGGCGATGGCGGCGCGGACCACGGTGAGAAACACCGGATCGAACTCCAGCACCGCCACACGCGTGGCCGGCAGTGAACCGCTGAAAATCACCACGCCGATAAAACCGTTGATCCAGCCGCTGGTTTTTTCCAGTGCCGGGGTCGTCAGATTCGAGGTCCGTTCCATCACCGTTCACGCTCAGAAGTGGGTTGCGTTGCGGTCATGCTAGAGCTGAGAATCAGCACAATCAAAAAATTGTCATGGATACATCCGGCATGCCACGTTCACGCTACAAGACACTGGTTGACGCCTTTGCCGCAGACATTCGCTCGGGCCAATTGCCGCCGGGTACGCGGTTGCCGACTCATCGGCAATTAGCGGCTCAAGAAGGGTTAGCGCTGGTCACGGCCTCGCGGGTGTACGCGGAGCTGGAGGCGATGGGCCTGGTCAGCGGCGAGACCGGGCGCGGCACGTTTGTCCGCGAAACCTCGCTGTCGCCGGGGCAGGGCATCGATCAGAAACAGGTGGCGGTCGGCATGATCGACCTTAACTTCAACTACCCGTCGCTGCCCGGTCAGGCCGATTTGTTGCGCAGCGCGTTGCGCCAACTGGCGTTGTCGGGTGATCTGGAGGCGTTGCTGCGCTATCAGCCGCACGCCGGTCGTGCCCACGAGCGTGCGTCTGTCGCTCGGCATCTGCTGACGCGCGGGGTGAACGTCGAGGCCGAGCAAGTGCTGATCGTCAACGGCGCCCAGCAAGGCCTGGCGGTGACGCTGATGGCGCTGCTCAAACCCGGGGATGTGATTGCCGCCGATGCGCTGACCTATTCCGGGTTCAAGGTGCTGGCCGAAGCGCTGCACCTGGAGGTCGTGGCGATTGCATTCAACGAGCATGGGCCGGATCTCGCCGCGCTGGACAAACTCTGTCGCAGCCGCTCGGTGCGCGCCGTGTACAGCATGCCGACGTTGCACAATCCGCTGGGCTGGGTGATGCCTCCGGCGCAGCGCGAGCAGTTGGTGGCGATTGCCCGTCAGCATGATCTGACGATCATTGAGGACGCAGCCTACGCATTTCTGGTGGACAACCCACCGCGTACGTTGATCGATCTGGCGCCGGAGCGCACGGTGTACGTCTCGGGCCTGTCGAAAAACATCGCCACGGGCCTGCGCGTCGGTTTCATCGCTGCACCGACAGAGACCGTGCCGGCGCTGGAACGCATCATTCGCGCCACGACCTGGAATACGCCGGGCATCATGACTGCCATCGCCTGTGGCTGGCTCGACGACGGCACAGTGACGCTGCTGGAGGAACAGAAGCGCAACGACGCCAAGGCGCGGCAGGCGCTGGCGGCCGAAGTGTTGAAAGGACTGCCGAGCCTTGGCCATCCGGCGTCGTATTTCCTGTGGCTACCGTTGCCGGAGGATGTGCGCGCCGATCAGATTGTCGTCGAGCTGATGCACGAACAGATTTCCGTCACCACCGCCGAGCCGTTTTCGGTGTCGGGCCATGCGCCGCATGCGATTCGTCTGGCATTAGGCTCGGTGGACATGGACGTGTTGCGTCACGCATTGATTAAAATCAGAAAGGTCGTTGGCGCTTACCGGTAAAAACAAAATGCTACCCTTGCGCCGCCCGATGCAGACCGACCCGGAACCCTCGATGAAAAACACCGCAGCACTGTCACTCGCCCTGATGCTCGGCACCAGCCTGTTCAGTACGCTCTCCCACGCCGCGGGCGACCCCGAGGCCGGCGCGAAAATCTTCCCGCGTTTGTGTGGCGGCTGCCATCAGGTCGGCGAATCGGCCCGTCCCGGATTCGGCCCGCAGCTCAATGGCATCATTGGTCGGCCTGCCGGGACGTCAGAGAATTACGTGTATTCCGATGCGATGAAGAACTCGGGGGTGACTTGGGATCGTGAGACGCTTATCGCTTATCTGAAGGATCCGAAAGGTGTGGTGCCGGGTACGCGGATGATTTTCTGGGGGCAGAGCGACGAAGAGAAACTCGACAATCTGCTGGCATACCTCCAGACCTTCACGCAATAACGGCAGGAGCTGGCGCAGGCTGCGATTGATTGTTCCCATGCTCTGCGTGGGAATGCAGCCCACAGGGGTCATAACCGTCACGGCCACGCCTTGTTCGCGATTCAAGTTGGTGTGTTCGGGCGATATGCCGGGCACCCAAGTCCCTGATTGAAAAATGACATGAAAAAGCTTTCGGCGTTTTTGCCGCCTTCAAGGAACCCACCATGAAATCTTTGCTATTGGCAGCGCCGCTGTTGTTTGCCACCGGACTGGCCCACGCTGGCATCCCCCTGCTCAACGCTACGTGCCCGGGCAAGATCGAAGTGCACGCCGATGAGGGCGGCCCGATTTATATCAATGGCAAGGAAGGCCAGTTGAAGAAATTCAACGACAACTACTTCGAAGCCAAAGGCGCGGGCGTGACCATTTCCCTGAGTATCAATCCCGATGGTTCGCCTGCTGTGTCCTACACCGGGAAGAACAAGGCCAACGGGATTTGCGAAGTGAAGAAGGCCTGATTACGCCACTTGGTTACGGCCCGCTGCTTTGGCTTGATAGAGCTGCTGATCAGCGCGTTTGATCAGAGCACTGTGGCTGTTGTCGGCCGGATCCGCCAGGCCGACGCCGATGCTCACCGTCACATTCCCGACCACAGGAAAATCGGCCTCGGCAACCGCCGCGCGAATTTTCTCGGCGACAACTTCCGGGGTGTCGGGTTTGGCGATTTCCGGCAACAGCACAGCGAACTCTTCGCCGCCGTAGCGGGCGACGAAGTCGGTGGTGCGCAAGCTGCTCTGAATCAGTTGCGCCAACTGCTGTAGTACCTCATCCCCCACCGCGTGACCGTGCGTGTCATTGATTCGTTTGAAGTGGTCGGCATCGATCAGCAGCAGGGAAAACGGGCGTCCAGTGCGGCGGAACAGCAGTGTGTACTCGGTGAGCTTCTCATCGAAGCGGCGACGGTTGTATACGCCGGTCAAGGCATCGTGGGTCGCCAGATTCAGCAGTTCGGCGTTGGCCAGTGTCAGGGCTGCGGTGCGTTGTGCCACGGTGGCTTCCAGCGAGGCATTGGCCTCTTGCAGTTCGCGCTCTTTACCGAGCAGCGATTGCGTCATTGCATCAATGGATTGCCCGAGCTGGGCAATTTCCAGCACCGGGTGTTGCAGCGGGAATTGTGCGCCGGGCTGTTGGTTTTGCACCTGCCGTGCCGAGCGCGCGAGTTGTTCGATCGGGCGGCTCAGGTACAGCGCCAGATAGTAGGCCACCAGCCCGAACAACACCGCTGCGACGACACCCAGTATCAGCAATTTGTACATCAGCAGGCGCGCCGGTTGCAGCGCGGTTTCCAATGGCTGGCGCACGGCAATCGACCACGACAGCGCCGTACTCGATGGCGTCGGGACGGTGACCATGCTGGTGAGGAAGCCGTTACCCGCGGTCCAGCCCTGCAACTTCGAATCAGTCGCCGCCAGTTGCTGGCCCATCAGTACTTCGGGATAGAGAATCTTGCCATCGTGATCGATGATCAACGCTTCGATATCCGGCATTGAGTTTTTATGCGAAAACGCCGCCGACTCAACAATGCGCGTGACCCAGCTCCAGTGTGCATGGGCGCCCAGGACACCAATCACCTGACCGTCGGCGTTATGGATCGGCGCGGCGAAATCGATGAAACGCAGCGGTTCACCGTTCGGCAGCCCCGGCAGCAATTTCGCCAGCAACACCGCTTCGTGAGGGTCGCCGGTGTACTCACTGCGTAAACCGGCCTGGAACCACGGCCGTTGTTGCACTGATTGACCGACCAGCAAGTCGTTCACCGCTTGATGCACCTTGCCCTCGGCATCGGTGACGCCCATCCACGCATACTCGGCGCGCGCCTGAGTGCGCAGTTGCATTGATTTCAGAATCGCCGGGTTGTCCAGATCGCCACGCTCAAGATGCGGCGCGCGGCTGAGCAGATAAACCTCCAACTGGCGTTCGCGCAGTTGTTCACCCAGCAACGATGCGGCCGAGCGCGCGGTGTTGAGCAAGGCATTGCCGCTGGCCTGCTTCATCTGTTCCGTGGCGATGTGACCGACATAGAAGCCAACGCTGAGCAGTGTCAGCAGGGATAAACCGGCAAACCAAAGGGTGAGGTGGCTACGCAGACTGGCTTTGAGCATGGGCAGGCGAGGTCTGTTTTGGAGTTGTGCCCGCATGGTATGCGCAATGGGCGGTGGGTGGCCAGTCGGGGAATGGATGGCGGCGGACGTGAAAAAGCCCGGCTGATCAGGCCGGGCTTTTATTGCGATTGCGATGAAGCCGCAGCGTTAAGCGACGCGGCGTTCGATCAGACGATCGGAACCACCTTCGGCAACGCGGCGTTCGAGCAGGCGATCAGCGCCACCTTCGGCAACGCGGCGTTCGAGCAGGCGATCAGAACCACCTTCGGCAACACGGCGTTCGAGCAGGCGATCGGAACCACCTTCGGCAACGCGGCGTTCGAGCAGGCGATCGGAACCACCTTCGGCAACACGGCGTTCGAGCAGGCGATCGGAACCACCTTCGGCAACGCGGCGTTCGAGCAGACGATCGGAACCACCTTCGGCAACGCGGCGTTCAAGCAGACGATCGGAACCGCCCTCGGCAACACGACTTTCAATCAGCTTGTCCGAGCCGCCTTCAGCGACCTGGGTGTGTGCCGCAGTGGCGGCAAAAGCGTTAATGGCGAAAACCGAGAAAGCGATGCCGAGAAGGGTTTGGCGTTTCATGATCGTGTGCTCCAAGGGGTAGTTGTTTGTCTGGAGCCGATGTTACGCCGTGGATTATTTATGAGAACTTCATTGACGTGATGGTGACTATCGACGCCAGCAATGTATGCCCGAACCCCCGTTTCATGGGGCTGTTGATCGCACACACAGCTCACCGGTCGCCCGCGTCAGGGCCAGTTCATGCAACGCATCGTGGGCCAGGCCACTGCGCGCCTTGGCCAGCCACGCCGGGCAATTGGCGTCATGGCGATACGGCGTGAAGGCGGCGTATTGCTGCAGCAGGCGGGTTTGCAGTTCATCCAGGCGCGGGCGGATCTGCTTGCCCAGGTCGGGGCGCGGGGTGTCCGGCGCGCTACCGGTCGCTTGCCACTGTGCGAGCAAACCGTACTGCACCAGTTTGTTCGCCTCCATTTGCGCAGCGATCAGTTGCGCCACGTCCTCCGGGTCGAGTTGGCGCTCGGCGGCCAGCGTGCGAGCATTGGCGATGACCTGCGCCTCACGCGGGCTGTCCTGAATCGGCTTGCCGCTGTCCCATTTGGTCAGCGCGACGAGGTCGCCGATGTTCAGACGTTCGTTGAGTGTTTCCAGCAACGGCTTCAACGTTTCGGCGGGCGCGGCGGCGTGAGCGCTGGTGGCGAGCAGGGCGAGGAGGCTGGCGGTCAACAGATTGGCAACGTGCGGCATGAACAGAGCCTCAATGAGAGCAATGGAAGTGGGCAGTTGTTTACCACAGTGCTGAACCGACACCTATAGATCCGTGCTCATTACACAGGTGCGGGCACCGGTAATAAACACCGATTTGAAATGTTAATTGCACCCCGCGAGCAACTCACCGAAGCTATCCTCAATCAGCCCTCCCGCCGTCGAGATGGACCTCTATTCAATGCAAGCCGTCGCCCAACGCCCACTCTGGCACACCTACCTGTTGTTCCTCGCGCCGATGGTGCTGTCCAATTTTCTGCAATCGATGTCGGGCACGGTCAACAGCATCTACATCGGTCAGATGCTCGGCACCCAGGCGTTGGCAGCGGTGTCGGGGATGTTTCCCATCGTGTTCTTCTTTATCGCACTGGTGATCGGCCTCGGCGCGGGCGCCGGGGTGTTGATCGGTCAGGCATGGGGCGCGCGTGAGCCGCACATGGTCAAGGCGATTGCCGGGGCGACGCTGTTGCTCGGGGTGTTGATCGGTCTGGTGGCTGCGGTGCTGGGCAGCGTGTTCGCGCGACAGGCGCTGACCGGGCTGGGCACGCCGGCAGATGTGCTCGACGATGCGGTGGCGTATGCCCATGTGATGATGTGGATCTTGCCGTCGCTGCTGGTGTTTGTGTTGTTCACGCAGCTGTTGCGCGGGGTCAGCGATACGCTGTCGCCATTGCTGGCGCTGATGGTCTCGACCTGCGTCGGGCTGGCCCTGACACCGGCGCTGATTCGCGGCTGGTTCGGCTTGCCGCAACTGGGCATTCAGAGCGCGGCGTATGCGGGGCTGGCCGGTAACCTGGCGGCGATGGCATGGCTGGCGTGGCGCCTTATTCGCAAGGGCCATCCACTGGCGCCGGACCGCGAGTTCTTTGCTGCGTTGCGCCTCGACGGGGTGATTCTCGGCAAGGTGTTGCGCATCGGCCTGCCGACCGGCGTGCAGATGATTGTACTGTCGCTGTCGGAGTTGGTGATTCTGGCGCTGGTCAACCAGCACGGCTCGCAAGCGACGGCGGCGTATGGCGCGGTGACGCAGATCGTCAACTATGTGCAGTTCCCGGCGTTGTCGATTGCAATCACCGCGTCGATCCTCGGTGCACAGGCCATCGGCGCCGGGCGGCTGGAGCGCATGGGGCCGATCCTGCGCACCGGGCTGTTGATCAACGTATGCCTGACCGGCGGCCTGATCGTGCTCGGTTACCTGTTGTCACACTGGTTGCTGGGACTGTTCCTGACCGAGGACTCGACCCGGGCGATGGCTGAGCATCTGCTGCACATCATGTTGTGGAGCCTGTTGGTGTTTGGCTTCCAGGCCATCATTGGCGGGATCATGCGCGCCAGCGGCACGGTGTTGGTGCCGGTGATCATTGCGATCATTTGCGTGGTCGGTGTGCAGCTGCCAGCGGCGTACTGGCTGGACGGGCAATATGGTTTGCAAGGCGTGTGGATGGCGTTTCCGGTGGCGTATCTGGGCATGCTGGTACTGCAGACCCTATATTACAAACTGGTCTGGCAGCATCAGAAAATCGAGCGCTTGGTGTAGGCGCTGGCGTATCGGACGGATGTTTGCTTAAGTCAATCGAGTCCCTCGACGGCAAGCCCCGCCTGGAGAATCCGATGTCGATCCGATCGCTGCTGGCTGCCGCGTGTTCGCTGTGCGTCGTCTCTGTCGCACAAGCTGTCGAATACACCCGGGTCAACACCACCGCCAGCCAGATCAGTTTTACCTACAACCAGATGGGCTCGCGGATGTACGGCACCTTCGGCAAGTTCGAGGCGACGCTGGACTTTGATACCGACAACCTCGCCAACGCCCGTACCACGCTGCACATTGACCTCACCAGCATCGATGCCGGCAGCGAAGACGCCAACACCGAGCTGGTGAAACCGGCGTGGTTCGACACTGAAAAATTCCCGGTCGCGGTGTTCGAATCCAAGCGTTTTACCCAAGATCCAAAAATCAAATATCTTTACTTGATCTACGGCCAGCTCACCCTCAAAGGCATCACCCGTGAGGTTCAGGTACCGGTGGAATTGAAACCGGACAGCGCCATCGGCGTTTTCGACGGTGAGCTGGTGCTCCACCGCGATGAGTTCGGCCTCGGCGCGGGGGAGTGGGCGGACACCGTGGTGTCCAAGGACATCGCCATCAAGTTCAAGGTGGTGGCGCCGCAGCAGTGACGCCAGCCGTTGCAATCAATACGCCCGCCAGTGCCCCGGCTCCCAGCGCCATTGATTGCCGCCCCAGCGATAGTGCCCGGCAACCCAGTGATAACCCGGTGCCGGCATCACCGGAACCACTTCGACCAGCGGCGGAGGCCGATGCGGACGGGCCGGCTCGACGACGCAACCGGACAACGTAACGGCCACCAGCGTGGCGGCCAGCAGTGCTTTAACGGTTTTCGACATGGTGGTGTTCTCGCAAGAAGTGATGGCCAGGCTGTCGCGCATTCATCGCACCCAATGCCCCTCGACCCAGAACCAGTTTGGCCCGCGTGCCTGCCAGTGCCCGGGTTTCCAGCGCGCGCCGTACCTCACCGGTTGCCAGTGGCCGGGTATCCACACATAACCGCGTCCTTGTCAGCGCCAATGACCTTGATCCCAGACATAACCAGGACGCGCGCCGGGCATCACTTCCATACGCATCGGCGGCGGGGCTTGCTGGACGATCACCACCGGTTGCGCAAACACCGGGGCGCTGCTCAGCGCCGCCAGCGTCAGCGACACCAGCAGCAGGGTTTTTCGCCATTTGGACAGGGAACGCAAAACGCTCATGACAACTCCTCAAGGCCTGCGTCGAAAAGTGAACGCAGCTGCAGAATTGGATGCCTGATTTGCGAAAGATCCCCTATGCGGCGGATGAATTTTTTTTCAGGGAGGGCGATGCGAGAACGTCAGGATGGCGCCGCAGCAAGACGCCCGGCGCGCGTGATGGTTTTTGCCTGTGAGTCTGGACTCAATAGAACCGGTCTTGCTCTTTCATTGCCTGAATCTGCCAGAACGTTCTGCCCGAGATCAGCAGAAACAGCAACGCGAGCAACACACCACCAGTCATGATGCAGAAGCTCGTTCGGTAGCTCTGCAACTGGCTGGCGATGCAGCTTTTATCGGGCATCCACGGCGACACCAGCAGGGTGATCGGACCATCGACTTCGTACTGGGTATGCTCAACGTAGCGTTCGTCGGCGTGTTGCCCTTCATGGGTCTGGCCTTGAACATCGGTGTATTGATAGTGAATGACCTTGCCATTGGCGTTCATTGGAATCTGCTCCAATGCCGTGACGCTGCCGCGGTTTTCCACACCGTTGAAACTCAGCGCCCCATAAAGCATGCCCGACTTGTGAGCCATTGCAGCGAGCAGCAGAACTACGCAGCAAGCAACGGTCAGCATGACGATACGGTTATAGAGGTGATCCTTGGCAGCTTCGCGCGGGTAGTACATGGCCGATCCCTGGTGGTGACTTTTGTAGGAGACCGTTACATCGGCGCTCGGAACAGGAACTTTAGACGTCGAGCGGGCCGGTCACGGTATGATGTCGCGGCTCGTCGACCGCAGCGCCGGTCGGCAACGCTTTTCACCGTCGGAGTTCCTCATGCCACGCATCACCCACTACAAAACCCCATGCCCCGAAGGCGTCAACAGCCAGATCCTGCAAATGGTCGTCGATTACCTGACCGACATCAGCGCGGTCGGTCTCGGCCCGAGCAACCTGCTGTACAACGTCTATCAGTACGCGGTCGGCTATGAGGTGCATCTGTATCTGGAAGCGTTGAATGGCGAGAAGGGCACCGACGTCGAGTTGCTGGTCGCCACCGACGAGGATGATCCAGAGCAAGTGATCGGTTTTCTGTTGTACCTGCCGGTGCAGGGCGATTGGGAAGCCTGCAGCGTGGCTTATATGGCCGTGCGCGAAGGGCATCGGCGTCAGGGCGTGGCGCGGGCGCTGATCGGCGAAATGCTCGGGCGTTATCCCCACGCGGAACTGGCCTGCACCGTGGGTAAAGTCCCGTACTTCGAAGCCTTGGGTTTTGAAGTGATCGGTTCACGGGAAACGCAGGTATTGATGAGCACCCGGCATTACCGCAGCAACGGCCTGCGCGGATTTATCGACACCACGCCGATTTACCGGTCGCTGGAAGTCCAGCAGATCCACACCTATCTACTGCAGAAAAACGGCAAGCGGGCGATGCTCGATGCTGAGAAACAGCGCGATCGACACCTCGATCAGACCACCCGCCACACCGAAGAATTTGTCCGGCAACGCCTGACCGTACACTGACCTCACATCGCTGAAAAAGCCCTTGCTGTGAATGGCGCAGCAAGGGCTTTTTTGTGCGCGTCATTCAGCCGAGTTTGACGTTCATGGTGATCCGCGCCGTGAACACGTGCTTGCCCTCGGTGTCGCGAATATCCACGGTGACGATCTTGTCGCCCTCGCTCTGCCAATCAACGCCCTCACCACTGGCCACCGCCGTTACATCAGTTTTCGCCTTGGCCAGATATTCCACGGTCATGCCTTTGGGGATCCAGCGTGCGCCGGCCGGGATCGATACATCGGTCATCATCCCGGCGGCGAGTTCTGCGGCGTTGCACATGGCAATCGCATGCACGGTGCCGAGGTGATTGGTGATCTCACGACGGAACGGCACTTGCACCGTCGCCGCATTGGCGCGCAACTCGGTCACCAGCGGGTTGATGGTGCTGAAGTACGGCGCGACCTGGCAGGCCATCTGGCTGAAGGCTTGCGGACCTGCGCTGTTGAACATGCTGAGAAACTGACTCATGGAAACGCCTCGCGAAAAGTGAATTTGCAGAATGATGTTCCGTTACAGAATAATATTCTGTAACGGAACGGTATTCGGTCTGCGGGAAATCTGTCAACCTGTGCGTGTTTTTTTCATGGGCACGACGTGTGCCTTTCAATCCGATTTTCAGGCAGTCAGCCGCATGGACACCGCAGATCTACTGGAACGCAGTTACCCCGGCCGTCGCGCCGAACTCAAGCGCGATATCTTTCGCAAGGCGCTGAGCCTGTTCAATGAACAGGGGATCGAGGCCACCACCATCGACATGATTCGCGCCGAGTGCGACACCAGCGTCGGGGCGATCTATCACCATTTCGGCAACAAGGAGGGTTTGGTCGCCGCATTGTTTTTCACCGCGCTGGAGGATCAGGCGAGGTTGCGCGATACCTATCTGGAGGCGGCGAAAACCACCGAGGAAGGTGTGCAGGCGCTGGTGTTCAGCTACGTCGATTGGGTCGAACGTCAACCGCAGTGGGCGCGCTTCCAGTACCACGCGCGGTTTGCCGTGACCAAAGGTCCGTTCAAAGACGAACTGGCGGAGCGCAACAAGACCCGCAATCTGCGTCTGCGCGACTGGCTGGCCGAATCGGGGCGCGCTGCCGAACTCAAGGCGCTGCCCGCCGAACTGTTGCCGTCGTTGATCATTGGTCAGGCCGACAGTTATTGCCGCGCCTGGTTGGCCGGACGAGTGAAGGGCAGCCCGGCGGATTATCGCGAGTTGCTGGCACAAGCGGCGTGGCGCTCGATCCGCATCGATTCGCTGTCGGACTGCTGATTTACGCAGACAAAAAAAGAGCCTCAAAGCTCTTTGATGGGGAGGAAGTAGAGCCCTCGAGGCTCAAGATGCGCACGAAGCAAGGCGCGGGCTTGATTGGGGTTCAGAGCACCCGCGCCTACGCAGTGCTCGAAGAGCGGAGCCACTGCGTGATTCCATCCTAGGAGTGTGCAAGTGGCGGCTCAAGTACCGCCAGTCGCCCTGGCGGCGGCGCGTTCGACCATGGCCAGGAGGGTCGCAAACAGTTCGTCACTGGCCTCTTGCGCGCTGATTTCACCGTTGGCCGCCGCGTGCGACAGCGCTTCGGCGGCGCCGAGCATCGCCCGCAATGCGGCCTGGCTGATCTGCCCGCCGCTCGCGTGCGGCGCCAGATCGCGGCGGCATTTTTCAAGGAAGATCGCCTCGTACTCGCGCTTTATCTTCTCCAGTTCCGGGGTGCTCGCCAGCGCAGCGATGATCCCTGGTATCTCGTTGCCCTGCAGCATCACGCAATCAACGTACGCTGTGGCAATCACCGAAGCGATGCCGGTCAGTGTCGGCTCGCTTTGGGCGACGGCGGCGTCCATCAGCAACGTTTGTCGTGCATCGAAATCCCGATAGAGCGCTGCGAGCAATCCGGAGCGCGTGACGAAATGATCGTACACCACCGGTTTAGTCACCCCGGCCATTTCGGCGAGATAGCCGAGGGTCAGGGCGTCGGTGCCTTCGGCGCGGATGATTTGCCAGCCGACATCGAGCAATTGGCGCAGGCGATCTTCACGGGACAGGCGACGCCGCGGAGCGGGGGGGACGGGTTGGCTGATTTCAGTGGTTGACATCGTTTATATACCAAACGTAACTTACTGTTCGTAACTTACCAAGAGTATATAAGCCTTGGTGAGCAATCACCAACCGGAGAATTGCCATGCACGCCTTGATCGTCGTCGCGCATCACGACCCACGCTCGCTGACCCACAGCGTCGCCGCGCAAATTGCCGAAAGCCTTGTTCAGGCTAACCCGGCCAACACTTTTGAAATCGCCGATCTCTTTGCCGAAGGCTTCGAACCACGTTTCGGCGCGGCCGATTTCGCCGTACATCACCGTGAGTCCGCGCCGCCCACCGATGTCCTGGCCGAGCAGGCACGCATCGACCGCGCCGATACCTTGGTGCTGGTGTACCCGGTGTACTGGTGGTCGATGCCGGCATTGCTCAAAGGCTGGATTGATCGGGTGTTCAGCAATGGCTGGGCTTTTGATTTCAGTGGTGACCTCAAGCATGTGAAGCTGCTGCAGCGCCTGCGCGTGCATCTGGTCGGCCTCGCCGGCGCGGATGCGCGCACCTATGAACGCCATGGCTATGGCGCGGCGATGAAAGCGCAGATTGAACACGGGATTTTCGATTACTGCGGGGCGACAGTGCTGAGTTCAACGTTGCTGCCGGAATCGGAGTTGCGCGATCCACGGGAGCAGTTGGCGGTTGCAAGGGAACTCGGCAGCCAAATCTTCACATAACCACTGTAGGAGCTGCCGAAGGCTGCGATCTTTTGATCTTGTCTTTTAAAAGCAAAATCAAAAGATCGCAGCCTTCGGCAACTCCTACAGTGTTTTTACGGTGTCAGCGGGCGCCGGGCCAGCCTGATTTTTCGAGGGCAGCGAGCAGGGTTTCGGCATCCAGTCCCGGCACCGAATGGCCGTTGCCCTCGGTGCTGTCGCTGGTCAGCAACGCATTGATGATCGCTTCTTCAACCGCTTCGGTCGCGGCCAGGAACAGCTCGCTGATGTGGTCATTGTTGACCATGCGCAAACCATCGCAGGTCGGCGCGCCTTTGCCTTCGTAGGCCGCGGGCGGCACGTGAGCGTTGCCGGTGGCGAAGGCGATGAAGATGTCGCCGCTGTGATCCTCGTTACCGCCGCCGGTGCGCGCCAGGCCCAGGCTCGCGCGTTGCGCCAGACGTGTGCACTGGTGCGGCAACAGCGGCGCATCGGTGGCCAGGCAGACGACGATCGAACCCATGCCCGGATGCGGTAATGAGGCGCGCAAGAACGGCGAATCTTTCTGCTCCATGTAACGTCCGACCGGGTAGCCGTCGACCCGCAACTCACTGCGAATACCGTGGTTGGCCTGTACGATTGCGCCGACAGTCCAGCCGCCCTGGGCAGCGTTCAAGCGCCGCGACGAAGTGCCAATGCCACCCTTGAATTCATGGCAGATCATGCCGCTGCCACCGCCGACGGCGCCTTCCGTGACGGGACCATCCACGGCGGCGAAGAGCGCTTCGGCGACGTGTTCAGGCTGGACGTGAAAACCGTTGATGTCATTGAGCAAGCCGTCAAAGGTTTCCAGCACCACCGGCATGTTCCAGTAGAGGCGACCGTCGTCCGGTTGTTGCTGGCGATCCAGTGCAATCAATGCATCGCGCACCACACCGAGGCTGTGGGTGTTGGTGAACGCAATCGGGCTGGTCAGCAGACCCGCCTCGCGAATCCACTCAAGTCCGGTGGCGTCACCATTGCCGTTGAGCACATGCACGCCGGCAAAACACGGTTGCTGATTGGTCGAACCCGGACGCGGTTCGATCAGCGTGACGCCGGTGCAGATGTCGCGTCCGGCACTGCTGCGTCCGCGCACGTTGCTGTGGCCGACGCGCACGCCGGGGACGTCGGTGATGGCGTTGAGCGGGCCGTGAGGTAGTTGGCCAATGCGGATGTTGAGGTCACGGGCACGAGGTTTCATTGGTTTCTGTCTCTCTAAAAAATGTCTGTTGAATCACAAAACCTGTAGGAGTGAGCCTGCTCGCGATAGCGGTTTGTCCGGCAAAACAGTGTTATCAGGCAGACCGCTATCGTGAGCAGGCTCACTCCTACAGGGGGAATGCGTTGTTCTTACTGGCCGTTCTTGACCTTGCTCCACACCCGCGTGCGCACTCGTTCGCTGGCTTTCGGCAGGGGTTCAAGGGTGTACAGCGTGGCCATCGCCGTGGCGGAGGGATACACCGCCGGATTGTCCCGAGTCGCGGCGGCCACCAGCGCTGTCGCCGCGCGATTGCCATTGGGGTACGACAGATGATCACTGACCGGCGCGATCACTTCGGGGCGCAGCAGATAGTCGATAAAGGCCAGACCCTGAGGACGATTCGGCGCGTCCTTGAGCAGCACCAGCGTGTCGAACCACACTGGAGCGCCTTCCTTGGGCAGGCTGTAGGCGATTTTCACGCCGTTGTTGGCTTGCTCGGCATTGGTCTTGGCTTCCAGCATCGCGCCCGACCAACCGACCGCTACACAAATGTTGCCGTTGGACAGGTCGCTGATGAATTTCGACGAGTTGAAGTAGGCAATGTGCGGGCGCAGTTTCAGCAGCAACACTTCGGCTTTTTTATAGTCTTCAGGATCGGTGCTGTTCGGTGGCAGACCGAGATAGTGCAGGGCGACCGGCAGCATTTCCGACGGTGAATCGAGCATCGCCACGCCGCATTGGCCGAGTTTGGCGAGGTTGTCTTCGTTGAACACCAGATCCCACGAATCCACCGGCGCCTTGTCGCCGAGCGCCGCGCGCACTTTGTCGACGTTGTAACCGATGCCGTTGGTGCCCCACAGGTACGGCACCGCGTACTGATTGCCGGGATCGTTGTTGGCCAGTTTCGCCAGCAAGTCGCTGTCGAGATTCTTCCAGCCCGGCAGTTGCTCGCGCGGCAGCGGGGCGAGGGCGCCGGCCTTGATCAGCGTCGGCAGGCTGAAGTTGCTCGCCACCACCACGTCATAGCCGCTGCGGCTGGTCATCAGTTTGCCTTCAAGGACTTCGGCACTGTCGAAGGTGTCGTAGACCGGTTGGATACCGCTGTCGCGCTGGAAATCGTGCAGGGTGTTCGGGCCGATGTAGTCGTACCAGTTGTAGACGTGCACGCTCGGCGCGTCGGCGGCCATGGCCATTGAGCCGGCGCCAATACCCGCCAGCAGGCCCAGTTGAATGCTGAGGTTGATACAGCCTCGGTGACGACGCATGATGCGGCACTCCTGGCCTGTGCAGGCCGGTGATGAACAGGAGTGCTCAGCCTATCGGGCCGGTCACGCCTGACCCATTCCCATCATGGGTTACTCAAAAGGGGTAGTGCGTGGACGCGTTACTGCAGGAACTGCCGGTGCATCAAAGTCTGGCGCGGGTATTCGCCGGTGTTGGCCAAGAGGGTTTCTGGCGTGCGCTGGTCGATACGTTGCGGCTGCTGGTGCCGCTGGACAACGCGCTGGTGGCGCTGATGAAAGCCGGGCAGGCGCCGCAGTTGCTGATCGACTTCGACAGCAAGGGCCGTCCCGACGAGCAGGAAGAACTGGCCAGTTACAGCGCCGGCATGTACCTGCTCGATCCGTTTTACCAGGTCGCATCGACCGGCATTGCCGACGGCTTGCACAGCCTCGCCTCGGTGGCGCCGGACCAGTTTCTGCACAGCGAGTACTACCAGAGCTATTTTCGTTCAGTGGTGGGCGAGGACGAGTTGCAGTTCATGATCAATGTCGAGGGCGGCGTGCTCGGTTTGTCCTTGGGCCGTTCGACGCCGTTCGGCATGGCCGAGCAGGGTCGACTGCTGTGCGTGCGCGATTGGGTGTTGGCGGCGATGCGTCGGCATGTGCAGTTGCTGCCGCCGCAGGGCGCGCTGGCGGAAACGCCGGTCGGTGATCTGGCAACGTTGCTTGATCGTTTCGATGCGCGGCTGACGGTGCGCGAGGTCGATACTGCGCGGCTGATCTTGCAGGGATTCTCCAGCAAGGCGATGGCCCAGCAAATGGGCATCTCGCCGGAGACGGTGAAGGTGCATCGCCGCAATCTGTATCACAAGCTCAATGTCACCGGGCATGGTGAGTTGTTTGCGCTGGTGTTGCGCCCACCAACTCCCTGATTCACCGCAAAACCTGTGGGAGCTGGCTTGCCAGCGATGGCGGTATGTCGGGCGATGAAGATGTCGACTGCGCCGTCCTCATCGCTGGCAAGCCAGCTCCCACAGGGGGCCGTGGTGTTTGCGCGATGGCGGGGTGTCAGGGGGTGCGCTGGAAGACCAAAGCCTTGAGTCCGCTTTCAGGATCAATGTCCGGAAACTCCGGCGGATTCTGTAGCCGCTCTACAAAACGCAGACTCGGCGCTTCCTGCGTCACGCCCTCAATCAGAAAGTCAGAACCGAACGCCGGGTCATTCATGCACGCCAGCACCGTGCCCTGCGCGGTGAGCAATTCCGGCAAACGACGCAGCACGCGCTGGTAATCCTTGGTCAGCAGGAAACTGCCTTTCTGGAATGACGGCGGGTCGATGATCACCAGATCATACGGGCCGCTGTTGATCACCTTGCCCCAGGACTTGAACAGGTCGTGGCCGAGGAAACTGACTTTGCTCAGGTCATGGCCGTTCAAGCGATGATTGTCACGGCCACGGCTCAGAGCTGCGCGGGACATGTCCAGATTGACCACATGGCTGGCACCACCCTCGATGGCGGCCACGGAAAAACCGCAGGTGTAGGCAAACAGGTTCAACACGCGTTTGCCGTTGGCCTGTTCGCGCACCCAGTTGCGCCCGTAGCGCATGTCGAGAAACAGCCCGGCGTTCTGTTTGCGTCCCAGGTCGACGCGGTACTGCAAACCACCCTCGACGATGCTCATTTCGTCGATCTCCTCACCCAGCAGCCATTCGGCGGTGCTCTGCGGCAAGTAGCGATGCTGGATCAGCAACGTGTGGGCGCCAGACTGTTTCCATTCGGCGGAACCGGTGAGTTCCAGCAGCAACGCCTTGAGATTGTCCAGTTGCTCAGGTGCCGGCTCCTTGAACAGCGACACCAGCACCACGCCTTGCAGCCAGTCCACGGTCAACTGCTCCAGCCCGGCCCAGCAGCGACCGCGCCCGTGGAACAGGCGACGGGTTTCGCTCGGTGCGGCCGCGAGGGCCGGCAGCAGATGGGCGTGGAGAGTAGCGAGGGCTTCAGGGTTCATCGGTCAGGATCGGCAAGCAAAAGGGCCGGCATTTTAACCACAAATACGCCGTCGCGAACGATTGCCGCTGAGGGGCAAAAACCGCCTTTCGCAAAAGACCTGTATCAAAAATGAATTTCTGCAGAGCCCGCTGCTCATACCAGATAAGCAGCGGATTCAAGCCGCTAAATCGTTAATGCAATTCAGGGAGTGCAGTTCCATGTGCCCAACACCGACGGCGAGCGCGCACCTTCCTGACGGATTGATTCTGGTGGTTGAGGACGATCCGTTGATTCTGGAGTTTCTCTGCGAAATTCTTCAGGAGGAAGGTTTCAAGGTCGAGCCGCAGACCAGTGCCGACGCCGCATCACTTTACCTTGAGCAAAACGCCCCGAACGTGGCGTTGCTGCTGACTGACATCACCATGCCCGGCACCCTTAATGGCGCGGATCTGGCCAACCTGGTCGGCGACCGCTGGCCGGACAAACCGGTGATGGTCATGTCCGGTTATGAAACGCCCGAGACCTCCGGGGTCAAGCATCCGGTGGCGTTCATCAAAAAGCCGTGGGCCATTGGGCAGTTGCTCGACTGCGTCGACAGCGCCTTCAAATCCAAGGCACCGCGCCTGCACTGACACGCTGGGTGAATCGGCCGGGCAAGTGCTACATTGCCCGCCCGGTCTTTTGCCAGAGGATGCGAACCTTTGTCTGCTCACGATGCTGTATTCGATCGCGCGTTCGGCGCGTTTCTGTTCGACATGGACGGCACTGTCCTCAACTCCATTGCCGCCGCTGAGCGAATCTGGTCAGCCTGGGCCGTGCGCCATGGCGTCGATGTGGAGACCTTTTTGCCGACCATTCATGGCGTGCGCGCCATCGATACCATCACCCGTCTGAACCTGCCGGGGGTGGATGCTGATGCCCAAGCGGCGTTCATTACCGAGGCGGAAATCGGAGACGTTGAAGGCATTGTCGAGATTCCCGGCGCGGCGAAGTTTCTCAACAGCCTGCCCAAAGATCGCTGGGCGATGGTGACCTCGGCGCCACGGGATCTGGCGTTGCGGCGCATGGCGGCGGCGGGGATTCCAGAGCCTGCGGTGATGATCACCGCTGAAGATGTGAAGGCGGGTAAGCCCGACCCGGCCGGCTATTTACTGGCGGCCAAACGACTGGGCCTGGAGCCGCATGATTGCCTGATCTTTGAAGACGCCACCGTCGGTATTCAGGCTGCCGAAGCGGCCGGTGCACCGCTGATGATCATCACTACGACGCATCAGCATCCGCTGGAAACGGCCCATGCGACGTTGGCCAGTTATGCTGCGGTGCAGGTCAAGGTCGACAACGACGGCAAACTTCACCTGCAAAAAAACTGACACAACACAGTCCCTGTGGGAGCTGGCTTGCCAGCGATGAGGCCCTGTCAGTCACTATAAATTTGACTGAACTACCGCTATCGCTGGCAAGCCAGCTCCCACAGAGTTAAGTGTTGCCCTGTGGTCAGTAAACCCCCGGCACCAAACGCCAACTCCGCGCACAGTAAGCGTCGTACTCCGCCCCAAACTGCGCACGCAGCAGGGCCTCCTCCGAATGAATTCGGGCAATCAGCGGAATCAACGTCAGCGCCGCCAGCATCAAGCCGACCACCGAGCGAAACGCCAGCGCCCAGCCCACGGCATTGATCACCAACCCCAGATAACTCGGATTGCGCAGCCGTTGGTAAATGCCATCGGTGACCAACCGGTGCCCCGGCTGTATCGCCACCAATCCACTAAACCGCCGCCCCAGCACAAACACCGGCCACAATCGCAGCGCGCCGCCGATGATGAACAGCAAAGTGCCGAGCCAGCGCACGCCTTCGCCGCCCACCGTCCAGAAGTTCACCCGGTCGCAGTAGGCCGGCAAGAAACCACTGACCAGTCCGATCACCCCAAACGCCGGAATCACCCAGCGATTGGCGCGATCTTCACGCTCACCGGAGCTGAGGTTGACCTCGCTGAACAGTGAGGCGATCACCATGGCCACCGTCGCCAGTGCGACGATCACCAGCGAGCCATGGGAAAAGAACATCGCCACACCGCCAATGCCCCACACGGCCAGACCCAGATAAGCGAGGGTGGCGAGTACCGCGACGACGGTCATTTGTGCGGACATTTTCATGGTCAACTCACGGCTGGGGCGTATCCGTTGAGTGTAGATCCACCGCAAAACCTGTGGGAGCGAGCCTGTCAGTCAGCGGATATCTTGTCGTCAGTCAGGACTTTCCTGAAAGTCTCGACCAGCGGCCGCAAATTGATCCGGTGCCACGCCGCCCACAATGGCGTGGTCAAGGTCAGCCACGGCAGCTCGCGCAACACCACGCCCGGTGGCGCGTTATGGCTCAAACCCTTCTGAATCATCGCAATCCCCAACCCCGACGCCACCAACCCCAGCGCGGTAAACGGTTCGGTCGCCTGCATGCGCACATCCGGGGTGAAGCCGGCGCGGATGCAGGCGCTGACGAACTCATCATTGGCATCCTGACGCGGCTGCACGCCGATCCATTCCTGATCAGCCAGATCATCGGGACTCAACGCCGCTTGTTGCGCCAATGGATGGTGTTCCGGCAACGCCAGCAGCATCGGATCATCCAGCACCTGAAAGCCCAACAGATCAGGGTCGTCATCGGTCGGCGGCTCACTCACCAAGGCGATATCGAGACTACGCTGTCGCAAGCCTTCCAATTGCTCGGCGGAGCTGAGGTTGTACAGCGCGACATGGACGTTGGGACGATCCGCACGCAACACGCGCAAGGCATTGGGCAGGACGCCGGCGTGCATGGCGTTTTCGATATAGCCGATGCACAAACCGCCTTCTTCACCGCGACCGAGGCGTTTGCCGAGGGACTCGAGGCGATTGGCGTGGGTGAGCAGGGCGCGGGTTTCGGCAAGAAAAGTCTGGCCGTCGCGAGTCAGGCGAATACGTTGCTGGCTGCGCTCGAACAGCGTCAGACCCAGGCGTTCTTCGAGCTGGGCGATCTGCCGGCTCAGTGGCGACTGGGAAATATGCAGCCGTTCGGCGGCGCGACCGACGTGTTCTTCCTCGGCGACGACAACGAAGTAGCGCAATTGGCGGATGTCGATCATGTCAGACCTTTAGGGACTCAAGTGCTGCGCATTATGTCTTGGACGGTCTCGGTGTCGCAATCTAGGATCTGCTCAACGGTCACACAGACCCAGAACCTATTGAGGAAAAACCCATGAGCTTGAAAGACAAACTGCCCGGCCAACTGGGCTTCGGCACCGCGCCACTGGGCAACATGTTCCGCGCCATCCCCGAAGACGAAGCGCAAGCCACCGTGCATGCCGCGTGGGATGCCGGCGTGCGTTATTTCGACACCGCGCCGTTCTACGGCTCCGGTCTGTCGGAGATCCGCCTCGGCGAAGCGCTGAAGCAATACAAACGTGACGACTACGTGCTGAGCAGCAAGGTCGGTCGGGTCATCCTCGATGAAGTCGAAGACGCCGCCGCCCGCGATCTCGGCGAGAAGAGCGGGGTATTCGAACACGGTCGTCCGAACAAGATCGTCAATGACTACAGCGCCGACGCGACTATGCGTTCGATCGAAGACAGCCTCAAACGCCTGCAAACCGATCGCCTCGACATTGTCTGGGTGCACGACATCGCGCAGGACTTCTACGGTGATCAATGGCTGGAATACTTCAATCAGGCCCGCACCGGCGCGTTCAAAGTCCTTACCCGCTTGCGCGAAGAAGGCGTGATCAAAGGCTGGGGCCTGGGCGTGAACAAAGTCGAGCCGTGCGAACTGACCCTCGACCTCAGCGAAGCGCAGCCGGATGGCTTCCTGTTGGCCGGCCGCTACACGCTGCTGGATCACGAGCGCCCGTTGCAACGCTTGATGGATTCGGCGCTGGCGCAGAACGTTGAAATCGTTGTCGGTGGCCCTTACAGCTCGGGCATTCTGGCCGGTGGCTCGCACTTCGAATACCAGCAGGCCAGCCCTGAGGTCATCGCCAAGGTCGAGCAGATCAAGCGCATCGCCGCCGCTTACAACGTCGATATCAAAGCCGCTGCGCTGCAGTTTTCGCTGGCCAATCCGGCGGTCGCTGCAGTGATTCCCGGCGCTAGCAAACCCGGTCGTATCGCTGAGGATGTCGGCGCATTGTCAGCCGTTATTCCTGCCGGTTTCTGGCAGGCGATGCGCGACGCCAAACTGGTTTCCGAACGTGCACCATTGCCAATCGATGAGGTGAAAGCATGAAGATTGATCTGAGTGGAAAACTGGCCATCGTCAGCGGCAGCACCGCCGGCATTGGTCTGGGCATCAGCCAGTCGCTGGCCGAATCCGGCGCCACGGTAGTGGTGATCGGTCGCGATACCGGCAAGGTCGAGCAAGCGCTGGCGAGCATTCGCGAGAAGGTGCCGGGCGCGCAACTGCGTGGTTTGACGGCCGATCTGGGCACCGCCGAAGGCGCGCAGAAACTGTTCGCCGCCGAACCGCGTGCCGACATTCTGGTGAACAATCTCGGCATCTTCGACGCCGTGGATTTCTTCGAAGCGCCGGACAGCGAGTGGACGCGCTTCTATGAGGTCAACGTGATTTCCGGCGTGCGCCTGTCTCGGCATTACGTGCCGGCGATGGTCGAGCAGGGCTGGGGCCGGGTGATTTTCCTGTCCTCGGAATCCGGCGTCGCCACACCGGCCGACATGATCAATTACGGCGTGACCAAAAGCGCCAATCTGGCGGTGTCGCACGGTCTGGCCAAACGTCTGGCTGGCACCGGGGTGACGGTCAATGCGATCCTGCCGGGGCCGACCTTCACCGATGGCCTCGAAGACATGCTCAAGGATGCCGCTGCCGAATCCGGGCGTAACCTGCGCGATGAAGCCGACGCCTTTGTACGCAAGGCCCGCCCGACCTCGATCATCCAGCGCGTAGCGGATGTCGAAGAGGTCGCGCATCTGGTGACCTACATTGCTTCGCCGCTGTCGTCGGCCACCACTGGCGCCGCTTTGCGCGTCGATGGCGGCGTGGTCGACAGCCTGACTATCTGAATTCTGGAGAGACGTTTATTTATGCCAACAGCATCTGCAACCATCGATATTCCGGCTTCGGCCGATCAGGTCTGGCAATTGATCGGCGGCTTTAACACGCTGCCCGATTGGCTGCCCTTTATACCCAACAGTGAACTGAGCGATGGCGGCCGCGTGCGCACCTTGCAGACCGCTGACGGCGCTGTGGTGGTCGAGCGTCTGCAAGTGTTCGATAACGCGGCGAAGACTTACAGCTATTCGATTGAACAGGCACCGTTCCCGGCGACTGACTATCTGGCGACGATCAAGGTTGAAGCACAGGGGCAGGGCGCACGGGTGACGTGGTCGGGGCGTTTCAACGCCAAAGGCGTGAGCGATGAGGAGGTGGTGGCGCTGTTCAGCGGTATCTATCAGGGTGGCCTCGAGGCACTGCGAGCCAATTACCCAGCCTGAGTTGATGATCGTTCCCACGCAGAGCGTGGGAACGATCATGTCAGGGATCAGGAATTCTCGATCAGGCTCTGCCGGCAATCGAGCAGCAGTTTCGCCCCGCCCAGATCGCTGCTGCCGACTTCAAGACTGAAGCCATGCAAGCTGACAATCGCCGCCACAATCGACAGCCCCAAGCCAAAGCCACCCTGCGGTTGCCCACCCTCGGCGCGATAGAAACGCTGGAACACCGCCTCACGCTCAGCCTCGGGAATTCCCGGTCCCGAGTCATGCACTTCAATGCGCGTCTGCCCACCTGCGTTCACCCCGCGCAGCATCACCGTACCGCCCGGCGGGGTGAACTTGATCGAGTTGCTGAGCAGATTCGCCAGCGCCTCGAACAGCAACGCCCGATCGCCATTGAGCGGCGGCAACGTCTCCGGCATGTTCAGCTCGAAACGCAGCTCGCCTTCCTCAGCCAGCGGCAGATAAAACTCATGCAGTTCTTCCAGCAACTGCACCGGGTCGAGTTCGACAAAACCTGAGCGGCGCTGGCGATCTTCCAGTTCGGAAATCCGCAGCAAGCCGCGAAACCGCGCCATCAGCGTGTCGGCTTCGGCCAGCACCAGATCCAGTTGCGCTGCTTCCTGCGAGCCTTCGCCGGCCTGCTGCTGCATGCGATACAACTGCGCGCGCAGGCGCGTCAGCGGGGTGCGCAAATCATGGGCGATGTTGTCGCAGACGCCTTTGACTTCATTCATCAAACGCTCGATGCGCTCCAGCATGGCGTTGACGATGGCCGCGAGCATGTCCAGTTCATCGCGGCGATTGGACAGTGGCAGGCGATGGGTCAGGTCGCCGGCCACGATCGCCTGGGCGCTGTCCTGAATGGCTCTGATCCGCCGCAGTGGCCGACGCCGGAGCAAATGCCAACCGGCGATTCCAGGCAGAATCGTCAGCGATACGCCCCAGAACAACGCATGCAAAATGATCCGCGTGACGGCGAACAGCGAGCCGTTGTCGCGCAGCAGCACCAGCCAGCGGCCGTCGCGGGTTTGCGTGGCCACCGCGTCGCAGCTGTCATTGGGCAGGGTCGGGTCGTCGGAGTCGGCGCATTCGGCAAGCATGTGGATCTTGCCGTCCAGCGGCAGGCCTTCGGGGATCTGCTGGAGCGCACCGCCGAGGTAAACGCCGTTGGCATCGAACAGGCCATAAGCGTCGATGCCACGAATGTCGAAGGTCATGCTGGCGGCGAGGGCGTCTTCCAGCTGTTCGCCGCGAAAGTGCGAAAACAGGTGCTGGCGTTGCATCAGCGAATGCTTGGCGAGGTTGTCGAGGTAGCCGGAGACCTCGTAATACATGACCCCCATAAGGATCGCGCTCCAGGCCACGAACAGCGAACTGTACAGCGCCAGCAAGCGGCTGCTGGAGGAACGCCAGCCGTCAGACGGGTTCGGCAATGACATAACCCGAGCCCCGTACGGTGCGGATCAGCGGCACATGGCCGGCGGCGTCGATCTTCTTGCGCAGACGGCCGATGTGCACGTCGATCAGGTTGGTACCAGGGTCGAAGTGATAACCCCAGACCTCTTCGAAAATCATCATGCGCGAGAGGATCTGGCCACTGTTGCGCATGAGGAATTCGAGCAATTTGTATTCGGTCGGCAGCAGCGTCAGCACCTGTTCGGCACGTCGCGCTTCGTGGCTGATCAAGTCGAGTTCGAGGTCGGCGACCTGCAGCGTCGTGGCCTGAGTGGCGCCGCTGTTCTGCCGACGCAGCAACACTTCAACCCGCGCGGCCATTTCATCGGTGGCGAACGGTTTTGTCAGGTAGTCATCGCCGCCAGCGCGCAAGCCGCGTACGCGCTCGTCGACATCGGAGAGCGCGCTGATCATCAGAATCGGCGTGGCCACGCCCATGGTGCGCAGGGTAGTGACGATGGCCAGGCCATCGAGTTCGGGCAACATGCGGTCGAGGGTGATCAGGTCGTAGTTGCCGCTCACGGCGCGGTCGAGGCCTTCGCGGCCATTGTCGACCCAGTCGACTTCCAGCCCGTGGCTGCTCAGTTCGGCGACGATTTCCCGGGCGGTCACGGCGTCGTCTTCGATGGTCAAGATACGAGTCATAGGCAGGCCTGCTGATCGGTTCAAACGGAATGGCAGCATTTTGCCAAGAAATTCCGGCGACGCTTTAAATTAACTTTCATGTTGTAGCTGTCATTTGCGCGCTTTGGGGATTAATTTGCCGGAACGTTGATATCATCTGGCCATAATTCTCTACAGGAGTTGTCCCGTGCGTATTTCCATTCGCCGTGGCTGGATGCCAATTACCGGTCTGTTGCTGGTGCTGTTCAGCGCTTCGGCATGGGCGGCCAATACGCCGTGTTCCGGCAAAAAAGGCGGGATCGCTCGCTGCGATGGCGACCTGTTCCTGTGCAATGACGGTTCCATCAGCGGCTCGAAGAAAAGCTGCGCGGCGATGTTTGGCGAGCCCCAGCAGGCCCGTCCACAAAACCTCCTGCAAAGTGATGATGGTTGCGCCTGCGGCACGGGTTCGTTTTGTACTGGCCCACGTGGCGGGGTGTATTGCCTGACGCCTAGCGGCAACAAAAGCTACAAACGTAAATAACTGGCATTTGTGCCAATGCATAAAACCCGCTGTTATTCGGCCCTTGTTGCAATTTGCATGGTCCGAGGAAGTTCATTCTTTCTAACTGATTGAAATTAAAAGATTTATTTATTTCTCGCGACTGGCACGGTCACTGCAATTCATCTGCTGACGAGTTGTAACACCATTTTTCATGCCTGGAGCAGAACAACAATGAATAGATCCCCTGATGGGTTTTATCCCGCCGTTGAAGAGTCGAGCAGCGTTTCGGGCGTGTCCTGGGGCGCGATTTTCGCCGGTGCTGCGGCTGCCGCTGCACTGTCGATGATTTTAGTCCTGCTCGGGTTTGGTTTGGGTTTCTCTGCCGTTTCACCGTGGGCCGGAGAGGGCGTCAGCGCCAAGGGCCTGGGCATTTCGACAATCGTCTGGCTGGCGGCGACGCAAATCATCGCTTCCGGCATGGGTGGCTACATCGCCGGTCGCCTGCGGGTGAAGTGGGCGAACATGCACGGTGACGAAGTGTATTTCCGTGACACCGCGCACGGCTTCCTTGCCTGGTGTGTGGCGACGTTGGTCACCGCGGTGCTGGTGGTCGGCTCGGTCAGCAGCGTGATCAGTGGTGGTGTGCAGGCCGGTGCCAGTGTCGCTGGCGGTGCTGCCAGCGCCATGACCCAAGCGGCCGGTTCTGCGGCGGCCAACACCGACAGCAACCAGTACGGTTACTACATCGACAGCCTGTTCCGCGATGACCGTCCAGCCTCGGTCAGCGATGACGCAGCGCATGGCGCCGTGGCGCGGATCTTTGCACAAAGCCTGGCCAACGGTCAGCTGAGTGCCGAAGACCGTACCTACTTGGCGCAACTGGTCGCCCAGCGGACCAACCTGACTCAGGCCGATGCCGAGCGCCGCGTCGATGAAATCTACGCCCGCACTCAGAAAGCCCTGGCCGACGCCAAACTGAAAGCTCAACAAGCCGCCGACACCGCTGCGAAAGTCGCTGCCTGGACCTCGCTGTGGATGTTCATCTCGCTGTTGGCCGGTGCGTTCTTCGCCAGCCTCGCGGCTACTTACGGCGGTCGTCGTCGGGATGCCGTTGAGTACGTAGAAGTCGACACCTACACCACGACCACTCCAGTCCGTTAAACAAGGAGCATGACCATGCGCTCATTACTGCTGTTTTTCCTCGGCGTACCGATCCCGATCATCATCCTGATCGCCCTGTTCGTGCACTGATTGCTCCATTGAGGCCCATGCCTCGGCCGTTTCCACCTTCGGGTGGAAGCGGCTTTTTGCTTTCTGACGGGCAACAAGGGGAAAATCCGCGTCGGCAACGGGGCGGCCGTTGCGCGCACGTTTAAGGATGAATACGTTGAACAAGCAAGCAATCAAACGAAAAGTCGTCGAAATGCTCGATAGCGGGCATTCCAGGGCCGAAACCTTCAAGGCGTTTTCGGGTGGCAAGGTCAAGGATCGAGTGCTGGCGGGCTGGATCGGGGCGCATCCGGATCCCGCCCTGAGAAAACGACACGCCGTTAAAGTCAACATTCTGGTCGCACTGATGGGTATCTGGGGACTTCTCGGGGCGATAGCCGGGCTGCTTCAAATCAATGACGGTGGCATCGCTATGGCATTGACCATGGTCTTGATTATTGGCGTGATTCCGCTCTTGTTTGCGTGGGGCTTTTACAAGGGCATCGCGGTGATTTACACAATCTATGTCACCTTCACGATCAGCCAGATTCCTCGTGAATTCTACGGCTTCAGTGAAGAACCCGTGTCGACTCTGCTCGGCGTGGCGTTCATTCTGGCCATGGTGTTCTACGCCGCCTGGGTCAAATCGCTGCTGTTTCCGGACCTCGCTTTGGTCGGTACAAGGAAGATCAAAGGGCAGTACGTCTTCTCCAATTGATCGTTGGACAATCCAGCCGCTTTCACTGGCCTGGATCAATATTTCGCCGGGCGAGATCGCCTAACGTAAATGATCCAGGCCTTTGCTGAGGTATGAACTACAGTGCTTCACGCGCACCTTGTTGCGCTGACGGAGTACCCGTGTCGACGCCCCAATCACAGCAACAATAAACGCGTCGACCCGGTGTAGTGCAGCAAGGAGCTGACACCACCTCAACCGAACTTTCACGGATGAACATCGCAATGCACTGCCAAGAAAGAACTTTCGATATCCAGCCGTTGGCGCAGGCGGATATGACCGTCCACATCAACGGCCAAGCGGTCACCGCCGCCATTGGTGAAACCGTCCTCAGCGTTATCCAGTCCCTCGGCGTTCGCCAGATTGCCCGTAATGATCACGACCAGATCACCGGCGCCTACTGCGGCATGGGCGTGTGCCAGTGCTGCCTGGTGAAAATCAATGGCCGGCACAAACGCCGTGCCTGTCAGACCGTCGTGCGCGACGGCATGCAGATCGAAACCCAGGTCAACCGCATCACTGCGCAGGAGGTCGTATGAACCTGCAACCGGTAATCGTCGGCGGTGGCCCGGCGGGGATGGCAGCGGCCATCGAACTGGCGCGCCACGGTGTGCGCTGCACCTTGCTTGAAGAAGCATCGCGGCTTGGCGGCGTGGTTTATCGCGGGCCGCTGCGTGATGGCGTGCAACTGGATTATCTCGGCCCGCGTTATTCCGAAGCATTGGGCAAACTGCACGGTGATTTTCAGGAACAGGCCGGGCTGATCGACGTGCGCCTCAACCATCGCGTGGTCGGCGCCGAAGGCACCCGCGCGCTAGTGGTGCTGGATGGCGACGAGCAACTGCACGAAATCGAGTATCCACAATTGCTCCTGGCCGCCGGTTGCCACGAACGCAGCGTGCCGTTTCCCGGCTGGACCTTGCCGGGGGTGATCATGCTTGGCGGCCTGCAACTGCAAATCAAAAGCGGCGTGGTCAAGCCGCAAGGGCCGGTGATCATCGCCGGCACCGGGCCGTTGCTGCCGCTGGTGGCGACGCAGTTGCACGCTTCGGGCGTCAGCGTCGCGGGCGTGTATGAAGCCTGCGCGTTCGGCAAGATTGCCCGTGAAAGTCTGGCGCTGCTGAACAAGCCACAACTGTTCCTCGATGGCTTGAGCATGCTCGCCTACCTGAAACTGCACGGTATCCCGATGAACTACGGCTGGGGCGTGGTCGAAGCCCACGGCGAAGACGAACTGAAAAGCGTCAGCGTCGCGCCGTACTCGGCGACTTGGGAGCCGGACATGAGCCGCGTCGAGCGTTTCGAGGCCAAGACCCTCGCGGTCGGTTACGGCTTTATTCCGCGCACCCAACTGAGTCAGCAGATGGGCCTGGATCATGGCTTCAGCGACGACGGTTATCTGCGCGCCAACGCCAACGTCTGGCAGCAAAGCAACGAACCTCACGTGCATCTGGCCGGCGACATGGGCGGGATTCGCGGTGGTGAAGCGGCAATGCTCGCCGGCAAGATCGCGGCGACCTCGATTCTGCTGCAACGCGGCGTGCTTGAAGAAGAGCTGGCGCGGGTTCGTCGTGACCGTTACCTGAGCAAGCTCAAAGCCATCGTGCGTTTCCGCGCTGCCGTGGATCGCTACACCGAACGCGGCGTTGGCCAGACCGCATTGCCTGCCGCCGACACGGTGATCTGCCGTTGCGAACACGCGACCCGCGCTGACATCGACCTGGCGCTGGAGCAGGGCGTGCAAGACATCGCCAGCCTGAAAATGCGCACCCGCGTGAGCATGGGCGATTGTCAGGGACGGATGTGCGTCGGCTACTGCAGCGATCGCCTGCGTCAAGCGACCGGCCGCAAGGATGTCGGTTGGCTGCGCCCGCGTTTCCCGATCGATCCGATTCCTTTTTCCGCGTTCCAGTCTGTCGGCACGGAGGCCGCTGCCCATGAGTAAGTTCTATGACGTGATCATTGCCGGTGGCGGCGTGATCGGGGCGTCCTGCGCCTATCAACTGTCCAAGCGCAAAAACCTCAAGGTCGCACTGATCGACGCCAAGCGCCCGGGCAACGCGACCCGTGCCTCGGCCGGCGGTTTGTGGGCGATCGGTGAGTCGGTCGGCCTCGGTTGCGGGGTGATTTTCTTCCGCATGATGTCGGCCAACCGCAAACGCGAAACCCAGGGCGCGGCGGTCGCCGTGGACGCGAGCACGCCGCACATTCTGCCGGAGTCGTTTTTCGATTTTGCCTTGCAGTCCAACGCGTTGTACCCGGCGCTGCACCGTGAGCTGAAAGACAATCACGGGATGGATTTCAAGTTCGAAAAGACCGGGCTGAAATTCGTCATCTACGACGACGAAGACCGGCTCTACGCCGAGCACATCGTCGGCTGCATTCCGCACCTGGCCGACCAGGTGCGCTGGCTTGATCAGGCGGCGCTGCGCGAGGCTGAACCGAGCGTCAGCCATGAAGCACGCGGGGCACTGGAATTTCTCTGCGATCACCAGGTCAGCCCGTTCCGCCTCGCCGATGCCTACATGGAAGGCGCGCGGCAGAACGGCGTCGACATTTTCGTCAACACCAACGTCACCGGCGTGTTGCACCACGGTAGCCGCGTCACCGGTGTGCAGACGGCTGAGGAGGGCGTATTCCACTGCAAGACGCTGATCAACGCCGGCGGTGCCTGGGCGGCGGATCTGAGCGAATGGGCGACGGGGATTCGCATCCCGGTGAAACCGGTGAAAGGCCAGATTCTGCTCACCGAGCGCATGCCGAAAATCCTCAACGGCTGCCTGACCACCAGCGACTGCTACGTGGCGCAAAAGGACAACGGCGAGATCCTGATCGGCAGCACCACTGAAGACAAAGGCTTCGACGTCACCACCACCTACCCGGAAATCGCCGGGCTGGTGCAGGGCGCAGTGCGGTGTCTGCCGGAGCTGAAAGACGTCAACCTCAAGCGTACGTGGGCGGGGTTGCGCCCGGGTTCGCCGGATGAGTTGCCGATTCTCGGGCCGATGCGCGGGGTGGAGGGTTATCTGAATGCCTGCGGGCATTTCCGCACCGGGATTCTGACCTCGGCGATTACCGGCGTGCTGCTGGACAAACTGGTCAACGATGAACCGCTGCCGCTGGATATCACACCGTTTCTGGCGGATCGGTTTGAAGTCGCGCCGGTCAAACAGGAGCTGGAACTGGAACTGGTCTGACCTTGGCAAGATGATCATTCCCACGCTCCGCGTGGGAATGCCTCAAGGGACGCTCCGCGTTCCAGCTTGCGAATTGGAACGCAGAGCGTCCCGGGCTGTATTCCCACGCGGAGCGTGGGAGCAATCGGGTGTGGCTCAGGATTTGCGGGATTCTTCTTCGAGCTGGTCGGATTCAAACAACCGCGCCAGTTCCGCCCGGGCTTCCTGGGCGGTTTGCAGGACTTTGGCGGCGTCGTCGTAGATCGCGTGCTGCGCCTCCAGCACCTGTTCGTCGTGATGCTTGAAGCGCTTGATCCGCGCATCGGCCTGGGCCTGGGTCAAACCGAGTCCGACCAAGGTCCGCCGGCTCATTTCCAGACTCGAATAATAGGTCTCACGAATCGCCTCCGCGCCGACATCGACCAAACGGTGCACATGCTGACGGTTACGTGCCCGAGCGATGATCTTCATGTGCGGATACAGCTTGCGCACCACCTCGGCGGTCTTGATGTTGGTGTCCGGGTCGTCCGTGGCAATCACGAAATATTCCGCCTCGCCGACCTTGGCCGCATTGAGGATTTCCGGGCGCATCGGGTCGCCGTAGAACACCGGCACACCGCCAAAGCTGCGCGACAGTTCAATGGTTTCCACCGAGGTGTCCAGCGCGACGAACTTGATGTTCTGCGCACGCAGAATCCGCGCCACGATCTGACCCATCCGGCCCATGCCGGCGATCACTACACGCGGGGTGTCAGTGTCGATTTCACGGTATTTTTCCGGCACTTCCACCGGCTGCACTTTCGGGCTGACCAGCCGCGCGCAAATCAACAGCAACAACGGTGTTACCGCCATCGACAGGGTGATGGTCAGCACCAGCAAGTCATACAGGCGTGGTTCGAACAGACCCTGATCACGACCAATCTTGAACACCACAAAAGCGAACTCACCACCGGCTGCCAGCACGATGCCAAGGCGAATCGCACTGACCTTGTTCAAGCCACCGGCCAGGCGCCCGACGACGAACAGCAGCGGTAACTTCAAACCGATCAACAGCAGCGTCAGCCCCAACACGGTGATCGGCGCGCTGAGTAGCAAACTCAAGTTGGCGCCCATGCCGACACTGATGAAAAACAGCCCGAGCAGCAACCCTTTGAACGGCTCGATCTGCGCTTCCAGTTCATGGCGATATTCCGAATCCGCCAACAGCAAACCGGCAAGAAACGCCCCCAGCGCCATCGACACACCGACCAGATCCATCAACCACGCCGTACCGATCACCACCAGCAACGCCGTGGCCGTCGACACTTCCGGCAAACCGGTTTTCGCCACCACGCGGAACACCGGACGCAGCAGATAACGCCCACCGACCACGACCACCGCGATACCGCCGAGCACTTGCAGTGCGTGATTCAGACTCTCGGCGTTGCTGGTGTCGTGCGCACCACCGGCCAGCATCGGCACCAGCGCAATCAACGGGATCGCGGCGATGTCCTGGAACAGCAGAATCGCAAACGCCAGCCGCCCGTGGGGGCTGGTCAGTTCCTTGCGTTCGGCCAGACTTTGCAGACCGAATGCCGTGGATGAGAGCGCCAGACCGAGGCCAAGCACAATCGCACTGTTTAGCGGTTGGCCAAACACCGACAACGCCAGCACGCCGATCACCGAAGCGGTCAGCAGCACTTGCGCCAGGCCGACGCCGAACACTGATTTGCGCATCACCCACAAGCGTCGCGGCGACAGCTCAAGGCCAATGATGAACAGCAGCAACACCACACCGAGTTCGGAAATATGCGCGACGCTTTGCGGATTGCCGATCAGGCCGAGCACCGACGGGCCGATGATCACCCCGGCAAACAGATAACCGAGCACGGCACCCAATTGCAGACGTTTGGCCAAAGGCACGGTGAGCACGGCCGCGAACAGAAAGACGACGGCGGCTTGCAACAGATTGCCTTCATGGGGCATGGGGGGGTTACTCCTGACAACGGTACGGCGGGGGTGACAAGGATAAGGGCTGAGTTCCTGTCACACCACTGGCACTTTCGGGGGGGCGATTTGCGGTTAATGTCTTTTGATGGGCGCGCGAGGTCTTGCGTTGAAGAGTGTCAGGCGCCGTGGAATTGTTTTCCGGCCAAAGACGCTTCGCCAATTATCTGGTTATGAAAAGCAATACTTTGGACTTGATGTAATGCGCGTGATATTGCCGAGCCATTGCGCGATAACTCGATAATCGCTGGCGTTGGGCGAAGTTTTTAATTGGAAGATCCATTCAGTCTTGATCGGCGAGTGCGCGGGTGGTCGATAATGCGAAGCTCGCAATGCCAGTATTACGCCAAGCAGTTACGTGAACTGGATAGTTCGTAATGGTCAGTTTCTGATTAAATGTTTGTTACAGCGATTGACAAGCTGAAGGCTCCGAATCTACTATTTTTCACCCGAGATGCTGGCTGTATATAACGGCTGTAATAAAGCGACCAGGATGGTCGCGAGAAGTTTTCACAAGGAATTGAAACTTTGTATCTGGACTCCATTGGATCGGAATCTCTGCGATTTCACCTCATTCCCCATATCGGTCGCAGCGTGGCGCAAGATCATGCGTCGACTGAAATCCTGGCGTCATTATGGCGTCGCCAAATTCATGGCAGTCACTCGATGGAGCCCCGGGAAGCCGCGGGTTCAGACGAGTTCATCTTCCTGAAAAATCGAAAACCCCTTTGCGGTCTGTTGGCTTCCCAAGCCGCAGGTGACGCGTTTTTGAACGGCTCTTGACGACGACTTCAGTGCAGTCTGAAGTTGTACTCGCTATCGAGATAAATACAACTTTCAAAGTAAAGATTTCATAAGGATTTGAAGTTTTGTACTTGGATTTCGTGCCGCGTTTATAACGAAAGTACAAAAAAACTCGATCGGTTCTCTATAAATCGCGGAGCCGTGCGAGTGCGTTTTTTTGCGCGCGCTATTCAAGTGCTTATACCTCGTGAATTCGTCGAGTAGTGATCAAGTGTTTTGATGCAACCTCTGCTGTAGTGCGCAATTAAGCACATTTAATGTGAAGTTTTCATAAGGATTTGAAACTGTGTACTTGGATTCCATTGATTCAGAACGCCAACGGCTGCAACCGGACAAACTCGCGACTGATGAGACTCAGGCGCCATTGTCGCGTATCGAGCGGTATGACAGTCGCTCGATCTACTGCCGGGAACACGCACTGCCCAACGAACGGGTCTTTTTGAGTGGCCAGCAGGCGTTGGTGAGGTTGCTGCTGTCCCAGGCTGAACTGGATCGATCCAACGGCATTCGCACGGCGGGGTTCGTTAGTGGCTACCGGGGGTCACCGCTGGGTGGTGTCGACCGCGAGCTGGTCAAGGCCAAGGCTGTTCTGGAGAGTGCGAACATCCGTTTTCTGCCCGCGATCAATGAAGATCTGGCAGCCACGGCCCTGATCGGCACGCAGCGCGTCGAAACTGATCCGCAGCGTCTGTATGACGGCGTGTTCGGCATGTGGTACGGCAAGGGGCCCGGGGTCGACCGCTCCGGTGACGCGATCAAGCACGGCAGTTCCTATGGCTCGTCGCCCAACGGTGGGGTTCTGGTAGTCACTGGTGACGATCACGGTTGCGTGTCGTCATCGATGTCGCATCAATCCGACCGCACGCTGATCGCCTGGGGTTTGCCGGTGATTCATCCGGCAGGCCTTGATGATTACGAACGCTGCGGTCTGTGGGGGTGGGCGCTGTCACGCACTTCAGGATTGTGGGTGGGCTTCAAGGCCATCACCGAAACCGTCGAGGCAACTGCCTCCGTTGAATCGATCCCGCTACCCGAATTCGTCACCCCCGAGATCAATCCGGGACCAGACGGGCTGCATTGGCGCTGGCCGGACCTGCCGGGCATGCAGATCGAGCGCCGGACCGCGTTCAAGTTCGACGCCGCCCGGGCCTTTGCCTTGGCGAACCCGATCGATACCGCGGTCACCGCGCCCGCCCGGCCGACGCTGGTCATCGGTGCGGTGGGCAAGGCGTATGGCGACGTGCGCCAGGCCTTGCAGCAATGTGGTATCTCCCTTGAGCAACTGGAAAACGCCGGCGTCGCGCTGCTCAAGATCAACCTGGTCTATCCGCTGTCGCCTGTGCTGGACGCCTGGACCCGACGCGCCGGCAATGTGCTGATCATCGAAGAGAAGCAAGCGATTGTCGAAGAGCAGCTCAAACAGAAGTACTACAACGCTGCGCATGACCAGCGTGCGGTGATCATCGGCAAGACCGACGAACACGGCCAACCACTGATCTCGGATCACGAAGAGCTGCGTCCGTCGCGCATCGCCGTACTGCTCAAGCAGCGTCTGCAAAGCATGGGCATTGACCTGAGTCTCCCGGATTTCTGGTGCCTGCCCAGCGTCTCGCGAGTTGAAGAGTGGATCCGGCGCACGCCTTATCTGTGTTCCGGATGCCCGCACAACACCTCCACTCAGGTGCCCAAGGGCAGTGAAGCGCGGCTCGGCATCGGTTGCCATGCCATGGCCGCGCGCATGCCTGAACGCTCGACCACCGGCAGCGTGCAGATGGGTGGAGAAGGGGTCGACTGGCTGGGCCAGGCACCGTTCGTACAGACCCCGCACATCTTCCAGAACATCGGCGACGGGACCTTTTTTCACTCCGGATTCCTCGCGGTGCGACAGGCCATCGCGGCCGGCGCGACCATCACCTACAAGCTGCTCTACAACGACGCGGTGGCCATGACCGGCGGCCAGCCGATCGACGGCAAACTCACGGTGAAGAAAGCCGTTGAACTGCTCAAGGCCGAAGGCGCGCAGCGAATCGTGGTGGTGGCGGACGACCTGCAGCGGTACCAGGCGCATGACAGTCTGCCTCAGGGCATCGAAGTCTTTCACCGTGAAAAGCTCGAAGAAGTGCAGTTGCAACTGCGCGAGACTCGTGGCGTCAGCGTGCTGATTTTCGATCAGGTCTGCGCCGTCGAAGGTCGTCGACGCAAGAAGCAATTGCCGGCCTCGCTGGTGAAGACTGAAGTGGTCATCAACGAAGCGGTCTGTGAAGGTTGCGGCGACTGCCAGGTCAAATCCAACTGCCTGTCGGTGATCCCGGTGCAAACCTCGTTCGGTGCCAAGCGCCGCATCGATCCGCACTCGTGCAACACCGATCTGTCGTGCATCAAGGGCTTCTGCCCAAGCTTTGTGACGGTGACCGGCAAGCTGCGGCAACGACCGCGCAAACTCGCCGACAGCGCCCAGGTGCTGGCGCGGGCCGAAGCGCTGGCGCTGCCGCCAGTCGCGCGTGCGCTCGACCTGCCGTATGAAATGCTCCTGGCGGGTGTTGGCGGTACCGGTGTGGTGACCGTGGCGCGGGCGATTGCCATGGCCGCCCACCTCGACGGACGTGCGGTCAGCGTGCTCGACTTTACCGGTTTCGCGCAAAAGGGCGGCGCCGTGTTGAGCCACATACGTCTGGCTGGCGACGCCGATGCGTTGCACCAGCACCGCATCGACATCGGCGGTGCCGACCTGCTGCTCGCGGCCGATCTGGTGGTGGCCAGTGAAGACGATGCGCTGGCTACGCTGCGACCGGACAAAACCGTGGTCATCGCCAACAGTGCTCTGACCCAGACTGGCGCAATGTTGCGCAATACCGGACTGGGTATAGAAACCGACGCGATTCAAACGTTTCTGCAGCAAAAGGTTGGTGCCGAACACTTCCACAGCCTGGATGCTGGTGAGTTGGCGAACAGCCTGGTCAGCCCGATGCAAGCCAACATGCTGTTGCTCGGTTACGCGTGGCAGAAGGGCACGATACCGGTGTCGCTGCCGGCGCTGAAAAAAGCCATTGATCTGGCCGGCAGCGCCGCGACCAACCATTTGGCTTTCGCCTGGGGCCGATTGTGGGCGCAGGATTCGGCTTATGTCGCGCCTTACCTGGAGCAACCCATGGATGCCGTGTCGACGATTGCGATCCGCGACATCAGCGACATGCGCGGTCGCCACGAAAGCCTCGAACAACTGATCAACCATCACAGCGAATTCCTCACCAGCTACCAGAATGCAGCGTATGCGGCGCGTTACCGCAAGGTCATCGAGCAACTGCGAGCGCTACCGGCGGCCGGTAATGACAGCGCGCTGACCCAGGCAGTGGCACGCAACCTCTTCAAGCTGATGGCTTACAAGGACGAGTACGAGGTTGCACGGCTGCTCACCACGCGCAGTTTCACCGACTCGCTGAAGGCCCGCTTCGACGGCGGCGTTCGCTTGAAATTTCACTTTGCCTTGCCGCTGCTGCGCAAGAACCAGAAGAGCACCGGCGAGCCGAAAAAGATCGCGTTTTCCGGCTGGATCCTGCCGTTGCTGAAGGTCCTGGCCAAGGGCCGGGTGTTGCGCAACACCCGGTTCGATCCGCTGGGCTTCTCTGCCGAACGCCGCGAAGAGCGTCGCTTGCTCAATGACTACGAGCAAACCCTGCAACGCCTGTTACCGAAATTGAACTCGGAGAATCTGTCGGCGTTCGTCGCCTGGGCAAATCTGCCGGATTCGATTCGCGGCTACGGCCACGTCAAGCAGCGCTCGATTGCGGCGGCGCGACTGCGCGAGAAAGAACTCATCGAACAGATTCTGGCGGACAAGCCGGTCATTCACGGTGTCGAGTCATGGCAGCCATCCACCGTCATCGCCAGGCAACTGAGCGAAGAAGAGCGCGACGTGATGGAAGCCTCTTGACCGAAGGCTACGCCAGCCCCGCAGAACAACAAATACAACAACTACCGAGATGAGCTGATAACGATGAATAACGACAGCATTGCGCCCGACCTCCTGCACAAAGGTTCGGCTGACGACGTTTTGATTGGTGCCCCCAGAGACGCGCTGCCGCTGTATGTGAACGACACACTGGTCGAGGCCAACGGGCATAACCCGTTGGTACGCAATTACGCTGCAGGCGCCAACCTGCCACGCCGCTTCGAGATTGCGCCAGCGCTGCAGAAAAAGAACCGGATGGAAGAAGTTCGTGCCGATGATGAATGGAATCGGCTGAGGGCGCTGCCTTATCAGATCGTCGCCGCACAGCTTGAGGCAGCTGGAATCCGCAGCGACAGCCTGGAAACCAGCGTGGCCGCGCTGTGCGAATCGATCCCGGCGATTCGCCGCGCCAGTTCGTTCCGCTTCATCAATAACGCCGACAATTATTTCTTCTATCGCAAGGCGCACGAACATGTGCCGGGGACGATGTTCATCGAGGCGGCGCGGCAAGCGGTTTATCACCATCTGTATCACCACACCGATCATGCGCGCGGTGCCGTCACCGTCAGCGTCAATGAGCTGAACGCGAGTTTTTTCGCTTACGCAGATCTGATGTATCCGATCGAACTGGTGGTCGACAACATGACCCCGAGCGATGCCACGTCGCCGAAGAAAATCCATCTGCGCGTTGCGTTCTATCAACGCCAGACCCTGTTCGCTACCGTCGACACCAAAGCCACCGTGATCGACATGCCGCTGTTCGAAAAGACCCGCAATATCTTCATCTACTGCAACGACTGGTTTGCACCGCTGCAACCGTTGAAGCTGGCCTGCACGGTCAGCGACGCGCAGGGGCGCAAAGTTGAAGTGCAGCTATTGGGCCTGGGCAAGAGCGGTTGCGTGACGACAACGGCGGATATATCCGAGCCGGTCACTCTGCACATCGTCTATGAAGGCAAATTGAGTTTTACCGCCGGCATCCGCCGCGTCGGGCAGGGTGAGCATTCATCGTGGGAATTCGCCGAGGTAGATTTCAACGGCTTGCAAGTGATCAGCGACATGATCAAGCGCGGCTTTGTCCACCTCGATGAGCCGGCCCTTGCGGCCTTGCAGCAATGATCGTGGCAACCCCGACTTTCCAGGCGGCCACCCAAACGCTGCATTTCGGCACGCAGGCAGTGGCGAAGAATCGACTGTATTTTTCCTCGCTCGGCATGGATCTGTGTGACGAACACGGCTTCCCGCAACCGGCGTTTTTCTCGGTCTATCAAGCTTTGATGGACGGCGGTGCCGGTTTTGGCTTTCTCGGCAATGCCAGCGTCGACGCCGATGCACGCTACAACAGCCGTGGTCTGCGTCTGACTTCGGCGGCCCACGCGCAGGCCCTGCGGCCGCTGTTTGAAGCGGCGCGGGCGCGTGGTTTCCCGTTGGGCGTGCAACTGCAGCATTACGGGCCGCAGTCACTGCCGTCGAAGCAGGGAATCATTCTGACCCCCAGCGCCATCGCGTCGCCGAGCATCCTCAGCGCGTACCCCGAGGCACGGGCGGTGGCGATGACCGAGGCACAGATCCAGCGCTGCATCGAACAGTTCTGCGTCGCCGCCCGCTATGCGCAACAGGCCGGTGCCACGTTGATCCAGCTACAGGCATCCAACGGCTATTTGATCAGCAGTTTCCTTTCGCCAAAGACCAACCGGCGCATGGATGACTGGGGCGGCACGCCTCTCAAGCGCGCCAGGCTGTTGCTTTCGATTGTCGACGGGATCCGTCAGGCCACCGATCACAAGGTCGCGGTCACTGTGCGCCTGGGCATGGATGACGGCCTCGGTGCAGAAGGGCAGCACGCCGCGCTGTTGGGTGATGTCGTCGCCGCGCTGGAGGCCAGTGGGGTCGCAGCGATTACCTGTTCGCTGGGCATCAGCGAGACCTTCCGTTTCTTTTTCAAAAATACCGGACAGGCCTTGGCCATGTCGCGGGAAGGCTGCCGCTATCTGAAGCGTTTCGTGCGGATTCCGCTGGGCTTTACCGGTTCGGTCGCGGACGTGGCGCAAGCCGATGAAATCATCGCCAGTGGCGATGCCGATTTCGTCGGGTTCGGCCGCGCCATGCTCGCCGACAACGACTTCGTCGCCAAGCAACTGGCGGGGCGAGCCGATCAGCTCAACCGCTGCCGAGGCGATGCGTTTTGTTTCCGCGACAAAAAAGAGCCCATGGCCGAGCGCGTGTATTGCTGCGTCAATCCTGCCTACCGCCGGCCAGAACAACTCCAACAGCACTATGAGGAAAACCTGAAATGAACTTCACCGCCAAGATCGCTCTCGTTGTCGGGGGCACACGTGGGATCGGCTTTGATGTCAGCCAGAAGCTGATCGAAGCCGGCTGCATCTGTTACATCACCGGCCGCAATGAAGACGATGGCCTGACCGCGCAAAGTCGTCTCGGCGAAAACTGCACGTTCATCCGCAGCGACGTCACCGACGAAGCCTCGGTGATCGAGCTGTTCCGCCTCATCAACGACAGGCACGGTCGACTCGATCTGGCCGTCAACAATGCCGGCGTCACCTCAAAACACGCGCCGATCCGCGACATGGATTTCGCTGACTGGAAGCGCGTACTGGAAATCAATCTGCTGGGCCCGCTGCTGTTGCTCAAGCACGAAACCAACCTGATCTCGAAGCATGCGGGTGGCTCGATCGTGAACGTCTCGTCTTGCGCCGGTTTGCTGGGGGTTGCCAAACAAAGCGCCTATTCCACCAGCAAGGCTGCGCTGAACATGCTGACCCAGGTCTGCGCGATTGAATGCGCTGAAGAAGCCCTGCCTGAGCGGCATTCGATTCGCGTCAACGCCGTATGCCCCGGGCCGACATTGGGCGGCATGAACTCGGAAGAGCGCCTGAAAGCCAACCCGGAGTCCACCCGGCACAAGCTGCAAGTGACGGCGATGAAGCGCTTCGCTAACCCCGGCGAGATTTCCGCCGCAATCCTCTGGCTGCTGAGTGACGCATCGTCGTTTGTCACCGGTACGGTGATGCCGGTCGATGGCGGTTTTTCGGCCGGTAAATTCTGATGCACACCGTAACGCGTAACCCGACTGCAGAATCTCGCGAGAAGGCCAGCCAGCGGGTGTTTATCACGGGCGTGAGCAGCGGCATCGGCGAGGCGCTGGCGCTGCTTCATTTGCAAAACGGGCATACGGTTTTCGGCACTTCGCGTCGTCAGCCCTATGGCCTGATGGACTATCCGGACTTCCATTTTCGGTCGTTCGATCTGTCCCGGCCGAGCGCGATGGACGAGCTGTTCGAGGACAACTTTGCCAGCGTTCTGGAACAGGGCGTCGACAGGGTTTTCCTGAATGCCGGGGTCAGCGGCAACGTCCCCGGGCGTGGTGCGGAATTCTCGCTGGATGAGCTGCAGCATGTGCTCAACGTCAACGTGCTGGCCAATAAAGCCATGCTTGACCTCGTGCTGTCGTCTTCCCGGCGCCCGACGACATGCGTGCTGTCAGCCTCGATGGCGGGCGTGCGCTTTCGCGCGGGCACGCTGCCATACAGCCTGTCGAAAGCCGCGCTGGCGGCATTGGGCGGTGTTTACGCCGAGGAAAATCCGCAGGTCTTCTTCGCGGTGCTCGGTCTGTGCAACGTTGATACCGGTCTGTCCCGGCAGGTGAGCTTCAGCCAGCGCACCGCCGACTTCGCCGACCTCAAGTCGCTGCAGCAACGAGCCCTGGCGCCCGGTTACATGGTGTCACCTGCGCAACGCGCGAAGGACATGCTGGCGGTGATTGACGCGCCCGATGCCTATGGGATCAAGAGCGGGATATTCGTCGACATGCGCACGGCGCTGGCCGATCACCAGAAAACGCACTCGCCATTGTCTCAAGCGTAGTGAATGCAGGGACCTGCATCAGCCAATAAAGGAATGTTGGAATGTTCAATCAAGTCAAAGCGCTGACCGAGTCAGCCGTTCGGCAACAGGATCTGTTGCTGGGCACCCCGATCGATTTGTCCCGTGGCGAAGACAGTCGCCTTTACGGCGTGGACGGCAGCATCGATTCCCTGACCCTGGTCTCGATCATTGTCGATGTCGAGGAAAAACTGCGCAGCCAGCTTGGCGTTGAGGTGCGTCTGGCCGATACCACCGACCTGCCCGAAACCGCCACGCCGTTTGCCACACTGGGCACGCTGATCGCCTACATCATGGACCGGTTGTCTGCGGCGCAAGCTTCAGTTCAGGCCGTTTGATCGAGCGGGAGGGTTGGGTATGCAAGTAGCAGCATTTTTGGCTCATCTGAAAAGCGCCGGCAGTCAACCGGCAATCGTCAGCGATGAGGGCCGCTTTACCTATGACCAGTTGCACGCGCAGATAAGCGTGTACAGCGCGGAGCTGGCGGCAAAATCCGTCAGTGATTCCTGCGTACTGCTGGTCGACAACTACAGCTTCAACAGCGTCTGCATGCTGTTCGCGTTGTGGCTGCACAACAACGTGGTGGCGCTGTCTGTGCCCAAGGGCGAGGAACAGCTCGCGCAGTTGGCGGGCGCGGCGGGCGCGAGGTTTTCCGTTATCGGCGGGACGCCGGAGTTGGCGGTTGTCCAGCACGCCAACCCTGTCGTGCCACCGACTGTAGACGGACTGCTGTCGCGGCATCAGCCCGGTTTCATTGTGTTTTCTTCAGGCTCGACAGGCCCGGCAAAAGGCGTGGTGCACAGCATCGCGCCGTTCTTCGAGCGCTACCTGAATGCCGAACACTGCGGTGCGATTCTGGCGTTTCTGCTGTTCGATCACATCGGCGGCCTGGTGACCGTGCTGCAGGCGCTCGCCACCCATGGCACGTTGATTCTGCCTCAGGAGCGCTCGCCGCAAGAGGTCGGTCGCTGCATCGAATCGTTCAACGTGCAAACCCTGCACGTCTCGCCGACGCTGCTGAACCTGGCGACGATCACCGGGGTCTTCCAGAAGTGGGACACGAGCAGTCTGCAGCGCATCTATTTCGGCTCCGAACCGAGTTCACCGGAATCCATCCAGCGCATTGCCAACGTCATGCCGCACGTGCAATTGCAGCAGTTGTACGGGATGTCGGAGATCGGCGTGCTGCCGTGCCGCAGCAAGGCCGGCGACAGCGCGTGGATGAAGATCGAAGACCCGAACTACAGCCTGCGGGTGGTCGACGGCATTCTGCACGTGCGCGGCGCAACCAACATGCTTGGCTACCTTGCCAGCGCCGGTGACCTGTCGAGTGATGGCTACCTGATCACCCATGACCTGGCCGAGGAGCACGAGGGCTATTTCCGGGTCACGGGGCGGGCGGTCGATCTGATCAATGTCGGTGGCAAAAAGGTCTTTCCGTCGCACGTGGAAAGTGTGCTGATGGGCCTGGAAAACGTCTCGGATGTGGTCGTTTACGCGCAGCCCAACCCACTGCTCGGGCAGATCGTCGCCGCGCGTTTCACGCTATTCGAGCCGGAAAGTCTGGAAGCGTTCAAGGTCCGCTTGTATCAACACGTTCGCGGCGTACTGGCGCAGGAACAACTGCCGCGGGTGGTCTCCATCGCCGAGACGCCGCTGTACACCAGCCGCTTCAAGAAAATGCGTCACCCCGGCGTTCTCGCCCAGTCGTGAGACCGGTTTACTCATCACGTTATAAGGAAATGACCCATGGTTGATCTGGTAAAAATGCGCGCAAGCATCGCTGAAATCCTGTTCATCCCGGTGGACGAACTGCACGGTGAGACGCGGCTGGAAAACAGCGACAACTGGGACTCGATGGCGCGAATCGGGATTATCGCGCTGGTGTTCGAACAAGTCGGCGTGAGCGTGTCGGGCGAGGAGATCGAGCGTGTGGTCACGGTGCAGGATCTGTTCGATCTGATCGACCGCAAAATCAAGGACGCCGCATGAGCCTGCTGACCATTGAGGGCGTCGCCATTCGGGCGGTCACGGCGGCGCTGCCCGAGCGTCGTGTGACGGAAGAGGACTTCGCCGAACTGTTCGGCGCCAAGGAAGTTGCGCGCATCGCCAAGAGCACCGGCATCCAGTCGATCCGCGAAACCAAAACCCTGCATACCTCTGATCTGGTCATCGCCGCGTGCCGCAACCTGCTCGATCAAGGGCATGCTGCGGCACAGGACATCGACGGTCTGATCGTGGTGACCCAGACGCCTGACTCGTGGGTGCCGGGTGTCGGCTTCATGGTGCAGCAGGCCCTCGGCCTGCCGCAGCATTGCCTGGTACTGAATGTGGCCGCAGGTTGCTCCGGCTATATCAGTGCGCTGGTTCAGGCGGGCGCGCTGATTTCATCCGGTGCCTGCAAGAAAATCCTCCTGTGCACCGGGGACGTGACCACGCGAATCCTCGACGAACGCGACCGCCACGTGAAGATGCTGTTTGGTGACGCTGCGTCGGCAACGTTGCTGGAGCCGGGTGCAGGCAAGTTCGAGTTCCTCTGCGGCGCCGATGGCAGCGGCGGCGCGGCGCTGCAGTCCGACATCGCCTACGCCCGGGAGGCGGGCAGCCACGTTTGCGCGACCATCCAGCGTTTGCAGATGGATGGCACGGCGGTGATGAATTTTGCCCTGAGCCGGGTCCCGCAGACCGTCAAGGCTTTGCTTGAGGCGACAGGGTCAAGTCCTGCTGCGCTGGACTTGCTGGTACTGCATCAGGCGAATGCGTTCATGCTCAATTACCTGCGACGGATGATTGGCGTGGCGGCGGAAAAGATGCCGGTCGACATCGATGGCGTTGGCAATACCAGCTCCACCTCGATTCCGATTGTGTTGTCGCGTCATGCCGCGATCGGCACGCCGCAGGCCGAGCACGTTGTGCTGTGCGGTTTCGGTGCCGGGCTGTCGTGGGGCGCGTTGAAGGTCGATCTGCGTCGCACGACCGCTGTGGCACCTTGCGAAGTGCCGGAGAAAACCGCTCTGGCGGACGAACCGGCTCTGGCTCCGAGTGAGCGTTTGCAGGCCTGACCGCTCCTCAATGGCATGACATGGCACCCTTGGCGGCGATCCTCGGATCGCCTTCAAAGGTGCCACGCCTTGGTTCAAATCCTCTGATCACGGGACAGCTGTTTCATGAAGCGAAAACTCTGCAGCGCACTGGGCATCATCGGCCGCAAAGACAATCTGACGTGGCAATATCCTTCGCCTTTTCTGCCGCTGTTTCAGTTTCACGAGCGGCATGAGTCGGGTGCGATCCGTGCGCAACCCGAGGACATCATCGCCGCCGTTTGCGCGTTGGACATGCGTGAAGACCGCGTCGTCGATGCGCTGTTATCCCTGCGCGAGTTGCCGGGAAAAATACTACGAAGATTGGCGGGCGGAGCTTCGCAGGCGCAAACCGCCCCGTTCGGTTTTGACGCTTTCACGCTACTGGAACGCACCCCGACAGAAGTGTCTCTGGGCCTGGCAGGACGCTTCTGGCGCCCGGATCTGAAGACTGGCCATATCGCTGATGCTCAAGCCTTCAAGGCGCTGGATGATCCACGCGCGGCGAAACTGCTGCTGCGTTTTCAGGTCATCGAACATCCACAAGGCATGCGCACGCTGCGCACCGAAACGTTTGTGTATTGCGCTTCCACGCGCAGCAAAATGCTCTTCACCCCTTACTGGCTGCTGATTCGTCTGGCCAGCGGCTGGATTCGCCAGCGCAATCTTGCTGCCATCCAGCGGCAATTCTCGACAGAACGGGCAGTGTAAAAAATCGCATCAATTGGTTACATTGATAGCCTCAGCGAATCAATCTCCCGAGTCCTGCCATGGCCATCAACTTCGACCTTAACGACCTGCAAGCCTTCCGCGCCGTGGTCGAGCAGGGCAGTTTTCGCAAGGCTGCCGACACCGTGCGCCTGTCGCAACCGGCGTTGAGCCGGCGCATCGAAAAGCTCGAAGACGCTCTCGGCGTGAAACTCTTCGAACGCACCACGCGCAAGGTCAGCCTGACCCAGGCCGGGCGTGGATTCATGCCCAGTGTCGAGCGTTTGCTCGATGATCTCGATGTCGCGTTGCTGGGCATCAGCGAAGTCGCTTCGACCCGTTTAGGCCACGTCACCGTCGCCTGCGTGCCCTCGGCGGCGTACTACTTCATGCCCCGCGTGATCGCGCGCTATCACCAGCAATTTCCACGGATCAAAGTCAAAGTGCTCGACTCCAGTGCGCACGATGTCTTGAGTGCGGTGGTCAATGGCGAGGCGGATTTCGGCTTGAGTTTTCTCGGTACGCAGGATGCCAAAGTCGAGTTCGAACCGCTTGTGCAGGAGTGCTACGTCGTCGCCTGTCGCCGCGATCACTCGTTGGCCGGGCGCAGCAGCGTGAGCTGGGACGAGTTCTATCAGCAGGATTACATCTCGCTCGACAAGACGTCTGGCAATCGTTTTCTGCTCGATCAGGCGTTGAGCACGGTGGTGCCGCAGCGCTCGAGCATCTGCGAAACCCGTCATGTGACAACGATGATCGGTCTGGTGGAGGCGGGGTTGGGCGTGGCGGCGGTGCCGCTGATGGCGATGCCCGGGCCGGATCATCCGATCCTGACGCGAGTGCCGCTGACCGATCCGCAAGTGATGCGCAGTGTCGGCATCATCAAGCGCCGGGGTCGCACGTTGACCCCGGCGGCACTGGAACTGGAGCGGCTGGTGGTGGAAATGAAGGTCCAGCCGCCGATTGTCAGCGCTTGACCGAGTCCAGCCCGGTGGCCTGCACGTCAGCTTGCGCGGCCGGCGCGGCGAGGTAAGCGAGCAAGGCTTTGGCCTCTTCTGGATGCTGCGCGCCGACTGGAATACCGGCGGCAAACCGCGTCACCGATTGCACCGATTCCGGAATCTTCGCGACGAAACTCACGCCCGGCACTGGCAGCAATTCACTGACCTGCTGGAAGCCCAATTGATAGTCTCCGGTGGCAACCACCGAGCCGACCGGGATTTTCGGGATCATTTTTGCCTTCGGTTTTAGCTGCTCTTCGATGCCCAGTTTCTTGAACAACTGCTGCTCGATGTACACGCCGCTGGCGCTGTCGGAGTAGGCCACGGACTGCGCGTCAAGCAAGGTTTTCTTCAGGCTGTCGACACTGCTGATGTCCGGTTTTGGCGCACCTTCGCGCACCACCAGGCCGATCCGCGAGTCCGCCAGCTCAACGCGCGAGGCCGGGTCGACCTTGCCTTGTTTGATCAAGTCGTCGAGGGCATAGCCGACCATGATCACCACGTCGGCGTGTTCACCGCGGGCGAGGCGATTGGGGATCGCCTCGGGTGCTTTGCCCATCGACGGACCGAGGCTGGTGGTCAATGTGTTGCCGCTGGTGGCAGCGAATTTCGGCCCAAGAATCTTGTAGGCGGCAGTGAAGCCCCCGGAGGTCATCACGCTCAATTCTTCGGCCTGGGCCGCGAGGTTGAACGCGAGACCGGCGAGCAGGGCGGTGACAGTAAACAGTTTTTTCATGGCGAGTTTTCCTCAGGCCGCGACAGGTTGCAGACGACCACCGGCACGGCGGTACAGATAAAGAGTGGCGCACAAGGCACACAGCGCACCGATGCTCATCCAGTAACCCGGTGCGGCTTTGTCGCCGGTGTACTGAATCAGGAAGGTCGACATCGCCGGGGTGAAGCCACCGAAAATCGCTGTGGCCAGGCTGTAGGCGAGGGAGAAACCGGCAACCCGCACTTCAACCGGCATGATCTCGGTGAGCGCCGGAATCATTGCGCCGTTGTACAAGCCGTAGATAAACGACAGCCACAACAGCGACAGCAACATGTGGCTGAAGCTCGGCGCCTGCACCAGGTACGACAGCGCCGGATAGGTGGTGGCCAGGGCCAGCAGCGACATGGCGATCAGCACCGGACGACGACCGATACGATCGGACAACATGCCACCAATCGGCAACCAGAAGAAGTTCGACACGCCGACCAGCAAGGTCACCAGCAACGCGTCGGAGGTGCTCAGGTGCAGGACGGTTTTGCCGAAGGTCGGCGCGTACACGGTGATCAGGTAAAACGCGGTGGTGGTCAGCGCGACCATCAACATGCCGCCGAGTACCACGCCCCAGTTCTGGCCGAGAGTGCGGAACACTTCGCCCATGCTCGGGCGGTGTTTGCGTGCGGCGAACTCTTCGGTTTCCGCCAGGTTACGGCGCAGAAAAAAGATGAACGGCACGATCATGCAACCGACGAAAAACGGAATCCGCCAGCCCCAATCGGCCACCACATCCGGCGCCATCCACGCGTTCAGCGCATAGCCCAAAGCAGCGGCGACAATGATCGCCACTTGCTGACTGGCCGACTGCCACGCGGTGAAGAAACCTTTGCGACCCGGCGTGGCGATCTCGGCGAGATACACCGACACACCGCCCAGTTCCGCCCCGGCCGAGAAGCCTTGCAGCAAGCGCCCGATCAACACCAGTGCGGGGGCAAACAGGCCGATGCTTTCGTAACCGGGCACCAGCACAATCAATATCGTGCCGCTGGCCATGATCGACAGGGTGACGATCAAACCTTTGCGTCGACCGACATCATCGATGTACGCACCGAGCACGATGGCGCCCAGTGGACGCATCAAGAAGCCTGCGCCGAATACCGCAAAGGTCATCATCAGGGAAGCGAACTCACTGCTCGCCGGAAAGAACACTGCCGCGATCTGCGTGGCGTAGAAGCCGAACAGGAAGAAGTCGAACTGTTCGAGGAAGTTGCCCGAGGTCACCCGGAAAATGGCACCGGCCCGCGAGCCGTTGTGTGGGATTGAGGCTGTCATAGAAAAGTACTCCACCGCTTTTATGACGTGCGCGACGGGAGGGCGGCGCACGGTTTTTATTGAGGTGGATGGTGGCGCAGGTGTAACTGGATGTTAATTGCATTGTTGGCATGGATTGATGTGCAGAGTGGATCAATGGTTTTTCTGGGTACAAATCCATTGCTGCGGTAACGGCTGCTTATGGTTTCGCCTAACGGCGACGTCGCCGGTGAGAAAAGATCAAGAGCACTCGAGCTGGCGCTCATTGTAATGAGTGGTTAAAAGCGGGCGCATGGCTTTGGTTTGGTGGGGTGGCTACCCCTCACCCCAGCCCTCTCCCGAGGGAGAGGGAGCCGATTTCGGTTGGTTTTGAAACGTGCATTCGACTCGGTATCGCACATCGGCGCACTTCTGCCAAATACCTCGGTCAGTCCCCTCTCCCGAGGGAGAGGGAGCCGATTTCGGTTGGTTTTGAAACGTGCATTCGACTCGGTATCGCACATCGGCGCACTTCTGCCAAATACCTCGGTCAGTCCCCTCTCCCGAGGGAGAGGGAGCCGATTTCGGTTGGTTTTGAAACGTGCATTCGGCTCGGTATCGCACATCGGCGCACTTCTGCCAAACACCTCGGTCAGTCCCCTCTCCCTCCGGGAGAGGGCTAGGGTGAGGGGCTCTTGATTTTGCTTTTGTCTCCAGGACACCACATTCCAATGACCTCTAGCGCCCACCCCCGGCAAAAAAGGAATGATTCCCGCCCCACGCAGTCGGAGTTGAGGTACTACCCAATTCAGGAGCTTCACCGATGAACAGCAAAACCCTAATCGCCAGCCTGGCCCTCGTCGCCGGCATTGCCGGGATCAGTCCACTTGTTCAAGCGGCGCAAACCTCAAACAACACCGTCGAACATTCCCCCACCGGTGACCGTGAACTGACCGTAGGCGACCGCGCACCGGACGTTTATCAGCGTAGCGAAAAAGCTTTGGGCAACTGGAAACAGAAAGGTTTGAAGCAGCCGGAAGACCAGTCGCAATGGGTGCAGATCAATGACAAGTACGTGCTGGTGAAGATCACAAACGGGACGATCGTGGCGATTCAGCCTGTCGAACGCTAGCTGTGTATGAGGAAACGCCAGTCAACGAAACTTGAGTAACTTTGGAATTGTGTTTATAGCTAATTACATACTAAGACAATAGCTAAAATTCCGTGACTGTAATGTTGAAGAGACAGTTTACAAAACTGTCTCGATTTTTCCCGCGCCCCGCTTGATTTTTTCATTCTTCCAGCTAGCGTGAAGGTTCAGTAGGACCTATAACACGATGGAGCGCGCCGATGTGGAGACCTATCAACAACATTCTCTGCTATTAGTCTTGGCGCGATATTCTTTTGGGGTTTCTGTTTTTCTCATTGGGTTAGGGTTTTGCTCGGCTGGTGCCGACGTGAAATTGCAAGCTAATGAGGTTTCGCCTGATGACTTTGTTTTGGTCCGCCGGATTATCGACACGCGCTACTATGACTTTGAAACACCAAAAAGTACTCCTGAAGAGGTAGAGGGTAGTAATGAACCTTATCAGTCAGGGGTAAGGTTGCGACCATCCTTGTCACTTGGCGAAACACTTGAGGCGGGATTCGCTCGTGAAGTAAAAGTTGAAAAAAATGATGGTGTTTCGAATGTCGTTTTTCGCGAGTATGGATTTGGCCAGAAAAATGCGTCAAAAGCTTATGCTGAAATTGAAAAAAAGATTGTGCAATTAAATGGTTTGGATGATCAGGATAAGGTGATATTGGCAGGCAGTACCATCAAGATTCCTGCTGTTCCAAAAATTGCTTTGGAGAGACCAAATCCGAATAATGCTAATAATCTGATCCCTAGGATTAGCGTTTATCCAAGGTTGCAAGAAGTTGTTTATAATAATGAGTATAATTTTGAATCGATGGCAATCAAGAGTCGCCCCATCGTTTTATCGCGAGAGCGTGAGGGCTCACCACTGGTATTCCAGTATGTCTGGTTGCCTCGATCATTTAATGAACAAAGGCTCAAAAAAATACTGCCGTCGGAGAAAGACGAAACTCAATCGGAAATATTGACTGTCAATACCGGTTCCACATCTCCTGGCGATAATGTGCCTGTTGATTTTGTTTCAGTTGCTGAAAAAGCAATCATAATAGATAAGTTTTCTACTCCCGCATTTCAGCAGTCCGTTCTCATTATTCTGGACGATGGATGGCCAAGTAATGAGGCTTATCGCGAATCGATTGCTTTTTTTGCGGACGCTTTTGAAAGAATTCATGAAAAATTTCGTTATCCGATTGGAAAAACGAAGGAGTTGCTTTCTTCTCAACTCGAAACAGATTATCCCAAGAGCGTGTTCCATTCGCTATATATTCAACAGTCGTTACAGGCGCTGGTAGATTTAGAGTCTGGATCGCCAAGTGGCAAAAAGGTAAAGGTCGTTTATCTCCCATTGTCAGTCGCTCAAAAAAACTCGCGAACTGTTTTGGAAGACTTGATTGCTCTTCGGATACTTGATGATGGAATGCTCACCCGTAGGGGGGATGCTGTACCGAAAGAAAATATTAGCAATGCACAGAGAATTTCAAAGGATATTGTCGGTCGACTGAAAAGTGATTTTGGGATTCCCGAGTTAAGAACCGATAAGGCGGTTATTGAGTCTCTTCTATTGTTTGTTGATTTATATTCTCAAGCTACAGGTGTGCCGTATGTTGTCAATTTTTCCTGGACAACTCCTAGGCTGCAGAGCAAGTTCGCGTCATTTAGCTTCAATCAAGGGGTGCTGGTGTCAGCGGCGGGAAATGGTTCCTTGAACGATTGCACCAAGTGTCGGCCTTATCTTGCTGGACAAGATGAATGTAAATGCGCTGAGAATGCTGCCGCTAAAGAACAACTCTTCGCAACGCGATCCGTGGAGGGGCAGGATGTCATAGCGGTGATGAATACTACCCGGGATGGCCATTTGCAGTGTAGATCAAGCATCGTCGGGTCAAAAAGAACGGATCCATTGGCGTTTTCGATGGACGGAACTGTGAGTAAAGACGTTTGTGGAACCAGTTTTTCTGCTCCTAGAATCGCCTGGCTGTTAGCCGCCAAATTGGCATACACCGATTTAAATACACTTGATCCGCCTGGCCCGGATAGAGGTATCCAGTTAAGGGATATCTTTCGTCAAGCGCGTGTAGGCGGAATGGAGTCAGGCGAGAGATTTAATCTTGATATAAAAAAACTATTCAAATGAATGGAGGCGGCTGCTATGAGAAACGTGTTTGTTCTTCGTGGAATCATTTCTTTGACGATTGTTTTTTTTATTACTGGTTGTCGTCATGATATGGAAGAAGCATGGTCAGATGTTGCGAAGAATTGTGCGTTTAGTGAGCTTAATTCCGATAAAGCACTTTTCTTTGGGCCGTCGAATGCATTAGGGCCAGGTTCTGTTTGGCGAAAGATGGATAGTCAGGACGGTGGTGGATATCGTGTTCGCTGGGACTCAACATCCATTCCTGACAGCACATCATGGATTAAGGCGGGTCGGGAGTTTGATTGCGAGGGTAAAACGGTTACAAAATTTAGTGGTAGTGCCTCGGCAGCGTTTACTACGGATTTGACACCGTTTTCGGCAGATGTGAAGAGTGAACTTGGTAAAGCAAAAAATGTTGATGTAAAAATATCAATGATGAGATGGGATACTATTTTGGAAGGACCATTTGAGCAGAAAATTATGGCTCTTCCAGACACCTCTCCGATTAAACTTGATATAAATAAAGACGGTCGCTTGGTTATGTATCGCGCTTTACTGGTCAGAGGGTTTAAAGCGAAGCTCTCATTCGATACTGCAACCGCAGCCGCCCTGAATGCTAAATTGAAAGATGGAGTATTAAAACCCATTAATGGTGATCTTGGAGCTGCGTTAAATGTTAAGTGGGAGAAAAGTGAAGAGCTGACGTTGACGTCTGTAGATGATTTTTATGTTGCAGGGGAACTTTCGAAGTACAGCAGTACAGGGTTTGCGTCTTCGGGCTCCTGGTTTTCACCGACTATTGATGTGGAGAAAAATGCAAAAGTTGAATGGCAGTCAATTTCTGATAAATAGTGATAATTGCAGGGGCTTGAGTCATGAAAACTCCATTGGTGTTAATCGATGTTCCGTCGATTTACGAGAATAAACACGGTATTGCTGTTTCTTTGCCGCGGCGCCTTGCGTCGGCAAGTCCAGATATGGCGTTGGCGATTACCCGAGTGGGGCATGAACTAGAAAAACTGGGTGGCAGATTGGTTTTGTCAGATTTGTATCGAAGTTATGATATGCAAATGCAGGCCCATCTCGACTATGTCAAGAAAAATAAAAGCGCATTTAGCCCCGCGCCAGGCGGTAGTTTTCATGAGTCCGGGCGGGCCATGGATATCTCTTTATCTGACTTGAAAGTTTCTCTGCAGAAATTTTGGGAGATTGCAGCAGTTTATGGATTGAACCCTATTATTGACGAGCCAAAGACCAAAATTAGTGAGTCATGGCATTTTGAATGCAGAGGCAGTCACCAAGTTGTCATAGATTATTATAAGGCTGGTAATGGTAGTAATTTTGAAAAACCTTATACGGCGGGAGCTGCTTCGGCAATTCTGGCGAGCGGAGGTAAGGTCGATAAGTTTGGTGAAAATCAACGTGAGGCTCAGCTTCAGGCAGCACTCATTCGTTGTGGCTATGTTATAGGTGACATTGATGGGGTGATAGGTGTTAAAACCAGAACCATTCTTAGTGGTTTGTCTATCGATGACAATGATATAGATCAGGCGTTGAAGAGTGTTGAGGACTTGGTGCAGACAAAATTTCCTGAGGAGTATCGGATTTCAAATGAGATCGCATTGTTAAGTCTGAATTGATTAAAGTGGTATTAAGTAGGTGGAAGAGCGGTGCGTGTAATTTCAGTATGGAAATATTTTTCATTCATGGTGGTTAGGTGCGAAGACATTGCAATTGTGTGGTTGAGGCGTGACCCAGCCGATACTGATTATTGCCACTGCGCTTGGCCTCATACATCGCCAGATCTGCGACGTGCAGCAAGCGATCCATGGCTGTCGCATGGTCCGGAAACACCGCCACGCCAAGGCTGGTGCCGATGTGGCGCTGGTCGTTGCCGATGCTGATCGGGGGCGACAGTTCGATGAAGATTTTCTGGCAGATGCTGCGGGCTTCGTCCTGCAAACTCAGGCTCGGCGACAGGCCTTGCAGGATCACCACAAACTCATCGCCGCCAATGCGCGCGACGGTGTCGGTGGCACGCAGGATGCGTTTCAGCCGCGTGGCCATGGTGATCAGCACCCGGTCGCCGGCGGCATGGCCGTAGCGGTCGTTGATGGTTTTGAAACCGTTGAGGTCGACGAACACCAGTGCGACACGAGTCTCGGTCTGGCGAGCTTGATCCAGCGCTTCGGACAAACGTTGTTCCAGCACCAGGCGATTGGGCAGGCCGGTCAGCGGATCGAAGTGAGCGAGGTGTTGCAGGTAGCTGGCCGAGGCTTTTTCTTCGGTGATGTCGCGCACCACACCCATCATTTTCACCACCGCGTCGTGGTCGTTGCGCACCACGTTGCCGGTTTCCCGCAGCCAGCGAATCGTGCCGTCGGGCCACACCACGCGGTATTCCTCATCGTGATTTTCGCCGGTCTCCAGGCAGCGTAGTTCGCCTTCGCGCACATTGGTGCGGTCGTCTGGATGGACACAAGAACAGAACAACGCGTAGGACGGCGTGATCTCGCCGATCTTGAAGCCGAACATGCCGTAAATCGCATCCGACCAGTACAGCCGATCCGTGTCGACTTCCCAGTCCCAAGTGCCGATGCGCGCAAAGTACTGGCTGCGTTTGAAGCGCTCGACGTCGCCGTCCTGCTGAATGTGTTGGCCATCGGCGGCCCGTCTCAGCAGATCCCGATACTGCGCGAGCTGCCTGCGCAAATCGCGTTCGCGCCACAGCAGCAATGCGATGACGGTCAGCATGATCACGCCCACGGCGAGGCTGATCCAGAACAGAGTCATTCGGGTGCTGCCAGCATGGCGAATCGATCCGTAGAGTAGTGGCGGTTGGCTATGTTAATGCTTCAATACTCGGTTCGGATACATGTTGATCTGCGCTGGCAGGTTGCCAATCCCCGGCATTTCTGGGAAAACGGCGGCCGGCTGAACAATAGAGTGAATGTTATGAATGATGAACTGCAGGTAATCGATCTTCAGGTCGGCGAAGGCAAAGCCGCCGTCAAAGGCGCGCTGATCACCACCCAATACACCGGATGGCTGGAAGACGGCAGCGAGTTCGATTCTTCCTACAGCCGTGGCAAGCCTTTTCAGTGCGTGATTGGCACCGGACGAGTGATCAAGGGTTGGGATCAGGGTCTGATGGGCATGCAGGTGGGGGGCAAGCGAAAATTGTTGGTGCCGGCGCATTTGGGCTATGGCGAGCGGACGATGGGCAAGATTCCGCCGAATTCGAATCTGGTGTTTGAGATTGAGTTGTTGGAAGTGTTGACGCGGGAGGATTGAAACCGGGTCGTTTTTTACGCTTGGGAATAAATGCGATGGATGTGTGGCAGTGGGTTTCACAAGTTGCCGATTGGCTGGTGGAGAGGCATGCCTCGCGCAGAGGATCGACTTACAACTACATGTATTTCGTTTCCGCTGCCACTGCAGTTGGCAGTTGGGTAGTCGCGAAAGAACTGCTCGCCAAACGCAAGGCCCTAAAAGCAAACGTGTCTGAAGCTCTGCAAAATGAAACGTTACGTGCGATGTCCTTTGCTCAGGAGGATGGGCGACCAGTCAAACGCACTGCGACGTTGGTCCGACAGGAAGAAACCTTTTTCGTCACGGTCATTCGTCATGACGATGAAGAACGCGTGGAGTCATCCAGTGAAGCGTTGCACTCGCTGGACGATGTCGACGTTTACTTGCGTGACCACACACCCTTTATCCTCGCGGATTTTCGAGCTTCGTGACTCACGCGCCCGATGCAGAAAGAACGCTTTCGCGAGCAGGCTCGCTCCCACATTGGAACGGCGGTGTACTCGAATGCCGCGAGTAACCGTGAACACCTGTGGGAGCGAGCCTGCTCGCGAAGAACGATCACGCGGTCAATCAGGCTGCGTGGGCCATTTCGGCCAGTGTGTCGGCCACGGTTTTTTGCAGTGAGGGGAACCGGCGGGTTACGCGGCGCAGAGCGGGTAGAACGGTGTCGATTTCCAGTTCATCGAGTTGGGGAAGGACGGTGACGGCGGAGGCGACGATGGTTTCGCGTTCGCTTTCGAAGAGCACCAGGCAGGCGTTCTGTGCCCAGCGTCCGTCCCGCTCGTTGAAGCCCATGGCCACCAGTGCCGCGACGACTTGTGCATCGGTTTTGTTGGACATGTTTATTGCCTCAGTGCGGGGTCGATTTTGTCGAGGGCGCGGTTGACCGCGAGTTCGCCGAGCATGACCACTTGCTGGATGCCGAGCACGGTGTTGCGGTAGGGCGAGTCGAGCAGGGCGGCGAAGTCGCTGAGCATGATGCTGGCCGAAGCCATGGATTCGCAGGCGTGGGCCATGAGGTCTTCGGCGCCGGTGTTAGGGTCGACGAGGAACATGGTGCTGGGTCTGCGCGGTGGTGAAGGCGGTGTGGGTTTCAGGTAGTGATCGAGGGCGCGTTCGGCGGCTTCGTGGAGTTTTCTGGAGCCCGGTGTGGAATAGGGAGACGTTGGATTTGGATCGATTTCCGCGTCTGTTTCGGGCGGATTTGGCGTGATTTTGAACATGGTGTAGTTTTCCAAAGTGATGCTGACACCACCTCGCGACTAAACGAAAAGGTGGCAGCTATACGCAGGTTAGTCGACCGGGAACTCCACCAAAACCGGCGCACCCGAAGGCGCCCTGCGCACAGCTACCATTGAGTGAGGTATCGAAATACCTACTGTCTGGAACGTTGTGCAGTTTAAGTGGATTACCGAGCGACTAAACCCGATCACTGAACATTCAGTGACGCGAACCAAGTTACCGGCGCCCCCCTAGCCGCACAAGCCGGCGGATTCTGGCGTAGTTGTAGGCAAAGGCGCAAGGCGCTGTAGCCTCATGGCTGATGTCTAAATAATGCTGCGTTTGACTGGGCGCCTGCGCGAGCAAGCTCGCTCCCACCTTTGAAATGCGTACCCCCTGTGGGAGCGAGCTTGCCCGCGAAGGCGCCTTCAAAATCACCTCAGGATTCAACCCTCACGCCGCGCCCAAACCGCTCTCTATAAACAGAAGGCGGCACCCCCACCACCCCACGAAACGCCACACGAAAACTCTCCACCGACCGATAACCGCAACGCTCGGCAATCTGCTCGGTATTGTCCGGCGTACTCTCCAGCAACTCCCGCGCCCGCGCCAACCGTTCATGCTGCAACCACGCCTTCGGCGACTGCCCATTGGCCTCGGTAAAACGCCGCAGAAACGTACGCTCACTCATCGCCGCTTCACTGGCCAGATCACGCACTTCCAGCGGTTCATGCAAGCGCTCGCGCGCCCATTGCATCACCCGCGACAGATCGTTGCGCGGTGTCGGGCTGACCGGGGTCGGAATGAACTGCGCCTGACCGCCGGTGCGTTGCGGCGACATCACCAGACGCCGCGCCACCGAGTTGGCGACTTGCGTGCCGAAGTCCCGCGCCACCAGATGCAGGCAGGCATCGATCCCGGCAGCGCTGCCGGCCGAGGTGATCAACTGACCGGCGTCGACATAAAGGACATCGGCATCGACCGCAATCGCCGGGAAGCGCTGCGCCAGTTCCGCCGTGTAACGCCAATGGGTTGTGGCGCCGTGGCCGTCGAGCAGGCCAGTGGCCGCCAGCACAAATACACCGGAGCAGATCGACAGCAATCGCGCACCCCGGGCATGGGCCTGATGCAATGCATCGAGCAGTTCATCCGGCACCGCCGCGTTGCGGTCGCGCCAGCCGGGAATGATGATGGTGCGCGCCTCGGCCAACAATTCCAGGCCGCCATCGGCCAATACCTGAATCCCGCCCAAGGCGCGCATCGGGCCTTGATCGACCGCCGCGATGGCGTGGGTGTACCACGGGAAATCGAACTCCGGCCGGGTCAGGCCAAAGACCTCCACGGCGATGCCGAACTCGAATGTGCAGAGGCCGTCGTAGGCCAGAATCGCGACCAGACCTGGTGATGTCGGCATTTGGCGGAAAATTCCCGGTGAGTGTCTTGTGCGCCACTGTAGCCGCAAGCGGCCGCTCGATAAAGTCTGTTCACACCCGTTCAGATAAAGGAGCAACACCCATGACCAGCCTGGTTCGCGACATCCCTGCGGCGCCGTCGGCGATCGCCCTGATGCACTTCAGCAATCGTCTGACCTTCGAAACTGATTGTTCCGACGTGTTCAGCAGCCAGGAGGCCGGCGAGATTGATTTTGTTCTGGTCGATGTCCGTGGACCACTGGCCTATGAGCGCGGGCATGTGCCGGGCGCGATCAATATCCCGAACCGTTTGCTGACGGCGGCGGAGTTGGCGAGTTACCCGAAAACCACGCTGTTCGTGGTCTATTGCGCCGGCCCGCACTGCAACGGCGCGAACAAGGCGGCGGTAAAACTGGCGGCGCTGGGTTACCCGGTCAAGGAGATGATCGGCGGCGTGACCGGATGGCTGGATGAAGGTTTTCAACTGAGCGTTGAACAAGCCGCCAAAACCGCCATCGGCTGCGAATGCTGACGTTCTTTTAAGAGAATTCCTGAGCAAAAAAAGCGCTTGTCCTACAGCCCTTGCACCACGACGGCGCACCCGTTGACCCCGGTCAATCGGTGCGCCGATCTTTCATAAGTATTTGTCGCTTAAACACAATTTACCCTGTGCGCGCCGCCATAGACTGCCGGCCACTTCGGTTTTTGTAGCCAATTGGCCATGACCGAACGCTGAATCGAAAGCTGCCAATAAAAGCCTCCGCACACAGGAGTTATAAATGAAGAAGCTAGTGATGTTCGGTGCCCTGGCACTGTCGATGTTGTCCCTGACCGCCGTGGCCGAAGACGCCAAGCCGATCCGCATCGGTATCGAAGCCGGTTACCCGCCATTCTCGATGAAAACCCCTGACGGCAAACTCGCCGGTTTCGACGTCGACATCGGCGATGCGCTGTGCGCGCAGATGAAAGTCAAATGCACTTGGGTCGAGCAAGAGTTCGATGGCCTGATCCCGGCGCTGAAAGTGAAGAAGATCGACGCGATCCTGTCGTCGATGACCATCACCGACGACCGCAAAAAGAACGTCGATTTCACCATCAAGTACTACCACACCCCGGCGCGCTTCGTGATGAAGGCAGGCTCCGGTGTCAAAGACCCGCTGACCGAGCTCAAAGGCAAGAAAGTCGGCGTGCTGCGTGCCAGTACTCACGACCGTTACGCCACCGAAGTGTTGGTGCCAGCCGGGATCGATCTGGTGCGTTACGGCTCGCAGCAGGAAGCCAACCTCGACATGGTTTCCGGGCGTATCGACGCGATGCTGGCCGACTCGGTCAACCTCAGCGACGGTTTCCTGAAAACCGACGCCGGCAAAGGCTTCGAATTTGTTGGCCCAACCTATGAAGACGCCAAGTACTTCGGCGGCGGCGCCGGCATTGCGGTGCGCAAGGGCGATACCGCGCTGGCCGAGCAATTCAACAAAGCCATCACCGAAATCCGCGCCAATGGCGAGTACAAGAAAGTCCAGGACAAGTACTTCGACTTTGATGTGTACGGCCATTAATACGCCGTAGAAAAAAGTGGCCCCGTTTGCGCGGTGGCCACTTTTTTTGCGCCCATGATTTATTCTGTTTCACACATTTCCCATGTAGGAGCTGCCGAAGGCTGCGATCTTTTGACTTTGCTTGTGAAAAACAAGATCAAAAGATCGCAGCCTTCGGCAGCTCCTACAGAAACATCGGAGTCTTCCCATGCAACGCATCGACCATGTTCTGCCCTGGAGCCACTTGGGCAGCGAGCGCTCGCTCAGCGTGTTTCGCTATGGCGCGGGCACCCGCAAGGTGTACATCCAGGCCAGCCTGCACGCCGATGAACTGCCGGGCATGCGCACCGCGTGGGAACTCAAGCAACGCCTCAATGAGCTCGAACAGCAAGGCCGTTTGCAGGGCGTGATCGAATTGGTGCCGGTGGCCAACCCGATCGGCCTCGATCAACACGTGCAAGGTGCGCACATGGGCCGTTTCGAACTCGGCAGCGGCAAAAACTTCAACCGCGCCTTCGTCGAACTCAGCGCGCCGGTCGGGGCGTTGATCGGTGAACGATTGGGCACTGACGCCGAGGCCAACGTCGCGCTGATCCGCCAAGCCATGGGCCAGGTTTTCGATGAGCTGCCGGCCCCGGCCTCGCAACTGGAAGCCTTGCATCGTCTGTTGCTGCGCCATGCCTGCGATGCCGACATCACCCTCGATCTGCATTGTGATTTCGACGCGGCGATTCACTTGTACGCGCTGCCGCAGCACTGGCCACAGTGGCAATCGCTGGCGGCACGCTTGAAGGCCGGCGTGGCGCTGCTGTGTGAAGATTCCGGCGGCAGTTCGTTCGATGAATCCTGCTCGACGCCGTGGCTGCGTCTGGCGCGGGCGTTCCCCAACGCCGCGATTCCGGCGGCGAATCTGGCGACCACGCTGGAACTGGGCAGCATGGGCGATACCCGGGTCGATCAGGCTCAGGCCAATTGCGAGGCGATTCTCGGTTTCCTTGCTGAGCAGGGTTTCATCAGCGGCGAGTGGCCGGCGGCGCCGAGCGAGTGCTGTGAAGGCCTACCGTTCGAGGGCACCGAATACCTGTTCGCGCCGCACCATGGCGTGGTGAGTTTTCTGCGCAATGCTGGCGAGTGGGTGGAGAAGGGTGATGCGCTGTTTGAGGTGGTCGATCCGTTGCAGGATCGCGTGACCACCGTGCGCGCGGGCACCAGTGGCGTGCTGTTTGCGCTGGATCGCGGGCGCTACACCGAGCCGGGGATCTGGCAGGCGAAAGTGGCGGGGCGGGTGGCGTTTCGTACAGGGAAATTGACCAACGACTGAGACTGATCAGTGTAGTTGCTCATATATGGAAGTATGAGCAACTCAACAGTTATTTATTTGTCTATGTCGTCAAAAATTGAGCGAGATTCATTTGTCGGTAGTCTATACGACTCTCTATAGGAATAGTCTGGCTCTTGTTCGCCGTAATAGTTTTGTCGTAAATCTTCAATGGATATGTCAATGCTGTCTAAGGCTTCTTCTATTATTTCGTGTGTGCCTTCAGAACTTGATAAGGCTTCTTGGTAGTCTCTTAACGCGGACTTAAGTGTTTCGAAGTGGGTTGATGGGTCTTCGGACTCATTGTGGTCGTTATGCCATTCGTCAACAATTTCGGCGAGATTTGGCAGCAGCTTTTCTTGTACCTCTTTCAATATGTCGCTTAGTTCTTCATTCTCAAAAATGGGGCGGATGCTATCTTTCAGAAAGTCCGAGTCAGGTATCGAAACTGCTAGATACTTTATTCTCTCTATATGCTTGATTCTCATGGCTTCAGGTAAGGCATTGCTAATGTGAAGTCTTACAATCAAGCTTACGTCAGAAACTACAGACATATAGGATCTGATGTGCAGGTTTTCAAGGTGTTGTGGGTATGCAATGATAAAGTGTTGGAGGAAGGTTGAGTCGCATCGACGAGTTAGAAAGCGATTGAGAGAGTCGTGACTCGCAGGGGCGTCTAACAGACTTTGCATACGGCTAATTAGGGCTGGATACCTATTTGTGGGAATGATGACTTTCACACCTTGGATATTCATGTTTCCGCAAGAAATTTCTCGGAAAAGTTGAGGTAGCGGTGTGCCGGCTATATAGATATCCATAAGTTCACGATCCTCAGCAACCATGGAGGCGAACGCTTCCCTGATTGTTGGGTGTTTGAAATGCCACTCATAGCTTCCGTCTTGATTTATGTTCGCTATTAAACTTCCATCTAAAGTGGATAGCGAATTGCGTACCTGTCCAATGCTACCGCCCATTAGAGTAATAGCACGTTCCTCTTTCTCGTCGAGAGTTATGGGGCTCGGAACGGCTCCGCCTCTCATGAATATCAGTGCAATAGCAGCCCGACTATTTATGTCTAGAGTCTCAATCACTTCTTTTAGAAAATCCATTGGCCTTTCAACGAAGTCAGCTAGACCGTGGGAAGATATGATGAGACTCTTTGTGAATTCTTTATTGCCTAATCTACGTGCGATTTCTGGAGTGAATAGATTAAGTGCTGCTGTTGCTTTAAGGTGTGGCTTGATCCCTTTCTTGAAATCTAAGTTCTGTGAGCCAAGTTTTACATGGTTGTATAGAATCTGTTCTTTTTCGCTAGACGACATTCGCTCAACATTGATAACAACTTGCGATTCTTTGAGTATTGGAAGGGCTGAGGTTTTTAGATATTTTTTTGCTGCTTGAAATATGTAGCTGCGTGAAGTGAATATTACCTTCGCGCCGCGGTTTATTGCTGCTTGGATGTGAGGGAATGTGCTGTTCCATGCGATGGTTTTTTGATCGTCTATCTGGGTGGCGCCGAAAGCATCATCAACCCAGAAAAATTGATTTTTTTCGTACGGGTTCGAGTGCTTTATAAAGTCTTCTGCGCTAGTTATTTTAACTGTTGAACACTTCCATTCGTCAGTAGCTCCTAAGGCAAGTGCTGCAGCTATAGTAGATTTCCCGCATGCAGGTTCACCGAGTAGAAGCACAAAACCGTGCTCGACGATAGCACGGGCACTACGCTGATAGGCATCAGTAATTACAAACTTTCTTAAGTCATCTCCTAAAGAGCTTAGGATCTCAACCCCTTGTGCGTAGGCACGCTCGTCCAGAATTTGACTCAAGTCGCCCAAACCATAAACGCGTGGAACTAACATTCTCAGTCGAGGACTTTCATGGATTAAAGCTGTAATTTTTTCTTCGCCATAAATAAAGAATTTATTAATGCCTGGAATGGCGTGAAAGGCTTCTCTTATCTTCTCATCGTTGCTTCCCGTTAGTTTGGCGTTAGAAAAGATAAAATAGTTTTGTGCTAGACCTTTGGACGCTAAACGATTCGCTTTTTTTAGCTCGTCGCTTAGGTCGCTAAGTTTTAAGGTTGTTTGTGTGCTGGAAGTGAATTTACATTGAACTGCGAAGGTCCCAGATAAAGTTTCGCAACCTTTGTTTTTCCATGTCCCACTGAAGCCACCATCACGCCCCCCGTCATTTGTGTCAGAAAAAACCTGAAACGTCTGGCCCCAAATATCACCTAGTATCGTTGAACAAAGCTGTTGAAATGCTTTCCACCCGAGTGAATGAAGTTGGTAGGAAACCTCTGTCGATTGGACAGTTGAGGGCGGAGTGTTGGCCATTTTTTATCTCGTCCATAAACCTTAAATTGACACCAGCGATGACTGGCTAAAGCCAGTAGCAATCGGAAAATTAGGAGCATATGTGTGAAATGCAAAAATAGTCTAGAAATGTGTTGTCTGTGGGATTGTTGAGCGAGTGCTTGCAGCAGCAATTTTTTCACTGAGATAAACGAAGTTTTTGTGTGATTTTAAGGATGTTAGGCTCCCCCCGAACCCGACACTCCGTGAAGGAAGGCTCTATGTTGAAGGTCTTTGCTCTCTTGACCCTGCTGGCGTCCAGCGCCGTGCAGGCGCAAACCACGCTGCAATCCGATCTGCCACTCAAGTACCTCGAACTGGTTCACGCCGATGCCGAACCGCGGCCGCTGGTGATTTTCCTGCACGGCTACGGCAGTAACGAAGCCGATCTGATCGGCATGAAATTTCAGCTGCCGGCGCAATACAACTACCTGTCGGTGCAGGCGCCGCTGTCGTTGGGTGAAGGGCGCTTCCAGTGGTTTCGCAAGAAGGGTGAAGGCGCCTACAACGGCGAGACCGATGATCTGAAGGTCAGTGGCCAGAAGCTGCGCGACTTTATCGCGCAAGCAGCGAAGAAATATCACACCACCCCGGACAAGGTGTACCTGATCGGTTTCAGCCAGGGCGCGATGATGACCTACGAGGTCGGGCTGCGGCCGCCAGTGGCGGTCGGTGGGATCGCCGCGTTGAGCGGGCGTTTATTGCCAGTGTTGAAGGCTGAACTCAAAAGCGAACAGCAGCCGTTGCCGCTGAACATCTTTATCGGCCACGGCACCGCCGATGATCCGGTGCCGTATAAGAACGGCACCGAGGCCAACGCTCAGTTACAGAAACTCGGTTATAAACCGCAGTTCCATGCCTATCCCGGCGTCGGCCACAGCATCAGTGCGGCCGAGCTGCGCGACTTGGACGGCTGGTTGCAGCAGCTCAATCCTTGAGGATGGTTTTCACCAGGGCATCGTGACCCTTCTTGTCGCTGGCGCGGGAGATCACCTGCACCAGCGCCATCTTCGTGCCGGAGCCGGCCATCAGCGTGGTGTTGAGGGTCTGGCCGCCGCCCTGGGTGGCGGTGCTGTCGACCTGACGCAAGCCAAGGCCGGTGCCTTTCTGGGTCAGGCTCTTTTCGCTGAGCTTGTTGAAGTCCGGCAGCGCTTTGCGCTGGTCTTCGATGAAGCTCGACACGCTGCCGTCGAGGAACTGCCCGTCGTTGTCCTTGACGTGCTGGCCTTCGGGGATCTTGTTTTCAGCGGTAATGACCACGGTTTTTGTGGCCTCGTTGGTGTACATGGTGCCCGTGGTCCCGCTTGGGCTGGTCGGCAGCGGGTCGGCGACGAAACCTTTAGGCAGTACAAAAGTGAATTTGCCCTCGAGCATCGAGACTTTCTCGGTGCCGGCATTTTTCTTGGCCGCTTGCGCGTGAAGGGCGCCGAAACCGGCGAGGGCCGCCACCAGCAGAACGACGGTTTTTTTGCTCAACAATGACATGTGAATCTCCGGTGGATGGTCGCGCGAGGCGGGCGATCATCCCACGGAGGGGGCCGGGCGTTCCAGCGCGAATCATCCGAGTGGTTATTGCGCCTGCGCTTTCGCCAGCGGAAGGGCCAACAGGCGTTTGGTCACGCCGAGCATGGCCACCGACACTGCGACACCGACGGCGAATCCACTCAGCCCCATGCTTGGCAAGGTCAGCGCCGAGACCAGACAAAACGCCGAAAACGAATACATGCCGGTCGCCGTCGCCCGTAACAATGCAGCAGTAAATGCCGGGCCGCGCGTTTGTTGCGAGAACACCGCCATGACACTGCCGAGCACCGGAAATACCGCGAGCAAACCGCTCCAGCGCTCGCCGACGGTGCTGGCGAGCATCGTCACCACCAGGGTCAACGCGGCGCCGGCGATCATCCGCCAGATCAGTTTGTCCGACTTCGGCGCCGTGCCGCTGAGCACCGGTTGCACTGTGGGAAACAGATAAGGCGATGCCAGCAACGCAATCGCCGCCGCCGCCACGGAAAACGGCAGTGACGCCGGAATCAGCGACAACACCCCAGCAATCACGGCCCACACCGTCAGCGACGCCGTCAGCGCCAACGGCCAGTTCGCCCGTTGCGCGACCTGCGCGTAGGTGATGCAGAACGCAATCATCGCGAACATCGCCGATAACGCCGCCACCGCCGACTGCGCGGCAAACCCCGGACCCTGCTCGATGGCGAGGAAAAACAGAATCGGCCCGACCACCACCGGCAACCCCGACAGCCACCCGGCCACGCTCGGCCCCCAGCGTTTGCCCGCCAGGGAAATCAGCAGCAGAAAACCGGGAATCAGCAGCAGTTTGAGGATCAGCACGCAGGAGTCTCCATCCGTTGAAGGTTCGCCACGTTAGCATTGTCGATCGGCGATTGCTGCCTATGTGCGCAGTTTTTGTATACAAAGTGTCGGGAGCAATACCCGACTATGCTCTGATTATCAGGGCTTGCCGGAGTCGATAACGCGATGAACAGAACACCGAAGGTGTTGCGCGGATGTTGCGGCATCGGTTTGTGGGCGTTGTTGCTGACGCCGACCTGGGCCAATTGGCAGGACGCGGTGCCCGGCGCGCAGATCATCGGTACCGGCGATTTCAGTGTGTTCGGTTTCGATGTCTACAACGCGCGCCTGTGGAGTGCCGCGCGGCCCCTGGTCGACGGCCAGCCGTTTGCGTTGGAGTTGATTTACCGCCGCAACATTTCCCGCGACGATCTGGTCAAGGCCAGCGTCGATGAAATCAAACGCCTGGCCGGTGCCCGCGTCAGCCCGGCACAATTGGCCGGGTGGCAGGTACAGATGCAGCAATCGTTCGTCGATGTGCAGGCTGGCACGCGGATTACCGGCGTGTATCTGCCGGGGCAGGGCGCGCGGTTTTTTGTCGGCCAGCAGTTGCAGCATGAAATTGATGATCCGCTGTTTGCCCGGGCGTTTTTTGATATCTGGCTCGATCCGCGCACACGCAATCCTGAGCTGCGCGAGCAGTTGTTGGGGGTGAGTCGATAGATTCTTTTGCGCTTCAAGGCTGTGGCGGAAACCTCTAAGCTGCGTCTTTCCGACTTGTTTCTGGATGTGTGCGTGAAATTCAGCTTGCCCAAAATCGCCACCGCGCCGTTTTGCCCGCCGGAAGTGGCCGGCAGTGTTGCGGTGGATCCCAACGCCTCATTCTTCAAACGCGTGCTGCGTTTCGCCGGCCCCGGGTTGCTGGTGTCGATCGGCTACATGGATCCGGGCAACTGGGCCACCGCCATCGAGGCCGGTTCACGCTTCGGTTACAGCCTGTTGTTTGTGGTATTGCTGGCGAGTCTGGCGGGCATGGTCGTGCAGTGCCTGTGCTCGCGACTGGGCATCGCCACCGGGCGCGATCTGGCGCAGCTGTCCCGCGAGCGCTACAGCACACCGACCGCGCGCCTGCAGTGGGTGTTGGCGGAAATCTCGATCATCGCCACCGATCTGGCCGAAGTGCTCGGCTGCGCATTGGCGTTCCACTTGCTGCTTGGTTGTTCGTTGACCTTCGGCATTGCCCTGACGGCGTTCGACACCTTGCTGGTGCTGGCCCTGCAAAATCGCGGTTTCCGCAGACTGGAAGCGATCATGCTGGTGCTGGTTGCAACCATCGGCGTGTGTTTTTTCGTTGAACTGTTGCTGATCAAACCGTACTGGCCCGACGTCGCCCAGGGTTTCAAACCGTCGCTGGCGGCGATTGGCGAGGCGGCGCCGTTGTACCTGGCGATCGGTATTCTCGGCGCGACGGTGATGCCGCATAACCTTTATCTGCATACCTCGATCGTGCAGACGCGGATGATCGGCAAGGACCTGGCAAGCAAGCAGGATGCGGTGAAACTGGCGCGCATCGACACCATCGGTTCGCTGGCCCTGGCGTTGCTGGTCAATGCGGCGATCCTGATTCTCGCTGCGGCGGCGTTTCATCAGTCCGGGCACACCGACGTGGTGGACATTCAGGACGCCTACCACTTGCTCGATCCGCTGGTCGGCGGTGCGCTGGCCAGTGTGTTGTTCGGCGTGGCGTTGCTCGCGTCGGGGCAGAGTTCGACCTTCACCGGTACCATCGCTGGCCAGGTGATCATGGAGGGTTACCTGAATCTGCGGATTCCGTGCTGGCAGCGCCGCTTGATCACTCGCGGGCTGGCGTTGATTCCAGCGTTTATCGGCGTGTGGCTGATGGGCGATAACGCGATTGGCAAGTTGCTGGTGCTGAGTCAGGTGGTGTTGAGTCTGCAGTTGCCGTTCGCCTTGTATCCATTGATCCGCATGACCAATGATAAAAAGCTGATGGGGCCGTTTGTGAACCGCTGGCCAACCCGGGTGCTGGCCTGGGGGTTGTTTGTGGTCATCAGTGGCGCTAACAGCTGGCTGATTTTGCAGTGGGCGGTTTGAGCCATATTTTGCAGTGACTGGGCCGGCCACTTCGCGAGCAGGCTCCCTCCCACAATTGCTATCGGGTGACCACAATAGTGTGCACATCCGATAACCCTGGGGGAGCGAGCTTGCTCGCGAAGGCGGACTGTCAGGCGCCCACGTCGCTGAACAGCGGAATGCGCCCATTGAGCGAAGGCTTGTAGTGCCAGTTCAGGCGATTCAGATCGGTACCGTTTTCGAGTATTTCCCTCACCGTCGCCCCGGCAATGCTCATCGCCAACGCTTGCCCCGGACACTGATGCCGACCACTGCCAAAACTGAAACTGCGGCGGTTGGCGCGCTGTGGCACAAATTCCTCCGGTCGTTCGTTAAGCGCCGGATCACGATTGGCCGAGGCCAGTAGCACCAGAATCACATCGCCTGCTTCGACCCGCACACCGGCAATCTCACAGGACGCGGCGACAAAGCGCCGGGTGTTCTGTACGGGCGGGTCGAAGCGCTGCACTTCGCTGAGCAGCGCCTCAATGGATTCGCCGCGCAGTGCTGGCTGACGACGTAGCGCCAACAGCGTGTTACCGATCAGGCCGGCGCAGGCTTCGAACGTCTGCGAACAGAGGCCGATCAGGTTGGCGATCAGGGTTTCTTCATCGCCGCTAAAGCGCTGCTGGATCGCGCCGAGAAAATCGCTGGCGGGTTCGGCGAGCAGTTCGATGAAGTAGCCGCGCAGGTGTTCGGCCGCCGCATCTGCTGCGGCCAGTTGCAGGTCGTTGCTCAACGGCGACAGGCAGGCGACGAAGTCCGCCGTCAATTCACTGATCGCCCGCGCTTGCGCAGGGGTGAAACCCAGTAGCGCCGCGACCACGCACACCGGGCCTCGAAACATTGCCTTGTACACACTGTCGGCGTCCGCTGTGATCAGCCGCGTGGCAACCAGTCTGTCGACGGCCTCAAGGTCGAGCGCGGCCAACTCAGGCTCAATCGAAGAACGCGGGCAGCGCTGGCGCTCACCGTCATTCATGCGCATCAATTGGCCGAAGACCTTGCCAGCCATGCCTTTTGCAATCGCTTTGGGTACGGGTTCTTGCGCCGGCCGCACCCGACAATCGGCGTGGGCCAACACCGCAGACACCGCGCGGGCGCTGCTGGCGACCCACAGTTTCAACTCCGGATGAAACGTCAGCCCACCTGCTGCGCGCAGTTCGGCGTAGTAGGGATAAGGATCGACATGCGTTGCGGCGCTGATCGGGTTCATGGTTTGCATCCTTGTCGGCGGGGAAAGTGTTGCTACTATCTCCACTGCGCAACGACGACGATTCGTCCGGGAGCGAACTATGCACGCAGAACATCAAGACATCGGCGTATCGCAGGTGGCCGCCGCCATCGCTGAGCCGGCGCGGACAAAAATCCTCTGCTCACTGATGGACGGCCACGCCCGCACCAGCACTGAGTTGGCGACGATCGCCGAAGTCAGCGCCTCGACCGCGAGTGTTCACTTGGCGAAACTCAAGGACCTGGCCCTGCTGCGCCTGCATGTGCAGGGCCGCCATCGCTATTACAGCCTTGCCGATCAGCGCGTGGCGCAGGCGCTGGAAGCGTTGATGGTGATTGGCCAGAACGCCGCGCCGACGTTCAAGCCTCACACCCCGGATCGCCTGCAATTCGCGCGCACCTGCTATGACCATATGGCCGGGACGCTGGCGGTGATGCTGCATGACCGCTTGATCGCAGCCGGTTGGCTGGTGGCAACCGACGAGCAGGCCTATCGCTTGAGTGACAGTGGCGAGGCGTTGTTTCTTGGTTTGGGAATAGACGTGCAGGATTTGACGACGCTGCGCCGCAAATTTGCCTGCCCGTGCCTGGACTGGAGCATGCGCCGGCCGCATCTCGGTGGCTCGCTAGGCGCGGCGTTGTTGCAGACCGCGTTGAAGCGCAACTGGGTGACCCAGGATCTGGACAGTCGGGCGCTGGCGTTGACGGCGCTGGGGCGCAAGGAGATCAGCGCGCGGTTTGGTGTTGAGTTGCCGATTGAAAACCACAAGATCAAAGGATCGCAGCCTTCGGCAGCTCCTACATGGATTGGGTAGGGCTAAGATTTATTGGGTGTACGCGACTCCTTTAGGAGCTGCCGAAGGCTGCGATCTTTTGATTTTCAGCTTCTGACCGACGAGGGGCGCATCTGCCACCTTGTATCACCGCAGACGACCCTATACTGTATATGCAAACAGTATAGAGCCCGCGCCATGCAAATCATCGACAAGCTGAGCATCCTCGCCGACGCCGCCAAGTACGACGCCTCCTGCGCGAGCAGCGGCGCGCCCAAGCGCAGCTCCGAGGGCAAGAGCGGGCTGGGTTCGACCGATGGCATGGGCATCTGTCACAGCTACACGCCGGACGGGCGCTGCGTGTCGTTGTTGAAGATTCTGCTGACCAATTTCTGCCTTTACGATTGCCAGTACTGCGTCAACCGCCGCTCCAGTGATGTCCCGCGCGCACGCTTCACCCCCGAAGAAGTCGTCGCGCTGACCATGGATTTCTACCGGCGCAACTGCGTCAGCGGGCTGTTCCTCAGTTCCGGCATCATTCGCTCGGCAGACTACACGATGGAGCAACTGGTGCGGGTGGCGAAGCTGCTGCGCGAAGAGCATGAGTTTCGCGGGTACATCCATCTCAAGACCATTCCCGAAGCCGATCCTGCATTGATTGAGGAGGCGGGGCGCTACGCCGATCGCCTGAGCGTCAACATCGAACTGCCGACCGATGCCAGCCTGCAAGTGCTGGCGCCGGAGAAGGACATCAAGTCGATCAAGCAGGCGATGAACACCATCTACACCGGCGTGCAGACCGTGTTGAACGAACCGCGCTCGGCGAAATTCGCTCCAGCCGGGCAGAGCACGCAATTGATTGTCGGCGCCGACGACACTGATGACAGCACCATCCTCCACAGCGCCCAGGCCTTGTACGGCAACTTCCGTCTGCGCCGGGTCTACTATTCGGCCTTCAGCCCGATTCCCGACAGCCCGAAAAGCGTGCCGCTGGCCGCGCCGCCGCTGATGCGCGAGCACCGTTTGTATCAAGCCGATTTTCTCCTGCGCAGTTACGGCTACAGCGCTGATGAATTGCTCAAGGGACCGGGCAATCTGGCGTTGGACATCGACCCGAAACTGGCTTGGGCGTTGCAGAATCGCGAGGTGTTCCCGCTGGATCTGAACCGTGCCGAAGCCTCCTTGATCGCGCGTATTCCCGGTATCGGCTTGCGCACCACCGAACGTCTGGTCGAGCTGCGCCGACAGCGGCGCATTCGCTACGAAGACGTCGCGCGTATGCGCTGCGTGCTGGCCAAGGCCAAGCCGTTCATCATCACCAGCGACTACCACCCGCAGCAGGCCGAGGTCACCAGCCATTTGCTCTATCAGCAATTACGCGACCGGCCGATGCCGCAGCAGATGGGGCTGTGGGGATGATCAATCTTGATTGCGACGATTTGTTCGACACGTGGCGCCAGCAGGCGCGCTGGCTGCTGAGCCATGAAGTCGATCCGAGTCTGGTGAGCTGGGCTTCGCAAGGCGTGGCTGATCTGTTTGCCAGTGATGAGCCGGTGCCTGAAGGGCAGGGGCCGTTTATGGCGAGAATCCCACGTGCGCTGATCGACACCTTGGAACAAGCCTCACGCTATCGCGGCGATCAACGCTGGAGCCTGTTGTATGAAGTGTTGTGGCGCGTCAGCCACGGCGACCGCACGGCGATGATGGCCGGTGACAAACTCGGCAGTGAGTTGCAGCGACGGATCAAACAAGTGAATCGAGAAGCCCATCATCTGCATGCGTTTGTGCGTTTCATCGAACGCCCGTCATCCAGCGCAGGTCCGCAATACGTGGCGTGGCATGAGCCGGCCCACGACATACTGCACAGCGCCAGTGAGCATTTCATCGGGAGGATGGGCCGGCATCGCTGGTTGATCGCCACGCCGCGCGATGGGGTTTATTACGATGGCGAGCAACTGATCCATCAGCGTCAATGCCCGCTGGAATGGCAGCAGTTGGCGCAGAATGTCGATGATCCTCATGGTGATCTGTGGCTGACCTATTACAGCCACATCTTCAATCCGGCGCGGTTGAACGAGAAGGTCATGCAGGGGCATTTGCCGGCGCGGTTCTGGAAGAATTTGCCGGAGGGGGAGTTGATTCCAGGGTTGATTACGCAGGCGCGGATGGGCAAGCAGCAGAATGGGCAGGCGAGCGGGATTGCCAGTCGCGCAGGTAAACGGATTGCCTTGAAGAGCTAAGAGCTTACCCTCACCCCAGCCCACCCGAAACGTCGGACCGCCCGTAGGGAGAGGGGGCCGACCGAGGTGTTCTCGCGTACTACATCGACCTGAACGATCAAGTCGAACTCAGGTTTTGAAAAGCACAAAAATCGCCTCCCTTTCCCCCTCGCCCCCCTGGGGGAGAGGGCTGGGGTGAGGGGGAAAGAATCTCAAGCACGCCACAAATACTGCGCCAAGCGCCATAAAAAAGCCCCCCACCAATCACTCGGTGGAGGGCTTTTCTACATCAACACCTGTCAGATCAAACCTTGACGATCCAACCCGCTGGCGCTTCGATGTCGCCGGTCTGCACGCCAGTCAGCTCTTTGTAGAGCTTCTGGGTCACAGGACCCACTTCGGTCTCGCTATGGAACACATGCAGATGGTCGTTGTAGCTGATACCACCGATCGGCGTGATTACCGCAGCAGTACCGCAAGCGCCGGCTTCCTTGAAGTCCGACAGCTTGTCGATCAGCACGTCGCCTTCAACCACTTCCAGGCCCAGACGGGTCTTGGCCAGTTCGATCAACGACAGGCGGGTGATGCCTGGCAGCACCGACGGCGAGTTCGGGGTGATGAACTTGTTGTCGTGGGTGATCCCGAAGAAGTTGGCCGAGCCGACTTCTTCGATTTTGGTGTGGGTCATCGGATCGAGGTAGATCGCGTCGGCGAAGTTGGCTTTCTTCGCTTTCGAACCCGGCATCAGGCTGGCGGCGTAGTTGCCGCCGACCTTGGCTGCGCCGGTGCCTTGTGGGGCGGCGCGGTCGTAGCTGGAGATCTGGAAGTTGTGCGGGGTCAGGCCGCCCTTGAAGTAAGCACCGACCGGAATGCAGAAAATCGAGAAGATGAACTCGGGTGCGGTGCGCACACCGATGTTGTCACCGACGCCGATCACGAACGGACGCAGGTACAGCGCGCCGCCAGTGCCGTACGGCGGGATAAAGCGCTCGTTGGCGCGAACCACGGCTTTGCACGCTTCGATGAACTGCTCGGTGTCGACCGTCGGCATCAGCAGACGTGCGCAGCTGCGTTGCATGCGCAGGGCGTTCTGGTCCGGGCGGAACAGGTTGATCGAGCCGTCCTTGCAACGATAGGCCTTCATGCCTTCGAAGCACTGCTGGCCATAGTGAAGGGCCGTCGAGCCTTCGCTGATGTGCAGCACGTTATCTTCGGTCAGGGTGCCTTTGTCCCACTCGCCATCGCGAAAGTACGACAGATAGCGCTTGTCGGTCTTGATGTAGTCAAAACCCAGCTTGTCCCAATTGATGCTTTCGTTACCCATGACACCCTCTATCACTGAACAACCGCCGAAACGGTTCAAGGCTTCTGACGTTTTTTGGATGGGCACAACAATACTTCATTCTTGAGCGGTTTCGCAGCCGGAATTCGCTCCACTGATCGTTCCCACGCTTGATCGTTCCTACGCTCTGCGTGGGAATGCTTCATCGGACGCTCCGCGTTCGACTTTTGGGACGCAGAGCGTCCCCGGCTGCATTCCCACGCAGAGCGTGGGAACGATCAACGCAGCTACAGGTGCAACGCATGCCCCAAAGCACGCAACGCCGCTTCCTGCACCGCTTCACCCAGTGTCGGATGCGCATGAATGGTGCCGCCGATGTCTTCCAGCCGCGCGCCCATTTCCAGGCTTTGCGCAAACGCTGTCGACAACTCCGACACGCCAACGCCCACAGCCTGCCAGCCAACAATCACATGATTATCCCGACGAGCGACCACGCGCACGAAGCCGCTTTTCGACTCCAGCGTCATCGCCCGACCATTGGCGGCGAACGGGAAGCTGGAAACAATGCAGTCCAGACCCGCAGCTTTAGCCTCGTCCGGCGTCTTGCCGACCACCACCAGTTCCGGGTCGGTGAAGCACACGGCAGCGATGGCGGTCGGGTTGAATTCACGGGTCTTGCCGCTGATCAACTCGGCAACCATTTCGCCTTGGGCCATGGCGCGGTGGGCCAGCATCGGCTCGCCGCTCAGATCGCCGATGGCGTAAACGTTGCGCATACTGGTCTGGCAGCGGCTGTCGATCTTGATCGCCGAACCGTTCATATCCAGATTCAGCGCTTCGAGGTTCCAGCCCTGGGTATTCGGTTTGCGGCCGACGGCGACCAGCACCTGATCGGTTTCCAGGTTGAGGGTTTCGCCCTCAGGGTCGCGCACCTGCAAGGTGCCATCGAAACCCAGCACGCTGTGTTTCAAATACAACTTAACGCCCAGTTGCTTCAACGCGTCATGCACCGGTTGCGTCAGTTCAGCGTCATATGCCGGCAGGATGCGATCCTGCGCCTCGACCACACTGACCTCGGCGCCAAGCTTGCGATAAGCAATGCCCAGTTCCAGACCGATGTAACCACCGCCAACTACGACGAGGCGTTTCGGCACGGATGTCGGCGCCAGCGCTTCGGTGGAGGAGATGATCGGCCCGCCAATCGGCAGGATCGGCAGATTGACGCTGGTCGAACCGGTGGCCAGCACCAAGTGCTCGCACTGGATGCGCGTGTCGCCGACATCCACGGTTTTACCGTCGATGACTTTGGCCCAGCCATTGATGACCTGAACCTTGTTCTTTTTCAGCAAGGCAGCGACGCCGGTGGTCAGGCGATCAACAATGCCGTCCTTCCACTCGACGCTTTTAGTGATGTCGAGGCTCGGCGCGGCAACGCTGATGCCCAGCGCCGAATGCTGGCTGTGGTGCTGGGTCTGGTGAAACTGCTCAGCCACATGAATCAGCGCTTTCGACGGGATGCAGCCGATGTTCAGGCAGGTGCCGCCCAGCGATCGGCCTTCGACCAGAATCGTTGGAATGCCCAGTTGCCCGGCGCGGATCGCCGTCACATAACCGCCAGGGCCGCCGCCGATGATCAGCAGCGTAGTGTTCAGAGATTGCATGCGCGCCTTACTCCACAAACAAAGTGGCAGGTTGTTCGATCAAGCCACGAATGGCCTGGATGAAGAGGGCCGCGTCCATGCCGTCGACCACGCGGTGATCGAAGGAACTGGAGAGGTTCATCATCTTGCGGATCACCACCTGGCCTTTGACGACCATTGGCCGTTCGACGATTTTGTTGACGCCGACGATCGCCACTTCCGGCAAGTTCAACACTGGCGTGCTGACAATACCGCCCAATGCACCGAGGCTGGTCAGGGTGATGGTCGAGCCGGACAATTCATCGCGGCTGGCCTTGCCATTGCGCGCGGCGTTGGCCAAACGCGAGATTTCCGCGGCGCTGTCCCACAGGCTGCGCGCTTCGGCATGACGCACCACGGGCACCATCAGGCCGACATCGCTTTGCGTGGCGACGCCGACATGCACCGCACCGAGGCGAGTGATGACCTGGGCTTCGTCGTCATAACGCGCGTTCATCTGCGGGAAGTCGCGCAGGGCAACGACCAGCGCGCGGACGAGGAACGGCAGCAAGGTCAACTTGCCACGGCTGGCGCCGTGTTTTTCATTGAGATGCGCGCGCAGTTCTTCAATCGCGGTGACGTCGATTTCTTCGACGTAGCTGAAATGCGCGGCACGCTGGGTAGCATCCTGCATGCGCTGGGCGATCTTGCGGCGCATGCCGATGACTTGAATCTGTTCTTCGTCGTTACGTTGGGCGTAAGCGGCGGCGACTGGCGCTGAAACGTTGGACTGACCTTGTGCCAGATAGGCTTCAAGGTCTTCGTGCAGCACGCGACCGGCCGGGCCAGTGCCGCGTACCAGGCGCAATTGAATCCCCAGATCCAGCGCGTGTTTGCGCACGGCTGGCGAAGCGAGCGGGCGTTCGTCCGCTTCGCGAGCAACCATCGGGCCTTGGCAAACAGCAGCCGGACGCGGGGCGGCTGGAGCAGGTTTACTTTCAACAACGGCTTCAACTTTCGACGCCGCAGGTGCTTCTTTGACCGGCGCGGGTGCGGCGGACTCTTTCAAGTTACCGGCACCTTCAACCTCAATGCTGATCAGCACACTGCCAACCGCCATCACCTCACCCGGCTGACCGCCGAGCGCAATCACTTTCCCGTGCACTGGCGACGGAATATCGACCATCGCCTTATCAGTCATCACATCCGCCAGCACCTGATCTTCAACCACCAGATCGCCAACCTTGACGTGCCACTGCGACAGTTCTACTTCTGCGATGCCTTCGCCGATGTCCGGCATCTTGATAACGTGCGTGCCCATTCAGACCTCCATAACCCGTTTCAGCGCTGCGCCCACTCGGGACGGCCCTGGGAAATACGCCCACTCCTGCGCGTGCGGGTAGGGGGTGTCCCAACCGGTGACGCGTTCGATCGGCGCTTCCAGGTGATGGAAGCAATGCTCTTGCACCAGCGACACCAGTTCGGCGCCGAAACCGCAGGTGCGGGTGGCTTCGTGAACCACCACGCAGCGGCCGGTTTTCTTCACCGATTTGACGATGGTTTCCAGGTCCAGCGGCCACAGGCTGCGCAGGTCGATGACTTCTGCATCCACGCCGGATTCTTCGGCAGCGACTTGCGACACGTAAACGGTGGTGCCGTAAGTCAGCACTGTGACGTCCTTGCCCGGACGGGTAATCGCAGCAACGTCCAGCGGCACGGTGTAGTAGCCGTCCGGAACCTGGGCTTGCGGGTGTTTCGACCACGGCGTTACCGGGCGGTCGTGGTGGCCGTCGAACGGACCGTTGTACAGGCGTTTCGGCTCAAGGAAGATCACCGGGTCATCGTTTTCGATGGAGGCGATCAGCAGGCCTTTGGCGTCATACGGATTGGACGGCATCACCGTGCGCAAGCCGCACACCTGGGTGAACATCGCTTCGATGCTCTGGCTGTGGGTCTGGCCGCCGTAGATGCCGCCGCCGCAAGGCATGCGCAGGGTCATCGGCGCGGTGAACTCGCCGGCCGAGCGATAGCGCAGGCGCGCCGCTTCGGAAATGATCTGGTCGGAAGCGGGGTAGACGTAGTCGGCGAACTGAATTTCGGCGACCGGGCGCAGACCGTAGGCGCCCATGCCGACGGCAACGCCGACGATGCCGCTTTCCGAGATCGGTGCGTCGAACACCCGCGAGGTGCCGTACTTGGTCTGCAGGCCCTCGGTGCAACGGAACACGCCGCCGAAGTAGCCGACGTCCTGACCGAACACCACGACATTGTCGTCACGCTCAAGCATCACATCCATGGCCGAGCGCAGGGCCTGGATCATGGTCATGGTGGTCGTGGTCATGGCGGTTTCCAGCTGAATATTGTTGTTGTGATCGTTCATGTCAGATCCCCAACTGCTGACGCTGGCGCTTCAAGTGCTCCGGCATCTCTTTGTAGACGTCTTCGAACATGGTCGCGGCGCTAGGAATCTGGCCGCCGGCGAGGGTGCCGTACTGTTCGGCCTGTTTCTGCGCGGCAATCACTTCGGCTTCGAGCTCGGCGCTGACGGCAGCGTGCTCTTCGTCAGACCAGTGACCGACCTTGATCAAGTGTTGCTTGAGGCGGGCGATCGGGTCGCCGAGCGGGAAGTGGCTCCAGTCATCGGCCGGGCGGTATTTCGACGGATCGTCGGAGGTCGAGTGCGGACCAGCGCGGTAGGTGACCCATTCGATCATGGTCGGGCCGAGGTTGCGGCGGGCGCGTTCAGCGGCCCAGGCAGAGGCGGCATAAACTGCGTAGAAGTCGTTGCCATCCACGCGCAGCGAAGCGATGCCGCAACCGACGCCGCGTCCGGCGAAGGTGGTGGCTTCACCACCGGCGATGGCCTGGAAGGTCGAAATCGCCCATTGGTTATTCACGACGTTGAGGATCACCGGCGCGCGATAAACGTGGGCGAAGGTAAGGGCGGTGTGGAAGTCTGATTCGGCGGTGGCGCCGTCACCGATCCACGCCGAGGCGATTTTTGTGTCGCCCTTGATCGCCGAGGCCATGCCCCAGCCCACGCCTTGAATGAACTGGGTCGCAAGGTTGCCGGAGATGGTGAAGAAACCGGCTTCCTTGACCGAGTACATGATCGGCAACTGGCGGCCTTTGAGCGGATCGCGCTCGTTGGACAGCAGTTGGCAGATCAGGTCGACCAAAGGCACTTCGCGGGCCATCAGGATGCTTTGCTGGCGATAGGTCGGAAAACACATGTCGTCGATGTTCAAGGCCAGGGCCTGAGCGCTGCCGATGGCTTCTTCGCCAAGGCTTTGCATGTAAAACGACATTTTTTTCTGACGCTGGGCGACCACCATGCGGTTGTCGTAGATGCGCGTCTTGAGCATGGCGCGCATGCCTTTACGCAGAATCTCGACCGGCACGTTTTCGGCCCATGGGCCGAGGGCGTTGCCCTGATCGTCGAGCACGCGAATCAGCCCACGCGCCAGGTCGGCGGTGTCGGCAGGTTCGACGTCGATGGAAGGTTTGCGCACCGTACCGGCATCGGTCAGATGCAGGTAGGAAAAATCGGTTTTGCAGCCTGGACGGCCCGAGGGTTCAGGGACGTGCAGACGCAGCGGTTCATACGCTTGGGTCATGGCTTCTACGCTCGATCTTGTGAATTTCTTGTAGTGAGCTGGCAGTCATTCTTCGGTAGAAGAAATCTTGTCCTACAACAATCATAGGCCCGGGCAAGAAGAATATTTATCTCTGTTTCGTTGCGCTGGAGACGATTTGCAGATAGAAATTCTGCATAAACATAAAAAACAGGTGGTTTTGTCTCATGCGCAAACTGGACCGTACCGACATCGGCATTCTCAACAGCCTTCAGGAGAATGCGCGCATCACCAACGCCGACCTCGCACGCTCGGTAAACCTGTCGCCGACGCCGTGCTTCAATCGCGTCAAGGCGATGGAAGAATTAGGCCTGATTCGCGAGCAGGTCACGCTGCTGGATGCTGATCTGCTGGGGCTGCATGTGAACGTGTTTATTCACGTCAGCCTGGAAAAGCAGGTTGAGGAAGCGCTGCAGCATTTCGAAGAGGCGATCTCCGATCGCCCGGAAGTGATGGAGTGCTACCTGATGGCCGGAGACCCGGATTACCTCATCCGGGTCCTGGTGCCGACGATTCAGTCGCTGGAACGCTTCATGATGGACTTCCTCACCAAGGTTCCCGGTGTGGCGAATATCCGATCGAGCTTTGCGCTCAAACAGGTGCGCTACAAGACTGCATTGCCCTTGCCAGCGAACGGCCTGACGCTAGGTAACTGAAGTCAGATGTAGTCATATCGGTAATCGAGTTCCGCGGTATAGAGGGTTTGTTGGACGGTAAAGGTTTGCTCCCAGGGCGCCAGTTCATTGGCCGGATGAAATACCAGCACGGTTTCGTTGGTGGCCGAGCCAGCCTCATTGGTAAAGCCTGGGGTTCCAGCATGCTGATGTTTCCAGCGCTCCCACAGCAAGTCGAGGTAGCAGTGGTGCAGGAAGAATATCGGATCGTTGGGTGAGGAGGCTTGTGCCATGCTGCCGCCAATCCAGGCATGTACCGGATTGTGCAAAAGGCTTTCCGAAATGTTTTCCCAGCCGCTTTCATTCATCCAGTAAGGCGTTCTGTTCAGGGCCGAAATAACATCCAGCGGGGTGGGCAGTGCGCCGCTTGCCCCCAGATTTCGACGAATGCCGGTGTTGCCAACGCCCTCGTCCCAGACCCTGACATCGAATTGCGAGTGCTCCCTGGAAAACGCGCCGCTGGTGACACGCTGATCTTGCAGGTTGTCACCGTTTGACCCCATGAAGTCCGAGGTGAAGGGGTTGTCCGCTCCGGTCAGTTGCCAGTTCCAGTAGGGCAGGGTGATGGTCGTGTCACTGGCGGCGGACTGCAGGGCCAGTTCGAACTGGCGAATCAGAACTCGATGCCACGGATAGAACAGCGGACTCAGATGCGGATTGGGTACCAGCGGATTGCCCCGGCCCATCGAATTCTTGTGGATCTGCACAAAGTCATCGTAGCGGCTCTGCTGTCCGGGGCGCAGGACGCTGTCGACGTTGTTTTTCAGCCTCAGGATGGCATCGATGAATGCGGATTTCTGTTGCGCGGTCATGTCACGGTGATTACGACGAATATCCATATTGCGAAAACTCCATTGAATGTTTGCCCAATGGAGTCTGCTCGCTTACAGGATTTTCACCAGTTCATCACTGTCGCCAGTGTTCGTAGGAAAAATAATCCTGCAATGGGGCGGGTGGTTTTTTCCTATAGGGAATTGAGCGGAATCTTCAGGTAAACCACACCGTTTTCCTCCGCCGGTGGCAAATTCCCCGCTCTCACATTGACCTGAATCGCTGGCAGCAGCAGCGTCGGCATGCCCAGCCCGGCGTCACGTTTGGTGCGCATCTCGACGAACGCCGCTTCATCGATCCCGTCATGCACATGAATATTGCCTTTGCGCTGCTCACCGACGGTGGTCTGGCATTGTGAGGCGCGTCCCTCGGGCGGGTAATCGTGGCAAACGTAGAGTTTCACACTGGCGGGGAAGGCCAGCAGTTTGTGAATCGAATTGAACAGCTGATGAGCGTTGCCGCCGGGAAAGTCGCAACGCGCGGTGCCGACATCCGGCATGAACAGGGTGTCGCCTACCAAAATCTGCTCGCCATCGATCAGATAGGCCATGTCAGCCGGTGTATGCCCCGGCACATGCAGGGCAGTGGCTTTGAGATTGCCGATCCGGAATGACTCGTTCGGCGCAAACAGGTGATCGAACTGCGAGCCGTCGACGCAGAACTCCGGCTCCAGATTGAACAGCGCCTTGAACACGTTCTGCACTTTGCTGATCGATTCGCCAATGGCGATTTTCCCGCCCAGTTCCCGGCGCAGATACGGCGCGGCGGACAGGTGATCGGCGTGGGCGTGGGTTTCCAGCAGCCACTGCACTTGCAGGTTGTGGGCGCGAACGAAGGCGATGATTTTGTCGGCCTGGGCGGTGCAGGTGCGCCCGGCGGCGCCGTCGTAATCGAGCACCGGATCGACGATTGCACATTGCCCGCCGTCGGCTTCATAGACCACATAGCTGTAGGTCGAGGAGGCGGGGTCGAGGAAAGCTTCAATCTGCGCGGGCATGGACACCAACCTGAACGAGGAAAATGGGTTGCAACACTTTATCTAAAAACATAATGTTCGCAGCTTAAGTGACCTTGAAGGCATCGTGCAAATGCAATCCAGTCTGACCGAATGTGAAGTCGCCCAACTGCGCGCTTCGGCCTCCAAGGCCTGCGCCTTGCTCAAGGCCATGGCCAATGAGGATCGCCTGCTGATCCTCTGTCAACTGACCCAGGGCGAACGCAATGTCGGCGAACTGGAAAAGATGACCGGTGTGCGCCAGCCGACGCTGTCGCAGCAACTGGGCATCCTGCGCGATGAAGGGCTGGTCGCGACCCGTCGTGAGGGCAAATACATTTTCTACGGCCTCGCCAGTCCGGAAGTCATTCAGGTCATGAAAACGCTCTCCGGACTGTATTGCGGGGCAGTGCTGAAAAGTCTCGGCCATCAATAAATGCCAGCCAACACACAACCCCTACAATGGATTTGTGTGAAGGCTGAGAAATCCTTGCGTGCAGCAAAAGGAACAAGCAATGAACGATCAACACTGGGGCCCATCCATCAGTGCGGACATCGTGGTCATCGGCGGCGGTACGGCCGGTATCGGTTTCGTCGCCAGTCTGCTCAAACGTGATCCGGCTCTGAAAGTTACCGTGATCGAACCCAGCGCCCAGCATTACTATCAACCGGCGTGGACGCGGGTCGGCGGTGGTGCCTACGACGTCAAAGACACCGCACGGCCGATGAACAAGGTCATGCCAAAGCAAGCGAACTGGCTGCAAGCGGCAGTCACCGCGATCGACCCGGACAAACGCCAACTCACCCTCAATGATCAACGTACCGTCAGCTATCAGAACCTGATTGTCTGCCCCGGCCTGCGTCTGGCCTGGGAGAAAATCGAAGGTTTGCAGGAAAGCCTCGGCCAGCACGGCGTCACCTCCAATTACAGCTATCAGCATGCGCAGTACACCTGGGATCAGGTGCAGAAACTGCGCGGCGGCAAAGCGCTGTTCACCCAACCGGCGATGCCGATCAAATGCGCCGGCGCGCCGCAAAAGGCGCTGTACCTGTCCTGCGATCACTGGCGTAAAAACGGTGCGCTGAACAATATCAATGTCGAATTCAACCTGGCCGGCGCCGCGCTGTTCGGTGTGGCGACGTTTGTTCCGCCGTTGATGAAGTACATCGAAAAGTACAACGCGCAGTTGGCGTTCAATTCGAATCTGGTCAAGGTCGACGGCCCGGCGAAAACCGCGTGGTTCGAGATCAAGGATGCCGATGGCAATGTCATCCGCGAGGCGAAAACCTTCGATCTGCTGCACGTCGTGCCGCCGCAGGTTTCGCCGGATTTCATCGCACAAAGCGCGTTGGCCGACGCCGCCGGCTGGTGCGAAGTCAACCCGCACAGCCTTCAGCATCCGCGCTATCCCGAGGTATTCGCACTCGGTGATATCTGCGGCACCAGTAACGCGAAAACCGCAGCTGCCGTGCGCAAGCAAGTCGTTGTGGTCGCGGAAAACCTGCGGGCCCTGCGCAAACAACAACCGCTGCCGCTGAAGTACGACGGCTATGGTTCCTGCCCGCTGACGGTGGAGAAGGGCAAGGTGATCCTCGCCGAGTTCGGTTATGCCGGCAAGTTGCTACCGACTTTTCCACTGGATCCGACCGTGGCGCGACGTTCGGCATGGTTTCTCAAGGCAACCTTGCTGCCGTGGTTCTACTGGAACGGCATGCTCAAAGGCCGCGAGTGGCTGACTGGTCTGTCCAAGGTTGACTGAGAAAACCCTATGTTGCTGGCAAGTCTGTTTGGCGTGGTGATGGGGTTGGTCCTTGGCTTGACCGGGGCCGGCGGCGGGATTCTTGCGGTGCCGGCACTGGTGCTCGGGCTTGGCTGGACGATGACGCAAGCGGCGCCGGTGGCGCTGTTTGCGGTCGGCAGTGCGGCGGCGGTCGGTGCCATCGACGGCCTGCGTCATGGCCTGGTGCGCTATCGCGCGGCGTTGTTGATTGCGGCGTTGGGTGCGGTGTTCTCGCCGTTGGGAATCTACTTCGCGCACCAGTTGCCGGAGAAAATCCTGATGATCCTGTTCAGTCTGCTGATGGTCATGGTGGCCTGGCGCATGCTGCGCCGCGAGCGTCAGCAGGAGGGGCCGAGCGATCACGGTCACGCCAGCTGGGGTCAGAAAAATTGCATGCTCAATGAACAAACCGGGCGCTTCGACTGGACCGCTAAATGCACTGCTACGTTGGCGGCACTGGGCGCAATTACCGGCGTGGTGTCCGGATTGCTCGGTGTCGGCGGCGGCTTTTTGATCGTGCCGGCGTTCAAGCAACTAACCGATGTGCAAATGCGCGGGATTGTCGCCACATCGTTGATGGTGATCAGCCTGATTTCGGCGATTGGCGTGATCGGCTCGTTCCACGCCGGTGTGCGGATTGACGGGCAGGGCGCGGCGTTCATCGTCGCCAGCATTGTCGGCATGATCATCGGGCGCAAGCTCTGTGCACGGGTGCCGGCGCGGGCGTTGCAGGTGGGATTTGCCAGTGTCTGTCTGGTGGTGGCGGGGTATATGTTGTTGCGGGCGTGAGTATTGGAAGATCAAAAGATCGTCCGATCGCGGCCCGAGCCTTCGGCAGCTCCTACAGGGATTGCGTTTCCCTGTAGGAGCTGTCGAGTGAAACGAGGCTGCGATCTTTCAGGTTGTTACAACACCAAGTGCGGCAACCACAGCGAAATTGCCGGCACGTAAGTCACCAGCATCAACACCAGGAACAGCACGGCATAGAACGGCAGCAGCGCTTTCACGGTGCTCTCGATACTGACCTTGCCCACCGCCGAACCGACAAACAGCACGGCACCCACCGGCGGCGTTATCAATCCGATCCCCAGGTTCACCAGCATGATCATGCCGAACTGCACCGGATCGACGCCGATGCCGAGAATCACCGGCATCAGGATTGGCGTCAGGATCAGGATCAGCGGCGCCATGTCCATCACCGTGCCGAGCAACAGCAGCATGACGTTGATGCACATCAGGATCACGTAGCGGTTGTCCGACAGGGTCAGGAACAGCGTGGTGATCTTCGCCGGGATCTGCATCAGGGTCATGATGTAGCCGAAGCTCGCGGCGAAACCGATCAGGATCATCACGATCGAAATCGTCCGCACTGTGCGGTGCATCAGTTTCGGCAGTTCGCGCCACTTGTAGTCGCGGTAGATGAACATGGTGACGAAGAACGACCACAGCACGGCGATGGCCGCCGATTCGGTAGCGGTGAAGATGCCGGACAGGATGCCGCCGAGGATGATCACCATCGCCATCAGGCCCCAGAGGGCTTCGCCGACGATTTTCAACGCCTGGCGCATCGGGATCACTTCACCTTTGGGATAATCGCGTTTTCTCGCGAAAATCAGGCATAGCACCATCAGGCAGGCACTCATCAGCAAGCCCGGCACGATGCCCGCCATGAACAGCGAGGCAATCGAAACCGTGCCGCCGGCGGCCAGGGAGTAAAGCACCGAGTTATGGCTGGGCGGGGTCAGCAGCGCTTGCACCGAACCGCTGACAGTCACGGCGGTGGAGAAATCCCGTGGATAGCCCTTGCGTTCCATTTCCGGAATCAGCACCGAACCCACCGACGCGGTGTCGGCCACCGACGAACCGGAGATCGCGCCGAAAAAGGTCGAGGCGACAATGTTGACCAGTGACAGACCGCCGCGGACAAAACCCACCAGCACCCCGGCACACGCCACCAATCGACGCGACATGCCGCCCTCGGCCATGATCGCCCCGGCCAGGACGAAGAACGGAATGGCCAGCAGCGAGAATTTGTTCACCCCCGAAGCGACCTGGATCATTACCGCCTGGAACGGAATGTCGATCCACCATGCACCGATCAGGGCGGCCGCGCCGAGCGCGTAGGCGACCGGCATGCCGATCAGGATCAATACGATAAAACTGCCCAGCAGAATCAGAGCGTCCATTAAGCGGCACCTTCACTTTCTTCAACCAGATCGAACTGCACGACCCGCCGTTTGCTCTGGTCACCGAGCAAGAGTTTTTCCAGCACGAAAACCAGCGTCAGCAAGCCGCCCACAGGAATTGGCAGATAGGTCACGCCAACGCGCAGATCGGGCAGGGCTGCCATGAACTGGTTCCAGGTGGACATGCACAGCTTGGCGCCCCAGATCGTCATGAAGATGCAGATCGCCGCCATGAGCAGCTGTGAAAATATCGCCGCTGCAGATCTCAGTTGTGGAGGCATGCGATCGGTGAGCATGGCCACGGCCATGTGCGCGCCGGCGCGGTAACTGGCGGCGGCACCGATGAAGGTAAACACCATCATCAACAGGATCGCCGTGGGCTCGGGCCAGCTCGAACCGGTGCCCAGCACGTAGCGGGCGAACACGCCCCAGGGAATCATCAGGGAAATCGCCAGGACGGAAAGGCCGGCGACCCAGATGCACGTCATGTAGATCTTGTCGTTGATACGCAGCAGTAGATTCTTCATCGGGTTCCACCGTAACCGGGTGCGCCGCAGTCATCGGGCGCACCGGGCCTTGTTCATGAGGACGGAGCGGGAGGCGTTACTGAACGGCTTCGATTTTCTTGATCAGGTCGGCATACTTCGCGCCGTACTTTTCCCGCACCGGCGCGGTGGCGTCGTAGAAGGGTTTTTTGTCGACCTCGATGAATTCGACGCCGGCGGCCTTGAGTTTTTCTTCACTGGCAGCGGACTTCTTGTCCCACAGCACGCGCTCTTCGGCCTGGGCAGCCTTGGCGGCAGTCTTGACCAGCGCCTGTTGATCCGGAGTCAGTTTTTCCCAGGTGATTTTCGACATCACGATCGGCTCTGGCAGGATCAGGTGGCCCGTGAGGCTGTAGTACTTCGCATTCTGGAAGTGGTTGTGTTCGAGCAGGGTTGGCGGGTTGTTTTCCGCGCCGTCGATCACGCCGGTCTGCAGGGCACTGAAGATCTCGCCAGTGTCCATGGCGATGCCGTTACCGCCCATGGCGTTCATCATGTCGATGAACATCGGGTTGCCTTGCACGCGGATTTTCATGCCCTTGAGGTCTTCGAGCTTGCGCACCGGTTTCTTGGTGTAGACGTTGCGCGTGCCGCCGTCCATCCAGGCCAGGGCCACCAGGCCGAACTCAGAGTTGGTGATTTTGTCGAGGATCTCGTCGCCCACTGCGCCGTCGATGACGTTACGCATGTGTTGATGGTCGCGGAAGATGAACGGCATGTTGAACACGTTCACGTCCGGGACCACGGGGCCGACGATACCCAGGCTGACGCGAGACAGCTGTACGGCGCCGACTTGCATCTGCTCGATGACTTCTTTTTCGGAGCCCAGCACACCGCCGGGGAAGTATTGGAAGGTCAGTTCGCCGTTGGTCTCCTTGGTCAGCGTCTTGCCCATGTTTTCTTCGGCCACCACGGTTGGATAACCGGCGGGGTGAATGTCAGCGAATTTGAGTTGCAGGGCCTGAGCGGCGCCAGTGAAGGTAACCATCAGCGGGAGTGCAGCGGCCAGCAAGGTGCGTTTGAAGTTCATGGGGGTGAGTCTCCAGTCTTGTTATTTTTGTGTTCAAGGCGCAGCGGTGCAGTACAAGCGGGTATTACAGGGAATCGTTGAACAGCGGCTCCGGCAGGCCTTTGACGTTGGGGTTGAGGGCGAAAACGCCGCCGGCCAGGGATTGCGGATCGTGGTCATCGCCGGGACGAATCGAGGTGACGAAGAGGGTGTCCATGCGGCTGCCGCCGAAGGCACACATCGTCGGTTTCTTCACCGGCACTTCCAGCGAGAAATCAAGACGACCGTCCGGGGCAAAGCGGTGGATGAGGCCGGCATCGTTGGCGCAGATCCAGTAGAAACCTTCGGCGTCCACGGCGGCTCCATCGGGACGGCCGGGAAAGTGGTTCATGTCGACGAAGACGCGGCGGTTCGACGGTGTGCCGGTCTCGGTGTCGTAATCGAACGCCCAGATCAGTTGTACGTCGGGATGCGAATCTGACAGGTACATGGTCTTGCCGTCAGGGCTGAAACCGAGGCCGTTGGGCACGATGAAACCGTCGAGCTGCGTTTCGATGACGCCAGACTGCCCGGCACCGTAGCGGTAGAGCCGGCCTTCGGGCGCGTTCAGGCCCATGTTCAGCACCATGCTGCCGGCCCAGAAGCGGCCCTGACGGTCGCAACGACCATCGTTCAGGCGCATGTCGTCACGGTTGTGCTCGACACTCGCGAGCAGCTCGCTGTCGAGGCTGCCGTCGCTGTGCGGGTGCAGATGGAAGAAGCCGCTTTCCATGCCGGCGACCCAGCCGCCACGGCTGTGGCGCGCGATGCAGGCGAGCATCTGCGGGGTTTTCCAGGCATGCACATGGCCGGTCTCGGCGCTCCAGCGTTGCAGCCCGCCGTTGGCAATATCCACCCAGTACAGTGCGTTTTCCTCTGCCACCCAGACCGGGCTTTCGCCCACGGCGTTGCGCGCATCGACGATCAAATCGGCTTGCATACTCATTCCCTTGCGTCGTTGTCAGAGTGATCAGCCGCCGAACGGACCTGCGGCGACAAACGCGCCGCCCTGATAGATCCGCGCCGGATCATCGGCGGCCGGCATTGGCTGCGCTTCGACCTTTTCGCGGAACACCTCGGAGCTGTCCTTCGCGGCAAAACCGAGGTGGCTGGCGAATTTGTTGTCCCACCAGACGTCCTTGTTGGCGGACATGCCGTAGACCACGGTGTGGCCGACATTCGGTGTGTACAGCGCGCGTTCGAGCAATTGCGTGAGGTCGTCGAAGCTCAGCCAGGTGTGCATCATTCGACGGTTTTGCGGCTCGGGGAACGAGGAGCCGATGCGGATGCTCACGGTCTCGATGCCGTAGCGATCGAAATAGAAACTGGCCATGTCTTCGCCGTAGGACTTGGACAAACCGTAGTAGCCGTCGGGGCGGCGCGCGGAACTGGCGTCGAGTGGTTCATCCTGTTTGTAGAAGCCGATGACGTGGTTGGAACTGGCGAAGATCACCCGCTTGACGCCATGCCGGCGCGCGGCTTCATAGATGTGAAACACACCGCAGATGTTGGCGCCGAGGATTTCTTCGAAGGGCCGCTCGACGGAGACACCGCCAAAATGCAGGATCGCATCGACGCCTTCGACCAGTTGGTGCACGGCGTGTTTGTCGGCCAGATCGCAGACCACGATTTCTTCACGATCATCGATGGCCGGGGTGAGGGCGGCGATGTCCGACAGGCGCAGGACATTGGCATAAGGGCGCATCCGTTCGCGCAGGACTTTGCCCAGGCCACCGGCGGCGCCGGTCAGCAGCAGACGGTTGAACGGGGCGCGGGGAGTAGAGGTAGACGTCATGGCAATCCCTTACACGTTGTTATTAGGTTTGTTGTAGGTTGTCGTATGACTGCGCTGAAGTATCGGTAGGGTTTCCGGAACTTGTCAACGCGACTTTTGGTGTAAATGACGGAAGGGGCTCATTCACTTTTCAATCACCGCGACTCCTTCGTTGCAATGCAATCTCCTTGTGGGAGCGAGCCTGCTCGCGAAAGCGGTGTGTCAATTAACATCAATGGTGAATCTGCCGCCGCCATCGCTGGCAAGCCAGCTCCCACAGGTATCAGCGTTGTTTTCAATTACCGCATTCACCACAAAATCCTGTGGGAGCTGGCTTGCCAGCGATGAGGCCGGTCCAGGTAACTCTTGTATCGACTGACACGCCGCCTTCGCGAGCGGGCTCGCTCCCACAGGGAAATCCGGTGTGGCGACTGGCTTTACAACAACGAAATCGGATAACTGATAAAGATCCGGTTCTCGTCAAACTCGTTGGTGCTGAAGTCCCGGCGAATCGTCGCGTTGCGCCATTTCACGTTGAGGTTTTTCAACGGGCCGCTCTGCACGGTGTAGGCCAGTTCCGACTCGCGGCCCCATTCCTTGCCGTCATTGGTGGTGGCGGTGTGTACGTTGTCGCCGCTGATGTAGCGGTTCATCAGGGTCAGACCGGGAACGCCAAGGGCGACGAAGTTGTAGTCGTGGCGCAGCTGCCAAGAGCGTTCCTTGGCGTTGTCGTAGCTGGCGTTGTAACTGTCGTTGGCGAGGGTGCCGCCGCTGGTGCCGTTGACCCGCATCCACGCGTCGTCGCCGCTGAGCTTTTGCAGGCCGACATAGAAGGTGTTGCCGCCGTAGCGGGCCGAAAGCAGGGCGAACGCGGTTTTGTTGTCGAGGTCGCCGGCCTGAGCGCTGCCGTCCTCCTTGCCGGTGAAGAAACCGAGGTTGGCGCCCAGCGTCCAGTCGCCCAACGGCTGGCTGTGGCTGAGGTTGAAATACTGCTGCTGGTAGATGTCCGTGAGTTCGGCGTACCAGACACCGACCTGCGTGCGCTTGTCGTTGAAGCTGTACTCGCCGCCACCAAAGTTGAAGCGGTCGGAAGTGAACGCGCCGCGGCCGTTCATCGACATGTCTTCCATGCTCGCGTCGTTGCGCGGGCTGTTGCCACGGAACTGGCCACCGTAGACAGTCAGGCCATTGATCTCGGTGGAGGTGATCTGGCCGCCGCGAAAGGTCTGCGGCAGCGAGCGGCCATCGTCGGAGCGCAGGATCGGCAGCACCGGCATCCACTCGCCGACCTTCAATTCGGTCTTCGATACCTTGGCTTTCAGCGCTACGCCGAGGCGGCCGAAGTTGTCGGCCGGGCGTCCGTCATCGTGGATCGGTAACAGTTGCGTGCCGCCCGTGCCTTTGCCGCCATCGAGCTTCTGCGAATACATTCCCAGCACATCGAGGCCGAACCCCACAGTGCCCTGGGTGAAGCCGGATTTGGCATCGAGGATGAAGTTTTGCGTCCACTCCTCAGCCTTGCCTTGCGGGTAGGCCGGGTTGACGAAGTTGCGGTTGAAGTAGGCATTGCGCAGGTTCAGCGTGGCTTTGCTGTCTTCGAGAAAGCCTTCGGCATCGGCGCTCATCGGTAAGGCCAAGGCAAGGCTGCTGCAGCCGATCAGGCCGAGGGTGGAACGCGGGCGAAGCGTGGCAAAGCGGGAAGGGCGGACGGAACTGCAGACGAGTGTGCTCACTGTGACGCTCCCTGTTTCGTTTGTTGTTTTTATTATTTGTCATACGTCGTCGTACAACATGGGTGCGGATATTTCCTAGGTTTTACGGGAATGTCAACAGCAAGTTATACGATGACTTGCCGTCGCGACGCAGATCACTTTGTAGGAGCTGCGGAACGCTGCGATCTTTTGATCTGGCTTTTTAAAAAAAACAGGATCAAAAGATCGCAGCCTCGTTTCACTCGACAGCTCCTACAAGTATCTGTGTTGTCCATGGGATGTGTGTTGCCGGTGAATTTGCGGCAAACTTCACCCACCTTCCGCACAAGGCCTTGCAATGGATCAATACGCCCCGCGCAACTGGCAGCCCCACGAAAAGCCCAGTCTGCCCGGTTCCCCCTCAACGCCGTTGCATTCCAATCCCAAGCGCCTGGCCTATGCGCTGGTCGGTGTGCTGGTGGCGGTCACCGGTGGGTTGGGCAACTCGCTGGTGGTGGCCAACCTGCCTTACCTGCAAGGTGCGCTCGGCGCGACCACCGCGGAAATGGCCTGGCTGCCGGCAGCGTTCGTGATGACCAATGTGTCGATGAACCTGCTGCTGGTGAAGTTTCGCCAGCAGTTCGGGTTGCGTGCGTTCACCGAAGTGTTCCTGGTGTTGTATGCGCTGGTGACCTTCGGCCATTTGTTCGTCAATGACCTCAATTCGGCGGTGGCGGTGCGCGCGGCCCACGGCATGGTCGGCGCAGCGCTGAGTTCGCTGGGTCTGTATTACATGGTTCAGGCGTTCCCGGCGAAGTGGCGGATGAAGGCGCTGGTGCTCGGCCTCGGCACCTCGCAACTGGCCTTGCCGCTGGCGCGGTTGTTCTCCGAAGACTTGCTGCAGATTGCCGAATGGCGAGGTTTGTACCTGTTCGAATTGGGCATGGCGCTGCTCTCGCTGGGCTGTGTATTGATGCTCAAGTTGCCGCCGGGCGACCGCTTCAAAACCTTTGAAAAACTCGACTTTCTCACCTTTGCCATTCTCGCCACTGGCGTGGCGTTGCTGTGTGCGGTGTTGTCGCTCGGGCGGATCGATTGGTGGCTGGAGGCCGACTGGATCGGCTATGCGTTGGCTGCTTCGATTGCCTTGATCATCGCCGGTCTGGCCATCGAACATAACCGCAGCAACCCGCTGCTGATGACCCGCTGGCTGGGCAGCGGGACGATGATCCGCCTGGCGCTGGCGGTGACCCTGATTCGCATGGTCACCTCGGAGCAGTCCACCGGTGCGGTGGGTTTCATGCAGAACCTGAACATGGGCTATGAGCAGTTGCACAGCCTGTACGTGGTGATGCTGATCGGCAGTGTTGCGGGACTGTTGACCAGCGCACTGACGATCGACCCCAAGCACCTGCTGATGCCGTTGATCATCTCGCTGGGTCTGATGGCCACCGGGTCGGTGATGGATAGTTTTTCCAACAACCTGACGCGCCCGGAAAACCTCTATTTCAGTCAATTCCTGCTGGCCTTCGGCAGCACGTTTTTCCTCGGCCCGACCATGGTTTTCGGTACTCGTAACGTGCTGACCAATCCGCGTAATCTGGTGAGCTTTTCGGTGCTGTTCGGGATCTGCAATAACCTCGGCGGCCTGCTGGGCGCGGCGCTTCTGGGCACCTTCCAGATCGTCCGGGAAAAATTTCATTCCAGTCACATCGTTGAGCACCTGACGCTGTCTGACCCGTTGGTGGCTGCACGCGTGCAGAGCGGCGGCTCGGCCTACGGTTCGCTGTTGGCCGACCCGAGTCTGCGCAACCTGGCGGGTATTCGCAGCCTGTCCAATGCCGCCACCCGTGAGGCCAACGTGCTGGCCTACAACGATGTGTTCATGCTGATCGCCGTGATTGCGGTGCTGACCATGATCTGGCTGTCCATTCGCGCGCTGTGGCTGATGAGCACCACCAAAGCCGTCGCCCCAGCGCCATCCACACCTTCGAGCGGTGCCACTTCTTCATGACCGAACCGACCACCACGACCACCAATGCCATTGCCGCCACACCTGAAGGTGTAGCGCCGCCGTCATCACCGAACACCGAGCCGCGCTCGCTGCGGGTGCGGATCATCTCTTCAATGGGCTTCGCGGCGATTGCCATCGTCGGTGTGTTGATCGTGCTGTATGCCTGGCAACTGCCGCCATTCAGCAGTGCCGTCGAGACCACCGAAAACGCCCTGATTCGCGGCCAGGTAACGATCATCGGCCCGCAACTCGCCGGTTATGTCTATGAAGTGCCGGTGCAGGATTTCCAGTACGTGAAGGCCGGGGATTTGCTGGTGCGCCTGGACGACCGCATCTATCAGCAGCGCCTCGACCAGTCGCTGGCGCAACTGGCGGTACAGAAAGCCGCATTGGCCAATGTCGTGCAGCAACGCAACAGCGCCGAGGCGACGATCAAATTGCGTCAGGCCGTACAGGCCGACAGCGAAGCGCAGTTGCGCAAGAGCGAGGCCGATCTGCGCCGTAACCAGGAATTGGTGCGCGACGGTTCGGTGTCCAAGCGTGAGATGGATGTAGCACTGGCGGCGAATGCGCAGAGTGTTGCGGGGGTGGCGCAGGCCAAGGCCAATCTGGAAATCGCCCGCCAGGATCTGCAAACGGTGATCGTCAATCGTGGCTCGCTGGAAGCGGCCGTGGCCAGCGCCGAAGCAGCGGTGCAACTGGCGCGGATCGACCTGTCGAACACGCGCATCGTTGCCCCGCGTGACGGTCAGCTCGGGCAGATCGGCGTGCGTCTCGGCGCCTACGTCAACTCCGGGGCGCAGTTGATGGCGTTGGTGCCGAACCAGAAATGGGTGATCGCCAACATGAAGGAAACCCAGATGGACAATGTGCGCGTCGGGCAACCGGTGCGCTTCACCGTCGATGCCTTGAACCACCGTAAATTCACCGGGCATGTGCAGCATATTTCGCCGGGGACTGGTTCTGAATTTGCGTTGTTGCAGGCGGATAACGCGACCGGCAACTTTGTGAAAATTGCCCAGCGGGTGCCGGTGCGGATCACCATCGATCCGGATCAACAGGAAGAGGAACGGTTGCGTCCGGGGATGTCGGTGGTGGTCAGCATCGACACTGCAGCAGGCAACACCCAACCTCACTGATCAACAGATAACCCTGTGGGAGCTGGCTTGCCAGCGATGACGTCGGCATATCCGAAATATCTGTTCCTGACACACCGCCATCGCTGGCAAGCCAGCTCCCACAGGGGGATCGTGTTTCAGGTTGTGATCATTGGCGGTAGCGTGCCGAGCAGGGATACGGCGGCTACGGCACCAATGCCGAGTAACCATTCCAGCATCACAGTGCGCCGGAGCGTGCCCATCCGCTGCTCGCAATCCTCAACCCGCAAGCGATTGAACAGCGCCAACCCTAGCATCCCCAGCACGATCAGCGCCTTGATCAACAGAATCAACGCAAACCCGCTGAACAGCGGCGTCGGCCACCACTGGCCGGTCAGCACGCGGACATTGATCAAACCGGTGATCAGCAGCCCCGCGACCAAGGCATAACCGACTCCGCTGAAGCGCCGCAAAACTTCACGCATCGGCTCCGTCGGCTGACGCAAAATCATCACCAGCAACAACAGCCCGCCCAGCCACGCCGCCACACAGATCAGATGCACGATCTGGTTGAGAATCAGCAAATGGCCGCTCACACCATCGAGCATGGCGCCATGCCCGACCGGTGCGAGGGTTGCCAGTAGCAAGGCGCTCAGGCCCAGCCGCGACGGCATGTTCGAATGCCAAGGCGTAAGCAGCAACGCCAACAGCGCGGCATTGATCAGCAGATGCCAGCGCCACACCTGACCGAAAAACGTATTGCCCAACACCAGTGCAACCGTGTCCGGATCAAACGCCGCCGCTACCGAACCGGCCATACTCGCAGTGATCAACAGCGCCCAGGCAATCCCGCTGACCAGCGCCACAACGGCCAGCCAACGCGTCAGTCGCGCCAGGTGCCGGTCCACTTGCAGCGCCTCATCCCTGAGCAGCAACGGCCTGAACAACCAGGCCCCGAACAGCATCAACACCACGATGAAATGCACAAAGCGGCACAGCACCAGCGCTTCACTCATGAATTACTGACCAACCTTGAACTGATAAGCGCCTTCGCTTTTGTGCGTATCGACCGACACCGCGTGCCATTCGACTTTGTACTCGCCAGCGGACAGCGGAGCGGCGGGGGTGACGATCAGGGTTTTCTTGTCGCCTTCGGTGGTCAGTGGCTTGATCGCGACCGCTGCGCCATCCTTGGTCACGGTGACTTTGGTGAAACTGGCTTCGACGCCTTCAGAAAAGGTCAGGCGCAAATCGGCGGGAGCGGCGACTGTGCTATCGGCGGCCGGGGTCTGGCTTTTCAGGTGGGCGTGGGCAAATACCGAAGATGCGGCAAACAGCGAAGCGAGCAGGGCAGTGGTGGTCAGGACGTTCTTGAACAGCATCGCGAATACCTCTGAGGCAGGATTGAAGAAGCGTCAGTTTAGCCATCCGCTCACGCCAGCACGAAGTTTTGTTTGCAGCGGTCGCCCGCGGACCAGAGCGGATGCTAGTCTTGGGCAACGCTGTTGTCAGGGAGCCCTCATGGGCAATCACAAGATCGAGATTCGTCGCAACAACGTCGAGAAAATTCTCCTCGCGGCGGAAAAAGTCTTCGCCGAAAAAGGCTTTGGCGGCACGGCCATGGCCGACATCGCGGCTGAAGTGCAACTGCCGCGATCCAACCTGCATTACTACTTCAGCACCAAGAGCGAGCTGTACAGCGCGGTGCTGTTCGACCTGCTGGAAGTGTGGAAGCAAGACGCACTGTGCTTCGAGATGTTTGATGATCCGCGCGTGGTGCTGAGCAGCTACATCCGCGCCAAGATGAACCACTCGCGCAGCCGGCCGTACGGTTCGAAAGTCTGGGCCAATGAGATCATCCACGGCGCGCCAACGTTGGGTGAGGCGCTGGATGTCAGCCTGTATGACTGGGCGAAGATGAAGGAAGCGAAGATTCGTCAATGGGTCGAGGACAAGCGGATTTTGCCGGTGGAGCCGTCGAGTCTGCTGTACATGATCTGGGCGTCGACTCAGCACTATGCTGACTTTGATCATCAGGTGAATATTCTGAATGAACATCAGCCGTTGTCGGACATGCAGTTTGAGCGGGCGGTGCAGACGGTGACGAGTGTGATATTGCGGGGGATCGGGTTGGAACCCTGAAAGCAAAAGCTGACCCTCACCCCAGCCCTCTCCCGGAGGGAGAGGGGGCCTACCGAGGTGTCTTGCGAGTTACATCGACCTGAAAGCCCGGTTCGATTATGGATTCAAAGCAGTTCGTGCCTATGCATGTATCGATTTTGGATTCAAAGCAAATCGTTCACGTCGGTGGATTTCTAAAATATCCCCCAATCAGTCCCCTCTCCCTTTGGGAGAGGGTTAGGGTGAGGGGCTAGACCGCAACGTGATACGGATTCCGCGGATCATGATTCCAGTCCAGAAACGGCTTGCCAGTCTCCATCGGCACCATCTCGATGCAATCCGCCACCGGGCAAGTGATCTGGCACAAGTTACAACCCACACACTCCTCATCAATCACTTCATATTTATGCGTGCCGTCCGCTTGCTTCAGACTACCGATCGCCTGGTGTGAAGTGTCCTCACAAGCAATATGGCAACGCCCGCAACCAATGCACGCCTCCTGATCAATCTTGGCAATCACCTGATAGTTGATGTCGAGGTACTTCCAGTCCGTGGTATTGCCCACCGCACGCCCGGAAAACTCGGCAATGTTGGCGTAGCCCTGACTGTCCATCCACCGCGACAGCCCGTCCTTCATCTCCTCGACAATGCGGAAACCATGCAGCATCGCCGCCGTGCACACCTGCACTGCGCCGCTGCCCAGCGCCATGAATTCCGCCGCATCACGCCAACTGCCGATGCCGCCAATGCCGCAGATCGGCAAGCCTTGGGTTTCTGGATCGCGGGCAATCTCGGCGACCATGTTCAGCGCAATCGGCTTCACCGCTGAGCCGCAATAACCGCCATGCGTGCTTTTGCTGCCGACGGTGGGCAGGGCGACCATGTGTTCCAGGTCGACGCTGGTGATCGAGTTGATCGTATTGATCAGCGACACCGCGTCCGCACCACCGCGATGGGCCGCGCGAGCGGCGACGCGGATGTCGGTGATGTTCGGCGTCAGTTTGACGATCACCGGCAGCGAGCAATAGGTCTTGCACCAGCGTGTGACTTGCTCAACGTACTCCGGCACCTGACCGACCGCCGCGCCCATACCACGCTCGGGCATGCCGTGCGGGCAGCCGAAATTCAGCTCGATGCCGTCAGCGCCCGTAGCTTCGACCAGCGGCAGGATGTGTTTCCACGACTCCTCGACGCACGGCACCATCAGCGAAACGATCAGTGCGCGATCCGGCCAGTCCTTCTTCACCTGAGTGATTTCGCGCAGGTTGATTTCCAGCGAACGGTCGGTGATCAGCTCGATATTGTTGATGCCGAGCACTTCACGGTTATTGCCGTAGTGCGCCGAATAACGCGACGACACGTTGACCGCCGCCGGATCCTCACCGAGGGTTTTCCAGACCACGCCACCCCAGCCCGCTTCAAACGCGCGGACCACGTTGTAAGCCTTGTCAGTCGGTGGCGCGGAGGCCAGCCAGAACGGATTCGGCGCTTTGATGCCAGCGAAGACAATCGACAGATCGGCCATTTACGCAGCCTCCACGTTAAGCATCAGTTGAGCGTTGATCGCCTCGGCGGCGAGTTTGCCGTGCTGCACGGCTTGCACGGTGAGGTCTTGATCGAGGCTGGTGCAATCGCCGCCGGCATACACGCCGGGGATGCTGGTGCGCAGGTTTTCATCGACCTGAATGCGCTCGCCCTGGCGCTTGAGTTCGCGGGCTAGCGGGTCGGCGAGGGCGCTGCCGTCGAAGGCCTGACCGATGGCTTTGAAGATCGCATCGGCCGCCAGCTCGAAAGTTTCGCCGGTGGTTTGCAGGCGACCGTCGACCAGATCGGTGCGGGCGAAACGCATGCCGCGCACGTGGCCCTGAGCGTCGAGCAGTACCTCTTCCGGTTGCGCCCAGGTCAGCAGGCGTACCTGATTGGCTTTGGCGATGTCTTGTTCGTGACCGGTGGCGCCCATGTCCGCCGCGCCACGCCGATACACCAGATTCACATCACGGGCACCGAGGCGGGCCATTTGCACGGCCATGTCAATTGCCGTGTTGCCAGCGCCGAGAACGATGCAGCGTTCGGCCAGTGGCAGTTGTGTGAGGTCATCGGCCTGACGCAGTTCGCGAATGTAATCGGTGGCGGCGAGCAGGCCCGGGGCATCTTCGTGGGCCAAACCGAGTTGCTTGCTGGCGTTGAGGCCGAGGCCGAGGAACACCGCGTCGAACTGCTGATGCAGTTCACTCAGGGTCAGATTCTCGCCGAGCTTGTGCCCGTGACGAATCTCGATACCACCGATCTGCAGGAGGAAATCCAGTTCTTTCTGCGCGTAATCGTCGACCAGTTTGTACTTGGCGATTCCGTATTCATTGAGGCCGCCAGCCTTCTCCCGTGCTTCGAAAATCACCACGTCGTGGCCGTGCATGGCACTGCGGTGGGCGCAGGACAAACCGGCCGGTCCGGCGCCGACCACGGCAATCCTTTTGCCGGTGGCGGCGGCGCGCTGGAACGGGTGTTCGGTGAAGTGTGCGTTGTCGACGGCATAGCGTTGCAGCAGGCCGATCAACACTGGCGCGCATTCGTGGGCGTTGTTGCGCACGCAGGCTTGTTGGCAAAGGATTTCGGTCGGACAGACTCGTGCGCAACTGCCACCGAGGATGTTAGCCGAGAGGATTTTCTGCGCCGCACCCGGAACGTTGTCCTGATGGATATTGCGGATGAACGACGGGATGTCGATCTCGCTCGGGCACGCATTCACGCACGGTGCGTCGTAGCAATACAGGCAGCGAGAGGCTTCCAGATGTGCTTGGCGATCGTTGAGCGGTGGCGCCAGATCGGTGAAATGCCCGGCGAGGGCGGTCGCGCTTTCGTGCGGGTGGGGGAGATGGTTCAGGGTCTCGATCACGGGTTTGTGCCTCACGGTTATTGAGGTTCTCTGCCTCTGATGGGCAGTGGTTTGATCGTTCCCACGCAGAGCGTGGGAACGATCATCTTCGGGGGATCAGCGTTTCACAGCAGTCGGCTTGTGCAACTCAGCCCGCTTGCTCAGCAAATCAAACACCGCCGGATACGCCGGCCGTTCGATATACCGCCCGGCGCCACGCTCGGCGCGCAAATCACCATCGGCCCAGACCAGCCGGCCCTGGCTGACGGTATGGCTCGGCACACCGCGCACGGTTTTGCCTTCGAAGATGTTGAAGTCCACCTGCTGATGGTGGGTCTTGGCGGAAATGGTGCGGCTGCCTTGCGGATCCCACAGCACCAGATCGGCATCGGCGCCGACGCGAATTGCACCTTTGCGCGGATAGAGGTTGAAGATTTTCGCGGTGTTGGTGGAGGTGAGGGCGACGAAATCCTGCATCGATAAACGACCACTGTTGACGCCTTCATCCCACAGCACCGCCATGCGATCTTCGATACCCGCCGTACCGTTGGGAATTTTGCTGAAGTCATCGCGCCCGGCGGCTTTCTGCTCGGCGCAGAAGCAGCAGTGGTCAGTCGCGGTGGTGTGCAGATTGCCGTTTTGCAGCCCGTGCCACAGCGCCTCTTGATGACCGCGCGGGCGGAACGGCGGGCTCATCACGTAACCGGCAGCGGTCTGCCAGTCCGGATGTTGATAGACGCTGTCGTCGAGCAGCAAATGCCCGGCAAGCACCTCGCCGTACACCGGCTGACCCTTGCTGCGCGCATAGGTGATTTCGTCGAGGGCTTCCTTGGTCGAAACGTGCACCAGATACAACGGTGTGCCGATGGTTTCAGCGATACGAATCGCCCGACTGGCCGCTTCGCCTTCAACCTGCGACGGCCGCGACAGCGGATGCGCCTCCGGCCCGGTGATGCCTTGGGCCATCAACTTGCGTTGCAAGTGATAAACCAGTTCGCCGTTTTCCGCGTGCACGGTCGGCACCGCGCCGAGTTCCAGGCAGCGCTCGAAACTCGCCACCAGCGTGTCGTCGGCGGCCATGATCGCGTTCTTGTAGGCCATGAAATGCTTGAAACTGTTGATGCCGTGATGGCTGACCAACTCGGCCATTTCCTCACGCACCTGCTCGCTCCACCAGGTAATCGCGACGTGGAAGCCATAGTCGGAGGCGGACTTTTCCGCCCAGCCGCGCCACTGATGAAAGGCTTCCATCAGCGACTGCTGCGGATTGGGAATCACGAAATCAATGATCGATGTGGTGCCGCCGGCCAGACCGGCCGCCGTGCCACTGTAGAAATCCTCACTGGCCACAGTGCCCATGAAGGGTAGTTGCATGTGGGTGTGCGGATCGATGCCGCCGGGCATCAGGTATTGGCCGCTGCCGTCGAGTACTTCGGCGCCGGCGGGAATATCAAGGTTTTCACCGATGGCTTTGATCACGCCGTCGGCGCAATAGACGTCGGCGCGATAACTTTCATCATGGGTAACAACGGTGGCGCCACGGATCAACAGAGACATTCCGAGTTCCTCGCAGGCATTGACCGACTTGTGTCGGTTCTAGATGTTTTATTGATGTACGGCGTTGCAGGGTGTATTCCTGTCAGCGCTGTCAGGAATAGAAACTAGTCGCAGATTTGCAATAGATCAAGATTATTTTTTATAAGCTTATGACTGTTTTAAGTGTATGAAAAATAACGATAAAAAACGTAAATCACCAAAATGGTGAGGCCGTTCACCATTTTGACGCACTTGACAGGATGGAAATATGAGCAAGATTTCCTATGTGAAATCAGCCGCTTGAAGTTGAGCTGCGGTTGCTCGCTCACGATGAAAATAAATGCAGTGCACCAGATTGAGTCCTGTCTGTTCGGACAACTTGCCAGGTGTTTAGCCTGAGCACCCAGACAAGTTTCCGCGAACTCACCCGGTGAATAATTAAAACTGATGAATATCAGAAAGTTGCAAAGCGTTTAACGCTCGGCCCGATGCGCAAGCGGGGCACCCGGCACGTTTATTGATGCCGCCGCTGACACCATGGCCGGTGCACGAAAGTTGTCAGTTCCTCCGGCCATCGTCCGGCTCGCACCCTCGTGTGCAAGCCGCCTGATGAGCAAAAAAATAATCAGAAGAACAGTGGAGCGGCCATGCAACAGAACAGATCGCAAGTGACCGAGCGCGACGGCTTGTATGAACTCGAAGCCGGCAGCGACGTCCTCGACAGTCCCCGTTACAACCACGACATGGCACCGACCAAGGTGCGCGAACGAACCTGGAACAAATGGCACATCACCGCGTTGTGGGTCGGCATGTCGATCTGCGTGCCGACCTACACCCTCGGCGGTGTCCTCACGGCTTACTTCGGCCTGACCGTTGGCGAGGCGTTGCTGGCGATTCTGTTTGCCAACGTTATCGTGCTGATTCCGCTCACACTGAACGCCTTTCCCGGCACCAAGTACGGCATTCCGTTTCCGGTGTTGCTGCGCTCATCGTTCGGCATTCTCGGTTCCAACGTGCCGTGTTTGATTCGGGCGTTGGTGGCGTGTGGCTGGTTCGGCATTCAAACGATGTTCGGCGGGCTGGCGATACACCTGTTTCTCGGCTCGGTGTTCGAGGGCTGGAAATCCCTCGGCGGCACCGGGGAGGTGATTGGCTTCATGATCTTCTGGGCGCTGAACCTGTGGGTGGTGATTCGTGGCGCCGAGTCGATCAAATGGCTGGAAACCTTGTCGGCGCCGTTGCTGGTAGCGGTGGGCATCGGCCTGCTGGTGTGGGCGATGCCCAATGTGTCGATGACCGAGCTGCTGGCGATTCCAGCGAAACGTCCGGAGGGCGCCAGTGTGGTGAGTTACTTCGCCGCTGGGCTGACGGCGATGGTCGGGTTTTGGGCGACGTTGTCGCTGAACATTCCGGACTTCAGCCGTTACGCCAAGAGCCAGAAAGATCAGATCCTCGGGCAGATTTTCGGTCTGCCGCTGACCATGTTTCTGTTCGCTTCCCTTGGCGTAATCATGACCGCTGCGTCGGTGAAACTGGTCGGCGTCACCGTGTCTGATCCAGTCAGTCTGATCGGCCACATCCAGAGCCCGGTGTGGGTGGCGGTGGCGATGGCGTTGATCATCATCGCCACGCTGTCGACCAACACTGCTGCCAATATCGTCTCGCCGACCAACGACTTTCAGAACATCGCGCCCAAGGTGATCAACCGCACCAAAGCGGTGTTGCTGACCGGGTTTGTCGGGCTGGCGCTGATGGGCCATGAGCTGCTGAAAAAACTCGGTTTGATTGTTTCCGATGTCAGCCTGGAAACCGTTTACTCCAACTGGTTGCTGGGCTATTCGAGCCTGCTCGGGCCGATCGCCGGGATCATGGTGGTGGACTATTTCCTGATCAAGAAACAGCAACTGGACCTGGCCGGGTTGTACCGCGACGACGTTTATCCAGCGTGGAACTGGGCCGGTTTTGTTGCGTTTGGCGTGCCGGTGGTGCTGACCTTGTTGTCGCTGGGCAGCGATGCGTTCAGCTGGTTTTACAGCTATGGCTGGTTCACCGGCTCGGCGCTGGGCGGGATTATTTATTACGGGTTGTGCGTGATGCGTGCGCAGCCTTCGGTCGTGAAAACAGCGGTGTGAATGAGGGCCCCATCGCTGGCAAGCCAGCTCCCACAGGGATCGAGTCGTACACAAATTGTGTGTTCACTCAAGAACCTGTGGGAGCTGGCTTGCCAGCGATAGCGGTCTACCAGACACCACAGCGACATCCATAAGAAAAGCAGCCTGAGGAGATCCCCATGAACGCAGCCGTAGACGTTCTGCAATCGAGCCATCAGCACATCAACCGCGATCGCCTGTGGGCGTCGCTCATGGAGCTGGCCAAGCTCGGCGCCACGGTCAAGGGCGGGGTGTGTCGCCTGGCCCTGACCGATCTCGACCGCCAGGCCCGCGACCTGTTTGTGCAATGGTGCAAGGACGCCGGATGCAGCGTCACGGTCGATGCTGTCGGCAACATCTTCGCCCGTCGCCCCGGGCGCAATCCGAATCTGCCACCGGTGATGACCGGCAGCCACATCGACACCCAACCCACCGGCGGCAAATTCGACGGCTGCTTCGGCGTGCTCGCCGGCGTCGAAGTCCTGCGCACGCTCAACGACCTTGGCGTGGAAACCGAAGCGCCGCTGGAAGTGGTGGTCTGGACCAACGAAGAAGGCTCGCGCTTCGCCCCGTGCATGATGGGCTCCGGGGTGTTTGCGGAGAAATTCACCCTCGAAGAAACCCTCGCCAAAGTCGATGCCGACGGCGTCACCGTTGGCGAAGCGCTCAACGCCATCGGCTACGCCGGCCCGCGCGAAGTCAGCGGGCATAAGGTCGGCGCTTATTTCGAGGCGCACATCGAACAAGGCCCGATCCTCGAAGACGAACAGAAAACCATCGGCGTGGTACTCGGTGCGTTGGGGCAGAAGTGGTTTGATCTCAAGCTGCGCGGGGTCGAAGCGCATGCCGGCCCGACACCGATGCACCTGCGCAAAGATGCACTGGTCGGCGCTTCGGTGATCGTCGGCGCCGTCAACCGCGCCGCCCTCGGCCATCAACCCCACGCCTGCGGCACCGTCGGTTGCCTGCAAGCCTATCCCGGCTCGCGCAACGTCATCCCCGGTGAAGTGCGCATGACCCTCGACTTCCGTCATCTGGAACCGGCGCGTCTCGACTCGATGATTGCCGAGGTTAAACAAGTCATTGAGGCCACCTGTGAAGAGCACGGTCTGACTTATGAACTGACGCCGACAGCAGACTTCCCGCCGCTGTACTTCGAAAAAGGCTGTGTGGAAGCGGTGCGCGGCGCGGCGAAAGGGCTTGGCTTGTCGAATATGGACATCGTCAGCGGCGCCGGGCATGACGCGATTTTCCTCGCCGAACTCGGCCCGGCCGGAATGATCTTCGTGCCGTGCGAGGGCGGCATCAGCCACAACGAAATCGAGAACGCCGCGCCGGATGATCTGGCGGCCGGCTGTGCGGTGTTGTTGCGGGCGATGCTGGCGGCTTCGGCGATGGTCGCGGGAGGACAGCGCGCAGCCTGAAGATCAAAAGATCGCAGCCTTCGGCAACTCCTACAGGGAAACCATAGATCCTGTGCAGGAGCTGCCGGAGGCTGCGATCTTTTCGCTGTCACCACAACGTCATGAAAATGTGCGATTCTGCCGGCCCATGAAAATCATCACCTCCGGCGCGTCCTATCTGGACATCGACGCCTACGCCTGCTGCATCGCCTACGCAGAATTACTCAACCTGCAAGGCATTCCCGCCCGCGCTGCCAGTAACGCACAACCCAACGCCAGCGTTTCGCACACTGTGCTCGGCTGGGCTGCTGCTTTTGACGATTACCCGCCGACGCTGGACGATGAGTTTGTCCTGGTCGATGTCTCGGACTATCACCATTTCGACTCGATGGTGGTGCTCGAGCGGGTGGTAGAAATCATCGATCACCATCCAGGGTACGAAACCTATTGGCAGCAGAAGCTTGGGTCTGCCGCCGATATTCGTCCGATCGGCGCTGCGGCAACCCAGGTTTTTCAGCGCTGGCAGACGGCCGGTGTGCTGCCGCAGATCAGCGTACAAAGTGCCGCTTTGCTGGCCACCGCGATTCTCGACAACACGCTGAACTTCAGCGGGCAGATGACCACACCAGCGGACATTGAGGCTTACGTCGACCTCGCTTCACGCTCAAAGCTGACGTCAGACTGGCCCCGACAATATTTTCTCGAATGCCAGACTCGCATCGAATCGGACCTGGCCGCTGCATTGGCAGCCGACTCGAAGCGCATGAAACCCGAGAGCAACCTGCCTGGCTTCTTCGCACAAATGACGGTGTGGGATGCCGATGCCTTGCTGCAAAAACACCGGCCGATGATCAAGCGCTGGATGGCAGAGCAGGGCGATGACTGGCTGCTGAATGTAATCAGTATCCGCGACCGCAAAAGCTGCTTTCTGGCGCCAGGCGAGGTCAGCCAGCAAAAGCTCAATCGCTTATTGCCACTCGACTGGCAGGCCGGATTGGCCGTGCGGTCGCCGTCAATGCTGCGCAAGGAATTGTTGAAATTGGGGCTGGACGCTGGCAGTCACTGCGCACCAAATACCATCGTCCAGTAAACCCCTTCATCACTGCGCGCCTCACTGGCAAACCCGGCACCAACCTGGGTAAACATCGGGTTCATCAGGTTGGCGCAATGCCCGGGACTGGCCAGCCATCCGGCCATGGCCTTGCCCGGTGAACTCTGTCCAGCCGCAATGTTTTCGCCAATTTGCCGACCACGATAACCCGCCGCACGCGCACGATCGGCGGGCAGGTCGCCATCCGGGTCGCGGTGGGCAAAATAGTTGCCGTAAGCCATGGCTTTGCTGTGTCCCTGTGCGGCGGCGCCCAGCGCGGCGTTCCAGCTCAATGGCCGGGCGGCGGCGAAGCGCTGGCGTCCACACATCCGTGGCCGGGCGCGCGCGGCGTTGACCTCGGCGAGCAACGCCTTGCCGACGCTGCGGTTATCGCCAACGCGGCTGTCGAGCACCGGTTGCGCCAACACCACTTGCCACTCATTGCGCGAACGACTGATGCCGATGTCGGCGTAGCTCGCATCCAACAGCGCGGCGCAGTGCTCGTCTTGCAGCATGTCGAAGGCCTCTTCGGCGTCCTCGGCCCCGACCACGCGAATACTGCGCACCGCGATGGCGGAATAGCCTGACGACTTCAACGCTTCACGCATGCCGCCGGCGTAGCGATAACCGATCGGCAAGGCCAGGTTCGACTTCAGCGCCAACGGTGCCAGCCGTTGCGCCGGGCGTCGATCACAGCGTTGTGGATGGGCGCGATAGTCGTTGATGGCGGCCACCAGTTGTCGCTCCGCACCGGCATGGGCGGTTGCAGCGAACAGCGGCGAAAGGATCAGCAGGCACAGCGAAACCAAGCGAGACGAGCGAACGGCGTGGCGCATGAGACGGGCAGCTCTGAAGAGGGACAGCGCAAAAGTTGAGTGGACCGCAGAAAGCGGCGCGGATAGGACTGGGCTTTTTGGACTTGGTTCAAGGGGCGGGGAGATGTTTTGTTGTGGGGCGACGAGGCGCTGGTTGTTTCAGGAAGATCAAGCGTGGTTGGACTGGCCTCATCGCTGGCAAGCCAGCTCCCACAGGGTGCGGCGTCGTACACAAAATTGTGCTCGCCACAAAAACTGTGGGAGCTGGCTTGCCAGCGATGGCGCCCGCCCAGCCAACACATCAGCGATTCAACACATCCGCCATCCACTGCAAATACTGCGCACGGTCGGAGATCGAGTTATGCCCCGAATCCGGCACCACCCTGAGCACCGCCACGCCTTGCGGGAAACTCTCCAGCAAACGCTGGGTGCTGGCGCGCGGAATCACCTCGTCGTCACTGGCTGCAAGCAACAGCGTCGGCACGTGGAGATGCGCGGCGTATTTGCCGGATTCGAAACGATCCTTGAGTAACCACTTCACCGGCACCCATGGATATTGCCGCGTCGCGATTTCTTCGAGGCTGTTGTAAGGCGTCACCAGAATCAGCTGCTGCACCGGCCGCTGACTGGCCAGACGTATCGCGACACCGGAACCGAGGCTGCGCCCGACCACGGCAACCTGCGGGTGACTGGCGTAGACCTGATCGAACAGCGCCAACGCATCCTCGGCAATCGCCGCTTCGGACGGGGAACCGCCGCTGCCACCAAAGCCGCGATAGTTGAGCAGATACACCGCGTATTCGGGAAACGCCTCGGCAAACTCCGGCAGATTGCGCGACACATCCTCGGCATTGCCGCCGAAATAGATCAGCGCCCGTGGCCCGACACGTTCGCGGGTGAGCACCGAAACCTGCGCGTCCGGCATCGACAAGGTCAGTTGTGAGTCGGTGTTTGTGAAGGCATTGGGCTGCGGAAAATAGATCAGCGAGCGCTGAAAAAAGAACAGCGCCGCGCACAGCACCAGGTACACGGCAACGATCAATGCGACGAGTGACATCAGGGTTCGGGACATTCGGCTACTTTTAACGGTGTGTGAAGGATTGCTGTCGCAGTGTAGTCCAGCCCTGCAACCGGGCCGCTCGCACACACAACATGCAACAGATCCACGCAGCAGGGGAACCAGCATGAGCCACACTGAGGGTTACTCCCGTCGCCGATTGCTCACGCTGGCTGCCGGGGTTTCGGCGGTCTTCACCTTTGATCGGGCGTTGGCCACAACCACTACGTCCGCGACTTCTGGAGGCCACGCCATGCAGACCCGCGCCATCCCGTCCAGCGCCGAGTCGCTGCCAATCGTGGGGCTGGGCACCTATCGCGGCTTCGACGTCGCCCCCGGTGATCCGGCCTACCGGCAATTGCCTGCAGTGCTGGATGAGCTGTTCACCAAGGGCGGCACGCTGATCGACAGTTCACCGATGTATGGCCGTGCCGAACAGACCACCGGTGAGCTGCTGTCGATCCACGAACCGCGTTCGCCGGCGTTTCTGGCGACCAAAGTGTGGACGCGCGGACGTAAGGAGGGCATCGCGCAGATGGAGCAGTCGTTCAGCCTGCTGCGCACCGAACGCATCGACCTGATGCAGATTCACAACCTGCTCGACTGGCAAACCCACCTGCCAACCCTGCGTGAATGGAAAGCGCAGGGGCGCATCCGCTACATCGGCATCACCCATTACACGCCCTCGGCCTACGAGGAAGTCGAAGCAGTGCTGAAGGCCGAGCCACTGGATTTTCTGCAAATCAACTACGCCCTCGATGACCGCGGCGTGGAGAAACGCATCCTGCCGCTGTGCCGTGAGCGCGGTGTTGCGGTGATCTGCAACCGGCCGTTTGGTGGTGGTGATCTGCTCGCGCGGTTGAAGGGCAAACCGTTACCAGGCTGGGTTTCCGATGTGCAGGTCAACAGTTGGCCGCAATTGGCTTTGAAGTTTCTGCTCTCGCATTCAGCGGTGACTTGTGTGATCCCGGGCACGGGTAATCCGCGTTACATGGCCGACAACGCCAGGGCCGGGTTCGGGCCGATGCTCACCGACGCGCAGCGGCATCAGTTGATTGCGTTGGCAGGTTGAGCGAGCCGGGATCTTCCGTTTGCTTCGATGGCTGAGGTATTTAATTTCCAAATGGTCTTGGAAACTGTCAGATCTGACAGTTGGAGGGGCTTTGTTAGCACGTAGTCATGATGACACTACTTCGCTCAGGAAGAATCATCATGGATGCGCAAAGCCGTCGATTCGCCTGTTTTACCGGAGTTTGCCTCGTGTTCATTCTGTTTGCTGCTTACGCGCTTGATGAAAAATACATGTGTATGGGAGCGCAGCGTGGACAGTTTGCAACCGTGCCTGCGAATTCTGTGAAAGAGGCGGCGACGTTAGCCAAAGCGTTTTGGGGCGCTGCGGGTTGTTATAAAAAATGACAAGCCATCAACCGCGATAGCGCAACGCCTCCAGCAACAACGCAAACGCCGGCGCAGCCTGACGCCGGCTCGGGTAATACAGGTGATACCCGGCAAACGTCGGGCACCAATCCTCAAGCACCTGCAGCAAACGGCCGTCGGCCAGATACGGCGCGACGACGTTCTCCGGGATGTAGCTCAATCCGAAACCGTCCAGCGCAGCGTCGAGCAACGGGTAGACACCGTTCAGGGTGATTTGCCCGGACACCCGCACTTTCAGGCTTTCACCATCCTTCTCGAATTCCCAGCTGTACAACCCGCCGTTGGTGGGCAGGCGCAGGTTGTTGCAGGCGTGGTCGGTCAGATCGCGTGGCGTTTGCGGTGGGGTGCGTTTGGCGAAATAGGCGGGTGAGCCCACCACCGCCATGCGCATGTCGGGGCCGATGCGGGTGGCGATCATGCCTTGTGCGACGTCTTCGCCCAGGCGTACACCGGCGTCGAAACCCTGGCCGGCGATGTCGACGAAACCATAATCGCAGCAGACCTCGATGGATATGTCCGGGTACTGCGGCAGAAAATCCTTGAGCACCGGGCGCAGCAACCAGTTCAGCGAGTGATCGGTGGCGCTGATGCGGATCTTGCCCGCCGGGGTGTCGCGCAGGTTGCTCAGCGCCGCCAGTTCCAGTTCGATTTCTTCGAAGCGCGGGCCGATGGTTTGCAGCAGGTGTTCGCCGGCTTCGGTGGGCGAGACGCTGCGAGTCGTGCGGGTCAGCAGGCGCAAGCCCAAACGCGCTTCAAGCGCGCGAATCGTGTGACTGAGCGCCGATTGCGAAACGCCGAGTTTGGCCGCCGCTTTGGTGAAACTGCGCTCGCGGGCCACGGCGAGGAAGGCGAGGAGGTCGGTGGCGTTTTCCCGAAGCATTGATGAGTGTCCTGCATAAGTTTTTTTGAATTCTAGTCGATTATCGGAAGAGTTCGGCTGGGTAAAGTAGTGGCATTGATTATCTGGAGGAATTGCCATGAACCCGATTGCCGCTTCTGCGTTGACCCTTTCCCTGTTGGCGGGTGAGGTTCAGGCCAATGACAATCCGCGCGTGACCGTGACACCCAATGGCTCACAAGCTTCGGCCAGAGGCCCGGCCGATTGGTTCACTGGCACTGTGCGTGTCGATGCGCCGTTCAAAGGCTCCGACGCGGCACGGGTCAGTGGCGCAACGGTGACGTTTGAGCCGGGCGCGCGCACCGCGTGGCATACGCATCCGTTGGGACAGACCTTGATCGTCACGGCGGGGTTTGGGTTTGTACAGGAATGGGGGCAGCCGGTGCGTGAGATTCGTCCTGGCGATACCGTGTGGATTGCGCCGGGGGCCAAGCATTGGCACGGCGCGGCGCCGACCACGGCGATGAGTCATATCGCTATCGCTGAAGTACTGGATGGCAAAGTAGTGGATTGGATGGAGCAGGTGAGTGATGAGCAGTATTCGCGTTCCGAGTGAAGCGCTTCCCTCACCCCAGCCCTCTCCCGGAGGGAGAGGGGGCCGACCGAGGTGTCTGGCGTTATCCATCGACCTGAGAGACCGGGTCGATTGTGGATTCACAGCAAAGCGTTATCCATCGACCTGAAAATGCTCTATCGATTATGGATTCACAGCAAGACGTTCACGTCGGTGCAGCCCTCAAATATCCCCGGATCAGTCCCCTCTCCCTTTGGGAGAGGGCTAGGGTGAGGGGCTCTTTTCAGGCGTTTAGATCATCTCCGGCAGTGAAGAGAGGATTTTATCGAGGGTGATCGGATACTCCCGCACCCTAGCCCCCGTGGCGTTGTAAATCGCATTCGCCACCGCTGCACTGACCCCGCAAATCCCCAACTCACCAACCCCCTTGGCCTTCATCGGCGAAGACACCGGATCAGTCTCATCAAGGAAAATCACCTCCTGATGCGGAATATCGGCATGCACCGGCACTTCATACCCGGCCAGATCATGGTTGACGAAAAAACCCAGCTTCTTGTCCACCGCCAACTCTTCCATCAACGCCGCACCGACGCCCATGGTCATCGCGCCAATCACCTGACTGCGCGCCGCTTTCGGGTTGAGAATCCGCCCGGCCGCACACACTGCCAACATGCGGCGGACACGCACTTCACCGGTCGCGGCATCCACCGCAACCTCAACGAAGTGCGCACCAAACGTCGATTGCTGATACTGCTTGGCAAGGTCGCCGAATTCGATGCTGTCCTCGGCCACGATAACGCCATTTTGCGCAGCATTGCGCAGCGGCACGTGCTTGTCGCCAACCCGCACCTGACCGTCGACAAACTCCGCCTGATCCACCGCCATGCCCAACGTGCCCGCCACCGCTTCACGCAGCTTCATGCACGCGGCGTATACCCCGGCGGTCGAGCAGTTGGCGCCGAACTGTCCGCCGGAACCTGCCGACACTGGAAAGCTCGAATCGCCCAGATGCACGCTCACATCCTTCAAACCAACACCCATCATCTCAGCGGCTGTTTGCGCGATGATCGTGTAACTGCCAGTGCCGATATCCGTCATGTCAGTTTCAACGGTGATTTTGCCGTCACGCTCCAGCCGTACCCGCGCGCCCGACTTGACCAGTAGGTTGTTGCGGATCGCCGCTGCCACGCCCATTCCGATCAACCAGCGACCTTCACGCCGTGTTCCCGGTTGCGCATTACGCTTGTCCCAACCGAACTTCTCCGCGCCGGTTTGCAGGCATTCGATCAGGCGCCGCTGCGAGAATGGCCGCTCGGTTTTCACCGGGTCGACCTGGGTGTCGTTGAGAATGCGGAACTGGACCGGATCAAGCTTGAGCTGCTCGGCCATCTCGTCCATGGCGATTTCCAGCACCATCAGCCCCGGCGTTTCACCAGGTGCACGCATGGCGTTGCCTTCGGGCAGATCCAGCGGCGCGAGGCGCATGCTCACTAGTCGATTTTCAGCGGCGTATAACAACTGACTCGGTTGCGCCGCGACCTCGACCTTGCCTTCAGCCAAGTTGCCCGACCAGCCTTCGTGGGCGATCGCGGTGAGTTTGCCGTCCGCCGTCGCACCCATGCGAATGCGCTGAATCGTCGCCGGGCGGTGGGTGGTGTTGTTGGCGATCTGCGGGCGGGCGAGGGCGACTTTCACCGGTCTGCCAGCCATGCGCGCACCCAGGGCGGCAAGAATCGCATCGGCGCGAATGAACAACTTGCCGCCGAAACCTCCACCAATGTACGGCGAAATCAGCCGGACTTTTTCTTTAGGCAAACCAAGCGTCGTCGCGATGTCGTCGACGCTCCAGGCGATCATCTGGTTCGATGTCCACAAGGTCAGTTGATCGCCTTTCCAAGCCGCTAACGTGGCGTGCGGCTCCATCATCGCGTGGGACTGATCCGGCGTGGTGTAGGTCTGATCGAACTGCACCGGCGCGGCGGCGAATGCCTTGGCGAAATCACCGTGGCTGACGTCGGGCAATTCGTCTTTCGGCTCGACACCTTGGTCGCGCACGCTGGCCAGATCGAATTCGCCTTTGGCCGCGACGTAGTCGACCTTGACCATTTGCGCAGCGGCGCGCGCCTGTTCAAAGGTCTCGGCAACCACCAGCGCAACCGCCTGGTGGTAGTGCTGAATCTCCGGCCCGGCCAACAAATGCGCGGCGTTGTATTGGCCTTTGCCGAGTTTGCCGGCGTTGGCGGCGGTGACGATGGCCAGCACACCTGGCGCGGCTTTCGCCTGTTCAAGATCGATATTGTTGATGCGCCCCTTGGCGATGGCCGAGCCGACCATAAAGCCGTAAGCCTGATTGGCCACCGCTTCACGCTGCTCATAGGCGTAAGGCGCCTGACCGCAGGTTTTCAACGGCCCTTCGATGCGGTCGGTGGGCTGGCCGATGACCTTCAACTGGTCGATCGGGTTGGTGGTGGCGGGCGTGTCGAATTTCATGCTTCATCCCTCGCTTGCGCCAACACCGAACCGAGCGTGCGCTCGACCAGGGTCAGTTTGAATTGGTTGTCGTGGGTCGGCGTGGCGCCGTCGAGCAGGCGTGCGCTGACCGCTTTGGCGCCTTGGGGCAGCAACGCTTCGGCGGCTTCAACCCGCCATGGTTTCGGCGCGATACCGCCGACGGCGATGCGGCCGCTGCCGTCCTTTTGCAGGATCAGGCCGACCGAGACCAGCGCGAACGCATAGGACGAGCGATCTCGCACCTTGTGATAAACGTGGGTGCCGCCGACGGGCGCGGGCAGTGTCACCGAGGTGATCAACTCGCCAGGCGTCAGGCTGGTTTCGATGTTCGGCGTGGTGCCCGGCAATTGATGGAAATCGGCCATGGCGATGCTGCGGGTCGTGCCATCGGGTTTCACCGTTTCAATCTGCGCATCGAGTGCGCGCATGGCAATTGCCATGTCACTCGGGTGTGTGGCGATGCACGCGTCGCTGACGCCGATGATGCCCAGTTGCCGACTGACCCCGCCGATCGCTGCGCAACCGCTGCCGGGTTGGCGTTTGTTGCAGGCCTGATGGGTGTCGTAGAAGTATGGGCAGCGCGTGCGTTGCAGCAGGTTGCCGGCAGTGGTCGCCATGTTGCGCAACTGCCCGGAAGCCCCGGCGAGCAACGCGCGGGAGAGCAGCGCGTAATCTTTGCGGACGCGCGCGTCGGCTGCCAGATCGGTGTTGCGCACCAGCGCGCCAATGCGCAATCCGCCTTCGGGCGTGGCTTCGATCTGATCCAGGCCGAGGTGATTGACGTCGATCAGATGCAGCGGGGTTTCGATGTCGAGCTTCATCAAATCCAGCAGGTTGGTGCCGCCAGCGATGAAGCGTGCGCCTTCTACCTGTAACGCTTGCGCAGCGGCAGCGGCGGGGGAGTCGGCGCGGCTGTAATTGAACGGTCTCATGCCGGCACCTCTGCGACTTCAGTGATCGCTTCAATGATGTTCGAGTAAGCCCCGCAGCGGCAGATATTGCCGCTCATGCGCTCCTGAAACTCACTGGCGATCAGTTGCGGTTGCTCGGTCAAGCTGGGGCTGACGTGGCTGGGAATGCCGTCGCGGATCTCTTTGATCACCGCCACCGCCGAACAGATCTGGCCCGGTGTGCAATAGCCGCACTGATAGCCGTCATGCTTGATGAACGCGGCTTGCATCGGGTGCAGATTGTCGGGCATGCCGAGGCCTTCGATCGTAGTAATCTCACTGCCTTCATGCATCACCGCCAGAGTCAGACAGGAATTGATGCGTCGACCATCGGCGATCACCGTGCAGGCGCCGCACTGGCCGTGGTCGCAACCTTTTTTACTGCCGGTCAGATGCAGGTGCTCGCGCAGGGCATCGAGCAGGGTGGTGCGGGTGTCGACGTCAAGCGCACGCGGCTTGCCGTTGACGTTGATCGTCACTTTGCTCATGGCCGGTTGCTCCAGATTGGCCGCGTAGGCCTTGAGGCTGATAAACGGCGGCATCGCGAAGGCGGTGGCGGTCACGGCGCCGAGGATCAGAAATCCGCGTCGGGAAATCGTCATGGTTCGATTCCTTTTCTCTCTTCATCAGGGCAGCAGGGTCGTGGATGGCCCAAGCGGGCAGCCAGCGTCATCGCCGGTCTCGTTAAGGAGTGACTGCCGGAGGGAGGAAAAGGTTTTGTCGGATTTTCGCTATAGAGTTATGCGTGTGGCTCATTAATCGACGGTACGACACAATCGCCTGTAGGCCTTCGCGTGCTCGCGATGGCGTCTTGTCCGTCAACATGAGTGTTGAATGTCAGTGCCTCATCGCTGGCAAGCCAGCTCCCACAGGTTTCGATGTTGTGAACGAAATTTTGTTTACAGCATGAGTTCCTGTGGGAGCTGGCTTGCCAGCGATGGGACCAGATCATCCAGCCTCAATGCCCGCCGACCACCATCGAGGTAAACGGCGCCACATACGCCTGCAATGTCACCAGCCCGCCGACCAGAATCGCCAGCACGATCGAGTGGAAGAACACGTAGCGCAGAATCTCGCCCTCATGCCCATACCAGCGGGTCGCGGTGGAGGCGACCACGATCGATTGCGCATCGACCATTTTGCCCATCACCCCGCCAGAGCTGTTGGCCGCCGCCATCAACACCGGACTGATCCCGAGCTGTTCCGAAGTCACCCGCTGCAAGCCGCCAAACAATACGTTTGACGCTGTATCGGAGCCGGTCAACGCCACACCCAGCCAACCGAGCAGCGTGCCGAACATCGGATAGAAAATCCCCGTCGCTGCAAACGCCAGACCCATGGTCGCGTCGAGTCCGGAGTAACGCGTGAGAAACCCCAGCGCCAGCATCGCTGCAATGGTGATCAGCGAAAACCGCACCACCCACAATGTGCGCAGGTATTGCTTGATCAGTTGCGGAATCGAGTAGCCCATCAGCAAGCCACCAACAATCGCCGCCAGCAGAATCCCGCTGCCGGTAGCGGTGAGCCAGGTGAATTTGTACACCGCTTCTTCAGCCTTCGGTGCCGCGACCACCGGCGGGACTTTTTCGATTTGCAGGTGCAGGCTGGTGAACGTCACGGCCGGGGCGAAAATCGGGTTGGCCTCGCGTAGCGGTTTGCCGGTGGGATCAAGCTTGGCTGACTGGGTGACCGGATCAATCGCCGGACGGGTGTCGAACATGTTCTTGAAGCCCTGCGTGCCCCAGGCAAACACGAACACAGTGAGGATGATCCACGGCATCCACGCGCGCATCACCGCCGGGCGCGCCTGATCGCTGAACGCGGCGCTGGCAGTGATTTTTTCTTCATCGACTTTGGAGTTGTCTACGCGCCCCGAAAGCGCAGCGGAGGTGTGAATGGTCGCTGGTTTCCACACCTTTAAAAACAGCGTCAGACAGGCCATGGAAATCAGCGCGGCGATCACGTCCACCAGCATTGGCCCGTGGTAGTTCGACACCAGAAATTGCGGGATCGCGAAGCTGACGCCGGCCACCAGAATCGCCGGCCAGATCTCGAGCATCTTGCGCCACCCGGCGAATGCCCAGATCAACCAGAACGGCACCAGCACCGAGAAAAACGGCAACTGCCGACCGACCATCATCGACAATTCCATTTCATCCAGCCCGGTGACTTTGGCCAGTGTGATGATCGGCGTACCCAGTGCGCCGAATGCCACCGGCGCGGTGTTGGCAATCAGCGCCAGACCCGACGCGGCCAATGGCGAAAACCCAAGTCCGATCAGAATCGCCCCGGTCACCGCCACTGGCGTGCCGAATCCCGCCGCACCTTCGAAAAATGCACCGAAGCAGAACGCAATCAGCAGCAACTGCAAACGTCGATCATCAGTGATGCGTGCAAGTGAGTCCTGCAGCACTTTGAACGAGCCGTTCTCGGTGGTCAGGCGATGCAGAAAAATGATGTTGAGGACGATCCAGCCGATTGGCAGCAAGCCATTCGCCGCGCCAAACAACGCCGCCGAACCGGCCATATTGGCTGGCATTCCGAAGGCGAAAATCGAAATCAGCAGGGCGGACGCCAGCGCCAGCAGCGCCGCCAAGTGCGCCTTGACGTGGAAAAACGCCAGTGCCGCGAGCATCACCACCACCGGTACGGCGGCCATGAGCGTGGAGATCACCGGGTTGCCGAACGGGTCGTAAATTTGCTGCCAGACCATGGTCCACCTCTGCTTGTTGTTATTGAGGGCGCAGATCCATTGCGTGGGGCTAGGTTGCAAGCAGTATAGGTGGCATTTCGCCGCCGCTCGGGCAGCGCGTACGGGGCGACAAACGGTCGCTAGTGGCCAGTGAATCAACGGCGTTTTGCCCGGTCGTATCTGCGGCTGCGCGCACCGCGTCCTGATGGCGCGGGCAGTGTGGCCGATTCCGTCGTCAAGACCTTGGTTTTAGGGAAGTGTTGAATGAAGCGCGCAACAACGATGCTGCTGACCGTGACCGCCGCCGTAATGCTCGGTGGCTGTGTCGCGGATTTTGATGATGACCACCGCCATGGCCGGCATTACGACCGCGATCATGGCCGCAATTACGACCATGACCGGCGCTGGGATGACCGCGATGATCGCCGCGACGGGCGTCGTTACTATCGTGATCGGGATGATGACTGATTGAACGCAAGAGGGCGTCCCGCGATGGGACGCCCTCTTTGTTTAGCCCTCGATACTCAAGAAAAGTGAGCGCTCGCCCGGACGCTGGATCGCGCAGGCACGGAGGCCTCGATGTCCAGCAAATGGGTGGCGAGAATGTCGCTCAGAAAACGGAATTGATCGTTGATGCCGACCACTTCATTGCTGAAGTGATTGGTCGCAGCGGGCATCAACAGATCTTCGAAATCTTCGTTGAACACCAGTGCCTGCGCTTTGTGCGACACGGCGTGCTGGTCGTAATAGTTGCTGCCGAACACCGGGAAACTCACGGAGAGTGTGACGTGGGTGTGAATCATGTTGTGAACTCCTCGCTGTGTTTCGGATGGCTCAATCGTGCCTTTGATGGGCGGTGGGCGGAAGGCAATCGTGGCGATGGTGAATATCGATGGCAGTTATGGTTGGGGTTTTTTGGGTGTTGCTGATGGCCTCATCGCTGGCAAGCCAGCTCCCACAGGTTCTGAGGTGATCACAAAATCTGCGGCCGCTGGAAATCCTTGTGGGAGCTGGCTTGCCAGCGATGAGGCCGGTACTTCCAACATCAGGCTCAATTGACCCACCTATAATCAAATCTGCCTCTCACACATTTGAAGGAAACCGCCACCGTGAACCCGCGTGCGCTGCTCGTCGCCGCACTGTTGTTGCTGGCCGGCTGCGCCACCTCGGCGCGGGTGCCGGTGGCAGCGCCGCAGGCCGTGTTCGTCTCGCCGCAGACCTGGCAGCAGATCGACCGGGAAATCGTCAGTGCTTCGCAGCAGTCCACCGAGCAAGTCAAAGTCTTCGCCCGTGGCTCGATGGAACATTGGCGCACTCGGGTCTATCAGCAAACTGAAGAAAATTTCATCCCGTGGTTCAGCAGCTATTGGACCCAGGAATGGCTGTCGATGAAGGTCAGTTGGTACACGATCAATGCCGGTGGCGAGCAGGACGCCTCGGCCAAGCGTCTCGCGGCGTATCTGCTTGAGCAGTATCAGGAAAGGGTGCTGGCGCCGGTGGCGGTGGAGATCGATCCGGATGCGATTCTTGGTCAGGCCACGGCGTTCTATGCGCAGTTGATGGCGCAGCAGATGCCGCTCATCGCCCAACGTCATGGTGTGCCCGTTGGTCAGCTCAATGGACGTTTGCAGAAAGTCCCGGCCATTGCGCTTGGCCCGCCACCGGCGCGGGATGCCTCGCTGTTTCAGGTGATCAGTACCGAGCCGTTGAATACGCTGCCGGCCTATGCCGCGCTGATCGACAAGATTCACACCGAGGGTGGCGCCAAGGGCATTGCCTCGACGGACGCGGGCATGGCCCCGGTGGCCAAGCGCGCCAGTCAGCGGATGGAAGCGGAAATGGCCCCGCGTGGGGCTGCCAGCGCAGTCGCAGCAGCGGCCGGAAAACTGGCTGGCGGACTGATTTCGGTCGGTGTGGCCGGCATTCGCGCGATCATTCAGGCCAATGACCGCCCTGACAGCGAAGCGCTGATCCGCAGCAGTCTGGGCAGCACCTTCGACAAGGCCTGGATGAAACTGGTGCAGAACCCGACGACTGGCGTCATGGCCGGCACGTTGCACATGGCCGGGCAGGTCGAGCGCAATCTGGGTGGGGGCGATGAGCCGTCGGTCGGCTTGGGCGTGAATCCTGTCGAATGGCAGCCACCGCAATCTACTAACCAGCAGATCGAAACCAACATGCAAGGAGAGTGATCATGGCTTACATCGATATTTTTGTCGCACCGGTGCCGAATGCAAATCGTGAGCAGTACAAAAAACACTGTGAAATCGCGGCGAAACTGTTCAAGGAATACGGCGCACAGGACGTGGTTCAATGCTGGGGCGATGACGTGCCGGAGGGCAAGGTCACGTCATTCCCGATGGCGGTCAAACTCAAGGAAGGCGAAACGGTGTCGTCCGGCTGGCTGATCTGGCCAGACAAAGCTACGCGCGACGCCGGCATGGCAAAAATGATGGACGACCCGCGCATGCAACCGGACGTCAACCCAATGGGATTTGATGGCCAGCGCATGATCTTTGGTGGTTTCAAGAACATTCTTGAATCCTGAGGCCTGCGCAAAATCTCTTGTAGGCTTTCGTCTACTCGCGATGGCGCCCGTACATTCAAAATCATCATTGCCTGACCTACCGCTATCGCTGGCAAGCCAGCTCCCACAGGTTTTGTGTGAAACCAGCAATGGTGGGCGCACCGCACGACCCTGTGGGAGCTGGCTTGGCAGACCTGCCGCTATCGCGAGCAGGCGAAGGCCTACAGGTACTGTGTTCACTCGGGTGAGGGGGTGATGCGGCAGCTTTTGCGCTCGCGAATCTGTTCGTCAGTGGGCCGCTCGCGGACGAACTCGAAACGCGGCTCACCCTCGCTGTAATGCACCAGCCAGCCCCATTCCAGCTCCTTTTCATCCTGCCCGGGATGCGGTGGTCGCGCCCACCACGGTTCTTTGCTGAGGATCTCGCGCATGGCGGCCTCCGGTTGATGGCAATCCTTGAACTATAGCTTCCCGTCACGAGTCGTCAGATCAGGCTGTGTAGAATCCGGCGGAACACTTTGAACAGGGAGCAGGGCCATGACCGATGAAGCGAAGCGACTGTTTTTCGCCCTCGATTGCCCGCCGGCGCAACGCAAGGCGATCGCTCAGTGGCGCGGGGAGTTGGGGTTGCGCACCGGTAAGCCGGTGCCGGCGGACAATTTTCACCTGACGCTGCTGTTTCTCGGCGCGGTGCCATTGGCGCAGATCAACGACGTCTGCGAGGCGGCCGGACAAGTGCGCACGCCGGGAGAGGCGTTGAAGATTTCGTTGAACCACTTGCAGGTCTGGCATCGCGCCGGGGTGTTGTCGCTGGCGCCGGAGCAGGCGCCACAAGCGCTGCTGCGGCTGGTCTACGCACTAGAGCAGGCGATGTTGCCCTTTGGCTTTGAAGAAACAACCCGCGAGTTTCGCCCGCATCTGACGCTGGCCCGTGACTACCGTGCGCCGGAGCCTGAGTCGGCCACGCCGCCGGAGTTTTTCCTGCGCTCCGAACGCTTTGCCCTGTTCGAATCACACAAGGGTCGCTATCGGATCCTGCAAGATTGGTCGCTGATGTGAGCGCACAAAAAAAGGCGCCCGAAGACGCCTGAGAATTCACCTGAGCCGAGGGAGCCAGGTGAGGCCGTTCATAGCAGGGTGCAGCGGTGGTAAGGCGCTGCGTGAACGGGAAATTTTTACACTGATCGTTCCCACGCTCTGCGTGGGAATGCCTCTTGTGACGCTTCGCGTCACGCTTTGGGACGCAGAGCGTCCCGGACTGCATTCCCACGCGGAGCGTGGGAACGATCATCGGCTCACTTACCGAGTTTCACCCGGGTCCAGCCACGGGTCATGATCCGCTGCGTGGCAATCGGCTGATCCGGCACCGCATACAACGTCGCCATTACCGCTTGCGACGGGTACGAGCCCGGGTCGTTGCGGATCGCTTCGTCCACCAGTGGCGTGGCCGCCGCGTTGGCGTTGCTGTAGCCGTTGCTGTTGGTGATCTCGGCGATGATGTCCGGACGCATCAGGAAGTCCATGAACAGGTAGGCGTTCTCGACGTTCGCCGCATCACGCGGAATGGCGACCATGTCGTAGAAACTGCCGGCGCCTTCCTTGGGAATGCTGTAGTCGATCACCACGTTGTTGCCCGATTCCACGGCGCGGGCCTTGGCCTGCAGCACGTCGCCGGAGTAACCAACTGCCACGCAGATGTTGCCGTTGGCCAGATCGGAGATGTATTTCGAGGAATGGAAGTACGCCACGTTCGGGCGAATCTTCATGAACAGCGCCTCGGCTTCCTTGATGTGCGCGGTGTCCTTGTCGTTCACCGGATAGCCCAGGTAGTGCAGGGCGGCCGGGATCATTTCGGTCGGCGAGTCGAGGAAACTGATGCCGCAGGCTTTCAGCTTTTTAGCGTTTTCCGGCTTGAACAGCAAGTCCCAGGAATTGGTCGGGGCGTTGGCGCCGAGCACTTCCTTGACCTTGGCCGGATTGAAACCGATGCCGATCGAGCCCCACATGTACGGGAACGCGTGGGCGTTGTCCGGATCACTGGCGGCGGCGTTTTTCAGCAGCACCGGGTTGAGATTCTTCCAGTTCGGCAGCTTCGATTTGTCCAGGGTCTGATAGACGCCAGCCTTGATCTGCTTGGCCAGGAAACTGTTCGACGGCACGACCAGGTCGTAGCCGGACTTGCCCGCCAGCAAACGCGCCTCAAGGGTCTCGTTGCTGTCGAAGACGTCGTAGGTCACGCGGATGCCGGTCTCGTCTTCGAACTTCTTGACGGTGTCCGGCGCGATGTAATCGGACCAGTTGTAAACACGCAGCACCTTGTCGTTGGCCTGGGCGCCCATGACCATTGCGCCCATTAAGGACAGTGTCAGCAGAGTCCTGCCAAACATTTTCATTGGTACAACTCCATTCTTTTTATTCAAAAACACAAAGCCAAAACTCGGTTAACAGCGCCAGCATGTGTAGGAGCTGTCGAGTGAAACGAGGCTGCGATCTTTTGATCTTTCACATCAAGATCAGAAGATCGCAGCGTGCCGCAGCTCCTACAGGGTTATGCGGTGGCGGCTTGTTGCTGTGGTCGCCACGACTCGTTTGCGGTCTGATCCATCGCTTCCTGAATCGCCCGCTTGCGGTTGGCTTCTGCCTTGCGGCCGAAGTACCAGACCAGGAAAGTCACCAGCGACACCGCCAGCAGAATCAGGCTGGCCACGGCGTTGATCTCAGGTTTCACGCCCAGACGCACCGCCGAGAACACTTCCATCGGCAACGTCGTCGAACCTGGTCCGGAAACGAAGCTGGCCAACACCAGGTCATCCAGCGACAAGGCGAACGACATCATCCCGCCCGCCGCCAGCGACGGCGCGATCATTGGAATGGTGATCAGGAAAAACACCTTGAACGGTTTCGCACCGAGGTCCATCGCCGCTTCTTCGATCGACAGATCCAGCTCGCGGAGGCGGGCGGAGACTACCACCGCGACATAAGCGGCACAAAACGTGGTGTGGGCGATCCAGATCGTGACGATGCCACGCTCCTGCGGCCAGCCGATCAACTGCGCCATCGCCACGAACAGCAGCAACAGCGACAGGCCGGTGATCACCTCAGGCATTACCAATGGCGCGGTGACCAGACCGCCAAACAGCGTGCGGCCCTTGAAACGCGTGACGCGAGTCAGCACGAAAGCGGCGAGGGTGCCCAACGCGACTGCGGCAATCGCGGTGTAGCAGGCGATTTCCAGCGAGCGCACTACCGAGCCCATCAGTTGCGTGTTGTCGAGCAAACCGACGTACCACTTCACCGACCAGCCGCCCCACACCGTCACCAGTTTCGAGGCGTTGAACGAGTAGATCACCAGAATCAGCATCGGCAGATAAATGAACATCAGGCCGAAGATCAACATGAACTTGGAAAAACCGAAGCGTTTCATCCCCGTGCCTCCATCTCTTTGGCCTGGCTGCGGTTGAACAGCAGAATCGGCACAATCAGGATCAACAGCATCACCACCGCCAGCGCCGATGCCACCGGCCAGTCGCGGTTATTGAAGAACTCTTGCCACAGCACGCGACCGATCATCAGCGTCTCCGGGCCACCGAGCAGTTCCGGAATCACGAACTCACCGACCACCGGAATGAACACCAGCATGCAGCCGGCAATAATGCCGTTCTTGGCCAGCGGCACGGTGATTTTCCAGAAGTTGTTGAAGTTGCTCGAACCCAGGTCCTGCGCGGCTTCCAGCAAGCTGCCGTCGTGCTTGACCAGGTTGGCGTACAGCGGCAGCACCATGAACGGCAGGTAGGCGTAAACCACGCCGATATACACGGCCGTGTTGGTGTTGAGGATCTCGATCGGGTGATCGGTGAGTCCCGTCCACATCAGAAATGCGTTAAGCAAACCGTTGTTGCTGAGGATCCCCATCCACGCGTAAACGCGGATCAGGATCGCGGTCCAGGTCGGCATCATGATCAACAGCAGCAGGACGTTTTGCGTTTCCTTGCCGGTCTTGGTGATCGCGTAGGCCATCGGGAAACCGATCAGCAGACACATCATCGTGCTCAGCGCCGCGACCTTCAGCGAACCGAGGTAGGCCGACAGGTACAGCTCGTCTTCGCCGAGCATGGTGTAGTTGCCGATGTTCAGCAGCAGCTGGAATTTCTGTTCGGCGTAGGTGTAGATCTCCGAGTACGGCGGGATCGACAGTGCGGCTTCCGAGAAACTGATCTTCATCACCAGAAAGAACGGCAGCATGAAGAACAGGAACAGCCAGATGAACGGAATGCCGATCACCAGTTTTCGCCCGCTGGGCACCAGGCGCAGGAATTGCTGATTGAAGGTTCTCATGAGCGCAGTACCACGCCGCTGTCGTCTTCCCACCAGACGTAGACTTTGTCGTCCCAGGTCGGGCGCGCGCCACGGCGCTCGGCGTTGGCCATGAACGACTGGACGATTTTGCCGCCGGGCAATTCGACGTAGAACACCGAGTGGCCGCCGAGGTAGGCGATGTCATGCACCTTGCCTTCGGACCAGTTGTAGCGGAACTCGGGTTGGGTGGTGCTGACGAGCATTTTTTCCGGACGGATCGCGTAGGTGACCGACTTGTCCTGCACCGAGGTGCTGACGCCGTGACCGACGTAGATCTTCTGCTGCAAGTCCGGGCTGTGAATGATCGCGTGACCTTCAAGGTCTTCCACCACAGTGCCGTCGAAGGCGTTCACGTTGCCGATGAATTCGCAGACCATGCGGCTGACCGGTGCTTCATAGATGTCGACCGGGCTGCCGATCTGAGCGATCCAGCCGAGGTGCATGATCGCGATGCGCTCGGCCATGGTCATGGCCTCTTCCTGGTCGTGGGTCACCATCACGCACGTCACGCCGACGCGTTCGATGATCTGTACCAGCTCCAGTTGCATCTGCGAGCGCAGCTTTTTATCCAGCGCACCCATTGGCTCGTCGAGCAGCAACAGCTTCGGACGCTTGGCCAGCGAGCGGGCGAGGGCGACGCGCTGGCGCTGGCCGCCGGACAACTGGTGCGGGCGGCGTTTGGCGTATTGGGTCATGTGCACCAGACGCAGCATTTCATCGACACGGGCGTCGATTTCACTGGCGGGCAAACGGTCTTGCTTGAGGCCGAAGGCGATGTTCTGCGCGACGGTCATGTGTGGGAACAGCGCGTAGGACTGGAACATCATGTTGATCGGCCGCTCGTACGGCGGCATGTCGGTGATGTCCACGCCGTCGAGCAGAATCCGCCCTTCGGTCGGGCGCTCGAAACCGGCGAGCATGCGCAGCAGGGTCGATTTGCCCGAACCGGAGCCACCGAGCAGAGCGAAGATTTCGCCCTGATGGATCTCCAGGGACACATCGTCCACGGCCACGGTTTCGTCGAACTTCTTGGTGACACGATCGACTTTCACCAGCACCTTTTTCGGTTGCTGATGACCTTCAAGTGCCTTCCTGTAAGTGCTGGAGGCGTTTGCCATGTGAAACTCCCAACAGGTTTCGTTCGCCTGGCCAATGTGGCCGGGCTTAAGTGGATTGCAAGCCTGTAAGCGCTGCTCCGGTCGAATCGCCGCAATACACTGTGGGAGCTGGCTTGCCAGCGATGGCGGTGGGTCAGTCACCATTAATGTTGAAGGTGACGGCCTCATCGCTGGCAAGCCAGCTCCCACAGGGTTTTGCATTGTTCTGACAGGTATTGCACTTACCGATCCGGCTTGGTCGGCGCCGCCGTCCTGGCTGCCTGGGTCGTACTTGTTGTTATTACGGGTGTTGCTGTTCACGAATGACGGATGCGCGCAGGCACACCCGACGTCCGAGGGGGCAGTAAATCGTTACGTATTCTTGGGTTGGATCAGCGCTTGTTGCGCCGCGCCGCCCGTTGCCGGCAAGCCGCGCCGAACGCCTGGAATATCTTCAGGTAGTTCGGGTTGTCCAGCACTTGCCATTCCGGGTGCCATTGCACGCCGAGGGCGAAAGTCGGGCTGTGCTCGACCGAGATCGCCTCGATCAAACCGTCCGGCGCCACCGCTTCGGCGCGCAGGCCGGGCGCGAGGCGGTCGATGCCCTGGCTGTGAATCGAGTTGACCTGGAACTCGCCCGGCAGCTCCAGTGCTTCGAACACACCGCCAGCGAGTACGGTCACGGCGTGGGCCGGTGCGTATTGCACCGCCACGTCCGGGCTATCGGCTTCGCGGTGATCGAGCATGCCCGGCAGCTCATGCACCTTCTGATGCAGGCTGCCGCCGAACGCCACGTTCATTTCCTGGAAGCCTCGGCAGATACCGAGCACCGGAACGCCCGCCGCAATGGCTGCACGCAATAAAGGAAGGGTGGTGGCATCCCGCGCCGGATCGTGATCCGTGCCGGGGGCGCTGGCCGGGCCTTGATAGTGGAAGGGTTCCACGTTCGAGGGCGAGCCGGTCAGCAACAGGCCGTCGAGTTGACCGAGCAGGTCTTCGATTTCAGTCAGGTTGCCAAGAGAAGGAATGACCACTGGCAGCCCTTCAGCGCCAACGCTGACAGCACGTACGTACTTGTCGCCGCTGATGTGATAGGGGTGCAGGCCAATCTGTTTGACGCACGCAGTAACGCCGATCAATGGCTTGAATGCCATTTTTATTCACCTCGAAGTTTGACACTTGAACGAGCTTTTCCGGAGCTTAGCCTCGTTGATTTTAATTAACAACTGTCATGTAAAAAATTCTAAACGCCGTTCATCATATCTTCATGATTTCAGGGTCTGTGGCGCCTGTATTGGCACGCGAGTGTTAAAAAAAGCCCGAAAAATAAACCCTGCGCGGCCATCTGTTCGCTATTGACTTCACTTTGCCGTTCGGGTTGACTGGCTCGGCGAAACAGTAGTGAACATAATAATTAACAGCTAAATAGGTGCATCATGTCGGTCCCTCTGCGTACCGTTCAACTCAACGAAGCAAACGCATTCCTTAAGAAATATCCTGAGGTTTTGTACGTCGACCTTCTGATTGCGGATATGAACGGTGTGGTGCGCGGCAAGCGCATCGAACGCACCAGTCTTCATAAGGTTTATGAGAAAGGCATCAACCTGCCGGCCTCGCTTTTCGCGCTCGATATCAACGGCTCCACGGTGGAAAGCACCGGCCTGGGTCTGGACATCGGCGACGCTGACCGCATTTGCTATCCGATCCCCGGCACCCTGAGCATCGAGCCGTGGCAGAAGCGCCCAACCGCACAACTTCTAATGACCATGCACGAGATCGAAGGCCAGCCGTTTTTCGCTGACCCGCGTGAAGTGCTGGCCAACGTCGTACGCAAATTCGACGACCTCGGTCTGACCATCTGCGCCGCGTTCGAACTCGAGTTCTATCTGATCGACCAAGACAACGTGAACGGTCGTCCGCAATCGCCACGTTCGCCAGTGTCCGGCAAGCGTCCGGTGTCGACTCAGGTGTACCTGATCGACGATCTCGACGAATACGTCGATTGCCTGCAAGACATCCTCGAAGGCGCGAAAGAGCAGGGCATTCCGGCTGACGCGATCGTCAAGGAAAGCGCCCCGGCGCAATTCGAAGTCAACCTGCATCACGTCTCCGACCCGATCAAGGCGTGCGACTACGCCGTCCTGCTCAAGCGTCTGGTGAAGAACATCGCCTACGACCACGAGATGGACACCACCTTCATGGCCAAGCCGTATCCGGGCCAGGCGGGCAACGGTCTGCACGTGCACATTTCGATCCTGGACAAAGAAGGCAACAACATCTTCGCCAGCGAGGATCCCGAGCAGAACGCTGCACTGCGTCACGCGATCGGCGGTGTGCTGGAGACCCTGCCTGCGCAAATGGCGTTCCTCTGCCCGAACGTCAACTCGTACCGCCGCTTCGGCGCGCAGTTCTATGTACCGAACTCGCCGAGCTGGGGCATCGACAACCGCACCGTGGCCGTGCGCGTACCGACCGGTTCGCCGGACGCCGTGCGCATCGAGCACCGTGTCGCCGGTGCCGACGCCAACCCGTACTTGCTGATGGCGTCGGTGCTGGCCGGTATTCACCACGGCCTGACCAATCAGATCGAACCGGGTGCCCCGGTGGAAGGCAACAGCTACGAGCAGAACGAACAGAGCCTGCCGAACAACCTGCGTGATGCACTGCGCGAGCTGGACGACAGCGAAGTCATGGCCCGCTACATCGACCCGATGTACATCGACGTGTTTGTCGCGTGTAAAGAGAGCGAGCTGGCCGAGTTCGAGAACTCGATTTCAGACCTTGAGTACAACTGGTATCTGCATACGGTGTGATTGGCTGAGGCCCTCAAAAGCTGAAGAGCCCCTCACCCTAACCCTCTCCCCGAGGGAGAGGGGACTGACCGGGTTGTCTTGAGATGTTCAGCGACCTGAACGATCCAGTCGATTATGGAATCGGCAAAGATTTTTCAGGTCGGCGGAGATTCTGAGCATCCCCCGATCGGTCCCCTCTACCCCTGGGAGAGGGCTAGGGTGAGGGCAGCCACCTCAAGCCAGACATCGCAACCAGACAGCCCCCCAATTCCCCCTTGTCGAGCCACAACAATGACAACGACCCGCAACGACTGGGAACAACGCTTCCAGTCCCTGACCATCGAAGCCCGCGCGTTCATCAACGGTGAATACCGCCCGGCCATCAGTGGCGATACCTTCGAATGCCTGAGCCCCGTCGATGGCCGTTTCCTCGCCTCCGTGGCTAGCACCGATGAAGCCGACGCCAACCTCGCCGTTGACGTCGCGCGTCAGTCTTTCGAATCCGGCATCTGGGCGAAAAAAGCCCCGGCCGAGCGCAAGCGCATCCTGATTCGCTTCGCCGATCTGATCCAGCAGAACCAGGAAGAACTGGCGCTGCTGGAAACCCTCGACATGGGTAAACCGATCAGCGATTCGATGAGCATCGACATCCCGGCGACCGCCAATGCGATTCGCTGGAGCGCCGAAGCCATCGACAAGATCTACGACGAAGTCGCCGCGACGCCGCACGACCAACTCGGCCTCGTCACTCGCGAGCCGTCCGGTGTAGTTGCGGCCATCGTGCCGTGGAATTTCCCGCTGATCATGGCCAGCTGGAAATTCGCTCCAGCACTGGCGGCAGGCAATTCGTTCATTCTGAAACCTTCGGAAAAATCGCCGCTGACCGCAATCCGCATCGCTCAACTTGCGCTCGATGCTGGCATTCCGAAAGGCGTGTTCAACGTTCTGCCAGGCTTCGGCCACACCGTCGGCAAGGCGCTGGCGTTGCACATGGACGTTGACGTGCTGGCCTTCACCGGCTCCACAGCGATTGCCAAGCAACTGATGATTTATGCCGGCCAAAGCAACATGAAACGCGTCTGGCTCGAAGCAGGGGGCAAGAGCCCGAACGTGGTGTTTGCCGACGCTCCGGATTTGCGCGCGGCAGCACAAGCGGCGGCCGGCGCCATTGCTTTTAACCAGGGCGAAGTCTGCACTGCCGGTTCGCGCTTGCTGGTCGAGCGCTCGATTCGCGAGCAATTCATTCCGCTGTTGGTGGAAGCGCTGCAAGCGTGGAAACCCGGTCATTCACTCGATCCGGCTACCACCGTCGGTGCCGTGGTCGATCAGCGTCAACTCGACAATGTGCTGCGCTACATCAGCATCGGTCGCGAGCAGGGCGCCGAACTGATCGCCGGCGGCCAACGCATCCTCGAAGAAACCGGCGGCCTCTATGTGCAACCGGCGCTGTTCGACGGCGTGACCAACGCGATGACCATCGCTCAGGAAGAAATCTTTGGCCCGGTGCTGTCGCTGATCACCTTCGACACCGCCGAAGAAGCGCTGCAGATCGCCAACGACAGCATCTTCGGCCTCGCCGCCGGCGTCTGGACCAGCAACCTCAGCAAGGCGCACACCTTCGCCCGTGGCCTGCGTGCCGGCAGCGTCTGGGTCAACCAGTACGACGGCGGCGACATGACCGCACCGTTCGGTGGTTTCAAACAATCGGGCAACGGCCGCGATAAATCGCTGCACGCGTTCGACAAGTACACCGAGCTGAAAGCGACCTGGATCAAGCTCTGATTTTCGACAGCGGTGGTCGCTCTTGATGAGCGACCTTCGGAGAACAATAAAATGAAGCAACAACACGTAAACAGCTACTACGCCGCCACCCGCAATGAAGTCATCGACTTTCCGGTTCTGGAAGAGTCAGTCGAGTGCGACGTCTGCATCATCGGCGCCGGCTACACCGGTCTGTCCTCGGCGCTGTTCCTCACCGAAGCCGGCTACAAAGTGACGGTGCTGGAAGCGGCGAAAGTCGGCTACGGCGCCAGCGGGCGCAACGGCGGTCAACTGGTCAACTCCTACAGCCGTGACGTCGATGTGATCGAAGAGCGCTACGGCGACAAGACCGCAGAAATTCTCGGCAGCATGATCTTCGAAGGCGCCGACATCATTCGTTCGCGCATCAAGGAATACGACATCAAATGCGACTACCGCCCGGGCGGCATCTTCGCAGCGATGAACAAAAAACAACTCAACGGTCTGGCTGAGCAAAAGCGCAGCTGGGAGCGTTACGGCAACCGCAATCTGAAGATGCTCGACGCGGCTGACATTCGTCGCGAAGTCGGCTCCGATGCTTACGTCGGTGGCCTGCTGGACATGCAGGGCGGCCACGTTCACCCACTGAACCTGGCGCTCGGTGAAGCGGCTGCGATCACCCGTTTGGGCGGCAAGATCTACGAGCAATCGGCGGCCGTGGAAATCAAATACGGCGAGCCGAACGTTGTGCGCACCGCCAAAGGCCAGGTCCGCGCCAAGTACCTGTTGATCGCCGGCAACGCTTATCTGCCACAAGGTCTCGACAACCGCGTGACCGCGAAAAGCATGCCGTGCGGTTCGCAGATCGTCGTCACCGAACCGTTGACCGAAAAACAGGCGCGCAGCCTGATCACCAACAACTACTGCGTCGAAGACTGCAATTACCTGCTGGATTACTACCGCCTGACGGCCGACAACCGTCTGCTCTACGGCGGCGGCGTGGTCTACGGCGCGCGTGAACCGGACGACATCGAACAACTGATCCGCCCGAAGATCCTCAAGACCTTCCCGCAGCTCAAAGACGTCAAGATCGACTACCGCTGGACCGGCAACTTCCTGCTGACCATGTCACGCATGCCGCAATTCGGCCGCATCGAAAAGAACGCCTACTACATGCAAGGCTACAGCGGCCACGGCGTCACCTGCTCGCACCTCGCCGGCAAACTGATCTCGGAAATGATCCGCGGCGACGCCGAACGCTTCGACGCCTTCGCATCGCTGCCGCACATGCCAATGCTCGGTGGTCGCACCTTCTCCGCGCCACTGACTGCCCTCGGCGCCGTCTACTACTCGCTGCGCGACCGCTTTGGCATCTAAGTTACCTCCCCGGCGGCGGCCCCAAGACCCCGCCGGTTTTTCTTATCGCAACACTCCCTGATATCCAAATGTGGGAGCTGGCTTGCCAGCGATGAGGCCAGCAAACACAACATCAATCCGACTGAAACACTAAAGATCAAATTGTAGGAGTGAGCCTGCTCGCGATGAGGTTAGAAAAGACACCATCACTCCCGCTGACACACCACAAAACCTGTGGGAGCTGGCTTGCCAGCGATGGCGGTCTTTCAGCAAAAGGGATGTTGAATGTGCCACCCGATCGCTGGCAAGCCAGCTCCCACAGGTTTTGTATTCAGCCCAGAATTACCACCGGCAGGTTCATTTCACCCACCGTCCATCGAACCTGCTGAGCAACACCGGCAAACGTGATTTAATAGCCGCCTTTCACGGTTCCGGGACACGGGAGCAACGTGATCCGCGCCCCACGCGCGGCACCCGCCACCCACCCCCATTACCCGTGGGTCTGCGCGAGAACCGCCGAGCGGCGATCAGGCAAGGCAAAAACAGGCGAGGAAGCGGAGTGTAGGGCCCTACATGAGCATTCCGAGCCTGTTTTTAACGCAGCATGATCGTCGCGCAGGCAGTTTTCGCGCAGAGCCTAAGTACTTCTCACATAAGGCAGTCATGGATACGGGTTCTCGACTCAAACTAGTACGCGAAAGCTACAAACTCTCCCAGCGCGAGCTGGCCCGGCGTAGCGGCGTGACCAATGCCACCATCTCCCTGATCGAACAAAATCGCGTCAGCCCCTCCGTCAGCTCACTGAAAAAGCTGCTCGAAGGCATACCCATGTCCCTGGCCGACTTCTTCACCTTCGACCAACCCCCGCGCGAACACCAATACGTCTTCCGCGCCAACGAACAACCCGACCTCGGCCGCCACGGCCTGCGCCTGCTGCTGATTGGCGCCTCGGTGCCAAGCCGGCAGATGCGCTTGTTGCGTGAGCAATACGCACCGGGCGCTAGTTCGGGGGAAGAGCCGATTGTGCATGCTGAGGGTGAGGAGTGTGGACTGGTGACTCGGGGTACGGTTGAGTTGACCGTGGATGGGTCGGTGAGTGTATTGAATGCAGGGGATGGGTATTACTTCCCGACCACGCTGCCGCATAAGTTCCGGAATATCGGGGCGGATGAGGCTGAGATTATTAGTGCGAATACGCCGGCGAATTTCTGACGCGCTAGTGTGTGGTTTAATTGCAGTTATCAGAAGACGGTAGTTAGAAAGAAACCGCGTTATTGCGGTTTCTTTTCGTCTGCTGTTCTGCAAGCGTCATTTGTCTTGGCATTGACCATTGCGTTTTTCGGCTTCCGTACAGGTTACATATACAGCCTTATCGCCACGTACTGATTGTTCGGTATCTACAATTCCAGCCATCGAAAGGCTGGCATAGCCAATCGCGCTGGCTACCAAGAGAGCTCGAATAGAGTCGCGATAGATATTCATGTTTTATTCCTTCCGGTGATTTCAGTGAATGAGATATTACCTAACTAAATTTATATATATCTGCGAAAAATACACCTGTTAAAGTTGACAGGTTGTTAAAGCGATATGCGATAAGGCATATCACCAAAAAGTCAGGATTTTCTCATGGTCTAATGCCTATCCTTTCTTCGGTTGTTTTTCATTCGCTCTTTACAAAGCCCCTAGGCAGCAATCTCATCAGCCCCAACCGACTTGTAGGACGCAAAACCGGTCGGCGAGGGAGCCGGTTGGAATGCCGTAAAACCGCGTTTCAAGGTGCAATCGACGTAATCCGATGCGTTCGAAGTCTCAGGGCAAAAAAGCTCGCCATGTCTGTGCCACTTCATCGCCCTCGACGGACGAATCCCCTCACCACACGACGCGTTTTCCTACGCCTTTTTCAGAACTCAAATCCGCACACACCTCGATTTGGAACTTTCCTAAAAAGCGATGTCAATTTGATGGCGTGTCGCGACGCTCATTGAACAGGATCAACCAGTGCCAGGCTGTTTCCTGGCAACCCAAGGAAGTGTGTGATGAGACTATTACTCGCCATGTTGTTGATGTTCAGCAGTTACACGTTCGCCAGTTGCGGGAACATCGACGACCACGATCAGCGGGCCTATTGCAATGCGAGGGAGAGCGGCAGCAGTTGCGGCAATATCGATAATCACGATTTGCGCGCCTCGTGCAACGCCGAGTTGGGTGGCAGCTCCTGCGGCAACATCGATGACCATGATCAGCGCGCCTACTGCAACGCGAAGAAGAGCGGCAGCAGTTGCGGCAATATTGATAATCACGACTTGCGTGCGCGGTGCAATGCGGAGCAGGGCAACAGCTCATGCGGCAACATCGATGACCATGATCAACGAGCCTATTGCAACGCCACGACCGGCGGCAGCAGTTGCGGGAATATCGACAACCATGACCTGCGCACCCGCTGCGAAGCCCTGAAACGTTGAACCTTGCAGATCAGTTCGAATTGATGGCATTACGATATCAATGATAGAGTCCCGGGCCATTTTTCCAAGGAAGACCACTGTGCTACGTAATCGTCTCTTTGTCTGTGCTGCATTACTTACTTGCAGCTTTTCCGCACAGGCCATCTCAAAAACCGAATATCTGAAAGGCTGCAAGATCCTTGAAAACGCCGCGATGGTCGTGATGCAGGCACGTCAGGATGGCGCTCCCATGGCGACGCTTTGGGACATTTCGGAAAAAAATGAGAATAAGTTGATCACCAAGATGTATCAGAGGCTCATTCAAGATGCGTATGAAGAGCCACGGCGCGAAACCGCAGAGCAGCAAACGGCCGCGACCACTGAATTCCAGAACAAATACTTCTCTGCCTGCTTGGTCAGTACGCCCAAAGAATGAGTGCCGATTTAAAGATTCTGCGCAGCCAGTGTGAAGCGATGAAGCGCTGATATCCGGTTCCTGTCACCAATAGGGGAAACCGATGCCTGAACAGGCGTCGGTTTTTTTTCGCCTAAACCATGACCATTCATCCAATACACCGCACCTTCGAGCCAGCCACTCTTCCAATGCTGTAACTCACCCAGCAAAGGAAGAACCACCATGCTGAACCATAAAATCGCGGTGTTAACCCTCGCGGCGTTGCTGTCCGGCAGTTCGCTGTACGCGATCGCGGCCAGCGAAATGCCGACCCCGACAGCGAACGACGGCAACAGCCAGACGCGTGATCCGGCGTCTCCAGCCACCAATGCCGACCCGGATGCCGACTCGCTGCCCAAGGGTGGTCATGGTGGCAAGACCGACAATGGGCCGGTGCCTTCTGCCTCCAAGCCCAGCCCTGCGGGTCAACCGTCCGGTAGCAGCAGTGGTGGTAACGGCGGTGGTTAACGGATATTGCGCACTAAAAAGCCCGGTCCTTTTGAGCCGGGCTTTTCTTTGCCTGTCGCTGGCATGGAAATCAGTCGTTTACTTCGTTTTCCAATGCCCGCCACCATTCTCACAATCAATCCGCGCCTGCGCCAAATGCTCCACGTCGTAGTAATACGTGGTCACTTGCGCGTTGTCGGGGATGTTCAGGGCTTTGGCGTTTTTGTCCTTGCTGGTGGAATGCGGGTTGGCCAGGGATTCCTGGGTGATCGTGGCGATACACGTGGCCTGATAGTGATCGGCGCAGTGTTCAACCTTGGTTTTAGTGCTGCTCAGCATGTCCTTGCTTTCGTTGCTGCACGACCAGTCGATTGAGTTGACCGGCATGCCTTCGTATTCATAACAACTGTGGGTTTCCACCGCTGGCACCGAGGCGCTGGAGGATTGGGTCTGGACGTCGCAGCCTTCGGCCATGACGCAGGTGGGGATGACGGCGAAGGTGGCGATCAGAAGCAGGAATCGAATGTTCATCGGGCTTTCCTCTCCAATGGCGCCGTGTCTGATCGAGGATTTGGCGCTGATACAGTTTCGAGATTGTGCGGAGGAGGGAGGTTCCATCGGGTTTTTGATTTGCTCCTATCGCGTACACTGCGAAACAATCGGAAACATTCAGCGCCCAAGGATTGGAACATTGCCCATGATTGAAATCGGCAGCCGCAATAACGCGCCCCCCTCGCAGCATCCATTCCACGACATCTATTTGTTTCACATTGACCCTGCAAAGCCAGACACGCCTTTCTGTTTCGAACAGTCGATGTCCGGCGGGCATATGGAGCATGGCGGTGCGCGATGGTTGGCGCTGGATGAGCTGGACGCCTGGCCGGGAGAGTGGCGTGAGCATTTGAATAAGGCTGATTGCGCGTGGGTTGCCGAGTTGATCGATGCCCATCCAAAAGCCGATCAGGCTGGTTTGGTGTCGCTGATCCTTCAGCGGCATTGCGGGTCAGCGAAGCCAGTCGGGCGTCTTAAGGCCATCGGCAACTGGCTCAAACGCAACATCCATGTCGGCGGCCGCTACGGCGTTTAACCCTCGGAGAACCCCATGACCCAGACCCTCGAACGTGCAATCGCCATCGCCGCCACGGCCCACGCCGGACAGGTCGACAAGGGCGGCGCGCCGTACATTTTGCATCCGCTGAAAGTCATGTTGCGCATGACCACATTGGAAGAACGCATCGTCGCTGTGCTGCACGATGTGGTTGAGGATTGCGGCATCAGCCTCGTTGATCTGCGCAAAGAAGGCTTCAGCGAAGACGTTTTGAGCGCTATCGAATCCGTGACCAAAGTGCCGGGCGAATCCTATGAAGACTTCGTCGACCGCGCCGCACAGAACCCGATCGGTCGGGTGGTGAAGCTGGCGGACTTGGAGGAGAACAGCGACCTGTCGCGAATTGCCTCGCCAAGTTGGGAGGATTTGGAGCGGATCGAGAAATACCGTCGCGCGATTGGACGGTTGCGCGGCTGAAAACGAATACATTCCCTGTAGGAGCTGCCGAAGGGGTTGTGGTGTGTCAGGTAGATAGCCAGGAAGGCGACTATGAAATCCATTCTCTGTTTGTTGATTGCTGCCGGTTTCGGCGCGCTGTTGCAGTTCGAAGGCGTGCCCCACGGTTTGTTGTTAGGCTCAATTGTCGTCACCGCATTGTTTGCCAGCAAAACCGGTATCGCGCCGGCAACGCCTTATGGACTGGGCTACATCCAGGTCACGCTGGGTATCGCCACCGGGCTGATGTTCGAAGCGTGGGACAGCGAGACGGCCTCGACGATGTTGCCTAGCCTTGGTGTGTTGCTGATTTGCCTGACGGTGCAAATCGCGTTGGCCGGATGGTGGCTGACGCGCGGCGCAGGCTGGAACCGTACCGATGCGCTGTTGGCGGTTTATCCCGGCGCATTGGCAGCGGTGTTCGATTTACTCGAGTCGGAGAAAGCGTCGAGCAAGGTCATCATTGTGCATCTGATGCGCTTGCTGCTGATCACGGTACTGGTGAGTTTCCTGATTCCCGGCCAGGCGGCTGCGGTGGCGGTTGCCGATGGTGATCCTTTAACGACAGGCATGGCACTGACCGCGTTTTCGGTGATCGCATTGAGTGTACTGCTCGGACGCTTGCTGCTGGTGATCGGCGTACCGGCGCCGTTCATGCTCACGGCGATCATTATCACTGCCGTGTTCGTGAAATCGGGATGGCTGCACGGTTTTCATATGCCGGACTGGAGTTTGAATCTGGCGGCGCTGATTCTCGGCGTGCGGATCGGCTCAAGGTTTCAAGGCCTTGGCTTCGCGGAACTGGGGCGTCATGGCCGCACGGCGTTGGTCTCAGTGGGTTTGATGATCGTGGTAGCCGCAGTATTTGCTGAGGTGGCGGCGCGCTGGTTGGGCAGTGATCCGCTGTCGCTATGGCTGGCGTACATGCCGGGGGCGATTGAGACGATTGCGATTGTCGCGTTTGGTGGCGGGCTGAATGTGGTATTTATCCTGACTCATCATTTGAGCCGGATGGTGTTGCTGCATTTTGCCCCGGCGTTGTTGGTGCAAGTGCGGAGGGCGCGGGAGGAAACCTGACCGGAGCCACTGATGCCTGCATGTTGCTGCGTGTCAGTTAGATCCATCCCCCTCACCCCAGCCCTCTCCCCCAGGGGGGCGAGGGGGAAGGGAGCCGATTGTGGGCTGTTCAAAACTTGAGTTCGGCTCGCTATTCCAGGTCGGCGTAGCTCGGAAAAACAACTCGGTCAGTCGCCTCTCTCCCAAGTGGGCGAGGGGGAAGGGAGCCGATTGTGGGCTGTTCAAAACTTGAGTTCGGCTCGATATTCCAGGTCGGCGTAGCTCGGAAAAACAACTCGGTCAGTCGCCTCTCACCCAAGTGGGCGAGGGGGAAGGGAGCCGATTGTGGGCTGTTCAAAACTTGAGTTCGGCTCGATATTCCAGGTCGGCGTAGCTCGAAAAAACAACTCGGTCAGTCCCCTCTCCCTCTGGGAGAGGGTTAGGGTGAGGGGCTTTTGCTCTACGTGGTCGATGCGGCACTAGCGGATGTGTGCGTCGAAGCCTTCGCTATCCGGCGCGATATCGCTCTTCAAAGTCAAAGCAGGAATCTCATACTCCCCACCATTCTGCTGCCGAAACCCGATCGGCCGCGCACTCCACAACTCATCCAACCGCCGCCCCAGTTCATCACAAGTCTCGGCATACCGCGCCGCATCCATCCGACTAGTCCGATACACCACAAACGGTGGCACCACTTCAAACCCCGGGTAATACAAAATCCCGTGTTGAATCGGAAACAACAAATCATCCATCGGCCCGTTAATCCCGCGCGGCGCATAGTGCGATTCCCAGCCGCCAGTGGTGACCATCAACATCGCCCGTTTGCCTTTCATTTTCCCTTCGCCATAACGCTCGCCCCAACGACTGTCGGAATGTTCGCCGACGCCATAGGCAAAGCCGTATGCATACACCCGATCGACCCAGCCTTTGAGAATCGCCGGCATGGTGAACCACCACAATGGAAACTGCAGGATCAGCGCGTCAGCCCACAGCAGTTTCTCCTGCTCACGGGCGATGTCGGCAGCCTGAGTGCCTTCGGCGTAGGCGACTTTCGAGTCGAGGGAGGCGTGGAACGGTTTAGTCGCATCGCGCTGCGGGGCATCGTCAGCGTCGAGGCTGGCTTTCCAGTTCATCGCGTAGAGGTCGGAGACCTGCACGGTGTGGCCGGCGGCTTGCAGGCGCTGGACGCTGAAGTCGCGCAGCGAGCCGTTGAGGGAAGTCGGTTCTGGATGGGCGTAAACCAGTAGCACTTTCATGTTGAAGCTCCGTTAGCTGAGTGACTGCAGGATCGGCGTTCAACCGGTATATTGGAAATGAATGTCTGATATGTCTGGTATAGCCATGAATAATTTGAGACGACTGGATATCAATCTGCTGCTGACCCTTGATGTGCTGCTGTCGGAGCACAACGTCACCCGCGCGGCGCAGCGGCTGAATCTCTCGCAGCCTTCGGTGAGCGTGCATCTGGCCAAGTTGCGCGACATCTTCGGTGATCCGCTGCTGTTGCCCGGGCCGCGTGGCATGCGCCCGACGGCGCGTGCCGATGAACTGCGTGAACCGTTGCGCGAAGCGTTGGAGGCGTTGGAGAGGGCGGTGGCGCCGGCCAGTGCGTTCGACCCGGCGCTGGCGACGCACACCTGGAAAATCGCCGCGACCGATTACGGCGAGTCGACGGTGGTGTTGCCGGCCCTCAGCAGATTGCGCGAACAGGCGCCGGGCACGCGTCTGGCGGTGATCGATCTGACCCCGGCGCATCTGGTCAAACAGGCCGAGCAAGGCGTGTTCGATCTGGCGCTGCACATCAGCGAAGATGCGCCGCCGGAGCTGCATCGACGTCCGCTGTTCACCGAGCGTTATGTGCTGGCCGGTAGAGTCGGGCATCCAGGTTTGATGCAGGCGCCGAGCCGCGAACAGTTCTGCGCGCTGGAACACGTGATGGTGTCGCGCGAAGGTGGGGGCTTTTTCGGGGTGACCGATCGGGCGTTGGCCGATGTCGGGCTGATGCGCAAAGTGGTGTTGTCGGTGCCGCACTTTCTGATGGCGATGTCGGTGCTGGCGGCCACCGATCTGGTGGCGATGCTGCCGTCACGCCTGGTGCGTGGCAACCCGGCGTTGCAAGTGGTCGACGCGCCGCTGGAAGTACCCGGTTACGAGATGGCGATGTTCTGGGGTGAACGCTCGCATCGCGATCCGGCGCACAAATGGCTGCGCGAGCATTTGCTGGCGTCGGTCTGAGGCGCAGTCAGGCGTGGCCGAGGGCAATCGCAAACGACACGACGATCATGCACGCAAACGCAAAATTGAGATTCATGAGGTATTCATCCTGAGCCTTTTAGAAGTGCGGCCATTCTGAACAGGTTGAAAGCAAAGAAAAAATTCGCCTTGTCGATTCCAATGATCGAAACGATTGATACCCGGTCGGTTTGTGTTTACTTGGGGCTTTCGCTAGTCTTGCGAAACCTGCAATTACAAGCATAAACAGGCATAACCATGCACGATCATTCCGCAGCCGAACTGCCCTCTCTGCGCCGGCAGAAAATCCTTTTGCTCCTCGAACGTGACGGCAAGGTCATGGCCTCCGAGCTGAGTCAGCACTTTGCGGTGTCCGAGGACACCATCCGCCGCGACCTCGCCGAACTGGACAACGCCGGGCTGGTGCAACGCGTACACGGCGGGGCGTTGCCGCGTCCGAAAGACTCCGGCAAGGACTACTTCACGCGGCTGGACGAGACGGATGAGGTGAAAATCCGCCTGGCGCAACGGGCCGCGCAGGAAATTGAAGACGGGCAGATTGTGTTGTTCGATTCCGGCTCGACCACGCTACAAGTGGCGCGCTCGTTGCGTGCAGATATCAGCATCACGGCGGTGACCGCTTCACCGATGACGGCGATTGCTTTGTCTGAATTCAAGGGTGTGAAAGTGATTCTCGCTGGCGGCCAGTTGAACCCGCGAACGATGGCGGCGGGTGGGCATGAGGCGCTACGGCTGCTGGCCGGGATCAGGGCGGATCTGGCGATTACCGGGGTTTGTGCGATTCATCCGGAAGTGGGGATCACTTCGCTGCATTTCGATGAAGTGCCGGTGAAGCAGGCGATGCTCGATGGCGCCGCGCGGGTGATTGCGGTGACCACGGCGGACAAGCTGGGAGCGGTGGAGCCGTTTGTGGTGGCGCCGTGTTCGCGCCTGCATACGCTGATTACCGAGCGGCATGTGGCGTCGGGGAGTGTCGAGGATTATCGGCGGTTGGGGATTGTGGTGGAGCAGTTGCCGGATTGAGGTTTTGTGGTGGAGCTGATGGCCTCATCGCTGGCAAGCCAGCTCCCACAGGTTTTTGCGGTGTACATGAAATTTGGGTACGCCACGGACACTGTGGGAGCTGGCTTGCCAGCGATGGGGTCAGCAGGATCAACACAGGCTTAGCGAAGTCGCTCAAGCATCTGGTAATACCACATCCCCGCCGCCAACAACGGGTTACCGAGCAAATCCCCCATCGGCACACGAATGTGCTGGCACTGGGCAAACGTATCGAACTGCTCCATCTGCCCGGTGATCGCCCGGCCCATGATTTCGCCCATGATGTGCGTGGTCGCGATGCCGTGCCCCGAGTAGCCCTGGCAATACCAGACGTTGTCCGAGAGCTTGCCCAGTTGCGGGATGCGGTTGATGACGATGCCCATTGCGCAGCTCCACTGGTAATCGATCTGCACGCCTTTGAGCGCCGGGAAGGTTTGCTCGATGCACGGGCGCAGTTCGGCGGCGATGTCCCGTGAGTCCTTGCCGCTGTAGTTGGCGCCGCCACCAAACAACAGGCGGCCGTCGGCGGTGAGGCGGTAGTAGTCGAGGACGAAACGGCAGTCGTATACCGCAAGGTCTTCGGGGTTGATCTGTTTCGCCAGATCGCCGAGCGGTGCGGTGGTGACGATGCCGCCCATGGCCGGGAAAATCTTGCCCTTGAGCTGCCCTGGTTCGAGCTTGTGGTAGACGTCGCCGGCGAGCATCACCTGATTGGCGTCGATCTGCCCGTGAGCCGTGCGCACACCGGGCGTAGCGCCGTGAATGATCTCCAGCACTTCGCTGTTTTCGAAGATCAGCGCCCCGAGACTTTCCGCCGCCCGCGCTTCACCGATGCACAGGTTGAGCGGGTGCAGATGCATGTTGCGGGTATTCTTGATTGCGCCGTGGTAGAGGTCGCTTTGCAGCAGATCACGCACCTGACTGCGGTCGAGCAGGCTGACTTCATCACCTAATCCGCGCCGTACGGCTTCTTCATGATCCTTACGCAAATCAGTCATGTGGCTGGGCTTGTACGCGGCGTGCAAGTGGCCGTGTTTGAGGTCGCATTGAATGCCGTATTTCTCGACGCGTTGCTGGATGATTTCATGTCCGCGCCAGCGCAGGTGCCAGATGAAATCATCGACTTCATTGCCGAGTTTCGCGCGCATCTGTTTGCGCATCGCGCCGTCGCCGGAAAGGCTGCCGGTGACTTGTCCGCCATTGCGCCCGGTGGCGCCCCAGCCGATTTTGTGGCTTTCGACGATGGCGACTTTGATGCCTTTTTCAGCGAGTTCGACGGCGGTGGCGACGCCGGTAAAGCCGCCGCCGATGATCACCACGTCAACCTTGTGCCGGCCTTGCAGGGTCGGGTAGTCGGTGTCTTGGTTAAGGGTGGCGGTGTAGTAGGAATTGCAGCGTTCGGTCATGTCAGTGTCCACACAAATTCTTCGGTTGTACGCGGTCCCTGTAGGCCTTCGCCTGCTCGCGATAGCGGTGTGTCATTCACCTATGATGTGACTGACATGGCCTCATCGCGAGCAGGCTCACTCCTACAAGGGATAGTGGTGAATATTCAGGCGTCGGTGAGATACCACCGCCAATCCTGCTCACCCACTTCGGCCATGAACTGTCGATACTCGGCACGCTTCACCGCCAGATACACCCCGAGAAATTCCTGCCCCAATGCATCCCGCGCCCACACCGAATTTTCCAGCGCCTGCAGCGACGTCAGCCAATCCGTCGGCAGCAGTTCCTTAGCCTGCGCATAGCCATTGCCCTCGACCGGCGCACCCGGATCAAGGTCTTCACGAATGCCACGATGAATCCCGGCAAGGATCGCCGCCGCTGCCAGATACGGGTTGGCGTCGGCGCCGCAGATGCGGTGTTCGATGTGCCGGGTGTTGGCCGGGCCACCGGGCACGCGCAGGCTGACAGTACGATTGTCGACGCCCCAGGTCGGCGCCAGCGGCGCGTAGCTGTTGGCCTGAAAGCGTCGATACGAGTTGGCGTTAGGGCAGAACAGCAGCAACGAATCGAGTAGCGAGGCGAGCATGCCGCCAATCGCCGTGCGCAGCAGCGGCGTGCCGGCCGGGTCTTCCGAGGCAAACAGATTGTGTCCCGCGCCATCGGCCAGACTCACATGCATGTGCATGCCGGTGCCGGCCAGATCATCGAACGGCTTGGCCATGAAGGTCGCCTGCATGCCGTGCTTGTGGGCGATGGCTTTGACCAGACGTTTGTAGCGCACCGCCTGATCCATCGCCTCCAGCGCGTCGCCATGTTCGAGAGTGATTTCGACCTGACCCGGCGCGTATTCGGAGATCGCCGTGCGCGCTGGAATGCCGTGCAGTTTGCAGGCGCTGTAGAGGTCGGCGAGGAACGGTTCGATCTGTTCCAGCTCGCGCAAACCGTAAACCTGAGTGTGTCGCGGTCGACCGCCGTCAGCGTCCAGTGCCGGTTGCGGACGGCCGTTGTGATCGCGTTTGGCGTCGAGCAGATAGAACTCCAGTTCACACGCCATCACCGGGTGATAACCCTCGGCCTTGAGCCCGTCGATGACCTTGATCAGCAAGTGTCGCGGGTCGGCGCTGCTCGCAGGCATGCCCTCGGTCGGGTGCATGCTGACCTGCACGGCGGCGGTCGGAATCTTGCGCCATGGCAGGCGCACCAGACTGCCTTCCAGCGGATAGGCGCGGCAGTCGATATCGCCGACGTCCCAGACCAGACCGGAGTTCTCGACGTCTTCACCCTGCACGGTCAGACCGAGGATGGTGCTTGGTAGCGGTCGACCGCTTTGGTACACGGCGAGCAGTTCTTCGCGGTGCAACAGCTTGCCGCGTGGCACGCCGTTGGCGTCGAGAATGAACAACTCGATCATGTCGATATCGGGGTTCTGGTCAAGGAACAGGCGTGCGTCTTCGATGGCTGCGAATTTCATAATCAATCACTCACGATAGCGCCGCACAGGCGCGCAGATTCGGGCCAGACACGACGCGGCAAGAAGGCGTAGGTGTCCTGGCAGGGATATCAAGAAGCAGGGGACTGTCGCGGTTCTTTAACGGACGCGATCAGATAGACCGGGCGATATCCGGCGGGCGTGCGGAGTGACGCAGCTTGGAACGGCGCAGGGCCATGGGGAGATTGACGATACGATTCATACGCCGCCCTTGTGAGAGAGGGCGCGCAGGGTAGAGACGTTCAACGATTCTGGTTGTTGTAGTGACGTACTCATAACGCGTGTTTCCGTTGGCGGAAAACGTCGGTGGCGGGGGATGCCCGCCGACCGGTGTGCCCGGATAGTAAGGGGGAATTCGCGGGCGTGTAAACGGGAGATTCGCAGGCCAGGGTTCAGCGCATCAGTTCAAAGCCCAGCCCGGCGAGGGCGCAAACGATCAACACACTGATCACACCGCGTTTGAAAACGAACAAGGCCAATGCCGCCGCAACGGCCAGCGCCACTGAAAAAACATCTGTCGCCCCGTTAAAGCCATTCGGCCAGAACACGTGATAAGCGAAGAAACACGCCAGATTCACAATCACCCCGACCACGGCGGCGGTTATTGCCGTCAGCGGTGCGGTGAACTTCAGTTCGTTGTGCGTCGATTCCACCAATGGCCCGCCGGCGAGGATGAACAGAAACGAGGGCAGGAAGGTGAACCAGGTCACCAGCGTTGCTGCCAGTGCGCCGGCGGCAAAGGCATGTTCGGGGCCGAACGCCGGTTGCACGTAGGCACCGACGAAACCGACAAACGCCACCACCATGATCAGCGGGCCGGGGGTGGTTTCGCCGAGGGCGAGGCCGTCGATCATCTGTGTCGGCGTCAACCAGCCGTAATGCCCGACGGCACCCTGATAAACGTAAGGCAGCACCGCGTAGGCGCCGCCAAAGGTAAGCAGCGCGGCTTTGGTGAAGAACCAGGCCATTTGCGTGAACGTGCCGTCCCAGCCGAACAGCACCGTTAGTAACGCCATCGGTAAACACCAGAGCACTGCGCCGATCAAAGCCAGACGCAGCAGCTTCGGCAGGCTGAAACGGGCGTGTTCGGGGGCCGGCGTATCGTCGTCGATCAACGCCGGGCCGAAGGATTTCTCGCTGTTGCGCGCCCCTGTGTTGCTGAACCGCTGCGGTGCGAACCGTCCGCCCAGATAGCCGATCAACGCAGCCCCGAGGACGATCAAGGGGAAGGGCAGATTGAAGGCGAAAATCGCCACGAACGACGCCCCGGCAATCGCCCACAGCCAGGCATTTTTCAATGCACGCGAGCCGATGCGATGCGCGGCGTGCAGGACAATCGCGGTGATCGCCGGTTTGATCCCGTAAAACACCCCGGCCACCGCCGGCACGTCACCGAAAGCGACGTACAGCCACGACAAGCCAATCAGAATGAACAGCGACGGCAGCACAAACAGCGCACCGGCGATGACACCGCCCCAGGTGCGATGCAGCAGCCAGCCGATGTAAGTCGCCAGTTGCTGAGCCTCGGGGCCGGGCAGCAACATGCAGTAGTTGAGTGCGTGCAGAAAACGCTTTTCGGAGATCCAGCGCCGACGTTCGACCAACTCCTGATGCATGATCGCGATCTGCCCGGCCGGCCCGCCGAAACCGATGCAGCCGAGTTTCAGCCAGAAGCGCCAGGCCTGGCGCAGGGTGACGGGATCGGGGCGGGGCAGGTTGTTCGGCGCTGTGCTCAAGCGAGACTCCGGAGTTGAATCCTGGCGGAGTGGCTATCTAATCAGACTTTTAACCCTCACCCCAGCCCTCTCCCTGTATGTACCGGAGACATGGTGGACAGGTGTTCGGAGACATGGTGGACACATTTTAATAGACACATTGCTTATCGCGAAGGAGATGGCCTGTGTCTTGGGAAGAGGTGTCCACCGTGCAGCTTCGTTCAGAATTCGTGCTGTTGGCTCGGCAAGAAGGGGCCAATGTTCGGCAGCTTTGCCGTCGATTCAATATCAGCCCAAGCACTGCCTACAAATGGCTCAACAGGTTTGAAAACCTCGGTGCTCAAGGGTTGATCGATCAGTCTCGACGACCGAAGACGTCACCCAAACGCTGCGCTGATGAGGTTGAGCAGCAGATTTTGACCGTGAGTCAGGAGTACGCCGCTTGGGGCGCTCGCAAGCTCAAGCGCGTGTTGGAAGACGACGGCAAAGTGATGCCCTCTGTCAGCACCGTGCATGCGGTTTTACAGCGTCATTCGCGCGTTGATCCAAAGGCTGCCGAGGTCAAACCGTTTATCCGGTTCGAGCACGAGGCGCCCAACGATCTTTGGCAGATCGACTTCAAAGGCCATATCAGCCTGAAACACGGACGTTGCCATCCGCTGACGATACTGGACGATCACTCACGGTTCTCACTGTGCATCGCTGCGTGCGCCAATGAGCAGCGCCGAACCGTCCAGGAGCAACTAATGCGGGCCTTTCGGCGCTACGGTCTGCCTCTGCGCATGACGATGGACAACGGTTCGCCATGGGGTGACCAGACCGGCGTTTATACCGCGCTGGAGGTCTGGCTGATGAGCCAGGGCATCAAGGTCGGCCACTCCCGACCTTATCACCCGCAAACCCAGGGAAAGCTGGAGCGCTTCCACCGCAGTCTGAAAAGGGAAGTCCTGCAAGGCCAACTCTTCATCGATCTGGACGATGCACAACGGGCGTTTGATATCTGGCGTGATATCTACAACCAGAAGCGCCCGCATCAAGCGCTGGACATGCAGGTTCCTGCTACTCGCTACAGCAGCAGCCCACGGGAATACCAGGAGCAACCAGCGGCACCTGAGTACGACGATGGGGATGTGGTCAGGAAGGTTCAGGTGAAAGGAGAGATCTACTGGAGGAACCGTGAATACTCAGTTGGAAAGGCTTTTCACGGGAGGTCAGTAGCTATCCGGGAAACGACGGAGGACGGCATCCACGATGTCTACTGGAGTAGACATCGTATCGCCCGAATCGACTTGAACTTGCAGATCGTGACGGCAGGTAAGAAGATCTAAAACCGTCCACTATGTCTCCGAACATGTGTCCACCATGTCTCCGGTACATACACTCCCAGAGGGAGAGGGGGCCGACCGCGGTGTCTGGCGTTATCCATCGACCTGAAAGATCGAGTCGATTATGGATTTGATGGTCACCCGAAGGGGCCGACCGCGGTGTCTGGCGTTATCCATCGACCTGAAAAATCGAGTCGATTATGGATTCAGAGCCAATCTTTCAAGTCGGTGAATCTCTGCAATATCCCCCAATCAGTCCCCTCTCCCTCGGGGCGGTCCGACGTTTCGGGAGGGCTAGGGTGAGGGGCTTTTGCTTTTCAGGCATGCGCCAGGCTCCAGCGCAACGCCGCATCCCTATCGCTCTCACGGCCCTCGACCCAGTGAGAACCCTCAGGCGTAGTCTCGCGCTTCCAGAACGGCGCACGGGTCTTGAGCACGTCCATGATGAACGCGCACGCCTCGAACGCCATATGCCGATGCTTGCTGCTGACCCCGACAAACACAATCGGCTCACTCACCGACAACGCACCGACCCGATGCACAATCTCCACACCCAACAGCGGCCAGCGCTCGCGGGCCTCCTCGGCGATCTGTTCGAGGGCTTTTTCGGTCATGCCCGGATAGTGCTCAAGAAACAGTTCATTCACGCTCTGACCCATATTCAGATCACGCACATAACCAACGAAATTCACCACCGCGCCGACCCGTGGATTGCGCGCGTGCAGATCGGCGGTCAACTGGCCGACATCGAAGCTTTTGTGCTGGACTCGAATAGCCATCGATCAACCTCCGGTCACTGGCGGGAAAAACGCGATTTCATCGAAATCCTCAATCACCTGACTCGGCTGACACAACTCCTGATTCACCGCGCACATCAGGTTGCCGGCGCCGAGCACTTCACGCCAAAGATCGCCGCGCTGCATGAGCATTTGCCGCACGTCTTCCACGCAGCCCAGCGTGTCAGTCAGCGGAATTTTTTCACCGCCCAGATTGAGCCGGTCACGGTAGCTGGCGAAGTAGTTGATCAGGATCATTGCGCGTCCTCCCATTGAAAGTGCCCCGAGCGACCGCCCTGTTTGCTGAGCAGGCGGATATCGCCGATAACCATGGCCCGGTCCACCGCTTTGCACATGTCGTAAATGGTCAACGCGGCAACGCTGGCGGCGGTCAGCGCCTCGAGTTCGACGCCGGTCTGGCCGGTGAGGCGGCAGGTGCTGGTGATCTGCACGCGGTCCGGTTCGCAGGCCGTGAGTTCGACGTGAATCGAACTGAGCAGCAGCGCATGACACAGCGGGATCAGCTCGTGGGTACGTTTGGCGGCCTGGATGCCGGCGATCCGCGCCACCGCGAAGACATCGCCTTTCGGGTGACCGTTGGCCTGGATCATTTGCAGGGTTTGCGGGCGCATCTGCACCCAGGCTTGCGCGCTGGCTTCGCGGCGGGTCGCGGCTTTGTCGCTGACGTCGACCATGTTGGCGCGGCCCTGATCGTCAAGGTGGGTGAGGGTGTGGCTCATACGGAAAACTCCTGGATCGGGCTGTAAATTCGCGGGGCGTTGCGGTGCGGTACATGGATCAGATTGAGTCGGTGTTTGAGTGCCCAGCGCACGGTCAACGCGGTAGGCGCGGACAGACTGACGAGGGTGCCGAGGCGGGCGCGCACGGCTTTGTGAATCAGTTCGAGGCTGCAACGGCTGGTGACCACGACAAAGCCTTCAGCGGCATCGACGGCGGCGAATTGCATCGCGCCGATCAGCTTGTCGAGGGCGTTGTGGCGGCCGATGTCTTCGCGGCACAGCAAGGCTTCACCGTCAGCGTCGAAGAACAGCGCGGCATGCAAGGCACCGCTGCTGCGCGCCAGTTGTTGAGCGGCTTCGATGCGTTGGCGGATGCCGTCGAAATGTTCGGCCGGCGGCAGTGCTGACGGTTGCAGAATCTGCAGTTGCGGCAACGCCTGCTCAAGCGCTTCGACGCCGCAGATGCCGCAGCCGCTGGTGCCGGTCATTTGCCGACGATGATCCTTCAAGGCCCAGAACGCCCGGCTGGAAATCTGCACATCGGCCTGACAGGCCTGATCGAAATGCGTCAGGCGGATGTCGTAGATCTCGTCGACGCTGTCGATGATCGCGTTGCTCAGGCTGAAGCCACGGATGAAGTCTTCGAGGTTGCCGGGCGAGACCATCATCACTGCCTGGCTGAGGCCGTTGTAGGTGATGGCGAGGGCGATTTCCGAGGCCAGCGCGGCATGCGAGACGGCGGCGTCGGGCAGGTATTCGCGAAACGCCACTTGCGCCGGTTGTGGCGCGGGGGCGTTGGGTTCGCTGGTGGATTCTGTGAGGGTTTCGACGTGGCAGAGCATCTGAAAAGTCCCGAAGCGCTGAAGAGTGTTCAGGCTACGGGGGCGTTAAAAGTGCGTCCAATCGCTTGTTCCGATGTGGTGATTGCTTTGGTCGATCAACCAGGATTTGTCTTGGCTGGTCAGGCCCCATCGCTGGCAAGCCAGCTCCCACAGGTTTCTGCGTCGTGCGCAGAAACTGTGATCACATCGGAAACTGTGGGAGCTGGCTTGCCAGCGATGAGGCCGGGACATCCACCCTTGCTTATTCGGCAGAAACCTCAACCCCAAACAACTTCCGCGCCTCGGCAAAACACTTCTCGGCAATCGCCGAACGCGGCTCGGTCTTGCGCATCACCAGGCCTAGCGGCGCCAGCACGCTGGCATCCGGCAACTGCATGAACGACAGGTGCTCGATCGGCTCCTCAAGCCCGCTGTCCAGCGGCATGATCGCGCAGCAGAAGCCTTGGTGAATCGCCTGCAACAGCTGATAGGTCGAGTCGCTTTCCATGATCGGCTGCGGGCTGAGCCCACGGCTGCGGAAGCTCAAGTCGATGGATTTACGGTAATGCATGCCGGCGGTGATCATCCCCAGCGGTAACTCGGCAGCGTCTTCCCAGCTCATTTCCGAGCCTTCGAAATGGAAGTGGCGGTTGTCGTAGAGCAGGCCGACGCGGGTCTCGCCGATTTCGAAAAACTCGAAATAGTTCGGGTTGACGTGGTCCAGATAGCAGACGCCCAGATCAAGCTGATTGTTGCCCAGCCCGGCGATGATCTCGTCGGAACTGAGCGATGACAGGCTGAACTTCAACTCCGGATACGTCCCCGACAAACCCTGAATGTAATTGACCGGGTTGAAGCTGCTCAGCGGCACCAGACCCAGACGCAAGCTACCCACCAATTGCCCGCGACACGCCGCCGCTTCGGCGAACAAACCGTCATGCGCGGCGAGCAAGGTGCGCGCCCAGGCCAGCACGCGTTCGCCGGCCTGAGTGAACCCTTCAAAGCGCTGGCCACGGTTGACCAGCACCAGATCCAGCTCATCTTCGAGATTACGCAGGCGCATCGACAACGTCGGTTGGGTGATGTGGCAGCGTGCGGCGGCCTGGCCGAAGTGGCGGGTTTCGTCCAGCGCGATCAGGAACTTGAGTTGTTTGATGTCCACGATGGCACCTGCTCGATGGGGATTTTTTGATTGAGTATTGACGCGGATGCGCGAGACGCACGAAAAGCGCAGGGTGCGACGATCTCACTTGAACAGTTGTTCGTCCAATCGGAAGTATTTAAGGCACTATCGATCAGCTCTATCAGGCCCGGTTTTACTGGCCCTGAACAACGTGAAAGGCACCGATAGAGCCGGTCGATAATGTGGTTGGCCAGAGTGATTAGACAGTACTCATAAGTGGCACTTAGGCTGCTCGGCAATGTTGATTGACTGCTGCCGGAGAACTGCCATGAGTGCCAAAGCCGATGCCCTGTTTGTCCCCCTGAATATTGCCGTGCTGACGGTCAGCGATACGCGCGATTACGCCAGCGATACCTCGGGCCAGTTGCTGGTCAGTCGGTTGCTGGAAGCCGGTCATACGTTGAGCGAGCGCAACTTGCTCAAGGACGATCTGTACAAAATCCGCGCTCAGGTAGCGAACTGGGTTGCCGACGAAGGTATTCAAGTGGTGCTGATCACCGGCGGCACGGGTTTCACTGGTCGCGACAGCACGCCGGAAGCGGTGGCCTGCTTGTTTGATAAGCAGATTGACGGCTTCGGCGAGCTGTTCCGGGCGATTTCGATTCTGGACATCGGTACGTCCACCGTGCAAAGCCGCGCGCTGGCCGGGCTGTCGAACGGCACGCTGGTGTGTTGCTTGCCGGGCTCGACCGGCGCTTGCCGCACGGCGTGGGAAGGCATTCTTGCCGAGCAACTGGACAACCGTCATCGCCCATGCAACTTCGTCCCGCACCTGAAAGCCGTGCAAGCCTGCGGGTCACGCGGATGAGCAAAGCACCGTTGATGCCGGTCGAGGACGCCCTCGACCAATTGCTGTGCATGGCCAATGAGCAACGTCTGGCCGACAGCGAACTGCTGGCGCTCGACGATGCGCGTGGGCGGGTGCTGGCCAGTGATCTGCTGGCGACCCTCGACTTGCCGCCGTGGCCGAACAGTGCCATGGACGGTTACGCGCTCAATCTCGCCGATCTGCACCGACAGCCGCTGAAGGTCTCACAGAAGGTTTACGCCGGGCTGGCACCGGACACGTTGCTGCCCGGCACCTGCGCACGGATTTTTACCGGCGCGCCGCTGCCGCCCGGCGCCACCTGCGTCGAAATGCAGGAGAACGTTGAAGTGCTGGAGGACGGCCGCGTGCGCTTCTTGCAGCCGCTGAAGGCGGGGCAGAACATCCGCGCGCAAGGTCAGGAAAATCGCGTCGGCGACATCCTGCTGCGCGCCGGCAAACGCCTTGGACCGTTCGAACTGGCAGTCGCCGCCGGACAAGGGTTGGCGCAACTGCACGTGGTGCGTCGCCCGCGTGTGGCGCTACTGTCGACCGGTGATGAACTGGTCGAACCGGGTCAGCCGTTGCGCCCCGGCAGCATCTACAACAGCAACCGCGTATTGCTCGGCCACTGGTTGCGGGAATTGGGCTGCGAGGTGATCGACGCCGGCATCCTCCCGGATCGCCCGGCGCAGACGCGGCTCAAACTTGAGCAACTGCAAGTAAGCGTTGATCTGATTCTGACTACGGGCGGCGTGTCAGCCGGGGATGCCGATTGCCTCGGGCAAGTGCTGCGCGACAGCGGCAAACCGCTGTTGTGGAAACTGGCGATCAAGCCTGGCAAACCGTTGACGGTCGGGCATTTTGGCACGGTGCCGGTGATTGGTTTACCGGGCAATCCGACCTCGGCGCTGGTGACGTTTGGCTTGTTGGCGCGGCCGTATTTGCTGCGTATTCAGGGTGTGGAAGATGTCATGCCGCTGAGTTTTACGGTCAATGCAGGTTTCGACTGGCACAAGGCTGGCGGCCGCCGTGAATACCTGCGGGTGCGGCTGGAGGCGGGGCGTGCGGTGCTCTATCCCAATCAAAGCTCCGGCGTCCTGCTTGGCGCGACCTGGGCCGATGGCCTGGTGGAAATCCCCGAGAACAGCACGCACAGCCTCGGCGACCCGCTGCGCTTCATCCCCTTCAACGAACTCTTCTGACCTCACCACCAATCAAAACTGTGGGAGCTGGCTTGCCAGCGATGGCGGCAGGTCAGTTGGCATTGACGTTGGCTGATACGGCCTCATCGCTGGCAAGCCAGCTCCCACAGGGTTTTGAGGTGTACGGATCAGCTCAGCACATAATCCACTGGCTTCAGCGCCGGCGGCACTTCGGCGCCCAGTTCGGCGAGGATGTCGCGCTCGATGGTGCGTACCAGCGCATCGGTCGGCAGGTCGTTTTCGTCGCGGCCAAACGGGTCTTCCAGTTCATCGGCAATCGCATCGAGGCCAAAGAACGTGTAGCTGACAATCGCTGTGAACAACGGTGTCAGCCAGCCCAGCGGTTCGGCCATGGCGAACGGCAGCAGGATGCAGAACAGATAAATCGTCCGGTGCAGCAACAGCGTGTAGGGAAACGGCAGGGGCGTAGTCTTGATCCGTTCGCACACCGCTTGCGCCTGGGTCAGGCTGGTCAGGTGATTGGCCAGCAACATGTAGCGCCACTCAGTCAGTTCACCGTTCTGATGCAGATCGGAACACTGCTGGCCGATCGTTTGCAGAATGCGCCCACTGTAGTCCGGCGTCTGCGGATCAGGTTTCGGCATGATCCATTGGCTGCTCGCATCCGCTTCGCTTTCTTTACGCAAGCGCGCGTTCAACGCATGGGCAAAACCACAAAGATTGAGCAGCAACGGTTTACGCTCAGCCGATTCACGAATCACATGGGTTTCACGAATCACCGAGCGAATGTGCACGATCACTTCGCCCCAGGCTTTACGCGCCTCATACCAGCGGTCATAACAGGCGTTGTTGCGAAAATTCATGAAGATCGACAGCGACAAACCGAGCAAGGTAAACGGCGTGGCATTGACCTTGGTGAAGTTGCTCGGATGGAGGATTTCCACCAACACAATGGCCGAGGCAAGGAGGGTGACCATCAGCGTGCGCAGGGCGATGCGTTTGGCAATCGAACCCTTGAGGGTGAAGAGAATGGCGAACTGGTTGACCTTGGGTCTGATGATCATGCTTTGCGGTTCCGATAACCGATGAAACTGGCGGGATCAGCCGCCGGTCATGTTCATGAAGCGCACAACCTGAACATCGTCGTTCACTTCGAAATTATGTCGATACGGCTTGAGCTTCATCGCCTCGACAATGGCTTTCTCCAGCCGCTGCGGTTGCCCCGGGTGGGCGCGCAGCAGCGCTTTCAGATCCACCGAATGCTCGTTACCCAGACACAGTAGCAGGCGCCCTTCGACGGTGAGGCGTACGCGGTTGCAGGTGCCGCAAAAGTTGTGGCTGTGCGGTGAGATAAAACCCAGACGAATCTCCGGCGCCTCGGCCAGCCGCCAGTAGCGCGACGGGCCTTGTGTCGACTCGGCCGAGTCGATCAGGGTGTAGCGTTCGGCAATCTTTTCCCGCACCTGGGCGCTGGAGAAAAACGACTCGGCGCGACTGTGTTCACTGATGATCCCCAGCGGCATCTCTTCGATGAAAGAGACGTCGAGCTGACGATCAATGGCGAAGCTGACCAGATCGTTGATCTCCTGATCGTTACGGCCCTGCATCACCACGACATTGAGTTTAGTGCGGGTGAAACCGGCCTTGCGCGCAGCATCGATGCCGTTGATCACCTGCGCCAGATCGCCGGTGCGGGTCATCTGTTTGAAGCGCTGCGGATCAAGACTGTCGAGGCTGATGTTCAGGCGTTTGACCCCGGCGTCGAACAGCGGTGCCGCGAGTTTGCCCAGTTGCGAGCCGTTGGTGGTCATGCACAGTTCGCGCAGGCCGGGCAGGGCGGCGATCTGCTCGCAGAGCTTGACCACGCCCGGGCGGATCAATGGCTCGCCACCGGTCAGGCGAATCTTGCGCGTCCCCAGCGCCACAAAGCTCTGCGCCAGTTGATAGATTTCCTCCAGCGTCAGCACTTGTTGGCGGGGCAGAAACTGCATGTCTTCGGCCATGCAATAGACGCAGCGGAAGTCGCAGCGGTCGGTTACCGACATGCGCAGATAGTCGACGCGGCGGTTGTAACCATCGATCAAGACACGCTCTGACATGACAGCCTCGCAGGAATGAAAACCCCGGTTGAAGGAGTTTGGTCAGCGCAGGTTATGGCTAACTTTAAGTGCCGTCCAATCACTGTTAATGAACAGCTGATTGATCCCGTCGATGATGAATTATTTTGCGCAAAAAGTTGCTTCGTTAGTTTCGCAAAGCCCCGTAAATAAAGGGTTTTAATCCGTGATAGATGCTTTCGATAAGTCGGTCATTAATAGCGATTAGACAATGTTTTGTAACGGTTCATATCCTTGCCCCGGCAAACCCAACGACCCCTTTTCAACCTTGAAAGTCGGCCGTCGCTGTTTAACCGAATCAGGTTCATGCCTGTGTGCATCGTCATGGAGAGTCCCATGTCACAAGTCGACCGTTACAAACCCTACAAAGGCGCCGCTGCCGGTTGGGGCGCTGTCATCAGCCTCACCAAGAGCTGGCTGGGCAGTGAAAACGCCCTGAAAAACATCCGCGCCATGCTCAAGACCAACCAGAACGGCGGCTTCGACTGCCCGGGTTGTGCCTGGGGTGAAGCGCCGGGCGCGAGCATGTTGAAGTTCTGCGAAAACGGCGCGAAAGCGGTGAACTGGGAAGCGACCGGACGTTTGGTCGACCCGGCTTTCTTCAACAAGTACACAGTGTCGAGCCTGGCCGAGCAGAGCGACTACTGGCTGGAGTATCAGGGTCGTCTGACCCACCCGATGCGCTACGACGCGCGGGTCGACCGCTACGTGGAAATCAGCTGGGAAGATGCTTTTGCGCTGATCGCTGATCATCTGAAAAACCTCAAATCGCCGCACGAGGCCGAGTTCTACACCTCCGGCCGCGCGAGCAACGAAGCGGCGTTTCTCTATCAGTTGTTCGTCCGTGCGTTCGGCACCAACAACTTCCCCGACTGCTCGAACATGTGCCACGAAGCCAGTGCGGTGAGCATGATCGAGACCCTCGGTGTCGGCAAAGGCACCGTGGTCTACGAGGACCTGCATCACGCCGACGCGATTTTCGTCATCGGCCAGAACCCCGGCACCAACCACCCGCGCATGCTCGAACCGCTGCGTGAAGCGGTGAAGCGCGGCGCGCAAGTGGTCTGTATCAACCCGCTGAAAGAGCGTGGCCTCGAGCGTTTCCAGAACCCGCAGAACCCGCTCGAAATGCTCAGCAACGGCTGGGAAGCGACCAACACCGCGTACTTCCGTCCGGCCCTTGGCGGCGACATGGCGATGATTCGCGGCATGGTCAAATTCCTGTTGGAGTGGGAACGCGAAGCTCAGGCGACTGGCGGCGAGCCAGTGTTCGATCATGCGTTCATTGTCGAGCACACCACAGGGCTCGACAGCTATCTGGCTGAAGTCGAGGCGACAAGTTGGGAGCACATTCTCGAGCAGTCCGGCGTGCCGTTGCATGACATCGAACTGGCCGCGCGCATGTATGGCCGCGCCAAAAGCGTGATCATGTGCTGGGCCATGGGCCTGACCCAACACGTGCATTCAGTGGCAACCCTGCAGGAAGTCATCAACCTGCAACTGCTGCGCGGCAACGTCGGCCGTCCGGGCGCGGGGCTGTCGCCGGTTCGCGGCCACAGTAACGTGCAGGGCGACCGCACCATGGGCATCAACGAACTGGCGCCGAAGGACTTGCTGGACGCGCTGCAAAAACGCTTCAACTTCGACGTGCCGCGCATGCACGGGCACAACACGGTGATGGCGATCGGCGCCATGGAACGCGGCGAAGCCAAGGTGTTTATCGGTCTGGGCGGCAACTTCGCCCAAGCCACGCCGGACACCCCGCGTATCCACGCGGCGATGCGCAAACTCGACCTGACCGTGCATATTGCGACCAAGCTCAACCGCAGCCACTTGGTCACCGGTCGCGACGCGCTGATCCTGCCGTGCCTCGGGCGCACCGACATCGACATCCAGGCTGAAGGCCCGCAAGGCGTGACCGTTGAAGACACCTTCAGCATGGTGCATTTGTCGTTCGGTCAGTTGAAACCGAAGTCGGCGCAGTTGAAATCCGAGCCGGCGATCATTGCCGGGATCGCCGCCGCAACACTGGGCAAACATCCGATTGATTGGGAGTGGGTGGTGGGCGACTACGGGCGCATCCGCAACCTGATTGCCGACGTGATTCCGGGCTTCGAGAACTTCAATGAAAAACTGCTGATTCCGGGTGGTTTCCACCTCGGCAACGACGCCTCGGATCGGGTCTGGAACACCGCCAGCGGCAAGGCGCAGTTCACCCCGTGCGTGCTGCCCGAGCACTTGATCAGCGAGGGCGTGCGCAACCTGCCGGTCAAGCCGCATCTGATTCTGCAAACCATGCGTTCCCACGATCAGTACAACACCACGCTGTATGGCCTCGATGACCGTTATCGCGGTGTTTACGGCATGCGCGATGTGATCTTCGCCAACGAGCAGGACATCCAGCGCCTGGGCTTTGAACCGGGGCAGAAGGTTGATCTGGTGGCGCTGTGGGATGACGAGCGCGAGCGTCGGGTCAGCGGTTTCACCCTGATTGCCTACGACATTCCGCCAGGGCAGGCAGCGGCGTATTACCCGGAGACTAACCCGCTGGTACCGCTGGAAAGCTACGGCGACCGCACGTATACGCCGACCTCCAAATTCGTCGCGATCCGCCTTGAAGCCGCGAAGGTCAGCAACCTGATCCCGTCGTCGCTGGCGTAACCCGCGACTCATAAAAACCATAGCAATTTGACTGGCTGCAGGCGTTCGCGTCTGGCGGTGGCCCGGGTTCGTGCTGCCGCTTTTCAGCCTGGATGAGGACATCATCATGTTCAATCTGGAGGCACTGGACCTGGCGCGAATTCAATTCGCGTTCACGGTTTCGTTCCACATTATTTTCCCGGCGATCACCATTGGCCTGGCGAGTTTCCTCGCGGTACTCGAAGGCCTGTGGCTGAGAACCCGCAATGACACCTACCGTGATCTCTACCATTTCTGGTCGAAGATTTTCGCGGTCAATTTTGGCATGGGCGTGGTTTCGGGACTGGTCATGGCGTACCAGTTCGGCACCAACTGGAGCGGCTTCTCGGATTTTGCCGGGAGCATCACCGGGCCGCTTTTGACCTATGAAGTGCTGACTGCGTTCTTCCTTGAGGCCGGTTTCCTCGGGGTGATGCTGTTCGGCTGGAACCGTGTCGGCCGTGGCTTGCACTTCTTTGCCACGGTAATGGTCGCCATCGGTACGTTGATTTCGACGTTCTGGATTCTTGCGTCCAACAGCTGGATGCAGACGCCGCAAGGCTTTGAAATCGTCGACGGTCGGGTGATGCCGCTGGACTGGCTGGCGATCGTGTTCAACCCGTCGTTCCCGTTCCGGCTGGCGCACATGGCGATTGCCGCGTTTGTCGCCACGTCGTTCTTCGTCGGTGCCTCGGCTGCCTGGCATTTGCTGCGCGGCAATAACACGGCGCCGGTGCGCAAGATGTTTTCCATGGCGTTGTGGATGGCGTTGATCGTTGCGCCGATCCAGGCAGTGGTCGGTGACGCCCATGGCTTGAACACGCTGGAACATCAACCGGCAAAAATCGCCGCCATCGAAGGTCACTGGGAAAACGCCGACAACGGCCCGACGCCGCTGGTGCTGTTCGGCATCCCTGATATGCAGGCGGAGAAGACCAAGTATGCGCTGGAGATTCCCTATCTCGGCAGCCTGATCCTCACCCACAGCCTCGATAAGCAGATCCCGGCGCTGAAGAGCTTTCCGAAAGAAGACCGGCCGAATTCGACCGTGATTTTCTGGAGCTTCCGCGTCATGGCCGGGTTGGGGATGTTGATGATCCTCGTTGGTTTGCTGGGGTTGGCGCTGCGCCGGGGCGGCAAGCTTTATCAGCATCGCGGCTTCCAGCGACTGGTGTTGTTGATGGGGCCGAGCGGGCTGATTGCGCTGCTGGCCGGTTGGATTACCACGGAAGTCGGGCGTCAGCCGTGGGTGGTTTATGGCTTGTTGCGCACTCACGACGCGGCATCGCATCACTCGGTGGCGCAGATGAGCACGTCGCTGGCGCTGTTCGTGGTGATCTATTTCACCGTGTTCAGCGTGGGCATCGGCTACATGATGAAACTGGTGAAAAAAGGCCCGCAGCCGCACCACGAACATCCACCTGCGGGCGATGAATTGCAGACGCCGCGTCGACCGATTTCGGCGGCTACCGCCCCTATGAAGGAGCATTGAGTCATGGGTATTCAAGGTATCGATCTCTCGTTGATCTGGGGAGTGATCATCGCCTTCGGGGTGATGATGTACGTGATCATGGACGGCTTCGATCTGGGCCTGGGGATCCTGTTTCCGCTGATCCCGGATGAGCAGGAACGCGATGTGATGATGAACACCGTCGCGCCGGTGTGGGACGGTAACGAGACGTGGCTGGTGCTCGGTGGCGCGGCGTTGTATGGCGCGTTTCCGCTGGCGTACGGGGTGATTCTCGAGGCGTTGTATCTGCCGCTGATCCTGATGCTTTGCGGTTTGATTTTCCGCGGTGTGGCATTTGAGTTTCGCTTCAAGTCGTCGCCGCAAAAACGTCATTGGTGGGACAAGGCGTTTATCGGTGGTTCGCTGCTGGCGACGTTCTCGCAAGGTGTGGTGATTGGCGCGTATGTGTCCGGGATTCCGGTGGTCGATCGGCAGTTTGCCGGCGGCGGTCTGGACTGGTTGGCACCGTTTCCGCTGGTGTGTGGCGTGGGGCTGGTGATCGCGTATGCGTTGCTCGGCAGTACGTGGTTGCTGGTCAAGACCGAAGGCATGCTGGAGTCGCGGATGCGTCTGTTCACCCGGCCGCTGGCCTTGCTGTTGATGGCGATGGTGCTGGTGATCGGCGTGTGGACCCTGCAACTGCATCCGGAGCTGGCGACACGTTGGTCGACACACGGGCATCTGCAGGTGTTTGCCGGATTGGTGGTGTTGGCGTTGCTGGCGCTGTTCGGGCTGCTGCGCACGTTGCGTCAGCGCCATACGCACTGGCCGTTTGTGTTCACCCTGGTGCTGATGTTGCTCGGTTACATCGGCCTGGCGCTGAGCATCTGGCCGAACATCATCCCGCCGTCGGTAAGCATCTGGGCCGCCGCGTCACCGCCGTCGAGCCAGTTGTTTGCGCTGATCGGTGCACTGTTCATCCTGCCGGTGATCCTGATGTATACCTTCTGGAGCTACTACGTATTCCGCGGCAAAGTGAGGATTGGCGATGGCTACCATTGATTCGCGCGAAGTGAAGAACAGCCGCTGGTACAAGCGTCTGGGCTGGCTGTTGTTGATCTGGCTGGGCAGCGTGGTGTCGCTGGCGGTGGTGGCGAGCCTGCTGAAACTGGCGATGTATGCAGCGAGGATGAGGACCCACTGAGCCTGAAAAACCGCAGCCAGGCTGCGGTTTTTTATTGCCTCAATCTTCCGAGCGACTGCTGACCCTGTGGGAGCTGGCTTGCCAGCGATAGCGGTGGGTCAGTCGACATCAATGTTGAAGGGGCGGGCCTCATCGCTGGCAAGCCAGCTCCCACAGGGTTTTGTGTTGTTCAGGGATGATGAGCATTACACCGATCATTGTGGGAGCGAGCCTGCTCGCGAAGGCGTCAGGTCAGACAATGTTGATGTTGAATGTAAGGGCCTCTTCGCGAGCAGGCTCGCTCCCACATTGGATCTCGGTTCGGCCGAAGATCTACTGATCAACTCAAGCCCCTGTGGGGGCGGTGTGTTTGAGATTTGAGTTACTGGGCGCCGAACATCGCGGTCCAGTAGATACCGGCACTGCTTTTCGGGTCGGTCGCGTAGGCGGCGCCGAGTTCCTGGTATTGCGGGTTCATCAGGTTGGCGCAGTGGCCGGGACTGGCGAGCCAGCCTTCGACGACTTTGTGCACGGTGTCTTGTCCGGCGGCGATGTTTTCGCCGACCTGTTGGCCGCTGTAGCCGGCGAGTTCGGCGCGATCGCCGGGAGTACGGCCGTCGCGGTCCTTGTGGTCGAAGTAGTTGTTGTTGGCCATGTCGCGGCTGTGATCCTGGGCGATCGTGCCCAGCGTCGCGTTCCACGCCAGCGGTGCGGCAGCGGCGAACGCCTGACCACCACACTGACGCGCCTGACTACGGGCGACATTGAGTTCATTGAGCAACTTCTGTCCCTCACTTTGCGCGTCACCGAGCTTGGCCGACAGCAGCGGCCGCGCCAGCACGATGCGCCAGTCACGGTCATCGCGGCTGACACCGACATCGACGAACTGCGGATCGAGCACCACCTGACAGAAACTCTCCTGAATTGCCTTCATCGCCGACGCCGCATCACGCGGGCCGTTGAGCGTGATCGCCTGCACATTGACCATCGGGTAACTGGCGCTGGCCATGGCTTGCTGCAGATCGACGGCACCGGTAGCGCGTAATCTCAGCCGTGGATCAGCTGACAGCGGTGGCAGTTCGTTCGACGCCTGACTGCCGCAACGCTGCGGCTGGCTGCGGTAGCTGTTGATCGACTCGATCAGTTGCGATTCATCGCCAGCCATGGCCGGAATGGCAAACATAACGCCCACGGACAAAACGGCAAGACGCAAAACGGATGGCATGAAGCGCATGGAAATCTCCCTGGAGCTGAATGCGCCCATGATGCGCGAAAGGCCCCCGGGGAGTGCAATGTCTTTTTTCTTCATTCAGCGGTTTTTCTGCGCAACTTTGCCGATGGATTTGCCGTCTACACTCACCGAAGGCCCCGGAAACCGGGTGTCTCCCCGACGTAACACCTTGCCCGACTCGGGCGCTGCCGGAAGAACAGACATGGGATTGAAAGGATGGGCGGGTTGTCTCGTATTCACCCTGTTGGCAGGCTCTGCATGGGCCACCGATCAGGCCCCGATCAAAGCGAAGGCTGAAGAAAAAGCCCAAGTGCTGGAAGAGAAAGCGGCGGACAAAGTCAGCGCCGCACCGGCACCGAAAGCCGAAGCCATTACCCCCACCGAAGTGCAGGCAGTGGACCCGGTCGGCGCCGCGCCGCTGGATGATCCGATCACTTGCCTGGCGCGCAGTATCTATTGGGAAGCCAAAGGCAAAGACACGCCGGAAATGGAGGCCGTGGCCAGTGTGGTGATGAATCGCCTCGGCCACGAAGGTTTCCCCGATACGGTATGCGCTGTCGTCAAACAAGGCTCGGAAACCAAGAGCTGCCAGTTTTCCTGGTGGTGTGACGGGCGTCCGGATCAGGTCAAGGAAGATGCCGAATACACGCTGGCCAAGGATATCGCCCGCAAAGCGCTGAACCGCCAGCTCAAGGATCGCACCAACGGCGCGCTGTATTTCCACGACCGCAATGTGCATCCGAGCTGGGCTAAGGAGTACCGCAAGACTGCCGAAACGAAAAAATTCCTCTTCTACAAACCAGCGGGTGGCGACGCGCGTTAAGCGCAGACCTGCCGCACACAATCGCGCAACCAGCGATGCGCCGGGTCGGTGTCCATGCGCGGGTGCCAGAGCATCGACACGCTGATGTCCGGCATCGCGAAGGGCAGGGCGAAACTGTGCAGGCCCGTGCGCAGTTTGCTCGTATGACGTTGTGGAACGGTGGCAATCAGGTCTGATTCCCGCACCAGCGTCAGCGCTGCCGAGAAGCCACCGAACGAGGTGACGATGTCCCGCGTCAGTCCGAACGCGAGCAGTGCTTCGTCGACCGGGCCGCTGCTGCGCCCACGTCGGGAGATAAGAATGTGCTGGCCACCGGCAAAGCGCTTGCTGGTTATTTTTCCCGCGCTCAACGGATGCCCCTCACGCACTACACCGATCCACTGATCTTGAAACAGGATGCGGCTGTGCAGCGTCGGGTCGGTGCTGTCGTCGACCACGCCGGTTTCCAGATCGACGCGACCTTCGCGCAACGGCGTGCTGTCCTTGTCGGCTTTCTGCACAAAACGCAGGCGCACGCCGGGTGCTTCTTCGGCGATCCGCGCGAGCAGGGCGGCGGCAAAGGTTTCAACAAAACCGTCGGTGTTGCGCAGGGTGAAGGTGCGTTGCAAGCGGCCGGGGTCGAGCACTTCGGCAGGTCGTAAAACCGCTTCGGCGTCTTGCACCAGATGACTGACCCGTTCGCGCAGTTCCAGTGCGCGCGGCGTCGGTACCAGGCCACGACCCGCTCGCACCAGCAACGGATCTCCGGTGGTTTCGCGCAGACGGGCAAGGGCGCGGCTCATGGCCGACGGGCTCAACCGCAAGCACTGGGCGGCGCGGGCGACGCTGCCTTCACGCAGTAACACGTCGAGGGTAATCAGCAGGTTCAGATCCGGGGCGCTCATGACATGGCGTTCCATGCAGGTATTGAGTGCAAAGCATGCGTCTTGCGCCGTGTGTTGTCGAGGCTCAGGCTATGGCCGGTCACCTTTGCACTGTGAGCCTGCCATGTCCCAAGAACCCCTGAGCACTTCGGCCCGATGGGCGCTGACCAGTCTGGCCCTGTCGATGTTGATGCCGTCGCTGGACACCAGTATTGCCAACGCAGGGTTGCCGGTTCTGGCGACGGCGTTCGAGGCGACGTTTCAACAGGTGCAATGGATCGTGCTGGCTTACCTGCTGGCGATCACCACGCTGATCGTCAGTGTCGGGCGGCTGGGCGATGGCTTTGGTCGACGTCGATTGCTGTTGATCGGGATCGGCATTTTCACCAGCGCTTCGTTGGCCTGCGCGCTGGCACCGGGACTGGGCTGGCTGATCGGTGCGCGAGCGGTGCAAGGCGTCGGCGCGGCGATCATGTTCGCCTTGACCGTGGCGTTGGTGGCCGATGCGGTGCCCAAATCGCGGGCGGGCAGCGCGATGGGGTTGCTGGCAACAATGTCGGCGACGGGCACCAGTCTCGGGCCGTCGCTGGGCGGGCTGTTGATGACGCATGTCGGCTGGCAGGCGATATTTTTGCTCAACGTACCGCTGGGCTTGCTCAATGCGTGGCTGGTGTACCGCTATTTGCCGGCGGATCGGGCAACAGGGCCGCGAGTCGCGTTCGATTATTCTGGCAGCGTGGTGCTGGTGTTGACGCTGGCGGCCTATGCGCTGGCAATGACCCTTGAAGGTTTCACCGTGCCGTTGCTGCTGGCCACCCTGGGCGGCGCAGGATTGTTCATCGTGGTCGAGATGAAGGCCAAGTCGCCGCTGATTCGTTTGTCGCTGTTTAGCGACGCGCGATTGAGCAGCAGTCTGACGCTGACGTTGCTGGTGACCACGGTGATGATGACCACGCTGGTGGTCGGTCCGTTTTACTTGCACCGGGGTTTGGGTCTCAGCAGCACAATGGTCGGCGTGGCGTTATCGATCGGACCGCTGTTGTCTGCGTTTGGCGGTGTGCCGGCCGGGCGTCTGGTGGATCGTTTCGGCGCGCGCCGGATCGTGCCGGGCGCGTTGCTTGGCATGGCCTGCGGTTGTGGCTTGCTGGCGCTGTTGCCGATGAGTCTGGGGTTGCCCGCCTATTTGCTGCCGATTGCAGTGGTCGCCGTCGGCTATGCGCTGTTTCAGGCGGCGAACAACACCGGGTTGATGGCCGGAGTTCGTCAGGAGCAGCGCGGCGTGGTTTCGGCGATGCTCGGGCTGGCGCGCAATCTTGGCTTGATTACCGGGGCGGCAGTAATGGGTGCGGTGTTTGCGCTGGCGGCGGGGGATCCAACGCAGGCGCCGGCAACGGCGATTGCCAGTGGATTGCATATCACTTTCGGCGTCGCCTCAGCACTGATGCTGACAGCCCTGATCATCAGCCGAGCCGAGATCAAGCTGTGGGAGCGACAGCGCGCCGATTCGACCTGCTCGCGGTAGCTGCGGGTCAGGGAAAGTTGATGTTGATCAAGCTGACCTCATCGCTGGCAAGCCAGCTCCCACAGGGTTTTGGGTTGGCCGGAAATCTGGATTCAGCGCCAATCATTGTGGGAGCTGGCTTGCCAGCGATGACGGCGGAAAAGTCGATGAAGGTGATTGCCGGGCGGGGAAGAACAATTCGAAGCAGGTGATGCCATCGACACTGCTGACGCTATAGCGGCCCTGATGCAACTGCATGATGGTCGCGACAATCGACAGGCCCAGACCATTGGATTGCGCCGAGCGCTCGCGTGACTGATCGACGCGGTAAAAACGCTCGAACAGCCGGGCTAAATGTTCAGGCGCAATGGTTGTGCCCTGATTGCGCACCCGCAGATAACTGCCATCCAACTCGGCAATTGCCTCCACCTGCACCGTCGAATCAGCCTCTCCGTACTTGATCGCATTGGCGCACAGATTGGCCAGTGCGCGGCGTAGCAGCATCGGCTCGGCCCAGATCACACCGCTGCCACGGGCCTCGATACTCATCCCGACATCTGCCGCCAATCCTTCAAAGTAATCGGCAATGCGTTGCATCTCATCCGCCGCATCCAGCTCCTGGCGCTGGCTCAGGGCACTGGCCGGATCGGTGCGCGCCAGAAACAGCATGTTGTCGAGCATCCGCGTCAGCCGTTCGAGCTCTTCGACGTTGGAGGCGAGCAACTGCTGATAAGCCTCGATACTGCGATTCTGCTGCAGCGCGACCTGGGTTTCGCCGAGCAGATTGTTGATCGGCGTGCGCAGTTCATGGGCCATGTCGGTGGACACCTGACTCAATTGCGCAAAACCCGTGGCGAGGCGGTCGAGCATGGCATTGAACGCCTCGATCATCGGCTGCAATTCTCGCGGCGCACCGCTGCTGGCGAGGCGTTCGCCAAGGTTGCCGACACCAATGCCATGAGCGTGCTTCGCCAGTTGCCGCAACGGCAGCAAACCGCGATACACCAGCAAACAGCCAACCACCGCCAGTAACAGTGCCGCCAGCGAGGCGAGTCCATAAACACTCAAACGGTAATTGGCGAGCATCGCCGTGCGCTCGCTCATCAGGCGCCCGGTGGTGACTTGCAGATTGCCCAGTTCGCCGGAATCGATACTCGCCGCCACCGCCGAAAACGGCACGCCGTCGACACTCGGCAGATGCTGTACGTCTTTGAGTGTCATCGCATGATCGATGGGCACCGCTGGCAACGTCGGTGTATTCAGGTTGCCCGGGTTGACCACCAGCAGCGGCGGTTGCCCCGGCGTGCCGATGGTCAGCAGTGCTTCGTGGTTGCCGAGCATGTTCTGGAACAGCGCCGGTTTGTTCTTTATCAGCTCCAGAGTGTTGCTGTCGTTGAGAAAGGTGCGCAACTGATCGATGCGGCTGACCAGCGCTGTGTCATCACGGCGGATCAACTGCTGCTCCAGTTCGTTGTACAGCGCAGCGCCGAGGCCAGCCAGCGAGGCGAACGCAAGCAGGGCGAACACCAGCGCCAGGCGCAAGGTCAACGAATACGGCCGAGGGCTGCTCATGGCTGCGTATCGAAGCGATAACCGATGCCGCGCACGCTGTGGATCAGCTTGAGCTGGAACGGATCATCGATCTTCGCCCGCAAGCGGCGCACGGCGACATCGACCACATTGGTGTCGCTGTCGAAATTCATGTCCCACACCCGTGAGGCAATCAGCGAACGCGCCAGCACTTGTCCGGTATGCGTGGCGAACAACTGCAGCAACGCAAACTCTTTGTTGGTCAGGGTGATGCGTACACCGGCACGGCTCACGCGGCGCTTGAGTACGTCGATCTGCAGGTCGGCGACTTGCAGTTGTTCGTCTTCATGGATCGGCCCGCGCCGGGTCAGGGTGCGCAGGCGCGCCACCAGTTCGGCAAAGGAAAACGGCTTGATCAGGTAATCATCAGCGCCCAGTTCCAGGCCTTTGACGCGGTCAGCAATGTCATCGCGAGCAGTGAGGAACAGCACCGGCGTGTCAGCCTCCTTGCGCAACCGGCGCAGGACTTCCCAGCCATCCATTTTCGGCATCATCACATCGAGCACGATCACATCGAAACTGTGTTCCAGCGCCAGGTGCAGCCCGTCGGCACCGTCGCGGGCGAGGCTGACGCTGTAACCCAGTTCCTGTAATCCGTTGAGCAGGTAATTGCCGGCCTTGGGTTCGTCTTCGACAACCAGAATATTCATCGATCAGTCTCAATGGTCATTGATGCAACCGCTGCCTTGTACCTGATAGTCCAGCACATGCTCGCGGCCCTGATGGTCGAGATAATTCAATTGCGCCGGGACCACGCCACACGCTTGTGAAATATCAGTGCTGGACAGGACTTTGTCGACATCCAGATTGACGTAGAAGCCGGATTTGTCATGAATCACGGCGGTGTCGGGCATGTTCGCGGCGAACGCGCTGCCGGTGGCGAGGAGGGCGGTGAAGGCGAGCAGGAGGCTTTTCATGATCAGTCACTCAGTGGTCAAAGTTGATCGGCATTGGCGCCGGGACAACTTCAGGCTACCGAGCGATCCGCACGGCAAACCGACAGCTGAATGACAAAGTTGTAATGAAAGTGACTGCGAATCTCCCTGTAGGAGCTGCCGAAGGCTGCGATCTTTTGATCTTGCTTCTAAAAGTCAAAGTCAAAAGATCGCAGCCTTCGGCAGCTCCTTCAGGGATTTGTGGTGGTCGGTCAGCTCGCGTGGGTATTGAGGATGCTCGCCACCTGCTGCGGCTGGCAGTTCAGATAAGGCGAAGACTTCAACCAGCGCTGATCCGGGTACCACGAAAACATGAACTGGCCGTTCTTCAAGCGGTCGATCACCTGCTTGGCAATCTGTGGCCGTACCGCCGGGCAACCCTGGCTGCGGCCGATGCGCCCCTGTTTCTTGCTCCACAACGGATTCACATAGCTGGCGGCGTGAATGACGATCGCACGATCGCGGGCCATGTCATTGAAACCCGGCTCCAGACCGTCCATGCGCAGCGAATAACCGTGGGTGCCGCTGTAACTTTCCTGGGTGCGGAACAGGCCGAGGCTGGACTGGTAACTGCCTTCGACATTGGAAAACTGCGTGGCGAAGTTTTCCCCGGAGTTGGAGCCGTGGGCGACCAGATCGCGCAGCACCAATTTCTTTTTGCTCAGGTCGAAGATCCACAGGCGGCGTTCGGTGGACGGTTGCGAATAGTCGATGATCGCCAGATGGCGGGACGGCTTCGCACCGTTGTTGACCGCGCATTGCATGGCGTTCAAAGCACCTTTCAGCGCTTGGGGATTGAGTTCTGGCGCGGCGTGCGCGAGGCTGGTGAAGAGAACCGGCGATGGTTTGCCGGCGGCAAAAACTGGACTGGTCACGACGATAGCGGTGGCAGTCAGCAGAAGTCGGCGCAAAAACGTCAACATTTTATAAAGTGTCCTCACTTGCTACATATTTGGCACTTTGGCTCCTGACTCCCAGTCAATACCCGCAAGCCCGCAGATCGAGCCTGACTGTTCAGCGCACCTGATGTAAGGTTGGCCATCATCTAGACGGCCATGGATTGGAGTAAAGCAGTTGTTCAAAAAGTACGCATGCTACTTGAGCATTTGTTTGCTCGCTGCGCCGTTTGTCGCTTGTGCCGATGAGCCGCTGCCACCGCTGGAGACATTGCCAACACCACCGGCGGAAATGCCGGTCGAGCCGCAGAGTCCGTTGCAGGCGGTGTTGATCAGTCTGGCGCAGTCGTGTCCGGCGATTGCCACGCGCCTCAACGGCCCGGCGCTGACGCAACTGCAAGCGTTCTACCAGCAGCAAGACTGGATGCCGGTGTGGGCCAACGAATCCGCACGATTGCCGGTGTTGCATGCGCAATTACAGCTGTTGGCCGATGATGGCCTCAATCCAAAAAACTATCCGATCGCCACCACGGCGCCTCAGGATGGCGAGTTGTGTGCCGACATCGACATCAGTCGCAACTATCTCCAGGCCCTGCAGGATTTGCACTACGGTCTCCTGCTGCAATCGCACTTCGAACCGCTGTGGCATGCCGACGCCACTCCGCGCGACCGTCAGGCGGAATTATTGGCCATCGCCGTTCCCGGCCTGCACGACATTCCCGCTGCGTTCGACCTTGCCCGTCCGCGTCTGGCGCAATATCAGGACCTGCGTCAGCTCTATGCGGCGCAACGGCTCAAAACCTTGCCGCAATGGCAAGCGGTGGGCAACGGGCCGCTGCTGCGCCCGGCCATGGAAGACAAACGCGTACCGGAACTGGCCCAGCGTCTGTACAGCGAGGGCTATCTGACCCAGATCATTGGCACGCCCGGCAATGCGTATGACGGCGTGCTGGTCGACGCCGTGAAGAGTTTTCAGGCCAACCATTCCTTGCAGGCTGACGGGGTGGTTGGGCCGGGAACGATTGCTGAACTCAACATCAGTCCGCTGACCCGCCGCGAACAGTTGCGGGTCAACCTCGAGCGTTTCCGCTGGATGGCCCAGGACCTGGAGCCCAATGGCTTGCTGGTCAACGTCGCCGCCGCTGAACTGACGCTGTATCAGGGCGGCGTGGCGGTGTGGCAAACGCGCACTCAGGTTGGCCGCGCCGAGCGCCAGACGCCGTTGCTCAAATCCCGGGTGACACGCCTGACCCTGAACCCGACCTGGACCGTGCCGCCGACCATCTGGAAAGAAGACAAACTGCCGGAAATCCGCAAGGACCAGACCTTCCTCAGCCGCCAGAACCTGCAAGTGCTCGACGCCAACGGTCAGCCGCTGGCGGCAGCGGACATCGACTGGGACAACCCCGGCAACATCATGCTGCGTCAGGATGCCGGGCCGCGTAATCCGTTGGGGCAAATGGTCATCCGCTTCCCCAACCCGTTCTCGGTGTATCTGCACGACACGCCGAGCAAGGCGCTGTTCGAAAAAGGCCCGCGCGCCTTCAGCTCCGGCTGCGTGCGGGTCGAGCATCCGATGCAATTGCGCGACTTGTTGCTCACACCCGCAGAAAAGGCCCGCACCGAAACCCTGCTGGCCACCGGCACCACCCACGAATTTCGCCTGTCAGCGCCGGTGCCGATCCTGATGACTTACTGGACGGCACAGGTCGACAGCAGCGGCCGCGTGCGTTACTCACCGGACATCTACAGCCGTGACAGCGCCTTGCTCGCCGGCCTTGATCGGGCGCATTGAGCCTCAGCGGGTGCTCCGGTTCCAGAACACCCGCGCCAGCCATGCATCGACACTCAACTTGCCAGCGCCAGCGAACACCAGCGGCAGCAGCGCCGCCAGGTAAATCGCCGGCAGCTTGAAGTTGCCGAAGCCTTTGTTAGTGATCGCATACCCCTGCGCCAGCTCGCTCAGTGACGACCAGTCAGCCGGCCAGTGCACGGCGGCGGTGGCGACAACAGTGACCACGATCAGCGAGATCGCCGAGATCCGCGTGCCGAAGCCCACCAGAATCGCCAGTGCGCAGATCAGTTCAGCCCACATCGACAATTCCCAGTTGAGCGTTGCCGGCAGGTGATCGAACGGGAAGGGGAATCTGTCCTGGATGTCTTCGAACCAGTTCTGCCCGTTGAATTTCTCCAGTCCGGACTCGAAGAATTCCCAGGCGATGAACAGGCGCAGGGTCAGTGGGGCGATCCACGTGCCGGCGCGGTCGAGGTTCAGGTGCAGGGATTTGACCGCAGTTGAAAGAGTGGTGGTCATGAGGCGTCTCCGGTGAATTGAGTGAAATCGACCGGGTCATTTCAGCGTTGGGGTGTATCGGTGATGTGTCGGCAGGATGGGGAATTGTGCGTTGGGTGTGTCTGCGGCTTCCGGGTATACAGTGCGATACAGGCAAAAGCCCCTCACCCTAACCCTCCCGAAACGTCGGACCGCCCAGAGGGAGAGGGGACTGACCGAGTTGTCTTGCGTCATCCATCGACCTGGGAAATCCGGTCGATTATGGATTCACCCAAGCACGTTCAGGTCGGCGTACATCCTCAATATCCCCCGATCGGCCCCCTCTCCCTCCGGGAGAGGGCTGGGGTGAGGGTAACGGGCTGGACTCATATCGACGAGCCAGTCAGCATGACCAAAAAAACGGACCACCCCCCATGCGACGACTCCCCTCACTGGCCGCCCTGCGCACCTTCGAATGCGCCGCCCGCCACGCGCATTTCGGTCGGGCAGCCGCCGAACTGTGCGTCACCGACAGCGCCGTCAGCCATCAGATCCGCCAGCTCGAAGAACAACTCGGCGTCTCACTGTTCATCCGCGAAGGCCGACAAATCCGCCCGACCATCGCCGCCGGGCGGCTGATGCAAAGCCTGCAACAAGCCTTCGAACTGATCGGCGATGCCTGCGATGAATTGCGCGATCCGTCGTCGCTGGCCGTGCTCAGACTGGCCGTCACCGCCGAACTCGCGCAAAAGTGGCTGATGAGTCGCCTCACTGATTTCTACGCGCGTTATCCGCACATCACCTTGCACCTCTACGAACAACCGATCGACGCCACGGCGCCCGGCGAAGACATCGACCTGGCGATCACCTATGGCACCGGCCCGGTGGACAGCAGCGCCTACTTCGTTCGGCCACTGCCAGCCTTGCAGTTCTTCCCGGTGTGCAGCCCCGGCCTGTTCAACCAGGGCAGCTTGAAAACCCCGAAGGATCTGGCCCGTCACTGCCTGCTGCACGACGATCAGGACGGCAAGACCTGGACCGCGTGGCTGACCAGCCACGCCGGTGATCTACGTCCGCAGCGTCAGTTGTATTTCGCCCACGCTGGTTTGGCGTTGGAAGCGGCGGCGCAAGGGCAGGGCGTGGCCATGGGCGATAACCTCACCGCGCAGGAGGATTTACAGAGTGGTCGCCTCGTGCGGCCCTTCGCATCCAGCATGACTGCCCTTGGCCAATACGCGTTGGTCTGCGAGCGGCTGCGACTGGAGCGTCCGGCGGTGGCGCAGATGCTCGAATGGTTCAACGATCAACTGGCCGATTGATGAGTTGAATTCAACTGTTCCGCAATAATCATCGTTGGCGGGCGTACTGTGTGCGCCCTTAGCCTGTGGTCATTCCCATCGCGAAGACGAGGTTTGACCATGGCACGTTTGCTCGACTCCACCCCCAAACAGGACGGCTTCCGTCTGCCCGGCGAATTCGAAGCCAAGTCCGGCTGCTGGCTCGGCTGGCCGGAGCGCACCGACGTCTGGCGCAACGGCGCCAAGCCTGCGCAGAAAGTCTGGGTGCAGATCGTTACCGCCATTTCCCACAGTGAACCGGTCACCGTCTGCGCCTCCGCCGCGCAGTTCGCCACGGCCCGCCGGCAGTTGCCGCCACAAGTGCGCGTGGTCGAGATGACCTGCAACGACACCTGGTTCCGCGACAGTGGCCCGTGCTTTGTGGTCAACGATCACAGCGGTGAAGTGCGCGGCGTCGACTTCGAGTTCAACGCCTATGGTGGCCTCGACGGCGGTCTCTATTATCCGTGGGACAAGGATGATCAGATCGCCAGCAAGATCCTCGAGATCGAGCGCTTCGACCGCTACCGAGCGCCGCTGATTGCCGAGCTGGGCGGCATCCAGAGTGACGGCGAGGGCAGCATCCTCACCACCGAACAATGCCTGCTCAACCGCAATCGCAACCAGCATCTGGGCAAGGACGAAGTCACCCGACGCCTGACTGATTACCTCGGTGCCGAGCAAGTGATCTGGCTGCCACGCGGCTGCAAGTTCGACGAAACCGATGGCCATGTCGATGACCTCGCCTGCTTTGTGCGTCCCGGTGAAGTGGTGTTGCAATGGACCGACAACCGCGACGATCCGCAGTGGGAAATTTATCAAGAAGCCTACGACATCCTGCGCGGCACCCGCGACAGCCGTGGCCGCGAGTTGATCGTGCACAAGCTGCCGCAACCGGACGTGCTCGAGTGGACCGCCGAAGAAGCCGACGGCCTCGACCAGCAGGACAGCACCCACACTCGTCAGGCCGGCACGAAAATCTGCGCGTCGTACATCAACTACTACGCCGGCAACAGCTCGATCGTTGTGCCGCTGTTTGGTGATCGTAACGACAAGGTTGCCATGGCGACGCTGGCCGAACTGTTCCCGCAGCACAAGATTGTCGGCATCGAGAACTCCCGGGAAATCCTTCTCGGCGGCGGCAACGTCGCGTGCATCACCATGCCGCAATACGCCGGCCTGAAAAAAGGAGCCTGACCATGCGCCTGCACAAACTGACTCAAGCCTTGATGCTGGTGCTCGCCCCCTTGTGTGTGCAGGCTGCCGACACCGCCAAACCGGTAGTAAATCTGTACATCTGGGGCGAGTACCTGGCGCCGGATACCCTGAAGAATTTCGAGGCGCAGACTGGCATTCATGTGGTCGCCGATCACTTTGATTCGCTGGAAACCGTCGAGACCAAATTGCTCACCGGGCGCAGCGGCTACGATCTGGTGTTGACCGCCGGACAGCACCTGTCGCGGGCCATCGAGAGCGGCGCGATCCAGCCGTTGGACAAGGCCCGGGTGCCGCACTTCGCCGGGGTCGGTGAAGAGTTTCGCCAGCACATGGCGGTGTTCGATCCGGGCAATCGCTATGCCGGGATTTACGCCTGGGGCACCACTGGCTTCGGCTATCAGGAGGAGGCGATAAAACAGCGGTTACCCGATGCACCGACGGACAGTTGGGCGATGTTGTTCGATCCGGCGGTGGTTTCGAAATTCGCCGATTGCGGTGTGAGTCTGCTCAACGATCCCAACGAAGTATTCGCCGCTGTCATGAAGTACATGGGGCTGGACATCAACCGACAGAGCCTCGATGACTTGAAACTCGCCGAGCAGCAACTGGCGAAGATCCGGCCGTACATTCGCTACTTCGACAATGACCTGAATATCAGCGATCTGGCCAACGGCAATACTTGCGTGGCGATGTCGTGGAACGGCAACGTCGCGATCGCGGCGGGGCAGGCGGAGGCGGCGAAGAAGCCGTTCACATTGAGTTACCGGATTCCGAAAGAGGGCACGTTGATCTGGTTCGATGCCATGGTCGTGCCCAAGGACGCGCCGCATCCCCAGGCCGGGTTGGCGCTCATGGATTATCTGATGACGCCGGAAGTGATTGCGCCGATCACCGACACCATTCACTACGCCAATGCGATCACGGCGGCGGATGGTTTGGTGGACGCGTCGATTCGTAATGATCCGGGGACGTATCCGTCCGCGCAGGTCAGGGCTTCGCTGTACAGCAAGAATGACAATGGCAAGGCGTTCAATCGGGCTTTGATCCGGGCGTTCAGCCGGTTGAAATCCGGGCTTTGAAAAGCGGGCCCTCACCCCAGCCCTCTCCCTTCGGGAGAGGGGGCCGAGCGAGGTGTCTTGCGTTATACATCGACCTGAAAGACCGAGGCGATTATGGATTTAAGCCTTGGCGGTCATGGATTCACAGGCGCTATTTCAGGTCGACGTAAAATCTCCAATATCCTCCAATCAGTCCCCTCTACCTTTGGGCGGTCCGACGTTTCGGGCGGGTTAGGGTGAGGGCAGTCGATTATGGAATTGAGAAGTCTTGGCGATCATGGATTCACAGGCGCTATTTCAGGTCGACGTAAATCGCCAATCTCCCCCAATCAGTCCCCTCTCCCTCTGGGAGAGGGCTAGGGTGAGGGCAGCGGTTTAGGCACCCGCCACAAATACCACGCCGCCACCGTCCGAAAAGGACTCCAGGCTAACCCGATCTCAACCATCTGCCTGCGCGTCGGCTGCACCTCCAACCCCTTCAAACGCCGATACCCCTCACGCACACCAAAGTCATCCGCCGGCAGAATATCCATGCGTTCCAGGCTGTAAATCAGCAACATCTCCACCGTCCAGCGACCCACCCCGCGCAAACTGACCAAACGTTCGATCAGCACCTCATCGTCCATCGCCAGCGCCGTGGCGTAATCCGGCACCACGCCATCCAGCGTCGCCTGGGCAATCCCTTGGATCGTCGCAATCTTGCCCGCGGAAAACCCGCAACTGCGCATGCGCTCAAAATCCGTCGCAAGGATTTGCTCCGGCCGCGGAAACGACTGCCCAGGAAACAACCCCACCAGCCGCCCGACAATCGCATCGCCGGCCTTGGCATGCAGTTGCTGATAAGCAATCGCCCGCACCAGCGACTCGTAGGGATCACGCGCCGGATGCGGTTGATGCCGGCACGGGCCGACCGCTGCGATATGGCGTTGCCAGTCCGCATCGAGCGCGGCCAGAAACTCGCTGGCCGCTTGATAGGCATCAGGCATGTTATTTCAGCAAGCCGTTGACTTCGCCGTAGGTGAAAGCCTTGAGATCATGGGTATCGAGTTTGCCGCTGGCCAGAAAGCTTTTCACCAGCCCGCCCATGGCGCCATAGAGGAATTCGGCGATGCCGGAACCCGCGCTCAAGCGGCGCACACCCAGCGCTTGCAGTTCTTGCGGCGAAGGCAGGCAAGCGAAACCCAGGACATTGACCGGCAGCGTCGTGCCTTTGCAGATGGCCTCGATTTCATAGGCCGAGGTGACGCCCGCCGCGAACAAACCATCCGCGCCGGCCGCTTGATACAGCGCCGCGCGGTGCAGGGTTTCGGCGACGCGATCCTCGGCGGGCACAAGGCTTTTCAGATAGACATCGGTGCGTGCATTGATGAACAGCTGCACCTCGCGCTTGTTGGCCACCTGTCGCGCCACTTCGATCTTGCGCGCGAGCAGCTCGGGATCGGCAGAACCGTCCTCGATATTGATGCCCACGGTCTCCGCTGCGATCACCGCATCCAGCACTTCGGCGACGCGCCCGAGGTCATCGGAATAGCCGGCCTCGACATCCACGGTCAAGGGAATGCTGATCACCCGGGCGATGGATTCCACCGTCGACACCAGACGTTCAAGGGGCAGGGTGTTGCCGTCCGGGTAACCGTGAGCCCAGGCCACTGCCGCACTGCTGGTGGCCACGGCTTTACCGCCCAGGTGCTCGACCAGTCGCGCACCGGTGGCGTCGGCGACATTGGTCAGAATCAACAGACCTTGCTGGTGCAACTGGTGAAACTGCGTAGCGAGCGCGTTCATCAAAAATCCTTCTTGTCAGTTGATTCGGTGGGTCAGAATGCCAGTTGTTGGGTGAGTTGCACGGCGGCGTTTTCCAGCCGCAGCAGAAACGCCTTGCGCGGTTGTCCACCACCATAGCCGGTGAGCGAGCCATCCGCGCCGATCACCCGATGGCAGGGCACCACAATCGACAACCGATTGTGCCCATTGGCCAGGCCGACCGCGCGACTGGCGCCGGGTTTGCCCAAACCGGCGGCGATGGCGCCGTAGGTGCTGGTGTGGCCGTAAGGTATCTGCAGCAGCGCCGACCAGACCTGCCGGGCGAACTCGCTGCCGGGCAGGTGCAGTGGCACGGTAAAGGTCGTCAGTTGACCGGCGAAATACTGCGCCAGTTGCTGCTCGATCTGTTGCAGATGTGGGTTGTGCCCCGGCGCGACCGCATAGCCGTAGCGGTGTTGCAGTTCTTCGACTTCGCGGGTCAGCGCCGGGCGATCAAGAAACTCCAGCAGTACCAGGCCACGCTGCTCGGCCATGGCAATCATCGGCCCCAGCGGGGTGGTCAGTCGGGTGAACAGCAGCGGCTCGCTGTGTTCGGCGCGACCGGGGGTGATGTGGAACGACTTCTGGAAAGCATCACGAAAACCGCTGAGCGATTCATAACCGGAATCAAACGCGGCGTGATCAATCGAGGTGCCTTGCTTGATCCCGCCCAGCGCCATGCCCAAGCGGCGCGTTCGCAGCCACGCATGGAAGGTCATGCCGAAGTGCTGCTTGAACCAACGGCGCAGCTTTAGCGGCTCGATGCCTTCAGCGAGCAATTGTGCGTCGCTCCAGCGCAGCTCTGGATCGGCCTCCACGGCGGTGAGCAGGCGCTGCACCCAGTCCGGCGCGATGGCCGCCGCGTCCAGCGGTTTACAACGCAGGCAGGCGCGATAGCCCGCCGACAGACAGTCATCAGCCTGGGCGAAGAACTCGACGTTCTCCGGTTTCGGCTTGCGCGCCGTGCAACTGGGGCGGCAGAAGATTCCGGTGGTTTTCACGGCCGTAAAGAACACGCCTTCATAGGCAGTGTCGCGTTCGAGCATGGCGCGAACCATTTCGGCGTGGGGCGGCAGGACAGCGGTTTGTATGTTCATGGCTCGAGAGTAAAACCAGATTCTCGATGGCTCCACCGAAAAATCGACAGTGAATTTTCAAATCCCCTGAACTACCGTGTAGGAGCTGCCACAGGCTGCGATCTTGATCGTTCCCACGCTCTGCGTGGGAATGCAGCCTGGGACGCTCCGCGTCCCAAAATCCCAGATCGCCGCTATCGGCAGCTCCTACCGTTTGTTGAGGTGTGCCCGATGCATCCGTTTTCCATCCAACACATTGATCACATCGTCCTGCGCGTCGCCGATCTTGCGCGCAGCATCGACTTCTACGGCCAGGTGTTCGGCGCCGAAGTGGTCAAACGCAACGAACCGCTGGGCCTGATCCACCTGCGCGCCGGCACTTCGATGATCGACCTCGTCGACCTGCAAGGCGAACTCGGCCGCAAGGGCGGCGGGGCGGCCGGGGCCGAGCGACGTAACGTCGATCACTTTTGCCTGCGCATTGAGCCATTCGACGAAGCAGCGCTGATTGCACATCTGCAAACCTTCGGCCTCACCGCCGCGAAAGCCGAGTCACGCTTCGGCGCCGAAGGCAAAGGGCTGTCGCTGTACTGCTTCGACCCGGACGGCAATCAGGTCGAGCTCAAAGGCCCGTCCGAGGCTTAAGCGCGTTTGGCCATCAACAGCGCCGAAGCCGCCGCCGACAGCAAACCCGCGCAGCAACGATTGAACATTCGTTTGCCGCGCGGCTCGGCGAACCAGCGGCGCATGTGCAGGCCCATCCACGCGTAGGCGCTGATGGCGATCCACTCCAGCAGCAGAAACAGCACGCCCAGCACTGCAAACTGCGCCGGCACCGGGCGTGCCGGGTCGACGAACTGCGGCAGAAACGCGGTAAATAACAGGATCGCCTTCGGATTGCCCGCCGCCACCAGAAACTCCTGCCGCGCCAACGCAAAGAAGCCAACGGTCGCGCCCGTCACCTGCTGCTCGGCCTCAGGATTGGCCCGCCATAACTGCCAGGCCAAGTACAGCAAATACGCCGCGCCAATGATCTTGATCGCATGGAACAACCATTCTGAAGTTTGCAACACCACCGACAGACCGGCACCGGCCAGCGCGATCATCCCGGCGAACGCCAGAATCCGCCCGATACCCGCCGTGCAGGCGCGGCGAAAGCCATAACGCGTGGCGTTGCTGATCGATAGCAGATTGTTCGGCCCGGGGGCCATGTTCAGGGCGAAACAGGCCGGAAGAAACAGGATGAGCGTGGCGAGATCCATGGCGGCACTCCAGTAACGAGAACGATATTTTTATCACAGCCTCCGGGCGCCCAGACCCATACAGTCACGCGGTGCTGTCGCGGTACAGCGCCCGGCGCCGTTGGGCAACGCGGTCGAACTTTTTGCAGATGCCTTCACTCTGAATGACTCAGAGGGTGATGGTTTCGGCAGAAATAACTATCCGGCCGGTCAGAAACCGCGATAGCCGTGTAAAATTTCGCCGACGTTGCACTCACCCCGTTTGGCCCCAGGCGGCCCCACCAAGAGCGATCTACATGCAAGCAAAGGCCCGTGAAGTTTATGTGCCACCGGTGCTGCAAGATCTGCGAGCCGGCACTGCCGAGCTGCACATCGCGCTGGAAAAACGCCTTCCCTTTTTCTCCGATACCCTCGATACCCAGGCCTTTGTCCGGCTGGTGCAGGCCTATTACGGCTTCTATTTACCGCTGGAAAACGCACTGCAGCAAAGCGATGCAATCCCCACCGATTTTGATCTGGCGCCCCGCCTCAAAACGCCAACCCTGCGCGCCGACCTGCTAGCTCTGGGCGTATCCGCCGCAGCGCTGCAAAGCCTGCCGCACTGCCAGCAGTTGCCGATCATCGACTCAAGCGCTGCCTGCCTGGGCGTGCTCTACGTCCTCGAGGGCGCGACGCTCGGCGGGCAGATTCTGCGCCGCGAAATCTCTTCACGGTTAGGCCTGGAAGCCAACAACGGCGCGGCCTTTCTCGATATCTACGGCGCCGCCACGGGCCGGCGCTGGCGCGATTTCATCGAATATCTGGGCAATCAGCCGATGAGCGCCGATGAGCGCGCCGCCGTCGTCACAGCGGCACAAACCACATTCAGTTGTTTCGAGCGCTGGCTCGAAAGCCGGGAGGTACTGGCATGAACCCGCAAGACAAAGAAGCCTTTGAAGAACTGCTGGCCAACTGTGCCGATGAGCCGATCCGTTTTCCCGGCGCGATCCAGCCCCACGGTTTGTTGCTGACCCTGAGCGAGCCTGAGTTGGTGATCATTCAGGTCAGCGCCAATGTCGAAACGTTGCTGGCCCGAGAGCCGCAAAGCCTGATCGGCCAGCCGCTGGAAAGCCTGATCGGCGACGCCGAAGCGGCAAAAGTGCGCGAGGCCTTGCTGCAACCGTCGCTGTCCGACTTGCAGCCACTGCGCTTCAGGCTCAACGGCACCGCGTTCGAGGGTTTGTTGCATCGTCATCAGGGCGTATTGATCCTGGAGCTGGAAATCCACGTCGAAAACTTCCAGCCGCGCAACGTCGCCGGCAACCAGACTCATCTGGGGCGCATGCTTCAGCGTCTGCAAGCGGCGACCACGTTGCAGGCGCTGTACGACATCAGCGTCAAGGAAATCCAGGCCATGACCGGTTACGACCGGGTGTTGATCTATCGTTTCGAGGAGGAGGGCCACGGTCAGGTCATCGCCGAAGCCTCCGACCCGTCGATGGAAGTGTTCAATGGCCTGTTTTTCCCGGCCTCGGACATTCCCGAGCAGGCGCGCGAGCTGTATCGCACCAATTGGCTGCGGATCATCCCCAATGCCGATTACCAACCGGTGCCGCTGCTGCCCAAGCTGCGCCCGGACACGAACACGCCGCTGGATCTGAGTTTCGCCACCCTGCGCAGCGTGTCGCCGATCCACTGTCAGTACATGAAGAACATGGGCGTGTTGTCGTCGATGAGCATTTCCCTGCTCAAGGGTGACAAGCTCTGGGGCCTGATCAGTTGCGGCAATCGTCAGCCACTGCACGTGCCGCACGAATTGCGCGCGGCGTGTCAGACCATCGGCCAGGTGCTGTCGCTGCAGATCAGTGCCATGGAAGCGCTGGAGATCAGCCGTCAGCGCGAAGAAAAAGTCGAAGCGTTGGCGCTGCTCAATCAAGCGATGATCGATTCGCCGCAGAATGTCTTCGACGGTCTGGCCAATCAGCCGCAGACCCTGATGGCGCTGACCAATGCCGGCGGTATTGCAATCATCGAAGACAAACAACTGCACCGCTACGGCAACTGCCCGGAGCCGGAAGACATTCGCGCCTTGCACAAGTGGCTGCAGGACAGCGGCGAGTCGGTGTTTGCCAGTCATCATCTGACCAGCGTCTACCCGCCGGCCGCGCAGTATCAGCAGGTGGCCAGCGGCGTGCTCGCCATGAGCCTGCCAAAACCGGTGGACAACGGCGTGTTCTGGTTCCGCCCAGAGGTCAAGGAAAACATCAATTGGAGCGGCGATCCGCGCAAGCCGCTGGACCTGGAAAACTCCGATGCCGGCCTGCGCTTGCGCCCGCGCACCTCGTTTGAAATCTGGAAAGTCGAGATGGCCGGGATATCCACCAAGTGGAGCCACGGTGACCTGTTCGCTGCCAATGACCTGCGCCGTTCGGCACTGGAAAACGATCTGGCCCGGCAGGTGCGCCGCGAGCAGGAAGCGGTGCGCGCCCGCGATGAGCTGGTGGCGGTGGTCTCCCACGATCTGCGCAACCCGATGACCGTGATTTCGATGCTCTGCGGCATGATGCAAAAGGCCTTCAGCTCCGACGGCCCGCACACTTCGCGGCGCATCTCGACGGCCATCGACACCATGCAGCAGGCTGCCGGACGCATGAACACGCTGCTGGAGGACTTGCTCGACACCTCGAAAATCGACGCCGGGCGCTACTCCATCACCCCACAAAAGCTAGATGTCGCGCAGATGTTCGAAGAGGCGCAGGCGCTGCTTGCACCGTTGGCACTGGACAAGGACATCAGCATTTCCTTCGCGGCCGATCCTGATCTGCGCATTCATGCTGACCCGGAGCGGCTGTTCCAGGTGCTGTCCAATCTGGTCGGCAACGCGATCAAATTCACTCCGCGACTGGGCAGGGTGGGCGTGCATGCGACGTCGGTCGGCGATGACATTGTCTTCACCGTGCGCGATAGCGGCGAGGGCATTCCCAAGGAGCACCTGCCGCACGTGTTCGATCGTTACTGGACGGTGAAAGAGGGCAATCCGACCGGCACCGGCCTGGGTTTGTACATCACCCAAGGCATCGTCGAAGCCCACGGCGGGCGGATTTTCGCAGAGAGCGAACCGGGGCAGGGCAGTGAATTCCGCTTCACCGTGCCGCGTCTGGACTGAGCGTAGATTTTAATGTGGGAGCGAGCCTGCTCGCGAAAGCGGTGGGTCATGTGATCGTTCACACGCTCCGCGTGGGAATACCTCAACGGACGCTCTGCGTTCGGCTCTGAAGGGGACGCGGAGCGTCCCAGGCTACATTCCCACGCAGAGCGTGGGAACGATCAGGATCACAGGGGCATTTTCTTCAATACCGGGGATCGGGTGCTGGTTAGGGTGAGCACCTTGTTCCTCGATTTGAAGCAGGTGTGCGATGAGTCTGATTGTTTCCATGGCGGCGTTTGCGTTGGCGGCGTCGATCACGCCGGGGCCGGTGAATATTGTGGCGTTGAGTTCCGGGGCGCAGTTCGGTTTTCGCGCCAGTCAGCGGCATGTTGCCGGGGCCACGTTGGGGTTTGTGTTGCTGCTGGTGCTGATGGGGCTGGGCCTGCACGAGGTGCTGAAACTCTGGCCGTTCATGACCCGGGTGGTGCAACTGGCCGGCGTGGCGTTTCTGCTGTTCATGGCGTGGAAACTGGCCGTGGATGACGGGCAATTGAATGCCGGTGATTCCGGACGGGCGCCGTCGATGCTGTACGGCGCGGTGATGCAATGGCTCAACCCGAAAGCCTGGCTGGCCTGCGTCGCGGGCATGGGCGCGTTTGTCGCCGATGGCGAGGCGCGGCTGGTGTGGCAGTTTGCGGCGGTGTATCTGGTGATCTGTTATCTGTCGGTCGGCTGCTGGGCGTATGCCGGGACGTTTTTGCGTGGGTACTTGAGCAATGCAACGGGGATGCGCTGGTTCAATCGGAGCATGGCGGGGTTGTTGGCGCTGAGTGCTATCTACCTGCTGCTACCGTAAACCCTGTAGGAGTGTGCCTGCTCGCGATAGCGATGTATCAGTCAATATAGATGTCGACTGATACGCCGCTATCGCGAGCAGGCTCACTCCTACAATGGATCGCGGGTAGCCGAGAGATTATTAGCCGAACGGCTGCTGAAAGGCGCCGCCCTCAATGTGATACACCTTCGGCTCTTCGGAAAAATATTCCTCCAGACCCAGCATGAACAGCCGATGGTCCTCACTCGCTTCAAACCCCGGCGTGTGATCCTCAAGGGATTGCCAGCGCACAATCAAATTGAACACCTCAGGCGTTTCAATTCCCTGCGCAAGCAAGTGCCCGCCGTAACCCTTGGCGCGCCTGAGCAGTGGCTCGACCCCGGCAAATGCCTGCCGGAAGGCTTCGCTGTTCCCTATGTGAACGGGCAGTAAAGCGATCTCATAAATCATGGTGTTCTCCTCGGGACTGAGTTCAGCGATTGGCGAGTTCGGGCGACGGCACGACAGCAATCGCAATTTTCCCTTGAACGCCGTTGTTGGGCGTTTCCAGCCGGGCATGGGCGAGGCCGATGTCGGCCAGTGGATAGACCGCGCCGACGTGCGGGCGCAACTGACCGTTGGCGATCAATGCGCTCAACTCGTCGAGTTTGCCGCGATTCTGTCGGGTGAAAACGAAGTGATAACTGGCGTTCTTGCCCCAGGCCTGAATCAGGTTTTGCGGTTGGGCAAGGTCTACGATCGATACCACGCGGCCCAGTTGTGCGAGGGCGTCGGGGCTGCGCGCCAGGGTGTTGCCGCCGATCGTGTCGAAGACGACATCGACGCCACGACCCTCGGTTTCGCGCAGGATCGCGGCGACATAATCTTCCTTTTCGTAATCGATCAGCACATCGGCGCCCATACGCTGGGCGAACTCGAAATTGCCTTCACGCACAGTGGTGAAGACCTTCGCGCCGATGGCTTTGGCCAGCTGAATCGCGACATGACCAACGCCGCCCGCGCCGCCGTGGATCAGAATGCTCTCGCCGACTCTGAGCGCCGCCCGCACGACCAGCGCTTCCCACGCCGTGCCGCCAACCAGACTCAGGCTCGCCGCTTCAAGATGGCTCAGTGTGGGCGGCTTCTTGCCGACAATGTTTTCGGCCGCGACGTGGTATTCGGCATAACTGCCTGGACCGTCGAAAATCTGCGGGGTGTACCAGACTTCGTCACCCGGCATGAACGCTGTCACCCCCGGGCCGACCGCTTCGATAACGCCAGAGACGTCGTGCCCGGTGATGGCTGGCAGGGGCACCAGATCGGCATAGTCGCCACGGCGCACCTGATAATCCAGCGGATTGATGGAGGTGGCGTGCACCCGGACCAGCACTTCTCCCGCGTGTGGCACTGGTTTGGGCACTTCACAAAGTTCGAACGATTGTGCGCCGCCAAATGAAGTAAGGATCATCGCTTTCATTGCATTTCCTCGTTTCGGTAAAAAGGGATATCGGGAATTATCGATATCTTGGGGCAAAAAATTACAGCTCGCTGCCGATGATCTCGGCCAGCGCACTGATCGCTGCTTCGTTACGTTTGTAATAGGTCCACTGCCCAATGCGCCTGACCTCGACCAGGCCTGCGCGTTGCAGCGTCGCCAGGTAATCGGACACCGTCGACTGCGACAGCCCGACGCCTTCCTGAATACTGCTGACGCAAACGCCCACCGTGTGCACGTCACCTTCATCCTGGGGAGGAAAGTGCTTCTCGGGATCCTTCAGGCCTTTGAGGATTTCCAGGCGTGTGCGGTTCGAGAGGGCTTTGAAGATTTCGAGTAGGTCCATGCCGCGAAGATATCGGAATTTACCGATATGTCAATATCTGAATGTGTTGGCAGCGATTGATCGTTCCCATGCTCCGCGTGGGAATGCCTCATCGGACGCTCTGCGTCCGGCTCTGGAAGGGACGCGGAGCGTCCCGGGCTACGTTCCCCACGCAGAGCGCGGGAACGATCAATCGGGGCAAACCATCAGCCGCGATATTGGCCGGGCGTTGCCGCCAAATGCTGCTTGAACGCTCGCTGAAAATGCGCCTGATCGGCAAACCCGGCTTCCAGCGCCACATCCGCGATCAACTGCCCGCTGCGCAAACGCTCGCGGGCGAACTGGATGCGCTGGTTGACCACAAAGGCGTGGGGCGTCATGCCGTAATGCTGTTTGAAGGCACGGATCAGGTACGAAGGCGACAGTTGTGCCGCCGTGCAGATGTCGTCGAGGTTCAGCAGCTCGGTACAGTGTTCGCGGATGAAATCGGCCGCGCGTTCCAGCTTGAAATTGGGTTCGCGCAGCGAGGGGCCGGCGGGATTCAACCGCAGTTGCAGGTCGCTGAAAAACTCCACCGCAGCGCTTTGTTTGCGCAGTACGTCCTGCTGTTCGTCGACCAATGTTTCATAAAATCCATTCAGGTCGTTGAACAGCGCGGTGTCGTCGAGATGAGTAGTGGAGAAACGCCGAAACTCAAGATCACTGGCGAACCCCAACTGATGCTGCAAATCCGTCAGCCATGGCGTCTCGACATACAGCATCACATACGACCAGGGCTGATCATCGATCGGACTGCACGCATGCACATCGCCGGGATTCATCAGCACCACGGTGCCTGCCGCGACTTCGAACTGCGCCTGCTCATGCACATAGGTGCTGCGACCGGCGGTGATCGCGCCAATGGAAAAGTGCGCGTGGGAATGGCGCGCATAGCAGACCTCGCGGCCATCGGCGATGGCCCGCGCTTCAATGAACGGCAGCGCCGCGTCACGCCAGAAACGCGGGGCTTTTTCAGGGTTTTTGGCGGCAGCGTGTTTCATCGTTGTTATTCCCGGCAGGCCAGCGCGCCAGTGTATTAGCTCTGGCCGGCAAAGGCCCGTTCGAGTTCGGCAATGTCGAGTTTTTTCATCGTGAACATCGCCTGCATCGCTCGCTGCGATTTGCTGGTGTCGGCATCCAGCATCATGTGCATAAAGGCCACCGGCACGATCTGCCACGACACGCCGAACTTGTCCTTGAGCCAGCCGCATTGCTGGGCTTCGACGGGGCCACCCTTGGACAGGTTGCCCCAGAAATGGTCGACTTCTTCCTGATTCTGGCAGTTGACCTGAAACGAAATGGCCTCGCTGAATTTGAACATCGGCCCACCGTTGAGCCCGGTGAAGGTCTGGCCATCGAGCTCAAAACTGACGGTCATCACCGCACCTTCCGGCTTGCCGTGAAATTCCTGACCGACCTTGCTGTAGTGGGTCAAGCCGGTGATTTTCGAATGATCGAAGATCGAGCAATAGAACTTCGCAGCGGCTTCGGCCTGATCGTCGAACCACAGGCAGGGCGTGAGTTTCTGAAAGCGTTGCATGGCAGTCATCCTCGGCAGGTTAGACACGCTGGATTAACAGCGTAGTCAGTCCTTGGTCGATTTCCGGTGCCGTAGATCGACAAGTTAGCGGGCGTCAGATCGTAGTCATAACGACTAGAGATTGAGTCAAATTGACCGGCATCTACGGCGCTTATCTCTACAACGGCCAGATGCCGATTGCGCTGCTGGTGGCGATGCACGCCCTGACCATCCTCGGCCCAACCCTGATCAAGATCGGCTACGTCATGCGCCTGCTGGCGCAGCACCGCATCCGTGGTCCCGAAACCACTTTGGGAGCTGGCTTGCCAGCGATTGCGGTCTGATATTCAACATTGATGTCGCCTGAAATACCGTCATCGCGAGCAGGCTCACTCCCACAGGTTTGTATGGTGGTCGCAAATTCCTGGCACACCCAAACCACTGTGGGAGCTGGCTTGCCAGCGATGAGGCCAGCACCTTCAACATCAATGTTGACTGACCCGACGCCATCGCTGGCAAGCCAGCTCCCACAATGATTGATGGTGTTTCTGAAATCTCAGCGGCGCTCGGCAACCATCAGCAACGACTGCGGCACTGGACTTTGCGGATGCTGTGGCTCCTGCAAACCGGCCAATTGGAACCCGGCCATGTCCAGCGCATTCAGCCAACTCGACAACGTGCGGAAATACCACGGCATCGGCTGCCACTGACCTTTGAATCCCGCGAACGATTCTTCGCGCCAGCCATCCTGATAATCGCCTGCCGCGACAGACCATGGATGCAGTGTCTGAATGACCACAACACCTGTGGGAACAAGCAAGGCATTCATCGCGGCAAGCAGCGGAATTATGTCTTGATGCAGTAGCGAGAAATTCAAGCACACCAGGTTGTAGTCACGACCGATATCGACCTTGCCATCGACCAGCGCTTCGTAACTCGCAACATGCACCCGCGCCGCCCCCGCCAGACGCGCCGCCTCGATCAGCCGCGCATCGCCATCCACACCGACAGCTTCAATCCCGCGATCCGCCAGCGCCCGCAACAACCAGCCTTCGCCGCAACCCAGATCAAGTACGCGCTGCGGTTGGCGGCCCATAATCGCCAGCACAATCGCCTGATCGGTAACCTGCTGACGGCTTTCAATGGCGCCGCTGCGGATCGCTTCGATCCAGGCATCAGCGTTGGCATGCCAGCTCTGCAAAAGGCTGGATTCGGGGGAGGGCATGGCGGTGTCCCGACTTTTGAAAAACCACAGTATGGACGCTGATCGCGGGCAAGGGCTTGTAGATCAGCGGATTCACCACAACCCCGAACGCCGATTTTCTTTAAGACATCGATATCAGGTCCATTTTCAGGTCATTTTTTCGAAGCCGCCAAAACCTCCTTGAGCGCTGCATTCGCACGTTCGGCAGTCTGCGCATCCTCGTGTTTTTTCAACTGCTTAGTGACCTCGCCCAACTGTGCCGCGCTGAGCCCGACGCGCAAGCTTGCCGCCATATGCGCGCGCAGTTGCGGTTCCACGCCCGGCGTCGCTGCCAGCGCTCCGACAGTGGCCAGTTCACGGCTTTGCCAGTCGAGGTTGTCGCGCTCGAAGATGTCGCCGAACAGGTGGGTTTGCAGGAACCGGTTGATGACTGGGGCAAACTCGAACACCGGGCCTTTGACCGGAGCGCCCGAGATTTTCGTTTGATTCGCGGTGCCGGCGGCCAGCAGTTCATCCCCGACTGGAATCGCCTGGCTCGGCTCACGCCCCGGCGCATCTTCGATGCCGCGTTGTTTGCGCGCCTGCACCACGGTCATGAGCTCATTCAAGGCATTGAGGCTGCGCGGGAAGCCGACGTAGGCGTAGAGCTGCACGAGAATTTCCCGGGTTTCGCTGATCGTCAGGCCAGCGTCCAGTCCTTGGTTGAGGGCCGCGTTGAGGTTGGGCATGTCGCTGGTCGCCATGAACGCAGCAATCAGTGGAATCGTCTGTTGTTTGCTCGAAAGGGCTTGTCCGGTGGTTTGCGCGGTGGTCATGGATTTCGGTGCCTCGGCTGCTTGGGTGGTAAGGCTGAACATCGCGCCAACGCTCAGGCAGAGCGCCATGAGTGCGGGGAGGGCAGCGCTGCTGCGTGTGTCCGTGGCCATCGTGAAAGGCTCCGTCCACTGTGGTTCTGCGATTCTCTGGGTATCCGTGGTCGGGCCATAACCACGGCTCAGGCCCATGCAGCCAAAGCCGAGGGCGGATACTTCGAGTGAACGGATGCCGAGTGTGCGCTTGTGCATGTCGATCTCCCATTGGGCGTGGGGGAAAGACTAAGCGAGGTGACTGGTGGGGACTAGACGGATAAATCGGGATGGCTTGATGAGTTCTGCTCATCAATCTGCGGGAGGCGGCAAAGCGAAAGTGAGGGTGTGACCCCTCACTCAGTCCGTCTGTTGACTACTGCGGGATGCGCAGCTTGTCCAGCAGTCGGTTGACCAACAGCTCGTTCAGCATGATCACCTGTTGCAGCGCCAGCAGCGGTTTGCGCTCCGGGCCGCCTATCGAGTTGGCGATGTTACCGGCCATGGAGTGGGCGTAGGAAAGCGACTCACAGGCTTCGACCAACAGGGTTTCTTCATCCAGCGTGGGGTCGACCAGATAGACCGGGCGAAACTTGGGTGAGCTTGGCGGAGCCCCTAGTGCTTCGGGCCGGAGGTAGTAGTCGAGGGCGCGGTCGGTTGCCTCTTTGACCTTTTGCGGGTCAAGCGCGGGGTCGTGAGGGATTGGATCGGTGGGCGGTGGATTTGGCGTGATCTTGAACATAGATAAAGCTCCAATTTGAAAAAATGGGAGCCATCACCCTCGCTACCAAACGGCGGGTGGCGGCCATGCGCGGGTTGGTAGACCGGTCAAATTGGGTAACCCGGCGCTCACGGATGAGCCCCACGCATGCCCACCATTCAAAGCCATACCTCAAAAAAAGGAGACAGCATCGACGGTGTCGCAACAACGACAATTTAAAGCGGGCTACCAAACCCGATCACTGTTTTGCAGTGACAGGCCAACGATATAGCCCGGCCCATAGCCGTGTAAGCCGGCGGATTCTGGCGTACGCGTAGGTAACGACGCAAGGTGTTGTAGGGGGGATGGCGTAACGGTTTGTGTGTTTTAAACGCGATCACGGCTTAGTGTTTATTGATGAAAATACTGGATGGCGGGGGCTTTGTGTTTTGCGGTGTGTCAGTGCGATTCCCCCCTCACCCCAGCCCTCTCCCCCAAAGGGGGCGAGGGGGAAAGTGTAGTGGTCTAATGAAACCGGACACCCATTTAGGCGAGAATGCTCGCCAGATAGAGGTGTCTGATGACCAAACAACGTCGTTCTTTTTCCGCTGAATTCAAACGCGAGGCCGCAGGCCTCGTGCTCGATCAAGGCTATAGCCATATCGAAGCCAGCCGCTCGCTTGGTGTGGTTGAGTCCGCGTTGCGCCGCTGGGTTAATCAGCTTCAGCAGGAGCGCACTGGCGTTACTCCGCAGAGTAAAGCGCTGACGCCAGAGCAACAGAAAATCCAGGAATTGGAAGCTCGAATCGCTCGACTTGAGCGGGAGAAATCCATTTTAAAAAAGGCTACCGCGCTCTTGATGTCGGAAGAGCACGAGCGCACGCGCTGATTGATCAACTGAGCCCCCAAGAGCCGGTTGATTGGCTTTGCGCAGTCTTTGATGTCACTCGTTCGTGTTACTACGCCCACCGTCTCAGGCGCCGAACTCCAGACGTTGAGCGGCTTCGGTTGCGCAGCCGGGTTAACGAACTGTTTACGCAAAGTCGAAGCGCCGCCGGTAGCCGCAGCATCGTGTCGATGATGCAGGAAGACGGCGAGCAAATTGGGCGGTTCAAGGTGCGAGGCCTGATGCGGGAACTGGAGTTGGTCAGTAAACAACCTGGATCACATGCCTACAAACAAGCGACGGTTGAGCGGCCCGACATTCCGAACATATTGAATCGAGAGTTTGATGTGCCGGCGCCGAATCAGGTTTGGTGTGGCGACATCACCTACATCTGGGCTCAAGGGAAATGGCATTACCTAGCTGTGGTTATGGATCTTTACGCGCGCCGAGTGGTGGGCTGGGCGCTGTCGAACAAGCCGGATGCGGATCTGGTCATCAAGGCGTTGGACATGGCTTACGAGCAGCGTGGCAAGCCTCAAGGGCTTTTGTTTCACTCGGATCAGGGCTCGCAATATGGCAGTCGCCAGTTTCGCCAACGGCTTTGGCGTTACCGCATGCGCCAAAGCATGAGCCGTCGTGGAAACTGTTGGGATAACGCGCCGATGGAGCGTGTGTTTCGCAGCCTGAAAACTGAATGGATACCGACCGTGGGCTACATGACAGCTCAAGAAGCGCACCGCGACATCAGTCATTACCTGATGCATCGGTACAACTGGATTAGACCGCACCAATTCAACAACGGACTGGCCCCAGCTCAGGCCGAGAAAAAACTTAACGTCGTGTCCGGGATTAGTTGACCACTACAAAGGGAGCAGATCTCCAGGCCTTTCAAAACCTGAGTTCGACTCGGTATCTCAAGTCGGTGCAACTTGCACATTCAGCGCGGTCAGTTCCCTCTACCTCTGGGAGAGGGTTAGGGTGAGGGCTGTCGGTAATATAAAAATCTGAAGAGGAGGTGTGACATGAATCGATTGACTGGCGGCTGCCTATGCGGCGATGTCCGTTTCGAAGTGACAGGTCAGCCCTACCGTGTCGGCATCTGCCACTGCCTCGATTGCCGCAAACGTCACGGCACGCTCTTTCACACCTCGGCCATATTTCCCGAGGATGCGTTGAAAGTCACCGGCGAAACCCGCGACTTCAACGGGCGCTTTTTCTGCCCGCGCTGCGGCTCTCCGGTGTTCGCGCGTTCCGAAGATGAAGTAGAGGTAAACGTCGGATCACTTGATGAGCCTAATCAGTTCAAACCCACCTACGAACTCTGGACGATTCGCCGCGACGCGTGGCTGCCGGCGCTTCCACTGGCTCACCACTACGAACGTGATCGCGAAAGCACGGGGCGTACCGAAGAATAGTTGCAACCCTCAGCCGACCTTTGTGGGATCACAGCTAGCCTGCTAGCGAATGCGCTAGTTCAGCCAACACCTTCTTTGGCAGACCCGTCGCCATCGCCAGCAGGCTGGCTTCTACAAGGGATTGGTGTGGATCAAAGAATTGCGGGTTGGCACAAAACACTGTGGGAGCTGGCTTGCCAGCGATAGCGGTAGGTCAGGCAACAACGATGTTGAAGGTGCCGCCGCCTTCGCTGGCAAGCCAGCTCCCACAGGAATTGAGGTGGGTTGAGGATTTTTGGTGTGACAAATAGCTAATAGGGGAGCCAGCAGGCTGGCTGCCACAGAGATAAGTGTCAGGCACCGGTCCATTTTCAGCCGCGAATAAAGGCTAAAAGATCCGCGTTAATCGTTTCGGCCTCCGTCGTCGGCATCCCGTGCGGGAACCCCGGATACGACTTCAGCGTGCCATTGGGCAGCAACTTGGCCGACAACGGCCCCGAGTCCGCATACGGCACAATCTGATCATCCTCGCCATGCATCACCAGCACCGGCACGGTGACTTTCTTCAAGTCCTCGGTGAAATCCGTCTGCGAGAACGCGACGATCCCGTCGTAATGCGCCTTCGCTCCGCCGATCATGCCCTGACGCCACCAGTTGGCAATAATCCCTTCCGATGGCGTGGCTCCCGGCCGGTTGTAGCCATAAAACGGCCCGGTCGGAATATCCCGATAAAACTGCGCGCGATTCGCCGCCAGTTGCGCCTGAAAGTCATCGAACACCGATTTCGGCAGCCCACCGGGGTTGCTCTCGGTCTGCACCATCAACGGTGGCACCGCACTGATCAGCACACCTTTGGCGACGTTGGCCTGGCCATGCCGGGCGATGTAATGAATCACCTCACCGCCACCGGTCGAGTGACCGACATGCACCACGTTCTTCAGGCCCAGATGATTAACCACGGCCAGCGTATCGTCGGCGTAATGATCCATATCGTGCCCGTCCCAGACCTGGCTCGAACGCCCATGCCCACGGCGATCATGGGCAACCACCCGAAAGCCCTTGCCGAGGAAAAACAGCATCTGCGCATCCCAATCGTCGGAACTGAGCGGCCAGCCGTGGTGAAAGTGGATCACTGGCGCGTCTTTCGGGCCCCAGTCCTTGTAGAAAATCTCGACGCCGTCTTTGCTGGTGACAAATCCCATGTTCGCAACTCCAGACCAATCTGATGGATAACCCGCGCGTTAATCGCGGACCGGTTTCGCTCATGACGAGTTTTCTACTGTGCAGGCTCGGTGAGAGCCGTTATCAACTGTAGGATTAAAGTCGACATCTGCATGACCGGTGGTCGCAACGTCTGGCTTCGTACGCAAATTAGGCTTTGCTGAAAGGGATAAGCCGAGGCGCGCGTAGGCATCGATGGCCACAGCGGCGCCCCTTCAGAACACCGTGAGTCTGAGGAATTTCCCCGATGCTGACCTTGAATATCAATGGCAAGGATCAGGAGCTCGATGTCCCCGCGGACATGCCGTTGCTCTGGGTCCTGCGCGATGTCGCGCACCTGACCGGTACCAAATTCGGCTGTGGCATGGCCCAGTGCGGGGCCTGCACCGTGCACGTTGACGGCGCGCCGTTGCGCGCCTGCATCACCCCCGCGACGGCCGTGGCCCATGGACAAAAAATTCTTACCATCGAAGGCCTGTCCACCGACGGCTCGCACCCGGTGCAGCAAGCCTGGGCCGAACTCGACGTGGTGCAGTGCGGTTACTGCCAGTCGGGGCAGATCATGTCTGCGGCGGCACTGCTGGCGAAAATCCCCAAACCCACCGACAGCGATATCGATCAGGCGCTCTCCGGCAATATTTGCCGCTGCGGCACCTATCCCCGGATTCGCGCAGCGGTTAAGCGTGCGTCGGAAATCGGCTGATTCAATCTGTGGGAGATAGACGATGAACAGTCCTGTATCGCGTCGGGGTTTTCTCAAGGGCAGTGCCGTGTTGGGCGGCGGGTTGGTGGTGGCGTTTGTCGTCCCCGGCGGCCACAAATTTGCCTATGCGGCGGAGAATGAAGGCAAGGTTTTCGCGCCGAATGCGTTCCTGCGCATTGCCGCTGACAACAGCGTCACCGTTTTACTGGGCCATTCGGAGATGGGCCAGGGCATCTGGACCGGCCTGACCATGTTGATTGCCGAAGAACTGGACGCGGACTGGTCGAAGATCCGCGTCGAGCATTCGCCCGCGTCGGCAGCGGATTACGGCATGCCCGCGTTTGGCGGCATGCAGATTACCGGCGGCTCGACGTCGACGTGGATGGAGTTCGACCGCTATCGGCTGGCGGGCGCGACGGCGCGGCAAATGCTGGTAGAGGCGGCGGCGAAGCGCTTTGACGTGGCACCGTCGGCGATTCGTACCGAATCGGGCGTGGTCATCGCTGGTGACAAGCGCGCGACTTACGGCGAGCTGGCAGATGCCGCCGGACAACTGCCGGTGCCGGATCCGAAGTCGATCACTTTCAAGGAAGCCAAGGACTGGAAAATTATCGGCAAACCGACCAAACGCCTCGATACCCCGGAGAAAATCACCGGTCGCGCCAAGTTCGGCATGGATGTGCAGTTTGAAGGCCTGATGACGGCGATGGTTGCGCGCCCACCGGTATTTGGTGCCAGCGTTAAATCCTTCGAAGGTGCTGAAGCGCTGGCGGTGCCGGGCGTGCACAAAGTGGTGCAGGTGCCGAGCGGGGTCGCGGTGATTGCTGATCATTACTGGGCGGCGAAACTGGGCCGTGATGCGCTGAAAGTCGATTGGGAATTGGGGCCGAATGCGGACCTGAGCAGCGAGAAACTGCTGGCGAGCTTCCGTAAATTGGCCACGACACAAGGCACGTCGGCGAGTCAGGCCGGGGATGCCAAGGGCAGTTTTGGCAAAGCGGCGAAGAAGATCGATGTCGAATACAGCGTGCCGTATCTGGCTCACGCGCCGATGGAACCGCTCAACTGCACGGTGAAGATCAGCGCTGAAAAATGCGAAATCTGGACCGGCACGCAGTTTCAGACGCTCGATCAAATGGTCGCCGGCAAGATCACCGGGCTGAAACCGGAGCAGGTCGAGATCCACACCGAATTCCTGGGCGGCGGTTTCGGGCGCCGGGCCAACCCGACTTCAGACTTTGTCGCCGAAGCCGTGCAAGTGGCTAAAGCCGCGGCCATGCCGGTGAAAACCGTCTGGTCGCGGGAAGACGATATTCGTGGCGGTTACTACCGTTCGATGTTCCTGCATCAGGCGCGGATCGGGCTCGGTGCCGATGGCCTGCCGTCGAGCTGGCAGCATGTATTGGTCGGGCAGTCGATCATGGCCGGCACGATGCTGGAAAAAACCATGGTCAAGAACGGCGTTGATGCAACGTCGGTCGAAGGCGTTTCCGACAGCCCTTATGTCAAAGGCCTGGCCAACCACCAGGTCGATCTGCATTCACCGCAAACCGGGATCAATGTGCTGTGGCTGCGCTCGGTAGGTCACAGCCACACGGCGTTTGTCATGGAATCGCTGATCGATGAGATGGCCACGGCGGCAGGCAAAGATCCGGTGGAATACCGACGAACCTTGCTCAAGGAGCATCCTCGGCATTTGGGCGTGCTCAATCTGGCGGTGGAGAAAGCCAACTGGAAAGCACCGTTGCCGGACGGCCATGCGCTGGGCGTGGCGGTGCACGAGTCGTTCGGCAGCTACGTGGCGCAGGTCGCCGAGGTGTCGCAGGACAATCTGGCGATTCGCGTGCATCGCGTGGTCTGCGCGGTGGACTGCGGGATCGCGGTGAATCCACAGAGCATCGCGGCGCAGATGGAGTCGTGCATCACTTTCGGTCTGGGCATGGCACTGCACAGCAAGCTGACGCTCAAGGACGGCGCGGTGGTGCAGTCCAACTATCACGATTATCAGGTGCTGCGGCTCAACGAGATGCCGGTGGTGGAAGTGCACATCGTGCCCAGCAGCGACAAACCCGGCGGCATCGGCGAGGCCGGTGTGCCGCCGACCGCGCCGGCGGTGGCCAACGCGGTGTTCGCCCTGACCGGGCAGCGCCTGCGCGAGTTGCCGCTGCAACTGTCGGGGGTGTGAGATGAAACGACATCTAGTGTTGGGCACGGTGGTTTTACTGGGGCTGGGCGGTTATGCCTCGGACCTGTTCGCCGATGATCAGGAAGCGCTGAAAGCGTTCGGCACGGTGCAGAAAGTTTTCCAGAGCCCGCGTTGCCAGAACTGCCACATTCCCGGGGATTCGCCGCTGCAGTTCGACGCCGGCATCCCCCACGCGATGAACGTGGTACGCGGCATGGACGGCAAGGGCGCCGCCGGTCTGCCGTGCGCAACCTGTCACGCAGAAAACAATCCGCCGGCCAGTTACGGCCCGCATGCACCGCCGGGTGCGCCGCACTGGAGCCTGCCGCCGGCGGCGCACAAAATGGCCTGGATCGGCCTGCCGCCGGACAAGCTCTGCGCGATGATCAAAGATCGTTCGAGCAATGGTGATCGCGACTTTGCCGCGCTGATCAAACACGTCAGCGAAGACAAACTGGTGCTGTGGGGCTGGAACCCCGGGGCCGGGCGTGCACCGGTGCCAGTGCCGCACGATATTTTTGTCGCGCAATTCAAGCTGTGGGCCGAGGCGGGCGGGCCATGCCCGGTGGCGCAAATGTGAGCCATTGCCAAATTAGCGCTACGCTTGAAAGCATTGTTGCCAATGGAGTGTGCTGATGCTGGTTCCAGGAAAACCTGCGAATGAAACGGCGCGCGTTCAAGCGTTGCACGGTCTTGAACTGCTCGATTCCGCCCCTGAAGAGCGTTTCGACCGACTGACACGGTTGGCGAAACGCCTGTTCAATGTGCCGATTGCACTGGTGACGCTGGTCGACACCAACCGGCAGTGGTTCAAATCGTGTGTGGGGCTTGATGTCAGCGAAACGCCGAGGGATGTTTCATTCTGCGGCCATGCAATTCTTAACGACGGCCTGCTGTTGGTGCCGGACGCCCGCGAGGATGTGCGCTTCCATGACAACCCGCTGGTCACCGGCGCGCCGAACATTCGCTTCTACGCCGGTTACCCGCTGACTGTGCCCAATGGCAATAAAATGGGCACGCTATGCCTGATCGACACCAAGCCCCGCGACCTCGACCAGGAAGAGCGTGCGCTGTTGCGTGATCTGGCGGAAATGGCCGAGCAAGAGTTGGCTGCTGTGCAGATCGCGAGCATGGATGAATTGACCTTGCTGTCCAATCGCCGTGGTTTCAAGCAACTGGCGCAGCATGCGCTGGACGCCTGCGCGCGCCTGGAGCGGCCGGCAACCTTGCTGTTTTTCGACCTCAATGACTTCAAGCAGATCAACGATCTGTATGGGCATGCCGAAGGTGACGGTGCGCTGAAGACCTTCGCCGATGTGCTGCGTATTGCCTTTCGCGAAAGTGACGTGGTCGGGCGGCTCGGTGGCGATGAGTTCGTTGCGCTGCTGACCGGCTCCAGCCATGTCGAAACCACAGCGATCATGGCGCGGCTCAAGGATATTCTCGAAGAGCGCAATGCCACGTTGCATCGCGGGTATGCGATTCGCTTCAGCGTCGGGCAGATCGAGTACGACGCCAAGCGCCATGAGACCGTGGATCGGCTGCTGGCGGATGCCGATAGTGCGATGTATGTGCACAAGCAGGCCTTGAAGCGTTGTTGATTCGGGCCTCATCGCTGGCAAGTCGAATCGTCGCACCGCAGCTCCCACCGGGATCTGCAGTGAACCGGGATTTTGTGAACACCCGAGAAACCTGTGGGAGCTGGCTTGCCAGCGATGGCGTCCGCACATTCAACATCGTCATCGGCTGACCCACCGCCATCGCGAGCAGGCTCACTCCTACAATGGTGTCGGGAGTTCTCAAAATCCCGGTTCACCACAAATCCATGTGGGAACTAGCCTGCTAGCGAATGCGTCAGCCCGAACCATACATATCTATTTGGCAAACAACTGCCCAATGTCCTTGAACGCCTTGAACTCCAGCGCATTGCCGCACGGGTCAAACAGAAACATCGTCGCCTGTTCCCCGACCAAACCCTGAAAGCGAATTCCCGGCTCAATCACAAACTTGGTCTCGAGCGACTGCAAACGCTCGGCCAGCGCCTCCCATTCCTGCATACCCAACACCACACCAAAATGCGGCACCGGCACGTCATGCCCGTCGACAGCGTTGGTATGCGCGGCCTCCTGCGAGGCGTTTTTCGGTGCCAGGTGAATCACCAGTTGATGACCAAAGAAATTGAAATCGACCCAGTGATCACTGGAGCGACCTTCCTCCAGACCAAACACCTCGCGATAAAAGTGCCGTGCGGCTGCGAGGTCATACACCGGAATGGCCAGATGAAAAGGGCTGAGCTGCATAGTGGGATTCTCGATCGGTTGGGTTGACTGAGTTTAATGCTGTGAAATGTGATTGAAAGACGATAGTTTTTGCGTCGAGCTCAAATTATTTCGATCAGTCGAGGTGCGCATGCTGCGTGAACTGAAGACCTTTCTTGCCGTGGCGCGGCATGGCACTTTCGCTGCGGCGGGGCTGCACATTGGCCTGACGCAATCGGCGGTCAGCGCGCAGATCCGCAATCTTGAACAGGCGTTGGGGATTCGCCTGTTCGACCGCACTGGCCGCCAGGCAATGCTCAATCCGGCGGGGCAGCGGGCGGTGCCGATGGCGCAGGAGATGCTGGCGATTTTTGGCCGCATGGCGGTCAGCGAGGACGTCAGTGAGTTTCGTGGCGAGCTGAAAATCGGTGCCGTGGCCACTGCGCAAACCGGGTTGTTGCCTCAGGCGTTATTGCGCTTGCGTCAACAGGCACCGGGGCTGGAGCCGAAACTGGTGCCGGGCGTGTCGTTGAATCTGCTCAGTCAGGTGGATGCCGGCGAGGTTGATCTGGCAATCATGATCAAGCCGCCGTTCGAACTGCCCAAAGAGCTGTCGGCGCAGGTGATCCGGCGTGAGCCGTTTGTGTTGATCGTGCCGCCGCAGGTCGATGGCAACGATCCGCTGCGGTTACTCGCCGAACGGCCGCATGTGCGCTACGACCGCAATTCGTTTGGCGGGCGATTGGTGACGCGGTTTCTGCGCGAGCAGCGCATAGAGGTCAACGTAGCGCTGGAGTTGGATGAACTGGAAGCGATCGTGAAAATGGTCGAGTCGGGGCTGGGTGTTTCACTGCTGCCCAAAGCAGGGCTGTGGCTGGAGCATCCGCTCAAGGTCAGAGTGATCGAGTTGGGCGAACTGACGTTCTATCGCGAGATGGTTTTGCTGCAGCGTTACAGTCAGCGCAATCAGCCGATTCAAAAGCTGTTCGCACAATGTCTGGAATAACCCCAATCCCCTTGTAGGAGTGAGCCTGCTCGCGATCGCGGTGGTCCAGAGACATGAATGTTGCTGACCCGACGCCATCGCGAGCAGGCTCACTCCTACAAGGGATTTGGGTTGTTCAAGAAATAGCAGGCATAAAAAAACCCGCCAGATTGGCGGGTTTTTTATTGGCTAAGCGAAGATCACTCTTCGATGTTGCCCATGGCGGTGGTGTTGAAGCCGCCGTCTACGTACATGATTTCGCCGCTGATGCCCGACGCCAGGTCGGAGCACAGGAAGGCGCCTGCGTTGCCGACTTCGTCGATGGTGACGTTGCGACGCAGCGGGGTTTGCGCTTCGTTGGCGGCCAGCATCTTGCGGAAGTTCTTGATGCCCGAGGCTGCCAGAGTACGGATCGGGCCAGCCGATACGCAGTTGACGCGGGTGCCGTCCGGGCCCAGGGAGCCGGCCAGGTAACGTACGCCAGCTTCCAGCGAAGCCTTGGCCATGCCCATCACGTTGTAGTTAGGCATGGTGCGCTCGGCGCCCAGGTACGACAGGGTCAGCAGGCTGCCGTTGCGGCCTTTCATCATTTCGCGGCCGGCCTTGGCCAGGGCCACGAAGCTGTAGGCGCTGATGTCGTGAGCGATGCGGAAACCGTCACGGGTGGTGGCTTCGGTGAAGTCGCCGTCCAGTTGGTCGCCCGGGGCGAAACCAACGGAGTGGACGATGCAATCCAGGCCGTCCCACTTCTTGCTCAGTGCTTCGAAGACCTTGGCGATTTCTTCATCGCTGGCCACGTCGCACGGGAAGCACAGCTCAGGGCTCGAACCCCAGCCTTGGGCGAATTCTTCAACACGACCTTTCAGTTTGTCGTTCTGATAAGTGAAGGCAAGCTCAGCGCCCTCGCGATGCATGGCGGCAGCGATGCCGGATGCGATGGACAGCTTGCTGGCGACACCGACGATCAGTACGCGCTTACCGGCGAGAAAACCCATGTGTTGCTCCTCTTTCAGGTTATTGCGCAGTGGCTGGTGCCAAAAAAGCGGCTTCCAGCAACTGCTGTGTATACGGATGTTGGGGGGCGGCAAAAATACTTTGCGCGTCTCCCTGTTCGACCACTTGGCCATGCTTGACCACCATCAGCTGGTGGCTCAGCGCTTTCACCACAGCCAGGTCATGGCTGATAAACAAATACGTCAGGTTGTACTTGGCTTGCAGTGAACGCAACAGCTCCACCACTTGCCGCTGCACCGTCCGGTCGAGCGCCGACGTCGGCTCGTCCAGCAGGATCAGCGCCGGTTTCAGCACCAAAGCCCGGGCAATGGCGATTCGTTGCCGTTGCCCACCGGAAAATTCGTGGGGGTAGCGGTGCCGGGTTTCCGGATCCAGACCTACCTCCTTCAATGCCGCAATAATCGCCGCCTCTTGCTCCTCGGCGGTGCCCATCTTGTGAATCCGCAGGCCTTCGCCAACGATGTCACTGACACACATGCGTGGGCTCAGGCTGCCAAACGGGTCCTGAAACACCACCTGCATCTCCCGACGCAACGGGCGAACCTCGTTCTGCGTCAGGCAGTCTAGCTGCTTGCCTTCAAAGCGGATCGCGCCTTTGCTGCCGATCAACCGCAAAATCGCCAGGCCCAGCGTGGATTTGCCGGAACCGCTTTCGCCGACAATCCCCAGGGTCTGACCCTGAGGCAGGCTGAAATTGATGCCGTCCACTGCCTTGACGTGATCCACCGTGCGCTTGAGCAGGCCTTTCTTGATCGGGAACCAGACTTTCAGGTCCTCGACCTCAAGCAGCGGCGCGCCGATTTTATTGCTCGCCGGGCCGCCGCTGGGCTCCGCGCCGAGCAATTCCCGAGTGTACGGATGCTGCGGCGAACGGAACAGCTCTGCGCACGATGCCTGTTCGACGATGCAACCGCGCTGCATGACACATACGCGATGCGCAATTCTTCGCACCAGGTTCAAATCGTGACTGATCAGTAACAGCGACATGCCTAATCTGGCCTGCAATTCCTTGAGCAAATCGAGGATTTTCAGCTGAACGGTCACGTCCAGAGCGGTGGTCGGTTCGTCGGCAATCAACAATTCCGGCTCGTTGGCCAGGGCCATGGCGATCATCACGCGCTGACGCTGTCCACCGGACAATTCATGGGGCAGGGCCTTGAGGCGCTTGTGCGGCTCGGGGATGCCGACCATCTCCAGCAGCTCCAAAGTGCGTTTGGTCGCCACTTTGCCGGTCAGGCCCTTGTGGATGCCGAGGACTTCGTTGATCTGCTTCTCGATCGAGTGCAGCGGATTCAGCGAGGTCATCGGCTCCTGAAAGATCATCGCGATACGATTACCGCGAATGTGCCGGATGGTTTTTTCACTGAGGCCCAGCAGGTTTTGCCCGGCGTAGTTGATGCTGCCGGCCGGATGGCGGGCCATCGGGTAGGGCAGCAGGCGCAGGATCGAATGCGCAGTCACCGATTTGCCCGAACCGGATTCGCCGACCAGCGCGAGGGTTTCGCCGCGTTTGATGTCGAAACTCACGCCTTCGACGACCCGGTGCACGCGCTCGCCGAAACCGAACTCGACGGCGAGGTCACGCACTTCGATCAGATTGTCCTGATTCATTTCACTTCCTCGGGTCGAAGGCATCGCGAGCGGACTCGCCGATAAACACCAGCAAACTCAACATCAATGCGAGTACGGCGAAGGCACTCATGCCCAGCCACGGCGCTTGCAGGTTGGATTTGCCCTGGGCGACCAGTTCACCCAGCGACGGACTGCCGGCCGGCAAGCCGAAACCGAGGAAGTCCAAAGCGGTGAGGGTGCCGATGGCGCCGGTGAGGATGAACGGCATAAACGTCATGGTCGAGACCATCGCATTGGGCAGGATATGGCGGAACATGATCGCGCCATTCTGCATGCCCAGCGCGCGCGCGGCGCGCACGTATTCGAGGTTGCGGCCACGGAGGAACTCGGCGCGCACCACGTCGACCAGGCTCATCCACGAGAACAGCAGCATGATCCCCAGCAGCCACCAGAAATTCGGCTGGACGAAACTGGCGAGGATGATCAGCAGATACAGCACCGGCAAACCCGACCAGATTTCCAGAAAACGTTGGCCGGCCAGATCGACCCAGCCGCCATAGAAACCCTGCAAGGCCCCGGCAATCACGCCGATGATCGAACTCAACACGGTCAACGTCAGCGCAAAAAGCACCGAAATGCGGAAGCCATAAATCACCCGCGCCAACACATCGCGGCCCTGATCGTCAGTACCCAGCAGATTGTCCGCCGACGGTGGCGCGGGCGCCGGGACTTTCAAGTCGTAGTTGATGCTCTGATAGCTGTAGGGAATCGGCGCCCACAGCACCCACGCATCCTTGGCCTTGAGCAGTTCGCGGATGTACGGGCTTTTGTAGTTGGCCTCCAGCGGGAATTCGCCGCCGAAGGCGGTTTCCGGGTAGCGCTTGATCGCCGGGAAGTACCAGTTGTTGTCGTAATGCACCACCAGCGGCTTGTCGTTGGCGATCAGCTCGGCACCGAGGCTCAGGCCGAACAGCACCAGAAACAGCCACAGCGACCACCAGCCGCGCTTGTTGGCTTTGAACAGTTCGAAGCGGCGGCGGTTGAGAGGGGACAGGTTCATCTCAATGCTCCCGGCTTTCGAAGTCGATGCGCGGATCGACCAAGGTGTAGGTGAGGTCGCCGATCAGTTTCACCACCAGCCCGAGGAGGGTGAAGATGAACAGGGTGCCGAACACCACCGGGTAATCGCGGTTGATCGCCGCTTCGAAACTCATCAGACCCAAACCGTCGAGGGAAAAGATCACTTCGACCAGCAAGGAGCCTGTGAAGAAGATGCCGATGAACGCCGACGGGAACCCGGCGATCACCAACAGCATGGCGTTGCGGAACACGTGGCCGTAGAGCACACGGTGGCGGGTCAGGCCTTTGGCCTTGGCGGTGACCACGTATTGCTTGTTGATTTCGTCGAGGAAGCTGTTTTTGGTCAGCAGGGTCATGGTCGCGAAGTTGCCGATCACCAGTGCGGTCACCGGCAGCGCGAGGTGCCAGAAGTAATCGAGGAGCTTGCCGCCGAAACTCAACTCATCGAAGTTGTTCGAGGTCAGGCCCCTTAGCGGGAACCAGTCGAGATAACTGCCGCCGGCAAACACCACGATCAGCAGGATCGCAAAGAGGAACGCCGGGATCGCGTAACCGACGATGATCGCCGAACTGGTCCACACATCGAAGTGGCTGCCGTGCCGCGTGGCCTTGGCGATCCCCAGCGGGATCGACACCAGGTACATGATCAGCGTGCTCCACAGCCCCAGCGAGATCGACACCGGCATCTTTTCCTTGATCAGGTCGATGACCTTGGCGTCGCGGAAAAAACTGTCGCCGAAATCCAGCTGCGCGTAGTTCTTGACCATGATCCACAGACGTTCCGGGGCCGATTTGTCGAACCCGTACATGTGCTCGATTTCCTTGATCAGCGCCGGGTCCAGGCCCTGCGCGCCGCGATAGGACGAACCAGCCACGGACACCTCGGCACCGCCGCCGGCAATGCGGCTGGTGGCGCCTTCGAAGCCTTCGAGCTTGGCGATCATCTGTTCCACCGGGCCACCGGGCGCGGCCTGAATGATCACGAAGTTGATCAGCAGAATGCCGAACAGCGTCGGGATGATCAGCAGCAGTCGCCGAAAAATATACGCCAGCATCTGATTACTCCGTGCCCGCAGGGTCGGCTTGCAGTTTGGTTTCGACTTCTATCGCCGGTTTCGCGTCAGGTTTGACCCACCAGGTGTTAATCCCGATGTCGTACTTGGGCGAGACCTTCGGGTGACCGATGTGATTCCAGTAAGCCACGCGCCAGGTCTTGATGTGCCAGTTGGGGATCACGTAGTAACCCCATTGCAGCACACGATCCAGCGCACGGGCATGGGCCACCAGGCTTTTGCGCGAGTCGGCGTTGATCAGGTTCTCGACCAGTTGATCGACGATCGGGTCTTTCAAACCCAAGGAATTGCGGCTGCTCGGTTTGTCGGCGGCGGCGCTCATCCAGTATTCGCGCTGCTCGTTACCCGGTGAGTTGGACTGCGGGAAGCTGCCGACCATCATGTCGAAATCCCGCGAACGCACGCGGTTGATGTACTGCGAAACGTCGACGCGACGGATTACCAGATCGATGCCGAGGTCGCTGAGGTTGCGCTTGAATGGCAGCAATACGCGCTCGAATTCGGTCTGCGCAAGGAGGAACTCGATGACCACCGGTTTGCCGGTGGCGTCGACCATTTTGTCGTCGACGATCTTCCAGCCAGCCTCTTGCAGCAGTTGATAGGCCTCGCGCTGTTGGGTGCGGATCATGCCGCTGGCGTCGGTCTTCGGGTTTTCGAACGCCTCACTGAACACCTGTGCCGGCAGCTTGCTGCGGAACGGCTCGAGGATCGCCCGCTGATCGGCGTCGGGCAGGCCGGTGGCGGCCATTTCCGAGTTCTCGAAATAGCTGCGGGTACGGAAATAGGCGCCGTTGAACAGTTGCTTGTTGGTCCATTCGAAGTCGAACAACAGGCCGAGCGCCTGGCGCACGCGCACGTCCTGAAACACTGGACGGCGCAAGTTGTAAACGAAGCCCTGCATGCCGGTCGGGTTGCTGTTGGCGATCTGTTCCTTGATCAAGCGGCCCTCGGTGACCGCCGGAATGTTGTAAGCGTTGGCCCAGTTTTTCGCGGTCATTTCCAGCCAGTAATCGAACTGCCCGGCCTTCAACGCTTCGAGGGCGACGGTGTTGTCGCGGTAGTAATCGGTGGTCATCGTGTCGAAATTGTAGAAACCACGGTTGACCGGCAGGTCCTTGCCCCAGTAATCCTTGACCCGCTCGTAGCGCACCGAGCGCCCGGCCTTTACTTCGGCGACCTTGTACGGGCCGCTGCCCAGCGGGATTTCCAGATTGCCCTTGTTGAAGTCGCGATCGGCCCACCAGTGTTTTGGCAGCACCGGCAACTGGCCGAGGATCAGCGGCAACTCGCGGTTGTTGCTGTGTTTGAACTTGAACAGCACTTTCAGCGGGTCTTCAGCGATGACTTCGGAGACGTCGCTGTAGTAGCCGCGAAACATCGGCGAGCCTTCCTTGGTTAGCGTGTTGAAGCTGAACACTACGTCATCGGCGCGCACCGGGTGGCCGTCATGAAAACGGGCTTCGGGGCGCAGGTAGAAACGTACCCAGCTGTTGTCCGGGGCCTTTTCGATTTTGCCGGCGATCAGGCCGTATTCGGTAAAGGGCTCATCGAGGCTGTGCTTGGTCAGGGTGTCGTAGATCTGCCCGATATCATCGGCGGGCACGCCTTTGCTGATAAACGGGTTGAGGCTGTCGAAGCCACCAAAACCGGCCTGACGAAAGATGCCGCCCTTCGGCGCGTCCGCGTTTACGTAATCAAACTGTTTGAAATCGGCCGGGTATTTCGGCGGCTCGTTGTACAGGGTCACGGCGTGTTGCGGGGCGGCCAAGGCCAGCCCGGCGAACAGCAGGCCGCTGGCCTGGACGAGCAGGGCGCGGATAGGGTTCATCGATCTTTCTCCGAAGACTTCAGCCACCACGCGCTCAGGCCCAGGGTGTAGGGCGGCGTGGTGACGAAGGCCAACCGGTTGCGGTAGGCCAGGCGGTGATAATTCAGATACCAGTTGGGAATGCTGTAGTGCTGCCAGAGCAGCACGCGGTCGAGCGCCTTGCCTGCGGCGACTTGTTCGTCGCGGGTGCGCGCGGCGAGCAGTTGTTCGAGCAGGTGATCGACCACCGGGTTGGCGATGCCTGCGTAATTCTTGCTGCCCTTGACGCTCACCTGGCTGGAGTGGAAGTACTGCCACTGCTCAAGACCCGGGCTTAGGGTCTGGTTGAGCGTCATCGAGATCATGTCGAAATCAAATTGATCGAGGCGCTGCTTGTACTGCGCCCGATCCACGGTGCGCAGGCGCGCGTCGATGCCGATGCTGTTGAGATTCTCGATGTAGGGCTGGTACAGGCGCTCGAGGTTCGGATTGACCAGCAGCAGTTCGAACCGCAGCGGTTGGCCGCTAGCGTTTTGCAGACGCTGACCGTTGAGCTTCCAGCCGGCTTCAGCGAGCAATGCCAAGGCTTTGCGCATGGTTTCCCGCGGGATGCCGCGACCGTCGGTTTTTGGCAAAGTGAACGGCTCGGTGAACAGCTTGGCCGGCAGTTGTTCCTTGTACGGTTTGAGCATCAGCCATTCATGCCCGACCGGCAGGCCGGAGGTTGTGAATTCACTGTTGGGGTAGTAGCTGGTGGTGCGTTTGTAGGCATCGCTGAACAGCGCGCGATTGGTCCACTCGAAGTCGAACATCAGGCCCAGCGCTTCGCGGGTCTTTACGTCGGCGAACGTCGCGCGGCGGGTGTTCATGAACAGGCCCTGACTCTGGGTCGGGATCTGATGCGGGATCTGCGCCTTGATCACATCGCCACGGCGCACGGCAGGGAAGTTGTAGCCGTTGGCCCAATTCTTCGCCTGATGCTCGATGTAGATGTCGAACTCGCCAGCCTTGAACGCTTCGAAGGCCACGTCGCTGTCGCGGTAAAACTCGACTTCCATGCGATCGAAGTTGTACTTACCGCGATTGACCGCCAGGTCCTTGCCCCAGTAATCCTTGACCCGCTCGAAGATCAACTGCCGGCCCGGCGTCACCGAAGTGATGCGATAGGGGCCGCTGCCCAGTGGCGGTTCGAAGGTGGTGGCCTTGAAGTCGCGGTCTTTCCAGTAATGCTGCGGCAGCACCGGCAATTCGCCGAGGCGCAGAATCAACAGCGGATTGCCCGAGCGCTTGAGCACGAAGCGAATGCGCTGTTTGTTGAGAATGTCGACCCGCAGCACTTCCTGCAACGCGGTGCGGTACAGCGGATGGCCGTCCTTGAGCAGCGTTCGATAGGAGAACGCTACGTCGTAGGCGGTGATCGGCGTGCCATCGTGAAAACGCGCCTCGGGACGCAGATTGAAGACGACCCAGCTGCGATCTTCGCTGTACTCCACCGATTGCGCGATCAAGCCGTAACTCGACGCCGGTTCGTCGCCGGACGGCGAATACTGGCCGGTGCCGACCATCAACGGCTCGTTCAGCTCGTTGATGCCGTACTGGAGGAAATTCGCTGTGGTGACCGGGCTGGTGCCCTTGAAGGTGTACGGATTGACCGTATCGAAGGTGCCGAACGCCATCACCCGCAACGTACCGCCCTTGGGCGCTTGCGGGTTGACCCAGTCGAAGTGGGTAAATCTGGCCGGGTACTTGAGCGTGCCGAACTGCGCATAACCGTGACTTTCGGTAATCGTCGCGCTTGCGGTTGAGCTCAAGGCCAGGCTGATCAGGAGCAGGAGGAGGGCACGCTTCAAGTCAGATCCGATCCAGGCGGCTTGGGCTTAGTGGGCCGTACAGTAACAGCTTGTCTGGACAGGAAAAAGATGCGGGTTAATGCGGGGTTAATCGTTTGCGCGAAGAGCCCCTCACCCTAACCCTCTCCCAGAGGGAGAGGGGACTGACCGAGTTGTTTCTTCGAGCTACGCCGACCTGAACCGTCGAGTCGAACTCACGGTTTGAAAAGCCCCTCACCCTAACCCTCTCCCGGAGGGAGAGGGGACTGAAAGTGGTGTCTAGGCGAATTGCACCGACGTGCGATATCGAGCTGAACTCAGATTTTGAAAAGCCCCCGATCGGCTCCCTTTCCCCCTCTACCCCTTGGGGGAGAGGGCTGGGGTGAGGGGGATCGATCTAAAGCACGCCACAAAATCCGAACCAAAAAAAAGCCCCTGAAAATTCAGGGGCTCGTCTGTCAGTGCGGCTGATAAACCGTGAGCATCTGCCCCGGCTTCAATGCTTTACCCGCACCCGGATTCCAGCGCTTGAGATGCTGCATCTCAACGTTGAAGCGCTTGGCTACCACGTACAGCGTATCGCCGCGTTTGACCTTGTACTGAGTCTGCTGCGCGCTGTCGTCCTTGCCTTTGCTCTTGCTGTTGGCCGCAATCACCGTGTTCACACGGCCGGACTTGCGAGCCGGAGCACGCTTGGTGGTGTCCTGCATGACCAGAGTCTGGCCAACTTTGAGGTTCTTGCCGGTCAGCTTGTTCCAGCGTTGCAGATCCTTGACTTCGACCTTGTTGGCCTTGGCAATGGAACCGAGGTTGTCGCCACGCTTCACGCGATAAGCCCGCTTGAGCTTGGCCACTTCCGATGGGTCAGCACCCTCGAACACTGGCTTCAGCGAACGCGGGCTGATCAGTTCGTCAGGCCGCATGGTCTGCAAACTGGCGGTCAGCAATTGCGCCTTCGACGTTGGCACCAGCAAATGCTGAGGGCCATCGATGGTGGTGCGTTGCTTGAAGGCCGGGTTGAGCTGGAACAGTTCGTCTTCGTCGATGTTGGCAACCGCGGCGACTTTGGACAAATCCATGCGCTGGTTGATTTCGACGACCTGGAAGTACGGTTCGTTGGCAATCGGGTTGAGGTTCACGCCGTAAGCTTCCGGCGCCAGCACCACTTGCGACAGTGCCAGCAACTTCGGCACGTACGCCTGGGTTTCCGCCGGCAGCGGCAGGTTCCAGTAATCGGTGGGCAGGCCAAGCTTTTCGTTACGTTCGATGGCGCGGCTGACCGTGCCTTCACCGGCGTTATATGCCGCCAATGCCAGCAACCAGTCACCGTTGAACATGTCGTGCAGACGGGTCAGGTAATCCATCGCTGCCGTGGTCGAAGCGGTGATATCGCGACGGCCATCATAGAAGCGGGTCTGACGCAGGTTGAAGTAACGCCCGGTGGACGGAATGAATTGCCACAGACCCACCGCATCGGCCCGCGAATAGGCCATCGGGTTATAGGCGCTTTCAATCACTGGCAGCAGGGCCAGTTCCAGCGGCATGTTGCGTTCTTCGAGGCGTTCGACGATGTAGTGAATATAGAGACTGCCGCGTTCGCCGGCGTTCTCGAGGAAAGAGGGATTGCTGGCGAACCACAGGCGCTGTTGCTCGATGCGCGGGTTGACGCCGAGGCCTTCCTGCAGCTGAAAGCCCTGGCGCATGCGTTCCCAGATGTCCTGGGGAACCTGTGGGCTGGGCTTTTCGGTCAGCCAGATCGGCTTCTGCTTGGCTCGCGCAGCAATGTTCGGCGTATGGGTCGCTTCAGTCTGCGGAGCATGGCTGGAACAGCCCGCCAGCGTGGCGGACACAGCCACCGCGATGGCTTGCGCCAGGCGGGTCAATGCGTCTGAATTGACGGACTTACGTATGGATGACGACATTGGCTGGAAGTAAGTTCCGGGCAAAAATGTCGGGGGATTCTAGAAAGCGCACCCCCCTAGGTCAACCATTCAGAATTTTTGTACCAAGCGGCGGGGTACTTAGAACTTATCTTTCCAGGCCCGCAGAGCCGCAAATACCTCACTCGGCGCCCGGTTTTGAGCGCCTGCCCGTTCGTCCACTTTTTGTGTAACTAATGTTTCAGTGGTGCGCAAAAACGGGTTTGTGAGCTTTTCCAGGGCGAGCGTCGAGGGCAGGGTCATCACACCGTTTTGCCGCTGCTGGGTGACTTTTTCCAGACGGGCGGTAATGTCCGGGTTCGTCGGTTCGACGGCGGCGGCAAACTTGAGATTGCTCAGAGTGTATTCATGCGTGCAGTAGACCAGCGTATCTTCCGGTAACGCTGCAAGGCGGCTGAGAGAATGGTGCATTTGCTCCGGCGTGCCCTCGAACAGGCGACCGCAACCGGCGGCGAACAGGGTGTCGCCGCAGAACAGCAGGCCGTGGTGGTAATAGGCAATGTGTCCCAGGGTGTGACCGGGCACCGCATAGACGTCGAAGTCCCAGCCGAGCACGCTGACCGTGTCGTTGTCCTTGAGCGCCACATCGCGCCCCGGAATGTTTTCGCTGGCCGGGCCGTAGACCTTGGCGCCGGTCGCCGCTTTCAGGCGTTCGACGCCGCCGACGTGATCATGATGGTGGTGGGTGATCAGAATGTCGCTCAACACCCAGCCCGGGTGCGCTGCAAGCCATGCCTGTACCGGCGCGGCATCGCCCGGATCGACCACCGCGCAGCGCTGGGTGCGGTGATCCTGTAACAACCAGATGTAGTTGTCGGTGAACGCGGGCAGGGCACTGATCTGTATCATCGTCGGAATTCGCCAAGCGGAAAACATTGGCGCATCTTAGTAGTTCCTGGCGCTTTGGAGAATGCGATGAGTGATAAAGCGTTCGCACAGGCTGATCCTGACTGGCTGGCCCTGATCGGTGCAGCCCGTGAATGGCTGTCCGGCCCGCTCGGGCAATTTCTGCTCGATGAAGAGCGGCGCATGCTCGAAGACGAGTTGGGCCGGTTCTTTGGCGGTTATCTGGTGCATTACGGCCCCTCGGCCGAAACCCCGCCGGCGGCGCCGCAAGTACAGCGCAATGTGCGCCTCGGTGCGCCGTTGCCGGGGGTCGAGATTGTCTGCGAAGAGCAAGCCTGGCCGCTGAGCGAGCATGCCGCCGATGTGGTGGTGATGCAGCACGGCCTGGATTTCTGCCTGTCGCCTCATGGTTTGCTGCGTGAAGCAGCGAGCAGCGTGCGCCCCGGCGGGCATTTGCTGATCATCGGTATCAACCCGTGGAGCACCTGGGGTCTGCGCCATGTTTTCGCCCACGACGCCTTGCGTCAGGCGCGCTGCATCTCGCCGTCGCGGGTGGCCGACTGGCTCAATCTGCTGGGCTTTGCGCTGGAGAAACGCCGCTTCGGGTGCTATCGTCCGCCGCTCGCGTCACCCAAGTGGCAGGCCCGTCTGGCCGGCTGGGAACGCAAGGCCGGTGACTGGCAGCTGTCGGGCGGTGGCTTCTATTTATTGGTCGCGCGCAAGATCGTCGTGGGGCTCAGGCCGTTGCGGCAGGAACGTCGCGAGCCGATGGGCAAGCTGATTCCGCTGCCGATGGCCAAGGTCAACCGCCGCCGCATCGAACCGTAAACCTTCTTTTATTTGTGGCCGGGCTTGTCCCGGCCTCGGTCATTGTCGATCCGTGATCGGCAAGACAGGCATTTTTCTGGATAGAGTGGCATGAGCGAAAGCGTTGAAAGCGTCGACACCGTAGAACTGTTCACTGACGGCGCCTGCAAGGGCAACCCCGGCCCGGGCGGTTGGGGCGCCTTGCTGGTGTGCAAGGGCGTCGAAAAGGAGTTGTGGGGCGGCGAAGCCAACACCACCAACAACCGTATGGAACTGCTCGGCGCGATCCGTGGCCTCGAAGCCTTGAAGCGTCCGTGCGAAGTGCTGCTGGTGACTGACTCGCAGTATGTGATGAAGGGCATCAACGAGTGGATGGCCAACTGGAAAAAACGTGGCTGGAAAACCGCCGCGAAAGAGCCGGTGAAGAACGCTGATCTGTGGAAAGAGCTGGACGAGCAGGTCAACCGCCACAAAGTCACCTGGAAATGGGTGCGTGGGCACATTGGTCATCACGGTAACGAGCGGGCGGACCAGTTGGCTAACCGTGGTGTCGACGAAGTGCGCGGTTACAAGCAGAGCTGATTTTGCCGTTACACCGTGGCGCGGCCTTCGCGAGCAGGCTCGCTCCCACAGGGAAATGCATTCCAGATCTGATGCCCTAAGTTGGAATGCATTCCAATGTGGGAGCGAGCCTGCTCGCGAATGGGACGCCACGGTCTGACTGAAACACCCCACCGAGCGTGTTAACATCCGCGTTTTTTGCAAGATCGACCCGTTGAGAGCTGAACACTGATGGCCACCAGATCCGTTGTACTCGATACCGAAACCACCGGCATGCCGGTGACCGATGGTCACCGGATCATTGAAATCGGCTGTGTCGAACTGATCGGCCGACGCCTGACGGGCCGGCATTTTCACGTTTATCTGCAGCCGGATCGCGAGAGTGATGAAGGCGCCATCGGCGTTCACGGCATCACCAACGAGTTCCTGGTCGGCAAGCCACGCTTTGCCGAAGTCGCCGATGAGTTTTTCGAGTTCATCAAAGGCGCGCAGCTGATCATCCACAACGCGGCGTTCGACGTTGGCTTCATCAACAACGAATTCGCCTTGATGGGCCAGCAGGATCGCGCTGACATCACCCAGCACTGCTCGATCCTCGACACCCTCATGATGGCCCGGGAACGTCACCCGGGGCAGCGCAACAGCCTCGATGCGTTGTGCAAACGCTACGGCGTTGACAACTCCGGTCGTGAACTGCACGGCGCTTTGCTCGACTCGGAGATTCTTGCCGACGTCTACCTGACCATGACAGGCGGCCAGACCAGCCTGTCGCTGGCGGGTAATGCGTCTGACGGCAATGGTACGGGCGATGGTGCGGATAACTCGGCGACCGAGATTCGTCGTTTGCCGGCGGATCGCCAGCCAGCGCGAATCATTCGTGCGACGGAAGAGGAGCTGGCGGCGCATCTGGTGCGGTTGGAGATCATTGCCAAGTCTGCCGGTGGCCCGGCGTTATGGACGCAGATCGCCGAAGCCGACGCCCAGGCCTGAAGATCAAGAGATCGCAGCCTGCGGCAGCTCCTACATTGAAATGTGATCCCCTGTAGGAGCTGCCGAAGGCTGCGATCTTTTGTTTTTAGCGGTATGAAGCCAAGTGGCCACCCTCGCCACTTTCGCTGCAACCCTCTACCCTGAGTGCATTGGCCGATTCAATTCTGCCGCCTCGGGACACTGAGCCTCATGTACAAAGATTTGAAGTTTCCGGTGTTGATCGTCCATCGCGACATCAAGGCCGACACGGTCGCGGGTGACCGTATCCGTGGCATCGCCCGGGAGTTGGAGCAGGAAGGTTTCAATATCGTTTCGGCCATCGACTACACCGAAGGACGGTTGGTGGCATCGACTCACCATGGCCTCGCGTGCATGCTGATTGCCGCCGAGGACGCCAGCACTAACTCGCATCTGTTGCAGAACATGGCCGAACTGATCGGTCTGGCACGGGTGCGTGCGCCGGATCTGCCGATCTTCGCCCTCGGCGAGCAGGTCACCCTGGAAAATGCCCCGGCCGATGCCATGGCCGAGCTCAATCAATTGCGCGGCATTCTCTATCTGTTCGAGGACACCGTGCCGTTTCTGGCGCGGCAAGTGGCGCGGGCGGCGCGCAAGTATCTGGATGGCTTGCTGCCGCCGTTTTTCAAGGCGCTGGTGCAGCATACGGCGGACTCCAATTATTCCTGGCACACCCCCGGCCATGGCGGCGGCGTGGCGTATCACAAGAGTCCGGTGGGGCAGGCGTTCCATCAGTTCTTCGGTGAAAACACCCTGCGTTCGGATTTGTCGGTGTCGGTGCCAGAGCTTGGTTCGCTGCTCGATCACACCGGGCCGCTCGCCGAAGCGGAAGCGCGGGCGGCGCGCAATTTCGGCGCCGATCACACCTTTTTCGTGATCAATGGCACCTCGACCGCCAACAAGATTGTCTGGCACTCGATGGTCGGGCGCGATGATCTGGTGCTGGTCGATCGCAACTGCCACAAGTCGGTGTTGCACGCCATCATCATGACCGGCGCCATTCCGTTGTACCTGTGCCCGGAGCGCAATGAGCTGGGGATTATCGGGCCGATTCCGCTGAGCGAATTCAGCCGCGAATCGATTCAAGCGAAGATCGATGCCAGCCCGCTGACCAAGGGCCGCACAGCGAAAGTCAAACTCGCCGTGGTCACCAACTCGACCTACGATGGCCTCTGTTACAACGCCGAGTTGATCAAGCAAAGCCTTGGCACCAGCGTCGAAGTGCTGCATTTCGATGAAGCCTGGTACGCCTACGCGGCGTTTCATGAATTCTTCACCGGGCGCTACGGCATGGCCACCTCGCGCAGCGAAGACAGCCCGCTGGTATTCACCACGCATTCCACGCACAAACTGCTGGCGGCGTTCAGTCAGGCGTCGATGATTCATGTGCAGGACGGCGGCGCGCGGCAACTCGACCGCGACCGTTTCAATGAAGCGTTCATGATGCACATTTCGACCTCGCCGCAGTACAGCATCATCGCTTCGCTGGACGTGGCGTCGGCGATGATGGAAGGCCCGGCCGGGCGTTCGCTGTTGCAGGAAACCTTCGACGAAGCCCTGAGCTTTCGTCGCGCGCTGGCCAATCTGCGTCAGCACATTGCCGCCGATGACTGGTGGTTTTCGATCTGGCAGCCGCCGGGTGTCGAAGGCATTGATCGCGTGCAGACCGAGGACTGGCTGCTGCAACCGGATGCCGATTGGCATGGTTTCGGCGAAGTCAGTGACGATTACGTGTTGCTCGATCCGATCAAGGTCACCCTCGTCATGCCGGGGCTCAATGCCGGTGGCGCGCTGAGCGAGAAGGGCATACCGGCGGCGGTGGTCAGCAAGTTTCTTTGGGAGCGCGGCCTGGTGGTAGAGAAGACCGGGCTGTATTCGTTCCTGGTGCTGTTCTCGATGGGTATTACCAAAGGCAAGTGGAGCACGCTGCTCACCGAACTGCTGGAGTTCAAGCGCAGCTACGATGCGAATGTGCGCCTCGACACCTGCCTGCCGTGTGTGGCTCAGCAAGACGCCGCGCGTTATCGCGGCATGGGCCTGCGCGATTTGTGCGATCAATTGCACGCCTGCTACCGCAGCAATGCCACAGCCAAACACCTGAAACGCATGTATACCGTGCTGCCGGAAATTGCCATGAAACCGGCCCACGCCTACGATCATCTGGTGCGCGGCGAAGTCGAAGCGGTGCCGATCGATGAGCTGGAAGGCAGGGTTGCGGCGGTCATGCTAGTACCGTATCCGCCGGGCATTCCGCTGATCATGCCCGGCGAACGCTTTACCGAATCGACCCGATCGATTATTGATTACCTGAAATTTGCTCGCACGTTCGATAGCAGCTTCCCCGGTTTTGTCGCGGATGTGCATGGATTGCAGCACGAAGATGAAGGCAATGGGCGGCAATACACCGTCGATTGCGTCAAGGAATGAGGACTTTTCCCAGTATGCAACCGGTCATGAATCCAAAATACCCAGGGCTGTCGGTGCGCGTCGCCGATGAAGGCTTTGCGCCGTATATCTGGGGCAGCGACTTCAGCTTCGAAGTCGCGGCCTATGGTGCCGCCGTGATCGGCCAGCCTGTCGAACAATGGCGGGTGACGCCGATCGTGCCGTACCGCAAGTGCTACGGCATCGATCCGGAGGAGTTCAGCGCTTTCCACAACGCGGCCGATAGCGCGATTTTCATGGCCTATCTGGATGATGAGCCGGTTGGCCATCTGGTGATCAGCACCAACTGGAACGGCTTCGCGCATATCGATGAACTGGCGGTGCATGCGCCGGCGCGCCGCCATGGTGTGGCCAAGGCCTTGCTGGATGTCGCGCAGTTCTGGAGCCGCAAGAAAAAGCTACCGGGGATCATGCTGGAAACCCAGAACAACAACCTCGGCGCCTGTCGGCTGTATGAGCGTTGCGGCTATGTGATCGGTGGTATCGACCAGTTGCGCTATCGCGGCATTGATCCGAACACCGCCGAAGTGGCGCTGTTCTGGTATCGATTATTCGATAACCCGTTGGAGAACCCGATCAGCTCGCCAGCATCGCCTCGGCTTGTTCCGTGAGGATCGCCAGTAACGTCTGAATCGCTGCCGACGGCGCGACGTGCTTGAAGGTCAGCGCGTAGACGCTGATCGGTACGGCCGGCGACAGCGGGCAGACATCCAGCCCGGCCGGGCGCGCGCCCAGTGCAGTGAACGGGTCGACGATGGCCAGGCCTTCACCGGCCTCGACCATGCTGCGCATCATCTGATGGGTTTGCACCCGCGTCTGCACACTCGGCGCCGGGTGCAGCGCCTGGAGTTTGTTTTCCAGTGCCGGGCTCAACGGGTCCTGACCTTCGAGGCCGATCATGGCCTGACCGGCCAGATCCTGCAGGGAAATGTATTTCTGTTTCGGCTGCAACCAGCCATGGGGCGCGAGCAATTGCAGCTTGCCCTGGGCCAATGGCCGGCAATCAATGTCGGGATGTTCGGGGTCGTGCAGGCTTAAACCGAGATCGCTCTCGCGCAGCAACAGGCTGCGGACAATGTCGCGAGTCGGCGCGCTGAGCAGGCTGCACGGTGCGTCGGGCAGACGACGACGCAGGGCGGCGAGACTTTGTGGCAGTAATTGTTGCGCCAGCGGCGCAGTGCCGATGATGCGCAAAGGTGGGGCGAGGTATTGCTTGAGACTGCTGGCCAGCCGTTGCACCGGCTCCAACGCTTCATAAACGTGGGCGATTTCGACCTGCAACGCCCGCGCTTCGGGTGTCGATTGCAGGCGTCCGCGCACGCTGGCGAACAGCATGAACCCCAACTGACTCTCGGCTTCGCGCAAACGCTCTTCGACCTCGGCCACCGGCAACTGCAACCATTCGGCGGCGGTGCCCAGGTGACCGGTCTGCAAGAGCGCCTGAATCACTTCGATATGACGTAAACGCATGCGTGAAGTCCATGTTCAGCAGGTGGGGTCAGTGGCTGAATCCTACCCCAAGTCTGCGCATATGACTTCTGCTCATAACGGCCAGTTATGAAGCGACGGTTGGCTCGGGTTCACGCGTCAGGGTGATACCTGACTGGACCAGGAGAAACTCGTTCTCGCTGACCTTGTTGACGCGATCGCCAATCGCCAGTTTGTAAATCGGCTCCGAGCCAGTGGAACCGTCTGCCGACGGATTGGATTCCTGGAACTCATGCACGGAATAAACGCGGCCTTCCGCATCTCTTGCATGGAACTGACCGACGAGTACTGCTGCCATCTGCTTAGAACCTCTGGAGATAAAACGCTTGATTTGCGGCTTGGTAGACCGCCATCAAGGCCTGTAAGTTTTCCTACAGGAAAAAAATAATCAGCACGCAGGAATTTGCCCTTGTGTGCTGGTGGAATCGTCACCGGATCATCTATAACTACTCGCTCCTCCCACGGACCATCGAGAGTCTTCCATGAGCAATGTCTACAACGTCGCCGTAGTGGTCGGTAGCCTGCGCAAAGCATCGATCAATCGCAAAGTCGCCCTGGCACTGGCAGAACTGGCTCCGGCGAACCTAAAGCTTGAGATTGTCGAAATTGGCGATCTGCCACTGTATAACGAAGACATCGACGGTGATTCACCGCCGGCAGCCTACAGCACTTTCAGGCAAAAAGTGGGTTCATCCGACGCGGTGCTGTTTGTCACGCCCGAATACAACCGTTCGGTGCCAGCGCCGCTGAAGAATGCCATCGACGTCGGCTCGCGGCCTTATGGCAAGGCTGTCTGGAGTGGCAAACCGGGGGCGGTGATCAGTGTTTCGCCAGGTGCCATCGGTGGTTTCGGGGCGAATCAGCATCTGCGCCAGTCGTTCGTGTTTCTCAACGTGCCGTGCATGCAGCAGCCGGAAGCGTATCTGGGCGGTGCAGGCTCGGCGTTTGATGAGGCGGGCAAGTTGAGTGAGTCGGTGAAACCTTTTCTGCAAAGCTTTATCAATGCCTACGGACAGTTCGTCGAGCAACACAAGAAGTAACCTGTACACGGAACAATGTAGGCCTTCACCTGCTCGCGATAGCGGTGTGTCAGTCGACCAATTGGTAACTGACAGTCCGCTATCGCGAGCAGGCGAAGGCCTACAGGTTTTGTGTTGGCTTCATAACCCCATTTCAATTTAAGGCTGTTGCGGATGCTCGCTGCGTCACTGATTTTCCTGCTGACCATTACCCTTGTCATCTGGCAACCCAAAGGCCTCGGCGTCGGCTGGAGTGCGACGCTTGGCGCCTTGCTGGCGCTGATCTTCGGCGTTGTGCACCTGAGCGATATCCCGCTGGTGTGGCAGATCATCTGGAACGCCACTGGCACTTTTGTCGCGCTGATCATCATCAGCCTGTTGCTCGACGAAGCCGGGTTTTTCAATTGGGCCGCGTTGCACGTGGCGCGTTGGGGGCGGGGCAGCGGGCGCAAGCTGTTTGCCTTTATGGTGCTGCTCGGCGCGCTGGTTTCAGCGCTGTTCGCCAATGACGGCGCGGCGCTGATCCTCACGCCGATCGTGATTTCGATGTTGCTGGCGCTACGGTTCTCTCCGGCCGCGACCTTGGCCTTTGTCATGGGCGCGGGTTTTATTGCGGACACGGCGAGCCTGCCGCTGGTGGTGTCGAACCTGGTCAACATTGTTTCGGCGGACTTCTTTCACATTGGCTTCAACCGTTATGCCGCAGTGATGGTGCCGGTGAACTTCGTCAGCGTCGCGGCAACGCTGGGTATGTTGCTGTGGTTCTTCCGCCGCGACATCCCAGCGGCGTACGACCCTGAGCAACTCGAACATCCCGAAACCGCGATTCACGACAAAGCCACGTTCTATGCCGGTTGGGCGGTGTTGGTGATTCTGCTGATCGGTTGCTTTGCGCTGGAGCCGCTGGGCATTCCGATCAGTGCGATTTCCGCCGTGTGCGCCGCGCTGTTGCTGGGCATCGCCGCCCGTGGCCACAAGATTTCCACGCGCAAGGTGATGAAGGAAGCGCCCTGGCAGATCGTGATTTTTTCGCTGGGCATGTATCTGGTGGTCTATGGCCTGCGCAATGCCGGGCTGACCGGGTATCTGGCCGGTTGGCTGGATGTCTTCGCAGGTCACGGCGTCTGGGGCGCGGCAATGGGCACGGGGGTGCTGACGGCGTTGCTGTCGTCGATCATGAATAACCTGCCGACGGTGTTGATTGGCTTGTTATCGATCGATGCGAGTCAGGCGAGCGGGGTGGTCAAGGAGGCGATGATCTATGCCAACGTGATTGGCAGCGATCTGGGGCCGAAGATCACGCCGATCGGCAGTCTGGCGACGTTGTTGTGGCTGCATGTGCTGGAGCGCAAGGGGATTCACATTGGCTGGGGGTATTACTTCCGGGTCGGGATTGTGTTGACGGTGCCGGTGTTGTTGGTGACGTTGGCGGCTTTGGCTGTGCGGCTGTCCATTTAGACCGAGTCGGCCGCAATCGCTGGCAAGCCAGCTCCCACAGGGATCTTCTGTGTGCTCACTACCTGAGCCACACCACAAAGCCAGCTCCTATTAACTTTGTGGTGTGCTCACTACCTGAGTCACACCACAAAGCCAGCTCCTATTAACTTTGTGGTGTGCTCACTACCTGAGCCACACCACAAAGCCAGCTCCTATTAACTTTGTGGTGTGCTCACTACCTGAGTCACACCACAAAGCCAGCTCCCATTAGCTTTGTGGTGTGTTCACTATCTGGGCCACACCACAAAACCTGTGGGAGCTGGCTTGCCAGCGATGGGGCCGGTACAGGCGACACAAAAAAATCAGGCCTGGCCGGGTACATTCGGCCAAAGGTCGGACACCAGAAACAACCGCTCAGCCTCTTCCCATTGCCCTCGCGCATTCTCGATCAGGCGTACCATCAACTGCGCCGGGGCCAGTGGCTCAAGATCCTCCAGCCACATCCGTAAATGCTCCAAAGTCCAGGTCTGATCCGCCGGATAATGCGCCGGCGCCAGCCAGGCATGGCGGGGCAGGGGTTGCCAGCGTCCGGCTGGACGTTGCGCGACAAACGCCGGCCAGTCCTTCTGATGCAACCAACTGCCGCGCAAATGCTGCGGATGCGCACCGTTCGGTGATTCAGCCTGCCCGGGCCACGGGTACAACAGATAACCGCCCAGCCACAGCTGCGCACTGAACACCTCGATGTCCAGCTTCGCCAATACTGCACGGCTTTCCGGGCGCGCCGAAATCGGCAACTGATGTTGCGCCAGATGCGCCAGTTTGCGGTCCAGCCGATCATGACAACCCGGCCCCAGCCATTGCGCCGGATCACGACCGTCACCATTTTGCGGCCCAAGGTAAAGCTTGATCGCCAGTTCCAGGTGATGCACGCCATCGCGATCACGCAGCAGCATGTCCAGCTCACCGAGCGTGTGGCCCTCACGGCGGATCGGCAGGTTGGCGGCGATCAATTCAATGCCCGGCGCATGCTGCACGGCAAACTGCCACAGACGCTCGTAATACAAGCCCAGCCGCCGCGTACGTGCCTGTGACAACCAATGCAGCAAGCCATAGCTGTCGCGATCAAGCTGGCGCAACCAGTGCTCCAGTCGCTCTGGATCGTGCACCCAGTCACTGCCCGCCAGCGGATGGCGCTGCGGCCACGGTGTGGTGGCAAGCATCGGCGGGGCGAGGATCACCCACGCCAGATCGCGCACTTCCGGATGGCGTAATTGGTGGGGCAACTGCAGCAAGTCGGGAAATAGGATCATCTTGCGAGCATAGCCGTAAACACGAGCACACCCTTGAGGCTGAAAGGATTTTGTCTAACCGGCGCTTTCGCCCATAATCGTGTTTTTCGCGTTTTCGATTGTCCGCAGAGGTCCCATGGAGCAATTTCGTAATATCGGCATCATCGGTCGCCTGGGCAGTTCCCAGGTGCTGGATACCGTCCGCCGACTGAAACGGTTTCTGCTCGATCGTCACCTGCATGTGATCCTCGAAGACACCATCGCCGAAGTGCTGCCGGGCCACGGTTTGCAAACCTCGTCGCGCAAGATGCTCGGCGAAGTCTGCGACATGGTCATCGTCGTCGGCGGTGACGGCAGCCTGCTCGGCGCCGCGCGTGCGCTGGCCAAACACAATATTCCGGTGCTGGGGATCAACCGTGGCAGCCTCGGCTTCCTCACCGATATTCGCCCGGATGAGCTGGAAGTCGAAGTCGCCAAGGTGCTCGACGGCCACTATCTGGTGGAAAACCGCTTCCTGCTGCAAGCCGAAGTGCGCCGGCATGCCGAGGCCATTGGTCAGGGCGACGCGCTCAACGATGTGGTGCTGCACCCCGGCAAATCGACGCGGATGATCGAGTTCGAGTTGTACATCGACGGCCAGTTCGTCTGTAGCCAGAAGGCCGACGGCCTGATCGTCGCCACGCCGACCGGTTCCACCGCGTACGCGCTGTCCGCCGGTGGGCCGATCATGCATCCCAAGCTCGATGCCATTGTGATCGTGCCGATGTACCCCCATATGTTGTCGAGCCGGCCAATTGTGGTCGATGGCAACAGTGAGCTGAAAATCGTCGTGTCGAAAAACATGCAGATTTACCCGCAAGTCTCCTGTGACGGGCAGAACCATTTCACCTGCGCGCCGGGTGACACCATCACCGTCAGCAAGAAAGCGCAGAAGCTGCGGCTTATTCATCCGCTCGATCACAACTACTACGAAGTCTGCCGCACCAAGCTCGGCTGGGGCAGCAAGCTGGGCGGTGGAGGCGACTGATGCTCGATCCCGCGCGCAGTTATGACCTGATTGGTGACGTGCACGGATGCGCCCTGACCCTCGAACACTTGCTTGACCGACTCGGTTATCACAAGCAGGGCGGGGTCTGGCGGCATCCATCGCGCATGGCCGTGTTCGTCGGCGACATCATCGACCGTGGCCCACGCATTCGCGAAGCGCTGCACATCGTCCACGACATGGTCGAGGCCGGTCAGGCCTTGTGCATCATGGGCAACCACGAATTCAACGCGCTGGGCTGGAGCACGCCGGCGCTACCGGGCAGCGGCAAGCAGTTCGTGCGCGAACACACGCCGCGCCATGCACGCCTGCTGCACGAAACCCTGACTCAATTCGAAGACCATCCTGGCGACTGGCATGATTTCCAGCGCTGGTTTTACGAGCTGCCGCTGTTTGTCGACGCCGGACGTTTCCGTGTTGTCCACGCTTGCTGGGATGCCGGACTGATCGAACCGTTGCGAGCGCTGTTCCCCAATGGCTGCATCGACGAACACTTCCTGCAGGCCTCGGCCGTGCCGGACAGCTTCGCCTGCACCGTGTTCGACCGTCTGCTGCGCGGCACTGACATGCGCCTGCCGGATGGCCTGACCATGACCAGCGGCGACGGTCTGGTGCGTTCGTTCTTCCGCACCAAGTTCTGGGAAGACGATCCGAAAACCTACGGCGATATCGTCTTCCAGCCGGATGCACTGCCAGACCCGGTGGCGCAGAAGCCGCTGACCTCCAGCGAAAAAAACAACCTGCTGCGCTACGGCGTCGACGAGCCGTTGCTGTTCGTCGGCCACTATTGGCGCAGCGGCAAACCGGCGCCGATCCGCCCGAACCTCGCGTGTCTGGATTACAGCGCGGTGCTCTACGGCAAACTGGTCGCCTATCGTCTGGATCAGGAAACCCGCCTCGATCCGCATAAATTTGTCTGGGTCGATGTCGAGCGGCCGGAGGTGCTGCAATGAGTGCGGTAGCGGTATTACGTCTGCCGTTGGCAGTGGACTTGAGCGGTTTCGTCAAACTGCTGCAACGAATGCAAGTGCCGCATCGGGTCAGCGAAGAGGCCGGCGAACAAGTGTTGTGGGCGCCGGCGGAAATCAGCGATGACGTGCGTTCACTCTACGAACGCTTCCCGGCTGGCGATCCCGATCAGCAAATGGACATTCCCGTCGCGCCGACCGTCAAGCGGCCGAGCTTTGCCGAGCAACTGAAATACGCCAAGGCCACGGGGTTCATCCTGTTGTTGTGCCTGATCGTTGGTGGATTGACGTACCTCGGTGAGAATCTGCAGACCCTGCGCTGGCTGACCTTCCTCGATTTTCAGGTAGTCGGCGAGTACATCCATTTCACACCGTTGGCCGACAGCCTTGCGGCGGGGCAGTGGTGGCGGCTGGTCACGCCGATGCTGATCCACTTCGGCATCCTCCACCTGGCCATGAACGGCATGTGGTACTGGGAGCTGGGCCGGCGTATCGAGTCGCGTCAGGGCAGCATTAACCTGATCGGCTTGACGCTGTTGTTCAGCCTCGTTTCCAACTACGCACAGTTTGTCTGGAGCGGCGCGACCTTGTTTGGCGGGCTGTCCGGCGTACTTTACGGTTTGCTCGGGCATTGCTGGATCTTCCAGCTGCTGTCGCCGAACCCCGCCTATCGCCTCCCGCGCGGCGTGCTGGTGATGATGCTGGTGTGGTTGCTGGTGTGCATGTCCGGGCTGATCTCGATGATCGGTTTCGGCGAAATCGCCAACGCTGCCCACGTCGGCGGGTTACTCATCGGATGCTTCACCGGTTTGTTGGGCGGTTTGTATAACCGCCGTAAACTGGCCGCCTAAAATTTTCTGTAGATAAAGAGCACGGAGACCCTGATGTCCTCTTTTAACGACATGATCAACAACATTACCCCGGACATCTACGAGAGCCTGAAGCTGGCCGTGGAAATCGGCAAATGGTCCGACGGTGGCAAACTCACCGCCGAACAGCGCGAGCTGTCGTTGCAGGCGATGATCGCCTGGGAAATCCAGAACCTGCCTGAAGACCAGCGCACCGGTTACATGGGCCCGCAGGAATGTGCCTCGAAGTCGATTGAAGTGCCGAACATCCTGTTCAAGTCGGATGCCATCCATTGATCGAGATTGGCCGCGGTGCAATCAGCAAAATGTCGGCGCGCCTGGACGGGCCGAACGTGCAATACGCGTTTCGTCTGGATGACGTCGAGGTGCCGGTCAACCCGTTGATCGGCACCACGGTGCGTCTGGAATACCTGGGGGCGATCCACTGCACCCATTGCGGGCGCAAGACCAAAACCAGTTTCAGTCAGGGCTATTGCTACCCGTGCATGACCAAACTGGCGCAGTGCGATCTGTGCATCATGAGCCCGGAGCGTTGCCACTATGACGCCGGCACCTGTCGCGATCCAGCGTGGGGCGAGCAGTTTTGCATGACCGATCATGTGGTTTACCTGTCCAATTCGTCGGGCATCAAGGTTGGCATCACTCGTGCTACGCAACTGCCGACTCGCTGGATCGATCAGGGTGCATGTCAGGCATTGCCGATCATGCGCGTCTCGACACGGCAGCAATCGGGCTTCGTTGAAGACCTGTTCCGCAGTCAGGTGGCGGACAAGACCAACTGGCGCGCGTTGCTCAAGGGTGATGCGGCGGCGGTCGATCTGGCGCAGGTACGTGACCAGTTATTCGAAAGCTGCGCCGAAGGCCTGCAAGGTTTGCAGGAGCGATTCGGCCTGCAGGCGATTCAGACCATTGCCGATGTCGAACCGCTGGAAATCCGCTACCCGGTCGAGCAATACCCGGCCAAAATCGTCAGCTTCAACCTGGACAAGAACCCGATTGCCGAAGGCACGCTGCTGGGGATCAAGGGCCAGTACCTGATCTTCGACACCGGCGTGATCAACATTCGCAAGTACACGGCCTATCAGCTCGCCGTGCATCAATAAGGACGCCAGCATGCGCACCGAACAACCGAAGATGATTTACCTGAAGGACTATCAGGCGCCCGAGTACCTGATCGACGAAACACACCTGACCTTCGAGTTGTTCGAGGATCACAGCCTGGTGCACGCGCAGTTGGTGATGCGCCGCAACCCGGCGCGTGGCCCGGGCCTGCCGCCGCTGGTACTCGATGGCCAGCAGCTGGAATTGTTGTCTGTGAGCCTGGCCGATCAGGCGCTGTCTGACGCCGACTACCAGCTGACCGAAAACCATCTGACTCTGCAACCGACCAGCGAAACCTTCACGCTCGACACCAGCGTCAAGATCCACCCGGAAACCAACACCGCACTGGAAGGCCTGTACAAGTCCGGCACGATGTTCTGCACCCAGTGCGAGGCCGAAGGTTTCCGCAAGATCACTTATTACCTCGACCGCCCGGACGTGATGAGCAAGTTCACCACCACCGTGGTCGCCGAACAGCACAGCTACCCGGTGCTGCTCTCCAACGGCAACCCGATTGCCTCGGGCCCGGGCGAAGACGGCCGGCACTGGGCTACGTGGGAAGACCCGTTCATGAAACCGGCGTACCTGTTTGCGCTGGTGGCCGGTGATTTGTGGTGCGTTGAAGACACCTTTACCACCATGACCCAGCGCAATGTCGCGCTGCGCATTTACGTCGAGCCGGAAAACATCGACAAGTGCCAGCACGCGATGAACAGCCTGAAGAAGTCGATGCGCTGGGACGAAGAGGTTTACGGTCGCGAGTACGATCTGGACATCTTCATGATCGTCGCCGTCAACGACTTCAACATGGGTGCGATGGAGAACAAAGGCCTCAACATCTTCAACTCCAGCGCCGTACTGGCCCGCGCCGAAACCGCGACCGATGCTGCGCACCAGCGCGTTGAAGCGATCGTCGCTCACGAATACTTCCACAACTGGTCGGGCAATCGCGTGACCTGCCGCGACTGGTTCCAGCTGTCGCTGAAGGAAGGTTTCACGGTGTTCCGTGATTCCGGCTTCTCCGCCGACATGAACTCGGCCACGGTCAAGCGCATTCAGGATGTGGCTTACCTGCGCACCCACCAGTTCGCCGAAGACGCCGGCCCGATGGCCCACGCTGTGCGCCCGGACAGCTTTATCGAGATTTCCAACTTCTACACCCTGACCGTGTACGAGAAGGGTTCGGAAGTGGTCGGCATGATCCACACCTTGCTCGGCGCCGAAGGCTTCCGTAAGGGCAGCGATCTGTACTTCGAGCGCCATGACGGTCAAGCGGTGACCTGCGACGACTTCATCAAGGCGATGGAAGATGCCAACGGCGTCGATCTGACCCAGTTCAAGCGCTGGTACAGCCAGGCTGGCACGCCGCGTCTGGCGGTGAGCGAGTCGTACGACGCTGCTGCAAAAACCTACAGCCTGACCTTCCGCCAGAGCTGCCCGGAAACCCCGGATAAAGTTGAAAAACTGCCGTTTGTGATTCCAGTCGAACTCGGCCTGCTCGACAGCCAAGGCAACGAGATTGCCCTGCGTCTGGCTGGCGAATCATCGGCGCAAGGCACTACTCGCGTGATCTCGGTGACTGAAGCCGAGCAGACTTTCACCTTCGTTGATATCGCTGCACAGCCGCTGCCATCACTGCTGCGCGGCTTCTCGGCGCCGGTGAAACTGAGCTTCCCGTACAACCGCGATCAACTGATGTTCCTGATGCAGCACGACTGCGACGGCTTCAACCGCTGGGATGCCGGTCAGCAACTGTCGGTGCAGGTCCTGCAAGAGTTGATCGGCCAGCAGCAGAAGGGCGAGAGTCTGAAGCTTGATCCGCGTCTGGTGTCGGCGCTGAAAACCGTGCTGTCCGATGAGTCGCTGGATCAGGCGATGGTTGCGGAAATGCTCTCGCTGCCGGGTGAGGCCTATCTGACCGAAATCAGCGAAGTGGCGGATGTCGAGGCGATTCACACCGCTCGCGAATTTGCCCGCAAGCAACTGGCGGACAGTTTGTTCGAGGCGCTGTGGCTGCGTTATCAGGCCAACCGTGACCTGTCGAAGAAAACCCCGTACGTGGCCGAAGCCGAGCATTTCGCCCGTCGCGCGCTGCAGAATATTGCGCTGTCGTACCTGATGCTCAGCGGCAAGCCGGAAGTATTGGCAGCGGCGCTGGAGCAATTCGAAAGCGCCGACAACATGACCGAGCGCCTGACCGCGCTGGCCGTGTTGGTCAACTCGCCGTTCGAAGAGCAGAAAGCGCTGGCACTGGCCAGTTTCGCCGAGCACTTCAAGGACAACCCGCTGGTCATGGATCAGTGGTTCAGCGTGCAGGCCGGCAGCACCTTGCCGGGCGGTCTGGAGCGCGTGAAAGCGTTGATGCAGCACCCGGCGTTCAACATCAAGAACCCGAACAAGGTGCGTGCGCTGGTCGGTGCGTTTGCCGGGCAGAACCTGATCAACTTCCATGCGGCCGATGGCTCGGGTTATCGCTTCCTTGCGGATCTGGTGATCGAGCTGAACGGCTTCAACCCGCAGATTGCTTCTCGGCAATTGGCGCCGCTGACTCGGTGGCGCAAATACGACAGCGCTCGTCAGGCGTTGATGAAGGCCGAGCTGGAGCGGATTCGGGCGTCGGGGCAGTTGTCGAGTGATGTGTATGAGGTGGTGAGCAAGAGCCTGGCTTGATGGTGTGTTGGAGTCGGTGTTCCAGCTGTGGACCGGCCCTCACCCTAACCCTCTCCCAGTGGGAGAGGGGACTGACCGAGGTGATGTTCGAGTTACACCGACCTGAAAGTCCGAGCCGAACTCAGATTCTGAAACAGATCAAAAGCCCCTCACCCTAGCCCTCTCCCAGTGGGAGAGGGGACTGATCGAGGTGGATGTTCGAGTTACGCCGACCTGAAAGTCCGGAGGCGAACTCAGGTTTTGAACAGCACGAAGATCTGCTCCCTTTCCCCCTCGCCCCCCTGGGGGAGAGGGCTGGGGTGAGGGGGTGGGATTCACGCATCACCACAAAACCCAAGCCGTACATATAAAAAAACGCCGCACTAATAATGCGGCGTTTTTATTGACTGAAAGTTACTTCAGGTCAAACCGGTCCAGGTTGGTGACCTTCGTCCACGCCGCCACAAAGTCCTTCACAAACTGCTCCTTCGCATCCGAACTGGCATACACCTCAGCCAGCGCCCTCAACTGTGCATTGGAACCAAACACCAGATCCACCCGCGTCGCCGTCCACTTCACGCTGCCGGTTTTACGGTCGCGCCCCTCGAACTCATCCGCATCCCTTGAAGTCGGCTTCCACTCCACGCCCATGTCCAGCAGGTTTGTGAAGAAGTCGTTGGTCAGCGCTTCAGTTTGCGAGGTGAATACGCCATGCCGGGTTTGCCCGACGTTGGTATTCAACACCCGCAAACCACCCAGCAGCACAGTCATTTCCGGTGCGGTGAGGGTCAGCAGTTGTGCCTTGTCGATCAGCAGCGCCTCGGCCGAAACGGTGTACTTGCCTTTGCTGTAGTTGCGGAAGCCATCGGCAATCGGTTCAAGGAAGCCAAAGGAGTCGACGTCGGTTTGCTCTTGGCTGGCATCCGTACGTCCCGGAGTGAATGGCACCGTGACCGAATGGCCGGCATTTTTCGCTGCTTGTTCGACCCCGGCATTCCCGGCCAACACGATCAGGTCCGCGAGCGAGACTTTCTTGCCGGCAGCGCCGCCATTGAACTCGTTCTGAATGCCCTCAAGGATTTGCAGCACTTTGGCCAGTTGCTCAGGCTGGTTGGCTTGCCAGAACTTCTGCGGTGCCAGACGCAGGCGGCCGCCGTTGGCGCCGCCGCGTTTGTCCGAACCGCGGAATGTCGAAGCAGCGGCCCAGGTGGTCGAGACCAGTTGTGACACCGAAAGCCCCGACGCGAGGATTTTGCTTTTCAGCGCGGCAGCGTCGCTGTCGTCGATCAGTGGGTGCGTGGCATCCGGAATCGGGTCTTGCCACAGCAGTTCTTCGTTCGGCAGTTCCGGGCCAAGGTAACGAGACAATGGACCCATGTCGCGGTGGATCAGTTTGTACCAGGCACGGGCAAACGCATCGGCCAGTTGATCGGGATTGGCGAGGAAGCGCCGCGAGATCTGCTCGTAGGCCGGATCGAAACGCAGCGCCAGGTCGGAGGTAAGCATGGTCGGCGAAAGCTTTTTGCTCGGGTCATGGGCATGCGGAACGGTGCCGGCACCGGCGCCGTTTTTCGGAATCCACTGGTGCGCACCAGCCGGGCTTTTGGTCAGCTCCCACTCGAAGCCAAACAGGTTTTCCAGGTAGTTGTTGCTCCACTTTGTCGGCGTGGTGGTCCAGGTCACTTCGAGGCCACTGGTAATGGTGTCGCCGCCCTTGCCTGTACCGAACGCGTTGCGCCAGCCTAGGCCCTGTTCTTCGAGGCCGGCCGCTTCCGGCTCAGGCCCGACGTTATCGGCAGGGCCGGCGCCGTGGGTTTTACCAAAGGCGTGACCGCCCGCGATCAACGCGACGGTTTCTTCATCGTTCATGGCCATGCGGCCAAAGGTTTCGCGGATATCGTGGGCCGACGCGACCGGGTCCGGATTGCCCTCAGGGCCTTCGGGGTTTACGTAAATCAGGCCCATTTGCACCGCAGCGAGCGGGTTTTCCAGATTACGTTCGCCCTGATCGGTGCGGCTCTCTTCTTTGCCATGCAAATCCGGTTCGGCGACCAGCGTGCCGTCACCGGGCTCCTGCATGGCTGACTTGTCTTTGCCGTAACGGCTGTCGCCACCGAGCCATTCGTGCTCGGAACCCCAATAGACATCTTCGTCCGGCTCCCACACATCGGGGCGGCCACCGGAGAAGCCGAAGGTTTTGAAGCCCATGGATTCCAGTGCGACGTTCCCGGTCAGAACGATCAGGTCGGCCCAGGAAATGTTGCGACCATATTTCTGCTTGATCGGCCACAGCAGGCGCCGGGCCTTGTCGAGACTGACGTTGTCCGGCCAGCTGTTCAGCGGCGCAAAACGTTGTTGCCCGGAGCCGGCGCCACCACGGCCATCGGCGGTGCGATAGGTGCCGGCGCTGTGCCAGGCCATGCGGATGAAGAGGGGACCGTAATGGCCGAAGTCGGCCGGCCACCAATCCTGGGAGTCGGTCATCAGTGCGTTGAGGTCTTGTTTCAGGGCTTGAAAGTCGAGGCTCTTGAAGGCTTTGGCGTAGTCGAAGTCCTTGCCCAACGGATCGGACTTGGGCGAGTGCTGACTCAGGATTTTCAGGTTGAGTTGATTCGGCCACCAGTCACGGTTCGTCGTACCACCACCGGCGGCGTGGTTGAACGGGCATTTCGATTCGTTTGCCATGTTCGGGTCCTTATCAGGTCTGCTACGGCCGGCTCGTGCCGACTTCGGACTAGTAAGGCTAGACCCGACTTGAGGAGTCAGCTAATAGGCCGACTATTGGAGGCTGATAGGCAAAGTCTTTCAGCTTCTTTCGGAGCACTTCACGGATGAGCCGATAGCGGCTGCCTGCTTGAAACATGCGTTGTTGAGCCTCTGCAAAAAACAAAATGTGAAAATCGGGATGACAGGAAGAAATGTTATTGTATAACATAAAATTCGTTTCATTCTGTTTCTACCAGCGTTAAAGCAAAACGCTGGCAGCGATCCTCACATTTCAGCGCATGGAAATTTTGCAATGCCTGCCCGTTCCCACCCCCTGCAACGACGCCTCAATCCGTTGGCCGCCGCGCTGCTTTTTGCGTCGCCGGTATTCGCCGCCGACACCCTCGAACTGCAACCGCAAGTCATCACCGGCAATCCGCTCGGCAGCCAGACACTTGCCTCGCCCTCGACGGTACTTAGCGGCGACGACCTCACGTTCCAACAGAAGGGCAGTCTCGGCGAAACCCTGAACAAGCAACCCGGGGTTTCCTCGTCGTACTTCGGCCCGGGTGCGAGCCGACCGATTATTCGTGGCCAGGACGGTGATCGCATCCGTATTCTGCGCAACGGAGTCGGCGCGCTGGATGCCTCGTCGCTGTCTTACGACCACGCCGTGCCGCTGGACCCGGTCAACGTCGAGCGCGTTGAAATCGTCCGTGGCCCGGCGGCTCTGCTGTACGGCGGCAGTGCCATTGGCGGGGTGGTCAACACCTTCGATAACCGCATCCCGACTGAGGCCATCGATGGCATTCATGGCGCTGGTGAGTTGCGCTATGGCGGTGCCGACACCACGCGCAGCAGCGCCGGCAAACTGGAGGCTGGTAACGGAGAATTCGCCTTGCATCTGGACGCTAGCGCCCGCGAGTTCAATGACCTGAAAATCCCCGGTTACGCGAAAACCGCTCGCGAACGCGCAAACGACGACGGCGACTCGAAAAAACATCGCCTGGCCAACAGCGATGGTCGCCAGGATGGCGGCGCGGTCGGCGGGTCGTACACCTGGGATGACGGTTATGCCGGTCTGTCCTACAGCAACTACGATTCCAATTACGGTTCGCCCGCTGAACAAGACGTACGTATTCGCATGCAACAGGAGCACTACGCCTTTGCCTCGGAGATACGCAATCTCGACGGGCCATTCACCTCGATCAAACTGGATGCCGGTTACACCGATTACGAGCACCGCGAAATCGAAGGCGGCGAGGTTGGCACGACGTTCAAGAACAAAGGTTACGAGGCACGGGTCGAGGCGCGGCATCAGCCGTTGGGGCCGTTCAATGGCGTGATTGGTGCACAGGTCAGCCGCAACGAGTTTTCGGCATTGGGTGAAGAGGCGTTTGTGCCGCAGACCGATACCAATGCCGCTGCGCTGTTCATTCTTGAGGAGTTGCAAGCCACCGATCGACTGCTGTTCACCCTCGGCGGACGCCTTGAGCACACCACGGTCGACCCGGACGCGAAGGGTAACGAACGCTTCGCCAGCGCCGACCGCTCCAGCAGTTTCACCGCTGGCAGTCTTTCCTCTGGCGCGGTGTACACGCTGACGCCGATCTGGTCGGTGGCTGCGACGCTGGGCTACACCGAGCGCGCACCGACGTTCTATGAGCTTTACGCCAACGGTGCCCATGTGGCGACCGGCACCTATGAAGTCGGTGATGCCGGGCTGTCGAAAGAAAAAGCCGTGTCCAGTGATCTGGCGTTGCGTTTCGATAACGGCACGCACAAGGGCAGTGTCGGTGTGTTCTACAGCCACTTCTCCAATTACATCGGTTTACTCGGCACGGGTCGCACATTGAATGATGAAGGCGAGGAGGACGCCGATGGCATCCCTGAATACACCTACTCCGGCGTGCGGGCGCGCTTCAGCGGTATTGAGGCGCAGGACCGCTGGAACCTTGGCGAAAATGCCTACGGCAAGTTTGCCCTGGAGTTGTCCGGTGACTACACCCGCGCGAAGAACCTGGACACCGGCGAAGATTTACCGCGAATCGCGCCGCTGCGGCTCAACAGTGGTCTGTTGTGGGAACTGGATCGTTGGCAGGCGCGCATCGATGTAGAGCACGCCAGTTCACAACATCGGGTGCCGGATAACGAAAGCGGCACCGACGGCTACACCACGCTGGGCGCCAATGTCGGGTATCACTTTGATGTCGGCCAGAGTAAATGGCTGGCCTTCGTCAATGCCGAGAACCTGACCAATCAAACCGTGCGTTACGCCAGTTCGATCCTGCGCGACATTGCGCCGGCAGAAGGGCGCAGCATTCAGGTCGGATTGCGCACGACGTTCTGATAATCACTGATTCCCACTGTAGGAGCGGCCGCAGGCTGCGATCTTTTGATCTTTATTTTAAAAGCAAAAGATCGTCCGATCGCGGCCCGAGCCTGCGGCAGCTCCTACACGGGCGTGATCAGGTGGATTGGGCGGTGTCGTCATCCGGCACGTCGTCGAGAATATCCTCTTGCCCCGGCAATTCAGTAATCACACTGAAATCCGTCACTTCAACCGCACCCAATCCATACCCCAGCAAATGGAAAGAAAACGCTTTGCGCTCTTGCGGGTTGTCGAAGCTGAAGTTCATTTCCAGTGGCTGCTCGGCGGTTGCGACCATCTCCTGCGGCAAGCCGATCTGCACGTCCTGTTCAAACTCCTTGGCCTTGAGCTGAATATACGCCGCCTGCTGCGGATCGACCGAGCGCACGGTCAGACGCACGCGTGTGTGCGAGCCTTTGGGCATTTCCAGGTATTGCGCGCCAATCAGATTGTCGGCCCAGTCATCGTTGATCTGAGCTTGCAGCGGGATGACGTTGGTGCTGCCGAATTGATAGCGATGATTGAGCGGCGTGCGCAACAGCGACAGGTCGAGGGCGTTGGCACGGGCGGCGATCTGTCGGGCCGGGTGGCCGCTGTAGTTGCCTTTATAGATGGCGCTGTCGGCGATGAACCCGGCGCTTTCGTAGTAGCGGCAGCGACGCGGCATATCGCACTCGGAAAAGATCCCCTGACCGTTGTGATAGCGCAGCTTGCCGTTGGTGAACGACATGATTTCGCGGCCGCTGTCGTAGTCGCGAAACAGCGAGCGACCGCTCAGCGCGGAAGGCACCGGCAAGTCGAAGTAATCGAGAATCGAGGTGCTCAGATCGACGTGGCCATACACGCCTTTGTTCAGCCGTGGCAGTTGTGCCTGCTCCGGTGCCAGGGTCAGGTTGAAGCCCCACGAAGAAGCCAGGCGGACACCGTCGATGCCGTGGGACTCGTCCGAGGTGATCACCACCAGCGTGTCTTTCAGAACGCCTTGGCGTTCGAGGCCGTTGAGAAACTGCTCCAGCGCATCGTCGAGATAACCGACGGCCGCCTGTTTTGGCGTTTCGTAGCGTTCCAGATATTCCTCGGGTGCGGAGTAGGGCTGATGCGTGCCCACGGTCAGCAACGTCAGCAGCCACGGTTTTTTCTGTTTTTTCAGTTGGCCGACATAGTCCAGCGCACCTTCGAAAAACGCCTTGTCATCCTTGCCCCACGGGAATTCCAGGTAGTTGCTGTTGGTAAACCATTCCAGACCATGAGTCGCATCGAAACCGATGTGCGGCATGATCTTGTCTTTGGCCATGAAACGCAGGCCGGCACCTTGCAAATAGTGAGTGCTGAAGCCGTGATCTCGCAGTTGCGCCGGCAGGCAGGCCTGATTGCGCTCGTTGAGGGTGAGCATTTCCACGCCTTTGGGCGTGCCGTTGTTGAGCTTGTCGTAATCGCCGCAGAGCATCGCGTACAGACCGCGAATGGTCTGGTGTGTGTGCAGCACGTAATCCGGGGTGTTCATGCCGCGCTCGGCCCAGCGGCTGAGGTTGGGCATCAGGTCTTCCTGATAATGGCTGCCGATCGCCTCGCGGTTGGCGCGGATGTAAGCACCGGGAATGCCTTCCAGCGCGATGATCAGTACGTTGCGCGCTTGCCCCGGCGCGGCCAGCAATTTCTGCCCGTTGAGGTCGACGTCGGTGAGTCCGGCCATGGCCGGCGCGGGTTCTTCGACGTCACCGTCCAGCCACTCCTCGGCCTGGATCTGCAGATCAGCGGCCTCGCTGGCCAGCAACTGGTGTGGCAGGTTGTACTGGCGCCACGGATCGGCTTCGCTCGGCCACAGGTTTTGCGCACCCCAGTGCGCGGCGAACAATAGCAGTGGCGCGCTCCAGGCTGCGCGGGGCAGGGGCGGGCGCGGCATGCCACGGCCGGCAAATTGGGTCAGCAGCCAGAACAACAGAGCCAGCAGCAAAGTGATGCCCAGTGCAGGATGGGCCAGGCCGCCACCGGTGGAATTTTCCACGAACTGCGGATCGATCAGGTAATGAATGTCGGAAGGTGTCGGCAGACGCCCGACGGCGCTGACCAGTTCAGCGGTCGCCACCGCCAGCAAGCCCCAGAACAGCAGCACCGGCAAGGCCAGCCACCACGCCCGGCGATGCAGCAACACCACCAACAGGCTGCCAATGGCCAGATCCGATAAATAGCCCAACGGCGCCGACCAGCCCAGCGCCGCACGCAGGCACACCGGCACCACCAGCACCAGAACAATCAGCGAAAAGAGGCGGGCATGCGGCTGCCGCAACCGGTTAAAAAGAGCACTCACAAAAAAGACCTTCCAGCCATTAAATCGTCATAAAAGTGTGCGCGATGATACCAAGGGTGGGCTGTCTGATCGCCCTTTTAAACGCTCAGCTGATGCGCTGGCGTGCGGGCTAATCAAGGTGATGGTGCGTCCGCAGGCCTGACCGGCCCTCGTGTTGCACGACCATTGGCGATATTGCTGCCGACGGATTTATTGTTTCAGGCTGTTTAAGGTGCCTAACCATCACCGGCATCCAATGTAGGAGCTGTGCAACGCTGCGATCGTTTTAAACCTCACAATCAAAAGCGCGCAGCCCGATTTCGCTCAACAACCCGTGCTATCGATATGCGATAAAGATATTTAATTTCTATTTTTTATAGCGATAAAGTCAGGCCTTTCAGCAAACCACCCCCATGCTGCGAGGTTGTCATGGCCACACCGTTCAAACGTCCCGCACTGACTCTGTTGGCCGCTTCTCTGGTCGCGAGTGCGTTGTTCAGCACCGGCGCTCAGGCCGAAGGCAAGATCAGCATCGCCCAGCAATTCGGCATCGGTTACCTGATTCTCGATGTGGTGCGCGATCAGAACCTCATCGAAAAACACGGTAAGGAACAGGGCCTCGACATCAAGGTCGACTGGAACAGCATCTCCGGCGCCACCGCGATGAACGAAGCGTTGCTCACCGGATCGCTCGACGTGGTTTCCGCCGGCGTGCCGCCAATGCTCACCGTGTGGGATCGCACCAAGGGTAAACAGAATGTCAAAGCCATCGCCGCACTGGGCTCGATGCCCAACTATCTGCTGACCAACAATCCGAACATCAAAACGCTCAAGGACTTCACCGACAAGGACCGGATTGCCGTGCCGGCCGCCGGCGTCGGCTTCCAGTCGCGCACTTTGCAGATCGAAACCGCCAAGGAGTTCGGTGACGCGCAGTACAAGAAATTCGACGACATTTCAGTCAGCCTGCCGCACCCCGATGCGACGGCCGCGCTGATCGCCGGCGGCTCGGAAATCAACTCGCACTTCTCCAGCCCGCCGTTCCAGTACCAGGCCCTGCAGAATCCCAACGTGCACAAAGTGCTGAGCTCTTATGATGTGCTCGGTGGGCAGGCGACGTTCAACGTGCTCTACACCACAGAAAAATTCCACGACGAAAACCCGAAAACCTACAAGGCGTTCTATGACGCGTTGGCCGAGGCCGAGAAGATCATCAAGGCTGATAAGCCGGCGGCGGCTCAGGCGTACATTCGTGTCGAGCAGTCGAAACTGCCGCTGGCTCTGGTCGAGCAAATCGTCAAGGATCCGGAAATCGATTTCACTGTGGTGCCGCAGCGCACCTTTATCTATGCCGAGAAATTGCAGGAACTGGGCGTGCTGAAGAACAAGGCCGACAGCTGGAAGGATTACTTCTTTGAAGAGGCGCATGGTGGGGCCGGTAGCTGAAGAACCCGGCCCGGTGCAGGGGATTTCCGGAACTCAACCGGCAGGCTCGATCAGTCGCGTAATGGGGTGATCGTGCCCCTCGACGTGCCATTTCACCCACAACCGATTGCGTCCGTCGGAACTTTTATCTGGCTCGATGGACAGCCAGTTACGACTGGCAATCAGGCAATTTCCATCGTATCCAATGGCTTGCATTTCGGCAGTAAGGTCGGTGTCGATCTTTTCCCGGGTACCGGTGATCGTTTCCAGGCTTCTGATCGTCAGCACAGGCAGAGGAGGATGGACGATGCCGGTTGAAATCAACTGATGGATGACTTCTGCACCATTGTCGATATGTCGGGGGTTGGCCGAACGAATGACGCTGGCGGCGGCTACATGCACATCCCCGGAGACAATGGTGACTTTGCATTTCGCCAACTTGGCAAAATCGAGCAATCCATTGATCAGTTGCTTACGCTCGTTTTTGTGCGGCTGATGGCGCCAGTGGTCCCGGAAATCATCCTCCGGCCCGATCTCCCCTGGAATCCATCCGATCAGGGCCTCAAGCAGCGCAAGGTTGACGAACGATACCGGAACGCTGGAGATGAACAGCAGGTGTGAAGGTTTGCTGACCGTCAGGCTTTTGATCCAGGTAAACATCTGCGAGATGCTTTTTTGCGACATGATTTGCGTGGGCTGTTTGAGCTGGCCGTTTCTGCCTTTGATGTCGGGCGCGCGTTCAGACCTGAGGTCGGGAACGACAATGGCGAGGCCACCGAGGCCTTCAAAAGCGAAGGTATGCCCTTGACGAGTAATTGCTCCCGGGCGGCTCTCGGTTTCGTCAACCTGTAATTGGTAGAGTCGAAAATAATAACTGGCAATGCGGAACAGCCCCTGGTGTACGGGACTTTCATGCAGGGCTTGAGGATAGGAACCCCAACCGTCAATGATGTCGTGATCGTCCCACATCATCAGGGTCGGAACGCAGCTGAGCATGTTCAGTATCTGTGGTCGGGCCCAGTATCGCGGATAAACACTGGCGAAAAACTCGTCTGCCTGAATCTCCATTTCTTCAGTCCACAGAGTGTCATCGCGATTCCAGGAGAACTGTTTGTACCATTCATTCAAGGGGCCTTGAGTCTGCAACAGTTCATCGCTGTAAATCTGATCGCCTCCCATGACCAACAGATGGTACTCGGCTTGTTTGTGGGTCTGCGCGAGATGACTCCAGCGTTCGGCATAACGATCTGCCAACGAATTGAGGTATTTGACATCCGACACACCGTTGCAGGAGGTGTAAGCGATGCGGGGCGCCTGATCCAGAGGCGGGACGTGAAATGAGCCCGACACATCTCCCAAGTCATAGTCGATCTTCAACTGCGTTTTACTTTGCTGGATCTGCATGTCCAGTCGCCAGACGGCCATGCGCGGTTTGATCAAAGGAATCCGGGCAATCCGTTTGATCGTCGGATTGTGTGCCTGCGCGACCTGCGTAGTGGGTGCCGGCGCGTTGAGGTCTTGCACCAGCAGGGCAGATACACAGTATTTCTGATTCTGAATACCGCGAAAGCTCAAAACCGGGCCAAAGGGACTCATGTTGTCGTCCTCGCTGACAATAGAAAAACGGATGCCACGCAATGCCGTGGTGTCTCCGAGCGTAGTCCGTTTTTGCAAGTAGCGAGGACGCGAGGGGAGCGTTTCAGTTCATGCCATCATCAAAAATGCTTTCGATTGATAACCCGAATGCCCGGGCAATCTGAAAGGCCAGTGGCAGACTCGGGTCGTAGCGTTCGTTTTCAATCGCGTTAATCGTCTGACGCGACACGCTCAGGCGTTCAGCCAGATCGACCTGCGACCATTTGCGCTCGGCGCGCAATTCCTTGAGGCGGTTTTTCATTGGTAACGGCGTCGCGCAATGTGCAGGCCGACAATCCACATCAGACCCATCACCGGCCACACGCACGTCCACGGAATGTGCGGAGCGCCGACGTTTTCCAGAAAACCGTAGCTGAACGTCAGCAGTGCCGAGGCGGCAAAGGCAAAACCCAAGGCTTCGAACTGGATGCGCAGATGCATTTCATCCATGCGCCGCATATTGCGCACGATGGCCCAGCACATCAGTCCCGCCGGAACGATCGGCGTCAGTGCGACGGCCGAGCGCAGTACGATGGGGGCGTCCATCAGGTATTGCGAGGCAATCAATGAGGCTGTCAGGACCAGCATGTAGATGATTAATGCTGCGCCCAATTCGAGGTAGTACCGGTTCATTCTTCACTTCCTATGTAAAAGACCCTTTACATGGTCGCCGAAGATTTATCCGATGTAAAGCACGCTTTCCATCACGGCTGGTAGCCTCGAACAGACTCATGCCGGAGGATTTCGCCTAGCTCAGTAGCTTAAAAGCACACTTTCTGGACAGCGTAATAGCCACTCAGTAGCATTCGAGCCCAACGGATTATCCCTTCGCACGTCGTCCGACGTGGAACGCTCAAGGAATCGATATGCGCGACACCCCCATTGACCAAAAACGAACGATCGTGACCCAGGTCAACGGCGAGATTCGCTATGAAACCCGGATCAGTTTCAGCTCCACGTCGCTCGTCGATGGCGAAATTCGGGTGCATCGTGCTGAAGGCAATCAGCTAGATGTTCCGGTGGCCGGGGCGGACTTCGCTTTGCGCTTTGATCTGGATGGGGTGCATAGAGTACCGGTGACGCAGCAGGCAGCGGTTGAACCGGTTGAACCGGTGCCTGCCGATAACAGCTTGAAGTTATTCACCTCGAAAACCGTGTGGATCACCCTCGGGTTGTGGTTCTTCGTCAGTTCGGTGTTCGGTTGGCTGGGGATTGTGGTGGCAGGCGGATATCTCGGTTACCAGTGGCGTGAGGTGGAAAAGCGCAAGAAACAGTTGGCCAAGGCGCCCGTAGATAAAGCCGTGCCCCGTTCCGGCTCGGGGATGTCACGGGAAAGCGTACGCAAGGCATTGGCCCGCAGGCATTAATGTGGCGCACAGCAAAAACAAAAAAAGGGGCGGCCTGATCATCGATCAGGCCGCCCCTTTTTTATTGCTGCTCAGTCAGATCAATGCATTTTGCTGTGATCGTGACCTTCCATGTTGGTCAGCGCGCGAACCGGCGCTTTAACCTCGAGGGTTTCTTTATCACCCTTGGCGTTTTCCACGATCAGGGTCAGCGGCACAGTTTCGCCTTCCTTCAACTGAGCGGTCAGGCCCATCAGCATCACGTGGTAGCCGTTCGGATCAAGCTTGACGGCTTTGCCGGCCGGCAGCTCGACAAACTTCACCGGGCCCATGCTCATGACGTCGTTCTTCATGGTCATTTCGTGGATCTGCACGTCTTTGGCCGCTGGCGTCGCGACGCTGAGCAACTTGCTGTCGCTGTCGGCGGTGAGGGTCATGAACGCGCCGCTGGCGGACTGGGTCGGCACGGTGGCACGGACCCAGGCATCGTCGACTTTGGTCGCTGCGGTCGCCTGGAATGCCAGACCCAGCAGAGAAAAACCGATGACAGCGCGTTTGAGGTGGTTCAGAACAGGTTGCATCAGCAAACCTCCATAACAGTAAGCAAATCTTCCGTACATTGTTCTGCCGAAAGCGACGTGGACAGACCCAGGCGCAAGCCGCCGTTGGAGTCGTAAACGTAACTGGTGGCAGTGTGCGAGATGGTATAGGTGTCGCCGGCCGGGACTTTCTCGTAGAACACGTCGAATTCCTTGGCCGTGGCCGCGGTTTCCTCAAGCGTGCCGTACAGCGCAACGAACGTCGGGTCGAAGGCTTTCATGTAGGCGTCGAGGATTTCCGGGGTGTCGCGCTCGGGATCGAGGGTGATGAAAATCACCTGCAAGCGATCGCCATCGGCGCCCATCAGCTTTTTGATTTTCGCCGCGCGGGCGAGGGTGGTCGGGCAGACTGCCGGGCACTGGGTGAAGCCGAAGAAGACCATCGGCATCATGCCGCGAAAGCTCGACAGCGTCATGGTTTCGCCATCGGTGTTCTTCAGTTTGAAGGTGCGCCCCATGATCTTGTTACTCAGATCCTTGCCGTACTTGTACGACAGTTGGCCACGGGTGTCGCAGCCGGCGAGCAGGCCTAGCCCGAGCACGCCCATTCCCGCAAGCACCTTGCGGCGAGTCAACAAAGCCGTCATCTAATACCGCCTTTTGCAGCCCGTCAGTCAGCAGGACTGGCGGGGGGTTAACCGTAAAAGCGGCGCATGATACCAAACTGAAGGCAGAGGCCGGCCACGGATCGCCGCATGGCGCAGGATCGAGCGACAAAAGGTGTAAGAAAAAGTGACCACAGCTTACTGCACGCGTGATTCAGCGGCGCTCCAGCCCCCGCCCAGCGCGGTGTAAAGGTTGACCTCGGCGACCAGTTGCGCGAGGCGATCGGTGATCAGGCCTTGCTGCGAACTGAACAGCGAACGCTGCGCATCGAGGAACGTCAGGCTGCTGTCGACGCCATTCTGATAGCGGTTCTGCGCCAGGTTGTAATACGTCTGCGTGGCTGCGACGAGATCCCGCTGCGCCTGCAATTGTTGCTGATAGGTGCTGCGCGCGGCGAGACCGTCGGCGACTTCCTGAAACGCGGTTTGAATCGACTTTTCGTATTCGGCCACCGCCACATCTTTCTGTAATTTCGAATAATCCAGGCTGGCGCGCAGGCTGCCGGCGTTGAAAATCGGCAGGTTGATCTGCGGCTGAAAGGTCCAGGCCCCGGAACCGGCGCCGAACAGTCCGGACAGATCGCGACTCGACGTGCCGGCATTCGCCGTCAGGCTGACACTGGGGAAAAACGCCGCCCGCGCCGCACCGATATTGGCGTTGGCCGCTTTCAGTTTGTACTCCGCCTGAAGGATGTCCGGCCGACGCTGCAGCAGATCCGAGGGCAACCCGGCGGGCAGTTGTTGCACCAGATCGCTGGCCAGCGGACGGGCGGGCAGGGTCACTGGCACCGGCGCGCCAACCAGCAAGGTCAGGCTGTTCAAGTCCTGGGCGACCTGGCGCTGGTAGCGCGCCAGATTGGCCCGAGAGCTGTCGACGCTGGTCTTCGCTTGCGCCTGTTCCAGCGCCGACGATTTGCCGGCCTCGCGATTACGGGTGGTCAGGTGCAGGCTCTGTTCATCGGCGGCGAGGGTGTCGCGGGTCAGCTCCAGCAACTCCTGATCGGCGCGCCAGGTCAGGTAGGCGTTGGCGACGTTGGCCACCAGACTCAGCTCGGCACTGCGCCGCGCTTCTTCAGTCGAGAGCCAGGTCTGCAAGGCCTCCTCGCTGAGGCTGCGCACGCGACCGAAGAAGTCCAGCTCGTAAGCGCTGATGCCGAGGTTGACCGAGTACGTCGAATTGATCAGCGCTTTGCCCTGGGTCACGCTCGGCGGCATCCGCTGGCGTAACTCGTTGGCGTTGGCCGACACCGCCGGGAGCAGGTCGGCGCGCTGAATGCGGTATTGCGCCTGGAACGCTTCGACGTTGAGTGCCGCCACGCGCAGGTCGCGGTTGTTGACCAGCGCGCTTTCGATCAACTGTTGCAGCGCCGGATCAGTGAACAGCGTGCGCCAGTCCTCGCTGCTCGTGGCTGGCTGCGTGGCTGCGGGATACTGCGCGGCAGTGGGTGAAGCGGGGCGCTGGTACTCGGGAATCAATGAACAACCGCCCATCAGCATCGCCATGGACAGCAGGGAAAGTCGCAACGTCAACATCGAACTGCCTCATGCATTAAAAGAGCGTTGTGCTCAGGCCCCGGCCATCCATTTCGCCAGACCATGGCGACCACTGACCCCGAGTTTGGCCGTGGCGCGTTTCAGATATGTCTCGATCGAGCTGTTTTTGACTCGCAGCTGTTCGGCCATTTGTGGCACGGTGCCGCCGGTCAACAGGCCCAGACAGACTTCTTTTTCGCGCACTGACAGGGCGATGTCGCTGATCGCCAGGCGTTCATCGAACACCTGCGCCAACGGTGCCTGATCCAGTTCGGCCAGGGGCTGGCGCGGTTGTCTGGCGAGGATTTGCCGGCTGATCTGCGCGTGGCGTTCGATCAGTGGCAGCAAGGTGTCGGACAGGCGCTTGAGAAACGACAGTTCCGGCAGGGAAAACACCCGTTGGGTATGCGGTCGGTAAAACGAGATCACGCAACGGCGATTGGACGTGCGCGAAACCAGATTGCATTGATGTGCGCTGTGTTGCGGATGGCGAGGCTGGAGCGAGGCTTTCAGTTGAATCAGCAGCGAGTCGTTCATCTCGATCATCTTCTGCAGCAGCGGATGATCGTCGGGGCTCTCCAGCGGATCGGGCGCGGCACAGGTCTGCGCCAAACCGGCGCTGCCCAACGGTTTGATGTCGACCACGCTGGCCTGACGCTCATCCAGCGTCCACTCACTGAGATCTACCCGGTTGACCGGCACCAGCGTGTCGACCAACTGGAACATGTTCGTGGCGAAGTGATCATCGCCGGTGCTGGCAATCAACTCACCCAGTTGCCAGTAGAAGTGCGGGTTTTCCATATTACGAATGCTGCCGGTCAGATTCATATCCTTCATCCCTGGTTCAGAGCCATCACTGAATCGTCTGCCGTCTCTGTAAAAGCCGCCCACGCAGTCATTTCTCCTTGAACATGATCTGGAGCGGGATTTAAGCCTATGGATTTGTCCTACGTCTGTAGGGGAAAACAGGGACACAAAGTGCCACTATTTCTGAATATTGGCGCCGGGGTTCTGACGCTGTTGAACGCCGGCGTAACGGCGAGAGTGACTGTTCAGTCACGCTCAAGCCCCGGAAACCGGGCGATGATGAATACTGATCGGCAGTGCTCGGGTAAATGGCGGCGCTGCTATGTGGTTTTTTTCCTACAAGCTTTTCAGTATTTCCTCTCCGAATTTTTAGACAGTGCCTGCGATAACCACGCCCATAGCGCGTACCAGGGTGGTGGTTGTCCGGGTTTCAGGTGTCATGTCGGTGGCGGGGCCGATGCTTGAATACCGGCAAAATTTCATGAGAAGGACCTTATGCAGCCTACTTCTGCCAACGTGGCGGACGATCTGTCCGTGCCTGTCGAGACATTCGCGCTGACTGCCGCTCAGCGGGATATCTGGCTGGACCAGCTAAGCCGCGGTGATTCGCCGCTGTATAACATTGGCGGTTACGTCGAACTGAGCGGGCCGCTGGATCCGGCATTGCTGCAATCGGCACTCGAATGCCTGGTTGCGGCGAACGACGCCTTGCGCATTGTGCTGCTGGCGGACGTCGGTCACGACGGGCTGCCGTTGCAAGGGTTTGCACAGACGTTGCCGGTGCCCATGCCGCTGTTTGATTTCAGCGGGCACCCCGATCCCCAGTCGGCAGCTCGGGCGCTGGTCGAAGAGCAAATGGCCCAGGCTTATGTGATGAGCGGGCAAGCGCTGTTCCGCTTCTGTCTCATTCGCCTCGATCAGCACCGCCACTGGCTGGCGGCGCAGGCCCACCATTTGATTATCGATGGTTGGGGTTTTGGTCTGCTGTTCAAATCGGTGGGCGACATTTACAGCGCGTTGTCCCGTGGCGAGCGTCCAGATGTGGCGGCACAGTCCTATGTCGCCTTTATCGAAGATGACGCGCGCTATCATCAGTCATCACGCTATGAACTCGATCAGCGCTACTGGCTGGACAAATACCGCAGCCTTCCCGAACCCTTGTTGATTCCCCGTCATCGCGAACCCCTTGACCCTGAAGCGGCGCCGAGTTGCATCCACGTCGAGGCTTTTCCGGCCCTGCTGCACGAGCGCATGAAAGACACCGCGCGACACCTCGGCGGTTCGGCCTTTCACGTATTGTTGGCGGCGCTGCACGTGTATTTCAGTCGTACCGCCCAGCGTGATGAGTGGGTTGTCGGCTTGCCGATTCTCAATCGCTCCGGTGCCCGTTTCAAAAGCACCTTGGGCTTGTTCACCCAGGTCAGTGCGATGCGCATGGGCTTTGGCCGTGAGCTGTCATTCGCTGACTTGATCAAGGCGATCGGCGATGGCCTCAAACAGGACTTCCGCCATCAACGCTATCCGCTGAGCGAGATGAACCGTGCGCTGGGTCTGTTACGCGAAGATCGCTCGCAACTGTTCGAGCTGTCGGTGTCCTACGAGCAGGACGACCATGACTACCGTTACGCTGAGGCGCCGGGGCACGTGGTCAAAGTCTCCAACCAGCACGAGGCGACACCGCTGGCCATTCACCTGCGCAGCAACCGTTACAACGACAAGGCCTGGTTGCATCTGGTGTATTCGCCGGCCTATTTCACGGCTGACGAGATCGCGGCGTTGACCGAGCGCTTGTTGCTGATACTGGAGCAAGGGGTGGAATGTCCGGAACTGGCAATCGCCGATTTCAACCTTAATAGCCCGGCAGAACTGGCCCGGCTCAATCAGTGGAACGACACTCGCGTCAGTTATCCGCAAGGGCAACTGATTCATCAGCGATTCGAATCGCGAGTGGCCGAACAACCGGACGCCGTGGTCGCGACGTATCAGGGACGAACCCTTGGTTATGCCGAGCTGAACCGGCAAGCCAATGCGTTGGCCCATCATCTGCTGGGCCTCGGTGTGCGGCCGGATGACCGGGTTGCAATCGTTGCCCGCCGCGGCCTGGAAACGCTGGTCGGGCTGCTGGCGGTTCTCAAGGCTGGCGCCGCTTATGTGCCGATTGATCCGGCGCATCCGCCCGAGCGCCTGAGTTACTTGCTCGGCGACAGCGCTCCGGTGGCGCTGCTGACGCAAAGTGATGTGCGTGATCGCTTGCCCGCCACAGCGCTGCCAGTGATCGAGCTTGATCGCCGAGAATGGTCGCTCGACAACGTGACCGATCCCGACGTGCCGGGGTTGAACACCAGCCACCTCGCCTATGTGATTTACACCTCCGGCTCAACCGGGTTGCCCAAAGGCGTGATGGTTGAACACCGCACCTTGGGCAATCTGCTCGACTGGCACTGCGCGGCATTCGCTCTCGGCCCTGGCCAGCACACGTCGAGCCTGGCCGGCTTCGGTTTTGACGCGATGGCGTGGGAGGTCTGGCCGGCGTTGTGTGCCGGGGCGACGTTGCATTTGTCACCCGCGAGCGAAGGCAACGAAGACATCGATGCGCTGCTGGCGTGGTGGCGGGCGCAGCCGCTGGATGTCAGCTTCCTGCCAACGCCGATTGCCGAATATGCCTTCAGCCAACAACTCGATCACCCGACCTTGCGCACCTTGCTGATCGGCGGTGATCGTCTGCGCCAGTTCAATCGTGCGCAGAGTTTTGCGGTGATCAACAACTACGGCCCGACCGAAGCCACGGTGGTCGCCACCTCAGGTTTGATCCTTCCGGGGCAGGCGTTGCACATCGGCAAACCGGTGAGCAATGCCACGGCTTACCTGCTCGATGATCAGCAGCGCCCGGTGCCGATTGGCATCATCGGCGAGCTGTATGTCGGCGGCGCCGGGGTTGCCCGGGGCTATCTGAATCGCCCGGAATTGACCGCAGAACGCTTCCTCGACGACCCGTTCAGTGCGCAGCCGGATGCGCGCATGTATCGCACCGGCGATCTCGCACGGTGGCGCACCGACGGCAATCTTGAGTACATCGGTCGTAATGATGACCAGGTGAAAGTTCGCGGCGTGCGTGTTGAACCGGGCGAAATCGAAGCGGCACTGGCCAGCCATGATGCGGTGCGGGAAGCCGTGGTGCTGGTGCGCGACGGTCAACTGCTGGCATGGTTCACCGAGCGCGAAGCGCTGGACATCCTGCAACTGCACGCTCACCTGACAGCGCGTTTGCCGGCCGCCCTGTTGCCCGCCGCTTACGTCCGTCTGGCGAGTCTGCCGCTGACGGCCAACGGCAAGCTCGATCGCCAGGCCTTGCCGGCGCCGGGGCCGGACGCGTTGATCCGTCGTCAATACGAGGCGCCACAAGGTGACGTCGAAATCGCTTTGGCGCAGATCTGGGCCGAGGTCTTGCAAGTCGAACGGGTCGGGCGTCACGACCACTTTTTCGAACTGGGCGGCCATTCGTTGTTGGCCGTCGGCCTGATCGAACGCATGCGTCAGATCGGCATGAGCAGCGATGTTCGCGTGCTGTTCAGCCAACCGACCCTGGCGGCGCTGGCAGCGGCGGAGGGCAGTGGCCGCGAAGTCGAAGTGCCGGCCAACCGCATTGCCGCCGATTGCACGCACATCACGCCGGACCTGTTGCCACTGGTGCAACTGGATCAGGTGATGATCGAGCGTATCGTTGCGACGGTGCCGGGTGGTGCCGCCAATGTGCAGGATATCTACCCCTTGGCGCCGTTGCAGGAAGGCATTCTCTATCACCACATCACTGCCGCGCAGGGTGATCCGTATCTGCTGCAATCGCTGCTGGCATTCGACAGCCTCGAGCGGGTCGAGGCCTTCGCCGTTGCGCTGCGTCAGGTCATGGCGCGGCACGACATCTTGCGCACGGCGGTGGTCTGGGAGGGGCTGACGTCACCGGTTCAGGTCGTTTGGCGCGAGGCCATTTTGCCGGTGCAGGAAGTCGAACTTGACCCTGCTGGCGGCGCAATCATCGATCAGTTGCACGAGCGCTTCGATGCGCGGCGTTATCGCCTCGACATCAGTCAGGCGCCGCTGCTGCGCCTGATGTATTCCCGAGACCCGGCGCATAACCGGGTGGTCGGCATCTTGTTGTTCCATCATTTGGCGATGGACCACATTGCGCTGGAGGCGATGCGCGAAGAAATTCACGCCAGCCTGTCCGGGCACGGCGAACCGCTGGCGGCACCGGTGCCGTACCGCAACTATGTGGCGCAGACGCGATTCGGCGTCAGCGAGCAGGAGCATGAAGCGTTCTTCCGGCAGATGCTCGGCGACATCGACGAGCCGACCTTGCCGTTCGCTTTGCAGAACGTACAGGGCGACGGCAGCAACATCGAAGAGGCCGAGCAAGCCTTGGCGAGCGATCTCTATCAGCGTTTGCAGCAGCAGGCACGCCTGGCCGGCGTGAGTGTCGCCAGCCTGATTCACCTCGCCTGGGCGCAGGTGCTGGCGGCGACATCCGGCCAGCAAAGCGTGGTGTTCGGCACAGTGTTGATGGGGCGCATGCAGGGCGGCGCGGGTGCCGACCGGGCGTTGGGGGTGTTCATCAACACCTTGCCGCTGCGCGTCGATGTCGGCGAGGGTGCGCGCGCAGCGGTGAAATCCACTCATGCGCGCCTGACCGCTTTGCTCGCCCATGAACACGCGTCCCTGGCGCTGGCCCAGCGGTGCAGTGGCGTTGCTGCGCCAGCGCCGCTGTTCAGCGCCTTGCTCAACTATCGGCACAGCGATGATGTCGAGCAAAAAACCTCCCGGCAAACCTGGCAGGGCATCGAGACGCTGGCCAACGAGGAGCGCACCAATTACCCGTTTACCCTGAGTGTCGATGACTTCGGCACAGGCTTGCGTCTGACCACCAGAACCTTGTCGAACATCGGCGCGCAGCGGATTGGCGCTTACGTGCAAGCGGCCCTGAATGGCTTGGTCGCGGCGCTGGAGACCGAGCCTCAGCGGCCGCTGAATAGCCTGCTGCTGTTACCGCAGGAAGAACTGCAACGGCTGCTGATCGAGTTCAACGATACGGTGGTCGACTGCCCGCTGGACCAGCCGCTTCACACACTGTTTGAACAACAGGTGCAGCGCAAACCGAATGCCGTCGCCGTGCAATTCGCCGAACAGCGCCTGACTTATCGCGAGCTGAACGAGCAGGCCAACCGCTTGGCTCATTATCTGCGCGGGCTGGGCGTGCAGCCGGATTCGCGGGTAGCGATTTGTGTCGAGCGCGGGCCTGAACTGGTGATCGGCCTGCTGGGCATACTCAAGGCGGGCGGTGCTTATGTGCCGCTCGATCCGGATTACCCGCTGCAACGGCTGAATTACATGTTGCAGGACAGCGCACCGGTCGCGCTGCTGGTGCACGCCGCGACGCGCGACCTGCTTGGCGAACCCGGCGTGCCGCTGATCGATCTCGACCTCGGCGCCTGGCAGAACCAGTCGCACGACAATCTGCAGGTGCCGGATCTCGGCGCGGCGAATCTGGCCTACATGATCTACACCTCCGGCTCCACCGGCACGCCGAAGGGTGTGATTATCGAGCACCGCAGCGCCTGCAACATGGTGCACTGGGGCTCGCAGTTGTCGCCGCCAACTGAGCACGGGGCGTTGCTGCAAAAGGCGCCGTACAGTTTCGACAGTTCGGTATGGGAAATCTTCTGGCCGCTCTGCTCGGGCATGCGCCTGGTGCTGGCGCGGGCCGATGGCAACCGCGATTCGGCTTATGTCACGCGAGTGATTCGCGAGCAGAACATTACCGTGGTCAAGTTCGTGCCGGCGTTGTTGCAGCAGTTCATCGAACAGGACGACGTCAGCCAGTGCACCAGCCTCACCGACGTGCTTAACGGTGGCGGCGAGTTGACCGTCACCCTGGCCCGGCAAGTCCGCGAGCGCCTGCCGTGGGTGCGCCTGCACAACGTCTATGGGCCGACCGAAACCACGGTCGACAGCAGCGGCTGGACCCTGGAGCCCGGCGAACCGGTGCCGCCGACGCTGGTGCCGATCGGCAAAGCCCTGAGCAATACGCGGCTCTATGTGCTCGACGCCTGCGATCAACCGGTGCCGCTTGGCGTGAGCGGGCATTTGCACATTGGCGGGGTGGGCGTGGCGCGGGGCTATTTGGGACTGCCGCAATTGCAGGCCGAGCGCTTTATCGACAGCCCGTTCGTGGCCGCTGATCGCTTGTATCGCACCGGCGATCTGGTGCGTTACGGCGCCGATGGCAACCTCGAATTCCTCGGTCGCAACGACTTTCAGGTCAAGCTGCGCGGGGTGCGCCTTGAGCTGGGCGAGATTGAAGCGCGCCTGCTGGAACACCCGGCCATTCGCGAGGCCGTGGTGCTGGTGCGCGATGAGCGACTGGTGGCGTATTACAGCGTGCGTACCGGGCTGACTGCACCGACGCTTGAGGCCTTGCGAGCGCATGTACTGGCGCAGTTGCCGGAATTCATGGTGCCCGGTGCCTACGTGATGTTGGCCGCATTGCCGTTGACGCCTAACGACAAAATCGACCGCAAGGCCTTGCCGGAACCGGGGGCCGAGGCGCTGCTCAGCCGTCCTTACGAGGCACCCGAAGGTGACGTGGAAACGGCCTTGGCGCAGATCTGGGCGCAGGTGCTCAAGGTCGAGCAGGTGGGGCGCCACGACAACTTCTTCGAGCTGGGCGGGCATTCGCTGTTGGCGGTCAGTCTGGTGGCGCGCATGCGTCTGGCCGGGCTGCATGTCGACGCGCGGACGCTGTTCAGCCAGCCGACGTTGGCCGCGCTGGCGGCACAGACCTCGCGGCAGGCCAAGCAGGTCGAAATCGCCCAGACCACCATCCCGAGCCTCAACCGCAAACGCCGCCTCTGACGGCGACCACAATCCCTGTAGGAGCTGCCGAAGGCTGCGATCTGTTGATCTTGTTTTTAAAAGCAAAATCAAAAGATCGCAGCCTTCGGCAGCTCCTACAGAGACGAACAGCGAGCAGGGCGGCTTGTCCCCGCTTCCCATGTCAGACACCCACGCCCCGATGTTTTAGTTTTTCCAGGCTGCGCGCCGCGTGCACGGACTCGCTGCTGCGCGCTCCTTTTTTCCGTATTTACAGCAGGTTACCTCATGCATTTCAGCGAACTGATGGCTGCCATTTCCACCCATGCGATCCGCCTTCAACAGGAAGATGAAGACCTGGTCATTCTGGGCAGCGACGACGCGCTGGATGACGCGTTGTGGGACAGCCTCGCGGCGCACAAGGCGCAATTGCTGGAATTGGTTGCCCAACACGGCGGCGACTGGCTGAGTCCTGCGTTTCGCATCACTCCGGACATGCTGCCGCTGGTGAATCTGCAGCAGGACACCCTTGACCGCATCGTCGCCACGGTGCCGGGTGGCGCGGCTAACGTACAGGACATTTATCCGTTGTCCGCGTTGCAGGAAGGCATGCTCTATCACCATCTCTCGGCTGCTGCCGGTGACCCTTACATCTCGCAAGCGCGCTTCGTGTTCGACAGCCAGCAACGGCTGGACGCTTTCGCCGACGCGCTGCGTTGGGTGGTCAAACGTCACGACATTCTGCGCACCTCGTTCGTTTGGGAATACCTCGACGAAGCGGTGCAAGTGGTCTGGCGCGAAGCGCCGCTGGTGTGTGAAGAAGTCAGTGTCGACAGCGGCGCCGATGTGCTGACGCAACTGCTCGAACGCCACGACCCGCAGCACTTCCGTCTCGACATGCAGCAAGCGCCGTTGCTGCGCATGGTCTATGCGCAGGATCCTGCTCAGGGTCGCGTCGTTGCGCTGTTGCTGTTTCATCACATGATCATGGATCACGTGGCGCTGGATGTACTGCGTCGGGAAATTCAGGCCTGCCTGCTCGGGCAGACCGCGCAAGTGGCCGCGCCGGTGCCGTATCGCGATCACTTGGCCAAGGCGCGCAGTGCCGGCAATGAACCGGCGCAGGAGGCGTTTTTCCGCGACATGCTCGCCGACATCGACGAGCCGACGCTGCCCTGCGGTCTGCAGGATGTGCAGGGCGACGGCCACGCCATCGAGGAAGCCGCGTTGATGCTCGACAGCCGCTTGAGCCGGCAGTTGCGCGAGCAGGCGCGGCAGTTGGGCGTGAGTGTCGCGAGCCTGACGCACCTGGCGCTGGCGCGCGTACTGGGGCAATTGTCGGGGCGCACGGCGGTGGTGTTCGGCACCGTATTGCTGGGGCGGATGGACGCGGGCGAGGGCGGTGAGCAGGCGTTGGGGATGTTCATCAACACCTTGCCGCTGCGCGTTGATGTCGGTGCACAAAGCGTGCGTGCCGGCGTGCGGGCGACCCATCAGCGCCTGACGGCGTTGCTGGCGCACGAGCAAGCTTCGCTGGCCCTGGCCCAACGCTGCAGCGCCGTCGCGGTGCCGACGCCGCTGTTCAGCGCGATTCTCAACTACCGGCACAGCAGCGTCGAAGAAGTCGCTGACGTGGTCGACATAGCCCCCGGTGTGCAGGTGCTCGGTGCGCGCGAGCGGACCAACTATCCGCTGACGATCAACATTGATGACCTCGGTGTGGACTTGCGCATCACCGCGCTGGCGGATGCAGCACTGGGCGCCGAGCGCATGGCGGCTTATTTGAACACCGCGCTGGAGAGTCTGGCGGCGGCCCTGCAATCCAGTGCCGATGTGGCGCTGCAAGAGCTGAAAATCCTCCCCGCCAGCGAACGCGAACACCTGCTACACGACAGCAATTTGCCGCTGTCGCAGTTCCCCGACACCCCGCTGATCCACCAGCAATTCGAAGCCCGGGCACAGGCCCGCCCGGACGCTACGGCGCTGATCTTCGAAGGGCAAACGCTCAGTTACGGCGAACTCAATCATCGCGCCAATCAGGTCGCCCACCATTTGCTGGCGCTGAACATTCGCCCTGACGACCGTGTCGCCATCTGCGTCGAGCGCGGCCCACAAATGATCATCGGTCTGCTTGGCGTGCTCAAGGCGGGCGCCGGTTATGTGCCGATCGATCCGGCCTATCCGCTGGACCGAATCAGCTTCACCTTACAGGACAGCGCACCGGTGGCGGTGCTGATGCAGGCGGCGACGCGCGATCGCGTGGCCGCTCTCGAGGTGCCGCAGATCGACCTCGACAGCGCTCACCTCAAGGCCGAACTCGACAGCAATCCGCAGATCCCCGAACTGACCCCGGCGCATCTGGCGTACGTGATCTACACCTCCGGCTCCACCGGTCTGCCCAAAGGCGTGATGGTCGAGCACCGCAACGTGGCGCGGCTGTTTTCTGCCACCGATGGCTGGTTCCAGTTCAACCAGCAAGACATCGGCGTGCTGTTCCATTCCTTCGCCTTCGACTTTTCGGTGTGGGAAATCTGGGCCGCGCTGGCATTCGGCGGGCAATTGCTGTTGATCCCGCAAGCCGTCAGCCGCTCGCCGGACGACTGCTATGCATTGCTCTGCGAAACCGGCGTGACCGTGTTCAACCAGACGCCGAGCGCATTCCGCCAACTGATCGCCGCGCAGGGCCGCAGCCAGCTTCAACACTCGTTGCGGGAAGTGATTTTCGGCGGCGAAGCGCTGGAGCCGGGCTTGCTCAAGCCGTGGTATGCGCGGGTCGGCAATGCCGGCACGCGGCTGGTGAACATGTACGGCATCACCGAAACCACGGTGCACGTGACCTATCGGCCGTTGCAGGCTGCCGACGCGCAGTTGCTCGGCGTCAGTCCGATTGGCGTGCGCATTCCCGACTTGCAACTGTATGTTCTCGATGCGCAGCGCGAACCGGTTCCGGTCGGCGTGATTGGCGAGTTGTACGTCGGTGGCGCGGGTGTGGCGCGCGGTTATCTGAATCGCGAAGCACTGACCGCCGAGCGTTTTATCAATGATCCGTTCAGCGAAAACGCCCAGGCGCGGTTGTATAAAACCGGTGACCTCGCGCGCTGGGCCGCCGATGGCAGCCTCGAATACCTGGGGCGCAATGACGATCAGGTGAAGATTCGCGGTTTCCGCATCGAACTGGGCGAAATCGAAGCACGCCTGTGCGCTTGCGAAGGCGTGCGCGAAGCCGTGGTCATCGCCCGTGAGGAAAGCCCCGGTGATCAGCGTCTGGTTGCCTACTGGCTGGCCGACGAAGGCGCCGCGCCGGATGTGGCGCAATTGCGCGATCAACTGCTGGTTTCGCTGGCTGAGTACATGGTGCCGAGCGCCTTCGTGCGTCTCGAGAATTTCCCGTTGACCGCCAATGGCAAGCTCGACCGCAAAGCCTTGCCGGCACCGGACAGCGAAGCGTTTGCCCGACGGGGTTTCCAAGCGCCGGTCGGTGCCGTGGAAAATCTGATTGCCGAACTCTGGCAGACGTTACTCGGCGTCGAACAGGTCGGTCGTCATGACAATTTCTTCGAACTCGGCGGCCATTCGCTGCTGGCGGTGAAGCTGATCGAACGCATGCGCCAACAGGATCTGCATTGCGACGTACGCGTGTTGTTCGGTCAACCGAGCGTAGCAGCGCTGGCGGCGACCTTGAGCAGCGAACGCGGCATCCTCGTTCCCGTCAACCAGATCGAACCGGGTTGCACGCGCATTACTCCGGCGATGCTGCCGCTAGCCAATCTCGATCAGGCCGCGATCGATCGTGTCGTTGCAACTGTGCCGGGCGGCATCGCCAATGTGCAGGACATCTATGGGTTGGCGCCGTTGCAGGCGGGGATTCTCTATCACCATCTGGCGACCAGCGCCGGCGATCCGTATGTGTTGCAGGCGCAATTTGCCTTCGACGGTCTGGCGCAGATCAAAACCTTCGTTCGCGCCTTGAACGGCGTGATCAAACGCCATGACATTCTGCGTACCGGCATTGTCTGGGAAGGGCTGGAAGAGGCGGTACAAGTGGTCTGGCGTGAGGCACCACTGGCGCTGGAACGCGTTGATGCCGATGAACTCGACGGCGACGTGCTGGAGCAGATGCAGGCGCGTTTCGATCCACGCCACTATCGTCTGGACCTCAATCGCGCGCCGCTGATGCGCTTTGTCTACACCGAAGATCAGCCGCACAACCGTTGGATCGGCATCCTCCTGATGCACCATATCGTCCTCGACCACACCGCACTGGAAGTGCTGGTCGCGGAAATGAGCGATGTGATGCTCGGCCATAGCGTCGATCTGCCGCCGCCGGTGCAGTACCGCCACTTTGTCGCGCAGGCGCGGCTCGGCGCCGATGATCGGGTCCACGAAGCTTTCTTCCGCGAGATGCTCGCCGACATTGACGAGCCGACCGTGGCCTTCGGTTTGCAGGACGTGCACGGCGACGGCAGCGCGATCCTCGACAGTCATGCCGAGCTGGACGCCGGCCTCGGCCAACGTCTGCGCGAGCAGGCGCGGCGGCTGGGTGTCAGCGTTGCCAGCCTGGTGCATCAGGCCTGGGCTCAGGTATTGGCGCAGGTTTCCGGCCAGCAAGACGTGGTGTTCGGCACCGTATTACTGGGGCGCATGCAGGGCGGAGAAGGTGCAGATCGGGCGCTGGGCATGTTCATCAACACCTTGCCGTTACGCGTCAGCGTCGCTGCTGATGCGGTAGAACACGGCGTGCGTGCCACGCATGCGCGTCTGGCGCAGTTGCTCGGCCATGAGCAGGCGTCATTGGCGCTAGCCCAGCGTTGCAGCGGTGTCGGCGGTGCGCAGACGCTGTTCAGCACCTTGCTCAACTACCGCCACAGTGCGCCCGAGTCGGCCGCCGTAGCGTGGGATGGCGTGCAGATTCTCAGCTCGCGCGAGCGCAGCAATTATCCGCTGGTGGTCAGTGTCGACGACCTCGGCGAGGGGTTTCGCTTGAACGTGCAAGCCGTGCCGCAGGTGGACGGTGCGCGAGTCTGCGATTTCTTGCAAACCGCGTTGCACAGTCTGGTGACGGCGCTGGAGTACACGCCGCAGGCGCCGTTGCAGCAGCTGTCGATCGTGTCGCCGGGCGAGCGGCAACGGGTGCTGGTCGGCTTCAACATCAGCGGTCGTGAATACCCGCCCGCACAAACAGTGCCGCGTCTGTTCGAAGCACAAGTGGCGGCGCATCCCGAGGCGCTGGCGGTGGTGCAGGGCGAGCAACAGCTCAGCTACCGCGAACTGAATCAGCGCGCCAATCGCCTCGCCCATCACTTGATTGGCCTCGGCGTGCAAGTCGATGACCGTGTCGCGCTGTGCCTGCGTCGTGGCCCGGACATGCTCGTCGCACTGCTGGCGATTCTCAAGGCCGGCGCCGGTTACGTGCCGATCGATGCGGATTATCCGGCAGAGCGCATCGCTTACTTGTTGCAGGACAGCGACCCGATCGCGGTGCTGGCGCAGGCCTCAACGCGCGACCTGCTCGGCAGGGTGCCGGTGATTGATCTGGACGCCAGCGACTGGCAGAACTTGCCTGACCACAATCCGCTGCGGCCAAATCTGACCCCGGAAAATCTGGCCTACGTGATCTATACGTCGGGCTCTACCGGGCAGCCGAAAGGCGTGATGGTCGAGCACCGCACTCTGGAAAACCTCGTGCACTGGCACGCCGAAGCCTTCGATCTGCACGCCGGCAGCCACACCGCCAGCGTCGCCGGTTGCGGTTTCGATGCCATGGCCTGGGAAGTCTGGCCGGCGTTGTGCGTCGGCGCGACTTTGCACCTGCCACCGCCTTCAATCGGCAACGAACACCTCGATGAATTGCTCGAGTGGTGGCGTGCTCAGCCGTTGCAAGTGAGTTTTCTGCCGACCCCGGTCGCCGAATACGCATTCAGTCGCGAGCTGGGCCATCCGACCTTGCGCACGCTGCTGATCGGTGGCGACAAGTTGCGCCAGTTCCCATGTGAGCAGACGTTCGCTGTGATCAATAACTACGGCCCGACCGAAGCCACGGTGGTCGCGACTTCCGGGCGCATCGAACCCGGACGGGTTCTGCACATTGGCCGGCCGATTGCCAATGCCAAGATCTATCTGCTGGACCGTCAGCAACAGCCCGTGCTGACCGGTGTGCAGGGCGAGTTGTATGTCGGTGGCGCCGGGGTAGCGCGCGGTTATCTGAATCGCCCGGAACTGACGGCTGCACAGTTTCTCGACGACCCGTTCAGCGACGAGCCGCACGCGCGGATGTACCGCACCGGTGACCTTGCGCGCTGGCTGGACGACGGCAATATCGAATACCTGGGACGCAACGACGATCAGGTGAAACTGCGCGGTGTGCGTATAGAACTCGGAGAAATCGAAGCGGCGCTGAGTGCTCACGAGGCGGTTCGCGAATGCGTGGTACTGGTGCGTGACGGGCGTCTGGTCGCCTGGTTCACCGAAATCAAATCGGTCGAAATCGGCGACTTGCACCAGCATCTGCAAGCCCGACTGCCGGACACGTTGGTGCCGGCTGCATACGTACGCCTGGCCAGCCTGCCGCTGACCGCCCACGGCAAACTTGACCGTAAGGCTTTGCCCGAGCCGGATCAGGACGCGTGGCTCAGTCGTGAATACGAAGCACCGCAAGGCCCGGTCGAAACGGCGTTGGCGCAGATCTGGGCCGACGTTCTGAACATCGAACAGATCGGCCGTCACGACAACTTCTTCCAACTCGGCGGCCATTCGCTGTTGGCGGTGAGCCTGATCGAACGCATGCGTCAGGCCGGTCTGAGCGCCGATGTGCGCGTGCTGTTCAACCAGCCGAACCTGGCCGCGCTGGCGCGGGCCTTGGGCAGTGGCCGGGAAATCGCGGTGCCGGCCAATCTGATTGCGGCCGATTGCACGCACATCACTCCCGACATGCTGACCCTGACCACACTCGATCAGGCCAGCATCGAGCGCATCGTCGCCACGGTGCCGGGCGGCGCAGCCAACGTGCAGGATATCTATCCGCTGGCACCGTTGCAGGAAGGCATTCTTTATCACCATCTGAGCGCCGAACAGGGCGATCCGTACCTGCTGCAATCGCGTCTGGCTTTCGACAGTCTCGAACGTTTACAGACCTTCGCCGCACACTTGCAGCAGGTCATCGCGCGCCACGACATTCTGCGCACCAGCGTGATCTGGGAAGGCTTGCCGAGCCCGCAGCAAGTGGTCTGGCGCGAGGCGCAGATGGTTGTGCAGCAGGTGCCGCTGGATGCGCAGGACGGCGATATTCTCGAACAGTTGCACGCGCGCTTCGATGCGCGGCATTACTGCCTCGATCTGACCCTCGCGCCGCTGATCCGCATGGTCTACGCCGAGGATCCGGCGCAACAGCAAGTCGTCGCCATCGTGCTGTTCCATCACTCGATTCTCGACCACACCGCCATGGACGTGATCGGTCGGGAAATGCACGCGTTGATGTTCGATCAACTCGACACGCTGACGCCACCGATGCCTTACCGCAATTACGTGGCGCAGGCCCGCCTGGGCGCCGATGAGCAGGCGCACGAAGCGTTCTTCCGCGAGATGCTCGGCGATATCGACGAGCCGACCTTGCCGTTCGGGCTGCAGGATGTGCAGGGCGACGGGCGCGGCATCGAAGAAGCGCTGCACCCGGTGGATGCCGCGCTCAATCTGCGTTTGCGGGAACAGGCCAGGCAGTTGGGCGTCAGCCCGGCGAGCCTGATGCACATGGCCTGGGCGCAGGTGCTGGGCGTGGTCTCCGGCCGCCGTGACGTGGTCTTCGGCACGGTGTTGATGGGGCGGATGCAGGGCGGCGAGGGTGCCGACCGCACGCTCGGGGTATTCATCAACACCTTGCCGCTGCGCGTCGATCTCGCTGAAGGCGTGCGCGCCGGGGTGAAAACCACCCATGCGCGGCTGACGGCGCTGCTCGGCCATGAACACGCGTCACTGGCGCTGGCCCAGCGTTGCACTGCGATGAGCGGTTCCGCACCGTTGTTCAGCGCCTTGCTCAACTATCGACACAGTGCCGCCGAGCAGCAGCCGCACGACGGCCAGGGCATCTGGCAGGGCGTGCGCATGCTTGGCGGTGAGGAGCGCAGCAATTATCCGTTGACCTTGTCGGTGGATGATCTGGGCGAAGGTTTTGCCTTGGATGTGCTGGCGGTTGCAGAGATCGGTGCGCAACGGATTTGCAGTTACATGCACACCGCACTCGAACATCTGGTGACGGCGCTGGAAGAGGCACCGCAACGCCCGCTCAACCGTTTGCCGGTGCTTTCGGTGGCGGAATACGAACACTTGCTGGTCGGCTTCAACCAACATTCAGCGGCCTATCCGCGTGGCGCGACGATTCAACGCTTGGTCGAGGTTCAGGCTGAGCAGCAGCCGAATGCACTGGCCGTGGTGCAGGGCGCGCAGCACCTGACCTACGCGCAGCTCAATCAGCGCGCCAATCGCCTGGCCCATCACTTGCTCGGGCTCGGCGTGCAGCCCGATGACCGCATTGCCGTGTGTCTGCGCCGTGGCCCGGACATGCTCGTCGCGTTGCTGGCGATCCTCAAGGCCGGCGCCGGTTATGTGCCGGTCGATCCAGCGTATCCGGCGGAACGCATCGCCTATCTGTTGCAGGACAGCGCGCCGATGGCGGTGCTGGCGCAGGCTGCGACGGTTGATTTGCTCGGCGCCGTGCCGCTGCTTGATCTGGACAATCCCACCTGGCAACAGTTGTCCGAGAGCAATCCGCAACTGTCCGCGTTGACTCCGGCGCATCTTGCCTACGTGATCTACACCTCAGGCTCCACCGGCCAACCGAAGGGCGTGATGGTCGAACACGCGACGCTGGAGAACCTGGTGCACTGGCACTGCGAGGCCTTTGACCTGCGCGCCGGCAGCCACACGTCGAGTGTCGCCGGTTTCGGCTTCGACGCCATGGCATGGGAGGTCTGGCCGGCGTTGTGCGTGGGCGCGACCCTGCACCTGCCGCCGGAGTCGGTGAGCAACGAGCACCTCGATGAGTTGCTGGAATGGTGGTGCGCGCAGCCGTTACAGGTGAGTTTCCTGCCGACGCCGGTTGCCGAATATGCGTTCAGTCGCGACCTCGGCCACCCGACCTTGCGCACGCTGTTGATCGGTGGTGACAAGCTGCGCCAGTTCCCCCGCGAGCAGACTTTCGCGGTGATCAATAACTACGGCCCGACTGAAGCCACGGTGGTTGCCACCTCCGGCGCGGTCGAGGCCGGGCAGATGCTGCACATCGGTCAGCCGATGGCCAACGCGAAGATTTATTTGCTCGACGACCAGCAGCGCCCCGTACCGGTCGGTGTTGCAGGCGAGTTGTATGTCGGCGGTGCCGGTGTGGCGCGTGGTTATCTGCATCGGCCCGAGCTGACTGTCGAACGCTTCCTCGACGACCCGTTCAGCGACGAACCGCAGGCGCGCATGTACCGCACTGGTGACCTTGCACGCTGGCTGGCTGACGGCAGCGTCGAATACCTGGGGCGCAACGATGATCAGATCAAACTGCGCGGCGTGCGCATCGAGCTGGGCGAAATCGAAGCGGCGTTGAGCGCTCACGCGGCAGTGCAGGATTGCGTGGTGCTGGTGCGCGACGGCCAGTTGCTGGCCTGGTTTACCGAACGCCTGAGCGTCGACATCGAGGATTTGCGCAGTCATCTGCAAGCGCAGTTGCCGCAAGCTCTGGTGCCTGCCGCTTACGTGCGCCTGCAAGCACTGCCGCTGACCGCCAATGGCAAACTCGACCGCAAGGCGTTGCCGGAGCCTGATCAGACGGCGTGGCTGAGCCGCGAGTATGCCGCGCCACAAGGTTCGGTGGAAATCGTGCTGGCACAGATCTGGTCCGAAGTCCTCAATGTCGAGCAGGTCGGCCGTCACGACAACTTCTTCGAAATGGGCGGGCATTCCCTGCTGGCGGTGACGCTGATCGAACGCATGCGTCAGGTCGATCTGAGCACCGACGTGCGCGTGCTGTTCAGCCAACCGACTCTGGCCGCGCTGGCGGCGGCGGTGGGCAGCGGCCGCGAGGTTGCAGTGCCGGACAATCTGATTCCCGCCGATTGCACACAGATCACCCCTGACATGCTGCCGCTGGTGCAACTGGATCAGGCCAGTATCGAACGCATCGTCGCCACGGTGCCGGGTGGCGCTGCCAACGTGCAGGACATTTATCCGCTGGCGCCGTTGCAGGAAGGGATTCTTTATCACCACCTCAGCGCCGTGAAAGGCGATCCGTACCTGCTGCAATCGTGTCTGGCGTTCGACAGCGTCGAGCGTGTTCAAGCGTTCGCGGCGGCGCTGCGCCAGGTCATGACCCGCCACGACATCCTGCGCACTGCGATTGTCTGGCAAGGCCTGCCGGCGCCGGTGCAAGTGGTCTGGCGGCATGCGGAGCTACCGGTCCAAGCCGTGGCGCTGGAGCCTGCGCAGGGCGAAGCCATCGATCAACTGCGGGCACGCTTCGATGCGCGGCACTGGCGTCTGGACTTGGGTCAGGCACCGCTGTTGCGTCTGGTGTATGCCCTCGATCCGGAACATCAGCGCGTCGTCGCTATGCTGTTGTTCCACCACATCGCCATGGACCACACCGCGCTGGCGGTGGTCAGCGCGGAAATGCAGGCGATTTTGCAGGGCGATGAGCAACTGCCGGTGGCCGCTGTGCCGTACCGCAATTATGTTGCGCAGACTCGTCTGGGTGTCAGCGAACAAGAGCACGAAGTGTTTTTCCGCGAAATGCTCGGCGACATCGACGAACCGACTCTGCCGTTCGGCCTGCACGATGTGCATGGCGACGGTAATGACATCGAGGAGGTCTGCCAGCCGCTGCCCGCCGTGGTGGCGCAGCGACTGCGCAGTCAGGCGCGGTTGCTCGGTGTCAGTGTCGCCAGTCTTTTTCATCTCGCCTGGGCGCGGGTGCTGGCGGCAACGTCCGGTCAGGAACGCGTGGTCTTTGGCACCGTGCTGCTTGGCCGGATGCAGGGCGGGGCGGGCGCGGATCGCGGGTTGGGCATGTTCATCAACACCTTGCCATTGCGTGTGGATGTTGACGAAAGCAACGTGCGCGCCGGGGTCAAGGCCACGCATGCGCGGCTCAGTGCGCTGTTGGCGCACGAACATGCTTCGCTGGCGCTGGCCCAGCGTTGCAGCGGTGTCGCGGCGCCGTCGCCGCTGTTCAGTGCAATGCTCAACTACCGGCATAGCGACAGTGAGGCCCGTCAGAACGCCAAGCGTGAATCCTTGCAGGGCATCGAATCCCTGGCCGGCGAGGAGCGCACCAATTACCCGTTGACCCTCAACGTCGACGATCTCGGCAGTGGCTTCCAACTGACGGTGATGACCCCGTCGCGCATCGGCGCAGCACGCATCGGCCAGTTCATGCAGAACGCGCTGGTTGCGCTGGCCGAGGCGTTGGAGCAGACACCACAGCAACCGTTGAATCGTTTGACGGTGTTGCCGGACGAGGAGCGACAGGCGTTGTTGTTCGGCCTCAACGCCACCGACGTCGATTACGATTTGCAGCAGACGCTGCACGGCTCGTTCGAGGCGCAGGTGCGACGTACGCCAGAGGCTGTGGCCGTCGTCGCCGGCGATCAGGCATTGAGCTACACGCAGCTGAACGAGCGCGCCAACCGCCTGGCCCGGTACTTGATCAGCCTCGGCGTGCAAGTGGATTCACGGGTGGCGATCTGCGTCGAACGCAGCCTGGAAATGGTCATCGGTCTGCTGGCGATCAACAAGGCCGGTGCCGCGTATGTGCCGCTGGACCCGGCCTATCCGCCGGAGCGCCTGACCTACATGCTCGAGGACAGCGCGCCAGCCGTGGTGCTGGTGCACGGCGCGACCCGTGCGTTGCTGGGTGAGATCTCGGCAGCGATGGTCGATCTCGACCAGATCACTTGGCAATCGCTGTCTGCCGACAATCCGCAAATCCCGGCGCTGACACCTCAACACAGCGCGTACGTGATCTACACCTCCGGTTCGACCGGCCAACCGAAAGGCGTGGTCAACGAACACGCCGGTGTGGTCAACCGCTTGCTATGGATGCAGGACGCCTATCAGCTGACGGCGGCCGATTCGGTGCTGCAGAAAACTCCGTTCAGCTTCGATGTGTCGGTGTGGGAGTTCTTCTGGCCGCTGATGACCGGTGCGCGACTGGTCATGGCGCAGCCCGGCGGGCACAAAGATCCGCAGTATCTGAGCGAAGTGATCGAGCGCGAGCACATCACTACGCTGCACTTTGTGCCATCGATGCTCGATGTGTTTCTCGCCAACAGCGATACCACACGCTGCGACAGCGTGCGCCAGGTGATGTGCAGCGGTGAGGCGTTGCCGGGCAGTCTGGTGCGGCGCTTCAAGCTGCAACTGCCGGGCAGCGGTTTGCACAACCTGTACGGCCCGACCGAAGCGGCCGTCGACGTCACCGCGTGGGATTGCACCGGTTCCATCGAGCAGACTCCGGACAACACGCCAATCGGCAAACCGATTGCCAACACCCGCATGTACATCCTCGATGCGCAACAACAGCCGGTGCCGCAAGGCGTAGTCGGCGAGCTGTACATCGCTGGTGTGCAGGTGGCGCGCGGGTATCTGAACCGGCCTGAGCTGAGTGCCGAGCGCTTCCTCGACGATCCGTTCCAGCCTGGTGGGCGCATGTACCGCACCGGCGACGTCGCGCGGTATCGGCCGGACGGCAATATCGAGTACCTGGGGCGTAACGATGATCAGGTGAAGATCCGCGGTCTGCGTATTGAACTGGGCGAAATTCAGGCACGCCTGACCCAGGTCGACGGTGTGCAGGAGGCCGTGGTGCTGGCCCGCGAAGACGTGCCGGGCGACAAGCGTCTGGTCGCGTATTACACCGGCGAGCGCTTGGACATCGACCTGCTGCGCAGTCATTTGCTCGAGCACTTGCCGGACTACATGGTGCCCGCCGTGTTCGTGCATCTCGCCGCTTTGCCGCTAAGTCCCAACGGCAAACTCGACCGCAAAGCACTGCCGGCGCCGGATCAGCAATCGCTGAAAACCCGCGAATACGAAGCCCCGGTCGGCGAAGTGGAAATCACCCTCGCACGGCTCTGGGCCGAGCTGCTCAACGTCGAACGGGTAGGGCGCCACGATCACTTCTTTGAATTGGGTGGTCACTCATTACTGGCGGTCAGCCTGATCGGCCGGTTACGTCAGGAAGGCATGGAAGCCGATGTCAGGGGGTTGTTCGAACAACCGACCCTGGCCGGCTACGCCGCAATTACGGAAAGAATGGAGATCGTCCTGTGAATGTGCTCGAACTGTTGGCAACCCTGAAGGCAAAAGACATTCAGTTGGCGGTGACCGATGAGCAATTGCGCGTCAATGGCAACAAGCAGGCGTTGAGCGATCCGGCGCTGCTGGCCGCTCTGCGCGAGCACAAACCGGCGCTGATTGAACTGATCAAGGCCGGCCAATACTCGGCCACCCGCGTCGGCCAGATCGATGTTCCGGCCAACGGCATTCTCCCCGGCAGCACGCACATCACGCCAGCGATGGTGACCCTCGCTGAAGTGGATCAGCCGATCCTTGACCGTTTGATCGCCGATGTCCCGGGTGGCGCCGCCAATGTGCAGGACATCTACCCACTGGCGCCGTTGCAGGAAGGCATTCTCTATCACCACGCGAGCAACGAGCAGGGCGATCCGTACGTCATGCAATCGTACTTTGCGTTCAGCAGCCGTGAGCGTTTGCAGGATTTCGCCCAGGCGTTGCAAAAGGTCATTGATCGCCACGACATCCTGCGCACTGCCGTGCATTGGGAAGGGCTGGACGTGCCGCTGCAAGTGGTCTGGCGTCAGGCGCAGTTGCCGATGGAAGAAGTTGTGGTGCACGACGGCGAAAGCGCTGTGCTGCAGCAATTGCACGAGCGTTTCGATGCGCGGCATTTCCGTCTCGACGTCAAGCACGCACCGATGATGCGGCTGGCCTACGCGTGGGATGAGGCCGGTCAGCGCGTGGTCGCGACGTTGTTGTTCCATCACATGGCGCTGGATCACTCGGCGCTCGATGTGGTGCGTCACGAACTGCTCGCCTGCCTCACCGGCGAGGATCAATCGCTCGGCCGGCCGGTGCCGTTTCGCAATTACGTAGCGCAGGCGCGGCTGGGCATCAGCGAAGCCGAACACGAGACGTTTTTCCGCGACATGCTCGCCGACATCGCCGAGCCAACGCTGCCCTACGGTTTGCAGGACGTGCAGGGTGACGGCCTCGGCATCGCCGAGCTGAGCCTGCCGATCAATGCGCTGCTCGGTCAGCGTCTGCGGGCGCAGGCGCGGCAGCTCGGCGTGAGTGCCGCGAGCCTGTTTCATCTGGGCTGGGCGCAGGTACTGGCGGTGCTCACCAGCAAGCAGAATGTGGTCTTCGGCACGGTGCTGATGGGCCGTATGCAGGGCGCCGAAGCCACTGAACGGGCGCTGGGGATTTTCATCAACACCTTGCCGCTGCGCGTCGATGTCGATGCGCGGGGCGTGCGCGCTGCGGTGGAGGCGACGCACAAACGCCTGACCACGCTGATGCGCCACGAGCACGCGCCGCTGGCACTGGCCCAGCGTTGCAGCGGCGTGGTCGCGCCGACGCCGTTGTTCAGTGCCTTGCTCAATTACCGCCACAGTCACACGGCGGCGACGGCGAGTGCCGAGACCCTGGCCGCTTGGGAAGGCATCAGCACGATCAGCTCCGAAGAACGCACCAACTATCCGCTGACCCTGAGCGTCGATGATTTCGGCGATGCCTTCAGCCTGACGTTGCTGGCCACCACCGAGGTCGATCCACAGCGCATCTGCGATTACCTGCAGTGCGCCCTGGAAAGTCTGGTGCTGGCGCTGGAGCAGGCGCCGGACACCGCGCTCAACCAATTGCCCATTCTTCCGGCGGCGGAGCGCGAGCAGCTGTTGTTGGCGTTCAACGGCACTCACGCCGACTTCCCGGCGACGTTGACCATTGGCCAACGTTTCGAAGCGCAAGTGGTGCAGCGGCCCGAAGCCGTGGCCGCGCAATACCTCGGTGAGCAACTGAGTTATGCCGAGCTCAACCGGCATGCCAACGCGCTGGCCCATCATTTGATTGCGCTGGGAGTGAAGCCTGATGATCGCGTCGCCATCGTCGCCCGCCGTGGCCTCGATACGCTGGTCGGGCTGGTCGCCATTTTGAAGGCGGGCGCCGGTTATGTGCCGGTCGACCCGGCGCACCCGGCCGAGCGTCTGCACTACTTGCTCAGCGACAGCGCCCCCGTTGCCGTGCTGATCCAAAACACTCTGCGGGATCGCCTGCCGGCGCTGGCGGTGCCGGTGATCAATCTCGACCCGCGCACCTGGCCATTGAGCGAGACCTTTGATCCGCAGGTGCCGGGCCTGACCACCGCACATCTGGCCTACGTGATCTACACCTCCGGTTCCACCGGCCTGCCCAAAGGCGTGATGGTCGAACACCGCACCTTGTCGAATCTGGTCGACTGGCATTGCAGCGCGTTTGATCTGTGCGCCGGTCGCCATACGTCCAGTCTTGCCGGGTTCGGTTTTGACGCCATGGCCTGGGAAGTCTGGCCGGCGTTGTGTGCTGGCGCGACTTTGCATCTGGCACCGACGCACGAGGGCAGCGAGGACATCGATGCGCTGCTCGAGTGGTGGCGCGCGCAGCCACTGGACGTGAGTTTCCTGCCGACACCGGTCGCCGAATACGCCTTCAGCCAGAACCTTGAACACCCGACGCTGCGCACGCTGCTGATCGGTGGCGACCGCTTGCGCCAGTTCAGCCGCAACCAGCAATTCGAGGTGATCAACAACTACGGCCCGACCGAAGCCACCGTGGTCGCCACCTCTGGCCGCATCGAGGCGGGCGACGCCTTGCACATCGGTAAACCGGTGGCCAACGCCACGGTGTACTTGCTCGATGAACAGCAGCGTCCGGTGCCGATTGGCGTCATGGGCGAATTGTATGTTGGCGGAGCCGGGGTCGCTCGCGGTTATTTGAATCGCGCCGACCTGAGCGCCGAGCGATTCCTGCATGACCCGTTCAGCCCCGCGCCGAATGCGCGCATGTATCGCAGCGGCGACCTCGCGCGCTGGCGTGCCGACGGTACGATCGAGTACCTGGGGCGTAACGACGATCAGGTGAAAATCCGTGGTGTGCGTATCGAACTCGGCGAAATCGAAACCCGCCTCAATCAGTTGCCCGGCATTCAGGAAGCCGTGCTGCTGGCCCGCGAAGATGAACCGGGCCAACCGCGTCTGGTGGCGTATTTCACCGAGCAGAGTCAGGTTGAACCGCTGGCGGTAGCCGAGTTGCGCGCGCACCTGTTGACCCAGTTACCGGATTACATGGTGCCGGTGGCCTTCGTCAGACTCGACGCACTGCCGTTGACCGCCAATGGCAAGGTCGACCGCAAGGCCTTGCCGAAACCTGAGCGTGCGGCGCTGTTCACCCGCGAATACGAGGCGCCGCACAACGAACTGGAAAGCGCCTTGGCGCAGATCTGGGCGCAGGTGTTGCAGGTCGAGCGAGTAGGGCGTCAGGATCATTTCTTTGAACTCGGCGGCCATTCGCTGTTGGCCATGCGCATGGTGTCCCAGGTTCGCCAGCGCCTTGGCGTGGAGCTAGCACTGGGCGATCTGTTTGCCAACGCCGAACTGGCAGCGGTTGCCGAGGCGGTGGCGCAGGCCGGGCGCAGCACGCAACCGGAGATTGTCGCGGTGGCCCGTGATGGCGCCTTGCCGCTGTCGTTCGCGCAGCAGCGCTTGTGGTTTCTCGCACAAATGGAAGGCGCCAACACCGCGTACAACATCCCCATCGGCCTGCGCCTGCGTGGGCAATTGAATGAACAAGCGTTGCAACAGGCCTTGGCGCGCATCGTCGCGCGGCATGAAACCCTGCGCAGCCGTTTTGCCCAGTTCAATGACGAGGCGCAAGTGCTGATCACCCCGGTCGACAGCGGTCTGCTGCTGCGCGTTGAAGACCTGCGCCAGCACCCGCAACCCGATGAAACCTTGCAGGCGCTGATTCAGGGCGAAGCCTCGGGGCCCTTCGACTTACAGGACGATGCGCTGATTCGTGGTCGGTTGGTGCGCCTCGCCGACGATCATCACGTGTTGTTGCTGACCCTGCACCACATCATCTCCGATGGTTGGTCGATGGGTGTTCTGACCCGCGAACTGATGGCGTTGTATCAGGCCTTCAGTCATGGCCAGCCGGATCCACTGCCACCGCTGGCGCTGCAATACACCGATTACGCGGTGTGGCAGCGGCGCTGGCTCAGTGGTGAGGTGCTGCAGCGCCAAAGTGAATACTGGCAACAGACTTTGGCCGGCGCTCCGGCGCTGTTGACGCTGCCGACTGACCGCGTGCGCCCGGCACAGCAGGATTACGCCGGCAACACCGTCGACGTGGTGCTCGATGAACGCTTGAGCGCCGGACTCAAGGCTTTGGCTCAGCGTCACGGCGTGACGATGTACATGCTCATGCTCAGTGCCTGGGCGAGTCTGTTGAGTCGTTTGTCCGGGCAAGCCGAAGTGGTCATCGGCTCACCGGTCGCCAACCGTACCCGCGCCGAGATCGAAGGCTTGATCGGCATGTTCGTCAACACCCTGGCCTTGCGTATCGATACCTCGGGCGAGTTGAGCTGCGAAGCGCTGCTGGCGCGGGTCAAGGCGCGGACGCTGGACGCGCAGGCGCACCAGGACCTGCCGTTCGAACAAGTGGTGGAAATCACCAAACCGGCGCGGAGCATGGCGCACAGCCCGTTGTTCCAGGCGATGTTCAGTTGGGACAGCGGCCATGGCGCCAGCCTGAGTCTGGGCGAGCTGACGCTGGAAAGCGTCGCCGAGCCGAGCCACTTTGCCAAATTCGATCTGTCACTGACGCTGGCAGAGGAGCCGGGCGGGATTCGCGGTGTGCTGGAGTACGCCGTTGCCTTGTTCGATGAGTCGACTATTCAACGGTACGTCGGCTACTTCCAGCGCCTGTTGCAGGCGATGGTCAGCAACGATCAAGCGGTGCTTGAACACGTGGCGTTGTTGGCGGACGACGAGCGTCAGCACCTGCTGGTCGATCTGAACGCCACCGCCGTCGCCCACGATCTCGAACAGACCGTTCATGGCCGCTTCGAAGCGCAGGTGTTGCGCACGCCAGACGCTGACGCCGTGGTCGCCGGTGAGCTGCGTTTGAGTTACGCCGAGTTGAACCGCCGCGCCAACCAACTCGCCCATCACCTGCGCCAGTGCGGTGTCGATCGCGATTCGCGGGTGGCGATCTGCGTCGAGCGCGGGCCGCAGTTGTTGGTCGGTCTGCTGGCGATTCTCAAGGCCGGCGGCGCTTATGTGCCGCTCGATCCCGGTTATCCCGCCGAACGTCTGGCCTACATGCTTGAGGACAGCGCGCCCGTGGCGGTGCTGGTGCATGCGCCGACGCGTGCGCTGATCGGCGAGTGCGCCGGCGTGTTGGTCGATTTCGACGAGTGCAACTGGCAAGACCTTGCGCAGAGCAATCCGCAGGTGCCGGACTTGAGCGCGGCAAATCTGGCCTATGTGATTTACACCTCCGGCTCCACCGGCACGCCGAAAGGCGTAATGGTCGAGCACCGTAACCTGGGCAATCTGCTGCACTGGAGCGCCGGGCTGTGCCCGCTTTCTAGCGGCGCCGCGCTGCTGCAGAAAACCCCGTTCAGTTTCGACGCCTCGGTGTGGGAGCTGTTCTGGCCGTTGAGCTGCGGCATGCGCCTGGTCCTCGCCGGCCCGGACGATCATCGTGATCCGGCGGCGCTGGTGCAGCTGATTCGTGAGCAACAGGTCAACGTCGTGCAGTTTGTGCCGGCACTGTTGCAGCAATTCCTTGAAGTGGCAGAGGTCGGCGAGTGCAGCAGCCTCAGCGATGTGTTCTGTGGTGGCGGTGAGCTGACCGCCGCGTTGGTGCGTAGCGTCCGCGAGCGTCTGCCGCAGGTACGCCTGCACAACGTGTATGGCCCGACCGAAGCCACTGTCGACAGCACCGTGTGGACGCTGGAACCGGATTCGCCGGTACCGCAAGGCGCGCCGCCGATTGGCAAACCGCTGTGCAATACCCGTGTGTATATCCTCGACGCTCATCAGCAACCGGTGCCATTCGGCGTAGTCGGCGAGATGTATCTGGGCGGTGTGCAGGTGGCGCGGGGTTATCTGAATCGGCCTGAGCTGACAGCCGAACGCTTCCTCGACGATCCGTTCAATGATCAGCCAGGCGCGCGTTTGTACCGCACCGGCGACGTCGCGCGGTATCTCGCCGATGGCAATATCGAGTATCTGGGGCGCAACGACGATCAGGTCAAGATCCGTGGTCTGCGCATTGAACTGGGTGAGATCCAGGCGCATCTGGCGCGCGTCGACGGCGTGCGTGAAGCTGCCGTGCTCGCTCGCGAAGACGTGCCGGGCGATCAGCGCCTGGTGGCGTACTTCAGCGGCGAACCGCTGGACATCGATCAACTGCGTAGCCAACTGCTCAAACACTTGCCGGATTACATGGTGCCTGCCGTGTTTGTGCATTTGCCGGCCTTGCCACTGAGCCCCAACGGCAAGCTGGATCGTCAGGCCTTGCCGGCCCCTGACCAGTCGGCGCTGCTGACCCGCGATTACGAAGCCCCGGTCGGTGAAGTCGAAACCGTCATTGCCGGTATCTGGGCCGAGTTGCTGAAAGTCGAGCGAGTAGGGCGCTTTGATCACTTCTTCGAACTGGGCGGCCATTCATTGCTGGCGGTCAATCTGGTTGCGCGCATGCGCCGGGCCGGGCTGTCGGCGGACATTCGCGTGCTGTTCGGCCAACCGACGCTGGCCGCACTGGCGGCGGCAGTAGGCGGGGAACCCGCAGCAGCGGTGCCGGCAAATCTGATTCCAGCCGATTGCCCGCGCATCACGCCCGAACTGCTGCCACTGGTGACGCTGGATCAAGCAACGATCGACCGCATCGTCGCGAGTGTCCCCGGCGGTGCGCGCAATGTTCAAGACATCTACCCGCTGGCACCTTTGCAGACCGGCATTCTGTTCCATCATCTTTCGGCTGCGCAGGGTGATCCGTATGTGCTGCAGGCGCAGTTTGCCTTTGCCGACGAGCAGCGTTTACAGGTATTCACCGAGGCACTGCAACGGGTGATCGAGCGTCATGACATTCTGCGCACCTCGCTGTTCTGGGAGGGTCTGGAAGAGCCGGTGCAAGTGGTCTGGCGTGAGGCTTCGCTGAGCTGTGAGGCCTTGCAGCTGGACGCCGAAGCGGGCGATGCGCTGAGCCAGTTGCACAGACGCTTCACCATCGATAACTACCGCATGCCCGTCACCGAGGCGCCGCTGATGCGCGTGGTGTACAGCCGTGATGCCGTCAATCAACGGGTGGTGGCGTTGTTGCTGTTCCATCATTTGGTCATGGATCACGTGGCGCTCGAGGTGTTGCAGCACGAGATGCAGGCGTTTCTGCTGGGCAACGCCGGGCAACTGAGCGAGCCAGTGCCGTATCGCAACTACGTGGCGCACACCCGCGCCGGGCTGAGCGCGCAAGAGCACGAAAGCTTCTTCCGCGAAATGCTCGGCGCGATCGATGAGCCGACCTTGCCCTATGGTCAGAATCTGGCCCATGACGGTCCCGCGCAGGAAGCGCAGTTGACGCTGGAAAACACACTCAGCCACAGCGTAAGGCAACAGGCGCGGCGCTTGGGTGTCAGCGCCGCCAGCCTGATGCACCTCGCCTGGGCGCAGGTGCTGGGGCAATTGTCCGGGCGCGACGCCGTGGTTTTTGGCACGGTTTTGCTTGGCAGATTGCAGGGCGGCGAAGGAGCGGAGCGGGCGCTGGGTGTGTTCATCAACACCTTGCCGCTGTGCATCGAGCTCAATGCGCACAGCGTTAAAGGGGCGGCGCTGGCGACCCATCAACGCTTGAGTCAGTTGCTTGCTCACGAGCACGCGCAACTGGCGCAGGTGCAGCAGTGCAGCGCGATGCCGGCGGGTACGCCGCTGTTCAGCACGCTGCTCAACTATCGTCACAGCGCCCCGGTCGGGCCGATATCCGCGGAGGTGCAAGCGGCGTGGCACGGGATGCAATTGCTCGATGCCGAGGAACACACCAACTATCGACTGACCCTCAGCGTTGACGATCTTGGCGAAGATTTCGGCTTGAAGGTATTGGCCGGGGCTGGGATTGATGCACAGCGAATCTGCGGGTACATGCAGGGTGCATTGATGACTTTGCTGAACGCGCTGGAGCACACGCCGCACGCGGGGTTTGATCGGTTGTCGGTAGTCAGCGCCGAAGAACGTCATCAGTTACTGGTCGAGTTCAACGCCACACAACGCGAGTATCCGCAGGCGCTGACAGTGCACGCGTTGTTTGAGGGGCAAGTGGCGGCGCAACCGCAAGCGGTGGCCGCGGTGCACGGTGAGCAATCGTTGAGTTACTTTGAACTCAATGCGCAGGCCAACCGTCTGGCCCATCAGTTGATCGCGCAAGGCGTCCAGCCGGGCGACCACGTGGCTATATTGTTGCCACGTTCGCTGACGCTGCTGGTCGCACAACTGGCAATCGCCAAGTGCGCGGCGGCCTATGTGCCGCTGGACATCCATGCGCCGAGCGAGCGGCAGTCGTTCATGGTCGATGACTGCCAGGCTGTGGCACTGTTGACCTTGAGCGGTGAAGTCATCGACTACGCCGTCCGGCGCATCGATCTGGATATGTTGTCGCTGGATGAGCAATCAACGCAAAACCCGAACCTTTCGCAAACCTCGGAATCGCTGGCGTACATCATGTACACCTCCGGTTCCACGGGCACACCGAAAGGCGTGATGGTGCCGCACCGAGGCATCGGCCGGTTGGTGATCAACAACGGTTATGCCGATTTCAACCCGCAGGATCGGGTGGTGTTTGCCTCCAATCCAGCGTTCGACGCCAGCACCATGGACATCTGGGGGCCATTGCTCAATGGCGGTCGCGTCGTGGTCATCGACCATCAGACGCTGCTCGACCCGAACGCTTTCGGCCGTGAATTGAGTGCTCGCGGGGCGACGATCCTGTTCGTCACCACCGCGCTGTTCAACCAGTACGTGCAACTGATTCCGCAGGCGCTCAAAGGCTTGCGTATGCTGTTGTGTGGCGGCGAGCGGGGCGATCCAGCGGCGTTCCGGCAGTTACTGGCCGAGGCGCCAGCGCTGCGTATCGTGCACTGCTACGGTCCGACCGAAACCACCACATACGCGACCACTTTTGAGGTGCGCGAAGTCTCGGAAAACGCCGAGAGCGTGCCGATTGGCGGGCCGATCGGCAACACGCAGGTTTACCTGTTGGATGCCCATCAACAACCGGTGCCGATGGGCGTGACCGGTGAGTTGTATATCGGCGGTGAGGGTGTGGCGCTGGGCTATCTGAACCGGCCGGATCTGACTGCCGAGAAATTCCTTCGCGATCCATTCAGCGATAAACCCGGCGCGCTTCTGTACCGTACGGGCGACCTCGCGCGTTGGCTGGCGCCGGGGCAACTCGATTGCATCGGACGGAACGACGATCAGGTGAAGATTCGCGGCTTCCGTATCGAGCTGGGCGAAATCGAAAACCACCTGCTCAGCTGTGCCGGGGTCAAGGAAGCGGTTGTGCTGGCTCGCCAGGACAGTCAACAAACCACGCGTCTGGTGGCGTATTACACCGCTCACGCTGAACAGCTGGACAGCGCCGGGCTACACAAGCAGTTGCAAGCACGACTGCCGGAATACATGGTGCCGTCAGCGTGGGTGCAACTGGATAGGTTGCCGCTGAACAACAATGGCAAGGTTGATCGCAAAGCCTTGCCCAAGCCTGACGACGCTACGTTACTCAGCCGCGAATACACAGCACCACAAGGTGAGCTGGAAACCGCACTGGCGCAGATCTGGGCCGAAGTGCTGCAAGTCGAGCAGGTCGGGCGTCACGATCATTTCTTCGAACTCGGCGGTCATTCGCTGTTGGCGATGCGCATGGTTTCGCTGATCCGTCAGCGCCTCGGCGTCGAACTGGCGCTGAGTGATCTGTTCGCCGATGCGCAATTGAGTGCGGTTGCTGAAGTATTGAGCCGCGCCGGGCGCAGCGCGCTAGCGGACATTGTGCCGGCACCGCGTGATCAACCGCTGCCGATGTCCTTCGCCCAGCAACGTCTGTGGTTCCTCGCGCAAATGGCCGGTGGCAACTCGGCGTACAACATTCCTCTCGGCCTGCGCCTGCGCGGTCACCTCGACGGCGACGCCCTGCAAGCGGCGCTGGCACGGATTGTCGCTCGTCACGAAACCCTGCGCAGCCGTTTCATCCGCCTCGACGACACTGCGCAGGTATCGATTGCCCCGGTCGACAGCGGTTTGCTTTTGCGCGTGGACGATCTGCGCCAAGCCTTGCAAGCCGAGCTCACCTTGCAGGGATTGATGGCGCAGGAAGCCTCGACAGCGTTTGATCTGCAGAATGATTCGCTGATTCGTGGGCGACTGGTGCGCTTGGCCGACGATCATCATGTGCTGTTGCTGACCGTGCACCACATCGTCGCCGATGGCTGGTCGATGGGCGTGCTGACCGCTGAATTGATGGCGTTGTATCAAGCGTTCAGCCAGGGTCAGCCTGATCCGCTGCCAGCGCTGACGCTGCAATATGGCGACTACGCCGTGTGGCAGCGCCGCTGGCTAAGCGGGGAGGTGCTGCAGCGGCAAAGCGAGTACTGGCAGCAAACCCTCGACGGTGCGCCGGCCGTGTTGACGCTGCCCACCGATCGCCCGCGTCCGGCACAACAGGATTACACCGGCGGCAACGTCGACGTGCTGCTGGACCCGCGCCTGAGCGCGGGGCTCAAGGCCTTGAGCCAACGTCACGGCGTGACTCTGTTCATGACCCTGATGAGCGCCTGGGCGCTGCTGATGAGTCGTCTGTCCGGGCAAACCGATGTGGTGATCGGTACGCCGGTGGCCAATCGCACTCGCACAGAAGTCGAAGGCCTGATTGGCATGTTCGTCAATACGCTGGCCTTGCGCATCGACACCTCGGGCGCGGTGAACGTCGAAGCGCTGCTGGCGCGGGTCAAGGCGCAGACACTGGCGGCGCAGGCGCATCAGGATCTGCCGTTCGAGCAAGTGGTGGAAATCGCCCGGCCGCTGCGCAGCCTGGCGCACAGCCCGCTGTTCCAGACCACGCTGAACTGGGACAGCAGCGTCGGCCCGCAACTGGCGTTGGCTGATCTGACGCTGGAGGGCGTGGCCGGGCCGGGCGATGTCGCCAAGTTTGACCTGACGCTGACACTGGGCGAGGTCAATGGAGCGATTCGCGGTACGCTGAACTACGCCACGGCGCTGTTCGATGCGCTGACGATCAAGCGTTACATCGGCTACTTTGAACGCCTGCTTGAAGCAATGATCAGCGGTGAGCAAACGGTACTGGAACAGGTGCCGTTGCTGGCGGTGGATGAGCGCCAGCGTTTGCTGTACGACTTCAACGCCACGGTGCGTGACTACCCGCAAACACTGACCGTGCACGGGATTTTCCAGCAGCAGGCGGCGGCGCATCCCAAAGCGGTGGCGGCGGTACATGGCGCGCATTCGCTGAGTTACTTTGAGCTGAATGCCCAAGCCAACCGCCTGTCCCATCACCTGATCGCCCACGGCGTGCAGCCGGGCGATCATGTGGCGATCCTGCTGCCACGTTCGCTGGAGTTGCTGGTCGCGCAACTGGCCATTGCCAAATGCGCGGCGGCCTACGTGCCGCTGGACATCAACGCACCCAGCGAGCGCCAGGCGTTCATGGTTGAGGATTGCCGGGCGGTGGCGCTGTTGACCCTCAGCAGCGAAGTCATCGACTACGCCGCGCCGCGTATCGATCTGGACATGCTGACCCTCAACGGCCAGCCGACGCATAACCCGAACCTGCTGCAGTCGTCCGAGGCGCTGGCGTACATCATGTACACCTCCGGCTCTACCGGCACGCCGAAAGGAGTGATGGTGCCGCACCGGGGCATCGGCCGCTTGGTGCTCAACAACGGTTATGCCGATTTCAATGCGCAGGATCGTGTGGTCTTCGCCTCGAACCCGGCGTTCGATGCGAGCACCATGGACATCTGGGGGCCGCTGCTCAATGGCGGGCGCGTGGTGATCATCGACCATCAAACGCTGCTCGATCCGAATGCCTTCGGCCGTGAACTGAGTGCCAGTGGCGCGACGATCCTGTTCGTCACCACCGCGCTGTTCAACCAATACGTGCAACTGATCCCGCAGGCGCTCAAGGGCCTGCGGATGCTGCTGTGCGGCGGTGAGCGTGGCGATCCGGCGGCGTTCCGGCGACTGCTGGCCGAGGCCCCGGCATTGCGCATCGTGCATTGCTACGGCCCGACCGAAACCACCACGTACGCCGCGACATTCGAAGTGCGTGAAGTGGCGGAAAACGCCGAGAGCGTGCCGATTGGCGGACCGATCGGCAACACGCAGGTGTACGTGCTCGACGCGTATCAGCAACCGGTGCCGATGGGCGTGACCGGCGAGCTGTACATCGGCGGGCAGGGCGTGGCGCTGGGTTACCTGAACCGGCCGGATCTGACCGCCGAGAAATTCCTCCGCGATCCGTTCAGCGAGACGCCGGGCGCGTTGCTTTATCGCACCGGTGACCTCGCGCGCTGGCTGGCGCCGGGACAACTCGATTGCATCGGCCGCAACGATGATCAGGTGAAGATTCGTGGTTTCCGCATCGAGCTGGGAGAAATCGAGAGTCGCCTGCTGAACTGCGCGGGGATCAGGGAAGCCGTGGTGCTGGCGCGCCGCGACGGCCAGGACGCCACGCGACTGGTGGCGTATTACACGGCGCACGATGGCGTCTTGGACAGCGCTGAACTGCACGCTCAGTTGCACGCACGCCTGCCGGAATACATGGTGCCCACCGCGTGGGTGCAACTCGATGTGTTACCACTGAATAACAACGGCAAGGTTGACCGCAAGGCACTGCCGGCACCGACCCAGGAGGCGCTGCTCAGTCGGGTCTACGAGGCGCCGGCCAATCCACTGGAAATCAGCCTCGCACAGGTCTGGGCCGAAGTGTTGCAGGTCGAACAGGTCGGCCGTCACGACAACTTCTTCGAACTCGGCGGCCATTCATTGCTGGCCATGCGCATGCTCTCCCAGGTGCGCCAGCAATTGGGCGTGGAACTGGCGCTGGCTGATCTGTTTGCCAATCCGGAACTGGCGGCGGTCGCCAACGTATTGAGTCAGGCCGAACGCAGCAGCTTGCCGCCGATTCTGCCGGCGCCGCGCGATCAGGCGCTGCCGCTGTCGTTCGCCCAGCAACGCTTGTGGTTCCTCGCGCAGATGGGCGGCGGTAATACCGCTTACAACATTCCCTTGGGCCTGCATTTGCGTGGACGACTCGACGCAGAGGCGCTGCACCGGGCATTGGCGCGGATCGTCGCGCGTCACGAAAGCCTGCGCAGTCGTTTCGCACAATTGAACGACGAAGCACAGGTGCTGATTGCCCCGGTCGACAGTGGCCTGTCGCTGATTGAGGAGGATTGGCGACAACAGCCGCAGACCGACGAGGCCTTGCGCGCGCTGATCGAAACTGAAGCACGCGAACCGTTCAACTTGCAGGACGGTCCGTTGATTCGCGGACGGTTGCTGCGTCTGGCCGATGAGCACCATGTGCTGTTGTTGACGATGCACCACATCATCTCCGATGGCTGGTCGATGGGCGTGCTGACCCGTGAATTGATGGCGCTGTATCAGGCGTTCAGCCATGGCGAGGCAGATCCACTGCCAGCGCTGGCCTTGCAATACGCCGACTACGCGGTGTGGCAGCGGCGCTGGCTCAGCGGTGAGGTGCTGCAGCGTCAAAGCGATTACTGGCAGCAGACCTTGGCCGGCGCTCCGGCGTTGCTGAGCCTGCCAACCGACCGCCCGCGTCCGGCGCAACAGGATCACCACGGCGGCAGTGTCGAGATCGTGCTGGACGAGCAGACCAGCGCCGGCCTGAAGACGTTGTGTCAGCGTCATGCCGTGACACCGTACATGGTGCTCATGAGCGCCTGGGCAATGTTGCTCGCGCGCCTGTCCGGGCAGTCCGATGTGGTCATTGGCTCGCCGGTAGCCAACCGTACCCGCGCCGAGATCGAAGGGCTGATCGGCATGTTCGTCAATACTCTCGCGCTGCGCATCGATACCTCGGGCGATCTGACCGGTGCGGCGCTGCTGGCGCGGGTCAAGGCGCAGACTCTGGCCGCGCAGGCGCATCAGGATCTGCCGTTCGAACACGTGGTGGAAATCACCCGGCCGCTGCGCAGCCTTTCCCACACACCGTTGTTCCAGACCCTGGTGAGCTGGGACAGCAGCGTGGCGCCCGCCCTGGCACTGGACGGTCTCACGCTGGAAGGCGTGGCCGGGGAAAATCACTTTGTGAAGTTCGACCTGTCGCTGAGCCTCGGTGAGAACCCGCAAGGCATACGTGGCGCGCTGCGCTACGCCACGGCGTTGTTCGATGAGTCGACCGTGCAACGTTTTGTCGGTTACTTGCAGCGCTTGCTGGCGGCGCTGGTCAGTGATGATCAGGCGCTGTTGGCGCAGGTCAACCTGCTTGCGCCGGAAGAGCAGCAGCGCTTGCTCGGCGATTTCAACGCAACGGCGGTTGATTGCCCGGTCGAACAACCGATCCAGAGCCTGTTTGAAGCACAGGTGCGTCGTCAACCGGACGCCATCGCCGTGCAGTCGGGCGAACACAGCCTGACGTATCGCGAGCTGAACACGCGTGCCAACCGTCTTGCGCACCATTTGCGCGAGCAGGGCGTGGGGCCGGATGCGCGAGTGGCGCTGTGCGTCGAGCGCGGGCTTGATCTGATGGTGGGGTTGCTCGGCATTCTCAAGGCCGGTGGTGCTTATGTGCCGTTGGATCCGGCTTATCCGGCGGAGCGCCTGGACTTTATGCTCAGGGACTGCGCGCCTGTGGCGGTGCTGGTGCAGACGGCCACCCGTGTGCTGTTTGCCGGGACCGACGTGGCCGTGATCGACTTTGACCAATGCAGCTGGCACGAACAATCGGCAAGCAATCCGCAAGTGCCCGGTCTGAACGCCTCGAATCTGGCGTACATGATCTACACCTCAGGTTCGACCGGTACGCCAAAAGGCGTGATGCTCGAACATCGGGGCTTGTGCAATCTGGTGCATTGGGGATCGCAGATCTGCCCGCCGACCCCAGACGGCGCGCTGTTGCAAAAAGCGCCGTTCAGTTTCGATGGTTCGGTGTGGGAGTTCTTCTGGCCGCTGACCGCCGGTGTGCGTCTGGTGCTGGCACGGCCGGGCGGCCATCGGGAACCGGCGTATCTGGCGCAAGTGATTCGTCAGCAACGTGTGACGGTGGTCAAGTTTGTGCCGGCGCTGTTGCAGCAGTTTGTTGAACTGCAGGATGTCAGTGAATGCACCAGCCTCACCGATGTGTTCTGCGGTGGCGGCGAACTCACCGCGGCGCTGGCCGCTGCTGTGCGTCAGCACCTGCCGTGGGTGCGCCTGCATAACGTGTATGGCCCGACCGAAGCCACGGTTGACAGCACGGCGTGGACCCTGGAACCGCACATGCCGGTGCCAACGTCTGAATTGCCGATCGGCAAAGCCATCTGCAGCACGCGTCTGTATGTACTCGATGCCCATGACCAACCGGTGCCGCTCGGCGTCATTGGCCAGTTGCACATCGGCGGCATCGGCGTGGCGCGCGGTTATATGGGGCTGCCGCAGATGCAGGCCGAGCGCTTTATCGACAGTCCGTTTGTGGCCGGTGATCGCCTGTACCGCACCGGCGATCTGGTGCGATACCGCGCTGACGGCAACCTCGAATTCCTCGGGCGCGACGACTTCCAGGTCAAGCTGCATGGCTTGCGTCTGGAACTCGGTGAAATCGAAGCGCGGTTGATCCAGCACCCGGATGTGCGCGAGGTGGTCGTGCTGATGCGCGACGAGCGTCTGGTCGCGTATTTCACGGTGCGCGAGGGCAGTGCAGCGCCCGCGATCGACACGCTGCGCGCGTTCATCCTCGAACAATTACCCGAGTACATGGTGCCGGGCGCGTTTGTTGCGCTCGACGTTTTACCGTTGAGTCCCAACGGCAAGATCGACCGTCAGGCGCTGCCGGCACCGGGCCTCGACGCGGTGCTCAGCCGCCACTACGAAGCGCCGCAAGGCGAGGTCGAAAGCTTGCTCGCGCAGGTCTGGGGTGAAGTGTTGAATGTCGAGCGGGTCGGACGTCACGACAACTTCTTTGAATTGGGCGGGCATTCGCTGTTGGCGATTCGTTTGGTCAACCTGCTGCAACGTGCGGGGCAGGAGGTGACGCTGGCGCAGTTGTTCCAGCGGCCGAGTGTCGAGTCGCTGGCGGCGCTGCTCAGTCAGCACCATGCCGTGCCCGCGCAGCCGGAAGGACTGGTCGTGGTGCGACCGGGCGAGGGCGGCAATGCGCTGTTCCTGATCCATGAATTCAGCGGGCGGGACGTGTATTTCCCGGCATTGGGCCTGCATATCGAGGGGCAGTTTCCGATTTACGGTTTGCCCGGTGTGCCGCTGGGGCAGCCGCAACTGCGGACCCTTGAGTGCATGGCCGCGCGGATGGTCGGGATCATCCGCTCGGTGCAGCCGCATGGGCCGTATCGTCTGGCCGGGTGGTCGTTTGGCGGCTTGCTGGCGTATGAAATCGCCCAGCAATTGCTCGGTCTCGATGAGGCGGTAGCGTTTGTCGGCCTGCTCGATACCTACGCGCCACATCCGGCCAGTCAGGATAAAACCCGCTGGAGCGGCGCGCATCGCGACAAGCGTCAATTGCTTGAACACTGCCGCGCGCGTTCGCAGATGCGGGGGGCAGAGGGGCTGCCAGCGTTAGCCGACGTAGAGAAGCTTGAGGCTGAAGTCGAACTGATCGCCTTCGACGAGCTGTTCCAGCGCTGCTGCGAACAGCAATTGCCCGACCCGGAACTGGCCGCACTGAGCGCAGCGGATGCCTGGAGTTACTTTGATCGTGAGGCCGCTCATGGTTTGGCGCTGGCGCATTACCGGGTCAGCCCGGCCAGCCAGCCGGTGCACTTGTTCCGCGCTCAGGCACTGATGCCGGGGCAGGCACAGCCGAGTCCGACCCGTGGTTGGGAGAACAAGGTCGGTGCAGGTTTGCTGCGCTGCATCGATGTGCCGGGGGATCACCGCAGCATGATGAAAAACCCGGATGTCCAGGCACTCGGCCAGGCCTTGAGTCAGGCCATGGCCGCTGCGCAGGCCCCGCAACCACAGGTTTATCAACCCGTGTTGACGATCCAGAGCGGGCACGCCGGGCATGCGCCGATCTTTTGCGTGCCGGGGGCGGGCGACAGTGTCACCGGGTTCATTCACCTGACCGAAGCGCTCGGTCCGGAATGGCCGATTTTCGGTCTGCAACCGCGCGGGCTCGATGGCAGCGGCGTGCCGCACAGTCAGGTGGAAGCGGCGGCGAGGTGTTATCTGCAAGCCGTCGAGCAGTTGTATCCGCAAGGTCCGGTGCACTTGATCGGCCATTCGTTCGGCGGTTGGGTCGCGCATGCCATGGCCGCGCAGTTGCAGGCGACCGGGCGTGAGGTAGCGTCGTTGACCCTGATCGACAGCGAAGCCCCCGGTGGCAATGGCACGGCGGGCAAACCGTATACGACGACCGCCGCGCTGGAACGCTTGATCGAGACGCTGCAACTGTCCAGTGGCAAGTCGTTGGGCATCGATCCGCTGGCGTTCGCCGAGGCTGACGACACCACGCAAATGCGCCTGTTGCACGAGGGCATGGTGCGCGCCGGTGTGTTGTCTGCGCGTTCGTCAGCGCAGGCCATGCACGGCCCGGTCCGCACCTTCGCCACAGCCTTGCGCACGGTCTATCAACCGCAACTGGCCTACAGCGGGGCGGTGCGGCTGGCGCTGGTCGATGACCCGACGCTGGATGCGTGGGGCAATCAGCGCGAGCAAGCGGCGATGGTTGAGGGTTGGCAGCGTCAGGTGACGGATCTGGCGGTGTGGTACGGGCCGGGCAACCACTTCACGATTCTCAAGGCGCCCAACGTCTTCAGTCTCGCGGCGTGGTGGCATGACGGCCTGAAAGTGCCGGCCGGCCAAGTGTTGTCGTGAATGTTGTTTTCAATTGGAGCCCGGCGTTAAGCCGGGCTCACCCCTGAACGGACTTGTGGTCATTTATGGAAAAGTCGAAGTTGCGCAAAGTCGGTATGGGTCTGGCGTTAGTGGCAGTAGCGGGATTGGCGTTCTACGCGGTGCAAGCACCGGCCGAGGCGCCGCAATACCTGACCGCGCCTGTGGAGCGCGGTGATATTGAAAACGCGGTGCTGGCCACCGGGTTGCTCGAAGGCATCAAACAAGTGGACGTCGGTGCGCAGGTGTCCGGGCAATTGAAGTCGCTCAAGGTCAAGGTTGGCGACAAGGTAAAGAAGGGGCAGTGGCTGGCGGAAATCGATCCGCTGGTGCTGCAGAACACCCTGCGTCAGGCTCAGGTCGATGAGGAAAACCTGCAAGCGCAAAAGCGCGCCACGCAGGCTCAACTGAGGCAGACCAAAGCGATTTACGAGCGCTACAAGAACCTGCAGGACGACGCGTCGATCTCGCGCCAGGATTTCGAAAATGCCGAGTCGAACTATCAGGTACAACAGGCCAACCTGATGTCGCTGGACGCGCAGATCAAAAGCGCGCACATCCAGATCGACACGGCCAAGGTCAATCTGGCGTACACACGGATTGTTGCGCCGATCGATGGCGATGTGGTCGGCGTGGTCACTCAGGAAGGCCAGACGGTGATCGCCAGCCAACTGGCGCCGGTCCTGCTGAAACTGGCGGATCTGGACACCATGACGGTCAAGGCGCAGGTGTCCGAAGCCGATGTGATTCACATTGCCCCGGGGCAGGAGGTGTATTTCACCATTCTCGGTGAGGACAAACGCTACTACGCGAAACTGCGTGGCACCGACCCGGCGCCACAGAACTTTCTTGAAACACCGCCCGCCGGCACGCCAAAGCAAAGCAGCGCGGTGTTCTACAACGCCTTGTTCGAAGTGCCCAATCCCGATCATCGCTTGCGCATCTCGATGACCGCGCAGGTGCGCATCGTCCTCGATACCGCCAAATCGGTGCTGACCGTGCCGGTCGCGGCGCTTGGCCCGCGCAACGCCGATGGCAGTTTTCCGGTACGGGTGCTCGACGCCAAGGGCCACGCGCAATCGCGCAATGTGCAAACCGGGATCAACAACAACGTCAAAGTGCAGATCAATGCCGGGCTGGCGGAAGGCGATCGCGTAGTCATCGGTGATCCGCTGACGAATGTGGCGGGGGCCTGAGCATGACCGAGCCACTGCTACAGCTCACCGGTATCACCCGCAGTTTCACCGCCGGTGACCGCGAATTTCTCGCGCTGAACAACATCAATCTGACGATCAATGCCGGGGAAATGGTCGCGATCATTGGCGCCTCGGGCTCGGGCAAATCGACCCTGATGAACATCCTCGGCTGCCTTGATTACGCCACTGCCGGCAGCTACAAGATCAACGGCCAGGAAACCCGCGATCTGGACAATCAGGCCTTGGCCGAACTGCGCCGCGACTACTTCGGTTTCATATTCCAGCGCTACCACTTGCTGCCGCATTTGAGCGCGATGCACAACGTCGAGATGCCGGCGATTTACGCCGGGACGCCGCAGCTTCAGCGCCACGCCCGCGCCCGCGAGTTGTTGGCGCGACTGGGTCTGGAAGGGCATTTGACGCATCGGCCGAGCCAGCTCTCCGGCGGTCAGCAGCAGCGGGTGAGTATCGCCCGCGCCTTGATGAACGGCGGCGAAGTGATCCTCGCCGACGAGCCGACCGGCGCACTCGACACGGCCAGCGGCAAGGAGGTCATGCGCATCCTGCTGGAGCTGCACGCGGCGGGGCATACGGTGATTCTGGTGACCCACGACCCGAAAGTCGCCGCCAACGCCGAGCGCATCATCGAAGTCAGCGACGGCGAAATCCTCAGCGACCGCACCAACGAGCGCGACACCACGCACCTGCTCAGCGAAGAACCGGTGGCACCGAAAGCGGCTGCGTCACGGCGCCTGGTCGCCAGCCTCGGGCTGTTCAAAGAAGCGTTCGCCATGGCCTGGGTGGCGTTGATTTCCCATCGCATGCGCACCTTGCTGACCATGCTCGGCATCGTCATCGGCATTACTTCCGTGGTGTCGATCTCGGCGGTCGGCGAGGGCGCGAAGAACTACGTGCTCAAGGACATCGCCGCCATCGGCAGCAACACCATTGATGTCTATCCCGGCAGCAGTTACGGCGACAAACGTGCAGCGGCCATCGAAACCCTGACGCCGGCCGATGTCACCGCGCTGAATCAGCTGTATTACGTCGACAGCGCCACGCCAATGATCGGCCGCAGCCTATTGCTGCGCTATCGTAATATCGACCTCGACGCCCAAGTCAACGGCGTCAGCGATCAGTACTTCAAAGTGCGCGGGATCAAAATGGCTGCGGGCATCCCGTTCAGCGAAAGCGATGCGCGGCGCCAGGCGCAGGTGGTGGTCATCGATCACAACACCCGCCAGCGTTTGTTCGGGCAAGACGTGGATCCGTTGGGGCAGGTGATCCTGATCGGCAACCTGCCGTGCACGGTGATCGGCGTGGCCGCGCAGGATAAAAGCCTGTTCGCCTCGGGCAAGACCCTGAATGTCTGGGTGCCTTATGAAACGGCGGCCGGGCGGGTATTGGGCCAGCGTTATCTGGACAGCATCAGCGTGCGCATGAAGGACGGCCAGCCGAGCAAAGTCGTGGAAGAGCACGTTACTCAACTGTTGTTGCAACGCCACGGTACCAAGGATTTCTTCACCAACAACCTCGACAGCGTCTTGCAGACCGTGCAGAAAACCAGCCGTTCGCTGGCATTGCTACTGTCGCTGATTGCAGTGATTTCCCTGGTGGTCGGCGGCATCGGAGTGATGAACATCATGCTGGTGTCGGTGACCGAACGCACTCGCGAGATTGGTATTCGCATGGCGGTGGGGGCGCGGCAGTCGGACATTCGTCAGCAGTTTCTGGTGGAGGCGGTGATGGTGTGTCTGTTGGGCGGAGCGATCGGGATATCCCTGTCGTATGCGATCGGGCATTTGTTTTCGGTGTTTATCAAGGAATGGGAGATGGTGTTTTCGCTGGCGTCGGTGCTGACGGCGGTGGTGTGTTCGACGTTGATCGGGATTGTGTTCGGGTTTGTGCCGGCACGGAATGCTTCACGGCTTGATCCGATTGAGGCATTGGCGCGGGATTGAGAGCGGCCCTCACCCTAACCCTCTCCCGGAGGGAGAGGGGACTGACCGCGGTGTTCTTTCGAGGTGCGCCGACCTGGAAATCGCGTCGAACTCAGGCTCGAAAACTACACAAATCTGCTCCCTTTCCCCCTCGCGCCCTTGGGGGAGAGGGCTGGGGTGAGGGGGTAGCGATCCAGAGCCGTGCACAAAACCCACGTTTATCACGCCGCACTCGATCCCAACGTCTCCAACGGCGAATACATCCAGCGCATCAACGAATGCCGCCCACTGATGCCCAACTTGATCGCCGCCCGTTTCAGATAACTCTCCACGGTGTTGACCTTCAGCGCCAACTGCTCGGCCAGTTCCGGCGCCGTGCGGCCGGCGAGCAGGCCGACACACACTTCGGTTTCGCGGTTGGACAGGCTCAGCCCCAGTTGCTCCAGGCGCTCGTCGAAGCGTAGGCGCAAGGTTTCCAGGCCGCTGCCTTCGGCTGCTTCGGACGGGGTTTGCGGTTCAAGGGTGGCCGGTTGCAGGGCGTTGATGTGTTTTTCCACCATCGGCAGCAGTACCGGGGAGATGTCCTGCAACAGGCTGCGCTCTTGCGCGGAAAAGCGCTGCGACTCGCCGTTGCGGTATACCGAAATCACGTAGCGGTAGCCATCCTTGCGCCGGGTCAGGTGCAGTTGCGAGGCGTCCGCGCTGGTCGCAGCCGGCGGATTCTGTAAGTGGTGGGCCGCCGCACTGTGTTCGGAAAACACCGTTTCGGCGAGCAGGGCCGGCTCTTTCAGTGGCTCCGGCTCACTGCGGCTCGACGCGCGGCTCACCGGTTCGACACGCATCTGCCGGATGTGCGTGGCGTCTACCGCCAGTTGCGTCAGGATCAGGTCATGCAGCATGCGCGGAAAGTGCCGGCTGCCGGTGCTGGCGATGACCTTGCCGATGTGGGGGAACAAGTGTGAATTCATATGCGTGTCATCCCTGAGAGGCGTTAATTCAAAAACGTCTGCAGCACTGTCGACGATCTCCTTGGTCGACGAAATACCGCAGACTTGGATCCTATCCTAGTACAACGTTTGAGCTTCTGTTTAATGAAGGTGTTATTAGCTAATAACCCTGATTTTGCTGGCTTCAATGCGGGAGCGAAGAGAACACCGTCGCTGAATTGTCCTGTTCAGGTTGACGGTGAAACGCGTTTGAACCGATTTATCCCCTTTCGATGCGTCAGTAACCTGTACACAACTTGAACGCAACAACAACTTTCCAACATTGAAAAGGGACGCCCATCATGACCACTCCAACCTACAACCGCCTGAACAAAGATGACGCTATCGTGCTGCTGGTCGACCACCAGACCGGCCTGATTTCCCTGGTGCAGGACTTCTCGCCCAACGAATTCAAGAATAACGTGCTGGCCCTGGCCGATCTGGCCAAGTTCTTCGAACTGCCGACCATCCTCACCACCAGTTTCGAACAAGGCCCGAACGGCCCGCTGGTGCCGGAATTGAAAGAGATGTTCCCGGATGCGCCGTACATCGCTCGCCCAGGTCAGATCAACGCCTGGGACAACGAAGACTTCGTCAAAGCGATCAAGGCCACCGGGCGCAAGCAGATCATCATTGCCGGTGTGGTCACGGATGTGTGTGTAGCGTTCCCGACCTTGTCGGCGCTGGCGGAAGGGTTTGATGTGTTTGTGGTGACTGATGCGTCCGGCACCTTCAACACCACCGTGCAACAAGCCGCGTGGAGCCGCATGACTCAAGCCGGTGCGCAGATGATGAACTGGTTCTCGGTGGCCTGTGAGCTGCACCGCGACTGGCGCAACGACATTGAAGGCTTGGGCAATTTGCTGTCGCAGCGCATCCCCAACTACCGCAACCTGATGAACAGCTACTCGGCGCTGACCGCACAGCAGAAGTAAGCCGACGTGCTGCAAACGAAAAGCCTGCCCTGAAAAGCAGGCTTTGTCGTGTCTGCACTTTAAAGCGCTGGCAGCGTTGCGATGGCGTTACTTCAGGTTATGGCTGAAGAACTCGGTCAATTTGGCGAAGGGAATCAGGTTGACCCGGTCGTACAAGTCGACATGGCCGGCCCCTGGAATGATCAGCAGCTCTTTGGGTTCGGCCGCGCGCTGGTACGCGTCTTCACTGAACTCGCGGGAGTGCGCCTGAGCACCGGCGATGAACAGCAGCGGGCGCGGGGAGATGCTCTCGATGTCATTGAACGGGTAGAAGTTCATGAACTTCACATTGCTGATCAGCGTCGGCATGGTGGTGGTCTGCGGCGAAGCATCGGCCGGGGTGACCTGGCCACGCGGGGTGCGGTAGAAATCGTAGAACTCGTCCCCCACGGCATTACCGGTGAGTTTGAGCGGTGTGCCGCCGGTGTAGCGGACCGGGCCGCCCCAGGACTGCGCGTCACGCTGCTGCGCCGCCTGTTCAATGATCGATTGGCGTTGAGCTGGCGTGAGCGAATGTTTGAGGCCGTTGCGGTTGGCAGCACCCATGTCGTACATGCTGACGGTGGCAATCGCCTTCAAACGTGGGTCGATCTTGGCGGCGCTGATGGCGAAGCTGCCGCTGCCGCAAATACCGATAACACCGATACGCTCGCGATCGACCAGTGGGCGAGTGCCGAGAAAGTCCACCGCCGCGCTGAAGTCTTCGGCATAAATGTCCGGCGCAACCGACTGGCGTGGCAGGCCTTCGCTTTCGCCCCAGAAGGACAAGTCGAACGACAGCGTGACGAAACCCTGTTCCGCCATTTTGGTCGCGTAGAGATTGGCGCTTTGCTCTTTCACTGCGCCCATCGGGTGGCCGACGATGATCGCGGCATTTTTTGACTGTGGGTCAAGGTTCTTCAGGCTGAACAGATTGCCAGCGACCTTCATTCCGTACTGGTTCTTGAAGGTGACCTTTTCCACGGTCACTTTATCGCTGGTGTAGAAGTTGTCTGCGCCGTTCGACATATCGGCTCCCATGGCTGAAAAAGTACTGAAGAGCAGCCCGAAGGCCAAGCAAAAACCTTTCACTGGAATGTCCTTGCGATTGAGGGTTTATTCGTCTGAGCCTGTGCACGAACATTCTCTCGATCAGCGCCTCGGCGCCGAAGTGCATTCCTCTGGATTGCTTGCCTGATCCACTGAATCTGGATTTTTAACGCCACGCGCATCCGCCGCGGCCGTTTGGCGCGGCGCGCAGAGTAGATATGGCGGCGATGAGAGGGCGGGATGGGATATGGATTACGCAGAGGATTCAGTGCTGGCCTCGACCAATCCGCTTTCAGCCTGACGACCGCTGCGCTGGGTTTCCGGAACCCCGACCCCAAGCAACACAACTGCTACTGCCGCAATAGCGGCCAGGGTCAGAAACGCCGCGCTGTAACCAGCCTCCTGCACGACGAACCCGGCGAGGCCGTTGCTCAACGCCGCGCCCAGCCCGAAGGCCGTGGTCAGTGCGCCAAGGCTAATGTTGAAGTGTCCGGTGCCCTGCGTGAGGTCTTTGACCATGATCGGAAACAAAGCGCCGAACAGACCGGCGCCGACGCCGTCGAGCATCTGCACAGCGACCAGCCAATAAGCATCGTCCGACAGCGTATAGAGCACACCGCGCAATGGCAGGATCAGAAAACCTGCCAGCAGTAACGGTTTGCGTCCCCACAGATCGGCTTTCGCCCCGACCAGTAACGCCGCCGGCACCATCACCAATTGCGCCGCGACGATGCAGGCGGAAGTCAGCGGGGTGGCCATCTGCAGATTGGCTTGCGCGAGTTTTTGACTCACCAACGGCAACATCGCCGCATTGGCGAGATGGAACAGTGCACAGCAAATGGCGAACAGCAACAGCGGCCGGTTGCTCAGCAGCACCGACAAACCGGAAGGCTGACGATGCCCAGCGTCGGCCGGATCCAGTCCGCGGGCCAGATCATGGTCGATGGCTGCTGGCGAAACGCAGGCGATGGCAATGACACTGGCCAGGGCCATGGCCGCCATCAGATAAAACACCGCCACCGGGCCGAACAGATACGCGAACACCCCGGCCAGCAGGGCGGCGCAGGCATTGCCGGCATGATTGAAGGTTTCGTTGCGCCCGGTTCGCCGCGTGAACGCTCGTGGCCCGGTCATGCCCAGGGTAATTGCGCAAATGGCCGGGGCGAATATCGAAGCGGCCATCGCACTCAGGGTTTGCGTCAACGCCACCCACGTGAAGGACGTCACGAACGGCAGCAGCAGGCAACTGCCGGTCACCAGCAGCGCGGCGATCGCAATCAACGCACGTTTGCGCCGGCTGTTGTCGACCCAGGCGCCGGCCGGCGTCTGGGTGATCAGTGCAGCGACCCCGGCAATGGTCATCACCAGGCCAATGCTGGCCGGCTCCCAGTGATGCACCGCCAGTAAGTAAATGGCCAGATAGGGACCGAGACCGTCGCGCACGTCGGCGAGGAAAAAATTCAGGCTGTCCAGTGACAGGTTGTTGCGGTGATCGAGGTCAGCGGCCACGGCGGTGTCTTCAATGTTAGAGGTTTGCGGATGGATTCAACCTCAGCAAGCCTAATGACCTGCGGCCGTGAATATAAGTTGCAAGCTGCTGCCGTGTCGTTGCGAAACAACGCCTAAGGCCTGAAAACGACGTTCCGTCATACGGTTGCTGCACGTTCGACGCGCTACTTGTATCCTTGCGCCGGTCGAGGACATACGACCGCTGTTATTGCCTTGAATCAGTAACGGCCGGAACCGGAAACCGGACTTTCCATTAGGTACTTTCGTGAAGCGTGATACCCACCTCGTCATCCTCTTGTTGCTGGTCATCGGCTGCTCCCTGGCGTCGCTGACCATCTGGAAAGTGCTGTCTTCGCGCGATCGCGCGCTGGAGGAAGTCAACGTGCACGGGTTGAACCTGACCCAGGCACTTGAGACCTATTCCGAAGGCATTGTCCGGCAAAGTTCGCTGCTGTTGCTCGGGCTGGTCGAGCGCCTGGAAACCGAGGGCAGTGGCCCCGCGCAGATCCAGCGCCTGAGTGCGCTGGTCAACCGCCAGCAACCGCTGATGCCACAGCTGAGCGGTATCACTATCTATGACCGCGATGGTCATTGGCTGATGTCGTCGAACCGGCCGATTCCGGTGGGTGCCAGCAGCGTTGATCGAGCCTACTTCATTCATCATCGCGACGATCCGAGCCGCGAACCCTTTATCGGGCCTCCGATCCGCAGCCGTTCCAATCAGGAATGGGTGATCACCGTCAGCCGCCGTTTCAATGATGATCGCGGCGAGTTTGCCGGGGTCGTGGCCGTGACCCTTGGCGTGGAAAACTTTCTGCGTCTGTTCGGCAAACTCGACATCGGCCAGGACGGGGCCATCGGCCTGTCCTATACCGACGGTACGTTGCTGGTGCGCTATCCCTTCCGCGAGCAGGACATGGGCCGCAACTTTTCCAAGTCGCCGATCTACGCCAAATACCTGGTCGATCAATCGGTCGGCACCGCCTCTTATACCTCCAGCCTGGATGGCGTCGAACGCCTCTACGCCTTCCGCAAAAGTGAAAAATTGCCACTGATCACTACGGTCGCCATCGGCAAGCGTGAAGCCCTCGCGGCCTGGCGAACCGAGGCGTTGCTGTCGGCGGTGGTGGTGGCGGGGCTGTTGGGGCTTACCGGTCTGATTGGCTGGTTCTTGATTCTCGATATCCGGCGCCGGACCCAGGTGGAAGGCGAACTGCGCATCGCTCAGCAGCAATTGCTCGGCTCGAACCGACAGTTGGAGTTGTTGGCCATGAAAGATGCGCTGACCGGTTTGGCGAATCGGCGTTGCTTTGATCAGACCCTGGCCACAGAGGCGCGGCGGGCACAGCGCGACGGCTCGTCGCTGGCCTTGTTGATGATCGATATCGACTATTTCAAGCGCTTCAATGATGCGCTCGGGCACGTTGCCGGCGACGCCTGTCTGCAAGCCGTCGCCAGGGTGCTGGATGAATGTGTGCGGCGACCGTCAGACCTGGTCGCGCGCTACGGCGGCGAGGAGTTCGCGGTCATCATGCCCGCCACCGACATCGACGGTGCCGCCGTGGTGGCGCAATTGATCATTGAGCGTTTACAGCAAGCAAACATTGCTCACCCCTCCAGTCCCGTGGCCCGCGTGAGCCTGAGCATCGGCATCGCCGCCGCGCGCGGTTCACGCCTGGACCCTGCGCACGGTTTGATCGAGTCAGCCGATCAGGCGCTGTATCAAGCGAAAACAGCGGGGCGCAACCGGTTCATGGCATCCCGAGCGCAGCGCTTACTCGACGTCGATGGACAGCAGGCCACTGACGCGTGACACCAGCGTGTCGACGACAAAGGGTTTGGTCAGTACCTGCATGCCCGGGCCGAGTTGACCGTTGCCGATCACTGAGCTTTCCGCATATCCGGTGATAAACAACGTCTTCAGTTTCGGCCTGATCTGCCTGCCTGCATCGGCCATTTGTCGGCCGTTCATGCCGCCGGGCAAGCCGACATCGGTGATGAGCAAATCGATGTGCGCGCTGGAGCGCAATACTTCCAGGCCCTCAACGCTGTCGCACGCTTCGAGCAGGTTGTAGCCAAGGTCGTTCAGCACGTCTTTGAGCAGCGTGCGAACGGTGGGCTCGTCGTCGACAATCAGGATGGTCTCGCCGGCCTTGGTTTGAGGCGTTGCCAAGCTTTGCGCGTCATCGTGATTGCGCTGCGTTTCGCCGAGGTAGCGCGGCAGGTAAACGCACATGGTGGTGCCTTGACCCACGGTCGATTGCACCCGCACCTGTCCGCCAGATTGCTTGGTGAAACCGTAGATCATCGACAGCCCCAGCCCCGTGCCCTGGCCCAGCGGTTTGGTGGTGAAAAACGGGTCGAAGGCCTTGGCCATCACTTCCGCACTCATACCGGTTCCGGTGTCGGCGACAGACAGGCACAAGTATTGCCCTTCGGGCATTTCCCTTACGCGCGCCGCTTCAGCATCCAGGGTGCGATTGGCGGTTTCGACGGTGATGCTGCCGCCGTCGGGCATCGCGTCGCGAGCGTTGATGCACAGGTTGAGCAGGGTGTTTTCCAGTTGACTGGCATCGACCAGCGCCGGCCACAGGTCGGCGGCGACGACCGTCTTCAGGCGAATGCTCGGGCCGACGGTGCGCTGGATCAGTTCGGTCATGCCGGCAATCAGCGCGTTGACTTCCGTTGGCCGGGGATCGAGTGTCTGCCGCCTGGAGAAGGCCAGCAGGCGATGGGTCAGGGCCGTTGCGCGTTTGGCGGCGTCTTGTGCGATCAGCATGTATTTGTCGATGTCGCTCAGACGCCCTTGGGCGATGCGTTTGTCCATCAGCTCAAGGGATGCGCAGATACCCGCCAGCAGGTTGTTGAAGTCATGCGCCAGACCGCCGGTGAGTTGCCCGACCGCTTCCATTTTCTGCGATTGCCGCAACTTTTCTTCGGCCTGCATCAGCTCTGCGGTGCGCGCCGAGACCCGTTGTTCCAGTGTGTCATTGAGGGCCTTTAACGCAGCGGTGACCCGGTCGCGCTCGGCTTCGACGTTGCGCCGGTCTTCGACATCGATGAGCACGCCGGGAAAGCGCAAAGGCGTGCCGTCTTCGGCGCACTCGACGCGGCCGTTGGCTTCAATCCAGGTGTATTTGCCATCCGCGCCGCGCACTCGGTACTGGTGCGAATAGGCCCCGCCGCGGGCTTTGACTTCGTTGATGGCGGTTATCAGTCCCTCCCGGTCGTCCGGGTGAACGGTCATCACTACTTGTTCCAGGCTCAGACCGTCGAGCCCCCAGGCGGGATCGAGGTCGAACACCCGCGCGAAGGCTTCATCGACGCTGAAGCGATCGCTGGGCAGGTGCCAATGCCAGGTACCGATAATGGCGCCAGCGGCGAGGGCCAGTTGCACGCGTTCGACGTTCTCCCGAGCGACCGCCTCGCTGATGCGCAAACGCTCCTGCGCGTCGCGGCGCTCGGTGACATCGCTGAAGAAGATCGCGATCTGCCGATCGGCCGGGTCGCCGACGCGCACGGCACGCACATCGAACCAGCGTTCGAAGGTATTGGCGTAGTTCTCGAAGTTGGCCGGCTCGCCGGTCTTGGCCACATGGCCGTAGGTTTCGAACCAGAACTTCTCCAGGTTGGGCGCAAACTCGGTGACCCATTTGCCCCGCAGGTTGACCCCCGCCTGACGCTCGAACGCCGGGTTGGCCTCGACAAAGCAATAGTCGATCGGGTGGTCGTTGGCGTCGAATTTGACTTTGACGATGGCGAACGCGGCCTCGATGGTTTCCAGAATGGTGCTGAAACGTTCTTCGCTACGACGCAATGCAGTTTCGGCACTGCGCGAGCGGGTCAGGTCGAGCATCGCCCCGATCATGCGTTCGGCCTGGCCATCGGCATTGCGAATCAGGTGCCCGCGATCCAGCACTTCGGCGTACGAACCATCGTGGCAGAGGAAGCGGTACTCAGCGCTCCAGGTCGTCCCGGAGCCGTCAATCGCCGAGCGAATCGAGGTCGTCACGCGTGCGCGATCCTGCGTGTGAATCTGCGCAAACCGCCAGTCACACGTCGGCTCGATGGCTGCTGACGCGTAGCCATACGCCTGTTGCAGCGAGTCGTTCCAGATGACCTGATTGGTTTTCAGATCCCAGTCCCAGACGGCGTCGCAGGTCGCTTTGACGGCCAGACGCAGGCGCGTGACTTCGGACTCAAGCTCCTCGCGAGTAAGCTGTTTCAGGGTATCCACTCCTCATGCCTTTATTGTTGCTCTGCGTTTAATTGGCGTGTTTCAAGCCAGCGACTTTGCAAGCTTTGTGAGCCATTGACCCGGGGTGTCATGTTTAAGTTGCACGCGAGCCAAGGGGGCATGCGCTTTCATAGCGATTCGCCGCGATCCAGTCTGTCGAGCAAGCTCTGCCCGCGCTGCCACAAGGCCTGCTGCTTTTCCGGCGGCATGCGGTCGAGGTTTTTGTACATCATGCCCATGCGCTGATTGCCGCGCAGAAGGTCGCCGTGGCGCATCAGAAAATGCCAGTACAACGCGTTGAACGGGCACGCGTTGTCAGCCGTGGTTTCGCGCACCGAGTAGGCACAGTCGCGACAGTAGTCGGACATCCGGTTGATGTACTGGCCGCTGGCGCAATAAGGCTTGGAGCCGAGGTAACCGCCATCGGCGTGCATGACCATGCCGAGGGTGTTGGGCAGCTCGACCCAGTCGAACGCGTCCATGTAAATGGCCAGATACCATTCACAGATCTGGCTCGGCGCGATACCGGCGAGCAGGGCGAAATTGCCTGTCACCATCAGGCGCTGAATGTGATGGGCGTAGGCGTGTTTGAGGCTTTGGCCGATGGCCTGGCGCATGCAGTTCATCTGCGTTGCGCCGGTCCAGTAAAACTCTGGCAAGCGCCGCGTATTACCGAAGGCATTGCCCTCGGCGTACTCCGGCATGTGCAGCCAATAAACGCCACGGACGTATTCGCGCCAGCCGATCAGTTGGCGAATGAAACCTTCGGCGGAGTTCAGGGCAATGCTGCCGGACCAGTAGGCAGACTCCACATCACTGCAGAGTTGGCGCAGGTCCAGCAAGCCAATATTGAGCGCAGCGCTGATGCGGGCATGGAACAGAAACGGCTCGTTGCTGGCCATGGCGTCCTGATAATCGCCGAAGCCCGCCAGACCATAGTCGAGAAAGTAGGCCCACAATGCCTGGGCGTCGGCGTGCGTCACCGGATAGTTGAAATCGTCCAGGCTGCCGTAGTGACTGGCGAAGCGATCCTTGACCAGTGTGAGGACATCGAGGGTGATTGCATCGTTGGTAAAACCCGCCGGGTAGGGCGCCTTGACGGTTTTCGGCAGGGCTTTGCGATTGTCGGCATCAAAGTTCCACGCGCCGCCGACGGGCGTGCCATCGCCATTGAGCAACAGGCGACTTTTGCGGCGCATCTCGCGGTAGAAAAATTCCATGCGCAGTTGCTTTTTGTCTGCGGCCCACGCGCGGAATTCGTCGCGGCTGCACAGGAAACGGTTGTCGGCATGCCAGTGGATCGGCAAGCCACAATCCTTCAGTGATTGCTCCAGACGCCAGTCGCCGCATTCGGTCAGGTGCAATTCGTTGGCCTGTAGCAGTGCCTGCCAGCGCTTTAACTCGCCGGGCACCGAGCCGCTGTTTTGCGGGTCGTCGAGGGTCACGTAATGCACACGGAGGCCCTGATCTTTCAGGGCTTTAGCGAAGTGACGCATGGCGCTGAAGATCAGCGCGATCTTCTGCGGATGATGGGCAACATGGGTGGCTTCCTCCATGACCTCGACCAGCAGCACACGATCCTGTTCGCGATCCAGACCTGCCAATGAAGCCAGATCAAACGATAACTGGTCACCCAGAACGAGGCACAGCCGATGGGTTTTGTTCATTTCACGGATTCAGCGTAATGAGCAGCAGGCTGCCGAGTGGACGTTTAAACTCAAGTCCAGATAGTTGTACAGATTGTAGTCTGTGTATAGGTTTTTGTGCGGTGAATATTCACATTCCCCCTGCTCGCGAAGGCGTCGTCACATTCAACATTTTGGGTGACTGACCCGCCGCTTTCGCGAGCAGGCTCGCTCCCACAAGGGCTTGCACTCCGACTCGGATAAACGCTCCCGATATTTCGCGAGCGTTTACTGTGTCTTGAAAGGCTTAGGCGGGATAAACGGGGTAGTCGATATAGCCCTCGGCGTTGCCGCCATACACCGTTGCCGGGTTCAACGCATTCAACGGCCAGTCATTGGCAATCCGCGCAGGCAGATCGGGGTTGGCCATGAACGGGCGGCCAAAAGCGACCAAGTCTGCCAGCCCGGAATCGAGCAGTTGCGCACCGGATTCTGCGGTGTAGCGCCCGGCATAAATGATCGCGCCGCTGAAGGTGTCGCGTACGGCCTGACGAAACGTGAGGGGCATCGCCGGCGCGTTGTCCCAGTCGGCTTCGGCGATGGACAGATAGGCGATGCCCACGTCCTGCAGCACCTTGATCGCTTCGATGTAAGTGGTGTGCGGATCCTCTTCGACCATGCCCAAATAGGTCCGCGCTTCATCGGTGGTGGTGAACAGCGGCGCAAATCGCACGCCGACCTTTTCCTTGCCGATGCACTCGGCGACACCGGCGACCACTTCCTTGAGAAAGCGCAGACGATTTTGCAGCGAACCGCCGTACTGATCCTCGCGCAAATTGCTGTGGGCAGAGATGAACTGGTTCACCAGATAACCGTTGGCGCAGTGCAATTCGATGCCATCGAAACCCGCGTCCATGGCGTTGCGCGCCGCCTGGATGTACAGCTGAACCAACTCCTGAACTTCATCGGTGCTCAGCGCACGAGGTGCCGACGGCGGAACCAGTTCACCGGCACCGGGCGCAGTTTCGATAAACACGCTGACCCGATCGGTAGCCACGGCAGAGGCAGAAACCGGCGCCGCGCCGTCGGGCTGCAGTGCGGTGTGGGAGACGCGGCCGACGTGCCACAACTGGGCGAAAATCACCCCGTCCACGGCATGCACCGCCTCGGTGACTTTGCGCCAACCGGCGATTTGCTCAGGCGTATGAATGCCCGGCGTCCACGCATAACCCTGGCCACGGGGTTCGATCTGCGTGCCTTCGGTGACCAGCAGACCGGCGCCGGCACGTTGTTGGTAATACTCGGCCATCAACTCATTGGCGATGTTGCCCGGTTGGGTGCTGCGCTGGCGGGTGAGAGGCGGCAGGACGATACGGTTTTTCAGGGTGTGGTTGCCGAGTTTGGCGGGTGTGAAGAACGTGCTGCTATTCATGGATTACCTTGTCTTGGCGTTTATTAGACCAGTCGACTATTGATTGGGTGAAAAAATAACGCCGAGCAAGACGCACTCGGCGTTAGGAAGGTTGGAAGCGAAGTTTTAGCCCAGCATCTTCAGCAGTTTTTCAGCGACAGCGGCGGAGCTGGCTGGATTCTGGCCGGTGACCAGTTGCCCGTCGGCGACTACATGAACCTGCCAGTCAGCGACTTTCGAATAATGGCCGCCGAGGCGCTGGAACTCGTCCTCGATCAGGAACGGCACCACGTCCGTCAGGCCAACGGCCTCTTCTTCGGCATTGGTGAAACCGGTGACCTGGCGATGCTGGACCAGCGGTTTGCCGTCAGCGGTGAGGGCGTGACGCAACACACCCGGTGCATGGCAGACAAAACCGTGGGGTTTGTTGGCGCGGTCGAAGGCTTCGATCAATGCGATCGACTGCTTGTCTTCGGCCAGGTCCCACAGTGGGCCGTGGCCGCCGGGGTAAAACACCGCATCGAAATCATCTGCGCTGACGTCGGCCAAGCGACCGGTGTTGGCGAGTGCCTGTTGCGCGGCAGAGTCTTTGCGGAAGCGATCGGTCTCGGCCGTCTGGGCATCAGGCTCATCGCTTTTCGGGTCCAGCGGCGGCTGGCCACCGGCCGGTGAGACCAGCGTGACGTCGGCGCCGGCGTCCTTGAAGGCGTAGTAGGGGGCGGCGAACTCTTCCAGCCAGAAACCGGTTTTCTTGCCGGTGTTGCCGAGTTGATCGTGGGAAGTCAAAACCATCAGGATTTTCATAGAGCACCTTGAGTCGATCAGGTGTCTTCGATTGAGCGAAGGATTCGCACATCGGCCACACCGGTCAGAAAACGTTTGTCGGGGCACAGCATAGATTCCAATTAGACCAGTCGTCTAGTAATTTTTTATCCTGCGGTTTTTCATCGACAGGTGTGGCAAACTTCCGTTCCTCCCAATATACGACTGGTCTATTGCCTGGTAACTTGCGCCCCATGAAAGCGACCTACGACGACACCCGCCAACACTTGCTCGACACCGGCCACCGGATGATGGCCGAGAAGGGCTTCACCAGTGTCGGCCTCAACGAAATCCTGCAAACCGCCGGTGTGCCCAAGGGTTCGTTCTATCACTACTTCAAATCCAAAGAGTTGTACGGCCAGGCGTTGCTCGCGGATTATTTCGTCGGCTACCTCGCCGACATGGAACGCCGCCTGACGCTGCCGGGGCTGAGCGCCTATGAGCGGCTGATGGATTACTGGCAGGGCTGGCAGAACCGCTGCACCCTCGAAGGGCATGGCGATGAGTGTCTGGTAGTCAAGCTCAGCGCCGAAGTCGCCGACCTGTCGGAGTCGATGCGCCTGACCTTGCGCGATGGCGCCGAGCAAGTGGTGGCGCGCATCACCCTGTGTATCGAGCAGGGTCAGGTTGAAAACAGTCTGCCCCAGGGCGATGCCCGGCATCTGGCGGAAACCTTGTATCAGTTGTGGTTGGGCGCCAGTTTGCTGAACAAATTGCAGCGTACCGGGCAGTCGTTGCAGACCTCGATGGCGATGACCCGACAACTGCTGGCGGTATGAGCGGTGGGGCCGTTGTGGGCCAGGTTACATGACTCAACACACCTCGCCCTGACTGTTGCAGGGCCGCACATCCTCGGCACGCCATTGTTTGATCAAGCGCCGGCGGTCAGGCGCGTAGTGTTCGACAAGCACCTGCACCGTCGCAAGGTCAGCCATATCGATCACGCGAAACCGGCTGTCGCCTTCGCACCACGCCGCGATGCAGCGCTTGCCTTCGATAAAGCCCAACATGATCGGCCAGATGATGTGTTCGGCGGCCTCCGCATGTTCGAGCGCTAGCGCGATGCGCAGCTTGTTCTGCTCGCGCAGCGCCCGACGAATCTCGCTGAGGTCGATGGTTGTGCCGGGCTTGTGCGGCTTGGCCACGTAAAAGGTTTCGTCTTCGAAGATCGGCCGCATCTGCGCGGGCAGCACGGCACTGATTTTCGCCAGGGCATTGTTGACGGCGCCCGCGAGTTGGCTGTCGGTCTGCCGGCTGACCCATTGCGCACCGATGACCAAGGCCTGTATTTCCTCGGCGCTGAACGATAAAGGCGGCAGGACAAAACCGGGCTTGAGCACATACCCAAGGCCCGGCTCGCCGTCGATCTCGGCCCCCATGCCTTGCAGCGTGACGATGTCGCGGCGAATCGTGCGCAACGACACTCCCAATTCAGCCGCCAAGGCTTTGCCGGACACCGTACGACGATGGCGCCGCAGCGCTTGCATCAGCTCAAACAGACGATGACTTCTGGCCATTAACGCTCCATGGCGACGACACCTTTGCCGCCGAGTTTGCGGCCCTGTTCGAGCTCGCGGATCAGTTGTATGGCGCCGTCCAGCGGCACCACTTCTCCTAGCCGAATCTTCAAGCGTGCCTCACTGGCGGCACTGGCCAGTGTTTCGAGGATTTCGTGTCGCGGTGTGCCAATGACCAGTTTCAGTCGCCGATCAATCAGGCCACGCAGGAATTTACCCGGACCCGGATTGAGATCAAGCAAACAGCCGCCCGGACGCAGCAATCCGATACCGGTCGAGACCTTCATCGTCGCGGCCGTGTCATACACCACATCGAAGCGCGCCGGCAGTCTTGTCAGGTCCGTTAACCGGTAGTCGTAGACGGTTGATACCCCCAGCGCCTGTGCCCGGGCAACGTCCGACGCGCTGCAACTGCCCGATACCGTGGCCCCCGACATCAGGGCGATCTGCACCGCCGCTTCGCCGACTGCCCCCGCGCAACCATTGATGAAAACCTGCTGACCGGCTTGCAGTCTGGCCTTGTCGATCAACCCGTTCCACGCGGTAATGCCCGGTGTGCCGAGGCACGCCGCATCGGCGAAGGAAAGAGTATCCGGTTTGCTCGCCAGAAAGTCCTCCCTGGTCACGACGGCTTCGCCCAATGCGCCACTTTCTTTGAAGCGGGATAGCCCGAAAACCGCGTCGCCGACCCGGAAGCGGCTGACGCTCGCCCCAACCGCAAGAACCACGCCGGAGAAATCCATGCCCATCGCGCGCGGAAATGTTCTGCCGGTGATGAGCTTCATCCGGCCCTGGCGCAACTTCCAGTCGATGGGGTTGATCGCTGCACATTTGACCTGCACGAGCACTTCATCCTTGCCGGGTGCCGGCAACGGGAATGCTTCAATGTGCATCACCTCCGGACCGCCGTAGCGTGAGTACTGAATACGTTTATAGCTCGCTGACATGTCGGGTTCGCCTTCCGAGAGTGGACATGACGCCGACTCTATAACGGGGCAGTGCCAGTTTTTGGCACCATTCGCTTTCTATCGAGAAGACGGATTGATGAACGGTGTTCATGACTTCATGAAGCTCAGCGCCGATAGTCGCAGGATCCTCGTCGGTTTAACGTAGCGGCTGATTATCCCGCCAGCAGGCGCTTAGCGATGGCAGCACGCCCGGTTCGAAACGTCACCCATTCCCGCCGACTTCTGTTGACGGCCATCGCACTGTTGCTGACAGCCTGTGCTTCAACTGAAAAAGGTTCGACCTCCATGAAACGTTCACCTGCAATGACCTCCGATGCCGCGGCTGCCGTATCCCCGGCACTGGCTCATAACACCGATGCCATGTTGTTTGGCGAAGTATGGAAGCGCCCCGGATTGTCACCCCGTGACCGCAGTCTGGTAACCGTTGCAGTGTTGATCGCACGCGGACAAACCGCCGAGATGGCCGCGCAATTCAACCTCGCACTGGACAACGGTGTCACACCGCTGGAACTGTCCGAAACGCTCAATCACCTGGCGTTTTATTCCGGCTGGGGCAATGCGGCAGCGGCGCTGCCTATCGCCGGCGAGGTGTTCACCGCGCGCAATATCGGTGCTGAGCAACTGGCGCCGGTTGCGCCGTCGTTGTTGCCGCTGGACCAGGCTCGCGAAGCTGATCGCGTGGAACGCGTGAATGCGGCGGTGGGATCAGTGGCGCCGGGGCTGGTCGAGTTCACCACCAAAGCGCTGTTCCGCGATCTGTGGTTGCGGCCAGGTCTGGCGCCTCGCGATCGCAGCCTGATCACGGTCAGTTCGTTGGTGGCCAACGGGCAGACCGGCCAGGTCGGCTATCACCTGGGTCGGGCGATGGACAACGGTTTGAGCCAGACCGAAGCGGCGGAAATGATTACCCAACTGGCTTTCTATGCCGGATGGCCGAATGCGTTTTCCGCCGTGCCGGTGTTCAAGGAAGTGTTCAGCCAGCGCGCGCCGGGCTGACTGAACAGGGCGTCAAATCTGCTCCGGCAAGTGCGTGATAAGTTTGTCCAGCGTGATCGGATAATCGCGCACGCGCACGCCGGTGGCGTTGTAAATCGCATTGGCGATGGCCGCTGCGGCGCCACTGATGCCCAACTCGCCGACGCCTTTGGCCTTGAGCGGCGTGGCGTAGGGATCAACCTCATCGAGGAAAATCACCTGCTGATGGGGAATATCGGCGTGCACCGGTACTTCGTAACCGGCGAGGTCATGGTTGACGAAAAAACCAAGGCGCTTGTCGACCTGCAGTTCTTCCATCAGTGCGGCCCCGGCGCCCATGGTCATGCCGCCGATGATTTGGCTGCGCGCGGTCTTCGGATTGAGAATCCGCCCCGCTGCGCAGACCGCCAATTGGCGGCGCAGACGAATCTCGCCGGTCGCCGCGTTGACCGCGACTTCGGCGAAATGTGCGCCAAAGGTCTGCTGGGCAAAGCGCTGGGCCAGATCGCCGAATTCCATGCGGTCTTCGCCAACGAGATCGCCTGCGGCCGCCGCGTGAGCCAAAGGAAAATGCCGCGTACCATCGTGCACCTCGCCGTGGGCAAATTCGGCCGTTTGCGGATCAAGTCCGACGGCGCGGGCAGCGGCTTCGCGCAACTTGACGCAAGCGGCATAGACCCCGGCGGTTGACGACGCCGCCCCCCATTGCCCGCCCGATCCCGACGACTCCGGAAAGCGCGAGTCGCCAAGGTGCACTTCGACCCGGTCCAGTTCCACACCCATCATCTCGGCGGCGGTCTGCGCAATGATCGTGTAGCTGCCGGTGCCGATATCAGTCATGTCGGTTTCGACAGTGATTGTGCCGTGCCGATCAAGACGCACACGGGCCGCCGATGCGGTGGTTGGCGCGCCACGTATGGCAGACGCCAGACCGATGCCGATCAGCCAGCCATTCTCCAGACGTTGGCCGGCGCTTGCGTTGCGCTGGTGCCAGCCGAATTGCTCGGCACCGGTTTGTAAACACTCGACGAGTTGCCGTGTCGAGAACGGACGCGATGGCTGTTCGGGGTCGACCTGTGTGTCGTTGAGCAGGCGCAACTGCAGTGGGTCGATAGCCAGTTTTTCCGCCAGTTCATCCATGGCAATTTCCAGCGCCATCATTCCCGGTGCTTCCCCCGGCGCGCGCATGGCCGAGCCTTCAGCCAGGTCCAGCACGGCAAGATTCAAGCGGGTCATGCGGTTGGCGCCAGCGTAGAGCAAACGCGTCGAGGCCGTCGCGGCTTCGGCCCGGCCCCCGGGCAGGTTGCCTGACCAACTCTCATGGCCGATGGCAGCGATCAAACCCTCGCGGCTGGCACCGATGCGAATGCGCTGAAGCGTCGCGGGGCGATGGGTCAAATTGTTGAACATCAGCGGACGTGGCAGCGCGACTTTCACCGGGCGCCCGGCGTGGCGTGCCGCCAGCGACGCCAGCACCGCGTCACACAGGATCGTGCCTTTGCCGCCGAAACCGCCGCCGATGTAGGGCGATATCAAACGAATATCTTCTTTGCGCATGCCGAGTGTCTTGGCCAGATCGCGCACGCCCCAGTTGATCTGCTGTATCGACGTCCACAACGTCAGCGAATTGCCGTTCCACTGGGCGATGGTGGCGTGGGGTTCCATCATCGCGTGCGCCTGATCCGGCGTGCTGTAGTGCTGGTCGATCTGGATCGGTGCGGCGTTGAAGGCGCCTTCGAAATCTCCGATCTGCGTCTGCGGCGGTGGGCCGAAACCGGCGGGTGGGGGCGGTGTGGCCGAATCCTTGGCGGCAGCCAGATCGAACGCGCCGGGTTCGGCCACATAGCTGATCTCGAGCAGATTGGCAGCCGCGCGGGCCTCTTCAAATGTCTGCGCGACGACAATCGCGACGGCTTGGTGATAGTGGTCCACCTGCGGGCCGGCCAAGGCGCGCGCGACATAGAACTCGCCCTTGGCCAACGGCCCGGCATTCTCGTAGGTGACGATCGCGATCACCCCGGAACTGTTGCTTGCCTGCGTCGAGTCGATCGAGGCAATTCGCCCCTTGCCGATCCCGGCGCCGACCACATAGCCATAGGCGGGGTAGGGCACTGCGGCATGTTGTTCATACGCGTAGGGCGCGGTCCCGGTGGTTTTCAACTTGCCATCGATGCGGTCGGCGGGCTGGCCGATGACGTTCAATTGATCGATCGGATTAGTGCCGGCCGGTGTGTCGAATTTCATCGCTGAGTTCCTCTTCAGGCGGGCTGGCGGACAACACCGGGCGCCTCAGCGCCAGCGTTTGCAGGCCATATCGCCTACGAGCCTAGGCCATTGAACCGCATCTGATAATGCGCCTTGCCAGGATGGAGTCATGAGTTCGGGTCATGAATCCTGATCAACATGACAAATAAGAATAAGTTTCAATTACACGATCTCTGGTATACCATTCGCGCCGCTGTTCTGGCGGTTTTACCCTTCGTTCTGGCCTATTCGTAAGGTTTTCATTTCATGCGTCGTACTCTGCTTTCAATTTGCGTGCTGCAGGCGTTGTCTTCTTCCTCGTGGGCCGAACAGGCCGATTCAACATCCTCAGCGCTAGAGCTGGAGGCGACCGACGTGGTCGGTACAGCGGATTACGAACGGGCCGACGGCCCGGTGCAGGGTTATCGCGCTACACGTTCCGCCAGTGCCACGCGCACCGACACCTCAATCCATGAAACTCCGCAATCGATCAGCGTAGTGACCAAGGATGCGGTCGAAGACCTCGGCGCCACGCGTCTGCAAGACGCACTGGATTACGCCGGCGGCGTTGGCCGGGCAAACAATTTCGGCGGGCAGGGATTGACCACATTCACCGTGCGCGGCTTCACCACTGGCGAGTTCTACCGTAACGGTTTCCCGATCAATCGCGGCTACCCGAACATGCCCGACGCCAACACCATCGAGCGTCTGGAAGTGCTGCGCGGGCCGGCGACGATGCTCTACGGTCGTGGCGATCCCGGCGGCACCTTCAACGTTGTTTCCAAGCAGCCGTTGGCCGAGCGCACAGTCACCTTGGGCAGTCAGTTGAATGATCAAGGCATGAAGCGCGGCACGCTGGACGCCTCCGGCCCACTGGACGAAGAGGGGCGCCTGGCCTATCGATTGAACGTGGTGGGCGAGGGCGGCGATACCTTTCGCGATCACGTCGAGACCGAGCGCTACGGCGTCACGCCAGTGCTGACCTGGCAGGCCAGCGATACCACGCGAGTGATTTTCGAGGGTGATTTCATGCGCAATAATCATCCACTGGATCGCGGCGTGACGCGTTACGCCAAACAGATCGGCACCGCCTCGCGCGACACGTTTTTCGGCGAGAAAGACGCCGGCAAATTGCACAACGACAACAACATGGCGCAACTGCGCTTCGAACATCTGCTCAATGATGACTGGACGCTGGGCGGTGGTTTTCAGTGGCTCGACGGCTCGCTTGAGGGCAATGCGATCGAAGCCAACGGCATTGCTGATGACGGTCGAACCCTGGGGCGCAATTTCAACTACCGCAAACTGGAGTGGACCGACAAGGACACCCAGCTCAATCTGACCGGGCATTTCAGTACCGGCGGCTTGCAGCACACCTTGCTGACCGGCATCGAATACGAAGATTACGACTACAAGTCGATCATTCAGCGCTCCAGCGGCGCGGTCGGCGCCTACCCGATCGACATCTTCGATCCGGTTTACGGTCAGCCGCGCCCGGCGCTGACTCGCACCCCGACCCACGACAAGGAAAACCTCAAGACCTATGCCGCGTTCGTCCAGGATCAGGTGGCGTTGACCGAGCGTCTGAAGGTGCTGGCCGGGGCGCGTTTCGAGCGTTTCGAACACGACTATGAAACCTACGTGCCGGGCGGAAAAAACTGGCAGGCCAGCGACAACGCGGTGACCCCGCGCCTCGGCGTGACCTACGACCTGACCGAGACCCTGGCGGTCTACGCCGACACTGCGCGCTCGTTCAAGCCCAACACCGGCGCGAGCCGCGTGGGCGGAGGCTTCGCCCCGGAGAAAGGCAAATCCTACGAAATGGGCGTCAAGTGGGAAGCGCTGGATCATCAGTTGAGCGTCGACGCGGCGATCTATCAGATCGAAAAGCGCAACGTGCTGACTACCGACCCGGTGGACTCGACCTTCAGTGTGGCGGCCGGGGAAGTACGCAGCCGTGGTTTCGACCTGAACGTCGCCGGCAACCTGACTCCTGAATGGCGCGTCATCGGCGGCTACGCCTACGTGGATGCCGAAGTGACCAAAGACAATGTGATCCGTTCGGGCACGCGACTGATGAACATTCCGCAAAACAGCTTCAGCCTGCTCAACGTCTACGAATTTCAGGACGGCACGCTTAAAGGCCTGGGCCTGGGTACCGGACTCAAGTACGTCGACGAACGCGCCGGGCAAACCGCCAATACTGCGTTCTCGATGGACAGCTACACCGTTGTCGATTTGCTCGGCTTTTATAAGGTCAACGAGAAGGTGCGGCTCAATCTTGACGTGAAGAATCTGTTTGACCGGGATTATGAAGAGGGCGCGTTTGGTAATGTCTACGCCTATCCGGGCGCGCCGCGAACGGTGCAGGTTGGGATTTCCTACACCTTGTAAGCCGAGCTGCAACGGCTGCCCCTCACCCCAGCCCTCTCCCGGGGGAGAGGGAGCCGACCGAGGTGTCTTGCGCTATGCATCGACCTGACAGATCGCGTCGATTACGGGTCCATCCGCAATGCTTGGTGGTATTGGATTCACAGCCGTTATTGCACGTCGGCGCTCATCGCCAATATTCCCCAATCGGTTCCCTCTCCTTGGGGGAGAGGGAGCCTATGCATCGCGTCGATGATGGGTTCATCCGCAATGCTTGGCGATATTGGATTCACAGGCGCTATTGCACGTCGGCGTTCATCGCCAATATCCCCCAATCGGTTCCCTCTCCTGGGGGAGAGGGCTAGGGTGAGGGCAGCTGTTTCGGCACATGCCACTTAGCCAGTGACACAACCTTCCGGTGTTTTTCCAGCAAACTCATGCGCGTTGAACAATTAGGGCTCAAGCATCAAGGGCCGCCATACGATCGGAGCAACTCCAAGTATCGCGTTGTGCTGCTTGGGGTCGGGCGTCTCGTGGTTCGCAGATTCAGGTGAGTGTTTGTTCTCCGTGTCTTGCGGTTCGTCGGCGGGGGGCTTTTCGGTGTCGCAGGCAACGTTATCCATGGGTCTTTCGCCAGATGATTACAGGCAGGCAACTATTTGATCTGCACGATTACCTTGCCTTTCGCACGGCCCTGTTCGACGTAAGTCAGGGCTTGGCCCGCTGACTCGAAGGCGAAGGTGCGGTCAAGCACGGGCCTTATTTCACCGGCTTCAATCAGCGTGGTGATTTCCTGCAGTTGTGTACCGCTCGCCCGCATGAACAGGAAGCTGTAACGGGCATCCTGCTTGCGCGCCTTGCGCCGAATACTCAGGCTCAACAAGCGCATGACTTGCCGCAGCGGCCAGGCCAGGCCTTGCGCCTTTGCGAACTCGGCAGTTGGCGGGCCTGATATGGAAATCAGCTGACCACCCGGTTTGAGTACCTTGAGCGAGTTTTCCAGAACGTCGGAGCCGAGGCTGTTCAGCACCACGTCGTAGTCGCGCAATTCGCGCTCGAAGTGCTGCTGTTTGTAATCAATCACCACGTCTGCGCCCAACGCTTTAACCCATTTGACATTCGCGGTGCTGGTGGTGGTCGCGACAACAGCGCCGAGGTGCTTGGCCAGTTGAATGGCGATTGTTCCGACACCGCCGGAACCGGCGTGAATCAAGACCTTCTGACCCTTTTGCAAACGGGCGATGTCGACCAGCGCTTGCCAGGCTGTCAGAGCAACCAAAGGAATGCCGGCGGCTTGTTCCATGCTGAGGTTGGCGGGCTTTAACGCCACGGCGTTTTGCTCGACGGCGATTCGCTCGGCGAACGTGCCGATTCGCTGTTCGGGCACGCGCGCATACACCGCGTCGCCGGGCTTGAAACCCTTGACCGCTGCGCCAACCTCAATCACCACACCGGCACAATCGTTGCCCAGCACCAAGGGCAATGAGTACGGCAGAATCAGTTTGAATTCGCCGCTGCGAATCTTTGAATCGAGTACGTTGACGCTGGCCGCATGTACATCAATCAGCACGTCATGGGCGCCGGATACAGGCTCGGAGACATCGCCAATGCGCCCGTTCTGCTTGCCGTAGCGATCGATAAAATAAGCTTTCATGGTGGGGACGGCTCTCACTGTTTCGGGAAGGGCTGCATTGCCTGAGCGGATTGCCTCAGTGGTCGAGTACCGCGCCCCAATGATTGAGCAGGATCAGCGGCTCCGCCGATTTCGGCCCGAGGTCTCGATAGGCGAAGGCCGTGCCGCCAACCAAAATCGATTGGTTGGCGGCGTTGACGAAAAGCGTCTGCGCCATTGCACTCACGCCAGATAGCGCTGGGCGACCGCCGACTGGCGAATCTGCGCCAGCAGGCCCTGCCGCGCGGTTTGCAAGGCATCCCAGCGCTCACCTTCATGCAGCGGCGGGATGGTCACCGGCTCGCGACGATCGAAACCGACCAGCGCCGCATCGACCAGATCGGTGACCTCCATGATCTCGCTCAAGGTGTTGATGTCGATGCCCGCGCGATCCCAGATCTCGGTACGCGTCGCGGCCGGCAGCACGGCTTGCACGTAGACGCCCAGTGGCGACAGTTCCAGGCTCAGCCCCTGAGACAGGAACAGGACAAACGCCTTGGTCGCGCCGTAGACCGACATGCCGAACTCCGGGGCCAGACCGACCACCGAGCCGATGTTGATAATCGCGCCGTCACCGGCCTTCGCCAGACGGGGAGCGATGGCACTAGCGAGCCGCACCAGTGCCGTGGTGTTGAGGGCGACCAGATTGGCCACTTTGTCGGTGCTCTGCTCGATGAAGTTGCCGGACTGCGCGGCGCCCGCGTTATTGACGAGGAGGCCAATGCGCGCATCGTCGCGCAGGCGCGTTTCGACGGTGTGCAGATCGCTGAGTTGGGTCAGGTCGGCCTGAAGCACATCCACGGCGACGCTGTGTTCGTTACGCAGTTTCGCGGCGAGTGTTTCCAGACGCACAAGGTCGCGGGCGACCAGCACCAGATCATGTCCGCGTTGAGCGAAACGTTCGGCGTAAACCGCGCCAATGCCGGTAGAGGCGCCAGTGATGAGAACAGCAGGGCGGGTAGTCATGGGATCATCTCTTTTTCAAAAAATCGATTAGGGTTGATGCAGGAGGCAGAAATTACGGCGGAGTTCAACCTACTGAGCAACAGCGCTTTGTGTCTGTGTGTGCAGCCGTAACCTCTGCATTTATGATGATGATCGAAATCTAAACTGTCAACGCTTTTGATTATGGCTGACATCTATGTATTATCGGCGCATGATTTTTCAGCGGAGGTATTGCACGTGAGAGTGACCAAAGCCCAGGCGCAGGCTAATCGCGAGCACATCGTCGAGACCGCTTCGGTGTTGTTTCGTGAGCGAGGTTTTGACGGTGTCGGCGTCGCGGATCTCATGGCGGCGGCCGGATTCACCCACGGCGGTTTCTACAAACACTTTGGCTCGAAGGCCGACCTGATGTCCGAAGCCTCGGCCAACAGCCTTGCGCGCTCGTTGACCAGTGCCGAAATGGTCGATGTTCAAGGCTTCATCGACGCTTATGTGTCGAAAGATCATCGGGACGGGCGGGGCAGTGGCTGCACCATGGCGGCGCTGTGCGGCGACGCCGCGCGCCAGTCTGACGACGTGAAAAAGGCGTTTGCCGACGGCATCGAGCGCACGCTGCAGACGCTCGGTGACAAGTACCCGACAGGGCCAGACGCGGCGCCTGACGCGGGGCGAGTGAAAATGATCGACATGCTGGCGCGGGCGGTGGGCGCGATTGTTCTGTCGCGTGCCTGCCCGGATGACTCAGCGCTGGCCGATGAAATACTTGCGGTATGCCACGCTGAAATGACCGCGTCATTGCTGATATCTGCCGACAGTGCAGAAGTGGCTGGTTGATCGGTATTGTCCTTTTTGAGTTGACGGTGAAACGCTTTTCAGCCGATTTATCCCGTCCCTGTGCGTCAGTAATCTGTACCCAACTTGAACGCAACAACAACTTCAAAAACTCAAAAGGGACGCAGACCATGACCACTCCAACCTACAACCGCCTCAACAAAGACGACGCCATCGTGTTGCTGGTCGACCACCAGACCGGTTTGATTTCTCTGGTGCAGGACTTCTCGCCAAACGAATTCAAGAACAACGTGCTGGCCCTGGCCGATCTGGCCAAGTTCTTCGACCTGCCAACCATCCTCACCACCAGTTTCGAACAAGGCCCGAACGGCCCGCTGGTGCCGGAACTGAAAGAGATGTTCCCGGACGCGCCGTACATCGCTCGTCCAGGTCAGATCAACGCCTGGGACAACGAAGACTTCGTCAAAGCGATCAAAGCCACCGGGCGCAAGCAGATCATCATTGCCGGTGTGGTCACGGATGTCTGCGTAGCGTTCCCGACCTTGTCGGCGCTGGCAGAAGGGTTTGAGGTGTTTGTGGTCACCGACGCTTCCGGCACCTTCAACACCACCGTGCAACAAGCGGCGTGGAGTCGCATGACCCAGGCCGGTGCACAGATGATGAACTGGTTCTCGGTGGCCTGTGAGCTGCACCGCGACTGGCGCAACGACATTGAAGGCTTGGGCAATCTGCTGTCGCAACGGATCCCGAACTATCGCAACCTGATGAACAGCTATTCAGCGCTGACGGCTCAACAGAAGTAAGCCGACGCGATTCAAACGAAAGCCTGCCCTGAAAAGCAGGCTTTTTGTGTTTTCTGCCGCTGCACCTATCAGAACGGCGTTTTTAGACGGTCGACGGCATCCCCTCCTTTTCGCCGACACGGCCTTTGAACGCCAGTGCGAAACACAGCAGAACCACCACCGAAAATCCTGCCGGGAACAGCCATATACTTCTCCAGTCGTGGCCGTTTTGCGCGGTGAAGTGGTCAGTGATCTGACCCGCCACCCAGAATCCGATCAGCATGCCCACACCGTAAGTGGCCAAGGTGATCAGGCCCTGAGCCGAGCTGCGGAAGCGCTCGGGCGCTTTGGCATCAGTGTAGATCTGCCCACAGACGAAGAAAAAGTCATAACACACGCCGTGCAGTGCAATACCGATCAGCAGCATGAACGCTTGGTCACCATTGTTGCCGTAGGCGAACAACACATAGCGCAAGGCCCAGGCCAGCATCCCGACCAGTAAGGCAATCTTGATGCCGAAACGCTGGATGAACAGGGGTAGCAGAAGCATGAACAGCACTTCGGAGACCTGACCCAGAGCCATCTTCGCGGTGGGATTGGTGACACCGATTTCGGCCAGAAACGGATTGGCATTCTGGTAATAGAACGCCAGAGGAATGCAGATCAGGATGGATGCAAGAAAGAACACCAGATAGCTGCGATCCTTGAGCAAGCCCAATGCGTCCACACCCAGCATCTGCTTGATGCCTGGCGAATCGCCCGTCGACTTCAGCGGCGCCGTGTTCGGCAGGCTGAAACTGTAGAGGCCCAACACCAGCGAAGCCACGGCAGACATCAGGAACGTGTTGCGCAAACCGCCTGCAGCAATCGTCTGTTGAGCGTCCCAGGCAAAGCCGAAACTGATCACGATGCCAGCGACGATCCAGCCAATGGTGCCCCATACGCGGATGCGGGAAAACTCCCGGGCCGGGTCTTTGATCTGTCGGAAGGCTACCGCGTTTACCAGGGCCAGCGTTGGCATGTAGACCAGCATGTAGGCCAGTACGTAGGGATAAAACGCACTGAAATCAGGCGCGCGATAAAGCTGAAAGAGCAGCACCGCGCCCAGCAGGTGCAACACCGCCAGAATGCGTTCGGCATTGAAAAATCGATCTGCAACAAGTCCAACGACAAACGGCGCAATGATCGCGCCCCACGACTGCGTGGAAAAAGCCATACCCACCTGGCCGCCGCTTGCTGCCAGTGTCGTGGTGAGAAAGGTGCCGAGGGTGACAAACCAGCCACCCCAGATAAAAAACTGCAGAAACATCATGACGCTGAGTCGCGCATTCATTACGTTCATTTCAATCACCGTATTATTTTTATGTCGGTAACAGCGTGGTAATCAGCGTTCGCCAAGGCCCAGCAGACGCCGGTTGGATTGCTCGTCAGCGCTCACACTGGCGAAATCGTCGAATGCCTTGCGGGTTCGGGTGATCATGTGTCGCTCGATGAAGGCCGCCCCTTCGGCAGCGCCTTGTGCCGCGTCTTTCAGGCAGCATTCCCACTCCAGCACGGCCCAACCGTTGAAGTCGTATTGGGTCAGTTTGCTGAAGATCGCTTTGAAGTCGATCTGGCCATCGCCCAGTGAACGAAACCGACCCGGACGATCAACCCAACCCTGATAGCCGCCGTATACACCGGACCGAGCGCTGGCGTGGAACTCCGCGTCCTTGACGTGGAACATGCGGATGCGCGCGTGGTAGCGATCGATGAAGCCCAGGTAGTCCATTTGCTGCAGCAACAGATGGCTCGGGTCATACAGAATCGCCGCGCGTGGATGATGATTCACCGCTTCGAGGAATTGCTCGAAAGAGGCGCCATCGTGCAGGTCCTCGCCGGGGTGGATCTCGTAACAGAGGTCGACACCGGCCTCATCGAAGCACTCGAGGATCGGCAACCAGCGTTTCGCCAACTCGGCAAAGCCCTGTTCCACCAGACCGGCAGGACGTTGCGGCCACGGGTAGACGTACGGCCAGAGCAGGGCGCCGGAAAAGGTTGCGTGGGCGGTCAACCCCAAGCGCTGACTGGCGCGCGCCGCCAGTTTCAACTGGTTGATCGCCCACTCGGTGCGTGCTTGCGGCTGGCCACGTAGCGCAGCCGGGGCAAAGTCGTCAAAGAGAGCGTCGAACGCCGGATGGACCGCGACCAGTTGGCCTTGCAGGTGTGTCGACAGCTCGCTGATCACCACGCCAGCCTTGGCGCATATGGCGATGAGTTCGTCGCAGTAATCCTGACTCTCGGCGGCGCGTTCCAGGTCGATGAAGCGCGTGCCGAGGGTCGGCAATTGAATGGCTTTGTAGCCTTGAGACGCGGCCCATTGCGCGATGTTGGCCAAGGTATCGAAAGGCGCTTCGTCGGCGATGAATTGGGCGAGAAAGATGCCGGGGCCGCGCATCCCGATCGGGGGCTGTTGATCAACGCTCATTGGCGGGTGCTCCATTGGCAAGGTCGGGTATTTGAGTCCATTTGGCTTCTCCACGATGGTTGGCGATGGCAGTCTCGATAAAGGCCATACCGCGCAGCCCGGTGGCAATGCCTGGAACGCCGGGTGCGTCAGGGCCGCTCGCACCTTGGAAAATGGCTTGCGCGAGGTCGCCATAGAGATTGGCCATCGCCTCGAGGTAGCCTTCCGGGTGTCCGGCGGGCAAGCGCATGCGCCGCGTGGCGTTTGCGCACAGCCAAGGTTGACCAAGGCCCGAGCGCAGCACGCGCATCGGTTCATTCAAGGGTCGATGGATCAGACTGGCCGGCTCTTCCTGACGCCATTCCAGCCCGCCCTTGTCGCCATACAGGCGAATCTTCAGCGGATTCTCTTCGCCCGCGCACACTTGGCTGGCGATCAATACACCGCTGGCGCCGTCGGCCATTTTGAACAGCATCGAGGCGTCGTCATCCAGTTGGCGACTGCTCAAATGTGAGCCGAGCATCGCGCTGATGAACTGGATGGATTGACCGGCGACAAACTCCGCGAGGGAAAACGCGTGCGTGCCGATGTCACCGATGCAGCCACCAATACCGGACTGTTCAGGATTGTCGCGCCAGCCCGCCTGTTTGTTGCCTTGGCCAGCCACATCGCTGCTGAGCCAGCCTTGCGGGTATTCGACGAGGACTTTGCGCAGGCGCCCGATTTCACCGTTGGCGACCATCTCGCGTGCCTGCCAGACCATCGCATACCCCAGGTAGGTATGTGCCAAGGCGTAGATCCGCTGGCTGTTGTTGACCACGCGGGCCAAGTCCTGGACTTGCGCCAGATTGAGCGCTGCAGGCTTTTCACTGAACACATGGAAACCCGCACTCAGTGCTGCACTGGCGATAGGGGCGTGCAGGTGATTGGGCGTGACGATCACCAGCAGTTCCATGCGCTGATCGGCCGGCAGTGCGTGTTCGGCGGCCAGCATGTCTTGCCAGGCGTCATAGCAGCGTTGCGCAGGCAGCCCGAGCGCCGCACCACTGCGTTGATTGTTGTGTGCGTCGCGGCTGAACGCACCGCAGACCAGTTCGAAGCGTCCATCGAGGCCGGCGGCTTGCCGGTGTGCCTGGGCGATGAAGGCGCCTTCACCGCCGCCGACGAAGCCCATTCTTATTTTGCGACCTGCAGCAATCATGGCAATTGTCTCAGTGGATACATGCGGAACTTTGATGATGTAACCGGTTACATCGTCGGCGAAATCTAGGCCTGAAATCAGCGAGTGTCAAACCGTGTCTGACGAATGCCAACGTTTCGGCCCGTGACGCTGTGCGGTAAGCTCGACGGCCGATTTGATTGAAAGAGCGAGGCAGTCTTGTCCAATATCCGCGAAGTGGCACGGCTGGCGGGTGTCTCGGTGGCAACGGTGTCGAGAACATTGAAGTCCCCCGAGCGGGTGCTGCCCGATACCCGCGAACGGGTCATGGCCGCCGTCCAGCAAACCGGCTATCGACCGAATTTGATGGCGGTACAGTTTCGCTCGCGCAGAACGGGAAACCTGGTGATTCTGGTCCCGACCATTGCCAACACCTTTTTCGCCAGAGTGATCAGCGGCGCACAAAAAGCCGCGCAGGCCGCCGGATACCGGTTGCTGTTGTGCGACACCCAGGGCCAGGAATCGCTTGAGCGACAGTTCGCCCATCTGGTGTACGCCCATCAAGCCGATGGCGTCATTCAGTTGCGTGCCTTTGATCCATTCGATGAATCCGCCGCCGAGCCAGTGCTGACCCCGATCGTCAATGCCTGCGAAGTCATCCGGCACGGACGGCATCCAACGATCAGTCTGGATAACGTTGCGGCGGCCAAAGCCATGACCGAGTACCTGATCGCGATGGGGCATCAGCGCATCGGACTGATCAAAGGACCCAAAGGCAGCCCGCTCACGCGTGATCGTCTGGCGGGGTATGAAGCGGCCCTGCGCGATGCCGGTCTCGCGCTCGATCACACGCTTATCTGTCACGGCGATTTCACGCTCGACGCGGGCTATTCGGGTGCCGGCAAACTACTCGCGCTCGACAGCCGACCGAGCGCGCTGTTTTGTGAAAATGACGAAATGGCCATCGGCGCGCTCAAGCGAATCAAAGAGCAGGGGCTGCGTGTGCCGGAGGATATTTCTCTCGCCGGATTCGACGATATTCCAATGGCCGCGTACTGCGATCCACCGCTGACGACCATTGCCCAGCCCGCCGAAATGTTCGGCGAGAAAGCCGTGGAAATGCTGATTGCGCTGATCGAGAAACAGCCGTTGCCGCAACGGCATGTGGTATTGCCGTTCGCGTTGACGCGGCGTGACAGCACGGCGCGGGGACCTGCAGCTGATAAATGACCTCGTGACTGCTCCGCGCAGGTTTGTCAGTGGTGTCAGTTTTTCAGACTCACCGGCAGCCGGAAAATTGTCCCTTTTGAGTTGACGGTGAAACGCTTTTCAGCCGATTTATCCCGTCCCTGTGCGTCAGTAATCTGTACCCAACTTGAACGCAACAACAAATTCAAAAACTCAAAAGGGAAGCAGACCATGACCACTCCAACCTACAACCGCCTCAACAAAGACGACGCCATCGTGCTGCTGGTTGATCACCAGACCGGCCTGATTTCTCTGGTGCAGGACTTCTCGCCGAACGAGTTCAAAAACAACGTGCTGGCCCTGGCCGATCTGGCCAAGTTCTTCGAACTGCCAACCATCCTCACCACCAGTTTCGAACAAGGCCCGAACGGCCCGTTGGTGCCTGAGTTGAAAGAGATGTTCCCGGATGCGCCGTACATCGCTCGTCCTGGTCAGATCAACGCGTGGGACAACGAAGATTTTGTGAAGGCGATCAAAGCTACCGGTCGCAAGCAAATCATCATTGCTGGTGTGGTCACGGATGTCTGCGTAACGTTCCCGACCTTGTCGGCGCTGGCGGAAGGGTTTGAGGTGTTTGTGGTGACCGATGCGTCCGGCACCTTCAACACCACCGTGCAACAAGCCGCGTGGAGTCGCATGACTCAGGCTGGTGCGCAGATGATGAACTGGTTCTCGGTGGCGTGTGAGTTGCACCGCGACTGGCGCAACGACATTGAAGGCTTGGGTAATCTGCTGTCGCAGCGGATCCCGAACTACCGCAACCTGATGAACAGCTACTCGGCGCTGACCGCACAGCAGAAGTAAGCCTGCGCGACCACACAAAAGCCTGCCATGAAAAGCAGGCTTTTGTGTTGCGCCGATTCAATCAGCGTCAACCGCCCACTCATCACGAAACTGCAACAGAAAGTCGACAAACGCCCTGACCCGTTGCGGCACATACCGCCCGTGCGGGTAGAGCAAGGTGTAAGGTCGCGAGCGCCCGGCGTACGGCTTAAGTACCTCGACCAAGCTGCCGTCCGCCAGCTCCTTTTCGACAATGAACTTGTACGTCTGGAAGACCCCGGCACCATGTCTGGCCAGGGTGACACCGCCGAGCACGTCATCGGAGCAGGAGTAACCGCCGTCGGAAATCACTTCGCGATCGTGGCCATTTTCCTGGAACAGCCAGGAGATCCGCCGTCCGCTGCTCGGCAGTTCGAACTGAATGCATTCGTGTTGCACCAGGTCTTCCAGGGTCTTCGGTGTGCCAGCCTTTTTCAGGTAGTCAGGGGAGGCGACCACCACCAGTTTTGCGTCCTCCAGCAGTCGCGCGACCATGGTCGAATCCGGTTGCGCGCGGACGCGGATCGCCAGATCGTAGCCTTCGCCGACGAAGTCGATATTGCGGTTGCCCAAGTGGATGTCGACAGTCACGTCGGGATAGAGCGCACGGAATTTGGGAAGCAGCGGCAGGATGCGGTGATGCCCGTAAGTGGTGGGAAGACTGATGCGCAACTGACCGGACGGTGAGGTCTGTGCGCCCATGACTTCTTGTTGCGCTTCGACCAGTTGCGTCAGCGCCTGGCTGCACTGGACGAAAAAGTTTCTGCCCGCTTCGGTCAAGCGAATGCTGCGTGTGGTTCGGGCAAACAGGCGCGAACCCAAGCGCTGTTCCAGACGCAAAATCGACCGGCTCACCGCTGCGGGTGTCACCCCCGCGAGTTGCGCGGCGGCGGTGAAACTGCCGGCTTCAGCGGCGAGGCAGAAGAGTTCGATACTGCCCAATTGCAAGTCATCAAAGTGGCGCTTCATGTGAGTACACCGAGGATCAACTGACGGTTCATTCTCAGGCTTATCTCATGAAGCGGCACCGCCGGTACACACCGGCGGTGCTGCGGGGAGGTATCAATGGCCAGCGCTCTGACCACCGTCGACATGGAGGATTTCGCCGGTGACGAAGTTCGCACTGTCCAGATAAAGGATCGCTTGCACGATGTCATCGATCTCACCCATATGGCCGACCGGGTGCAGGCTGCCGAGGGCGGCGTGAGTCTCTTCACCGTGCATCGGTGTTTTGATGATGCCCGGCGATACCGCGTTGACCCGAATACCACGCTTCGCGTACTCGATGGCCAGCGACTTGGTCGCGGCATTGATGCCACCCTTGGTCAACGAAGCGAGCACCGACGGCACGCCGTCAATCGCGTGGTCGACCAGACTGGTGGTGACACTGACGATGTGGCCGCTGGCGTTTTTCTCCATTTCGGCAATGGCCAGTTGCGAGATGTGGAAGAAGCCGCTCATGTTGGTCGCCACCACTTGTGCGTAGTCTTCCTTGCTGTATTCGGTGAAAGGCTTGGCGACGAATATCCCGGCGTTATTGACCAGCGTGTCGATGCGCCCGAAACGTGCGACAGCTTCGCGAATCACGCGCTCGGCAGTCTGCGGGTCGGCGATGTCACCGGCGACGGCGAGAACATCCGCGTCAGTGGACGGTTTGATCGAACGGGAGGTCGCGACCACCTGATAGCCGCGCTCACGGAAACCCTTGACCAGGCCTGCGCCAATGCCTTGCGAGGCGCCTGTGATCACTACAACTTTCTTGGACGTGTTCATGATATTTCCTCATGCAATCTGGATGATTTGAATAAACGGATTTCGGAGGTCAGGCGTGAGCCGCAACCTGTGCTGCCTGACGTAACGCTTGCTCGTAATAAGCGACGGACTGGGAACCGGGGATGACCTGCTTGTCATCAAGGACCATGGCCGGAACCGAATCGATGCCGCGTTGCTGGTAAAACTGTTCAAGTTCGCGCACGACCTGGCTGAACTCAGCGTTGGCCAGAACCTCTTGCGCACGCTGGCTGTCGAGTCCGACTGCGCCTGCCAGATTCACCAGCGTGGTGTGGTCATTCGGGTTCATGCCATCAGTGAAGTAGGCCTTGAGCAAGGCTTGTTTCAACTTGCGCTGATGTCCCTGCGTGGCAGCCCAGTACAGCAGTCGGTGGGCATCGAAGGTGTTGTAAAAATGGCTGCGTTTTTCCAGGTCGAAGTGAAAACCGATCTGCTCGCCGCGTTCGATGATCATCGCGTTGCGATCCGCCACTTGCTCAGCGCTGCGCCCGTATTTGCGCATCATGTGCTCGATGGCGTGTTCACCTTCGGCGGGCATGTCGGGGTTCAGTTCGAACGGTTTGTAGGTCAGTTCCACATCGATTTCGCCCGCCAGATTCTCGATCGCTTGCTCCAGAGCGGTGGCGCCCAATGCGCACCAGGGGCAAACGACATCCGAGACGAAATCGATTTTCACGGCCCGGCTCATGACTGCGAGTCCGCCAACTGTTGGCGATATTCGGTGGTGGTGATACCGGCATAACCCCAGTTATCGGTGTCGACTTCCTCGATCACGATGTGGGTGAGCTTCGGGTCCTTGTGCAGCACCCGCTGCATCGTTTCGGTGATCTCCTTGATGACCTGGGCTTTCTGTTCCCGGGTCACGCCGTCACGGGTGATGCGTACGCTGATGAAAGGCATGGGGATCGCTCCACTGGCCAGCCCGTCAGGATGATGGGCCGCTGTTGGAGTGAACTTTAAGAAGCCACGCAAGATTGATAAATAGGCTTCGAGGTACATCATTTGTGATGTGGTGTATCAAATGGCCGCTTGCGGAGAAGTGCGCAAGAAGTTGCGCAGTACCTGGCCTGTTTTCATCCGGAAAAGTCTGTACAGACCTTATGTACCGTGGCTTTCAGCCAAGTGCGCAACTTCTTGCACAGTACTGCGCAAAAAGTTGCGCACTTTTATTTGTTTAATCTCGTTTATTCAAAGGTCGGCGTGCGGGCTGTTTGCTTAAGGCGTTGAAGAATAATGGCTTTGTGATGGCTGGCATGAAGTTTGATAGCTCAGGCCTACCCGGACAGGCAATGGTGCCTGTCGGTTGTGTGTTTCGAGCAAGGAGAGCATCCCCATGGCAACACCAGCGTACATGTCCGTCACTGGCGAAAAACAAGGTCTGATCACCGCCGGTGCATTCACCGCCGACTCCGTTGGCAACACCTTTCAGGAAGGCCACGAAGACCAGGTCATGGTTCAGGCTTTCACCCACGACGTGATCATCCCGCGTGACCCGCAATCCGGTCAGCCAACCGGTCAGCGCGTGCACAAGCCAGTGGTCATCACCAAGGTCTACGACAAGGCTTCGCCTCTGCTGCAAGCGGCGCTGACCTCCGGCGAGCGCATGAGCGAAATCGTTATCCAGTGGTACCGCACTTCGGCGCAAGGCACCCAAGAGCACTACTACACCACCAAACTGGAAGACGCGATCATCGTCGCCATCAACAACAAAATGCACAACTGCCAGGATCCAGGCAACGCGCATTTCACCCACCTGGAAGAAGTGCAGTTCACCTACCGCAAAATCACCTGGACCCACGAAGTTTCCGGTACTTCGGGTTCCGATGACTGGCGTGCTCCAGTCGTTTAATTACGGCTGATGGTTGTACCGCCTCGATCGGCATGACTGGTCGGGGCGGATTCACTTCTAAAGAATTTTTTGCCAATAGCCCCTTGAGGGCTGTTGCGCGTCGCAGCACTGCGCGAGGAACAAGGGATGTTCTCACCGGCCAACCAGCCTCATTTCAATCTGACCGTCGATGGCATCGACAGCGACTTTCAAGTGCTGTCGTTCACCGGTCGCGAGGCCCTTAACACGCCATTCGAATTCGAGCTGGAACTGGTCAGCGAAAAGGCCTCGATCAACCTCGAAAGCGTGCTGCACAAACTGGCGTTTCTTCAGCTGTCGCCAACCGGCACGGGGATCCACGGGCTGGTCTACAGCATTGCCCAGGGCGAGGCGGGCAAGCGCCTGACTCGTTACAAGATCTCCCTGCGCCCGCAACTGGCGTACCTCGCGCACCGGGTCAATCAGCGCATTTTCCAGCAGATGACCGTGCAGCAGATCATCAGCCAGGTCCTGGAAGAACACGGCATCCTCGCCAGCGATTACCACTTCCAGCTCAGCGCGATTTATCCCGAGCGCATTTACTGCGTGCAGTACGACGAATCGGACCTGGATTTCGTCCAGCGCCTGTGCGAAGAGGAGGGGATTCACTACCACTTCCAGCACACGTCGAGCGGCCACAAGCTGACCTTCGGCGATGACCAGACGGTGTTCCCGAAACTGGCGCCAGTGGCCTATCAGCAGGATTCCGGGCTGGTCGCCGACAAACCGGTGGTCAAGCGTTTCGGCTTGCGTCTGGCCACCCGCACCAGTCGCACCACGCGCCGCGATTACGACTTCGTCAAACCGAAGATCGAGCTTGAAAGCGACGCCAAAAGCAGCGCCCAGCCGGACCTTGAGGACTACGATTACCCGGGCCGTTTCGTTGATCGCGAGCGTGGTAAACACCTGGCCAATCGCGCCTTGGAACGCCATCGCAGCGACTACCGTCTGGCCGAGGGCAACAGCGATCAGCCGATCCTCGTCAGCGGGCATTTCCTCGCCCTGACCGAGCACGCCAACCCGACGTGGAACGATCTTTGGCTGCTCACCGAAATCTTCCACGAAGGCAAACAACCGCAGGTGCTGGAAGAGTCGGTGACCAGCGACACCACCGACAACAAGGACGACTTCCACCAGGGCTACCGCAACCGCTTCAGCGCCATCCCGTGGGATGTGCCGTACCGTCCGCCGCTCGATCACCCGAAACCAAAAGTCCTCGGCACACAAAGCGCCGTGGTCTGCGGCCCTGAAGGCGAAGAGATCTACTGCGACCAATACGGCCGGGTGAAGGTGCAGTTCTTCTGGGACCGCGAAGGCAAGCACGACGACATGACCAGTTGCTGGATGCGCGTCGCGTCGAGCTGGGCAGCGGAAACCTTTGGATCGATCAACATTCCGCGGGTCGGCATGGAGGTGTTGATCACCTTCCTGGAAGGCGATCCCGATCAGCCGCTGATCACTGGTTGCCTGTACCACGGCGCCAATCTGCCGCCGTACAAGCTGCCGGACTTCAAGACCCTGGCCACGGTCAAGAGCAAGGAATACAAGGGCAGCCGCGCCAACGAACTGCGCATCGACGACACCACCAGCGAGATCAGCATCGCGCTGCGCAGTGATCACGGCGCGAGTGCGATCAACCTCGGTTACCTGACGCATCCACGCCCAAGCGGTGGTCAGCCGCGTGGCGAAGGGTTTGAGTTGAGAACCGACCGCCACGGTGCGGTGCGTGCGGCGGCCGGTCTGCTCATCACCACCGAGCCACGGCCGAACGAATCAAAGCACCACAAGGATCTGCCGGAAACCGCTGAACGCCTCGCGACTGCGAGCGATCAGCAAGATGGATTCGCCGTGCAAGCCAAAGAGTTGCAAGCCCAGGAAGCCGGCGATCAGGACGACGTCGCCAAGGCACTGCACGCCCAGCATCAAGGCGTACTCGGCTCGGGCCCCGCCAACCTCACCGCCAACGAATTCCCCGAGTTCACCGAGCCGCATCTGGTCCTCGCCAGCCCGGCCGGCATCGCCCTGACCACGCCGCACTCCAGCCACATCGCCACCGGCGAACACCTGGCGCTGAGCAGCACTGGCCACACCAGCCTGTCGATCGGCAAACGCCTGCTCGCCAGTGCCAGTCGCGGCATGCGCCTGTTCGTGCAGAGCATGGGCTGGCGGCTGGTCGCCGCCTCTGGCGACATCGACGTGCGCGCACTGAAGGACAGCATCAACCTGCTGGCCAAGCTCAACATCACCGCCAACGCCGACCGCATCACCATCACCGCGAAAACCGAACTGGTGATTCAGGGCGGTGGCAGCGCCACCACCTACAACGCCGGCGGCATCACCCACGCCACCAGCGGCCCGTACACCGCGCACGCGGCGAACTTCGCCTACACCGGGGCGAAAAGTCTCGCCGGGGTGTTCCCGGAACCGCCGAAACCGGGCAAGGGCAATCTGGAATTGTTCAACCAATACGCCGGGCGTCAGGGCATCAAGGAAGGCGATTACGAAGTCATCGATGCCCTGGGCAAAAGCATCAAGGGCAAGCTCGACGGCAAGGGTTTCGCCAGCGTCGCCGGCGCTGCACCGGGGCCGGCACGTGTGCTGTTCGGCAAGGATCCGGCGGACACCTGGAGCGATGGCAGTTACATCGGAAAACCGGAGTGGCCGTTGAATCCACCGGGTGCCGAAGACGTGCCGAGCCAAGTGCAAGCCATGGTCGCGCAGGTGTTGCCGAGCAAGAGCTGGGAGATGTTGGAGAAGGGTAAGGACATGGCGCAAACAGGGATGAGTGCGATGCAGACCGCGCAAGGTGCGATGCAAACGGCGCAGCAGGTGAAAGGCTTGGCGCAGGGCGGGGTGGCCGGGTTGCCGAAGCTGGCGAGTGCGGCCATGCCGAGTGCCTCCGGGATTTTGGGAGCGGCGGGCAAGGCGGGTAAGTTGCCGAGTCTGCCAGCGCCGACGATTTCGAAATCTGTTGTTAAAACTCCAAGCCTTCTGACTGGAGAAGTACTGTCATGACTGAAGCAGCCGGTGCGCAAAAACGTGAACCACAGGTCGCCGTTGTACCGTTGAACACTCTGGATGTGCAGGATGTCGGGCGCGGTGCGGCTCGATTTGATGCTTGGCTGCGATCTATCAGTGGCGATGTGGTTACGCTGGATCGTATCAAGGGTGTAGCTGGAGCCCTGCCTGTTGTCGGCAACATCATGGCGCTGGTTGATGCGCTTGGCGATATCGTGACCCTCACCAAAAGCAAGCAGCGCGAACTGCTCGACTGGGTGAGCCTGGGCATCAACCTGATTGGTGTCTTGCCCGCGCCTCCCACGATGGCTGCAGCGCGCATGAGCTTGCGTCCGACCCTGTTTCTTGTTCGTCAGGAACTGCGCAACAGCGTCAAAATGCTGTTGGGCGATTCAATGATTGAAGTATTGGTCGGTCATTTGAATGCAACCATCGTCGGCACGATTGATGACTTCGTCAAACAAGCCCAAGGAAAGCTTTCCGGGATACTCGCTGACGCTGGAAAACTGGGCGAAAGCGCGGTCAGCGAAATTGCCAAAGGGCTTGAGGCCGTCGTCAACGGCAAGCTTGACGCGAAAGGCGATGCACGCGCGGCCAGTCAGAAAATCACCACGGCGGGCAATCAACTGCTCAGTGATCCTAAAGCGGCCATCGGGAACATTTTTGGTGCCGCTTTCAGTGCTTACAAAGCAGTAGGTAAGGGTGTCGCCAACAGTGCAGCCAAGAATCTGCTTCCGGATCAAGCCAAGAAGATGGTTTTGACGCATACCGGAACCTTGCGAGCCATGGGGCCTGAGATAAAAACCCAACTGAGCAAGTTGGGGGATCCAGGTACACGTCATTCGATCGGCTGGTTATTGCAAATGCTCAGCGGTGCTGTTTTGACGTGGCGCAAGCGCCGTGGGCATGGTCAGAGCGCGAGCGTCAAACCCAATGCGACCAGCAAGGCACAACGCAAGGCCGGGGAAGGTCGATTAGAGGCCTCCAGTCATCAAGCACCGGCCAAAGGTGCAGCCAATCCAAACAAGAACGTCGCTTGTACCGGGACCTGCCACAGTATTAGTTTTTCGCTGGGCTCAGAGCTACTTCGTCATACCGACTTCAGTCTGACCGGTGCCTTTCCAATCGAGTGGTCGAGAACCTATAACTCTCGACTGGATGCCTATGACCAAGGCTTATTGGGTGCACGCTGGGTAACCGAACTGAGCACACGCTTCGATTGCCGAGAAGAGGGTCTGGTCTTTTTTGGCTCCGATGGCAGAAGCCACGACTACCCACTCCCCAAGGTCGGACTGTTTCACTATGACCCTGTAGAGAACGTCACGCTGATCCGCAGCAGAGAAGATCAGTTGCTGTTGTGCCGCGGCTTTGAGCGCAAGGAAACCTACGTTCGTCATGGTCGGCGCTACCTGTTGGCTGGCGTTGTACTTCGTAACGGTGCCGGGATCATGCTTCATTACGAGCATCGTCACGGTGACGAATCGATCCTGTCGGACTTGATGACTTATCAGGACGAAGTCACTCAAGTGCTTTCGCATCTGGGCACGTTAATTGATGATCACGGACGCCTCACCGGTTTGTGGGAGATCAAGGATGGTGTGCCTCAGCGTCAACTGTGCAGTTATCAATACGACACCTTCGGCGATCTGATTCTGGCGCAGGATGAGGATGGAGCCGCCTGGTCGTATCAGTACGAGCATCACTTGATCACTCGCTATACCGATCGAACCGCCCGGGGCATGAACATCGAATGGCAGGGGCGTGGCGCCGACGCAAAGGCTATTCGGGAATGGGCGGACGATGGCAGCTTCGATACGCGTCTTGAGTGGGATGACAATATTCGTTTGACCTATGTGACGGACGCGTATGGCAACGAGACTTGGCATTACTACGACATCCTTGGCTATACCTATCGCATCCGTCATCCGGATGAGCGCTCTGAATGGTTCTTCCGTGACGAGGCCAAAAATCTGGTTCGTCATGTTCATACAGATGGAAGTACCGATCGCTTCAGCTACGACGCCCGCGGGAACATGGTTGAACACATCCGCCCGGATGACAGCGTCGAGTACTACGCGTTTGACGACCATGATCAACTGATCAAAATCAGTGACGCAGAAGGTGGTCAGTGGCAGAGAGGGTATGACGACCGCGGTAACCTTGTTGAGGCGATAGATCCTTTAGGCAACAAGACGGAGTACGCCTATAACAAGGCCGGACTGCCAATTGCCATCAAAGATGCCAACGGCAATGAAAAAGCGATCGAATACAACGAGGCCGGTCAACTGACCAAGTACGTTGACTGTTCTGGCAAGGCCAGCGCATGGGAGTACGACGCGCGTGGCCAGATGATCTGCTTCACTGACGCCGCCGGGCAAAGCACCGAATACGAATACAGAAATGGTCAACTGGTGCTGATCAAACATCCTGACAAAACAGAAGAGCGTTTTGAGCGGGACGCAGAGGGGCGACTGCTGGCGCACGTTGATGCATTGGGGCAATGCACGACTTGGAGTTATACCGCGGCCGGGTTCGTCAGTGAGCGTGTAGATGCCGCCGAGCAGAGCCTGCGTTACAGCTGGGACCGTTTGGGTCGCCTGGTTGCCTTGGAGAACGAGAACGAACAACGCGCCCACTTTCACTACGATCCGCTTGGCCGCTTGTTGGAGGAGAGGGGGTTCGACGGACGCACGACTCGCTATCAATACAATCCTGAAACCGGGCGCCTGGATAGCAAGTTCAATGGCCAGCGTGTCATCAAGTTCAACTTCGACTACATGGGGCGCCTGACTGATCGTCATGCAAATCTGGGCGGTGAGTCTCAAAGTGAAGCGTATGCCTATGACGGAAATGGTCGTCTGGTCATGGCCAGCAACGGCAACAGTCGCCTGAACTGGTTTCATGATCCTGCCGGCAATCTTATTCGTGAACACCAGCACTATCTGGATCTCGACAAGCCTCTTGTCGCTGTCTGGAAACATGAATATGACGTTCTCAATCTACGTATAGCGACGGTTCGCCCAGACGGGCACAAGGTGAGCTGGTTGACCTACGGAAGTGGCCACCTTCTGGGGTTACGACTGGACGATCATGATCTGATTGCATACGAGCGCGACGATCTGCACCGTGAAGTGGCACGCCATCAAGGTAATCGTCTACTACAAACCCAGAAGTGGGACCCGGCTGGGCGGCTTCAGGAGCAACTGCTGGGGCACTCTGACGACAAATCGACTCTACTCAAGCGCGAGTATAAGTACGATGCAGTGGGCCAGTTGACCGAGATTAACGACACTCGACGGGGCCCATTGGCGTACCGCTACGACCCGGTTGGCCGTCTTATCAGTGCCGTCAGCCGACTGGGCACCGAAACATTTGCATTCGATCCGGCCAGCAATCTGTTGGATGACGCGGTTACGCAGGTTCGACGACCGCTTGATCAGGACACGCCGCGCAGTAAGTTGCTCGATAACCTCCTGCGTGAATACGCCGGTACTCACTATGAGTACGACGAGCGTGGCAATCTTATCCAGCGATGGCACAACGGAAGTTACAGCCGTATGCGCTGGGATCTGTTTGATCGAATGGTGAATTTCGACGATGCACGTTTGAGTGTCGATTTCGCTTATGACGCGTTGGGCCGTCGCCTGTACAAAAACTCCAATGCTCACTACAAGGAGCGTCCAGAGGCAGGGTCTCAGTGGAATCACAACGAACATGCTCGTAAACAAAGAGAATTAGGCTGCGGTTTCACGTTATTTGGCTGGGACGGAGATAACCTGGCGTGGGAAAGCAGTCCTGCTCAAGCAGATGACGGAACGGGGAGAACGGTTCATTACGTTTTTGAGCCAGGCACTTACATTCCGGTGGCCCAGGCTGTTTCCTACGGCTCGATACAACTTTCAGGACTGCCCGATTATGTTGGCGACTACACGCTCGACGACGATCCCTTGTGGAATCACCAACCGACTGTACAAAGTTTCGATGCGATTGCCTGGTACCAGTGCGATCGTCTGGGGACACCATTAGAACTCACTGATGAGAACGGTGAGATTGCCTGGAGTGCTCACTACAAGGCATGGGGAGAGGTTCGTGAGCAACGTTCCGCTCGAGCACAGCAGTTGGGGTTGGCCAACCCGATACGTTTCCAGGGGCAGTACCACGATGTAGAGACCGGCCTGCATTACAACCGCCATCGCTACTATGACCCTGGTGTCGGTCGATTCATAAGCAAGGACCCGGTGGGTTATGCAGGTGGTTTGAACACCTACGCTTACGCGCCTAACCCCACAGGCTGGATTGACCCTCTAGGCTTGACGAATACCCCAGACGGTACGGGGAAAACCGTTCCGATGAACAATCTGGGTATTCCCGACAAGAGTCAATTTGATCCAAAACCTGGCATTACAAAGCCTTACGCCCGAAGTTCGGCGTGCGGGCCTACTACGGCGCAAACCGCCTCGGTACAGGGCCTACCTTGTGTGGTGTGTGGAACCGTGGCGCCTAAAATGGTTGCTGATCACAAAGATGCTTTGGTGGTGGAGTATTATCGAACGGGCACTAACGATGCGACGCATCAGTCCTCGTTGTTGGCTGTGCAGTCACACTGCCCCGTCTGCTCAAGAAAACAGGGTGGGCATGCATCATCGTATTCAAAATGTATGAAAACCAAGCTGGGGATCTGATTTATGCAAAAGGCTGACGCTGTTTGTCTGGACGAAGCGCAGGAAAAAATCTGTAGCAAGTATGGAATGCCTGTGCAACCGCCCGAAGAGATGGTCGCGATCGCTATTGACTCGCTTGGCAAGTCGCCGATTTATGGCACAAGAGTTCAATTGCCGGAAGACGGCAATATCAGCTGGTTTATTCACTGTGGTGAGTTCTCGGACGCGGATGACTTCTACAAGCCTGTCCATATTCACCACCTGAGTGAAATGCTGCCCGAGGTTGTGAATTATCTCTGTCTGCCCACTGGCGCAAAATTCATCATCGATACAGCCGGCTATGAAGACGTCTGGATGGCCGAGTAAGCAACATTGAAACCGGATCGTCACCGGTTTCACGCTTGATTGATCGCGTGGATCAATTTCGTCTGTCAAAGGAGTGACAACAATGAAGGACGCTATCCGCTTGGGCGACTCCACCACTCACGGTGGCAAGGTCCTCGAAGCCTTCTCGCAGACTGACCTCAACGGCAAACCCATTGCCGGGGTCGGGCACAACGTCAGTTGCCCGTTGTGCAAAGGGATATTCCCGATTGCCGAGGGCAGCAGCACCTACACCGTCGATGGCACGCCTATCGCGCTCGATGGCATGAAAACCGCCTGTGGCGCTGCGCTGATTGCCAGTGGCCCGAAAGGTGCGGTCGTCAGCTGAGTGCTGTAATGGGAATTGGCGCATGCGCACCTCGCCGGCCACGGCTTCTCAAGCCAGCAACTGCGCGATCCATTCAGCCTGTCGCGTGACATCTCGTACCTTCGCCTCGGGCAAAGCCTGCTGCGCCCGGGCGAACTGACCGAGGGTCTTTTGCTTTTCGTTCAGTATCCGTTGCCACTTGGCCAGAAACTCCGGACTGCGTGCCTGCATCTGTAGCGGGCCGAAGTACAGTTCTTGACCGGTGTAGGTCACGGGGGCTGCGCGTTCGGCCACGATGATTTCGTAGTCGAAGCGGTTTTCCCGCAGAAGCTCTTCGCTGAGGATGCGGTAGCCGTTTTCCATCAGCCACTGGCGCAGCGGTTGTTCGCCACCGTTGGGTTGCAGGATCAGACGTTCCTGGCCGTTGAGGTGGGCCTTGCCGCTGTCGAGGATGTCGCGGATGGTCTCACCGCCCATGCCGCAGATCGTGATGGCGGTGATCCCGTCGGCAGGTTTAATCGCCGCCAGGCCATTGGCCAGGCGCACGCTGATGTGCTGTTGCAGATCATTCTCGCGCACGGTGCGTTCGGCCGCGTGGAACGGCGTCGCCGCAACCTCGCCAGCCACGGCCGCGCTGATCAAACCACGACGCATCAGCGCCACCGGCAGATAGCCGTGATCCGAGCCGATATCCGCCAGCCGAGCACCGGCAGGTACGTGGGCAGCCACGCGCTCAAGGCGCATGGACAATGTCTGTTCGTTCAACGGCAACCCCTTGATGGCCGGCAAAGGGGTGCGACTCTGGCGAGCAACGCCGGGCCTGTCAAATCCCGGCGACGGAATTCAATGGCCCATTGGCTGCGCTGAACGGCCAATGGGCGCTGAGGCTTAGCCGGCCAACGTTGCGTTGTCGATCACGAAACGATACTTCACGTCACCCTTGAGCATGCGCTCGTAGGCGTCGTTGATCTGGTCGGCGCGGATCAGTTCGATGTCGGAGACGATGCCGTGCTCGGCGCAGAAATCCAGCATTTCCTGGGTTTCAGGGATGCCGCCGATCATCGAGCCGGCAATCGTGCGGCGTTTCATGATCAGGTTGAACACGTTCGGCGACGGGTGCGAAGTGGCTGGCGCACCGACCAGCGTCAACGCACCATCACGCTTGAGCAGCACGAGGAATGCATCGAGATCGTGCGGCGCGGCGACGGTGTTGAGGATCAGGTCGAAACTCTTGGCGTGGGCGGCCATTTCTTCGGCATTGCGCGACACCACCACTTCATCGGCGCCCAGCGCTTTCGCCGCTTCGCGTTTGGATTCAGAGGTGGTGAACGCCACCACGTGGGCGCCCAAGGCGTGGGCCAGTTTGATGCCCATGTGGCCGAGGCCACCAATGCCAACCACACCGACTTTTTTGCCGGGACCGGCGTTCCAGTGGCGCAGCGGCGAGTAAGTGGTGATGCCGGCACACAGCAGCGGCGCGACGGCAGCCAGTTGCGCTTCGGGATGGCGAATACGCAGGACGTAGCGTTCATGCACGACGATGTTTTGCGAATAACCGCCCAGCGTCCAGCCCGGTGCGTCCGGGGTCGGGAAGTTGTAGGTGCCGATCATGCCGTCGCAATAGTTTTCCAGCCCGGTTTCGCAGTCATCGCAATGTTTGCAGCTGTCGACGATGCAACCGACGCCGACCAGATCACCGACCTTGTAGTCCGCGACATGCGCGCCGACGGCCGAAACGCGACCGACGATTTCGTGCCCCGGTACGCACGGGAATTGCGTGCCGGCCCATTCCGCGCGCACCTGGTGCAGATCCGAATGGCAGATGCCACAAAAGGCGATATCGATCTGCACATCATGGGCGGCCGGCGCGCGGCGGTTGATCTGCATTGGCTCAAGGGGTTTGTCGCCCGCGTGGGCACCGTAGGCTTGTACAAGCATGGGAACATCCTCGATCGGTTTGTCGTAAGGCATTGTTTCTGTTCCCGCGCTGCGGGCACTAGCGCATTCCTGTGCAATCCTTGCCTGATCCTGTGCGTTGTTGTGACATTGCGCGGACAGACGCTCGTGGCGTTTGCAGGTAATCTCCCGGTTCACTGACGACAACAAAATCAAAACAGGAGTCATTGATGCAACCAATCCGTCTCGGTCTGGTGGGCTACGGCAAGATTGCCCAGGATCAACATGTCCCGGCAATCCTCGCCAATCCCGCCTTCCACTTGGTCTCCGTCGCTACCCAAGGCAAGCCTTGCGCAGGCGTGGAAAACTTCCAATCCTTAAGTGAATTGCTGGAAAACGGCCCGTCGGTGGATGCGATTGCCTTTTGCACACCGCCGCAAGGGCGTTTCGCCCTGGTGCAGCAAGCACTGGCCGCCGGCAAACACGTACTGGTGGAAAAGCCGCCGTGTGCCACCTTGGGCGAAGCGCTGGCCTTGGTCGATCAGGCTGCCGAGCAGGGCGTCAGTGCTTTGTTTGCCTGGCATTCACGCTACGCACCCGGCATCGAAGCCGCCCGCGACTGGCTCGCTTCGCGCACCCTGCAAAGCGTGCAGATCGACTGGAAAGAAGACGTGCGCAAATGGCACCCCGGTCAGGCCTGGATCTGGCAACCCGGCGGCCTCGGCGTGTTCGACCCGGGCATCAATGCCTTATCGATCGTCACCCATCTGCTGAAGCTGCCGCTGTTTGTCGAATCCGCTGAACTGCGTGTACCGAACAACTGCCAGTCGCCGATAGCCGCGTCGATCCAAATGTCTGACGCCCGCCGCCTCGATGTGCGTGCGGAGTTTGATTTTGACCATGGGCACGATGAGCTGTGGAGTATTGAGGTTCGCTGCGCCGAAGGTGTGTTGCGCCTGGATAACGGCGGCGCGTTGTTGAGCATTGACGGTGTGCGCCAGGCTGTGTCGGAGGAGGGTGAGTACGCGGCGGTTTATCGGCATTTTCAGCAGTTGATTGGCGACAAGGCCAGTGACCTGGATGTGCAGCCGTTGCGGTTGGTGGCGGACAGTTTTTTTGTCGGCAGTCGGGTGTTGGTTGAGGCGTTTTACGATTAGCCTCCGGCTGGCCCGGCACGGTTATTTTAATCGCCAAGCGAGAGCCTGCCCTGAACGGCAGGCTTTTTCGTTAGAGCACCGTTCGTCCAGTGCCCGGCACTTGCGCTGTGCCGTTGCCTCTCACGTTTAAGCGCGGATATCCCGCGTACAAGAACGGAGAAACAAGCATGGACATCGATGAAAATGCACCGGGCAACCGGTCACAGCAAGACGTGACACGCACGACGGACAATGAGACGGGGCATGATCCGAAACGCAACCCGGCCGAGGTTCCGTTGCCCGCCGATGAAGAGTCGCCGGTCGATGAAGACATGACGGATGTGGCGGCCAACAACTCGGTGTCGAGCGAGCATCCTGGGTCGCAATGACCGGATTGAATCAGTGTGGGGACAGACCATGAGCACGCCATTCAAGGTCGGCGACGCGGTTCACTGGAACAGCGAGGCCGGGGAGATTCGCGGCAAGGTTGTCAAGGTGCACACCCGGGATGTCGAGTTCATGGGCCGCCATCGGCCTGCTTCAAAGGACGAGCCGCAGTACCAAGTCAAAAGTGACAAGACCGGGCATCTGGCGATGCACCACGGCGCGGCGCTTCATCCCGCGAAGTGACCGGTCTAGTGCGACGAAACAAACTCGGAAGGCGTTGTCGGCGGCGGCAATGAGTACGTCGCCTTCATCCATTCAATCTCCGCCTGCGGCGTGCGGCCGAAAAACCGTTTGAACTCGCGACTGAATTGCGAGGCGCTTTCATAACCCACGTCAAACGCTGCTGCCGATGCGCTCATGGCTTGGCGCAGCATCAGCAGCCGCGCCTGATGCAGGCGTGTCGACTTCAGGTATTGCATCGGCGAGGTATCGGTCACGCTGCGAAAGTGCAGGTGAAAACTCGGTACGCTCATGCTCGCTTCGCGGGCCAATTGCTCGACGTCGAGGCGCTGCTGATAGCAGCTGTGAATCTTGCGGATCGCCCGGCTCACCTTGCCGAAATGCCCGCGACGATGCAGCGCCGCACGCATTGATCCACCTTGCTCGCCCGTGAGAATGCGGTAATAGATCTCACGCACCAGCGCCGGTCCGAGAATTTTCGCTTCACTGGCGACGCTCATCGCCTCGAGAAAACGCAAGGTCGTGGTGCGCAGCGCGTCGTCCATCGGCGAGGCATACATGCCCTTCGGCTCAGCATCGCTGACGCCATGCACCTCATCGACTTGCAACATCAACTCGCTGGCCAACTGAAAGTCCAGTTGCATGTAAATCGCGAGCATCGGCTCGGCTGCCGTGGCGTCGGTCTCCATGGTGAAGGGGATGGGCACGGACACCACCAGATAATGCTGCGCGTCATAGACGTAGGTGTCCTCACCCAGATAACCGCGCTTGCGACCTTGGCAGAGGATGACAATGCCGGGGTCGTACAACACTGGTGTGCGGGTCAGTGGGCGATTCGAGCGCAGGAAGCGTACATCATCGAGCACGCTGAGGTTGTAGCCCTCGACCGGTGCGAGGACTTCCATCAGTTGCACCATGCGCGCGGTGCTGCCATCGGCCGGCGTCATTGTTTTCTCTCTCAGTGATCGGTGGAGCAACTCAGCGCTTGCCATTGATCAATCTCGTCGAGCGCCTGTTGCAGGCGGTCACGCACCAGCCCCAACGCATCACTGCCGAGTAACAAATGGGCGGGAGGCTCCGGGCAATCGATGATCTGCAGCATTGCTTGCGCAGCCTTTTGCGGGTCGCCGAGCTGCTTGCCGCTTTTTGCTTCCCGGGCTTGGCGGATCGGGTCGAAACTGGCGTCGTAGTCGGCAATGCTGCGCGCGGTGCGTTGCATCGAACGGCCGGCCCAGTCGGTGCGAAACGAGCCAGGTGCCACCGCCGTGACGAAGACATTGAAGGGCCGCAGCTCTTTGCTCAGGGTATCGGAGATCCCTTCAAGCGCAAATTTGCTGCCGCAGTAATAGGCGATGCCGGGCATCGTGATGGTGCCGCCCATGGAGGTGATGTTGAGGATGCGGCCGGCGCGACGCTGGCGGAAGTAGGGCAGGAAGGCCTTGGTCATGGCGACCGCGCCGAACACATTGACGTCGAACTGACGGCGCATGTCCTCCAGCGGCGATTCTTCAAAAATACCTTCGTGACCGTAACCGGCGTTGTTGATCAGCACGTCGACGGGACCGTGAGTGGCTTCCACTTGTGCAACGACGCTGTCGATCCGCTCAAAATCAGTGACGTCCAGCAGCACCCCGTAAGCGTTGTCCGGGGACAGCGCCTGGAAGTTTTTCAGGTCGGATTCATTGCGCACAGTACCGATCACGCGGTGGCCGTTGGCAATGGCTTCCTTGGCCAGTGCATGGCCGAAACCGCTGCTGACGCCGGTGATGAACAGGGTTTTGCTTGGTTTCATGACGGTCTCCAATGACTCGGGTGTGACGTCATGGTAGCCATCACCCAAGCGCTCACCTATGCCGGTTTGTCTTGGAGCCTTGCCTATTCCTATCAGGCGCTCGTGATGTTCAGAAAAAACGGTGTCTGCCGGCTAAGCACGCTCACCGTCGATCTTGCTGTTCTGTGGCCGTCAGAAACGTGCCAGTCGATAGGGCGTGCCACTTGGCAAAGCCGTTGCCGGGATTGCATCTGCGCGCGTCATCCTCACCACCATCTCCGCCGTCACCGCCGCCTGTGTCAGCCCCAGATGCTGGTGCCCAAACGCAAGCAACACCTTGCCCCCACAGACCTGATCAATCACCGGCAACGAATCCGGCAACGATGGCCTAAAGCCCATCCACGGCGTCGCTGCTTCAGCACTCAGATCCTTGCGAAACAAGCCCTGACTCAATCGATGCAACTGCCATGCGCGTTCCATGCTCGGTGGCTTCTCCAGACCGGCGAACTCGACGGTGCCGGCCAGGCGCAAGCCTTCGGACATCGGCGTCATGATGAACTTGCGCTCCAGTGAGGTCACGGGGAAGGGCAGTCGATCATGTTCCTGCGGCAGCATCAGGTGGTAACCGCGCTCGGTGTCCAGCGGTACTTTTTTGCCGGTGAGGGCGGCGGTGAGTTTCGCCGAATGTGCACCGCAGGCAATCAGCACGCGGCTTGCAGTCAGAGCGCCATTGCCGGTGATCAGCGCAACACCATGCTCTTGTACATGGCCGCCCTGAACCTGTTGCTGCACAAAACTCACACCACTGGCCTTGGCCGCTTCGACCAGTTCGCACACCACGCGATATGGATCGATGAAATGCCCGGTGCGCGGGAAGAACAAACCGCCCTGAATCTGTTCGCTGAGTTGCGGCGCGGTTTCGCGTATGGCGCCGGCCTGCCAGTAGTCGACCGGCACTTGCTGCTGGAGCAATCGGCTCTGCAATGTCTGGATCGCCTGACGCGATTCGGGACGTTCGAACACCAGTAACGAGCCATCGATCTTCAACAGGTCGGGCCGCTGAATGTCGGCGAGCAAGCGCTGCCAGGCCTCCAGACTGCTTTCATTGAGCGCGCGCAAGCCTGCTACGGTGTTCTGAAAAGGCGCCGGCCGCAGATTCAGCAGCAACCGGGTGAACCATGGCAGGGCGCGTGGCAGGTATTTCCAGTCCAGCCGCAACGGCCCCATCGGGTCCATCAGCATGGCTGGCAGGCGCTTGAGGATGGACGCGTCGGCAATCGGAAACACCTGCTCGGTCGCCAGATGCCCGGCGTTGCCGAATGAGGCGCCGTGGCCGGGTTGCTGCTGATCGATGACCACCACGCGCAAACCCTGGCGAGCCAGACGCAGCGCGCAGGCGACGCCGATGATGCCGGCGCCGACCACGGCGATGTCGTGGGAGACGTTATTCACCATGGCGCTGCACTTCCCTGTGGCCATCAAGCAGACGCCGTAATTGCAGCGGATTGCCTTGTTTCAATGCGTCAGGCAGCAAGCTGTCCGGGAAGTCCTGATAGCAGACCGGGCGCAGGAAACGCAGGATCGCCGCCGTACCAACGGATGTTGTGCGCGAGTCGGATGTGGCCGGGAACGGCCCGCCGTGAACCATAGCGTCACACACCTCGACCCCGGTGGGCCAGCCGTTGACCAGCAAGCGACCGGCCTTGCGCTCCAGCGTCGGCAGCAATGCACGCGCCTGTTCCAGGTCTTGGTCATCCAGGTGCAACGTGGCGGTCAACTGGCCTTCCAGAAGCTCGGTGACCTGACGGATTTCAGCTTCACTTTCGCATTGCACGATCAGCGCCGCCGCACCGAACGCTTCGGCTTGCAGGCGGTGATCGGCGAGAAAGTCGGCGGTCTCGGTCACGAATACATGGGCCTGACACTGGTTTGGGCCGCTGCCGGGCTGGCCAACGCCGGCGATGCGCGTATCGGCACTTTCGGCAAGCGCATTCACGGCAGCCTCGTAGGCGCTGAAGATGCCCGGTGTCAGCATCGTCTGCGCCGGGCTGCGCTGAATGGTCTCGGCGGTGGCGGCGATAAATTTGTCCAGCGCCGGTCCTTTCAACGCGATCACCAATCCCGGATTGGTGCAGAACTGGCCCGCGCCCAATGTCAGCGAAGCCACGAATCCTTCAGCCAAAGCTTGCGTGCGATTGTCCAGCGCCGCTGGAAACAACAGCACCGGATTGATCGAACTCATTTCCGCGTACACCGGAATCGGTTCTGGTCTGGCCTGCGCTGCTTGAATCAACGCCAGACCGCCGCTGCGCGAACCGGTGAAACCCACCGCTTTGATCCGTGGATCTGTGACCAGCGCAATGCCCACTTCGCGGCCGGAGCCGTACAACAAGGAAAACACGCCGTCCGGCAAGCCACAGGCTTTTACCGCCCGGGCCACCGCGCGGCCGACCAGTTCGCTGGTGCCGGGATGCGCACTGTGCGCCTTGACGATCACCGGACAACCGGCGGCCAGTGCCGATGCGGTATCACCGCCCGCCACTGAGAACGCCAGCGGAAAGTTGCTTGCGCCAAACACCGCGACCGGTCCCAGCGCAATCTGCCGTTGACGCAGATCGGCGCGCGGCAGCGGTTGACGTTGCGGCAGCGCGCTATCGACACGCACATCCAGCCATTCACCGGCTCGCACCGTGCGGGCGAACATTCTTAATTGCTGGCAAGTACGCCCGCGTTCGCCCAGCAGTCGCGCGTGCGGCAGGCCGGTTTCCGCGTGGGCACGGTCGATCAGCTCATCGCCCAGGGCTTCGATTTCCCCGGCAATGCCTTCAAGGAATTCGGCGCGGACATTCAGGGGTGTCTCGCGATAAACATCGAATGCGGCCCAAGCCAACGCGCAGGCCTGTTCGACATGCCCGGCCGAGCCACCGGCATACGCTGGTTGCAGCGCTTCATCGGTGGCCGGATTGATCCCGCGAATGGCGCTGCGATTGCCGGCAATCGTGTGCTGCCCGATCAGCATGTGGCCCGTCAAAGTCATGGTGTCTTCCTGATAAAAGGGAAATGCCTGCCGCGTAGCAAAACGCATCGCGGCAGGTGAGGCTGAGGTGTCAGGCGAAGTTCTGTTCCGCCGACCAGTTCTCGTACCAGTGACGGAACAGCGAATACTGCTTCTCGGCATACCGCCGCTGCGAATCGCTCAACGCATCGGTTTCGTTGAAGTGCAGGGTGTATTCCTTGTCGCCGTTGAGCACCATGAGGTGTTTGTAATACAGCACCAGGTCGCAGCCTTCATCGAACGACGACAGTACCGCCAGCGCCGATTCCAGTTCCCGGGCCTGACGACGGGCCTTGGCGTCGCCCTTGGCCGCTTGCTTGCTCAGCGCCACCAGTTGCAGCACTTCGCGGGGCAGGGCGTTGCCGATGCCGGTGATGGCGCCGGTGGCGTTGCAGTTGACGAAACCGTGGACCACTTGCGTGTCGACGCCGACCATCAAGGTCACATCATCGTCCTTGGAAGTGATGTTTTCGGCGGCGTAACGCAGGTCAGCACCACCGCCGAATTCCTTGAAGCCGATCAGGTTCGGGTACTCGCGACGCAGTTCGAAGAACAGGTCAGCGCGAGTGGCGAAACCGTAGTAAGGGCTGTTGTAGATCACTGCCGGCAGGTTCGGCGCGGCTTGCAGAATCGCGGCGAAGTGGGCTTTTTGCGCAGTCGCCGAAGCACCACGGGATAGTACGCGCGGAATCACCATCAAACCCTGCGCGCCGACTTTCGCCGCGTGCGCCGCATGGGAGACCGCTTCACGGGAATTCACCGCGCCGGTGCCCACGATCGTCGGGATGCCCGCCGCGACCAGACGCGCCACGCCTTCTTGACGCTCGGCCTCGGTCAGCAGCGGCCAGTCGCCCATGGAACCGCAATAGACCACGGCGCTCATGCCGATATCGATCAGTTCGCGACCCTTGGCCACCAAGGCGTCGAAGTCCGGTTTGCGCTGGGCGGTGCACGGGGTCATCAGGGCCGGCATGCAACCGGTGAAGATGTTGTCGCTCATTGTTTTAACTCCTTGGCACATCATTCAAATTGCGGTGAAAAGTCTGCGCGGAGGCTCAGATGCCCCACGCGAACGGGTCTGCTTCGTCGATCAGCAAGGTGCTGTCGGCGGTCATGTAAGCGCGGCCGGTGATGAACGGGCGCACTCGCTCGCCGTCCCATTCGAAGCGGCCTTCGAACTGGCTGCCGGTGATACTTGCCTGCACCCAGGTGGCGCCGGGTTGCAGTTTGTCGTCGGCCGCGAGGCAGGCGAGTTTGGCGCTAGTGCCGGTGCCGCACGGAGAGCGGTCGTAGGCTTTGCCAGGGCACATGACGAAGTTGCGGCTGTCGGCAACGGCGTCGTCTGCAAACAGTTCGATGTGATCGATGACGGCGCCGTCTTCGCCGTAAATGCCCTGATCTTCGAGGGCCTTGAGCATTGCCCAGGTGTACGCCGTGAGGTGTTCGACGTTGTCCATCGTCAATGTCTGGCCGTGCTCGGAGACGAGGAAAAACCAGTTGCCGCCATAGGCGATGTCGCCCAATACCTGACCGACTCCCGGCACGTCCACCGGCACCTGTTTGCGATGGCGGTAGGCGGGCACGTTGCCCAATGTCACCGAGCCGTCCTCATGCAACGTGGCGCTGACCGGGCCGACTGGCGTGTCGATTTTGTGGATGCCCGATTGGATTTTTCCCAAGTACTGCAACGAATTGATCAGGCCGATGGTGCCGTGGCCGCACATGCCCAGATAACCGGCGTTGTTGAAGAAAATCACCCCGCACGTGGCGTCCGGCGAGACCGGCTCGCAATACAGCGCGCCGACCAGCACATCGTTGCCACGAGGCTCCAGCAGGCAGGCGCGGCGCCATTGGTCATGCTGAGTGCGCAGCGCATCGCGTTTTTCCACCATGCTGTTGCCGGGCAGGTCGGGGAAGCCTGTCATCACCAGACGCGTGGGCTCACCGCCGGTGTGGGAATCAATGACGTGTACTCGTTTCATGAATAGATTCCTTTAGGTGATTTCAGTAGGCGCCGGCAGGGCGCGCAGCCACGGTCGAGTCGGGGGCGGCGATTTCGCTTTCCTCATCATCGTCTTCCAGACGCAGCAGATGCGCCGGCACACCGGTCGCGGCGCCCCAGTAATAAATGCCGGTGGCGCATGCGGCGACGACGATCGTGTCGAACGGATGAGCGAGGATGCCGAGGCCACCAAAGGTGCCGAGTTTCGACAGCACGATGGTCACCGCGTAGAAGGCGATCAGCCACGCTGAACTACGCACCTGGCGGGCCAGATTGAGGTGGGCGGTCGGCACGAAACGGCCGCACAGGAGATAGACGACGAACATCAGAATCTGCAGGCCAAGCAGCCACGACACGGTGTTCCAGCCCGACCAGTAGACAATCAGCGCGGCGATGATGAACGACACCGGCCCGAGCACGCCCATGCACTTGACCCGGAACGGCCGTGGCATGTCTGGCGCATTGCGGCGCAGCGCGGCCACGGACACGGGGGCCACGGCGTAGCTCAACACCAGCGCAGCGGAGACCACGTTGATCAGCGCCTCCCACGACGGAAACGGCAGGGTCCAGAACACCGACAGGGCGAAGGTCAGCCACAGCGCCGGACGTGGGATGCCGGATTTTTCGTCGATGTGGGTGAAGACCTTGAAGAAGGTGCCGGTCTGCGCCCAACCGTAGATCACGCGCGGGGTGGCGTTCATGTAGATGTTGCCGCAGCCGCTTGGCGAGATCACCGCATCGGCGACCACCAGATAAGCCAGCCAACCCACACCCAGTGCCAGTGCAATGTCGCGGTACGGCAGGGAAAACTCTTTGCTGATCCCGGCCCAGCCATTGGCGAGCATTTCGGTCGGGATGCTGCCAAGAAAGGCCATTTGCAGCAGCACATAAATCAACGTCGACAGCAGCACCGAGAGGATCAGCGCGATGGGAATAGTGCGCTGCGGATTCTTCACTTCACTGGCCACGGAGATGATTGGCGTCAGCCCCAGGTAAGCGAAAATCACGCCACCCGCCGACACCGCCATTTCGATACCGGACAAGCCGAACGGGGCGAAACCCTGCGCGTGGAAGTTGGCCGGTTTGAAGAAGGTGAACAGCACACCGATCACCAGCAACGGCACGATGAATTTGAATACGCTGACCAGATTATTGGCCTTGGCGAAGGTCTTCACGCTGCGGTAGTTGAGCAGGAAGAAAATGCAGAGCAGACCAAACTGCACCATCCACCCGAGGATCGTCGGATCGCCGCTGCCAGCCTTGGTCAGCTCGGGAAACCATGCCGCCGCGTATTGGCGCGAAGCAACCACTTCGATCGCCACCAGACTGGAAAACGCAATCAGGGTGATAAAACCCATCAAGTAGCCGAGCAACGGCCCGTGGGAGTACACCGGATAACGCACCACGCCACCGGCACGCGGCAGTGCAGCGCCGAGTTCACAGTAGACGATGCCCAGCAACAATACGGCGAAGCCGCCCAGCAGCCAGGAAAAAATCCCCGCCGGCCCGGCAATCGCGGACACATGACTGGCCGCGAACAACCAGCCGGAACCGAAGATCGCCCCCAGCCCGATAAATGTGAGGTCGATCAGTGAAAGCTGTTTTTTGAACTTGCCTTGGCCTGACATGGCATCGCCTTCTTGTGAGTTATTGGATAGGCAGTTGTGTCACTCGGACGGCCAGACTTTGAACTCATCAACGGTGTGGCGATTGATGTTTTGCCGCGGGTTCGATGACGAAATCAGCACAATGGCGCCGATGAAACACGGCCCTCGACACGCCTTGAACGATGCTGCAATCTGCACGCGAACGCCGCATGGCGGGGACTTGGTCGATCCACGTTACGAGGGGAATCTCTGATGCAGCAGGCGTTTTCGATCCTGGCTCAAGGCATGAATGGCCAGCGTCCGCAGACACTGGAGGAACTCTTGGCCGGCGCCGCGCTGTTGTTGCCGATGCTTGATGTGATCCCCAATGCGGCGATTTTCATCAAGGATGTGCAGGCCCGTTACGTGCTCGCCAACCGCACGCTGGTGCAACGCTGTGGCTTGAAGGATTTGCGCCCGTTGCTCGGCAAAACCAGTGCGCAGGTGTTCCCGGCACAACTCGGACCGGGTTACACCGAGCAGGATCGCAAAGTGCTGGAGGAGGGTTTTGTGCTGGAGGATCAGCTGGAACTGCATCTGTACGGCAGTCGCGAACCGGGCTGGTGCCTGACGCACAAGCAGCCGCTGTACAACCGTGACGGGGTCATTATTGGTCTGGCGGGAATCTCGGTTGACCTGCAATCGGCCAGTGAAACGCACCCGGCATTCGAACGGCTGGCGGCGGTCGATGAGCATATTCGCGCGAATTTCAATCGCCGCGTCACCCTCGGTGAACTGACCCGCATCGCCGGTATCTCTGTGGCGCAACTGGAGCGTTATTGCAAACGGGTATTTCACCTGACACCACGGCAGATGATCCAGAAAGTGCGGCTCGAACACGCGCACCGGTTGTTGCATACCGACCTGCCGATTACCGATGTGGCGCTGCAATGCGGCTACACCGATCACAGCGCTTTCACCCGCCAGTTCAAGGCCTCGACCGGGTTTACTCCGCGTGAGTATCGGCAGGCCACCTCACCTTGATGAAATGGCTATTGAAGAGCACTGTAGGGGCTGCCGAAGGCTGCGATCTTTTGATTTTGTTTTATAAGATCAAGATCAAAAGATCGCAGCCTTCGGCAGCTCCTACAAGGGCGTCATGCCAGTACTGTCAGCCATGCCGAGAGCAGCAGCAACAACGCGAGTGTCGCGTTCATGCGCTTGAACGCCTTGGGCGATTCCATCAAGCGAGCACTGCCCACACCCAGCAACGCCCAGAACGTCATGCATGGCAATGACACCAGCAAAAACGCCAGCGACAACACCAACAATCGCAGCGTCTTGTCACCACCGCCGACAAATACGCTGACCACCGCCACGGCCATCATCCACACCTTGGGATTGACCAGTTGCAGCATGGCCGCGCCCAGCACGCTGAAACTTTCGGCCTGCGTCTCAGCCGGGTCCAGCGATGGCGGCGCGCTGCGAAAGATCTGCCACGCCAGCCAGCTCAACCAGAGCACACCGCCCCAGGCCATGGCTTGCTGCACGCGCGGGTAGCGCAGCAAGGTTTCGCCGGCACCGAGGCCGACCACCAATACAATCAGTGCCGCCGCCGCGCAGGCGCCAAAAATGATCGGCAACGTGGCGAGCAGGCCTTGGCGCGAACTGTGGCTCAACACCAGAATATTGGTCGGCCCCGGCGTAATCGAGGCAACGAAAGCGAATAGCAGGAAGGGCAATAATGACGCCATGATCCGGATTCCCTGAAAGTAAATACAGGAAGCCATGATTGCCAGTCGGCGTGTGTCAGTCTGGAAGGTTTGAGCAGCGCTTGCGGTAGTCGGCGGGGGTGAGTTGGTAGGCGCGACGGAACCAGCGACCGAGATGACTCTGGTCGGCAAAACCGAGCACGCTGGCGACCTGCGCCGGCGTTTCCCCCCGAGCCAGCAACTGACGCGCCTTGGCCAGACGCAGCTGGATCAGGTACGCGTGTGGGGCCAGGCCAAAGGTTGTTTTGAATGCACGACTCAAACGAAAGCGATCCACACCGCAGACACGAGCCAGATCATCGAGGCCAATATCTTCATAGGTATGCGCGTGCAGATAATCGCGCGCCAATTGCGCCACCATCGGCAGGCGAGGATCGAAATCCTGGCGTTTGCGCCACGCGAGATGGCGCGTGAGCGAGCCGAGCAAGCCATCGATGGCGGTCTGGCGGACAATGCGCAGATCGCCGTCATGCAACGCATGAAAAGCGTGACTGATCGCTGTGGCCAGACGCGGGTCCTGACTCAGCGTATCGGCAAAACCGGGCTGGCTGTCGGACGGTGCATCTTCGAACAGCGCGTGCATTTCACGCTCAAGCCAATGCGGATCGAGGTAGAGCATCGAATAGGTAAAACCCTCCTCGGTAGGCGCTTGCCCATCGTGGATTTCCCCCGGCTCCAGCAGGAACACGTTGCCCGGCGTACTGCGATGGCGCATGCGGCGGCAATTGAACTGCTGCACACCTTGCTCGGTGACGCCGACGAGGAAACTGTCATGCCAGTGCGGATCGTAGGCATGGCCCTCAAAGTGAGCGCGAATCGATTCAATCCCGGTGTCGACATCCTGGGACAGCTCGATCCAGTTGCGTTTATCCACGGAGGCTCCAGAGTTCGCCATTGAAAGGTGCGGCCCCATAAAATACCGCGCAATGATCATCGACGTTTAGAAGATTTGTGCAGGTGAGGGGACTAGACTCTGCAGGTCACGACCCCTTTGCCGGCAGGTGGAATGCGATGATTAACCGATGCTCGCTCTGGGGCATGCTCACCCTGATCGGGCTTAGCCTGACGCTTGGCGCAGGCTGCTCCAGCCGAAAACACTATCCACCCTCGGGGGTTGGCGATGCCTGCTACGCCAAAGCCTTGCCGACGGTCGGCGAGGGCGGTCTGGCCTGGGGCTCCAGCCTGAACATGGCCCGGCAGAAATCGTTGAACAACTGCATCCGTTATGCCGGGCGCTCCGGGGGCACGCCGGACACCTGTCAGGTGGTATTGGCCAAATGTCGATAGCTTTCTGTTGACATGGTTGCTTTTGGCAAATATATAGTTGCTTTAAGCAATTATCTGAGTGTTTGCCATGTCCAGCAGCCATCTCCTCGAGCAAGCCGATGTTGTGCGCGGCTTCAATCGTTTTTACACCCATCAGATCGGCGTATTGCAGGAGCATTTGCTGCAAAGCGACTACTCGCTGACTGAGCTGCGCATTTTGTATGAGCTGGCCTCGCGTGGCGACCTGACCAGCGCCGATCTACGCCAGATGCTTGGACTGGACGCCGGCTACATGAGTCGCATCATCAGTGGTTTCGAGAAGCGTGGCCTGATCCAGAAAGTCCCGTCGCCGACCGACGCCCGCGCCGCGCAATTGCGCCTTACCGAGCTGGGCCGTGAAATTCTGATCCCGTTGGAAAAGGCTTCCCGTGAACAGATCGTCACCATGCTCAAGCGATTACCTGAACCGCAGCAGAAACGTCTGATCGGCGCCATGACGCTGATCCAGACACTGCTGCAAGGCAACAAGGATTCGAACTACGTGTTACGCGATCCGCAGCCCGGTGACATGGGCACGGTGATGCAACAGCAAGCCGCGCTGTATAGCCGCGAATACGGCTGGAATTCGGAGTTCGAAACACTGGTGGCCGAGGTGGTCGCCAAGTACCTGCGTGATTACGACCCGACAAGCGAGCGCTGCTGGATTGCGGAAAAGGACGGCAAGGTTATTGGCTCTGTGTTTATCGTCCGCCAGGATGAAACGACCGCCAAACTGCGCATGCTCTACGTCGACGCCAGCGCGCGGGGCTTGGGCATTGGCAGTCGTCTGGTCGAGGAGTGCCTGCGCTTTGCCCGGCAGATTGGCTACCAGAAAATGACCTTGTGGACGACCAGCAACCTGACGGCTGCGCGCAAGATTTATCAGCAGGCGGGGTTTGAACTGGTGGAGGAGGAGGCGGTTCACAGATTTGGCAAGGATCTGGTGAGTCAGACGTGGGCGCGGGCGCTGTGATCTGATTTTCATCGGCGGGTGCAGTGAAAAGGCAGACGAAAAAAAACCGCCTTTGCGGGGCGGTTCTTTTGTAAACCTTGGTTTGCGACCGAGGTTTTTTGCTTCACTAGCTGCTTTAACGTTCGCTCATGGTAGGAGTCTTTGTGCCCCCTTGCAAGGTTAAAGTTTGTAAGAAACTGGTTGTTTGCGCTATTTCATTTTCATAAAAAGCTGGCAGAAATAATGGTTAACAAAACAGAAAATTACTTTTCCTGAAAGCCTCTGAATGAAGGTTATGATGCGGGCGCTCACTTGTTCGAGCAGCGGTGAGGCCAGGCTGGTGACCAAACGGTTTCATGCCCTTTGACACGGTTTTGCACCCGTGCCGGAATGATGTTTCGGAGGGATTTCAACCGGCCGCCTCACTAGCTGCTTTAACGTGCAGGCTGAAGGCAAGTATGATCCGGTAAGTTTGCTGGAGGTTTGGCCCCCAGCCCTGGAGGCCAAAACGTATGAAGCTTTTGCTGCGTACGCTGAGCCTTGTATGGAGATTGTTTAAAGCCTTTCGCTTTTACGAGTTCCTGCGAGACCACTTTGACGACCTGAAGTAAGGGCCGTTGAGGTGGGAGAAGCCCGTTTCAGTTTCGACTGGAACGGGCTTTTTTTGTTTTTTTAAAACTGTCATAAGTAGGATTTTTCTGTGTCGGATTTTTTTGCGTGTAGGGCATTTCTTTGGCAAGTGTAGGCCAAGTTCAAACCACCCCGTAATCCGCAAAAAAACGTTCGATTATCGAGCACCCAAACCTTCGTCCAATTGCCCACCTCGAAACTCCGGCGTACTGTGAGTCGCGATGCCTGAAACCCCGTAATCCCAAAATAACGACAACAACGAGCAATGCCCCATGGACAGTCATCTGCTGAGCGATCGCAGCAGCGTGTTCCGTCACGCTGACCCTTATGCCGTCTCCGACTACGTCAACCAGCACGTCGGCCAGCACTTCATCGGCCTGTCCAGAACCGCCCACCCGCAAGCCTGCCTCAACCATCGCAAACTCGCCGACCTCGATCTGGCCCGCATCAGCTATGGCGGCAGCGTGCGCGTGACGTCCGTGGCACTGGAGACCGTTTACCACTTACAAGTTTTGCTGCGCGGCAATTGCCTGTGGCGCGGGCACAAACACGAGCAGCATCTGGTGCCGGGCGAGTTGCTGTTGATCAATCCGGATGATCCGGTCGATCTGACGTACTCGGATGATTGCGAAAAATTCATCCTCAAGGTGCCGGTCAGCGTGCTCGAATCGGTGTGCGACGAGCAGCGTTGGCAGCACCCCTCCAGCGGTATCCGTTTCCTGCGCAATCACTATCGGCTGGAGGAGCTGGAAGGCTTCACCAACCTGCTGGCGATGATCTGTCAGGAAGCCGAGGTCAGCGATCCGTTACTGCGGGTGCAGGAGCATTACGCGCAGATCATCGGCAGCAAACTGATTTCGCTGATGAACACCAATGTCAGCCGTGAGTGCCTGAGCACGCCGAACGTCAGCTTCGAGCGCATCGTCGATTACATCGAGCGCAATCTGAAACAGGATCTGCCCGCTGAACATCTGGCCGCGCAGGCGAGCATGAGCCCGCGCTCGCTGTATGCTTTGTTCGAACGCCAACTCGGCGTCACACCGATGCAATACATCCGCCAGCGCAAACTGGCGCGCATCCACACCTGCCTCAGCGACCCAAGCTGCCCGGTGCGCAATCTCACTGAACTGGCGCTGGATTATGGCTTTCTGCACCTGGGCCGCTTCTCCGAAAGCTATCGCCAGCAATTCGGCGAACTGCCGTCGCAGACCTTCAAGCGCCGCCACTGACACTCCGCACTAAACCCTCGCGAAACATGCTGAATCATCTGCCGCGCCATCCTGCACAAAACGGATAGCGATCTGCAGGATTCGGCTATTGCCCCGTGCATCGCCTCCCTAATCTGACCTGGCCTGAACAATAACAATGGAGGCCCCGGCCATGTCCCTGGGAATCGACTACCTCAATGCCATGCTTGAAGAAGACAAGGAGAAGGGCGCCTACCGCTGCAAGCGGGAGATGTTCACCGATCCGCGTCTGTTTGAACTGGAGATGGCGCACATCTTCGAAGGCAACTGGATTTACCTCGCCCACGAAAGCCAGATCCCCAACAACAACGATTTTCTCACCACCACCATGGGGCGCCAGCCGATCTTCATCGCGCGCAACAAGGACGGTGTGCTCAATGCGTTCCTCAATGCCTGCAGCCATCGCGGCGCCATGTTGTGCCGGCACAAGTCCGGCAACCGCTCCAGCTACACCTGCCCGTTTCATGGCTGGACGTTCAACAACAGCGGCAAACTGCTCAAGGTCAAGGACCCGAGCGAAGCCGGTTACCCACAAGGCTTCAACTGCGAAGGCTCCCATGACCTGACCAAAGTCGCGCGTTTCGAGTCCTATCGCGGCTTCCTGTTCGGCAGCCTGAATGCCGATGTGAAATCCCTCACCGAACATCTGGGCGAGTCGGCAAAAATCATCGACATGATCGTCGACCAGTCGCCAGAAGGCCTGGAAGTGCTGCGCGGTTCAAGTTCCTATATCTACGAAGGCAACTGGAAACTCACCGCTGAAAATGGCGCCGATGGCTACCACGTCAGCTCGGTGCACTGGAACTACGCCGCCACCCAGAACCAGCGTCAACAGCGCGAAGCGGGTGAAGCGATCAAAACCATGAGCGCCGGCAGTTGGGCGAAGAAGGGCGGCGGTTTCTACTCCTTCGACCACGGTCATCTGCTGCTCTGGACCCGCTGGGCCAACCCTGAAGACCGCCCGGCCTACGAGCGCCGCGATGAACTCGCCCGTGATTTCGGCCAGGCCCGCGCCGACTGGATGATCGAAAACTCGCGCAACCTGTGCCTGTACCCCAACGTGTACTTGATGGATCAGTTCAGCTCACAAATCCGCATCGCCCGGCCGATCTCGGTCGATAAGACCGAAATCACCATTTACTGCATCGCCCCCAAAGGCGAGAGCGCCGAGGCGCGCGCCAAACGTATTCGTCAGTACGAAGACTTCTTCAACGTCAGCGGCATGGCCACGCCGGATGACCTGGAAGAATTCCGCTCGTGCCAGACCGGTTATGGCGCTGGCCGTGGCTGGAATGACATGTCCCGTGGCGCCACCCACTGGGTCGAAGGTGCCGACGCAGCCGCCGAAGAAATCGACCTCAAACCACTGCTTTCCGGCATGCGTACCGAAGACGAAGGCCTGTTTGTGCTGCAACACAAGTACTGGCAAGAAACCATGCTCAAGGCCGCTGCCGCCGAACCTCAACTGATTCCTGTGGAGGCCGTGTGATGAGCAACCTCTACGAAACCGTGCGCGATTTTCTCTACCGCGAAGCGCGCTATCTCGATGACGGCCAGTGGGATCAATGGCTGGAACTGTACGCCGCCGATGCGACCTTCTGGATGCCGGCCTGGGACGACAACGACACCCTCACCGAGGACCCGCAAAGCGAAATCTCGCTGATCTGGTACGGCAACCGTGGCGGCCTCGAAGACCGCATTTTCCGGATCAAGACCGAGCGCTCCAGCGCGACCATTCCCGACACCCGCACCTCGCACAACCTGAGCAACATCGAAATCGTCGAGCACAGCGCAGACCAGTGCCAGGTGCGCTTCAACTGGCACACCCTGAGCTTTCGCTATCAGGTCACCGACAGCTACTTCGGCAGCAGTTTCTACACCCTCGATCTGCGTGGCGAACAGCCGCTGATCAAGGCCAAGAAAGTCGTGCTGAAAAACGATTACGTCCGTCAAGTCATCGACATCTACCACATCTAGTCGACACGGCGAGGTGCACCATGAATTTCCAGATTGCGCTTAATTTTGAAGACGGCGTCACTCGTTTCATCGAGGCGGGTGGCCATGAAACTGTCGCCGATGCGGCGTATCGCCAAGGCATCAACATTCCGCTGGACTGCCGCGACGGCGCCTGCGGCACCTGCAAATGTTTCGCCGAGGCCGGGCGTTACGACATGGGCGACAACTTCATTGAAGACGCCTTGAGCGCCGATGAACTCGCGCAAGGTTATGTGCTGACCTGCCAGATGCGCGCCGCCAGCGATTGCGTCGTCCGCGTGCCGGCCGGCTCGCAGGTGTGCAAGACCGAACAGGCGAACTTCCAGGCGTCGATCAGCGCTGTCCGGCAGTTGTCCGAGAGCACCATCGCGCTGTCGATCAAGGGCGAAGCGCTGAGCAAACTGGCGTTTCTGCCGGGGCAATACGTCAACTTGCAAGTGCCCGGCAGCGAGCAGACCCGCGCCTATTCCTTCAGCTCGTTGCAGAAAAACGGCGAGGTCAGTTTCCTGATCCGCAACGTGCCTGGCGGCTTGATGAGCAGCTTTCTCACCGGGTTGGCCAAGGCCGGCGACAGCATGAACCTGGCCGGGCCGTTGGGCAGTTTCTACCTGCGCGAGATCAAGCGGCCGCTGCTGTTGTTGGCGGGCGGCACCGGCCTGGCACCGTTCACCGCGATGCTGGAAAAGCTCGCCGAGCAGGGCAGCGATCATCCCGTGCATTTGATCTACGGCGTGACCAACGATTTCGATCTGGTCGAACTCGATCGTCTCGAAGCCTTCGCCGCCCGCATCCCGAACTTCAGTTTCGGCGCCTGCGTGGCCAATCCGCAGAGTGCGCATCCGCTCAAGGGCTACGTCACCCAGCACATCGAGCCGCGCCATCTCAATGAAGGTGACGTCGATGTGTACCTGTGCGGCCCGCCGCCGATGGTTGAAGCGGTCAGCCAATACATTCGTGAACAGGGCATCACCCCCGCGAATTTCTACTACGAAAAATTCGCCGCAGCGGCTGCCTGACCCCTATTTTCGAGGTTGTCATGAACAACAGATTCTCCAACAAGGTCGCGCTGGTCACCGGCGCGGCTCAGGGTATCGGCCGCCGCGTCTGCGAACGCCTACTGAACGAAGGTGCGCAAGTCGTCGCCATTGATCGCTCTGAACTGGTTCACGAACTGCAAGGCGAGGGCGTTCTTGCGTTGACCGCCGACCTTGAGCAATACGCCGATTGTGCAAGGGTCATGGCCGAAGCGATCAACACCTTCGGCCGTCTCGACATCCTGATCAATAACGTCGGTGGCACGATCTGGGCCAAACCGTTCGAGCACTACGAAGTCGACCAGATTGAAGCCGAAGTGCGCCGCTCGCTGTTCCCGACGCTGTGGTGTTGCCACGCCGCGCTGCCGTACATGCTCAAGCAAGGGCGCGGCGCCATCGTCAACGTCTCGTCGATTGCTACCCGCAGCATCAATCGCGTGCCGTACGGCGCGGCCAAGGGCGGCATCAATGCCCTGACTGCGTGCCTGGCGTTCGAGAACGCCGAGCGCGGAATTCGTGTCAACGCCACCGCGCCGGGCGGCACCGAAGCTCCGCCGCGACGCATCCCGCGCAACACCAGCGAACAGTCGGCGCAGGAGCAGGCCTGGTACCAGGAAATCGTCGCGCAAACCCTCGACAGCAGCCTGATGAAACGCTACGGCAGCCTCGACGAACAGGTCGGCGCGATCCTCTTTCTCGCCTCTGACGACGCCTCGTACATCACCGGCGTGACCTTGCCGGTCGGTGGCGGCGATCTCGGTTGAGCACTATTCAAGGGACACAGACATGCAGCGAATCCTGATTGAAAACCTGACGACGATCATCGTTGATCTGCCGACCATCCGCCCGCACAAACTGGCGATGCATACGATGCAAAAGCAGACTCTGGTGATCCTGCGCCTGCGTTGCAGCGACGGTATCGAAGGCATCGGTGAAGCCACCACCATCGGCGGCCTCGCTTACGGTTATGAAAGCCCGGAAAGCATCAAAGCCAATATCGACGCGCATTTGGCTCCGGCCTTGGTCGGTATGGAAGCCAATAACATCAACGCGGCGATGCAGCGTCTCGACAAGATCGCCAAGGGCAACACCTTCGCCAAGTCCGGCATCGAAAGTGCACTGCTCGATGCCCAAGGCAAGCGCCTCGGTCTGCCGGTCAGCGAACTGCTCGGCGGCCGCGTACGGGACAGCCTCGAAGTGGCCTGGACCCTGGCCAGCGGCGACACCGCCCGCGACATCGCCGAAGCCGAGCAGATGCTCGAAGCGCGTCGCCATCGCATCTTCAAATTGAAGATCGGTGCCAACCCGCTGGAGCAGGATCTCAAACACGTGGTGGCGATCAAAAAAGCCTTGGGCGAACGCGCCAGTGTGCGGGTCGACGTTAACCAGTACTGGGATGAATCCCAGGCGATTCGCGGCTGTCAGGTACTGGGTGACAACGGCATCGACCTGATTGAACAACCGATCTCGCGGGTCAACCGTTCCGGGCAGATTCGCCTGAATCAGCGCAGCCCGGCGCCGATCATGGCCGACGAATCGATCGAAAGCGTTGAGGATGCCTTCAGCCTCGCCGCTGACGGTGCCGCCAATGTGTTCGCCCTGAAAATTGCCAAGAACGGTGGCCCGCGAGCCGTGCTCAGAACCGCGCAGATCGCCGAGGCCGCCGGCATCGCGCTGTACGGCGGCACCATGCTCGAAGGCTCCATCGGCACGCTGGCCTCGGCGCACGCCTTCCTCACGCTCAAGCAGCTGACCTGGGACACCGAACTGTTCGGCCCGTTGCTGCTGACCGAAGACATCGTCAGCGAAGCGCCGCAGTACCGCGATTTCCACTTGCATATCCCGCGAACCCCGGGCCTTGGCTTGACGCTGGATGAAGAGCGTCTGGCGCGTTTTCGTCGCCACTGAATCAGGAGAATCAGCATGTTGTTCCACGTAAAAATGACCGTGAAATTGCCCGCCGATATGGACCCGTCATTGGCCACCCGGCTCAAGGCGGACGAAAAGGAACTGGCGCAACGGCTGCAACGCGACGGCGTATGGCGACACCTGTGGCGCATCGCCGGGCATTACGCCAATTACAGCGTGTTTGATGTGCCGAGCGTCGAGGCCCTGCACGACACGCTGATGCGCTTGCCGCTGTTTCCCTACATGGACATTGAGGTCGATGGCCTCTGCCGGCATCCGTCGTCGATCCATACGGACGATCGCTGATCCAGGGTTTCGAATCCATCCCTGAACACTGTGGGAGCTGGCTTGCCAGCGATAGCAATACACCAGCCGCCATCAATGCTGGATGACACACCGCAATCGCTGGCAAGCCAGCTCCCACAGGGGAAGGTGGTCTGTCCTGAAGATTCGCGTAAACCACAAAACAACAAGATGAGGTAACCACTATGACCGTGAAAATTGCCCACACCGCCGAGCTGCAGAAATTCTTCAAGGAAGCCGCCGGTTTTGCCAACGACGACGGTAAATCCCGGCTGAAAACCATCGTCCTGCGCATCTTGCAAGACAGCGCCAAGATCATCGAAGACCTGGAAATCACTGATGGTGAGTTCTGGAAAGCGGTCGACTATCTCAACCGATTGGGTGCTCGTTCGGAGGCGGGATTACTGGTCGCAGGCCTTGGCATCGAGCATTTCCTCGACCTGTTGCAGGACGCCAAGGACGCACAGATTGGCTTGACCGGCGGCACACCGCGTACCATCGAAGGCCCGCTGTACGTGGCCGGCGCGCCGTTGTGTGAAGGCGAGTGCCGCATGGATGACGGCAGCGAAGAGGGCGTCGCCACCCTTATGCACCTCGAAGGCCGGGTGTTCGATCTGCACGGCCAGCCCTTGGCCGGTGCCACCGTTGACCTGTGGCACGCCAACACCAAGGGCACCTACTCGTTTTTCGACCCGAGCCAGTCCGAATACAACTTGCGCCGCCGCATCATTACCGACGCCGAAGGCCGTTACCGCGCTCGCAGTATCATGCCCTCCGGTTATGGCTGCGACCCACAAGGGCCGACCCAGGAATGCCTGAACCGGCTCGGCCGCCATGGCCAGCGTCCGGCCCATGTGCATTTCTTTATCAGCGCACCGGGGCATCGGCACCTGACGACGCAAATCAATCTGTCGGGTGATCAATACCTGTGGGATGACTTCGCCTATGCGACCCGTGAAGGCTTGGTCGGGGAGGTGGTGTTCCGCGAGGACGCGGTGTCGGGGCGTTATGCCGAGCTGAAGTTCGACTTCCAGTTGCAACCGGCGCCGGATGCCAGTGCTGAACAACGCAGTCAGCGGCCGCGTGCGTTGCAGGAGGCTTGATACCGAGTCGTCTGTGCCCCTCACCCTAACCCTCTCCCGGAGGGAGAGGGGACTGACCGAGATGATCTTGAGCGCTACGCCGACCTGAACGTTTCTTACCGAATCCAACCCGGTTTTTCAGGTCGATGTATAACGCAAGACAACCCGGTCGGCTCCCTCTCCCTCGGGAGAGGGCTGGGGTGAGGGGAAATCGGGCCTAAGGTAATGCGAAAAAGATATTGGCTACGTATTTTTAAGATCGTTTAGTTTTGTCGCAACGACGAATCAAAACGCATCAAACCGATAGACCCCCGATTGCCATGACGGCACACGCTGAATCGATCACAGGTTTTTCAGGTTTGATTCACACGGGAGTGAATCATGCCGCATACCCTCGATATCTCCACATTACCGACGCTGGACCTGTCGCTGTTCGAAGGCACGGCGCAGCAGCGTTACGAATTTCTTGAAGACCTGCGCCACGCCGCGCGCGACGTCGGCTTCTTCTATCTGACCGGCCACGGTATAGACAGCGACTTGCTCAAGCAGGTGCAGACCCACGCCCGGCAGTTCTTCGCCTTGCCCGACAGTGAGAAAACCGCCGTTGGCATGATCAACTCGCCGCACTTTCGCGGTTACAACCGGGCCGCCTCGGAGATCACCCGTGGCCAGCCCGATCTGCGTGAACAGTTCGATCTGGGCGCCGAGCGCGAGGTTTTGCCATTAGACGCGGACAGCCCGTTCTGGGCGCGGCTGCAAGGCCCCAACCAATGGCCGGCGGCACTGCCGGAACTGAAACCTTTGCTGCTGGAATGGCAAGAGGCGATGACGCGGATGTCGTTGCGCCTGCTGCGTGCGTTCGCTCAGGCACTCTCGCTGCGCGCCGATGCGTTTGATCAGCTCTACGGCGACAAACCCAACGAACACATCAAATTGATGCGCTATCCCGGCCAGTCCAGCGAGTCGAGTCACCAGGGCGTCGGCGCGCACAAGGACTCCGGTTTCCTCAGCTTCCTCCTGCAAGACCAGCAGGCCGGTCTGCAGGTCGAAATCGAAGAGGGTCGCTGGATCGACGCGTTGCCGCGCGAGAACACCCTGGTGGTGAACATCGGCGAACTGCTTGAACTGGCCAGCAACGGTTATCTGCGGGCCACGGTCCATCGAGTGGTTTCGCCACCGGCGGGTAGCGAACGCCTGTCCATCGCCTTCTTCCTCGGTGCGCAACTGGATGCCGTGGTGCCGCTGTATCCGCTGCCCACCGCACTGTTGCGCGAGGCGCGCGGGCCGGCGAGTGATCCGCTCAATCCGTTGTTTCGCGATGTCGGCTGGAACTACCTCAAGGGTCGTTTGCGCTCGCATCCGGATGTCGCGCAGCGCTTCTACGCCGATGCGCTGCTGCCACCACCGCCCGTTCGAAAATCCGCCTGACTCATCACTCGCTCAAGGACTCCGCACATGATCAAGAAAGCAGGTTTGACCCTGGCCGTGCTCGGCGCGCTGGTGACGTCGTTCGGTGCGCAGGCGTTGGAGCCGTTACGCGTCGCTGCCGACCCTGTGCCCCACGCGCAGATTCTGGCGTACATCCAGAAAATCGATCCGCAACTCAATCTCAAAGTCATCGAGATCCCCAACGGCGTGAACTCCAACGAGCTGTTGGTGCACGGTGATGTCGACGCCAATTACTTCCAGCACTTGCCGTACCTGAAATCCCAGGAAAAGGCCCTCGGTGAAAAACTTGCGGTGGCGGCCACGGTGCATATCGAACCCTTGGGCATCTACTCGCACCGGCACAAAAGCTTCGCCGACGTGCCGGTAAAAGGCACCGTCGCCGTGCCCAACAACGTCACCAACCTGAGCCGCGCGCTGTACCTGTTGCAGGACAACGGCCTGATCAAGCTCAAACCCGGCTTCAACGATCCGGCGGCGGATCAGGCAACGCCCAAGGACATCGCCGAAAACCCGAAACAGCTGAAGATTCTCGAGATCGAATCGCCGCAGATTCCGCGCTCGCTGGACGACGTCGACCTGGCCGTGATCAACGGCAACTACGCGCTGGACGCCGGCCTGGTGCCGGCCAAGGATGCTTTGGGTCTGGAGAAAGCCGAGCACAATCCTTACGCCAACATTCTGGTGACCACGCCGAAGCTTGCGCACGACCCGCGTATCGCGCAACTGGCCAAGGACCTGACGTCGCCCGAGGTGGCCAAGTACATCAGCGACAACTTCGCCGGTTCAGTGATTCCGGTGGCGGGCGGCAAACCATGATCGCCGTCGAGCAGGTGAGCAAGACATACCCGTCGGCCACGCAACCGGCGCTGGATCAGGTCTCGCTGAGCATTCCCGACGGCGCGGTCTACGGGATTCTCGGGCGTAGCGGGGCGGGCAAGTCGACGCTGCTACGCTGCCTCAATCTGCTTGAGCGACCGGACAGTGGACGCATTGTGCTGGATGGCGTTGACCTGACGACGCTTTCGGTCAGCGAACTGCGCCAGCAGCGCCAGCGCATCGGCATGATCTTCCAGGGCTTCAACCTGCTGCATTCACGCACGGTGTTCGACAACATCGCGGTACCGCTGGAGATCGCCAAGGTGGGCAAGCCGTGGCGCCATGTGCGGGTGCGCGAATTGCTGGAACTGGTTGGCTTGAGTGACAAGGCGCAAGCCTTTCCCTCGCAGTTGTCCGGCGGCCAGAAGCAGCGCGTCGGGATTGCCCGCGCGCTCGCCGCTGAGCCGGCCTATCTGTTATCGGACGAGGCCACCAGCGCGCTCGACCCGGAAACCACCGCGTCGATCCTCGAACTGCTGCGCGACATCAATCGGCAACTTGGCGTGACCATCGTGCTGATCACCCATGAACTGGAGGTGGTCAAGTCGATCTGTGACCACGCCGCATTCATGGCCAACGGGCGTCTGGTCGAGGCCGGGCCGGTGCCACGGTTGCTGGCCGATGCGCAATCGCAACTGGGTGCTTCGTTGCGACCGACCTGCGGCTTGCCCTTGGGCCACGCTGAGCCGGGCCTGAGTTTTCTCAAGCAATACGGTGTAAGGGCGGCGCACTCATGAACCGCACGGTCAATTGGGATGAAATCCTGCAGATGGTGTTCAACGCCACCGGTGAAACCCTGTACATGGTCCTGCTCGCTGGGCTGTTCACGCTGCTGATCGGTTTGCCGCTGGGCGTGTTGCTGTTTATCAGTCGACGCGATGGACTGCTGCCGATGCCACGCCTGAATGCCGCGCTGGGTGGCGTGGTCAACCTTGGCCGTTCGCTGCCATTCGTGGTGATGCTGATTGCCCTGATTCCTCTAACGCGGCTGGTGGTCGGCACAACGCTGGGCAGCACCGCCGCTGTGGTGCCGATCACCATCGGCGCCTTTCCGTTCTTCGCGCGCATCGTCGAAAACGCCCTCGACGAAGTCGACAAGGGCCGCATCGAAGCGATCCTCGCCATGGGCGGCGACATCGGTCATGTGATCTTCAAAGTGCTGTTGCCCGAAGCGCTGCCGGCATTGCTCGCAGGCATCACGCTGACGCTGGTGATGCTGATCGGTTTCTCCTCGATGGCCGGGGTGATCGGCGGCGGTGGACTCGGAGATCTGGCGATCCGTTACGGCTATCAGCGTTTCAACAATGAAGTGATGGTCGCAACGGTGGTGGTGTTGGTGATCCTCGTTCAAGGCGTGCAAAGCCTGGGCGATCGATTGGTTCGTTCGCTGGCGCATCGCCGCTAAGGAATTGTATGAGTGTGCCGGTCGCTGTGGCCCGTGAGCCGCTGATTCGTGTACGTGAGTTGAGCAAAATATTTGGCGTGAGCCGGGCGCTGGATGCGGTCAGCCTGGACATCTACCCCGCTGAAGTCGTGGCGTTGCTCGGTGCAAATGGCGCGGGCAAGTCGACTCTGGTGAAGATCCTCGCGGGCAGCCAGACCGCCGACGCTGGCGAGATCTGGCTGGAGGGCGCGCCACGCCATTTCAGTTCGCCGCTGTCGGCGCGACGCTTCGGTATTGTCGCGGTGCACCAACAGATCAACGAGGGCATCGCACCCGGTTTGAGTGTCGCGGAAAACCTGCTGCTCGATGAGCTGTGCAAGCCAGACGCGGACTTCTGGCTCAATCGCAAACGCCTGCTGGAACGCGCTGCGAGTATCGCCGCTGGACTGGGTCTGGTGTTGCCACTGGAGCAGCCAATCGAACATCTCGGTCAGGCCGAACGGCAACTGGTGGTGCTTGCTCGCGCGTTGGCGTTGCAGCCGCGTCTGCTGATTCTTGATGAACCGACGGCGGCGCTCTCCGATGCCGAGGCGCAACGGTTGTTTGGATTGATCGACACCTTGCGCAGTCGCGGTGTGGCGATTCTGTACATTTCCCATCGACTTTCCGACCTGCAACGCGTGGCGGATCGCGCCATCGTTCTGCGCGATGGCAAGTTCGCGGGCGAGTTCACGGCGCGGCAATTACCGGAAGCGGTGAGCGCCATGCTCGGGCATACGCTGGCCGAGCATGTTTACCAGCCGCGCGTGGCCGGGCGCGAGGTGTTGCAGCTCAACGCCTTGCAAATCCTGCCGCGATCCGCCGCGTTCGATCTGACCCTGCACGAGAACGAAGTCGTGGTGCTCACCGGCCTGTTGGGCGCCGGTAAAAGTGAAATCGCCGAGGTGCTGTTCGGCCTGCGTAAAGCGGCCTCGGGCAGGGTGCAACTGGATGGCGCTGACTGGCGTGCGGACTCGCCACGTCAGGCCATTCAAAGCGGGGTCTTCTTCGCAGCCGAAGATCGCGCCAGTCAATCGCTGGTTGCGGATTTCTCTCTGCGTCGAACCCTGACTTTGCCGTTTCTCGAGCGCTTCACTCGTGGCGGTTTTATCCGCAACCGCGCCGAAGCGGCAGCGGTCGAGGCACAAGTGGCAGAACTGGGGATCAAGACTGCCGGTATCGATGTGCCGATGAGCGCACTGTCGGGCGGCAATCAACAGAAAGTCGTGCTCGGCCGCTGGCTGCTCGGCGAAGGGCGGGTGTTGATCCTCGATGAACCTTTTCAAGGCGTCGATGTGCGTGCCCGCCGCGACATCGGCCAACTGTTGCGTGACAGCGCCAAGGGCCGAGCGACGCTGGTGATTTGCGCCGATGTCGATGAAGCCCTGGAAATTGCCGACCGCATCCTCCTGGTACGCGATCACGCCGTGGTCGCCGAGTACCCGCGCGCCGGCCTCAATCGTGCTGATCTGGTCGCGGCACGGCCGGCAGCGACGTCACCGAACATTCCCCTCAAGCCACGCCAAGGAGCAGAGCGAGTGCCTGATTCAAGTTCACTGTTATCGACCGAGCCGGCCCGCGCCGAACGTCTGCTGCATGTGCTGATCCGCTACGGCCTGTTGTGGCTGCTGGCGCTGATCGTGGTGTTTTTCAGTGTTGCCGAGCCGGCATTCCTGCGCGTCGGCAACCTGTTCAGCATCCTGCAATCGGTGTCGATTGTCGCACTGCTGGCGTTGGGCGTGACGCTGACCATGGCCGTCGGCGGCCTCGATCTGTCGATTGGCGCCGTGGCGGCGATGAGCCTGATGATCGCCAGTTACGTGATGGTCGTGCTCGGCTGGGGTGCGGTGCCGGCGGTGTTGATCAGTCTGGCGGGTGGCGCGCTGGTCGGGCTGCTCAACGGCTGGCTGATCGTCAAACTGCGGGTGCCGGACATTCTCGCGACGCTGGGCAGCATGTTCCTAGTGATCGGCGTGCAGTTGATTCCCACGGGCGGACGCTCGATTGCAGTGGGCATGACCTTGCCCAGTGGCGAGGAAACCGAAGGTACGTTCAGTGCCGCGTTTCTTGCGCTGGGGCGCGGGCGGTTGTGGGAGGTGGTGCCGATTCCGGTGCTGATTACCGCTGTGGTCGCTTTAGCCGTGTGGCTGTTTCTCGAACGCACGCGCATTGGTCGTTTGTTCTATGCCATTGGCGGCAACGAGCAAGCGGCGCGACTGGCCGGTGCGCCGGTGCAGCGCTTCAAGTTGTTGGCTTACGTGCTCTCGGCGCTGCTTGCATCGCTGGGGGGATTGTTGCTGGCCGCGCGGCTGGGTCGCGGCGACGTCAGTTCGGGCAATGGCCTGGTGCTGGATGCTCTCGGCGCGGCGCTGATCGGTTTTGCCGTACTCGGCGCGAAGAAGCCCAATGCCTTTGGCACTCTGATCGGTGCGCTGCTGGTGGCGGCGCTGCTCAATGGTCTGACCATGCTTAACGCGCCTTACTACGCGCAGGATTTCGTCAAGGGACTGGTGTTGGTGCTGGCCCTGATGTTCACGTTCGGCCTCGCGCATCGGGCGCGTTGAGCCGCTTCATTCAAGGAAGTTGTATGCACGGTTCAATCAAACAATTTGCCCGTCATTGCCTCGCCGGCGCGTTGCTCTCGGCCTTGGCGCTGAGCGCTCAGGCCAAAGCCTTGCCCGGCGCGCCGGCGCCGTTCGACAAAGGTCAGGTGCAGATTGCATTGGTCGGTTATTTGTTCTCTGGGGACTTCCCCGAGGCGTACTTGCGTGGCGTGGAAAAACAGACCGAAGCGCTGGGTGCCAACCTGCGCGTATTCGATGCCCGGCAGCAGGCGGCGAGTCAAGGCGAGATGATCGATCAGGCGATTGATCTGGGCGTCGACGGCATCATCGTTCAGCTCGGCCTGGCCGAAACACTGAAAGCGCCGATTGACCGGGCTATCGCCAAAGGCATCAAAGTCGTCGCTTTCGATGTCGATCTGAACACCCCGCAAGTAACCCAGGTCGAGCAGGATCACCATGCGCTGGCGCGTCTGGCGCTGGATCAAGCCGTCAAGGACAACGGCACAAAGTTCGATGCCGGCTACGTGTACATCAGTGGATTTACGCCGATGGAGCGCCGCGACGAGATCTGGAGTCAGGTCAAGAAAGCCAATCCGGGGATCGTCGAGAAGGCGCGCTTAGGCACGCTGAATCCACCGATTGCCAACTCGGTGGCGGATCAGGCCAGCGCCGTGCTTCGCGCCAACCCGGGCATCAGCGTGATTTTTGCGCCGTTCGACGAGTTTGCCAAAGGCGCGAAAATAGCCGTGGATGAGGCTGGGCTGGCGAGCAAGGTGAAGATCTATAGCGCCGACATTTCCACCGCCGATATTCAGATCATGAAAGAGCCGGACAGCGCCTGGGCGGCGACGGCGGCGGTCAATCCGCAAGTGGCCGGGGCGATCAGCGTGCGCAGTCTGGCGATGTTGATTGCCGGGGAAAATCCGGGGCATCAGGTGTTGGTGCCGCCGACGCTGATTACCCGTCAGCAGTTGCTGGATCTGGATGTGAAGAACGTCCGCGACCTGGCGCAGAAGCTCCCGGCTTTCGGCGACACCGCGAATGTCGCGCGGGCCCCGTGGATTCCCGTGGCTAACTGAATCATCAAATCCAACAAAGAAACCTGTGGGAGCTGGCTTGTCGGGTCGCCGCATCGCAGCGATGGCGGAGTCTCAGTCGGCAGAGATATTGACTGGAATGACCTCATCGCTGGCAAGCCAGCTCCCACAGGGACGAGGTGAGTCAGACAATTTATTGCTGATTTGCCACTCAGAATTCTGGAGCTGCCATGCACAACAAAGCCTTGCGATTACGCAAAAGCCGTTCGCCGAAAGCCGATCCAGCATTCGGTAAACGACTGCCCCCGGGGCAGGTACTGACGGAGCGTTTTCCAATTCTCCACGAAGGCGCAGTACCGGAATATGACCTCGCCAACTGGTCGCTGCGGGTGTTCGGCACGCTCGCACAACCGATCGAATTACGTTACGCCGACCTGCAGGCACTGCCGCAACGGCAACTTCGCTGCGACATCCATTGCGTGACACGCTGGTCGAAGTTCGACACTGAGTGGAGTGGGGTGCATCTGCAGGATTTGTTGCAGGCGTTCGATTTCCAGCCGACATCGGCGTTCGTCATGGCCCATGCCGATCACGATTACCAGACCAACTTGCGACTGGATGATCTGTTGCACTCCGACAGTCTGCTGGCCACCCATTACGCTGGCCAGCCGCTGACCGCGCAACATGGCTGGCCGCTACGGTTGGTGGTGGCGGGGCGGTATTTCTGGAAGAGCGCAAAGTGGCTGCGCGGGCTGGAATTTGTTGAACAGGAACAGCCGGGGTTCTGGGAGCAGAACGGCTTTCACCTGCACGCCGATCCGTTTGCCGAACAGCGATTCAGTGGTGATGAACTGGATATTGCAGAGGATGCCTGGCTGGAGAAAGCCTTCGACTAAGTAGCGTCTGATGCAGATCAAAACTGTAGGAGTGAGCCTGCTCGCGATAGCGGTGTGTCAGTTGACAACTTTCTTATTGATATACCGCTATCGCGAGCAGGCTCACTCCTACAGGGAACCGTATTTCAGTCTAAAAATTGTTTTTAGTTGGTTTAAGTGTTGGCTCAGCAACACTTCTGTTGAACTAAGAACAACTTTTTAGAGCGATCTAACCTAAGCGTTATTGGTTCTTTTGCGATCGACGGAAGCTCGTCTAGCATCGGGCTTCAAGGGGAAACGTCTCACGCTGGGGAAACTGCAACTCACCGTAAACAAGCCTTCACTGCCTTCCAGAAATCCAAAACTACAGCAGACATTGCCGCGCATTGCTTGCCGAACTTTATTGTCGGTAACGGCCGGGTATTAACTGCGATTCAAGGAGCTGTTATATGCATTACCGTTCCCGTTCATTATTGGCGGCTGCTGTCGTGTCCGCCATCTGGCAACTTCCGGCCAACGCAGAAGAAACCTCCGCCAGCGCCGACAGCGAATCGCGACTCGGCACCGTGTTGGTCACCGGCACCCGGGGTACTTCGCGCACCGTGCTCGACTCTCCGGTGCCGGTCGACGTGCTCACCGCCGAAGACCTGAAATCCGCCGGCGCCGCTGATGGTGAACTGGGCGCGGCGTTGCAGACGTTATTGCCATCCTTCAGCCTGCCGCGCCAATCCAACTCCGGTGGCGCCGACCATGTGCGCGCGGCGCAACTGCGCGGCATGAGTCCGGATCAGGTGCTGGTACTGGTCAACGGCAAGCGTCGCCATACTTCGGCGGTGGTCAACGATTCGTCGAAGATCGGTCGCGGTACCGCACCCGTGGATTTCAACTCGATCCCGCTCAGCGCGATCAAACGCATCGAAGTGCTGCGTGACGGCGCCGGCGCGCAGTACGGCTCCGATGCAATTGCCGGGGTCATCAACATCATCCTCGACGACGCGCCCGAGGGCGGCGAAGTGTCCACCAGTTATGGCGCCTATCACACCCATCAGGACGCCATCGACAAGACCACCACCGACGGCCAGAACAGCGTGACCACCGCGAAGATCGGCACGCGCCTGGGCGAGGAGGGCGGATTTATCCGCGGCGGTACCGAATACAAGGATCGCAACCCGACCAATCGCGCCGGTTTCGATGGTTTTGCCGATACCCCCCGCCAGCGCAACTATGTGATGGGCGACGGCGTCGCGCGCGACGTCAACCTCTGGTTCAACAGCGAATTGCCGCTGGCCGGCGGCAAGGCCTACAGCTTTGGCACTTACAACCAGCGCCACACCACCGGCGCCGAGTTCTATCGCTATCCGTATGAACAGCCGCAGTTCTACCCCAACGGCTATTTGCCGCAATCGCTCGGTGACAACAAAGACGTCTCCGCTACCGCCGGTTTCAAAGGCCTGCTCGGTGACGAGTGGGACTTCGACAGCAGCGTTACCCACGGCCGCAACCGCTTCGATGGCACGACCCGGCGCACGCTTAACGTCAGTCTCGGCGAAGACTCGCCGACGAAGTTCGACACCGGCGATTACGAGCTGCGCCAGACCACCACCAACCTCGATTTCAGCCGCGAACTGCGCCTCGGCGAGCGCTCCTTTGTATTGGCGGTGGGCGGTGAATACCGCTACGAAAATTACCTGACCTACGCCGGTGACGAGGCCTCGTATATCGGCTCCGGAGCGGACGGCGCCAATGGCCTGCGCCCGAGCGAAGAGTCGGATCTGGATCGCAACGTGTTCGGTACTTACGCCGAGTTGTCCGGCGATCTCACCGAGCGTTTCTTCGTCGACGCCGCCACCCGCTGGGAGCATTACGACGATGCCGGCAGCAAACTGACCGGCAAGCTCAGTGGTCGCTACAAACTCACCGAGCAATGGGCCCTGCGCGGTGCGGTGTCGAACAACTTCCGCGCGCCGTCACTGGCGCAGAGCGGCTTCCAGAACACCACCAGCAACTTCGGCGATGGCGGCACGCTGACTGACATCCGCGTGCTCTCGGTCAACGACCCGATCGCCCGTGCGCTGGGTGCCGAGAAGCTTGATCCGGAAACCTCGAAGAACTTCAGCCTCGGCCTGACCTTTCAGTTGAATGAACGCTTCGATGCATCCCTGGACGTGTTCCGCATCGACGTCAAAGACCGCATCACCCTGTCGCAACGCATTGGCAGCGATGCCCTGGAAAACTACATCAACGACAACTTCGGCGTTGCTGGCGTGCACGACGTCAACTTCTTCACCAACGCCGCCGACACCAGCACCCACGGCGCCGAACTGGTGCTCAACTACCATCAGCCGTTCTACGAAGGGCAATTGGGCCTGACCACCGCGTACACCTACAACCACACCAAAGTCACCAGCACCAAAGGCACGCCATCGCAACTGACGGCACTGGGTATCGGCAATGACGCGCTCGTTGGCGTCGAAGAAACCAACACCCTGACCGATGCAGCGCCGAAGGATCGCTTCATCTTTTCCGCCAACTGGGCCAGCGAACATTGGGGCCTGCTCGGACGCTTGACGCGCCAGGGCGAGACCACCCGCGTGTTCGATTTCGGCGATTCGCAACCGGAACAAACCTACGGCGCGGTGTGGCAACTGGACGCCGAGGTGGCTTACAAATTCACGCCGAAATTCAACATTGCCGTGGGCGGTAACAACCTCACTGACAACTACCCGGAACGCTCCGGTTCGGCGATCAACTACGGCGGCAACCTGCCGTACGACGTGCTCTCGCCAATCGGCACCAACGGCGCCTACTACTACGCCCGCGCCACCTATGGTTTCTGATGCAGGGCCGGGGCGGCATCTGCCGGTGTTTCAGGCGTTGCTGATCACGCTGGGCATGGTGATCACCACCGATATTCTGAAAACCGCGCCGACTGTAGCCCTCAACGTCGGGCCAGAACATTTCTATCTGGTGTGGGTGCTGGGCGGTGTCGCGTCGATGATTGGCGCGCTGTGTTTTGCCGAGATGGCCACGGCGTTTCCGCACCCTGGCGGCGATTATCACTTTCTGCGCACCGCGTATGGCGAGCGCATGGGATTCCTGTTCGCCTGGTCGCGGTTTTCGGTGATGCACACCGGGTGGATTGCTTTGTCGGCGTTCATGTTTGCCGATTACGTCGATGCGGTGATGCCGTTGGGTCAGTACGGCTCGGGGTTGTTTGCCGGGGCGGTGATTGCGGCGCTGGTACTGCTCAATCTCACTGGCAAGCACATTGGCTTTCTCACCCAAGCCTTGTTGGTGGGACTGTTGGCACTGGGCTTTTTGAGCATTGCCAGTGCCGGCGCTTTTTTGGCTTGGCAAGGCATCGAAGCGCCTACGCCGAGTCTTGCGCCCGTCGCGCAAAACACCGGTATGGCCGGGTTTTCGGCGGCGATGATTTTCGTCTTTCTGGCGTTCGGCGGCTGGAGCGATGCGGCGACATTATCGGCAGAGGTTCGCGATGGTCGACGAGGGATTTTCATTGCCATGCTCGGTGCGCTGAGCGTGTTGATGGCGATCTATCTGGCGCTCAATTGGGCGTTCGTTCAGGGCTTGGGATTCGCTGGACTGGCCGCCAGCAATGCACCGGCGGTTGAGTTGTTGAACCGTGCTTTCGGTGCACCGGGTGTCATGCTGATTTTGCTGATGGTCGGTATCGCCGCGATCGCGACCATCAACTCGACCCTGCTGGTCGGCGCTCGCACCACTTACGCTGCTGCGCGCGATGTGCCACAACTGCGCAGCTTCGGTGCTTGGGACGATCGGCATGGTGTGCCGCGCAAAGCGTTGCTGGCGGAAGGTGCGGTGGCGTTGCTGCTGGTGCTGTTTGGCAGTTTTACCCAGAGCGGTTTCAACACCATGGTTGAGTACCTGACTCCGGTGTATTGGTTGTTTTTGAGTTTGAGCAGCGTGGCGCTGATTATTCTGCGGGGGCGTTTTCCCGAGGTGGCGAGGCCGGTCAAGGTGCCGTTGTATCCGCTGTTGCCGTTGCTGTTCTTCGGGTTGTGCCTGTACATGCTGTATTCCAGCGTGACGGTGGTGGGGGTTGGGGCGTTTTTTGGGATTGGAGTGTTGCTGGTTGGTGCCGTGCTATTGGCCGGGTTGAGCCGTTTAAAAGCGATCCCTCATCGGAAACGCCGCCCGCCCAGCCCTCTCCCGGAGGGAGAGGGGGCCGACCGAGGTGTCTTGCGTGATACATCGACCTGACAGACTGAGTCGATTATGGATTCAGTGAAGCACGTTCAGGTCGGCGTACTTCTTCAATATCCCCGGATCGGTTCCCTCTCCCTTTGGGCGGTCCGACGTTTCGGGAGGGCTAGGGTGAGGAGCTTCTAGAAGGACACCTCCGCCGGCTGCGACAACCGCAGCACCGACAAATCCCCGGTAATACGCTTGTAAGCCAAACGAATCGCTTCGATGTTGGCCACATTCTTCTCACTGTTCTCATGCAAAATCACAATCACCTTGGTACTCAAGCGCTCAGGCGCCTGAGCACCCTTGTCCCGCCACTGCCCATAAGCATCAAGCACACTGAAACCATCAGGAAATCGCGACGTCACCTCCTGATCAAGAAACTCACGCCAGCGCGCCGGGCTGACCGCACCGTCCTTGCCATCGATCGAACCCACGGAGAAGTACAACTCGGTACGAATCCACTGCGCCTGCGCCGGCCGCGACGCATCGCCTTGCAAGGTCGAACTGACGGGGTCATGGGTGTGAACGGATGCAGGAGGTGGGCTGGCACAACCGGCAACGGCGACGAACAGCGCCGCCAGTAGAAGACGTCGAGGCATGGAACATCCTTATTGAACGATGAGTAAACCGCTCGAGTATAAGGTTGCTGTCTGACCGCCAATAAAGACCTAAAAAGCAGGCATTTAGGCGCTTCGGGAATAACCCTTCAGCGCGCAAAAATGTGGGAGCGAGCCTGCTCGCGAAAGCGATTTTTCAGACAGCGAAAATATTCCATGCCAGAGCCTCACCGATTCATTACGCACTCGCCGGTGGTTTCGCCAACGCAATCTCTGCCGCACCCAGCCGCTTGAGAATCTCGAACAGCAAATCACTTTTGGTCACCCCGACAATCCTCGGACTGCCCACATAACCGGTCACCGACAAGGTAATCCCGTCCGGCGACAATTTGCTGAAGCGCACAAACGGCGCCGGTTTATCGAGGATGGTTTCGTTCTCCCGATAGGTGTTGAGCAACAGGTCCTTGACCTCTTCGGGATCGATGTCCAGCGGGAACACCAATTCCAGTGACGCCACGCCTTGCGCGCTGCCGCCCAGGGTCACGTTGCGCAGGTTCTGCGAGATCAGTTGCGAGTTCGGCACGATCACGATCGAGCGGTCGCTGAGCTGGATTTCCGTGGCGCGCACGTTGATGCGGCGGATGTCGCCTTCCACACCACTGATGCTGATCAAGTCGCCGACTTTCACCGGTCGTTCAGTCAACAGAATCAGGCCCGAGACGAAGTTCTTGACGATCTCCTGCAGACCAAAGCCGATACCCACCGACAGCGCACTGACGATCCACGCCAGATTGGTCCACTGCACGCCCAGTGACGACAGCGTCAGCAGAATCACGAACGCGTAACCGATGTTGGAAAACAGCGTGCTCAGCGAGGCGCACATGCCCGGGTCCATGTCGGTCTTGGGCAGGAACTCGTTGTCGAGCCAGCGGCGCAGGGCGCGGATCAGCCAGATGCCGATCATCAGCGCCAGTACGGCATTGAGCAGATGGCCGGGGACGATGTTCAACTTGCGCAGTCCGGCGCCGCCGAGGATCGCCATGATGTTGCTCGCCAGTTGCCCGAGCGTCGTGCCGATGCCGCCGACAAACAGGGCGATGACCGCCAGCAACAGCAGCGCTGCCCGACTGAAACCCGACAGCAGAATCTCGATCTGATCAAGTCGTCGATCGCCAATGCCGAGCAGCTGTTTGAGCGCCTTGCCGCTCGCATGTCGGGGTGAAAACACATGCTCACAGGCGTCCTTGACCAGTTGAATCAGCAGGTAGAAACCCGACAAGACAATGTACGCCCACACCAGCTCATAACTGATGAACCGCGCCAGCGATACGTAGCCTGCGAGCAGGGCAATCGCCGAGACAAACATCGAGACGCTGGCGAGGGTGTAAATCACCCCGGCAAACGTGCTGTTTGCCGCCGCCGCGTCATTGGCCGCGACCAGCGCCTTGCGCACTTTGCCGACGCGCAACAGCAGACTCGTCACGATTGCCAGCACAACGATGGAAATCACCCCGCGCCCGGCGATCACGATCTGGCTGCTCATGCCCGTGGCATTGCTGACCTGGACCAGCGTCACCAGCACCAGTAACGTGCAGGACAGAATGCGTGGGTAGGGTTTGAGCGCCAATGCCACTTGATCGGCAATCGCTGGCAGGCGCCACGAGGGATGCTCGGTCGACAGCAACGCACGGCTCAATCCGGTGAGCAGCACGCAGGCATAGACGACTTTTTCGAACTCTTCGGAGAAGGTTTCCAGCACCGGCGGCAAAGGTTGGTGGCGGGTGCAGGCATAGAACAGCAATTGTAAAGCAATCGCGGTGGTGGCGATGGTTGCCAGCGCCGAGGCGAACGCCAGCGCACTGCGACGCAGGCGACCCTCGGGCATGCGGTAAATGCACACCCAGGTCAGACCGCGTTCGGCCAGTCTGCGGCCGAATGTCCAGATGATCAGCGCCAACGCCATCAACACACTGGTGTAGAAACGTTCCCCTGGTGCCCACACGGTGGCCCAGGTGTTGCGCACCTGCGCGACGAAAAAGCGTAAACGCTGACGGTCGTCGTCACTCGGGCTCACCAGCGGCGACCAGAAACTCGGGCTCAGCACGCTGTCAGTGCCCAGCGTCAGCTCACTTTCAAGCAGTGTGCGACGGATGCCGGCGATCTGCGTAATCAGATCCGCCGCGCTCTGTTTCAGCGCCGCCAGGCTCTTCAATGTGCCATCGACCTTGCTCTTCTGCTCGGCCAGCGACGCTCGTTGCGCGACGATGTCTGCCTGCTCCGCCGCCAGATCGGCATCCGGCGCCGCCCCCAGCACCCCCAACTGCACCGCCAGTTGCGCCTGCTGCGGCAACAACGCCGCCGATAACCGATCGACATCCAGAATAAACGCCTGCACCCGATCCTGCGGTCCTTCGAGCTGGTTGTAATTGTTCGCTGCGGAAATCTGTTGTTTGAGGCCATCGAGGCGTTGTTGCAAGGCCTGCAGATCGCTTTGCGAAATCACCGGCAATGGCGCAGCCGCGGTGGTTACCGGCGCCGGCAAGTCGGCTGCCCATAGCGTCGGGCTACCGCCAACCAGCAGCATGAATGCGAGAATAAACAACGACTTCAATGTGTTGCGCATGGGTGCGGCGGCTCGAATTGATCACACAGTCTATGAGGTTAGGTGATCAAGCCGATCGGGGAGGAAAAGTTTCGGGCAGAGCAGGGCAGGTGCGCAGCGCTTCCAGACGAAAAAAGCCCGACGGGTGAGGTCGGGCTTTTCTTCGGTGACTGCGCTGAAACGCTGCATTCAGACGGCGCGGCGTTCGAGCAAACGGTCTGAACCGTCTTCGGCTACTGCGTCGCTGAACAGCGGGTCGGTTTCGGTGGCGGCGGCTACCGCGTCGCTGAACAGTGGGTCAGTCTGAGTAGCGTCGGCCACTGCATCGCTGAACAGCGGATCAGTCTGGGTCGCGGCGGCTACTGCGTCGCTGAACAGTGGATCAGTCTGGGTGGCAGGTTCAGCGGCAAAAGCATTCAGGGCAAAGAGCGAGAAAGCGATGCTGAGAACGGCTTGGCGTTTCATGAGTGTGTGCTCCGTGGGGTAGTGGTGAGGTCTGGAGCCGATCTTACGCCGCGAACCTGATAAGAGAACTTCATTGAATTAATGGCTGTTATTGATGCGGTTAATGATCAGCGTTGATGTCGCATTCCAGAGAGGAATGCGGGGCATAAAATTAATGAATTTTTCTTATGTGATTTCTCGGCGTAGTTTCTTCTGAAACAGAAAGGAGTCTCGTCGTGCACCCAGCATCAGCAGAAAAATTCGACACCTCCCGCGCCAGCGAATACGCCCGACAAAGCCGCATCGCCCTGGCCGGCTACGACGCCTGTCACGATCTGGCGGCCTGCATGTTGGCCGCCAGTCTCGGTTCGCGCCCGGCCAACATACTGGTGGTCGGCGCGGGCGGTACGGCACAGGAAATCATGGCGATGGCGGCGCTGGAACCGCAGTGGCGTTTCATCGCGGTCGATCCTTCCGCGCCGATGCTTGAAGCCGCCGTGCAGCATCTGCAGGCCAACGACTTGCTGCATCGGACGCAGATTCATCTCGGGCATGTCGAGGACTTGCCGGCCGATGCGCAATTCGACGCGGCGACGTTGATCGGCGTGCTCCATCATCTGAACGGTGATGACCTCAAACGCCAGATCCTGCAATCGATTCAGGCGCGTCTCAAGCCGGGTGCGCCGCTGATTGTCGCGGGCAATCATTACGCCTATGCCAGTCAGCCGTTATTGCTGGAAGCGTGGGGGCAGCGCTGGCGCCAGCAGGGTGCGAGCGCGGAGGAGGTGAAGGCCAAGCTGGGCAAGATTTTGCAAGGCGCCGATCCGCCGCATTCCGAGGCGGCGGTTCAGGCGCTGTTGCATGAGGCGGGATTTGGCGAAGCGACGCGGTTCTTCAGCAGTTTGTTCTGGGGCGCGTGGCTGACGTGTAAACCTGTCTGAGCAGTCGCTGAACAAGGTCGCGCCTTATCAGGAAATGCTGGGACGAGGTGCCCCTTCTACATTCTCAGTCTTGCTTTCGAATGAACAGTGGCCGATCAGATCGCGAGATGGAGAGCGCGCTCAGCCATTCACTAGCTGACGACGATGACACTTGCGTGGTGGTAAATGATGACTCTCCTTCCTGCATACTGGGTACCGTAGAGGCTGACCATGTAGTCGGCGAAAAAGGTCGAGAGGGTCGCAAGATCCGGCGACTTCCACTCGCCGGTATTGGCGTCGATAAACAGGCACTCGCCGGCTTGTGCAACGTAGAAGGCAATAGCGTGTGTACCGCCGAGTCCAATGTAGTAGAAACCGTTCCCTGTGAGATGGGTGTGTAGCGCTTGCTCGAAGGCTGTGTAGTCGACATCACTCACCTTATTAACCTCCTGCAATCCGCCCGACATGTATCGATGGAGCATGCTGGCCGATTTGGTGAGGTTTGTGGCGGCTTTCACCGCTGCATCTGAAGCCTCGGCAACTTTTTCCGCAGTCGGCATCCTTTCAAACCAGCCCCTCTCGCTCTTTCCGTTGAAGACTGCGTCGAGCCGTTCGGCCTCGTCCATGAGGGTTCTGAACTGGGTTCTCGAGGTTTCGAATTCTTTGCCAACGGCGTTGAAGGCAGCCTGATATCTGACGAACTCCATATTCACTTTACCGTCAGTGTTGGTCGCGAGTTTGCGAAAGGCGACGATGTTCTGCTCGCCAAGTAATTGGGCGCCAATCCAGCGGCTGGCCATCCCGCGACAAACACCGCCGTCAATGGTCTCGTCGTCACTCTGATAGGTCGGCGTGATCATCTCGAGAGTCGGGTGTCTCGTCAGGAGGGCATCGGTGGTGGTTCGAGCATGATCGGGCATTGAGATCTCCTTGTCCTTCTAGCACGGTCTTCCTGACTCGGTAGAACTAAGATGGGGACCGCGCCGCCCGGACTTGAGGCCGATAGTTCCCAGCGGCAGTCCTGCTCTTTGCCAGGCGAGCCTTACATTCCCAGAGGCTTGGGTTGAACCGATGAGTTCGCTTGGCCGTGCGAGAGTGACCGTACTCCCAGCATAGCTGCCTTCTCACCTTTGAACATGCGCAGGAGCAGAAAGGCTGCCAGTATGGAGTGTCTTATCAATGACATTGTCGCAAATAGTGCTGGAAACCCTGGTCAGACTAAGGGTGCTTAAGCATCGGGGTCGGAGTGCCGATAGGTTAGAAGCAATACTGCGCTGACAATCTCAACCCGGAATCAAGGAACGACTGCATATGCAGGATATTTCCCACCTGAACAAAACAGCTACCCATAGCGAAGGAGAGAGCAAATCACTAACCCCGATAGCGACAGTCAGGGCACTTTGCCTGCTGGCAGTCATCGCTTTCCTCCTCATCGTCGTCGCCGGCTGCGCGGTTCAGTCAAGCACGCCTTATCCCACTCTGTTCGTCCTCGCTTTCGCGGTGTCGATGCTTCTCAGTTTCTACATTCTGATGAGTCTTATCGAGATTAAGCTGGCTCAAAAGCTGATGCACCTAAAGTCGAGCTTACTGATCTGGGCTGTCTTTTTAGGTGGACTAAGCGTTGTTGCCAAGATCGATGCTCAAGTCGAAATCAATCAAATGTTTCACGTTGACCCCTCTCTGCTACCGATGACATTGACCGCAGCGACATTCATGCATGCCGTGGCTAAACTCCAGTGGATTTTCTTTCTGATTTCCATTGTCTCCTTTGCAATGTTAGTGCGGTACTCCTATTTACGTCGAAAACGTATGCGAGCAGGCGGTTATATGCTCTGCCATCTATCAAACAGTCTGGTATTTTTTCTCGCTGGTATATTTGTAACCACTGTTCTGGCATCGGATGAGCGTCGTGGTGAAGTGTTATATCGCTTTGCACATGTTGCTGACTTCAGTAGCTACTCACCGTGCACTAATGTTCGTTCTGATGAATTTGACGTGCTTTATCTCGACAGCAGTAGAGCCAAAATACTCATAGCTCCCAAAATCATTGCCAGTGACGAAATAGAGCCTGCGATATACCCTTTACTTAAGTGGGTACAAATACCGCATACATTCAGAACGTTGATGTGTGAATACGGTGTTGGTGGAAGGAGTTGAATTGGGACTGTAATAGCAGCTTAGCGCGCCCACATGTTGGCTTGTCTCAGAGGAACCTTCTACTGCGGCATTCGCCTGAACTTGAAAACCATCTGAGATGGAACCTTCGTGCTTAATTGATCAGCGGCATCGGCCAGCGCTTCCGGAAAGGAATGGCTGGCTTTTCATGTTCCGTAACGGCGGAATTTTTGCCGTACGTTTCGCCTCGCTTTGGCTACGCGTCGTTGTTTTACTGTTTATACGTGAGTGTCTGTTTTTCCCCTGTGATGTTTCTAATACCGGACTTCGGTAACTCGAATGTTTGGAACTCGACACCCATTGAGTCGACGTGGTGCCGCTTTAAAAAGTAAAACATGTCGTTGGATTCTGCGATCTGGCAGCCTTCATATTTGTCAAGCTTTGCATAAATCACACGACGTAGGTCGCAGTTGGAAGCAAGACCCAGCGCCGCTGCCTGGCCAGTATTTGAGGGGACGCGTACCAAAAGATACCAAGTGGATATCAATAGAAACGTGAGCAAGCAGAGAATTCCAACAACGATGTACCCAATGCGATTTTCTGCGGCACGGTCACGAACGTTGGAAATCCATTTGGGGGCTACGAATTCACCAATGTCGCCTCGGGGTTGCTCAAAAAGCAGCATGAGCAGGGTGATGGTTCCAACCAGAGACATGGCAAACAATAGTGTGCCAAGAAAGGACCCGAATCCGGTTGCACCATAGGCCCAAAACTGCTGTGCACTGATGTTTACTCGCTCAATCGCTATGTCAAGGGTCAGATAAAATTTTTCCAAGTGTGCAAAACCGCTAAGAGTAAAAGCACCCACCATGCTGGCTATAAAGAGAACCGCGTCAATGCGGAGATATTTTCTGAGACGTCGAATATTTTCCTCTCGCTTCATAGGTGCGATCATTTTTTTCCTTCAAAAGTCGAGCTATCAGGCTCTGCGGGGATTTGTTAGGGTCAGTCAGTGAGAGATCTTTCAGGTCTTCGATTGAGGATTGAAAAAAGGCTCTAAAAGACAGTCTACTCACCCGAAGGACTGTTGCGACAATTCTCCAAGGCCTGTAGAACCTCTTCATTCGCACATTCGCGCGACATAACCAAGGACAGCTATGACTTTAAGTACGGAAATCGATAGGGCCATTTCACTTCAATATCAGGGGGCTTCGAGCTTCGGTGAGCTTGCTCAATTGAGGCGACTTTTCTCGCCCGCATTTGTGTCTGATTTGCAGCAAGCGCTCGCTGCAGACCAGGCCAAAGGTGCGGTAACGGTGACACTCGGCTGGATCGACAAAAGACCTTACGCAGATATGACCGTTTCAGGAACAAAAGACGCTCATCAAAAACCAATTACTCGACCTGTCGAGTTAGGCGACGCGGCGATTTTTGTGATGGAAGTTACCAGATTGAAGGATCAGAACATCAGGAGTCGTATCAGAGGTTTGATTGTTCAGGCCAAAGCTGCCCCGACGGCTTCTCTGCCAAAGGTCCCAGTAACAGCCCTCTCACCATCGCATCCCAATTGCTCTACCAATAAAGAACTCGCGTTGCTTTCCAACTGGCCGAAATTTGACTTGTATCTAGCAAACGGCCGACGTGGCCCAATATTGGACACTTTTACTCTGCCTAAATGTTCCAGTCCTCCCTCTTATGGTTGGTACGCCGCTGCTCCGGGAAGCCGAAGTTCGGGATGGGATACCAGTGGTTATTGGAGGTCGAGGTGGATGTGCGCACCCGCCGTTAAGGGTCACCTCTGCGATAGTACGCTGGGTGAGGTCATAGAGGCGTTATTCAAAAGGTCCAGTATTGATAAAGTTCCTGTCGGTGCGGATTGCACTATGACGTATAGTGTTTATCAAATCGGTGCACCTCCAATACTTCCGAATGTAACAGAATGGGATAGGCTCTGCGCCACCCTTGTACAACTAACTGCAAATAATCGACAAGCTACAGCTGGTCCGCCTGGCCTGTTTGTTTCTTTTCCCTATATGCCCGGGTTGACGGCAATGGTGGGTGCTGCGTTTCGCAAGTTGATTGGCTTTTTCAAAGAGACTCGTTTCCCGGTTATTATTATTGAGCGCGAGTGGTTGGGGTAATATTGAGTGGGTCTGGCTTTATCTGTTTTTATCGCTGTTTCTATGGAGAAAAATGTCATGAATGACAAGAAATTGGCTAGGATCTGCTGGAATAGCAACAACTGGCAAAAGCCCTCCGGGAAACTCGGGAAAGTAAAAAACAATAAATCGTACGAAACTGAAACAGGTTATGGTCACGAGGAGTGGCTACTGGATGTTGGGAAGTTGGTGGATGGTTACCACTATGCTTATATTCAGGCGGTCGGGCAGCACCATGCGAAATATCTGGGGTGTACCTACGATATCTCATTTTATACTATAGACGGGGTAACCAAGTTGCGCTGGTGGTTGGGCGAAATATTGAATGTCCAAGTGATCGAAAGCGAAGAGTCGCGAAAGGTCTACAACGTTTATAAAAGAAAGGGGTGGTTAAATGAAATGTACGCGCAGCTCGATGCGGTCGACGCTGACACAGCTCAATTCAAACGCATTTCCGCAGTAAATTTTTGCTGTATAAAATTTTTACCTGAAAATATCAAGCTTCTTGAGGAGCCTCTGCCTTTTTATTCTGGTAATCCGGCGGTGAAGTCTGATTATTACAATTTGAAGAACAGGATTTCGGTTCCAGAATTTGGCAGTTTCGGTGAGTTCATATTTGCCTCTGGTGGGATGGGTGTAAAGGACCGGACCTCTGCGGTTTATCGTGGAAAAATAACAGATATTGACCTAGTGCATAATCAAATTCAGAAGTGTCTGCATGAGCTGTTCGATGAACAGTATGGAAGTGTCAACGTTTCTGTCGAAAATCTGACAGGTTTTGGGACAAAGATTGACGTTGTTGTTCGGCTGGGCAAGTCGTTCGTGTTCTATGAAATAAAAACAGCCAATACTGCAAAGCAATGCATCAGAGAAGCGCTCTCACAACTCCTTGAGTATTCGTGCTACACAAACCGCAACCTTGCGAAGAGACTAGTAGTGGTGTCGCCGGCAAAACTGACCGATGAGGCGAATGCCTATCTGCAAAATATTCGCAAACTGTTCAACATTCCACTGTTCTATCAGAGCATTGATCTGGAAAATAAAACGTTAACCAAAGAAGCATGAATCGATCGATGAAGTGGCCGCGGACTAATGCTTCGACGAACTCGAATCGCTCATTGTTCTCGGCATTCTCAACCGGGTTCAACAACCGGGTTGGGCAGCTTGACCCTGCACGAAAATTTCTCGGCACTCAGTATTCCTGCACCCTCATTCTCGCCAAACTTGACCTGTTGAACGACGTTCCCCCCTGCACCAATCTGATCACCAAATCGTAGGTCGAGGAGGCCGCTGTCGCGGTGCTCGATCAACCGTTTGCGGCCAATGGCAATCTCGCCACTGCAGGTGACTGCGTGGCCTCGAAGTATCTGGCGGCCTGGTTTATCGCGGGCCTTGTCGATGGAGACGTCGCACGCAATGCGCTTTTTATTACGGCGCGCCGGTGGCGGTGAGAGATCTCTACATCGGGCGGGCGCTGGAGAACATTTCAACGTTCCTGTAAGACAGGGATCAGCTCTCGCTGGTATCGACAGATTCCGGAACCGCCTCTGCCTCCAATCTCGCCCGATCAGCCTTGCTGATGTATTTAGGCTTTTTCGGCGCCAGTTTGGCGCTGGCCTTTTTGGCCTTTTCCTTGAACAACTGCTTGAGTTTCTTTTGGCGATTCATGTGTTCTACCCGGTCTGCAAGTTTGAATATCGGTTAGCGAAGGGCGTAAACGTACGCATCAATGGACGAGCCACAAGATATGCACGTTGCCCTCGAAAAGGGGCGAATCCTGACGTAAGCCTCGGGCCAAGGCAATGCCAATTCCTCACATGGCGATAAAGTCACGTACAGCCTTGATGGTCGGCGCGGGGGCTTCTTCCATCAACCAATGTCCTGCCGCCGGAATCACCACCTCGGTGACGTTGTCCGCAGCATTGCGCATGACGATCGCTTCGTTGTTGCCGAAGGACTTTTAACCGCCCACGGCCAGCACCGGCATGCTCAAGTGTTTCTGCAGGACCGGAGCGTTGTCGAGAGCGTCCTGACGAATGCTGCGGAACTGCGCGAACGCCGCGTGCATGGCGCCGGGACGGGCGTAGAGCTTGGCGTAATGCTGGCGGGTGCCTTCATCGACTTTGGCCGGGTTGCCGGCGAACTCGTTCCACGCACGTGCATGGTGGCACCTTCGACCTTAATGTCCTGAGTGTGGAAGGTCGGCGGGAAGGGGACAACCTCGGCAAAAGCCTGGACACTCAAGGTCAAAAGGGCGAGGGCGGCCAGTAGCGGGCGCTCATGACGAAGTCTCCAAGCGTGGTGGCGATGGAGACAGCGTAGACGTATCGATCAGGGCCGGCGGAGTTTCATCCAGAAGCGAACGCCGCCTCGATAAACGCCCCCAGCGCCTGCTCTTCAAGAATCTCGATAGAGAAATGTCCGAAGCGTTTCGGCAGCCAGATGATGCGCGTTCCGGACGGCGATTGCAGGTTTTCGCGAGTCAGTGGTTGGCCGTTTTCGTCTTCCGGCTGAACACCGCTGGCGAGCAGTTCGTCGTAAGCCAACTCGATATCCGGGGTCGTGTAGCAATGGCGGTAAATCATGCCTTCGCCCACTGTATCCAACAGCTCCTTGAGATTCCCCGCCAGCGGCTGGACCAGCATGAAGCGTTCCTGACCGATCAATGCGACGGCATAGCGCACGTGCAGGCCCCCGCGATTCCAGATCTGCGTTGTGGAGATCCGCGCTTGCAGTATCTGCGCGTAGTAGGCGCAGGCTTGTTCAAGGTCTTTGACCAGTACGTCGATGTGGCTGAACTTCAAGTCCATGAAATAGCTCCTGTCGGGCGGTGTCGATGGGCTGGGTGTAATCGACGATCGGCCAGCCGGAATAAACTAAGCTGATGTGTAACGTCAAGATGACACAGGAGCATCCCCCCATGAAGGCGCGCCGCATGATCAAGTCACGTACGTGGATTGCAACGATTTCTTCCTTGGCCCTGGTCTTCAGTTCGGCGATGGCATTGGCCGATCCCGGTAATGGAAAGGGCCAGGGCAATGGCAAGGGCAATTCGCAGAATGTGCAGGGCCACGGCAACCAGAAAGGTAACAGCAACAAGGGCAACAACGCTGGCGGTGACTGGAATGATGGCCCAAGCATCAATCGTGGCAATGTGCTCGGAATTGTCGGAGGCTATCGCGACTACTGGAGCCCGGGCCCCTCGCTGCCACCGGGCATTCAAAAGAATCTTGCACGCGGCAAGCCATTGCCGCCCGGTATCGCGAAAAAGCTCGATGGACGTCTGCTCGGTCATTTGCCGCATTACGATGGCTACGAATGGCAGCAGGCGGGCACCGATCTGATCCTCGTCGCGCTGGCAACCGGCCTGATTTATGAGGTGCTCAACGGGGCATTTGATTAAGCGTTATCGCGCCGCAGATGTCGCCGCTGGCCAAGGTTGAAGTGTGGCTGCATTGCTGCAAGGCACGCAGCAATGATCTGCAAATGGAGGGTCTTGTTCGTCCGCTCATCGGTTATCAGACTGGAATCAACTGACGTTGAAGCAGCTTCCAGATAAGGAGAGATGACGATGGTTTATGTGATCCGGTTTGAGCAGTTTGGCAATCACGACGTACTGCAAATGCAGGCAACCGACAAGCAAGCGCCGGGGCACGGTGAGGTTTGGCTTGAGCAAGAAGCGGTAGGGGTCAACTTTCTTGATGTGACCCAACGCAAAGGCGCGGTCGCGGTTGCGTTGCCTTCCGGCTTGGGACTGGAAGGCGCGGGGCGGGTGGCCGCAGTGGGCACAGGTGTCAGTAACATCGTTGTGGGTGATCGCGTGGCTTACGCCACCGGGCCATTGGGGGCTTATGCCTCGGCGCGGCTTTTCCCGGCAGAGCGGCTGGTCAGAATTCCTGATGCCTTGTCTTGCGATGAGGCAGCGGCGGTGATGTTCAAGGGCATCACCGCGCAGTATTTATTGAAATCCACCTATCCCGTAGGGCCGGGCACCACCCTGTTGCTTTACGGGGTGGCGGGCGGTTTGGGGGCGATCATGGCGTCATGGGCAAGGCATTTGGGCGCGACGGTGATCGGTGTCGTGTCGAAGCAGGCCAGTGTCGAAAAGGCCCGGGCGTCGGGTTGTAACGAGGTGCTGGAGTTCGACGCCGAGACCCTGGCAGCGGACGTCGCACGACTCACCGATGGGCAGAAGGTCGATGTGGTGTATGACCCGATCGGGCGGGTGTCTTTTCAGGCGTCACTGGACAGCTTGCGCCCGCGTGGTTTGATGGTGTCGTTCGGCGCCTCATCCGGTGCGCCGGCAGCCGTGGAACTGGCGACACTCAACAGCAAGGGTTCGCTGTTTTTGACCCGTCCCTCACTGGCTGCGCACACTGCGACGGCTGCTGAGTATCAGGCGCGTGCGCAGGATGTTCTGGCCGCTGTCGCAGCCGGTATCATCCAGCCACATATCTGGGCGAGCTATCCATTGGCCGATGCCGCACTGGCGCATGCCGACCTGGAAACGGGCCGATCTTCTGGGGCGATCATTCTGAAACCATGAATCTTGATGTCTTGAGCAATCAACACGGCGATGAGATCGCTGCATTCCTGGCCGTCGCCTCGCAAGGTTCCTTTGTCGCGGCGGGTCGGCTGCTGCAACGCCATCCGACGATTATCTCCAAGCGCCTTGCCGCGATGGAGAAGCGTCTGGGCGTTCGCCTTGTCGAGCGCTCGACCCGTCAGGTCCGCATTACCGAGGCCGGCGCCCAATTGGAGCAGCGTCTGCGTTCGGCCGTCGAACTGATGAACGACGCCCAGCAGCAAGCGGCGCAGGGGGCCGGCGAACTTCGCGGCACGTTGCGCCTCGCGTTGCCGGCCGCCATGGGCCGACTCTGGCTGGGGCCGATGTTGCCGGAGTTTCTCAAAGCTCATCCGCAAGTTTCGATTATTGCCGACTACAGCGAGGGGTTGGTCGACATCATCGAGCAGGGGTTTGACGCCGCCATTCGTATCGGCGAGCTGGAGGATAATCGGCTGATCGCGACGAAGCTCAGCAACCACCGGCGGATTCTGTGCGCCTCGCCAGCCTATCTCCAGATGCATGGCGTGCCTGCAACACCTGAGGATTTGCTTCAACACAACTGTCTGCGCTTCAGCGGACTGGCGTCTTTTCCGCTGTGGCGCCTTCATCGTGGCCATGAGCTGCAAACCGTTAGCGTCAAAGGCAACCTGACGGCCAGCGACAGCGAGTCGCTGCTGGCCGCTGCCCGGGCGGATGCCGGCATCTTGGGCGCGGGCGATTGGTTGATGAGTCGCGATATCGCCGCCGGAAAGCTGATTCATGTCCTGCCTGACTGGCAACTGGATAGCGCGGGAGGTGTGTATCTGGTCAGACCCTCGGCGCGGTTTCCGACGGCGGTGGTCGTCGCGTTCAAGCAATGGCTCGAAGCGATGTTCGCGCCCGCGCCACCGTGGGCTTTTTGATGGCTGGCAGTGGTCTGCAGATGGCGCGAGTGACAGCAGATTTGCCTGCAACACTGCGCGCCATCCACCTCGATCAAACGATTTTCAAAGCACTCAGCACGATCAGTGATTGCTCGGCAAAAGCCTGGGCCTGTTCGGTCAGTGCGGCGATGTTGGCTTCGGCGGTGGTCAGCGTTTTGCCGTCCTTGACCAGCACTTCGTTTTGTTCGGCAATGACGCTCCACGCCAGTTGTGCCCACTCTGCCGGGTGCTGTTTGCCCTGGCGGATTGCAATCAGGAACAGTTGCTGGAAGCGGCTGACCGTGACGCCACCCCCGGTGACCGGGCTGCTCAGCACTTGAATGTCGGCGTTGAACAGCGCGCGCTTGCACAGTTGCAGGTTGAACGCAGCGCAGCGTTCGTACACCCGCGCCTCGGCGGCTTCGCTCTGGCAAGGGGCTACCGCGCCCATGCTGACCAGGATGGCGATGGCCTGTTCCAGATCGTCGTAGGCCATTGGCGACACCGCATCGAGCAGCTGCTGCATCGTTTTGGCTTCATACATCTGGTCCGCGAGGGCATTGAGGAGCGGACGGTAAATTTCCGCTTGCAGCGTCGCTGCGCCAGCGGGGCCGGTGACGCTGGAGGCTACGTTTTCTGTCGGCTGCATCAACACAAATCGCGTATTGAGCATGCGCGAGCGGCGCTCGGTCGCGCTGAGTCGGTTGGCACCGCGCACGTACAGGTCGCGACGGAAAGCCTGGTTGACGAAGTAGTCACGCGCCTGCTCGCGCATCACCGGGTGTTCGATACCGTCGAGAAAGGCCAAGCCTTCGGCGCTCAGGTTGAGTGCGTCAACCGAATCCATCGGCACCGCCGTCGTGACGTAATCGAGCTTGGCCGGGGCCAGTGCATCAACCATGTCGGCGAAATACATGCAGTTCCAGTCGCGATTGAAATATTCATGGGCGACGTACTGACGGTCCTGGCCTTTGATGGTTTGCAGCCTGGCCCCCAAGTGCGGCGCGGCAATGGCGTATTTGGGGTTGGCCGCCAGCAGCGCTTCGGAAAACTGCAACGCGGCATCGATGCGCTGATCCGCTCGCGTCGAGTGACTGGCAAAGCGGTCGTGCAGGCTGAACAATTGGCGCAACGGCGCAGCAGGCGACCAGCCCGGGAATGCGTTGTAGCTGACGTAGAGATGACCACCCGGTTTGAGGTGGCGTCGGGCGAATTCGACAATCAGCTTCTGGTTGTCACGGCTGACCCAGGTCCAGATGCCATGCAGGCTGATGCTGTCGAATTGCGGCAAATCATGGCGCGCCAGCAGTTGCTCGAAGCTGTCGTCGTACAGCCGCGCACCGTTATTGCCAAGCGCCGCGAGTTCAATCGCATGGGCCGCCTGACCGGGGTGGAAGTCCGTACCGACGAAGCCGGCCGGGTTGGCCGTGGCGTGAATATTGATTGACACACCCTGACCAAAACCGAGTTCGCAGTGATAACCGTCGGGGTTGTCCAGACCGGCAAAGCCGCGCAACAACAGGCAGTAACGCTGGAATACCGGATTGATTTCCCGGCTATAGCTGTAGGTGTAGCCTTCGTCCGTGAAATAACCTTCGTTCCAGGCGTTGCTCATGGGTGCAGCCTCTTGAATCGTCATTGAAAGTGGCTTTATACGTGATGGACTCGCGCCATTAAAACCTCTCGGTGTCCACCAGGATGTTGTCGGCAGGATCGAACCATTCGATAGGGTCCATGTGGATATTTCGCAGGGCCACGGTTTGCCGGTGAGATACGTACAGCGGCTCGGCCCAATAATTGATCAGCATCGAGCGTCGGCGCGCGCCCGAAAGATTCCGGCTGCCGGCATGCAGCAGGTCGATATCGAACACCAGAATGTCGCCCGCACGGCCCGTGAACTGGACGGATCGCGTCTCATCATGGACGTCAGCGTGCGGTGCTCCGGACACGGCAGCGAATGGCGCCAGTCCTGACCTCGGGGCACGGGCCAGCGATCCGACGGCAGTACACCCGCATCAAACGCCTGGCGCAGGTCGTCCAGCCACTCGGCGGGTATGGCGCGACGGAGCAGGGCAAAACCCTGCTGATGAAGCTGTTCACGGTTATTCATGATCGGACGTGTTCGCTCCTCACAAACGCAGGCCCATCTCCAGGGCGCGGGTCTCGAAGCCAAACTCGGCATACATGCGCACCGCGCGCTCGTTGAACGGCCAGACCGTCAGGCGCAAGTCTTGAGCATTTTGCTCGATAGCCCAGTCTTTCACCCGTTGAATCAGCGTGCGGCCAATGCCTTTGCCCCAAAACGGCTCGGCCACACAGACTGACCCGATGCGAACCACGTTCTGCGGCTGCATCAGCGGGCCGGAACTGGCGGACACGGTGGCCGTAATGAACGCCACGGGGCGCTCAGCGGCGCTGGCGATATAGACGATCTGGCCAGGCTTTTCGAATACCCCGGCCCAGTGCGGCAAGTCGCGGGCAAAATCTTCGGTCGCGGCGGCGTAGATATCGGGGCGGGCGGCGTGGTGTACCGAGTTGAGCAATTGGCCCAGCTCGCTCATTGCCAGCGCATCGGCGGCAGTGGCTGTGCGGTAGGTGATGATTTCTTCCATGATAAAAATTGCTCCTTGGGTGTGTTTATAAGTTCGCATCCTGCGGTAAACGGCGAAATAAAGCATCCGGGATCCTGCTGCATTTCAACGAAGCAGGGTGCACCTGGGTCGCTTTTTCAGGCCAATCTGTGCATTGAATGTTTCGGCGTTAAACGAATAATCGAGTGCTCGAATCTTTTGGAATTGGGCACTGTATGGAAGCGTTACGCATTCAATCTGGCGACATTTATCGTTCATGGACGGCAGCCTCGGAGCGTCGCCCATGAGCCTGCATACCCGCACCAAACGCCTGACTGTACCGCAATTGGTGGCGATGAAAGGCCAACAGAAAATCGTCTCGCTCACGGCCTATTCCAGCGCGATTGCCAAACTGATCGACCCCATCGTCGACTTCATTCTGGTCGGTGACTCCACGGCCATGGTCGGTTACGGCCGCCCCTCGACACTGAGCATGCAGCTCGAAGAAATCACCGGTCACACGCGTGCGGTGGTCGATAGCACGCGCCTGGCCTGTGTGGTGGCCGACATGCCGTTCGGCAGTTATCAGGAATCCCATGAACAGGCCTTTCGCAATTGCGCTCAGGTGTTGGCGCGTACCGGTTGTGATGCGGTGAAGCTGGAAGCCAACAAGGCCTTGGCGCCGACGGTCGAGTTTCTGGTGGCGCGCGGGATTCCGGTCATGGCCCATGTCGGGTTGATGCCGCAGTTCGTCAATGTCATGGGCGGTTTCAAGGCCCAGGGCCTGACAGCTGAAACCGCTGCGGTGATTGCCGAAGACGCCCGCGCCAATCTCGACGCGGGCGCCTTCAGCCTGTTGCTCGAAGGTGTGGCGGAGGGCGTGGCGCGGCAGATTACGCTGGAGTCGAAAATGCCCACCATCGGCATCGGCGCTTCACCGGCCTGCGACGGGCAGGTGCTGGTCACCGAAGATGTACTCGGCCTGGGCGGTGAACATCTGCCGCGCTTCGTCAAACGCTACGCCGATGTCGGTGCGGTGATCAGCGAGGCTTGTGCGCAGTTTGCTGACGATGTGCGCCACGGCCGGTTTCCTGAAGCGCAGCATTGCTATGGACTGTAGACGCGGTTTTCTTCAGTGATCGCCAGCGCCAGTCGTTGCACCGCGTGGGCAATGTTCTTGTCCCAATCGAGGCTGTAGCTCAGGCGCAGGTGCTGGTTCCAGGCGCCTTGCTGGCTGAAGATTTCGCCGGGGGCGATGACGATCCGCTCGGCCAGCAGGCGCTCGAACACCCGTTGCATGTTGATCGGCCGCACAGCCTTGAGCCAGAAGCTCGCACCACCTTGCGGGGCGAGCACCTGCCAGTGGCCGCTACCGTACTCTTCCAGCAAGGTCTGCAGCTGTTGCATGCGCTTGACCAACAGAGCGCGCAACATAGTCAGGTGCTGGTCAATGCGCCTGGAGTTATAGAGTCTGGCAATCGCTTTCTGCCGCATCGGCGAGAGGCGAAATCCGCGCTGCATAAACAGTCGATGAAACTGCGCGGCCTGCTGGCGACACAGCACGTAGCCGTACGGCGCTTCGCCGCCAATAATCTTGTCGAATGTCGAGAACACCAGCAGCTTGTCCGGATCGGCAAAGTCCCGATAACGCGTAGCTGACTTGGAGAAACTCAACTCGCCCCACGTGTCGTTTTCGAACAGCCAGATCGCCCGCTCGGCCAGCCAGCGACAGATCTGCTGTTTATCCTGCGCGGGCATCAACTGGCCTTGAGGAATATTCACCGTGGAGGAGAGCACCGCCAGGCGTATCGGTTCGCGCGTGAGTAACGCCTTCAATGCAGGCAGGTTGAAGCGGCCGTCATCGCCGAAGGGCATTTCGACAACGCGGATATTGGCCGCCTGCAACTGGCGCAGAATCGCCCACGAGCAGGGCGATTCCACCAGCGCCACAGTGCCACCGAGATTCAAGGCACTGAGCGACAACTCCAGCACACTGCGCAGGTCCGCGCCGATATACACCTGCTCGGCCTGCCAGTGGTTGTGAGTGGAACGGGTGTAGCGTTCAGCCAGGGCCGCGCGCAATTCCGGCTCGCCGAGGGGCTGATAGAGCGGCGCGTGCGAGCGCGGGTATTGGCGGGTCAGTTCGCGCTCCATCGTCAACAATGGGCCTTGCAGCGACAGCAGCATCGCCGGCGCATCGCTGCTCAGGGCCAGCATGCCGGGCTGACGGGCGCTGGCGAAGACGTGATCCAGAAGATTGCCAGAGTTGGCCGTCACAGGTGCCGACGATATTGACCGGGTGAAATAGCCGAACCTGGCTTTGGCGTGGATTCTGCCTTCGTCCTCGAGCAGTGCGTAGGCGTATTTGGTCGTCGATACTGAAACGCCGAGGCGCAATGCCAGTTGTCGCAGTGACGGCAATTTTTGCTCACCCATGCCACTGGCGGCCTCGATCAATCCGACGAGGTAGTGGTAGACCTCCTGATAGGCGAACGCGGTGTCCTTGTGGGGCGTCAATGCTGTTCTCCTTGATTGTCAGCTTAGGGAGCAAACGGAAGACTGCGCTAAAGCAGTCAACTGTCCGTCTGCGCCGCCGCCCAGTGCTTCATTTCTTCAGCAATGAAGTGATTGACCAGGTCGCTGTACATTTTCTCAATGGCATCTGCATTCAAACCTTCGTTTTCGGCCCAGTCGCGACGGGTTGCCAACATCGCCTGAAAACGCTCCTGTGCCCGCACTGAGGCCGCCGAGGTCTTGAACTTCGAGGCAGCGAGTACGTACTGAAAGCGCTTGCCCAGCAGTTTGATCACCGCTTGATCGAGTCGGTCGATTTCACTTCGAATATCTTGCATGTCCGCACAGTCGGCGGGTTGTAACGTGTTGATGACGTCCATGTGCGTCTGTGCCTCTCGAATTGTTGTTGATCGTGCGGCGGGTTTTCAGCGGGTAAGCGCAGCGTTTTTTGTCACTTTGCCGGAGTTCTGAAAAAAACGCTCTGGGCGGCACGGTGCAAGGGCCGCAGATGACTGGCGATCCAGCAGCTCTTCACTGGCGAGGCGCCCGACGATTGCCGCCAGCGTCACTCCGGGATGCATCGCGCAAACGTAAACTCCGCCGACACCGGGCAGGTAACCGACAACGGGGATGCCGTCAGCGGGCATGGGCCGGAACCCGACGACGACGGGTTGCGGCTCGATGGAAACCACTCCGTGAAGTTCATTTTGTATGGTTTCGGCGGTTCGCCAGGCAAGGTTTGTCGGCGAGTTGCCCGGCGCCTCGCCCAGATAATCTTCAGCGGCCAGCAACGTGCCGTCGGCACTTTGCCGAATTTCCATTTCGGGGCTGGAGATGATGCCTTTGACGAGGCCCGGTTGGGTCTTGTAGCGGATGAAAATGGCGGGGGAGGCGTCGATGGGCAGGGAGACGTTGAGCATCTGCGTTAACTGTTGGGTGCCGGTCCCCGCAGCAAGCACGACAAGGTCGGCATCGATCGCGCCCGTTGTGGTTTCAACGCCGGTGACATCGGCGTTGCAGGTTGTGAAACCGGTCACGCGGGTTTGCGTTAGCAATTGCGCGCCCAGCGCCCGGGCGCCGGCAATCAGGGCGTGGGTGGTTTGCACGGCGTCGAGTGCGCCTTCTTCCGCGCGATACAACGCGCAGGGTGGGGGATTTTTCAGGTTGGGCTCGCGAGCAAGCACCTCGGCAGACGATAACAATGTCGCCGACGCCGGATACTCTGCTGATTCGTTGTACGACAAAGCCCCGGTCCAGCGAATCTGCAAATCCGGCAGCTCGGTTTCGAGTCGTCGGTATGCTTCTATGGCCATACCGCGCAACTGCGCAATCGGATCAGCGCCGGCGTGCGAGGCATTGATCCAGGCGAAAGAGTTTGCCGTGACGCCGCTCGCGATCTCGTCAGCCTCGATCAGCGTGACGTGCGCTCCTTTGCCAGACAGGTGATACGCAAGGGCGGCACCGACGATGCCCGCACCGACCACCACAATTCGCCCACGTGCTTTATGATCCATTTCAACACTCCCTGTTGTCGATCGGCTGATCCTGCAGCAGGGAGACGCGGCGAGCAACCAGAAAAAAGCCCGGCCAAAGCCGGGCTCGTCCGCTGGCAACGGCTTAAGCAGGCATATCTCCGGCGGGCATTTGGAATGTCAGTCCGTGACGGATGCTCAGTCGCTATGGATCAAGGGTCAGATTACGACGCCGAATGCTGACTGACGTGTTTTGGCCCCGCTAACGCCCAGGCAATCAACCCGAACAACGGCACAAACACGATCAGCACGATCCACACACCTTTATTGCTCGCTTTCCCCTCGCTCTTGCGCACCCGATTGATGGCCCAGAGTTCAATCAGCAGAAGAACTGCCGCCAGTACGATCCACACGGTTTCGATTTGCATTGGCTACCTCCTGATGGTCTGTTCGTTAGGTGGCGTGGGGGGCGGCGGGTTCATTTATTTTTCTTCAGTGCGTTGAGCTGCCGCGCCAGTTGCAAGGCTACGCGGCCGCTGTTGAAAGTCGGCAGCAGGTGGGTGAAAGGGATTTCGATGATCCGGTTTTCGCGCACCGCGCGCAGTCGCGACAACACCGGGTCGTGGGTCAACAGATAGCGTTTGCGACGGGCGGGTGACCATTCGGCGTCGGCCAGCAGAATCACGTCCGGGTCGCTGGCCAGCAGGGTTTCGCTGTTGACGGTGACTCGATAGAGGTTGATGTCGGCAAAGACATTGCGTGCCCCGGCAGCGGCCAATAACGGGGTGACAAACCCCCGCCGACCTTCGCTGTCGAGGCCTTTGACTTCGCTGTCGAGATAGAACACCGACAGCGATTTACCCGCACCGGCCAGGGCTCGGGCACTGGCGAGGTCGGCGTCCATGGCCGCACTCAATTGCCGCGCCTGTGGCTGTTTGTGCAGCAGCCTGCCCAAGGTCAGCAAGTCATTGCGCACATGCGCGAAGTAATCCAGCGAATGCCCGTTGCAGGCCGACTCCAATAGATAAGAACCGACGCCATTGCGCGCCAGACCCGAGCGTGAAGTCACACCGTCGCCGAATGCCGTGGCGAACCCGCCAATCACCAGGTCCGGTTTCTGTGCGTAAAGCACTTCGCTGGCCGGGTATTGCCGCGCGATCACCGGCACACCGAAATACGTGGCTGGCCGCTGACCGGCATCGGTGTCATCCAGATACGCCACGCCAACCAGCGCTGGCCCGGCACCCAGCGCCAGGACGAGATCCGCTGCATGCTGATTGAGCGCGACGACGCGCGAAGGCGCAGCGGCGTTCCAGTCCTCGCCGCAATTACTGAAGCTGTCGGCGAGTGCCGGCATTGAACAGAGCAGGGCGCCAAGCGCTAACAGGATCGATTTCATCCCTGCGCCTTGACCAGCAAATCCGCGACCACTTCACCGCCCACCAAATGCCCCTCGACCAGCCGCTGCACCTCTTCATGGCTGTGCACGCCATACCAGCAACGTTCCGGGTACACCGTCACAATCGGCCCCAGATTGCACGGAAACTGGCAGTGCGTGCGTGTCAGCAAGACACCGCCCGGCGTCTCGATATGATCGTGCGCCAGCAAATGCCGGCGCAGGGTTTTCCATAACTGCAAGGCACCGCGCTGGGTGCAGCGCGGGCCGGTGCAGAGGAACACATGGCGCGCATGCTCGGGCACATGCGACCAGTCCGGGTGCGTATCGACGCCGTCGACGGTTTTGATTTCACTCATCAGAAGCGGTACGTGTAGCGTACTTCGGAGGTGAACGGCCGGCCGAGGTTGTCGACGTTGCTCGAACGGCTGGTGACGTAGTCGCGGTCGAAGAGGTTTTCCACCAGCAGACTCACCCGGTGTTGGTGGGCGTTGTCGAGGTAGCGATAAGCGTCGGCGTCGACCACCGAATAATTGCCGTATTCGACTTGCTTCGAGCTTTTGATATCGCGGATGTAACGGATCGCACCGCCAACACCCCACAGGCGATTTTCCGATTCATAACCCACCCGCGAGCGGGCGAAGAAGCTTGGGATGTCGTTGATCGTCACACCGGTACGCGACTCGGTGAGGTTGCGGGTCATGTCCGCTTGCAGGCTCCACTGATCGTTGAGCGCCAGTTTCGCGTCCGCCTCGAAACCGCGCATCTGGATCGTGCCTTCACCGTTGACCCACTGAATGTCATTGAGGGTGATCAGGTCGTCGATCTTGCGTTTGAACAGGGTCACGCTGGCGCTGAATTCGCGATCCAGCAGCAGGCCCTTGTAGTCGACCCCCAGCTCCGTATTGCGGCTTTTTTCCGGTTTCAGGTTGCGGTTACCGATCTCGTCGCCCGGCTCGTTGACGAACAGTTGCTCGGCGTTCGGCAGTTTGTAGGCGCTGCCGTATTGACCGCGCACCGACCAGTTGTCGTTGAGGTCATACAGCGAAGTGAGCATGCCGACCGTGGCGCTGTCGCCACCGCTCATGGCCTCGTGACGCACGCCGATGCTCGGATGCCAGTCGGGCAGGGCGTCGATCTGCGGGCGCAGTTGCGTGTAGAACGCATGGGCTTCGGCCTTGTCGTTGTCGATGATCAGCACGTCGTCCTGGCCCTTGAACCACTGGTTGTCGCTGCCGAACACCAGCACATGGCCGCCGGGCAATTCAGCCTTGCCTTCGGCCTGCACACCCCAGTCGGTGAAGCCCCAATAGTCGTTGTGATTAATGACCTTGGTGCCGCCGCCATTGACGTTGTTGACCCGGGTGTAGCGCGTGTCCCAATCGTTGATATGGCCTTTGACGAAGTAGCTCAGGCGTTCGTTGAGGGTTTGCTCGAAGGTCGCCGTAGCGATTTGCTGCACGCGGTCGTTGGTGGTTTTGTGGTTGTCCACAGGGCGGGCGAAGTCGAGATTGGCGTCGGCGTATTGGTAGAACAGTTCCAGCCGCGCATCATCGCCAAATGACTGAATCGCCTTGCCGCCGAAGGTGGTGACTTCGTAGGCGCGGTTCTTCTCGCTGACGTTTTTCAGGTCGCGGTTGCGATACGGTTGATAGCCGTCGGAAACGTTGTGGCTGACATACGCCAGCAAACCGAGATCGCCGAAACCGTTATTGAAGATGTTCTCGACGCGAGCGTCTTCGGTGGTGCCGCCAAAGCTGTCCACGCCCAGATTCACTTCGCCGGCGGCTTTGCGCGATTGCGGGCTGCGGGTGACGATGTTGATCACGCCGGATACGGCTTGGGTGCCGAACAACAGGCTCTGGCCCCCTTTGAGTACTTCGATGCGTTCGATGGCGTTGGCTGGCAAAGTGTCTAGATAGAGGCCGCCGTACAGGCGATTGTTCAGGCGCACGCCGTCGAGCAGGATCAGCGTGTCATCGTTGCGCCCGCCCAGCAGCGAATAGGTGCCGTAGTCGAACGGGCCATTTTTCGGCGCCACGTACAGGCCGGGAATGAACATCTGCATGACGCGGCTGACATCGGCACTGGGGCCGGCGCGCTCGATCTGTTCGCGGCTGACGATCTCGACCTTGCTGCCGAACTTCGCCATGTCGGCGACCGTGGTCGACTCCACCGACGGTGCGGAAACGATTTGCTGATTGAGTTCCAGTGGTGTGTCGTCGGCCAGTAGCAGCGGGCTGAACAGGCAACCAAGAAACAGGGTTGGAGCAGAAGTGTAGAAAGGTCGAATCATTGTCTTCTCGAAAAGGATCTTCGCAGAAGAGCATGCAAGAGAAGGCATCGCGCACAGCCAATACCGGCCCATGCCCGCCCACCGCAGGATTTTGCCAAACAGCAATTCAGGCCGGTCTCCGGGCTCGCGCGTATCGAGGCTTTCACCTTCCCATGGCCGTCTAACCACAGTGGTGTATCGAAAGCATCACGCGCATACCGTTGCGGGGGCAGCACCGGACTTGTTCGAAAAGAACGTACCGGTTTCCCGTTTCACCCCATGCACGGCGGCATGGGACACCTGAAACTGGGCGGCATCTGAACATTCGAATGACCGTTCGTCAACTTGCCGATACAGGTACTCGACCCGCGAATTACCAACTTTGGAAATAACTACTAAGGTCTATAGCGGTAATCACAACGCAATATCGCGCGGCGTCGACAGGCGTGAGGGATTCGCCACGTACGCTGAACAGGGAGGTTCTCATGCACGGTGCCAGCGGCCATCCTCACGGTGGGCACGCCCCGCATTTCATTCGCAGCGCTTTACTGGTCGCCATGGCCAACACCCTGATGCTCGCAGACGCTCAAGCTGCGTGCGGGCCTCTGGCGGCGGGTGCCTACAACGTCTCGCAAACCTGTTTGCCGGCGGCCGGCGTCGATGCGTCGATCAGCACGCAGTCGGGCACTACCATTACCACTACGGCGGGTTCCTCGTTGAACAGTCGTGGCAACAATGCCAACACCACGCTGACACTCACTGGCACTACGGTAAACAGCACACCCCCAACGGCCGCCAACGCAGTGTTTGCCAATGTCATCGGCACCACCGGCAACGCCAGCCTCAGCGTCAATGGCGGGACCAACACGGTGAATGTCGGCGGCAGTGGCCTGGACGCGCTGGCGATCACCAATGCCAGCGCTGGCTCGTCGACGTTTTCGGTGAGTGCCGGCACCACGCTGAACATCCTCAATACCGTGGTCGGCAATGAACACGATGGCATCGACATCAACGCCAGCGGCGGCGGGGCGATCAACCTGAATCATCAGGGCAATGGCCAGATCACGTTGCTTGGCGGCAACGGCGTCTGGACCAAAGCCACGGGCAGTGGCGAGACCAACGTCAACGTCGGCAGTGGCGTGAATATTCTGGTCAACAACGATGATGCACTCTCGGCCGGTCTTCCGATCATTGACGACACTTTGCCGACTGCCGGCATTGGTAACCACGCCGGCGTGCATACCCGCGCAGTCAATGGCAACACCACACTGATCAACGCGGCGAATGTGCAAAGCATCGGCATGAACGCCTTTGGCTTGTTCACCGAGGGCGGCACAGGCAATACCCGCCTGACCAACAGCGGCAACCTGAGTACCAGCGGCCTCAACGGTTTCGGCATTCGTTCGTTTTCCAGCGTTGGCAGCATCGCCATCGTCAACGACGGCGCCATCACCACCACGGGTGGCGGCGCCCACGGTATCTATGCCAATGACAATGTCGGCGGCAGCGGTTCGATCAGCATCGAGAACAATGCTGCCATTAACGTCGGCAGCACGGCCAATGCCGCCGGTTCGCGGGCGATCTACGTGATCAAGCGCGGTACCGGTGATGTCGCGATCACGGGTAGCGGCAATATCAAAGTACTCGGCGACATCAACACCACCCGGGCCTACGCGATCATTGTCAGTGCCGAAAACAACAATGTGCTGATTGATTACTCGGGCGATCTGTTCGCCAGCGGGTTTGGCGCGGGCGGTATACGGGTCGATTCGACCGGCGGCAATGTTCAGGTCAACTACCGTGGCGATCGCATCGAAACCCTGCACAGCAACGCCAACGGCATCTATGCCTCGACGCAGTCGCCGACGGGCACGGTCAACGTCAATTCCGGCGGCACGATCATCACCCACTCGAACACTGGCTCGGGCGACGGCACGGGCATTGGTGCTTTTGGTATCCAGGCGCTGACGCTGGGCGGCGACGTCGGTGTCGTGTTCAACGGCCCGCTGATCGACGTCAACGGTCAGGGCGCGGCGATTCTGGCCGGCAATGCCTTCAACTCAGGCAGTGGGCTGGGCACATTGAGTGTCAGTAACAGCGGGGAGTTGATCGCGCGGGGCAATCAACAACGCGGTATCCGAACGTTTTCGGTCACTGGCGCGCAAAGTGTGGTCAACAGCGGCGCGATCCAGACCTTCGGTGCCAGCGACAGTCAGGGCATTCTCGCCCAGGCCTCGGGCGCCGCGAATTTGACCGTCAACAACAGCGGCGCGATCACTACTCGAGGCGTTGGCTCGTCGGCCATAGACGCCTTGACCGAGGGCGGCAGCGTCAATGTCAGTAACAGCGCCACGCTTCAGGGTGGGTGGGCCGATAGCAGCGGCATCGCCCTTGGCGGTGCGAGCCAGACGTTGACCAACTCAGGTGCGATCACTGCGCTTAGCGATGTCGCCGTACGCGCCGATGCGACCACACCGGGCACGACGTTTGCGCTCAACAATACCGGGCAGATAACCGGCGTTATGAATGCCGTCAGCGCGGCCAGCACGGTGGCCAACAGCGGCACCTGGACACTGCGCAATTTCACCGCCAGTAGTGCCAGCGGCAGTCGCGATACCTGGGGCGTTGCCGTCAGTGATCTCGGCTCATCGGGCGCCAACAGCATCGACAACAGCGGTGTGATTCGTCTGGCGGCGCAACCGGCGACGGGCATCGTCAGCTTCAACGCCAGCGGCGCCTATCTGCCCTTGGGGCAAACGGCCAATACGCCGACGCTGGGCGGTGCTGTACAGGGCCAGTTGCTCGGTGTAAACCGATTCACCCATAGCGGCACGCTCGACCTTGCCGCCGGCAGCAACACGGTCGGCAATGTGTTGCTGATCAGCGGGGCCAACACCGTCGGCACCGATGGCGGCGGGGTGTTCGTGTCCAATGGCGGCCGGCTGCTGCTTAACACCACGTTGAATGGTGGTGGCGCGAACAGCCTCTCGGACATGCTGGTTGTGGATTCGACAACCACCGCCAGCGGCGGCGCCACCGGCGTGATCGTGAGCAATGTCGGCGGCCAGGGCGATCTGACTCAGGGCAATGGTATTGCGGTGGTCGAACTGCTCAACAAGACCGAAGCCGCGAGCGACGCCAATGCCTTTCAACTGGCCCGGCGTGTTGTCGCCGGTCCGTACGAATATCGCCTGCAGCAAGGTGCCCAGGACGGTAGCGGCAAGGACACTTGGTATCTGCGCTCGGACGCGGTACCGCCGGACGGTCCTCCAGGCCCTGATCCCGATCCCGATCCCGATCCCGATCCGACGCCCGATCCTTCCCCGGTACCCAATTACCGTCCGGAAGTTTCGCTGTACGGTGCCGTGCCCGCGCTGGCCCTGGTTTACGGCCGGACAATGGTCGACACCCTTCACGAGCGGGTCGGCGAGGAACGCCTGAATCGCGGTGATCCATTGCCCAAGGAAGACGAATCGACGTTGGCGCCATCGATGGGCTGGGGCCGGGTGATCTACCGCAGCGGCAAACAGGATGGCGACCGCAAAAACGCCTTGGGCAACACACCCGAGTACAACTATGACCTGACGGCATTTCAGGTCGGCACCGACCTTTACCGCAAGGACCGGCCCGACGGCAGTCACGAGCAGGCCGGGCTGTCATTGTCCGCCGGCACCATCGACGCCGGCGTCAGCCACTACACCCGCCGCGCCGCCGGCGAAGACACCTTGCGTGCGTACGGCGTCGGCGCGTACTGGACGCACTTCGGCCCCTCCGGCTGGTATCTGGACGGGGTGTTGCAGGTCAACCGCTTTGACATCGAAGCCAAACCCAACGACATGGCCAAACTGAAAACCCGCGGTTGGGGCTACACCGCCTCGCTGGAAAACGGCTACCCGTTCGAGGTCGACAAAGACTGGTACATCGAGCCGCAATTGCAAGCGATCTACAGTTACGTCGATCTGGACAGCAGCGATGACGTCGGCGCGAAGATTCGCTTCAAGGACGTCGACTCACTGATTGGCCGCGCCGGCGTGCGTATCGCCAAGGACTGGGACACCGAGGGCGTCGACAACAGCGCACTGCGCACCAATGGCTGGATCCGTCCGAGCATCTGGCATGAGTTCAAGGGGCAACCGAAAACCGAGTTTTCCTCCGAGTCGGGGTACATTCCGTTCGAATCCGATATTCAGGGCACGTGGGGTGAAGTGAATGTCGGGGTGGATTACCAGGCCAATCAACGCACCACGTTTACCGCATCGGCTGGCTATCGTCAGGGGTTCGACGGTGACAGCCATGGGTATGACGCGATGCTGGGGTTCAAGATCAATTTCTAGGGCTTTTGTACACGCCGCAAACCCTACATTGGATGGCTTGCTGACGCTCGGCCCTATATCCTTCACGCCTGTTTGATGGACTGACTTAGGGAAGAATTGCATGCCGTTCAGGGTGATGGTGGTCGGTGGTTACGGAAATTTCGGCAGTATCGTCTGCCGGCACCTGGCGCTGATGCCGGAGATCGGCTTGGTACTCTCCGGCCGTGATCCGCAAAAATTGCAGCGCAAAGTCGATGAACTGAACAGTCAATCGGGCATCGTCTGCGAAGGCTGGTGCGGTGATGCCATGGGTGCGGAGTTCGAAGCCGCTTTGCGTGCGCTGAACATTCAGTTGGTCGTACACACCGGCGGGCCGTTTCAAGGGCAATCCTATGCCGTTGCGCAGAGTTGCATCGATGCCGGCGTGAACTATTGCGACCTGGCGGACTGCCGCACGTTCGTCAACGGCATCGACGTGCTTGATGCGCGGGCGAAGCAGGCGGGTGTGGCGATCCTCAGTGGTTGCAGCTCGGTGCCGACGTTGTCGTCAGCCATCATCGATGAGCAGCGCCTGCGCTTTTCGCGCATTGACTCGATCGAGCATGGCATTTCCTCCTCGGCGAAAATGCCGGGGCTGTCGACCATCGAAGGCGTGCTCGCTTACGCCGGCAAACCGATCAAACAACTGAAAAGCGGCAAGGTCCACGAAGTCTCCGGCTGGCTGGACCTGAGCTTGCGCAAAATGCCGCAGATGGGCACCCGATTGCTGGCCAACGTTGATGTTCCCGACATGGATATTTTTGCCAATCGTTATGGTGCGCAGACCTTGAGCTTCAAGGCGGGCGCCGGTCTCAAACTCGGCGGCATCGCCAACGGTCTGCTGGCTCAGGCGCTGAAAATCGGGCTGGTGCGCGACCATGCTTTGTGGGCTGCAAGATTGCATCGCCTGGGCACGCGGTTCGAGCGTTTCGGCGATGGCAAAAGTGCAATGTACATCGACGTGCAGGGCCTTGGCGTCGACGGCAAACCGTTGTCGATGACCGCGCAACTCACCGCCCTGAATGACAAAGGCCCCGAGATTCCCAGCTGCGCTGCCGTGGCACTGGCCACGAAAATGGCGCAAGGCTACGTGCCGTCCTCCGGTGCCCGGCCTTGCGTGGGCGAAATCAGCGTCGCCGAATACATGGCCGCGATCAACGACCCGGCCAACCTGAGCCTGGCCGTGCACTTCTCCGACGGGCAGCGCTGACATGCTCTATCTGTGCCTGAAGTACTTGCACATCATCGCCGCGATTTTCCTGTTCGGCTTCGGCATGGGTTCCTACCTCTACCTGATCGCCGCCAGCCGCACCGCCAACCCGCAGGTCATAGCGCACGTCGCGCGCATGGTCGTGCGCTTCGACACGTGGATCACCACACCGGCCGGGTTCGTGCAAATCATCACGGGGTATCTGTTGATGCGACTTTCGGGTTTGTCGATGAGTACCGACTGGGTGCTGACCTCGCTGATTATCTTCTTCTGCGTCGGCTCGCTGTGGCTGCCGGTGTTGCTTCTGCAGAAGCGCTTGTACGTAATGGCGTCGAGTGCGAGCGAGACGGGGGCCGACCTGGATGAGCAATACCAAGGCGTGTACCGCCAATGGTTATGGATGGGCGTGCTCGGTTTTGGCGGGATGTTTGTCATCGTGCTGATGATGGTGACGAAGATGACACCGCTGCAGTTGTTCAGTTTTCTGGCGTAGGTACAGTTGCTTTGAGAAAGCGCTGTTCATGATCTGGAGTTGGCAACAGGCAAGCGTCGTACTTGCCGAACAGGCGATAGCGGTTCAGCGCGATACGGTCGTAGGCCCAGTCGCGCAAGCCTCGCGGGAAGATGCGCAGCAGTCGTAATGGCTGCCAGCGGGCGGGTAATTGGCTGATGACTTCGAGAAAAGCGTCGGAGCGTTCCCAGTAGTGGCGGTCGCGGATTACGGCCATGGTGTCGAACTGATCTATGGGCAGGCCGGCCCACGCCAGCAACGCTTGGCCCTCCGGCGATTGAACCGCTGCCAAACGTACGCGACGCTGATGATCGTGACGAATCAAGAAGCGCGCCCAGCCGTTGCAGAGTTTGCAGACGCCGTCGAACAGGACCACGGATTCGCCGGGGTTGAGCAGCGGGGCTGGGGTTGGGCGGGTTTTTGGGGTGGACATGGTGTGGGTTCGGGAGATGCTGGAATTGCTGCGATCATAGCCTCAGAAGGTGCTTGGCGCGAATGGCCATATTCGGTGATCGCCGGACTTGCGCGTTAACCTGGACGCGCTGGCACTCTGCGAGAAAACGTAGATCAACTACAGTTTCCCTAACCAGTCTTTAAGGAAGTTCGTCTATGTCAGTGGATCAGGATCGTTTTTCTCGCGCTTTCAGTTTTGTGCTCAACAACGGTATTGAATTGTTCCCGGTGAAAATGAAGCGCAGGGATACCGGCGTCGTTGCCTTTCGCATATCAAAAGGGGGAACTGCCGGAAATACATTGGAGGTAGGGGAGGAGGTTGATGAAGAGACAATGATTTATAAGGTCTTGAAACTTGGCTATGCAGTTCGCTGCTGCTCGGTCGATGGGAGCATTCGGGGATTGTATAAACCGGATCAGCGATCTGTGCGCGAGGTACGTCGTTAATAAACATATTTGTTACCCCCCAAGAGGTTAACTCTTGCGGGTATCTGCACGCCACAGGCAACACGAACTCTAAAGGCCGGCGCTGAAGAGTCTCGAGTGCAGATCAGATTGCGAGGCTCTCAAGAATGGGCGAAATTAGGGTGGAAATGTAATTAGCCAAAAATATCTGACAGCTCCTTGGGGTAGTGTGGTTCCAAGGTGAATACTGGCGAGGTTTTAGCGAATTTGTTTATGTCGCCAGCTAATAACTCTGTGTATCTCTTGAATATATCTCTGAAGGTTTTAGGTACAGGTCCGTATAAGCTTTTGCAAGTCGCTACAAAGTCTGAAACTGCGCTTATGAAATGTTGGTCTGCCTGCGTTACTTCAATGTAATCGTAGGAGGCTTCACTGTTTTCTTTTGTATGAATATCGAAGTTATGAGCAGCAGCGTTCCTTGCCTGGCGTAGCTTGTGAAGCGCGTGGCAGATATCTTTGGAAAGAATTTTGTTTTCCTGCAGATGCTGTATGTGGTCGAAAAAATTAATCTCAGGTGCATTTTTTGTTATTGGTTTTCTACTTAGCCTTTTTTCCCAAGATTTTTTCGGTTTGTACTCTTTTAAACTTTCTGTGCTGGCTTTGGTTGCCATGGCTTCCAGATACAGTGCAGCTCCAATAACTTGGCCCTTTTTTTCAAAGCTTCCAAGGTCAATTGCGTGGCTAGGAAGGTTTTCTAGAACCCCAAGTTCCTCATCGCTCAGGCTATGAACGTATGCATGCAGTGTCAAAAAGTGCGGAATGGGTGCTTCGCTGTATATTAGGTCCCGAACGATATGGTGGACCTTTACTCCTAGGTGTGTTTCGTGGCGTCGGTTTGTTGCAGTCAACTTTTTTGCGAAAGTTGTGATGAAACGTTCCGTTAAAGGGATGTCCAAAAGTATCTGGTCTGCGTTCAGGTAAAATTTAATCTCAATGGTAATGCTGTCGGATGACAGGATATCAATAAAATATTTTAATGTTTTATCATCAAGTCTTGCTTCTTCGACTGGTGTGGTCGTGCCTTCTGTAGATATAAAAAAGCTGCGTAGTTTTGCACCCAGTCCGTAATTCAGGTCTTTCTTGATTTCATCAATGTTCATTCAATTTAGCTTCCCTTGGGGGCTGACGACTTATGTGCGTCAAGTGCCGATTTTTTCGGGCTTTGTCAAGGTGCAGAACAGTATTCAAACCGGCTAGGGTATATTTTTATTAATTAGACATTTTTACTTACTCTCGTTCTTTCGAGCCAAGGGGGCGGCCAAAAACTTCATCAAAGGCTAGTTCCGCTTGTTCGCGTATCATCTTTGAACTGCCTTTCATCTTGAGAATCAAAACTTTCCAGCGAAATTTACTATATGGTAAGTCATCGATATTGATTCCATTATTTTCATCGAGCTTCATGCAGACGTCGTATCGAACGCCTCTCTCAGGAAGATTTTCTCGATAGTTACGGTTGAATAGATGACTTTTAAGGCGATTTTTGACAGTGTAAGAGTGGCCTCTATAAATTGCCTTTAGACCATCGATGGTTAAGTTGCATCTGTTTTGCTCGGACTGATAATCAGACATGATCACATACAGTCCTGTTCCGTAGTACGTTGCCTCAACATCGATGCTGGAACTAACAGATTTTGAAGTAACTGATTTGTGGTCTTTTTTGTAGTCATGAGCCGAAAAGAAGTCTACGAAATGGCTTCGCACAGTTTCCTGCAGTTCACGTTCTAGCGTAACTAAGTTTTTGATGTCATACATGCATCGCGAGTCCAAAAGCTATCTAAGGAGTGGGCAATGGTTAGAGAGCGTGATCCGCTTCCAGTTGCCCTCACACTGCTGTTTCACCGCCCCGAACGTCCCTCACTCGATCTTTCGATCCGGCTCGCAGCGCATGCCGAAGCTTCAACGCCGGCCGTTCGACGCAGTAATACGAAACACCACTCAGCAAGAACGACAGCACCAACACCGTTGCAATCTTGTGCCAGTCGAATGAAGTAATCGGCGAGAGACCGTGCAGGAAGTAGAACACCACGAAGTGATTGAGGAATACGCCGTAGCTGATGTTGCCCAGGAACTCGTCAATCCGGTGAAACTTGAGCTTCGTCAGCAAGAACACTACGGGGATGCCCACGGCAATGCCTGCGGCCACTTCGGCGTTGAACGGTCGGCGTTCGATCCATCCCGCCATGATCGCTACAAAGATTAACGCCGCCGCCACAGCGGTACCACCAGCAATCGCTAAACCCTTCGCCTGTGGTTTGTAGAGATAGCTGCCGCACAGGAAGATGAACAGGACACCCGGCAACAAACGGTAGCCGTAAAAGTCGGTGTTGATGAGTCCAAGACACGCGGGGATGAAGACCGCGACGGACAAGGCGAAAGCCACACCGCGTGCTCGGTAGATGAGCAGGAACGGGATCACCAGGTAGAAGCACATCTCAAGGCCGAGCGACCACGCCGGTGGCAAAATCCAGATTCCGGATGCACCAAACATATAGAACCCGAGGGGCACGATGGCCAGGCTCGCGGCGATGTTTTTGACGGTTAATTCGGCCGCTTGCGGCGTACCGGGCAGCAGGAAGTAGATCACCGCACAAGAAACGACGAAGTAGAACAGGAACTGCGGATAAAGGCGCAAGGCCCGGTCCAGGTAGAACAGACCGACCTTTTCGGGCGCCTTGTAGTTGCGCTCGATCAGAGAAGTCATGACGAAACCGCTGATGAGCAGGAAGGAAATCACAGCAACCACACCCGGGTTGAACCCCATGAACATCTTGCCCAGATGCGAAACGGCGACCATAACGGCCAATAGCAGACGGTAGGCTCCCACGTGTATCCCCAAACGACCTTGTAGTTATGGCGGGTAAATTACGATGGTTTGTGGGTGGATTACAGGTTTTTCTCTGCGCTCGGGGCTAGGGAATTGCGGGAATTTCAGGATTTCGGAGAATGCGGGATTTATGCGAGTCATTCGCAGTGGGCGAGAGCGCTCGGCACGGAACCAAGCGCTCAGGGGTAGGGCGGGGCACTTACTGCTCCACCCTGACGTTTCAGCCTTTGTTTGCGTTCAGCTTGCGCAGTTCTTCGTAGGTCGCCGACTGGACGAACCAGAAGCCGGAAATGATGCACCAGCACAGGGTGCCGGCCACGAAGATACCCAGCGCCGGGAGGAACCCGCTGGTGAAAATCGCGACGATAGCGACCAGCCAGATGAACGCCAGGGACAGATAGAGGACGGTGTTGTTGACGCTGATGACGAAGTCTTTCACAGGGGCATATTCCTTGCGGGATGTAGAAAAATTCCCCCTCTCCGGGGGGCGAACCCATGCTATCACATTGCCTTCATGGTTCAAGGAAGGGGAACTCATTGCCGTGTGGAATGGGGACAGATTTATTTATCAGGCAGACCGGGCGCTTCTGGCCGAAAGCAGACACCCGATGCAATCTTGAGCCCTTTGTGACAGCAGCCACACCACAGCCACAAAGGGATTACCTATCAATCCACCGGCACAACATTATCCAGCGCTCGATTCACCGCCAATTCCCCCAGCATCACCACTTGCGCAATCCCCAGCGCAGTTTTGCGGTGGCCTGGGTCAAGGAGGGCGGCGAAGTTGCAGAGCATTTCGGTGGCTGAGCCGAGGGATTCGCTGGCGTTAACCAGCAAGGACTCGCTGTCGTAGTCGGAATTGGCCAGAAACATGGGCGCGTGTTTTTTGTCGCTGCCCATGATGCGTTGAGTCGGGGTGAGGTAGTAATCGAGTGCTCGTTCTGCTGCGTCGTTGAGTGTTCGGGAATCCGGGAATTTGTAGGGTGAGACTGGATCGGTTTCTGGTGGATTCGGCGTTGGTTTGAACATAGATGAAGCTCCATATGGGACTTAAGGAGCCATCACCCTCGCTACCAAACGAAAGATGGTGGCCATACGAAGGTTGGTAGACCGGCCCATATGGAAAATCCGGCGCGCCCGAAGACGCCCTGCGCATGGCCACCATAAAACAAATGCTGAAAAAGCATCTGCGCACGGTGACGTTATGCGTCATATGGAAGCGGGCTACCAAACCCCATCACTGTTTTTCAGTGACCCAGGAACGATAAAACCCGCGCCCCAGACGCACAAGCCGGCGGATTCTGGCGTAGTCGTAGGCAACGGCGCAAGACGTTGTAGCCTTAAGCAGGTAACGCGACGTGTCTTTTAAACAGCCACGAAAAACTCCTAAACACGCATCATCAACACGCCGTTCAAAATGACATTCGTCGGTCCACCCTGCAGTTCACGCAAAGGCTTGGAACCCTCACGTCGGGGAGCGCATCAACACTAGGTTGCAACCCAAAAAGACGAGGAAGGATACCCATGTCAGTTCATCCGATTTTGTTTCTGGGCGGTTCCGGCGCCATCGGCCACCATTCTGCCAAAGCCATACGCGCCGCTCACCCCGAGGTCCCTTTACTGATCGGCGGCCGTGACCTGGCCAAGGCTCAACAAGCGGCAGAGGAAATGGGCGGGGCGCAGGGCGTGGTCATTGATCCTGCTGCCGAAGACTTGGGGTTGGGCGATCGCCCGGTCAGCGCCGTGGCGGTTTTCTACATGGATCATTCTCTTGCCGGGCTACGTTTTGCGCAGCAGCGCAAGGTGCCGCACCTGAGCATTTCTTCCGGCGTGTTCGAGATTGCGCCGCAAATCGCCAGTTTCATCCATCGCCCTGACGCGGCGCCTATCGTGCTGGGTTACGAATGGATGGTGGGCGCGACGACCGTGGCGACATTGCACCTTGCCGAAGCGTTTGCCCGAGTGCGCGATATCCGTATTGATGCGCTGGTCGACGAAGAGGACGGTGGCGGGCCGACCGTGGCCAAGGATTTCGAACACCTGAACAAGATGCTGCCGGCCGCCCTGACTCGGCGCGACGGGGAGTACATCTGGCGCGAAGGGGAGGACAAGAACGTCAGCTTCCGCGCGCTGGACGGTACGCCGATGCAAGCCAGCGGTTTCTCGTCCATCGACGTCACTGGGCTGGCGGCCGCCATCGATGCGCCGAATGTGCAGTTCAATCTCGCCAGCGGGGTCAGTTCTTCGCGACGCGCGGGGCGGCCGATGTCGACTGAGATCCTTATCGAAATGGTTGGCGAGGATCGCCAGGGGCGACCGTTGCACACTCGGCATGCCCTCGTGCATCCGGCGGGCGCCGCCGCGCTCACGGGGTTGAGTATCGCGATGCTGCTGGAGCGACTGCTCGGCCTCGATGGTCGAGCGCCCACTACGGCAGGTCTTTACTTCCCTTATCAGTTGCTCGAGGCCGGTGCGTATCTGGAGCGTCTGAGCAAGGAGGGCGGTGAGTTGCTTGATCTGAAAGTGCCGTAAGGCAGGTTTCTTTCGGAAAAGCTGATCTTGCTCATTGAGCCGCTGGCGAGCCTTGATGCGCTCGCCAGTGCTCATTCGCCCTCACGGCGACTGCCAAGCCCCGCCATCCGCCACCGGCACTTCACCCAGATCATAAGGATTGATCCCCTCAAGGCAGCCGACATTGAAGCCGAATTCATGCGGATTGGTACTGCGTCGATGATGGGTGTAGATGCCGCAGTTACCGCAGAAAAAGTGCTCGGCCACTTGCTGGCCAAAGCTGTACTTCAACAGCGCAGACTGGCCACGGATCACTTTCAGGTCCGCCGCCGGCACTGCCGCAACGACTGCGCCACGGCGTTTGCAGAAGGAGCAGTCGCAGCGATGCGGCGCCGGCAGGCCGTCGGGCAGGTGGATTTCGAGAATGACGGCGCCGCAATGGCAGCTGGCTCGATGGTCACGGCGGATCAACGTATTGCCGATCTGTTTGAGCATGACTAAGCCTCCATCCAGTCCACCGTTGCCGTTTCGCGCCATTTGACCTCGGTGATGCCATACCGCTCGGCCTGGGGTTTAGAGATGACTTTCAACGGTGGCTTGCCGGGTTTGGGAATCGGCGCGATGCCGGCATCGCAACTCGCCCAATGCCATGCGTCAACATTGCGCATGGTTTTTGCGCGGATGACGAATGATTTTGGCTGGCCGTGAAGTTTGTATTCGATGACGAAGATGTCGACGTTGCTCATGCGTTCCTCCTTACGCTCATACGCAAATGAGTTTTGCCGTCGAAAAAAATTCAAAGGATTTTCGGGGTTTGTTTCAGGCTGCTGACAATTGTTTTGCTTTGAACGGTTGGAACCGGCGGAGGCCTAAAGATCAAGACTTTGCCAAGCAGACAGAACAGGAAAAATTCCCTCGATTTCAACCCCGGAGGTACCCGGTGAACAAGACGATCAGTGCCGAGGATTTGAACATTCAGCTCAAACACAACGATGACGCTGCACTGTTCAAATGGCTGCTCGCCAGTTTCCTGATGGGCAAGCGGATACAGGCCGAAATCGCCGCCGAAGCCTATCGGGTGATCGCTGATAAACACGGGCGCGATACACCGCGCAAACTGGCCGCGTGTAGCCATCGTGAACTGGTCGCGATGCTCGGTGAGGCGCACTACGTGCGTTACGACGAGACCACCGCCGTACGGCTGCACGCCTTGGCACGCCGGTTGAACGACGAATACGCGGGCAAGGTCAGCCATATGGTCGAGGCCAGCGCTGATCGCCAGGCGTTTGAGAAACGGCTGGCGGAGTTCGACGGCATCGGTCCGAAAACCGTGGAAATCTTCATGCGCGAGGCAAGCGCTGTGATCAGCCTTTGATCGTGGGCCGTGACGAAAAGCGGTCACCGCCCAGATCGTGCAGAGCCTATTTGACTCGACGGCCAGAACGATTGATCGCCAAAAGGCACAGCCCGACCAGCAGTGCGGCGCCTGCAACCAGCAGTGCCGAAGGTTGCATCGGCTGGCGCAAGCCTGATGCTGTATGCCGCTGCGATATCGCCAGTGGTCGGGTTGCAACGGTCGCTTCGTCAAACGTACGCAATGGTGAAACGGCTTCTGCCTGAAACGGCATTTCCTCGATGCTCAGACGCAGGCCATCTGACAGTTCCAGTGTCCGCGCGGTGATCGTGCCAACGATTCTGTCTGGATAAACCGGTTCGCCATTGGGATCGAGTTGGTCATAGAAGAAGTTCTGCCCTTCGAGCCAGCCCACGGCCGTCTGCAACTCGGGGCCCAGGTAATACTTGCCGTCGAGGAAAAAGCCAGAAAACTGCGGCGCGCGCTCGACGCTTTCAATGCTGTAACGCTCACCCGCTTTCATACCGGTTTCAGGGGCAATCATGGTCAATCCCTCCGCTGTAGGTTCAGCGGTAGAGAACACGGAGCGACCGTCGTTCCATGTAAAGGAGGAAAGGTAGCCGTTGTCCCGAAATGAACCGGTAAACGGTGAAAACAACTTGGCCCGATGAAAACCGGGCGAAGTTGCAGCGCTACAGGTTCATCGGGTGCCAGGGCTTTTCTATGTCCGTCAGGCCCGAGGTGGCGTTTGAGGCGCGGCACCAAACGCTATCACCGGTGTGTGGCTCAGACAGTAGCGAGCAGCGGAAGACGCGCCAACATGTTTTTCAACGCCAGTGCATCCCACGGCAGGTGTTCGGCGATGCCGATGCCAACAACGTCAGCAATGCTGGCAATGTCTGCCAGCAGCCGCACCACATGGGCGATGGACATCTTGCCTTGGGCGACGCCGTCAAACGTTCCCGGTGGCGCTTCTGGATTGGCGAACAGCAGCGAGCGGAAACCGTTCGGATCCAGTACATCCAGATCCAAGTGAATGGCCAGGTGTTTCGCACCGGTAGAACGGAACCATTTCAGCACCGGTTCGCTGCTGTGGGCCAATTGCGCGGGGCTGGCATGTTGCAGTCCCAGGCGTTCAATCAGAGCGGTTTCCACAGGCATTGTTTCCATCAAACCGGCATACATCACGTTTGCCGGTTTCAGCGGACATTTGACTGCAGCAGCAAAGTCCGCATCACCTTCGCCCAGCAGATTGCCCAGCACCATGGCGTGGGCATTGGCGAAGTCCGCAGGCGTTAACACGTCGGGGTGTGCATCGACCCAGAGCACGGCAAGGTCGCCGGCATAGCGCTCGTTGAGGTAGGCGAACGGTGCGAGATCCACCAGACAATCACCGCCGAGAATGACCATCCGATCCGGTGCATGCTCATCGATAATCGCCCGCGCACTGTGCAGTTGTTGCAACAACGCGCTACGCCCGCGGATCCCGCTCTCCATCGGTAATGGCTCGTCACTTGGCATTGCGACCGGCACCTCAGCCACCGGCCCGTGCGGATCGGGTGCCAGCCAGGCCAACAGTTGCGCGCCGAAATGATAAGGCGGGTTGTTGCCACCCTGCCATTGGGGGAAAAGCAGGCGCAGGGTTTTATCGTTCGAAGGGGTCATGCCGAGATTCCTGATGGGGGCGAGCAGGCGGCTCAGAGGCGAAAAAGTACGGTGCCGGTGGCCTGGCGCGATTCGAGACGCGCTTAAGCCGTGTCATGGTGACGATGACCGCTATCGTGCGCTTTGCTGAACTGGCCAGACACTTCGCCTGACTGGCCAAGCGGTCATTGCTGTTTCGAAAAGACGCTGGGTGAAACGCCAAAAGCGCTTTTGAAGGCGCGGCTGAAGTGCGCCATGTTGGTGAAACCAAAGCAGAGTGCGACTTCGCTGACGCTGCGAGACGGGCCTTTCATCAGCGCCGTCCGGCAAGCCTGAAGACGTTGCTGCCACAGCCAGCGAGTGGCCGTTGTGCCCTCCATGGCGAACAGGCGGCTGAGTGCGCGCGGGGAGACATGAATGGCTTGTGCGATGGCCGCGAGGTCCAGCCCGGTGTCCTCAAGGTTGGCCAGCAAGAAGTCTTTGGCTTTCATCAGTTGCGCGTCATGACGGCTCGAGTGGCCAAGATCCGCGAGGTCGAACGCGCCTTCGAAAGCTGTGGCCAGCACTTCCAGCAACGCGCCACTCAAGCGTTCGCCGGCACGGGTTTGCTGAGGGCCGGTATCGAGCACTTCAACCATCATGTTGCCGGCCAGTCTTGCCAGTGCCGAATGGCTGTCGAGCGTGCGACTGACCAGGGCTTCGGGTCTGGGCAAGTGCTGGATCAATCGTTCGCGGGGGATCGCAATGACGATCTGATCGTCTCCCTTGGGGAAACGGCACCGGTAGGGTTCGGCACTGTTGAACAGCACGATATCGCCGCGAGCCTGTACCGATCGTCGCCCGCGTTGTTCCAGTTCGGCTTCTGTGCTGAGGGTGAGGCAAAGAAAAAACTGCTCAACGCCTGAATCTGTCTGTCTGCTTTCGTATTCGATGGGCGCCGATGAGATGTGCGTCAGCAGAATATCGCCTAGCGTGTTAGCGCTGAGGCGACCATCGAATGGCGTGTCGGACAGCGTGCGCTGGGTGGTCAGGCCGTAGGTGGCGCACACTACCTCGCTCCAATAGTCGAGCCGCTCTTTGGCAAGCAAGGATCGAGGAGGGTAGAGAATGGCCATTGTCGTAGTAACTGACTCGCAGAGTGGGTTCGGCTAGCAAGGATGCTATCAGACCAGCAGGCTCAACGAACCCGAAAGCTATTCAAAGACTGCTCGCTGACTGATGGATATCTATATCGACCATCCGGTCTCCGCATGTCGATATCAAACACAACCATGGCGCAATCAGGCTACTGGATTGTCGGACAATCCCGGTAAGGTGACGCGTCTTCACGTCAAAATAACCCCATCCAGATCATGGGGTTAATAAGAACTGCGGCGGTTGAACGGGCTTCTTTCGGGAAGTTCAGCAGGCAACGATCGTGCTCGTTTGCCGGAGTCAACTCGCTTAAATGTCGATCAGCAGAGAACAAAAAAACCAATGATCAGCCCGAACTCAACGGATTCGAGTAGCCAATTGGCGCAGGGCTTCAAGCCTCGTCACGTCACCATGCTGTCCATCGCCGGGATTATCGGCGCCGGATTGTTCGTAGGTTCAGGACATGCCATTGCGGCGGCGGGGCCGGCGGTTCTGTTGGCTTATCTGTTCTCCGGTTTGCTCGTCGTGCTGGTCATGCGCATGCTCGGCGAGATGGCGGTGGCCAATCCGGACACCGGCTCGTTCTCGACCTATGCCGACCAGGCCATCGGGCGCTGGGCGGGGTTCACCATTGGCTGGTTGTACTGGTGGTTCTGGGTTCTGGTCATTCCTATCGAAGCGCTGGCGGCCGGGCATGTGCTTAACCAATGGTTTCCGCAGGTTGATGCCTGGCTGTTCGCGTTGGGCTCGATCATTGCGCTGGTGGTGACCAACCTGTTCAGCGTGTCCAAGTACGGTGAATTCGAATTCTGGTTCGCCATGGCCAAGGTCGTGGCGATCATCGGTTTTATCGGCGTTGGTTTCGCCGTGTTGATGGGCTGGATTCCCGACAGGGAAGTCAGCGGCTTGAGCGGATTGATGGCCGAGCACGGCGGGTTTGCGCCCAACGGCTTGTCAGCGGTGGTCGGCGCGTTCATCACCATCATGTTCAGCTTCATCGGAACCGAAGCGGTGACCATCGCCGCAGCCGAATCGAATGATCCGTCGCGCAACATTGCCAAGGCCACGCGCTCGGTGATCTGGCGTATTGGCGTGTTTTACCTGCTGTCGATCTTCGTCGTCATCTCCGTGGTGCCGTGGAATGATCCGTTGCTCGCTTCGGTCGGCTCTTATCAGCGCGCCCTGGAAATCATGAACATTCCTCACGCCAAGTTCATGGTCGACGTCGTCGTGCTGATTGCCGTGGCCAGTTGCATGAACTCCTCGATCTACATTGCCTCGCGCATGTTGTACTCGCTGGGCCGGCGTGGCGATGCGCCGAAGATGCTCAAGGCGACATCCTCGGAAGGTGTACCGCGCGCAGCGGTCATCGCCAGCACCGTGATCGGTGCGTCAATCACCGTGTGGAGCTATTTCATGCCTGCCGGGCTGTTTCAATTCCTGCTGGCCAGCTCCGGGGCGATTGCCTTGCTGGTATACCTCGCGATCGCGGTGTCGCAGTTGCGCATGCGGCGGATACTGCGCCAGCGCAACGTCGAGCTGACTTTTCGCATGTGGCTGTTTCCGTGGCTGACGTGGCTGGTGATTGTGTTCATCTGCGCAGCGCTGGCGGTGATGATGATCACTCCTGAACATCGCACCGAAGTCACCACAACTATTGGCCTGGCGCTGGCGATTTCCTTTATCGGCCTGGTGACGTCGCGGCATCCTGCGCCGGCGGCGAGGGTTACGTCGGTGGGGTAGGCGGTTGCGCCGAACCTGATACTCCCTTCGCGAAGGCCGAAGGGAATGACAGACGCCTGCGTCTCAGACCGATTCTTATGAGGACATGATGTCATCGATCTCCGCCGTGGCCGACGGTGCGACGCAATCCGTCGGGTTTCTGCTGTTAGACAAATTCACCCTCATGTCGCTGGCGTCCGCCGTCGAGCCATTGCGCATGGCCAATCAACTGACCGGGCGAACGCTGTATCGCTGGCACACCTTCAGCGCCAATGGCGCGGCGGTCTGGGCCAGTGACGGCGTGCCGATCACCCCGGATGGCTCGTGGAGTAATCCCTCCGTGGCGGACACGGTCATCGTCTGCGGTGGTGTCGGCATCCAGAGCGCAATTACCCGCGAGCACACGACCTGGCTGCAAGCCCTGGCGCGGCAATCGAAACGCTTGGGCGGGGTCTGCACCGGCAGTTGGGCGCTGGCCAAGGCCGGGTTGCTCGACGGCTATGAGTGCAGCGTGCACTGGGAATTTCTGGCGGCCATGCAGGAGGCGTTTCCGCGCGTCAATGTCAGCACCAGCCTGTTTACCCTCGACCGCAACCGCTTCACCAGCTCCGGCGGCACCGCGCCGCTGGACATGATGCTGCACCTGATTGCGCGCGATCATGGTCGTGAACTGGCCACCGCCGTCTCCGAGATGTTCGTCTACGAGCGCATCCGCAACGAGCAGGATCATCAGCGCGTGCCGCTCAAGCATGTGGTCGGCACGCACCAGCCCAAGCTGCAAGAAGTCGTTGCGTTGATGGAAGCCAATCTTGAAGAGCCGATAGACCTGGACAACCTGGCCGAATACGTGGATCTGTCACGGCGGCAGTTGGAGCGGTTGTTTCAGAAGTACCTGCAATGCACGCCGTCGCGCTACTACTTGAGGTTGCGGCTTATTCGCGCGCGACAGCTGCTCAAGCAAACCTCCTTGTCGATCGTTGAGCTGGCGTATGTCTGCGGTTTCGTTTCCACACCGCATTTCTCCAAATGCTATCGCGAGCACTTTGGCGTACCGCCGAGCGACGAGCGATCAGGTTCTGAAATGAGCCGTAAATCGGCATCGCCACGGTCAGTGACCAAACCGCTGACGACGCTCGACCAAGCGCGCGACGAATCGACGTTTGCCAGTGTCCGAATGATGGAGCGTGCAGATTTGGCATCCACGGGATGATCGGTCGGTCTGCTTTGACAGTTGATCACTGCAGATTCCGCATACGTATAGTTCTTGCTCCATTGCGCGGTTGCCAATAAACCCTCCTGTCAAGGTCAATGAAGCCGGTGAGTCACCGGCACCAGGAGGGATCATGAACGCCACGCCAATTCCCGAAGGTTTCACCCCGTTTACCCGCAGCAGTCCGTTGCTTGATTTGCTGGGCCCGATCTACGCGCGAGGCAGTGGGCTGCAATTGGAACTGGGATTGTTGACTGACTCACGCCATGCCAATGGCCGTGGCACCTTGCATGGTGGTGTATTGGCGACATTGGCCGATGTCGGGATGGGTTATGCCATGGCGTTTTCCAGCGACCCTCCGCAGCCATTGATCACCGCGAGCATGACTCTGGATTATCTCGGCGCGGTAAAAATGAATGAGTGGCTGGAAGTGCGTTTGGAGCATTCGAAAAAGGGACGTCAACTGGCGTTTGCTGCTGTTAGTTTGCATGTTGGGGAGCGAACGGTTGCGCGGGCCAGTGCGGTGTTTGCGGTGCCGGTGAGTTGAAAGTGAGTATTCGTCAAAGCGTTGGTTACTGTGCCATTAACCCTTGCGCCACTGCATCTTTTGGCGCACCCGTTGAAACTCGTACGGTAAGCCAATCAGGGCCGTTTCTGATTGGGTTTCGGCCGCGTCGATAGAACTTTGGTCGGTGTCTGGCGTGATGGCATTTCGATGTCTTCCTGTGCATAATCGGACGCCGCTGCCAAAGCAGACTGAAGTGGAATCATGGGAAAGGGAGCACCTTCGTGCGCCTTTTCGACATCATATTGGCGATCTTGGAGATGGATCGGCCAGCCAGTTTCAGTCAGTCGCGAGCAGCTTTGAGATCGAAAGGAATCAGCATGACGCAGAGGGTGGTGCAAACGATTTCTCGTGCCTGGTCGCGCATGGGAGAGCTGAGTCGACTTCGGACTCCGTCCCAACGCAGTGAATACATCGTTGAAGGTTTCGCCGATGACCGGGTGATCGTATTGGTCGCCTCCAAGCGCCACGTCCTGCTCAGATCGGCGTTCGAAGCGGCGCTGAATTACCTTCACCAACACAGCCATGGGATTGAAAGTCCGTGCCTGATCAAGTCAAACAATGACCCGGCGCTATCCGGCCCGCTCTGTCGTGCCAGTAGAGTCACGTTGAGCGGGGCGTACGGCCCGCGAAACATCAATTACGTACTGCCAATTCTGCAAGCACTCGGCGTGGTCGATATTCGCACATCGACGCCTAATGCTGTCTGGCTCGTGACGCCTCTCGCAGCCAATGATCTTTCATTTTCGAACCCGGTACGACGAGTCGGGAAGGGTTTGCTCACTGCCAGGCAATTTGATTTTGCTCAGTATCTGAGCGGTTTATGGACAGGTGCAGCAGGTTCGTTTTCGCATCGCTACAAGGTCAGTAGGCACCATTCCTGGAAAGACTGGAGAGCTCGGCATGGCGCCAGCGATTGGTGGTGCCAGAGCTTAAGCCAAGCGAACCAGCACTATTGCTGGCGTGAAAAGGCTGCCCCGCATGATTTTGCGAGTATTGCAGCTGAGCTGCGCAAGAGTCTGGAGAACAATGATGAAGCCGCGGCGTTGGTCGCGTGCAAGGCGATCTTTGCCTGGGGTGGCGTTGCTCGAAAGGCTGACGATGCTTCTTTGCAGTGGGTCGAGTTGCAGGCGGCAGCCAAGACCTTGTGCCGTTCAATCCGCAGGGCCGTTAAGTTGCTTGACCGCGCATGTGCAGACCCGCTGGACGATTTCAACGGAAAAACACTGTTGATGAATTCAGCGATGACCAAGATCTATGCCGCAGCGGCGCCGGACAGCTTGATTATTTATGACGGTCGTGTGGGTGCGGCATTGGGGTTGTTGGCGCGCACTTGGCTTTTGGCAAATGCTGAGCGCACGGTTCCTACGGATTTGGCATTTCGCTGGGGCCCGAATACCAAGACCGCGAACCAGAAGGATGAAACGAGAAATCCTTCGCAAGACCTCTTCATTTTCACAAACCTCTATACCACCTCCAGCGACATTCCTGCACGCAACAGGGAGTGGGCTGAGCTTGTGCGGATGAGCAGCCGCTTGCTGTGGACTACGGGCAAAGTTCTCGACGCGCAGAGTTACACGGTGACATTAAGCATGTTGGAGCGTTCGTTGTTTATGTTGGGGTATGACGTTCGCTGATAGCACGCCGTGAGTTTTCAAGTTTCTGAGGCGTTGGTCATGATCCCTTCGTTATTTGATGCAGTGACAGCTGTTGTGAGTAAAGCATTGGCAGATTCAAGGACCGCAATCCGGGCCGCTAATTTTCAAGGAGATCAGATGTACGAGCAAAATATCGAACTGCTGCGCGAAGAATCCCTGCGTTTGCTTGAAGTGGAAATCGATCTGTTGCAACGAATGAAGGATGCAGACGGCGTAGTGGTCGATGAGCACAGTCATGAGCACCAGACGTTTACCCAGGCCAGCATCCAGAAAGATCTGCAAATGCTCCGGGGCGAAGCAGACAAGCTTCAGCGCCTGGAAATGGTGCTGGCCGTTGTCGGCACGATGAAGGCAGGTAAATCGACGACGATTAACGCCATTGTCGGCACTGAGGTGCTGCCAAATCGAAATCGTCCGATGACCGCTCTACCGACGCTCATTCGTCATACCCCCGGCCAGATCGAACCTGTTTTGCGTCTGGAAAACATCGGCCCGATCAACAGTGTCGTAGCTGAGTTGCATGAGTTGCTGCGTGACCCCGCCGGGCAGCAATTGCCCTACGAACTGATTGACGACAAGGATATGCAGTCCCTGCTGCGGCTAATTGACGAGAATCAGCGGTTTGACAACTGCTATCAGGGTCCTGAGGCCATTTTTTGGTTTCTCAGAAGCTTGAATGATCTAGTGCGCGTAGCGCTCGAGTTGGGCGTGGACTTCCCATTTGATAGCTATGACGAAATTCACGAAATCCCCGCTATTGAAGTCGAGTTTTCCCATTTGGCCGCAATGCCAGAAGGTTTGGGCCGTTTGACCTTGCTCGACACGCCCGGCCCGAATGAAGCCGGCCAGCAGCATCTTCGCAAAATGCTGGGCGAGCAACTGAAAAACGCCTCGGCTGTTTTAGCCGTTCTGGACTTCACTCAACTCAAGTCAGATGCTGACCAGCATGTGCGCCAGGAACTGGAGCGAATCGCAGATGTAGCTCAAGGGCGGATGTTTGCGCTCGTCAACAAGTTCGATGAGAAAGATCGCAACAGTGATGATGAGGCGCAGACCAAACGCTTTGTTGCTGATTCATTGATGGAGGGTCGACTACAGCATTCTCAGGTATTCCCCGTATCGTCAAAATTCGGCGATCTTGCCAACCGTGCACGACGCGAGTTGGCACTCAATGGCTGCTTGCCGACGATTGTCGGCGAGCAGAACGCCTGGGTGGAGGACTTCGGTAAAGCAGCGTTCGGCATGCTTTGGACGAGCATGGTGACAAATCCGGAGGCCGTGAAAACAGCGGCCAACGCACTCTGGAATGCCTCGTTGTTCGCGGCTCCTCTGGATCAGATCATTCGTAAAGCCCACGCCGGCGCTGCGACACTTGCCGTGGCTTCTGCTGCCGCCAAGCTCGCTGACATCGCGGCCAGATTGAACAACTTTCTCTCTGTTCGAGATGCTGCGCTGGGAAAGGGCGTAGAAGAATTGAGCGAGCAGATCAATTCTTTGCGCAATGACATCGACCGTATCACCGGTCTGGAAGCCAAGACGCGAAAGGATGCCGAACGCGCCTTGCAAGCTATTGATGGAAAAATGAATAAGGTCTTTTCTGAAATTCGTGCCGCCATCAGCGCTCAGATTCAAGAGGGATTCAAAGCGGGCAAGGAAACCGAAGAGCAACAACCTCAGGAGCGCAAAAGAGAGTCTCTGACCGGACTGCTCTCGATGCTGACGGGTGCGGGTAGCCAACGGAGGCTGGAGAGACGACGTACGACTTACGGCTATGAGTTTAATGAAGACACGCCTGTCATCAAACTCAGCAATCGGGAAAAAGCTCAAGAGATTACGCAGGGTATCGAGAATGGAGTCCGGGAGATAATCACGCTCAATGAAAGGCGTTTAGTCGCAGAGACTGAGCTCATTTTGCGAGATTTTCATGTTTTGTTCGAGCAAGGCATTTCAACTCAGGCCAGTGAGATTATCAGCCAACTCAACCAGCGATTGAACCGCAGCGGCTTTTCCATTGCAATCAAACTACCACCCATGCCAGCGCTTTCAATGCGACCTTCCAGTGGAGAAGTGTTGGGTGAGGTCATCGAAAACAAGCAGCGCAGTGTGCGTCGGCGGCGTCGAGCCGGTGGGTTGTGGGGGGGCATTTGCAGCTTCTTCGAGACAGATGACTGGGGTTGGGAAACCTATTCGTCGAGAGAGGAATATTTTGAAATCGACGTGAATAAGGTGAAGGCCTCTATCGAAAAGTCTGTCGCCGATGTGTTCGCTGGTTTGGCGAGTGCCACGGTCGAGACCATCGCCAAGCCACTGGAGGCCAGTGTTGACAACTTCTTTGATGAACTCAGGCTCACCGTCGAGTCCATCCGCAGCGACCTGAATCAAAGTATTCGCGACAAACAGTCCGATCAAGGGCAGCAGCAAAGACTGGGTGAACTGCTGGCAGGCTTCAAACGCCATGTGCCTGGTATTCAAAAGGACAGTGATGCGCTCAAACGTGACATCCCTTCCGCGGGCGTTGAGGTGGCGGCATGAGTGAGCAGACCCCGATTTCACCCGGCTCGGATATCTGCCAGACACTGACGTGTCTGCCCGAAAAATTCGTGGTGGATTTTGCCAACGGCATTGATGTCGCGCGGGAACGCCAACGTTACATGGCCAAGCGGGATGGGTTTTTCACTCGCCTTTTCGACGGCTTTACCGGTCAGGGTGATCGCAATCAGGCTGAGATCAACGCAAGCCTTACTGATGGCGTGGAAGGTGCGTTGAACTGGTTGAAGGATTTGAGCGAGTCGTTGGCCAAAAGCAATCATGCGATTGTTCAAGTCAACACCCGGGTCAACGCCCTCAAACATGATGTCGCCACCCTCGTCGATTTTTCGATAGAGAGCCGCCAGGCTATTAATTCGCTTTCGCAACGTCTGGACGAGCGTTGTGATGAGCTGGATCGCAATGTCGCAAGGATTGACCGGTTACAGCAGGCACACCTGCATCTGGACGATGTCTTCGGCAAGTGGGGAGCAGGGCGGTTCAATATGTTCACGCTGTCCGGGCGCTGCTATGCAGCACTTGAAGAACTGCGGTGGGGGGCGTTTGGCGACTATTGCCAGACAGTGTCCGGGCACGAACGACAGAAACAGCTTGAGCGTCTGGCCAATCAGGCAATCATTCAGATGAACAAGGATGCAGGAATTAGTCAGGGCGAGCGTATAGCGACTCGCGACCGGTGGCTGGCTTGTCCTGTTGGAAGTGTTGTTTCTGCTGACGGCGAAGATGCTATTCGCTATCTGGGGGACTGGACGGACCCATATTTTACACCTTTCGCATTTGCGGCCTCGCAGACCCCGGAAGAGTTGCCTGTGCATTTGCCAAGGATCATTGCAGCGCCAAGGGTGACAGAAGCCATGATCAGTGAGCTGTTTCTGGAGGCTTCATGATGACTGCTCCCTTGAAAGTCGGGTTGGTACTTTCCGGTGGTGGGGCCAAAGGGGCCTATCAGGTCGGTGTGCTCAGAGCCTTGCGCGAACTCGGCACCCGCATTGATGCAGTTTCAGGCGCCAGCATTGGCGCTCTCAACGGCGGCGTTCTGGCTTCTTCTCCATCGCTGGATGTTGCTATCGAGCGCCTTGAGGCTGTCTGGGAAAGATTGGCCAATGACTCCCCGTTGAGCATGAAGGCGCCTGGATATCTGGCGCTGTTGGCTGCGGCGGGCCTGCGGATTCAGGGGGCAGGGGCTGTGCTCGGGCTTGTTCACGCCGTGAAGAAAATAGCGGGCGCCTTTGAGTTCGAGTTGCCGAGCTGGCTTGATGGGCTCGACGAAGGCTTGCTGGACGACCAACCGTTGAAGCAACTGATGGATGAGTTTCTCGACAGCAAGCAGCTAGCGACAGGGATCCCACTCTATGTCTCGTTGTATCGCAGCAACGGCGGTCTGCAGGACTTGGCGTCAGCATTCATGGCTGAGCTGGGGCTGAGCAATACACCGGATTCGGAATTCGTGCATATACAGTCGCTCGAGGAAGACCGGCGCAAACAGGTGTTGCTGGCTTCTGCTGCGATCCCGCTATTGTTCGCCTCCCGCAAACACGGTGAAAAACGTTACTCGGACGGCGGCCAAGGTGGCTGGCAGACGATGCAGGGTAATACGCCAATCACCCCATTGCTGGAAGCTGGATGCAATCTGGTAATCGTCACTCACTTGAGTGATGGATCACCATGGAGCCGTCAACGATTTCCGGATGCAACCATTTTGGAAATTCGTCCCCAACAAAGCCTTAACCGAGCTACGGGCCTCATGAGCGGCGCTCAGGACTTGCTCGGTTTTGATGTCGACAAGATCCCCACCTGGATCGAGCAGGGTTATCAGGACACGCTGCATTGTGTTGGACGGGTCATGAAGGCTCAGCAAAGCCGCGACGAATTGCGTGTCGCGCAAGCCGCTCTTGCAGGCATCGCAAGTGAGTCCGCAAGTGCCGACGCAACACTGGCCGATGCGATGGCACGATTATCCAGGCAGCCCTGACAAGGAGTCAGAAGTGGCAAATGTAAAAATTGAATGGGATTGGCTGCATTGGAATTGTGGTCAGACGTGGGGAACTGATGTCTGGCCGGAATTGCAACGCAGAGGGGTTAAACAGCAAGACCTTGAACGATGCGTCTATGTGATCAGGCTCAACGGTCTGTTCGCCATCCAGTACCCGCTAGGCGTTTCTCCCACGGTCTATATCGGCGAAGGAAACTTTGAACAACGTATCACTCAGCACAAAAACTGGCTGATGGAACTCGCGGATTTGCAAGGCGAGTATGAGTTTCTCATCGGCTATTGTTTCCCTCGCGCGCGGAACGCCTCGAAAGTTTATTCCGATTTCGAGGCGATGCTGATCCACGAATTTCGAGACATTTACGGCGCGGCTCCGCTGCGCAACAGGCAAATGGAATTTCAGAAATCAAACCACGTGTTTGAGCCAATGAATGAAATCCGCAGCGCGATCATGATTGGTCAAGGCATGCGTTTTCATTGGGCGGTGCAGCCGATGAAAAGCTCGCCTATGTATGATGTTTACCAGCGGACTATTCTGGAAGAGTTGAGGGTTTGACCCTGTCTTTAGCGGGGTAAAGCGAGAAGTCGTTGGTTAAATAAAATTTCAAGTCATTTGTTGTTGGCTAATTTGTTAGGGGTTTCCATGGATTTAGCTCCAGCTACAACCAAAACATCTATCGTGCTGCTGGGTGTTGCAATAATTGCGTTCGGCATAATTGTTTTAATGCAGGTGCTCACCGGATATCCGCCGTTCAAGGATCAATATTTTTTTCAGCTATTTGGAATCGAGGGACGAAACTGGTTTGTGGGCGGGAGAGAGGCTGTCCACTTTTTTGGATTTATTGGTTGTGTCTTATTCGGATGGTCCTATGTTTACTCGATGACATTCAAGGGGATGCTGAAGGTTCATTTTTTTATTCTCCCCGTTTTGCTGATGTTTTTGCTCGCATTAACAAAGTTTGTTGAACTGAATATTCCCTACTATTTTTTTGCAATCTTTGCTCTGATAGGTGCAGTCATATCTGTTTTAATGACAGTCTGGATGAACAGTTCCAAGCGCAGCGTTAAATACCCAAAGATGATCATTGTTCCGACGCTAGTTTGTCTCTCAATCTCTTGGATATGTGAGTTTTTTTGGGAGCCAACCATTCGCGCTTGTGGATGGCAACAAAGTGAGGGCATCACCTGGGCGCTACTGGTAGGGGAGAATAGCCCTTGTGTCTGGACACACCTTCGATTCCAGTGGGCTCAGATCATCATCGATTTTGCTGCGATCGTTATAGGCTTGGTGATTGCGCTTATTATTTATAAGTGTCTGGCGCATCAAAAGCGATGACGCCATCTGATTGGAGTTCGCGATATATGTGCTGTGCAGAGGGCAGAGGGCGCGGCTACGATGATGAAGAGTATAAACCGTGGTGTCGCCTGCGTTTCTAAAACCTCTTGCCAGTCATGTAGACGAGCCGATTCAAGCCACTACCGGCATAAGGATCTCAGCGACTGCGGATCGAATGACACATTGGCCATACTTCGAGTGTCAGCGACTAATTGCCATTGCCCAGCAGTGCCGTCGATTTCGCGCAGGGCCCATTGCCCGGGGCCGGACCAGGACAGTTCTATGTACGGCCCTTCAAGCACTTCGTTTGCGATTAACATGTCTACTTCGTCGGCAGGTCCCGGGAGCATGCCACCGACAGCAATGGGCACGCGCTGACGCAAAAGGCTGTTGAGCATGCTCAGCAACTCGACACGTGATGTGTAATGCACTCTGTGCTCCCCGACTTCGGTGTGGGCAAACACCAGGCTTCCGGTATCGGCGTCCACGGAACTGATCAGCGTGAGATGCGTCGGTGGCCGGCCTGAGCCTTTTGAATACCTCAAGCCTGATCCATCGCCGCCGCGACGCCCTGATCCTCCCCCAGAAACCCACCACTCTGATGCTGCCAGAGCCGCGCATAAATGCCGTTTCTGTTCAGCAACTCAGTGTGCGTCCCTTGCTCGATAATCCGCCCCTCATCCATGACAATCAGTCGATCCATCGCCGCAATCGTCGACAGCCGATGTGCAATAGCGATGACGGTCTTACCCTGCATCATTTCATCAAGACTTTCCTGAATGGCGACTTCGACTTCCGAGTCCAGCGCACTGGTGGCTTCGTCGAGCAGCAGGATCGGCGCGTTCTTCAGCATCACCCGGGCGATGGCGATGCGTTGACGCTGACCGCCGGAGAGTTTGATGCCGCGCTCACCAACCAGCGTGTCGTAGCCGCTGTGACCTTGTTTGTCGCTGAGTTGGCTGATGAAACCGTCGGCCTGTGCGTTGGCGGCGGCGCGGCGGATATCTTCGTCGGTGGCGTCCGGGCGGCCGTAGGCGATGTTGTCGCGTATCGAGCGGTGCAGCAGCGACGTGTCCTGAGTGACCATGCCGATCGCGCTGCGCAGACTGTCTTGGGTCACCTGCGCGATGTTTTGCCCGTCGATGCGAATCTCGCCGCTGTCGACATCATAGAAACGCAGCAGCAGATTGATCAGCGTCGATTTGCCCGCACCGGAGCGGCCGACCAAGCCAATTTTTTCGCCGGGCCGGATGTTCAGGCTCAAGTTGTCGAGGACCTGACGTTCGCCGTTGTAGTTGAAATTGACCTTGTCGAACGTCACTGCACCGCCCGCCGGCACCAGCACGCTGGCGTTCGGCGCGTCCTGCACTTTAGGGCCGCGGGTGAGGGTGGCCATGCCGTCCTGCACGGTGCCAATGTTTTCGAACAGCGACGTCATCTGCCACATGATCCAGTGCGACATGCCGTTGATGCGCAGCGCCATGGCGGTGATCGCCGCCACCGCACCGGTACCGACCTGACCCAGATGCCAGAGCCACAGCGCGTAGCCGCCGGCACCCAGAATCAGCCCGACCACCAGCGCCTGATTGACGATTTCGAACTGGCTGACCAGACGCATCTGGCGGAAACCGGTGAGCTTGAAATCCTCCATGGCGGCGCGTGCAAAGTGCGCTTCACGTTTGGAGTGTGAGAACAGTTTCACCGTGGTGATGTTGGTGTAGGCGTCGGCAATGCGCCCGGTCATCGATGATCGCGCATCGGCCTGTTCCTGGCCGACCTTCCCCAAGCGCGGCACAAAATAAACCATGGCCAGCCCGAATAACGCGAGCCAGGCAATGAACGGCAGCATCAGTTTCAAGGCAAAACCGCCAGCGAGGGCGATGATCGCAATGAAGTAAACGCCGATGCCCGGTGCGATTTCGATCAGGGTGAACAAGACTTCGCGCACCGCCAATGCGGTCTGCATGACCTTGGTCGTGACCCGCCCGGAAAATTCATCGGAGAAGAACGAAAGGCTTTGCCGCAGCATCAGCCGATGAAAGTCCCAGCGCAGCCGCAACGGCAGATTGATCGCCAGAATCTGGTGCTGGACCATGGTGCGCAACGCCACCAGGCCGATGCTGATGAACAACACAATGCCGATGCCCCAGAGCACGCGACTTTCTTGCGCGTTGACGCCGCCACCGGCCTGCCACGTCGAGAGCAAATCGACGACTTGCCCGAGAAAGGAAAACAGCCAGGCTTCGTAGATCGACACACCGGCACTGAGCAGCGCCAGCGCAAGGATATAACCGCGTGCGCCGCGCGTGCAGGCCCACAGGAACCGCATCAGGCCGACGGGCGGAGGCGGTGCTTCGTCGGGAGGAAATGGGTCGAGCCGTTGTTCAAACACGCGCAGCATTGTGGTCTCCGAAATGATCAGGGTCTGGGGATTCTGCCATTGAATGGCGGCTTTGAGGGTTTGCACGTCAATGGCTTGTCCCCATTGGGCGCTGGATTCCCGAGTATCGCCCGGGATTCCGGGTGCATGCCGGTCAGCTAAGCTGACAGCTCAGACGCCTTGAGCAATGCAAGATGCAGCGAATACACCGGGTTTCCTGTTGGGAGTCGATGGGCAAAGGAAATGTTTAATTTCTTTTTGACGTTTCTGTTCGTGCTCATTCCCACGGCGTCGCTGTCACTCGACAGTTACCTTCGTTACCGGGTGGCCAAGAGCAAACCGGTGAGCAAGGCGTGGAGGGCTTGCAATCATGTTCTTTCAATCATGCTGATCATGCAGTTGCTTGGTTTGGCGCTGTACTTCTTTTACATCGCTTGAATCTGGCGGGTTTCGATAGAGGGATCGATGTGGTGAGTTTCGCTTGCGCACTGTTGGTGATAGGCCTGGGGCTGATTTTGTATGTGTCAGATATGTTCGGCTATTCAAAGTCCGTTAAGGCAGAGCGGTCTCGGCTGATGTCCGCTCAGATGCTTACAAGGGAGCAGAGAGACAAGCGCCGGTATTATCAGTGGGCAGGCGCCGCGAGAGTTGTGGGTTGGATTGCGATAGCCGTGGGGCTTTTGCTTTTGATCTTCCGGTAACGCGAAACAGTGTGGGACAGAGTTTCAGCATCTGGCCGGGCTGCCAGTTTTCAACCTCGCGGCGCGCCAGCCTCAACGCGCGCCGAAATCCACTTTCGACTGTACGCCAGCACGCCCTCGGCGATGGCTGTGGGAAAGTGGATAAACCCGTGAGGCGAGGAGGGCAGCATGTACATTTCGACCGGGGCCGCTTGCGCCCAGCGCTTGGCGATCTCGAGAGTGTCATCGCGCAGCGGATCGAGTTCACCGGCAAACAGCAACGCGGGCGGGAAGCCGCTGAAATCGCCGTACAGCGGAGACAGCGGTGGCTGGCGGCGCTGCTCGTCAGTCAACTCGGGCGTAAGCAGACGTAGCGCCTCGACCATGCCCGGGCCGTCCAGCACCAACGTGTCTGCGGGGGCGGTGCGTACGCTGGGCGTGCCGGTCAGGTCGTAGACGCCGTAATACAGCAGTGCGCCGCTGATTCTCTGCAGCAGATCGGGCCATTGTTTCAGCGCCAACAGTGTCGCCGCCGCCAGATGGCCGCCCGCCGATTCACCGACTACCACGACGGGCAGGCCGGCGAACTCAGCCTCTTGTAACAGCCAACGAGTGGCGTTGAGGCAATCCTCCAGCAAGCCTTCGATGGGCGTGGACACGGCCAGTCGATAATCCACCGAAACCACGGTCACCTGGCAGCTGTCGACGATGGCCGCGTTGAAGTTGTCGTCCATCTGCGCATTGCCGATCACCCAGCCGCCACCGTGAAAGTCCAACACCACGCCTTTCGCCGGGCCCTTGGGGCGAATGATCCGCACCGGCACGTTATCAATCAGCTTGCGCTCAGCCGACAGACCAAACTTGCGCAACACGCCGGAACCGCCGATCTGGCTGACGCGCAACAGCGCCTGAATCAAACGCGGCGTCAGGCGATTGCGGATCTTGAAACGTGGCAGCCAGGCCAGCTTCCTGTTGAAGGCGCGTACCTCATCCAACTCGCGTTCGCCCTGCGGCCACGGTGTTGCAGTACCGCAATTGGCATTGCTCATCAGCGGTTCTTGATCAGGATGGAAAAATTCAACGCCGCCGCCACACACAGCCACGCCAGATAAGGAAACAGGATCAAACCAGTGATCAGGTCCAGTTGTATCGCCAGCACCACCATCGCCGCGACCACCAGCCACAACACGGTGAGAATCACCATCGCCGCCAGCACCTGATGCGCACCGAAGAACACCGGTGTCCACAGCGTGTTCAGCGCAATCTGCGCCGCCCATAGCGCCAGCACGGTCTGGCTACCGGGAATCAGGCTCAAGCGGTAACCGGCCCAGGCCAGCAGCAGATAGATAATCGTCCAGGCCACGGGGAACGCCCAGTTGGGCGGGGTGAAACCGGGTTTGTTCAGCCCTTCGTACCACGGCCCCGGTTTGAACATCACGCCGGTGGTTGCCGCTGCTGCGCAGGCCAGAAGAAAAATGAAGAAGGTCATCGCCTGTCCTTGGCTGAAATCAGCCGGTTGGGGGTTTAAGAAAGGGACGCCTCGGCAAGGAAAAAGTTTGCCATGAAATCCGGATTGGCCAGAGAGGCGATTCAATTTGAACTAAAAACTGACCACTGCGTCAGGATAATCAGTGCCTTTTCCAACTGACGTGGATGACATCATGTACACCTATCACATCGAATATCTGTTCAACGGCGAGCCGCGGACTTTTCTGCTTGAACTCAAGGAACAGCAGTTGTCCGAGCACGAAGCCGCGATGCATCTGCTGGAACTGCACTTGGGCGACGCTGAAAACGGCCTGATGATGCCCACTGCAGACTCAACACCCGAGCAGATCCTCGAACAGGCCGAGCGGGTAGGGATTACGGACATCAAGGTCGTCAGCCAGACCAACTGAAGGGTGAGGCAAACGTTGGCAACGGTGGGGATCCATTGCATGCTGCGCGCACACTTCACTGTACGCCCGGAGGACACGCCTTGCCGACCCTGAGCCGCGCTGATCTTGCTTACGTTCTACAAATCCTCGAGCAAGACACGATTCACGACTTGAGCCTTATTTCTCAGGCCGTGCAGATGAATCCTCGCGACCTGTTGAATCAAGTCGCGATTGCCATGGCCGATCAGTTCCTTAGCGGTGCACGCGACTTTCACGCATGCGACGAGGTGATGAATCTGTTGTTCGGCGATATCGTGAACCTCGGCATGGATGCCGAAATGCCCGAGCCGGCTTTTTCCATCTACCTCGCGTTTGATTCTGGAGAGCATTGGCACACCGGTGATAACAAGGAGGTCGTACCGTGGGAAAAATGGACGCGACCTGAGCTCGTGCAGATTCTTGATCAGCTGACTGGTGGCTTGTCCGGAGGTCGTCGATAGTTACACGCTTTCTAGCGCTGGATGGTCGACAAGCACGTTTGCCCGGTCTTGATAGAACCGCAAAAACTCATCCGCCGGCATCGCTTTGCCAAACAGCCAGCCCTGACCAAAATGCACGCCGTGATCGCGCAGGTAATCGCGCTGGGCTTCGGTCTCGATGCCTTCGGCGACTATCTGCAGGCGCAGGCTCTTGGCCATTTCGATGATGTGGCCGGTCACGGTGCCGGTCGCGGCATCCTGATCGATATTATCGACAAACGACTTGTCGATCTTCAGCACGTCCAGCGGCAGTTGCTGCAAATGCTGCAGGCTGGAAAACCCGGTGCCGAAATCATCGATAGCCGCCAGATAACCCAGCTCACGGGCATGGTTGACCGTGGCCCGCGCGGCGTCGATCTCGACGAATCCGCGCTCGGTGGCCTCCAGCCAGATTTGATGCTGCTGCACGTTGGCCCGGTCCAGCGCGGCCTCCAGTTTCGCCAGAAAGCGCCCGCTGCTGACGTCCTTCGCCGCCAGATTGATCGCCACGTGCAAGCTGCGCTCCTTGACCAGCAACGGGCCGAGGTCACGCATCACATTGTCGATGACCTGATCGGTGATCGGCAGAATCAAACCGCTGTGCTCGGCCAGCGGAATAAACGCATCGGGGCACACCCGCGAGCCATCCGGATGCTGCCAGCGCACCAGTGCCTCCGCACCGACGCAGGCTCCGTCGCTGAGGCGGATGATCGGTTGATAGTGAACAACGAACTCACGATTGCGCACCGCCATTTGCAGTTCCGCCAGCGGCGACAGACGTTGCCGGGTGCGGCGCACGATCAGCAACACCAGCACCCCGGCGAGCAAACCACCGATGGGCAATAGCAGTAACTCCCGGCGGATCAAGCCTTGCATCAGCTCATGGCGCGACAGCGCGGCGATGACGACCCAGTCGCCGCTGTGCACGAGGGTGTAGAGATAGCCGTCGGCAAGGCCCGAATGCGGGCCGGAATGCACGCGGGCAAGAAAGTGTTCTGCGCCCGGTCGCGAGGCACTGACCAATTGTCCGGCAGCAGTGCCGACCGCCAGGTGCAGATCCTCGTCAAGCATCACCTGCAAAAACTGCTCGGGATCGACCAGCACGTTGAACGCCGCGTACTGCAGCGCCATCATCGGCTTGGCCGCAACGATGCGCGACTGCACACCGAGCGACACACGCACGCCATCCGCGGTGGTGAAGTCTTCACGCCACGGCGCCGCATGCTGCCCGACCAGGCCCCATGACCCGCAGGCGTAAATCTCTTCTTCGACATAGCCGATCGACTTCACCGAGAGGGTGTTGATGGTCAGCAGACGCATCTCGTCGATGCTTTCCGGCGTGCACGGCGCGAGCCGCGAGCCGGCGATGGATTTCAGCGCGCCGGCCGCTTCACTGAAGGTGCCATGGGCACGACTGGAGGCGATGGAAGCGAGGGTTTCCAGACGTTGTTGAGCCGCTGCCAGATTCAACATCCAGGCGACGTAACCCATCAAAATGACCGGAAGCAAGACACACGGAAGGCCCAGGAGAATGCTCCCCCAGACAATGCGTTTTTTGTTCATGGCGCCACCTTGGCCTCAAGGCCTGTGACGTGCGCACAGCACGGCTGTTTCCCAGCCCTTTCAGAATACCGCCGGTGTGTGGGGCAAATATTGCTGTAGATCAACCGCCGGCTCGCCTTGCGCGAGCATTCCATACACCGCAAAACTTTGTGGGAGCTGGCTTGCCAGCGATGGCGTCGGCACGTCCAACATCCTCATAGCCAGACCTACCGCTTTCGCGGGCAAGCCATGCTCCCACAGGTATTGGGTGACGCCCGAAATCTTCAATCATCCAAGCAGACAGGTCTAAATTGCTCCCTGGATTAGCGCCTGGTACGGACCAATCGCGCACCCCACGGCCCGATCGCGCTGCCATTTCCATTCAAAGCAAAACTGTCATATTCAGTATCACTTGCCTACCCATAGTGACCAGCCCAACGCTTAAACAATGAGGCTGCACTGTGTTTCAACGTCTTCTGTGTTCGCTGTCCGTACTGAGCCTGTCCATCGCCGCCGCCCATGCTGCCGAGTCCGTGCCGCTGGACACGCCGCGCCTGCAAGGCATCGACAACTTCCGTGATATCGCCGGCATCACCACCGCGTACACCACGGCCCACGACGGCACGATGCGCAGCGGCGTGTTCTACCGCTCCAACGCGCTGACGCCGACGGCCAGCGATCTGGCGACCCTCAACAGCCTTGGCATCAAAGCCATCTACGACCTGCGCACCCCGAGCGAAATCGCCGCCACCCCGGACACAATGATCAGTGGCGCGACCTACCAGAACATCGACATCATCGGCAGCACCACCTCTGGCTCGAATATCACCAACATTTCCTTCAACAGCGCCGCCGACGCCATCGCCATGATGGAGCAGACCAACCGCGCCTTTGTCAGCGACGCCGGCATGCGCGGCCAGTTCGGCGTGCTGTTCAATGAACTGGCCAGTGTCGATGCCGCGCAACTGTTCCACTGCACCGCCGGCAAGGATCGCACCGGCTGGACCGCTGCCGTTTTGCAGAGCATTGCCGGCGTCGACAACGCAACCATCATGGCCAACTACCTGGCGACCAACGACTACACCGCCGCCCGCGTCGCCGCCACGCTGAAGGCGCTACCGCCAAGCATGGCCGCGATCTACGAGCCACTGCTCGGCGTCCAGGCTAGCTACTTGCAGGCCGGACTCGACGAAGTCACCGCCGAATACGGCAGCATGGACAACTACCTCAAACAAGGCCTCGGCCTGTCGCAAGAAACCATTTACGTCCTGCGCGGCAAACTGGTCGAATACAACAGCCTGCCGGGTCAGGCCGGGCTGATCGGCAACGCCGCTGCCGGCGCCGAATTGCTCCGCGAGTTGCAAAACACCAGCCTGTCCGGCACCTACAGCGCCTACAACTACTATCTGCAATCGGCGATCGATGCCGGCACCCTCGGCGGTGTTGAATCCCAGGTCGGCGGCCAGGTGCACGCCGACGCCGCCAGCTACCTGCTGCGCCAAAACGCGATGATCGAACAAGCCGCCGCACCGTTCGCCAGCGGCACTGATCTCAAGATCGGCCAATACCGCCTCTGGACCACCGCGCTCGCCGGCTACCTCGGCACCGACGGCTCGTCCCACGCCGAGAGCAGCAACGAACACAGCCAAGGCCTGATGGTCGGCATCACCCAACGCTTCAGCGAACAACTCAGCGCACGCGGCGGCTTCGGCTACAGCAAAGGCAGCGTCGGCGGCGCGGGTGGCGAAGCCGACACCGACTTCACCTTCCTCAATGTCGGCGCCCGCTACGGTTTCACCAGCCTCGAACAAGGCCTGTTCCTAGACGCCAACGCCAGCGTCGGCTACGTCGACTACGACAGCAAACGCGATCTCGGCGGCGGCCTCGGCACCGCGAAGGGCGACACCCACGGCAACCTCAGCGGCGCCACCGTCGCTCTCGGTTATCGCGCCCCGGTCAACGGCATGACCTTCGAGCCGAGCCTAGGCTTCCGAGTCAGCCACCTAGACCTCAACGGCTTCAAAGAGAAGGGCAGCGAACTGGCCCTCGACGTCGACGACAACAGCGCCACCCGCCGCAGCGCCGTCGCCAACCTCAACGTCGCCTTCGCCCCAGTGGCGATGGGCGCTTGGCAACTGGTGCCGGGCGTACAAGTGGGTTACGAACGCACACTGGGCGATAACCAGGTCGAGAGCCAAAGCCACCTGCTGGGCCTCGACATCGAACAACGCGCGGCTTTCGATAATCGCGATCAGTTCAGCGGCGGCGTCAACCTCAGGGCCAGCCTCGGCGCCCTGAGCTTGGGTGCAGAAGTCGGCGCCAACGGCGGCGGCGACAGCCACGGCTTCAACGGCGGCCTCAAAGCCAGCTACGCCTTCTAAAAAAAGCGGGGTCAAGGAAGACCCCACTCCAACCAACACCACAGGTTCTATGGGTTGCTATCAATCTAAATCACACCACAAACCCCTGTGGGAGCTGGCTTGCCAGCGATAGGGCCAGCCCAGCCAACATCTCCATCGACTGACCCACCGCCATCGCTGGCAAGCCAGCTCCCACAGGTTTTGTGGATTGCCAACAATCTCAGGCACACCAAAAATCCTTGTGGGAGCTGGCTTGCCAGCGATTGGGCCAACACAGCCAACCTCTTCATTGCCTGACCCACCGCCATCGCTGGCAAGCCAGCTCCCACAGGTTTTGTGGATTGCCAACAATCTCAGGCACACCAAAAATCCTTGTGAGAGCTGGCGTGCCAGCGATTGGGCCAACACAGCCAACCTCTCCATCGACTGACCCACCGCCATCGCTGGCAAGCCAGCTCCCACAGGTTTTGTGGATTGCCAACAATCTCAGGCACACCAAAAATCCTTGTGAGAGCTGGCGTGCCAGCGATTGGGCCAGCACAGCCAACCTCTTCATTGCCTGACCCACCGCCATCGCTGACAAGCAGCTCCCAAAGATTGTGGAATGCCAACAATCTCAATCACACCGCTGACCCCTGTGGGAGCTGGCTTGCCAGCGATTTGGCCAGCCCAGCCAACATCTCCATTGCCTGACCCACTGCAATCGCTGGCAAGCCAGCCACAGGTTTTGTGGATTGCCAACAATCTCAATCACAACACAGACCCCTGTGGGAGCTAGCCTGCTAGCGATAGCGCCTTCCCAGCCACCATCACCACAACAGACTCACACCCTCAATCCCGCCCCCGCAAATCCGCCGGACTCACCCCATAAGCCCCCTGAAAATACCGACAAAACCGCCCCACATTGCTAAACCCGAACCGCAACGCCACCTCCGTCACCGACCCCGAACCCCGCTGCTTCAACACCTCATAAGCCCGCTCCAGCCGCACCTGCCGCTGATACGCCACAATCGACATCCCGACAAACCGCCGAAACCCCTCCTGCAACGCCCGCTGACTCACATGACTCAACCGCGCCAGATCCACACCACTCACCAACTGCTCCGGATGCGCCTGAATAAACTCCACCGCCAACTTCACATGGCGCGGCGCAACCATCGCCGTCGGCCGCCGCAACGCCTCGGAAAAGTTATGCGGCCAAGCCTCCAGCACCGCATCAATCAACATCTCGCGCAACCGCGACGGCATCAACGTCCCGCTGTTGATCAACAGATCAAACTCCGTCCCCGTGGCCAGATCAATCAACGCCTTGATCCCCTGAAACGCTGCCGTCTCAAGATCCACGCTCGGCTCAAAAACGATCTTCTGCAGAATCGGTTTATCTAACAGCGCCGACAGCCGCTCGGTGAGCTGATGGCGATTGATCGACATCCCGTGATGCGCGTGATCATCAAAGAAACGCATCGAACGGATATCCGCCTTATCAATCGCCAGCCCAACGTGCGACACCCCGATAGACTCGGTGGCATGGTTGAAAACGATCTTGCCGGCAGTGGGAATGACGAACGTGATCTCATCCTGTGGATCAGGGAAAGCGACGGTGAAATCACCGTGATAACGCATCCGCCGAAAACTCACGCCATCGTGCCGCCCGTAGACCCCGCCAATAATGATGTTCGACGGCAGCGGCGGATTGTCCGCATAACGATTGCCAAACAATCTGGAAAACAGTGCACCGAAGTCGTCCGAACGGAGGTTGTCGGAGCGCAGGATGATTTGCTGGCGAACGGGAGTCGGAAACACCTTGGCGGCACCTTCGGTTGGGGGCTCTAGGACAGGGGTGAAGGGTAGGGCGCCGAGGAGGTTAGCAGAGGAAATATGACCGGTTTGTGACAGTCGGAAACATGCCGTAACACCGCCGCACCACGTTTAAGCAAAGGACACTCGGCAGCCAATCGCCGACATGGCAACCTGCTCGCCACTGTACTCAGCAAGCAAACACAGGCACCGCGCCAAGCCCCAGCCCCTGTTTGCCCAGCCCTGAAAGCCAAAAATCATCGGAGCGGCAATGCAAGCCAACACACAAACACTCCCCATCACCCTGACCCCGGAACTCGACTTCGACCAAAACGCCGCCAGCGCTTTCGGCGAATCGCTGACCCACGAATACACCCAAGCCACACCATTCCCGCACATCGTCATCGACAACTTCCTGCAAGCAGACGTCATCGCCAGCATTCGCGAACACTTCCCGGTCGAACCGACCAACAACGAACAGACCTACGAGCGCGGCTACAAAGGCCAACTCAAACGCCAAATCAGCCCTAACGCCTGCAGCCCGTACCTGAAGAACGTATTCAACACCTTCAACTCCGCACCCATGCTGGAATTCCTCGAAAAACTTACCGGCATACAAGGCCTGATCCCCGATCCGTATTTCGCCGGCGGCGGCCTGCACGAAACCAAAACCGGCGGCTTCCTCGGCGTGCACTCGGATTTTCGACTAAACAAAAAGCTCAACGTCGAGCGACGGCTGAACGTGATCATTTACCTGACCGAGGACTGGCAGGAGGCGTACGGCGGCAACCTGGAGCTTTGGGATGTGGGGATGAAGAAATGTCTGAAGAAAGTGCTACCGGTTTATAACCGGTGTGTGATTTTTAATACGGACAAGGATAGTAACCATGGGCATCCGGAGCCGTTGACTACGCCGGAACACATCACTCGGCGGTCGATTGCGCTTTATTACTACACGGCGAGTGGGGTGGGCGGGGAGCCGGGGCAGAGGAATAAAACGCACTATAAGCCGCGGCCGAAGGATCGGTGGAGTTTGAGGTACTACATGAATAAGTTGTTTAGAACGAAAGCGTGAGGAGGCTGCGTAATCAGGGAAGCAGCCGTTTTTTGGACTGGGTGGTAGCAGCTGGTGGTGGTTCAGCTTTCGGCCAATTGCTGCCATTCACGAAAGGCTGCTCTCGGCCAATAGCTGCCATTCATAATGAGCAGTAAACCTCCCATTGCAGCCGGTCGCGCCCGACGCAGTCGATCAAAATCATCTGCTAATTCACGGTTGTGAGGGGGCGGAAAAAATCCAGACGCCTTGAAGGTCGATGTCTCAGTCCCTGTAGAGTAACGCTTCAACTACAACGCCAAACGCTGATGAGTGTTCGCGACGATTGGGGTAGTAGAGATGGTAACCGGCAAAGGGTTGACACCAATCTTCCAACACCCGCACAAGGCTACCGTCCGCAAGTTCCTTCGCCACCATGTCCTCTGGCAGGAAAGCCAAGCCACATCCCGCCACGGCCGCACGCAGAATTGGCACGCTGCTGTTGAATGTCCATTGGCCCTCGACGCGGGCCTTGAGCTCGTGGCCATCCTTTTCGAAATCCCATTGCATCAGGCTGCCGTGAGTCGGTAGGCGCAGGTTAATGCAGTTGTGCGCCGCCAGATCTCCCGGTTCCATCGGGTAAGGCCGATGCTGGAAATACTGCGGCGAGCCGACAACGGCGATGCGCAACGATGGCCCAATCGGTACGGCAATCATGTCCTTGGCTACCTGTTCGCCCAGGCGCACCCCCGCGTCATACCGCTGCGCGACGATGTCGGAAAGGGCGTAATCGACGGTGATTTCGACCCTGATGTCCGGGTAGTCGGGCAGCACCTTCAGCAGCTTCGGCCAGAGAATATTGTTCGCCGCATGCTCGGACGCCTGAATCCGCACATTGCCGGCGGGGGTGTCGCGAAACTCGCTGACGGCGGCCAGTTCCAGTTCGATCTCATCGAACCTCGGTGCCATCGATTGATACAACCGCTGACCCGCCTCGGTCGGCGAGACGCTGCGTGTGGTGCGCGTCAGCAGGCGCACACCCAAGCGGCTTTCCAGTGCGCGCATGGTGTGGCTCAGCGCCGACTGCGAGACGCCGAGTTGTGCGGCAGCACGGGTAAAGCTGCCTTCGCGGGTGATGACCACGAAGGCTTGCAGGTCGTTGAGATTGGCGCGGGACATTGATGAGAACCTCTCATGAGGGGGCGCGTGATTATTCCATGAAAGCAGGTCGCACACAGATGCGCGACCCCCAGAGAGTTGATTACAAGGTACGGGCGTAGAACGTGGTCAGTTTGCCAATCGCGGCATCGACATAACGCGGCACCCAGTAGGTTTCAATGTGGGTGGCGCCATCGAGGATGAACACTTCCTTGTCGGTGGTGCCGGTGGCTTTGGGGAACGCATCCTGGGTCATGTACAGGCTGTCGGCCTTGCTGCCGGCGATCATCAGCAACGGTTGATTGATCAATTCGATATGGTCGGTGGCGTCGAAACGCATCAGGTCAATAAGGCTGCTGGTGGTGTATTTGAAGGTCGAGTTCGGGTGCGCGTGGGTTTTCCAGTAGTACTCATAGCCTTGGCGATACAGTTCGAAAGGCAGTTTGGCAATCTGCTCGTCGGTGAGGTTGGCATCCCCCGAATACAGCACCGCGCCCCCCGCTGCCTCTTGCGCGCGGGCAGCTGATGCCTGCTGCAAACGTTGCTGGATGCTGTCCATTTGCGAGTCGTTGTAGCCGTTGCGGCGTACTCGACCCGAGTTGAACATGCTCACCGTCGCCAGGGATTTGAAGCGTTTGTCGGTTTGCGCCGCCGCCAACGAATAACCACCGCCGCCACAAATGCCGAGCAGGCCCAGACGATTGTCATCCACGCCAGCGAACTGGCTGATGAAATCGGCCATGCCGTGAATGTCTTCGATGCGATACGCCGGTTTATCGATGCTGCGCGGCTGGCCACCGCTGGCGCCCTGATAGGCCGCATCGGCCGTGATGGTGATGTAGCCCTGTTCGGCGAGCCGCTGGGCATAGAGACCGGCGACTTGCTCTTTTACGCCGCCATTGGGATGCGCAACCACCACGGTCGGGTAGTTCTTCTTCGCGTCGTAGTTGGCAGGAGTGTAGACATTGGCGGCGATGTCCAGCCCGTTGAGCTTATAGCTGACCGGGTGGATGTTGACCTTGCCCGGCTCGTTCTTGCTGATCGCGCCGTCATAGGCGAGTGTGAACGGGTTCTTCTTGTAGTCAGCGGCTAACGCTTCGCCCGCCGAGAGACCGACCAATGCCGACATGAGCGTGGCTTTGAGAGTGTTTTTCACGTGAAGCTCCTGAGCAAAAAAAGGGCGGCAGTAGCAAAAGTATTTGGGTCAGTCCAGCTGTTTTTCTTTGAGGAACTGCGCGACCAGATCAGCGATCTGCACGTTGTTCAGATCCGACATGGGGAAATGGGTATTGCCGTGAATGCCAATCTCCGGCAGGTGTATCAGTCGCACATCACCGCCATGGCGATTGACCGCGTCACGCCAGAGCCGGGCCATTTTCAGGCGTGCGCGCCAACTGTCCTGAGCGGGCAGATCGACTGTCTGTTCCGGAATGTTGTCTCCGTACAGGATCAGGATCGGAATGCGCGTCAGTGCCATGAATTGCTCCATCGGCACCGCTGCGCCTTGCACCGTGTCGAACGCGCTGGGAATCGGCGCCGGCACTTCACCGTCAGCAAACACGAAACTGCTGCCCGGTTCGAACGCCACGATGGCTTTGACCTTGTCGTTCTTGATCGCCGTCAACCAGCCCGGCCCGCCACCCTGAGAATGCGTAAACAGGATGCCGGGGCCGATTTTGTCGAACAGCGCCGACACACCATCGGAGACCACGCCCATGTCAAACGGCCCGGTGTTCGGCGTCATTGCCCTGAAAAACTGCTCGCGGGTCTGGGCGTCCTGTGCCACTTGCACGCCGTTGAAGTAGCGGGGCCAAAGGCCGATGCGGAACTGGTTGAACCACAGTTGTTCGTCCGGCACAGGCTTGATGGTGGTCTCGACCATGCTGCGCCCGGCATCACCACGCCGGGGCTGATCGATCAGATAGACGCCGTAGTGGCGGCGCAGAAAGATGTTCTGAAAACCCTCGCGACCATCGGCGGTGGTTTCCCAGGTCTTGGAAAACTGACCCGCGCCGTGCCACATGACGATGGGCAGTTTTCGCGCGTCCGCCGGGATTTGATAGAAGGCGTAGACGTGGTCACCGTGGTAGGTCTGGCCGTTGGGTGTCATCGGTTGGCGCGGGTTGAAGGTGCCCGGTGCCGTGGTCATCGTTCCGCCGGCGGCGAAGCTGCCTTGTTTCTGGATCAGCAGCGGGCCTTCGGAGTGGTTCGCGCAGGCCGCCAACAGGCTCAGCAGCGTGACGCTCAGTAAATGCTTTGCAGATTTCATGTCATTTCCCCGCTGTTGCGAGCGCTTGGGTCAGCGCTGCGCTTGCCCGCTTGGCAGTCTGTGTATCGCCATGCTTTTCAAGCAGCTCGGTGACCTGGCGCAACTGTGCCGCACTTAGCCCGACGCGCAGGCTCGCCGCCATGTGCGAACGCAGTTGCGATTCCACGCCCGGGGACGCTGCCAGCGCCCCGACTGTCGCCAGTTCGCGGCTTTGCCAGTCGAGGTTGTCGCGCTCGAAAATGTCGCCGAACAGATGGGTTTGCAGGAACCGGTTGATCACCGGAGCGAACTCGAACACCGGGCCTTTGACCGGGGCGCCGGAGATTTTCGTTTGATTCGCCGTACCCGCTGCCAATAGCTCATCCCCGACCGGAGTCGCCCGGCTCGGCTCACGTCCCGGCGCATCGTCAAGGCCGCGTTGTTTGCGCGCCTGCACCACGGTCATCAATTCATTCAAGGCGTTGAGGCTGCGGGGGAAGCCGACGTAGGCGTAGAGCTGCACGAGAACTTCACGGGTTTCGCTAATGGTCAGGCCGGCATCAAGCCCTTGGTTGAGCGCCGTGTTGAGGTTGGGCATGTCGCTGGTCGCCATGAACGCCGCGATCAGTGGAATGGCTTGTTGCTGGCTCGACAAGCTGGCTGCGCTGGCGGGTGTGCTGGTCATGGTGGGCGAAGCCTCGGCTGCTTGAGTGGTGACGCTGAACATCGCCCCGACGCCAAGGCAGAGCGCCATGAGTGTGGGGAGTGCAGTGCTGTTGCGGGTGTCAGTGATCATCGTGAAGGGCTCCATCCATTGCGGGGCGCTGCGGTGTCGCTGAATCGTACGGAGGTTGGTTATGGCGATTAACCCTGATATTGCGCATGGGTTCCTGAGCAGAACTCATGAATCGACGGAGCAGTCATCGCAGAAATCCAGACGCAACCCCGCAGATTCGGGGCTTAGACGTCGACTAGTCGATTGCCCCCAACGTGCCGGGAGCGCAACTTCGACACATTCCGTAACTTCATTTACCGGCGTATTGCGCATCCGAGACCTGTTCCCCCCAAGTGACGGTCTTGCCGTCCTCGGCTTCAGCGATGGCGATGTGGGTCATGCCGTTGCTGGCCGTGGCGCCATGCCAGTGACGGGTGTTCGGTGGAATCCAGACACTGTCGCCCGGACGGATCTCCTGACGCGCGCCACCCTCTTGCTGCACATAGCCGACGCCGGCAGTGACGATCAGCGTTTGCCCCAGCGGATGGGTGTGCCACGCCGTGCGTGCGCCCGGCTCGAAGGTCACTGTGCCGCCGCCGATGCGCGCCGGCGGTTCACCTTTGAACAGGCCATCAACGCGCACCGTGCCGGTAAAGTTTTGCGCCGCGCCCTTGACCGAGGGCTGCGCGCCGTTTGGCGTGATGCGGATTTCGCCGGCGGCCTGGGACTCTGCCGCCATCAGTGACAAAGCAACGAGTGGCGCAATCAATCGGTTCATCGGATTGGTTCTCCGGTCAGACAAGAAAAGCGGCGCCGCCCGTGGCGCCGCGTTGGGCAGACTCAGAGTCCGGTCATTTTCAGTGCCGATTCCGGCAGGCGTTCACCGTGCACCTGAATCTGCGCGATCTGCTCGTTGATCACGCGCAGATCGTCGCCGGTCAATTGCAGTTCGACCGCGCCCAGATTCTCTTGCAGTCGATGGGGTTTGGTCGTGCCAGGGATCGGCACAATCCACGGTTTTTGTGCGAGCAACCAGGCTAGCGCGACTTGCGCAGGTGTCGCGTGCTTACGCTCAGCGACGACTTTCACCACATCGACCAGCGCCAGGTTGGCCTTGCGCGCTTCGGGGGAAAAACGCGGGACGAAGTTGCGGAAGTCGCTGGCGTCGAACTGCGTGTGCTCATCGATCTGACCGGTGAGAAAACCGGCGCCCAGCGGGCTGAACGGTACGAAGCCGATCCCCAGTTCTTCCAGCACCGCCAGCAGCTCCAGTTCCGGGCCGCGCCAGAACAGCGAGTATTCGCTCTGTACCGCCGTGACCGGTTGTACCGCGTGGGCCCGGCGGATGGTTTCCACACCTGCCTCAGACAGGCCGAAATGCTTGACCTTGCCCTCGGCGATCAATTCCTTGATGGTGCCGGCGACGTCTTCAATGGGCACCTGCGGATCAACGCGGTGCTGATAAAACAGGTCGATGTGATCGGTACGCAAGCGCTTCAACGACGCCTCGGCGACGGCGCGGATACGCTCCGGCCGGCTATTGGTGCCGCCGCCTCGTGCGCCGGTGATCGGGTCGATATCGAAGCCGAACTTGGTGGCGATGACGACCTGCTCGCGGATCGGCTGCAAGGCCTCGCCCAGCAGCTCTTCATTGGCGAACGGGCCATACGCTTCGGCGGTGTCGAACAAGGTGACGCCTTGCTCGTGGGCCGAACGAATCAGCTTGATCATGCTGGCTTGGTCGGCTGCCGGCCCGTAGGCCGACGTCATGCTCATGCAGCCAAGGCCCAATGCAGACACTTCCAGGCCATTGCCCAACGTGCGGTTTTTCATTATGTCACTCCGTACAGAATTCGATTAATGCGTGAGAGGGTGATCGTTCAGCCAGCCGTTCACGCGTTCCATGGTCTTGCGCTCCTGCTCACCCTCCATCACAAATCCTTCCAGCACTTTGGCCTTCGGCGCGTGCTTGACCAGCACACTGCGGCTGTTGCCCAAGCCGTAACCGCCGTGGGTGTTGAAGGGGATGAGGGTCTTGCCGGTCAGGTCGTGGGCGCTGAGGAATGCGCGCACGATCGGCGGCGCGGTTTCACCCCAGATCGGAAAACCGAGATAGATCGTGTCGTAGTCGCTGAGGGCATGAACCTTGTTCTGCAGCTCGGGCTCGAAGCCACTGTCACGCTCCTGGCGGGCCTGCTCCACGGTTTGCAGATAGTCCTCGGGGTAAGCGTGGGCCGGACAAATCTCGAACAGATCGGCACCCAGTCCACGCTGGATCAGCCCGGCAACCACACGGGTATTGCCCGAGCGCGAAAAATACGCGACCAGAATGCGCGAGCCAGAACGCGGTGTTTCACCGGCACTCTGCGTGTCGGCAAGCGACAGCAGTGGCGCGCTGGCCAATGCGGCGATCACCGTGCGCCGCAGCGGATCGTGATCGTTACTCATCGGCCGACACGCGCCTTGAGGGATTCGGGGTAGCGCTCGCCTTCGATGCGGACTTGCGCCAGCGCGGTATCAATCGCTTTGAGTTCGGCCGCATCAAGCGTGATCTCCGCGCCGCCGAGGTTTTCTTCCAGGCGATGCAGTTTGGTCGTGCCCGGAATCGGCACAATCCACGGTGCCTGCGCGAGCAGCCAGGCCAGCGCGATCTGCGCCGGTGTCGCTTGTTTCTGCGCGGCTATCTGACGGACCAACACCACCAGCGCCTGATTGGCCTGGAGCGCCGATTGGCTGAAACGCGGGACGATGCTGCGGAAATCGTCGCTGCCGTAAGTGGTCTCAGCCGTCACCGTGCCAGTGAGAAACCCCTTCCCCAGCGGACTGAAGGGCACGAAGCCAATGCCCAGCTCCCAAAGCGTCGGCAGGATTTCCTGCTCGGGATCGCGCCACCACAGTGAGTACTCGCTTTGCAGCGCCGTGATCGGCTGCACCGCATGCGCACGGCGAATGGTCTGCGCACCGGCCTCCGACAGGCCGAAGTGCTTGACCTTGCCTTCGCCAATCAAGTCCTTCACTACGCCGGCGACGTCTTCGATCGGCACGTTCGGATCGACGCGGTGCTGGTAGAGCAAGTCGATGTAGTCGGTCTTCAAACGACGCAACGAGCCCTCGACGGCTATTCGAATACGTTCGGGGCGGCTGTCCAGAGTCTGCTTTGTATTGTCGGCGCCGACGGCGAAGCCGAATTTTGTGGCGATCACGACCTGGTCGCGAACTGGCGCCAGCGCCTCGCCGACTACTTGCTCATTGATATAGGGGCCGTAGAATTCGGCGGTATCAAAGAACGTGACGCCTCGCTCAACGGCTGAGCGGATCAGTGCGATGGCTTGTTCGGTGTCCGTGGCCGGGCCATAACCATGGCTCAGACCCATGCAGCCGAGGCCGAGGGCGGATACTTCGAGTGAACTGTTGCCGAGTGTGCGTTTGTGCATGTTGATCTCCCGTTGGGCATGGGAAGAACAGTAAGCGCGCTAACGACTGAGGACTAGACGGGTAAATCGGCAAAGCTTGATGAGGTTTGCTCATCAGTCCCGGAAAAGGGGACGTGGCGACTGCCGAATGAAAGCCTGGGTCACGGTAGGCCATCACCGCTCGCACACAAAAAATCTGACACTCTCTTGACCGTCCGCTTTTGGCCGATTGCTGCCCGTGAATGCAATCAGAGGCAGCCTTTCCCATCCGAGTTGTGACGTCTCGATTCAAACGCTGATCAGCTAATGCGTGCGGCTATTGGAGGGCGATAGACAATGCCCTCCAACACATAGATTTTTAACAAGTGACCTGTTCTGGTAGCTTACGACGCTCACAAGGATTTGACAGGAAGTCATTATGGCCAAGCCAGCGGCGCGAAAAAGTGATCCATACAGTTGCCCATTGCCAGGACACGGCACCAACCCTATTGCGGTCGGCTCTCCCGACGTGTTTTTTCGACGGACTGGCCGCAGCACGGCAAGGTGACGCGTGCACATGCGGGAGTGCGCTCTCATCTGGCCTATCTTCGACTGTGCTCATCAACGGTAAGAATGCCGCAACCATTGACACGGGTGGCACTCACGGCGGCGTCGTAGTTGGCGGGTCGGGGACGGTGATAATCGGTGATACCCATTCGCCTTGTGAGTTTGTTGCTCCTGCGCCGTTAGCGGGGTATGCGCGTTGGATCGGCTTCAGAATACCTGCGGACGAGAGCTACGAAGGCCTATCCTGCACCGCGCATTTTGATGACGGCTCATCGTTGCCCGGTGTATTTGATAAAGACAACGCCATTAAATTTTCGAACCTATCGGGGAAGGCGTGCGTGATGCTCCAATTTGAAGAGCAAGCATCCGAAGAAGCGGCATCTCTCACCGAAAGTCTATTGAATTCGATTTTGGGATAAGGACCATCCTATGACAGAGCCGTACATCGTCACTGGCAGCTATGTGGTCCAGCGAGAGCACGCCTTGCAAGACTCTCCTCTTGATCGGGCTTTAGAGCTAATGGAGGGCTCTGCGCTGCGGTTTTCACTGGATGCGATATCTGATGAAAAAACTCGAGCGAGCTATATCAAGAATATCCAGCGTATGTCTCAGCAAACACGCGATGACGTGAAAGCTGGAAAGATTACGGCGCAAGAGGGAGTGAAGTTCAGTCACGAGATGCGCAACAAAATCATGGTTGAGCATCGCAAGTTCACCTCTGCGCAGGGGCTGGCAATCGCCCAGAGGAAGAAAAAGGGTGGGACGGAGCTCAAAACACTTTTAAATATGTACTCTGAAAACCTATTCCAAAAAGGTTACGACAGCCTTTCGGAAATAGAGAAGAACAAAGTCCATTACACCATTCTGGAATCTTCGGGCCGGGATAATGCCAAGTTCTCGGCCGGTACAAAAAAGATGCTGATCATGGGCAAGCTTGGTGTTCTCGTAACTGCGGCTCTGGCGACATATCAGATATTGAATGCTGAAAACAAACCCAAGGAAGCTGCGCGCCAAGGAATCATTGTCGGTGCTGGGGCATTTGGTGGGGTACTTGCAGGGTTGGGCGTCAGCGCATTTTGCGGACCTGGTGCCCCCATTTGTGCAATCGCAGTGGTCTTGGTTGGAACAATCGCAGGCGGTGTTGCGGGCGAAGCTGTTGCGAGTTCATTGGATGAAGAGCTTGAGGAGTTCACGCATTGGGACACCTTCTGACTGAGCCAGAACTGACCAAGGTCAGAGCGGCACTCTCCGAGCCCTTCAACGACTTTCCGGTTGAATATGACTACCTAGCAAGGAAAGTAAGAGGCGTCGACCCTGACATTCTTTACGAAATTCTCTATTCAGAGGTCGCACCGGTGTGCTTCACCAATCTTGTGGCCGCAGTACCCCCGGTATGGACTGGTTTCGATCCTGACATACTCAGAGAGTCGATAGAGGAAAGGTTGGCTGCGAGAAAACGTAATTGGTTTCGTCGGCAGTTCGATAAGGTGTTGGTGCGCTGGCTGAAATACAACTACGCCTATATTTGGAAGGAAATCGCCAGCAGATTGTGATCCAGAATGCTTCAAGGCCTCAGCTTGGTGAACCTTGAAGACTGGCGACCACCGCAGCTGCTTTTTCACGCTAAAGGCAGCCTCCATCGGAAAGAGTGGGAGATCTCGAGATGCTGCGCGGAGCTGAGAACAGTGAGATGTTGCGGGAATACTACGAGATTCTGGTTACTCCAGAGGCCAAGCACGCGCTCTTGTACATGATTGGATGGGCATCAACGCTTAAGGGCTATGACTGCTTTCCAAGCTCGCACGGATACATCAAGGATTTTCGTTTCTTGCGTGAGGATGACTGCGATTTTGCATTCATTCCGAACCAAAAGTGGATGTTGTTCTACTTCAGAAAGCCGTGCCTGCGTCTCCAAAAGTTTTCGCGTGAGGAAATTTTTGAAAGAATTCCCGACGTAAAAGAGAATGCGAACGGAGAGTTTACTGTCAGGCTTAAAAGTATGAGCGACGTCATGCGCTTAGCTAGTTACATCGAAAGTTAGATGTGATCACGGTGATATTTGTTCGATTACATCAGTCGACTCCGAACAGCCGCAATGGGCCGAAAATTGGTCGTTATGCTCATTTTTCTCTCTGTTTTCTCCCGTATGGCGGCCTAATCGCCGCCATAGTCGGGGGCCGGTTACTCCGTTGGCACTACGTTATCCAACGCCCGATTCACTGCCAACTCCCCAAGCATCACCACCTGTGCAATGCCTTGCAGCGTCTTGCGTGCCGGTCCCTGCACCAGCCCGATCACATCCCCAAGCATCACCGAGGCCGAGCCGAGTGATTCGCTGGCATTCACCAGCAATTCCTCAGTCTTGGTGTTCGGGTTGGCGATAAACATCGTGTTGGTTTGGTACGGGGTGAGCATGATTTCCGGGGCGGGGCCGAGGTAATGGGAGAGGGCGCGGTCGACGGCTTCGTTGAATTTCTTTGCGTCGGGGGCTTCGTCGCCCGAGATCGGATCTGTTTCTGGCGGATTCGGCGTTATTTTGAACATAGATGAAACTCCAGGATGAAAAGTGGAGCCATCACTTTCGCTACCAAACGAGGGTGGTGGCCAAAACGCAGGTTGGTAGACCGGTCACCTGGATACCCGGCGCGTCCGAAGACGCCCTACGCATGGCCACCATAAACAGCGGACGAAGACGTCCGTGCAAATAGATCTGCGATGCGACAGGTATGCCGGGCTACCAAACCCGATCACTGCTATTCAGTGACCGACCCACAATAGAACCCGCATCCAAGGCGCACAAGCCGGCGGATTCTGGCGTAGTCGTAGGCAACGGCGCAAGGCGTTGTAGGTTGGGATGACGTAACTTGGGGTGTCTTTAAACAAAGTCCAGGAATTGCTTCAACAGGGCAGTTCGAGCTGTTTTTGCGATGTCTTTGTGGACTGGAGGAGCGATAGCCGTTTCGCGATCCACCGCAGCAAGTCCCGTGGCTAGAGGGGGAGTTAATTCGCCAGCGAAATCAGCGTGTCGATCACATTGATCGGCACATAAATCAACGTAATCGCCGCATACGCTTTACGCGACCGAGCCACAAATGCGCCAATCGGCAACGCAATCATGACCACATCGAGCAAACCCCAAAGCGCTACAGGCGATGCCTCAAACAGCGTGACATTGACGATCAGCCCCAGGCACAGATACGTGGACAGCGACAGCAATGCATAGCGCCCATCCTGTTCGAAATACACGCGCAACCCGTTCTGCTCATCCTCACTACGGCTCGGCAGCAACAACGCAGCGGTGACAAACAGCGACAGCGTCAGCATCACCAGCAGTAGAAATTCAAGAAACGAGAAGCTCTGTTTCACCGTCGACAGTGCGTTGACGGCCCACCAGAATTGCAGCTGCATGGTAAACAGCATCACCGCCCAGACCAGCGCCACCCAATCTGGCTTGGCTACTCGGCGGATGCGGAACACCGTTAATACGCCAAGCAGCAGGCGGGTGACGGAGAGCCCGAGGATCATTGAGAGAACGGTGGCGACGATTGGGAAGTTGCTCATCTTGCCTCTCGTGAACTCGGTTTTGGCTGAAAGGGTGTTTTGGGCAGACTAGGTGGGGCGAGTAGGACCGTCAAACGGGGCTGTGCGGTTAGGTTGGCGGAAAACGGCTGTAGAGCCTTGCTGCGAGAAGGTAATGGATTAGGATGCGCGAAGGCTGGAATGGATCTTCTCGACTAAGGATGCGTTGTTTATGAAATCAGCTTTTTCGCAAGTCACCGAGCGTTTGCACAACCGCCGGTTTTCCGTGGCGAACAATGCTCAGGGCTTGTCCGATGCACGCACGGTGTTTCACTACTTCGTCGAAGGCGCGGCGGTTTGGGGGACTTATGCGGGTGGGCATATTCGCATGGGCAACCAGGTTGGGCGGGTGACCGGGCCGGATAGTATCGAGCTGCTTTATCAGTGCATCACCACGGATGGCGAGATTCGCGCGGGTTGGTCGCGGGGCGTGGTGGGAGTTGATGAGGCGGGGCGGACGACGTTGCGGTTTGTGTGGGGTTGGTTGTCGGGGGCCGAGGGTGGCGGGGAGTCGAGTTATGTTGAGGTGGTCGCTTAGCGATGGGGCATCTTGTGATTATCGCGTGCTGCTCGGCACTAATCTTTCAATGCAAGGATGACTATGTCTGTCGATCTTGATGAGTTGCTGGAACGTGTCACCGATGAGCAATCGTTCATTGAGTTCGTCGCGGCGCTGGGTGCTGATTTCTCCCGGGAGCAGGCGCTGGACAAGGCGACACCATCGTCTCCTTATGAAGCGGGTGCGTCGGGCTGGGAAAATGGATCGGTCGATACGTTTCTTGATGCTGCGGCTGCTTGGGCGATGGCTACTTCGAGGAATGCTCAGGCGGATGCTGCCGTTTCTAATGTCTGGCAACGGTGCGCGGAGATTTTGTTGGCCGGGAAGTTTTACGAGTGAGGCTCGCAGATCATCCGCTTTAGGCCTGCATTTTTTTTGATAAGAAAACGCCCAAGGGTTTGGCGTGTCCTGGATGGTTAGGACCGCGTACTGCCTTGGGCGAGATGGGCGCAGATTAGGTGGGTGCATGTAGACGTCAACTCTTCGCCATCACATCCCACGTCCGCATCACCTGCGTAATCGCCGCATCAATACTCTCAATCGGCGTGTTATCCCGAGCAAGGATGGAAATCCCCTGCAGGAAACTGTCGAACACCGTCGCCATGGCGGCGGCGTTCGTGTCCTCCGCTAACAATCCTTCACTCACACCACGCTCGACACACGCCACAATCCCCGCGCGGGTTCGGGCGCGGGAGTGGGTGAGGGCTTGAGCGACGTGGGCGTTTTCCGGACTCGGCGCGCTCATGACGCCGAGGGTGACCATGCAGCCTTTCGGGTGGCCGTCGTCGCATTGCATGCGTGCCGATTGGCGCAGGGCGGTTTCGATGGCTTGGCGTGGCGGCAGGGTTTCGTCCCACAGGCATTCGGTGACTTGGGCGAAGGTCGTCAGGTAGCGCTGCACGCATTCGTCGAACAGGGCTTCTTTGGAGCCGAACGCGGCGTAGAAGCTCGGCGCGGAAATGCCGCCGCCCAGTTCAGCCTTCAACAGTGAAAGGGACGTCGAATCGTAGCCGTGTTGCCAGAACAATTGCATAGCCTGGTCGACGGCGTCGTCGCGATCGAATGCGCGGGGGCGGCCGGTTCTGGCCATAGCGGAAACTCCTCGGAAAGTGATTTGGATACTAGTCGATACATAAGTCGTTGACAACGTGCCTCGGCTGCCGCCAGTATTTTATATCGATCGGTATGCAAGTCTGACTTTCCAAACTCAAGGAGTTTCCCGTGACACCTTCATTGACTCTAACGGCTGCGCCCAAACGCCTGCCCATTGGCGCCTTGCTGGCGCTGGCCATGACCGGATTCATCTGCATCGTCACCGAAACCTTACCCGCCGGGCTGTTGCCGCTGATCAGCGATGGTCTGGCAATTTCGCCTTCCATGGCCGGGCAGATGGTTACCGCGTATGCGCTGGGCTCGGTGCTGGCGGTGATCCCGATGACCATTGCCACGCGCGGCTGGCGTCGGCGCAATGTGTTGTTGCTGACCATCGTGGGTTTTCTGCTGTTCAACTCGATTACGGCGCTGTCGTCGCACTATGGTGTGACGCTGGTGGCGCGGTTTTTCGCCGGGGTTGCGGCGGGTCTGGCGTGGAGTCTGTTGGCCGGTTATGCGCGGCGGATGGTCGAGCCTGATCAGCAGGGAAAGGCGTTGGCACTGGCCATGGTCGGTACGCCGATTGCCCTGTCTTTGGGGGTGCCGCTCGGCACATGGCTGGGAGGGCTGGTCGGTTGGCGTACGACGTTCGGCATCATGTCGGGGCTGACCTTGATTTTGATCGTCTGGGTGCTGGTGAAAGTCCCCGACTATTCACCACAGCCTGCGCATCAGCGCCTGTCGTTACGCAAAGTGCTGACGACGCCGGGCGTCCGGCCGGTGCTGGCAGTGGTGATCAGCTGGATGCTGGCGCACAACATTCTCTACACCTACATCGCACCGTTTGTGGCGCCGGCGGGGCTGGCGGATCGAGTGGACCTGGTGTTGTTGGTGTTTGGTCTCGCGGCGCTGGCGGGGATCTGGCTGACCGCGAAACTGGTTGAGCCGCTGTTGCGCAAAACGGTGTTGGTGAGCCTCGCTACCTTCGCTGGTGTTTGCGTGGTGCTGGGATTTATGGGGCATGTGCCGCAGGTGATTTACATCGGCGTGGCGGTGTGGGGTTTGAGTTTTGGCGGTGCGGCGACTTTGTTGCAGACGGCACTGGCGGATGCTGCCGGTGACGGCGCCGATGTCGCGCTGTCGTTGAATGTGGTGGCTTGGAACAGCGCGATTGCTGGCAGCGGGGTGGTCGGCGGGGTGTTGCTCGACCGCTGGGGCGTCGCCTCGTTTCCCTGGGCCATGTTGGTGCTGGTGAGCGTAGGGTTTGCCATTGCCTTCGGCGCGCGGGTGCACGGGTTCAAGTCGGGACCGCGTATTGCTGGAGCGGTTGCGGTTGCCGGGCACTGATGCCCGGATGCGCGCACTGCGTGGGCCTCGAGGGCGACCACGAATCAATTACTTTGTCAGTGATTACAGCGGCCGAAGGATTACGGGTTCTTTGCTCGAGGAAGCCAATCAGGTTTCAGCGCGTCATTAGTTCTATTGGCTCAGCCCCTTGGAATCCGCCAACCCGCCCTCATAACCATCGCTATACCCAACACCCCGAAGAGGAACGACACGCCATGACCACTCAAACCGAAACCGCCATCCTCGCCGGCGGCTGCTTCTGGGGCATGCAGGATTTGCTGCGGCGCTATCCCGGTGTGTTGCAAACCCGCGTCGGTTACACCGGCGGTGATGTGCCGAACGCCACCTACCGCAACCATGGCAACCACGCCGAAGCCATCGAGATCACCTTCGACCCGGCGGTGATCAGCTATCGACAGATCCTTGAATTCTTTTTTCAGATACACGACCCGAGCACGCCCAACCGCCAGGGCAACGACCTTGGCCCGAGCTATCGCTCGGCCATTTATTACCTCAACGAAGCGCAGCGCGACATCGCTGAAGACACGGCTGCCGATGTCGACGCCTCAAAACTGTGGCCGGGCCGCGTGGTGACTGAAATCGCACCGGCGGGGCCGTTCTGGGAAGCGGAGCCGGAGCATCAGGATTACCTTGAGCGCATTCCGAATGGCTACACCTGCCATTTCATTCGCCCGAACTGGAAGCTGCCGAAGCGCGCGTGAGCGGTGCACGCCGCTCATTCAGCGCCAGTACATAGGCGCTGAACATATCCGCCAGCCCGTCGGCGCATACCGAGATTTCCTCCTCGGTACGCGGGCTGCCGGAAAAATCCTTGCCGACCGAACTGAGCGTGGTCAGGATCAAATCGCACGCTGCGGTACGGACCTGCTCACCGACCTCGGGCAGTAACTCTTCCATGAATGTCGCGAAAATCTGCCGCCCGGCCGCACGCACTGCGTGGGCCTCGGGGGCGTTGCGGTAGAGCGGGGCGGCGTCGTTCAGCGCGCCGCGCATCTGCGCTTCGTCGCACTCTGAACGAATGAATGCCTGCACCAGCGTACGCAGGCGTTGGAGTGGCGGCTGTTCAAACTCCTGCAGAATTCGCTGCAGCATCTGGGTGGTGTGCAGCCACTCATCGCTCTGCAAGCGGAACAGGATTGCGGCTTTGTTGGGGAAGTACTGATACAGCGAACCGATGCTCACGCCAGCCTTTTCCGCGACCCGTGCGGTGGTAAAGCGAGTGGCGCCGTGCTCGCTCAAAACCTGAATAGCCGCTTGCAGAATAGCCGCCACCAGTTCGCTGGAGCGTGCCTGCTGCGGCTGTTTGCGTGAGGAAATACGGGCAGTCTGGCGGTGGGTCATGGGCAGCTCGGACGTCAGAGGGGAATGCGAATAGCGCAAGAAGCGAATCGCTCGCATCATTTAAATGCGACGAATTGCTCGCATTCTAGTTCCCGACTGACGGAAAGCAATCATGACAACCTTGACCACTGAACCTCTCGCAAGCCTGATCGAACGCCTCTACGCCCAAGCCGGCGCCGCCACCAGCCCGGTGCTGGAAACGGTGTCAGGCGAAGAACGCGAGCGCCTGATGCACAGCAAAACCGAGTACCTGAAACTCTATGAAATGCTCAAAGACCTGTGGCTGCCGGTCTCCCGCGACACAGGCAAACTGCTGTACATGCTGGCGCGCAACATCAAGGCCAAGGCGATTGTCGAGTTCGGCACCTCGTTCGGTCTCTCCACCCTGCATTTGGCGGCGGCACTGCGCGATAACGGTGGCGGTGTGCTGATCGGCAGTGAGTTCGAACTGTCGAAAGTTGAAATGGCTCGGCATCATTTTGTTGAAGGTGGCGTCAGTGATCTGGTGGAGATTCGCCAAGGGGACGCGCTGGTGACGCTGGCAACGGATCTACCGGAATCAGTTGATCTGCTCCTGCTCGATGGAGCCAAGGCGTTGTATGGCGACGTGTTGAGTCTGGTCGAGAAACACCTGAAACCGGGGGCGCTGGTGGTGGCGGACAACACTGACTATTGCCCGGAGTACCTGGCCTACGTGCGGGCGCCGCAGAACGGGTATTTGTCTGTGCCGTTTGCGGATGATATTGAGCTGTCGATGCGGCTGGGTTGAGCCCGTTTCTTCAGGGAGCCACTGGTTGATAGGTGGCTCCAATTTGGTCGGGCGGGAAACCATTAAAAAACACGGGTGGAAATCCTGGATTTGAGAAAACTTCCCTGTCTGACTTTCTCGATGGGTAATCTCGACCGCGACTGCCATCAATCAACGCTAATCAGCGAATCGCTATCACTTATCGGGACAGAACATTTCTAAATACGGTATAGCGCATAAAGGTCTGAAAACCTGTTACTTCTTACAGTATCCGAAGCGAATAAACTGCTAGAGCATGGTGTTTCACCAATGTTTTATTCATGAAAAGGGAGATACATCATGGCACTTACGATTAACACGAACGTTACTTCATTGATCGTTCAAAAAAATCTTGCTAAGACGCCGGATGTACTAAGCGCGTCGATGAACACATCAAGCAGCGAACCTAAGATTGATAGTGCAAAAGATGACACGGCAGGAACGCTGGAGGAACAGCGTACTGAAACACCGCCGCTTGAAGGAGAGCAGCATCGTACTGACGAAGAGCTGCCAAAAGGGAGTTAGGCGCCGCAAACTCGGAAGCCGGGTACTAAAAATCTGTGCCGGTACCTGGCTCTCGTCAGCAGCTGATTCCTCTAGGCTTCGCAGTCAATGCTTCGCATAATTGTTTTATGCTGAATGAACATCCGTCTTCGCGGGCAATCCCGCTCCCACAAGGTTATTCGGCATGTTCACAATAACGGCATCCCACCAAAACCTGTGAGAATGTGGCTTGCCCGCGAAGAGGCCGGAATGCATTGCATCATAGTCACCTGACACACCGCGATCATAAACAGGCCCGTCCTTCGTAGACTTAGAGCAAACTCCACGACACCCCGACATAAACCCCCATCCCTTCACCCGGCGTCGACCGCGCAGCATCCAGTCCTTTGTCGTCATACCCCGGCGTGACCGTTGCTGCGTAGTGCTTGTTGGTCAAATTACGCATATCCACCCAGCCCTGCCAGTCACCTTTCGGCGCGTTGTAACCCAGCGTCGCGCCGAACAGTGCATACGGATCGGCGTAGTAGCTGTTGGCGTAATCCACCGCCACTTTGGACACCAGTTGCGTATTCACCGCCGCAAAGAACCCCTGCGGCCAGTCGTAACGCAACTCACCCTGGTAGTAATGCATCGGCAGACCGGGCAGGCGGTTGTCACCGAAGCGATCATCATCGCGATAGTGGAAATCACTGAAGGTATACGCCTGACGCAAGCTCAACTGACGGCCATCGGCCGCCGACCAGAGTTTGCTGTTCAGGCTCGCTTCAACGCCTTGGTGCACGGTCGGGCTGGCGTTGAGTTCGTACGGGGTGACGGCGGTGGCATCGGGCAGCACCGACAGCAGTTCATGCCGTACCTGCGCGTAGTACCACGCCAGACTCCACTCGCCGACGGCGCTGTCGCCACGACCGCCCAGCTCCAGCGTGGTCGCGGTCTGGTTCTGCAATTCGATTGGGTCTTTCTGTGTTCCAGTCGCAGCACCATTGCCAGCCGGGAAGCGTACGTTGGAGCTGTAGATCAGCGACCACGGATGCGGCGCCTCGACCGAGCGGCTGAGGTTGCCGAACACTTGCAGGTCCGGGGTGATCTGGTAACGCAGGCCGAGGCGCGGCGCGTAGTCCCAGTCGTTCATGCTGGTTTTGCCGCCGCTTTGCGGGTAGGTCACGGCGCTTTCGCGGCGGGTGTAGATGGCTGCGAGGCCGGTGGTCAGCCAGAGGTCGTCGGCGATTTCCAGGTCGTTGCCGAAATGTAGAACGGTGTCCGAACCCTGATAGGTGAAGTTGCGCATGCGCGTGCCGAGCAGGTAGCTGGCGGTGTTGCCGGAGGGAACTCGCACAAACTCGCTGGCGCCGTCGTTGGGCAGATGTTTGGTCACGCGCAGGCCGACGTTGCTGCGGCTTTCCATGCCGAAAATCGTGTCGCGGCGTTTGTAGTCGAAAGTGCCGCTGACGTCGGTGTAGGCGACTTTTAAACGGTTCGGGCCTTCGCGCAGGTCCATCGGATAGTCGTGATAAACGAGGCCGGTCTGGATGCTCGAATCGTCATCGATGTAATAGGTGGTCTTGTTGCCGATGAAGGTGCTGCCCGGCTGTTTGCGGCTGTCGTCGCGCGCTACATAGGACGGATTGGCCGCGCGGGGTGAGTGTTCGATGGAGTGCTTGGTCACGCGGCCGGCGAGGTCGTTGTCGGTCTCGCGGTAGCGGAAATAGAAGCGGGTTTCCAGGTTCGGGTTGAAGCGATAGCCGAAGTTGGCGATCAGGCCTTTGCTCTCGCTGGCGGTGTGATCCTGATAGCCGTCGGCGTTGGAATCGGTGAGCGACACGTAGTAATCGAAATCGCCGAGCACTTGCCCGGAACTGACCTGACGCTGCTGATAGCCGTGGCTGCCGGTGGCGTAGCGCACTTGCAGTTTTGGCGTGTTGTAACCGGTGTGGCTGACGTAATCGATGGCGCCGCCCAGTGCCAGCGAACCGCGATCAAAACCGTTGGCGCCGCGCAGTACTTCAACGTGCTCGACCCACAGCGGCTCGAGCAATTCATAGGGCGTGCCACCCGGACCGGTCAGCGGCAGGCCGTCGAGCATCGTGTAAAGCCCCGACGCATGCGCGCCCGGTGCGCGGTTGATGCCCGAACCGCGGACCGAGATTTTCACGCCTTCGTTGCCCGCCGACTGCGCGTAAACCCCGGGCTGATACGCCAGCACATCCTGATTGCTCGCCACACGGCCCTGCAATGGCTGACGCATGTCGACCAAGTTGGTGCCGCCGGGCACTTGTTCCAGACGGGTTTTGGCTTCTTCGACGCTCGCGTCTGAAGCGCTTTGCTCGTCGGCCGAAATCAGCACTTGCCCCAGTTCCAGACCTTGAGTCTCGGCCATTGCCGGGCAGGCGAGGGCCAGGCCGAGCAGGGCGGTGGGCAGGGATTTGGACGCGGGCATCGAGAAACTCCAGGCAGACAAGGGCAGGGCAATGAACAGTGCGACGCAATAAAGAACGAACGAAACACATGGCAATTTGGCTTTTTGTCCGGCAATGGCAATCAGCACGGCATGAACTAACCTCACGTGTCTGGTTTGTCCCGTCAATCAACACTCTGTTTCTGCATTTATTGGAGAGAGGCCAAGGTCATGGCAAAAGGTAAAAAGAAGGCCGCCACGGCGCCTGAAAGTCCGAAGCTGAAGAACAAGGATTACCTTGAGCAGTTGCGCAAACTGCACGTCGAACTGGTCAAGTTGCAGGAATGGGTGATCGCCAAAGGCGTCAAGGTCTGCATCGTTTTCGAAGGCCGCGATGGCGCTGGCAAGGGCGGGACCATCAAGGCATTGACCGAACGTGTCAGCCCGCGAGTCTTTCGCGTGGTGGCGCTGCCGGCGCCGACCGATCGCGAGAAAAGCCAGATGCATGTGCAGCGTTATCTGCCGTATCTACCGGCGGCAGGCGAAGTGGTGATTTTCGATCGCAGTTGGTACAACCGCGCCGGCGTCGAGCGGGTGATGGGTTTCTGCACCGATGAGCAGGCCGACAAGTTCCTCAAATCGATTCCCTGGGTCGAGCACGCCATCGTCCAGTCCGGGGTGATCCTGCTCAAGTATTGGCTGGAAGTCAGCCCCGAAGAGCAGACCCGCCGGCTTGAGGCGCGGATCAACGACGGGCGCAAGACCTGGAAACTGACACCGATGGACCTGAAATCCTACAGCCGCTGGTACGACTACTCACGGGCGCGGGACGAAATGTTCAAGCACTCCGACACCGAACACGCGCCATGGCTGGTGGCCGACTCCAACGACAAGCGCCGTGCCCGGCTGAACATCATCACCGATGTGCTCAGCCGCATTCCCTATGAGGATGTGAAGCGCGAGAAGGTCGAGTTGCCCAAGCGGCAGAAGCCGGGTAAATACCGGGATCCGGATTATCCGTATAAACGCGTAGCGGAAAAGTTCTGACGAATTGCGTCAGACACAGGGGAACTGACCAGCACAAATCCCTGTAGGAGTGAGCCTGCTCGCGATAGCGGATTGTCTGTGTCGGATGTGTTGCCTGACACACCGCTTTCGCGAGCAGGCTCGCTCCCACAGTATTCGGTGGTGTATCCATCATTGTTGATCGGCAAAGCCCTTTAGAAGCAAACAGTCCATCCGTCGACTGCGCTGAACCCCTTTGATCCCGTTTCTTTCTATCAAGGAAGCCCTTCACGAGATCATTCCCCGATGTTCAATCAGCGCAAACAAGAAAAACTGGCGGCATGGCGAAAATTGGCGACGCAATCGCAGATTCGACTGGATCCGGAAGAACAGTACGACGAACTGCTCAAGGCAGCCGATGAGATGGAGGAGCAGGGGTTGATCACCAGCGCCGAGTGGCGGCAGTTAGTTCGCGATGCAGGTAATGTGTTTACCGCTGATTTGGGGCGAACAAACGGTTAAGTCCTTCAGGTCACGCGACCTTTCTTCGACTTCAACTGTGCGCCCCTGGAATCGTGCAGTAGCCGCGCAAACGCGATTTTGTCGATCGGCCGACTCATGAAGTAACCCTGCACTTCATTGCACTGATCGACCCCGAGAATATCCAGTTGCTCTTCAGTCTCGACGCCTTCGGCGGTGACAGTCAGGCCCATGGCTTTGCCCAGGCCGATGATCGCCTGCACCACCGCGCGATCATTGGTGCCGCTGCTGATCGAGGCGATGAAGCGCTTGTCGATCTTGATCCCGTCAAACGGATAGGCACGCAGGTAACCGAGCGATGAGTAACCGGTGCCGAAGTCGTCCATGTTCAGGCGTACACCCAATTCCTTCAGGGCATTCATGGTGGTCAGGGCGCCGTCGGTGTCGTTGAGCATCACGTTTTCGGTGATCTCCAGTTCCAGGCGGCTGGCCGGAAAACGGGTTTGCACTAGTACCTCGCGAACATCCTCGACCACATCGCTGACGGCAAACTGCGCGGGTGACAGATTGACCGACAGCATAATGTCTTCCGGCCAACCCAATGCGGTTTCGCAAGCTTCGCGCAGCACCCAGCGACCGAGCGGGACAATCAGATCGGTCTGTTCCGCCAGCGGGATGAACAGGTCCGGACCAAGCAGGCCTTTGCTGGGGTGTTGCCAGCGCACCAGCGCTTCGACCGAAACGATGTGTTTGCCATCTACCTTATAGCGCGGCTGATAGTGCAGGATGAATTCGTTGTGCTTGAGCGCGTGGCGCAGGTCATCCTCCAGTTGCCGGCGCGTCTGGATCTGATCGCTCATGTGCGCTTCGAAATAACACCAGGTGTTTTTGCCCTCGGATTTGGCTTGATAGAGAGCGATGTCGGCATAACGGATCAGGTCGCTGGGCACATAGCCGTGGCGGCGACTGAGCGAAATGCCGATGCTGGCGCCGATGTGCAGCGGGTGATGTTCGAACACTATCGGTTGATGCAGGCTGCCGATCAGGCGGGTGCAGAACTTGTCGATTTCGTGCTGACTGTCCATGCCGTTGAGCACCACGATGAATTCGTCGCCGCCCAGTCGCGCGACGATGTCGTGTTCGCGGGTGCATTCACGCAGGCGCGCAGCGACTTCTTGCAGCACCGCGTCACCGGCCGGGTGGCCGAGTGAATCGTTGATTGGTTTGAAGTTGTCGAGGTCGATCATCAACAGTGACAGCGGCGGCGCGTGCTCCTTGAGCAGCAGCGCCTCATCCAGATAACGCGCGAGTTTGTTGCGGTTGGGCAGGCCGGTCAGGGCGTCGTGCATCGACAGATGCTGGATCTGCGCATGGGCGGCGACTTCGTCAGTGATGTCGCTGGCGGTGCCGCGATAGCCGATAACCGTGTGCTTGTCGAAGATCGGCCGCGCGGACAACCGACAGTGGCGTTGCTGGCCGGAGTGATCGCGGTAGGTGCAACGCAGGTCGCTGGTGCTGTTTTCCTCGGTCAGGTTTCTCAGCCACAGTTCCAGTGGCGTGGTGTCACAACTCAACAGGTGGCCGATGTCTTGCCCCAGCCACAGGGTTTGCGGGTAACCGGTCACTTCGCTGAAGCGCGCCGACAGGTAAGTCAGCGCCAGGTGGCGGTCGACTTCCCAGATCCAGTCCGACGCGGCTTCAGCCACCGCGCGAAAGCGTTCTTCGCTGGCTTCCAGCTCCCGGTTGGCGTTTTCCAGTGCTTGATTGGAGGTTTGCATGACGGCAAAACTTTGGTCGACGTACTGCGATGAACGCAAGGCATGGCGGAAGAAGTACGCGGTCAGCAGCATCAGCACCACAATCGTCGCGCCGAGTGGCGGCAGCAATGACCATAATAAATGTTGCCCGGGTCGCTCCAGATCAGCGATCAGGCTGTAACCGGTGTTGTCCAGCGGTACTCGTGGGCGCTCAGGTGCAAGGGTTTCATCCAGCGCCAGGGTCAGGTTGCTCAAGCCATAACCGCTGCCGATCAGGCGCAACTTGGTCGGTGTAAGTTTGTCGACGAACACCAGCACCGAAGAGGTTTGCGGATCGCCCAGTGGCCGCTCATCGTTCGGGATGATCGCCGCCGTCGACACCAGCGCCGGCCAGCCCTCGAACAGTGAATAGCGACTGACTGGCTTGGTCAGATCACCTTGGCCCAGCACTTGATCGAGTAACTCCGTGGCGCTCACCTGAACGAACGCGGACAGCTCGGCATCGACCATTTGCCCGCGCACCACCGCGTAACGGGTGCCTTCGCGGTTCAGCACGAACACGCCGTCATAGCCGTCACTGGTGAACAGGGTCTTGCCGAGGTTCTGCTCGGTGTAGGCCCAGTCGGTGTCGACCTGACCGCTCAAATGCTCGTAGGCGGTGGTCCAGTAGGCGTAGCTGGTGATGTAGTTTTTCGAGGCAGTGATGCGGTTTTCCAGCGCGCGAGCCGAGTAAAAGCGGGTTTTGTTGACCTCTTCGCTGTCCAGGCGCTCGGCGATACCCAGCAAAGCGACCGCCGCCGCAATCACGCCGCTGACAAACAGCGCACCGACCGCGAAGGCCAGGCGGCGGGTGACGGCGCTCTGGCGCGGTGGAAGCGGGGCTGCATAGCTGGAAAGGTCCATGTGCTCGTCCTTGATCCGCTGTCTTCTGAATCTAGAACCACGGCGCGGGCGCAATGTTCAGATTCTTCTCGGCGACTGCATTGAAAGCGTAGTGAAGCCCGCGTGATTTGCCTCCCCGAGTGCAGCGCGCCGATCAGCGGCGATTCCCGAAAGGGCAAGACTTCCCGCGCAAAAACCGGATAATGGCGCCCATTCGTTTAGCCGTATTCTGGTAATCCCGCATGGAAATCAAGGTCAATTTTCTCGACAACCTTCGACTTGAAGCCAAGTTCGACGACTTCACGGTGATCGCCGATCAGCCCATTCGCTACAAGGGCGATGGTTCGGCACCGGGGCCGTTCGATTACTTTCTGGCGTCGTCGGCGTTGTGTGCGGCGTACTTTGTGAAGTTGTACTGCGACACGCGCAACATCCCCACGGAAAACATTCGTCTGTCGCAGAACAACATCGTCGACCCGGAAAACCGCTATAACCAGATCTTCAAGATCCAGGTCGAGTTGCCGGCGGATATCTCCGAGAAAGATCGTTTGGGCATCCTGCGTTCCATCGACCGCTGCACGGTGAAGAAGGTCGTGCAGACCGGTCCGGAATTCATCATCGAAGAAGTCGACAACCTCGACGCCGATGCCCAGGCGCTGTTGATGCCGGTGGCCGGCTCGGACGCAGGCACCTTCATCGCCGGTAAGGACCTGCCGCTGGAACAGACCATCGCCAACATGTCGGGAATTTTGGCCGACTTGGGCATGAAGATCGAAATCGCTTCGTGGCGCAACATCGTGCCCAATGTCTGGTCGCTGCATATCCGTGATGCGCATTCGCCGATGTGCTTCACCAACGGCAAGGGCGCGACCAAAGAAGGCGCACTGGCCTCGGCGCTGGGCGAGTTCATCGAACGTCTGAACTGCAACTTCTTCTACAACGATCAGTTCTGGGGCGAAGAAATCGCCAACGCCGAATTCGTCCACTACCCGGACGAGCGGTGGTTCAAACCGGGCCCGAAAGACGAGTTGCCGAGCGAGATCCTCGACGATTACACCCTGAAGATTTACAACCGTGACGGCGAGCTGCGCGGCTCGAACCTGTTCGACACCAACTCCGGCAACACCCAGCGCGGCATCTGCTCGCTGCCGTTTGTGCGCCAGTCGGACAATGAAGTGGTGTACTTCCCGTCCAACCTGATCGAAAACCTCTACCTCAGCAACGGCATGAGCGCCGGCAACACCCTCGCCGAAGCGCAGGTACAGTGCCTGTCGGAGATCTTCGAGCGCGCGGTCAAGCGCGAAATCCTCGAAGGCGAAATGGCCCTGCCGGACGTGCCGCAAGAAGTACTGGAGAAATACCCGAGCATCCTCGCCGGCATCAAAGGCCTGGAAGAGCAGGGCTTCCCGGTGCTGGTCAAGGACGCGTCGCTGGGCGGTGAATTCCCGGTGATGTGCGTGACCCTGATGAACCCGCGCACCGGCGGCGTGTTCGCCTCGTTCGGCGCCCACCCGAGCCTGGAAGTGGCGCTGGAACGCAGCCTCACCGAACTGCTGCAGGGCCGCAGTTTCGAAGGCCTCAACGATCTGCCGCAGCCGACGTTCTCCGGTCAGGCCGTCACCGAACCGAACAACTTCGTCGAGCACTTTATCGATTCCAGCGGTGTGGTTTCGTGGCGCTTCTTCAGTGCCAAACCAGATTTCGAATTCGTCGAGTGGGACTTCTCAGGCCAGGGTGAAAACTCCAACGCCGAAGAAGCCGCAACGCTGTTCGGCATCCTCGAAGACATGGGCAAAGAAGTCTACATGGCGGTCTATGAGCACATCGGCGCCAAGGCTTGCCGCATCCTCGTGCCGGACTACTCGGAGATCTACCCGGTCGAGGACCTGATCTGGGACAACACCAACAAAGCCCTGCAATTTCGCGCCGACATCCTCAACCTGCACAACCTCAGCAAGGTCGGCCTGCGCAACCTCGCCCAAGGCCTGGAAAACAGCGAGCAGGACGATTACACCGAGATCACCACGCTGATCGGCGTCGAGTTCGACGACAACACGCCGTGGGGCAAGCTGACCATTCTGGAGCTGCGCCTGCTGATCTGCCTCGCCCTGCAGAAGTACGAACAGGCCAAGGATCTGGTCGAAGCGTTCCTGCAGTACAACGACAACACCGTTGAGCGCGGCTTGTTCTATCAAGCGGTCAACGTGGTGCTGGAGATGGAGCTGGACGAAGATCTGCAACTGGAAGACTACGAAGCCAACTTCCGCCGGATGTTTGGCGATGAGCGTATGGACGCGGCGATTGGCTCGGTCAACGGCAGCGTGCGCTTCTACGGTTTGACGCCGACCAGCATGAAGCTGGAAGGGCTGGATCGGCATTTGCGCTTGATCGAGAGCTATAAGAAATTGCACACAGCGCGGGCGAATGTGACGGCTTTGTCGCGCTGATATCTGCGCTAGAACAAAAGCACCCTCGGGTGCTTTTTTTACCTGCAAGTCTTGAAACGTGTGAATGTCTTATAGGTGAGTAGTGGCCAAGTGCTAGAATTTGCCACGAGCGTCTGAAGTCACGGACGATGATTTAAAATCAGGGAGAAGTGTAAATGTCGGAAAAGATTGTAAAGTCCAAACTGGTCAACTTTCTGGTAGCTGATGTCGAGGTGAATTACGAGGAGGTGGGTGAGTTTTACGATGCTGTTGGCGCCGGCAATGTCGACGTGGTGGCCGGGGTCATGGAGTCGTTCAAGCAAGCCTATGGCGGTCTGTGGGTCGGTGGGAAGATGGTGCTGACCAAAACGGCGGTTCACCTCAATGCCAACGCCCTGAATCGCATGGTTCAGGACGGTACGTTAGACATCGAGATTCCGATCGGTATGATCCGCGCTGTCGCCAACGAAGGTGGATTCTTCACCAAGATCATCCGTCTGGACACCGACGCTGGTAGCGTCAAATTCCGCTGCTATGGCGCTAAAGAGGTCGTGGCGCTGATCGAAAGGATGATCGTGCCACGGGTCTCGACTGCGGTGCTCAAACGGTCTTCTAACGCTTAACGGCCATGCGCCGCATTCGCCAGCAGCCCGGTATCCACTCGCACAAACACCGAGTCACCCACCGCCGTCAACACGTCCCCGGCAAACACCTCACAGATCACCCGGGTCTTGCGCCCGACGTCACCCTCGACTTTCGCGCGCAGAGTCAGCGGCACGCCCATCGGTGTCGGTTTGATGAATTTGATCCCAAGGTTGCCGGTGACGCAGTCGATGCGCGGCAAGCTGCCGGGTTCGCGGTTTTCTGCGCGGTAGTGATACGCCATCGCCGTCCAGTTGGAATGGCAGTCGACCAGCATCGCGATCAGCCCGCCGTAGACCAGATCCGGCCAGCCGCAGTATTTGGCCTCCGGCAGGTGTTCGGCAATGACGTGCACGCCGTCTTCATGCCAATGGCTTTTGACGTGGAGGCCGTGCGGGTTGCGGCCGCCGCAGCCGTAGCAGACGCCTTCGGGCGCGGCGAGGTCTTGCAGAGGAGTATCGAGGCTGGACATGGTTTTTATTATCCTGGCGTGGTGAGTCCGGTCAGGCGCAAGCGATTGCGCCCGCCGCGTTTCGATTCGTAGAGGGCGGCGTCGCCTTGCTCGATCAGCGCGGTGAGGTTGGCTGGCGGTTTGTCGAACAGGCTGGCGCCGATGCTCAGGGTCACGGCGGCAGTAGTGGGGAATGTCTGTGAAGTGGTGTTCAGAAACTGCTCGCGCAGTGTGTTGCCCAGTTGCATGACGCGCTCGCCCGAAGCGCTGTTGAGCAGGATGACAAACTCGTCACCGCCCAGGCGCGCTGTCAGCGCATTGCGCGGCAGCACCGAGCGGATCATCTCGCTCAGTGCGATCAGCAAACGATCCCCGGCGGTATGGCCGTACTGGTCGTTGACCAGTTTGAAATTGTCGATGTCGATCAGCAGCAGGGCGCCGGGATGCTCCGGCGATACGTGTTCGAGCAGGCGCGGTGCGCGCTTTTCCAAGGCGCGGCGGTTGTACAGGGCCGTCAGCGGGTCGCGCTCGGCGAGGCGGGCGATCTGTTTTTCCCGACGGTAACGTTCGGTGCCGGTCATCGACAGGGCGATCAACATGATTGCCATCGCACCCTCGACCAGGGAAATCTGAATGATCTCGCCCCGAAACGCCGCCAGATCGATCAACGTGCCGGGGATCACCACGGTCAGGGCTTTGGCCACGTAGAAGATCCCGTGACCGAGCAGGACGTAACGCAACTGCACCGCACCGACGCTCAGCGACTTGCCGTGGGGGCGCAGCAGTGAACTGGCCTTGAGGGTCGACAGCGCCACCAGCAGCGAATTGGCCGCCAGCATGACCTTCGACCACAGCGGCCCGTCCGGCAACAACAGCATGACCAGCCAAGTGGCGAAGATCAGGTACCAGGCCGGCGAAAGGCGGATCTGGGTGAAGCGCGCCACGCCGAGCAGGAACAGGAAATGTGCGGTCACCAGCAAGCCGTTGGCGAACCAGATGCCGATCAGCAAAAAGCCGCTGCTGCGCAGCAGAGCCAGGGTGGAACCGACGGTGATGGTGGCGAAACCGGCGCTCCAGAACAGTAGCGAAGGCTCACGAATGCTGCGCCACTCGATCGCCAGATACAGCGCGGCGGCGGCTGCGAGGGCGATGGAAATGGTCAGCATCGTAGGTGGGTCGAGCGGCATTTCTGGATGAGCCTGTCTGATTGGCGGTGAGACCGGCGATTGTAAGCGTTCGGGCGGTTTTTTCGCAGAGGTCGTGTTGCCGCGCAGACCATTGGCAGCGGGGAGGGCGCGGTTGCTGACCGCCGCCCTGATCACCGTGCCGATCGGTCATTGCTCGGGCGTGAGCCAAGTGTCGACGACTCGACGGTCCAGTTCTTCCCAATACGCCATACCCAGCACCCGCGTGGTGTTGAGCCCGCGCAGGTAGCCGCGCAACTGGTTAGCGGTGTCTTTGATGAGCTGCCGGTCGGTCGCGTCTTTGTTCAGCAATACGCTTTCGTACTGAACCAGATACTCGGCCACGCGCTCGCGGAAATCGGGCAGAACGGCGTCACGGATCAGGTCAAACGTTCTCAAGGCGAACTCCTCATTTCATGTTTTTCTCGTTGTGATTGAGTGTGTATCAGTCTGCACGTCGCGCAACTATTGCTAGAAGTAATAGTGACCATCACGAAACGCAAGTTCTGCTTTGTTGGCGATCGGCGGAAAATCACTCCCATCGAACACGCAGCTCAAGGAATTTGCGCGATGAACACACTGACCCGATTGGCTTTGGTCGCGTTGCTGACAGGCGGCGCACTGTTCACAGCCCCGACTTACGCAGCCGACGCCGGGTCGTGTCACTTCCAGACCATCACGGGCAGCAGCGCCACGTTGCAGCATTCGCAAACCGTGGGCGTGTTGCTCAGTGAGAACACGCTGGACAACCTGCAATACCTTGGGCGTTACCACGACATGGCGGTCAACGGTGCGAAAGGTGCGCTGGATTCGCGGATTCGAGCAGCCTTTGTCAGCAGTTCCGATCCGGAATTGGCCATCGACTGGCTGGTAAGTTCGCTGCAACAGCAGTTCTTGTCCGTGACCGTTTACGACAACCTTGATGCGTTGGTACAGGCGCATCCGGACATCGTGGTGAAACTCGACACCTTCAATCGTTTGCTGACGCAGCAAAACAGCCTGGTCGAAGCGCGTTTCACCGCACGTTTCTACGACGCTGACCTGCAATACATCGGCAAGGCTGAAGGCGCCGTTGAGAAACAGCTGCCCTCGGTGTGGGTGCATAACCAGGCGGCACCGGTCATTGCTGCACAAGTCGACAAGCAGCGTGACTTGCAACTCAACGCCTTGAAGCAATTCGATGTGTCGCTCAAGGCGCTGGTGGCGTCGAGCTGATCACTTAAAACATAAATGGCGACGGCGGCTCCGTGAGGCTGAACCGTTGCCGGTTGAACCGAACCTTTATTTTCAGGATGACACCGATGCGTCTTTTATTTGTGCCTGCTTTGGCCTTTGCTTCTTTGTTGCTCGCCGGTTGTGCTTCGGCGCCGAATAACCCGAGCCTTACTTTGCAGACCAGCAAGACGCCTGCGCAGTACGCCGATTGTGTTGTGCCGAAGTTGCAGGGCAGTGCGTTGAACCCGACGGTTTCGCAGACTCAGCGTAGTTACCGGATTGTGGTGCCGAGCAAGATTTCTGCTGACAACGTGCTTGAGGCGTACAAGGCGGGTAATGGCGGCAAGGTGTTTATTTACGAGCGGCATTTGTTGGCTTCGAATCTTTTGCCTTCGAGTTTTGAGCGGGCTGCGCAGGATTGCATCTGATTTTCGCTTTTGTATGGATTTGACTGAGCTCCTTTGGTTGGCCGCAACCAACCAATTTTTTGCCTCGCGCCCTGATGTGGTTGCGGGGCTTTTTTTTGTTTGGGCTTGGCGGCCTTTGGGCCGACCATGCTCGGGGTGTTCTTTGTGAATATCCGTTGCTGCGGTGATGGCTTATTACGGTTTCGCCCTTACGGCGACTCACTTTTTTTCAAACGCCAAAAAAAGTAAGCAAAAAACGCTTGCTCCTGCGTGCGGCCCGCTCGCTGGGGCTCGGGGTTCCTTCGCTGCGGGATCGATCCGGGCGCAGCGTCTCCGGTTTGCTTCGCTGCACCTACTCCCGCTGTGTTTGGCTGCGCCAAACGGTCGCTGCGCTCCCACGCCCGGATCAATCCCTCCGCTCAGCCTTCCGACGTCGCCTGTGGATCAAGATCAAGAGCAGGCGAGCTGACACTCGGCCTATTGAGTGGTGAAGAGTGGGGGGCGTGGACGGCTTTGGATTTGTGGTGGTGCTTCCGCTCATCGGAACGCCGCCCGCCCAGCCCTCTCCCGAGAGAGAGGGGGCCGATCTGTGGGCTTTTCACAGCCTGAGTTCAACGCGGTATCGCACGTCGGCGTAACTCTCCCAAACACCATCGTCAGTCCCCTCTCCCTTTGGGAGAGGGCTAGGGTGAGGGGCTTTTGATCTGGGCTATGCAGCAGGTTGCTGTAACATGCGGCGACTTCACTTATGCGAGCAGCGGAAATGGATTCTCACTCGATATTGACCTTCACTCTGGTCGCCGCAATTGCCATCGCCAGCCCCGGGCCGGCGACTTTGATGGCGATCAATAACAGTCTCGCGCATGGGCAGCGCAGCACGATCTGGTCTTCGCTGGGCAATGCCAGTGGTTTGTTCTGTCTGTCGGCTGCGGCGATGTTGGGGCTGGGGGCGTTGTTGGCCAGTTCGGAAATTCTGTTCAATGCGGTAAAAATCATCGGGGCCGGGTATCTGTTCTACCTCGGGGTCAAGCAGCTGTTCAAGAAGGGCCCGATGCTGCCGGAGGGTGTCGAGGGGGAGGCGAGCATGGTGCGGCCGACTCGCGGCAAGTTGTACAAGTCGGCGTTCCTGACGGCGGTGACCAATCCCAAGGCGACGATGTTTTTTACCGCATTGTTTCCGCAGTTCATTGATCAGGGCGCCGCGCTGTTGCCGCAGTTTCTGATCCTGACTTCGATCTTCATGGCGTTGTCGGTGTCGTCACTGAGCGTGTACGCCGCGTTGGCTTCCCGCGCCAAGGGCGTGCTGACCCGGCCGGCGTTGTCCCGTTGGGTCAATCGTGTGGTCGGTTCAACGTTTATCGGTTTTGGCGCAGCGATTCTGACGATGCGTCGGCAGGCGGCTTAAACCCATTTGAACCGGGCCGGGAATCTCGCCACGAAGCAGGTTCCCAACTCGGCGCTTGAGGTCACGCTCAAGGTGCCGTTGTGCGCCGTCGCTATCTGCGAGGCGATGTACAGACCCAGCCCCAGACCTTCGCAACGTTGCCCGGCTTCGGCGCGGGAAAACGGTTCGAACAGCAGTGGCATCAGCTGCGCTGAAATCGGCGTGCCCTGATTGGTCAGGGAAATCACGATCTCGTCGTTTTCTGCACAAGCTTTGAGGACGATCGGTGTGCTGTTCGAGCCGTGGGTAACCGCATTGCCCAGCAGATTGGAAAGCAATTGGCTGATCCGTAGCGCATCGCAATAGACGCCTGCCAGCACATCCAGTTCATGAATGAATTTCGCCTGCGGATGGGACGCCTGAACCTCGGCAAGGGTCAATTGCAGGGTGTGCTGCAAGTCGTCCACCAGCTTGCGCTGCACCGGAATCCCGCCGCCCAGGCGTCCTCGGGCAAAGTCAAGGATGTTTTCGATCAGCACGCCCATGCGCACCGAGCTATTGCGGATCGCCGCAATCAGGTTGAGCGAGCGCTTGTCTTCGGTTTTGCTTTGCAGCAGGTCGGCGCTCATGCGCACGGCGCTCAGTGGTGTGCGCAAGTCGTGGCCGAGTACGGCGATGAATTGCTCGCGCAGGCGCCCGAGTTCATTGGCGTTGTCCAGCTCGATTTGGGTCGCTTCCAGATGGCGTTGCGTGTCCAGGTTCATGGCGATCAATTGAGCGAACAAGGTCAGTGTTTTGGTAATGGCCGGTTCGTCGATATTGGCCGGGACCGAGTCGATAGCGCACAGAGTGCCGAAGAAGTCGCCATTGGCTTTGACGATGGGAATGGAGATGTAGCTTTCCAGGCCATAGGTTTTCGGCGTGTGGTGCAGCGAAAAGACCGGGTGCGCACTGGCGTGCCCGAAAATCACCGGTTGTTGATGCTGGCGGATCTCGTGGCAGATAGTCGATTCAAGTACCAGTTCGCCACCGGGTTTGAGCCCGAAATCAATAGAGTCATCGACGGCGCACGCCACCCAGTTGCTTTCGGTGACCCGCGCTACCGCAGCGAAACGCATGCCCGTGAGGTGCTTGACCATGCTCAGGATGACCGGAACAGCTTCAATGCTGCGGATCGCGTCGATGTCGGGGGTAAAGGCCGGATTGGTCATAGCGCGATGCTTCGTGAAGAGTTCGCTCAGAGACTAACGGTTATTACTGCTCATGACTAATCCAGCGGCCAGAAAGTACAAGGGCGCCGTGGATGTCCCCGGCGCCCTTGTTTATTGCTGCTGATCAGAACGTCAGTGACTCAGAACTTGTATTTGGCGGTCAGCATGTAGCTGCGCGGGTTGCCATAGTTGTCGTTGGAACCCCACGTGACATTGGAGCCGATGGCGGAGTAGTAGACGCGGTCAAAGATATTGTTCGCGTTAACCTGAAGATCCAGGTGTTTGTTGACCTCGTACCCGGCCATCAAATCAGTGACGGCGTAGCCACCCTGTTCGAGGCGGTAGCTGCCGTTATTGGCCAGGGCGACATCGTTGTACATGCGGCTCTGCCAGTAGACGTTGCCACCCACGCGCAGGTGTTGCAGCGGACCCTGGAAGCGGTACACGGTGGAGACCTTGAACAGATGCTCAGGCGTGTCGGTATCGAAACGCTGATTGTTGTTCGTCGGGTTCTCGTCTTTGATGTAGTGCGCGCGGGTGTAGGTGTAGCCGGCGCCGACCTGCCAGTTGTCGGTCAGCGCGCCTTGCAGTTCCATGTCCACGCCTTGGCTGCGGATCTTGCCCGATGACCCGTAGCAGGTCAGGACCGGGCAACCGAACTGATTGTCGGCCAGGGTGGCGCGGCCGGTCTGGTCCATCTGGAACACGGCCAGACTGGCGTTGAGGGCGCCGTTGAAGTACTCGCCCTTGATGCCCACCTCGTAGTTTTCGCCGACGATCGGCTCGAGCACCTTGCCGCCGAGGTCCTTCTGGGTTTGCGGGGTGAAGATGTCGGTATAGCTGGCGTACACCGAGTGATGGTCGTCGAGTTTGTAGATCAGACCGGCATAGCGAGTGACGTTACGAGTGACCTTGTAATCGCCATCGCCGGAGCGGTCATCGTAGTCGTACCAGTCGAGACGGCCGCCGAGGATCAGCGTCAGCGGATCGGCCAGGCTCAGGCGGGTGGTCAGGTACACCGCGTCCTGGGTGGTGACGTTGCGGGTCTTGCCGTCACGGACGAAGTCAGGCTTGGGCGCGCCAATCGGCCAGGCCGTGGTGTACGGATCGTATTCCTTGGTGGTCGCGTCATATACGCGGTTGCTGGCGCCGACCACCAGTTCGTGGCTGCGGCCGAACGCTTCGAACGGGCCGCTGGCAAACACGTCGAGCGAGTGTTGCTTGTCGGTGTGATGGGATTGATAAGCGGTGGTTTCCAGCGGGCCGGCGTAGCGCGACAGGTAAGTCCCGGAGAACTCGCCGTCGAGGGTCGAGGACGAGCCGGCGACGTGCAGTTTCCAGTCATTGTCGAAGCGATGCTCGACTTCACCGAACACGGTGTCGATTTGCAGCTTGCGGTTTTCCCAGTCGGTACCCGGGTAGGTGGAGCGGGGCAGATCGAGGTGATGGCCGTTGGTGCCAATCGGCAGGCCGCCCCAGAAATAGTTGGTTTGCTCATTCTGCCGCGAGAAGCCGAGGGTCGCGGTGGTGCTGTCGCTCAGGTCGGCTTCACCGATGGCGTAGAACAAACCATGATCGTTTTCTTCCTTGTCGCGGAAGCTGTCGGCGCCCTGGTAGGAACTGACCACGCGGCCACGCAGGGTGCCGCTTTCGTTCAACGGGCTGGAGGCGTCGATCTCGCCACGGTAGTCATCCCAACTGCCGGCGGCGCCAGTGAGGGTGACGCGTTGATCGGCGGTCGGGCGTTTGCGCACCAGGTTGATCGCCGCCGAAGGGTTGCCGGCGCCGGTGACCAGGCCAGTCGCACCGCGGACGATTTCGACGCGATCGAACATCGCCAGGTTCGGTTGCACCGCCATCGAGAACGGCGAGTAGGAACTCGGCAAGCCGTCGTACATGATGGTGTCGATGTCGAAACCGCGTGAACTGTACGTCTGCCGCCCTGGGCCGCTGGCCTGACTGAGGAACAGTCCCGGCGTGCCTTGCACCACATCGTTGATGCTGGTCATGTTCTGGTCGTCCATGCGCTGACGGGTGATCACCGTCACCGCCTGAGGCGTTTCGCGCATGGTCAGCGACAGCTTGGTCGCCGTCCGCATCGGGCCAGTGGTGTAAGACTGAGTGTCCTCGGTGGTGCTGCTCATCTGCGTGGCGCCGATTTCCGTCGCATCCAGTTCCAGCGTGGTCGGCGCGGTTTTTTCAGGCGTGGCGGGCGTTGTCTCGTCGGCCAGTGCCGGTGCGATGCTGGCCATGCAGATGGCGAGCGCCAACAGGTTAGGTGAACGGTTTGAACGGCGGTGAATGGTGCGAAACGACATCAATCTGCTTCCCCAAATGATACGAAAACGAATCCAGTGCGAGTGCGTGTAGGAATTATTCGCATTAGTGTGTCAGATCATTCCGGGTGAAGAAAGCCGTACGGCTTAGTTAGTTAACGAATTTTTCACAATTGGCTGACCGCTCTGTGGCGCGGGTTGGCGCAGAGTCGTGGTTTTTTGGGGGGCAAATGAGGTGCAGCAGACCGGTCACAAAGGTCGGTGACCGGCGCTGCTGAGGGGCGTGCTCAGTGGGTGAATATGACGAACAGGGCTGTCAGTTCAGATCGCTGGCGTCGTGCCGCTCGGGCACTTGAGTCGCTTCATCGCCCCACGTGCGATTGACGCGTTGCCCACGAATGACTGCCGGCCGTTTGGCGATGTCTTCGGCCCAGCGCTGCACATGCGTGTATTCGTGCGCCGCGAGAAACTCGGCGGCGGAATAAACGTTGTTGCGCACCAGTTGCCCGTACCACGGCCAGACCGCGATGTCGGCGATGGTGTAGCTGTCGCCGGCCAGATAGGCGCTTTCGGCCAGGCGCCGATCGAGCACATCCAGTTGGCGCTTGGCTTCCATGGTGAAGCGGTTGATCGGATACTCCATCTTTTCCGGCGCATAGGCATAGAAATGCCCGAAACCACCGCCCAGGTACGGCGCGGCGCCCATTTGCCAGAACAGCCAATTCAAGGTTTCGGTGCGGCCGGCCGGGTCTTTCGGCAAGAAGGCGCCGAACTTTTCGGCCAGATACAGCAGGATCGAACCGGATTCGAACACACGAATCGGCGGCTCAACGCTCCGGTCCAGCAGCGCCGGGATTTTCGAGTTGGGGTTAATCTCGACAAAACCGCTGGAGAACTGATCGCCTTCGCCAATGCGAATCAGCCAGGCATCGTATTCGGCAGCGCTGTGTCCCAGCGCTAGCAGCTCTTCCAGCAGAATCGTGACTTTGACGCCGTTGGGCGTGGCCAGCGAGTAGAGCTGCAGCGGATGTTTGCCGACTGGCAGCGTCTTGTCATGGGTGGGGCCGGCAATCGGTCGATTGATACTGGCGAACTGTCCTCCTGACGGGGCTTCGTTTTTCCAGACCTGGGGCGGAACATACGGCGCTTTGCTCATCTAAGGGGCCTCTTCGTTGGCAAGTGGAAAAAATACCTCGCTGATAAGAGACAGGACACCACAGAACTCGCTGTGTAATCCAGAGGTCGCCAGGCCAAATGTCCCCTGCATTCAAGACTGGCCAATCCCCGGAATCAATAAACATGCGGCAAGGCCAATCAGGGCGGTGCCAATCACCCGGTCAATGACTCGCTGTTTTTCCAGCATGCGGCGGCGCAATCCCTCTGTGGAGAAGAACAACGCGACCAGACTGAACCACAGCCAGTGGGCCAGCGACATAAACAATCCGTACGCGAAGTTAATGGCGAGCGAGCTACCGGCCTGAACAAACTGGCTGTATGCCGCGACGACAAACAACATGGTTTTCGGATTCAGTGCATTGGTCAGAAAACCGCTGCGAAACACCGCCCAGGCTGAGGTGGCCGAGCCGCCAGCGTCCGCAAACGTCATCACCGAGGTATTGGTAAAAGATTTGATGCCCAGATAAACCAGGTATCCGCCGCCCAGCAGTTTCATCGCCATAAACAACAAGGGCGACTGCGTGATGATCATGGCCACGCCAAACACCGTGTAGAGCACATGAACCTGCACGCCACAGGCGATGCCCAGCGCCGCCATCAAGCCACTGCGTCGCCCGAACGCGTAACTGTTGCGGGTGACCATGGCAAAGTCCGGCCCAGGACTGATCACCGCCAACATCGTGATGGCGATCATCAGAAAAAACTCATTCATCAACATTCTCCAGTCATTATTTGCGCTACGTTAACTCACAGATGTCGCGCTGCATGACGCGACCCGGATCGTGATCAGTACAGCGTTTGGCGCGAATGATGAAGAATTGTCGTCTGCAGAAAAAACGATTTATAGTCGCGTAAATCTGTGAGAAATCGTCGTCTATATGAACTTGCCTCCATTGGCTGCCTTTCGTTTTTTCAACACCGCCGCGCAGACCCAGAGTTTCGTCAAAGCCGCGCAACAGTTGCACGTCACTCATGGCGCGGTGAGCCGTCAGGTGCGCTTGCTGGAGGAGGCGATCGGGGTCGAGTTGTTTGAACGGCGCAACCGGGCGATCTTTCTCAATCAGGCCGGTCGCCTGTTGTTCGAGGTCACTCGACCGATGTTCGAGCAGTTGGAAGGGGTGGTTTATCGTTTGCAGCAAGAGCGCCATGACGATGTGCTGGTGGTGTCTTGCGAGCCGACCATCGCCATGAAGTGGCTGATCCCGCGTCTGCCCGACTTTCACCGCAGCCACCCGCACATTCAGGTGCAACTGCTGACTGCCGGAGGGCCGATCGACTTCGCCCGTTCAGGTGCTGACCTGGCGATCCGCCGAGACGATTTTCACTGGGATGAATCGGTTCATGCCGTGACGATTTGCCAGGAGTGGATAGGCCCGGTTTGCCTGCCCTCGAAAAAGCCCGAGTCCGCTGATTTGCGCGGCGCCTGCCTGTTACGCAGCAAAACGCGTCCGCTGGCATGGGACAACTGGCTGCGGCTTGCCGGCCAAGGCGTACCGGACGGCAGTCGCGTCGACTACGAACATTTCTATCTGTGCATCCAGGCAGCATTGGCCGGCCAGGGCATCGGCATGGCGTCTTTTCTGATGGTGCAAAGTGAGCTGGAGTCCGGGCAATTGATCGCACCGTTCGGTTTTACGCAGGACGGATCGACTTACTGCCTGCTATCGCCACGGCCGTTCGAAAGCTGCGCCAACAGCACCGCCTTCCGAGTGTGGCTGACTGAAGCGATGAACGTGTGCCGTTCTCATCGCTGACCTCCTGAACAGAGCTGCTGCAACGAACCTGTTAACGCCTGGCGCACAATCAGCCCAACTCAGCGCTGCGGCCATTGATCCTTGATTTCAAACCACGGCGCCTTCGACGTTACTTCGACGTGTTGCTGTTTTTCGCTGGTGAACGTTGTGTCCAGCGTGCCCAGCGCGACCGAAATCCATTCCCTGTGCTCACCCTCATCACGCGCCCAGAACAGTGACGAGCCGCAGTGCGAGCAGAACTGGCGCTGTACCGCTTCAGAAGAACGGTAAGACTTGACTTGATCGGCCCCCGCCAGCAATTCCAGATTCTGGCGCAGCACGCTGCCATAGCTGGCAAATGCCGCACCATGGCTTTTGCGGCACTGGCTGCAGTGGCAGTGCGAAAGTGCTTTGGGCCGTGAGCGGATCTGGTATTTCACCGTACCGCACAGGCAACTGCCCCGGAAGGTTTGAGGGGAGGGCGTGAGCATTATTATTGGGAGTCCTTATAAGTGATGGCGTGTTTCAGGCTGCCGGGTGACTGCGCCAGAAACCCGGTAATCAGGGAAATCACTTGCTGCTGAATCACCGCGCGTGGACGGCCACCCTCGCCATCGGTGCAGATGATGCTGTCGCCCGGTACGTCTTTGTCGAGTATGGCCACGGCGCCAGGTTTGCAGATCGCCATAAAGGTGAAATGGCTGGCGTCGCTGATCTCGACGAAGCGCGATGAGGTTTTCGGCAGGCGTTTGGCGAGGTCGACGGATTCCAGTTGCGCGGGCAGTTCTTTCGACGGTACGCCGGCGGCGATCACCAGGATCGGTACGGGGTAGGTCGCCAGGCTTGCATCGGTCATCCCGCGCGACAGGCCCAGGTCCAGTGACACCACGGCAGTGATGCGCTTGTCACGCCAATCGGCGGCGAGCTGAGCTTTCGATTGCGCCGAGCTTTCAGTGTTCATCTGTTTATACGCCGTGCAACTGATCAATTGCGTTTGGACTTTGCAGTCGTCGGCAAAGCGCTTGGGGTCGAAGCGCGCGCCGCCGCTTTCCAGCACCGTCCAGCCACCGAGAGAATGGCCGATAACGGCAATTCGATCCTTGGCCACCGTACCGAATTTACCCGGTTGCGCCGTTACCGCATCAATGGCACGGCTGAGGTCAACGGGGCGTTGCCACAGTTGCGCTGCTGCTTGCGGGCTGCGATCGCGGCTGGTAGTGCCGGGATGGTTGACCGCGGCGACGATGTAACCCTGATGGGCCAGCGCACTGGCCAGCCACGTCTGGTTGATCCAGCTGCCGCCGTTGCCGTGGGAAATCACCACCAATGGATGCTCACCCTTGGCGGCTGGGGCGTCGAGCACGGCTGGGGCGCCGACGAAGACCGGGTTGTCACCGAACAATTGGGGCGTCCCATCCGTGGTCGCACTCGGGTACCAGACGACCATTTCCAGCGGGCGCTCGTTGCGCGGGTCGGCCAGCGTGGCGTACTGGAAACCGACGGGTCCGGTATCAGCGAATACGTGGCTGCTCAAGCAGATCAGTAGCAAGGCGCCGAGAGACTTTTTCATTGTTGTTATCTTCCGTGATGGGCCGAATGGGCGAGGTGAACTTTGCCCGATTTCGCGCGCTTCAGCGAGCCTCTTTGATCCCTGCGTCTTAGGCATTTTCCATCGGCCAGCGTGTAGCCAGATGCGCTGTCAGATAGTCCAGAAAGGCTTTGACCTTCGGCGTCATCGCCGCGCGTTCCTGTACGCAGGCGTAGATGTCCATCGGCTCGACAACGGAGTGGGTGGCGTCGCTGTGTTCAAACAGCGGCACCAATTGCCCGCTCGCCAGATAAGGTGCCGCGACAAACTCCGCCAGCCGGGTGACCCCAGCGCCGTGGACCGCCATTTGCGCCAATGCATCGATGTCATCACTGACGGCGGTGGCATTGATCGGGGCATCGAAACGCCGGCCGTCGCGAGTAAAACTCCAGCGCAAAAAACGCCCGTCCAAGGGATAACGAAAGGCCAGGCAAGCGTGGTTTTGCAGGTCGTCTGGTGATTGCGGGCGACCGGCGCGTTGTAGATAGGCCGGCGCGGCGCACATGACGAAGGGCAGTGAAACGATCTTGCGCGCGACGATGCCGTCCTCCAGTTGCGGTTTGATCCGCAGGCTCAGATCGATGCCGTCCTGGATGTGGTTGATCTTGCCATTGGTGGTCGAGAGTTCGATGAGCAGACGCGGATGCCGAGCTGCGAAACCGGCGATCAGCGAGGCCAGCACATGGCGGCCGAACGCAGACGTCGACGCGATACTCAAGCGGCCTTGCAACTCGGTTTCATCGCTGCTGATCGAGCTTTGCGCGGCTTCCAGGTCCGCCGCAATACGGCGAACTTTCTCGTAGTAAACCGCGCCGTTTTCGGTCAGCGCCATGCTGCGCGTGGTGCGCTGCAACAGGCGCACGCCGAGATGCGCCTCCAGCCGATTGATCGTCTGGCTCACCGCCGCCGCGCTCACGCCCAAGGTCTTGGCGGCGCCGACAATCGAGCCGGCTTCAACCACTTTGATAAAGCTGGCAATCGCCGCTAACAGATTCATCCATGCCCCGTTGAGGGTTGATTCGTAAGTTCTGCTTTATAAAGTACCTGCGGTTGAGCGTCTAGTTGCAGCCGGAGGGCTTTGCTAACGTGCGGTCTCCCTGTCAATGGATGGAAACGCCTTATGAATCAACCAACAAACTCCGAAGCCATGATCCTTGGCCGTCGAAAGCTGTCGCCGCGCGCCACGCCTTATGTGTTTGCGTTGTACATGGCGACGATCATGGCGTTTCTGATGTCGCTGGTGATCACCGCTGCCAACTCCGGCATTGATAATGATTACCTGGGTAATGCCTTGCACGCCTACAAGCTGGCGATGCCTGCGGCGTTCCTGTGCATCCTCATCGTGCGGCCGATCGTGATCAAACTGGTCGCGTGGACAGTGCATCCGCATTGTTGAAAACCGCCACGTCAGCAGTGATTGTTCTGACGTCTTCGCGAGCAGGCTCGCCCCTCATTGGAACTCAATTCCCGGTGGGAGCGAGCCTGCTCGCGAATGGCCTGGGGTCTCAGAAAAATTCATCGAGCAACTGATAAAAGGCGATCCGCTGCTGATCCGGCTCGACGCCATACACCTCGAAAAATAGCGGTAGCCACTGCTCGCCGAGGTTGTCCGTGATGCTGTGCGCAGCCAACGCCAAATCCTGATAACGATCGGCAACGCCCAGGCGTCCGCAGTCGACAAACCCGCTGAAACGACCATTGGCTGCGAGCAGGTTGGGCAGGCACGCATCGCCATGAGTCACCACCAGATCCTCGTGCGCCGGGCGTGTGGCGAGCAACTGCTCGAACACTTCCTCGGCGGATTGTCCGAGGCGCGAGTCGTCGAAGTCTTCTTCATCGATCAGCCCGGCGAGCAGGTGTTCGCGGGCCCGTGTGATCTTCTGCTCCAGGCAATGATCGAACGGGCAACTGTCGATCGCGACCGCATGCAGTGCGCGCAACGCCTGGGCTGCGAGCGTGACGATCTGCTGCGGCGAGAGGTGCTCGCTGCTGGCCAGATCGCGACCGGCCACGGCGGTCATCAACAGCCAGTTGTGTTGCGCTTGCGTGGTGGTGTCGAGCACTCGCGGCGCCGGCAAATCCTGAGTCGCCATCCAGCGTAACCGCTGCACTTCACCGGGCAACTCGCCCCAGGTCATCACCTGTTCGGTTTTGACGAACTGCGGCGCAGCCCCGGCAGGCGTGATCCGCCATACATCAGCGCGCGATTCGCCAATGGTCTGCTGTTCAATGGCCGCACCGGCAAATTGGCTGCGCCATGCTGCTGGGAAATCCATGTCTTTTGTCCTTGTCATTATCGATGTGCGCATTGTGCCGCTCTGGCGGTTTTGTTCGCAAACAAGGATCGGCGCGCAGAAATCCATCGAAACTTCGCCAACGCCCCGAGTGTCCAGACCCTTACACCTCCCGGCGGATGTGCTGCCGGGACAGCTCCATGCAGCGGAGAAAGACGAGGATCGAGATGACGATGACAGTGGGAGATTTTCTGGTCGAGCGGCTCAGCCAATGGGGCGTTACGCGGATTTTTGGTTACCCGGGTGACGGCATCAACGGCGTGTTCGGCGCGCTCAGTCGGGCCAAGGGAAAAATCGAATTCGTCCAGGCGCGCCATGAAGAGATGGCTGCGTTCATGGCCTCGGCACACGCCAAGTTCACCGGTGAGCTGGGCGTGTGCATTGCCACTTCCGGCCCAGGCGCCTCGCACCTGATCACCGGCCTTTACGATGCGCGCATGGACCACATGCCAGTGCTGGCCATTGTCGGTCAGCAGGCACGCACGGCGCTGGGCAGTCACTACCAGCAAGAGCTGGATCTGGTGTCGATGTTCAAGGACGTTGCCGGGGCATTTGTGCAGCAGGCGTCGGCGCCTTCACAGGTGCGGCATCTACTTGATCGGGCCGTGCGCACGGCCGTGGGCGAACGCCGGGTAACCGCGCTGATTCTGCCTAACGATTTGCAGGAGCTGAAATACGAAGCACCGGCACGCGCGCATGGCACCGCGCATTCCGGGGTGGGTTACACGAAACCCAAAGTGTTGCCGTATGACGTGGATCTGCAGCGTGCCGCTGACGTTTTGAACGCGGGCGAGAAGGTCGCGATTCTGGTTGGCGCGGGGGCTTTGCAGGCGACCGATCAAGTCATCGCGGTGGCCGAAAAACTCGGCGCGGGCGTCGCCAAGGCTCTTTTAGGCAAGGCCGCGTTACCCGACGATCTGCCTTGGGTCACCGGCAGCATCGGCCTGCTCGGCACCGAGCCAAGCTACAAACTGATGAGCGAATGCGACACTTTGCTGATGATCGGTTCGGGTTTTCCCTACGCGGAGTTTCTGCCCAAGGAAGGCCAGGCGCGGGGCGTGCAAATCGATTTGCAGCCCGACATGCTCAGCCTGCGCTACCCGATGGAGGTCAATCTGGTTGGCGACTCGGCGGAAACACTCGCGGCGTTGTTGCCGCTGCTTGAGCAGAAAACCTCCAGCAAGTGGCGCAAGAAAGTCGAAGGCTGGCGCGGTAGCTGGGAGAAAACCCTGGAAAGACGTGCGATGGCCAAAGCCGACCCGGTCAACCCGCAAAGGGTGGTGTATGAGCTGTCACCGCGCCTGCCCGATCAGGCAATCATCACCAGCGACTCCGGCTCGTGCGCCAACTGGTTTGCCCGTGATCTGAAGATTCGCCGTGACATGCAGTGTTCATTGTCCGGTGGGCTGGCGTCCATGGGCGCCGCTGTGCCTTACGCGATTGCCGCCAAGTTCGCCTATCCCGAACGTGCAGTCATCGCGCTGGTGGGCGATGGCGCGATGCAGATGAACAACATGGCCGAGCTGATTACCGTCGCCAAATACTGGCGACAGTGGGCGAGCCCGAAATGGATCTGCGCGGTGTTCAACAACGAGGACCTTAATCAGGTCACGTGGGAGCAGCGGGTGATGGAGGGTGATCCGAAATTCGAAGCTTCGCAAAGCATCCCCGATGTGCCTTACCACTTGTTCGCCATCTCCATTGGCCTGAAGGGCATTTTTGTCGATCGCGAAGAAGACGTCGCCGCTGCCTGGGAGCAGGCACTGGCCTCGGAGGTGCCGGTGTTGATCGAGTTCAAGACTGATCCGAGTGTGCCGCCGCTGCCACCGCACATCAAACTTGAGCAGGCGAAGAAATTCGCCACGACGCTGCTCAAGGGCGATCCGGATGAGGCCGGGGTGATCCTGCAAACCGCCAAGCAGGTGCTCGGCGCAGTGTTGCCCGGAAAAAAGTAACCGGTTAATCGACAGGCAACTGTTGATCGTTCCCACGCTCTGCGTGGGAACGCCTCTAGGGACGCTCTGCGTCCAGTGACGCGGAGCTTCACGGGCAACTTTCCCACGCGGAGCGTGGGAACGATCACCGATCGAGTGGGCACGACAAGAGGTAAGTTGATGATTTTCGTGGGCTGTGCAGGTTGGAGTCTGGGGCGCGAGCATTGGCCGGCGTTTTCGGTGGAAGGCTCGCAGTTGCAGCGCTACGCTTCGCGCCTCAACTGCGTGGAAATCAACAGCTCGTTCTACCGCCCGCATCGTCGGCAAACCTATGAGCGATGGGCTGATGGCGTACCGGAGGACTTTCGCTTTTCGGTGAAAATGCCCAAACACATCACCCATGAATTACGTCTGGCGGGATGTGAGGCAGCGCTGGACAAGTTTCTGGCTGAGTGCGGCGGGTTAGGCGAGCGTCTCGGTTGCTTGCTTGTGCAATTGCCGCCATCACTGGCGTTCGACGCCACCATCGCCGAAGCCTTTTTTAAGATACTGCGTCAGCGCTTCTGCGGCCCTGTGGTGCTCGAGCCACGGCATGAATCGTGGATCATCGCTGAGCCGATGTTGATGACTTGGCAGATCGCCCAAACAACCGTCGATCCCTCGCGCATCAGCAATGATGCTGCGCCCAGTGGCGGGGGGGGAACCCGGTATTGGCGCCTGCACGGCTCACCGCGCATTTACCACAGCGCCTACGATTCAACTTATCTGCTAGACCTCGCACAAGCTCTGCAATCAGCGGCCGCAGCAGGTGCTGCGACCTGGTGCATATTCGACAACACCGCCAGCGGCGCAGCGCTGGGCAACGCCTTGACGCTGGCCACACTGACGGCCGATTGGGCGCAGGAATGTGCGGCCGTGAAACTCAACCTGGCGAAGAAGCCCTCACCCTAGCCCTCTCCCAGAGGGAGAGGGGACTGACCGAGGTGTTTGTGCAAGTAACGCCGACTTGAAATACCGAGTTGAACGCAAGATTTGAAAAAGCGCACAAATCGACTCCCTTTCCCCCTCGCCCTTGGGGGAGAGGGGACTTACCGAGGTGTTTGTGCAAATGACGCCGACTTGAAATACTGAGTTGAACGCAAGATTTGAAAAGCGCACAAATCGGCTCCCTTTCCCCCTCGCCCCTTGGGGGAGAGGGCTGGGGTGAGGGGGTAGATCGAACAGACTGTCGCGATCGCCTGCAAAACCACTAATTACCATCGGCCACTTTGCGCTCTATCTCATCGATCTTGCGCTGCAGCGTCTCGGCGTCCTGCTCCTTCACTCTCGTGGACGAGGGCGTGATGACCTTATCCACGGCTTCGGTGTCATCGTCCCGGTCTTCAAGATCGCGCTCGACCACATTCACCGGTTTGCCAGACGTGTCGGTTGGCGGGGCGTTGGGGGTTTTCTCGTCGTTGTTCATGTTGGTGACCTCCAGGGGTGTAAACATTGGAGGCAGGCAGTGCGGCAGGCGTTCGATATTTTTGCCGGGTAGTGCCGAATGGCGCCCTCCCGCGTTGGAGAGGGCGCGCTGACGGTGTTCAGTCCTTGAGAATGTCGCGATCCTTGGTTTCCGGCAGGAAGAACGTACCGAGTATCGCCGTCATCACCGCAATCACGATCGGGTACCACAAGCCGTAATAGATGTCCCCGGTCGCGGCGACCATGGCAAACGCCACCGTCGGCAGGAAGCCACCGAACCAGCCGTTGCCGATGTGATAGGGCAGCGACATCGAGGTGTAGCGAATGCGGGTCGGGAACAGCTCGACCAGCCACGCCGCAATCGGGCCGTAGACCATGGTCACGTAGATCACCAGCACGGTGAGCAGGAGCAACACCATCGGGTAATTGGTTTTCGCCGGATCGGCTTTCTCCGGATAACCGGCCTCCTTGAGTGCAGTGCCGAGGGTCGCGGTGAACGCGTCGTTGCGGGTCTTGAAGTCGGCAGCCGGTAGCGCACTGCCTTCGAAACTCTCGACGACTTTGTCACCGATGCGCACTTGCGCAACGGTGCCGGGTTCGGCGATCACGTTCTCATACGGTATCGCGCGTTTTGCCAGCAGGGTCTTGGCCAGGTCGCAGGAGCTGGTGAATTTGGCCTTGCCCACCGGGTCGAACTGGAACGAGCATTGATCGGGGTTGGCGATCACTTTGACCGGGTTCTTCTCCTGAGCGATGAACACGTCGGGGTTACCGTACTGGGTCAGCGCGTGGAAGATCGGGAAGTAGGTCAGCGCCGCCAGCATGCAGCCGACCATGATGATCGGCTTGCGCCCGATGCGGTCGGAGAGGCTGCCGAAAATCACGAAGAACGGCGTGCCAATCAGCAGTGAGCCGGCGATCAACAGGTTGGCGGTTTGCGGGTCGATCTTCAGTGTCTGCAACAGAAAGAACAACGCGTAAAACTGTCCGGTGTACCAGACCACCGCTTGCCCGGCAGTACCGCCGAGCAGCGACATGATCACTACTTTGAGATTGTCCCAGCGCGCGAAGGACTCGGTCAGCGGCGCCTTCGACGCCTTGCCTTCAGCCTTCATTTTCTGGAACACCGGCGACTCGCTCAGTTGCAGGCGGATGTACACCGAGACGATCAACAGCAGGATCGACAGCAGGAACGGAATCCGCCAGCCCCACGCCTCAAAGGCTTCAGTGCCCAGCGCGGTGCGGCAGGCGAGGATCACCAGCAACGACAGAAACAGCCCAAGCGTCGCAGTGGTTTGAATCCACGAGGTGAAGAACCCGCGTTTGTTGCGCGGCGCGTGCTCGGCCACGTAAGTCGCGGCGCCGCCATACTCGCCACCCAGCGCCAGACCCTGCAGCAGGCGCAGGGTAATCAGGATGACCGGGGCAGCGACACCGATGGTCGCGTAGCCGGGCAAAATACCGACGATCGCTGTCGACACACCCATGATGACAATGGTGATGAGGAAGGTGTGTTTGCGCCCAATCATGTCGCCGAGCCGGCCGAACACAATCGCCCCGAACGGCCGCACCGCGAAGCCGGCGGCAAAGGCGAGCAGGGCAAAAATGAACGCGGTGGTTTCGTTGACGCCGGCGAAGAAGTGCTTGGCGATGATCGCCGCCAGTGAGCCGTAGAGATAAAAGTCGTACCACTCGAAAACCGTACCGAGGGACGAGGCGAAGATAACCTTGCGCTCCTCTTTGGTGATGCCGCCGCTGCGCGGTGGACTGCCGGTGGATGCTGTGTCGATTGTGGCCATGGGTGTTCTCCGTCGTGCTTATTGTTGAAGGCCGGAGTCCCCCGTTACTGCTTATCGCACTCTGGCCTTGTGGCAAATACCGCCATTGCTTTCGCGTGAAACTTGCACAGTCTGACCGCCTCGCATGGCTGCAAGGTTTCCTGAAGCATAATCAGCTTTTGCCAGATATCCACCCGCCGGCCCGCGCATCACGCCTTGACCCAACGCTGACGACTCCACGCACTCAGCCAGTCGACCACAAACACCAGCACCAGCATCGCCAGAATCACCGTGCTCGCTTGCGCTTCCTGAAACAGGCTGAGGCTGACATAGAGCATCTGCCCAAGCCCGCCGGCGCCGACAAAACCCAGTACGCTGGCCATGCGGATGTTGTTTTCCCAGCGATACAGAATGTACGCAAGCAACTGCGGCGCAAGGTTCGGCAGTGTGCCGTAGCAGAACGCAAGAATCGGATTGCCACCCTGCAAACGAATGGCTTCGGCCGGTTGCGGCGGCGTATTTTCCAGTGCCTCGGCGAACAAGCGGCCGAGCACGCCGGTGGTGTGCAGGGCGAGGGCGAGGGTGCCGGCGTTCGGGCCGAGGCCGGCGGCAAGCACCATCAGTGCGGCCCAGACCAGTTCCGGAATCGCCCGCAAGGCATTGAGCAACAGGCGCGAGGCACTTTGCAGCGGCCAGCCAAAGCGCCCGGCGGCGGGCAGGGCGAGAACGATGCCGAACACCGCCGCGAGTAGCGTGCCGAGGGCCGACATGGCCAATGTTTCCAGTGAACCATGGAAGATTGCCTTGAGGTAATCCGCACTCAAATCCGGGCTGAGAAAACGCTGCACATACGCGCCCATCTGCTTGAGACTGGTGGCGCTGCCCAGTTCACCGAGATCCAGCCCCAGATAAGCGAACGAGGCAATCACTGCCAGCGCGATGCCGGCGATCAGCAGCAGGTTGATCAGGCGATTCATGTCAGCCTCCAGCGCAACAAGCGGCTGAGTTGATCGGCGGCCAGCACCAGAATCAGAAAGCACAGCAGAATACTGGCGACTTCACCGCCGGCGAACATGCGGATCGACAGATCGATCTGCTGACCCAAACCTCCGGCGCCGACAAAGCCCATCACCACTGACGCACGGATCGCGCATTCCCAGCGATAGACCGTGTAGGAAAGCAGTTCCGACGCGACATTGGGTAACGTGCCGTAAGCAAACGCCGCCAGTCGGCCGCTGCCGGCCTGCAACAACGCGTGCGCCGGGCGCTGGTCGGTGGATTCGAAAATCTCCGCGTAGACCTTGCCGAGCATGCCGCTGTAGGTGATGGCGATGGCCAGCACACCGGCTGCCGGCCCCAACCCTACGGCGCGCACAAACAGCAGCGCCCAGACGATTTCCGGCACGCTGCGCAGGAAAATCAACAGTCCGCGCACCGGCCAGCGCAACAGACGCCCCAGTCGGCTTGGCACTCCACCGCGTGAAGCGGCGGACAGCGACAGCGCGCGGCTGGCGATCAGGCCTGCCGGTATCGCCAACACCAACGCCAATGCCATGCCAGCAGTGGCGATGGCCAGGGTCTGCAGGGTGGCTTTGAGCAGTAACTGCAGAAATGCTTGGTCGTGCGCCGGTGGCCAGAACTGCGCAACAAAACGGCCCATCTCATTCTGGCTGTCGGGCAGCAGTACACCCAGATTCAGTTCGCTGAGCTGGACGCCCGGCCACAGCAAGGCAATCGCCAGCAACGTCAGCAGCAGCCGTGGCCACGCCGCGGGATCGCGTGAATCGGCTTTCAGCATCGTGGAATCTGCACAGTCAAAGGTGCCACCGCAGCGGTCGGCGATTGCAGTTTTTCGTTGGCGTACAGCGCGTCGAGCATTTCATGGCGGACTTGCCCGGAAGGGCGGTCGAACAGAATCTGCCCGTCGCGCAGACCGATGATCCGTGGGAAGTGCGACAACGCCAGATCCACCGCATGCAGGCTGGCCACCAGAGTGACGTTGTGTTCGCGGGCATGGCGCGAGAGGATCGACAAGGTGTGCCCAGCCATGACCGGGTCCATTGCTGACACCGGTTCATCAGCCAGCAGAATCTCCGGCGCCTGATACAACACCCGGGCAATCCCGACGCGTTGCAACTGGCCGCCAGACAATTGCTGACAATGCGCGAACAACTTGTCACCCAGATCCAACCGCGCCAACGCCGCGCGCGCCCCGGCCACATCAAGTGGATGCAACAGGTTCAGAAGACTTTTGCCCAGACTCCATTGGCCGAGCTTGCCGGCCAGCACCGCTGTGACCACGCGCTGACGTGGCGGCAACGGCGGTGCCTGATGCACCAGGCCAATCCGCGCGCGCAGGCGCTGACGCTGGCGGGCCGACAAGTGCCAGGCGCGCTCGCCGAGCACTTCGATCTCGCCGCTGCTGGGCCGCAACGCGGTGGCCAGCAGGTTGAGCAAACTCGATTTTCCGGCCCCGGACGGGCCAATGATGGCGACCTGTTCGCCAACGCCAATCTGCAAATCGACACCGCGCAGGGCGTCGACTCCATTGGCGTGGCGCAGGCGGCCCTGGTTGAGGCTCAGGGTCATTTCAGCAATTCGGCGGCGCGGGCGGCTTCCTCGATGCCCTTGTAGTTCTCGGGCTTGGTGTCGATGAAACGGCTGGCGGCCTGCAGATCAAGAATCTTTTTCTGCTCCGGGTTGGCCGGGTCCAGATCGAGGAAGGCTTTCTTGATCTTCGCCGCCAGCGCCGGGTCGAGGGTGCCGCGCACGGTCCAGTTGTAATCGAAGTAGGTCGGGGTGGTGGCGAAGACTTTGACCTTGTTGGTGTCGACCTTGCCGGCATCCACCAGTTTTTGCCAGACGCTGGCGTTCAGTACACCGGCGTCGACCTTGCCGGCCTGCACCCAGGCTACGGTGGCATCGTGCGCGCCGGAGTAGGCGACACGGCTGAAATACGCTTCAGGCTTGATGTTGTCGTTTTTCAGCATGAAGTAACGCGGCATCAGACTGCCGGAAGTGGACGATACCGAACCGAAGGCGAAGGTCTTGCCTTTCAGGTCGGCGAGGCTGTGAACATTCGGGTCGGCGGTGATGAATTTGCTGGTGAACTGCGCGTCCTGTTCGCGTTGTACCAGCGGAATCACCGGCGTCGTTGCATCAGTCTTCAAACGCGCCTGCACAAAAGTGAAACCACCGAGCCAGGCCATGTCGAGGCGATCAGTCGCGAGGGCTTCAACCACTGCCGGGTAATCGGCCACCGGCACGAACTGCACCTTCATGCCCAGTTGCTGCTCCAGATAGGCACCCAGCGGCTCGAATTTGCGCAGCAGTTCGGTCGGCGCTTCATCGGGAATCGCGCTGACCCGCAAAACGTCGGCGGCGTGGGTCACAAGGGCAGAAAAGGACAGCGCCAGGCCGGCGGTTAGTGCCAGGGTTCGTTTGAGCATGGGAATCTCCGTTTCGTGAGCGTCAAAAGGGCTGAAGTGGCGACGTGAGGCGCAAACTCAGGGTAGACGAAACGGCGAGGTTATACGCACTCAAGGCATCAAAGACCAGCATCAACAGATGTGGATTTGTAAGCCGGCCAACCCTTGAAGGCGAGCGTTGATCGTATTGTTCGCCGGGGCGCGGGCGATGCCGGACGCGACGAGTTCACTTCGCTTGTTGAATTCTTGCCTGAGTGTCCTGATCGATGAGGGCGCGCAGTGCAGCGAAAACCGGTGCGGCACTGGTGTGCTTTTTGCCGTAGGTCAGATTGAAGCGGTAGTCGAAGTCCGCCGGGTTCTGGCCCTGAGTGTGTTGCAACAGGGTTTCCAGCTTATCCAGTGCCTTGACCGCTTTGGCTTCGGTTGACCGGGCATGTTCGTAGTCGTCCCACAACGCAAGAATCTCGTTTCTCAGCGCCTCATCAAGCGAGCGGGTGAGCAGCAGAAGGTCATTACGCTCCTGCTCAGCCTTGTCGGGGAACGCGGCCTGATCGACTGCCGGGATGTCGCCGTTGATCGCTTCGCCCAAGTCGTGAATCACGCACATCTTCAGCACTTTCAGCAGGTCGAGTCCGACCAGTTCATCGGCGAAAACCATCGCCATCAGGCACAGGCGCCAACTGTGTTCGGCGGTGCTTTCGGTGCGGCCGCTTGAGGTGTGTGCGCTTCGGAGAACGTCCTTGAGTTTTTCCGCTTCACGCAGAAATTCAAGGCGTCCGCTGATTTTTTCGAGGTCCATGAACTTGCCCGGTGGTGGTGCCGAGAGGCAAGCCTAGAGCCGGTGGGGTTGAGCGTCCACGCATAAAATATGCGTTCAAAGCGTCTCGACCAGCCGCGCCGCCGTGCCGTCGGACAACGGAATGCGGGTCCAGCGGCACAGGCTCTGGCGGATTGGCACAAGGTCGGAGTCGTTGTTGCCGGTGACGAATTCCAGCGCTGGTGGCGCCTGCAGTTCGCGCCAGCCGAGGGCGTCGAGTGCGAGTTCGTTGCTGGCGATTTCCGGCGTCACGAAACGCCACAGCGATTGCCCGAGCAATTCGCTCAGCGGGCTGGCGAACTGTGCGGCACGGGCCGGGGAACAGGCCAGCAAGCGGTGGGTGAGGTCACAGACCAGATGCACCGGTCGCGTGCTTTCGCGCACCAGACGGGCTAGAGCCTGATCGGCTGCCGTGTCGAGACGCGCGGCCAGCAATTGCTCAAGCTGTAGATGCGCAGCCGGATCCAGCGCCAGCACGCCACTTTCCCAACGGGAAATAGTCGATTGGGTGACGTTGAACATCTCGGCGGCATGGCTTTGCTTGACGCGATGCAACAGGCGCCAACGACGCAGGGCGATGCCGGGGAGGGCAGGTTTGAGCAATGAAACTGACATGATGGATGTCGGAAAAATCTAAAGGGCCGCCAGTCTGAAGACTGCCGACCCCTGCTGCAAATCGATCTGACGATCAGACTGCTTCGGGCAGTCTGGCAATGACCTTGATCTCGAAATCAAACCCATACAGCCACGTCACACCAACAGCCGTTACCGTCGGATGCGGCGCCTCTCCCCAGAACTCGGTCAGCACCACATCCCAGATCGTCTCGAATTTCGACTGGGGGTCAACGATAAACACGGTGACATCGACCACGTCATCGAAGCTGGCACCGGCCTCCTCAAGGATTGCATTGAGGTTAGTGAAAGCCTGACGCACCTGGTTTTTCAGGTCCGGCTCGGGCGTGCCGTCCTCGGTGCTGCCGACCTGTCCCGAGACAAACAGAAAACCGTTGGAGCGAATGGCTGGCGAGTATCGATGCCGCTCATAGAGGGTGCGGCGTGCGGGTGGGAAAACAACATCGCGCTGAGTCATGGGAGTGTCTCCTTCATTTGAGTTGATGGAGCCACTGTAGGTATTTGCAGGCGGGCGATAAACGCGCAAGCTTGGCGTTCACTGTTTGTGGAATCCAAACAATCGAGGGCGCACCTTGGACCGTTTTGACGCAATGCAAGCCTTTGCCCGGGTGGTCGAGGCGGGGAGTTTCACCAAAGCGGCAGAAACCCTGCACATGAGCAAAACCACCGTGACGCAACTGGTTCAACAGTTGGAGGCACGGCTGCGGGTCAAACTGCTCAACCGCACCACGCGCAAGGTCAACGTCACCGCTGACGGCGCGGTTTATTACGAGCGGGTGATCAAGTTACTGGCGGATATGGACGACGCCGAAACCAGCCTGCCCGGCGCGGCCGCGTTGCCCAAGGGCCGACTGCGCGTGGACGTCCCGAGTCCGCTGGCACGGTTGATTCTGGTGCCGGCCCTGCCTGAGTTTCACGCGCGTTATCCGGATATCCAGATCGACATGGGCGTCAGCGACCGCATCGTCGACATCATTGATGAGAATGTTGATTGCGTGGTGCGCGGTGGCGAGCTTATGGACTTGTCGCTGATGGCGCGCAAGGTCGCCGACCTGCAGTTGGGCGTGTTTGCCGCGCCGCAATACCTGGCGCGGGCGGGCACACCTGCGCATCCACGGGAGCTGGAAGACAGCCATCATCGCGTAGTCGGTTTCCTCTGGGCACGCACCGGCAAACCGGTGCCGTACGCCTTGCACAACGCCAGTGAAAACCTGCAAATCAAAGGCCGCCACGTGCTCGCGGTCGATGATGGTAATGCCTACCTCGCGGCAGGTCTGGCGGGCTTGGGCGTGCTGTGGCTGCCCAAATACATGTCTGCCGAACACGAGGCGCGCGGCGAACTGGTGCCGCTGTTCGAGGACTGGAAACTCGAGTCGATGCCGCTCTACATCGCGTATCCACCGAACCGCCATGTCAGCCTGAAACTGCGAGTGTTCATCGACTGGATTGTCGAGGTCATGGCGCAGCATGACCCGGTGATCGATCGGCTGGGGGTGCGGTCAACGACAGGTGATTGACTCTGACGCCATTCGAGCCAACTATCGGCGCACAACAACATGACCGATGGACCCGAACTTGATCGAACGACGCCAATTCAGCGGAGGCATGAAGGGGAAAAACCTCCGCTATCTGAATGAGCAGGGCGCGGATGAAACGCGCCTGACCCGCACCGGTTTTCTGCTGCTCGAACACTTTTCATTGCCGGCGTTTACCCAAGCGCTGGACACCGTTGTCACTACCAACCTGTTGCGTCCGGGGTTGTTTTCCTCGCGTACGTTTGGTTTGGGTGACGGCGAAGTCATCAGTGATCTGGGGCTGGTGATCCGCCCCGATGCACGTCTGGATTCGGCCGCGCTTCAGCAACTGGATCTGCTGGTGGTGTGTGGCGGGTATCGCACCGAACTGCGGGCGAGTGATGAGTTTATTCATTTGCTTCAGGTTGCAGCGGAGCGCGGCATCTCGCTCGCCGGGTTATGGAATGGCTCGTGGTTTCTTGGCCGGGCCGGTTTGCTGGATGGTTATCGCTGCGCGATCCATCCGGAACATCGCCCCGCGCTGACCGAAATTGCTAAAACCACCCATGTCAGCAGTGAGCCTTACGTGATTGATCGCGACCGGCTGACGGCTTCGAGTCCGTCCGGTGCTTTTCACATGGCACTCGACTGGATCAAAAGCCTGCACGGCAAAGCCTTGGTCGAAGGCATCGAAGACATTCTGGCTTTTGAGGAGTCGCGCTACCGCCGGATCAAACCGGATGAAAACCTCTGCGTCAGTGCGCCGTTGCGTGAAGTGGTGAAGCTGATGGATGCCAATCTGGAGGAGCCGCTGGAGTTGGAGCAACTGGCGGTGTACGCCGGGCGATCACGTCGCCAGTTGGAGCGCTTATTCAAAGAGCAACTGGGCACCACGCCGCAGCGTTATTACCTGGAGCTGCGCATCACCGAAGCAAGGCGTTTGCTGCAACACACCGAGCTGTCACAAGTGGAAGTGCTGGTCGCGTGCGGCTTCGTTTCCCCAAGCCATTTCAGCAAATGCTACAGCTCATATTTCGGCTACAGACCCTCCAAAGAAAAACGGCTGGTCAAATAACACCAGCCGTCACCCACCTGAATTCACCTCAATATCCCACGTCGGCGTACCTCTCCCAAGCACCACGGTCAGTCCCCTCTCCCTCTGGGAGAGGGCTAGGGTGAGGGGCTTTTAAACACCGTCACCCACACACGTTTAACTTACACGCACTGTTACGCCATAACGGCTACAACACCTTGCGCCGTTGCCTACGCGTACGCCAGAATCCGCCGGCTTACGCGCCTTGAGGCGGGCTGTATCGTTTCCCTGTCACTGCAAAACAGTGATCGGGTTTGGTAGCCCGTTTCTTGACAGCCCGTATTGCATCACCTTATTGCGGTCTCTTTTTCGGGACTCGGTTTGATATGGTGGTCATGCGTGGGGCCCTTTCGGGGGCGCCGGGGTTTTCTCTGTCTTGACCGGTCTACCAACCCACGTGTGGCCGCCACCCTTCGTTTGGTAGCGAAAGTGACGGCTCTTCAATTCTTTCAAGACAAAGAGTCCTTTATGTTCAAAATTACGCCAAACCCGCCAGAAACCGATCCAATCCCCTACGACGCCGCACTCGAACCTCAAAACATCAAAGAGGCCACCGACCGCGCGATCAACTTCTACCTCAATCCTTCCGCGCTGAAGACTTCAATCCCCACCCGCAAAACCGGCAAGATCTACCTGATCGACCCCACGGTGGACAACGAAACCCTACTCGTCGAAGCCACTGAAACCTTGTCCTGCGCTAGTGACATGGCCCGAGATCTCGCCGATGTGATCGACCCTTCACAGCGCAAAAAGATGCTGATCCTGCAACAGGTGATCATGCTCAGTGAGCTGGTGGTCGGTCGAGTTCTGGATAACCAGCGCTTGCCGCACTAGTCGCGATGCAGATGGGTGAGGGGGCGTGCCCCCTCATTTGCACGGAAGCGTCCGCGATCGCGGCGCTTCACGCCTTCTATCAAAGAACCTGAAGCGGTTCTTGTCTGGAGTTTCAGCTGATGTCTCAGCCACCTGAACCACCGGTCACAGACCTGGTGTCCCCGTACGCATCGCCCAATTCAAGAAAGCTCCACGAAGCCGCAGAACGGGCGCTTGACCATTACCTGTTGCCTGCCGCGATCATGGCCACACCCTATACGCCCAGCACGATGTTCATGGTTAACCCGCAATCCGACGCCGAGTCCTTGCTGAGCAATGCCAGCGGTTCCCTGGCGTCTGCCACGGTGATGCTCGGTAATTTTGCCGGCGTGCTGGAAGGATCAAACCGCCATACGCTGCTGGGCATTGCGCAAGTGGTCATGTTGGGGGAGTTGGCGGTGAACAAGGCGCTGGATCTTGTTGTGCCAACTGAGTGATCGCGCACGTTGGGCGGGGTTGAAGGGTGTCTGGTCGGGCGTGATCGCGAGCAGGCTCACTCCTACAGGGGAACGCATTTCAAATTTAGGCGTTCGCCTGCTCGCGATGACGCCAGTTCAGGCAAAGAATCTGCAAAATGTGACCATCCCTCAATCCCATCCTCAATATTCAAGCAGTCAGCCTTTGCGGCTGACTGCTTGTTTGTTTCTACAGGTGGTCAGCGTCGATCACGGCTTTGGCAAACGCCTGCGGATCCTCCTGCGGCAAGTTGTGGCCAATCCCGCCGTTGATCAAACGGAACTGATACTTGCCGGTAAAGCGCTTGGCGTAATCCTCCGGCGCCGGGTGTGGCGCACCGTTGGCATCGCCTTCAAGGGTAATGGTCGGCACGCTGATCGAAGGCGCGGTGGCGAGTTTCTGTTCTAGCGCGGCGTACTTCGCTTCGCCCTGTACCAGGCCCAGACGCCAGCGGTAGTTGAACACGGTGATGTCGACGTGATCGGGGTTCTCCAGTGCCTTGGCGCTGCGATCGAACGTGGCGTCGTCGAATTTCCATTGCGGCGAAGCGGTTTGCCAGATCAGTTTGGCGAAGTCATGCGTGTTCTTCTCATACCCGGCGCGACCACGGTCAGTCGCAAAGTAGAACTGATACCACCACTGCAATTCCGCCTTGGGCGGCAGCGGGTTTTGCCCGGCGGCCTGATTGCCGATCAGATAACCACTGACCGAAACCAAAGCTTTCACCCGTTCCGGCCACAGCGCCGAGACGATGTCCGCCGAGCGCGCGCCCCAGTCATATCCGCCGAGCACCGCTTGCCTGATCTTCAGCGCGTCCATGAAGTCGACGACGTCACTGGCCAGCGCCGCCGGTTGACCGTTGCGCAGGGTGTCTTTGGAGAGGAACTGCGTATCGCCATAACCGCGCGCATACGGCATCAATACCCGATACCCCTTGGCCGCCAGCAACGGTGCGACTTCGTCGTAGCTGTGAATGTCGTAAGGCCAGCCGTGCAGCAGGATTACCACCGGGCCATTGGCAGGGCCGGTTTCGGCGTAGGCGACGTCGAGCACGCCGGCCTTCACATGTTTGAGCGGGCCGAAAGGCGAGGGCGCGGAATAGCTGACGGCGGAAGGTTCTGCGGTTTGCGCCTGAGCGCTGCCAAAAGCGCCGAACAACGACAAAGCCAGAATCGACAAACCGAACGCGGTTTTGCGGGTGTGCAGTGCCATCTTCATGGTGACGTCTCCTTTGCGAGCCTTTGGCCAAGCGTTCTGAATGAACACCTGAAACCTTGAGTGCATTTGAGCGCGGAGACGTATCTGGCCTGTGTCGAAGAACGGCTTTGTTGCAAGTCGATGTGTCGCGGTGGGGTTCGTACACAGTGTGATACACGGCGCCTAAACCGACTCAGCATGGGCCTGATTCAGGTCAAAATAATAAGTCGCTGTTTTAAAACAAAAAAAATTTCACTTCGCGCTTCCCAAAGCAAAAAAACCTTGGTAAATTGCGCCCCGTTCTCACAGCGAACCTAACGAAGTAGCTGGACAGAGCAGTAGGGGCGTCGCCAAGCGGTAAGGCAGCAGGTTTTGATCCTGCCATGCGTTGGTTCGAATCCAGCCGCCCCTGCCATATTCGAAAAAAACGCCAACTTCGCAAGAAGTTGGCGTTTTTTTATGCCTGCGATTTGGCCAGGCGGAGCAGGGCAGGCGTGCGCGGCGCCGAAGCACCGCGCACGCCGTCCACTCAGTGCGGTGCGCGCGGGATGGTTTTCATCAGGTCTTCAGGGCTGATGTGGCCGACCACGCTGCCCGGTTGCGGCAGGTTGAGGATGTGGCCTTTCATCTTGCCGATGATGTGCATCTCGCACGGCTTGCAATCGAACTTCAGCGTCAGCACTTCATCGCCGTGGATCAACTGCATCGGCGCGACTTTGGTGCGCACGCCGGTCACGCCTTTCGCCTGTTTCGGGCACAGGTTGAAGGAGAAACGCAGGCAGTGCTTGGTGATCATCACCGGCACTTCGCCTGGTTCTTCGTGCGCCTCATACGCCGCGTCGATCAACTTGACGCCGTGACGGTGGTAGAAGTCGCGCGCCTTCTGGTTGTAGACGTTGGCGAGGAAGGTCAGGTGCGAATCCGGGTACACCGGCGGCGGGTTGGTTTCGGCTTTACGTCCGCCACGCGGGTGAGCGGCGACACGGGCGGCGGTCAGGGCTTCGATCACTTCACGGCGCAGCGACTTGAGCTGCGAGTTCGGGATGAAGAACGCCTGTGGCGCATCCAGTTTGATGTCGGTCGCGTGGTACTGCGTGGTGCCGAGCTGGCCGAGCAGATCACGCAACTGTTCCAGTGCTTGCTCAGGCTTGTTGGCCACGCCGAACGGACCGTTCAGGGTGATGCTGGCGCTGATGCCTTCTTCACTGGTGGCGGTCACTTCCAGCTGTTCTTCACGCAAACGCGCGACCCAACTCAAAGCCACGCGACGCTCGGACGAAGTTTTTTGCAGCGCCTGTTGCCAGTTGTGATCGAGGTTGCGATTCAGCGGGTGGTTCGGGCGCAGCTTGTACAGGCCTTCCGGCATTTCGTTCGGCTCGACGCGATAGCGGTAGCGCTTCTCGCCGTCTTCTTCGAATTCACCTTTTGCTTCGGCGATGTTGGCGCGGAAACCGACCACTTCGCGTTTGACCAGCACGTTCAAGCCATCGCCGTTGGACAGCGGTTCGTGGGTGACGACCTGCATGTCACGCTTGGCGACTTTCTCGACGATACCGACAGGCAAACCGGTGAAGGTCGGCGAGTCGAAGGCGCCGATGTCGATCTTGCGATCGGTGACGAAATAGTCGGTGCTGCCACGGTGGAAAGTCTTTTCCGGATCGGGCAGGAAGAAGTGCGCGGTGCGGCCGCTGGAGGCGCGGGCCAGGTCCGGGCGATCCTCGAGTACATCGTCGAGGCGCTGACGGTAATAGGCGGTGATGTTCTTCACATAGCCCATGTCTTTGTAGCGACCTTCGATCTTGAACGAACGCACACCGGCTTCAACCAGGGCGCGGATGTTGGCGCTCTGGTTGTTGTCTTTCATCGACAGCAGGTGTTTTTCGTAGGCGATCACGCCACCCTTTTCATCTTTGAGGGTGTACGGCAAACGGCACGCCTGCGAGCAATCGCCACGGTTGGCGCTGCGCCCGGTCTGTGCATGGGAGATGTTGCACTGGCCGGAGAAGGCCACGCACAACGCGCCATGGATGAAGAATTCGATGGCGGCGTCGGTTTCGTCGGCGATTGCGCGGATTTCTTGCAGGTTCAGCTCGCGGGCCAAGACCAGTTGCGAGAAACCGGCCTGATCGAGGAACTTCGCTCGCTCCAGCGTACGGATATCGGTCTGGGTTGAGGCGTGCAGCTCGATCGGCGGAATGTCCAGCTCCATCACGCCCAGATCCTGAACGATCAGCGCGTCGACCCCGGCGTCGTACAACTGATGGATCAGTTTGCGCGCCGGCTCCAGTTCGTTGTCGTGCAGGATGGTGTTGATGGTGGTGAAGATGCGCGCGTGATACTTGCGGGCGAACTCCACCAGTTCGGCGATTTCGCCGACTTCGTTGCAGGCGTTGTGGCGCGCGCCGAAGCTCGGGCCGCCGATGTACACGGCGTCAGCGCCGTGCAGGATCGCCTCACGGGCGATGGCCACATCGCGGGCAGGGCTGAGCAATTCCAGGTGATGCTTGGGCAAGGACATAGTTTTTTTAGTCAGGCTGTCACGGTTAGGCGCGCATTCTACCCGTGAAACGACATGTCGGCACCTCTGTACCGATGGTCTGCAAATCGCGCTCTGCACGTTTCGCGGGTTCGCGCAACTGTCAGACCTGTCAGTTGTTGTGCAGAAGGAAGTTCGAAATAGTAATGAAATCACTCGGCGAACATTCATTACGAAAAGGACATGTTGCTATGAACGATAAAGACTATTTTGGTTATTTAGGCATCAACAAAAATAATTTGAACAGAAGGAGCCGCGCGCCGGAAATTTACTACAAAGCAGTGATTGACCCCGTCCATCCGCACCTTAGCGGGCCGGTATTTCAGGCAACCAAAGAAGGCAGAGCTTTCTACTTCGGTTCCGCCGAGACCTTTAGCCTGATCGCGCACCATAGAGAGCATGCAAACGACATTTTCGAAATAATGTCATTCGTTATCAATAACGAGCTACCCGATGGGGAACACGACATAGGGGGGCAGGGTAGTAGTGTTCAAGGGCTCATCACAATGACCCCGCATATCATCTATGCCAAGGCGGGGAAAATTAAGTTTCAGAGAAATGACGCGAACAGTTCGATAACCGCCAGTTTCCACTTCGACTTTGAGCTTGAGGATGACGGCCAAATAAAAAAATACAGCGTGAAGGAAGGAAAGTTATCGCTTGTCGCAACAGGGCCACTTGAAGCCCGGAAGCAATCCTGAAAAAGACCCGAGCCAGCCTTTAGAGGCTTGGCTCGGGTCTATGAATCGGCGGCTGATGACTTAAAGGCGTGAAACTCAGGCCTTGGCCGCCATCGCAGTCACTTCCACACGCATGCCTTCAACTGCCAGCGACGCCACACCTACCGCCGCACGCACCGGCCATGGCTTAGCGAAGTAGCGCTTGTAAACCTCGTTGAATGCCGCGCGATCGGCCATGTCGGTCAGGTAGATGGTCAGGTGCATCACCCGGTCCATCGAGCTGCCGGCGCGTTCCAGCGCAACCTTCAGCGCTTGCAGGGTGCATTCGCTTTGCAGGGTGATGTCGCCCAGTTCCAGACTGCCGTCGGCACGGGTCGGGATCTGCGTGGACATCATGATCCCGTTGAACGTGGTGACGTCCGACGAAATCGAGTCTGCGTCCGGATCGGGGGTAAAGGTGATGTCTTGGTTAGCCATGCGGATCCCTTGTTTAAGCGAGTAAATCGCGCCAGTTTACAGATTCAGGGCTAACGGACAAATGATCAGCCGCCACCGCAGTGAAAGCGTTGAGGGCGATCAAACCGGCTGCGTCGCCGCTTCTGCCGCTAGGGCTGCAACGACGCTGGGGCGGGCGGCGATGCGACGGGAGTGGGCGGCCAGCGCCGGCCAGTGCTGCAGGTCGATATCGAAGCTTGGCAGCCACGTCAACACGCTAAACAGGTAGGCATCGGCGACTCCGAATGTGCCCAGCAAATAGTCCTGATCCACCAGCCTGCGGTTCAGGTAGTCGAGGCGTTTAAACAGTTTTTGCGTAAAAATCACTTTGCTCGCTTGTGGCATTTGCGCATCGAACAGCGGTGCACAGCCACCGTGAATTTCCGTGCTGATGAAGTTCAGGTCCTCTTGCAAGCGCGTCCGCTGCCAACTGCCGAGTGTCGGCGCCAGTGCGCTTTCGGCGACCTGATCGGCGAGGAACTGCAGGATCGCCGGGCCTTCTGTCAGCACTTCGCCGTTATCCAGGAGCAACGCAGCGACGTAGCCCTTGGGGTTGATGTCGCGAAAGTCTTGTCCGTCGGCCGTGCGTTTGCTCTGATTGTTGACGCGAATCAGCTCGAAGGGCAGGCCCGATTCGCGCAACACAATGTGCGGCGCCAGCGAGCAGGTCATCGGGGCGAAATACAGTTTCATGGCACTTCCAGTGGGTGGGGAAGTGTCAGCATCCCTTGCAGGGACAGGTCTTCGCAAAGGTCATTTGCGGTGTTAGCGTATGACAAAATCTCATGAGTACCGAACTCGCCATGGTCGCCAGACTCCCCTCGCTCAACGGCTTGAAAGCGTTTGAGTGTGCCGCTCGGCATATGAGTTTCACCAAGGCTGCCGAAGAACTGAACGTCACGCAAACCGCCATCAGCCATCAGATCCGCCGTCTCGAAGAGGAGTTGGGCGTGAATCTGTTTCTGCGGCTCAAGGATGGGCTGGCCCTGACTGAAGACGGCCAGGCGTACTTGCCTGGCATTCGTACAGCGTTCCAGGAGTTGCGCTATTCGACGCAGACGTTATTGGAGTCGCGCCACAACAGCGTGTTGACCATCAATACCTTGGTGTCGGTCGCCTCCAAATGGTTGTTGCCGCGATTGCCGTCATTTCAGCAGGCGTTTCCCGCCATCGATGTGCGCATCAGCGCATCCACCGAGCTGGTCGATTTTCGTCGGGGCGGCATCGATGCCGTGATTCGTTACGGGCGTGGCGACTGGAAAGGCTTGCGCGCCGATTTCCTGATGTCCGATGAGATTTTTCCGGTGTGCAGTCCGGCGTTGCTCGACGCGTCGAAAAGCCTGAGCGCACCGGCCGATTTGCTCGAGCACACGTTGTTGCAAGTCAGTGGCATGACCGCCGGCGACTGGAACAACTGGCTCAGCGCCGCCGGTGAGTGTGCGCAACTCGCCGAGCGCCCGCGCCTGACCTTCGATCTGGCAATGATGGCCGTGCAAGCGGCGGTGGACGGGCAGGGTGTGTGCATCGGGCGTTCGACGTATGTCGACGACGACCTGCGCGCGGGCCGGCTGGTCGCCCCGTTTAATCTACGGTTGAAGGATGACTTGGGTTTCTATTTGGTGACGCCCCATGAAACCGCCGATACCCGCAAGATCGCGGCGTTCAGGACTTGGCTGTTGGCGCAACGCCCCGGCGACGAGGCCTTTGTATAAGCGTGTATCAATCCCGTGCAAGGACACACGTAAACAACAAACCGAGGATTTGCGACACATCCTTTCTACATGCCGCGCCCACAGTAGAGGTCACCCCAACACGACCTTTGAGAGGCACGCCATGCACCGTCCACTGTTTCTGACCACTGCAATAATCTTCGCTTCGATGATCGGCCTTGCACACGCGGCCGACGCGCAACCCAAGAGCTGGCAGCAAGGGTTGAGCCGCACCGATCTGGTAAAGCAGGATCTCGGCGCGGCCGACCGCGAAGTGATTCAGGCACGGGTTGATTTCGAGCCGGGCGTGACCTCGCCCCGGCATGCCCATCCGGGCGTGGAAGTCGCTTATGTGATCAGCGGCACGTTCGAGTATCAACTGGAGGGCCGGGCGCCGGTCACGTTGAAGGCCGGTGATTCGCTGTTCATTCCGGAAGGCGTGGCGCATATCGCGCGCAATGTCGGTCAGGACAAAGGTTCCGAACTGGCGACTTACATCGTCAAGAAAGGTGAGCCGGTGCTGATTCTCAAACCGCAGAGCTAACGCGTCGGGCCGTAATAAATCGTGTGCAGTATCAGCAACTCTACGAAAGCGACGACCACGCAAAACCTGACGAACCCCGCAGTAAAGACCCTGCGGGGTTTTTCGTAGCTGAAGTCGAAACCGCACAGTAACAACAGAATGCCGAAGAAGGTTTTTATCGCGCGCATCAGCGTTCATCCTTGGCCATGCCACGTTCGCACGGCTGATTCATGAGTCAGTTCCAGATGCCACTATTCAGTGCAGCGTCACAACTCTGCGACTCTCGCCAATCCTGATTCTGTCCAGCGCCCGGTTCAACGCATCGAGGGCATCGAGCAGGGCCTTGGCCTCGGCTTCTCGGCCTTCGCCCCAGAGACGTTCGGCCATTTTGTTCATGGCCTGAATGGAACGCTCGATGTCTGCGGCGGTGGTGGCCTCTTTATGGACTGACAGTTTTTTCGGCATTCAGGCCTCCTCTGGTGACGTATGACGAATCAGGCCGGTAAACGCTTGATGCGGTTTTTCGACGGCTATTGCAGCACATCTGCAAGCGTTTTGCTGCGACGTCCGCTGTCCATGTGTCGCAGGAATGATCAGTGGCTGTTCTCGTCTGGTCTAGAGTGGATCGATACAACGACTGACGAGATCAGGACGATGTTGGGCAAGTATCCCGAGCAGAAGCAGTCGCCACAGATTCGATGGAGTATTTCGCCTGGGCGATGCTGAGTTCACTCGGCAAGTTTGCACCGTTCTTGGCTGCAAGAATCTCGGCCATCACGCTGACGGCGATCTCCGCAGGCGTCTTGCTGCCGATGTACACGCCGATCGGTCCGTGCAGACGCTTAAGTGACGCTTCGGTTTCACCAAAATGCTCGATCAGGCGTTCGCGGCGCAACTGGCTATTGCGCCGCGAGCCGATGGCGCCGATATAGAACGCCGGGCTGTGCAGCGCTTCCAGCAATGCCAGATCGTCGAGTTTGGGGTCATGGCTCAAGGCAACGATGCAGGTGCGCAGATCGACCGCGAAGTCGCGCACCACGTCATCCGGCATGCCAATGATGCGCTCCACGCCATCGACCGCCCAGGTTTCGATGTACTCGGGACGCGGATCGCACACCGCCACTTTGAAACCGTTGAACAACGCCATGGTCGCCAGATACTCGGCCAGTGCGCCGGCCCCGATCATCAGCATCCGATAGCCGGGTCCCAAGGTGTTGAGCATCTGCACGCCATCGAAGCTGAACTGTTCCGGCGTCGCAGTCGGTTCGAGCATGACCTGACCGGACTCCAACGCCAGGCGACGACGAACCAGTTGCCCGGCGTCCAGTTGCACCAGCAACGCGTCGAGTGACTGCCACGACGGATTGAACTCAAGGATCAGTTCCAGCGTGCCGCCACAGGGCAAGCCGAAGCGATGCGCCTCATCGGCACTGACGCCATAGCGCACCCCTTGCGGTGCGCTGTCGCTAAAAGCGCTGCCGCCATGGGCCGTGGTGTAGCGATGGATCAGATCGTCTTCGATGCAGCCGCCGGACACGCTGCCCACCACGCGACCATCGTCACGCAACGCCATCATCGACCCGGTCGGACGCGGAGAAGAACCCCAAGTGCGCGCCACCGTGGCGAGCAATACACGCTCGCCAGCGGCAAGCCAGTCCCGCGCCGTGCGCAGGACCAGCAAGTCGATGCTTTCCATCAGTGTCTCCTCTTAGCGCATCTGCAGGATGATCGGGCTGCTGCTCGCCGGATCGGTGTGCTCACGCAGTTTGCCCACGCTCTGCGCATCGACAGCGCTGGCCTGATTGCCCCAGGTGCTGCGCATGAACGTCAGCACTTCAGCGATCTGCTGATCTGACAACTGCTCGCGGAAGGCCGGCATGCGATAAGCGTCCGGCACGCCAGCCGCGACCACACGCTGCGAACCATTCAGGGTGATGTTGATCGCCGAAGCGCTCTCCTTGGCCAGTGCCGAGGTGGCGCCCGCCAGCGGCGGCATCCATTCAGGTTGCCCCTTGCCGTCGAGGCCGTGGCAGGAAGCACAGCGCGTCACGTAGGTATGCGCACCGGGCGAGTCCAGGCGTTGCGCTGCCGAAACCGCTTGATACTGCCACGGCGCGCCGTCCCGTTCGCGATCCCCGGGAAGTGACTTCAGGTAGTGGGCAATCGCGGTCAGATCGTCATCGCTCATGAACTGCGTGGAGTTGTTGAACGCTTCGGTCATCGAGCCGTAGACCACCGCGTGTTGGTTGCGACCGGTCTTGAGGAACTGCACGATTTCCGCCTCACTCCAGCGGCCCAGACCGGTGTTGTGGTCATCGCGCAGGCTCGGCGCGTACCAGCCATCGAGCAAGGCGCCGGCGAGGTACGGTTTACCGGTGTCATCGAGTGCCTTCTCGTTGAACGCCAGGCCGCGCGGCGTGTGGCAACTGCCGCAGTGCCCGGCGCCCTGAACGAGGTAAGCGCCACGGTTCCACTGTTGATCCTGCGAAGGTTTGGCCACGTACGGTTCGGCATCGACAAACACACCGTTCCACAGTGCAATCGGCCAGCGCAGGTTCAGCGGAAACGGAATCGCGCTGGGGATGTTTGCCTGTTTGACCGGCGCCACGCCTTTCATGAAGAACGCATACAGCGCCCGCACGTCATCGTCACTGAGCTTGGCGTAGGACGGGTAGGGCATCGCCGGGTACAAACGGCGACTGTCGGGGGCCACGCCGTGACGCACCGCCCGGTCGAAGTCCGCCAGGCTGTAGTGGCCGATGCCGGTGTCCGTGTCCGGGGTGATATTGGTCGCATGGATTGAGCCCAGCGGTGTGGCCATTTCCAGGCCACCAGCGAATGGCGCGCCGCCCGGCACGCTGTGACAGGCCACGCAATCGCTGAGCCGGGCGACGTATTCGCCACGGGCGACCAGTGCCGGGTCGATGTCGGCCACGGCGATCTGAGGATTTTCCAGGCGCGAGACAGGCTCGCGGGTGACATACCAGGCCAGCAGGCCTGCCGCGACCAGGCACGGCACTGCCAGCCAGCCAGCGGTTCTTGCGAATCGGCTGTTATTCATGGACGCTCCGGCGCTGATCAAGTGAAGGTGTGTCGGCTCATGGGCAGGCTGCGCACCCGCTGACCGGTTAGCCTTGCCACCGCGTTAGCGACGGCGGGCGCGACCGCTGGCAACGGCGGTTCACCGATGCCACCCATTTTTTCCCCGCTCTCGACCACACGCACGTGGACCCGGGCCATCCGCGCAGGCGGCAGGATCGGGTACAAGTCGTAATTGCGCGCCCGGGGCTTGCCATCAATCCACACGGCTTCTTCCACCAGGGTTTGCGACAGTCCCAGCGCCACGGCGCCATTGACCTGAGCCTCGACAATCGCCGGGTTGACGATGCTGCCCGGGTCAATCGCCTGCCAAATGTCGTGCACCTTGACCTGGCCGTTGTCGATGGACACCTCAGCGATCACCGCCGTCTCTGTTCCGAACGGCGAAGCCATGGCCACGCCGCGCGCACGTTTGCTGCCATCCTCGGCGGTAAACGGCCCGCGCTTCCAGCCGCCCGACAGTTCACCCACCGCTTGCAGCAGCGTGGTCAAACGCTTGTTGTCACGCAGCAGATGCAGGCGCAGGTCGAACGGGTCTTTGCCGCCCTTGTCGGCCAGTTCATCGAGGAACGATTCATAGAAGAAGTCGTTCAGCGAGTTGCCTACCGAACGCCAGTAACCGAGCATCGCCGGGCCTTTGACGTAGATCTGCGCGATGCGCTTGTTGGGGATCGCATAGGACTTGCCCGACAAGCCTTCAAGCGCTGTGGGGTCGAGTTTTTCACCCTGCTTGCCGGCAAGGGCTTCGGTCGGCCCTTCGGTGGCACTGATCGCTTCGATTGCCAGCGGCCAGCCGTCGCTGTCCAGCGCCGCACGGAAATTCACTGCGGCAACCGGGCGCAGCACGTCACGCAGGAACTCTTCTTCGCGACTCCAGATCAGTTTCACCGGTCGGCCAACGGCCTTGGACAGCGCAATCGCCTGCGGATAGGGACTGGCTGAATCGTAGAGGAAATGCCGACCGAAGAAGCCACCCAGCAGTGGCGAATGCAACGTAATGCGCGACGGATCCAGCCCGGTGCGTTTGGCGATGTCGGCGCGGAACATGTCCGGCGCCTGATTCGGCAACCAGACTTCCAGCGAACCGTCCGGATTGAATCGGGCCAGTGCCGAAGGCGGTTCCAACTGGCCGTGGTTCAGGTATTGGTTGTGGTAAGTGGCGTCGATCCGGGTCTTGGTCTCCTTGAGAATCGACGCCACGTCGCCTTGGTTTTCATCATCTTTGGCCGGGCCTTTATCTTCAGCAAGGCGCTTGAACCAGGCATCGCTGGAAAAGTCCGCGGGCATCGGCCGTACTTTGCTCTCGGCCGTTGGCTCTTGCCAATCAACCTGAATCGCCTCGACCGCACGTTTGGCATGCCACCAGCGCTCCGCGACCACTGCCACGGCGCCCGGCAGACGATGCACGGAATGCACGCCTTTCATTGCCTTGACCTGGTCTTCGTTGCGCAGGTTGCCGACCGTCATGCCCAAACGCGGAGCATGTTGCACGGCAGCGTGGAGCATGTCGTCGACTTTCAGGTCGATGCTGTATAGCGCCTTGCCCGTGGATTTGTCATAGGCATCGAGGCGCTTCACCGGTTTGCCGATCCAGCGGAACTGGCTCGGATCACGCAGCTTCACGGAAGCCGGATCGGGAACCGGCAGATCCATTGCGCGCTCGGCCAGATCACCGTAGGCCAACGAGCGGCCCGACTTGGCATGCACGACTTTGCCCGGCTCGGTGGTCAACTCGCCGACTGGCACGCCAAGCTGTTGCGCGCCCGCTTGCAGCAGCATGGCACGGGCGAGAGCGCCGAGGCGGCGCATGACCGGGTAGCTCATGCGCACCGACATACTACCGCCGGTGATGCGCATGCCGTTTTCCAACACCACATAGGCTTCGCCGGGCGGCGCGGCTTCGACGAGGAAGGTTGCCGGGTCGGCATCCAGTTCTTCACCGACGATTTGCGCCATCGCCGTGAACGTACCTTGTCCGCCCTCCATGAACGGGCAGAGCAGACGCACGCGGTTGTCCGGACGGATCTCGAGAAACGCCGGCACCTGCGTGCCGCGCTCGGCCGTTGCCGCGGCAACGGCGGCTTGCACGCGCGTCGCACCCAGCGGCAGACCGAAGCCGAGGACCAGCGCGCCGACGGCGGTACCGGTCAGAAAACGCCTGCGCGAAACATTGATCGGTTCGTGCAGATCCAGCACCGAGGCTTGCTGTGAAGGGTCGATACGTATGTTCATCACGCGTCTCCCTTGCCGGCCAGCTCATGCACGGCGGCATGAATGGCGTTGTAGGTACCGCAGCGGCACAGGTTGACCATCGCCGCTTCGATTTGCGCATCACTCGGTTTGGGGTTTTGTTTGAGCAGCGCGGTGGCGGCCATCACCTGCCCGGACTGGCAGTAGCCACACTGCGCGACCTGCAGATCGACCCAGGTCGCGACCACCCGTTTGCCCACGTCATCGCTTTCGATCGCCTCAATGGTGGTGACCTCGCGGCCGACCACACCCGCCACCGGCGTGACGCACGAGCGCACGACGTTGCCGTCCACCAGCACCGAACAGGCGCCGCATTGCGCCAATCCGCAGCCGTATTTGGTGCCGGTCATGCCCAGATCATCGCGGATCACCCACAGCAAGGGCGTATCGGCGTCGGCATCGACCTGATAGGTCTTCTGGTTGATTCGTAGTTCCATGGTTCACCCGCTGATCATCGGTTGACTTGCATTGTTATGAGCGGTGACACGCGGCGAGGCGTATCAGCGTTTTTCGTTCAATTCGCTACTGTGCCGAGGGCTTCTGCTTCGAATGGCTGCCCACGCAAAAGGGCAATGTCACGACTCGGCGCGGTGCCGAACAGCCGGGCATATTCGCGGCTGAACTGCGACGGACTTTCATAGCCGACCGCAAACGCCGCCCGCGAAACGTCGAGACGCTCGACCAACATCAGCCGCCGCGCTTCGTTGAGCCGCAGCCATTTCTGGTACTGCAGCGGACTCATGCCAGTGAGCTGTCGGAAATGGTGGTGAAAGGTCGGCGCACTCATCTGCACCCGCGCGGCCAGATCGTCGATGCGCAGGGCATCTGCGTAGTTGAGCTTGAGCCAGTCAATCGCCTTGGCGATGCGATAACCCTGGCCATCGACGGCAGTGATCTGTCGCAGCCGTGCGCCTTGGTCGGTGTGCAGCAGCCGATAGTGGATTTCGCGCAGAATCAGCGGCGCCAGCACCGGGATTGCCTCGGGTTCATCGAGCAATGCCAGCAGGCGATCGAGCGCGCCTTCCAGCGCAGACGACAGACTGCCAATCGCGGCGCCCGTGCCCGTTGCTGGCTGCCGTTTGGCCGGCAAACCGCTCTTGGTGATGACCTCTGCGAGCATGCTGACATCCAGCTTCAGCACGAGGCCGACACAAGGCTGTTCGGGGCTGGCGAGCATCACTTCGGAGTTGGCCGGCAAGTCCAGCGACGTCACCAGAAACCGTGACGGGTCATAGCTGTAGCCTTCACCGCCGACCCACAAGCGCTTTTCGCCGCGACCGACGAGAATCAGGCTCGGTTCGATCATGCACACCACGGGCGGCGCCGGTTGATCGCGACGAAACAGCGACAGCCCGGGTATGGCCGTGGCGAAGTCACCCGGTGCGCTCACGCGCGGGTCAATGTGCAATGCCAAAGGCGATTCCTGGGGCAGAGGGGTAGGGATCATGTCGGGTCACTCCTGTTGACCGAACTCTAATCCGCGCGCGAGACGTTTCCTATCCATCACCCTGCATCGCCAGAGGATCAGGCAAGCATTCAAGAGGAATGCGCTAGGGAAGGGCCGGATTGACCGGGAGAATGTGTCTATCTGTTACGGGGGCAGTGTCCGGAAGGGACGACAAACTGCTTGCCCCTGCGCATCACATCCACAAGTTTTTCGCACCACAGGTAGTTCTCATGACGTTTCCATCTACAGATCCATCTAAAAGAACAGGCGGCTGGAGCGCTGTGCTGGCCATGTCGTTGGCCGCATTCGCCTTGGTCGCTTCAGAATTCATGCCGGTCAGCCTGCTGACGCCTATTGCGGCCGACCTGCACATCACCGAAGGCCAGGCCGGGCAGGGCATTTCCGTGTCCGGTGCCTTTGCCTTGATCACCAGTCTGTTGATTGCCTCGGTCGCCGCTCGCGTCGAGCGCAAGAAGCTGTTGCTGGGCCTGACCTTGCTGATGATCGTCTCCGGTACGGTCGTCGCGGTCGCGCCGGGTTACCCGTCATTCATGTTTGGACGTGCGCTGATCGGGATAGCGATTGGTGGTTTCTGGTCACTGTCGGCGGCGACTGCAATACGTCTGGTCAAGCCTGAACAGGTTTCGCGAGCGCTGGCCATCGTCAATGGCGGTAACGCGTTGGCCACGGTCATCGCCGCGCCTGCGGGTAGCTTCCTGGGTTCGCTGATCGGCTGGCGCGGCGCATTCTTCTGCGTGGTTCCGGTCGCAGTGCTTGCCTCCGTGTGGCTGCTGATCAGCCTGCCGTCGTTCAAGGCAGAGCGCCAGGCCGGTAGCGGCAACGTTCTGCGCCTGATGAAGCAGCCGCCAGTGGCCTTGGGCATGGTCGCCGTCAGCGTATTTTTCATGGGCCAGTTCATGCTGTTCACCTACCTGCGTCCCTTTCTTGAGGGCGTGACCGGCGTAAGCGTCTCAACCTTGTCCTTGATGCTGCTGGGGTTGGGACTAGCAGGGTTTATCGGCACCTTTCTGATCGAACGGTTTATGGGCCGTGGCCTCTACCGCACGTTGACCGTCATCCCGCTGATCATGGCGGCCATCGCACTGGCGTTGGTCAGCTTCGGCAAATCACCGGTGCTCACCGCCGTGTTGCTCGGCCTCTGGGGACTTGTTGCCACAGCCGCGCCGGTCGGCTGGTGGACATGGCTGGCGCAGACGCTTCCGGATGACGCGGAAGCCGGAGGCGGCTTGCTCGTGGCCATTGTGCAACTGGCGATCGCCGGAGGCGCGATCATTGGCGGTCTGGCTTTTGACCTGAGCGGATACAAAGCCACATTCGAGCTCAGTGCTGCGGTACTGGTTGTCGCGTCTGTGCTGGCCTGGTTGGCGGGGCGCAATGCCACTGAAGTTCATCTTGTTGAGTCGGCCGCTGTTTCCGGCGATCCGGAGTCCCGATTTGTCTGATCGAGCAGGAGGCTGCTCAATGCACCAATGACGGTTGGGTCGCGACCGAGACCGTGAAGACCACGACAAACAGCACGACCAATCCCCAGAACATCACCATGATCGTCAGCAGAAAAACCTTAAGGCCTTGATAAAGCCTGCGCAGCCAATGGCCTTCGGGTTTTGCTTCAGCGCGGGCTCTGAGTACGCCTTTCAAATAAAAGCCGAGCAGCGCAAGCAGTGCGCCATCTATCGCCAGCGCAGGCAGGCCGGCCAGGGGGAAAATGCTTTCCCAGCGATAGAAAGAAGACCGGCTCAGAAAGACCACATAACAAGTCAGGCTGCCGTAGGGCAGGGCTCGCCACCATTTTCCCGCCAGCGCCCCGACCATCAGGCACATGATCACCATGAACGGGCTGAGGAGAATATGGAGCATCCACTCCAGTACGTTGGGCAAGTAGTCCGGGGAATGGATGTTGCGCCAAAGGTGTTCCAACATTGTTTGGGTTCCTGCCTTCTAGGGAGTCAGTGCTGCTGCGGTGCTTCCGTGCTGCTGGACGGTATCGGCGTGTTTTTGGGTTACATAAGGGGTGTTGGGTGAATTGGCGGCTTTAGGGAGCGCGAACTACGCCGGAGCATGCCCGGGCGGTGGAGGGTTTCCAGTTTTTGCGCTATTGCTATAGGACCGGCATGGAGCCGGGATCAAGGAGTGATCTGATGAACGATTATCGAAAGTTGACCCAGGCGGAACTGTCTGTTGCCCTAAAAATGGCTGAGAGCGAGGTTGCGCTTTATGTCGCCGACAATGAGCCCATGGCGGATGGTTCTGGCCACTGGGTGTTCTTTTCTCTCTCAGCGCCCAAAAGCCTTCTCTCTCGCCTAAGGGTTGACGATGGTCACCGGCTGGCACTTGGCAAGTCGTGGACAATTGCGCCCTGACAACACGGTTGCTTCACTTCGGAGCGATCCGGGCCAATACGTTCCGATCGCTTCTCCTTAGTCCAATCACGGGTCAACAGTTTGGTGACGGTTGGCGTGCGGCAGCTTTCGGCCAGAAGCGGACGTAATAGCGTTTGTGTAGTATCTGCCTCTCTTCCCTCCTATATGAGATGCCGATGTCTAGCCGACACTCCCCATCCCCTACAAGAGCTGTCCTAGACCTGCGAAACGCACGTTCGCTATTGGGAAAACGGCTGAGCGTGCTGCTGCACGACCAGTACTATTTCAACGACGAGAAAGATCTGGGAGACATAGGTTCTCTAGAGTGGCGTTTTGGCGAAGGAGAAGTTCTATCCATGTATCTCTTGAGTGATGGCGAGAGAGTAGGTGCGGACTTGTTTCCTTCTGATACGCCGACTCCCTTCGAGATAGAGCCAAACGTGACCTGCTCCTGGAAGAGGGAAAACCTGCTTGCGGATCTGTCAGCAACCCACCTTGAAAACACAAAAATTTGCGCAGTTGAGGGAATTCTTGACTCTTTCAACGGACAAGAGCCTTGGCTGGCCGGATTCAGAGTTACGTTCGAGACCGGTGACTCGTTGATCTACCTAAACCAGGGCGACGATGCCGTCGTATTGATTAATGCGCTACCGCCAGTAAGTGTAGGCCTCGAAACCCGCTTCGTTACCTCAATTTAATGACAGCTATGGGTCGACTGCGGACCTTCCCAAAGACAGCAATCGGCCAATTGCGGCCCATCAATTAAAGGCACTTTTGTCCGAAATACACTATTCAAAAATATCTGTAGCACGACGCGCAGTCACCGACCTCAAGGACGATGTAGCCCTGTCGCATCCCGCCAGTACATGGTTTGTTCGAACTGAAAGCTAACTAGAAAGAAGGCTGAACACGACTGAGATATTGATTGGGCGACTTTTTCCAAATCTTCCATAGCGGACTCTCCCTCTGGTTCGGGCCCTTTAATTCTGATGGTACAACGCACAGCGACAGGAAAGTCGATACCCATTGTATTCTCAGCATAAATCGTGGGGTCACCGAAAGCGTCATCGGTACTTAATTTAAGTCCTGAGCTAAATTCAGCGTATAGCCCATCTTCTGTTACCTCGACTTTTCGAGCACCAGCATTCTCAAGGGCATTGCTCAATGTCAAAATTGTGAGCGTACTATCAGCTTCCAAGCACAGATCAAGACTCATCAATCCTCTCTTTTTACCGATGAACACTTGCACCAAATTTGAATGCGATCGTCGCGACAGTGTATTTGACTAGCGGTACGAATGTCCGCTTTTGGCCGAAAGCGGTCATTCGGGAGCAGTCGCTATCGGCCAAAATCGCTCAACTACAGCAACCTCCTCACTCAAATCACCCATCCTGCAAAAGCTTCAAAGCCCGATCAAAATCGAACCTTTCCACCTGTACCGCGACCAGAGCCAGACGTTCTTCTAACGCCCGATCAAGTCGCATGTTGCGCAATCCCGCAAGTGCGTCCAAAGCCGCCGTGTCACCTTCGTCCAAAAGACCCGCGAGTCTGTTCAGTTGCTCGTTGATAGCGGAGTCGTTCTGTAGCTCATCACCTGCGCCGGCCGGTGTGTCTGCCTTGAGGTCGGCCAGTGCCACCAGAATCGGGTGCAGGCAATATTCGACCTGCATCGCCAGCCCTTGCAGCACCGTAGCCGGCTCGCCGTCATGGCAGGCCTGTTCCAGCAAAGCGCAGGCTTGCGCCACGGACCTGGCGCCGATGTTGCCGGCGGTGCCGCGCAAGCTGTGCGCCAGTCGTTCAGCGGCGCCAGCATCCGGATCGATCCGTGCGGTGTGGAACTGTTCGATAAAGCCTGTCTGGGTATCGCGAAATTTGCAGAGCAGGCGTAGGTAGAGATCCCGCCGTCCCATGCAGGTGGCGAGACCTGCCGCGAGGTCGATGCCCTCAAGCTGCTCGGGCAAGCCATCGGCGAATCCTGCGTTCAGCGATGCTTGAGCGGCACGTGGCTTGATCCATTTTGCCAGGGTGGCGAACATGGTTTCGACGTTGAGTGGCTTGGAGATATGGTCGTTCATGCCGCATTCGAGGGCGCGCTCGCGGTCACCGTCCATCGCGTTGGCGGTCATGGCGATCACCGGCAAAGTGTTGAAGCGCGGTTGCTGGCGGATTTGTCGGGTTGCCGTGTAGCCATCCATCACCGGCATCTGGCAATCCATCAACACGCCATCGAAGTCGCCATCCTCGGCGAGGATGTCCAGGGCCTCCTGACCGTGTGTGGCGAGTCGCAGGCGTATTCCGACGCTCTCCAGCAGCTCGCTGGCCAGTTCCTGATTGAGATCGTTGTCTTCGACCAGAAGCAGCCGCGCGCCATTGAGGCTGGCGACGGTGTTGGCATTGTGCAGGGAGCGTTCGCCCGTTCGCGTTTCACCCTGTGGTTCTCTGCCCAGCACCACGCCGATGGCTTCGAGCAGCGAGGACGGCGTGACGGGTTTGGTCAGTACCACCGGCAACTGGATGCCTTGGCGCTCGGCTTCTTCGCGGGCTTCTTCGCGTCCAAATGCGGTGATCATGATCACCGATGGCGTGCGCATCAGGCTGGCGGAATGCATTTTGCTCACGGCTTCCATGCCATCCATGCCGGGCATCCGCCAGTCCATCAAGACCAGATTGTAAGGCAGTGCCTGGTGCTCGGCGTCGGCCAACATGCGCAGCGCCAGATCACCGCTCTGCGCGACATCCACTTCCAGGCCAAAGCTGCGCGCCATGCCTGAGAGAATTTCACGCGCACTGGCATTGTCATCCACGACCAGTACCCGCATGCCCAATAGCTCGCCGGCCTTGAACATACGGCGCGGCTGCACGCCTTGCTGCACAGCGAGTTGCACCTGGAAATGGAATGTCGAGCCGACCCCCGGTTGGCTTTCCACCCAGATTCGGCCGGCCATCAGCTCCACCAGCTTCTTCGAAATGGACAAGCCGAGCCCGGTGCCGCCGTACTTGCGAGTGATCGAACTGTCTGCCTGACTGAACGACTGGAACAGGCGTGAACACTGCTCGACGGTCATGCCGATGCCCGTGTCGCGCACCCAGAAGTGCAGTTGCACGTGTTCGTTGTGTGTACCCACTTCTTCCACGCCGACCACGATGTCACCGTGCTCGGTGAACTTGGCCGCGTTGTTGCCCAGATTGATCAGCACTTGCCCCAGGCGCAGGGGATCGCCGATCAGGGCCGTGGGCAGATCGGGCGGGATCTGGAACAACAACTCCAGACCCTTGTCCTCGGTCTTCAGGCCAATCATGGCGGCAAAGCTGTCGAGCACGTCCTCGAGGCGGAAAGGCGCCTGTTCGAGGCTCATCCTGCCGGCCTCGATCTTGGAAAAATCGAGGATGTCGTTGATGATTCCCAGCAGGTTCTCCGCCGAGCGATGCACCTTTTCAATGTAGTTGCGCTGGCGATTATCCAGATGGGTACGCAGCGCCAGGTGGCTCATGCCGATGATGGCGTTCATCGGCGTGCGGATCTCATGGCTCATGTTGGCAAGGAACTCGCTCTTTGCCTGAGTGGCTTCTTCGGCTGCTGCTCTTGCTTCTGCCAGCGCCGTCACGTCGATGTTGATGCCGGTTGCGCGCAATGGCTGGCCGTCCGGCGTGCGTGAGAAACGGTTGAGCGAGCGGAACGTGCGTATCTGCCCGTCATTTTTGCGCACGATGCGAAAGTCGAATTCGACGCGGTCATCGCCACTCTGCACGGCGCTGTCGAAGGTGCTGCTGACCCGCGCCACATCCTCGGGATGCACCAGCGCCTGCCAGTGCTGCAGCGTGCCACCGAAGGCACCCGGTTCAAGACCAAACAGGGTTTCAAGCTGCGGCGTCCAATAGTTTGTGCCGCTGACCAGATCAACATCGAACAGACCGATGTCGCCGGCCTCTTGCGCCAGGTTCAGGCGATCGCTGGCAGTGCGCAGCTTGGCTTCCATCGCTCTGCGCTCACTCACGTCGCGCACCGAGGCACAGACGCAGACGCCACGACCTTCCAGGCGGGGCAGGTGGGAAAGGCCAATTTCCACGGAGAACAGGCTGCCGTCTTTGCGCACGCCGCTCAGGTCCTCCAGATCGCCACCCATCTGCCGGGTGCCGCCGCTGGCAATGAAACCGTCGCGCAATTTGACATGACGCTCGCGGGCAGCCTGAGGCACCAGACGCTCGATGCTGGCGCCAATCAACTCGCCGGGTGCATAGCCAAACAGGCTGTCCATTTGCGGGTTGGTCATCAGAATGCGACCGTCAGCCCCCAGCACCAGCATACCGTCCGGTGCAGCCTCGATGATGCCGCGGTACCAGGCCTCGGTGGCCCGCAATGCTGCCTGTTGGGCTTCCAGCTCACTGGCCTGGTGTTCCAATTGCAAAGTCTGCGCGCCCATTTCGTCCGCCTGACGACGAGTCTCCAGCAGCAGCGCCTGGGCCGCCTCACTGCGCTCCATGATGGCCATGGCGCCGGCCAGCCTGGGCAACACTTCTTGCAAGAGCAGCGCTTCGTTCTCTTCCAGTTGGCGAAAACCGGCCATTTCCACCACCCCGAGCAGGCGTTCGCCACGCAGCACGGGTTGAACCATCAGGACGCTAGCGGGAGCGGCGCCCAACTGCGTGCGTACATGCCAAAACGGTTCGGGTAAATTCTGCAGGTGGCGGGGTTGGTGATCCAGTGCGCACTGGCCAAGCAACCCGTCACCGAGCTCAAGTTCAACGGGCAGCGGATGCTCACTGTCCACCGCGTAACCGCCCACCAATCGAAGGCGCGAGGCGCCTTCATAGAGAACGTAAAGTGCCCCTTGGCACATGCCCAACTGCGGCGCGATGTGGCTAAAAAAAGCCTGGGCCAACTGCTGCGGGGTTTCCGCCTGTTGCAGATCCACTTGCAGAAGCGAAGTGTGGTTTTTAACCCAGCGCTGGCGCTCAAGCTGACAAGCCTCCACCTGCAACGTGGCGATGGCTCGGGCGAGGTCACCGGTTTCGTTGCGAAGGTCGGTGTGGGGGATCTGCCCGTCGAGTTTGCCGGACGCCAATTCGTCTACCGCCACACGGACACGATTGAGCGGCACGCGAATGGAGTAACTGACCAGCCAGGTCAACAGCAAGGCCAGTGTCGACCCGCCCAGCAGCAACACATAGGTGATCGTGGTACTGCGCTGCGCATATTCGGCCAGATTCTTCGCGGTATCGTGGATGTCGGCTTGCTTGTTGTTCTCGATCTGCGTGAGCAGCCCGTCGCTGCCCTGTTCCAGCGCGAGAAAATCCTGACTGTTAAGCAACATCCAGGCTTGACCGAGGGAGCCTTTGCCGGCGAATTCCAGCGCCGCATCGCCATCTTTTTGCAGACGCTGCAAGACCCTCTCGAACTCCAGCAGACTGCTCAAACTGCTCTGTCGCCGCAGTGTCGGGCGCACCTGTTCCAGGGCCTCGTGGAGTCGTTCCTGGGCGACACTCATCTGCGTTCTGGCGCTGATGCGAATGTCCGCGTTGTTGGTCGCGATCGCACGTTGCATGGCCAGCAAAAGATACGGCAACTGCACCCGGACTTCCTGCACATGCTGGATACCCACCAGATCCTGCTGGTACAACTGCTGCATTTCGTTCCTGAGCGAATACTGGGTGCGCAGGCTTTGCACGCCCAGTATCAGAACCAACATCAGCAGCGCCGCGAAGCCGATGATCAATTTGCTGCGCAGGGACAGGCGCTCGAGCGTCTCGAACAGTCTGTTCATAACGGGCCTCGTTCAGCAGTGGGGGGGGGCAAAGAGCGGCACACGGCTCAGGGTTGGTCAGCGATCTGTTCAAGCAAGGCCAATTGTCTGGCCAAGTCCTGATCGCTGTCGGCGAACTGCACGGCAATGTTCTGGAACTGCCCGGCATTGGCCAGAAATGCATCGCAGATGTCCGGGTCGAAATGTTTGCCGCGGCCTTCGCGGATTATTTCCACTGCCTGCTCATGGGGCATGCCGGGCTTGTATACGCGGCGGCTGATCAGCGCATCGTAGACATCCGCCACAGCCATCAAACGCGCGCTGATCGGAATATCGTCGGTGGCCAACCCTTGCGGATAGCCGCTGCCATCCCATTTTTCTTGATGCCCGTAGGCGATTTCCTTGGCCAGACGAAGGAAGTCGACGCCGATCTCCAACTGGTCCTCGGCGTGCTGGATGGCGTCGCGTCCCAAGGTTGTGTGGGTCTTCATGATCTCGAACTCTTCCGGAGTGAGACGTCCGGGCTTGAGCAGGATGCGATCAGGAATGCCGATCTTGCCGATATCGTGCAGCGGTGCCGACTTGAATAGCAGCTGGATGGTTTCCTCGTCGAGAAAGTGACGAAAGCGCGGATGCTCGCGCATCAGTTCGGCCAGCAATTTTATGTAGTGCTGGGTGCGGCGAATGTGGTTGCCGGTTTCGTTGTCGCGGGTTTCGGCCAGCGAGGCCATGGCGTGGATGGTGACATCCTGGATGGCAATCACCTCGCGGGTACGGCGTTGCACTTCCTGTTCCAGAAAATCGTTTTGATTGCGCAGAAAGTCGGCGACGGCCTTGAGCTTGACCTGAGTCTCGACCCTGGCCATGAGCACCGGAGGAATGATCGGCTTGGTGATGTAGTCAGCAGCGCCGAGGCTCAAGCCGCGAATTTCGTCCTCCGTGGCGGTCATGGAGGTCAGGAAAATGATCGGTATATGACAGAGGCGGGCGTCATGCTGGAGCCGCTCGGCAACGTCATAACCGGACAGCCCCGGCATCATGATGTCCAGCAGAATCAGGTCGGGGAGCGTGTCGGCCTGCAGAAGGCGCAAGGCTTTTTCACCGCTGTTGGCGGCCTTGACCCGGTATTTGTCCTTTAGCAACTCGGCGATCAGCATCAGGTTGTCTGGGGTATCGTCGACCACCAGAACGGTTGCTGATGGATAAACGCCCTGCATGCTATCCATGGATGTTGGCTCCCTTGACTGATAAGCAGTAGGCGTACTTACGCCAGACTCTTGTCGGCAAGCGTAGCTAGAAAAGCTGCAATCGGTAGGTCGAAGCAGGGAGGTTTGTTCGATGAGGTACTCGATTATTGGCCGCTCGCGCCACGGTCATCAATCCCACGCTCTACCACGCCCCGTTTATCTCTTTTGATCCCCCGATAAGAAAAACCGATACCTGCTTAAGGATTTCCCAGAGGCGGGCGGTATACCTGCGGCTTTACAGTCACCTTCATCGTTCAGCGTGGACGGTCTACTTACAGGCCTTGTCCGTCGGGACTTCTACAAAAATAAGAAGGTGAGAGCATGACGAGTGAAACGGTCGATATCAAAGCGTGGATCGACAACCGCAAAGTGGTGCCGTACCAGTGGCTGATTATGGGTTTATGTTTTTTCATCGTGCTTTTCGATGGCTTCGACGTCGCGGTGATGGGGTTTATTGCCCCCTCGCTGATTCAAGAGTGGGGATTGTCAAAAGCAGCGTTTGGCCCAGTGATGAGCGCGGGCATGGTTGGGCTGGCGATCGGCGCGCTGACCGCTGGCCCTTACGCCGACCGAATCGGCCGCAAAAAGGTACTCCTAACGGCGGTGACTGGCTTCAGCGTGCTGAGTCTGGCCTGCGCCTTTGCGCGTAATCCCTACGAACTGGCGGCCTTGCGTCTGCTGACCGGTGTGGCGCTGGGCGCAGCGTTGCCCAACACCACCACACTGCTTTCCGAGTATTTGCCGGAACGCAATCGGTCACTGTTCATCACGATCATGTTCACCGGGTTCAACATGGGGTCGGGGTTGGGCGGATTTCTCGCCGCGTGGTTGATTCCCCATCACGGTTGGCAGTCGGTGCTGCTCGCTGGCGGGATTCTGCCGATGTTGTTACTGCCCTTGATGTGGCTGTTGCTGCCTGAGTCGGCGCGTTTTCTTGCCGCGCGCAACGCGCCCGCCAGCCAGATTGCCAAGGTGCTGAACAAGCTGGGCGGCACGTTTAGCGCGGCGACGAAATTCGTCATCGCCGAACCGCAGGCTCAGCAAAAAGCACCGCTGCGCTTGTTGTTCACCGAAACCTATCGCTTCGGCACGCTCGCTTTGTGGGCGACTTACTTCATGGGGTTGCTGGTGATCTACCTGACCATGGGCTGGATGCCGACCCTGCTGCGTGAAGGTGGGCTGTCCATCGAACGCGCCGCGACCATCACCGGCCTGTTCCAGATTGGCGGTACCGTCGGCGCCATCGTAGTCGGCTGGGCGATGGACCGGCGTAATCCAAACGCGGTAATTGCCACGTCCTACGCACTGGGTGGCGCTTTCATTCTGCTGCTGGGCGCCTTCAGCCTCGAATCCAGTCTGCTGGCGTTCGGCGTAGTGGCGGCAGGTTTCTGCATGAGTGGGGCGCAAACCGGCCTCAATGCTTTCGCGCCGGGCTACTACCCGACAGATTGTCGCGCCACGGGCGTCAGCTGGATGCTGGGTATCGGCCGCTTCGGGGCTATCTTTGGTTCACTCATCGGTGGCGCGGTGCTCAGCCTCGGGCTGGGGTTGCCGCTGCTGTTTGCCCTGTTGAGCGTGCCTGCCTTTATCGCTGCACTGGCGATCATGGCCAACGGTCATGCACGGCGCCGAGTCAATCGGGCCTTGCTGACGCATTAATCTTTTTCGACAAAGGAACTCGTTATGGCACGCATCATTGGTGGCCTCGCTGTATCTCACACCCCGACTATCGGCTTTGCGGTCGATCACGACAAGCAGCATGAGGCCGCCTGGGCGCCGATTTTCCGTGGTTTTGAGCCGATCAAGGTGTGGCTGAAGGAGCAGCAACCGGATGTGCTGTTCTATATATTCAACGACCACGTGACTTCGTTTTTCTTTGATCACTATGGTGCCTTTTCCCTCGGTGTCGATGAGCGTTACGAAGTCGCTGATGAGGGCGGTAATCCACGCGAGTTACCGGGGATCGCTGGCCATGCGGCGCTGTCGCGGCACATCGGTGAGAGCCTGGTAGCGGATGAATTCGACATGAGTTTCTTCCGTGACAAGCCGCTCGATCATGGCTTCTTCTCGCCGATGTCGGCGCTGCTGCCGTGCGAGCCGGACTGGCCGGTGGAGATCGTGCCGCTGCAGGTTGGCGTGTTGCAGTTCCCGGTGCCGAGTGCGCGGCGCTGCTACAAGTTGGGCCAGGCGCTGCGCCGGGCGATCGAAAGCTACCCCGAGGACTTGAAAGTAGCCATCGTCGCGACCGGTGGCGTTTCCCACCAGGTGCACGGCGAACGCTGTGGGTTCAACAACCCGGAGTGGGACCAGCAGTTCATTGATCTGTTGGTCAATGATCCCGAGCGCCTGACCGAAATGACCCATGCCGAATACGCCGCGCTGGGGGGCATGGAAGGTTCGGAAGTGATCACCTGGCTGATCATGCGCGGCGCGCTGTCGGCCACGGTGAAAAACCTGCACCAGGATTACTACCTGCCGTCGATGACCGGCATTGCCACACTGTTGCTGGAAAATCAGGATCGGCCCGTTCCCGTTGACGTCATTGCGCGGCATTTGCAGCACATGCAGCATCAGTTGGCGGGTATCGAGAAGCTTGAAGGCACCTATCCGTTCACCCTGGAACGCAGCGCCAAGGGCTATCGGTTGAACAAGTTTTTGCATCGCATGATCGAGCCGCACTGGCGTCAGCGTTTCCTCGACCAACCCGAAGCGCTGTTCGATGAAGCAGGGCTGAGCGACGAAGAGCGGGATCTGCTGCGCCGCCGCGACTGGCGCGGATTGATTCACTACGGGGCGATTTTCTTCGTGCTGGAAAAACTCGCTGCCGTGGTTGGGGTGCCGAATCTGCAGATCTACGCAGCGATGCGCGGACAAAGCCTGGAGGCGTTCATGAAAACCCGTAATCAGCAGGTGCTCTATTCGGTAGCGGGCAAGGCCCCGCGCTAACGTCACGGCGTCATCGACGGCTCGCTCCGGGCCGCTTCGCAACACCCTTGAATGATTTCACTGCGCCCGGCTCATGCGGGCGTAGCGGACTGCTTCATCCCAAAAAAATGGATAACAATAACAATGAAAATCACCGCCAATACCCGCGTAGTCTTCACGCTGTCCGCTGTTTGTGTGCTGCCTGTCGAGGCGAGCGCCGCAGGCTTTGTGGAAGACGCCAGCGCCAATCTCAATCTGCGCAACTTCTACATCAATCGTAATTTCACCAACCCGGCCAATGCGCAGGGCAAAGCCGAGGAATGGACGCAGAATTTCATTCTCGATTTCCGCTCTGGATTCACCCAAGGTGCAGTCGGATTTGGTGTGGATGTGCTGGGCCTGTATTCGCTGAAGCTTGACGGCGGTCAAGGCACGGGAGGCACGCAATTGCTGCCGCTGGACAGTGATGGCCGACCTGCCGATCAATTTGGGCGCCTGGCTGTCGCCGGGAAAATGAAAATCGGCAAGACCGAAATCAAGCTCGGCGAGTGGATGCCAGTGTTGCCGATATTGCGTTCCGACGACGGTCGCTCGTTGCCACAAACCTTTCGTGGCGGTCAGGTCACTTCACAGGATATCGCCGGGTTGACCTTGTATGGCGGTCAGTTCCGGCAGAACAGTCCGCGCAACGATTCAAGCATGGAAGACATGTTCATGCAGGGCAAAACCGCGTTTACCTCTGACCGTTTCAACTTCGTCGGCGGCGAATACGCGTTCAACGAAAAGCGCACGATGATCGGCGTGTGGAATGCTCAGCTAAAGGACATCTATCAGCAACAGTATCTGCAACTGGTTCATAGCCAACCACTGGGTGACTGGACGCTGGGCGCCAATCTTGGCTACTTCTGGGGTCGCGAGGATGGCAGTGCCCGCGCAGGCGATCTGGACAACCGTACGTTCTCGGCATTGCTGTCGGCACGCTACGGTGGCAACACGTTTTACCTCGGTTTGCAAAAGCTCAGCGGCGACGATGCCTGGATGCGCGTCAACGGCACCAGCGGCGGAACCTTGGCCAACGACAGCTACAACAACAGCTACGACAATGCGCGGGAGGAATCCTGGCAGCTGCGCCATGACTACAACTTCGCCGTCCTCGGCGTGCCCGGTCTGACCCTGATGAACCGTTACATCAGCGGCGACAATGTGCACAGCGGAGCCGTCACCGACGGTAAAGAATGGGGCCGCGAATCCGAGTTGGGTTACACGCTGCAAAACGGCGCGTTCAAGAACCTCAACCTGCGCTGGCGCAACTCGAGCATTCGCCGCGATTACAGCAGCAATGAGTTCGACGAGAATCGCTTGATCATCAGCTATCCGTTGAACCTGCTTTAACCGCTTCATTGGCCTGAGTTCGGATTACCTGGCGGATCACCTCCATCAACGCCTGCGCGACCGGTGAGTGCAGGCAGCTGCTGCGGTACGTCAGGCCGATGGCCCTGGCGGTCTGTTTCAATTCCAGCGGCAAAATGCACAACTCGCCGCTAGCGATTTCCTGTTCCAGTTGATGCGCTGAAACGGCTGCGAGCATGTCCGAGCGTAACAACAGTCCGCGAATGATCGCCATGTCGGCGCTTTCCACCACCGGGGAAGGCGCCGGAATGCCGAAACCGGCGAAGCAGTCGTCGAGCATTTTGCGCGCCGGCGAACCGGCGCGCGGCAATACCCACTTCGCGTTAGCGAGATGATCTTGCAGGCCGGTTTTGCCGTAGAGCGGATGATCACGCCGCGCAAGCACGACCATTTCCTCTGTCAGCAGTGACTCACCGACCAGGTCGCTAGCATAGGTCGACGAACGCAGCGCTCCGAAAATGAAATCCACATCACCGGCGCGCAATTCAGTCGCCAGCAGGTCGAAGGGACTCTCATTGGTGATCACTTGAATACCCGGGTGCTCGGCCATCAGACGCACGATGGCTTCGGGCAGGATGCGCGTGCGGCCGAGGGGCAGGGCACCGACGTGGACGACGCCGTGCAAGGCACCGAGGAGGGCGGTGATGTCGCTGTCGATATGGCGCAGTTCGTTCAGCGCACGGCGGATTGCAAACAGGATGTCATGACTCGCGCGGGTCGGTTGCAAGCCGCGCGGCGTGCGCTCGAACAGCGATTGGCCGCAGCCGTTTTCGAGGACTTTCAGCGTCGAACTGACCGCAGGCTGACTCAGCCCCAACAGGTTGGCCACTGTCTGCATGTGCTGGGTTTCACAGAGTTTGACGAACACTTGCAGGCGTCGCGCCTGGAACAGATAAAGCGGTTCAATCGCAGCTTTTTCACCTTGGCTGAGCAATGTCGGCACGCTCCCAAGCTCCGCCAGCACCCGTCGCGCTCGGGGCAGCAAACGCTCTCCGAAATTGGTCAGGCGCATACCGTTGGCGTGGCGCTCGAACAGCATTACGCCCAGCCGTTTTTCGAATTCGGAAATCGATCGGGTGACCACCGATTGCGCCCGGTACAGCGCGACTGACGCCTTGGAGACGCTGCCGTGATCAGCCACGCGGACGAAGGCGCGCACGTGCATCAGGCTCGGCAGTTCAAAGACTTCCATGGGTAAGGACTCTGCGGGTCGGCGAATCCGACGACTATGCCGCCGCTATTTTCGAGTGGCAATAAAAAAAACGCATACCTCGAACACTCGAACGCATTACTCCGTCGGCGGGGTGCGATGCGATGCTCTTTCGCAACGCAAAGGAGTATCCGCAATGATCGAATCAACCAAAAACGCGCTGGTTGTCAGCGCCCACTCAGCCGATTTTGTCTGGCGTGCCGGTGGCGCCATCGCCCTGCATGCACAGCAGGGGTACCACGTTCACATCGTCTGCCTGTCGTTCGGTGAGCGCGGCGAATCCGCCAAGCTGTGGCGCAAGGGCGAGATGAGCGAAGACAAGGTCAAAGCCGCACGTCGCGAAGAGGCTCAGGCCGCCGCCGACATTCTCGGGGCCAGTGTCGAGTTCTTCGATATCGGCGATTACCCGATGCGCGCCGACAAGGAAACCTTGTTCCGTCTAGCCGATGTTTTTCGCCGGGTGCAACCGGAGTTCGTCCTCAGTCACTCGCTCAAAGACCCGTACAACTACGATCACCCGCTGGCCATGAACCTGACCCAGGAGGCGCGCATCATCGCCCAGGCCGAAGGCTATAAACCGGGTGAGAAAATCGTCGGTGCACCGCCGGTCTACAGTTTCGAGCCACACCAGCCCGAGCAATGCGAATGGCGCCCCGATGTATTGCTCGACATCACTGATGTCTGGGACAAGAAGTACGCGGCCATCCAGTGCATGGCCGGACAGGAGCATTTGTGGGAGTACTACACGCGCGTTGCCCAGCAACGTGGTGTGCAAGCCAAACGTAATGTCGGGATCACCTCAACCCGCAACATCGTTTATGGCGAGGGTTACCAGAGTATTTTCCCGCGTGTCACGGAGAATCTGGGATGAGCGAACATATCGGCAAGACAGGCGTTGTTGTGCGCAATATTCAGCGGGCCGAAGCGGCGCTAGTCGATGAGTTGAAACGCTTCGGGGTCGCGACCATACATGAAGCACAGGGCCGCAAAGGACTGTTCGCGAGTTCGATCAGGCCGATTCAACAAGGCACGGTGATCAGTGGTTCAGCCGTCACGGTGCTGGTTGCGCCGGGTGACAACTGGATGTTCCATGTGGCCGTCGAACAATGCCGGCCCGGCGATATTCTGGTGGTTGCGCCGAGTTCACCGTGTACCGACGGCTACTTCGGTGACCTCTTGGCCACCTCGCTCAAGGCTCACGGCGTCCGGGCGCTGGTGATTGAGGCAGGCGTGCGCGACACCCATACCCTGCGCGAAATGGGCTTCCCGGTCTGGTCCCGCGCCATCAGCGCGCAAGGCACAATTAAGGAAACCCTGGGTTCGGTCAACCTGCCGCTGGTGTGCGGCGGGCAACTGGTGCACCCGGGTGATGTGGTGGTTGCTGATGACGATGGTGTGGTGGTCGTACGACGCACCGAGCTGCAGCAAGTCGTCGAAGCCAGTCGCGCCCGGGCCGACCTGGAGGAACAGAAGGCTTTGCGACTGGCCAAGGGTGAACTGGGGCTGGACATTTACAACATGCGCGCGCGCCTGGCGGAAAAGGGTTTGCGTTACGTCGACAGCCTTGAAGAACTGGGAGACTGAGCATGGCGCAGACCCGCATTCCCTGTCTGCTGATGCGCGGCGGTACGTCGAAAGGCACTTACTTTCTGGCCGACGATTTACCGCAAGAGCCTGCGCTGCGAGATCGCGTGTTGCTGGCGGTGATGGGCTCGCCGGATGCGCGGCAGATCGACGGCATTGGCGGCGGTGATTCACTGACCAGCAAAGTGGCGATCATCAGACCGTCGAGCCGCGCGGGTGCTGATGTCGATTACCTTTTCGCCCAGGTGCTGGTGGATGAGCCGCGTGTCGATTACGGTCAGAACTGCGGGAACATCCTCGCCGGTGTCGGTCCGTTCGCCATCGAGCGCGGGTTGGTGGCGGCGACAGCCGATGTCACCCCTGTGCGGATCTATATGGAAAACACCGGACAGATCGCCATCGCCCATGTCCCAACGTCTGATGGTGAAGTGCGCTATGACGGCGACGCCCGTATTGACGGCGTGCCGGGGCAGGCCGCGCCGTTGATTGTCGAATTCGAGGATGTCGCGGGCTCCAGTTGCGGCGCCTTACTGCCGACCGGCAACGCCCGGGACGTGATCGACGGCGTTGAAGTGACCTGCATCGATAACGGCATGCCCGTGGTGCTGATCAACGCGCAAGAGCTGGATTGCAGTGGCTATGAGAGTCCCGCGCAACTCGACGTCAATGCTTCACTGAAACAGCGTCTGGAGTCCATCCGCCTGCAAGCGGGGCGGCGCATGAATCTGGATGATGTGAGCCAGCGCAACGTGCCGAAAATGTGCCTGATTGCACCGCCGCAGGTCGGTGGGGCCATCACCACACGCAGTTTCATTCCCCATCGCTGCCACACCAGCATTGGCGTGTTCGGCGCAGTCAGCGTGGCCGCCGCCTGCCTGATCAAAGGCAGTGTGGCAGCGGTCATGGCGGTGGTGGAGGAGGGCGAGGTGAAACGCCTGTCGATCGAACATCCGACGGGCGAGTTCACGGTGGAGGTGCGCTTGCAGGACGAGCGATTGGTTGGGTGCGGACTGATGCGCACGGCTCGGTTACTGTTTGATGGCTTCGTCTGCATTCCATCAGCGACCTGGCGTGGTAAAGCCGTTGGTCAATCAGGAGAGTGCCTCTCGCAAGTACGCGTAAAGAGCTGAAAGCTCCATTTTTCACTTTGCTCCTGCCTATTCCGGTGGCAAGCCTTGGCTGACCTTTTTAGTGGGTGGCCGCCAACCAGCGAAGAAATCTGGAAATCTCAAACCCCAGAAACGACAAAGCCCTGAATAATCAGGGCTTTGTCGGTACCAAATATGGCGGAGGCGATGGGATTCGAACTCATGGACCTGTTACAGTCGACGGTTTTCAAGACCGTTGCCTTAAACCACTCGGCCACACCTCCGTTGCGTTGCGGGCGCCATAATACCTGAATGAAACACACTGTCAAACTCTCTGCATGGCTTGTTACAGAGCGTCTGTTATGATCTTTGCGACTGAACGTTTCAAACCAACAGGAGTGTCGCCATGCGCGAACAGGATTACGCAGTTAATAACAGCGTGCAGGCTGAGCAGCTAGAGGTTAGCCGCGTCCTGCGCAACACTTATGGCCTACTGGCTCTGACCCTCGCATTCAGCGGCGTCATGGCTTTCGTTGCCCAGCAGATGCGCGTTGGCTACCCGAACATTTTCGTGGTGCTGATCGGCTTCTACGGGCTGTTTTTCCTCACCAACAAGCTGCGTGATTCCGCGTGGGGCCTGGTGTCCGCTTTTGCGCTGACCGGTTTCATGGGTTTCCTGCTCGGCCCGATCCTCAACCGTTACCTGGGCATGCAGGGCGGCGCTGAAGTGGTCAGCTCGGCGTTCGCGATGACCGCACTGGTGTTCGGTGGTCTGTCGGCCTACGTGCTGATCACCCGTAAGGACATGAGCTTCCTCGGTGGCTTCATCACCGCTGGTTTCTTCGTGTTGCTGGGTGCAACGCTGGCAAGCTTCTTCTTCCAGGTCAGCGGCCTGCAACTGGCGATCAGCGCAGGTTTCGTGCTGTTCTCGTCCGTGTGCATCCTGTTCCAGACCAGCGCCATCATCCACGGCGGTGAGCGCAACTACATCATGGCGACCATCAGCCTGTATGTATCGATCTACAACCTGTTCATCAGCTTGTTGCAGATCTTCGGCATCATGAGCCGCGACGACTGATCGTTAGTCGTTTCAACAAAAAACCCGCTTCGGCGGGTTTTTTGTTGCTCGTCGAAAAGCGTAGTGGCCTTTCGCCTACAAAAATGATCTGAAAATAGTGGCGTATTTTTGGAACTCACCTAAACCTAATTACCAAGGAAGAGCAGTAGCCTGATCGACAGGAGTCGGTAACCAGCACCCCTCGTTTAATTCCTGCGTCCCTCGCATTCACTTCCCTTGCTGTTGATCGCCAGGCCTTTCGGTCGAGAGCGACTGTATTCGTTCGTCCAGTGAAAATCGGGAGGTGAACCACGCCAAACTCCATGCACCGTGACCGTATCCCGGCGAATGACCGGGACCCTGATACCAGAAAAATAATGGAGGCCCTGCCATTGCAGGCGTTGTCCCAATCAAGGAGATCATCGATGAACCAGCCCCAAGGAAAACTGGCTGTACTGGCCGTCACCACCGCGCTGTTCAGCGCGTCAACCCTCGCCGGCGTCTATCCTGACTTCGGCTATCAACCACCTTCCAGCCAATACTCTGGCCCACTGTTTGAGTTGAGCCAGAATTACCCGGCCACAGCGCCGAAAGTACCGCTACCCGGTTTTTTCAAGAATCTACCGACCAAGCCAGATAACAATTTTGAGACTTGGCGTGCGTACATGGAGGAAGTCAAAACCTATTGCCTCGAAGGCAACGTCGAGGCTGATTGGTACGTGCAGAACAATAAAAAACGTCAGTGGTATCACATGCCGTGGCAGCACTACGGCCCGCTGGGACGCGAAGGGATTCACGGCCTGACCAAAGAGGCGCAGATCCAGGTCAAGCAACTCGCCCCCACGCAGACCGCCACCGGCCAGACTTACGCGGTGGGCATCTATAACGACATCGGTGCCTATACCATCGGAGAGGTCTGGAAAGACCCGAACAACCCTGATCCGAAATACACATCGGCACCCAACAGCTTCCCCGACGGCACCGTAGTCTGCAAAGCCCTGTTCGCCGATATCGATCGCAGCACCGTGCCGTTCCTGGTGAACCCGGTGTTGTGGAAGGGCTACGTCACCGAAACGTTCACGTCGGCCAATCGCAAGGTCAAGGATGTCGCATTGATCCAGATGGACATCGCCGTGCGCGATCAGCGCATGAGCGCCACTGGCTGGATCTTCGGCACCTTTCAGTACAACGGCGCGAAAACCGGCAAGCCGGGCTGGGACAACCTTGTCCCGGTAGGGATCATGTGGGGTAACGATCCGGAAGAAATCGGCAACGACTTCACCAACCCGCAACCGACGCAAACCAAGATCAACCCCGCGTTGCAACAGACGGCGATCAACGCCAAGACCCAAGAATTGCCGCCCACCCATCTGGGCTGGAACGGTCGCCTCAATGGTCCGGTGGACAACCCCAACAGTTCCTGCCTGAGCTGCCATGCGACCGCCGAAACGCCGCAAGTGGCGATCATGAATCCAACGTTCCAGGCCAATGCGCCGCAGCCGGGTTCGCCTGAATGGATGAAGTGGTTCCAGAACATTCCGGCCGGCCATGCTTTCACGCCGGGCACTCAAAGCACTGACTACAGCCTGCAGTTGTCCGGCGGTCTGGTGAATTACTTCGAGTGGAAATGCGACATGAGCGGCATCTATGCTGACGGCAAGAATGCGTGCAGCAAAGCGTCGGACATGAAATTGAAAATGCTCAAGTCCACCAACAACGCCACGCCGCAGCCATTGCAGAAAGTCATTCGTGACCCGAGCCTGCAGCAACTGCTGGAGTAAGAAGCGAAAAGCCTGCGCACGTTTCGGCGTGCGCAGGCTTTTTTCAGTTGATCACGATGCTGCCATCAGTCTGCTGTTTGTAGACGGTGTAGGGCAGCAACAGCGTGTCGAGTGCCCCGGACACCACGGCATCGATCAACACCACGGGAATCGCGGCGTTTTTGTAATCGTCGGCATCAACGCCCTTGCCCAGAGGCGCATGCAGACTGCAAAAGTCGTAGGCGAGGCCGCTGTAAATCCTTGGCACCGCCCCGCAATAACTTTTCTGCTCCTTGAGGCTGTCCACCGCAGCCTGATCACTGCGCACCACGGTCTGTACGGTCCCGCAACCGGCAAGCGTCAACGCTGCCAACACCATTGCCTGAAATCTCATTACCGCCAATCCTTCGCCGGAAAAACCTCAATCTACGCCGAACATGCGGAAAAAGCACTCAGGCCATCGGTGGCAAACGCCGCTTCACCGGCGTCTTCTTGACGATCGCGGTGTTGGTTTCGGCCAAGGTATTGAGGCGGTCGAGCAGGGTATCCAGTTGTTCCATCGAGCGCACATGCAGGCGCGCGATAAAGCAGTCCTCGCCCGTCACCTTGTCGCACTCGGTGAATTCGGGAATCGACAGAATCTGCCGTTCAACTTCCTGTAACTGTCCCGGCAATGGCCGCACCCGGACGATGGCCTGCAATTGGTAACCAAAGCATTTCGGGTCGATCTCCACGGTATAGCCCTTGAGCACACCGCGTTCCTCCAGGCGCCGCAAGCGTTCAGCCACGCTTGGCGACGATAATCCACTGATCTGCGCCAGCGCTTTGAGTGAGCGCCGTGAATCTTCCATCAAGGCGCTGATGAGGATCTGGTCAATGTCGTCGGTCATGGAAAACTCCAGCATTAGGCAATTGACGGAAACCACCCTCGATAAAAAAGGCAGATTGCGAGTTTAGCCTGCTTTTTGCTCTGGAGCGTTTGCGTGTTCGCTTGGCATACTTTTGCCACAAAGACAGGAGATCAATGATGGACAAGACACTGCGTCACGGCTCATTTGAAATGACCGCCGCCATGCTGATATCCGGGACGATCGGCTGGTTTGTGCTGGTCTCCGGGCAACCGGTACTCGATGTAGTGTTCTGGCGCTGCGTGTTCGGCGCCGGCACCTTGCTGTTGATCTGTGCCGCTTTCGGCTTTCTGCGCCCGGGCATTCTGACTCGCACCACGTTCTTGCTTGCGGTGCTGAGCGGGGCGGCGATTGTCGGTAACTGGGTGTTGTTATTTGCCTCGTATTCTCGCGCTTCGATTGCGATCGGCACGGCGGTGTACAACGTGCAGCCGTTTATGCTGGTCGGGTTGGCGGCACTGTTTCTCGGCGAAAAAATCACTCTGCAGAAGTTGTTCTGGCTGGCGATTTCGTTCATGGGCATGTTGGCGATCGTCAGTGCCCATGGCACTCAGGGCGAGAGCGGCAACGACTATCTGATGGGGATTGCGTTGGCGTTGGGCGCGGCGTTTCTGTATGCGATTGCAGCGCTGATCATCAAGCGCCTGACCGGCACGCCGCCACATCTGATCGCGCTGATTCAGGTCTGCACCGGGATCTTTCTGTTGGCGCCGTTCGCGCATTTCAGTGCGCTGCCGCAAGCGCCGAGCGCCTGGGCCAGTCTGGTGACGCTGGGCATCGTCCACACCGGTCTGATGTATGTGCTGCTGTATGGCGCGATCCAGAAATTGCCGACCGCATTGACCGGCGCACTGTCGTTCATCTACCCGATTGCGGCGATCTTCGTCGACTGGTTCGCGTTCGGCCATCGCCTGGAAACCCTGCAATGGATTGGCGTGGCAGCGATCCTGCTGGCCGCTGCCGGCATGCAACAGGGTTGGGGCTTGAAGTCCCGGCGACTGGCCGCGCAGTAACCCTCAGATGTTCCAGTGCGGCGCGGTTTTCGCCAGGCGCTGGCGCATCTCGCCGATGTTCGCCGCCAGTTGCCGGGTTAGCAGTCGGTAACCATCCAGCGTGCTGTAAACCGGCGCATCGAGGTTGGCTTCCGGCAACTCCAGCGGCTTGTCCAGGCGTTGCGAAGCGCCGGTTTTCAACGCTCGGGCCATGCCGATCAGTTGCACGCGAATCTGCCGGTGCTCGGCCTTCAGCGCGGATTGCAGGTGGGCCATGGCTTCTGGATCGTTGGCATCCGGGCGGATGTTGCCGAGGATCTCCAGCGTGCTGATGCACATGCGCAGATTGCGCTGGATCGCATCGAGTTCGGTCATGGACACCTTCACTTCCTTGGACACCGACGGCATCAATGAGCGCAGCTGCACCATCACCGCGCCGAGCCGGCCCATCAGTTTCAAATGCTCATCGGCGCTGACTGGTTGACCGCTGATGATGCGTCCGTACACCGTGGCGCAATCGCGCAAAGCATCGGCGAGGTTGTAGCGCCACGAATACACCGCGTAGAGCGGCAGGGCGAAAGAGAAGGCCAGAGCGAGGGCGATGCCGATCAGAATATCGACCCCACGCCACAAGCCATCGGTGATCGGATTGTCGCCATGCCCGGCGACGATGAACACGGTAATCGCCGAGAGCAAGGCAGTGTAACCACCCTTGCCGATGGCGTGATAAGAGAAGAAACCGCAGACCACCGCCATTGCAAAATACGTCAGCCACGGCATGCCGAGCCATGCCTGCTGCGCCACCAGCAGCAACCCGACGCCGGCACCGATTAACGTACCGGTGGCGCGCTCGGCGGCTTTCTTGCCGATGTTGCCGTGGTGCTGCAAACCACCGATCACCACCAGCATGGTCACTGACGCCCATTCGCCGTGGGGCAGGTTGATGCCGGTGGTCAGCAGGATCGTCGCCAGTAACCCGAGGGCCACGCGCACCGCATGAATCAGCCGCGCGTGCCGGTAACGTCGATAAGGATCCAGCAACGGTCGCAAGACACGGCGCAGCAAGGGCGGAAGTCGATGGGTGCTGTAAGTACTCAGTGCGGGCCTCTCGTGATGGCGGTTCAGATCAATGGAACGGGAAAATGTAATTCATCCATGCTGCCATACGCAGGAGGATTTTGCGCATCGTGCCAATGTGGTGGAAGTGCTGACTGTATAACGCGGCCTGCCCGTACGCACCGCCCGGCATCAGCTTGCTGTACTGGGCGAAGTCCGGATCGGTGATTTCGATGATCACCGGCACACGCCCGGCCGGCGGCGAACCGGTGTAGCCGATCAGGGTGCCGGAAGGTTGCACCTGACCTTCGGCAATCACCCCGATGACATTTTTCACCCGACCGGCGAACACCTTGCCGGGAATGCCGTCGAACGCGACTTCCGCCTCATCGCCGACGGTCAGGCGCAGCAGGCTGTTCTGGCGCATCCACGCAGCAAAATATTGGCCTTCCTCGGGAATGAACACCATCGAGGGCCGCAACGGCAACTTGCTCGCCATCATCCCCGGCCGCAACGAAACATGGGTGACGAAGCCTTTGCTCGGCGCGCGGACGGTGGTGTTGTCCAGCTCGAACTGGGCGTTGTCGAGTTGCGCTTGCAAATCGTCGGTGCGGGCAATCGCGGCATCCAGTTCACGCTGGGTGCCGAAGTTGCGCCGGATCAATTCGGTGATCCGGTAGCGATCACCCTTGGCGGCGATCAGTTGCGCCTTGAGCGACTTCACCCGGTTTTGAAACGGCGTAGGGTCGATGCGAAACAGCACGTCGCCTTTTTCCAGCGGCTCGTTCCCTTTCACCGGCACGTCGATCACTTGGCCGCTGATGATGGGAATCACCGGCACAGAAACGAAGTAAGTGCGCGCCACTTCGGAGTAGGGATGGTTGTAGTTCATGGTGAAAATCAAGGCGCCGATCATCAGGATGCCGCCCAGTACGGCGGTGGGCACCGTCCATTTGTTCAGCGGGATACGGAAGATCTTGAACACTGCGACGCAGATCGCGGCGTAAGTCAGGATGAGCAGTAGATCCATGGCGTTCAGCCCTCCCGGTTGTGGGGAGCAGTGGCATTCGCCGCTTCGAGTCGCTCGAGGCGTCCTTGCAGTTCGATCACCTGTTGCTCCAGGCGAGCGACATGGTTTTGCACGGATTTGCCGTCACCGAACCCCCAGCCGCGATCTTCTCGATAGGCCATCGCCCAGATCCACAGGAACGGCCAGAGCGCATGCAGCGTGAACAGACTGACCCAGCCAGTGGCATGGATTGCATCCTGATGCGGATGGTTACGGTGCACAGCAATTTCGTAGGGAATGTCATGCAGCACGATGATCCCGTAAAACAGTACGAGCCCGGCAAACACCAACACGCCTAACGCGAAGTAATCCAGCATGATCAAGCTCCCGGCATCCAGCACAGTGCTGGCATCAGTGTAGACACTGATTTGCCGGGCGCTTGGCGACTTTGGATCAGAACCGCATGCGGTCGCCTTCTTGCTTGTTCATGATGCGGGTGACAGTGATCAGAAGATGTAATCGGTGGTCAGGAAGCTCGAATCACGCCCGCGAATGATCTCGCTGATCAGGTCCTTGTTGCTGTCCTGGAACTTGGTCGCCACCAGCGTACGGATCGAGAACACCCGCAATGCATCGTGTACCGACAGCGTACCTTCCGCCGAATTCTTGCGGCCGTTGAACGGGTAAGTGTCCGGCCCGCGCTGGCATTGCGCGTTGAGGTTGATCCGCCCGACCTGGTTGGCAAAGGTGTCGACCAGACGACCGACCGCCACCGGGTTGGTGCCGAATATGCTCAGTTGCTGACCGAAGTCCGACTCCAGCACATAGTCGATCACGGTATCGAGATGACGGTACGGCACGATCGGCACAACCGGGCCGAATTGCTCTTCCTGGTAGACACGCATCTGCGGATTCACCGGGTACAGCACTGCCGGGTAAAAGAACGAGGCGAGCGATTCGCCGCCATTGGGGTTGACCACTTCGGCACCCTTGCTGCGCGCATCCGCCACCAGACCGTGTAGATAATCGACCTTGCCCGACTCCGGCAGCGGCGTCAGCGACACGCCGCTGTCCCATGGCATGCCCGGTTTCAGCGTGGCCAGTTTGGCGTTGAATTTTTCGATGAAGCTGTCGACCACGTCTTCGTGGACGAAGAGGATTTTCAGCGCGGTGCAGCGCTGACCGTTGAACGAAAGTGAACCGGTGACCGCTTCGCTGACGGCGTTGTCGAGATCGACTTCCGGCAGAACGATGCCCGGGTTTTTCGCATCCAGCCCTAGTGCGGCGCGCAAACGGTGAGGTTTCGGGTGCAGTTTCTTCAGATCGCTGGCGGCTTTGTTGGTGCCGATGAAGGCGAAGATGTCGATCTTGCCGCTGGCCATCAGCGCACTGACGGTTTCGCGGCCACTGCCGTAGATCACGTTGATCACGCCGGTGGGGAAGCTGTCGCGGAAGGCTTCGAGCAACGGACGGATCAACAGCACGCCGAGCTTGGCCGGTTTGAACACCACGGTGTTGCCCATGATCAGCGCCGGGATCAGCGTGGTGAAGGTTTCGTTCAGCGGGTAGTTGTAAGGCCCCATGCACAGGGCGACGCCGAGCGGCACGCGGCGGATCTGCCCGAGGGTGTCCTGTTCCAGCTCGAAACGGCTGGAGCGGCGATCGAGCTCCTTGAGCGCATTGATGGTGTCGACGATGTAGTCGCAGGTGCGGTCGAACTCTTTTTCCGAGTCCTTGAGGTTCTTGCCGATCTCCCACATCAGCAACTTCACCACGGCATCGCGCTGCTGACGCATGCGGCCGAGGAAAGCTTCGACGTGCTGGATACGTTCGGCCACGCGCATGGTCGGCCACAGGCCCTGGCCACGGTCGTAGGCACGTACGGCGGCGTCGAGGGCGGTGAGCGCGGTGTCGGCATCGAGCAGCGGGGTGCTGCCGAGAATGACTTGTTCGTCGCCGTTGTCACCTTTCAGATAGACCGGGCTGCGCACAGTGGCGAGCGGGCCGTCCCAGCGGCGCAACTGGCCGTCGACCAGATATTCGCGTTGCTCGACCTGAGCGTCGAGGCGGTATTTTTCCGGGATGTCGCTGACAGAAGGGAACAGGTTGCCAAGGATGTTTGCTGTGGTCATGTCGCTACCCCGTGTTGATGTCCGTATGCAGATCAAAAAGCCTTCACAGGTTATACGCCTGAATGCGCCGAAATTTAAACCCGCAAATGTCACCCGAATGTCACGCAAAGGCGCAGAGCAGAGGGGGCTGGCAACACCGCGAACTCTGTGGGAGCTGGCTTGCCAGCGATGTGGCCGGTACTTTCAGCATCTTCATTGCCTGACACACCGCTATCGCTGGCAAGCCAGCTCCCACAGGGTTTTGTGTCTATAGCCGATCCCGAGGCGAGTCCTGGCTGGCCCCGTTTGCCCCCCTCGCTGTCCCGCAATGCCCTCAACCCGTTGCACCCGCTGCCTTACTGTGTGAACACAACAATAAGCGAGGCCGTTATGCGGGCAATCCGACTGACTCTACTGCTGGCGTTGGCCATGGCGCTGCCTGGCTGCGGCGACGACCCCAAACCCCCAGCCAGCGCCAACAGCAACGCCATGCCCAAAGACCCGGCGCTGGCACAGATCTACGCCAACAGTTGCCAGTTGTGCCACGCCAATCCCGCCGCCAACGCACCCCTCACTGGTGATCGCAAAGCCTGGGAGCCGCGCCTCCAGCAGGGCGCTGACACGCTGCTCGATCACGCCATCAACGGCTACAACGGCATGCCGCCGATGGGCCAGTGCGTCGAGTGTTCGGAAGAGCAATTCCTGCAATTGATCGGCTTCATGGCCGACCAGCCCCTCCCTCAATAAGGTGCCCGGCATGACCATGGATCTGACACGGCGTCAGTTGTTGCAACGGGCAAGTATTGTCGGCGCGTTCAGCGCGTTGGCGAGCCACCCGGCACTGGGCCAGTTGATGCGTGCGCCGCGTTTGATTCCGTGGCGCAACTGGTCGGGCGGGCAGAGTTGCCTGCCAGCCGCTCGGTTGGCGCCGAAGAATCTCGATGAGCTGGCAACCATCATCAAGCAGGCACAAGGCAAGATTCGCCCGGTCGGCTCGGCGCATTCCTTCAGCGCGCTGGTGCCCACTGACGGCACGCTGTTGTCGCTGAGCTATTTCAACGGTCTGCTCGATCACGACGCGAAAACCTTGCAAGCCGAATTCGCCGCCGGCACACCGATGTCGCGCATGGGCCAGCCGCTGAAAGACATCGGTCAGGCTCTGCAAAACATGGCTGACATCGATTACCAGACACTCGCCGGGGCCATTTCCACCTCAACCCACGGCACCGGCAAAAACTTCCAGTCGTACTCGGCGCACGTCTGCGGCATGCAACTGGTGACGGCCAGCGGTGAAGTGCTCGACTGCGACAGCCAACGCCATGCCGAAGTATTCAACGCTGCCCGCGTCTCCCTTGGTGCCCTCGGTGTGGCAACAAAAATCCGCCTGCAAAACCGCCCGGCCTATCGCCTGCGCGAACGCCAGTGGATCGCCAAGACTGAAGAACTGCTGGAGGACATCGACAACAACACCCGTGAAAACCAGCACTGGGAAATGCTTGTTGTCACTCATTCCGACTACGCCCTGTCCATCGCCCTCAACGAAACCGACGATCCGTCCACGCCGCCGATCAGCCCGGAAGAAGAGGGCGGTAACGAGTTCGTCACCCTGATCGAGAAGATTGACAAGTACGGCAGCGACTTCCCCGACCTGCGCCGCACGCTGCTCAACAACTTGCGTCATCTGGCCAGTTTCGATGATCGCGTCGGCGACTCGTTCGACATCTACGCCAACGTACGCACCGTGCGGTTCAATGAAATGGAATACTCGGTGCCGGCTGAGCACGGCCCGGCTTGCCTGCGGGAAATCCTCAAGCTGATTCAGGACAAGGACCTGCGCACCTGGTTTCCCATCGAGTACCGCTACGTCAAGGCTGACGACATTCCGCTGAGCATGTTCGAGGGCCGCGACAGTTGTTCGATCTCGGTCCACCAGCATTATCAGATGGATCATCACAACTTCTTCGCGGCGGTTGAACCGATCTTCTGGAAGTACAACGGCCGACCGCACTGGGGCAAGTTGCACACGCTCAACGCGAAGAACCTGCAAGCGCTATACCCGCGCTGGCGCGAATTTGTCGACGTGCGCCAGGCACTGGATCCGAGCGGGCGCTTTCTCAATGCGCATCTGGCGTCGATATTGGGGGTGAGCTGATGGCGGTCAATCGACGCAATTTTCTGCTTGGCACGTTGGGGTTTGGCGCATTGTTGGTGGGCGTCGGCGCGTGGTTGCGGCCGGGAGACCACGGCGCGCCGTACAGCGATTATTTCCGCGCACTGAACAAAGAGTTAAAGGAAAAAGGCCCGATGCGCCCGGTGCTGCTGATCGACCTGGATCGGCTCGATCACAACATCGATGTGGTGATGCAGTCGGTCAAGCGCGGCGGCAAACAATTGCGTCTGGTGGAGAAGTCGCTGCCGTCACCGGGACTGTTGAGCTACATCGCACAACGTGCCGGGACGCAAAAATTGATGTCATTCCATCAGCCGTTTCTCAATCATGATGCGCAGGTATTTCCACAGTCCGACATCCTGCTCGGCAAGCCATTGCCGGTGCGTTCGGCAGAGCTGTTCTACCAAACCCACAAAGGTCCGTTCGATCCCGCAAAGCAACTGCAATGGCTGCTCGACGGCCCCGAACGTTTGCAGCAATACCTGCAACTCGCCCAAGGCTTGGGCACGCGGATGCGCATCAACATCGAACTGGACGTTGGCCTGCATCGCGGTGGGGTCAGTGACGTGAACGTGCTCGGGCAGATGCTCACGCTGATCAGCGCCAATCCGCAGCACCTGGAATTCGCCGGGTTCATGGGTTACGACCCGTTCGTGGGCATGGGCGTGCCGGGGATTCTCGGCTCGCCGGAGGAGTTGTTCGCCAAGGTCATGGTGATTTATCAGCGTTGCGTTGATTTCACCCGGCAGCATTTTCCCGCGTTGTGGCATGACGGTTTGTGCCTGAATACCGCTGGCAGCCCGAGTTATCGCATTCATGAAAAAGAGAAGCTCAGCACTGAAGTTTCGGTGGGCACGGCGATGCTCAAACCGACGCACTACGATTTGCCTTCGCTGGCCGAGCATGTGCCCGCGACTTACATCGCCACACCCGTGTTGAAAAGCACTGGGGCTGTGAGCATTCCGGCGCTGGACGACAAGTCAAAACTGTTCTCGTGGTGGGACCAGAATCAGCGCCAGACCTATTTCATCTACGGCGGTAACTGGATGGCCGAGTTCGAATCGCCAGCCGGTTTGCAGAGTAATGGGGTGTACGGCCGCAGCTCGAATCAGGAAATGGTCAATGGCTCGAATGCCGTGGGATTGGTTGTGGAAGATCAAGTCTTCCTGCGTCCGACGCAGACTGAAGCAGTGCTGTTGCAGTTTGGGGATTTGTTAGCGGTGCGGGGTGGCAGGCTCGTCGAAATCTGGCCGGTTTATTCTTGATTTTTGAACTTCTAAAATGTTCGGTGAAAGACATGTAAGGAAGTAAAAAACGATTCGATCATCCGGTCGGTTTATCAAAGCCATTGCGGGAGTTTCATGGAAGGGCGCATCTGTCTACTGTCAGGTTTTACAGTAGACGCGGATAAAATTTGAGCCTATTTAGTGTGTGACAGAGTCAGGATTATAGGCTTTTGTTGAAAGTCCAGCGATAAAGCTTAAAAAGCTTTTTTTCATTGATGCGAGATTCCGCTTATAAGGATGTTTAAGATGACTATTGATATTGAATCAGAATCAAAAGCTGTCGGCGAAGCGAAAGTAGAGATTGAGGGGCAAGGGCCTTATGAGGTTGACAAGTCCTTTCTTGAGTTTTCACACGAAGCTGTAGAAGTTTTTGTCGTATTAAAGACTCCTAGACTGCTCAGTAAGTACTTCAGGTTTAAATTTCCTTCGAACAGCAGTCACTTGGAGTACAACAGATTTTCTGCGGAGTATTTTGATGAGGATGGTGAGTTTTACAGTCTCGAATACAAGCCGATTTCAGGCGGCATTGATACATTTATTGAAAGGTCATCGAGTAAAGTAAGTGCTGTCTTCAATATGCAAATGAAGCTGGCAAAGGAACAGGACGGCGCGCCTCACCCTAAAATCACAGTGCATGGTCGGTTTGATCTGTCCACCTCGAACTGACTTAAAGCCAAATCTCGATAAAAGTGTAAAACCTGTGGGAGCTAACCTGCTAGCGATGGCTACCTCCCACAGTATTTTGTTGTGTCTGTGATTTCTCGACCAATTCTGTAATGAAGCTTTTATGACAAAAGTTCGGTAGCACATCGCCAGTCCGGTCATGCCTATGTAACGCGCTTGAGGGGCCCAACGGGGCGCTTTTCACAAGCCGAGGCGGGACGCCGGGAGTGAGGCAATGGGGACTATGGAACGCTACTCGAAAGTGGGCATGCAGGAACTCGATCAACGCCTGTCGAAGATCGTCGAAGCCGCGCGCAAGAAGCCGGTTTCGGTGTATCGCTACGGCGCGCCATGGGTCTGGATTGTCTCGCAGGATGACTGGCAGGGCGCCTTGAAAGAGGTCTCCAGCTACATTCCGCCGGGCCATTCGCTGGTGTTGCTGCGCCCGCAGATCGACGACTTGCTCGACGCCCACCGCGAGCTCCTGCACGACCTCAATGCCGAACCGGGCATGCTGATTCCCGCGCAAACGGTCATGCACATCTTGCTCCTGCAACTGCTGTATTCGGTGCCCAGCGAGCAGCAACTGTATGAACAGCTCAATTACAACCTGTTGTTCCGCTGGTTCGTCGGTCTTGGCCTGAACCAGAAAGTCTGGAGCTTCAACGCCCTCAGTCGCGACATCGCCACGCTGCTCAACGAGCCCCGTGCGGTGCTGCTCATTCAAAAAATCATCGGCGAAGTGTTCTGCGGCGCGTTGCTGCAAATGCCCGAGTTCTCCTTGAACTTCGCGCTTTTGCACACGTGGCTGGGCAAACACGCCTGCGCCTCGACAGCCAGCAATTGACGCCATACACGCGGCGTTCGAAACGCCAACAGGTCATCGCGAATTCAGGGGGTAGTGTGGAACCGATTTTCAAGTCACGGCTGGCGCTGTGGGGCTGGCTGCTGGTGACGGCGGGCGCGCAGCCGGCATTGGCCGAAGAGGCCGCCAACAACGCAGCGGCGCAGCGTCTGGTCGACGTCAACGAGTACTTCGTGCGCGGCAACACCGTGCTCGATGCGCGGGCGATTGAAGAAGCGGTGTACCCGTTCCTCGGTCCGCAAAAAGCCCTCAGTGACATCGAAGGTGCGCGCGACGCGTTGCAGAAGGCCTATCAGCAACGCGGCTATCAATCAGTGTTCGTCGAGCTGCCCGAGCAAGCCGTTGCCGATGGCATCGTCTACCTGCAAGTCAGCGAAACCAAGGTCGGCCGGGTACGTGTGGTCGGGGCCAAACACTATTCGCCGCTGGACATCCGCGACGACGTCCCGGCGCTGAAGGAAGGCGAGGTGCCGGACTTCGCCAAGGTTCAGGGCGAACTCGCGCAGCTCAACAAAACCCCGGGGCGGCAAGTCATGCCACTGGTGCGCGAAGGTCAGCGCCCCGGCACCATGGACGTCGATTTGCAGGTCGAAGATCAAAACCCGTGGACTGCGAGTGTCGGCCTCAACAACGATTACAGCGCCGACACGGAAAAACTGCGCACGGTCACCAGCCTTGGCTACAACAACCTCTGGCAACTTGGCCATAGCGTCAACCTGACGTTCTTCACTGCGCCGCAGGAAACCGACAACGCCAAGGTCTGGTCGGGCTCCTACACCGCGCCGCTGACCGATCGTTGGAGCGTGCAGTTCTCCGGTTACCAGTCCGACAGCAACGTCGCCACCATCGGCGGCAGCAACGTGCTCGGCAAGGGCCACTCCTATGGCGTCTCGGCGATTTACACGCTGCCCTCCAGCGGTAACTGGTCGAATTCTCTGTCCGCCGGCATCGACTTCAAGGACTTCGACGAACGCCTGACCTTGTCCGGTGAGAGCGACAAAGTCCCGCTGCAATACGCACCCTTTACCTTCGCTTACAACGGCTATCGCTACACCGAGAAGAGCCAGCTCGGCCTCGGTCTGAGCCTGGTCGCGGCCACTCGCAGCATCTTCGGCTACGGCAGTTCCGACGAAGACTTCGACTACAAACGCTACCGCGCCAAACCGAGCTTCGCCGTGCTCAAGGGCGACACCAACTACACCTGGACCTTCGACAGCGACTGGCAGAGCGCAAGCAAAGCCGCTTTCCAGTTGGCCTCGGGGCCACTGGTTTCCAACGAACAGTTCTCTGCCGGTGGCGCGACCTCGGTGCGTGGCTATCTGGCCGCCGAGCGTACCGGCGATGACGGCTTGCTGCTCAGCCAGGAAGTGCGCACGCCATCGCTGGCCAAGTACGCCGGCACGTGGATGCAGGACTGGCGTTTCTATGCCTTCGCCGAAGGCGCACAGCTTTATCTGCGCGACGAACTGCCGGACCAAGACGCCAATTACGCCCTGGCCAGCGTCGGCCTCGGCACCCGCGCCAGCCTGAGCAAATGGCTGTCCGGCAGCCTCGACTGGGGCTATCCGCTACTCGAAGGGCCGAACACCTCGAAACAGGAATCGCGCCTGCACTTCAACCTTCAAGCCACTTTCTGACAAGGAGCACGTTCATGCAGCGCCTCTTTCTTTCGTTGTTGATCTGCCTGGGCTTCGTGCTCCCGGCCACGGCTCAGGCCTGGTGGCAGGACGACTGGCATTACCGCAAACAGATCGCTGTCGACACCACGCCACAAGGCGCGGCGATCAATCAGGCCCTCGGCCGCACCGCGCTGCTGGTGCGCCTGCACACTGGCAATTTCACCTTCGACGGGGTGAAAGAGGACGGCTCGGATCTGCGCTTCGTCGCCGCCGATGACAAGACTGTGCTCAACCACCAGATCGAAAGCTTCGATGCGCTGATGGGCATGGCGCTGATCTGGGTCGATGTGCCGAATGTCGAGGGCGGTCAGCGCCAGGACATCTGGATGTATTACGGCAATGAGAAGGCGCCGGCGACCGGCAACGGCCAACTGACGTTTGATCCGAATTACACCGCGCTGTATCACTTCGACGGCGCCACCGGCACCCCGCCGAAAGACACCACCGCCTACGGCAACACCGCACAAAGCGCGACCGGCGCGGCGATTGACGGCGTGGTTGGGCGCGCCTTGCAGTTTAGTGGCCAGCCGTTGTTGCTGCCGGCCAGTCCTTCGTTGCAACACAACACCGGCAGTGCGTTCACTTTCAGTGCCTGGCTGCGTCTGGATCAGGCCAGTGGCGAGCAACTGATTCTCGCTCGCCGTGAAGGCGCCAACAGTCTGCTGGTCGGTGCCAATCAAGGTGTGCCATTCGTTGAGATCGATGGCCAACGTGCCGTCGCCACACAAGCGCTGAATCCGGGCCAATGGCAACACGTTGCGCTGACCGCTGAAGGCTCGAAAGTGACCCTGTTCATCAACGGTCGCGAAGCGGCCACGCTCGCTCAAGCGGTGCCGGCCTTCAACTCGGTCATGGCCATCGGTGCTGACGTGCACGAAGGTCCGTTCCAGCCGTTTGTGGGCGCTATCGATGAATTGCGCCTGTCGAAGGTTTCACGTCCGGCAGCGCTGTTGCTGGCCGACGCCACTTCGCAAGGCGCCGAGTCGAAACTGGTCGCTTACGGCGTCGATGAAGAGCAATCCGGGTTCGGTTTCGGCAGCCTCGGCTTCCTGCTCAACGCGGTGCCGATCGACGCCTGGGTGATCATCGCCGTGCTGGTGCTGATGATGTTCCAGTCGTGGATCATCATGCTGCGCAAGAACCGCAGCCTCAGCCGCGTCACTGCCGCCAACGAAGACTTCCGTGTGCAGTTCGCCAAAGTCGGTACGCGTCTGGAAATGTTCGCCGACGACGCGCAACTCGCCCAGCGCTTGCAGCATTCATCGCTGTGGCGCCTGTACCTGGTGGCGGTCAAAGAGATCCGCACTCGCCGCGAACAGGGCGCCGATACCTCCTCGGTTTCGGCTGCGACCATCGAAGCGATCCGTTGCTCGATGGACGGCGTGCGCACCCGCGAAAATCAGCAGCTCAGCTCGAAGCTCTCGACCCTGTCCAACGCCATCGCCGGCGGCCCTTACATCGGCCTGCTCGGCACGGTGCTGGGGATCATGGTGGTGTTCCTCGGCACCGCAATGGCCGGCGACGTCAACATCAACGCCATTGCTCCGGGTATGGCTGCCGCGTTGCTCGCGACCGCGATGGGCCTGTTCGTCGCGATCCCGGCGCTGTTTGGCTACAACCGCCTGATCACCCGCAACAAGGAAGTCAGCGCCGACATGCGCGTGTTTGTCGACGAGTTCATCACGCGGCTGGCGGAGATGCACGGCGAGAGTCAGTTCAGTGAGTCGGCGCATCGCGGCCATCACGCCAACCACTCCGTACCGGCCTGAGGAGCACTGACATGGCGTCTGTAAATGCCTCCCACGACGATGACGACGATGCCGCGGTAGACAGCATCAACATCACCCCGCTGGTCGACGTGCTGATGGTGGTGCTGGTGATGTTCATCCTCACCGCCACCGCGCAGGTCTCCGGGATCCAGATCAACCTGCCCAAGGCCAGCGCCTCCGTGTCGCTGTCCGAGGCCAAGACCAAAGCGATTTCGGTCAACGACGGCGGCCAGGTGTTCCTCGATGCCTATCCGGTGACCTTGGCGGAACTGGAAGAGCGCCTGCGCATCGAGAAAGCGCAGAGTCCGGATTTCCCGGTGATCGTGCGTGGCGACGCGACGGTGCAATACCAAAAAGTCATTGAAGTGCTGGATCTGTTGCGCCGGCTCGAACTGTCCCAAGTCGGTCTTGTGACCGGCAAACCGAGTCAGGGCTGAGTCATGACCGCACAACTCCCGATCGAGCCGCTGCCGGTGAAAAAGCCAGCGCTGCGTTACGCGAAGTGGGGCGCCGGATTGCTGATCGGTGCGCTCGCCGCATGGTTTCTGTGGCAGTGGGCCAATGACATGAGCGGCATCCGCCGCGAAGCGCCGAAGGTGCCGACGATCATTCCGTTGCCACCACCGCCACCTCCGCCGCCGGAAAAACCGCCAGAACCGGAAACCCCGGTGGAAGAAAAAGTCGTCGAGCCTGAGCCAACGCCCGAGCCAGAAGAGGTCAAGCCCGAGGAAGAAGCACCGCCATCCCCGGCGGACGATCTGGCCAACCCGATGCAAATGGACGGCGATGCGCAGTCCGGCAACGACGCTTTCAACATCGGCGCGGGCAAGGGTGGCGGCATGGCTGGCACTGGTGGCGGGCGTCTGGGCACGGGCACGTACAGCCAGTTTCTGGCGTTCACCTTCCAGCGTTTGCTGCGTGAGAACCCTGAGCTGCGCAACCTCGCGTTTTCGTTGCAGGCCGATGTCTGGCTGAGCAGCGTCGGCGAGATCACCCGCGTCGAGCTGATCAAGTCGAGCGGTAACCCCGAGATTGATACGCAAGTGCTGGCCGCGTTGCGCGGTGCGCCGGCGCTGAGCGAACGGCCACCGGCCTCCATCACTTTGCCTGTGCGCCTGTCCCTGCAAGGGCGGCGTCCAGGTTGACCCCCACTTTTAAAGCTTTGGCAAAAGGAGTTGTGTGCAGATGATTTCCAACGTGAATCGATTGTCCCTGGCGGTCGGCATGGTCATTGCGACCCTGGTCGGTCAGGCCGTGGCAGCGCCCGCGCCCGCGCCCTCGGAGAACGCCACGATCAATCTGATCCGCTTGCTGGTCGAGCAGGGCATTCTGAAGCAGGACAAGGCCGACGCACTGATTGCTCAGGCGCAGAACGAAGCGGCCCAGGCCAAACAGGCTGCGGCATCCACCGCCGTGGCGGCCGGGCCAGTGGCGGCGCCGGGTGACGTCCGTGTGCAATACGTGCCGGCAGCGGTGCGCGACCAGATTCGTGATCAGGTCAAAGCCGAGGTCATGGCCACCGCCAAACAGGAAAACTGGGCCGCGCCCAACAGCTTCCCGGAATGGGCTGCGCGCATCAGTTTCGACGGCGACATTCGCTTGCGCAACGAATCGCGCTACTACTCGGACAGCAACAGCAACGAGATCGTCGACTTCGCCAAGCTCAACAACAACGGCCCGTACGACGTCAATCCGAACAGCAGCACCAATCTGCCGCCGCTGCTCAACACCCGCGAAGATCGCACCAACCAGTTCCGCATCCGCGCAAGGCTGGGCATGAAAGCAGAGATTTCGCCGCAATGGACCGCCGGCATTCGTATCGGCACCGGCTCGGACAACAACCCGGTATCGACCACGCAAAACCTCGGCGGCGGTTTCGCCAAAAAGGACATCTGGCTCGATCAGGGCTACCTGAACTGGAAGCCTACGGATGAATTGACCCTGACCGGCGGGCGCTTCGCCAACCCGTTCATGTCCACCGACATGCTCTATTCCAACGACCTGAACTTCGACGGCGTCGCGGCGATTTTCGACCACAAGCTCAATCGCGATTGGGGCGTGTTCGGCACCGTCGGTGCGTTCCCGGTGGACTACACCAACGACACCGCCAGCAGCAACGGTTTCGACAAGGAAGAGAGCGACAACAAGTGGTTGTACGGCGCGCAGATTGGCGCCAAATGGGCAATCAACAGCAACAACCGTTTGAAAGGTGCACTGGCCTACTACCGCTTCGACGACATTCAAGGCCAGCGTTCCAGCCCTTGCGAACCGTGGGCCGGCGCGCCGGGCTGTGACAGCGACGGCAGCCGCGCGGCGTTCATGCAGAAGGGCAACAGCGTGTTCCTGCTGCGCGACATCACGCCGAACCCGCTCAACCCGACCACCACGCCGCAGCCGCAATTCGTTGGTCTCGCCTCCGAATTCAATCTGCTTGATCTGAACATGGTCTGGGATGCCGACCTGCCAGAAGACTTCAAGCTGCGCAGCCAGGGCAACTACATCCACAACCTCGCGTACGACGAAGGCGACATGCGCAAGCGTTCGGCCGGGCAGATCGTCAACAACCTCGACAGCAACGGCGACATCGAAAGCGGCGCCAATGCGTGGATGGTGCAGTTCACCCTCGGCAGCGCGCTGGACCTGAAAAAGCAGGGTGACTGGAACATGTTCGCTGGCTACAAATACATCCAACCGGATGCCTTGCCTGATGGCTTCAACGACTCGTCATTCCACCTTGGCGGCACCAACGCCAAGGGCTATTTCATCGGCGGCAACTACGGTCTGGCGAAGAACGTATACGCGACCGGTCGCTGGATGAGCACCGAAGCGGTGTACGGCGCGCCGTTCGACATCGACGTCTTGCAGCTTGAGATCAACACGCGCTTCTAAGGCGCCGGGAGAGGGTTATGAAAACGCGATTTGTGTGGCTCGGGCTTGGGCTGTTGATCGCCACTGGAGCGCATGCCGAAGGCATGGAAGAACGCCTGCGCACGCAATTGCGCAGCACCACGCAACAGTTGCAGGCCCTGCAAAGTCAGCAGGCCCAGGCCAGCGCCGCGCAATTGGCGGCGCAAAACGAAGCCAAGGCTGCGCAGGCGCAAATCAAGCAATTGAGCGCTGAACTGGCCAAGGCCAAAGGCGTCGCCGAGCAATTGGCCGGACAGCAACAGAGCCTGCACAGCCAGGCGCAGGCACAAGTGGCGGCCAGCGCCGAGCAGACCGGCAAGTTCAAAAAGGCCTATGACGAGTTGCTGGTCATGGCCCGTGCCAAAGAGGCAGAACGGTCTAAGCTTCAAGCGCAATTGACTGAACGTGACACACAAGTGCAGCAATGTTCAGTCAAGAATCAGCAGATGTACGGCGTCGCCAAACAGATCCTCACTGCCTACGAAAACATCGACGTGGCCGAGGTGATGAAGATCCGCCAGCCGTTCGCGGGCAGCGCCCGGGTCAAGTTCGATGAACTGGCTCAGGGGTTCGGTGATGAGCTTTACAAGACTCAATTCGACGCGCCGCAAGCCGCGCTCACGCACTGATAGACAAGGAAGAAGTAATGACTCAATTGATCAGCCATGTTTCCCCACAATCCCTGACCGACGTCCTGCAAGCCGCCGGTTATCGCGTCAACCAGACTGAACAGAACGGCATCGTCCAGTTGCTCAGCGCCAGTCAGGGCATTGGCTACGCCGTGCGTTTCGGCAACCCTGCGGTGGAGCAGGGCAGTTACGTCGACTTCACGTTCAGCTGTGCGCTGCGGGTGCAGGGAGAGTTGCCACAGGGTGTGGCCGAGCAGTGGAACGCCAGCCGCCGGTTTGCGCGGTTGTCGTTGCAGGGCGAGTTTTTGGTGATGGAAATGGACGTGGTGGTGGCGGCGGGCGTGAGCAATGATCACCTGCGTGGCAACCTGGAATTGTGGGATCGCCTGCTGCAAGAGTTTATTGTTTATCTGCGTGACTTCACCCAGAACGGCAGCGCGCAGACCGCCAAAGTCGCCGTCGCTGAGCAAGAGGAAGTCGCGCTGTGAAAAAGCCTGCCATGGTGATCAGCGCTGCGGCAGTGGCGCTGTTGGTGGTGACCGTGGCGCTGGTGGTGCGGCCGGGCAGTGACCCGGTCGCCGCCCAGCAATCGTCGCCGCTGGCGGCGGTTGCAATGGGGCCGGCGGTGGCGCGGTTGGGTAATCAGCAGGTAACCCCTGCGGAACTTCAGGCGTTGCTGGCGACAGTCCCGCCAGAGACCCGCGAACAATTGCGCGGCAATCGTGAAGCGCTGGAGCGCTGGATTCGCACGCGGCTGGCCGAGAAAGCGGTGCTGGAGCAGGCCGATGCCCAAGGCTGGGCGCAGCGCCCGGACGTGGCCCGGCAGACCCGTGCGGCGACTGAGCAGATTGTGTTCCGTGATTACTTGCGTTCGGTCAGCCAGGTGCCGGCGGATTATCCGAGTGCGGCCGAATTGCAGCAGGCTTATGACGCCGGCAAAACCAATTGGCAGACGCCGGCGTTGTATCGGGTCAGTCAGATTTTTCTCGGCGTCAATGATCCGCAGAATCTTGAAGCGGTGCGTAAGCAGGCGCTTGAACTGAGCAAGAAAGCGCAGGCGACACCGGCAGAATTTGCCGCACTGGCGACTCAATATTCGCAGGATCGCGTCACCGCTGAACGCGGCGGCGATAGTGGCCTGCAACCGTTGCAGCAACTGGTGCCGGAGGTGCGAGGCGCCGTGGCACGGCTCAAGGTGGGCGCAGTCTCTGATCCCGTCCAAAGTGCCGCCGGGTTCCATTTGATCAAGCTCACCGAGCAACAACCCGCCCGTACCGCAACCCTCGATGAACTGCGCGATCAACTGACCCAGGCCTTGCGTGCGCAGCGGCAGGAGCAAATCGCCCAAGCCTATCTGGACGGCATGCTCAACACCGCAACACTGAGCATCGACGGCGCTGAACTCAACAAAGTCCTAGAGGAAAAACACTGATTTCACCTTCTCTGAGTGACCTGTGGGAGCTGGCTTGCCAGCGATGGCGGCTTACCAGTCACCCATGATGTTGGATCTGCCGGCCTCATCGCTGGCAAGCCAGCTCCCACAGGATCTCCACTGGGTTCAGAAATAGTTTAAAAGTGCTGAAAGCCACCAAAATACAAAGATCGACAGGGAGTCATCGATGTCATTCACCGAACCCGCAGGACGACCGGGCACCACCGATTACCACTGGCCACACGACCACAGCGAACCGTGGCTCGCCCACGCCGCGACCATCGACGCTGACGTCGCCCAATACTTCCTGGTCAGCGCCCGCTGCGGTTGCTTCATGCAAGCCGCGCGCAGCCTCAACGTGCGCTCGACCTTGCTGCGTAAACAACTGGCCCAGCTCGAACAAGAACTGCAACACACGCTGTTCAGCTTCCAGGGCAGCGCACTGAGCCTCACCCGTGAAGGCCAGCAACTGCAGGCCAAACTGATAGCGCTGGCCAACGAACGCAAACTGCCGGTGATCGAACAGCCACTGATCCGCCTCGCCGTCGCCGAATCGATCCTCCACGACATCCTCGGCCGCGACCTCATCGCACTGCTGCGCCGCAATGCCAGCGTGCGTCTGGAAATCATCGCGCTGGACAGCGAATTGTCGCTGCGTGCCGTCAGCGCCGACGTCGTCCTCTGGCTTGCCCACGGCGAAACCCCACATCCGGGCCCGACCTTCGCCACCAGCGAACCGCAAGCGCTGGCACGTCTCGACTACCTGCCACACATCGCCAAACGCTACTCCCGCGTCACCGCCCGCCCGGACACACCCGACGACCTCGCCGACTTCATGCTGGTGCAATGGCAACACGACCGGCAGATCGACAGCTTTCGCCCATGGAATGACCTGGTCGAACAGCGCCTGGCCGGGGTGGTGCAGATGCAGTCCTATGAATTGATGCTGGAGATGATTCGTTGCAGCGCGTGCATCGGTTTGTTGCCGGCGTACATGAGCCGCTTTGATCGGGGGCTGATCGCACTGCCGGGGTTGTTTGAAGAACCCATGCAATTGCAGGCGTGGCTGGCGGTCAACGCCGAGTCACAGAATGTGGCCGAAGTGCAAACCCTCACCGACCTCATTCATCACACTTTCTCCGAGCGCCACGAATGGTTTCAGTCCTGATTCACATCTATTGTGGGAGCGAGCCTGCTCGCGAAAGCGGCCTGACATCTGTCACAGTTCGCTTTCGGGCAGACTCATGTTACTGGATGACATTATTCACGCTATGATTGGGCAGTAAATTTGATGTTGTCTACGCTGACAGTCAATAGGTTGCCGGTCTCGGCAGAGGCTCCATCAAGACTGAACTCCACTCTTTTAATACCGGGTTGCTCAACGGCCACCACCTCATATTCAGTATGGTCCACTGCACTGATTTTTTTAGTCTCCAGTAGGGTTGCTTTGTCGTCGTAAAAGGTAGCAGTAAATACGCCGTCAGGAGTGCCGCCCGAATACACCTTGTACTTAAATTCAATGCTTGAACAAGGCACTTTTATGTCCATTGTCACGAGTAAAGATCCTTCCACTCGGCGCACAAAATACAGGTAATGCTCACCGGCGCTATTGATGATTTTTAGATAACTTTTTGGCTCCGCTGCTGAAGTGATTGTCATGTAGTAGGTTTCGAGAGTCGTGAAAGGCCCTTCAGGGTAATCTACGAATTCTTCGATAAAAAATTGCTGGAGTAGGGTAAATGTTCTTGCGGGAGAACTCGACAAACCCTCCGGAGTTTTGGCGGTAAAGCTGTACGTGGACGGGGTCAGGCCTCCTATCGATAAACGCCATTCGCCGGTTGATGTATCTGAGGTAGCCTCGCCTTTGGACACCTCTCCGTCGAACACCTCAATGTTCTGACCTGGGGCGGCTGTGCCGCTTATCTTAAATGAAGTTTCTACCGTAATTCCTTCATTGAGAATCTCGATACCGCTGCCCAAGCCTTTGATTGACGTTAGCGTTGGTAAAACATGGGTCGAGTACTTCTTCATGTTGAAACTCCTGCATTAAGTGTGGAAGGAGCCATCAAAGCGCAAGCTGAAGAATCGCGCACCTGTCAGATCTGACAGGTGCGAGCTAAAATCCGACGGGCGGCTGAGTTGCAGGTTTGTGTCAAATAACGCAAACGGTGAATGAAAGATCGCTTTCGCGAGCAGGCTCGCTCCTACCGTATTTACTCTCGCCAGACAGACAACTGGCAGTTTAGAGTGGTCGGCCACACATCGATCCAGGAAGGATCCGCCATGCCCGATCACAACACCGCCATTCATATTGAACGCTTCAGCGAGTCACACATCGAGGCTGTCACTGCGCTCTACAACGAGCGGGCCGTCACCCGGCAGGTGTTGCAGATGCCGTTTCAGTCAATCGACGTCTGGCGCCAACGGTTGCTGGCGGAAAATGAACGGGTGTTGAAGCTGGTCGCGCTGCATCAGGGCCAGGTCATTGGCCATCTGGGGCTGGAAAACTATTCGCGGATTCGTCGCAGCCATGCCGGCAGTGTCGGTATGGCAGTCGCTGTGGCGTGGCAGGGCAAAGGCGTGGGGTCGAAGCTGTTGGCGGCGGCGCTGGACGTCGCCGACAACTGGATGAATCTGCACCGCGTCGAACTCTCGGTTTACGCCGACAACGAGGCCGCCATCGCGCTCTATCGCAAATTCGGTTTCGAAACCGAAGGCCTGTTTCGCGATTACGCCGTGCGCGACGGGCAATGGGTCGACACCCTGAGCATGGCCCGCCTGCGCAATCGCCCGAAAACCTGACTCAGTCGCCCAGCGCAAACGCCACCGCCGACTGTGCATGCAGTTCGGTGGTGTCTAGCAGAGGCAGGGCGCTGTGTTCGGGTTTGATCAACAGGCCGATTTCCGTGCAACCGAGGATGATTGCCTGCGCGCCACGCGCGGAGAGGGATTCGATCACTCGTTGATAGATTTGCCGAGACTGATCGCTGATCACGCCGACGCAGAGTTCGTCGTAGATGATCCGGTGCACGTCCTTGCGCTCGGCTTCGTCCGGCACCAATACCGTCAAACCCTGGGCAATCAAACGTTGCTTGAGAAAATCCTGCTCCATGGTAAAAGCCGTGCCGAGCAGGCCGACCGTGCGCGCATCGATGTCCAGAGCCGCCTGTGCGGCCGGTTCGGCAATGTGCAGAAATGGAATGCTGATCGCCGCCTGAATCTGCTCGGCAACCTTGTGCATGGTGTTGGTACACAGCACCACGCATTCGGCGCCGCCGGCTTCGAGCCTGCGCGCAGCATCGACCAGAATTGCTGCCGCATCGTCCCAGCGCCCGGCGTGCTGGGCCTGTTCGACAGGGCCAAAATCGACGCTGTGCATCAGCAATTGCGCCGAGCGCAACGGGCCGAGACGGTCACGGACTTGCTGATTGATGAGTCGATAGTATTCGGCGCTGGATTCCCAGCTCATGCCGCCGATCAGGCCGATGGTGCGCATTGGATGTCCTCAGGCAAATGACAGTGTCGAGCGTTCAGGTCTGCGCGGAGTTTCCTTTTCTTCATGTTTCGATGCCAGCAGCAAGTGACTGTACCGCTGATCTTTCACGCAGGTGTCATGGTGCTTCATCGGGCCTGGTGCAGGTTAAACGTACGCCGGGGCTGGTATCTGCCACTATCGACCTTTGCAGCTCCTTTCCGAGGAACACCGCTATGGACGACGTACAACAACTGGGCGAGATGCTTCGTCATTACGCCGAGAGCGAAGCGCACAAGAAGCAACTGTTCGAGACGCAATCGGCTGCTTGGGCTACACGGATTACTGCGCTGTTCAGCGAAATTCAGCAATGGCTGGAGCCGGTGCAGGCGCCGAATCTACTGGAGGTGAGTCGCGAGGCCTATGTCGCGTTCGGGCCGAGTAACCCGGTAGAGACGTCCACTTTCAAGACGGAGAAGCTGAGCATTGTGATTGCCGGCAAACCGGTGGAGTTCGTGCCGGATGTAATGGGCAGCGCGGGTCAGATCTCGCTCGCGGTGATGGGGCTGACGGCGGCGCGGTATGGCAGCATTTCGTTGGTTGGATTGCCGGACGGCACGTGGCAATGGCGCAAGACCAATGGTTTGAAGGATCCGGATACGTTTGCCTTCGACGCCAATTTCCTTGCCCAGCAGTTGCAGAGTCTGATTCCTCGCGATCGCGGTTAAGATCAAGAGCTTACCCCCTCACCCCAGCCCTCTCCCCCAGGGGGGCGAGGGGGAAAGGGAGCCGATCTTCATTGTTTTTGAGATTGCATTCACCCGAGATATTTCAGGTCGACGTAATCCGAACAAACAACTCGGTCAGTTCCCTCTCCCCCAGGGGGCGAGGGGGAAAGGGAGCCGATCTTCATTGTTTTTGAGATTGCATTCACCCGAGATATTTCAGGTCGGTGTAACTCGAATAATCAACTCGGTCAGTTCCCTCTCCCTCTGGGAGAGGGCTAGGGTGAGGGCAGCCCACCTGACACCCCTCACATATCGAGATTGACCCACCCCGGCTTCGCCACCTCCGGCGCCACTGCTCTCACCGTCTTGCCAGTGGCCAGCTCAACCCGCCGAGCCACCTCCGGATCATCGGCAAACGGCACCATGCTCGCCTCATCCAGACTGTCCGCTGTCTCCCGCCGCAAGCAGTACTCCACCGCCAGCCACAGAAACACCACGCCCAACACATCAAAGAAAATCTCCATCACGAGCGGCTCCCTGCCTCAGGCGATCTGCGCTTCACTGCGCGCCAGTGCAACGTCGGCAACCCGCACCGTGCGCCACACGTTGTAAGCCATCAGCAACATCCCGGTGAGGAAGAACACCCCACCGGCGAAACGCACGATGAACCCCGGATGACTGGCCTGCAGCGCCTCGACGAACGAATAGGTCAGCGTGCCGTCCTCGTTGATCGCCCGCCACATCAGGCCCTGGGTGATACCGTTGACCCACATCGAAGCGATGTACAACACCGTGCCAATCGTCGCCAGCCAAAAGTGCAGGTTGATCAGCGGCGTGCTGTACATCTGCTCGCGACCGAAGACTTTCGGCACCATGTGATAGGTCGCGCCGAAGGTGATCATCGCCACCCAGCCCAAGGCGCCGGCGTGCACGTGGCCGATGGTCCAGTCGGTGTAGTGGGAGAGGGCGTTGACGGTTTTGATCGCCATCATTGGCCCCTCAAATGTCGACATGCCGTAGAACGCCAGCGACAGCACGAGGAAGCGCAGGATCGGGTCGGTGCGCAACTTATGCCAGGCGCCGGACAAGGTCATCATGCCGTTGATCATCCCGCCCCAGCTCGGCGCGAGCAGGATCAGTGACATGGCCATGCCCAGCGACTGCGCCCAGTCCGGCAGCGCTGTGTAGTGCAGATGGTGCGGGCCGGCCCAGATGTACAGGGTGATCAGCGCCCAGAAATGCACGATCGACAAGCGATACGAATACACCGGGCGATTGACCTGTTTCGGCACGAAGTAATACATCATCCCGAGGAACCCGGTGGTCAGGAAGAAACCCACCGCGTTGTGCCCGTACCACCACTGCACCATGGCGTCGGTAGCACCGGAATACACCGGATAGGACTTGAACCAGTCCACCGGAATCGACAGGTGATTGACCACATGCAGCATGGCGATCACCAGAATGAACGCGCCGAAAAACCAGTTGCCGACGTAGATGTGCTTGGTCTTGCGCTGCACCACGGTAGTGAAAAACACCACGGCGTAGGCGACCCAGACCACGGCCATCCACACCGCGCCGGAGAATTCGATCTCGGCGTATTCCTTGGTGGTGGTGTAGCCCATTGGCAGGGTGATCAGCATGATCACAATCACCGATTGCCAGCCCCAGAAAGTGAACGCCGCGAGTTTGTCCGAATACAGGCGCACCTGGCAGGTCCGCTGCACCGCGTAGTAACTGGCGGCAAATTGCGCGCTGCCGGCGAAACCGAATATCACCAGGCTGGTATGCAGCGGTCTTAGACGGCCGAAGGTGGTCCACGGCAGATCCAGATTCATCTCTGGCCACACCAGTTGCGAGGCGATCAAAACCCCCATCGCCATGCCCACCACGCCCCAGAAAATTGTGGCAATGACGAATTGGCGGACGACCTTGTAGTTATAAGCCTGTCCGATTGTTGCTGTGCTCATGGTCAGTTCATCCACGGTTGCAAAGTCTTGCCAGGCCACCCGGTCTGGCATGAGCTGCACTGTAGAAACCCCGCCAGAAACAAAACAGGCTCAGGAATCTTTGATTTGTGCGGATCAGATTGAAGGGCTGACTGCGGCGTTCTGCCGCGCCCTGATATGGTTTTTATCGCTTCAGGTGAATCTGTAACGTGCTGCGCTGCTTCGTCATAGTGCTCTGAAGAAAACTGTGGAAGCGAGCCTGCTCGCGAATGCGGTGTGTCAGCCAACAATGCAGTTGCCTGACACACCGCATTCGCGAGCAGGCTCGCTTCCACAGGAATAACTGATGAGGTGGCAGGCATGTATCAATACGATGATTACGACCGGGCGCTGGTGTTCGAGCGCGTTGCGCAGTTTCGCGATCAGGTCGAGCGCTTCATGGCCGGGGAATTGAGTGAAGAGGAGTTCCTGCCGCTGCGCCTGCAAAACGGCCTGTACCTGCAGAAGCACGCCTACATGCTGCGCGTGGCGATTCCCTACGGCACGTTGAGCGCCGAGCAGATGCGCACGCTGGCGAGCATCGCCAGCGACTACGATCGCGGTTACGGCCACTTCACCACGCGGCAGAACATGCAGTTCAACTGGATCGAACTGAGCGACGTGCCGGATATTCTCGAACGTCTGGCGCAGGTCAACATGCATGCGATCCAGACGTCCGGCAACTGCGTGCGCAACATCACCACCGAGGCGTTCGCCGGGGTCGCGGCGGACGAGTTGATCGACCCGCGCCCGTTGGCCGAAATCCTGCGGCAGTGGTCGACGATCAACCCGGAATTCCTGTTTTTGCCGCGCAAATTCAAGATCGCCATCTGCTCGGCCAAACAGGATCGCGCCGCAATCATGATGCACGACATCGGTCTGTACCTTTACCCCGGTCGCGACGGGCAGATGCTCCTGCGAGTGATCGTCGGCGGTGGCCTGGGCCGCACGCCGATTCTCGGTTTGCAGATCCGCGAAGGCTTGCCGTGGCAGCATTTGCTGTCCTACGTCGAAGCTGTGCTGCGGGTGTACAACCGCCACGGCCGGCGCGACAACAAGTACAAGGCGCGGATCAAGATTCTGGTCAAGGCGCTGGGCATCGAGGCGTTCGCCAAGGAAGTCGAAGAGGAATGGCAACACCTCAAGGACGGCCCGGCGCAACTGACCGAGGCCGAATACCAACGGGTCGCCAGCGCCTTCGTGCCGCCGGTTTATCACACCTTGGCCGACACCGATCTGGACTTCGGCACGCGCCTGGCCGAAAGCCCGGCGTTCGCTCGTTGGGTCGCGCGCAATGTGCAGCCGCACAAAGTGCCGGGTTACACCAGCGTGGTGCTGTCGACCAAACCGGGCATGGCCTCGCCGCCGGGGGATGTCACCGGCGTGCAGATGCTCGCAGTCGCTGACTGGTCGCAGCGTTTCGGTTTCGGCGAGATTCGTATTGCCCACGAGCAGAACATCGTCCTGCCCGATGTACCGAAAACCGATCTCTATGCGCTTTGGCAACTGGCGTGCAAACACGATCTGGGCAGCGCCAACGTCGGCCTGCTGACCGACATTATTGCCTGCCCCGGCGGCGATTTCTGTGCCTTGGCCAACGCCAAATCGATCCCGATTGCCCAGGCGATTCAGGCACGCTTCGACAACCTCGATTACCTGCATGATCTGGGCGATATCAGCCTGAACATCTCCGGCTGCATGAACGCCTGCGGCCATCACCACATCGGCAATATCGGCATCCTCGGCGTCGATAAGAACGGCAGCGAGTGGTATCAGATCACCCTCGGCGGCGCGCAAGGCAAAAACAGCGCATTGGGCAAAGTCATCGGCCCGTCGTTCAGCGCCGCTGAAGTGCCGCAGGTGATCGAGCGGATCATTGGCACCTTTGTGCGCTATCGCGAGCACGAGGAATTGTTTGTCGACACCGTGGCAAGGATTGGCCTGGAGCCGTTCAAGGAGCGGGTCTATCCGAAAACGCTGGAGGCCGCGGTATGAACAATCTGTTGCGGCTGGAGCAGGGCGTGGCGCGAATAGTCACGGATGACCCATGGACGCTGGTGCGTGAGCCATCGACGCCAAGGCCGGCAGGTTTGCTGATGTTGCCGCTGGCGCACTGGCTGGAGTCGCCGTCGACTCACGCGGTGTGGCTCGGCCCGGACGATGAGGTCGAAAGCCTGGTGCCGTGGCTGGGTTCGTTGCCGCTGATCGCGCTGGATTTCCCGAGCTTTCGCGATGGGCGTGCTTACAGTCAGGCGTATCTGCTGCGCAGCCGGTTCGGTTGGGCAGGGGAGTTGCGCGCGATTGGCGATGTGTTGCGTGATCAGCTCAGCCATATGCGCCAGTGTGGTTTTGACAGTTTTGCGGTGCGTCAGGACAAATCGGCTGAGGATGCGCTGAAAGGATTGGTTGGCATGAGCGTGTTGTATGGGCGCTCAGTCATCGAACCGCGTCCGCTCTTTCGTCGGCGTTGACGGTTAAAAAAGATCGCAGCCTTCGGCAGCTCCTACATGAGGTCACTGTAGGAGCTGCCGAAGGCTGCGATCTTTTGATCTTGCTTCTGCCACCGGGGAAACCCCTACAACCCTCACTCGTTGGGCATTTTTCCTTGGGTCGATGGTGGCCTTTTGGTAGAGTCGCCGTCGCCAGCGGGTTTTCGGCTGGACGATGGAACCGAAGAAGGGAGTCTGATCAGTGAGTCCGGGCAAAAAAATCCTCGGCCTCACAGCGTTGCTTTTGATGGTGACGCTGTGGGCCAGTTACTTTTACGTATTCAAGGAAAACCGCAGCGGCCAGCTCGGCGGCGTCGGCGAAAGCACCGCGTGGTGCGGCACGCCACCGTCCACCGAAGCGGCGTTGCTGGGCAAGGACCAACTGACCTTGCGCGTCACCAACAACCTGCGCGGCGAGTTCATGCTCAGTGGCTCCCTTGTGGTTTCGGAACGCACCTTCAACCGTTACGACCTCAGCCGCAACGAACTGCGTTTGCGTCTGGAACCGTTGCAGTGGTCCTACGGCGTCACGCCGATCTTCCTTGAACAGGTCAAGGTGCAGCCGCTGAGCCGCAACCTGTCGGCCACCAACAAAAGCGCCTACGCCGAACTTGAACCACGGCCGATCGGTGTGCAGGGTCAGGTCACTGAATTCCCCTTCGACACTTATCGCTACGGCTACAAACCGGTGCTTTATTACCTCAAGGGCAGCGAACGCATCGACCTGCGCTTCAAGAACATCACCACGCTGATGGAGATGTCCAACACCTTCACACCGATTCAGAAATACAACCGCGTCGACTACATCAACGAGAACAACTCGATGATCCGCGACGACGATTACAAGGCGTACGGCCCGCACGAGTGTGCGTTCAGTGTCGAGCGCAAAGGTTCGTTCAAGGTTGTCGTGCTGTTGCTGCTGTTGGTGCTGTGCCTGCCGTTGCTGCTGGTGTTCTACCGTAACGAGCCGGGGATCGACTTCCTCGCCACGCTGTTGGGCGCTGCGATCGTGCGGGTGTTGCTGATCGGGCCGGTGCAGGACTTCCAGCTCTACAACATCGACTTCCTGTTGGGCGCGGCGATTTTGCTGGTGGGCACGGTGTCGTTGATCAAGGCGATGCACATCAACAGCCGGCGCGAGATGGCGTTGCGCAGTGGTGAGACTTCATCCTGGTAAATCGGTTGAACCTTGAAAAGCCCCTCACCCTAGCCCTCTCCCGGAGGGAGAGGGGACTGACCGAGTTGTCTGGCGAGCGACACCGACGTGACAGACCGAGTCGATTATGGATTCAAAGCGAATCGGTCACGTCGGTGCATCTCTTGAATCTCCCCCATTCGGTCCCCTTTCCCAGAGGGAGGGGGACTGACCGAGTCGATTATGGATTCAAAGCCAATCGCTCAAGTCGGCGGAATTCTTGAATCTCCCCCGGTCGGTCCCCTCTCCCTCAGGGAGAGGGCTAGGGTGAGGGAAGCCAATCTCCAGCCAATCACTTAAGCGCCGGATCCCCCATATTCATCTTCTTCCACCCCTGCAACAGCACCTGCGCCTTCGGCTCCTGCCCGCTGTCGAGATACCATTGAATCAGCGACAACCGCGCGTTGCGGTTCGCCGGTTGTACCTTGAGCAAACCTTCCAGCACCGCGCACGCCTCATCGACCTTGCCGCTTTCATGCAGCGCCACCGCCAGCACATAACCGTACTGAGCGTTCTGCGGCTCCAGTTGCGCAGCTTTTTTCAGTGGTGACATGGCTTCGGTGGTCTTGCCGGCGCGGATCAGCGACAAGCCACGGGTGTGCTGCAACAGTGCGGCGTCCGGATGCTGCTTGAGGCTGTCATCCAACAGCGTCTGCGCCTCCTGGCCACGACCATTGGCTTCCAGCCATTGCACCAGCGTCACCAGTGCCGGGTAGAAATCCGGATCGCGTTTGAGTGCCGAGCGCAGCAGACCTTCAACTTCCGAACCACGGCCATTGGCCTGATACAGCATCGCCAGATTCAGATTGGCCTCGGCACGTTCCAGCAGGCTTTTCTGCACCGCTTCGTACTCGGCAATCGCAGCCTCCCAATTGGCTTGCGCAGCACCAAGACCATTGTTGCGCGCAACACTCAACAGATCCCGCGCAGCCACAATGCGCACGGCTTTCACTGGATCACCCAGAAGCGGCGACAACAATGGCGCACGCTCCGGTGGCGGCAGGAATGCACTGATCGCTCGCGCAGCGCTTTCACGTACTTGCGGCGCCGGATTCTTCAAGTCCTGGGTGGCCAGTTTCAGTGCCTGTTCGCTCGGGTACAGCGGCAATTCAGCGAGCAACGTCGCCCGTTGAATCGCTGGCAAATTGCTGCGCTGCAACTGCTCATATAGCGCATCCGCGGCGCCCGGCTGGCCGTTGCGGATCAACCACAGGCTTTCGTCATAACGCGGTGCCAGCGGCGCGGTAGAGGCGCTCCACAACTTGAACTGCGCGGTGACCTTGTCGCCAGCCTTGCCTTGATGGCAGGTCAGGCAGGCGTCCGGGGTGCCGAGCTTCTGCGCCCGTTCCGGGTTGGGAATGCTGAAGCTGTGGTCATGCCTGAAGTCATTGCCCATGTAGAACTTGCCGGGCATGTGACAATCGACGCACTGCGAACCGGGCTGGCCCATGGTGTGGCGCGTATGCTCGATGGAATCGTAGTTCTTCGCTTGCAGGCCTTTGCCGTCGACACCTTCGATTGAAGTCTTGCCAGCGGTGTTATGGCATTGCAGGCACACCGCGTTGCCCGGTGCCTTCAGCTCGTTGCTGTGCGGGTTGTGGCAGTTGCTGCAACGCACACCCTTATCGAACATTTTGCTTTGCAGGAACGAGCCATGTTCGAACACCTCATCCTTGATCTTGCCGTCCAGCGCATACAGTTCGCGGGTGAGGGTGCTCGGCAGGTAGTCGTCCATCAGCCGCTTGCCGACGGTGTAGCCATCGCCCAACGGCGCTCGACGTGCATGGCAGCGGGCGCAGGTTTCGATCTCGACGGTGGCGTTCTTGTCCTTGAGGTCGACGTCAAACCCCTGATGAATCAGGTCGGTTTTTTTCTGCGTCCACTCCAGGTGATTCGAGGCCGGGCCGTGGCAAGCCTGGCAACCGACACCGAGGCTGTTCCACTGACTGTTGAAGGTGTTGCTGGCCGCATCAAAATTGCGCTTGAAACCGGTGGTGTGGCACTCGACGCACATGAAGTTGGCATTCTGGCTCGGCTTGCTCCAGTGCAGCGGATTCTTGAAGTTGACGCCTTGGCCGGGATAGAGGTGAAACCAGCGGTTTTTCTCGGTATCCCAGGCCACGCCGAGCGCCTGCAAACGACCTTCACCGACTTCGATCAGGTATTGCTGCAGCGGCGCGATGCCGAAGGTGTAGGCGACTTTGAAGTCGGCGTTCTTGCCGTCGATGCCGGGCGTATTGACCCAGAATTCATCGCCATTGCGCGAGAAACGCGTGGTCTCGTTTTCGCCTTTGAAGGTGACGTTGTTGAAGTCGCCGAGCAGGGTTTCAGCGTTCGCCGGCTGCATCGCCAATTGGTGATGCGAGCCTTGCCAGTCTTTGACCTGTTCGCTGTGGCAGCCCTGGCATTGTTGTTCATCGACCATCGTCGCCGGTTTGCTCGCCACAACTGGTTGTGGCTTGGCAGCCGGGGCGACGGGGGCGCTGATCGGCGCGGGTTTCAACGGCGCCGGAGCAGGGCTGAACAGAAACCAGCCGATGCCCGCGACGGCGGCGAGCAGCACACCGATGGTGATCGGGAACACGTATTTGGAAATTGCAGATCGAGGCGAATCAGGGTCAGGTTGTGCGGTTTTATTTTTATGCTTGGGCATTGCGACTTCCGTAGTCCAGGTGCATTTGCCGTCTGGCGTGCGTTCAAGCTCGATGCAGCTTTGCCGGATCATCGGCGTCTGTCAAATGACCCTTGTGATCCGTCGCGCAGGTTTGTGTGAGTTTTGTGCATTGCAATCGCAATTACTGAGGTTTTAGCTATACCTGTAACTCCCCCAGGCAAAGTTTTTGGCCTTCTGACAGGAGTTACAGCATGAAGCTAGCAGTGATGATGGGCACTCTGTGTTTTGCCACTCTCGCAGTGGTGGGTTGTTCCAGCAAAACCGTCGACCCGAAAGAGTACTCCGGCTTCCTCAAAGACTACAGCCAGCTCAAGGAGGCCAAATCGCCGTCCGGTGCCGAGGTCATGCGCTGGATCGATCCGAAGGTCGACATCAAGAAATTCACCAGTGTGTATATCGAGCCGACCCAGCTGTACCCGAAACCGCAACCGACCGCGAAGATCTCCCAGCAGACCCTCAATGGCATCACTTCCTACTACGATCAGGCGCTCAAGCGTGAGATCGGCAAAGACCTGCCGTTGGCCACCGGCCCAGGCCCGGGCGTGATTGTGGTGCGTGCGGCGATCACCGCCGTGAGCAGCAAGACTGAAGGCCTGCACGCCTATGAGGTGATTCCGATTGCTCTGGTCGCCGCTGCGGTCAGCACCGCCAGCGGTATTCGCGATCAGGAAACTACCCTGGCCACCGAAGCGGTGTTCCTCGATGGCGCGAATAACAAGGTCGTCGCGCAAGTGGTGCGCAAAGGCACCGGCAAGCCGTTGGAAAATGACTCGCAGGCGATGACGGCGAATGACGTCAAACCGGTGATCGATGGCTGGGCCGCGGACATGCGTCAGTCGTATCTGAAGCTCAAGGCTGTCAAATAAGTGCGCCCGGCCGGATTGTCCACGAGGACGGTCCGGCCGGTGCAACTCCTCAGAAGTTGGCGCGTGCCCGGCGGTTGTAGTGGCTGAGCAAGGCGTCGTAACCACGGGTGACGGCGTAGTAGTCGTCGCTCAAACGTTGCGGTTCGGCGTGGTTTTGCCAGTCCTTGTGCAGGGTGTTCAGTGCGTCGAGGTAATGCTGCGCGGGCTCGCTGATGTATTCCCACAGTTCCTTTGCGTCATCATCCTTGGTGCGGAATCCGCGCTCGCCGGTGCGCATGAAAGGCTCGCGGCGAGACCATGCCTGTTGCAGGCTGGCGGTGGTGTCCGCCACGGTTTGCGGTGTCAGCGTTTGGTGCTTCATCCCGTCTTCCAACTGCTCCAGCGTATTTCGGGCCTGAATCATGTAGGCCAGCAGCGACCAGTGGATCTCCTTGCCCATGCGCGCATCCAGCCGTTTCAGTTGTTCGCTGCGCTGGGCCATATCCAGCGCAACAAGGTCTTTTCTCAAGGCCGCCGACGTTTGGAGGTAATCAGCGATGGCGCTCAGGTACCGCTCCCGGTAGCCCCCTGACGGATTCGGGAACACGGAAACGAAGCTGGCACTTCTATCGAATCGTGAGGGCATCGATACTGTTGCCACGCCCTGCAGCGCTTTCGCATAGTCACGGGCGCGTTGCGAGAGTCCCGGCTGATAGCCCAGAAGATCGAGCTTCAGGTTCATGTTGGAAAGACAGACACCCTTCTGGATGTCCTGCACGATGCGCGCATCGCTGTCTTCGAAGTCTCGTGGCTCGGGCACCCAATTGGCGGCGGAATAATCCTTTGGCGGTTTCGGGTGTTTGTATTGCTCGTAGGCCACCTGCCAATGCACGTCGACACGGTTGACGCAGGTGATGATCGGGCTTAGCGCGTTGGCCTGAGCAGTGACGGGCGCGTCGCGATTGTCCAGCCACAGGTCGAGTTGCAGGAACGGCGTGGTTGCCCCCGACAACCCCATCACCAGCAGTGCGATCAGTAGACCACTGACAAACATCATTCTCGAACTCATGGTTTTGCCTCCGCGCCATACCATTGCTCACGGGTAGCGGGTGCACCGCAGCCAGTCGCCGTGGCGGGCAGACGACTGCACAAACGCTCGGCCCAGGGTTGCAGTCCCTGATTGCGGGTCACCGTGTCTTTGCTGGCGATCACATTGAGCACGCCGAGTAAGATCACCAGGGCGACAACGCCGAGTACCGCCAGGCAAATCTTCAGCAGTGGATTGCGTTGTTCCCAGGACACGTGCGGTTCGATCTGACGCCGCCGGACCAGGCCGACCACCGCCAGCGTCGTTGCATAGACCACCCCGCCGACAGGACCGAATAGCCAAGTGAGTCCGGCGACCATCAGCGCACAGGGAATCAGGTCGCGAAGTACCCCGAATGGCGCCACGATCCCCGGACACAGCCGCGCGCTGAGCCAGTCATCCAGCAGCCAATAACGGTGCGCCAGATCGTGGGCCAGCCAATTGAGGCCGGCGGCAATTACGCCAAACACCACGATCGACACCATGAAAATATTGAACAGTCCGGTGACGCGCAGCCCCAGCGGGATGAAATGGCTAAACGCACCGATCAGACAGGCCAGCACCACGCCTACGTAGGTCGGCCATTCACCGCGTTTCAGTTCCCAGTCGCGCCAGAAGAACGCGGTGCCACCGGGCAACGCTGCGCAGACCTTCGGATGATTGGCGTACAGCGCCGAACTCAAATGTCGGCAATGCTCCCAATCTTTCTCACGCAGGCGCCGGGCCAGTGCGCGCCGCTGGCTGAACGGGGCGCTGTCGAGCAACAGGCGGGCGGCGCGGTGTTCGGCGGTGGCGGGCGGCTCTTCGGCGAGTTGACGTTGCTGCGCGATAAACCGCGGTGCCTCGTAGCGAGCGGTCAGCCGCTTCCATTCATCTTTCGGGCAAAGGTTGGCCGGGCCGGAGTGCCAGCCCTGGCCAACGCACACCTGTTCGAAAATAGCGGAGGACCAGTATTCGCTGTCCAGCAGCAATCGACTCAGGTACAGGTTGAACCACTGCCGGTGCACTTCAGCGTCGAGCCAAAGGTATTGCGCGCACTGTGCGTAGGCCTGCAAAAAGGCTTCGCCGTCTTCGCGTTCGAGGGCATCACGCAGCGGTCGAGTCATGCGATCACGCTGCTGATCGAGCAACAGTTCGATCGACTCTTCATCCAGTTCCAGCCGTTGCCAGGCACTGAACCAGTGATAGGTCTGCACCGCCCAATCGACCATCGGCGCCGACGTGTCAGGGTGCTCGATGCAATGCTGCAGCAGGGTTTCTTCGAGAATATGCGCACAACCCTGTTCAACGGCGAGGGCATGGCGCTGTTGCAACTGCGCAAGGCTGGTGCCGTGCAGCGAGCGCGTCGCCTGTTGCAAGGCATCGACTTCGACCACGGTCAGGCCGGTCAAATCCCAGCTGTCGTCCGGCGCTTCGTTGTCTTCGTGGACCTGCGCCCATTCCTTGTAATTCAGGGCTTGTTCATAGGCGTCACGCAGGCGCTGAAAGCCCTCGGCGTCTTCGTCCGGGCGGGTCTGTTTGAGCAGGGCGGCGTATTGGCGTTTGATACTGCGCGTATCGGCGTCGGCGGTAAGGCCAAGGACGGTCCAGCAACTCATTGCGTGTACAACTCCATGAAAACCTTCGACGCGGTCCAGTGGTGGCACTTTGATTGTGCGCACCCTACCTGTTTCGCGTCGAAAAGTCCTCAGCCTCCATTCATTTGCCGACGAACCAGCGGAAATACGGGTTGCCGCCATCGCCGCGCATCACCTCGCCGATATCCCGTGCCCAGGCATCGCGGTCGCCGTCATAGGCATGCAGGCTGGCGCGATAGAACTGCATCAAGCGCTGGCGATGGCTTTCCATGCGTTCATTGAATCCGGCATCGGCATTCACCAGTGGCGGCGCCTGATACAGGTCCAACAGTGCCGGCAACACGCGCGTGATTTCTTTGCTGCGCACCCACGGCGCGTACTCGATGCGCGGTTGATCGTCGGTCACCGCAGGTGCATCGGCGGCAAAGCGTTCAAGCCCGGCGCGATCGGTGACCCAGGTCGAGAGCAGGGCAGCAGCCGAGCCGATACCGACATCCTGCAAGGTGCTACGCACGCTGTCCTGCTGGAAACGCGCGGTAATTTTTGCGACGTCCATTTCCATCGGCTGCAGCGAACCGACCAGCAGCATCTCGTGGAATTCGCTGGTCCAGAGCGAGGCATACGGGAACACATCAAGGAAGCTGCGCACCAGCGAACGCGAGTCGTCGATGTTCTGCGTCGGCAACGGCAGCCACTGCGCGACGATGCCTTTGTCCTCCAGGCGACTCGCCGCCAACTGATAGAAATCCCGCGAATACAGATTGACCACACCGGCCGCAGAGGGCGGTGGCGGTTCGAGGGTGATCAGGTCGTAGGTTTGTGCGCTGCGTAGCAGTTCCTGGCGCCCGTCGCGCAGACGCACATCGACGCCGGGATCGCTGGCGGCGTTGAAGTTGCCCTTGAACAACGGCGCGGCTTTGACCACTGACGGCAGCAACTCGGCAACCACCCGATGTTCCAGCCCCGGGTAGCGCAGCAGGGCGCCAGCGGTGATGCCGGTGCCGAAACCGATCACCAGTGTCGAGCGTGGCTCACCGTTGTGAATCAACAGCGGCAGCAAGGCTTGCACGCGCATGTAGCGCAGTGAAGGCATGGCGTCACCAGTGTTCGACACGCCTTGAATATACAAGCGATGGAAGGTGTTATCGCCGCGACCTTGAGCAACCACGGCAACGGTGCCACCGCGGCCTTCTTCGTAGAACGACAGAGTGCCATTGCGCGCACCGGGTAACAGGCTGGCGAGTTTGTCGACCGGGGTAAACACGGCAAACGCAACCGAGACCAGACCGAGGGCGACCACGGCCTGACGCCGGCCTTTCTTCACGTGATGACCTTTGCGCACAGCAAAGTAGCCGATGCCGGCGGCGATAATCGCCAGCAGGCCCAAGGTCCGCACCAGCCCCAGCAGCGGGATCAACAGGAAGCCGCAGAGCATCACCCCGACGATTCCGCCGAGGGTATTGAAAGCGACCACGGCACCCACATCCCGACCTACGCGTTCATGGCCGACACTCAAACGCAGTGCCAGCGGAAACGCCGCGCCAAGCAGCAGCGTCGGTACAAAGACAATGCTCAACGCTGCCACCGCGAAGCGTGCACTCATGCCGGCCAGCTCACTGGCACCCAGGCTCAACAACCACATTTCCGCCTGACTTTGCGCGATCACCAGCCAGCGCCCGAGCACGGCGATTTCCAGCAGCGCGACCAGCCCGGCGCCGGCAATCAGCAAACCGAACACGCCCCACGGATCACGGATCCGTTCGACCCGCCGGGCGAGCAGGGCGCTGCCGATAAACAGCCCGGTCAGATAGGTCGCCAGCACCACGGCAAACGCGTAGGTGCGAGTGCTCATGAACTGCACGATCGATTGCGACCAGACCACTTCATAACCGAGCGCCACGCCACCGGCGATGGAGTACAGCCACAGCGCGGTTCTATTCGGGGCTTTTTCCGCGTGGTGTTTGACGGTGGTGGTCAGGGGCGCCGGATGCTGCCGGGCCAGCCATAACGCACCGATGGCTGCCAGCAGATTGAGCATCGCCGCGAACAACGCGCTACCACGCACACCGAGGCTGGCGATCAACACGAACGCGGCGAGCAGGGTGCCGACAATCGCCCCCAAGGTATTCGCCGCATACAACTGACCGCCGGCCTTGCCCGGATCGGCGGCGAGCGAACGCACCAGCACCGGCAGGGTGCCGCCCATCAACACCGCCGGCAGGCCGACCAATGCGAACGGCAATATCCACGCGATCAGGCCGACATGCTCTTGCAGCCAGGCAAACGGACTGGCCGCCAGGCTCATGGCCACGGTCGCGCCGACGCCGAGAATCGCCACCAGCACTTCCAGCCCGGCATACAGCAACACCGGCTGCTGCAAGCGATCGGCCCAGCGCCCGAACAGCCAGCCACCGATAGCCAAGCCTGCAAAAAACGCACTGATACCGGTGGTGATCGCATACACCTCGACGCCGACCACCAGCGACAGTTGCTTGATCCACAGCACCTGATAGACCAGCGCCGCCGCGCCGGAGATGCACAGCAGCAGGGCGGGGAACAGCAGCGCGGGAGCGGCGGTATGCGAGGCGGGTATGGCCGACGGCTTGCTGGCGATACGTGAGGACATGCGGAGGCCTTAATTCAAAAGTGATTGTGACGGTGCCGGCCCCTTCGCGAGCAGGCTCCCACACTGGACCTGTGGCCACCACAAATCCCCTGTGGGAGCGAGCCTGCTCGCGAAGCAGCCGACACAGTCCCAAGTCAAAAAAAGGGCCGCCCGCCGGTGACGGCGAGCGGCAGTCGAGCGGTGTTACTGTGCAGCTTTCTGCTTCTCGGCGATCTTGGCATCAACTGCCTGCCGGATCTGGTCAATGCTGAAGCTTGCAGGGCGCTGACTTGGTGGATATTCGATGAAGGTCTGCAGGAACTCGGCTGCCTTCATCACGGCCACTTCGGTCAGGAAGACGTTTTTCGTCGCCCAGTCATAGTATTGATCGGAAACGATGTCCGCACGTTCGTAAGGGTCCATGCGCAGGTTGAAGATCTTCGGTACACGCAGGCACACGAAAGGTTCGCTCCAGACCTTGAACCCACCCGGCGCTCGCTGTTCGCAGAACACTGCCTTCAGGTTGTCGTAGCGCATGGAAACCAGCACGCCGTCATCGTTGAAGTAGTAGAACTCTTTACGCTCGCCCTTGGGTTGTTGGCCGGTGAGGTAGGGCAACTGGTTATAACCGTCCAGATGCACCTTGAAGCTGGTGCCGCCGGAAACCGGTGACCAGCCCTTGAGCAGCTTGTCTTTGACGCCCGTGTCGCCAGCAGCGGCCAGCAGGGTCGGGAACCAGTCCAGGCCGGAGAACATCTCGTTGGAGACCTCGCCTGCCTTGATCTTGCCCGGCCAACGGACGATTGCCGGAACCCGATACGCGCCTTCCCAGTTGGAGTTCTTCTCGTTACGGAACGGCGTCGTAGCCGCGTCCGGCCAGGAGAACTGGTTCGGGCCGTTGTCGGTGGTATAGACGACGATGGTGTTGTCGGTGATTTTCAGGTCATCGAGGGTTTTCAACAGTTTGCCGACGTCACCGTCATGTTCAATCATGCCGTCCGCATACTCATTGCCGGCCATGCCGCTTTGGCCGCGCATCGATTCACGCACGTGGGTGAACAAGTGCATGCGCGTGGTGTTCATCCAGACGAAGAACGGTTTGTCCGCCTTGGCCTGTTTCTCAATGAACGCTTGTGCAGCCGCCGTGGTTTCGTCGTCGATGGTTTCCATGCGCTTGGTCGTCAAGGCGCCGGTGTCTTCGATCTTGCCATCAGCGAAGCTGTGAATCACACCGCGCGGAGTGAAGGCCTTGGTGAACTCCTGATTGTCCTTGGGCCAGTTGGGACGCTCTGGCTCTTCCTCTGCGTTGAGGTGATACAGGTTGCCGAAAAACTCGTCGAAACCGTGGTTGGTCGGCAAGTATTCGTCGCGGTCACCGAGGTGGTTCTTGCCGAACTGGCCGGTGGCGTAACCCTGCGATTTCAGCGCCTGGGCGATGGTAATGTCGCGCTTTTGCAGGCCGACCGTGGCACCGGGAAGGCCGACTTTCGACAAGCCAGTACGCAGCGGTGTCTGCCCTGTGATGAACGAGGATCGACCGGCGGTGCAGCTGTTCTCCGCATAGTAGTCGGTGAACATCATGCCTTCTTTGGCGATGCGGTCGATGTTCGGGGTCTTGTAGCCCACCACCCCCATCGAGTAGGCGCTGATGTTGGTCTGGCCGATGTCATCGCCGAAGATTACGAGAATGTTGGGTTTCTCAGCCGCTGTGGCAGTTGCCGACAGCGCCATGACCGAAGTCGCCACCAGGGCGAGTTTCGGTAGCCACTTGCGTATGCGAGTCATATGACTAGCTCCTTTTCGCGGGGGTCGTTTATTGCGACTAACGTTTATTGCAGTCCTGCATCACGCTTTCTTATTGCACCTGCCCGGTGACCGCAGGCTCGAACGGGTAGATCCGGCGCCACTCCGACGCCATGTCAACCACGGTCCAGCCACGGGAATTCGCTTCATCGAGGGCTTTGTCGAGCCGGCCGATATCGGATTGACGGTCATAGGCCCATTCGCGCTTGGCGTCGGTGTGGTGCACCAGGCCCATGAAGCGTTTACCGGAACCGGCGGCCGTCCACTGCAGCATCTGCAGGTCGCCGTCGGAGTTGCCGAAGGCGAGGATCGGCCGTTTGCCGATCACCGCGTCGATGCTTTCCGGTTTGCCGGGGCCGTCGTCGTTGTGCGCCAGTTTCGCTGTGCGCACGATCGAGGCCTTGCCGTCCTTGTACTGAAATGACGTGATGAAGGTGGTGCCGATCACCTGTTCCGGCGGGATGCCGTAGACCTTCTCGGCGAAGGCGCGCATGAACCCGGTGTCGCCGCCGGAGACGATGTAGGTCTTGAAGTCCTGTTTGCGCAGGTAGTCGAGCATTTCCAGCATCGGCTGGAAGATCATCTCGGTGTACGGCTTGCCGGTTTTTGGATGGCGCGCCTGACTGAGCCAGGTTTTGGCGTAGTCATCGAAGGCTTCGGTGGTCATGCCGGTGTGGGTCGCCCCGACGATCTTCAGCAGGCCCTCCATGCCGGAAGCGGCCAGCGCCTTGTGATCGTTTTCCAGCACGGCTTTGAACGGCTGGGTAGTCTTCCACTCCGGATGCTGCGCGGCGTTGCGCTTGACCTCATCGAAGGCAAACAGCAATTCGAAATAGGCCGGTTGTTCGCTCCATAACGTACCGTCGTTGTCGAACACGGCGATGCGGTCGCCCGGTTTGACGAAGTCCTTGCTGGTCTGGTCGGTCACCGCCTGCACGAATTCGATAATGTTCTTCTTCGCCGGGCCGTCATTCCACGACGGCAGCGGCTCGCTGGCCTGAGCCAGCAATGGCAGGGCGAGGCCAAACAACAGGGCGAGTCCGAAACGTTGGCGTTGCCGTAGCGCAGTCGTCATGGGAAATCCTTCTCGTGAACGGGGTTGAGCGGGCGCAGGGCCGAGGCCGGTTTTGCCTGCTGCTGTTCGGCCTGACTGTGAAGCGTAGTCAATGATTCGCGCAGTTGAACGAGTGTTTGCTCGGTGCTTGGCTGACGACCATAAAGCCCGCGTAACAGCCCTTGCAGGCGCGGGCCCGCGTCGACCAGTTTCAGCCCCAGCCGACTGCGGCGCAGCCACAGGTACAGCGCGCTCAATTGCGCAGGTCGCGCTTGCAGTTGTGCGTTGACTTGCTGCCAGGCGAAGTCAGGGGATTGCTGCCATGCCCGTTGTTGCGCCTGGCGGCGTACTTGCCACTGTTGCCGGGCGCGGTTAAACGCTGGACGCAACAGATAAGCGGCACCGACGACCGCCACGATCAGGGTCAGCCACCACAGCCAGCGTGTAGAGAAGTGCAGGCGATTCTGGCCGAGTTGCTTGAGGTCTTCGCTGATCGAAAAGACCGCTTTGTAAGGCGTGCCGGCTGCTGCTTCGAACGTCACCGCCGGCACTTGCGCGGTGCGCGATTGGCGAGTGCCGGCGTCCCACCATTTCACCTCGATGGCCGGCAACGTGTGCGAGCCGGCCTTGTCGATGCGGTAGCTGACGCTGTCGATGCGCTGACCGCCGAGGATGTCACCGCGACCGTCGTCCAGAGCGGTGACTTGCGGGGTTTTCGCATAGCGGCTCAGACCGGGAACATCACCGAGCATTGGAATCGGCAGGGCCATGGCCAGTGCGCCGTCCGCTTGCAGGGTCAGTTGGCGGGTGATGCTGTCGCCGACTTTCAACGGCGTCGCCGAGTGGGTGATGCTCTGAGTGAAACGCAAACCGTTGGCCACCAGCGGTGTTTCCCCGGGTTTGAAGCCGGGCGGCTGGGCCGCGCTGAACTGCACCGGTTGGCTCTGCGCACTGATTTCTGTCGTGGCCTGACCGGGTGTGGCGCGCACGGTCAGCGCCGGAATGTCGAAGCTGCGCGCGACGTTCGGGGTAATCAGGTAGCTGTAGCGCAAACCGCTGAAGGCCTGACCGTCGATGGTTTGATTGAGATGCTGCGCCTGACCGTCCGGCGGCATGACCAGGGCGCCATCGAGCTTCAGGTCGGGCAGGGTGGCGGCGCTGGTGAACCAAGTGTCGGTGAGGACGTCGATTTGCAGCTCGACCAGACCGCCAACCATGGCGCCTTCGGCGGGTTGCAGGTGGGCCTGGACTTTGAGTTGGGGTTCGGCGGCGAAAGCATTGAGGCTGAGCAGACTGGCCAGGAACCAGAAGCTGATTCTTGCGATGATCAATCTGGCCCCATCGCTGGCAAGCCAGCTCCCACAGGGTTTTATGGTGTTCACAAAATCGGTGATAACACCGGAGTTCCCTGTGGGAGCTGGCTTGCCAGCGATGGCGGTAGTAGGGGTTAGGCGCTTCATGGCCTGGCTCCCTGCTGATCCTGCAAGCTGAACTTCTGCTTGAGAAACTTCGCCGGCGAGGTGGTCAGGTTCTGCAGCCACAAAGCATCGGACGCAGCCTGCTCGGTCTCGACCTTTTTGCTCTGACCCTTACCCGGCGCCTTGTCGAATTTCACCTCATCGGGCTTGGTCTCCGGGGCGTTTTTCTCGGCGCTTTCGGTGTCCTTGAGCAGCGCTTGCGCCAGCGCCAGATTGGCCGTGGCTTCGGGGAACTGCGGTTGCAGCTTCAAGGCCTGGGTATACGCGGCGATGGCCTCATCGAACTTGAAGCGGCGCACGTAAATATTGCCCAGATAGAAATACGCCTGCGGTGTGTCGAGTCGCGCGAAGGTCGCCAGCGCCAAGTCGTAGTCGGCCGCGTGATACGCCGCGACACCTTTCCAGTACGGGTCGACAAACAGCGCGGCAGCCTGCGGCAAATGCTCATGTTCGAACGCCCAGCGACCTTGCTGGTCGCGGGTGAAAAACGCATCGGTCAGGGCGTTGGCCTGCGCCGGTGCTGCTGGCCAGCTCAAGCCAATCGCCAGTGCCAGCGCGGGCATCCAGTTGACGCTCCAGCCCTTGCGCACATTGCACAGCGCCAACAGCAACAACGGCCAGCACAGCCAGTAACCGGCGTCTTTCCAGTGCAATTCGCGCTGCTCGGCGCTGGCACTCTGAAAATGCTGCTGCGCGTGCAACTCGATCCAGTCCAGATCATCGTCATTGACGCTCAGGCTGCCCAGTGGCGCATCGAGGGCGGAGGCCAGTTGCTTGATTGCTGCCGGATCGAAACGGCCCAGTGCCGGGCGCTCGTTGGCATCGGTGCGCGGCTGGCCGTTGGCATCATGGATGATGCCGCCGTCCTCACTGCCAACGGCCAATACCAGCACTTGCAATGGACTGTCGCCCACACGCTTGTCGAGGCCGTCGAGTTCTGCGGTGTCAGCGCCGTCAGTGATCAGCAGCAGGCTGCCGGGTGTTTTTTCGGCATTGAGCAAGCGTTTCGCCTGATCGATCACCGCGCCGACGTCTTTGCCCGGTTTGTCGATCAATCCGCTGCCCAAGGCTTGAATGAAGGTGTCGAGCAGCGCCGGATCATCGGTCGGCGGCAACACCAGATGGGCGCTGCCGGCGTAAGCGATCAGTGCGGTACGGGCGCCGGCGCGGCGCTGTATCAGATCGTGCAGTTTGTGTTTCGCCGCTTCCAGTCGGCTCGGCTGCACATCGCTGGCGTCCATCGATGGCGACAGATCCACGGCGACAATCAGCGGCGCACGATTTTCAAGGAAGTCCGGTCGATCCTGTTCCCAGGTCGGTCCGGCGGCGGCGACGGCGCCGAGGATCAACAGTGCGCACAGCAGGTGCACCGGGCGCAGGCGCTGATGGTCCTGCGGAGTCACCAGCAGATGCGGCAACAAGTGCTCGGCGATATTGCCGCGCAGCCGTCGTTGCAGGTCGCGACCACGCCGCCAGAGCAGCGGCAGCACGGCACCGAACAGTGCGAGCAGCAGCCATAGGGGGCGGAGGAAATGGAAGTCGCTGAGGTTGATCTCCATCTCAGGCCTCCTGCCGCTGACGGGCAAACGCCAGACGCACACGCAGCAGCGCGCCAAGGTGATACAGCCCCGACAGCGCAACCGCCGCGCCCAGCGGCCAGTAGAACAACTCGCGTTGTGGTTGATGGCTGAGGGTTTTCACCTGGTGTGGCGTGAGGCGATCGAGGGTGCTGTAGACCTGATCCAGCGCGTTGCGGTCTTCGGCGCGGAAGAACTGGCCGCCAGTGGTTTTGGCGATCTGTTCCAGCGCCGACAAGTTGACCTTGGCCTCACCGGACGCGCTCGGGTCACCGATGCCGATGGTGTGAATGATCACGCCTTTGTTGGCGGCCATTTCAGCGGCGTGATCCGGGGTGATCGCGCTGCTGGTGTCGTTGCCGTCGGTAAGCAGGATCAGCACTTTTTCCTGCTCGTGGGCCTTGTCCAGCAGCTTCAGGCTCAAACCGATCGCGTCACCGATCGCGGTGTTGGGGCCGGCCATGCCGATACCTGTGTCGGCCAGCAGCAGCGAGAGGCTGGCGTGATCGAGGGTCAGCGGCGCCTGCGGGTAGGCGCCGGTGCCAAACACGATCAGACCGAGGCGGTCGTCCTTGCGCTTGTCGATAAAGCCTTGCACCACCGCTTTGACGGCGGCGAGGCGATTGATCTTTTCACCGCTGGCGTTGGTGAAGTCTTCGGTTTCCATTGACTGCGAGAGGTCGATGGCGAGCATCAGGTCGCGTACCGGTTGTTGCCGTTCGATGGGCTTTTCCACGAAAACCGGGCGTGCGGCGGCCAACAAAATCAAGGTCCAGACCAGAACATTCAGCAGCAGTTGCCAGTGATTGCGGCGGTTGCCGACGATGCCCGGGGCCTCACCGACCGCGCGGCTCATGGCTGCGAAAAACGGCACACGCACGGCGCTGCGGGCCTCGTTGTAGGCGGACAGATAGCGGTAAGCCAGCCAAGGTAATGGCAGCAGAAGCAACAGCCAGGGGTAATCAAGCTGCCACATGGTGATGCTCCATCCAGTATTGGCAGGTGTCGAACAGCGCCAGGCGTTGCGGCGCGGGGAGGGCGCGCAAGGTGTCGTCGGGGGCGTAGGCGAGTTGCGCGAGTTGTTCGCTGAAATCGGCCGGTAGCGGCTTTTTGCAGTGGCGCTGCAAGAAAAATTGCCAATCCTCCCTCCCCAGCGCCGCAGGACCCTGTGGGAGCTGGCTTGCCAGCGATGGCGTTCTGTCAGTCGATACAGATGTTGGATGTGATGGCCCCATCGCTGGCAAGCCAGCTCCCACAGGGTTTGCATTCCAGCGAGTAGGCTTGTGCATCGGCATCGAGAGCGCCACACGTTTGAGCAGTTCCGGCAATTCGCGCAAGGCATTCAAGTCATCACTGCGGCTGCGCAACTGCGCCAGACGCGCCAGGCCTTCGCGCCGATAAGCGTCTCTGCGCCATTGCACATAGCGCCGAATGCCGATCAACAACGCGGCCAATATGAGCAGGGCGAGCAACACCCACCAACCCCACGTCTGCGGCGCATAACTGACCGGCTCGGGCAGGCCCAGCTCTTTAAGCTGTTCAATGCTCGGGATATTCGGGTTCATCGCCGTGCCCCGGCACTTTTGCCCAGCTCGGCGCGCAGTTGTGCGTGCGCCTCTTCGGCGGTGCTGAACATCATCAGCGGCACCTGACTGCGGCGCAGCAAAGTGGCGACGTCTTTCAGCCGGCCGCTGAGAAAATCCCCCAGCGGTTGGTGCACGTTGCGTTTTTCCACCGCCAGTTCCACTTGCAATTCGCCTTGGGTAACCAGCAGGCGACCATTGCTCGGCAGCTTCATCGCCAGCGGGTCGTAGACCTGCAGCGCAATCACATCGTTGTGCGCCGACAATTGCCGCATCAGTTGCAGGGTCCGATCGCCGGCCCCGGCGAAGTCGCTGACGATGCAGATCAAATGGTCGTGCCCGGCCAGGGCGAGGCAGCGTTGCAAGACCTTGTCCAACTGGTCTTCGTCTTCGGCGTCGGGATTAGCCGCGCTCAGTGCCTGATTCTGTTCGGCGATGCGACTGAGCAAGGCTTCCACACGTTTACGGCTGCGCAACGGTGCGATGCTGTCGATACGCTGATCGTTGAACACCAGTCCGCCAACCCGGTCGCCGGCGTTGAACACCATCCACGCCGCCAATGCCGCGAGTTCGGCGCCGAGGGCCGATTTGAAGCTGCGCTGCGAGCCGAAGAACATCGACATGCGCTGATCGACGACGATCAATGCCGGACGGTCGCGCTCTTCGGTGAAGGTACGCACCACCGGTTTGCCGGTGCGCAGCGAGGCGCGCCAGTCGAGGTGACGCAAATCATCGCCCGGCTGATAGCGACGCAGCTCATCGAAACTCAAGCCACGCCCGCGCAGGCGCGAAGCATGGTTGCCGGCGAGGATGCTGCCCCGCGGCTGTCGTGCGAGAAAACTCAGGTCACGGGCCTTGAACTCCAGCGCCATCAATTGCGCGAGAGAGACGTAGACCAGACCTTCGTCGTTCATGCCGGAATCGCCACTTTGTCGAGGATCCGGTCGAGCACCTGATCGGCACTCACGCCGTCGGCCACCGCGTCGTAGCTCAATTGCAGACGATGGCGCAGCACCGGATGCACCACGGCGCGCACGTTGTCCGGCGAGACAAAGTCCTGACCTTGCAGCCACGCATCGGCGCGGGCGCAACGGTCCAGGCCAATGCCACCGCGCGGACTGGCACCGATGGCAATCCAGCGCGCGAGGTCTTCGTCGTAATCGGCGGGGTGGCGGGTGGCGTTGATCAGGTCGATCAGGTAGCTATCAATGGCCGGGGACACGTGCACGGCGCTGACTTCCTTGCGCGCAGCGAAGATCACCTCCTGCGGCAGGCTGAAACCCTTGATCGGTGTGGTGCTGGCGCCTTGGGCGAACTCTTCGTTGCGCAGCAGACGCAGTACCTGACTTTCGTTTTCCGCGCTCGGGTAGTCGAGCAGGACTTTCATCAGAAACCGGTCCATCTGCGCTTCCGGCAGCGGATAGGTGCCTTCCTGTTCGATCGGGTTTTGCGTTGCCACCACAATAAACAGGTCGGGCAGGGCATGGCTGTTGCCGGCCACCGTAATCTGGCGCTCTTCCATAGCCTCAAGCAACGCCGCTTGCACTTTGGCGGGGGCGCGGTTGATCTCGTCGGCGAGGATCAGGTTGCCGAACAGCGGCCCCGGCTGAAAGCGGATTTCGTTTTTGCCTTCGACCTGATGCAGCACCTCGGCCCCGGTGATGTCCGAGGGCAGTAGATCCGGGGTGAACTGGATGCGGCTCATCTTCGCGTCGAGGTGTTTGGCCAGTGCTTTGACCGTGCGGGTCTTGGCCAGCCCCGGCAGACTTTCCAGCAGCAAGTGACCGTTGGCCAACAGGCCGAGGAGGATCTGGCGGATCACCTGATCCTGACCGAGTACGGCTTCGGCGATACTGGCTTGCAGGGCGTTGAGGTCGGTAAGCGCAGTCATGGGGGCAGTCCTTTGTGTCCGGTCTAGAAAAAGGCCAGGGTCAGGTTGACGCTGAAGCCGTTGCCTTCAGGGCGGTTCTTGGTGTCGAACTCCGGTACCCAGCGCGCACTGATATTGGCTTGGGCGTCGGCGAATTTACCGGTCCAGCCCACGACCGGGCCGGCGCCTACAGAGCGTCCGCGATAACCATTGAAGGTGTCGGCGGTCTGGCCTTTGTCATCGGTGAGTTGCTGGATGTAGCCGGCCGCAATACCCGCGCTCCAGCCATCGCCAAAACCATGGGTCCACAGTGCGTCGAGGGTGAAGATGTTGCCGTTGCGATAGTCGGTGGCGTCGTTCTCGGTATAGAACTCAAGACCGCTGGACAGCGTGAGTTCGCCGCCCTTGCCATCCAGATGCGTGAACGCCACCGTTGGCATGAAGGTGTAGTTGTTCTGTCCCGGGTTGGCCAGACGATCCTTGTTGTAGGCGCCGGTTGGCACGTAGATCGGCAGCGAAAACGAGATGTGGTTCAGCTCATCGAAGTGATAGCCGGCGGCAATCGGCGTGATCAAGGCGTCGGCGAATTGCGTACCTGAGTCACTGTCACCCAACGTCCGTCCGCGCGGGCCGGTGATGCTGGCTTTGATGTCGGTGTATTGCACCGGCACACCGATTGCCGAGGCGTAGTTCCATGGACCTTTGCCGGTGTCCCAGACGTGGGTGAAGTTGCCCATGGTGTAGGAGACTTTCATGTCGATCCCGCCGCTGACTGCGCCGGAAATCGGTGCACCGTTACTGCCCTTGAGCGAGCCGTCGTACCAGATGCTGGTGAGCGACATGACCCAACCCGGCTCGGGCGGGACGATCCCGGCGTTGGAGAACACCTGCTGGCCGGTGATCGGGCGGCCGACACCGCCCTCTGCTGCGTAAAGCAGAGGACTGCCGATCATGCACAGCGCCAACAGCGGGCGCACAACGTTGGGCTTGATCATTGATGACTCCGCTTATTGGTTTGAATTGATCGTATTGAGCAACGGCATTTTCCATTCACCACTGGCGACTTCCGGTTTCGGTATATCAAGGCGAACAATCCCCTGTGCCGAGCCGTTTGGTGTCGGCGGGCAGTTGGGCTGCTGGGCGCCGACGCCACAGCTGACAAACATGGTCATCAGGCCGTATCCGGTGGCTTTGAAAACAGCGTGCATGGCGTTTTCCTTATTTGCCGAATGTCACATTGATACCCGTGTACACAACGAACTGCGGCAGCCCGTCGCCCTTGCGGTTGACCGTCCACTGCGGCTCGACGAAAGCGTTGAGGATGTTGCTGCCGGACTTCCAGGCTTTGCCAACACCCAGACCGAGCGGGATGTAGTGGGTGTCGTTTTTCAGGTCGAAAGTCCAGGTGCCGGTGGAGCGCAGGTACCAGCCTTTTTCCAGGTTATGGATGATGAACGGCTGCATGGTTGCGCTCTCGACGTGAGGGCGATCGTTGTCACCGGCAAACGAACTCTGGTACTGCACCAGCGCGCCGAGCAGTCCGCGCGGCGAGGCGTCGATGGCCACGGCGGCGAGGCCACCTTGCCATTTGCCGGTACCGAGTTCGTCCTGTTCGGCGGTCGGCGCAGTGATCAACGGGCCAATGCCCAATTGCACGCCTTCGGTTTTCAGAATGAAGATATCGAACAGGTTCAGATCGCCGATGCCGGTGCTGTAACCGTTGTGCGGATCGGGGCGGGTGCTGATCGGTAGCGTGGCGCGGACCAGTTGCGGCACGCCGATGAAATCGTTGGGCGCAATCGGCAGGGTGCCGCGCAGCAACACGTCATTGCTGTGCGCATTGCTGTCGTAGAGTTTCGGAGTGTAGTAGTCCTGCAGATTGGCGCCGGGCGCCACGTTCAACGGGTTGTTGCTTTTGTTCGAGTCCTCGGCGTTATCCGCCTGCACGCCACACGCAGCCGCCAGCGCACTGGCCAGAAAAAGAGTCTTCCCCACTCGATTGAACATCATCCCCGATTCCCTGGTGGCTTCTGGATACTCGGCACTTCTCGGCCGTTACGGCGTAATCCCTTTCTTATCAAGCCTGTAGGACACGTCTGAATGACGCTAGCAGCTAATCGGGAGTTAGCCAGCCGAATGGATTAATTCTTTGGTTTTGTGTACGGGTTCACAGGTGATTGTGTACCAACTATTCCATTGCTTACGGTGTAGGAGCTGTCGAGTGAAACGAGGCTGCGATCTTTTGATCTTGGTTTTGTGGATCAAAATCAGAGAATCGTCCGGTCGCGGTTTGAGCTCTCGGCAACTCCTACCCATACGTATTTCAATTCGGGATGTTTAAAGGTTGTTTTGATTTTGCGGAACGTTCCCACAAGGTTTTCAGGTTGTCCGTCGGACGTCGGGTCTCTAGCCTGTGTTCGTCGCTGCCAAATCAGCGACCGGGACTGGAAACCCCGACGGGTATTAGTGGCGCGTACACGCCTTTCATAACGTATCCTTGCGCACTTCAAATGTGTGCACTCCGTTATGGCGGCTGTGCGCGGGAGACCTTCGGGTCGACCGGGTCGCCGCTGCCCGGGTTTCCAACCTGCGTACAGCTGCCACCTCTTCGTCCGGAAACCGAATGGGACAGCTCCAACTTTCAGCGGAGTTACACCATGAAAAAACCAACACCCAACCCCCCAGAAGCAGAAGCCGACACTACATCCCCCTACGCCTCGGTCGACAGTAAAAAGCTCCACGAAGCCGCCGACCGCGCCCTCGATTTCTACCTCAACCCCTCCGCCCACATCATGTCCAGCGCCAACGAGCCGGAACCCATGTACCTCGCCAATCCCAGGTACAACACCGAATCCCTGCTTGCCAACGCCAGCGAAACCCTCGGCTCGGCCAGCGAAATGCTGATCAACTTCGCCGCCTCGCTGGAAACCTCGCAGCGCAAGACCGCATTGGGCATCGCACAGGTCGTCATGCTGGGTGAACTGGCCGTCAACCAAGCCCTCGATCACGTCGAACTCAAAAACTGATCGCTCTTGAATGATCATTCCCACGCTCTGCGTGGGAATGCCGCCCTTGACGCTCTGCGTCAAATTCGCAAGCTGGAACGCAGAGCGTCCCTTGAGGCATTCCCACGCAGAGCGTGGGAACGATCAAATGAAATAACCAAGGATGATCTGGCCGAGATCATCCGCTCTATGCCCGACTGATCGATTGTGTAGCAGCCTCGTTTCGCTCGACAGCTCCTGTACGCGACTGGATGTATTTACACCCTGTCAGATTTGACAGTTGTCGGGACTAGAGGAAGGGCGTTTGATGGTTGAGTGACGCGCAGAAGTCTGGCATGCGCGAAGTAAATGAAAGGAAGATGAATATGGAGACGGGAACAGTGAGGTGGTTCAGCGATGAAAAGGGGTTCGGCTTTATTACATCAGATGGAGGGGGCGAGGATCTGTTTGCGCACTTCTCTGCGATTAGTTCCAGTGGAGTTAAAACGCTAAAAGAAGGTCAGAGGGTTTCGTTCGAGGTTACGCAGGGGCCCAAAGGTCCGCAAGCTGCAAATATCCAACCGATCTGAACAGCACTGCTTTTGCAGGCGCTGCCGAAGGTTGGGATCTTTTAATGTTGATCTGGAGAAACAAGATCAAAAGATCGCAGCCTTCGGCAGCTCCTACAGCTGCGAGTAGGTTCAGCCGTTTTTCTTGGCCTGTTCGCGGATGCGCTCTTCCTGTTCTCGCGCTTCGGGGGTGAATTCGGCGCCAAAGTCTTCGGCAGAAAATATCTGACGGATTTCAATATCGGACTCGCCCGGCATTGGGTTAGGGCAGCGCTTGACCCATTCGATGGCTTCTTCTTTCGATTTCACTTCCCAGATCCAGTAACCCGCCACCAATTCTTTGGTCTCGATGAACGGCCCGTCGATGACCGTGCGTTTGTCACCGGAGAAATGCACGCGAGCGCCTTTGCTGCTCGGATGCAGGCCATCGCAATCGATCAGGATGCCGGCCTTGACCAGTTCTTCGTTGAAGTTGCCCATGGCGGTGATCAGTTCTTCGCTGGGCATGATGCCGGCTTCCGAGTCGGCGTTGGCTTTTACAAGGATCATGAATCGCATGGCGTTTACTCCGTGGATTGTGGGGATTCGTTGTTTAGTCGAACGAGCCACACTTGAATCGACAGGGTCTCTGGTAAAAGTGCGGAGAAATTTTCACACCGCAGATCTCATTGTAGGAGTGAGCCTGCTCGCGATGGCGGTGGATCATATACGCAGATGTTGACTGACAGACCGCTATCGCGAGCAGGCTCACTCCTACAGGGGAATGGTTGTGGTTTTGTATACAATTTTTCGCGCAGGCACCCAACAATTTGAAAACAGGGCATAGGTCGTCGGACAATTTCGTGGTTAACTTCGGCCTCTTGCATGCTTTCCAATCAAAACATCAGAAGGACTCAAGTCATGGCTCAAGTCACCCTTAAAGGCAACCCGGTTCAAGTCAACGGCCAGTTGCCACAAGCCGGTTCCAAGGCGCCAGCCTTTTCTCTGGTTGCCGGCAATCTGTCCGACGTCACCCTGAAAGACTTTGCCGGCAAGCGCAAAGTGCTGAACATCTTCCCAAGCGTTGACACCCCGACCTGCGCCACCTCGGTGCGCAAGTTCAACGCTCAGGCCAACGACATCGCCAACACCGTGGTGCTGTGCATCTCCGCTGACCTGCCGTTCGCCCAGGCACGTTTCTGCGGCGCCGAAGGCCTGGAAAACGTACAGAACCTGTCGACCCTGCGCGGTGCCGAGTTCATCGAGAACTACGGCGTGGCCATTGCTGACGGCCCGCTGAAAGGCCTGACCGCTCGCGCCGTTGTGGTTCTGGACGAAAACGACAACGTCCTGCACAGCGAACTGGTCAAGGAAATCGCTGAAGAGCCTAACTACGAAGCGGCCCTGTCCGTTCTCAAGTAAGCGCTTTTACAATTGTTAACGGCCTGGCCCTGTCCAGGCCGTTTTCATTTGTGTATCAGTGTTTTGCCTCACACCTTGAAACGTAAGGTGTAAGTAAATTGCCGGTAAAGCTGCTTTGCTAATTCCCCATCAGTGCTTATCGTTCAGCCTCCCGTAAAAGAAGCCCACGCGCCCAATGGTTAATCACTCCATGCAATCGTCCCCCCGTAACTCCCGTCGCTGGCTGATCAGCCTGCTTGTCTTGTTGGTGATCGCCGTCCTGTGCTGGAAATTCTGGCCCGCCGGTTCAGCCCACAAGGAGGGCGCTGACAAGGCAGCCGCCGGGCACACCGGGCGTTCGGGGATGATGCGGCCTGGCTTCGGTGGTGGTAGCGGGCCAATCCCGGTACGCGTGGCGCCAGCAGTCACCGGCGACTTCCCGCTGTACTACAAGGCGCTGGGCACGGTGACCGCTCTCAACACCATCAATGTGCGTAGCCGGGTGGGCGGCGAATTGGTCAAGATCAATTTCGAAGAAGGGCAGATGGTCAAGGCTGGAGACCTGCTGGCCGAGATCGACCCGCGCCCGTACCAGAACGCCTTGCTGCAGGCCGAAGGCACCTTGCTGCAGAATCAGGCGCAACTGAAAAACGCTCAGGTCGATGTCGAGCGTTATCGCGGTCTGTACAAAGAGGACAGCATCGCCAAACAGACGCTGGACACCGCCGAAGCGCTGGTCGGTCAGTATCTGGGCACGGTCAAGACCAATCAGGCCGCGGTCAACGACGCCAAGCTCAATCTCGAATTCACCAAGATCCGCGCACCGATTGCCGGGCGTGTCGGTCTGCGTCAGGTTGACGTCGGTAACCTCGTCACCGCCAACGACACCACGTTCCTCGCCGTGATCACCCAGACCCAACCGATCAGCGTCGCCTTCACCTTGCCGGAAAACAGCCTCGAAACCGTGCTCGCCCGTTATCGCAGCGGCGCCAAGCTGCCGGCTGAAGCGTGGGATCGCGGCGACACCAAACTGCAAGCCACCGGCGTTCTGCAAAGCCTCGACAACCAGATCGACGTCGCCACCGGCACCCTGAAGTTCAAGGCCCGCTACGAAAACCGCGATCAGGCGTTGTTCCCCAACCAGTTCGTCAACGTTCACTTGCTGGCTGACACACTGAAAGGCGTGGTGCTGGCACCGTCAGCGGCTATCCAGTTCGGTACCAACGGCACGTTCGTCTATGCGCTGGACGGCGACAAGAAAGTCACCATCCGCCAATTGAAGATTGGCGCCAGTGATGGCGAAAACACCGTGGTCACCGAAGGCCTGGCTGCCGGTGATCGCGTGGTGCTGGAAGGCACCGACCGCCTCAAGGAAGGCAGCGAAGTGGAAGTGGTCAACGACAGCAATCAAGTGCCGACCACGCCGACCGAACACCTGCAAGGCAAATCTGCCGCCACCCCGACTGACGCTGCTGTTTCCGACAAGGCCAAGAAGGGCGCATGAACATTTCGCGGCTGTTCATCCTCCGACCGGTAGCCACCACCCTGAGCATGCTGGCCATTGTGCTGGCCGGCCTGATTGCTTATCGCTTGCTGCCAGTTTCTGCACTGCCACAAGTCGATTACCCGACGATCCGCGTCATGACCCTGTATCCCGGCGCCAGCCCGGATGTGATGACCAGCGCCGTGACGGCGCCGCTCGAACGCCAGTTCGGGCAGATGCCGGGCCTGACGCAAATGGCCTCGACCAGCTCCGGCGGTGCGTCGGTGCTGACGTTGCGTTTCAGCCTCGACATCAACATGGACGTTGCCGAGCAGCAGGTGCAAGCCGCGATCAACGCCGCGACCAATCTGCTGCCAACCGATTTGCCGGCGCCACCGGTGTACAACAAGGTCAACCCGGCGGACACCCCGGTGCTGACCTTGGCGATTACCTCGAAAACCATGCTGTTACCCAAGCTCAATGACCTGGTCGATACGCGCATGGCGCAGAAAATCGCCCAGATCAGCGGCGTCGGCATGGTCAGCATTGCCGGCGGTCAGCGTCAGGCCGTGCGCGTCAAGGTCAATCCCGAGGCTCTCGCGGCCAACAGCCTGAACCTGTCCGACGTGCGCACCTTGATCAGCGCTTCCAACGTCAACCAGCCGAAGGGCAACTTCGACGGCCCGACCCGCGTGTCAATGCTCGACGCCAACGACCAACTGACCTCGCCCGAGGACTACGCCAATCTGATTCTCGCCTACAAGAACGGCGCGCCGTTACGGCTCAAGGACGTGGCGGAAATTGTCGATGGCGCCGAGAACGAGCGTCTCGCGGCGTGGGCCAACAAGAATCAGGCCGTGCTGCTGAACATCCAGCGTCAGCCGGGTGCCAACGTCATTGAGGTGGTCGACCGCATCAAGGCGTTGCTGCCGAGCATCACCGACAACCTGCCGGCCGGCCTTGATGTCACCGTGCTGACCGACCGTACGCAAACCATTCGCGCCTCGGTCACTGATGTGCAACACGAATTGCTCATCGCCATCGCCCTGGTGGTGATGGTGACGTTCCTGTTCCTGCGCCGCGCCAGTGCGACGATCATTCCGTCGGTGGCCGTACCGCTGTCGCTGATCGGCACCTTTGGCGTGATGTATCTGGCCGGGTTCTCGGTGAACAACCTGACCCTGATGGCCCTGACCATTGCCACCGGTTTTGTGGTCGACGACGCCATCGTCATGCTCGAGAACATCGCGCGCTTCATCGAAGAGGGCGACAGCCCGATGCAGGCCGCACTGAAGGGCGCCAAGCAGATTGGCTTTACCCTGATTTCCCTGACCCTGTCGCTGATCGCGGTACTGATTCCGCTGCTGTTCATGGCCGACGTGGTGGGGCGCTTGTTCCGCGAATTCGCCATCACTCTGGCTGTGGCAATCCTGATTTCACTGGTGGTCTCGCTGACCCTGACGCCGATGATGTGCGCGCGCTTGCTCAAGCGTGAGCCAGAAGCACATGAGCAGGGCCGTTTCTACCGCGCCAGCGGTGCAGTCATCGATTGGATGATCGCCGAGTATGGTCGGATGCTGCGCTGGGTGCTCAAGCATCAGCCGCTGACCTTGCTGGTGGCTATCGGCACGCTGGCGTTGACCGTGTTTCTGTACATGGTGGTGCCGAAGGGCTTCTTTCCGGTGCAGGACACCGGGGTGATTCAGGGTATTTCCGAGGCCCCGCAGTCGATTTCCTTCGCGGCGATGGGCGAGCGTCAACAAGAGCTGGCGAAGATCATTCTCGAAGATCCGGCCGTACAGAGCCTGTCGTCCTACATCGGTGTCGACGGCGATAACGCCACGCTCAACAGCGGCCGCTTGCTGATCAACCTCAAGCCTCACAGTGAGCGCGATCTGAGCGCCACAGAAGTGATTGCGCGCCTGCAACCGCAGCTGGACAAACTGGTTGGCATCCGTCTGTTCATGCAGCCGGTGCAGGATCTGACCATCGAGGACCGCGTCAGCCGCACGCAATACCAGTTCAGCATGTCTTCGCCGGATTCCGAACTGCTCAGCCAGTGGAGCGGCCGCCTGGTCGAAGCGCTGGCCCAGCGTCCGGAACTGACGGACGTCGCCAGTGATTTGCAGGACAAGGGTTTGCAGGTCTATCTGGTGATCGACCGCGATGCCGCCTCACGCCTGGGCGTTTCGGTGGCGAACATCACCGATGCGCTGTACGACGCTTTCGGCCAACGCCAGATCTCGACGATTTACACCCAGGCCAGCCAGTACCGCGTGGTGCTGCAAGCCCAGGCCGGGGAGAAGATCGGCCCGCAGGCGCTGGACCAGATTCACGTCAAGACCACCGATGGCGCACAGGTGCGCCTGTCGAGTCTCGCCCACGTGGAAGAGCGTCAGGCGCAACTGGCGATCACCCATATCGGCCAGTTCCCGGCAGTGATGATGTCGTTCAACCTCGCACCCGGCGTGGCGTTGGGGCATGCGGTCGACATCATCGAGCAGGTACAGAAAGACATCGGCATGCCCGTCGGCGTGCAGACCCAGTTCCAGGGAGCGGCCGAAGCTTTCCAGGCGTCGTTGTCGAGCACTTTGCTGCTGATTCTGGCGGCAGTGGTGACCATGTACATCGTGCTGGGCGTGCTGTACGAGAGCTACATTCACCCGGTCACCATTCTTTCGACCTTGCCGTCGGCGGCGGTCGGTGCGTTGCTGGCGTTGCTGCTCAGCGGCAATGACCTGGGCATGATCGCGATCATCGGTATCATTCTGCTGATCGGTATCGTGAAAAAGAACGCGATCATGATGATCGACTTCGCCCTCGATGCTGAACGCACCCAAGGCATGGCGCCGGAACAGGCGATTTATCAGGCGGCGCTGCTGCGCTTCCGGCCAATCCTCATGACCACGCTGGCGGCGCTGTTCGGTGCGGTGCCGTTGATGCTCGCCACCGGCTCCGGGGCTGAATTGCGTCAGCCGTTGGGTCTGGTAATGGTTGGCGGTCTGCTGGTGAGCCAGGTGCTGACGCTGTTCACCACGCCGGTGATCTACCTGTACTTCGACCGCCTCGGTCGACGCTTTGGCAAGACTAATGCTGACACTGAAGAGGTGTCGGTATGACTGTCCGAACACATAACCCCTGTAGGCCTTCGCCTGCTCGCGATGAGGCCGGCACCTGCGACATCAATGTAAACAGACACACCGCTATCGCGAGCAGGCTCACTCCTACAGGGGATTGGTGTGACGTTGGGGATCGCGTTCGATGAACCTCTCCGGTCCTTTCATCAAGCGTCCGGTGGCGACGATGCTGCTCAGCCTGGCAATCATGCTGCTCGGCGGCGTCAGCTTCGGCCTGCTGCCAGTGGCGCCGCTGCCGCAAATGGACTTCCCGGTGATCGTCGTGCAGGCCAGCCTGCCCGGTGCCAGCCCGGAGGTCATGGCATCCACCGTGGCGACGCCGCTGGAGCGCTCATTCGGTGCGATTGCCGGCGTCAACACCATGAGCAGCCGTTCCAGTCAGGGTTCGACCCGGGTCATTCTGCAGTTTGACCTCGACCGCGACATCAACGGTGCCGCGCGGGAAGTGCAGGCGGCGATCAACGCCTCGCGTAACCTGTTGCCGAGCGGTATGCGCAGCATGCCGACCTACAAGAAGGTCAACCCGTCGCAGGCGCCGATCATGGTGCTGTCGCTGACCTCGGACGTGCTGGAAAAAGGCCAGCTCTACGACTTGGCTTCGACCATTTTGTCCCAGAGCCTTTCACAGGTGCAGGGCGTCGGCGAAGTACAGATCGGTGGCAGTTCGCTGCCAGCGGTACGCATCGAACTCGAACCGCAGGCACTGAACCAGTACGGTGTAGCGCTCGACGATGTGCGCAAGACCATCGCCGATGCCAACGTGCGCCGGCCGAAGGGTTCGGTCGAAGACGGCCAGCGCTTGTGGCAGATCCAGGCCAATGACCAACTGGAGAAAGCCAAGGATTACGAATCACTGATCATCCACTATGCCGACGGCGCCGCGTTGCGCCTCAAGGACGTGGCCAAGGTCAGTGATGGCGTCGAAGACCGCTACAACAGTGGTTTCTTCAACGATGACGCGGCCGTGCTGCTGGTGATCAACCGTCAGGCCGGCGCCAACATCATCGAGACGGTCAACGAGATCAAGGCACAGTTGCCGGCGCTGCAAGCGGTGTTGCCGGCCAGCGTGAAGCTGAATCTGGCCATGGACCGCTCGCCGGTGATCAAGGCAACGTTGCATGAAGCCGAAATGACGCTGCTGATTGCCGTGGCGCTGGTGATTCTGGTGGTGTTCCTGTTTCTCGGTAACTTCCGCGCCTCGCTGATTCCGACATTGGCCGTACCGGTGTCGCTGGTCGGCACCTTTGCGGTGATGTACCTCTACGGTTTCTCGCTGAACAACCTTTCGCTGATGGCGTTGATCCTCGCCACAGGATTGGTGGTGGATGACGCCATCGTGGTGCTGGAGAACATTTCCCGGCACATCGACGAGGGCGTCAAACCGATGCAGGCCGCGTACCTCGGGGCCAAGGAAGTCGGTTTTACCTTGCTGTCGATGAACGTCTCGCTGGTCGCGGTGTTCTTGTCGATTCTGTTCATGGGCGGGATTGTCGAGAGCCTGTTCCGCGAGTTTTCCATCACCCTGGCGGCGGCCATCGTCGTGTCGCTGGTGGTTTCGCTGACGCTGACACCGATGCTCTGCGCCCGTTGGCTGAAGCCGCACACACCCGGCCAGGAAAACCGCCTGCAACGCTGGAGCCGTCGCACCAACGACTGGATGGTCGGCAAATACGCCAGCAGCCTCGACTGGGTGCTGCGTCACCGGCGTCTGACCTTGCTCAGCTTGCTGATCACCGTCGGCGTCAACGTTGCGCTGTACGTGGTGGTGCCGAAAACCTTCATGCCGCAGCAGGACACCGGCCAGTTGATCGGTTTCGTGCGCGGTGACGACGGCCTGTCGTTCAGCGTGATGCAGCCGAAAATGGAAATTTTCCGCCGCGCCGTGCTCAAGGACGAAGCGGTGGAAAGTGTCGCCGGGTTCATTGGCGGCAGCAACGGCACCAATAACGCCTTCATGCTGGTGCGTCTGAAGCCAATCAAGGAGCGTCAGCTCAACGCGCAGAAAGTCATCGAGCGCCTGCGCAAGGAAATGCCCAAGGTCCCCGGTGCGCAACTGATGCTGATGGCGGATCAGGATCTGCAATTTGGCGGCGGCCGCGAACAGACCACGTCGCAGTACAGCTACATCCTGCAAAGTGGTGATCTGGGCGAGTTGCGCAAGTGGTATCCAAAAGTGGTTACCGCGTTAAGGGCCTTGCCGGAACTGACGGCGATTGACGCCCGAGAGGGAGCGGGTGCCCAGCAAGTGACGTTGATCGTCGACCGCGATCAGGCCAAGCGCCTGGGGATCGACATGGACATGGTTACCTCGGTATTGAACAACGCCTACAGCCAGCGGCAGATTTCGACGATCTACGACAGCCTCAATCAGTATCAGGTGGTCATGGAGGTCAATCCGAAATACGCCCAGGACCCGGTGACGCTCAAGCAGGTGCAGGTGATCACCGCTGACGGTGCGCGGGTGCCGCTGTCGACGTTCGCTCATTACGAAAACAGCCTGGAAGATGACCGCGTCAGCCACGAAGGCCAGTTCGCCTCCGAAGACATTTCCTTCGACATGGCCGAAGGCGTGACGGTGGAGCAGGGCAGTGCAGCGATCGAGCGGGCGATTGCCAAACTGGGCCTGCCGGAAGACGTCATCGCAAAAATGGCCGGCACCGCCGACGCCTTCGCCGCGACGCAAAAGAGCCAGCCGTTCATGATTCTCGGGGCGTTGCTGGCGGTGTATCTGGTGTTGGGTGTGCTGTATGAAAGCTACATTCATCCGCTGACGATTCTGTCGACCCTGCCGTCGGCCGGTGTCGGCGCGTTGCTGTCGATCTATGCGCTGGGCGGCGAGTTCAGCCTGATTTCGTTGCTCGGGTTGTTCCTGCTGATTGGTGTGGTGAAGAAAAACGCCATTCTGATGATCGACCTCGCGCTGCAACTGGAACGGCATCAGGGCCTGTCGCCGCTGGAATCGATCCGCAGTGCTTGCCTGCAACGTCTGCGCCCGATTCTGATGACCACCCTGGCGGCGATTCTCGGTGCCTTGCCGTTGCTGCTCGGCCGGGCCGAAGGCGCGGAAATGCGCCAGCCGCTGGGCCTGACCATCATCGGCGGGCTGATTTTCAGCCAGGTGCTGACGCTTTACACCACCCCGGTGGTTTACCTCTATCTTGACAAGCTGCGCCATCGTTTCAACAAATGGCGTGGCGTGCGCACTGACGCCGCTCTGGAAACTCCGCTATGACTGACCGTTCGCTTTTCAATCTGGCCACTGTTCGCGGCTCGCGTTTGCTGAGCCTGTCGCTGTGCGTGGCGATGCTCAGTGCCTGCGCCGTAGGCCCGGACTACCAACGGCCGCAAACTGCGGAAATCGCCCAGTACAAGGAGGCCGAGGGCTGGACCCAGGCCAACCCGAGCGATTCGCTAGCCCGTGGTGCCTGGTGGGAGTTGTATGGCGATCAGCAGCTCAACGGCTTGATCGAGAAACTCAACAATTCCAACCAGACCGTCGCGCAGTCGGAAGCCCAGTACCGTCAGGCTCAGGCGTTGGTGCGCAGTGCCCGTGGCGCGTTTTATCCGAAAGTAGACTTGAGCCTCGGCAAGACCCGCTCCAGTCAGGGCACTGGCAGCAGCAGTTCGAGTCTGAGCAGTTCTTCCAGCGGTATCCGCGACACCTATAACGCCGAACTTGGCGTCAGTTGGGAAGCGGACGTGTGGGGCAAGCTGCGCCGTGGACTGGAAGCCGATGAGGCCAGCGCCCAGGCCAGTTTTGCCGATCTGGCGGCGATGCGCCTGAGCCAGCAATCAGAGCTGGTGCAGAACTACCTGCAACTGCGCGTGATCGATCAGCAGAAACGCCTGCTCGAAGCCACGGTCGCCGCCTACGAACGCTCGTTGAAGATGACCCAGAACCAGTACCGCGCCGGGGTTTCCGGGCGCGATGCGGTGGCGCAGGCACAGACACAACTGAAAAGCACCCAGGCCGATCTGGTTGACCTGATCTGGCAGCGCGCGCAATTCGAAAATGCGATTGCTGTGCTGACCGGACAGGCCCCGGCGGATTTCAACATTGCCGAAGTGCAGACCATTCCAAAGCTGCCGCAAGTGCCGTTGAGCCTGCCCTCGCAGTTGCTGGAGCGGCGCCCGGACATCGCTTCGGCGGAGCGTTCGGTGATCGCTGCCAACGCCAACATCGGCGTGGCCAAAGCGGCGTATTACCCGGATCTGAGCTTGAGTCTGAGCGGCGGCTACAGCAGCAGTACTTCGCAGAACCTGGTCAGCCTGCCCAACCGTTTCTGGTCGGTGGGGCCGAAACTGGCGCTGCCGCTGTTTGACGGTGGCATTCGTTCGGCGGAAGTCGACCGCACCGAGGCGGTGTATGACCAGACCGTGGCCAAGTACCGTCAGACCGTGCTCGACGGTTTCCGCGAAGTGGAAAACTATCTGGTGCAGCTCAAGGTGTATGAAGACGAAGCGGCGGTGCGCCAGGAGGCGCTCGATGCGGCGCGCGACTCCCTGCGCCTGACGGAAAACCAGTACAAGGCCGGGCTGATTGCTTACATCGACGTCGTGGTGGTGCAAGCCACGGCGCTGAGCAATGAGCGCAGCGTGCTGAACATTCTGCAAAGCCGCTTGATTGCTAGCGTGCAATTGATTGCGGCGCTGGGCGGTGGTTGGGACGGGCAGCTGGATGTGAGCGATAACACCCGCTGAAGGTTGGCTTCACTGATCGTTCCCACGCTCCGCGTGGGAATGCCTCAACGGACGCTCCGCGTTCGACTTTGAAGGGACGCGGAGCGTCCCAGGCTGCATTCCCACGCGGAGCGTGGGAACGATCAAAAGCTGTGACGCCGCGCCAGAGCCTTGTCGGACGATCGAACAAGCGTTTCATCGGCTTGATGGCCAATTGCTCACTTTGTCAGTGCGTTCTTCTGTGCAATCAGTACAATCGCCGCCTTTGCCCGACCGAGAACGGACGCAATCCGCGTTGGGTGGCCACGAGAATTCCCATGCTCATCGGTAGTTATTCCTCCACGCTGGTTTTCATTTCGTTGTGTGTGGCGATTCTCGCTTCCTACACCGCGCTCGACCTTACCGGTCGCATTGCCACGGCCAAGGGCCGGGCGGTGCATTTCTGGACCGCCGGCGGTGCGTTTGCCATGGGCATCGGCGTCTGGTCGATGCATTTCATTGGCATGCTGGCCTTCAAACTGCCGATCGACCTGGGCTATGACATCGCCCTGACCGCGCTGTCGCTGCTCATCGCCGTGTTGTCCTGTGGATTCGCCTTATGGTTGGTCAGTCAGCCGAAACTGCCGATTCTGCAACTGGCGTTCGGCGCGCTGATCATGGGCAGCGGGATCAGTGCCATGCACTACACCGGCATGGCGGCGATGCGCATGACGCCGGGGATCGATTACGATCCGACGTTGTTTGGCGCTTCGCTGCTGATTGCCGTCGGCGCCTCGGCGGCGGCACTGTGGATCGCTTTCCGCCTGCGTCAGCATTCGCCTTATGTGCGACTGATTCGGGGCGGGGCGGCGATCATCATGGGCATCGCCATTGTCGGCATGCATTACACCGGCATGGCCGCCGCGCAGTTTCCTGATGGCAGTTTCTGTGGTGCCACCGTCAATGGCTTGAAGGGCAACGGCCTCGACAGTCTGGTGTTGATCACCACGTTGGCAGTGCTGTCGATTGCCTTGCTCACATCGATTCTCGACGCACGCCTGGAAGCGCGCACCGCTGATCTGGCGCACTCATTGACCGTGGCCAACCGCGAACTCACACAACTGGCCCTGCACGACACCCTGACCGGCCTGCCGAACCGCATGCTGCTGGATGACCGGATCAATCAGGCGATGAAAAAGGTCCATGAGCAGGGCGGCTGTTTTGCTTTGATGTTCATCGATCTGGACGGCTTCAAACCGGTCAACGATGCGTTCGGTCACCATATGGGCGACCAGTTATTGCGGGAAGTGGGCTTGCGTCTGCGTGAAGACTTGCGCGGTCCGGACACACTGGCGCGAATCGGCGGCGATGAATTCGTGCTGCTGGTGCGTCTGACCGAACCCGATGACGCACTGGGACTGGCGGCACGTCAGGTCGGCCTGATCGCGCAATCATTCCGCGTCGCCGAACATGATTTGCAGATATCCGCCAGCGTCGGCATCGCCCTGTACCCGGGGAATGGCCAGACCGCGCAGGAACTGCTGATGAACGCCGACGCGGCGATGTACCACGCCAAGGGCGGCGGCAAGAACGGTTACAGCTTTTTCGACGCGTCGATGAACAACAACGCGCGCAAGCAGTTGCAGTTGTTGCAGGACCTGCGCGCAGCGCTGGAGCACAGCCAGTTCAGTTTGCATTACCAGCCGAAGTTCGACGCCGCCAACGGCCGTCCGGTCGGGGCTGAGGCGTTGCTGCGTTGGCAGCATCCGATTCACGGCATGCTGATGCCGGACAAGTTCATCGAACTGGCGGAGAAATCCGGGCTGATCATTCCGATCGGTGAATGGGTGCTCAATGAAGCCTGTCGGCAAATGCGCGAGTGGTACGTGCTCGGTTACACCGATTGGCGTATCGCGGTGAACCTGTCGGCGCTGCAGTTCTGCCACGCCGGACTGGTGCGCAGCGTGGCCAAGGCGTTGGCCACGCATCACTTGCCGGCGAACAGCCTGACGCTGGAAATCACCGAGACCACGGCCATGAGCGATGCCGATGCGAGCATGACGGTGTTGCAGGAGTTGTCGGACATGGGCGTCGATCTGTCGATCGATGACTTCGGCACGGGTTATTCCAGCCTGATGTACCTCAAGCGTTTGCCGGCCAACGAGCTGAAGATCGATCGTGGCTTTGTGCGCGATCTGGAGCATGACAGTGACGATGCCGCGATTGTTTCGGCGATTGTCGCATTGGGCCAGGCGCTCGGTTTGCGCATTGTCGCTGAAGGTGTTGAAACCGGTGTGCAGCAGGCGTTTCTGACTGAGCTGGGATGTGATTCGTTGCAGGGTTATCTGTTGGGGCATCCGATGCCGGCGGACAGATTCATGCAGGATATTGCGCGCGGCAAGCCGGTGGCGGCGGTCTGATCGACCGCGCTATCGTTCTTCGCGAGCAGGCTCGCTCCCACAGGGACGGCGTGGTGCACGAATGCAGTCTGGGAGCGAGCCTGCTCGCGAAGGCGTCCGGCCAGACACAACAGACCTCATGCAAAACCCGCCAATGGCGGTTATTCTTCCCCCCGACTGTTACGTGTGCATTGGGGGAGAAAGGCCAGCATGGATAAAGTCATTGTGATCACCGGTGGCGGGCGCGGGATTGGCGCCGCCACGGCGCTGTTGGCTGCCGAGCAAGGCTATCGGATCTGCATCAACTATGAGCAAGACGAGCAGGCTGCGCAAAGCGTGCTGGAGCAAGTCCGTGCATTGGGCGCACACGCCATCGCCGTGCGCGCTGACGTCAGCATCGAAGACGAAGTGATCGCGCTGTTCCAACGGGTCGACAGCGAATTGGGCCGTGTCACTGCGCTGGTGAACAACGCCGGCACCGTCGGACACAAATCGCGGGTCGATGAAATGTCCGAATTCCGCATTCTGAAAATCATGAAAACCAACGTTCTGGCGCCGATCCTCTGCGCCAAGCACGCGATTCTGCGCATGTCGCCCAAGCACGGCGGGCAGGGCGGCAGTATCGTCAACGTGTCGTCAGTGGCTTCACGCCTTGGTTCGCCCAACGAGTACGTCGATTACGCGGCCTCAAAAGGTGCGCTCGACACCTTCACCATCGGCTTGTCCAAGGAAGTCGCGGGCGAGGGGATTCGGGTCAACGCGGTGCGCCCGGGTTACATCTACACCGATTTCCACGCGCTTAGCGGCGACCCGGATCGGGTCAGCAAGCTGGAGTCGGCGATTCCGATGGCCCGTGGCGGACGGCCGGATGAGGTGGCGGAGGCGATTGTCTGGTTGTTGTCGGATAAGGCTTCGTATGCGACCGGGACGTTTGTTGATTTGGGTGGCGGGCGCTGATCGTTGGGATTTGTGTTGCCTGATCCGGCCCCATCGCTGGCAAGCCAGCTCCCACAGGTTTCTGTGTCGTACACAACATACGCGGTGACATAGAACACTGTGGGAGCTGGCTTGCCAGCGATGGGGCCAGTGCAGTCAGCAACAATCTGTCAGAACGACCGCACAATCCGCCCCAACGTCTCCATGGCCTTTTCCGAATCCTCGGTCCACGGGCTGCCATAGTTCAACCGAATACAATTCCTGAACCGCTGCGTCGGCGAGAAAATCGGCCCCGGCGCAATGCTGATGCCTTGCGCCAGTGCCATCTGAAACAACTTCAACGAATCCATCTGCGGCGGCAATTCCAGCCACAAAAAGTAGCCGCCCGCCGGTTGGCTGACCCGCGTCTGCGCCGGGAAATAGCGGGCGATCGCCGCAAGCATCGCGCTCTGCTGTTCTTCCAGCGCATAACGCAATTTGCGCAAATGCCGGTCGTAGCCGCCGTGTTGCAGATAGTCGGCAATCGCCGCTTGCGCGGGCATTGAGGCGCACAGTGAAGTCATCAGTTTCAACCGTTCGATTTTCTGCGCGTAGCGCCCGGCGGCGACCCAGCCGATGCGGTAACCCGGGGCCAGGCTTTTGGCGAACGAACCGCAGTGCATCACCAGGCCCTCAGTATCGAAGGCCTTGGCTGGTTTCGGTGCCTGCTGGCCGTAATAGAGTTCGGCGTAGACATCATCTTCGATCAGCGGCACCTGATGGCGGCGCAGCAGTTCGACCAATTCCTGTTTCTTCGCCTCGGGCATGGTCGCGCCCATCGGGTTCTGGAAGCTGGTCATGCACCAGCAGGCCTTGATCGGGTGGCGTTCCAGGGTTTGCGCGAGCACGCCGAGGTCGATGCCATCGCGCGGGTGCACGGGGATTTCCACAGCTTTGAGTTTCAACCGCTCGAGGACTTGCAGGCTGGCGTAGAACGCCGGCGCTTCGATGGCGACCAGATCGCCCGGTTCGGTGACGGCTTGCAGGCACAGGTTCAGCGCTTCGAGCGCGCCGTTGGTGATCAGCAACTCTTCCATCGGCAGCATCAGGCCGCCGACCATGTAGCGCAGGGCGATCTGCCGGCGCAGTTGCGGGTTGCCCGGCGACATGTCGGTGACGACCATGCGCGGGTCCATCTCGCGGGCGGCACTGGCCAGCGAGCGCGACAGGCGTTGCAGCGGGAACAGCGTCGGGCTGGGGAACGCTGAGCCGAAGGGCACGGTGCTCGGGTCCTTGATCGAATCGAGTACCGAGAACACCAGTTCACTGACGTCGACTTCGGTGGAGTCGTTGACGTGGCTACTGATCACCGGCTCTGAGAACGGGCTCGGCGCGTGAGTGTTGACGAAGTAGCCGGAGCGCGGTCGGGCGCGGATCAAGCCACGGCGTTCAAGCAGGTAATAGGCCTGGAATACCGTGGACGGGCTGACGCCGTAGGTCTGGCTGGCGTAACGCACCGAAGGCACGCGCTGGCCGGGGCCGAGGACGCCGGAGCGGATCAGTTCAGCGATGTCGTCGGCGAATTTTTCGTAGCGTTTCATCGAGGAGCCTTGGTGCTGGTTGATGATGAGGTGTGTCAGGGGAACTGCCCCTCACCCTAGCCCTCTCCCAGAGGGAGAGGGGACTGATCGGGGGATGCTTGTGAACTACACCGACCTGAAAGTGCTTCGCTGAATCCATAATCGACTCGACCTGAAAGTGCTTCGCTGAATCCATAATCGACTCGGCCTGAAAGTGCTTTGCTGAATCCCAATCGACTCGGTCTGAAAGCGTTTTGCTGAATCCCAATCGACTCGGTCTGAAAGCGTTTTGCTGAATCCATAATCGACTCGGTCTGTCAGGTCGATGTATAGCGACAGACACCTCGGTCGGCCCCCTCTCCCCCTGGGAGAGGGCTGGGGTGAGGGAGCGGATTCTAACGGCTCAGCGATTCATCGGCGCAACAAACCTGCTCTTCGCCACGCTATAAACCTCAGGCTCATCACTGTCGGCAATCTTGAAACTCAAGGTCTGCGAGCTGCTGGCCGGGCGCTCCGTGGTCATCGCCACCGACACCGGCACATCGACAATTTCCCCCGGTGCCAGGCTCAGTTGAGTCTTGCCTTGCAACTGGAAGCCGTCGCCGTCGACCAGGCTGAGGTTGTAGTCCTGACGTTGCTGGGTCTTGTTGATGACTTTGAGGCTATAGATGTTTTCGATCTGGCCCTGACCGTTTTCACGGAACAAGCCGCGATCCTTGGTCACGTCCAGCGAGACCATCGGCCGTTCGACCAGCGCCAATGCCAATGCGCCGATCATCGCCACCAGCACCACGGTGTAACCGATCAAACGCGGACGCAGCAGGTGAGTCTTGCCACCTTGCAATTCGCGCTCGGAACTGTAGCGGATCAAACCACGCGGGTAGTTCATCTTGTCCATGATCGAGTCACAGGCGTCTATGCACGCCGCGCAACCGATGCATTCCATCTGCAGGCCATCGCGGATGTCGATGCCGGTCGGGCAGACCTGCACGCACAATTGGCAGTCGATGCAATCACCCAGGCCGGCTTCAAGCGGTTTCACGTCGCGTTTACGCGGGCCACGGTTTTCGCCACGGGCCACGTCGTAGGAAATCGCCAGGGTGTCTTTGTCGAACATCACGCTCTGGAACCGCGCATACGGACACATGTGCATGCACACCGCCTCGCGCAGCCAACCGGCGTTGATGTAGGTGGCAGCGGTGAAGAACAGCACCCAGAACAGGCTGACGCCGCCGATTTGCAGGGTCAGCAACTCTTCGGCCAGTGGCCGGATCGGCGTGAAGTAACCGACGAAGGTCAGTCCGGTGAGCACGCTGATCGCCAGCCACAAGGTGTGTTTGGCGGCGCGCCGCGCCAGTTTGTTCAGGCTCCACGGCGCAGCTTGCAGTTTGATCCGCTGGTTGCGCTCGCCTTCGGTGATCTTCTCGCACCACATGAAGATCCATGTCCACGAACTCTGCGGGCAGGTGTAGCCGCACCAGACCCGGCCGGCAAACACGGTAATGGCGAACAAACCGAAGGCGGCGATGATCAACAGCGCCGAGAGCAGGATGAAATCCTGCGGCCAGAACGTCGCGCCGAAGATGTGGAATTTGCTTTCGGAAAGATCCCAGAGCACCGCCTGACGTCCGCCCCAGTTCAGCCACACAGTGCCGAAAAACAGCACGAACAGAAATCCCGCGCCGCTCATGCGCAGGGTGCGGAACAGGCCGGTGAAGCTACGGGTGTGGATCTGGTTGTCGCTGGACTTGGCCGTCGCCTTCATTGGGCGTGCGGGCACCTTCTTTATAGTCGGGGATGCTTCTACGGTTCGGACGGGGATTTGTTCGCTCATGATTATTCGCTCATCAGCCTCCATCAGGCCAGCGCACTATGAGCGTCGATCTGTTTGCATAACAGACTCAGGTATTTCAATAAAAAGCGGATCAGATGAGATTTTGGGTAGCGTCTGCGACAACTTGAAGCAGCGCGCAGGCAAAGGCGCAAACGCCTATCGCAGACGTTTGCGCGGGGTGTTGATCGAAGTCAGTCAAATCACCGAATCACTCTCGTCGGCTTTCAGGTGTTTGCGGCCGTCTTTGGCGCCTGCGACGGTCAAGGCGTCAGCCTCTGCTTCTGTGATGTAAACGCGCCGGCCTTCTATTTCCACGAATGACATGGATTTTTCGCTATCTGTCATGACTTCCAGGGTGTCGCAAATGCGAATTTCCTCGCCGTGTTCGACGGCGAAAAAACACACTTTTTGTTCGGGGTTGGATTCATCGACTCGAAGAGGCATGGGAGCAGTCCTTTTTTCAGGGAGGTCTGCAAGGTTAGGGCGCGCGCGTTACCGATCGTTCTGCGCAACTGATTAATGGTCGCCGCTGTCCATCGTTTACCGACTAATAACAAGGACTACACGATGAACGCGTGGTGGCATGAAGTGTGGGAAACCCTGCAAGCGGAATTCGCCGACGTTGGTGATGCTTCGCAATTGACGCGGATTACCGTTCGCCTGCTGATGGCGGCGGTGCTGGGCGGGATTCTGGGGTTTGAGCGCGAGCACAAGGGCAAGGCTGCCGGGGTGCGCACGCATATGCTGGTAGCGCTTGGGGCCGCGCTGTTTGTGCTGGTGCCGCAAACGTCAGGGGCGGAGTCGGATGCGATGAGCCGAGTGGTGCAGGGGGTGATCGCCGGGATCGGCTTTCTCGGTGCCGGGACTATCCTGAAAAACAAGGAAGGCGATGAAGGCCATGTCAAAGGCCTGACCACGGCTGCCGGGCTGTGGATGACCGCGGCCATTGGTGTCGCGGCCGGGTTGGGCAGGGAGGCAACGGCGCTGCTCAGTACCTTTCTGGCGCTGGGGATTTTCAGCGTGATGCCGCGCATCGTGAAGCTCTTCGAAAAGGACGAGGAAAAAACTGATGACCACTGATCATTCCTGCGCCGGATGATCGTTGCCACGCTCTGCGTGGAAACGCCTCAATGGACGCTATGCGTCCGCTTTGGGACTTGGAGCGTCCGGGGCTTCATTCCCACGCGGAGCGTGGGAACGATCAGTTAACGATCAATCAGACGATGACGGGTGGCATCGTCGTCGGTGGTTCTTCTTTGGGCGGCGGTGTGGTTCCCGGTGGTTCCTGCTCGGGAATCGGCTGCGGCTCGGTCTCGGGAAGAGTGGGTTTGTCGATGTTCGGATCAGGCGTTTCGGCCGGGATCGGGATGTTCATCTGATGACCTCCGTGTGGCACATGGCGTGAGAAGTGCTTAAGTGGATTGACCACCTCGTGGCGAATTCGATCCGCTTTTCTGACACGGCAATTTCATCTGAACTTTTCCCGGCGCCGGTCGCTCGGAACCTAAGTGAGTTCATTGCGGGGCAGGCGCAGCGTTGCGAACACTGACCCGGCACAAGAGCGTCCTTGGGGCGTTAAGGAGAGATGCTCAATGACGGCTGAAAAACCTTCTGAATTAAGCTACAACCCGCACATGCCGCTGTCGCAGGCCTTGCTGCTGCCGCGAATTGCCATTGAAAACACCATGCCGACCCTCGATGGCGGGCAGTTCGCCGTGAAGTCGATTGCCGGCCGTGAAATTGTGGTCACCAGCAAAGTGTTTGCCGACGGTCACGACAAACTCGCCGTGCGCATTCGCTGGCGCGAGGAAGGCGAGGAGACCTGGCAGACCGAGGTCATGGCTGATCAGGGCAACAATGGCTGGCAAGGCCAGTTCCGCCCTGAGCACCAAGGGCGTTTCCTCTACTGTATCGAAGCGTGGATCGACCATTTCGCCAGTTTCCAATATGAACTGGAGAAGAAACACAACGCCGCCGTACCCGTTTCGCTCGAGTTGCAAGAAGGCCGCACGATGGTGCAACAGGCCGCTGAACGCAGCGAAGGCCAACTGAGCGAACAGCTTGCCGCGTTGCACCACGAGTTGTCCGGGCTGCTCGAAACCGAGCAGGTCGCGTTGTTCCTGCACTCGCGCAGTGCGCAATTGATGGCTGAGGCCGATCATCGCGCCTATCTGAGCGTCAGTCCGGAATTCCCGGTGGACGTCGAACGCGAACTGGCCGAATTTGCCAGTTGGTATGAACTGTTTCCGCGCTCGATCACCGACGATCCCCACCGTCACGGCACCTTCAATGACGTGCACGCGCGTTTGCCGATGATTCAGGACATGGGTTTCGACGTGCTGTATTTCACGCCGATCCATCCGATTGGCCGCGCCCATCGCAAGGGCCGCAACAACGCCCTGAGCGCCGGCCCCGATGATCCCGGCAGTCCTTATGCCATCGGCAGTGAGGAGGGCGGCCACGAGGCCATTCACTCGCAACTCGGCACCCGCGAAGACTTCCGCCGACTGGTGGCCGCTGCTGCCGATCATGGTCTGGAAATCGCCCTCGATTTTGCCATTCAGTGTTCCCAGGATCACCCGTGGCTCAAACAGCATCCGGGCTGGTTCAACTGGCGTCCCGACGGCACGATCAAATACGCGGAAAACCCGCCGAAGAAATATCAGGACATCGTCAACGTCGACTTCTATGCGCCGGACGCGATTCCGAGCCTGTGGGTCGAGTTGCGCGATATCGTCATCGGTTGGGTCGAGGAGGGCGTGAAGATCTTTCGCGTCGACAATCCGCACACCAAACCGCTGCCGTTCTGGCAATGGCTGATCGCTGATGTGCGGGCGCTGTACCCGGAAGTGATCTTCCTCGCCGAAGCCTTCACCACGCCAGCGATGATGGCGCGGCTGGGCAAGGTCGGTTACACCCAGAGCTACACCTACTTCACTTGGCGCAACAGCAAGGCTGAGCTGGCGACCTATTTCACTGAGCTGAATGAATCGCCGTGGCGCGAATGCTACCGGCCGAACTTCTTCGTCAACACGCCAGACATCAACCCGGCGTTCCTCCACGAATCCGGGCGTCCGGGATTTTTGATTCGTGCGGCGCTGGCAACCATGGGCTCGGGCTTGTGGGGGATGTATTCGGGGTTCGAACTGTGCGAATCGGCTCCGGTGCCGGGCAAAGAAGAATACCTCGACTCGGAGAAGTACGAGATCCGCGTCCGCGACTTCACAGCGCCCGGCAACATCATTGCCGAGATCGCCCAACTCAACCGTATCCGCCGGCAGAACCCGGCGCTGCACACGCATCTGGGCCTGAAGGTCTACAACGCCTGGAACGACAACATTCTGTATTTCGGCAAGCGCAGCTTCGACGGCAGCAATTTCATTCTGGTCGCGGTCAGCCTCGATCCGCACAACGTGCAGGAGGCGAATTTCGAACTGCCGCTGTGGGAAATGGGCTTGCCCGATGACGCAACGACACACGGCGAAGACTTGATGAACGGGCATCGCTGGGACTGGCATGGCAAATACCAGTTCATGCGGATTGACCCGGCGTATCAGCCGTTTGGCATCTGGCGAATCACCGCTACGTAATGATCGTTCCCACGTCGAGGCGTCGAACCGTCTGCGTGGGAACGCATCCCGGGACGCTCCGCGTCCCAGAAACTGACGCAGAGCGTCCATGGCGGCATTCCCACGCGGAGCGGGGGAACGATCATCGTGGGACGCTTTTAAAGCATTCAGCAGGAGTTTCACATGGCGAAGAAACCCAAGGCAGCCACCTTTATCAAAGACCCGCTCTGGTACAAGGACGCGGTGATCTATCAAGTTCACGTCAAATCGTTTTTCGACTCCAACAATGACGGGATCGGCGACTTTCCCGGCCTGATCGCCAAACTCGATTACATCGCCGACCTCGGCGTCAACACTATCTGGCTATTGCCGTTCTACCCGTCACCACGTCGCGACGACGGCTACGACATCGCCGAATACCGCGGCGTGCACAGCGATTACGGGACCATGGCCGATGCCAAGCGTTTTATCGCCGAAGCGCACAAGCGCGGCTTGCGGGTGATTACCGAGCTGGTCATCAACCACACCTCGGACCAGCACCCGTGGTTCCAGCGTGCGCGCAAGGCCAAGCCCGGCTCGGCGGCGCGGGATTTCTATGTGTGGTCGGATGACGATCAGAAATACGACGGCACGCGGATCATTTTCCTCGACACGGAAAAATCCAACTGGACCTGGGACCCGGTTGCCGGCCAGTACTTCTGGCACCGTTTCTATTCGCACCAGCCGGATCTGAATTTCGACAACCCGCAAGTGATGAAAGCCGTGCTCTCGGTGATGCGTTACTGGCTGGACATGGGCATCGACGGCCTGCGCCTCGACGCGATCCCGTACCTGATCGAGCGCGACGGCACCAACAACGAAAACCTGCCCGAAACCCACGACGTCCTCAAGCAGATCCGCGCCGAGATCGACGCCAATTACCCCGACCGCATGTTGCTCGCCGAGGCCAATCAATGGCCGGAAGACACGCAGCTGTACTTCGGCGACACCGATGCCGCAGGCCTCAACGGTGACGAATGCCACATGGCGTTTCACTTCCCGTTGATGCCGCGCATGTACATGGCGCTGGCCCAGGAAGATCGCTTCCCGATCACCGATATTCTGCGCCAGACCCCGGAAATTCCCGCCAATTGCCAATGGGCGATCTTCCTGCGCAACCACGATGAACTGACGCTGGAAATGGTCACCGATAAAGAACGCGACTATCTGTGGAATTACTACGCGGCTGACCGTCGCGCGCGGATCAACCTCGGCATCCGCCGTCGTTTGGCACCATTGATGGAGCGTGATCGCCGCCGCATCGAATTGCTCAACAGCCTGCTGCTGTCGATGCCGGGCACGCCGACCCTGTATTACGGTGACGAGATCGGCATGGGCGACAACATCTACCTCGGCGACCGCGACGGTGTGCGTACGCCGATGCAGTGGTCGATCGACCGCAATGGCGGTTTCTCCCGCGCCGACCCAGCGAGTCTGGTGCTGCCGCCGATCATGGACCCGCAATATGGCTATCTGTCGGTCAACGTCGAAACCCAGTCTGGCGATCCGCATTCGCTGCTGAACTGGACCCGCCGTCTGCTCGCGGTGCGCAAGCAGTCCAAGGCGTTCGGCCGTGGCTCGTTGAAAATGCTCTCACCGAACAACCGCCGTGTACTGGCCTACACCCGCGAATTCACCGATGCCGATGGCAAGCACGAAATTATTCTGTGCGTGGCCAACGTTTCGCGCAGTGCGCAAGCGGTGGAGCTGGACCTGTCGGCCTACGTCGGCATGGTGCCGGTGGAGATGCTCGGCGGTAACGCGTTCCCGCCGATTGGCCAGTTGAATTTCCTCCTGACCCTGGCGCCGTACGGTTTCTACTGGTTCGCCCTGGCGGCAGAAAACCAGATGCCGAGTTGGCACGTGGAACCGGCGCAAAGCCTGCCGGACTTCACCACGCTGGTGTTGAAAAAACGCATGGAAGAACTGCTCGAAGCGCCGTCGCGTACGACGCTGGAGCAAAGCATTCTGCCGAGCTGGCTGCAGAACCGCCGCTGGTTCGCCGGCAAGGACGCCGCCATCGAAAAAGTACATCTGGCTTATGGCGTGCGTTTCGGCGATGCGCAGCATCCGGTGCTGCTCAGCGAAATTGAAGTCACCAGCGGTGGGCAGACCAGTCGTTATCAACTGCCGTTCGGTTTCATTTCCGAGGATCAGGTCGGCCCGGCGTTGCCGCAGCAATTGGCCTTGTCCCGTGTACGCCGTGTACGACAGGTTGGTCTGATCACCGACGCGTTCAGCCTTGAAGCATTTGTTCGTGCAGTGCTGCAAGGTATGCAGAACAACACTGTGCTGGAGTCGAGCGAGGGCGAAATCCGCTTTGCGCCGACGCCGCATCTGGAAAAACTCGGCCTCGGTGCCGAATCGGAAGTGCGTTATCTGTCCGCCGAGCAATCGAACAGTTCGGTGGTGATCGGCAACAGCCTGGTGCTCAAGCTGATACGTAAAGTCGCTTCTGGCGTACACCCCGAACTGGAAATGAGCGCTTACCTGACCGAGGCCGGATTTGCCAATATCTCTCCGCTGCTCGGCTCGGTGATTCGCCGCGACGCCCAGGGCGAAGACAACCTGTTGATGATCGCCCAAGGCTACCTGAGCAATCAGGGCGATGCCTGGGAGTGGACGCAGAACAACCTCGAACGGGCGCTGCGTGATGAGCTGGCCGATGCCATGTCCGAGCAGGAACAGCATTACAACGCCCTCGGCGAGTTGAAGGATTTTGCCGGCATGCTCGGTCAGCGTCTGGGCGAAATGCATCAAATGCTTGCCGCGCCTACCGACAATCCCGACTTCGCCCCGCAGGTGTCGACGGTCAAGGATATGCAGGCGACGGGCAAGGATGTCGTGGCGCAGGTCGAGCACGCCTTGAAGCTGCTCAAGCAGCATCAGGGCGAACTCAATGCGGCGGATCAGAAACTGGTCAAACGTCTCATCGACGAGAAGAAAACCATCCTCGCGCATGTGCAGGATCTGGCGAAAAAAGCCGTCGGCGGTTTACGCATTCGCGTCCACGGTGATCTGCATTTGGGCCAGGTGCTGGTGATCAAGGGCGATGCCTACCTGATCGACTTCGAGGGTGAACCGGCGCGGCCATTGAGCGAGCGTCGTGGCAAACACAGTCCGTACAAGGATGTCAGCGGCGTGCTGCGCTCGTTCGATTATGCGGCGGCGATGACCATCAACGTGCACAACGTTGACCACAGCGCTGAGTCTGAAACCGCGCGGCGTCTGGTCGCCGAGCGTTATCTGCATGAGGCCCGTGAGGCATTTGTTCAGGCATATCGCCGTGCGGCAGCTAGTCTTGATCATGCTTGGCAAGATCCTGAAGGTGCCGACGCCGCGCTGGCGTTGTTCGGCCTGGAGAAGGCGGCCTATGAAGTGGCCTATGAAGCCGAAAATCGCCCCACGTGGCTGCCCGTGCCGTTGCACGGTTTGTATGGGTTATTGACGGGGCTTAAACCCTTTTCCGATCTTGGTGGAGAGTAGTCATGAGTTTCTCGAACAAGGAACAGGGTGCGGTCAAAGAAACATTGCTGCCCTCGGCGAAAGATATCGACGCCTTGGTGCGCGCTGAACATCACGACCCTTTTTCCATTCTTGGCCCGCACGGCGATGGCGCTGGCGGGCAGTTCATTCGCGCTTATCTACCGGGTGCGTTGAGTGTCGTGGTGCTGGACAAGGACAGCGGTGAAGAACGCGGTCCGTTGGAACAGACCGAAACGCCGGGGTTGTTTGTCGGCCATTTCGATCAGGCGCGGCCGTATCAGCTGCGCACACGTTGGGCGGGCGGCGAGCAGGTCGCCGAGGATCCGTACAGCTTCGGCCAGTTACTCGGTGAAATGGATTTGTACCTGTTTGCCGAGGGTAATCACCGTGACCTCAGTGCGTGCCTCGGCGCGCAACTGAAAACCGTTGATGGCGTCGACGGTGTGCGTTTCGCCGTGTGGGCGCCGAATGCCCGACGCGTGTCGGTGGTTGGCGATTTCAACGTCTGGGACGGCCGTCGGCATCCAATGCGCCTGCGTCATCCGTCCGGAGTCTGGGAGTTGTTCATCCCGCGCCTGCAAGCGGGCGAGTTGTACAAATACGAGATTCTCGGTGCCCACGGCATTCTGCCGCTCAAGGCCGACCCGATGGCGCTGGCCACCAGCCTGCCGCCGGACACCGCTTCGAAAGTCGCCGAGCCGCTGCAAATCGACTGGCAGGATCAGGACTGGATGAGCAGCCGTCGTGACCGCCAGAAACACTCGGCGCCGCTGTCGATCTATGAACTGCACGCCGGTTCCTGGCAATGTGAGCTGGATGATTTGGGCGAAGTGGCCCGTCAGTACACCTGGCCGGAACTGGCCGAACGGCTGATTCCGTATGTCAAAGAACTGGGTTTCACTCATATCGAGCTGATGCCAATCATGGAGCACCCGTTTGGTGGTTCCTGGGGTTATCAGTTGCTCTCGCAATTTGCACCGAGCGCGCGTTATGGCACGCCGGCGCAGTTTGCCGAATTCGTCGACGCCTGCCACCGGGCCGAGATCGGTGTGATTCTCGACTGGGTACCGGCGCATTTCCCTACCGATACCCACGGTCTGGCGCAGTTCGACGGCACCGCACTGTACGAGTACGGCAACCCGCTGGAAGGCTTCCATCAGGACTGGGACACGCTGATCTACAACCTCGGGCGCACCGAGGTGCACGGCTACATGCTGGCCTCGGGGCTGCACTGGTTGAAGCATTTCCATATCGACGGCTTGCGTGTCGATGCGGTGGCGTCGATGTTGTACCGCGACTATTCGCGCAAGGCGGGCGAATGGGTACCCAACCGCCATGGCGGCCGGGAAAATCTGGAGGCCATCGACTTCCTCCGGCATTTGAACGATGTGGTCGAACTGGAAGCGCCGGGCGCGCTGGTGATCGCCGAAGAGTCCACCGCGTGGCCCGGTGTCAGTCAAAGCACGCAGCAGGGCGGTTTGGGTTTCGCCTACAAATGGAACATGGGCTGGATGCACGATTCGCTGCATTACATTCAGCAGGATCCGGTCTACCGCGCCCATCATCACAACGAGTTGAGTTTTGGTCTGGTCTACGCCTGGTCCGAGCGTTTCATCCTGCCGATCTCCCACGACGAAGTGGTGCACGGCAAGCATTCGCTGATCGACAAGATGCCCGGTGACCGCTGGCAGAAATTCGCCAACCTGCGTGCCTATCTGAGCTTCATGTGGACCCACCCGGGCAAGAAGCTGTTGTTCATGGGCTGCGAGTTTGGCCAGTGGCGCGAGTGGAATCACGATCAGCAACTGGACTGGTATCTGCTGCAGTACTCCGAACACAAAGGCGTGCAGAAACTGGTTGGCGATCTCAATCGACTGTATCGCGAAGAACCGGCACTGCACGATCAGGACGACGCGCCGCAGGGCTTTCAGTGGTTGATCGGTGATGATGCGATCAACAGCGTGTATGCGTGGTTGCGCTGGAGCAAGGACGGTAAACCGGTGCTGGTGGTGGCCAACTTCACGCCGGTGCCACGTCAGGCTTATCGCGTCGGCGTGCCGTTTGCCGGGCGCTGGGCAGAATTGCTCAATAGCGATGCCGACACCTATGCCGGTTCCAATTACGGCAATGGCGGCGGGGCGTTTACCGAGGAAGTGCCGAGCCATGGCCAGTCGTTGTCGCTGGAACTGAATCTGCCGCCGCTGGCGGTGTTGATCCTCAAGCCAGAGGGCTGATCCGAGACCGCGTCGCTGCCTTCGCGAGCAGGCTCACTCCTACACTTGGAATGCGTTCCCTTGTAGGAGTGAGCCTGCTCGCGATGGCGTCAGCACAAACACTATCGCCGCCAGGCCAAACGCTACCAACGCATCCGCACCCCAAGGCTGCCAATGATCCCGTTCAAATCATTGTCATCGACATCACTGCTGTAATCCGCACTCACGTACAGACTCACCGCCGGCGTCACCCGTGCCACCAGACCTAATCCCAGTTCGACGGTGGATGACTTGCGGCTGCTGCTGATCTTGTCGACCTGATCCAGCGTCACCGTGCTGCCGGTGTAGACGGTGTGCCACAGGTTGGTGCGCACGTAAGGTTCGACCGGCAAGCCATTCAAATCGTAACTGCCTTTCAAACGTGCACCGACGCGACCGCTCCATGCTGTCAGATCGGTGGAAGAAGCATTGCCCGAGCCTGCGTACGGCGTGTCGAGGGTGATGCGTTGATTGATCAATTGCGCCTGCGGTTCGACCACCCAGTTGTCACTCAGCCCTATCGGAAAACCGCCTTCCACCGAGAAGGTCATTGCGCTGCCTTCGGTAGCTTGCCTGGCGCCTTGGCCGTTGCGACTGAAACCACTGACCCGGCCACCGCTGGCCGACAGATCAACGTGCCAGCCTTGCGCACCGGTGAGGCTGTAATAAGCACCGAGGCTCTGGCCTTGCAGATTGAGGGTGTCACTGTTCGGATCGGCCAACGCGCGACTGGTGAGCACGCCGTTGCCATTGGCTTGAATCTGGTTGACGCCGCCGATCAGGCCGATGGTCTGGGTATGGCTGCTCCCTTTCACGGTCAATACGGCTGGCCCTTTGAAGTCGCCGCTGCCGGGCATCGCGTAGCCTGATGACAGCACATCGGTTTGCGCCTGCCGGGCGCTTCTGCCGTACAACTCATCCCAGGCGGACGGTGCGAGGTCTTCGGTAATCAAGCGTGTGCCCTGCAGATCGGGCCGTGGGCTGAAGCGTTGCGGTCCGGGGGTGATGACGGTGGCAGGCAAGGTCATTACGGGCACATCCGCGCGATACCACGGGGTGGTTTCATCCGCCGCAGGACCGGCCTGCGCCTCCATGGATGAGCACAGCAAGATAGAACTCGACACTGTGCAGAAAGTGATTTTGATCTCGTGTGGGCTGATTGAAGTTCTCATGGAGGTCTACCTTGCAGGCGCATGCATTCTCTCTGTGTGGCGTCTCTCCTACCCCGAACGAGGGGCGACCGAATGGAGCGGGGCGAGCCCTGACCGCTCGATTTTGCGAGTGTCCGAAGGCTCGTCCCGGGTAGTGATTCCGGGGGTAGTAAGGTAGAGATAAGAAGAGTCGAGCGCGCCCGTCAAGAAATTGAACGATGAGCGGTAGTGGTAAAACGGGCTTTGCAAGCGTTTGTTTTTCTGCACATAACTAAGTGGTTGTTTGCATGGATAAACGCAGTATAAGCCTCGCGTCAGGGGCATTCAGTTACCGACAGAAGGTCTGTCGGTAACTTTCAACCAACGAACGAGCTGCCTTATTGTGTCCTGCATTACTGTCACTATTGCGGCTACAGGTGCACTTCGACGGCCAGCGGCAGATGATCGGACAGATGCGTCCACGGCTTGTTACCGAGGATCTGTGGGTCATGACTGCTGGCATTGCGCAGGTAGATCCGGTCCAGCCGCAACAGCGGAAAGCGTGCCGGATAGGTCTTGGCCGGGCGCCCGTGATGGCGCTCGAACGCTTCGTGCAGATAGTCGCGACGGGCGAGGGCGACATTGCCCTGAAGCTGCCAGTCGTTGAAATCGCCGGCAATGATCACCGGAGCGTCATCGGGCAGGGATTCGAGCAACTGGCAGAGCAGTTGCAACTGCAATTGCCGATGGCTTTCGAGCAGACTCAAATGCACGCAGATCGCGTGGACCTCAGCGTGCCCCGGTACGTCGAGCACACAATGCAGCAGGCCACGGCGTTCGGGCCCGGTGATCGACACATCAAGGTTGCGGTACTCACGGATCGGGTATTTCGACAGCAGCGCATTACCATGATGGCCGTCGGGGTAGACGGCGTTGCGCCCGTAGGCGAAATCGCTCCACATGCTGTCGGCGAGAAACTCGTATTGCGAAGTTTGCGGCCATTCGTTGTAACGGCTCGAATGCCGCTCGTGCTCACCCACCACTTCCTGCAGAAACACCAGGTCGGCCGAGGTGCTACGCACCGCTTCGCGCAGTTCCGGCAGGATGAAGCGCCGGTTGAGCGCCGTGAAGCCCTTGTGCGTGTTGACCGTCAGCACTCTGAGACGATGGATGACGGGCGCGTCGACTACATGACGCTCGGGATCGCTGGACACGGTGACTCCTGTGAATGCTGAGTGCCTGTTCATGCGACTGACAGCTGGGGCCGGCAGTTCCTTGCGAATCAATAATCTTGCCTGCGTTCTCTAGGCTGCGGGAGTCGCAGAAACGCCGTCCCTTCAAAATCAAAAGAGTGCTGCTTTTGGTCGTTCGATCTCGGTATCAAGGTTCAGATCGCTCCCCGGAGTTGTACTGCAAGGGATACCTTACGAGCGGTCAAATACTCGGCACAAGATGAAACCTGATAAGCGCCGCGTCCCTTTGGTTCGCGGCATTTATCTTGATGGTCAGGGCTTACCGGACCCGTTCAGATGTCAGTGTTTGAATCATTCCCGTTAGCTTGGCGAGAATGGTCGGTTGTGTGACTCAAATGAGCACGATTTCAATGTCATCAATCTCATAGTCGTTGCCAATACCTGTTGCGACGTTGCTGTAGACGTCAACCGTGATGGAGCTGGTTGTTGGGGTAAAAGTGCCTGAGAGGGTGATCCAGTTGGTTAGAGAACTGATTTGGGTAGGGCCGGCAACGAGGCTGCCAGCGGCTCGGATCGAGAGTGATGGCGTCGCGGATGCGCCTTCATACCGGATAGCCTTAATACTGAAACGATACTGGTAACGCGGCTGCAGATTGGAGAGTGTCTTTTGAATAATCACCCCGTTCGACTTACCTGTGTAGGTGTAGTTATGGAATCTCCAGTTGCCACCCACATTTCGTAACTGCAAGTCCCGCGGATCTACACCAGGTCCACCGACCCAGCCGTTCCAGTTCTGATTGGCAAAATCGGTGAAATCTCTTTTCAAACCTGAGGTGGCGGTAAAGGCCCGCACCGCCGATTCCGGTTGTGCACCGTAGAGTGCTTTGGCCTTGATAGGGTGAGCGACCGGGCTTAGTCCACTGATCACTCTGCTCCAGTTGCCATCGGCGTCGACCGGCACGTCCGGCGTCAGCGCGGTGTTGCCGTCGTAAAGCCTGACAGTCTGACGTGGACTCGCCGTGCCGGTGACGGTGACGCTGGTATCAAAGGTAATCCCGCCGGGCGCGATTGTGCCTTTGGAGTCGGTGATGTTGCTGATGGCGGGGGTCACGGTTTGCGCGACGGTAAAGCTGCGCACTGCTGACTCCGGTTGTGCACCGTAGAGTGCTTTGGCCTTGATAGGGTGCGCGACTGGACTCAGTCCGCTGATCACTCTGCTCCAGTTGCCATCGGCGTCGACCGGCACGTCCGGCGTCAGCGCGGTGTTGCCGTCGTAAAGCCTGACAGTCTGACGTGGACTGGCCGTGCCGGTGACGGTGACGCTGGTATCAAAGGTAATCCCGCCGGGCGCGATTGTGCCTTTGGAGTCGGTGATGTTGCTGATGGCGGGGGTCACGGTTTGCGCGACGGTAAAGCTGCGCACCGCCGACTCCGGTTGTGCACCGTAGAGTGCTTTGGCCTTGATAGGGTGCGCGACTGGACTCAGTCCGCTGATCAATCTGCTCCAGTTGCCATCGGCGTCGACCGGCACGTCCGGCGTCAGCGCGGTGTTGCCGTCGTAAAGCCTGACAGGCTGACGTGGACTGGCCTTGCCGGTGACGGTGACGCTGGTATCAAAGGTAATCCCGCCGGGCGCGATTGTGCCTTTGGAGTCGGTGATGTTGCTGATGGCGGGGGTTACGGTTTGCGCGACGGTAAAGCTGCGCACTGCTGACTCCGGTTGTGCACCGTAGAGCGCTTTGGCCTTGATAGGGTGCGCGACCGGGCTCAATCCGCTGATCACTCTGCTCCAGTTGCCATCGGCGTCGACCGGCACGTCCGGCGTCAGCGCGGTGTTGCCGTCGTAGAGCTGCACGGTCTGGCCTTGACTGGCCGTGCCGGTGACGGTGACGCTGGTATCAAAGGTAATCCCGCCGGGCGCGATTGTGCCTTTGGAGTCGGTGATGTTGCTGATGACGGGGGTCACGGTTTGCGCGACGGTAAAGCTGCGCACCGCCGACTCCGGTTGTGCACCGTAGAGTGCTTTGGCCTTGATAGGGTGCGCGACCGGGCTTAGTCCACTGATCACTCTGCTCCAGTTGCCATCGGCGTCGACCGGCACGTCCGGTGTCAGCGCGGTGTTGCCGTCGTAGAGCTGCACGGTCTGGCCTTGACTGGCGGTGCCGGTGACGGTGACGCTGGTATCAAAGGTAATCCCGCCGGGCGCGATTGTGCCTTTGGAGTCGGTGATGTCGGTGAGGGTGGGCGATATCCACCCAGCCACCCGTAAATCTAATGCTGCAGAGTATTCATTCCGCTGCGTGGCGGCCCGCCACAATGTATAGAGCACCCTAACGCTATTTCCGATGTTGGCCGTCACGAATTTTACGTCCACCGGAAAACGCACAGGTTGACCTTCCGTCACGGTGGTAATGGGCAACCAGTCACTGGTGCTGGCGAATGGGTTGGGACTGCGCCAGTAAAAGGTAAGAACATCCCCCTTCAGGGTCTTCGCCTCGCTGATCCACACATGCACTCTCTCGAACACCTTGGACGGATCCAGCACATCCCCCGGCGGATCGGCCTCTTCCACTTCGGGGGCCGGCAGTGTCGCGCGGATCTTCCCGACCTTGGCCAGCAACCGCTCGGACTCTCTGATGTCGAGGAGGCCAGGTGCATCGTTCGCGACCACGTAAGAAAGGTCGAGCGTGCCGTTATCAAGCACACTGATGTGCTCGGCGTTGATGTCGAACGTGACCAGGCCTTCCTTGGCTTCGTTGTCGCTGACTATATGGGAAACCTCATGCAGATAGGCGTCGCCGTTGGACTTGATGCCGGTCCATCTCAGGCAGATCAGGTCGCCATTTTTCATCGCGTAGCGCACGTCGACCGTGGCGTAAGGCTGGTCCGGTTCGAGGGTATCGCCGAGCAGTTCGCGGATGCTCGGCTCGGGGAGCATGTTGACGTCGCCTTCTACCCTGGCAAGAGCGCGCCGGGAAGAGATCGGGTCGCCCCCGTCCTTTTTGTAGAGAATATAAGACGCATCGGCACGCCCTTGGGCGATGGCCCTGATCAACTCATAGGGCACTTCGATTTCCAGCACTGAAGGGACGTTATCGATGTCGCGGGTTTCGCTGCAGATGAGCGGTTCCGCGTTATACGGCGGCGTGCCGATAAAGGTCATTTTCACGCTGTCGCCCACGCCGAAGTACTGGCTGCTGACATGGATCTGAATCGTCACCGGCTGCTTGTTCAAATCCCTGATAGTAATCACGCCGTTGAGGGCTTCCCTGATGATCGGTGCCTCCAGTCGCCAGCCGCCCGCGTCCACGTCGATGTAGGTGCGTTGAGAGTGGCGGTCGGCCCAATTCCCGACTTCGTCAATGATGTCGTATTTGACTACCAGTCTGAGACCGTCGCCGGCGCCGAGAATGGCGTCCTGATCAATCAGGATTTCGATCGGCTGCTGGCCTTCGGCTTGCTCCGGCGTGATGCGGTGCGCAGGAATCAGGTATTCGCCCAGCTGTAAACGGACCTTGTCGTTGCGTGTGCAATACACATAATGAGGGATGGTGGCCAGTACCCCTTTTTTGGCCCATTCGGCGTCTATCACGCCTTGTTCGACCAGTTCGGGTGGCAGTTGCACGATGTTCAGTTCTGAATGGCCGTCCTCGTCATTCGGATGCCTGTCAAAGTTACCCGGCTTGTATAGCTTGACCCATATCCGCAAGGCCACCGAGGGCGGATCGGCTTCGGTCTCGCCTTTGCGTGTCAGCACATAGTGGCAGTTTTCAAGCCACCCCGACTCGACAGGCGTCGGCAGATAAAAGAACACCCGCTGGTTGACTTCGTCGGCCTCCACGAATCGTTCGCGCACTCTCGTGCCGTTGCAATAAATCTCGAGTTTGTCACCCTCGCTCATGGGAGGCAGATAAGGATTGATGACGCACAGCACGCCGTCGGGGTCATCGGTGGCGATCTGGATGTTGATCCCGCCATCGCCATCTTGCACCGGCTCGACCATCCCCGGAATCAGCAGGGGACGCAGCACCGTCAGTGGATTGTTGCCTTCCGTCAGGGGAGGGAAGCGGAAACGCTTGTGAGAAGGCATCAGGCAAGTCCTCTTGAAGAGCATTCAGGCGCTTTTTGATGACGACCGGTGCGGACAAACTCAGTGCGAGTCGAGGTGGATTCAGGCTTGGGGTCGTTGACAAACACGGCAATGCACTCCGGTCGGGTGATGGAGTGATTGAACCTGTATTGATGGGTTAGCGCACCTGTCAGATCTGACAGGTGCGCACTGAAAATCGACGAACGGCTTAAGAGGGGTGGCACGAATTTCTGGCGGTGAATTGCGAGAAAATGCACCCGCGCCAGCAGGATGTCAGTCGGCCTTCACGCTGAAGGTTCTGGCGCTTTCATCAACAAGCCCATAGGTATTGCGAGATGTACTCCGTGAACTCGTTGAGTTCAGACAAACACGATTTCATACGGCAAGCGCATCCGCTCCAGGATCACCGGCGGCAGCATCGGCGCAATGCCGATCGCCGGTTCGCCGTTGAGCTGGCTGGCGTAGGCGTGGGTGGCGTGGCTCTTGCGCGCGACGGTCCAGGTGTCGAGGCGCAGTTTGCGCGCGCGCTCCCAAGGGATCAGTTGCTGGTCGCGTTCGGGCCAGTGCCAGGCCCAGACCGGTACATCATGGAAGATCGCACCGGCCTGTTCAGCCGCTTGCGCACTGGCCCGGCCCACCGCTTCGTGGTCGTCGTTGCCATCGCCGCGCCAGGTGCTGAACACCACGTCGCCGGGGCGCAGGTAGCGGCCGATGAACTCGGTCACTTGCGCCTGCTGGTCGCACAGGGCGTTATCGGTGAAGCCGCCACGCACCCATTTCAGGCTGTGCATTGGCAGGCCGAGGCGGCGCAGGGCTTCGACGCTTTCCTGTGGGCGAAATACGCTCAGGCGTTTTTCCGACCACTGCCGCGAGCCGGGGTGGCTGGCACTGCCGTCAGTGATCGAGAGCAGTTGCAGCGGATGACCGAGGCTGGACAGTAATTGCAGCAGTCCGCCGCAGGTGACCACTTCATCGCCGGGATGCGGCGCGATGACCACGGCGCGGGCACCATCGGGCACCAGGCTGCGAGTATTGATGACGGGAATGTTGTCCAGTTGTGCGGCGCTGTTCCATATTTGCGCCGGCAGGCTGCTGTCGCTGAGGGATAACGTTTTCATGGTCTGACGTCCTTGTGTTGTCTCGCCCTCAGTCGTTTGCGTGGCAGTGATTGCCAGACGCCACCGACCCGTGAAGGCTGGTTGAATGCCGTGCGACGCTCCGAACCCTGGATTGCCGCGCAGCAGAGTATTGCTCATGAAGCCAGATCCGTCGCGTCACAGATCAATCTGATCCGCTTTTTTTTGCTCCATCTGTGCCAGATTTCGCAGATAGTCACCAAAGCCACCACGAGCACGGCTGTCGAACCGCGCGCTGGTGAGCACTTGCGGGCGATGACTCCAGGCGATGTTGGCACCGTCCCGTTCCAGCTCCCGTACCAACTGCACATCTTCATCGCAGGCCAACGGTTTAAAGCCTCCGGCCCAGCGATAGGCGTCGGCGCTGATGCCCAGATTGGCACCGTGGATATGCCGGTGACCATCGCAGGCCCGGTAATGCCGGTGGTAGCGGATTTGCGCCGCGGCATCGAACGACTCGTGCCAGCGTTCGACGGTGACGGTACCGCATACCGCGTCGGCCCCCAACCCCAGCTGGGCGACCAGCCAGTCGTCGGCGACCCGACTGTCGGCGTCCGAGCAGGAGATCCAGCGAGCGCCGCGTTCCAGCAACAGCTGTGCGCCGGCCGCCCGGGCCTGGCCGACATTGCGTGCATCGATGTGCAGGCTCAGCACCGGATAGCGGCTGACAATCTGCGCCGAGCGGTCAGTGCAGCTGTCGAGCACCACCAACACTTCAACCTTTTCGCCAGCCAATAAACCGTGGCGGCTGGCGCGCATCGCCGCGCCCAGGCATTCGTCGAGCAAGTCTTCCTCGTTGTGCGCCGGGATCAGAATGCCGATCATCGCAATCCCTCCAGTGCCGCCACCGAGCGCGGCTCGCGGCTCCACACCTCAAGGAGGAAATCCGCTTCCTGATGCAGCGCCACTCGCGGCAGATGCAATTTTTCGTGGATCAGGTCATGAACCTGCCGCGCGTTCAGCGGGCAGCCATCGATGGGCGGACGCCAGTGACAGGCGAGGAACTGGCCGTCGGCAGTCAGGCAATCACTGGCCCGACGGATCACTTCTGTCAGATCTTCGCCATCGAGGTAGTAGCCGATCTCGCTAAATACGATCAGGTCGAATTTTTCCTCCGGCCAGTCGCCGGGAAGACGGTTTTGCCGCACTTCGGCATGATCGAACAGACTCAAACGCGTGCGCGCCAAGGTCACCGCCGCACTGGCGGTGTCGCAGCACAGCAGGCGATCACAGCGGCTGGCCAGTTCGGCACTCAACTCGCCGTTGGCGCAGCCCGGTTCGAAGATTGCCCGGTAGTGCGGACGCGGCAGGGCAGCGAGAGTGATCGCGCGTTTGCGCTGCTCGTACCAGCGCTCACGGAACGCCCACGGGTCGTCGTTGCCGGCAAACAGGCCATCGAAGTAGCGATCTTCGACACTCATAGAAACACCACTTCGAAGGGCTGTAGGAGGCGATCGAGCACATACGGCGCGAGCACCGGACCGAGTCCGGCGTCAGGATCGCCCTCCAGTTGACTGGCGAAGGCATGTACCGCGTGGCGCTTGCGCGCAACTTGCGCCGGCGTCAGGAGAATCTTGCGTGCGCGTTGCCACGGGACAAAGGCGTCTTCCGGGGTTGCCCAGTGCCAGGTCCACACCGGCAATTCATGGCAACTCGCACCGACGCGGCGGGCAGCTTCGGCACTGGCGCGGCCGACGGCTTCGTGGTCGCAATGACCGTCTTCACTCCACGTGGTGAACAGCACGTCATCGGGGCGCAGATGACGCTCGATGAAATTGACCAACTCTGCTTCCTGAGCGGCCACCTGGGTGTCGCTGAAGCCACCGCGCAGCCACTTCACGCGATGCATCGGCAAACCGAGGCGGCGTAACGCTTCGGCAGACTCCTGCGGGCGCACCACGCTCAGACGTTCGACCGGCCAACGACTGGAACCGGGGTGACTGGCGCTGCCGTCGGTGACTGAAATCAACTGCAGAGGCCGGCCGGCTTCGGCGAGCAATTGCAGCAAACCGCCACAACCCAGCACTTCGTCGTCCGGGTGCGGCGCGATAATCACCGCCCGTGCGCCGGGTGGCACCAGACTAAGGATGTCGATGCTGTCCAGTTCCGCCAGATGCCGCGAAGCCTGCCATTGATGCAGGCTCGTACCCTGACCGACAATCGGATTGGTTTTCATAGCGCCCATGCCTCCGCGGATTGCCCGGCAACCATTTTCCCGAGCGCAGCCAGATCACGTTCGGCGTGACTCTGACGCAGGAACACCGGCAGGTCGGCGCTGAGCCGGGCAAAGTGCCGATCCTTGCAAAACGGCCCGGCGCCGAGGGCGCGACCGACCTCTCGCTGCACCTGTTCCGCCGACTGCTCGACCACCGCGCGGGCACGACGGGCGAGCAGTTCGGCGTTGTCCTCGGGGTGTGCATCGATGTGCAGGGCGCTGAAACGCAGGACATCGGCGGCCGCCTGCAAGGCACTGTCGACCGCGCCGAGATGGGCGAGGGCGTGCGGCTCCGGGCGTTGCTCACACTGTGCGCGCAACGCTTCGGCAATTTGCCTTGCGGCGCCGTACCAGCACGCCGCAATACCGATCCCGCCTTGCCAGAAACCCGGTCGTTGCAGATAGTCGCCGGGATTGCCGATGGCCTGTGCTTCGGCGCCGTCGAACAGCACCTCCACGCTGCCAGTGGCGGCCATGCCCACGGCTTGCCAGCCTTGCTCGGTGACGGTCACGCCCGGTTGGTCGAGGGCGACGGCGACCAGTTGTTGCTGATCATCGGCATCCCACGCGGTGAGCAAGGCGTGGCTGAGCACGGCGGCCCCGGAGCACCACGCCTTGCGCCCGTGCAGCGCGACCATGTGCCCGGCCGGGCTGACCTTGACCCGCGCCTGCGGCGGTTCCGCCGCCCACATGCCCCACGTACTGCCCGGTGTCGGCGAACCGCCCAATTGCTCGATGATCGCCAGTGCGTCGGTATGGCCTTCGAACAGTTTGCACAAACCGAGGTCATGCCCAGCGACCTCCGCCAGACACTGAAAACGTTCCAGCGTGCGGCCACTGCCCGGCAACGGCAAACGATCCAGCCCGGCCTCGACCAGCGCCCGCAGACAATTGCCGAGCGCTACGGTGTGCGGATAATCCGCCGGACGCCGGGCGAGATAACGGTGCAGGTCCATATCAGTCTTCTTCATCACGTTGCAGTTCGAACAGCAGCAGCGAGCGACCGGTGACCGAGTATTCGTGGCCGAAATCGAAGCGTTCCTGACCACGAATCGACGGCTGATTGGTGTCGATCATGCAAGTCCAGAAGCTGCCTTCCGGCACTTCCGGCAAGGTGAAATTGACGATGTCGTGGTGGGCGTTGACCACCAGCAGCAGCGTCGCATCCGCACCCTTGCGGCGAATCCCGGTTTCCTGCGCGCGGCCGTCGAGCAACATGCCCAGGCAGCGGTTGTGCGCATCGTGCCAATGCTCGGTGGTCATCTCGGTGGCGTCGGGTGCCAGCCAGGTGACGTCCTTGACGCCGATGTCCTCGTTGTACTCGCCAACCAGGAAGCGGCCGCGACGCAGGATCGGATAAGCCAGACGCAACTTGATCAGGCGCTTGACGAATTTCAGCAACGCCTTGCCGTCCTCGCTCAGGTCCCAGTTGACCCAACCGATCTCGCTGTCCTGGCAATAAGCGTTGTTGTTGCCATCCTGGGTACGGGCGAATTCATCACCGGCGACGATCATCGGCGTGCCTTGGGCGAGCAGCAGGGTAGCGAAGAAATTGCGCATCTGCCGATGGCGCAGGGCATTGATTTCGGGATCGTCGGTCGGGCCTTCGACACCGTGGTTCCACGACAGGTTGTTGTTGCTGCCGTCCTGATTGTTTTCGTCGTTGGCTTCGTTGTGCTTGTCGTTGTACGACACCAGATCGTTGAGGGTGAAGCCGTCGTGGGCGGTGATGAAATTCACCGACGAGTACGGCCGCCGTCCGCGCTGGTTGAACATCTCGCCGGAGGCGGTCATGCGACTGGCGAAGTCGGCAACCTGGCCGTCGTCACCTTTCCAGAACGCGCGCACGGTGTCGCGGAACTTGTCGTTCCATTCGACCCAGCCCGGCGGGAAGTTGCCCACCTGATAGCCGCCGGGGCCGCAGTCCCACGGCTCGGCGATCATTTTCACCTGACGCAGCACCGGGTCCTGACGGCAAGCGACGAGGAAGCTGTGACGCTCGTCGAAACCATCGTGATAGCGGCCGAGAATAGTCGCCAGGTCGAAACGGAAACCGTCGACGTGCATCTCGCTGGCCCAGTAACGCAGCGAGTCGGTGACCATTTGCAGCACGCACGGATGGCTCAGGTCCAGCGTGTTGCCGGTGCCGGAATCGTTGATATAGAAGCGCTTGTCGTCCGGCATCAAACGGTAGTACGAGGCGTTGTCGATGCCGCGCATCGACAGGGTCGGACCTTGCTCGTTGCCCTCGGCGGTGTGGTTGTAGACCACGTCGAGAATCACTTCGAGATTGGCTTCGTGCAGGTGCGCAACCATCTCCTTGAACTCGGCGATCTTGCCGCTGGCCAGATAACGCGGGTCCGGAGCGAAGAAGGCGATGCTGTTGTAGCCCCAGTAGTTGGTCATGCCTTTGTGCAGTAGATGCTGGTCATTGACGAAGGCGTGAATCGGCAGCAACTCGACGGTGGACACGCCGAGCTTGCGAATATGTTCGAGCACATCGTCGACCATCAGCCCGGCGAAGGTGCCGCGTACGTTCTCCGGCACCGAAGGGTGACGCATGCTGATGCCGCGCACGTGGGTTTCGTAAATGATGGTTTTGTCCCACGGCACGCTGACGCGATGGTCGTTGCCCCAGGTGTGCGCCGGGTCGATGACTTTGCACTTGGGCACGAACGGCGCGCTGTCGCGCTCATCGAAACTGAGGTCGGCGTCAGGGTGGCCGATGGTGTAGCCGAACAGCGCTTCCGACCATTTCAGTTCGCCGACCAATTGCTTGGCGTACGGGTCGATGAGCAGTTTGTTGTGGTTGAAACGATGACCGTTGGCCGGGTCGTAAGGGCCGTAGACACGGTAGCCGTAGATCAGTCCCGGGTGCGCATCGGGCAGGTAACCGTGATAGATCTCGTCGGTGTATTCCGGCAGTTCGATGCGTTCGAGTTCGACTTCGCCGGCATCGTCGAAGATGCACAGTTCGACCTTGGTGGCGTTGGCGGAAAACAGAGCAAAGTTCACCCCCAGACCATCCCAGGTCGCACCGAGCGGGAAGGGCAGGCCTTCACGGATTCTCGACGGCTCGGCGTGCGCGGTGGGTTCGGCATTCTTTGGACGGGTCATGATTGCTCCTGCAAAACGGGTAATTTCTGGGCTTACACATCCCCCTGTAGGAGTGAGCCTGCTCGCCATAGCGGTCTATCAGGCGACATCGATGTTGAATGTCAGATCGCTATCGCGAGCAGGCTCACTCCTACAGGGGATTGGTGGGTTTCTTGAGGACGAGCGCGTCCTCGGTGGCGAGCGAACCCGCCACACGGTCATTCAGTTCAATCGTCGTTAAAGCGTCAGATCGCCGAAGGCTTCTTCGGCGCCCGAGGCTTTTTCTCAGCGGGCTTTTCACCCGGGGGAATCACTTTTGCAGCGCTGGCTGGTTTGGCTTTGGCCGCAGGTTTTGGCTTGGCGGCTGGGGCCTTGGCCTCACTAGTCTTGCCCGCGGCTTTGCTGCCAGCGGCTTTTGGCGGTTTCTTCGGCGCCAGCGCTTCGGCTTCAGCGAGTTTGCGCGCCATTTCCCAATGGCGCTCCTCGTGCCCTTCAGGCTTGCCTTCCGATTCCCAGATTTGATAGGCGAATTCGCGAATGCGTTTATCGTCGGTACTCATCGCAATGCTCCTGAACTGAACTCATGCTTGTGTTAAGTGTTGGATAAAGAGATTGACCGGGACATCCCCCAGCGCGTCGCTGATATTCAGCTCCCTGTTTTTTGTGACTGCGCTGCTTGAAAAAAGTCCCTTCAGGTTTGTTTCAGAGGCGGCGAACGGTAGAACCACCCGCGTGTCGCCCCAGCGCAGCGCATCGACTTGAGGTACAGCACCGTTTTCCAGCAGCTTTGCGCAACGGATCGGCACGATCACGATGGCCTGCTTGCCCTCGTACTCACGGGCAAACGCGAGCACGTTGTGCGCCTGACTGCCGAGCACTTCCAGGGCCTGGTAGCGGCCACGGCGGAACAGCTCGGCATGCTCGACACGCAGGTTCAACACCTGGGCGATCAAGGCTTGCTTGATGCGCCCGTCACGCCAGTTCGCCAACAACTCCACAGGTGGCAATGGCTCCTGCAAGGCGTGTTCACGAGCGGCATAATCCACCGGCCGGCGATTGTCCGGATCGACCAGGCTGAAGTCCCAGAACTCATTACCCTGATACAAATCCGGCACCCCCGGCACGGTCATGCGCAGCAAGGTTTGCGCCAAGCCATTGAGGGCGCCGGCAGCGGCGATGCTGTTGACGGTCTTGCTTAGTGCGGCGCGCAGCAGCTCGCCTTCTTCACCGGTGAGGAGTTTTTCGGTGAATGCCTGCGCGGCGTTTTCATAGGCTTCGTTAGGCGCACTCCAACTGCTTTGCAACTTGGCTTCACGCAGGGCTTTCTGTTGCCATTGCCAGATGCGTTTGGCGTAATCGGCGAACCCGGCCTGATCGTCATCGCGCAGTTGCAGCGGCCAACTGCCCAGTAACGCTTGATAGAGGATCAGTTCATCACCGCTCGACGGCATCTGCTCGTCAACCCGGACGGGCCGGGCGAGGGCGCGCCACAGTTCGATCTGCTCGGCGTACCAGTGGCTGCGCTCACTGAGCACGGCCAGACGCGCGCGGGTGTCTTCGCCGCGTTTGTGATCGTGGGTCGCGGTGGCCAGCAAGTTGTCGGGGAACTCGTCCAGCCGTTGCTGATTGACCGCATGAAAGTCGCTGACCGGGGCACTGAACTGCTCGGTGTTGTAGCCGACGTCATTGCGTGACAGCAGCACCGCCGAGCGATACAGCGCGGTGTCCTCAACGGCTTTGGCCGCCGCCGGTGAGGTCAGTTGCTGAAAACGCACACAGGCATGTTTGAGGATCTTGCGTGAACGCCCGCGCGGTTTGCGCCGCCATGGCGTGCCACCTAGCCAAGCGGCAACGCAGTCGAGCACCGGCCAATCGGCTTCGCTCAGCGTTTGCCGGGCCCCGTCCATGGCCTGCTGGAAAAACACCTCGTCCTGCTCGGAGCGACCCATCGCACTGATGTAAGTGCGATAGACCGGGAAGTGCACGATCAGCGCTTGCAACACCCGGCGGATCGCACCGAGGGTCAAGTCGCGAGTCATCAGGTCATCGCGGGCGACCTGCAGCAGGGCCTGGGCGACGCTTTCGCAATCACTGGCCAGCGAGCCGTTGAGTATCTGCTGACGCGCCAGTTGTGCCTCTTCGATGAACGCGGCGGGGCGCTCGGTGCGCCGTTGCCAGAGGTCACCGAGCACGTGTTCGCCGTCCGGGTCATGTTGCAGCAATGACAGCTGATTCATGAACTCGTAACCGGTGGTGCCGTCCACCGCCCAGTCGCGGTGCAGGGTTTCGCCGGCGCCAAGGATCTTCTCGACGTAGATCGGCAAATGCCTGCCCGGTGCCAGCAGATCAACCCGGCGGCGCAGTTTGCGACAGTAACCACGCGGATCGGCGAGGCCGTCGATGTGGTCGATGCGCAAACCGTCGACCAAGCCTTCGGCGATCAACTGAAAGATTTTACCGTGGGTGGCTTCGAATACCGCCGGACGTTCGACGCGCAAACCGCCGAGTTCGTTGATATCGAAAAAGCGCCGCCAGTTGATGTCATCCGCCGCCGTGCGCCAGCTCGCCAAGCGATAGCTTTGGCGTTCCAGCAACTGATGCAGTTTGTCGAAGCCTTCTTCGCTGCTCGAATCGTAATGCTTCAGGTTGTTCTGGATCGCTTCGAGGATCTGCGGATCAATCGCCAACTGGCGCAATTCTTCTTTCAGCGGAATCGCCAGCGAATGGGCATCGGTCTGATAGCTGAGGGAACTGAAGCGATCGGCCAGCGCCTTCAACGTTTCCTCGGACCTGAGCAATTCACCGTAATCGTTCGGGCAGATCGGGAAGTGATGGTCGTAATGCTCGACATGGAAACTGCCTGTCTGCGCATTGAACTGCAGTTTCAGCGTGCCTTCCTGCAAGGCCACACCGTAATCGCTGCCAAGAAACGGTAGCAGCAATTGGCCTTCCATCAACGGGTCCGGCGAGTGCCATTGAATGTCGAAGAACTCGCCGTAAGGGCTCAGTCGCCCCCATTCCAGCAAGTCGAGCCACCACGGGTTGTCGTTGCCACCGACGGCCATGTGATTGGAGACGATGTCGAGGATCAGGCCCATGTTGTGTTCACGCAGGGCGCTGACCAAGCGCCGTAACGCCGCTTCGCCACCGAGTTCCGGGTTGACCTGGGTCGGGTCGACCACGTCGTAGCCGTGCATGGAACCGGCCCGCGCCGCGAGCAACGGTGAGGCGTAAATATGGCTGATGCCGAGCCGGGCGAAGTACGGCACCAGTGGCACGGCTTGTTCAAGGGTAAAACCCTTATGAAATTGCAGGCGCAGTGTTGCGCGCAGGGGCTGGATAAGCGCTTGATTCATTGGTCACGCTCGGCAGCCTGAAGACGCGCGCACGCGAGTAGTTCCAGACGTCGCGCCGCATCCGCGCCATCGAGCAGCGCCTCACTGGTGCCGGGCAAGCGCCGTGACCAGTTTGGATGGGTGTCGATGGTGCCCGGCAGATTCGCTTGTTCGTTGATGCCTAGCGCATCTTCCAGCGGCAACAGCACCAGAGGGGCACGGGTGTGTCCGAGGAAACGCACCGCGGCATCGACCACTTGATCGGCCTCGTGGGATTCCTCGCGAAAATTCTGCGGGTCCTGACTCAAGGCGCTGCGCAAACCTTCGCGTTCGCGCTGGCGGTGCTGGCGCCATTCGATTTCACCGTTGGCATCGACAAACCCCAAGCGCGCATTCCAGTCGATATCGCGGCCATGCCACCAGCCGTTGAGCGTCGGCAGGTCGTGGGTGCTGGTGGTCGCCAGTGCGTTGTCCGGCCAGTCGAGAATTGGCTTGAAATAAGTGTTGTCCTGTTCGAACAGCAACACGCGCATGCCGAGCATCGAGCGGGCGATAAGCTTTTCACGCAGGCCATCGGGCACGGTGCCGAGGTCTTCACCCAGGACAATCGCTTGATGGCGATGGGATTCAAGGGTCAGTAATCGCAGCAAGTCGTCGACCGGGTAATACAGATAGGCGCCATCGGCAGGTACTGCGCCGTTGGGAATCACCCACAAGCGTTGCAGGCCCATGACATGGTCAATGCGCAGGCCGCCGGCGTGGGCGAAGTTGGCGCGCAGCATGTCGATGAAGGCGCGAAAGCCGTTGCGGATCAGACCTTCCGGCGAGAACGCGGAAATGCCCCAACCCTGGCCCGAGCGATTGAGAATGTCCGGCGGTGCGCCCACCGTCAGCGAGGCGAGCAGTTCATCCTGAAAACTCCAGGCCTGACTGCCAGCACCGTCGGCGCCCACCGCCAGATCGGCGATCAGGCCAATGCCCATGCCGGCGCTGCGGGCGGCGGTTTGCGCACGTTCCAGGCAACGGTGGATCAGCCATTGGCAAAAAGCGAAATAGCCAATGCGTTCGGCGTATTCTTCGGCAAACGCTTCGAGCGCTGCACCGCGTGGGTCGTGCCAGTGTTCTGGCCATTGCCGCCAGTCGAGGTTTTCGCCACGGGCGGCGCGCATTTCCTGAATAGCTTCGAAACGGCAGTGATTTTCCAGTGCTTCGCCACCGGCGTGGCGGAAACTGGCGAAGTCCGGGTGCAGCGGATGCTCACCGGCGATGAAACCTTCGTACAACGCTTGCAAGAGTTTTTGCTTGGCGTCGGCGGCGCTCGGCCAGTCGATCAGTGTCAGGTCTTCCAGTTGCGCGAACTGCTCGGCCAGGCCGGCCGCGTCGATCGCATCACGCAAGGCGCGCTCACCAAGAATGGCCCCGGGTGCCGCGTACAGAGAATTGAGGAACAACCGACTGGATGGCGAATAAGGGCTGTAGCGCCCGGTATCGGCGCTGAACATGGCGTGCAGCGGGCTGATCGCCAGGGCATCGGCGCCGCGCTCACCGGCCACGCGGACCAGATCTTCCAGTGCTTGGGTATCGCCGAAACCGCCGTCGCCGGCGCGGCGCAAGGCATACAACTGCGCACTCAGGCCCCAGACGCGGGGAATCGGATTATCCACCGCATCGCCGACGCTGAAGCAGCGCTCCGGGGCCACGGCCAGGGTGAAATACTGATCGCTGATGTGCACCTGTTGATAGCCGACCGGGATCAGTCCCGGCAGTATCGCTTCAGAGTCGAGTTTCAGGTTCAGCCGCGAGCCGTCTTCAAGGTGGATTTCACACGGCGTCTCCGGCGCGAAGTACCGCGCCAGATCCACGCCGACCCCGACATCGGCGGTCAACAGCGGCGGCAGGTGGCGGTCTTGTTGAACGGCTTGCAGTTCCAACAGGCTGGCGTCGATTTCCTGCGCCGTGCTGGCGGGGTGGCCGAGGCCGATCAGGACATTGCGCAGCACCGCCGGAGCGACTTTTTGCGGGCGGCCGTTGGCGTCGATCCAGTCGACGGCAAGGCCGGCTCGGCTGGCAAGAATTTCCAGTTGCGCATCGCTCATAGGCGCTCTCCATCCAGAGGTTGCAAAGGGGTTGCGGCCGTGAGGCTGACAAGCGCGCAATACGCGGGCAGTTCGCCCGATTCCGACAGATCGGCGGTGGATGGCTGCTGAAACAACCACACGGCCTCGGTCTGTGGAGGGTTGACCACTGGCGTGTCGCTGAGGTTCAGGTCAATTCGCAGCTCGCTGCCATTGCCCAGACGCCAGCGCGCACTGACCGCGCCATAACCGAGCATATGGGCGCCGAGGGCCTGAGTGCCGGACAGATGGGGAATGATGTATTGATGGCGAAATTGCAGGAGCTTTTGGTACAGCTCCAGGGTTTCCTGCTGTTTTGCGCTGCCATGGCCGACCAACCTCGGCTGTGAGGCGTGGAAGGTTTTTTCGGCATTCGGGTCGGGAATCTGCTCGCGCTTATGCGGATCGGTGAAGGCACTGAATGCGGCAAATTCATTGCGCCGGCCCTCACGCACCAACTCGGCCAGTTCGCCGTGGTGACTGGTGAAAAACAGGAATGGCTGCTCGGCGGCAAACTCATCGCCCATGAACATCAGCGGAATCATCGGCGACAGCAGCAACAACACGGTCGCTGCCTGTACGGCGCGCGGATCGGCCAGATGATGCAGGCGTTCGCCGAACGCGCGGTTGCCGATCTGGTCGTGGTTTTGCAGGAACAGCACAAACGCCGTGGACGGCAGGTGTTCGCTGGGCTCGCCACGCGGTTCGCCATGGCGGGTGATGTGTCCCTGGAAGACAAACCCCTGACTCAGGCAGCGCACCAATTGTTCGGTGGGTTGCGCGGCGTAATCGGCGTAATAGGCGTCGGTTTCGCCGGTGAGCAGAACGTGCAATGCGTTATGACCGTCGTCATTCCACTGCGCGTCGTAGTCGTATTCGAGCAGGCTCGACTGGTTGAGTTCGTTTTCCACGGTCAGCCAGACATGCCGGCTCGGGTCGATCTGCGCGCGGATACGCTGGGCCATCTCGGTGAGGAAATTCGGATCTTCGATGGCATGCACCGCGTCCAGGCGCAGACCGTCGAAGCGGTATTCGAGCAACCACATCAAGGCGTTTTCGATGAAAAACTCGCGCACTTCGTCGCGGCGAAAATCGATCGCTGCACCCCATGGCGTGTGTTTGTCTTCGCGGAAAAAGCCTTTGGCGTAACGATGCAGGTAATTGCCGTCAGGGCCGAAGTGGTTGTAGACCACATCGAGAATCACCGCCAGACCATGACCGTGGGCGCTGTCGATCAGGTGTTTGAGTTGTTCCGGCGTGCCGTAGGAGGCTTGCGGGGCGTAGGGCAAAACACCGTCGTAGCCCCAATTGCGTTCGCCGGGGAATTGCGCCAGCGGCATCAGTTCGATGGCGGTGATGCCCAGGCCGGCGAGGCGCGCCAGATGTTGTTCGACTTCAGCGAAACCCCCGAGCGCACCGACGTGCAACTCGTAGATCACCGCTTCGCTCCATGGCCGACCGTGCCAGGCCGTGTGTCGCCATTGATAGGCCAGCGGATCGACCACCACACTGTGGCGGTCAAGGTCGCCGTCCTGTGCCCTGGAAGCCGGGTCGGGCACCTCCAGTTCGCCGTCGATGTTATAGCGGTAGCGGGTGCCCGCCGGACAGCGGGCCTTGATCACAAACCAGCCGTCTACCTGAGGCAGCATCGGCAGCGACTGGCCGCTTTCAAGTTCGACACTCACGTAAAACGCATCCGGCGCCCATAGCGCAAATTGCGTGTGTTCGGCGTCCAGCATGATCGCGCCGTGGGGCCAGGTTTCAGTAGACCGTAACGGCATCGTGGTGAACCTCCCTGGTTATTTGTGGTGAGCTTTACCCAGCGCCTTGGCGACCAGTTGTTCGTAGAGTTCGGCGTACGGTTCGACCGCTTTGCACCAGTTGAACGGCGCAGCCATCGCCCGGCAACGCATGGCATTGAGCAGTTCGGGGAAGGCGAACACCTTGAACGCGCGGCTCAGGGCTTCCTGATAGCTTTCAGCGGTGGATTCGTCGAAGAGAAAACCGGTGACGCCGTTTTCAATGGTGTCGGCCAACCCGCCGGTATTGCGTGCGACCGGCAGCGAGCCGAAACGCTGGGCGTACATCTGGCTCAAGCCGCAAGGCTCGTAACGCGAAGGCATCAGCAGGAAATCGCTGCCGGCAAACATGCGTCGGGCGTCGGTTTCGTTGAAGCCGATGCGCACACCAATCTGGCCTGGGAAGCGCAGGGCCAGTTCGCGCATGGCTTGTTCTTCTTCAGGTTCGCCGCGACCGATAATGGCGATCTGGCCACCGTTTTTTACGATGTACTCGGATACCGCGATCGTCAGGTCCAGACCTTTTTGATAGACCAGTCGCGACACCACGGCGAACAGCGGGCCTTCTGAGTCATTCAATTCAAATAATTCACGCACATGCGCAGCGTTGACCGCTTTACCTTCCCAGTCACCAATGGCAAACGGCGCGAACAGGTGCGGATCGGTGGCGGCGTCCCAGCTCTCGTCGATGCCGTTGGGGATGCCGCTGAGTAAACCTTGCTGGGTCTTGGCGGCGAGAAAGCCGTCGAGGCCGCAGCCGAAATCCGGGGTGGTGATTTCCTGCGCGTAAGTGGCGCTGACCGTGGTGATATGGCTCGAATACGCCATGCCGGCCTTGAGGAACGACATCTTGCCGTAGAATTCCATGCCTTCCTGTTGCAGGGCATGGGTGGGAATACCCAGCTCGGGGCAGGAGCCGAGGCTGGTCACGCCTTGATAGGCGAGGTTGTGAATGGTGAACAGGGTCGGCGTGCGCTGCCCGCGCCAGTGCATATAGGCCGGGGCGAGACCGGCCGGCCAGTCATGGGCATGCACCAGATCCGGGCACCAGTGAATTTGTGCAAGGTTGGCGGCGATGTCGGCAGCAGCCAGACCCAAACGGGCGAAACGAATGTGGTTGTCTGGCCAGTCGCGGCCGTTGTTGGCGCCGTAGGGCGAGCCTTCGCGCTCGTACAATTCGGGGCAGATCAACACGTAGATCACCAGACCGTCCGGCATGTCCATGCGGCCGATCTTGCACGGTGGTAGCGCGGCATGGCCGCCAAGTTCGCCGATGATGTGGATCGGGTTCTCGCTGTGCATCACTTGCGGGTAGCCGGGGATCAACACCCGCACATCGTGCAGATGAGCCATGGCCCGGGGCAGGGCGGCAGACACGTCACCCAGGCCGCCGGTCTTGACCAGATCGGCAATTTCCGAGGTAACAAACAACACTTTTTTCTTGTTGGGGTTCTGGCTCGCTACTGGAGTCAGCGTTTTGGTGCCGGGGACGTTGATCTGTCGGCTGCCGGGAACACTGACGGTGCTCGATTCACCAACCGCCTGCTGAGCACGCTCTCCCTGAATATCCAATGCCGCACTGATCATATGAATCTCCCGTCTCGTTGATCTGATTCTTGTCTTGAACAAGCGATGTCCATGGCCAAGTCCTGTGGCCGGGCGCAAACGCGCCACGCATCGGTGAGCAAACGCTACCCAACACGCGCAAGCAGAATGGGTGATTGGGCCGTTGCAAGGATTGCACCAGTCGCTTTGGCCCTGTCTTTCTGATGACCTGTCGCCGCGCGCAAAAGTTTCGACTTTTTTTCGGCAATGTGACTGGTCGGTTTTACCCCGCGAAAGTCAGTCTAGGCCAGATCCTAGAGCGGGCCAGAGCAAATGGGTAAATTGTTCGACAATCGGTTGGCTGTCAGCACCAACCTTGCTTTTGAGGAGCAAACGCACCGACGAAGTGCAGGTTTTTCTGCGAGGGAGGGCCAAAACGGTGACTGGACGGTCACGATTTTGTGCTAGCGGGAAGGGCGGTTGCACTGTTGTGGTGCGGGCAGTTTGTTGATCGGCTGACACAGACAACACCTGTAGGAGCTGCCGAAGGCTGCGATCTTTTGATTTTGCGTTTAAAAGCGAAGATCAAAAGATCGCAGCCTTCGGCAGCTCCTACAGTGGGGGTTAATTTAACGCGCGAATTGGATTACCAGCCGCCCATCCCTGAATATCCTCGATCATCTGCGAAAAGAACTGTTCATAGTTCTGCCGACTGACATACCCCACATGCGGAGTCGCCAAGACATTGTCGAGTGTGCGAAACGGGTGCATGTCCGGCAACGGCTCGTGTTCGAACACATCCAGCGCTGCCCCGGCGATGTGCTGTTTCTGCAAGGCCTTGATCAGCGCCGCTTCATCGACAATCGGCCCGCGCGCGGTGTTGACCAGCAGCGCCGTCGGCTTCATCCAGCCCAGCGCCTGCGCATCGACCAGCCCGCGACTGCGCTCGCTGAGCACCAGATGCACCGACAACACATCGGCCTGCTCGAACAGTTCCTGCTTGTTCACGTAGGTCACGCCAACCTGCTGCGCCCGTTCGGCTGTGAGGTTTTCGCTCCAGGCGATGACCCGCATGCCGAACACCTGACCGAACTGCGCAACGCGCTGGCCAATACTGCCGAGACCGAGAATGCCGAGGGTCTTGCCATGCAGATCGCCGCCCAGTCCTTGCTGCCAATGACCGGCGCGCAGGGCATTCGCCTCATTCACCAGATTGCGCGTGGCCGCCATGATCAGCGCCCAGGTCAACTCCGGGGCGGCGTGCTTGTAACTGTCGGTGCCGCAGACCTTGATCCCCAGCCTGGCGGCCGCTTGCATATCCAGCGCTGCGTTGCGCATGCCGCCGGTGACCAGCAACTTGAGATTGGGCAAACGCTTGAGCAAGTCTTCGTCGAACCGCGTGCGCTCGCGCATCACGCAAATTACTTGGTAGCGGCCCAGCCGTTCGGCCAGTGTGGCGTTGTCGGCCGGGTAATCGTGTTCAAAGGTCACTTCACCGAGGCTATCGAGCACTGACCAGTCGACCACGTCGCGGGCCACGTCCTGCCAGTCATCGATCACTGCAATCTGCACCGCCATCAGCCTTACCTCATCAACGCACGGGATTGGATGTATTCAGCCAGTCGAGCAGGGCCTTGTGGAACTGCGCCGGTTCTTCCATTTGTGGCGCGTGGCCCATGCCGGGAAACTCCACCAGCGTCGACTGCGGGATCAGCTTGGCAACCTGTTTGCCAAGCACCTCATAGTGGCCGATTTTCGCCTTCACCTCAGGCGGTGCGAGGTCCTTGCCGATGGCTGTGGTGTCTGAGGTGCCGATCAGCAGCAGGGTCGGCATCTTCAAGTCCTTGAACTCGTAGTACACCGGCTGGGTGAAAATCATGTCGTAAATCAGCGCCGAGTTCCACGCCACTTGCGTCTTGCCCGGGCCTTTGCTCAGGCCGGCGAGCATGTCCACCCAGCGGTCGAATTCCGGTTTCCAGCGGCCGTCGTAATAGGTGGTGCGCTCATAGTCGCGAATGCCCTGGGCGCTGACTTTCAGCTCGCGCTGATACCACTGATCCACGGTGCGATAGGGCACGCCGAGGGCCTTCCAGTCTTCCAGACCGATCGGGTTGACCAGTGCCAGTTGCTCGACCTGCTCGGGAAACAGCAAGGCGTAACGGGTGGCGAGCATGCCGCCGGTGGAGTGGCCGAGCAGGGTGGCTTTTTGAATGCCCAGCGCTTTGAGCAACTGCTGAGTGTTGGTCGCCAGTTGCTGGAAGCTGTACTGATAATTGTCGGGTTTGCTCGAGGTGCAGAAGCCGATCTGATCCGGCGCGATCACCCGGTAACCGGACTCGCTCAAGGCCTTGATCGAACTGTCCCAGGTGGCTGCGCAAAAATTCTTGCCATGCATCAGCACCACGGTGCGGCCATTGGCCTTGCCGTGAGCGGCGACGTCCATGTAACCCATCTGCAGGGATTTACCCTGGGACTGAAAGGCAAAGTGTTTAAGCGTGTAAGGGTATTCGAAGCCTTGCAGCTCCGGGCCATAGGCCGGGCCTTCCGGCGCGGCTTCGCTTGGCGTTGCGGCCTGTGCCGACAGGGGCAGGGCGGCGCAAAGAAACAGGCCGGGTAGCCAACGGGAAAACATGACAGACATAAGGTCAAACTCCGTTTGAAATCGGCCGATGCTGGAATGACTGGATTATGCCGACGTTAAACACAGGCAATCACCGCGCCTGATCGTTCAACCCAGCCAGCCCAGCGTCAGCAAGGCCAGCACACCATAGCGTGCAGCTTTGGCCAGGGTAACGATCAATAAAAACCGCCCGAGCGGTTCACGCATGACGCCGGCAATCAGTGTCAGCGGATCGCCAACGATCGGCAACCAGCTCAGCAGCAACGACCAGTGGCCGTAACGCTCATAGTGTTTGCGCGCCCGGGCCATGTGCGCGGGGCTGACCGGAAACCAGCGCCGATCCTGAAAGCGCTCGATGCCACGGCCCAGCCACCAGTTGACCAGCGAACCGAGTACGTTGCCCAGCGTCGCCACGGCGAGCAGACCCCACAGCCAGTAGCGTTCGCTGACGATCAAACCGACCAGCAATGCCTCGGACTGCAGCGGCAACAGGGTCGCTGCACCGAACGCGGCAAAGAACAGCCCGAAGTAGGCGGCGCCGATCAATGGGCCGGGTAGTCCGCCACGACGACGTCAGCGCCATTCTTCTTCAGGCCGATAACCTGATAAGCATCGCTCATGCCGTCCATTTCCATGCCCGGCGAACCCATCGGCATACCCGGTGCGGCGACGCCGAGCAGGTCGTCACGCTTGCTCAGGGCCAGCACTTGTTCTGCCGGCACATGACCCTCGACGAATTTGCCGTTGATGATTGCGGTGTGGCACGACGCCAGGCGCGGCGGTACGCCATGTTGTTGCTTGAAGCTGCTCATGTCGCTTTCGACGTGGTCTTCGACCTTGAAACCGTTGGCTTCGAGGTGGCTGATCCATTTTTTGCAGCAGCCGCAATTGGCGTCACGATGGACTTCGATGGGGATCAGATCGGCGGCTTGCGCCAGGGAGGAAATGAACAGGGCGCTCAGGGCGACCAGACGCAGGTGGGTACGCATAGCGGATTCTCGGCTCGGGTGACGATCAGAAAAGAACGCATTTTGACCGGTTTTTGCCGCCAGGCATCAACGCAATGTTTCCAGTTGTTGCGAGACGGGCTGGCAGGATGATCGTAGATCAAGGCTGACAGGTTGCTGAGCGCGAGATGACAAAGTTGTCAGGTGGCAATTGTGTGAACACCGTCGAACCTTGTGGGAGCGAGCCTGCTCACGAAGGCAGTGTGTCAGGCACTGGATGCAGTGACTGAAAGGACGCTTTCGCGAGCAGGCTCGCTCCCACAGGGGTTATCTGGTTTGCAGAAATTCCTGCATGAATCAGCGGACTTTGAAGCGCCCCATGATCGCGCTCACCCGGCTGTTGGCTTCGAGTAACTGATGGGTATTCAGTTCGCTGGCTTTGCCGCTCTGCACCAGCTCATCGACCATGTGACGGATCTGCACCATGCTGCGGTTGATCTCTTCGGTCACGGCGCTTTGCTGCTCGGCGGCAGTGGCGATCTGCGTGCTGAGGCTGTTGATGTGGCTGACCGAACCGGCCATTTCATCCAAACCGGAATTGACCCTTGCAGTGGCGTCGGCAGCCGACTGGCAACTGGCCTGGGTGTTTTCCATGGCACTGACCGACGAGCTCACGCCTTGCGTCAGGCGCGTCAACATCTCGTTGATTTCCGAGGTGCTGGCCTGCGTGCGCGCGGCGAGGGCGCGGACTTCATCGGCAACCACGGCAAACCCGCGGCCCTGTTCACCGGCGCGCGCTGCTTCGATTGCGGCGTTGAGCGCCAACAGGTTGGTCTGCCCGGCAATCGCACCGATCACCCCGAGGATTTCAGTGATGCGCTGAGCGTCCTGCTGCATGTTTTCAACTTTGTGTGTGGCACTGGCCACTTCATCGATCAGCGCCACCACGCTGTTGGTCGCTTCGCCCACGACCACGCGGGAACGGTCGGCGTTTTCGTTGGCGCGCTGGGTGAACGCGGCAGTTTCGGCGGCATTCTGCGCAACGCTTTCTGCTGTCGAACTCATCTCGGTGATGGCGGTAACGGTCTGATCGGTTTCCGAGGCATGACGCAGCAGGATCTGGCTGGTGCGCGCCGAGGTGCGTTGCAGGTTGTCGAGGCTCGATGCCATGGCGCCGGTGGCTTGGGTAACTTCGCCGATCATGTTTTGCAGGTAGGCAATAAAGGTGTTGACCGAGTGACCGATGGCGCCGAGTTCATCTTCAGCGCGAATGGTAATGCGCCGGGTCAGGTCGGCATCGCCGCTGGAGAGCAAATCGATGTTGGCTTTCAACGCTTTCATGCGCTGCACCAATTGGCGAATCGCGTAGACCTGCAGCAGCACCAGCAGAATCACCAGCGGAATCTGCAACAGGCTCAGGGTGCTGAGGACGTCATCACGCTGGGCCGTGAGCATTTTCGTTGGCAGGGCGGTGGCGAGGAACCACGGCGTGCCTTCAATCGGGCGCATGAAGAAGGTGCTGGCTTCGCCGTTGTTATCGAACTCGATGCGCTGCGCTTGATCGCGGTTCTGCAACGCGGCTTTGACCTGGCTGGCGAAGGTCGACGTGCCGGCCAGTTCGCTGATGTTCTTCAGCACGATCTGGCCACTGATGCGCGAGCTGTTACTGATGATCTTGCCGTCGGCTTCGATGATCAGCATTTCGGCGTTGAGGTCTTTTTCCTTGCGCGCCACTAGATCGTTGAAGAAGCCGAGGGTGACGTCAATGGTCGACACGCCCCACGCGCTACCGTTTTTCTGGATGGCCATGGCGCAGTTGGTGCGCGGCTCGGCGCTGGCATCATCCTTGTAAGCCGCCGCCCAGGCGCATTGGCCACGCGGTGTGGCCATGCCGCCCTTGTACCAGCTCTGGTCGTAATAGTTGGGGGCTGCGTCACTGTTCCAGAATGTATTCACCGCCAGTTTGCCCGAGGCATCGCGGTGCCAGAACGTGCTGAATTTGTTGCGCCCGGCTTCACGTTGCCCCGGCAAAGGCCAGATCCCGCCGCCGAATACTTTCAGCTCTGCGTACTGATCGACCAGACCTGGCAGCACTGTGTCGATGGCGGCGCTGTCGAGCAGCGGGATGGTCTGGGTGATGCTGCGCTGTTGCGCCTGCACTTTGTTCAACTCGCCCTGAATCTGCTCGGCGACTTCGGCAATGCGGTTGAGGACGACTTGTTCTTCTGTATGACGCAGCTTGGGGGCGACGAGTTGGCTGATGCCGACCACGGTCAACACCGACAACAGCAGGATGAACAGAACCAGAAACAGCGTGTAGCGAGCCTGAATAGTGCGGAATGCGGGCATGGAGACCGGTCCTTGAGCAGCGTTTCTTATTAGGGGCAGGGATAAAACAGTGCGGGTATTCACAGCGTATCGTCGTTGCGACGGGAAGCTTTAGGTACTTGCGTCCTAAAAAAACTGGGCGCCGATGACTGGTCGGTATCGGGTTCGATACACAAGCGCTGGTCATCGCCTGCGACTGGTTGAAAAAGCCATTTTCATTTCATTGTGATGACAGCTCTGGGTCAGGGTTTGCGGGGCGTTGCGCTTTTGTATCGAGAATGTACGAGAATTGTAAAAAAGTGCAGAAAGAGGTTGGTGCCATCAGTTCGCCCGCCGATACTCGCGCCCATTAATGCCGTTCAACACGGATATTTTTCATGTTCATTTCACAGGGAGTCTTCTCATGACGATCGGTATTGTCGGCGGCTGGGAGAGCAAAGCAGGCGTTATGGTTCGTAACACCGGCGCGAAAAAACAAGTGGCCCAGAGCATCAAAGTGCAGCAGATGCTGACCAAGGTCGGCACCAATCCCACCGCGCTGAATACCGCTGAAATGGACAAGCAGGGCATGCGCAAGGCCATCAAGGGCTTTGATCCTGCGAATGTTTCGGTAAAACAATTGGGAAATCTGAGCGAGATGCTGCGCAGCCGCGGGCTGATCTCAGAGATCACTTCGTTTACCTTGAAGAACGCCGGTGACAAGTTCGACCGTTTTGGCGTGACCAAAGATATCGATGCCAAATTCAACGCCCTGGAGTATTTCGCGACCCAGCTCGACGCCATTCAGAACAATGGCCTCAATGGCAACGCTTACGGCCAGAGTCTGATTCCAGAGTTCAAGAAAGCGATCTATGTTCTGCAGAACCTCAAGACCTACGGTGAAGGCAACGCCGCGAAACCGGTCGATGAAGGTGTCAAAGCCAAAGCTTGAGGCTGACCGTTTAGCCCGCTCAGCGCTTGAACGGGCTGGTTGATGTGCAAGAACCCGGCAACGCCTCGCTTCAGCGTGCTGCGACGTGTTGTTGAGCCTGATTATGCAGTCGTTGCAGGTGTGGGCAGCGCAGCTCCAGCGATCGGGCGCAATAGCCCCGATGAAACAACGCCAACCATCCAGCGCCCCGTTCATTCGGGGCAATCCCGGTAAAGACGAAGCCCATTGCCGAGAGGCTGTCCACGGCGCTGGCGAAACCGGTTGCCAGCCTGAGTCTGATCGAGACCATCCAGTGTTCAGGCAGTCGTCGTAGCTGTTGAAGCAAGCCGGCGTCGAGTTTCTTCAGCACCACGTCATAACGCCCGAAAGCGTGTTCGATCTGCATCGGCGGCCCCACCCAGGGTGCTTCTTTTTCCTGCACCCCGTGTACCTCGCACAAATGCTCCATGAATTCGCGACAGCTTTGTGGCCACGGCAATGCCGGGAGCGGGCGGCGGTAGCCATCGATAGGGGTGTAGCCGATGACAATCGACTCCGGCAGTGCTTCGCCAAACGGCGAGGGCACATAGTCGAGCAATAACCCACTGCTGCAAAAGCCGAGCCGGTCAGCCATGCGTTGGGTATAGGCGTGCTGCGTCACCTGTTTGATGGTTACACCATGGCAACCCAGCGCCTGCGCATGGATCAACAATCGAATGCCCAACTGGGTGGCGATGTTCTGCCCGCGGGTCGACGGATGGACCACGCTCAACGCCAGTTCTGCCGTATGCGATCCCGCGTTTCTGCACAACGTGGCGTGGCCGAGGATTTTTTTTCCGGATTCCGCCACCAGTGAATGCCATCTCCCATCGCCATGGTTCTGGTTGATCATCAACGGCAAATACACGTGTGGCTGTACGTAATGGTCGCCATAGATTTCCCGGAACAAACGGCTGACGGCTCCGGCATCGGAGCGGCGATAGCTGCGCAGCGTCACGTTGTCCATGGGCGTTGCTCCGGACGTGGGGCGGCGTAGTCGCGAAGGTCGACGACGCGTTGGCGTTTGCCGGAGCGCGGATGACGAGCGAGCTCATCGGCTGTGCAATAGGCGACCTGCAGCTCAAGCTGGCCATCAGCGCAGAGTTGTGCGATCAGCGGATAACGCTCGATCAAGGCGTTGTGCAAGGCTGTGCTGGCCTGAGTCGTTTCGGGTTTCAACATCTCGGGCACCCATTTCAGACACACGATATCGACGTTTGCCGATTGGCTGATCACCAGTTGCCAGTCGTCGCTGACCGTGTTGCGCTGAATGATTGTGTCGATGTCGTCGATCAGCAGGGTCAGGCTGCTGACCCGTACGCGCTGACTGCTCATGCTGCGACCCATCAAGGCAAACTTGCGCATGCTCGCCGTGGCCGGCTCTCGCCAGCAGGCGAGATCACCCACGGGATAGCGGATCAATGGCATAAGCCGGCGGGTGAGGTTGGTGATCAGCAGGCGTCCGGTGCGATCGCATTCTTCAATCACTTCACCGGTGTGTTCATCGATAATTTCCAGCACGCTGTGGCTGGCGAGCATGCGGTGTTCGCCCAAGGCACAATCGCGGCTTGTGGCGCCGATGAACCCCGCGTCGACACTGGCGTAGCCGATGGAAGCGATCCGTGCGTTGGGGAACACTCTGTGCAACATCTGCAATTGCCCGGCGAACAGGCTCTCGCCGCCGTAAAGCACGCTTTCGACCTCGGCCAGAGTTTGCCCCTGGCGCTCCAGCACGCTGGCGAACGTCAGTAATTGCGCAGGCACGCCGGCCAGCACATTGATTCGGTGCTGGCGGATAGAGTCAGTCAGCAGTGTAAAGTCGACGTCGCCGGTGAAGGGGTATTCGGTAATACCTGACGTTTCGTGTGCCAACGCGTCGTGGATAAAGATGAAACTGGCATACAGCTCGCCGACAAAAAACAGATTTGCAACCCGGTCTCCCGGATTGAGTTGGCTCGCCAGATGGCGACCGAAGTCGCGCACAAGTGTCTGCCACTCCTCACGGGTGAATACCGAAAGTTTACCCGCGCTGGTGGTTCCACCGGTCTTGAACACGAGTGCGCGTTCAACCGCTGAAGTCAGTACTGGCCATTGATCGAGGTTATTGCTGCTGGCCCAGTATTGTTGCGGATCAATCGGCGGAAGTTGATCCAGTGTGCTGATCTGCGGCGCAAGGTCTTGCCAATGTCTGGCGTAATACGTTGAGTGTTCGCGGGCGAAGGCGAGCAACTTGCTCAGTTCAAGTGTTGTGTTCATGGGGGGCTCTTTAATTGTTCTGGTCATGGACGAAGTTGGACTTTCAGCGGCGAGCGTCGACCACTGCCGGTATCTTTCCGCTATGCCTGTTTCTGTCGAACTGTTGCGTCTCGCAGGTTTGCGTTTGCACCGTGAGCAGCCCGGCTCGCACAAGGTTCGTCAGCGTCGCGTAGCCTTCCAGTCGGAGGAGGATGTCGGCGGGGGCAGCGGGGCTGCGAACCAGCAGGCGTTCGAGGCCGTCAGGGGCGTGATCGAGGTGCAACTGAAACGGTGCTTGCAGGTGTCTGCCGAGTTCGTTCAGGCAGATGAAATCGCTACCGATACGCAGCAGCCTGCCGTGCCGTTGCAGCAGCTCGAACCGCGGGGAACTCAGCCCGCACGCGCAATCGCCGGGCAACCAGCGCCCTGTGTCGCCGACCTCATAACGCTGTACCTGCTGACCTTCGCGGGCTTTGGAAGTGAACAGTAAACGGCCGATTTCATTGCCAACGACAGGCACGTCCTCCTCCAGCGCGACGATTTCCAGATGCTGGATCGCGTCCATCAGATGAAACACGCCATCACCGGTCGCGGCGCAGGCATGTCCGCAGGGGCCGGCATCGACACTGCCGTACACCGCCGAGCGGATGCTGGCAACGCCACAGCGCTGCAACAGTTCGCGGCACTGCTCACTGATGTGTTCACCGCCGAGAAAGACTTTTTCGATGGCGCCATAACGGCTCAGACGCTGCTGTTCGTTGAGGAACAAGCGATGCAGGGAGCTGGGCATGCCGATCAGTACGGTGACCTGTTGTTCGATGATGACTTGTGCAATATCGCCGTAGTCATCGTCGGCGGGAGCACCCATTGGCAGGTGGCTGGCCCCCAATGTTTCCAGCACTTTGGCAAAACTGAAGAAGCCGCCGTACAAACCGCCACTGAAGAACAGGTTCATCACCTTGTCGCGGCTCGGATCGAGACCCGCCGCAAACAACCCGTCGGCCGTTGCGCGTATTTGCCGTTGAAAATCGCGGTAGCTGTATCCCGCCAGCGCCGGTGTGCCGCTGCTGCCGCCAGAGCGGAAAAACAGTTGCGCCGCTGCTGTCGTCGGCCGCGCGATAAACGCTGCTTTGTCGGTGATCGCCAGGCCCGCCAGCGTCGGCTTGCAAGCTGGACGGTCGAGGGTCATGTGGGTGGGCAACTGCGTCGGTGCGACGCTGACCGACACCCGCCGGCTCAGACGTTGCAGTGCATAGACGCCGTCATGGGGTTCGCCATCGTAGCCATCATGGATTGCATCAATGGGCGCAATTCGGCTGACGCCGGCGGCAATCAATGTTCGCGACAATGCACCGATCTGCGCTTCGTCGCACATCAGTGCGCAGCTCTGTAAAACGTTGCGCCAAGGCAGCAGGTTTTGCGTCAGTCGCGCACGCGGCAGGGGTTTGAGCAGCACCGTGCGAAACAGCGGCGAGGGCGCAAGCAACTGATCATGGCTCCAGATCACTCGCCATCCCGGTGTGCTCCAGACCTGCGCCGTCACTGCGGAAAAACTCTGGCTCAGACGTGTCATCAGGGTGCGGGTGGTGATTTCGCTGGCTTCTTGAACCGTCGGGATCAGTGCCGGCCATTGTCCGGCGCGGCGCTCGAACGCCTTGGCCAATTCGTTGCCGATTGCTTGTAGAACAGCGGGGTCATCGCTATCGACCAACAACCATTGCGGGCTGGAGCAGGCTTGCTGATCCAGACGGCAGACCTCATCGACCAGCGCGTCCAGTGCCTGTGGCGAGGCCGCTTGCGGCGTCAGGTAGGCAAAACTGATGCGGTGCCCCCAGTCGATCCAGCGACATCCGGGCGGCAACTGTTGGCGGATCGCCTGCAGCGCCGCTTCGCCACCCCACGCCGAAACGCCGTTGGCCATTTTGCACAAACGGCCGATCTGCAGGGTCGCCACCGGTAACACCGCGACGTAATGGCGCAACTCACCGCTGGGGTCGCATTGCACCAGCGTGTGCAACAGGCGCGCCGTCAGGCCTTGGTCACTGCTGCTGGGCCGTAGCCAGTTGATGTTGCCGGCCAAGAGACTTTCAATCAGCGCGCAGCACGCCAGCAGCGGCGCGTTGGCTGGCGTGACGTGGACCACCAGTCCCAGCGGACTCCAGCGCTCAAAGCGCGAATGCTGATAATCGACACGTCGCAGCGATTCAGCCTGATCGCCCAGTTCACGTTCAAGCTTGTGTTGCAGGGCGTGCGGCTGACAGAAGTCGATCAGCACCTGGCGTTGTTCATCGTCCAGCGGCAGATCGGGGTTGTGCAATTGCCCTGCAAAATGTGCGGCGGCAGTCAGTACGGTGGCGCTGTCCAGCGGCGTACTCAGGTGTTGCGGCAAGGTCTGCTGCAGCAGCGCCAGTGCGTTATCGAGGTCGACATCTGCGTGCAGTTCTCCGTTGATCAGGTACATGTCAGTGCCCCCCCAGCAATTCGGACGCGGCCATCGCACAGCTTCTACCGGCCGTGGTGCCTGCGCGACCCTGCAGTTCGAACCAGTCACTGGCGAGGCCGCAATCACAACTCGACCCGGGATGCAGCGTCGCCAGATCGCTCATCACCACCGCGTGCGCCGGGCTGGACGAGATGTAGGGCGAGACGAATCCCAGCAAGCCCTGCTGACCGTAAGGCTGGATGGAAAAGTCCTGCGGATTGCGCACGTAAGCTTTGGCGTAAACGGGGACATGAAAATGATGCCGGGCACATTCGATATACGGCACCGCATGTTCGACCGCGCCGTAACCGTCGCGGCACTGCGAAACTTCGATGCCCAGTTGCCGGGCGATGCGCCCATACAGTTGTTGTTTTGGAACTTCCTCGCTGGATCGGGTTTTCCAGCCACCGCCGAAAAACACCAGTGAAGTACTCGGCAGTTTCAGCGCAGGCACGCCGGTGGCCTGCATCTGCTGCAAGGTCTGCCAAAGAAACGCCGGGAAGCCGAAAATGCGCACGGGCAGGCCTTCTTCGGCGAACGCTTGCAGGGCCGCGATGACCCCGAACACATCGAACTGATGGCCATCGCCGTTGCAGCGCAAGGCGTAGACAACGCGGTTGACGGGCGCAAAGCGGCAGAGGAATTGGTCGGTGTAGGACGTCCCCAGGGTGATCGCGCCCCGCGGTTCGTAGCTCAGCAGCAGGTAATTGCACGGCGTATCCGCTGAATGCCAACCGTAATGACTAAAGATTCGTTCAACCATGAACTGCGCGGCCGACAGACTGCGCGGGTCATAGCGCATGCGGCTTTTTTGGCCGCTGGTGCCGGACGATGTCAGTTCCAGGGCATCCTCCCCGGTGGGGCTGAGTAACAGTTGCTGCTTGAAAAAATTGGCCAGAATCGGCGGTAGCCGGGACCAGTCATCGAGGCTGTCCAGATCCTTCACATCGAGGCCGTTGGCGTTCAGCCAATGTTCGTAGCCGGGTGTGTGCTGGCAATGAAAATGACTGATCTCGGTCATGGCCCGATCAAACAGGCCTGCTGGCACGGAATCCGGGCAATAGGGGTGTGGCAATGCGCAAAGCGCATCGCTGGCGGGGAAGTGATTCATTCAATAGTCCGTTATTGAGCAGTGGAGGAGTCGGGAGGTGTGCGTTGCAACAAACCGTGCAACAGGGGCAGGCACATCAGGCCGCTGAGGGCGGCGCAGAGTGCGAAGAGGTCGAGGCGGGCGCCACCGCCGATGCCGGCAATCAGTGAGCCGCCGAGCCCCATCACAGCAATCGAAATCATGCCGGCCAGCGCCGAAACCAACCCCTTGCTGTCGTCGCTGGCAAACAGCGCCAGCCGATACAGCGCAGCGTTGCTCATTCCCAGCCCGACCGCGTACAGCGCCAGACTGGCAACCACTGCGCCCAGTCCGGCACCTGACAGCGCGCAGGCAATCAACGCCACAAGGCCCAGACAAAAAGGCCAGAGCGCCAACCGGATCAACCGGGATAAAGAATGCGTAACCAGCAAGCGGTCGAGGATCAGATTGCCAGTGATGACGGCGGAAAAAACCGGAATCTGCCACAAGGCATATTCCAGCGGCATCAGCTCGAGCAGCTGCATCAGCAGCAATGGTGCCAGGCCGATCCAGGCGATCAGCGGCAGGCTCATGAGCCCCAGTGCGAGACTGGCAGCGAGGAAGCGACGATTACTCAAGAGAGCTCGGTAGCGTTGACCGGTCTGGCGCCAGGAAAAAGGCACGGCGGCTTGTACTTGCCCATCGCCGCGAGTGACCCCGACCGTTTCCGGCATGCAGACGAAAAGCCCCAGCCAGACCATTGATGCGGCAAAACCCAGGCCCAGAAACAGCTCGCGCCAGGATAGCCATTGCAGCAAGACAATACCCAGTAGCGGCCCCAGCAGCGGTGAAAGCAGGGCGATATTGCCGAGCAGCGCCATCAAACGCACCGCATCGGCCTCGCAGAATACTTCCTGAAGGGCGGGATAACTGACCGCGACCACGAAACCCAGGCCCATGCCTTGCAACAGTCGCAGCAGATTGAAGGTTTCAATGCGCTGGGTGGCAAATGCACTTGCGCAGGCGATTGCAAACAATGCGCAGCCGATCAACAGTACCCGCCGCCGACCCCATTGATCGGACAGCGGCCCAATCAGCCATTGCAGGCAGACTCCGCCGATCAGATACAGATTGAACGCATGGGGAACATGTCTGACGTCGGCCTGAAGTTCTGTTGTCACGGCCAACATGGCTGGCATGATCAAGTCACTTGCCATATACGTCAGAAGTTCAAAAGCGCTCAGCGCCAAACAAAACCCTAGTACTTGTCGCGGCCCGATTCTTATAAGTGTTCTCTGCATAAACGTCCCTGTTAGAGAGTAGAAGAAAGTTGCCAGAGACTAGTTGCAGAGGCGGGTGTGACCTATTCTTTTGCTGCGACATTAGATTTCAAATGCTTGCAACTTGTTTAGCCAGTCCGCTTTGCGTATCAGGTGAGTTTCAACTGCGCGGCAGCCGGCGTCGGCAAAAACAGAAGAGCCCGCAACAGGGCGGGCTTTGTTTGAAGTTGATCGGGCTTGTTGAGTTCCTGCCTCAATCTGTTCATGGGCAAGCGGGCAGGGCGAACAATCCTGTTCTAGCGATGTTGGTAATAACCAGGGCCACCCTGGTAATAACGGTGGTGATCGTCATGCCAGCCGCCGTGGGGGAAGATGATGCAGCCACTCAGGGTCAGCAGTGCAAGAACGGGAATCAGCCAGGTGATTCGACGCAGCATTTTGAAAATTCCTCATGGTTACGCCGTCATGAAGCCAAAACTCTTCATCGGCTGTAACATGAGACCCCGATTGCAGCGGCGCATCCCCGTAGAACGGTATGTGCATGGCATGCAAGCGGATACAAACCGGATACATTTCACCGTTTCAGGAAGCCGCAATGACCCACAAGCAACGCTTGATTTATTCGATTCTGATCGCCGTGTCGGTCCTGGCGATCATGCTCGGCCTGTCCTGGCTGCAAAACCAAGGAATGATTTCGGAAAAGACGTTCCAGTTCGTCGCCATCGGTGTGGCAGTGATCGTGGTGGTGATCAACGGCGTCATGCGCCGCAAGGTCAAGCCTTGACGGCGTTTGCCGCACGCATCAATCGTTGTTGAGGACTGCCGCAGCCTGTGGATGCAGGCTGTAGCTCTTGTCTTCATTGAAGGTGATCACCCCTTCGGCGCATAGACGCTTGAGCACTTCGCGCACACTGAGAAAGGACAGCGGGATATCCAGATCCAGCAATTGGCTGTGGACGCCGCGCACACCCAGACGCCGCTCGCTTTGTGCGGCGACCAGCAGGGCATCAATGACTTTCAGACGAATCAGGCTGGTGCGCAGCCCGAAACTTTTCAGCAGCAAACGGATGCGTTCGTTGCCGTGACGCTCGACGCGTTGCCCGAAATCGCTCGCGTGTGGGCTCATGGAAGCTCCTTTGGGGGCCTGGCTACCGTCCGTTGGTAGTTGCGAGTTGTACATGCGATTACTCCTTTTCAGAGCCTGATCGGGAAAGGTTTTTTTGCGCTCTTTAAACAAGACGTATCAGCACGACAAATCATGAAAGAAAAGATGTAGAAAATTTGTCGGGGGTTTGTCTTTTTCTTGTGATTCTGGCTTGAGATCGCTTTGGGCTTGGCGGCCTTTGGGCCGACCAGGCTCTTGGGGTTTTGGGTGAATATCCGTTGTTTTGGGTGTTGCGGCTGGCGGTTTCGCTCTTACAGCGAGTCCCTTTGGCAAACGCCCCAAAGGAACCAAAGGTCTGGGCCCCGGCGTTCGGCCCTCGCCGTGGCTCGGGTGCCTTCGTTGCGGGATCTATCCGGGGGCATCGCCTACGGTTTGCTTCGCTGCACCTCCTCTCGATGTGTTCGACTTCGTCGAACGGTCTGCAGTGGTCTAATTTCCCCGGACACCCCGATAGGTGGAAAATACATCTATCGAGGAGTTATTCATGACTAAAAAACGCAGGGCATTCGACGACAGCTTCAAGCTGCAAGTCGTGAAGATGATCAAGGATCAGGGACTCACCGTTGTACAGGTTTGCCAGGATCTGAACATTGGTGAGACAGCCGTTCGACGCTGGGTTCAGCAATACGAGGCAGAGCAACTGGGGCAGGCCGGAATCGGCAAGCCATTAACGGCAGAGCAACAGCGCATCCGGCAATTGGAACAGGAAAATCGTCAGCTCAAGGTGGACAACGACATCTTAAAAAAGGCTACCGCCTTCTTTGCCCGCGAGCTGAAGTAAGGTATCGACTGGTTCGGCAGCTGCAACAGAAGGCTTACTCAGTGGCACATGTCTGTCGGTTGCTGAGCATCAGTCGTTCAGGCTTCTATGAGTCTCAGAAGCGTGCTGATGCGCCTGTTCGGCAGAGTTGTCCTGTTCTTGTGCAACTCAAGGCGTCTTTCGCCGAGAGTGGAGGCTGCTACGGCAGCCGCCCTTTGCGCGACGCTTTGCGCGGTAAAGGCATGCTTGTCGGGCTGTATAAAATCCGTCGATTGATGCGGGCTAACGGACTGCGTTCAGCCTGGAAGCGCAAGTTTGTACACACAACCGATAGTAATCATGACCTGCCGATTGCAGAGAATGTACTGAGCAGAAATTTTGACCAAGTGGCGCCAAACAAGGCTTGGGTAGCCGACATCACCTATATCCGCACCCGCAGTGGCTGGTTGTATCTGGCCGTGGTATTGGACTTGTTTTCACGCAAGATAGTGGGCTGGTCGATGGCTCCGAACATGCCGGCAGAGCTGGTGTGCACTGCGATGCAACTGGCTATCGCGCAACGTCAACCGCCACCAGGCTTGATTGCCCACTCAGATCGGGGTAGCCAATATGCGAGTGCAGCTTACAGAGAATTACTGGCAAGAAACGACATGCAGCAGAGCATGAGCCGTAAAGGTAATTGCTGGGACAACGCAGTGATGGAGCGCTTCTTTTTGAGTTTGAAAATGGAGCGGGTATGGCGACGTGACTACGCGAACCACGCTGAAGCGATCCGCGACATCACCGAATACATCGTTGGGTTTTACAACAACGAACGGCTGCACTCGAAACTGGGATATCTGCCACCGACCGTTTATGAGCGAGCGATGGCGTCAAAACCACCTATCGAGGTGTCCGGAATTAGTTGACCACTGCAGTCGCTGCGCTCCCACCCCCGGATAAATCCCTCCACTCAGCCTGCCGAAGGGGCCAGCACGGCAAGATCAAGAGCTGCAGCCGAGCTAACGCTCATCCTGTTGAGTGGTGAGAAGCGGGGTGGGTGGGGCTTTTGATTTGCTTGCGAATTTGAGTGCGGCTCGGTATTTCATGTCGGCATACCTCTACCAATCACCTCGGTCAGTTCCCTCTCCCTCTGGGAGATAGCTAGGGTGAGGAGTTTTTGATCTGCTTCTGGGTTCGAGTCCGGCTCGGTATTTCATGTCGGCGTACCTCTACCAATCACCTCGGTCAGTTCCCTCTCCCTCTGGGCGGTCCGACGTTTCGGGAGGGCTAGGATGAGGGGCTTTTGATTGTGCTTTCGGGGATTACGCGGCGAGCCTAAATTTTTTTCTTCGGCTTCGTTTCTTCGACAGGCTCATTGCGCGTGGACGCGTGGGTGTTTCCAGGGCGGGTCCGCGTCAGCGTCAGATCCGCTCTTTGGCATGTCGATCAGGAGCGAGCGTGATAATTTCCAGACAGTTAACCGGACTGACTTTGGCCGGCGTGGTTTTTGGCTTGAGTGGTTCGGCCCATGCGTTCAGCCCGGCCACGGACGTCAGCGCCGATATTCGCCGCACTGCTTTTGGCGTGCCGCATATCCGCGCGCAAGACGAGCGCGGGCTGGGTTTTGGCATTGGCTATGCCTATGCCCAGGACAATCTGTGCCTGCTGGCCAACGAGATCGTGACGGTCAATGGCCAGCGTTCCCGTTACTTCGGTCCGGATCAGTTCACCGTCGAGCAACGCGAAAACCGCGTCAGCGACGTGTTTTTTACCTGGCTCAATACGCCTGAAGCAGTCAAGGCTTTCTGGCAGGCGCAACCTGCGCAGGTGCGTGATCTGGTTGAGGGCTACGCCGCCGGCTACAACCGTTATCTGGCCGAGCGCCGTCCGCAAGGCTTGCCGCAACAGTGTCAGGGTGAGTGGGTGCGAGAGATTGCACCGGAAGATCTGGTGAAGCTGACCCGCCGTCTGTTGGTCGAGGGCGGTGTCGGCCAGTTCGCCGAGGCCCTGGTCGGTGCTACACCGCCGCATGCGAGCGCCGCAATCGAACAAAACGTGCAGGCCTATCAGTTGGCTGACGCACGTCAGCAGCGCTTCGCCCTGGACCGTGGCAGTAACGCTGTCGCAGTGGGCAGTGAACGCTCGGTCAATGGCCGCGGGATGTTGCTGGCTAACCCGCACTTTCCTTGGGTCGGCGGCATGCGCTTCTATCAGATGCACCTGACCATTCCCGGCAAACTCGACGTCATGGGCGCAGCATTGCCGGGCCTGCCGATGATCAATATCGGTTTCAATCAGCACCTGGCCTGGACGCACACGGTCGATTCGTCGAAACACTTCACCTTGTATCGTTTGCAACTCGATCCGAAGGATTCCACACGCTATCTGCTCGATGGCAAATCCCTGCCGTTGAACAAGCAGACCGTCACCGTGCAGGTGAAACAGGCCGACGGGCAGGTGGTTCCGGTCTCGCGTGATGTCTACAGCTCGCAATTCGGGCCGATTGTGCAATGGCCGGGCAAGCTCGACTGGGACAATCAGTTCGCTTATAGCCTGCGCGACGCCAACCTCGACAATGATCGGGTGTTGAACCAGTGGTACACGATGAATCAGGCGAAGACGCTGCAAGAACTGCAGGATTCGGTGCACAAGATTCAGGGGATTCCGTGGGTCAACACCCTGGCCGTCGATGACAAAGGCCAGACGCTGTACATGAACCTGTCGGTGGTGCCGAACGTCAACGCCGAGAAACTGGCCAAGTGCAGCGACCCGCGTATCGGCACACAAATGATCGTGCTGGACGGCTCCAACAGTGCCTGCGCGTGGGACATCGACCCGCAAGCGGCGCAGAAAGGCATTTATGCCTCCAGCCAACTGCCGCAACTGCTGCGCAAGGACTTTGTCCAGCACTCCAATGACTCGGCATGGCTGGCCAACCCGGCGCAGCCGCTCACCGGTTTCTCGCCGTTGATCAGTCAGGATGGCCAGCCGCTGGGCTTGCGCGCCCGGTTTGCTCTGGAGCGTTTGAGCACACTGAGCAAGAAAGGGCCGTTGGCGGTGAAGGATCTGCAGCAAATGGTGATGGACGACCAGGTGTATCTGGCAACGCAGGTGGTGCCGGATCTGTTGAAGTTCTGTGCCGCTGACCTCGGCGCCGACGCTCAGGCTCTCAAACCGGTTTGCGTCAGCCTCAAGGCCTGGGATGGCCGCGCCAATCTTGATTCGGGCGTGGGCCTGGTGCACTTCCAGAACATCATGCAGGCATTGCAGGCTTCGCCGGATGTCTGGCGCGTGGCGTTCGATCCCAAGGATGCGCAACACACTCCGCGTGGCCTGGCAGTCGAGCAGCCAGCGGTGGCCAAGGCGTTGCGTGCGGCCATGTTGGCGTCGGTCGAATCGAGTACAAAAATGGGCCTCACGCCGCAAACCCGCTGGGGTGATATCCAGGTGGTCAGCAGTGGCGGGCAACAGACGCCGATTCACGGCGGGCCGGCTGTTCTCGGGATCTACAACGCCATCCAGAGCGTGTCCCGTGAGGACGGCAAACTCGAAGTGGTCAGTGGCACCAGCTACCTGCAAGTCGTGACCTTTGACGACAAAGGCCCGCACGCCCAAGGGCTACTGGCGTTCTCGCTGTCCAGCGATCCGGCATCGAAGTATTCGCGGGATCAGACCGAGGCATTCTCGAAGAAGCAGTGGAGTGTGCTGCCGTTCACCGAGCAGCAGATTCAGGCTGATCCGCAGTATCAGCTGCAGACTGTTCGCGCGACGTTGGACAAGGTGGGGAAAGTCGCCGCTCAATAAGTACAAGCGTTCATTGCATCGAGCCTGAAGGCCGCATCCTGCAAGGGGTGCGGCCTTCAGCTTTTTGGCGGCTGTTGCGGTATCGAGTTGATCACCGGGTTACCTTCCTTGTTACGGCTCAGGTAGACCGGCAGCACCTTGGGCAGGCTGTTGGCGAGGTTGTTCAGCTCTTTGATGTTGTAGATGCCACCCACGCGAATCGAACCGGTGCTGTTATCAGCCAGTTCGAGTGGATTGCTCAGATAACGGTTGATCAGTGGCAGTGCTTCGCTCAACGCCAGGTTATCCAGCACCAGTTTGCCATTGCGCCACGCCAGTGACGTGTCGCTGGCGTAGGTCTGGCTGATCTGTGGCATGTAGTCGCCTTGTTTGTAACGTGCCTGCATCGACGGGCCAAGGCGCAAGCCATCGCCCGGTAATGAACGATTGCTGGTGACCAGCACCGAACCTTCGATCAGGTTCACGCGCACTTGATCCTGATACATCCAGACGTTGAACCGTGTTCCCGTGACTCGAATCTTGCCTTCGCCTGCGCGGACGACAAACGGGTGGGACATGTCGTGACTGACCGTAAAGAACGCTTCACCTTTTTTCAGGGTGACCCGGCGTTCGTCCTTGTAATTGCTGAAGGTCAGGTCGGTGTTCAGGTTCAGTTCGATCTGGCTGCCATCACTCAGCGTGACCTGCCGGACATTATCGCTGGCGGCGAAATGTTCATAGCTGTCGGGCAGCCAGCCCAGGTTCCAGCCAGTGTAAGCGGCCAGTGGTAGAGCGAGTGCACAGACACCGGCGGCAACAGCGAATTGACGCCATGCGCGCGAAGGTCGAGGCGCTGGCACGAATGACGCCGATTCCGGGCGAGGCAAGTGTTCAGCCACTTCCCAGATTTCCAGCATGGCTTCATATTCGAAGGCATGCAGTGGATGTGCGTCGTGCCATTGCTTGAATGCGAGACGTTCTCCGTCTGTGCAGTCGGCGGCGTGCACACGCATGCACCAATGCGCGGCGGCATCAGTGATCGCATCGTATTCGGCTTCCGAGAGGGTGTCTTGGGTCATTGACTCGTCCTGATTTCGCACATTCTAACCTTGTCGGCAAGTTGCCGAGAACATCCGTCATGGCATTTACCCATCAAAGTGGAACTTATTTTTCGCTCCGGCACCCAAAAAGCAGGACGCTAATGAACACTATTCACAAATGGAGTGAAAAAATGATCAAAAAGACAATCGCAGCGTTGATTGCCACCGCCAGTTTGCTCAGCGCTGGCGCAGCGTTGGCCGATCGGCCGGGCGCTGGCTGGATCACCATCGAAAAAGCCATCGAGATCGTCAAGACCAAGGCCGGTTATGTCGAGGTCTATGAGATCGAGGCCGACAACAACGGCTACTGGAAAGGCGAGGGGCGCAAAGCTGATGGCGTTGTCTACGAGTTCCGTATCGACGGGGCGTCGGGCAATGTGTTGCGTGATCAGAAGGATTAACCAACCCGAATGCAACGTGTGAAGATGCGCCGGCTTCTAGCCGGCGTATTTTTTTGTTCCAGTCGTCAAGGCGAAGCAGATGAGGATCCTGTCTGACTTGAAGTTGGCGCCGGTAAAGGTATGGGGACCGGAAGCGGGTCCAGTTCCCGGCCCATTTCGCTGATGAGCAACGCGATCGAGTCGGCGTTGGCCAGCATCACATCAACGCGTGCTTCATCAGAAACCGCACTGCGAAAGGCTTTACGTGCATCTGCGAGGTTTTGGGTTTTTGTCAGACTGAGAATTTTTTTGTACTCATTGGCGCGCTCCGGCAACTGATCCAGACCCACCCACACACCCTTCGTACTCTTCTCTGCGAACAACTGCGAAAATGGGGTGGAGCGGGAAAAGGACTTACGCAGCCGATCAATATCAGCTTTGAGACGTAGTCCGTTTGCGGTTGATGTATCGATAAGTTGGGGAAATGGCCCCATCGCCTCTACGGATTCGAAATCGTCGCTGTCGCAGACTAAATGCGAAAGTTCATGGATCAGCGTGATCGCGCGAGCATGAGAGTCAATATTGAACCTGGGCGGCAGAAAAGCGGTGTAGGCATGCAGCCCCGGATTAAAAAAGAGTTCGGTGAAGTGGACGACCTTTCGTTTGTCTTCCTTGAAAACAAATGCAACCGTATCGTCGCCATACCGCGCATTCAGGCCCGCGAAAAAGCGTTCCGTATAGAGCAAGTCATCTTTTGGATCAGTTAACTCACGGCAAAGGGGAATGATCACCTGTTCGATTTTTCTGAGTAGCCTGGGTGTGATTTGCGAAACTTCGAAAAAGTGTTTGAGTAATGTTTCAACTCGAGTGCCACCCAGGTTGTCGCGATTTATGACGAAGTTGTGCAGGCAATTCAGCGCATAGTCTCTCGCCCGACCGACAGCTTGCTGAATCACGAAGGCTCTGGCGGGATAGCGGCGGTTGATTTGTGCCATCCCTTTGGCCTGGATGTGCATCATTATTGAGCGGCTGCGCTCGATGTCGGTTTGCACGCTGTTGCGTTGTTTTGACCGGCAACGACGAGCCGACTTGTCGGCGCCGGCAATTACAAGTCTCGAGTTCTTCTGTTCAAGCGCCGGCCCTTGCCCGCCGTCCTTTACCTGCAAATACCAGGTTTTTTCAGACTGGATCACCGGATAGACCTTGCCGGCAATCGCCGCATATTTTTGTGCCGTCGACGAATCCCTATAAACAAGTTTATTGTCCTCAAGCTTCAGCTTCTCGAGAGCGGTGGTGGTTTCAAAGCGTTGCAGATTAATGCGAGAGGCCGTAACGGGTGCGACTTTTGCCCAGCGAGAGGCGGCTTTTACCGTTGTCGTCGCGCCGCTTGCGACAGCCGTCGATCCAGGCGCCTGCGTTTCAGTGGCAAATTCGGCTGTTTCCTCTTCCACTTCTGTTTCCCAGGATAAACGACCCAGACTGAACAGGGAGATCGCTCCTGCAATGAAGCTTTTCAGGGCGTTCGCCCAATGGTGCTCCTGCAGGTCTTCGGCAGACTCTTTGAAGTCCTTGTAACTCTTCCAGAGAAAAAACAAAGAAGCGAGTTTCCCCGGCAACAGATGGGGGACCAGACGGACACCGTGGCTGAATAGAAACTTCGCCGCTTCCCAGTCGGATTGCGCATTGATCTGCGGCTGGCAACTGAGCAACTGCGGCAACAGGCTGAGCGTGTCCTTGTGCAATCGCTCCAGTAGATTGCCGTTAATGGCAGTGCTTTGCAGCTTGATTTCAGTCGGTTTGCCGATCGTTGTTTTCAATAGATTCCTGAAGCCTGCCTGTTGCCCTGAGGGCAAACGTCGAATGATCAGATCCTGGAAGTGCCCCGGTGTATTCAACGCATCAATCAACTGCGCTTCATTATCGAATTCGCGAAAAACGTATTTGGAGTAAGGCGCGTAGAGCACCCGTGGACCTGTTTGTCCTGCACCCGGCCCGATCACATAAAGTCCGAGGGCCTCGACAAAAGCGGCGCCCGTGGTTTTGTTCAATAACAGCGGGCAGACAATGGCGTGGGCGTCCTTGACTGTGGCACGCGCCACCCCGTCCGGCATGTCCAGAACCTGGCAAATGTAGTCGTAGCCGCTTTCTGACAGCTGTTGCTGCAACTTCAGCGAGTGCGCGTGCTGCATCAACTGCCAGGGCAATTGACGTAAAAAGCGCGCTTTGCTGGTGCGTGCCGAGGCACTGTCAGCTGACAGCGCTTGCGTCACTTTCTGCGTGTAGGTGGTGGTGATATCGAGGGATTGCAGCAGTTGCTGCACGGCAGTCTGATTGAGGTGCTTCGGTAACGCGGTGGCTGTGTTCGAGGCAACCTTGAACCCGGTGCCCTGCACGATGTTGTAGTGATGCAAGGCAAAATCGAGAAGATTGCACGCAGGGCCGGCCAGCGTCAGATTCGGTGTGATCTGGATCTCCTGGGGTTTGAGTCCATTGTTCGGGAATCTGGCGTCGAGCAGGGTCTTCAGCGTCTGCTCGACATAGGTAGCTAAGGCAGGGACGCCTTCGAGAAAATCCTTGCCATCGATAAAGCTGCGCCGCAGTTCATCCAGCAGGGCGAGTTGCGTGTGTTGTTCGGTGACCGGGGCCATGCGTAACCAGTCTGGATAGTCGAGCCGGCGGACGATGGCCCGCGCGAGTTCAATGGCCCGGCGCAAGTTGCTATCGATGACGGTGTTTTTCATCTGACTCAGGAAGTTAGCGAGTGTGTCCTTGTCCTTGATGCAAACGCGTAATAGCTCGCAATGGTCGAGGAAATGTTCAATGGCCGACTGCATGCGATCGTTCAACACATCGCCTTCAATCAGCTGGAAGGTACCCAGAGTGTATGGCTGATCGAGTTGGCGTTGCTTCGGTGGCAGGTTTTCCAGCAGCGTCTGATTCTGGTTGTTGTCGTCGAGCCGTCGTTGCATTTGCTTTTGCGCAATGGCGATGTCGTCGAACGATTCCAGGCCCATGGCTGGGGTCCACAGGATGGCCCGCCCGGAATGCTTGACATCCATGCCTCCGCGTTCGGTCAGGAGTACGCAGTGGGCGAGCGACATCACTTCACTTTGGCCCGTGCGGGTGAGGGTGAGCGACCATGCATCCGGCCGGAAGCCATTGAGGGACTGGCGATCCATGCGTGTTGCGTGTTTTGCGTTGAACACGGTTTCGACTAGTGTTCGCTCGGCCGTCAGCCAGGACCCGCTGAGGTTTCTCATCTGTGCCTCTCCACGCACGCCGTCCTCGAAAGCCTGCGCCAGTTTCCATCGAATATCTTCGAGAAAGGCGCGTTGTTCAGTGCTGCTCGTGGTCGGCTGATTTTTAAAGTGGCTGGTGAGATTATCCAGGGTGCGTTCCAGCTTTGTCGCCAATTGCCCAGCCTTGTCGGCCTGCACGAGTGAGGAGGGTGGTGCGCTGGAAAACAGCGGGCGGGTGCTCCAGCGTTCGTTGACGTCAAGCTTGAGCAGACGCTCGTGAATCAGTGCGCGGACATCCAGCGCCTTGTCGAAAAGCGCATGGATGTCAGTCGTGCGCTCGCTTTGGCGAAAGAGTTGCAAGACGTATTCAACGTTCTGGCGCTGTTTGGTGAGGATTGCCTCAAACAGCGTCGCAATGATCTCGCCGCCGATGTTTTCACCGGACACCTGGGCGTTGGTGAAACCAAGATAGCGATTGCGCTCCTCCATACTCATGAGGCCGTACAGCTCGTCCTCATGTCCGGCGGTATTGAGTTTGGCGGTCAACGTCTGTTTCAGATCGGCGTAGTCGGTGAGAACCTGAAAGCCTTGCGTGGGGGTGTAGAGATAGGCCTTGTCATGGTTGATCATCAGCGAGCCGGCCAACTCGACATAGGTGCTCTCCTCGCGCAAGCACACGGTTTCGAAGGTGGGTCGCTGGAAAGCGACATTCGGTTCCCGAATCAAGCAGTGCAATGCGTCGAACTCAGCGGCAGAGAGGATTTCCGTTTCGCGCTTGATCATCAAATCCGCACGCACCTGATCCTGCAGTGTCTGGCTGAAGAATGCGCGTCTGGGCGAGCCCTCGAATGAGGCGGCATTCCAGTAGGCCTCGAGTTGCCGAAACAACAGCATGGTCAGTTTTCCCGCCGCGGATTTGATCGCTTCTGCCCACGCGATCTGGTCAGCAGGCCGGGTTGCGCGGGCGGGATGGGAAAATTCAGCTGTCTGACCACGCGGCCAGCCATGACGGCGGAAGTACAGCAGTAGCGCTTCACTCAGCGATAGCGAATCGACCCATTGCCTGACATCCCCGGAGAGTGGGGCGGTGTCAGCGAAAAAACTGACCCGGGTGCGCGACTGCTGCAAACCGGCAAAGTGAGGTTCGAGCAGTTCATCGAGAATCTTTTCCAGCAGGGTGGTCAGCGAAGGCAGGCGTTTGAGTTCATCCAGCTGGTCGCGCCCGCAGGTTTCCTGAGATTGGCTGATCGCGGCTTGTTGATCGTCAAATACATCGCCTTCGATCGTTTCACGGGTCAGGGTAAAACTGCGTTTCTCCACCAATTCCTTGCGCAGCGACACGGTGAGAAAGGCAAGCAGATCATCCTTTTCGTCAGCGTTGTCGAGGCGCGCTTGCAAGGCTTCGGTCAGCACCTTGTGATCGCTGTATTTTTTCAGGCCATCGTAGGGGGTATAGAGAAACACGCCCTTGTCATCCGGCCCGGCGCTGAGAATAAAACTGCCGGCCAGCGGCACAGCCAATTGCTTGTCGGCGTTTAACAGAATGCGTTCGGCCAGCATCGGCGGGGTTTGTTCGCTGCGCAGCGCATGGGTTGCCAGTTGCACATGAGCGAGCCAAGAGAAATCTTTGCTGTTCAGACCGTGGGCCAGACGAAAGCCCTCATGCAGGCCTGGGGATTTAAGAATGTCGGGGAACAATAAAGGTGCAGTGGGGCTAGACATCGCTGAGCTCTGAATGCAGGCGCCTTGGGCGGGGGCTCAAGAATAGGTACGCAGTTCAGCGCGCAGGCGGTACATAGTTACCGCACGCGCCGAGCTGAAATGTGCGGAAGGGCGTCAATCACTCCCGAATGATCGAAGGGTTGACAGCCGACAGCTCCGCCGTGGTTAATCGACGAGCAAGTCGTCCGTACGCTGTTGTTCCCTCCAATAATCATTCTGGAGCTTCAGATGTCTGCGCCACACGATCATGTGTCCTCTGCTGTCGCGTCCTCGTTATCTCTCGAAGCGCTGACGCAACTGCTTGAAACGATTTTCCTGCGCCACGGCACCTCCGCCGACGTCGCGCAAGTGCTGGCCGCCAACTGCGCCGGGGCCGAGCGCGACGGCGCTCACAGCCATGGCGTGTTTCGCATTCCCGGTTATGTCTCGACGTTGGCCAGCGGCTGGGTCAACGGGCACGCGGTGCCGCACGTCGAAGATGTCGCCTCGGGATTTGTCCGTGTCGATGCCGGCAACGGTTTCGCCCAACCGGCACTGGCTGCCGCCCGGCCGCTGCTGGTGGAGAAGGCGCGAAACGCCGGGATTGCCGTGTTGGCGATTCGCAACTCTCACCACTTCGCCGCACTGTGGCCGGATGTCGAACCTTTCGCCGATGAAGGTCTGGTGGCGCTCAGTGTGGTCAACAGCATGACCTGCGTGGTGCCCCATGGCGCCGACCGGCCACTGTTCGGCACCAACCCGATTGCGTTCGCCGCGCCACGGGCCGGCGCCGCGCCGATTGTCTTCGACCTGGCCACCAGCGCGATCGCCCATGGCGACGTGCAGATCGCTGCGCGCAAAGGTGAGCGGCTGCCGGCCGGGATGGGCGTGGACAGCCTCGGTCAGCCGACTCAGGATCCCAAGGCGATTCTTGAGGGCGGGGCGTTGTTGCCGTTCGGTGGTCATAAGGGTTCGGCGCTGTCGATGATGGTCGAGTTGCTGGCCGCAGCGTTGACCGGGGGGAATTTTTCCTTCGAGTTCGACTGGTCCAATCATCCCGGGGCGAAAACGCCGTGGACCGGGCAGTTGCTGATTGTCATCGACCCGAGCAAAGCCGCCGGGCAGGGTTTTGCCGAACGCAGTGGCGAACTGGTGCGCCAGATGCACAGTGTCGGGCTCAAGCGTTTGCCGGGGGATCGTCGGCATTGGCAACGCAGTAAGTCGTTGGCTGAGGGCATTGTGCTGGACGCGCAGACGCTGGCGCAGTTGCGCGAACTGGCGGGGGTGTGAGCAAAGAGCAAAGGCCCCTCACCCTAGCCCTCTCCCGGGGGGAGAGGGGACTGAACGAGGTGAATGGGCGAGGTACGCCGACGTGGAATACCGAGCTGAATTCAGGATCTGAACAGAAAAAAACCGGCAGGCATAAAAAAGGCGAACCCAGTGGGTTCGCCTTTTTCGTGCGCGTTTGACTCAGCGACGGCCGAGCAGCAAGCCGACCACCAGGCCGAAACCGGCGGAGATCGCCACGGTCTGCCACGGGTGGCCGCCGATGTAGCTTTCGGTGGCATCGACCGCTGGTTTGGTGCGATCACGCACGCTCGACACGGAATCCAGCGCCTGTTGCAGTTTCAGGGCGATTTGTCCGCGCAGCGTTTCCGCTTCTTCGCCGACCAGTGAGGCGCTGCTCTTGAGCAGTTTGTCGGACTCTTGAATCAGAGCCTGAAGTTCGCTGAAGGCCTGATCCTTGATTTGGTCTTCGGCGGCTTGCACGGCGGATTTGCGGGCCATTGGGTGACTCCTTGCAGTTGAATGGACAGTGATCAATGGAGTGTGGCGCTTGCTGAAAAGTTGCACTGAATTTAGGTCAGAAATAAAAACCTGCGCGGGAGATTTCCGTCGAGCGTGTAAGATGTCGCCATTTTACGCAGCAGGATAATTCCCCATGAGTTTCAATCTGGCCGACAAATCCCTTGCAGAGCGCGCTGCGCTGGAAGACGAGAAATCCCGTCTGTTCGAACTCTGGCAGAACAATCTGGGCAAAGCCAAAGGCGAAGCCGCGCGTTTGTTCGGCGAGCGCGGCAAGCGCAAAGGCAAATGGGCCGAGTGGGTCCGCGCGGAACTGGACGGCATGTCGCCGCCGGAGTTCGCCAACATGGTACGCAGTGAAGTCAATCGCCTGATGGCCGCCAACAAGTAACGCTTCAACTGAACGTCGTGGCAATCGCTTCACGCACTTTGACCACCACCGGATCGATCTGCGTGCTGGTGCGCCAGCCCAGTTCGATCGGATAACGCGGCAACTTCAGCGGGCAGGGCAGCAGCGCCAGACCGCTGAGTGCGGCGATGCTCTCGGCGGCATGCGTCGGAATCGTCGCCACCGCCCGGCTGCCCTTGAGCAGATACGGCAGCGCGGCGAAATGTGTGGTCGAGGCGCACACTCGCCGGCTCAGTCCCAGCGCCGCCAACCCCTCATCGGTAATCCCGATAAACCCGCCGGACGACACCAGAATGTGCTCGCGGGCAACGAACGCCTCAAGATCAATCTGTTGCTGACCAGGCGCAAGGCTCGCCGGATCGACCAGACAGGCATATCCACCTTCGCCCAACACCTGACGGCTGAGCAAGCGCTCGGCAAAGCCACCGGCAGTAATCGCCAGATCGATGCTGCGTTCCATCAGCGCGCGGGCGACGATCTGACTATGAGTCTGTCGAAAGATCACCCGCAGCTTCGGTGCGATGCGGGCGATTTCTTCGATCAGGCGGCGACCGTAGGCGATCTCGAAGTCATCCGACAGCCCTACGGTAACCGAGCGACCCTCGTATTGATTGGCCGCCGGGTCGACCATCGCCAGACTTTGTCGGCATTTGTTCAGCGCGTCGCTGACCACCGGTTTCAATTGATTGGCTTTGAGCGTCGGGGCCAGCCCACGCCCGGTGCGCACGAACAATTGATCGCCGTAAACCTCACGCAACCGGCGCAACGCCGCGCTGACGGCCGATTGCGTGACGCCCAGACGCAACGCCGCGCGGCTGGCGCTGGATTCTTCATGCAAGGCTTCAAAGACTTTCAGCAGATTGAGGTCGACCGTGGCGATATTCATTTGGCTCATATCATTAAGCAGCAATTGGGGCTTTATTCATGATCGCGTGGCGCCGCAGAATCGGCAACCACTGAACCTGAAGGAGTCCCCGTAATGGCCAAATCGATTGTTGCCGCGCTGCAAATCGGCGCATTGCCCGACGGCAAAGCTGCCACTCTGGAACAGATTTTGAGTTGGGAAGGCGCGATCAGCGAATCCGGCGCGGCGCTGGTAGTGATGCCGGAAGCGCTGCTGGGCGGTTATCCGAAAGGCGAGGGTTTCGGCACACAATTGGGTTATCGCCTGCCTGAGGGGCGTGAAGCCTACGCCCGTTATTTTGCCAATGCGATCGATGTGCCGGGGGCCGAGACGCAAGCGCTGGCCGGTCTGTCGGCGCGGACCGGGGCCAATCTGGTGATCGGCGTGATTGAACGCTCTGGCAGCACGCTGTATTGCACCGCGCTGTATTTCGACCCGCAGGACGGCCTCGTCGGCAAACACCGCAAACTGATGCCAACCGGCACCGAACGGTTGATCTGGGGCAAGGGCGACGGCTCGACTTTGCCGGTGTTCGACACCCAGGTGGGCAAGCTCGGCGCCGTGGTGTGCTGGGAAAACATGATGCCGCTGCTGCGCACGGCGATGTACGCCAAAGGCATTGACGTGTGGTGTGCACCGACCGTGGACGAGCGTGAAATGTGGCAGGTCAGCATGCGTCACATCGCCCATGAAGGCCGCTGCTTTGTGGTCAGTGCGTGCCAGGTGCAGGCATCGCCTCAGGCGTTGGGTGTCGACATTGCCAACTGGCCGGCGGATCGACCGTTGATTGCCGGCGGCAGCGTGATTGTCGGACCGATGGGCGACGTGCTGGCGGGGCCGTTGCGCGGTGAGGCGGGCTTGCTCACGGCTGAAATCGACACCGATGAACTGGTGCGTGCGCGCTATGACTACGATGTGGTCGGCCACTATGCGCGGCCGGATGTGTTTGAGCTGTCAGTAGATGAACGCGCCAAACCCGGGGTGCGCTTCCACACCTAACCCACTGCCTTGGTAACCCCTGTAGGAGCTGCCGAAGGCTGCGATCTTTTGATCTTGATCTTGATCTTGATCTTAAAAAACAAAAGCAAAAGATCGCAGCCTTCGGCAGCTCCTACAATGGATCGGTGGTGTGTCTTGGAAATCAGTGGCGTTGCTGCCATTCTTCGCGGGTGATCTCCCAGAGCTCCCGAGGGAAACGCCCAGCGACGAAATCGTCTTCATCGGTCCGAATCAAACGCATTCCCGCGCGCTCCGAGATTCTGCGTGAGCCGATGTTCGGCGCCGCTTTCGGCACGCGCATCAGCGGGCGTTGCAGAGCGTTGAACCAGTAATCGGTCACCACCGCACAGGCTTCAGTCATCAAGCCCTGACCTTGCCACGCCGGCGCCAGCCAGAAGCCGCGATGGTTGTCCGCCTGATCCATCAGGCTGATATTGCCGATCAACTGTTCGGGTGCGGCCTTGAGGCGAATCGTCCAATGCCACTCCTTGCCTGCCGCCACCGCTGGCAAGGCAATGTCGCGCAGATAGGCGAGGGCACCGTCCTCCGGATACGGCCATGGCACGGCCGCGTTCAGATAACGCACCACGTCCCAATGCGGAAATTCGCGCTGCACGGCTTCGGCATCGGCCAGTTGCAATGGGCGCAGGATCAGTCGTTCGGTGTACAGCGTCGGTATGTCTTCCATAAAGCTGCAGCCTCCATGCGTGTCTTTCAGGAACGAAGCAGGCTAGCGCATTTTTACCAGGTAGCGGCAGTGGCCTTGGGCAGGCTGAGCTTGCCGCTGTCGACAAAGCGCATGGTGCCAAACAGACCGCCGGCAAGCTTGCCGCGCAGCACATAGGGCAGGTTATCGAGGGATTGCGTCTGGCTCAGGCCAAGAGTCTGGCGCAGCACCGAGAACGCCGAGATGCTGACGGGGACTGTGACGATGGTTTCGGAAAAACGCGGGATCGAACCGCTCTGATCGCTCACGCCGGAGGCCAGCGAATGGCCGTTGACCTCCAGATCCAGCGCAATGCCGTTGTAGTCGATGGCCGTCTCATTGGGGTTCTGTACGCGAATCTTGATGGCGAAACGCACTTCCAGATCCTGGCTCGGCAACGGTTCGAGGCCGACCACGTTGATGTTCACCGGATCACGGTTGGGGAAAAGCGCACAGGCGCTGATGGACAGCAGAAGCAGTGACAGCATGACGGCTTGGAAACGGCGCATAAACGGTCTCTCAACAAAAAAGGGCTGAACCGTCACCGGCTCAGCCCTTTCTCTCAAAGGCCAGACGTTAGCGGTTCAACTGTGCGACAGCCGCCGCCGGGGCAGGTTCACCTTTGGCCGGCATGTCCGGGTTTTCCATGACTTGAAGGATAGAAGCTTCCGGGTCGAAATCGTCTTCTTCCAGCTCGATGAATTCTTCCGGCAGAAAGATGTTCAGCACGATAGCGCACAACGCACCGACGGTGATCGGCGATTCGAAGATGTTGCGCAGCGCTTGCGGCAGCTCACGCAGGACTTCTGGCACGGCAGCGATACCCAGACCCATGCCCAGCGAAATCGCCACGATCAACATGTTGCGTCGATGCAGGCCAGCCTCGGCGAGGATCTTGATGCCGGCCACCGCGACGGTGCCGAACATCACCAATTCGGCGCCACCCAGTACCGGTTTCGGCATCAGTTGCAGCACCGCGCCGATCATCGGGAACAGCCCCAGCAGCACCAGCAAACCGGCAATGAAGAAGGCGACGTAGCGGCTGGCCACGCCGGTGAGCTGAATCACGCCGTTGTTCTGCGCGAAGGTCACCATCGGCATGCTGTTGAACACCGCCGCCATGGCCGAGTTGAGGCCGTCGGCGAGCAGGCCGGACTTGATTCGGCGGATGTACAGCGGGCCTTTGACCGGTTGTCGCGAGATCATCGAGTTGGCGGTCAGATCACCGGCAGCTTCCAGCGGCGACACGAGGAAAATCACCGCCACCGGCACGAACGCCACCCAGTCGAAGTTGAAACCGTACTTGAACGGCACCGGCACGCTGACCAGCGGCACCTCGGGCATGGAGGCGAAATCCACGGTGCCCATCAGCCACGCAACCACATAGCCCAGCGTCAGGCCGATAACGATCGCGCCCAGGCGCAGAAACGGCACGTCGACGCGGTTCAGCACGACGATGGTGCCGATCACCAGCGCTGCCAGAAAGATATGGCTGGCCGCGCCCAGATCCGGCGCGCCGAAACCGCCGGCAATGTCGGTCATGGCCACTTTGATCAGCGACAGGCCCATCAGCGTGATGATGGTGCCGGTGACCACCGGGGTGATCAGCATGCGCAGTTTGCCGATGAACTGGCTCAGCACCACTTCGATGAAGGCTGCGAAAAAGCACACGCCGAAGATCGTCGAGAGAATTTCATCGGTGCCACCACCGCGCGCCTTGACCATGAACCCGGCACTGAGAATCACGCTGATAAAGGAAAAACTGGTGCCTTGCAGGCACAACAATCCCGAACCGACCGGGCCGAAGCGCTTGGCCTGGACGAAGGTGCCGAGGCCGGAAACGAACAGCGCCATGCTGATCAGGTAGGGGATTTCACTGTGCAGACCGAGGGCGCCGCCCATGATCAGGGTCGGGGTGATAATGCCGACGAAGCTCGCCAACACGTGTTGCAGTGCGGCAAACACGGTGGCAGTGAGGTGCGGGCGGTCGTTGAGACCATAGATCAGGTCGTTGTTGCGCGGGGCTTTTTCAGAGGCGGTCATGGTGTTTTGCGCGCCGCGAGGCGGGGCCGGGTCAGAAAATGGAGGCGCAGGATGCCGGAAGAGGGCGGCGAGGGCAACGAGCAATAACTGCCTGAAAGGTCAGGTTTTATTGGCCGCTAGCGGTAGACAGCTATGTAGGAGGTGTCGAGTGAAACGAGGCTGCGATCTTTTAAGATCAAAAGATCGCAGCCTGCGGCAGCTCCTACAGCGAGATGTATCAGGAGAAGGCTGCGAGCAGATCTTCTTCAAACGCCTTTTGCGCATCCCCCGGCACCTGTGCCCGATGCCGGGCCAGATGAAACGCCACCTCGAAACTCAACTCGCCCTCGCGGATTGGCCGCAGCAGGCCCTTGGCTTGCCAACTGCGCGCATAGTGATCCGGCAGATAGCCGACATGTTTACCCGACAGAATAAAGGTCAGCGTACCTTCAACCTGCTCCGACCGCGCCGAGCAGACCTTGCCCTGAAACGGTTCGTCACTGCGCAAAAACCGATAGGGATGATCGACTCGGTCACAGGCCTGCAAGGCTGCATCACTCGGCGCTGCATCGGTAAACAACGGATGGCCGGCAGCACAGTACAAATGCTGGGTTTCGCTAAACAACTGGCGATAGTCGAAGGCACTTTGCACTTGCGAAAAATAACCGATCGCCAGATCCAGTCGCTGTTGCAACAGCAGGCGTTCCATTTCGCCGGGCATGGCACTGATCAATTCGATGCGTACAGATTCATCACGCTCGCGAAAGCGGCGGATTGCCACCGCCACCCGCTGCAACACCGACTGATCGACCGACTCGGAGATCCCCAAGCGCACTTCGCCGATCAAACGCCCGGCGACGCCGTTGGATTGATGGCGGAAGGTTTCAATCGATTCAAACAACGTGCGCACAGCAATCAGCAACTGCTCGCCCTTGGGCGTGACGCTGAAACCGCCCTTGCCGCGACTGCACAGACGATAGCCGAGACGGGTTTCCAGTTTGGCCATTTGCTGACTGATGCTTGACTGGCTCAGGCCCAGATCACCTTGAGCCGCGCTGAAACCACCGCACTCGACCACCCGCACAAACAGGCGCAACAGTTGCAAATCGACGTCGTGCAGTTGACCCAACATCACATTACTCCGGAATAAAGTCAGGATAATTATTCGGCTATTTTTCTAATGTATCGGACCGCGCATTCTGCAACCACTTCCTCCGGTCAGGTGTTCGTCATGGCTCCCGTGTTCAAGCTGTGTTTCTCCGCGCTGCTGTTGTCCGTGGCTCTTCAGGCGCAGGCCGAGGACAAAACGCTAAATCTGTACAGCTGGGCCGATTACGTGCCACCGCAAACCCTGCAACGGTTCGAGCAGGAAACCGGTATCCATGTGCGTTACGACACCTTCGACACCTCCGAGGTGCTGGAGACCAAGTTGCTCACCGGTGGTAGCGGCTATGACGTGGTGGTGCCGTCGTCCAGCGTTCTGGCGCGAGGACTTGCGGCGGGTGCGCTGAAAGAAATCCCCCACGACGGCCTCAAGGGCTACGCCAATCTTGATCCGGACCTGCTGGAAAAAATGTCCGCCGTCGACCCCGGCAATCGCTACGGCGTGCCGTACACCTGGGGCACCTTGGGTCTGGGGATGAACGTCGAGGCAGTGAAGCAGCGCTTGCCCGATGTGCCGCTCAACAGCCTCGATCTGCTGTTCAAACCCGAGAACGCCAGCAAGCTGAAAGACTGCGGCATCGCGATCCTCGATTCGCCGCAGGAGGTCATTGGTCTGGCCCTGCATTACCTGGGTAAAGATCCCTACAGCACGGACAAAAGCGATCTGGCCGCCGCCGAGGCTTTATTGCAGAAACTTCAGCCGTCGGTGCTCTACGTCGCCACTGGCCGGCAGATCAATGACCTGGCCAGTGGCAACGTGTGCCTTGCGCTGACGTACAACGGCGACGCGAGCATGGCCGCTGATCAGGCACACAAGGCCAATAAACCCTTCGAAGTGGCGTATCGCATTCCCAAAGAAGGCACGCTGGTGTGGCAAGACAATCTGGCCATCCCCAAAGATGCGCCGCACCCCGAAGCCGCGCGGGCGTTCATCGAATTCATGCTGCGGCCGGACTCGGTGGCCGAGTTGACCAACACGCTGTTTTTTGCCACTGCCAACCAGGCTGCCACGCCATTGGTGGATGAAGCCGTGCGCAACGATCCCGACATCTACCCACCCAGCGAGGTGCGCGCGCGGCTGTATGCCGATCGCAGCATGAGCCTCAAGGACATGCGTCAGCGCACGCGTCTGTGGACCACTTTCCGTAGCCATCAATAACAACAGGAGCACCACGATGGATGTGCCCATGCAAAACGATCAGGCCCTGACCCGTGACAGCCTTTATGGCACCGCCGCCGAAAGCACCTACGCCGGCATCACCAGTTTCATGCGCCGGCGTTACAGCCGTGATCTGCGCGGCGTCGATGTCGCGGTCAGCGGCGTGCCGTTCGACACGGCCACCAGCAACCGCCCCGGCGCACGTTTCGGGCCACGGGGGATTCGCGCGGCTTCCACCGGGATTGCCTGGGAGCGCCACTGGCCGTGGACGTTTGACCCGTTCGATCATCTGGCGGTGATTGATTACGGCGACTGCAATTTCGATTACGGCTCGCCACACACCGTCCCGGAACGCATCGAGGCCCACGCCGAACAGATTCTCAACGCCGGCAGCGCCATGCTCACATTTGGTGGTGATCACTTCATCAGCTATCCGCTGCTCAAGGCCCATGCGCGCAAGCACGGCGCGCTGTCGCTGATTCATTTCGATGCGCACAGCGACACCTGGCCGGATGAAGAGGGTAAACGCGTCGATCACGGCACCATGTTCTGGCACGCGGCGCGCGAAGGTCTGGTCGATCCGGCACGTTCGGTGCAGATCGGTTTGCGCACGACCAATGACGATCACATGGGTTTTCAGGTGCTGGACGCCCGGCAGGTGCATCGCCGTGGCTGCGAAGCGATTGTCGAAGCGATCCGCGCCCGGGTTGGCGATAACCCGGTGTACCTGACGTTCGACATTGATTGCCTGGATCCGGCGTTTGCACCCGGAACCGGAACGCCTGTCTGCGGCGGTTTGAGCACCGTGCAAGCGCTGGAAATTCTCGGTGGTTTGCGCGGGATCAATCTGGTCGGCATGGACGTGGTGGAAGTTGCCCCGGCTTACGATCACGCCGACGTCACCTCACTGGCCGCCGCCACACTGGCGATGGAAATGCTCTGCCTCTACGCCGCTCGACACAAGGTCGATATTTGACGCAACACTGCGTACCCCCTGTGGGAGCCAGCCTGCTCGCGAAGGCGTCATTTTTCAGCCAACATCTTTATCGACTGATCCGCCGCTTTCGCGAGCAAGCTCGCTCCCACATTTTCAGCAAAGGCTCCTGCCATTTTCTGACACCAGCCTCTGCTAAGCTGCGACCACTTTTCCAGTAGAGCCTGACCATCGTGTCGCGTACCACTCGTCTTTTGACTTTGCTGCAAGTGCTGCGCGGCAAAAAGCGCCCGGTGACGGCGGCAACGCTGGCCGCCGAGCTGGAAGTGTCCGAGCGCACGCTCTATCGCGATATTGCTGAGCTGACCGCCCTCGGCGCGCCGATCCATGGTGAAGCCGGGATCGGTTATGTGCTGCGCAGCGGCCTGTTTTTGCCGCCGCTGATGCTCAACGCCGATGAGACCGAAGCCATCGTCCTCGGCTTGCGTTATGTCGATCAGCGCGGTGATGAAGTCCTCGGCAAAGCAGCGGCGGATGCGCTGGCGAAAATTGCCGCAGTGCTCGATCCACAAGCGCAGGAAGCGCTGCGTAATCCAACCGTGATGCCGGGCCCGCCGGGTTATGGTTTTCCACAAAACGCCGTGCCATTGAACGTGTTCCGCCACGCTATCCGCGACCAGGCCAAACTGCACATCGATTACGCCGACGCGCAACAGGTGCCCAGTCAGCGGCTGATCTGGCCCTTGGCGCTGGGCTTCCTCAATGAGGTGCGGATCATCGTCGCGTGGTGCGAATTGCGCAGCGCCTACCGCACTTTTCGAACCGACCGCATCAGCGCCGCTAGCCGCCAGGGCGACAGTTATCCGGGGCGGCGCAGCGACCTGTTACGCACTTGGCGCGAGCAGATGCAGCTGGACGAAAGTGGGCGCTTCACTCCTGACAAAAACTGACGCAGCGCTGATTTAGGATGGTCGCAGAACCAAACAAAAAAAGGAGCTGCAACCATGTCACATCCTGTCTCTACACTGGCCCCGGCGATCGCTGCGTATATCGATGCGGCCAACGCACGCGATACCTCGCGGGTCGGCAGTTTTTTTGCCGAGGATGCCAACGTGTTCGACGAGGGCCAGCATCAGGTCGGCCCGCAAGCCATCGCGCAATGGATGCAAGACACCGGGCAACGCTATCAGCCACGGGTCGAAGTGCTCGACGTCCAGCAGCGCACCGGCAAGGTGCTGGTACACGGGCTGATTTCCGGGACATTCCCCGGCAGCCCGGCCCAGTTGCGCTATACGTTTCGCTTGAACGAACAGGGCAAAATCGCCCGCCTGGATATTTCCCTGTAAGCATCGTGGCATACTGCCGCGCATGACTTTCGACACTCCCCTCAGCGCCTGGCAACACGCCGTTCAACACAAGGGCTTTGTCCAGGACGAAGCCCAGGAACACGCGGTCTGGGCGCTGCAAAAATGCCATGAAGCCCTGCACGCCGGTGCCCGTTCGGTCACCGGCGTTTACCTGTGGGGGCCGGTCGGGCGCGGCAAGACCTGGCTGATGGATCAGTTCTATCAGAGTCTGCGGGTGCCGGCGCGACGCCAACACTTTCATCACTTCATGGGCTGGGTGCATCAGCGCTCGTTCCAGTTGACCGGGATTGCCGATCCGTTGCGCGCGCTGGCCAAAGAGCTGGCGGCGGAGGTGCGGGTGCTGTGCTTCGATGAGCTGTTCGTCAACGACATCGGCGACGCGATCATTCTCGGTCGGCTGTTTCAGGTGATGTTCGACGAAGGCGTGGTCATCGTTTGCACCTCCAATCTGCCGCCGGATGATCTGTACGCCGATGGCTTCAACCGCGATCGCTTCGTACCGGCAATTGCCGCGATCAAGGCGCATATGCAGGTGGTGGCGGTGAATGGCGCCGAGGATCACCGCTTGCATCCAGGGGCCGGCCTGCAACGCTACTTTGTGATCACGTCGCCGGTCAGCGCGCTGGACGAAGTCTTTCAGGCGTTGACCGCCGGGCAGCCAGCCAGCACCGAACCCGTGTCGGTCGGTCATCGTCAGTTGAACGTCGTGCAGGCCAGCGAGTCGGTGTTGTGGTGTCGCTATGCGGATCTTTGCGAGCAGCCGTTCGCCGCCATGGATTTCATCGCGCTGTGCGATCGCTACACGGCTATTCTGTTGAGCGAGGTGCCGAACCTCAGCGCACAGAAACGTGAAGGGCGCATCGCGCGCGGCACCGAAGATGGCGCGCAGCGGGTGGTGGCCGGTGATCGCGAGCTGCCGCAATTGTCGGTTCACGATGACGGTGTGCGGCGTTTCATCGCGCTGGTCGACGAGTGCTATGACCGTAAAGTGCCGCTGTACATCGAGGCGCAAGTGCCAATGGACGCGCTGTACACCGAGGGTTATCTGGAATTCCCGTTCCGCCGCACCCTCAGTCGCCTGCAGGAGATGCAACTGCAGCGCTTTGCCGAAACGTGAGTGAAGAGGGCGCCGACATGAGCCAACCGCTTTCCCATCATTTGCTGACCATGGCCTACCAGAATGCCTGGGCCAATCATCGTTTGGCCAAGGCCTGGCGCCAGCTCGGTGCGGCAGATCTGGCCGCCCCCCGGGCGAGTTTCTTCCCGAGCATTCGTCTGACCCTTAATCACATCCTCACCTGCGACTGGTTCTACGTCGATGCACTGGAACGCGAGTTGCGCGGGGCTGAGCCGCATCCCGACTGCTACGTGTTTTTCAATGCGGATGAGCCGTTTACCGAGGGCGCGCAGTTGCGTGAAGAGCAGGCTCACGTTGATCGACGGCTGATTGCCTATTGCGAGCAACTGCGCGATGGCGATCTGGCCCGGATTGTCACCATTGCCCGCGACACGCCGCAGCACGACAGCCGTTTGCGCATGCTGTCGCACCTGTTTGAACACCAGATTCATCACCGAGGCCAGGTGCATGCGATGCTCAGTGACACAGAGGTCAAGCCGCCGCAACTGGATGAGTTTTTCTGTGCCGGCGAGAGCGGCCTGCGCGCCGAAGACTTCGCCGAACTGGGCTGGACTGAAGAGTTGATCTGGGGCCGCGATCGGACGATCTTTTGATCTTTTGATCTTTTGATCTTTTGATCTTTTGATCTTTTGCATTTGCGGGTTGCCCGCTCGATCACCCCCGCGCTAAGGTCAGACAGCCTTTCAGTGCGCACTTTGCGCGCCGGGGCTTTTGTGTGTTCGGGGATGGAAATGGATTCCGCAGAGATTCTTGTGCTTCAAGCCAGCTACAGCAATCCAACGCACGCCGAGGCCATCGGTATCGTGCTCAATCATTACGCAGAAGACCCGATGGGCGGCGGTCATTCGCTCGACCCTGACCTGTTGCGTCGGCTCCCCGAAGAGCTGGCCCGACGCCCGCATGCGTTCAGCGTGCTGGCCTTTGTCGGGGGCGAGCCGGCGGGGCTGGTGAACTGCTTTGAAGGGTTCTCCACGTTCGCCTGCAAACCGTTGGTCAACGTCCATGACGTGGCGGTGGTGGGCAAATTCCGCGGCCTCGGTCTGAGTCAGAAAATGCTGCAGAAAGTCGAGGAGATCTCTCGCCAGCGCGGTTGCTGCAAAATCACCCTTGAAGTGCTGGAAGGCAACGCTGTGGCTCAGGGTTCTTACCGCAAGTTCGGCTTCGCGCCGGGCATGTTCGACCCGGATCATGGGCAGATGCTGTTCTGGATCAAAAACCTCCAAGCCTAGAAGCCCCTCACCCTAACCCTCCCGAAACGTCGGACCGCCCAGAGGGAGAGGGGACTGACCGAGGTGTTTGGGCAAGGTACGCCGACCTGAAACATCGAGCCGAACGTAGGTTTGAAAAGCATGAAAATCGGCTCCCTTTCCCCCTCGTCCCTTTGGGGAGAGGGCTGGGGTGAGGGGGGCGGATCTTGCTGACCCAACCCAATCTGCGAACTCGCGACAGCATAAGGTCGAACACCCCACTCAATGCCCATAAAAAAAGGCGCCCGAATCAGGGCGCCAAACTGTCTTCTCCCGGGCCAGAGCGGAGCCACGGAAGGTCCATCGGTTGCTCGGTCAATCTCAGTCGCGATAGGACTCGGTCACTTGCGCAGTCTGGTCGGCGGGAACGCGAATTTCTTTCGCGTTGGCGTCGCTCTGCTGCGCGCTCTGGGCGTGGTGAACCGGGAAGTTGTCGTAGTAATAACGCATACGCTCAGCGCCGCCTTCGGCAAAGACGCTGGCAGAAGCCAGGGCAAACAGCCCGGCAAGGATTACGGTGGTGATTTTCATGGTGCCTCCTACTGAAAAAGTGGGAGCCGTTCGTCCATGAAGCAGATCTCGGAAGAGAGTCTGGGTGGCATGAATTAACACCGGGTTAACGCCCGTTCAGTGTAGGTTTTGCAGCATGTTGCGGGGCGGTATCAGACAGACGCGGCGCCCGTCAGGCGAAGGCACGCCGCGTCGAAGGGAAAGGCTTAGAGCTTCCAGTCGAGACTCACCGTTACCGTGCGCGGGTCGCCCCAATACACGCCGTTATAGAAGCCGACATTGTCGTAATACTTCTTGTCGAACAGGTTGTTGACGTTCAGCGACGCCGACAGGTGGCGATCGAACGCGTAGCGCGACATCAGGTTGACCACGGTGTACGCGCTCTGGTTGATGCGTGCCTCCTGAGTGTCGCCGCCGACCGGTCGGCTCGACGTGCCATACACATCGCTCTGCCAGTTCACCGCACCGCCTACGGTCAGCGCCTGCCATTCGCCCGGTAAACGGTACGCGGTGGAGACGCGCAGCAGATTCATCGGCTCACTGGTGTTGGTGCGCTCGCTGTCGCCGTCGACCGAGTGGGTATAGGTGTAACCGGCGGTCATGTTCCAGCCCTGCAGGATTTCGCCGGATACTTCAGCCTCAAAGCCGTTGACCTTGTTGCCTTTGCCGCCGGATTTGTAGAACTGCTCACGGGTAACCGGATCCGCCGGTACCGAGTTATCGAGTTCGGCGACGTTGTCCTGCTTGCTCCAGAACACCGCCGTGGACAGGTTCAGGCGTTCCTCGAGCAAACTGCCCTTGACGCCCACTTCATAGTTTTTGCCGACAACGGGGTCGATGTATTTGCGGTTCTTGTCGCGGTTGCCTTGGGGTTTGAAGATGTCGGTGTAACTCACGTATGCCGTGTACTCCGGGGTCAAGTCGTACAGCAGGCCGGCGTAAGGCGTCCAGACGTCGTTCTGTTTCTGGCTGGTGTAATCGACCTTGGTCAGTTGCCGGCTGGCGTCGTAACGGTTGCTGGTGCTGGACGCTTCCCAGCTGCCGTATCGGCTGCCGAGCACGGCGTGCAGATCATCAGCCAGGCTCAGGCGTGTGGCGATGTAGCCGGCTTTCTGTCGGGTATTGTCCTTGGAGCCGGTGAGGTCGGTGACGGTGTCGCTGAATTTGGCGATATCGCCCATGTACTTCCAGTCGCGGATTTTTCCGTAATCGCTGGGTTGTGCGCCGGCAATGGTGTACGGCGAGTTCGAGCGGCGTTCGGCCTCGCCATAGCCGAACATCATTTCGTGCTCACGGCCGAGCAGCGAGTAGGGGCCGGAGACATTGAAGTCATACGCCTGCATTTTCTGCGTGCCGATCATGTGCGAGGTGTAAGCGAGCATGCCGCTGCGGTCGGCCTCGGGGAAACCGCCACCGCCGTAATACACCTTGCCGTCGCTCGCGCTGTCGCGGTGGGTGTACGCAGCTTTCAGGCGCCAGCCGCCGGCCAGTTGCTGATCGAGGGTGGCAAACGCGGTTTTGTCCTGCAGCGGCCAGGAACTCCACGACGTCGCCATGTTGGTCGAACGGCCGAGACCGGCCTTGCTGCCATCGGCATTCCAGTAAGGCACGGTGCCCCAGGACGAGCCTTGCACATGCTTGTTCTGATAGTCGTAACCGACCGCCAGCACGGTGGAATCGCTCAGATCCGCCTCAAGCACGCCATAACCGACCTCGCGTTGCAGCGCGTATTTGTCCTTGATCGATTGGTTGTCGCGATAGGCCAACACCGTGCGCCCGCGCAAGCGTCCGTCGAACGCCAGCGGCCCGCCGACATCGACGTAGCTGTAATAATTGTCATAGCTGCCACCACTGACCCCGGCCAGCGCCTGCCACTGCGCGGTCGGACGCTTGCGCACCATGTTGATGGTCGCCGATGGATCACCGGCCCCCGTGGTCAGGCCCGTGGCACCGCGCACCACCTCGATACGGTCGTAGATGATGGTGTCGGAATCGGACTTCATGCGATCAAAGGTGTTGAGCATCCCGTCGATCTGGAAATTATTGATCGCATAACCGCGCGACGAATAACTGACCCTATCCGAATCCAGATGCTGCACCACAATGCCCGTGGTCTGGCGCATGGCCTCGGACAATGTACCGAGTTTGAAATCATCCATCTGCTGACGGGTGATCACCGACACCGATTGCGGGGTTTCCTTGATCGACAGGTTCAGGCGCGTCGCCGTGCTCATGGCGCCGGTGGTATAGGACTCGGTGTTCTCGGTGGTGGTGCCCAGACCTTGTGCACTGACGTTGGTCGCGGCCAGCTCAAGCGCCGTGTTCGCAGGCTGCGGCGGTTTTTCGGCTTCGGTTTCAGCCAGCAGATCGGCGCTGAATGCAGCGCTGCACAGGCCGAGGGTGAGGGTCATGGAACGGGTAATGGGCGCGAACATCGCAGCCGACTCCTTGTCTTTGAGGGAAAAATTCCGTTTGTTCAAAGACGAGGGGGAGGGCGGGGATTTAGTGTCAAACGAGAAATATTGTTATTTGCAGGTATTTCAAAAGCAAAGGATCGCAGCCTTCTGCGCGCCTGGACGGAGATCTGTAGGCGCGCAGAAGGCTGCGATCTTTTGATCCAAAAAACGCAACGTGGTCTGGCCCTGATTCGTGTTGAGTCAGAAGCCCAGCGGGTACTGGATCACGACATAGATCCGGTCGATATCATCACCCGCCTGCGCCTCGTTGGCCCGGTGCGAGACATGCGATACCTGCACCGACAGGTCCTTTGCCGCGCCCGACTGCACGACGTACTTCAAATCGATATCGCGCTCCCAATGCTTGCCGCCATCGCCTTGCTGCGGCTGGTAGTTTCCGCCGTCAGGGTCGAACGGATTGTAGGAGCCGCCCTTTGGCGCGTGGGTGCCGTCGATGTGGCTGCCGCTGACGTAGCGGGTCATGAAGTTCAGGCCGGGGATGCCGAAGGCGCCGAGGTCGAGGTCGTAGCGCGCCTGCCAGGAGCGTTCGTTGGCGCCGTTGAAGTCGGCGTATTTGATCGAGTTGGCGAGGTAGATCGAGTCGCCGCCAACGAAATCGAACGGCGTGTCGCCATTGATCCGTTGCCAGCCGAGCATCACCGCGTGGGGGCCGAAGGTGTATTTGCCGGACAGGCTGAACGCGGTGTTGTCGATGGCGCCGGCCAGCGCCCGGCCGGTGTCGCGGGTGTGGTAGAGGTTGGCGTCGAGCAGCACGCCCGATTGCTTGAAGTGCAGATTGCCGTAGTACTGGTGCCATGTGTCGCTGAGGTCTGAGGCGTACAGCGCGCCGCCGACGGGGCTATCGCTGAACAGATCAGCACCGAGAAAACTGATCCCGCCAGCCTCGGTGTTGGCGCCATAGCCGTAGAAATCGCCTTTGCCGGATGAACTGTCCTGATTCTTGAACGCGGTGAAATGCCCGGCCACCAGATTAAGGTGATCGAACTCGGCGCTGTTGAGCAGAAAACCGGTGGCGTACTCCGGTTGCAAGCGTTTGTCGGAAGTGTCGAACACCGGGGTTTCGACGGTCATTTCACCGAAGGCGAGGGTGGTGCGCGAGGTTTTCAGCTTGAGTGCGCCGCCCGCGCTGGAGTAGTCATTTTCGCTGCGACCTTCGCTATCGACCGGCAGCAGACCGGTCCCGGAATGCCCTTTGCCACCGTCCAGTTTCAGCCCGGCGAAGGCGTGGGCATCGATGCCGAAACCGATCGTTCCAAGTGTGAAACCGGATGAGAAAGTGCCGATAAAGCCTTGAGCCCATTCTTGTTTATAGTTTTTGCCGGAGGGTGAGGGCGAGCGATAGTCGTTGCTCAAGTAGAAATTGCGGGTGAGCACTTCGCTTTTGGCATCGTCGAAAAAACCGCTGGCGTGGGCGGTTGAGTTCAGACCGCAGAGCAGCGCGAGGAGGGTGAGGCGTGAAGGGGCGCGGTCGATCATGGTCGGTGGCCAGCGGCAATGAAGATGGCTGGGATGATCGCGGGAATGCAGGGCAGGGGATTGAGCGGATGTGCTGAATTGCTGTGGCTGTAAGGTCAAGAGGTTGTGATAGTGCTGACGCCATCGCTGGCAAGCCAGCTCCCACAGGGATCTATGGTGTACCCACCGATCTTGGCATCACACAAAAAAATGTGGGATGAATGTGGATTTTGTGACTGGAGCTGAAATCTGTGGGAGCTGGCTTGCCAGCGATGGCGGTGTGTCAGTCAAGTTTATCCAAGCTGACACACCGCTTTCGCGAGCAGGCTCGCTCCTACAGTTTTAAGCGCGTTACGACAATGGCGGCGTACGTGGCGGGATCTGGCGTTCGCTGCCGGTCGATTCAAACGCTGCAGCCAGGCGCAGCAGGTTCGAGTCGTCGTAGGCGCGGCCGGCGAAGGTCAGGCCGACCGGCATGCCGATGTCGGCCATCACGCCCATCGGCACGGTCACGGTCGGTACGCCGAGGTGGCGGATTGCAAGGTTGCCGTTGGCCACCCAGATACCGTTGCTCCAGGCAATGTCGGCCGACTCAGGGTTTACATCGGCGTCCGCCGGGCCGACATCAGCAACCGTCGGGAACAGCACGGCGTCGAGGCCCAGTGTGTCCATCCAGTCTTCGAGGTCGATGCGCCGAGTCTGTTCCAGGCCACGCAGGCCATCGGGCACGGTGGGGATTTCATTCCACGGCGTGATGCCGCGCTCGGCCATGCGCACGTATTCGTCCATGCCGGCAGCCAGATCGCCTTCACGGTTGGGCAGGGTACCCGGGTCGTGCGGGAAGATTTTCGGCCCGTCGACGTCAACCAGACGATTGAGTTTCGGGTCGCCGTTGGCTTGCAGGAAGTCGTCGAACGCCCAAGCGGTCAGATCCCATAACTCATGGTGAAGGAACTCTTTCGAGACCAGACCTCGGGTGAACACGGTTGGCGCGCCGGGACGATCGCCTTCGCAGTTGGAGACCAGCGGGAAATCGGTTTCGATGACTTCGGCACCGGCAGCTTCGAGTGCCTGACGCGCCTGTTTCCACAAGTCGATCACCGACTCACGGGTATTGATGCGTTGGCCGGTCGGGCCACCGATGCCCGGTGCTTCGCTGGTGCCGGCTTCAGGGTCGGCATTGATGAACATGCGCGGTACCGCGAAACGTTTGCCGGCCAGCGCTTTGGCGTCGGCGGCCAGATCGGCGTAAGCGGCGGGGCGCACCTCGCTGACGCTGGGGATCGGCACCCACGGTTGCAGGCGCCAGAGGTCACCACGGGTGTCCGGGTCTTCGGCGACGACGATGTCGAGGACTTCAAGCAGGTCAGCCATGGTCCGTGTGTAAGGCACGACCACGTCCATGGTCGGCGTCAACGGCCAGTTGCCGCGCACCGAGATCACCCCGCGCGACGGCGTGTAGGCGCACAAGCCATTGTTCGACGCCGGGCCACGCCCGCTCGACCAGGTTTCTTCAGCCAGACCGAATGCAGCGAAACTCGCAGCAGTGGCGGTGCCGGCACCGTTCGACGAGCCGGAGGCAAACGGCGCGGTCAGGTAATCGGCGTTGTAAGGACTTTCAGCGCGACCGTAGACGCCGCGTTGCATGCCGCCATTGGCCATCGGTGGCATGTTGGTCTTGCCCAGGCAAATTGCCCCGGCCGCGCGCAGGCGTTCGATGGTGAAGGCATCGCGATAGGCAACCAGATCAGCGAAGGCCGGGCTGCCGGACGCGGCGGTCAGGCCCTTGACCAGGTAGCTGTCCTTGGCGGTGTAAGGAATGCCGTCGAGCGGGCCGAGGGTTTCGCCTTTGGCGCGACGGGCATCGGAGGCCTGTGCTTCGTTCAACGCTTCAGGGTTGCGCACGACTACGGCATTCAGCGCCGTTGCTGTGTCGGCACCGTCGTAGGCGTCGATACGGGCCAGATAGGCCTGGACCAGCTCGACTGCGGTGGTCTGCCCGGACTCAAGGGCGGCACGCAGTTGGGCAATGGAAACCTCGGTGACTTCGATCATGCGCTCACCGCTGTTTGAATTTGGGTGTTTATCCTGGAATGGGTGTTCATATCGGTTCTCGTTGCACAGCTATAAGCGACAAGGTTAAGACTGGCGCCTATTTAACACCAAGCCGCGTGCGGAGTAATCGGCGGGATTGATCTCTTGCCTGTTTTCAACCCGACCGACGCCATCGCGAGCAGGCTCACTCCTACAGGGGCTGCGGGGTATGCAAAATTCGTGTCCGCTGTAGATCCATGTGGGAGCTGGCTTGCCAGCGATGGGGCCAGCCCATTCGATAATGAAGTGTCTGAACTATCGCCATCACTGGCAAGCCAGCTCCCACAGGGATTTGTTGCGTTCCCAGAAGACAGGTACGTCCTCAGACGATCACAGCACCCCATACTCCCGCGCCGTCCGATCCACCGCAATCCGCGTCTTGTCGATCAGCTCATCCAGCTCCGCACGCGTGGCGACCAGCGCCGGCGCCATGATCATCCGCCCCAGTGTCGACCGAATGATCAGCCCTTCCTCAAAACCAATCGTGCGGCAACGCCAGGCGATATCGTTTTCATTGGCAAAGCGCTTGCGGGTGGCCTTGTCCTCAGCAAATTGCAACGCCGCCACCAGACCAACCCCCTGAATCTCACCCACCAACGGGTGATTGCCAAACACTTCGCGCAGGCAGTTTTGCAGGTACGGGCCGGTGTCGGTTTTTACCTGAGCCACCACGCCCTCATCACGCAAGGCCTTGAGGTTGGCAATCGCCACGGCGGCCGCGACCGGGTGGCCGGAGTAGGTCAGGCCGTGGGCAAACACGCCGCCTTTCTCGACCAATGCATCGGCCATGCGCCGCGACAGAATCAGGCCACCCATGGGGATGTAGCCGGAGGTCAGGCCTTTGGCGATCGACAGGGTGTCGGGCTCGAACCCGAATGTCTGATGCGCGAACCATTCACCGGTGCGGCCGAAACCGCCAATCACTTCGTCCGCACACAGCAGCACATCGTATTGACGGCAGATACGCTGGATCTCCGGCCAGTACGTCGCCGGCGGAATGATCATGCCGCCCGCACCCTGAAACGGTTCGGCGACGAACGCCGCGACCTTGTCGGCGCCCAGTTCGAGAATCTTCTCTTCCAGTTGCCGCGCCGTGCGCAAGCCAAATTCTTCCGGGCTGAGGTTGCCTTCATGGGCGAACCAGTACGGCTCATCGATGTGCGCGACATCGGGAATGCTGCCGCCCATTTCGTGCATGAATTTCATCCCGCCCAGCGCCGTCGCAGCCAGGGTCGAGCCGTGGTAGCCATTCCAGCGGCCGATCATGATTTTCTTCTCGGGTTGGCCCATCACCTGCCAGAACTTGCGCACGGTGCGGATCAGCACTTCGTTGGCTTCGGAGCCGGAGTTGGTGTAGATCGCGTGGCTATAGTGCTTGGGCAGCAGGCTGAAGAGCAGTTCGGAGAGCTCGATCACCGCCGGGTGAGTGGTGTGGAAGAACATGTTGTAGTAGGGCAGTTGTTCCAGCTGCGCGGTGGCGGCAGCGGCGAGATCCTTGCGCCCGTAACCGAGGTTGGTGCACCACAGGCCGGACATGCCGTCCAGGTAACGCTTGCCGTCGTTGTCCCACAACGCCAGCCGATCGCCGCTGACCATCACCCGCGGGCCTTCCTCGTTGAGGGCCTTCTGGTCGACGAACGCGTGGATGTGGTGAGCGGCGTCAGCGGCTTGGTAATCGCGGGTACTGCGGGTCGAATCGAATTCGGCGGACATGGCGGATCTCCAGAGCAAAGGGCAAGTGAGTGCGTTCGTCGCAGCGCTGCACGGACAAAGTTTTGTCATCTAAAAATATTTTTGTAAAGAAAATATTTGTCGGTGAAAAAAGATCTCCGTAGGCTGAGAGCCATTGGCAAGGATCATCAGAGGCAACATGAGCGGACTCAGAGAGCGGCAGAAGGAACAACGCCGGCAGGTGATTGCCGAGGCGGCGCTTGAGCTGTTCAAAAGCAATGGCTTTGCGGCGACCACGCTGGAGCAGATCGCGGTCCAGGCGGGCGTTTCCGCACCCACAGTGGTGAATTATTTCGGCGGCAAGCAGGAGATTCTGCTGGCCTTGCTCAAGCAACCCGACGAGCAAGCCATGCGCGAAGCGCGGGCCAATCTGGACGAGGACAGCGATCCCCTGGAGGCGCTGTGCGAGTTCGAAGGGTTGATGACCGATTACCAGCTACAGGCAATGCCGGCTTCGTTGTGGCGGGAACTGGCGCCGTTTCTACTGACCGGTGAGCTGGCCGAGGCGATGAGTCCATGGAACGCGGCCGTGATCGAAGAGACCAAAGCGCTGCTTTTGCATTTCCAGCAAGCGGGAAAAGTGCGCGAATCGATCGATCTTGACGTGGTGGCAACCCTGTTCAACCAATACGCGAACATGGCGTTCATTCGGTTGGCAACGCAGGAAGTCCCGGACAGGGCCGCGCATGCCTTGCACATGCGCGGGGTTTTGAACCTGTTGTGTCACGGTATGCTGGAGCGCTGAGCGCCCCGATCAAAATCGCCACGTCACGCCACCGCCAACAATGTGCAGCGCGCTATTGGGATAACTCCCCGACAGCGTCTGCCCATTGCGTTTGGTCTGTTGCACATCCATGTCGCCCAGCCAGACCAGCGTGTAATTGAGGTTGAGGTCGGTGTCTTCGGCCAGTTTGTAGCTCAGCCCGGTCGCCAGCCGCCAGGTCTCGTTCATCGGGTTGTCGACGGTGCGATCCTTGTCCTTCACGGCGGAGCTGTCGTAACCCACGCCCATGTTCCAGCGCAGTTTCGGGCTGATCTGGTTCTGTGCGCCGATCGACAGGTGCCAGGTGTCCTGATACTTGCGGTCGACCGAACGTGAAACGTCGCCTGCCGCCGTATCCACCGACACGCCGATGTCGGCAAAGTCGCTCCAGTCCTGCCAGTTCACCGAACTCAACAGCGTCCACTGTTCGTTCAACTGATGGGCAATGCTCAGGGTCGCGGTCTGCGGGATGTTCATGTCGATTTCCAGGTCGTCGACGTCCAGCCGCGACAGCGCCAGATTGAGCAGCGGATTGCGAATGCCATGCACGGAAGGTGAGTCCTTGAACTCAAGTTTGACCTTGCTGGTGTAAGCCAGGCCGACAGTGGTGCGTTCATTTAACTGATAGCGCAGGCCGAGGTTGATCCCGGTGCCGATGTCGGTGTCCTTGTACTGCAACTTGCCATCCTCCTGAAACGGTGTGCCCGGCAGGAAGGCGTTATTGTCGATGGCCATTTTTGTGTAGTAGTAGCCATAGACCAGACGCGGTCCGATGCCCATCGAAAGATCGTCGGTGATCTTGTAGGCGAAGGTCGGCTGCATCGAAATACCGATCAATGTCGATTCCTGGCTGAAGTAGCGGCCGGCCCAGTCATCGTCGTATTTCACGCTCAGGCCGAAGTTGCCGTACATACCGAAGCCGATACTGGCGCGATCATTGAGCTCATGGCTGATAAAGAAACTGGTGCCCGGCAGGAGCGGCAGCGGATTGCCGCCCTCGTTGCCGGAAAAGTCGTTGTCACTGTCGCGATCAAAACCCAGGCCGCCAAATATGGCCTGACCGGTCAAGCTGATTTGCGTGCCCTTGAGTGCAGCAATGCCGGCCGGGTTACTCATCAACACGCTCGGGTCAGTGGCCAGCGCCGCCGAGCCGGCATTGGCCAGACCGGCGCCTTCCTGACCTGCTTCATACAGATCGATACCGCCCGCCAGTGCCTGACCGCCAGTGCCTGCCAGCGCAAGAATGATCAGTGAGTGCGTCGACTTCATCGCGAATTCCTTATCAATGCAGATCAGCCTTCAGGTTTAGTCGCGATTTGGCGTGCGCACCAGTCGAGACGATGTACCGGATGTGAACTAGGCTCACAGCGGTTCATCGATGGCCCACTCAGGAGCGCCGACATGGAAGACAAACCGCTGATCACCTTTCACAGTTCCAGAGCACTGCTGGACGTACTGATACGCGCGGGTCTGATCACCATTCTGGTGTTGTTCTGCTACGACATCTTTCATCCGTTTCTGAATGTCATGCTGTGGGCGCTGATCCTCGCGATCACCCTGTATCCACTCAATCAGAAGCTCGGCGCAAAGCTAGGCAACCGCTACGGTTGGGCGGCGATCTTGCTGGTGCTGCTGGGGTTGCTGATTCTGATGGTGCCGCTGAGCCTGCTCGGGGCTTCCGTTGCCGATTCGGTGAAAGTCGGCATGCACACGATGGAGGCAGGCCAGTTCGAGATCCCGCCACCACCGGCCAGCGTCGAGAACTGGCCGCTGATCGGTGCGCCGGTTTACGGCATCTGGCAACACGCCTCGCAAGACTTGAGCTGGGCGTTCAAGGAGCTGGCACCGCACCTGTCCAACTGGGGCAAAGTGTTATTGCATCAAGCCGCTGGCGTCGGTGCCGGGATCGTGGTGTTTGTGATTGCGCTGATCATCGCCGGATTGGTCATGACCCACGGCGAGCGCGGGCATCGCACGGCAGTGGCCATCACCACACGCATTTCCGGTCCGGTGCGTGGCCCGCAAATCGCCGAACTGTGCACGGCAACCATCCGCGCCGTAGCGCAGGGCGTAGTCGGCATCGCGTTTATTCAGATGCTGCTGGTCGGCGTGGCGCTGGTGGTCATGGGTGTACCGGCGGCCGGTATTCTCGCCTTGATGGTGTTGCTGTTGGGCATCACCCAATTGCCGGTGCTGCTGATCACGCTGCCCATCGTGATTTATGTCTTCGCGCAGGACGGGGTCAGCGCCAGCACGATTATCTTTGCGGTGTGGATGGCGATTGCCGGGCTTTCCGACAATGTGCTCAAGCCGATGTTGCTGGGACGCGGCGTTGCGGTGCCGATGCCGGTGGTGCTGATCGGTGCGCTCGGGGGCATGGTCACCAGCGGTATTATTGGTCTGTTCATCGGCCCGGTGATTTTGGCGGTCGGTTATGAGTTGTTCATCGGCTGGGTGTATCAACCGGCCGATGTCACCGAGCTTCTGGAGAGCCAGCGCAAAGAAAATCTGCCGTGACATTTATCGGTGCGCGGGAATCTGACAACCGTTCATCGCTCAACTACGCTGCCTTACGTATCCCTCTCTGACACTTGGGCGTAAGGAAACAGGCGCATGCGAAGCAGGCTGCTGGCGGTATGGATAGTGCTGTTCGCGGCGCTCTGGAGCGGGCTCGGCTGGGCGGCTGATGAGGCGACAAAACCGGCCGACGAGGCGGTTGAGCTGAAGGTCGCCAATCGCAGCATCATGCTGTTTCGCGCCACCATCCTCGGCGAAGCGCCGGCCTCGCGGGTCAAACGGGCGAAAATGGTCATCAGTGAGGCGCTGGATGAAGGCGAGGACCTCAACGTCAGCATTGATCCGATCCAGAACAGCTATCTGGTGCTGATCGGTTCTAAACGCGCCTTCATCGTCGCGCCCAAGGACATCGACACGCTGGCCTATTCATCGGTGCAACAGGCTGCCGAGGGCGCGGCGGAAAAACTCCGCCAAGTGGTCAATGAAACCCGCGAAGCGCGCAGTCTCGACTTGATTCTGCGCTCGTTGGCACTGGCTGCCGTGGCCACGCTGATTTACCTTGCGCTGCTTTGGGGCCTGGCGTATCTGCGCCGCAAACTGCTGGCAAAACTCCCCGAACTGATGGATCGCCACACTCAGGCACTGAAGGTCGGGCGGGTGCAACTGATCGACTCCAACTTCTTGTATCCGCTGGTCAGCCGTCTGCTGTTGCTGCTGCGCTGGCTGCTGATTTTGCTGTTGACCTATGAATGGCTGGGTTTCGTCCTGTCGCGCTTTCCCTACACGCGGCCATGGGGCGAAAGCCTCAATAACTATCTGTTCGAGCTGGCCGGGTATTTGTTGCAAGGCATCGTCGATGCGATTCCCGGACTGGGCGTAGCCCTGGCGATATTCTTTATCGCCCGTGGCGTCACCGCGTTCACCCGACGCATCCTGCGGCGCATGGCTACGCCGGGAACATTCAGCTGGCTCAATCACGAAACCCTGCAACCGACTCAACGCCTGACGGCGCTGGCGGTCTGGTTGTTTGCTCTGGCGATGGCCTATCCGTATCTGCCGGGTGCCGGTACCGATGCGTTCAAAGGCTTGTCGGTGCTGATCGGCCTGATGATTTCCCTCGGCGCGACCAGTGTGGTCGGGCAGGCCGCCGCTGGTTTGATCCTCACTTACACGCGCACCTTGCGTCCGGGTGAGTTCGTCAAAATCGGCGAGTACGAAGGCACCGTCACCGAGCTGGGCATGTTCACCACGCGCATTCGCACCGGTCTGGGGGAAGTGCTGACGCTACCCAATTCGATGATCACCGGCACGGTCACCAAAAACTACTCGCGCACCGTGCAAGGCCCCGGTTATGTGGTGGATACGGTGGTGACCATCGGCTACGACACGCCGTGGCGTCAGGTCGAAGCGATGCTGCTGGAAGCGGCGAAGCGTACGCCGGGGATTCTCGAAGATCCTGCGGCGCAGGTATTCCAGACCGCGTTGTCGGATTTTTACCCGGAATACCGGCTGGTCGCGCAAGCGATCCCAAGCCAGCCGCGCCCGCGTGCGGTGCTGCTGAGCATGCTCCACGCCAATATCCAGGACGTGTTCAACGAATACGGAGTGCAGATCATGTCGCCGCACTATCTGGGCGATCCGCAGAGCGAAAAGTGGGTGCCGCGAGAAAAGTGGTACACAGCACCCGCGCAAGAACCGAAGGATCAGTGACCGCCGCTCAAAGGAGTTCGCCCCATGCTCGAATTCATCCTGCACGCCTTGCGCACCGACCCGGAAATCGCGGTGTTCCTGGCGATTGCCCTGGGCGTGTTCGTCGGCCGGATTCACATCGGCAGCTTCCACCTCGGCTCGGTGGCCGGTGCGCTGTTGATGGGTTTGCTGATCGGGCAGATCGGTCTGGAAGTGCCGGCGGGCCTGAAGTCAGTGTTTTTCGTGATGTTCATCTACGCCGTCGGGTTCAAGAGTGGCCCGGAGTTTTTCGGCAGCCTCAATCGCGGCACACTGAAACTGGTGCTGCTCTCGGTGGTGCTGTGCGCCACTGCGCTGGGGGCGATTCTACTGATGTACTCGCTGTTCGATTTCGACGCCGGGTTCACCGCAGGCCTCGGTGCCGGTGCGCTGACCGACACGGCGATCATGGGCACCGCGACCAGCGCGATCAATCAACTGACGATTGATGCGGCGGCCAAGGCGCAACTCAACAGCCACATGGCAATCGCGTATGCCATCACCTATCTGTTCGGCACCATCGGCTTGATCGTGTTTGTCGGCAGCATCGCGCCGAAACTGCTCGGGGTGAATCTGCGCGAATCGGCGCGTGAACTGGAGCTGGAACTGGGCATCGCCAAGGAAGAAGAGGCGATCACCGTGCCTTACACGCGCATCGTCGTGCGGGCTCACCAAGTGGCGAGCAATGGCCAGGCGGATGGCCAGCGCATCATCGATTTTGAAAAACTGCATGACTCATTGACGGTTGAGCGCGTGGTGCGGGCCGGGCAAATCATCGAGCGTGATGAAAGTTTCGTTCTCATGGCCGGCGATGTCCTTGGCGTGTATGCCTTGCGTGATGCCGTCGGTACGCTGAGTCACTGGGTCGGGCCGGAAATCGACCACCCCGAGTCCTTGTCATTCCCCACCCGCGAAGTGGACATCGTCCTGACTTCAGCCGAGTTTGCCGGCAAGACTATCCATGCAGCGAAAAACCGGCTGGCCAGTGATGGACGCCTGGGCTGTTTCGTCAACACCATCTCCCGCCAGGGCTACGAGCTGCCGCTGCTGCCCAACACGGTGCTGCGCCGAGGCGACGTGCTGACGCTGACCGGGCGCACTGCCAGTGTCGAGGCGATTGCCAAACGCCTGGGGCGGATCCGCAAGAACAACTACAAAAGCGATATCGCCATGCACACCCTGGGCATGGTCCTCGGCTCACTGCTGGGATTGCTCTCGACCCATGTCGGCATGATCCCGGTGGAACTGGGCATTGGCGGCGGGGTGTTGGTCGCCGCGCTGGTGATTGGCTGGTACAACTCGCGCCACCCGGAAATCGGCGCGCTGCCGCCCGCAGCGCAATGGGCGTTTTCCGAGTTTGGCCTGACGGCGTTTGGTGCGGTAGTGGGTTTGCTTGCCGGGCCGGCGGCGTTTGCCGCAATGAAAGAGCAGGGGCTGGCATTGCTGCTGTCCGGCGCAGTGGTGACGATTTTGCCGCCACTGGTGGCGTTGTATTTCGGTCGCTATGTGCTGCGCCTGCACCCGATGATCCTGTTTGGCGCCTTGGCCGGCGCGCAGACGGAAGCGGCATCGATGAACAAGATCATCGAGCAGTCGGGGAGTAATACTCCGGTAATCGGTTTCACCGTGTGCTATGCGATTTCCAATGTGCTGCTGGCGGTGTGCGGGCCGATTATCATCTTCGTGGTTGCTGGCTAGAGCGGATTGTCAGAAACCACTTTCGCGCATCAATACCGCCAGCACATGAGTCGCGCCGTCGGCGAGCCAACTGCGCCGCTCACCCTCAATCTTCAGGTGCCCGCGGGTTTCGCGCAGGCTCGGCAACGGCTCATCGAGCTGAATCAACACCTGAAACAGCGCGTTGCTCGGGATCAGCGCATGTTCGGCATTGGTCGTCGGCACGGGCCCGCCAAAGCGTGACGACAACATGCGGTGCGACAGCTGACTGGCGCGGGTGCTGCCGATTTGCACGACCCGGCCGGACAACGGCGTGGTCTGGCCATCGGCATAGAAACGCACGTGATCTCCGGTAGCCATGCGGTGCACCTGATCCTGCGCGACATAAGCATCGACCTGCCAACTGCGCGGATCAATCAGCATACCCAGCGACTCCTGACGGCCGACCCATTGCCCGGCTTTCCAGTCAGGATTGACGTCCAGCCAAACCCCGGCAAACGGCGTTTGCAGGTTCAGCCGGGCGATTTCCGAGCGGGCGGCGCGGGCTTCTTCGAATTGCACATTGAGGCGCTGGCGAGTCACGGCGTCTTCGGCCAGGCCGCCGGGATCGGCGATCAACCCGGACAGCCGCGCCTCATAGCTGCGCGCATTGGCTTCGCTGGATTGCAGGCGCGAGGCGATGTCCGGCTCGTCCAGGGTAACCAGGGTTTCCCCAGCCTTGACCGGGCCGTGCGGGTGAATCGATTGCAAGCGCGCCGGGTAGGGCGCATACACGCGCAACTGGTGCTCGGCGCGGGCCACGCCGACCGCATCGATCTGCGTGCGCCATGGCATCGCCAAACCCAGCAGAATCAACAGCAGCATCGCGTAAAACGCCACTTTGCGCCGGCTCGGAATCGCCGCGCGGTTTTTCCACCAGTGGCCCAGCTCGCGCATCACGGGCAGGGCGATAAACCACGACAGTTCGACCATGAACAGGAAAATCCCCAAGACCTTGAAGAAAAACAGATAGACCGCCAGCGCGATCCCCAGAAACAGCACCAGCCGATAAACCCAGGTGATGATTGCGAAGGTCACCAGCAAACGCCGCTGACCGCTCGGAAACGTTTCCGGCCAGTCTTCCTGCAAACCCAACAGATTGCGCCGCAGGGTGACGCGCGCCAGCGCCGAAGCGCGTTCATGCAGGTTGGGAAAGTCGAGCAAATCGGAAAGGATGAAGTAGCCGTCAAAGCGCATGAACGGACTGGCATTCAGCGCCAGTGATAACAGCCAACTGGTGGTTGCCAGATAGAGCAGGGCATTGCGCAACGCGCCGGGATCACACAACGCCCAGCCCAGCGTCGACAGTCCGGCCAGCGACAACTCGGTCACGATTCCCGCCGAAGCGATCGCCAGACGTTGCCGTGAACGGCTGAGTTTCCAGCTCTCACCGGTGTCGGTGTAGAGCATCGGCCACATCACCACAAACGCAATGCCCATGTGCCCGACGCGCAAACCGAGCCGGGTCGCGACCAAGGCATGGCCGAGTTCATGCAGGGTTTTCGCGACGATCAGCGCCAGGGCAAAACTGAACAGGCCCTCGGTGGAAAACGACTCGACCACCGCGCTGGTGAACACATCCCACTGCTGCAACACCAGAATGATCCCAAGCAGGCTCAGACTCAGCACGATAATTCCGGTGAGCGGATGAAACAGCCAACCCAGCGCTCGCGCCAGGTATCGCAACGGCTGTTGCGGGCGCAGCAGCGGTATGCGGAAAAACAGGTAATGGTGCAGCCACCAGCGCCAGGTCAGCCAACTGCCTTCTGCGCTTTTGTTCTTGAGCCGTTCAAGCGCAGCGGGACCGGCGCGCAGCAACTGATGCTGTTCAAGGAACTGGCGAAAATCGAGGACTTGCTCGACATCCGGTTTCAGCGCGGTGCCTTCGGCGATCTGCTCGCTGATCTGACGCGGCGACTGGCCCCAGCGCAGCAGGCACTCGAATTCCAGCCAGCCGATGCGGTAGAAACGGTTGATCACCGTGTCCTGAATCACCCACGCCGGTTCGCCGTTGCTGCCATGGGCCGCTTCGCTCAGGCGCAAGTCTTCGCGCAGCGGCGGCACCGGCAGATCTGCCGGGTCGAGCATTACCAGCCACTCCAGGCGCGCAGCGTCGCCAGCGGCCGGCGCAGCAAGTAATAACCGAGCATGACCCGCCCGCCGTAAAGCTTCGCCGTGCCGTGCAGGCCGAGGCGCGCATGTTCGGGGGCGCCCTCAATGCTGGCGAGCAAGCGGTAGGCGACCACACCCTCATCGCTGGGCCGCGCCTGATAACTGGTTTCCAGAATCTGCCCCTTGAGGGGCGTTAGCGGATAAGCGGTGAGAAACAGCGTGACCTCGGCGCCCGGTTCCAGGGCGATGGCATCGGCCACGGCCAGTTGAATCAGCATGGCCGGTTGCGTCGGGTCAGCCACTTGCAGGATGCGCTCGCCGGTCACCACCGGTTTGCCCAGCCAGTCATTGGGGTCGCTGAACACCGCGACGCCGGCCTTTGGCGACAACACTTGTGTACGTTTCAGTTGCGCCTGCACCGCTGCCAACTCAGCCCGGCGTTGCTGCGCGCGCCCGGCGAGCAAGGTCAGTTCGCTTTTGCTCTGCGGGTTATCGAAGGCCCGTTGGCTGGCTGCCTGCAACTCGGCATCTGCCACCGCGACCTCTTTGCCGAGCACTTCAGCGCGGCTGCGCAGGGTGGTTTCGTCCAGCGCAAACAGAGGTGTGCCAGCCTCCACCGGTTGATTGGGTCGAACCTGTATCTTTTCGATCACGCCATCAATCGGTGAGCTGATGATCTGCGCCTGCCGCGAAACGATTTCAGTCGGCGCCAAAGCCGTTTGCCGCACCGGCAACAGCAGCAGGGCCGCGAGCACGATCAACACCAGCAGCAGTTGTTTGCGATTGGGCCGCCAGCGCCGCAAGCCCTTGCGCCGGGTCAGCGCTGACCAACAATAGGCCCAGGTGCTGACCAGCCCCTTGAGGTGGTGCCACAACAGCGCCGGCGGTTCCTGCTCCAGCAACAGCAGCAATAAGCCCAACCGTTGATTGTCGCGATCCTGCACTGGCACGCACCACAGCCCCGACGGCCACCATTCGTTCCAGCCTTCGGCGATGTCCAGCGGTGGACTGGCGCTGTCCTGGGACAGCCACACCGGCTCTGCATCGGGTACTTGCGCCGCGACCCAGCGACTGGCGCGCCGCAGCCACACCAGATAGGGCGAGTCTTCGCTGGGCCGTGACAGCCCCGAGACGTTCAACAGCTCCAGCGATGACTCACGCTGGGCGAACACCAGCGCCTGATGAAAGGGCAGCAGCGGGTACAGGTCGTTGGCCATGCTGAACGCCAGGCTGTTCAGCGAGTCAGCGGCCATGGCTTTATCACGCAGCGCATCGAGTTCGAGCAGCAGGTGAGGGTGAGGCAACGGCTCGTTCATGGTCATGGGCGCGCGTCTTGCTCGAACTGCGCGGTGCCGCTCATGCCGGCCATCAAGTCGGGGTACTTGTTGTCGAGCTTCGCTTCCAGTTCAACGGTTTGCGCTACTGCATCGACGCGTGAGTTGATGCCGCTGACATGGGCCGGATAGGTCTTGCCGGTTTCATGGATGCTGACCTGCAGCGGCAGGCCGGGCTTGAGGGTTTTCAGCAGGTTGGACGGTACGTTCAGGCGCACCTTCAGTGCACCGTCACTGACCAGATCGAACAGCGGCGTGCCGGCCGTAACCGTTTGGTAAGGCTTGACGTAAACCTTGGCCACACGCCCGGAAAACGGTGCGAGCACCTGGCAGTAACTGCTTTGCGCCGCGCCCATGGCCCGCGCGCCGTCGGCCTTTTGCACTTCGGTGTTGGCCATCGACACTTCGATATCGCCCACCGCGTTGAGTTGGCGCAGTTGTTGTTTGGCCTGCAGGTTCTGTTTGGCCATGGCCAGCTCCGCCGCCGCGACTTTCGCGCGCGCTTCGGCTTCATTGCAGTTGAAGCGGGCTAGCAATTGGGCCTTGGCGACCTGTTCGCCGAACCCGGCTTTCAGTTCGCCCAAGGTGCCGGCCATTTGGCTGGACAGGGTGGTTTCCAGTTCGGCGGCGAGCAACACGCGAATCGCACTGGCGCTTTCCAGTGTGGGTGCCGAAGTCGTTTCTTCAGCGTGGGCAGGGACGATCAGACTGGCCAACAACAGGGCCCCGAAACGGCACTCAAGGGCGATTTTGCGCATTCGGCGTTCCTTGCGAAGTGGCAGCGAGCAGACGTTGTTGTTCTTGTTCGTTCAAGGTGCGCTGGATTTCCCGGGCCAGGGTCTTGATGTCGTGTTGCGAGATTTCCTTGGGCAGCACGTCCAGCCCGACCGAGTTGTACATCCGCCCCCATGCGGCCTGCGCACTGGAGAACGCCGCTTCACGCTGATAACGCGAGAGCAGATAACGTCCCTCGGAGCGAATCACTTCCAGTTCCGAGCCCAACGCACCGGTTTTCGCCGCTTGCGCATAATCGAGCAGGCTGCGATCGACGCGCAGGCTGTCTTCGGCAAACTCGACCTCCTGCCGCGCCAGTTGATAGCGCAGGGTGCCGACCCGCACTTGGGTGAGAATCGCCATCGACAGCGCCACGCGCCGGGTGTCGTCGGTTTCGCTCTGGGATTTTTCCGCCGCGTTCAACGACGGCAGTTGCAGCAGACGAATCAGGTTCATCGACACTTGCAGACCGGTGCTCATCCAGTCGTTGTTGTAGAGGTATTTGTTGGAATCGTACTTGTAGCCGAAATCGACGCTGACGTTCGGCCATAGCTGCGCCTTGGCGATCTCCAGATCCTTTTGATTGACGCGTTTGCGGTACCACTCTTCCATGATTTCCGGTCGATTTTCCAACGACAGCTGTTCCAGCCGCGCCATGCTCTGGCGCACTTCCGGCAGCGGCGGGTCGGGCATGTCGGCGAGGATCATTTTCGAACCCGGCGGCAGCGACATCAGCGCCGATAGCTCGGCTTGAGCGAACTCCAGATCCTGCCGGCGCACGGTCAGCAAGTAGATCGAATCGAGCAGCGCGCGCTGATAGGCGAGGATTTCCTGACGCGGCAGCAGGCCACGGGTTTCCGCCTGGCGGGCCGAGGTCAGTGCGGTGTGGGTGCGCATCAGCAGTTTGTCGACTTCCGGCATCAAACGCTGGGCGCCGAGCGCCCGCCAATAGGCATTGCGCACGTCCTGCAGCACGTTCTGCGCGACTTTGCGCCGGCGCTCTTCGGCCATGAGGATCTGGTCGGATTTCTGCTGGGTACGGTAATACGCGACGCCAAAATCCAGCAGACTCCAGCTCAAACCCAGACCGTAGACTTCGCGATAGCGTTCTTCGGAGGTCGATGGACGCAAGCTGACCTGACGGTCTTCGATGCCGATCGAGGTGCCGCCGGAATCATTGTCACGCCCGGCATAACCGGCCGAGGCAACCAGACGCGGGAGCATTTCATGGCTGGAAACATCGCGCAGGTCCGAGGCAAGCGCGCTTTCCATGAGTTTGAGACGGTAGTCGAGGTTGTATTTCAGGGCCCGCGCGGCGGCTTCGTAAAAGGTGATCGGCGCGGTGACCGGCTCCTGACCGGAATACATGCGTGACTGGTCGGCGATGATGCGTTGACGGTTTTCTTCGTCGGTGGAGGGTTTCGGCTCCGTTGATGAGCAAGCACTGAGCAACAGTGCAGAAGCGATGGCGGTACTGAGAAGCCGGTTCGCGTGTAGGCGCATGTTCATTCCTTTGCATTCTTCGAATTTTTCTTCAGGTCGACCGCTTTACCGTGGCGTGCGCCGTTGCGCTGCATCGCGCAATTGCGCGCTGAAGCCCTTGGCCCGTGGTTTTTCATGAGGCTTTTCTGCGTGTGCCGGGCTGTGTGTCAGGTCGGCCGGGTTCAAGGTGAACAGCGACGGGTCGCTCAACAAGCCATCGGCGCTCAAACCGGTACGGCCCTGACGCCCCTGAATCCACAGCAGGTCGAGTTCGCTTTCGAGGCGACTGGTACGCACCGCTTGCGCGACGAATTGCCCCGGCACCAGGCCCAGACCATTGCCCACTGATTCGCTGGTGAACTCGCCGACCGCCGCCAGTCGCAGGTTGCTGCCATCGACGCCCCAGGCCGAGAGTTCGGAGATTTCAGCGGCGCGCTCGACCACCGGGGTGACGAAGATTGCCGGCTGTGGATCAGGAATCAGCAAGTTGCGGTTCAAAGTGTTCGGATCACGCTCGAAGTTATTGCCGCCGGGTGCCGGTATGAACGGCGTGGCGATGTCGAGGGTGATCACCAGTTCGGCCTGATCGCTGGCGCCGGCACGGTCGTTGATCGTGTAGGTGAACACGTCGCGCAGAATCTGCCCGAGGCCGGCGGCGGCGAGTACGGAAGGGTTGTTCTGATCGATGGTGTAGGTGTAACTGCCGTCGGCGTTCAGTACCAGTGTTCCGTACAAGCCAATGATCGGCTGGCCAATCACGCCCTCCGTGCCGGAACCGGCTTCAGCACCGGTGCGTACGCCGACCACTACCAGACTGTCATTGCCGTCGATGTCGCCATCGTTGGGCAGCACGTTGCCGGTGGTTTGCGGGGCAGGGGACTGATCGCTGGCAAACCCGCTGTCATTCTGCGCGACCGGTGCGTCGTTGGCGCCCTGAATGACCACCGTCAGCCGTGCGTCCGAGGTCGCGCCCGCCGCGTCGAGCATGCGATAGGTGAAGGTTTCGCTGAGGGTTTCGCCCGCAGTGCGCAAGGCCTGCACCACGGGATTGTTGTTGTCGATGACGTAGGTGTAACTGCCATCGGCATTCAGCGTCAGTTGCCCGTAGAGACCGATCAACACCTGTCCGGCACCGGTTGACTGGCCGGCCTGATTGCTGACGCTTTGCACCTGTTTGCCTTCGCCATTGGCGACGCTGTCGACATCCGTATCGTTGTCCAGCACGTTGCCGGTGGCGTTGCTGCCCGGCGTGCCGTTGTTGACGCCTCCGGCTTCGATCGCCGTGGCGCTGTCATCGGTGGCGACTGGTGTGTCGTTACGGCCATCGACGGTGATGCGCAATTCGGCGGTACTGGTGTCGCCCCAGCGATCGACGATGGTGTAGGTGAACACTTCATTCAGGGTCTGGCCGCTCTGACGCAAGGCCTGTACGGCAGCAAGGTTGTTGTCGACGGTGTAGGTGTAGCTGCCGTCGGCATTGATCAGCAAGTCGCCATACAAACCGCGCAACGAGGTGCCGACGCTGCCGACCGCGCCGATAGCGTTGACGGTGCCGGTGTGAATGCCGATCACCGACAGCGGATCGCTTTCGGCATCGGTGTCGTTGTCCAGCACATTGCCGCCGGGGTTGAGACCGGGTTGATCGTTGTTGCTGCCACCGGCCTCGATCGCCGTCGCTGTGTCGGTGTTGGCCACCGGTGCAATGTTGCGCCCGCGAATGATGATGTGGATTTCCGCCAGATCGTTCTGCCCGCCACGGTCGCTGACCTGATAGGTAAAGCGCTCATTGAGAAATTGCAGCGGCCCCAAAGCCAGCACCGCCGCATTGTTCGAATCGAGGTTGTAGGTGAAGCTGCCATCGGCGCCTATGATCAACTGCCCGTAGAGTCCGTTGATCAGCGTGCCGTTGCTGTTGTCGGTGCCAGCCGTGACCCCGGCCAGACTGCCGCCGGCGTCTTCCGTGCCGAAACGAATGCCGGTGACGGTCTTGCTGTCACCCTGGTCGACGTCGGTGTCATTGGGCAGCACGTTGCCGCTTGGGTTGACGCCATTGCCCTTGCCGTTATCGGCCACGGCCAGCACGGTATCGTTGGCCGCGACCGGCGCATCCCAGGCGCCGTCGATGCGAATGCTCAGTTGCGCAGTGTCGGTGGCCCCGGCGATGTCGCGCAGGCGATAGGTGAAGGTTTCCACCAGCGAATCGCCGACTTTCAGCGCCTGCACGGCGGCGAGGTTGTTGTTGACCACGTAACTGTAAGTGCCGTTGGTGTTGACGGTCAGCGTGCCGTACAAACCGTTGAAGGTCTGTGCGCCGGCAACGGTGGTGAAGGCACCGCCGGCCGCTTCGCTGCCCGTGCGGATGCCGGTGACCAGTTTGGCGTCGTTGGCATCGACATCGTTGTCGTTGTTCAGCACATTGCCGCTTGGGTTGACCCCGGGTGTGCCGTTGAACGTTCCGCCGGCCTCGACTGCCACGGCACTGTCGTTGCTGGCGATCGGGTTGTCGTTGGCCCCGCGCACGGTTATGGTCAGCGTCGCGCTGCTGGTGGCGCCGGCCAGGTCGCGGATCTGATAGGTAAAGGTTTCGGTGAGGGTGTCGGCATTGTTGCGCAGCGCCTGGACCAGCGGATTGAGGTTATCGACCACATAGCTGTAGCTGCCATCGGCATTCAGGGTGAGAACGCCGTAGGTGCCATTGAACCCGCTGCCGATCAGGCCCACCGACGAGCCTTGATTGATCCCGATGACACTGAGCACTTCGCCGTTGCCGTCGACATCGCTGTCATTGCTCAGCACGTTGCCGCTCGGATTGGTGCCTGGCGTGGCGTTGTTCAAGCCGCCGGCCTCAACCGCGGTGTTGCTGTCGTTCTGCGCGACCGGGGTGTCGTTGCGTCCCTGAATCGTGATGTTCAACGTCGCACGATCACCGGCGCCGGCGGCGTCGATCACCTCGTAGCTGAACGCATCGAGCAACGTATTGCCGGCGCGCAAGGCCTGCACGGCGGCCATGCTGTTGTCGAGGCGATAGCTGTAGCTGCCGTCGGCATTCAGCGTCAACCAGCCATAAGTGCCACGCAATTCGGTGCCGAGAACGCCAGCGTTACCGGTTCCGGCTTCGCTGCCAGTGCGCACCGAGGACACCGCGCGGGTCTCGCCATAGTCGTAATTGGGCAGATCGCCGGGGATTTCGCCGCCGTCGACGTCAGTGTCGTTGTCCAGCACGTTACCTGTCGGGTCCTGACCGGGCTGGCTGTTGTTCAGGCCTCCGGCCTCGATAGCCACGCCGGAATCATCGCTGGCCAGCGGGTTGTCGTTCTGCCCGCGGATCAGCACGATGATTTCCGCGGTGTCGGTTTGCGGTGTAGCACCGACGCCATCGCTGACGGTGTAGGTGAAGCGCTCGGAAAGCAGATCGGCGCTGCGGCGCAAGGCTTGAACGTCAGGGTTGCTGTTGTCGACTTCATAGACGTAGCTGCCGTCGGGGAAAATCGTCAGCGTGCCGTACAGCCCGGCAATCACCGTGCCGCCGAGATTCACCGCAATCGGTGTGCCCGGGTCGCCGCTCGCGCCGGACTTGATCAGCGTGACCGTCAACGGGTCGCCATCGGGGTCGGTATCGTTGGCCGTGACGTCGCCCGAAGGGTTGACGCCCGGCGTCAGGTTGTTGATCCCGCCGGCTTCGGTGGCAACGGCGATGACGTTTTGCGCCACGGGTGGATCGTTGACGCCGTGGACGGTAATCACCAGTTGCGCGGTGTCGGTCAGGCCGGAGGTGTCGGTCACGCGGTAGGTGAAGAACTCGGTCAATGTCTGCCCTGGCGCCAAGGCCTGGACCGCTGCATTGGTACTGTCGACGTCATAGAAGAACGAGCCATCGGCGCCAATGCGCAAGGTGCCGTAAAGGCCTGTCACCAAGGTGCCGTTGGCTGAGGTGGTGCCGGTGGCCACACCGCTCAGCACGTCGACGGCCGGGTTGTAACTGGCTTCGCTTTTGTTGATCACGCCATTGACCAGCAACTGGCTACTCGGCTGGTCATTGGCATCGACGTCCTGATCGACGCCGTTGCCGCCGGGTTGGGTGATCGGTCCGGGGCGGCTGGGGAACTGAATCACGTTGCCGCTCGGATTGCTTTCCGAGGCTGCGCCATTGCTCGACGCGGCTTGTGCCGACGCCGCATCATCGCTGGCAACCGGGTTGTCGTTGGCGCCCTGAATGACGATGCGCAGTTGCGCGACATCGTCGAGCCCACCGGTATCGGTCAGCCGATAGCTGAAGAACTCGACCAATTGTTGACCTGCGCTGAGCCGCTGAACCGTGGCGTTGCTGTTGTTGACCACATAGCTGTAAGTGCCGTCGGGATTGATGGTCAACGTACCGTAGAGCCCGGCAATCGCCGTAGCGCCGCTGACAGCCGTGAAGTTGCCAGAACCGGCCTCGGCCACCGGGCGGATGCCGGTCACGGTGCGGGTTTCGCCATTGGCGGCGCTGTCGACGTCCTGATCATTGGTCAACACATTGCCGGTGGCATCGCTGCCCGGTGTGCCGTTGTTGACACCGCCGGCCTCGACGGCCACGCCGTCATCGTCGATGCCCTGCGGCGTATCGTTGGCGCCCTGCAAGGTGACAGTCAGCGTGGCCGTCGAAGTCTCACCGGCAAGGTCCGCGAGCACATAATTGAAGTTGTCCTGCAAGGTCTGGCCCGACACGCGCAAGGCCTGCACGGCCGCATTGTTGTTATCGACGACATATTGGTACGAACCGTTGCTGCCAATCACCAACTGACCGTACAGGCCATTGATCACGGTGACACCGAGCACCGGCGTCTGAATGCCGGCGCCGGGGCCGACCGAAACCACGTGCAGTTGGTCGGCGTTGGTGGCGATGTCGACGTCGGTGTCATTGCTCAGCACATTGCCGCGTGGGTCGATACCAGCGGAAGCGTTGTTGCTGCCGCCTGCCTCCAGTGCCGTGGCGCTGTCGTTGACACCGACCGGGTTGTCATTGACGGCGGCGAGGACGATTTGCAGGGTGTCGGTGTCGGTCAGCGCATCGGCGGCCGTGCCGGGAATACCGTCGCCATCGGCATCGCCGTAGTTGCCACGATCGTTGCTGAGCACGGTCAGGGTGTCGGTGCCGTTGAAGTTGGCATTGCCCAGATAACGCAGGCTGGCCAGCGCGGTATTGATATCGGCGAGGTTGCCGGTCAGGGTCATGCTCGCAGTATTGGCCCCGCTGATCGTGACGCCCGGCACTGTCGCGCCGAGGAACAGTGTCCCGTGAGTGACCGTGAGAATGACGCTGATGGCGCGGTCGTTGACGTTCGGATCACGGCTGGCATCGACATCGGCAACGCTGATGCCGCCGATATTCAGCACCACGTCTTCCAGGCCGTTTTGCGTGCCGGGGAGGGTGTTGACCGGCGCGTCGTTCTGTTCGACGTAACCGGCGTTGGCGCTTTGCGTGTCGGCATCGCCCAACGTGATTGTGATCTGGCCGAGAGTGCCGGCATCGCTGTCGACGCGCACGCGCAGATCGCCCACCGGTTGCGGGTAACTGACCAACCCTGCGGGCACATCGATACGGAACACGCCCAGCGGCAACACGCCGAAGCGGTACTGGCCGTTGGCATCGGTCGTGGTGGTGAATTGCAGGTTGTCGGCAGTAGTGTCGAGGCGGCCGTCGGCGCCGGCCCAGGTCAGGGTCACTATTTGCCCGGCCAGACCGGCGCCGTCCGGTGTGGCGCTGGCGGTCGGGCTGGCGGTGTCGTTCCACAAGGTGCCGGTGATCACGCCAAGCCCGGCGGTGTCGCGCAAAATGTACTGGTTCGGGCCGACGGCGCTGCCGTCGCGCTCGCCGGTGGCGGTACCATCGACCCCGACGCTGTTGCCGCCCCAACTGGTGAAGTCTTCGGGCAGGCTGCTCCAGGTCAGTGTCGCGTTGCTGCTGGCGATAATCGTCGAGTTCGGCAAGTCGACCGAGTAGCGCACCTGAATCTGCGCGCCGACATTCAGTTGATCGAAGTTGACGCTCAAACCGCCGCTGGTGCTGAAGCTGATTCCCGCCGGCAGGTTGCCCGGGCCGTAACTCACGCCATTGATACTGACGCTGAGCAGGGTGTAATTGCTGCCGCCGGCAAAGCCGTCGCTGACGCGCGCATCGAACGCCGGCAGGCCGCCGTTCTGGGTAAAGCTCAGTTGCACCGTCGCGTTGCCGGTGCTGCCGGCAGGGTTTGGGTTGAACGCGACAATCTGCTTGTCGAGGCCGCTGAAGCTCGGCTCGACCACCCGTTCAAACACCGTGTCACTGACCGCACGCCCGGCACCGTTGACGATTTCCTGTGCGGTTACCGCCAGTTGCGCGCCGGCAATGTTGGCGGCGATGTTGGTCACACGCACGTTGAACTCGATCGAGATGCCTTCCAGATCGTCGTCGTTGCCATTGCCGTTGACCACGTTGCCGAGGTTGAACGTCACAACCTGGCTGCCATCGGGGTTGGTGACGACGGTCAGCCGGCTGGGGTCGAAGATGCCTTGCGGCGCCAGACCTGACAGGTCGGCGGTGATCGGCAGGGCCTCGGGGCTGTTTTCGTTGCCGTCGATATTCAGCGTGCCGCCGACGATCAGGTTGGCGTCGCTGGTCAGCCCGCCGTTGGAAATGAACGCAATGCGCAGGGCATTGACCAGCGCATCCGGGGAGATGAACTGCAAGCCGTTGGCCAGGGTGATTTGCACCTGATAGTTGGGGTTGTTGCCTTCGGGCACCAGCACCACCACGCGGTAGCGAATCACTTCGCCGACGGTGACTTGTTCGACGGTTGCGGAGGTCGGGTTCGGCGCCGCCGTGTCCGGCAGGCCACCGACACGGGATATTTCGATGGCCTGAGCCACAGGAATCAACAAAGTCGACAGGTTACGGTAATCGTTGAGCGTGCCGCCATTGAGCACGCCATCAACGCCGGTACGTTCGCCGGCATTGCCGCCGTCGAGGCTGGTCCATTGCACGCTGGCGACGTTGGCGATGTTAGATAACGCTGCGGCGCTGGCGTTGACGATGCCGCGCAGTTGCAAAACGATGCTGCCGCCCTTGGCGATGTCGATATTGGCGCCGCTGGCGGTGCGCAACTGGCCGCCGACGATTTCGAAGGCAACCCCGCCGTTGTTGGTGGCGCCGTTCTGATACAGCACGCCGACCAGCGTGACGTTGCTGAGCTGGGTCGGCAGGGTGTCGAGGAAACTGATGTCGAACGCACTGAAATCGGTGCTGCCATTGCCGTTAGTGATGGTGATATTGAAAGTCACCGTGTCGCCCTGGTCATAACCGCCCAGGCCCGAGGTCGAGGTGATCACCTGATTGATCTGCAAGGTCGGTTCGCGCAGGGTCACGGTGGGTTGGCCACCGCTCAGGGCAACGTTGCGATCCAGCGTGACCGCACCGTTCGGCGTGTCGCCATCCGGGTCGTTGTAAACCAACTGTGCATTGTTCTGCAGCGAGACGTTGGCCTGATTGGCAATGACGTTATTGGCCACCAGTTGCAGACGAATCACGAAGGTGTTGTTGCCGGTCTGGTTGTCCGCCGAAACGCTGGAAACGCTGAAAGTCCAGCGTCCATCGACCCCGTCGCTGCCCAATGTACCGCCGATCCCGGCGAAACCACCGACCAGCACGCTGCCGGCGAAATCGGCGCCGAGCGCGCCACTGCCGGCGCGGGTGGTGATGATCTGGTAGCCAAGGCCACCGTTGAAACTGGTGTCCAGGCGCATGCCCGGCGGAATCAGGTCTTCGATGCGCAGGTTTTGTGTGGTGCCTTCGGGCAGGGTGATGACAATGTCGTAGCGCATGCTTTCGCCGACCACCAGATCGCTGCCATTGGTGTGGCTGGCGCTGGAGTCGCCATTGTCCAGTGTGCCGTCGGCAAAGACTTTGCTGATGACCGGCGCGGCAATCTGCTGGCTGGCCAGATCGGTGAGGTCGGTCGGGGTGAAATCGGTACCGCCGTTGACGCTGGCGTAATTGCTCAGGGTCGCGGTGGATTGCAGGCTGCGACTGGCCTCAATGGTTGCGCTGACCACGACGTCATAGCTGATTACCACGACGTTGGCGCCGCTGGTATCGGCCGCCGTGCCGCTGCGCCCGGCCAACAGACTGGCCTGGCCACCCGCATCAAGAAAGGTGATCTGGTTGCCGCTGACGCTGTAGTCGGTGCCCAACACCAGCAGCGTGCCGTCGCCGCGATAAATCTGCAGGTTGGCCGCCGCCAGGCTGCCGCCGACAAAGCTCAAGCCAGAGGGCAGGGTGATGCTGGTGCTGACGTCAAATGCGCCGCCACCACCGCTGTTTTCAATCGCCGTGACCAGGCGCAAACGGTCGGCGCCGTCGATATTGCTGATGTTGCCGTCGACCGCCGACAGGTCGGTGACGTTGCCATTGAACGGCTTGCCGGTGCTGCCCGGCGGATTCCAGCTGCCGCTGGTGCCGGTCACCGTGCCGTTGGAACCGGACACCACGCCGTGCTTGATATTGAGCACCGGCTCGGCGACCGACACGATCGCGACAACGTCGGAGGAAATCAGCGTGCGGTCGGTGAGGGTGGTCTGCTGGCTCGATTGTGCGAGGACGTCGAGCGAGCGCTGGTCGGCAAATGGCTGATCGCCGACCCGGACCGTGAAGCGAATGACGATGCGGCTGCCGGTGGTGGTGTTGGTGGCAAAACTGCCGAAATCGAACACCACCGAGTTGCCGTCGGCGCTGGTGACGCTGACCACACCGCCGGCATTGGTATTGCCCGCGCCCAGTTGCCACTGGCCGACATCACTGCCCGAGCCCCAGGTGATCCCGCTGACATTGAACAGCGGCAGCGGCAGGTACGCGGTGAGTTTGAACTGCTCGTAGTCGCCGGTGATCAAGTCGTAGCTCAGCTCGAAGGTCACTTCATCGCCGGGGCGCAGTTCACCGTTGCCCGGCGGTGCGCCGTTATTGACCTCGACCAGATTGATATCGACGTTGCTGGTAGGGATCACGCTGGTGGTGGTGGAACCATCGGTTTCGCTCTCGCCCGTCAGGTTGAAGCGATCGACCAACAGCGTGCCGTCTACCGTGGCGGTGTTGCCCAGTTCGTCACCTTCGTTGATGTCCGGGTGCGGGTTGCCTGAAGGCGGCTTGTAGGTCTGGCCGACGATGGCCGAATAGCTCAACACCGCGACCACGGCGCCCTGCAACGTGTCGTCGAAGGCCAGGTCGCCATTGAGCCAGCCGCGAATGTTGTTGAACGCATTGCGCAGCGACTGGGCGATATCGAACACCATCGAGGTGCTGCCGTCGGCATTGTTCACCACGCTGGTGACCAGGGTGATGGTCTGCGCGACACCGTTGATCGTCACCGTCAGGGTCGGCGTGCCGCTGAGGGTCTGGCCATCGCTGAGTTGGTCGCGGATGACCAGTTGGCCTTCGTTGAAGAAGTCCTTGCCGAAGGCAAAGTAGTCGGAAATCGCCAGGTTCAGGGTGTATTGCAGGGTGTCGCCGGGGCTGATGCCGCTGTGGCCGATGTCGTTCTGCATCGTTGCGGTTTTCAGCAGCGTGATCGATTTGGCGATGAACTGTGTGCTCTGGCCGGTGCCGCTGAAATCGATGGTGGTGTTCGGTGCGGTGACGTCGCGAGGATCGAGTGGCACCCATTGCCCCGAAGCCGTCGGCGGGCCCAGGGTCACGGTCACCGCGTCGCCGGTGACCGGGTTGATCACCGGTTGACCGTTGGCGTCGACTTCCGGCACGTAGAACGCGACCACGGTGTCGGTCTTGCCGGTGAGGCTGGCGTACTCCACGGTGAACGAATTGATGTAGACGTCGTTGGCCGCAATCAGCACAGCGATTTGCGCAGCATTGGTTACCACGGTGCCGTCGTGCAGGGTGATCGAGGTCAGCCGACCGCCAGCGCCGGGGGTGATCGAGTTGACCTGGATGTTGTCGGGCAGGGGTTGGGTGACGACGACGTTGCTCAACGTCTGGCCCGGCGCGGGCGTCGCCGACAGGGTCAGCGTGCGCACGTAGTTGGGGCCGGTGGCGGTTTCGCCTTCCGGGGTATTGATCGTTTCGCTGACGGTAATCACCGTCGGGTGCACGACGAAAGCCGCAGTGCCGGCCTGGATCAGGCTCGGATCGTTGGTCGGGTTGTCCAGCGCGTCATTGCCGAATTCGAAGCCGCCACTGGCGCGGATGGTCAGGTCGGGGCTGCCATTGGAAAACGCCGTGTCGGCCAGATTGCTCAGGCTGGCGGTGATCTGCACGCCAATCACCGGTTGCTGGTTGGTGACGCTGGCGAAAGGCAACTCAATCACCACCAGTTTGTCGCCGGCGCGCATGCCGTAGGTGGCGGCGTTGATGATCAGGAAGTTGCCGTTGGCGTCTTTGGCCAGTGGATGCGTGGCGTTGCCATTGGCATCGAAGGTCACCACGTGACTGATGAGGTTTTGCCCAAGGTAGGTGGCCGAAATGAAATTGACGCCGTCGTCGCCATCCTTGCCGGTGACCGGCATCGCCAGGTTGATGAATGGCGCGTAACCCACCTGGGTCGAGGTGTTGCTGAAGTTCACGGTAAACGTGAAACGGTCGCCAAGCAGTACATCGCTGCCGCCGGTGGACACCGTCGCGGTCGGCGCGGCATCGGCCAGCAATCCGTCGAAATGCGCCATCGCGAGGCTGCTGATGGCGATGCTCTTGTCGAGGTCACCGACGCGGGTTTCCAGGGTCCAGTCGCCGCCGGCCTTGCTGCTGCCGGTGTCATTGCTGGAGGCGCCGACATCGGCGCCGGTCCAGCGTGCCAGTTCGCTGACCAGGGTTTGCCCGGCCGCACCGGCGCCGACATCGCAACCGTAGAGCTGAATGTCCGCGCCTTGGGTCAGGTTGTTGCGCCATTGTCCGAGGGTCTTGCCCAGCGAGTCGATGTTGTCCGAACTGACCGTGCGGTTGCCCAGGGTGAACTGCCCGGAGGCGCCGTGGGACATGATCTGGATCGAATCGACCTTGCCCAGTTGCGCCAACGCCGCAGAGATCGCCGCCAGACCGTCTTCGCCGACATTCACCACAATCGCGGTGACATTACCCGGCAACTGCGCGACCAGTTGATCGCGGTTTTCAATGCGGCTGTCGATCACCAGCAAACTGCGTGCAGCAGAGGGTGCTGGCTCGCTGGCGCGGCCCTCGGTGGGCGTGCTGTGAGGAACCTGGGCGTCCACGGCGGCCGGTGGCGCGGCGGGATCGCTGTGATGTTGATCGGCGGCCGCCGAAGCGGCGGCGCCGTCGAACAGAATTCTCGGTTCCAACGCCAGTGACTGACGTTGCGGGCGCCAATGGGCGCCGGACAATCCATTGCGTGAACCTTGCATGATCGGCCTCGTACTGCCTGCTGAATCCATCCAATGAGTACCGACGCCGGGCGACGGACAAATTCAGCGTAGGACGTTTCTTACGCTTTTCCAGCGAACTTCAGGGACTTGCAACGGGGCGCGATAACAGCCTATTGCCATCAATGCGCGGTGTGTCTGTGCGTATTGGCGCACAGCAAGGGTGAGGTCTAGGCTGGTCAGTCAGTCGCCCATGCGGCGCAACGCCCACGCAGGGACAGGAGCGCAACCGATGAAAGCCCCAGCCAGTATTGTCTGCCTGATGTTCACGCTGGTGCTCGCGCCGGGAGCCCGCGCTAAAGACCCGTCGGCTGCGCCCGCTGCCGAGGCCACGGACGATGCGCCGTTGATCAATCCGCAAGTGGTCGACAAGTTGATCGACATGGGCAATTACCTGCGCAGCCTGCCGAAATTTCAGGTCGATGCCCAAGTCTCGCGCGACACGGTTCTGGAGTCCGGGCAGAAGATCAAGACCGAATCCGCCAACACCCTGAAAGTAGTCGGCCACGATCGTTTGTATGCGAAAAGCGAAGGCGATGTGCGCACTCGCGAGTTCTTCTATAACGGCAAGAAGCTCACCCAGTATTCGCCGTACCTGAAGTACTACACCACCGTTGATGCGCCGGCCACCGTCGCGGAAACCCTGCACAAGGTCGAGAGCTACTACGGTGTGCAGGTGCCGATGGAGGACCTGTTTCTGTTCGGCAGTGATCAGGCGCAGATCGATGCCTTGAAAGCCGCACTGTACGTAGGGCCGTCGGTCATCAAGGGCCAGCTCTGCGACCATTTGGCGTTTCGCCAGGAAGGTATTGACTGGCAGTTGTGGCTGACCCGCTCCGACAAACCCTTGCCGTGCAAACTGGTGATCACCACCACCGACGATAAGAGCTTCCCCGAGTACAGCGCGGTATATCAGTGGAACCTCAAGCCGACCATTCCGGACACGCAATTCACCTTCAAACCGGGCAAAGGCGATGTGGCGATTGCGTTTAAAAAAGCCAGCGATCAGGGAGGGCAGTGACATGAACAAGTCGATGACGTGGAGTCTGTTGTTATCGCTGGCCGCCGCCACGCTGTTGACCGCAGGATATGTCACCGAAGCCGATGCCCGGGGGCAACGCGCTCAGGGCCATGCCCGCGCCAACGTCAACCGCGCGCCGGCGCCGAACGCGCAACGGGCGCAGCGGATCAATGCGCCGCAACGCGCCAATCATCTGAATGCCGGCAATCGGGTCAATTCGGGCAATCGGGTCAACGCCGGCAACAACGTCGGCAATCGCAGGTACGTCAACAACGGCAACCGCAACGTCAACATCGACAACAGTCGCGATGTCGATATTGATGTCGACGGCCATGGCCGTTATGGCTACGACGATCACTACCATCCGGTAGCGACGGCGGCGGCAGTGACAGCTACCGTGGCGGTCACGGCAGCGGTGGTGGGAGCGATCTTTACCCCGGCGCAAATGCCCAGCAGTTGTGTGCAGGTGATTCGCTACAACGTCGCCTACATGCAGTGCGGCTCGACCTGGTACCAGCCTCAGTATCAGGGCAGTGATGTGACGTATGTGGTGGTCAACGCGCCTTGATCAGGCTTTCGGCACCCAGGGTTGCATCTGCGCGAGCATGCCTCGGCCGCCACGGCGCAACCCGGTGGCCAGGGTCAGCCACGACAGGTCAGTGATAATGACGTGTGCGGCCGGGACCAGCCGCACTTCACCGGCGGTGCCGCCGGCCGGTCCTCCGTCGGGCATGAAAATCGTCAGCCAGTCATCCACGCTCTCAACGATCAGGCACAACCGAAAACCTTCGCCTTCGGCAATTATTCCAACCTTGGAACCGTCTTCATTTTCCAGCCCGGCGAAGCGTGCCGTGGTGTCCTTGAACAACTGGTACCCCGGCAAGTTGCTCAGCAGCTTGTTTTCAGTGGCTTCCATGGCCCGCGCTGCCGCTGAGGTGCGTGCGAGCAGCCCGGCGAGAAAACACAGCACAATCAGACCCAACAACGTCGCCACACTCACCAATGTCACGCCCGCGACGTCATAGCCTTTGAACATCGGCAACAACTTCTCGACCGGCCCGCGCAGCAGGTGGATGGCTTTTTCGATCAGCACGACGATCAGCACCAGCGGCAGGATGAACAACAGCCCGCCGATCACGGTGGTCTTGATGAACTTGAACATGACGGCTCCTTGAATGACGTGCGACCGGATTCAAGGCTAGCTGATAAAAAAGGAATGAGCGCCGCGGCGCCCGTGCTGCAGATGGCACAAACCCGGCCAGTGCCGGGTTTGCGGTGGTTGCGCGGAATCAGTTAATCCGCGGGTGCTGCTGCACCAGTTCCTTGCGCTTGGCTTCGAGTGCGGCGATCTCGGCGTCGATGTCTTCGATTTTCTGCTCGATGTTGTCGTGGTGTTCTTGCAGCAGTTCCTTCGCTTCTTCAAGGTCGGAGGCGGCCGGCGCAGCGCCACGCAACGGCTTGTTGGCGGTTTCCTTCATCGTCACGCCGGTGGCCAGACCGACCACGGCGATGACCATCAGGTAATACGCCGGCATGTACAGATCGTTGGTGCTCTCGACCAGCCACGCGACCACGGTCGGCGTCAGACCGGCAATCAGCACTGAAACGTTGAAAGCCGCTGCCAGCGCGCTGTAGCGAATGTGCGTGGGGAACATCGCCGGTAGGGTCGAGGCCATGACGCCGATAAAGAAGTTCAGCAGCACGGCCAGCATCAGCAGGCCGGCGAAGATCAGCCCGATCTTGCCGCTGTTGATCAACATGAACGCCGGGATCGCCAGAATGAACAGGCCGATGCTGCCGACAACGATGAAGGGTTTGCGGCCAATCTTGTCGCTGATAAAGCCAATTGCCGGCTGCACGAAGAGCATGCCGACCATGATCGCGATGATGATCAACACGCCCCGGTTTTCGCTGTAGTGCAGGTTGTGCGACAGGTAACTCGGCATGTAGGTGAGCAGCATGTAGTAAGTAACGTTGGTCACCGCCACCACGCCGATGCAGGTCATCAGGCTGCGCCAGTGTTTGGTCGCGACCTCTTTGAACGAGACTTTCGGGCCGCCGGCGAGGCCTTCGCGATCGCCTTGCTCAAGCTTTTCGACATGCTGCTGGAATGCCGGGGTTTCTTCCAGGGCGTGACGCAGATAAAGACCGATCATGCCCAGCGGCAACGCGAGGAAGAACGGCAGGCGCCAGCCCCATTCCTCGAACTTGGCTTCGCCGAGCGTCGTCGAGATCAACACCACCACCCCGGCACCAAGGACGAAACCGGCGATCGAGCCGAAGTCCAGCCAACTGCCGAGGAACCCGCGTTTACGGTCCGGCGCATATTCGGCGACGAAGATCGAAGCGCCTGTGTATTCGCCACCGACCGAGAAACCCTGAGCCATTTTCGCCAGCAACAGCAGGATCGGTGCCCAGATGCCAATCGAGGCATAGGACGGAATCAGGCCGATGGCAAAGGTGCTCAGCGACATGATCACGATGGTCGCGGCGAGGACTTTCTGTCGTCCGTACTTGTCGCCCAGAGCGCCAAAGAACAAGCCACCCAGCGGCCGGATCAGGAAGGGCACCGAGAAGGTCGCCAGCGCGGCGATCATTTGCGTGCCGGGGTCGGCGCCGGGGAAGAACACTTTGCCGAGCACATAGGCGACGAAGCCATAGACACCAAAGTCGAACCATTCCATGGCATTGCCCAGTGCGGCGGCGGTGATCGCCTTGCGCATCTTGGCGTCGTCGACAATGGTGATGTCGTTCAGGCCGATCGGCTTGACGGTTTTCTTGCGTGATTTCATCCGGGTCTTCTCTTTGCTGATCCATCGTGCCGCGTAGATGCCATCTTTTTGCTGGCGCGTACTCTTTGGCTCAGATACATGAGGACACGAAATAATTCACTGCTCGGCGCTTTTTTTCCTGACGCACCTGTGTAGGAGCTGCCGAAGGCTGCGATCTTTTGATCGTTCCCACGCTCTGCGTGGGAATGCAGCCGGGGACGCTCCGCGTTCCAACAAGATCGCAGCCTTCGGCAGCTCCTACAGGGGAATGTGGTTACCGGCGCAGGGTTGCGTAGGATTTACCGAGGTCGCTGGCCCAGCCATCCAGCACCACTTTGACGTCGTCGGCAGTCAGCACCTGTTTGTCGTTCTCCAGCGGCACACCAGTGCCTTTGCGTATAACTTCGGCAATCACTTCGCCGGTCGAACCGTCCTCGAAAGACACCTCGGTAGCGACCTGACTGTCCTGATCACGGATACCGGTCGCCGTGCTTACGCCCGCAGCGACGAGGGTGACGGGCAGCCACTCATAAAAGCGCAAACCCTGAGTGCTGGTCGCCACTTGGGTGATGGCGGGGCGCACCACCAGCGTATTCGGCCCCGGTTGATTGACCAGATGCATGACCTTGCCCAACTCCAGCCTGAGCGCGGCGTCGTAGTAGTCGGTGACCCCAGACAATGTGCTCAGCGGAATCCGCAGAGTCGGCTCGGCGCTCGGGTAAAACTGGCTCGGCGCCAGATAAACCTGCGTGTATCGACCCCGGGCGAGGGCCGGGCTGACCCACGCCAATACAGGCTGACCGGACGGTGACTGGCGCTCGCTCAACACGCTGTAGTCATGCAGAAAACCGCTGTGTTCGACCTTGTTACTGCTGCAGGCCGACAGGCTCAGGGTGGTGGCGAGGGCCAGCGACAGCGAATGCGTGCGGGTCATTAACGGGTTTCCTTGCGAGGTTGCGTGGCGATGCTATCCGAGCATTCGATGTGCAACTGGCCGTGGCTCATGATCCATTGGATCAGGTCGGCGGCGGCAATGCTGTGGACGTATTCGACCCAGTGCGCATTGGTCGGGCTGAATTGCTCGAAGTAGCGGCGCAGGACGATCCGGCTCTGATCGCTGGACACGCTCAGGCATGACTCCTGGAACACAATCGGCGTATCAGGGCCGAGCGCGGCGGTGCGCTGGCTGAGGATCAAGGGACGATTGCTGTTGTGCCCCCCGGCGCAATGGTTGTCGTTCAATAGCTTCATGCGAACCCCCTGGATTGGAATGGCCGCAGAATGCCCGCGAGGTTTTGCCAGAGAATGTCCGCTTGATGTCAGGCGGGTAGAAATGTTGCTCGATTGAAATAAATGACCCGGGCGGCGAAATGGCTTTAGATTGGCTTTTTTTGGTGCATGGATTCTGTAACTGTGAGCAGACTGCTGTTCGTCGACGACGACGTGGAAATTCTCGCGCTGCTGAAGAAGTTCTTCGTGCAGCACGCCTATGAAGTCGACGTGGCGCCACACGGCGAGGCCATGTGGGCGGCGATCGCGCAGAACCGTCCGGACACGATCATTCTTGACCTGATGATGCCCGGCGAAAGCGGCCTGAGTCTGTGCCAAAAGGTGCGCGCGCAGCTGGGCATTCCGATCATCATGCTCACGGCCATGGCCGAGCTGAGCGATCGCATTGTCGGTCTGGAGTTGGGCGCCGACGATTACCTGACCAAGCCTTTCGCCCCGCAGGAATTGCTCGCTCGCATACGTGCCTTGCAGCGCCGCGCTGGCGAACAGCGCAATCCGGTCGAGCCTTCACGCCCGGTGATCGGTTTCGCCGGTTGGCATCTGGACATCACCTGTCGCGAATTGCGCTCGCCGGAAAACGTGATGATTCCGCTGTCCGGCGGCGAGTTCGATTTACTCGTGGTCTTCCTCGATCACCCGCAGCGCATTCTCACCCGCGAACAGTTGATCGACCTGACTCACGGCCACGGCCATGACGCCTTCGATCGCAGCATCGATGTGCAAGTCAGCCGCCTGCGCCGCAAGATCGAACCGGACAGCAAGCGCCCGGACCTGATTCGTACGGTGCGCAACGGCGGTTATCTGTTCACTGCCAAGGTCAGCCGCTGATGATCCGCCGACTGTTGCGCGGCGACACCCTGCGCCGGCACATCGCCCTGACCATCGTGGCGGCGATGGTCGCGTCTCTGGCGTTGAATGCGCTGTTCGTGCAAGTCGCCGGCATCTGGGCGCGGCCACCGATTGAACGCACCGGCCTGCTGGAACAGATTGCCGCGACGTCGCGGGTGATCGAAGCGGCCCCGGCCAACCTGCGCCCGCAACTGGCCGCCGCCGCGAGCAGCGCCATGCTGCACGTGTCGTGGCAAGCACAGCGCGCGGATTTCGATCTGCCCAATGACGGCCTTCGCCTGCCAGCGAGCAGGGTGCCGGTGCTGCAGCAACTGCTGGGCAATGATCGAAAAATCGAGGTGTTCAGCCCAGGCGACTGGCCGAACGGCAGTCCCCAGGCGCATTACGCCGCCGTCGTGCAATTGGTCGATGGCAGTTGGTTGTCATTTATCCCGCCGGAGCGCAGTTGGGGTCTGGAGTTTGGCGTGCGTATCGTGATCGTCATCGCGTTGGGACTGATTGCCACATTGCTCGTCGCCTGGGTCGCCACCCGGCAACTGGCCAATCCGTTGCAGCGTTTCACGCGTGCCGCCAGACGCTTCGGCACTGACCTGCGCGCACCGCCGATCAAACTCGAAGGCCCCGACGAAATTCGTCAGGCGATCATCGCCTTCAACACCATGCAGGCACAGATCCAGCACTTCATCGCCGAGCGCACGCACATGCTCGCGTCAATTTCCCACGACCTGCGCGCACCGCTGACACGCATGCGTTTGCGCAGTGAATTCATGGAAGACCTCGATCATCAGGGCAAATTGATTCGCGACGTTGAAGAGATGCAGTCGATGATCAACGCTGCGTTGGCGTTCTTCCGCGAAGACACGCACCGCGAGCAGACCACGGCATTCGATCTGTCGGAGCTGCTGCAAACCATCGTCGACGACTACCGCGATCAGCACATCAATGTCGATTTCGATGGCCCGGCGCATCTGGTGTACGAAGGGCGACCGCTGGGGATCAAACGGGTGATCGTCAATCTGCTGGAGAATGCGCTGAAGTATGCGCAGCGTCCGGGCATCGCATTGAAGTGTGATGAGTATTCGATCTGTATCGAGGTCAGCGACGAAGGCCCCGGTATCCCCGAAGCGGCGTTGGAGCAGGTGTTCGATCCGTTCTTTCGCCTGGAGGCTTCGCGCAACCGCGACACCGGGGGCGTAGGCTTGGGGCTGTCGGCGGCGCGGGCGATTGTGCGCGAGCAGGGCGGAGAACTGACGTTGAGCAACCGTAGCGGCCAAGGATTGCTGGCGCGGGTTGAGTTGCCGCGTAACGGATAGTTGCTGGCGTGAAATTTATTCTGTAGATTTTCATGAAATTATAAAAAGATAATTTCATGAGGTCGCGCATGTTTCAGCAATCCAGCCAGCACGTCGACAGCTATTACGCCCATAGTTGCGCGGATATTCTGAGCAACCGCGCTGTGCTGGAAGGACAGCATGACGCTGACGTGGTGATCATCGGTGCCGGTTTCAGTGGATTGCACACGGCGTTGCGTCTGGCGTTGGCCGGCAAACGCGTGGTGGTGCTCGAAGCCAGTCGCGTGGCGTGGGCCGCGTCGGGGCGTAACGGCGGGCAGGCGATTCTTGGTTGGTCATGTGACATGCCGCCGCTGGAAGCTGCGTTGGGGCATGAACGGGCCAGACGGCTTTGGGATGGCATGCGCTGGGCCGCCGGGGAATTACGCGACTTGCCCGGGCGGCATGGTTTCGATTGCGACTATCGTCCCGGGCATTTGTGGACTTCGGTGATGCCACGGCGGGTCAGTCTGCTCAGCGAATGGCAACACGAGGCCAGCCACAAATGGGGCCACGATGGGTTGCAGTTCATTCCCCGTGAACAACTGCCGGAATGGGTGGCCACCGATCGCTATCAGGCCGGGCTTTACGACCCTGAGGGCGCGCACCTAAATCCATTGAAACTGGCGCTGGGCCTGGCGGATGCCATCGAGCGAGCCGGCGGGCGTATCCATGAACAAAGCAAGGCGTTGAGTTATCAGAAGCAGCGCGACGGTTTCCGCGTCAACACCGAGCGCGGTGCGGTGCGCGCCGATGTGCTGGTGCTGGCGTGCAACGCTTACCTCGATGAACTCGACCCGCAACTGTCCAGTTGCATTCTGCCGGTGGGCACCTACCAAGTGGCCACCGCACCACTGACATCCGAGCAGGCCACCGCGCTGTTGCCGCGCAATGTCTGCGTGACCGACAACCAGTTCGTCCTCGATTACTTCAGGCGCACGCCGGATAACCGTTTGTTGTTCGGTGGCGGCTGCACGTATCTCGGTGGCATGCCCAAAGACATTGCGGCAGCGACCCGACCGTTTCTTGAGCGGGTATTCCCGCAGCTCAAGGGCGTCGGTATCGAGTTTGCCTGGGGTGGGCATATCGACCTGACGATGAACCGCACACCCGATGTCGGCGGCGTGGGCAATCGATATTGGCTGCAAGGCTACTCGGGCCACGGCGTTCTGCCGACATTGGCCGCCGCGCGTGCGGTGTCCGATGCGATTCTTGGCGATGCGGATGAACTGGCGTTGTATCAGGGCCTGAGTAATGGCCGCTTCCCCGGTGGCAAGCATTTCGCGGCACCGCTGGAGGCGATTGGCAAAGCCTGGTATCGCCTGCGCGACAGTATTTGATGAGACCTTTTTCGGAATCCATGGCATGAACAAGCAAGAAGAAATCGCCGCGCTGGCGATCCTCATCCACGACCTGCGCAAGCACAAGAAATGGACCCTGAAGGAACTGGCCGACAAGATCGGCCGTTCGGTGGGTTTCCTCTCGCAGGTCGAGCGCGGCTTGTCGCGGCCAACCGTGGCGGATCTCACCGCGATCAGTGAAACCTTCGGCGTGCCGACCACTTATTTCTACAGCCTGCCCAAGCCTAAAGAGTTGCCGTGGGTCACGCGCCCGGACGAGCGCCGCACGTTGTATTACGCCAACGGCATCACCGACATTCTGGTGTCGCCGCAGATCCGCGCCTCGTTCTCCATGCTCGAAAGTCATCTCGAAGCCGGCGCCAGCAGCGGTGATCGCCATCTGACCGACAGCTCGGAGCAGGGTGGTTACATCCTCGAAGGCGAACTGACGCTGTGGCTGGGCGACGACGAAGAACCGACCACGCTGAAGGCTGGTGACAGCTTTCAATTCGACAGCCATACCCGCTGCCGCTACGGCAACCTCACCGAGCAGCTGACCCGCGTGCTCTGGGTCTACACCTGATCACAACAAAGGATGAACACGATGGACGCTGTCTGCGCTGACCTGCTCGCCGAAGTGCGTGCCTTTCGCCAACGCTACCCCGAGGTGCGTTATGTCGACCTGATTTGCCTGGACATTCCCGGGCACTTTTACGGCAAGCGTTACCCGGTAGACATGCTCGAAAAAGTCGCCGCCGGCAGCGTACTGAAGCTGCCGCAGAATTGCGTACTGTTGGGCGTGCAGGGTGGCTTGTTCCCGATCGGCGATTACTGCTTCAACGACGGCGACCCGGATGCCGTGCGCCGTCTGGTGCCGGGCACACTGAAACCGGTGACATGGGAAGCGCAGCCGCTGGGGCAGATGCTGATCACGTCGGACGGCACCGAAAAACCGATCGAATTCGAACCGCGTGAAGTCCTCGCACAGGTGCTCAAGCGTCTGGCGCGCAAAGGCATTCATCCGGTGGTGGCCTTCGAGCTGGAGTTCTACCTGTTCGATAAAAAGCTGCGCGACGGTCTGCCGCAATTCCCCCGCGACGACCTGACTGACGACGCCGATGATCAACCGAACCTGCACATCGAACGCCTTTCACGCTTTGCGCCGGTGCTGGATGACATGGTCGAAGCCACACGGGCGCAGGGCATCGACGCCACGGTGATTACCGCTGAACTTGGCCCCGGTCAGTTTGAAATCAACTTCGGCCATCTCGATGATGGCGTGCAAGCGGCGGATTGGGCGGCGTTGTTCTGCCGCAGCACGCGCGGTGTTGCGCTTAAACACGGCTACCGCGCCAGCTTTATGGCCAAACCGTACTTGCAGCATCCGGGCAGCGGTATGCATGTGCATGTCAGTCTCTACGATTCGGCGGGCAATAATCTGCTGGCCGCGAATGAGCAGCAGCCGTTACGCCATGCGGTCGCCGGGTGCCTGGAACTGCTGCCGCACAGCATGCCGATCTTTGCGCCGAACCAAAATGCGATGCGCCGTTTGGGCGGCACGGTGAACACGGCGAGCAAAGCCAGTTGGGGCTTTGAGGATCGCGATGCGTGCCTGCGCATTCCGGAGTCGGACGCGAAGAATTTGCGCGTTGAATATCGGCTGGCGGGCGCGGATGCCAATCCGTATCTGGTGTTGGCGGCGATTCTAGTGGGGCTGGAGCATGGGCTGGAGTCCGGCAAAGAACCGATTGCACCGCTGAATGAAGACCGCAGTAGCGGGATTGATTTTCCCAAGGAAATGTTCGAAGCCGTGCGTGCGATGCAACATCAGCCGCAATTGCGTGAAGGGTTGGGCGCTGAGTTTGTCGATGTGTATTGCGAGAACAAACGGCAGGATCATTTGGCGTTTATGCAGGAGATTGGTGCGCGGGAGTATCGGTGGTATTTGTGAGGCTAGGGACATCGTTATTGTGGGATTGATGACGGTTTTGCAGGTGACGGCAGGCGTAGTCAGCGAGAAAGACAATAGTGTCATGGAGATAATCGTGGTTTATAAGGAGCTTCGTAATGACAAGTGAAAGTAACCGGCACATTGAAGTAAATCCACAAGAGCATTTGAATGAGATTCGGCGCCTGTTAGCGAAGGCCAAGCGTAGTTCATCAAAGTCTATGGAAGAGATGAGGGCTCTGGAGCGTGAGCTTCAGATCAATGTTGAAAAAATAAAATACGAACTGGGCAAAGAGATAATTGAACAGGCTAACGCGCCGATCAATAGGGCTGTTAACGTTCTTAGTTATGTTTTAGCAGCGGTCGTTATCGTTGGTGGTGCGTTCGCCTGGATTACAACCAATAATCTTAAATCCACATTGCAGACCTTGATGACGCAAAGAATCGAGGGTTGGCTTTCATTGAACAATGACAGTTCGGAAGCCAGTAAAACACTTGATACTTATCGGACACGCGCTTTACTTGACTCCTATATGATCCAACTTGCCCGGCGTAAAGCTCAGAGTGACATTATGGCGAGACTGGATTTCAAGGCTGGCGACGAAAAACGGCTCTTGTCAATTGTCCAGTCAACGTCATCGGATCGTCAGGACTTCTACGACGCTTTACGTTTACTCGCCCTCGCAGACGGTGAATGGGGGATTATAGCTGGAGAGAATGGTTTGGGGCGGCAGCTCGTTGGGCTACTTAAAGACCCACAGTACGATGCAACGAGAAAGCTTGAAATACTTCAGATTCTTTCTCGCGATCGTAATTTGCTCGAGGTTGAGGCTGACTATATACAGGACGAGTCCGCACCTGAGTCGTTTCGCTATCAGTCTTACCTGAATCTTAAGGGTTATGATAAAAACTCAGTCCCAAATCAGCTTGCTTTAAAGTATGCGACTGCGCTGATCAGGGGTTCCAAAAGTACCTACAAGGTGCAGGATGCCTTGGAGTTCATCGCTTCTGTTGATCCGGACAATGCTGATTTAACGGCATTTCTTGGAAACATGAGCGAGCGTCAGCGTGAGGTCAGGATGGGTTATCGCCTGGCGGTTGCCAAAGGCCTCACCTCTCAACTTCCATCTCCAAGTTTTTCCGGCTATGAGGCGTTTGAAGAGAGCGAGCCAGTGGATAGGGGTTTGATACGCTCCAAAGTGGCAGAACTTATGTCGGAGTTACTGGATGATGGCCTGGTGCTAGGAGTCGACGAAAATTTTTCTGGCAAACCTCACCTCGAGATTCGCTATACGCAAGCGTCTGGCGTCGCATTATCAACGGTATTTCCGTTGGATCGCCTGCTTCAAGACGAACTGCTTATTCAGGAAATTTACAAGCGTCAATACACTAAAGGCTTAGATCGTTTTGCTCGATTTTTTTCAACGTTGGATAGAGGTGAAGTTGTAACTCAGGCAAAACTAACTGTGTCCGCAGAACAGCTTGGTGTGGGGCGCGATACATCACTGCCGAAAGCCATCATAGGCCGACTGGAGTTTGCCAAAGATGGAACATTAAAGTTCGCATGGAGAGATAGTTTGGGTGATTGGCAAACCAGTGCTATTGAAACGCTGATCGATGCAACCGTCAGTTTAACGGTCGATAAAAACTACATCTCGTATCGTGATACGAGCCTGACAGACTGGATTTTCTAGCTGGGGAGATTCGGAGACAGATCAAGACACTAGACGTACAGGCCGATAACAGCTACTCACTCCCTCAACCCTTCAACGACATCGGCCTGTTCCCGCCCGGAGGCAAGCCAAACAGCCTCCGTACCCCATTAAGAAACGCCCCATAAGGCCGCCCCAGAACCAGCATCATCACGGCCGCGCCAAGTGTGCCGCGCACCAAACCTTCTCCCGATGCACCACTAAAGGCAATGATCGCTGCATAAATCGGCACTTGAAAACTGACCAGGGCGATGCTGTCCCAGAGCAACCTCGACACTCGACCCTGACCTGCGCGCGTCATCACCCAATCGCGCCAGACACCGTAAGGTCGTGCGACCGGAATCATCAGCGCCGCGCCCAGAAGGCGCGCGTGCAGGACCTGATCCCAGGTCATGCCGGCAATCAAACGTTCATTGATGATGCCGGTGGTGGTGAAAAACAGGATCAGCGCTGTGGTGTCTGCGATAAATGCAGTCCGACGCGTTGGCTGTTGCAGGCGTTGCGGCACCTCAATTCTCCTTTCATGGCTTCAGCTTTCTTCAGTTAAACGCCGGCGCTTCATCGTGATGTGACAGCGGCTGCACCGCGAGGTGCGGAGATTCGCCGAAGTACTCGATCAGCAGTTCGGTGAGCACGCGGATCTTGCGCGCGGGATGCGGGCCTGGCGGGCGGAGGAGGTAGGCACCGGCAGGGGGCGGTGGATGGTTGGTCATGATCGGCACGAGTGCACCCGTGGCGATGTGCTCGTGGGTGAGGCAATCGGGCAAGTAGGCGACGCCGAGACCGGCAACTGCGGCCGCAGCGAGCGCAGTGCCATTGTCAGCCTTGAAGCGTCCTTGCGGGCGAACCGTGATGACCTTGTCAGCCGCCATGAATTGCCAGGCTTCGGTACCTTGCATGAGAGCCTGATGGGCGTGCAGTTCGTCCGGGGTTTCGGGGGCGCCGTGCGCTTTGATGTAGTCCGGACTCGCGACGAGCTTGGTGTAAACCGGGCCGATACGCCTGGCGATCAAGTTGGAGTCCTGCAGATAACCCACGCGAATGGCGCAATCGTAGCCCTCGGTAATCAGGTCAACGAAGCGATCGCTGTAGCAGGTCTGCATGTGCAACTGAGGGTGACGGCGAGCCATTTCCGCCAGCACCGGGGCGAAGTGCGTCGGCCCGAACGACAATGGCACTGCTACTCGCAGGCGGCCACGCAGGGCGCCAGCGGGCAGGATGGTTTCCCTGGCGATATCGATTTCGCTGCAGACTTTGGCGGCGTAATCGCGGAACGTCGCGCCGGCCTCGGTGAGCGATGCGCCGCGCGTCGAGCGTGCCAGCAGTTGCACGCCCAGTTCTGCTTCAAGCCGGGCCAGCCGGCGGCTGACGATTGATTTCGAGACCCCGAGCCGCAGCGCAGCCTGTGAAATACCTCCGGCATCCGCCACTTCGACGAAGGTTTGCAGTTCTTCGATATCCATTTTTGCGTTCCCCTTGGCGCGACACAGTTCGCCTCGGGATGCTACTACTGCCGCGAATAGGGGAACAGCACAATGGGTTTTCCAGGCACGGCGTCACTCGCGTGCGTTCTGGAATCACAAACCGCACGGGCTCCGGCCGATTCACCCACGTGCGTTACCCAGACAAAAGGACCTGCAAATGGCAAGCGAAGCAATCCGCAACCCCCACACCGATCAACTGCTGACGCCCGAGAATTCAGCATTGATCGTCATCGACTATCAACCGGTTCAGGTGTCTTCGATCCGCTCGATGCCTCGCGATGAACTGGTCTTCAACATCACCAGCGTTGCGAAAGCGGCAGTCAACTACAACCTGCCGATCATCCACTCGACCGTGAATGTCGCGACCGGGCGCAACAAACCGCCGATTCAAGAGTTGCAAGCGGTGCTCGGCCATCTGCCCACCTATGACCGCACGTCGATCAACAGTTGGGAGGACACCGAGTTCAAGCAGGCAGTCAAAGCGCTCGGGCGCAAAAAACTGATCATGACCGCGCTGTGGACTGAAGCCTGTCTGACCTTCCCGGTGCTCGACGCGATCCAGGAAGGCTATGAGGTTTATGTGCCGATCGATGCGGTGGGCGGCACGTCGCTGGCCGCGCACGAGGCGGCGTTGCGCAGAATGGAACAGGCAGGTGCGAAGCTGATCAGCCGGGTGCAGATGTACTGCGAACTGCAGCGCGACTGGGCGCGAGAGGTGACCGTGCCGGGCTTTATGGGCGTGTTCGAAAACTTCGACGGATTCAATGCTGAAAAGGCGCTGCAAGAGGCTGGCAACAAGGCCTGAGTAACGGGCCGTTGTTAAAGGTGGCGCTGGCAATCGCCGGCGCTGCCTTCATTTGGCCTGTTTCAAACGCCTGAAAATAATCTGAACCGCTTTAGGACCTGCTCGCCTAATGATTAGCTTGTGGTCAATCGCACAGGCGATGTGCCAATTCCGGCACACTCCGAGAGGTGGTCAACGTGGCTAAAGACGAAAAGAAAAGCAAAGACAAAGCTGACGCTTCGAAAGCCAGCAAGGATTTGAAGGACAAAAAGTCGTCACCTGCGAAGAAATCAGCAGCGGCTTCGGCGCTTTCGAAGTCCTCCGACAAGGACAAGAAAGACAAGAAGAAAGACGCCGAGCCGAAGAAATCTGCCAAGAAAGCCGATAGCAAGCCTGAGAAGGCCAAAGATTCGAAGAAGGCTGACAAGCCGGCTAAAAAGAAAAAGTGATCTTGAAGACAATAAAAAACCCGGCATTCGAACCGGGTTTTTTATCGCCTGTAATCGGAAAGTCAGAGCGCCGCTTTCACCTGCAAACCAAACACCAATGCATTGTCGATGTCCTGCCCGGAGAACGCGCCCGGCTCGATGATGTACTGCACATTCGGGCGCAGGGTCAGCCAAGGCGTTGCCTGATATCCGTAGCCGAGTTCGATCAATTGCTCGGCGCTGTCCAGGTTCGGGAACGCTGTGCCGTTGTTCAATGCAGCGTCTTGCAGCACGTCACGGCTGCGTGGGTTTGGCACGGCGCGTCCGTAACCCAAGGCGACGGTGTCACGCGGGCGACCTTCGAATGGTTTGTACAAAACCACCCCGGTGCCATACCACTTGCTGAACGGCGAAGCCGCTTCGCTGGCCGCCGAGTATTGGCCGAAGGCATGCAGGCTGCGGCCTTCGGAGGTCGGCGAGCGCCACACGGCTTGATCGACCAGCAGGTAATGACCGCCACGACCGGACACTTCGTCGTCGCTGCCAATGCGTTTTACATCAGAGCTGTCGTAGTAGTAGCCGACTTTGTACTCACCAGGCAGCTCACCCGCATGTTTGTACACCAGCTCGATCGGCACCACGGTACCGGTGGTGTGTTTCGGCCCAAGGTGCCAGGCGCGGCTGGAGTTGCCGTTACTTTCCGGATCGACGTTGAACGCGGCCACGCGCAGTTGCCACGAGGACGACAGGTCGTATTTCACCCGCACACCGAGGTGGGCGTTGGGGTAGTTGGTCCAGCCGCTACCGCCGGACATGTTTAGCGGATGGCCGCAGAAACCGGCGTTCATGAAGTTGCACAGAATGCCGCTATCAAGGCCGCCGAGGTCGTTGCCCATGGCCATGTAACCGAGTTTCACGTTGAGCGCCGGGGTGAACAGGCTGCGTTCGTAGCTCAATTCGGTGAGGCGCGTGTACAGGCCGCCGTAGTTTTCCTGAATCGGCAGACGGTTGCCGACGAGATCTTCCGAAGCGCTGTTGCCGCGACGGTCGTTGATAGTCAACTGGACCTTGCCGGCATTGTCGACGCCGTACAGTTTGCTCAGATCGAACTGCACGCCGAGCTTGATGTTCTGCGAGTAACGCGCCGAGCGGTGCAGGCCGCCGTCGGCGTTGTAAGCCATTTCACCGCTGTAATCGCCGGTGAACTTGATGCCTTGTTCATCCATCTGGTGACGCAAGCCACCCCAGTCACCGGTGAGAGTGCTGCGGGTCAACAGATCGGAATCGTTGTCGGCCAGCGCGGGGAGGGTAGTGGTGCACGCGACGCCCAGCAACAGGCCTTTGAACAGGTCGGAACGGGAAAAACGAACAGCCGATAGCATGTAAATCTTCCTGCAGAAAACTTGAGCAATAGGGGGGAAAGCAGCGCGGCACCCGAAGGTGCCGCGCTCAAAGCAAGCGTCCGCGTTTAACGTGGACACCGTGATCTATGGCAGGGCGTAAGCCATCACGTAGTCGCCGCGATCGGTCGACTGACGCGCACCACCGGCGGTGATGACGATGTATTGCTTGCCGGTTTTCGGCGAAACATAGGTCATCGGGCCGCCCTGACTGCCGACCGGCAGACGTGCTTTCCAGACTTCTTCACCGTTGCCGCTGTTGAACGCACGCAGGTAGAAGTCCTGAGTGCCGGCGATGAAGATCAAACCACCTTGGGTCGACAGCGTGCCGCCGAGGGTTGGCAGACCGATCTTGATCGGCAGGTGCATGCGGATGCCCAGTGGACCGGTGTCTTCAACAGTGCCGACCGGAACCTGCCAAGCAACTTTCTGGGTCTTCATGTCAATGGCAGTCAGCGTGCCGAACGGCGGCGCCTGGCAAGGAATGCCGGCTACCGACAGGAAGCGGTTTTTGTTCACGGCGTAAGGCGTGCCTTTCAGCGGTACGGCGCCCATGCCGGTGTTCAGTGCTTCGCCACCGCCAGCGGCCTGGCCTTTGTTTTGCGACGGGATCATCTGAATCCACAGGCCCAGGCGCATGTCGTTGACGAAGATGAAGCCGTGCACCGGGTCAGTGGAGATGCTGCCCCAGTTCATGCCACCCAGCGAACCCGGGAAACTCAGGGATTTATCGGTACCCGGTGCGGTGTAAAGACCGTCGTAGCGCATGCCTTTGAAGTCGATGCGGCAGAGCAGCTGATCGTACGGAGTGGCGCCCCACATGTCCGATTCGGTCAAGTGCTGAGCACCGATTTCTGGCATGCCCACCGATTTCGGCTGAGTCGGGGAGTATGGTTCGTTCGGGATGTTCGCCGCTTTGACCGGCACTTCTTTCACGTCGGTCAGCGGTTTGCCGGTGGCACGGTCGAGCACGTAGATCTGCCCGGCCTTGGTGCCGATGACCAGCGCCGGTACGGTTTTGCCGTCCTTGGTGAAGTCGATCAGGCTCGGCTGCATCGGCAGGTCGAAGTCCCAGAGGTCGTTGTGCACGGTCTGGAATACCCAGCGTTCAGCGCCAGTCGTGGCGTCCAGCGCGAGGATCGAAGCGCCGTAGGTGTGATCGAGTTTGCTGCGCTCGACACCATAGATGTCGGTCGAGGAGCTGCCCATCGGCAGGAACACGGTGTTGGTTGCCGGGTCGTAGGACATCGGCGCCCAGCTGTTCGGCGTGCTGCGCACATAAGTGCTGCCGTCGGCCGGTGCGTTTTTATCCTGCGGGTTACCCGGATCGAAGGCCCAACGCATGGCGCCGGTCATCACGTCGAAACCACGGATCACGCCGCCGGGCATGTCGGTCTGCACGTTGTCAGCTACGCGACCGCCAACTACCACAGTGGTACCGGCCATCAGCGGCGCGGACGACAGCTGATAGTAGCTGTCCGGGACATCACCCAGGCCAGCCTTCAGATCTACCTGACCGTTGTTGCCGAAACCCTGGCAGAACTCGCCCGTATCAGCATCGACCGCGATCAAACGGGCATCAATGGTGTTGGTCAGCAGACGACGCTGGCAGTTGGCGGCCGGCGCAGCCTTGGCTTCGATGATCGACGAGTTGCTCGGCTGAGCAATCGCTTTGGTGGCGTCGAAATAAGCCATGCCACGGCAGCGCTGCCAGACTTTCGACTGGGCGTTGATCGCGTTCTTCCACAGCTCTTTACCGGTGTCGGCATCGAGGGCAATCAGGTTGTTGTGCGGGGTGCAGATGAACACCTTGTTGCCAACCTGCAGCGGAGTGAGCTGGTCTTCAGCACCGTTGCCATCGCTCTCGGCGACGTCACCGGTGTGGTAGGTCCACGCGACTTTCAGCTTGTCGACATTGTTGCGGTTGATCTGGTCCAGCGCAGCGAAGCGGCTGCCGCCTTCGGTATTACCGTAGTGCGCCCAGTCCTTTTGCGCCTTGTCCGGCTCGACCGGAGTCAGGCCCGGGCCAGTGCCGGTTGCCGCCACGGTTGGATGGGCGACAAACATATTGCCGGCCGCTACAACCACGCCGACCGCCAGCACCGCAGCCACAGCGTAAGCGCCGCGACCGGCAACACCACCGTTGGCACGCTTGAGCAGCGGATAGACCAGCGCCACGACCAGGCCGATCACACTGAACATGAACAGGCGCGAGAACACCGGCCAGAACACCAGCCCGGCATCGCTCACCGCCCAGATCGCAGTTCCGACCAGGAACGCGGCAAACAGCCACGCGCCGGCAGGCTTGAAGCGCGCGATCAGCAGACCGGAAACGGCCATGACCAAGCCACCCACCAGGAAGTACCACGAGCCTCCCAGGCTGACCAACTTCACGCCGCCCGCAGCCAGCGCCAAGCCGAGCAGGGCGATGACGACGCCCAGCCCGATCAGAATGAATTTTGATATGCCCGAGAGGCGTTGACTCTGCTTCACGTTGAGTGTCCCGTTGAAATGAGGCGCGCATTATATAGTTAGGTAACTACCTAGTTAAATCACAAATTTCAACGTGAAGCGTAGTTCGAGGTTTCGGCTCGCGCCTGCAGAGGACTCAGATGTGGAAATGTCTGTCGAAATGCGCACAAGAATCGCTGTTCTGTCAGCTTGATTGTGAGTTGTGACAGATATCGGAAGCCGTACATTCAGGCGTAAATCATTTTCGCCGGGTTGTAAATGCGACGAATAACCGCCAGGTAGCCCGACCCAGAGCGGTCAATGGATGCGCTGAGCTATATGGATATGCTTTTTTAATCTTGGAATTCGCCACGGTTTACCGCTCAACTGGCGCCTTTTTGATAGGTAGCTATATATGTCCGAGCGGTATGAGGTGGTGGTTCTGGGCTTGGGCGCGATGGGCGCGGCAACGGTTTATCAGTTGGCGAAAGCGGGCGTGAACGTTGTCGGTATTGATCGTCATCATCCACCGCACAACCTCGGTTCCAGCCATGGCGATACTCGAATCACTCGGCTTTCGGTCGGCGAGGGCGCGCAATATGTGCCGATCGTGCGCAATTCTCATCGCATCTGGCGTGAGCTGGAGGCCCTGACCGGCGAGTCTTTGTTCGAGCAATCGGGGTTGCTGGTGCTGACGTCGAGCGCCGAATTCGATCCTGAAGATCAGACCGACTTCACCCTGCGCACCATCGGCCTGGCGCAAACCTACGGCATCGAGCACGAAATCCTGTCCGCCGAACAGATTCGCCAGCGCTTCCCACAATTCGCCAACGTGCACGACTCGGCCATCGGCTATTTTGAACCGGGCGGAGGCTTCGTGCGCCCCGAGCGCTGCATCGATGTTCAGCTCAAATTGGCCGAGCAACACGGAGCGACACTCTACAAAGGCGAGACTGTCACCGGGATCAGCTCGAACGAGGAGGGTGTCACGGTCACCACGGACCGGCGCACGCTGTTTGCCAATAAGCTGGTGATCAGCGCAGGCAACTGGAACGACGAGTGGCTCGGTGAGCCGTATGAGAATCTGCTCAGCGTTTACCGGCAGAAGCTGTTCTGGTTCGAGCTGGAAGAAAACGCCGGACTGGTCGGCCACTCACCGACGTTCATCTTCACCCACGGTCGCGGTGACGACAAAATCAACTACGGCTTTCCCGCGCTACCCGGCGAAAGCAGCATGAAAATCGCCACCGCGCAGTACCACACCTCAACGTCAGCGCAGGCCATCGACCGCACGGTTTCAGCGGCCGAAGCGCAGGACATGTACGAGCACCAGGTACACGATCGCATCGCCGGCGTGACCTCGACAGTGCTCAAGTCAGCGGTCTGCGCCTACACCGTGACGCCAGACCGGCATTTCATCATCGACGAGCATCCGTCGCTGCAACACACCCTGTTCGTCTCGGCCTGTTCCGGGCACGGTTTCAAACATTCCGCCGCGCTCGGCGAAGCGTTTGCACAGTGGTGCATGCGCGGCTCGAGCGACCTGGATCTGTCCTCTTTCTCCCTGAAACGCTTCGAAGGAAAACTATCGTGAAACGCGTCGCGCTCTCCGTAGCACTGCTGGTCGCCGCCATGGGCAATGCCTATGCCGAAACCCTGAAAATCGCCGTGGTGCCTGTGCCCCATGCCGAGATTCTGGAGTTCTTGAAGCCGGAGCTGGCCAAGGAAGGGGTGACGCTGGATGTCAAAGTCTTCTCTGACTACATTCAACCCGACCGGCAGACGGATGAAGGCTTGCTCGACGCCAATTACTTTCAGAGCAAACCGTATTACGAAGCCTACAAAAAAGACCGCCCGAGCAGCGATCAAGTGCCGATCGTCGCCGTGCACATCGAACCGTTCGGTGCCTACTCGAAGAAGATCAAAAACATCAGCGAACTCAAGGACGGCGCGACCATTGCCATTCCCAACGACCCGACCAACTCCGGTCGGGCGCTGCTGCTGATCGCCAAACAAGGCCTGATCACCCTGAAGGATCCTGACAACATCATGGCCACGCGCCTGGATATCGTCAGCAATCCCAAGCATCTGAAGTTCCAGGAGCTCGAAGCGGCTATGCTGCCGCGGGTGTTGAATCAGGTCGACATGGCGTTGATCAACGCCAACTACGCACTGGAAGCCAAACTGGTGCCGCACAAAGACGCGCTTTTTATCGAAAGTTCGGAGTCGCCGTACGCCAATTACCTGTACGTGCGTCGCGACAAGGCCAACGCGCCGGCGGTGCAGAAACTCGGCGCATTGCTTAACTCACCGCAAGTGAAGCAGTTCATTCTTGAGCGTTATCACGGTGATGTGGTGCCGGCGTTCTGACGCCGTCGGGAGCCGCCAGAAATGCTGACGGCTCCCGACATCCTCAAGCGATCTCTTCAAACCTGCGCACATCGCCCAAGGAATCACGCTGCATCGACTGCAGGTTTTTTTCGATGGTTTCACACAGCGCTTCCATCTGAATCTGATGCTCGCTGTGGCGAAACGGGCTCTGCAGATCGGTGCCGATGCGTTCGATGGCCAGCAGCATAAAACCGACCACGGTCGAGGCCAACGGCGTGAACCAGCCCAAAGACTCCACCAGCCCGACGGGCACGATCAGGCAGAACAGCGAAATAAACAGCCGTGGAAAATACACATAAGGGTAGGGCAGCGGCGTATTGGCAATCCGCTCCATGCCGCCCTGACTGTTGGACAAATCCACCAGCGTCGATTCCAGCCGCGCCAGGCGAATGCTGTCCAGACGTCCGGCCTTGTATTCCCGAGCGAGCAAAGTCGCGGAACCGGTGAGGATGTCATTGGCAAAGTTGTTGGTCGTGCCACTGCGGGCGAATTCATTGGCGGGAATAAACGCGCGGACTTCCTCAGGGCAAGGCTGCCCTTGCAGATGCGCGGCGAGGCAATTCACATAAGCGACGTGGCGGCGCAACAGGGTCGACTTGACCGGATTGACCTCGCCATCGGGATCATCCAGCAGCGTCAGCACCTGGCGGGCGAAGCTGCGTGAATTGTTGATCATCGACCCCCACAACGTGCGTGCTTCCCACCAACGGCTGTAAGCGCTGCTGTTGCGGAAACTGATCAGCACGATCAATGCCGAACCCAATAACGTCAGGGGCATCAATGGCAGATTCAGTTTGGCGTTGAGGAACAGCATGAAGTCGACGGTGACGGCGATGTCCCAGAGCAGCAGCCAGAACAACGCCCAGCCGACATAGCCCAGGGTCTTGATGATCAAACGGTATTTTCTGACGATGGCAGCTTTCAAACGGAAACCTCGTGGCGAGCGGTAAGCGTTAACGCCTTAGCTCGGACGCTGTTTTCGGGGGAAAGGTTCGGTCAATAGTCTGGCAATCGGCGTCTCGACTAGTCCGGGGTGATCATCGCCAAAGGCGTTACACCCTACGTTCTCGCTACGCCCGGCACATCCATATTGATCTTGCGCCAGAAAGCTTCCGACAAACTGTAGACCGAGAAGGCAATCAGCCCCAAAGCCATCACCATCAAGATCAGCCAGCCAGCGGGCAGATTCTGCAGCGCATCGAGCGCTTCCTTCATTCCAGGTGGATCCATGGCTTGATAGGTGGAACCGCTGACCGCCAGCAGCAATGCAATCTCGATAAACACCACTCCGCGTGCTATCAGACCAAAACGGGAGACCGGGCGGACGTAGCGCATGACATCCTCGTCGGCCTCGAAATACTTCTCGAACGACGCTTTCCATCCCTTGAAGATGTGAGCAATGCCGACCCCAAGCGGAATGAGGGCGATCAGGTACACCAGCCAGTTCGAGTGTTCCCAGGACAGCAGATGCGCCAGCCAGTCTTTGGTTTGTCCTGCGGAATTGCCCGAACTTTTAATCCCGCTGATGAGCAGGCCCAATGCGAAGAACGCCAGAGCACCGTTGACCAAGCCTCCGACAAACAGCCCTGTGCGAATCACCAGACCTTTGAGTTGTTTGCCGTGATGATCAACATCACGCGCTGCCTGCAGGACACGCCAGGCGGCGAATGACAGCAGTCCCGCCACGACAAGTCCCACCAGAAAATAGCCGAATGGCTGGCTTAGCAACGCCTCCAGACTCTTGTGGCTGTCCTTTGGTTTGGTCGAGTCATGAGCTGCGAGCAACGCGAAGATACCGATGATCAAATACAGCATTCCCCGGGCGGCGTAGCCTCCCCGAGCGAGGATGACAAGGTTGTGTTGCGCGGACATGGGACGTATTCCTGAGAGGTCATAGGAGAGCAGACCCTTCTTGCCGGGAGGGGTTCTATGAGCCGTCAAAACACTGCAGGGGCTTAGAGATCGAGAACGTCCTGCGAGCCCTGCTCAAGTCATACTCGCTGCCTCCAGAATCGGGCCTGCACAGTGACTTCCGTCTGTCGTAGGACTTGAACCATAAGGGGCGGATTGCGTCCTAACTTTCGCGAAATCAACCCTATGGAAGCAATCATGCTTTTGAAGAATAAGAGTCTCCTTGCTGTCATGTCCTGCGCCATGATGCTTGCAGCCGCCCCATTACTCCCTGCTGACATCTCTGTCATGAACTCTGCCTACGCGAAGGACGGTGGTGGTGGTGGTGGTGGTGGTGGTGGTGGTGGTGGTGGTGGTGGTGGTGGTGGCAATGGCGGCGGTGGTGGCAACGGCGGCGGCAATGGTGGTGGTAACGGCGGTGGCCACGGCGGCGGTACGGGCGGCGGTCATGGCGGCTCAGATCACGGCAGTGCCAATAGCAATGGGCGTGGCGATGGGCTCAGTAGTGATCATGCCGGCAAAGCCGTACGCGACCATGGCGAAAGCGGGAACCACTATGGCAGTGATCGCAATGGTGACAGCGGTCACGGCTCAACGACTTCAGGCGTCGCCCATTCCAAAGATACGCGCGGCGTGACCAAAGCGACTGCCATCTCCGACACGACACCAGGGGATCACAATTCGAAAGGGTTGAGCAAAGCTGGAGCGTCGACAGCAAAGAAATCACACTGATCCGCTATTTCTCTGCAACACCCACTGTAAATAAAGAGGGCGTCTGAAAAGGCGCCCTTTTTTATGCATTCGCACAAAGGTCGCTTGTGGAATCAATTCCTCCACGCCGGATAATGAACACTGGGACAACCCTGGCTCCCGTGCGAATTGCCCGGTCGTTGGCCCAGAAATGGAATCAGTTGGTCGCCAGGGCTGAGTACCTTGAGTGACTTCTCCAGGACATCGACGCCTTGAGTGAGCAATATCTCAACCGAATTTCATGGACTCATGATCGCCGCCAGTTTCGGATGGTTTTTCGCGTAATACAGCTCTGACTCGGCGTCATCTTCCAGGAAGTGCCATATCTTTTTTGATCGCACGGAATACATGACGATAATCAGAAATACCCCGAGATAAAGCCACATCAAACTGGTCGCGCCGGATCTGGACATGATGGCGCCCGTCATCATGAATGAGACCGAGCTTCCTAGTTGACTGATCACTAACGTGGATGCCATTAGTCGCACGCGTACGCCGGAGGGGATCGACATGAGCCTCTTGTCCATTCCGACCATCGTAATGCATGCACTCGTTGCCCCGGCGAAAAACAGGCAAGTACTCAACTGCCAGATTTCGTCGGCTTGCGTCGCTGCACAGAGTGCAAACGTTAATAGGGCCCAACATCCAAGATACTTGTCGCGCTGATTTTCCTTTTTGGTAATCAGCGGGCTTAAAAAGAACAAGCCTGCAACGGCTCCACCCGCGAATACCGCATTGAACAGGCCAACGCTACCTTCAGCTAGACCCCGGGTGTGTATGAGCGCTGGCACCAGCATCGGTACGGTCGCGGTAACGGCCAGACCAAGCAGTAATCCGGAAAACGTCAAAAATTGTTCTGGCGGTAGAACGCATTTGAGTTTAAGCCCCAAGAGCATGTCATTAACAAGATCGGCTGATGATTTTCCGGGTTGCAGGGAAGGGGCTGCACTCACCGGTAACGCCATGGCTAAAACCACAATGAGTAATCCCACTATCGACACGAATAGCAGTGAGATTTCCAGTGAATAAACCGTAATTACGATACCCGCCAACAAAGGTCCAGCAACCCGGCCGACAGTAACAACGATGCGCCGGACGCGAAATGCAGCGTCCGTACGATGTTTATCAACGGTTTCCGCAGGATAGATACCCAAGAGAGGCTGGATCATTCCAAATGCTGATGCAGCGATCACATCGATCACTATCAGCGCATGAAGGGAGTACCAGTTTGCGGCAAAAAAGTAGCGCAATACGCTGGCCATCAAGATCGCAAAACAGCCTACCTTGAGCGCCGTGCTGCGGCGCATTGACTCAACACGCGGCGCCAGACACAACATTGAAATGATCGCCGCGAGCGCGAGCGCTGTTTCGTATGCCGCCAGCTCCAGCAGACTTCCTCGCTGCACGATAATCAGCGGTAGCGTCGTATTCCAGCAGCCGAGGTAGATCCAAAGTAACAAGTCCAGGCAAAGATACTTTCGAAATGTACTCAAAGGGTGACTTCCTTGCTCCGCACCTTGTGTTCGGGATGTCATTCGCCCGCGCCGAATTATCCGCAACCGCTGCGCACATATCAGCTTATACCTGCGCTGACATCCGGTGATGTTCCAGCAAGAAGTCGACGAACAAGCGCACCCGCGCCGGCATCGCCGCGCCACCGACGAACACCGCATGAATCGGTTCCTGATCCCCCGGATTCCAGTCTTGCAACAGCGCAATCAGGTCGCCACGCTGCAGATCCTCACTCACGCTGAACTCTCCGATACGGGCAATGCCGGCGCCCACTCGCGCGAATTGTGCCAGCGCTTCACCACTGCTGCATTCGATGTTGCCACTGACCTTCAGGGAAAACGCTTTGCCATCGCGGATGAATGGCCAGTTGGGTTCGGCACGCTTGAAATTGAAGCGCAGGCAGTTGTGCTGGAGCAGGTCTTCCGGTTCCTGCGGGACTCCGTGGCGCTGCAGATACTCGGGCGATGCCACCACGACCTGGCCGGTGGTGCCGATCCTGCGTGCGGTCAGCGGGCTGTCGGGCAGATGGCCGAAGCGCACCGCGACGTCGGCCTGCCCGCCGAGAATGTCGACCACTTCGTCGCCGAGGGTTAGGTCGACGACGATGTTCGGGTAACGGGCGCTGAAGGCTGCGACCAAGGGCACGATGGCCAGGCGTCCATGACCAAGGGCGGCACTGACCCGCAATCGCCCCTTGGGCACGCCCTGGTCGGCGATGGCTTCTTCGACCTCGTCCATGTCGGCGAGGATACGCCGGGCGCCGCGCAGGAACGCTTCGCCCTCGGCCGTGAAGGTAATTGCTCGGGTGGTGCGCAACAGCAGGCGAGTGCCAAGCCGTTGCTCGGTGCGCGCAATGATCCTGCTGACTGCCGAAGGTGTCAGGCCCAGTGTACGCGCGGCAGCCGACAGACTGCCTTCCTGCGCCACGGTGGTGAACACGCTCATTTCACCTGACCTGCCGTTGAAATCCACCACTTGTGCCTCCTACGCAAAGGTGATTGCCAAAAATGCTATCTACCGCCTTAAAAGACGGGATCGTAGCATTGGCGGCATAGATAAGGAGCTTTCCATGCGTATCAATCCACCACTTGTTGCACTTGCCGTCGGTGCCTTCGGCATCGGCGTCACAGAATTCGCCCCCATGGGCATGTTGCCGGGTATCGCTGCGGATCTGGGCGTTTCCATTCCCGCTGCCGGTTTGCTGGTCAGTGCATATGCGTTGGGCGTATTGCTCGGCGCACCACTGATGACTCTGACCACCGGCAAGATTCCCCGGCGCTATCTGCTGATCGGGCTCATGGCGATTTTCACCCTGGGTAATCTGATGTCAGCGTTGGCCACCGATTACTACAGCCTCATGGTTGCCAGGGTCGTGACCTCACTGAACCACGGTGCCTTCTTTGGCGTTGGCTCCGTCGTCGCTGCCACCCTGGTCGCCCCGGAAAAACGTGCCGGGGCGGTTGCTGCTATGTTCATGGGCCTGACCCTGGCGACCATCGGCGGTGTGCCGCTGGCTGCCTGGTTTGGCGAAATGTTTGGTTGGCGCACCGCGTTCTGGGGCATTACCGGCCTCGGCGTGGTGACGATGGTCGCGTTGTGGTTCGCCTTGCCCAACGTGCGGGCGCCGCAAAGCGTCGGTGTCATGGCAGAAATTCGAGTGTTGGGGCGCGGCCCCGTGCTGGCCGCGCTGGCCCTGACCGTCGTCGGCTCGAGTGCAATGTTTACCGTCTTCACCTACATCGCACCGATCCTCAGCAGCGAGACCCATGCGTCCACCGCCTTCATCACCGCCATGCTGATGCTTTACGGTGTCGGTTTGACACTGGGCAACATGTGGGGCGGCAAGGCCGCTGACCGCTCAATCGATCGCACCCTGATCGTCTCGTTGAGCGTGCTGATTGTGGTCTTGTTGGCGTTCACCGTACTGATGCGCTGGCCGCTGCCGGCCGCCGTGGCCATCCTGATCTGGGGTATCGCCAGCTTCGCCCTGGTGCCGCCGCTGCAGATGCGTGTGATGGAAGCGGCGAAGGACGCGCCCAATCTGGCCTCGGCGGTGAACATCGGCGCCTTCAACTTCGGCAATGCGATTGGTGCGGCGCTGGGCGGCGCGGTGATCAGCAGCGGGCTGGGTTATCCGGCGATCTCCCTGGCCGGCGCGGCAATGGCGGGCCTGGGGTTGCTGATGGTGTTGGCGTTTGCGTGGCGCTCCAGAACGGTTGAAGCCGCCGTGGTGTAACACGTTCAACAATGCTCGGCGAGTTGTCAGTATTCGAGAGGATGAGTAAGCTGCCCCCATGAATCAGCCATCCCTATCTACCTCCTCGCCGAGCACTCGCGGCCCCGCCGAACACGACATTCGTGACCAGATTGTCGCCGCGGCCAATGAGCACTTCAGCCAATACGGCTACGGTAAAACCACGGTTTCCGACCTGGCCAAGGCCATCGGTTTTTCCAAGGCCTACATCTATAAGTTCTTTGATTCCAAGCAAGCGATTGGCGAGGCCATTTGCGCCAACTGCCTGGGCCAAATTGCTGCGGCGGTCGAACAAGCGATTAATACCGAAGCGGTTTCAGCCACCGAGCGTTTGCGCAGGTTGGTGAAAACCGTGATCGCTACGGGTGTGGATCTGTTCTTCAACGACCGCAAGCTTTACGACATCGCGGCGTTTTCCGCTTCGGAGCGCTGGAACAGTGCCCAGGTGTATGAGGCGCAGATCAAGGGTTTTATCCTCGATATCGTGCGTCAAGGGCGAGAAGCGGGGGAGTTCGAGCGCAAGACTCCGCTGGACGAGACGGTCGAGGCGATCCATCTGGCGTTGCGACCTTTCGTCAACCCGCTGCTGTTGCAACACAATCTGGATCTGATCGAACAAGCGCCCACGCTGACCACCAATCTCATCCTGCGCAGCCTCATGCCTTGACCCTTCCCTGAGCAGAATTTTCAGGCGAGTCAATTCAAGGCGACATCCTCTTATCATGGTTCCTGTTCCCTGCACATGAGCGGCGGGAGAGCTATACATTCAACTGGAAGTGACCATTATCGGAGTTGGTCATATGAGTGATATGGCTACATACAAGTCTAGATGCCAGGTGACCTAGCAATAGCGAGTCAGGCCCGTCAGTCGATCCGTAGTCCGATATTGCTGATGGCCAGGATGCAGTTATTTCTCATGTTGTGACTATTGACGATATTGGTCACAAGGCTGAGAATATGATGATCATCCTATTCCTCAGTAAGGGAATCTATGCGCCGGCTCCGACCTTTCCCCATTGCCGCATGCTTGCTGCCTCTCGCCCTGAGCGCCTGTGGCGAATCTTCGAGCGTTGCAGATCCCCGCACTCAGGCGCCGCTGGTCAGATCCGCTGCGGTTCAAGCGTCACCCGATGTCGCTCGTTCTTTCACCGGAGTGGTCGCGGCGCGCGTTCAGGGCGACCTGGGGTTTCGCGTTTCGGGCAAGGTGCTCGAACGTCTGGTTGATACGGGGGAGGTCGTCAAGCGAGGGCAGCCGCTGATGCGTCTTGACCCGATCGACCTTGGACTGCAAGCGCGGGCGCAGCAGGCGGCGGTCATAGCGGCTCGCGCCAGCGCCAAACAGACAGCCGACGACGAGGCTCGCTATCGCAAACTGGTCGGCGTTGGCGCCATTTCGGCATCAGCCTACGACCAGTACAGAGCCGCTGCGGAGACTGCAAAGGCGCAGCTCAACGCCGCGCAGGCGCAAGCGGACGTAGCGAGTAACGCTTCAGGTTATGCGTTGCTGGTTGCTGATGCGGACGGCGTGGTAGTGGAAACACTCGCTGAACCTGGACAAGTGGTAAGCCCGGGACAACCGGTGGTTCGACTGGCGCGCGCAGGTCAGCGCGAAGCCATCGTGCATCTGCCCGAAACGTTGCGTCCGGCAGCCGGTTCCACCGCACAAGCCAGCCTCTACGGGGTCAATTCAGCGGCGGTGACGGCAAAACTGCGGCTGCTTTCGGACTCCGCGGACCGCACGACGCGCACATTCGAAGCGCGCTATGTGCTTGAGGGGCCGCTGGCCAACGCGCCGATCGGTGCGACCGTCACCCTCAGCATTGCCGAGGGCGCCTCCCAGACACAGGCGTTACAAGTCCCCATCGCCGCGATTTACGACCCGGGCAAAGGACCCGGTGTGTGGGTGATCACCGGAACACCGGCAAAGGTGGCTTGGCGAGCGGTTAAGGTGCTGGGGTTGAGCGATGATTCGGCGCGCATCGCCGGCGACCTCACTGCCGGTGAGCAGGTGGTGGCGTTGGGCGCCCATCTGCTGCGCGATGGCGAAGAGGTGCGATTACCGCAACAGAGCGAAGCCAGCGTTGCCGGGAGTCGCCCATGAGCCAGGGGCGATTCAACCTGTCCGCCATCGCCGTTCGCGAGCGGGCGATCACGGTGTTCCTGATTTTCCTGATTGCCGTTGCCGGGACGTTGTCGTTCTTTCAATTGGGGCGTGCGGAGGATCCACCGTTTACGGTCAAGCAGTTGACCGTGATTACCGCGTGGCCGGGCGCGACGGCGCAGGAGATGCAGGATCAGGTCGCCGAACCCCTTGAAAAGCGCCTGCAGGAACTCAAGTGGTACGACCGCTCGGAAACCTACACCCGCCCTGGACTGGCGTTCACGATGGTGTCGTTGCTCGACAGCACGCCGCCGTCGCAAGTGCAGGAAGAGTTCTATCAAGCACGCAAGAAGCTCGACGATGAAGCCATCAGGCTGCCGGCCGGTGTTATCGGGCCGATGGTCAACGATGAGTTTTCCGACGTGACCTTCGCGCTGTTCGCCTTGAAAGCCAAGGGCGAGCCGCAGCGCTTGCTGGTGCGTGATGCCGAAGCCATGCGCCAGCGTCTGCTACACGTGCCAGGGGTGAAGAAGGTCAACATCATCGGTGAGCAAGCCGAGCGCATCTACGTTTCGTTTTCCCATGACCGCTTGGCGACTCTCGGCTTGTCACCGCAGGACATCTTCGCCGCGCTGAACAGTCAGAACGTGCTGACGCCCGCCGGCTCCATCGAAACCAACGGGCCACAGGTGTTTCTGCGTCTCGACGGTGCTTTCGACAAGGTGCAGAAAATTCGCGACACACCGGTCTCCGTGCAGGGCCGCACGCTCAAGCTCTCTGATGTCGCGATGGTTGAACGCGGTTACGAAGATCCGGTGACCTTTGTTGTGCGCAATAACGGCGAAGACGCGCTGCTGCTGGGCGTGGTGATGCGCGAGGGCTGGAACGGTCTCGATCTGGGCAAGGCGCTGGATGCGGAGACCGCGCGGATTAATGCGGAAATACCACTGGGCATGACACTCGCCAAAGTCACCGACCAGGCAGTCAATATTGACTCGGCGGTCGGCGAGTTCATGGTCAAGTTTTTTGTCGCGCTGCTGGTGGTCATGCTCGTGTGCTTTCTCAGCATGGGCTGGCGGGTCGGGGTGGTGGTCGCCGCGGCTGTGCCGTTGACCCTGGCGATCGTGTTCGTGGTGATGGCCGCCACCGGCAAGAACTTTGATCGCATTACCCTCGGCTCATTGATCCTCGCGCTCGGGCTGTTGGTCGATGACGCGATCATCGCCATTGAAATGATGGTGGTGAAAATGGAGGAGGGCTACGATCGCATCAAAGCGTCCGCGTATGCCTGGAGCCATACGGCGGCGCCGATGCTGTCCGGTACGCTGGTGACGGCAATCGGTTTCTTGCCGAACGGTTTTGCCCAGTCCACTGCCGGCGAGTACACCAGCAATATGTTCTGGATTGTCGGCATCGCGCTGATCGCGTCCTGGGTTGTCGCGGTGGCGTTCACCCCGTATCTGGGCGTGAAGTTGTTGCCGGACATCAAGAAGGTCGAAGGTGGCCACGCGGCGATCTACAATACGCCGAATTACAACCGTTTCCGCCGGCTGCTGACCGCGGTGATCGCTCGCAAATGGCTGGTGGCGGGCACGGTGGTCACGCTGTTTTTCATCGCCGTTCCAGGCATGGGGCTGGTGAAGAAACAGTTCTTCCCGACCTCTGACCGCCCCGAGGTGATGATCGAGGTGCAGATGCCCTACGGCACTTCGATCGAGCAGACCAGCGCCACGGCCGCCAAGGTCGAAGCCTGGTTGCAAAAGCAGGATGAGGCCAAAATCGTCACCGCCTATATCGGCCAGGGTGCGCCACGTTTCTTCCTGGCGATGGCGCCAGAACTGCCCGATCCTTCTTTTGCCAAAATCGTGGTGCTCACGGACAGTCAGGAAGCACGCGAAACCCTCAAGTTCCGGCTGCGCGAAGCGGTTGCAGAAGGCCTCGCGCCGGAGGCTCGTGTCAGGGCCACGCAAATTGTCTTTGGTCCTTATTCGCCGTTTCCGGTTGCCTACCGGGTGATGGGACCTGAGCCGGCGAAGTTGCGCGACATCGCCGAGCAGGTCCGCGGCGTGCTGCAAGACAGCCCGATGATGAGAACGGTGAACACTGACTGGGGGCCGCTGACCCCGACATTGCATTTCAATCTCGATCAGGACCGCCTGCAAGCCGTGGGGTTGACCTCCAATGCGGTTGCCCAGCAACTGCAGTTTCTGCTGAGCGGAGTGCCGATAACGGCGGTTCGCGAGGATATTCGTTCCGTGCAGGTCGTCGGGCGTGCGGCGGGTAATATCAGGCTCGACCCGGCGCAAATCAAGGGTTTCACCCTGGTCGGCGCGGCGGGACAACGCATCCCTTTGTCGCAGATCGGCGAGGTCGATGTGCGCATGGAGGATCCTATTCTGCGACGCCGTGACCGCACGCCAACCATCACCGTGCGTGGCGACATTGCCGAAGGTTTGCAGCCTCCGGATGTGTCGGGTGAGATCCTCAAGCAATTGCAGCCGATCATTGAAAAACTGCCTTCGGGTTACCGAATCGAGCAGGCGGGTGCCATCGAGGAGTCCGGTAAAGCGGGCAAGGCGATCTTGCCCTTGCTGCCAATCATGATCGCCATGACGTTGCTGATCATCATGGTGCAGGTGCGTTCGATCGCGGCGATGATCATGGTCTTCCTCACCTCGCCATTAGGCTTGATTGGTGTGGTGCCGACACTGCTTATCTTCAATCAACCATTTGGCATCAATGCACTGGTCGGGCTGATTGCGCTGTCGGGAATCCTGATGCGCAACACGCTGATTCTGATCGGGCAGATCCATCACAACACGCTGGAAGGACTGGACCCGTTCCACGCTGTGGTCGAAGCCACGGTGCAACGTGCGCGACCGGTCCTGCTGACGGCGCTGGCGGCCATCCTGGCCTTTATTCCCCTGACACACTCGGTGTTCTGGGGCACGCTGGCTTACACCCTGATTGGCGGCACATTCGTCGGCACCATCATGACGCTGGTGTTCCTGCCGGCGATGTATTCCATCTGGTTCAAGATCCGCCCTGAGCACAAGGTTCAGACTGAAACAGTCAGACTGGCGTAGTGACAACGCCTGCAATCGAGGCCCGCTTTGGCGGGCCTTGTTGTCCCACGTCAAAGCGTGGTGATCTGCCCATTGCGATCCAGTTCATACACCTTGTTGCCCTGCAATTTCTCCTTCAGCCACCGCTCGGCCTTGCCCAGCGGCCGCTGCCGCGCCCACAGCAAATCGACACCAATCTGCCAGTCGGTATGCGGATACGCCGAGAGCTGCAATTCCACCAGCTCACCCTTGGCCAGTTCGCGCTGAACGAGCTGGCGGGGCAGGGTGGCCCAGCCGAGCCCGGCGCGGACCATTTCCAGTAACGCCAGATAGCTTTCCGCTTGCCACAACTGGGTCGAGCGCAGGTATTCGCTGCTCGGCAGTTTGCTCGCGTGGGCGCTGAAGGCCAGTCGGCGATGGACGTGCAGGTCGTCGAACGTGACGTTGTCGAGTTGCGCCAATGGGTGCTCGGGGTGGCAGACGTGCAGCATGATCAGTTTGCCCAGTTGCTGAAACGCCAGCTCCTTGGGATAGCCGGGCTGTGAGAACGCCACACCGAGCACCGCTTCGCCGCTGCTGACCAGTTCGCTAACGTCGCCGTAAACCGGATGGCGGATGATCAGGTCGACAAAGGGGAACGCGGCTTCGAAGGCTTTGAGCACCGGCATGATCGGCCCGTACGGCGTTTCAATGGCGAGCGTCAGGCTGGTTTCGACGTTGTCCGAAAGGCAATCGGCGTGGGCTTCGAAGGTCATGCAGCGTTCGAGCACGGCTTCGGCCTGCACCAGCAATTTGTGGCCGCTGGCGGTGAGGGCGGGGCTGCGGTTAGTGCGGTCGAACAGGTCGACGCCAAGGTCGGTTTCGAGGTTGGCAATCGCCGCGCTGATGGTCGATTGGGTCTTGCCCAGTTTGCGCCCGGCGGCGGAAAACGATCCGCTTTTGACCACTTGGACAAACATCAACAGTTGATCGAGTGAGAAGCGCAAGCGGTGGACTCCCGGGTCGAGGATGGGGGTTTAAAGCAGATAACCAACGCCAGATTCGTGCCATCGAAAAAAGCGATGGTTGCTAATTTTGTTCATCGCAATAAACGTTCAACTATGGCCTCGCGTCAAACGATCTCCGGGGCGATCTGACTTTCAAGCGCCCCTGAGCATGCCCGCGATCTCAACAGATGCCGCACCTTCAGGAGCGTGTGAAATGACCACACAACGCATTCATCCGGTGGACGAGGTTTTGCCACTGCGACAGTTGTTCACGTTTGGCTTGCAGCATGTTCTGGTGATGTACGCGGGAGCGGTGGCGGTGCCGCTGATTCTTGGTAGCGCGATGGGGCTGACCTCGGCGCAGGTGGTGTTGCTGATCAACGCCAACCTGTTGACCTCGGGTGTGGCGACGTTGATTCAAACCCTCGGCTTCTGGAAGTTCGGCGCGCGGCTGCCGCTGATTCAGGGCTGCTCGTTTATTGCCCTGGCGCCGATGATCATGATCGGCAAAGAGTTCGGACTCAGCCAGATCTTCGGGGCGGTGATTGCCGCGGGCTTTATCACCATTGCGCTAGCGCCAGTGTTCAGCCGCTTGCTACGGTTTTTCCCGCCGGTGGTGATTGGCAGCCTGATCACCATTATCGGCATCTCGCTGATGCCGGCGGCGGCGATCTGGCTGGGCGGCGGCAATCCCGACTCGGCGGATTTCGGCAATCCGGCGAACTTGTTGCTGGGTCTGGCCACGGTCAGCGTGACGCTGGTGATCTATGCCAAATGCAAGGGCTTCCTCGGCAACCTCAGCGTGCTCATCGGCTTGTTTGTCGGCAGTCTGATCGCAGCGGCTTGCGGCATGACTCACTTCAATCGGGTCAGCGAAGCCGCGTGGTTTGAGCTGAGTGCGCCGATCGCCTTCGGCGCGCCGGAATTCGCACCAGTGCCGATTCTGATCATGACCCTGGCGATGCTGGTGATCATGGCCGAGACCACCGGCAACTGCTTGGCGATCGGCAAACTGACCGGCAAACCGACCACGCAACAGACTCTCGGCAACGCGTTCCGCGCCGACGGCTTGTCGACCATGCTCGGCGGTTTGTTCAACAGCTTTCCCTACAACGCCTTCACTCAGAACACCGGTTTGATCGCGCTTTCCAACGTGAAAAGCCGCTTCGTCGTGGCCGCCGCCGGGGCAATCATGGTGCTGATGGGCCTGTTCCCCAAACTCGGCGCGTTGATCGCCGCCGTGCCGACGCCAGTGCTCGGTGGCTGCGCGATCGTGATGTTCGGCATGACCACGGTGGCGGGCATTCAAGAACTGTCACGGGTGCAATTCGAGGGGACGCGCAACGGCATCATCGTTGCGGTTTCGGTGAGTGTCGGGGTGCTGCCGATGTCCTTTCCGGCGCTGTTCGAACACGTCGGTCCGACGTTGAAACTGGTGCTCGACAGCGGGATTTTCCTCGGAGCGATCACCGCCATCGCCCTCAACATCCTGCTCAACAACGAAAAAAAATCGACCGAAACCCTCGGCGCTGAACTGGCCGACTGACTGTTTGTTTTCCACTGCCCAGGAGTTACCCATGAATCAATTCACTCAGCTCATTCCGGCCGGCGTCAGCGAGCTTGATCTGACCTTGCTGCGCCAGACCATCGCCTTGTCCGAGGCATCGAAACAACGCGGTCGCCATCCGTTTGCGGCATTGGTGGCCGACCGCAACGGCAAGGTGATTGTCGAAGCGGGGAATAACTCGATGCCGCCGGAAGGCGATCCGACGCAGCACGCCGAGTTGGTGGCGGCCGCCGCAGCGGCAAAATTGCTGTCGCCGCAAGAGCTGGAACTGTGCACGCTGTACACCAGCGCCGAACCTTGCTGCATGTGCGCCGGCGCGGTGTATTGGACCGGAATCGGGCGAGTGGTTTATGCCTTGTCGGAGCATGCCTTGCTGGGATTGACGGGGGATCATCCGGAGAACCCGACGTTCTCTCTGCCGTGCCGCGAGGTGTTCGCCAAGGGGCAGCGCAAGGTCAGTGTGTTGGGGCCGATGCTGGAGGGCGAGGCGGCTGCACCGCATAAAGGCTTCTGGTCGTAAACTGCTGTCCGCGTCACAAGGTCCAGCGAGGCGGGGACGGTAAACGAGCTTGAATGCCGCGCATTCTCGGATGCGCGGCAATTCTCACGAATCCATCGCGAGACGAACCGCGCTTTTACAACGCAAACGTAGTCCCCCGAGTATTCACAAACAGCGAATAGATCGAGTGACTGCTGGCCATGAACAACCGATTGCCTTCGCGCCCCCCAAAGCACAAATTCGGGCAGCGCTCTGGCAGGGAAATGTGCCCGATGGCCTTGCCTTGCGAATTGAACACGCGCACGCCGTCGAGTTTTTCCAGGTCGGCCTTGGGATCACCATTGCCGCCCCAGCCGCACCACAGGTTGCCGGCTTCGTCGCACTTGATGCCGTCGATCGCGGCATAGTCCAGCCCTTCGATATGCTTGCGGCGTTCGCCGAGTGTGCCATCGTCCTTCACCGCGATCGCCCAGATCAGGCGATTGGGCTTGGCGCGACCTTCAACGACGTACAGTGTTTTCTCATCGGGAGAAAAGCACAGACCGTTGGGGCCGTTCAGATCGTCGATGACCCGCGTGACCTTTTTGCTCTCGCCGTCGATGCGGTACACGGCGTGGGGTTGGCTCGGAGTGATCTTGTGGCCTTCGTAGTTGTTGCTGGTCTGGAAGGGCGGGTCGGTGAACCAGATCGATCCGTCACTTTTGCAGACGATGTCGTTGGGCGAGTTGAAGGGCTTGCCGTCGAAGCTGTCGGCCAGCACGGTGATCGTGCCATTGGCTTCGGTGCGCGTGATGCGCCGGCCTTCGCTGGTGGTGGTAGAGCCTTCACAGACGATCAGACGCCCTTGGCGATCCCGGCACATGCCGTTGGAGAAGTTCGAGTGTTCTCGGTACACGCTGAAGGTATCGGTGATTTCGTCCCAGCGCATGATGCGATTGTTGGGAATGTCGCTTACCAGCAAGTAGCGGCCATCACCGACCCAGACCGGTCCTTCGGCCCAGCGCATACCGGTGGCAAGTTTTTCAACACTGGCGTTGAAAACACGTAGTTCAAGGAAGCTGTCGTCGAGAATGTGAATGAGTGGATCAGGGTAGCGCTGACTCAAGGGTTCGGCAGCCTCGGCGATCCGCGTCAGTGCGGTGCTGCCGACGGTGGCGAGCGTGGCGGAAACGGCGAGGGATTTTTTCAGGAAGCTGCGGCGGGTGTTGCCTTGCGCTCGGTCAGGGCTTTCAGGTCGAGCGGACAGGGATGAGTCCATGTAGCGATCTCCGTGGTTTTATTTTTATGTGGGAGACGTAGTAATACCTCGTGATAGGACATCGTACAAGTTGTTCGTTGCGCGACGCCAATGGGCGTAGGTAGCAGTGGAAGCCAGTAAGCATCATGGCCTCCACCTTAGAATTGGCATGCGATAACTTCGTGTCCTGCGGGCAAGGACAGCTTTTAGTCAACCATCACCTCATCCAGCGCCTGCTCAAGCAGGCTGACCGTGCGCTCGACATTCTGTAGCTTCTCCAGCCCGAACAGGCCGAGGCGAAAGGTCTGGAAGTCGGCCGGCTCATCGCATTGCAGCGGTACTCCGGCAGCGATCTGCAGGCCGTGTTGGGCAAATTTCTTGCCGCTTTTGATGTCGGCATCATCGGTGTAGCTCACGACGACGCCGGGCGCCTGAAAGCCTTCTGCGGCGACGCTTTTGATGCCTTTGCCGGTCAACAGCGCACGCACCCGATCGCCCAGCGCCTGTTGTTCATCGCGAACCTTGTCGAACCCGTACGCTTGTGTCTCTTTCATCACGTCGTTGAACCGCGCGAGTGAATCGCTGGGCATCGTCGCGTGATAGGCATGTCCGCCCTGTTCGTAGGCCTGCATGATTTGCAGCCACTTTTTCAGGTCGCAGGCGAAGCTGCTGCTTTGCGTGTGTTCGATACGCTCGAGCGCCCCAGCACTGAACATTACCAGGGCACAGCAAGGGGAGGCGCTCCAGCCTTTCTGGGGGGCGCTGATCAGCAGGTCGACGGCGCATTTGTGCATATCCACCCAAATCGTGCCGGAGGCGATGCAGTCCAGCACGAACAGGCCACCCACCGCATGCACGGCGTCGCCAACGGCTCGCAGGTACTCGTCGGGCAGGAGGATCCCGGATGAAGTTTCAACGTGGGGGGCGAAGACCACTTTCGGCTTCTGCGCCGCAATGGCTGCCAGCACTTCGTCCAGCGGCGGCGGGGCGTAGGCTGCCTGGCGCCCCGTCTCGACCGGCTGGGCTTTGAGCACCGTGGTGGCCGCCGGGATGTTGCCCATCTCCAGAATCTGGCTCCAGCGATAACTGAACCAGCCGTTGCGTATCACCAGACATGGCTGGCCGGTGGCGAACTGCCGCGCCACCGCTTCCATGCCGAATGTGCCGCTGCCCGGAACCACCGCCACCGCTTCGGCGTTGTAGACCTGTTTCAAGGTTTTGGAAATGTTCTTCATTGCGCCTTGAAAGGACTGCGACATGTGGTTCAGCGAGCGGTCGGTGTAGACCACTGAGTACTCGACCAATCCCTCGGGATCGATGCTCGGATAGAGCTTGGACATGGTGACTCCTTTGGCAGAGGGGTAAACATCATTGGCAAGCAAGTGTAGGCAAAGGGCAGGGATCAGCTCATTGATTTGCGCAAATGAGGTTAGAGTGCTCGGCAATGTCTCAATCGTTGCGTGAACCATGAAGCTGCCGCTGTTTATTTCTCTGGATGGGCCCAAGGGCACCGGCAAAACCACACTGCTGGAGGCTGTTACCGCTGCACTGCGGGCAGACAAGCACAAAGTCATTCGGCTCTGCGAGAGAAAAAGCGATCCGTACCGCGGCGAAACCATGGCCTTGGTCAACGAACTCGCCAGACATCCGTCGCGGGAACTGGAGTGGGCGGTGTGTCAACGCCTTGCGGATAGCCGTCGCTGGATTTCCCAGCAGGTGCTGCCCAAACAGCCACTGGACAGCATCATCCTGATCGACCGCTGGTATCCGTCTGACGCCGCATTTCGCCATAGCGTGCCGTTTGCCGAGATTCTGCAGTTGAACATGCAGCGAGGCGTGCGCGTGCCGGATCTGCATGTCGGCGTTGTCACCGCGCCGGATATTTCATGGGCGAGGGCGACGGCCCGGTCGCGAGGGCTGGGCGGCACGGTGATCCAGAAACACGCAGAGCACGTCGTGTGTAGCGAGATGTTTGAGCAGGCGGTTGCCGATCATGGCTGGGTGCTGTGCCGTAACGAAGGAACCATCGAAGCCGCAACGACTCAGGTAGTTGCAGAGATCTATAAAGTGCTTGGCTGATTGTCGATGTGCAGGCGCTGGTTTAATTTGAATTTCAGGTTTCTCTGATCTGAGCTAACTGTACTGACGGATCACACGCCCCCCATGCTCACAAACCTCTGGTATGTCGTTCTCCCATCGTCGCAGTTGACTGATGGATTGATGCCGGTTCAATTGCTCGGACAACCTTTTGTGGCGTTCCGCGATGACGCGGGTGTCGCTCACGTGCTGTCGGATATTTGCGTGCATCGCGGCGGCTCACTGTCCGCCGGCAGCAAGGTCGGCAACAGCGTGCAGTGTCCCTATCATGGCTGGCGGTTTGGCGCTGATGGTATGTGCACACTGATACCGGCGCAGCCGGACGTGCGGATTCCCGCCAAGGCCCGCGTCGATGCGTACCCGACGCTTGAGCGATACGGTTGGATCTGGGCGTTTTTAGGTGATCTGCCGGAGTCTGAGCGCCCACCATTGCCCACGCTCGACTGGATCGACGATCCCGCCATCCGCGTGGTCTCGGGCCACTTTGACTGGCAGGCCAGTTGGGACCGGATTATCGAAAACGGTCTGGATTTCGCGCATGCACCGTTTGTCCATGGTTCAACCTTCGGCGATCCGGATCATCCCGAGATTGAATCATTTGAGGTCGACAGCGATGCGTGGAGCGGTAGCGCCCAAATGCTCATGCGCAGACCGGCACGCAAAGGGCTGCTGCGGCGTAAATCCTCCACCGAGTTTGTCAGTGTGGTTACTGTTCCGGGGTTTCACCTGTCCGGTCCGTGCACAACGCTTGAGCTTGAGTTGCCCAACGGCTGGCGGATCTACATCGTCTCGGCGCATGTCCCGATTGACGCCAATCGCACGCGCACCTGGTGGATGATGGGCAGAACGTTCCTGCGCTCACGGCTGCTGGATCGCAGGTTCATTGCGAGCAATATCCGTATCTTCGAACAAGATCATGCCGTGCTGAAAAACGTCAGGCCCGAACGTGTGCCGGACTCTTTTCAGCAGGAGGTTTCGCTGAAATCCGACGCGCTGCAGATTGCCTTTCGCCGAGACGTACAGGCACTGGAACAGCGCGGCTGGCGCATCGATGAAGAGCGTCTTGCGCGAACCTTCACCGGACGCAAGGCCTGCGCAATACCCAGCCCCGAACGTCGTCAGATTCGCGCGTGGGCCATTGAGCCGATTCCGCTCGTGGACATCACCCACGAATCCGAATAGTGGTGCGAGCCAGACTGCGCTTGACGCAGACTGGCGCAACTCTTAGCGCGTCTCGCACTGAGGCGAAGGCTCACCGCTCAATGCATCGACCATCGGCGGATGCTCCTGCACCGCTTGACGCAAGTCTTCGGTCACCCGCAGCTCCGCACCTGTCGGCGAGAAGGTTGCTGCCGCTGCAAACGGCGCGGGATTGGCCGGAACCGGGCGTTTGCCACGGCGCCACAGGAAGAAGGTGACCATGCACAGATTGACCAGTGCAAACACCCAGAACAAACCATTGGCACCGAACGAATTCATCACCGGCGAGATCATCATCGGGCTGATCGCCGAGCCCAGTGAGTTGATCAGCAGCAGGCCCTGAATCATCGGCACCAACGCTTCGGCAGGCGCACGGTCAGCAGCATGGCTGACGGCAACCGGGTACAGCGCGAATACGCCGCCACCGAGCAGAAACAACATCACCGCGAGCATCGTCGAGGACAACGGCACCAGGACGATCAACAGCGACAACACCGTGCACGCCACTGTCAGAATCGTCAGCACCTGCAAGCGATCCTTGCGATCGGACCAACGCCCGACCGGGTATTGCAGGAGCATCGCGCCGAGGATCGTCCAGGCCATCATGCTGCCGACTTCACCGACATTCAGACCGCTGCGTTGCAGATACAACGGCAGCAAGGTGTAGATCGCCGCGATGGTCACACCCGAACCGAAACAGCCGACCAGCCCGGTCGGGGTCACGCCCAGCAGTTGCCGTGGTTTGAGCGGCTCGACCTGATCAAGCAGCGGCGACACGCGCGGCAGGATCACGATCGGCAACACCGACAACGAAGCGAGCATGCCGGCGACCATGAACGGTGCGCTGTCGCTGAGCCCGGTGATCTTGCCCAACGTTGCCTGACCCAGCACACCGGCGCCGTACAAGACGATCATGTACAACGCGAGCAAGCGCCCGCGAATCTTCGCGTCGCCCGCCAGCAGCAGCCAGCTTTCGATCACCAGAAATACGCCGACCGTGGCCCAGCCATTGATCAGGCGCAGGGCGAACCAGCCCCAGGTGTCATAAAACAATCCCTGCAACAGGATGGTCACGGCGATCAGCGAGGCAAAGCTGCCGTAGGCGCGGATATGACCGATGCGCAGAATCAAGCGGTCATTGAACACGGCACCCAGGGTCAGACCGATGAAGTAGGCCGATGAAACGATGCCGATCATCGTGGTCGACGCACCGGCAGCGTCCAGTTGAAGGGTGGTCAGCGACGACATGAAACCGTTGCCCAGCGCAACAATGAACAGCCCGAGCAGGGGCGCCAGCGCCATGGCCAGCAAACGCGGAGACATAAAAACCTCTGGAGTACGAACAGCGCAACGTGCGCCGCTGCGCATGCGATTGCCAAGCCGAAGTGTGTTGGGGTGCAAGTGCCCGCCAGACGGGCAGGGCGGTTGGATACGTTTCGGTCGCCAGATCCGGCGACTGCAAGAGCGCGCGGATTCTAAGGCTTGTGCGGAATTTTCCAATGGCTGTTTGCTGCGACAGTTGGACGCAGGTCAATCAAGGCTGAGTTATAACGACAGCTCATCCTTTGCAGGGCAAAAATGTTCCTTTATTGATCCTCTTGCGCTGGTTAGCCTGTGCGGTCGGTTTGCCATTTTCTGCCAGGAGTCATGATGCTGATCAAAGGTGAGCGGGCTGCCACGGCGTGTGGTTTGGTGGCGATCGTTTTGTGGAGTACCGCTGCCGGACTGATCAGGGGCGTCAGCGAGCATTTCGGCCCGTTGGGGGGCGCTGCGCTGATCTATTCGCTGGGCGCCATGCTCTTGCTAGTATTTCTCGGCCGCCCGCGGATTCGTTCGACATCCAGGCTCTATCTACTGCTCGGAAGCGCATTGTTCGTTGCTTATGAGGTGTGCCTGTCGTTGGCATTGGGTTTCGCCAGTGATCGCCATCAAGCCATCGAACTGGGTGTGGTCAATTATCTGTGGCCATGCCTGACCGCGGTGCTGGCGATCGTCATGAACGGGCAGAAAACCCGGTGGTTCATCATTCCGGGTTCCGCGCTGGCGATTTTCGGCATCTTGTGGGTGGTCAGTGGCGAGGGTTTATCGCTGCCGGGAATTGTGCGCAATGTTCAGTCCAACCCATTGAGCTACAGCCTGGCATTGACCTGTGCGATCACCTTTGCGCTGTATTGCAATGTCACGCGTCGCTATGCCGGCGGGCAGAATCTGGTGGTGCTGTTTTTTGTGCTGACGTCCGTCGTACTGTGGGGGAAGTGGTACGTGAGCCAGGAACAGATTCCGCCATTCACTTGGGAAAACTCCCTGGAGCTGCTGGCAGCCGGAATCGCCATGGCTGGCGGTTACGCGCTGTGGAACATCGGCATTCTGCGCGGAAACCTGACCTTGCTGGCGACCGCGTCCTACTCCGCGCCGGTGCTGTCGTCAGCATTCGCTGCGGTGTGGCTTGGCGTCAGTTTGCAGATGCAGTTCTGGCAGGGCGCCGTGCTGGTGACGGTGGGCTCGCTGCTGTGTTGGCATGCGACCCGGCAGCGCGACGTAACCCAGACAACACCGATCAAGGTCAGCGTGCGCGAGAACTCTCACTGAAACAGGCCTTAGCGGCCTCCCTTACCGGATGCTAAATTAGCGTCGCAACGCAAGTCTCCCCCAATCACGCGGGTTTATGGAGAGCAACAGCATGGAAGCCACCCCGGTAGACCGTTCAGCCCCGAGCCGTTACTTGGCAGTGCTGGGCTTATCACTGCTGCTCAACCCCTCAACCCCGGCCATGGCCTTTAACCCCGAGCTGCATTCGGCTTACGCGCTGAAAGCGGCGCAGGCGTTTCAGCGCTGCCCGGGAGTAAAGCTTCCTGCGCAGTTGGGCGAGGCCTTGGCTGATGGAACGGACGCAGAAGACTCAAGCCCGTTGACGATCCTTCAACGCATCACCCACTGGCATTTCTACAACCGCAACGAAAAGCTTGAGCCACTCTGGTTGGTCCAGCGCAATCTGGACGCGATTTTCAACAAACGCATCAAGAAGCTGAACGAGCTGCTGGTGAAACCTGATGCCGACCCGGTTGCGGTCTACGAGCAAGCAGGAAGGGTTTTGCATTACATACAGGACATGAGCGTCCCCGGCCATGTGGTGCCGGCTTACCACGCAAAGTTACCGGGCAATCATTCCGATCCATTTGATGAGTTCGAGAGCATTGAAGCGCTGCCAGTGTTCGACTTGTCTGACGTGCAGTGTCAGGCGCTTCGTGATGAGGCGGATAAAGCCGATGCCAACCCTCGACGTTTTCTGGACGCCGCTGCCACAGCAACCTTGCAAGCGATAGAGCAGATAGACGCGGCCGGTAAACCTGTCGTCGACGGTGCATGGAACGCATATTGGGTTTACCCCGCGCGAAACACCGATGAAGCCCGCAAAGGTTGGGGCCAATACGGTACCTGCGAATTTGCAAAGGGCAATGTCAATGCTGGGTGCAAGCGTGAAGAAGAGCTTGTGGCGTTGTTCGAACAACAGTCTCGGCAGGCTCAGAGAAACTCGGTGCTGATGCTTTTTTATGTGCAAAAGAAGCTGGCCGAAGCAGGCCAGAAAAACGCCAGTGCAATGGCTGATCAATAGTGGGGACTGAAATTTAGAATGCGCCGCTTAATAACTCATGGATGTGTTGTCGTCAGTGTTGCGATGCTGTGTTCAGGATGTACCTCCTATGCGACCGTGCCGACAATCAACGAACACGCTGGAACCGCAACCCAGGAAATCATCTCCAGCTTCAGCTACGAAGTAGACTCTCCCTGGAAAAACAGTCGCCTTGGCAAAGACGCCTACGCGCTGACAAAAAGCATGTTTCCAAATGCACAGGATCACAGCTCCGGGCCTGTAGCTTCGAAACTGCCTGCATTGGAAATAAAAGTCTCGGAATTTTCATTGGGTGGCGCTTGCACACAAGAGTATTTTACGGGGTTGAGTTTTGGTTTGATTCCGAGTTGGTGTACGAGGCCAGACCTGTTCAAGTTTGATTTCATTCTGAATAAAGAAAACGGCGTTTGCAGGCAAAAAACCTATTCAGTAAACGCCACAACGGTTTCACATCTCGTGGTGATTCCATTTGCACTGTCGCAGCCCGACAATCGACCACTGACCCTTTATCAGGCTTCGCTAAAAGATTTCCTTCAAGCCGATCAATGTTCCAAAGACTTGTGACCGGCGCATCAGGCCTTCAAAAATCTCGCGGCGTAACTGACAAACAACAACAGGAAAACCAAGCCACCCAATGCGACCACCAGCGTACTGAGATGCGCAACCATGCCGATGAACGCTGGGCCCATGAGAATGCCGGCGTAGCCCATCGAGATGATCGCCGGAATCGCGGTGCGCTGGGGCATGCGCTGTTGCCGGCCCGCCGCAGTAAACAGCACCGGGACAATGTTCGAGCAGCCGATGCCGACCAAAGCATAGCCCAGCAATGCCGCCTGCCAGCTCTCGAACACAAGCGAAACCAACATGCCGGCCGCGGCGCAGATCCCGCCCAGCGCCACCACGCGAACGCCACCCAGTCGGCTGACGATGGCATCTCCGGTCAGGCGCCCGAGGGTCATCGCCGCGGCGAAGCTCGCATAACCCAAACCGGCGTAGCTGGGTTCCATTGCACGTTGCGAGGCGAGAAAAACCGCGCTCCAGTCAAGCATGGCGCCTTCCGTCAGGAAAACAATGAAACACAGGCTGCCCAACAGCAGCACGATCCCCCGTGGCATCGCCAACAACGGGCCGTCTCTCTCGGTGCCATAGGGCAACAAACTCGGCGCAGCCTTGTACAGTGCGGCGAGGATGATCGCCACCAGACTCAGCACAGACAACAGCGGATCCAGCCCCAGGCTGAGCATCGCCGTCATGGCCCCGGCACCGGCGATACCGCCGACACTGTAAAGCCCGTGGAACCCGGATTGCAGGGTTTCGCCGCTGTTCTTTTCAACAATGATGGACTGGATATTGATCGCGCAATCGAGCATGCCCATGCTCGCGCCGAACCCCAGCACCGCAAGGGCCAGCCCCGGCAGCCAGGCTAGATGGCTCAGCATCGGCAACACTGCGCACAACGCGACAGTCGAGCAGATGATCACTGGCCGACAGCCAAACCGTGCAGTCAGATAACCGGCAAACGGCATGGCGACGATCGAGCCGATACCAAATCCCAGCAACAACAGGCCCAGTCCGCCGTCGTCCAGTCCGGTACGCGCTTTCACCAACGGCACGAGTGGCGCCCAGGCCGACATCACAATGCCGGTGATCAAAAATACAATGCGCGTCGACACGCGTTCGCCGTAGTTTGCATAAGTCGCCACGGATGATGTCGAGGTGTTCATTGAGGCGGACATCCTTATCGGTGTCTCCCGGCTTTTTTTGGCGACGAACCGGAATAACAGGTTTTCGAGACGAAAGAGTCCCTGCCAGCATCCGTCGGGATGCTGGCAGGGAGCAGGGTTAACATGAGTGAACAGAGCGCAGATCAGCCAACAGACTTCAACGGAATAGGGCCTTTGAGCCGATCCATCATGGTCGCGCAATACCAGTCATCGAACTGACAAACGCCGGTCTCGGCGGTTTCCGAATAAGGACCCGGCTCGTACGAAGGCGAAGTCACGCCACGCTGGGTACCCTCGACCAGCGTGCGGTCCTGATCGTTGGTGGCAATCCAGACTTTGGTCAGGCGCTCGATATCGTAATCAACACCTTCCACTGCGCTGTCCGGTACCAACCATTTAGTGGTGACCAAGGTTTCGGTGGCGCTGATCGGCAGCACCCGGAAGCTCAATGCATGGTCACCGAGGAAGTGATTCCAGGTGGACGGGTAGTGGAAGTACAGCAGCGCGCCGATGTCCGCTTCAGCTGTCTTGTCCAGGCGACCGGCAACGGCCGGTTTGCCGTCCATGGTGTAGCTGACGGCGCCGGATGACAGCGGAATACGGGTCATGCGGAACTGGCCGTTGATATCCATCACCAAACGGCTTGGCAACCCGGCGCTCTCGCACTTGGACCAGTAGGCCGAGAGTTCGGGATCATCTTCACCACTGATGCCGCCCACCGACAGGTTATCGACGAACGAATGCAACAGTTCCGGGTGTGAGCCGTCGCAGTGATAGCACTCGCGATTGTTTTCGAAGACCAGTTTCCAGTTGCCTTTCTCGATGATGTTCGACTCGAACGCCACTTTGCAGTTTTCAAGATAGTGCGGCGCGATGAAAGGGCTGACGGCTTTGCGAAAACCCTCGAAGTCCGGGGCCTTGGCGGCCACGCAGACGTAAATGTAGGTATCGACGATCTCGCAGTGAACGCTTTTCAGGCTGTATTGGGATTTGTCGAAATCCTGGCCCATGTTGCCGGCGAACAACAGGTTGCCATCCAGCTCATACGTCCACTTGTGATACGGGCAAACCATCTTCGCCACTTTGCCGTGATCGGCCTCGCAGATTTTTGCGCCACGGTGACGGCAGGCGTTATGGAACGCCCGGACCTCGCCGTCTTTGCCGCGCACCACTGCAACGGGGTAGTCACCGATCTGCAGGGTGAAATACTGCCCCGGCTTGGTAATTTCAAAGGTGTGGCCGGCGAAGATCCAGTCCTTGTGCCAGATCTGCTCAAGATCCTGACGGTAAACGCTTTCATTGCTGTAAAGGGCGCCCGGCAGCGAATGCCAGGGTTTGCGCTGTGCGATCAGGTCAAAAACGCTTTCTTTATTCATTATTATCCTCCCAGGGGCGACATAGCCCTCAGCCTATAGGGCGCAGGACAGCGATCACAAACGACATTTGCTGTGGGCAATTCATGCGTTGGGGTTATCGATGATGTCTGACTGGCGTGCCAGCACTGGGTGAAAAATCGGTTCCAGAACCGTAATGGCGCAGCTGGATTGTGCAATGTGTTTGATCGCTGTTTTCACCTCGGCGCTGCGTTCTACACCGAGACCGCTGGCGAACAGATCAAATTTCTGACTCAGCTCTTCAGCGCTGAGGGCCGTTTCGGGATCGCCACGCGCGGCGGTGACCGGACTGACCAGCACGGCACCGTTTTTCAGGTTGATGGTCAGTCGCGAGAGGATTTCGTCGGGGAATCGGGCGGAGATATCGGCGGCTTCGACGATTTCGATACGGCGGCTCAACGCCAGAATATCTTCGGCAAAAATCGCCGCCCCGGTGACTTCCTCCGGACCAACCTTGCCCCGCACAATCAGTGCGGCCAGCGGAAAGGCGAGGGCATACTGCGCCTCATCGGCGTCATTCGGCGTATGCCCCTGCAAACACATCGACTCGTAGAACGTTTCCACACGAACGGTTTCAATCGAGTCGGCATCGAGCTGAGGATTTTCCCGCTGCAGTTCGAGCATGGCGGTCAGCGCCGGTTGCGCCCAGCGGCAGACTGGCCAGGGTTTGAAGTACTGACTGTCGATCTCCCAACGTGTACCAATGTCGCTCCAGTATTCAGCGACGGTGACGTCTTCAACTGTTTCTGCCGGCGCACCGGTGATGCCTTCCCGGGCCATGAGCAGCGCATTCAATCCCGCAAATGCCCCTGCACCGTGGGCATCGCGCAGCATGGTCGGCGCTTGCACCACGCGCATCATCGGGCAGCGTGCACTGAAGTATTCGGCGATGCCCAAGGCATGGCGAAATGTCGGCTCATCGAAGCCCAGCAAACGCGCGCCGGCACAGACCACGCCCAGCGCGGAAAAACCACCCGATGCGTGATAAGTCGGCGAGGTCGCCATCAAGGCGGAACCGGCCCGCAGCGCCGTTTCATAACCGATACACAGTGCGCTCAGTAGCGCATGGCCGCTGATCGACTGGCCTTGATGATGCAGCGCATCGGCGAGGGCAAGCACGGCGGGAACAACGGTCGCTCCGGCGTGCCCCTTGGATTTGAAGTGGCCTTCGTGGGCGTCGAGGCTGTCAGCGCTGAAACCTCCGGCCCAAGCCGCACCGAGTACGTTGACGCGCTGCCCGGCAAAGATCAGGCGACTGCTGTAGGCGCCCGCCGGGTAATGCTGTTCGGCAAAACGCCGCATCGCGATACTGGTGTCATTGCTGGCCGCGCCGGCCATGACGCCGACGATATCCAGCAGACTGTCCTGCACAATTGCACGGGTCTTGAACGGGGCATCGAGGAAATCAAAGTCGCGACAGAATTCGAAGAGTGACATTCAACAATCCCTTCCTGTGAGTTGCGCCGGGCCGATCATGGCCGGCGCAACTCAACAATGAGCCACGGGGAGGGTGCCGCTCTAGCAACATTTTCGTCGGGCTATTGATAACCAAATCATCCGACGACGGTGCGGTGCGGATTAACGGCGGGGAAACTTCGCCAGAATCCATTCACGAAAACGCCGCAACTCGTCTTCGTTTTCGGAGCTTTCGCGACAGCTCAGGTAGTGCCAGCTGTTGCGCAATTGCACCTGCTGCTCGATCGGTCGCACCAGCAACCCTTGCTGCACCAACCCCGTGACCAAGTGATTCCAGCCCAGCGCAATGCCCTGATGGGTCAAGACCATGCTGATGAGTAGGTTGTAGTCGTTGGCGTTGAAGATTTGGGGGCTGTTCGGCGGACGGTCATCGATATCGATGGCCTGAAACGCCAGCCACACGCCCCAGTCGACATGCTCGGCGACTTGCGAGCGGCCATAGGGACTCAGGTTGAGCAATGCCGAATCGCGCACGCCTTCGATCGTCGAAATTTCCGGGTGTTTCTCCAGATACTGCGGGGTGCACACCGGATAAATCACGTCGTGGCACAACGGATAGCTTCTATAACCGTCACGGATGCGCGAAATCTTGGTGATGAAGATGTCCGGCTGCACACCGGGTTCCATTGTCAGAAAGTTCTGCGTGGTGATCAGGTTGAGTTCGATATCCGGGCACTGCGCGAAGAACTCTTGCAGATGATTCGACAGCCACAGTGCGGAAAAGGCCGGCGAGCAACAGACGGTGAGGACCTTCTTGGTCGACTGGCTGCTGCGGATGCGTTCGGCGGCCTGCGCGATGTTGACGAACGACAGTTGCGCGGCATCGAAGAACACCGCGCCGGCCGCCGTCAGCTCCACCGCCCGGCCGACGCGGGTAAACAGTTGCGCGCCCAGATAACTTTCCAGTTCACGAATCTGCCGGCTGATCGCGGCTTGGGAAACGCACAGCGCCTCCGCCGCGCGGGTAAAGCTTTCGTATTTGGCCGCGGCGACAAATGCCTTCACAGCCCTCAAGGACGGCATTTTCAGCAGGATGGTGTCAGGGTCGACATGCTTGCTCATTCGTACACTCTCCTAACGATACAGCTCCCCAACGAAGCGCGAGGAGGGTAACGGAACCGTGCGGGGAGGGCTACGCGAGCGTCGCTGTGAGGATAGACCCGGTCGCTCATGGTGCTGACGCGGCACTCGGCAATGGCTGTCGTCGCAACCGATAACCCGACGTTATCGAATTGTCCCTGTAAATGTAGTTGGATTAAGCGGGGTGATGCTAATAGATTTGAAACATCCCTTTTTCCTGGGACCTCAAAAATAATAAAAGGAAGCCCGTCGTGAAGACATCTATTCATTACCGCTGCCGCTTACAATTATTTTTGCTCGTTTGCCTGTCGCTTAATGCGAAAGACGCACGATGCGAAGGAGGCAAGGTATGACAAGTTCCGACGAGATCATCTGCGTAAAGAATGTTTTCAAAGTCTTCGGTACGCAGCCAGCACTTGCCATGAAAATGGTTAAAGAAGGTGCAACAAAAGCTGAAGTGTTCAAAAAGACCGGTCAGGCGATTGGCGTTTTTGATGCCAACTTCTCTGTTCGCCGCGGTGAGATTTTCGTCATCATGGGTTTGTCCGGCTCGGGCAAATCGACCATGGTCCGATTGTTCAACCGGCTGATCGAACCGACGTCCGGGCAGATCTTTCTCAATGGCAAGGAAATCACCGGCCTGGGCGACAAGGACTTGTTGCAGGTTCGCCGCAAAGACATGGGCATGGTCTTCCAGTCGTTTGCATTGATGCCGCACATGAGCGTCATCGACAACGTTAGCTTCGGTCTGGAAATCAGCGGTGTCAGCGAAAAAGAACGCTATTGCCGCGCGATGGGCGCACTGGAGCAGGTCGGGCTTTCGGGGCAGGAGCTGAGCTTTCCTCACCAACTCTCCGGCGGCATGCAACAACGTGTCGGCTTGGCCCGCGCGCTGGCCAACGATCCCGCCATTCTGCTGATGGACGAAGCGTTCTCGGCACTCGATCCGATGATTCGCAGCGAGATGCAGGGCGAACTGATCAAGCTCCAGGCCGAGCAGGATCGCACCATCATTTTCATCTCCCACGATATTGAAGAAGCGGTTCGCATCGGTCACCGCATTGCGATCATGGAAGGCGGACGCGTGGTGCAAATCGGCACGCCGCGTGAACTTCTGTGCAACCCGGTAAATAAATATGTGCGTGTTTTCTTTAATGGTTTCGACACCAGTCGCATTCTGAAAGCGGGTGATATCGCCCAGCAGGATTGCAATGTCGCTTATATACCGGGCGGGCAAATACCGATTAAAGCCGAAGCGTCTCTTCGAGACATCTTTCATATTGTCGCTGCCTCGGCAACGCCCATGCCGGTGGTAGATGAAGTTGGACTTTATAAAGGTTCGATTTCGCAGGGCCATCTTCTGAGCTGCCTGTGTAACAGCTGAACCGAGAATAATCAGAATTGATATGCCGTTTCTGAGTGCGAGGTAGCATCATGTCAGACTTCAACTTTTTAGATCCCTTTCAAAGTCTCAATATTCCTTTGGGATCCTGGGTGGAAACCGCCCTTAAATATCTGGTGCATAACTTCAGGGAAGTGTTTCGCTCGATCCGCTGGCCGGTCGATCAAGTGCTGGACGGTGTGCAGTGGGGACTGCTGTCGGTTCCGCCGACGGTCTTCATCATCATTGCCGGGCTGATCAGTTGGCAGATTGGTGGCAAACGCATTGCCATTTTCAGCGTCGCCACCCTCACCGGGCTTGGACTGATCGGTGTGTGGAACGATGCCATGGTCACGCTGGCCCTGGTGCTGACATCGCTGTTGTTCTGCGCGGTCTTCGGCATACCGCTGGGCATCTTGTGTGCACGAAGTGATCGCACGGAAATGATCATCCGTCCGGTGCTGGATGCCATGCAGACACTGCCGGCGTTCGTCTATCTGGTGCCGGTGGTGATGCTCTTTGGCATCGGCAACGTACCCGGTGTGATCGTCACCATCATCTTTTCCGTCGCGCCACTGGTGCGGCTGACCAACCTTGGTATTCGCCAAGTCCCAGCGGACAAGGTGGAAGCCGCCCGCGCATTCGGCTGCACGGCCACGCAAATGCTGATGAAGGTGCAGTTGCCGTTGGCGGCGCCAACGATGATGGCCGGCCTCAATCAGACCTTGATGCTGTCGCTATCGATGGTTGTGGTCGCCTCGATGATTTCGGTGGGCGGTCTCGGCTTGATGGTGTTGAGCGGCATCGGCCGCCTCGACATGGGCCTGGCCAGCGTCGGCGGTGCCGGGCTGGTGCTGCTCGCGGTATTCCTTGATCGACTGACCCAGGCAATGGGTGAGCGCAGCAGCGATCTGGCCTCCGGTCAGCGCTGGTATGAAAGCGGCCCTGTGGGGCTGGTCATGAAACTGAAGAAAAAGAAGAACGTTGCACGTCCAGTGACGAATTGAGTTGGCCTGCTCACCCCATTAAAAATTCCAAGCGTGGTGAAACATGAAACTGACAAATCTCAAGAAAAGCGTGGTTGCGAGCCTCGTGGCTTCAGTGTTTGGCACCTTGTTGTGCTCGGCGGCCTACGCGGCCGACGCCAACAAACCCGGTGCCGGCGTTTCGATTACGCCGATCTTCCCGACCATCGCCGAAGAGCGCTTCCGTGGTGAAGTGGTGATCGCCGGCCTCAAGGAACTGGGCTACGACGTCAAACAGCCAAAAGAAGTCGACTACCCGGCGATGTTTCTCGCGCTGTCTTACGGCGATGCGGACTTCACCGTGCATGAATGGGAACACCTGCACCAAGCGTTTTATGAAAAGGCCGGCGGCGATGACGTGATGGTCAAGGTCGGGCAAATCATGAAGGGCGTGCTGCAGGGCTACATGATCGACAAGAAGACTGCCGAGGCTTATCAGATCAAGGATCTGTCGGACCTGAAGAAACCCGAAATCGCCAAGCTCTTTGACAGCAACGGTGACGGTAAGGCTGACCTGACCGGCTGCAACCCGGGCTGGGGCTGCGAGATCATGGTTGAACACCACATGAAAGCCTACGGTCTGGGGCCCACCGTGGTCGACAACCGCGGCTCGTACTTCGCGTTGATGGCGGACACCATTGCACGCTTTCAGCAAGGCAAGCCAGTGCTGTTCTTTACCTGGGTTCCGCAGTGGATCGCCAGCGTATTGGTGGAAGGGCGTGACGTGGTCTGGTTGCCGGTGCCGTTCACCTCGCTGCCGGATGGCCAGGAAAGCAAGGACACCTTCCATGATGGCAAGAACCTCGGCTTCCCGGTGGACACGGTCAACGCCGTGATGAACAAAGAGTTCGCCGAGAAGAACCCGGTGGCGCGCAAATTCCTCTCTGAAGTCAGCATCCCGACCGCCGCTGAAAGTGCGCAAAATCTGCGCATGCAGAACGGTGAAAAGTCGCTGGCCGACATCAAACGTCATGCCGCGGAATGGATCAAGGCCAACCAGCAAGCCTATGACGGCTGGTTGAGTGACGCACGGGCGGCAGCGAAGTAATCGGTTCGAACACGGGTTGGCGGCGGGCCGTGCCAGTCGCCAAACCAACGGGTTGTCGTTTCAAGTGAAGGTGAGCGGGTGAGGCAAGATGGAAACGTTCCAGAGTCCGTTGAAACAACAGAACATCGGCTTTCGCCATTCCACCTTGATGTCGGGCCATGAACGGGTGGTGCGGGTGGCTTTTATTCTGCTCGATCATTTTTCGTTGACGACCCTTTCAACGGCGATGGATGCCTTTGCCACTGGAAACCTGATCAACGCTGAGACGATTTACACGGTATCGACCTACTCACTGCAGGGCGGGCTGGTTGAAAGTGATATCGGCGTGTCACTGGTCTCGCAAAGGCTGGTGGCGGAAGGCTTCAGTCATGATGCAGTGATTGTCGTCGGAGGTCAGCGTGTGAGGCTTGCCACGCAGCCAGTGCTGCGCCGAGTACTGAAGAAGTCCGCGAGCAAAGGGATCGTTGCCGGTTGCTGGAATGCCGCGTTTTATCTGGCCGATGCCGGTTTGCTCGAGACTGGGGAGTTTGCTTGTCACAGCGACAGCTGCGGTCTGATCAATGAATATTTCCCGCAGTTGAACGTTTCGACTCGCGAGTTTATTTGCGCACAGCGCCGAGCCACTTGCGCCAACGCTCATTCGGCGCTGGATATGACCCTGGCGATCATGCAGGAACTGGGCGCGCGCAACGATGCGCCACTGGTTGATGAAATAAAAAGGGTTCACCAGTCTGGACATCTTCAACCGAAGACTGCCGACAGTCTGCGCTGTTCAGCGATTCCCAAGCCTTTGAACATCGCGCTCGACTTGATGGAAAAAAACATTGAGGAACCGTTGGAAATTGACGCAATCGCCAGCCAGGTTGGCGTGTCTCGCCGGCAATTGGAAAGAAGGTTTGCCCGCTATCTCAATGCCGCACCCAATCGATACTACCTGGAACTGCGTTTGACTCGGGCTCGGCAACTGATTGTGCAAAGTGATCGTTCGTTGACGGATGTGGCACTGGCCACCGGGTTTGTCAGCTATCCGCACTTCTATAAACGCTTCAAGGATCTGTTTGGCTTACCGCCCATGACCTTCAGGGATTACTACTACGCCAACGACTATGCCAGTAGCGGACGTTATGCCGTGGCGGCCGGTTTTTAAAACAAACAGTCAATCGTCACTGTTTGCGCAAGTGCCAGTTTTGCAAGTTTCCGGATCAACGCCACTGCGTGCGTTTGCTTTGTGCGCGTGCGTTTTGCAACTTCAACGATTAACGGTTTAACACTATGAAAGTCAGTTCATTACCCGCCGATGATGATAGTTGTGGCTGGTTTCATTTGAGCAAGCTACGCAGTCCCGAGCCGGCTCACCGTGGGCACCGTTCAGCCCGCTGGGTGATCATCGGTGCCGGCTTCACGGGACTGGCGTGCGCGCGGCAACTGGCGTTGAATTTTCCCGACGATGAAGTGGTGCTTATCGAAGCGCAGGAAGTCGGACTGGGCCCGTCGGGGCGTAATGCCGGTTTTGCCATTGATCTTCCCCATGATATTGGCGCTGAGGATTACATCGGTGACATCGCACTGGCACGCACCAGTTTGAAACTCAATCTGGCCGGCCAATCGATACTTCGCGAGCTGGTCAATCAATACCGCATCGAATGCCAGATGAAAGCCTGCGGCAAATATCAGGCAGCGGTAGAGAACCGCGGTATCGCTGTACTCGATGCCTATCGCCGGGGCCTGGAAAAACTCGATCAGCCTTTTCAGATGATTGATGCCGATGAGTTGCCCGAACATTTGGGCACGCGGTTTTACCGCAAGGCGTTGTTCACGCCGGGCGCAGTGTTATTGCAACCGTCCGGACTGGTAAAAGGCCTCGCCGACAACTTGCCATCGAACGTCACGCTGTATGAGCGCACGCCGATTCTGGAAGTGGAGTACGGCACCAAGACGCTGCTCAAACATGCCCACGGCAGCATCACTGCCGACAAACTGATTCTGGCGAACAACTCGTTCGGCATGCGCTTCGGTTTCCTGCAAGGGCGCATGTTGCCGATCTACACCTACGCGAGCATCACCCGGCCGCTGACCGAAGAAGAACAGGCACGGCTGGGCGGCAAACCGTTCTGGGGCGCCATTCCGGCGGATCCGTTCGGCACCACGGTGCGCCGAACCCCGGACAACCGTTTGCTGATCCGCAACAGTTTCACCTTCAACCCGGATGGTCGCAGCAACAGTAAATACAACGAGCGTTTCGTGCGCCGGCACAAGGCTTCATTCGATCAGCGTTTCCCGATGTTGCCGGACGTGACGTTCGACTACACCTGGGGCGGCGCCTTGGCCATGTCACGCAACCACAACGGTTTCTTCGGTGAACTGGCGCCTAACGTTTATGCCGCACTGGGATGCAACGGTCTGGGTGTCACGCGCGGAACCGTCACCGGCAAGTTGCTCGCTGACTGGCTGGCGGGGCAGCGTGACCCACTGATTGATTTCCTGTTGCAGGCGCCAGGACCCAACAGCAACCCGCCAGAACCGTTCCTTTCGCTTGGGGTGAACATGAACCTCAAGTGGGGGCAGTACCGCGCCGGGAGAGAAAGCTGAGTCTGCGTTGACCGGTCGCTGAAGCCTCGTCGCTCTGCTGCCGTCCTGAAGGCTTGCGCCGCCAATAATCACGGTCTGCCCGGCATGCCGTCGGGCGCACGGATTGAACATTGAACCACTGGAGAAAACGCTATGAACTTTGACGGAATTTTTACCCCTGCGATTACCCCGTTGTCCGCTGATGGCCAGATCGACTATTCGGCGTTCTCCGACGTGCTCGAATATCTGATCGAGTCCAAGGTTCACGGCATCGTTATTGGCGGCTCCACCGGCGAGTATTACGCGCACACCGCCGAGGAGCGCGTGGCCGTCGCCGAGCGAGCCAAAGAGGTTATTCGCGGACGTTTGCCTCTGGTCATCGGCACCGGCGGCATTCGTACCGAAGACTCGGTGTACTTCGCCGAAAAGGCCAAGTCCCTGAAAGCGGACGCCATCCTGGTCGGTTCACCACCGTATGCCTTGCCGACGCAAAAGGAAATTGCCGCCCATGTGCTGGCCGTGGACAAGGCGGCCGGGCTACCGATCATGCTGTACAACTATCCGTCGCGGATGGGCGTGGCAATGGGCGACGAGTTTTTCGAGGCGATTGCCGGCTGCAAGAACATCGCCGCGATCAAGGAAAGTTCGGGTGAGATGAGTCGCCTGCACCGTCTGGCTCACGCTCATCCGTCGATCCAGTTGTCCTGTGGCTGGGATGATCAGGCGCTGGAGTTTTTCGCCTGGGGCGCGCGCAGCTGGGTATGCGCCGGCTCGAACTTCATCCCGCGTGAACACATTGCGCTCTACGAAGCCTGTGTCCTCGAGAAAAATTTCGATAAGGGCCGGCGGATCATGTCGGCGATGTTGCCATTGATGGATTTCCTCGAGAGCGGCAAGTTCGTGCAGTCGATCAAACACGGTAGCGAACTCAGTGGCCTGCGTGCTGGCGGTGTGCGGGCGCCACTGCAACCGCTGGAGCCTGCCGAGAAGCAAGCGCTGGAAAGCGTGATCAAAACCCTGCAGAAGAACGTCGCGCGTATCGTCGAGGTGGCTTGAAATGGCAGACCTGCTGAGTAAAGAGCAATACCTCGAACTGGCTGCGAAGCTCGAATTTCGCAACCAAGCGTTTATCAACGGCCAGTTTTGCGCCTCCAGATCGGGCAAGACATTTACCACGACCAACCCGGCCACCGAACAGGTATTGACCGAGATTGCCGCGTGCAATGCCGAGGACGTCGATGTCGCCGTTGCAGCGGCCAAGGAAGCCTTCGATGACGCACGCTGGCATTCACTGGCGCCGTCCGCACGCAAATCGGTATTGCAGCGCTTTGCCCAATTGCTGGAGGACAACGCCCATGAGCTGGCAGTGCTGGAAAGCCTGGACAGTGGCAAGCCGATTCGTGAATGCCAGAACATCGATGTGCCAGAGACGATTCATACGTTGCGTTGGCATGCCGAGCTGATCGACAAGATCTACGACGCTACGGCCCCCGTCGGCTCGGGTGCGGTGACCATGGTTGTGCGTGAACCGATTGGCGTTGTCGGCCTGGTGTTGCCGTGGAATTTCCCGCTGCTGATGCTCGCCTGGAAAATCGGCCCGTCGCTCGCCGCAGGCTGTTCGATCGTGGTCAAACCGGCCAAGGAAACCACCTTAAGCACCTTGCGCGTCGCCGAACTGGCGTATCAGGCTGGGATTCCCGCCGGCGTGTTCAGCGTCGTGCCCGGGGGAGGGAAAGAAGCGGGCGAGCCGCTGGGCCGTCACCCGGATGTGGCGATGGTCAGCTTCACCGGATCAACCGATACCGGGCGGCTGTTTCTCAAATACTCCAGCGAGTCGAACCTGAAACGCATCGTGCTGGAATGTGGCGGCAAGAACCCCGCCGTGGTGATGAATGATGTCGAAGACATCGACCTCGTCGCTCAGCACGTGGTGAACGGCGCGTTCTGGAATATGGGTGAAAACTGCTCGGCCTCTTCGCGCCTGATCGTCCACGCCGACGTCAAGGATGAACTGCTGCAGCGTGTGCAGGTTCATTTGGGTGACTGGAAAATGGGTGATCCACTGGATCCTGAAAACCGCCTGGGTTCGATGATCAGCAAAGCGCATTTCGACAAGGTGCGCTCCTACCTTGACGTGGCCCGCGACGAAAACCTGCATGTGCTGGTGGGCGGCAAAACCCGCCAGGATATTTTCGTCGAACCGACTATCGTTGACGGCGTGAGTCGCGATAGCCGTTTGTTCCAGGAAGAGATTTTTGGCCCGGTACTGAGCGTCACCACGTTCCAGACCGTTGACGAAGCGATTGAGCTGGCCAACGACACGGCCTACGGCCTGGCTGCATCGGCTTACACCGGCAACCTGCGCCATGCCCTGAAACTCTCACGCGGGATTCGCGCCGGGATTGTCACGGTGAACTGCTTCGGTGAGGGCGACGCCTCTACGCCATTCGGCGGCTACAAAGAGTCGGGGTTTGGCGGACGCGATAAGTCGATCTGGGCGCACGACCAATACACAGAGATCAAAACCATCTGGATTGATGCTTCCTGATAACGCCTTGACGCAACAAATCGCATCGCCCCGACCACTGAATTGAGTGGCGGGGCGATTGCCACATACCGTAACCCCCATCCATGAGCTGGACTGGTTAGTGGCCACGTCAGCAGAAAGCTTTCAGTCATCCGCTTTTCTGCAGACATTTTGAACCTAACTCGACATCGGTGGCTCAACCGGGAAATGTTCGGGGTGGGCGAAATGAACGCGTTCAAGAATCAACTGACATTCGCACAAGAAACCAGATTACTCGCCTTGGCGGCCTGGCAACGTGCACTGGAAAACCTTGAATTGCGAATGGACTGCCCAGACGCCTATCACGACGAACTGCTGCGCCAGTCGGATGAAATGGATCGCTTGGGCATACTCAGTTGGGACGAGTGGCGCGACCAACGAAGGCAAGCAGACGTCGCCTACCTGCGCGCAGTCGCTGGAGACGATTACCATTGAGGTCATGTACGTTGGTTATCCGCATCCGCTGAAAAGATCGAATCAACATAACAGGAGTTCCCATGTCCGAGCCGTTGACCTCATCAGCCGCACCAGCACGCTCCTGGTTCGCTCGTTTCTCGGGGTCTGGATGGGGCGGGCGCGTCTTCTGGTCAATTCTGATCGGGGTGACAATCTTCCTGCTGATCAGCGGGTATGGCGCCTTCGTCGGGGCCAACAAACAGAATCTGTACTTCGCCTTTATCGGTGGCATGACCGGCTTCGCTGCGACGGCAATCGGTGCTGTCGTAGCGATTGCGTTACGAGACATCGCCGCCCGAACCCAAGACATCATGCTCGGCTTTGCCGCCGGGATGATGCTGGCCGCCAGTTCGTTTTCGCTGATTCTGCCGGGCATAGAAGCGGCTCAGGCGCTTTGCGGTAATCAGTTGCTCGCAGCCTGCGTCGTCGTTGCAGGATTGGGATTGGGCGTAGCGCTGATGGTCGGCCTTGATCGTTTCGTGCCTCACGAACACGAGAAAAGCGGACGCCGCGGGCCGGATGCGCAGCGCATCAATCGTGTCTGGTTGTTCGTTCTGGCAATCACACTGCATAACCTGCCGGAAGGCATGGCCATTGGCGTGAGCTTCGCCAACGGCGACATGAAGGTCGGATTGCCGCTGACCGCGGCGATCGCCATTCAGGATATTCCCGAAGGTCTGGCTGTCGCCCTGGCATTACGCGTGACAGGCATCTCAGCACTTCGCGCCGCGCTTATTGCGGTGGGCTCAGGGTTGATGGAACCGATTGGCGCCATTGTCGGACTGGGTATTTCCAGCAGCTTTGCGTTGGGATATCCCATTGCGCTCGGTTTGGCGGCCGGGGCGATGATTTTTGTGGTCTCCCATGAGGTCATTCCCGAGACTCATCGCAACGGGCATGAGACCCCGGCGACCTTGGGGCTGATGCTCGGCTTTGGGGTGATGATGTTTCTCGATACTGCTTTGGGTTAATCACGAACCTGACCACTGGAGAGAAACCCTCACGCACTGGCTTTAACCTCAGCCTTGACCACTGATTTACGATAAGTCAGCAAAACGATGCCCATGACCACAATCACCCCGCCGAGAATCTGTCCTTTGCTGAGCATTTGGTCCAGCACAATCCAGCCCATCAGCAGCGTTGCCAATGGCTCGATGTTCATGACCGGCGCATTGCGCGGCATGTCGAGGCGAGGCACGGAAATGAACAGGACGATAAAACCTGTGCCGTATAGCACCACCAACGTGGCGAGGGCCAGCCATCCGGTCGAGGTGGCGGGCAGGTTCAATCCGCCGGGAAGGGCGCCCGTCAGCCCTGCCAGGTTGACGCTGCTGAACACGATGAAAATGGTCAGCAGACTGCGCACCGAGCCACGTACCTGAGACAGTTTGTGGTCGGTGATCCACAGCGCGCAGGCGAACACGCTGGCGGCGCAGAATGCGAGCGCGACGCCGGTCAGCCATTGCGCACTGACGTCCGTCGTGGTCGAGAGACGCCCGGGGACATCCAGCACAAACACCAGGCCCAGTAGAATCAAACCCATCAACGTCGCGGTACGTGCGCTCGGTCGCGGGCCACCCAGTGCCCAGGTGAGCAATGCCAGCAGAATGGGGAATACGTTCGCCACCAGCAGGGCCAGCGCCACCGGCACCCGTGCGACAGCAGAGTAGAGGCACAGACTCTGCGCAGTGATCAGCAGCCCCAGCAACAGTTGCCAGCGCCAGGCACCCGCCGGCAAGCGCAGGCTTTGTCTCTGCCACAGCACCAAGATGGCGAGCACCAGCAAGGTCCCGCCGGAACGCATTAAAATCGCCAGCAGCACACCCGCGCCATCATCAAATGCGACTCGCGCCGCCACATGATTGCCGGCAAACGCACAGCCCATGCACAACAGAATGATCACCGCCAGATAACGGGGGTAGGGCGGCGGTACGGTTTGCGTAGCGGCAGGGCGAGGCATGGCAGATCTCAGGATTGTTAGCCGTTCGAACGACTTGGTTTTTATTGGTTGTCGTACAACTAGCCCGTTTTATCGCATTCGGCGACGTCGGGCAATAGTCCTGAAAGCGCACAGCTACGCATAAGTTCAGCGTTATGGTGGATTTTTACCTATTTGATTAAATGTAGAGATCGTATGACTTGATAGGGCAGGGGCGCATCGGCCCCTGCTTGGATTTACACATCATGAGAGGCGGGTGGTCTGCTTCTGCTCAGGCATGAAATGGATAATCGATGTAGCCACGCTGATCCCCGCCAAAGAAGCTGCTCGGATCCGGCGCGTTGAGCGCCAAGCCATCATGCAGCCGACGCGGCAAGTCCGGGTTGGCCAGGAACGGGCGGCCAAACGCAATGATGTCGGCACGATCGGCAACCAGTGCCTGTTCGGCAGATTGCGCATCGTAGCCGCCCGCGAGGATCAGCACGCCGTTCCACGTTTTGCGCAACTGGGCAATGATCGCGTCCCAGCGCGGATCGAAGTTCTCATCTTTGACTGTTCCGACCATCGCAGGCTCGACCAGATGCAGGTAGGCCAGATTCCATTGGTTGAGCGCCTCGACGAGGAGGCCGAAGGTCGCCTCCGGAGTGTCATCACCCATGCCCATGAAGCGGCCCATCGGCGTCAGGCGTACGCCGACCCGTTCGGCACCGACTTCTTCAGCCACGGCCGCAACCACTTCCAGCAGAAACCGCGCGCGATTCTCCACGCTGCCGCCATAGGCATCGTCACGCTGATTGCTGTTGCTGTTAAGAAACTGGTCGAGCAGGTAACCGTTGCCGGCATGAATCTCTACACCGTCCATGCCTGCCTGCAATGCGTTGCGCGCGGCCACGCGGTAGTCCTCGACGATGCCGGCGATTTCCGCAGTTTCCAGCGCGCGCGGCACCGGCACATCGCCCCAGACGCCGTTACCGTTTTCGTCGACGATAAACGTCTTGCCCGGCACCGGCAGTGCGCTGGGCGCAACGGGCAGGCCGGCATCGGGTTGAAAGCTCGGATGGGAAACCCGGCCGACGTGCCACAGTTGCATGAAGATCAACCCGCCGGCCTCATGCACCGCGGCGCTGACGTCACGCCACGCCTCAACTTGCTCAGGGCTGTAGATGCCCGGCGTCCAGGCGTAACCCTGAGCCTGCCGGGAGATTTGTGTGGCCTCGGTGATGATCAGCGCGGCACTGGCCCGCTGGCGGTAGTACTCGGCGTTCATCGGTGTTGGCACATCGCCCGGTTGGCCAGCACGTGAGCGCGTCAACGGCGCCATCGCCACGCGATGGGCGAGGGTGTAAGGACCGAGTGCGAGGGGTTGGAACAGACGACGAGTCATGGGTAGCTCCAGATTTCAATAGAAGGAATTCAAGCGCGGCAGCGGTGCCGCAAACCAGTGCCGCTAACTTAACCGCGCTCAGCGGGGCTGATAATCGGTGACCGGCGCTACGCTGTTTTGCGCGCAACGCAACGGCGCCCGTGCTTATCAGCGATGAACACGGGCGTGGCTCAGGCAGGTTGGTTGGACCGGGTCAGCGGCAGGTTCAGCCAGCGCCGGCCGGTGGCGTTGGCGACGGCGCTGCCAAGCGCTGCGGCCATTGGCCCCTGAACGATTTCAGCGGCACCGAGGAACGGTTCTCCCGGCTGGTCGAGCAAGTGCACGTCGACTTTTTTCGGCAGTTGCGTGAAACGCAGAATCGGATAACCGCTCCAGTCGTAGCTGCGAATGCCCCCCGCGTCGTAGGCGACTTTTTCGTACAGGGTCCAGCTCGCGGACTGCACAATGCCGCCCTCGACCTGATTGCGCAGGCCATCGGGGCTGACGATCTGTCCGACGTCCACCGCCGTCACCACGTGATCGATGCGGATCTCGCCGGTCTGCGGATGCACCCGCAGCTTCACGGCGATGCCGCAGTAACCCATGATGTTTTTGTAGCGGGCAAAGGCGAAACCGATACCGGCGCCGGGCTCGCTGCTTTTTTGCGGCCAACCGATCTCATCACGCACACGTTCTACGACCGCGCGAGCACGCGGATCGCTGAGATGGGCCAGACGCAAGGCGACTGCGTCGATACCTGCCCTGATCGCCAGTTCGTCGATACTCGCCTCGATGGCGAAGATGTTGATGTGCGCTCCCAGCGAACGCATGGCCGAGGTGCGAAAGGGCATCTGAGTGACGAAGGTCATGTTGATGCGCGTCGAGTTCAACTCGTACAGCGGCACCGCGTTGCGATCACCATCGCCTTCGGGCTGGGCGATCGGCACGGAGGGCGCCGAGGCGAAGGGCCGCGCGAGCAAGCGTGCCGGCAACAGACGCCCGGCGTTGACGATGCGTTCGTTGTGCGGCGTGGTCCAGAGTTCGTAGGCCCAATCCTGCAAACGGCCGTGGCTGAGACCAGCGTCAACTTCGGTGACCATCGCCGAGCTGTATGGCTCCCAAAGATTTTCCTGTTCGCGCATCCATTGCACGCGCACCGGCGTACCGGGCACGCGCAGCGCGATCAATGCCGCATCGGCGGCGGCATCATCGGCGCCGTTATGCCCGTAGCACCCTGAGCCTTCGGTATGAATACAGCGCACCCGCTCAGGTGGCAGACCGAGCATTTCGGCAATGCCGGCGCGCAGCGGGTAAACGCCTTGGGTGTGGGTCCATACGGTGAGAACGCCGTCCTTGAACCAGGCCACCGCGCAGGACGGACCGATCGAGCCATGCATCAGATATTGCTTGGTGACCCGCGCCTGAAAACGCGTGTCGGCCGCGCCGCTCGGCGTGCCACTGTGGCTGATCGGATAGCGCCGTGAGGGCAGGCGTTTGAGCAGGCCATGAATCTCGTCTGCTTCGGGAATCGCCTCACCGCCGCTCCATTGCGCGACTTCGCTGGCACGGCGCATGGCTTTGATCGCTTGCCACTCATCACCGGCGACCACCGCCAGATAGTTACCGTCGCGGATCACCTTGACCCCAGCCTGCGTTTCGATGGACGCCGCGTCGAATGCCTGCAACGTGCAGCCCGGACGGGGCGGGCGGATCACCCGCGCATGCAGCATCCCCGGCAGGCGCATGTCCTGGACGAATGCTGCGCCACCGCTGACCTTCGCCGGGATGTCGAGGCGCGGCAACGAATGGCCGATCAGTTTGAAATCAGCGGCGGCCATCGCCGGTGACTGCGCCTTGGCATATTGATGCACATCGACATGCTTGACCGCGTCGGCGTAACTCATCCGCTGAGCAGCCGGGCCTTCGATAACCCCTTCGCGGGTGCTCAGCAGCCCTGCATCAACCTGCCAACTGCGCGCAGCAGCATCGACGAGCATTTCGCGCACCTGCGCGGCGGCGTTATACAACGCGGTACCGCTGTCGAAAATGCTGTGGCTGCCGGCGGTGTAGCCTTCGTTGGGCGTCAGCGCGGTGTCGGCGGTGAGCAGGTTTATGGCGGTCGCCGGTACCTGCAAACGCTCGGCGGCGATTTGCAGCAGCGCGGTTTTCACCCCGGTACCCAATTCGACCTTGCCGGTGTAGACGGTAATGCCGTCGGCGCCGATGCGGATCCAGGCGTCGAGAAACGGGTTGGTGCGCAGGCTGCCGGGCAGGTCGGGGGCGAGGACCACGGTGCCGAGCGTATCGACTTCCGTATCTGCCAACACACGCCGCGCCACCGGCAGCAGGGTGAATGCCACCAGCAACGCGCCACCGCGCAAGAACGCGCGTCGGCTCGGGTTCAATTCATTCGACTCACTCATGTCAGGCTCCCGTTGTGCCCGGCCACCTGTTTGATCGCCTCGATGATCCGCAAATGCGTACCGCAGCGGCACAGGTTGCCGGCCATGTGCTCGCGAATGGTCGCCTCATCCGGGTGGCGATTACGCTCAAGCAACGCTTGCGCGCGCATTAGCATGCCGGCAATGCAGTAGCCGCATTGCGCGGCCTGTTTCTCGATGAACGCGGCTTGCAGAGGGCCGGGTTTTTCCGCGCTGCCGAGGCTTTCCACGGTGCGGATTTTTTTGTCTTCGAGGCCGGCGCAAGGTGTCAGGCAGGCGAACACCGGTTGATCGTCGACGATCACCGTGCAGGCGCCGCACTGACCGAGACCGCAGCCGTATTTGGCGCCGTTGAGGTTCAAGTGATTGCGCAGCGCATACAGCAGCGGCATGTCCGGCTCCAGCTCAAGCGGTTGTGCGGCTCCGTTGACGTTGAGAGTGATCTGGCTCATTTCGTCTCCTGACGTAACGCTTCAATAGTGGAAGAGAGGTCGGTCCACGGCTGATCGGGGCTGGCTTGCTGACGCAGATACGCGGCCAGTGCGCCGAGTTGCGCGTTGTCGAGGCTGGCGGCGAATGCAGGCATCACCGGGCCGGGCGATCCGGGTGTGGCGGGCAAGCCTTCAAGCACGGTTTTGAGGAAGTTGCGCGAACTGGCCGCTTGCAGCGCCGAGGTGTTTTGCAACCCCGGGCGACCATCGATGCTGCGCATCGGTGCCGCCGGGCCATGGCAACCGGCGCAGGCGCTGCTGAAGAGCAGGGCGCCGGTCGAGTGGTCTGCCGCTTCACTGGCAGGCGTCTTCGCCGTCGTCTCTGTCACCGAAGGAGGGGTTTCCAGGCTGAGTAAATACTCGGCAATCGCCTCGGCTTCACTGGCGGGCAAGCTGGCCAGACTCAAGCTGACTGGACGCATCGGCCCGGCGGGGGTGCCGTGGCCATTGACGATCTCGGCGCGTAGATAGCCCACCAGTTGCTCGCGACTCCACGGGTTGGCGCGTTGGCCCATTCCGACCAGCGCGGGCGCCTGCCAGCCGTCGACGCTGCCGCCCTGCAAGTATTCCGAAGATTTTTCCGCGCCGATCAGGTTCAGCGGCGAATGGCAGCCGGCGCAATGGCCCGGCCCGTCGACCAGATAACGCCCGCGATTCCACGCCTCGCTGCGCTCCGCCAGCGGCGTCAGTGGCTCACCGTGCAGGAACAGCAGGTTCCAGAACGCCACCAACGGACGAATGTTCATCGGAAAATTCATCTGGTTCTGCGCGGCCGGCGCGTGCACGGCGGGGCCGCTCATCAAGTAGGCATAAGCGTCGGCGATGTCTGCTGCGCTCATGCGCCGGTAGTGCACGTAGGGGAACGCCGGATAGAGCAAGTGACCGTCGCGAGCAATGCCTTGACGCATCGCTCGCTCGAAGGCCGGCAGTGACCATTGGCCGATACCGGTCTCAGCGTCCGGGGTGATGTTGGTGCTGTACAGCGTGCCGAACGGCGTTACCAGCGGCAGTCCGCCGGCCAGATATTCACCACCGGGGCGGGTATGGCAGACCGCACAGTCGCCGGCCTCGACGACCCGCGCCCCGCGTTGCAACTGCGCAACATCGAACAGCGTCGGGCGCTCGATTGGCGCAATCGCCGGGCGCCACATCAGCCAAACGGCGCCGATCAGGCCGAGCACGGCGGCGACTGCCACGCTGATCCATAGCGTTCTGGACTTCAGAAATGAGCTGTTCATGGCACAGGAAAAAACGCGGCAGGCGATGACAGGACGGATGGGCTGCGGGTCATGGAGACGCTCCTTGTGATGGCCGGGGAAGGGCGCCGCATGGGACGACAGCGCCAGAGGCCAAAGCGTAGAGAAACCGTCTGCGCGGGAGAATCAGCGGCGCACGCAACAGCGCGTTGCGCGAGAAGCAACGCCTGCGCCGTTGCGCCGGACGCATCACTGCGTTGCCCGCCGCGTGGATTCTGCGCATCGCCACGGGGCCGTAGCCTTGGCAGCACTTTCCTGAACTCAATGAGGTGTCATCATGCTCACGGGCAATCCGGCCGTTGCGGCCAACGCCGAACAGCCAACTTCACTTTCCGGCCTGATGGTCGCGTTCCTGGCATTTTGCTGTGGCGCGGTCGTGGCCAATCTTTATTACGCACAGCCAATCGTCGAACTGATTGCGCCGCAGATCGGTCTGTCCAGCGCCAATGCCAGCCTGATCGTTTCGCTGACGCAGTTTGGCTACGCGCTGGGCCTGTTACTGCTGGTGCCACTGGCCGACCTGATGGAAAACCGCCGGCTGGTGGTTGGTTTCACCCTGGCGGCGAGCGTCACGCTGTTGTGCGTCGGACTGACCCATTCGCCGTCACTGTTCCTGGTGTTGTCTTTGCTAATCGGTCTGACCTCGGTGGCCGTGCAGATCCTTGTGCCGCTGGCGGCACACCTGGCGCCCGAAGCCAGCCGTGGCCGCGTCGTCGGCAATATCATGAGCGGCCTGCTGCTGGGCATTCTGTTGTCACGGCCACTGTCGAGCCTGCTGGTTGAAGTGTTCGGCTGGCGCGGGGTGTTTTACAGCGCGGCGGCCCTGATGGCGGTCATCGCGCTGGTCACTGCGGTGGCGCTGCCGCGTCGGCTGCCGACGCATAAAGCTTCGTATGCTGCGCTGATCGGTTCGGTGTTTGCCTTGGCCCGGCGCTATCCGCTGTTGCGTCAGCGCTCGCTGTATCAAGGGCTGTTGTTTGCCAGTTTCAGTCTGTTCTGGACCCTCGCGCCGATTGAACTGATGCGTCACCACGGCTTCACTCAGGCACAAGTTGCGATCTTCGCGCTGGTCGGTGCGGTGGGTGCCATTGCCGCGCCGATTGCCGGACGTCTGGCCGATGCCGGGCATGGTCGTCGCGGCACGCTGGTCGCCTTGTTGCTGGCGCCGGTTTCGCTGTTGATCGCTGCACTCCCGGGCAGTGGCTATTTCTGGCTGGTGGTGTGCGCGGTGCTGCTGGATTTCGCTGTGCAATTGAACATGGTGCTCGGCCAGCGTGAGGTGTACGCCCTCGATCCCCACAGCCGTGCGCGCCTGAATGCGGTGTACATGACCAGCATTTTCGTCGGCGGCGCGCTGGGCTCACTGGTCGCCAGTCCGCTGTACGAGCATTTCGGCTGGAACCTGTCCGCCGTCGCGGTGGCGCTGCTGCCAGCGCTGGCGCTCGGGTTGTTCCTGAGCCGCAAGGCCGATGACTGAACAGCCGGCAAGTGTGTTCAAGCACGGCGGTACAAGACGTCGGGGGAACAGTGATGCACAATCATCCGCGTTCCCTCTCGACCGGACCCCGCTTATGGACAAGTTGCTGGCACTGAAGATGTTTGTGGAAACCGTGCGCTGCGGGGGCTATTCCTCGGCAGCGCGCAAACTCGGGATATCCACGTCGTCAGTGACACGGCAAGTGGCCGGGCTGGAGCACGAGTTGGGCGCGAGCCTGCTCAATCGCACCACGCGCAACACCAGCGTGACCGTTGCCGGCCAGACCTATTTCGAAAAAGCCGTGGCGATTCTCGACGCGATCGACGAAGCCGATGCTGTCGTCGCCGATCGTGGCGCCGAAGCGCAGGGCCGTCTGCGCATCAGCGTGCCGGTGGAGTTCGGGCGACGCCTGATTGCTCCGCATTTGAGTCGTTTGCTGGAGCGGCATCCGGGTCTGGAGATCAGTCTGTCGCTGAGCGATCAGGTCAGCGACCTGCTTAGCGAGCAAATCGATGTGTCGGTGCGGCTGGGATCGTCGGTGGTCAGTGAAGACATTGTCAGCAAACGCGTGGGGCAGTTCGAACGCTGGGTGGTAGCCAGTCCGGAGTATCTGGCGCGTAGCGCGGCGCTCTGTCATCCACGGGATTTGCTTGAGCACCAATGCCTGCGTTTCGATTACGGCGGCACCCACCAGCACTGGACCTTTCAGAATGAAGACGCGCCCATTCAGCTCAACGTCCATGGGCGCCTGCAAAGCAACAACGCCGACATCCTGCGCGAAGCTGCCATCGGTGGCGGCGGGGTGACGCTGCTGGCTGATTGGCTGGTACGCGACGACGTAGCAGCCGGCCGGCTGACCCGCTTGCTTGAGCAGTACGAGGTCAATCCCGGCAGTGCCAGCACCTGCATCAACGCGTTGTATTTACCCAATCACCGTGGCTCCAGCCGGATCAATGTGTTTATCGATTTCCTGATGGAAATTCTCGGCCCGGCGCCCGCGACCACGCCCGCAGCGTAATTCCTGCGGCTCAACGGCGCCCGGTTCGCGTACTCACGTCCACCCAAACCGCCAACACCAGAATGCTGCCCTTGACGATCATCTGCCAGTAGCTGTCGACATCGAGCATCGACATGCCGTTGTCCAGACTGGTGATAACCAGCGCACCGAGGAGGGCGCCGTACACCGTGCCGGAACCGCCGCGCATGGAAGTACCGCCGATAAAGCACGCGGCGATGGCGTCGAGTTCGCCCATGCTGCCGGCCGAAGGTGAACCGGCGGCCAGGCGCGCGGTATTGACCACGCCGGCGAGGGCGCACATCACGCCCATGATCCCGAAGATCCACAGCTTCACGGCTTGCACATTTATCCCGGACAGGCGCGTCGCTTCCATATTGCTGCCCACGGCATACACGCGCCGGCCGAACACGGTTTGACTGGTGACGTAGCTGAACACGCCCAGCAAAATCAGCAGCAACAGGACCGGCACTGGAATGCCGTCATAGCTGTTGAGCGTCTGTACGAAGCCGGCGAGCACAGCGCCGATCACCAACACGCGGATGACGTCACGCACTAACGAATGCGCCGCGAGGCCGTGCAGGGCGCGATTACGCCGTTGTTTCCAGGTGAGGAACACGGTCAGCGCGAACAGCAAAATACCCAGACCAGTGCCGATCGCATGGGGCAGGTAACCCTGGCCAATGTAGACCAGCTCCGGCGATACCGGCGCGATGGTCGTGCCGCCGGTAATCCCCAGCAAAATCCCGCGAAAAGCCAGCATGCCGCCCAGGCCGACGATGAACGAGGGGATGCGCAGGTAAGCCGTCATGTAGCCGTTGGCGAGGCCAATCATCAGCCCGCAGAGGGCGACCAGACTCAGATTCGCCAGCAGCGGAATGTGGTAGACCACATCAAGAATCGCCGCGAGGCCACCGAGCAGGCCGAGCAATGAGCCGACCGATAAATCGATCTCGCCGCTGATGATCACCAGCACCATGCCGCAGGCAAGAATGCCGGTAATCGACATCTGCCGCAGCAGATTGGACAGGTTGCGCGGAGTGAGGAATCCGCCTTCGGTCTGCCAGCTGAAGAACAGCCAGATCAGCACCACGGCAAACACCAGCGCGAGCATTTTGTAGCGGGTGAACAGTTGTTTGACCTGATTCATTTACGCGGTTTTCCGATCATTATTGTTATGGCTGCCAGGCTGGCTGAGTGCGGCGGCGAGCACCTGCTCTTGTGTCAGATCATGGTTGATGAAGTCGCCACGCAACTGACCTTCGCCGATCACCAGCACGCGGTCGGACACGCCGAGCACTTCGGCCAGTTCCGACGAGACCATGATGATCGACACGCCGGCGGCGGCCAGCGCGCCCATCAACTTGTAGATTTCGTATTTGGCGCCGACGTCCACGCCTCGGGTCGGCTCGTCGAGAATCAACACCCGGGGTTTGGCCAGCAGCATCTTCGCCAGCACGGCTTTTTGTTGATTGCCACCCGACAGGCTGGTGATCGGCAGGAACGGGCTGGCGGTTTTGAGATGCAGGCGCGAGATTTCCCGATCGATGCTGCCCAGTTCGGCTTCGGCGTCGATGCGGGTCAGTTTCGAGTAGTTGTCCAGCACGGCGAGGGTGATGTTCTGACCGACGCCCAGATCCGGAATGATGCCTTGGCGCTTGCGGTCCTCGGGCACCAGGCACAGTCCGGCGCGGATGGACTTGAGTGGCGTGCGGGTGTCGATGGGTTGGCCATCGAGCCAGACTTCGCCCTCGTGGCGACCGGGGTAAGCGCCGAACAGCGCGGTCACCAGTTCGGTACGCCCGGCACCGACCAGCCCGGCAATGCCGAGGATTTCGCCGCGCTTGAGGACGAAGGAAATATCGTCGACCCGTTTGCGCTTGGGGTTGTCGACGTCGTAGCAGGTGATGTGCCGGGCCTCGAAAATCACCTCGCCGATGTCGTGCGGCTCACTGGGGTAGAGGTTGCTCATTTCGCGGCCGACCATCTGCGTGATGATCTGCGCAATGTCCATGTCGGCCATGGCGGTGGTAGCGATGTGTTTGCCGTCGCGGATCACCGAAATGGTGTCGCACACAGCGGCCACTTCATCGAGCTTGTGCGAGATGTAGACGCAGGCAACGCCTTTGGCTTTGAGATCGCGGATGATGTCCAGCAGCACCTCGATTTCCGAACGGCTCAAGGCTGATGAAGGCTCGTCGAGGATCAGCAGGCGGGCCTTTTTATTGAGGGCTTTGGCGATTTCCACCAGTTGCTGATAGCCGCCGCCGTACTGCGACACCGGCAGCGCTACGTTCATGTCGGGGACTTTCAATTCGCGCATCAGCGCTTCGGCGCGGTGGATCATCGCCGGGTAATTCATGCGTCCGCCGGGCAGCGTCAGTTCATGGCCCATGAAAATGTTTTCGGCCACCGACAGGTCGGGCACCAGCGTCAGCTCCTGGTGAATGATGACGATACCGGCGGCTTCCGTTTCACTGATCGATTGCGCCCTGAGCGGTTGCCCGTCCCAGAGGATTTCACCGTCCCAGGTGCCGTGCGGGTAGACCGCCGAAAGGATTTTCATCAGCGTGGATTTGCCGGCGCCATTCTCGCCGCACAGGCCAACGCACTCGCCGGGCCTGACCTTGATGTCGATGCCGTTGAGGGCTTTGACACCGCCGAAGGTTTTGACGATGCCGTTCATTTGCAGCAGATAGTCGGACATGGACAGGGCTCGTATATCAAAGACTCACACACCACGAAACCTGTGGGAGTGAGCTTGCTCGCGAAAGCGTCGGTTCAGACAATGCTTCGTTGACTGACACAACGCCTTCGCGAGCAGGCTCGCTCCCACAAGGGTTTTTCGCATTACCGGAGATCACTTCCCGGCAATTTGCGCCTTGGTGTAGAAGCCGTCCTGTTCGAGCAGGTCGATGTTGTCCTTGGTCAGCGGGGTTGGCGTGAGCAGGATGGTGTCGACCTTTTTGCTGCCGTTGTCGTACTGCGAACTGAAGGCGGGTTTTTCGTTGCGCGCCAGTTGCACCGAGAGCTTGGCGGCTTCGGTGGCGATGAGTTTCAGTGGCTTGTACACGGTCATGGTTTGCGTGCCGGCGATCACACGTTTGACTGCGGCAAGGTCAGCATCCTGTCCGGAAATCGGCACCTTGCCGGCCAGTTGCTGCGCCGCCAGTGCCTGAATGGCTCCGCCGGCCGTGGCGTCGTTGGAAGCGACGATGCCGTCGATTTTGTTGTCGTTGCGGGTCAAGGCGTTTTCAACAATGCTCAGCGCTTCGGTCGGGTTCCATTCCTTCACCCACTGTTGGCCGACGATCTTGATATCGCCCTTGTCGATGGCCGGTTGCAGCACCTTCATCTGGCCTTCGCGGAGGATCTTGGCGTTGTTGTCGGTCGGGGCTCCGCCGAGCAGGAAGTAATTGCCCTTGGGCGCGGCATTCAGCACGCCGCTGGCCTGCATCTCGCCGACCTTTTCGTTATCGAAGGAAATGTAGGCGTCGACATCAGCGTTGAGAATCAGTCGATCGTAGGAGACGACTTTGATCCCGGCTTTCTTCGCTTCGGCCACTGCGTTGGTCAGTACCGTGGCATTGAACGGCACGATGACGATGACATCGACGCCCCGGGAAATCAGGTTTTCGATCTGGGAAATCTGTTTCTGCTCGTTGGCATCGGCCGACTGTACGAAGACCTTGGCGTCCATTTTTTCTGCTGCCGCGACGAAGTAATCACGGTCACGCGACCAGCGTTCCAGACGCAGGTCATCAATGGAGAAACCGATTTTCGGGTGGGCAGCGTCAGCCATCACCGGCAGTGACAGCAGCGCCAGGGCAGTGGCCAATAGCGTGCGTTTTACGTTCTTCATAGTGGGGCGTCCTTTTATTGTTGTTGGAAAGACACGGCCTGACGATGAGTATCGGGCTGGTAAAACTGTAGAGAATCCGCAGACGCTGCAGGCACAGAATTGTCGTAGAAATGTCACCGCGTCGATGCGCCCGCAGATTCCCCGTGTGATCAGCGATAGATAAACCGGTTGACGATGTTCTCGAGCCTTTCCTGGCGGCCGCTGACCGCTTGCGGGTTCAACTCGTTGGTGAACGCGTGCTCGGCCAACGACTCAAGGTTGAAGTCACCGGCCATCACCGCCTGCCCGAACGGCTGCTGCCAACCGGCGTAGCGTTGATCCTTGAGCCGTTGCAGTTCGTCGTTCTGCACCATGGCCGCTGCGCGCTCCAGGGACAGGGCGAGAACGTCCATAGCACCGACGTGGCCATGGAACAGATCAATCTGATCAAGGCTTTGCCGGCGAACCTTGGAGTCGAAGTTGAAACCGCCATTCTTGAAGCCGCCAGCCTTGAGTATTTCATAGGTGGCCAAGGTCATTTCTTCGACGCTGTTAGGGAATTGATCGGTGTCCCAGCCGTTTTGCGGATCGCCACGGTTGGCGTCGATGCTGCCGAAAATCCCCAGCGAGACCGCCGTCGCAATCTCGTGATGAAAGCTATGACCGGCCAGTGTCGCGTGGTTGGCCTCGATGTTGACCTTGATTTCGTGCTCCAGCCCGAACTGCTGGAGAAAGCCGAACACGGTGGCGCTGTCGTAATCGTATTGATGCTTGGTCGGCTCCTGCGGCTTGGGTTCGATCAGCAGATCACCGGTGAAGCCGATCTTGTGTTTGTGCTCGACCACCATGCGCATAAAGCGGCCCAGCTGTTCGCGCTCACGTTTCAAGTCCGTGTTGAGCAGGGTTTCGTAGCCTTCGCGACCGCCCCACAACACGTAGTTGGCGCCTTTCAGGCGATGGGTCGCGTTCATGGCGCTGAACACCTGGGCAGCGGCGCAGGCGAACACTTCGGGATCGGGGTTGCTCGCGGCGCCGGCAGCGAAACGCGGGTTGCTGAAGCAATTGGCGGTGCCCCACAGCAGCTTGATACCGCTGGCTTCCTGGTGTTGCTCGAGGTGGTCAACCATCTGCGCGAAGTGGTTGCGGTACTCCTTCAGAGAGCTGCCTTCCGGAGCGACATCGGTGTCATGGAAGCAGTAATAGTCGATACCCAGTTTGGAGAAAAACTCGAAGGCGGCGGCTGCTTTGCCGATCGCCAGTTCCATCGGGTCGCCGGCATGTTGCCAAGGGCGCTTGAACGTCCCCGCACCGAACACATCGGAACCCGGCCAGACGAACGTGTGCCAGTAACAGGCGGCCATGCGCAGGTGTTCGCGCATGGGTTTGCCGAGGATGAGTTTGTCGGCGTCGTAGTGACGAAAGGAGAGGGGAGAATCGCTGTCTGGGCCTTCGTAGCGAATCGCATCGACATCGGGGAAATACTGCATGGACCTTGTCCTTGTTGTTCTTGGCGGTGTCTCGATACTAGCAACGGCCCTGTACCCGCTGATTATGAAAAACATCAACACGGGGTGCGATTTTGCGTATTGAGCTTCTTCGGCCAGGCGCCTAGTCTGTGCCAATCGCCTCTGTGACAAGGGGGCCCAGAACAAGCATAAAAACAATGAAAACCGTACCGCCTGTTCACCGCATCGCCCTGTTGTTCAACGGCAGCAAGATCTACGACCGAGGCATCATCAGCGGCATCGGCAACTACCTGAGCAGCACCCGTGCTTCCTGGGACCTGTTTCTCGAGGAGGATTTTCTCTGTCGCTTGAAAGGCATCGAACGCTGGCAGGGCGACGGGATCATTGCTGACTTCGATGATCCGCTGATTGGCGAGGCGCTGGCCGATATCCAGATGCCAGTGGTAGCGGTAGGGGGCTCGTACGAGGATAAGCGCGCTTATCCGAAAGCGATTCCCTACGTCGCCACCGATAACAACGCGCTGATGACGCTGGCCTACAAGCATTTGATCGAGGCGGGACTGCAGCGCTTTGCCTGCTTCAGCCTGCCGGAAGCGCAAGCCAATCGCTGGGCGCAAGAGCGCGAAAAAGCCTTTCGCAAACTGATGAAACGCGATGGTCTGCACGGCGAAATCTATCGCGGCATGGGCACCAGCGCACCGCTCTGGGACAGCGCCGTCGAACAGTTGATCGCCTGGCTGCAAAGCCTGCCCAAACCCATCGGCATCATCGCCGTCAGCGACGCCCGCGCCCGCCAGTTGCTGCAAGCCTGCCTGACCGCCGGCATTGCGGTGCCGGAGCAGGTGGCATTGATCGGCATCGACAACGATCCGCTGACCCGCAGCCTGACTCGAGTGCCGCTGAGTTCGGTTATTCAGGGCACGGAAACCATGGGCCGTACCGCCGCGCAACTGCTCCACCAGATGCTGCACGGCATGCCATCTACCGGTACGCAGATCCTGATCCCGCCGGATGCGGTCAACGTGCAGGTGTCGAGTTTGCACCAGCCGTTGGGCAATCCTTACGTCATGCAGGCGCTGCTGTTCATTCGCCAATATGCTTGCCAAGGCATTAAAACAGCGCAGGTGGCGGCTTATGTCGGCGTTTCGCGTTCGTCACTCGAAGCGCATTTTCGTGCTGAGCGAGGCTGTAGCGTGCATGACGAGATTTTGCGTTTCAAACTGGCAGCGGCGACTAGCGGCCTTAAAGATGCAGATTCAGTGATTGCCGACGTTGCGCGCAGTTGTGGGTTTAAATCTGCGCAGTATCTGCACACGGTGTTTCGGCGGGAGTTTGGCTGCACGCCGCGGGAGTATCAGCAAGGAGCAGGGATGCGCTAATGGAATGGCGGAAATGAGGTTAGAGCGGGCATCAATGTCTTGATTGTTGCGTGAACAATGAATCGTCCGCTGTTCGTTTCTCTGGATGGGCCCAAAGGTACCGGCAAAACCACACTGTTGGAGGCCGTTACGCAAGTACTGAGGGCGGGCAACCAGAAAGTCATCCGGCTTTGCGAGAGAAAAAGCGATCCGTTCAGGGGTGAAACCATGGCCTTGGTTAACACTCTGGCGAGAAATCCTTGCCGGGATCTGGAGTGGGCTGTGTGTCAGCGCCTTGCGGATAGCCGTCGCTGGATCTCCCAGAACGTTCTGACGAAGCAGCCGCTGGACAGCATCATCTTGATCGATCGCTGGTATCCCTCGGATGCGGCGTTTCGCCAAACCATCCCGTTTGCCGAGATTCTTCAATTGAATATGGAGCGAGATGTGCGGGTGCCAGATCTGCATGTCGGCGTCGTCACCGATCCGGATATTTCATGGGCCAGAGCTGCTAACCGATCACGAGGACTGGGCGGCACTGTGATCCAGAAGCACGCAGAGCATGTGGCGTGTACGGAAATGTTCGAGCAAGCGGTCAAGGATCACGGTTGGATGTTGTGCCGTAATGAAGGAACGGTTGAGGAGGCGACGATGCTGGTGGTTTCTCGGGTCTATGAGGTGCTTGGGTTGAACGTCGAAGTGGATGCCAGTCTTGGCGCTCAGGGTATCGCGTAGACCTTGAAGTTCAGTGGACACGGCCTGCCAGGAAGGGGCGTCTGGTGAAATTTTCTGGGGTTGGGCAGGACGCTTGCTCAGGCGCTCTGAATAGCCTGATGACGCTTTTATAGAAACAGGATGAGCAAAACCGCGACAGCCACAAAGCCATCGCGGTTGTTCTGCATTTTAGCGGTTAGCGTCGGCCAAGCCAGCCTCGATGAAGCGAACGGAACTCTCCATAGCCTGCTGACCTTCTGGCAGCATGGTGGCGTAGAAGTGCCAAGCGTGGAACATCGCAGGCCATACTTCCAGGTTCACGCGAACCCGGTTATCTGCCAGGTGAGTTGCGAGGCGCATTGCATCACTCAACATCAGCTCGTTTTCGCCGATCTGCACCAAGATTGGTGGAAGACCGGTGACGTCCGCGAACACAGGTGAGGCAAGAGGATGATTGGCCAATGTGTCGCCGAGGAATGCTCTGGCGAGGATGTCCAAGACAGGCTTGGAGTTCAGAGGATCCAGACCTTCACGGTTGCTCATGGAAGCGCCGGTGTGTTCAAGGTTCGCCCATGGTGAGATGGAGGAGCCAACCGCAGGCAATGGAAGCCCTTTCGATTTAGCCGCAACCATGACGCTGACAACCATCGCGCCGCCAGCCGACTCGCCAGAGAACGCAATTTTGTTAGCCGGGATTTTCTGCTCAAGCAACCATTCGTAAGCGCGCAATGTGTCGTCAATTGATGCTGGGAACTTGTGCTCAGGAGCGAGGCGGTAGTCCGGCATGTACACACGAGCACCGAGCATTTTAGAGTAGTTGCCGCCGATACCGTGGTAGCCGTCTGGACGTCCTACAATGTAGGCGCCGCCGTGGATGTACATCACGACCGCGTCGGTTTTGATCTCGTCCGGAGTAACCAGTGTGCCGGGTACGCCACCCATGTCGACTGCTTCGAATTTAACGCCAGCTGGCGCTGGATTTTGCGCGAGCATTCTTGCGTAAGAGTCGCGGATGTCGCTCATTTTTGTGGTGGTATCGATTCCTTTAAGAACGGGTACCAGATCGCTAAGGCTATTGGCCCAGGTTTGGACGGCTGCTTGGACTTTAGTGTTCATAATGACCTCAATTGATCGTTGGGAGTGGATTAGCTAATTGAGATACTATGCTTAGTATTGGGGAATAGGGTTCCCCATAACAGGTGCTAAGCCGCCCGAACGTTGAAACCACCGAGGCCGTATGGAACTCCATAACCTGAATGATATCGCCGCGTTTGTAAGCTCGGTAAACGCTGGAAGCTTCACTGCGGCGGCAAAGCAGCTTGGCCTTACGCGCTCTGCAGTCGGGAAGTCGATAGTCAGGCTCGAGGCTCGTTTACAGGTACGTTTACTGAATCGCACTACGCGCAGTTTAAGCATGACGGATGACGGCCAGGTTCTGTATGAGCGCTGCGTGGGCGTTCTTCAGGATCTGGACGACGTGGAGGATGCCCTTGCGTTTCGTCGTTCGACACCCAGTGGGCGACTGCGGATGAGTCTGCCGGTTGCGCTGGGCAGACTTCATGTCCTTCAGCACATTGAGTGCTGCCTTAAGGATTGGCCCTCACTGAGCGTGGATATCACCTTTTCTGACAGGCTGGTCGATCTGATCGATGAGGGATTTGATTTGGCCATGCGTATCGGGCCACCGAAGGAAGATTCTCGGTTGTTAACGCGCACTGTGGCCTACCAACAAATGATTACCTGCGCTTCCCCCAAATATTTGGCTGAGCACGCCGAGCCTAAAACGCCGGAGGATTTATCCGAGCACCAGTGCCTGCATTTCGTGAGCGGTGGGAGATTGCTTCCTTGGAATTTTCGCGTGAGTGGTAGCTCTGTGTCCGTTACTCATGGTGGAAGGCTACAGATGGACAGTGCTGAGTCATTACACCAGTCAGCTGTAGCTGGCCTGGGCATCGCGACTCTTCCTTCCTACGTGGTGAACGACGATTTGAGGAGGGGCAAGCTTGTTCAATTGCTCGCTGGGTATGCAGAGGCGGCAGAGCCTATTCGGGTGATCTACCCTAGCAAGCGGCACCTCTCTCCAAAAATTCGACTCTTCATCGATAAGCTCGTGGAGGCTTGGTCACCATGCCCACCATGGGAGCAGCATTCTGCGGAAGGCATTCACTCTGCCTGACCCGTGAGCGAGGCCCGCTCGTCTAGTCGATACCTAGCATATGCATCGCGTATTCATTTCACTTGAGCATCGACTTCCAGGCGTGGGCACTGCGCCCGTATTCCGTGCATTTGCCAAAGGAGCCAGTGCCTCAGAGGCTTAGTGCGCCGGTGTTTTCCACATCCTCAATAGATGCTCATGACTGCGTTTCGTAGGAACTACTGGCGCTCCTTGCTGGGGAAGTGACCATGCAGACCGCTTGACAGCGGTCAAATATCCGAATAAAAATGAAGCGCTTCATAAATATCTCTTTAGAGAATAAATACAAAAAATAGAGTCGTGAAAATATCATGGACTTTGTTGGCTTATGGCCGCAGGCTGTGAAAATGAAGCGATTCATATTTGCCGTTTTACTAGGCAAGCCTGGAGTTCATAATGGTCACTGCATCATTAGCTTTCGCTCGGTCAACCACGCCGGCTGCCCTCTTATCTAAAGTCACCGACCGCCCCGGCACGGAGGCACAGGCTTCGCCACACAAATCTCCTAAAACCACCCGCATACATGAGTCCGAAATTTTCGGTCAGCCAGTGCGGCATTGGACGCGTGTGAGCATCACCGCGCCTTGTTTCTGTTTTTTCAGCGCGGGGGAGTTTGACATGACGAATCTTCGACATTCAGGACGCACAGTTCTCATTACCGGGGCAGGAGGGGGCATTGGTGCCTCAATTGCCCGGCTGTACTGCGAGGAGGGCGCGCGGGTTGCTTTGGTAGATTTCGACGAACAGTCAGTTTCCGAGCTTTCACGGCAACTCAGTGCTGCCGGACATTGGGTGGCTTGGGCTAAAGCTGACGTATCAGATTTCGCTCAATGCAGTCGAGCCTGTCTTGAGCTTGGTGAGCAGCTCGGCCCGATCGACACCTTGATTAACAATGCAGGTATTTCACCCAAACACGAGGGCGCACCAGCGCCGATTTGGGAAATGGATCCTCAGGAATGGGATCGCGTCGTTGGCATCAACCTGACAGGCTCATTCAACTTGGTCAGAGCTCTCGCACCAGCGATGGTCGAACGCCGTTTTGGAAGAATAGTGAATATGTCTTCCGTTGCCGGCAGCGCTTACCTCCCTATCGTCGCGGCGCATTACAGCGCCACGAAAGCAGCAGTTATCGGTTTTACCCGTCACCTGGCAGGTGAGCTCGGGCCTTATGGCATTACGGCAAACGCACTGGCTCCGGGACGCATCGAAACGCCGCTTCTAAAAACCGTTTCTGCGCAAGCGAACCAGGCAGTCGTTGATGAGACTCCGTTGGGCCGTCTTGGAACGTCACTTGAGGTAGCTAAAGCAGCATGCTTTTTGACTTCAAACGACAGTGACTTCATCACGGGCCAAGTTTTGGATGTGGCGGGTGGCTGGTTGATGCGCTGATCCATCCGGGCTCGTATTCAGCGTAACGATTTATCTCACAGTTTTTCAGCAGCGGGTGATGGCATGGTTCGAACAATGGGTTTTCCTGGCCGATACGAGCAAGGGCCAGGCGCACTAAAGCAGCTTGGCAGAATCCTTTCCGATATGGGGCAATCGCGCCCTTTGGTCTTGTGCGACGAATTCGTCTCGAAGCATCTGTGGCCTGAGGTAGGGAACGCATTGTCAGAGCATGGCTTCGAGGCGAACAATATCGTTTTTCCTGGTGAATGCACTAAAGCTGCAATTGCGTCTCTCTGTGAGCGATCAGCAGATTACAGGCCAGACACCATCATCGCTTTGGGCGGGGGTAAGACAATTGACACGGCTAAAGGGATGGCTGCTCAGCTTAACGTCCCCATCGTCGTATGCCCGACCATTGCTTCCAGCGACGCCCCAACCAGCCGTTTGATTGTGCTTTACGACGAGGCGCACAAGGTCGTTGGCGTCGAGTACCTGAACATGAACCCCTCTGCAGTAGTCGTGGACACCGAAGTGATTGTCCGTGCGCCTGCAAGGTTTTTCGCCGCAGGCATCGGCGACGCCATCAGTAAAAAGTTTGAGGCGCAACAATGTCAGTCTGCCGGAGGCAATAACTCATTTGGTACTCCAGCGTTGAACACGGCATTGCTGCTAACAGAGGCTGTGTTTAAGACGCTTATGACCTACGGGTACAGCGCTTACCAAGCAGTAGGCCGGCACGAGGTTAATGATGATGTCGAGCGGGTTGTTGAAGGAACCGTCCTTATCAGTGGCGTTGGGTTTGAGAGTGGCGGCTTGTCGTTAGCCCATGCGCTTGTGCGAGGTCTTACGTCAATTCCTGCGATTACTTCCATGCTGCATGGTGAGCTTGTCGCATTCGGGACGCTGGTGCAGATGTCCGTCGAAGAGCGCCCAGACTCAGAGATCCTAGGGGTCGCTCAGCTTCTGAATGATGTGAATCTTCCCGTCACCCTCGACGGCCTTGGCCAGACGTCTCCGTTTACCTCTGAGGAATTGGACATTGTCGTCCAGGCAACACTGGGTGCGGTGTATGCGAAAAATATGGCGCCAGCCCTTACGGCTGAGCGAATCATCCGAGGACTCGCTCGTGCCGACGAGCTGGGACAACGATTGGAACGTTTCAACTAACCGCTAAATGCAGCACAGCTAATCCAAGAATAAAAGAGGCTCAGAAAATGACAGACAAGACCGTTCCGCATATTCATGACTTGCTCAAAGACTCCCCTAAGAATTGGGGTAAGTGGGGCCCGGATGATGAGGTAGGCTCACTCAACTACCTTACAGATATCGAAGTGCTCCAAGGGGTCAAAGAGGTCAAGCAAGGCAAGACATTTACTTTGCAGGTGCGGATGGCAGATCCTGCTGGTGACCCGGTCTGGCCTGGTCGCTCCCAGTCAAAACGCATGAATATCATGGATCGTGGTCACTACAACTGTGGCAAAGGCCCACATTTTCCGGGCTCTTACGAGTTCGCCGACGACGTGATGTTTTTTCATCTTCAAGGGTCAACTCAGTACGACGCCCTTGGGCATGTCTGGTACGACGATCAGATCTGGAATGGCTACAGCGCCGATACCACTATCGGTTCGCTGGCCAAGGCGAGCGTTGCTCCATTGGGTGAAAAAGGCATCGTTGGCCGAGGCATTCTGATCGACATCGCGCGCCACCGTGGTAAAGACGTGCTGGATGCAGGTGAAACGTTCAACCATGAGGATTTAATGGCTGCGGCCCGGGCTCAAGGCGTCTCTATCAACAAGCGCGACATTCTCATCATCCGCACTGGATGGATTGGCTCGTTTTATAAACGCGACCCGGAAGAGTTCTACAAAGACTTTATCGAGCCAGGCCTGACCTACAGCCCTGAGCTGGTGAAGTGGTTTCAGGAGATGGAAATTCCGAACATCGTCACCGACACCATTGCTAACGAAGTCACCGTCGACCCCGTGTCAGGAGTTGCGTTGCCGTTGCACAACGCACTCATGAGGAACTTGGGCATCACTCTCACTGAGATCGCTCAGCTTGATCCTCTCGCTGAGGACTGCGCTGAGGACGGTCAGTGGACGTTTCTCTATACCGCAGCCCCTCTAAAGGTCGTTGGCGGAACCGGAGCTCCTGTGAATCCGATCGTCATTAAATAAGTGTTTTTGCCTGGGGGCAGCAGAAACGCTGCTCTCAGGTTTTTCCCTCCAATTAACGGCTCCCGAACGGCAGGCTGTTGGCTTATCATCCTCTGCGCAAATCGAGGGCGTTCTTCTGATCGTCCTGTCTCCGCGCTACGATCGAGGATGCTGAATCTCCAATGAAAAAAATCGAGAAACCGAAGCTCAAGGATGTGGCTGAATTGGCGGGCGTCTCGATGGGGAGTGCTTCAAGAGCATTGGCTGTCCCGCACTTAGTGAAACCTGCCACGCTGGCCAAAGTACAAGCAGCTGTTCAAGAGCTCGGGTACGTGCGCGACGGGGCCGCGCGTGCTTTGGCATCCAGGCGCACGCACAGCATCGGAGCCGTTTTTCCTACTTTTAACAACCCTGCGTTCGCTGAAGCTGTCCAGGCCCTCCAGTTAAGGCTAACGGAGCTTGGGTATCATCTAATCATTTCTTCCCATGAATACGACCAGGCGCAAGAACTGGTAAACGTAAGGAACATGATTGAGCGGGGCGTCGAAGGCCTACTGTTAGTGGGTACTGAACATAGTCCTGAAATTTATGAAGCACTAACTGCCGCCCAATGCCCATTCATTCTCATGTGGTCGCTAGATGGTGCTCACGACCATCACTGCGTGGGATTCAGCAATGAGGAGGGTGGTCGATTGATTGCCAAGCACTTGCTTAGCCTTGGTCATCAAAGTATCGCGATGATCAGTGGAGTTGTTTCTAACAACGAACGGGCAAAATACCGTCTGAAAGGAATCACCGCTCAGCTACTCGAGTCAGGGATAGAGCTTTCAAGTGAACGGATTATTGAGCAGCCATTCACGATTGAGGGAGGGCGCGCCGGGCTGCGGATTGCTATGGAGCTTAACCCCAAGCCTACGGCCATTGTCTGCAGCACTGACCTCACCTGTATCGGAGCGTTGGCGGAAGCGCGCTCCAATGGGATCGACGTCCCCAAAGAACTATCAGTCAGCGGGTTCGATGATATCGAGTTCGCGGCTGCCTACGTGCCAGCCCTGACGACCGTCAGGGTGCCGACTTCGAAAATTGGTATCAGCAGCGCCAACAACATCGTTGCGCTAATCGAGGGGCGCCCACTTGCACGCCGCGAGCGCATACAAATCGAACTCGTCGTCCGAGATAGTACGGCGCCACGGCCCTAGAGCGTTTCCAGAAAGGCACTAAACTCTTGGTGCTTCATTGGCATTGAACCAGCCTGGGCGGTACTCGCTCCAGGTCAGTTGCCAGAAGCCCTCATGCTTGCGACGAAGCCGCATTCGGTAATGCGCGCCATAGAGAGGCGTGCCATCTTGCGTGTGTGAGTTTCCAGGAATGACTCTGCCGACAATCATTTCCGCTACACCCTTTTCCTCGTCGGCCTTGATCTCCAGCACGTCCGCGAAATGCTGCATCCACGGCCAGGGCCTGCGAAACTCTTTGAAGGAGCCGATGATCGCGTGGCGCCCTTCAATAAGGCCCATCGGTTGGAAATCACCAGCGGCGTCGTTGGCAAAGCAATGGGCAAGTAGCTGCATGTCAGCCTGATCCAGCGCCCATGAGTAACGAGCGTAGGTTTCAGCAATACACTCCTCGCTGGGTACCGAAGGCGTTGAGCTTGGGAAAGCAAGCCATGGCGAATTCAGCTCGCTAACGATGGTGGGGGCTGGATCGCCAATCCTCCATCCATCGTCACCTGGTGGAAGCTGCCAGTGAGTGGCAAGCGAGTAGTCCCCGGTTACCCAATTCAAGGCAATCAGCACGCTGTCGAGGCGCCAAGTGCCTGCTGTCTTTTTCAGAGAGCCTGTGACAGTCATACCAAATCCGAGCGTGGCCGACTTTGTGGCTTTGCTGATATGGCCATAGGCGTAGAAACTGAAATTGGCGTCGGTTTCTCCACCACCCACATAGTGATTGGTTGCCTTCACTGAAAAGCCATCAGCCTTGGCACGGTCTTGCTGGAAAGCTCTGACGATCTTGCGTCCACCCTCATGAGCGGACATGTGGCTTGTCACCAACTGGCAATTGTCAGTGAACATGTCCCCAGCAGATTCCCAATTACCGCTCTCCCAGGCTTCCAGAAAGGTGGCTATAACGCCCTTAATTTCGGTGCGATCATTTGAGCCGGTCACTGGGTCACCTGCGAGGCAGGTTGGCCTATGGGGAAGTGTGGCAGGACATACTCAGCCATCTCCTCCAGGACATCAGCGGCTGGTCGCTGCAGAGGTTTGATATTCAGTGCGACGTGTGAAACACCTTCATCCTGTTGCCGTTTCCAGAGCTCCACGAGAGCATTACGCCCGATCCTTATTCCGTTGTAGCCGCGTTCCAGCGGTGTGCTCGGATCCTTCGCCAGATCGAAAAACGTCGCGTAGCCGTATGGTTTTACATTGCCGGTCTGGCTGGCAGAACGGAACTCGCGGATGAGGCCGGGCAAACGATTGAAGTCGCTCAGATGCCAAATCCAGGCATCGGCATTATTGGCTATCCACTCAAGCGTCTGACGGGCCCGGCCCACGACAATCATGGGGAGTCGAGGGCCCACGGGCTTGGGTACCATGTCTAGCAAGCCTTCCAGCTGGCCGAAAAGTTTGGTTGAGACGCTTGGGAAGCTGGTTTCAGTGACTGTCTTAATCAGCTCGAAGCCTTCCCGGTATCGTTCTTCTCTCGCTTCGAAATCAATCCCGAATGCTGGATATTCAATCGGGCGATCTCCGCTGGATAGCCCTAGCAAGAAACGACCGCCGGTTAGCTGGTCGACCGAAACGGACTGCTTAGCGACGATCAGTGGTTCACGTAACGGAAGAACGATGCCCGTTGTGCCCAAGGCAATGTTTTTGGTAACAGCAGCCAGATATCCCAGATATACAAACGGGTCGATCATTTGACCAGTATCACCAAAGCTCGGGTCATAGAAGGGCACATCTCTCATCCACAGACTTGCGAATCCAGCCTCGTCCGCGATGCGAGCAAGGCGTTGATGATCCTGCAGCGTGGGAAACGGTGAATTCGGATAGCCCTCCAAGGGCATGATGTATCCGAAGGTGAGGCCTTCGGGCTGGAACACTCGCGAATAGGCCGGGTGAGCTGCAAGTTCGGGACTGAGCTCAAGGGAAGGGCTGAGAGAAGTCATTGCTAAACCTCATTATTTCAAGCCGATTACTACTGTGTAAGCGGCTTTCAGATGAACAGGTCTGCATGGTAGTGAAGGTATTGGGGAAAATGTGTCCCCTCTGATGGGGCGCGATCCACTGGTGGCCGCTATCCACACAATGAAAAATCTGCTGGGTCAATCGCTTGAACTCGTCCGCAGTAGGCGTCTTAGATGAGTCGCGGCCTTCAACGGGATGAGTCTTACGCGCTGTGACGAGTGGTCACAGATGGTGTGAATTTCTGAGTATTCTCCTGTGCGAGAGCATCACCTACTCTCACTCAGCGATTGAAATCCTGGCTCGCTCGCCAGTCACACGTTGAGAGAAATTATAATGAATACGCCCGTTAAACCTGATGAACTTGCCATTCCTTATGCTTTGCCGCAGGTGCCCTTCATGTCTCCAGACATGGTGCATCCAGGCGTTATGACCACTTGGCTCGAAGACGATAATCTCTGGGTGCCTGTCACCAAGTCAGTATCTTTCAAACCACTGCTGCTGAGCGTTAGCGGTGGGTACTACATCAACTTGCTCCGAGTGCGGCAGAGCGGGGTTTTGTCTCGTCACCGCCACTCAGGTGCAGTACATGCGATCGTGTTGAAGGGGCGTTGGTACTACCTCGAACACGATTGGGTTGCTGATGAAGGCTCCTTTGCATTCGAGCCGCCAGGGGAGACTCACACTCTGTTCGTCCCTGAAGATGTCGAAGAAATGATTACTTGGTTCCACGTTCAGGGTGGCTACACTTACGTCGACCCACAGGGTGTCGCGGTTGGCTATGAAGACGTTTTCACCAAGCTGGAAGCTGCCCGCAGCCATTACAAAAATTTGGGCTTGCCGGACGATTATATCGAGCAGTTCATTCGCTGATTCTGGTTCAAAAAAGAACGCGCTACGGCGCGTTTTTTTGTGTAGATAAACAGGTAGATTCAGTCGCGTAAGGAGCGTACCGAAATGGATCAATACTCCCAAATGCTAGCCTTCATCTGGTCAACAGAGTGCGGAAGTTTTTCTGCTGCCGCCAGGGCGCATGAGATGACTCCGTCGGCCATCAGTAAATTGATAGCGCGGCTAGAGGATCGGCTTCGAGTTCGACTGTTCCAGAGGGGGTCCCGAGTCCTCACTCTGACGGAGGAGGGAGCTGCTTATTTGCGCAGTGCGAAAGCTGTGGTTGAGGCGATGAGTGAAGCTGACTCTCTGGCAGAAGGGCTTCCTTCAAGGGTCAGTGGCACGCTTCGCATCCACACGATGACCTCTTTTGCGAAGCAGCAGATCGTGCCTTGGTTGCCGGAATTCCTCGACACTTATCCCGGTCTTGATGTCGAGATTCAGTTAGGCGCTCAGTTCGTTGACCAGTTCGAGCAGGGATTGGACATAGCCATCCACAGCGGGATTCTTCCGAGCTCTTCCAGAATCGCAAAGAAGATAGGCGAATGTGAATGGTTGCTGTGTGCTTCACCTGACTACCTGGAAAAGTATGGAACACCGCAGCAGCCACAAGACCTGATGAATCATCGATGCTTTAACTTCAGTTTTGCCAGCCCTTGGAACAAATGGGCCTTTATCCAAGATGGCCTAGGTGTGACGACCCCTGTGAAGCCTCGAGGATCCTTTACCCAGGGTGAGCTGCTGAGAGATATGGCCAAATCAGGTGCGGGTATAGTCCGTCTTGCGGATTTCCACATTGGAAAAGACATTCAGGACGGATCGCTGGTGCTCCTGCTTGACGAGTACAAAGCGGAGATCTTAGAGCCTATTTACCTGCTCTACTCGGATAGAAAACATCTAAGTCCCCGCATCCGAGTTTTCATCGAGTTTTTCCAAAAAAAATGGATAGCACATCCATGGAAGGTCGTGAGAGGACTACCCGAAGCGACTTGATAGCCACTACGGCCCCGCGCTTACTTTCACTTTCCCTCCGCGCAAGCGTGCAACTTTGGCTCATGCACAAGAGAGCCAATACTCCACCTCTCTGTAATTTTACCTCCTGCTCTGTGCCCAGCAGAGCTCCCCAAAAATTGAGACCTATTTCCCAGTAATTACTTAGCCAAATGCTTCGCTGGCGCCTCTCTCATTTTGTGCCACTGACCTGTTCCTGGCGGTCACAGCAGGTGTGCTTTGCCAGCTATATTCAGCCCTGAAATTGAGCCATAACCTCTGTCCATGGTGAACAGTACGACAAGTGCTGGATCATCTCGGATGTTGAGGCGTATGTGTGCAAACCACCGATCCTCAGCCGGAGAATAAAAATAAATACCCGGAGATATCCCCATGGGATTTGCTCAAGACAAAATCGAAGCATTACCTGCGGTCAATCGTGTGCCAAAAGGAGCAGGTGCAGCCTCGTGGGGCGCGATGGCTCTTTTGTGGCTCGTGTATGCCATGGATGCCAACTCCCGCCAGATGTTCTTTATGGTATTGCCCTCCATCACCAGCGAGTTCAAGACAAGCGCTGAGCTGACTGGACTGCTTGCCGCGTTCATCACGATCGCTACATCTTTGATAGCCGTGCCTTGCATGATTTGGGCTGATAAAGGCGGTCAGGGATGGATGCGTAAATACCGCCATCTGCCAATCGTGATTGCTTACACGCTATTCACCTTTCTGACCGGCCTCAATTTCTTGACTGGCTCGCTTGGAGTGCTTGTCGCGCTGCAAGTGATGTCTCACGCATTTGGCGGTGCTGGCGAAGCCATCGAAGTCACTTCCTTGTCTGAGTGGTGGTCGAAGGAGCGCCGTGGTTTCGCCCTAGGACTTCATCACACCGGATACCCTTGGGGCACATTGATCGGTGGCTTGGCGATCAGTGCTCTACTCCACGCTTACGGCCCGGAAAATTGGCGCTTGGCATTCCTGCTGTTCCCTGTACCGATGATCATCATCTTTTCGGTCTACTGGTGGTTCAGTACGAAGAAGCGTTACGAGTCCTTTGTTGAACACGCTCAAGCCGTGGGTGAGACCCCTCCATCAATGGAAGCGGTACAAGGTGTGGTGGAGGTGCCCAAAGGCGCGTTCAAGTCGGCAATGAAAAATCCGAACATCTCCGCTATCGCTCTAATCTCGATGTTTGCAATCGTTGGCTACTTCGGCATCAGCTTCTGGCTACCTCAGTACCTGGCCTTTGTTGCCCATTACAACTTCGCAGAGGCAACTGCTTACTCGGTGCTCTTCACGATCACCGGTGGTATCGGCCAGATCGTTTGGGGATGGATTTCAGACCGTGCAGGCCGAAAACTTTGCCTAGTGCTTGTTTTCGCGTGGCTTGCGGTGGGCATGTACCTCTTCAAATACTCATCCGTCAGCCTGACTTGGCTTATCGCGATTCAGTTGTTTGCTGGGTTCGCGATGAACGCGCCCTACACGTTGCTGTATGCCATTGCGTTTGACTCTGCGAAGCAAGGCACGACTGGCCTGGCGGGCTCAATCGTCAACGTCGGTATTTACGCCGGTGGCTTTGGGCCATTCGTGATCGGGATGTTCATCGGCGCAGGTGGTGGCTTTGAGCAGGCTGCGGGCTACAACTACGCTCTCTACTTTATCTCCGGTCTCATGGTACTGGCGGCCATCATCACCATTTTCTTCACCCGAGAAACTACCGGTTGGTTCCTGAAGTACGACAAGGCGCTGGTATCGAAGTCCTCTTGCAACATGGGTTTGTAACGAACCGATCGCACCTGCACTTACAAGAAAATCCCCTTGGGGATAGCTAAAGCTAGGAGAAAGTCATGACCCTTATTAATGATGCCAAATGGTTGAGCCAACTCGCCGACGAGTTAAACGGTGATGCTGACTGGACTGCCGCTGCTCGCTATTTTGATGGGCGCATTCAATTCAAGCACAGCACAGGTTTTTCAACGCTTGCGGTTCTCGCCGGTAAAGTCGTTGCGGTTTACCCGGAAGGAAGCCCGTTGGGCGCTGACATCATCGTGTCTGGTGCTGATGATGAGTGGCAGCGCGTTCTTGACGGAAAGATCGATTGGTTTGAAGCGTTGTCCCCTGGATTGGGAAAACTTGAGCTTGAGGGCAACGTGGTTGCTGCATGGCAGTACGTAGATGTGATGGCCCGCGCGTTCGACGCAATGAAGCGTGTAGGGAAAGCTAATAATAACCCACCAGTCTCGTACTCTCCCGGGCCTAAGCCGTCGGGGAAAGAGACGGTAGGACGGTACATTACCGTTGATGGAATTCGCGTTTATTACGAAGAATCAGGGGAGGGGCGTCCACTCGTTTGCTTCCACGCAGCATCACAAGATTCTCTGATGTACAGGCACGTACTGGACGGCCTCTCAGATGAGTTCCGCGTCATTGCAATTGACGCCCCCGGGCACAGCAAATCAGAGCTACCCGAATCAGGCCCATTCCACAGCCTCACTCGCCATGCGGAGTTCAATGAGCACCTTATGGAGGCTTTGGGACTTGAGAAACCCGCCATCATGGGATGCTCGATGGGTGGCAATCTGGTGTTGGAATTGGGGGCACGTCGGCCCGATGCGTACAGCGCGATCATTTCAGCTGAAGGGGCAGATTTTACCCCGACGGTTTCCGAGTTCTTCCTCGATATGTTGCTCATGAATGGGCCAGAGATTATCGGTGCCTGGTCTCGTTCGATGACGGGCAATCGCACTCCACCAGATCGTGCGAGGGAGGTGGTGTGGCAGATCTCGCGCACCACGCCGCAGGTGATGAAAGGTGACCTCACAGGCTATGCGAACTTTGATCAGCGGCAACAAGTTGGAAAGATCAAAGCGCCTGTTTTACTTCTGCGCGGTGACGCGGATTGGTTGGTGTACCAAGAGAAGGTTGAGGAGACCGCATCTCGCATTCCCGGTAGTAAGATCGCCGTGCTCGCAGGTACTGGCCACTATCCAATGACTGAGAACCCATTGGAGTTCTGTGACACGGTACGCGCTTTCCTTCGTGAAGCGGGTCACGGCCACGCAGGCTGAAAGATCTGATTGAGGAGCCCGCTCGTCAGGCGGGCTTTTCTGCGTTTATTGAACGAGAAGGTTCAATCCCAAAAAAACCTTTTCTATTCCCGCACAAAAACCCAAAGCGCGCCGACCCACTGAGGCTCTGGCCGTTGCGGGAGCTATCTCGACCCTCGAATCCCTTCCATAGCCGATCGTCAGACAATCAGAATTATTTTCTTGTGATCTGTGATCACAGTGGATAGCATCTGTCTCAGAGCGAACATCTGAGCGTCAGCATTGTTCACCAATCGCTCAAACGATTACTCCTAAACATAAATACAAAATTTGGAGAACATCATGCGAAGTACAACTCCATCTGCGACCGAGCGTGGCCCCATTGCAATCGTTGGCGCGGGCCTGATCGGGAGAGCTTGGGCGATTGTTTTTGCTCGAGCGGGACATCCGGTGCGCCTACACGACATGGATCTGCAGACAATGCAGAACAGCCATGCCTACATCGAAGCGAGGCTTAATGAGCTCGCAGAATTCGATCTTCTTAATGACGCCCCCCTCACCGTACTTGCACGTATTACGTGTGTTCCCGATTTGGCTGATGCGCTACGTGATGCGGTGCTCGTACAGGAAAACGTTCGGGAAACGGTGGAGGCGAAAATCGACATTTTCAGTCGAATGGATGTGTTGGCGCCCAAGGATGCGATTCTTGCCAGTTCAACTTCATGGTTACCGGCCTCCGTGTTCACTAAAGATCTACCAGGTCGGGGGCGCTGCGTAGTTGCACACCCTACCAACCCGCCTTACTTAGTTCCTCTTGTGGAGTTATGCCCTGCGCCGTGGACAGAATCTGAAGTGATGATTCGAGCGCATGAGATCTACACCGCAGCAGGGCAGAGCCCTGTCGTTCTATCCCGAGAGATCCACGGCTTCTTGTTGAACCGAGTCCAAGCCGCAGTCCTCAACGAATGCTTCAAATTGCATGAGGAAGGCTTTGCCAGCTCGGAGGATATTGATCGGGTGCTCAAAGATGGACTCGCCCTCCGCTGGTCGTTTATGGGCCCCTTCGAAACCATCGATCTCAACGCCCCTGCCGGCGTATCTGACTATGCCAAACGCTACGGTCAGCAAAATCGCGAAACGATCAATTCCGAAAATGCTTTTGACTGGTCGGAATCAGCAGTCGCCCGAGTACATGACGAGCGCCGCCAAAAACTTGAACTTGAAGGCATTGCATTGCGATCCGCTTGGCGTGACCGCCGCCTTATGGCTCTCGCTGCACACAAGCGTCAAGCACCAAATTCCTGACGGAATCAATTCATCCTGAACACCAAAATAAAAGTAACCAGGAGATCACCATGGCTCGTAAAGTCATCATCACTTGCGCGGTCACCGGCGCAATTCATACACCTTCCATGTCTCGATATCTGCCGGTAACACCAAGTCAAATTGCCGAAGCGGCGATTGGTGCCGCTGAGGCTGGCGCCTCAATTGTTCACCTACATGCTCGTAATCCAATTGATGGCAGCCCCTCTCAGGATCCGGAACTGTTTAAGCAGTTTCTGCCGGCTATCAAAGAAGCTAGCGATGTGGTGATCAACCTGACTACAGGTGGCGCACCGACAATGTCGCTTGAAGATCGACTTCGCCCAGCTCATCAGTTCAAACCGGAAGTGGCCTCACTGAACATGGGGACGATGAACATGGGTCTATACCCAATGCTCAATCGTTTCAAGGAGTTCAAACACGCTTGGGAGGAACCCTATCTCGCCGGCAGCCATGACCGCATTTTCAAAAATACATTTACCGACATAGCCCACATCCTCGAGTCATGCAGTGAGAACGGTACCCGTTTTGAAATCGAATGCTATGACATTGGGCATCTCTACACCGCTGCACATTTCATTGATCGCGGCCTCATCAAACCTCCATTTTTGATCCAATCGGTTTTCGGCATTTTGGGCGGTATCGGCGGTCACCCGGAGGATGTCCTGCATATGCGTCGCACAGCTGATCGTCTCTTCGGTGATGACTATCAGTGGTCGGTTCTTCCAGCAGGAAAGCAGCAGATGAGCATTGGTGCTCAATCAGCCACGCTTGGAGGACACGTGCGTGTGGGTCTTGAAGACTCGCTTTGGGACGGGCCGGGCCAATTGGCAAAAAGCAACGCAGACCAAGTCTCGCGTATGCGCAAAATTCTCGAAGGGCTTTCACTTGAAGTGGCGACACCTGCTGACGCGAGGGAAATCCTGAAGCTCAAAGGTGGCGATAACGTCAATTTCTAAGCGCGGGCACTCACCCCCCCCATAAAGTCTATCTAGAGGATATTTTGATAATTAAAGGTCGCGGCACAACACCCGCGCCTTAGCAACTTATCCTCATGAGGAGAAAATGAACCATGTTAGCTACGACCCATACAAAAATACAAAAGGGAAAGTCGCTGAACGCTTTAATGTTTCGCAAACTAATGCCGATGTTAATCTTTGCTTACGTTATAAGTTTTCTAGACAGAACTAACATTTCACTTGCCAAAACACACATGGCAGTAGACTTGGGTATTTCCGCTGCCGCTTACGGTTTTGGGGCAGGGCTCTTCTTCCTTACCTATGCACTCATGGAGGTACCCAGTAACCTGATCATGCACCGGGTAGGGGCCCGACTCTGGATCACCAGGATCATGATCACTTGGGGACTGTTATCTGCCGGTATGGCCTTCATTACCGATGAGACTACGTTTTACATTGCCCGCGCGCTACTGGGCGCAGCTGAAGCCGGATTGTTCCCAGGTGTAATGCTCTATTTAACCTATTGGTTTGGTCGTGAGCAAAGGGCACGAGCCAGTGGCTATTTTCTAATCGGGGTCTGTCTCGCGAATATCATCAGCGGGCCGGTTGGCGGGCTGCTGTTAGAGATGGATGGAATCTGGGGTTGGCAAGGCTGGCAGTGGCTGTTCTTCTTGGAGGGAATTCCAGCTGTTCTATTCTCCGTAGTGATTTGGCGAAAGCTTCCGGACGGCCCATCTACGGCAAGTTGGCTATCAAAGGAACAAGTCACTGAAGTAGAACAAGTTCTGAAGAAAGAACATGATGAAGAAATCGCCTCCGGCAATGTAGGTCATTCTTTTAAGGGCGTCCTTAAGATCCCTCAAATTTGGCTTGCGATCACGGTGTATTTCCTCCACCAAGTTAGTGTGTATTCGGTAATTTTCTTCTTGCCGGGCATCATTGGCACGTATGGAGGCTTGTCATCGTTACAAATAGGATTGTTAAACTCAATCCCATGGATAGCAGCGGCACTCGGCGCAGCGCTTCTTCCAAAGTATGCAACTACTCCGAAAATCTCACGCAAAATAATGTTCGGTGGACTGCTCCTGATGTCGGCTGGATTGACTCTTGCGGCCTATACCACTCCACTGATAGCTCTAATAGGATTCACTCTTACGGCATCGATGTTTTTCGTTGTTCAGCCTGTGATATTCCTCTTTGCCAGTTCAAGACTGGCGGGAGCGGGTATGGCGGCGGGTCTGGCGTTAGTGAATACCTTTGGTATTACTGGTGGTTTCTTCGGCCCTTCACTTCTGGGCTTCGTTGAGCAAACTACCGGGAGCACAAAGAATGGACTCATTATTGTAGCGGCTCTTTTAACGCTCGCGGCATTCCTGAGTTTGAAACTACGTCAGGCACAAGAAATGATTACTACAAAAACGCGGGACAACATTGTATTGCCCCAGGCTGCGCCGTGTATTACTGATAATGCGAGGACAAAATGAAGAGTACATCCCTGGCACTTAAACTACATCCCGACGACAATGTTGCAATCGCACGCGCTTCGATACCTCAAGGAACCGTGGTTACGGAGTTCGGTAATATCGTGGTGCTCGCCGATGTGCCCGCAGCGCACAAGATTGCCCTTGCACACGTAAACCCAGGTGATCCTGTTCTGCGTTATGGCCAGATTATTGGCTTTGCTACTAAACCCATTGAGCCAGGCGATTACGTGCATACGCACAATCTGGAGATGGCGACGTTCGAGCGAGACTACGCGTTCGGCGAGGATGCCAAAGTCGCGTCGCCTGCAGCCTCTCCTGTGACATTCCAAGGTTTCGTCCGCGCTGACGGGCGAGTAGCAACTCGAAACTACATTGGTGTAGTGAGCACTGTGAACTGCTCCTCCACTGTTACCAAAATGGTGGTTGAACACTTCTCGCGAAACGGTGTGCTGGATGCTTACCCAAACGTGGACGGTGTGGTGCCGATCACCCACAGCTTCGGTTGCTGCATAGAGCACAATGGCGAGGGGGTGAACCAACTGCGGCGCACGCTAGGCGGTTTCATCAAGCACGCCAACTTCGCTGGCGTGGTGGTCATCGGGCTTGGCTGTGAAGCCAATCAGATGGGCGCTCTGTTCATGGCCCAGGGCATCGAGACCGGCAAGCTTATCGCTCCCGTGGTCATCCAAGACGTTGGCGGAACCCGCAACGCAGCGGATGCCGCCATTGCCGCCGTGGAATCGATGCTGCCGGTTGCCAACGAGTGCCGACGCGAGCCGGTCTCGGCGCGGCACCTGACCGTGGCGCTCCAGTGCGGCGGTTCAGACGGATACTCGGGCATCACGGCCAACCCCGCCCTCGGTGTGGCTGTCGATATGCTCGTAGCGCAAGGTGGAACTGCCATCCTTAGCGAAACGCCGGAGATCTACGGCGCTGAACACCTGCTGACTCGTCGCGCTGCAACCCGTGAAGTCGGCCAGGGTATCGTCGACCTTATCAAATGGTGGGAAAGCTACGCAGACCGCGAAAAAGGCAGTATTGATAACAACCCCACGCCTGGTAACAAGGCCGGCGGCCTGACGACCATTCTCGAAAAGTCTCTAGGCGCAGTTGCCAAAAGTGGCTCCTCAGCACTCATGGGCGTTTATCGTTACGCCGAGCCCATTACAGTCCGAGGCTTGGTGTTCATGGATGCGCCTGGCTACGACCCGATGGGAGCCACTGGCCAAATCGCCAGCGGCGCAAACCTCGTTGCGTTCACCACCGGACGCGGCTCGTGCTTTGGCGCTAAACCTGCTCCTTCGATCAAGCTTGCGACGAATACCAAAATGTACACTCGCATGAAGGATGATATGGACATCAACTGCGGGGATGTCATGGATGGCGATGCCACCCTTGAATCGAAGGGTAAAGAGATTTTCGACATGCTCATACGAGTGGCTTCGGGAGAAAAATCTAAAAGCGAGGCATTAGGCGTCGGCAATGAAGAAACAGTGCCTTGGATGATCGGCGCTCAAATGTAACAAGCAAAAAAAGAGGCGCCCTGATACCAGGCGCCTCTTTTTAAAACATGTTGGTGGAATTAATCAGCGTCGACAGGCTTGTGCGCATCGGCAACGATCAGCGCCCCTGTATTCACGATAAACTCGGCAGCACTTTTGATGTCATCTTGCAGTGCTTCACATGCTGCAACGGAGTCACCCTTCTTTAAAGCATCAACCATCGCTGCGTGATGACTGGCTTGCACTCGCTGAACCACACGCTCAGTGCCAGATCGTAGATCATAGTTGATGATAGGCCCTATTCTCAGCCACAGGGACTCAACTATCTGGAGCAGGATGGGCATGTCCGCTTGATTATAAATTGCAAAATGCAATTCTTTGTTCAGCGTAATCAGCCGTGACTCATCGGGAGCGCCTTTTGCAAACTCTGCGCAAAATGCCTCGTGTATCTTTTCAATCTCAGCCAGCGCCTGCGAATCAACAAGCTCCGCAGCACGAGCCGCAGCTTGCCCCTCAAGATTCAACCGGATACTGGTGATTTCCCGGAACTGGCTGACCGTCAGCACAGGAACACGAATATATCGATTTGCCGCCATCTCCAGCGCTTGCTCAGCGACCAACCTGTGAACCGCTTCTCGCACTGGCATGACGCTAACACCTAGAGCGTCCGCTATAGACCTGAGCGAGAGCTTTTCCCCAGGCATAACGCGTCCGCTTATCAGCAGATCACGCAGCTGGGCATAAACGTCCGCACTGAGAGTCTGGCGGATCATGGGCGTTACGAGTGTGGATAGGTTCATGGCGAGAATTATAGGCAGGTTCGATCAGGCGGCATAGCAAAATGAGACATCTGTAATCACGGATGTGCCGGTATCAAAAGTGACGGAATTGGGGAGAAACGAGTTCTCTAGCACAGGCATAACAAGCGTCTCGCTACCAAGGTCGGTGGCGAGACGTGTAGGTCTGACTAATCAAAGATACTCGACATTGCCGTCGATGCTGATTGCTTGTCCTGTCACATTGTTAGCAGCAGGAGAGCATAGAAATAAGGCCATTGCTGCCACGTCTTCGGGTGGAGTCATCCGGCGCAATGATATTTTCTTCAATGTTTGTTGGCGCATCTCCGGCTCTGAAATGCCTAACTGTTTGGCGCGATCACTGATGACGCGATCCTGGCGCGGGCCCTCGACGATGCCTGGCAGCAGTGCGTTGACTCGAATGTCTTTTTCGCCCAACTCGGCTGCCAATGACTTCATAAGACCAACGATGGCCCACTTGGTCGCGGCGTATGGCGTCCGCCAGGCATAGCCTAAGCGCCCCGCGACCGATGAAATATGAATGATGTGTGCGTGTTCTGACTTCGTCAGGAGGGGGACAGCATGATGAGCGAAGCGATACTGCGCATTAAGGTTGATTTCTACAGTCTGGCCCCATTCGGCATCGGTAATCTTGTCGATTCCGCCCGTTGGCCCTGCGATGCCTGCATTGTTGATCAGTACATCGAGCCCATCCACCCACTCCTGTTGTATCTCGAAGACTCGCTTAATTTGAGCAGAGTCGGAGACGTCAGCCAATGTGGCCAAAGCCTCTGGATAGCGCTCACGAAATTGTGCGATCGCCTGCTCACTTACATCGCATACATGGACTCTTGCCCCAATTTCGAGATATGCAGCCGCGATCGATTCGCCAATGCCTGCTGCCCCACCGGAAATCAAAACTCTCAATCCGGTATAGGGTGTCAGCCGCTTCATCACGTTCATAGCTAATGCGTCCTGCCTTGTTTTTGTTCATGAGTTCTTTCGTGGCTACGGCGTGCGTAGACAAGAAAACCTCATTCAGTGATATGTGATCACAGTTTGTTTGTCAAGACAGGTTTGCCGCAGATTTGCAGGTGATTACCGGAGAGGGTGCAGACTCCTACTCCGGCTCAGCATTGCTACCTACGGCCCGATTAATCTGCGAGTGGCAGCCGGCGGCGACTGCGCTTACCGCAGCACTTCATCATTATCGGATCTGGGCCATGGTCGGGTAATCCGTGTAACCGCGCTCCTCACCCTGATAGAAGGTGGTCGGGTCAGCGTCATTCAGTGCGACACCCTGTTCGAATCGCTCTACCAGATCCGGGTTGGCCAAAAAGGCTGTGCCAAAGGACACCAGATCAGCATTTCCTTCTCTGAGCGACGTTTCTGCGCGTTCCGCGTCATAGCCGCCATTGGCAATGTAGGTGCCTGCGAAATGACGCTTTAGTTCTTTGAAGTCGAATGCACCCGCACCGATTTCTACTACGTGAATGTAGGCTAGCCCGTAGCGACTGAGCATTTTCGCTGCATAGTTGAATGTCGCTCGTGGATCGCTGTCGCTCATGGAGAAGTAATTAAAGATTGGCGACAGGCGAACACCCACGCCGCTAGCCCCGAATACCTCGATGACCGACTCCACAACCTCCTTAAGAAACCGAGCGCGATTTTCTGCAGAGCCGCCGTATGAATCGGTTCGGGTGTTGGTGCCATCGCGCAGGAACTGATCGATCAAGTAGCCGTTCGCGCCATGTATTTCCACACCGTCAAAACCTGCACGCTTCGCGTTTTCAGCACCTTGGCGAAAATCCGCAATCACACCAGGAATTTCATCCAGACTCAGAGCCCGTGGCGACTCGTAAGGCTTCAGTCCTTCAGGCGTGTAGATCTCGCCATCAGCCTTGATCGCTGAGGGGGCTACCGGCAGCTGATTATCGAGCTGTACTAGGGAGTGTGACAGGCGCCCAACGTGCCAGAGCTGGAGAAATATCCGTCCGCCCTCTGCATGCACGGCGTCGGTCACGTGTTTCCAGCCGGCGATTTGCTCGCTGGTGAAGATGCCCGGTGTTCTCATGTAGCCTTTGCCTTGAGCCGAGACCTGGGAACCCTCAGTAATGATGAGGCCGGCGCTTGCACGTTGACGGTAATACTCGACTACTGTGGAAGTTGGAACATCGCCTTGGCCAGCCCGGCTTCGCGTCAGAGGCGCCATCACCATATGATTTTTCAAGGGTAGGTTGGCGATTTGAGCGGGGGACAAAAGAAGGTTGAGATTGCTCGCTGTCATGACGTGCCTCAGTATGATTTGGGGTGTTGGATAGTTATCGTCGAGATGATTTTCACGCCGGCTTGAGCGGCGCTAGTTGAGCCGTCCTTGTTGCCGCAGCCGTGTGCCAATCCTCTGTATTTCCGTTTCACCCTGCGCCAGAGCTGCCTTGCTCGTGTGAACCGAGTAGTGACCCGTTACCAGGTCGTACGGATGCTTTACCGCCGAGCCCATCACGAAAGAGCAATCGCCTTTCGCGATGAAGTTGATGCGGTGCTCTGACTCTTCGAACACGGCTAATTCGCCTGCATTGATCAACCCACCTGCGTCCAGACTCCCAGAACTCACAGCGAGCCAAGCAATGTTGTGACCGGATGGAGGGGTGTAATGCCAGTGCTCACCGTCTTTTAAACTCACGGCGAGATAGTTCATTTCACTCGGCACTTCAATCAGGCTTTGGGCTGCCCCGTAACGTCCCAATAGCAAACGCGCGGGGCCCACTTGAGGAACTTGCGACGGCGCAAGGTAGACACTCATCGCGGGTGCGTTTTCAAGAGATGGTGGCAATGCCACCCAAAGCTGGAATCCCTGGATTGCGGACTTGCTGGCTAGCGTAGCGTCGTGCCACACCCCATTGCCGGCCTGCATCCACTCAACACCACCGGCAAGCAGTAAACCGGTCGCCCCTGTGGTGTCCTCATAAGAAACATCCCCTTTTGTCATGAAGGTAACCGTTGCGATTCCTGAGTGCGGATGCATGCCGAAACTCGACTTACCACCACTGGCGTTCAGGCTGAAAATGTCCAGGAAAATAAACGGCTTCAACATCTCGCCTAGATCACCTGGACTCATAAGCCTCGTTATGGGGCCGTGTGTGGTTCCTTCAGTACGATGGACAATGGCGCGTGGTCGAACTACTACGGTGGTGGTCATATGTTTTCTCTTTGTTCTCCATTGCCGACAGACGATGTCGTCGAGCGGAGTTCCGGCTGCCTGGACTGGATGTGGATGAACTCAGTGATGCCGAAAGTCTGGGCGGTGAGCCCGTAGGAGATTCCGGCAACTGAAGGTCAACTGCAGCAATGACAGAAGGATATGCGTCCGCTGATTGCTTTATTAGATGGCATAATTGGATTGGACTAATCCATTTTTGGAGTGGATGGCAGTAAAGATGATTGATCTGAATGACGTCGCATTGTTTGTAAAAGTGGTGCGCAGCGGTAGTTTCGCTGAGGCAGCACGGCAGCTTGGAATGCCCTCAAACACCTTAAGCCGGCGGGTTCAACAGCTCGAGGCTCAACTCGGTACGAGGCTGCTGCAGCGCTCCACGCGAAAGCTCACACTCACTCAGTCCGGCGAGACTTTTCACGAGCGCTGCTGTGGAGCAGTGGAAGGTCTGATTGACGCTGGTGAGCAGCTGATGACCGGAAACCAAGAGCCGAGTGGCACCGTGCGCATTGCGGCAATGGCTGATTTTTTCGACTTCTTTCCTATGGAGTGGGTGGCCGATTTTCTCGAGGCACATCCGCGGGTACACGTCGACTTTGTGCTAAGCGATGCACGTGCCGATTTGATCGCTGATCGCATCGATATTGCGTTTCGAGGTGGGGCGTTGCAGGACTCAGGATACGTCGGTCGCCAGCTTCTTGGAGCGGGTAACGAAGGTCTGGTAGCCAGCCCTGATTACATTAAAAAAAGAGGCATACCTAATAAGCTTGGAGATTTGGTCAAACACGACTGTGTGAGCTTTGGCCATCCTAGCGGTTTCACCACTTGGGTTCTTCATGGGCCAAACGATACGGCGGAAGAGGTGCGGGTCACTAGCCGTTTCAATGGCAACACCGCCCAGGCTTTGCGCAAGGCGACGTTGGCCGGGCTAGGAATTGCCTTGCTGCCGCCCGCTATGACTAAGTTTGATCTTCAGACGGGGCGCCTTGTGTCTGTACTTCCGCAGTACCACAGAACCGGATACGGCCTTCATCTGCTTTACCCTAGTCGGCGACACCTACCGCTGGCTGTATCTGCATTCATTGGCTTGGTTATGGAGAAATTAGAGGGGCAAGAATTCCCTGCAACGACTCTTTCCTGATCCATGCATTGTCGAAATATCGACGATTCGGTCGCGCTCGGAATAGAAGAGGGTAGCGCTATAGTGGGAGCCTGGCACTTCGTTGTTTGAGGATTCATTCCCCGTTCGAATGGTTACCTTCAAAGCCCGAATCATGCCTTGATGCATAAACATTTCGTCGCGCGGCAGTCGCAAGCCTCGTGTGCTTCGCAAACCTTCAACAGAGGCAACGATGATGAATTCAACCTGGGCAGATCAAGTGGCACTTGTGAGTGGAGCGGGCAGTGAGCTTGGAATCGGTATGGCCATTGCCCATCGTCTTGGGGCTCAAGGGGCCAAGTTGATCGTCACGGCAAGCAGCGCACGCATCAATGAGCGGGTTGCGGAGTTACGTGCCGCCGGCTTCGAAGCAGTGGGTCGATCGGTCGACTTGACTCAGGAAACTCAGGTGAGTGAATTCGTCGCTTGGGCTGAGGCCGTCTGGGGCCGCATCGATATTCTTGTAAATAATGCCGGTATGGCGATGCAAGGGAGTCCAGAACAGTTCTCCGAATTCACGAGTACGAGCCTCGAAAGCTGGAATCTTTCCATCGCTAGAAATCTGACAACTGCGTTTCTGTTAACCCAAGGGGTGTTGCCTGGGATGCGAGCGAGAGGCTATGGCCGCATAGTGAACATCAGCTCAACTACCGGCACACGGGCCAGTAATCCAGGGGAGGCTGCTTATAGTGCTGCAAAGGCGGGAATGGTAGGAATGAACATGAGTCTAGCTCTTGAGGTTGCTCATCAAGGTATCACTGTGAATTCAGTTGCCCCTGGTTGGATAGCTACAGGGTCGAGCACGCCTGATGAAGTCAAAGCCGCACGTTCTACGCCTCTCGGGAGAGCGGGGCGACCAGACGAAGTGGCTGCAGCCGTTGTATTCCTGGCTTCACCCGAAGCGAGTTACATCACCGGTGAGCTGCTCGTAGTGGATGGAGGCAATTGTCTGGTTGAGAACAAAGCTGATTAAGACTTTTTAGTTCCTGATAGGGATCTCAACGAGCTTGAGGGATTTTAGGGATATCGCCTGATCAGGTCGTGCGTCGACGCTCATTTTGCGTCTCCCGCACAGAAGTGCTGCTAAAGGACGTTGATATTGATGTCAATCAGCGTTGCCTTAGCTGCGGTGCGCCGACTCACTGGTCCAGCAAAAAACGCTCAATTTCCTCCACGGTACTGCGCGCCGTTCGGGTCACGCCGATCAGTGTCGCGGAAGCGGCGCCAGTCCAGTCGCCATAACCCACCAGCCACAAACGCGGTTCCTGAATCGAATGCGTACCTTTGACGGCCACGCGCCCGTCGGCGGAGCACACGCCCAGTGATTCCAGATAGCCGAGGGCAGGGCGGAAGCCGGTGCACCAGATCACCGCGTCGACCGGCGTTTGTGAGCCATCAGCCCAAGTCACGCCGGTCTCGGTGAAGCGCAGGAACGGCCGAACCGCGTGCAACACGCCGCGCTCCCGAGCCTCGACAACTGGCGGCACCATCACGATATCGCCCAGGCCGCCAACCGGGTTTTCAATGACCATGCCGGCCAGCTGCGCTTTCCAGCGCTCGGTGGCGCGTTCGAAGAGCACGCGTCCATCAACGTCATCGGCAAGAAACTCTGGCGGCTGCGGAGTGACCCAGGTGGCATCGGCCACTTGCGAGACTTCAGCGAGGATCTGTGCACCGGAATTGCCACCACCTACCACCAGGACTTTTTTTCCGGCAAACGGTTTGGCGTTAACGTAGTGGGCCGAATGCAATTGCTGGCCGGTAAAGGTTTCGCTGCCGGGGTAATGCGGCAGGTAAGGATGGCGCCAGGTGCCGGTCGCGCTGACCACGGTGCGGGCCAGCCAACTGCGACCTTGGGCTTTTACGTTAAGGTGATTGCCCCGACGTTCAATAGCGTTGACCCAGTAGGGCCGTTCGACAGGAAATTGGTAGCGTTGCTCATACTGACGCAGGTAATCGACTACGTTGTCGCGACTGGGGTAACCGTCAGTGACCGGAGGCATCATCCAACCGGCGATGGAGCTCCAGGTCGACGGTGAAAACAGTCGCAGGGAATCCCAGCCATGTCGCCACGCGCCACCCGGTGCTGCTTCGGCATCAATAATCACAAAGGAACGCCCGGTACGGCGCAGGAAGTAAGCCACGGCGAGTGCGGACTGGCCACCGCCAATAATCGCGACATCCACTTCGGCAGGCATGAGGAATCCTTGGGTCAGCGAGGTTCAGGTTAAGTTAATCCATTTGAAGCGGACGTTTGTTGATGTTGCTCAAGCGGAGGCGTTCTAAACCACAGCCCGGAACAGTGATACTCCCAGAACGGCGGCGCGCAGCCAGCCGAGACGATCGCTGCGATGAGATTCGGTGTTCATGGTTTAGCGGGACTTACTGTCGTTGTACGGGTCAATTGACAGTATTTAACAAGTGGGCGATGTCATTTGTTCATAAGCAGCTCATGAGCCTGAAATTACTGACTAACTGCTCTAGAAATTAACGCACCTGTTCATCGATTGATGTTCATTGACCTAGTTTCCTCGACACCCCTAGCCTCGCCGCCCCGACCTCTCACGGTCCCAGTCCAGAGGCTGATGGATGCTAGTTCAAAAAAACATGCTTTGGGACCTGGTTGAAAATCTGGCAGAACTTGGCAGGCTCAGAATTCAGCGGTGTGGTTTGTCCCGGAGCTGGTCGCTCATGGCACCTCCCAACAGCCTCAATTTTGAGGCTCGAAGGTCTCTAGAGAATCCGGGCCGATTCAGCCCGCCTTTATACGATAAACCACTTGGTAAGCAGGTCATGCAGGCCTAGAGGTTTGAACTCGCCGTGAATCGGGTTCTGAGATGCTCATATACCTTCAAATGTTTGAGGTCAGGTTTCGCTTTCTCCAAATTACAGCATCAAGCTCTGCCAGATTTTTCGCAGGGTATTTTTTGGCTCGGCTTAATGCGATCCGTAGCAAACGTGCTGATCGAATGTAGTTGGCGCCCTGGGTTGCCCCCCTTACCGTGGCGACACCCGTTTCCTGAAGCCAGTGTCGGATAGGAGAGTTGAGAACATAGTAGCGGTTGGGGAAAAGCTGGCAGAGCATTTCAGAAAACAAAGCGCCTCTTGTGCTAACTCCGGCGCCAGCTAGTCGGTCGATCTCAAGTCTAACCACCCTATCCCGTGACATTTCTGTGGCTTTGAGCACTCGCACCACGCTTATCGCCAGCTCTTGGAAGTTACTGTTCCGACCTTGGCGCTCCCACCCCGCGCCTTGAAACCGGTTGTTCCGGTAGTATGACCATAGATCGTTAAGCTGAAGATAGAATTCAGAGTCATCATTTGCCTGCCACCCCTTTTTGTCGGCCGCAGTGCGGAACGCTGCTATCAATTTCGAGCGGACTTTGGCGAATTGGCGCATCTGTGCGCGTCGTCGAGTCAACACGTCGTTCAGACGGGGCAAAATTTTAGGATCGGGTAGCACCAAATGGTACACCGCTGCATCGTCCGCCTCATCATACTGAACTTGGCGTTTAGGCTTACTCGGTTGCTCGGCCTCTTGGTAGCCAGCCAGCCAATTAGCATCAAGTGTTGCGCAGTTGTTCGCGAGTTTCTCGATCCATTTCTCAGCCGCTTTGAACGTCGTTTTTGAGATCAATGAATAACCATTGGCCTCATGGTTGGATGAGAATGCAGCTTTAGAGAGGTTCGAAGATCCCACCAGCGCGTAGCACGATCCGCCCACTTCACGCCAAAACACTGCTTTCGGATGGAAGCCCTGAATGCCCTCTGCTACGAGGAATTCCTCATGCCATTTCTTTGGTAGCCATTCAAGCACTCGCTTGCATGCAGCCCTGCGGGTGATACCGAAATCTTTGCCGACTATGAAGGTGAATGACTCGCACTGCTGACCAAGGTCTTCTTCGATATCCCAATGGGTGAGATAAGCGCTAACAATGTAGAGGTGGGTCGATTTCCGGAAAGCACGGCGATAAACGTCAGCAAGCTTTGATTTCGAACTGTCAGGAAGCAGCAGTAAATCCATTAGTAAAAATCCGTACTAGGTGAGGTGGGAACTGACTTATCACCAGGGCTACCTGCTCGGTTAATTCCCTTGTGAGAGCGCTTGTCTTCCTACTGCGATGTGTTGGCTAGATGACTGGATGAGCAACAGCTCAGTTTTCGCGGAGTATGCTGTACGAACGCTTGCTCATGCATCTGGGTGGGTGTATTGAATGGTGATGCGTACATTCGACCTGGACTAGCCCTACCAAACCGGACACCAACTCCCCGTTAAATTGATGCTGCCATTAAGCGCCTGAACTCCCTCGGTGAACGGTAGTTCAAGGCGCTGTGCGGATGCTGCTCGTTGTAATGTTCGAAGGCAATTGCCAGGTTACGCAGCGCAGTTTCTCGATCCGGCTTGGGCATGTGCGCCACGTAATCACGTTTGATCGTCTCCATGAAGCTCACTGCCATGCCGTTGCTCTGTGGGCTGCGTACTGGGGTGGTCACCGGGTGCAAGCCGATCTGTCGAGCAAACAGGCGCGTCTGTTCGGCGGTGTAGGCCGAACCGTTATCGCTGAGCCACTGCACCGGCGTTGCAGGCAGTTGATCACCGAAACGCTTCTCCACGCTTTCCAGCATCAAGTCTCGGATGTCATCGCCGCGGTACCCGGTTGGGCTGGCGACCCTGCCGATGGCTTCGCGATAACAGCAGTCCAGGGCGAAGGTCACACTCAGTTTGGCGCCGTCCTCACAACGGAATTCAAAGCCGCCCGAGTACCAACGAGTATCGCTGGTTTGCATCGCAATACGGCCTTCGTGCCGACGCGGCACGCCGGGTTGTTTGATCCGGCGTTCAAGCAGCAGGTTGTGATCACGCATCACCTGGTAAACCCGCTTCACGTTGATCGCGGGTAGCAACTGGGTTTCACGGGCGCGGCGTAGCAATCCCCAGACTCGACGGTAGCCATAGCTGGGCAGTTCGCTGACCTGTTGCTGGATTTCGGCCACCAACTCAGCGTCGTTCACAGGCCTGCTTCGCCGCGTCTCGGGCGATACCGATTGCTTGATTCGAACCGTTAATTGCGAGCGCGGAACACCGAGACATTCGCTGACCAGCTTCACTGGTCGCCCCCCGGCAACCAGGGTGAGTGCGCAATCCATTTTCTCGACCGGGCGATCTCCACGGCCTCTTTGAGGATTTCTGCTTCCATCGTTTTCTTGCCCAGCATCCGTTGCAGTTCACGGATCTGCTTGAGCGCATCACTCAGCTCGGAGGCTGGCACCACGGCTTCACCAGCACTGACCGCCGATAGGCTGCCGTCCTGATACAGCTTGCGCCACAGGAACAGTTGGTTGGCATTGATACCGTTGCGCCGAGCGACTACCGAAACACTTTGCCCAGGCTCAAGGCTCTCGCGAACCATGGCCAGTTTTTGCTCCGGACTCCAGCGTCGTCGCCGCTCTTGGCCCAAAAGCTCCCCACTCTTGTCGATGCTATTAGTCATAAACATAACCGTTTGCCTATCCCTTATCGTAAGGTGGAAACGGTGTACTGTCTTTCATGGGGCTCGTTCATATGGGAATTTTTGGGGAAAGGGACAGGGCACACTGATGCGCTTGCCGTCCTTGGAGAGCACCTTGAGCACAACAAAGATCTAGACGCTGATTTGCGATCGAGGCTATCTCAAGCTCAGGTAATCGACGGAATCTTCCGTATGTTCTGAGATGGCTGTGTTGCTGACAAAAGACAGTAAAATCGGGCTGCCAGGCCTCTCACTGCTGGGGTCCAGGCCTTCTAGACGTGCATCGTCGCTACTGCGCGCTCCACTTGCGCCAAGCAGATTAGCTTGCGAGGCGACATGCCCCCAAGGCGATGGCTCCATTGAGCCTCGATTGGGCGACGGCACTGTCTCACTGGTAACCAAAAGGCGCAAAAAAATCACCTGTCCAAGGACAGGTGATTTTCGTGTTTTCAATAACTGCTAAGAAAACTATAAGAAGACTTTCATCGCCCCGATCAAGATGCCGATCGTCACGGCGAGCATGGAAGCCATGCGAATGGACAATTTGAGGTCAGATTTAGCGATCTCCGCAGTCAGCCGATGATTGATATTAGCGATCTCAGCAGTTGCTTTACTGATCTCGGCAGTCAGCCGCTGGTCCAGGTTTGCAAGATCACTTTTCGTAGCGAGTAATGTGAGCATGTCAGATTCCAATGCTTGGATAACAGCTTCGGCTTTGAGCCCAGGTACGTCGATTGCGCGCAGCGCCTGATACATCGCCAGTTCCATTTTCATTAAGGCCTCCTAAAACAAAAAAAGGCCTTTCCCACGACGGGAAAGGCCCGTCGTGGGTGGGAAAGTCATGCTTCCATCGACACTCAAGTCGACTGACAGCGCTGCCGGAAGCTATGCGGTATGGTGGATCCTGCGGAGAACCGCAGCGCCGTCTTGAAGATCCTGGCGGCTGGGCTGCTGAACGAATCAGCGAGATGCATAGCAAAAATGCCTCTGAGGCCTTTTGCTGTCAATCCGGTAATCGGGTTTCGACTGTTTCCTAATGTTGTGTGAGGCTTTTCACTGCCCGCGTCACTCCCGCCTTCAGATTCGGTCTGTTGAGGATCAACATCGAGTGCATGATCTTTCGTCTGAGGTAAGTAGCGGTAGTCTGTGCTCGCTGATGTGCGAGTTCATGGCTGATAACTTGTCGAGCAATACGAATCTGAGAGCGCTGCACTGATTGCTCAGATCTGTAGTCGCTCACTGACCCGTCGTAGGCGTTTCTCTGCTGGGTGTGCGTTTCCTGAGCCGAAATTATGAGCCGATTCTCGCTAGCTAATGCGTTGCGTTTCGCCCAACACAGTGCCTCGCTTTCAAAGTCGCGCCTAAATGGAGGCCGAGATGGCATGGAACCTGAACTCAAGCGACGCGGCGGTCTATGAATCTTGAATGAAGAAAGGACTGCGCCAGACGCTAGCCGGGATAATGTCACTTGGTGGCGGGCGTTCCGCGTCGGCTAGTCAATGGACCATTGCCATCGCCCCGCTGCGAAAAAACAGTTGACTGCTGCGGCGTCTTTAAGCCCGCACGGTAAAGGGATTCCCCGGCGCTTTGCGACGTAGCCTTATGCAGAGCACCTGGCAGGCCAGTCGCACTCAGTAACTGGCGTGGCTGTTAGATGCCGGCCAACCGTTGGAACACTTGTTGGGCTATTTTGCTCAAGCAGAACACTATCCGCGGCGTCTGCGAGTAAATCAATCTTCTGGCCTTGAGCGCTGCGATTGAGGCGTCGCGTGTTGGCGAAGCAGGGCATTGAAAGCTGACGAGGTACGAGCCATCGCTCACTGCATCCACAACACCATGCGAGACACCGAGAAAAGGTAGAGGGTATCAAGTTTGGAGCCAAGCGAGCCGTAGGCTTGATGCGCATAAAGTATTGAACGTCCATATGACCCTGAAGGTGACTCGCGATGCGGGTGACTCCTGGGAAAAATCACCGCTGTAATGAGCCAGATCAGCGATCTGAAATGGTTATTGCTAATGCCTCCGAAGATGAAGCCCTAGTAACCCGGGGGAGTGGATCAAAACCTCGTCAACATCCGTGATCTTTCCACTCAAAGCCCTGCGGGAGCGAATCAAACCACTGCAGCCAGTCGAGAATTGTCACGGCTTGCAGTCGAACTCGCTACGCTCATCAAGCGCTTTCAGGTCTGACTGGATTTCTAGGCGCTTCGGCGTGGGCCGGGAAGCGCCCAACATTTTTGACTTCGATGCCCTAGCGCGCATCTCACCCCAGGGTTTGTTAAACAAGGATTGGAGGAGGGAGCGCACTCGCTGCGCTAGGCGGGTAAGATCGACTAGGCCACTTTGTCTTAAGCGCAGCGCTCGGAGAGACAATCGACGATAACGGTCGCCTTTGGACTTGCATTACTCAAGCTTATCCGCAGTTGCTCGCCGTTCTTAACCTGTTGAGCAAAACATTGATTACGGGTCGGATGCATCAGATTCCCCCTGTCACCGATGGTCTGTGCGCGGATAGCCCGGGGCCAACTCAAGGTTATGAACGCCATACAGAGCCCCAGGATTTTTCAGCCAGAGGCGAAACTCCAGCGGGTCAAGCGAGTGATCAGGACTGCAGTCGACTGACCATTGGCGCAAAGCGTAGCCCACTACCGCTGAGCGAAGGCGGATTCGCAGGGTAGCGCTTTCATCCATATCGAAGTCGAGCAGCGCGGTTTCGGGTCTCGCCAGTTTGGGGTGGGGGACAAGTTCCAGCTCCACTCGGTGGTTCCACTGATCATCTTCATCCATTAGTTCGTTAGGGAGAATTGGGCCCTGGACAGTACTCACGTCAGTGATGCGAGTGATCGCAAAATCTCTGAACTGACCGCTCTTTCGATCATATCCGCGCACATGCCACCTTTGCCCATTGTCGAAAAGCGCATACGGCACAAGCTCACGCTGGCTTTTCTCACGCATGGACTCATAGGCAATCGTGACGGCGTGACCCTGCTTAATGCCCCGGCAGATGGACGCAAGTATGTCGAGTCGAGGCTTCGCAAGCTGTGGTTGACCCAGGCAAGGAATACCAGGTGTCCATGTCGATGGCTCAGCATCGCCGAAGCCTCGACTGACCCACGTCAGCACCTGCTCGGAGGTGAACTCAAATATCGGTGTGAAATTTTCGGCCGAGGTGTAGGCCTTGGTGCGGCTGTCAAACACCAGATTGTCCGGTGCCAAGCGCCGATAGAGCGCTAGGTCACGGGTAGCTGCGGCCGTCTGCAGCTCGAAGCGCTGAACGATGTCCTGTCGCGACACCGCGCCACAAAACCAAGCCTGCAGCTCAATGAAAGCCAGTCGATCGCGCTGCTTCTGTGACAGCTGCGGAAGTTCTTCTCGCAAACCCACTGTATAAAACCTCAGTTGCAAGCTTATCTTAGGATCGTTATCGTCCGATAGCAAGATCATTTTGATCTCGTTATGCGCTCATTCTAGCCATTCAGTCTAGCCCTTCGCTGAGGGGTGCGCCATGTGACTCGTTGATCAGAGGTTTGCTATGTCACGTTTGCTCCGCATCGTTCTCATTGATTCGCTGTGTGCCGGCGACAAGGCCGAAGTGCTCGTTGATGCCAATACCTGCCTTACAGGTACCAATGGCATCGGGAAGTCGACCTTCCTGAAGCTGATCCCGCTGTTCTACGGCGCCAGTGCCGGAAGGATGGTAAAGGCGGGGACAAACACGTCCAGCTTTGCCGACCACTATTTGCCCAGCTTCACCAGCTACATCGTTTTCGAATATCTGAATCATGAGAATGTGCCGCGGTGCGCCGTGCTCCATCGCTCACACTCGGGATATGCCTACCGCCTAGTGAGCAGCGCATGGAACGCAGAGCTCTTGTATGTAGATCAAATTATTGGTCTTTTGGTCGAGCCGAGCAGTCTACAGCGTCGTGCAGCGAATATGCGAATCGACTGCACCCCCGAGCTCACCCCTCGTGATTATCTCAGAATCATCCAGTACAACACAGGTGTAGCGGATCTTGAGGGCATCAATTCAGTCGATCGCAAGCGCATGATTGCAGGGCTTCGGCGCTCCTATTCGCTAGCACCACTGCGGCATCACTTCGGCGGCATCGACAACCTGATGTTCTCGCTTCTGGAGTCCAAAGGCACCTTCGACTCCATGAAGTCGGCGATGAAAGAGATCCTCCAACAAGAGACAGGCGTTGAGAGTGTCGATCTTTCCGGGATGGATCTAGCCGCGTTCACTGGAGCGATCGACAGCCGCGCAAGCTTCTTGATCATGGAAAAGCAGATCAGACCCATGATCGATCGTCTTTCCCAACTGCACCCCAGGTTGGTCACCAACGAAGGTCAGCAAGGCCGCCTCAAACGAATCGCAACTGATCAACAGTGGGACGCTCTAGCTGCCACGACAACTGTTGTAGCAGAGATCCAGGAGGCCAGGGAACGCGAATCCGCCGCGTCCGAACTCTACAGCGAAAGAAGTGAGGCCATTCACGATCGGCTTGGCACAGCTCGTCGTACAGAGAAGGAGGCCCGGCGGGATGTTGAATCACTGATCAGTCAAAGGGACAGCTTTGATCAAAGCATCCTACCGTCGCTGATGAAGGACTATGCTTCCATGAGCGCCATGGAGGAGGGACTGCGCGCCATGGCAGGCGAGCATTCCATACTCGTCGAGCACGGCCAAGGTATTCAGCAACGGTACGACAAGCTTGAGACTGAGCTGATTCGTTCAGTGCTCGAGCGAAAACAACGCCGCACCAAAGAGGCCGAAACACGGCAAATGGAAACCCGGGAACAGACCCAGACCCAACTGGATCACCTGGAGCAGCAACTGGACTCTGCCCGGGAAACGCACAGTAGCGAGCTCGAAGAACTCGAGCAGAAGCACACCTTGCTGGCTACAACACTCGTAGAGCTCAAAAGCCAGGCCGCTTTCCTGAATTCCACTCGGTATCTACCGGAAACTGCTGATGCGATTCAGAACGAACAGCGGTCGATCGACCTCATCCGCGCCGAATTGGACAAGGCAACGATCGAAGTCGCCGACCACGGCGCCGAGCAGCGGCGATTCGCTCATGAGCAGCAAGCGGTAGCCGATGAGCAGCAACAGGTAGTAAGGCGTCGTGAGCAACTGCGCGACGAAGTTGAAACCCTCAACGGTCAACTCAATCCGAGCGAGGACACGTTGCTAGCGTTTCTGCGCTCCGAGTGCCCCGCCTGGGAGCAATCGATCGGTAAGGTCATCGATCGCAGGCTCCTTTTGCGCAATGACTTGTCGCCCGTACGCGCGTTCGAATCGTCGACTCTGTTCGGAATACAGCTTGATCTGCATCGGCTTCAGCCTGTGGCAGAGGCTGACAGGGAAGCTATCGAGTCAAGCTTGGCGTTAGCGAACCAGCACCTCATCGATATCGATGACGAACAGCAGCACCTGACCCGCAAAGCCTCCGTGATGCTGGATCAGCGCAAGCAGCACCAGTCATTACTTGTCGAGATCATCCGTCGCCAGAACAAGCACCAGGAGAATCTCCAAGCGCTGCAAGGCCACATCGCCACGTTGGAAGAAGAGGGTAAAGAGCACATCGGTAGCCTGCGATCTCAATGCGCTCAATCTGTAGCTGAGGCTGAGCGCAGCATGGAAGCCCATGTCATCCAGCGCGAAGAACTGAAAAGGTCTCAACAACAGCACCTGACCAACCTCAAAGGGATAGTGAACAAGGTCAAGGAAGAGCTTTCAGCTCAGTTGGATGAAATTGAACGGGTGAAAACAAGCGCCCTCGATGCGCTTGACAGAGAGCAAGCCGAGAAGGTGGACGGCTACACGGCTGCTCGACTCGTTGAACTCACGGAGGCCGGTGTGGATGGTGATGCCATCAAAAACCTTGAAGCAGAAATGATTGCTTTGGAGATGAAGCTCGCCACCCTGAATAACCACTTGTCCGATATCCGAAACTACCAGCGTTGGCTCAGTGATGACCTGCCCAAGCTCCCTACGCTCAAAGCCACGCATCTTCAGGCTTCAGAGCTCGCCAGCCGTATCCAAGTTGAAGTAGAAGAGTTCCAGCTAGCCAGGACTGAGCAACTAAATGCCTTCAAGGCCGCCTTGGCAGTGCTCTCTGAACGCCAGTCTGTGCTCGGTACGAAGCTATCGACACTGGCATCAATCTTGAAGCGCCTCGAATACACCCCAGTGGTGAATTCGGATCTCGATAGCCTGCGCAAGCTCACGCCGGCCGATCTCGAAGCTGAAATAGGGCGCCTGCAGCGCGAAGCCAATAGCCAGCGGGACGAGGGCAGGAGTTTATTCAGAAAGATCGAGCTGGGCATTATGGCCGGCCCGCGCGATACCGCGGAATTCGACGCGATCCAGGACATCGCGATGCGTTCACGCCAAGCGGATGGCACCGGTGAGAAAGCCTGGTTCCACGCCACGCCTGAATTGCAGATGTACATGGCAGAAGGTCATGACGTGCAGCGCAGCAAGCTGATCACCCGTGTCAGATCTCTATGTACCCAGGTCGCCGAAAACCAGTCAGTGCTCAATGGACTTCATCGCTCCATCATGGATCTCGGCCGCAAGGCCACCAAGAAAGTGAATGAGGTGCTAGCCGCGTTTCCCCAGTTTACCAACTTTGAATTTCGGGTGGTTTCCAGGATCCACGACATCAGTGCATGGGACGAGATCGAGGGGTTGGTGGAGCACTTCAACCGCTGGCGTCTCAAGTCCACTGGTGAAATCCCAACGGACGCTCTCAATGAGCGACTGATGTCCATGCAGCGGCGCATGAAAGCAGGCGGTTGGCTCTCCCCGAAGCTAGCGGACTGCTTTGACGTTTCGTTGAGCTGGATGGTCAACGGTGTTCAGAAGGTCGCTTTCAACACCACAGACCTGGGCGATGGGCTCAGTACAGGTCAGCTCAAGATCATCGTTGGGATGATTTACCAGGCGCTATTTGAGCTCATTCGACGTGATGCTGACTTCGATCTGCTGTTGCCGATTGATGAGGCGTTGGAGCTCGATGTGAATAATGCGTACACCTTGCTTAAATACTTCAACGCTCGTAATTCTCAGCTGATGCTCGGGTTTCCCGGTGGTGCTCCTGAGCTTATCCGTCACTTTACGCACCTTTATGCCCTTGACCGCCGGCCCTCTGGCGCCGTGTACGTCAAGCAGTATCAAGCTCCTGAAACTGACAGGCTTGCTGATTTGAATGATGCGCTAGAGCTTGATGACGGGCCAGATATCGATGGGCCGGAGGCATTTGTATGAGACAAACTTTGGAAAGTCTGCTGGGCGGCCGCTTCATTTGTCGCTACTCAAGTCCTGAGCTGTACAGCCAGCTCTGTGACGCCAGCTATGCCCGCGCTGTCGACCAGGCTCTGCAGCCATTGGGTCGGACACTGGGCTGGCTGGGCAGTATTGAGCAACCGAGCGCGTTTTTCTCACGCTTCGTGAGCCTCTCCAATGCGAGTGATCGCATTGCCGCTGCCGAGGAATTCAAGCATATCCGTGACGCCATTTGGCCAGTGGTGGAGTTCATCCAGCTCTGCGCCCGCGCTGGCAGGGGAGACGCCTGCCTGGTGCCTGGGGAGGAAGTGCACACCGCGCAGCTTCTGGCACAAGTTGAAAACAGCTCGATTTGTGGAGATCAGTTGCGCGATCTTGCGGGTCACGCCTTCTTCCGCAAATCCAAGCGCGGAGACAGCCACAGCGAGAAGCTCTCCGTCGTGCTCAAGACCATGGAGGAGGCGGGCTTCCTGGTCAGAAAAGGGGTTGGATCATCCATCTTCGTCGCCACGGGCAAAATGGCCTACATCTATCAGGCGATGTCCTGGATCGTGGAGCACCAGAAATTGGTTCCCGACGACGAAAGCGATGCTGCCGGCGATACACAGAGCGAGTTCATCCTGTGAGAGCCGAAGATTGGGCAACACTAGGTAAGCACCTGATCGCTAACGCTGCCACGCTCGAAGCCATCGTCCAGGCGGATGAGGAGGGCGCCGCCAAGCCAGAAATGATGACCCAGGGCATCATGTGGCTGATCAAGCAGCATCTGGTCGATGAGTTCGAAGGCAGCCTGCACCCTTCCTCCCTCCTGATCGACCTCGGTGTACGGATCAGTTCTCAACGCTTTGAGCTGTCCGCACCGGATCTCGAAGAGCTACTGCTCAAGATTGAGCAGGCTTGTGAACGCTATCTTCAAGCGAAGGATATATCGCTCGCAGATGCCGATAAGGAGCAGCGATCGATCTGGCTGGCAGTGCGCCAGGTCGTGACGCACCTGCGTGATGAGCATCGGGCAACAACTGAATTCATCGAAGGCCGATACGGTTTTTCTCCCCGGTTTGAAGATCGCCTTCGAGACATCCGGCAAGCCGTGGATCGCCTTGAACGTCTGTCCAACAAGCTGAATACTTTTGAGTACGATAAGCTATCAGGCTGGTGTAACGTTGATCGGACACTACGTCGGCTGCTGCTGACAACCCTTCATAGTGCAATCATGCGCCAGCGCACCCGCTTGGGTGACTTAATCACCCGGCTCGACCAGTTGGGAGTAACGGTAAGAAAACGTAACCGATTGCGCCAAGTGGTTCTGGCAGTCGAAAGCTGGCTCCAGGCTGGTAATGTTCCGGATCTTGAGGGCATTCTGGATCGGGCCGATGCTGCTGAGTGGGTATGCGCATCGCCCTTATACGTAGGCGGCTATCTGCATCCTCCCGTTGAAGACTCCCAGGCGATTGACGATATGGCGTTGCTCATCCACTCGTTGCCTGCTCCGAGGGTGCGCAAAGCCGTTGAAGATCTTGCGGCCCGGCCAGCAGCACGCGTGATCCCCACCGAGCTGGAAGTCGTCGAGGCCCCCATTCCATTTGCTCAACCGCACTTGGAGGCCATGCTCTTGGCTTTGAAAGAGTATCGTGTGCCGCAGAGCGCCAGCTGTTATTGGGAAGACAATGCCGAGAGTGAATACGGGGTGAATGTCTGGCTTTACGCGCTAGATGCCTATTACCGAAACCTTGTGCTTGTTGCGCAGAAAACTGAAAAACCCCTGCGATACGTGCTTGAGCCAGTAGCTGAGCCCATGCCCAGAGGCATCGCGAACCAACTCGTGACTGACCTTACTCTACGTATCAAAAGGCGCGGCGAATGAGCGATCACAGCGTTTTACGCAGCAAGCGAACTATAGAGATGATTAGCACGCTCGTGCGCATGGGCTTGGATAGTGTGGCGCTCGGCAAACTTTGGAAGACGATCCACCGAGACTATGGGATCGGTGAAGTCAGTGGCAGTAAGCTGTTGCTGAGCCCCGCTGACCGTCAAGCACTTAGAAGCCTCCTGATCGATAAAGCTAACTGGGATCCGGTTGAGTCCAGGAGGGTAGAAGGCTCAAGAATTGGGCTTGCGAGCCATACTCGCGTAGAAAAAGCTTCTAATGAGGTTGTCGGCCGGTTGTTGGCATTGGTGAGTAGCCCTCAGGGGAGAGTGGACTTGGGTGGTTCCCGCTTCATGATTCCACCCGGTGGATCTTTAGCGCTCCCAGTGGAGGTGCTGGCCGGCATTGACCGATTCGTGATGGTCGAGAATCTTGCAGTCCTGTTGGGCGCTCATCTATATCAAATGCCTGAGGAGCTTGCGGGAGTTCCGTGGGTCTTCAGGGGGTCGCCACAATTTTCACCCGCTACGGCTGCGATGCTGGCCGAGGAGACGCCAAATGTTTTCTATTTCCCAGACACCGATCCTCAAGGTTTGGCCAACAGCTTGAATGCAGCCAATTGCTCTGGGGTCATAAGCTGCAACCTTGATGGACTTCGTGAGCTCAAAGCTGATGGCTTGGATAAGCCGCATGACTACATGAACCAACTGCAGATGATGGATGGCCTAACCAGGTCGGGTCATCCGTTAGCACTCGTCCTCGGCGACCTTCGTACCGGGTTCAGTCAGGAATCCATGGCGAGACGGCAGCTGAAGATCTGGTGCAGCGTTACCGCTGATTGAAAGTGTAATGCGTAGGTGCCCGTTGTAGGCACCTGTTGTTGCTATGTTTCGTGGATACCTAGGGTCGATAGCCTTGCTGCCCATGTATAGACCATGATTGTTTCCCGAAGAAGGGACTTCCAGGCAAGCGTCCGCTCAACACACATCGGGCATCAGCACCTACTGGCCTTGTTCAACTGGTACTAGCATTCCCCTGACAACCGTGTCGCCACGCTGCTTGGCTCGCGCCTGGAGGTCGGAGCATAAGGACTCGATAGGCCAAATATCTCTCGAAATAGCGCGCCGGCAATCATTGGCCCGATACTGAGAAAGCATACAGAGTCGGATCGCCAGGTCGAACCTCACCACGCTGCTGCGCCTGGGCCATAATTCCGGTCATCAGCCGCAGCATCTGTGCGACCACGTTGTCGTGCCAAATTGTCGCCAAATCAGGAAAGGTTCGACTTTCGCCGATCATGAGTCGGGACAACGCTGGAATTTGACTATTCCCCCATTCGGTCGGCTGCAGTGTTGAGGATCAAAGGTATCAATTCACGAAGTGTCCCCTGCGAAGGAACGCAACACACTGGCCTACAGGTGCTCAGCTGGAGCGAACATGACGAATCGCTCAGTTCTCCGTAATATGTTGGCAAATCGCCATACAGGAGTTCAGCGTAATGCCTACAGCCTCCATCCCCGCCTACAAGGCAGTTTCGCCCCTGCTCGCAAGAAGCGCTGTGCCGAGAACAGGTACCGACAATCTGCCAGGTTATTACTCGACTCAGCACGATATGTGGGTTGTTGAGACACCTAATGGTATTCAGCCCGTTATTGCTCGCGGAGCGTTGGACGAGCTTCTCACCAAGACCAAGGTCAACAGTGAAGAGGATGACGACTCGTTCGTGACGCTCGAAACGCTGACAAAAACAAACTCCAAGCCCGAAAGTGACGACGATCTCATCTCCAAGGGGCAGGCCTCTCATCTGCTTCAACTGATGACCAAGACTGATACAGTGATCGAAGAGGATGACCCGGGTGACAGCTATGCCATGCTGGAGCTGATGACCAAAACCGAGGCAGAGCTTGAGCACGATGATCCAGGGGATATGCAATTCGGCCTAGATGAGCGCTTTTACCTGGATTGAGGCTTTCCACCATGTTTCTGCTGGTTACTAATCGCCGCGACATAACGATGGACTTCGTCGTCGCAGAGCTCCAACGGCGGGGCTTGCCTTATTTCAGGCTTAACACTGAACTGCTCCCTCTGTCCCGAAGCACATTGGGCGTGAGTGCCATGGATGATTGGGCAATTGAGCTGGAAGGGAAACGAATTACGGGGCGTGACGTTACCGCTGCCTATTTTCGCAGGCCTGGCGCGCCACAAGCACCTGAGGCAGTTCTGGATGAGGGTGAACGTGCTTACATTGAGGCGGAATGGAGCAGCTTCCTGAAGAGTCTCTATTTCCGATTGGAGGGTTGCTGGTTCAGTGACCCTACTCAGATCTTTGTGGCTGAAGATAAACCGCGACAGCTCCTGATTGCGCGGTACATCGGTTTCAATATCCCGGATACCGCCATCACGAACCAGTTGAAGCCCGCCGAGTTACTGACGGCAGAGGGAAGGGCAATCGGGAAACCTCTGCGGCAAGCGGTATTGCCGGGCGCGCTGGAGAAGGTGATGTTCACCTCACGGCTGCAGCCATTGACCGAAGCAGATGCGCCTGCCCTTGGCCTTGCCCCGTTGATCATTCAGGCTGAGGTGCCAAAAAAATATGATGTTCGCGTAACTGTCGTTGGCGCTCAGGTGTTCGCCACCGCCATCTGGTCTCAGGACAACGAAGTAACCGAAGTTGACTGGCGACGGGGTAGTCGCCCTGACTTACGACACGAGGTCATTAGCTTGCCCGATCAAGTGGCTGCTCAATGTCGAGAGTTGGTGCACCGTCTGAACCTGCGGTATGGCGCTATTGATCTGGTGTGTGACCCAGATGAAAAGCTGTGGTTTTTGGAGATCAATCCAAACGGTCAGTGGGCCTGGATCGAAAATCAAACCGGATACCCAATTGCTGCGGCAATCGTTGATGAGCTGGAGATGATACGAAATGGCCCGAGTTGATAGGCAGTTGTTTTGGCCGACCCTGGTTCCACCTACGCCTGAACAGGTTGCCGCAAATGACCAAATGCGCGCCGGGTGGAAAGCATCCGTCAACGACGGCAATTGGGATCTCCAGAGCGAAATAGCGTTGGAAGAGGCGCGCCGGATGTACGACGCCGAACAGGAGCGTCGTAAAGGTGCTGACACGAAAGCAGGGGTCTATCTTGCGGCAGTAACCGCACTCATCCCGGTGTTGGTGTCGTTATTGCCGACCCTTTGGAGCGACAAGACCAATAAAGCCCTTGGCGCCCTGTCGCTAGCGGTGTTTGCGCTTGCAGTGGCGTATGTCCTTCGAGCAGGGTACAGCGCGTTCTGCGTACTGCGCGTGAGCAATGCCCACATGGTGGGGGCCGACGACATTTCACGCTGCTGGAGCACGCAACAACCCGCCGCGAGCTTGGCCAAGTCTATCGCCGTCAAAGTCATCGAAAACTACCCGGGCAACAACGCCAAGGTGAGCTATATCAAGCTGGCGCATGACTACCTCCTGCGGGCGTTTTTCGTTTTCACCGTGCTGCTGGCTGTACAGGCGCTGTGGCCTTGCGCGACATGGGTGGTAGAAGAGATTTCCAAGCTGATGGCACCTGAGGTGAGGCAACCGCTGATGATGTGCTTTTCCTGACCAAGCACCACAAACGAGCAGACCTGGCTCGATGTCACTGTGATAGTACAGGTGGCGCGGCTCAAGTCCGGCTATCTAGCAATTTATGAAGAAGGGATGCTCATGTATTTACGTACGCTGGATGTTCAGGGCTTCAAATGCTTTGGTGAGCCGTTCACCATCGAGTTTCGAGACGGGCTGAACGTGCTCGTGGGAGAGAATGGGGCCGGCAAGACTGGAGTGGTCAGTGCAGTGCGCCAGCTCTTCAACGACTCGGAGTCAGGCAAGCGAATCATCAGTGAGCGCGATTTTTACCGGGGTTTTGAGGCGGGCGCGGTCGCTGCTGAAAGCATCCAGATTCAGGCGACGTTTTCAGGTCTGGATGATCAGGACGCCATTGCGTTTGAATCCTGGTGTGGAAATCATGACGAGGCCAAGCTGACTTTTGAGGCGCGCAATCAAGAGTCTCGCGGTCGCTTCAGGCACCACACTTACGCAGGTCACGAGCATGCCAAACCGTTTGAGTCCGAGACGCTGGACTACATCCATTGCATCTACCTGCCTCCGCTGCGTGACGCCGAGAACAAGCTTCGCGAAGGACGCCAATCCCGCCTTGCCCGGCTCATGAAGGCCCTCTGCCGCAAAGAGCTCGCTGAGGCCAGGAAGGCACAGACACTCCACCCACTGGAAGAGCATGTCGGGAACTTCAACCGCGAGCTTTCTCAGAGCGACCAATTTGCGATCAAACAAGCCAATCAGCGAATCGGAGACAACCTGAAGGCAGCGCTGGGGCTCAATCTCTCTCAGGGCACCATGATTCAGTTCTCCGAAGTCAACTTCTCCCGGATCGTGGAGGGCTTGCGGCTTCTGTACTTCCCTAACCTCAGCGAGGCTGACACAACCCAGTTCCGGTCGCTGGAAGAGAACAGCCTTGGCTACAACAACCTCCTGTACATCGCGTCGATCCTTGCTGAATTGATCCTGGAGGAAGAAGACGATCGAGGCGAAGAGACCTATCTGCGGCTCCTGTTGATCGAGGAGCCAGAGGCGCATCTTCATCCTCAGCTGCAATTGCGCCTGCTTCGACATTTGAAGACGGTGGCTGAAGAACGTGGCATCCAGGTCATCATCACCACGCACTCAACGGTCATCTCTGCCGCCGTCTCCCTGGATCACCTCATCCACATTTCAAATGACGCAAGGCCAGTAGCAATACCGCTCAGCGCGTGCGGCCTTCCCGAGCACAGCCGCCGCTTTGTGGATCGCTGGTTGGACGTCACAAAATCCAACCTCCTTTTCTCCAAAGGGGCACTGCTCGTGGAAGGAATCGCTGAGGCCATGGTGCTGCCAGAGCTGGCGCGTATTGTCTTGCGCCCCTACGGCGAGGGGAAGAACTGCCTGGATGACTACGGCGTCTCCGTGATCAACCTCGGCGGCATCTACTTCAATCATTTCATGCAGCTGTTTTGCGATGTCACAGGTGATCAGCCGGGCGAGAATGTCCCGATCAGGTGTGCAGGTCTTACCGACAATGACCCTCCGAAATCTATCCGGTCGGTTGCGTGGGAGGACGGTAAAGAAGCTCCTGTTTCGTTCCTTCCTCATGATGATGACCTCCAGGTCGGGGACAATCCGGCATTGGCGTTGATAGCGCCGATCAGTCAATCGCAGTTCGGCAGATTGTTTGCGGGTAAGTACAAGACCTTTGAGTACGACATCGCGATGGAGGGTAACAACCTCAGATTGATGTCGACAGCTGCGGCCAGTCTCTGGCCTGTACAAGATGGGGGAGTGGTGAGGGAGCTGACAACGCGGGCGGAGTTGGACTACTCGACCATGAGTTCAGCGGAGAGGGCGCCGTACGCGAATGCCATACTTGATCGAATCGAAACGAAAGAAATTGGCAAGGGGTTCTATGCGCAGGCATTTGCGGACGTACTGGCTAACCTGAGGGATGGCTTCGTCGTGCCGGAATACATCCGCTTAGCAATCCTCTGGGCTTGCGGGATCGAGGCAAAAGCCGAATGACCCGGATCAGACCTGAAGGCTCGAGGCCGAGGGATGCCGGGCGATGAACTTCACCAAGGAGCAGTTGGAATACATCGCAGCGCCGCTTGATCAGCACAGCTACCTGAAAGCATGCCCAGGAAGTGGCAAGACCGAGGTGGTGGCTGCAATGGTCTCGCAAACCATCCAGGCGTGGTCACGTTCGCCTTCGGGTATCGCTGTTCTAACATTTTCTAACAGCGCCACCGACGAGCTCCGGAGCAGGGTGCACAAGTACTTGGGCGGGCCGATCGGCTTACCGCACTGCATCTCTACCTTCGACAGCTTCGTGTTGACCCGGTTGGTGGCCAGCATCGCCAGCGAGCTGACGGGCTATCCAGGCAAAGAGGGCGATTTCCGTATTCGGATCCTTGAGAGGGAAGCAGATATCTTCCAGACCCGGCAGCGGATTTGTGGTCGCCGCGTGTCAGCCTGCCGGTACAACTACGATCTTGAAGCAGGCCGGTTCAAGTTTGCGACGGGTGAGCGAAGGTTCGATCAGCAGCTCAATGACGCAGAGATCACTCAGGAGATCAAAGCTGATCTCGTAGCTACCAAAAGGCGACTCTGGCTTGCCGGTTACGCGACCTATGCTGACATCGACATGCTGGCGCTCATGGCATTAAAGGAACGTAGGTTCGATGGCTATTTCTCGCGTGTTGCCCGCCGCTTCCCAGTGGTAATCGTGGATGAATGCCAGGATCTCTCCGCCGAACAACTGATGATCGTACGCAAGCTCAGCGGGCTAGGAGTTAAATTCCACTTTGTCGGCGATCTCAATCAGTCGATCTACGGCTTTCGCAGGTCGAATCCAGCCAATGTCAGCCAATTGATGGAGACACTCCAGTTCAAGCAGTACGAGCTGACAGCCAACTGGCGAAGCGGTCAAGCCATTGTCGACCTCTGCAGTAACATCGTCGGTACTGGAAAGGTTTCCGGGAATCCTGAAATCGCCTCCATCCAGCCAAAGATTCTCGAGTACGTAGGCTGTCCGTCAGAGCTACTGCCAACGATCCGCGCCATGACAACGGAGTACGGTAAGGTCGTGATGGTTGCGCGAGGGCATACGACCCTCCAACGACTGCGCAACGGGAAGACCTTCGAAGGCATTGAGTTACTCGCAGTCGCCTGCATCGGCGCCAGCTCAGGAAGCCTGAATGACCTCAAGGTGAGTGTGAGAACATTTGCCTACTGGCTGGCAGGGAAGCTCCAGCTGCAGGTCACAAAAGCAGGGCCCTATTGCCCGGTCTCAATGGAGTCCAAATTGAGCTGGCGCAAATTCCTCCACCAGAGCCTCCAGTTCTTGGTCGCCAATGGCGCCGGCGACGCAAACCAAACATGGACGGCATGGGTTCGTACCGCAAAGCTCGGGCTCCGACAGCTACCAGATCAAGGCTTCGTGCCCGACGAAATACGGGAGGAACTGCAGGCGTTGAGAGGGCTTAATCTCGTCGCCCAGCGTGGAGAGGGCAACAAACCGGTGTCCATACGCCTTTTAAGCCAGGAGATCCAAGATGGAGCACCGGAGACATTACGCTACGAAACTATTCACCAAGTCAAAGGCGAGACGCACGATGTCACCGTGGTTGTGTCCTCCAGAATCCGAGGCAAGCACGAGTCCCATTGGGCCGACTGGCTCTCGGACTGCAAATCTGAAGCCGCACGCTTCGCCTACGTCGCAAGCTCCCGCCCCCGGCACATGCTCATCTGGGCGGTGAAAAAACTGAAGCCGAAGGAGCGCCAAGCATTGGCCGAATTAGGCTTTGAACTTCCCTGAGCGATGCGCCGGGCTAGCTTGGTGGTGCCCATATTTGAGAGGCGACGCCGGCGGCGCCCAGAGTCGGTGTAAACATATTTCCCACCTGTTAACTGATTTGGTTTACAGCTCAAAAATAGGTTTACACCTTTCCAAGATGCCTGTGCGACCGACGCTCTGGTGTGGCAAGAAGAAGACTGCGATCACGAACCCACGCCTGAGAGCTTACTCATCAAGGGAGTTCGAGATGAAATACGCTTTCGTAGGCGGTACAAGGGTGCAAGCCGAGCCAAAACTACGCGGCGTTTGCCCATCGTGTAAGTCGGAAGTGATATCCAAATGTGGCAAGCACGTGATCTGGCACTGGGCGCATCGATCACGCTCGAGCTGCGATCCCTGGTGGGAGAATGAGACGGCCTGGCATCGTGGATGGAAGAATCGATTTCCAGCAGAGTGGCAGGAGGTAACACACCAAGATCCTGTCAGTCGAGAGCGCCACATCGCCGACGTGAAGACCAGCCATGGTGTAGTCGTCGAGTTCCAGCGCTCCACCATTGATCCGGTGGAAGTGACGGCCCGAGAACAGTTCTACAAACGAATGGTCTGGGTCATCGATGGCACCCGCAGCGAGCTAGATCCCTCGACTTTCAACATATCACGAGGGGCGCTTAGAGAAGACGGACTGGCTCATTTGAAATGGTGGGGACGGAGTCGGTTGTTTCACCGGTGGCACACCCAAACTCCAGTCTTCGTGGACTTCGGGGAGGCGGGCTTCTGGAGGGTATGCCAGTTCAATCCAGCAACCAATGAGGGAATCGTCGGTATCGTAGATCGGGATCTGTTCTGCCAGGGGTTGATTCTTGGTGAGACAGACTTCAGCCGGGGAGGCGGCCCCGCTGGGATGCCTTGAAAACTGGGGCTGTACGGCCGTCGCTCCCAAGGTAAACTAAACCAACCGCTCCGAGTTCCTCACCGCTAGCCACGGCCCTTAGGACGACTCGTTTTCAACTGTAACTATCCAGGTGTCAAGATGAGTGAGAACCTAACAGAGGAGGATATGCGCCGTGCCTTGTTTGGCGGTGCATCGCCCGTTCCAACCCCCAGCGAATCGTCGAGGCAGGATGTCCAAGCGCGATCACGCCCTTCAGCGCCCACCACGAAGCCTACAAGATCTGGGACTTAAAAGCTTAGCGTGATACTCCATGTCAGCAAGGAGTATGAAGGAGAAGTCGAGGAATTCGTCCCTGACGTCAGCACCCTCAGTACACTGCTCGCGGAACAGGAAGCCAAGGCTGCGGCGAGGAAGAAAAGGTACAAGTACATGGAAGTGGTATCGGTGAAGGCGATCTAAACTGCCCAGCCGCAGCGGCGTGAGCAATACATCAACCTCAACGCTCACCTCAGGCATACGCTGGCGGAGAAAATCACAAGCACAAAAGGGCATCATGCATGAGCACTACACTCAATGTCAGAGTAAAAAGTGTCAGAGGGCTCAGCCCCAGCGTGTCACTGATGGCAGTTAGTTTGTCGACGGTAGGGCTTGATAGCCCTTGTTCCAATTTCGACATATAGCCACGGCTGCTGGCCTCAGCCATTTGCTTGTGAGTTAGGCCTCGGCTGATCCGCAATGTTTTCAGTACGCTGGCAAAGCCTGTTTTGAGCGACATGTGAACACCTGACCAGGGTGAGCCGAGCAGGACTCCCACACGCCTGCAGCTGCGGAAAGACCCTACGTAGAGCATCTGAGCGTATCACAGACGCCCTAGCACCAGCTTGGCTGGAAAAACGGGCTTTCTCGGCATTCTTGGAGCTGCGGAGGATCAGCCCGCAAGCATTCCGGTGCGGCCGAATGCCCAAGCTAAGTGAACAGATAAGCTAACTAGCTTGATTAGTCCATTGTTTCCCTCAGCACCAAGGCAGCTCCTTTAGCCAGTCCACCTATGGATACTTGACCCTTGGGCGTCCAGGGAAGGCTTTTGGTAGGATTGATAAAGATACGCAGCTCAGTTTCGAATCCCTCCTCCAACCCAGATACGATCACTAGGTAGAAATTGGCTTTGCTTGCTTCTGCGCGACGGAACTCGGTTTCAGTCAGAGTGATCTCTGAAGGAGCTGCGCGGGCGAACGACTTCATCTCGATGAAGGTGCTCTGATCCAGAGTCCCGTCAGCGCCGATTCCTCTGTATGACTGTAAATCCACAAGCACAGCATCATCCCGCTGCATCGAAGCTTCCAAATAAGCCCAAGCCTTGGTCTGCAATTCTGCTGATGAGTACTGTTTGTAAGCGGTTTCTGGAACCGAGGGTGAAGATGGCCTTTTGGGTGTAGCAGACGGATTCAGCAGCGGGCCGGTTTTGCGCGGCTGCGGCCCTTTATGTGCGAGATCGCTTCCATCAATGGCTTCGACGGTGAATTGGAATTCGTGAGGCAGGGCCTTGAGCTTACGGGTCTGAATAGGGCGATCAGCACTGTCCGTGGTAGCCATCGTACCAGCATCCCGCTTGATTACCCGCTTACGATTATTGCCACTCAACCTTTCCTGTTCCGCAATCAACGTATCAAGACTGGTCTCCACAGCATCAGTCGCTAGGCTGATGTCGGGAATGTATTCACTGTCTTCACTGGCAGCCCAGGCAGACACCCAGGCAAGCGCAATCTCACGCATGCACGTTCCATCGCTCAGACCCGCGATCGCGATGCCGCCATGCTCGCTCCTGCCGATGAATTTTTCGTCGTCGAAATGCACCGCGAGGCCGGAAAAATCGGAATAGGCGTGAAGCTGAATTGGAATTTGCCGCGCCCCCTTTCGGGCGGCGTTGACGATCAGTTGACCTGGCAGGTGCATCTTGAGTCGGGCGTTGTCGAACCGACTCCAGGGCTCCATCGCCTTGTAGGAGCGTTCATCTTCTCTCGCAAGGTCACCTTTGAGCATGCGAAGCGCAGCTTGGAAACGAAACTCAAGCACGTCAGGGGTCGCGTTTGTTATCGCAGGGGCGGCTGCAGCGAATGGGAGCCTCTCCAGCCCTGCGGCGTTCACGAATCGAGAAATGGTGTCAGCCGCACAAGGTGGCGTCCACAAGGCGATCCTGTCGGATTTGAGGTTTGAGTAGTGTGAGAAATACAGTGGGCGCTTTGTTGTCCAGGTATCCCCCGATCGTAATGGCAGGAGGCTCAGGCTTCGTCTATCTGCAGCAGTCGCTTTATCCAACTGCCTGTCCATGTGCCGATAGATGTCGAGCAACAATGCGTCCTGCTTGGGGTCGTAGGCGGTCTTGGCCAAGGATTCCAGCTCTCTGATACAGCTTTTCAAGTCCGGGTGAATGATACCCAGTGCGTTCCATAACGGAGTGAGGCTGCGGTCATACAGAACGAAAGGTTGTCTGCCATGAAAGATGTCTTTGCCGGCAAAAACCGCTCGCATGCTGAACCACTCCTTGCTGTGCCTAGCGGTTGTGACGCACGGGGCAATGAGCCCTTTTTGTGAACGCTGAATGCCGAACTTCCCACGCAGACTCCCGGCCTGCATGTCGCCGATCATCGCCTCATGCGCGACGGTGGAGGCGCCCTGTGGGCAATGGCCAGCCAGGGCCTTGTATAACCTCATCAGGCTGACTTCGTCAGATGAAGATGTGTTTCTGGCACGCTCAAGAGCCGCCACCAGCTGTGAAACGGGCGGATTGACGCGCATCCCCAGCGCACGCGCAAATTCGCTATTCGCGTCAGCTTCGGTCAAGCCGCTGGCAAAATCCGTGTGATGCTCATACATCGCGAGCGTGACCTTCGTCTCAACAATGAGGGTGGTTGGTCTACACGGTGTCCCTGCGTAGTTGGGATACCACGCATTATCAATCAATCTCGCGAGCCAAGTAGTGGGCACTGGTGAGCTATCACTCCTGCCGCTTTCTCGGTAGGCAAAGGTTCTGCTGTACGGCTCGAAGGTGAGCCAGTTGCTGTCGATACAGCGAAAAAGTGCTATCGCTCTCTCAACGGCCGTGGGGGCGGACGCTTGCGCCGACTCACGGGATTTCCGTCCTCTCCGTGATACCGGCTGGATTGGGCTCTGACGAATGTTACGGATGACGGCATCAAGATCGGGCGAGACGAAATCGCGCGCTAGTCCACCGCGCGCCCGGCCCAGGAAGCGGCGAGCTGCACTCTGAGCGGCAAGCACGATGTGTGCGGAGTCCGTGGCGACCTCAACGAGGCGAGGAGAAACCTCGGCGCCAAGCAATGACAGAAAACGCTTCACGCCTCGCTTTCGAGCTGTGGTGACTGACTCGCCTTGGATGCCCCTTTGTCCTGCTCTGCTGATTTTGAACACCTCGGCGTAGCTAGCAGAAGCCCACAGCAGCTCAGGAGTGGTGCCCGCCGCCTTCGACCATGTGTCCTGCGAATCAGCGATGGATGCTGGCAGATACACGCTAGTCGGGGAGGCGAGCACCTTCGTAACGGTTGATCGACCATCCTCGAGTGCAACATGACTGAACGCGTCGATCAGCAGTGCAGCGCCCACCTCCTGGCCCAACTGACTGTTCTTCGTGTCGACGTGCTCAAACAGGTCTCGCAGATCGAGGAGGTCTTGCTTGTCGGCTGCAATAGGGTCTTGCGAGAAGCGCCTGGCAAACGCTTCAAGCACATCCTGGGCGACTACGTCTGCCTTGTAATTCGCGCTCTCTGATAGCCATTCGACGAGGGGCGCATATGGCGTGGAGAGAAGAAGAGGGTGAACCACATTTGTCAGATGATGGCGGGCTGCGAATCCAATCGCGGGTGGCTGCCCTGTTAGCCAGGAGTCGGCCTCGTCTTCGGCCTTGGCTTGTGTACGTTGCCCGCTTGCAAGTGGTACCCATTGAGAGTCCAGTAGCAGGTAGTCCTCGTCCAGTTCAAGGCATTTTAAAGCCATGTCCAAAAACCATGACGGAGACTTTTGCTCGAATCGCTCACAGTGCTCGAACACATCCTCGAGTTCCAGCGAGTGTGAAACGGAGAGGGCTTCTAGGACGACCCGCCAACGCCCGTCACTGTCCCGCATCCACTCGGGCAGCATTGGCCATCCGCTCACTGCGAGGTGGTCAGCTTCTGTCAGCATCCCGTCGATCGACTCATCGCAATAAGAAATCTGACTCAGCGCATAGCGGTCATCGATGAGAGTCGGACAAGCTTTGAAGGCCTCTATCACTTTGCTCCATTGTTCATGGAACAATTTGTTGAGCCAATCCGAACTGCTGTCTGTCTTCGCTCCGACAGGAACGGCTAGCCAAGCAAGGGTATTGCGTTGCTGCGCCAGATAAATGGCCAACTCACCTAGAAACTGGCCGGATGCTTCGGTCAGCCACTGATTCCACGCGCCATGAATCATGTCTTCCCGAGAGGTTGAAGGGTCAAACTGTGCGTCGAGAGAGAATGCAGCATTGGTGTGGATCTTGGTGGGCAGCGCTACATGGATCCGTCCTCGTGCACTCCCGCTCACCGGCACCGCTACACCAATGGGTGTGAAGTCGCCGGTTGCCTTGGCAGCGCGTGCCTTTCCAGCGGGAACCCTCACTTCACAAACGAAGCGCTCCCAAAGACCGTCGTCCACCAAGAAGGTTGAGTGGATGACACTGCTCTGGTGCTTGCCAAGTGACAGTTTGAAGTGGCAGTCGGATTGAGTCTGCTGGATCGCTAGATGCTTTAGCGAGATACCCTCATCCAGGTCAAGCAAGGTGATAGCGCGAACGTTATCCAGGAAGATCAGGTCGCTGGGGGCCCAGTCATCAAACCAGGCTTCCAGAGAGGCAAGGTCATAGTCTGGATAGAGATCGACGCTGACCATCGTGTGGTCGGCAAGGGGATCGTAAAAGTCCCTGATAGGCTCGGCTTCTTCCACCATGGCCACGTGGTCGTCACGTGAGCCGAAATGGAAGGGCGCGCTGTGGACTGTCAGATTATCGCCGAGCTGCGTTAGGGTTTTCAGTCCGATGCCGAACCGACCTTTGAGCTCCGCTGATTGCTGCTTGGTGGAGTAGAACGGGTAGATCATTGGTAACACGTGGGGGAGTTCCACGGGCAAACCGTTATGGACGATGACCAGCTGCTTACTACCGTTAAAAGTCTGTACACCAAATTGCACAGAAGTGGCATTCAGGTCATCAGCATTCTGGATAACCTCACGAAGCCCTTGATAAGGGTCGGTGTTCAGCCGTTTGGCGCCCTGATTTCCCCCCTTGAGCAGGGTGGTCAGGATCTCTGGCTGCTCACGTTGAAGCTTTACAAACTCGGTGAGTGCGGCATTCGCATACGCTTTGCTGCGCAGCGTCGGCTCCTTGAAAGTGGAGGCTGAGTTAAAGCAGGCTGAAGCGTGCAAGCGTCCGAGTTGCTCGTCCATGATGGACTACTCCATAAAAGCACTTTGAGATCAGCCGATCATAGACTCGCTTCGATGTGAGTTCCATGATGGTTATGGTTTGTAGCGCACGGAGCACTTAGGCGCCGCTGCTCCAGAGCTCAGTGCAGACGAAGGAGCTTGAGTACGGTAGGTTGGGGATTGTTGAGCGGTAGAGCATGCAGCCTCGCTTGGATACAAGTTGGGTTCCGCACGGAGCAGATACGTCACGCCTCAGATGGAGGTGGAGATATTGGATCCCGGGATACAGCATCGCACTTTGCAACCCAATGAGATGATGCTGATCTGCTGGTGCTGGTGCTGGTGCTGGTGCTAGCTGCAGGCCTTGCCCTTTTGCCGACAGCAACCGCACTGCTGCCGTCCGCAAGTAGGATCACGGTTCTATGGCACCATAGTCGAGTCACATTTGGCGCTACAGCGGCCTAGTTGAGATGGGTAGTCCCCAAGAAGAAAAATCATCGCGACGGCGCTCAGGGTGACGAAACGGCTTGAGGAGTACATCCGTACCCCTCTCCGTGTCCGCAACAGCAGTGGTTGCGTAGGTTAACGGTCGCTCGATAAGATTGGCCATTGATCATAAAAGGATTTTGGCATCATGTACCCCCCACGTCAGCATTTCGCGCTACTCAGCCCCATCACTGATCGCCAATGGGAAGAGTTTCCTTCCCACCTTGCCAGCCTTTTTAACAAAGCTGATCTGGTAAAGGCCGGTTTAATGGCGGAACACGAAGAGCTTGAGTTTGCGACCAGCGCTATTCAACGGGATGGCGGATTATGGGCTTTTTTCACTGTTGCAGTCTCAGGTTACGCCCCTACTGAGAGTTTGTTGACCGCCTTGGTATCTGGTTTCGAGCGCAGCGCGAGCAGTGGCTATACGATTGGCAAACCAGGCAGCGGATATGGCCCGCAACCCGGTGGGACAGTACTACCCGAGTGGGCATGAAGATATCGGCTTACGATGGGCTCGGCCGCGCTGGGGCTGCGAGCTTAAAGGGATCCATTGTACTGCAAGGCGGCCAAACGCTTTAGGCACATCCATATATCGTACGCCAATATTATTGTTTTCGAGTTTTTGTAGCATATTAACGCTGCCGATCAGAACCGGCAGTAGTTGTCCGAAGTCGATTGATCGGGTAATCTTCGAAAAGCCTTTTCGCACCTTGCAAGCTGGCAAGTAAATACATCCTGCGATCACGATATTCATCAGGCAGAGAACAGGGGACACATTACCTCACATGCATCGCATATTTACATAAAAATCAAAGTGGAGTTGAGCGCTTAAATGGAGAATTACTCTTCAAGATTCGACTGGCATCAAGCTGTAGACAACACTGTCAACAGTGCTTTAGGTAAGTGCTACCCCAGAGATTGGAAAGATGAGGATTATCTTACAAGATCACTGCTGTATGCATTAAAAACCGAGCATTCGAACGTAACAATTGAACAAGGTGAGCCTGGAAAAAACGCCAAGTGCCATTGGGATGTCTATAAAAACACAAAAGAGCAGGGCATTGAGCAAAAGCACGGCGATATTGGTATTCTAGTCCAGCTGCGATTTGGTGAGAATAAAACACTGGAAGGGGTGGCGTTTCTTGAGGCCAAACGAATTTATCACGACCAAGCTAATGATTCAAAATCAAAATTCTCTGCATTAGACATGGAGCAGTTGAAAAGGTATTGCAGTAATTCTTCATTTCATCGAACTGTTTTTTATGATTGCATGAGCAGTGAGGGTGGACATTCCGCCTTTTCCGCTACTATCCCGACTCGCCACCTACTTACTATTAACAGCGATGACAGGGCAATATATCCATATTGTGAGTTTTTGTCGTGCTGCCTTACAGACAGATATTTGCAAGGCTACGAGCTTGACTTTGATCCTGACCTGGTCGAATCAGTCAAAGGGTTTCTTGATGTAAATGGTGGGGTTAAGTACTTAATAGTCGCTCAATCCGTTTTGAGCCCTGATCTTGCGCTAGATCCCAACCTCATAAATATCAACAAAAAAATTTATAAACCACTAGCGTCGCCTGCCCCGCGCATCAAGCCTAAAAATAACCTTGGCGACCCAACTATGTAATCTACAAGCAGGCTTTGAAATTGCTCGCCAGGGCGGCCTTCCGCCACTCTGGTACTTAATCGTCACGTCACAAACACCCCTAGAGTAGGGTGCTCGTATTATGTAGAGTGCTACTACTTCAAAATTTTAAAGATCCAATCCTCCATCTCCGCTTCAAACCCATCCGCGCAAAAGTCTAGGTTTGGCCAGTAGTTCTGGTACACCTCGTAGTCGAGCGCTACTGCGTTCGCACGGTTCTCGGCATTCAAGACATTCCAGGCCCGATACATCCGGCGCTTCCAATCGGTCTCCATGAGCAAGCGGTACGACGTGTCCCATGACCAACCGTCTTTCATGAGCGTCGTCACGAAGAAATCCGCAGCCGCATTCGCACAGCTGGCTGTTGTGGGCAATCATCCTGTCCAGGATCGAATAGGAAATGCCAATGGCCTGGAAGATGGATTCCCCTTGACTGTCCAGCTTGTCACCGAGCTGTGGAGAATACGTGGTTTGAGGCTGCTGTGGGATGAAGACGAAAAATGCAGCGGTCGGGGAGGTCATAGGTCTGCCTTTATTGTTGTAGTTTGATTTCATGATGCCCATGGAGCAAGCGTCGCTGTAATGCGTTGCATGGCGTCTGCTCTGCATTCCTCATCAGTGAGCCCCAGCCTGACTCTCCAGCGGGAAGACACGCGTGGGTCTTGTGGCTAAAATAAGCACGCCCGTACTGGCCATAGGCAATCATTGCATTGATGATCGGCCACTTTAGGAATGCTTACAGGGGGATACATGGAGTCAGTTGTTCCGAGAGACCGGTCGATATCCGATCTCTTATCGCGTGCCGCATCAGCGGATCTGGAAGTCTTGGCCGACCTGATCACCGACAATGGCAAGGGCAGGATAGCCCTCGACAGCGACGTGAAGGCAACCATCATGACCCGGAAGGTGCAGGGCTGTTTGCAATCTATTTCGGGCCTGCTTGAAAAGGAAATTCGTGCGTTCGGAAGCAACACCATTGCCTCCGCATTCCGAACTGAGAGCATCGACTACCTCGAGCTTGCAACAGATGTCGCCAAAAAGCTGGACGGAAAACCCTCCGCCCAAGATGACATCTTCGCCATTGAGGAAATCATCATCCGCCAGGCCATGGACAAATACATGGGAGACGAAGCGCTCAAGGACTATCTGAGCGGCGGCAATCTCGCTTGCTACATCAATGAAATGGTGAAAGCGCTGATGTTGTCTGCCGGTAGCCTGGGCGGTATGGCTGCCACTGGTGGCGGGGCGGGCTTCGCCAGCGCATTAGGAGGCCGGGTGCTCTCAATGGTGGCAGCGCCACTTGCTATTGGAGCCGCAGGACTCGCGATTTACCAGGCTTCGTCGCCGGCGTTCCGGATCACCATTCCTGCCGTGCTGCAAATCGCCAAGCTGCGGCGCGCACGTTACGACCAAGAATTCGAGGCCTACACGGAGAAACTGAAAGCATGTTTGTAAACGTTGACGCGCTTGTACGCTCCTTGCCTGACATCCCAGATGTCCTGGCCAAACTGCATAGCGGAGATTACACGCTTTGGGGTGGCGTAGTCCGACACTCAAAGGGAACCGAGAAGGCTGGCCAGATCGTCGGGCACCTCCTTTTTCCGGGCGACTCAGGGCATGTCCAAGAGAGCCTACAGAGCCTGCAATCCACCCTATCAAGTGGCCTAGGGTCGCTCCAAACCGGCATGGATCAGGTGCAGCAGAGCTTGAATGTGCTTCAGGGTCTGCAGTCGGCCAATCTCGTAATGAGCGGACTCAACCTCGCAGTGACAACTGCAGGCTTTGTCATCGTTTGCAAAAAACTCGATAAAATCAGCCAGAAAATAGACGAGCAATCAAAAACGATCGCACATACATGGCAGTTGGTGAGTGAAGGGCACGAACGGAATCTACTCGCTGATGAGGCTCGCTTTCGAGGCCTGCTACTCACCGCAATGCAGTTCTGCGAAGAAGGTGATGTTCAGCAGCTCAGGCCATTGATTGGATCGTTCAATGAGCAGTATCAGTTCACCAGGCTTCTCTTGGAACGGCATTCGCGGAATGCCACCAGCAACGTCGTACTCTTCGATCAGATTTCATTACTGCAACACCGATTGGTAAACCTTGGCTTGATGATGTCCCACGTTCAGTTGAAGGCCGGTTCTCACAAGTACGCCCGACAAAGCCTGACGGAGCTTGCCACCGACATCGCCAGCCTCAACGCTTCACGGGTAAAGGCTTTGTCCAACGATCGCAGTGTTGCGTCAACTATCACTCATGAGCAATTCGCGGGTCTGACTCGTTTCCTGCAGGACGGAACACAGATGACGCCGTCTCTGACCTACCAAGCTGATCTCATTGAGCTTGAAGTGAAACATCCTGGGCTGATCCAGCATGCGACCGAGGCGCGGGAAATTCTGCTGATAGCCGCGTGAGCTGTTCGGTTGCCGTTAACGAAACGCGGCACTTGAAGCTGCCATTAATGCCGGGGAGGGCAGTTGCAAGCGGAACGCGCAGGCCTTTGGCCGTAGGCACGAGGATGGAAGCCCGCAGGGCCAAGACCCCGACTCAGTCGGGGCTTGGTTCACGGCGGGATCAAGGGTACCGAGCCGTGCGCGGACGTCGTTATTGATTGGGCGCTCCAAGCCTTGGTGATCGGTTAGGAGCACAATCGGCGGGAACAACGGATACGGCACGAAGGAATCCGTGGGGTCGGCTGGCGCTGGCGATTCGGACGGCGAGCTCGGCGCAGGCTTAGGGCGTGGTTTGCGCGCTGGGTTCTTAATCGATGTCCGCGATCGTGGCGGTGGCCGTAAACAGGCTGAGACCACTAGGCACGCAACGTGGTCGGATCACCGGCTGCGGCTGCCTGCAGGCGATCTAATCTGGCAGCCTGGCCCAAGCTGCATAGACGAGACGCCAGAACTCGGCCGTGGAGTGACAGCGCATGGATGTAAATTGTAGACGCCGAAGGATGTTGACGGATGCGGAATCAGATTAAGGCCGCTTGAGGCGCGGGGATCAATGGTGAATAGGCTTGGGCTGACTTGAGCGCTGGCTTACGCGATGGCGCCGATCGTCGAGAAAAGCACCGGTATAACAGGAGAAGACTAAACAATCGTCAGCTCAGTTTAGTGAAGCTTCAGTTTCCACCGTAGATCGAGAGCGTTGGCAGAACTAGGCGATAGAATTTCGGATGGGATCTCTAGCTGCTGAATTATGGTTTTCAAACCGGGCAATGAGGGATGGCGGGGCTAGTGAAGCTGAGGAGGTACTGGAGAGATGGAACGTAACGGGTTGATTCGAGGGGTGTATGGTGTGTGAACATTGAAAGCTAAACGGAAAACCATTTCCCCTTTTATTACAGTTATTTATCTGCGATGTCGCCCCATCGCCGGAAAACAGAAATCTTTTTTCCGGTAATGGAACGCCATCTATTCGTTTTTCCGCCAATGAAACGTACGTGCCATCTATCTAGATCACCCTCCACCCATACGACGGAATCCCCGTCCAACCTCCCACCAGCGACTTCGATCAGATGCACAATTGAAACGTCAGGCTTGTAAATTTCTGTCCCCCTAGTGACTAACTCCTTCGCACGAATTGAATCTCCCAGAGTTGCGGATTTCCCGTAACCACATGCTACAGACGTGCCGTAAGGCCTTCGACCAGCCAATCCCCGGCGACTACACAGCACGAACAAAATTTTTTTCATAACCACTATTGGTCAGATTCGGTTTTTTTGGTTATAAAAAAACGATATTTTTTAATATATTTTTTAATTCATAAAGCATCACAATTAGTGAAGGCTGGATAGTAAATTATTGAAAGGACTGAGAAATTAAATAGTAAACTAAGTGTATTTATTTCGGTGGCTCAAAGTTCAATATATACATAAGTCGGTGTTTGCGTTTCGAGCTACTCAGCTGCTGGGTTTTTATACATGGTTGCGCATTGTGGATGAGTGACTATGATGAGCCAAGTGTCATGTACCTCAGTTAGAAATCATAAACATCAGAGTTGGTCATGGATAAGAGTGATCTGTATGAAGAAGCTCAACCGTGTGAAAAAACTACGGGATTGGTTCCAGTCAAAAGACCCCACGAAGGTGTCCCCAGAGATTGGAAAGAGTCTGGTGTTCCACCCAGCAATGAAGTCATTCCATATCAGGTAAGGACGATTGACCACCGGGAGGAACAGCTCGCAGATGAACGTAGATCTGTATTCGAACAGATCGATCAAGGAATGTCTGCCAGTAGAGGCATGGAACTGCTTGGGTTAAAAAAATCCCATTTCTACAAGTTGCTCGACGATCATCGCAATGGAAAGGACATCATTCGTAATCACAGGGGAACGCCTAAAGGAGGCAGTCGAACAACATCGGGACAGGTGGCCGCGCTCAGCAACGCGTTCGAAAACCATTACGAGGGCCCGAAGGCCTCTATCAGTGAGTTGTTGAAGTGGGCTAACCGTCATTGTGAACGTGCTGGTGAAAAACCGATAAGTCGCCATACGGCGAGAAGGTATCTCTATGCAATACCAGAAAAAGACCGTGACCGAAAAATACTTACTGTTGAGCAGTTCAATCAAAAATATGGATATAAGCCAAACAAACTAATCATCGATTGTTTGCTGCGTCGCGTGTCAATGGATCATACCCGCGTGGACATATTGCTCGTTGATGAGTTTAATAGAGATGTGATTATCGGTCGTCCCTGGATAACCCTGATCATTTGCGACAAGTCTAGGGTTATCCTAGGTTTTTATCTAAGTATGGAAGCTCCGAGCCTAAACACGGTTGCTGCTGCCTTAGCGTTTGCGATTATGAATAAAGAGAGCAGCCTGCTCAGTTTCTTTACTCACCCTGGTGAATTTCCGTTCTTTGGCATTCCGTTCGTCATTTTTACAGATAATGCTGCTGAGTTTACAAGTGAAGCATTTATCCAGCAATGTAAAGAATGGGGGATGGAATGGGAACATCGGCCCATCGGCAAAAAGTGGTATGGCGGGATCATAGAACGCGTTATTGGCTCATTCATGACAACTGGAGTGCACTTTCTTCCCGGCTCAACTGGGAGCAACGTTGTAGAGCGGCAGAGTTTTGAAAGCGAGCTAAATGCCCAGTTAGACTTCAAACAATGTGCGGAGTGGATAGTGAAAGAAATAACAGTTTACCACGGAAAAATTCACAGATCTCTAGGTTGCACCCCTAGACAAGCTTTCACCCATTATAAAAGCGAGGGAAAGTATGACTCATCTAGGGTTATCAGTAAAAAAGATGAAGCTAGATTCCTCATCGATTTCTGCCCTACTTCATTCAAGCACAAAGTTCACTCTTACGGGATCAATTTCGCCGGCCGCAGGTATGAAAGCGATGCCCTGAAGGACTATGTAGGGGAAGAACTCGATGTCAAGTATTTACAGTATGACCTTAGCTATATTTGGGTAAAGGCGCCTAATGAATTCTTAAAAATTCGTTGTTCTTACAACCGTGAAGGGCTATCAATACATTGGGAATCCTACTCGAACCACAAGCAGTTATCTAAACGTGTACCAAGTTTGATCAATAAGGCTAGCGGTACCATCGATGATGAGTTCGCGCCCGCCGCTATGGATCGTCAGGAAGAAATTCTTCAAGAATCTGCAGCTATGAAAACGGCTTTCATGAATGCGCCGAAACAGCCAGCTCTACCTCCACCACCTCCACCTCCACCTCCACCTTCAGCCGAGAGGGTGGATCTGGATGAAGTGGAGGCTTACCACATTGATGATAGCAAATTCTATGTCCAATCCGATGACGTTATCTGGGAGGAAGATGACGATATCTTCAAGCCACGAATAATTTCAGACACCAATGAAATCGATCTGCTTGTTCCAGTTTTGATCATTGATCCTAAGGAGAGTTGAGTTATGAATAATCAGTGCGAAGTTCCAAAATACGGTCACGTCAAAGCAGACTTAAGGCATCTTGTCGACTTGCCCCCAGAACAAAGGATTCAGATATGCCGCCATGATATCTGGATCGATACCCCGCGCTTGAAGCCCTTGCTGAACTGCCTAAAGCACATGGTATACACAGACCACCAGATCCAGGCGTCTAGCATATTCATCCATGGAGAGGGCGGTGATGGCAAGTCCGCATTATTTCATCGTCTGCAGGCGTTGGGCGAGCTTTCGGGGAAGAAAATGGTATTTATCACCCTGACCGAGAATTTGAACCGATACAAACTACATGACGCCATCTGCGAGCAATTTAGCGTGCAGATCGGCAAGAGAACCACTGCAGCTAACAGACTTGACATCATTGAGAAAAAAATTAAATCGGGGGATATCGGTGCCATTGTCATCGATGAGTTGTCCGATGCGATGCTTGAGGGGAGCACCAACAAACGAATAATCTTGTCACTGTTGCGCAGCCTAGCAGAAGGCAAGCTCAAGCTTTGCGTTATTGCTTTTGGCAACTCAGTTGCGAATGAAGCAATGATACTTGATCGTGTGCTAGATCGGCGATTTGTGCAATGGGAACTGCAGTCCTGGAAATTAGATCAGCACTTTGTGGACTTCATTGCAACCTACGAAACCCATTTGCCCCTGAAGCTTGTGTCGAACGTTGCATCCCCAAAGCTGCGGACGCTCATATATTCAAACTCACATGGCATTCTGGATAATATCGTAAAGATTCTCAAATGCGCCGCTATGGACGCTATCGAGCAAGGCACTGAACGGATTACGCAAGATCAAATCCCTAACATCGATGCCTTGGCGATGAAGTACGGTTTCAAAATCCACCATCCTGCAAAGCCCAAAAAAACATGATCAAGCTCTCGCCCTCACAGTTTGCTACCGCTAACAGTGTCTTAGCTGCTTTGACACGTGGGGGCGTACTTTGCGTTGTCTCATCCCAGCCTGGTTTTGGTTTGACGACCTGCATGGAGAATATCAGGTCGCGCGTGAGTAATCCGTTTTTCACTATAGCAGACCATCCTGAACTTGCCGGACTGGATCTTCTTGGTCAGTTGTATAATCACCTAAATATTGATGCTGAGTTTCAAGCTAAAAGTGAATTGCCCAGCTTTGCAATTGAAATTATTACCTTGAGAGAGATTTCCACAATTTTTGTCGACGATATAGATATTTTCCTTTGTGGTGAGCGTGCTAGGCGTCGTACTGTACATCAGCTGAAACTGATTCTAACTGCGCTCCCATCAGTGAACATTGTAATCTCTGGGCTTCATGCAGAAACAACGGACATGCTTGAACTGCAGGTGGGCTCATCACACAGTGGTGAAGCTTTCAGCCTGGATGGCTTTCAATGTTTATATGAATACAAGGTTTTTTTCGAATCGATCCTCGCTGAAAACTCACAAACCGAGTTCGCGGACGTATCGCTGGAAGCGCTTTATCTCATTACCAAAGGAAACCTTGGTAATACATTTCTGCGATTGTTCCATCCCGCCTACCTCTACTATGGTCAGAAGTAAATGACTGTTTGCATCGATTGCTTACCGATCGAGGGAGAACTTTTGTCGTGCTGGTTGTATAGGCAAAGCATGGTTTCCAAATACACGCCGCTCGGCCGGGAAGCACTCAGCCAGCTATGGGTTGCCTCGGGCCCGGCGGTAGACTTCGATCCAGATTTCTCGCGAAGCTCCAGCTTTACAAACGCGGCTTGTGACGCCGTAGGCATGAGTAGTGATCTTAGGGCTGCCCTCATTCAACCACCTAGCACCTGGCTGATACCACGCTTTTACAGGCGCACGTTTTGCTATCAGTGTTTGGCTGAAAATTTTCGAACCCATGCATTTCCTACTTCACTGAACAAATGGTGTGCCGTGGGCGTCGTAGTCTGCGAAATTCATAATTTGCCGTTAATCGATGCTGCGGAGGTATTCGGGCCTAAGCTGAGCATGGCCATGAAATTTTTCCAGATGCATCATTTACACAAGGACAGGTACCTCTCAGCATCACGCTTGCAGGACGCGAGGCGGTCTATCAAGTCCTTGCGACTCGTACAGGATATGCTTAACCGTTTCGAGGTTAATGCCGTCCCACATAATCTGAGCAACGATGTTCACCAAAATAGTGAGTGGGCATTCTCGAAATTTCTGATCTGCTTGATGCTCTATCCTAGATTCGGTCTCATCAACCGCTACATGCGTAACGATGCTGCTTACCTCCAGCTCCCGGTATTCCAACAGACCTTCTCTCACGGGCCCTTGATAGCCAGTATCGCTCACCGAAGGGCCGCGCTGCTTATCCTCGGTTGGCTCTACGAGGTCGTACCACCAGACGAGTCAAGCGTGATTGAGGCACTACTGAATGCAGTAGGGGGCGTGATGGGATTTTCGAATGCTCATGGTTTGGGCTCATCCTGCAATGGTTTTACGGCAGAGCACGCTGCCGTCATCGCACGCCGACTTGCCCAATGGCAACCTCCAATAGTCTCTAGCAGGACTCAACAGTTTATTGAGGGATTCGCTGCTTCCACTGGAAAGTGAAGGGTAATTGACTTGCTGGCAGAATATACAGGCGAGGGAATGGGGAGTATCGAATGGATACTAAGTTTTCTTTAATCACCGAGATTTCGCTTCCTTTAGGTGCAGTTTGCCTAGACGGCTCATTTGGCGCTTCCGGTGTATGGATTGACTTCTTAGTGGCCATGCCACGCGTACGCGTACTCCGGTACTTAATACGTCGGAGCGCAGAACGCAGCGGTTTTGCATCCGCACTTCGCACGGGCTCGTGGGTAAAGGTCGCCCCAGTCGTTAAGCACCGTCGCATTAGTTTTACTTACACAACGTTGTACTCACCGTGGCCGGTGGGGAAGGAGTTTGATCACGCTCGTGATTTTTGCGACTTATTTTTATCCAGGTTTTTTCAGTGGCCGGCGGAGATGTACGGCAACCGATCTGATATCTTCATGAGCTCCCTCGTTTTAATTTCTGAACAAGCAGAAACCACCATTGCATCCCTGCAGGGTTGTTCTTGTTTCCCCCGGCCATCTCCAGGAGTGAGTCGCCAAAGCGCTCTGAGTGATCTCCACCGAAGCCCAGGGCAGGTCTCAATGAGTCCAACCCAAGAGGCCGGAAAGGCCGCGTCACACAAGACCCGCTTCACCTAGTTCCTACGGTGTTCCTGTAACCCTGATCTGGTACTTAGTCCTCATGGAAGGGCTTCAGCTTTGACAACGCGTGGCTTCGTGCTTCGATAATACGATCTCGATCAAACCGGCATAATCGCTGCGCAGCTGAAGATTCCTACCCAGTGCCGCGCTTGGGTACCAGACCCAGGCTACGACCTGGTTCCCGCTTCCCTTACCGCTTACTGAGCGGGCGGGGTAGAGGGCATGGTCGCTGATCTTCTGTTGGGTAGTTTTTTAGGTGGTGAACTCGCTGGTCTCCTCATTAACCGGGCTCACCACCTGTTTTTCTCAGGCAGAGTGCTGATCAGGGCGTCCGCCGAATGGCATATCGAGCTACATACGCAGCGAGCAGAACTCAGGCCATCCCCCTCAGTCGTTAATGAACTCTTCAAATTTCCGGTGAAGCGTATGACCCGGATAACTGGAGATGCGCTCACTTCCGACAAGATATGAGGCAATGCTTTTGGGCTTTCGTCCCAGTTCGCGAGCGGCCAAAGCGGAAACGGCACCAATCAACAGCCCCGTGCAAATCCTCCAAGGCTCATAAGGGTCGCCCGAACCGAAGGTTGGAAGGGCGATCATCGTGGCGGCAACAGGAATTCCGACCGAGAAAATGCTGCAGATGATCCCGCAAAGCTACCTAGAGTTCAGCCAGCCATTCGTTCCTAATGGGATAAACCATGTTTTCCAAATCGGCCACAAGGTCTGGACGGTGGCAGATGTTGCTGAGCGTTGGAAGACTGCGTGCATCCCGCAAATGGAAAACGACACATCGCTACGCCATCCTGCAACGAGAATCGGCGCGCTTTGCGCGTCGCTAATCTTTCCGGATCGGGTGCCCTGGTTCCTCCTCAGCGATTGAGGCAGCAACCGGTGGCCGTAGCCACCACTCGATTTTGTATTTTGGCCAGCTTCAGTGAATAAACTAGCAATCCCACATCAGCCCCTGAGCGGGTCATCCCTGAAGATCAGAAACCTGGGCTAACGGTAGGGATTCATTGCGCCGAACGCGAAGGTTTGAGTGCTCGCTGACTCGCGAATGAGACTATCTCCGGCTATCCCGCAGCGTAGGGTAGACGCTATCATTCTGCTAATTACCTCGTTAGCCTCTTGGGCTTAAGCGCATTCGACAAGGAAGTGAGTGTATGGCTTGTACTGCCCGGTGTATTTCCGCCCGCGTTCAATTTCCGCACCGAATAAATTATTCCCAGCTTAACCCTATCAAATCCGCACTCAGTTCTTTCTGCGCATTGAAGGCGGAGGTATTGCCATGAGCAAACCAAATGAGGCCCCGGAAGACGCATTATCCAAGGCGACCGCAGATGCGGTCGCGAAAAGCCAGGACGAGGTGAGCAAGCTCAGCAGGCGTGTTGCTTCTGTATTGGCCCAGATGAGTAAGACGGCAGACTTTGCGCTCTCCCAGCGAGTACCGGACGCTGAAGGCGACGTAGCCCAGACGTTAGCTGACATTCTCAACGAAAAGCGTGGATTGATCCTGGATCTCGTTGAGCGCCAACGAAATGCACTGAGCACGTTCAATATCGTGCTTTTTGGTCGTACGGGAGCGGGAAAGAGCTCGCTGATCACAGCATTCACGCGAGGTAACGGATCAATTGTTTCCCAAGGTGAAAGTGACTGGACAACGGACGTTCAACCACTCGCCTGGAATGCATGCTTGATCTACGACACGCCGGGCATCAACGGGTGGGGACGGAATAACTCGCGCAAAGATCTTGAAGCGCGGGCCCGTAAGGCAGTCGAGGTCGCCGATTTTGTTCTGGTCTGCTTTGACAGCCAAAGCCAGCAGGCAGATGAGTTTGCCAAGTTTGCCGCGTGGGTCAGCGAGTATCGCAAACCAGTAATCGCGGTACTCAACCCGCGAAACGCTATGTGGAGAATGCCGGGCCGCGTGTCCGCACCAATGGCCCGCGGTAATCTTTCACGAGCAGTCAGCGAGCATGCGACCAATATCCGAGATGAATTGTCGCGCCTCGGCGTGAATGACGTACCGGTTGTTGCGGTCAGCTCCAAGCGTGCTGTCTTCGCTCGGGCGTCAATGCCATTTGAAGGCCCTGATCTTGAAAGCCTGACCAAACAGAGGAATCTGTACAGCTGTGACAGTCTGGAGCAATGGTCTAATTATCCGCGTCTCGAAGACCTGTTGGTGTCGGTGATCACCGATGCGGCGGTTGATATTCGGCTTGGCTCCCTGAATGACCAGCTAAGGGGTGTTTTTAGCAGTTTGAGGCGTGCTATCGATGAAATCAGGCACGAGTCCATTCTGGGTGCCGAGTCACTAGAGAGGAACATGCTTGAACCGATGCTGGCGCTCGTGGGCTATCCAGCATTAGATGATTCGGTTAGAAGAAAAACTCTGGCAGTTGATGACGTGGACTTGTTGACTGAACTTGAACAGATCAGAGGCGGAAGGTTCCAGGCGTCGCAGGAGGGGGAATACGCTCAGCAAATCTCACTAATGCTCGGCACCACGTTGGGCAACCTATGTCACGCTTCGCTCAGTAAAGCCGATCGCATTGTCCGCGTTGCATTCGAACGTCGTAAAAAGCTGTCTTCGGAAGACGTCAGGGCAGAGTGTTTCGATGAAAAAGAAATTATCGAGCAAGCGCAGTCCGTGCTGGTGCGCGGCTTGCGGTTTCTTCAAGCTAAAGCGCGACTGACACTCAGTGATGCCAAGCTGGAAATGGATATTCGGCTTCAAGGATGCAAGATCGATGGTGATGCGGGCAGTGGTTGGAAGTACAGCGCCTGGGCGATAAAGGGGGGCGGTGTACTGGCCGGTGTAATTGGCGCATTAGGAAGCTTTGCTGCCATCAACGCCTGGAATCCTTTCGGGTGGGCAGCTGGTGCAGCGGCGGCCATAGGTCTTGCTGGCGCTGTCGCCGCTAGCTTCTTCGGTTGGGGAGGGCAGAAGGCGCGAGATCAGGCAGAGCGTGAGCATCTGGAAGGAAGGCGACGGGCCACGGCCGAGCTGCATCAGCTCATATACAAGGCATATAGTGGTGTAAGGGAAGAGGTGCTGGCACAATCGGAGCTCGTCCTACTGAGTGCTACACGCGATCTGTTGTTTCCAGCTGTTCGTAACGCGCTTTCGTTGCGCCTGGTCACGCAGAGATGCGCGACAGTCATAGAGACCATTAACGAGCATTCTGGCTCTCTTGATGTCTCACGCAACGCACAGCTGCTGGTATGGGAGATCGCCCAAAATCGCGAGCGGGAGATGTTCAGCCAACGTCCTAATGCTGGCGCGCTTTACTGGTTAGGTGAGGATTGGATTGAGGATCCGCACGGCCTGACGCTGACTCAGGGAGGCTCAATAGCTGGAAGAGCCAGAACTTACGAACTCAACGTATTCGAGAAGCTGTTTCTGGGCATGCGCGGCTTCCTTAGTCGATTTACCCGCGATCTCACACTTCCGGACTCCCTGGCGTGGCTCAATGATGTGCAGCAAGCTTGTGCGCGTTACCCAGGAGACGAAGACGTTCTGAAAACCCTCGTGGATTACTCGCGGTCAGGCAGGCCGCGCATTCATGTTATAGGCGACTACAACACCGGCAAATCCAGCTTCATCAAGCGGCTGCTGCTAGATGCAGGCCTACCAGTGCCGGATACGCTCAAGGTGGCCGGCAAGCCATTGACGGATGTTTCGCACACGTACGACATTGACGGTGTCGACCTCATTGACAGTCCTGGCTTCCAAAGCAGCCACCACGTGCATACTCAAGAAGCTTGGGCCGCGTTGGCTGACGCCAGCATCGTCATTTTCCTCCTGCAACCCAACCTGATAGTGGGAGATGATTCACCGTTGCGTACGGTCATTTCTGGCGACTACGGCAAGGGAATCGTTGATAAACGAGACAGCACGTACTTCATCGTCAACCGCTCAGACGAACTGGGGGTCGACCCGGAGCTTTCTCCTGACGTCTATCTGAAATTGGTAGAACGCAAAGGTGTAGAACTGCGACAGGCGCTGGCGTCGCGTTCTATCAATGTTGATGAAAGGCAGATATTTTTTATGTCGAGCGATCCCTATGGGCTCGTCGGCGACCGCAGTGACGCAGACGCGTCAGCTTTTGATTCCTATCGAAACTGGGATGGTTTCACGCCTTTTATGGTGGAGCTTCGTGCATTGCGACAAGGTTTGTCGGTGTCGGGCATAGCCCATTCGATCCTGCACGGAGGCATCCATCGGCTGTGGCAACAAATACTGGTGTTGCGATCTGAGCTGGAACAGATGCGCAGGCAAACTACAGAGCTCGAACAACTCAAGCTGCTCATCCTAGAATGCATCGACCAAGGCGATCGGCTTGGTGAGAATTATCGGTTCAGGCTCCGATCTCTTGTGCACAACAAGGCGAACGCGCTTAAGCAATCGATGCTTTCGGAGCGTGATCCAGTCAAGCTGAAAGCAAAAGCGGAACACCTGCATAACTGGTGGAGCGACCCGGAGCTTGAAGCGGATATTATCGACTGGCAGACAACGTTCAGTAAGGATCTGGAGCGATGGCAGCATTTATCGAATGAACGTATTTCTCGTCGGATAGAATCTGTCACTTTTCGGCATGCCTTCAAACGCGAACAGCCTAGAGGCGAAAAAATTAACGATGCCAAAGGTAAGGGGTGGGCGTTTGAGATCTTCGATAAAGTCGGACGTTCATTTGGCGGCGCTACCCGGGATGTCGTTTACAGCATTGGCAAATCGCTTGGTTTCAAGTTCCGACCATGGGGCGCAGTAAAGCTGGCCAAAACCTTCGCCAAAGCGGGGGCGGTGATTGCAGTGATCGGAGTTGTGGTGGACTTCGCCTTCATTTTTGTGGACGAGAAGCGAGTCGCAGAGCGCGAAGCCGCCCGGAAAGCACTGGCCGATTCGCTGGATAAATCCTCGGATCAGTTGATTGAAATCTTGACCGAGGGCACAGACGACGCTCCAGGGCTCATAAGAGGAAAGGATGAGCTTGTCGGCAGGTTCCGAGAGTGCGACGAGGCGTTGGGGCGCGATATTCTGATACTCAGCCAGCAGTATGAAACGACTTCAGAACGTGTTGATGTGTATCGAAGCCTATGCAGCAGGGGCTTGATACTTTTAGGTAAGAATGGAGACGAACTTGAGTAACTCGACAGCACACCTGATCGACCGAATCTGGCAACACCTACTGAGTTACGTCCCGTCCACGGATGTGGTGGCGAAGTACCGCGACCAGTGGCTGACGATTGCCGAGATACCTACCGCCCGATTCGTCATCTTCGGTGCTTACGATGCTGGCAAAAGTAGCTTGTTGAAACGGTTGTTGGTCGATTCCGGTAGCCCGGTGCCTGATTGGGTTGTGATCAGTGCTCGACGTGAAACGTTCGAAAGTGCAGAAACCCGCGCGGGTTCCATCACCTTTATCGATACGCCTGGCTTGGGAAGCGGTAACGCTGAGCATGACACGATAACCCGCAAGGCACTGCAGCTTGCTGACGCCTACATCTGGGTAATGCCACCGCAACTCGTTACTTCTGGCCAGTCTGATTATGTCTCACTGATCAGTGGTAGGTTCTTTCACCCGAAACTGCCAGCTACCGCGCTGAAAGGCGTGACCGTTGCTGTCATCTCCCGCATGGATGAAGCAGGGGTGGATCCCGGCGACAGTCCGGATGGCTATGCAGGCCAGGTTGAGAAAAAGCTGCAAGAGCTTGCCAGTATGCTCTCCAAGGATGACTTGGCAAAAAACGTTGCGGTGGTTCATTGCGTCGTGGCCGACCCGTATCAAATGGTTGGCAACATGTCTGATCCAGATAGAAGCATGTATGACATTGGCCGGGACTGGGACGGAATTGCCGCTCTTGAAACAACGCTCCATAGCTTGAAAAAAGACAAGCCACGCTTACGCGAGCTTTCGGGACTGCGTTTTGTGTATTCGATAGCCGCAGAGCTGGAAGAGGCGGTGCGGGCCCAGTCGGGTGTTCTGAAGTTGCAAGCAGAGCGGTTTGACAATGACTCGCAACGGTACGCGTTGTTTAGCCAAAGGCTACAAAACCAAGCGGCCCACGCTGAGATGGACTTGAGAGGTCGGATCGAAGAGGCGCTTCGCCCCACCGCACAGGTAGATCTGGAGGACATACACAGGGTGCTGGAGCAATTGGAGGCTACGCTTGCTGAAACTATCGGGCTGTGGGCGACGGACAGCACCTCAACACTGCAGAGACTGGCGCAGGAAATAGAACTTGAAATCCGTGAGTCCAATAGCCGGTTGGACATCGGCAGCCTGTTAAATAAGGAGGGGTTTGCGGCCCAGGCTTCCAATAAAGACGGGGCTGTGTCGGGGTCTTTCTCCCAGCACAGCAAGCGCGTGTTCGGTTTCCTTCCTGTGCTCGGCCAGTCTGTAAAAAAGTTAGCTGAGTCTGACATTGGAATGTCGATCGAGGAGGCGCGTGTCAAGCTCGGGGAGCTTGTCGGTTTGACCGGGGACGAATTGAAGGACGCAATCGCCAAAATCTTTAAGTCAAAGGAGGCAATGGAAAAGGCAAGCAGCTACGTGCGCTGGACTTCGGCGATTACTGCATTGGCTCCGCTTGTCACAGAACTGGCATCTGTAGGCACTGACCTGCTGCAGCAGCATTTAAGTCAACAGCAGATTGAAGCGGGAATCCAAAAGCGCGAGTCGCTCCAAAGACAGCTTGATAAGAATATAGGTGTTATTCGGGAGCAGGCTTTGCGCTTGTACACGGATTCAAGCCGCGCCTTGGATCAACAATTGCTGGCACGTCAGCAGGAGTGCGTCGAAGCTAAGCAGGAAGTGCTGGATCAGCGCCTACAGGCTGAAACCTTTCTGACAGGGCTAACAGCTTTGCTCGACTGACCCCAACATCGTCGTATGCACAACGCACCAGCCGATCCGGGCCTAAACCCCTGATCGTTCGTGCTCAGATTGTGTGCCGCTGGATGGTAACGCGGCATAGCGTTGAGAATGCCCCTGCACTTCTGTAGTTTTGGTGAGCTAGCGCACTATCCTGCAGAGGGCAGAGACACAAGATGAGTCGGCCTCGATGAGGCGTACAGTCCTTTATTCTTCTTCGCTTACCCAGCTTCGTTAAGTGGGTGGCGACCGTCACTTTGGTAATAGGAGCCTAGCTGCTGCGTGCCCCTGGTCGAAACATCTCCATTCGCGACGTCGAAAAAGTCTCGCTACAACTTGGATCCCTGCTGCTTCACTCCAACCAAATAGAGCACTTGATCCGACCGGGTAGATTTCAACGGCGGTATGTGGCGACGTTCGACCTTCAACCCACCTTGCTCATTCGCTGACAAAGCAAATCAGCAGATTTGGTCGGGGAACGCCATTTTCTGAAAGGTCATTACGTTTAGCTGCAACTGCTGGTGATCTCCCCCCCAGCGACGACTTACTCAGTGCAGGGGCCTGCGAAAATTCTGTTTTGTGCCTTTTCTTGATGCAGAGGCCGAATCTGGCATCCGCCTCTCAGTGATGACATTATCTCGCCATCTATAAATATCGCTGGTGGAGAATGGACTTGCTGGATCTTAAGGATGACGAACAGCTCAGGGCTGCATGTATTAGCCTCCAGGAGCAGGTGATGTCCTTGGCGGGCAATCAAAGCTGGATCACCGAATTCCAGAAATGGTTGGTGCGTGTCAGGGATGTGTCTCATGAAGAGTTCCTAAGCAAGGACTTCCAACTGGCGCTCTGGGACACCGAGGCTGTTTCGGCAACAGGCATGGGGCGCATCAACATTTCTGCGGTCGCCGAAAATTCCGCAATCGCAGAAAGCCTCTGGCAACTGAAGCAAAAGTACGCGCAGACCCGGGATCCTATTGAGAATGAGATGCTCATCGCTGACGCTTGGTCTCAAATTGCATCCGCGGTTGCTGGGCTGACCAAAAGAAACCCTCGACTCAAGATGTACCGCGTCTTCGCGTTGCTTTGTCCAGGCGCTTTCACGTCGATAGCGCATCATCGGAAACTGCGCGAGCTGGCTCATTCCTTGGGGCTTCCACTAAGCGGTCAGAGGCGTCATCTGCACCGACTCGTATTGAACCGGTTAAATGAAGTGCTGGGGGAAGTGGCTGACGTTTATTCCAGGGAGGGTGTCTCACGTTTGACGTTGCCTTGGCTAATGTTCGTTAACTATGTTCAGAACCCAGAAGGCGAAGCCACCGAAATATCCGATCTAGAGACAGGTTACGAAGTACTCAAGCCCTTGCCTCCTGAGAGGAGGAGGCGCGGTCTGCTGGCGATTGGCGGAGGCACGGCCACCATTCAAAGCATGATCGACTTTGCAACAGATGGATGCACTCGTGAAGACTTCATCCAACACTTGCAATCGATCAGCCCTCAATCAAAAACGTCGACTTGCAACACTCAGCTGAACGCTCTAATCGCCGAATGGGGCGTGCTGCGTGCCAACGCAAATAACTTGCAATTAACACCCCGCGGTGAGGCATTCCTGGAGTCGGGTGATCCAGATGAGATCATTGACTGGATGATCACCCGCATCTTGGGGTTTGACTATTTGCTAGCGGCATTGCGTGACACACCGTTATCCAACCGTGATGCCATCCTCACACTCAGAAAGGCAAACCCTGGATGGACAACTGATTTCGCCCCATCAGCGATTATTGGTTGGTTCAGATACCTTGATCTGGTCACGATCTCCGAGAAAGTGCTCAGCCTTACCGAAAGGGGTAAGCAGTGGGTTAATCGCATTCACTGGGAGCCTAAGGGCCTCGCGAGCATTCCAGGTATCAGTTCGTCCTTGGTTCAAGTAGCCCCAGTACAGCTCGATATCGAAATTGAGAGGCCGAAGCTAGGTGCCGTGATTGCCCGATTTGATCAAGAGTTTCGCTTCCCAGAAGAGCTGATCGGACAACTTGATGCTGGATTGTGGGGGCATCCGAGGCGTCATTTCGCGGTGCTGACAGGCTTGAGCGGTGCGGGAAAGACGCAACTTGCCCGTAACTATGCGCTGAGTCTGTGGCAGGACGATCCCGAGCCAAGTGAAGGGTTGCTGATCGTTCCTGTCCAGCCAGGCTGGCACGACTACACGAGTCTGCTGGGTTACGTTAATCCGCTGGAGTCAGACGCGTATGTGCGTACCGGCGTTCTGGATTTCCTCCTGCAGGCAAGCGCCAACCCGACGAAGCCCTACACACTGGTTCTTGATGAAATGAACCTCTCTCATCCGGAACAATATCTGGCGCCTCTGCTTTCAGCGATGGAAACCGGCGAAACGATCGTCTTTCACGGTCAAGTCGACGAGATCGATGGTGTTCCTCCAGGTATTCCATATCCGAGCAACCTCGTGATCATCGGCACCGTGAACATGGACGAGACCACTCATGGATTGAGCGACAAGGTGCTGGATCGAGCCTCAGTGATCGAATTTTGGGACATTGAGGTCAAAGCATTTCCTGGCTGGCAGAAGAGCTCGCTTGAGGATGAACAGATTTCAATCGTCAGAAATCTCATGTCCTCACTCATGGATGTGCTTCGTCCAGCTCGACTGCATTTCGGGTGGCGCACGCTCAACGACGTGATTGGCTATCTGCAGCAAACGCAGGCGGGTGGTGTCATCGAGTTCTCACGTGCACTCGACCATGCCATTTATTCGAAGATACTCCCCAAGTTGCGCGGTGAAGACAGCCCTCGACTGCAGGAGGTCTTCACATTGCTCCATACCACGCTCAAACATGCGGGGATGGGAATGTCGCTGCGCAAGGTCAAAGAAATGGCCGACGACCTGGCTCACTCCGGCTCGACCAGATTCTGGCGGTAGACCATGTCGATCATCTTGCAGGTAGAGCAGGGGGATGCTCGATTTGACGTGCACCCAGGTCAGTTGAACCCAGGTTTCATGGAGAAGAAGGCTTATCGTTTTACCGCGCTTGAAGGCTTCTCCTTCTACATTGATGACGTCTTGATCGAGACGGTCGACGAAAACGGGGCGTGTGCGTGGTTATGGTCGCCAGGCTTTTATGCAGGAGAGGTCGCGGCAGAGCTTCTGGATGACCAGGGGCGGACTGCCGCCATTTACCGGCTGGACGTCTCAGCAGCTGATAATAAGCTCGGAGGCCAGGCATTCGCTGCCATGGTTGAGGCGATTCTGGATTTCGACCCGGCTCTCGTTATGGGCACAGAAGAGGCTCAGTTTGGAATTGGCCATGATGGAGCACTAACCAACCCGCATTTGCAGTATGCGAGGCTGAGGCGCTATGGGGATCGGCTTCACCGCGCGCTCAAACAGATATCTCAGCGGCCGTTAACAACCTTGAAGAGCGATCGCACGTCGGTGAGTGCCCACACGGTCAAGCGGTTGGACTTCGCATCCGTGCATAAGGCACTCAGAGGGCCGACGGGACAGGCACTCTTGCATCCTGCTAGCACTCAGCGTCCGGCCTTGAATACTGTTCGCTTTGAGGTCAGCAGATCTTACGAGGAAGAGGACAATCCGGCCAATCAGGCCATTGGACTTGTTCTCTTCGATCTCCTTAGACGTTGTCGACAGGTGGTGAGGGGGCTTCAGCATGCAGCTGCCACTGAAGTGGTCTGCGATACCCGATCAGCGTTAACGCCAAGGCTCGTACGTCGAATCGCGTTCACCGAGTCGTTTGCTCGCAAGCTTGAACGGCTTCAACGAGCGAGACCTTTCTGCATCGTGACTGCCAGGCGTCTATCGGCTGCTGGATTGAATGCGATCTCTGCTCACCCTGCATACGCGCGAGCTTATCGGTTTGGTTGGTACGCGTTGCGTTCAGGTTGGTTTGGAAAGGATCCTGATGAGACGCTGTGGGTCAGCCCAACATGGGAGATTTATGAGCGGTGGTGCTTTGTGACGGTAGTCTCACAGCTGCAACGTCAGTTTCCTGAACTCGTCTGGAGTCGTGAATATCGATCGGTGGGTTTAAAAGAAATCGTGTGGCGGGGAATAGCGGCTGATGTGACCGTTGAGGCGTGTTACCAAGTCCGATGCCCAGCGATTGATCAACCTGCGCATCGCGGTTTTCAAAGCTTATCGCGAGAGCGATATCCGGACATCGTCGTGACGTTGGACTCGCCTTCGGCGAAGCGCTTCTTGGTTTTCGACGCGAAGTATCGCAGCGCCCGCGCCAGCGTCCTGGATGCAATGGAGTCAGCGCACATTTATCACGACAGTCTCCGGTGGAAGGGCATCAAGCCTGACGTTTCATTGCTGCTGATACCTAGGGCAGACAAAGTAACGGCGCTTGTCAGCCCGACCTACCATGCGGACTATGGGGTCGGAGCTTGGCAAATCGGGGCTGAATCAGAAGGGGAGGCACTGGGGATCGAGCTCAAACGTATTCTGAGTGCAATACCAATCGCGGCCGCTCCGGCGCGTACAATTGCAACTGGAACGGCGAAGTAATCGATTGCGTCCCCGGTAGCGCTCAACTCGCTGACGATCCCGCAACCCGAAATAAAGTCTTCGGCTCCCGGCGTATTGGTTGGCGAGGCCATCGTTCACAGGAAAATGGAGAATCCATGAGTAAGCTGGTATGCGTCGAATGCCTCTGTGACAGCTACTTGCAGGCGAGTTTTGCCGACAACGATGTCGACGAATGCGACTACTGCAACGAGGAGCGGCCGGTCGTACCGCTTGAAGAGCTGGTTCAGGAGCTCGAAGAAGCAATTAAGGCGTCATTTACCTATGCTGAGCAACCCCCTGCAGTTATTCATCATGGATACCCTGAGTTGGGGCATTCGATCTTTGATGTGCTACAAATCGTGCTCGGGGCTGATGACATGGATTTACTCAGCGATCTTGAAGAGGAGCTACGGGAGCAGTGGAGCGAGTGCGAAGATGATGACCCGTTCTTCATTGAACAGACGTATGCATCCTCGCAGCTGACTTCAGACTGGGCTCAGATGCAACGAAGTCTTCAGTTCGAATCCAGGTTGGTAAATCCCGCAGTGGGTCGGGTACTGGAGAAGATATTTTCTGGGATAGAGGAGCTTCACACCGCGAGCGAACCACGTTCAGCGATCACCCTTGCAGGCCCAGGCCAATGCCTCACTGCCTTCCAGCGGGCAAGAAAATTTGAGGACGAGGAGGGTATGTCTGCTGCTTTAATGCATCCTGAGAAGTATCTCGGCCCGACACCGAGAGGTAAAGGATCGGCAGGTCGAATGAACGCCGCAGGTATATCCGTTTTCTATGGCGCAACTGATGATCAGACGGCCATAGCAGAGGTTCGTCCGCCTGTTGGCAGTTGGGTTGTCACAGCCACCTTCGAGGTCATTCGGCCGTTGCGACTGTTGAACCTCGGTGACCTAGGTGGAATTCGCCCAGACGCCAATCTCAGCTACTTTGACCCAGTGCGCCAGGAGCAAGCCGAACGCTGCGCATTTCTTCGTGAACTGCAGCAACAAATGCTCATGCCAGTAATGCCTGAGAGCGCAGATCAGGGTTACTTGATAACCCAGGCGATCGCCGATTACCTTGCGACCAACGAAACCCTTAACTTGGACGGGATCCTCTTTCCATCTGTTCAGGTGCCCAAAGATGCATCGCCAGGTCTGAACGCCATCCTGTTTCATAAGGCCAGCGGGGTCGAGAAAACTGAGGATGAAGATGAACTTGATCAGGTGAGCCTGTGGGAGTCGGACGAAGATCAATGGATTTTCTACCCGCAGATCTGGGAGGGCAGCCCGCCTACCGAAGAGTCAGCCCGTGGCTTCATGGGTGATATACATGCGCCCGAGGCCAGTCTGCGGCTCGCTAGAGGCGGCATTACAATCCATAAAATCCAAGGTGTGAGCTTCACATATAAGTCTGATCCAGTTCGCTACGAGCCCTGGTCAGACGGGACACGTCATTACGGGATTCGATAATTTTCAGCGTCACTTAACCCTGAATAACCGTAACTATTTAGTCATCGGTGATTCGCCGCGGTGCGACTAGGTAAAGTGAGATCGACAGGTACAACCATTCGCCTATAGCATCCTAGTGGCATTGACTGAAACCGCCAATAAACCTGTATTTTTCGCCAAGGGAATGACGATCATGATCACCAGGATTCACATCCGCGGCTATCGCATCTACAAGGATTTCAACCTTCTCCCCAACCCCAAAATGAACATTTTGGTGGGCGGCAACGATGCGGGTAAATCAACCTTGATGGAAGCGGTCTCGCTGGCCCTGAACGGCCGGATCGGCGGTCGCAGCGTTCTCGAAGAATTGAACCCGCACTGGTTCAACACCGAGCTCGTTCAAGAGTTTGTAGCGCAACGAACCGCCGGCAAGAAACCCGCACTGCCTGAAATCCTGATCGAACTTTACCTTCGCGATGACGATGAATTGCAGGTGCTCTGTGGTGCCGTGAACACAGCCGTGCCAACTCATGCATGCCCGGGCGTCTTCTTGAGGATCTACCCCAACGAAGAGTATCAGGACATGCTGGATGACTGGCTAAAGGCACCCAATGCTCTGCTGCCCGTTGAGTACTACACGTGCGAATGGCGATCGTTCGCTGACCGGGAGCTAACCAAGCGCCCACGGGTACTGTCGGTGGCAACCATCGATTCCAGGACAGTCAAGTCCTCAGCAGGTGTGGACTATCACCTGCGTCAGATTCTGAGCGATCACTTGGAGACCACCGAGAAAGCTGAGATCTCGTTGGGCTTTCGTACGGTGAAAGCGTCGATGACTGAGGGGGCTCTGGCGACAGTGAATACACGGTTCGCGACATTGGGTGCATCTTTGCTGGCGGAGCCCATGGCATTGGCTATGGATCAGACGTCCCGCACGTCCTGGGAAAGCGTTATTACCCCTCACGTCGACAACGTGCCCTTCTCGATGGCCGGCCAGGGACAGCAGGCTGCGATCAAAATATCGCTCGCAATGAAGCGGCACTCGGCCAAAGTAAAGATCGTCATGATCGAAGAGCCGGAGAATCATCTCTCTCATACCAGCCTGTCGACGCTTCTTGACCGTGTGGAGAAGCTTGCATCTGATGACCAACAATTGTTTGTTTCCACGCACAGCACATACGTGCTGAATCGCCTTGGCCTAAATTCCCTGCACCTGCTGAATCGGAATCATGCCTCGAAGATCACTGTCCTTGATCCCGGCACCGTCCGGTACTTCCAGCGCCTGCCAGGTTACGACACGCTCCGCCTCGTTTTGGCTAAAAAGGTTGTCTTGGTGGAAGGGCCCTCTGACGAAATCATTTTCGAAAGGGTGTTCAACGACATTCATCGGTTAACACCCATGGCTGCCGGTGTCGATGTCATCAGTATGCGGGGGCTTGCGCTGGCCCGCTGTCTGGAGCTTTGTGCTGCCGTTGATAAGCCGGTCGCTGTGATGCGGGATAACGACGGCATTGAGCCGGCTGAACTTCGAGTGCCTGTCGAGAAGTGGCTGGACGGCAAGAAGCGAGAGCTTTTCATTGGCAAAGTGAGTGATGGCCGTACCCTCGAACCGCAAATGATCATAGCGAACGGTGAAGCTCATCTACGGGATGTGCTTGGGATCACGCCAAAAGCCGACCTTGTGACCTGGATGACACGAGAAAAGACTGAGGGAGCTTTGCTCATCGCTGAGTCCCCGAAAGCCCTAACCGCCCCGAATTACATGAAGGAAGCGGCGGAGTTCATCCAGAATGCCTAACCATTTAACGCTCGCAGTAGCTGGCGGACGAAAGACGCAGGGCCTTGTCGATTATTGCGGGAAAGCGACTGATCGAAAGATCGCTGTTCTGACCTTCACCCAGACGAACCAGCAAGAGATCAGGTCGCGCTTGGCAAGTCAGGCAGGCGACTGCAACACGCTGGAGGTTATGGGCTGGTACACCTTCCTGCTTCGTCATTTTGCCCAGCCTTTCCTGCGGTTCAAATTACCAAAAGATCGGGTCAAGGGCTTCGACTTCGAAGGGCGACCGTTCCAGTTTGCCAAAGGCAAAAGCAGGTTCATGGACTCAGGAAATCGGGTGTACGCCTGCGAACTCGGCAAGCTTGCCTTTGAGCTCATGGAGGCGACGCCGGCGCTCCTGCGAAGGCTCGAGTGCATTTACGACGAGATACTGATCGATGAAGTCCAAGATCTAGCCAGCTTCGATTGGGAAATCCTGGAAGTGCTGCTCGGCTCTAAAATCGATGTGCGGATGGTGGGAGATGTCAGGCAGGCTGTTTTGTCTACAAACCCCCGAGGCCAGAAGAACAAGAAATTTGGGTACGCCGCGTCGCTTGAATGGTTTAGAGATAGAGAGGCTAAGGGGTTACTCACCATTGCCTACGCGACCATCACCTACCGATGCAGAGCCGAGATTGCGACGTTTTCCGATAACATCTTTGACGCCACGTGGGGCTTCCCCGGCACTACCTCGGAGAACCTCGATGAGACTGAGCACGATGGCGTGTTCCTTCTCCATACGCAGCATGTCGATGAGTACGTCGGCCGATATAGACCGCAGTGCCTAAGGCATTCGGTCAGCTCGGCGAAGCACCTCAATCTGGATTTTCAGAACTTCAAAGGGGTGAAGGGTGCGACATTTGACCGAGTATTGCTCGCACCCACCGCCAACATCGAAAGCTTCATTAAGAAGGGCACACCTTTGGAAGCCACGGCTGCAGCAGCGTTTTATGTCGCGGCGACGCGAGCTCGACAAAGTCTGGCCATCGTTATCGACAAGGTTGGTATCTCCACGCTGCCGGTATGGGCTCCATAGCCTTAAAAATTGACGAGCTGGGGGTTCGCCAGGTTCTGCAGGACGTTGCAGAGCCGTCCGTGGCCGCGGGGTGAGACTCCCTACATATCGTATCTGGATGGTAGGGGGCAGTCGTAGTTAACATCGATCATGTCGAGATTCTTCAGATCGAAGTTTGCGTAGTCACGTTCATTCGACGTCCGTATTGCGGGTTGGCCGTAGAGAAACACGAACGCTGTCGGCTTGTCCTTCTCGGCGATCTTGGAAAGCCGCACTGCCATCAGGTTTTTGAGCTTGTAGTTTTCTATGAACGCGTCGGAGACGAAGCATGAGGTGATCAGGCTGTCTTCTCCTCGCTTGAAATTCTTTTTGAATTTAATACGGTAGCCATTATTGGCTTTCGTGCGGTCAACATATGCCCAGCCGTAGTAAATGATGGGGTGGTCGGGCAGGTCGTCCAGATCCTGCTCCCAGATGCATTTGAAGATGCTGGCGTAGGGCACGTCCTGCCCGGCAATGTTCAACCGCCGGAACTCAAGGGTCTCATCGCAACGGTATCGGATGTATCTGCTGACTACAGATCGAACCGAGTAAATGGGCCCGACTATGCCTGATTCCCCTAGCTTCGAGGTGTAGGGAAGGGTGCTTCTCGCACGCTTTTTCGCTATATGGACGTCCGCGTCAGGCTCGACCGAATGTTCGTCATAGTAGGAGGCAGGTCGCTCGAGCTTGAAGACGTCGACAATGGATTGGTCAACTGTTCTGCGTTCCTGCCCATCCAGTTCAACGGGCTCGAGCTCCAATTCGACAGGGGCGCCGTTGGCAATGCCACACGCTTCACTATGAGCACCGTAGACCTTGAAGTGCGGGACGACCCTCATGTTCTGGACGTCTTTGTCCAGATTCGCGCAGGTGACTTGGGCGGAGCAGTCAGCAGCCGGACATACGAATGCGCGCTTGTTTGTAATCACCCCTGACCAGAACAGATCGTAGGCGCGATCAGGGTCGACAAAATCGTCAGCCTCAATGCTGTAGGCCACATCCAATGACATAATTCACCAAGTCCTTTTGAGCTTTCTGAAAAGTGGTCGTTAGTATCGGCTATTGCCTCGTTAGTGAGCCAGAGTCTTGATGCGTGACCATGATCTAATGAATTCAGCAGGGACGTGGGCGGGTAGTCGCTACTCAGCGGAGGACGGCTAGCTCCTCACACTCCACCGGACAACAATGCCTCCGCTCAGACCAAGACTACGGGGCAACCGCACCGCGGGCAGGAATCGAGAGGGTCTTGAAGGTCTCGATTTTCTCGGATTCCAACTCCTTCAGTATCGTTTCCTTGGCGTCGTTCTTGTCGATAGACCTGCCCGTGTTATCAAAGCTGATCTGCTTGATCCTCAATTCAATCTCACTGTCTTTTTTCTGGGCCGCAGAAAATTCTGGGAAGCCAAGCGAGATCACGCAATCACCATCGAGGCCCGAGGTACTGAATCGGAATTTGGCATCGATCCTGTGCAGGAACAGGCTCGGGCGATAAGACACATCTGAAAGAAAGTCAGAGTGCTCAAGGCTGAAGCCCTTCAAGTCTAAGTTTCGAATCTTTTCCTTCATCCAGTCCAGGGCTGCCGGGAGGAGGATGTCTGGATCGGGGGAAATCCCGATATCGACGACCTCCTTAAAGGACAGTGCGATCAATTTGCTGTGCTGCGTGAGCCCTAACAGGTAATTGAACCTGTTCTGGTTGGTAAAATCGCAGAAACGAATCGAGGTTGCCTGCTCAGTTTCACTGATTTGCTTGACCGATTTGAAATGTGAAATTAGATGTCTCGACATCGCCTTGTTGGTTGTCTTCGTTTCCGGCGCAGTGTGCGTGAAGATCAGGATGAGCTCGTCCTGAGCCTTGTTTTTCTTGATCTCAATAGAGCCTTTGAAATTTTTGTGCGAGTCAGCCCAGCTTTTGGAGCGGTCAATCCGTTCCAGCAGGTAGTCCATCCGGATCGTGTCGAGGTCTTTGTTGACTGGATAGAACTCTGGCGTTCCCAAGACCTTGAAATTCACGAAGTCTAGATCCAGCAGCTTGTTGACATTTATGAGGGTAGGTATCGCATCCAGCAGGGTATCCTCACCTTGCCACTTGATTGTCTGGGTGGTGATCTTGGGGTTGTCTTCCTTGGTCGTGTAGGCGAGCTGAAGCTTACAAAACTCGCTGGGGCGAATCAGGGACAGGGTAAGGGCTGGGATGGAATGCTCTTTCTCTGAGCTGCTGATGAACACGCCTCGACTCTTCAGAACCGTTTTGATATCGCCAGCCCCGATGTAAGGCTGAGCCAGATAGGTGCGAAGCGCCTCACCTTGGGGAAGGATAGAGTCAATATTCTGATTACTCACTGCATCATCCCCTGAAATCGGCTTGATAGGATTCAAATTCGACGATTGAAGCGAACTCCTTGTTCGCGATCGAGAGCTTTGCGATGTCTGCAATTTCCTCATGATCTACGTAGTTGTAGTCAGGGAACGCGAGGGCCACCTTGTCGGGAAATTCCATGGCGATATCCATCGAAAACCCGATCAAGCGTTTTACCGCTTCGATGCTGAAGGGATCCTGGCAGCAGATGAGCAGCGATTTCCTTTCGTGCTCCTGGATGAAGAATGGGATCAAGCCACTGTTGAGGTATTCGGGAGGCAGTATCGTCCCGTTTGTGACCCTCTCTATGGGGCTCACGTTTTTCCCGGTGGACGGGTAGAGGAAGCGAACATTTTCTGCACCGAAGCGATTTTTTGCGTACGTGATGGTATCGAACAGGAAGCTCGCTCGGTGATTATCAATCACGTAGATCGTGCCGTAATTTGCGTTGTCCAGATTCCGCGAACCTGCGACCTGGCTGACCACGTCTGCGTCTGCGTCCGATGCGGCGCTGAACCAGCAAAGGATGCCTGCAATCGACTGACCACTCGCGCTTGGATAGCCTAGGTTCACCGATCTTTTCAAAGGTGAGCGGTTGAAGCATTCGACTGTCGTGGCAAGGTCGGAGAAATGGTCTTTGAATATTGTGCCAGGTGAAGTCGGGTAGGGGCCGGATGTGAATTTCGAAGAAATGACGAGGTGCTTGAGGACGCCATCTTCCAGTGGGGATAGGCAGCTGAAGACAAAATCGGCGCCATGAGTTTTTCTGGGATTGCCGGTTGTGCTGTGGGGGACAGGTTTGACGCAGTCGAACTCGTGTCCCTTGAGTGCTGCCTTCCAACCTATCAAGTTGAGCAGCGACTCAGTGATGTTTTCACCGCGCTCGCCCAGTTTCTTTGACCATTCGCCCATCACACGTCCCTTGAATAATGAATGTCTTGCAACCCTATGCCGCCAGAACGCTACGGAGGTTGAGGGATCATGTCTAGTGGCAATTTGTCAGCAAATCGACGATGGATTGTCTGGTTCCAGCGATAATGGCTAACCAGCAAGCTGATTCGGGTATCTTGCGCAGGCCTCCTCTAGCGCGGGCCAGTGCGCGTTCCCAGGTGCTCTGGCGAACCCCGAGTCCGATCCGTGCTGAGGCAAACATTTGGATTTTGATATCGAAAGGCAAATTTGGTCGCTCGCGGCCCAGGTCTACGGCGCAAGTCTTGAGTCAATGCGGATGTGTTCGGTGTCCCTTCCGTCGACGTGATCACGGATCTGAACTTTAACAAAGTGGTTGCGCGAAGCGGTCGCGTTACAGAGCTCAATACTACCCCCATGATCACAACCGCGGCGCCGATGACTTTGTCGGGTGTTAAGGCCTCATGCATGACTAGGCAGCCAAGTGCAATAGCACCTACTGGGCAGAGGGAGTAGGGCATCACTTTGTTCACCAGCAGTTTCTTGAGCAAGCCGTACCACAGTGAATAAGCCAAAAGTGATGATCCGACTGCGCTGTAGACCACACCGCAGGTTCGCCATTTGCAAAACGCGGTAAGCCTACAAATAGCGATCCTTGCAAGTGGCATCAATTTCGCCCGTTCCCCGCCGGCCCGCAGAAATTTGTATGGGGATGTGGATCATCTGCTGGGCTACCCGCGATAAGGTCGCCCAATGCCCGCAGTACACTTAAATTGGTGATAATGCAGGTTGCTCCGCGCAGTGGAGTCTACGAATCAGGAGCAGGATGATGATGGATCAAGGGATACTTCGCTCTCAGGGTGATTTTCCGAATAAACGCACGGTTGAGTACGCGACCGTCCTCGTTGACCTTGCGCACAAGCGGCTACCCGCAAATCTCCAGAATCCCCACTATGAGGATGATGACCTTGTCGCAGGGCTGTATGTATCTCCTGCAGGCCGGTTGACGTTCAACATCATGTACCTTGATGACCTCGCGCCGGCAGAGGAATTTGCGGCCCACATGGATCGCGTCTTTTCGGCTCGCAGCTACGCAGGGCGCTATGCCCTGAGAGTCGAGATCACGACAACCACGCAGACGGTTACTGCGACCAAAATGCGGGCCCCCTGCTCGGCTGCGGTGAGAAAACTGCTTGGAAGCCTCTAGGACTTGGCATACGACTCTAAGCCTTGTTAAGCCGCCGATACTGGGCGGTTACCTTAGAGCTCGGGCCCGATAGAATGAGCCCCATCCTTATCCCCCATCGCAGTGCCTCCAGAGCTGGTGCTTTTGGCAAAGCGACTTTCCAGAAGAAGGTATTTCCTTGTCCATACCCGCACTGTTCAAATCGAGGTCACAGCGGCGCCTGTTCCTGGGGTTTTCGATCAGTCTGACTGCGGTCTGCTCTGCAGGGACTTTCTTGATTGCCGCTCAGGCCGGAGAGCCCAAATGGTTCTGGTCAACGTTCAACGACTTTCTAGGCGCGATGGTCGCCAGCGGCGCCTTTGCAATTTTCTCTATGCTTTTTATTGAGTTTTTCCTCGACCCTGACACCGCTCATGAGCTGATCGTGGTTCCGCCGAAGGACATTGAGCATCAATTGCTGAGAATCGCGAGAGCCGCGAGTTCCTACAAAATCTATGTGCGTACCGGCAGATATTTTCGGAGCAAGGTTCTCCCGGAGCTTGTAGCAAAGGCTAGAGCCAGCAGACGTCCTATGACTCTTGAAATCGTCCTTCTTGATTTCCGGGACGAGCACCTATGTGAGAGGTACGCGCAGTTCCGCAAAGAGTGCTCCTTCGACAGCAAGCTTTGGAGTCCAGCCAGCGTACGTGCAGAGATACTGGCCACAGTGCACGCGGCGCTACAGGTCGCACGGGACAATCCGACACTTATGAATGTTGCTCTATACCTGAGCGATCGCCTTTCGACATTCAGAATTGAGGGGAGCCCCGAAGAAATTCTGGTGACCAGAGAAGATCCTAAGGACTCAGCCTATCGATACGACAGTGGCCAGCCTGAACATGCCGCGTATCTCACCGAGTTTCAGTGGATCCGGGATACGGCCATCCCCTTGAGCCTACCGTCTGGTGCCACGGACGATAGCTTGCTTAGGACTCTTTTCTGCTCATCAGTAACGCCCCAGGACGTTGAAAGTGCCGAAATGGCTCTGAAAGGCAAAGCACCGTATGGACGCTGAGTACGACCTAACCTCGGCGGAGTTAGCACTGTGGGAACTGCCAGAAGCTGCGGTGCTCGCTCACCTACGGAGCGCCATCCAAACCACGCCCATGACTTGCCTGCGGCACCCCCATGGTTTCTTCGTAATGCTGTTGAACAGAACTCCACAAGAGGAGTGGCGCGTGCATCTCTGGCCTGAAGGGGAGAGGATCATCTCCGGAATGCCCGCACGCATACACACTCATGAGAGTCACGTGAATAGCCGTCTCTTGAAAGGAAAGCTTACCAACGTCAACTACCACGTTCGAGAGGTAAGCACAGGAGGCCACCCACTGTATGAGGTTTCATATCGTGGTGACAAATATGTCAAAGGCACGACCAACCTGCTGCGTCGAACGGGCACCCGGCTGCACCTCGAGGAAGCGACACGGCTCGAATTGATTGCAGGTGACCGCTACATGGTCGAGCGGCATACCTTCCATGAAGCGATCGTACCTGCCAACGAGGTCACCATCACTTTGATTTGTCTGCATGGTCATGAGGCTGGGCTCGTCAAAGTGGTGGGCGTCGATGGTCACCCTGAAGAGATTCAGTTTGAGCGCACCGATGTTCACCCTCATGACCTGCTGTACGCTTTTTAATCCGCCCATGCACAAGTGCCAAAATCAGCACTTTTCAAATCTGCTGCTGTTCGCGCTTCTTGGGCTCGGCTCCGCGCTTGACCCCATCCGGCGCGGCCTGATGCGAAGCCTCCAATCGCGAGGGGGCAGCGCGCGCAGCCAAACCGCCAAACGACATACCGGCATCCACATACCGCAGCGCCGACTTCATATCCTTCCATCCCACATAGCTCATCAGCCCTTTGATATCCCAGCCATTGGCCGACGCCCAGGTTGCAAAGCCCCGACGCATCGAGTGAGTGCTGTAAAGCTCTTCGGGCAGTCCGGTCTCCTTGAAGATCCGGCGCAACATTGGAATTAGGCTATGAGGTTGGATGGCCTTGTCCGCAAGATTCCCCCATCGATCCAGGCGACGGAAGACAGGGCCCTTCGCGAGGCCTGCAACGGTAATCCAGTTGATATATGCCTCCACCGGGCAGAGCATCGTCAGCGCTGGCGTTTGGAAGGTCGTCCCTTCATGCTGGCGATCACCCTTGGTGTGAGCCAAGAAAAACGTGATGCCTTCACCGCTATGGGCTTTGGTGTTTTCTACCGTGAGCCTGGCCAGTTCATCCCCGCGGAACCCACGCCAGAATCCGATCAGCACTAGTGCCACCGAGCGGCGGTGGCGTAGGAGCGTTTTGTAGTCACCCCGATCGAGCGCGGCAGCCGCTTCTGCTTCCAACCATGTCACGGCTTTCTCGAGATGCGTGAGTAGGAGAGGGGCTGCCTGCTTGATCTGGGCGGGGTGAACTACCCGAATGCCCTTGATCATTTGGCGCACATTAGGTGTCTTGGTCGGATCTGGAAATCCCTGGGTAATGTGCCACTGCGCTAGCGCGGCCAGCCGCTGCTTTAGCGTGCTGATCGCATGCTTGTCAGCGTACTCGGCCAGATATCGAACGATGCAGTCCCCGGTGGTGGGCAGGTAGCCGCCCCACGTCACCTCGAAGTGCTCGATCGCTGCTCGGTAACTTTTGCGGGTGTTCTCCCTAGTGCCCGCCTTGAGGTACCGGTCGGCCTTGTCCATCGCCTTTTGCCTTCAAAATCTGAGTGATTCCAGCATTCCACACTTTAAGCGAGAGCTAAAAGCCTTTTTGAGGATAAAGAAGCCATAAGTCTCCATTATTTGCTCATAGAAATTGAAATTTTGTGACTACTTTCGTTACCTATTGTAATATGTAATTACATAAAACGTTATACACTACGATATCGTAGGAGGCGGCATGGCACGCGGCGGTATCAACAAGGCAATCGTCCAGATAGCGCGAAACGCGCTGATCGCGCGGGGTGTAAATCCCAGCATCAACGCTGTGCGCGTCGAGCTTGGAAATACTGGCTCGATGACAACTATTGCCCGGTATCTAGGTGAGCTCGGAAAAGGGGAGTCGCGCCCAAAGGAGCGCCGCGAACGCTTGAGCGACGAGCTCACCGGGCTAGTCGGCCAATTGGTGGATCGATTGCTGGAAGAAGGTGCCGAAGAGGTGGCCGAGGCGCGAGCTGAGCTCGATAAACACCGAGCATCAGTCGATGAACAGCTGGCGCAGGCACAAGCTGCCATGGCGGATTTGCAGCGCCGGCACGATAGCCTTCAGGCCGCCCTCGGCGTCCAAGCAAGTGAATTGAGCACGAGCCAAAGCAGCTTGCAGTCTGAGCTCACGCGCAACGCTCGTCTGAGCCAGAGCTGTGCTGATCTCGAAATACGGGTACATGAGAAGGATGAGCAGATTCGCTCGCTGGAAGAAAAGCACCTGCATGCCCGTGACGCACTTGAGCACTACCGCACAGCCGTGAAGGATCAGCGCGAACAAGAACAGCGCCGGCATGAAGGCCAACTCCAGCAAATCCAGGTTGAGCATCGTCAGTTGCAACAGACTCTGTCGGTGAAACAGGACGACCTCAGCCGCCTGAATCGTGACAACGAGCGCCTGCTTAGCGACTCCCGCCAACAGGCCAAGGTAATGGCCACCCAAGACAACACCATCGCGCGACTGACCAGTGATCTCAATGCCTTGGCCATCGCGTCAGCTAGAGAAGAGGGGGCCAAAGAGCAGCTTATCGATCAGCTTGCCCAATCCCGCGAAGAATCCGCCTCTCTTCGCGAATCCGCCAGCCAGGCCGATGCACGAGCTAGGAATACGCAGGTGCTGCTGGAAACGACTCAGAGCGAGATCGAACAGTTGCGACATGAGCTGAAGCAACTTCAACATGAAACCAATCCATCACGGAGCGAACGAGCAGATGGTCAACGCCAAGAGTGATATGCGTAGGGATGAATCACGCGTTGCTGGATTTCGGGATGCCCTTCAGCGGCTCAGGGAATATGCGATTGCTGGACATCTGCAGCTACGGGGAAAGCGGTGCTCTGGTGAATACCTTTCGAAGGACGGAGCTGTGGCGAGTTTGCGCGAGAGATAAATCGACAATCATCGTGTCTGTTATGCCAGCCCCGATGCCAGTTAATACCCTCGGAATAACTTGGTAAGCCCTGTTCCCCAGGTAGGCGCAATCACAACGTCCATGTCGTGCTCGTTCATGACTGCTCGATCTCGGGTTGTATGAATTGCTTGAAAATAGGGCGGGGCTCGCAATCTACGTCTGAAGCAATTGCAAAGTCATCCGCTGGCTGAAAATCCAGGCGGTTACTTCATTGCATCAGCATTACCATTCTATGCCCTCAGCGAGCTTCTCTCTGATGTCCGGCACCAGAAGCGCCAAGTAGAGATTCACGGGCAAGAGGGGGCACCCGATTTCCTGGCGCGATTCGTCGCAGTACTGCGAGTTTCGATTTGGGTGCGCCATGTGTCCAAGGCCTGAATATCAGACAACAGTTCATCTGGATCCGGTACCGCTACGCCACCAACCATTGCCTTGTCATGAGCATAGTTGGAGCACTTGCTCATCCCGGCAGATACCTGCACATAATCATTGTCATCCACGGTGACTTCAGACAGACGCTGGGTTTCTATGCCTTTGCGGAATCTTAGAACAACGCGTCGTAAAAGCACTTCCTCGACGGCACGCTCCCATGCCATTCGAAGGAGGACGTATGCCTCGACGGTATGCTTGCGGTGCTCTTCCTCTTCACCCTGTCTGAACAGCTTCGCTATGTGTTGGTGGCGAGCCTTGAGCGATCCGATGCGCCCAGTCGTATTTTTGCCCTCAAAGGGCAATTCCGGTGTTGCGACACCATAACCTTCTGCACGCTGAGCGATGCTTTGCGTCAGCGCGGTTACGCCGGCCGAATCTGCTTGTTCCGCCAGAATGCAAAGAAAGTAGATGTCGTGCGTGAAAACCACTACCTGTCTGTGCGCTGCTTCTCTTACTAACCTAGCAGCAACACGCTCTCGACGCTGGTGATCCAGAGAGGAAACTGGATCATCCAAGATGATGCCTCCTGTGCTTTCACTCAGACCTACCTCAGCTAAAAACGACGCTAACGCAATGGCTCGCTGTTCACCTTCACTGAGTAAGTCTTTTGGATTTCGGCTCTGAGGCAGTTCCAGCTTGAGCTTATGCAGCATTTTTCCACGCCCTGATCGACTCTGGAGGGCAACCTGGAGACCTCCCACACCTAGCGCTTTGAACTCGGCATTAAGAGCGTCCTGGAGTGACGTGGATATTACGGTCTCACCAATCTGAGTGGCTTTGGTTGAGATGGAATTTGTCCGAAGCGCGGTGATGCATTTGGCCAAAATGGCCGTGTGGGTCATCCGGGAAATGGCGTTTATGACTGCGTCTTTTACCTTGCTCAGCAGCACGCGTGCTTCCAGTTCCGCGTACGTCTGCTGAAGTTGAATTCTTGCCACCTCGTCGGACGCCTGCTCAAGGTTGAGAGCTTGTTGATTGAGTTGGTTCACCAGTGCCTGTAATCCAGATGAGGGATTTGAAGGGGGAGGCGCGATACCTGTCCAGTTGTTGGACTTCACAGCGTCAACCAATTGGTCACGACGCTCCCCTAATGCACGCTCATATTCCCGACAGTCCGCCGCGACCTTTGGAGCCAGTACCTGGATTTCCGCATGCGTGGCCTCATCGAGTCCAATCGTCACATCCAGTATCGTAAGCGGTGTGTATTTCTCAACCATTGCTTTACGGCGGGCGCGCGACGTTTTTTCAGCTTCTTGTTGGATGAACTCCTCAAAGCGAGCCAGTCGCGCGGCGCCATCATTGAGGGTTTGTTGGCAGAGTGGACATGGGCTGTTCGGATCGAGCGATACGAAGTCCTGCCCTGGGTGGGATTCGAGAGCGAATTTACGAGCTGCGTCGAAAAGCTCCCGCCACGCATCTCCACCAGTGCCTGGTAGTAGGTTTTGCTGTTCTTTGAATTTTTTGGCGGCGAGTTCGGCCGCCGATTTTGCTAGGAGATAGCTCTCAACCGATTGCTTGAGGTCTTTTTCAAAATCCTGGTCAACCTGTAGCGATTTGTTCAAGGCAGTGCCGGCAACCCCAGATATACGTTGCGCCAGTCGCCTGATCTGGTTGGCTTTTTCTTTGGGATTATTTTCCTGAAGACTTTTTCCAATGGTTGTGTGCTGGGTGAGCTCGTCATCTGAAACGGTGCCGAGCGTTTGAACAGCGCTTGGATTGGTCTTCGCAGAAAGGGCAGCGATCATCCTTCCGACTTCCGTCTGGCCTTGCATCGGTGAGTAAGCGGAGAGGTCAACGGAGTACTGTTTTTGCTCCTGCTCAATCGCAGTTTTCAACTGTTGCTGCAGCGCGGCGAGTCGTTCGAAAACATCCAGGCCGTGAGGGACATAGGAGTAGTCAGCTTCGTTAACCAGGTATGCGTTTGCACAGCGAGAGTCAAAAATTGAAAGACTGGATAGTTCTGGCGGAGCAGGGTGGTTATCAATCCACATCACATCGCTACTGACACCATTTATGCTAATGCTAAAGGTGGCACGAGCATTAGCATCCGCTGGAAGTGGTTTATTTGCGTTCGGGTAGATGCTTTCTGTCTGATCCCGTGCTCGACATGCTCGTTTCAGTACGCGGGAGTACCCTGACTTACCTGAGCCATTCCCCCCGTAGATCACTGTCAGTCCCTGAGGCGCGAATGTCAGGCTGTGTTCTGATGCGATTGCGTTGACGTTCACCAGGTTTTTTACGGCATGCAGTTCGATGTGAGTAGTGGGCTTTATCTCCGCAGGAATCTGATCCTCACTCAGGGGCGAGGCTATACGTCCCTCCGGATCAGTGATTCCATAAGCCGACTTGAGAAGGGCGAGTACATCCTCAAAATCCTGTTGCGTTACAGTCTCCTGTCCCAGCAAGCGTCTCACACAATCCCCTTGCCAGGCAGGCAAGCCTTTTGACCACATCAATACTTCCTGAAGAACAGTCATGGAGCCTCCTTCTCGTGCCAGTGCATCCAGTTAGAAGGCGCCACCTATTTTTCGATGTGCGCGACTAGCGGGGTGCGGGAAGAGGGCTTCGCCACGCGCGTTCACAGCCTGCTCCGCATGGTTTTGGAGTGTAGCTGGCCAAAATGATGTCGCGTTGCGATTTCAGAGTTACGCAGGAGCGAATAAAAACTGAAAGATGAAGGGCATGAAAATGCTTATTTATGCATTCTCTTCACGCCCTCGAATCCAGTCATGGTAAGGAACAAACATTGAGCCGGATTATCGAACTTCGTTTCGAGCGCAATGCAAAAGGGGATCATGGCCAATCGCGGCAGCGCCACTCAGGTGGTCGACTTGAAGAACCGCACAGCCATTCCCAGACTGAACGGCTTACGAGTCCACCTGATTCTTGGGGGGAGTGAGTTACAACATGGAGCTGAAAGATCGAGTCCCTTGCGTATGCTCAGGGTCAGGGCTCGTATCAATAAGCTCCTAAGCGTGTTCACTTCAAATTTTAGACTTCCCGTCCTGATCCGTCATTTTCCAAAGGTCATGAACCGTGGACTTTGGAAGCCCCAGCTTCTCCATCGTCGCTTTTTGCGTGAGACCTGCTCGCTTGCACTCTTGGACGGCGGCCATCTTGCGTAGCTGTTCACTGGCGCGCGATTTGAGTACACCGCTTTCCATACTCTCGGTCAGTTTCTTCGTACCGCCCATACTCTCGAATTCAGCGAGTTCTTTCTGAACCCGCTGAAGGACATCGGATGGCGAGACGTTATCGCGTGTTGCTACACACAGGGCAAGCAACGTAACGGGATCAAATTGAAGCGCCTTCGAAAGCTTTTCGAACTTGTTCAACGTTGGTGATGATCTTGCATTTTCGATTTGCCAGAAGTGTTTGCGATCACTGACATCTCCCAGATCCTGCTGAGATAAGCCTCGTAACGCCCGAGCAGTCCGTAGTACGGCCGCAAACCCTTTGCTTAAGGACATCAGAGTCTCTCGAAAAACGAGGATGTAGCCATGTTGCTCAGTCCGGTGCGACGGTATATAGTCCTCCTGCCGGATTTTCCGGTAGGTCTACCAAGCTGTACAAACAAAGCAACAGCATCTGCGACTACTTCGCTGGCACGCATGTCCATACGCTGATACTGACCTTATCAATTTAGCTGCAAATCGAGATCAGGCCATTGATTAAACTTCACGTGCTGTCAGATCTGCACAGCGAATTTTCGTCCTATCAGCCCCTATCCAATGGCTATGACCTGGTGATCCTGGCCGGTGACATAGACTTGAAAGGACGGGGAGTGGAGTGGGCGAATGAGACGTTTGATTGCCCTGTAATTTACGTGTGTGGAAATCATGAGTTTTATAGAGGACACATAGATCACACCCTCCACAAGATGAGGGACGCCGCCTTGCCGCACGTTCACGTCCTGGAAAACGAGACCTTTATTTGGAATCAAACGCGGTTCCTTTGCACCACTGGCTGGACTGATTTTTCCTCGACTGAAAACGTGGCTGCGGCTACCCAAACAGCATGGGATTGGATGAATGATTTTCGAGTCATTCGGACTGGAGAAAACTATCGTCGGCTACGCCCGTCCGACCTCATCAGTCGAAACCACGCGTCGTTCGCTTGGCTTTCCAAGGAGCTCGGTGAGCCATTTGATGGCAAAACTGTGGTCGTTACGCATCACGCACCCATACCCGAAGTCATGGGTGATAAACACGAGGGACATTTGAGTGCTGCCTACTCAAACCGTTGGCACGCGCTTCTGGATAAAGCGGATCTATGGATTTTTGGGCATACACACCGCGCGGTTGATATCGCGATGGATAAATGTCGGGTGGTCTCGAACCCTAGAGGTTATCCAGGTGAGCGGACGGGCTTTAACCACGGCTTTGTAATTGATCTTCCGTGAGGAGCTTCACTCCACTGGAGAGTTATGGGGTCTGGAGCAGCTCTGTGTTGATAGTTGAAGAGGGCAGGGAGATGTATGGAGCAGACAACGAAACACGATCGCCAGCTGACAGTTCAAGCGAGCTACTTGATGACTGAGCGACAGATCGCATCGTTTCTTCCGGCAGAGGTCGCGGCGGCGATGGAAAAGGATTTTGGTGTGAGCATCACGGCGTTTCTCTTCGCAGCCGTCGACAGTCCACCCGTCATCATGGGAACAATTTATGGCGATACCACGGGCCGTTTCCGAGAGGGTGCGAGTATGCGAACTTCTCGCATAACGGGCGTCACCTTCATTGACGGTTATGCATTATTCCAAACCGTGGCAGGTAGCAGATATGTGATCGTCAGTTGGGCGTTTGGCGGCGGCAATCTCTATATGAATCGCATCTATCACTGAGCGAACTGCGGGTACGGATACGCGGATCGAAAAGACTCTTGGGCTCTCCAGATGACAACGGGTATAGGGAAAACAATTCCTGTCTGGTACTCACGGGAAGAGCAGGTTAAAGCGAAATTATGAATACAAGCGTTACGGATACAGACCTGTTAGGCGATTTACTTTTTGGGCCAGCGCAACCCCTCTATGGATCAAAGCTGAGCAACAATGAGTTGATCGAACTAGCCACTGATACCTTCACAGAAAAGCCATTTTGCATCGTCAGACGATGGATGATTTTGGATGTGATGCTCCCAGAATTTCAGGAGCGACAAATCAAAACTCAGGGGCTTGATGCAACGCGTTTGTACGCCCAATCAGCTGAGTTCGACAGCGAAAACACTTACCTGCCTGGCGACAGCATTCTCAGTGATTTCCAATGTGAATTTGATGGCTTCATTTTTGAAAGCAAACACAGGATCTTCATCTTGGCCGGCCGAGGCGCGCGCAAGCATGTGAGTTTGCCCACTGTCGAGGCATTGGCCGCTGACATAATGCGAGCAGAGAAAACCTATGTTTGAACATCTATTGCCGATCCTGCGCGATCGGTATCCGGAGTTTTTCTCCCACGTACCCCTGCGCGAGATCGGATGTCTGCCAGGCTGGCTGGATTTGCTAGATGAGCTGTGTGGCGCGCTGACAACCTACCTGAAAGCTCACCCCGAGGTGCCTCAAGTGCGGGCGCGTCAGGTGAAGGCGAAGTTCGGGGGATTGCGGTTTTATTACTCGGGTGGTGATGCGACGTGCCGTGAGTTGATCGCTCGTGCAGAAGAAAGGTCGTTGGCTATCTGCGAGGTCTGTGGCGGGGCTGGGAAGTTAGGAGGGGAGGACTGGCTCCGCGTACGGTGCCTTGATCACGTCAATTGGTTACCGCCAAGCGACTGCGCTTGAACTCTCGGAAAGCTCCTTGTTGAATCCATGAAAACAGACCTTTGGGACACTGTAAATTCGCCTTCGCCAAGCATTGAATTTCACGACATCGTTCGGCCCAGTATGCCTTCTCACTCATTCAATCTCTTGCCGAGATGTTGTGTATCAATGAAGAAAGGAATGTGATGTTTAGGGAACGTGATTTAGCCATTTGGTGCTCAGTGTATGAGACATGCGGTGCCAATGAATTTGTGCGTTTGGTTGAGGAGGCGGTCGCCACCTACAGCCGTGTACCCATCTATGATTGGCCGACCCGAGTTGACGTATCCGAACTAGGGTTACCATGCGCTCAGATATTGCAAAACGTAGTGAGCGGTCGAAATTTATATGCAAGCGTTTCAGATAACTACATCGAGATCGGATCCCGCCTGACGAACCATCTTTCTCAGCACCTGCAACGGCATCTGGTGGACAATGAGATGGCCACCGACGACATGAAGGAGGATCAATTGTTCAGAGATTTAGGTCTGTAGCTGAGCCGCTTGCTGACGCGTAGCCGCACCTTCGATCCAAATTTGTTCATGCATGGCATTTACTTCAGCTCGCATGTGGAGGCTCAGGTAAAGCAGCCTTGCACTGCCAAGTCATGTCGGCTTTAAGGACTCATTTTTTGTGTGCGACAGGCTGGCGGAGAGGAGGGGATAGTCACTCCAGAAAACCAGCGGTAATTAGCAGAACCGGTGAGCCGCTAAACGCTCCATGTCTCGAACCCAGGTTCTCAGAAAACGACGCCAGTCATGGGCATAGCCTCCTTCGGAAAGACGCTCAGCAAGTGCATTGGCTGCTTCGAATCTTGTTCGCCAGACTTGCGGAATATGCTGATCTAGAACGATCAAGAAACAATGCCCATCGCTGCTTTCGTACGACGTTTCCGGCACAGAGTCTCTCAACTCCTCGATTGTCATAAGCGGAGCATCCCCATGGGGTTGTTCGAGATCTTGTCGATCAATTTCATCGAGCATGCTTAGGTGAGGTTTTGCGCGATCATCACCTGGTCGCAAGTCCTCCAGCCCCCACAAAGCGGCCCGCCTTGCGCGCTCTCGCTGCCACAGACCTTTCAAATCGATCGCCATCTGGTTTTCCTTAATACATCCACGTTCTGTGCCGCGTCATCGGCTGGTGTGATTTCAACTGCTGCCACATCCTTCCTGGACGACCTGGGACGCTCCAACAGGGGAGGTAATTGTACGCTGTTAGATGTGTTGATCTGAACGCACGCATTGCGCAATCTCCAAACAAAACGAGTGTGGAGGCCGTCGTGGCTGCGTGAGGGTCGAGTCAAGAAAAATATATTTTCAGAAGACCCCTTGAAAATTTTTTCGAGCGACGGATCTTTATATTTGAGGACAACAAAAAAGCAGCGATCTCAGCGCCCCACCTACCGGCGATCCTGCTGAGGAAACGGTGTGTGGTTTTGTTTATGCAGTGCTTCTGCTTTTGGCCTTTTCTTGCGATTAATCCTGCTGACGCTGATGTGTGACTGCCCTGTGGGCATAGCAAAGTCGGCACTTAGCGGCGTAAGCCGCTGCTATCCAGTTTGATTTCAAACAACGAGTCATTTTTTAAAAAAATACCCGTGTCGGACAACTTCGTGCGAGTCAGTCCGCAGATCAACTGGAGAGAGCAGATGGAAGACGAGATTGAGTTTAAGGTTTGGCGCTCGGCGCAGCAGTCCTTTGACGCGGTGGCGTTCGTGCGACTCGTGGAAGATGCTGTCGATAGTTTCAAGAGAATCCCGGGGCTTGATCCTATCGTACGGCTGCACTCGTCAGCTATCGGTGCTGAGAACATCAGGGTGCTACGTAATGCTCTGAAACGTCATGATATCGATGCGGGCCCATTTGCGTCCCATGTTGAGCTTAGGTCTCGCCTGAGAATGCATTTACGCGATCATCTGCAATCGCACCTGATGAAGATCGGCTTTGCTTCTGACGCGATGAAAGCGGATCAGCTGGAGCGGGATATGGGGCTGTAGGGCAGGGGGAGATCCCATCAGCAGAGCCTTAATCAGCTTCCGACAACTGGGATCCCGAAAGTGTGGTAAACGGCAAGGGGCTATTAGTGCCTCAGTCTGATTGTCGCAAAAAGAGGCCGTTAACTGATGTTTGAGTCGCCTAACGGTATCGATTTCGTGGCTCTTGGTTGCGTGAATCAGCTGCCGGTGGCAGCGTCTAGAGATAGCCAAAACTGGCTGCTTTCGGCCAAGAGCTGTCGTACAGGACAGTACAAACAACCGGCTTTTCAATCTGGCGAAGTAGAGTGAATGAGATATCTTGTCGACTGTCGAACCGCTCAAAACTCCAAGGAAGCCAATGCTCAGTTCACTCATTTCAAATGGCCAGCCACAAACGCCTGACCGATTAGAACTGATGGCCCCCTGGTGGAGTTTTACGAAAACAGTCTTGGCTGCGACAGCACTGTCATTGGTACGTGACGGGCTGATCGGATTGGACGACCCAATTCTTGACCAGCCTTTCACATTACGTCAGCTACTGCGGCATGAGTCAGGTCTGGCCGATTACGGCGAACTTGCGGAGTATCACGCCGCCGTTACGAACAGTGAGTCAGCCTGGTCGGTAGATGAACTGATGCAACGTCTTGACGGCGCTCGACTTCGATACAGTCCCGGAACCGGTTGGCGTTACTCGAATGTGGGCTACTTGCACATCAGCAGGCTAATTGAACGGTTAACTGATCTGACGATTGATGATGCTGTGGGTCAACGTGTGCTAACCCCTCTGGGGCTGTCGAACGTTCGCTTCGCTAAAACGCGAGAAGACTTACAAACGACCCATCTTGGAAACACCTCAAATTATGACCCCGCTTGGGTTTATCACGGCCTTTTGATCGGCCCCATTTCGCAAGCAGCGCAATTTCTGGATCGACTTCTCTGCGGAGACCTGCTCTCCACGGGCTTGATCCAGGAAATGCAAACAGTACGGACATTGGGCGGCCCGATTCCCGGGCGCCCATGGATCACACCCGGCTACGGCCTTGGTGTGATGCAGGGGTCGATTGGCGGCGGATATTCCCTATGCGGGCACACAGGCTGCGGGCCAAGCAGTGTCATTGCCGTCTACCGTATCCGCGACGGCGACGCATCGGCTTGTAGCGCTGCTTTTAAGACGGGCGCCAATGAAGGTGCCGTCGAAGCACACGTTGTTGGACAACTTATAGAAGCCCTGCGGCAAGGGGCTGAAGGTGTCTAAGTCCTTCTTGCGTCAGTCTCATGATTCTTCGGAGACCACTTTGGGTCGATTGCAGCCCTTCGCGACAGGCAGCAATCGGCCAAAAGCGTACATTGATAATGGTGTGGATCAACCGCTGGAGGTTGTCGGTCACCAATGAGAAAATCGGAACCAATACTGGATTGATCGCAGAGTTCCCTAACTCGTGCAGCGGAGAGCATTGACTATCAATGCAAAGGCTGGCAAGGACTGCCTCCGACTGGGGTAGTAAAGGTGATATCCGGGAAAAGTTGGTGACCAGTCTTCCAGAACACGGATTAACCGACCATCCTTGACATGTGCCTGGACAAGATCCTCCGGTGCATATACCAACCCGCATCCTTCCAGAGCGGCGGTCATTATTTGGGGTGATGTGCTAAAGATCATCTGGCCAGACACCTGAACATGTAGCGCCTTGCCGGCCTTGGAAAACTCCCAGGCATACAAACCACCATGAGTGGGCAAACGCAGGTTCACGCAGTTATGAGTTGTCAGATCTTGGGGAATCTGTGGTTTAGCACGATTAGCAAAGTAACTCGGCGCTCCCACCACAGCCATTCGAAAGTCAGGGGAAATCCTGACTGCGATCATGTCCTTTGCCACTTGATCGCCTATACGCACTCCGGCGTCGAAACGTTCAGCGACGATATCGATTAACTTGTAGCCGATGTTGATCTCTAGAGTCAGATCGGGATATTCCGGCAGCAACCTAGAGAGTTTCGGCCAGAGAATGGTAGATGCCGCATGGTCGGGCGAGGTGATCCGGATAGTTCCGCCCGGCTTGTCACGCAGCTCTCCCAACGCCGCAATTTCGGCTTCTATCCCCTCGTAGTAAGGCACAAGGCTCACAAGCAATCGCTCACCGGCTTCGGTCGGCGACGCGCCGCGTGTGGTGCGGGCCAGCAAGCGGATACCAAGACGTTCCTCAAGACTGCGGATGCTATGGCTAATAGCTGATTGGGACACCCCCAAATGGGCCGCAGCCCTGGTGAAACTGCGCTCGCGCGCAACGGTGATGAACACCGCAAGGCTGTTGAAATCGCTCTGTGGCATTATGAATTAACCTCATACCGGTTATCGCAGTATGCCACTTCTTGAATGGGTCAGATGTTTATAAAGTAGCTCCATCCCCAATAACCAAACAGTTTGTGGGTTGGTTTCCAATACCCGCAAAGGAGATGGATGATGTATAAGCGCAAAATCGGCAGCAGCGGCCTCGAAGTTTCAGCCATTGGCTTGGGCTGCATGGGCCTGACATTCGGCTATGGCACCACCACTGACAAAGCGGACGCAATCAAACTCATCCGGGCGGCCTTTGAGCGTGGCGTCACCCACTTCGATTCGGCAGAAGCCTATGGCCAAGTCAACGAAGAAATGGTTGGCGAAGCCGTTCAACCATTTCGCGAGCAGATCATCATCGCGACAAAATTCGGTTTTAAGGACGGCAGTCCCGCCGCAGGGCTGGACAGTCGACCTGAGCGCATCCGCCAGGTGGCGGAAGAATCACTCAAGCGCCTGAAGACCGACTGCATTGACCTGTTTTACCAGCATCGCGTCGATCCAAATGTTCCTATGGAAGATGTTGCCGGGGCCGTGCGCGACCTCATCACCGAAGGCAAGGTCAAATACTTTGGCATGTGTGAAGCCGGCGTAGACGCTATCCGTCGCGCCCATGCGGTGCAGCCGCTGTCCGCACTTCAAAGTGAGTATTCGATGTTCACCCGTGAGCCTGAACAGGAAATTATTCCAACCCTCGAAGCGCTCGGGATTGGCTTCATTCCCTTCAGTCCATTGGGCAAGGGTTTTTTGACCGGGAAAATTGATGCCGGCACGACCTTCTCCAACGGTGATGTCCGGAACAATCTGCCTCGTTTTGCTGACGGTGCCCGCGAGGCCAACCACCATCTTGTCACCCTGATCGGTGAAATCGCCCAACGCAAGCAAGCCACCCCCGCCCAGATTGCGCTGGCCTGGCTGCTGGCACAAAAGCCGTGGATCGCGCCTATACCAGGCACAACCAAGCTGCATCGCCTTGAAGAGAACGTAGGCGGAGCAACCGTGGAATTGACCGTAGAAGACCTTCGCGAACTTGGTGAGGTTCTGGCCAAGGTGCCTGTACAAGGTGAGCGTTACACCGCGCAGATGATGAAAACCATCAACCGTTAATCGTTCTTCAGCGCCTGACGGTGTTTCTTCGGGGGCACCGTCACACCCTCGTTTCCCGCTATCCACCTGCACGAGCAAGCGATCACTATGAAGTCAGACGAAGCTAACTTCGCCGTACCGGCATTTGCGCGCTATACCCATGACGTGCTTCTAGAAGAGATATGGCAGCGCCCGCAACTGCTGCCCCGGGATCGCAGCATCGTGACTGTTGCCGCCTTGATTGCGCGGCATCAGTCAGACGAAATGGCTCGCCAATTCAACTTGGCGTTGGAAAATGGCGTTACGCCCACCGAACTGGGTGAAGTCATCACTCATTTGGCATTCTATTCCGGCTGGGGCAATGCGACATTGGCGGCATCCATCGCCAAAGACGTCTTTGAGACTCGCGGTATCGCACCAAGCGCATTGGCGGATGTAAAGGACAACCTGCTCCCAATCGATGAAGGCTTTGAGCGGAGGCGCGTGGCGGCGGTGGAACAGATGATCGGCCCTGCATTCGACGCGCTCGCAGGCTATACAACTTCGGTACTGTTCCATGACCTGTGGCTGCGCCCGGCACTGACTCCCCGTGACCGCAGCCTGGTCACGGTCGCGGCTCTGGTTGCAGTGGGGCAAGCCGCTCAAATCCCTTTTCATGTGAACAAAGCCATGGATAACGGTCTGACCCAAATTCAGGCTGCCGAAGTCATTACGCATCTGGCCTTCTACGCCGGTTGGCCGAACGCAATGTCGGCGGCAGACATCGCCAAAGGAATATTCGAAAAGCGCTCCGAGTAAATCACTTGGCAAATCTGGCGCTGTACGTCGAATGACCGGACATGAATCGGTCATTTCGCGCCAGCTATGGTTTCGTCTAAATCCAGGATAAAAATACGCATAACACCAAATCCGAAGAGCGGCACATCATCTGCGAGCTTCGCTGCGATGATTACAACGCCGAGCGGGTTAAAGCCTTTAGCCTGCAATTTGTTGAGCCGGCAAGAGCGGAACCCGGTTGCCTCTGTTACGACCTCTATCAGAGTTTCGAAGCACCCAATACGTTTTATATTCTCGATGGCTGGACAAACCAGCAGGCGGTCGAAGAGCACGCCGGCATCAGCATGTCGCCAGCGTTAAGGAAAGAGCTACGTCCACTGCTCACTTTCGGCCACGTTATTACCCTCAATGCTCGTGTAAGTAACTCAGTTCAGTCGGAGGGTTGTACTTATGGATCGCGCTAATGGTTATGCACCTAAAATTTGCCCCAACCGTCATTGAATATTGTCCGCTATGGGTCGTAGACGGACATTCACGAATGGCTGCTTATGGCCGATTACTGCCGGTTGCGAAAAGCTGAAAGCGACCCAAAGCGGACGCTCAATAGTGACTCAGATTGGTCTGTCTGGCCGCTGAGTTGATCTCACGTCTTGCAAATGTTGAGGCGGCGCGCAGTGCGCTTTATCAAGTTGCCCCAGTGAGGAAAAGGACTTTTGCATTATGCGGGCGATGGCGGACATCTCGCAGTTTCTTTAAGGAGAGCGATGGTCGCTCGGCCCGTCGCGACGGTCAGAAAACGGCCATGACCGGTTCAGCGAAAATGTCCACAGAGTGTCATCATGGCAGTACCATCATGTGCAGTCCCCCGCGCCCTCAAGGCTGCTTGCGGAAGAACAAGGTGATCTGGCCGACCTCCACACCGAATTTGGTCAGGAACGAGCGATTTATCAGGGTGTTCTTGTCCATCAGGTACATCCAATCATCTAAATGCACCTCGTACTCCTTGCCATCCACCGGAAGGTTCAGCACATATTTCCAGCGAAGTGCATTGCCTGCCACCTCACCAAGCGCCTCGCCCACTACGTCGCCAGCGGTTCCGAGCCATTGGCCAGGGCCAGCAGGGGTTAGCGTCCACACCCGTTTTTGCGTAGTACCGTCACTGTAGGTAAACGACTCGTCGAGGATCAGCCTGCGGCCTTCGGAGTGGCCATTGATGACCACATGAAAGCGCTTTATGACCTCGCCTGAGCGCTTTTGAAACATACCCCACGCTTCGACGCGGCCCTCGAAGAATTCGCGCAACTCAAGCGTGGGCGTCTCCTGGCTGTAGGTCTGCACACCCACCTGGCTGCAACTCGCAAGGCCAATGCATAACAGCAGTATCCATCTCTTGAGCATGCGCATTTCCTCAACGGTCTCAGGGCTTAAGTAGCCATGCTGACTAAGGCTTGGTCGGATCCGCCGAACGCCAGATCAGTTTGCTGGTGTCATACCCTCGTTGCTGAGCAATCTTTACCAGCTGTTCACGGTTGACGCCGTTAATTTCGGAGGCGCGTGAAAGCACCCACAGATATTCCCGGTTCGGGTGACCGACCAATGCGAACTGGTAGGCGGGGTCGTGGTAAAGCACCCAATACTCACCTTTGGTTATTCCTGGTGCGATTCGGCTGAACCAGTTATCAAATTGCACCCAGAGCTTGTCTGTCTTGCCTGGCTGCTGCGATTCAGCAATTCCGCTTACCTCTTTCCATTCGCCATCCTGTTCCCTGCAACGATTGGTGACGTCAATGCGGCCATCATCACGCAGACCGTACTGCGCTTCTGACTGCTGGCAATTGCGCTGAAAGAACATAGGTAACCTCGCCTGTTCGTACCAGGTGCCCTGATATTTTTGCAAGTCGACTTGCATGGTGGTGGGAGGGGGCTCCTGGCGCGAGCCAGCGCACCCAGCGAGTGCCACACCCAGACAGGAAAGCAGAACGATCTTGCGTATCAACATAGAGACCTCCAGGTTGTCAGGAGAAACGCGCATGTCATTGGAGGTAGGTGAGCGAGGAAAAGTGCTATCGATTTGCAGTCGATACGATGGCACGCTCACTGTAAGCCGCCGTCCGTTTTCAACGACCGTTTACCTGGCCATGACCGTCCACAACTGTTCTACCTTCGTCGTGTAGCTCTGACTCATCAACTCCCGGCGCATAGCCCAACCCGGCGCCGCCGGCACGCTGGCCAGGCGAAGAACTCCATTTCCCCAACGGCCATTGATTTCATCCAGTACGCTCATGACCTTATCCGCCATCATCGGCTGAGAATGCGCAAACAGGTCATCAGTGAATTCGCCGGGCTGTCGCAAATCCATCAGCAGAACCTCTGCCTTGCTGTACTTGAAGCCCGGTCGAAACAGCCGATTGACTGCTTCGGTGGCCGCCTTCGTCATCAGGCGCACATCGTTGGTCGGGTAGGGCAGTTCCACCAGCGCGCCGTTCGCATATTTCGCCTCTTCAGGATTGAACATGCCGGTGCGAATGCTCACGCGGATTTTTTTGCACAGAGAGTTCTGCGCGCGGAGCTTTTCCGCCGCACGCTGGGTGTAGGTCGCGACGGCTTCCTTGATTGGCTCGATCTGCGCGAGCCGGGTGCCGAACATTCGGCTACAGCAAATCTCTTGTTTGGGTGGGTCAGCTTCACCCAGTTCCAGACAGGAGGTGCCGGCAAGCTCGCGACCAGTCTTCTCGATCACCACACTGAATTTCTGGCGAAGCATCGTTGGATCGGCTTTCGCCAAGTCCATGGCTGTCTTAATGCCCATGACTTCGAGGTGAGCCTTCATGCGTTTGCCAATACCCCAGACTTCGCCGACATCGGTATTGCGAAGTGTCCAGTCACGTTTGAACGGATCGCATAGATCGACCACGCCGCCGGTGATATCCAGCAGCCTTTTGGCGGTATGGTTGGCGAGCTTGGCCAAGGTTTTAGTGCGTGCAATGCCGACACCGACAGGGATGCCCGTTCGTTTGAGAAGTGCAGAGCGCATCTGACGACCAAACGCGGACAAGTCACCGGCAATCCCCGTCAGATCGGCAAACGCCTCGTCGATGCTGTAGACCTCAAGCGCAGGCACCAGCGATTCGATGATCGTCATGACGCGTTCGCTCATGTCGCCGTACAGCGCGTAATTACTGCTGAAGGCCACCACTCCATGTCGGCGTAGATGGTCTTTGATCTGAAAGTACGGCTGGCCCATTTTCACAAAGGGCTTGGCGTCGTAGCTGCGCGCGATCACGCAGCCGTCGTTGTTGGACAGCACCACGATGGGCGTCCGCGCCAGGTCGGGCCGGAAAACCCGCTCGCAACTCGCGTAAAACGAATTGCAGTCAATCAGAGCGAAGACAGGTTCAGGTGTTGTCATGATTGCGAACGCTGTATTTCACGACACCCCAGATCACGAGCTCATCGCCCTCCATTACATGCCTTGCCGGATATTTTGGGTTCTCCGATAAAAGCATCACGGCGTTCTCACGCAGAAGCAGGCGCTTGCAGAATGGCTCTGAGTTCAGCGCCGCGATGACGATATCGCCGCTGACCGCATCGATGCTCCGATCAACAACTACCAGATCCCCTGAGTAGATCCCGGCACCCTGCATGCTGTCTCCATCAATTCTCACCAGGTACACGTGCGGCGCGCGGATATCGAACAGCTCATCGAGGGAAATGTGCTTTTCGATGTGATCAGCCGCAGGGGAGGGGAAGCCCGCCGGCACCCTGAAAGAATAGAGGGGCAGCTTCCTGCCGCCAGATGCGAGTGGGCCGAGAATGATGATGCTCATGATGCAAGCCTTAAAAGGTTAACTGTACATGCATACAGTTAACGATTTGGTTCGCTTGCGGTCAATCTCATAGGTACGACAATTCGACGGGTGACATCATGTGCGGACGCTACTCGATCTACGAATCAATGGATCACTATCTCAAGGAGCTCGCGCCAAAACAGATGGTGATCAATGGCTATGACCTATGGCCCGTCGAGCGATACAACGTCGCGCCTTCTACCCGTGTGGAAATTATCCGGCCAGTGGGAGAGGGCTTGAGTGTCGATAAGGTTAAATGGGGATGGGCGCCGTTCTGGGCTAAGGGAAAGAGGCCTGACCCGATTAACGCGAGAGTCGAGACCGTCATGACCGGGAGATTTTTCATTCAGCTCTGGCCAAATGGGCGCGTACTCGCACCCGCGAACGGGTGGTTCGAATGGGTCAAGGACGATAACGATTCGAAGAAAAAGCAGCCGTATTTCATAACTCTGAAGAAGCAGATTCCGATGTTCTTCGCAGGGTTGGCCGAGGTGCACGAAGTCCTGGAGCCGGATGATCGCGACGGCTTCGTCATCATTACCGCTGCGAGTGACCAAGGCATGATCGATATACATGATCGCAAGCCCTTGGTCTTGGCACCTGAGCACGCCCGCGAATGGATAGATCCTGACACCTCCCCGGAACGAGCTCGGGAACTGGCAATGGAGCACTGCAGGCCTACTACGGATTTTCACTGGTACAAGGTGGGTAAGGATGTGGGTAACGTTCGTAATCAGAGTGCTGGTCTGATCGAACCATTGACCTTAGCGTCGGATATTGACGAATGACTACTCCAATGCTCGGACGGACTTGAGGTGCTAGATAGTGAGCGGAAGCTTTAATCTCGCCGGTTTTATCATTCAGGTCAAAACTTCAGAGGCTTGATCGATAAGGTGGGAATCTATATGCAGATCCCACCACATCCCAAAAGTCAGGCCGTCATAACCCGATTGGTGGCAACAATTTGCTCGTGAGTAAACTGACTACCGGGAGTCATAAACTTGGCAATGAGTGCGTCGCGGTTTTGAGGCGCCCGTGACTTGTCTGCCGCTTTCAATGCCAATTTGAGTTCCGGCAAGGTCAGCTCAGTGCAGTAAGCAGGTGTACCTGGTTGCTGGCGCCATGAATCCTCAAGGTTGCCTGCGGCCAGAGCGATAAAGCCAGTATCCTCTACGAGATCCTGCGCAATTGCCTCAGCATTAATGTCATCGCCGGCTACAGGTAAGGCAATGCGTTCTGACGACCGCGCTGGTTGCCCCTTGTCGGCAAGAGTCGCTGCGAGAACGGCGTTCCAAGCCTTAATCACCGGTCGGCCAATCTGTTCGCTTACCCAGATGCTCTCAGGCTTGCCGTCGTCAACTTCTTTAATCGCACCGTCGCGCCCCGGATAATAATTGGACGTGTCAATGACGACGGTTTTCTCAGGAACATTGCTCAACGTCTGTTTGAGATCAGGGTATTTTGCGAAGGGGATCGAGAGGATTACAACTTCTACCCCGGACACCGCATCTTCCTTGGTGACCGCGTTCACGCCGATTTCATTGGCAAGTTTCTGGATGCTGCTAGGGTCTTTCGAGTTTGCCAGCTTAACTTCATGGCCGCACGCAGCAAGCTTGCGGGCAAGTGTAGCCCCAATATTGCCGGCACCAATAATTCCGATTTTCACTTCAACCTCCTTACCTACAACCAATACTTGAGTGACCGCTTGGTTGGATATGCGAATGAATTAAGCATGTCACGCAGCCACTTCGCTCTGGGGCTCGCATGTCGCCTGGCTCAGGTAAATACGACTTTTCAAGAGTGAAAGGTCACGCTGTCAGTAATTGGCACGCGATCCATATGCATGCGGTTGCCTGGAGCACTCTCGTCTGGGTAGCCAAATGAGATGCCAAACAGCATTTTCATTTCTTCAGAAATGCCTAACACCTCGCGGATCGTTTCTGCATAGAAACCAAGCGAGGTTTGCGGGATGCCGCCTAACCCACGGGCAGCGAGTGACAGTAGGAAGGTTTGGCCGTACATACCAATGTCGCCAGCAGTTCGAACACTGTCGCCAAACACCGGCATGAATAAAAAAACTGCCTGGGGAGCATTGAAAAAAGACAAGTTCAGGGCTGCGGCCCGCCGACGCCCCTCTTTGTCTTCACGCATAACATTCATAGCCTCGTAGTAGGCTTTGCCTTGCGCATTCTTACGATCCCCATACATGCCGTAAAAAGCATCCATATCGAACGAAAAGTCTGGCGTGAATTCGCCTGCAGTATTTTTTGCGTGGAGAATCTGCGAAAGCTCTTTTAGTTTTTGACCGCGAACGATGTGTACGTCCCAAGGTTGGGTGTTGCAGTTGGAGGGAGCGCACTGGGCATCCTTCAACACCTCCTGAATGATGTGATCGGGCACGGAGGTGTCCAGAAATCCGCGAAAAGACCGCCGAGTGCGTGCCGTCTTTTGAAATTGAAGGGTGTCATCCATCGCTGTATCAGCATCGAATCTAGATATTGAAATAGTCATGATTTCCTCTTTGTGCAAGGCGTGAAAAATACTCAGTCGGTTGCCGGATGACCGAGCGCATCGAGTGTTTGTCGAAGCTCATCGATACCCCGCTCATCAAGCTGGCAAGCTGACTTAATTTTGCTAGTGATTCCCCGAATGTCAGCTTCCAACATTCGGCTATTAGGCGTCAGGTCGATCATCACGCGGCGCTCGTCGGCAGGATCCCGTGTGCGGCTGACGAGTTCGGCAGCCTCAAGCCTTTTCAGCAATGGCGTTATGGTTCCAGCGTCCATCGCAAGCCGGGTTCCAAGTGCCCCCACAGTAAGTGGTGAACCGTTTAGAAGCTCCAGGATGACCAGGTACTGAGGGAAGGTTAGGCCCAACGGTTCCAGATAGGGTTTGTGCAATCGCACGACCCGATTTGCCGCCGCGTAGAGTGAAAAAGACAGCTGGGTACCCACTCGCTTCCGGTTTGAGGTCATTTCATAGCTCACTATTATATAGTGCACTATATATTCTAGAAGGAGACTTGCTGTGTCAACCGACGCCTTCGGCGCTCGACGAATGGCTCATCCAGATAAGTAGAATATGCCTAACAGCTACTGCGATTTGAGGCGGACGCCTGGTCATGCGCTAGGGAATGGCCAATCCCACTTGCCAGATGCGTAGGCCAGCGTTTCAGGCTGTATCGGACTGCTCCGCTGGTAGCCAAATTTATTAGCGTGAGATTGCGCACCGCATCCATCTGTCCGCTCCAATTGGATGATCAGCTGTGCCGCCCTTTTCCCAAGATGAATAGGAGCAACAAAAAAACTGTGCGCCCAGTAGGCAGATACTAGCTGCTTATTTGGACGCATCAGGTGTGCCCACAAGGTAAACGTTACTCTGCCGGTGGCTGGTATCCGGCAAGCATTTTCAACACCTCATCATGTGAACCGCTCGCTTCAGCAAACCGTAATGGCTTGGCGCGTTCGACTACTAATTCTAGTGGGGTCGGAACAGTCTTGAGCAGTTCGAAGACTTCATCCAAAAACTCCTCCAAGGGCATAGCGTTTTCGTCGTTTTCCTGTCCAAGCAATGTGGTACGTACCCCTGGTGGCGCAAGCTCGATCACTTCGACGGACGAATCCTCAAGTTGCACTCGAAGACTTTGAGTGAATGAGTGAACTGCCGCTTTGGTTGCGCTGTAGGTCGGTGTAGCTGGCAACGGTACAAAGGCCAACGCCGAGCTGACATTCACTATCGTTGCACTGGGTTGCTTGATCAGGTGGGGAGTAAATGCGTACACCATGCGAATCGTGCCAAGTAAGTTCGTCGTCACGATATCTTCGGCTGTGCTCAGGCTTTCCGGATCAGTCAGATCCTCCCAGAGCATGATCCCCGCGTTGTTTATAAGAACGTTCAGATTCGGATGGCTAATCGCAAGCGCTTCGCTGCTGCGCTGGATGGATTGTGGGTCGGAGACGTCCAGCACTACTGATTCAATACCTGGATATTCCGACGCGATCTTGTCGAGCAGAGACTTGCGACGTCCCGTGATGATGACTTTATTGCCCGCCTTGTGAAATCTTAGCGCCAGACCAAGGCCGATGCCTGAGGTGCCGCCAGTAACCAGAATCGTGTTGCCAGTGCTGTTCATAGTAAACTCCAGAAACGATGACTAAGCGGACAGCTGTCCACTTTAAAACCGTACCGGACAACTGTCCGCTTAGCAATGCAGTGAAGGAAAATTTTGTTCATGACTCACGATTTGGTGATGCGTTCTGACGCCAAGAAAAACCGGGAACGGATTCTGGAGGTCGCAGTGGTAGAGCTGACTAGCGATCCTGCTGTTCCGCTGAGTACGATTGCGAAGAAGGCGGGGGTAGGGCAGGGCACGTTCTATCGTCACTTCCCTACCAGGGAGAAGTTGGTATTCGAGGTCTATCAATTCGAAATGCAGCAGGTGGCCTTGTTGGCGGAAGAGTTGCTGGCGACAAAACCACCTAAGGAAGCCCTCCGAGAGTGGATGGACTGCCTCGCTGAATATGCAATGACAAAGGCAGGGCTCGCTGCTGCGATCCAGCAAGCTGCTTGCGTTTACGAGTTCCCAGGGAAGTCGGGATACGCTCCTGTCCAAGGAGCTGCCGAGTTGCTTTTGAGGGCAAATGAAAAGGCAGGAACGATTCGTAGCGGGATTACAAACGACGACTTTTTTCTAGCCATCGCGGGAATATGGCAAATGGATGCCCAGAGCGAATGGCGCTTACGTCTCGCCAGATTGATGAATTTGGTGATGGATGGTCTGTGCGCTGGCAGCCCCGAAAGCCTGAAAAAGAATAACGGGTAGCATCAACGTCAGGACACGCGTCGGCGAGAACAGGAAACGGAGCGCATCGGCAAATAGTCGATCTTGTTTAGAGCGGCTTAAGCTTGAGTAGGCGCCCCGACCTATAAGCCGCGATCCATCCTGCGCGGCGGCCATACTGCCAGCGTCCTTGTCGTCACTGCGTCCATCTACGTCCTAGCCCGTGAGTATTCACGAGGTCTCTCGGTTGCCGTCCTTCGAGCCCCGATAGCAAATTTTCCAGTGCACGCAGTGCCATCGCATTGCGTGTATCGCTTGTTGCAGAGCCGATATGAGGCACGGTGACAACGTTCTTCAATTTGAAAAGACCTGAACTCACAAGCGGTTCTTTCACGTAAACATCTAAACCGGCTGCTCGTATCGTATTCTCCTCAAGCGCTTGAAGGAGTGCGTCCTGATCAACCACAGGGCCGCGAGAAACATTAATCAGAATACTCTCCGGGCCCATCAACGCTAGCTCCTTACGTCCGATGAGGTTTCTCGTGCCGTCCGTCAACGGCACGACCGGACAGACAAAATGAGACTCGCTTAAAAGTTTCTCTTGCGGGACGAACCGCGCACCGAGTTCTTTCTCAAGCTGCGGTTTACGATTGTTGCCGCTGTAGAGGATGTTCATGCCAAAACCGAAACGCCCTCTGCGTGCGATGGCCTCTCCAATTTTGCCTAAACCGATAATGCCCAAGGTCTTTCCATGCACATCGCATCCGAAGTGGGATGCTTCGATGGTCTTTGTCCAATTGCCGGCTTTCGTCCAAGCATCAAGCTCAGGGACGCGTCTCGCTGTGGCCAGGATCAGAGCGAAAGCCAGATCAGCTGTGGTTTCGTTCAACACATCTGGCGTATTGGTCAACATGATCCCTCGGCGGTTGAGGTAGTCGAGGTCATAGTTGTCGTAGCCAACCGATATGCTTGAGACGATCTCAAGATTTACAGCCGCAGCCAGCTCAGCTTCACCCAGACGACGACTTCCACCAATCAGCCCGTGAGCGTTCGAAATAGCGGCCTCGAACTGGGCGTCCATATCACCAAGCTCAGGGCTAATGATGATGACGTCGTAGTCGTCTTTGTAAGGTTCAAGCAGGCTGGGGGAGACCCGGCTGAAGGCCAGGATTGTCTTTTTCATGACGGCGTATTCCACCTGTTCCAATATCAATTTGAATCGTGCTCTGACTTCAAAAAGGTTTTTGCCCACTCACGATAACTGTCCGAGAGTGTGTATTTAGAAAGCAGCTCAGGAAGGGATAGCTCGCTCCCCTCCGTGCCGCTTTGTTCGCGTAGCGCCTCGTAGGTTGCTTTGATTGCGGACAAATAGGGGGCATGCCCATTGACCACGATCCGCACATTGGCAGCACTCAATTTTTCAACATTGCTCAGAGCAGGATTTCCATAGTTGATCAGCATGATCGGCACTCTGAGATGTGCCGTAAGTGCTTCTAGGTGCTGGAAGTCCTTAACACCGACTAGGCAAATAGCATCTGCTCCAGCCTTCTGATAAGCCGCAGTGCGAGCGATGGAGTCGTCCAAAGTGGTCACAGCCACATTCGTACGGGCGATGATGCTGAGTGCATCATCCGACCGGGCAAATCGCGCGGCATAGATTTTGGCTGCGGCTTCTTCCCTCTCAATAAGCACATGCGACTGCTCGTCGTACTTGGCCGGTAGATGGGTGTCTTCCAATGTCAGGGCTGCAACGCCGGCCTTCTGTAACTCTGTGACTGTTCGCATCACATTCAGCGCGTTTCCAAAGCCATGGTCAGCATCCCCAATGATCGGAATCTGGCTTGCCCGTCCGACCCTGGAAACCTGCTCGACATATTCATCCAGCGTGAGTAATGCAATGTCAGGTGCGCCGAGCACCTGAAGCGACGCAACGGAGCCGCCTTGAATGGCAACGTCAAAGCCAAGGTCGTATGCCATCCGAACTGAGATCGGATCGAATACGGAAGCTGCAAATTTGCAGGTGTCCCCCTGGAGTAACTCACCAAACACCTTGCGTAAATCATGATGTGATCGCTCTATCATGTTGGCTCCATCAATCTTTCCAATCAGGTCTCTCCACGCGGAAGAAGGCATGGAAAACACTACCGGTCATAACCGTTTAGATGGGAATGACCGGATCGCTTTGTAGTTTATTTATGCGCGAGCGATGCCTTGCTTGCCGCCTTTTCTTGCTTCATTGCGGCGATCTCACGTTCGCAAGCCTCGACATCGAACGAGTTGTCCCACTTGGCAATGGCGATGGTGCCGATGCCATTGCCGATCAGGTTGGTCACGGCCCGCGCTTCGTTCAAGAAACGATCAATGCCCAAAAGCAAAACGAGTCCGACCAGAGGGATGGAGTGGATGGTCGTGAGTGTTGCAGCCAGCGTGACAAACCCCGCACCCGCGACACCAGCCGACCCTTTGGATGTCAGCAGGAATACGCCTAGCAGGATCATCTGATCAACGAAGGTCAGTGGCGTGTTGGTCGCCTGGGCGATGAAGATCGCGGCCATGGTGAGGTAGATGCAGGTGCCGTCTGCGTTGAAGGTGTATCCCGTTGGCAGCACCATGCCCACTACAGATTTCTTGCAGCCAAGTTTTTCAAGTTTCACCATCATGCGTGGTAGCACTGCTTCGGTTGAGCAGGTGCCGAGGGTGATGAGAATTTCGTCCTTGAAATAACGGAGAAACTGCATGAGTGGCATGCCTGACCATCTGGCCACCGTGCCTAGCACCACCACAATGAAAATCAAGGTGGTGATGTAGAGCGCGATCAGCAACTGACCGAGTGACAGCAAGGTGCCAATCCCGTACTTGCCGATAGTGAACGCCATACCTGCACCCGCACCAATCGGCGCCAAGCGCATGACCATTGCAACGATCTTGAAAAGGCCTTGCAGGAACAAATCAATAGTGTTGATCAGCGGCTTGCTGGTTTCGCCCATCTGAACCAGGGCAACTCCCATCAAGACCGAAAGCAGAATGACCTGCAGCATGACGCCGTTGGAGAATGCGCCGAGGAACGTGTGGGGAATGATATTAAGGAAGAAATCAATCGTACCGCCTTGTTCACTCGCGGCCTGGCTGTACTTGCTGATAGCATTTCCATCGAGCGCGTTGACGTTAATGTTCATCCCGACGCCAGGCTTGACGATGTTCACCACGATAAGGCCTACGACCAAGGCGATAGTCGATAGAATTTCAAAGTAGATCAGCGCTTTTACGCCAATCCGTCCGACCTCCTTGATACTGCCCATTTTCGCGATACCGACGACGACCGTACCGAAGATAATGGGGGCCAGCAGCATTTTTATCAGCTTGATGAAACCATCGGCGAAGGGTTGGAGCTTGGCTCCAATATCAGGCACGAAGTAACCGATTGCTGCACCGATCACGATACCGATCAGCACCTGCACATACAGCTGGCTATACCAGCGGGACTTGGAAGTTTCCACGGAAGCACCTCATTTTATTTTTGTGATGGGCATGTGGCTTGGCGTCAGTGGGTGACGCCTGACTCTGCGGCCTCCCTGAAGGAGGCCACAGATAGAGGAAAATCAGCCTTCGCCTAGCTCACGCATGACTGCGTACAAAGCGGATTTGGCTTCGAAGCCAACACCTGGAATATCAGGCAGACCGACATAACCATTTTCCACCTTGATTCCGTCAGCGAAGCCGCCGAAAGGCTGGAACACATCGGGGTAAGACTCGTTGCCGCCCAAGTGCAGGCCTGCTGCGATATTGAGGGACATCTGGTGGCCGCCGTGCGGAACCACGCGACGGGAAGACCATCCCATTTCGTCCATCACTTTCAGGGTGCGCATGTACTCAACGAGTCCGTAAGACAGCGCGCAGTCGAACTGCAGAAAGTCGCGATCAGGGCGCATGCCACCGTGGCGTAGAAGGTTACGAGCGTCCTGATGGGAGAACAGGTTTTCCCCGGTAGCCATCGGCAGCTCGTAGTGATTGGCAAGCTCAGCCTGGAGTGCATAGTCCAGCGGGTCGCCGATTTCTTCGTACCAGAAGAGGTTGTACTTTTTGATGGCTTCCGCATAAGCAATACCGGTCTGAAGATCGAAGCGACCGTTGGCATCGACCGCCAGTCGACGACCGTCCCCAACCACTTCGAGTACCGCTTCGATGCGACGAATATCTTCGTCCAGTGGCACTGCACCGATCTTCATTTTGACAACGTCGTAGCCACGATCTAGGTAGCTCTGCATTTCTGCTTTGAGTTTGGTCTGGTCTTTGCCTGGGTAGTAGTAGCCACCTGCTGCGTAGACCCAGACTTTGTCATCGGCCACGCCGTTACGATACCGATCAGCCAGCAGACGATAGAGAGGCTTGCCTTCGATCTTGGCAACGGCATCCCACACGGCCATATCAATGGTGCCGACTGCAACTGAACGTTCGCCGTGACCACCTGGCTTTTCGTTGGTCATCAGGGTCTTCCAGATGGCGAACGGATCCAGGTTGTTGTTCTCATGGTCGATAAGAGTATCCGGATCAGCTTCCATGATTCGCGCCAGGAAGCGATCACGCATCAACGCGCCTTGACCATAGCGACCGTTGGAGTTGAAGCCGTAGCCAATGACAGGTTTACCATCGCGAATCACATCCGTGACAACAGCAACGACCGAGCAGGTCATTTTCGAAAAATCGATGTAGGCATTGGCAATGGGAGAAGCGATAGAAACAGTTTTTTCGCGGATGTCTACGATACGCATGACGGGTTCCTCTTGTTGTTGGTGGCCCCACGTTATGCTTTGCGATGACACCCGCCCAATGCTATTAATGCCGCGCCCTATGCACAGGAGGCATTGCCCTTGGAACTCGTTTGGCTTGAGGATTTTTCAGCGCTTGCGGAATACGGCAGCTTTGTTCGGGCGGCTGAAGCGCGCCACGTTACTCAGCCTGCCTTCAGTCGTAGAGTCCGCGCTCTGGAGAATTGGATGGGTGTCGAATTGTTCATACGCACTCCCCAGGGGGCGACGTTGACCGAGGCTGGAAGACAGATTTTGCCTAGCGCCCAGGAGGCTGCCAGACGCTTGTACCGGATGCGCTCCGAGGCACAGGAAGTAGCTGGGATGGCCGCCAAAACGCTGCAGTTTGCAGCCACTCATTCCTTGTCATTTACCTTCTTCCCAAGGTGGTTGAGAAGTGCAGAAAATGGCGCGCCGATAGATGCCGTACGCCTGCATTCAGACAGCATGGCCGTTTGCGAGCAGATGCTGATACACGGTCAGGTTCAATTCCTGCTTTGCCATCGCCACCCCGATGTTCCACCTTTGCTGGCCCCTGATCAGTTCACCGGGAAAAAAGTTGGAGAGGATGTGCTCATACCCTTGGCGAGTGCCTCTGCCACGTTGGGTACGTCCCCGGAAACACTGCCTTATTTGGCATATACCCAGGAATCGGGTCTAGGCCGCATCGTCGCTCACCGACTCCACGGCAAGGAAGACTACCTTCACCTCAAGCCGCTTTTTAGCAGCCATCTTGCGGCGGTTCTGATGTCCATGGCACTGGAAAGCAAGGGCGTAGCGTGGTTACCAAAAAGCCTGACCGAGCAGGAAATGGCTGATGGGCGGCTGGTCAGAGCTCTCGACGAAAGCTGGGATATACCGTTAGAGATTCATCTCACTCGACCTAAAGCCCCCATTAGCTTATCTGCGGAAGAGTTCTGGGCCAGGCTGGCTTAATAGATCCATCTTACTGCCCCCCATTTTTCACTTTTTAACGGCACTCTGGCGAGCCAGAAAACTTGGCTGTTAGTGACTGAGTGCCTCCTATTGGCCGAAACCGGTCGTAACTGCCTTAGAAAAAAGAGTTGATATATTATGGTGTCAGCCGTGCTCCGCTGGTGCCGGCCCATGCCGCTGATGGTTCAGATCGCACTCAAGGTCAGCGTGCAGCATAAATACCCAGACCTTTCAAACTGTCGTAAAGAAAGAAAAGTCCTGCAGGTTCTGACCTTCAGGACTTTTCCTGTTCATGAGCTAGGCACAAACTCAGTTGCGCACGCCTCTCTGAAAGAGCAGGCGGCTATCCATCATTCAGCATATGGATAGGGCCATTTCCTTTTTTGTCTGACGCTCTCAGGTTGCAGACACTGGTTTTGATGACTCCTGCGACGCTTTGGTATTGCGTGGCATTCGAATGGCTTTGCTATTTTTTGTGACGACGCAAGACGCCGATTCAGCAGGCCAGTTCTTGAGCTCAGTCTTGATCAATTTGACCGGGCACAGCAACAACACCTCTCCAAATGAAAAAAGCGGGAATGCTGATACGAGAGGCTGATTGCGCAAGGTTTCTACATGGCCCCAGGTTTCTGAGGCGAAATCCTCTGTAGCATAGTTTTCGGTCAGCAAAAATTTGGCTTCTGATTGGTCTCGAACCTTCATGAGGGATGCTGACGAGTAAACGATGGTCTGTGTGCCTCCAGGCGATACGCCGATGACAATTACGAGGATCGCTAAGGCCAAAGCAATGCATTGTGAGATCCGTTTGAATAGATCGGCCTTACTGACATAAAAAACCATCGCAGGCATTAGTGTCAGACCGGCGGAAAATATCGATATCAGCATGAGTTTGATTAGCGCTTCAGGGGAGTCCTCACCGGTGTAGGCTCTAAGGATGAGGCTAACAGGGAGCACAGCCGATACAACGGCAGCAACAAGTACAAAGGCCAGCATGGCTAGCAGGAAAATGCGGGATGCTCTGCTATTCGGTTTTCCGGGCGCTGCGGAGGTTGCGCACAAGTCCAGAGCGAGTCTGAATTTTGGACTGAGATGCAACGCTGGAATCGTGATAACGACAAACGCTACCAAGAAGGCCAACCGATCCCAGTCGTTTAAATTTTGGGCTTCGAATATCAAGGCCATTAGCGTGGCTATGCCAAGCAACACCGGCCAGAAAAACACCTTCACAACCTCGGGTTGAAGGTTAGGGCTATCGTTGAACAATGACACCGAGAGGCCAAAAAGAATGCCGGTGGTCATGAGTACCACGAAGTAAGCGGTTACCACGAGAGCCACAATAGCTAGCCACGTAACCAGATCTGATTTCGCGGCAAGCGCTGCCGCCATCAGGTCAGGACGACCGATGGCTGTCGTGTAGGTCGATATCGTGTAAATCCCCAGCAGCGTGCCGAGTCCACCCAGAAAGACGGTCAACTGAGGCCAGTGGGAGAGGATGCGTTTTAGATTTTTTTTCAATGCTTGCTTGAAGGTGAGAGGTTTCACTTCAGTCACGTAATCGATTCCGTAAAGGCTGAACAACAATGGATAGCAAGCGATCTCGTTCTTGGGAGTCCTCAAAGACGTGGTCGCAAGCGTGTCCGCAGCTATATCGCCTTCCTTTTTTCATGCTTGATGAAAATTTATTTTTTTTCGCCCCTTGAAAAATTTTTTGTGCGACGGATCTTTATATTTGAGGACAACAGAAAAGCAGCGATCTCGGCGCCTCCCCGTTCACCGGTCTTCCTGGACAACCTATGTGGTTTTTCGTTGTTGCTGTGCTCTTGCTTCTGGCTTTTTCTTGCGACTTTTTCTGGCTGACGCAGGTGTATGGCCGCCTCATGGGTGCAGCAAAATCGGCCCTTAGCGGCTGAAAGCCGCTGCTAACCCGTTTGATTTCAAATTCACGGTTTTTTTTTGAAAAAAAATACTCGTGTCGGACAACTTTGTGCGTGTCAGTCCGCAGATCAACTGGAGAGAGCAGATGGAAGACGAGATTGAGTCTCAGGTTTGGCGCACGGCGCAGCAGGCATGTAGCAAGGTGTCGTTTGCGCGACTGCTTGAAGAGGCGGTCGCCAGTTTCAAGAGAGTTCCTGGGCTTGATCCTATCGTGCGGCTGCACGCGTCAGTGATCGGTGCTGAGAGCATCAGGGTGCTACGTGATGCTCTGAAACGTCATGATATCGACGCTGGCCCAACTGAAAGTTACGTCGAGCTTAGATCTCGTCTGAGAATGCATCTACGCGATCATCTGCAATCGCACCTGATGAATATCGGCTTTGCTTCTGACGCCATGAAAGCGGATCAGTTGGATAGAGATTTGGGTTTGTAAAGGGGCGGGGAGAGCCCAATAGCAGAACCTTAATCACGTTCCGATATAGGGGATTCCGACAATGGCAGTAAACGGCAAAGGGCTGTTAGTGCCTCAGTCCGATTGTTCGCAAAAAAGGCGGTGCCCGCAAAGGTGATGTTAGGACTGCCGTATCCGCATAATCGCATCTGTGATCGCTTTTGCATTTGTGTCTAAGGTCTCCATAGCCATCACAGCGTTATCTGCAACCACTGCCGCGCCACTGGCTGCTAGCCAAACGGCGACCTCCTCGATTGCCGCCGCCAGTGCATGCTGGTTATGCAGAAGCAATGTCAGCGCGTCAGCAGTGGCAATATTGGAAACCGAGTTACTTGGCATGCTATCCATCCTGGAAATTAGGGGGTTTGCAAAGCCTAGCTCATGCGGCCGCAGTAGATTGGCTTAGATACGCTTCATCGGAGCCAGCAGCCGCTTTCGACCCGAAGCGGACGCCCATGTTGACCTGGGATCTCTCAACATGTTGGTAGGCGTGCATCTCAGACTACGTGGGCGACCGACTTACGCAAGCCTTTTGGTGTGCCCAGGAACTGGTGGAAAGGTCGTTAAGAGTTACCGCTCGCATAACGCCGCTCAAACTCCATCGGGCTGAGATAGCACAGGTGAATTCCCATCAGGGATGCATAGTCTGCGGGGTACTCTATGCTTGATAGCTAATCGCTACCTCGCCAAGGAAGACGTCATGAAGCAGATACGCTGCGCCGTTCTAGTAGCCATTATTGCCTTCCTCACGATCTGTGCTCCCAGGGCGTTCGCATTTCAAGTGAACCCTTGTTATCGCGTCCTGGAAATAAAAAATGGCATTCCAGACCAAGGCAGGATCCGGGCTTGGTTTATCAATACGTGTTGGCTGAAGAATGATTTCCACACCGTCCACGAGCATCTCACCAATTTTGCTATCAATGAGTACCTTGTGCCTGCCTACTACTTAAGGAACCCCAAGGTGGCTTTGGTGAACCGTGCTAGTGGTGACTCAGTGAATTTCATCACTGGTGCTGAGTGGCCCAAAGAAGCAAAGCCCCAGCACACCACCTACGGGATCATCTATGGCAGTTGGTGGAACGACGATCCACTCATGTTCACTTGGGGGGAGGGCGCGAATTTCACCACTGGGCTGCTCAAGCTAAAGAGACAATTCGAAGACACTCATGCCGAGTACCGAGGCGGTGTTAGTGGCTGCTGGGTCAAGACGGCAGACTATCTTCCCTGGCATTCCCACTATGGCAGGATGCAATACCTGCACTTCATGACAAACGAACCCAACGCTGGGGATGATCAGGCGAGATTAAGAAAGACCACATCCGAGGCACTCCTCTGGATGGAATTCGCCTACAAGGTAGCGACCAAGAAAATCAAGGCAGATGACCCTTTGACTGAGGCAGATGAGATTAAGCTTGGGATGCCTCGGGTCGACCTCAACTACTGCCTTAAAGATAAGAAGAACGAGAAGGTTCGGACGCTCTTTGCTCCTGCCGGAACGGACTATGAGGGCCGCGACCTTCTCACGCCGGATGTTGCTCTTGGGAGCATGTTGCACGTTATGCAGGACTCCTTCTCACCAGCCCATACCTGTCGGGTCGATGAGTATGTAGCCGGACGGCCATACGCTGTGCTAACGAACGTCTACAACTATGGCGAACAGGTAAAAGCAAACCTTGGGGACTATCACCACGACAAGGATGACTATCCGGGGTGGCTGATCACCTATACCCGTACCGGGAAGCACGTCTACGAAAATGATCCCATTGTGGTCGGGGCCTGGCTGATCAAAGCTGTCGACCAACAAATGGAATGGGACGATGTGCGTAAACACCTAGAGCAAACAATCTTTAGGCGATCCGATAAACCTGCGAGCGAGCCTTTGCCGGTCTGCATAGGAAGCAGTAAGGCATAAACCCAAGCCCCAAGACTTTGCTCCTTGCTTTCTAAGGAGCAGCTCACTCGGAGTGTTCGTATTCGAACATTTCGTGTCCCCCCTTTGAAGGGGCATTGATCCATATTCCTTGAGTTTTGGTCTGCAAATCCGCGTACGGTCGCCACCTTTTTGTTTAGCAGCGATGCACTATGACGAGTGAAAAAGCTCCCTCGCCAATAGTGACGGTATTGATCCCTAACTGACCAAAGACTTTCATCGAAGCGGAGAATTCACCCACCGTTCCGCCGCTTCTCGTGCCCCTTCAATTGCTTGCTCATAGCTCTCCCAGTGGTCACCCTCAACATAAGCTGGCCGTCCAGCCTTGCCTGGCATGGTCAACCTGGCCCCCACAGGAATATCAAGCGTCGGGCTCCAACTGAAGCCAATCATCACGGTGACACCACTTTGTGTCACGTATTTAACGGGATGATCTTTGTCTATACGTTCTGACATATTTCTCTCCTTGATCCGGCGCCATGTCAGCGTCGGACGTTCGTTAGGTAAAATGCCCGTCAATGGCTGCTTATGCCGGCCATGTGCATGATTGTGCCGCAACCACCGGCCGCGATGCTGAGTGCAGCCAAGCTGGCGAACCAAATAGCGACAAGCTAATACACCCGTTTGCATCAAGAGCCTGGCTGACTTTAAGCGTGTGACACTTCATAGGGTGCCATGGGCAAACTCCATTGTCAGGGCCGTCGCGGCGGCCAGCATGATCAGCGCCATGCAAAACAGCAGGCTTAACTGTGCCACCTGCTTGTAAAACGGCATCGGTTTTTCAGCATTAGTGGTAACCATTGTCAATCCTCACTTTTGCGCAGAAGACGTAGTAGCTCCAGCTGGTGTGCATCAGGATGGCGGCAGCATGAACAGAGTGCCGATTAGGATAAACAGCTGGCTAGAGATTGGTAAGGCGCCGCCTTACAGGCCGATGGACGGCGGCACGATGGCCGATATAGCCTAGGCAAACCATGCGTTTTCACTGCCCAGCCAGTTTTCCGTCACCGTAATCAGTGCACCCCAACAAGCTGCCGCCCCCTTGTACGATTTATAACGTTCAACCTCGCTCATGGTATTTCTCCGAGAATCTACACATAAGAGGCGGCCTAAATTAAGGGTCTTATTGATGGTTGTTTTTCAGGTATTGCAAAACGCAAAAAATATTCATAAGCAACCAAATATCATTTGCATCGGCCCATTTCACTCGCTCTACTTTGGGCACGCGTTCAGGCTATTCCCAGTTAATCGCCCTGTCTAATCACAAATAATTACCAGCTCATCAATACCATCTATCAGCGTAAACAGCTTTTTTCAATAAGAAAAAACCATAATATCGCAGTAAAAATCACCAGCCAGAAAAGTACTGTAAAGTCTGATTTCTAGGATTTTCCTGTTCATGAGCCAAGGCTCTTCGGGCTGATCACCATCGTTCGCATTCGATCTGAAGAACGAACAATGAAAATCTCTGAAATTTATGCCGCTGACAGAGGTGTCATAAGGCTGCAGCTATGAGCAATGACGGATGGGTTGTCTCGCCAAGAGCGGATTTGATAATAAATTCCCCCTGAACATATGCGACGTTTAGCACCGTCTGTTCATCCGGGCTGATATACAGAACTTTTTCTTGTCTGCCAAATCTGATTGCGCGTTTCAGTAGATTAACGCCATAAATTACCTTGAACCCACGTTTTGCCAAAAAGCCTACGACTTCTTTGTCACCAAACGTCGCGTGTTTTTTGGCGTTATCGGTCTTCGTTGCAACTATCAGATTCCAAGGCACATGAAGTCCACAGACGTTTCTACCTTGGAGGGGAATGATGCGGACAACTTCATGCTTGACGCCTGTCCGAGCTGACAGCTGTCGTGCCTCTGCGTAAAACGCGTCGATTGCTTCATGATCTGCCCAAAGCGGTGTTGCGGACTGTAATGCTTCTTTTCGTTTCTGGGTATTGCACTTCAATACCTCCTTACGTCCTTGAACTCTTAGCAGGGCCTCTGCGCCGCCGGAGGCAGCCTTTAGCAGGTCATCCCGTTCAAAGTTTTGCATGGCGTCGTCTATCTCCTGACTCAATCTTCGGCACATACCTGAGAGTAGGCCGACAAACAGAGCTTTGAGAGCGTTGCAAGTAGCGACGATGCGGCCATGTACTCAATCTAGTGATCCGTGAGGGTTGGCGGCTATGGGCTATGAATTGGCGCCTTTTGGCTATTTGACAGGGGCGCCGACTGACCTGTGGCTATATCAACTGAATCGCCCTCTGGTTTCGTAGGCACCTCCAAACCTTAAAATGAGACCCATTAGGAGGTGCTATGAGCAACCAGCGTTATCCCGGAGCTTTCAAAATCTAGGCGGTCAACCAAGTGGCCGAAAAGCATCTTCCTGTCTCGGAGGTGGCTGCGCAATTGGGTGTGTCCCTGCACAGCCTCTATGCCTGGATTAAGCGCTACACCAAGCTTCTGGAGCAGCGCGTTCAGGAGGATGATCAGAGTGCCGAGCTTCGCCGACTACGTGCTGAACTGAAGCGGGTGGTCGTGACCGTGTACAACTTTAATCGAGCGATCAGTGTCCTGGGAGCGAAGAAAATGATGAAACTGATGGGCTGAAGAGCCTTTTCAGCACAAAAACAAACGCCCCGAACAAGTTGGGGCGTTTGGTCTAAGGCCTGTCAGTGTGTTTTCACACAGTCTGTTCTAGAGCCCTTTATTATCGCTGGGGTTAGGCTAATGAGTGCGCTATCAGCCTAAGCCTTCAGTTGCAAAATCTTGAGCGAGCGTCTGCACGGTCGTGGAGTATCATAACTCTCTCTGGTGTACCCATTGGCTTCAGAGGCAAATTTACTTGGCCACCGTGGAGTCCTTTGCGAGGATCGCAGCGTGAATTGCTTCGGTCATCGTATTATTGACCTCGATGAGCCGGTGTACCTCATCTTGAACCTTCAGCAACGCCTCAGCGTCCTGATAGGTCTGCAGTGCTTGTTTATCTGAGGCAGCAGCAGCCACCTTCTGGCCTACCATGATGACTGATAAAAGTACCAACTGTAGAAAAGTTTGGGCAATCCAGGCGATGAGAGTCGAGACTCCTCCTGCGATGGCAGAGGGTAAGCTGATTAAGGCAATTCCCGCAAAAATATAGGCACACCACATGGTGCCAACCGCGTTGGTGATCATCAGTGCAATGCGCCCATTCAGACCCAGATGCTCTTGTGAGATTAGGTGTGGGCCCACTTTTTCACGTTCCTTGATTCTCTGAAGTAGCAGGCGTTCGAGTTGCATCATAGATGCCTCTGATAGAAATTCAATTAATTAAGTCGGCCTTAGATCGACGCCGGGTCTAACGACCGCTTTACCCCACAAAACGTCTCGTGAAGCTGAGCCGTGGCCGTTGATGTTTCAGTATATCTGCCAATCGAAAAAGGGAGCATGAAATACATCTAAGATAAACATCTTATTTGCTGTTTCTGTGCTGTCGGAATTTTTTTGATTGACTTTATCCGCTTAGGTCATCTTTCTTGACGTTCTGCTCTAACTGATCCGAGACGTATTCTTGATCGATGCGTATTCATGCTCAATTTGTTCGTAGCCATATATGCTTTCGAGCCTTTTGACGATGAAGTGACCTCTGGCAGTGTCTTGATAGAAGTCAGTGAACAGAGCATTGATCGATGCACCGGTCAACGCTCCAATTACAGGAACTGCCTGCGCCGCGAATTTGCTAGTAATGGTATAGCCGAAGCGTGTAGCCACTTTTTCGATCAGCACGGCTAGCCATTTCCCGGCCTGGCCCGGTGCAAAATGGCTTGTCGCTTTAGCACCGTGTTTGGCGGCTATCTCTGCCAGCTCTTTGGACAAATGCTGCATTGCCTGAGTGGTAAAGCTGCGAGTAGCGTAGTACCCCGTCTCCGTCGCATCGTCCTCTTGGCTGGGGCCGCCCATAGCGAACACTTCGATGCACGCCTGTTTGGTCGCAAAGTCACTCAAGTCTAAACCTTCGCTGCGCGCCACGTCGGCTACTGAGCGCATCATAATGGTCGTGGAGACGGGGAGTTCGAGGAACAGCGTAGTAAAGCCGAAAGCCCCGCCGATAGCACCTGAGGTCGCGGCATAAAGCTTGTGCAGTCGTGTTGATGCAGGTTTTTTAGGTGCGTTTTCCAAGCTCCACAACGCGACGTCAACGGATGAGTGCAGGGCCGCCGTCACCGCACCGTTGACCTTCTTTGAAATCGATTCAGGTAAGGCTTTTACCGCAATTTCGATTGGCGACCCGATAAAGCCGGACAGCCTCGCCGTCAGAGAAGGAGACTCCAGTAAATCCACCGCCTGTTTTAAGCTCTTGTAGTCTTCGGGGTTGTCTTTGATGTTCACATACATCTCCTTTGGTGGCTCAGTCCGCAAACAAGAAACCACCGATTGAGGCAGCGATAAGTGAGCGGTGAACTAGAATATCAAGAGTGATGATCGGCAGATCAAACAGATGATTCCGCATGTTTATGGAGTCGACGCTTCCAGCTTTCCTTTTGCAGACGCGCTGCGCGCTACCCTGAGTTACGCAAGTATCAGTTGGATTGGAAGTGGTTGACTGTCGGCCTCCCTGGCCCGCGATGTCAGCATGGAAGGGCTGTCGCGTGGAGCTCATCCGAGCTCGTAAGAGTGCGCTCCTGTACCAGCAAGGTTTCCGCTATCTACGATGAGATATTCCTCGCGAATTCGAGTGCCTTCAAAGTAGCTCTGCAGAATTTCCAATGTGCCCGCAGCATAACGTGCTTGAGCCGAGAGAGACGTGCCGGACATGTGGGGTGTCATGCCATTAAACGGCATGGTTCGCCAGGGATGTTCGGGTGAGGCGGGCTGAGGAAACCAGACGTCTCCTGCATAACCTGCGATATGTCCTGATTCTAAAGCCCTGACAAGTGCATCGCGCTCCACCAGTTTGCCGCGGGCGCAATTGATGAGATAAGTACCACGCTTCATTTGGGCCAGTACCGCTTCGTCGAGCAGGTTTTCGGTGGACGGATAGAGGGGGATCTGAAGGTTGATGATGTCGACAGTCTTGATCAGCGACTGCACATCTGAATGAAATGTTAGGTTCAGCTCATTTTCAATGGTTGAGTCCAGGCGGTGACGCTGGGTGTAATGCAGGTGCAAACCGAATGGTTTAAGCCGACGCAGTACGGCCAAGCCTATTCGCCCAGCGCCGATAGTGCCGAAGTGCAGCCCTTCGATGTCATAGCTTCGGGAAACACAATCCGCAATGTTCCAACCGCCATCAATGGCTGTTTGATGAGCAGGCAAATAATTGCGCACCAGCGACAGCGCCATCATCACCACATGTTCCGCGACACTGATGCTGTTGGAACCAGTGACCTCGGCAACAGTGATATTAGCGCGCGCCGCTGCAGCAAGATCCACATGATCAGAGCCGATACCGGCGGTGAGTGCAAGTTTCAGGTTTTTTGCTTTGGTGATCCGGTCTGCGGTCAGATAAGCAGGCCAGAAAGGTTGAGATATAACCACCTCGGCGTCAGGTAGAAGACGTTCGAACTCAGAGTTCGGCCCGTCCTTGTCACTGATCACAATCAGCTCATGGCCACCTCGCTCCAAATAGTTACGAAGACCCAACGCCCCTGAGACACAGCCCACCAGTTCACCGGGTTTGAACCCTAGGGGGCCTGTTGGCGTCGGCGCTGTCTGGCCATTGGCATATGTCGTGATGGTTGGAATCTCATCTCTTGCATAACGAGGTGGATAGCCATCAACGGGGTCGGGATAAAGAACGCAAAGTATTTTTGCCATGAGCTTTATCTCCTGTGTGTCGTACGACTTTCGGTTCAGCCGGGATAAAGCGATTGGACAGAAAATCGGCCGAGGGTGGTGAAAAGGGGAGGGTGTCCAAACGGAGAGCATCTATTAAGCCGCGCACTCAGGATTGGACACCCGGGTCTACCAAGCTTTGCACCTAGTGGTGATAGCCTTCACCCAATTTAACTTTGCCTCTGAAAACGTAATAGCTCCACGCGGTGTAGACCAGAATGAAGGGAAGCGTAAACAGTGCTCCGATCAGTGCAAACAGCTGGCTCGCCACCGGCGAGGCCGCCTGCCACATCGTGATGGAAGGCGGCACGATATTGGGCCAGATGCTGATACCCAAGCCACTGTAGCCAAGGAAAATCACAAGCAGGGTCAACAGAAACGGACTTGCGGTTGCCCGATGCGCAAGCGTAATCAGTGTGGCAATGAAACAGAACAGCAACAGCAGGGGTACAGGCAGGAAGTAGAATAGGTTCGGCATCGTGAACCAGCGTTGCGCGATCTCCGGATGTACGAGCGGCGTCCAGATGCTGATCACTGCAATGACGAATAACAGGGCATAGATAAAGTAGGAAGAAAATCGGTACATATCCTCCTGCAATCGGCCTTCAGTTTTCATGATCAGCCAAGTGCTTCCCAACTGGGCATAGGCCACCAGCAGTGCGAAACCACAAAACAGTGGGAAGGGACGAAGCCAGTCGAGACTGCCACCCGCGTAGGCATTGTTGACGACTGGAATGCCGTCAAGGAAGGCACCGAGCGCAACGCCCTGGCTGAAAGTGGCAACGATAGAACCGCCGACGAAAGCCTTATCCCACCAATGCCGATTGCGGTCACTGGCCTTGAACCGGAACTCGAAGGCGACACCCCGAAAAATCAGTCCCAGCAACATGATGATCAGGGGCAAATATAGCGCGCTGAGAATGACTGAATAAGCTAGGGGAAACGCTCCGAAAAGCCCGGCGCCCCCGAGTACCAGCCACGTCTCGTTGCCATCCCATACGGGTGCAACCGTGTTCATCATGACATCTCGCTCTTCTTTGTCTTTGATCGCAAGAAAGAGCAATCCAACGCCTAGATCAAAGCCATCCATCACGACATACATCATGACGCCGAAGATGATGATCAATGCCCAAATCAAACTCAGGTCGATGCCGCCCATAGCGCTCGCTCCTCAAACTCGGAAAGGTATCTGAACATCATTTTTCATCTGCAGCCGATAGTGGCCTGGCGGGTGTTCGTTGTTGGCCTGCGCCGCCCTCAGGAGCGGGTTCCGCCCCGTGAGCCTGCGGCCCTTTGTGCACGAGTTTGAGCATGTAAGCGATGCCTGCACCGAACAGGGCGAAGTAAACAAGGACGAACAGAACCAGGCTAATGCTGACTTGTGAAACGGTCAGTGGCGATACCGCGTCAACCGTTCGCAGCAGGCCGTACACCACCCATGGCTGACGGCCCATTTCGGTAGTCACCCATCCTGCCAACAATGCAATGAGTCCAGAGGGGCCCATGCAGAGCCAGAAGGCCAAAAACGGACGTGAGGTGTATAGCTTCTGTCCGCGCCGTAGCCAGAGGCTCAGTAGTCCGGCAAGGATCATCAGCATTCCCATACTGACCATCAATCTGAACGTCCAGAAAATCACGGTTGAATTGGGTCGGTCTTCTGGCGGGAATGATTTGAGCGCCGGAATTTGCTTGTCGAGGCTGTGGGTGAGAATCAAGCTACCCAGCACCGGAATTTCAATCGCGTAGCGGGTTTTTTCCGCTTTCATATCTGGCCATCCCGCCAGAATAAGCGGCGAGGGCTCACCAGGAACGTTTTCCCAGTGGCCTTCGATGGCGGCGATTTTTGCAGGTTGGTGTTCGAGCGTATTCAATCCGTGAGCGTCTCCGACCACCGCCTGAATCGGCGCCACGATTAGGGCCATCCATGCAGCCATCGACAACATGGTGCGCGCTGCCGGCGTGTCATTACCGCGCAACAAGTGCCAGGCGCCTGATGCGCCTACAAAAAAAGCAGTCGCCAAGAATGCTGCGATGGCCATGTGCGCGAGTCGGAACGGGAATGAGGGGTTGAACACCACCGCCAGCCAGTCAACAGGTACTGCACGTCCGCCAACGATTTCAAATCCCTGTGGCGTGTGCATCCAGCTGTTGGATGACAGGATCCAGAACGTTGAAATCAGGGTACCCAACGACACCATGGCGGTAGCAAAAAAATGCAGCCCACGGCCAACCTTTTCCCAGCCGAAGAGCATAACGCCTAGAAAACCTGCTTCAAGAAAAAAGGCGGTGAGTACTTCGTACGTCAACAACGGCCCAGTGATGCTCCCAGCAAAATAGGAAAAGCCACTCCAGTTAGTTCCGAACTGATAGGCCATAACCAATCCAGAAACCACGCCCATGCCGAAATTTAGGGCGAAAATCTTTACCCAAAATGTGTAAAGATCCTGATATACATCTCGTCCGGTTTTCAGCCATAAACCCTCCAGCACCGTAAGGAAGCTGGCCAAACCTATTGTTATTGCAGGGAAAACGATGTGGACGCCGACAGTAAACGCGAACTGAATCCGCGCTAAATCAATTGCAGTCGAATCGATTATGTCCATGCTTTTCTGCCTCTCAGGAAGGGTGCAAATTTGCCTGGGAATACAGCTGGGAAGGCAATTACGCTAGCCCGGTTTATTGGCTTTCCTTTGCCTTGACATGGTGGTGCATGCCGCCTAGATTCTAGATCACCGTCGAAAATCATGAGCAAATATTTCGCTCGCTTAATGAGAAAAGCTCTCAGAAATAGTCCTGAGTTGTATGTCCGTTTTGTGCTGTGTGGTTGTAACGTTTACTTCTCTCTAAGAGGGTAAAAGTTACGTATTGCCGCATTATAGCGGCAGGAAATATGCAACTATCGACTCTTGCCTCTATGGTTATGAGTCGTATGTGGAGCGATCATGGCGATTAAGCGCAAAGTACCCGGTGTTCGAAATTACGATGGCCCCGCAGGAGGTTGGGGTGCACTTAAGGCCACCGCAACGGCGGTGCGTGAGCAAATGGATACGCTCAAGGCTCCTCTTACGTTAATGAGAACCAATCAGCCAGATGGGTTTGATTGCCCTGGTTGCGCATGGCCAGACAAAGAGCACAAATCAACTTTCCAGTTCTGCGAAAACGGTGCGAAAGCTGTTACTTGGGAGGCCACCAACAAACGCGTACCTCCTGAGTTTTTTGCCAAACATCCGGTTGCCACCCTGCTTAAACGTACCGATTACGAACTAGAGGATTTAGGGCGACTGACACATCCGATGGTTTACGACCGGGCAACTGATACCTATCAGCCGGTCGAGTGGGAGACCGCGTTTGCACGAATCGGTGAAATATTGCGCGGACTGCAACCCAATCAAGTCGAATTTTACACGTCAGGCAGAGCGTCCAATGAGGCAGCTTATTTGTGGCAATTGTTCGCGCGTAATTTGGGTACTAATAACTTTCCTGATTGTTCAAACATGTGTCATGAGCCAACTAGCGTTGGGCTTCCACGTTCCATCGGTATGGGCAAGGGATCTGTATCGCTAGACGATTTTGAGCTGTGCGAACTGGTTATTTCTATCGGACATAACCCAGGCACCAATCATCCAAGAATGATGGGGACGCTGCACGAGATTTCCCGGCGTAAAGTTCCAATCATGGTGATGAATCCATTGCGTGAGCGTGCACTAGAGCGATTTGCCGACCCGCAAGACATGATTGAAATGGCCACTTATGGTTCGACCCGTATTGCGTCTACTTATTTGCAGGTCAAGGCCGGTGGTGATGCAGCAGCCATTAAAGGTGTAATGAAGTCCTTGTTGGAAATGGAAGAATCAGTAGGGCAAGTGCTTGATTATGATTTCATTGAAAAACATACCAACGGCTTCGAGGCGCTCAAGGCGGATTTGTTGGCCACCGAATGGCCCGACATCGAATTTGCGAGTGGATTGCTCAAAGCTGACATGGAAAAAGTCGCGGCGGCCTATGCGAAATCCAATGCCACGATCGTGACGTATGGAATGGGGATAACCCAGCACAACGAAGGAACGGCCAACGTAAGACTGATCTGCGATCTTCTGATGTTGCGAGGCAACATCGGTAAGCCCGGCGCGGGCATATGTCCGCTGCGCGGGCATTCCAATGTACAAGGAAATCGAACTGTAGGTATTACCGAGAAACCTTCCAGTGAGTTCCTCGGCAAGATTGAAGAAGTGCTGGGTTTCAAACCTCCAGTTGAGCACGGCCACGACTCAGTGCAGGCCATGCAAGCAATGATTGCAGGCGAGTCAAAGGCGCTGCTTTGTCTGGGGGGAAATTTTGTCGTCGCATTGCCTGATCCAGGCCAGTGTTTTCCGGCGATGGGTAAACTGGACTTGACTGTGCACATCGGTACAAAACTCAATCGCACCCACTTGCTGGTTTCCAAGGAAACGTATCTGTTTCCTTGCTTGGGCCGCACCGAACTCGATGTACAGAACGGAGATCGCCAATCAATTACCGTCGAAGACTCAATGTCGATGGTTCATGCTTCGGCTGGCAAGTTGATGCCCGCATCCGAGTTTTTGCGATCGGAACCTGCCATCATAGCGGGTATGGCGACTGCCACTCTGCCTGACAGCAAGGTGCGGTGGATGGAACTCTCGCAGAATTACGACAAAATTCGTGATCTGATTGAAAAAACCATTCCAGGCTTTGAGAACTACAACGAACGCATTCGCGTTCCTGGTGGCTTCCGCATGCCGCTGCCCGCGACAGAGCGTATCTGGATGACGCCTTCAGGGAAAGCAGAGTTCTTTGTGTTCCCTGGTTTACATGAAGATAAAGAGGTCGATGGAGACGATGTATTACGGCTGATCACTCTGCGCAGCCATGACCAATACAACACGACGATTTACGCACTGGATGATCGTTATCGTGGCGTATTTGGGCGACGGGATGTGTTGTTCATGAACCCTGCCGATCTCCAGTCACGCGGCCTGGCACACGGTGATTTGGTGGATATCGAAACGGTCGTTTCCGGACGCAAGCTGCGCTACGAAAAAATAACGGCTATTGAGTACAAAATATCGGCTGGTTCAGTGGGGGCTTACTATCCCGAGGCGAACACGCTGGTACCTTTGGACTACATCGACAAGGACAGTGGAACGCCGTCGTACAAGTCGGTGCCCGTGCGTGTGATGCGCTCGGAGCTGAATTGATTACGTAACGGTATCCGGTTGGTCGTTCTTAAATCAAAGGAGGCGCGTTTTGCGCCTCCTTTTTTGTTCCACTAGATGAAGCTTTATGGGGAATATTTCAGTGATGAGCAGCGAAGCTCCTGAACCACAAGCGGTATGCAGTCCAATCACCAGCAGCGCGATTTTCATAGTGGCAACCCTCAAGGCTGGAAAAGAATCCGCAGACAAAGTGAAGAACTGGTGCGCTGATATTGCGGCGATCACACGCTCTGTCGGCAAGCGAGTACCTGCGGGCAATCTTTCTTGTGTCTGTGGATTTTCCTCCAATGCCTGGGACATTTTGTTCGCAAATCCGCGCCCGGTTTCACTGCACGGGTTTCGCGAATTTGGCGTTGACGGGAGACGTGCTGTTTCCACCCCTGGCGATATCCTTTTGCATATTCGTGCTGATCAGATGGATCTTTGTTTTGAGTTAGTGACGCAGCTCACATCGGCGCTGGGAGATGCCATCACGGTCATCGATGAGGTTCATGGGTTTCGATATTTCGACATGCGCAGCATCATCGGATTTGTCGATGGCACCGAAAACCCAGTCGGTCGCAAGGCCTCCCACTTCACGATAGTAGGGGATGAAGACCTTGCCTTCAGTGGCGGAAGCTACGTGCTGGTACAGAAATATCTGCACAATATGACGGCATGGAATCAGCTATCTGTCGAAGCACAGGAGCATGTGATCGGGCGGAAAAAGCTTTCTGACATCGAACTGGATGAGTCGGTCAAACCAAGCAATTCGCACAGCTCTTTGACGACGATTACGAAGGATGGCGAGGAGGTGAAAATCTTGCGTGACAACATGCCGTTTGGACGGCCTGGTGCAGGTGAGTTTGGGACTTTTTTCATCGGTTACGCTCGTTCACCCGAACCACTCGAACTGATGCTTGAAAATATGTTCGTCGGCAAACCACCAGGGAATTACGACAGGTTGCTCGACTTCAGTACCGCTGTTACAGGCAACCTGTTTTTTGTGCCGTCATCGGATTTGCTTGAGGCTTTGGCTGATCGATAACCTTCGACATAAACCCTCCCTTTCTTCGCTTTGCTCTCGTTAGGGTAAGGCGTCGGTGATGCACGATCCGTATCTATTTGCGAACGCTACAGTGCCTGTAACTCGTTCGTCGGCATCACAGTTGACTCATAGAGCGCTTTGATGAGAACCCGACTATCTTGATCGGGTGGCTGCTTCTCCGGCGATGACGCAGCCACTCCCTGCGAAGGGCTTATGAATAATCTCACTGCAACGCGGATTTCATACCTGGCTTCGGTAGGTACCTTTACAAGGAAGTAGATCCATTTGATTGAGCCTGTGTTATCCACCCTTGGAGACAACTCATCATGGCGACACTTTGCGAAATATGTAATGCGAGACCAGCCGTCGCGCGGGTGACGGTCTCGCAAAATGGCCAAGCGAAAACAATGTCCATTTGCGATCACGACTACCGCCAACTCGTCCGTCATCAAAGCATGCTGAATCCGTTTGACTCATTACTGGGTGGAGGGATGTCCCGTTTCTTTGACAACGTGGGTGGCCACTTGGATCAAGGAGATGATGATCTGAGGCTCTCAGCGCAGGTGCCCAGAGAGTCCGTTGACGCAACCGATGCCTTCAGTTCCCAGACGATGGAAATCCTCCAGCGAGCTGCTGAGAAGGCCCAGGAACTCAACCGCAGCGAACTCGACACCGAGCATCTGCTGTACGTGTTGGCGGATACCGATGTGGGCACGGCATTGCTCAAGGAGTTGAAACTCTCTCCCGACGAAATCAAGGGCTACATCGACCAACACGCGCAGCGCGGCAGTGCCGAGTCGTCAGTCGATCAGATGACCGTCTCACCACGTCTCAAGAAGGTCTTCAATTTTGCGTTCCAGGCGTCCCGAGACCTCGGGCATTCGTATGTAGGGCCGGAGCATTTGTTGATTGGGTTGTCGGCGGTACCGGAGAGTATTGCCGGCACTCTGTTGAAAAAATATGGGGTCACCCCCGAAGCCTTACGGCAGAAAGTCGTCAAGGTTGTGGGCAAAGGCGCCGAGGATGGTCGGGTGGACACCCCGACTGGGACGCCGACGCTCGACAAGTTCGGTCGAGACCTGACGGCGTTGGCCCGTGAGGGCAAGCTTGATCCGGTACTCGGGCGTGCGCAGGAAATCGAAAACACCATTGAGGTGCTCGCCCGCCGTAGGAAGAATAACCCGGTGCTCATCGGCGAGCCTGGTGTCGGTAAAACCGCGATCGTTGAAGGGCTTGCGCAGCGAATCATCAAGGGCGATGTTCCGGAGATTCTGCGTGGTAGACGCCTGGTTGAAGTGAATCTGAACTCGATGGTTGCTGGTTCAAAATATCGCGGGGAATTCGAAGAACGGGCCAAGCAGTTACTTGATGAGGTCACAGCGAAGAATTCAGAACTGATTTTGTTCATCGACGAGTTGCACACCATCGTCGGTGCGGGTGCAGAGGAGGGCGGGCTGGACATTGCCAACGTACTCAAGCCTGCGCTCGCCCGGGGTGAGCTCAGTCTCATTGGTGCGACAACGCTTAATGAGTACCAAAAACACATCGAAAAAGATGCCGCGCTTGAACGGCGCTTTCAACCGGTGTTGGTACCAGAGCCAACAGTCGACCAGACCATCATTATCTTGCGTGGCCTGCGCGATAAACTTGAGGCGCACCATCAGGTGACATTTGCCGATGAAGCTTTCGTTGCCGCCGCCGAGCTGTCGGATCGATACATCACCTCGCGTTACTTGCCTGACAAGGCCATCGACCTGATCGATCAGGCGGCTGCACGTGTTCGTATCAGCTCCAGTTCAAGACCAGCAAGCATTCAAGAACTCGAAGCTGAAATTTCCCAGTTGAAACGCGAACAGGATTATTCAACCTCTCGTAAACGCTTTGACGAAGCCAAGGGTTTTGAAGAACGTATCAACCAGAACCAAGCACAGTTGGAAGAAGAAACCGAAGCCTGGCAACGCAAGACCGGTTCTGAAACTCTTGAGGTCACAATGGCCTCGATTGCCGATGTCGTATCGCGCCTGACGGGCATCCCGGTCACCGAACTCACGCAGGAAGAGCGGCAAAAACTGCTGAACATGGAAGATACCCTGCGTGATCGCCTGGTTGGTCAGGAAGACGCGGTTCTGGCCGTCAGCGACGCGGTGCGTTTATCCCGTGCGGGTTTAGGACAATCGAACCGGCCAATTGCGACGTTTCTGTTTCTAGGCCCGACCGGTGTCGGTAAAACCGAACTGGCCAAGGCTTTGGCAGAGACGGTGTTTGGCGACGAGCAATCGATTATCCGCATCGACATGTCCGAGTACATGGAGCGTCATGCTGTGGCCAGACTGATAGGTGCGCCACCCGGATACGTAGGCTATGACGAAGGCGGTCAGTTGACTGAGCGCGTCCGCCGCAAACCCTACAGCGTGATCCTGCTTGACGAAATCGAGAAAGCGCATCCCGATGTGAGCAACGTATTGCTGCAAGTGTTCGATGATGGGCGCCTCACCGACGGGAAGGGGCGGGTCGTGGATTTCAGCAATACAATCATAATCGCGACTAGCAACCTGGGCTCGTCCGTGATCATGGACAACCTTGAAAGGCCGGAGGATGAACGTCTGACTGAGAAAGCCCTGCGTGATGAATTGATGGACGTACTCAAGGGACATTTCCGCCCCGAGTTCCTGAACCGTATCGATGACATCATCGTGTTCCATGCCTTGAGTCGCGACAATATCCGGGCCATCGTGAGCATTCAGCTCGACCGAGTGACTCGAACCGCCGCAGCACAGAGCATTACGTTGAAAATCGATGACTCGCTTGTTGACCACTTGGCCGACGTTGGCTACCAGCCCGAATTTGGCGCACGCGAATTAAAACGGCAGATTCGCCAAACCGTCGAAACGCGACTTGCCAAGGAGATGCTTGCCGACAAACTCAAAGCCGGCGACAGCGTTGAGTTGGGTTATGACAAGGGGCGTGATGAAGTGATCTTCAACAAGGTCGAGGTTGATAAGCCCAAGGCCTCTGAAAAGACTAGCCCACCGGCAGATCAGCCAAAGCAACCCGATGATTCAGCTTCTACGTCGGGCACTGGAACTTGACGTAAAACCAATATCAACCAAGGAGCGGGCCTGAAGAGGTATCGATCACAGGCCTGCTTCGCTTTTCATCAAGGTATTGCTAGCCGAAAAGTTCAGGTGGTTCACAGACCGCCTTTCAGCTTAGGACATAGTCAACTGGTTGGAGTGGAGGGGGAATATAGGTGCGGCCAATGGCACTCAAGATATCTCGTTCAATCGCTCGAACAAGGGCATCAGTGGGAAGATCGTTTTCATCCCGTCCAAAAGGATCTTCCAACTCATCTCCGATGGCATCAAGTCCAAAAAATGTATAGCTGACTATCGCGGTGAAAATTGGCGCAATCCACCCCAAAGGTTCGGCCAGCGCGAAGGGCAGCAGTATGCAAAAGAGATAGATGGTGCGGTGAAGGAGCAATGTGTATGGAAAGGGAAGGGGGGTGTTTTTAATACGCTCGCAAATTGCCTGGGCCTCACACAAGCCCGTTAATCGCTGCTCCAGCGTCACATATCGCCACTCACTGATTATGTTTTCTTGAGCCAGGCGTGAACACTCCCTACCGGTTTCTTGCAAAATGCCATCGCTGATATTGAAGGTCGGGGTGATCTTGATCAGAAGGCTTGGTACCCAGGGGCGAGCAGCTTTCAGCTCATCTTCATTGCGAAGCCTTGCATTAAGCGCATGAGCGAACCCACACAATCCCAACAACATCCTTTCCCTTAACTCAGCGTCCTGAATGACACAGCTCTCGCGGATGAAAGAGCGTACTTCGATGATGATTCTTCCCCATTCCTTGCGTCCCTCCCACCACCGATCGTAACAAGCGGAATTGCGAAAGCTCATGAAGATGGACAGTGACAGGCCTAGTAGGGTGAAAGGTGTGGCGTTGACGCGTGAGAAGAACGCAGGATGCATGCTTTCAATCAATACGATGATGGAGGCCAGGACGGTGACCATGATGCTTCGCCGAACGATACGTTTAGCGATAGATCCTTTCAGCGTAACCAAAACGTTTAGCATGTTTGGTTTGGGATGAACGATCATGGTTACCCCGCAAACGAATGAAAGGATTGGAAGTTAACCGCCCGTCATGTTCATGAAGCGCAGAATCTGGACGTCGCCATTGGTTTCGAAATGGTGGCTGTAGGGCTTCAGCGTCATAGCCTCACGGATGGCTCTGTCAAGCCGCTCGCTATCTGCAGGGTAGCTGCGAAGAATCTGTTTTAGATCGCTGGCGTGTTCGTTACCCAGGCACAGGAGCAGTCGACCTTCGACCGTTACTCTCACCCGATTGCAGCTCCCGCAAAAGTTATGGCTATGGGGTGAAATGAAGCCAACTCTGATATTAGGTGCTTCCGCGATCCGCCAGTAGCTGGATGGGCCTTGGGTGGACTCGGCTGACTCGATCAAAGTGAAGACTTCGCTCAGACGCGCTCGAACCTCGTCACTTGAACAGTAGGACTCATTTCGCTGGTGCTCAGTGATGACGCCCAGCGGCATTTCTTCAATGAAGGAAATGTCTAGCTGTCTATCGATGGCAAATCGCACCAGGTCAACCACTTCAGTATCGTTACGTCCCTTGAGCACTACACAGTTAAGTTTGGTGTGGCGAAAATCTGCGGCAAGGGCAGCGTCGATTCCAGCAATCACTCGGCTTAGATCGCCTGTTCTTGTCAGTGATTTGAAAAGCTGGCTATTCAAGCTGTCCAGACTGATGTTCAGGCGAGATACGCCAGCATCACGCAAGGGCTTTGCCATGTGGGTGAGTTGCGAGCCATTAGTACTCATGCACAGCTCTCTCAGGCCTGGCAATGTGGCGATCTGGCCACACAGCTTTACAATTCCGTTTCGTACAAGTGGCTCTCCGCCCGTCAGTCGAATTTTCTGCACGCCCAAAGCCACAAACTGCTGTGCTATCTGGAACAGCTCTTCCAACGTCAAAATGCTCTGGCGAGGTAGAAACTGCATGTCTTCTGCCATGCAGTAAACACAACGGAAATCACAGCGATCAGTCACCGACATCCTGAGGTACGTGATTTTTCGATTAAAGCTGTCGGCTAGCTCGTTGTTCGGTATGTCCACTTTTGCCGTACCTTTTCATTGTGATTATCGGTGTCGAGGCGAAAGCATGTTTTGGAGCTAATCTAGGAGAGGAGGAGGTGAAAATTAAGCATAGGCAGGCGTCCGAGAGGCGTCAAACGGCACGATATTCCAGGTTCGGCGAACCACTGTTCGCTAGCGTTTTTCGTCGTCCCCAGCGTCCTTGGCATCCATTTCGGCATTACGCTCCTCCACTCGTTTACGCTGTTCATCGGTCAGCTCAACCCTCTGCGCGGTATCTCGCAGAATCAGCAAACCTCCGATGATCGATAAAAACACGATGGCCATAATCAACCAGGCATACCAAGGCATGACGCTCTCCTGTGTTCGTACGTTGTATTTCCGATCAAGCGCCCATTAATTGGTTGGGGCGCTCTTTCTTTAGTCTAGACCGGTGGCAGATGCGTCACCTTATCTAGGTGCCCTATTCGATGGGTAAATACGAGAGCTTTAATTGTAGACGTTGACTTTCTCAAAGGGCCACTCTTGGTTTTTTGTTTGGATCAAGTCATTGGTGCATATCAATGCCTGATAGATTTACTCGATCAGCCAGTAATTATTTGTGATTGGACAAAATAATCGCGTGGATATTAAGCTTTATTAATGACTATAAATAGAATCTCGGTCTCGGTGGATTTTGGCTTTTTAGGCGTCGGGCTGGCATGACGATACGCCAATCACTGATTAACATAATGTTTAGAGTTGTTGTGGATGAAGCCTATTAGTTTCGCTGACAGAGCTCGCTTCTATGAGAGTAGGAATGGTAGTCGAGAGAGCGGCTTTGAGAAAAGCTTAAAGGGACTGATGAATTCTTACGGGAAAGGACTCGAAGATATAATAGAATTGTTAAATCTTGCCCCTCTCGATCGAGGTGATCATCTATTGGTCGAAGCTAAAAATGTTGGTTCCCCAAAAGTATATAGAGGCTCTCGGCTCCCTCATTCAGCAAAGAAAAGCAGGCTCGATGCTGGCATGTCATTTGTTAGAGACTTAAAATATCGATCAGGAAAAGGGTTGTTATCTCATAAAAATGCTTTGTTTGATCTATGTCCGGAGTTGTTGTCGCTCGATGACGCTCAAGGTGAGAGACTGTTTCGCGACTTTATCCGCCATTATAACTACAGCGGCTTAGTTTTTGACTGGACTCAGCACCTTGTTCTTTATCGCTGGCTGAAAAACTCCCACTATGCTGGTGCGTTGGAAAAAGAACATTTGGAAGCTGTCATGACTGCTGCCATTTCTCTATGGTGCGAAAACGACAAAGGTGGTTTTCAAGGCTTGGCCCTAACTCATCGCGATAATCCGACAATTATGCAAGGGTGGAAAGGCTCTTTTGATAAAAGCTGCTCGATTTTGGAGGTCGTGCCGAATGGAGTTAGTATTTCTCCATCCAGTGATTTTGCTTTCTGCTTCTTGTCGGACAACGGCTACGAGTCGCCAACGGAGTTTGAAACTCTAAAGTTAATCTAACTTGCTCTAAAGCGCTACGCAGTATTTGCCTGATTCTTAGCAGGTGCTTTAATAACCTGCTGGTTCTGTTGCTGGCAGAGAGGCTTTTTTAATTTATTGGGGTTTATTATGCTTGGCTGGGTTCGTAACGTTCGTGTCAGCACTAAGCTGGGGTTGGGGTTCGGCTTGGTGCTTATACTTTCACTTTTACTGGTTGTTACGGGGTGGGTGGCGGTTAACGTCCTCGCTTCACGAAGCGTAGAGGTAGAAAGTATTGCTCGCATCAACGACATGACGATGGAACTGCGAGTCGAGCGGGTTCGAATGGAGCTAAACCCTAAAGGGAATAGTGTTCAGCTACTCCTCAATACTCTTGATAAATTGGCAGCTCACTTGAACGCTGCGCGAATCTTGCTGACCGTGCCTAGTGATGAAGCGCTGATTGATCAACAGAAAGAGGCCGTCAAGATGTATCGCGATGAGCTGGGTATTGTTGGGCAACCAGGTGCGGATCTGCCCTCAGCTTTTGCTCGGATGAGTACCCAAGGCGATATCTTGCTCGACACAACTCGTGAGTTGATAGCATCACAAGCGGCTAAAAGAGAGGCTGATTCATCCTTTGCTAAAACTCTTCTCGCGACCGTAGCAGTACTCGCCTTGCTTCTTGGCACAATTGTAGCTTGGATGATTACCCAGCAAATCGTTGCTCCACTTCGGCAGGCTCTCAAAGATGTTGATCGTATTGCATCGGGCGACTTGAGCCAAGATGTCACCGCTGATCGTAGCGACGAATTGGGGCAATTGCAGAAAGGTCTGCAACAAATGACCACCAGCTTACGGAAGCTCATAAGTGGAATCACTGGCAGTGTGATCCAGATCGTAAGTGCAGCGGAAGAGTTGTCTGCAGTGACGAAGCATACGAGTACTGGAGTTAACAGTCAGAGAATTGAAACTGATCATGTCGCAACTGCAATGAATGAAATGACTTCAACTGTTCAGGAGGTCGCGCGTAGTGCCGAAGAGGCTTCAGAGGCAACCTTGATTGCGGATCAACAGGCACGCGAAGGTGACAATGTTGTCGGGGAGGCAATCGAGCAGATCGAACACTTAGCATTGGAAATTGGAAGTTCTTCGGAGGCTGTAATTCATCTGAAGGAGCAAAGCGATAAGATTGGTGGCGTATTGGATGTTATTAAGGCTGTCGCCCAGCAAACCAATTTGCTTGCACTTAATGCCGCCATCGAAGCTGCTAGGGCTGGTGAGGCAGGGCGAGGATTTGCGGTGGTTGCAGATGAGGTGCGAAGCTTAGCTTTACGTACCCAACAGTCCACCGAAGAAATTGAAGGTCTAGTGGCAGGAGTGCAGACCGGCACAGATGCTGTGGCGGCGGGCATGAAGATGAGTTTGTTATTGAGTGAACACAGCGTAGAGTTCACACGCCGAGCAGGCACCTCATTGGAAAACATAACCAGTTCGGTTTCTACCATTCAATTAATGAATCAGCAGATTGCTGCTGCGGCAGAACAGCAGACAGCCGTTGCGGAGGAGATCAATCGCAGCGTGATTAACGTGCGTGATATTTCCGAGCAAACCGCAAGTGCGAGTGATGAAACTGCCTCTGCAAGTGTAGAGCTAGCACGCCTAGGTCATGAGCTTGAAGATTTGGTTGCGCGCTTCAAGGTCTGACTATTTGGCGATAATCGCTTTCCGATATCAGTCTGGCTTAGCTCATGCGCATTAGGGAGGAGGCGCGATGAGCCAGTACCTTTTGAGTTTTGAGATGAAACGTTTCATCAAGCTTAAAAAGTGATACAACACCGGTAAAGCCAAGAAAGACTTGGGTCAAACCGAATAATTGAGTCAATGCGATGCCGCAAATCCGCCGCAAGCTTCTCTGGCTCTTTGGCAGTCATCAACACTGGCTCATCCGGTATTGAATCGTTTCTCGAACAGACCTCCAAAGCGCAGGGTACTCTCAAGCAGGCGTGCGGTGAAAAGTGCGCAGTTGATCGACCAGTAACCGCGCCTCGCTCGCCATGGGCTCCTCGCGGGGTGTGAGGTTAGCAGCGTGCAGCGAGCGCAGGGCGAACACGGTAATGTCGCTGATGACCGGTAGCGACCTGCCGCGAAGGACAGCCAAGTGTCGATAAATGCCGCTTACGAGTAGCTGCTTTTGGCCTGCTATCCAGCCTTCACCGTCCACAGTTGATCTATCTTGGTCGTGTAACTTTGGCTCATTAGGTCTCGACGCATCGCCCATTCAGGCGCCGCAGGCACGCTAGCTAAACGGACAACTCCCTTTCCCCAGCGGTTATTGATCTCATCTAGAACACTCATAACCTTGTCTGCCATCGCGGGTTGAGAGTGGGCGAACAAATCATCAGTGAAATCACCTGGCTGCCGTAGATCCATCAGCAGAACCTCCGCCTTGCTGTACTTGAAGCCTGGTCGGAAGAGGCGATTGACCGCTTCGGTCGCAGCCTTGGTCATGAGTCGAACGTCGTTTGTGGGGTAGGGGAGTTCGACGAGTGCGCCGTTCGCGTACTTCGCTTCTTCGGGATTGAACATGCCTGTCCTGATACTCACGCGGATCTTCTTGCACAGTGAGTTTTGCGCTCGGAGCTTTTCCGCCGCGCGTTGGGTGTAGGTAGCTACCGCTTCCTTGATCGGCTCGATGTGTGTGAGACGGTTGCCGAACATCCTGCTGCAGCAAATCTCCTGCTTCGGTGGCTCAGTTTCCCCCAGTTCCAAACATGGCGTACCGGCTAGCTCCCGAGCCGTCTTCTCAATCACCACACTGAATTTCTGTCGAAGCATCCATGGGTCGGCTTTCGCCATGTCCATCGCCGTCTTGATGCCCATCGTTTCCAGGTGTGCCTTCATGCGACGCCCGACGCCCCAAACCTCGCCGACGTCGGTGTTGCGCAACGTCCAGTCTCGCTTGAACGGATCGCACAGATCCACCACGCCTCCGGTGATGTCCAGCAGCCGTTTGGCTGTGTGGTTGGCGAGTTTGGCCAGCGTCTTCGTGCGTGCAATCCCCACCCCGACTGGAATACCTGTACGCTTGAAAAGGGTGGAGCGCATGTGTCGGCCAAACGCGGACAAATCTCCAGGCATGCCAGTCAAATCGGCAAATGCCTCATCGATGCTGTAGACCTCAAGCGCCGGCACCATCGATTCGATGATAGTCATGACGCGCTCGCTCATGTCGCCATACAAAGCGTAATTGCTGCTGAACGCCACGACTCCATGCCGGCGTAGATGGTCTTTGATCTGGAAATACGGCTGGCCCATTTTCACGAAAGGCTTAGCGTCATAGCTACGCGCGATTACGCAGCCGTCATTGTTGGACAGCACTACAATGGGCGTCTTCGCCAGGTCGGGCCTGAAGACCCGCTCGCAGCTCGCATAAAACGAGTTGCAGTCAATCAGCGCGAACACAGGCTCATGCGTTGTCATGATTACGCACGCTGTATTTCACCACTCCCCAGATCACGAGCTCATCGCCTTCCATAACATGTCTCGCCGGATATTTTGGATTCTCTGACACAAGCACCACGGCGTTCTCTCGCAGAAGCAGGCGTTTGCAGAAGGGATCAGAGTTGAGCGCCGCGATGACGATATCCCCACTCACTGCATCGATGCTTCGATCAACAACTACCAGATCCCCTGAGAAGATCCCGGCGCCCTGCATGCTATCTCCGTCAATTCTCACCAAGTACACGTGTGGCGCGCGGATATCGAACAGCTCATCGAGGGAAATGTGTTTTTCGATGTGGTCAGCCGCAGGGGAGGGAAAGCCTGCCGGAACTCTGGATGAATAGAGGGGCAGCCTCCTGCCGCCAGACGCGAGTGGGCCGAGGATAGTGATGCTCATGATGCAAGCCTTGGGAGGTGGTTGACTGTACGTATATACAGTTAACGATTCGGTTCGCTTGCGGTCAATCTCTTAGGTACGACAATTCGACGGGTGACACCATGTGCGGACGCTACTCGATCTACGAACCAATGGATCACTACCTCAAGGAGCTTGCGCCAAAGCAGCTGGTGATCAATGGCTATGACCTTTGGCCCGTTGAGCGGTACAACGTGGCACCGTCGACTCGGGTAGAAATAATTCGGCCCGTTCGAGAGGGCTTGAGTGTGGATAAGATCAAATGGGGATGGGCGCCTTTCTGGGCGAAGGGGAAGCGTCCTGACCCTATCAATGCCAGAGTCGAGACGGTCATCACCGGCAAGTTTTTCAATCGGCTCTGGCCAAACGGACGCGTGCTTGCTCCGGCGAACGGCTGGTTCGAATGGGTCAAGGACGAAGAAGATCCGAAGAAAAAGCAGCCATATTTCATAACTCTGAAAGAGCAAATTCCGATGTTCTTCGCAGGGTTGGCTGAGGTGCACGAGGGCCTGGAGCCGGATGATCGAGACGGCTTCGTGATCATCACCGCCGCCAGCGATCAAGGAATGGTAGATATTCATGATCGGAAACCGCTGGTTTTGGCTCCTGAGCACGCCCGCGAATGGGTCGATCCCGGCACGTCACCTGAACGTGCTCGCGAATTAGCACTGGAGCACTGCAGGCCCGCTACAGACTTCCATTGGTACAAGGTTGCGAAGGATGTGGGGAATGTTCGTAATCAGGGCTCTCATTTGATTCAGCCGCTGTCTCTGGCTTCGGGTGCCGACGACTGACTAAAGCCGAATTGGCGATGATCGTCGGGAGGTGCGCTGACATAGCCACTAATTTTTGGAATTATGGATGAGTCATAGTTATTCTAAGTAATAATTTTCCTTAGTCCGGGCGCGAAGCGCGCACGAAGTGCGGAACTGCAATACACTCTTAGTTACCTACCTAATCGAGACTTGTCATGTCAAAACTTGCGGAATTTCGCCAGCTTGAAAAACACCTCGCCGAACAGCTCCAGGCTCTGGAAGCCCTCAAAGGTGACGCAGGCCTCAAGAAAGAAATTGAGTTTGAGACCAAATTGCGCGATTTGCTCGCAAAATACGGCTACAGCCTCAAGGACGTGATCAACCTGCTAGATCCACAAGCAGGCCGCCGCGCTCCAGCCGCCGAGTTCAAAACCGGTAGTCGCAAGCCTCGCCAGTTGAAGGTTTATAAAAATCCTCACACTGGTGAAGTCGTTGAAACCAAGGGCGGCAACCACAAGACGTTGAAAGATTGGAAAGCTGAACACGGCTCTGCGACCGTCGAGTCTTGGCTGGCCAAGTGATTTTGGTGTGAATACAAAAGGGCCTAATAGGGCCCTTTTTTGGTAATTATCCAAGGATAGCGACCAAGCGCGGGTTCTGAGTCCACGTAGAATGAGCGTGGGTTTGGGGCCTTCTGTAGGCGAAACTAATGCAGCACAGACACCGGCTGTGACTGAAGCCCAAGCTCTCAGCCTGGCGCGCAGCAAATACGTGGTAAGCCGTGCGGGGCTGAAAGCATGGACTTGCGGGGAGTAGCATTCACCGCACCCGTGTCATCTGTGCCAGATATCTAAGTGATTAGAGTGTGTTAAAGAAGTCGAAGGGCGCTCGGAAGTCTTCAAGCGATGTTGTCTTCTCAAAGATGATGCGATTGACGATGGTCAGTCCAATGGAAGTCCACCACTCTCCAGAGCTGATATCAATCATTAATTGTTCATGCTTGGATATGGCCAAGTAGTCATCGCTGCGCAGGAAATCTTCCAGATCGTTGAGGCTTGCAAAGTTCAACAAGCTTACCCCGTCGTACTTGCATGCATCAGGGTGGTAGAACGGCTCGCCTGGCTCCGTTGGCCCGATACTGTGGAGCTGCACATAGCGCTTAACCAGTCCACCCGTACGCCCCGAAACCACCGGAGCATGTTCGTGCAGCCACCACCTCTGGAACTCCTCACGCGTCGAGTCCTGCTTGCGAGCGTGAAGCTTCACAAGCGTGACGGGTTCGTTTCCGGAGTTGCTGGGCAAAACGATGTATTGCTTAGCCGGGATGGGGGCTATGTTTCGGAACATCGCGTGATCTTCGGGGGCAATTTTTTGGCGTATCCGGTTATTGCCGAACACCACACCCATGTCTTCCATTCGGGCGAAACTCAAATAAGCCACACCATCCCATGCAGGTCGTTGATACGGTGGCACGTGACCAACAATCGTGGGCCACAACTTCCCGTGCTCATCGACCGGGAATAGGTAGGGAGGGGCGTTGTAACTGGTCGGCCCAGGAGCAAAGCGATGTAGTTGATCGTATCGCAACAAGCGCTCCAGAGACTTGTCGTCTGACTCTTCAACATGCACAAACCTTGGGCCATGTACTTTTCGCCAATACTCGCCCCAATGCTCGAAACTCAAATTAGGGCTGCGCTCCAGGGCGTTAGCTGATGGATCCGTTGCCGGATCTTCGATGACTTGGCCTTCATGATCAAGGCCATAGCCTTCGGCACGGCTGCGCTCATTCAGGGGGGTGCTGTCAGAGCGTGAAAGCAGCGAAAAGAGGACAGTCAGCGGTGCGTGATCACCCAGCTCGGGTTTGATATAGGGCGTTCGCAGAAGATGATCGTGCATGGTGTTAGACATAACGCTGTTCCCGTTTTGGTGCATGGTGAAGGTAAGTTACGGCGAGTGCAGTGACGCCAGCGAGTCCAGCAAACGTAAACACGCCGTGCGCTCCAAAGTGTGTGAATGCCCATGTACCTACTGCAGCGCCGACGGCCATTCCTGCCATCGCACCAGCCATCATCAGGCCGTTCAGGCGACTGCGGGCGTATGGATCGAGACTGTTGATGATGCTTTGATGCGAAACGAGCCCAGCCTGTACGCCTAGGTCAAACAACACTGCACCGATACCCAAGACTGCCAGGCTTGGTGGCAATAATGTCATGCCTACGAACGAGACAATCACTAAGCCACAACCAGAGCGAATGGCGATTAGCGGCCCGCGACGATCAGCCAATTTGCCAAAGAGTGGTGCAGCCAACGCACCAGCAGCACCTGCAATACCAAACGAACCAGCTACGGCAGCCCCCATGTGGAACGGAGGTGCTGCCAATACGAGTGATAGACAAGACCAATATGCTCCGAGTGTTGATGCCAGCAATCCCTGAACAATCATGGCAAGCCTCAGCGATCGATGTTCCCGCCACAACGTCCAAAGGCTGACCAACAGTTTGGTATATGGCGTGCGGAGTGCTGGAGGTGTGGGCGCCACGGTGATCCAGGTAATCAGGATCACTACAAGCATCAAGCCGGCGGCGAGGAATTGCATCTCTCGCCACCCAAAGCTGTCAGCGACGAAGCCGCCGAGGGTTCTGGAGAGCAGGATGCCCGTCAAAAGCCCGGTGGTGACCATTCCCACCGCATGGCCTCGGGATTTCTCCGGCGCGATTTGAGCAGCGACAGGGATAAAATCCTGACCGACGCTACCCAGGAGTCCAACGACCATACAAGCCATCAACATAACGTTGAGACTCGGCGCTGTAGCGGTGGCAATTAATGCCCCCACTAGGATCAGCGATTTGATAATTATCAGCCGCCGCCGCGAAATGACATCGCCGAGTGGAGCAAGAAGGAGCATCCCCAACGCGTAGCTGATTTGTGTGAGGGTGGGAACCCAGCCGATCTGTTCAATGGTCGCGCCCAGGTCAGACTTGACCAATTCCAGGCTCGGCTGGAGATAGTAAACATTCGCCACCCCTAGGCCTGAGCAGACTGCAAGCAGAAAAAGCTCAAAATTCAGGGGGAGTCTGGAGGGGGTTGTAGCGTTCATTAATGCTTCGGTACTCGCAAATTTGTGACACCCCAATGCAGGATGTCTCGATATGCATATGCTATTGACGATTTCCGTTTGGATAAACGATGCTGTGATCGCAAGAGAGTTGACTCTTGGTCGTCAATGGTGGACAAAAATGAATGCGCCCGATCCGTTTAGTGGGATTTCAATTTTTTTAGAGGTGATTGAGGCTGGGAGCTTCACCACAGCCGCTGAGCGTTTGGACATGAGTAAGTCCGGAGTTGCGAAGAGCATTTCGCGCCTGGAAACCACCCTCGGCACTCGTCTGTTTCACCGAACGACGCGAAGCCTGACTCTGACGGACGAAGGAACTCGATTTAGCGAGGGGTGCCGCCGATCGCTCAATGAGCTAAAGCAGGCTCAGACCATTTTACTCGCTCAGCAACAAGAACTGAGTGGGCGTCTTCGCGTCACATTACCAATGGTGCTGGGGAAAAAATGGGTGCTACCCGCTCTTTTGGAAATTGCGCAACGCCATCCTGCACTTGAGCTGGATATCAATTTGACAGATAGATTGGTTGATTTGGTAGAGGAGGGGGTCGATCTTGCAATAAGGATCGGCCCACTGCATGACAGCGCCACTTTGATTGCAAAACCGCTAGGAGTGCAGCGCGCCGTTCTCTGCGCTGCTCCGGAATATTTGGAAGCTCACGGTCAGCCGAAGTCGCTGGACGAGCTGCATTCTCATGCTTGTGTCACCTTCGGCAGTGGTGGGCAATCGCGCTCGTGGCACTTCCTGGATGAAAATGGCCACAACCACTCATTGGCAATTCGAGGGCGAATTGGTCTCAACGACAGCGGAGCAATTCTGGTTGCGACGCTCGCAGGGTTCGGGATTGCGCTGATTGCCGATTGGCTGGTGAATGAGCACCTGAAAGAGGGCCGGCTTGTAGCTATTCTGCCCGAGGTCAGGACAGTAGGGTTTCCGATACATGCCGTTTGGCAGCGCAACCAGCTCCTGTCCCCCAAAGTACGTCATGTCGTGGATTTGCTCGCTGAGCGATTCGTTCCCCAGCAGCCGTGGGAGGTCAAGTCTGCATAGGAAAAGGAGGGTGGGCGAGGCTTCTTGCTACACCTGTTCCCAGTAGGGAGGATTACCAATTTCCTCCCGCAAGAATGCCGACACCTCTCTGACCTTTCTTGATCGGAGTCTGTTCTGTGGCGAAAGCAGTTGGACGTACATGTCCTCCGCCGAGGCAGACAACTCCCATTCCGGTAATAGCCTGACAAGGCTTTTCTTAGTAAAGCTCGCTGGACTGAAAAGCCAGCTTGGAAAAAGCACGATGCCTTGGCCCGCAAGTGCTGCTGCAACCAACACCTCTGCGTTGTTGCTCTTGAAGGGGCCGCGCACGTTCAAGGTTTTGAACGGTTCATCTGGTGCGGGTTTGAAGTACCAGCGTTGTGCTCCCTGTTCTCCCTTGTAGATGAGGCAATCGTGGTGAAGTAAGTCTAACGGCGACTCGATGCTTGGGTGGTTCGCGAGATAGGTTGGACTTGCCGCAAGCAGATATCGGTGTCCGCTTACTACAAAACCGATCAGCCCTGAGTCGATCAGGCGACCCACTCGTACTGTGATATCAGCACCTTCCTGCACGGGATCGATTAGCGCGTCAGTGAGTGTTAGCTCAAGATTCAGCTCAGGGAATTTTTTCTGTAGCCGGGACAGCAACGGTGCGATGTGCAATCTCCCCAATGCGACGGGAGCATTGATTCTGACCAGTCCCTTTATTCCGGTGTCACCTTGGATGAGTTCGCCTACCGCGTCATCGAGCATACTGATTGCTTCATGCGCTTGTACGTAGAACCGCTCGCCCTCTTCCGTGAGCTTCACCGCCCGGGTGCTGCGATATAGGAGCTGACGACCAAGATCTTTTTCAAGCGCGGCGATGTATCGAGAAACAGAGGATGCTGAGACCTCAAAGTGCCTGGCCGTCGCCAGAAAACTGCCAGTAGCAGACACCATCAGGAAATAACGAAGGGCCTTCAGTTGCATGTGCATCCTGCTGTGTGACGAATCGATGAGTTCAGCATACGCAAATGATTTCTAAGGAGAAGCTGGATCAGGATGAAATTGCATTTTCAGCAATTTTAATTTGCGGATTATGGCTGTAGTCGCATCAATCCCTGATGCCTAGCATGGAGGTGATCGTCACCTCAATCCGCATGGAAAGAGGTCGTAAATAACCGTCCCCTCACTGCTGAGTTCTATCATGACTGACCTTTTCAGACCTTTCGACCTTTCTGGAATCGCGCTGCAAAATCGCATTGTAATGGCGCCAATGACTCGCTCACGAGCGTCCAACGATGTTGCAGATGCGCTCACGGCGCTTTATTACACCCAGCGTGCAACGGCTGGTCTCATCGTTAGCGAGGGGACGTCCATTTCGCGGGAAGGCCAGGGGTATCTGTTCAACCCTGGGGTCTATAGCGCCGCCCAGATCAGTGGCTGGAAGCTGGTGACCGATTCAGTCCATGCGGTTGGTGGGCGTATATTCGCGCAATTATGGCACGTGGGGCGCGTCTCTCACCCTTCGATTCAGGATAACGGTAAGTTGCCCGTCAGCCCGAGCTCTAAACGTGCGAAAGACTCTACTGCATATGGTTACAACGAGAACGGTGAGCCGGATCGAGTTGCGCCTCCTGCACCGCGTCAACTAAGCACGGACGAGGTCGAACGCGTCGTTGAAGACTTCGCACAGGCTGCTGAAAACGCAATGAAAGCCGGTTTTGATGGCGTCGAAATTCACGGTGCCAATGGCTATTTACACGAGCAGTTTTTGAATCCCAAGGTCAACGATCGCACTGATAAATATTCCGCTGATCGGCTAGAAAACCGGCTGCGCTTTACAGTCGAGGTAATTGATGCGGTCGTTAAACGTGTCGGCGCAAACCGGGTAGGGATTCGAATCTCACCATACGGGCAGTTGTTCGATATGCCGCTTTATGATGGGATCGATGAGACGTACCTAGCACTCGCCGAAGAAATTGCTAAGCGCGATCTGGCCTACGTCCATGTGATGAACCAGGACAGTTTCGAACGGATTGATCGGGGAGTGCAGGGCAAGTCCGGTGGCGGGCTGTTTGCGTTGTTGAGGCAGATCAAGTCCAAGCTCAGCGGCACCGCTCTGATCTTAGCAGGTGGATTGAACCGTCAACGGGCTGAAGAATTGATTTCTGAGGGCTTGATTGACCTCGCCGGGTTTGGTCACAACTTCATCGGCAACCCCGACCTAGTTGCTAGGCTCAAAAACGGCTGGCCATTGACTCCTGCAGATCGCGACACTTTTTACGGCGGTGATGAGCAGGGCTACGTCGATTATGCGCCTCATAAGCAGTGAGAGTTTGGCACGCTAATCGGCTGTTCAGACGATTCGGTAATCTCGGCTTAACGGATTGAAAACTTCGGGTAGGCGACGCTGGGCTGTCAAACAGGCGTTTTAGTGTGCCTCGGGCCAACGATTGACGACTGTTGGTCAACTCACTTGCGATGGCGACCCTATATATCTATTCAGGCCCGCTCACTAGGATGGCGACAGGACACTCAGCCAAGCTAGCTCTCGCGTCACTGCACGCTAAACCGAGAGTCACTCTAAACCGGCGAGTTCCTAATAAATTCTAAGGAGAAACCCATGGCCAAAGCCTTTGCCTCGTCCAATGACACTGCTGAGAAAAAAGAAACCCTCGAAGTTCTCGCAGATGGCGTGTATGCCTATACCGCTGAAGGGGATCCGAACGTAGGAGCTTTCGAAGGCGAAGATTTTGTCGTTTGCTTCGACGCACGCGCTACCCCAGCCTCTGCTCAGATCTGGCTGGACGAGCTGCGTAAGCACACTAGCAAGCCCGTAAAATATCTGATATTGAGCCATTACCATGCTGTTCGGGTGTTGGGGGCAAGTGCCTTTAATGCTGAACATATTTTGGCTAGTACCAACACTGCCAAGCTCATCGAGGAACGCGGCCAAGAGGACTGGGATAGCGAGTTCGGTCGCATGCCGAGGCTTTTCAAGCAACCCGAAGGTATTCCCGGGCTGACTCGGCCGACCATGATTACTGACGACTACACCATTGATCTAGGTGGTGATCGCGGCAAGCTTGAAGTCAAGTTTGTTGGTCGCGGGCACACTGCCGGTGATCTTGTGGTGTGGCATGAAAAGAGCAAGACCCTTTTTGCTGGGGATTTGGTTGAAGCCGAGGCGGCTTTGTATACCGGTGATGCGTTCCATTACGACTGGTCAGGAAAGACATTGGATGCGGTAAAAGCGTATCGCTCCGAGTTCTTGCTGGGCGGACGTGGCCCTGTAGCAAAAACCGTGACTAACACTGATGCTGCCATTGAGCAAACACGCCACTTTATTCTGAGCATGATTGAAGAAGTAGAGAAAGTGCATCAGCGTGGCGGCTCTTTGAAAGAAGCTTTCGAGGCAACCCACAAAAAACTGAATGCGGAATATGGCCACTGGCCAATCTTTGAACATTGCCTGCCATTTGACGTCAAGCGTGTATGGGACGAATGCTCCAAAATCGACTGGCCAGTTATATGGACGGATAAACTCGACAAGGAAATTTGGGCTGAGTTGCAGGGCGATTAATCGCTTCTCATGCAATGTGATTAACAGTCTTTTGCATAGTTAATATGTATACGGTGTAAGTATCACGTTTCAACTGAAGCGAGCGGCTTCGGCCGCTCTTTTTTTGATGTCGAGCAGTTTGTGTAATCACCTAATGCCTAGCCGAAGATGGAATTTAACGGCGAGGTAACCTAAGGGAATTCGCTTCGTTGCAAACGTCACGCAATCATTAGGGCAATTAGAGAAAGCTTGTTGCGAATAAAAAACGTTAGTAATGGCAGGAATTGTGATGACCACTAAAGAGCAACACTTACACTATCAACCCGGCTTCGGAAACGAGTTTTCCAGTGAGTCCATTACAGGCTCGCTGCCGATTGGCCGGAACTCACCGCAACGTGTAGCCCACGGTCTCTACGCCGAGCTCTTCTCTGGCACTGCCTTCACAATGCCCCGGCATGAGAGCCGCCGTACGTGGATGTATCGCATACGCCCTTCAGCAGCCCATCCAACGTTCAAGTCGATCAATTCGCCGATTCCGCAAGCCAGTCTCGCTCCCGCTAATCCGAACCGACTGCGCTGGGATCCTCTTGATATACCAGTAGCGCCGACCGACTTCGTCGACGGTCTACGCGTGATGGTGGCTAACTCCAGTCTTGATCGACCGAGCGGCTCTACCATCTACCACTACCTAGCGAATCGCTCGATGGAGCGTGTGTTTTACAACGCTGATGGAGAGATGCTGATCGTGCCTCAGTCAGGTGGGTTGCTGATCACGACTGAGCTTGGGCGTTTGGAACTCAAACCGTTGGAAATCGCTGTAATACCACGCGGTCTGAAATTCAAAGTGGAGCTTTTGGAGCAATCTGCTCGCGGCTACATCGCCGAGAACCATGGTGCTCCTCTGCGTCTTCCAGACCTCGGCCCGATTGGTAGTAATGGTCTGGCCAGCCCTCGTGATTTTCTCACCCCGAACGCCTGGTTTGAACAGCCGCAAGCGCCTACTCGGTTAGTGCAGAAATTTCAGGGGAGTTTTTGGGAGGCCGAGCTTGATCACTCACCATTCGATGTGGTCGCTTGGCACGGCAATAACGTTCCGTACAAATATGACCTGCGTAACTTCAATACGATTGGCTCAATCAGTTTCGATCATCCTGATCCTTCAATTTTCACGGTGCTCACGTCTCCAACCAGCGTCGTCGGACTGGCGAATCTGGACTTCGTGATTTTCCCACCACGCTGGTTGGTGGCAGAAAACACCTTCCGTCCACCATGGTTCCACCGAAACCTCATGAACGAGTATATGGGCTTAATTGAAGGCGCGTACGACGCTAAAGCCGACGGCTTTACGGCCGGAGGGTCGTCTCTACACAACTGTATGAGTGCTCATGGGCCTGACGCATTGACCTCCGAGCGCGCAATGGCTGCTGATCTTGAACCCCAGAAACTGGATGGCACGATGGCCTTCATGTTCGAAACAAGCCAAGTCCTGCGCCCAACCGAATTTGCTCTCGCCAACCCTGCGCTGCAAAGCAACTACGACGCCTGCTGGGATGGAATCGCAAGTAATTTCGAGAGTAATGAATCCTTTCGAGGGAGCAGTAAATGAACAGTTGGATAGCTTCGGCCAATGGCCATCCTGATTTTTCCCTCGCGAACTTACCGTTTGGTGTATTCAGCATCCAAGGTGGTGAGCGTCGTACTGGCGTGGCAATAGGGGAATCGGTCTACGATCTGCAGGTGGCTCTAGATGCCGGCTTGCTCGTAGGCCCTGGAGAGCAGGCCGCGAAAGCAGCTGTTGGCGGCTCGCTCAATAGGTTCTTCGGGCTACCGCATGAAGACCGTCAGGCTCTGCGAGACAGGTTGATTGCGCTGTTGAGCATGGACGGAATCGAACTTGAGCTACAGCGCCAGTTGGGCGACCGCTTGGTGATCGATGCCTCCAAGTGTGAAATGCATGTGCCTGCTCGCATCCAGGATTACACAGACTTTTACGTAGGCATTCATCATGCTGAAAACGTGGGTAAGCTGTTTCGCCCTGATAATCCACTGCTGCCCAACTACAAGTACGTTCCGATTGGCTACCACGGGCGGGCATCTACCATCGTTGCTTCCGGTAAGCCTTTTGCTAGGCCTTCTGGTCAGATAAAACTTCCGGATAGCGATACGCCGATTCATGCGCCATCGCGTCGTTTGGATTACGAGCTTGAGCTAGGGCTGTGGGTTGGCAGTGCAAACGAGTTTGGAGATCCGATCAGCATCCGCGATGCACGCAAGCATATTGCGGGTTTCTGCTTACTTAACGACTGGTCTGCTCGCGATATCCAGGCATGGGAATATCAACCACTGGGCCCATTTCTTTCGAAGAGCTTCGCTTCGACGATTTCGCCTTGGGTGGTGACCATGGAGGCACTGGAGACTTTCCGTTGCGCACAGCCGGCGAGGCCTGCTGGCGATCCTAATCCTCTGCCTTACTTGCTAGATGAACAAGATCAGCACGCTGGCGCGTTCGATATTCGCCTTGAGGTGTTCCTGCTCACTGCTCGCATGAGGGAGGAGGGTACGGCGCCGTTTCTGCTCAGCGTCAGCAGCACCCTGAATATGTATTGGACGTTTGCTCAAATGGTTACCCATCACACGATGAATGGTTGCCAGCTCAATCCCGGCGATCTATTTGGCACGGGGACACTCTCAGGCCCTACTACCGAATCGATGGGGTCATTGCTGGAATTGACTGAGGGCGGTAAGCAGCCATTCACGCTTGCCAATGGTGAGACGCGAACGTTTCTGGAGGATGGTGACGAAATCATCTTCAAGGCTAGAGCTTCCCGAGACGGTATCGCTTCTATAGGTTTTGGAGAGTGCCGGGCTGTCGTGCTTCCCGCTCGGGAGAGTCGCCGGTGATTCTGTATTCCTATTACCGTTCAACCTCTTCATATCGAGTGCGAATCGCACTTGAATTGAAAGGCATCGCTCATCAGATCGAGCCAGTCAATCTGGTAAGAAATGGCGGTGAACATCATGGCGCTGCATATCTGGAAATCAATCCCCAGGGTCGAGTGCCGACGCTTATTGACGGTGATATTAGTATTCTGCAGTCGTCGGCCATCATCGAGTACCTAGAGGAGGTCTACCCAAAACAGCCATTACTTACCGGTAATGTGGCGAAACGGGCGTTGGCACGTTCGATTGCCAGCATCATCGGATGCGACATTCATCCCCTCCATAACGTTTCTGTTTTGAACAAGCTAAGAGCGGCGGGCCACGACGAAGAATTCGTCAATGCGTGGATTTTGGCCTGGATATCCGACGGATTCAAAGCGGTTGAAGCGTTGATTGGCAGCGACAGATGGGCCTTGGGTGATCGCCCCGGTTTGGCCGATGTTTACCTGCTACCTCAGATCTATGCTGCTCGCCGATTCGGTCTCGATGTAAGTAATACGTTCCCGAAAATCGCCCGAATCGAGCAACTGGCGGCGGAGCATCGTGCATTTCAGCGCGCCCACCCTGCTAGCCAAGTTGACTCCCCACCGTCGTAGAGATAACGACGAATTCTTACGTGGCCTCACAAAAATAATCGGATTGCCATGATGAATAACCAAATTGACGCCTTTCGTGCTGCACTTGATCAACGACCGCTCTCGCGGTATCAGATCCAAACACTTGTACTCCTGATTCTGTTACTGATCTGTGACGGATACGATGCGCAGCTATTGGGCTTTGTTGTTCCAACCCTTGCGCAAGAATGGGAAACGCCAAAAGCCGCATTTGGTGTTGTCTTTACCTGCAACCTACTTGGACTCACAGTGGGCTCGCTGTTACTAACCCCCTTAGCTGATCGCTTCGGCGTTAGAAAAACGCTTTTGAGCTGTGTACTGCTATTCGCTGGCCTGACGCTGTTGTCGGCTTGGGCTGATGACATCTACACGCTTGCGGTCATTCGCTTCCTTTGCGGAGTAGGAATGGGTGGGGCTATGCCAAGCGCTATGGCGTTGATGGCAGACTATGCGCCGCCTAGGATGAAGACGTTTTTCGTGACAATGGCTGCGGCCGGGTTCGCATTTGGTGGCGCCGTGGGCGGTTTCATCGCGGCAAGCATCATGCAAATTTACGGCTGGCATAGCATTTTTATTGTCGGTGGGGTCGCTCCTTTGTTATTGCTGCCCTTTTTGTATCTTTGGCTCCCTGAGTCGTTGTCCAGGCTGTTCAGCGCGAAGCACATGAGCGCTGCGCTGAGTAGCATGCTCGATAAATTCGTGCCGCAATGGACTCCCCCAGATCCTGTACTGGAGGATGGAAAGCCGCAGAAAGTAACCATTGTTGATCTTTTCCGTTACGGATATCTAAAGCCTACGATTTTTATCTGGGGCTCATGCATTGCCAGCTTTACTCTGCTGTATTTCACCGTCAGTTGGTTGCCGACTTTACTAAGAGATACAGGCTTTTCTTCCAGCACCGCGAGCCTTACAACATCTGCCTTCCTGGCATCAGGTACGCTCGGAGCTGTCACGCTTTCGTATCTAGCGGACAAGGTGAAAAGCAAAACCTGGTTGGTTGGTAAAGTCATGGCGGTGTGCGGTCTTGCCACGGCTTCAGTCGGTTTGGAGCATGGTAACGCTGCTTTGACGGTTCTTGCCGTTATGGTGGCCGGATTTTGCCTGATCGGTGGGTCGCTTACGTTAAATGGTGTAATCAGTAACTTCTACCCACCGCATATTCGTGCAACTGGAGTAGGTTGGGCGCTAGGTGTGGGTCGACTGGGCGCGATTTCAGGCCCTCTCGTTGGAGCCATGCTGGTTGCCATGCAAATTCCTTTTGTTGGCGTAATGTTGCTTGCTGCCATCCCTGCAATATTGTCAGGCATCTGCGCCGTTAGTATTGCTCACCCCGATAGTGGGGAAGCGAAAAAAATCGGAGAAGGGTTAGGCGCAAACCCGGTGCCTAAAGTTTAAAGAGCCAGCCCGCCACTCAGTAGCGGGAGATCATCACTTAACACACTCAGAAGACCGTGGCGCCTAGCCGTGCCACGGGTCTTAAATGTTCGGCTCAAATCTACTGTCAAAATTTTTGTGGTTTACATAGTTATATGCGTTAGGTGCTGATGTGCATGGACGGTTACTTGGCCCGGCACTGAAACCTGTTACCGCACCCTCTTCATTATAAAAACAATATTGAGAAGATATCATGTCCGTAAATAAGATCGCTTGCGCTGCATTGCTTTCGGTTGTTTTTTTTGAGGCTCGATCAGATGAAAACGGTTCCTCTGAATTTATTAATGACAGTAAGCTTACTATTGCCTCTAGAAACTTTTACTTTAATCGAGACTTTCGGCATGGAATGAGCAATGGCGCAGGCGCCAATGCTTTCAAAAGTTTGGATGAGCGAAATGGATATGCTGAAGAGTGGGCGCAAGGGTTCATGGCCAATTTTTCGTCAGGATTCACACCGGGTGCGATCGGCTTAGGTTTTGATGCCTACAGCTTTCTGGCATTGAAACTTGACAGTGGTGGTGGTCGAGCGGGAGTGCGTTTGACGCAGTTAGACAGTGATGGCGAGCCACGTGGTCACTTCAGCAAATCAGGTGGTGCTTTGAAGGTGCGGTATGGCGGGGGAGTGCTTCAATACGGAAACCTTTTTCCAAGCGTGCCTGTGTTGTCGGTTAACACCGTGAGGCTTTTTCCTAGCTCGGCTACTGGAGGAATGCTTGCATGGGATATCGATCAACTGCATCTGGATGCGGCGCATTTTGATGGGCAAGGGGGCGTCGATTCGTCGAATAATGACGATGACTTTACAACTGACTACGGTTTGCCCATTGCGATTAAGTCAGTTAGTTACGCAGGCGTGAAATATAATTTCGGAAAAGAATTAGAGGCTTCGCTCTACGCGTCTGAGGCAAAAGACACATGGAGGCAGTACTATGCAAATGGAAACTACACCCTTCCCATTGATCCCGGCCAGTCTATTATTCTCGATGCCAATTTATACCGTACGGTGGATGTTGGACGTCAACTGGCAAGTGTGATTGATAACACCACTTGGTCGTTATCAATGGCCTATAAATACCGAGCGCATACGTTCACGTTTGCTTATCAAAAGGTCAATGGTGACGAGCCGATGGATTGGCTGGGATTTGGTACGGCGCCAGGCGTCGTTACGCTAGCAAATGCAATTCAGTTCGCGACCTTCACTGAGCCGAACGAGCGCTCCTTTCAGTTTCGCTATGACATCGATATGGCGCCATTTGGAGTGCCGGGCCTTTCATTCATGACGCGTTATGCAACAGGGGACGATGTTAGCAATGGGGGCAGTCACAACACGTTCTATTCGCGCCGATACGTCTATCCCGAAGGCGATGACGTGCGCCATTGGGAACGAGATATCGAGGCTCGGTACGTCGTACAATCCGGCCCGGCCAAGGCACTTTCCATTCGTGTGAGACAGGCTACACATCGAGGATCGACCGGTTATCGATATGCCGATAACAACGAAGTTCGCGTCATTGTGGACTACCCAATATCTATCTTCTAAGGAAAGCTTCGCCGTAGCCAGCTGGTGGATTAGAGATATTGGCGTATTGTGAGACTGTTTTGAGCCGGGGCGACCACTCCGCCCATTGCAATCAGTGGTTTCGCCTTTGTATTCAGGCTCGATAGGAGCTTTGCTCATTTTTTCTGCGTAGCGCACTACCCAACTGTTGTAGGTGACGTACGCCAAATTAACTGGTGTGGCTGAATCCTGAATCTGCCTAAAAAGCCGCAGGTCACCGCAGTGCGGATCAGTCATCCTTGCGTATGCCTTCTGAGCATTGCTGGGTGCCTGAACGAACTCTCGTTCGATTGCGTTACAGTCTTTTTGCAGCCAATCAGAACCACAAATTAGGCGCCTGGAGAGGCTTAAAATTTCCTCAGCACGTCGATCTGGTAGGTCGAGTCGTAGGTTTCCATCTTTACGTCGTTTGTCACTTCGAGCCTTCGAGCGAGGTCAGATCACCATCTTGCTTAAGTATCCAGTCTCTAAACAAGCGCTCGAATTCAGTCGCCGTGATTTCGAAATTGGGACTCGCCATTGTTGGGAACATTCCGTTCCTTGTCTTTCAATCTGAATGGTAATCGTAGGACGGGTGTGCGGGGCAGGGGACAGCAGCATTTTAAGATTGTCGAATCCTTAAAATGGACTCGGTGATGGCTTGAGCATTTGTGTCCAGCGCCTCCATGGCCGAAATCGCATGAGCCGCAACACTTCCTACGCCATTTTCTGAGAGCCACTTCGTTATCTCTTCAATTGCTGCACCCAGTGCGTGCTGGTTGTGCAGGAGCAATGTCAGAGCGTCCGCAGTGGCAACTTTGTAGTTTGAGTTATCTGGCATAGCCGTTTTCCTTGAGAACAATCCACAGAGCCTAGTTCATCTCAGCGCTGGCTCAAACGGCGTGGGCAGATGAAAAGGCTTACCCAATATTTTTACAGAGGACTACCTACGCATAGCTGTGTCGGCAGCGGGCGGAAAGCTGCCATCACCACAGTCCGAGCTATGGCTATAAAACAAAAAATGGAATGGATAACCTTCACCGCCCCACTGCCGAGGTGCACGTCCCGACGGGAGAGGGACATTTTTTCGTGGTGACCAGCGCGAAGAGAACTGCCGAACTCAGACGGATTCCTCCGCCGGCAGCACGGTGATGAAGAGCCTGCGCCGATTATAGAGCTGCATGTTAAATCAAGCCCCCTGATCTCGACCTGTGATTCCGAGTGCTTCTTCAGTTTCGCTGTAATAGCGCCTTGTCGTATCACGGGCAACATGCGCACGATCGTTATACCTAAACTAAAACGCCATTTCCGTATTTTCGATTTAAAAATTGAGTGGTTTGGAGCGTGCACTAATTTGGAAAGTGCGCACCATTTCGAGCCGATCAGAAAATTTTCTAAATAAATCTGGGGGCGAAGTCACAAAAAACAAGAACTAAATTGGTGCGAAAAAAAATACTTTGACAGGGTGAACGGTGTTGTTACAAATTGCGCCGGGAACACATCGAGCTGAACGATGTGTTTCGATTGGAATTATTCCCGATACCTAAGGAAGGGTAAGTATGGCTGAAGCACCTTTTGAATTAATTGTTGAAGTTAAAAGTTCTCCTGGATTCCCACTAGGTCAATTGATATTGGCAATGGGTCTGGTTTTAGTTGGTGCGGGGCAGACACTTCTTTATGCATTGCTGGGGCCGGCTGCTCGTCAGATTGGGCTGTCCGATGTTCAAACGGGATCGATTGTCGCCATTTCCGCCTTTATACTTACTTTCGCTTCGCCCATTTGGGGAAGGGTGATCGACCGTTCAGGAAGTCGTCTCGTTTATTTGCTCGGTATGTTCAGTTACGCAGCGGGCTCATTGTGCTTTGCACTGGTTTTAAATGCTGGGATGAATTTAGCGTTCTCCGCACTAAGTGTGTTGGGGCTTTTGATTTTTGTGCGTGTTATTTACGCATCGATGACTGCCGGAATTCATCCAGCAGCGATGGCGAGCATCGCGATGGTCACTCCGAAAGAAAAGCGTCCCGCGAAGATGGGCCTAATGACTGCTTGTTTTGGGTTGGGGTCGACACTGGGGCCGCTTTTGGGCGCCGGCCTTGGAGGCTACGGATTGCTCTGCCCGCTGTACGTTGTTGCAGCTCTTGCCTTTTTGAATGTCCTGTTGGGTGTGTTTTTGTTAGACAGGCCAAATAAAAATCTTTCACCTGAAGTTGTTCATAAAACCATTGCATTGAACCTGTTCGATTCTAGAGTGATCGGAGGGTTGTTGGCTACCGTTCTGGTTTATGTAGGCTTTTCAGCCCTACAACAGTCTATCGCCTTTCATGTCCAAGATACATTGCATTTGAGCGCAGCTGAAACTGTAAAACAAACAGGAGTTGTGGTGTTTGGGCTTGCCGTAGCAATGGTTGTGACTCAATTGTTTATAATTCAGTATTTTAAACCAGGCCCGCTCAAAGCAATTTCTATCGGTGGTGCACTTGCATTTACTGGTCTTGCATCAATCGCATTTGGCGCTGTCACGATTCAGCAGATTACGGTGGGGGCGTCTCTCGCAGGGGCTGGATTTGCGTTTTTATTTCCCGGTCTTCAAGGAAGTCTTTCGAGTTCTGTGACAGAGTCAGAGCAAGGAAGTGTTGCTGGACTTTCGTTTGGGGCAGCGGCGCTGGGATACGTGATCGGCCCATTAATCGGGACGTCGCTTCTTGCCGTGGGTTATGGAACCACGTACTGGTGTGCCGCCATACTCGTATTGATTGGCGTGCTGATCGCTATGGTTAAAGTTCGTAGCTACTAAGATTTATTCTGGATCGCCGCCTACCTAGGTTGCGCGATTATTGGTTGCGATAAAGTGTCGCGTTGTTCTTGAGAATTATAATAAGAGGATGTGTGTCCAGATGCTTGGGTGCCAAATCTGTAGCATAGGTGAAGTTGTAAGGATGTGACCGTAATAGCAAGCGTGCTCTTTACTTAATAAGGATATCTAAACTCATGCAATCTATTAGTTTGATTCAGAATGGCAGTTCCCTCGCAAGGAATTTTGAAATTGTAATGCGAGCGGCGGAAACCAAGCCAGCCAAGGCAGCAGCGGAAACGAAGCCGGCCAAAGCGGCGGCGGAAACGAAGCCAGCCAAGGCAGCGGCGGAAACCAAGCCGGCCAAGGCTGCGGCAGAAACCAAGCCAGCCAAAGCGGCGGCAGAAACTAAGCCAGCCAAGGCAGCGGCAGAAACTAAGCCAGCCAAGGCAGCGGCGGAAACCAAGCCGGCCAAGGCTGCGGCAGAAACCAAGCCAGCCAAAGCGGCGGCGGAAACGAAGCCAGCCAAGGCAGCGGCAGAAACCAAGCCAGCCAAGGCTGCGGCGGAAACCAAGCCAGCCAAGGCAGCAGCGGAAACGAAGCCGGCCAAAGCGGCGGCAGAAACCAAGCCGGCCAAGTCCGCGGCAGAAACCAAGCCAGCAAAAGCTGCTGCTGAACTTATGTCGGCTCGCATAGCCGCATAAGTAAGCCCTTACGAATACCTGAGTAAACCAATTGTCTTGAACTTACGACACCGCGCAAGTTTTCTTGCGCGGGTTTTATTCCTGAGGTGACGAATGTCTAAGAAGGCCCAGTTTTTAAGTGAGCGAGTAACCAAACTAAAGTTTTCCTATGAAGCGCTTGAGCCTATTCGTGCTTTGTATAAAGATTTCCTAAATGATTGTCTGCCGGATGATATTGATATCGGGGTGAAAGCCCATGAGGATTACAGCGAGGAGTTCGAGGGTGTAAGCATGCGCTGGTATTTTGCAAAGTCTGAACGAGCTATAGCTCTATTTCGGGAGGTGCTAGATGGTTGCGAACTCCACGTGGTGAGAAATATCGTGGGGGATAAGGCTGAAAAAATGAGAGTGCTCCAGGCAAACATTATTGAAATAACAGGAAGCTATCCTACCGGTAGGTGGCACTCCGATTTCACAGATGAAGGCCTGAGATTAAATCAAAGTGCAACCGTGCTCACACCGTTGTTAGATTTTAAACCTCATTTCGGGGGATTAGAAACCACTGCTGTGCTTCGAGGCGAGTCGCTAGATTTCGATGAGCGTTCGACAGTCCATACGTACTCTGAGGGCGAAGCCATACTATTTGATGGCACCGGCACAATTCATCGCACTCAGTCTTACAAGGCTAATTCAAAAGACAAGAGGGTGCTTGTGTGCTGGCAGCTCGGTGAGGTCGACGAGACAATGATTCCTGTGTTTGAACGTATTGGCGAAAAAAATGGCGACCCAATGTTCATGCATGAACATTCTGTCTAATTTCCATAGGATGACAGAGGGCAACCTTTTTATTTCGGTGAGTTCAGCTCGGCAATACTTCAGTTCGACGAACGCACCTTTGAAAAGCGGGAGCTATCCCTGCTCACCATTCATTCGGGCAAAGCCTGGCTTAAGAGGTATTTTTAAGCCGGGCTAAACCCTGTTTGATGTACCCGGCGTTTTCACCGATGGCCCACAAAGCGCCGCGAGCATTGTCCCCGATTTCAGCGCTACCTTGGGCTTCTACATGAAGCGCCAACTCCATCAAAGTCGCCTCTAGCGCGAGCTGATTCTGATACATCCTTTCCAGCACGTCGGACAACGAGTATTCGCCGGCCATTTTCTTTCTCCTTTGCTTGGATCATCGGCATATCCGTTGCGGCACGACCTAGGGTATCAAGCGCATCTCGCGTAGTGTGTCGAACACGTCGAAAAATGCCTGATCGCTCGCCTGGTAGGCAGTGAAGCCCATTGCACGGCTTTTCGACATATCAGTGACCACTTCGATAGGTCGACCGAGGTCAGCATCGGTGTGCCATGGGGACACCAGGCGATCAATATCCGGTTCTTTCAAACCGTGTTCCGCAACCATGTTCGTCCATACGGCTTGATCGTCAGCCATCTGCTTCTCTAGAGGGGAAGGTGACGCAGGATAATCGGCAGCAGGCAAGTCGAAGTAGTCGGCAATGCGGCTCCACATCCATTTCCAACGAAATACATCGCCATTGGTGACGTTGAATGCCTGGTTAGCTGCAGCCGGCGTGGTGGCCGCCCACAGTTGTTGTTTCGCCAACTGCCGGGCATCCGTCATATCGGTAAGGCTGTCCCACTGCACTCTTGATCCTGGAAACACAAAAGGGCGACTGGTTTGTTTGCAAATTGAGGCATAGACGGCGAGGGTGGTTGCCATGTTCATCGCGTTGCCTACGGCAACCCCGGTGACGGTATGCGGGCGATGAACGCTCCACGTGAAGCCGTCGTTTTCAGCAGCGGCGAAGAGCTCGTCCTCTTGGGCGTAATAGAAGTTCTCGACATCCAGGCGACCCTGCTCTTCGCGGAAGGGTGTTTGCGGAAGGCTGCCTTTTCCATACGCTTCGAACGGGCCGAGGTAGTGTTTCAGGCCAGTGACCAACGCTACATGCTCAACGCTCTTGGCCGGGCGAATAGCGGCGAGCACATTACGTACCATCGCGGCATTAACCCGAATGTTCTCGGCCTCCGTGGCTTGCCGTGACCATGTGGTAATGAACACATGAGTGGGTTTCAAATCCGCCAGCGCATGTTCCAGCGAAGCGGGATCCTGAAGGTCTGCCGCGACAGGTATCACGCCTTGCACTTGCGACGGGTGCCTCGATAGCGCGGCGACCTGCCACTTGTTGTCGATGAGTAACTGAGTGATGGCGCTGCCGGCGAGGCCGCTGGCGCCCACGACCAAAGCTGTCTGGGTCATACGTTTCTCCTAGATTTAGGTTTGGGAGTTCCTATAAGCAACGGAGGTTCAACCTAAACCGGATGCGTATGAGCGTCTTTTGTATGCGATGCATATTACTCGGATGAAATAACCGTTCGCTATTGCCCACCTTAGAGTTCTGGCTGACCAAGTGATCTTTGTTTGGCTATAAAAGGCGGCGTAATAGGCTCCATTCATTGAGCCATGAGGCTGTCTCACGTGTAGGACACGCCTAAACCCCGCAATGCGGCCCTTGAGTTTCACATCAAATTTACGATTGATGTGCCGTCACCGCCGAGTAGCTGTTCATCTTGTGGTAGCTGGGAATCTGCTGCGATACCAAGTTCCCCTGGCCTTCAATGTCGTTGCGCGAGTCGCGGTGCAGCTCACAAGCTACCGAGAACCAGTTCATCATTTGTGCGCTGGCCTGAGTCATGCGGCTCCACGCGGCTTGCTGCACGGTGGTATCGAAGGTGGCGGACGCATCAGTCACCACGAACACATCAAAACCTCCCTCCAGTGCCGACAGGGTCGGGAACGCCACACACATATCCGTTACGACACCGGCGATGATTATCTGCTTGCACCCGGTGGCCTTGATCACCTTGACGAAGTCTTCGCTGTCCCAAGCATTGATCGTGTCCAAGCGCAGCGTGGCATAGCTTCGCTCTACCGGATTGAAACCATAGGCACTCAGAAGAGCCTCAAATCGTGTGCTTATTTCAGCTTGCCCGCAAGCTGGCACATAGATTGCCAATGTCGCCTGACCCACAACCTCAGTGCCAATCTCGCCTTTAAATGGTGTCGGATGCATGGGCAGAAAAACCTGCCACTGAAAACTGTCTCTGTTCCGCTCAAGGTTTAGGAGTCGACAATTGAGACCCAACCTCTCCCAGCCACGACTCGAATCGAAGTGCTTCATTCAAAAGGCGCAGTCGTGGTGACCTGGGCAGCAGAAGTGCACCGACAGGTTCTCCTTTCCTGCGAGAATCAACTCCGCGATGATTGCGATGGGATCTGGTGCAGTTGCCGAAGTACTTTATCTGGAGTGGGGACGTAGCCTGAGTAGGTGACTTGCCGGAAGGCTATCGAACCGGCAAGTTACCCGAATTCGAGGAATACCAGCCTATCGCTATCCAACTTAGTCAGCGGTCAAGAGGCTTCTTGCGATGGAAATCAGGCGCCATGCTCAGGAGCACTCCATCTCGATCAATCCAGTGATGCTTCAAGGCCATCGCCACATGGCCCAAGACAAGCACAGCGGAACTCCAAGCAAAAATGACATGCACCCATTTTGCTAAGTCGTAAGCGTCCGGCTGAGGCGCTACCAGCGCCGGCAATTTAAACAGCCCCAACACCATGATCGGCTTGTCAGCGACCGAACTCCACACCCATCCTGAAATTGGCAGCGCTATCAGTGCAAGCGCATACAGGATGAAATGACCAGCATGCGCCAGGCGCCTCATGGGAGGAGAAATGTTCTCCGGCATGGCAGGCGGTTGATGAGTAGCTCGCCATGCCACCCTGATCACTAGGAGGAACAGAAGGGCACTGGCAAACGCCTTGTGCCAAAAAGTCAGCCCATGGGAAGGATTCAGCTCTTCTCGGAAGTACACTGCCAAGGCACCTACGATCCACACTCCAATCCAAATGCTGCCCATCGACCAGTGCAACAGTTTTGCGGTACTTGTGTAGGAAGGGCTACGTCTAGACATGTTTGCCGTCCATTAAGAAATGATCTTAAGGATGTCATAAGTTTTCGCGCGCAAAAAATATAGCTTGGTTTACTGTTAGTAGACTCCAAGTCTACACCTATATACATCGCCCCTCCCTTGAAGATAGACCAAGGAAAAGCGACTCGCGCACGGTGCATCATCTTGTAGCGCAGAACTTGGCCCTTCTCTGACACGCACGCCTCAAGCTTTTGAATGTCTGTCCAAAGTCGGATCGTAGTCAAAAGCTCTAAGCCTATTGGTGATTTTTATTCTACTCAGAGTAAACCAGGCAATTATGGAACCGCTATATCGGATTAATCTCGGATTAGAGGTATTCGATAGGAGGTATTGCGATGATAAGGGTTAGAAATTTAGGCATGGCTTTGGCAACAGTATTTTTGTTGTCAGGCTGCTTCGGGGATACTGAAACGCACCAAGCAAATGAGGGAAAGCCTGATACGGGAGCATCAGTGCATATGAAGCAGGAAAAGCGGTGAGTCAGACGCTACGATGAGCTTCATATCCAACGAGTGACGATCTCGAAACTTGAGAGGCAGCGCTTTTAGCGCTACCTCTCAAGCCTTTCTAGCGCTGCCAGCTAGGAGGCATCAACATTTAAGCGGTCTGGAGTGAGGCGGATTCGCTGTGCTTACGATCAAGCGCGCCAGACGCCAGCGCGAGCAAAAGCGCAATCACCGAGAGCAGAGCGCCTGCCCAGTTGGGGGATGCCAGGCCAAGACCAGCAGCAATTACGAGGCCACCGATCCAAGCGCCAATAGCGTTGCCGAGATTGAACAGGCCGATGTTTACCGCAGATGCCAGCGTTGGAGCTCCTGCCACTCGCGCCTTGTCCATTACAAGTTTCTGGATAGGGGAGACGGTCGCGAAGCCGAATCCAGCCATGAGCAGGATACAGGCCACCGACATGATCTGGCTGTGCGCGGTCACGCTGAAGATCAGCAAGACGATTGCCTGGCCACCCAGCGTCAGATAGAGCAGCGGCATCAGAGCCCTGTCAGCGTAACGGCCACCCAGGATATTGCCGAGGAACAGGCCGAGACCGAAGACGACCATTAGCCATGTCACGCTAGCAGGATTGAATCTGGCGATGTCGACCATCATCGGCGCGATATAGGTAATCGAGGTGAAGAAGGCCGCTGGGCCGAAGACAGTGATACCCATCGCTAGCAACACACGGGTGTTCGCAAACGCTGCGAATTCTTTCCTGATTTGAGGGCGCTCGTGGTTCGGGATCTTGGGTACCAACATCATGACGCCAACGAACCCCAGCACACCCACCGCAGTAATTGCGTAGAAAGTGTCACGCCAGCTCATTACTTGGCTTAGCCACGTACCTACCGGGACGCCTAACAGGTTGGCTACAGTCAGGCCTGAAAACATGAAGGAGATGGCCTGAACACGCTTGTTTGGCGCAACTAGGTCGGCGGCGAGGATTGCACCAATGCCGAAGAATGCGCCGTGCGTCAAAGAGGTCACAAGGCGACCCAGCAGAGCGATATTGAAATCACTTGCGGTTGCTGTGACGAAGTTGCCAATGATAAACAGGCTCATCAAAAGCATGAGCATGCCTTTGCGAGGAATTCGGGTGCCCAAGATGATCAAGAGCGGCGCGCCGACAAACACGCCCAATGCGTATACGGTGGCCAAGTTACCGGCTTGGGTGATGGAAATATTGAGTCTGCGGCCACTTGGGGCAGAAGCCCTGCAATGACGAATTCAGTCGTTCCGATGCCGAATGCACTGAGGGCCAGCGCCCATAAAGCTAAAGGCATGGTTTTCATCCTTTGTGTTGAGTTGGAGTGGCGCGCCTCAAGGCGAGCCTGATGGGGAGGAGGGCGATGGGATGCTCGCCACTTCTTGTTGCGGCGATACTTCGCCGGGGATGGATCTTGCAGGATGTAACTTTGCCAATATCGTCTGTGCAGATAAAGGCACGGTTAGTAGTAACTGAGTTGAGTATTTTTCTACTCTAAATTGCTGTTTTTGAATATGGCAATAGACAAGCGCGCGACTACCTACGAGCGGCTAGGCGCCGCTCGAAGTTTTTCTCAATCGACCTCATCAGCAAGCGCTTGAGCGGCGATTTCGTAGGATTTACGGCGAGCTGCTGGCTCAAAGATCCGAGCATCGATCATGAGTTCATCAGCCCCTGTGAACTCTATGAATTCCATCATTGTCGAGCGCACGTCTTCGCGCGTGCCGATTGCAGTGAAAGCAAGTTCACGCTCCAAGCTTGCGCGAAGATTTGGAGGAATAGCCTGCATGTAGCCCTCAACGGGTTCCGGTAGTAGCGTGATATTTCCAGTGTGAACGCCTGCAACCCATTTTCGATGCGAGCTTGCGATGAATTCCGCTTCCGCGCGCGTTTCGGCTGCGAAAACGTTGATCCCAGCCATCACGTACGGCTTGTCCAAGTGGTGGGATGGTCTGAACTGTGAGCGATAAACCTGCAGAGCTTCCTTGATCATCCTGGGAGCGAAGTGGGAGGCGAACGCATACGGCAATCCCAAGTGAGCGGCTAAACCTGCTCCATAAGTACTGGAACCAAGAATCCAAACAGGGATGTCCTGCCCCGCGCCAGGAACAGCGCGCACAGGCTGGCGACCGTTGTCTTCGAAGTAGTCGAGGATCTCGACGACGTCCGATGGGAATTGATCTGCGCTGGTTTCAGCGGAGCGGCGCAACGCTCGCATTGTCATGCTGTCTGCGCCTGGAGCCCTACCAAGCCCGAGATCAATGCGACCAGGATAAAGCGTTTCCAAGGTACCAAACTGTTCAGCCACTGTGAGCGGCGAGTGGTTCGGCAGCATGATTCCCCCGGAGCCAATGCGGATCGAGGTGGTGTTTGCTGCGAGATGGCTCATCAACAGTGTGGTTGCCGAGGAGCCAATGCCAGGCATGTTGTGGTGTTCGGCGAGCCAGTAACGTCGGTATCCGCATGCCTCTGCATGCTGAGCAAGCTTTACTGAATTCTCATAGGTTTGAGCCAGAGTACTGCCGGCGTTGATGGGAATGAGGTCGAGGATGGACAGTGCAGTCATGGGGTCACGCTCCTAGGAAACATAGAACCCAGTGTGTCAGTTGAAAGAATGTTTATAAACGCCGCGCTACTCGCTACAGAGTTGAGTAAAACGCTACATGGCTTCGGAGAGAGGAGTAAATCCCTACCCTCAATGCCAAAGCAGCTCGGGGTGGCCTTAGTAGGCCCCTTCTAATGGCGGTGTACGCAATGACCAATTGCCACGGTCAGGAATGTCTTACTGATAGTGAACGATCGCTTGTACAAGCTGCATGGTTATCCGCAGCGCTTTTCCTGAAATGTGATCAGGTGCAGCGGGCGGCACTACCACGTCGCCATCAAAGGCGATAAACGCTTGGATGGGGTACTCAAAATTGAGCTCAGATCCACAATTTTTTTTTGGGGGGGGCCACTGCGAGGATGTGACGAGCAAGTCGGCACATCCTCAGCGCATGCTAGACCTAGCCCCGTGAAACCATTTTGCTCAGTGCAACCAGTTGATTGGCAATGAAGTCTCGGGTCGGGGCGTCGCTGATCTGGTCATTGACCTGATCAATCTTGCTGGGAAGTTGACCGACCATGACCTCGGGCTTGTTGAGTACCAAGGCATCGAAAAACACCAATATCTGTCGCAGGTGATATTGCGCACGGGCCCCACCGATCTGGCCAGGTGATCCTGTTTGAATCGCAACGGGCTTCCCGGCAAATGGAGTGTCGGGTAAGCGTGAGATCCAGTCCAAAGCATTCTTCAGTACGCCAGGCACTGAGTAGTTGTACTCAGGTGTGACAATGATGACGGCATCGGCTTGTTTGATGGCCTTGCCCATCTTCACTACTGACTCCGGAAAACCTTCGGCCTGAACATCCGCATCATAATGCGGGATGTCCCCCACAGATCCCAGAAACTCGATCGAAACGCCTTCAGGCGCCAAGGGCGGTAGCGAGCGTGCCAGCGTGGCATGAAACGAGGCTTTTCTCAGGCTACCGAGGAGTATGACAAACCGCAGTGGTTGCATCTTGAAGTCCTTATAAGTGGAGATGAAGAAAGAATCAGCCGGCTTGTTCGCCGAATGGGTGTGGCATGACTGAGCGGTAGCCGATCACGAAAGTCAGGGCACCCAACACCGCACACGCAAGCATCACCCCCGCCATGGCATGAGATGTTTGGCCGTCATAAAACACACCGGCCAACAGGCTTGCGCAGGCCCCTCCAAGCATTTGAGTTGCACGTAGCAGCGCTGCACCCGCCCCGGCAGTTGTAGATAGATCTTCAAGCGCCGAGTGAGTGGCGTTTGGCATGACAATGCCGGTACACAGGTTGCTCAAGACCACCAGCGCCGTAAGGATGTAAAGCGGGTAAATGGCCAGTTGGGACTCGACCACCAATCCCAGGCTGATCAGCAAGCTAGCGAGCAATGCGCCGCCAAGCACGCGGTGCTCTGCAAAGCCCGCGTGTATCAACTTCCCATTTATCCAAGAGCCTGAGATTGTGCCCATGGCTGTCAGAGCGAATAGCACAGCAAAGCCAGCGCTGGTCAGGCCCAAGTTGTTCATAAACACCAGGGGCGAGGCTGCGATATAGGCAAACATACCTGCGAAGTTGAAAGCCATGATCAAGGTCGAAACCAAGAATCTTTTGCTCTTCAGAACGCTCAGGTAGGAAGTGAGGAGCGAAGCGGCGGCATGGGAGCTTTTGCGCGTAGCGGTTTCATCAAAACTCGTTTGGGCACGGCACCAGAGAATCACGCCGCATACGGCCAGCGCGGCATAGATCCACCGCCAGTTAGCCACCACCAGAATCGCTGAGCCGAGCAGTGGTGCTATCAGCGGCGCAAGGTTATTGACCAGTGCCAAATGGCTCTGCAGCTTGCGGGCTTGAACACCCTCAAAACGGTCTCTGACAATGGCAATGGGAAGTGTTGCAGCCGCTCCGGCTGCGCATCCTTGTAGGAAGCGCGCACTGAGCAACAGGGTGATGTCCTGAGCAAAGGTGCAGGCAATGCCTGCGATGGTGAACACCACCAAGCCGGCGAGAAGAATAGGGCGTCGACCGATCCGGTCAGACAGTGGCCCAAAGAGCAATGGCCCCAGCACGAATCCGAAGATAAACACGCTCAGGGTTTGAGAAGCGGACGCTAGAGATACGCCAAGCGCCTGACTGATGTCGGCAATTGCAGGCAATCCCATATCGATAGAGAGTGGTGGCAGCGCTGTGACGGCACCCAACAACAAAATGTATAGCCACAGAGGGCGTGACACGGACATTAATCAGGACTCATTGGCTTGAAGCTTAGTGGCTAGGGAAGTACGGAAGGACAAATTCGGCGAGCTCTTCCATGACCTCATCTGCCGGCCTTGAGCCATATTTGAGGTTGAACGCCATATGCGAAACGCCGATACGCTCATCCTCTTTCAGGAACTGAATCAGCGCATTTCGGCCCATCCGATAGCCTGAGTGAATCTTCTGAGGCATCTCATTCGGGTTCGCTGCCAAGTCGAAATTCATGCCTTGAAGCATGGGCTTGAATTTACCTGGGCAATACTCAGCAACAAGGGCTTTCCAGTCCTTGGCTGCAGCGCGGAGCGTCTGGTGATCCAGGATGTAGTAGAGCCAACCATCAGCGTGTTCGGCGATCCATGGCAGTGATTGTCGGCTCGTGCCTGTCACCAGCGCCGGTATGCGGTTATGGACTGGTTTGGGCAGAAGATCCGTTTGCCCATCCATGCTGATCAGGCCCTTGGTGCCCATCTTCGGGAACGTTTCTTCTGTCAGTTGCCGCAACGCGTGGAAGGTGTCTTGGAACCTTTGCCCTCGCGTCTCGAAATCAATATCAAAAGCAGGGTACTCGACCGGGCGATCACCGGATGCCACGCCCAGCAGCAGGCGTCCACCGGATAACTGATCGACAGATGCAGCGGCTTTCGCCAGGTGAATCGGATGGCGCAACGGTAGTACCGCACTGGATGTCCCCAGCGCTATGCGTACGGTCTTGGCGGCTAGGTATCCCAGGTAAACGAAGGGGTCGAACACCTGACCGACGTCGCCAAAATTTGGGTCGAGCAACGGAACATCGCGAGCCCAGAGTGCTGCAAAGCCAAGTTGCTCAGCCCGGCAGGCGAGTTCTGCGTGGTTGGCCAGCGTCGGTACTGCGCCCTTATAGGATTCAATTGCCATGATGAAGCCGAGGGTGAGGCGGCCTTGCTGGAAGGCACGCTCGAATCCAGTATGGTGACTCAGATCGACGCCAAAACTCATTGGGCAGCCACCGCAACTCCGTAGGAGTCTTCGAAGAAGCGGTAGCGCGTGATCAGCTCGTTGATGACTTCAAATTCGATCGCGAACTCGCTGATGATGGTTTTGCCAGTACGTATGACTTGGCACTGCAGTGAGCCGAGCGCGACACCGCGTTCGTAATCGGCCATCAACGACTTGATGTTGAATTCTTGGGGCTGCAGATAGGTTCCAAAGTCGCGATAAAATGCAGCCACTGCAACACGTCCTTTGCGCGGGCCAACCCAAGTTGCTATGTGAGAAGCACCAGGAATGCTCCAGTCCACATCTTGGCTAAAGCACTCCGCAATGGCCTCCGGGCTTTGTCCGGACGAGATCTTTGCGAAAAGGGTGCGGATCACTTCGAGGGTTTTTTCAGTGCTCACAGTTTCGCGGCTCCGATTGAGAAAAAAGGGGGCTTTCAGCTCCGCGTGGGGAGCTGAAAGCAGGTGCGACGACTGAGTTATTTGCCGAATTGGCTCATGGTTTTCTCGTAGGCGCTATTTGCCATCTGCTCTAGAGGAAGCATGCGGTGGGTGTCAGACAGCACTTCAAGACCCCATGGGCCGTCGTAGCCAGCAGCCTGAACAGCCTTGATGAATGCCGGGATGTCGAAGGTACCGTCGCCTGGCAGGACGCGTTTGTGAATGGTGTCCATCCACAGTGGTTCGATGGCGTATTTGTGAGCGTCGTTGAGCTCGATCGACTTGATGAAGCGAGCCGGGATCTTGGTGATATCGTTAAAGTCGATGCCACCGCGCTGGAGGTGCCAAATATCGAGCAATAGACCGCCGTTTGGCTGGTTGGCGCCTTCCACGATGGCCAAAGCGGTTTCGATGGTTCGCACGTTGCTGAAAGGCATAATTTCCAGAACGACGTTGGCACCGACCTCTGCAGCCTGTTGGCTCAGCAGGGTGAACTCCTTGACCATCAAGTCGATGTCCGCAGTATCCTCACCGATGCCAGGGCCGATCTTGATGGAGCGAGCGCCCAAAGCTTTGGCTGCTTCGAGTAGCTCCTGGCGAACCTTGTCCGACTGACGGCGACGTTCGCCGGTGTGATACCAGTCAACCAGGAATTCCAACTCGACATGCTTGATACCGTTCTTTTCGAGAATGGCTTTCATGGCGGGATATCCAATCTTGTCGACAGTATCCATCATGCCGTTGTGAACCAAGCCGATGCCTTTAAAGCCCGCGTTGCCCGCAGCTTCCATCCGATCCTCGAACGAGTACGGGCTGACTTCGGTGGGGCCCATCGGATAGATGTCCCCTGCAATAGTCCAATACGCAGCAAGCAGTTCAATATTTTGAGTATTCATTTCTCTGTCCTCTTTAGGATTGGAATCAACGTGAGAACAGACTAAGGTAGAGCTTTGTTGCGATAAACCTCATTATGCTCCTTTCATAGTGGAGTAAAGGTGGACAATGGCACAGGTTGAACAGGCCTTAAGTGGCGTGCTGATCTTCGTGACTGCGGCGCGGGCTGGAAGCTTTACCGTTGCTGCCGACCGGCTTGGCATCACCAAATCAGCGGTGGGGAAAAGCATCGCGAAGCTCGAAGAACGGCTCGGATGCAAACTTTTTCATCGAACGACACGGAGCTCGGGCCTGACCGTAGATGGCGAGGCCTACTTCGCAAGCTGCTCGGCTGCAGTAGATGAAATCCTCGCTGCAGAGGCATCATTGACCAGTCACCAACAAACACCCAGTGGACGCCTGAGGGTTGACCTACCTGCCGCCTATGGCAGGAGCGTTGTGCTGCCGGTGCTACTGGAAATCCTGGATGCGAATCCCGACCTCAAGTTGACGGTTACCTTCACCGATGCAGTCATTGACCTGATTGAAGAGGGGATTGATCTTAGTATCCGCTTTGGGGCATTGAAGGATTCCAGCGGCCTTGTGGCTCGTCGACTTACCGTGCAGAAGCAGATCATATGTGCAGCCCCCAAATATCTCGCGAACCACGGCTGCCCTGAGTCTTTGGAGGAGTTGCAGAACCACCGTTGCATCGTGAATTACCGACGTGGGCAGCGGATGAGTTGGAGCGTTCTGGATGGGGACGGAGAAGTCACACGCATCACTCCAACCGGAACTCATGAGGTGGGAGATGGTGATGCCATCGTTTCCATGACGGTCGCTGGGCAAGGTATTTGCCAGATGCCGAGCTCTTTAGTTAGAGATCATCTTGAGGCGGGACGGCTCGTTCAGGTTCTTGAGAAATACAATCCAGGTGAGGTAGAGATCCATGCGGTATGGCCCCAAACGCGTCACCTGCTACCAAAGGTTCGGCGTGTCGTGGATGAACTCGTGCTGAGGGCTGAGCGTGGAGCGCTGGATTGAATAGCGTCTTGCGGTCACGAATGCGCGCCAGTAGAAAAAAACCGTTGGCGTTTATCGATCGTAGGGAATGTTCCGCTGCCCAGACTGGATCTGGGCAGCGAAAGTAACGTCAGACCAGCGTTACTTCCTGCCCTCGAAGTTCTGACGATTTGAAAAGTGCTTCGAGGATCAGATTGATATTGTGAGCCTGAGTTGCAGGAACTTGCGATGGCAGGCCTTCAATAAGTGATTTAACGAAGGCGGCCGCTTCTCGATCAAAGTAAACCGGATTGCCGATTTCAGCGATCTCCGGTGAATACACAGTTTTTCGCACAGCCCATACTTCGGGGAAACTCGTTTCGTTCCAATGCGTCCAGCCTTGCGAGTGACCAACCTTTCCATCGTGATAGAGCTTGTACGAGGCGGGCATTGGGGTGGAGTGCATAACACCGTGTGTACCGTAGGCCGTCATGTCCCAGCTTTCCGTCCAAGGCATGGGATCCCAAGAGCTAAAGTCGATTGTGACCACTTTGTCGCCGTAATTCAGCATCGCGGCGGCGGCGTCTTCGCGCGCAGAATCACTCATTTGACCTGCAAACTTGGTGATCCTGGCGTTCACGGACTTAGGCATGCCGAAGTGCAGCAAGATCCGGTCAATGGTGTGGCATCCAATAACGTAGAAGGCACCACCCAGATCACCTGGCTGTTTCATGTGGTTGGTATCAGCCTCGTCGTGCGAGCACCCTGCGTGAGCACGCACCTGAAGCACTTTGCCGATCTCACCGCTTTGGAGCACTTGCTGCATTTTTTCCACTGCAGGGGAAAACCTCCAGCAGTAGCCGACTTGGAACAGGTTGCCAGTGCGCTCTACCGCTTCCACGATGCGGAAAGTATCGGTCGAGCGGCGACCTGCAGGTTTCTCACACAGAACGGCTTTGCCTGCTTCTAAAGCCTCGATAGCCCAATCAGCCATGAGATAACTCTTAGGATGCACCAGGACGATATGTACATTGGGGTCGCCGAGAATCTCCTCTTTGCTACGGGCCTGTAGACCCAGCGCATCGACGAACGGGTCGAGCAGTGGGCTATCGTCGTAGGCGCCGAAGAACTCAACGCCTGGGATACGCTGAAAGGCCTTAACTCGCCCCGATGTGTGAGGGTGGGTGATTCCCAAGCATGCCACGCCCAGCTTTGTCTGTTTGTCGATCTTGGTCGGCATAATCCATTCCTTATTCGTCTATTCATCACAGAAGGCCACGCGAACATCACGGGCCGTGCAGGGGCTACCCGGAGCGATGCTCCACAGGTGGGCGCGCCAGGATTGCGCTGCTATTAAATGACTGAGCGGATGCTTCCGCCGTCGACACCCCAAACGCTGGATGTCACAAAGGACGCCAGATCAGACGCCATAAAAACAATGACGTTGGCCACCTCCTCTGGAGTGCCAAGTCGATCTAGAGGAAGCTGGCGTAGCGACATCTCGTGCTCCACTGCAGCTTGAGGCTCCATCCCGTGGACTTTCGCCATGGTTTCAGCGAAGCCGCCCGATTTCGTCCAAAAAGGCGTCCAGATAGGGCCGGGCGCAACGGCATTGACCCGAATGTGCGGGCCTTCACTGCGGGCCAAACCTTTGGTTACGGCGAGCACAGCAGCTTTAGAGGCGGAGTAGTCAAGCGGGCAGGGTTCTGGCTGTCGGGCAAGGTCGGAGGCATTGTTGATGATGACGCCGCTTCGTTGAGCGCGCATCACCGGGAGGATTTTGCGGCAAGCGCGCACGTAGCTCATGAAATTGAGCTGCATCGTTGCTTCCCAGTCTTCATCAGTCAGGTCGTCGAACATCCGCACGGCGCCAGAGCCAACATTGTTGACCAGCACATCAACCTTGCCGCCGTAGATGGCCAAAACGCTATCGATGCCATCGTTCACACCGATCAAACTGCTGAGGTCAGCTTTACTAACAGCAACTGTGGCGCCAAGAGCCTCAGCCTCGTGCTTGAGTTCCGCGAGGGCTCCTTCATCCCAGTCTAATAATGCGAGCTGACTGCCTTCGGCTGCAAACGCCAGCGCTGTGGCGCGACCGATACCTTTCGCTGCGCCGGTGATGAGTACGATTTTTCCGGCAAGGTTAGTTTTCATGTCTGATACCTTCTTTTTTGAGCTGTTAAAGCACGTGGTGCTCGTTTCTTATTGATTCGAAGTTCAGTGTTAGAACAGCGTGTTATTACATGAAGTAGTCAACCTGGTGCCTAGCGGTGCGAACGTTTCCGAGTTCTTCGCGAACTCGCAAATGAGCAGGGTGAGTGGCATAACCCTGCAGCGCCTCCATGGAATCAAACTCCGAATACAGCACCACATCGCAGGCATAGTCGATCTTGCTGAAATCGACGCCGATCTCAAGCTTGAGAAGGCCAGGAATTTCACTGCGGAGGCCTTCGAAAGCACTTTTGAGTTTTTCTATATTGGCTGAGCGCTCATGCTCAGTTTCGCCAAGCAAGTTCCACATGACGATATGTTTGACCGGTCGCATAGTCCTCTCCGAGGTAGGTGTGCGATTACTGCTATGGCCTGCAACTGCAGGCTTGGTAGGCAAGAATGTGGGGGCTAAGCGTTGTGCAGGATGAAGTCAAAATCCAAGGTGTAATACAGCGAGTCAATCGTATTGCCGTAAGGATCAATGCCACTCTCATGGCGAACCCAGTCTGCAATTAATGACGAGCGAACACCGAACACCGCGTCCGAATCCAGATAGTCCCCGCCTTCGCGGAATACGTGGGTGACTAGACGCTGATATCCAGGGGCAGTGATCATGAAATGCAGGTGCGCAGGGCGCCATGGATGCCGATTCAACGCCTCCAGCATCTTTCCAACCGGGCCATCATGGGGAATGGGGTAGCACTCGGGGACGATCGTGCGGAAGTGATAATGCCCATTGGCGTCGGCCTGTATTATTGCCCGTCCGTGGTAGTCCTCCAGACCTGGCTTCTGAACGTCGTATAGGCCGGCGTCGTCGGCTTGCCAAACTTCAATGGTCGCATTTGGGATGGGGGTGCCATCTTTGGCCGTAACGGTGCCCTTCACAAACCAAGGCACTCCTGGCAGCCCACCACTTATGTCTTCGCCCAAGTCGTAACGAGGGGCATTGGCAACATGGAATGGGCCGAATACCGTGGCCTCGGTGCAACCTTCTGGCTTCTTGTGATTCTGAGCAATGACCAACGTCGACAGCCCCAGCGTATCGGATAGGAGGATGAACTCCTGTCGTTTGTCGGTTGTGATATGACCGATCGAGGTCAGAAACTCGATACCCTTTTCCCATTCTTCTTCGGTCAAATTAGTCTCCCGCGCAAATGCGTGGAGATGCTGAACGAGTGAAGTCACGATCTCATGCAGGCGCTGATTCTCCGTCCCGGCATTTCGAGTGAGGACAGCTTGCGTGATCGTCTGCTCATCTAGGTTTCGCATGGAAATGCTTCCTTTTTTATTTGAGTCAGGAGAGTTCTGAGGTGAACTACTCCCTTGGGAACGTTAACTGCTGGCCGGCAGATGCCTGTTCCCGAAACTATGGCAATACGCTAAAGTCCCACGCAGTGGAATAAAATACTAAAAATGGAAATCTTTATTTCATCACTGAAATAATCCGCTGGTTATGACGTTGGGATGCCTGACGATGGACAGATTTACAGAGCTAGAACTCTTTGTGCACACCGCTGAGCTGGGTACGCTGAGCCGTGCGGCGGAGAAAATAGAAATTTCCAACGCTGCTGCCAGTCGTCACCTTGCTGCACTCGAAGAACGACTTGGGGTGCGCCTGGTGGAGCGGAGCACCCGCCGTTTATCCCTAACCAATGCAGGTCACGATTTTTATGCCAAATGCAAAAGCCTGCTCGCTGAGCTTGCAGAAGCAGAAGCGACGGTCAGTGCGGCTCTGATTGAGCCCACGGGCACGCTCACGATAAGTGCAACTATCTCGTTCTCCATGCTCCACATCGCACCACTCGTTCCTGAGTTCCAACGGCGCTACCCTGGTATCAAGATCAAGATCATCGGTGCCAACCGCTACTACGAAATCATCGACAGCGAGATTGATCTAGCCATTCGAACTCGCGAATTCGAAGCGGACTCGAACATTACTATCCGTCGGTTAGCTGAGACCAGGCGGATACTCGCAGCGTCGCCTAAATACCTCCAACGCAAAGGTACACCCAAGACTGTGCAGGATTTGGCTGAGCATGATGTGCTCATCTACAGCCATGCGAACCACCCTAATACCATGGAGTTCACGCGCGGTGGAGAGCATGTGAGTGTCAAGGTACAACCTGCATTAGAGACAAATGATGGACAGATCGTCAGGGCGGCAGCGCTGGCAGGGGCGGGAATACTTGTTCAGCCCAAATACATCATTTATGACGACCTAGTCGCCGGCAGACTGATCCCGGTACTGGATGACTGGGACTTACCAAAACTGACTATTAATCTGGCGTTTCAGGATCGACGCCATATGCCTGCGAAAACCCGTTTATTCATAGACTTCCTGCTAGACCACTTCAAACGCAGTGACTATGAACGGTACTGGACTCGATGAAAAAAAGAGCCCACTCAACTTCCGTCACAGTTGTTGAGTGGGTAAGGCAACAGTCGGGACTTAAACGGGACGTTTCCCTTCATATGCGTCTTGGAGCAATTGACGAATCCCCTCGCGATCGATCGGACGCGGGTTCCAGTAAGGGTTACTGAGAGCAATATCTGTCGCGCGATCAAGATCCGCCTCGGTCAGTCCCAACTCTTTCAGCTTCATGGGTGCGCCGAGTTTTTCCGCTAGATCGAATAACGCGCCACCGGCTGAATCATGCTTCCCACCCAAGGCTCGAATGATGCGCGCCGCTGCGTCCGGAGCAGCGCTGGCGTTGTAAGCGATAGCGTGAGGCAGCACGATAGTGTGTGTCTGGGCGTGAGGTAGGTTGAAGCTGCCACCCAGCGTGTGACAAAGCTTGTGATGCAGAGCCATACCTACATGACCAAGCACAGTGCTGCACAACCAGGCACCGTAAAGGCAGTCGCTGCGGGCCTCTAGATCCTCAGGGGTTTCGCTGATGCGCTCCAGTCCCTCAGCCATCGCACGAATACCTTCTTCTGCAATCAGAGACATCACCGGGTTCCCATCTTGGGAATAGAGACCTTCTGCAGCGTGAGCGATTGCGTTCATGCCGCTCATTATCGACATGCCTAAGGGGAGGGTGGCCGAAAGCTCAGGGTCATAGATCACGGTTTTAGGTAAGACTCGTGGGTCTTTGCCTGTTTTCTTGATGCCGTTTTCCGTCAGTCCATACACCGGTGTCATTTCGGAACCGGCGTAAGTTGTGGGAATCGCCAAGATTGGGAGGCCTGACTCCAAGGCGATTGCCTTACCCAGACCGGTAGTAGAACCGCCGCCGATCGCGATGGCGCAGTCAGCCCCCAGTTCCTTCGCAACTTCTCGCGCTTCACGAGCGGTTTCGATTGGGACATGCATGACTGCTTTATCGAAAATTCCCGCAGCACGGTTACCCAATATGTCGGCGATTCGCTCAGCCTGATCTCGTTGCTCAGGCGTGCACAGCACTAGGGCGCGGCGGGATTCGAGGCGGTCTATCTCAGCCTCAAGCTGTTGAAGAGATCCTTTGCCAAAGATCACGCGAGCAGGCAGGCCGGTGTAGGTAAAGTTTTTCATATTATGGTGTGTTCCTATCGGTGAGAGCTAGTGCGGCAGGCTCTCGGGCAGAGGGAATCAAGTAGCTCCAGCGCAACGCTTACTTAGGGATAGGCGTGGGCTGATAGGCGAGCAGCTTCCACTCGCCGTTACGCTGCTCCCAAACCGCCAAGGCTTTGTTACGAAGTGTTTTCTGCACGCCGCCGGCAGTGATTTCACCGTTCATCTCGCCGAAGACGAGTGCGATATCACCTACGACTTTGATGAACTCGATTGGATGCTCGATATGGTGGTAGACGTAAAAGCCGCCCAGGCATTTGTCCATGTAGCTTTCAAGCGAGTCTACGGCGCCGTTGGAGTGGGAATAAGTCAAATCGGGATGGGCGTACGCTTTAAACGCTGTGAAATTGCCGGCAACGATGGCTTCGTAGCGTTTATCCTCAAGCTCGCGAATCAACTCCTCAACTACGTTTTGGTTTTTCATGCTCGGCCTCTTGGGGTCTGTCACAGGCATGTGAGCGAATTTCGAGCCATGCCCTTTTTCTGTAGCCAGCCAAGGCTGCTCATCGCAGCGTTCGACTAGTCCCAGCCTATAATTACGAAAGGGCTTATAAAACCTCGCGTTTGGAAATCTTTATTTCACTGGTGAAATAATCCTATTCCACCTGATGTTTTTGCCATTAAAGAGTGAAAAACCTTCTCTCAACTCCTTAATAAGCTGGCTGATTGTTCTGAGCCGGTATCTCTTTTCGCGTTTCTTCCATTCTCGGATTCTTCCGCTGGTGAAAAAGAGAATTCACCTTTCGGTATTTTTCTTCCTAAAACGCATGCCTAAGATCGTCCTACAACGGCAACTCATTTCAGTTGCACTAAAACAAGAACGGAGACATAGCCATGTACTTGCTCCTAACCCTTTCCCAAAACCGCACTGCTGCTGCCCAAGCGGTGCTGAGTCTCCTAAACAATCTGCGTTGTTCCGTACTGCTGGGTGACTCCCGCTCAAAAGCATCGGTGCAAGGCCCATCAAAAATTCGCTCTTTTTACCTAGCGAGCAGGTCATCTCCCCGGATTCCAGTAGGGACTGCTTCACCGGGAAGTCATGTTGGAAACGATCACGCCTGAAAGCATCACGCTGACGTCGAAATTGATTTCCGATACCGCTTTTGAAAAGACATTCCAGGTTCCTTGCGCGTTCTGGATTTAGCAGCGCTCGCACGCTTCAACCTTTTGCAACTGCCACTCAGGAGTTACACATGAGTAATCAAAACGTCGAATTGTTGGCCGCGTATTTCACCTTGTCAGGTGATGTCTACCCATTCGGCCCAACTGAAATCAGCCCATTTGCATTCCGGGATCGTGTAGAGGCAGCCGCAGAAGCCGGTTACAAAGGGGTGGGCCTGATCCATGTAGATCTGATGTCGACAGTTGATCGCATCGGTTTTCGCGAGATGCGCCGCATTCTCGAAGGCAACGGTATTAAGCACGTTGAATTCGAGTTTTTGACTGACTGGTACCTTGATGGAGAAGCTCGGCGCGCCTCGGACAAAATGCGGGCTGAGCTCTTCAACGCGGCCCAAGAACTTGGCGCTCGTGCGGTCAAAACCGCCCCAGGCCTGCACCAGGAAGACGCCAATATTCCGCTGATGGTCGAGCACTTCGGCCAGTTGAGTGCTGAAGCGGCAACCTATGGTACGAATATCGTCTTGGAGATCATGCCGTTCAGTAACGTGCGCACGATTGATACCGCGTTGGCTCTGGTTCAAGGCGCGAATCACGACCACGGCAAGCTGCTACTCGACATTTGGCACTTAGCACGCGGCGGCGTCGACTTTAGCGAAATTGCTCGTATTCCAAGCAAATTCATCGGTTCGGTAGAGCTCGACGATGCTGACAAGTACGCCGTTGAGCCGCTATGGCAGGACACTATCCACAAGCGCCGCTTACCAGGCGAAGGCGTGCTGGATGTCCCTGGCTTTATCAAAGCCATTCAGGCTACTGGCTACGAAGGCCCTTGGGGTGTGGAAGTCCTTTCTGAAGTAGTGCGCAAGCTGCCATTGCAAGAGATGGCTCAGCGCACCTTCGATACTTCGATCGCGCAATTCCAATAAATCACAAGATTGCCTTGGGTGGGAGCTGAGCTTCCACCATCCCTAACTAAAAATAACAGGCAGCAGTGCTGTCGAGGGAAGAACATCATGTTACGTATTGCCGTATTGGGTGCTGGGCGTATTGGCAAGATCCACGCCGCTAACGTTGCAATGAACTCGCGTACGAAGCTGGTCGTCGTAGCCGATCCATGGAAGGAAGGAGTTGATAGTCTCGCCGATCAGCTCGGGTGCGAAGCCTCTTACGACTATGTGTCCGCTATTCATCGAGAGGATGTTGACGCAGTTTTGATTGGTACGCCTACCGAGTTCCACATTGAGTTGATGCTTCAAGCCGTAAAGCTGGGCAAACCCGTGATTTGCGAAAAGCCCATCGATATGGACTATGAACGCGCAGCCGCCGCAGTTCATGAACTCGAAAGCCTCAATGGACGAGTCATGCTGGCTTTCAACCGCCGATTCGACCCTGACTATCTTAGCCTTCGGCGTGCTATTGACGCCGGTGAGGTGGGTGATGTTCGCCAAGTGATCATCACGAGCCGTGACCCTGGACTTGCAAGCCGTGCCTATCTGGAAACGTCCGGCGGCATCTACCGGGATATGACGATCCATGATTTCGATATGGCTCGGAGTCTTCTCGGCGAAGAGCCCGTGGAGGTCTTCGCTATCGGCAGCCGTCTTGTTGACCCTACCCTTGAAACCATTCCGGACTATGACAGCGTGATGGTGCTGATGCGCACCGCGTCAGGCCGTCAATGTCACATCAATTGCTGCCGAGAAGCAGTTTACGGTTTCGACCAGCGGCTGGAGGTCTCAGGTTCGAAAGGCATGCTGCTGAACGAGAATCATCGCCAGAGCACCATCCGCCGCTACGGCGCCGACGCTACAGATGTGGCTGAGCCATTGCTCCACTTTTTCCTGGAGCGTCATGCTGATTCATACAAGATCGAGCTCGATAGCTTCCTTGACGCTCTTGAGACTAATAGCCCAATGCCAGCGACGCCGCGTGATGGTTTGCTCGCTTTGCGCTTAGCCAACTGTGCGACTGAGTCCGCTGCAACCGGCAGGGTTGTGAGGGTAGGACATCACTTATCGCTGGTTGATCCAAACGTCGAAGTGGCTCAAGCAGCAGGAGTCTAAAGGCGGGTTGCCTAGCGCCAAAAATTAGAAATAAAAGGGTCGTCTCGGGCGGCCCTAATCCAGGTGAGAGCCTGGCGTGCATCAATGACGGTTTATAAGACTTACAAAGGTACCGGTCATGACTACGAATACCAAGGTCTATGAAGGCCTCCCAGGCAGCCGCGAAAAGCTTTCTTCAACTCGCGTAGCCTTCATTTTTATAACGAGCTTGTTCTTCATGTGGGGGCTGTCACACGGGCTACTCGATGTGCTGAACAAGCATTTCCAAGACACCCTTCACATATCTCGTGCGCAATCTGGACTGGTTCAAACAGCTTACTTCGGGGCGTACTTCATCATTGCCCTGCCGGTTGGCATGTTCATGGAGCGCTTTGGCTACAAGGCAGGGATTCTGGCAGGACTTGCCTTATTCGCCTTTGGAGCCTTGCTGTTCATTCCCGCTTCGACGGTTGGCACCTTTACGCCGTTTCTGGTTGCACTATTTGTACTAGCATGCGGTTTAGGCTGCCTAGAGACCGCCGCAAACCTGTATGCCGCCGCACTTGGCGATCCTGCGAAATCAGAACAACGTCTGACATTTGCTCAGTCCTTCAATGGTCTGGGCGCTTTCATCGGGCCGGTCATCGGCGGCGCGGTTTTCTTTGCTCCACCTGTTGAGTTCAACGGCAGTCGCATTGATCTGGTTTCGGTGACATATGCGGCGTTGGCTATCATCGTGATGTTGATGTTCGTGGCCTTTGCTCGAATCAAACTTCCGGAAATTCGCGGCGAAAAGATTTCTGATGCACTGGCCTCAAAGGGGGACGAATTAAGCCTCTGGAAGAAGAGCAGCTTCACTGGTGCGCTGTTCGCCCAGTTCTGCAACGTCGGTGCTTACGTCGGAATCGGTGCGTTCTTCATCAATTATGCGATTGATCACTGGCACGGAATCTCCGTCCAGAAAGCATCCTTCCTACTTTCACTTGGGATGCTTGCATACATGATCGGTCGATTCGCCGGGACGTGGATAATGCGTTATGTCCCCGCACGTTCGATTCTGATCCTCAACAGCTTAGTGAGCATGATGCTTTGTGTCGTTGCCATCTCTGGGTTTGAGCGGATCTCGATCTTCGCGGTCGTCGCAATCTATCTTTTCATGTCGGTGATGTATCCAACGATCTTCGCTATGGGTATTCGGGGGCTCGGCACACAAACCAAGAAAGCTGGATCGTGTCTGGTGATGACGCTCGTGGGTGGAGCCTTCGTTCCACTGCTGATGGGCGCGCTTGCTGATCACTTCGGGATTGCTACGGCGTTCTATGTACCACTGGCATGTTTCGCAGTCATCGCATGGTATGGGCAGAGCCAGCCACCTGTGACTGCGACTACCAACGCTCACTGATTCATAAACCCGATAACGACCTGTGGTAGGCCTTGCATAGCTAGGTCTGCTGCAACGGATTCGGCTTGCCCGAGGTTCTTGAACGCCGGTCATGGGCAGACTTCAGATTAGGAAAATCAACATGAAACGACTACAGAACAAAGTTGCATTGGTGACGGGTGGTGGGATGGGAATCGGACGTGCGATCGCCGAGCTTTTTGCCGATGAAGGAGCCACCGTCATAGTTGGCGATGTCCACGAGCCTGCGCCATACAAGAACGATAGTGTCGTCGCCAAGCACCTGGATGTTTCAAAGCTGGAGGACTGGGAAAGCTTCGTCGAGGAGGTCATGCGTGAGCACGGGAAGGTTGATGTGCTTGTCAATAACGCAGGCTTGGTGGGCTCCTACCTTCCCATCGATGAGATCACACTCGATGACTGGAATCGGGTCATCGATATCAACCAGAACGGTTCGTTCTTTGGAATGAGAACTGTCATTCCGATCATGAAGCGTCAGCAATCGGGCTCCATCGTTAATGTGTCTTCGATCTGGGGCATCGTCGGTGCCAGTGGTGTATCGGCGTACCAGGCTAGTAAGGCTGCAGTGCGCATGATGAGCAAGAACGCAGCTTTGTCGTATGTGTCCAACGGTATCCGCGTCAACTCGCTGCATCCGGGGTTGGTTGAAACTCCAATGATTGCCCACCAAGCGGCTGATACCACCGCAGCCGTCGTCGCAGCGACGCCGATGGGGCGTGCAGCGGATCCCAAAGAAATTGCCTACGCGGCTTTGTTCCTGGCCAGTGATGAAGCGAGCTACATCACCGGGACGGAACTCGTTGTGGATGGAGGCTACACAACACCTTGAACGTTCTGTGACGCGCTCGTATTGCAGCACGCGCAACTCCGTGCCGCGATTTTGATACCCATCTGAGGAAAACAAAAATAATGAAAAGGCAGAAAGGTGGTTTGTTGTGCAGCGCTGTTTTCGCAGCAGGTTTGATGTTCCAGCTTTCGCCGGCAATGGCCGCCGGTGAGAAAATCGTAGTCAACTTTCAAACGTTATCCATTCCCTACTTTATCTACATGCACGAGCAAGCCGTGCAGGAAGCTAAGGCCCTTAATATTGAGCTGCTTGTACAGGATGCTCAGTCTTCTTCAACCAAGCAGTCCTCGGACGTAGAAAACGCCCTGACTCAAGGTGTCGCTGCAATGGTGGTTGCACCCAATGATGTGACCGCCTTGGCACCTGCCTTGAACGAAGTGCTATCCGAAAAAGTACCTTTGGTGACAGTCGACCGCCGTGTCGAAGGAACCGATACCCCAGTGCCCTATGTCACTGCGGACAGTGTCGCAGGTGGCCGACTTATGGCCGAGTTGGTCACATCGAACATGAAAGACGGTGCTCGTGTAGCGTTCATCGGCGGTACCCCAGGCTCGTCGACCGCCATTGATCGCGCTAAAGGCGTTCACGACGGACTCAAAGCCGGCGGGGAGAAATTCCAACTCGTGGCTGAACAGTCAGGGGAGTGGGAACGCGCCAAGGCCATGTCGGTGGCAGAAAACATCCTGACTTCGCTGAGTGCAAACCCTCCAGATGCAATTATCTGCGCGAGCGGCGACATGGCCCTCGGCGCTGCGGAAGCCGTGCGGGCCATGGGGCTGAAAGGCAAAGTCGAAGTGATCGGATTTGATGCCTACCCCGAGGTGCTGCGAGCCATCCGTGACGGAGATATCGCTGGCATCGTGGAGCAAAGCCCGAGCAAACAAATCAGAACAGCCCTGCGGATGGCGGTGAAGAAAGTACGCGGCGAAGCGGAGCTCGAAACGGTGATCGTTCAGCCATTCATGGTCACCCAGGAAAACCTGAGTCAGGCAGAGCAATACAGCGCCATTCAATAACCGGGCTGTTCTACGCCCAGTCAATCCGAATGCTTGATGTACCTATGCAATTTGAGGAATTCAAGAATGAAAACGAACAATAAATGTCGAGTGCTGACTGCTGCAATGGCCATTGCTTTCTTGATGTCGAACACTTCCGTTTTTGCTGCTGGTGAAAAGATCGCAGTGAGCTTCCAGACTCTTTCAATCCCCTTTTTCATCTTCATGCACGAGCAGGTTGTTCAAGAGGCTAAAACATTAGACATCAAGCTCCTTGTTCAGGATGCCCAGGCTTCATCCTCCAAACAGAGCTCAGATATCGAAAACTCGCTGACACAAGGTGTCGCCGCAGTTGTATTGACTCCAAACGATGTCACGGCGCTCGCGCCTGCGATCAACGATGTATTGGAGGAGAAGGTGCCGGTAATTGCAGTTGACCGGCGCGTGGAGGGTACCTCTTCACCCGTGCCATTCGTAACAGCAGACAACGTGGCAGGTGGTCGGCTTATGGGCGATTGGGTAGTTAAGAACCTGCCGACAGGCGCCAATGTGGTGCTCATCACCGGTCAGATCGGTTCCACGACTGCGATGGATCGTGCGAAGGGCGTGCATCAATCACTGAGCGCTGCTGGCAGCAAGTTCAAGCTTGTCGCTGAACAATCCGGAGAGGCTGATCGGGCCAAGGCGATGTCGGTGGTCGAGAACATTCTCACCGCTTCGGTAGGTAATCCACCTGATGTGATCATCTGCTCCACCGGCGATATGACGCTTGGAGCAGTCGAAGCGGTGCGCGGCATGGGGCTGGGCGACAAGATAAAGATTATTGGCTACGACGCCTATCCCGAAGTGCTCAAAAGCATCAAGGCTGGTGAGATCACAGGCATCGTCGAGCAGAGCCCAAGCAAGCAGATTCGCACAGCGCTGCGCCTGGCTGTGGACAACATCAGAAACGGCACCAAGATCGAGTCGGTGACCATTACGCCATTCATGGTCACGCGGGAAAACCTTGATCAGGCCGAGCAGTTCAGCGCTATCAAGTAGTCCATGTGGTCACGCTTTTGAAGGCAATGAGGGAGGGAGCAATGCTCTTTCCCGTGTATAGCGAAACCAGGGCTGGGAGGCATCGAGATGAACGATAGGCTGCTGCAAGTTCGCAATATCAAGAAGACCTTTCCGGGTGTCGTCGCGCTCAACGGCGTACAGCTCGAAGTCGGGAAAGGTGAGGCCCATGCTTTGCTGGGTGAAAACGGCGCCGGCAAGTCCACCATTCTAAAGATCCTGGCCGGGGCTCAGCCTGCGGATGCTGGTCAAGGCTCACTTGAATTCAATGGTCACGTGCTTGGGGAGCATGACACCCCCATACATCGCCAGGAGGTAGGCATCATTACGATCTACCAGGAATTCAATCTTATCGCCGACATGTCAGTCGCCGAAAATATGTACCTGGGTCGTGAACCACTACGACATGGTTTCGTTGACTGGAAGCACATGTTCAGTGACGCGCAGCACGTGCTGGACGATCTTGGTTTGCACATTACGCCAAAGACAATGGTGCGCAAGCTGAGCGTGGCGGAGCAGCAAATGGTCGAGATCGCCAAGGCGCTCACCATGAATGCAAAGCTCATCATCATGGATGAACCTACTGCTGCGCTCAGTGGCCGTGAAGTCGACAAACTTCACGAGATCATTGCAGATTTGAAGGCTAAAGGGATCAGCATCATCTATGTGTCGCACAAGCTCAACGAAGTAAAGGCGTGTTGTGATCGCTATACCATCTTTCGCGACGGAGCCTACATCACCTCTGGCGACGTTTGCGACGTTAGTGTTGATGACATTGTCCGACTGATGGTTGGCCGGGACGTGGAGTTTGTCCGCAAACCGCTTACGGGTGCACCAGGTGAGGTGATGCTCAAGGTGCAAAGTGTTTCCAGAACAGCGGCTGGTGGAGGAAGGAGTCTTCATGCGACGCCATTGCTCGACATGTCCGTCGATGTACGGGCGGGGGAAATTGTCGGTTTCGCTGGGCTGGTGGGATCAGGCCGGACTGAACTGGCTCGCGTGATTTTCGGTGCCGACGGATGCGATGAAGGGATGATCTACGTCAATGGGCGCCAAGTCTCTCCATTCAAATCCCCCAAAGAAGGTATCGCTGCTGGCGTTGCGCTTGTTCCTGAGGACAGGAAGCAACAGGCCTGCTTTTTGAGCCACTCAATCCGTTGGAATATGAGTTTGCCAAGTCTTGGCGGATTGCAGCGCTGGGGCATGTTTATCGATGACCGGGCTGAAACCCAGCTCATCCAGGACTACCAGAAGCGACTGCGCATCAAGATGGCTAACGACAACGTGGCCATTGGAACGCTGTCTGGAGGCAACCAGCAGAAAGTGATTTTGGCTCGCTGCATGGCGCTCAAGCCGAAGGTGCTCATCGTCGATGAGCCAACACGCGGCATCGATGTAGGGGCCAAGGCAGAAGTTCATCAACTTCTGTTCGACATGGCCCGAGCCGGCGTCGCCGTGATAGTGATTTCTTCCGAGTTACCTGAAGTCATGGCGGTCAGCGACCGGATTGTCACGTTCCGTGAAGGGCAGATAACCGGAATTGTCACGGCTGATGAGGCAACTGAAGAGCTTCTTATGGCGCGTATGGCTCAAGGCGTGAGCTCATCGTTTTCGCAGCAAGGCGTGGCCTGAACGGGTCGCACCCGCATCGTCTATCGAGTAAATAAAAATGATCAAGCCAGCATCGAATGAGTCAGTCGTGGAACGCCGGAAAAAAATTGAGATAGTCGGGTTCTTTGAGAAGTATGGCGTGTTGTTGTTTCTCGTCGCGCTTATCGTCATTTTCACCCTATACAACCCAATGTTCCTGTCGGCACGAAACATCAAAAACATTCTTACCGAAGTGTCGATCTACGGAATCATTGGTGTGGGCATGACCTATGTGATTCTCACCGGGGGAATCGATCTTGCAGTGGGGTCGTTGCTTGCATTCGCAGCGATCAGCGGTGCATTTTTGATGCAAGCGCTGGGCGGCGATTTCTTCATGGGATGGCTCGTTGCGATGCTCGCAGCGTGCGCAGTCGGCACGATGGCGGGCTACATCCATGGCAAGGTGGTGACCCGTTTCGGCGTACCCGCGTTCATTGTGACGCTTGGCGGTTTGACCGTGTGGCGCGGCGCGACACTCATTGTGAATGACGGTGCGCCTGTTAGCGGTTTCAATGAAGCTTTTCGCTGGTGGGGAAGGGGAGACGTCTTAGGCGTACCGGTTCCTGTCCTCGTCTTTCTTGTGGTCGCTCTGGTGGGATACATCGCGTTGCGCTACACCCGATATGGCCGGCAGGTTTATGCCGTTGGTGGTAATCCAGAAGCAGCGCGACTCTCAGGCTTGAGTGTTCAGTCCATAGTTCTGAGCGTCTATGTCATCACCGGCTTCCTTGCCGGGCTTGCTGGATTCCTGCTGTCTGCACGACTTGGATCGGCTGAGGCCGTTGCCGGCACGGGTTACGAACTGCGCATTATCGCTTCAGTGGTGATTGGTGGTACCAGCCTGTTTGGTGGTTTAGGTGGCGTCGGCGGCACGATTGTCGGAGCGTTGCTCATCGGCGTACTCATCAATGGCTTGGTTATCATGAACGTATCCGCGTATTACCAACAAGTGGTGATTGGAATCATCATCGTGTTGGCGGTCGGTTTCGATACGTATGCCAAATCCAGAGGCAAGTCATGATTTGGCTGAAGCACCGTAGAAAATGATATGTAACTGTTTCACTGGAGCCTTATCTATAAGTGTCGTTACCCGTCGACCTCACGAGGTTGGCTCCAGGCTGCAACCACACGAAGTAACTAAATAAAAGCCCACGTCGCTGGAAGAGGAATCTTCCGGTAAGGGTTCGGCTGTCCCGAGAAAATTAAATAAAAATAATAAGTGGAGACGCAAAATGAGATTAAAGACTGTTTTCTGGAGTGTAGGTGTGGCTGTAGCAATGCCGCTGTCTGCAAATGCACTGGATTTCAGCGGCTATCTTCGTACGGGTACAGGTAACGCCTTAGAGGGCGGCAGTCAGTCCTGCTTTCAGCTTCCGGGCGCGCAGTCTAAGTATCGGTTGGGTAATGAGTGCGAACAGTACTTCGAGCTTGATCTGCGGCAAGATCTTCTCAAACTCGATGATGGCTCCGCCATCAGTATTGAGGGCATGGCTCAGTTGTACAATCAATACGGCCATACACCGAAGTTTACGGGGGATTATGGCTTTGCACGAATGAACCAGATGTACGCTGAATGGAGCAAAATGCCCGCTCTTAACGGAGGCTCTTTTTGGGCTGGCCGTCGTTACTACAATCGAAACAGCATCGAAATGAGTGACTACTTCTATTGGAACCAGAGTTCGAATGGTTTCGGCTTCGATCAAGTAGGTATCGGTGATCTCAAATACAGCTACGTTTTTTCGCGCAAAGACAACTTGTTCCAAAAGGACTACATCAACCGCCACGACTTTACCGTCAGCGGCTTCGATACCAACCCCGATGGGGCGCTGCAACTGGGCGTGAGCTTTCTCGACAAGCCGGACAGCAGGGATGATTCCCATACGGGTTGGTCGGCCATCGCCCAGCACAAACAGAAAGGCTTCCTAGGTGGGCTTAATACCTTTGCGGTGCAATACGGACGCGGCCCAGGAACGGCTTTGAGTTACACCGGCGACCCAGCTCTGGATAACGCCAATCAGAGTTGGCGCATGGTGGAGTACTTCGACTGGCAAATGACTCCGCGATTCAGTGGGCAGCTTCAGGTCGTCTATCAAAAGGACAAACGTCCAGACGGTGATGACCAAAACTGGCTTTCTGTGGGCGTACGCCCGGTCTATGCATTCACTGAACAATTCAAATTGAGCACCGAGATTGGCCGAGACCAAGTGGAGGCGCCTGGTGGGACGCGCAAACTGACGAAATTCACCATTGCGCCAACTTGGTCACCTGCTGGGCCTGGCTACTGGCATCGTCCAGAGTTTCGTCTGTATTACACCTATGCGTCCTGGAACGAAGCGGCCCAACGCGCAGCGAATCAAATGGCTGCTGGGTCAGCGCTTTCGGATACCGGTGCCTTTGGTAATGCGTTGCATGGCTCAAACGTTGGTGTGCAGCTTGAGTACTGGTGGAAATAGGCGCGTCAGCCAACAGGGTCAAGTCAACTGACCTCCGGGAAGCCCTACCGCCAGTTATGTCCAGGTAGGGCTTCGACTATCGAGTTGTAAGGGAGACCTGCACATGTGTTCGCAATCGCATTGTTTTAGTGTTTTTACTGCTTGGGTTTGCGACACAGGCCATGGCGGTAAAGGTCACAATGATTGCTGACACAAACGCCAAAAGCGCATACCCAATGGGCTTCTGAAATTGGCATTGTCGCTGAGCGCAAAGCGCTACGACTTTGCGTTTCTTCCTGATTCACCTACGGCCAATCACATCGCCACAGTAACGCCAGTTATAGCGCCAGAAATTCAGGCCTGTCTTCCAGCTTGAGGTGGATGTACATCGAAACCAGGTCGTGCGGCCTGCATCGTATCCGCACCCAGTCCCTTGGTCATGCGGTTGGCGACATCGACACTCTAAAAGCGCGGCTTGCTGTAACACTTTGTCTTAAAGTTGCTGTGCTTTGCCGTTATGTGGCTCTTGCACTCAATATGGATACCAATATAGTATCCGATTGTGGCGTGAGTAAACACCGTATGTTCGATTCTCGTCCATGTGGCGGCAATAGCACTTCATGACGGATTATTGCTTCGGAGATTCTCTCGGGCAGCGCAAATGCGAACCCGGCTTTTGTTAAAAGAATCCCGTTAAATTCTCTAAGGCGAAACTGGCTAAAACGTCTGTGGTAAGTCAACCGGTTACGGTTAGGCACGAAGCCCGAAAAGAATTAACTCTGAGATATCTTCTCGCGGTAAACCCCCAAATGCTATTGCCACCCTTACTTATTCCGTAAGGCAAAAGTATGTGGTGAGCTCTAACCTCAATGAAGTCATCAGCGACATCCTGTGTTGACACGTAGGATGCCGTCCGTGGGGAGGTTAGACGGGCGACGTTGGCGGAATGGCCCCCAAATCACAGCTAAGTCCAGTTAATTTTTTTTGTCTTAAATAGATACTTTTATAGTATCCGGTGGCGTAGATAAGGAACACGTGATGACGAAACTTAACGCAATTTCCCAAGTGACTACCGGTGGCGCCACCGGTAAGGGGGCAGTTCAATATACCTGTGTGACCTGCGGTATTTGCTGTAAAGGAAGGCTGATTCCTTTAACCGTGAAAGAGGCGGAACAATGGCTCACGCGGGGTGATGACGTAGCGATACTGCTGGAGGCGTTCAGTCACTCTGCGGAGGCAGTACAATCACCTGAGTACCAGCATAATGCGAGCCGAGCAGCCAAAGTGACAGCAGGAGACAGTGAGCTTAACGTTATTGCCATATTCGCAGGAAATGCATTGAATCAGTGTCCGAGCCTACAAGAGGATAACCTTTGCGGTATTTATGAAGATCGACCGTTGGTGTGTCGAATTTACCCTATGGAAATAAATCCATTCATTGAATTAAGAGTTGAGAATAAAGTTTGCCCTCCTGAGTCTTGGGGGCGTGGTGAAATCATTTGTACCGACGGCGAAGCAAATCCGCCCTTAAAGTTGCTGATTAACCAGTCTAAAAAGGCCGATGTTGAGGATGCTGCCGTTAAGGTGGCGATCTGCGAACTATTGGGGGCTACCGTTGCAAGTTGGAAAGGCGATGGGTTGGCGGTTTATTTCCCGAAACGAGAAACGCTGCTCGGCGCAATCCTTGCCAGTGATGCACGCTCAGCGCCCTCAAATAGCCGATGGGCCGTTCGTACTGATAACCTTGAACTACGTTATCAACTTCAAAGCGCGGGCTTGCCGCTGGCACCTGAAGATGCAAGCAATTACGTCTATCAAGCGTTGTAGCATTTACGGAAGGGCAACTAATGCTTAGGCAGGGGTCGAAGCAATCTTTCGTACAGGACGACATCTCACTTACGGAGCGAGGTATGCAAGTTCGAGCAATGCATGAACGCTTACGAGCGCAGCGGCGCAATAGAGAAGAGCGCGATAACAGCTCTTCAGCGGCTATTTTGGATACCCAATCGACTCGCGGCTTAAGGTTGAGACGGTGCCGACCTGTGCCTTGCCGCCCCGGACGGCTCTTGCATTCGACATGGATACTAATATAGTATCCATGAATGGCTTCAGTAAACACTCAATTCTCCATCGCCGTCCATGTACTGGCGGCAATCGCACATCACGACGGGGTTTTCGCTTCGGAGATTCTCGCGGGCAGCGTAAATGCGAACCCGGTTTTTGTTAAAAGAATCCTCGTTAAGCTTTCGAAGGCGAAACTGGCTAAGACGACGGTTGGTAAGTCGGGTGGTTACGGACTGGCGCGAAGCCCAGAAAATATTTCACTTTTGGACATCTATTCTGCGGTGAGCCCTCCTGATGCGTTTGCCATTCATACTTATCCGATAAGGAAGGAATGTATCGTGAGCACCAACATCAAGGAAGTCATGAGCGACGTACTGGTTTGTACTCAAGAGGCCGTCCATAGGGAGTTGAGACAGACGACGTTGGCAGATGTGGTGTCCAAAATCAGAGCTAAGTCCGCTTAGCTTTTTTTTGCCTATAATAGATACGTTAATAGTAGCTAATAAGCATTTAAAGGAACTCGAAATGACGAAATTGAACGAAAAGTCCTCTCTGCCTGACGGCACTGCAACCGGCCCCGCCGCGACTACGCATTACAAGGATTCGCCCACCGCCGTTCTCATCGGAGTGACCGGTGGGCTTGGCAACGCGCTGGCCAGGCTCCTGGCGGCCGAGGGCTTTCGATTGGTGCTCGCTGCGCGACGAGAGCACGACGCCGCCGAGATAGCCGGCAAAAGCGACGGTTCGGCGATTTACGTGCGCGCGGACGTAACCGATCCGGCTAGCCTTGAGAAGCTGGCAGTAACAGCTTTTGAACACCTCGGCCGGATCGATGCAGTGGTTAACCTTGCAGGTATCTCGCCCCGCAAACCTATTGAAGACTACACGCTATCCGACGTCGACGATCTGCTCGCTATCAACGTGAAGGGGCCAATCCTCGTGACTCAGGCATTCCTGCCTGGGCTGCGCAAGCAAGCCAGCGACGGAGTGATTGTCCACATCGGTGGAGCCATGGATGGCCGGGTGGCGCTGCCTTTTATGAGCGCCTATGCGGCGACCCGTGGCGCACTGGCGAGCTACGTGCAAGGCGCCAATCGCGAGCTTGAAGGGACAAACGTATCCCTGTCGTTCTTCGGGCCCGCCCCCTCCAACACCGAGTCGGAGTCCCCATTTTTCGACATGTGGAAAAAGATGGGCGTCGACCTATGCGAGCCTGATGAAGTTGCACGCGATATCCTCGCGACGATCCGCCAGCGACGTAAGGAGCATGTCATGGGTGGCGCGCTGCTCAAGATGATGACGCTTATGAACGCCATCTCTCCATCCGTTGCTGATGCGATAGGTCTGCGGAAATTTGGGAAGCTTATCAAGCAATATAGCCCGCGTTGATGATGAGCTTCGAACTTTATTCGGGGCGGGTAGAAGCGCCACGTTTCTCAGCCGTCCCTAATAGCATGGCTTACCGAATGCAATGCGGGTGTACAAACTGAGGCTGCTTCTTACCGGCAAAGTCTATGAAGGCACCTTTATGGACGAAGAACTTTTGATCCATGAGATCAGGCGTGTGATTTTACCGAGAGCCAACTGCAATAGTTCGCCAACCTAAGATGCCTGAGTTTGCGACAATTGCAATAAGTTCCTTCCCGTTACAACTCGATACGCTAAAGCGCGAAAATCATTCTTTGTATTCCACAGCCTGGTCGCAGTCACATACGGCTTCTATACAACTGCAAGTGCCAAATGCCAAACAGGTGGGAATCTCGCATACGACCGATAACTCAGTCGCTGACAAACGAATAGGATCCCAAGTGAACGAACAGTTTTTCCAGCCCTACACTTTCAACAACGGAGCGACGGTAAAAAATCGGCTCTTTATGGCGCCGATGACTAATGGGCAAAGTCATTCCGACGGACGCTTTAGCGAAGAAGAATTGAACTGGTTAACGATGCGTGCCCAAGGTGGATTCGGCGCGGTCATCACAGCCGGAGCTTCGCCCTACGAAGACGACATTTACATAGAAGGGCAGATCGGAGCTTTCTCAGATTCTCACGAATATGGACTCCGCTGCTTTGCCGACATGGTTAAGCGGGAGCAGGCGCTGTCGATTATTCAACTCATGCCCTCCGGAATGCGAGCAAAAGCCAAACTGAATAGAGGTAAACAGCCGGCGGGCCCAAGTGTCGTTCAACTTCCTATTCCTGATTTTGAGCAGCCTCGGGAGCTCAGCGAAGAACAAATCCAAGCCATCCTTGATGCTTTAGTGGATAGCGCGCGGCGAGTGCAGCGGGCTGGGGCCTCCGGAATCGAGCTACACGGTGCCAACGGCTACCTTTTTACCCAGTTTTTTAGCAAAGCCACGAACCTGCGAAAAGATAAATGGGGAGGCTCGGTGGAAAATCGCGCACGATTTTTACTCGAAGCCATGCGGAGAATCCGTGGCGAGTTACCCGGCGACTTCACCATGGGGGTTAAAATTCTTGTCGAAGATTGGAACAACGGGCGGGGCTTTGACATTGACGAAGGCTTGGAGATGCTCCGAATGCTGAACTATGTGGGGTTTACTTACCTGAATCTCTCGGCCATGAACGCTAAGGAAGTATCCTGGAAATATCCCACTCAAAAGCAGACAAATCTCTCGCGGGTTAGGGACGTTTTAAGGAGCGACATTCCCGTGGTGGCAAGTGGATCGTTGTTAACCCCGCAAGACGTTCAAGATGCGCTCAACGATGGTGCCGATATGGTTGCTTTGGGCCGCGCGGCGATATTAGCCCCGGACTGGCCGAAAAGGGCTGCTCGCCCTGACTTCGAAATTCAGAGTTTTCCGCTCGCGCTTGAAGAGCTCTATGCGCTCGGAGTGTCGCCGAAGTTTGTGCATGCGCTGCGAAATGGGCTTTCCATGTGGAAATTCATAAAAGAAAATTAGGAAAAGAGCGTCATGAATATAAAGCAAAGTAAAGCGCGAGTATTGGTTATAGGTTCCAGTGGGCAAATAGGTAAGAAAGTAGTTTCCAATCTGGAGGGCAGCCTTGACGTTGACGTTAGGATTACTTCCCGCAGACTTGAGGAGGTTCATCGTTTAAGCGGCGAGGGAAAGGACATTGTTCACCTCGATCTAGACGACCCACGAACTTTCGGAGCCGCGCTCGCGGGCGTGGATAGAGTTTTCCTTTTAACCGGCTATACCGTAGCCATGCTTGCGCAGAGCAAAACGCTGGTGGATGCGGCGAGCAAAGCCGGTGTTAAACATATCGTGCACCTCGGTGTGTTTGGAGAATGGGATTGTACGGGGCCAGCCTTTGCCTGGCATCAATTGGTTGAGGCGTACATTAAAACCAGCGGAATTTCTTGGACATTCCTTCATCCCAATATGTTTATGGAAAACATACTTACCCTTTGCTTAAAGGGTGACACCCTGACCACTTACTGGAACGAATATCGAACCGGCTGGGTTGCGGCGGCGGATATCGCGCTGGTTGCAGCTACCGCGCTTCAGGAGGGGCCGGCGAAGCACGCTGGAAAAGAGTACTGGCTTAGCAGCGATGTTGCTACTGGGCCTGAGCTCGCCAAACTTCTAAGCGAACTACTCGGAAAAGAGATTGCCGCCAAAGTCCTTGGCCCGGCAGAATTTCAGGCTATTTTCACATCGGCAAGTATCCCGGTGGAGTCGTGGTATGCAGATGGTGGCGTCGAGATCATGCGACAAATAGTTGATGGGCGAATGGGGTATCTAGGATGCGTTCGAAATGATGTTCCGCACGTCACCGGAGAACACGCTTTAACACTTAAGCAATGGATTCTTCAGCATCGGGAAGAGCTAATTACGATCACTGGGCACTAGAGATACGTTGGAATAATGGGGTGTATTCCGGCTTTGGGGGCGTCAGCATTCTCCAAATACAGGTGCCTGTTGAAATTCACTCAATCCTCTTCGTTCTTTCAGTCTTTCAGATCGCTGGAAAGCATTCTTCAGCATAACCGTCCGGCCATGATGAGCGAACGCGGGAGAAAAATCGACACTTTCACTTGTGTTTACGTTTTCGTCTGGAGGGATTATTCAATTCTGGCGGCACGCTAGTCACACTATACAGTTCCAACTGCCGAGGTAAGGAATGGGATAGCGTAGCGAAAGTAAATGACGCTACTCACCACCCAAAGGCTTAGTTGTAAAACTGTTAATGTAGGTTGTGCGTCTTTGGGGATTTGGGCTCGGCTACGTCTGTTAGACAGCCGCGATGGATGCAGCGTTCTCCACGATGAGCATCCAATGGGTTCGTACAAGTGGTAAGGATTTGACATGCGTATCACGACCCCCATTGAGGGACAACTCTACCAACTGGCGCTGGCCCATCTCGGCGCACAAAACCTGGTCACCGTTGTGTCCGCATGCTTAGCGCGTCCAGTAAAACGCAGAGCGGTAGACACGGTCGGCTATCTACGCGTCGAATGGCTCGGTGCCGAAGCGTTGGCGGCGGTGCAAGAAGGTTACCAACGCGCCGGCAAGCGACGCTGGGGCAGCACTCGGGACAAAGTCGCGGTAAGTCTGGGCGAAAAATCCAGGCTTTATCAGGCGCTGCTACAGGCAATACCGATAGAGGTTTTGCCGGCTGAATTCATCGAACTTAGGCTCGCGCTCGACGTAAGCGTTTGATGCGTAATGAAGGTGAAGCCAGGCTAAAAGCATCCAGGATCTATTTGTTTCTGGGCGAGTGGTGTAGCGAGCCAAGAGGCTTCAAAGGTGACAGCCGTCAGATCTCGACATAGCGTAGCGGCAAGCGAGCGATGGATGAAGAGGGGGCTTCAAAGGCTCTGTGCATCGCTCGTAGAGCTAAAGGAGAAGGGGCTGCACCAAGGAGTTGTGCTGGGCTGCGTTTGAGTTAGGACTTGTCTCGTGTGTCTGTCTCTGCAGATGCGATAAAAGCGCGTGGCTCAGATCGAGCAGTGCCTCGCGCAGTCGCCGATCTTCACGAGCATCGCCCGAATCCGGTTCGAATGTTTGCGCATGTTGAAGCAAAGCCTCGGCGTCGTTTGTGTTGAGATCAAACGTGATCATGTCGATCCTCGACGAAGGAGTGCATTAACTGGCGAACCCATGACTGAGCCTATCGAGTTCTGCTTTCACGACTTCATATCCCACTCGACTGTGAGCCATTTGCAACCGCGAGCAATCAGCTGTTTGTGCTGTCGGCTGGCTCAGCCAATGATCGGCTTTCTTTTTGTTGCCAAAGACAAGCTCGGCTTGGTGTTGGATCCGCTCGACATTGTTCACTTTTGCTCCTGGCACTTTATCGCGACTGGTTCATCTCATTTGGCGGTAGAGGCGGAAGCAGGGGTCTTGGCGCAATATTCACGGAACGCCTTGATGCCGCGCGTGATGATCAATATTGGCTTAACCATGTAGCGATAGCTGACGAACAAATTCAGCGCGATCCAGGCTAGCTGGTAGGACGAACCGTGAAAGCTTCGGTGGTTGGCGCTGTTTGTCCAGAAACCGTAGGCAACAAAAATAGTAAATATGGCGACCGCCAGAGGCAGGATCCCGAGCCTTCCCAAAGAGACGCCAATGAAGGGGATAGTAACCACCGAGCGAACAGGCTCTCCCGCCACCTGCATTGCCCAGATTCTGTAGACCTTGTCCTTACCCAGCTGTGCTGTCACTCGAACGCGATCGCCCGCCTTGACGTGAGCGTCCAGCACATCTGGGATTTCGATCGGTTCGAGTTTTTTGCCGTCGATTTTCCAGAAATGGTAGCTCACCATGTCGCCGCCGAAGCCACGCGATTTCTCGTCGAGCCGGCCGTCTACGATCTGCATTTCCTTCATTTTGAGTCCCTGTCCTTGCGTCGCTGAGTGATGGCAAAAGGATATTTCTGCCAAATACTAAGGATTACTTAGTATGCGGTCAAACCAAATCTAAGAATCTCTTAGCCTTTTGCGGCGAGAGAAAATGAGTACGTTCGGCAAGCGTTTGAAAGAGGCGCGCAAGCTAAGGGGCTTTTCACAAGAGCGCTTGGGGATTGAGGCTGGCATCGAGCCGGCCACGGCCTCTGCGCGGATGTCTCAATACGAAAAGGGCGTTCACCAGCCTGGTGAAAGCATCGTGAAGCAGATCGCTGCGGTCATGAATCTGCCGGTGCCGTATTTTTATTGCGAGGACGATGAGACGGCGCATTTGCTGCAGTGTTTTCATTGCTTGAAAAAAGGTGAGCGAAGGCAGGTGGTCGATTTGGTTGAAAGTCTTGCTCTGCGGAACTGATGTTCACGATCAGAAATTATTTGATGAGTAGCTTCTAGGCACTGTGTTGCGGCCATAAGTTTCTTGGATATCGATCACTCTCATAGGCCATATGCGCGACTTGAGTTACGCTAAATCGTAATCAGCCAGGTTTCTTTCGCATTAACCGCAACCAGAATCCCCGTAAGCCTAGGCACCATTGAAATACCGATGGACTTGGGGAGTCGTGTGCTCTTGTCCGCTACATTCCGACTCCAGCAACTTTAGCGATTCTGAAGTTGAAGTGATGCAGGATGCGATCGCTGAGATTTGATCCCATTGTTAGCGATGAAAACGCTGAATCAGGGCTGACAAAGGATTGTTTTCCTGAAGCGTGAATCCTCCGCATGGGCTGCTCCTGCTCTGAGTGAAAAAAAACATATCAACGTAGCCGGGCCAGCTACGCTTTAGCGTGAATTGAATTCGCAAGACAGGGATTGTCATCACGTGAAGCGACTACTTCTTTTGAGCGGCCCGATGGCCAGTGGCAAGACGTCAGTTTCTGTCTCGCTACAAGAACACCATGGGTTTGTTCCGATCAGTAGTGGCTCCTTTCTGCGGGCTCAGTTGGCTTCCCGGAATGAGCTACTTGATCGTCATAGCCTGCAAGAACTCGGTGACTCTCTCGACAGGGCAACTGACTTTTCTTGGCTCATAGAGTCTGTCGCAAGTCCGGCCATCGAAGCCCGGCCAGATGTTGATAACTGGCTCCTGGATGCAGTCCGAAAACCACGGCAAGTGGAGTTGTTGAAGCTCCGTTTCGGGGATGTGGTGAGGCACGTGCACATCGTCGCGCCAGAGTCTGTTCTGGCGCAGAGATACGCTGCGCGGGGCACAAGTCTTCTCGAAGAGTATCGGGTGAGCGTACTGCACCCTAACGAGCAGAGTGCTCGTTCGCTTGCAGGTTTTGCGGACAAAGTTCTAGACACTCAACAGCACACCTCATCGGAAATTGCGGATCAGATAATGGGCATCTGGGAGAAGTAGCGCATGGAAACTCGGCAGATTGTAGTGATCAGTGGCAAGACCTGTAGCGGCAAGAGTGGATTAGCCAGTTTGTTGGAAAAGCAGTTTGGCTTCGCCGTGGTTTGTGATCGTCGAGCCATTGAAGATGCCGAGTGGCGCCTTCGAATGGATCAGCCGGACATTCTTGATCGGCGACGTGATTTGGATACGGCAGCGCACGACCAGTGGATGCTTCTGGAAACTCAGGCGATGTGCGCGAGTGAGAACGATGACCGACCATTAGTCGTCGATCACTTGGATACGCTGGCACAGGTGCTGCAGTTTCGACAGGCTTTCGGTGCCAACTTGGTACATGTGCACCTCTACGCTAGCGATCCAACGCTTCAGGGACGTTACGCGAAGCGTGTTGAAGGGCTCACCAGCCCTCCTGTCTATGAGGATGTGAATCAACTCATGGATCCGGATGAGATCGAAGCGCTCAAGCAGGATTCAGACGTTCGCATCTACACCGAACGCTCAGATTCCGAGGACACATTGGTGCGGGTCGCCGCTCGCTTGCACCTCTTCACACCGCCTGAAATTCGATGTGTGGATGTTCTTATTGGCGGGCAGTACGGAAGCGAGGGCAAAGGCAATATTGTCGCTTACCTGGCTCGCGAGTACGATGTCATGGTTCGCGTGGGTGGCCCCAACGCTGGACACACCGTGGCGAGTGCCGTCGGTACGTTTACCTATCATCATCTTCCCTCAGGGTCGCGTGAAGTGACTGCACGGCTACTCCTTGGCCCTGGCATGACTATCAGGTTGCCGGGCCTTTTGAAGGAGATTGAAGCTTGCGGTATCGGGGCAGACCGGTTGTTCATCGATCCTCAAGCAACCATTATTGAAGATGAAGACATCGAGACGGAGAAGGAGGGGCATCTGGTGTCGACCATCGCTTCTACTGGAAGCGGAAGTGGGGCAGCGGCTGCGCGGCGTATTCTGAATAGAGGTAAAGCGATAAGGCTCGCGCGGGATGTTGATGAGCTTCGCCCTTACGTGGGGATTCCTGGAAAATATCACGGATGCACATCAGACAGACTGGAGGAGGCCTACCGCAACGGTAACTCCATTCTGCTGGAAGGAACCCAGGGGAGCGGGCTGAGTATTTTCCACGGTGACTATCCCCATGTGACGTCCAGGGACACGAATGTTGCAGGATGCCTCGCTGAAGCGGGGATATCACCCAGCAGGATCCGCAAGATCCTTATGGTGATTCGACCTATGCCTATCCGCGTTGGCGATCCGGATGGGGATCAGGGACACACTTCCGGGATGCTCAAGCATCCGACGACTTTCGATGAGATTGCAAAGTTTGCAGATCTCGAAGCGGACGCTTTGAACGCTGCCGAGAAAACCTCCACCACGCACCGTGACCGTAAAGTTGGCTGGTTTGAATGGGATCAGTTTCGCAAAGCCTGCGCGCTGAATGCCCCGACCGACATCGTCCTGACTTTTGCAGATTACCTCCAGTCGACGAATCGTAATGCTCGCCGGTTCGAACAGCTTGATTCTGACACGATCAAATTCGTGGAGGAACTTGAGCGGGTGTCTCAAGCGCCTGTCTCGCTGATTAACACTCGCTTTACCAGAGACCCGGATCCCAGCGATTTACGTTCGCTGATCGATCGGCGCAACTGGACGGCGCGCTCTGGCAGGAGATAACAGATGGATCTGAACAAGCTGATCGAGCTTTATCCCCGGGTTTACCATATGGCTGAGAGCGGAGCTTGGGACAGTATTCGTACCCATGGGCTTATGAGCGCAACGGCAGTCCTTGATCATCTCGCCATCGAAGGGGGCGACCGCGCCCGGTTCGAGAGCGAGCACCGCAATCAGAAAATGGATGTGAGGGCAGGGCACCCTTCCAACATTGTGCTTCGTGATCAGAAGCCCATGCCTGAGAGCAGATTGATACAGGCCCTCACGGACGGCACAACACCACGCCAGTGGTATGAGTTGATCAACCACAAAGTCTTCTTTTGGGCTGAGGAACAAAGGCTGCATCGTCTGCTCGGCGCTCGCGATTACCGCAGGCTCGAACACGATGTTCTGACGCTGGATTCGGCGACTTTCATTCCGGCGTATGCCGAAGCCATATGGTTGTGTCATATGAACTCGGGCAATACCTGGCCTATGCCGCATCGTCGCGGTACAGAGATCTTCCGTAGAATTCCAGATTATCCTGTGAAGCGTTCAGGCAAACCGATCAAGACGGTGGTCGAACTGGTTGTTGATTACTCCGTCCCCAACATTGCTGAATATGTGGTGGACGTTCGGCGAATGCGGGGTAGTGAGGTATTAGAGGTCATTGGTTAGCGCAGATACAACGGGGGACTCATGCCGCGACACCGTTTAGCCTCTCGCATATTGTTGATTAGCCCGGCTCATCGATTGCTGCTTTTCAAGATCGATTACAAGACCGGCGCTTTGGCAGAGATGAGCTACTGGGCGACACCTGGCGGACAACTCAGACGCGATGAGTCTTTTGAGGAGGCGGCAGTGCGCGAGCTCCGGGAAGAGACCGGTGTTGGTGTCCAATCCGTTGGCCCATGCATCGCACGCAGAGAGTTCTTATGGCAAATGCCCGATGGGGAGTCTGTGCTCGCGGTCGAGAACTACTACGTGGTGCATGCCGGCGCCGAGAAGTGCTCCTCTGCCGCATGGAGTGATCAGGAGCGCAGGGTCGTGTGTGAGGTGAGGTGGTGGTCGCAAACCGAACTGTCGAGGTGTGACGAGGATATTTACCCGCCGGATCTGACAAGTCTGTTCGCCGAGGCATTGCTCACCGGCGGCGGGTGAACCCAGCGAATCACCTCGGTCAGTCGATTTGCCTCAGGTTACCGGCCTGCGCTCGTAAAGCGTTGCAGCAGATCGCGGCATCCTCAACCTACCGCTAGCCTACTTTTATTGTGAGGATGACGAGACGGCTCATCTGCTCCAGTGTTTTCACTGCCTGAAAAAAGATGATCGAAAACAGGTGGTCGATTTGGCTGAGAGTCTTGCTTTCAATCACTGATGTCTGGATCGGATAGAAGTTTTGTAGTCACTTTACCCCCACGCTGGTGGGGCAAGCAGATCACCCTGCTTTCGGTCTGCCATTGTAGGAAATAACGCTGCCGCCGGCCTGATCTATGATCTGCACCTAACCGCTGACTGGAGTAACCCTGTTGAGTCGCAAAAAGGCGGTGTCACTGGGAGCGTGAGGGGCTTCAATCGGTGGTTGATAACGCAAGAAAGCATGCCGAAGCAGGTTGTCCAGACTTTACGGAGAGTGATCCTGCTACCTTCGACGCGGACTTTGTTATCAATAAAAAGCGAGAGGGACTGAGTGTCGCGCAGGCGCTTGAGGCACTGGTCGCATTCAAGCGCAGTCCCAGGTCATAAGCTCACTCGCTACTAGCTGTAGGCGCAGGTTGCCATGACATCCATTCTGAAGCCCAACGTGAACATTTACGAGCAACACACCATTCAATAACGCCCATGCGCGCAATGTGTCCAGCAACTGAGTCAAGTTATCTGTCGGCAGAATAGCTCCTTTGAACTTGGTCGAAATTTGACAGGGTAACGGAAGCGTTTTAGAGGTGGGATCCAATATTTTCTGGTTTTTCTGGAGCGCTGTGCTGACTGTCGATAGAATGATGGCTGTTTGATCTCAAAAAGACAGCTCCCTGGCTAACCATACAGCCATTTTTCGCGTACGCAGCAATCCCATGTACGCGCACCTTAAAATGCGTTAGCAAAAGGTAATCTCGTTCAAAATGGTTGATAAAAACGAAGTGCAACACAGCATCAAGGAAATTTTTCTGGTTATGCAGGGTGGCGGCGCCAAAGGTGTTGCCCATGCAGGTGGGCTCATCGCAATCGAAGAAGAGATGCTGAGTATTAAGGGGATCGCTGGCACATCTGCAGGCTCCATTGCAGCAGCGCTAGTGGCAGCAGGGTACACAGGAAAGGAACTCGCAGATCCGAAGGCTCAGAAGCACCTGTTTCTGCGTCCGCCCTTTGGAACAGAGGAGGGGAGTTTGCCCTACAGCAAGCCTACCCAGCTTTTCACTCCACTAGGATGGTTCGTCCTCAGAATTCTCAAAACTATTCCTGGTGTGCCCAATCGGATTTTATCTCCGTTTTCGAACAGGTGGGCGTTGTACTGCTGGTGGATTTTAATATTCGTGGTGTCTGCTGGTGCATTAGGTTGGATGACGCTTTACGAACCAAAAGCCCTACGAGCTCTTCCGGCAATCATCTGGCAAAGTCTAAAGTTCGCCGCACCTTGGCTTTTGCTCGGGCTGGTTTTTCTTTTCGTGTGGGGGTTATGGGGCATCACGTCGGTTAGAAATGTCCGCAAGATAATCGATCGGGTGATTGCAAAAAAGCTGTCGGATCGGCTTAAGCTCGCCGGAATCAATAAAGACTGCAACATTACCTTTGCAGACATGGATCTAGTTGGATGTCCGCCACTCAAAATCATTGCCACCAACACCGCTACGGAGAGTTTGGAGCTATTTTGTGCTGAGCGCACGCCTGATGTGGCGGTTGCGGATGCCGTGGCAGCGTCTATATGTCTTCCGATCATCTTCAAGCCCAAGAGACTAATTTTTACTCGTAGAACACCGTTTGCTGACTTGAAGATGAAGGGCAAATTTCTTGATGGTGGGCTTGTTTCGAATCTTCCCGCGTGGGCGCTGGATGAGGAACGGTTGCTGCATCCTGGTGTTCCGACGATCGCTTTGAGTCTGTCGCCGCCTGCGCCGGTCAATAACAAATTCTGGTTCGCAGCGCTTACGGGCACTGTGGTCAATGGTTCGAGCGAGGTACATACTCGCACGCCAAACAAAATTCTTACCGTTGCGCTGGAAACCAATGCGACCTTGCTGGATTTCGACATGCCGGCGACTTCAGTTTACGCAGAGGTGGCTGCAGCTCAAGCGAGGGTCACGAAAGAGCTTTCCGTAGCTCTTCGTGGCCCGGTGGTGTTGCAGCAGGCTGTCAGTGAGCTGCATAAAGAGCTCCAAGCTATTCTCGACGCTTTCAGAAATCATTTGTACTACCCCAATCCTGGGAAAGATCGAATCCGCATTGGTATTAGTGTTCAGCGGGGGAACTCGATGAAGACGCTTTCTACGGCATTCACGGCTGGCTATCGTAAGGCTGATCCTGATGGGGAGCTAACTGTGTTACTAAAGGATAGTCATGCAGGAGCGGCGTGGGCAGATGGCGCGGTTATCGTGGATGACTTTGGCAGCGGCACGGCTCCACGCTTCCCTGTCTCACCGCGAGCATGGTCTGCAAAAACCTGGTTGCTTTGTTTACCAGTGACTGGCGCGACGAAACCTGAGCAGAAGGCGCGCCCCATTGTCATCACGATAGATAGCAATGTTGCGTTCAATCGCGCTTCTCCTAATTTCAATCAGCACTATCGTGAATTTTGTACTTTCATTACGGCATTGGTAGAGGGCTATACTGAAAGCATGGATCTGGCGCAATACGCCCAGGGGGCAAACACATGGCTTTGAAAATAAGTTTTTCGGACGGGGTTATCAAAGAGGTCTCCGATGCGGAACTCGCTCGCATCGGTGAACAACTCAAAGGAGTTGTGTCAGAGAATTTTGGTAAAAGTCGGGTTCGAGACATGATCAGTGATGGGCTTGAGCTCCGTCGCTTAGGCGATGTGCTTGAATCGGATATTGGGGGGGATGAACGTAGAAGGCTTGAGGTAACGTTCTACTCCTTAGCCGATAAGATCCGGCGAGAAAGCCAAGAACTCGCTGACAGACAAGAACGCGAGAGTCGGCCTCAGTGGGTCATCAATGGCTCATACAAGGGGGCTGAGGTTATGAAGCCAGAGCAGCACAGAACTGCTGATGGCTCTGTTTGTTGGGTCATTGATAGCCCTAAATCGACTCGATTCCAAGGCGCGACCGCTTATAGAGACGAGTCGGGTAGGCTATTGGGCGGTGGCCATGTGAAGGTCAAGCAGGGACGTTTGAAGCCCGACCCTGATTCATTGGCCATGGATCGTTAACTCCAGATCGAGCACAGCGTCCAGTTAGACTCCAACATCTTCTGAATAAGGGCCTTAGGTTATACCTGAGGCTCTTTTTTTCTGATGGAGCATCAGGTCGTGACCAGTTGCTCGAAAATATTCAAGGCCAGGAAATCATCACATCCATCACGGATGCAATTGGGCAGGATTTTTTCATTCCATCCTTCGGCATCGATTACATCTATCGACGTGCCTCGGCGGAGGCTGCTGGGCACGTGCAGGGCCGCCTAGGATTGCTGGTGATCATTTCAATAAACTCCAGTATCTCCCTCACTACTGGTGAGGTGCTGCGCCCCGGCATTCTCTGTTTCAATTCGATTCGAAGACCGTCGTGGTTTTTGAGGTTAAACGAGCTAGTGAGACTGAGCGACAGACCTTTACCGAGCTTGTAGGTTGCACTCTTTCAACCTCCCAGCCTGTCATTTCGTCTGGTGTCAATCACCGCGCCACCTACGCACAGTGTCTGCCGAAGACTGCTACCGTTCGACCAAGTCACCCTCAAGATTGCCAGAGCAAGATAGATGGTCTACCCATATACCGGTGGAAACCACGGTTCCTATGGTTTTTATTGGGCGATATTTTGCTTGGACGCATACCGTCATGGGGCTAACTACCGAGACGTCTGCCGTCAGTAAACACCTTCTGCCAGATCGAGCAGCTTGCTCAATGGGGCGGTTTTTACACTCTGCATGACATCGAAGCTGTCCATGACCCCGCCACCCAGCAATTCGAGCAGGTGCTCAAACAGCTTGTAGTGGTGGTGCTTCTGATCAAGGTTTTGCCAATCGCTAAGGGCGTCTTGGGGAAGTACAGCACTTGCAGATACAGATTGGGGGATGAAGAAGGGGCAGAACATGTCTGAGGTTACGTCAAAGCCATCAGCGCGCGCCGTACTGGCGAAATCCATGCTCATGAAGGATGGGCGGTGCAGAAGCTGCACCGGGGCATGGAATACATTGCTGTCGATGAAAGCCTTGAGAGACCAGTTATCCATGCTGCTGCTGAACTCGCCAGGTACTACGTAGATCGCGGGCCGGAACTGTCCCAGAAAACCTGTAGGATTCACCTGAAGCCGGTCTTCAGATTTTTCCGGGGTAAAGAATGAATCACGAGCGACGCCGTTGCTCACGTCCACGATTACTATTTCGCCAGCAACTGGCTTGTAGGCCAAAATCTCATCCAGACTGAGTTCAGGGCAATTAATGCGGAGTGCTTCCAGTCGATTTTTGGTCGTTCTACCGGCTCGAACAGATAGAGGGTAATCCGCATAGATGTAAGTGCTTTTCAAGCGTAGGGATTTCGCGATGACGGCGAGGTTCCTTGACACTGTGGTCTTGCCTACTCCGCCTTTCAAATTGCTCACCGCAATGACTAGCCCTTCGCTGGGGAGCCGCACCCTGACATCATCCTGAGTCATCAGCTTTGAGCGCACCAGCTCGGCGAGCCATCCCATCAAGAAAGGGTCAACCGGCCTCGTTCCACTGAGCCAACGACTGATCGTTTCGGGGGCCGTTCGTTTGCCGTCTTCCCGAAGCCCGCTGACCTTCTCGGCTAACGCAACGCCGCTGAGATCGAGATATTTCATGGCTCGCTTGAGCAACACCGCATTCATCATGAATGATCCTTGGTCATTTTTATGATTTAAAAGAATGACCATAGGTCAACATTTCAAATGCTGCCAGTCGATGATGGCTCCGTGCGGAATTAAGAGGATGCCGGCGAGGGGGGGGGGAGTGTGATTGCGGATTTTATGGCGGATTTGGGGGAAGCTTGGAGTCCATCAATGAATACCATCAGAGAGCACCACGTCGGCAAATTCGGTTAGGCTCCTGTAGCTGTTCAGCTTTACCGGCGATGCTGTGGGTGTTAACCCTCTCCGGGATTTCACGGATCAGAGATTCATCGGCGTATGAATGCCCTGTGAGGATGTGGCCGTTGCGGAAAGCCCATCAGGGCTTAGAAGGCGGGAAGCGGACTGGTGGCCTCTTGCGCAGGTTGGACAGGGTGACATCCACTTTCAGCGACGTGGTACGCGTGGACTTTACTTGGACTTTGCCTCCAATGATGGGCTTATGAAGTGTAATCAGGGTAAGCGTGCCGGTTTCCTGTTCGACCTCGACGAAGACGTCCCAACCATGCTTATCAGCACTGCTTTTATTGGCGGTCACTCCATCGACGGAGCAGAAGCCCATAAAAAATCTGATCACCCGCTCCTATATCACCGATAAAATCCTCTGGCTTTCCGTCTTTACCAATCTGCTTTCCTCATCTGAATCGCTGGCTGAGGGCTTCCTGCTATCCCAATCGCGTAATCCCATCGGAGCTATACAGTTCCTTTCGCTCTTGATCCTGTTTTCTGCGTAGTTGCGGATGAAAGACATAGTCCGATGGCAAGGGTTTAAGAATCGTGAAGGTCAGAAGGGGGACAGAAATGAGGGCTAAACACAGGTAAAATGGCTCTTGATATCCCTTGGTGAGCCACAGGATCAGCGTCTCAGTGCCAGACACATAGCCTGTCAAAATATTCGTTGTGGTCAACAGCAGCAATCCGATGATGAGAGTCGAAGCTTGTCGTTGATCGTTCAGTCTGCGGATCCAGAGGGCCTTCTTTTCACGATAGATCGCCATCAAGAAGTCATCGCTTGTGCGTAATGCTTCCGTGTGCAAATAGCCGATTGATACTTGGCTGGGCCCGGCGTCGGGTTCGCTAAAAGCGCTCAAAAGGAAATCAGGCGAAAATTCGAATATAAATTTCCTCAGAAGCTCATAAAACAGTGGGATGACGAACGACACGGTGAGGCCGAATCCTGCCACTGCCAAGAGGAGGGCGCCTATCGATTCCCATATTTGTGTGCTGCCCGTCGTAACCGACAGCAAATTCTTGTGAAGAATCCAAGCTAGCACCGCATCGGCATACAGGGCGATGTAGATCAACTGGATACCCCATTTGAACTCCCAGGCCTTTTCTATCAAGCCAATGGAGAAAGCTTGACCGGCATCGACCTTGCTTTTGCCTTGAGCTTCTTCTGTCATTCCAATCTCCTTTAGATATATACATGTTGATGGGTGGTTCATCAGGAACCCGCTGTGAGCGACGTGCTCGCTGGCGTTGGCGTCGTTTAGGGGCGAAGTGTAATCACTCCAAGCAATGGGGATTTCTCTGAAAGTAGGTGGTTGGGCGCTTCAATCGACCCATTTTATTATGCGGACAGAGGCGCGCAGGAAGAACGGTGTGAGCGCCAAAATCCCCACATGTTCTTCTTCGCTGCTGCGACGTTGATCTCTACAGCGTCTACGATCGCTGCAGTTGGATGGCAGCTGTCGGCCTCTAGCTGCGACAGAGTCCGCTTTAAAATTTTTCAGGCCATCGCAAACCTCTCTTAACTTGAGCCCAAAGCATTTTCACGAAGTCGTTTAGCGGCGCTACCGAGCGATAGCTTAGCGCATCGTAATTTGCTGCTCGAAAGCACATCATCTTGCCAGTGTTTGTAAAAATGAATGGCTGCCAGCATGCGACTCACTTCTAAGTTGCTATAACGTTAGCCCTTACTGCCATCGTGATCAGAGTTAATCGGTGCTCTTACAATCCACCAGCTCCTAGTCGGTGTCGAGCCGACACGAGTAGGATTTTCTCACTGACATTGAGAAATCGTGCACTCCACAATGGCCGCCCCGCAGATTTCAGTTTTGAACTCAACCGGAACTCTCCTTCGGAAAAATAGCCGGATGATGGGTCGTACCCGATAAATGTCCGGAATTATCTACGCATTCCTTCTCACCCAATTCTTCGTTAGGCTCGTTTGCGCTGCTTGACCTTAAGGCGAATGCCTAGATGGTTTTTGTCAATAGGAGGGCGCTTCATCTGTTCGCATGGCCATTGCAAGTATAGGCTTGGTAGAAATCTAGAGGGGCAAAGCAATGAGTGATGTGATTAAGCCAGAAGAATTAAAGGCACTGAGATTGTCGAGAGGTTTATCGATCAAAGATGCAGCAGATTCAGTGGGACGAGACTATCGAACTTGGCAGGGATATGAGGCGTCGAGTGATTCAGAATCTAGGATAAAAATAAAACCTGAAGTCCTTGGTAAGTTTTTCCGGGCTCACAAAATATTTTGGCCCTGCGCGAAAGTTATCAGTGTTACGGCATATAAGGGAGGTGTGGGGAAAACGCCGATTACGGTTGTTGTGGCTGCAGCATTTGCATCAAAGGGCTTTAAGGTAGCTGTCGTCACCAATGATCCAGTATTCCGTAGCTCCAGCGAGAGCGAAAAGGCACACATGAAGGCTTCTGGTAAAGTCGCAGGTTCAGTCGACTTCTACGATGAGGCTGATATCGTCATGTATCAAGGTGAAACGCAATCAATCAGAGCGGTGGTGGAAAAAAATCAGCAAGACCAATATCGCTCGGTTTTCAGCGATGATATTGAAAGGCTGGCTCGCAAGGAAGTTTCTGATATCGAGTTTGATAATCTGAAGAAAAACTATGATCTTGTTTTTCTGGATATTAATCATAGTCTTCCTCAGACTCTGATAAATTCCGACATAATCGCTTTGTTAGTCGATGCTGCCTGTCCTTTTTCTTGCGCGAGCTCAAAAAGATACTGCAACAAAATTAGAGAGTTGAATAACGGGTCGTTAGGGGGCGTGCATGTCTTGCTGACAAATTTCACCCCTATACCTAAGCTGTGCGGTCTAACCGATAAAGAAACTCCAGAGCTAGAAGAGATGTTGGGATTGCTGGTGTGGCGTTCAGAGTTTGCCGTGAAAAACTATAAAAGACTGAAGGGGTTGGAAGTACCATTTTTGCGTTCAAAATTCTCTTCTGAACATGAATACCATATCGATCAGTATGACGAAGGCCGATCTTTCGATGATTCGTTTGGTTATTTTGATACCGTTTTGGATATTGCTCCTGACTCACTCGCTGCGATCGAAGTTCATGATGTCGCTGAAGAGCTTGAGGGGCTTTTATGGTTGCAAGGCTGAATGTTTTTTTGCGCCAAACAGAAGTGAAAGTAGCAAGCCAGGTTTAAGTTTCCAAGGTGCGGTGCTGAATCACATCGACCCTGTGATGATTTGAATGTTCTGTCTTGAAGGGAAATGCAAATTTAGTTGCCTGCTGCGCGAGTGACCTAATCAAAAAATTAAGTCTTCAATCCCGCCTGCTCGGTTAGGACATTTTAGTCAGGTGAATCCCAATGCTGGCATTTCTTGTAAAAAGCTCAAATCCTTCAATGTGATCTGGAAGCCTGACGGTTTGCCGCTTGGCCCCCCCAACAGGATATGCGCAGGAAGATCATGAAGGCATGACTTGATTAGTAGTAAAAAATCGCTCATCTTGTGTCCGTCGAGCGATTTACCCCTATATATGGGGCTTGGCACCGTTCCCCATTAGGGTAGGTAAAATTCAGCGAGTGATCACGCAACGTCGCCAAACATACTGTTACCACTCGCTCTCGAAGCCAAACGGTTGAACAACCTGACTTCAGTGCGCGCATTACATCGAACTGCGTGCTGTCGCGTCAAATTAATGTGACACGCGGTTCGATGCGCGTATTTGGTCAGGCCATTAATCTCAAATATAAAGGTATGACCATGAGCATCAACGCTAAACAAACAAGCTCGTCTATTGCTTCCCTGGCCTCCGCCGTTCTGCGCGAGCCTACAGCTTCCGAGGCGGCTCTTGAGCTAGCTGGTTCGGCGCTCTCTCAAGCATCTCCTGATAAACAAACTGGTGAGCGTATGCAGGAACTCGCTGGTCAGATCCTGAGTGAGGAGGGTCACAGTGAAACCGTCTTGAGCTTGGCAGGTTCTGTTCTTTCTCAATCGTAATCCTGCGTGGTTTTAATCGCCCCGTCTTGTGCGGGGCGTTTTGTTTTCATTTTCTTCAATCGACCACGGGTGAAAGAGCGACTTAGATCTCTGACCCTAAAGCACCAAAGCGCGGCTGAGACCTCTGATCCCAAAACAGCAAGGCCCGGATGCAGAGTTCCGAGGAAAACCAAGAGACAAGAGGCAACACCTTTTCACAAGAGCACCATCCGGCAGAATTCGAATCCAAGTTTTTAGGATTTGCCAAAACCCTCTTCATCATCAATTTCGCCGCAGACTTTGGCTTCAGGGCGCCTGACAGGTTATCTCCGCTCTCAAGGGCGTTGCCGTCAACATCAGTACCTCCTTCTATTCGCCTACATGTTCAGTGCTCGCACGCCTGCGATTTCGAAGGGGTAATTTCTTCACGAAGTCGCGAAACATCATGTTGAACGAATCGAAACCAGGCCAATAATTTTTATTTTCCTCGTCGTCATAGTCATAACCGAGTGCAAGTGCTTGGTCTTGATAGCCCAATAGCGGCCAAATAAGGTTGAAACGCTCCCGCCAAGTTTCAGCTCGCACAAGAGCACAGGCAGTCTTCCAGTCCAATGACGCCAGATTTATCAACGCATCGGAAACGTTGCTTTCATGGATAATTTCGTCCCACTCATCTACGAGCGCTCGCATTTTGTCGAACACACATAATATCCATCCGATCGTTTGGAATTTACACTCGCGCACTGACTGCGGAACCTCACCTAAGTCATTAAAAACCACAAAAGCCATTTTGATATTTTCTGAATGTTCAACGTGAATGGAATAAGACTCCATTGCACAACTCCTTTTTTATTGTTGTATGAACAAACTAACAGGGTAGATTTTTACTTTGCAAGATACTTTCGCTTGACAATCATCAAATGTTATATATAAAAGTAAATACTTGAATCCTGCGCGTTAGCGATAGGCTGCTTGAATGACACAGATTGACTTAACCCTGATAAACCTGTTTTTTAGTTGAGTGATAAGAATGCCCTATGACCTGGAAAACCGTTTGGTAATAGGCGTGGCTTCCAGCGCCGTTTTCGACTTGGTGGCATCGGATGCCGTGTTTCAGAGTCAAGGAGAGGAGGAGTACCGCAAATTTCAGCAAGAAAACCTTCACATCCCCCTTCCAAAAGGGATAGCTTTTCCCTTCATTAAGCGTTTGCTGTCGGTGAATGACTTGAGCGTTGATCCAGAGGATCCGCTAGTAGAGGTCATTCTTCTTTCGCGAAATGATCCTGACACCGGGCTGCGCGTACTGAAGACAATCGAGCACTACGGGCTTGGGATGACTAGGGCGATTTTCATGCAAGGAAAATCCCCTTACGAGTACATACCGGCACTGAATATCGCTCTGTTTTTGTCTGGTGACAAAAAAGACGTGGAGGCTGCTATTAAGGCGGGTTATCCCGCAGGGCAGGTGCTCGACTCAAAGTTCGAAGACGACGACGCTGACAAAACCCTGCGTATCGCATTCGACTTTGACGGCGTACTAGCCGGCGATGAATCCGAAACGATCATGCAGGCCTCTGGCCTGTCAGTGTTTCATGCCCATGAAGTGAAGAACGTCATGGAGCCGCATAACCCTGGGCCGTTGAAGGAGTTCATGGTGCGGATTTCCAAGATCCAATCGGTCGAGGAGAGGCATAAAAAGCAAAACCCGAAGTACGAAAACCGTATTCGCGTTTCGATCGTCACGGCGCGAAATGCGCCGTCTCATGAGCGTGCGATGAATACCCTCAAGAGTTGGGGCGTCATGGCCAACGACGCTTTCTTTCTGGGTGGCATCGAGAAAGGCAAAATTCTGGCCGTGTTGAAACCGCACATTTTCTTCGATGACCAATCCGGGCATCTTAAATCGACCAGCGCGGTTGCTCCGTCTGTACACGTTCCTTTCGGCATTACCAACAATGTTACAACAGAGGATGTGATCGCGACTGAGGCTGATCAGGCAGTGGTGTAAGGCAACGACCTGAGGTTTATTGCGACTCCTCTGACGGGGGCTGCCCGCAGCGTCTGTGATTGCGACTCGGATTTACCGATGAGGTAGGGAGACTTCTGAATGTTCTGGTTGGGGCCGTTTGAGTACAAATCCAAAAAAGAGCTGCTGGATCGACTCAAAGACTACCTGCATAGCGCACCAACAGGCGTAATCACCAACAAGCTCGCAGTCAAAAAAATGCACCTACTCATAGCAATGCATTCTGAGGCGAGCAGAAAAATTGGTGTCGGCATTGACCACTTCAAGATCGTGAGAAGTGTTTTGGGAGCGGGTAGGGGGATCAAACTCGTTCGCACCGATGGCAGTGAAGAAGGCTTCTCCTATAAACGCTGCATTACCGGTGTCGTCCAATCGCCACATGGCAAGGTGTGTGAGGCATTGAGGTTTGTTGTGCGCTCTCAATTGATCGCGTTTCGTGACGCGCTCGGAATTCCGGTGATGTGCTCGGTGAAAGGGGCGATCATCACAGATCGAAAGAATTTACACATCGATCACAAGGAACCGTTCTGGATTCTGCTGGAGCGATTTTGTCACGATCGCCAGGTCGATCTGACCACTCTTGAAACGTACGCAAATGGAGAGAATTTGGCGTTGGTCAATCAGAAGGTGTCTTCAGAGTTTGAGGAGTACCATCGTCTGCATGCTGCGCTTCAGCCATTTTTGAAGGCAGCCAATGTAGGAGGGCGGAGTGGGGGCAATATGGGAGCAAGGGTGTAGCTGATACAGAAGCCAAGTTTAGATCTACACTCAAGAGCGACAAACTCCCAAATTATCTGTCAGCTCACGGCAAGCGAAGTAGATCCTTGGAGAAAAACATATGAAACTTTATTCAATGGTAATTGATCACTCACCTATCGACATCGTGCCTGCTGACCAGAACTCTGGATCCCAGCCATACTTGACGGTCATAACTGATCAATTAAGCGGGACTATTGTTTACGTAAGTATTACTTCACCCAAGACTCCGGCAGAGGGAAACGATAGCGATCCCGACCTATAGTATTTGCTACACCCGCGACAAGGACGGGGATCTCCAGCGCCCGCGCGCCACTGTACTCAGACTTTTCAGCGCTCCTGGGTTAGATGAGCAGATAACTCTAAAGCCGGGTTACCTGGCCCCTGCCAAGCTGACATGGAACTGCCCAGGGTAGGTGTGTCGCGCGGGGCATGATTTGGTAGTCTCGATCTTCTCTAGAGATATCACGTGAAGCAACCGCGCGGCCGAAACTGGTGGCCAGCTGCTGCGCGTCAGATATCACGCCGCTCAAGCGATAGAACGACACCCTCGATCAATTACTCGACCATCGAAGTGTTCGCGCCTTCACTGACCAGCCGCTGCCTGAAGGCACGATCGAGACGCTCGTCGCATCCGCGCAGTCGGCTTCTACCTCCTCGAATCTGCAAGTTTTGGGTGTCGTGGGCTGTTCAGGCTGGCGAGCGCAAGAATCGGTTATCGGCCCTTGCAGGTAATCAGGCCTGCATTCGCCACGCGCCGCTGTTCGTCGTGTGGCTTGCTGACCTCTCCACGGTTTCAAGAATTGCCTTCCTTACCTGGAAAGCCTGTTGATGGAGACGATTGCCGCAGCCCTGGCCGCCCAGAATGCCGTGGTAGCACTTGAATCGCTCGGCCTCGGTAGTGTGTACATCGGTGTAATCCGCAGCGACATCGAGGGCATGCCAAAGAGCTGGAATTGCTCCCCAGGCCTATCCAGTTTTCGGGCTATGCGCTTGGTAACCGACCGAATAAACGGCCGGCAAAGGTGAAGTCGAGATTGCCACAGAGCGCTGTTCTTCATCACGAAACCTACTCGGCCGCCGGCGAGGAGGGCGCGCTCGCTGAATGCGATGAGCGCCTGAGTGCGTTCTATCAGCGTGATGGCAGGGGTCGAGGAGGGGACTTATCCGGTCATCCACTACCGATGGACGTCTTGCACGACTCTTTTAGCTATCCTGCAGACCTAGTCCATCAGACCAGAAAAAATATTAAGCTTGACCGATTCAATCACCAATAACGAATTATAAACGTTATAGCACCAGTCCATGATTCGGCCTGCCCGAATACCACTTTCTTTATCGCCGCCAGAGATTCGGAACGGAGTCCAATCCGGATTTGGCAGTACGCCCGGATCTCCGACGCCCAGCCTTGTCTGCGGATAGTTACCAGTCCAGCTCGAAGGCGGTGCGAGACAAAACTCGTAAAACTCCCGAGCATCAAGCGGGGTCAACGAGTAGAAGCTTTTGTGTTTGACACACACTGACCACAGTAGCAGTTTCTCAAGCGCTATCAGTTTTAACCGATCCGCACTACATGATCGGTATGCCCGAAGTATCTCTAAAGATTCCAGTGCTATCTTGCAGCAATTAGCTGGAAAACACCTTGATACATACGCTTGCCCCTGAGTCGTTGAAAAAAGGAGCACTTCTCTTTGTTGCATACCAAATAATGGAGGCGGGCGCTCCTGAGTATGATAACCCGTGTCCAGATCCGCAGAATCTTGGTGATGGACGGCCCTACGTGATTTCGAAACCTGCTTACGCTCCCAACTCAATCGGTACTGGCGCGAGCTTTCGCTTCCGGAGGGAGCGGGGGCAGGTGCAGGTGCAGGTGTATCAAGCTGACTGATACGAAAACCCACTGCTCGATCAAGTAGTTCGCTAGGAGAGCGTCCCACTCCCGGCATTTTGGGCAGTCTCCACATTAGTTTGTCGAGTAAGGCTTCCGTGAGTATTGGATCGCCATCGTCCAAGGAAGGTATGGAGCTCAAGCCCAGACCATTCCTGTATCTGATTATCGAGTCTATGAGGGCCTGGGGTATCGCGATGTTGTAGTCTCGCATATCACCTCGCATGGTGAAGTGCGGATCGCTAGAACCCATCGATGAAAAGCACGCCATTGAAAAGTGACTGCGCTCTGAGCGCCACTCTTTAAAGCTGAGGCGAAGGTGATAGCAGACCGAAAACACGAACAAACTACGCTCAGAAACCTTGCTGGCTGGCGTCAGGTTTGCGAGGTATTGAAGGTACTGTTGGGCTTGGGAGTCATCCTGGCCACTGAACGGCGCTCGCGGTGCTTTATAAAACTCGGAGCTCGATAGCCTGGGCTGTACACCCAAGTCCGAGCTTAAATACTTGAAGAATCGGTTAGTCACGTATCCACGTGCCGGATCTGCTATCGACTGTAAGAATGGCTTCCAGTCCTCGTTATGGCGTTCGGTACCTTTATCGATGACAAACCTTTCATTCCGGCCGCCAATCCAAGCCACCGGTGGCCGCGCGCAGAAGGCGCTGAATGCCCTTAGATCCGGTGCGGAAAATTCGCTCAGTGGCTTCCTTGCGATGCAAATCGCCCAGAGGACGAATTTTTCTAGGAAAACCACGATGCGAGATTTACTGCGTATAGAGGAAGGAAGGCTATCGGCATAGCGGCAAAAATGCTCGTAGGTTTCGACTGCGCCTGTTTCGGCTGGGAACAAGGCCAGGTAGCCCAAGATCAGGGTCGCTTGGGATGTGGAGCGCTCATCGGCTTCGGCACGATGTGCGGTTTCACCACGGTTTGTGAGGATTGATCTCGGGAACACCTTTACGTCCTTGAAGGGGGGCCGTTTGGAACGATGCACCGGCACCAATGTAGCTAAGTCAGCAGATTTGGCAATCCGGGAGGACGAACGCATCGCGAGGCGCAATATTTTTCCGTTTTGGCTCCGACAGAGACGCCCAGACGCAGAAAATGCGCTTTTAAGAAAAGTAGGAATTTTAGTGGGTTAGGTGTGACAGAGATTGGAGTCGGAATATTTTTCCGTTTTAGTTTCGACATTTCAGAACGGGAAAAAACGAGGGATTTCGTCGGCCGAGCCTCTAAACGTTCCGTTTTGATACCGACAGTGGCCAGCCCGCATCTCTGGTATCAGATGAGCTGTCGGGAGCAACACGTTGAAGAGGGAGCGTTTCCGGTGATGCGACAGAACTCCGCTTTTGTTTCAACGTTTACATGGTGAATTCAGGCAAAGTCAGGTTTTCGGGGGCCGGTGACAAAGTGAGGGCGCGTAAGGTAATACTTAATTTAACATAATATACATTACACGTAACAAGATGTTTCGAGATCAGCCCGGTTGCACAGTGGATTTCAACCTGCAGAATCGCCCTGAATCCGATCCACAGCGATTTCTTGAATCTGACGTCTCTCAACCCTCATCACGCGTCAGCTTTTCAATCAGCGTTCGATGCTGTGGGAATTGCTGCGTGAGTTTCTGTCGATCACCCATTTCCATATCGGCAAAATCAAATCCTGGAGAAACGGCTTCGCTGATCAATCCAAATCCGTTTTCGCCTTCGAGCAACCGCGAAGCCTTCCATAGTCCACCCGGTACGTTTAATTGCAAAAGCTGTCCTGCCTGAATGTCGGTGCCCATCACCAATGTTTGCAACGAGCCATCAGCATGAATCAGGCTGTACTCAATGGCGTCGCCCAGGTGGAAATAATGCAGGATGTCGGATCGATTGAAATGAAACTGGCCCACCGGTGATCGTTGATCGAGCAGATAGTAAATCGAGGTCATCAGATACCGTGGACCGCTGGGGGTTTCGAGTGGGTCGCGATGATCGGCTTGATAGGTTCTGCGGAAATAGCCACCTTCGAGGTGAGGCTGCAGATCCAGCGTTCTAATAATGTATCCAACTTTGGCTTCACCCTTAATCATGGTCTCTTCTCCGTCGAATATGATGCTATTTTACGTTAACTCGACTAAACGACCATTTAGTGTAGTTAAACATGATTTCTAGTGAATAAAGGTCCATGCTCGTGCCACTACTTTTGAAATTCACTACGCCGCTGGTATCTCCAAGCAATCATGACGGAGCCGCCCTACCCTCAATGCAAAACCTCATCAGATCGCCATCACCTTCAAATTTTTCATCGCTTTCCTCCATTTAAAAAACCAGCGCTGCCCAGCGCGCAAATCTCTTTCGAACTGGCCTGTTACGGCGCAGGCCGGGGGCTTAGCTCGATTGGCGCGGTTTCAACGCTGTGCAGCACGCCGTGTTGATCACGACGGACGATACGATCACGGGCCAGCTCATCTTCGATGGCATCCAGATCGCTGATCGCAGCGACCCCGTAGACCGTCTCGCGAATCGACGGCGCCGGGCCGATCGCCGCAGGCAAATCAGGATCGTCGGCTCGACGGATAATCACCGCGGTGCCGTCCAGCGCTTCGAAACGCCCGCCGTTGCTGTCAACGCCGACCGGCGCAAGGCCGTAGTCGCGCAGGCAATCGATGCAGGCTTGAATGTCATCGACGCCAAAAATCAGGGCATCAAGGCCAATGATGTTCATGGCTTACCACTCCATTGAAATTATGATCCGGTGACTGTCGCCATGGACGCCTTGCAGCGCGCCGGGCCTGACTGGAAACCGGTGGTGGTGTCGGCTGCAGGGCCGACTGCGGCGAAGATTGGCGTACGGGCTGAGCGCTGACTAATCGCGAGTCGGGATGCGACCTATCGGCAAACGCGATACCTGCGACGAAGGTTGACGCGCCGATGGATTCGTTCGAATGTATTGCGAAAATAAATACAAAAACGGACCTGCCCATGCGTTTCAACCATCTGGACCTGAACCTGCTGGTCGCGCTCGATGTATTGCTCGAAGAGCAGAACATCACCCGCGCTGCCGAACGCCTGCACATGACCCAATCCGCCACCAGCGGCGTGCTCGCGCGATTGCGCACCTACTTTGAGGATGAGCTGCTGGTCCAGGTCGGACGCAAGATGCAGCCCACGCCCTATGCCACGGAACTGGCCAAACCGGTGCGTGAAGTGCTGCTGACGATCCAGTCCTCGATTACCGCCAAACCGGTGTTCGACCCGGCCACCAGCAAGCGCCATTTTCGCTTGGTGACCTCGGACTATCTGATCAGCGTGCTGTTCGCCCAGGTGATCCAGAACATTCATCAGCAAGCGCCCAACATCACCTTCGAAATGCTGGGCCCCAGCGACAATTCCGGTGAGTTGCTGGTGCGTGGTGAGGTCGATCTGATGATTGTCCCCGAGCGCTACATCATTGACGGCCACCCTTCGCACCTGCTGTTCGAGGAAGAACATGTGTGCGTGGTGTGGCAAGGCAATACGCAAGTCGGCGACACCCTGACCCTTGAGCAATACATGGAGATGGGCCATGTCTCGGTGGGCTTTGGCCGTACCCGACACATGAGCATCGAAGAATGGTTCATGAATCAATACGGCTTCAATCGGCGCATTGAAGTGATCACCAGCGACTTCAATACCCTGCCGCAACTGATTGTCGGCACGCAACGCATCGCCACGATGCACCAGCGTCTGGCGAACCTCTACGCGCACTATCTGCCGCTGCGCATCCTGCCGCCGCCGGTGAAGATTCCGGTCATGCGCGAGTACATGTTGTGGCACCGCAGCGTTGACGGCGACCCGATGCACCGCTGGCTGCGCGAACGCATCAGCGAATCCATCCAGCATTTGCAACACGTGCCCATCGTATCTCGCGATACCTCGTATCCGCCGTCACGATTGGCCAATTAGTCGGGTGATCCTTAACGTGCCTTGGGAATGCCAAGGCAACCATAAGGACAACAATAATCATGTTTCGCTATTTCCCGACCAACTACGTGTGGAATCTCTCTGTCGACCTGGCCATTGAAATGGGCGCCCGCATGGGTGAAATCGAAGAGATGTGCGCCCCGCTGCAAGAGGCGGCCAAGCAGCCGGACGCGGCCGGCACCCGTGCCTTTCGCGAAACCTGGGCGAAAATGGCCGACAAGCTCTGCAGTCTGGCCGAAGAAGACGAAGGCAACGGCCGGATGCTCTCGGCTGGCGAAAAATATAACCGCGCCGCCACCTATTATTTGACCTGCGAGCGCCTGCAAGCCCATGGCGCGCCGGGCCGTACCGAGCTCTATCAACGCTTCCTGCAAACCTTCAAGCGCGGCGTCGAACTGTCGCGTGAAAACTGTGAACGGGTGGAAATCCCTTACGAGGGCAAACATCTTTCCGGCTTGCTCGTGCGCGCCGAAGGCGTCGAGGGGCCGGCGCCGATACTGGTGCAGGTCAACGGTCTGGACTCGACCAAGGAAATGAAATACCGCGTGGGCCTGCCAGCGTGGCTGGCGAAACGCGGCATCTCTTCGCTGATCATCGACCAGCCCGGCACCGGCGAAGCGCTGCGCCTGCATGGCCTGACTGCACGATTCGACAGTGAACACTGGGCCAGTCGCGTGGTGGATTGGCTGGAAACCCGAAGCGATGTTGATGCCAAACGTATCGGCCTCGAAGGTGTCTCGTTGGGCGGCTATTACTGCCCGCGAGCGGTTGCCTTCGAACCGCGCTTCGCCTGCGGCGTCGTGTGGGGCGCCAACCACGACTGGCGTGATGTGCAAAAGCGTCGACTGGAAAAAGAAGGCAGCTTCCCGGTACCGCACTACTGGGCGCATGTCTGCTGGGTCTAGGGCGCCAAGGACGTCGAAGAGTTCATGACCATCGCCGAAGACGTCCACCTCGATGGCGTGCTCGACCGGATCAAGGTGCCCTTCCTCGTCACCCACGGTGAACAGGATTCGCAGATTCCGTTGAAATGGGCGCATCGCACCTACGAACAACTGGTCAACAGTCCAAAATGTGAACTGAAAATCTTCACCGAACGTGAAGGTGGTGTGCAGCATTCGAGCTTCGACAACAGCATCAATGCCGGGCAATACATTGCCGACTGGGTTGCCGAAACTCTGGGTGGCCACACCGCTTGATCCACTGAAAAAACACGCCATGAAAAACGCCGGTTAATCTTTCGATTTTCCGGCGTTTTGCATTAACGGATTCAAGCGCTGGCGTACCTATTGACGCCGTCAATACGCAGCCATCGATGCAATCTGCTGGTCGTCCCCTCGCCTGCTCTCTAGCCTCTCTCTGCATAACAATCACAGAGCGAAGACGCCATGACTGCCCTGCACCTGAAATGCCAGACCCTGTTTGACGGCAGCGGACTGCAAACCCGCCAGCAACAGACATTGATCGTCGAAAACGGCCTGCTCAGTTACGTCGGGCCCACCGCGCTGGCCCCCGCTCCCCAGCCAGGCGATACACAGGTGGATGCGGGGGATGATTTCGTGATGCCGGGGCTGGTGGATGTGCACACGCATCTGGCCTTCGGCAACGCGCAAAGCGAAGAAGACATTGATCTATGGACCAGCGACGAATTTCGCGCGTTGCGCGGGATGTTCTTCGCGCAACACGTGCTGGCCGCCGGCGTCACCAGCATGGTCTGCCCCGGCGACAGCGGCCAGCTCAGCATCGCCGTGCGCAATGCGGTGACCGCTGGTTTGTTCGAAGGCCCGAGGATCGCGGCCAGCAGCCGCGTCATCACCAACCGCCAGAGTCTGAATGACTGGTTCCCGAGCCGGGTTGGCGCCCCGGAATACTTCACCGCGCAGTTGGTCACCAGCCGTAGCGACGCCCTCGCGGAGATCCGCAAGCAGGCCAAGGACGGCGTCGACCTGATCAAGATCGCCATGGACGGCACGCACCGCCGTCCCAACGGCGAAATCATTGCGGCCTTTACCGCTGACGAAACCTTCGAAATGGTTGAGGAAGCGCATCGTCTGGGCTGCAAGGTTGCCACCCATGCCTATGGACGCGAAGCTGTGATGTACGCGGCGCGTGCAGGCGTTGACCTGGTTTTCCATGCCTTTTACATGGACGACGCGTGCATCGAAGCGTTGCTCGAGGCCGGCAGCATCCTTGCCCCGACCATGACGTTCCCGCAAAACACCGTGGATTTCTGCCAGCCCCATGACCCGGCGATCAGCACAGGTTATGCCGGTTATTGTGCTCGCACATTGGAGGTCGGTTCGGCGGTACTCAAACGGGCCAAAGCGGCTGGCGTACCCTTTGCCTGCGGCAGTGACAGCGGCTTCGCGGTGACGCCTTACGGAGAGTGGCATGCTCGTGAGCTGGAGTTGCTGGTGACTCGGCTTGGATTCACACCGGCCGAAGCGTTATACGCCGCGACCGCTGTTGGTGCGCGCTGTATGCCGCGCGGGGAAACACTCGGCTCGCTGCAAGTGGGCAAGCAGGCGGATTTTCTGCTGCTCGACGGTTCACCGCTGGACGACATTCGCATCCTCCAAGATCGTTCGCGCCTCAAAGCGGTGTACAAGGCCGGCCAACCGGTACGCATGGATCGCAGCCCCTACAACCCCAAGCAAGTGTCCGATTTCAACTCGCTGAAATGGACCGATCTTTACACCCGCGACCGCGTGGCCCAACTGGGCAAGTGGGCTGTATGAGGACTGAGATCATGCAACGACTCGACTTGCTGACCGCCACGAACATGGCGAGCGATGCCATCCGCATCGCTCGGGAAACCGGGATCAAGCCCTTGGGCGTCGCAGTACTGGATGCCGCCGCCCATCCCTTGGCGATATTGCGCGACGAACACGCCACTTTCCTGCGCACGCAAATCGCCACCGGCAAGGCGCGTGGCTGCCTGGGCATGGGTTTTGGCGGACGTGAGCTGGCGCGGCGCGCGCAAGCCATGCCGGCGTTTTTCGACGCGATCAATAGTTTGACCGGCGGCGAGGTGATTCCCGTAGCGGGCGGCGTACTGATTCGAAATGCCGAGGGCATGGTGCTCGGGGCCATCGGCATCAGCGGCGATACCTCGGACAACGACGAGCGCTGCGCATTGCTGGCCATCGCCAAGGCCGGATTGGTCGCCGACAGCGGCGATCAGGCAGAGGGTTGATCGAGTAACGCGGCCTGTTCCAGCAGCAGGCCGCGAAACCATTGCATTGCCGGGTCATGCTCTTGATAGGGATGCCATTGCAAGACTTGAACGGCCTCGGGAAAAGCCAACGGCGCCGGGTGGACGCGCAACGGATAACGCTGAGCGAAGCGTTGCGCCTGTCGTCGAAACACCGTGGCAATGCGTGCGGTACCGACAATGAATTGCGGCATCAGCACAAAGCTTTCAACGGTCACGGCCACTTGTCGCTCAATGCCGAGTTCATGCAGGTGCATGGCATCCATCGCCAGGTTGTGCCCGTCGGCAAACTCGCGCACCACATGCGCTGCGGCGCGATAGTCGGCCATGCTCAGTTGCTCGGTAAACTCTGGCTGCTGGGCGCAGACGATACAACAGAGCTGGTCCGTCATGAGCGGCACATGGGGATAGGCCGGGTTCAACCGTCGCTGCGGCACGATTACGCAATCACTGCGCCGATAATCGAGCGCTTCGCTGACGACATCACCGTCGCGTGGCACCGGCATGTCGCGCAGGCTCAAGCGAATATTCGGAGCGATACGCGCCAAAACACGGCTGACAGCCGGAAGCAGCACGTCGGCGACGTAATCGGAGGCTACGAGGGTGATGTGCCGGTCACAGTTCGCCGGATAAAAACTTAGTGGCGCGTCGACGACTTCCCGTGTCAGCGCCAACGCTGCACGCACTTTTGGCAGCAACTCCAGGCCCAGCGCCGTGGGTTCCAGGCGGCGCCCCACTTGTACCAGTAACGGGTCGTTGAAATGTTCACGCAAGCGGCCCAATGCCGAACTGGCCGCTGATTGTCCCAGGCACAGACGCTCGGCCGCACGGCTGACACTGCATTCGCTCAACAAGGCGTCCAGCGCAACCAACAGATTAAGGTCGAGGCGTCGATATCGCATGGGTTTTCCGTTGGCGCTGGTGGCTGCGTGCTGCTCCGAGTCTCGGGCAGGGTCAAAAACGAATCCTGACCTTAGCGAGCTATGTACCCATGCGCCAATCGCGTGTTGGGTTGGGAGGTATCGTTTACGCAGATACCAAGCGCCACTGCGCGTGAATTAGTTACTCAAGGGAAGCCACTAACAGAAAGGTCAACACGCACCATCGAGGATCCAGCAGGTAAGCAAATGCCCTGCGATCACTTTTGATCGAGGGTAACTTATAGGTTGCTCGAAATTGATGCTCGTGGACGGCAATCGGCCAAAAGCGGACATTGGCTTCGGCAGGTATTGGCCTAGACTGGGTCGACTCAATAATCGAAGGACATAGAATGCTTATTGTCTTTAGCGGCCTTCCAGGTACTGGAAAAACGACTATAGCAAGTGACCTTGCCACCAGAACAAGGGCGGTGTATCTGCGGATCGATACGATTGAGCAGGCTATCCGAAACTCCGGTGCTCTGGCACAAGACGTGGGGCGGAGCGGTTATATGGTCGCTAATGAGCTTGCTCTGAGCAATCTTCGCTTTGGCAGTACTGTCATAGTCGACTGTGTTAACCCAGTAATCGAAAGCCGAAACGCGTGGAGCGAGATCGCTATTCGCTCTGGTACTCCATTAGTGAATATCCAGGTGGTTTGCTCTGATAAATATGAACACCAGCGACGGGTAGATACCAGGAAGATTGATATTCCTGGTCTGTCGCCCCCGACCTGGCAATCTGTATTGGATCATGAATATGAGCCGTGGGATGACGCTCCCTTTGATATAGACACAGCCTTGACGTCCCCGGCGGAGGCAGTGGCAATGATCACTAAACGATTTTTTTCCGAGGAGTAGCGCCAGCTAAAAGCTCTACTTAGCAAGGTGCGATCAGCAGACGCTTGCCGCTTTTGGCCGAACACTGGTGGTCGAGAACGGCTGCTTTACGCCTCCACTCTCAGCAAAGGGCCGACACCCTGATGAACTCACTCACTGAGCATGTCGCCAGTTTGACGTCTTTTTCTCACACAACTGATCGTCAAAAGTACGCCGGCTGCAATGCCTTGTGTACCGCACATAAGCCAGATTAGGCCTATGTGAAAAAGGACCCAGGCACTCAAACCTAAAATCAGTGTTAACAATACCCCAAGTAAAAGTAGTGGCAGGTGTTGCACAGAGGGGCTGTCCTCCAGCGAGTCGGAAAAAATGCTCCAGCATGCCCATTGCGAGAACAGCGACAGCAGAAGCCACAACATGATCACCCCCTAACCAGAAAAGGATTGTGAGGTGAAGAGGTTGATCGTCGAGGTGATGGTGAACCAAAGAGTGAAGGCGAATGTAGTGCTTGAAGGTACGGTATAGGCTGGAAGGGCAATGGCTATCTGAATCAACTTGAGTGTTTGCAATCGAGTCATTCATACGCTCCCTGCAAGTTGAATTTCACCGCGTCCTATGGATTCTTCAGTGACTATAGATCAGGAGTCCTTCGAGGGGGAGCATGCGGGCGGTCAGCTATTGGCCCATTGCTGCCGGTCACCAAGGCCGCAATCGCCCATAGCTGCCGGTGAGGAACGGTAGATTTTGGCCATAACCGGACACTCGACAGCCCCCGAACGTTTGTTGAGATCCGTCTGATCGTCTATGAAAGAAGCGCTCGCAGCGGAGCTGGAATGGGTACAACTTCTTTACTTTCCGGTGAGACACAAACGTGTGTGACATTCGCGGTAAATGCCAGCACGCCTTCGTCTATAAACCCCTCAACCAAAAAAGTAAAAGAGTGCTCGTCCAACCTGGCCACGCTGACGTTAATAGTCAATTCGTCATCCCACGTCACCGGAGCCAGCAACTCGATCGACATCGCACGCACCGGCGGCAATATATTAAAACTCATCACCGCTCTAAGCCCCGGCCCCCCTACCCATCTGTCGAGTGCTACACCAATGGCCTCTACAGCAAAATGTGAGAATCGCGGGGTGTAAACCACCCCTGCGGGATCACAATCTCCGAACAAAATAGTTCTGCTTACAAAAACCGCATCAGGCATTTAATCCCCCCTACTCGCCAGCGTCAGGCCGATATCGATGAGTTCTTCTCGCTCGGCCATCAAGGGCTTCTGCCTTTGATGGCGGCGATTTTCCCTATATCAGCGACTCAAGGGCTTTCCTCTGGAACCTAAACACTCAGCTGCTTGAACCAGTCAAGACTCGCAACGGTAGATACAAAAGGACGGTACTCACACCCGATCCATCCTGCGTAGCCGCGCTGCTCCAGCGCCGCGAACAAGGCAGCAAAGTCGATACTCCCCGTTCCCGGCTCGTGACGACCCGGGCAATCGGCTATTTGCACATGCACGGTTCTGTCATAGAAACGCGCCAGCACATCGGCTGCATCTCCGGTCAAAAGCTGCGCATGGTAAAGATCAAGAATCAGCCCGACACTCGGGAAGGTCTCCAGTACCTGTTGCGCCTTGTTGAAGTCAGACATGTAATAACCCGGCATCGCCTCCGCGCTGATCACTTCGATCAGCGGCCGCAGCCCCTGGTCTTCCAAGTACTTGACCGCATATTCCAGGTTGCCCGCGTAGGTTCGCTCAGCGTCATTCTGCGTGGTAACGCCCGACATGATGTGGACGTCCGCACACGCCAAGGTCTTTGCGTAGCGGGCGGCCTGGAGCAACCCGTCACGAAACTCCTCGCCCCTGCCCTGTAACGCGGCGATGCCTTTGGTCACGCCAGCCGGGGCGGCGAACTGAATCAACGGCAAACTGTATTGGGCTAGATGGTCGGCAAGCAGACTGGCGTCGAATTCGTACGGTGACGGGAACTCCACTGCCCGGAAACCGGCGGCTGCGGCGGCTTCGATGCGTTGTAGAAAAGGCAATTCATTGAATTGAAAACCGAGATGAGCATTGAACTTGAGCATTGGGTAATCATCCATCCTGGGAAGAAACGACATCGGTAGCCTGGAGCATCCTTCGCCGCTCCAGCACTGCACTATCGCAAGTACGTTCAACGATTAAAACCAGGTTTCCATCTGTATGCCGTATTGCCACACCCCTCCCGCCTGGAAGTCGGACATGCCAAAGGCGTCTGTAGTACTGAACCTGTCCAGATCCGAAGACCAGTTCATGTAGCTGGCGAACACTCGCAACTCTGGACGCGTGAGTAGATCACCAACGTCAAGTTTGAATGTCGGGGCGACCGTGAATTTCCAGAAGTTACCATCGACCGCATTACGTTGTAGATAGCCCTTGGGATCGAGATTCATGGTTTGCCAGCTCATTTCGTAGGCCATTTCGAAGTTGCTGTTGATTTTGTTGGCCAATCGCACGTTGAGGGTCAGCCAGCGGTAGTCGTCACCTTTTACGTATCGATCCTTGCTCTGTTCAGCCAGCAAGCTGGGCCCGATGCGCCAGTCAGAGGTCAGCGGGGTCTCACCGTAAAGCGCCAGACGCAGCGCGCGGGCGTCGTCGATCAACTCACCGTCCGAGCCAACGTTCTTGACCTCGGCCCCCAGGCCTTGCCCATAGAGCAGCGCCGTTTTGAAGAAGCCTTCCCTGCCGAAAAAGGTTTTCTGGTGATTGGCCAGCATGCTGTGCAAACCGCTATCCGCAGGCGTCAAACCGGCCTTGTTGGTGCGGGTGCCGACATCGTTTTTCTTTGCGCCGATGGCGTTGTACATCCACTGCCACTGGCCATCCTCGAAGAACTGGTTGGAGGTCAGGATGTAGCTTTCCACATCGGCATTAATTCCGCCTTGACTGAAATCCCCGTAGCTACGCCCAATCAACGAGTAATTCGAGCGCCAATGCTGGTTCATCTGCACATCGTAAATTCCACCGCCGGTGCCGGCGAGGTAAACGACGTCGGAGTCCAGCCAGTGGATATCGAAATTATCTCTATCGAACCGCTTGCCCGCCCACAGCGTAGCGTTCTCGAAGACTGAATTGCCTTTGAACGCAGCGACATGGTCGAGCGTTGTGAATACCTGGCGTACGTTGAGTTTGCTTTCGTCGGCCGTCCAGTCATTGGAGCTTTCCACACCGTCGGCGATGGAGACGGTGAATTTTGATCGGGTGCCGTTTTGCGCATAGAGCTCTTTCGACAGGTCGATGCGCATGTAGGTGTCGTCCTCGTTGCCGAGTCGCCCGACTGCCCCGCCCACCGAACCGGCCGGCGTTGTATAAGGGCCGCCACGCCCGCCACCCAGCCCCTCGTCAACCAGCAATCCGGAGCGCGCATAGCCGTTGAAGCTGAATCCATCGGTGAGGTTCCCGGTACTGCCCTCCCTGTCCAGGCTTTGCTGACGGGCTTCGAGTTTTGCCAGTCGGGTGTCCAGAGCAGGTGCCGAAATGGCTGTTGCGTTAGCCGCGACGGACTGCGAGGGAGGCGTCGCGAATTTGATCTGCTGCAATTCCCGGGCAAGTGCCTGGGTCTGCTGTTCGGCCGTGGCTGCACGCTTTTCCGCTGCGCTGGCACGCGCTTCAAGTGCGGCCATGCGCTCTTCCAGCGTCGCGGCCTGAGAAGCCGCTGCCGATGTGCCGAGCACGCCGACCAGTAGCCAGCTTGATCCTTTCTGCATGTTGATTCCCTGTTTTGTTTTTATTTTTTGGTGGCCGCAGTTGCCTTTTTTTGCGTGAGTCGCGAGTTGTCACAAACGACAAAAAAAGGATGCCTCCTCGCAAATACGCTGCTACATTTGGCGATGTTAACGTTAACTTTTCTAAAAACAAAAATAAAGGACGCTCGATGAAACACCTGAAATCGCTCCTGCCAGTTGCATTGATCACCCTGTCTGCCGCACTGCCATCCGTGTCGAACGCAACCGATCTGACGATCTCTTGCGGTGCGGTGGGTGCGGAGTTGCAGCTGTGCAAGGAAGCCGTCGATACATGGTCGAAACAGACTGGCAACAACGTCGAGGTGGTCTCCACGCCTAACTCGGCAACCGAGAGGTTGTCGTTCTACCAGCAGATCCTTAGTGCGCAGTCCGCCGACATCGACATCATTCAAATCGACATGGTCTGGCCGGGGATGCTGGCCAAACACTTGATGGATCTGCGTGAGGCGCTTCCCGCCAACGCGACCCAAGGCTACTTCCAGGCGCAGATCGATAACGCCACGGTCAACGGACGGCTGGTGACGATGCCGTGGTTCACCGACTCGGGGCTGCTGTATTACCGCAAAGACTTGCTTGAGAAATACAACAAACAGGTTCCTCAGACGTGGGAGGAAATGACCGCTACTGCCAGGGATGTGCAACAGGCTGAACGCAACGCCGGGAACGCCAATGCCTGGGGTTACATCTTTCAGGGGCGCGCCTACGAAGGGCTGACGTGTAATGCGCTGGAGTGGATCAGCAGCCAGCCGCAAGGCGGACTGATCAATCAACGCGGCGACATCGTGGTCAACAGTCAGGCCTCAAGAGCCGCGTTGACCCTGGCGAAAAGCTGGGTCGGAGATATCTCACCGCGTGGCGTGCTCAATTACACCGAGGAAGAAGGACGTGGCGTATTCCAGTCGGGCAATGCGCTGTTCATGCGTAACTGGCCTTATGTCTGGGCCCTGGTGCAAAGCCAGGACAGTGCCGTAAAAGACAAGGTCGGCGTCGCTCCCCTGCCCCGCGGCGGCGAGACCGGCGAGCATGCCTCCACCCTCGGTGGCTGGGGCCTGGCGGTCTCGCGTTACAGCGCTCATCCCAAACTTGCCGCCGAGTTGGTGAGCTACCTGAGCAGTGCCCAAGAGCAAAAACGTCGAGCGCTGAAAGGCGGCTATAACCCGGTGATCGAGTCGCTGTATCAAGATCCCGAGTTGCTCGCGGCCATGCCTTATTACGCTCAGCTGCACAGCATTCTCAACGCTGGGGTCATGCGCCCCGCCGCCATTACTGCCGATCGCTATCCACGGGTCTCCAATGCGTTCTTCGATCGGGTGCATGGCGTGCTGGCCGGCGAGTTGCCGGTCGATCAGGCACTCGCCGAACTGGAAAGCGAACTCACGCGCATCAAACGCCGGAACTGGTAAGCCACAAGGAAGGAAATCACCATGTCTGTCTCTACGACCCATGCCCCCTTTGACGAGCTGCTGCTCACGAGGGAAACGCCTGTACAACGTCGCCGGGTGCGCGCTGCCTGGCTGTTTCTGACGCCCATGCTGGTCTGCCTGGCCTTGGTGGCAGCCTGGCCGCTGCTGCGCACATTCTGGTTCAGCCTGACCGACGCCAGCCTGGCGGACACCGGTGGCGCAACCTTCATCGGCTTGAGCAATTATCTGCTGTTCAGCGGTTCCGGCTGGTCGGGCATCCTCGTCGATCCACAGTGGTGGAATGCGGTGCGCAACACGTTGTATTTCACGGTGGTCTCGGTGGGACTGGAAGTCATCCTGGGGCTGTTGGTGGCGTTGCTGCTGAACATCAAGTTCACCGGCCGTTCGCTGGTGCGGGCGTTGATTCTGATTCCGTGGGCGATTCCGACGATTGTCTCGGCGAAGATCTGGTCATGGATGCTTAACGACCAGTTCGGCATCATCAATCACCTGATGCTCAGCCTCGGCCTGATTGACGCACCTCTGGCCTGGACGGCAGATGCCGACCTGTCGATGTGGGCGGTGATCATCGTTGACGTCTGGAAAACCGTGCCCTTCGTCACGCTGCTGATGCTCGCTGCCTTGCAGATGTTGCCGAGCGATTGTTACGAAGCGGCCAGGGTCGATGGCATTCATCCGCTGAAGGTGTTCTGGCGCGTCACGCTGCCACTGTTGATGCCTGCACTGCTGGTGGCGGCGATCTTCCGCATCCTCGATTCCCTGCGGGTATTCGACGTCATCTATGTGCTGACCTCGAACTCGTCGAGCACCATGAGCATGTCGGTGTATGCCCGCCAGCACTTGGTGGAGTTCCAGGACGTCGGTTACGGCAGCGCGGCGTCGACGCTGTTGTTTCTGGTGGTCGCTGTGATCGCCATGCTTTATCTCTACCTCGGACGCCGTCAAATGGAGGTCCGCGCATGAGCCCGCGCCTGCTGAAAAAAGCGCTGTTGCGCCTCGGATTCTGGTGCCTGATCGGGGTGTTGCTGCTGTATGCGGTTTTCCCGTTCTACTACGCCATCGTGACGTCGCTGAAGCCCTCCAGCGCCTTGTTCGAAGTGAGTTACTGGATCGAAAATCCTGACTTCTCCAATTACGCGGCGGTCCTCCACCAGGCTTCATTCCTGCGAGCGATCGGTAATTCGCTGGTGGTTGCGCTGTGCGTGGTGACACTAGCGCTGTTCCTCAGCCTGACCGCTGCCTATGCCTTGGGCCGGGTGAAATTCCGTGGGCGTGGCACGGTGTTGATGATGGTCCTTGGCGTGTCGATGTTTCCTCAGGTCGCGGTGCTGTCGGGACTGTTCGAAGTGATCCGCGCCTTGGGTCTGTACAACACCTCGTGGGCGTTGATCCTCAGCTACACGATTTTCACCCTGCCCTTCACCGTCTGGGTGCTGACCACGTTCATGGGGCAACTCCCCCATGAACTGGAGGAAGCGGCAATCATGGATGGTGCGTCCCCGTGGGTGACGCTGACCCGCGTGCTGTTGCCGCTACTCTGGCCCGCCCTGGTCACCACCGGTTTGCTGGCCTTCATCGCGGCGTGGAACGAGTTTCTGTTTGCCCTGACGTTCACCCTCACCGACAGCCAACGCACGGTGCCGGTTGCCATCGCCTTGATTTCCGGCGGCAGCCCCCATGAATTGCCTTGGGGCTTGTTGATGGCTGCCTCGGTGCTGGTCACCGTCCCACTGGTGATTCTGGTGCTGATCTTCCAGCGCCGAATCGTTTCCGGTCTCACTGCCGGCGCGTTAAAGGGTTGATGCCCAATAAAGACAAGGAACCGCATCGTGATGAAATTGAAACTGGACAACGTCAACAAACAATTGGGCGGCGCGCGGATTCTTCGCGACATCAACCTGGAGATCGCTGCAGGTGAATTCGTGGTGTTCGTCGGTCCTTCGGGCTGCGGAAAGTCGACGCTGCTGCGCCTGATCGCCGGACTGGATTCGATCTGCGCCGGCGACCTGCTGATCGACGGGCGGCGAGTCAACGACCTCGAACCGCGCGAACGTGGCGTCGGCATGGTCTTTCAGTCCTATGCGCTGTACCCACACATGAGCGTCTACGACAACATCAGTTTTGGCCTCAAACTGGCCAAGACTGAAAAGAGCAGCCTGCGCGAGCGGGTGCTGAAAACTGCGCAAATCCTGCAATTGGACAAACTGCTGCAACGCAAGCCAAAAGAACTGTCTGGAGGGCAGCGTCAACGTGTGGCCATGGGCAGGGCCATGGCGCGCGAGCCGGACATTCTGTTGTTCGATGAGCCGCTGTCCAATCTGGATGCTTCCTTGCGGGTGCAGATGCGTAACGAAATCGCCCGACTGCATGACCGATTGCGCTCGACCATGATCTACGTCACTCACGATCAGGTGGAAGCGATGACCCTCGCCGACAAAATTGTCGTGCTCAATGGCGGCCATATAGAGCAGGTCGGCTCACCACGCGAACTCTATGAGCGCCCGGCCAGCCGCTTTGTCGCCGGTTTTCTCGGTTCGCCGAGAATGAATTTCCTGCCGGCACGCTTGCAGGCGCCGGGAGAAACCAGCCTGGTTGATACTCCGGTTTTGGGGATGACCACCCTGCCCTTCGACAGCTCGAACCTGGCGGCAGACGCCTCGCTGAGCCTGGGCGTTCGCCCGGAACACCTTTCGCTCAAAGCGGCGACGGGAGCGGCTGGCGTCGTCGTGACCGGGGTCGAATACCTGGGCAGTGAAACCTATGTGCACCTCGATACCGGGCAGGACGAGCCATTGATCTGTCGTTGTGAAGTTAACGCCGGTTGGCAGGCGGGCGATCGGGTCGAACTGCAACTGGACATCGACAAGATCCACCTGTTCGACGCCGACGGCACGGCATTGAAGCGCCACCCGCACGCCATTCAATCCGTGGCGGATGACCTCTCTCGGCGCTCAATCCGAGCACACGCGCTATGACCTTGTCTTTGAATACCCAGAGCGATCCCATGTCTTCGACCCTTGACCTTGCGCAGCGCGCCCTGGCTGACAGCCAGTCTCGCGTCATCGAGGATTATCGTCCCGGTTATCATATTGCCCCGCCGGCCGGCTGGATGAACGACCCGAACGGGGTCGTGTACTTCCGTGGCGAGTATCACGTTTTCTATCAGCATCATCCCTTCGATGCGAAATGGGGGCCGATGTATTGGGGCCACGCCAAGAGTGCCGATCTGGTGCACTGGCAGCACCTGCCCATTGCACTGGCACCCGGCGATGACTGCGACCGCGACGGCTGTTTTTCCGGTAGCGCCGTGGTCTGTGGCGATACCCTGGCCCTGATCTACACCGGGCACACCTGGCTGGGCGAAGTGGGTGACGAGCGCCTGATCAAACAGGTCCAGTGCCTGGCCACCAGCAACGACGGCATCCGCTTCGTCAAACACGGCGCGGTGATCGACAGCGCGCCGCAAGACAGCATCATGCACTTTCGTGACCCCAAGGTCTGGCAGGACGATGGTTATTGGTACCTGATTGCCGGCGCACGTCTGGGCGACAAGCCGCTGCTGCCGTTGTACCGCTCCACGGATCTGCACGTCTGGGAATTCCTCGACTATGTGTCCGCCGGCAGCGAAGGCGATGGCTATATGTGGGAATGCCCGGACCTGTTTCGCCTGAATGGGCGCGATGTGCTGCTGTACTCTCCGCAAGGCATGCAAGCCGACGGTTATGACCGGCTCAACAAATACCAGACCGGTTATCGAGTGGGCCAGCTCGATAACCAGTGGCACTTCACGGGCGGGCCTTTTATCGAGCTGGATAACGGCCACGATTTCTATGCGGCGCAAACGCTGTTGGCCGCCGATGGCCGGCGCCTCGTATGGGCGTGGCTGGACATGTGGGAAAGCCCGATGCCGAGCCAGGCCCATCACTGGTGCGGCATGCTCGGATTGCCACGCGAACTGGAACTGTGCGCCGATCGCCTTTGCGTGTATCCGGCACGCGAGCTCAGCGCGCTGCGAATGGCGCAATTGCCGGGGACGCCGTGGTGGGAAGCGTCGGGAACCCGCCGGGTGCCGGAGGTAAACGGCGACATGCTCGAAATCCATGTGCATCTGGATCTGCTCGGCTGCACTGACGGCCACCTGGGAGTCGCTTTGCGTTGCAGCGACGATGGCCGTGAAGAAACCCTGCTCTATTACGATGCGTCACTGCAGCGCCTGATGCTTGATCGCAGCCGCTCGGGTGCGCAAGTCACAGGCCAGCGCAGCGTGGCGATAGACCCGACACAAGAGCGCTTGGAACTGCGCGTGTTTCTTGATCGCTCATCCATCGAGGTATTCGACGAAAACGGCCGCTTCAGTCTCAGCAGTCGCCTCTATCCGCGTTCCGACAGTCTGGGCGTGAAGCTGGTGGCAAGCGGGGGTGGCGGGCGCGTCTCGATTGCCAAGGCATGGCCGCTCGGTTCTGCATGGTCATGAGCGGCGTCATTCGGGTCGCGAGAAGCCCGGGCCCTGTGTCATGATTCTGCGTCAACCTGACCGGCCGCACTTCGCATGACTTCAGTGAAAGACGTTGCACAGCTGGCCGGCGTGTCCCTGATGACGGTGTCTCGAGCGCTCAATACTCCGGAAAAACTGAGCCCCGAAACCCTTCTACGGGTGCGTCGTGCCATTGATGAACTGCAATTCGTACCCAGCCTGTCAGCGCGCAAGATGCGCGGTGACAACCTCCAGTCGCGCACCATCGGTGTGTTCGCGCTGGACACTGCGACCACGCCCTTCGCGGTCGAGCTGCTGCTGTCCATTGAACAGACCGCGCAGCAGGCCGGCTGGAATGTCTTTATCCTCAACCTGCTGAGCAACCCGCCCACCGACCAGAACATTGACCTGATGCTGTCGCACCGTCCGGACGGCTTGATCTTCAGCGCCATGGGGTTTCGCCAGGTCAGCATTCCCGAGCGCTTGAAGAGCAAGCCGCTGGTGCTCGCCAATTGTCTGGCAGATGACAGCCGCCTCGTCAGCTATGTACCCGACGACGAAATGGGCCAGTATCGCGCCGTGCACCACGCATTGAGCCTCGGCTACAAGCGTCCTCTGTGTATCAATCTGCCGAAACAGAGTCTGGCATGGGGGCTGCGACAACAAGGTCTGCAGCGTGCCTGTCAGGCATTCGGCCTGGCGCCTGACACGCTCCTGCAATACGACCTATCCGATCATGATGCCTACAGTGAAACAGCCGCTATCCTCGACCGGCATGTCATTGATGGTCGTCCCCAATTCGATATTTTGATCTGTGGCAACGACCGCATTGCCTTTTGTGCCTATCAGCTGTTGTTGGGGCGTGGCCTGAAAATTCCCGACGATGTTGCCGTCCTCGGCTACGACAACATGATCGGCATTGCCGAGTTGTTCATCCCGCCGCTGACTACCGTGCAACTGCCGTACTACGAGATTGGTCGCCAGGCTGCACGGCATCTGATCGAAACCCTTGAGCTATCGGGAACTCAGCGCGTTGACTGTCCATTGGTGGTCAGGACATCACTGTAAGAGTGGGTCAGCTCGCTGATAGCACTCCCGATTGCTTACGATTTGCCGATTGGGATCAGAAATCAACCGTCGCTGAAAGCAGATAGGTTCTCGGTGTCGACAACGTCAATCCCGGTTCACTGTCATCGGACGCCCCTGCCGAACTCCAATAACGCTTGTCCAGCACGTTCTCGATATTCCCGCGCAGGGTGATGGTTTTGTCGTCAACCTTGAACGCATAGCGCGTGCCCACATCGAAGCGCTCCCAGGAATCGATTTCCTTCTCGTTGGACTGATCCAGATACTGCGAGCTGGAATAAATGCCCCGGGTTGTCAGCGTCAGCCCTTGCACCGTCGGCACGTCCCACTCTGCGCCCAGATTGACGTTGTATTTCGGCGTCGCCGGCGCACGGTTGCCGTCGAAGGTGCCGTTGGTGGTGTGAGTCAGCTCGCTGTCGATGTACATCACACCGCCAAGCAAGCGGAAGCCTTTGAGCGGTTCGCCGAACACGCTCAACTCCACGCCATTGTTCTCGCGCTTGCCATTGGGTCCGAAGACTCGCGTGGTGGCGTTGGTTTCGTACGCCGGTTGCTTGATGCGAAACACCGCAGCGGTCAGCGCGTAGGCGCCGGCATCGTACTTGGCACCGACTTCAACCTGACGGCTGATAAACGGCGGGAAGATTTCGTCTTCGTTGATGGAAGTCGACGGCGCGATTTTGCCCTGGCTCAGGCCTTCCATGTAGTTGGCGTACAGCGACAGCTTGTCAGTCGCCTTGAACAGAATGCCGCCCGAGGGCGAAATCTTTTCCTCGTCGTAAGCGGTGTCGCCTTTGATGTCATCGCTCCAGTCATCGACTTTTACCCGCTGCCAGCGAGCGCCGAGGGTCAGCAGCAATCGATCGTCGAAAAAACCCAAGGTGTCGGACAACGCCACGCCGCTGAAGCGGTTTTCCGTGTAGACCTTGGCGTCATTGCGTGTCGGCGTACCGGGTTTGGCGATTTCCACCGGGTCATACAGATTGCTGCGCCCGGCCGCGTAGCGCGCGCCGCCGTTCTCGAAATCCATATAAAAGTAGCTGGCCGCGAGATTGACCTCATGGCTCACTGGCCCGGTATGGAACCAGTTGCGCACGCCTGCCGTGGCGGTCCGGACATTCTCGTCGCGGGTAAAATCACGCGGTTGCACGCTGAAATCACCGGCATCGTTGGTCACGGAAACGGCGTGGCGCAAGAAGTCATGATTACTTTTGCGCGCGCCGACGCCGCCGTACAGCATCACCGAATCATTGACGTCGAACTCGGCGTTGAGCGTGCCGAAGGTGTCCTCGGTTTTCGCCTGAGTCCACGGTTGCGCGTAATTGCGATGCACGCTATTCGCGCTCGGAACCTTGGCATTGGCCGCGACCTGCACGCGCTCCTGCGGCGCGTCGGTGTCGCGTTCGGTGTGGCCGATATCGGTCGAAAGTCGCAAGCGCTCACCGCGAAAATCCAGGCCGAGCACGGCCATGTCACGGTCGACACTTTGATGATCCCACTCGGTATCACCGGACTGTTTGACGCCGTTGAAGCGCAGGCCGAACTGATTGTCCTCACCGAACCGCCGGCCGACATCCACTGCGCCGCCGAGCTGATTGTTCGACGCATAATTAGCCGTCAGCGAAGTGATCGGTTTGTCGGTGGCACGCTTAGGCACCACATTGATGCCTCCGCCCACGCTACCCCGTGGCGAGATGCCGTTAATGAGTTGGCTCGGGCCTTTGAGGATGTCGACGCGATCGGCCATTTCCATGTCAATGGTGTACGTCGGCAGCACGCCATAGAGCCCGTTGTACGCCACGTCGCTGTTGAACAGGCTGAAACCACGGATGGTGAACTGCTCGTAGCGGCCACCGGCCGGGTTGGTTGCACGCACCGAAGGGTCGCTGGCGATCAGATCGCCCAGCGTGCGTGCCTGCTGGTTTTTCACGGCTTCGCTGGTGTAGGTGGTCATGCTGAACGGGGTTTCCATGAAGTCTTTCGACCCCAGCAAACCCTGCGAGCCACGCCGCGCGACTTGGCCGCCGGCAAAGACATCAGCGCCTGTCGAATCGCTGGCGCCGAGGATCGAAGTCGGCGCCAGTTGCAGGCTGCTGCCCTCGGCGACTGGAATCAGTGTGTAGGCATGATCGCCCAGCGGTTGCAGTTGCAGACCGGAACCCAGCAACAAACGAGCGAACCCCTCCTCCACAGCGAATTCGCCGGACAAACCATTACTGTTGCGGCCGCTGACCAGCGCCGGATCGACCGAAAGATTGACCCCGGCCAACCCGGCAAACCGCGTCAACGCTGCACTCAGGCTACCGGCCGGCACCTGATAACTGCGCCGGGCGTCTTCGGCCCAGCTCGACTGGATCAACACAGGGCTGGCACTCAGGCTCAGCAAGAGGCTCAACTGCAACAACGGACGCAAACGACTTGGGAATACTGCGGGCATTGGAAGAAGCTCTCGATTTTGTTCACTTACCTGCAATGACCGGTGAGGCGAAAAAAAGGGACAGGCTTCAGATGATATTTTTTCGCGGCGCCAGCGTTACCCAGAAACGCGTGCGCGAATGGACCTCCAATGGCAGGCTCGCCGCCAGCAGCGCCAGCACTTTATCGGTGTCGTCGAGACGGAAACTGCCGGTGACACGCAGGCTTTCAAGTGCTGGCTCCCAGCGCAGATGCCCCGAGCGATATCGGCTCAACTCGCGCAGGAAATCCCCCAACGGCTGGTTTTGCGCCATCAACACACCGTCACGCCAACCGGGCATTTTGGCGTCGAACAACGTGACCGGTCCGGCGCCGGAGGTCTGCAAATTGACCAGTTGCCCGGCGTTCAACTGCAGCGCCGGCCCGTGCAACGGCTGCAATTGCACCGAACCACTGACCACCGACACGGTGCAATCACGTTCGTTGAGGCGCACGCAGACTTCGCTGCGGCTGACAATGATCCGACCGTACGGCGCGTTGACCGTCAATGCCGTGCTACCCGGAACGTTGAGCGCCATTTCGCCGCGCACCAACGTCAACTGACGGCTGGCCAGATCGACGTTCACCGCACTGGCGGTGTTCAGCTGCAAGGTGCTGCCGTCGGCCAGCCGTGTTCGCGTGTGCTCGCCGGTGGAAGTGTGCAAATCCGCGCGCCAGACGTCGAGGGGCAACTGGCGACTGATCAACCACGCCGTAGGCACCAGCGCCGCCAGACCCAGCGCCCTTTTCAGAGCTGCACGCCGCGCCAGATCCGGGCGATCGAGTGTGGCCATGGCCAATTCTGTCGGCAGACTGGAAAAGCGCTGGCGCAGCAATTGAATCTTCTGCCAGGCGTTTTCATGGCGGCTATCGCTGTCACGCCAGTGCTTCAGTCGCATGTGATCGGCTTCACTGGCCTCGCCGGATTCGAGCAATGCCAACCACTGTGCGGCGGCTCGCGCCACTTCACGCGCTTCGGTGTTGCGTGCGACGCGCATCATAGATCCAACATCAAACAATGCTCGTAAGCCATTGCCATGTAACGTTTTATACTTCGCTCCGAAACCTGCAAACGTTCGGCGATTTCACGGTAACCGAGGCCTTCGAGCTGACTCAGGAGAAAGGCCCGACGCACCGCTCGCGGCAAACCATCGAGTAACTCGTACAGCGTTTGCAAGGTTTCCAGCAGCAGCCAACGCTGCTCGGGCGACGGCACGCATTCTTCGGGCAACTGCGCGAGGGCTTCGAGATAGGCCTTTTCCAGACTGCGGCGGGTGTAGAAATTGCTCAGCAGGCGTTTGCCCACCGTCAGCAAATACGCGCGCGGCTCGCGCATGTCGGCGATCGGTTGCGCACTGCAGAGTACGCGCAGGAAGGTGTCCTGACTCAGGTCCGCCGCATCCCACGCGTTGCCCATGCGCCGCCGCAGCCAGGTTTCCAGCCAGCCTCGATGGTCGCGATACAGTTCGTGCAGGTGCTGCGGCGATGGCGTCGCTGCTTCAGTCATCTCAAGAGTCCTGCGCGAAGTCAGTTTCAAATGAGAGTGATTCTATTTAACTTGCGCGCCGAGACAAAGCCTTTTTATCCAAGACGGCTTTCATGAGCGCTTCAAGGTCTCGCTCGGCAACTCCTTGAACAACGCCCGGTAACTGCTGGAAAACCTTCCCAAATGCCAGAACGACCACTGCATCGCCACCTCGGCAACCGTAGTTTCCGTGGGCCGACGCTTGAGCAATTCGCGGTGTGCACTGTTCAATCGGCGCAGGCGCAGCCAGTGACTTGGCGTCATGCCGGTGTAGGCCTTGAAGGCTTGTTGCAACTGGCGCAGTGGCACGCCCGCAACGTGCGACAGTTCGAGCAGATTGACGGTGTCTTCCGGCGAATCCGCCGCCCACTCTCCCACCCGTTTCATGATCATTCGCTCTTCGGTGCGCCGCTGTAACCCACCGCGATCAAGACTTGTATGAGCGTTGTCGAGGATGAACAGACAGTCTTCCAGCAGCTGCTGTGTCAGCGCGTCTTTATCAAGCGGATCAATAGCTTGCGACAACTTTGTGAGAATCGAGCTTAACCAGCGACTGAACAAGGCGTTCTGCCCGCAATTGAGTTGCGTCATGAACAAGCCTTCGAGTTTCGCCACATTCAGACCGTGCTGACGGACAAACTCCGGGCCGAACACGACGGCGATTTCCTGATAGTTCTCCGGGGTGATCCAGATGTTGCGGCTGTCTTCATTGAGCAGGTACAGCGCGTTGTCACTTCGATCAAAACAGAACGCCAAAGCACCCGATGGCGCACTGAAATTCTGCTCGACCCGGGTGTTCATCTGCTCTTCGTAGACCTCGACACCCTGCAGATCCAGATAGCGGATCTGCCCGGCGAAATGACCCGGCGACATCTGTTGGTAATGCTGGACCCAGCCCGGTGTGGCGCGGACTTGCTCAGCCACATCGGCGGTGTTGAATGCTTGAACCTGGAGCGGATTGCACGTTGTCATGGGGTGACCTTGCGCACTCTTTTGGTGCGCTTTGGTGCTGCTTAAAGTGGATAGATGGAACTGCAAGGCTCGCCCAAGATAGTCGTCAACGCGCCACAGGGGAAGGGGCGGAAGATGAAACCCGCCCTCCCCGGCGTCTATAAAACCAATAACGAGGTCTTTATGAATGCCCCTTTCGATCAGCTGTTCACGTGGCTGAAAGATCACAAGATTACCGAAGTCGAATGTGTGGTCAGCGACTTGACCGGCATTGCCCGCGGCAAGATCGCACCGACCAACAAGTTCCTGCATGAGCGAGGCATGCGTCTGCCGGAAAGTGTGCTGCTGCAAACGGTAACCGGGGATTTTGTCGACGACGACATCTACTACGACCTGCTCGATCCTGCCGATATCGATATGGTCTGCAAGCCCGTGGCTGACGCGGTCTACGTGATTCCATGGGCGATCGAGCCGACCGCCATCGTCATTCACGATACCTTCGACAAGTTCGGCAACCCGATCGAACTGTCGCCGCGCAACGTGCTGAAAAAAGTCCTGCAGCTGTACACCGATAAAGGCTGGAAGCCCATTGTTGCGCCGGAAATGGAGTTCTACCTGACCCAACGCTGCGAAGACCCGGACTTGCCGCTCAAGGCACCATTGGGCCGCTCGGGCCGTGCAGAAAGCGGTCGGCAGTCGTTCTCCATTGATGCTGCCAACGAATTCGATCCGTTGTTCGAAGACGTCTATGATTGGTGCGAACTGCAAGGACTGGATCTGGACACGCTGATCCACGAAGACGGCCCGGCGCAGATGGAAATCAACTTCCGTCACGGCGACGCCCTCGATCTGGCCGACCAGATCACCGTGTTCAAACGCACCATGCGAGAGGCCGCGCTCAAGCACAACGTCGCCGCGACCTTCATGGCCAAGCCGATCGGCGATGAGCCGGGCAGCGCCATGCACATCCACCAGAGCGTGGTGGACATCGCCACTGGCAAACCGATTTTCGCCAATGAAGACGGGCAGATGAGCGAGCTGTTCCTGCATTACATCGGCGGTTTGCAGAAATACATCCCGAAAGTGCTGCCGATGTTCGCGCCGAACGTCAACTCGTTCCGCCGCTTCCTGCCGGACACTTCTGCACCGGTCAACGTCGAATGGGGCGAAGAAAACCGCACCGTCGGTTTGCGTGTGCCGACCTCCAGTCCGGAAGCCATGCGCGTGGAAAACCGTCTGCCGGGCGCCGATGCCAACCCGTACCTGGCGATTGCCGCGAGCCTGCTCTGCGGTTACATCGGCATGGTCGAAGGCATCGCGCCGAGCGCTGCGGTCCAGGGCCGCGCTTACGAACGCCGTAATCTGCGCCTGCCGATCACCATCGAAGAAGCGCTGACGCAGATGGAAGAATGCGAAGCCGTAGCGCAATACCTTGGCGACAAGTTCGTCCGTGGCTATGTCGCGGTGAAACGTGCCGAGCATGAAAACTTCAAGCGCGTGATCAGCTCGTGGGAGCGTGAGTTCCTGATGCTCAGCGTTTAACCCAAACCAAAATATCCCCTGTGTCGATCGTTCCCACGCTCTGCGTGGGAATGCAGCCCGGGACGCTCCGCGTCCCATCCAAAGCCGAACGCGGAGCGTCCGTTGAGGCATTCCCACGCAGAGCGTGGGAACGATCATTATAAGAAGAGGTGTCGATATGCGTCTGTTGAAATCCGTACTCCCGGTCGCCCTGAGCGTGCTGTTCAGCGCTGTAGCTCACGCCCAACCGACGGTCAGCGTCTACAACTGGACCGACTACATCGGCGAAACCACCCTCGCCGACTTCCAGAGCCAAACCGGGATCAAGGTGATCTACGACGTTTTCGATTCCAACGAAACCCTCGAAGGCAAACTGCTCGCCGGTCGTACCGGTTACGACGTGGTCGTACCCTCCAACCACTTCCTCGCGCGTCAGGTAAAGGCCGGCGCATTTCTCAAACTTGATCGCTCGCAGTTGCCGAACTTCAAGAACCTCGACCCGAAACTGCTCGAACTGCTACAGAAAAACGACCCGGGCAACGAGCACTCGGTGCCGTACCTGTGGGGTACGAACGGCATCGGCTACAACGTCGACAAGGTCAAACAGGTGCTGGGCATCGACCACATCGATTCCTGGGCGGTGCTGTTCGAACCCGAGAACCTGAAGAAACTCACCCAGTGCGGCGTGTCGATGATGGATTCCGCAGACGAAGTCTTCCCTGCCGTGCTTAATTACATGGGCATGGACCCGCGCAGCGAAAACCCCGAAGACTATAAAAAGGCTGAAGCGAAACTGCTGAGCATCCGTCCGTACATCACCTATTTCCATTCCTCGAAATACGTATCGGATCTGGCCAACGGCGATATCTGCGTAGCCTTCGGTTATTCCGGCGACGTGTTTCAGGCCGCCAACCGCGCCAAGGAAGCCAAGAACGGCGTGAACATCGCCTATGCGATTCCAAAGGAAGGCGCCAACCTCTGGTTCGATCTGTTGGCGATTCCGGCCGATGCGAGCAACACCAAAGAAGCCCACGCCTTCATTAATTACCTGCTCGATCCGCAGGTGATTGCCAAGGTCAGTGCGTCCGTCGGTTACGCCAACCCGAACCCGTCGGCCAAGCAATACATGGATCCGGAGCTGGTCAACAATCCTGAGGTGTATCCACCTCAAGAAGTCCTCGACAAACTCTACATCTCTACCACCCCGCCTCAAGCGATCATGCGTCTGATGACCCGCTCCTGGAGCAAAGTGAAGTCGAACAAATGAATCAGTACACCCAAGAACACGCCCGTTCCTATTACGCAGCCTCCGCTCGGGCGACTACACCTTATCCGCAACTGGAAGGTGATCTGAGCGCCGATGTCTGCGTGATCGGCGGCGGGTTCACCGGGGTCAACACCGCGATCGAACTGGCCCAGCGCGGGCTGTCGGTGATCTTGATCGAAGCCCGGCGCATCGGCTGGGGCGCCAGCGGACGCAATGGCGGTCAGTTGATTCGCGGGATCGGTCATGAGGTCGAAGGCTTCGCCAAGTATGTCGGTCAGGAAGGCGTGCGTTATTTGCAACGCGCCGGCATCGATTCGGTGGAACTGGTGCGCCAGCGCATCGGCGACAACGGCATCGAATGTGATCTGCGCTGGGGCTTCTGCGACCTGGCCAACACCCCGGCGCAATTCGCTGCGTTCAAGGATGAGCTAGTCGATCTCACCGAACTCGGTTACGCCCACGAAACCCGACTGATCGGCCCGGAGCAGATCCGCCAGCAGGTGGTCAACTCCGACATTTATGCCGGTGGGCTGGTCGACATGGGTTCCGGGCACCTGCACCCGCTGGATCTGGTGCAAGGCGAAGCGCGGCTGGCAGCGTCGCTTGGCGTGCGGATTTTCGAGCAGAGTGAAGTGCTGGAAATCATCCACGGCCCAACCGTGCAGGTGCGTTGCGCAAACGGCACGGTGCGGGCTGGCAGTCTGGTGCTCGGCTGCAATGCGCATCTGGACGAACTCGAACAACAACTCAGTGGCAAGGTGCTGCCGGCCGGCAGTTACATCATCGCCACCGAACCATTGTCCGAGGCCCGCGCCGCGCAGCTGATTCCGCACAATCTGGCGGTGTGCGACCAGAAAGTCGGCCTCGATTACTACCGGCTCTCGGCTGATCGGCGCTTGCTGTTCGGCGGTGCCTGTCACTATTCCGGGCGCGATCCGGCGGACATCGCCGCTTATATGCGGCCGAAGATGCTCAAGGTCTTCCCGCAACTGGCCGACGTGCGCATCGATTACCAGTGGGGCGGCAAGATCGGCATCACCGCCAATCGTTTCCCACAGGTCGGCCGGCTCAAACAGCACCCGAACGTTTTCTATGCGCAGGGCTATTCCGGCCATGGTCTGAACGTCACCCACTGGTGCGCGAAACTGCTTGGCGAAGCCATTCATGCCGGCCACAGCCAAGGCATGGATGTGTTCAGCGGCGTGCCGCACATGACCTTCCCCGGCGGCCCGGCCCTGCGTTCGCCACTGCTGGCACTGGGGATGTTCTGGTATCGCCTGCGGGAAATGCTCGGCTGACAGCACAAGCAGCGCTGTCGCGATCTGATCGTTCCCACGCTCTGCGTGGGAACGCAGCCCGTGACGCTCCGCGTCACTGGACGCAGAGCGTCCCTTGAGGCATTCCCACGCAGAGCGTGGGAACGATCATCAAGCACAGGTGAGCTATACACATTTGCTCTATCGCCAAGCACTTCTATATTGATGAGGTGCTTTTGCGTTCCTGACGCTCAGTGCCCATTCAATCGAGGAGACATGGATGAAGTCGTCAGCCACCGACGAGCCGCGAGCGCCAGGCCAAGCCCCCGTCAAAACCCGCCGTTTCGGCATTTCACTCGTCTGGATTGTGCCGATTGTGGCGGTGCTCGTGGGCATTTCGCTGGTGGTGCACAACATCATGCAGGAAGGGCCGACCATCGTGGTCACCTTCAAGACCGGCAGTGGTCTGACGGCCAATAAGACCGAAGTCAAATACCGTAATGTGGTGATTGGCCAGGTCACTGATGTCGAGTTGAGCGACGACCAGAAAAGCGTCAACGCCACGATCAAACTGGCCAAACAGGCCGAAACCTTCACCCGTGAAGACTCACAGTTCTGGGTGGTACGCCCGCGAATCGGTGCCGGAGGCGTGTCGGGTATCGACACTCTGCTCTCCGGCGACTACATCGGTGCCGACATCGGCCAGTCCAACTCCCGAGCGAAAAACTTCAAAGGCCTTGAAAACCCGCCGCCGATCACCTACGGCGAACCGGGCAAGCGTTTCATGCTGCACACCCAGGATCTCGGTTCGCTGGACATCGGGTCGCCGGTGTATTACCGCAAGATCCCTGTCGGCCAGGTCGTCACCTACGCGCTGGCGCCTGACGGTAAAGGCGTGAACATCGAAGTATTCATTCACGCGCCCAACGATGCGTTCGTCACCGAAAACACCCGATTCTGGAACGCCAGTGGCATCGACGTCAGCGTCGGCGCCAACGGTTTTCAGGTGAAAACCGAATCCCTGTCCTCCATGCTGGTGGGCGGCATCGCTTTTCGCGCCCCGGATTACAGCCCCAACGACGTCGCCGCCGCCGATGACAAAGACTTCGAACTGTTCGCCGACCAGACCACCGCCCTCGCCCCGCCCAATGGCAAGGCGCAATACCTGAGTCTGCGTTTCGACCAATCCCTGCGCGGTTTGAAGGTCGGCGCACCGGTGGAATTCCTCGGCATGGAAATCGGTCGAGTGGTGGCGATCAATCTGGATTTCGACGCGAAAAAACGCAGCTTCCCGCTTAACGTCGGCATCGTTATTTACCCGCAACGTTTGGGCATGGCTTACGGAAAAATGCTCACCGCGTTCAAGCATGATCCCAACGATGAGGCCGCCGGTATTCGTCTGATGGGCACCTTCATCGACAATGGCCTGCGCGCCCAGGCCCGCAGTGGCAACCTGCTGACGGGGCAACTGTACGTGGCGCTGGACTTCTTCCCGAAAGCCGAAAAAGTTGCCTTTGACCCCACGGCGCGCCCGGTGGTGATTCCAACCGTGCCCGGCAGCCTCGAACAGTTGCAGGAAAAACTCGAAGCCGTGGTCGACAAGCTCAACAAGCTGCCGGTTGATCGCATCGCCAACAACCTCGACAGCAATCTGATCGAGTTGCGCAAAGGCCTGACCCAGTTCAACGCCAAGACCCTGCCGGGCGTGCAGAGCACTCTGGCCGACGTCAGCAAGACCTTGCAGTCCGCCAGCTCGACCCTGGCCGAAGATTCGCCGCAACGCGAGAAACTCACGGAAACCCTCGACGAACTCGGGCGTATGTCGCGCTCGCTGCGTGAGCTGTCGGATTACCTCGGCCGGCATCCGGAATCGTTGATCCGCGGTCGCCCCGATAACGCCGCGCCGCTGGATCTGAAAGGACCGCCGCGCAATTGAGCACAGGAGCTAACCCAATGGCTTTACCGCTGAAGATCACCGTGCTCGCTGCCTTCATGCTGCTGGGCGCGTGCCGCAGCGACCCGATCAGCTTTCACACCCTGACGCCGGTGCAGATCGCCAACACCCGGACCGGCGCGCAGATTCCGATTGAAGCGCTGAGCGTGCCGCCGCAGGTCGACCGTGCACAAATCGTTATCCGCCAGGGCAACAGCGGCCTGGCGATTCTGGAAACCGATTGGTGGGGGGCGACACTGGCGGATGAGTTGCGCGGGGCGTTGGCCGATCAATTGAGCAATAGCAGTGGCCAAGGCAATGTTTCGGTGCGCATCGAAGTGCAACGCTTCGACTCGATCCCCGGTCAGTACGGCCTGATCGACGCCAAATGGCGCTTGCGTCCCGTCGGCGCCACTGACAATGGCTCGCTGACATGCCGTTCGACCCTGCAAACACCGTCCGGCCCGACCATCGATGATCTGGTGGGTGCCCAGCAGCACAACGTCAAACGGCTGGCCGAGCAGATCAGTCGGGCGGCCACCGGCAACGCGCGCACCTGCCCTTCGCCGTCCTGACGGGGCCTACAGATCGAAACGATCGACCGCACGCCGCCGCTCGTTGTCATCACGCACATCGTAGTTGGCGGTGGTCTGGATGTTGCTGTGGTGCGCGAGCTTCTGCGCAATCGACAAATCATGCTCCTCGATCACCCGCGTGATAAACGAACGGCGGAAATCGTGCGGCATGATCTTCACCCCGACCTGCGTGCCACGCTGACGGGCGATGTAATAGATCGCGTGTTTGGTGATGCGCTCGCGGGTGATATGGCTGCCGCGACGGATGCGATTGAACAGAAAGGCGTCGTCAGTCTCGCCTTCCTTGAGTTCTGAACGGCGCAGTTCCAGCCATGCATCGAGTTTGGCGAACGCCCACGCCGGTGCGTACTTGATCAGTTGTTTGTTGCCCTTGCCGGTGACGGTCAGGCTGCGCTCGGTGAAGTCGACCTGATTCAAGTCCAGATCCACCGACTCCGATTTACGCATGCCGGTGCCGTACAACAACGCAATCACCGCCGCATCGCGCAGCCCTTGCGGGCGTGGATCGGCGGCGCACACTTCCATCAGTTCGTGGATCAAAGTGCGCTTCAAGTTGCGCCCCTGCGACAAGCGCGTGCCGGCAATGGCTTTGACCGAACGCATCTTCAACAAGTGATCCTGACTGATCAGGCTCATGCGCCAGGCTTCATTCATCACCCCGCGCACGGCATTCACATACAGCGACGAGGTATTCGGTGCATAGCCGTCGGCGCGCAACGCGGCGACCAGCGCCACGACGTCTTCCGGTTGCAGCCGGTGCCAGGGGATTTCTTCGATATCCACGTCTTCGAAACCGAGACGGTCAGCGGCGTCCTGCAAGACATAACGCATGGTCAGTTGGCTGGACGGCGCCAGGCGGGCCAGATAAAGCGTCAGCGGATTAGTGGTGGACGGGGTGGATTCAGTACTCGACAAGTCAATCAAACGAAACGGCCTTGAATAGAAAACAGTTCAACAAAACAACTTAAAAGTGCAAACAAACTTATATAAAGAGCGACTCTTCCGTAGGACTTTTCGATTAAAAGAGCCGATGAACGGAAGAAGTCTGAACGGTGGCTGTATGGCTTACAGATAGACGAATCGCCGACCGTTTTTTCATGTTCCTTTGACAAAAACGCGCATAACCTTAGTTACAACAGGTTGCCCCGAAAGGCCTGCAACCCTGCCGTCCGTGGACTTAAAAGTCAATCAGGCATTCCCCGGCCGGTATCTCAACCCTTTGAAATTCCGTGTTTTTCAGACAATCGGCTGAAGGATGGCTGTCGCCCCGAGGTTCTTATGAGTCAAGCGTTTCTGCCGTTTTCCCGGCCGAGTATCGGCGATGAAGAAATAGCCGCAGTTGAACAAGTACTGCGTTCGGGCTGGATTACTACAGGCCCTAAAAGCCAGGCACTGGAAGAACAGTTTGCCGACTATGTCGGCTGCAAGCATGCACTGGCACTTTCCTCGGCCACCGGCGGCATGCACATCACCTTGCTGGCCTTGGGCATTGGCCCGGGTGACGAAGTCATCACCCCGTCGCAGACCTGGGTGTCGACCGCCAACGTGATCTCGCTGCTCGGCGCCACACCGGTGTTCGTTGACGTTGATCGCGACACCTTGATGACCGACGCCGCGCGCATCGAAGCCGCCATTACCCCACGCACCAAAGCAATCATTCCCGTGCATTACGCCGGCGCCGCGTTTGATCTCGATCCGCTGTATGCGCTGGCCGACAAGCACGGCATCGCGGTGATCGAAGACGCCGCGCACGCTGCCGGCACCCGCTACAAGGGGCGTCACGTCGGCGCGCAGGGCACGGCGATTTTCTCCTTCCATGCGATCAAGAACATGACCTGTGCCGAAGGCGCGATGTTCGTCACCGACGACGAAGCCTTGGCCAGCCGCGTGCGCATGCTCAAATTCCACGGTCTGGGCGTCGACGCCTACGATCGCCTGACCGGTGGCCGCAAGCCGCAGGCGCAAGTGATGGAGCCGGGGTTCAAATACAACCTCGCCGACATCAACGCCGCGATTGCGCTGGTGCAACTGGAGCGTCTGGACGCAATCAACGCCCGCCGCACGGAACTGGCCGCCGCCTACCGGCAAAAACTCGAAGGCCTGCCGGTGCAACCGCTGGCCCTGCCCGCTTACGCACAAACCCACGCCTGGCACCTGTTCATCCTGCGCATCGACAGCGAGCGCTGCGGCATCGACCGCGAAGCCTTTATGAAAGGCTTGCAGGACCAGGGCATCGGCACCGGTATCCATTTCATCGCCACCCACCTGCACACCTGGTATCGCCAGCGTGATCCCGATCTGTATCTGCCCGACACCGAGTGGAACTCGGCGCGGCTGTGCTCGATTCCGTTGTTTCCCGACATGAGCGATCAAGACCTTGATCGCGTGGTCGGCGCCATCGCCACTCTTATGGACAAACGCCCGTGAAACCCTATCCGATCCGCTGTGTGTCGATCGTTATCCCGGTCTACAACGAACAGGACAGCCTGCCGGAACTGCTGCGCCGCACCGAGGCGGCCTGCCGGATGCTGCGTCACGATTACGAAATCGTCCTCGTTGACGATGGCAGCCGTGACGAGTCCGCCAACCTTCTGGAAGAAGCTGCGAGCCGTGAGGACAGCCCGTTCGTGGCGGTCATCCTCAACCGCAACTACGGCCAGCACGCAGCAATCATGGCCGGTTTCGAGCAGTGCAAAGGCGATGTGGTCATCACCCTCGACGCCGACTTGCAGAACCCGCCGGAAGAAATCCCCCGGCTGGTTGCCGAAGCGGAAAAGGGTTACGACGTGGTCGGCACAGTGCGCGGCAACCGTCAGGATTCGGCCCTGCGCCGCTATCCGTCGAAGCTGATCAACCTCGCCGTGCAGCGCTCTACGGGCGTCGCCATGAGCGACTACGGCTGCATGCTCCGCGCGTACCGGCGGACGATCATCGACGCGATGCTCGCCTGCCGTGAACGGAGCACCTTCATTCCGATTCTGGCCAACAGTTTCGCCCGCCACACCACCGAAATCGTCGTCGCCCACGCCGAGCGTGAGCACGGCGATTCGAAGTACAGCCCGATGCGTTTGATCAATCTGATGTTCGACTTGATCACCTGCATGACCACCACGCCTTTGCGCCTGCTGAGCATCGTCGGTTTCACCATGGCCGGGCTTGGATTGCTGTTTGCCTTCGCGTTGATCGTCATGCGCCTGGCGTTCGGTGCCGGCTGGGCCGGTGACGGCATGTTCGTACTGTTCGCCGTGCTGTTTGTGTTCACCGGTGGCCAGTTCATCGGCATGGGCCTGCTCGGTGAATACCTCGGGCGCATGTACAGCGACGTGCGCGCCCGCCCGCGTTTCTTCGTTGAAAAAGTCTTGCGCGGCCAACCCGCCATGCCGCCGCGCGCCATCACCGTCGACGGTCTCTCCTCCTCCAATGATCAGGTTCTCTCATGAGCGCAAAAACTGTTGTCTTCGCTTATCACGATATTGGCTGCGCCGGCATTCAAACGCTGCTCGACAGCGGCTATGACATTGCGGCGGTGTTCACTCACGCCGATGACCCGAAAGAGAACGCCTTCTACGGATCGGTTGCGCAACTTTGTGCCAACAAAGGCATCCCGGTGCACGCGCCGGAAGACGTCAACCATCCGTTGTGGATCGAACGGATTGCCAAACTCGCCCCTGAGTACATCTTCTCCTTCTACTACCGCAACCTGCTGAGCGAGTCGTTGCTGGCCGTGGCCAAAAAAGGCGCGTTCAACCTGCACGGCTCGCTGTTGCCGAGCTACCGCGGCCGCGCCCCGGCGAACTGGGTGCTGGTCAATGGCGAAAGCGAAACCGGCGCCACCTTGCACCGCATGGTCAAACGTGCCGATGCCGGCGCCATTGTTGCCCAACAGCGCGTGGCCATCGAACGCAGCGACACCGCTTTGAGCCTGCACGGCAAGTTGCGCATCGCCGCCACCGATCTGCTGCGCGACACGCTGCCGGCGATGCTGCAAGGCAAGACCAGCGAAACCGCGCAGGACGAATCCAAAGCCACGGTGTTTGGTCGTCGCACCGCAGCGGACGGCAAACTGGTCTGGGCGAAACCTGCCGAGCAATTGTTCAACCTGGTTCGCGCGGTGACCCAACCGTATCCGGGCGCGTTCTGCGCGGTCGGTGAGCACAAACTCATCGTCTGGAGCGCCGAAGTCGTCAAGGGCAACGACGGCCAGGCCCCCGGCCGCGTAATCAGCGTTGATCCGCTGCGCATTGCTTGTGGTGAAGATTCGCTGGTGATCCTCTCCGGCCAACGCAACGACAACGGCCTGTTCCTCAGTGGCCCGCAACTGGCCAACGAACTCGGTCTGGTCGACGGCTCGCTGTTGCGCGGAGCTGAATCCGGCCGCGCACCGCGTCGCACTCGCGTGCTGATCCTTGGCGTCAACGGCTTTATCGGCAATCACTTGTCCGAGCGCCTGCTGCGCGATGACCGCTATGAAGTCTACGGCCTGGACATCGGTTCCGACGCCATCGACCGTCTGCGCAGCCATCCGCACTTCCACTACGTCGAAGGCGACATCAGCATTCACTCCGAGTGGATCGAGTACCACATCAAGAAGTGCGACGTGGTCCTGCCGCTGGTGGCCATCGCCACGCCGATCGAATACACCCGCAACCCGCTGCGCGTGTTCGAACTCGACTTCGAAGAAAACCTGAAACTGGTGCGCTACTGCGTCAAGTACAACAAGCGCGTGATCTTCCCGTCGACCTCGGAAGTCTATGGCATGTGCCAGGACATGCACTTCGACGAAGACACCTCCAACCTGGTGGTCGGCCCGATCAACAAGCAGCGCTGGATCTATTCGGTGTCCAAACAACTGCTGGATCGGGTGATCTGGGCCTACGGCGCCAAGGGTCTGAATTTCACCCTGTTCCGCCCGTTCAACTGGATGGGCCCGCGTCTCGACCGCCTGGATTCGGCACGCATCGGCAGCTCCCGCGCCATCACTCAGTTGATCCTCAATCTGGTGGAAGGCACGCCAATTCGCCTGTTCGACGGCGGTGAGCAGAAACGCTGCTTCACCGACATCGCTGACGGCGTCGAAGCACTGGCGCGGATCATCGATAACGACAACGACGTCTGCAACGGCCAGATCATCAACATCGGTAACCCGGACAACGAAGCCAGCATCCGTCAGTTGGGCGAAGAGTTGCTGCGTCAGTTCGAAGCGCATCCGCTGCGCGACAACTTCCCGCCGTTCGCCGGTTTCCGCGACGTCGAGAGCAAGGCGTTCTACGGCGCCGGTTATCAGGACGTCGAACACCGCAAGCCCAGCATCGCCAACGCCAAGCGTCTGCTCGACTGGACGCCGACCGTGGAAATGCGCGAGACCATCGGCAATACGCTGGATTTCTTCTTGCGTGAAGCCATGCTCGAACAAGCGGACAAGCGTTGATGCAGGCCGGTCTACGCATCGACGTCGACACTTTTCGCGGCACCCGTGAAGGGGTGCCGCGCTTGCTGGAAATGCTCGACGAGGCGCAGATCAAGGCGACGTTTTTCTTCAGTGTCGGCCCCGACAACATGGGCCGGCATCTGTGGCGTCTGATCCGCCCGCAGTTCCTCTGGAAAATGCTCCGCTCCAATGCCGCCGGCCTGTACGGCTGGGACATTCTACTGGCCGGCACCGCGTGGCCGGGCAAACCGATTGGCCGTGACCTCGGGCACCTGATGCGTCAGGCCCGCGATGCCGGTCATGAAGTCGGTCTGCATGCCTGGGATCACCACGGCTGGCAGGCTAACGCCGGGCGCTGGAGCAATGCGCAACTGATCGAGCAGATCCGTCAGGGCGTCGACACCTTGAGCGACATTCTCGGCGAAAAAGTCGAGTGTTCGGCCGCCGCCGGTTGGCGTGCGGATGAACGCGTGATCGAAGCCAAGCAAGCCTTCGGCTTTCGCTACAACAGCGATTGCCGTGGGCAACGCCTGTTTCGCCCGTTGCTCGCCGACGGTACGCCGGGTACTCCACAGATTCCCGTGGACCTGCCGACCTTCGACGAAATCGTTGGCCCCATCGTCGCAGCGCGCGACTTCAACAGTTTCATTCTCGATCACTTCCGCCCGCAACAGCTCAACGTCTACACCATTCATGCCGAAGTGGAAGGGATTCTGATGGCTGAGGATTTTCGTCAATTGCTGGCCGCTGCACGTCAGCGCAACATCGAGTTCAAACCGCTGGGCGATTTGTTGCCCGAGTTCTTCAACACCTTGCCCGTGGGCCGTGTGCAACGCGGCGCCCTCGACGGCCGTGAAGGCTGGCTGGGAGTGCAAGGCGCATGACTAAACGCTGGACGCTGCCACTGTTGTTGCTGGTCATTTGCTTGCTGGCCTATCTGCTGCCGCTGAGCACGCATGGTTTGTGGATTCCCGACGAAACCCGTTACGCGCAGATCAGTCAGGACATGCTGCTGAGCGGCAACTGGGTGTCGCCGCACTTCATGAGCCTGCGCTATTTCGAGAAGCCGATTGCCGGTTACTGGATGATCGCGCTGGGGCAGGAATTGTTTGGGCAGAACCTGTTCGGCGTGCGCTTTGTGTCGGCGCTGAGCACCGGCCTGAGCGTGCTGCTGTGCTATCTGCTCGCCCGGCGTTTGTGGAACGAACCGCGCAAAAGCTTCGTCTGCGCCCTGCTCTACATGAGTTTCACCATCGTCGCCGGTCAGGCCGGTTACGCCAACCTCGATCCGCAGTTCACTTTTTGGGTCAACCTGAGTCTGCTGGCGCTGTGGTTTGCCCTCGACAGCCACACCAGCGGCAAGCGCATGGCGGCCTGGGCACTATTGGGCCTGGCCTGCGGCATGGGTTTCATGACCAAGGGATTCCTCGCCTGGCTACTGCCGGTGTTGATCGCCCTGCCATGGATGCTCTGGCAAAAACGCTGGCGTGAACTGCTGATGTTCGGCCCGGTGGCGATTGCCGTGGCGATCCTCGTCAGCCTGCCGTGGGTGCTTTCGGTGCATGCACAGGAGCCGGACTACTGGCGGTTCTTCTTCTGGCACGAACATATTCGTCGCTTTGCCGGTGATGACGCGCAACACGATGCGCCGTGGTGGTTCTATCTGCCGCTGCTGGTGGCGTTCAGTTTGCCGTGGGCGGGATTGCTACCGACGGCGTTCAAGCAAGCCTGGCAAAGCCGCGCTCAGCCCAACGTCGTGTTTTTGCTGCTGTGGCTGCTGATGCCGCTGCTGTTTTTCAGCCTGAGCAACGGCAAATTGCCGACCTACATCCTGCCGTGCCTGCTGCCGATGGCGTTGTTGCTGGGCAATGCGCTGGCCGACCGTTTGCGTCTGGAGCAAGGTCGCGCGCTGAGCATCAACGGTGTGCTGAATCTGTTGCTGGGCGTCGTCACGCTGATCGCGCTGGTCTATCTGCAACTGACCAAACCGGTCTACGACCACGAACTGCACAGCATGGTGCTGGTGTTTATCGCGCTGATCGGCTGGATCATCGCCAACCTGCTGCAAGCCTTTCTGCCGCTGCAATGCTGGGCAGCACCGGCGCTGGGCAGCCTGTTGCTGATCGCAGTGTTGCCGGCAGCGCTGCCGAAGTCGGTGGTCGCCAACAAGATGCCCGATCAGTTCATCAAGCACCACGTCAGCGAACTGGCGCAGACCGATCACCTGCTGAGTAACGACCTCGGCGCTGCGTCGGCGCTGGCCTGGCGCCTGAAAACCCCGCAAGTGGCGTTGTACAACACGATAGGCGAATTGAAATATGGCCTTGCCTATCCTGACGGCATCCAACAGCGGGTCGATCCCGAACACGTACAACAGTGGATGCGCGAGGCGCGCCGCAGCGGTTCAGTCGGCGTGGTGATGCGCGTCAAGGGGCAGGACGAACTGGACGAAATCGATAGATTGCCAAAGGACGGCGTCCGTTATGAGCAGGGCAACCTGGTGATCATGATCCTGCCCCGGGAGGCGTCATGAGCCTGTTGCTGCTGCTGGCTGCGTGCCTGCTGACTTGTCTGGGGCAGATTGCGCAGAAGTACGCCGTGGAGAGTTGGCGCGGGGGCGATTCTTCGCTGACCGCCAAACTGCGCTCGCCGTGGTTATGGCTGGCCCTGCTCGCCCTCGGCTCGGGCCTGTTGGTCTGGCTGCTGGTGTTGCAGCGGCTGGAAGTCGGCATTGCCTATCCGATGCTCAGCCTCAACTTCGTGCTGATCACTCTGATCGCGCGCTTCGTCTTTCGTGAGCCCATCGACCGCCAGCATTGGCTTGGCGTGGCGTTGGTGATCGGCGGCGTGGTTTTACTGGGGCAGCAGTCATGAACCCGCGCCGTGGCATCACCTTCGCGTTGGGCAGCGTGTTTCTCGTCAGCGCTGCGCAACTGGGCATGCGCTGGAGCATGACCCGCCTGCCCGTGCCGGAACAATGGCTGCACATCGACAGCCTTGATTGGCGGGCCTTGGCCGTAGTCATTACGGCGATTTTCGCCTACGCCCTGTCGATGCTCTGCTGGCTCGCCGCCCTGCGCGATCTGCCGCTGGGCCGCGCTTACTCGCTGCTGAGCATCAGCTATGCGCTGGTGTACCTGCTGGCGGCCAGTCTGCCGCTGTTCAACGAATCCTTCAGTTTCACTAAATCACTGGGCGTGGCGTTGGTCATGCTCGGGGTCATCACCATCAACACTCGTCCGGCTCGTGCGCCCGAATTCAGGAGTGCTCCATGAAAATCACAGTATTTGGCAGCGGTTACGTCGGTCTGGTGCAAGCGGCTGTGTTGGCCGAAGTCGGCCATGATGTCGTGTGCATGGATGTCGACCAGAAGAAGGTCGACCTGTTGCGCCAGGGTCACGTGAGCATTTTCGAACCGGGGCTGGCCAGCCTCGTTCGGGAAGGTCTGGATTCGAAACGCCTGCAATTCACCACCGATGAACAACTTGCCGTGCAGCACGCTCGGGTGGCGTTCATTGCCGTCGGTACGCCGTCGCGTGAGGACGGCTCGGCCGATCTGCGTTATGTGCTGTCGGTAGGTGATGCGATTGCCCGCCATCGTGAGCAGCCGTTGATCATCGTCGAGAAATCCACGGTGCCGGTGGGCACCGGCGATACGCTGCGCACGCACATCGAAAAGGCTTTGATCAAGGTCGGCCGCCTGCTGCAGTTCGATATCGTCTCCAACCCGGAATTTCTCAAGGAAGGCTCGGCGGTTGCCGACTGCCGACGCCCGGACCGTATCGTCATCGGCTGCGAAGGCGATGAAGTGCGCGACGTGATGCGCGATCTGTACTCGCCGTTCAACCGCAACCATGACCGCATCATGTTTATGGACCTGCGCAGCGCCGAGCTGACCAAGTACGCCGCCAACTGCATGCTGGCGACCAAGATCAGCTTCATCAACCAGATCGCCGAACTGGCCGAGCACTTGGGCGCCGACATCGAATCGGTACGCCAGGGCATCGGTGCCGACACGCGCATCGGTTACCACTTTATCTACCCGGGCTGCGGCTATGGCGGTTCGTGCTTTCCCAAAGACATGCGCGCGCTGATCCACAGTGCCGAAGAAGCGCATTGCTCCAGCGACTTGCTGCAAGCGGTCGAGGCGATCAATCAGCGCCAGAAACACAAACTGTTCGAGCGTATCAACGCGTTCTACCGCGGCGATCTGCGTGGCAAGACCTTTGCCCTGTGGGGGCTGGCATTCAAACCCAACACCGATGACATGCGCGACGCGCCGAGCCGGGTCCTGCTGGAAGAACTGTGGGCCGCCGGTGCCAGCGTGCGCGCCTTCGACCCGGAAGCCATGCAGGAAACCCAGAACCTTTACCCGGACGAGTCGAAATTGATGCTGATGGGCACGCCCGAATCGGTATTGCCCGGCGCCGATGCGTTGATCATCTGCACCGAGTGGCAGCAATTCAAGGCACCGGATTTCGACCTGATCAAACAGCGCCTTAACACCCCGGTGATTTTCGACGGGCGCAACCTGTACGACGCCGAGCGCCTGGCGCGCAATGGCTTCCAGTACTTCCCGATGGGCCGTGGCGAATCGCGTAAGTTGCCGATCCCGCTGCAACAGTGGCCGCACGCGTCCGACGTCGCTTGATTACGCTGTCGCCTGAGATTCGCCGGCAGTCGCTGATCGCAGGGCTGCTGGCGTTTTTATTGTTCATCGCCGGGGTCTTCGGGCAGGCCCCGATTGGTTTCGATTCGCGGTTTGTGTTGTTCGCGCAGGAAATGCTGCGCCATGGGCCGACGGTGTTTCCGACGACTTATGGTCAGCCGTACGCGGATTATTCAGCAGTTTCGACGCTGTTTATCTGGCTGCTGTCGTTGCCGTTCGGTGCGGTGAATGCGTTGACCGCGTGGGCGCCGAGTGCGATCGCCGGCGCACTGATCGTGACGCTGATGTACCGACTGTTGGCACCGTACTCGCGGCGCTGGGCGTTGATCAGTATTGCGTGGCTGATGCTCACCAGTGGCTTTGTCACCGAAGTGCGCGCGGTGTCGCAGGATTTGATGCTCGCGGCGGTGGCGTTCGCGGTGTTCTATCTGGGGTATGCCCATGATCATTTTGGCGGCAGGCGTCACTGGCCGCTGATCTTCGTTTTGCTGTTGCTCGGTTTCGGCATTCGCGGGCCGATTGGTCTGGTGGTGCCGACCGGCATGCTCTGCAGTTATTACCTGTTCAACCGGCAATGGTCGCGACTCTTGGTGTTCGGTGTGTTGGCTTCGCTGTTGCTGGCCGCGTGTGTCGGGTTGTTGTTATGGCTGGCGCAGGTCAGCGGTGGCCCGGTGTTCCTGCAGGACGTGATCCGCATGCAGTTTCTGGGGCGCATGGACGGCAGCGAAGGCGTCAGCGGTTCGCTGTATTACTTCACTAGCTCCTTTGGTAACTATGCCCTCGCCTACCCGTTGGCATTGCTGGTGTTGGCGGCGGCCTGGCTGAGCAAACCACAGCAGCGTGGCCCTGCGTTACGCCTGGTGCAGTATTGCGCAGCGGCGGGACTGATTGTGATGGTCGGCCTGTCGATTCCCCAGGCGAAGAAGGCGCGGTATTTGCTGCCGATGTTGCCCATGGCCGCGATCATTGCGGCGTATCCGTTTCAGGTCGCGCATGGTTGGGTATTTCGTTGGTTGCGCGGGTTGATGCTGGGTGTGTGGCTGGTCACGCCGGGCTTGTTGATGGTGGTGTTGCTGGTCGCGCGGCGGCGGTTTCCCGAGCAGTTGAGTGACGTGTCTGTTGTCTTGATCGTGCTGGGCGTGCTGCAACTGCTCGGGCTGTCACGCTTGTTGATCCGGCGTTGGCGCCCGGAAGTGCTCGCGCTGGGTGCGGTGTTGGCACTGTGGTCGGTTTATGCGGCCGTGTTCGAACCGGTGGAGCAGCGTCTGTACGACACGCAAACGTTCAGCCGCGAGGTCTTCGCTCAGATCCAGCATAACCCCGCACCGCTGGTGCTGCACGGCATGGGCAAGGACGCGAAGGCGATCAAGTTCATGGTCAATCTCCCGCAGGATCTGCAACCGCAGTTCAGTGACTCGATCCAGCAACTGGAGGCGATCAAAGGCCCAGCGTGGCTGATGATGGACCGCAGTGATCTGGCATCCCTCAAGGGCACGCCGCTGGAAAGCGCGCAGCCAGTGTTGAGTGGGCGTTTCGACAAAAACGACTATGTATTGCTGTGGCTGAAACCGTAACCTGTCCAGCTCTCGACCGGCAGGATGCGCCTCAACATGACCTTCGACGTACGCCGCGCCAGCCTTGCTGACGCGCAAGCCCTCCCCGCGATCGAGCATTCGGCAGCGCAATTGTTTCGTCTTGATCCGCCATTGGCGTGGCTGGCTGATGCCGAGGTGCCCGATGCTGGCCAACATCTGCTGGCCATCGAACAGGCGTACGTGTGGGTTGCTGAACATAGCGGTGGGCAACTGACTGGATTTGTTCGTGCTGTCGACATTGATCAGCACCTGCACATTGAGGAGCTATCCGTCAGTCAGGCTTTTCAAGGACAAGGCATCGGTCGCGCACTGGTTGCGGCAGTCATTGAACAAGCGCGCGCGATGCAGTTGAACTCAGTGACATTGACCACCTTTCGCGATCTGCCATGGAATGCACCGTTTTATCAGAGGATGGGGTTTGTCGAGTTGGCGAATGTAAAAGCCGAACGCCATTTACGCGATGCGCTGCAAGCCGAAATCGTCTGCGGATTTCCCCCAGAGCGGCGCTGCGCCATGCGCCTGCGCCTGATTTGAAAGCAATGAAGATCCTTGTGGGAGCGAGCCTGCTCGCGAAGGCGGAGTGTCAGTCAACATTGATGTATCTGGTACAACGGCTCCCACAGGAATTGTGGTGTGGCGGCTTGACCGGTGGTGACTGCCCGGTAAGGATGGCGTACGCCCGCCCAGCATTTGAAATAAGGACATTGACCCTTCGTGGCCACCTACTCGCGCCTCATCCGCCGGTTGATGATCAGTTCGCTGACCGTCGTTATCAGCCGCGCCCTGATCAGCCCGCTGCTGACCCTGTTCCTCAGCAACAAGCTCAAACTCAACCCGCAGGATGTCGGTCTGCTGTTGGGCATTGCGGTGTTCAGCGCCACGTTGCTGTCGCTGTATGGCGGCTACATCATCGATCGGCTGGACAAGCGCCGGTTGCTGATCCTGACCATGCTCTCCAGCGGCATCGGCCTTATCCTGCTGACCTTCGCGCAGAACCTGTATCTGGTCACCCTGGTGCTGATCATCAGCGAAACGGCGTCGGCGCTGTTCCTCATCTGCGCCAAAGCCATCCTCAGTGAAAACCTGCCGGTGGGCCAGCGGGTCAAGGCGTTTTCCCTCAACTACACATTGACCAATATCGGCTATGCGGTCGGCCCGATGATCGGCGTGGTGATTGCCGGGGTGCAGCCTTCGGCGCCCTTCATCGTTGCCGGTGCGATTGCCATCGGCAGCATATTTTTGCTGCTCGGCGCCGCCCGGGAAGCCAGCCCGATCGCTCCAGTCGCTGCGCCACCCAGCTTTCTGAAAACCCTGATCATCCTGAAAAACGACCGCACGATGATCCTGTTTACCCTGGGCTGCCTGCTCAGCACGCTGGTGCACGGGCGTTTCACCCTGTACCTGTCGCAATACCTGCTGGTCACCCACACCCAGCAACAGACGCTGGAGACCATGGCCGCCCTGCTCGCCTGCAATGCAATCACGGTGATCCTGTTGCAGTACCAGATCGGCCGCCTGCTCAGCCGAGAACACCTGCGTCACTGGATTGCCGGCGGCACTGCGTTGTTCATCGTCGGGCTGATCGGTTTCAGTCTGGCCGACAGTCTGCTCGGCTGGTGCGTGGCGATGTTTATCTTCACCTTGGGCGAGATGATCATTTACCCGGCCGACTTTTTGTTCGTCGACACCCTCGCCCCGGAAGAACTGCGCGGCAGCTACTACGGCGCGCAGAATCTGGCGGCGTTGGGTGGTGCGGCCAGTCCAGTCATGTGCGGATTTCTGCTGATGCACACACCGGCGCCGAGCATGTTTTATGCCTTGAGCGCACTGGCGGCTGTGGGCGGCTACTTGTGCTTCGTCAGTGGCCGTCGCGTCGCTTCAATTCAAAATTAATGCACTAAATCTTCATTAATATGAATTTGTCAGCATCGAGTTTGCCCGGCACACTGTGCACGTTCCTCCCCCAATGTTGGAACACTTCGAGGGCTTTCCGGATATGCCGGACAAGTCCTTTTTTTTGCCTCGAATCTGCTGCAAGGATCGGATTTACATGCTCGCTCGCTGGTTGCCCGCCACCATCAATACCCGTCCCACCGAATGGAGCCGCGCGGCCATCGGCATGGCGCTGGGCACATTGTTCAGTGTGTGGTTGTGCGCGCAGGTGTTTGGCCATGAAGTCGCCTATCACTTGATCGGCCCCCTGGGGGCATCGGCTGTGTTGTTGTTTGCCGTGTCCTCCGGTGCTCTCGCTCAGCCGTGGTCAATTCTCGGCGGGTATTTGTGTGCTGGTGTCGTCGCGTTGCTGGTGGCCCATGTGCTCGGGCGCACGCTCAGCAGCGCGTGCCTGGCGGCGGGCATGGCGCTGATTCTGATGTGTTGGCTGCGTTGCCTGCATCCACCGGCCGGGGCGTTGGCACTGACGCTGGTGCTGGCGGACCCCGCGACCATCGCCCTGGACTGGAAAGCCATGGAACCGGTGATGCTCGGCGCGGCGTGCATGCTGCTCAGTGCCTTGGCCTACAACAACCTGACCCGTATCCGTTACCCGAAACGCCCCGCTGAACCAGCGCCGATGGTTGCCCCGGTCGACAGTCAGGCAATCACCGCAGAAGACCTCAAACTCGCATTGGCCGATATGGAAGCCTTCATCGACATCACCCCCGAGGATCTCGAACAACTGATCCACGCCAGCGAACTGCACGCCAAGCGCCGCAGCATTACCCAAACCTTCCGCTGACTCCGTGTAGGAGCTGCCGCAGGCTGCGATCTTTTGATCTTGCTTTTTAACGGTCAACAGATCGCAGCCTGCGGCAGCTCCTACATGAGCGCGCACATTTTCGACCAAGGTAAAAACGCAAACTCCCCCTGCGAATATCCCGGTTGTACACGGCAAATTTGCACTGTTACGATCCGGTAATGCTCGCGCGCGAGCTTCTCGAATAAAGACAATAAAAGCAGGGAGTTACTGATGACAGCTCAGGCTTCATCCCAGCGGACACCGTCCATGGATGCCACGCAAAACGAAGTGCTGGCCGACGTTCGCAATCATATCGGTCACCTGACCCTCAATCGCCCCGCCGGCCTCAACGCCATTACCCTCGACATGGTGCGTTTGCTGCAACAGCAACTCGATGCCTGGGCGACTGACGCCGATGTTCACGCCGTGGTCCTGCGCGGTGCCGGTGAAAAAGCTTTCTGCGCCGGCGGCGACATTCGTTCCCTGTACGACAGTTTCAAAAGCGGCGACACGCTGCACGAAGATTTCTTCGTCGAGGAATACGCCCTCGACCTGACCATTCATCACTACCGCAAACCGGTGCTGGCGCTGATGGACGGATTTGTCCTCGGCGGCGGCATGGGCCTGGTGCAAGGCGCCGATCTGCGCGTGGTCACCGAGAAGAGTCGTCTGGCGATGCCGGAAGTGGCCATCGGTTATTTTCCCGATGTCGGTGGCAGCTATTTCCTGCCGCGCATTCCCGGTGAGCTGGGCATTTATCTGGGTGTCAGCGGCGTGCAGATCCGTGCGGCGGATGCGCTGTATTGCGGCCTCGCCGACTGGTACCTGGACAGCAGCAAACTGGCGCTGCTCGACGAAAAACTCGATCAGATGGAATGGCAGGACACGCCGCTCAAGGCGCTGCAAAATCTGCTGGCCAAACACGCCGTACAAACCCTGCCCGATGCGCCGCTTGAGTCTTTGCGCCCGGCGATCGACCATTTCTTCGCCCTGCCGGACGTACCGAGCATGGTCGAGCAGTTACGCGCGGTGACCGTCGCCGACAGCCACGAATGGGCGACCACTACGGCTGATCTACTGGAAACCCGTTCGCCGCTGGCCATGGCCGTGACCCTGGAAATGCTTCGTCGCGGCCGCCACTTGAGCCTGGAACAGTGCTTCGCACTGGAGTTGCATCTGGATCGCCAGTGGTTCGCCCGCGGCGACCTGATCGAAGGCGTCCGCGCCCTGCTGATCGATAAAGACAAGACACCTCGCTGGAACCCGCCGACCCTCGCTGCGCTGGACGCTGCGCATGTCGCGAGTTTCTTCCACGGTTTTCCTGAGAGCGGGAGCTGAACCATGCACGATCTCGAACTGACTGAAGAACAAGTGATGATCCGCGACATGGCCCGGGACTTCGCCCGTGGTGAAATCGCGCCGCACGCGCAGGCCTGGGAAAAGGCTGGCTGGATCGACGACGCGCTCGTTGCGAAGATGGGTGAGCTCGGTTTGCTTGGCATGGTGGTGCCTGAAGAATGGGGCGGCACTTACGTCGATTACGTCGCTTATGCATTGGCCGTGGAAGAGATTTCTGCCGGTGACGGCGCGACCGGCGCCTTCATGAGCATCCACAACTCGGTGGGCTGCGGCCCGGTACTCAATTACGGCAGCGAAGCACAGAAACAGACCTGGCTGGCGGATCTGGCCAGTGGGCAAACCATCGGCTGCTTCTGCCTGACCGAACCGCAGGCCGGTTCCGAAGCCCACAACCTGCGCACCCGCGCCGAACTGCGTGACGGTCAATGGGTGATCAACGGCGCCAAGCAATTTGTCAGCAACGGCAAACGGGCGAAGCTGGCGATCGTCTTTGCCGTGACCGATCCGGATCTGGGCAAGAAAGGCATTTCGGCGTTTCTGGTGCCGACCGATACTGCGGGTTTTATCGTTGATCGCACTGAACACAAGATGGGCATCCGCGCTTCTGATACCTGCGCGGTGACGCTGAACAACTGCTGCATTCCCGAGGCCAATCTGCTCGGCGAGCGCGGCAAAGGCCTGGCGATTGCCCTGTCCAATCTTGAAGGCGGACGCATCGGCATCGCCGCGCAGGCTCTGGGTATTGCTCGGGCGGCGTTTGAGGCGGCGTTGGTGTATTCGCGCGATCGCATCCAGTTCGGCAAACCGATCAACGAACATCAGAGCATCGCCAACCTGCTGGCCGACATGCACATGCAAATCAACGCTGCGCGCCTGATGATCCTGCATGCGGCACGTCTGCGTACGGCGGGTAAACCGTGTTTGTCAGAAGCGTCGCAGGCCAAGCTGTTTGCGTCGGAAATGGCCGAGAAGGTGTGTTCGTCGGCGATTCAGATTCATGGCGGGTATGGGTATCTGGAGGATTACCCGGTCGAGAAGTACTACCGTGATGCGCGGATTACCCAGATATATGAAGGCTCGAGCGAGATTCAGCGGATGGTGATTGCGCGGGAGTTGAAGAACTATCAGTTGTAACGGTGTTGGCCCCTTTCCCTCACCCCAGCCCTCTCCCAATGGGAGAGGGAGCCGACCGAGGTGTCTGGCGTCATACGTCGACCTGAAAGACCGAGTCGATTATAGATTCGGTAAGCCAGGTCAATCAGGGATTCGGTAAGACTCTTTCAGGTCGGCGTACCTTCCAAGCATCCCCCAATCAGTCCCTCTCCCTCTGGGAGAGGGAGCCGACCGAGGTGTCTGGCGTATACGTCGACCTGAAAGACTGAGTCGATTATCGATTCGGTAAGCCAGGTCAATCAGGGATTCGGTAAAACTCTTTCAGGTCGGCGTACCTTCCAAGCATGCCCCAATCAGTCCCTCTCCCTCTGGGAGAGGGAGCCGACCGAGGTGTCTGGCGTATACGTCGACCTGAAAGACTGAGTCGATTATCGATTCGGTAAGCCAGGTCAATCAGGGATTCGGTAAAACTCTTTCAGGTCGGCGTACCTTCCAAGCATGCCCCAATCAGTCCCTCTCACTCTGGGAGAGGGAGCCGACCGAGGTGTCTGGCGTCATACGTCGACCTGAAAGACCGAGTCGATTACGGATTCGGTGATGAGCACCCAGGTCGGCGTAAATCTGAAATATCCCCCAATCAGTCCCCTCTCCCTCCGGGAGAGGGTTAGGGTGAGGGGCTTTTCGCTTTAGTCGCGTTACTTGCCCTTGAAGTCGGCCTCACGCTTGGCAATAAACGCCGCCATCCCTTCCTTCTGATCCTGCGTGGCAAACGCTGCATGGAACACCCGACGTTCAAAGCGCACGCCCTCGGTCAGGTTCACTTCAAAGGCACGATTCACGCTCTCTTTGATCATCATCGCAATCGGCAGCGACTTGCTGGCAATCACCGCCGCCACTTTCAGCGCTTCGTCGAGCAACTCATCGCTCGGCACAATCCGCGCAACGATGCCGCAACGCTCAGCCTCCACTGCATCGATCAAACGTCCGCTCAGGCACATTTCCATGGCTTTCGCCTTGCCGACCGCGCGGGTCAGGCGCTGAGTGCCGCCCATGCCCGGCAACACGCCGAGGTTGATTTCCGGTTGACCGAATTTGGCGTTGTCGCCTGCCAGAATGAAATCGCACATCAGCGCCAGCTCACAGCCACCGCCGAGGGCGAAACCGTTGACCGCCGCGATGATCGGCTTACGGCGGTTGGCCACGCGATCGCTGTCGCTGAACAGGTCGTCCATGTAGATCTGCGGGTAGGTCAGCTCGGCCATTTCCTTGATATCGGCACCGGCGGCAAAGGCCTTTTTCGAGCCAGTGAGGACAATGCAACCGATGTTCGCATCGGCTTCCAGCGCATCAAGGGCTTGATTCACTTCGCTGACCAGTTGCGCATTCAGCGCGTTCAGCGCCTGCGGGCGGTTCAGGGTGATCAGGCCAACGCGGCCATGGGTTTCGAGCAGAATGGTTTCGTAAGTCATGATTAAAATTCCTTGTCAAAGATTGCGCGAAATGACCATGCGCTGAATATCGCTGGTGCCTTCGTAGATCTGGCAGACACGCACGTCGCGGTAGATGCGTTCCAGTGGGAAGTCGTTGAGGTAACCGTAACCACCGAGGGTTTGCAACGCCATCGAACAGACCTTCTCGGCCATTTCCGAAGCGAACAGTTTGGCCATCGACGCCTCGACCAGTGCCGGTTGACCGCTGTCGCGCAGGGCGGCGGCGTAATGCACCATTTGTCGGGCGACGGCGATCTGCGTGGCCATGTCGGCCAAGCGGAATGCCACGGCTTGATGCTCAATAATTGGTTTGCCGAAGGTGTCGCGCTCACGGGCGTAATCACGCGCCGCTTCAAACGCGGCGCGGGCCATGCCCACCGATTGCGAGGCGATGCCGACGCGGCCGCCTTCAAGGTTGGCCAGGGCGATTTTGTAGCCCTCGCCCTCCTCGCCCAAACGGTTGGCCACCGGCACTTTGACGTCTTCGAAGAGAATCTGGCAGGTGTCGGACGCGTGTTGACCGAGCTTGTCTTCGACGCGAGCGACTTTGTAGCCCGGCGAATCGGTCGGCACTATAAACGCAGTGATGCCGCGTTTGCCGGCACTCGGATCGGTCACCGCAAACACAATCACGATCCCGGCGTTCTGCCCGGAGGTGATGAACTGTTTGCAGCCGTTCAGCACGTAGTGATCGCCTTCCAGCCGTGCACGGGTTTTCAGGCTGCTGGCATCGGAACCGGCCTGCGGTTCGGTCAATGCAAAAGCGCCGAGCATGGCGCCGCTGGCCAACGGTTTGAGGAAGCGTTCACGCTGATCGTCGTTACCGAACTTGAGAATCGGCACGCAACCGACCGAGTTGTGTACGCTCATGATCGTCGAGCAGGCACCGTCGCCGGCGGCGATTTCTTCCAGGGCCATGGCGTAGGCCAGGTAGCCGGTGTCGCAACCGCCCCACTGCTCCGGCACGAGCATGCCGAAGAAGCCCAGCTCAGCCATTTGGCCGATGGCTTCCTTGGGGAAACGGTGCTCGCGATCCCACTCGGCGGCGAACGGTTTGAGGCGTTCCTCGGCAAACTGCCGGGCCATGTCGCGGATCTGGGTTTGGTCTTCGTTGGGAATCATGGTGAATCCTTAAATCCGGGTTACACACGTTCCCCTGTAGGAGCTGCCGTAGGCTGCGATCTTTTGCTCTTGATCTAAAAACAAGATCAAAAGATCGCAGCCTCGTTGCACTCGTCAGCTCCTACAGGATTAGTGCGTTTAGTAGACGCATTCCACGGCCATGGCCGTGGCTTCGCCGCCGCCGATGCAGATCGCCGCGATACCGCGTTTCTGCTTTCTCTGGCGCAGGGCCGACAGCAACGTCACCAGAATCCGCGCACCCGACGCGCCAATCGGATGGCCCAGCGCACAGGCACCGCCATGCACATTCAACTTGTCATGGGGGATTTCCAGGTGTGTCATCGCCGCCATGCCAACCACGGCAAACGCTTCGTTCACTTCGAACAGATCGACATCACCCAGCGACCAACCGGTTTTCTTGATCAGCTTCTTGATCGCACCAATCGGCGCCACCGGGAACAGGCCCGGGGTATCGGCGAACGCGGCGTGGCCATGGATCACCGCCAACGTTTTCAGTCCGAGTTTCTGCGCCTGCGACTGACGCATCAGCACCAGTGCCGCCGCACCGTCAGAAATCGAGCTGGAGTTCGCCGCCGTCACCGTGCCGCCTTCGCGGAACGCCGGTTTCAGCGAGGCAATCTTGTCCAGTTTGGCTTTTGGCGGTTGTTCGTCGTTGCTGATCAGCACCTGTTCTTTGCCGACGGTCACGGTCAGCGGGACGATTTCGTCCTTGAAGCTGCCGTCCTTGATCGCCTGCTGCGCGCGGGTGGTCGAGGCGATGGCAAAAGCGTCCTGCGCCTCACGGCTGAAACTATTGGTTTCGGCGCAATCCTCGGCGAAGGTGCCCATCAGGCGCCCTTTGTCGTAAGCGTCTTCAAGGCCATCGAGGAACATCGAATCGAGCACACGGCCATGGCCCATGCGATAACCGGCGCGCGCGCGATCCAGCAGATACGGCGAGTTGGACATGCTTTCCATGCCACCGGCAATCACCACATCGGCACTGCCAGCGACCAGCATGTCGTGGGCGAGAATGGTGGTTTCCATGCCCGAGCCGCACATCTTGTTGACGGTGGTGCAACGGGTCGATTTATCCAGGCCGGCGCCCAAAGCGGCCTGACGCGCAGGCGCCTGACCGAGGCCCGCAGGCAATACGCAACCAAACAGCACTTCATCGACTGCATCGCTGGCGACACCGGCGCGTTCAACCGCAGCCTTGATCGCCGCAGCACCGAGTTGCGGCGCGGTGAGGCTCTTCAGTTCGCCCTGAAACCCGCCCATTGGCGTGCGCACAGCGCTGACGATAACAATCGGATCGTTGGAAATAGTCATGACAAATCCTCCTTACTTGGCGGCCATGCGCAAGGCACCGTCGAGACGGATCACCTCGCCGTTGAGCATGCTGTTTTCGATGATATGCCGAACCAGCGCGGCGTACTCGGCAGGCTTGCCCAGACGCGGCGGGAACGGCACGCCGGCGGCCAGCGAATCGCGGACTTCCGGGGTCATGCCGGCCATCATCGGTGTTTCGAAAATGCCCGGGGCGATGGTCATCACGCGAATGCCGAAACGCGCCAGTTCGCGGGCGGCTGGCAGCGTCAGGCTGGCGATCGCGCCTTTGGAGGCCGAGTACGCCGCTTGGCCGATCTGACCGTCGAACGCCGCGACCGAGGCGGTGTTGATGATCACGCCGCGCTCGCCGTCTGCGTTTGCCTCGGATTCGGCAATTGCCGCAGCGGCCAGACGCAGCATATTGAAGCTGCCGATCAGGTTGACGTTGATCACTTGGGCGAAACTGCTCAACGCATGCGGGCCGTTCTTGCCGAGGATCTTCTCGCCACGGACGATGCCGGCGCAGTTGACCAGACCGTTGAGGCTGCCAAAGGCTTTTACCGTCGCCTGCACGGCAGCTTCAGCGGCGGCTTCGTTGCTGATGTCGGCGACAACGCTTTGTGCGCCCAGACGCTGAGCCTGAGCGGCCACGGCTTCGGCGTTCATGTCCACCAGCATCACTTTGGCGCCGGCACTGACCAACAATTCAGCAGTGGCCGCACCGAGGCCCGATGCGCCGCCGGTGACGATAAAAACCTTGTTCTCGATCTGCATGACTGTATTTCCTGATTCAAGCTGAAACGTTATGCGCCGCAGCCTCTTGAGCTTTGGCGATTTCCTGGTTGCGCAAGATAAAGCGCTGCAATTTGCCACTTGGGGTCTTGGGCAATTCGCTGACAAATTCGATTTCACGCGGGTACGAATGCGCGGCCAGACGCTTGCGCACATGTTGACGCAGCTCTTCGGCCAACTCCGGAGCCGCACGGTATTGCGCACTCAGCACCACGAAAGCTTTGACCAGTTCGGTGCGCTCCGGATCGGGTTTGCCGACCACCGCCGCCTCGACCACGGCCGGGTGTTCAATCAGTGCACTTTCCACGTCGAACGGGCCTACGCGGTAGCCGGAGGTGGTGATCACGTCGTCACTGCGGCCGACGAAGCTGATGCTGCCGTCCGGGTTCCATTCCACGGTGTCGCCGCTGAGGTAGTAATCGCCGACGAAGGCTTTGGTCGGCGCGCCTTCGTAGCCACCGAACCAGCACATCGGTGATTGCGGTCGGTCGATGGCAAGAATGCCCGGCTGGCCGACGCCGAGTTCGTTGTATTGGTCGTCGAGCACGACGATGCGGTGGCCCGGCGAAGCGAAACCGGCGGCGCCGACATGAACCGCGTGGTCGAGACCGTGGTGATTGCACAGGACCATGCCCAGTTCGGTCTGGCCGTAATGGTCGTGGATGATCACGTCGAGGTTGTCGGCGAACCAGCGGATCACTTCCGGGTTCAGCGGCTCACCGGCGCTGCTGACGATGCGTAATTTGCCTTTGATCGACTTGGCGAACTCGTCACCGCCGGCAATCAGCAAGCGATAAGCGGTTGGCGATCCGGTGAGGTTGGTGATGCCGTACTTGTTGATCACCCGGCAGGTGCTTTCAAGGGTGAACGGGCCATCGTAGAAGGTGATCGGGTGGCCCATCGACAACGGGCCGGTCACACCGAAGTAGATGCCGTAGGCCCAGCCCGGATCGGCGACGTTCCAGAACGAGTCTTCCGGACGCAGATCGACGGCATCGCGGGTGTAACTCTGGAAGGCGACGATGGCTTTGAGTGGCACCGACAGCGCTTTTGAAGGGCCGGTGGTGCCCGAGGTGAACATCAGCAGAAACGGGTCTTCGCCGCTCAGCAGCACCGGTTCGCAGACGCTGGAATAGTTGGCCAGTTCGGCCCAGAAACTGAAATCGCCACGAACGATGCCCTGGCCTTTCGCGCCGCCAACGGTGACGAGCGTCGGGCAATCGGCGACTTCAGCGAGTTTCGGCCGGTTGACCGCGTCAGTAACAACGACTTTGGCGCCGGAGCTGTTCAGGCGATGTTCGAGGGCTTTGGGGCCGAACGCGGTAAACAGCGGCTGATACACCGCGCCGATGCGCCAGGTGGCCAACACGGTGATGAGCAATTCGACGTTGCGCGGCAGCAGGCCGGCGACCTTGTCGCCCTTCTGCACGCCTTGGGCGAGAAGGAAATTGGCGAAACGCGCGGCTTTGTCCTGCAGATCGTTGAACGTGTACGTCGCACTGGCACCGTCGCGGCCTTCCCAGAACAAGGCAATGCGCCCAGGCAAGGCGTGGCGGTCGCAACATTCGACGCAGGCGTTGAGCGCCTCAAGCGTACCGCTGAGCGCGGCATCCACGGTGTGCTGATAGTTGAACTGTGCGGTGGCAGACAAGTAATCGCGCATTGCCAGAATCCCTCTGTTTTTTATTAGGCTGGGAAGCGTAAACAACAGGGAGATAGTCGCGCTGTGGGGCAGCGGCGGCAATGGTCAAAGCCATCAATGTGGCTGACTGGTTTGGCCAAGACTGCTAGCACACTGATCGTTCCCACGCTCTGCGTGGGAATGCAGCCTTGGACGCTCTGCGTCCGCTCCAGAGCTGGAACGCGGAGCGTCCCTTGAGGCATTCCCACGCAGCGCGTGGGGACGATCAAGCGGCGGGATGTGTTGGATCAGACAACCTCGTTCAGGATCAACGTGCGGTAATGGCCCGGATTCGAACCCGACCACTTGCGAAACGCCTTGTAAAACGAACTCGCATCAGCAAAGCCCAAGCGGCTGGCAATTTCGACAAAACTGATCGAAGGCTCCGCCAGCCAAATGATCGCCAACTCTTTGCGCACACTGTCCTTGAGGCCCTGATAGGTCTGCCCTTCTTCAGCCAGTCGCCGGCGCAACGTCGAGGCTGACATGCACAACTGTTGCGCCAGCGCCTCAGTCTCCGGCCATTGTTCAGCCGCCAGTTGCCGCAAATCCTGCTTGATCCTACTGGCAAGGCTTTCCGGGTCGCGGTACTTCACCAGAATATTGGCCGGAGCGTGGGCGAGAAAACGCTTCAACTCCTCGGCCGTGCGTTTGATCGGCAGGTCGAGGCAATCGGCAGAGAAAATCATCCGGGTTCGCGGCCGATCAAAACGCAGGTTTTCCGAAAACATCACCCGATAGTCATCGGTGAAATTCGGTTCGGGGCAGCGCAGTTCAATCGCCAGAATCGGAATCCGCCGCCCGGCCAGCCAGCAGGCCACACCGTGGACGATCATCCAATAAGTGAAATAGGTGAAGGCGCGGCGCGGTTCGGGCTCATCCTCCAGCAGAACGATTTCCGCGAGACTTTGCTGGTGCACCAGTTGCGCCGGCATGCGCTCAAGCATCAGCGACAGAAAGCTCAAACCCGTGCTCAAACCCGCTGCCAGCGTCGGTTGCGCCATCGCGCTGCGGCACAGGAACTCAAGACTGCCGGACTTGAGCTTGCGCGGGTCCATGCCAAAGAACTCGTCATCGCCACGGCGCGCCAATAACCGCCAGAGTTTCGCGTACTGCGAGGCCGGCACCCGGCCGTGCTCGGTTTGCAGCAGCAGCGGATCAATCCCGACCTTGTTCAAGACTTCTTCCATGGCCACGCCCGGGGCACAACTTTGCAGCAGCGCTTCACGCACCAGTTGAACGGCGATGGTGTCTTTTTCCGACATGGAGCGCGCTGAACCTTGTTGTTTTTGAATGGCAGGCATATTACCGCAGGACACGAATTCAACACGAATCCCCTGTAGGAGTGAGCCTGCTCGCGATGGCGTCGTGTCATTTAGCGCTGAATGTTCTGACACACCGCTATCGCGAGCAGGCTCACTCCTACAGGGATCAATGCGAGGCAAAAATTGAGGTCGTTCAGCAACTGTTCAGGTTTATGTCAATCAATGTCATGTGAGAATGACTTTCATTATGTTACAACTTGTAACCTCTAGAAATGACCTCTTGGATGCCGAATGCTCGTTCCCTTTCTGATCATGCTGCGCGAAGGCATTGAAGCCGCGCTGATCGTTGGCATTATCGCCAGCTACCTGCAACAGACTGGCCGTGGTCAATGGATGCCTGCCGTGTGGATCGGCGTGTTTCTCGCTGCCGCCCTCGCCCTGCTGGTCGGTGGTGGCCTGGAACTGGTCAGCGCTGAATTCCCGCAAAAACAGCAGGAACTGTTCGAAGGCATCGTCGGGCTGGTGGCCGTGGGCATTCTCAGTTCCATGGTGTTCTGGATGCGCAAGGTCGCGCGTTCAATCAAACATTCGCTGCAAGCCTCGCTCGATCACGCGCTGACATCTTCCAGACATCAAGTGATCGCGCTGATCGCCATGGTGTTTTTCGCGGTCGCCCGTGAAGGTCTGGAAACGGTGTTCTTCCTGCTCGCGGTTTTCCAGCAGAGCGAAGGCCCGGGCGCGCCGATCGGTGCCCTGCTCGGGCTGATTCTGGCGATCATCGTCGGGTTCCTGATCTACAGCGGCAGCATGCGCCTCAATCTTTCGGCGTTCTTCAAGTGGACCGGCCTGTTCATTCTGGTGGTCGCCGCCGGGATTCTCGCCAACTCGGTGCAGGCCCTGCATGAAGCCGGGCTGTGGAATCACCTGCAGACCGTGCTCTTCGACTTCAGCGCGACGCTGCCGATGGATGGCCCGTTGGGCTCGGTGCTGGCCGGCATGTTCGGTTATCAGGATGCGCCGACCGTCAGCACCCTCGGTGCCTATCTGCTTTATCTGCTGGTGGCGCTGGTGATGTTCTTCCTTCCCGCGCCCAAGCCCTCCACGCAATCGTCTTCCGTTTCCAGCCAATAAGGGCATCCATGTCAAAGCCTAATACTCCTCAGGCCTCCCCTCCTCGCGCCTTGCGTTGGGCGGTGGCCGGTTCAGTGGTGGTGATGATCGCCGCCGGTGGTCTGTTTTATTACGCCTCGAAAATGGCTGCGGCCAAGCGTCAGCACAACCACGATGAAGTGGTGGTGAACATTCATCCGGGCAGCTGCGAGCCGAATGCGCTGACGGTGCCGGCTGGCCGCGCCAGTTTCCGCATCGTCAACCGCTCCGACCGGGCGGTGGAATGGGAAATCCTTGACGGCGTACTCGTCGTTGAAGAACGCGAAAACATCGCGCCGGGCCTGAGCCAGGTGATCAACGCCAATCTGCAACCGGGCGATTACGCAATCACCTGCGGGTTGCTGAGTAATCCTCGCGGCACACTGCATGTGACGCCGACGGCTGCCTCCGATGCTGCGGCCAAAGCCAAACCGTCGATGGTCGCCTTCGTCGGGCCGCTGTCGGAATTCCGTGTGTACCTGGCCAGCCAGAGCAGCGCGCTGATCAAAGCCGTCACGGCGCTCAATGGAGCGATTGAAAGCGGTGATCTCAGCCAGGCCCAGGCGCTGTACCTGCCCGCGCGTGCGGCTTATCAACGTCTGGCCCCGGCCGCGCAACGCCTGGCCGAACTGGACAACAGCATCAACGCCCGCGCCGATTACTTCGAGAAACGCGAGCAGGATCCGGCCTTCGTTGGTTTCCACCGCCTCGAATACGCGCTGTTCCAGCAACGCAAACTCGACGAGCTGACACCCGTGGCCCAGCGCCTGCTCAGCGACGTCACCGCGCTCAAACAGCAATTGCTCGCGCAGTCGCTGCCACCGGAGCAACTGGTCAACATCATCGTGCGCAACCTCAACACCTTGGCCGACGTACGCGCCGCCAGTGGCGAAGAAGAACGCTACAGCCACAGCGACCTCAACGGTTTCGCCGCCAACGCACAGACCGCGCGCAAAGTCGTCGATCTGCTGCGGCCGATGCTGACCAAGTCTGCCGCCGACCTGCTGCCGAAAATCGACAAGGCACTGGCGGACTTCGACAGCGAACTCAACAGCTACAAGATCAAGGACGGCTACGCCAGCTACGACTCCGTCAGCGGCGCACAACGCAAGCAGATCGCCGACAAGGCCCAGGCTCTGGCCGACGCACTGGATGGCATCGATCCCGCCCTCGGCCTCTCCGGCCAGTAAGCAGAAGAAGAATTCCCGATGAAAGATTTAGAAACGCTCAACCTGCAACGCCGCCGTGTCTTGATGGGCATGGGCGCCGCCGGTGTCGCCCTCGCCGGGTCCGCCCTGAGCTGCCCGGCCATGGCCGCCGCGCCGGCGCAGGTCACCGAAGCACCGAGCAGCGACAAGACCGAAGACCGCCACGATTTCCACGGCGTGCACCAGACCGGCATCGTCACTCCGCGTCCGGCGTCGGGCATGCTGGTGTCATTCGATGTGTTGGCCAGTGATCGCGAAGATCTGGAGCGGCTGTTCCGCACGCTCAACGAGCGCATTGCCTTTCTGATGAAGGGCGGCCCGGTCGCACAGATCGATCCGAAACTGCCGCCGCCGGATTCTGGCATCCTCGGCCCGAACGTCACGCCGGACAACCTGACCATCACCGTGTCCGTCGGTGAATCGCTGTTCGACGAGCGCTTCGGTCTGGCCGACGCAAAACCCAAACGCCTGATGCGCATGGTCGGGTTTCCCAACGATGCGCTGGACGCCGATTGCTGCCATGGCGATCTGAGTTTGCAGTTCTGCTCGAACACCGCCGACACCAACATTCACGCCCTGCGCGACATCGTCAAAAACCTCCCCGACCTGCTGCTGGTGCGCTGGAAACAGGAAGGCAGCGTGCCGCCGCAAGCCCCGGCGAAACCGGGGTTGCCAGCGCAATCGGCGCGCAATTTCCTCGGTTTCCGTGATGGCTCGGCCAACCCCGACTCCAACGACAGCAAAGCCATGGATCGTCTGGTCTGGGTGCAACCGGGCAGCGATGAACCGGCCTGGGCTGCCCATGGCAGTTACCAAGCGGTGCGGATCATCCGCAACTTTGTCGAGCGCTGGGACCGTACGCCGTTGCAGGAACAGGAAAGCATCATCGGCCGGGTCAAGACCACCGGCGCGCCGATGGGTGCGCAGCATGAGACCGAAGTCCCGGATTACAGCAAAGACCCGGCCGGCAAGCTGACCAAGCTCGACGCGCACATTCGCCTGGCTAATCCGCGTACGGCTGAAACCCAGGCCAACCTGATCCTGCGCCGGCCGTTCAACTATTCGAATGGCGTGAACAAGAACGGCCAGCTCGACATGGGCCTGCTGTTCATCTGTTACCAGGCCGACCTGGAAAAAGGCTTCATCACCGTGCAGACCCGCCTCAACGGCGAGCCGCTGGAGGAATACCTCAAACCGGTCGGCGGCGGGTACTTTTTCACCCTGCCGGGTGTCACGGGCGACAAGGACTTCATCGGCCGCTCGCTGCTCAACGCCACACAACCGAAAACCGCTGCCTGAAACAACATCTCAACACTGGAGCCGCCCCCATGAAAAAGACGCCACTCGCGTTATTGCTGACCCTAGGTTTGCTCAACACCCCGCTGTCGGCGTTCGCCGCCACGGCACCGCTGGATCTGGTCGGGCCGGTTTCGGACTACAAGATTTACGTCACCGAGCAATTGGATGAACTGGGTAGCCACACCCAACAATTCACCGACGCCGTGAAGAAAGGCGACCTGGCCACCGCGCAAAAGCTCTACGCACCGACCCGCGTTTACTACGAGTCGATCGAGCCGATTGCCGAACTGTTCAGTGACCTCGATGCGTCCATCGACTCCCGCGTCGACGACCACGAGAAAGGCGTGAAAGCCGATGATTTCACCGGTTTTCACCGCATCGAATACACGCTGTTCTCGGAGAAAAGCACTCAGGGCCTGAACGAACTGGCGGACAAGCTCAACAGCGACGTCAAAGACCTGCAAACCCGCGTCGACGGCCTGACCTTCCCACCTGAGAAAGTCGTCGGCGGTGCCGCCGCGTTGCTGGAGGAAGTGGCCGCGACCAAGATCTCCGGCGAAGAAGACCGCTACAGCCACACGGACCTCTACGACTTCCAGGGCAACATCGACGGCGCGAAGAAAATCGTTGATCTGTTCCGTCCGCAGATCGAAAAGCAGGACAAGGCTTTCGTAGCGAAGGTCGACAAGAACTTTGCCACGGTCGACAAGATTCTGGCCAAGTACAAGACCAAGGACGGTGGTTTCGAGACTTATGACAAGGTAAAGGATAACGACCGTAAGGCGCTGGTCGGGCCGGTGAATACACTGGCGGAAGACCTGTCCACGTTGCGTGGCAAGTTGGGTCTGAATTGATTTTCTGTAGCGTCTAAGCGGGCCCCATCGCTGGCAATCCAGCTCCCACAGTGTTCTCGGTCATTCACAAATATTGTGTACACCATAGAACCTGTGGGAGCTGGCTTGCCAGCGATGGCATTTTCAGCAGCCTTACAAAATCCGGTAGAGCAACCGCTCAATCCGCACCCGACTCACGCGCTTGAGAAACTTGGCCACCCCGGCCGGGTATTCCGGCAGCGTCTCCAGACTCTGAAAGCTGTCGATCCGCGTGGTATGGCGGAAAATCTCCTCCAGTTCCTTCGCTCGCGGCTCCAGCCACTCGCCCTTCGGGTCATCAATCAACAACGCGTTCTCAAGATCCAGGCGGAACGCCCGTGGATTCAGGTTGTTACCGGTGAGCAGCGTATAACGCTGATCGATCCACATGCCCTTGAGGTGATAGGTGTTATCGCCGTCGCGCCACAGGTGCAGGTTCAACTGACCGCTGTCGATGTTGCGCTGATGGCGCTTGGCAAAGCGCCGCAGGCTGATCTCGTACAGATACGGCAACGCTGCGATCACCTTGAACGGCTCGCTCGGCGGGATGTAGAAGTCGTTGGCGGTTTTGTCGCCGACGACGATGTCGATTTTCACGCCGCGGGCCAATGCGCGGTTGATCTCGCGAATCACCCCCAGCGGCAGATTGAAGTATGGCGTGCAGATGGTCAGCTGTTTTTGCGCGCTGGCGATCAGTTCGAGAATCGCCCGGTTCAGCGGGTTGTTCTTGCCGACGCCGAGCAACGGGGTAACGGACAGACTGTCTCTGGCGGTGCTGCCGGTGGCCGTGTCGTACGTTGCATATTTGAGGCGGCTACGCAGATCACCGATGTCATTGCGCAAGCTACGCGTGGTCGGCAGGTTCGGCAGATCGAGGCGATGCACCGCTTTCGATTCGATCAGGCCGTGCTTGACCAAGTGATGCATCGAGTCCGCCAGCTCGTGGCTTTGCAGTACGTGGTAGCGGTCGAAACGGTATTTGTCGAACTTGTGCAGGTAAACGTTGTTCAGGCTCGCGCCGCTGTAGACCACGCAGTCGTCGATCACGAAGCCTTTCAAATGCAGTACACCAAACAACTCGCGGGTCTGCACCGGAACGCCATACACCGGCACTTCGCTCTGGTGCGTGCGGGTCATTTCCTGATACCACGCCGAATTGCCCGGCTGCTTGCCGGCGCCGATCAGCCCGCGCTGAGCGCGCAACCAGTCGACCACCACGGCGATTTCCAGCTCGGGACGCTTGAGCTTGGCGGCGTGGAGTGCATCGAGAATTTCCTGACCGGCTTCGTCTTGCTGCAGATACAGCGCAACGATGTAGATGCGCTGGGTCGCTGCAGCGATTTTCTCGAGCAGGCAACGACGAAATTCAGCGGCGCCGGACAGAATGGTCACGGCCTCGGCGGTCAGCGGGAAGCTGCGCAATTTGGGCAGCAAGGAGCGTTTGAAAAGCAACGGCATAGGGCTCGCAATGGGTCGAATCCGAAGAACCCGAGAGCTTACACCATCGCATCCTTCGGGTCTTGTTAGTGCCCGTAATGAGATCAAAAGATCGCAGCCTTCGGCAGCTCCTACACGGGCCAATGTAGGAACTGCCGAAGGCTGCGATCTTTTGATTTTAAAAAACCATTGCCAAAGGAGAACAATCGTTCTACTGTTCGCCACATGAACGAAATCACTAGCAACGACACACGCGACATCATCCTGGATGTCACCGAAAAGTTGATCTATAAAAGTGGCATCGCTGCCACCAGCATGGACCTTCTGGTGAAAACCGCCGGCGTCTCCAGAAAAAGCATCTACCGCTACTTTGCCGACAAAGACGCGCTGACCGTCGCCGCCTTGCAGCGTCGCGACGTGCGCTGGATGCACTGGTACCGCAGCGCTGTCGATCAGGCCGAAACCCCGGCCGATCGCCTGCTTAACCTGTTCACGGTGCTCAAGAGCTGGTTCGACTCGGAAGGTTTCCGTGGCTGCGCCTTCATCAACACCAGCGGCGAGACCGGCGATCCACAGGACCCGGTGCGCCTGGTCGCCAAAGAACACAAACAGAAGCTGCTCGACTACGTGTGCGAGCTGTGTACCGAACATGGCGCCGAGGACCCGCAACTGCTGGCCAAACAGTTGCTGATCCTGATTGACGGTGCCATTACCGTAGCGCTTGTGATGGGTGATCACAGTGCCGCCGATAATGCGCAATGCATGGCGCGAAAGTTATTGGACCTGTAACGCCTTAATAAGCCGGACTTGTTGTTCAATTATTAATTAGATTGGGAGACTGAACATGTCTACTGCAGCTCAGGTACGTCCGCCATTGCCGCCCTTCAACCGTGAATCGGCGATCGAGAAAGTTCGTCTGGCCGAGGATGGCTGGAACTCCCGCGACCCGGAACGGGTATCGCTGGCCTATACCCTCGACACCAAGTGGCGTAACCGCGCCGAGTTCGCCAACAACCGCGAAGAAGCCAAGGCTTTCCTCACCCGTAAATGGGCGAAAGAGCTGGATTACCGTTTGATCAAGGAACTCTGGGCTTACTCGGATACTCGCATCGCCGTGCGTTATGCCTACGAATGGCACGACGATTCGGGTAACTGGTTCCGCTCTTACGGCAATGAAAACTGGGAATTCGACGAGCAAGGCCTGATGTTCCAGCGCTACGCGTGCATCAACGACATGCCGATCAAGGAGAGCGAACGCAAGTTCCACTGGCCACTGGGCCGGCGCCCGGATGATCACCCGGGCCTGTCTGACCTCGACCTGTAAATCCGGGACCTGTGAGTCTGTTGAATCTGCCGACCGCAGGACAACTGTAGGAGCAGCCTTCACTGCCCCTACAGTTGTTGCCTCACCATCTTAAACACGAAAACCGTCCGGCCACTTGAGCGGCCACGCCAGAGGATAGAATCAAAACCTTCCCCTCTTTGGCGGAACATAATCAGGGTCCGGCTCGAGTTCGTATGTAACAGTTGCGGAATGCTTGGACGGGTTTAGCACCACGTCTGAGATCTTCACTAACGACCCCGGTTTTTTTAGCAACTTCACAGCCTTTGCTTTAGCGTCTTCTTTGGTTTCAGAAGTTCCGTGCAAATCAACGATGAATTCCATTGCTCATGCTCCTGCGTGACCTCCACCAAGTCGGAATAACCGGGCGTAGTGAAGTCTGCCATCGGATTCAAAATGGAAAACCTGTCAAACTTGACAGGTATCGAGCTTGATTTGGAATAGCTTTCAACAGTTTGATATCCAAATGTGTTGAATGCTCAGTCGGCTTTGCCGGTAGGCTGATTCCCACAGGTTCACATAGGGTTCAGGCAACAGCGGCAGTCTTTTCTGCCTCCAGTTCGCGAACCAGCGGCAACACCCGCCGGCCGAAATATTCGACTTCTTCCTGAAAGTGCAGAAACCCCGCCAGCACCAGATCCACCCCCACCGCTTTCAGCGCGACAATCCGCTCGGCAATCTGCAGCGGCGTACCAATCAGATTGGTTTTGAAGCCATCGTTGTACTGCACCAGATCCTCGAACGTCGATTTCGCCCAGTTGCCCTCACCTTCCGGCGACGCCCTGCCCGCCTGCTTCGCCGCGTCGCCAAAAGCATTCACTGCCTCTGGATCGGCCTGATCGATGATCTGCGCCAGTACGGCTCTGGCCTCTTCTTCGGTGTCACGGGCGATGACAAAGGCATTCACACCAACCTTCACCGAATGATTGTTCGCCGCTGCTTTGGCACGAATATCGTCAACCTGCGCCTTGATCCCCTCAACGCTGTTGCCGTTGGTGAAATACCAGTCCGAAACCCGCGCGGCCATGTCGCGCGCCGCACGGGAACTGCCGCCCTGGAAGATCTCCGGACGGCCCAGCGGTTTCGGCTTCAGGCTGTAATTGTCGAAGCGGTAGAAGTCGCCGCGAAAGCTGAAGTTGTCCTGACTCCACACGCCGCGCAATGAGCGAATGAACTCCTCGGAACGGCGATAACGCTCGTCATGCTCCAGCCAATGCTCGCCGATGGCCTGGAACTCGCCTTTGAACCAGCCACTGACGATATTCACCGCGATACGGCCATTGGTGAGTTGGTCGATGGTTGCCAGTTGCTTGGCCGCCAGCGCGGGTTGCCATGGGCCGGGCAGAATCGCGGCGATCACCTTGAGTTTGCTGGTGGCCGCGAGTAACGCGTGGCTGAACGCCACGGATTCATGCTGGAACTCCGCACCATACCCGGCGGTGAAACGGATCTGCGTCAGCGCGTATTCGAACCCGGCCGTCTCGGCGAGCTGCGCCAGTTTGCGGTTGTAGTCGATGCCCCAATCGGTGCGCTGTTCGATCTTGCTGACCACCAGCCCACCGCTGACGTTCGGCACCCAGTAGGCAAATTTTACGGCTTGCTGACTCATCGGCGTGTCCTCGGGACATTTGCGGAGATGGGAGTCATAGAGCAGCAAGCGTGCCAGCCTTGGAATGTCCGGTTTTGTTGGGTTTCGGGATGGAGTTGATGTTTTGTGGAAGGGGGATTTGTTGGCAGGTTGTTGTGTGGGCAACAGTTGGTTTATTTGTTGGCTCGACTGCCCTCATCGCTGGCAAGCCAGCTCCCACAAGGATCGGGGTGAACAATGATCTTCAGTGCAACGCAAAAACCTGTGGGAGCTGGCTTGCCAGCGATGGCGTCAGATGGGTCGCCGCAAAAGGTGGATACAGGTAACATGACCGCCCTCCCCGCAGCCCAATCTGCGCCCTGCCGAATAAGCCGATTCCATGCCTTTCGAACTCAGCGTTGACCTCACCACCCTCGCCATCCTGGCCCTTGTCGCTTTCATTGCCGGTTTCATCGACGCCATCGCCGGCGGTGGCGGTCTGCTGACCACGCCTGCGCTGTTGACCGCTGGCCTGCCGCCGCACTTGGTGCTGGGCACCAACAAGTTGAGTTCGACGTTCGGCTCGGCCACCGCCAGTTTCACCTTCTACAAACGCAAATTGTTCCACCCGCGACAGTGGACCCACGCCATCGTCGGCACACTGGTCGGCGCACTGACCGGAGCCGTCGTCGCCCATTACCTTCCGGCCGAATGGCTGAACAAGATGCTTCCGGTAATCGTCTTCGCTTGCGGTCTGTATCTGTTGTTCGGCGGCACGCCAAAAGCGCCACTGGACAGCGACGCCCCGATCAAAAAGAAATGGCAATCGACCCAAGGCTTCAGCCTCGGTTTCTACGACGGTGTGGCCGGCCCCGGTACCGGCGCATTCTGGACAGTAAGCAGCCTGCTGCTCTACCCAATCGATCTGGTCAAGGCCAGCGGCGTGGCGCGCAGCATGAACTTCGTCAGCAACATTGCGGCGCTGTCGGTGTTCGTGTTTTCCGGGCAGGTGGACTGGATCATCGGCCTGAGCATGGGCCTGTCGGTGATGGTCGGCGCGTTCTTTGGCGCGCGCACCGCAATCAGCGGCGGCGCCAAATTCATTCGCCCGGTGTTCATCACCGTGGTGCTGGGTTTGACCGTACGCCTAGCCTGGCAGCACTGGTTCAGCGTGGCCTAAACGCCGCGCCACGTAGACGTCGATCAGGTAACGGGCAATCGACTTGGACGCTGGCAACGGCGGCAAGTCGTGCACGTTGAACCACTGGGCGTCTTCGATCTCGTCTTCCTGACAGACAATTTCGCCAGCGGCGTATTCGGCATGGAAGCCGAGCATCATCGAATGCGGGAACGGCCAGCACTGACTGCCCATGTACTGAATGTTCTTCACCTCGATCTGCACTTCTTCGCGCACTTCCCGAATCAGGCAATCCTCGGCGGACTCGCCCGGCTCGGCGAACCCGGCCAGCGTGCTGTAAACCCCGGTGACGAAACGCGGTGAGCGCGCCAACAGGATTTCGTCGCCACGGGTGATCAGCACGATCATGCTCGGCGAAATCCGCGGATAACTGCGCAGGTCGCACGGCTGGCAATACATCGCCCGCTCGCGCGGCACCTGCGTCATGGCCTGCCCGCAGTTGCCGCAGAAACGGTGCTCACGGGCCCAGGTGCCGATCTGCGCGGCATACCCAAGCACCTTGTAGATGGTGTGATCGCCGTCGAGCATGAACGCCCGCAGGCCTTTCCAGTTGCAACCCGACACTTCGCTGGCACTGCGCAGTTCCAGCAAATACACCGGCTCGCCATCGAGATGGCCGATGCCATGCTCGGCGAGAACCGACAAGTCCTGACGCTTGAGCCATTCCCGAGGGAACAACGCGCCGTTGTCGTCGAACAAAAAGCCTTCCGGGCTGCGCGCCACGGCCCAGCCGCCCGGTTGATCGGTGTCCAGTACTGCAGTGGTCCAGCGAGATGTCATGGTTTCTCAGTCCAGGAATTCGGGTTTCTGTTTGCTCATATGGGCGGCCATGGCCACGCGCAAGTCGGTGGATTGCAGCATGGCGGCATTCCAGGTGGCAACGTATTCGAGGCCGTCGTCGATGCGATGGTCGCGCATGTAGCTGATCATTTCCTTGGTGCCGGTGACCGCGATCGGCGATTTCGAAGCGATCTCGCGGGCGATGTCCAGCACACCTTCGAGCAGCGCGTCCTTGTCGCTGTAGACGCGATTGACCAGACCGATGCTGCGCGCCTCTTCGGCGCCAAAAGTGCGACCGGTGTAAGCCAGTTCACGCAGCATGCCGTCACCGATGATCCGTGGCAACCGTTGCAAAGTGCCAACATCGGCGGCCATGCCGATATCGATTTCCTTGATCGAGAATTGTGCGTCTTCGGCGGCATAGCGCATGTCGCACGCGGCGATCAGATCGATGGCGCCGCCCAGGCAATAACCTTGAATGGCCGCAAGCACCGGTTTACGGCAGTTGTCGACGGCGTTGAACGAGGCTTGCAGGGTCAGAATTTTTTTACGCAGCAGGCGCGCGTTGCGGCCGACGTCCTTGCCCAGTTCATTGGCGACGCCGGCGAGCATCATCAGGTCGATGCCGGAGGAGAAATGTTTACCGTTGCCGCTGAGCACCACCACGCGCACTTCGTCGGTGTCGTCGACCCACTGGAAGATCTCGACGATCTCGCTCCAGAACGCCGCGTTCATCGAATTGATCTTTTCCGGGCGATTGATCTGCACATGGGCGATGTTGTCGGCCAGTTCGACGTTGAAGGCGGAGTATTGAGTCATGGCAGTGATCCTTTACCGGGCAGAAAATGAGGCCCGAACTATAACAAGGCATCACGGCGGCGGTTCGGCCAAATGCGGGACTGTCCTGAGTTTTACTTTGCCTGTGCCGGCCCCTTCGCGAGCAGGCTCGCTCCCACCCTGTTGAAATTCATTTTTCCCTGTGGGAGCGAGCCTGCTCGCGAAAGCGTCCGATCAGTCACTACAATTCATCTGGCCAAACGCCGCAACCCAAACATCATCCCCCCCGCCCCCAGCAACATCACCGCCAGAAACAGCGGATAAGAAATCCACCACGGCGTCCCCGCCGTCATCATGCTGAACTCCGACATGCCACCAATGCTCGCAATCAGGTTCAACGGCAGAAACACCACGTTGATCAACGTCAGCTTGCGCAGCAGGTTGTTCATGCTGTTGTTCATCAGATTGCCGCGGGCATCGATCAGTCCGGAAAACACCGTGGAGTAGATTTCCGCCTGCTTGTAGCACTGATTGTTCTCAATGATCAGATCGTCAATCAGGCCGAGCGCTTCACTGCCGAAATGCTGTTTCTCGGCATGATTGCGCAGGCGCGTGAGGACCGCGCCGTTGCTGTGCAGCGCGTTGATGTAATAGATCAGGCTTTCGCTGAGATTGAACATCTGCACCAGATGCTGGTTCTGCATCGAGTGGTTGAATTTCTGCTGCAGTTCGCGGGCGACCAGTTTGATCACCTTCAGGTGCCCGAGGTAGTGATGGATATTGCTGAACAGCAAATCAAGCAACACATCCAGCGGCGTGTTCAACGGCTGGCGAGTGCCGAGGCCGTGCAGCGGCGTGTCGTCGGTGGCGATCACCAGCAGTTGTCCGGGGGCAAACAGCAATCCGCAGGACGACACTTCAAATGCCAGGCTGCCGCCACCGGAGTAGTTTTCCGGGCGTTTCCAGATCAGAAACAAATGGTCGGGATGAAACTCGATGCGCGACACCTCATCCGGGTCCAGCGCTGACGCCAATGCGTGTTCATCGACCTTGAAATGACTGTGCAGCAAGTCGCGCTCGGCGGCATCGGGGTTGCTGAACAGCATCACCTCGGCGTCCAGTCGCTCGACCCGCTGCAGGGCGCCGTGGCTCAGTGCGAAGCTGTTGATCATCGGCGCCTCACCAGGCCTGGCCGCGACGCTTGAGTTCCAGGCGGCGCACGAACTCTTCCAGCACCAGTGAGTACAGATCGTCGTGCAAATAGGCGTCTTCGATGCCGGCGTCGAGGTTGGGGTTGTCGTTGACTTCGATCACCACCACTTTGTCGCCGGCCTGCTTCAGATCGACACCGTAGAGGCCGTCGCCAATCAGATTGGCGGTCTTCACTGCCAGCTCCACCACCGCACGCGGCGCCTCGTGGATCGCCATCGTGCGGCATTCGCCGTTGACGTCCTGACCTTTGGCCTTGTGGTTGTAGATTTGCCAGTGGCCCTTGGACATGAAGTATTGGCAGGCGAAGATCGGTTTGCGATTGAGCACGCCGATGCGCCAGTCGTACTCGGTGTAGAAAAACTCCTGAGCCAGCAGCAACACCGAGTGCTCAAACAATTCGGCGGTCGCCTCAAGCAGCGCTTGCTGACTTTCGACCTTGATCACGCCGCGGGAAAAACAGCCGTCGGGAATCTTCAGCACCAGCGGAAAGCCGAGGCGCTCGCCTACCCGCTCGAAGTCTTCGGGTCGCTCCTTGTAGAGGATTTCGGTGGCGGGCATGCCCAGTTGATGGCTGTTGAGCAGATCGGTCAGGTAAACCTTGTTGGTGCAGCGCAATATCGACGTTGGGTCATCCATGACCACCAGCCCTTCACTTTCGGCCTTCTTGGCGAAGCGATAAGTGTGGTTGTCGACGCTGGTGGTTTCACGGATCAGCAAACCGTCGTACTCGGCGAGACGTGCGTAATCCTTGCGTTCAATCAGTTCGACGTCGATGCCCATGGTTTTGCCGACCCGGACGAAGTTCGCCAGTGCCTTGGCGTTGGACGGCGGTAAAGCCTCCTGCGGATCGTGCAATATTGCCAGGTCGTAGCGCGCCACTTGCGGCGAGCGCGGCACACGCCAGACTTTACGACTGAAACCGTCCAGCGCATTGGCAAACTGATCTTCCTGATCGTCGCGCAACTTGTGCAAGGCACCGGACTTGATGCCTTCAATATGCCATCCGTTAGTTCGGCGAAACTCAACTAACAGAATCGGACAGGGAAACACTTCAAACAACTGCCGGGCCAGATCCTGTAATGGCTCGATATGGGTCCGGCCAAAATACAGGGTCAGAGTAAAGCCTTCGGTATCACTGTAGAGATGATGACTGAGGGCTTTCTCAAGGGTTTTATCGAGATCGTCCAATGCCAGACCGTACAGTGATTTTTTTGTCAGTTCGCTGATGGTTCGCACCGACGGAATCACCTTGTGCCCCCGCGCCTCGGCGAGCAACGAGCAGTAGTAACCGTGGCCAAGGTACTTGTAGCTGCGGCACAGATTGATCACCTGCACGCGCTTGCCCGGCTCGCTGTCACAGCTGTGCTCGAGGTATTCCTGCGCCGTCAGGATGTCTTCGCTGGGGAAATATGAGGCCCAGTCTTCCTTGCGCTCGACAATAATCAAAACCTGACTGGATGTTTTAATCGCTGATTTTAAATAAGTTGCCGCCGGCAAACTTTGCTCGGATACTTCGCGCCAATGACCCTGTACCGCTGACATAGAGATTGATCCGTTGGAGAACAAGACCTTTTCTATTAAGCACGAAGTTTTTTGAAAGTCTCGTTTCGTTACGCAACTTTTACGGTGGTCATATGAAGGCTGTTTTTCGTTTGGCGGTAGTTGAAGACTTGCCGGCGTTGCTGGCACTGGAAATGCAATGTTTCACCACGGACCGGCTCACCAGTCGCAGCTTTCAGTGGATGATCACCCGTGCTCACGGGCAGTTGCTGGTGGCGGAGTACGACGGTCAATTGTTGGGTTATGCGTTGGTGTTGTTTCATCGCGGCACTTCGCTCGCGCGGCTGTATTCCATCGCCATCGCCGTCGAGGCGCGCGGCACGGGCCTGGGCAAGGCATTGCTGCAGCGCATTGAAGCGATGGCCCTGGAACATGACTGCGCGTACCTGCGCCTGGAAGTGCGCCTCGACAACCCTGCGGCCATCGCGCTGTACGAGCGCAATGGCTACCGGCGTTTTGCCCTGATTCACGATTACTACGAAGACCACGCCGATGCGCTGCGTCTGGAGAAACGCATTCTCCAGCACCGTGATTCGCGCAGCATCAAGGTGCCTTACTACCCGCAAACCACCGATTTCACCTGTGGCCCGGCGTGTCTGTTGATGGCCATGGGCGCATTGCAATCGGAGCTTTTGCTGGAGCGTCGGGAAGAGTTGCAGGTCTGGCGGGAAGCAACGACGGTGTTCATGACCTCCGGCCATGGCGGTTGCAGCCCGCAGGGATTGGCACTGGCGGCGTGGCGTCGGGGGTTTCGCGTGCGTATGGCGCTGAGCATGAGTGGGCCGCTGTTCCTCGACGGTGTGCGTGACGCGCATAAAAAAGACGTCATGCGCCTGGTCCACGAAGAGTTTACGGCGCAATTGCAAGAGACCGATGTCGAGTGCGTGATCGGTGCATTGCTGGATCTGCCGCGACTGCTGGATGCCGGTGGACAGCCGTTGGTGTTGATCAGCAGCTATCGACTGACCCGCTCCAAATCGCCGCACTGGGTGATCGTGACCGATTGCGACGAAGACTTCGTTTACCTGCATGACCCGGATGTTGACCACAGCCAGCATCGACAGCCCATGGATTGCCAGCATGTGCCGGTGAGTCATGGGGAGTTCGAGAAAATGTGCCGGTTTGGCCGGGGTAAATTGCGTGCTGCAGTAGTGCTGTATTCCCGCGAAACGTAAACCTCCACATGCAGGAGCTGCCGCAGGCTGCGATCTTTTGATCTTGATCTTGAAAACAAGATCAAAAGATCGCAGCCTCGTTGCACTCGACAGCTCCTACAGGGGGAATCTTCTTTAAAGTTCGGGCTTCAGGCCGATTTTGTACAAAGAGCCCTTCTCTTCATCCGTCAGCACGTACAAGTAACCATCCGGCCCTTGCCGCACATCACGAATCCGCTGCTTGAGTTCGCCCAGTAAGCGCTCCTCGTGCACCACCTTGTCACCATCGAACTGCAAGCGGATCAGCTCCTGAGTCACCAGCGCGCCGATAAACGCATTGTGTTGCCACGGCTTGAAACGATCGGCATCGTAAAACGCCATACCGGTAACGCCCGGCGACTTCTCCCACACGTGGTGCGGTGCGACAGTGCCTTCGGCCGTTTTGCCCTGAGCTTCCGGGATCGGCTGCATCGAGTAATTGATGCCGTGGGTCGCCAGCGGCCAGCCGTAGTTTTTGCCGCGCTCGATGATGTTCACCTCATCGCCACCGCGCGGGCCGTGCTCGTTCTCCCACACCGTGCCGGTCCAGGGATTGAGCGCCGCCCCCTGCGGATTGCGTACGCCGTAGGCCCAGATCTCGGGGCGTACGCCGGACTGACCAACAAACGGGTTGTCATCCGGCACCTTGCCGTCCGGGTAGATGCGCACGACCTTGCCTTGCAGCTTGTCGAGATCCTGCGCGGTCGGCCGGTCGTTGTTCTCACCCAAGGTAATGAACAAATAACCGTCGCGATCAAACACCAGCCGTGAGCCGAAGTGATTGCCGACCGAAAGCTTCGGTTCCTGGCGGAAGATCACTTTGAAATCCTTCAGCGTCTTCAAGTCATCCGAGAGCCGTCCTCGCCCCACAGCGGTGCCGGCCTTGTCGCCGGCACCGCCACCTTCGGCATAGGACAGATAGACCAGACGATCCTGTTTGAAGTCCGGTGACAGCGCGACATCGAGTAACCCGCCCTGCCTCTTGGCCCAGACCTGCGGCACACCGGAGATCGGCGCCGACAGTTTGCCGTCGGCGGCCACCACGCGCAGATTACCCGGACGCTCGGTGACCAGCATGCCTTGGCGATCCGGTAAAAACGCCAGTGCCCAAGGATGCTCAAGGCCTGCGGTGATGGTCGTGACTTCGAGGGTGCCCTGCTCGCTTTGCAGCTCTTTGGGGGCGGCGGCAAAGGCCGCCGCGCTGATCAGCGCGCCGGCACACAGTGTGGCTAGAACGGTTTTACGCAACATGCACGATTCCTTTTGTTCGTTTGCAGGGCCGGCAGAACCTCAGTCCTGCCGCTCAACGGTTGCTGTCTCCGCTGCGCGAAGGTGGGTTGGGAATGAACGTGGGCGGCGTGCTCGGCACCGAGCGGATCGGCTGGCCATTACCAATGCCTCGGTTCTCGACCGTAGGCTGGCGCGGCGTCGGTACAGTGTTCGGTCCCCGAATGGGTGGAGCGCTGGGCTGAGTGCCCTGCATGCTGTTCGGATTGGCCCGGCGGATCGGACTGTTGTAGGGGTTATTGCTATTGCCGGTGGGGCTTTGCGCCAACAGGACGTCGGCATGAACCAGACCACCACTGAGGGTCAGGACGACGATGCCAAGCAGAATTCGGTTCATGACGCTGCCTCTCGATGGGCCGGGGATAGAGCCTTCGAGTCCACGCTACGCTCAGGGTTCGGATTTGTTAACCCGCAAGCCTTAAACAACATGTAACACGGCTTGACCGAGTCCCAGTAAACCCGCGCATTTCGGGGAAACTTTCAGTCACAGCCGCAGGTCATCCGATCATCACTCGGAGAACTCACCATGGCTCGGGCAATCTGGAAAGGCGCAATCAGTTTCGGACTGGTGCACATCCCTGTCGCATTGGTCTCGGCGACCTCGTCGCAGGGCGTCGATTTCGATTGGCTCGACAGCCGCAGCATGGATCCTGTCGGTTATAAACGGGTCAACAAGGTCACCGGCAAAGAAGTCACCAAGGAGCACATCGTCAAAGGTGTGGCCTATGAAAAGGGCCGCTATGTGGTGCTGAGCGAGGAAGAGATTCGCTCGGCGCATCCCGTATCGACGCAGACCATCGACATCTTTTCCTTTGTCGATGCCGAACAGATTCCCCTGCAGAACATCGACACGCCCTACTACCTGGCACCCGACAAACGCGGCGGCAAGGTTTACGCATTGCTGCGTGAAACCCTGAGCAAAACCAACAAGGTCGCCCTCGCCCGCGTGGTGCTGCATACGCGCCAGTACCTCGCGGCGTTGATGCCGCTGGATTCTGCCTTGGTGCTGGTGAAGTTACGCTGGCCGCAAGAGGTGCGCAGCCTCGATGAGCTGGAGCTGGGCAGCGAAGTGACCAAGCCGCAACTGGCCAAGGGTGAACTGGACATGGCCAAACGGTTGGTGCAGGACATGAGCGCGGACTGGAAGCCCGAGGATTACAAGGATGAGTTCGAAGACAAGATCATGGCTCTGGTCGAGAAAAAGGCCCATGAAGGCAAGATCGAGGATGTCGAAACGGTGGGCGGCGAGGAAGAGCGCAAGACAGCTGATGTTATCGATTTGACCGAGCTGCTTAAACGCAGTCTGGGTGGGAAAGCGGTGGCGAAGCCAAAAGCGAAAGCAGAGAAAACGGCGAAATCTGCGCCGGCGAAGAAGACCAAGAAGGCTTCCTGATAGTGATTGGTTGCCCTTGAGACCGTCATCGATAGCAGGCTCACTCCTACAGGGGAACGCATTTCAAATGTAGGAGTGAGCCTGCTCGCGATGGCGTCAGCAGCGTCTGCGTGGAACTCAGATCAGAATGAAGATCGCCAACAAACCACCGAAGATCGCCCACTTTTCCATGTAGTAACGCTTGCGATTGCGCTTTTTCAGTTCTTTGCCACGCAGACGAATCTTGTAGATCCGCGTAAACAAGCGGTTGATCCCGCCAGTACGGTCGCCTGCATCGTTCGGCGCGCCGGCAGCCGACATCACCGTACGGCTGAACCAAGCGTTGAACGCGGCGGCCCAGCGGTACTTCATCGGGCGCTCAATATCGCAGAACAGGATGATGCGGTTCTTGTCGGTGGTGTTTTCGGCGTAATGAATAAACGTCTCGTCGAACATCACCGCTTCGCCGTCACGCCAGTGGTAGCTCTCACCGTCGACGTTGATGTAGCAACCGGCGTCGTTCGGCGTGTCCAGGCCCAGGTGATAACGATACGAGCCGGCATACGGGTCACGGTGACGCACCAGTTTCGAGCCCGGTGGCAGCTCGGCGAACATCGCGGCCTTGATCGAACCAATGCTTTGCACCAGTTCGGTGGTGCGCGGACACAGCTTCATCGCCGACGGATGGCTTTCGCCGTACCACTTCAGGTAGAAACGCTTCCAGCCGCTTTTGAAGAACGAGTTGAACCCGACATCGTCGTACTGGTTAGAGCGCTTGATCTCGCCGGCACGCAGCAAATTCTGCCCTTCTTCGCGGATTTCCTCCCAGTGTGCCTGCAACGGGCTCAAGTCAGGAAACTCGCTCGGGTCCAGGTACGGCTGGTTCGGCTTCTTCGAAAACAGATAAAGAAAGCAGTTGATCGGCGCCAGAAACGTCGAGTGGTCGCTTAGTTGTCGACCGAGCTTGTGGCGCACACGCCCACGCAAATGAACGTATGCAATGGAAATGACATAAATAGCAGCAATGATGAGTTTCACGGAAATCGTCACACGTCAGAAGTGAACAAACTGCGCGCCTGGCGGCCTGAGGCTCAGCGTCTTATGCAGTGGTCTGATTACAAATGGCACGTCCTTGGCCCGCGCCGTTACCGGACGCTCGGTGAAAGGTGGCATTTTAGCCACAGTTTGTAACCGATAGTGAATCTTCAACTGTGAAAAACTGTCCCGCGATGACGCCAATCGGCAATCGTGGCGTGATCGCCCTATCGTTTAGAGAGCCAGACCAGTACAATCGCCGCCAAACTTTACGCGCCCCCCTTGGTTGATGACGGGACTCTCCCGCTTCAGCGCACTTCGACTCGGGCCAAGCGCTGCAGCCGCACCCTCGCTACTCAGAATGCTTCGCAGGAATAACTCTTGATCTCTACAGCTAACATCACGATGCAGTTCGGCGCCAAGCCGCTCTTCGAAAACGTTTCGGTCAAATTCGGCGCGGGCAACCGCTATGGCCTGATCGGCGCCAACGGTTGCGGCAAGTCGACCTTCATGAAAATCCTCGGCGGCGACCTCGACCCGTCCGGCGGTCAGGTCATGCTCGAGCCGAACGTGCGTCTGGGTAAATTGCGCCAGGACCAGTTCGCTTACGAAGAATTCACCGTGATCGACACTGTGATCATGGGTCACGAAGAGCTGTGGAAGGTCAAAGCCGAGCGCGATCGTATCTACTCGCTGCCGGAAATGAGCGAAGAAGACGGCATGGCCGTGGCCGAGCTGGAAACCGAATTCGCCGAGATGGACGGCTACACCGCCGAATCCCGCGCCGGTGAGCTGTTGCTGGGCCTGGGTATCGGCATCGAGCAGCACTTCGGCCCGATGAGCGAAGTCTCGCCAGGCTGGAAACTGCGCGTATTGCTGGCGCAGGCGTTGTTCTCCGATCCGGAAGTGCTGTTGCTCGACGAACCAACCAACCACCTGGACATCAACACCATTCGCTGGCTGGAAAACGTTCTGACCCAGCGTAACAGCCTGATGATCATCATCTCTCACGACCGTCACTTCCTGAATAGCGTGTGCACGCACATGGCTGACCTGGATTACGGCGAGCTGCGTCTGTTCCCGGGCAACTACGACGAGTACATGACCGTGGCGACCCAGTCCCGCGAGCAACTGCTGTCGGACAACGCCAAGAAGAAAGCTCAGATTTCCGAGCTGCAATCGTTCGTCAGCCGCTTCTCGGCCAACGCCTCGAAAGCCAAACAGGCTACTTCCCGCGCCAAGGCGATCGACAAGATCCAGCTGGCCGAGGTCAAGCCTTCGAGCCGCGTGAGCCCGTTCATCCGCTTCGATCAGAACAAGAAGCTGCACCGCCAGGCGGTCATCGTCGAAAAAATGGCCAAAGGCTTCGACGGCAAACCACTGTTCAAAGACTTCAGCTTCCAGGTTGAAGCCGGCGAGCGAGTAGCGATCATTGGCCCGAACGGTATCGGCAAAACCACCCTGCTGCGCACCCTGGTCAACGAACTGACCCCGGACGCCGGCAGCATCAAGTGGACCGACGCCGCCGAACTGGGCTACTACGCCCAGGATCACGCGCACGACTTCGAAGACGACGTCACCCTGTTCGACTGGATGGGTCAGTGGACTCAGGGCGAGCAGATGATTCGCGGTACTTTGGGCCGCATGCTGTTCTCCAACGACGAAATCCTCAAGTCGGTCAAAGTGATTTCCGGTGGTGAGCAAGGTCGCATGCTGTTCGGCAAGCTGATTCTGCAAAAGCCGAACGTGCTGATCATGGACGAACCCACCAACCACTTGGACATGGAATCGATCGAGGCGCTGAACCTGGCGCTGGAAAACTATCCGGGCACGCTGATCTTCGTCAGCCACGACCGTGAGTTCGTATCGTCCCTGGCCACGCGCATCATCGAGCTGAGCCCGGATGGCGTGACTGACTTCAGCGGCACTTACGATGACTACCTGCGTAGTCAGGGCGTCGTGTTCTAAACAGCTGCTGCAATCTAAAAAGCCCTGTCCATGTGACAGGGCTTTTTGCATTCAAGGCGCTGATCGCTCCCACGCTCTGCGTGGGAATGCATCTCGAGACGCTCCGCGTCACACGAGCGGGACGCGGAGCGTCCGTGGCGGCGTTACCACGCAGAGCGTGGGAACGATCAGTCTGGAAAGATAGTTAGCCTGCTTTCTTTTATCTGACACCCAAGCCATGATGCGAACTCTCCCACCGCCGCCCGCGAACGAGTCCTCATGTCTGCGCAGCAACTGCCACCGCAAAGCTCCATGGCGATCACCCTGCAGATCGTCTCCATCGTGTTCTATACCTTTATTGCGTTCCTCTGCATCGGTCTGCCGATTGCGGTGTTGCCGGGTTATGTGCATGAACAATTGGGTTTCAGCGCGGTGATTGCCGGTCTGGTGATTGGCTCGCAATACCTGGCCACCCTGCTCAGCCGGCCGATGGCCGGGCGCATGTCGGATACGCTCGGCACCAAACGGGCGATCATTTATGGCTTGTGGGGGATTGTCCTCAGCGGCTTGCTGACGTTGCTTTCCACACTGCTGCAGGACTTTGCGCTGGCGAGCCTGATCATCCTGATCATCGGCCGTTTGCTCCTCGGTATCGCGCAGGGCTTGATCGGCGTCGGCACGATCAGTTGGTGCATGGGCCAGGTGGGTGTCGAACACACGGCGAAATCCATTGGCTGGAACGGTATCGCGTCCTATGGCGCGATTGCCATTGGCGCGCCGCTGGGTGTGGTGATGGTCGCCGATTACGGCTTTACCAGCCTCGGCATCGCGCTGGCGGTACTGGCGGCAGGCGCGCTGCTACTGATCCGCAACAAACCCTCGGTGCCGGTGATTCGCGGCGAACGGCTGCCGTTCTGGGCGGTATTCGGACGGATTGCCCCGTATGGCGCCAGCCTGACCCTGGCCTCGATCGGCTACGGCACGCTGACCACCTTCATCACTTTGTATTACCTGAACCGTGGCTGGACCGGCGCAGCGTACTGCCTGACGGTGTTCGGCGTGTGCTTCATCCTGTCGCGCCTGATGTTTATCTCGGCGATCAGTCGCTTCGGCGGGTTCAGGTCCGCCATTGCTTGTATGACTATAGAAACCGTCGGGCTGGTGCTGTTGTGGCTGGCGCCGTCCAGCGCTTTTGCCTTGATCGGCGCGGGATTGGCCGGGTTTGGCTTGTCGCTGGTGTACCCGGCGTTGGGTGTAGAGGCGATAAAGCAAGTGCCCAGCTCCAGCCGTGGTTCCGGGCTGGGCGCTTACGCGGTGTTCTTCGATCTGGCGCTGGCGATTGCCGGGCCGTTGATGGGCGCGGTGGCGTTGAATCTGGGGTATTCGTGGATTTTCTTTAGTGCGGCGCTGTTATCTGTGATCGGGTTGGGGCTGACTTTGCTGCTCCAGCGCCGGGCAACGACCTGAAGTCCGACGCAGCCCCCTGTAGGAGTGAGCCTGCTCGCGATAGCGGTGTGTCAGTCGACATAATCTTTTCTGATGAACCGCTATCGCGAACAGGCTCACTCCTACAGGGGATTTGCGGGGTTATTGATCTGCGGTTTGCATGCCGGCCCGGGTTGGTCTGCCCAGCGTGTGCGAGAAGAACCGTCCAGCCTCGGAGATCAGGTTGCGATGGATATCCTCGCGATCCACGCCATCAGCATCGGTACACAACGCCGGCATCGCGCGAATCTGCTCTTCATTGCACGGCGCCATAAAGACGAAGTGCCCTGCCCCGGCGAGTAATTTGAAATCCGGCGCCGTCGGCAGTTTGCGCGCCAGCGCCGCCGCGTTCTTGTCGAAAGCCACCAGTTTGTCGCCATCACCGCTGTAGAGCAGCACCGGCACATGCACATCGGCCAAGGTGTGACGGCCGAACTTCAAGCTCAGCGGCGCCATCAGCAGCAAGGCATGAACGCGCGGATCCGCGACCGGTTGCAGGTCATCTCGATCAACGATCAATTCACCCTGCGTGTTGCAGGCATCACGATCATCTGGACGCTCCTGGCAATAACGACGCAGGCGATCAAGATCCGGTTGCGCCCCCGACAAGATCAACGCCGTTTCGCCGCCCGCCGAATAGCCAATCACCCCGACCTGATCGGCATTGACGTACGGCGCGAGCATGCGGTCGCCAAGCGTGGCGGTAATCGCTTCGGAAATCTGGATTGGCCGACCATAGAGATTGCTCAGGGTGCCCAATCGGCTGTGGTCTTTGGAGTTGTCGCCGGGGTGAATCACCGCGACCACGACAAAGCCTTTGCGTGCCAGTGAGGTCGCGAGGTCATGCAGCGCCAGCGGCGTGCCGGTGTTGCCATGGGAGAGCATCAGCATCGGGAAGCGGCCGATGGCGACTTTGGTGTCTTCGCCAGCCTCGACCGAATAACCCTCGAGCAGGCTCATGTGTTCGCGGTCGCTGGAGGGATAAAAGGCGATCGCGCGCATCGGTTGCAGATCCAGCGGATCCAGAAAGGTCATTTCGTGGTAGCCGACGCTCCACACCGGGTGTCGCCCAGGCGCAGCCTGCACTGAATTCAGGCCGCCGAGCAGGCAAATCAGTAACGCTGCACAAAGACGCATCATGGGATGCCCCACCCTGTTGTTACTCAATCGAAAGTTCCGTTGCGTTGCGGGCCAGAACCCCCGGGGATTAGGTGTTCCGGTACGACAATGCATTCAGACACTGATTGTGTGACTGCATAACCCGGGCCAGATTATGTAACAGTCAGAAACAAAAAACTCCGTATTCGCCCCTTGCGGAACCAGAATACAGAGTTTTTTGGAGGTTACCTGAACATCAGCTGTTCTTTACGCAAGCCTTACGCGGCGGCGAACAGTTGCTCGCTGATCTTCGCCTGAGCAGCGGTCATGGCGTTGTTGCGCACTTCTTCGCCATACGCCAGGCCTTCGGCACGGACGATTTCGATATCGGTGATGCCAAGGAAGCCCAGTACCAGCTTCAGATATTCTTCGTGAGCGATGCCGCTGGCTTGGCCGGCGTGGATGCCGCCGGCAGTGGAGACGATCACGACTTTCTTGCCGCCGCACAGGCCTTCAGGGCCGGCTTCGGTGTAACGGAAGGTCTGACCGGCGACTGCTACGCGATCGATCCACGCCTTGAGTTGGGTCGGTACGGTGAAGTTGTACATCGGAGCCGCGATAACAACGGCGTCGGCGGCGATGAACTCGGCCAGGGTCGAAGCGCTCAGTTCGGCTTCGTGCTGTTGTGCGGCGTTACGCAGCTCAGCAGTAGTGCCAGCGGCGACCAGGGTGGTCGACGAGAAGTGGCTGATAGCGTCGGCGGCCAGATCGCGGTAAGTCACGACTGCGCTTGGCTCGGCGGCCTGCCAGGCTTTGACGACTTCGCTGCTCAACTGACGGGAAGCCGAGTTGTCGCCCAGAATGCTCGAATCGATATGCAGCAGTTTCATGTGGAATCTCCTGGAAGGAATCGCCGGTGGCGACGGAATGGAGACAATCCTACGCAAGAAACCAATGGATGATTAGCCGCCTGAAATGCGATAGTTTGTCCCACTGATAGAACAGCTGGATTTCCCTATGCAAGACCTCAACGATCTCTACTATTTCGCCAAAGTCGTCGAGGCTGGCGGTTTTGCTGCGGCCGGGCGATTGCTCGGGATTCCAAAGTCACGGCTGTCGCGGCGTATTGCCGAACTGGAAGAACGCCTCGGTGCGCGTTTGCTGCAACGCACGACCCGGCAACTCAATCTCACCGCCGTTGGCGAACGTTATCTGCGTCACTGCCAGGCGATGTTGCTGGAAGCGGAAATGGCCGATGAGGCGGTGGCGAGCATGTCCAGTGAGCCGCGCGGTCGCCTGCGCGTTTCCTGCCCCACCGGTCTGGCCCGGGAAATGTTGCCGTGGGTCATCAGCGAATTCCTCGGCAAATTTCCTCAGGTGCAACTGGAAGTCGTCCTGCTCAATCGTCGGGTCGATCTGGTCGGCGAAGGTTTTGATGTCGCATTGCGCGTGCGTGAACACGGTGATGAGGATCCGCTGCTGGTGACCCGGCGTTTGCGTCAGGCACAAATGGTCGTGGTCGCCAGCCCGGCGTTTTTACAAGGCCAGACGATCAATCATCCGCAAGATCTGAAAAATCTGCCGGTGTTGGGGGCGCTGGAGGCCGATCGCATGGTGCATGTGCGTCTGCTCGATCAGCAGGGCCACAGTTTTGAACTGAACATGGAAGCGCGCCTGGGCATCGATGACTTTGTCGTACGCAAGACCTGCGTTCTGGCCGGTCAGGGGTTTACGCTGTTGCCGATGATGTATTGCGAGGCGGAGCTGGAAAACGGCACGCTGGTGCAGATGCTGCCAGAGTGGTCACTGCCCGGCGGCTGGCTGCAAGCGGTGTATCCGCATCGACGCGGCGTAATGCCGGCGGTGCGCGCATGGATCGATCATCTGGTCGAGTCGTTCAATGCCTGTGGGGAGCGGTTGTTATGAGCAAGGGAAAAATGAGCGAAGCCGACGTCGCGGCGTTCTGCCTGGCATTGCCGGGCGCTCGGGAAGATTACAAATGGGGTGGCGTGCGGGTGTTTTCGATTGCCGGCAACAAGATGTTTGCCTTGCAGGGGCTACGTGGCGATTCGTTGGCATTCAAGGTCGACAAGGATCTGTTTCTCGGTCATTGCGACCGCCCGGGGATTCATCCGGCGCCGTATCTGGCGCGGGCGCAGTGGATCATCATGCAACCGCCCTATCCGTTGGGTGTCGAGGAGTTGCAGGGGTTGTTACAGCGTTCGCACCAGTTGGTGGTGAGCAAATTGCCGAAAAAAACCAGAATCGGTTTGATTATTTGAGGGGCAACCAATTTTGAGTGGCGACGCGGCTCTATTGCATCGTTCTATAACACCAGAATGAGCCCGTTTTTTTTGGCGTGTGTCACTTTCACCCAAGGAAAATTCGATGCCAATAACGTTTCAATTGGCCCTACGGTCGCAGGATCACTGCAAACCCCGAAGATCACCTCATGAAGGTCGTCAGGTAGAAAAGCGACGGTATCGATATCCGAACGCCGAATAACTTCCTGACTATTTGCAGGCAAAATTACACGATATTCTCGTTCATACTCCCACTCCCTACGCTTCAGCAACAAATACTTAAAGAGCAGATTAAGTGTACGTCCCGAAAACATCGACGAAAGCTCATCTGAATCAATGCGGGCATCGCCTCGGACCAATGTTTGTACCAAGGAAGAAATTTCGGCATTCAGAAACACTGACAGGAGCTTGTCGCCATCTTCGTAGCGAACTTTTCTAGCCTCTTTGAAAATTGATGAATTAGCGTCAAACTTAAGAGCCACCCCTTTATGATAATCCGCATAGTGCGACCACATCAGTATATTATCGGGCGTTGTTGTCAATGAAAGCACTCTCAATTGAGGAAGCAGTTCATCCCATTCCGTAGAAAGCTCTGCGGTCATGTGAAGAACCTCTTCCGTCAACCGCTCCAAGGCGGGACGAAGCGACCGTACCAAGGCATTGAATTGAACATTATTAGCCAAACCGAACGGCTTACCAATCTCACGCTTGATGATGCCGAGCATATCGACTGAAGCTAAATCGAACAGCGGTACATTGCAATCAAACGGATCATTAAACGTTTGGGGATCGGTAATCTTTAGGCTCAACGCGCTGAGAATTTTATCGACCGACAGGATCGACGTATATTTGTATAGAAATTTAGGCCGCTCTCGACTTCCTTGACCTTTATCATCCCTGTTCCCTGGCATGACTCCCTCCAAAAAAACCTAGTAATCTTTGTAATGCGCACCTGGCAAACGCAATAACAACAACTTCAGAAAGGCAACGAATCATCAACCGTTGCCCCCTTGGACGCCACCGTCGCCTTGAATGCTTCGATTCCTGCCTGATAAACACATTTTTCTTTGATTTCCTTGCAGCTTTCTGCGAGCCAAGGCCGTGACCCGCAAATATCTGGCTGGCCGGAATCTTGTTCAACTTTACAGGCACCTCTGAAAGGGCAGGAAGTAGGCTTCAATGACTCCCGCGTTTCAAGTCTGTTTATCTTAAAATGTTGCTGCACATAATGAATACATGCTTGAAGCACGGCAAAAGCTTCATGCATATCTGAAGAATAACTCGCTACGCTACCGGGACGACCTATCCACTTTATTTCACTGGCAAAACCAGGCTTACCCTGAAAGATGACCCGTTCGAGTAAATTCAACGCTATTTTTTCAAAGCCTTCCTTATCCATTGTTTCGCGTAAAAAAGAGAGCTCAAGCAAAGGATGCTTAAGCCTCGAATTCAGCGCGGTGAGTATTAACTTCTCGTACACTTCCATCCCTTTAACCAATATGGGGGAGCCAGAAAAGATACTGTAAAACATTGGAATAATCGCCACGCGCACATATTCCGCATACTGGGCAAATCCTGAAATAATATTGCCAACCATTTGCTCAAGAATCTTGCCTTGTTTCGTGCCCTCACCAAACTTGTGCAGTTCACAGATATTAGTCATCGACGCAGATGGATTGGAAGTCAGCAGCGCCACGCTGCCTATGAAAACTCGTTCGTCAGAAGGAAGCTTCCGACCTGCAAGCTGGTCAACCAAGGGTGCAAAAGCCAAGTAAGGGTAGCTCGGCGTCATCAGATCAACTTCATATTCGGACGTGCCCGCACGCTTCCTTATGTCGCGCTCTATCTCATAGGCTATTCCCTCGGTAATAAAATCAAGACCGGGAACCAAACGAAATTTCAATATTCGCCCGTCAGTGAATGTCGCCGTCGTCTTGAATGCGATTGGTTGGTCGGGATCTTCTTCAGCACCGTTAGCAATATCAGTAAAGCTAATGCCTTCCTTGACAAAATCCCAACATTTTACTTTTCCCCACTTATAGTCTTCAGGTATGTCTTCCTCATATCCTTTTAACGACCTTATCTCGGTGAATGCCCGCAAGAGATGTTGTTCCAATTCCTCTTCTATTCGATTATCGGCCATCTGAGTGAGAAGCGGGTGCACTAATAAAAACGAACTGGTGAGACTGCTCAGCCCTACGATCGTCGTAAGGTTGTGAAGATAATGAATGTACTCATGAACATGCAGTGCGACGACTTGTGGAGGCGCCGACTCTCCCTCTGGGGACAAATCGGCCATGGACTCGATTTTTGTGATCAGCGAATGGGGTTTGAAGAACCCCAAGGTCCCTGAGCGAAGTACTTCTTCTTCATGAAATGTAGGCATTCGCACTCCTTTGCCACTATTGCCCGAACACTTTTGGTTCAGATGATTACGCCTTACCCGAGTAAAACTGGCGTTTTTTTCAAAGCCAATGAAAGTCGAAGGGCTTGAATCACAAAATGATAGCTCATCGCCACTAATACTCGCGAAGATTTTGCAGCAAAGATCCCGAATGTCTTTTCGCGTTCGCATTGCTCCAGAAACGCAAAGCCGTCCTCCTGCCTGCGTAAATTCGTTCTTTAGAACAGCGTCAACAAGTTCGAGCCAAGAAACAGCTGGTCGATCCAGAACACTTGATGCAGCAGCACAATCACCCAGAACAAAATCTGAAACGACACCTTCCGCGTCTTGTGCCGGAAAACCTGCTGAGCAATCAACGCGCCCGGCCAGCCGCCCGCCAGCTCTACCGCATGCAGGATGTTCTCCGGTGTGCGCCAGGCATCAGCGCGCGCCTTGCGCTTGTCCGCCCAATACATGAAGAACGCCAGCACGCTGACGATCCCGTAAGCGGCCAGCGGGATCAGCGAAATCCCGCGCAGCCACATCGACAACGAGCCGTACAGCGGCAACGCGCAGACGATCAGCAGAACGACCAGTTTCAGCTTCAGGTTCTGGATGTTGTTGCCGCCCGAAGGTCGTCCTTCGGGGCGGCGTGCGCGGGAGTCACTCATGGCTTGGCCGCCGCCCAATCGATCCAGCCAAACTGCCACGTCGCCAGAATCACCAGACCAAACACGATCCGATACCAGGCGAATGCCGCATAGCTGTGGCTGGCGATGAACTTGAGCAAACCGCGCACGGCGATCATGGCGAAGATGAATGCGGTGACAAAACCGATGGCGAACACCGGAAAATCAGCCGGGACAAACAGGTCGCGATACTTGTAGCCCGAGTAAACCGCCGCACCGACCATGGTCGGCATCGCAAGGAAGAACGAGAACTCGGTGGCAGTCTTGCGCGACAGGCCGAACAGCAAGCCGCCAATGATCGTCGAGCCGGAACGCGAGGTACCAGGGATCATGGCCAGGCACTGCGCAAAGCCGACCTTGAGGGCGTCTTTCCAGGTGATCTCGTCGACCGTTTCCGCATGCACTTCATGCTGACGCTTTTCCGCCCACAACATGATGATACCGCCCACCACCAGTGCGGTCGCGACGGTGATCGGATTGAACAGATATTCGTGGATCAGGTCGGCAAAGATCACGCCCAGCACCACGGCGGGCAGAAATGCGATCAGCAGGTTAGCGGTGAAACGACGGGCACTGGGCTGGGTCGGCAAACCGATGACCACATCGAAAATCTTGCGTCGAAACTCCCAGACCACCGCGAGGATCGCGCCGAGCTGGATGATGACATTGAACGCCATGGCCCGTTCGCCGCCGAACTCGAGCAAGTCGGCCACAATGATCTGGTGTCCGGTACTGGAAATGGGCAAAAACTCCGTCAGCCCCTCTACAACTCCTAGTATCAGTGCCTGCAAGGCCGTCCAAAGATCCATCAATCCCCCAAAGAGCGATGCGCGCTGGCATGCCCCGATAGTATTTTTTTACGTTCACTGCGATCAGCGTAGCTGGTTGTGGCTGTACCGATTCCGCACGCACAGGATCCACACGAAACGGTCAAAATTCCGTGAAATATCAATTTGGATTCAGGTTTTCACGCGCGGGGCCGAAATCCTAACAGACAAGCCTTAATAGCGCTGCCGCGTTATACGACTTGGGTCGCGTATGCCCGCTCACAAAATCGTGGTTGGATGCTGGCGGTCGTTTATTACAAGAAAAAGAATCCGGAGTGACAGCGTTATGAACAGCTTGCGCAGTGTGTCGATCAGCCGACGCTTGTGGCTCATCTTGATTGTGGCGGTGGTCATGTTGCTGACCTTGGGCGTATTGATGCTCAAGCAGATCCACGACGATCTCTATCACGCCAAGGCCCAGAAAACCCAGCACGTGGTGCAGACCGCCAGCGGCCTGCTGACCTATTACCACGACCTCGAAACTGCCGGCACCCTGAGCAAGGACGCCGCGCAGAAACAGGCGCTGACGGCAATTCGTGGTTTGCGCTATGACCAGAGCGATTACTTCTGGATCAACGACCTCACGCCCGTGATGGTCATGCACCCGACCAACCCGAAACTCGAAGGCCAGAACCTTTCGGCGATCCGCGATCCGGACGGCTTCGCGGTGTTCAACGAAATGGTCGCCATCGCCCGATCCAAAGGCGCCGGCATGGTCGACTACCGTTGGCCAAAACCGGGCGCCAGTGAGCCGGTGGCCAAGACTTCCTACGTCAAACTGTTCGAACCGTGGGGCTGGGTGCTTGGCTCCGGGGTTTACGTCGATGACGTACAGGCGGAGTTCCAGGGTCAGGTGATCAAAGCCACGGTCATCGGCCTGGCGATTGCGCTGATCATGGCGTTGCTGGTGATCCTGATCGCGCGCAGCATCGTCCGTCCGCTACAGGAAACCGTGAACGCCATGGCCAACATTGCCAGCGGTGAAAGCGACCTGACCCGCAGCCTCGATACCCATGGCAAGGATGAAGTCACCGAGCTTGCGCATCACTTCAATGCCTTTACCGCCAAACTGCGTCGCGTGATCGGTGATTTGCAGGTGTCGGCCAGCGCCTTGGGCCAGTCGTCCAGCGAACTGGGCAACGACGCTTCGCAGGCGCAACAGCGTAGCCAGCAGCAGTCGCAGCAGATGGAACTGGTGGCGACGGCGATCAACGAAGTGACCTACGGTGTGCAGGATGTGGCGAAGAACGCCGAGCACGCCGCCGCCGAAATGCGCGATGCCGAAGCACAGGCGCAACAGGGCCAGATCAACATCGATGGCAGCTTGCAGCAGATTGACAAGCTGTCCGGCACCATCGATCAAGCGGTTGAAGTGATTCGCACCCTCGCCGCCGAAAGCACACAGATCGGCAGTGTACTGGAGGTGATTCGCTCAATTGCCGAGCAAACCAACCTGCTCGCGCTCAACGCTGCAATCGAAGCGGCACGGGCCGGTGAGCAGGGTCGCGGGTTTGCCGTGGTCGCCGATGAAGTGCGCTTGTTGGCGCAGCGCACGCAGAAGTCGACAGCGGAAATCCAGTCGATGATCGAACGCTTGCAGAACCATTCCGAGGCGGCCGTGAAGGTGATCGGTGACAGCAGCAAGGCGTCGCAATTGACCATCGAGCAAGCCGGGCTGGCCGGCGCCAGTCTGAATGCCATTGGCCAGGCATTGCGCAATCTCAATGGTCTGAATGCGTCGATTGCCAGCGCCACGCTGCAACAGGCGCATGTGGTCGAGGACATCAATCAGAACGTCACGCAAGCGGCCGGCCTCTCGCACAGCACAGCGATCGCGGCTGAGCAGTCGAGTGCGGCCAGCCTGCGCCTCGGCCAATTGAGCGAACAACTCAACGCCCTGCTGCGCCAGTTCCGCGTCTGACCCGTGTAACTCTGGTGAGCCCCCCTCACCCCGGCCCTCTCCCCGAGGAGAGGGGGCCGACCGAGGTGTCTCAAGCTATACGTCGACCTGAAAAATCGAGTCGATTATGGATTCAACGCAGAAAGATCAGGTCCGCGTATCTCGGAACATCCAACTCGGTCAGTCCCCTCTCCTCTGGGAGAGGGTTAGGGTGAGGGGTTTGGCCCAATGCAGTACAATCCGCCCCCTCCTCAATTTCCCCCAAGGAACCGCCATGTCTGGGCTTGAACTGTTTGCCGCCGCCCTTGGCGTGATCGCCGTGTGGCTGACGGTCAAACAGAATCCGTGGTGCTGGCCGATCGGCCTGGTCATGGTCTTGCTCTACAGCTGGATCTTCTTTGAAGTGAAGCTGTACTCGGACATGTTGCTGCAAGTGATCTACGCCGCGTTGCAAGTCTATGGCTGGTGGCAATGGACCCGCGCCGGGACGATGCATGACGGTCGTGAGGTCACGCGCCTTGATCAACGTTCGATCCTGGTCGGCTTAGGCGTTGGCGCGATCGGCAGCCTGTTGCTCGGCGCGGCCATGGCCCATTGGACCGACGCCGCGCAACCGTGGCTCGATGCCGCGCTGACCGGTTTCAGCCTGGTGGCACAACTGTGGATGGCGCAGAAACGCCTGCAATGCTGGGCGCTGTGGTTTGTGCTCGATGTGATCTTTGTCGGCTTGTTCATCTATAAGGGGCTGTACCTGACCGCTGCGCTGTACGGGCTGTTCACCTTGCTGGCGATTCAAGGCTTTCGCGAATGGCGCGCCGACCCGGCGTTGCGCACATGAAGGTCGTGGTCCTGACCGGGCCCGAATCCACCGGCAAGAGCTGGCTGGCGGCGGGCCTGCAACAACGCTTTGGCGGCGTGCGGGTGGATGAGTACGTGCGCCGCTTTATCGAGCTCAATCCCCGTGATACCTGTCTGGCTGACATCCCGGAAATCGCTCAGGGCCAAATGCAATGGGAGGATCAGGCGCGAGCGCAGCAGCCTTCGTTGCTGATTCTGGACACTCACTTGTTGAGCAATATCCTTTGGAGCCAGACGCTGTTCGGTGACTGCCCGGACTGGCTGGAATCCGAGTTGCTGACACGGCATTACGATCTACACCTTCTTTTGTCCCCGGAACAGGTCGACTGGACTGATGACGGTCAGCGCTGCCAACCGGGTCTGCACGAGCGAATGGCGTTTTACCGTTCCACGCGAAACTGGCTGGAAAACCACCGCCAGCGTTTTCAGGTCATCCAGGGCAATTGGGCCGAACGCCAGACTCAGGCATTTGCCGCCGTCGAGCAATTGCTGAGGCAGTGACCCGGTCAAAGGGTCAACTGCCCCACGACTCCCCCCTGTTTTGGGGGCAAAGTGTCCGTTCCTGAAACACTCCGTGAGTTGCAAAGTGCCCGTTTCAGCACTGTTCACTGCTTTGTCATCCGAGTTGTTACGCAACTGATACACACCGCGGCAAACCCTTGTTCCAGAGCTTTGTTCAGCCAATGGACAGGTCGGCGCACCAGTGCGTGTATCAAGTCTGAAACAGCCTGTGTATCAGACGTGCGCGTTTATTTCCCAACCCTTTGAAATTACGACGCTTTTAAAAAGCGGCACAGCTTTCGCTCTCTCCTTCACAACGCTGACTAGGGCCAGCCCACTGAAGAAGGAATTGCAGCCGTGGGGAATATCCAAAAAGGTTTGACCTGCCTTCTGCTGATCGGATCAGCAGCCAGTACGTTGATCAGCTTCAACGTGCAGGCAGAAGGTAACGGCGTGATTGTTCTCGATCGCGATGTTCAGCCTATCCCGATCGGTCGCAACGGTGGCAAAGACCCCTACCCGACCACCGTCAATGCCAACCCGTCCGCACGCATCAATTCCACCATGAACAGCACCGAATTGAGCGATGGCGACTTCGCCGGCGTCGCCAGCGGCAGCGCGTTCCGCACCACCAACAATGTCCAGGCCGGCGCCAACATGCCAGGCCTCAATACCCTCACCAATCCCAACGGCATGCCCGGCATGAGTGCTGGCCACGGTGGCGGTTCCGGTGGCGCGATTTCCGGCACGATCAACCGCGCCATGAGTTCCGGCCTTGCGCCATTGACCCGCATGGCCGGAGGCCAATGAAATGAATCGTTCACTCCTTCTGCTCGCCTTGCTCGGTTGCACCACTGTCATGGCTGCCGATCCCGCTTCAGTGAACAACGCCAACATTCAGGATTCCGGGGTTCAGTACCGCGGCAACTTCAACGTCAATCAGGCGGCTGGCGATCAAATGCAACAGGCCAACGTCAAGGCTGTGGCGATCGGCACCGGATCCCATGCCAGCACCAGCGTCACGCAGAAAATCGATACGCCTGCCTCTCGCTCGATGGACGCCAGCGCAACCATCGGCGGCACCTCTTTCAGCAATGGCAACGGCATCCTTGGTGTGAACCAGGGTGCCGGGGCCAACAACCAGATGGCCAACGTCACGCGCGTCAGCATCAGTGCTGCCCCGCAGAGCGTTGACGACAGTGCCCTTTCACAACAGAACGTGGCGCTTTTACCGAGCTCAGGAGCAACTGGTACCTCATCCGGCAGTCGCCAGGTCACGACAAGTGATCAGGCCTTCACCGGCAGCCGCGGGGTAATCCAGGTGAACCAGAGTGCCGGGGTGGGGAACCGAATGGCTAACACCCTGAGCATCCGGGTCGCTGACTGACCCAAACAACAAAAAGCAGTGCAATTAGAAAGTACCAACACTTAACCAACTAATAAGCACGATGGAGAAACACCATGAAACCTACAATGGCTCTCAAACCACTGGTTTTCGCACTTGCAGCAGTGATGGCAATCGCAGCACAGGCAGGCGGTCGTGATGACAACAACGGTCATGGTAACGGGCATGGCAATGGACACGGCAACGGTCACGGCCAGCCACAAGGTCCAAATCTTGAACAACTGCTGCAGATCACCGCAGGCGCCGGCGCCGCTGTACTCGACGCGCAAAACAGCGACGGCAACGTGGTGAAAAACCAGGGCACTCTGAACAACGCCAATGCCAGCGACTCGCTCAATGGCTCTAACGGCAACATGGGCGCCAACGTTGCAGCCGGCGACGGCAACCAGCAGGACAACGCCGCCGCGCTGGCTACTGCCGATGAAAGCTTCATCTTCGGCAACGCTGTTGCTGCCTCGAGTGCAACTCAAGTCAACAACAACAACTATGTGAAAAACTCGTCCACCTTCAATAACGCTACGCTCAACAATGCAGGCAACAATGGTTCCGGCAACATCGGCATCAACGTGTCTGCAGGCAACTTCAACCAACAGAAAAACAACCTCGCAATCGCCGTATCCGGTGGCCGTGTAGCCACTGCCGCTGCTGCCGCCAACCAGTCTTCCACTGGCCTGGTTGTCGACAACAAAGGCGTGCAGACCTACAAAACCGATACCCTCACTGGCACCTACGCGGCCGCTGGCGTGTTTAAAGCCAAAGGCACTGCAACCATCGAAGATGATGACCACGGCGGTTATGGCAATCGTGGCGGCGGCCACGGTGGCAACGATGACCAGAAAGCCAAGTTCGAAGCCGTCGGTACTTTTGGCCTGGCTGGCGTAACCACCCAACAGGTGATGACCAAAGATGGCTGGAAAGCCCCTGTGGTCAACAATGCCAACATGACCAACTCGATGAACAACTTCTCCGGCAACGGCGGAGCCAACGTCTCGGCGGGTGTGGGCAACCAACAAAGCAACTCGCTGTCCATCGCTGCTGGCTGCAGAGCCTGCCTGTAATCGCGATCGAAACGAAAGCCCCGGCAACGGGGCTTTTCCTCAGTCCGCAAAGGCGTATCGATCATGCGTAAGACTGCCCTCCTCACTCTGCTTTTCGTCTGTGGCCTGACTCAGGCCGGTCAGATGCCCGTGGCTGCCCTGCCGGGTGGCACGCTCGTCTACAAAAACGTGCAGAGCATCCGCGAGCGCAAGTTTGCCGACATCGTCGAACAAAAAACCGATTTCAGCTGCGGCGCTGCTGCACTGGCCACGGTATTACGCCAGGCCTATTGGCTCGACGTCGATGAGGAGCACATCATCAAAGGCATGCTGGTCAACGCTGACCAGGACCTTGTTCGTACGCAAGGGTTCTCCATGCTGGACATGAAGCGCTACATAGAAAGCATCGGCATGCGCGCCAGGGGTTACAAGATTCCACCGGAAAAGCTCGAAGCGGTAACGATCCCGGTGGTGGTACTGATGGAAATTCGCGGCTACAAGCATTTCGTTGTGTTGCAGCGTTCGGACAAGGATTGGGTTTACATCGGAGACCCGGTTCTCGGCCATAAGCGTTACAAACATGACGACTTTGTCAAAGGTTGGAACGGCATTGTCTTTGCCATCGTCGGTCCCGGATATGACAAGGTCAACGCCTTGCGCAGCCCTCCGGTGCCCTTGACAGCCAAGAACAAGCTCGACGGTTTCAACCCTGTCAAAGATGCTGAATTGATGGATTTCGGGTTCATTCAGAGCGACTTCTTTTAATCGCCGATTATAGAAAATGGGACTGGATGTCCCGGGAGCAGCAGATGAAAACCTCATACTGGCTGGCCGCCGCCTGCCTGGCAGCGAGCGCATCGGGCTACGCCAATGCAGGATTCAAACCCATAGAAATCAAGGACCAGGAGCTCGCCGAGCTGCGTGGTCGGTATGTGATGCCGGGGCGGATTATCAGCTTCGGCATTGTCATGAGCAGTACCTGGCGCAACGCCAGTGGCGATCTGATCGGGGCGTCTGCATCCATGCAGGTGCAACAAACCACCATCAAACCGGAATTTTACGTGTCGACCATCAAGGAGATGGGCAACGGCAATACGCCGGAACTGGGCACGGGATCGATTATCGGTGGTGCCGGCCTTAACTCATCGTCGGGCGTGACGCAGAGCGTACGCGCGGCGGGTGACGGCAACACGGCGAACAACAACGTCGCCATTAACGTCAAGGAAGCCAATCAGGCGCCAGCACTCGCCCCCGTACAGGGCCAGGCCCTGATGGCCGGCCAGACTATTTCCGGCAGTAATGCCGCCGGCAATGTCGCAGTGTCGGCAACCGGTACGGGTGGCGTGCAAATGGCGATACAAGCCAGCGGCAATCAAGGCACGGCGCTGCAACAGGTCGCTTCGAGCGGTCTCTTGCAAAACACCCGTCTGCTCGGGAGTGCCAATGTGGTCAACAACCTGACTCAACTTAACGTCGTACTCAATAATAACGGCAGAAGTGCCGGCGCACTGGATTGCAACCTGACTCAACTCGGGGCCCTACGCAGTATTGGATATTGAACTACGCTGAGTCTCGATCATTGGGCTTAAAGGGACGGCTTATTCATGTATCGATCAGTATCACTGCGTGCCGCAGTGTGTTTGAGCACTCTTCTCCCTGCGGCGATGCTTCAAGCAGCACCGGACGCAGATGTAGAGGCCCTGAAACAGGAACTTCTGGAGCTGAAACAACGATACGAAGTACAACAAAAAGCCCTTGCGGTACTTGAACAACGAGTCCGCCAGGTTGAAGAGCAACCCGCCGCCCCACCGCCAAAACGGCTGGCCAAATCGCCATCGGACATGAAAGGCAATCGCGTCGCCACCGGCACCGGTGCGGCAGCAGCATCAGGAGGCGCCGCCGGGGGCAGTGGCGCTTCTTACGGGCAGTCGCTGGCGGACGATTCGCAACCGGCGCAGAGCGTTTCCAACCTGTACGACGAGGCCAGCGGCTTCTTCGGCGGCGGCAAGTTCAGCGTCGAAACCGGCATCACCTACTCGCGCTATGACACCCGTCAGCTGATTCTCAATGGCTTCCTCGCACTCGATTCGATCTTTCTCGGCAACATCAACCTCGACCGGATCAAGGCTGACACATGGACCCTCGACCTGACGGGCCGCTACAACTTCGATAACCGCTGGCAGTTCGACTTGAACGTGCCCGTGGTGTATCGCGAATCGACTTATCAGTCGGGCGGCGGCAATGAGGGCGCGGCGGGTGTCACCACAGAAGAAACCGTCACCAAGGATCCAACCATTGGCGACGTCAACTTCGGCATCGCTTACAAATTCCTCGACGAGTCGGTCAATACACCGGACGCGGTCGTCACCTTGCGGGTCAAGGCGCCAACCGGCAAGGATCCGTTCGGGATCAAACTGCGCCAGACCAATGCCAACTCCAATCTGTTTGTACCTGACACCCTGCCCACCGGCAACGGCGTCTGGTCGATCACGCCGGGCATCTCGCTGGTCAAGACGTTCGACCCGGCGGTGCTGTTCGGCAGCTTGTCCTACACCCACAACCTGGAGGAGTCGTTTGACGACATCAGTTCGACGGTCAACCAGAAAAACCCGGGCAAGGTAAAGATCGGCGACAGCTTCCAGATCGGCGCCGGTATTGCGTTTGCGCTGAACGAGAAGATGAGTATGTCGTTCTCGGTGTCTGATCTGGTGCAACGCAAGAGCAAGCTGAAACAGGATGGCGGGGATTGGGAATCGGTGGTGTCCAGCGACGCCAACGCCGGCTACTTCAACGTCGGCATGACCATTGCGGCCACCGACAACCTGACCATCGTACCCAACTTGTCCATCGGCATGACGGATGATGCCCCGGACTTTTCCTTCAGCCTGAAATTCCCGTACTACTTCTAAGCAAAAGTAAAAGATCGCAGCCTTCGCCAGCTCCTACAGGGATTACACAAATCCGAAGTAGGAACTGCCGAAGGCTGCGATCTTTTGGTCTTCAGCCAGCTAGCGGATCTGGTGCTTGTGAAGCAAACGATAAAACGTCGGCCGTGATACGCCGAGGACTTTAGCCGCCACACTGAGATTATCGCTGTGCCGATTCAACACATCGCACAGCGCCTGGCGCTCGGCGCGAGTCTTGTAGTCTTCCAGCGTGCCCATGGGCGTAGCGATCGAATGCTGGCTGATCAACCCCAGATCACGGGCCTCGATCTGCCGGCCTTCGGCCAATACCAGCCCACGCCGTACACGGTTGGCCAATTCACGGACATTGCCCGGCCAGTCATGCTTGCCCATGGCAATCAGCGCATCTTCGCTGAAACTGCGTGGGCGTCGGCCGGTTTCATGGCTGTAGAAGTGCGAAAAATGGTTGGCCAGCATTGAGAGGTCGCCGTGGCGTTCGCGCAAAGGCGCGGTGACCACTTGCAACACGTTGAGCCGGTAATACAGATCTTCGCGAAATCGCTTTTTCTCGATGGCCGCCTCTAGGTCGACGTGGGTCGCCGCCAGAACGCGCACATCCACCGGGATCGGCTGACTGCCTCCGACACGTTCGATGTGCCGTTCCTGCAGGAAGCGCAACAGATTGGCTTGCAGTTCCAGCGGCAGATCACCGATCTCATCCAAAAACAATGTGCCGCCATTGGCCGCTTCAATACGCCCGATCTTGCGCTGATGGGCGCCGGTAAACGCACCTTTCTCGTGGCCGAACAGCTCGGACTGAATCAGGTGCTCGGGAATTGCCCCGCAATTGATTGCCACAAACGGTTTGTTGTGACGCTGGGATTGCCGATGCAGCGTGCGTGCAACCAGTTCTTTACCCGTGCCGCTTTCACCGCGGATCAATACCGGCGATTCGGTCGGCGCCAGTTTGCTGAGCAATTTGCGCAGTTCGCGGATCGGTTTGCTGTCGCCAAGCAATTCGTGCTCGGGCTGATCCACATGAATCGTGCCCTGCCCGCGCAAACGCGCCATGCCGAATGCCCGGCCGAGGGTAACCTGCACCCGCGACACGTCGAACGGCAAGGTGTGAAAATCGAAAAACCATTCACAGACGAAGTCACCGACGTTTTGTAAACGCAGGACTTCCTGATTGAGCACGGCGATCCATTCGGTGCCGCTGCGACTGATCAGTTCCTTGACGGCTTCAGGTCGTTCGAGGTGAAACGGCTGCAATCGCAACAAGCCGACATCACAACTTCGATCGGCGGCATTTTCCAGAGTGCAGCTATCAACATCCCAACCTACGGCGCGTAATCCGGGCAATAAGCGGTGGCAATCGTCGCAGGGATCGACCACCAATAAACGTCGTAACGCTGGCGCTTCGCTCATGACTGTTCCTTGGCGCCAAATTATTAGAAATGATTGTAAAAACAGTCATTTGGCAGACCCGACTGTAACATTAGCAAGATTTTGACAGGGCCTTGTATCGATTGCTTATAGGTGTACAAGCAAACACGTTATAAGAACAGAAGTTGTTAGTCAGCTATCTACTAATTTCTGCCTTAACCTTTCAGTGAGCTTTCAAAAACCTGTCTGTAAAGCAACGCCATGAAAGAAAGTTGAAATTTCTTTGTTTCATGTGTGACCCGCCTGCGGGTTCGGTGCATCAGTACAAGTACCAGCCGAACGGTAAGCCCAACCGACGGCACATCACTTGATTGGGCACGACAGAGAGAAAAACCCATGACCGCCCCGCTCCGTATCAACGAAGCTCTTCTGATTGCCAACCACGCGTTCAAACCTTTCCAGTGCGTGGCCTGGGCGCCACAAGACGGCAATGGCGAACTGAGCCTGACCGTGATTGACCGGACCAATAACAGTATCGGTCGCAAACAGATCCCAAGCAGCGCCTACTCTGATCCGGCGCAACTCGAGCAACTGCTGCAGCAGGCGCGCGCTGAACTCAGCAAAGAAGGTCACTTGCTGCAATCCTGGTCGATGCCACACTAACAACCGGGTAATGCGGATGACGTTCAGGTCATCCGCCCTCTTCCCTTAGTTGCAGTCTTTTTAACCCTCCGTACTTTTGTACAACTATTTGCAACGTGTTCAGGCTTAACTGCTTGGGCGGCTTGCTATTGGTTCAAAAAGACACTGTTCTGGCACAGTGCGACCCTCCACCTGTTAGTTCTTACAGTTGTACTTCTCCCGGTTCAGGGATTGAATGTTTCGCTCATGCAGTTACCCATCCGGTTTCCGGTCCAGGTCAACTCGCAAGGAGATGCGTGCATGTCCACCCTGAACACTTTTGCGCTGCCGGCGGTATCGACGTCTTTATTGAGCCGAGCCGGTCAACTCGACAGAACATTTGCCGCCACCGGCGTCGCTCAAGTGTATTTCACTGGCAGCGTCTCCAGCCTGACCGAGGACATTGCCCTCGATGCGCAGGGGCGCGTTCTGGTCGCAGCAAAGGTCGGCGTCGCTACCGGCAGCCGATTCGGCCTGGCGCGGATGCTGGCCGATGGCTCGGCCGATCTGACCTTCGGTGATAACGGCAGCGTGATCGACACCTTTGCCCCGGGTTTTGAAGCCACGGCCGGCAAAGTTCAGACGCTACCCGACGGGCGCATCCTGCTGGCCGGGCTGCATTATGAAAACGCTTATCGCACCCTGCCCGCCCTCGCTATGTTCGATGCCCAGGGCAAACCGGATGTGCGCTTCGGTGACAACGGTCGCCAGGTGGTGCGCCTGCCGGGCGATTTGTCCATGGGCAGCCGTGACAGCTGGTTGCCGCCAGGTGTGCCGGGGGCCGAAGCCAGCGATTTCGTCGTTCAGGACGATGGCCATATCCTGCTCATCGCCAATCACCACTTCGAACTCGCCGACCATGCCGGCATGCTGATTCGCCTCAAACCCGACGGCCGCCTGGATGAAACCTTTAATGGCCGTGGCTTCGTGATGGTTCGCCACTTGCTGCTCAATACCTGGCTCAGCAGCCTGCTACTGCAAAGGGACGGGCGGATTGTGGTGGCAGGTTCCATCGATTTTCCGCAGGAAGGTCTGTTGGCGCGCTACCTGCCCGACGGCCGCCTCGACGAGCGTTTCGCCGTGGACGGCTTCATGGCCTTCAAGGCGCACGGTAAAAGTGCTCAGGTCAGTCAGGTGATCGAAACCTCAGAGGCACTGCACTGTTTCGGCAGCAGTCGCGACCCGATTCGCTGCCTGGCATTCAGCCCGCACACAAACGGTCGCCCTAACCTGCACAACCATGGCGGCCAGCCACAATTATTGGAGATCGGCCCCAGCGGCTGCCAATGGAGCGCCGCCCAACGCATGGCGGACGGCCGCATCATCGCGGTCGGCGCAACCATTGGTGGAATCGAAGCGGACTTTATCGTCGCCCGTTACTCGAGTGATGGCGGCCTGGATCACAGTTTTGGCGACGGCAAAGGCTGGCTGCGCACGCGCTTGGGGCGCAGCCTGGACACAGCCAATTCGCTGGCTGTGCAAGCGGATGACGCGATCCTTGTCGGCGGTTATTCGCTGGATGGCAACTATCGGGCGATGGTGGCGCGGTATCTAAATTCATAGGCGAGCCGTATTAACCGTTCGTCGGGAATGGCCTTGTACCTGTAATTTCTGACAGTAGACGTCAACTTTGATCGGGCATCAGATAGCAGGGCGCGCAGAACATTGCGTGCTCTACCCGAAAAAGGAATTTTGATATGAACGATCTAGTGACACCGTCCAAACATCGCACATCGGTTGAACTGTCCTCAGGAAGCACCGAGCTTGTAGCGCCGAGGATTCTCTCAATCACCAATGGTGACGATATCTCCATCCCACCTGACGGCACTACCACGAACGGCAATCTGTCTTTTTTCGGTTCGGCGGAGCCGAATCAGTTAGCAGTGATGCTGGACAATGGGATTCCCGCACACCACCTCGTGACTGTTGACGAACGTGGTGATTTCAGCGCCCTGCTGCTTGATCAGGCACGGGGTATTCACGCATACAGCGTGGCAACCTCCGATGGTCAAGTGTCAGCGACGTGGACTGTTGAAGTGGATGTCAGCGAAAAGGTCTCAATCGACTCGGTTTACGATGCTGCCGGTACGCCCGTCGGAAACGGTGAGACTACATTTCAAAATGAACTGAATTTTATTGGCAAGGCCGCGCCTGGCAAAGTAGTGGAGTTGGTGAATAACGGCACAGTGCTAAGCCTCCTGAATGTCGGAACAGACGGGCATTGGAGCGCCAACATCAAGGATCTCAAGACAGGCACCCAAAACTTCATCGCTCGGGAAACCAATGGGCAGCATTCCTCGTCATGGCGGGTCCTGATAAAGCAACCTGCACCGATCAGCATCCAATTTGTCTTGGGCAATGAAAGTTTCCAATTGATCGGCAATCAAGAAACCACAACCGATCGATCAGTGACATTGGTGGGTACGGCAACCCCCGGTGAAACAGGCTGGATTGTCGACTATCATCGTGACTTGGTGCCCTTCGCTGCAAATGAACACGGTGTTTACTCCGCAAAAATCAAAGACCTGAAAGAAAACTTGGTTCACACCTTCAGACTCCGATCCGACCTAGGGCGGCTCTCGGCGCCGTGGGCAATCAAGGTGATTTCGTCGAAATTGCGATAAACGCTTTCCTGCGACAGACAAGGGCCCGTCGAGTCGTGACTCGGTGGGCCTTTGTCATTCCAGGGTGAAACATGCCAGGCTTGCAAAAAAGACATCGGTCAAATCCGGTAACACCTTGAACTTGCCCGCCACATCCGGCAACTTGCGCGCTTCTAAAAGACAAGGAGCAACCGATGTCCGGTTCAATGGCCCAGGCGTTCGCGCACAATTTTCTCGGGCAATCGCCACGCTGGTACAAGGCGACCATCGTCGGTTTTCTGATCCTCAATGCGCTGGTGCTGTTCACGGTTGGCCCGGTAGCGGCCGGCTGGTTGCTGGTGATTGAATTCATCTTCACCCTGGCGATGGCGCTCAAGTGCTATCCGCTGATGCCCGGTGGCTTGCTGTTGATCGAAGCGTTGCTGCTGAAGATGACCACGCCGCAGGCGCTTTACGATGAGCTGGTGCACAACTTCCCGGTGATCCTGCTGCTGATGTTTATGGTGGCCGGCATCTATTTCATGAAGGATCTATTGCTGTTTCTGTTCTCGCGGCTGCTGTTGGGCGTGCGGTCAAAAGCGGCACTGGCCTTGATGTTCTGCTTTCTTTCGGCGTTTCTCTCGGCGTTTCTCGATGCTCTGACGGTGACCGCGGTAATCATCAGTGCGGCGGTCGGTTTCTATTCCGTCTATCACCGCGTCGCCTCCGGCAACGATCCGCGTCAGGACAGTGCGTTTGCTGACGACCAGAACCTGCCGAAATTGCACCACGACGATCTGGAGCAATTCCGCGCCTTCCTGCGCAGCCTGCTGATGCACGGTGCGGTCGGTACGGCATTGGGCGGCGTCTGCACGCTGGTGGGCGAACCGCAGAACCTGCTGATCGGCCACGAAATGGGTTGGCACTTCGGTGAGTTCTTCCAGAAGGTCGCACCGGTTTCGCTGCCAGTGCTGGCGGCGGGTCTGGTCACCTGCGTGCTGCTGGAGAAACTGCGCTGGTTCGGTTACGGCACACTGCTGCCAGACAACGTTCGCACGGTGCTGGCCAACTACGCCGCCGAAGACAATGCCGAACGCACAGCTCGCCAACGCGCTGCGCTGCTGGTGCAAGGTGCAGCCGCACTGATCCTGATCGGTTGCCTGGCCTTTCACATCGCAGAAGTCGGCTTGATCGGGTTGATGGTGATTGTGTTGATCACCGCGTTTACCGGTATCACCGACGAGCATCGTCTGGGCAGCGCATTCAAGGACGCCATGCCATTCACGGCGTTGCTGGTGGTGTTTTTTGCGGTGGTGGCGGTCATTCACGATCAACAGTTGTTTGCGCCGCTGATTCAGTGGGTGCTGGCGCTGCCGGTCGAACAACAACCGGGCATGTTGTTTATCGCCAACGGCCTGTTGTCGGCGATCAGTGACAACGTGTTTGTCGCGACGATCTACATCACCGAAGTGAAACAGGCGTTCCTCGCCGGGCACATGAGCCGCGAGCATTTCGAGACATTGGCGATCGCGATCAATACCGGTACCAATCTGCCGAGCGTGGCGACGCCAAATGGTCAGGCTGCATTCCTGTTTCTGCTGACCTCGGCGATTGCGCCGCTGGTGCGTTTGTCGTACGGGCGGATGGTGTGGATGGCGTTGCCGTACACGTTCGTCATGGGCCTGTTGGGCTGGTACGCGGTGAGCTACTGGCTCTGATCAACACCGCGTAAAAACTGTAGGAGTGAGCCTGCTCGCGATAGCGGTGTGTCAGCCCAGGAAATGGTGACTGATGCATTGCTATCGCGAGCAGGCTCACTCCTACATTTGGTTTTGCGTGCTTTCAGTGAGGGAGGATGTATTTCTCGATGGCCTGGGCGACGCCGTCTTCGGTGTTCGGCGCGGTGACCACGTCAGCCTGACGCTTTACCGCCTCCTCCGCCTGCCCCATGGCAATCGACAATCCCGCGCAATGAAACATCGCCGGGTCGTTGCCGCCATCACCGATGGCCGCTGTCTGTTCCAGTGGAATCCCGAGATGCGCGGCCAGGGTCGCCAGTGCGGTGCCTTTGTTGGCCTCCAGTGCCGTGACATCGAGATACACCGGTTGCGAGCGTGACACTTGTGCCACGCCATTGACTTTGGGCAACAGGCGCGCCTCCAGTTCAATCAACAGTTCAGTGTTGTTACTGGTCGCGACAATCTTGTCGATACGCTCCAGATAGGGCTCGAAACTCTCCACCACCACCGGCGGATAACCGAGGCCATGCTGTTCGCGCGGCACCATCGGCCCGTGCGGATCCTTGAGCAGCCAGTCACCGCCGCTGAACACCCAAATTTCCACATCAGGCTGATCGGCGAACGTTGCCAGGGCAATCAGCGCCGTCGTCGCCGGCAGGTAATGCGCAACCAGCAAACTGCCATCCGGATTGACGATGGTTCCACCGTTGAACGCCGCTGTCGGCAGATCAACGCCCAGGGCTTCGATCTGCTGCAACATGGCCTTCGGTGGTCTGCCCGTGGCGAGGCTGAACAACACGCCGGACTCGCGCAGCGAGCGCACCGCGTCAATGGTGCGCTGACTCAAACTGTGATCGGGCAGCAACAGTGTGCCGTCCATGTCGCTGAGCAGAAAACGGACAGGTTGTTTCGGCAATTCACTCATCCCAGGCCATGCCAGACGCGACCATCGCGAGTCAGCAGATCTTCGGCAGCCTGCGGGCCGTCTTCACCGGCGGCGTAGGTCTGCACACTTGCATCCTGCTGCCAGGCATCAAGGAACGGTTGCACCGCACGCCAGCCATTCTCGATGTTGTCAGCACGCTGGAACAGCGTCTGATCGCCGGTCAGGCAGTCGTAGATCAGCGTTTCGTAACCGGTCGACGGCTGCATCTCGAAAAAGTCCTTGTAGGCAAAACCCAGTTCGATGTTGGCCATGTTCAACGCCGGCCCCGGCCGTTTGGCCAGCAGGTCGAACCACATGCCTTCGTTCGGCTGGATCTGAATACGCAGGTAGGTCGGCTGTAATTCGTCGACTTCGGTGTCACGGAATTGCGCATACGGGGCCGGTTTGAAGCAGATGACGATCTCGGTGTCGCGCACGCTCATGCGTTTGCCGGTGCGCAGGTAGAACGGCACGCCGACCCAGCGCCAGTTGTCGATCATCACCTTGAGTGCGACGTAGGTTTCTGTGTTGCTGTCAGGCGAAACGTTGGCCTCCTGGCGATAGCCGTTCAGCGACTTGCCATCGACTTCGCCGGCGCTGTACTGGCCACGAACCGAGTTGGCCCGTGCCTCTTCAGTTGTCCAGGGACGAATCGCGCCAACCACTTTGGCCTTCTCACCGCGAACCGCGTCGGCGCCGAATGCCGCCGGCGGCTCCATGGCTACCATGGCGAGCAACTGGAACAGGTGATTGGGCACCATGTCACGCAGGGCGCCGGTGTGCTCGTAAAAGCTGCCACGGGTTTCGACACCGACGGTTTCAGCTGCAGTGATCTGCACGTGGTCGATGTAGTGATTGTTCCAGAACGCTTCGAAGAGGCTGTTGGAGAACCGGCTGACCAGAATGTTCTGCACGGTTTCCTTGCCCAGATAATGGTCGATCCGATAGATCTGCTTCTCGGACATCACCTTGAGCAAACAGGCGTTCAACGCTTCGGCAGTTTGCAGATCGGAGCCGAAGGGCTTCTCGATTACCACTCTTCTGAACGCTTCGGGGGTTTCTTCGAGCAGTTTCGCGGCGCCCAGTCGGCGCACTACTTCACTGAAGAAACGCGGCGCGGTGGCCAGGTAGAACACCGCATTGCCGGTGCCACTGTCGGCGATTTTCGCCGCCAGCGCGGAATAAGTGCTGTCGTCCAGGAAATCGCCCTGGACGTAGCTGATACCTTTGGCGAGCTTGGCCCACAAGGCCGGATCCAGCATCTGATCGCCCTTGCCGACTTTTGCCGCCACTTCGGTACGGATGAAGTCTTCGAGCTTCTGCGCGAAGGCCTCATCGGTAATGGCGTTGTGGTCAACGCCAACGATCCGCAGATTTTCGTCAAGCAAGCCGTCGCGACTGAGGTTGTACAGCGCCGGCATCAGCAAGCGCTTGACCAGGTCGCCGTGGGCACCGAACAGAAACAGCGTGGTCGGTGGTGCGGGTTCTGCCTTGGATTTTCTGCGGATCGTATGGGTCATTTCTTCGGTGTCTCCACGTGGCCGCCGAAGCCGAAGCGCTGGGCCGAAAGAATCTTGTCGCCAAAGGTGCCCTGGCCGCGCGAGCGGTAGCGCGAGAACAGCGAGTTCGACAGCACCGGTACCGGCACCGCTTGTTCCATGGCCGCTTCGATGGTCCATTGACCTTCGCCGCTGTCGGCAACAGAGCCGGAGAAGCCGTCGAGTTTCGGATCGCTGGCCAGTGCATCAGCGGTCAGGTCGAGCAACCATGAGGACACCACGCTGCCACGACGCCAGACCTCGGCGATGTCAGCCACGTTCAGATCAAAACGCTGATCTTCCGGCAGGCGCTCGCTGGACTTGGTCTTGAGGATGTCGAAGCCCTCGGCGAACGCGGCCATCATGCCGTACTCGATACCGTTGTGAATCATCTTCACAAAGTGCCCGGCACCGGCGGGACCGGCGTGAATGTAGCCATGTTCGGCGCGGTGGTCGTCGGACTTGCGATCCTTGGTGCGCGGGATGTCACCCATGCCCGGCGCCAGTGCGGCGAACAACGGGTCGAGGCGCTGCACGGTTTCAGCGTCGCCGCCGATCATCATGCAATAGCCGCGCTCCAGACCCCAGACGCCGCCGGAAGTACCGACGTCGATGTAGTGCAGGCCCTTCTCGGCCAGGGTCTTGGCCCGGCGAATGTCATCCTTATAGTTGGTGTTGCCACCGTCGATGATGGTATCGCCGGCTTCGAGCAAAGTGCTCAGGGTGTTGATGGTGTCTTCGGTTGGCGCGCCGGCCGGCAGCATGACCCAGACCGCACGCGGTTTGGCCAGGCCGGCAACCAGTGCCGGCAAGTCGGCGACGCCGGTGGAGCCCTCGGCGACCAGGTTATCGATGAAAGCGGTATTGCGGTCGTAAACAACGGTGGTGTGACCGTTGAGCATCAGACGTCGCGCAATATTGCCGCCCATGCGGCCCAGTCCAATAATCCCGAGTTGCATGTGCTGATGCTCCTTACTACAAATAAATGTGTGTCATTGGTTATAGCCCAACGCGACTGATGGAGGTTAGTCCAGAGCGTTGCGATGAAGTTTCCGGGCATTGTGCCCGAATCAGACTGATAACGCCCCGAAACGTGGTGAAGACACACCGACCATGAAAAATAAAAAAGTTCCATTCACGGGCAAAAGAAATCAAAATCGGCGCCGATAGTAGATCAGTACCCCAAATGGGGACGACCTACAGTTGATGCACGCCATTTGCGAGGTGAGCAATGGGCACAGTACACACAGCAATGCCGCCACAAACCCTGTACGTGACAATCCGTCGCGATGAATTGCGTCAGTTGAAAGACGAACGCGACCAGTTGAAGCAGGAGCTGGCGCAGCTGCGCCTGTTGACCCAAGGTGTGCAACCGCAACCTTTGCCGGTCGTTCAGCGTCATCCCCACGCTTGATTCCCCGCCTGATTCGGGAACGGCCGCCGCTGTTCCCGACATGATGCATCGCTGCCCGCTTCTCTATAGATCAAAGGCAGCAACTCACAAACTTTTCACATTCTCTTCGTAATACTCCGCCCCATTCTGGCCGTACCTGCGCGTACGGCTTCCGTTCGTCGGCTTCATGGATGTTCCGGCGGTGGTTGTAACGAGTGAGCTGGAGCGCCGAATGGCATTGTTCAAACGCAGCAAAACGACTGCGACAGGTTTCGACTGGGCCGGTTTTCTCTGGCTGTTTGTATTCTTCTGGTACTTCTCGGGTATCACCCAACTGCTGATTCAACTGACTGGCACTTCGGGCTTTACCGGGTTCCGTCAGGCGTTCGTCATGAGCGCGATCTGGCTGGCACCGATGTTGCTGTTCCCCAAACGCACCAAACTGCTCGCCGCGATCATTGGCGTGGTGCTGTGGGCCTGCTCGATGGCCAGCCTGGGCTACTTCTTCATCTATGAGCAGGAATTCTCCCAGAGCGTCATCTTCATCATGTTCGAGTCGAACATCTCTGAAGCTGGCGAGTACATGACCCAGTACTTTGCCTGGTGGATGGTGCCGGCGTTCCTCGCCCATACCGCGTTCGCCTATTTCCTGTGGACACGCCTGCGCCCGGTGTACATGCCCCGAGGTCGTGCGCTGGTGGCGGCAACCGCGATCGTGATCGCTGTAGTCGGTTACCCGCTGGTCAAACAGACCCTGCGCATGGGCACCTTCGCCCAAGGCTTCGAAAAATTCGAAACCCGCATCGAGCCTGCAGTGCCTTGGCAAATGGTTGTCGCTTATCACCGTTATCAGGAAACCCTCGCCGACATGCAGGGCATGCTGCACAACGTGAGCAAGATCCCGCCACTGAAAAACCTTCAGGACGCCTCGGCCGATCAGCCGAAGACTCTGGTACTGGTCATCGGTGAATCGACCAACCGTCAGCGCATGAGCCTCTACGGCTATCAGCGCAACACCACGCCGGAACTGGACAAGCTCAAGGATCAACTGGCGGTGTTCGACAACGTCGTCACCCCGCGCCCGTACACCATCGAAGCGTTGCAGCAGGTGCTGACCTTCGCTGACGAAGAGCATCCGGATCTGTACCTGTCGACGCCGTCGCTGGTCAGCATGATGAAACAGGCCGGTTACAAGACCTTCTGGATCACCAATCAGCAGACCATGACCAAGCGCAACACCATGCTCACGACCTTCTCCGAGCAGGCCGACGAGCAGGTGTACCTGAACAACAACCGCAACCAGAACGCCGCGCAATACGATGGCGACGTGATCGAGCCGTTCAACAAGGCGCTGGCTGACGCGGCACCGCGCAAGCTGATCGTCGTGCATTTGCTCGGCACACACATGAGCTACCAGTACCGCTATCCGCCAACGTTCGACAAGTTTCAGGATCGCAACGGCGTGCCACCGGGTGTGCGTGACGACCAGGTACCGACCTACAACAGCTACGACAACGCCGTGCTGTACAACGACTTTGTCGTTTCGAGTCTGATCAAGGATTACGCCAAATCCGATCCGAACGGTTTCCTGTTGTACCTCTCCGACCACGGTGAAGACGTGTTCGACTCGGTGGGCCACAAGACCTTGGGCCGCAACGAAAACAAACCGACCGCGCCGATGTACACCATCCCGTTCATGGCCTGGGCTTCGCCGAAGTGGAAAGCCAGCCACGACTGGAACTTTGCCGGTGATCTGGATCGCCCGTACAGCAGCTCGCACCTCATCCATACCTGGGCCGACCTGGCCGGTTTGAGCTTCGATGAACTCGACCGCAGCAAGAGCCTGGTCAGCGACAGCTTCAAGGCGCGGCCATTGCTGATCGGCGACCCGTACCAGACCGAGCAGCGCGCGCTGATCGACTTCAGCCTGATGAAGCCGAAGAAACCCGATAACGCCGTCGTCGACGCGGCGGAGCAGTAACACCGAAGGGGCCTTGAACGGCCCCTTTTTCATGTCCACTGCTAGCGAAGGACTGATCGCCATAAACCAAAGGTGCCGATGTGCAGCAACTGGCCCACACGGCGGTGATGTGGTTGAGCGATGGCTGGATGTAGTTGCCATTTAAACTCCGGTGTTTAAAAGACACCTCCAGACACGCCTTCGAGGCTACACATCCTTGCGCCATTGCCTACAGCTACGCCAGAATCCGCCGGCTTGTGCGCTTTGGGGGCGGGTTCTATCGTGGTGCGGTCGCTGACGAATCAGCGATCGGGTTTAGCAGCTCGGCAATTTTCAAGGCACGCGAGTTTCGCCAGTACGTTATGGCGGCTATGCGTGGGGCACTTCGGTGCGCCGGGATCCTTGAGCCTGGTCTGCTAACCCGCGTACAGCCGCCACCCTATCCGTTTAGCAGCGATGGATGACGGCTCCATATCTCAAGGAGCTTTACCGATGATCAAACCAACACCAAACCCACCCGAAACCGACCCCACCTCCCCCTACGAATCCCTCGACTCCAAAAAACTCAACGACGCCGCCGAACGTGCGCTTGATCACTATCTCTGTCCACCCGGCTCGACCCCACCGCCACGCAAAACCCGCCGGATGTACGCCGTCACTGCGGACTTCAAAAACGAGGAACTGCTGGCCGATGCCAGCGAAACACTCGCCTCAGCCAGAACCATCGCTCATGACTTCGCCCACCTCATACCCGCGTCACAGCGCAGGACGCTGCTGGGTATCGCGCAACTGATCATGCTCGGTGAACTGGCGGTGAATCGAGTGATGGATAATCTGCAGTTGCCGCAGTAGCGGCCCTCGATGATCGTTCCCACGCTCTGCGTGGGAATGCAGCCCGGGACGCTCCGCGTCCCTTCCGAAGCCGAACGCGGAGCGTCCGTTGAGGCATTCCCACGCGGAGCGTGGGAACGATCACGCTTTCGCGAGCAGGCTCGCTCCCACACTGGATCGGGGAGGTTTGGAGGAAAAAGTGGCGGAAGGCAGCCGGAGTCGAACCTGCCCGGGAACGGATGCCGTCCCCAACCGGGTTTGAAGCCCGGCCGCGCCACCGGGCGCGATTGCCTTCCTTGAACTCATTGTGCGTTGGCGTGGGCCAGCGCGTTGTCGGGGCGGATCTGGCGGGATTCGCCTATGCGTCGGGTCAGGCCGACGCGGTCGAAATATTCCAGATACTGAATGCAGCGTTTGCGACCCAAGCCTAGCGCATCACGGAAGGTTGTCACCTGGATCTGCGGATTTTCCCTGGCCAGTTGGAGCAGCACGTTGGCCATTTGGCGCAGTTGCACGTCACTCAAGAACAGGTCGCGTACCACTTGATGCATCAGACCGAGCCGCGCCAGTTTGCGCAGCAGCAGGCGCACGACGGCGTCGTCCTGACCGAGCATTTTCGCGATGTCGCGCAGCCATGGCGGGTCGAAACCGGCCTGTTCGAACAACGGCTGCATTCCTAGCCAGAGGTTTTCGTCCTCGGCATTCAGGCGCACCTGATGATCCGGCAAATGCAGCCACGGTCCGCTTGCCTGAATCGATCCGGCGGTGAGCAATTCATCCAGCAAACTGACAAACGTCGAGCGTTCCAATGCCAAGCCGCTGAAGCGGCGCAGGCGATCGCGATCCGGGCCCATCTGGTCGGGCTCCAGTTCATGGAACTGCGCGAGTTGTTCCAGCAGAGTGAACTTCAACTGTGCCCAGCGCTGCACGTTAAACAGCACCTGGCCTTGGCGCGTGTCGATCAGGCGTACGTTTTCCGCTAACGCCCACGTTGAGCGCGGACGATTGAACTGACGTTCGAGCCTCAGCGGGTCGAGACCGCCCGCACTGTAGTTGAGCAACACGGGCAGGACCTGTTCGAACTCGTCGCCCGAGACCAAGGAGCGCAATTGCGCTTGACGTTCCGGGCTACGACGCTGTCGCGCCGGGGCGAACGGGTCGAGGACCTGGCCGCCGCCCAAGGTGCGTTGTGCGCTCTGGTCGCGCAGGATCAGCCGATCACCTTTCACCGCGTGCACCGGCGCATTGATCAGCAGTTGCGCGAACATGTGTTCGCCGGGACTGAGGCGCGGGCCTTCGAGCAACGCCACCCGTGCAATCACATCCTGCGTGCCGAGGTGCACGTGCACCGGGTGGAAGTGTTCGAAGGTGCGTTCACCGGGTAACAGTTGAAAGTCGATGTCGACCCGCTGCGTCGGCGCGTGCAGCCACTCGCTGAGTAACCACTGGCCGCGATGGATCTGCGCCAGTTCAAGGCGTTCGCCGCTGAGGTTCAACGCCACTCGCTGGCCGGCAAAGGCCTGTTCGGCGGGTTGATTTTGGGCGTGCAAACCTCGCACCCGCACCGATTTCCCCGAAGGCCCGAGGATGAGCTTGTCGCCGATGGCAACCGTGCCCGACAACGCCGTCCCGGTCACCACAATGCCGGCACCGGTAACGCTGAACGCGCGGTCGATGGCCAAGCGAAAAGCGCCTTCACGACTGCGTTCGTGCACTTCGTTTTGCGTCTGCACCAGCAGCTCGCGCAAGGCCTCAACGCCCTGTCCGCTCAGGCTCGACACTGTCAGGATCGGCGCCTCGGCAAACGGCCCCGGAGCGAGCAGGTCCAGCACCTGCCGCTGCACCTCTTCCACCCTGCCCGCCTCGGCCCGGTCGCATTTGGTGATCGCCACCAAAGCGCGCGGGATGCCGAGCAATTCGACAATCGCCAGATGCTCGCGGGTCTGCGGCATCACGCCGTCATCGGCGGCAACTACCAGCAACACCAAGTCGATGCCTTGCGCGCCGGCGAGCATGTTGTGGGTGAATTTCTCGTGGCCGGGGACGTCGATAAACCCGGTCAGGCCGGCGCCGGGTGCGAGTTCGGCATAGAGATAGCCAAGGTCGATGGTCATCCCCCGCTCGCGCTCCTGCGGGCGGCGATCGCCGGTTTGTCCGGTCAGGGCTTGCAGCAACGAGGTCTTGCCGTGGTCGATGTGCCCCGCCGTGCCGACAATCACGAATCGACCTGCAACTGCGGCAATTGCCCGAGCCACGCCGGCTCATCGTCGAGTTGGCGCAGATCCAGCCACAGTGCATCGTCGTCGATACGCCCGAGCACCGGGATCGGCAAGGCGCGCAACGCCGCTTCCAGATTCAACAGGCAACGCCCGCGCAAGCGCTTGGAGACTTGCGGGCGACAACACAACGCTGCACTCGGCAGACGCGCCACCGGTTGGCTGCCGCTGCCGATCATGCCCAAGGCCTCGACTGCACTGACCTGCCAGATCTCACCCAACCGTTCAGCCATCAAGGGCTGCAAGCGCAAAGCCTGGGCGAAGATCTCAGCCTGCGGGCGAGTCAACAGACGCAAACTCGGCAGACGTTCAGCGAGGCGATCGGGATCACGATACAACCCGAGCACCGCTTCCAGCGCCGCCAAAGTCAACTTGTCCACCCGCAGCGCGCGTTTCAACGGGTTCTTCTTGATCTTCGCGATCAGCTCTTTACGCCCGACGATCAACCCGGCCTGCGGGCCACCGAGCAATTTGTCGCCGCTGAAGGTGACGATATCCGCGCCATCCAGCAGCGCCTGACGCACTGTCGGTTCGGCCGGTAACCCCCAACGGGTCAGATCCAGCAGGCTGCCGCTGCCCAGGTCTTCCAGCAACGGCAAACCGTGTCGATGGGCCAGCTCGGCCAGTTCAGCAGTCGGCACCCGCGCGGTAAAACCTTCGATGCTGTAGTTGCTCGCATGCACACGCATGATCAAACCGCTGCGTGGGCTGATCGCCGCTTCGTAGTCGCGAGCGTGGGTGCGATTGGTCGTGCCGACTTCGTGCAGACGCACACCGGCACGGGCCATGATGTCGGGGATGCGGAAGGCGCCGCCGATTTCGATCAGCTCGCCACGGGAAATGATGCCTTCCTTGCGCGCGCCCAGACTGTTGAGCGTCAGCAGCACGGCGGCGGCATTGTTGTTGACCACGGTAACGGCTTCGGCGCCGGTCAGTTCGCGGATCAGGCCTTCGATCAGGTCATCGCGATCGCCGCGTTTGCCGCTGGCCAGATCGAATTCCAGATTGAGCGGATAACGTGCGGCCATTTGCACGGCGTCGATGGCTTCGTCCGGCAACAAGGCGCGGCCCAGATTGGTGTGCAGGACGGTGCCGGTGAGGTTGAACACGCGGCGTACGTTGCTGCGCTGTTGCTGGGTCAGGCGTTCACCGACGCGGCCGGCAAGTACTTCGGGGCTGATTTCGACGGCTGACAATTGCCCGTTCAACACGCCGGAACGTAGCTCATCGAGCAACTGACGCAAACTCGCCAGCAGCGACTCACGGCCGTGACGCTCAAGTAAAGGCCCACACGCAGGATGACGCAACAGACCATCAATGGAAGGTAACCGCAGGGACATCAGCCACTCCTGGAGACAGATCACTGCGCCAGAGTGTAGACGCTCAGCTCATTCGTCTCCCGGTGCCAGCAACAGATTCGGTGCCAGCCGCTGATAACCGTCCTGCGCCAGGCGCATGTCCAGCAACAAACTGGTGAGATCCGCCGACAACGCCTCGGCATCTGCATCGTTTTCCAGATACACCAGTTTCAAATAGCTGTTACAACCCGGACAGACCTCCGCCCGCAGCGGTGCCTGATTTGCAGCGTGGCGATCGTCCTCGAGGCTCAGATAATCAAGCCCTTTGCTCGACTCGCAATACACGCACTTGACCCGCACCACATGCCATTCGCAGGCACACAGCGAACACACCAGATAACGCAAACCATTGTGCTTGCCGCGATGGCGAATGACCCCGGCCATCGCCGGTGAACCGCACGCCGGGCATTGACTGAGGCTGTCACCGGGTTTGAGTTGCAGATTCGGCGCGCTTAGCAGCCAGTGACTCCAGGCCACTTGCAGCGCCGCACCGAGAAACGGCACCAGTTGCGCGGGCACCATTGTGTATTGGCCACTGACCAGCGCCACCGCCCACGCGCGTAACTGGCCCGAACTGGCGACCCGCAACGTCGTCACCGCATCAATGACGGCAGGTTGCTCAGCAGGTTCATAACGCTGCAGCAAAGCTTCAAGGTAAGCCTGCCAGCCCTCTTCGCGCACCAACGTATCGGCGGCAAACGGCGGCAAACCATGCTGCTGACAGGCTTCAATCCGTTGTTGATCGAACGGCGCCGTCAACGGCGGATCGTCGAAGACCTGCTGCTGCACCCGGCACAATCCGGCAATCAGTCGCAGGTATTCAGCCAGCGCATGCCCCTCGGCCAGTTGCTCCAGTCGATCAGCCCGCAGCGCAAACAGGTTCGAAGGCGGCAGATGCAGAAACGGCGGCGAACTCGCCGCCGCTTCAATTTCCCCAGGTTCCAGAATGGTTGGCAAGAGTCAGCCCTTTTTGGTGATCGGTCGTTCCGGCACATCCGGTTGGCGTTCGTCGCGGGTGATGTCGCGATACCAGAGTTCATGGTGTTTCCTGGCCCAGGCGCGGCTGACCCAGCCGTGCATCATTGCGTCCACCGAACCCTTGATCCACAGCCCGGCGTAGATGTGAATGATGATGCTCAGCACCAGAATAAACCCGGCCAGCGCATGCAGGAGCATCGCCCAGCGAATCACGGTGATGCCGAAATACGCACTGAACCAGGCGCGCCAGATCACCAGCCCGGTAAACAGCAAACCGAGCATGCACAGCAGTAAAGTCCAGAACAGCAGCTTCTGCCCGGCGTTGTATTTGCCCACCGGCGGCACGCTTTCTTCATCGTTGACCAGCACCCGGTCAATGCGGCGCATCCACTTGCCGTCGTTGCTGATGAAGAAGTTGGCACGCCAGAAACTCAGTACCAGACCGAGGAAAAACACGAACATGGCGATGCCCATGTACGGATGCAGAATCCGCGTCCACGGCCCGCCGCCGAACAGGTTGCTCAGCCAGAACAGCGACGGGTGAAACAACGCCAGCCCGGACAGCCCGGCCATGAAAAACAGGATTGCCACCAGCCAGTGATTGGTGCGCTGGTTGGCGGTGTAACGCAGGATCGTCTTGTTGCTCATGGCCGGTCCTCCCCGCGTGGATCGAAGGTGTGCACTGCCGGATCGACAACGTGCACCGAGGTGTCGGGTGGTGTCGGGTGTTCATCCTCTTCCACCCGATTCGGGCCGATACGCACGTAATGGAAGAACCCGGCCAGCACCGCGGCGCCCATGGCCAACAGGCCCAAGGGTTTGCTGATGCCTTTCCACAGGCCCACCAACGGGCTGATCGCCGGATCCTGCGGCAGATTGGCGTAGATCGTTGGTGTGTCAGCGTGGTGCAACACGTACATAACATGCGTGCCGCCGACACCTGCCGGGTCATACAGACCGGCATTCTCAAAGCCACGGCTTTTCAGGTCGACGATGCGTTCGGCAGCGTGTTCCTTCATGTCTTCCTTGGTGCCGAACACAATGGCCCCGGTCGGGCAGGTTTTCACGCAGGCCGGTTCCAGCCCTACCGCCACGCGATCGGAACACAAGGTGCACTTGTAGGCTTTGTGATCCTTTTGCGAAATGCGCGGAATGTTGAACGGGCAACCGGTGATGCAATAACCGCAACCGATGCAGTGATCCTGATCGAAATCGACGATGCCGTTGGCGTGTTTGATGATCGCGCCGGGGCTTGGGCACGCCGCCAGACAACCGGGCTCGGCGCAGTGCATGCAGCCGTCCTTGCGGATCAGCCACTCGAGGTTGCCGGCGTCGGTTTCGTGCTCGGTGAAGCGCATCAACGTCCAGGTTTCTGCGCTCAAGTCTTGCGGGTTGTCGTAGGTGCCGTGGTTGTGGCCGACCTCGTCGCGCAGCTCGTTCCATTCCGAGCAGGCGACCTGACAGGCCTTGCAGCCGATGCATTTGGTGGTGTCGATCAGCTTGGCCACCGCCTCCTGATTCCTCACCGATGGCGGCACGGTGGTAGTGGCCGAGCGGGCAATGATGTCTTGGCTGGCCATTTAAAGATTCTCCATTAGAGCTTCTCCACGTTGACCAGGAATGACTTGGATTCCGGGGTCTGTGTGTTGCCATCGCCGAGGAACGGCACCAAGGTGTTGGTCAGATAACCGTGACGCGTCAAACCGGTGAACCCCCAGTGCAGCGGGATGCCGATCTGATGCACGACCTGGCCGTTGACCTGCAACGGCCGGATCCTTTTCGTCACCACCGCCACCGCTTCGATAAAGCCGCGCTTGCAACTGACGCGTACGCGATCACCGGCAGCAATGCCCTTCTCTTTCGCCAGCACTTCGCCGATTTCGACGAACTGCTCCGGTTGAGCAATTGCGTTCAACTTGCAGTGCTTGCTCCAGAAGTGGAAATGCTCGGTCAACCGGTAACTGGTGCCGGCGTACGGGAAGTCCTTGGCCTCGCCGAGGGTTTCCCAGACCGAATCGAAGATCCGCGCCGCCGGGTTGCTGGTGGCTTTCTTGTTTTGCGGGTGCAGCGGGTTGATGCCGATCGGCGTTTCGAACGGCTCGTAGTGCTCGGGGAATGGTCCTTCGTTCATCTTGTCGACGGCGAAGAATCGCGCCACGCCTTCGGGGTTCATGATGAACGGGTTCATCCCGGCTTCCGGTGGTACGTCGGCCTTATAGTCCGGCACGTCGGTGCCGCCCCAGGCTTTGCCGTTCCACCACACCAGACGTTTTTTCGGATCCCACGGTTTGCCGGCGACATCTGCCGAAGCGCGGTTATAGAGAATCCGCCGATTGGCCGGCCAGGCCCATGCCCAGCCCAAATGCTGATGCATGCCGAACGGATCGGCGTTGTCGCGGCGGGCCATCTGGTTGCCGGCCTCGGTCCAACTGCCGGCGAAGATCCAGCAGCCAGACGCGGTGCTGCCGTCATCTTTGAGCAAGCCGAATCCGGCCAGTTGCGAGCCGGCCTTGACCGCCACACCCGTGGCGTCGGTGAAATCAGCCACGGCGCTACCGTTGATTTCCTTGGCCAGCTCTTCCGGCGAAGGTTCGTCGGGGATCTTGTACGGCCACGTCAGTTTCAACAGCGGATCGGGGAATTTGCCGCCCTCGGCCTGATAACGCTTGCGCAGGCGCAGAAACAATTCGCTCATGATGCGGATGTCGGTCTGCGCCTCGCCCGGGCCATCGGCACCTTTCCAGTGCCATTGCAGCCAGCGACTGCTGTTGACCAGCGAGCCGTCCTCTTCGGCAAAACAAGTGGTCGGCAGGCGAATGACTTCGGTCTGGATCTCGGCGCTTTTCACGTCGTTGTACGGCCCGACGTTGTGCCAGAACTCCGAAGTTTCGGTAGCCAGCGGGTCCATCACCACCAGCCATTTCAGCTTGGCCAGTGCGCCCATCACGCGGTTCTTGTCCGGTAGTGCCGCGATCGGATTGAAGCCTTGGCAGAAGTAGCCGTTGACCTTGCCCTGGCTCATCAGGTCGAACATCTTCAGGACGTCGTAGTTGGGGATGTCGAGTTTCGGCAAATGGTCGTAGCACCAATTGTTCTCGACGGTGGCGTTGGCGCCGTACCACGACTTCATCAGGCTGACGTGGAACTTGCTGTAGTTCTGCCAGTAGGAAAGCTGTCCGGGTCTAAGCGGAACCTGCGTGCGTTTGTGGATGAACTGGGCGTAATCCTGCTCCATGTCGCTGCCCAGGGTCAGGTAGCCCGGCAGTGCGTTGGAGAGTAAGCCAAGGTCGGTCAGTCCCTGAATGTTCGAGTGACCGCGCAAGGCATTGACGCCACCGCCTGGCATGCCGACGTTGCCCAGCAGCAGTTGTACCATTGCCGCGCTGCGGATGATCTGCGCGCCGATCGAGTGCTGCGTCCAGCCGAGGGCGTAGAGAATCGTCATGGTCTTGCCCGGGATCGAGCAGGTGGCGATCTCTTCCCAGATTTTCTGCATGGCGTCGACCGGCATGCCACAGATCTGGCTGGCGAGGTCGATGTTGTAGCGGCTGTAATGCTGCTTCATCAATTGATAGACGCAACGCGGATCCTGCAGAGTCGGGTCGACTCTGACGAAACCGTCCTCGCCCAGTTCGTAACCCCAGCCGGACTTGTCGGTGTAGCTGCGTTTGGCCACGTCGTACCCGCTGAAGATGCCGTCTTCGAAGCCATAGCCTGCTTTGACGATGAACGACACGTCGGTGTAGTTGCGCACGTATTCGTGCTGAATCTTGTCCTCGGTCAGCAGGTAATTGATCAAACCGCCCATGAAGGCGATGTCGGTGCCAGTGCGGATCGGCGCGTAATAGTCGGCCACCGAAGCGGTCCGGGTAAAACGCGGATCAACCACGATCAGCCGCGCAGCGTTGTGCGCCTTGGCCTCGGTTACCCATTTGAAGCCGCACGGATGCGCTTCTGCGGCGTTGCCCCCCATCACCAGGATCAGATTCGCGTTGGCGATATCGGTCCAGGTATTGGTCATGGCACCACGGCCGTACGTCGGGGCAAGACTTGCCACCGTCGGGCCGTGTCAGACACGCGCCTGGTTATCGAACCCCAGCATGCCGAGACTGCGAATCACCTTCTGGGTGATGTAACCGGCTTCGTTGGACGCCGCCGACGCGGCGAGGAACCCGGTGCTCAGCCAGCGATTCACCGTTTGCCCGTTGGCATTTTTTTCGATGAAGTTGGCGTCGCGATCGGTCTTCATCAGGTCGGCGATGCGGTCAAGCGCTTCGTCCCAACTGATCCGCGTCCATTCACTGCTGCCCGGCTTGCGGGTTTGCGGGTAGAGCAAACGGCCGGGGCTGTGAATGAAGTCGAGCAGGCCTGCGCCTTTCGGGCAGAGGGTGCCGCGGTTGACCGGGTGGTCGGCGTCGCCCTCGATGTGAATGATGCTTTGCGCTACGTTCTTCGCGGTGTCGCCCTGGCTGTACATGATCAAACCGCAGCCGACCGAGCAATACGGGCAGGTGTTGCGGGTTTCATGGGTGTGGGCAAGCTTGAAGTGGCGCACCTGCTCGGCGAAGGCTGGCGTCGGGGCCATGCCCAACGCGCCCAGGCTCGAGCCTGCAAGGCCGATACCGGCGACCTTGAAGAACTGACGACGGCTGAGATCCATCGTGCACTCCTGATCAGGTGGAACCCGGTACTGCTGCCGGGTTTTATCTGGACAATCACGGTTGCGGCAACCGTCTGCCGACCTTTTCACTGTAGACAATGACCACACGATCTGTGTGAAAACCGACCGTCGGCCGTTTGTCGGCACTCCTGCTAACAACCGCAAACCCTGTGGGAGCTGGCTTGCCAGCGATGACGTCGGCTCCTCCAACAATGATGGTGACTGACCCACCGCTATCGCTGGCAAGCCAGCTCCCACAGGGTTTGAGTGTGTTTCCAAAGAGACATGGGTTTATCATGCCCGCAGGACCAATCCCGCCTTCACGAGACCGCGCATGACTTTCGATTTTGATCAGGTATTCGACCGCCACAACACCGGCAGCACCAAGTGGAGCCGCTATTCGGCCGATGTGTTGCCGATGTGGGTCGCTGATATGGATTTCGCCGCGCCACCGGTGGTGATCGAGGCATTGCAGCAACGTTTGCTGCACCCGCTGGTGGGTTACAGCGTGGCGCAGGACAACTTGCGTGAAGCCATCGTCGCCGACCTCTGGGCAAAGTTCGCCTGGAAGGTCAAACCGCAAGAGCTGATCTTCCTGCCGGGAGTCGAGTCGGGCTTCAACATGGCTTTGAAGGCGCTGGTGCAGCCGCAGCAGAACGTTGTGGTGCAAGTGCCAAACTACCCGCCGCTGCGCCACGCGCCGGGGCATTGGGGGTTGAACAAGGTTGAGCTGGAGTTCGTCGCACAGGCTGACGGTACTTACTCAACGCCGCTGGACGTACTGCGTGAATCGCTGAACGGTGGCGGCGCGCTGCTTCTGAGCAATCCGCACAACCCGATCGGCAAGGTGTTTGGCCGTGAAGAGCTGCAAGCGGTGGCGGATATCTGCGCGGCGCAGGACGCCTGGATCATCTCCGACGAAATCCACGCCGAACTGTGCTTCGACGGTCGCGTGCACATTCCGACCGCGTCGCTGAGCACGGAGATCGCCGAGCGCACCATCACCCTGATGTCGGCGAGCAAGGCGTACAACATTGCCGGCCTGAAGACCTCGTTCATGATCATCCAGAACACCGCCCTGCGCGAACGCGTCAACCACGCCCGTTGCGGCATGGTCGACAGCGTCAATCCGCTGGGCATGGAAGCCACGCGCGTGGCTTACAGCGAAGGTGGACCGTGGCTGGCCGAGCTGAAAACCTACCTGCAAGCCAATCGCGACTGGCTGGTTGAAGCGGTGCGCAGCCGCTTGCCTGGCGTGACCATCAATGTACCGCAGGGCACCTATCTGGCCTGGCTGGATTGCTCGGCGCTGGACCTGGACAACCCGCAGCAGTTCTTCCTCGAGCAGGGCAAAGTGGGGCTGAGCCCGGGTCTGGACTTCGGCGATCAACACCAGCAGTTCGTACGCCTGAACTTCGGCTGCCCGCGCTCGCTGCTGGAAGAAGGCATCGCCCGCATGGAGCGCGCCCTGACTCAGCGCAACACCTGGGAACACCACTAAACCCTGTGGGAGCTGGCTTGCCAGCGATAGCGGTCTGACATTCAACATTAATGTCGACTGATACATTGCTATCGCTGGCAAGCCAGCTCCCACAGGTTCTTTATTCAGTCTGAAGACCTGCGTAAATCCGATCGAACTCACGGCAAACACACCGGGTCAACCGCCCATACCTGCCCTGAGACCTCGGAGACCCGCGATGACCGACTATCCAAAACCACCCTTCCCCGCACAAGCCCAAGCCGTGCCCGGCGCGCAAGGCAAAATGCAGCCCTACCCCGACTGCGGCGAGCAAAGCTACGTCGGCTCCGGGCGGCTGGCCGGCAAGATCGCCCTGATCACCGGCGCCGACAGCGGCATCGGCCGCGCCGTGGCAATCGCCTTCGCCCGTGAAGGCGCCGATGTTGCCGTCGCCTACTTGAATGAACATGAAGACGCCAAAGAAACCGCGCGCTGGGTCGAACAGGCCGGGCGCCAATGCCTGCTGTTGCCGGGCGACATCGCGCAAAAAGCCCATTGCCAGGCCTTGGTCGACAAGACCGTTGAACGCTTCGGCCGCATCGATGTGCTGGTCAACAACGCCGCGTTCCAGATGACCCACGAAACCTTCGAAGAAATCCCCGACGAGGAATGGGTGATGACCTTCGACGTCAACATCACCGCGATCTTCCGCTTGTGTCAGGCCGCGATCAAACATATGCGCGCCGGCGCGTCGATCATCAACACCAGTTCGATCAACTCGGACATGCCCAAACCCACCCTGCTCGCCTACGCCACCACCAAAGGCGCGATTGCCAACTTCACCGGCGGTCTGGCGCAGATGCTCGGGCCGAAAGAGATTCGCGTGAACTGCGTGGCACCGGGGCCGATCTGGACGCCGTTGATTGTCTCGACCATGCCCGATGAAGAAGTGCAGAACTTCGGCGGCAACACCCCGCTCGGCCGCCCGGGGCAACCGGTTGAAGTGGCGCCGATCTATGTGCTGCTAGCCTCGGACGAAGCCAGTTACATCACCGGCCAGCGCTATGGCGTGACCGGTGGTAAACCGATGTTGTGAGTAAACGCACTGTAGGAGCTGCCGAAGGCTGCGATCTTTTGATTAGGATGTTAAAAACAAGGTCAAAGGATCGCAGCCTGCGGCAGCTCCTACAGGGGCGGCGTCAGAAGCTAAAGGGTCTCTGCGGGCGGCCGTCATTAATCACTGAGGGCGGCAGATCATGAGTTTTATCGTGTGGGTCGCCGTACTCGGCGCCGTCCTGCTGACCCTGGCACTGACCTCGTCGTATCTGCGCTGGATGCCGGTGACCACGTCAGCAGTTTGCTTGTTGCTGGGGATAGGCATCGGCCCCAGTGGCCTCGATCTGCTGAAGTTATCCCTGGAAGACGCCTCGCTGTGGATGGAGCACCTGACGGAAGTCGCGGTGCTCTTCTCCCTGTTCGTCTGCGGCCTGAAGCTGCGCCTGCCGCTGAGTGACAAACGTTGGCGAATCGCCTTTGGCCTCGCCGGGCCAGTGATGGTGCTGACCATTGCCGGGGTTTGTCTGCTGCTGCACTTTGCGTTGAGCTTGCCCTGGGGGCCGTCGCTGTTGATCGGCGCGATTCTGGCACCGACCGATCCGGTGCTGGCGGCGCTGGTTCAGGTCAACGATGCGCGGGATGTCGACAGCGTGCGTTTCGGCCTGTCGGGCGAGGCCGGGCTGAATGACGGGGTGGCCTTTCCGTTTGTGATTCTCGGTTTGTTGTTGATCCACGGTGACGGCTCTGCCGCCGAGTGGCAGGGCTGGGTTCTGCGCAATTTATTGTGGGCGGTGCCCGCAGGATTGCTCACCGGTTACTGGATGGGGCGCGGTATCGGTCGGGTGACGCTTTCGCTACGTATCCGCAATGACGACAGCACGCTCAGTCCGAATGACTATCTGGCGTTGTCACTGATCGCCTTGGCCTATGTCGTCGCCGAGGCGATTGGCGGCTATGGCTTTCTGTCGGTGTTTGCTGCCGGGCTGGGCCTGCGTCAGGTCGAAGTGAAATCCACCGGCGCAGGGCAGCCACCCGCCGAGCATCTGGTGCAACCAGTGGTCGGCCACCAGAACGTCGAGCCGCAGCACGCGGTGCACGGCGACACGGAACGGCTGGAGAGTGACCAGGTCGCCGCCGGCATCATGATGGGCGACATGCTGTCATTCGGCGGTCTGGTCGAGCGCGCCATGGAAGTGTTTCTGGTAACCCTGCTCGGCGTGGTGCTAGTGGCGCATTGGGATTGGCGGGCGTTGCTGGTGGGCGGCGTGTTGTTCTGCCTGATCCGCCCGGCCTGCGTTGCGTTGATGCCTTGGGGCGCATTGCTGGAGGGACGCCAACGGCTGTTGATTGGTTGGTTCGGCATTCGCGGGATCGGTAGCCTGTTCTATCTGTTTTACGGCTTGAATCACGGGCTGACCGATAGCGTCGCCACCTTGTGTACCGACCTGACCTTGTCGGTGGTGGCACTGAGCATTTTGCTGCATGGCATCAGCACGCAACCGATCCTCGCTCGCTATGAGCAGCACAAGAAACAAAAATCCTGATTTTTAATCCCGAGTTTTATCGACTAATTGATCGAACATTTTTCTGTAAAAAAATGGATCCCTGCTTAATCACCGGCAGTCACAAGCATAACCCCTCGCCGGATACGTCCGGCGAGGCCCGGCAGGTTCGGTTCCCCTGCGGCGCTACGCCTATGAAACGGAATCCTTGAAGAAAAAGGTCACGGTCATGAAAGAATGCTCGACTCCTGCGCAAATCAAGGCTTGCAGAGCACTGGCCCTGGAACGCAATCGTCAATTGTTCGATAACGCCCACACCCTCAATCGAGCGGCCAATGCGCTGCTTGACGTGGCCGATCTGGACATTGAGCAGTTTGAGCGCTACCGCGCACTGCGCAAGAAAGCCGACTCGATGTTTGAAGACGCCATCGACCATTTGTGCGTCCTGAACGAGGACTTCCCACCGATCCCGATGTCCTCGCAAAACTCAATGGCGCTGCGTCGAGAGCTTGAAACTGTGGAGTGAGGCAGAAAAGCCCCTCACCCTAGCCCTCTCCCAGAGGGAGAGGGAACTGACCGCGGTGAATGGTCGGGATACGCCGACTTGAGATACCGAGTCGAACGCGGATTTTTGAATACGACGAGGACCGGCTCACTACGGTGCGAACCTTGACAGCCCCTCACCCTAGCCCTCTCCCAGAGGAAGAGGGAACTGACCGAGGTGGATGGTTGAGGTACGCCGACCTGAGATTCCGAGTTGAACGCGGACTTTGGCCTGAGGTACCTAGCCGAACGCAGATTTTGAACAGCACAAAAATCTGCTCCCTTCCCCCTCGCCCCCTTGGGGGAGAGGGCTGGGGTGAGGGGGATCGATCTGAATGGCAACACAAAATCCAAGCGAATGAAAAAGCCCGGCCACATAGGCCGGGCTCTTCTAGAGCTGCCCATCACCCCCCAGGATTGGTCACCTGAATAAACACCGCATAACTCCCCAGCAACACCCAAAACGTCGCAAAGATCCACGGCGTGCGCACCGAAAACAGCAGCGACTTGCGATAACCCTTGTGGCTCGATTCCATCTCGCTGAACAGCGGCGACTCGTCATACGCCAGGCCCATCAGCGGTTCGCTGTGGAGCAAGTGGCTCTGCTTGAAATGCCAGTGATCGATGATGTCGTACGCCGCGCGAATCCCCGGCCAGGCGTTCAGCGAGCTAAGCAACCCGAGGAGTGCCAGAAACGGTGGCACCACCAGCGTGAACAACTTGCCCCACTCCGGGTTGAGGTTGGCCATGCAGGACGCAAAGGCGATCACCAGAAACGATTGCGCCGCCAGATAGGCGTCGGTGCGGTTGGCGAGGATGCTGGTTTCGTACTGGATCTCCCGCCGATAGAAATCCAGCCGTTCCTTGGGTGAGCCGAACATTTTGGCGTTATGTTCGGTCAGGGTTTCTTCAGCAGTGGGCTCGGTCAGTATGCGAGACAAAAAGTGCATGCTCCGGGGTGGGGAAAACCTTTAGAAGTCCCCGTTGGCGCGCAAGTTCAGACGGATTGACCGACGTTTTTTTTCATCGACTGAGCAATGATTGCCACCAGATTCATTTGCGTGAACGGCTTGGGCAGCCGTGGCAGTTGCGCGGCAAAACCTTCCAGACGCTCGGCGTAACCGGTGGCCAGGATGATCGGCAGGTCCGGTTTGAGCACGCGCACGGCATGTGCCAGTTGTGCGCCGCTCATCTGCGGCATGGCCATGTCGGTGATCATCAGGTCGATGACCTCGCCCTGATCGAACAACGCCAGCGCCTGCGCACCGGACGTCGCACTGATCACCCGATGGCCAAGGTCTTCGAGCAGCAGACTGGTGCTGGTCAACACCAGCGAATCGTCATCCACGACCAGCACGCTCAGTCTCGGCACCACCACCGGCTCGGCGTGAGGCAGCGGCGGCTTGTTGGCCATGCCCGCAACGGCCACCGGAATCCACAGTTCCGCCGTAGTGCCCTGGGCCTTTGCACTCTTGAGGATGAAACGGCCACCGAGTTGCTCCATGAAGCCGTGGACCATCGACAGGCCCAGTCCGGTGCCCTTGCCCAGCCCTTTGGTGGTGAAGAACGGATCTCTGGCCGACGCCAGCGTGTGCTCATCCATGCCCTCCCCGCTGTCGATTACGCTGAGGCAGACATAACGCCCCGCTGGCAGGTCCGAATGCCCCAGCTCAAGCACCACTTGCGGTTCGGCAGTGATGCTCACCGTACCTCCATCGGGCATGGCGTCGCGGGCGTTGGTTGCCAGGTTAAGCAACGCCAACTCCAACTGATTGGTATCCGCCAGCACCGGCTCGATATCTTCGGGAAACCGCGTATCGATACGAATGCCCGGCCCGAGGGAGCTACGCAGCAACCCGGTGATGCCCTGAACCAATTGCGCAATATCCACCGACTCGGTCTTCAGTTCCTGACGGCGAGCGAACGCCAGCATGCGCTGGGTCAGCGACACGCCGCGCAAAGCGCCTTGAGTGGCGTTCTCCAGCAGGCGGCTGATTTTCGGATCGTCGCCCACGCGTTTGTGCACGATCTCGAGGTTACCGAGAATCACCGTCAGCAAATTATTGAAGTCATGGGCGACGCCGCCGCTGAGTTGGCCGATGGCCTGCATCTTCTGCGCCTGGAACAGCGCTTCACGGGTTTTCTCCAGCGCTTGCTGCGCCAGGTGGGCCTCGGTGATGTCGCGGGTGATTTTGGCGAAACCGAGCAACGTGCCGGTGTCACCACGAATCGCATCGACCACCACATGAGCGAGAAACCGCGTGCCGTCCTTGCGCATGCGCCAGCTCTTGTTTTCAAAGCGGCCTTCGCGGGTGGCGATTTCCAGCGCCCGTTGCGGCTCGCCGAGTTCGCGATCTTCAGGGGTATAAAAGATCGAAAAATGCTGGCCGATGATTTCTTCCGGCAGATAGCCCTTGATTCGCTGCGCGCCCTGGTTCCAGTTGCTGACCCGGCCTTCGGGACTGAGCATGTAGATCGCATAATCAGTGACGCCCTGCACCAGCAAACGGAACTGCTGTTCGCTTTGCTTGAGGGTTTCCTCGGCCATCTTGCGGTCGGTCAGGTCGCGGGTGATCTTGGCGAAGCCGAGCAGCTTGCCGTCGGGATCAATGATCGGATCGATCACCACGTGCGACCAGAAGTTGGTGCCATCCTTGCGCACCCGCCAGCCCTCGCCTTCGAAACGTCCTTCACGGATCGCCGTATCGAGCGCCCGTTGCGGCAGACCCGCGGCGCGATCCTCAGCGGTATAAAAGCGGGAGAAATGTTCGCCGAGGATTTCCGCCTCTTCATAACCCTTGAAGCGTTTGGCGCCGGAATTCCAACTGGTGATGATGCCGTCGGGATCGATCATGTAGATCGCATAGTCGACCACCGCATCGATCAATAGACGAAAACGCATCTCTTCGATCGCCGCGGTCTTGTTTTTCTCGCTCATCACACTCACCAGCCATTGTCATGATCGGAAGTATGCGGCAATCCAGCGAATTGGGAAGCGGCCGTCTCATGATTGATCGCCCACCAGCGCGGCAGCAGTTGTTTGATCCGGCTCTCGGCAAAGCGGTCGTCAATCAGCATCACCACGCCGCGATCCTCGCGGGTACGGATGACTCGTCCGGCGGCCTGCACCACTTTCTGCACGCCGGGGTACAGGTAGGTGTAGTCATAACCGGCGCCGAAGATCGCCGCCATGCGGTATTTGAGTTGTTCGTTGACCGGATTGAACTGCGCCAGCCCCAGCGTGGCAATGAACGCGCCGATCAGCCGCGCACCGGGCAAATCGATGCCTTCGCCAAACGCACCGCCCAACACAGCAAAGCCGATGCCCTGGCTGTGTGCGGTGAACTGGTCGAGAAAGGCCTGCCGCGCGCCTTCGAGCATCCCCCGCGATTGCTGCCAGAGGGTGATGTGCGGATAACGCTCCGCCAGCAACGACGCCACTTGTTGCAGATAATCGAAGCTGCTGAAAAACGCCAGATAGTTGCCGGGGCGCTCGCTGAACTGCCGCGCGATCAGCTCGACAATCGGTTCCAGCGAGGCCTGACGATGGTTGAAACGCGTCGAGATGCGGCTGACGATTTGCACCTGTAACTGCTCGGCGCAAAACGGCGACTCAACGTCGATCCACACGGTGTCGGCGGGCGTGCCGAGCAAGTCAGCGTAATAATGGCGCGGACTGAGGGTCGCGGAAAACAGCACGCTGCTGCGCGCAGCTTTCAGGCGCGGGCCAATGAACGCGGCCGGCACCACATTGCGCAGGCACAATTGCGACAGCGGCTTTTTGCGCTCGAGGTCGCGCTTGCTGATATCGAACAGGTAATGCTCGTCGTACAGCTCGGCCACCCGGGCGAATTGCAGCAGGTCGAAGTAGAAGTTCTGCAAGGCGCTGTCGAGACCCTGCGGGTGGTCATTGAGGTAATCGCCAATGGCCGCGCAACACAGCGAGATGGCGTGCAGGAGTTTTTCCGGCGCCTTGTCGTACGCCTGATACGCCGCCAATTGCGGCGCATGCAGCGCGTTCCATTCACGGTTGGCCCGTTGCAACGCGTTCTTCAGCGCCGCCGGCGCGGTTTTGCGCACGCTGCCGAGGGTGAACTGATCAAGACTGGCGCTGTACATCTGCCGGCCACGTTCGACGAGGTTATGCGCCTCGTCCGCCAGCACCGCGACTTTCCACTGATTGAGCTGGGCGAGACCGAACAGCATCGCGCTGAAGTCGAAGTAATAGTTGTAGTCGGCGATCACCACGTCCACCCAACGGGCCATCTCCTGACTCAGGTAATACGGGCACACCGCGTGCTGCGCGGCGACCTCGCGCATGGCCGCTTGATCGAGCAGGCGGATTCGACTTGCTGCCTCACGCGCGGCTGGCAGGCGATCATAAAAACCTTGGGCCAACGGGCAGGATTCGCCGTGACAGGCTTTGTCCGGGTGTTCACAGGCTTTGTCGCGGGCGACCATTTCCAGCACCCGCAAAGGCAAGGCTGGTGACTGATCGAACAACACCTGACTGGCATCCAGCGCCAATTTTCGCCCCGGTGTTTTGGCAGTGAGGAAAAACACCTTGTCCAGTTGCTGCGGCGCCAGAGCCTTGATCATCGGGAACAGCGTGCCGAGGGTTTTGCCGATACCGGTCGGGGCTTGGGCCATCAGGCAGCGTCCGGTGCTGACGGCCTTGAACACCGACTCGGCCAGATGCCGCTGACCGGGACGAAAATCGGCATGGGGAAACGCCAATTGTTGTGCGGCGAGATTGCGCGCCTCGCGATGAGCCATTTCTTGTTCAGCCCATTGCAGGAACAGCGTGCATTGCTGCTCGAAAAAGGCTTTCAACGCATCTGCACTGAACGCCTCGACCAGACAGGTTTCCTTCTCGCTGACGATATCGAAATACACCAGCGCCAGATTGATCTGTTCGAGTTCGAGCTTGCGGCACATCAACCAGCCGTAGATCTTCGCCTGCGCCCAGTGCAACTGGCGGTGATTGGCCGGTTGCTTGCTCAGGTCGCCACGGTAGGTTTTGACTTCTTCCAGGCAGTTTTGCGCCGGGTCGTAACCGTCCGCCCTGCCCTTGACCTTCAATTGCCGGAACTCGCCTTCCAGCGCCACTTCACTTTGATATTTTTCGCTGCGCCGCGAGGCCACGGTGCGGTGGCCGGCGATGCCTTCCAGCGCCGTGGGGGATGGAGTGAAGCGCAGGTCGAGGTCGCCGGTCTTGGCGGTGAACTCACACAGTGCGCGCACGGCAATGCTGTAGCTCAAGCGCTCTGCTCCGCCCATTGCACGTAACACACGGCCACCGGCATCTGGTGTTGATGACAGAATTCGAGCCAGCGCAATTGGTTGTCCTGCAGGCGATCGCCGGGGCCTTTCACTTCAATCATCCGGTAGGTTTTGTGCTGCGGCCAGAACTGGATCAGGTCGGGCATGCCGGCGCGGTTGGCCTTGATGTCGAGCAGCAAACGGTTGAACCAGTGCTTGAGATGTTCGGCGGGCAGACAGGCCAACGCCTGTTCCAACAGTTGTTCATTCACCGCGCCCCAGAACACGAACGGCGACTGGATGCCCCATTTGTCGACAAAGCGCTGGCGAATGGTCGCGACATAGCGACCGTCGTCGAGTTCGCTCAGGCACGCCTGAAACAGCTCGGCGCGGCGTTGCTGGAAGTCTTCATTGAGCAGGTCCACCGGGCCACGCTGGAACGGGTGAAAAAACGCCCCGGGCAACGGCGCAAAGATCGCCGGCCAGCACAACAAGCCGAAGAGCGAATTGATCAAGCTGTTTTCCACGTAATGCACCGGGCCGTCATCATCGTGCAAGTGCGCCTGCACGTAATACTCCACGGACAACCCAGGATCGCTGCGCGGCAATTGCAGGTCCAGCCGCTCGACCGGTCTGGCCGCTGTGCGCTTGAGTGGCGGGCCACCAAGTTTGCGCCGCAGCCTTGGCAGAATCCGTTGCAGGCCCTGCTGCTCGGCGGCATTTTCCGGTGCCTGTTCTGCCAGTGTGGCGAGTTCCAGCGCCGACGGGTATTCGCCGCTGCGCTCGAGCACGCGGATCATGCGCAAACGGGCACCGGGATAGGCGCAGTCGCGGTAAATGCTCAGGGCCAGGGCAAATTCGCTGATGCGCTCGCAATACTGACCGATCTGGAACAACACCTTGCCACGCCGGCGTTGCAGCCACGGGTTGTCGAAGTGCAAGGCACTGACCTGCTCGACGATGGTTGCCAGCGGCTCACCGGCCTCGAAACGCAATTGGCAGTTGTGCAGGAACAGGCAGGCGTCGACGTCTGCGCGACTGCGCAGGCCCCGCGAGTCGGCGCAGAATTCGACGTTTTCATAGGTGAAGATGCCAAGGTCGGCGAGAACGAATTCCGACCAGTCTTGATACAGGTTGCCGAAGAACATCAGCCGCAAGCGGTCGCACAAGTCCATGATGGTCAGGCTGAACAAACGATCATCAAGCAGCGGCGCCCAGTCGCGCAGGCTGCGAGTGTCAGCAAACTGCTCGGCCAGTACCGGCAGCCAATCGTCCTTGCGACCCTTGGGCTGCTCGATGAAGGCTGCAAAGGCTTGCAGGATCTCGGCCTTGAGCAACACGTCGAACAACTCGGCGAGGGCCAGCGGCGCGTGTTCGTCGATCCAGCCGTGCCCCAGCAACGGCTGCGCGGCCTCGGCGATGTCACCGATTTCAACGTAATTGAGTTTGCCGGCACGAAAATGCACGCCCTTGCGCATGACCATCCGCACCAGCAAACCCTGCGACGCTCGGGGCAAGGCCTTGAAGTCGCGAATGAACGTGTGTTCCGTTTCACTCATCACATCGGCATAGCGAAGCTCAAGCCAATCAAGCACTTGCCGGAAGTTGTTGAGGTAATAGAACGGGTCGTCGAGGGGATTGGCAGTCACGGGAATTCTGGGCCATGGCGAACGAGTACTGGTTATGCGTACAGATACCAGCTGTGCCCTGCCCGGCGCAAACGGAAAATGATCAATGGCATTTTTTCGCCGGGCCATCGAACTTTTCCCTCGGGGATGGCACCAACCGCGTTAGAGGGCCGACAATGCTCGGCATCACATCGAATGAGGATTTAGAGGTGGGTATGAAAATCAAATCACTGGGCATCCCTTTCGCCATCGCTGCGGCGCTGACACTGGCCGGTTGCTCGACCCCGACGGTGGTCACTCTGCAGAACGGCACCCAGTATCTGACCAAGGACATGCCGAAGACCAAAACCAAGGATGGCTTCTATGAGTTCGAGGATATTTCCGGAGCCAAGGTGAAGGTCCGTGCTGATGAGGTCGCGACCGTGCGCGAAGAAGACTAGGTTTCGCTCGTGTCGATCGTTCCCACGCTCTGCGTGGGAATGCCTCAACGGACGCTCCGGGTTCGCCTCTGGATGGGACGCGGAGCGTCCCGGGCTGCATTCCTTTGCTGCGCGTGGGAACGATCATATCAGGGCAGCTTTGTGTTATTCGAAGGTCGGCATGCCTGGAATGCTGCCGTCGCAAGGCATGTACGTGCCACCCCGCTTGACCACTTCCCCCTGCAAGCGCCGGCAGCGTTCCAGATCCTGCTGCGCCATACGATCGATGCTCAGATTGCCGGTGGTCTGCGGCTGTTTACCGTCACCCAGGCGCAGGGTCACGAACGGTTGTTCGGGCTGGATCTGAAAGCGGCTCTTCTCTTCGACCGATTCGACCGCCTCGGTTTTCGGCGGGCTCGGCAGTTGGTCGGTGGTAACGCCGTAACGGCTCAGAATCGAGCTTTGAGGCAGATCGGCGCAGGCATTGGCCGAACCCAGCGCCAGTGCAACGAACCCGACATACCCCTTGAAACCTTTCACGTTTGAATCTCCTGTACTCAATGGCGGCTAGCTGTAGAACGTGTGCGCACGTGCTGGCTTTAGGCCGCACTTGCTGTTTTCGCAGGGATTTGAGTCAGGTCGTGGCCATCGAGTCACTTTTGAAACCGAGTTATCGCTCTTCGCGAGCAGCCTCGCTCCCACAGGGGATTTGCAAACGACACAGATCCAGTGTGGGAGCGAGCCTGCTCGCGAAAGGGCCCTTACCAGCACCCCATCAACCTCAGGCGATCACAACACCGTCAGCACTCAGGCTATTAAGCGACACCCCGACCAGCGTCACCGAATCGTTGCCAAACGTCAGCACCGTGTCCTGCCCAACAGTGGCGGCATGGGCACGGAAGTCCTCCGCCGGCAACACACCCTGCACACCGAGAAACACCAGTTTATCGTTGGACGTGTAACCCACCACCCGGTCCTGCCCGAACACGCCGTTGAACAGGAACGTATCCGCCCCGCCCCCCGACTCCATCAGGTCATTGCCAGCGCCGCCGACAAACACGTCATTGCCGATACCACCGATCAGGTGATCGTTGCCATCCAGGCCGAACAACCAGTCGCCACCGGCATGTGCCTTCAGCGTGTCGGCGCCAGCGGTGCCTTTGACGCTGGACTCGTACGCGGTGACGTTACTGCCGACCTTCAAGCCGCTGGCCGTGACGCTGTGGGTCACATCGTCCTTGAACAGGCCCCAGAGAAACCCCGGCTCTTTGGTAATGATGCTACCGATGTCGCGGGTAATGCTGATCCCGCCGTTGGCATCGCGCACGTACAGATTGCCGGCGCCGTCGTTGGCGAAGTCGAAGTTCTTCACCGCGCTTTGCAGATCGAGGGTGTTGCTGCCCTGCCCGCCAAGAATGACGTTGTAGCCGCCACTGTCGCGGAAAGTGTCATTGCCGGCGCGGCCTTCCAGGTAATCGTTGCCGCTGCCGCCCTGGATCAAGTCGTTGGCGTCGCTGCCGATGATGAACGTGCTGCCCTTGTGGGTTTCGGCGTTACGGTTGAGGTCCTGCACCCAGGTGTTGGCCCGTGCCGGGTCCGAGAGGTTGGCGACGATGATCGTCGAGTCGCGACTGGTCAGGTCGTAGAATTTTGAGTCGATCACCCGGTTCATGCCGTCGCCATACGCGGTCGGCAAGTGCGAGATCCAGGTGGGAATGTTGAGGATCGAGTACGGCAGCAGATTCCACGCGGTTGAGGCGTAGTGATCGTTGAAGCTGACGATGTTGTCGGTGGCCGATACTTTGGGCGCATCGTGCACGCCGACGGAGGCGCCGGTGAAGGTCGAACCGTCGAGGGCGCGGAACACCGGGTCGTTTTCGTAGCCGACGTTGAGCACTTTGTCGGTACTGCTTTGCGTTGGCGAGGCGTAGGCGATGTAGTTGGAGTCGGCAAAGAAACCGCCCCACTTGCCGCCGCTCAAGTCGGCCATGCTGTTGACCGCTAGGCCGCCGAGGCTGTGACCACTGACCAGCACGTCCTTGCCGCTGAGGCCGTTGGCCTTGGCAAACGCCACCACATCATTGAGCAGATTGCCGAACGCTTCGCCGACATAATTCTTGGCGTAATCCTTGGGACCGAAGGCGGCGAGCAGGTCGTTGATCACGTCGCCGATGGAGTCGAGGATCAGGTTCTCACGTGGGCCGCTGGTGCCACGAAAGGCAATGCCAAGCTCGGTGAGATGGCCCTGAGCGTCGTACTTGCCGAGGATTTCCACTTGCGCGGTGGTGTAACCGGCCTTCTCGCCGAAGAAAGTTCCCCGCGCGTCGGTCTTGCCGTCGTAGCCTAACTGCGAGGCGGTGATGGGCGTCCAGCCGGCCTTTTTCACCGCGTCGAGGGCGAGTTTTTCCGAGTCGGGGTTCCACGGAATGCCGGGAATCACCCCTTGCGAATCGGTGCCGCCGAGCAGCGCCGTGACCAGCGTGGCGGGCAGGCCAAGGCCGAAACCGTTGTGCTGATAACCGGCGGCAAAGCCGTTATCGAGGTTGTGGTAGGAATACAGCGTGATTGCCATGGCATCACTGAACAACGCCTTGGAATCGGCTGTGCCGAAGTTCTTGTAGTCATACACACCCATTGCTATTGCCTCTCTCTTGTTGGAATTGTTAGAGATAGCTCACAGCCAGGGCGCCCCACGGGGACGCCCCGGAGCATTTCGATACAACACTTCTTTAACGCGACCTTTGTAGGAGCTGCCGAAGGCTGCGATCTTTTGACTTGCTCCTAAAAGCAAGATCAAAAGATCGCAGCCTCGTTTCACTCGACAGCTCCTACAGGATTACTGTTTAGGCGAAAACGAACGCCGAGTCCGACAGGTTAGCCACTCCCACCCCGATCAGGGTCACGGCATAGTCGCCAATCTTCAGCACGGTATCGTTGCCGGTCTGCGCCGCGTGTTGCTTGTAGTCGTAGCCCTGCCCCGCGCCTTCAACGCCCATGAACACCAGTTTGTCGCTGCCCTGATAACCGTTGATGGCATCGAAACCGAACGCGCCGCTGAACAGGAAGGTGTTGTTGCCACCCACGGCAGTCATCACGTCGTTACCGGCGCCACCGACGAAGGTCACATAGCCTTTGTCGCTGATCAGCTTGTCATCGCCGCCAAGGCCAAACAGCCAGTCACCGTCAGCCGTGGCGTGCAGCGCATTACCGTAGCCGTCGCCACTGAGCGAGTGGTTGTACTGGGTCAGCTCGCTGCCATTGGTCAAACCTGTGGCTGTGACGCCCCAAGTGATTTCCTTGCTGCCCCACCACGAACCCGATTCCTTGCTCACCAGCGCGCCGATGTCGCGGGTCATGCTGATACCGCCGTAGGCATCGCGCACGTAAAGCGTGCCGTCACCGTCGTTGGCGAAGCTGAAGTTCTGCAACGGTTTCTGCAGCTCGAAGGTGTTGTGGCCCTGGCCACCGAGCAGGATGTTATAGCCGCCGTCATCACGAAAACGGTCATCGCCGCCCAGGCCTTCGAGGAAGTCGTTGCCCGCGCCGCCCTTGAGCCAGTCGTTGCTCTGAGTGCCGATAATGAAGGTGCTGCCGGTGTGAGGCTCACCGCTGCGCCCCAGATCCTCGACCCAGGTTTTGCCCCGGGACGCTTCTTCCAGATTGGAGACGATGATCGTCGAGTCTTTATGCGTCAGGTTGTAGAACTTCGAATCGATGACCCGATTCAAGCCATCGGCATAGCCCAGCGAGCTATGGGCCGACCAGTTCAGCGGATTGACGATGCTGAACGGCACCAGGTTCTGCGCGGTGGACGCGTAGTTGTCGTTGAAGTTGACGATGTTGTCGGTGGTCGAATCGTGGGGTTTGTCGTGCTTGCCCATCGAGGCTGTGCTGAACGTGGTGCCATCGAGCACGCGGAATACCGGATCGTTCTCGAAACCGATATTCAGCACGTTATTGCCGGTGCTGCTCTGGGTTGGCGAGGCGAAGGTGATGTAGTTGGCGTCCTTGTAGAAGCCGCCCCAGTTGCTCGCGCTCAATTCGGCAACGCTGTTGACGCCGAGCCCGCCGAGGCTGTGACCGCTGAGCAACACATCCTTGGCGGCGATGCCGTTGGCAATGGCGAATGCCGCGACAGCCTTGAGCAAATTGTCGAAGGCGTTTTTCGCGTAATTGCTCGCGTAATCCGAAGGCCCGATGGCGGCCAGCAGGTTGTTTTTCAGGTCGCCGAAGGTATCGCTGTAACCGAGCCCGCCGGTGCCACGAAAGGCCACGCCGATGCCGATCAGTTTGCCGGCGGCGTCGTATTTGCCGAGCACTTCCGCCTCGGCGCTGGTGAAGCCGTCCTTCTCGCCGAAGAACGTGCCCTGCGGCCCGACTTTGCCCTGATAGCCCAGCGCCGTCGCCGTGAGCGGCGTCCAGGCGGTGGCCGGCAGCGGCTTGCCGGTCGGCGTGTAGGCATATAGCGTCAGCGCGATGGCGTCGCTGTACAACGCTTTGCCATCGGCATTTTTATAATCGAACAGTCCCATGTTGTGCTCTCTCTTCCTTCAGAAACCGGCAGCTCTGTGCAGAGCTGCCGGTACGCTTTAGAACTGCCAGTCGAGGGTCAGACCCACACCGTGGTCCTTCTCGTTCGAGCCGATCAGGCCGTTGTAATCCAGGTTCACCCGCACATCGCGGTTGAGCGCCAGACCTGCCCGCACGCCGACCACCGCGGCGTCGCGATCCATCGACACGCCCTGCACGGTGAACGCGCTGTTGCCGTTGGCAAAGGCCAGATGGCTGTCAGCATCGACGTTGTTCAGGTTGTGCTGCCAGCCGAGGCTCGCGCCCAGTTCCAGCTGATGCTGATCCGACAAAGCGAACGAACGCTTGGCGCGCACGCCGAGGGTCGACAGCACCACATCGCGATTGTCCTCACCGCCCTTCAGCGCGGCGGCGTCACCCTTCTCGGTGAAGCTTTCGGTATTGAGGTGCACGTAGGACAGGTTGGCGAACGGTTCCAGATTCATCGGTTGCAGGCCCAGATCATAAGCGGCCTCGGTGAACACTTGAGTGGTGGCGGCATCGTGCTTGGTCTTTTGTTTACTGCTGACGTCCCCGAACTGCAGGTCACGTTTGACGTCGACACGGTGCCAGCTGTAGGCGCCGCCGACGGTCAGACGCAGCGCATCGATCTGATGCCCCAGGTACGCACCCAAGTGGTAGCTGTCGACCGACGCCGACGAATGCGTGCCGCTGCCCATGCTCAACGAGCTGTCGCTATAACCGGTAACGAAACCCAGACGGGTATCTTCAGCGATCAAGCCATCAACACCGGCCAGCAGGCCGCCAATAGAGCTGTTGGAGTCGGCATTGTCATGCCCGCCATCGCTCTTGCCCCACGACCCCAACACTTTGACCCAGGCGTTGCTGCGATCGTCAGTCGGTGCGCTGGCATTGAACAGATCACGCTCACGCAGACGCTCGCCAACGGCTTCACGCAGGTAACGGCTGTCGTTGATCAGCATCGTGCCAATGGCCGGATGGATTTCGCCAGACAGTTGCTGGAACGCTTGCTGCGCCGACGCCGCATTCGGCGACAGCAACAGGGTTTCGAACAGCGCATTGCCGGCGCCCAGCCGTTCCGCCGCAGCGCCCACCGCGCGCTGGTTTGGCGTCAGACCGATGCTGGCGAACGAAGCCTCGTTACGCCCGACGGCCAACTGGATGCCATCGGCCGAGTACGCCAGCGTGCCACCGAGGAAGGCGTAATCCGGCAACACCTGACCGAAGCGCCCTTCAATGCCGCCGGCCGCTTGCAGGATGTTGTAGCGCGTGCCGAGCAGGCTTTGCACCTCGTTGGTGGTCAGCAGTGTCGGGCTGTTTTCCAGCGACATGCTCACCGTGGCGCCTTCGATGACCGCTTTACCCGTGGCGATGATCTGATCGCTGCTGGTCGGCGACAGCTCTACGGCGTAGGTCGAACCCGGTGCAAAGGTCACGTCACCGGCCACGTTCATTGTGCCGATGGAGTTACCCGGCGCCACCGTACCGCCGCTGTTCACCGACAGCGCGCCGATGTGGCCGTTGCCGCCGAGGATACCGCCGTCATTCACCGTCACCGCCGATTGCAGCGAACCGTTGATGGCCAGACGTCCCTGATTGACCAGGGTCGGGCCGCTGTAAGTGTTGTTGCCGGTCAGCACCAGCGTACCGATACCTTGCTTGGTCAAACCGCCGTGGCCGGAAATGTCGTTGCGCCAGGTGTCGAGGCCGCAGGTGATGTCGGTGCACACGCGTTCGGTCGGTTTGCCCTGATCGATGATCGCGCCGATGCCCGGTAGATCGGCGACAAACTGGCCGGAACCGTACGCGCCGTCGATGCGGAATTCCGCCGGTATGTCTTGCTCAGTGACGAACATCGACGGGCCATCGATGCCCTTGCGCAGGTTGATCATGCCCCAGCCGTACAAGGCGTCGATGCCCGGTGCGCCGAGGTCGGTGGCGGTGGTGCGCAAGACCGTGGCGACTTGATCGCCGGTCATGTACGGGAAGCGTTCCATCAGCACCGCCATGGAGCCGGCGACGTGCGGCGCGGCCATCGAGGTGCCGTTGTAGTTTTTGTAGCCGGTGGTCAGGTTGTCGGCGTTGGTGCCTTCGATGATCGAGCTGAAGATCTTCGTGCCTGGCGCCGAGACGCAGAAACTCGCGGTGTAACCGCAGCGCGAGGAGAACGTGCTCATGATGTACGGGTTGGCGCTGGCCAGGTCCGGGTTCTTCTGCAACGCGGCGACGGTGATCCAGTTCGGCGCGATGTCCGGAACGAAATAGCCGAGGCCGGCGATGGCGTCCGGGTTGTTGAGGTTGTAGTCGTTGCCGGCGGCGAAGATCGTCACGATGCCGCTGCGCGCGGCGGCAATCGCGCCATCGTAGGCGCCACCAGGCTTGGTGCCGAGCAGCGTGCGGATCTCGTTGAACTGCAACTGCGCGTCATTGACGGTGAAATGCGGGTACGCCGGATCGCGGCCGCCGAGGTCGAAACGGTCAGTGATACCGATGCCCCAACTGTTGTTGATGATCCGCGCGCCGCTGGCGATCAGCGCATCCCAACCGGCCTTGTACACCGCGCCGTCGTTGCCGCGAACGATGCCGTCTTCCGGACCCGGGTCACCGTTGTCGGCGCTGATGATCTGCGCACCGAACGCCACACCGTGCATCGGTCCGCCGTCGCGACTGCCGGCGGCGATACCGCCGACGTGGGTGCCGTGGGCGCCGAGTTTGCCGTCGGAGCCGACCGAGGGCGAACCGTCATAGCGGAACGCATCGCCGGCTTTGACCGGGATGTACGGGTCGGTGTATTCACGGATCCCGCTGGTGACCAGGGTGACGACTTTATTGCTGCCGGAAAACTCCGGGTGCGCGGCGTACACCGGCTGGTCGAAGATCCCCAGTTTCACGCCTTTACCGGTATAGCCGGCGGCGTAAGCATGATCGGCACCGATCGCGCCCAGACCCCAATCGGCCTGAAACTCGGCACTGCGCCAACTCGACGGATCGCCCGTGCGACCGCTCTCCACGTACGGCGCAGCGTGTGCCGTGCCGATTGCACAGAGTACCGCGAGCGTGAGGGATTTCAGGGCAAAGCGGCCACCCGTTTGCGCGGGGGTTTTATTGTTATTCATCCAGCGACCTTCCTTAGTGTTGTTGCGAAAAATCCGTCTCTTCAGCTCTGATCGTTCCCACGCTCCGCGTGGGAACGATCAGCGTGGGTTAGAACTGCCAGTTCAGGCTCAGGCCGACGCCATGGCTTTTCTCGCGATTGGCCAGTTGTCCGTTGTAATCAAGGTTGACGCGCACGTCCTTGCTCAACGCCAGGCTGGCCTGTACGCCAACCAGCGCAGCATCACGCACCAGCGCTGAACTCTCCACCGCGTACGGCGTGCCGCCGCTGGCAAAGCGCAGGTGCTGTTCGGAATCGATGTCGCTGAGGCTGTGCTGCCAGCCGAGGTGGCCGCTCACGTCCAATGATTGTTGAGGAGAAAGATTGAAAGTCTTGATCGCCCGCACGCCGAGGGTGCTCAGCACCGCGTCACGTTGATCACCCGAACTTTTCAGCGCCGCGGCGTCGCCCTTCTCGGTGAAACCTTCAGTGTCCAGATGCACGTAAGCCAGGTTGGCGAACGGCTCCAGCGCCAGTGGTTGCAGGTGCAGGCGATAAGCCGCTTCGCCGAATACTTGCGTGGTGGTGGCATCGACCTTGGTTTTCTGTTTGGCACTGAGGTCGCTGTATTGCAGATCGCGTTTCACATCGGCGCGATGCCAACTGTATGCCGCGCCGGTGCTCAAGCGCCACGCGCCGATTTCACGGCCGGCGTACGCGCCTAAGTGATAGCTGTCGACCTTGGCCGACGAATGCGTGCCCGAGCCCATGCTCAGCGAACTGTCGCTATAACCGGTAACCAGACCGATGCGCGTCTGCTCATCCAGCGCGCCATCGACACCGGCCAGCAATCCGCCAATCGACGTGCTATAGCCCGCTGTGTCGTGGCTCGAATCGGTCGTGCCCCAAGCGCCGAGGGCTTTGATCCAGCCATTGCTTTGCGCAGCATTGTTATCGCGCAAACGCTCGCCCACTGCATCACGCAACTGGCGGCTGTCGTTGATCAGCATCGTGCCCAGCGCTGGATGGATTTCGCCGCTCAGTTGCTGGAACGCCTGTTGCGCAGACGCGGCATTTTCCGAGAGCAGCAGGCTTTCATACACCGAGTTGCCTGCGCCCAGACTTTCCGCAGCCGTCGCCACCGCGCGCTGATTCGGGGTCAGGCCAACACTGGCAAAAGAGGTCGCGTTGCGCTCGATACTCAGTTCAATGGTGGTGACGCCGTAATCGAGGACGCCGCCGATGAACAGATAGTTCGGTTGAACACTGCCAAACTGGCCCCATATTCCGCTCTTCGCCTCCAGGATGACGTAACGATTACCGAGCAGGCTTCTCGCTTCGACGGCACTGAGCAGGGTTGGACTGTTTTCCAGCGACACGCTGACCGCACCCAGACCGGGGGCAGCCATGCCTTCGGCAACGATTCGGTCGCTGCTCGTTGGCGACACCTCAACCTCGTAAGTCGAAAGATCCCCCATAAGGACGTCACGCATCACGCTGAGCGTGCCGATGGAGTGGCCGGGCGCAACGCGGCCGGTGCGGTTGAGGATCAATCCGCCGACCACACCAGTACCACTAAGAGTACCGCCGTCATTGACTGTCACCGTCGAAGTCAATGTACCGTCGACGCTCAGCAGACCGCCGTTGACCATGGTCTCGCCACTGAACGTATTGTTCCCGGTGAGATACAGACTCCCTGCCCCGGACTTGATCAGGCGACCCTGAAGTATCTTGTTCTCCCATGCGGCGTCGCGGGCCATGCCCACCGCATAATCCGTCTTGTCCTGCTGGCTGGCATTCTCCGGAAGCCCGTTGTACCAAGCCTTGTTGAAGAATGTTTTCTCCCACGCATAGTGCTCGGCGAGTGCTTCATCTTCGCGGGCTTTGCCTGCCTTGTCGGAAATGTCATTGCTCCAGACGTCACTCTGTCCGGCCGCCAGATTGGCATTGAACACCCCCATCAACTGCCCCGGCCCCCGCATCGCCCGGTCCAGGTTGATGACACCCCAGCCGACTTGTTCATTCGGCACTTGCGTCACCGAACCATCCAGTTGCGTGGCGGTGGTCAGCAGCACTTGCAGGGCTTGCTGATTGGTCATGTACGGGAAACGCTCCATGACCAGCGCCAATGCGCCGGTCGCATGGGGTGCCGCCATCGAGGTACCGGACTTGATCCCGTAGCCGCCGCCGGGAACGGTGCTGTCGATCTTCGCGCCCGGCGTGGTGATGCACCAGTATTTGGCGATGCCGCACTGGTTGTACTTCTGCTGATTGTTCTGATCGAGCCCGGAGACCGCCAGCCAGTGGCCTTCGAGATCCGGCTGAAAATACGGCAGTGCCGCACGCACGCTGGCATTCGGGTAGCCGCTGTTGCCGGCGCTGAACACGTTGATCACCCCGCGCCGCGAGACATCGGCCGCCGCGTCAAGCCAGGTGCCCTGGTTGTAGTGCTGGGCGTAGGCCTTCTGCACATCCGCGAGGGTGCGGTAACTGACATCTGGCGGCTGGCTACCCCAACTGTTGTTGATCGCGCGCACGCCGGCATCGGCCAGCGCGTCGTACACCGCTTTGAAATACCGCGGATCGGGATTGGGGCCGAACAGGAAGCTGTCGTTCTTGTTGGTGTTGCCGACGTAGATCTGCGCGTTGTACGCAACGCCATGCATGCCGCTGCCATCGCGCGAGGCGCCCATGGTGCCGACGACGTGGGTGCCGTGGGAGTCGTTGTTGGGATTGAGGGTGCCGTCGACGTTGAACGGCGAGCCATCGACGTAGCTGCCAGTGGCCGTCACCGGGTGATAGCGGTCACTGGCGAACTCTGGGTGAGTTGTGTCAAAGCCAGAATCGAGGGCGCCGATTTTTACCCCCTTGCCACTAAATCCTGCCGCGTAGGCTTTGTCGGCCTGCATCCGCTCAAGGCCCCAGTCACGGAGGAATTCGGCAGTGCGCCAACTGGCCGGATCGCCGGGTTTTCCAGGTTCCAGGTATTGCGCCTGAGCGGGGTTTGCGGAAATCGCAAGCAGCAAGGTGCCGAGCGAAATAGGTTTGATACGTCCGTCCATGTTCACCATTCACTTTTATTGTTTTATGCAGGTTCTTTTGCGGTGTTGCCTGTTCCCCTCACCCCAGCCCTCTCCCCGAGGGAGAGGGAGCTGACCGAGGTGTCTCGCGTCATGCATCGACCTGAAAAACCTGGGTCGATTGTGGATTAGGTAAAGCACATCCCCTCACGCCAGCCCTCTCCCCGAGGGAGAGGGAGCTGACCGAGGTGTCTCGCTTCATACATCGACCTGAAAACCCCGGTCGATTATGGATTCGGTGCCGCTCGATCAGGTCGGCGTACTTCTAAAATATCCCCCGATCGGTCCCCTCTCCCTCTGGGAGAGGGTTAGGGTGAGGGCTGGTGAGCGACCACAAAAGCCTCATCCACCCGCGCCAGATCCTGCTCGTTCAAGGTCCCGGCGTAGTAATGCAACTTGGTCCACGCCATCAAATAGTCATACCGAGCCTGCGCCAGATCGCGGCGCGTGGTGAACAGTTGCTGCTCGGCGTTCAACGCGTCGAGGTTGGTGCGTTCGCCACCGAGAATGCTCTGCTTGGTCGACACCACCAGCGCTTCCGCCGAGCTCAACGCTTTCTGATAAGCGCGCAGTTTGCTTACCCCGGACAAACACGCACTGAACTGACGACGCAGTTCGATCAGCGTCTCGCGTGTCTTGCCATCAAGCTCGTACTCCGCCTGTTCCATGGTGCGGCTGGCCTGACGCGTCGACGCCGACACCCCGCCCCCGGCATACAACGGCACGCTGACTTCGAAACCAATGGTGTTGGTTTCGTAGCGCTGGTTGTAGGTATTGCCGCTTTCTGATTCGTTCTGGCGCATCGAGGCATAGGCATTGATTTTCGGCAGATGCCCGGCGCGATTGCGTTCCACTTCATAACGCGCAACTTCCACGGCCTGGCGCTGCGAGGCCAGATTCGGGTTATTGCTCACCGCCATTTCGTGCCAGGTGTCGTAATTGGCTGGCATCAGCGCGAAGGTCTGGAAGTTTTGCCCCAGCGGCGCCAGATCGCCGATATCCACCGCTGGCACGCCCACCAGTGCGCCCAGTTCACGCAGCGCCGCGTCTTGTTCATTGCGCGCTTCGATCTCTTCAGCGGTCGCCAGTTCATAGCGCGACTCAGCCTCGAGAATGTCGGTGCGCGTGCCCTCGCCTTGCTTGAACATGTGCTCGTTCTGCTGGAACTGCTGCTCGTAGGCCTTCTTCTTCGCCTGGGCGATATCGATCTGATCCTGCGCGAACAGTGCCTTGGTGTAGTTATCCAGCACGCGGACCAACAGTTCCTGGCTCTTGCCGCGAAAGTTTTCGTCGGCGAACAACGACTGCGCGACACCTTTGCGATACGCGGCATACGCCTCGTAATCGAGCAGCGGTTGCTGCAGGGTCAGTGCCGAGCCGTAACTGCTGTAGTTGCGGTCATCGGTACGATTACGCGCGCGCTCATCCAGCGAGGTGGCTTTCGAGGAGTTACGGCCCTTGTTGTAGGTGTAACCGATGCGCGGCAGCAGGCCGGCACGGCCAATGGCGCGGTTTTCCAGGCCGGCATCACGCTCCTTGATCGCCCCGAGGAACACCGGGTCATTGCGCAACGCCTGTTCGTAGATCTCGAACGGCCCCATCGCCGCCACTGCTGAGTGACTCGCGAGCAGCATCATTGCCGCCGCGAGCATGGAAAGCTTATTCATACAGCCGAACATCCTTATTCCTCGGTCAACGCGGAGCCGGCCCGGTCGAGCAGCGGTTTGAACAGATAGTTGAGGAGTGAACGTTCGCCGGTGCGCACGAACATTTCTGCCGGCATGCCGGGCTTGATCACCAGACCGTTGAGTTTTTCCATGGCCTGATCGCTGACGCTGCTGCGCAGGACGTAGTACGGCACGCCGGTTTTCTCGTCGACCATCTGGTCGGCGGAAATAAGACTGACTTCACCCGGTACACGCGGGGTTTTGCTCTGATTGAACGCGGTAAACAGAATGTCCACCGGCAAATGCGTGCCGACCTTGTCGATCAGGTTGATCGGCAAGTGCCCTTCCACTTCCAGCGTGGTGCCTTGCGGAACGATCTCCAGCAAGGTTTCACCCTGACGCACCACGGCACCTTCGGTGTGCACGCCAAGGTTGACCGCGACGCCGTCGGCGGTGGCGATGATTTCGCTGTGCTGCAGATCGAAACCGGCGGAGGTCAGTTGCTCCGACAGGGTCACGCTTTTCAGCTGCGCGTCGGCCAGTTGCGTGCGGACTTCCTTCTGGTATTCCTCGGCGTGCTGTTGCAGCTTCAGCCGCGACTCGAGGATGCCCTGTTCCACGCGGCCGCTTTCACCGGTGTTTTCCGCCAGTTGCTGCTGCACTTGCGACAGTTGACGCTGGTACTCCATCAAGCGGTTGCGCGGGATGTAGCCGTTGTCTGCCAGCGGTTGCAGGTTGCTCAGCTGTTGTTGCAGCGAGTCGGCCTGGGCATTCAGATCGGTACGGGCGCGGCGCATGCCGGCCAGTTGCGCGGTGGCGCCTTCGATGCTCGCACGCAGTCCGGCCTGCTCGCGGTAGTAGGCCTCGCGACGGCTGCTGAACAGTTGCCGCTGACCTTCCAGCACCAGTGCCAGACGCGGATCCGGATCATTGCTCAGCTCGGCGGGAAAGGTCACTTGCTTGAGGTTGTCGCGCTCGGCCTGCCAACGCGCGAGACTGGCCCAGGCCATGCGGTACTGCGCCTGCAGCGACTGCACGTCAGCGGCGACTTGCGTCTGATCGAGGCGGAACAACGGCTGACCCTGCTTCACGATTTCGCCTTCGCGCACCAGAATCCGGCTGACCACGCCGCTGCTCATCGACTGCACGGCTTTGCGCTTGCCCGAGACCACGACCGTGCCTTGCACCGGAATGCCTTGATCCAGCGGCGCCAACGCCGCCCAAGTGAAGAAACTCCCAGCGCCGACGATCGCCAGAATCCAGCCCATGCGCGCGAAGAACTTTGCATCGCGTTCCGGGCGCTCGGTAATGTAGGCGTGTTCCATGCTCGCTTCGTTTTCAGTGTTCATGCTTGCGCTGCTCATACACCCGAATTCCTTGTCGAGGGCTGATACTGTCGACTCATGCTGAGCCCGCCCGGTGCCTGTGCAGCTTTTTCCCGTTGTTGTTCTTGCTGGCCGGAAAGTGCCTTGAGCACGTCCTGACTCGGGCCGAAGGCTTGCAGACGCCCGTCATTGAGGACCAGCAATTTGTCCGCCTGGGCCAGCACTGAAGAGCGATGCGTCACCAGCACCACCGTGGTGCCTTGCGCTTTAAGCGCGGCAATGGCGCTGGCCAGTGCCGCTTCACCGACGGTGTCGAGGTTGGAATTCGGTTCATCCAGCACCACCAGGCTCGGCGTGCCGTACATCGAACGCGCCAGTGCCACACGCTGCTTCTGGCCGCCGGACAAGCCACTGCCGTCCTCGCCCAGTTGCGTGTCGTAACCTTGCGGCAGACGCAGGATCATTTCGTGCACGCCAGCCTGTTGCGCGGCGGCGACGACTTTCTGTGGATCAGCCTCGCTGAAACGGGCGATGTTTTCGGCGATGCTGCCGCTGAACAGTTCGATGTCTTGCGGCAGATAACCGATGTAGGGGCCGAGCTGGTCGCGGTTCCAGCGATGAATATCCGCGCCATCGAGGCGCACGGTGCCGCCGAGGGTTGGCCAGACACCCACCAGCACACGGGCCAGCGTCGATTTGCCGGAGCCGGAAGCACCGAGCACGCCGAGCACTTCGCCGGCATTCAGATTGAAATTGACCATTTGCAACGTAGCCGTGCGTTGCCCCGGTGGGCCGGCGCTGACCTGTTCGAAAGTAATCTGGCCTTTTGGCGCCGGCAGCGCCATGGCGTCGTCACTCGGCGGGAACGCTTGCAGCAGCGCATCGAGACGACGGTAAGCCAGCTTCGCCCCGCTCCACTGCTTCCACACGGCAATCAACTGATCGATCGGGCTCAGTACACGACCCATCAAGATCGAACCGGCGATCATCATCCCGGCGGTCATGTCACCCTTGATAACCAGCAATGCGCCCAGGCCCAAGACCAGCGATTGCAGGCACAGGCGCAGGGTTTTACTCACAGAGCTGATCACCGCACCGGTGTCGCTGGCCTGATTCTGCAGACCGAGGAAGCGCGAGTGCACCTGGAACCAGCGCTTGCGCAGGGAGCCGAGCATGCCCATCGCCTGAATGGTTTCGGCGTTGTGCAAATGGCTGGTGGCCAACTGGCTGGACTTCTGCGAATAACCGGCGGCTTCGCCCAGCGGCTTTTTGGTCATGTATTCGTTGAGGCAGGCCAGCCCGATCAGCAACAGTGCGCCTGCGGTGGCGAGCACGCCGAGCCAGACGTTGAACAGGTAAATCACGAACAGATAGACCGGGAACCACGGCGCATCGAAAAACGCGAACAGCGCCGGCCCGGTAACGAATTGACGAATGTGCGTGAGGTCGCCCAGCGACTGCCCGGCATTGCCCTCGCCCTTGAACAGGTTGCGTTCGAACGCCGCTTGATAAACACGCAGGTTGAAGCGGCGCTCCAACTGGCTGCCGATGCGAATCACGATAAAGCTGCGGATCACTTCCAGCATGCCGATGAAGGCAAAGAAGCCGACGACCATCAACGACAGCATCGCCAGGGTCGTTTCGTTCTGCGACGACAGCACCCGGTCATAGACCTGGAGCATATAGATGGAGGGCACCAGCATCAGCACGTTAATCAGCGCGGTAAAGCAACCGACGCTGATCAGGATACTTTTATAGTCACCCAATGCCTTGATTAAGGGAGCGGTGGCTGGGGCCTTCGCCATCTTCATTGATTATTCCTGGAAAATATTTCCCGCCATTCATTGGCAAGATTCGAATTAATGATCCGTGCAACGTCGGAACTTGCTTTTTTCGTCTACCGCTTACACTTTCATAACAACTTGCGCGATTAACTGCGGTGCAGTTGCCATTCAGCGTTTCTTATAACCATTGCGTGGCGCTTTATATTAAAACCTTGTCGCCGTTTAAAAAATCAAGGCTATTGCGCTGCGCGCTCAAGCGTAATCACCAGACCCGATTTCAAAGTCGCCAGATAAAGCCCGTCACGTTGTCGGCTGAAAAACTGGATTCTTGAGCCTTCTTTACCGGTGATCGCGATACCGTCCGGCTCAGGAAACCAGCCGATCGGGGTTTCTTCAAGCCATGCACCCAGGCAGCCGGCGCCTTTGCTCAAGGTTTTGTTGGCTGCCAATTCCACGAGGCACGTATTCGAAGGCTTGTCCTGTTGCTTTAGCGCTTCTCGATCATCATCCCGGGTAGACAATGTCGCTTGCCACTGTCCGGCAAACACCGAGGGTTCTTCGAGTCTGAGGCTGCTTGCCATGCTGGTTTCTCCTGAAATCATGATAAGCGCCGCCGAAAGCCACGCCGCTACCTTGTAGGTAAAAGCTTTACTGATCATGGGAATATTCGCTCCGGCGTGTAGCCTTGCTTACCTGTTAATACGATGCAAGCAAAGAAAGCGGCGCATTACGCGCCGCTTTCCATTTCTACATCACGCCACGATGTCGCTGGTCGCTGCCTGGCCAACGGTGCTGACCTGGAAGTCGGCCACGCCGTGCCCGGAGAAGTCCACCGAGAGCAGGCTGTTGCCGCCCGACGACGTCAGGACCGCGTCACCGGCAGCACCGGTGAAGCTGCTGACGAAGTGCAGGCCGGCACCGTTGGTGATGCCAGTCAGGTCGATTTTGTCCAGACCGCTGACGAAATCGAGGATCTGATCGATCGTACCTGGCTTGGAATCGGAACTGGCCGCGAACACAAAGGTGTCCGAACCAGCACCGCCCCACAACTTGTCAGCACCGCCAGCGCCGTAGAGGATGTCGTTGCCGGCACCACCCTTGAGCTCGTTGGCCACGCTGTTGCCGATCAGCAGATCGTTACCCGAGCCGCCAATGGCGTTCTCGATGATCGCGCCCTTGGCGATGGACACGTTACCTACCATGCCGCCAACGTCGGAGAACGAGGCGTCATTGAGGTTGATCTTCTGGTTCTGGGTGAAACCCGAGAAGTCCAGAGTATCTTTGCCGCCCGCGTCCCACACCGAGAACACCACTTTGTCACTCGACGACGAAGCGCTGAGGAAATCGCGACCAGTGTTGGAGTTGAAGCCGTAGGTGGTGTCACCGGTACGGGTGGTCAGGTTGGCACCGTAGAGCTTCTGGATGGCAGCGATATCGTCCATCAGTGGGCCGGACGAATACGCTTCGACTCCGCCCTTGCTGAAGTTCTGATTGGTGTTGCTTTCGCTCCAGTAGCTCATGACGCTGTAGCCGCGGGTGTCCTGCCCGTAGGACGCGTCGTTGTAGGTCGGGTTGCCATTACCGGCGTTGTAGTCGCCAGGGTGAGCGAGACCCAGGCTGTGGCCGATTTCGTGAGTCAGGGTCTGACGACCGTAGTTGTTCAGATCCGGATTCTTGTTCTGCGTGTAGCCACTGTTGATCAGGTACCACGAGGTGCCGTCATAACCGGCGCCAGTGCCTGGCAGATAAGCGAACGCTGCAGCGCCATCCTGGCCACCGCTGTAGTTACCGAAGGTCATGTGGCCGTCACCGCCCGAGGCTTTCTCGGTGAAGGTCACATTGGCCACGTCAGCCCAGGATTGCATGGCGAGCTTGGCCTGGGCTTGTTGTTGTGCACTGAACTGACTGAACCCGGTGATCCCGTGCTTGTACATCGTGCTGGACGATGCCGAAGTCAGGAACGTATAGGTGAGTTCGATCTTGCCGCTGCCGTCCTTGTCCTGGTAGGCAGCACCGTCGCGCAGCAACTGGGTGGCGGCCTGGTCGACGGAGTAGGAGGGTTTGCCATTGACCGTGAGGTTGCCGCCACGGTCGTACTGATGGCTGAAGCTATTGATCTGGTTATACGCCGAGCTGAAGGCTGACAGCTGGAAAGCCTGTTCGGCAGTATCAATAGCATTCGCTTTAACTTTCGACATAAACACACTTCCTTGTTTAGCAATGGAACAGTTTTTGTCCGACAGGACGATCTCTGGCGAGGTCGTCCTATCACTCGCCCAATGAAGGCGTAAGAAACCTGACACAATTTGAAATCTGCCGTAAAGGATTTTTTTGGGATCAAATCGGACTGTTTCGGGAAACTGCCGTAAACAAAGCGTGCGGAGGTGAAAGAATGTTTTAGTTGCGGAGCTTTTGCCTAATTGTCTGACGATTTTCTATTTAAATATTAAATATGGGTAAGTTGTTTTTTGTTAGGCGCGTCTCACTTTCCTGCACTTTATCAGTGCGATGCCAGTGTATTGATATCAACCAAATGGCTCACCCAAACTGTAGGAGCTGACGAGTGAAACGAGGCTGCGATCTTTTGACTTTGCCTTTCAAAAGCAAGATCAAAAGATCGCAGCCTGCGGCAGCGCCTACAGGGGAAAAGCGGATCAGCTACCGGTGCGTATCTTGTTCCACACGCGAGTGCGGATCCGGTCGATATTCAACGGCATCGCCTCCAGCGCAAACAATTTGCCCATCATCTCCGGGCTCGGATACACCTTGGTGTCGTTCTTGATGGCCGGGTCGATCAGGCTGTCCGCCTGCTCATTGCCATTGGCGTAATGCACGTAGTTGCTGATGCCGGCCATCACGTCCGGGCGCAGCAGGTAGTTCATGAACGCATAACCGGCCTTCTCGTCCGGCGCGTCGGCGGGCATGGCGACCATGTCGAACCAGATCGCTGCGCCCTCCTTGGGAATCGCGTAGCCGATGTCGACGCCATTCTTCGCCTCTTTGGCGCGGTTCTCGGCTTGCAGGATGTCACCGGAGAAACCGACCGCCACGCAGATGTCGCCGTTGGCCAGGTCGCTGGTGTATTTCGAGGAATGGAAGTAGCTGACATACGGCCGCACTTTCATCAGCAGCGCCTCGGCCTTTTTATAGTCCTCGGGATTCTTGCTGTGGTGCGGCAGGCCCAGGTAGTTGAGCGCCGCTGGCAGCAATTCCGGGCCGTTGTCGAGGATCGCCACGCCGCACTTCTGCAGCTTTTCCATGTACTCGGGCTTGAAGATCAGATCCCAGGAGTCCACCGGTGCGTTGTCGCCCAGCACCGCTTTGACTTTGGCGATGTTGTAGCCGATGCCGGTGCTGCCCCACAGGTAGGGAAAGCCGTGTTCGTTGTTCGGGTCATTGGTTTGCAGGGCTTTGAGCAGCACCGGATTGAGATTCTTCCAGTTCGGCAACTGGCTCTTGTCGAGTTTCTTCAGCGCCCCACCCTGAATCTGCCGAGCCATGAAGTGGTTGGACGGAAACACCACGTCGTAACCGGATTTGCCGGTCATCAACTTGCCGTCGAGGGTTTCGTTGCTGTCGTAGACGTCATAAGTGACACCCACGCCGGTCTCTTTTTCGAAGTTCTTGGTGGTGTCCGGCGCGATGTAGTCGGACCAGTTGTAAACCTTGACCGTTTCCGCTGCCTGAGCAAGGGAAACGGCGAGCATCAGCGGTGCCAGAGCGAGGGTCTTGCGGATCATGGATCGATTCCTGTGTGGGTTTTCTTTTTTGTTGGCAGGCAATCAAAAGGATCAAACAATCAGAAAATCAGCACGTAGCTCTTGCGCACGGTTTCCTGGATATCCCAGATACCGAGCGTGTTGGCCGGCAACATCAGTGCGTCGCCACCTTGTATGTGCAGGGTTTCGCCGCCACCGTCAGGGGTGAACGTGCAACGCCCGGAGATGAAATGGCAGAACTCTTGCGCGGTGATCTGCCGGCGCCAGCGCCCGGGCGTGCATTCCCAGACGCCGGTCTCGACGCCGTCATCGCGCTCGACGCTGGTGGTCGAGGCGATCGCCACCGGTTCGCCGAGGGGTACGGCCACCGGGTTGGATTCATCGAGAGGCAGGGTTGCGGTGTTTTTGAACTGGGTAATGCTCATGGTCTGACCTGTCTTTGGGCTTTCTTGAATTAATTCGACGCTCAATGCATGAAACCTTCCATGAAGCCCGCGACCTGGCTGGCGAGCTTGCGCCGCCATGGCGCGGTCGCCGGGTTGGCCAAGGTCTGGTCTTCGTGGACGAAACTTTTGATGATCGCGTTGTAACCGAGCCAGCGACACGGCTCCGGCTCCCAGGCGCGCAGTGCATGAATGCCGCCGTCCGGCAGCACCCACGGCTGATGGGTGAGTTCGGTGTCGCGCTCAAGAATCAGCTCCGCGAGGGTGCGCCCGCCGAGATTGCTCGCGCCGACGCCCTCCCCGCCATAACCGCCGGACAGCGCGATGCCATTGGCTCGATCGCAAAGCATGTGTGGTTTGAAGTGCCGGGACATGCCGAGGTTGCCGCCCCAGGCGTGGGTGATCTGCACGTTTTTCAGTTGCGGGAACAGTTCGCCGAACAGATAGCGGCGCAGCTCGACCTCATCGCGGGTCAAATCGAAGTTATGCCGCAACTTGCCGGCAAACTGATAACCGCCACGGGCGCCAAAGATCAGGCGGTTATCCGCGCTGCGCTGGCCGTAAGTGACTTGGCGGCTGAATTCGCTGAAGGCTTGGCCGCGATTGAGGCCGATTTCCTCCCAGGTTGCCGCCGACAACGGTTCAGTGGCGACAATCAGGCTTTGCACCGGCAACTGATAACGGCCCAGCGGCGGCAGAGTCACCGAATAACCTTCGACGGCCGGCACGATCCAGCGACTGCGCACGCTGGCTTTCGCCGTGCGCAAACTGCCCGACTGCCAATGGGTGACCGGGCTGTTTTCGTAGATCTTCACGCCCATGTTCTGCACGGTGCGCGCCAGGCCGCGAACCAGTTTCGCCGGGTGGATGGTCGCCACGTGTGGCGCGTAAATCCCGCCATAGGGTTTGGCCACACGGATCTGCTGGGCCAGTTGTTCGGGGCTGAGCCAGCGGTAATCGTCGTCGGTCAGGCCCTGGGCATGCAGTTTGGCCAGATACTCACGCAGCGTGGCTTCCTGCTCCGGATAGCGCGCCGCGCAATACAGCACGCCGCCCTTGCGGTAATCGCAGTCGATGCCTTCGCGTTCGAGAACAATTTCCACTTCATCGGGAATGCTGTGCAGCAGATCGAAGGACGCGCGGCGTTGCTCTGGCGAAAGCCCGGCCAGCAAGCGATCCTCGCCGAGCAGGTTGCCCATCAGCCAGCCACCATTGCGACCGGAGGCACCGAAACCGGCGGTTTGTGCTTCGACAATCGCAATGTCGAGGCCCGGCGCTAGTTTCTTCAGGTAGTACGCCGTCCACAGGCCGGTGTAGCCGGCGCCGATGATCGCCACGTCGACGTCCAGATCTCGCTCAAGCTCGGGCCGCGCGGTCAGCGGCTCATCGAGTTGATCCATCCACAAACTGATAGTGCGCCACGCCGGCATGCAAGACTCCGCCACTGAAAACCTTCGATGGCGTCGATCCTAGTGGCTGCGCTCAGTTGCTGTCTTGCGCGCGTGTCCGCAAAGAAATTTGTTTAACGTAAGCCTTCGGAGACTGGCCGGTGTGCTGGCGGAAACAGCTGTAAAACGCCGACAACGAATTGAAACCGGCAGCGAAAGCCAGTTCATCGATACGCACCGGCGGTGTGGCGTTATCCAGCGCACGCAGCAAATGCTGCAGGCGCGCCTGATTGACGTAGCGATAGAAGCTTTGCCCAAGCACCTGATTGAGCAGATAGGAAATCTGATTGCGACTGTAGCCGCACTCCTTCGCCACCCGCTGCAAGTCGAGTTCAGGATCGAGATACGGCTGCTGCTTTTCAAAGTACTGTTGCAGGTCTTCAGCCATGAAACTCAATTGACGCGGCGACAAGCCCAGGCGACTGACCGCCGGGCGCTGACTTGCCGAGTTTGTGCCGTGAGCTTGCGTGCGCACCAGCGAAGCGTATTCGTTGACGCGCCAGATCAGCCCGTCCTTGACCGTGATCGCCTCGCTGGAGCGAAACGACACCAGTCCGTCGCCGCCGCGCAAGGTCACTTCGTATTGGATGAATGCGGTGTTGCCGTCGACGCGAATGCGGTCGCAATGCTCGAGCAGTTCGTCGGATTCACGCGGCATGCTGACGCGTACGTACTCGCGCAACTCATCAAGGCCGAGCACGCGATTCTGGAAGAAATCGTTGTACTGGATGTCCGGGTGATACAGCGCCATGACGCTGTCGAGGTCACGGTGCTTCCAGCTCAGGTGATAGCGCATGACCGTGGCCGCCGTGGCCTGGGTCTGTTCTGGGCCGTCGTCGTCGGCGTGCATAAAGGGCTCGGCGCAAAAGAATCGAGCTTGCCGAAGTTCGGCGCGAGCTTCAATGACTAATCCGTAGTGGCCATTTGGCGACGATTGCGTAGGCCGTGACTTACATCAAAAAATGCGAAGCAATCGCAAAATGAACTGAAAAATCTCACAGGAATTTCACATGCAGATGCTACTTTTAATGTCAGTCACCGGTTGAGCCAATGAAGGCTCTTCCCACCTAACATGAGCAAACGGAAGCGCTCGATGAAGAAGGCGGGCAACACATGAATAAAGGGTCAAGCAAAGTCACGTTTCCCAATGCATGCCAGCTGATGCGCTGGCATTTTCATCCCATGGGTTTTGAGGCGACGATGGACGCGCCGGGCAGCATGATCGCCCGTCTGTTTGATCGTGCCAGCGGCGAAACCATGATCGCCATCGCTGGCATCCCGTGTGCGACGGTGATGAATGCAGCGGATGTCGAACGAATTATCGAGGCTGTGGAGGATGAACTGGAAGCCTTCGTACCTCCAGAGTCTCTCAGAAGCTACGCATAAGCTTTTGATTTAAAACAAAAAGCCCACATCTCTGTGGGCTTTTTTGTGCCTATGCGGTTTGTTTGGTGACACGGTGATCAACGAAAAACGGCTTGCCCTTGGCCACCCGGTCAGACGCCCGGGGCATGTTCACCGCTTGCGCTTCCTGCGGTTCGACGTACCAGTAGCAATGGCTGACCGCCCGTGTAATACCGACGTAGGCCAGGCGCAGGATTTCGTCTTTTTGCGCAGTGTCGTACGGTTCGCTGTCGCCCGACTTCCCCAAACCTGCCATGCGATAGACCTGGTTCTTGTAGGGCGAACTGGTCAGGTGCTGGCAATCGCCGAGCAGAAACACCGCGTCGGCCTGCAAGCCTTTGGCGCTGTGGTAGGTCAGCTGCTTGAGACGCCGCGCTTCGTACGGCAAGCTCGAATCAACATTAACCACTGACTGAATATGCTCTTCAATCAATAACTTATCGCTGCTTTTTCGATAAAGCATCAAGATCGAATGACCTTGGCGGTAGTGCTCGGCGAGGCGCTGCCCCAAGGCCTGATCATCGCGCTCCAGCACATTGACCGGCTGCAACGGCTTGGGCGCACCGCTGGCCTTGGCTTTTTTGCCGGGGATCGCTGGCGCAGCGCGGACGATATGCTCAGCGGCATCGATGATGTGCTGGTGACTGCGGTAGTTGTCACTGAGCATCACCCGCGTGGTGCCTGGCGACGGGAATTCCTTGTCGAACGCCATGAAGTAACTCGGCGAACTGCCACGCCAGCCGTAAATCGACTGCCAGTCATCACCGACGCACAGCAGCGATGAACGCTGCGCGCCCCGCCCGACATGCATGGCCGGGCCACGGCTGCGGATTTCCGTGAGGCTGGCGCGAATCCACGAAACGATCTGCGGCGAAACGTCCTGAAACTCGTCGATCATTAAGTGCGACAACGGTCTGAGTAACTCATCGCTCAACAGCTTGAGGTTTTCCGGTGAGTGCTCGCTGAACAGCGCGAACATCCGGTTGTAGGTCATGATCGGCGGCTTCTGGTCGAGCAGATGATCTTCAAAGGCCCGCCAGAACAGGCTGAGTGCCTCAAAGAAAAACCGGTCTGGGTCGTCCTTGGCAAAGCTCATGCGACCGACCGCGTCTGGCACGTCCAGGCCGAGGTTTTCGATGAAACCGGCCGCCGCGACAAAACAGTCGAGCAATGGCGCGGAAGCCAGCTCGCCCTTGACCTTGTACTCAAAGCCCGGCCCGGCGCTGGCATCACCCGCCAACGTGGCCAGAACACGCCTTGACGATTCGTAACTATCTAGCCAAATCAGAGGCTTACGACAGAAAGCTTGAAACAGGGTACGCTTGACTGCCCACTCTGCGCGCACGCTGAGCTTCGCGTTTGGCCGGCTCGTTTGCGGGTTTTCCCGCGGATCGAAGCCGAGCACCACCCAGGCATCCAGGCTCGGAATGTAGCCATGACAGTGAAATTTCGCGCCGTTGATATCGAAACTCTGCCGGTTCGGCTCAATGCCCTTGATCGGCCAGGCGCCAGCGCGGAACCACAGATCTTCAATGGCATCGCACAGTTCTTCATCGCGCTGGGAGGCTAACTGCGTCACCGCTACGCGTTTTTGCACGTCCGGATGATCGCGTTCCAGCTCCTTGAGCTGCAAACCAGCTCGGGACAGCGGCTGAATCAACTGGCGGAAACGCTCGTCTTCATTAAACAAGCGCTGATAACAGGCGTTGAGTTGCTGGCGTTGTGCATCGTTGATGCGCAGGTCGAAGGGGTTACTGTCGACCTCCTGCTCATCACCTTGTGCGCGGTGGCTGAGGTTTTCAAAGGCCTGCAGACGTTCGAAACCCGGCAAGCTGCGCACCATCGGCAGAATTCGCGAGTGGAAAGTACGCACCAGATCGCGTGCCTGGCGCAGGTTCAGCGCCTGCCCCCAGAGCGCGAACAACTCAATCAGTTTATTGATGAAATCCTTGCGCGACTCGCGGGTGAAGGTCACCACGGTCATCGAGTCCAGCTCAAAACCCAGATAGTGGTTAAGCAACAGAATGCGCAGCACCAGCGTGGTGGACTTGCCCGCGCCAGCGCCAGCTACCACTGAGGTTGACGGGGTTTCGCTGAAAATCATCTTCCACTGCGCGACGCTCGGTTGAGCGTGCTCAGGCAGCAAACGGGCGACATCGGCCTTCATGCGCTTTTTCAACTCGGCCGTCAGCGGCAGGCGCCAATCGTCAAACAGATGGTTATCGACGCTGGGCGGTCGATGCTCAGTATTGCGACTGTCACGGATCAGCAGCACCTGACGGCCTTCTTCCAGCCCCTCAAGCTTGCCTTCCTTAAAGCCATATTCGACGCCGGCGGTATGCCCGCTGCGAAAGCCATCGGCCTGACCGTGCAACCACGATGCTCGGTGTTGAGCGCGCAGCCGGGTCAAACCATGGCCGAAAAAGCGCGCAGCCAGACGTTTGAACCATGGCATCTCGGCCAAGGGGCGAAGTTCGGGAGGAAGATCGGGGGTGTGTTGCGCCACGCTGACGGACTCCAGTGTGTGAGGCTGTTGCGGCTATGGTGTCTGTATTTGCCGTTCAATTCTAGCGAAATGCTTACAGGTCATTGGTTTAGGCGATGAACTGAAGGTGAGATGAGACCCTTTCGAGCTTGTTTCCAATCGATCAATTCGATAATAACGCCGCACTTTTTACGCTTTTTATCGATTATTGACTGATAGATGATGGCCGTCATAAACCACCGGTGTCGCGTCGGGTGTCAACCATTCACACCCCATGACGAACCTTTTGAGGAGACGATCATGCTTGAACTCAGACCCTTCAGCTCGCTGGGCGGCGCCCACCACGGCTGGTTGGATGCCCATCACCACTTTTCGTTCGCCGAGTACTACGATCCGCAGCGCATGAGCTGGGGCAACCTGCGGGTGTGGAACGATGACGTGATCGCCGCAGGTACTGGCTTCCCACAACATCCGCATCGCGACATGGAAATCATCACGTATGTCCGTGAAGGTGCGATTACTCACCAGGACAATCTCGGCAACAAGGGTCGCACCGAGGCTGGCGACGTTCAGGTGATGAGCGCCGGCACCGGCATCGCGCATAGCGAATACAACCTGGAAGCCAAGGACACCAAGATCTTCCAGATCTGGATCCTGCCAACGGAAACCGGCGCGCCGCCCTCGTGGGGTGCCAAACCATTCCCGAAAGGCCAGCGCGAAGGCTTTGTCACGCTGGCCAGCGGCAAGGAAGGTGATGACCAGAGCTTGCGGATTCGCGCTGATGCAAGATTGGTCGCGGCCAATCTCAAAGCCGGGGAAACTGCCGAATATCAGCTGGGTGAAGGTCGTCGTGCGTATCTGGTGCCGGCCACTGGCGTGATTGAGGTCAACGGCTTGCGTGCACAAGCTCGAGACGGTGTGGCGGTGGCGCAGGAACGAGTGCTCAGCGTCACGGCCATTGAGGACAGTGAAATTGTCCTGGTGGATCTGGCCTGATCGCTCGAATGGCAGGCAAAAAAAAGGGGCAACCAGACGGTTGCCCCTTTTTTCATGCGCTTGCCGACTTCATCAGCCGGAAATGGCGCCATCTACCAGCGTCTGCGCTTCAACGACCAATTGCTTGAGGTGGTCGTCACTGATGAAGCTTTCGGCGTAGATCTTGTAGATGTCTTCGGTGCCCGACGGACGCGCGGCGAACCAGCCGTTTTCAGTCATCACTTTCAGACCGCCAATCGCCTGATCGTTGCCCGGTGCATGGCTGAGAATGCTCTGGATTTTCTCGCCGGCCAGTTCTGTCGAGGTGACCTGTGCAGGCGACAGCTTGCTCAGCAACGCTTTCTGCTCCGGATTGGCCTTGGCATCGACGCGCACCGAGAACGGTTCGCCCAGCTCATCGGTCAATGCCTTGTAGGCCTGGCTCGGATCGCGACCGGTGCGCGCGGTCATTTCAGCGGCGAGCAATGCCGGGATCAGGCCATCCTTATCGGTGCTCCACACGCCACCGTCCTTGCGCAAGAACGATGCGCCCGCGCTCTCTTCGCCACCGAAACCGAGCGAGCCATCGAACAGGCCGTCGGCGAACCATTTGAAACCGACCGGAACTTCGTACAGACGACGCCCCAAGCGCTTGGCCACGCGATCGATCAGACCGCTGCTGACCACGGTTTTACCGACGCCAGCATCCGCACGCCACTGCGGGCGGTTCTGGAACAGGTAATCGATCGAAACAGCGAGATAGTTGTTCGGCGCGAGCAAACCACCGGACGGCGTCACGATGCCGTGACGGTCGTGATCGGGGTCGCAGGCAAAAGCGACGTCGAAACGCTCTTTCAGGCCGATCAGGCCTTGCATCGCGTGGCTGGACGACGGGTCCATACGAATCTGGCCATCCCAGTCAACGGTCATGAAACGGAACGTCGCGTCGACTTCCTTGTTGACCACTTGCAGATCGAGGCGGTAATGCTCGGCAATCGCCGACCAGTAGCGCACCCCTGCTCCGCCCAGCGGATCAACACCCAGGCGCAGTTTGGCGTCACGAATGGCGTCGAAGTCGATCACGTTGATCAGGTCGGCCACATAAGTGTTCACGTAGTCGTGACGATGCGTCGTGCTGGCCTTGAGCGCCTGCTCGTAACTGATGCGCTTCACACCGGCCAGTTTGGCGGCCAACAGTTCATTGGCCTTGGCTTCGATCCATTTGGTGATGTGGGTGTCGGCCGGCCCGCCGTTGGTTGGGTTGTATTTGTAACCACCACTTTGTGGCGGATTGTGCGACGGCGTGATGACGATGCCGTCCGCCAGGCCCGAGGTGCGGCCACGGTTGTAGCAGAGAATGGCGTGGGAAATGGCCGGCGTCGGCGTGTATTCATCACCTTCGGCGATCATCACGGTGACACCGTTGGCGGCCAGTACTTCCAGCGCGCTGGCTCCGGCCGGAGTCGACAGGGCGTGGGTGTCGATGCCGACAAACAACGGCCCGGTGATCCCTTGGGCTTCGCGATACAGACAGATCGCCTGGCTGATGGCCAGAACGTGCCACTCGTTGAAACTCAAATCGAACGAGCTGCCCCGGTGCCCGGATGTTCCGAACGCCACACGCTGAGTGGAAATCGAGGCGTCAGGCTGTCCGGTGTAGTAAGCCGTTACCAGTCGCGGGATATCGACCAACAATTCTGCCGGTGCCGGTTTGCCCGCAAAAGGACTGAGTGTCATGCAAAACCTCTGAAATAGAGTGATTCAGGAATAGAGCGCAGTTTACTGGCAGTTTGACCGCAGTGCGATGGGATCTATCCGGGACGCTCCCGATGTTTTTTAACGTTATTCACCGGGTGCCAAGCGCAAGGCGTCACCGAGCAGGCCGACCACGCGGGCCAAGTCATGCTCGCCGTGGCTCAGCGGACTCAACCGCACATGCTGCGCATGCAGGCCTTGCAGGCTGAACAGCTCGCCCGGCGCAATAATGATCTGCTGCCTCAGCAGGCGCTGGAACACCTGCGCCATGTTGACCGGCCGCAGAGAACGCACCCACACGGTCGCACCACCTTGGGGTTCGACAACCTGCAACGCATCGCCGAGACGCTCACGCAACAGCTCAATCAATTGCGTGCGACGCTCCTTGAGCATTCGTCGCAATATCAACAAATGCTGATCCAGCCGACCACCCGCCAACAGCCTGGCAACGGCCTTCTGACGGATCGGCGACAAGCGAAACGCGCGCAACAGAAAATGCCGCTGCAACTCGTTGCGCCACTGCCGTGAGAGCAATATGCCGAAGGGTGCCTCGGCACCAATGAATTTCTCGAACGTGGAAAACACCAGCAGACGATCAGGGTCCAGCCAGTCACGCAATCGTTGGGTGCCCCCTCCTTCGTGGAGTTCGCTGTAACAATCGTTTTCCAGCACCCAAGTGCCATGGCGCCCGAGCAAATGCGCGACTGCCTGTTGGTTGCTCAGCGGTATCAGGCTGCCCCGCGGCATGCTCAACGCCGAAGACAACAGGATCAAACGCACCGACTCACTCTTGAGCACCGACTCCAGGCGCTGCAGATCAATCACGCCACCGGCAAATGGCAGTTCGATAACACGCACCTCGGCGGCTTCCAGCAGACGCAAGATCACCCAGTCACAGGGCGACTCGACGACCACGGTGGCGCGACGCAACTCAAGCACGGAAATCAGAATGTCCAGGACACCGCGCAGATCAGCACCAATGTAGACGTCATCCGCACGCCAGTAATTGGCGGTAGACGAGGTATAACGCGCGGCCATTACCGTGCGCAGCTCAAGCTCTCCGCAAGGTTGCACGAGCGCTTGCGGCTGGCGCGGATATTGACGCAGCAGTTCGCGCTCCAGCATCAGTAACGGACTGTCGAGCGGTTGCAGAGAGGCCGGCTCATCGGCGCTCAGCACACACATGCCCGGGCGCCTGGCATTGACGTAAACGGTTTCCAGCAAATCACTGCCGCTATCGGGCGAGTCCGATACGTGTAGCGCTTGCGCGTAGTATCCGGATTTGGCGATTGAATAGACCCTGCCTTCCTTTTCCAGCAGCGAATAGGCGTACTGGACCGTCGAGATCGACACATTGAGCCGATCCGCCAGTTGTCGCAGTGAAGGCAAGCGCACCGCCGAGCCACTGCCCGCCTCGTCTATCAGCAGCGTGAGGTATCGATATACCGCCTGATAAACAAAGTCATTCTGCCTCGCCGCTTTCACAAGCTCGCGTCCGTTGGCATGGCTCCATCTCCCTGCACGAGGCTCACGTTCACCCCTCCGCTGATCGATCAGCTGCCGGTTCAACGACCGGGTCCTGCGAGGCTTTTTCACCGGCAGCAGGCATATGAACAGGCCCCATTGCATACAGGCGCACAATCAGCCTGACCGGCAGCCCACTGACATCCGTCATCCATTTCATGACCTGTTCCGGCGCATGCAGGCCCTGCATCGCCCGGTGCAGATCCGGCAACGCCACCAACATGCCGGGGTGACAATTGCGCAAGAACCGCTCGAGCCCGGCGCCAGCATTGATGAACGGTGAAAACAGCAAGCACGTCAGCTGGATTTCATTCAGTTCGAAATTGGCCTGCAGAGCGCTTTCTGCCTGCTTACGCAGAGACTCGAGTGCCTGCAGATTGCCGAAACTCGCCAGCAACTGTTCGCAAACAGGTTCGGGAACCTGTTTTTGTCGCATGGATATCAGGCTGTTTTTCAGGTAATCGCTGACGCCAGCCTCGTAGGTCCGTCCCTCGATGAAGTGCGCCTGCAAGCCCTGCAGATGCGCAGCTACCAGAGGTTCCACATGTTCGTTATCACCTTGATAAAGCGTCAGGTCATCAGCCTGGAAACCCAGAAAATCACTCAGCAAGGGCCAGCGTTCTTCGAGCTTGCCGACAATCATGTCGTTGATACTGATGAAACTGGTGCGCCGACAGGCCTCGAATTGACCTTCGGGACGCCACGCTACCCGCTCTTCTTCGGGATAAAACTCGCGGTAATAATCGCCACCCAGTCCATCGAGAAGCGGGAACAGCATGTCAAAGCCGAGAGAACTCACCTGCGGCCCGGCAATCGCGGCTTTCTGCGCGGCGCGCCCCAATCCCTCAAGGAAGTGCCCCTGACGGCGCACGGATTCACTGCCGATCATCGCATCGACGCCATTGTTCCAGCGGGCAACCTGCCCGTAGAACTCGGCAGTGGCCAGATAAGCGTCATCCCACAGTTCAAGCGTTTCGTTCCAGGTTCGACGATGGCCGATCAGCAACAGATTGATGCGGTTGGCTTCACGCCCCGCCTCGCCAATGGGTGCCTGATGATCAAACGGCAGGACCTCGCGGTGATCCACCATCACCAGTTCGACTCGTGGATCGTCATACAGAAACAGCGCGCTGTAGCTGCGGTGCATGTTTTGCAGGGACGCCGGGCTGCTGCCGTTCCAACGCAGGTTGGCGACCCGCAGCTGAAAGGTCGCGGGCGATCGGCCAGCAATGGTCAGTTGTGCGGCCCGTAAAAGGGCCAGCGTATAACAACTGTCGCGCGACCCTGACTGGTTCACCAGAACCTTGAAATGACCGATGTTCTCCATACCGCCGGCGGCCACTGCCAGTCGCTGGATCAGCAACTGCAACGCCGTGCGTTCCGCGCGAGAGAAGAAACTCAGCAAACGTTGCAATACTTGCTGGTAGACATAGTTCATTGCCTGATCATGGATCGTGCTCATCGGTATTTACCCGGTATCGAAAGTTTCATGCCGCGCGGACTGAAAATCAGTCTGGCGACAATTCATCAATAAGTAATAGACGTTCGAATGCTAACACTTACAAGTTTGTAGTTATTTGAAACACTTGAGCTGCAAAAACCCCTTCAGCGACCGACCAACAGCCTCAAACCGCTGTAATTGCAGGGATATTTTTTTCCGGACGCAGTCCTAGGAAACTTCCCACAATGTCCCACGACAAGTGAGTACAAGAAAAAGAGAAGCAGTTTCCGAATAGCCCTACAACAATTAAACAAAAGTTGGCTTGATCAATCGATTTATTCGTTTGATATCGCGCAGGACAAATTGAATGCACAGCCATGGCTCATTCCTTGAGATGAAAGTAATCATTCAATTATCAGGGCTTACATTGTGATTAGAAGATACAGATAGGGAGCAAAAACCAGTTCAGTTGCTGAACGGTCCCGGGGGCTGCACCAGAGCGCTGTGTTTTTCAGGAGGGAGGTAAACGCACAAGAGTCCGTGGGGCCACGGACTCTGATGACAAGGCTTACGCCGGTTCGACTTGCAGGGCAACCCGTTCGCGGCATGGGCATTCGTCCATGTAGCGATGCGCTTCGACGAATTCGTTGAACGGGAAAACCCGCGTTTTCAGCGGCAGCAACACACGATCAGCGGTCAACTGGTTGATGTCACGCAAAGCACGTTGCAGAGCGACGTGGTCCTGAGTGATGCCCAGTTCCGGCTTGCCGGTGAAGTTGCCAATGCAGTGCACGAAAAACTGGATGTTCTTCTGGAACGCTGCACAGGCCGGGAACGGCGTCTGGTTGCCGCCCTGCAAACCGTACAGCACCAGGCTGCCACGCGGCGCCAGCACATCGCCAAGCAGCGACATCTGTGGGCCGCCGAGACCGTCGAACACCACATCGACACCACGGTTGTCGGTGATCTTGTTGATTCGCATCAACAGATCTTCCTCTTCCGTGACGATGACCTTTTCTGCACCGAGGGACAGCAGGTACTCGCGCTCTTCGGCTTCTTTGGTCGCAGCGATCACCCGCACGCCCATCGCCTTGCCCAACTGGACAAACGAGGGACCGGCACAATGGCTGGCGTCCGTGACCAGAGCGAATTGCCCCGGCTTGACCCGCGCCAGATCGGCGTAGGCAAAGTAGGCGATCAGCAGTGGCGTGTAATGCACGCTGGCTTCGATCGGGCTGAGCACATCCGGATAACGGGTCAGCGCAGTACGCGGCAGTACGATCGACTCGCCGTAGACCGGATAGTCGTTCGGGCTTTCAGCCGGAAAACTCGCGACCTTGTCACCGACGGACAGGTCCTCGACATCGGCACCGACTGCAGTGACCACGCCGGCCATTTCATGGCCAAGACCCGATGGCAAACGTGCCTGGGACGATGCCAGGTTCTGACGCCACAGGGTGTCGTACCAGCTGATGCCGATTGCCTCGACACGCACCTGCACTTCGCCAGGACCTGGCTGAGCGGCCGCATGCTCTTCGCATTTGAGCACCTCGGCCGGACCAAACTTGTGAAAACGGATCGTGCGGGACATCGCAAACCTCGTCAAAGTAACCTCTAATGCCATGAACTCTATCTGGGCTTTTGACCCAAGACTATCAGTGGCTATTAATAGTCGACATGCCTGTCATTGATTCCGCAACAGGGGCGGCAGTGGCAAAATCCATGAAAAACTGCTGCCACCGTCTCACTCAAGCTGAATTTTCCGGTGCAGAGTACCAGCCTTTCCCCGTAAGATTCATGCCGGCCATTGTTCTCATATGGCCGCTCTCGTCAAGCTTGATGACTCTGCCAGGACTCCAGATGAATCGTAATGACCTGCGTCGTGTCGACCTGAACCTGTTGATCGTATTCGAAACATTGATGCACGAACGCAGTGTGACCCGGGCGGCAGAAAAGCTCTTTCTCGGTCAACCGGCAATCAGTGCGGCGCTCTCGCGCCTGCGCAGCCTGTTCGATGACCCGCTGTTTGTACGCACCGGGCGCAGCATGGAACCGTCCGCCCGTGCGGTGGAAATCTTCGCCCTGCTCTCACCGGCCCTCGATTCGATTTCGACCGCCGTCAGCCGTGCGGCCGAATTCGACCCGGCGACCAGCACGTCGGTATTTCGGATCGGTTTGTCCGACGACGTCGAATTCGCCCTGCTGCCAATGCTGCTCAAACGCCTGCGCGCCGAATCCCCGGGAATCGTGTTGGTGATTCGTCGCGTCAATTACATATTGATGCCGGGCCTGCTGGCTTCCGGCGAGATATCCATTGGCGTCAGCTACACCACGGACCTGCCGGCCAACGCCAAGCGCAAGGTCCTGCGTCGCAGCGCGCCAAAATTGCTGCGTGCCGATACTGTGCCGGGGCCGTTGAGCCTGGACGACTATTGCGCGCGTCCGCATGCGCTGGTGTCGTTTGCCGGTGACCTCAGTGGCTTTATTGATGAAGAGCTGGAGAAGCTCGGACGCAAGCGCCATGTGGTGCTGGCTGTTCCGCAGTTCAATGGGTTGAGTACGTTGTTGGCGGGCACTGACATCGTCGCGACCGTGCCCGATTACACCGCGGAAGCATTGACGGCTGCCGGCGGTGTTCGCGCGGAGGACCCGCCGTTGCCGACGCGTACGTTTGAGCTGCATATGGCTTGGCGTGGATCGCAGGATAATGATCCGGGTGAGCGTTGGTTGCGGTCGCGGATTCAGATGTTTTTTGGGGATCCGGATAGTCTCTGAATCAGCGCTGGCAGTTCTGAATATTATTGAACGCAAGCGTAGCTTGCGGCATTCTTCGCAACGAAATTTCCAGGGACGGTAAAATTTGATGCGTACTTCACGTATGCAAGCGCTTGTGCCCCTCGCGTCTTCAAACACCACCGGTGTGATTGAAGGCGAACACTCGCATCCGTCCGGATGCACATGGGGTCAATGTCTCGCAGAACTGCCACCACACCTTCGCCATTCCCGATTCTACGACCGCTTAAGGCTGCCGATCCAACGGACAGCCTTGGCGCTCTACGCTACGGCTATCCATCACAGCTGCCCGATCTGACCTCTTGAAACGGAACTTCGCATGAGCGGAAAACCTGCTGCACGCCTCACGGACCCCACTAGCTGCCCTCTTCCGGGACATGGCACGAATCCCATTGCCAGTGGCTCGCCCAATGTGAACTTTGACGGGCTTGCTGCCGCCCGGATGACCGACAAATCCGCTTGTGGCAGTCCGATCACGGGAGGCGTCAGCTCGACCGTTTTCATCAATGGTTTGAATGCTGCGACGATCGACAGCACGGGCGGACACGGCAACATCGTTGTGGGCGGTTCCGGAACAGTCATCATCGGCGACACCTTCGTCTCGGCACCTTTCAGCGGTCTGCTGCCGATGCCGGTGCACTTCAGCGACAAGATCAAATTGATCGACGAAAGCACGGGTGAGCCCATGCCTAATCATGCCTACGCGATTCAGCGCGCGGACGGCAGTTTCGAGTACGGCACCAGTGATTCGCTGGGGTTCACGCATGTCGTGAGTTCACACGTGGCAGAAACCTTCAAACTATTTCTGGAAGATTGAAAACATGCCGGCAGAGCAAATCCAGCTTCCCAATGGAAATACCGCGAGTCTGGCCGTCACGCCGACGTTAACACTCGTGAAGGATCAGTCGGTAAAGACGGCTCCCGTTCCCGTAAAGAAGGCGATCGTTTTTTTCATTGGTGGGGCTGCCGACCAAGAGAAATATTATTTTCAAGGCGCGTTCCACAATATCGACGACGCAAAAAAACAGCTCGACGGCAAAATTGCCGGCAGCGCCAAGCTGCCGGCGAAATACACGGGGTTCCCTAAAAGTTATAAGGATGCAAGGGGTTCCGGCGATATCCAGACTCACTTCATCGACAACATTCCCAGCAAATCCTGCCCGGTTTACATCGTCGGCCACAGCCTCGGCGGATGGAACGGCGCACATCTGTCACAGATCCTTTCCGAAGCCGGTTACACCATCAAATATCTGGTGACACTCGATCCAGTGGGTGAAGGATTCCTGGTATGGCTGGGTTCCGATATCTATTTTTCGGAGCCAACGCCTGTCGCTGAAACATGGATCAACATCCGGGCCAACGCCAGTACACCTGACCAATCTGACGGTGTCGCAGAATTCGGGGAGCGTTGGATGATCGAGTCTGGTCCGACCATCAACAAGACCATTGATAGGCACCATGCATCTGCTGACTGGATGTTTATAGAACCTGTGCAAGGGACGAAGTCCGCCTGCGATCTGATTTTTGACTCAATCAACGGTATTTTCGGCCAATGAACAGCTTCCGCGCGGTCATATACCTGGGCGTTCTACTCTTCACCGGCTGCGTAAAAACGGCGAGCATTCCCCCCGCCGACCTCACGCTATCGTCGTTTGAGCTCGGCCCCGCCAATCTGTTCACGGCCCACTTCAACTCCACTGTGGATTTGCAGAACGCTTTCAATGATTACGAAAACTCCAACCAGCTCAACCCTACCCTGATCTGCTCTCTCAATCGCGACATGGAGTTCTCATCCGAGCATTCAATCGCGGTAAAAGCCGAAGGGCGAGTGAACGCAAGCGGTCAAGCCAGGCCCAATTACAAGTTTTCCTCCGACCTGATCTTCTACTACACCAATCCGGATGGTACGCAACGCGACTTGAATGACTACGACGCCATCAAACCGTTGCTGACGTCGCAAACTTCCATCCCGTGCAAAGTTCGCATAACCGCCTATGGGTATGAGGCCTATTACACTAATACGTTATTCATCCCCTCCAGGATCATGATTGAACAGATCTTCAGATAGCCGCGCTTTGCTGAACCTGGCGCAAGGATTTGGAGAAGCACTGGTTGTCAGGCGAGCACCCATAAAAAAGCCCGGAAACCTTCCCCGGGCTTTTTCATTTGTGCGTCTCTTTTGCATTTTTGTGCGACACATCCCCTTTCAGGACTCCCGCAAGGCTCTGACACGGTGTTAGGTTGTAAGCGTATGTGTCCCAACCTTGAGACACGCCTAACTCACTGCCCTGCAAAGGAATGCCCTTCGTAATGAATGTCCCTTTCAAAAAACTGGCTGCCACCACCTTGATGCTGGCCGGCCTCGCCGTGTTCACCGCGCCCGCGCAAGCCAATATCACCCCGCAGCAGAGTGCAGAAATCCTCAAGACCTACAGCGCTGAAAAAGCCACTGATTTCCGCCAGTTCATCGGTAATCTGGGCAAGAGCGATCTGGCGAAAACCGCCGACATTGGCTCGGCGATTGGCGCGTACCTTGATAACAAGACCCTGACCGCCGATCAGCAGAACGAAATCTATCGTCTGCTGGGTATCTACACGCGCGCGAAATACAGCGCTGCCGCCACTGAAACCCTGCGCGAACTGGTGGAGATCCCGACCTTTCGCAAGGATGGCGTCGAACAGCACGACAACCCGGAATTCATCAAGATCGCGGCGAAGATTCAGAGCCTTGCCGAGTCGTTCAATCTGAAATTCCGCAACATCGACAATCGTGTCTACGAGATCTCTCTCGACGGTAGCGGCGACGAAGTGGTTGGCATTCATGCGCACGCTGACGTGGTACCGGTGACACCGGAAAACTGGGTGCTCAAGGATGGCACCCGCCTCGACCCGTTCAAGATCACTCTGATCGGCGACCGCATGTACGGTCGTGGCACCGAGGATGACAAGAACGGCATCGTGGTTACGCTGTATGCCATGAAAGTCATCAAGGAAGAAAAGCTGCCGCTGGTGCGCAACTTCAAGCTGTTGGTCGACACCACTGAAGAAACCACGGGCGACGCGATTCCCTACTACTTCGAACGCAATCCGACACCGAACTACAACCTGGCGCTGGACGGCGGTTACCCGGTGGTGATTGCCGAGAAAGGCTACGGCACCGTCATGGCCAACTTTGCCAAGCGCAAAGGTGCAGGCAAAGGTGCGGAAATCATCTCGATGACCGGTGGCCTGGCGACCAACCAGATTCCATCAGCGTCTGTCGCCACCCTGGTCACCGATAAGCCTGCGGAGCTGGCCGCCAGTCTGCAGAAGGCCGGTGACGAGTTTGCCAAGCGCAATGGCGGCGATTTTCAGGTGAGCGCCAAGGTCGACGGCAAAGACGTCAAACTGACCGTGACTGGCGTATCTGCGCACTCCTCCGAGCCAGAGTCCGGGGTCAACCCGGTCGCGCGGATGCTGGTCTTTATCAATAGCCTTGATGGCAAAGTCGCGTTCAAGCACAACCACATCACCGATGCCGCGCGTTACGCCGCCGACAACTGGGGTCTGGATTACCTCGGTAACAAGCTGGGGGTCGGTTTCTCCGATGCTTTCATGGGGCCGCTGACAACGTCGTTGACCTACGTCGGAATGGATGACAAAGCCTTCAAACTCGCGGTCAACCTGCGCGTGCCGAAGGGCAAGTCGCCGGAGAAGCTCAAGGCTGAAATCGCTGAGAAACTGGCGGCGTGGAGCAAGAAATCCCACGTAGCGGTTGCGTTCGACTACTCGATTGCCGAGCCGATGTACCGCAATCCTGAGGGCGAATGGGTCAAGGCACTGTTGGCGGTTTCGACAGAAAACCTCGGCATGAAACACGAGTTCGGCACTTCCGCCGGCGCCACTTCGGTGCATGAACTGCCGAATGGCGTGCAATTCGGTTTGGCCATGCCAAATGTGAAGTACACCGGTCACACTGATGGCGAGTTCAAGACCGTGGAGCAATTCCAGCTGGATCTGCAGATCGTGACGGAAATGATCGGACGTGTCGGCCAGTTGCCGAAACTCTGATCACATTGTCGAACCCGCCGCCATGGCGGGTTCGGCATTTTTAATCCCCGCATAATCCCCGCCGCGCAGCCTCGCTCCTGACTTTTGCAGGTCAGGCAACAGAGAATTGCCGTGAGAGAGATTGATAGCCACCTAACGAAAGGTGCATGCTAGAGGGCTCGTTCGGGTCTTATATCATTCCGAATGATAGTTACCTTTGCTTCATTCGATTCGTGCCATCACACCCCGCCGAGCATCATCCGCCCATCTTCAATACATTGGCGGATGCATCCATGGAACAGTCACTCAAACATTTGCGCTTCCCGTTGGCCATGTTGGCCGTACTGGTGATGAGCGCCTGCGGCAAGACTCCGGAGACTGCCGCCACTATGCCCGCTGCGAAAGTCAGCGTGGCCAAGGTGATCGAACAACCGGTCAACGAGTGGGACGAATTCACCGGGCGCCTCGAAGCGCCAGAAACCGTTGAAATCCGTCCACGGGTCTCCGGTCAGATTGACGAGGTGGCTTTCACCGAAGGCGCACTGGTCAAGAAAGGCGACCTGCTGTTCCAGATCGACCCGCGTCCGTTCCAGGCTGAGGTGCGCCGCCTCGAAGCATTGGTCGCCCAGTCCCGCGCCAACGCCACCCGCAGTGAAAACGAAGCCGGACGTGGTGAGCGTCTGCGCGCCAGCAACGCCATTTCCGCCGAACTGGCCGACTCGCGCACCAGCGCTGCACAGGAAGCCCGCGCCGCCGTCGGTGCCCTGCAAGCGCAACTGGATCTGGCCAAACTGAACCTCAGCTTCACCCGCGTGACCGCACCGATCAGTGGCCGCGTCAGCCGTGCCGAAATTACCGCAGGTAACCTGGTAACCGCCGACACCACGCCACTGACCAGCGTGGTTTCCACCGACCGCGTCTACGCCTACTTCGACGCCGACGAGCGCGTGTTCCTCAAATACACCCAACTCGCCCGTAACGGTCAGCGCGGTGCCACCACTCCGGTGTACATGGGCCTGTCCAACGAAGACGGCAACCCGCACCTCGGCCAGATGAACTTCGTCGACAACCAGGTCAACCCGAAAACCGGCACCATCCGTGGTCGCGCGGTGTTCGACAACCGCGACGGCACCTACACCCCGGGCCTGTACGCACGCCTGAAACTGGTCGGCAGCGGTACCTACAACGCCATGCTGATCAACGACGAAGCGGTCGGTACCGACCTCGGCAAGAAGTTCGTGCTGGTGATGGATGCGGACAACAAAACCGCGTACCGCGCCGTCGAACTGGGTCCGAAAATCGAAGGCCTGCGCATCGTCCGTAACGGCCTGAACAAGGACGACACGATCATCGTCAAGGGTCTGCAACGGGTTCGCCCTGGCTCACCGGTCACTCCTGAAGTGGTGCCAATGGCCAGCGAACAGACCATCGCGGCACTCGCTCAACAACGTCAAGCGCTGGAAGCCAGCAACCTGCCCAAAGTCGCCCCTGCCAAAGGTGCGTCCGGTTCGGTTGTGAAGCTGGCTGCTACGACCCCACGCGGTTAAGGGACGACAACTCCGATGAATTTTTCCCAATTCTTCATTTCACGGCCGATCTTCGCAGCGGTGCTGTCGCTGTTGATCCTGATCGCCGGTGCGATCTCGCTGTTCCAGCTACCGATCAGCGAATACCCGGAAGTCGTGCCACCGACCGTGGTGGTACGTGCCAACTTCCCGGGCGCCAACCCTAAAGTCATCGGTGAAACCGTGGCCGCTCCGCTGGAGCAGGCCATCACCGGCGTCGAGAACATGCTGTACATGTCCTCGCAGTCGACCGCCGACGGCAAGATCACCCTGACCATCACCTTCGCCCTGGGCACTGACCTGGACAATGCGCAGGTGCAGGTGCAAAACCGGGTGACCCGTACCGAACCGAAGCTTCCCGAGGAAGTGACACGCATCGGTATCACCGTCGACAAGGCCTCGCCCGACCTGACCATGGTTGTGCACTTGACCTCCCCGGACAAGCGCTACGACATGCTCTACCTGTCCAACTACGCGATCCTCAACATCAAGGATGAGCTCGCTCGTCTGAACGGTGTTGGTGATGTGCAGTTGTTTGGTATGGGCGATTACTCGCTGCGGGTCTGGCTCGATCCGAACAAGACCGCTTCGCGCAATCTGACCGCAACGGATGTGGTCACCGCGATTCGTGAGCAAAACCGCCAGGTCGCGGCCGGTCAATTGGGTGCGCCCCCTGCCCCGAATGCCCAGAGCTTCCAGCTGTCGGTCAATACTCAGGGCCGTCTGGTCTCCGAGGAAGAGTTCGAGAACATCATCATTCGTGCAGGCGACGACGGTGAAATCACTCGTCTCAAAGACATCGCTCGCGTTGAACTCGGTTCCAGTCAATACGCCCTGCGCTCGTTGCTGGACAATCAGCCGGCGGTAGCCATCCCGATCTTCCAGCGTCCAGGCTCCAATGCCATCGACATCTCGAACGACGTTCGGGCGAAAATGGACGAGTTGAAGAAAGGCTTCCCGCAAGGCATGGACTACAGCATCGTCTATGACCCGACGATCTTTGTGCGCGGCTCGATCGAGGCGGTGGTTCACACCCTCTTCGAAGCACTGATTCTCGTGGTACTGGTGGTCATCCTGTTCCTGCAAACCTGGCGCGCCTCGATCATTCCGTTGGTGGCGGTGCCGGTATCGTTGATCGGTACGTTTGCGGTGATGCACCTGTTCGGCTTCTCGCTCAATGCGCTCTCGCTATTCGGCCTGGTACTGGCCATCGGTATCGTGGTGGACGACGCCATCGTGGTGGTGGAGAACGTCGAGCGCAATATCGAGCTCGGATTGAATCCGGTCGAAGCCACCAAGCGCGCCATGCGTGAAGTGACCGGCCCGATCGTTGCCACGGCGCTGGTGCTGTGTGCGGTGTTCATTCCGGCAGCGTTCATCTCCGGTCTCACCGGGCAGTTCTACAAACAGTTTGCACTGACCATCGCCATCTCGACCGTGATCTCGGCGTTCAACTCGCTGACCCTCTCGCCAGCACTGGCCGCTGTGTTGCTGAAAAGCCACAACGCACCGAAAGACCGCTTCTCCAAAGTGCTCGACAAGATCTTCGGTGGTTGGCTGTTCCGTCCGTTCAACCGCTTCTTCGACCGCGCCAGCCATGGCTACGTCGGTACGGTGGGCCGGGTTATCCGCAGCAGCGGCATCGCCCTTCTGCTCTACGCCGGTCTGATGGTCCTGACCTTCTTCGGTTTCTCCAGCACGCCGACCGGTTTCGTACCCGGCCAGGACAAGCAATACCTGGTGGCCTTCGCACAACTGCCGGATGCTTCGAGCCTGGATCGCACCGAAGACGTGATCAAGCGCATGTCTGATCTGGCGCTGAAACAGCCAGGCGTGGAAAGCGCCGTTGCGTTCCCGGGTCTGTCGATCAACGGTTTCACCAACAGCCCGAACGCCGGCATCGTCTTCGTGACGCTGAAACCGTTCGACGAGCGTAAAGACCCGAGCATGTCCGCCGGTGCAATTGCCGGTGCCTTGAACGGCCAATATGCGAACATTCAAGAGGCGTACATGGCGATCTTCCCGCCACCGCCGGTACAAGGTCTGGGCACCATTGGTGGTTTCCGTCTGCAAATCGAAGACCGGGGCAACCTGGGCTACGACGAGCTGTACAAAGAAACCATGAACATCATTAACAAGAGCCACAGCGTCCCGGAACTGGCGGGCCTGTTCACTAGCTACACGGTGAACGTGCCACAGGTCGATGCCGCCATCGACCGTGAAAAAGCCAAGACCCACGGCGTGGCCGTCAGCGACATCTTCGACACCCTGCAGATCTACCTGGGCTCGCTGTATGCCAACGACTTCAACCGTTTTGGGCGCACCTATCAGGTCAACGTTCAGGCCGAACAACAGTTCCGCCTCGAATCCGATCAGATCGGTCAGCTGAAAGTGCGCAACAACAAAGGCGAAATGATCCCGCTGGCGACCTTCATCAAGGTCAGCGACACCTCGGGCCCGGATCGCGTGATGCACTACAACGGCTTCATCACCGCAGAAATCAACGGTGCGGCAGCTCCCGGTTACAGCTCCGGCCAAGCCGAGAAAGCCATCGAGAAACTGCTGAAAGATGAACTGCCGAACGGCATGACCTACGAGTGGACCGACCTGACCTACCAGCAGATTCTGTCCGGCAACACCGCGTTGTTCGTGTTCCCGCTCTGCGTACTGCTGGCGTTCCTGGTGCTCGCCGCTCAATACGAAAGCTGGAGCCTGCCATTGGCGGTAATCCTGATCGTACCGATGACCCTGCTGTCGGCCATCACCGGCGTGATCATCTCGGGCGGTGACAACAACATCTTTACCCAGATCGGCTTGATCGTACTGGTCGGACTTGCCTGTAAGAACGCGATTCTGATCGTCGAGTTCGCCAAGGACAAACAGGAAGAAGGCCTCGACCCGCTCGCTGCGGTACTGGAAGCCTGCCGTCTGCGTCTGCGGCCGATCCTGATGACTTCCTTCGCGTTCATCATGGGTGTGGTGCCGCTGGTGTTCTCCAGCGGTGCCGGTGCCGAGATGCGTCACGCCATGGGTGTGGCAGTGTTCTCCGGGATGCTCGGGGTGACCTTCTTCGGTCTGTTGCTGACACCTGTGTTCTACGTACTGATCCGTAACTTTGTCGAACGCGGTGAAGCCCGCAAAGCGGCCAAAGCTCTGAAACTGGAGGCGCAACAATGAGTCTGAAAGTCTTCCTGCCGAGTCTGCTGGTGCTGGCCCTCAGTGCCTGCGCCGTCGGCCCCGACTACAAGACCCCAGCCACGGAGGCGGCCAACATCACGGCCGTCACCGACGGCGCCGCCGGGCAAAAGAACTTCGACCGCTCGAAATTCGAAGGCATCTGGTGGCAGCAATTCGACGATCCGACCCTCAACCAGTTGGTGACCCAATCGCTGCAAGGCAACCGTGAACTGCGCGTGGCGTTCGCCCGCTGGAAAGCCGCCCGGGCGATCCGCGACGACGCCAGCAACGATGCGATGCCGACCATCACCAGCCGCGCCAGCAGTGATCTGGCCAAGGGGCAAATCCCTGGCCAGACCACCGACCGGGTCAATAGCGAACGCTATGACCTCGGTCTGGACATGGCCTGGGAGCTGGACCTGTTTGGCCGCATCCAGCGCAATCTGGAAGCCAGCAACGCCGACCAGCAAGCGGCCGAAGCCGATCTGTATCAACTGCAAGTCACCATGATTGCCGAACTGGTCGATGCTTACGGTCAACTGCGCGGTGCCCAGCTGCGCGAAAAGATCGCCGTGGCCAACCTGAACAATCAGGTGGAGTCGCGCAAGATCACCATCAGCCTGCGAGACGCCGGTGTCGGTGATCAGCTCGATGTCGAGCGCGCCGATGCGCGTCTGGCCAACGTTGAAGCCACCGTGCCGCAGTTGCAGGCGGAACAGGTTCGGCAGAAAAACCGCATCGCCACCCTGCTCGGTGAGCGTCCGGACAAGCTGACCGTCGATCTGAGCCCGAAAGACTTGCCGGCGATTGCCAAGGCCTTGCCGATCGGAGATCCGGGCGAACTGCTGCAGCGTCGGCCGGACATTCTCAGCGCTGAACGCAATCTGGCTTCGGCCACGGCGCGTATCGGCGTGGCGAAAGCCGATCTGTTCCCTCGGGTCAGCCTTAGCGGCTTCCTCGGCTGGACGGCCGGGCGTGGTTCGCAGATCGGTTCCTCGGCGGCCAACGCCTGGGCACTCGGCCCGAGCATCACGTGGGCGGCGTTCGACCTTGGCAGCGTACGCGCCCGTTTGCGTGGCGCCGATGCTGAAGCCGAAGGCGCACTGGCGACTTACGAGCAACAAGTGCTGCTGGCCCTGGAAGAGTCGGAAAACGCTTTCAGCGATTACGGCAAACGCCAGCAACGCCTGATCTCGCTGATCCGTCAGAGCGAATCGAGCCGCAAGGCTGCCGACCTGGCTGAAATTCGCTATCGCGAAGGCACGACTGACTTCCTCGTGCTGCTCGACGCTCAACGTGAACGGTTGAACGCCGAAGACAGTCAGGCCCAGGCCGAAGTTGACCTGTATCGCGGCATTGTCGCGATCTACAAGGCCCTTGGCGGCGGCTGGCAACCGGAGACTGTTGCCAGCAAGTAATCGATTGTTAAAGAGCTCCTTTGGTTGGCCGCAACCAACCAAATTTTTTGCCCCGCGTATCATTCGGTCGCGGGGCTTTTTTATGCCTCGAAAATCACATCCTCTTCTGTAAGAGCTGCCGCAGACTGCGATCTTTCGACTTTGCTTTAAAGGAGCAGATCAAAAGATCGCAGCCTGCGGCAGCACCTACAGGGATCAGTTTTCCAGCACGGTGACGGTCGCTGTGGTGCCCGCACGCAAACGGTTTTTGCCGGCGTAGTCGCCATCGATTTCGATCCGTACCGGCACCCGCTGCGCCAGTTTCACCCAGGTGTAACTCGGGTTGATGTTCGCCAGCAGCCGACTGCCCGGCGCGTTCTCCCGGTCGGCAATGGCGAAGGCAATGCTCTGCACCGTACCGCCGAAGGTCTCCCCACTCATCAATTGCACCCGCACCCGATCGCCCTCACCGATTCGCGGTAGTTTGGTTTCTTCGAAATAACCGCTGATGTAGAACGAATCACTGTCGACCAGCGCCAACAACGCGCCGCCACTCACTGCGTAGTCACCTTCGCGAGTCAGCAGGTTAGTGACATAGCCACTGACCGGTGACTCGACGCGGGTGCGCTGCAAGTCCAGTTCGGCCTGAGTCATCGCGGCAATCGCCAACTGCACATTGGCTTCGGCCAGGCCGAGATTGGCCTGATTACGTAAAAGATCGGCCTGGGCCACCGCTACATCGGTACTGGATTTCTCCCACTCTTCCCCGGAAATCGCAAAACCCTGCTTGAGCGTACGCCGCCTACGCTCTTCGCTTTGCCGCTGTTTGAGCAAGGCTTCACTGGCAACGATCGCCGCTTGCGACTGGCCCAGCGTCGCCTTGGCCACTTCCACTGAACGTCGCGAATGCTCCACCGCCAACCTGTAACGCGCCGGGTCGATCTCCATCAACAGTTGCCCCTTGTCGACATGCTGGTTGTCCTGCACCGCCAGCCTGACAATGCGCCCCGAGACATCCGCCGACAGCGTCACCACATCCGCCCTCACCCGGGCATCGCGAGTCCACGGTGCGCGGGTGTAATGCTCCCAGGCGAACCAGCCGAGCACGATCGCCAGCAACACCACCGCCAACGTGATCAATCGCGTGAATAACACTTTCAAGGCATCAGGCTCCCATCAGCAAAATCAGCGTGGCACAGACGCAGGCATATAGGGCGCCTTCGAACAGCGCTTCATGCCAGACCAGGCGCAGCACACCCAGACGCCGCAATCCCCAGTCGAGCAGCATGAATATCGGTATGGCCAACAATAGCGCCTGGGCAATGGGCGGCAGGTAGACACCGCCAATCTCGAAATCAATGGGCAAGGGCTGCTTCTCCTTCCGGGACAGATTGCTGGATGGCGTCACCGTGGCGCTGCAGGAATGACACGACGATCAACAGGGCCACGCGCATGCGAAACAACGACCACACATGCTCATGACTGGCGACGTGCAATTCATCCAGTTCGTCGCCCAGTGTGTGCAGCGTGGTCAGCAGTGGTGCCAATTGCACATCCTGACGCCCGGCGACAAAACGCCCGGTTTTGCGCACGGCCGAAGCAAGACGCTGATTGAAGGTGTCTGTCAGCAGCGCATTGTTGTGTGCCTGCTGACGCAGTTGATGCATCGCCACACCCAGCGCAACACACGCCAGGCTGATTTCGTAAAGTTGCTGCATCGCGCGGCTGTTCACCGCCGGCAGCAGGCCGAGCATGCTGGTCAGACGATCGACCATGCGGCTTTCGAAAGCGAACTGTTGTTCATCGGTCGCGGGGGTTTTGGTTAGCGCATACACCTGCTCGCGCGCTTCGTTGTACAAGCGACGAAGGCGCCACGCCGGGCGAAACGGGAAAATCCACGCGTAGACAATCAGGGCAAGCATGGCCGCACTGATGTAGGCGCCGGCGAACTCGAACCATTGAATCGCCGTGTTCTGCCCGGTACCGACATTCTGCGGGCCGATCATCAGGAAACTCGACAACCCCAGTCCCATGCCGATGCCCGCCGTCGCCGGGCTGGCAAGACCAATTGCGATCACATACAGCAGCGGGGCCAGCAGTAATGCCAACAGCTCGAAATCACTGACCGCCGGCACCAGCATGAATTGATAGAACGCCGAGACCACCAGCGCGAGCCCCAAGCCTCGGGCGTAACTTTGCGCGGCCATCAGTGGACGCGGGAAAGTAGCCATCAGCGAACAGAGGATTCCCACCAGAATCATCCCGCCCCGCGCACCGTCCCACGCGGTTTCGATCCAGATCAACCCGGCCACCAGCAACGCAGTGAAAGCGCGAATCGCGTTCATCGACGCCAGGGTGAAGTCCAGATGCAACGGGCTGACCTGACCGCGATAGAGGCAACTGGCCTCGCGCCCTTCCTGGATGGCATCGCTCAATTCGAGGATTTGCTCCAGTTGCTGCAACAGCCGCGCCTGTTCCCAGCGCAGCGCCCAGGCCAGCGAACGTAGCGTGGCACTCATGTCTTCAGTCAGTTGTTCGGCCTGATAAGCGAGCGCCTCGAACTGATGCTGCAGCGTGATAAACCGGTGACGTGTGGGCTCGGGCAATGATCGCCCCTGCTCCGCCAACTGATCGAGGAGCGCCAGTTCGTCCGCACGCAGTCGCTGGATATCCAGCGGCAGCTCCCCCTCCCAACGTTCGGTGAGCAGTTCGCGTTGATGGCGCAGCGCGGTTAATCGCGAGGTCAACAGCATCAGTTGATTGCCCAACAGCAGCACCAGATGGTTGGCGCTGCGCAATCGTGGTGCATCGAAATACAAGTGTCGCCGCAAGCCTTCAAGTGCGCTGATCTCCCCCAGCAGTTGCATTTGCCGGCGCTGGAAATCGGCCTCGCTTTCTTCCGTGCGAAGCACCGCCGCTGCGTGGCTGGCGGCCAGTTTGATCACTTGATCGACTTTGGCGAAATAACCCTTGGCCACCGCTTGCGGGCGCGCTGTCAGCAGGCTGACGACACACACGCACGCCACGGCCAGCAAGGTTTCGGTCACGCGGGTAACCGCCAGTAAAAACGTACCTTCCTGATCCGGAATCGCCAGTAACGCCACCACCACGGCAGTGTAACCACTGAGCACAAATGCTTGAGAGCTGGTGTAGCGCAGCAACGTACCGCCCGCCGTGCACAGCGCCAGCCATAGGGCCAGAGTGGTAATGAATGGCAGCGGTGCCTGGGGAAAGATCGCCATGATCAACACCGCCACCGCCGCCCCGAGGGTCGTACCGATCACCTGACCGAAACTGCGCGCCAGTGCCATCCCGGCCAACGGCTGGCTGACGATGACTACCGCCATGATCGACCACTTGGGCTGGTCGAGATCGAACAGGAACGCCAGATACAGCGTCAGCAACCCCGCCGCAATAGTTCGCAGGGCAAACAGCAGGACGGCCTGACCGGGATGGATCACGGCCTTGAAATAATTGAACAGGGCTTGCATGGGCACACTCATCGAAGCGACTTCTGCAAGCGTAGACACTGCATCGAAAGCCTGACGGGTAACTGAGTCGACGCAGCTTGTAGGGCGATTCGCATGCACAGGGTTTGACTCGTGGCCCGCGCTGACCGAAGCTTGCCGTTCTGCTCAAGAACGCCTGTTTCGGAAACCTGCATGCCTCAGTCGCGCCGCTACCTGCTTATCAGCCTGGGCCTTGTGCTTGTCGTCATTGTCGCGTGGTTGTCCGTGCGCAGCACCGTGCCGGTCATACCCGATGCGATCAAACACGGCTATAGCGAAGCGCTGGATGCCGCCCGCAAGGGTCAACCGGGCGCGGCGCGTCAGCTATATCAACAGCTGGGCCGTCCGGACATCTCGGTCAAGCGCCGCGTGTGGCTGCATGGCGAGCTGCCTAACTATCCGAGTCCACAGGCGTTGAAGCTGGCCGACACCGACCTGCAAAACGAATCCCCAGCCGTGCGGCTGGCGGCGATCAAAAGCGTGGTGGGGCTGGTGCCAGGCGGGCAACGCAGCCTGTTGCTCGGGCCAATGCTCGATGATGAAGATCAAACCGTGCGCTTTGCCGCCATCAACGCTCTGCTCGGCTTGACCCCGGATGAACTGGGTCTGTACTTCGCACCGCTGCAACAAGCAATCGACGGCTGGGAACAAACGCTCAAGGCGCAACCGGAAAGCGCCGCCAACTACGCGCAAATCGCTCGGCTGCATCTACACAACGCCGAACTCAAGGAGGCGCAGGTCGCGCTCGATAACACCCTGCGCCTGGAGCCCGGCAATCTGCAGGCGCTGGTGATGCAGATCGATGTCCTCGACCGCCAGGGCCAGACCGACGCCGCCCGGCAATTGCTGGGGCAACAACTCAAAGCGCAACCCGATTCTGCTTACCTGCAACATGCTCTGGGTCTTTGGCTGTTACACCACGATCAGCGCGAATACGCCCTGCTCGGCTTGTCCAAAGCCGTCGAACTTGAGCCAGACAACAAGGATTACCGCTACGACCTCGCCACCACCCTGCACAGCGCCGAAGAACTGGAAGCGGCACAAAAGCAATTGCAGGAAATCGTCCAGCGCCACCCCGCTGACCGCAAGGCGCGGGTCTTGTTGATCAACTACTGGAAAGAAAGCGGTCAACTGCAGAATGTGCAGATTCTGTTGGCGCAACTGGAACAACTCAACCCGGATGACCCGGCCTTGCAGCAAGGCCTCTGACCCACTTTCGACAGCTCTTTCGACACATCTGGCAAGGAATTTCGGAACTGCCATCACGCCAAGGGGTCAAGTTAATCAGGCCGCGCGATTCTGTTGGCGGCCTCGCTTCCCTTAGTCATGAGAGGGCATTTTTTGTCTACTTCTAACGAGTTGATCAGTGCGAAAGCCGCTACCGGCATTGTGGGTCTGGACGACATCCTGGCCGGTGGTTTGTCTCGCGGTCATGTTTTCTTGCTGGAGGGTGAACCCGGTACCGGCAAAACCACGGTCGCTTTGCATTTTCTCCTGGCCGGCGCGAAAGCCGGCGAACGCTCGTTGTACATCACGCTCTCGGAAACCGAGCGCGAACTAAGGCAGGGGGCGTCGTCCCACGGCTGGACGCTGGATGACAACATCAAGATCTTCGAGCTGACGCCCCCGGAAAGCCTGCTCAATGCCGAGCATCAGCAGAGTCTGTTGTATTCCTCCGACCTGGAACTGGGCGAAGCCACCAAGCAGATTTTCGAAGCAGTCGAACGCTTCAAGCCCACGCGCGTGGTGCTCGACAGCCTGTCGGAGATCCGTTTGCTGGCGCAGAGTTCGTTGCGTTATCGCCGACAGATTCTGGCGATCAAGCATTACTTCGTGCGCTACAACGCCACCGTATTGCTGCTTGACGACCTGACCACCGAGTCGCTCGACAAGACTGTGCACAGCGTTGCTCACGGGGTCATTCGCCTCGAAGAGCTGACACCTAACTACGGCGCCGAGCGCCGACGCGTGCGGGTGGTCAAGTACCGCGGCCAGAAGTATCGCGGTGGTTTCCATGACTTCACCATCATGGGCGACGGCGTGCATGTATTCCCACGACTGGTGGCGGCCGAACATCGCGGCGAGTACGCGCGATTGCAACTCTCGAGCGGCATCCCGGAAATGGACGCGCTCCTCGGCGGCGGCATCGAGACCGGCTCCAGTACGCTGATTCTCGGCCCTGCCGGTACCGGTAAATCGCTGATCTCGATGATCTTCGCTGCCGCTGCCGTACTACGCGGGGAAAAAGCCGCGCTGTTTATCTTCGATGAAGAACTCGGCCTGCTGTTTGAGCGGATGAAAAACATCGGCATCGACCTGAAAGCCTTGCAGGCCACCGGCAATCTGTTGATCGAACAAGTCGACGCCGCTGAACTGTCGCCAGGTGAGTTCTCCCATCGCGTGCGACGCTGCGTCGATGAAGGTCAAATCAAAACCGTGGTCATCGACAGCATCAACGGCTATCAGGCGGCAATGCCGGAAGAAAACGCGCTGGTGCTGCACATGCACGAGTTGTTGCTGTACCTGAACCGCAAAGGCGCGGCGACGTTCATGACGGTCGCCCAGCATGGTCTGGTCGGCGACATGCAAGCGCCGGTCGACATTACTTATCTGGCTGACACGGTGATTCTGTTGCGCTACTTCGAAGCACTGGGCAAAGTCCGCCGCGCGATCTCGATCATCAAGAAACGCACTGGCAGCCACGAATCGACCATTCGTGAATACCGCATTTCCACGCAAGGCATGACCATCGGTGAACCGCTGGAAGCCTTTCAAGGCGTGCTGCGAGGCGTCCCCACCTACCTCGGCGCGAGTAATCCGCTGTTGCAGGAAGAACACTTGTGACGGTTCAGGTGCCGCTGGCCGAACGGGCGCTGATTCTGGCGCCGGTGGGTCGCGACAGCCAGATTGCGCTGATGATCCTCAACGAGGCCGGCTACAGCGGACTCGTCACGCCAGGTCTGGATTCGCTGTGCACGGAGCTTGAACAGGGTGCCGGTCTGGTGCTGGTCGCCGCCGAAGCCTTGCGCGGACCGGAACTGGAAGCGCTGTTCCTGCACCTGGAGCAGCAGCCGGCTTGGTCGGATCTGCCCATTGTGCTGTTGACCCATCACGGCGGCCAGGAACAAGGCCCCTCCTCGCGGTTGAGCGATCTGTTGGGCAACGTGACGTTCCTTGAGCGACCGTTCCATCCCGCGACACTGGTCAGTATGGTGTCCGCCGCATTGCGCGGCCGACGACGACAGTACGAGGCCCGCGACCGGCTGGTTGACCTCAGTGAAAGCGAACGACGTCTGCAATCGACCCTGGAAACCCTTGAACAACAGGTCGAAGAGCGCACCGCACAACTGCGGCACAATGAAGAAGCCCTGCGCCAATCGCAGAAAATGGAAGCGGTCGGCCAACTCACTGGCGGTATCGCCCACGACTTCAACAACATGCTGACCGGCATCATCGGCAGCCTGGAGTTGTTACGTCGGCGCCTGGCCCGTGGACGTCTGGACGACCTCGACAGCCTGATCGATCTGGGCGTGACGTCGGCCAACCGTGCCGCCAGTCTGACCCACCGCCTGCTGGCATTTTCGCGTCGGCAATCACTCGATTCAAAAGCTGTGCAGATGAACACCCTGGTGCTGTCCATGGGTGAACTGCTGCAACGCAGCCTCAACGAAAGCATTCAACTGGACATGCGCCTCAACGACAAGTTGTGGGTCGCAGAGGCCGACCCCAATCAACTGGAAAGTGCCCTGCTCAACCTGGTCATTAATGCCCGCGACGCCATGCCCGACGGCGGCAAACTGGTGGTCGAGACCAGTAATCAGGTACTCAAGCGCGAATTCACCGAGGCCTACAGCAATCTCGAACCCGGTGATTACGTGATGCTCAGTGTCACCGACAACGGCAGCGGCATGCCGCAAAGTGTCATCAACCGTGCGTTCGATCCTTTTTTCACCACCAAACCGATTGGTCAGGGCACCGGGCTGGGCCTGTCGATGATCTACGGGTTCAGCAAGCAGTCCCGTGGCCATGTCTCGATTCACAGCGAGATCGATGAAGGCACCACGGTAAAACTTTATCTGCCGCGCTTTCGCGGTGAAGAACTGTCCAGTCCAGACTCGGCTATTCAACAAGCCCCGGATGCGCTGGACGGCGAAACCGTGCTGATCGTCGAGGACGACCCGGCAGTGCGCGTGCTGGTCTGCGCGGTGCTCGGTGAGTTGGGCTATGCCTTTGTCGAAGCCTGGGATGCTGACAGCGCCGTGCCGATTCTGAATTCGACGCAGCGTATCGATCTGCTGATCAGCGATGTCGGCCTGCCGGGCATGAACGGCCGGCAACTGGCAGAAGTCGGCCGCCAATATCGTCCGGGGCTGAAGGTTCTGTTTATCACCGGCTACGCCGAGCACGCCGCAGTGCGTGGCGGGTTCCTCGATTCGGGGATGCAGATGATCACCAAACCGTTCACTTTCGACCTGTTGACCGCCAAAGTGCGGGAGATGATCAAAAGCTGAAACCGCTGAAACTGTAGGAGCTGCCGAAGGCTGCGATCTTTTGATCTTGTTCTTGATCATCAACATCAAAAGATCGCAGCCTTCGGCAGCTCCTACAGGGCTTTACGCGAGCAATTCCTGAATCTTTTCCTGCAACACATACAGGTCGAATGGTTTTTCCAGGATCGGCGCCTTGCGTGTGATCGGGCTGCCGGTTTCGCGGATTTCCTGCGGATAGCCGCTGATGAAAATCACCTTCAGGTCCGGACGCAATTTGACGGCCGGTTCAGCGATCTGCACGCCGGAGATCCCGCCCGGCAAACGGAAATCGGTGATCAACATGTCCAGATGTGGCTTGCGTGCAAGAATCTCGAACGCCTGCTCGCCGTTTTCCGCCTGCAACACGCGATACCCCTGCCCTGACAAGTAATCCGTCAGGACCATCAAGATAACCGGTTCGTCCTCGACGACGAGTACTACATCTTGTGCATCTACGCTCATGGGAAGCCTTTGTTCAGTCAATAGCTGCTGATACGACCGTACGGTCAATCAGAGGTTGCGTCGGATGTGCCGTTTTCCTGAATTGGCAGACAAACGCGAAACAGGGCGCCTTCGTTGATTTCACTCTCGACGACGATGGAGCCGCCATGGGCGGCGACGATCTGCTCGGAAATGAACAGACCCAGCCCGAGCCCGGCCACTACCGTCTTGGCGGAAACCCGTTCGAACTGTTGGAAAATACGTTTCTGATTCTCTTGGCTGATGCCGATGCCACGGTCCTGCACCTCGACCCGCGCCTCATCACCTTCACGGTAAACCCGCACCTGAATCGGGCTGCGGCCACCGTAACGCAGGGCGTTGGTCAGCAGATTGGTCACCACCTGCTCGATGCGGAACTCGTCCCAATGGCCTTCCACCGGTACAGGCGCGGTGAACGACACTTCGGTTTCAGCAGCTTCGATCTGTGCCGCGAAGTTTTGCAGCAGGTTGCTCACCAGTTGCACCAGATCGAAACGGCTCGGTCGGATCGACAATTTGCCGGTGCGAATGCGTGACACGTCGAGCATGTCTTCGATCAGGCGAATCAGGCTTTTGATCTGGCGTTCATCGCGGTCGACCATGGCGTGCATCTTGTCGAGGGTGAACGCCGCAGCGTTGTCGCGGGCCAGGTGCATCTTGCGCAGCTGGGTTTCAAGGATCAGGCCATTAAGCGGCGTGCGCACTTCATGGGCGACGATGGACATGAAGTCATCGCGCATGCGCACCGCCTGCTCCAGTTCCAGCTGGGTGCTTTGCAGTTGTTGCAACAGTGCTTCCTGCTCGCGACGGGCCTGCTCCAGCGCTTCGAGCTGTTGCTTCATCGCCTTGCTCTGACGGTACAGATCGACGAAGACGTTGACCTTGCTCTTCACCGCGTGGATATCCAGCGGCTTGTGCAGAAAGTCCACTGCCCCGCTCTCGTAGCCCTTGAACGCGTAATTGAGTTCACGGCCGGCAGCGCTGACAAAAATGATCGGTATGTTCTTGGTTTTCTCGGTGCCGCGCATCAACTCGGCGAGTTCGAAGCCGTTCATGCCCGGCATTTGCACATCGAGGATGGCCATGGCGAACTCGTGTTGCAGCAGCAGCGACAGCGCTTCATCCGCCGACAAGGCTTTGTAGACAGTACGGTCTTCACGCTTGATCAGCGCTTCGAGCGCCAGCAGGTTCTCCGGCAGATCGTCGACGATCAGCAGTTTGGCTTGGATATTACTCAGCATGCGATTCGTTCCAGCTCGACAAGCAGACGGCCGATGCCGTGAATGGGTAGGACATGGTCCGGCTGCTGAATCTTCAGTGCAGCCAAGGGCATGGTGGCGACTTGCGCGTCTTCGGGGTCTTGAACGATGGTCAGGCCACCGCGGCGTTTGACTTGCGCCAGCCCGCGCGCGCCATCGTGATTGGCGCCGGTGAGCAGTACGGCGGCCAGCGACTCTCCGTAGGCGTCAGCCGCCGATTCAAACAGATAGTCGATCGATGGCCGGGAATAATGCACGCGCTCCTCAAGGCTCAGCGAGAGGCTGCGATCCTGCTCCACCGACAGGTGATAACCCGGCGTGGCGAAATACACATTGCCGGCAACGATATCCTGCTTGTCAGCAGCCTCGTGCACCGGCATGTCCACGCGGCGGGCGAAGACTTCGGCCAATTGACTACGGCGTTCTTCGGGCAGATGCAGGACCACAACGATCGGCAACCTATAGCCTCGGCGCAGCGGTCCGAGCAGGCTCAGCAGCGCCTCGACGCCGCCGGCGGAAGCCCCGACCACAATCGCCTCGACGCGAGGTAAATCCACGGCCTCGTTCATGTTTTGCGGTAGATCCGTTCTTGTTTGACCAGCGGTTCGAACTGGTTCGCGTAACCGGAGAAATCCAGCGTTTCCTTGCTGCCCAGCACCAGAAATCCGCGGTGGCACAGCGATTCATGAAACAGACCGAAGGCACGGTCCTGAAGTTTCTTGTTGAAGTAAATCAGTACGTTGCGACAGGAAATCAATTGGGTTTCGGAGAACACACTGTCCGTCGCCAGACTATGGTCGGCGAAGGTCACGTTCTCGCACAGGCTCTTGTCGAAAATCGCATAACCGTACGCTGCCGTGTAGTAGTCGGCAAACGAACGCTGACCACCGGCCTGCTGATAGTTGGCCGTATACGCACGAACATTCTCCATGGAGAAAATCCCCTGCTTGGCCTTGTCCAGCGAGCGCGGGTTGATATCGGTGGCATAGATGATCGTGCGATCGAGCAGGCCTTCTTCGCGCAACAAAATCGCCATCGAATAGACCTCCTCGCCCGTGCTGCACCCGGCAATCCAGATCTTGATCGACGGATAGGTGCGCAGCAACGGCACCACTTCCCTGCGAATGGCTAGGAAGTGCGACGGATCGCGGAACATCTCGCTGACCGGAATCGTCAGCAATTGCAGCAACTGCATGAACGCCGTCGGATCGTGCAGGACTTTTTCCTGCAGCGCCGAAATGGTCGCGCATTCGAACTGGCTCAGCGCGTGCTGCACCCGGCGCTTGATTGAAGCGCCGGAGTAATCGCGAAAATCGTAGCTGTACTTGAGGTAAATCGCCTCAATCAACAAGCGCAGTTCGATTTCACTGTTTCGTTCAGCTGGCGTACTACGTTCCACTAAATGCGTTCCATCTTCGGTAACCACACGCGAATCAGCGAGAACAAGCGATCCAGGTCGATAGGCTTGGCCAGGTAATCATTGGCGCCCGCCTGCAGGCAGCGCTCCTGATCGTCTTTCATGGCCTTGGCCGTCACCGCGATGATCGGCAGCTTGCGCCAGCGCGGATCCTTGCGGATTTCAATGGTGGCTTCGAAACCATCCATTTCCGGCATCATCACGTCCATCAACACCAGATCGATATCCTCGACTTCATTGAGTCTTTCAATCGCCTCACGACCGTTACGGCCGATCACCACGACTGCGCCTTTGGTCTCCAGGGCACTGGTGAGGGCGAAAATGTTGCGCACATCGTCGTCCACCAGCAGCACCTTGCGACCCTCGAAGACCTTGTCGCGGCTACGCGCGGTCTTGAGCATCTTCTGCCGTTCATGGGACAACTGCGATTCGACTTTGTGCAGAAAGAGTGTGACCTCATCCAGCAAACGCTCTGGCGAGCGTGCGCCCTTGATGATGATCGAGCGCGAGTACTTGCGCAGTTCGGCCTCTTCATCGCGAGTCAGGTTGCGTCCGGTATAGACGATGACCGGTGGGAACGAGCAGATGTCCTCGGTGGACATGCGCTTGAGCAGGTCATTGCCGAGCATGTCCGGCAATTTCAGGTCGATGACCATGCAGTCGTAGATCGTCGTGCGCAGCAGCTCCAGCGCGTCCTGCGCGAGGCCGACGGCGGTGATTTCGATGTCTTCGTCGCCGATCAGTCGGGCAATGCTCTCGCGCTGCAAGTCGTCGTCCTCGACCAACAGCACGCGTTTGACCTTCTGGGTCAGCTTGGCCTCAAGACGGGCAAACACGTCCTTGAGCTCTTCGCGGGTGGTCGGTTTGACCGCGTAACCGATCGCGCCCATGTGCATCGCCGCTTCGACGCGGTCCTCGACGGAAATCACATGCACCGGGATGTGCCGGGTTCCGGCGTGTTCCTTCAGACGCTGCAGCACGGTGAGGCCGGAGTGATCCGGCAGACGCATGTCGAGCAGGATGGCATCCGGGACGAATTCTTTGGCCAGGTCGTAGCCCTCGTCCGCGCCATGAGCCACCAGGCACTGATAGCCAAGCTCATGCGCCAGATCGTAGAGGATATGCGCAAAGTTCGGCTCGTCTTCCACCACCAGGATGCAGCGCGTGGCGAATGGCGCTTTGTTACGGTCATCGGCGAAGCGCGGAATGTGCACCGGCGTCAACGGCGAAACAACCGGCGCCAGTGGCACGCTGGCCACCGCCGCTGGCGGGGTAAAGGTCAACGGAGCGAACGGCACTTCATTGGTCTCGTCGAACTGCTGCGGCAACACCAGCGTGAACACACTGCCCTGCCCCGGTGTACTGCTGACGCTGATCGAACCGCCGAGCAAGGTCGCCAGATCCCGCGAAATCGACAGCCCCAGACCGGTGCCGCCGTACTTGCGGTTAGTGGTGCCGTCGGCCTGGCGGAAGGCTTCGAAAATGCTTTCCTGCTGATCGGCAGCAATGCCAATACCCGAATCGCGCACGATGAACGCGACGCGATCATCCGGCTGGCCGGCAATGGTCAGGCTGACTGCGCCCTTCTCGGTGAACTTCACGGCGTTGGACAGCAGGTTCTTGATCACCTGCTCCAGACGCTGACGGTCGGTGTAGAGCATGCCCGGCGCGCCAGGTTGCAAATCGACACTGAAGGTCAGCTGCTTGTCTGCCGCCAGAGGCTCGAACACGCTGCGCAGACCATCGGCCAGACGCGCCACGCTGGTGTTCTCCGGAATCACTTCGAGCTTGCCCGCCTCGACCTTGGAGATGTCCAGAATATCGTTGATCAGGTTGAGCAGATCGTTGCCGGCAGAGTAGATCGATTCGGCAAACTTGACCTGTTCGGCGCTGAGGTTGTCTTGCGGGTTCTCCGCCAGCAGCTTGGCCAGAATCAGCGAACTGTTGAGCGGTGTGCGCAGTTCGTGGGACATGTTGGCGAGGAATTCGGACTTGTACTTGCTCGAACGCTGCAACTCTTCGGCGCGTTCTTCGAGTTGTACCTGGGCCTGGTTGAGTTCGGTGTTCTTCAGGTCCATGGCGTCGCGCTGTTCGGCCAGGGTCTGCGCCTGCTCGGCGAGTTGCTCGTTGGTCTGCTCCAGTTCGACCTGCTGGGTTTCCAGATGCGCCTGGGATTCCTTGAGAATCCGCGATTGCTCTTCCAGTTCTTCGTTGGCGGTTTTCAGCTCTTCCTGCTGCACCTGCAACTCTTCGTTGAGCTGCTGGGTTTCGGCCAGCACTTCCTGCAAGCGCTGACGGTAGCGCGCAGCTTCGATGGAGGTGCCGATATTGCCGGCAATCAGTTCCAGCAATTCGATATCGCGATCCGTGAGCGGCCGCAGGAAACCCAGTTCGATCACGCCATTGACCCGGTCGTCATCGCTGGTCGGCACTACCAGCACACTGTGCGGCAAGCCCTCGCCCAGCCCAGAACTGACTTTGAAGTAGTCCGACGGCACCGAATCCAGACGGATCAGCCGCGCCTGTTGCGCCACCTGGCCGACAATGCCTTCGCCGCTGTAAATCGACTGATCTTGTTCTTCCTGCTCGCGAGAGAAGCCGTAAGTGGCCACCCGCTTGAGGCCGCCATGTTCTTCACGCACGTACAGCGCGGCCACGGCGGTGCCCAGGTATTGCGCGCAGAACTGCAGAATATTGCGCCCCAGCAAGTTCAGCGTCAGTTGCCCCAGCACCTGCTCGGCCAGCTCGGTCTGACCATTGCGCAACCACGCCTGCTGCTCCAGACGTTCGGCACTGGCTTGCTGTGCGGCAAGGTTGGCGCTGTAGTTGGTCGACAGATTGACCAGATCACGACGGCCGATATAGGCCAGCAAGCCGCTGATACCAGCGATGAAAATCAGGTAGAGGCTGATGCTCCAGATCGTGGTGCGGCGCACGTCTTCATTGCGCGTCGTGCGCAGAACCTGTTCGGTTTCGATGACGTCTTCAAATTGCTTGCGGATTTCGTCCGTCAGGCGTTTGCCACGTCCAGCCTTGACCGCGCCCCGGTAATCGCCGCTGGAGCGCTGCAGATCGATCATCGATTGTGCGTAATTGGCCCACTCGATCTGCAAGGCCTGCAAACGACGCAAGCGATCGGTCTGCACCGGGTTATCGGCGGTCAGATCGAGCAAAGTACTGAGCGCCACCGCGATACGCGGTTTGGCAGTTTCGTAAGGGTCAAGGAAATGCTCGTCGCCGCTAAGCAAGAAACCGCGCATGCCGGTTTCCAGGTCCACGGTGAGCTTCACCGCTTCGTTGGCGTTATTGATCACCCGGTCGGTGTGCTCCACCCACTGGATCACCGACAGCAGATAAGTAATCAGCGACACGAAGAACACGGCACTGAGCACACCGACGCCCAAGGGCAGACTGATGTTGCGACTCAGGAGTTTACGAAACCGTTGCTCATCAACCGTAGACGGAGAGGACATGGGGCAGCCTTGTCGAACTGTTGAAAAACAGGCAGTTTGCCCCAAAACGGCGGCATGGATCCATTTTTCTCACACCTTTCGCAGCAAATTCCTACGCTCACCAGCATGTTCATGCCCCTGAACAGTTATCCTTGCGCCCCCATCTGCGGCTATGCTTTTTTTGCGTCGGGCGGGGAACTTGTGGCACTGCGCCACTTACTGATGAAGAAGCCCGGCACTTTTGATCGACCGGCGACCCTGAACTGACTTTCGAGAGCCTTATTATGTCTACCCCCGCCTCCACCATCCTTGTCGTAGAAGACGACGACATCGTGCGCATGCTGATCGTCGATGTGCTGGAGGAGCTGGAGTTCACGGTGCTCGAAGCAGACGGCAGCGAACAGGCACTGGAAAAGCTTGAAGACTCAAGTCTGCACATTGATCTGATGATGACCGACGTCGGCCTGCCGGGCATGGATGGCCGCGAACTGGCGACCGAAGCACGCAAACTGCGCCCCGCCCTGCCGATTATGTTTGCCAGCGGTTATGCCGAATCCATTGATGTACCCGCAGGCATGCATGTAATCGGCAAACCGTTTTCAATTGATCAGTTGCGTGACAAGGTAAAAGCCATATTGAACAATTAACAACAGGAAATAGCAGCCGAAGCAACTTGTTATATCCACGCATAATTCGCAACGCACTAAACCTGTAATTACTGATCACCGCAGTTCTATCCTGAGTCAACTCTTTGATCTGTGGCGCCTGACAAATCAGCGCCGCTAACAAAGACACTTGAAGCTTACCCGACTCAGGATAGAAGACATGCGCCCCGCAGTAATCAATAAAACTTCATACGTCGATCGTTCTCTTTTCGACAAACAGGAAAGAGCCAACATCACCCAAGCGCTGAATGCTGCCCTTCTACGTTCGCATCCCACTTTGACATTTGAGCAGTACAGCGCGAGCGCGTCTTTACCCGAGACAACCAGGCTTAGCCTGCAGAACCTGTTTTTCCCCTACGTTGCCGGCAGCACGTTCGATGAAGCCTATGAGCCAGCACGTCATGCCTTGCAGAAAATGATTGAAACCGAGCAGTTCTCGCATCTTTGCGAAATTCATGGTTTTCCGGCGAACGCTAGAATCGGTGTCGACGGCGAAGGCAGTATCTTTGGAATATTTGAACACGCCAAACATGAGCTACCCATCGGCGGAAGCGCAGAGACGCTGATGCTGGCCGAGTTTGCGGAAATAACCGGTGGCTATGTTTATTCCGGTTACGACATTGGCATTGAGCAATGGCTTGCCTTTGAAGGTTTGAATCTGCCGCAGACCATTGGCGACATCAAACAATTGATCGCCTATTTGATTTTTGAACTTCCCGCCCCTCCCGACTCCGGCGATTACCACGAGTTACTGAACAGTGAAGCGGATTCACCGTTTCATTTATCGCGCGCCAAACGCGAAATCATCACACAAGTCATTCAGGAAGCGACTGAAGGCAAGAGCACTCTTCTGAAAAAACTGTCCCTCGCCGATTTCAAGCAGATTCCCATCGCCACTAAACGCAAGCACGTGGACGACATTATTACCGACTGTTTGAAGCAGAACTTTGCCAGTGACCTGGGCCGAAAGCTCCATGAGTGCCTCGACTGGCATCTGGAAACGGACGATCAGCACGTGCGCGCCAATCAGCTTCGCGAAATCCTGCAGGCCGCGCTGGTCATCGATCTGGAGGCGCGGACCAACTCGCCCATCCTCGCCGGTTACGACCTGTATCAACCGGCCAATGCAACCCGCCATGCTGCACAAATGCGTGAAAGCCTCGAGCAGCATCTCGTTAGCGAAGGCTTGATTGAACCAGACTACGCCCTGCTGGCGGCACACCTGTTACTGGCCGGCTCCGCCGCTGAATTTCTGATCGCCGATATACCGCCTGATCTGACCCTGGAAAAACCTGGCTGGGTCGTCATCGCTCAAGCGGTGGCGTTGATCGAACACGCCTCGCCGGGGTCCTCCCGAATGATGACATATAGCCAAATCAAGGCGTTTGCAGAACTGGCTCCGCTGTCCCCCGAACAAATCGAACTGCACCAGGTAGCTGGATTCACCCCGACGATCAATTGGGCAGTACTCAATGGCTTGATCGACTACCGAGCCCAAAAAGATTACGACAAGCCCACGCTGGTCAAGGCTACCGCGCACTTCGAGCGCTACATGGAGGCCCTCAGCCAATCGGAGACGGGTCTGTCGCGAACGCCCCCCGAGCGCAGAACAATCGCCCTTGAGGCATTAAAGAAGGTGATGCCCGAAGGCAGTTACCTCGAAAAGAAAGGGTTCTCCATCAAATACCTGAGCAGCTTCAAAGACCGCAGCTGGCTTGAGGGACTCAAGGCGGCGCACCCGGCCGGCATTCTCAGCGAGTTCTATGATGCGCTGCTTAGCACAACCGGCAACAGCGAATACGCGATAAACAAACTGCTGCGCCTGCGCTTCTCGATAGTGGATCTCTACCTGTCCGGCGACCTGATCGAAAATGGCAAGTTGACAGACCGATTTCAGCAACAAAGCGATTTCAAGCCATCCGCTGACGCATTTGCCCGATTGTCCGAACTCGAATTGCCTGGCGTACTGTTCGATCAAGCCTTCGATTGCTATTACAAAGACGTGCGCGAGGGAATGTCTTCGGTCATGAAAATGGCGATTTCGAACATGCCCGAGCGCGATAGACAGGCGCTCACCAACGGCTACATGACGCTTTACACCGTCAGAAAGGAAGTCAATCCACTCAATCCACAGGAAGAAACCCAATTCGCTCGTGACGAAGCGAAAGGTCGCTACGGCCTTATTCTGTGCTGTAACAATGACGATGCATTGCGTACTTATGAGTTATTCAGCTTGCGCGGTCTGTGTCGCGAACGCCCCGAATTACTGGTGTTATTGCAAAGCACGCAGATCATCGATGCTCGCCCGACACTCTCCTTCACCGGCAGCCGGTACGACTTCCAGGCAAAGAACAAAGCCGTGGAATGGCCTCTCGATTTCGCGGCTTACAGCGAGGGCAGCGAGCCCCGAGGTGGCGTGACGTCTCGCGTAGTGGTGGAAAAGCTCTGGCACCTGAATCTGGCCGCCACGGACAATCGACCGGTTTCCCTGTTCTTTTCCCGCGAGGTCGATGACATCGCCGAATGCATCCTGACCCACCATCCTGTGGCCAGCCGTGCCGAGCTGTACGCCTCACTGAATGTGCAGACGGAGTTGGAGGAATGGCGCACAACCATAGAAACCGTTGAACGCTTGGCGATCAACGTGATCGTGCCGTTCAAACAATGTATTGAAGATATCCGTTCGGGGCGTACTGATCGGGTTTCCGAGGGCATCGGTGGCTGTGTGCTGGATGGCCTGTCGGTCATCGGTTTGTTGATTGGTCTGGGGGCAAGCGCGGCAAGTATCGCCGCCAAGACCGGGTCAACCACACTCAAGGTATTGAAAATCTCCAGGGCCGTGGCTCGTGTAGCGCTGTCGTTGATCAATCCGCTGGATGGCTTGCCGACACTGGCACGCAAAGGTCTGCGGCTCGCGGGCCGTGGCATCGTCTTCGTCGGCGAAAACGCACTGAGTACGGCGCGAACCGCCAATGCCCAGTTGCGCAAACTCGTGCGCGGTGCAAATGCCCCTGAGTTGATCAAGTTCGAACGGCTGACCGATATGCGCCAGGCGACCTGGCGCGGGGCGGACGGTGTGAGCCAGGCCGTCGATATTGCCGTGCTGCAACGCAACAAGCGCTGGCACGCACTCAACCTCAAAGTCGGCGGTGCCTGGGGGCCGCGCCTGAAGTTCCTCAATCTGGGGAATTTCTCGCCGTTGAAACGATTGTTCGCTCGCGCCAGGCCCTTCAGTTACACGCAGGGATATCTGACCAAAGCCATTCCCCACGCGAAAAGCAAACTCGACAACACGATCGGCGTGCTCAGCAACATACACGAGGACGATCACCATGTTCGCTCGCTGCTCAAGCATGTCTTTGGCACTGACTCTAACGAAGCAATTGAATACATCACCCACAATTTGCGCGCCATGCGCAAGGATCTCGACTCCGTTGATCTCACCAATATGGTATTCCGCCCGCATGAGCCGGACATCCTCGCGGCACTGCGTGTCGATACCTACAAACACTGGAAAGCCGGCGTGGACGCTGGCGTGAAAGTCGATAAAAACGCAGTTCAGTTTCTCGCGATCTACCCGGACAATCTGGATGAGTTCTATCAAGTGTCCAGGTATGACGATGGCAGCATTGGCGATGTCATCGTCCATGAAATGTCGCACGGCGCTCCGGGAACGCTCGACCTTTACTACGGCGAAGTGCTTGCCGGGGTTACTCCCGCCGAGTTCGATGCCGTCGGGCTGCTTGAATTTGCCAGGGACGCGCACAGGGCCCATCCGGATAATCTGAGCAATCCTCATTTCCGCTTTGCCAAGCGTGAGGAATACATCGAGTTCAAGCGAATCAAGGACGGGCTGCCAAAAGTGGTCCAAGACCATCCCGCATTGTTGAATGCGGAATCCTATGCACTGTCTGTCTCGCTCCTGGACCAGCAAGTGACCGCGCCCGCGGCGTTTCAACTCAACCTCTCGGCCATGGAAAACGCTTTGAAGAACACGGCTCCCGGTGCTTTTATCCAGGGGCCGCTGTTGCTTAATCTCGCCAAACCGATGTGAAGAGAAACAGGGCGCATCCAAGCTTTATGGCTGTGGTTTAATTGCGCCCTTTTTTCTCACCTGCTTTAAAGGATCTGCCCCCATGACCCAACCCGATAACACCAAAGTCCTGGTCATCGGCTACGTCTGGCCCGAGCCGCGCTCTTCCGCGGCCAGTGGTCATGTGATGCAGATCCTCGAAACCTTCCTGCAACAAGGCTGGGACATTACCTTCAGCAGCCCGGCCGGTCCCGGCGAGCACAAGGCGGATCTTGCCGCACTCGGCATTCGTGAGGTGCCGATCGAACTCAACAACAGCAGCTTCGATCAATTCATCAGCGGACTGGCGCCGGACATCGTCTTGTTCGACCAATTCATGATGGAAGAGCAGTTCGGCTGGCGAGTTGAAAAACACTGCCCTCAGGCGCTGCGCGTGCTGGAAACTTCCGACCTGCAAAGTCTGCGGCATGCGCGTCATCAGCGACTCAAGTCTCGTCTGAAGGTCAATCCTGACCAGAATGATTTCAGTGATGTCTTTGCCCCAGACCTGCGCGATGAATTCGGACTGATGGCCGAAACCGATCTGGCCAAGCGTGAAATCGCCGCGCTGTATCGTTGCGATCTGAACCTGATGATCTCCGAAGTGGAGATCGAATTGTTGATCGAGCAGTTCGGCTTGCCCCGACAATTGCTGCACTGGTGCCCGCTGATGATCGACCCGCCTGCGGTCGAACCTGCAACATTTGCGGATCGGGCGCACTTTCTGAGTATCGGCAACTTCCGCCACGCACCCAACTGGGATGCCGTGCTGTGGATGAAAACCACGATCTGGCCGCTGATTCGCCAACAGTTGCCCCAGGCACAATTGCACATTTACGGCGCGTATACGCCGCCGAAAGCCACAGCGCTGCATAACGCCCGCGAAGGTTTCCACATCATGAACTGGGCCGAAGATGCATTGCAGGTCATGTCTGCCGCGCGAGTCTGCCTGGCGCCCTTGCGATTTGGTGCCGGTATCAAGGGCAAACTGGTCGACGCCATGCTTTGCGGTACACCCAGTGTCACCACGCCGGTTGGCGCCGAGGCCATGCAAGGCGATCACGCGTGGCCCGGTGCAGTCACCAGCAGCGCAGTGGAGTTCGCCAACAGTGCCGTGGCGCTTTACAACGACGAGTCACGCTGGCAGGACGCTCGTCTGGCGGGATACACGCTGTTGAATCAACGCTACCCACAACCAGTACATGGTCCGGCATTGATTGAAAAACTGCGTTATTGCCAACGGAACTTAGAACACCTCAGATCCAACAACTTCATTGGCAGCATGCTCCGTCATCACTCGCACAAAAGCACCCAGTACATGGCGCAATGGATCGAAGCGAAAAACCGACACACACAACAAACACCGGACATGTAAGTAACGCCTTTACACGACTTGCATTAAAAGCAAACTTGGCCGAACACCCGGCACCCGTTATAAACATCCTGCGCGCGCAATTCCGACAACTTTCGTTTTCAATTGCAGGATGTACAACATGAACAATCTTGATAATTTCCAACCTTATCAATGGATGGCGGATTCGCCGCAAATCGACAACTTGTCGCTTTTCGAACTTAGTTTGCCGGGTGCCCATAACGCTGGCTGCGACTGGGAAGCGGGTTATGCACTGATACCCGGTAAAAACTGGCTCGCCTGCCAGGATGTCTCCTTTTATTCACAATTGAATCGCGGTGTTCGAGCACTCGACGCCCGCCTGACTTACGATAACAAAGCGCAAGGACTGGCAAAGTTCCGCTTCCACCACAACGGCTACCTTTCTTCCCGTACGCTTGAAGATCTTGTACGCGACGTCAAAGCTTTTTATGAAAGGAACATCAATGAATTCATCATTCTGGACTTTCATGAATTAGGTAGTGGCAAGGACGCATTCGATCATTCGGAGTTTCAAGCGTTGATACTGCAACACTTGGGCGACCGAATGATCCCGACCCGGAATCTGCACCTGACGCTTGGCCAGCTCAAAGCGATCAGCCCGTTGCAGCGCATCATGGTGGCAGCCCCCATGACCTGGGAAACCGAGGACTACCGTATCTATGGAAGAATCCAGCACAAGTGGATCGGAAAGCAGCTTGTCAGTTCTCTCGATCTGCAGGGTTACATCAAAGAAGTATTGAGCACTGCCAACAGCACACTTCGCCCGTGGTCGCTGTCAGCAACCAGTTTTTCGATTGGCGGCCCTCAGCGAATTCTGGATGATCTCGACCACTGGTTTGACCCGGCCAGATCGGATTGGGCCAAAAAGTGCAACATCATCAATTTCGACTTTATTAAAAACTCGAACATTGTACGTTTCTGCCAGATGGCCAATCTGGAAAAAGCCATCGAGAAGTCCAGAGGCAGCGTCCGCGAGCAGACCGCTTGAGTGAAACTGGCGCAAGTCCCGAGAAACGAGGCATGATCGGCAGGCGATAACAAAAAAAGTAGCTCGCCATGACTCGAACCGCCCGCGTGACCGACCCTTCATACGAGTTGATGGATGACCACAACGGGTTGTCCATCATCTACCGCCAGCACGGTTTTCCGTGCCCGCTGGTGCGCTGGCATTTCCACAAGGAATATGAACTGCACCTGATTGTCGCCAGCTCGGGCAAGGTGTTTATCGGTGACTACATTGGCAACTTCTATCCCGAAACCCTGTTCCTCACTGGCCCCAATTTGCCGCACAACTGGATCAGCCAGGTGGCCGAGGACGAGGTCGTTGAAAAGCGCGACATGCTGGTCAACTTCACCGACGAGTTGTTCGAGAGTGGCCACCAGGTGTTTGCCGAACTGAAGACCCTGGCGCCCCTGCTGGAACGTGCGCAGTACGGCATCGAGTTTCGCTGCAAACGTACCATCCGCCAGGCCATGACGCTGATGCAGCGCATCGCCGACAGCAAGGGCATCACCCGCCTCGGGCACTTCTTTATCCTGATGGAATTGCTCGCGGCCAGCGATGATTTCCAGCTGTTGTCCGGCGCCACCACCCCGCAACTGGCCGATGAGCACAATATCGATCGTACCAACCGGGCCGTCGACTATATTTTCAGCCACTACGCCCGCGATATCTCGCTGGAGGAAGTCGCCGCGCATCTGGGCATGACGCCGACCTATTTCAGCCGAGTGTTCAAACAGGCCACCGGGCGCAATTTCATCGAGTTCGTCAATCGCTTGCGTATCAGCAAGTCCTGCGAGCTGCTGGCCGACGGCGACAAACCGGTGACCGAGGTGTGTTTCGAATCGGGGTTCAACAACATTTCCAACTTCAATCGGCGCTTTCAGCAGCTCAAGGGCATGACGCCGTCGCACTATCGGCGGCTTGCGGTGCAGCGCCTGACTGAACAAAACCATCTCTGACAACGCAACTCCCCTGTAGGAGTGAGCCTGCTCGCGATAGCGGTGTGACAGCGTGCAGATATGTTGGCTGACACTCCGCTATCGCGAGCAGGCTCACCCCTACAAGTTGCGATGCCACTCCGGAAACCTGTACGCATCCGACAGCACCTCTGCGCTGAAAAGCCCTTCCCTGCATTCGCCCCACAAAAGCCCAGTGCAAAAAAGTATCGATCAAAGTGTTAGGGATGATTTGTCAGCCCTGCGATTGAAGGCTGTAATCAGCGCACATTCTTCCTGCACAGGAAGACACAAAAACAATAACTGTCCTTCTGTAACCCTACGGGTGCAGAAAAGGAGTGCACGATGCAACCGACTGCAAAAGCTCTGCTTGCCCTCACCTGCATGACCCTCAGCAGCGTCAGCCTTGGCGCCCAGACCCTGACCATCGCCACCGTCAACAACAGCGACATGATCCGCATGCAAAAACTCTCGAAAACCTTCGAGACCGAGCATCCGGACATCAAGCTCAATTGGGTCGTGCTCGAAGAAAACGTCCTGCGCCAACGCCTGACCACCGACATCGCCACCCAGGGCGGCCAGTTCGACGTGTTGACCATCGGCATGTACGAAGCCGCACTGTGGGGCGCCAAAGGCTGGCTGGAACCGATGAAGGATCTGCCGGCCAGTTACGCCCTCGACGATGTGTTCCCGTCGGTGCGTGAAGGCCTGTCAGTCAAGGGTTCGCTGTACGCCCTGCCGTTCTACGCGGAAAGTTCGATCACCTATTACCGCACCGACCTGTTCAAGGATGCTGGCCTGACCATGCCCGAGCGTCCGACCTGGGAGCAGATCGCCGGTTTCGCCGAAAAACTCACCCACAAAGACAAAGAGCAGTACGGCATCTGCCTGCGCGGCAAGGCCGGTTGGGGCGAGAACATGGCGCTGATCACGACGGTTGCCAACGCCTACGGCGCGCGCTGGTTCGATGAGCAGTGGAAACCGGAATTCAGCGGGCCGGAGTGGAAAAACGCGCTGAATTTCTACGTCGACACCATGAAGAAATCCGGCCCGCCGGGCGCCTCCAGCAACGGTTTCAACGAAAACCTTGCGCTGTTCAACAGCGGCAAATGCGCGATCTGGGTCGATGCCAGCGTCGCCGGCTCGTTCGTCACTGACAAGACCCAGAGCAAGGTTGCTGATCACGTCGGCTTCACTTTCGCCCCGCATCAAGTGACCGACAAAGGCTCGGCCTGGTTGTATTCATGGGCGCTGGCAATCCCGACCAGTTCCAAAGCCAAAGACGCCGCCAAAGAATTCAGCGCTTGGGCGACGTCAAAAGAGTACGGCGAACTGGTCGCCAAGACTGACGGCATCGCCAACGTACCGCCCGGCACCCGCGCCTCGACCTACAGCGATGCCTACATGAGCGCCGCGCCGTTTGCCAAGGTCACGCTGGAATCGCTGAAAGCGGCTGATCCGAGCAAGCCAACGCTGAAACCGGTGCCGTACATCGGTATTCAACTGGTGACCATTCCTGAATTCCAGGCCGTGGGCACTCAGGTCGGCAAGCTGTTCTCGGCGGCGCTGATCGGCCAGACCACGGTGGATCAAGCCCTGACTGCCGCGCAGCAAACCACTGAACGCGAGATGAAGCGCGCCGGTTATCCCAAGTAACCGCCTCTAAACCTGTGGGAACTGGCTTGCCAGCGATGAGGCCGGCACATTCGACATTGCTGTCGGCTGACCTATTGCTATCGCTGGCAAGCCAGCTCCCACAGGGTCCGCGCCGATGTCAGGAATGTTGTCTTTCCTGAACATGTTTCTGCACCCAATTGGTTGTGATCACCATGAATACTTCAACTGCCAAAGCCCACATCGACCTGTCGCAGCCTGCGCGCAAAGTCCGCGTACGCAATCCCGGCTGGTTTCTGGTCAGCCCTTCGGTGGCCCTGTTGCTGCTGTGGATGATCGTGCCGCTGGGCATGACCATCTACTTCTCGATGATCCGCTACAACCTGCTCTACCCCGGTGAAAACCAGTTCGTCGGGTTGGAGAACTTCACATACTTCCTGACGGATTCGGGTTTCATGCCCGGTGCGACCAACACCTTGCTGCTGGTCGGCAGCGTGTTGTTGATCAGCGTGGTGCTCGGCGTACTCATCAGTGCGTTGCTTGAAGCGAGTGAATTCCTCGGTCGCGGCATCGTGCGGGTCATGCTGATCTCGCCGTTCTTCATCATGCCCACGGTCGGTGCGCTGATCTGGAAGAACCTGATTTTCCATCCAGTCTCGGGGATCCTCGCTTACCTCTGGAAGTTGTTCGGCGCGCAACCGGTGGACTGGCTCGCCCACTACCCGCTGCTGTCGATCATCATCATTGTTTCGTGGCAATGGCTGCCCTTCGCGATCCTGATTCTGATGACCGCGATGCAGTCCCTCGATCAGGAACAGAAAGAGGCCGCGCGTCTCGACGGCGCCGGGCCGATCGCAATCTTCTGGCACCTGACCCTGCCGCATCTGGCACGGCCGATTGCCGTGGTGGTGATGATCGAAACGATCTTCCTGCTGTCGGTGTTCGCCGAGATTTTCACCACCACCAACGGTGGCCCCGGCTACGCCTCGACCAACCTCGCCTACCTGATCTACAACCAGGCGCTGGTGCAGTTCGACGTCGGCATGGCCTCGGCGGGCGGCTTGATTGCCGTGGTCATCGCCAACATCGCCGCGATCATTCTGGTGCGGATGATCGGCAAAAACCTGACTGACAAAGCCTGAGGCCTGCCATGACTCTTCAACAATCCCGCCGGCTGCAAAGCCTGCTGCTCGGCACCCTGGCCTGGGCCATCGCGATCGTGATTTTCTTCCCGATCTTCTGGATGGTGATGACCAGTTTCAAAACCGAAATCGACGCGTTCGCCACGCCGCCGCAGTTCATCTTCACGCCGACGCTGGAGAACTACCTGCACATCAATGAGCGCAGCGATTACTTCAGTTTCGCCTGGAACTCGGTGGTGATTTCCTTCAGTGCCACGGCCCTGTGCCTGTTGATCGCGGTGCCGGCAGCGTACTCGATGGCCTTCTACGAAACCCAGCGCACCAAAGGCACGTTGCTGTGGATGCTCTCGACCAAAATGCTGCCGCCGGTGGGCGTGCTGATGCCGATCTACCTGCTGGCGAAGAGTTTCGGCCTGCTCGATACGCGCATCGCGCTGATCGTGATCTACACGCTGATCAACCTGCCGATCGTGGTCTGGATGGTTTACACCTACTTCAAGGACATCCCCAAAGACATCCTCGAAGCCGCCCGTCTCGACGGCGCCACGCTGTGGCAGGAAATGGTCCGCGTGCTGTTGCCGATTGCCAAGGGCGGCCTTGCCTCGACCGTGCTGCTGTCGCTGATTCTGTGCTGGAACGAGGCGTTCTGGTCGCTGAACCTGACCTCGTCGAAAGCCGCGCCACTGACCGCGTTGATCGCCTCGTATTCGAGCCCGGAAGGCTTGTTCTGGGCCAAGTTGTCGGCGGTGTCGACCCTGGCGTGTGCGCCGATTCTGATCTTCGGCTGGATCAGCCAGAAACAACTGGTGCGCGGCCTCTCGTTCGGCGCCGTGAAATGAAGATTGAAAAGCAAAAGATCGCAGCCTTCGGCAGCTCCTACATAAAGCATGCCGTCCCCCTGTAGGAGCTGCCGCAGGCTGCGATCTTTTGATCTTAAAAAAACAACATTGCGGAGGCCCATCCTCATGGCCAACCTGAAAATCAAGAATCTGCAAAAAGGCTTCGAAGGTTTCTCCATCATCAAAGGCATTGACCTGGAAGTGAACGACAAGGAATTCGTGGTCTTCGTCGGCCCGTCGGGCTGCGGCAAATCCACCCTGCTGCGGCTGATCGCGGGTCTGGAAGAAGTCAGCGACGGCACCATCGAACTCGATGGTCGCGACATCACCGAAGTCAGCCCGGCCAAGCGCGATCTGGCGATGGTGTTCCAGACCTACGCGCTGTACCCGCACATGACCGTGAAAAAGAACATGTCCTTCGCCCTCGATCTGGCCGGCGTACCGAAAGCCGAAGTCGAGAAGAAGGTCGGTGAAGCAGCGCGCATTCTCGAACTCGGGCCGATGCTTGAGCGCAAGCCGAAACAGCTCTCCGGCGGCCAGCGCCAGCGTGTTGCGATCGGCCGCGCCATCGTGCGCAATCCGAAAATCTTCCTGTTCGATGAACCGCTGTCCAACCTCGACGCCGCGCTGCGCGTGCAGATGCGTCTGGAACTGCTGCGCCTGCACAAAGACCTGCAAGCGACGATGATCTACGTGACCCACGATCAGGTCGAAGCGATGACCATGGCCGACAAAGTCGTGGTGCTCAATGGCGGCAAGATCGAACAGGTCGGCTCGCCGCTGGACCTGTATCACAACCCGGCAAATCTCTTCGTTGCCGGTTTCCTCGGCACGCCGAAAATGGGCTTCCTCAAAGGCAAGATCGCCCGCGTCGACGGCCAGAGCTGCGAAGTCTCGCTGGACGCCGGCACGCGCATCACCCTGCCCTTCAATGCTGCCAACCTCAGTGTCGGCAGCGCCGTGACCCTCGGCATTCGCCCGGAACATCTGGAACTGGCGCAACCCGGTGATTGCAGCCTGCAAGTCACCGCCGACGTCAGCGAACGTCTGGGCAGCGACACTTTCTGCCACGTCACCACCAACGCCGGCGAAGCCCTGACCATGCGCGTGCGCGGTGATCTGGCCAGCCGTTACGGCGAACAACTGAGCCTGCACCTCGACCCGGCGCACTACCACTTATTCGATGCCGAAGGTATCGCGTTGACCCGTCCGCTGCGCGCTGCGGCCTGATTTCGAGAACTCCCGATGAAACTCAACCAACAGAACCTCCATCGTCTGGCCGCCGAAGTGCAACTGCCGGCCTACAACCTTAGCGACACGCGCCAAGGCATCGCCCACATTGGCGTCGGCGGCTTCCACCGCGCGCATCAGGCGTATTACACCGACGCCTTGATGAACACCGGCGAAGCCCTCGACTGGGCCATTTGTGGTGTCGGCCTGCGCGCCGAAGACCGCCGTGCTCGCGATGACCTCAAGGAGCAGGATTACCTGTTCACCCTGTTCGAACTCGGTGACAGCGACGACACCGAAGTCCGCGTGATCGGCGCGATTCGCGACATGCTACTGGCCGAGGACGGCGCTCAGGCGTTGATCGACAAACTCGCCGACCCACAGATTCGCATCGTCTCGCTGACCATCACCGAGGGCGGTTACTGCATCGACGACAGCAACGGCGAGTTCATGGCGCACCTGCCGCAAATTCAGCATGATCTGGCCCACCCAGAGGACCCGAAAACCGTGTTCGGTTTCTTGTGTGCGGCCCTGGAAAAACGTCGGGCGGCGGGCATTCCGGCGTTTACCGTGATGTCCTGCGATAACCTGCCGCACAATGGCGCCGTGACGCGCAAGGCGCTGCTGGCGTTTGCCACCCTGCGTAACAGCAATCTGTGCAGCTGGATCGACGCCAACGTCAGTTTCCCCAACGCCATGGTCGACCGCATCACGCCAATGACCAGCACCACGCATCGCCTGCAACTGGCGGACAAACACGACGTCGACGATGCCTGGCCGGTGGTCTGCGAGCCGTTCGTGCAGTGGGTGCTGGAAGACAAATTCGGCAACGGTCGCCCGGCCTGGGAGAAGGTCGGCGTGCAGTTCACCGACGATGTTTCGCCGTATGAAGAGATGAAGATCAAACTGCTCAACGGCAGCCACCTCGCGCTGACGTATCTGGGCTTTTTGAAGGGTTACCGGTTTGTGCACGAAACCATGAATGACCCGCTGTTCGTGCGTTATATGCGCGCCTACATGGATCTGGACGTGACCCCGCAACTGGCGCCGGTGCCAGGTATTGATCTGACGGATTACAAAAACACATTGGTGGCGCGGTTTTCCAATCAGGCGATTGCCGATCAGCTTGAGCGGGTGTGCTCGGACGGTTCGTCGAAGTTTCCCAAGTTCACCATTCCTACCATCAACCGGTTGATTGCCGATGGGCAGGAGACCAAGCGTGCGGCGTTGGTGGTGGCGGCGTGGGCGTTGTATTTGAAGGGTGTGGATGAGAATGGTGATACCTATTCAATCCCGGATCCGCGCGCGGCGTTTTGTCAGGCGTTGGTGGCGGACGATGCTTTAATTACGCAGCGGTTGTTGGCGGTCGAGGAGATTTTCGGCACGGCGATACCGCGTTCGGCGGAGTTTGTCGCGGCGTTCGAGTGGTGCTGCAACAGCTTGCGCGAAGAAGGTGTGACGCGGACTTTGCAGCGGATTCTGGATTGAAAAGCCCCTCACCCTAGCCCTCTCCCCGAGGGAGAGGGGACTGACCGAGTGGTTTGTGCAAGTTACATCGACCTGAACGTCCGGAGTCGAACTCAGGTATTGAACAGCACCTGATTGAGAGAACCGCAGTCGAACTCAGGTTTTGAACAGCCCCGGTTTGAGAGAACCGGAGTCGAACTCAGCTTTTGAACAGCCCCCCGATCAGCTCCCTTCCCCCTCGCCCCCTTGGGGGAGAGGGCTGGGGTGAGGGGGTAAGCTCTTGATCTTCACCACACCCGAGTGGTTCACACATGACAACACAACAACTGTTCCTAGGCATCGACTGCGGCACACAAGGCACCAAAGCCATCATCCTTGACGCCGTCAGCGGTCAGGTCCTCGGCCAAGGCGCCGCCGCCCACACAATGATCAGCGGCGCCAACGGCCGCCGCGAACAAGACACCCAGCAATGGCTCGAAGCCTTCGCCCTCGCCACTCGCCGCGCATTGTTGGCGGCGAATGTCGATGGCCAGTCGATCCTCGGCATCGGCGTCTCCGGCCAGCAGCACGGTCTGGTCCTGCTCGATGATCAAGGTGAAGTGCTGCGCCCCGCCAAGCTCTGGTGCGACACCGAAACCAGCGCCGAAAACGACCGTCTGCTGGTGCATCTAGGCGGTGAAAAAGGCTCACTGGAACGCCTCGGTGTGGTCATCGCACCGGGCTACACGGTGTCGAAACTGCTCTGGACCAAAGAACAACACCCCGTGGTCTTTTCGCGCATCGCACGCATTCTGTTGCCCCACGACTACCTGAATTTCTGGCTGACCGGTCGCGCCTGCAGCGAATACGGCGATGCCTCGGGCACTGGCTATTTCAACGTGCGCACCCGCCAATGGGACTTGCAACTGCTGCGCGACATCGACGCCAGCGGACGCCTGCAAGCCGCACTGCCTGAGCTGATAGACGCGCATCAATCTGTCGGCACCATCCTCCCGGCGATCGCCGAACACCTCGGCATCAACCCCAATGCGTTGGTATCGAGCGGCGGCGGCGACAACATGATGGGCGCCATCGGCACCGGCAATATTCAGCCCGGCGCGATCACCATGAGCCTCGGCTCTTCCGGCACGGTTTACGCCTATTCCGAAGTACCAAAAGTCAGCCCGGACGCTTCGGTCGCGACGTTCTGCTCTTCCAGCGGCGGTTGGCTGCCGCTGATCTGCACCATGAACCTGACCAACGCCACCGGCGCAATTCGCGAGTTGTTCGACCTCGATCTGCAGCAGTTCAACGACCTCGTCGCCCAAGCGCCCATCGGCGCCGACGGCGTGAGCATGCTGCCGTTCCTCAACGGCGAGCGCGTTCCCGCCCTGCCCCACGCCACCGGCAGCCTGCACGGCTTGACGCTGGATAACCTGACCCAGGCCAACCTGTGCCGCGCCGCTGTCGAAGGCACCACCTTCGGTTTGCGTTACGGGCTGGATTTGCTCCGCCACAATGGTTTACAAAGCCGCAGCATTTGCCTGATCGGCGGCGGTTCGAAAAGCGCGGTTTGGCGGCAGATCGTTGCCGACATCATGAACACCCCGGTGATCTGCACCGAACAAAGCGAAGCCGCGGCACTTGGCGCAGCGATTCAAGCGGCGTGGTGCAAATCCTGGTCGAATGGCCACGAAGACAGCCTCGCCGACCTGTGCCAGCGCTGCGTGAAACTCGATTCAAGCAGCGAAACCCTGCCGATTGCCGCCAACGTTGCGGCGTTTCAGCAGGCCTATGAACGCTATCAACAGCATGTCGCAACCCTATAAAGAGCAAACAATTATGTATTTGGTGTGTGGCGAAGCCCTGTTTGATTTTTTCAGTGAAGACGACGCCAGCGGTCTGGCCTCGAAAGTCAATTTCAAGGCGATTGCCGGCGGCTCGCCGTTCAACGTCGCCGTCGGTTTGCGCCGTCTGGGCGTGGACTCGGCCTTGTTCGGCGGGCTGTCCACTGACTACCTCGGCCGCCGCTTGCAGCAAGTGCTGCAGGATGAAGGTGTGCGCCCGGACTATCTGGTGGATTTCGCCGCGCCGACCACGCTGGCCATGGTCGCCGTCGGTGCCAATGGCTCGCCGCACTACAGCTTTCGCGGTGAAGGCTGTGCCGATCGGCAACTGAGTCTTGCGCATCTGCCAGCGCTGGGGCCGGATGTTCGCGGCTTGCACATTGGCTCATTCTCGCTGGTGGTGCAGCCGATCGGCGACACCTTGCTGACGCTGGTACAGCGCGAGAGCGGCAAACGCCTGATCACCCTCGACCCGAACGTACGCCTCAATCCCGAGCCGAACATCGACCTGTGGCGCGAACGCATCGCGACGCTGGTGCCACTGGCCGATCTGATCAAGGTCAGCGACGAAGACTTGAGCCTGCTCTACCCCGAACAGGATCCGCAACGCGTGATCGAAGGCTGGCTCGAACACCGCTGTCAGATTGTCTTCCTCACCCGTGGCGGCGACGGCGCCAGTGTGTTCAGCCGCCAGCATGGCAACTGGTCGGTGCCGGCGGCCTCGGTGAAAATCGCCGACACCGTTGGCGCGGGTGACACCTTCCAGGCCGCGCTGATCACCTGGCTGACCGAGCACGGTCTGGATTCGGTCGAAGGCGTGCAGCAACTCGCCCGCGAGCAGATCGACGCCATGCTCAAGTTCGCCGTACAAGCCGCCGCACTGACCTGCAGCAAGACCGGCCCGGATCTGCCCTATCGTCACCAATTGAGTTGAACGCGTAGACTGTCGGCCTTTTTGCGCACGACGGGATAACGGCTTTTGAATTACAGGCAGACGCTTGGACTACTGACACTGGCAACGCTACTGAGCGGGTGCGGCACCTCGCCGCCCCGTTCGCCGGAAGACATCTGCGAAATCTTCCGCGAGAAAAGCGACTGGTACGACGCTGCGCAAGTCACGCAAAAACGCTGGGGCGTACCGATTCAGGTGCCCTTCGCGATCATGTATCAGGAATCCGGCTACCGCTACGACGCCAAGACCCCGCGCAAATACCTGCTCTGGGTGATCCCGTGGGGCCGCGTCTCGACCGCCTCGGGTTATGCGCAAGCCAAAGATGAAGTCTGGGCCGACTATCAGAAAAGCACCGGTCGCAGCGGAGCCGATCGCGAAGACTTCGACGATGCCATCGACTTTGTCGGCTGGTACATGGACAAGACCTATTCGATCAACGGCGTGTACAAGTACGACGCCTATAACCAGTACCTCAACTACCACGAAGGCTGGGGCGGCTTCCGCAACAAGACTTACGCGAGCAAAGCCTGGCTAATGCCGACGGCGCGCAAAGTGCAGAACCGCTCGGACGTGTATGCGCGGCAATATGCCGGGTGCAAGGAGGACTTGAATCGGGGGTTCTGGAGCCGGTTCTGGCATTGGTTATAACAGCTTCGGGATCCCGTGTAGGAGCTGCCGAAGGCTGCGATCTTTTGATCTTGTTTTTAACAATCAACGTCAAAAGATCGCAGCCTGCGGCAGCTCCTACAATGGAGGTCTTTACAGGACGGAGAAGCTATAACTCACAATCAACCGGGTCTCATCCACATCCCGGGCAAACTTCTCATAATTGGTGCGATACGTAGCATTCCTCAAACGCAGACTCACATCCTTGAACGTGCCCGTCTGAATCACATACTTCAACTCGCTGTCGCGTTCCCACTCCTTGCCTTCCTGATCACTGCCCAACACCTTGATGTGGTCACCGTTCACATAACGGGTCAGGAAGCTCAAACCATTAATGCCAATGGCCTTGAAGTCATAGTCATAACGCAACTGCCACGAACGTTCCTGCGCGGCGGCGAAGTCGTTGACCTGCACGTAGTTGACCAGATACGGATTGCTGCCATCGAGGTACGGCATCGAGTTGTCGCCGTTCATACGCTGCCAACCGGCGCTGAACGTATGGCCGCTGTGCGCATACGACAACATGCCGCTCAACGCACGGTTATCAATGGAACCGGCCTTGGCATCACCGCTGTCGGCACTCTTCAGCACCCGCAGATCTGCTTTAAGTACACCGCCAGCTAACGGTTGATTACCCAACAGCCCGACAAAGTGCTGACGATAGATGTCTTCCAGTTCAGCGTAGTGATACTGCGCAGTCAGACGATCGTTGATCTTGTAATCGAAGCCGTACATGTCGAAATGGTCGGCGGTGGTGTTGCAGGCGTAGCGCTTGTTCTTGCAGTGCACGCGGATATCTTGCGAATCGGTGGAATCGCGCGCGGTGTACTTGTCCAGGCGCGCGGCCATGAAGGTCAGATCTTTCAGCTCTTTAGAGGTGAGCATGGCGCCGTTGAACATCGTCGGCAACAAACGACCGTCATTGTATTTCAGCAACGGCAGATCCGGCAGTAGCGCGCCGTACTTCAGCACGGTGTCCGAGACTTTGACCTTGGCGGTCAGGCCCATTTTCGCGTACTGGCCTTTCGAGCCGCGTGGATCGTTGCCGCTGGAAGGCAGCAAGCCGCTGTTGCTGCGGTTCGGGCTGGAATCGAGTTGAAAGCCAAGCATGCCCAGCGCATCGATACCAAAACCCACCGTACCTTCGGTGTAGCCCGATTGCAGGTTGAGAATAAAGCCCTGTGCCGACTCTTCACGCTTGGAGGCGCCCTGAGCGTTCGAGGTGCTCCCATCACGGAAATCGCGGTTGAAGTACACCGTGCGCGATTCGATTTTCGCCGTGGTGTCTTCAAAGAATCCGCTGGCCTGAACCTGTGCGGTAAAACCTGCGCACAGCACAAAGGCTCCGAAGCCAAACGACTGGCGCGGGGTGATGAGGGGAAATGGGGGACGCATGAAAAACTCCAACAATGCAGCGTTTGCGCAAGCGCGCAACAAGCCAGAAAAATAGCTCCCGTCCCGGGTCAGATTGAACCAGGAGAAAGTGAACACGCAGGGGTGAGCGGCAATGATGGCAGATGGCTTTGACGTGCTACAGGCGACTTTAGTCTGAATCTGACTGAGGATTCTTCAACCCAGGGTCGTGGGAAAAGTCGCTAACAGCGAACACCAACTCCCGAAAATCCCCCGGTTTCACTGGACGAAACACCCTGACTAAGGGTTTTCCCTATACCGCAAACCTGCCAGACCTACGGCTTTTGTGCCTTGAACGAGGCCGCTTAATCCTCCATCATCCGTCACCTGCTTATTCAACGGACGGAATTCAAGGCATGCTGGACGCCAACGCAACCCACATTACCCTCACGCTTGAAGGCGCCAACGCCGACCTGCAAGTCCTCAGCTTCACCGGTCGCGAAGCCCTCAACCAACCGTTCCGTTTCGACCTCGAACTGGTCAGCGCCCGCCCCGACCTCAAGCTCGAAGAGCTGCTGCACAAGCCCGGCGTCCTGACCTTCGGCGCCACCGGCGAAGGCAAGATCCACGGTCTGGTCTATCGCATCGAGCAAGGCGACTCCGGCAAAACCCTGACCCGTTACAGCCTCAGCCTGGTGCCACAACTGGCCTACCTGCGGCACAACCACGATCAGCAGATTTTCCAGCAACTGACCGTACCGAAGATCATCGCTCAGGTGCTGGAAGATCGCGGCATTCTCGCCGACGCCTACAGCTTCCAGCTCGGCGCCGAATACCCGCAGCGCGAATACTGCGTGCAGTACGACGAATCCGACCTGCACTTCATCCAGCGCCTGTGCGAAGAAGAAGGCATTCACTTCCACTTCCAGCACAGCAGCAGCGGCCACAAACTGGTGTTCGGCGACGACCAGACCGTGTTCCGCAAACTGAAACCGGTGAGCTACCAGCAAGACTCCGGCATGGCCGCCGACAAACCGGTGATCAAACGCTTCAACCTGCGCCTGGAAACCCGCACCACCCGCGTCAGCCGCCGCGACTACGACTTCGAAAAACCAAAGATCCTCCCCGAAGGCGCGGTCAAAACCGAGTTCGCCCCGGACCTCGAGGACTACGACTACCCCGGCCGCTTCACTACTCGAGAGCGCGGCAAGTTCCTCTCCACCCGCGCCCTCGAACGCCATCGCAGCGACTACAAACTCGCCGAAGGCAAAGGTGACGAACCAACCCTCACCAGCGGCCATTTCCTCACCCTCGCCGAACACCCGCGCGCCGAGTGGAACGATCTGTGGCTGCTGCTGGAGGTCTTCCACGAAGGCAAACAACCGCAAGTACTCGGCGAAAACGTCACCAGCGACGTCACCGACAACAAAAGCGATTTCCACCAGGGCTACCGCAACAGCTTCCTCGCCACCCCGTGGGACGCGCACTACCGCCCTGCCCTTGAACACCCGAAACCGAAAGTCCTCGGCAGCCAGACCGCGGTCGTAACCGGCCCGGCAGGAGAAGAGATTCACTGCGACCAATACGGCCGCATCAAGGTGCAATTCCACTGGGACCGCGACGGCCAGTCCAACGACAAAACCACCTGCTGGATGCGCGTCGCCAGCGGCTGGGCCGGCGCGGCGTATGGCGGCATCGCCATCCCGCGCATCGGCATGGAGGTCCTCGTCACCTTCCTCGAAGGCGATCCCGACCAGCCGCTGGTCACCGGTTGCCTGTACCACAAGGAAAACGTCGTCCCCTACGACCTGCCGGCAAACAAAACCCGCAGCACCTTCAAGACCCTGAGCTCACCGGGCGGCAAGGGCTACAACGAATTCCGTATCGAAGACAAAAAAGGCGTCGAGCAGATCTACATCCACGCCCAACGCGACTGGGACGAAAACATCGAGCACGATCAGAAGATTCGCGTCGGCAACGAACGACATGACACCGTTGAAGCCAACACGCTGAGCGAGTTCAAGGTTGAAGAGCACCGAATTACGCATCTGGATCGCATCAGCGAGATGCGTGCGGATGATCACCTGACGGTTGCGGTGACGCAGCATGTGAAGGTGGGGACTGCGCAGTTTGTTGAGGCTGGGACAGAGATTCACTACCACGCCGGCGACAAGGTTGTGGTTGAGGGTGGCATGGAACTCACGGCCAAGGCTGGTGGGAGTTTTGTGAAGGTCGATGCTGGAGGCGTGACCATCAGTGGCGCTGAAGTGAAGATCAATACCGGTGGTGCGCCAGGGGTTGGAACGCCTGCTGCGCCGTTACTGCCGGGGATACTAAAAATAGCTGATGCAGACAAACCCGGGTTACCGCTTCTGGCATTGATAAAACAAAATATCTTGTTCCGCCGCACCCGATCCGGGGTATGCGAAGTTTGTGAGGCAGCTAAAGCAGCCAAAGGAGCGAAGCAATGACCACGCTTCCGAATTCTCAAGGATTCCTTTTGATAGATGGCGCAAGGTTTGATGACGCGTTGAAATGGTTGCCTAAAAATTATCCTGGCCATCGCTTCATGCCACTACTGCAAGCCACTCCTTACGCTCCGATAGCTGAAGCAGGCCCTATCTTGCTCGACGCTCTTAGCGACAGCGCAGCTCGGAACGACTGGTTGCAAGGCGATGCAAACTTAAATGACGCTGTATGGCTACAAACTCAGAAGCCAATGGTTGAAATTTTTAAGCTCCTTCAGCGCCGCACCCGGATCTACTCTCCTGACCGCCAAGAATATTGGTTACGGCTGGCCGACGGTCTACCACTGCGTCAGGCATGGCTATCAGGAGCAAGCTGGCCGGCTGGTTTTTGGTTCGGAGTTGAAAGCGTCTGGTTACGTCATGAAGGAAAAGTGCAGCTCGCATGGACCAACAACTTCCCTGATCTAGATAGCGCTCCAGCTGATACCGGCATTGATGCGCAGATTGTGCTCGACTGGCCTTTGTTACAAGCGCTGGCAACAGATACAGACACTCCGCAGGAGGCGGTGTAATGACTGACAAACCGACTATCAAACCCGCTGCGTGTCCGTTGATTACCGCGGTCGTACCGTTGCGTTATGCTATTGGACCTTCTCACGCCATTGATGTCAGCGCGTTCGACTTGCCACCTGTAAATGGAACATTTCCAGAGTTGGGAGATGACAACGATTCCACCCGCGATAAGGCACTGAACTACACAGCGCGATTACTACGTAATGGTTGGTTGTACGTTTGGCAATCATCTCCTGAAAAGCTGATTGAGTTTAGTGTTGAAGCTGCGATGCTGAAGGAGACCTCTCGCGGCGGCAAAGTAATCGACGCATCCTCCAAACCTTACTTGATGTTGCCCGCAGGGACACCCGCGATGATCTCGTGGTCTCCCGCCAAGTGGAACGACAAACAATTCTCCGCAGCGAAAGATCAAGCCAAAGTCCGCACGAGGGTCATGCGAAGCTTCACTCCCGGTGCCGCACCCGCTAGCGGCAAGGCAGCCAGCATCCATGAGCGCATCGGCGATTACATGGAGCCTATTGGTTTCAAATGGAGTTGCGTGCCGGAAACCAAAAACAAACCTAATTGGTCATCAATGTTGGATGACATGAAGCGGTGCGAGCAGCAAGCTTATGTTATTGCTGATGACCCATGGGGGGTTTGGATTGACTTGGCAGGTTTGATTCGAATTCAACACTTAGAATACGAAAAACGTCGTACAACACGCGCGCATGACTGGTCCGTGGCAGGAGTTCTCAAATCACTTTCTGATAATGACCCACAGATTAAAAGTCTTCTGCCCACGATCACGCGATACAACGATTTGAAAACAGCTTGGGCAGAACTAGACAGCGAAGAAGAAGAATACTCCAAGTCTCGCCGCCTCCTTTCGATTCTATGGAACGATTGGATGACGACATTTCAACGAAAGGGCCCCTCTACGCTGGATACGGCAGCAGGCCATTTTGATATTGAAGAGCGAATCGCTCGCGGCGATCTCGAAGCGCATTTTGCAGCTGCCTGCCTGGGGCCGTCTAGTTGCAGTCTTAGTGCTAAAGCTCTCGCAAACGCACTCGACCCGGACAAACAGGAAGCTGGTCAGCCTTGGCTCCTTTGGGCACTGCTAGGGCTCGGAAAGCGTATGGCTCCAGCAGATATCAAATCACTGATCGACCTCGGTGACGGCATTAAAGATAACGCCGGGCCTCTTAGCAAGGAAGCTGCGAAAATAGGTCGAGCACTCACGTTGGCTGCAATAATAAATCAAACTGCAGATAAATTGACTGCGTTGAGTCCAGAAAAAGCAAGGGAGGCACTCTTTTTAGCATTGTCTCCAGCTATCGCCCCAAACTTACACATAAGCGCTAACGAAGTAGATAATGTCAGCAAAGTATTTGTAGGCGCCGCGCTGGGACGCAGTGGCCAGCGTTTGTTAGTCACGGAGGTGAGCAATCGCCAAATAGGGGAATGGCTAACTGACGCAATGGATAGCGATTCTACAGCTGCCAAACAAAGTCAGATGGCAAGTTCACCAAGCTCCGCATTAAAAGAGTTACCTTTCTTTTCTCTATCGCCAGCATCGGCAGTGGCAAAACCAGCGGAAAAACTAGGCTCCATCTCCCACCTGGTAAGTTCGGATAGAGACCCAAAAATACTATTGAGTATTAGCAAGACCGCACTGAAAACAGCCCCAATAAAGTGCCTTGTGACCCTAACTGCCGCACTTAATTTTGGCTGGGCTGTAAAAGACTTCATCAGTACACCTAGTGCTAAATCTGGACTAAACGCAATTGGCGGCGGGACGGGCGTAATTTCAGCGGCTAATGCTGTAACACAAAAAGTCGCCGAATTGAATTGGGAAGCCGTTTTAAAGGAGGCCGCGCCAAACTCGAACAACTCCCGCCTCCTCCTTACTGAGGCTGTCGGCCAAGCGGCAAAAACAACGCTCCTTCAAGCTATAGTTTCAGCATTTGACATCGCCGTTTATGGCATAGAAGCATTTGAAGCATTTAACTCTACTGATTATGATACTGCAGCCATCAACGCAGGACTCAGCGTCGCTTCTGCTGCCAACCTTTCCATCTATGTAAAAACATTTAGAGTGCTTAGAGCGGCCCGCGCTGCCGTCATCGCAGGAGATGCTGCGACAATTGGACGCGGGGTTAGTCAAGCACCACATTTAGCATTCAAAGCCTTAGGCGTAACAATACTAATCGTTGGCGGCATAATTGCACGCTTATACACCCAAGACACTCCATTAGAAAAATGGGTCAAAGGAACTAGCTTCGGACTCAACCCAGACAGCTGGGCATCCACTTATAAAGATACAATGATCCAATTATATAAAATACTATTTCCAATAACCTTCGATGCTTATCGATTGAGCGAAATGAACCCGTACAAAGGTATGATTGAAAGTACCTACCTCATCTTGAGAATGCCTGGAAAAACCGCCATCGAAGATTCAACTATAAGATTCGAAGGCGAAGAAGTTTGGGGTGGTATTTTTGGCTTGGGAAGCAAGCGCGAAAAAGTTTCTTGGACTGGCAATAGCTTTGACAAACACGCCGGCACACGAGTCAACACTGAGATAGGAGTTGCAACATATAGACGCGTATATCACGTCGACCGTGAAGGCAGGGCGATTAACAATATATATGGACAGCTCTTTTATTCTCCACTTGAAGGCATGACATTACCGCCGATCGAAATCAAGGAACTGGCATGGTTTTAAGAACAGCAATGAAAAAAATCATGGCGAAATATGGTGATATTCCTACCGCAGTTCTTAGTGACGACGAGTCGACGGGGGAGCAACCACTTGAGCTTTTTATAACTGATGAACACACAGAACACTATCTTTCACTAAAAGCTGGCAGTGATCGAAACCGCGGCTTGCTTAGCGGACTTCTCGGGGGAGTTTCAGCTCTGATTGCACTCATCATTGGCGTTTGGATGGCTTTACTGGGCAAGTGGGACGGAGTGGGCTGGATGTTACTTTTCGGGATACCGTTGTTCATTGTTCCAATCATCATCGAAACAAGACGCTCTTTACCGCTTCCCATAATTTTCAACCGACGAACACAGGAAGTCTATTTCGACAACGAAGGAGAGCTCTATCATACTCCTTGGAAGGGAATAGAGGCTGTAGCTTGCGAGTTCGACATGGTTGGCCTTTATTCTGGGAGCATCCGGAACGCCTCGCTTGAAGTATTAATGAAGCGCTTGGGAGAACCTGAAAACGAAATTATGGTCAGCATTGGTACGCCGGCGGGAAAGTCTTTAGAAATGCAGAAAGGATTCTGGGAATACCTTCGCTCTTATATGAACAACGGCCCATGGTTCGACCACACTGGAGCTCATAGCGAATCGGATGACTTTGTAAAAAGCCAGTTAGACCTAAACTTAAAACAATCTGAATACTTAGGCGCATGGAGAAAAATCATTCGTGAAAAAAAAGAAGCAGGAGATGGAAGCAATTACTTAACTGGCACTGATTTTTTAATGCTACTAAACAATATACTCTTCTACCCATCAAACAAGATTCAAGACTTTGTTTATGAAAGAGCAAAGCGTCGTTCGCGAAACCGTTGGCCCACTGTCGTGACTGAGCGACTGGAAGCGGATGGTCCAACGACAAGATTAATTGATTTAGAGCGCGAGCGTGGTCTCACTGTTTGATTAAATGTTGGAGATCCTCAGCTTGGTAGCGGCATGTGCAGCCTCCTCATAAGCTTACTGCATCCAAGTTAAAACAACCCTCTTGATTCTAATCCAGGAAAAATTGAAGTGTGACTTATCGGTTCGCGATCGGTGAAGTCCTCTCCAGGCATAAAGCCGGAATGTAACCTCTTACCTTGGAATTTTAGTCATTTGATAGATATTGCTGCGGACGTACGTCGAAAACGAACATGGCGAAGAAGGCGAATAGCCCTGGCTGTACTGGCTTTGCTGCTTAGCTACGCCACCCCAAAAATCATTGATCTATTTCGTACGCCCGGCGCCATGCTGACGTCAGAAAACTATACAGATCGTCCAATTTTAAGCTTTTGGATAAATGACTTTTGGGGAGGCAACCTGTTCGCAATGGGTGGCGGAGGGGTTATGTGCTGCCAACGAATTGAAGGAGAAACCGTTCGTGTTTCTTGGATTCTCAGTAGGACTGGCGAACAGTTTCGGCAAGGCGTCCAGAAGGAGAACCATGAGGTAATTTTACCGCTACCTCGCCGAAAACGTGGTGATGTGTATTTGCACGTGCGCTTTTTACCCAAAAATATTGTTGAGTTGAAATGGAGTCCAGACTTGGTCAGCCCGTTTGCTCCTGCTCCTTAGGCAGAGCCTCTTCTCTAACTAGCTGTTGTAAACATCAATCACGGGCAGAAAATGCCTCTGCCCGTGAGTGCTAGACAATTCAAACAGAGATCAAACCGGCGCCTTCCAACTCAACATCTGCTGCTGCGCGACCTGCAGCAAATCATTGCCATCCTGCGTCAGCAGGTACAGCGCATGGGTGATGTGTGGAATGTCTTGCACGTCGGAGTGCTTGAAGCACAGGCAATGCAGGGTTTCGAGCAGGTCGGCGGCGGCGCGGATGCGCTGGACGGCGGCTTCGAGGATGTCTTTCGGGTTGGCCTGGGTGTCGATGAGCAGTGTCGGGGTTTCGGTGACGTTGCTGCTGAGGGGGAGATAGCGGTTTTGTAGCAGTTTGATTATTGGCATATTGATTACTCGATTGTTTCAAAAGTAACCGCCGACACCGTGACCAAACGATGGGAGGCGGACCGTGTACAGGCTTGGTCAACCGAGAACAATCAACTCAGCTCGCCCGAAGGCGTCCTGCACACGGCCGCCACAGCTATGCACTTCACGGTCAAAGAACTCCGCGGTGCAAATGATGGCACATATGCAATCGATTATTCCCGGGTGACCAAACCCGAACCACTGATTTTGCAGCGGCAACCGACAATAACCGCCCTGCTCCAACCGCCGAAAGCAGACAAGGCACCAGCCTTTGTAGGAATTCGCCAAACCTTCCAAAGAAAACCGCCGCACTCCCTGACAGCCGGCGTTCAGCCCCGTTAACCATCTCTTAACGCCGTGGTCAAAAACTCTACTGAACCGCACGCCCTCAGCCATTTTGGCTGTTGCCCAGTGCGGCAGGTTCGGGTGCATCACGCCGAACTCTAGAACCGCCACACGGGAGTCCTTTCATGAACATTCGTCCTTTATTGCTCACCGCCGCCCTCGCCTGCACTGCGTTTGCCGGGCTGGCCCAGGCTAATGACACCTCTGCCACGTCCAAAGCCGTGCCGTATGAGTACGGCATGCCGCTGCATGTGGCCAAAGTGGTGTCGTTGACCGAGCCGCCAACACAAACGTGCAAAGTGGTCACGGCCGACATGAAGTACATCGACAATGCCGGTAAGCCTGAGGAAATCAGCTATCGGAAATTGTCTGACGCGTGCAACTTCCAGAACTGACAGAAACGTCTGATTTGCGGGTTTGCGGTAGGCGTGGGGAGTTTCGGCGGTTATGCTCGGAGCCCTCCTCACTGCCGCAAGGATTCGCCATGCAGTTGTCGTTTCGCACGTTGTCGGGTCTCACTTCTTCGTTGTGTTTTCTGTTGGCGCTGGCCTGGGGCTTTGTCCCGGACATGCTGCTGGCGATCTGGAGCATTGAATATTCCGAAGGGGCCGGATTTGTCGCGCGGCGCAGTGCGGTGCTGTTTGCGGCGTTGGGAGTGATGTTTTATCTGGTGCGCAACGCACCGCCGTCGCTGGGGCGCAATGCGCTGAGCAACGGGTTTATCGTCGGTTGTTTTGGTTTGGCGGTGCTGGGTTTTGCGGAATGGCTAAACGGCCATGCCGGCCCCGGGATTTTGCTCGCGGTGCTGGTCGAGTTCGCGCTGGGCCTTGGTTTTGTGCAGGCCCGGCGCGTGACGGTCGAACTGGGTGAAACGGTGCGTTAGACGACTCTGGAGCGTGGGCTGTAGTGATGTTGCACAGTTTGCTGGTTCAGATCCGATCGCAGCCCGGCGATCAGTTCGTTGATTTCACGACAGCCATTGAGATGGCTGGCGTCGATGCCACTGACCAGCAGATCGACCTGATCGGTCTGATGATCGCCGAAAACCTTGACGGTCATCGACAAGTCCGGCGACAGCGTGCACTGGCAGCGTTTCGGCAGAAAACTGCTTTCAATGATATTGCGTAGTTCCAAGGCAGACAGAAACATGGCGAAACCCTCTCCTTACTGTGAGATGCCAATCAAGTATTCACGCTGACCGTTGCTGCCCCTGCACGGGTGTGTCCCCGCTGTTTCCCTGGTGCGACAAGCGGTGGTACTGCGAAATGCCCATTGGAGTGTAGGCGCCCAAGTCCGGTGCGCCGCACTGAAAAGACGCATAAAGCGTGCCTTTCATCGATTCATTTTCACCCTCATGAAATCAAGCACTTGGCGGCGGTGCCAGCATTTGGCTACTTGCAAATTGCAAGAATGGCCCCTGCCGGCACTGCATTTTGCAACTCGACGCTGGTTTGCAATCACGGCCCATGACGGTAAGAATGCCCGTCATCCACCCTACACCCGCACGGAGGCTTCCATGGGTTCTTTACGCGTTTACGCGACCACCGGTTTGTTCATCGCCAGCCTGTCCACCCTCGCCCACGCCGCCAAGCTTGAAGACGTCGCGCCGTTCCCGAAGGCTGAAGCCGGGTTCACCCGCCAGGTCATTCACTTGCCCAAGCAAGAGCAGGAAGAAAACTTCCAGGTGGAAATTCTCGCCGGCAAAACCCTGGAAGTGGACTGCAATCGCCAGCGTTTGGGCGGCGTTCTCGATGAGAAGAATCTTGAGGGCTGGGGTTATCCGTTCTATCGCCTGGAAAAAGTCATCGGGCCGATGAGCACGATGATGGCCTGCCCACCCGGCAGCCAGAAGAAGCGCGCGTTCGTGCCGGTCGTTGGTGACGGTTTCATGCTGCGTTACAACAGCAAGTTGCCGGTCGTGGTGTATGCGCCGTCTGACGTCGAAGTGCGTTATCGCATCTGGTCGGCGTCGGACAAAGTCGGTACAGCCCTGCAGGAATAACCGGAACAAGGAGTGCTTCGTTTGATTACCTGCCACGTCCGATATGTCATTGATCCCTACCAATTGCCTGAGTTCGAGGCCTACGCCAAAGCCTGGCTCGGCATCGTCGAGCGCTTGGGCGGCACGCATCACGGCTACTTTTTGCCGTCCGAAGGCGCGAGCAACATCGCTTATTGCCTGTTCAGTTTTCCGTCGCTGGCGGATTACGAAAGCTATCGGCACATCGCGATGACCGATCCGGAAAGCACTGCACTGGTGGCCAGCCTGGTCGAGAAGAAGTTCATCGTCAGCTACGAGCGCAGCTTCCTGCGCCCGTTGCTGCCGTAAACCTCATCATGCCGAGACGCCGCACATCGCGGCGCGCTCGGCGACATGGCGCAGGCTGTCGAAGTTGATATTGGCGCCCGAGTCGATCGCCACGAATGTCTGCTCGCGCACCCCGGTTCGCGCTACGTACTGCTTGATCCCGGCCACGGCCAAGGCGCCGGACGGTTCGGTGATCGAGCGGGTATCGTCGTAGATATTCTTGATCGCCGCGCAGAGATCGTCGTTGCTGACGGTGATGACTTCGTCGACGCAAAAGCGGCAAACCTCAAACCCGAACGCGCCAATCTGCGCTACCGCCACGCCATCGGCGAAGGTGCCGACATTGGGCAGCACCACGCGCTGATCCGCCTCCAATGCAGCCTTCAGGCACGCGGAGTGTTCAGATTCGACGCCGATGATCCGCACTTCTGGACGCAGGTATTTGATGTAGGCCGCGATGCCGGCGATCAGACCGCCGCCGCCCACCGGGATAAAAATCGCATCCAGTGTGCCTTGATGCTGGCGGAGGATTTCCATTGCCACGGTGCCCTGCCCGGCGATCACTTCCGGGTCGTCGAACGGAGACACGAAGGTGCGCCCAGTCTGTTGCGCCAGTTGCAGCGCATGGGCCAGCGCGAACGGGAAACTCTCGCCGTGCAGCAATGCTTCAGCGTCACGACTGCGTACACCCAGCACTTTCAATTCCGGCGTTGTCGCTGGCATGACGATGGTCGCTGCAATCCCCAGTTCGCGTGCTGCCAATGCCACGCCTTGCGCGTGATTGCCAGCCGATGCGGTGATTACCCCCCGCGCCCTCTGTTCGTCGCTCAATTGCACCAATTTGTTGTAGGCGCCACGGATCTTGAAGGAGAACGTCGGTTGCAGGTCTTCGCGCTTGAGCAGAATCCGGTTGCCCAGCGCCTCCGACAGCGCCGGCGCCGCTTGCAACGGCGTGCGCACCGCGAGGTCGTACACCGGCGCGGCGAGGATCTTTTTCACGTAGTGCTCAAGCAGGGTTTGCTGATCGGGGCTGTGCGGCATGGTCGTCTCCTGACATTTTTCAAAACCCAAGAGACAGAAAGTAAAAACCCGCCTCTAGGGCGGGTTGGGTGCTGCAGTCGTGAGCTAGCCCGCCAAATGAGGAATGGCGGTAATAATCATTGGCTGGCAACGCGATACAGTCGAAGTCATGGGCTGGAAATTAGCCTGCGCGGTGCTGGCAAGTCAATGGCCAATTTTGCGTGGCGACGTTAGTCTGGCGACTCTCTCATCACACCAAGGAAGGCTTGCATGTTGGCTATCGCCCTGCCCCTCACGGCTTTACTCGCGTTCAGCGCTTACACCGTTTCAGTGATGCTGCAGGCTGAACAGTCGTTGATCGACTTTGGCATCGGCCTGATGTCGCGGCCCGATACCGCGCAGGTGGTGATTGATCTGTATCTGCTGGCGACTCTGGCCGGCGTATGGATGGTCAAGGATGCGCGGTCGCGTGGGCAGTCGGTCTGGTCGGTGGTGCCTTATTTGTTGCTGACGGCGGTTTTTGTCTCGGTTGGGCCGTTGTTGTATCTCGTGATGCGCGGGGTTCGCGAACGGCGGAAGGCGGTGGCAAAATGCAGCCAGATACTATGAACACCTGAAACCCCTGTAGGAGTGAGCCTGCTCGCGATAGCGGAGTGTCATGTCAGCCAAAGATGAGGTGACTGACACTCCGCTATCGCGAGCAGGCTCACTCCTACACTGGAATGTCGTAGCATTCAGCCCTTTTTTACGGCGACGAACGCGGCGGTTTCGTAAGGCACCGTCACCACATCCCTACCACGCAGTTCCGGCTCGGCGGCAATCAACGCGCGAATCTGCTCATCAACCTTCGCCCGCTGCGCCTCCGGCAGCGCGGCGATGAAACTGGTCGAGCGCACGCGGTTGAAAATCACGTCCTCCGGCGAGCCGGTATGGCCATGGTGAAACCGTTCGACCTGCAGAGGCGCGAACGCCGGGTGCGGAAACACTGTGCGCCAGGTGCCGGTGTAATAGCGCGGCGTGTCACCTTCCAGTGCGTTGACGATGGCGTCCAGTTTCGGCACCCAGCTGACCTCGGTGTCGCGCAGATTCCAGATCAACCCCAACTGGCCACCGGGCTTGAGTACCCGGGCGATTTCGGTCAGTGCTTCGGTGCTGGCGAACCAGTGAAACGCTTGCGCGCAAATCACCACATCGACTGAAGCGTCCGGCAACGGCAGATCAGTCGCCGTGCCGTTCACGGCCAGCACATCGGGCCAGGCGTCAGACAGCTTTTCCAACATCTGCGGCACCGGTTCAACCGCGATCACTTGTGCGCCGGTCGCCACCAGCCGCCCGGTGAACTTGCCAGTACCGGCGCCCAGATCGATCACGGTTTTATGCCCATCCAGGCCCAGCGTCGCGGTCAACCATTGACTGACTTGCGGCGGATAGTCCGGCCGCCCTTTGACGTAGGTGTCGGCGGCGGTTTTGTAGCCGGCAGCGGCTGAGTGATGGATTTGGTCGGTCATGGCAACGCTCCTTACGGCAAAACATCGGATCGACGGCAGACGCTCCCGAGCATAGCGCTTGAATTTACGCTGAACTTGAACAGTCACTGATAAAGCGATGAATAAAAATTCACCCTGTGGTGTTCAAAGTGAAACATAACCCCCTGTGGAGCCTTGCCCATGACTATCCGTTCCGTTATGTTCGCCGCCCCGTTGCTGCTGGTCGCGGCGATGGCCAGCCAGTTGGCCTTGGCCAATGGTGATGAAGAAGAAGTGCAGAAGCCCGAATGCCCGAAAGGCCAGGTCTGGGACAGCAAAACGCAGAAGTGTGTGATGCAAGTCAGCAAAGCACTTTCGGATGCCGACCGTACCGATTATGCCTATCGCCTCGCCAAGGTCGGTCGCTACGAAGAGGCCCTAGCGCTGCTCGACACACTGAAGCAACCGAACACTGCCAAGGCCCTCAACTATCGCGGATACGCCACACGCAAACTGGGGCGCACCGACGAAGGCATCGGTTATTACCTGCAATCGGTGAAACTCGATCCGCAGTACGCGCAAGTGCGCGAATACCTCGGCGAGGCCTATGTGATCAAAGGTCGCGTCGATCTGGCGCAGGAACAGTTGCAGCAGATCAAATCGATTTGCGGTATGTCCTGCGAGGAATACCAGGATCTGGCCGAAGCCATCAACGATTCATCGAAAACCTGAGCACATATAAGGGCCGTCATCATCGTCAACGATCAGGCATTCAGAGCAGAACTCGGACAGCATCTGGCGCGACTGTGGCGCTACGGTTTGTTGCTGTCGCGCAATCGGCATTTGGCCGAGGATCTGGTGCAGGCCACGTGTGTGCGGGCGCTGGAGCGCGCTAGTCAATACAACGCCGGCACGCGCATGGATCGCTGGTTATTGAGCATTCTGCATTCGATCTGGCTCAACGAAGTGCGCGCCAGGCGCGTGCGTCAGGGGACGGGACAGGTCGATGCCGATGGCCAACTGGCGTTCGATGGTGAGTACGCCGCGCAGACTCACGTGATGGCCGCGCAAGTGATCCGCCGCGTCGATGCGCTGCCCGAAACCCAGCGCGAAACCGTGTATCTGGCCTATGTCGAGGGTTTGTCCTACCGCGAAGTCGCTGAAATCCTGCAAGTGCCGATCGGCACTGTGATGAGCCGTCTGGCCACCGCCCGCCTCAAACTCGCCGAATACCCGCCGTTGCAGGCAGTGCCGAAATCCACCGAAGGAGACCGTTCATGAACACACCTTCGGATGAGCAACTGGTCGCCTACCTCGATGGCGAACTCGACCGTGAGTACCGCGATCAGCTCGACAATGCCATTGCCGAAGACTCGCTGCTGAGTCTGCGCGTGCAATGGCTGAGCCGCAGTAATCTGCCGTACAAGAACGCCTATGACGAGCTGGCGCAACAGGCGCCGCTGGATCGACTGCAAGCGCGGCTGGATGCCATTCCTTCGCCAGAAAAGCCTGGGCTGAGTCGCCGCTGGTTTATCGGTGGCGCGGCCGCAGCGCTGTTGGCCGGAGGCGGGTTGGCCGACCGGTTATTCCTCGGCTGGCACGCCGCGCAATCGAACAACTGGCGCGCATTGGTGGCCGATTACATGGCGCTGTATGTGCCGCAAACGCTTGATCACCTGCCCACCGACGAAGCCTCCCAACGCGCGCAACTGCGCACGGTTGATGCGCGTCTGGGCCTGAATCTCTCACCCGCCACGTTGAAACTGCCGGGTGCCGAATTCAAACGCGCACAAGTGCTCGAATACGACGGTGTGCCGATCGCACAGATCATGTACCTCGATGCCAGGCATGGGCCTCTGGCGTTATGCGTCACGCGCTCGAACCAGGGTAGCCGAGCGCTTGAGCATGAACGTCGACACGAGATGAACGTAGTGTTCTGGACAGAGCATGAACATGCCTGGATGTTGATCGGACACGTTCCGGCGGCTGCACTTGAGCAGAGCGCAACGCTGTTGAAATCGCGATCCATCGGCTAGTGCCTTGACCGCAAGTTCAAGTTGGCGGAACTGGTCTGACGGCACTAGGCATCCACTTTAAAGGAGTCAAGGGAAAACCAGTCAGGTTTCGGACTATGGAACTCAAGTCGTGCGATCCCCGGTGCATCAAAGGCAACATTGACCGGTGTGCCGTAGGACGAACCTAACGCCTGACGCCCCAAGAGCTCCCCGTTGCTGGTGTAGTAAGCCACGGTGCTGTCCTCATAGTTAACGCTTAAATGAAAAAAACTGATTCGCGAGCAGGCATTCTTCAGTTTTATTTCCACTACCTGCGCGGCCTCGCCAAAGGCGTCGCGGCCGATGCTCAGTACCTGACCATCGATTCGACCGGGAAAGGATTGACCGATGTCGGAACGAGGCATGATCGCGCATTCGCCGTCACCGGATTTGAACGTGATCTGCATAGTGGGCGTTTCCATGATTGCGCCTTGTCGTGCCGTCTGATTCGGCACGCCGGTGAAATCTTCCATTAACGTCGCGGGAGAATTCAGCACGGTGAATGTCGGCGAATTGAACACCACTGCAGTGGTTTCGTCATTGAGCCCGTCATAGGCAACTTTCAACTCCATGCGCACGGACGTACCCGGTTTGAGTTTCCGGAGTTCGCTGCGAGGCAACGCATTATCCAGCCCGCTGTGTTTTTCCGGCGCTGTCACTGGAGCAGCCTCGGCGAGGACAATCGTGTAACTGTCACCGTTGATATCTGTGCCGTGCAAACGAAACCAACGCAATTGCCCCTCCGCCATCAATGGCCATACCGCACATTGCGCCTGCGCACCACCGGTAAAATCACCCAGATCAAGTATCCCGTTGCTCGCCTGAGGGATATCGGGTGTGGGCAGCCGTCGATCCCGATCCTCGATCCGCTTGATCACCACGTCACGGTGCGCGGAGGGTTGAGGGGCCGCACCTCGCAGCAACTCCCATGACAGCTGGATTGTCTTGCCATGACTGGCCGACAGCACTGAAGACTCGATCAGAAAGTTGGCCCGGTGGTTCTTGTTGAAGGCGCTTGGAACAAAGACTGGCGAGCCCGGCCCGGTTATGCCTTGGACCAACAGCCGCGCTTTGTCACCGGGTTGATCCTCCAGGTATTCGACTCGGGCTGTCACACCGTTGGGCAAATCCAGAGGATCGATCAGGTAACCGGAGCCCACCAGTGCAGGTGGTAAAAGGGTCGCAGCGGGCTCGCCGGTGATACTGGTTTTCAGGACATAGGAGCGGTCGAGTTCGACCCCCTGGCTGACGCGCTGATACGAAAACACTGCATGTCCCTTCGCGGCGGCAGCAAACGCAGCGTAAGGCACAGGGATCGAGTAGGAAAACGGTGCATTCTTCACTTTTTCGGTCAGCGTCAAATGTTCCAGTAACGCTCCATCCTTAGCATAGAAGCGCCCCGTCAAACGGATTTCATCGTCTCTGAGCCAACTGCGCGATACATAGATTTGTGCAATTGCCGGTTCGCCAGCCAGTTTTTCCAGTTCGACGCTGCTGGCGTCATCGTCAGGATCATCGGGGTCCTCGCTGAGGATCGGCGGGTCATACCAGGTGCCATTCAGGTTGACGTACAGATACTGGCTGGCCGAGTTCGGACTGTTGACATCCGGACTGTTACCCACACGATCAAATACCGTGTAACGCACTTCAAAGTGCGCACTGTCCCCGGCCGTGCGAAAGGTCGCCTCATCGATGGTCATCTGGATGGGCCGCTGCTGATCCGCCGCTTCCTCACTGACCACATGACTGAAGGTTTTACCATTGCAATACAATACGATGGTGTCGAACGCTCTCATTATCGGGTAGGTAACGCTGATGCTTACGCCTGTACGCGCACGCTCGGCGTCTACACCTTCATCCAGCGCATCCGGAGCCACATCAAACACCAGTTCGGAATGGCCTTCCTCCTCAGGAAAACGGTCCACGTTACCCGGACGCTTGTCGTGATAAATAACCGTCAACGGCGCCGAAGCTTCGAGCTCCACGCCATCTCGCTCTATCCCGTAATCAAGAACATTCAGCGGACTCTTCCATTTGTCCGCAGCCACATAGACGATTACCCGTTGAGAGGCCTCGCCGGTGGCGATGGGTTTCTCCGCAACCCGTTCTCCGTTGAAACGCACGGCATAGACGTCATTGTCCTGCGCGGTAGTGGCGGGTTCGATGAACACCTTCACCCCTTCCGGGTACAGATAAGTCAGTGCCAGAGGCAGCCCTGCATCTGCATTTTCTGGCCCCGGGACCGGCTGACTCATGCCGGCAATTCGCGGTTTTTCAAGGGTCTTGACGTCCATAGTGATCATCCTTCGGGAACAGGGTCCGATACGATCGGAAGCAGGGGTTCTTGTCCTGCGCATGAAACACCCATCGCCCGCGGTTGCCTACTGTCAGATCTGACAGGTGAACCCTGTAAAACCGGTAAAAACGCTACCATTGGTCGGAGTGATCGCAAAAGGCGAACGAAAGCCGGCGCCATTCGCAGCAATCGTAGAGCGGCTTATCCCACGCCTGAATTCGTTGAGCAGTCGTTTTGTGCCAAGAGAAACGTTACTTCCACGCCGAAGAAAGTCATATTCCAGGAGTACTCCCCCGATGGCGATTTCGTCTCGCACTGCCTTACTGGTGATCGACGTTCAAAACGACTTCACACCCGGCGGCCAATTAGCGATACCGGAAGGTGATCTGATCGTGCCGTTGATCAACCGGCTCGCCCGTCAGTTCACCCAGGTCGTCGTTGCACAGGATTGGCACCCCACCGGCCATGCTTCATTCGCCTCCAGTCATCCCGGTCACCAGCCCTACGATGTCATCCAGTTGCCTTATGGCGAGCAGACACTCTGGCCCGACCACTGTGTGCAATCGACAGCAGGGGCCGAGTTTCACCGGGGACTCGACTTGCCTCATGCCCAGTTGATCATTCGCAAGGGCTGCAATCCTGATATCGACAGCTATTCGGCCTTTCTGGAAGCCGATCGCCGAACCACCACTGGGCTGGCCGGCTACCTCAAAGAGCGCGGGATCGATACGGTCTACATGGTGGGGCTGGCATTGGATTTCTGCGTGATGTTTTCGGCGCTGGATGCACGGGCGGCGGGGTTCAATGCCTACGTGGTGCTGGATGCGTGCCGGGCGATCGATCTGAATGGATCACTGGCGGCAGCAATTGAACGGATGCAAAGTGCCGGGGTCGGGTTGATTCAATCCACAGAGCTGGTCTGAACAACGCAATCCCCATGGGGGAGCGAGCCTGCTCGCGAAGGCGTCGGGTCAGTCAACGCATATTTGGCTGACATACCGCCTTCGCGAGCAGGCTCGCTCCCACAGGGATATTTTCAGCGTCATGTAGCTCAGGCGTTATTGGGCAACCACAACCGGAAGCGTGCCCCGCCCAACGGTGAAGACTCTACGGTCAACGTGCCGCCCTGCGCTTCCAATGCGCGACGACTGATCGCCAGGCCCAGGCCAAACCCACCGGTCGCCCGATCACGACTGCGATCCAGTCGATAGAACGGCTCGAAAATCCGCTCCCGCTCGTCATCGGGAATACCGATGCCGTCATCATCGACCCAGATCTCACAGCCCTCGGCATTGACCTGCACACCAATCTGAATGCGCTTTTCGCAATAGCGCATGGCGTTGCGCAGCAGGTTCTGGATCGCCCGCGCGGTCAGGCGTGGGTCGAGGGAGAAGCGTTCGAGCTGGCCGTGCAGCAACACGTCAATGACGATTTCCGGTGATTCCAGCTCTTCATCGACACTGCCCAGAATGCTGTCGATGAACTCATCCAGCGACACCTCGACCTGCTCCGGCAGTTGCGCCGGATTCTGCAAGCGGCTGTAAGAGAGCAACTCCAGCACCAGTTCATCCAGCTCGCGAATGTGCGCGACCAGTCCCAGCAAGCGCTCGCGGCTGGCGGTCGGCAAGTCATCGGACAAAGCCAGCGCCAAGCCGAAATCCAGACGCGTCAGCGGTGTACGCAATTCATGGGACACGGCATTGAGCAGATCGCGTTGCTGATTGAGCAGGTTTTCGATATCGCCGGCCATGGTGTCGAAAACATTGGCGAGGCTGCCGATGTTGGAACTCTGGGCGATCTTCGTGCGCTCACTCAAATGACCCTTGCCGAAGCGTTCGGCGGTGCCTTTGAGGCGTTCCAGATCACGCCAGTGTGGGCGCAACCACATCAGCAGGCAGGCGAGCAGGCTCGCGCCGATCAGCACGTTGATGCTCCAGTACAACAGATTGACGTCCATCGGATCCGGCGGCACGACCATTTGCACGGCGGTGGTGTCATCCAGCGGCGTCACCGCCAGCGTGCGCCAGCCCCAGTCGCCGATACGCACAACGTTTTCGCCACGGCGCAGACGCTCCTGCTCGATGGCGGTGAACTCGGCATCGTCGATGCGCGCCAGGACGATGTGCAGCGGCTGGAAATCCTTGTCCATCGACGCCGCCAGCGCCGGCCACTGCTCATGCGGCACTGCATGAAACTGGCGGGTAATCAGCGATTGCAGGCCGCGCGAATAGTCGAGGTTGTAGGTGACGAAGCGATCGCGGAACGCCATGACCACCAGATCCGGCACCAGATAGATCGCCGCGCTGTACGAGACGATCGTCACCAGATACAGGCGAAACAGGATGCGAAACATCAGCTCAGCATTCCCACTCGGAACGGCTGAACAAATAGCCCTTGCCCCACACGGTCTTGATCTTGCGCGCTTCGCCGGCGTGGTCGTCGAACTTGCGGCGCAGCTTGGAAATCGCCACGTCCACCGAACGGTCAGTGCCGTTGAATTCGATACCGCGCAGGCGTTGCAGGATCTGATCGCGGCTTAACACTTCGCCGGCGTGACGGGCCAGGACCACGAGCAGGTTGTACTCACCGCTGGACAACTCGACCGGTTGATCACGCCAGGTCACGGTGCGCTCGGACAGGTCGATGCACAGATTGCCCATGAGGATGCGGTCATTGGCGGTCAGCGGTTCGCCGAGGCTGCTGCGGCGCAGCAAGGTGCGCACCCGCGCCAGCAGCACGCGCGGTTCGCACGGTTTGGTGACGTAATCGTCGGCGCCCATTTCCAGGCCCAGAACCTGATCGTGGCTGTCGTCGCGGGCGGTGAGCATCAGGATCGGCAATGTCGCTGAATCGGCACGCAGTAAACGGCAGACTTGCAGGCCGTCGAGGCCGGGCAGCATCAGGTCGAGAATCACCAGATCCGGCGGATTGACCCGCGCCCGTTCGCGCACGTGGTCACCACGGCCGATCACGCTGACGGAATAACCGTTGCGCTCCAGGTAGCTGGAAATCAGTTCGGCGAGGGCGGTGTCGTCTTCGACCAGGAGGATGTTGGGCATGGGTGATCCAGAAAGTGCTGTGGCGACTGATAAGGCCCATTCGCGAGCAGGCTCGCTCCCACACTTGGAATGCGATTCCTTGTGGGAGCGAGCCTGCTCGCGAAAGCTATCTATCTGTCGCAATAAATTTCAAGACCTGAAGGATATACGCCCTCGCCCATCCCTGAGCAAAACCCTTACACAATTTCACACAGCGCCTACAAAGCTTCACCGCTAATCTCGGCGTCTGCCCGTAGGATGCGGACATCAATATTGGGGGTTGTACATGTCGAACAAACTGCTGGCCGGGCTCGGCCTGATCGCGATGGCGCTGGCACTGAGCGCCTGTGATTCGTCCTCGAAGGCAGAGGATCAGACGCCACCGGCCACGGTGCGCATCGAGACGATCGAAGCGCATCCCCTGACGCTCAGCAGCGAACTCAGCGGCCGCATCGCCGCGCCGCGAATTGCCGAAGTGCGCGCACGGGTGGCCGGAGTGGTCTTGCAGCGCACCTTCCGCGAAGGCAGCGACGTGAAAAAGGGCGACGTGCTGTTCCGCATCGACCCGGCACCGTTCAAGGCTGACCTCGACAGCGCCGAAGCCGCGCTGCGCAAGGCCGAGGCCAATGCGTTCCAGGCCAAACTGCAAGAGCAGCGCTATGCCCAGTTGATCGACGACCACGCCATTAGCGGCCAGGACTACGACAACGCCCGCGCCAATGCCCGGCAAACCGCCGCTGACGTTGCGGCCAACAAGGCTGCCGTCGAACGCGCAAAACTGAACCTCGGTTACGCCACCGTCACCGCGCCGATTTCCGGGCGTGTCGGTCGTGCACTGGTCACCGAAGGCGCACTGGTCGGGCAGAACGAAACCACACCACTGGCGCTGATCCAGCAGCTCAACCCGATTCACGCCGACCTCACCCAGTCGACCCGTGAACTCAACGAATTGCGCCGCGCGTTCCGCTCCGGGCAGTTGCAGGAAGTCGGCCAGGATCAGGTCAAAGCCACGCTGATTCAGGATGACGGCAGCCTTTATCCGCTGCCGGGCAAATTACTGTTCAGCGACATCACGGTCGACCCGGGCACTGGCCAGATCATCCTGCGCAGCGAATTCCCCAACCCGGACCTGGATTTGCTGCCGGGCAGTTTCATTCGCGTGCCTCTCGAGCAGGCAACCATTCAGAACGGCATCACCGTGCCGCAACGCGCCGTGCAGCGCGACAGCGCCGGGATTGCCCAAGTGCTGACCGTCGATGAGCAAATGCGCGTCGCCGAGCAACCGGTGCAACTGGGCGCGGTGCAGAACAATCGCTGGATCGTCACCGGCGGCCTCAAGCCCGGCGACCGCATCGTCATCGAAGGCCTGCAACATGCCCGTCCCGGCGAAACCGTGCAGATCGACGACACCCCTCTTCCACTTGCCCAGACCTCTGGTCAGTAAGCAGGACGCTTTTCTATGCCGCAGTTCTTTATCGACCGCCCGGTGTTTGCCTGGGTCGTCGCATTGTTCATCCTGTTGGCCGGTGCGCTGGCCATCCCGCAGTTGCCGGTGGCGCAGTATCCCGATGTCGCCCCGCCGCAGATCGAAATCTACGCCGTGTATCCCGGCGCCTCGGCGCAGACCGTCGATGAAAGTGTGGTCAGCCTGATCGAGGAAGAGCTCAACGGCGCCGATCACCTGCTGTACTTCGAATCGCAGAGCAGCCTCGGCAGCGCGACGATCAAAGCCACGTTCCAGCCGGGCACCAACCCGGAGCTGGCGCAGGTCGATGTGCAGAACCGCCTCAAGGTCGTCGAGTCGCGTCTGCCGCAAGCGGTCAATCAACAGGGCTTGCAGGTCGAAAAAGTCTCGTCCGGTTTTCTCCTGCTGATCACCCTGACGTCCAGCGACGGCAAGCTCGATGACGTGGCGCTCAGTGATTATCTGGCGCGCAACGTGATGAACGAGATCAAGCGTCTGGAGGGCGTCGGCAAGGCGCAGTTGTATGGCGCCGAGCGGGCCATGCGCATCTGGATCGATCCGCAGAAGCTGATCGCTTTCAACCTGACGCCGGCTGACGTCAATGAAGCCATCGTCGCGCAAAACGCTCAGGTCTCCGCCGGCAGCATCGGCGACCTGCCCAATCCGTCGAACCAGGAAATCACCGCGACCATTCTGGTAAAGGGTCAGTTGTCGACGCCGCAAGAGTTCGCCGACATCGTGCTGAAAGCCAATCGCGACGGCTCGACCGTGCGCATCGGTGACGTCGCGCGGGTCGAAATTGGCAGCCAGGAATATCAGTTCGGCACGCGCCTCAATGGCAAGCCGTCCACCGCTGTCGGCGTTCAACTGTCGCCGGGCGCCAATGCGCTGAACACTGCAACGCTGGTGCGGGCGAAGATGGATGAGCTGGCGCGCTACTTCCCGGCGGGCGTGGAATACAAGATTCCGTACGACACCTCGCCGTTCGTCAAAGTCTCGATCACCAAAGTGGTTTACACCTTGGGCGAAGCGATGTTGCTGGTGTTCGCGGTGATGTTCCTGTTCCTGCAGAACGTGCGTTACACGCTGATCCCGACACTGGTGGTGCCAGTGGCGTTGATGGGTACATTCGCGACCATGCTCGCGCTGGGCTTCTCGATCAACGTGCTGACCATGTTCGGCATGGTGCTGGCCATCGGCATTCTGGTGGACGACGCGATTGTCGTGGTGGAGAACGTCGAACGGATCATGGCCACCGAGGGCCTGTCGCCCAAGGAAGCCACGCGCAAGGCGATGACGCAGATCACCGGCGCAATCATCGGCATCACCCTGGTGCTGGTCGCGGTGTTTATTCCGATGGCGTTCATGCAAGGTTCGGTCGGGGTGATTTACCAGCAGTTCTCGCTATCGATGGCGACGTCGATTCTGTTCTCGGCGTTCCTCGCCCTGACCCTCACGCCGGCACTGTGCGCGACGCTGCTCAAGCCGATTGCCAAGGGTGAGCATCATGAAAAGTCCGGGTTCTTCGGCTGGTTCAACCGCCGCTTCGAGCGCCTGACCGATCGTTATCAGGGCTGGGTCGGCTATGCGCTGAAACGCAGCGGTCGTTATCTGCTGATCTACGTGGTGCTGCTGATCGGGTTGGGTCTGTGCTTCGCGCGCCTGCCCTCTTCGTTCCTGCCGGTGGAAGATCAGGGTTACACCATCACCGACATTCAACTGCCGCCCGGCGCCACCAAGAATCGTACGGTGGCGGTGGCTGAACAGCTTGAGGCGCATAACGCCGGCGAGCCAGGGATCAGTGACAGTGTGGTGATTCTCGGTTTCAGCTTCTCCGGTAGTGGCCAGAACGCGGCTTTGGCATTCTCGACGCTGAAGGACTGGTCACAGCGTGGCAGTGATGATTCCGCCAGCTCGATTGCCGATCGCGCCAACATCGCGCTGAGTGAAATCAAGGACGCCATGGCGTTCTCGGTACTGCCACCGCCAGTGGATGGCCTCGGCACGTCCAGCGGGTTCGAGTTCCGCTTGCAGGATCGCGGTGGTCTTGGCCATGCGACCTTGATGCAGGCGCGAACTGAACTGCTCGCGGCCGCCGAGAAGAGCAAAGTGCTGATGAACGTGCGTGAAAGCGCACTGGCCGAAGCGCCGCAGGTGCAATTGGTCGTGGATCGTAAACAGGCCAATGCCCTGGGCGTCTCGTTCGCCGACATTGGCAACGTGCTGTCCACTGCCGTCGGTTCCAGCTACATCAACGACTTCCCCAATCAGGGGCGCATGCAGCGCGTCGTCGTGCAAGCCGAAGGTGATCAACGTAGCCAGGTGGCCGATCTGCTGAAAATGCACGTGCGCAACAACGCCGGGCACATGGTGCCGCTGTCGGCGTTCGTACAGGCCAACTGGATTCAGGGCCCGGCGCAGTTGACCCGTTACAACGGCTATCCGGCGATTGCGATTTCCGGTGAACCGTCACCGGGGCACAGTACCGGCGAAGCCATGGCGGAAATCGAACGTCTCGTTGCACAGGGGCCGAAAGGTCTGGGTCAGGAATGGACCGGCCTGTCGTTGCAGGAACGCTTGTCTGGCAATCAGGCGCCGATCCTGCTCGGTCTTTCGCTGCTGGTGGTGTTCCTGTGTCTGGCGGCGCTGTACGAGAGCTGGTCGATTCCGACTTCGGTGTTGCTGGTGGTGCCGCTGGGTGTGCTCGGCGCGGTGCTGGCGGTGACGTTGCGCGGGATGCCCAATGATGTGTTCTTCAAGGTTGGCCTGATCACCATCATCGGTCTGTCGGCGAAGAACGCGATCCTGATCATCGAGTTCGCCAAGAGCCTGTATGACGAAGGTCACGACCTGATCGATGCAACGTTGCAGGCGGCGCGTTTGCGTCTGCGGCCGATCGTGATGACGTCGCTGGCGTTCATTCTTGGCGTGGTGCCATTGGCCATTGCCACCGGCGCCAGCTCGGCGAGCCAACAGGCGATCGGTACTGGCGTGATCGGCGGGATGATTACCGCAACGCTGGCGGTGATCTTCGTGCCGGTCTTCTTCGTCGTGGTCATGAAACTCGTACAACGATTCACCAAACCCCACTGATCCAAACTGTGGGAGCTGCCGCAGGCTGCGATCTTTTGACTTTGCTTTTAGAAGATCAAAAGATCGCAGCCTTCGGCAGTTCCTACAAAAGCAGGGTTGCGTACGCTATGGTGCAGAGACAGTTCACCAACGTGAGTCCCCATGCGCTTCCTCGCCCGCACCCACCCTCGTCTGTCTGCCGCCGCCCTCCTCGGCCTCGCTACCGGTCTGTTGGTCCCCGCCGATTCCATCGTCAGCAAAATCCTCATCGGCTGGAACGCTGGCGTCTGGACTTACCTGATCCTGATGTTCTGGCTGACCGTGCGCGCCAAGGCTCCGGACGTGAAACGCATCGCTGAAGTCGAAGACGAAAACGCCGGGCTGGTGCTGTTCGTGGTGTGCATCGCCGCGCTGGCGAGTTTGGCGACCATCACCTTCGAGCTGGCTGGCAGCAAGGACCTCGAAACCACGCGCAAACTGCTGCACTACGGTTTCACCGCGCTGACGGTGATCGGCTCGTGGCTGCTGATCGGGGTGATTTTCTGCGTGCACTACGCCAGGTTGTATTACACCTGGAATGGCAAAGAGCCGGCGTTGCGCTTCGCCGAGGGGCTGACTACCCCCAACTATTGGGACTTCTTGTACTTCTCCTTCACCATCGGCGTCGCCGTGCAAACTGCAGATGTCGGCGTGGCCACCCGCGATATCCGCAAAATCGTACTGGCGCAATCGTTGATCGGCTTCGTGTTCAACACCGCGATTCTGGGATTTTCGATCAATATCGCCGCGGGTTTGTTCGGCTGACGTGATCCCGCCCGTCGGCGACACAAAGACCGCTGGCGATCATTCACTTGACGGAAGATTTGTTTTTGGTGTTTCCTGAAACCGGTTTCAGCGCTGCATGCAGACGTTGAGCCTATAAATCCAATAACAAGGTTTCAGACCGTGAACGACTTCTCCGCCGCCCAGCGCAGCCGCGTGACCATGCTTGATGTCGCCGAACGCGCTGGCGTGTCCAAAGCCAGCGTCTCGCGCTTCATCGGCGAGGACCGCGCCCTGCTCTCCGATACCATTGCCCTGCGCATCGAGCAGGCAATTGGCGAACTCGGCTACCGCCCCAACCAAATGGCTCGCGGCCTGAAACGTGGGCGTACCCGCCTGATCGGCATGCTGGTGGCCGATATCCGCAACCCTTATTCGATCGCCGTAATGCACGGGGTGGAAACCGCGTGCCGTGCGCACGGCTACAGCCTGGTGGTGTGCAACACCGACCGCGATGACGAGCAGGAACGCCAGCATCTGGCGCTGTTGCGCTCGTACAACATCGAAGGGCTGATCGTGAACACGCTGGGGCATCATCGCGACGAGTTGCACGAGTTGCGCCGCGAGATGCCGCTGGTGCTGGTGGATCGCAAGGTCGACGGGCTCGACAGCGACATGGTCGGACTGAACAACCCGCAAGCTGTGGAAATGGCGCTTACGCATCTGCAGCAACGTGGTTATCGGGATCTGGTGCTGGTGACTGAACCCTTTGACGGCACCAGTTCGCGAATCGAACGGGTCAGCAGTTTTCAGGCGCAGATTGCCCAACGGTCGGCCCTGACCGGGGCGGTGCTGGAAACCGGCGACGCTCTGAACGCGCAACTTCAAACCTTTTTAAACACACCCGGTAATGGTCCGAAAGCGCTGTTTTGCGCCAATGGCGTAGCGGCGCTGGCTGCGACGACTGCGTTACGCCAAATGGGTTGCCGATTGTTCGAGGATGTCGGGCTGATTGCCCTGGATGATCTGGATTGGTATCCGTTGGTGGGCAGCGGGATTACCGCGCTGGCTCAGCCGACGGCAGAGATTGGTGCGCGGGCGTTTGAGTGTCTGCTCAAACGCTTGCGTGGGGATGAGGAGGTGGCACAGGTGGTGGATTTTGCGCCGGTGCTGGTGGAGCGTGGGTCAACCCGTGAGGTTGGCGGTGTCTGAGCTGACGCTATCGCTGGCAAGCCAGCTCCCACAGGTTTAGAGGTGTACCAAGCCTTGTGTACGACCCGAACACTGTGGGAGTTGGCTTGCCAGCGATGAGGCCCAAAAGGACAACACAGAAACACCTGATATTTTTTTGAACAAAAATGAAACCGGTTTCAGAGGTCAATAACAATGAATAAACCCGCCGTTTCCATCAGTCTGTCCAGCTACGGCGCCGAGCTTGTGCGCCAGCGCGGGCAGGATGCTTTCATCGCTGTTCTGGCTGCGGCCGGGGCCAATCGCATCGAGTGGCGCGAAGAGCTGCTGACGCGTGAAGACCCTGCGCAACTGGCTCAGGCCTCCGAGGCGCAGGGCCTGCAAAGCATCTATTCCTCCCCCACCGAACTGTGGCTCGCCGGGCAGGCGCAGCCTAATCCCGAGTTGATCACCGCGCTGCAACAGGCCGAAGCATTCGGCTCAAAGTGGCTCAAGGTTTCTCTCGGCTACTTCACCGACACCAACGATCTGCAAACTTTGGCCGAGCGTTTGAAACGCAGCCCAGTGCAGTTGCTGGTGGAAAACGACCAGACTTTACACGGCGGGCGCATCGAGCCATTTCAGCGTTTCTTCGCTGCCGTCGAGCAGCACAACCTGCCAATCAAAATGACTTTCGACATCGGCAACTGGCAGTGGCAAGACCAGTCCGCCGCCAGCGCCGCCCGCCTGCTCGGCCGATATGTCGGTTATGTGCATTGCAAAGCCGTGGCCCGTCGCGCTGACGGCAAACTGGTCGCGGTGCCGCCCGCCATCAGCGACTTACACCTGTGGGAACAACTGTTGCGGCACATGGCCCAAGGCGTTATGCGCGCCGCCGAATACCCATTGCAGGGCGAAGATCTGGTGCAACTGACCAGCGAGCACGTAGCCGCCCTCGCCCGCCTCGGCCAATCCCGCCTGGAGCCTGCTCATGTCTGAGATCGATATTCTCTCGTTCGGTGAAACCATGGCGATGCTGGTCGCTGAGCAGACCGGTGATCTGGCCGCCGTCGAGCACTTCCACAAGCGCATCGCCGGGGCTGACAGCAATGTCGCCATCGGGCTTTCGCGTCTGGGTTTCAACGTCGCATGGCTGAGCCGCGTCGGTAACGATTCGCTCGGGCGCTTTGTGGTGCAGACCTTGATCAAGGAAGGCCTGGATTGCAGCCATGTCGATGTCGATAAACAACACCCGACCGGTTTCCAGTTCAAGTCCCGCAATGACGATGGCAGCGATCCGCAGGTCGAGTATTTCCGGCGCGGTTCGGCGGCCAGTCATTTGTCGCCGCAGTCGATTACGACCAATCTGCTAAGCGCTCGTCATCTGCATGCCACGGGCATCCCACCGGCGCTCTCAGCCTCGACGCGGGAGATGTCCTTTGAACTGATGACACGCATGCGCAATGCCGGGCGCAGCGTGTCCTTCGACCCCAATCTGCGCCCGAGCCTGTGGGCCAGCGAGCGCGAAATGATCACCGAGATCAACCGCCTCGCCGCCCTCGCCCATTGGGTGCTGCCGGGTTTGAGTGAAGGCCGTTTGCTGACCGGTTTCGAAGACCCGGCGGACATTGCTGCATTTTATCTCGATCAAGGTGCCGAAGCGGTGGCGATCAAACTTGGCCCGCAGGGTGCGTATTACCGAACGCATCTGGATCAGGGTTTTGTCGCGGGTGTGCCGGTGACCAATGTCGTCGACACGGTCGGTGCCGGTGACGGCTTTGCGGTGGGGATGATCAGCGCCCTGCTGGAGCATCAGGGTTTTGCCGAGGCGGCGCAGCGCGCGAACTGGATTGGCAGTCGGGCGGTGCAGAGTCGCGGGGATATGGAGGGCCTTCCGACCCGGGCCGAACTCTTCAGCGAATTTGAGGCCGCCATCGCTGGCAAGCCAGCTCCCACAAGGGTTGGTGGTGGAAATGCAATCTTTGACATACCCGAGATCCCTGTGGGAGCTGGCTTGCCAGCGATGAGGCCCTGACAGGCAACCGATTTATTGAACCTGCTGCGACAAAAACAACAAGCTCAGGAGCAAGACCCATGAAAACCGCAACCCTCGCCACCCGCCGCTGGTGGTACATCATGCCGATCGTGTTCATCACCTACAGCCTGGCGTATCTCGATCGCGCCAACTACGGTTTTGCCGCCGCCTCGGGCATGGCCGAAGACCTGATGATTACCCCGGGCCTGTCATCGCTGCTCGGTGCACTGTTCTTCCTCGGTTACTTTTTTTTCCAGGTGCCCGGTGCGATCTACGCGCAAAAGCACAGCGTGAAGAAACTGATTTTCGTCAGCCTGATTCTCTGGGGCGGTCTCGCCACGTTGACCGGCGTGGTCTCCAATGCCTATTGGCTGATCGTCATCCGCTTCATGCTCGGTGTCGTCGAAGCCGCTGTCATGCCGGCAATGCTGGTGTATCTGTGCCATTGGTTCACCCGTGCCGAACGCTCGCGGGCCAACACTTTTCTGATCCTCGGCAACCCGGTGACCATGCTGTGGATGTCAGTGGTTTCGGGTTATCTGGTGCAGCATTTCAGTTGGCGCTGGATGTTCATCATCGAAGGCCTGCCGGCGGTGCTGTGGGCGTTTATCTGGTGGCGTCTGGCCGATGATCGTCCGGCTCAGGCGAAGTGGCTCAATGATCAGGAAAAGCACGATCTGGAAAGCGCACTCGCTGCCGAACAGGTCGGCATCAAAGCGGTGAAGAACTACGCCGAGGCGTTCCGTTCGCCGAAGGTGATCATTCTCGCGCTGCAGTTTTTCTGCTGGAGCATCGGCGTTTACGGCTTTGTACTGTGGCTGCCGTCGATCCTCAAGGCTGGCGCGCAAATGGACATGATCGAGGCCGGCTGGTTGTCGGCGCTGCCGTACCTGGCGGCGGTGATCGGCATGCTTTTGGTGTCGTGGGGTTCGGACAAGTTGCAGAAGCGCAAACGTTTTGTCTGGCCGCCGCTGCTGATCGCGTCTATTGCGTTCTACGGTTCTTATGCACTGGGCGCTGAACATTTCTGGTGGTCGTACACGCTGCTGGTGATTGCCGGCGCTTGCATGTACGCACCTTACGGGCCGTTCTTTGCCATCGTCCCGGAGATTCTCCCGGCCAACGTTGCCGGTGGCGCGATGGCGCTGATCAACAGCATGGGCGCGCTCGGTTCGTTCGGCGGCTCGTATCTGGTCGGTTATTTGAACAGCTCCACCGGTTCGCCCGGCGCTTCGTACCTGCTGATGAGCGGCGCGCTGCTGCTGTCGGTGGTGCTGACTATTTTTCTCAAGCCCGGCGCCAGTGATCGCGTCGTTGCCAAAGCCGTTGCCACGCGTGCCGTGCCAGCGCATTCCTGAAGAGACTTTTGCCATGAAAAAACAGGTCGTGTTGTACAAGAAACTTTCGCCCGCGCTGATGGCGCGTCTGCAAGAGCAGTGCGAAGTGACGCTGATCGACAGCCTCGACGCCGACGGTGTCATGCAACTGCGCGACGCCCTGCCCCGTGCCCACGGTTTGCTCGGCGCCAGCCTGAAACTTGATGCGGCGTTATTGGATCTGGCGCCGCAGCTGCAAGCCATCGCCAGCGTCTCGGTGGGCGTCGACAACTACGACATCGATTACCTGAACCAACGCCAGATCCTCCTGAGCAACACCCCGGACGTACTTACCGAAACCACCGCCGACACCGGTTTCGCGCTGATCCTCGCGGCTGCCCGGCGTGTGGTGGAACTGGCGAACATGGTGCGCAGCGGCCAATGGAGCCGCAACATCGGTCCGACGCATTTCGGCACCGATGTACATGGCAAGACGCTGGGGATTATCGGCATGGGCCGCATCGGCGAAGCGCTGGCGCAGCGTGGGCATTTCGGTTTCGGCATGCCGGTGATCTACCACAGCCAGTCGCGCAAACCCGCGGTCGAGGCGCGATTTGATGCGCAATACCGCAGCCTCGAAGATCTGCTCCAGCAAGCCGATTTCATTTGCCTGACCTTGCCGTTGACGGCGCAGACCGAAGGCTTGATCGGCGCCGAGCAGTTCGCACTGATGCGCCCGGAAAGCATCTTTATCAATATCTCGCGGGGCAAGGTGGTCGATGAGGCGGCGATGATTGAGGCGCTGCGTCATCAACGGATTCGTGCGGCGGGGCTGGATGTGTTTGAGCGTGAGCCGCTGAACCATGATTCGCCGCTGTTGCAGCTGAATAATGTGGTGGCGACACCGCACATGGGCTCGGCGACGCATGAGACGCGCGAAGCGATGGCGCGCTGTGCGGTGGAGAATCTGTTGGCGGCGTTGAAGGGAGAGAAGCCGGCGAATCTGGTGAATCCATCGGCCTGGCAGGGCTGAGATCTTCAGTGCCTGTTCTGGCCCAATCGCTGGCAAGCCAGCTCCCACAGGGTTCTCGAGCGGACACAAATATCATGTCCACCTCAAATCACTGTGGGAGCTGGCTTGCCAGCGATGGGGCCAGTGCAGGCAACGCAAAACCATCAGGCACTGCGCGCCTGCAACAGCTGCGCCGCACACAACGCAATCCGCGCACAAGCATCCGCCAGTTTCACCCGATCCAGCACCAGCCCAATACGAATATGCCCCGCAGCACTCGGCCCGAACGCCTCACCGGCCAGCACCGACACGCCATAACCCTCCAGCAACCGCTCGGCAAACGCCTGGGCGCCCAGCCCGGTCTGGCGCACATCGACCATCACAAACATGCCGCCATCCGGGCGAATCGGGTACAACCCCGGACAACCGCTCAAACGTTCACACACCAGATCCCGGCGCAGGCGATATTCCTCGCGCATTTGCGTCACTTCCGGCAGGTCTGACTGCAACGCAATCTCTGCGGCTTTCTGCACAAAATCCGGCAACCCGAACAACATGCTCAGCGACAAATTGACTAAATGCTCGGCCAGCGATGTCGGCCCGATCATCCAGCCGATGCGCCAGCCGGTCATGGCGTGGGATTTCGACAGGCTGTTGATTGTCGCCGTGCGCTCGGCCATGCCCGGCAAACTCGCCGGGCTGACGTGCTGACCTTCATAGAGCAGTTCGCTGTAGACCTCGTCGCTGATCAGCCACAAGTCATGCTGCACGCAGAGCGCCGCCAGTTCCTGCCAGATCAGCAGTGACAGGCTCGCGCCGCTGGGATTGTTCGGACTGTTGAGCAGCATGGCGCGGGTTTTCGGCGTGATCCGCGCAGCGACATCGAACGGGTCTACGCGAAAGCCGTTTTCCGGGCGCACCGGCACCGGCACCACTGTCGCGCCGCAAGCGCCAAACACGCCTTCGTAGGTGACGTACATCGGTTCGGCGACAATCACTTCATCGCCTGGATCCAGCAGACATTGCGCCACCGAATACACCGCGCATTGCGCGCCGGGCATAACGATTACGTGGTCGGCTTCGACCGCTTGCCCGCTGCGCTGACGATGCCGTTCGGCAATCAGCTTGCGCAGTGCCAAACGACCGCGTACTTCGGAATAATGGGTATCGCCGGCCAACAAGCTATCGATCGCGCCGTGAACAATTGGCAGAGGTGTATCGAAATCCGGATCGCCGATGCTCAGCAGCAGGATATCGACACCCTCGGCGCGCAACTCCAGCGCTCGGTCGTGAATCTGCCAGGCGGCGGCTCCTTCTCCGGCGATTCGTTGGGTCAAGGCTGAATAGCGCATGTACGTCTCCTGATTGCGCGGTCTCCAGCCTTCACCGTATCTCAAATCACGAAACGCGCCACCATGGCGTTCAAATCCACCGCCAGACGCGACAATTCGTGGGTCGCGGCGCTGGTCTGGTTGGCCCCGGCGGCCGATTGCGTGGCCAGATCGCGGATGTTGACCAGGTTGCGGTCGACCTCGCGCGACACTTGCGCCTGTTCTTCCGAGGCGCTGGCGATGACCAGGTTGCGCTCGTTGATCTGATGGATCGACTGGGTGATCTGCTCCAACGCCACACCGGCGGCGCGGGCCATTTCCAGAGTGGTCTGGGTGCGCTGGTTGCTTTGCTGCATCGACGAAACCGCTTCGCCCGTGCCGTTCTGAATGCCGGCGACCATTTTTTCAATCTCTTGGGTCGACTGCGCCGTGCGATGAGCCAGTGCGCGCACTTCGTCCGCCACCACTGCAAACCCCCGCCCGGCCTCACCGGCGCGGGCCGCTTCGATGGCCGCGTTGAGCGCCAGCAGGTTGGTCTGTTCGGCGATGGCGCGGATCACATCGAGCACTTTGCCGATGTCACGGCCCTGCGCGGCGAGACCTTCGATCATGTGCGCGGTGTTCTGCACGTCGTGGGTCATGGTCTGGATGGCGTCGACGGTTTTCACTACTTGATCGCGGCCTTCGCGGGCGGCGTGGGTCGACTGGTTCGAGGCTTCCGAGGTCGACACGGCGTTGCGCGCAACTTCCTCGACGGCGGCGGTCATCTCGTTGACAGCGGTGGCAGCTTGCTCGATTTCGTTGTTCTGCTGCTGCAGGCCACGGGAGGCTTCTTCAGTCACCGCGCTGAGTTCTTCGGCTGCGGCGCCCAGTTGCGTGGCGGAGCCGGCGATCTGCTCGATGGTTTTGCGCAGGTTGCTCTGCATGGTGGCCAGCGCCTGCAGCAACTGCGTCGCTTCGTCCTTGCCGTCGATTTCGATGACTTTGGTGAGGTTGCCGTCAGCAATGGTTTGCGCGGCCTGCACGGCACGGTTCAGCGGCGTGACGATGCTGCGGGTCAGCAGCCAGGCCAGTAGCACCGTGGCAACGGCTGCGAAAACAGCGACGATAATGATGCCGGTGATGGCGCTGTCATAATATTGGCCGGCCTGAATCGAAGCGGTCTTTGCATCGGCGGCGTTCATCGCTATCAGCTGGTTGAGCTGTTCGCCCATCTGGTCGGTGCCGTCCTTGATCCGCGTGTTGATCAGGGTGCGCATCTCGTCGAGTTTGTCCTGGCGCGACAGCTCCATCATCTGATTCTGCGCTTGCAGGTAGTTGTCCAGCGTGGTCGCGAAGGTCTGGTACAACGCCCGCTCTTCCGGACTTGCCGGTAGTGCGGCGTAACTGGCCTGGGCGGCGCGAACCTTGTCGACCAGAACGCCGATGCGGGTCTGCGCTTCCTGCAACCCGGCCGCTTCGCGGTTGACCAGCACGCGGAACGACAGAATCCGCAGACGCAGAACGTTTTCTGTCACTACGGCAAGTTGCGTCACGCTGGGAAGTTGCGTCGAATCCATCTCGACGGACGCCTGACGGATGATCGACATGCGGTTGACGGCGAACACGCCGAGGACGATCACCAGCAAGGCGATAAAGGCAAAACCGAGGAAGGCACGGGGCGCGATATTCAGGTTACGCAGGGACATAGTTGAGCTCTCGAAAGATAGAAACTACGAGCGTCCATGCGTCATCACTGGCCCGAGGGGGGCGGGTCCAGTCCGGCGTCACTGTTTTAGGAAGTTATGTGCGCGCCTGTTAGCTGTATCGGCCAGGCTTTAGGAAGATTGCGGGTCAAGAGCAACTATTTTTCAGGGTGTTACAGCAATGAAACACAGTTGGTTGTTTTGTGTAGGAGCTGTCGAGTGGAACGAGGCTGCGATCTTTTGACGTTTAAAAGCAGTATCAAAAGATCACAGCCTTCGGCAGCTGATCAGGCTCAGCGTTTGACAGCGAGCTGCCAGACACGGGCGATGTCCGTCGCGCGTTCGCGCAACAGGCGCGGTGCTTCGGCGCAGGCCTGCTCCAGCGTCATCGGGCCGCTGGTCACGGCGAATGCTGCATCGATGCCGTGATCGTAGAGTTCTTGGTAACCCTCGCCCAACGTTCCGGCGATGACGATCACCGGCACGGCGTGCTGTTTGGCAATCCGTGCGACACCGAACGGCGTCTTGCCACGCAAGGTCTGGGCATCGAAGCGCCCTTCCCCGGTGATCACCAGATCGGCACCTTTGACCGCTTCGGAGAGGCCGACGAGTTCGGCAACCACTTCAACCCCGGCTTGAAATTGCGCGCCGAGGAATGCCTTGGCGGCAAACCCCAGACCACCTGCCGCGCCGCTGCCCGGCTCATCACGAACGTCTTTGCCCAACGCTTGTGCGCACAGTTCGGCGAAGTGCCCCAAGGCCTGATCGAGTTGCTGCACTTGCGCCGGTGAGGCACCTTTCTGCGGGCCGAAAATCACGGAAGCTCCGTGCGGACCGCAGAGTGGGTTATTGACGTCCGCTGCGATATCGAAGCGCACGTGCGCCAGTCGCGGGTCAAGTTCGCTCAAATCGACACGCGCCAGTTGCGCCAAGGCCAAGCCGCCGGGTACCAACGTCTGTCCTTGCGCATCGAGCAACTTCACGCCCAACGCTTGCACCGCCCCGGCGCCGCCGTCATTGGTCGCGCTGCCACCAATCGCCAGAATCACCCGTTGCGCGCCGGCATCCAGCGCTGCGCGAATCAGTTCGCCGGTACCGAAAGTGCTGCTGATGCAGGCATCACGCTGCCCCAGCGGTACCAATTGCAAGCCGCTGGCCTCGGCCATTTCAATGATTGCGGTGTGGTTGTGCGGCAACCAGCCCCATGCAGCGTCGACGGCTGTGCCCAAAGGGCCGCGCACGCGGGTGCGGCGCAGCTCGCCTTCGCACGCGGCAAGGATCGATTCGACCGTACCTTCGCCACCGTCAGCCATTGGGCATTTGACCAAGGTCGCGTGCGGCCAGACCTGAGCAAGGCCGAGGGCAATGGCTTCGGCGACGCCTTGGGCACTGAGGCTGTCCTTGAACGAATCGGGGGCGATGACGATCTTCATGCGAATTCTCCGGTTGCAATGCCCCTCATGCTGCCAGTCTGCCTGAGCGTTGACGCCGGTCCGCTGCACAAGTGGCGGGGGCGTTTATTGTTCATTTTCACAAAGACAGGGAAAGTGGCGGTGAATGTTCGGCCGCCATCGCTGGCAAGCCAGCTCCCACAGGGATTGTCGGTGAACACAAATGCAGTGAACACCATCAACCCTTGTGGGAGCTGGCTTACCAGCGATGGCGGCCTCAAAATCACCTCATGCCGACAGATCTGTCTGGGGTAATAGCTGCACCCCAAGATACAGCGCCAACATCCCGTCCAGCCGCAACGGATCAACCCCACTCAGTTCAGCAATCCGCTCCATCCGATAACGCAAACTGTTGCGATGAATCCCCAACGCATCGGCACACGCCTGACTCTGACCATCGTGCTCGCACCAACTGCGCAGCGTCGCCAGCAACTGGCCGTTGCCGTCCTTGGCGATCACCTTGCGCAGCGGCTTGAGCAATTCGTCCAGCGCATCGTCATTGCGATGCCGCCACAACATCACCGGCAAGCGATAGCGGTTCAGCGTCAGCAATCGCGAGTGCGGCAACACTTCCCGGCCATAGGCGAGCAAATCACCAACCCGCCGATAACACCGACGTAACCCGGCCAGTCCATCGGCCTGCCCGCCCACGGCGATGCGCAGAATCTTCCAGCCGAGGCCGTCGAGTTTTTCCAGTAAGCGGTCGTGCTCGACGGTCTGATTCGCCGGGCGACACCACAGCAGCGATGACTTCGCCGAACTCACGCACCAGCTATCGGGATAACGCGACATCAGCCAGGCACTCAACGCCTCGACGGTTTGCCCCGGCCCATGTTCAAGGCCCAGCTCGAACAGATACGGCACCCGCGTCAGTTGCGGTTTAAGCCCGAGCTGCTGCGCTTCATCGACCAGACGCGGCGAGTCACCCGCCTCGCTCAACAGCAGCGCGAGCAAATCATCACAACGCTGGCGCCGCCATTGCTGTTCGGCCTGCTGATTGCGCTGGCCAACGAGCATTTCGGCGGTCATGCGCACCAGTTCCGCATACGTGCGCAGTTGCTCCGGTTCGCCGGTAATGCCGAGCACGCCGATCAAGCGCTGATCGAGTAACAGCGGCAGGTTGATGCCCGGTTGTACGCCCTTCAAATGCACGGCCGTCTGCGCGTCGATCTCGACCACGCGACCGTTGGCCAGCACCAGTTGCGCGCCTTCGTGACGAGTGTTGATGCGCTCCGGTTCGCCGCTGCCGAGGATCAGCCCCTGGCTGTCCATGACGTTGACGTTGTAGGGCAAAATGGCCATGGCCCGGTCGACGATGTCCTGGGCGAGGTCGTGATCGAGTTCGAACATAACGGCGGCAATCCTTAAATTTCGGCACTGGCAGTTGTTCACCCGCACAGGGTCTGGCGGCAAACCCTGTGCTCAGGCACAAAGACAATCCGGCCAAAGGTGGCCGAGACTCTCGGGGCGATCAACGTTACCCTTTGCATCGCAAAAAATCATAATAAAGAGAGAGCCGCTATGTCGCACAGCGCCGCAGCTACCCAGACCATCGATGACGATAAAAACGCCGTCTACAAACGCATCACCCTGCGTTTGATCCCCTTCATTTTCATCTGCTACTTGTTCAACTACCTCGACCGGGTCAACGTTGGATTTGCCAAACTGCAGATGCTCGACGCGCTGAAATTCAGCGAAACCGTGTACGGCCTCGGGGCCGGTATCTTCTTTATCGGCTACGTGTTGTGCGGCGTACCGAGCAATCTGGCGTTGACCAAATTCGGCCCACGGCGCTGGATCGCGGTAATGATGATCACTTGGGGCACGCTGTCGACCTGCCTGTTGTTCGTCACCACCCCGACCGAGTTCTACACGCTGCGCCTGTTCACCGGTGCGGCCGAAGCCGGGTTCTTCCCGGGCGTCGTGTTGTACCTCTCGCAGTGGTTCCCGACCTTCCGCCGTGGCCGGATCATGGCGTTGTTCATGTCGGCGATCCCGGTGTCGGGTTTGCTTGGCAGCCCATTCTCGGGCTGGATTCTCAATCACTTCGCGGCGGGCCAGGGCGGTCTGGCCGGCTGGCAGTGGATGTTTCTGCTGCAAGGCATTCCTACAGTCATTCTCGGCGCCCTCGCCTATTTCCTGCTGAGCGACAGCTTCGCCAACGCCAAATGGCTGAGCCCGCATGAGCGCGCCGTGCTCGAAGCGGATCAGGCGGAAGATTTGGCGAACAAGCCGAAGACTACGTCCGACTCGCTGCTGGCGGTGTTCAAGAACCCGGCGATCTGGGCGTTTGGCCTGATCTATTTCTGCATCCAGAGTGGCGTGTACGCGATCAACTTCTGGCTGCCATCGATCATCAAGAATCTCGGCTTTAGCGATAACCTGGTGATCGGCTGGCTGAGTGCGATTCCGTATCTGCTGGCGGCGGTGTTCATGCTGGTGGTCGGGCGTTCGGCGGACTTGCGCAAGGAGCGTCGCTGGCACTTGGTGGTGCCGATGCTGATGGGCGCGATCGGTCTGGTGATTGCGGTTAACTTCGCGGCTAACCCGGCGATTGCGATTCTCGGTCTGACCATTGCCACCATGGGTGCGCTGACTGGCCTGCCGATGTTCTGGCCGGTGCCGACGGCGATGTTGAGTGCGGGTGCTGCGGCCGGTGGGCTGGCGTTGATCAACTCGATGGGGCAGATGGCCGGGTTCCTCAGTCCGTACCTGGTGGGTTGGGTCAAGGACAGCACGGGGTCGACCGATGCCGCGCTGTATCTGCTGGCGGGGGTGATTGTTGGCGGGAGTTTGCTGGCGCTGCGCATGACGCGGACGTTGCGGGCTTGAGGTTTTGATGCCAGAAGAACGGCCCTTTTCAGGGTCGTTTTTTATTGGGGTTTCGGCTGGGCTTTTGTGGTGTTCTGGAGATCTTTTCCCCCTCACCCCAGCCCTCCCGAAACGTCGGACCGCCCCCAACGGGGCGAGGGGGAAAGGGAGCCGATCTGTGGGCTTTTCAAGACCTGAGTTCGACTCGGGGAAAGGGAGCCGATTTTGGTGCTTTTCAAGATTTGAGTTCGACTCGGTATTGCACGTCGGCGCACCTAGTTCAAGCACCTCGGTCAGTCCCCTCTCCCTTCGGGCGGTCCGACATTTCGAGAGGGTTAGGGTGAGGGGCTTCTAATGCGTCCAGCTCAATCACCAGACCACCCGGCATTTGCACAAAAATCTGTGCAATCCCATCGCCCGGTACCTGCGCCAATTGATACGGCAATCCACTCTCACGCACCCGCTGCAACACCGTTTCCGCCGGCTCATCAGTACGAAACGCGATGTGGCTCAATTCCGTGTCATCCGGCAACGGCCGCTCAATCACATGCACCACGGCATGCCCATCCTGATACAGCCAACGCCCGGGAAACGGAAACGGCGGTCGCCGGCCCGGCTTGAGCCCGAGCAACTTGGCGAAATCGTCCTGCAAGCTCTGCCCGTCAGCGGTATTGAACGCCAGATGATCGAATGTCCAGCTCATGCGCCTCTCCTGCGATTATTGATTGATTGCAGTATCCATCCTTGCCAATCACGAAAAAATCCCGCAAAAACGCAAAGATCTTTAAAGGATTTTTAGCAATGAGCTCGATTCTCGATCTGGAGATCTTCGTCCGTGTCGCCGATGCCGGCAGCATTTCCGCTGCCGCTCGCTCGCTCGAACTGACGCCGGCAGCCGCCAGTATCGCGTTGAAACGTCTGGAAACCCGCCTCGGTATCCGTTTGTTCGCACGCTCCACGCGTAGCATTCGTCTGACTGAAGAAGGTCGGCGTTATCTTGAAAGCGTGCGCCTGGCACTGGCGGCGCTGGCCGAGGGCGAACAGGCAATCAAGCAGCAAAACGAAGGCCTGAGCGGCGTGTTGCAACTGGCCGCACCGTCGGACTTCGGGCGCAACGTGTTGTTGCCGTGGCTCGACGATTTCAAGCGTGAACATCCGAATGTTCAGCTGCAACTGCTGCTCAACGACCGCCACGCCGATCTGTTCCGCGAGACCGTCGATGTCGCCCTGCGTTTTGGCACGCCGAGCGATTCGACGCTGGTGGCGTTGCCAATTCTGCCGCAACACCGGCGCGTCGCTTGCGCCAGCACTGACTATCTGGCGCGCCGTGGCACCCCGCAACATCCCGGCGAACTAAGCGAGCACAGCGCCCTGCTCTATCTACGCAATGGCCGGCCATATAACAGCTGGCGTTTCAGCCGCGGCGATGAAACGCTGGAAGTCGAGGTCCATGGTGACTACCTCAGCGACGACGGCGAAGTCGCCCGCCGCTGGGCGCTGGCCGGGCATGGCATCGCGTACAAGGCTTGGCTCGACATTGCCGAAGATGTCCGCGCAGGGCGGTTGGTGACGTTGTTTGATGATTGGCAAGGTGAAAGCGTGCCATTCAATTTGCTGTGTCCGCATCGGGTGCAGGTGTCGGAACGAGTCAAGGTGCTACAGGCATTTTTACGCGAACGCTGCGCAGCGCTGAGTCGATAACTTACTTTGCACGTCCCAATTAGAGCGTAAAGCAGAGCATTCCCACGCAGAACGTGGGAATCCAATCCTGAAGAAAGCCTAAATGGAGATCAAGCACCACGAAATGTATTTAGCCCCAAGTAGCTGTAGTGTTTGGATGTTTTCTGGGGTAATCACGCCTCCAATCCTTCTATTTTCCTCCGGAACCCTACAGGTCCAGATAGAATCATGCGCTGGCACTACGTAGCACCGAAGAAGGTCTCGTAAAAACACAGAGTTAAATGTCGAATGCGCAGCCAGAGAAAACATCCAATCTTCGGCTTCTATATGGCCAAGTTCTTTATCACTTATCAGTAATCTAAAAACATTCGTAACCGCGACCAAGTAATCAACTGTCTCACCTTCCCGATCCGTAACGTATATCCTCGCCACACCCTGCTTGAGTCCCGTTACCTTACCGGCCGCAGTCACCGGCGCAGTCAACGGATCCGAAGACGCAAAGTCATAAGGCGGAACCCCACCCGTCGGTACGCGAATACCCGTATTACCAAGCGAATCCTCACCGGTTTTCGGCCATTGCGGCACCTTCACCGAGAAACCGTCCAGCTTCATCTGCGTCCGGTCGATGTTGAGCGCCAAACGTTGAAACCGCCATGGATCCGATTCAAATTGATTCCCGGTTTTTTCCTTCACGGTAAAGCTGTGCAGCCCCACCGCAATCGGCAGCAACTTGCTCTGCCACTTATAATTCGATCCGGTTTGAACCTCCTCAATAAACGCCTCACCATCAAAAACCCGCAACACCATCCCCGCCAGCGCAGAACCCGACAACACCACTTTATTGTCCGAAACCGTGCCGCCGTTCTGCACGTCCGCTCCGGACGAGTTCTTAACTCCCAAAATAACCGGTTTCACAATCCCCCGTGCCCGCGCAACTTTTGATGTCGCAATAACGATTCCCCCACGTATTTGCTCATACAACACAGCGACCACACTGTCGCCGATGACCTTGGCATTGGGAATCATCAACCGGTGCACAAAAGGAAGCCTGCCGACCAACTGGTCAACCGTATGTGCGACAACGGGTCCGCTGCCTGGCGTCGCGGTGTATTTCACGCGGACAGTGTCGTTGGTGGCCCAGAGAGGTTCCAGGACATGCACCTGGATGGTCAGATCCTTGTTGCCCAGTTTGTTCAGGTCAATGGTATCTGGCGCGTCGTGCGGGTCATCCGGGTCTTCGGCAATATCGGGAGCGGCCATCCGTGTGCCCTTGAGATCGACAACAACGCGGATCGCCGCCGACCACGGCGAATTCAGATCGGCTCCGTTGCCAATCTGGTCGAACACCGTATAGGTGAAAGAGAACTGGGGATGATCACCTGCCGCCTCCAGATCGGCTTTTTCCAATAGACGCCCAATGCGAGTGGGTGTACTGGTCGGTGTCGCCGGAGCCTCGTCCGGATGCACCTCCCACTCAACATCATGACCGTTACAGTTGAGTACAATCCGGTCGTACGGCCGGCAATAGGGATAGGAGAACCAGACCTGCACGCCCTGTGCTGCACGATCGGCATCGATACCGTCTTCCAGCACATCCCGAGGCAGTCCTAACTCGAGTTCGGAGTGTCCTTCATCGCCGTTCTTGTCCTCCATCCCGGGGCGAATGGCGTTGTACAGAATCGTCAATGGCGGCTCGTAGGTTTCTTCAGCACCGGTGGTGCGTGTGACGGTATAGCTCAGTTCATTGACGAAACCCGGATCGGATCTCAGCAAATTTTTGGGAATATGCAGGGTCACTGCGTCGTCCGTGGATTGGGCCTGCTGGCTGTCGACGCGCATTGCTCCGTTCACGTGAATTGAAAATGTATCCAGCGGCCGCTGCGCCAGCACCGGATTGATAATGACGGTTGCGCCATTCGGCCGCAGCTCGTAGAACGCCTTGGCGATACCGCAATCGGCACCGGCCACGGAGGTATTGCTGTCCGGAAGTTGCGGCGCGTAAAGGTTGATCTCGGCGTCGGCGGGTAACGCCACATCCAAAGTCTTGGTATCCATCAACGAGCTCCTGATTTCAAGAATAGGCCTGGACTTTTCAACGAGGCCACCCTCCAGAATCAGGCCAGAACATCTACCGCCGTGCCTACTGTCAGATCTGACAGTCACGACGAACGGCTCCCGTCGGGTGGGGTTTGAAAAGTAATTCCTGGACAAATTTGTTTGCCGGCTCCAGCGGTTCTGGTATTTGATTAAACCTTTCCCACCGACAAAAGGATTTCGGCATGACAGTCCGCTGGCCCGTGGCGTGCTCAGCGGCAAATACGCGCCGGATGTGCAGCCGGACGCCAATAGCCGCGCCGGGCGTCAGGACAAACGCATTCTGGAAACCGAGTGGCGCGTGGAATCACTGCGCATTGCCCAGCAGATTCAGCAGTACACCGAGCAGCGCGGCGTCGGGATGGTGGAGTTTGCGATTGCCTGGGTGCTGAACAACAGTGCCGTGACGTCGGCGATTGTCGGGCCGCGCACCGAAGCGCAATGGGATGCGTATTCCAAGGCACAGGCCGTGAAGATCACCGCAGCCGATGAGGCTTTCATCGATTCGCTGGTGACGCCGGGCCACGCATCGACGCCGGGATTCAACGATGTCAGTCATTTTGTGTCGGGGCGTAAACCGCATCTGGTTTAAGCGTTTTCCCTTGTCCAGCAACAGCCGATACAATCGGCTGTTTTTCGTTGAAGCAAGCGCGATCAAACGGATGATTTGATTGAGCGTTCAGAAATAACCAGGGATTTAATACATGCTCAATCGCCCCGTTGAGGTAACCAGGAAGCCTTTGCGCGGGCTGCTGTTCAAACTGTTTGCCGATAAGCTTCCTGCGCCGGCAGCGACCGCAACTGCGGTGGATCGCAAACCTTCGATTGATTACCGTGCGGATATCGATGGGCTGCGCGCAATCGCAGTGTTGTTGGTGCTGATTTTTCACGGCGGCCTGGCGTTCTTCCCGTCCGGGTTTATTGGCGTCGATATCTTCTTCGTGATCTCGGGTTATCTGACCACCGCAATCATCATGAAGTCGCTGAACAACGGCACGTTCACTTTCTCGGGGTTCTACACGCGGCGCATCTGGCGCTTGCAACCGGCCGTGATTGCGTTGCTGGTCGTAACGCTGATTGTCACAACGTTGCTGTACTTGCCCGATGACTATGTGGACTTTCTCAAAAGCGAGAAATACACGTCGCTGATCATCTCCAACCAGTACTTTTCCAAAGTCACCACGGGTTACGCCACGCCCGATGCGGCCAGTCTGCCGCTCTTGCACACCTGGTCGCTGGCCATCGAATGGCAGTGGTACCTGGCGCTGCCACTGGGCCTCTGGTTGCTCTACCGTTATCTGGCGAAAAGCCTTTTCAAAGCAGCGGTGCTCGGCTTGACCCTGGCGGCAATGGCGCTCGCCCTGTACCTGTCTTACACGGCTCCTGAAAAAAACTATTACTTCTTCACCGCGCGAATTTTCGAATTGATGATTGGCTCTTGTGCGGTCATCTTCAGCACGGACACGTTCAGGCTCAATCGCCTGAGCGCCACGCTGGTCTGCGCGCTTTCGCTGGCGACGATCATCTACTGCGCCACCCTGGAAGATATCCTGCCGGGCTTTCCGCGATATCACGCCATTGCCGTCTGCCTCGCTACGGCAGCCCTACTGTTCCAGGGTGTTGGCGATGCGAGCATCACTTCAAAACTGCTGGCGTTCAAACCCCTGGTGTTTATCGGCACGCTCTCGTACTCCTTGTACTTGTGGCACTGGCCGATCCTGGCGGTGATGAGTTACATGGGCATCGCGCTCACCCCGCCGATGACGATCGTTTACTTCGTCTCCACGTTCGTCACGGCCTGGCTCTGCTATGTGTTGATCGAAAACCGCTTTCGAAAGGCCAGGCTCGGCTTTGCCAAAACCCTGGTCGTGCTAATGATCGTGCCGGCAATCGGCCTGTCGCTGCTCCACGCGGCCAGCGTCAGACAAGAAGGCTGGCCGAACCGCTTCAACCAAGGCTACAACGACGTGTTCAACGGTTTGAAAGCGTCTGTTCCGGCCACTCGCGAGGGATGCTTGGGTGTCAGCGATGGCGCCGATCCTGGCTGCATATCGGGCGCCGCACAGGCTGCACCGAAAATATTGCTGATGGGCGATTCGTTTTCGAATCATTACTGGGGCTTTGTTGAAACATTGGCCAAGGATGCCAATCTTGCCGTGCTCACACAGGGCTATCCGGCGTGCCTGGCCTTGCCCGGGATCTACCTCTATGACGAGAGTAAATACACCAACGGACTGTATCAAAAATGCCACAACGCCGCTCAACGCTATTACGACATGATCGCGAAGCGGCATTTCAAGTATGTGATCGTGGGTCAGTTCTGGGAGGCCTATCTCGACGATGACATCGTCACCAAACTCGATGACCCGCGCAGCCCGGAACTGTCAAGACAACGTCTCGGCACAGCGATCCGCAAGGCTCTGGATATCATTGTCGAATCCGGTGCTACTCCAGTCCTTCTCGAGAACACGCTGCCTATGCCTGAGGGGATCAACACCTGCCTGCTGCAACAGGTCAAGTTGCGCGGTTTGATGGGCAGTGTCGAGCAAAGCAGCCTCTGCGCCACGGCGCCATGGTCAGGTGCCAAAGAGCCGGTACTGGAAAAACTCTTCAATGATCTGAAGGCTGAATATCCCGACTTGATCGTCATTGACCCGAAAATCGTGCAGTGCAAAGACGCCGCCTGCATGACCACCGTCGACGGTTTGCCGGTCTATCGTGATATTGGTCACGTCACCGATTATGCCTCTTACAAGTTCGGCGAGATGTACCTCAAGCGCTTCGGTAATCCGTTGAAGGTTGCTCAGTGATGTTTTCCTGCCACTGACTACGCTTGTGGAGGAACGCCCGCAGGTTGCGATCTTTCGACTTTCAAAGGCGAGATCAAAGATCGCAGCCTGCGGCAACTCATACAGGGGAATGTGTGTGAAGAATATTGAGCATTTGCCCAATATTCAGCACAAAAACCACGTATCCTTCGCGCCCCGTTTGACCATCAACCCCCGCGAGGACAGTTTGTCTAAAGGTATCGCTCTATCGGTTTCAGCCTCGGTGCTGTTTGCCGTCATGTATTACTACACCTCGTTGCTCACACCGTTGAGTGGCGTAGAGATTTTCGGCTGGCGGATGCTGCTGACCGTGCCGTGCATGACCGTGTTCATGCTGGTGTCCGGGGAATGGCGGCGGGTGCTGGAGCTGGTTCGTGTGGTCGCGGCAAAGCCAAAACTGATCGCCGGGTTGAGCGTCTCGGCTGCCCTGCTCGGTGTGCAACTGTGGCTGTTTATGTGGGCGCCGCTCAACGGCTACAGCCTCGACGTGTCGCTGGGCTACTTTCTGCTGCCGCTGGCGATGGTGCTGACCGGACGGATTGCCTACGGAGAAAGTCTGTCTTATTTGCAGAAAATTGCAGTGTTCTTCGCCAGTTTAGGCGTGCTCAATGAGCTATATCAGGTCGGCGGTTTTTCCTGGGCGACACTGGTGGTCGTGGTCGGCTATCCACTGTATTTCGTCCTGCGCAAATACCTGAAAACCGACCACCTCGGCGGATTGTGGGTGGATATGACGCTGATGCTGCCGGTCGCCTGGTGGTTTGTGCAGGGCGGCGAGCAAGGCTTGGGCGTGTTTGATCAATACCCGGGGCTGATGTGGCTGATCCCGCTGCTCGGCCTGATCAGTGCATCGGCGCTGGTGGTGTACATCATTGCCAGCCGATTGCTGCCGTTCAGTCTGTTTGGCCTGTTGAGTTATGTTGAGCCGGTGTTGTTGCTTGGCGTGGCGTTGTTGCTCGGTGAGAGCATCAAGTCCGGGGAATGGCTGACGTATATTCCGATCTGGCTGGCGGTTGTGGTGCTGATCTTCGAAGGCTTCAAACACCTGACGCGGCAACGCCGTCCTTAAAAGCAAAAGATCGCAGCCTGCGGCAGCTTCTACATTTGGAATGCATTTTCCCTGTAGGAGCTGCCGCAGGCTCGGGCCGCGATCTTTTGATCTTCAAAAAAATCCCGGCCCTGCATCGCTGCAGGCCGGGATTTTTCATTTCAGTGGCCGATTACTCGGTGGCTAGCACACCACGACGCACCTGATCGCGTTCGATCGACTCGAACAGAGCCTTGAAGTTGCCTTCGCCGAAACCATCATCGCCTTTGCGCTGGATGAATTCGAAGAACACCGGGCCCATCAGGGTTTCCGAGAAGATTTGCAGCAGCAGACGCTTGTCGCCCTGCTCCGAGGCGCCGTCGAGCAGGATGCCACGCGATTGCAGTTGATCAACCGGCTCGCCATGGTTCGGCAGACGGCCTTCGAGCATTTCGTAGTAGGTGTCCGGCGGCGCGGTCATGAAGCGCATGCCGATCTTCTTCAACTGATCCCAGGTCTTGATCAGGTCGTCGGTGAGGAACGCGACGTGCTGGATGCCCTCGCCGTTGAACTGCATCAGAAACTCTTCGATCTGGCCCGCGCCTTTGGACGACTCTTCGTTCAGCGGGATGCGGATCATGCCGTCCGGTGCGGTCATCGCTTTCGAAGTCAGGCCGGTGTATTCGCCTTTGATGTCGAAGTAACGGATCTCGCGGAAGTTGAACAGCTTCTCGTAGAAGTTCGCCCAGTAGGCCATGCGACCGCGATACACGTTGTGGGTCAGGTGGTCGATGATTTTCAGGCCGGCACCGACCGGGTTGCGATCAACGCCTTCGATAAACACGAAGTCGATGTCGTAGATCGAGCTGCCTTCGCCGAAACGGTCGATCAGGTACAGCGGCGCGCCGCCAATGCCTTTGATCGCCGGCAGGTTCAGCTCCATCGGACCGGTTTCGATGTGGATCGGCTGAGCGCCAAGTTCCAGTGCGCGGTTGTAGGCTTTTTGCGAATCCTTGACGCGGAACGCCATGCCGCAAACGGACGGACCGTGCTCGGCGGCGAAGTACGACGCAACGCTGTTGGGTTCGTTGTTGAGGATCAGATTGATCGCGCCCTGACGGTACAGGTGCACGTTCTTGGAGCGGTGGGTGGCGACTTTGGTGAAGCCCATGATCTCGAAGATCGGCTCCAGAGTGCCCGGCACCGGCGATGCAAGCTCGATGAATTCAAAGCCCATCAGGCCCATTGGGTTTTCGTATAAATCTGCCATGGTGGCACCTCATCATTTCTTATCAATTAACCAGGGTTATTTGTCAGTCATGTGAGGTCGGTGGGTGGCGCGCAGGAGATGCCACGCACACTGCGGGCGAGAAAGTCACCGTAGATCAGTTGAAACCCGAATATCTTCATTGTCGACCCAAGGCTCTTGCGGGCGAGGCTTCTGCTGCCAGAAGACGATTATTATTGTATGCGTAACCCGATTCTACACAGCGTAAATAGGCTTGTCTGCTCTCTCTATAAAATCCACTTTCTGGCGCCCGGTGCAAGGGGTTTGTTGCACAGGTAAATGCCCGTCAGGATCAGTGCGCCACCTCCATACATGGCCAATGTCAGGTGTTCGTCCAGCAACACTGCGCCGAAGACCACGGCCGTCAACGGGTTCAGCGCGATAAACACCCCGCTGCGCGTCGCGCCGATTTTGCGGATACCGTGGTAATAGCCGATGTAGGCCAGCGCCGAGCCGAGGACGCCGAGGTAGGTCAGGCTCAGCCATTGCGGCAGCCCCAGATCATCCAGCGCCTCCCAGCTCAGTTCGCCGCGCACAGCCGCCACAACCCACAACATGAGCGTGCCGATCAGGATCGAATACGTCACGGTCTGCACCGGCCCCAGCGTCTGATTCAGTTCACGGGAAAACAACGAGTAAACACCCCAGCCCAGCACACAGCCGAGAATCAACAGATCGCCGATCCATGCATCAGGCGCTGCCGCCAGCAATTGCAGATTGCGACTGACGATCACCAGAGCGGCGCCGACAATACAAGTGGCGATACCGGCGACTTTGATCCGGCCGAGGCGCTCTTTGAACAACCACCATGAGGCGAGACCGATCACCGCCGGGTTCAACGCGACAATCAACGAGGCGCGCGAGGCGTTGATGTATTGCAGGCCGTAAAAGAAGCACAGGTTGTAGAAGAAGATCCCGAAGAATCCCAATAGCATCAGTTGCAGCCACTGCCTTGGGGTCGGCCGCGCCAAGGGGATCCGCGCCAGCCACAAAAAGCCCAGCAACGCCGCACTGGCCAGCAAGAAGCGCAGGCTGGCGGCGAACATTGGGCTCAGGCTGCCAGCCAGGAACCGCCCGGCGACAAAGGTCCCGCCCCAGATCATGGTGACCACCGCCAGTGTCAGGTAAACGGGAATATCCGACGATGTTGTGTGCAGCTGTTCGACATTGCGCATAACGCTCCAGACCCGGGAACTTGAGGAATGCCGTATCATTCACCTCATTCCCCATCATCGTAAAATGAGCAAATACTCATGACCCTCACCCAACTGGAGATCTTCTCGCTGGTCGCCGAACTGCGCGGTTTCACCCTCGCGGCGCATCGGCTGGGGATTTCACAGTCGGCGGTATCCCATGCGATGAAAGCGCTGGAGCAAGAACTCGGCGTCGAGCTGCTGCGTCGGCACCAGTCGACAGTGGAACTCAGCGATATCGGCGAGCAACTGTTGCTGCGCGCCCGCGCGATGCTCGGTTTGGCCAACACCTTGCGTCAGGAAGCCGCCGATGCGCGCGGTATGAAAAGCGGCACCTTGCGCATCGGCTCGTTCGGACCAACATCGTCGATCAAACTGTTGCCCAATATTTTGCGGCGTTATCGAGAGGCGCATCCGGGCATCGAGGTGCACATCGATGAAGGACCCGATCAACAAGTGACCCAGTGGCTCGAAGAGCGGCGGATCGACATCGGTTTTGTGGTGCTGCCCCAAGATCGCTTCGACACGTTTGCGCTGATCGAAGACCAGATGGTTGCCCTGCTCCCTGTAGGTCATCCGCTGGCAGCGCGATCGGCATTGACTCTCAAGGACTTGTGCGACGACCCGTTCGTGCTCACCGAGGCGGGTTCTTCAGAACTGGTATCGCAGCTGTTCATGGCCGCGCGCTTGCAACCGAATATTCGCTATCGCTGCTCGCAACTGCTCAGCACCCTCGACACCGTCAGCCGTGGCGATGGCATCACGATTGTTGCCGAAGGCTCATTGCCGGAGGAAGCAACGTCTCACTACGTGAAAAAGCCGTTGTTGCCCGCCGTGCAGCGCCAGGTCGGACTTGCCGTTCTCGATCAGCGCCAGGCCTCTCCCGCCACCCTGGCCTTTATCGAAGTGGCGTCGCGGATGAATCTTTGATGAGCAGCGCAAGCGCCTTCTGCCATCTATCCTCCCTTCTGGCTGATGTGATTTTCAGCGGCGCGCCGTTATCCGGCCTGCATTCGAGAGCCCCACTCCACCGCGACAGGATGCGCCCATGCCGTTGACCGCCAGACCCCGCCGCAAACGCAGCGCCCGCATCGTCGTCACACTGCTCAGTGGCTTGCTTCCGGTGCTGCTGGGCAGCGTAATTCTCTACGTGCAGGCCGAACGCACGCTGGAACAAGGTTCACAACAGACTGCGGAAGAGGCGTTGCGCCAATTCGAATTGATGCTCGACAACACGGCCCAGGCAGCCCGTGAATTGCTGCCTCTGGCCGGCCAGACTTGTGAGAACGTCAAACTCGCCCTGCGCGAGCAAGTGACCCGTCGCCCGTTCGTGCGCTCGACCAATCTGGTGTGGGACGACAACCTCTATTGCAGTTCGTTGTTTGGCGACTTCAAGGAAGCCGTCAACGCGGGCGACTACAACCAGGGCAAGTTGTGGCTGATGAATGGCAACCCGGTAACACCCAACACCGCTCTGTTGGTCTATCGGCTCAGCGAGGGTCGCGGCGGCGCACTGACGACACTCGACGGCTACCATCTAAGCAACATGTTGCGTCTGATCGGCCGGCACATGTTGCTGGTGCTGCAAGTGGGCGACAACTGGCTGTCGGCCGACGGCAAAGTACACACTGGCGCCCTGCCCGCGTTGCCGATAGCACAACACACACTCGATTCTTCGCGTTATGCGTTCAGCGTTTCTGCGGGATTTCCCGAGGGCGAAACCTGGCGCTACATGGCCGATGAATACCCGCCGCTGTTCAGTCTGCTGATCTTTTTTGGCGTGGTCTCGGGTGCCATCGGCCATGTCTTGCAGAAGCGCTCGACGTCTCCGAGCCACGAGATGCTTCGGGCGCTCGAGGCAGGCGAATTCATTCCTTACTTTCAGCCCGTGGTGCATGGCGACAGCAAGATGTGGTCGGGGGCCGAAGTGCTGATGCGCTGGACTCACCCCAAAGAAGGACTGGTGCGCCCGGACCTGTTTATTCCATTCGCCGAGCATTCGGGGTTGATCGTGCCGATGACCCGCGCCTTGATGCAACAAACCGCTGCGCTGCTGGGACCGCTGTCATCAACGTTCACCCCGCCCTTTCATATCGGCATCAATATCACCGCGAGCCATTGCAAGGATCTGGAACTGGTAGAGGACTGCCGGGCGTTTCTCGCCGCGTTCGTGCCCGACAGCATCAGCCTGGTGCTGGAGTTGACCGAGCGCGAATTGATCGAGCCGACCGACATCACCCGGCAACTGTTCGAGCAACTGCATGCACTGGGCGTGAAGATCGCGATTGACGACTTCGGTACCGGTCATTCAAGCCTCGGCTACTTGCGCAAATTCAATGTGGATTTCCTCAAGATCGATCAGAGTTTCGTCGCCATGATCGGCGTCGATGCGCTGTCCCGACACATTCTCGATACCATTATCGAACTGTCGGCCAAGCTTGATCTGGGTATTGTTGCCGAAGGTGTCGAAACTCAGGCGCAAGCCGATTATCTGACTGCACATCACGTCAACTTTCTGCAAGGCTACCTGTTCGGCAAACCGATGCCGGCCGTGGAGTTCATCAGCGCATTAACTCACCATTAACTAAGCCGGATTAAGACGAGCGTCCCGATCAGGCGCACCAAATTGATACAAAAGACCGCTGTTGTTACATGAAGACAACATCAGGATTTACTCTTGGCGCATTAACTACTACAATTTTTTCAACCTGAGCAAGATTGGCAGGTGAGCCATTTATCACCGAGTCGCTTCAAGGCTCTTGGCTTATTAGCTTTGTTTGCGGTTGGTATCAGCCAAACACACTATTGGAGTAAAGATATTGTCCAGACTCGCTGAATTTCGTGCAGCTGAAAAGGCCCTTCAGGAACAGCTCAAGCAGCTGGAATCGCTGAAGAACGATGCCGGGCTCAAGAAAGAAATCGAATTCGAAGAAAAGCTCCAGGGGCTGATGAAAACCTACGGCAAAGGCCTGAAAGACATCATCGCCATCCTCGATCCGAACCCGGCAAAATCCGGTCTGCAGACCTCTGCAGCGCCTAAAACCCGCCGCGCTCGCGTGGTCAAGGTTTATCACAACCCGCACACCGGTGAACTGATTGAAACCAAGGGCGGCAACCACCGCGGCCTGAAAGCCTGGAAGGAACAATACGGTGCCGCCACCGTTGACTCCTGGTTGCGCGGTTAATCCCTTGCCAACAAAAAAGCCCTGCATCATGCAGGGCTTTTTTATTGACAATATCTAACAAATGAAATGAATTTCATCGAAGAAGTTTCGAGTTTTCTGTAACGTTGCTGAGCCAGACGCCAAACATTTTGCTGCGCGATGTTACGATCATGACCCACGTTAAACTTTGTACTTAATCCCTTCGGGTATCTAACCTTCGCGGTGAAGAGTACAGCGGCTTAAAGTTTCAAGCTGTTTCTCGCCGCCACTATCTCGTCTGCGCTCGCCTTATAAACCTCAGCTTGCCCGGCGTAGGAAAGAACATAAGCCTTGTCCGCCTCTACCGCCGCTACCAGGGTTTGCGACAACACATGCCGACCGTTTTCGGTGATCGTGCAAGTGGTTTCCAGCGCCGACAAAGAACCCAGCGTCGCCGCATGCACTTTGTTGCAGACGCTTTGGTAGCCGCCCTGGAAGAAGTCCTTCTGTATCGACTTGCGCATTTCCAGCAGCACGCCCTGCAAATTGACCTGGTGGCCCTTCTCAACCTGAGTCATGGTCAATTCCATCACCATCACCTGATTGCCATTGGCATCATTCTTCACCGCTCGCTGACGGGAAACCTGTGCCGTCACCGGAGGCAGCGCCTCGACTTCCCAGCCGGCCGGCCAGGTGATGCTCGGTTCGTCCGCCGACGCGCACACCGCCACCAGCGACAAAAAAGAAAAAACAAACAGGGATTTGAACAGTCGGATCATTGCCGGGCGCACTCACAGATTGAGCGGTAAAGTCTGAGGCTCGCCCGCACGCAGGGCAAGCCTGCCCTTTCATTTGGCGATGCCGACAGGCATGCGTATCATTGCGCCCATTCACTCGCCCATAGTTATTGGAGGGCCCATGAGCCTGCACGAACTCAACACTTTCCCCGGCGTCACTGCCACCCCAGACAGCGCAACCCGCAACTTCGTCTTCAACCACACCATGTTGCGCGTCAAAGACATCACCCAATCCCTGGACTTCTACACTCGCGTGCTGGGTTTCTCGCTGGTCGAAAAACGCGACTTCCCGGAAGCCGAGTTCAGCCTGTACTTCCTCGCGCTGGTCGACAAGGCACAGATCCCGGCTGACGCAGCGGCTCGCACCGAGTGGATGAAGTCGATTCCAGGCATTCTGGAACTGACTCACAACCACGGCACTGAGAACGACGCCGATTTCGCTTATCACAACGGCAATACCGACCCACGTGGTTTTGGCCATATCTGCATTTCGGTGCCGGATATTGTCTCGGCCTGTGCGCGTTTTGAAGAACTGGGCTGCGACTTCCAGAAGCGTCTGAGCGATGGCCGCATGAAAAGCCTGGCGTTCATCAAGGATCCGGATGGTTACTGGGTCGAGATTATTCAGCCTGCGCCGCTGTAAAAGCAAAAGCCCCTCACCCTAGCCCTCTCCCTGGGGGAGAGGGAACTGATTGGGGGATATTGCAGAGTTACACCGACTTGAACGATTGGCGTTGAATCCATAATCGATTAGGTCTTACAAGTCGACGCACCACTTCTCGGCCGGCTCCCTCTCCCACAGGGAGAGGGGCTGATTGGGGGATATTGCGCAGGTTCACCGACTTTAACGGCTGGCGCTGTATCCATAATCGACTGGCGCTTTCAGGTCGATGGAAAACGCCAGACACCTCGGTCGGCCCCCTCTCCTTCGGGAGAGGGCTGGGGTGAGGGGCAGCTTTTCACGCGCAATAAAAAACCCATGATCGCTCATGGGTTTTTTCATTTCTGGCCCGGCAGTTACGCAGGAGCCGAAGTACGGATCAAGTGATCAAAAGCGCTCAGCGAAGCCTTGGCGCCCTCGCCCACCGCAATCACGATCTGCTTGTACGGCACAGTGGTCACGTCACCCGCTGCAAAGATGCCTGGAATCGACGTTTCACCGCGGTTATCGACAATGATCTCGCCACGCGGCGACAGCTCGATGGTGCCCTTCAGCCAGTCGGTGTTCGGCAACAAACCAATCTGCACGAAGATCCCTTCCAGCTCGACAGTGCGCTGCTCGTCAGTGTTGCGATCCTTGTAGCGCAGACCGTTGACCTTCTCGCCATTGCCGGTGACTTCAGTGGTTTGCGCACTGGTGATCACGGTGACGTTCGGCAGGCTGTGCAGCTTGCGTTGCAATACGGCGTCAGCACGCAGTTGTACGTCGAACTCCAGCAGCGTTACGTGCGACACGATCCCGGCCAGGTCGATGGCCGCTTCGACGCCGGAGTTACCGCCACCGATCACTGCCACGCGCTTGCCCTTGAACAATGGGCCGTCGCAGTGCGGGCAGTACGCCACGCCTTTGTTGCGGTATTCCTGCTCGCCCGGCACGTTCATTTCACGCCAGCGCGCACCGGTCGCCAGAATCACACTCTTGGCTTTGAGGGTTGCGCCGCTGGCGAAGCGGACTTCATGCAGCTCGCCGTTTTTGCCCGGGATCAGCTTGTCGGCGCGTTGCAGGTTCATGATGTCGACGTCGTACTGCTTGACGTGTTCTTCCAGCGCCGTGGCCAGTTTCGGCCCTTCGGTTTCCTGCACGGAGATGAAGTTCTCGATAGCCATGGTGTCGAGCACCTGACCGCCGAAACGCTCAGCCGCGACGCCGGTGCGGATGCCTTTACGTGCAGCGTAAATCGCTGCCGAAGCACCGGCCGGGCCACCGCCGACAACCAACACGTCGAAGGCCTCTTTAGCGCTGATCTTCTCGGCCTGACGCTCGATGGCGCCGGTGTCCAGTTTGGCGAGAATCTCTTCCAGGCCCATGCGGCCCTGGCCGAAGTTTTCACCATTGAGGTAGATGCTCGGCACGGCCATGATCTTGCGATCGTTGACTTCGTCCTGAAACAACGCGCCGTCGATGGCGACGTGGCGAATGTTCGGATTGAGCACGGCCATCAGGTTCAGCGCTTGAACGACGTCCGGGCAGTTCTGGCAGGACAGCGAGAAGTACGTCTCGAAGCTGAACTGGCCTTTGAGCGAGCGGATCTGCTCGATCACTTCAACACTGGCTTTCGATGGGTGGCCGCCGACTTGCAGCAAGGCCAGCACCAGCGAAGTGAACTCGTGGCCCATCGGGATGCCGGCGAAACGCAGACTGATGTCAGCGCCCGGGCGATTGATCGAGAACGATGGCTTGCGTGCATCGTCACCGCTGTCGATCAAGGTAATTTGGCTCGAAAGACTGGCAACGTCTTTCAGCAGTTCCAGCATTTCACGGGATTTCGCACCGTCGTCGAGGGAGGCAACGATCTCGATCGGCTGGGTGACCCGTTCCAGGTACGATTTCAACTGGGCTTTAAGATTGGCGTCCAACATACGGGCGATTTCCTTTATTTGAGGCGAAAAAAAGCCCGAGCGAATCTCGCCCGGGCATTTTTATGGGGCGGTGCAGCTAACTTAAGTAGGTGCGGAGATCCGCCCCGAGTTGCGTGTCACAGACTTAGATCTTGCCGACCAGGTCCAGGGACGGTGCCAGAGTGGCCTCGCCTTCTTTCCACTTGGCTGGGCAAACTTCGCCTGGGTGAGCAGCAACGTACTGAGCGGCCTTGATCTTGCGCAGCAGCTCGGAAGCGTCACGGCCAACGCCGCCATCGTTCAGTTCAACGATTTTGATCTGGCCTTCAGGGTTGATCACGAAGGTGCCACGGTCAGCCAGACCAACTTCTTCGATCAGCACGTCGAAGTTGCGGGAGATGGCGTGGGTCGGGTCGCCGATCATGGTGTATTCGATTTTGCCGATGGCTGGCGAAGTGTTGTGCCAGGCAGCGTGAGCAAAGTGGGTGTCGGTGGAAACGCTGTAGATCTCTACGCCGAGTTTCTGGAAGGCAGCGTAGTTGTCAGCCAGGTCTTCCAGCTCGGTTGGGCAAACGAAGGTGAAGTCGGCTGGGTAGAAGAACACGACCGACCACTTGCCTTTCAGGTCAGCGTCCGAGACTTGAACGAAGTCGCCGTTTTTGAACGCGGTAGCTTTGAACGGTTTTACTTGGCTGTTGATGATAGGCATTGATGACTCTCCGTCAGGGGTTATGAAGTTGATGGGTGAATCCTACCCACTCACTCGACGGATGGCTCATTGGCAAACCTGATGCTGCTGATTTGTTTTCGCTATTAGCTGACTGTATTAATAGAAGAAAACGATCTCTACGACGAAGCCGGTTTATCCGTAATCCGAGCCATTCCCTGGAATGGGCTGGCTTCAACATAGCGCATCGCGGACTTCATATCCTTCCAGCCGACGTAGCTCATCAACGACTTCAGATCCCAGCCACTTTGGTGTGCCCATGTGGCAAAGCCTCGGCGCAGCGAGTGGCTGGTGTAGTTTTCGGCGGCAATGCCCGCACGCTGCAACGCCTGGCGCAACAGAGGGATGATGCTGTTGGCGTGCAAGCCCTCCTCGTTCAGATTGCCCCAGCGGTCGATGCTACGAAAAACCGGGCCACGCACCAGCGCCGCCTCAGTGATCCAATCGATGTAGGCCTGCACCGGACACAACTTGAGCAGCGCCGGCGCTTGATAGGTCTGGCCGAGGTTTTCCCGATCACCCTTGCTGCGTGGCAAATACAAGGTAATGCCTTTGCCGGCGTGCGCCTGTACATGCTCGATCTGCAAACGACACAACTCATCGCTGCGGAAGCCGCGCCAGAATCCCAGCAGGATCAAGGCGCGATCGCGGTAAGCCTTGAGCAGTAACGGGCGATCCTGTTGCTCTTTCGCGGTTTGCACCTCCTGCTCAAGCCAATCGATGACGCGCTGCAGATCCTGCAACTGCAACGGCTCGGCCTGTTTCTCCTGCGCCGGGTGCAGAGCACGAATGCCTTTGAAGACCTTGCGCACCACTGGCGCCTTGGTCGGATCGGCAAACCCTTGACTGTTGTGCCACTGCGCCAGCGCCGACAGACGCAGTTTCAGCGTATTGGTCGACAGCTCTTGAGCGTGCGCTACCAGATACCGCGCGACGCTGTCGGCCGTGGCCGGCAAGAACCCGCCCCACTTCACTTCGAAATGCTCGATGGCCGCGCGATAGCTACGGCGGGTGTTGTCGCGGGTGGCCGCTTGCAGATAGCGATCCAGATCGCTCATGGGCTGTTTTCTCGCTGGCGTACTGATATGGGGATGCAGATGCGCATTTTGCCGCCTGACACTGGGTAATACCAGTATATCCCGCGCCTTGATTATCAAAGTTTTATGTTTATTTTTGAGATGGTACACTGTGTACTTTAGTGGCATGTACCACAGTACGTAACCGTAGGAGTTCACATGGCCCGTGGCGGCATTACCAAAGCACTGGTGCAGATCGCGCGCACAGCGATCCTCGCCCGTGGCGAACACCCGAGCATCGATGCAGTACGCATCGAAATGGGCAACACCGGCTCGAAAACCACGATCCATCGTTATTTGAAAGAGCTGGATGACGGCGCGCAGCCCGTTGAAGCCTCGGCGGAGCCCATCGATGACGAGTTGACCGCCCTCGTCTCTCGTCTCGCCCAGCGCCTCAAAGAACAGGCGCAAGAGCCCATCGAGCAGGCCCGTGCGCAGTTCGAGGAACAGCGCGAAGCACTGGAGTCGGAGCTGAAACAAACGCGCCAGGCGCTGGAAAAGCTCGAACACGACCATGACATTCAAGGCGCTGCACTGGCGCGCGAGTCCGAAGCGCTGAACAACACGCGGTCAATGCTGCAAACCGAGCAAACCCGCAATGCCGGGCTGAATCAGGCACTGGCGGATTTTGAATTGCGCTTGCAGGACAAGGACGAGCAGATCCGCTCGCTGGAAGAAAAACACCTGCATGCCCGTGACGCGCTGGAGCACTACCGCAACGCCAGCAAAGAGCAGCGCGAGCAGGAACAGAGCCGCCACGAAGCGCAGGTGCAGCAGATTCAGGCCGAATTGCGTCAGGCGCAGCAAAGTGCATTGGTCCGCCAGGACGAGATCACCCAACTGCACCGCGACAACGAACGCCTGCTCACGGAAAACCGTGGCACCCAGCGCGAACTGAGCCTGTTGCAAGATCAGCTCAAGCAGAGCAATCAGCGTCAGGATCAACTGCTCGAACAAGCGACCCGCGTCGACAGTGAGCGCACCCTCCTCCAGGAACGCTTGCGCGTAGCCACCCTGGAAAGCCAGACACTCAAACAGAGCGTCGAGGAGCAGACGCTGCTCAACCAGTCACTGGAAAAGGAATTGAACAAGGCCCAGGCAAGCCTGGAAGAAAGCCAGCGTCTGGCGCCCACCGTTGCGGCAGCGCCAGACTCAGCCAAACCGAAAGACGCTTAAGCGCCGACCGGCGTACGCATGGTGACGAATTCTTCGGCGGCCGTCGGGTGTACCCCGATCGTGTCGTCGAAGTCACGCTTGGTTGCGCCAGCCTTCAACGCTATCGCCAAACCCTGAACGATCTCGCCAGCGTCCGGGCCGACCATGTGGCAGCCGAGGACTTTGTCGGTCTTGCCGTCGACCACCAGCTTCATCAGCGTCTTCTCCTGGCACTCGGTCAGGGTCAGCTTCATCGGTCGGAAACGGCTCTCGAAGATCACCACATCATGACCCGCGTCGCGCGCTTCTTCCTCGGTCAAACCGACCGTGCCGATGTTCGGCAGGCTGAACACCGCCGTCGGGATCATCTTGTAATCCACCGGACGGTATTGCTCAGGTTTGAACAGACGACGCGCCACGGCCATACCTTCAGCCAATGCCACTGGCGTCAGTTGCACACGACCAATGACATCGCCCAGCGCCAGAATCGATGGCTCGCTGGTCTGGTATTGCTCGTCGACTTTGATGAAGCCTTTGTCGGTGAGCTGCACATCGGTGTTTTCCAGCCCCAGATTGTCCAGCATCGGACGTCGACCCGTGGCGTAGAACACGCAATCCGCTTCCAGCACACGACCATCCTTGAGGGTCGCTTTCAAGCTGCCATCGGCCTGCTTGTCGATACGCGCGATGTCAGCATTGAACTGCAGATCCAGACCACGTTTGGTCAACTCTTCCTGCAAATGCTTGCGCACCGAACCATCGAAGCCGCGCAGGAACAGATCACCGCGATACAGCAGCGTGGTATTTGCACCGAGGCCGTGGAAAATCCCGGCGAATTCGACCGCGATATAACCGCCGCCCACCACCAGCACACGCTTTGGCAGCTCTTTGAGGAAGAACGCTTCATTGGAACCAATTGCGTGTTCGCGCCCCGGAATTTCCGGAATCTGCGGCCAGCCACCGGTGGCAATCAGGATGTTTTTCGCGGTGTAGCGCTCACCATTCACTTCAACCTCATGCGGGCCAACGATCTTCGCGTGCGCTTCATGCAGGGTCACGCCGCTGTTGACCAGCAGGTTGCGATAGATGCCGTTGAGGCGATTGATCTCGCGATCCTTGTTGGCGATCAGCGTCGCCCAATCGAAATTCGCCTCACCCAGGCTCCAGCCGAAACCGGACGCCTGCTCAAAGTCTTCGGCGAAATGCGCGCCGTACACCAGCAGCTTTTTCGGCACACAGCCGACATTGACGCAGGTCCCGCCCAGATAACGGCTCTCCGCCACCGCCACTTTCGCACCGAAACCGGCCGCAAAACGCGCAGCGCGCACACCGCCGGAACCGGCACCAATCACATAAAGGTCAAAATCGTAGGCCATTTCTATCTCCTCGGCAGGGGATCAGCATACCTGCAGACGCCCATTGGGCAAGCACTGCCAGTCATATGGGGGCGCAAAATGAAAAAACCCGCCGAAGCGGGTTTTTCTTACAGACCAATCAAGCGCTCTTAGTAAGCCTTGCCAGTCTTGTAGAAGTTCTCGAAGCAGAAGTTGGTCGCTTCGATGTAGCCTTCAGCGCCACCGCAGTCGAATCGCTTGCCTTTGAACTTGTAGGCCATGACGCAGCCGTTCTGGGCTTGTTTCATCAGGGCGTCGGTGATCTGGATTTCGCCGCCCTTGCCTGGCTCGGTCTGTTCGATCAGGTCGAAGATGTCCGGGGTCAGGATGTAACGACCGATGATCGCCAGGTTCGACGGCGCGTCTTCCGGCTTTGGCTTCTCGACCATGCTGTGCACGCGGTAGATGTCGTCGCGAATCATCTCGCCAGCGATAACGCCGTATTTGCTGGTTTCCTGCGGATCGACTTCCTGGATGGCGATGATCGAGCAGCGGAACTGCTTGTACAGCTTGACCATCTGGGTCAGTACGCCGTCGCCTTCGAGGTTGACGCACAGGTCATCCGCCAGGACCACGGCGAACGGTTCGTCGCCGATCAGCGGGCGGCCGGTCAGGATCGCGTGACCCAGGCCTTTCATTTCAGTCTGACGGGTGTAGGAGAACGAGCACTCGTCGAGCAGTTTGCGGATACCGACCAGGTATTTCTCTTTGTCGGTGCCTTTGATCTGGTTTTCCAGCTCGTAGCTGATGTCGAAGTGGTCTTCCAGAGCACGCTTGCCACGACCGGTGACGATGGATATTTCCGTCAGGCCGGCATCCAGAGCTTCTTCAACGCCGTACTGGATCAGTGGCTTGTTTACCACCGGCAGCATTTCTTTAGGCATGGCTTTAGTCGCTGGCAGGAAGCGAGTACCGTAACCGGCTGCTGGGAACAAGCATTTCTTGATCATATAAGTCCTTGAAAGGGCTGTGTGTACGAGTTTCGGCGCAGTCTAATCAGGCGGCGTGCACCTTACAATGCCCCGCACTGGCTAACCGATGCCAACATAGAGAAATATTCTCGCCGATAGTTCCATCGGCATCCTGACGCAGCCAGATCAGCGTAGCTCATAGCTGTCGACAATCCGGATTACCATACGCTCATCGCCCCCCAATGCCAGCATTTGGCGGTATCATGGCGCCTTTGAACCAGCGAACGAGACAGATAGATGGCCGCGGTAAAAATCATCAACGGGTATGTGATCGACAAGAAAGACGGCAAGTGGACGCTGACCACCACCAATGGCGAACACATCGCCGGGCCTTTCGACAGCGAACAAATGGCCACCGATGTGGCTTCCGTATTCACGGACACTCCGGCATCGGCCAAGCGCCGCGGCAAAGATCAGGACTGATCAGTCCCGACACGCCCCAGCCCTGCCCTTGTGCAGGGCTTTTTTGTGCCCGCTGACAAACAAGTGGCCAAACGCTATAACCTTTTCACACCGGCGCTGTCAGAGCGTCTAGTCCCCCTTGCTGAAGACCCCGAACATGACTTTGAAAAAATGGCTGCCCCTGATAGCGGTATTGGCACTGGCCGGCTGCGCGACCTCCCAACCTACGTACCTGAACAACGGTGAACAGGGCCTGTCGATCGATTGCTCCGGCGAAGCCAACTCCTGGGCGACCTGCTATGAAAAAGCCGATGCGTCCTGTGCAGGCACCGGTTATCGCATCGTCGGCACTGACGGTACGCCTCAGCCCAAGGAAAGCGACAAAACGCTGGGAGTCGATGTCGGCAACTACAAGAACCGCAGCGTTGTCGTGGTCTGCAAATAGACCTTACATATGAATTTCGGCGAATTTGATCCCGAGTCCGCGTACGACTTCGATCAGATCGTCGAGACGGTTGAACGACTCGACTTCGTCGTTTTCGTCGACCAGAAAATAACTGCGTCCGGCGCTCTTCTTGAAAAACACGATCCACTCCCCCGGATTCGCCGGGTTCTGGATGACATGGGTGGCAGAGATCAGGCCCTCTACGTGGCGCTCCCGTACTTGCTCTCGCTTCATCGCGACTCCAGAAATGAAAATGCCGTCACAGCATGACTGCGACGGCATCGTTGCTGATGACAATCAGTCTATCAGCCGGAAATACACGCATTGGCGGCGTTTCGCACATCACGCGGACGTACTGGCACATTCGACATGCGCTCATGCAACTTGATGCTGCTGCCGCCGGAGCGATCTTCGATATCAAATACCGCTGCCGCGCCGGTGGAAAATTTACCCGGGACGATCACCCGAACCCCGTCCTTGTGCGGCTGCATTTGCAGCGCACCGCGGCTGTCCGCCAGCTTCTCGGCCAGGCATTGGGCATATTCATGGGGTTTCTTGCCGGAGATTACGCTCACGGTCGGCAGCGTTTCATTGATTTCGGAAACACTCGCACAACCACCCACAGCCAGAATCAACGGTAGACACACCACACCCCACTTCATACAAAACCTCCGTTAAAGACCGTCCGACAGCACAAATGCCGTTTTTCTCCGGGGCCTTCTGCATTTAACCCGCATCCGATTGCGAATATCTGTTCAAAATTGTCAAACCAACGCCCGACGGCCAGATAATAACCCGTGCGGGCTGATAAACTGCGCGCAATTACAAGCTATCGTTTTGATTTTGTAGAAAAAGCCCTTCTGGAGGCGCCCATGAAATTCATTCACCAGCGCGAACACCTCAACGAAGACGACATCGTCGTCATCCAATGCTCGCAAATGTGCAACATCCGTCTGATGAACGACGCCAACTTCCGCAGCTTCAAAAACGGCGGCCGTCACACCTATCACGGCGGCGCCTTCGACACCTTTCCGGCCCGTATCACCGCGCCGAGCACCGGTTTCTGGAACATCACCATCGACACCGTCAACCGCCGTGCGATCAGCGTGACCCGCAAGCCGACGCTGACTCACTCGATCAAGATCATCCGCCGCTCCAGCACCAAACTCAGCTGAGACAAGCCGTCCAACCAGAAAGGAATGCATGACCGTGGCCCAAACGACCAAATACGTCATCAAATACAAACTCAACGGTGAACGCCGCTTTGAGTTCGCGCAGCTGGAAAACGGCACTGCCGAAGAAGCCAAGGCTGCTTTGGATGCCCTTCACGGCCAGAGCGACGACGTGATCAGCGAGATCGCCGTCAGCAAAGCGCTGTAAGCATCGACAGGAATTCGACCGCAAGCGGCGGAGTGTTCTGCCGCGAGGCCCTGCCTAGACTGATTTTCTTCGACCAAGCGTCAAGGAGTCAGCATGTCGATGTCACCCTCTCGTCTGGATTCACTCGACTGGGCAAGCCTTGAGCGGCAACTGGATCAGGACGGCTACGCGATCGTCCGTTCGCTGCTGCTGGCTAAAACCTGCGATCAATTGAGTGCGCTGTATCAGCAGACCGAACCGTTTCGTTCGCAGGTCATCATGGCCCGCCACGGTTTCGGTCGTGGCGAGTACAAATATTTTCGTTATCCCCTGCCGACACCCGTAGAACGCCTTCGCGGCGCGCTGTACCCGCGCCTGGTTGCCTTGGCCAATCGCTGGTACGAACGCATGAACCTGCCCGAGCGTTTTCCGCCGAGCCATGCCGAATTTCTTCAGCGCTGCCATGCCGCCGGTCAACTACGCCCTACCCCGCTTCTTTTGCAGTACGGCGCGCAGGACTACAACTGCCTGCATCAGGACCTGTACGGCGAATCGGTGTTTCCGCTGCAAGTGGCGATACTTCTGTCAGAACCCGGGCAAGACTTCAGTGGGGGCGAATTCGTTCTCACCGAGCAGCGCCCGCGCATGCAGTCTCGCCCGCACGTACTCGATCTGACGAAAGGTGATGCGGTGATCTTTGCCTTGAACCAGCGCCCGGTCAAAGGCGTGCACGGTGATTATCGGGTAACGATGCGCCACGGCGTCAGTCGCCTGCACAGTGGAAAAAGGCATACCCTAGGCATCATCTTTCACGACGCCACCTGACCTACATGCAACCGAACACTTTCGATCTGTTCGCCGATCATGAACCCGAGCAACGCCCCCGCGCCGAGCAGATTGGCGAGCAATCGTGGCTGCTGCATGGTTTTGCCCTGCCGCTGATCGAGCAGATCCTGCCGGCGCTGGATACGATTCTTGCCGCAGCGCCGTTGCGCCACATGGTCACGCCGGGTGGATTCAGCATGTCGGTGGGCACCAGCAGTTGCGGCGCTTTGGGCTGGATCACTGATCGCTATGGCTATCGTTATTCAGGCGTCGATCCGCTCAGTCATTTGCCATGGCCGCCAATGCCTGAAGTATTCGCGGCACTGGCGCACTCGGCAGCCGCGCAAGCCGGATTCGCTGACTTCAACGCCGATTCCTGCCTGATCAACCGCTATGTCCCCGGCGCCAAGATGTCATTGCACCAGGATAAAGACGAAAAGGCCTACAGTTCACCGATCGTTTCGCTGTCACTGGGGTTGCCGGCAATGTTCCTCTTCGGCGGTTTCAATCGCAGCGACAAGAGTCAGCGCATTGCCTTGCTGCATGGCGACATGGTGGTCTGGGGTGGCGTTGATCGCTTGCGTTTTCACGGTGTACTGCCGATCAAGCAAGGACGGCATCCGCGCCTGGGGGAACAGCGGATCAATCTGACCTTTCGCGTGGCCGGATAGTCTGCAAAAAATTTGACCGCAAGGCCCGGAGTGTTGCGCCTTGCGACGCTGGTTAACCTGAATCAAACAGGTCAACGGACAAACCCTCATGAAAACGCTTTCGACTCCTTTCACGATTGAAACAGACCCACGCTGGGCCGCTGTGGTTGCGCGAGATTCACGGGCGGACGGGCAATTTGTCTACGCGGTGAAAACTACCGGCATCTACTGCCGCCCGAGCAGCCTTGCGCGCTTGCCGAAACCGCAGAACGTCGAGTTTTTCGATACCGCTGAACAGGCCGAGGCTGCCGGCTATCGGCCGAGCAAAAGAACCAGCAAGGATCAAAGTGATGTCGCCGCGCAGCATGCCGCGACCGTCGCCATTGCCTGCCGCCAAATCGAATCCGCCGAGACGTTGCCGGCGCTCAACGAACTGGCGCAAACCGCTGGCCTGAGTCCGTTTCACTTCCATCGTGTCTTCAAGGCCGCGACGGGGTTGACGCCCAAGGGCTACGCAACGGCGCATCTCTCGCGCAAAGTCCGTGAGCGCCTGGCAGACGGCGGCTCGGTAACCGATGCGTTGTATGACGCCGGTTTCAATTCCAATAGCCGTTTCTATGAATCAGCAGATCATTTGTTGGGGATGAAACCCGGCGACTATCGCGCGGCCGGGAGGAACAACGACATTCGCTTCGCCGTCGGCCAATGCTCGCTAGGAGCGATTCTGGTGGCGCAAAGCGAGCGCGGTGTGTGTGCGATTCTGCTGGGTGACGATCCGCATCAATTGGTGTGCGATCTGCAGGACCAGTTTCGCAAGGCCAACCTGATTGGCGCCGATAGCGGTTTCGAGCAATTGATCGCCAGAGTCGTGGGATTTATCGAAGCGCCGGCGATTGGCCTGGACCTGCCACTGGACGTGCGAGGCACGGCGTTTCAGGAACGCGTGTGGCAGGCGCTGCGGGAAATTCCGTTGGGCCAGACGGCCAGCTACGCCGAGATTGCCCAGCGCATTGGCGCACCGACATCCATGCGCGCGGTAGCCCAGGCCTGCGGGGCCAACCGTTTGGCGGTGGCGATCCCTTGCCACCGCGTGGTGCGCAGCGATGGCAATCTTTCGGGCTATCGCTGGGGCGTCGAGCGCAAACGTCAATTGCTTGAGCGCGAGACACAGGCTTGACGGATGCCGAGGTCGATCGCGACTGACATTGTCAGCGATTAACGTCCACTACAACCCGCCCGCGAAGCTGTCCGGCAAGTAACTTCGGCGCCGCATCAATCGCCTCGTTCAGGCCGATTTCATGGCTGATCAATGCCAGCAAGGAGAAATCCAGATCCCTGGCCAGACGCTCCCACGCTTCGAGGCGGCGCGCCTTGGGCTGGGTCACGCTGTTGATGCCGGCTAGTGTCACACCACGCAAAATGAACGGAGCAACCGACGCCGGGAAATCCATGCCCTGCGCCAGACCACAGGCGGCGACGGTGCCTTCGGAGCGAGTGCTGGCGCAGGCATTCGCCAGCGTATGACTGCCTACCGAATCGATCACCGCTGCCCAGCGCTCTTTGGCCAGTGGCTTGCCGGGCGCTGACAAGGTCGCGCGGTCGATGATTTCAGCGGCGCCCAACTGCTTCAGATATTCATGCTCGGAAACACGGCCGGTGGATGCGACGACGCGGTAGCCGAGCTTGCTCAGCAAAGCGATGGCGAAACTGCCAACGCCACCGTTGGCCCCCGTGACCAACACCTCACCCTGATCGGGCGTCACGCCATTACGTTCGAGTGCCAGAATGCACAGCATCGCCGTATACCCGGCCGTACCGATGGCCATGGCTTGCGCTGCGGTGAAGGCTTTGGGCAAAGGAATCAGCCAGTCGCCATTGAGTCGCGCCTTCTGCGCCAGACCACCCCAGTGATTTTCGCCGACACCCCAGCCATTGAGCACCACCTGATCACCCACCTTATAGTCGGGATGGGAACTGGCTTCTACGCTGCCCGCCAGGTCGATCCCCGGCACCATCGGAAACTTGCGTACCACCGGACTGCTGCCGGTAATCGCCAGCCCATCCTTGAAGTTCAGCGTGCTGTACGCAACAGCGACGGTGACATCGCCTTCGGGCAACTGATCTTCGTTGACTTGCTGCAGGCTGGCGCGATAACCGCTGTCGTCTTTGTCGATCACAATGGCGTTGAACATGACTGCCTCGTATGACTGTTTTCAGAATGTCGTGCCTTGAAATACCACATTGCAACACGCTGCCACATACGACTTTGTGCCAATCGGCGAATCCGCCGGGTATTTCCAACACGGGCGACTATGCTTTTTCGACGGTCGTGGTTTCACCGTTATTCCTTCAGAAATCGGCCTGTCGATGGAGCTGACAATGCCTTACCCGCGCTCGTTTCTCATGATGTTGATGCTGTGCCTGCTGACGTTCGGCAGTGCCTGGGCGGCACCGGCCGCTGAGACCCCGAGCGAGCCGACCTGGCCGCAAGTGATCAGCAGCGGCAAAGCGAAGCTGACGGTCTATCAGCCGCAACTCGACAGTTGGGACGGCTACACCCTCAATGCTCGTGCGGCGGTTGAAGCCACCAACGCCGATGGCAAATCAACCTACGGCATTGTGCAGTTCAGCGCGCATACGCTGGTCGACAAGGCCACGCGCTGGGTCGCGCTGGATCAGTACAAAATCATCAAAGCCGATTTCCCGGCCGATGCCAGTCAAGCCGACACTTGGATCGCAGCCCTGCAGAAGGACGCCGACAACCGCAAGAAAACCATTTCGCTGGATCAACTGGAAGCGGCTGTCGGCGTTCTGTCAGCCGAGCAGAAAACTGACAACGCGCCGCTGGAAAACACGCCGCCGACCATCATCAGTTCTGACGTTCCCGCCCTGCTCGTCTATATCGATGGCGATGCGGCCTACCGATCGGTGGACGGCACGGCGCTGCAGCGGGTGATCAATACTCGCCCGCTGTTGTTGAAAGACGCGCAGGGCAAACATTATCTGCACGTCTTTGATGGCTGGATGGTCGCGGACCAGATCAATGGCGCGTATACCCGCCTGGCCACACCGTTTGCCGAACTGGAAAAAGCCAAACAGGCCGCCATTCAGAGCCGGCAAGTCGATCTGCTGACCGGGCAAAGCGACCCGAAAGACAAAATCCCCAGCCTGGCCAGGTCACCACAACCAAAGATTTTTGTCGCGACCACGCCCACTGAATTACTGGTCACTGACGGCGCAGCGCAATGGACGCCCATTCAGGGCACCGGTTTGCTGTATGTCAGCAATACCACCGGGCACATCTTCAAGGAGATCGGTGACCAGAACAGCTATGTGCTGATCTCCGGGCGCTGGTTTCGCGCCACCGATATGAATGGCCCGTGGACGTTTACCCCGGCAGACAAGCTGCCGGCAGATTTCGCCAACATTCCCGATGACAGCCCGAAGGAAAACGTCAAAGCTTCGGTCGCCGGCACGCCGCAAGCCAAAGAGGCCGCCATTGCTGCGACTATTCCACAGACGTCGGCGATCAAAAAAAGCGCGGTGAAAATGACCGCGCCACAGTTCGATGGCGAGCCGCAACTCAAAGCCATCAACACCACGACGCTGCAATATGTGGTCAACAGCGCTACGCCCATTATCCGAGTCGACAACGACAGCTGGTACGCCGTGGAAAACGGTATCTGGTTCACCGCTACCGGTGTGAACGGCCCGTGGGTTGTCGCCAGTTCCGTGCCAGCGGTGATCTATTCGATCCCGCCGAGCTCGCCCATGCATTACCTCACGTACGTCAAGGTCTACGAGTCCAGCGGCGATACCGTGGTGGTCGGCTACACGCCGGGTTATCAGGGTTCAAATCTTGATCCGAACACGGGCGTCGTGGTGTATGGCACCGGTTATCCCTACACGCCCTGGGTGGGCAGCGTCTGGTATGGCCCGCCGGTGACTTACGGTTTCGGCGTCGCCATCCGCTATACACCGTGGACGGGCTGGACTTTCGGTTTCGGTTTTGGCTGGAGTTGGGGCGGCAGCACCGTGGCGATGGGTTGGGGCTGGGGCGCGTACCCGTGGTGGGGCAATTACGGTTGGGGTTATGCCTGGGGGCCGCACCTGTACCCGGCGCCACTGGCCTGGGGTGGCGCCGCTTACGGCTATCGCGGTGGCGCGGTGGCCTGGGGACCTGGCGGCTGGGCCGGCACAACCGGCAACCTCTATCATCAGTGGGGTGACCGGGCCACGGTCAGCCGCTATGGCGCGGGCTACAACGCCTGGACCGGCAATCGCTGGGCCGGCCAGGTCGGTGCTTCCTACAACTCACGCACGGGCGTCGCGGCTGCCGGTCAACGCGGTGCCGTGCACAACGTCTACACCGGCAATTACGCAGCCGGACGCAGCGGCGCGGCAGTCGGGCCGAACGGTGGTGCCATTGCCGGCGAAAGGGTCACCGCCGGCAATGCGCGTAACGGCACGCAGGTCACCGCCAATCGTGGCGCCGTGTACAACCCCAACACCGGCAACACCACTCAATATGGCGGGATTCGCGGGCGCAATGGCGGCGCTGCACGCGTGGGCGACAACGTTTACGCAGGACGCGACGGCAACGTCTACAAGAAGACCGACAACGGCTGGCAATCGATGGTCGGGGGCGCGACTCGCACTGCCCCGGTCAATAACAATGCGCAATTGCAGAACCTCAACCGTGACTCCGCTGCGCGCAACTTCGGCAACCAGCGCACCAACAACTTTCACAACTCTTCGCAATTCATGAATCACTCGTTTGGCGGCGGTGGAGGCGGCGGATTTCATCGACGCTGAAAAACTGCACGGGTTGTTCTGAATTTCGAACTGGCTGCGGATCCGGTTTTGCTGTTAAAAAACCGGCTCTGCCTTTCATAGTTTGGAGTACAGCCTTCATGAGCCAATGGCCAGACACGCGCCTTCTTGACCTGCTCGGCATTGAACTGCCGATCATCCAGGGCCCGATGGCCGGCGCGACGAATTCGTCCATGGTCATCGCCGTGTGCAATGCCGGTGGCCTGGGTTCGATGCCGGCGGCGATGCTGAGCATCGAGCAATTGCGCGAAGAGCTGAAGACCATTCGCCAACACACCGACAGGCCCTTCAACGTCAACTTCTTCTGCCATCAGCCACCGCCGGCCGATGAGCAGCGCGCGCGTGAATGGAAGCATTTGCTGGAACCGTACTACCGCGAACTGGGCGCCGATTTCGACGCACCGACGCCGGTGTCGAACCGAGCACCGTTCGATGCGGCAGCCTGCGCAGTGCTGGAAGAATTTCGACCTGAGGTTGTGAGTTTCCACTTCGGTCTGCCAGAGAAATCCCTGCTGGATCGGGTCAAGGCGACCGGGGCGAAAATTCTGTCCTCGGCCACCACTGTCGATGAAGCGATCTGGCTGGAGCAGAACGGTTGCGACGCGATCATCGCCATGGGCTACGAGGCCGGCGGCCATCGCGGCATGTTTCTTAGCGATGATCTGAGCAGTCAGGTCGGCACGTTTGCCCTGGTGCCTCAGGTGGTCGATGCGGTGAAAGTGCCGGTGATTGCTGCCGGGGCCATCGCCGATGCTCGCGGTGTGGCAGCGGCATTCTTGTTGGGCGCTTCAGCAGTGCAGGTCGGCACAGCCTATCTGTTCACGCCGGAAGCGAAAGTCAGCGCCGCTCACCACAAAGCACTGCGCACCGCCAAAGAGAGCGAAACAGCGATCACCAATATTTTCACCGGGCGACCAGCGCGGGGTATTCTCAACCGCGTCATGCGCGAGCTGAGTCCGATGTCGTCGAAGGCACCGGCATTTCCCTTGGCCGGTGGTGCACTGATGCCACTGCGAGCGATCAACGAAACAGAGTTTGCCAACCTCTGGGCCGGTCAGGCATTCACTCTCGGTAAAGACATCGGCAGCGCTGAGCTGACCCGGCAATTGGCCGAAGGTGCATTGGCAAAACTCACTCGCCAGTGACGCTAAACAGAGTGAGGATTCAAGCATCCTCACTCTGCCTTTAAGCAACGCTTCCCGTTTGGCGGCATTTCGCTATATATTTCGCTATATAGCGAATTCACCCCCTCGCATCGGCGCAGTCCACGTCCAACAAAAGCGCCCTCTGCACTCGCCAACACGGAGCTGTTACATGACCATTCGTGCCCCACGTTTTGCCCCTACCTGCCTGGCCTCTTTACTCGCCGTCTTCGCCATTGGCGCTGCTCAGGCTGATGAGGTGCAGGTGGCGGTTGCAGCCAACTTCACCGCGCCGATCCAGGCCATCGCCGCCGATTTTGAGAAAGACACCGGGCACAAATTGGTAGCTGCCTATGGCGCCACTGGCCAGTTCTACACCCAGATCAAGAACGGCGCGCCGTTCGAAGTGTTCCTCTCCGCTGACGACACCACCCCGGAAAAACTCGAAAAAGAAGGCGACACCGTCAAAGGTTCGCGCTTCACTTACGCCATCGGCACTCTGGCGCTGTGGTCGGCGAAAGAAGGTTATGTCGATGCAAAGGGCGAGGTGCTGAAAAACAACGAGTACCAGCACCTGTCCATCGCCAACCCGAAAGCTGCTCCCTACGGCCTCGCAGCCACACAAGTGCTGGAAAAACTCAAACTGACCGAAACCACCAAAGCCAAGATCGTTGAAGGCCAGAACATTACTCAGGCCTACCAATTCGTTTCGACCGGCAACGCCGAGTTGGGTTTTGTCGCCCTGTCGCAAATTTTCAAGGACGGCAAAGTCAGCAGCGGTTCGGCATGGATCGTCCCTGCGAGCATGCACGACCCGATCAAGCAAGACGCCGTGATCCTCAATAAAGGCAAAGACAACGCCGCTGCCAAAGCCTTGGTTGAATACCTCAAAGGCCCGAAAGCCGCTGCGGTAATCAAGTCTTACGGATACCAGCTGTAAATGTCGCTGACGAGTGCCGATTTCGCGGCGATCTGGCTGACCCTGAAACTGGCGTCCCTGACCACCGCGATCCTGCTGGTTGTCGGCACTCCGATTGCCCTGTGGCTGTCGCGCACCCGTTCGTGGTTGCGCGGCCCGATCGGCGCGATCGTCGCCCTGCCCCTTGTGTTGCCACCGACCGTCATCGGTTTCTATCTGTTGCTGATGATGGGCCCGCACGGGTTTCTCGGCCAATTCACCCAATGGCTGGGTCTGGGCACCCTGACTTTCAGCTTCACAGGCCTGGTGATCGGTTCGGTGATCTATTCCATGCCGTTCGTGGTGCAACCGTTGCAAAACGCATTCTCGGCGATCGGCACCCGTCCACTGGAAGTCGCCGCTACCCTGCGAGCCAACCCGTGGGACACTTTTTTCAGCGTGATTGTGCCGCTCGCGCGCCCCGGTTTTATCACCGCAGCTATTCTTGGCTTCGCCCATACCGTCGGCGAATTCGGCGTGGTGCTGATGATTGGCGGCAACATTCCCGACAAGACCCGCGTGGTTTCCGTACAAATCTACGACCACGTCGAAGCGATGGAATACGCACAGGCGCACTGGCTGGCCGGGGCGATGCTGGTGTTCTCGTTTCTGGTGTTGCTGGCGCTGTACTCCAGTCGCAAAACCCGCGCAGGCTGGAGCTGAGTGATGATTGATGTACGTCTTAACATTGCCTACTCGGGCTTCAGCCTCGACGTCGACCTGAACTTGCCGGGGCGTGGCGTGACCGCGCTTTATGGGCATTCCGGCTCGGGTAAAACCACCTGCCTGCGCTGTATCGCCGGGCTTGAGCGCGCCGAACAAAGTTTTATCCGGATCAACGACGAAATCTGGCAGGACAGCGCCAACGGCATTTTCGTCCCGCCGCACAAACGTGCGCTCGGCTATGTGTTTCAAGAAGCCAGCCTGTTCCCCCACCTGTCGGTGCTGGCCAATCTGCAGTTCGGCCTCAAGCGTATCGCCAGATCCCAGCGTCGCGTCGACATGGCGCAAGCCACCGAGCTCTTGGGCATCGGTCATCTGCTCGAACGCCATCCGCAGCACTTGTCGGGGGGCGAACGCCAGCGAGTCGGTATCGCCCGCGCGTTGCTGACCAGCCCGAAGCTGCTATTGATGGACGAGCCATTGGCGGCGCTCGACAGTCAGCGCAAAAGTGAAATCCTGCCTTACCTGCAACGCCTGCATGACGAGCTGGATATTCCGCTGCTGTACGTCAGTCATGCCCAAGATGAAGTCGCACGGCTGGCCGATCATCTGGTCTTGCTCAGCGAAGGCAAGGCGCTGGCCAGCGGCCCGATCGGCGAAACCCTTGCGCGTCTGGACCTGCCGATGGCGATGGGCGATGACGCGGGTGTAATCATTGAAGGCCAGGTCAGTGCTTACGATGCGGAGTATCAATTGCTGAGTCTGCAATTGCCGGCCACCGACATGAGCATCCGTGTCACGCACGCGCCGATGGCAGTGGGTCAGGCCCTGCGCTGCAAGGTACACGCACGCGATATCAGCCTGACCCTGCACAACAGCGAGGTCAGCAGCATTCTCAATCGACTGCCGGTGACGGTGGTCAGCGAACAATCCGCAGACAACGCCGCTCACGTGCTGATTCGTCTCGATGCCGGCGGCACCCCGCTGCTCGCGCGCATCACGCGCTACTCCAGAGATCAGTTGGGCGTACATCCGGGCCAGTCATTGTGGGCGCAGATCAAAGCGGTCGCGGTTCTCGCCTGAATCATTCGGCACGACGGCAACGGCGCGCGGTCAATCGTTTTACAGACCGCCGCGCCATTGAAGGAAACCGCCATGCCCGACACCGAGCTGATTGCCGAACTGCCCTCCGATCTGCATTACGTCGATGACACCCAGCCCGGTATCACCCGCAAGAAGCTGCGCGGCAAGTTCAGCTACTTCGAACCGTCAGGTCAGCGCATAACCGACACCGACGAAATCAAACGCATCAATGCCCTCGCCGTGCCGCCCGCCTACACCGACGTGTGGATCTGCGCGGACCCGCGTGGCCACCTGCAAGCCACCGGCCGTGATGCCCGTGGCCGCAAGCAATATCGTTATCACGCTCGCTGGCGCGAAGTGCGCGATGCCGACAAGTATTCACGCCTGCGCGAGTTTGGTCTGGCGTTGCCAAAATTGCGCAAACAACTGGAGGCACTGTTGGACGCACCCGGTTTCAGTCGTGACAAGGTCATGGCCACGGTGATCACGCTGCTCGACGCCACACTGATTCGCGTCGGCAACACGCAATACGCCCGCGACAATCGTTCCTACGGCCTGACCACCCTGCGCAGCCGACATGTCGAGGTCAACGGCAGCGCGATCCTGTTCCAGTTTCGCGGCAAAAGCGGCATCGAACACCAGATCACCGTCAAGGATCGACGCCTGGCCCGCATCATCAAACGTTGCCTGGAGATTCCCGGGCAGAACCTGTTTCAGTACCTGGATGAAAACGGCGAACGACATACCGTCAGCTCTTCCGACGTCAACGCCTACCTGCAAACCCTGACCGGCGCCGATTTCACCGCCAAGGATTACCGCACTTGGGCGGGCAGTGCCTTGGCGCTGGCGGTGTTGCGCGAGTTGCAATGGGAATCCGAGACGGAGGCCAAGCGGCATGTGGTGGAGATGGTCAAAGGCGTCGCCAAGCAATTGGGCAACACGCCGGCGGTGTGCCGCAAGTGCTACATCCACCCCGCTGTGGTGGAGAAATTCATGCTCGGCGCTCTTGCGGAGCTGCCACGTCCGCGTGTGCGCAAGGGCCTGCGTGCCGAGGAAGTGGCATTGGCGATGTTTCTCGAACAAATGAGCGAGATGACCGAAGCCCCTTGATCCACGGCAAAACGTCATCTAGGCTAGCGACCTTCTCCTCCTCCCCGGACGACCGCAGAAGTGAACAATCCAGCCTTCTAAAAATGTAATCGCGACAGGCCGCTCTCGGCGCTTGTCAGTGTTCACGACATTTTTTGGAGGTGCCGATGACTCACGTCTCGCGTACAGCCGCACTCGTTTCCCTGAATCAACTGGGCTTTCAGTTCGCCAATGGCGCAACGCTTTTCGAAGCCCTGAACCTGAACTTCGATGGTCAACCGACCGCTATCGTCGGGCGCAATGGTGTCGGCAAGAGTGTGCTCGCACGTTTGATTGCCGGGCATTTGCAGCCTGATTTCGGCAGCGTGGCACGTTCAGCGTCCGCGCACTATGTCGCGCAAACCTTGGTCACCACACATGGACAAACCGTAGCTGACGCCACAGGAACAGCCACGGTGCTCCGCGCACTGGAGCGACTGCAACTCGGTTGCGCCACAAGCGAAGATTTCGATCTCATCGGCGAACGCTGGGACCTGAGCGAACGCTTGCGTGAAATGCTTGATGAGACCGGGATGAGCGATATCACCGCGACGGACCTGACCGAAAACCTCAGCGGTGGCCAGCAAGCCAGAATTGCCTTGATCGGCGCGTTGCTGAGTCAGGCGCAATTGCTCGTCCTCGACGAACCCACCAATCACCTCGACACTGCCGGTCGACAGTGGCTGATGAGCGCACTTGATCGCTGGCAGGGCGGACTGATTGTCGTCAGCCATGACCGGCAACTACTGGAGCACATGCAGCGAATCGTCGAACTTACACCGCTGGGGGCAACTGTTTTCAGCGGAAGATTTTCGGCCTTCACCGAGCAGCGCCGGATACATCAACAAGCCGCGCAGGCACAACTCGATCAGGCCCGTACCGAGCGTCAGCGCGAACGCACGCGACTGCAACGCGAGCACGATACGATTCAGCGCCACGCGGCTGGCAGCCGGCGCAATGCGCAAACTGCCAACGTTTCTGCCTTCGAACGGGCGGCGATGAAAGCGACCGCGCGGGACATCACGGGGCAAACAAAGGTTGGCCATCAGGCACGCAAATCCGAACTGGATGAACGCGTTCGTGAGGCTTACGCCAAGGTCCCGCTGGACGACGGTGTGCTGATCAATTTGCCGGGCAGCGTGGTTCCAGATAATCGCCGGGTGTGCACACTCGTCGACGCCTGTTTGCCATGGTTGTCGGCAGACGCGCCCAGCTCTCGGCTTGACCTCGCCATTCAAGGGCCGATGCGCATTGCTGTCAGCGGTCCTAACGGTTGCGGCAAATCAACGCTGTTGAGATTGCTGGCTGGCGAGTGGGCACCCGTGAGTGGCGAGTGCATCACCCATGTGCCTTTTGCCTTTCTCGATCAACAGCTGAAACTGCTGGATCCCGATGCATCTATTGTCGATCAATTGCTGACACAGCAGACGCCTTTGAGCGAAGGGACGCTGCGCAGTTACCTCGCTCAACTGCAACTGGATGCGCAGCGTGTCACCCGACCTTGCGCCTCACTCAGTGGTGGTGAACGCTTGAAAGCCGCGCTCGCGCTGGCGCTGTGGCGCCAGACACCAGCACAACTACTGCTGCTGGATGAGCCCACCAATCATTTGGACCTGGCGTCGGTGCAGGCCTTCGAACAAGCCTTGCGGACATTTCCCGGAGCGATTATCACGGTGTCCCACGATCAGGCGTTTCTAGAGGCGTTAAACCCAAGCCATCATTTGACTTGGCACCGCGAAGGCTGGCGCTGGCAACCGACGAGCTGAGCTGTCTATTTTTTGCACGATTGCCAAGGGCTTCTATAGTTGATCTGACACGAATCAGCTGCGGTGACGCCATGGAAGACATTTTCGTCGTGAAGCGTTGCAACAAGATCATCATTCACGGTCGACGCGCCGGAGACAGTCAACATGATCCCGCCGAAGCCACTGGCTGGTTTCGCATCTGCGACACTCGCACCGGCGGTTTTATCGGCGACGGCTTCGACGCAGAGCAGGACGCGCAGCGCGAATGCAGGCGTCTCAACGCAGCCAGTTCCCCACTACCGGCCCGCGCGCCGTCCGGCTGATGCCGATCAGAAGCGGGTCTATACTGAAACCAGCTGAAGGAGCAGCACCCCACGGCAGAAGGCTCGCAACACGCGGGCTTTTTGCTGCAGCTCAGGTTTCATAGAACGGAGGTGTTCCATGTCCGAAAAAGAGTCCATCACCACCCTCCTCACCCTGCTCGACGCTCGGCAAGCGCGCCTCGCGGCCGCCTGCAAAGAGATCGCCGACTGGGTCGACCACCAAGGCGGACATCCAACCGCCCTGCGCATCCGTGACCGGCTGAACGACATCGAGAAAGATGCTCCGCTGATTCGCAATACGCTGTCGGCGCTCAAACCCCTTGATCGGCCACTGCCTCGGTTCAGATGACCTCGACCCGGCCAGGGTTTCAGGAATTTGCTCATTAGCGGTGACACATGGGTCACCGCGCATGTGTCTGGCCGCTATGTTTCTTTTTCCAGTTTTTCACATAACCAATACATCCGCGCGACTACAGTGAAATCACTCCTTTGCAAAGTAACGCCCTCACCCGCCCGCATGCGGGTGTTTTTTTGCCAATGCCCAAACGGCGAACGGTTGCAGTTCGTAAGTTGTCATAACTTATACATGTCGCAAAGGAGACAGTCATGGTTACCCATTTCAGCGTCGACGGGCATCTGGCCTGCGGCCACAAAGGCAAACAACTGTCGGCAAGTCGCGAACTCAATCGCGTGAAGTGCCGCAGTTGCCGCAATACCGATGCCTACAAGCAGGCACGAAAGGATCAGCGCAACGCCACCCGCCGCATGGCCCGTCAGGCCAAAACCTCGCACGGCGCAACAAATTGGCGCGCAGAATGGATCGAGCGCCTGACCGCCATGGCCGGCCTTCAGCGCTTGCCTCGCGGCTTTAGCGGGCAAGCATTCGTCTAGCAGCGCGTATAAGCAAGGCACAAAAAAGGCCTGCATGAGAAAACTCATGCAGGCCTTTAATATTCAAGGTGCCGCGCGGCGTTGTCCGAACATCCACATGGACTCAATCCCGCCAATCTGGAGAGCCTCGCTTTAGCACAAATGAGGCACCGAAGGATGAACATACGTTCATCGAAAACATGGCTCGATGCGTCTAGGCTGCGGGTTCCGACATAGTGACTACAGGAGTAACCCACCATGTTCTCGCACGAAAGCATCCCGCTTGTTGCCATCTTCATCATCATGCTCATAGGCGTGCTTACCGCCTTCCTACACCCGGTGCACGCGATCTTCAGCTGGCTTCGGAGACGGATTGAAAGATCTTCCTCTCGCTCTTCGAAAGAAGTGGATTCGCGCTGAATTTTTCCCCGACGAGCCCGGATACGTCCGGGCTTCTTATTCGTAACGCCTGCAAACTGCCGATAGCAGCCAACGGCCTCCACACACCTTTGCCTGCAAGCCCAAGAGATGGGATTGGACCAACTTCAGCGCGCTTACGACTTGGATTGAGACCCGGAAACAAACAAGGGTTTGCATCAGCTTTCGCCCGCAAACCCTTGATTCAAGATGGTGCCCGAAGCCGGAATCGAACCGGCACGCCCTTACGAGCGGGGGATTTTAAGTCCCATGCGTCTACCAGTTTCGCCATTCGGGCGGTAGCGCGGTGTTGCTATCTTCTGCTGCGCGGTAGCGATCCTGACAGGATCCAGCCTTGAACAGTAGTGCGGGAAATATATACATCACTTCCCGGTGAAGCAAGTTCGCAATGGCCGTTTTTCAAGACTAAATCTTGCAGCGCAGTGCAAATAAAAAAGCTCCGTAAATCATGGATCTACGGAGCTTGTTTATAGTGGAGGCCGAGGTCGGAATCGAACCGGCGTAGGTGGATTTGCAATCCACTGCATAACCATTTTGCTACTCGGCCTCAAAGTATTTGCTGTCAGTAGCACAACAACAAACACTGTACAAATTGGAGCGGGAAACGAGACTCGAACTCGCGACCCCGACCTTGGCAAGGTCGTGCTCTACCAACTGAGCTATTCCCGCTTGGTGATGCGCATTCTATAGAATTAAGAAGCTCCGTCAACCCCTTGATTCAAAAAAGTTTTATTTCTTTTCAACATCGGTCTTCAGGTGCGGCCAGGCGGCACGAAGGTATTGAACCATCGACCACAATGTCAGGCCAGCAGAGACCATCAGCAAGGCGTAACCCAGGATAACCCAGAAACTGAAGTCCTTTGGATTGGCCAGCAGGATTACCAGTGCGAGCATCTGCGCTGCGGTTTTCCATTTGCCGAGATTGGAAACGGCGACGTGGGCACGGGCGCCGAGTTCGGCCATCCATTCACGCAAGGCCGATACCACAATCTCGCGACCGATGATGACAGCCGCCGGCAGAGTGAGCCAGAGGTTGCCGTGTTCCTGGACCAGCAGTACCAGTGCCACCGCAACCATGAGTTTGTCGGCGACCGGATCGAGAAACGCACCGAAAGGCGTGCTTTGCTCCAGACGACGGGCCAGATAACCGTCCAGCCAGTCCGTCGCTGCCGCAAAGGCAAACACCGAGGCGGAGGCCATGTAACTCCACTGGTAAGGCAGATAGAACAGCAAAATGAAGATCGGGATGAGCAGGACGCGTAGAACGGTAATCAGATTAGGGATATTCATCGGCACAACTGGCTACGAGGTGAAGGGGCATTCTACTCGCTATGCAGGTTTGCATAAATCGACTCTGCGAGCTTTTTACTGATCCCCGGGGCTTTGGCGATCTCTTCGATGCTTGCACGAGACAGCTCCTGCAATCCACCAAAATGTTTCAACAAGTCGCGACGTCGGGTCGGCCCAACGCCGGCAACGCCTTCCAGCGTTGACGTACGGCGGGTTTTGCCGCGGCGTGCGCGGTGTCCTGTAATCGCGAAGCGGTGGGCCTCATCGCGGATCTGTTGAATCAGGTGCAGCGCCGGCGAATCGCCACGCAAGGTGAACTCATGCGCTGCATCATTCAGATACAACGTTTCGAAGCCCGCCTTGCGCGTAGCACCTTTGGCAACACCGAGGAGGATCAGGTCCGGCACGGCCAATTCGTTGAGAACATCTCGTGCCATCGACAGCTGGCCCTTGCCACCGTCCACTAGCAAGATGTCCGGCAACTTGCCCTCGCCTTCCTTGAGTTTGCTGAAGCGACGCGTCAGGGCCTGATGCATGGCGGCATAGTCGTCTCCCGCCGTGACCCCTTCGATGTTGTAGCGCCGGTAGTCCGACTTGATCGCGCCTTCCGGACCAAACACCACACAAGACGCGACCGTCGCCTCACCACTGGAATGACTGATGTCGTAGCATTCCAGGCGCTGCGGCGGCTCATCCAGGTTCAATACTTCGGCCAAGGCCTCAAACCGCGCGGCAGTGTGTTGACGGTTGGCCAGGCGCGCGCCCAACGCCTGCTCGGCATTGGTGACGGCCAGTTGCTGCCAGCGCGCACGCGTACCGCGCACCCGGTGACTGATGGCCAGCTCGCGACCACGCAACTCATGGATCGCTTCAATCAGAGTTGGAAAATCTTCATGCACCACGTTGACGATCAGCTCGCTCGGTAGATCGCGCTCAGGGCTGCTGATGAAGTATTGGCCGAGAAACGCGGCCATGACTTCCGACACATCCTCTTCGATACCGACTTGCGGAAAGAAATTCTTGCTGCCCAACACGCGCCCACCACGGACGCTGATCAAGTGCACGCAGGCGCCGCCCGGATTGACGAATGCCGCGATGACATCGATATCTCCCGTGCCGCCCTCCATGCTTTGTTGATCCTGGACCCTGCGCAACAGCGCGATCTGATCGCGCAACTCGGCAGCTCGCTCGAACTCCAGGTTGATTGCCGCCTCTTCCATTGCAGTCGACAATTCGTTGGTCAGCGCGTGACTACGCCCCTCAAGGAACATGACCGAGTGACGCACGTCTTCGGCATAAACCTCAGGCTCAACCAACCCCACGCAAGGCGCTTTGCAGCGTTTGATCTGATACTGCAGACAGGGACGGGTGCGGTTCTTGTAATAGCTGTCTTCACACTGGCGAACGAAGAAGGTCTTTTGCAGCAGACTCAGGCTTTCACGTATGGCGCCGGCACTCGGATAGGGGCCGAAGTACTTGCCTTTGGCTTTTTTCGCCCCGCGATGAATGCTCAGACGCGGGAATTGGCCGTCGGACAGAAATACGTAGGGATAGGATTTATCGTCGCGCAACAGGATGTTGTACGGCGGCCGCCACTCCTTGATCAGCGTCTGTTCAAGCAGCAGCGCCTCGGTTTCGTTGGCGGTGATGGTCGTTTCGACCTGCGCAATGCGCCCCACCAACGCGGCAGTCTTGGGCGCCAGACCGGTTTTGCGAAAATAGCTGGCCAAGCGTTTTTTCAGGTTCTTGGCCTTGCCCACGTACAACAGGCGTGCATCGCTGTCGAACATACGATAGACGCCCGGGCGCCCGCTGACTGTCGACAGAAACGCGCCGGAATCGAATGTGTCAGTCATGGTCAGAGGCTGGCATCAACCATGCCGTGACGAACCGCCAACAGTGTCAACTCGACGTCGCTGCTGATCGAAAGCTTCTCGAAAATACGGTAGCGATAGGTGTTCACGGTTTTCGGCGACAGACACAACTTGTCGGAAATGATCTGTACCTTCTGACAGCCAACGATCATCAGGGCGATCTGAATTTCCCGCTCGGACAAGGCGTCGAAGGGCGAATCATTGGACGGCTGAAAGGACTTGATCGCCAATTGCTGGGCAATCTGCGGACTGATATAGCGCTGGCCGGCGAACACCAGGCGAATGGCCTGGACCATTTCCGGCAAACCCGCGCCTTTGGTCAAATAACCCGCGGCACCCGCCTGCAGCAAGCGTGTCGGGAAAGGATCCTCTTCACACACCGTAACCGCGACCACCTTGATGTCCGGATGACTGCGCAACAGTTTGCGCGTGGCTTCGAGGCCGCCGATGCCAGGCATCTTGACGTCCATCAGCACCACATCGGGCTTCAACTCTCGGGCCTTGATCAGGGACTCTTCCCCGGATTCGGCCTGGCCAACCACCTGCAAGCCATCGATATCGGCCAGCATACGTGTAATGCCTGTACGAACGAGATCATGGTCATCGACCACTAGCACCCTAATCAAGCAGACACCTCGCGATATGGTCATATTGGGATGCCGGACACCTTAGCAAAAAGAGCCACACAGACCTAGCGGAAAGCATCATTTAAAAAGTTTCAATTCATCATTGAAGGCTTGCCGGCCGTGGGTTTCAGAGCACATGTGTACTGATATCAAGCTGCATTCGCAGAAAACACTCGTCCGCGCCCTGAACCTGTAGGCCTTTTCTTTCATACAAGTTTCTCGCCGGATTATTTTCGAATACGGTCAGCCGCAAAGCCGGACGCTTTTCTTTGCGAGCCATCTCGATAACCTGATCAATCGCCCAGGAACCCAGGCCCCGCCCCTGAAACGCTTCAGCAATCTGCAGTTCACGAATGTACAACGCGCGCATATCCCGGCTGAGGCTGAGATAACCTGCCGGCACATCACCCTGCACTATCAGCCAGTTCTGCCGCCCCGACCACGCCACGTCAAACGCCTCGTCCTGCCATAACAGGTCATGGTGAATGTAGTAGCGCAGCATGTTCTGACAGGTGAGATCGCGGGCAAAGGCCAGATCCTCTGGACTTGCGAGACGTAAGCGCAATGTCATCAGGCTTGCAAAACAGGAACTACTCGCCCCTGCCATACACTCTCGTGGCGCTCTGCGATTACCAGAAGATCGCCCGCCCCTGGCGCCGCAACGACCAACGAACCATCTTCAGACCAGATGCCACTGCGCCCTGCGGATTGCCATCCACCGGTTAGCCCGCCGTGATTGGCCATCAACACAGCCATCGAATGTTGCCGGGCATAACCCTGAAGTATTGCTGTGTCGGCTGCATACCCTTTTTCGCTGATCAATACACCGGCCGCGTACAAGCCAGCGCCCTGATCAGCGGCCGCTGCAGCATGGCTGGCATGTGAGAAATCGGCGCACACCGCCAATGCGATCACTTCGCCGCCAATGTTCAGCGTCGACCCGCCGACACCTGGGGCAAAAACAAGCTCCTCGCCCGAGTGCAAATGCTGCTTGCTGTACACGCCGAGCGAGCCATCAGCGCCCAGGACGACGGCACCGATCAAAACCGAAGCACCGTCTTCAAGCCGAATCGGCATGCCGACGACGGCCGTTATACCAAGCGCTCGGGCCAAATCCCTCAGAGGTTGCAGCACGGCATCTTGCGGGTCTATCGCCAAAGCTGCCGCCACCTCTCCCTCGTAGCCAGTCAGCGACAACTCGGGGAAAACCAGCAATTCGACGCCTTGCTGCGCAGCGATCTCAATGAAGCGACCATGCCGGGTAATGTTTGCAGAAAGATCACCGGCGATGGAAATGGTCTGGGCAGCAGCAATAGTCAATGTCGACACGTTTCATCCTTGGCAATCAAGCAAAGCACAGAGTGTCACCACTCTTGCGTGACTCTAGCAATAGGCGTTTTGTTGATCATGCCATAGCAATTTCTGATTGCTGAGGCGTATCAGCCTCTAGTAAGCTCGGCCCATTCATCGGAGACAGACCATGCTCAACGCCCTCTCACAGCTTCGTATCGCCAGCGCCCTGCGCTCGGTTGCGGCTGCCCGGGTGAATGACGTTTGCGCTCCGATCAGCTTTTATTTTGGGTATTGGTTTAGCCACTGGCGCGCCTGATACCCAAACGGCGCCCATAAAAACGGGTCGCCTACCAGAGAATTCTCAACCCCCGGTCGGCCTCCCGACCGGGGGTTTTGTTTTTTCAGCCCCCCACTTTTTCAGCAACACACCAGACACTTTGAGGATTCACGAAATGAACTACGCCACTTATTACCGTTACGACAGCTTTAGCGCCTGGCGATTTACCAGCTTCCGCTCGGGACAGCCTGCCGCCTCCGATCGGTCACCTACAGGTGGCAAGCACACACATATAGCCAATACGGCCAACTGTCGAACACCCCAGTAGGGCCGAGTGCGCGGGAAGAACCCGCCGCCAGCCCAGGAAGACCGAATATGAACTCGTCCGTTTCTGCTCTGCCACTGTCCACCCTGAACCCTGCCAACGAAGCATTGACCCTGCGTCTGCCCAGCTCGTTGCAACTCAAACAGCAATTGCCTCTGAGCAATGCCTTAAGCCTGCAAGTCACCAACCACCGCCAGGCGGTTCGTGCCATTCTCAATGGCCAAGATCCGCGACTGCTGGTTATCGTTGGCCCCTGCTCCATCCACGACCCGCAATCGGCACTCGAATACGCGGGCAAACTCGCTCGACTGGCTGAAGAAGTCAGCGGCGAAATGCTCTTGGTGATGCGCGCCTACGTCGAAAAACCACGCACCACGGTCGGCTGGAAAGGTCTGGCCTACGACCCACACCTGGATGGCAGCGATGACATGGCTGGCGGCCTGACTCTGTCACGCGAGCTGATGCTGGAAATGATCCGTCTCGGCTTGCCGGTGGCCACAGAATTGCTGCAACCGATGGCCGCCGGCTACTTCGATGACCTGTTGAGCTGGGTGGCCATTGGCGCCCGCACCACTGAATCGCAGATTCACCGGGAGATGGCCAGTGGTTTGAGCATGCCGGTCGGCTTCAAGAACGGCACCGACGGCGGCGCAGCCATTGCGGTTGACGCCATGCGTTCGGCAGCCCATCCGCACCGGCATTTCGGCGTCGACAGCCAAGGTCATCCGGCCATCATTCAAACGCCAGGCAACCCCGACACTCATCTGGTATTGCGCGGGGGCCATAAAGGGCCGAACCATGATCGCGAGAGCGTGGCAAAAATCCACGCTGACCTGAACCGACTGAAGATTCCAGGCCGAATCATGGTCGACTGCAGCCACGCCAACAGCGGCAAAGATCCATTGCGCCAGCCAGGCGTATTCAACGAAGTGCTCGAGCAACGCCTGCAAGGTGATCGCGCACTGATCGGCATGATGATTGAATCGCACCTGTTCGAAGGCTGCCAGCCACTGAGCGAGTCCCTGCGTTACGGGGTGTCGATTACCGATGGCTGCCTCGGTTTCAGCGCAACGGAACACCTGCTCCTTGACGCCGCACAACGCCTGGCGGCACAGGTAAAAGCCTGACAACCAGGCTTGCCCTCCAGATTCAATGCAATCCGGAGGGCTGGCCACGTTCCCGCTATGCCTCCACTTGCACCTGCGCCACCGCCGATGCCTGACTGACATCGTCCAGACGCTCAACCGTGTAGGCCACACGCACGGTCGTGCCATGGTGCTCACGCCAGAACCGGTGTGGCACGATAAAGATCAGCGGCTTTCCCGCCGTCTCCCGAGTGATCTCACGGTCATCCCGGTGGTTGAAAAGATCGCCGTCGCACTTGAGATAAACCAGCTCACCTTCCTGCGTCTGGGCATTACCGATCACGACGGTGACACCATCGACTGAATCCTCTTTCAGCAACACGCCATTTTCAGCTTCCAGCACGTCGGGAGCATCCAGTTCACCACGAAGGAGCGGAGCGACGAGGATTTTTGTCACCTCGGATTTTCGCACTGCTCCACCGGCCTGCTCGACTCGATAGCTCACCATCACTTCGCCACCGAGATGCGCTGCGATGTGCGCCCCGTCAACCCAGAACGACAGCACGTCAGCGACAGCACAGGCTTCAACCTTCAAGCTGTCGCTGAACGCTGCGGGCAGTGCGTCAGCGCCCCACAGCAACCTGACCCGATCCCCCACCGCCATTCGGGCGTAAGGCTGGATCACGATTAGCGTGCCTTCCGTCACTCGCTCCGGATCCAGTGTTCCCCTTATCGCCCCCTCGACAACTGGTGCAAGCAACTGCGGCGGAGTATCTCCCACAGACAATTGCACCCGTGCAGATAGCGCAGGGACGGACGCGCCCGCACTGAGCAGCTTCCAGTAGACCTCCAGCGAGCCGCCATCCAGCGCCGCGATGTGCATGCCTTTGATAACGAAAACGACATCCTTGCCGACCTGGACTTCGCTGACATAACGAACCATTTCATGCTGATAAGCAAAGCCCTCTATATCCAGACCGTCCCAACTCAACAGCAACTGATCGCCACAGGTCATGTTTGCATAAGGGGCAATACGGGCAACGACCTTGCCAAGAGAAGGGTCCAGCACCGCCCCCTCCAGACAATCCAGGGTTGCCGCTGGCAGCAGTTCGTTCGCCACACAGGGACTGACGGGGTGACGCATCCGGTAGCAAAACTCGACTTCATGCGTGTGCATTGGTGGCTCCATTCCTTGGAAAAAACGCCGTATCGGTGGACGGCGTCGACAGCCAACATTTAACCCGCCCTCTCACATTTTCGATGTCAGCCCGATCCGCCGCAGGTTCCCGGCAAAGGCCTCCAACTGGGTAGGCAAACTGCACAAAACCGCTATCAACCGGGCGAAAGATGGCCGCAACTTCCGATTCGGATTTCATAAGTATCTGAAAATTCGTACAGCACCTAGTCCAGATTCAACGGCCAAGAGAAGCCTCTTCTTACTTCGTCAACGGGACGAGTGTTTTAGAGTGGCCTCGGTACTCCCCGATGAACTTCTGCGAAAAAGGTAAGAACATGCAACGGAATGCTTCAACTCGTTATCCCGTCCTGTTGGTACATGGCCTGTTCGGATTTGAGCGCATTGGTCATTTCGAGCTGTTCCATGACGTAAAGAACGCGCTGAAAGCCGGCGGCAGCCGAGTGTTTGTTCCGCACCTCTCTGCCACCCACAAAAACGAAATACGAGGTGAACAACTGCTTGCACAGATTGATCGTGTATTGCGGGGCACAGGTGCCGAAAAAGTCAATCTCATCGGACACAGCCAGGGCGCACTGGCTGCCCGATACGCTGCGGCGCTTGCGCCACACGCGGTAGCCTCGGTGACTTCTGTCAGCGGTCCGAACCATGGTTCGGAGCTGGCCGACTTTCTGCGCAAGGCACTGGTGCCAGGGCGACTGCCCGAGGCGGTCGCACAGAATGTTGCGACCCTGTTCGGCAACTTTCTTTCGCTGCTCAGTGGCAGTGCAAGATTGCCGCAAAACGCGCTGGCGGCACTCAATGCCTTGACTACCGAAGGCGTGGGCGATTTCAACGACAAGTTTCCTCAAGGGTTGCCCGGGAGCTGGGGCGGCCACGGCGCGGAGCAAGTCAATGGTGTGCGTTATTACTCATGGAGCGGCGTCCTGCCGGCTGACAGTCCATCGACACTCGATCCGACCCGGAACATTTGCCATGCGCTATCGCAATACTTCATGACCGAGACCCAGCAGAATGACGGTTTCGTCGGTCGCTTCAGTTCTCATCTGGGGCAGGTTATCCGCTCCGACTATCCGCTGGACCATCTGGGCAGCCTGCGCCGCACGGCCAGCCCCATCACGACCCTGCCCGACCCGATTGAACTGTACGTTGAACACGCCGAACGTCTGCGCGCCGCCAATCTCTGAGCAAAGCTGCGGACAATCGAACGGAACTTTGCCGAGAATTCGCCCACTGAATCCGGTAGGCTCCACACTTTACTGAAATAGATTGGAGAGTTTCCCCATGGCTAAAGCCACTGCCCGCCACATCCTGGTTTCCAGCGAAGACAAGTGCAACGAACTCAAGGCCCAGATCGAAGGTGGCGCTGATTTCGCCGAAGTTGCCAAAGCCAACTCCACCTGCCCGTCCAGCCGCCAGGGCGGTGATCTGGGTTCGTTCGGTCCTGGCCAGATGGTCAAGGAATTCGACACCGTGGTCTTCAGCGCGCCAATCAACGTCGTGCAAGGTCCAGTGAAAACCCAGTTCGGTTATCACCTGCTGGAAGTCACCAGCCGTCAGGACTGATCCGTCGCCTGATTGCTTATCAACGGCCCGCCTTCTGGTGGGCCGTTGTGTTTCAGTTACACATACGGCTGGCGACTGGCGCGCCTCTCGCGTACAACTTGCGCTTATCGATTTCCCGGTTCCAAGGCTGACAATGCGACTGGTTTTCCCCACATTGATGCTCACCGCCCTCGCCCTGCTGACGGGCGCTACCGGCGCGAACGCTGCACCGCAACACGCGCTGACTGTTTATGGCGAACCCGCCAAGTACCCTGCCAGCTTCAGTCACTTCGACTACACCAACCTGCAAGCGCCCAAGGGCGGGACGATGCGCCGCTCGGCCATCGAAATCGGCCACTTCGATCATGTTCTTCCTTATATAGACAAAGGCATCGGCGTCACCCAGATCGATGGTTTGCTCTATTCGCCGCTGGCCCAGCGTTCGCTGGATGAGCCTTACACGGTTTACGGACTGGTCGCGCAAAAGATGGAGCGCTCGGATGACGGTCTGTCGCTGCGATTTTTCATCAATCCCAAGGCACGTTTTGCTGATGGCAAGCCGATTACCGCCGAAGACGTACGCTACACCTACGATTTATTGATGACCCAGGGCAGCCTGCGTTATCGCACCCAGTTTGCTGACGTCAAAGGCGTCGAAGTGGAAGGCCCGTTGACCGTGCGTTTCGACTTCAAGAGCAATGAAAACCGCACCCTGCCACTGGACGTCGCGACCCTGCCGGTATTTCCCGAGCACTGGTGGAAGAGCCGCGGTTTCGCCGGGGGTGGCGGGTATGAACCACCCCTGGGCAGCGGCCCTTATCGAGTCGGCAAAGTCGATTCAGGGCGCAGCATCACCTTTGAGCGCAACGCCGACTGGTGGGGCAAGGATTTGCCGGTCAGTCGCGGCCTCTACAATTTCGATCATTTCAGCATCGAGTACTTCGGTGATACCGACGTCGCCCGGCAAGTGCTGCGCGGTGGTGCTTATGACTACAACCGCGAGTTCTCGGCCACCGGCTACTCGATCGGCTACGACAGCCCCGCACTGAGCGACGGACGCCTGCAAAAAGCGCATCTGGCCACCGAGGCGCCCCAGTCGGCCCAGGGGTTTGTGTTCAATCTGCAAAAACCTGTATTCGCCGATCGCCGCGTGCGCCAGGCCCTGGCCATGCTCTGGGACTTCGAATGGAGCAACCGGCAGATGATGCGCGGCATGTATATCCGTCAGCAGAGCTACTTTTCCAACACGCAATTGGCCGCAAGCGAATTGCCCGATGCGCAGGAACTGAAAATTCTCGAACCGCTGCGCGGTCAGGTTCCCGATGAAGTCTTCAGCAAAGTCTTTGAAGCACCGAAAACCGACGGCAGCGGCCTGATCCGCGACAAACAATTACAGGCCCTCGAATTGCTCGAACAGGCTGGCTGGAAACCGGATGGCGATCAACTGGTGAATGCCCAGGGCGAGCCGCTGACCTTCACCTTCCTGGTCAGCCAGAACGGCATGGACCGCTTGCTGCTGCCGTACAAGCGCACGCTGAAACAGATCGGCATCGACCTGAATATTCGCCGCATCGACTCTTCGCAATACGTCAATCGCCTGATGAGTCGTGACTACGACATGATCGTCACCGGCTATCCGGTCAGCACTTCGCCGGGAGGCGAGTTGCTCAATTACTTCGGTTCCGCATCGGCCAACGACCCGGGCGCGAACAACTACATGGTGTTGAAAAACCCTGCCGTGGATACGCTCATCAACGGTCTGATCCGCGCCTCCACGCAGTCCGACATGCTGCGCTACGCCCATGCTCTGGACCGCGTTCTGCAATGGAATTACTACTGGATTCCCAACTACTATCCACCGGGCACCTCGACCGTGTGGTGGAACCGCTTCGGCATACCGTCGGTGCAAGCCAGCAATGACGAAGCCATCGAGAGCTGGTGGGAAATCAGCAGCACGCCGCTGACCAATCAACAGATGACGGCCGAGAAGATCGCCCGTGGCAGACCCGGAGGACCGCACTGATGTGGGGTTACATACTGCGGCGCCTGCTGCTGATCATTCCTACGCTGGTGATCATCCTGCTGGTCAATTTCGTGATCATCCAGGCCGCGCCCGGCGGTCCGGTGGAACAGGCCATCGCCCACCTGCAAGGGATCGGTGGCGCCAGTGTCGGCGGTGGTGCCAGCGAAACCATGAGCGGTACTTCCCGCGCCAGTCGCGGTCTCGATCCGCAACTGATCAAGGACATCGAAAAACAGTACGGCTTCGACAAACCGGCTCACGAACGCTTGTGGCTGATGTTGAAGAACTACGCGCAACTGGATTTCGGCAAGAGCTTCTTTCGTGGCGCGACGGTCACCGACCTGATTCTGGAAAAGATGCCGGTGACGATCTCACTCGGCTTGTGGGCGACGCTAATCACCTATCTGGTGTCGATCCCGCTGGGGATCCGCAAGGCTGTGCACCATGGCAGTCATTTCGATATCTGGAGCAGCACGGCGATCATCATCGGCTATGCAATGCCAGCGTTTCTGTTTGCGATGTTCCTGATCGTGGTGTTCGCCGGCGGGACGTCATTGAACTGGTTTCCGGTGCGTGGCCTGGTGTCGGACAACTTCGAATCACTGTCGACTCTCGGCAAGATTGCCGACTATTTCTGGCACTTGGTGTTGCCGGTCACGGCGCTGGTGATTGGTGGTTTCGCCACACTGACCATCCTGACGAAAAACTCGTTTCTCAATGAGATCACTCGCCAGTACGTGGTCACCGCGCGCGCCAAAGGTCTGAGCGAACGTCGCGTGCTCTACGGACATGTGTTCCGCAACGCGATGCTGCTGGTGGTGTCAGGCATCCCGCAGGCGTTCATCAGCGTGTTCTTCGCCGGTTCCTTGCTGATCGAAGTGATCTTCTCCCTCGACGGTCTCGGGCGCATGAGCTACGAAGCCGCGGTTTCGAGGGATTACCCGGTGGTGTTCGGTTCGCTGTTCATCTTCACCCTTTTCGGCCTGCTGATAAAACTCGTCGGTGACTTGTGTTACACGATGGTTGATCCGCGTATCGATTTCGCCGCGAGGAACGCCTGATGTTCAAGCTTTCGCCGCTGGGCCGTCGGCGCTTCGAACGCTTCAAGAAAAACCGCCGTGGCTGGTGGTCGCTGTGGCTGTTTATCGGCCTGTTTGTGCTGACACTGGGCGGTGAGTTGATCGCCAATGACAAGCCTTTGGTCGTCAGCTATCAGGGCCAATGGTACTTCCCGGTGTTCAAGCGGCATACCGAGCAGGAGTTCGGCGGGCAACTGCCGTTCCAGGCCGATTACCGCAGCGACTATGTGCAGAAGCTGATTCGCAAGGACGGCGGCTGGTTGCTGTTCCCACCGATTCCATTCAGTGACGACACACCAAACTACGATCTCAACAAACCGGCGCCGAGCCCGCCGACGTCGGTCAACTGGCTGGGCACCGACGATCAATCGCGAGATGTACTGGCGCGAGTGATTTTCGGCGCACGGGTGTCGATTCTGTTTGCCTTGATGCTGACGTTTGTCAGCGCCCTCATAGGCATCGCCGCCGGGGCTTTGCAGGGCTACTACGGCGGCTGGGTCGATCTGCTCGGGCAACGCGTGCTGGAAGTCTGGTCGGGGTTGCCGGTGTTGTATCTGTTGATCATCCTCTCCGGTTTCGTCGAACCGAATTTCTGGTGGTTGCTGGGGATCATGGCGCTGTTTTCGTGGCTGGCACTGGTGGATGTGGTGCGCGCCGAGTTCCTGCGCGGACGCAACCTGGAATACGTCAAAGCCGCCCGCGCGCTGGGCCTGAGCGACCGCAAGGTGATCTTCCGGCACATTCTGCCCAACGCCATGAATGCGACACTGAGCTACCTGCCGTTCATTCTGACCGGGGCGATTTCCACCCTTACTGCGCTGGATTTTCTCGGTTTCGGCATGCCTGCCGGCAGTGCCTCGCTGGGTGAGTTGATCGGTCAGGGCAAACAGAACCTGCAAGCACCGTGGCTTGGGTTGACAGCGTTTTTCACCTTGGCGCTGATCCTTTCTTTATTGGTGTTCATCGGCGAAGCGTTACGCGACGCGTTCGACCCTCGATCCTGAAGCGTGGCCATGACTGACAACCTGATTGAAATCCGTAACCTCAACGTCGCCTTCCATGGCCAGAACGTGGTGCGCGACCTGTGTCTGGACATCCGCCCCGGCGAATGTCTGGCGCTGGTGGGCGAATCGGGCTCGGGCAAATCGGTGACCGCCCATTCGATTCTGCAATTGCTGCCCGAAAGCGAAGCGCAAACCACTGGCAGCATTCGCTATCGCGGACAGCAACTGATCGGCGCCGATTCCAAGGTCTTGCGCGAGTTGCGCGGCAACCGCATCGCCATGATCTTTCAGGAGCCGATGACCTCGCTCAATCCGCTGCACACCATTGAAAAGCAGATCGGCGAAACCTTACTGCTGCACCGTGGCCTCGGCGGCAAAGCGGCGCAGGCGCGGATCCTCGAACTGCTGGGACTGGTGGGCATCCAGAAACCCAAGGAACGCCTCAAGGCTTACCCGCATCAACTCTCCGGCGGCCAACGGCAACGGGTGATGATCGCCATGGCGCTGGCCTGCGAACCGGAGCTATTGATCGCCGATGAACCGACTACGGCGCTCGACGTGACGGTGCAGCGCAAGATCCTGCTGCTGCTCAAATCCCTGCAGCAACGCCTGGGCATGTCGCTGCTGCTGATCAGCCATGACCTCAATCTGGTGCGCAGTATTGCCCAGCGCGTGTGCGTGATGAAGGCCGGGGAAATCGTCGAACAGGCGCCCTGCGAAACCTTGTTTACCGAGCCGAAACATCCATACAGCTGCGTGCTGCTCAACGCCGAACCCGAAGGCGAAGCCCTGCCCCGGGATGAACGCGAAAACGTGCTGGAGGTCGATGATCTGAAGGTTGAGTTCGTCGTCGGTGGCGGTCTGTTTCAGCGCAAGCAATACCTGCGGGCGGTGGATGGCATCAGCCTGAGTATCCAGCGTGGCAAGACCCTCGGCATCGTCGGCGAGTCCGGCTCAGGCAAGTCGACGCTGGGTCAGGCGATCCTGCGTTTGCTCGACTCCGAGGGCGGTATCCGCTTTCAAGGCCAGGCGCTCGACGGCCTCAATCAGAAGCAGATGCGGCCGTGGCGCCGGCAAATGCAGGTGGTGTTTCAGGATCCGTTCGGCAGTCTCAGCCCGCGCATGTCAGTGGCGCAGATCATCAGCGAAGGCCTGGAAGTGCACTGCGAGTCGAGCGCTGAAGAATGCGACGAACAAGTGATTCGTGTGCTTAAAGAAGTCGGCCTCGACCCCGAGAGTCGCCATCGCTACCCACACGAGTTCTCCGGTGGCCAGCGCCAACGCATTGCCATCGCTCGGGCGCTGGTGCTGAAACCGGCACTGATCCTGCTCGACGAACCAACGTCGGCGCTGGATCGCACGGTGCAGAAACAAGTGGTCGCGCTGCTCCGCCAGCTTCAGGAAAAACACGGTCTGACCTATCTGTTCATCAGCCATGACCTGGCGGTGGTGCGCGCCCTGGCCCACGACATGATCGTGATCAAGGACGGCAAAGTGGTCGAGCGTGGCGCCAGCCATGATGTGTTCGATGCGCCGCAGCATCCGTACACCAAAGAGCTGTTGGCGGCGGCGCATCCGGGGTAGGCATAATCGGGGATCGACGTGAAACCGAGTCGCGGCCATCGCTGGCAAGCCAGCTCCCACAAGGGGCTGCGGTGTACACAACAGGTGTGAACGACCGAGAACCCTGTGGGAGCTGGCTTGCCAGCGAAGAGGCCCGCATCAACAACTCAAATTCCGGACCAGCCGCCAGATGAACACCACCGAAAGCCTGAAGGACTACCAACGGGTTCGCACCCTGGCGATCCGTTCGCTGTTCGAGATCATCGAGCAGTCCAGCGAAGGCACGGTGATTGTCGACCGCGATGCCAACATCGTCTGGATGAACGAGCGTTACGCCCGGCGTTTCGGTCTTGAATCGGCAGCAGGCGCGATCGGCAAGCCGTGTGAGAGCGTGATCCCCGGCAGTCTTTTGCGCGAGGTGGTGCGTACCGGTCGCCCTATTCTGCTGGACATGCAAGACACGCCAAAAGAGCCTTTGGTGGTGATGCGCCTGCCGATCCATGACGACGCCGGCACGGTGATCGGCGCGATCGGATTTGCCCTGTTCGACGAGTTGCGCACGCTGTCGCCGATGCTCAAACGCTACTTGAGCATGCAGGAAGAACTGGCCTCGACCCGTTCTCTGCTGCGCGCCCGACAGACCAAGTACAATTTCGCCCATTTCATCGGCACCAGCGCCGCCAGCCTCGAAGTCAAACGCCGTGCCCGACGCAGTGCCAGCGCCGAGTCGCCGGTGTTGCTGCTCGGCGAGACCGGCACTGGCAAAGAGTTGCTGGCCCAGGCGATTCACAGTGCCTCGCCACGGGCACACAAAGCCTTTGTGAGCATCAACAGCGCGGCGATTCCCGAGGCACTGCTGGAGGCAGAATTTTTCGGCACGGCACCCGGTGCGTTTACCGGCGCCGACCGCAAGGGCCGCACCGGCAAGCTGCAGATCGCCCAGGGCGGCACGTTGTTTCTCGACGAAATTGGCGACATGCCGCTGCCCTTGCAGAGCAAGCTGCTGCGCGTGTTGCAGGAAAAGGAGTTCGAACCGGTCGGCTCCAACGAGGTGATTCAGAGCGATGTGCGTGTGATTGCCGCCACCTCGACCGATCTGCAAGCGGCGATCAAACGCGGTGAGTTCCGCGCCGATTTGTACTATCGCCTCAATGTGTTGCCGATTCAGGTGCCGCCATTGCGTGAGCGTCTCGATGATCTGCCGGCGCTCAGCGAAGCAATCCTTGAAGAGCTGCGCAGTCAGCATGAGCTGCACCGTGATGCTCTCGAACTGCTCGGGCAACACGCCTGGCCGGGGAACATTCGCGAGCTGCGCAATGTGCTGGAACGGGCGGCGTTGCTCAGTGATGACTTGATGCTGACCGAGCAGGATATCCGTGCGGCGATTGGCACGTTAACGCCGGTTGAACGTGCGACCGTACCGACGATAGAGGCGCTGGCTGAAGAGACATTCGCTCAGGCGCGGGAGCGTTTTGATCGACAACTGATCCAGGCAGCTCTTGCGCAATGTGCGGGGAACGTGCCCGAGGCAGCGGCTCGACTGGGGCTGGGGCGGTCGACGTTATACAAAAAAATGGTGGCACTGGGGATTGCTTGAGTCTCTATAAAGAGACATCAATCTCTTTTTTTAGATCAGTTATTTGAAGAGCAAAAGATCGCAGCCTTCGGCAGCTCCTACAGGGGCAATTCGCGTTCGCACTGTAGGAGCTGCCGAAGGCTGCGATCTTTTCGGTTTAACTCAGTCTCTAAAAGGAGACGAAACCGGTGAAAACCTTTAGTCACAACCAATAAAATCCATATATTTCAATACCTTAAATATCTGGCACAGATCTCGCTAATACCTTTCCCACACCCGTTCCACCCACAAAAATAACAATTCTGGAGAGACACACCATGAGTGTGATCATTGCCTTGGCAGCCCTGGCGCTGCTGATGCTGGCTGCCTACCGTGGCTATAGCGTTATCCTCTTCGCCCCGATTGCTGCCCTCGGCGCCGTGCTGCTCACCGACCCCTCCGCCGTCGCTCCCGCGTTCACCGGGGTGTTCATGGAAAAAATGGTCGGGTTCATCAAGCTGTATTTCCCTGTGTTCCTGCTCGGCGCCGTGTTCGGCAAGTTGATCGAACTGTCGGGGTTCTCCCGCTCGATTGTCGCTGCGGCCATTCGCTTGCTGGGCACCAAACAGGCGATGCTGGTGATCGTGCTGGTCTGCGCCTTGCTCACTTACGGCGGCGTGTCGCTGTTCGTAGTGGTCTTCGCGGTTTACCCGTTTGCTGCCGAGATGTTCCGCCAGAGTAATATTCCCAAGCGGCTGATCCCGGCAACGATCGCCCTCGGCGCGTTCTCGTTCACCATGGACGCCCTGCCCGGCACCCCGCAGATCCAGAACATCATCCCCAGCACGTTCTTCAATACCACCGCGTGGGCGGCGCCGTGGCTGGGCGTGATCGGTACAATTTTCGTGTTCTGCGCCGGCATGCTGTTTCTGCAACGTCAACGCAACAAGGCCCAACGCGCTGGCGAAGGCTACGGCACTGAATTGCGCAACGAGCCGGAAACCGCTGAAGACCTGAAACTGCCAAACCCATGGCTTGCGCTGTCGCCGTTGTTGGCGGTGGGCATCATGAACCTGCTCTTCACCCAGTGGATTCCGCAGTGGTACGGCAAGACCCACAGCCTCGCGCTGCCGGGCATGGCGGCTCCGGTCACCACCGAGATCGCCAAACTGACGGCGATCTGGGCCGTGCAGGCGGCTTTGCTGGTCGGCATTCTGATGGTGCTGGCATTCGGCTTTCAGGCGATTCGCAGCAAGCTCGCCGAAGGTAGCAAAAGTGCGGTCAGCGGTGCATTGCTGGCGGCGATGAACACCGCGTCGGAATACGGCTTCGGCGCGGTGATCGCGTCGCTGCCGGGCTTTCTGGTGCTGGCGGACTGGCTCAAGCAAATCCCCAATCCGCTGGTCAACGAAGCCATCACCGTGACCCTTTTGGCCGGTATCACCGGCTCCGCCTCGGGCGGTATGAGCATTGCGCTGGCGGCGATGTCCGAGCAGTTCATCAGTGCGGCCCACGCCGCGAATATTCCGCTGGAAGTGCTGCACCGCGTCGCCGCGATGGCCAGTGGCGGCATGGACACCCTGCCGCACAACGGCGCGGTCATCACCTTGCTTGCGGTGACAGGCCTGACCCACCGCGAAGCCTATAAAGACATTTTCTGTATTACGCTGATCAAGACCCTGGCGGTTTTCGTAGTGATCGGCACTTTCTACGCCACTGGCATTGTGTGAGGTATTCATGACGACTCTTTCCGGCAAGACCGCCCTGGTGACCGGTTCCACCAGCGGCATCGGTCTGGGCATCGCACTGAGCCTGGCCAAGGCTGGCGCCAATCTGATTCTCAACGGTTTTGGCGATGCATCGAAAGTCATCGCCGAAGTCGCCCGGTTCGGCGGCAAGGTCGGCCATCATCCGGCCGATGTCAGTGATCCGGCGCAAATTGCCGACATGATCAATTACGCCGAGCGCGAGTTCGGCGGCGTCGACATTCTGGTCAACAACGCCGGCATCCAGCATGTCGCCGCCGTGGAGGATTTCCCCGTCGAGCGCTGGGACTCGATCATTGCCATCAACCTGTCTTCGGTGTTTCACAGCACGCGCTTGAGCCTGCCGGGAATGCGCGCCAAAGGCTGGGGGCGGATCATCAATATCGCCTCCGTGCATGGTCAGGTCGGCTCCACCGGCAAAGCGGCTTATGTGGCCGCCAAGCACGGCGTGATCGGTTTGACCAAAGTGGTCGGCCTGGAAACCGCGACCAGTAACGTCACCTGCAACGCGATCTGTCCGGGCTGGGTGCTGACGCCGCTGGTGCAGAAACAGATCGATGACCGCGCAGCCAAGGGTGTCGATCCGCAGCAGGCGCAGCATGATTTGCTGGCAGAGAAACAGCCGTCGCTGGAGTTCGTGACACCGCAGCATCTGGGCGAACTGGTGTTGTTTTTGTGCAGCGAAGCTGGCAGTCAGGTGCGTGGGGCGGCGTGGAATATTGATGGTGGGTGGTTGGCGCAGTAATGCTGCGTTCCTGTAGGAGTGAGCCTGCTCGCGATAGCGGTGTGTCAGCCCCGTAACAGTTAACTGACAAACCGCCATCGCGAGCAGGCTCACTCCTACAGGGGAATTTTTGTAATCCGATAACAAGAGGCAAACAATGTCCGACATCCTCTGGCAACCCAATGCCAACCGTATCGCCCAATCGCGCATGGACACCTTCCGTCGTGCCGTGAACCAACGGCACTCGCTGAAACTCGACGACTACCCTGCCCTGCACCAATGGAGCGTCGAGCAGCGCCCGGAGTTCTGGCAGGCGATTGTCGATTTCTTCGATATCCGCTTCCACACTCAGCCCGATGCGGTGCTGCGCGAAGGCCCAAACATGCCCGACGCCGAGTGGTTTCCCGGCGCCACGCTGAACTTCGCCGAACACCTGCTGCGCCGGCGTGACGATGCAGTGGCGGTGATCAGCGTGGCGGAGAACGGTCAGCGCGAGCAATTGACCTGGGCCGAACTCGCCGAGCATGTCGCTGGATTTCAGGCCAGTTTGCAGGCCGCCGGCGTCGGTATCGGTGATCGTGTCGCCGCGTGCATGCCGAATACCTGGCAGACGCTAGTGGCGATGCTGGCCACCACCAGCCTCGGCGCGATCTGGTCGTGCTCCTCGCCGGATTTCGGCACCCACGGCGTGATTGATCGTTTCGGCCAGATCGAACCCAAGGTGCTGCTCACCTGCGCCGGTTATCGCTATGCCGGCAAAACCATCGACCAGACTGACAAGATCAACGGAATACTCGAGCAACTGCCAACGTTAAGGCAGTTGATCATCGTGCCTTATGCCCAGCCGCACGCCCACGTCGAGACTTACCGGACTCACGCCGAAGTGACCTTGTGGGATGACTTCTATCAAGCCGGCGGCGAAGCGGATTTTGTCCCGGTGCCGTTCAGTCATCCGCTGTACGTGTTGTATTCCAGCGGCACCACTGGCGTGCCGAAATGCATCGTCCACAGCACCGGCGGCGTACTGCTGCAACACGTCAAGGAACACGGCCTGCATTGCGATCTCGGCCCGGGCGATCGACTTTTCTACTACACCACCTGCGGCTGGATGATGTGGAACTGGCTGGTTTCGGCGCTCGCGGTCGGCAGCGCCGTGGTGCTCTACGACGGCTCGCCGTTTCACCCGGACAACCAGCGTTTGCTCGACTTGATCGACGACGAACGCATCAGCGTGTTCGGCACCAGCCCCAAGTTCCTCGCCACCCTGGAAAGCAGCGGTGCGAAACCCCGTGAAAGTCATGACCTCGGTAGCCTGAAGACGCTGCTGTGCACCGGTTCGGCGTTATCGCCGCAAAGCTACGATTTCGTCTATCGCGACTTCAAACCGGATGTGTGCCTGGCGTCGATGTCAGGCGGCACCGATATCGTTTCGTGCTTCGTCAACGCCAATCCACTGTCCTCGGTGCGGCGCGGCGAGATCATGGGCAAGAGCCTGGGCATGGCGGTGGAAGTCTGGAATGACGCCGGCCAACCGGTGATTGGCGAAAAAGGCGAACTGGTCTGCATCCGGCACTTTCCGGCCATGCCGATCGGTCTGTGGAATGACCCCGACGGAACGAAACTGCGGCAATCGTATTTCAGGCTCTTTCCGGGCGTCTGGGCACAAGGCGATTACGCCGAGCAACGGCCGCACGGCGGGATGCTGATCCATGGCCGCTCCGACGCCGTGCTCAATCCGGGAGGCGTGCGCATTGGCACGGCAGAGATTTATCGCCAGGTCGAGAAAGTCGCCGAAGTGCTGGACAGCGTCGCCATCGGTCAGCAGTGGCAGGATGATGTGCGGGTTGTGCTGTTTGTCAGGTTGCGTGAAGGGTTAGCGCTGGATGAGGCGCTGGAACAACGCATCCGCCAGGTGATCCGCGCCAATACCACCCCAAGGCACGTGCCGGCGAAGATCGTTGTGGTGACGGACATTCCGCGCACCATCAGCGGCAAGATTGTCGAACTGGCCGTACGTGAAGTGGTGCATGGACGGCCAGTGAAGAACACCGATGCGCTGGCCAATCCCGAAGCGCTGGAGCAGTTTCGGGATCGGCCGGAGCTGGAGATCTAGTACAACAGATTTGCGCCAGATGACTACACCGGTCTGACCCAGCCATCTGCCAGGGGCGGATCAGTCAGATCGTGTGTAGATGTGGAGTTCAGTTTGATCAATACAGGTCCGATAATCGTGCCCTCGACATTGCTGTCAACGGCTGCGCGAAGTACTCGCAGATTGCTTTCAAACGTCACTTTATCGGTGCTCATCTGGCTGAGGAGCGAGGTGAGCACTGCCAGAGAATCGGCGTTTTCAAAGGCTTTGGTACTTGGGTGAAAGACGTTGCTGGCATCTGCAACCGCCAGTCGCCCCAAGGCAAGATTAAGCAGTGCAGCCACGTCCAGTTGTTGCCCACCCTTGGTAACGCCATCGACATCCAGGGCATAACCGACATCATTGTTCTGTACGACCCCATGAAATAACTCGTGAATCACATCATCCGCTACTACGTCGTGGTTCATGCCCTTATCGATGAACTGTCGATTGATATTGGGTGTATTGATCTGGATGAACGGAATCGGACTCTGCCCACCGGCGCGCTTCCATTGCTGGTAGGCCTGCACATCAAACTCAGCGATGTCGTTCGTCTCCTTGAGCGGATCGAGAAAGAAGTTGCTCATGGAAACGCCGGCAAAATCCGCCCTGACCAACCGCAGATAATCCAACACACGATTCGCCGCATCGCTGGAGGTCTGGCCCATCAATATTTTTATCAGCGCATCGCGCTCAGCCCGGTAGTCATGGCTGGTCAACACACCGATTGCACTTTCTATTTTTGCCCGTGCCCGGGGCAAGCTTTGCTCGATGAACAGTCGTGTATAACTGACGGGCAAGGTGTGATTGGCACGCGGCAACCGAAGTGACGCAGTAAAGTTGAAATGACCCAGAGCCGGCCCCCAGGGCTTGCCCAAACTATCCAGTGCATACCACTTGTAGTTATTGCGCGCCGCCAGCACCGTGAGCGTGTCCGAAGCTGAAGCATTCGGCCGCCAGGTACCATGCGCTATTGAAGCATTATCCGCTGAGCGGATCAGGTGCTTGCCTTTATTACCGCCGTGCAACGTGGTCAATTGAGATTTGGCCAGTCCCAACAGTTCCAGCGTAGGCTTGCTGAATCGCAGTAATCCCTTGTGAACGAGTTTGCCGACGCCGTACACCGCCGTGGGTACTCCATCCACCGGATTGAAAGCCGATACGGAGGTTGCCACCACTAGTTTGGTCACGCGCGCGGCTTTGCCGGCCGCAGAGATTGCCTTGGCGGAAATGCTCAAGGCTTTGACACCGGCGCCATAGAATGCGCCACCCAAAGCAATGGCATCCATGAGGCAACCGTAGATACCGTCTACGACTCGATTGTGCTCACCCGTTGATATGTCCTCGATGCATTTTTTGAAAGGCACGGCCAGATCAACGAAGTAAGTGGCGATTTTCTCGCCTTTGGCCCGCTCTGCTTCGAGTTCCGTTGGCTCAGTGGCCGCCGCTACCAGTTCTTCAAACTTGATGACAGGATGATGATTGATGATGAAGTCGGCCAGGCGCACAAGTTGTGGATTGCTGAAGTTCTTGTAAACACTCTTGTCCAGCTGGATCGGATTGGCAGCAGCGCTCAGCACGCCCAGTTTTTCAGCGATGGCCTGACCAGATCCTGAACTGAAGTCTGGAGAATCGCCATGTAAGTACTTGGAGAAATCAATATTGAAAGACGTTTTAGCGATGGGCTCGTCTTGTTTCTTCAGATCACCCTTAAAATCCAGTCTGGCGGGTTTCTGGAACAAGCCTCTGCTGACCAGTTCATTACCAAGCTGATTATTCTTTACCAGTTCGCCCCGCAACGTAAACAGCTCATAGGCAGTCAGCTCCGCACCATTTGACACGCACATCAAAAGTCCGAAACGCCCGGTGGCAGCATCCTTGCCTTGGCGTGTTTCATAGTCCACCTCAAAGGTAAAAGGTCCGGCGGCGCGAAACGACGAAGTTTCAATCGCACGGTCGCGGAAGGTAAAGAAGGTGACAGTGCCTGTCAGAAAGGCCTGCAGATCCCTATGAGGCATGTTGGAAAGCGCCAATTTCACCGTGGCAACCAACGAGCGATTGAGGTTTTCCAGATAGACCCGCAACTGGCGATGAAACTCTTGGTCATTCGGGCGCAGGCGACGTAGCCGTGGAAACTCTTCGTGGATACTTGCAACCGAAGGGTCATGACGTTTGGGCCGTTCGTAGTTGGTTACACCAGCATGCAAGGAAGGAATATTGGAGTAGACGTTATCCGGGAAGATTTCCGGCCGATCCCAAGCCCCTCCAGACAGATCGCCGGACATATGCAAATCGATCATGCAGGCGGCCGTCGGAGACGCGCCGAGGCCCGGATGCTGGTGAAGTACTTTTTCTTCCAGAAAGTCACACAACGGCGCGGCATCTTCCAGCGCTTCTTTTGCGATCAGACGTCTGTCCGGCAGCCGCCCGAAGCGCGGAACGAAGTTGTCTGCATACTCCTGAAATGCAGACAGCGCACGCTCTGTGGTGGCCTTTTCCTTATTCGCCAATTCAGACGACGTCACCACATCATTGATCAATGCCCAGTCGATCATCGGGCCGATCATTGCCATATCACGCAGGTGTATCTGCGCCTCACCCAGTGGCTCCAGTTCGCCATAGGCGACTATTTGCGCATAGCTCATCACCCGCGCAGCGCCCTTTCTCACAGACTCGGCCAAGACGACGGCGCGGCAATAACTCATCCATTCCACCGACCCCATCAGTAGCGAAGACGGAATACCCTTGACCATAAATTCCGGAGCAATGCCCGTCAGCAACAAGTGCGCAGCAACGGCTGCCAAACCGGCCGATGCCATTTGTTTGGCTACCAAAAAGGCCCGTAGCTCCTGGCAAATAACGGAGGCCTGGCGGCCGACATTGCTCGGGGCATAAAGCTGCAGGCCTGCGATGGACTTGCGAACGGAGTTACCGCCGATCGATGGGTCGATATCCAGCAACAGGGCAGTTACCAACAACTTGGCGAGACCACGATTTGATGGTATCTCTCCCGGCTGCGAACCCAGCCACTGCAGTTTTTGCAGATAAGCCGTGGCCAGATCACGCGCATAGTCATGGCTAAGTACACGCACAATCCATCCGTCAGCATTCTCTGCGGTGACGGATGTTTGTCCGGTATTACGGTGCAGAACGTCCAATAGCTTTTGGCCTGCTCCTACCAGTTGCGTTGTTACCGAACGTATGGCGCGGCATTGTTCGGCAGACAGCACGATCAGCGAATGATCTTCTGCATCCAGCAATTCCCAGAAATTGCCGAGCGAATCCACCTGCGGATTGAATTCGAAGTAACCGATCAGATTCTGGGTTTGCACCAAGGTTTGCGGGACGGGCAAATTGTGAAACTTTAGCCATTGATCAATGTTGATGTCATCGGCGTCGTAGATATATCCACAAGCCTGCCTGGCGATATCACCGACCAGCAGAACATTTTGATAAAGGCGGGTACGATGGGGAATATTGTCGATATCCACTTCATGCCATTTCCCGGTTTCCTTTCGAAAGACTTCGACCCCACCGTTTTCATTTACTCTGACCAAGACCGTATTAAGCGCACGATGGCGACGTAGCTCACTCATAATCCAGTCGTTGTCGAGCAATTTGCTCCAGAGCACGCGCCCAGGATTAAAAACCTCATGAAAAGACGATCCCGCCTGCACATCAACGGCGTAGCCCTGCCAGCTATAAACCGGATCAACGCCTTGCTCTTTGACTGCATCGCGCAACTGAGCAAGTACGGCCTCTCGCTCTTCAGCGTCAATCGCTTGTCGGCGCTGCTGCTCTTGATGGGCAACGCTGTAAGACTTGAATAACTTCCCTGAACTTTCAGACAACATCACGACTATCCTTATAAATATAGATGCGCTCTAGCTGAGCAAGCAAAGTTAACCCCACTCATCGCCAAAGACGCCATCAAACATTTATAAGTTCGTATGTAAGCAATTCAAAAAACAACAACTACTCCAATAAGCCCCAACCATCACTCCCGTCGCCTGCGCCACTCCCACCCTCAACTTTCAGCTTGATCTTCAGCTTCAGATTGGTTCCAGAGTCGGCATATTTCATCACCTCCTCTTCGTTAACAACATGACTCTCAAACAAATCGAACAATGATTGATCAAACGTCTGCATACCCTGCGCCACGGATTTTTCCATGATCGTTTTAAGCTCGCCTAATTCATTACGATGTATCAGATCTCTGACAGTCGGCGTTCCCAGCATGACTTCCACCGCTGCCCGCCTCTGCCCGTCAACCGTGCGCACCAGTCGTTGGGAAACACAGGCTTTCAGATTATTGCCCAACGTCTGCAACAACTGCGGTCGTCGCTCTTGCGGGAACATATTGATAATCCGGTCGAGCGCCTGATTGGCGTTAATAGCGTGCAACGTCGAGAGCACTAAATGCCCGGTATCGGCGAATGCCAGCGCATGTTCCATGGTTTCGCGGTCACGGATTTCGCCGATCAGCACCACATCCGGTGCCTGACGCAGGGTGTTTTTCAGGGCGGCGTGGAAACTGCGCGTATCGACCCCGACTTCCCGTTGATTGATGATCGAACGCTGGTGGCGATGGATGTACTCGATCGGATCCTCGATGGTGATGATGTGCCCGCTGCTGTGGCGATTGCGGTGGTCGATCAGCGCAGCCAGCGACGTCGATTTGCCGGAATCGGTGGCACCGACAAACAGAATCAGCCCCTGCTTGAGCATGACGGTTTCGAGCAGTACCGCTGGCAGTTTCAGATCAGCGAAACGCGGAATGTCGAGTTTGACGTTGCGAATGACGATCGATACATCGTTGCGCTGTTTGAAGATATTGACGCGAAAGCGGCCAATGCCCGTTCGCGAAATCGCCAGGTTCATTTCCAGATCCCGGTCGAACTCCCGTCGTTGCTCGGCGTCCATCAGGGAGGCAGCGATGGCGGCCGTTTCACCGTTTTTGAAAGGTCGTTCGCTCAACGCCGTGAGCACGCCGTCGACGCGCGCACTGGGCGGTGCTCCCGTTGACAGGAACAGATCCGAACCGTTTTTATTGGACAAAACTGACAACAGTGCATCGATTTCCATGGCAAAAAACACCCGCGAAGCATTCAATGAACAGACAATGAACTACGCCTGGCGCAGATCAACTGCAACAATGATAGACGTCGCCTCACCGAACCACGCTCAGGACTGATGTAATGAATGCTGTACCGAACAACGACGACGCCCAGGCACTGATCGCCCGCACCGACTGGAGCCGCAGCCCTTTGGGCGCTGCCGGCAACTGGCCGCAGAGCCTGCGCACCGCGGTGGACATCGTGATTCACTCGCCGATGCCGATGCTGTTGTTGTGGGGCCCGCAACTCACGCAGATCTACAACAATGGTTTCGCCCTGCTCGCCGGTCACAAGCATCCGCACGCTTTCGGACAGCCTGCACACCAGATCTGGCCAGAACTTCGCGACTTTACCGACCCGATTTACAGCGCCGTCCTACAAGGCCAGGTTCGCACCTACAGCGAAAGACGCTTCACCCTGCAGCGCGAAGGCCAAGAGTCCGACTTCTGGCTGGATTTGACCTACAGTCCGATCCGCGATGAAACCGCGCAAGTCGCCGGGATTCTGGTCACCGCCATCGAAACCAACGAACGCCGACGCATCGCTCTGGAACTGCAGCGACGCTCCGAGGAAAGCCTCAAGGCTCAACGGGAAACCGAAGAGCGCCTGCAACTGGCGTTGGCCGCAACTGATGCCGTTGGCACCTGGGATTGGGACATCGGTGAAGACCGCTTTATCGCCGACGCGCATTTCGCCCAATTGCATGGCGTCGATCCCAGCCTCGCCGGACAGTTGCCGATCAGCGATTACTTGCAAGGCGTGCACCCTGAAGACCGCGCCATGATTGCGCGCAGCATCAAACACTGCATCACCCACGGCACCGAATACGCCGAGGAATATCGCTTGCAGCAAGGCGATGGCGAGGTGCGCTGGGTGTTCGCCCGCGGGCGTTGCTACAAGGATCACCACGGCAGGCCCATGCGCTTCCTCGGTGCGGCGCTGGACCTGACCGAGCGCAAACACACCGAACAGGCGCTGCGCCAGAGCCAGACTGAACTGCAGTTGATCATCAACGCCATGCCGATCCTGATCAGTTATGTCGACTGTGAAGAGCGCTTTCGCCTGAACAACGCGGCCTATCTGGACTGGTACGGCCTCACGCCACAGGAACTCTACGGCCGCACCATTCGCGAAGTCATCGGTGAAGAAGCCTATTTCCTGCGCCTGCCCTACATTGCCGAAGCGCTGGCCGGCAGACCGTGTTCGTTCAGCCTGTACACCCCGCACCGTGATGGCAGCAATCGCCACGCGCTGATGAATTACCTGCCGCGTTACGCCGCCGACGGCGCGATCAGTGGTTTCTATATCTTTGTGATCGATGAGACCGAGCGCAAGAAAACCGAAGAAGCCTTGCGCAATCTCAACGAAACCCTGGAAGAACGGGTCAGCGCCCGTACCGAACAATTGGCTCAGGCCAACCAGCGTTTGCAGAACGAGATGTTCGAACGCGAGCGCGCCGAAGATGCCTTGCGTCACGCGCAGAAGATGGAGGCGGTCGGTCAGCTCACCGGCGGTATCGCCCACGACTTCAATAACATGCTCACCGGCATTATCGGCAGCCTCGATTTGATGCAGCGCTACATCGCCAACGGCCGGGCCGACGAGATTGGTCGTTTTACCGAAGCGGCGGTGTCATCGGCCAACCGTGCGGCAGCATTGACCCATCGCCTGTTGGCATTTTCGCGGCGCCAGTCGCTGGATCGCAAAACCCTGAACGTCAATGAACTGGTGCATTCGCTGGAAGACCTGATCCGTCGGACCAAGGGCGACCCGATCGAACTCACCCTGCGTCTGGCCGAGAACGTGTGGCCGGTCAGCACCGACGTCAGCCAATTGGAAAACGCCCTGCTCAACCTGGTCATCAATGCCCGCGATGCCATGCCCGATGGCGGCGAGTTGTTGATTGAGACGGCCAACGTCTATCTCGACGGCAGCGATATCACCACGCTCGAACCGGTCAAGGCTGGCGATTACCTGATGCTGGCGGTCAGCGACAACGGCACCGGCATGACGCCGTCCGTACGTTCCAAGGCCTTCGATCCGTTTTTCACCACCAAGCCTATTGGTCAAGGCACCGGGCTGGGCCTGTCGATGATTTATGGTTTTGCCCAGCAATCAGGTGGGCATGTCAGCCTCGACAGCCTGCCAGGCCAGGGCACGTGTGTGCGCTTGTACTTGCCGCGGTTGTACGGCATCGAACCGGAACAGCCGGCTATCGTGCCAGTAAAACAAGCGCCGACGACGGCGACCGGTGAAACCGTGGTGGTCGTCGAAGATGACCCGGCGGTGCGCATGCTGGTGCTCGATCTGCTCCGGGAGCTGGGTTATCAGGCCCACGAAGCCGAAGACGCCAAGACCGCCCTGCCCCTGCTCGAATCCGATCTGCGCGTGGACCTGCTGGTCACCGACGTCGGCCTGCCAGGCATGAACGGCCGACAGTTGGCGGAGATTGCCCGTCAGCATCGGCCGGGCCTCAAGGTGCTGTTCATGACCGGCTACGCACAGAAAGCCGCCGAGCGGCAGGGGTTTCTCGAGGACGGCATGGACATGGTCGCCAAACCGTTTGCCATTGAGCTGCTGGCCAGCAAGATCCGCACGATGATCAGCCAAACCCCGTGACTTGAGGCATAATCCGCGCCCCGCCGTCACCCCGTTATCAGGTACCGCACGATGAAAGCCCAAGCCCGCCACATTCTGGTGAAAACCGCCGAAGAGGCCGAACAGCTCAAACAACGCATCGCCAAGGGTGAAGCGTTTGATGTGCTGGCGAAGAAATTTTCGACCTGCCCGTCCGGCAAGCGCGGCGGCGATCTGGGTGAAGTGCGGCCGGGGCAGATGGTCGGGGCGATTGATGCGGTGATTTTCAAGAAACCGCTGCGCACTGTGCATGGGCCGATCAAGAGCAAGTTCGGCTATCACCTGGTGCAGGTGTTTTACCGGGATTAATACTTTCCTCACAGGAGCTGTGTAGGAGCTGTGTAGGAGCTGTCGAGTGAAACGAGGCTGCGATCTTTTGATCTTGATCTTGAAAAACAAGATCAAAAGATCGTCCGATCGCGGCCCGAGCCTTCGCCAGCTCCTACAGGGATTGCATTTCAAGTTCTGGGGATCAGTGCTCCTGGCACCTGAATCACCCGACTTGCCAGCAGATGCCCCGCCTCGGCAGCCTCCGCCGGACTCCCCCCCAGCAGTCGCCTGGCCAGATACGCCGCACTGAACGAATCCCCCGCCGCCGTAGTGTCCACCACTTTCCCGACCTTCTGCGCCGGCACTTCAAATGCCTCACCATCACAGCGAATCAGACACGCCTCGGCGCCGCGCTTTAGCACCACTTCCGGCGTGCCGAACTGCGTGTAAGCGGCAAACACCGCGTCGCCATCGGCGAAACCGAACAGCGCCTGTTCGTCATCCACGGTCAGCAACGCCAGATCAACGTAAGGCAACACGCTGCGATACGCCGTCCGCGCGTCTTCTACAGAAGCCCACAACCGTGGCCGGTAGTTGTTATCGAAGACGATGCGCGCATCACGCTGCCGTGCTTCGATCAAGGTCTGGATCAGTTTTTCCCGGCCGAGCGCACCGAGCACGGCCAGGGTGATGCCGCTGAAATACAGCACATCGTAATCCGGCAACGCCGCAAGAATCGGCGCGGCGGCTGGCGTGGTGAAACAGTCGCGCACGGCGGCCTCGTTGCGCCAGTAGAGAAAGCGCCGTTCGCCGTTGGCGTCAGTCTGAATGCAATACAGGCCCGGCAAGCGACCCGGCAGACGCTGCACCAGACCGAGGCCGATACCTTCGCTGCTCCAGATCTGGCACATGGCGTCGCTGAAGCTGTCATCTCCCAGCGCGGTGACGTAGTCGACCTGGGCCTTGTCGCCCATGGCGCGGGACAGATACACCGCCGTGTTCAGGGTGTCGCCGCCGAAACTTTGCTGCAGGCTGCCGTCGGCACGCTGCTGCAGTTCGATCATGCACTCGCCGATCAGGGCAATGCGCGGGGTGTTCGGGCCCAAGGGGCTTAGGGTGGTCATGTTGTGGTGTCTCTGGTTGATCGCTGGTGTCTGGACGGGCGCTTTCGCGAGCAGGCTCGCTCCCACAATTTGAAATGCATTCCCCTGTGCAAGCGAGCCTGCTCGCGAATGGCCGCGACTCGGTCTCAAGCTTTAGAAGCAAGTCTCCATGCTCTCGATCACTGACAACTGCTCATCCACCAGCAACCCCACACGCCACTTGTCGAACGTCAGGCACGGGTGCGACGTACCAAAGGAAATGATGTCACCCACACGCAATTCAACGCCCGGCGCCACCCTCATGAACGCGTGCTGATCCATCACCGCCGTGACTTTGCACGCACCGACATCCTCGCCCAGCGCCGGCACCACACCGGCCCTGTAACGCAACAACGGCACCGGCAAACCGGCATCGAACGCAACATCACGCTTGCCCAGTGCGATCACCGCGAAGCCCGGCTCGGGCAGCGACTGCACGTGCGCCCAGACTTCCAGCGCCGGGCGCAAGCCCTCGTGCAGATCACTGCGACGATCAAGCACGCAGCACTGCGCTTCCTTGTAAATGCCATGGTCATGGGCCACGTAACTGCCGGGACGCAACACACTGAGGAAACGTCCGGATGCGTTTTGTGCCTCGAACGATTCGGCAATCAGGTCGTACCACGCCGAACCCGAGGCAGTGATGATCGGCTTACCGATAGCGAACGCGCCGCTGTCTTGCAATTGCACCGCCAGGCGCACCAGTGACGCGGCAAATTCACGAATGCCACTGACCGCGTGATCACCGTGAATCACCCCTTCGTAACCTTCAATGCCGGTCAGGGCCAGCGCCGGTTGCGCGGTGATCGCCTTGGCCAGTTCGATGACTTCCTGTTCGCTGCGGCAACCGCAACGCCCGCCGACTACGCCGTATTCGATCATCACGTTCAGCTTCACCCCGCGCGTGGCGAAGTAGGCGCCGAGATCCGCGACGTTGTCCGGGTGATCGACCATGCAGTAAAAATCGAACGACGGATCGGCGAGCAGATCGGCAATCAGCGCCATGTTCGGCGTGCCAACCAGTTGGTTAGCCATCAGCACCCGGCGCACACCATGGGCGTAAGCGGCGCGAGTCTGGGTCGCGCTGGCGAGGGTGATGCCCCAGGCACCGGCGTCGAGCTGACGCTTGAACAGTGCCGGGGTCATGCTGGTTTTGCCGTGAGGCGCAAGCTGCGCGCCGCTGTCGCTGACAAACTTCTGCATCCAGCGGATGTTGTGCTCCAGCGCTTCGCGGTGCAGCACCAGCGCCGGCAGGCTGACGTCGCGTACCAGTTGCGCGCCGATGGCGGCGTCGCCCTTTTCCACAGCAGTATTGATGGCAGTCGTCATGGTCGAACTCCTCACTTTCGCGGCCGCAGGCAGCCGTGGTTATTCGTTGATGCGCCGGGCGAGGCTGTTGGCGCTCTCGATCAGCACTCGGCGATAGTCGTTGTAATTGTTCTTCGCATCGGCCCGCGGGGCGACGATGCACAAAGTGCAAATCGCTACGCCTTGAGGGTCTTTGACCGGTGCGGCGAAGCAGTGGGTAAAGGTGTCGGCGACGCTGTCGAAGGAAAAGAATCCATCGATACCCGCCTGACGGATTTCCGCGAGAAAACGCTCCAGCGGCAGACGTTCGCCATCGGGCAGGATGAAGTCGTCTTCGTCGATCAGGTCGATGATCTGTTGATCGCTCAAGTGCGCGAGCAACAGACGCCCGGAAGCCGTCCACGGGATGGGGGCGTTTTCACCGATATCGGAGGAAATGCGGAAATGCCGCTCGCCCTCCTTCATCAACGCCACTGTGTATTTACGGCCGTTGAGCAGGCACATCTGCGCGGTTTCATGGGTCTGGCTGACGATCTCCTGCAAGGCGTGATCGGCCTCGCGGCTGAGGTCGAAATGACGCAAATGCGCCTGACCGAGAAAATACAACTGCCGGCCCAGATAGACATGACCGTCCTTGCCCACCGGCTCCAGAATTCGTCGCTCGAGCAGCGACGCGACCAGTTCGTAGACCGTGGATTTCGGGCTGCCGATGCCGTTGGCGATGTCGTTGGGGCGCAGCGGCTGGCCGATCTCCTTGAGGAAATCGAGGATATCGAACGCCCGGTCCAGACCGCGTGCCCGGCGTTTGATGGTGTCTTCGGTCATTTCAGTGGTTCCCATTCAAAGTCGCCGGATGGTAACTGGCCCTTGGTGTTGTGTCAGTTGGATTGCTGCCCTCACCCCCCGCCCTCTCCCTGAGGGAGAGGGAGCCTGACTGGATCGATGCACATGTCGTGGTCAGCCGCCAAAATCTGCATCGATGGAGATCAGTCCCCTCTCCCAGAGAGAAAGAGCCTGGCCGTATCGATGTAAATGTAAGCGTCATACGCAAAATCCACATCGATACAGATCAGTCCCCTCTCCCAGAGAGAAAGAGCCTGACCGTATCGATGTAAATGTAAGCGTCATACGCAAAATCCACATCGATACAGATCAGTCCCCTCTCCCTTGGGAGAGGGTTAGGGTGAGGGGCTGCGGCCTAAGCAACACAGCAATTTTCAAGCCTTCTTCTTGTACGCGATGCAGTCGATCTCGACCTTGCAATCGACCATCATGCTCGCCTGCACACAGGCCCGCGCCGGTGCGTGTTCAGGTTTGAAGTACTCGCCGAAAACCTTGTTGAAACTGCTGAAATCACGCGGATCATCCAGCCACACCCCGGCACGCACGACATCTTCCAGGCCATAACCGGCCTCTTCGAGAATCGCGATCAGGTTCTTCATGGTCTGATGGGTCTGCTCGACGATGCCGCCGACAATAATCTCGCCATCCACCGCTGGCACCTGGCCGGACACATGCAGCCAGCCATCCGCTTCAACGGCGCGAGCGAAGGGACGTGGCTGGCCGCCAGCGGCGGTGCTGCCGGTGCCGTAACGCGTAATGCTCATGGGTGCTTCTCCTGATTACAAAACGAAAGTTAAAACCGCGTGCTCTTGAGAAACTCAGCCAGACGCGGCGATTGCGGGCGCTCGAACAGTTCCTTGGGAGGCCCCTGCTCTTCGATCCGCCCCTGATTCATGAAAACGATTTTGTCCGAGACCTCGAAGGCGAAACGCATCTCGTGGGTCACCAGCAGCATGGTCATGCCGTCTTCGGCCAGGCCCTTGATCACGTTGAGCACTTCGCCGACCAACTCAGGGTCGAGGGCCGAAGTGACTTCGTCGAACAGCATCAAACTCGGGTTCATCGCAATCGCCCGGGCAATCGCCACGCGCTGTTGCTGACCGCCGGACAACTGACCGGGAAAGTGATTGCGCCGCTCCAGCAAGCCGACGCGCTCCAGCCACTTTTCCGCGAGGACGACGGCTTCGTCCTTGTGCATTTTCTTCACCTTGAGCAAGCCCAGGGTGACGTTCTGCAACGCGGTCAAATGCGGGAACAGGTTGAACTGCTGGAACGCCATGCCGGTCATCGCACGATGGCGGGCGATGACTTTTTCCGCATGCCGCACTCGCTTGCCGTTGACCTCGTCATAGCCGATGGATTCGCCGTCGAGCAGGATCTGTCCGCCCTGGAATTCTTCGAGCATGTTCACGCAACGCAGCAGCGTGGTTTTACCCGAACCGCTGGAACCGATCAGCGTCACCACGTTGCCGCGCTGCATGCTCAGATCGACACCTTTGAGCACTTCTACTGCGCCGTACTGTTTGTGCAGGCCACGGATGTCCAGCAACGCCTGATTCTGTGGAGAAACTTGAGCTTGAGTCATGGCAGGGCCACCCGCTTTTCAATGTGCCGGCCGAGTAATTCGATGCCGTAGTTGATGACGAAGAACAGAAAACCGGCGAACAGATAAAACTCCAGGGTCATGAAGTTCCGGGCGATGATCTGTTGCGTGCTGAGCAGCAATTCGGCCACGCCGATCACCGAGAGCAAGGTCGAAGCCTTGACGATTTCGGTGGACGAGTTGACCCAGGTCGGCAGGATCTGCCGCAGTGCCTGGGGTAACAGCACATAACCGAGGGATTGATAAAACGTCAGGCCGATGGCTTTGCTCGCCTCCATCTGCCCGCGCGGCAAGGCTTGCAGCGCACCCCGCACGATTTCAGCGACGTGGGAGCCGCAGAACAGCGTCAGCCCCAAGGCCCCGGCCTGAAATGCGCTGATCTGCCAGCCGAGTGCCGGCGCCATATAGAAGCAGGCCAGTACCAGCACAAACACCGGCGTGCCGCGAATCAGATCGACGTAAAACCGAAACGGTGCGCGCATCCAGAACTTGCCGTACGTCAGCACCAACCCGGTAATAACGCCGAGCATCGTGCCGAGCAGAATCGCCAGCGCCGACACTTGCACGCTGGTCAAAAAACCCTGCCACAGTGGCTCGCGTGCGACCCACAACTCATGTAACCAACTGGGAGATTCGTACATCGCAGCCTCCTATCGGCGGATCGCCAGACGCTGCTCGAGGTAGCGCAGCAGCATGGCAATGAGGTAACAGGCTGCGACATACAACGCCGTGGTCACCAGCCAGGTTTCAATCACCCGGTAGCTCTCGACGTTGATCTTGCGCGCGTAATAGGTCAGCTCCGGCACCGCGATCGCGGCAGCCAGCGAGGTGTCCTTGAACAGCGAAATGAAGTTGTTCGACAGCGCCGGCAAGACGTTGCGCAACATCACCGGCACGGTGACGTAGGCCTTGACCTGCCACTCGCCGAGACCGATCGCCAGCCCGGCTTCACGCTGGCCCTTGGGAATACTCAGCAAGCCGCCACGGAACACTTCGGTCAGGTACGCCCCGGCATACAACGACAGCGTGATGATGAACGAGGGAATCTTGTCCAGACGAATGCCCAGACTCGGCAGCGCGAAGTAGATCAACAGAATCAACACCAGAATCGGCGTGTTACGCACCACCGTGACATACACCGAGGCCAGCACCCGCAAGGCGCGATGCTTCGAGAGCAAGGCAAACGCCATCAGCAGGCCGATCACGCAGCCGATGGCGATCGACACCAGCGCCAGTTCGAGGCCCAGACCGAGCCCCGCCAGCAAGGTGTCGAAATCGCGCCAGACGGCGGCAAAGTTCAACTGATAGTTCATGGTCAGCAGTACCTTGAGCGGGGCGACTTTAATCGCCCCACTCTCACGGGATCATTTGAATTCGACTGGGAAACCAATTGCTGGCGAAGGCAGATCTACACCGAACCATTGCTTGAACGACGCCGCATAAGTCGGGAATTCAACGCCGGTCATGGCTTCATGCAGCGCAGTGTTGACGAAGTTCAGCCAGTCCTGATCGCCGCGTTTCACCGCGCACGCATAGGTTTGCGGGCTCCACGCATAGCTTGGGCTGCGGTAGCGGCCAGGGTTCTGCACCATCAGGTATTTGACCGAGGACTGGTCGGTGGCGGCGGCATCGGCGCGGCCGGAGTTCACCGCCTGATACATCAGGTCGACGCTGTCGTACTGATCGACCTTGGCTTTCGGCAATGCCTGATGCACCAGTTCTTCGGCATAGACGTTTTGCAGCACCGCCACGGTGACGCTGTCGCCGGCGGCCTGCAGGTCTTCAATTTCCTTGTACTTGCTGTTATTCGGCAGCAACAGGCCGACGCCTTCGCGGTAGTACGGCAGGGTGAACGCCACTTGTTGCGCGCGGCTGGCGGTAACGGTGATGAACTGGCAGCTCATGTCGACCTTGTCGGTCAGCAGATTGGGAATCCGCGCATCGGACGACTGCACCACGAACTCGACTTTGCTCGGATCATTGAACAGACCTTTGGCGACGATCCGCGCGATGTCGATATCAAAGCCCTGCAACTTGCCGTCCGCGCCCTGAAAGTGCCACGGCGCATTGGTGCTACCGGTGCCCACGATCAATTTGCCACGGGCCAGAACACTGTCGAGTTTGCTGTCGGCTGCCTGGGCCATACCCATGACAGCGGACGAAGCCGCAAGAACAAAAACACACGCTTTGAACAACGAAGGACGGCGATGCATGGCAAGCACTCCAGAATGGTGTTTATTCCGCTATACCGGAACACGGTTTGTTACTACGGAATAGACAGCAGAAAGTGTGCCACAGGATTGTTGGGGAATCTGTAGTGGAATTAAAAGTTTTCGAAATCAAAGAGATGCAGAAAAAGACAATGGCGCTGTTACCAAAGACACCATGAAGACTCGCTACCGTTGGCTACACACGCCGGGTATTCGCGCCACATTGCGGGGCGCATGACACAAAACAATGCGCGTGACACCTGTCAACTCTGACAGTAGGCGTGCGGAGCGCGCTGGATTACCGTTTAGTGAAACAGCGACAACTGAAAAGGAGATTCTCATGAGCGCGAATATCCCTCTCGCCACGTTGCCCCCCACCTATCGCAAAGCCCTGAAAACCTGGCGCCCAGTAATCCTTTATTTCGCTAACGAACATTGCCCCGCCTGCGAGTGGGCCGGGCCGACTTTTCGCCAGACGGCCGAGCCATACCGGCATCGCGCCAATATCTACATGCTCAATACCAGCGAAACTGCCCGTCATCCGCTGGTAACCGGTACGCCCACCGTACTGTTCTACAAGAACGGCAGGCTGGTGAAAAAACTCAAAGGCATCGGCACGGAAGAAACCCTCGCACGGGATTTCGCCGAGCACATCGGCAAGACCAAGGCGCCCGTTGCCGTCCGTAAAAAAACGCATGATCTGCCCTGGCTGCGTCAGACACTTCGTACTCTGTGCACCGTTGCACGTGCGCACCTGCGGAGTCAGTGCTGAACAGGCTGAAGGTTCCGAAGCCGGGTTAACCAAAAAGTCGCAGGGAGGGATAAGGACATGACGAATTTGATCAGGAATGGCGAGTTCTACGAAGGCGAGAAAGACTGGTCAGTGAGCCATCCAGATCAGGTGAAATTCAACGAGGATGACTGCAGGATCACTTCACCCGGATACATCAGTCAGGACGTCATTTTCCAATCTGAAGCCGAAGAATATGCGCTGTCCGCCAGAATCAAGACTGCATCCGGCTCCACGGCTCGCGTGATATTGACGCTACATCCTGCTGGCGACGAACTTGAGTTGGCGCTGACAGACGATCCAAACTGGCAAGTGCGAACCGACTGGATCCTCGCGCCAGCCGGCACGACCGGCGCCACAGTCAGACTCCAGACAGACGGAGCAAACAGCGTCGCCGCCGCGCAATTTGGCAGTCTGGTGCTACTGAGTCTGGAGACTAGAGAACCGAAAAACACCCTTGAGCGAATCGTGGTGTAGTGGAGATCCCTGTTCGGTGTCAGGGGATAAATCCAGCTTCCTGTTCTCTTGTTTGAAGCGCACTCATTCGAGCAGTGACGTCGAAAGCCGGAAGTAAAAACGCCCAAGGAACAGCAAGGCAGTGGTACGTCAGGATGAACAATGGATCAACCCAAGCATTCGCGAGCAGGCTCACTCCCACATTTGAAACGCATTCCAATGTGGGAGCGAGTTTGCTCGCGAAGTGGCCGGCACGTTTCGTAGAGAACTCAAGGATTACGCTGGCGCGCGCTCCAAAAGCACCCGCGTCACCCGCCGCTCTTCCACCGCTTTGACCGTCATGTGCCAGCCTTCAAGTTCCAGACGATCACCAATGACCGGGAGACGATCAAGAAGGCTCATCACCAACCCGGCCATGGTCTGATAGTCCTCGGTCGGCTTGGCGCCAAACCCGGTGCGTTGGCGCACCCGCGCCAGATTCAACGCACCGCTGACCATAAACCCGCCCTGCTCCTCGACCACGTCCGGGCCTTCGATTTCGCTGGCATCGGGCAACTCACCGGCAATCGATTCGAGAATGTCGGTCATGGTCAATACGCCGACAAAGTCGCCGAACTCGTTGACCACGAAGGCAATGTGCGTCGACGCAGCGCGCATCTGCTCCAGTGCGTTGAGGATCGAGTAACTGTCGAGCAAATTGATGGTCTTGCGCGCCAGGTGTTCCAGGTTCGGCTCGGTGCCGGCCAGGTATTCCTTGAGCAGTTCCTTCTTGTGCACGAAGCCCAACGGCTCATCCACCGCACCGTTGCGAATCAACGGCAGACGCGAATAGGACGAGTGCATCAAGCGCGTACGAATCGCCTCGCGGTCATCGGCCAGATCAATCGTGTCGACATCGGCGCGCACGGTCATCAGCCCGCGAATCGGCCGCTCGGCCAGTTGCAGCACACCGCTGATCATCACCCGTTCACGACGATCGAACAGTTCGGTATTTGGCGCGTCACCGTCGTCGAGCAGGTCGGAGAGTTCCTCGCCGACCTCTTCCACCGCCAGTTTGCGCCCGCCCAGCAAACGCATGACCGCGTGAGCCGTGCGCTCGCGTATCGGCCGTAAACCCTGCATCGAGCGCTTGCGGCGTGCCCGGGCGATCTGGTTGAACACCTCGATCAGAATCGAGAAACCGATGGCGGCGTACAGATAACCTTTCGGAATGTGGAAGCCCAGACCTTCGGCGGTCAGGGCGAAACCGATCATCATCAGGAAGCCCAGACACAGCATGATCACCGTCGGGTGCGCGTTGACGAAGCGCGTCAGCGGCTTGCTCGCGACAATCATCAAGCCAATCGAGATGATCACCGCGATCATCATCACCGCCAATTCATCGACCATGCCCACCGCCGTGATCACCGCATCGAGGGAGAACACTGCATCAAGCACCACAATCTGCGCGACGATCGGCCAGAACAAGGCATAAGCGGCGTTGGTCGTGCGCTCACCGATGTGGCCTTCAAGGCGCTCGTGCAATTCCATGGTGGCCTTGAACAGCAGGAACACACCACCGAACAGCATGATCAGGTCGCGGCCGGAGAAGCTCTTGTCGAACACCTCGAACAACGGCTGCGTGAGGGTGACCAGCCAGGAAATACTCGCCAACAGGCCAAGACGCATGATCAGCGCCAGCGACAGGCCGATAATCCGTGCACGATCACGTTGATGCGGCGGCAATTTATCCGCGAGGATTGCGATGAACACCAGGTTGTCGATACCCAGCACCAGTTCCAGCACGATCAAAGTCAACAAGCCTAACCAGGCCGTGGGATCCGCTAACCATTCCATAAAACGTCTCTATCTCTCTCGATTGATTCAGGCTGCCGGACACGGCAAAGCGCAACGCAAAGGCTCTGGGGCCGCGTTAGCAACGATAGTCGGGTGTCGGAAAACTGGATGCTGCGAGTGCGTCAAGACCGCGCCATGACGCGAAGGGAAGCTGAAACTGGGAGGCTCCGAGAGGGTGTTCATGTAGATCCTGAATGAAAAGTGGCCTTGGAGCGTACAGGCTTTGGGAACATTTCCTACAGCGGCAAATCATTTCAAAATCTGTAATCCGCCCCGAATACCTCTGTAGGAGCTGCCGCAGGCTGCGATCTTTTGATTTTGATTCTTAAAAACAAGATCAAAAGATCGCAGCCTGCGACAGCTCCTACAGTACGGTTTCAGCGTCCGGCAAAACGCAGCCGGGACAACTGCCGCAAATCCCCCTCGACGTAGTAATCATTGGTCCAGCGATCATCCACGGCCAATGGACTCACCTGCTTCAACGCCAGTTTCTTCGCGAAATAGCGAAACCGGTAATGCTCGTAAAATCGCAGCAGTTCCAGCCCGTAACGATCCGCCAGATCGGTGTCGCCGCGAATGATCAGGTAGTTTTCATCGTTGCCATTGCTGGCCGAAGCGCTGAGGTTATGGCTGCCACTGATGATGGTCGGCGTATCGGTGGTGAAGTCGGTGACCACCGCTTTGGTGTGCACCAGCAGATTGCCTTTCTGACCTTTCATGTTCTCGCGCAGCCAGCCTTCCAGACCGGTATTGAGCAAAGCGGTGGCGGCGAATTCGGCGCTGCGGTCGGCGTGAAACCCGGTGATGCGGCTGGCGGTGTTTTGCAGGCCATAACGCAAAATGTCGTCGTGGGGCTGGCCAAGCAAGGCATTAAGGATCGCGTCCGGCAGCGAGAACGCGGTGACGAACAGCACGTCCTTTTTTGCCGCGCTGATGATGTTCTCGAACGCCTGCAGGTCAGCCCCGCCGGTACGCGGTGAAAACCCGGTAAATAACGGCTGCTGCGGATTCATCGGATTGTGTTCGGTGATCCAGTCACGGGTTGCACCGACGTCGTCCGGCTGCACCCAGATCTGCTCGAACGTCTGCTGATAACTCGCGGCGATCGATTCATCGTCCAGCACATGCACCACGTTGGCCTGCCGGTAGACCCCGTTGGCGGTGAAATTAGTGCTGCCACACAGAACCGCTTCAGGGTGATGCTCACCACTGACACCGACGCGACTGAGGACCATGAATTTGTTGTGAAAGATGTTATGGGTCACTCGCCCGCGTTTGCTCGCCGCAGGCAGTGCCGCCAGACTCGCTTCGTTGATTGTGGTGTCTTCATCGTCCGGCCGGGCGTGGTAGAGCACCCGCACCTTCACGCCCCGCGCGAACGCCGCGTTCACCGCTACGACGATCGCCTGCAATTGATATTCGTAGATGGCAATGTCCAGCGCCCATTGGTCATCGACGGCACGCTCGATAAAACCCAGCAAGCGCCCGAGCAAACCGTTTTCCAGCCACTGACGGGCCGCATCGGGCCAGGCTTCGATGGGCATGTTTTTATTGGCGCTGATCTGCGCGTCGAGATCGGGAAACTTGCGCTGGAAGGCCTGACTGGCAGCAACGGCTCGATTGAAATTCACGCTTTGGTTGCTCGGCTGGCCGTCATCGGAAGTGATCGTCAGCTCCAGCGACTCGCCCAACTGCACGGCATCGGCTGTGCCGTAGGCCAGATGCACGCGATAGTGGAGGGTCATGCCCGGATTGACCGCGTAATCCGCCCAGCGAAATTTCTGCAGCGGCGCGGTATCGCTTGGTGTCGCGTGGAATTGGGGAAAGGTGTGAGCCTTATTCGGGAAGGTCAGGCTGTTGAACAGGAACAACCAGGGTTTGGCGCCCTGCTGCTTTTCGATGGCAAATCCCAGCAGGCCTTTGCGCCGGGGTTCGGCCAGATCCATGGCCAGCAGCACGCCGTTGGTGCCGGCGTAGGCTTTGACGCGGAAGTCGTCTTGAGGGTTTTTGACCAGAACGCGCATCGCTCACTCCTTGTGATTGGGCTGGGTGCAGCATAGAGCAGGGATGCGGGTTTTGAGTGTTCGGTTCTAGACCGGGTCGATGCAATCGCGAGCAGGCTCACTCCTACAGGGGAACGCATTCCAAATGTAGGAGTGAGCCTGCTCGCGAAGACGGTAGAACAATCGCCGAAAAGGTTAGAGAGAAATCAGCTCATCAATGTGTCGATACTCGGATCCCAACGCTGAAGCCAGATCCCGTGCCCGCCCCAACCGGATCGGCCCACGCTCGATATCGATCAACAACCCCGGACACGCTAGCGCCGGTAATCCCGACCACTGTTTCAAACGCCCATCGGTCACCACCAACAGCCGCTGCTGCTCGGCGGGAAAGCGCTTGCGGCGCACCGCCAGCCATTGCTCTGCCTGCCCCAGCGCCGCCAGCAACGGTGTGCCGCCGCCAGCGCCCAACGCCTCCAGCCAGCTATGCAAACCGCTGGAGGCCTTCAACCCTTGCACCTGCCATTTCGGCGCCGAGCCGCTGGCCGTCAACAAGGCCAGGCGCGCCCGTTGGCGATAGGCGTCATCGAACAGTTGCGCGAGCAGGCCTTTGGCATCGCTCAAGGCCTGATGACGCCGCGTCGAGGCGGAGGCATCGACGATCACCAGCCACAGCTCATGCGGCGAGCGTGTGCGCAGTTGAAACAGCAGATCTTCACGAACCCGAGGACGCCCCTGGAGCAACGTGCCCGGCCAGTTCACCGTACCGCTGCGGGCCGTATGGCGCTTGCCCTGACGTCCGTTGTCCAGCCGTCCGGCGCGGGGTCTGGCATTCGCCCCCGCATCGGATCGGGGACGAATGCCTAAGGCTTTTTTGGCCAGCTCGGCACTTCGCGGCGGGCGCCGGTGGCGAGCGCCGGCGCCGGCATGTCACCCCACTGGCCCTGCCCTTCGCTCGGTGATGCCTGAGTCTCGGCCGGCGCCTGAGCCGGTTGTTGCGGACTCGATGGCGCTTGCTCACGGCGCCGATGGCGCAGGGCAAACTCGGCCACGGCGTCGATGTCTTCCTCGCCAATCACCTCAGCCCCGCGCCATGCCGCGTGAGCACGAGCGGCGCGTAACCAGACCAGGTCGGCACGCAGTCCATCGACGCCGGCAGCAAAGCAACGCTCGGTGATCTGCGCCAGTGCGGCATCGTCCAGCGCAATATTGGCCAAGGCAGCGCGAGCATTTTCGCAACGCACACGCAGGGCTTGTTGCTCAGCTTCCCACTGCGTGCAGAACGCTTGCGGATCGCTGTCGAAATCCAGACGCCGACGGATGATCTGCCCGCGCTCGGTCGGCGCCGTGTGGCCACTGAGGGCAACGTTCAGGCCGAAGCGGTCAAGCAGTTGCGGACGCAGCTCGCCCTCTTCCGGGTTCATCGTGCCGATCAGCACGAACTTCGCCGAATGCCGATGGGAGATGCCGTCGCGCTCGATCAGGTTGGTGCCGCTGGCTGCAACGTCGAGCAGCAGATCCACCAGATGATCCGGCAGCAGATTGACTTCATCGACGTAGAGCACGCCGCCGTCAGCCTTGGCCAGTACGCCCGGCGAAAACTGCGCTCGCCCCTCGCTGAGGGCGGCGTCGAGGTCGAGGGTGCCGACCAGGCGTTCTTCGGTAGCGCCCAGAGGCAAAGTGACGAATTGACCGCTGGCGAGCAGATCCGCCAGGCCACGGGCCAAGGTGGATTTGGCCATGCCGCGCGGGCCTTCGATCAGCACGCCACCGATTTTCGGGTCGATGGCGGTGAGGCACAGGGCGAGTTTCAGGTCATCGGCGCCGACCACGGCGGAGAGGGGGAAATGCGGGGTGTCGGTCATTTGGGTTTTCTCTGTCGTGGTCTTTGGTGTGTTTGAGTGTTGTGGGGCGTCAGTTGGGGTAGCCCTCACCCTAGCCCTTTCCCGGAGGGAGGGGGAACTGACCGAGGTGTTCTTTCGAGGTACGCCGACCTGATTTATCGCGTTGAACTCAGGCACCAAAGCCAACACAAATCGGCTCGGAGAGGGCTGGGGTGAGGGTAGCTTTTAACCGGCTACACATCTTCTTCTATGTCCAACAACAGATTCTCCAGCGCCTCTTTATAAACCCCCGGCTCCTGCCACATCCCCCGCTGTTGAGCCTCCAACATGCGCTCGGTCATGTCCCTCAGCGCATGCGGATTATGCTCGCGAACAAACTCCCGAGTTGCCGGATCGAGCAAATAGGCATCGGCCAGCAAAGCGTACTGATGGTCATCGATCAACTGCGTGGTGGCATCGAACGCGAACAGGTTATCAACCGTCGCCGCCAGTTCAAACGCGCCTTTATAGCCGTGGCGCTTGACCCCGTCGATCCATTTCGGATTGGCCGCCCGTGAGCGAATCACCCGGTTGAGCTCTTCCTTTAACGTGCGAATCTTCGGCAGATCCGGTTGACTGTGATCGCCGTGATAACTGGCCGCCGCCTCGCCACGCAAGGTTTCCACGGCAGCCAGCATGCCGCCCTGGAACTGGTAATAGTCGTTGGAATCAAGCAAGTCGTGCTCGCGATTGTCCTGATTCTGCAGCACCGCTTGCACCTGACTCAGGCGCTGGACGAATTGCTCGCGGGCGGCCGTACCTTCATCGGCACCGCCATAGGCGTAAGCGCCCCAGTTCAGATAAACCTCGGCCAGATCGTCGCGGCTCTGCCACAAACGGCCATCGATCGCGCCCTGCACGCCCGCGCCGTAGGCACCGGGTTTGGCGCCGAAGATCCGCCAACCGGCCTGACGCCGTGCGGTGTCCTCATCAACGCCCGACTGCAACAGTGCCTCGCGCTCGGCTCGTACTTTGGCGGCCAATGGGTTGAGATCGTCCGGTTCATCCAGTGCCGCTACTGCCTGCACCGCCGCGTCGAACAGGCGAATCAGATTGGCGAACGCATCGCGGAAAAATCCGGAAACCCGCAACGTGACATCGACGCGCGGGCGGTCGAGCAGGCTCAGCGGCAGAATCTCGAAATCATCCACGCGCTGACTGCCGGTGGCCCACACCGGACGCACGCCCATCAGCGCCATTGCCTGAGCGATGTCGTCGCCGCCGGTGCGCATGGTTGCCGTGCCCCAGACCGATAAACCGAGCTGGCGCAGGTGATCGCCGTGGTCCTGGAGATGGCGTTCGAGAATCAACGTCGCCGACTGGAAACCGATGCGCCACGCGGTGGTGGTCGGCAGGTTACGCACATCGACCGAGTAGAAATTACGCCCGGTGGGCAGCACGTCGAGGCGGCCGCGACTCGGCGCGCCGCTCGGGCCGGCAGGGACGAAACGACCGCTGAGGGCGTCGAGCAGGCCGCGCATTTCGGCGGGGCCGCAGGCATCGAGGCGTGGGGCGACGACTTCGCGCAGATGGTCGATGATTGCGCTGACTTCAGCCCACGCCGGCCCCTGTGGGAGCGAGCCTGCTCGCGAAAGCGGTGGATCAGGTAAATCTTTAGCGACTGATACGACGCCTTCGCGAGCAGGCTCGCTCCCACAAGGGATTTGCAGGGACTCGGAGATCAACGCGGTGGCAAACAGTTCGAGGCGTTCGCGGGTGTCGCCGGCGCTGCGCCAGACTTCCTCGCTTTGCGATTGCAGCTCTGCCGGGCGCGGGCCGGTCCATGGATCGGCTAGCGCGCAATCGAGCGGATCGAAACCGAGTTCAAAGGCTTTGGCCAACGCGCGCAGCAGGCTCGATTGCGCGCCCTTGCCGTCTCCGCGTGGAATGCGCAGCAGCGCCAGCAACGTATCAATGCGCAATCGCCCGCTCGGTGACTCGCCGAAAATGTGCAAGCCATCGCGAATCTGCGATTCCTTCAGATCACACAAATACGTATCCAGACGCGGCAGCCAGATCGCCGCATCGGCGTCACTGTCCAGCCCGGCATCAAGTTGCAGTTCTCGATCGATCTGCGTCTCGCGCACCAATTGCAGAATGTCGCGCTGCAACTCGCGAGCGCGGCGCGGATCGAGCAGTTGTGCTTCGTAATATTCGTCAGCCAACAGTTCCAGATTGCGCAATGGGCCGTAGGTTTCGGCGCGGGTCAGCGGCGGCATCAGGTGATCGATGATGACCGCTTGCGTGCGTCGTTTCGCTTGGGCGCCCTCGCCCGGGTCGTTGACGATAAACGGATAAATGTTCGGCAGCGGCCCGAGCAATGCGTCCGGCCAGCAATTCTCCGAAAGCCCGACGCCTTTGCCCGGCAGCCACTCAAGGTTGCCGTGCTTGCCGACGTGAATCACGCCGTGGGCACCGTAGGTGTTGCGCAGCCAGAAATAGAACGCCAGATAGCCGTGCGGCGGCACCAGATCCGGGTCGTGATAGACCGCACTCGGATCGACCTGATAACCGCGCGCCGGTTGAATGCCGACGAAGGTCAGGCCGAAACGAATGCCGGCGATCATCATGCGACCGTCGCGGCACATCGGATCGTTTTGCGGCGCACCCCAGCGCTCGATAACGGCGGTGCGATTGGCCTCGGGCAGCGCGTTGAACATCGCTAAATAAGCGTCCATCGCCAGGCTTTGCTGGCACGGACGCAGGTCAATCGTGTCGAGATCGTTGCTGACGCCACCGAGCAATTGCTGGATCAACTCGGTGCCGCTGCTCGGCAATTCTGCGGTGATCGGATAACCTTCAGCCTGCAACGCGCGAAGGATATTCAGCGCCGCTGCCGGCGTGTCGAGGCCAACACCGTTGCCGATGCGCCCATCACGGGTCGGGTAGTTGGCGAGGATCAACGCGATGCGTTTTTCGCCATTCGGCACCCGCGCCAGATCGATCCAGCGCCGCGCCAATTCGGCGACAAAATCCATGCGCTCAGGCTGCGCGCGATAGCAGACCACGTCGGACTGGCTGCGCTCACTGCGCCAGGCCAGATCCTTGAAACTGATCGGCCGGCTGATGATGCGTCCGTCGAGTTCCGGCAAGGCAATGTGCATGGCCAGATCGCGCGGGCCGAGGCCCTGCTCGCTGGCGCGCCAACCGGGCTCGTTGTCCTGCGCGCAGATCGCCTGAATCACCGGGATGTTGCGGCGAAACGGCCGCAGATGCGGCGCTTCGGGGCTGGACTGAGCGAATCCGGTGGTGTTGAGAATCACCCCCGCCTCGACGTCATCCAGCCAATCCTCGACCACCGCCAGGCAGCCGGGCTCTTTCAGACTGGCCACCGCGATCGGCAGCGGATTCAGCCCCGCTGCCTGCAAGCGCTGGCAGAAAACATCGATAAAAGCAGTGTTCGCCGCCTGCAGATGCGAACGATAAAACAGCACCGCCGCCACCGGGTTTTCCGGCAGCCATTCGGCTTGCCAGTCACTCAGTGCGGCGGAGGTTTTATTGGGGTGGTAAATCGCCGTGCGCGGCAGGGTCTGCGGCTCTTCCCAAGGGTAATCGCGGCCGAGCCAACGGCTGGCCAGACAGCGGAAGAAGTCCAGCGCATTGCCCAGGCCGCCCTGACGCAAGAACTGCCAGAGCCGGTCGCGATCCTCGGCGCTGACGGTGCTCAAGTCGCTGAGCTCCGGGTCGGGCCGGTCATCGCCCGGCACCAGAATCACCTGCACACCGCGCTCGGACAGCTCGATCAAACGCTCAACGCCATACCGCCAATAGGCGATGCCGCCGTGCAGCGAAATCAAAATCACCTTGGCGTGGCGCAGCACTTCGTCGACGTACAGATCGACCGAAGCGTGATTCTGCACCTGCATCGGATTGGCCAGACGCAGGCTCGGATAATCCTCGGGCAACTGCTGCGCGGCCTCGGCGAGCAGCGCCAGGCTGGAGTCGCCGCTGCACAGGATCACCAGCTCGGCGGGGGTTTGTCCAAGGTCGGCAATGTTGTCATCCGAGACGAAACCGCCGGGCTGGGTCCTGAGCAGGTGCATGGTTTAAACGCTGAGCGCGGCGCGCAGTTGCGCTTCGAGTTGCGCCGCGTCGAGTTCCTGACCGATCAACACCAGACGGGTAACGCGTGCTTCATCGGCGCCCCACTGACGGTCGAAATGCTTGTCGAAACGCGTGCCCACGCCCTGGATCAGCAGGCGCATTGGCTTGTTCGGAATGGCGGCGAAACCTTTGACCCGGAGGATGCCGTGCTTGACCACCAATTGCGTCAGGGCGTCGAGCAGCAGGCTTTCATCGGCTTGCGGCAGTTCGATGGAGATCGAATCGAAGGCGTCGTGATCGTGGTCATCGTGGTCGTCATCGCCTTCACCGTGGTGGTGATCATGATGGCTGTGACGGCTGTCGATGTGTTCTTCGGAACCGGCGCCGAGGCCGATCAGCACGTCCAGTGGCAGACGACCGTTGCTGGCTTCGATGATCTTCACCGCTGGCGGCAGCTCTTCGGCGACTTCAGCGCGAACGCGAGCGAGATCTTCCGCGCTGGTCTGGTCGGCCTTGTTGAGGATGACGAGGTCGGCGCTGGCCAGTTGGTCGGCGAACAGTTCGTGCAGCGGCGATTCGTGATCGAGGTTCGGATCGAGTTTGCGCTGGGCATCGACCTGATCCGGGAACGCGGCGAAAGTGCCGGCAGCGACGGCCGGGCTGTCGACCACAGTGATCACCGCGTCAACGGTGCAGGCGCTGCGGATTTCCGGCCACTGGAAGGCTTGCACCAGCGGTTTTGGCAGGGCCAGGCCCGAGGTTTCGATAAGGATGTGGTCGAGATCGCCGCGACGGGCAACCAGTTCGCGCATCACCGGGAAGAATTCTTCCTGAACGGTGCAGCACAGGCAGCCGTTGGCCAGCTCGTAAACGCGGCCGGTGGCTTCTTCTTCGGTGCAACCGATGGTGCATTGCTTGAGGATTTCACCGTCAATGCCCAACTCGCCAAACTCGTTGACGATCACCGCGATACGACGGCCCTGAGCGTTGTCGAGCATGTGCCGCAGCAGCGTGGTTTTGCCCGAACCGAGGAAGCCGGTGACGATGGTGACGGGGAGTTTGGCCAGTGTTTTCATCGGTATGCCCTTTGGCAAGCGGCGGGCATACGGGACGAGAACCGGCAACGCGCGTGCGTGCCCGGAGAGTTCGCCACCGGATCACCCCGCCCGGTTGAATTGAGAATCTGTGACGAGGCAGGTCTCCTGGCTGACGGCGTTCAGGCGCTGGGCCTGGCGTTTGCTGCGCCTTCCCGCGGGCTCATCAGTTGAGCTGGCAGTGGCGTGGCAGCGAACATCACCGTTCACAGTTGCGGGGGCAGCCGCGGCATTGACCGCGTTCCCTTCTTAGCTTCGGCAACGGCCGAAGAACCTCGAAGGCGCAAGGCTACGCATCGTCTAAGGGTGGGTCAATGGGCGTTGAGATTTGGTTTTGGGGGCATATCCGTTGCTGCGGGTGCTGCCGCTGGCGGTTTCGCTCTTACAGCGAGTCCCTTTTTCAAACGCCAAAAAGGAACCAAAAGGCTTTGCCCCGGCGTACGGCACTTCGCTGAGGCTCAGTGTTCCCTCGCTACGGTGTCCATCCGGGGGCATCGCCTACGGTTTGCTTCGCTGCACCTCCTCTCGATGTGTTCGACTTCGTCGAACGGCGCTGCGCGCCTAACCCCCGGATGAACACCTTCGCTCGGCCTGCCGAAGGGGCAAAAGATCAAAAGCCAAAGCCAAAGCCAAAGCCAAAGCCAAAGCCAAAGCCAGATCAAGAGCCCCTCACCCTAGCCCTCTCCCGGAGGGAGAGGGGACTGACCGAGTGGTTTGGTAGGGTTACGCCGACGTGAGATATCGCGTTGAACTCAAGCTTTGAAAAGCACATAAATCGGCTTCCTCTACCTCGGGAGATTGGACTGATCGAGGCGTTTGGGGGAGGTACGCCGACGTGCGATACCGCGTTGAACTCAGATTTTGAAAGGCCCAAAAATCGGCTCCCTCTCCCTCGGGAGAGGGCTGGGGTGAGGGGCGAATCCACCACAAATCCAAAGCCGAACACGCTGTGCTCCTCACCACTCAATAGGCCGAGTGTCAGCTCGCCTGCTCTTGATCTTGATCCACGGGCGACGTCGGAAGGCTGAGTGGAGGGATTGATCCGGGCGTGGGAGCGCAGCGACCGTTTGGCGCAGCCAAACACAGCGGGAGTAGGTGCAGCGAAGCAAACCGGAGACGCTGCGCCCGGATCGATCCCGGAGCGAAGGAACCCCGAGCCCCAGCGAGCGGGCCGCACGTAGGAGCAAGCCTTTTTGGTTACTTTTTTCTGGGCCGGCACTCCGGGCGTCTGGAAAAAGTGACCCGCCGTAAGGGCGGAACCCTAATCAGCAACACCCGCAGCAACGGATATACACCCAAAAATTGACCAAAACCCCACCCCCATGCTCTCCTACACAACTTGTTACGGGTGCCCTTCACAGGGTGAAACGGGAAACCGGTGAATCATGTGCTTTACTCAAGCCCATGTCAGTCCGGTGCTGCCCCCGCAACGGTAAGCGAGCGAAGCGTCAAAACCACTGTGTCAGCAAGGCATGGGAAGGTGACGCTTGCAGGTCGGCCTGACGCCAACCCCTCGTGAGCCCGGAGACCGGCCCGCAACACACAGCCCGCATTTTGTGCGTCGCTGAACATAACAAACCCGCGGTGGGCGGGCGCTGTTCGAACCTCTGCGAGCCCGACCCGCAGGGGTTTTCATGCGCTCGATTCACCCACTGACACTCCAGAGGGAAGCGCCATGTCGATCATCAGCAGCACCGGCAGCAACACGGACAAAATCGTCAGCACCACCACCCTGAGCCAACGCCTGAGCGCTGCGATCTTCGCGTCGATCCTCGGCGCCAGCCTGGTCTACTTCGCCGGTTTCTCGCACATCGAGGCGGTGCACAACGCCGCTCACGATACCCGTCACAGCGCCGCGTTCCCGTGCCACTGAGACCTGCCGACATGATCAAGCGTATTGCGCAAACCGCAGGTTTCACCGGCCTGCTGGCCGCCCTGCTCCTCACTCTGCTGCAAAGCTTCTGGGTTTCACCGCTGATTATTCAGGCTGAAACCTACGAGAAAGCCGAGCCGGTGGCTGTTCATGAACACGCCGAAGGCGCCACGGCCGGCCACACCCACGATGCCGAAGCCTGGGAGCCGGAAGACGGCTGGCAGCGCGTGGTATCGACCACAGGCGGCAATCTGGTGGTGGCTGTCGGTTTCGCCCTGATGCTCGCGGGCCTCTACACCCTGCGCGCGCCGACCAAAACCTCGCAAGGCCTGCTCTGGGGTCTGGCCGGTTACGCGACCTTCGTCCTCGCGCCAACCCTGGGCCTGCCGCCCGAGTTGCCGGGCACCGCTGCCGCTGATCTGGCCTCACGACAAATGTGGTGGATCGGCACGGCCGCTTCGACCGCTGTCGGCCTGTCGCTGATCGTGTTCAGCCGTCACTGGCTGATGAAGATCCTTGGTGTGGCCATCCTCGCCGTGCCGCACGTGATCGGCGCGCCGCAGCCGCAAGTGCATTCGATGCTCGCGCCGGAAGCACTGGAAGCCCAGTTCAAAATCGCTTCGCAGCTAACCAACGTAGTGTTCTGGCTGGCCTTGGGCCTGATCAGCGCCTGGTTGTTCCGCCGCAAAAGCGATGGTCAATACCACGCATGACCGATGACAGCGCAGTGCCGACCTTCGTGATCGGCCTGGGCTGCCAGCGCGGCTGCCCGGCCAGCACGCTGCGCGCATTGCTTGACCAAGCCTTACAGGCACACCGAATCGAGCTGCAAGCGGTCAAAGCGTTGGCCAGCATCGACTTGAAGCGCGACGAGCCAGGGCTGCAAGAACTTGCCGCGCAACTGGCCCTGCCCTTGCTGTACTTCAGCAGCGAGGAATTGGCCACTTATCAGCAACGACTCAGTCACCATTCGCAAATCGCCTTCGAACGCACCGGTTGCTACGGCGTCGCCGAAAGTGCGGCACTGGCCCTCGCCGAACAGTTGATTCAGGCACCGGCAAAACTGCTGATTTCCCGGCAGAAATACGCCCAGGCCACGTTGGCATTGGCCGGCGCGGCGTAAAATCCCGATAATCCCCGCCATTGATCATGAGCAATCTTCATCTGAAGCGTTGTTGCACCTCTTTTCCAAGGATTTAACGATGACTGTCTACTTCATCGGCGCCGGCCCCGGCGACCCGGAATTGATCACCGTCAAAGGCCAGCGGCTGATCCGCAGTTGCCCGGTGATTATCTATGCAGGTTCGTTGGTGCCGGCAGCGGTGCTCGACGGCCATCAAGCCGAGACGGTGGTCAACAGCGCTGAGCTGCACCTCGAACAGATCATCGGACTGATCAAAACCGCGCATGCCAACGGCCAGGATGTGGCGCGGGTGCATTCCGGCGATCCGAGTCTGTATGGCGCGATTGGTGAGCAGATTCGTTATCTGCGTGAGCTGGATATTCCGTTTGAGATCATTCCCGGGGTGACCGCGACCGCTGCGTGTGCGGCGTTGCTTGGCGCGGAACTGACACTGCCGGACGTGTCGCAGAGCGTGATTCTGACCCGCTACGCCGATAAAACCGCCATGCCGGCCGGTGAGGAATTGGGCAGCCTGGCGCAGCACGGCGCAACCATGGCGATTCATCTGGGGGTCAACCATCTGGAGAAGATTCTGGCGGAGCTGTTGCCTCATTACGGCGCAGACTGCCCGATTGCGGTGATCCACCGGGCGACGTGGCCGGATCAGGATTGGGTGGTGGGGACGCTGGCGGATATTGCCGGGAAGGTTGAGGCCAAAGGGTTTCGGCGTACGGCGTTGATTCTGGTGGGACGCGTGTTGGGCAGTGAGGTTTTTAGCGAGTCATCGTTGTATCGCGCCGGGCATGCTCACCTCTATCGCCCATGAAGCCTGCTCGCGAATGCATTCCTGAATGTCGCCCATAAAAAAACGGCGCTCACGGGGCGCCGTTTTTCATGTCCGCAGCGAACACCTTAGTAGTAGGCGTTTTCTTTCTGCGTGTGGTCGGTCACGTCGCGAACGCCCTTGAGCTCCGGGATGCGTTCGAGCAAGGTGCGCTCGATGCCTTCCTTCAAGGTCACGTCCGCCTGGCCGCAGCCCTGGCAACCGCCACCGAACTGCAGAACGGCGATGCCGTCTTCAACCACATCGATCAGGCTGACCTGACCGCCGTGGCTGGCCAGACCCGGGTTGATTTCGGTTTGCAGGTAATAGTTGATGCGCTCGTTGACCGGGCTGTCAGCGTTGACCATCGGTACTTTGGCGTTTGGCGCCTTGATGGTCAGTTGACCGCCCATGCGGTCGGTGGCGTAGTCGACCACGGCGTCATCGAGAAACGCTTCGCTGAAGTGATCGATATACGCGGTGAAGCTTTTCAGCCCCAGCGCGGTGTCTTCAGGTTTTTCTTCGCCCGGCTTGCAGTAGGCAATGCAGGTTTCGGCGTACTGGGTGCCAGGCTGGGTGATGAAGACGCGGATGCCGATGCCCGGGGTGTTCTGCTTGGAGAGCAGATCAGCCAGGTAATCGTGGGCGGCGTCGGTAATGGTAATAGCGGTCATGGAAACTCCTCGCAGGCTTGGGCGCAGTTTACGCCAATCGTTGCGCCGGACAAAGTCCTAGTATTTTTGTCGGGAAAGATTCTCGTCAGGCTCTTCGTCGATTTGCGCCTTGAGCCAGCGATAGCTGCGCTTTTCCACCCACTCGTAGCTCAACCAGGAGCCGACACCGATGGCCAGCGCGCAGACGACAAACATCAAATACGGGTTGATGCCGTAGCGCCGGGCCAGAAAACCGCCTGCCGACAGCACCAGAACGTGCATCAGGTACACCGAATACGAGCAATCACCGAGCAGTTTGAGTACCCGACTGCGCTCGACATAACGCTCAAGTGAGATACACGCCATCACCAGCACGGCGCTCGGCACACCCCAGTTCAGCAGCCTCGGCGCCGGCGGCAACTGATAGATCGTCAGCAATACCGCCACGATTGCCGCCAGCGGCAGCCACAGTCCCGCACCGATCCAGCCCCGGCGATAAAGCATGCCGATGCCAATCCCCAGCAGGAATTCATAGACGATGTCCGAACGATAGAACTCGCTGATCCAGCCAAACCCGGTCCAGGTCTGACACACGGCGAACAACAGCGCCGCGACCACCAACAGACGCACCTGCAAGCGAAACAACAGCGCCCAGGCAAACAGCACGTAGAAAAGGATTTCGTAATTCAACGTCCAGCCGACATTGAGCGTCGGGTAGATGCCGTAACCGCCGGGGTTCTCGGTAGGAATGAACAGCAACGACAACAGCAGATGGCCCCAGTCCACCGTTTGATCCGGCAATATGGGCTGGGCAAACACCACCAGCAGCGCCATCAATAGCGTGTAGAGCCAATACGCCGGGACGATGCGAAACAGCCGATACAAGAGAAAACGCGCCGGCGGCAGCGGTTTGTTTTCGGTCGAGAGGAAAATCACCAGGCCGCTGATGACAAAGAAAATATCGACGCCCACCGCTCCTTTATCGATGAACAGTTGCCCGATCGGTCCGCGTGCCTTGAAGTCGAAGAAAATCTGCATGAAGTGATGGCAGACCACCGTCCACGCGGCCAGCGCACGCAGGGCTTGCACTGAAATCAACATCACCTGCTCCCGATCACACCCTCAAATTCACCTCAATCCCTGTAGGAGCTACGGCACGCTGCGATCTTTCGATCTTGATTTTGAAAGATCAAAAGATCGCAGCCTCGTTTCACTCGACAGCTCCTACAGGGTTTTGCGGTGTTGCTTGAAGTTGGGACAGCAGGACGCTCTCAAACGATCAAAGATTCTCGTAGCGGTTCATGTCCAGCACACCCTCTTCCACCGGATCGGTTTCGTGGATGTACTGACTCAAATCGTGGAAATAGAACCAGAATTGCGGATGACTGCGCCGAATTCCCCAACGTTCGACGATTTTCTCGAAGCGGTTGGCATCTTTGGCGTTTTCCATGGCATCGACAAATTCCGCCACTTGGTCGGCAGGAATGTTGAACATGAAGTTCGGATAACTGCTGAGCACGCCCGGATAAATCGTGATCGTGTCCAGCCCAGGCTGATAGCGCAGCGACTCACCAAGCAGGAACGCCACGTTGCTGTGCGCACGGTTGCGCAGCAGGCTGTAGACCTCGCGCTTGCCGTTGGCCGTTTCTATGCGCAGCATGGTCGCTTCCGGCAACTGGTCGATCACCTTCAAGCCGGCCGCCGGGCGCGACGTCAGGCGACTCAGCGCCTGCTCGGCATTTTGCAGCGCCGGGTCAATATTCGGCCGTGAGCAGTAAGCGCCGTCGCAACGGTTGATCGGATCGGGCCGCGCGTTGAGGTCGCCGTAACGCGCCAGCAATTGCATGGCGAAGTCGTATTTCGGATCCTTTTCATCGAGCTTCAGCGCCGTCGGCTTGTCGTCATCGATCGCCTCATAATCGAGCCACATCTTGAACTGGCCGCTGCTCTGGTACCAATCGTCGAGGTAATCCTCGCGGGAATCGGCGGGCATCAGGCGCAGGAAGTTCTGCTCGGCGCCATTACGGATCAGGTCGAAATACAGACGGGTTTGCGCCTGATGCGAAACGTTGCCGAACACGTCGAAGTTGACTGCCAACTGGTAATAGGTGCGCTCGAGCAAGGGATAGTCGAACAGCCACATTGTCTGCGGCACCTCGCCAATCAGGCCTTTGGTCACCGAAGCGCTGTCGAAGTGGCGGAAAATGCTCAGCAGCGCGTTGTCGTTACCGGCCCACAGGGTCGACCAGCTCGGCGCGGGCAGATCGGCGTAGCTGTCGCGGCGCAGCGCTTCGTACTCATTACGTTTGTTGCGGTAGTTGTGCCACAAGCTCAAAACGCTGCCGACATCGTCGTTCTGCCCGGGCATGGCCAACAACGGCGTGGCCTGGCCGCGATAGTTCGGGTCGGTGATATAGAGGTCGTGTTCCGGCGCCTGGAACAGCGCCCAGAAGTTGTCGCGGATTACGTCGGTGGCGATCTGGCCCCGGCACACCGGCCCGCGAATAAAGGTGCGGACGAAGTATTCGGCGTTATCGAGCATAAATTGATATCGCGCCTGGGCCGGAATCGCTTCGAACGTCGCGAATGGATTGGCACGGCTCTGCGGGCCGTAACCGGGCAAGGCATTGACCTGCCAGTTGCCGCTGTAGAACAGGCTTTTCACCCGCGCCATCTTCGCCGCGCTCAGCGGATAGGTGATGTGGGTTTTATGCACAATCACGCCCTGCACCGGCCACAAGCGGTAATACACCTGAGTACCCGGATCGTCGTTGGGACGACGGGTGGCGATCAGGTCGATCGGCTGACCGCTCGGCGTGCGCGAACGCACCCACTGGAAGTAATGCCCCGGCTCGCCGTCCTTGAAATAAATGTGCGCGAGGTACCAGTGCTCGTACAACCAGCGGCCGACCAGACTTTGCCGTGCCCCCGGCATGTTGAGCAGGTTTTCCCACTGGACGATTTGCAGCGCCTCTTTCGCGCTCGGCGCCAGGCCTTGTTCGTCAATCGGCGCTCCGGATGCCAGCCAACGCTGCAACGTCTGATATTGCTGATCGGTCAACCCGGTCACCGCCAGCGGCATGCCTTCTTTCGGGTGAGCGCCGGCGTAACCTTCAAACTCGGCGGGCAGCGCGCACATATTCTGGCGGTTCAGGCCCAGCACGATCTCTTGCGGGAGTTTGGCGTTCGGTGTCAGCGGCGTCTTGTGCCCGAGTTCGAGCATGCGCGCCATCAGTGCAGCCTGGCTGCCTTGGGCGTCGAGCACCGAATAGAAATCTTTCTGCTGCCAGGCGCGTTTGCCGAAGGCGTCGTAATACAGTCGGGTGGTCGGCGCCGCGACAGTGCGCTCGCCGTCATAGACCGGCATTTTGCTCGCACCACGGGCCGCGCCTTCGCCACTGCCCAGATTCAACTGGCAAGCGGAGTCGTAGCACGCATGGCAGGCTACGCACTTCTCGGTGAAGATTGGCTGGATGTCGCGGACGTAAGAAATCGAAGGAGAAATGGCCGGTGCAGTCGCTGGCTCTTGCGCCACGGCGCCCCAGCTGAGAAACAGCAACACAAAACCAATGACGCGGTAAGACATGCTGCTGATCCCGATTGTTAAAAAAAACGCCGCGATTCTACATTATGACGCTCGTACCAACATGAGCGATATTCATGCAAAAGCCCCGCATGCTCTAAAACCGCACAGGTTTGCTATGATCCCGCTCCTTCGTAATGGTCTTTCCGAGTAGTCCAAATGTCCGATCGCAGCGTCCGCCTTCAAGCTCTCAAGCAAGCTCTCAAAGAGCGCATCCTGATACTCGACGGCGGCATGGGCACGATGATCCAGAGCTACAAGCTCGAAGAGCAGGATTATCGCGGCAAACGCTTCGCGGATTGGCCGAGTGACGTCAAGGGCAACAACGACCTGCTGGTGATCACCCGTCCGGACGTGATCGGCGGCATCGAGAAAGCCTACCTGGATGCCGGTGCCGACATCCTCGAAACCAACACTTTCAACGCCACGCGCATTTCCATGGCCGACTACGGCATGGAAGAACTGGCCTACGAATTAAACGTAGAAGGCGCACGTCTGGCGCGCAAGATTGCCGACGCCAAGACCGCCGAGAACCCGGCCAAGCCACGTTTCGTCGCTGGCGTGCTCGGTCCTACGAGTCGCACCTGTTCGCTGTCGCCGGACGTCAACAACCCCGGCTATCGCAACGTCACCTTCGATGAGCTGGTGGAAAACTACACCGAAGCCACCAAAGGTCTGATCGAGGGCGGCGCCGACCTGATCCTGATCGAAACCATTTTCGACACCCTCAACGCCAAAGCGGCGATCTTCGCCGTGCAAGGTGTGTTCGAAGAGCTGCACATCGAACTGCCGATCATGATTTCCGGGACCATCACCGACGCCTCCGGCCGTACCCTCTCGGGCCAGACCACCGAAGCGTTCTGGAACTCGGTGGCGCACGCCAAGCCGATTTCTGTAGGTCTGAACTGCGCGCTCGGCGCCAGTGAACTGCGTCCGTACCTGGAAGAGCTGTCGAACAAGGCCAGCACTCATGTGTCCGCGCACCCGAACGCCGGCCTGCCGAACGAATTCGGCGAGTACGACGAACTGCCGTCGGAAACCGCCAAAGTCATCGAAGAATTCGCCCAGAGCGGCTTCCTCAACATCGTCGGCGGCTGCTGCGGCACCACGCCGGGGCACATTGAAGCCATTGCCAAAGCCGTCGCCGGTTATGCGCCGCGGCAGATTCCGGACATTCCCAAGGCTTGCCGCCTGTCGGGTCTGGAACCGTTCACCATCGATCGCAGCTCGCTGTTCGTCAACGTTGGCGAGCGCACCAACATCACCGGTTCTGCCAAATTCGCCCGCCTGATCCGTGAAGACAATTACACCGAAGCGCTGGAAGTCGCCCTGCAGCAGGTCGAGGCCGGCGCGCAGGTGATCGACATCAACATGGACGAAGGCATGCTCGATTCGAAGAAGGCCATGGTGACCTTCCTCAATCTGATCGCCGGTGAACCGGACATCTCGCGCGTGCCGATCATGATCGACTCGTCGAAATGGGAAGTCATCGAAGCCGGCCTCAAGTGCATTCAGGGCAAGGGCATCGTCAACTCGATCAGCATGAAAGAAGGCGTCGAGCAGTTCATCCACCACGCCAAACTGTGCAAGCGCTACGGCGCGGCAGTGGTGGTGATGGCGTTCGACGAAGCCGGCCAGGCCGACACCGAAGCGCGCAAAAAAGAAATCTGCAAACGCTCCTACGACATTCTGGTCAACGAAGTCGGCTTCCCGCCGGAAGACATCATCTTCGACCCGAACATCTTCGCCGTCGCCACTGGCATCGAAGAACACAACAACTACGCGGTGGACTTCATCAACGCCTGCGCCTACATCCGCGACGAACTGCCGTACGCGCTGACGTCGGGCGGCGTGTCCAACGTGTCGTTCTCGTTCCGGGGCAACAACCCGGTGCGTGAGGCGATCCACTCGGTGTTCCTGCTGTATGCGATCCGCGCAGGCCTGACCATGGGCATCGTCAACGCCGGGCAGCTGGAGATCTACGATCAGATCCCGCAGGAACTGCGCGACGCCGTTGAAGACGTGATCCTCAACCGCACCCCGGAAGGCACCGACGCCCTCCTCGCCATCGCCGACAAGTACAAGGGCGACGGCAGCGTCAAGGAAGCCGAGACCGAAGAGTGGCGCAGCTGGGAGGTCAACAAGCGTCTGGAACATGCGCTGGTCAAAGGCATCACCACGCATATCGTTGAAGACACCGAAGAGTCGCGCCAGTCGTTCGCGCGTCCGATCGAAGTGATCGAAGGCCCGCTGATGTCGGGCATGAACATCGTCGGTGACCTGTTCGGCGCAGGCAAAATGTTCCTCCCGCAGGTGGTGAAATCCGCCCGGGTGATGAAGCAGGCTGTGGCGCACTTGATCCCGTTCATCGAACTGGAAAAAGGCGACAAGCCGGAAGCCAAGGGCAAGATCCTCATGGCGACGGTGAAGGGCGACGTGCACGACATCGGCAAGAACATTGTCGGCGTGGTACTCGGTTGCAACGGCTATGACATCGTCGACCTCGGCGTAATGGTGCCGGCGGAGAAGATTCTGCAGGTCGCCAAAGAACAGAAGTGCGACATCATCGGCCTCTCCGGCCTGATCACGCCGTCGCTGGACGAAATGGTTCACGTTGCCCGTGAGATGCAGCGTCAGGATTTCCATCTGCCGCTGATGATCGGTGGCGCGACCACTTCCAAAGCGCACACTGCGGTGAAGATCGAACCGAAGTACAGCAACGATGCCGTGGTTTACGTGACCGACGCTTCCCGCGCGGTCGGCGTGGCCACGCAGTTGCTGTCGAAAGAATTGAAGGCCGGTTTCGTCGAGAAAACCCGTCTGGAATACGTCGATGTACGCGAACGCACCTCGAACCGCAGTGCCCGTACCGAGCGCTTGAGCTACGCCGCGGCCATCGCCAAGAAGCCGCAGTTCGACTGGGCAACTTATGAGCCGGTCAAACCGACCTTCACCGGCAGCAAGGTGCTGGACAACATCGACCTTAAAGTCCTCGCTGAATACATCGACTGGACGCCGTTCTTTATCTCTTGGGATCTGGCCGGCAAATTCCCGCGCATCCTTGAAGACGAAGTGGTCGGTGAGGCCGCCACCGCGCTGTACAAGGACGCGCAGGAAATGCTCGCCAAGCTGATCGACGAGAAGCTGATCAGCGCCCGTGCGGTGTTCGGTTTCTGGCCGGCCAATCAGGTGCATGACGACGACATCGAACTGTACGGCGATGACGGCAAGCCATTGGCCAAGTTGCATCACCTGCGCCAGCAGATCATCAAGACCGACGGCAAGCCGAACTTCTCGCTGGCCGACTTCGTTGCGCCGAAAGACAGCGAAGTGACCGACTACGTCGGCGGTTTCATCACCACCGCCGGCATCGGCGCCGAGGAAGTGGCCAAGGCTTATCAGGACGCTGGCGACGATTACAACTCGATCATGGTCAAAGCGCTGGCCGACCGTTTGGCCGAAGCCTGCGCCGAATGGCTGCACCAGCAAGTGCGTAAAGAGCACTGGGGTTACGCCAAGGACGAAGTGCTCGATAACGACGCGCTGATCAAAGAGCAATACAGCGGCATCCGCCCTGCTCCGGGTTACCCGGCCTGCCCGGATCACACCGAGAAAGCCGCGCTGTTCGCCTTGCTCGATCCGCAAGCCGAAGAAATGCGCGCCGGCCGCAGCGGCGTGTTCCTCACCGAACACTACGCGATGTTCCCGGCGGCTGCGGTCAGCGGCTGGTACTTCGCCCACCCGCAAGCGCAGTACTTTGCCGTGGGCAAGGTCGACAAGGATCAGGTGCAGAGCTACACCTCGCGTAAAGGTCAGGAGTTGAGCGTGACCGAGCGCTGGCTGGCGCCGAATCTGGGTTACGACAACTGAGACCGGTCAAGGGCCCGGGATTTCTCTAATCCCGAGCCCGGTCAATCACTCAGTCAAGAACGCCACGAGGGCCCGGGCTTGGCTGAAAGCGTGCCTGGGCGCTCCGACTCATCGGCCAGACTCCGAAGATCGTTGATCTCTCGACGGGTCAGCTCGACTACTTTCTGTACGCGCAGGGCATCAATTGTCCTGCTCAGCTCAGCCAATTCCAGGTTGTAGTGTTCTTTGTCGATTTCACCGTTTGACTGGCGATCCTCAAGCTCGCTGAGCGATTGGTGACGCTGCTCGGCCACCGCGCGGTCGATCGCATTCGTTTCCTGCGGATAACGCTCGTGCAGATATTCGTTCCAGTAGTCGCGCGATGCCATGCTCACCAACAGTGCGTCGGTGCGCTCCGCCTCCAGAATCGATGCCCGCGATTGCGCCAGCATTTGGTCGCTGATCGGCGTGCCGTATAGCATGTACGCCGGTTGCCCGGGCAAATCCACGCCGTCCCCCCAACCGCTGGTCAGGCTGATCCGATAACGCAGACGTATTTCGGCGCGATCATGCCCCTGCCCTGCGGCCTCGGCCAGGGTCTCGACCCTTTCCAGACGAAACAACTGCCGTGACAACCTCAACAAGGCCCGCCCTCGGAGCATCAGTCGATTCGGTGGAATTTCGCGCAAGGCGCGATACACCGCCACCCGCACTTCCATTTCGCTGAAGGTCAGAGTTCGTCCATCAGGACAGGTGCCATGGGACTCAGCGCTTTGGAACAGCAACTCCCGAAGCTCGGTGTTTTCGCTTGCGGCGTCCATGACATCCCACACCCTGCGCGTCAGATCGGCCTGCACAAGCCTGTAGTCGCGGGTATCGCGCAACAGTCGGATCAACTGAAAAAAGCGCTCGTGGCCTGGCTCTTGCGCCAATCGCGCCCAGACACCCCTTCTCACTTCAGCCAATTGCGGTGAAACCCCCTCGAGCCAGGGATTCAATGCCCTTGGCGCAATGTCGTTGGCCGGGTCAAAGATGTTTTCGGCTGGCAACACGGCCGCATGGGGGTCATGCCCCGCGACGGCGCCCTCTTCGCCTTCCACCACGCCACCGTTTCCGGCAATGGGATGCTCGGCGAGTGGGCTGACGTCGGCGCCAAACAGCTGAGCGTGAATCATCCCGTCAATCTGCCCGCGTGAAATGCCCAGGACATGAGAAGAAGCATTCACGCGACTGAAGTATCTGAGCTGCTGTAACGCAGAAAGTGACAGGTCATCGTTGCCGGACAAATCGGTGCCTGCTACCAGGCGCGAGTGATTGCCATCGAAAAGCGTCTCGGGAAGGTGCGCGATGTTGTTGCTGCGCAGATCCAGCCGGCGCAGGTATCGAGCCTGCAAGACGCCAGCGGGCCAATCGTTCAACGCGTTGTAGCGCAGATCCAGCGTTTCGAGGACGCCGAAGCCGGGCGGGTTGAAGGTTTGCAGAATGTTGTAGCCCAGATCCAGTCTGCGCAGACGGTTATGGCTCAGCAACGGGTAAACACTGGCGCCGCTCGAGAGGTTGCAGTGTTGCATTTCCAGTTGTTCCAGTTCGCGCATGCGGCGCACCGCGCCTGGAAGATTCGCGAGGTCATTGCCACTGATGATCAATGTGCTCAGATCAGCAAAGGCATTCAGAAAGCCATCGGACCCGTGCTCGCTGATTCCCACACCGCGCAGGTTCAGCGTCGTCACCCCTGCAAGTGGCGCATCCAGAGAAGGTAGATCGCCGGTCTGCAGTCCTTGCAACCTAAGCTCCATGGCTTCGCCAGCGGCGCCCGGCGTCAGCCCCTCGAGCCAGGCTTCACAGATGCGCAAAGCCGCGAACGAGCGATTTTGCGCAGTGATGTGGCGCCTGCCAGTGCGCACCTCGCGGGTATACAGCCAGTCATTCAACTGGCGAATCAAGCCTTCACTGGCTTGCTGCCATTGGCTGATTTGCGCGTCTATCTGCACATCGCTGCGTCCCGCTTCACGCAGCTTGCGCAATAGCAGCCGGGCGCGTTCGGGCGTCATGCTCGGGGTCAGGCGCCGCAAGTGCGCCAGCCTCCCCGCCTTGTCCGCAATCACGGCGCCGCGCTCGGGCACGGGTAACAACAGGTCAGTCAGAGACCAGCCCGTTTCCGTCGGTGGAAACTGTGCAGGCACCGGCTCCTCGGCGAAGCGTGTCAATGCGCCCTGCCCAAGCCCTTTGGCCTGTTCGATGCGGCGTAAAGCCGTATTCAGGGCGGTCTCGCCTTCAGCACTGAAGACATTGCCCGTCAGATTGGCTTTTATCAATGCATCGGGATGCGCCAGTGCTTGAGGCGACAGCGACGCTATGTCGTTGTCACGCAAGTCGAGCCAGGACAGCTGCGGCAGACTTTCGGCGCCGGTGGGCCAGGATTGCAGCTTCGTCGAGCGAAGGTTCAACGCCTGCAACCCGGTCATCGCCCTGACATCCAGAGTGTTTAACGGGTTATGCCCCAGATTCAGTACCTCGATGCGCGGCAAATCATTGAATTGCGCTTGCACTGGCGGTGTGACGAGCAGGTTGTTATTGGACAAGTCGAGTTCGGTCAAGGCCGGTAGCTCACTGGCGGTAAACGGCAGTTCGGTGAACGCATTGCCACTGACATCCAGTATTTCAGCACCGCTGAAACCTCTGATAAACCCGCGAGCCTGTTCGACGGGAACGTCGAGCAACCCCAGGCGCAACGTAGAAACGTGGGGAAAACTGCCCGCCGGCAATGACGGCAGCGTGAGGATCTTCTCGGCCGATGTCAGTCCTCCAAGGCTCGGCCCTGACTCAGGCAGGGCAAATGTGGAAAGGTCTGCCCTCACGCCGTAACGCTGACGAAGCGCGCCATTCCAGCTGCTCTTGAGCGCCCTTAAAACGCCAGCGCTGCGTCCGGTCGCCCATTGCCAGCGAAGTGCCGGGTTGCGCAGCCCGCCCTGCTGGGACGGGGCGTAGAACTGCGCAAAGATTTCATCGTGTTCGACCCTGAGCTGGTCAATCGCCAGCAGTCTCGCTTCGGGCGTTGTCCAGACCTCATTGAATCTCTGCGGCAGAGGATCGCTGAAGTTCGGCATCACGGCCATGAAGTCCAGCTCTGCGCGGCAATACTCGCTCACCATTTGTTCCAGATCGACCAGATGGCCGAAAGGGCCTGAATAGTTTTTGACGTATTCAAAAGCGCGCCTGAACGCCGCCCGACTCAGTTTCGACCAGTCCAGCGAGAGTCCGGCCCAAAGCCTTTCGTGCCCGCTGTAGAGAGCATCGGGCAGTGTGTCGATCGAGGTACGTGTCAAATCCAGACGCTCAAGCTGTTCCAGCCGCTCGACGTAAGCCGGCCACTGTCGCAATGCGTAGGGGGCGTTGACTTGCAAAGCACGCAAACCACTCAGCGGTGAAAGATCCAGCGCGTGCAGGGTTGTCGAGTCGAATCCTGAATAGTCGATGCGCAACGTCTGCAAAGACGTCAACGCACTGAGCCTGTGCGTAAAACTCTCGGCCAATTCCGGCGCATAGGTCGAAAACCGCAGGTGGGTCAGCCCGGACAACCGACTGACCGCCTCGGGCAATGAGGTGAGTGGTTGAGGCCTGGCGGGCAGTTGACCATAGCTGGGGCCCAGATCCCCCAGGGTCAGCCGGGTGACATTGGGGAACAACGCGATGAAGGCGTCGGCATTGGCATCCGTGATGCCGCTGCCTGTCACCGAAAGTTCGCGCACATGGGGAAAACGCGTGGTGATCACCGGCAGCGGCGTCTCACACACCAGCGACAGACGCGCCGCTTCGGCTGAGTGCTCCGCGAGCGGGCCATTGCGCCAAGCCTCCCTGAGCGCTTGAGAGAATGACCACTGGTGTTGTCCAGCCTGACTGCCAGTCGGGCCGGCCTGCCATTGATCCAGTGTGGCGTTGAGCGCCTCCCACTCACGCCGACGCGTGCCCAGTTCAGTGAAGATTTGCCTGTCGGTCCGGCCGCGCTGCTGGCGCAGAAACGCGTCGGCCTGTTGCGGACTCGGATAAAGCTCCGTCACGCTCGCTGCGACGGAGGAATGCAGGCTGGCGCCACGCCCGCTTGCGTAGTAGCCCTTGAGTGTTGCGCTCACCCGTGTCGGAGGCTTGAACCCTTTGAGTGGCGGCGCCAGCAATTTTGCGGCTTCACGGCGGTGGATATGCGCGTATTCGATGATTTTGCGTTGCAGTTCATGGCTGTCACTGACCTGCGGCAGACCGATCGCCGCACGTGCGTCATCCGGCAGCGCATACATGAGCGAGTTGTAGAAGTTGTCGCCCGCCCCGGAAACGTGGTTAAGCAATTCACCGCGCTCATTGAAGGCGAGAAAAAATGCTCCGTTCTTGACCAGGTATCTTTTATCCGGCGCGGTTGTTTCACCGAGACTGTCGAGCAGTGCTCCGGTGGTGCTGCCTTCACGGAGTTCCAGACGCAGGGTCGACGGCCAGCCTGGCAATTGCCGCAAGGCGTGCAAGGCCAATCGTCGGCTGTCCGCCGTTGCAAGGTTGGCACTGCGCAAACCGATAAAGGCGCGGGTCTGGCGTCCTTGACGGGCATGCCAGCGAGCCTCTTCGAGCATTTTCAAAGGCGAGCGCCCCGTCGTATCCATACGCGCCAGCTGTGCTGCAGTGGCATGATCCAGCACATCCTGCGCGGCTGCTTCGCTCAAACCTGGACACTCGCGCTGCAGCAGGCTGACACGCGCATCGAGCGGTTCAGTGCCGTCGTAGAGGCTGGCAAAAATCGCAGGCTGGCGTGTATTGGCAAAACCGGCGAGTTGCTTGCGCAATGCGTCTGCTCTGGCGGAATGGAGTCGCGCCGCATCCCTGCCAAGCAGATAGGTAATCTCGTTTTCGTCCAGCGCCGCCAGAATCCGCGCCGGCATTTCGCCGTTCAACACCTGCGCACGACTGAGCTGGATAACCGGTCGGGGGACTACCCATGGCGGTTGTTTTGCCGCGCCATAGCGGATGGACGGCCCGGACAATCCCGCCGCTTCAAAAACTTCCAGCGCCCGACCGAGTGGCCAGCGCGGCATTTCGGTGACCAGGGTAAGTGCATACAGATAGCGATCATCGATCCGCGCTGCCCCGCTCAACTGTTCGATGACCTGCCCTGCCGACGCATCCGCTTTGAACAAACGCATGGCGTCGAGCCATTCCGGCGGCGGTGGCAAATGATCCAGGTGCATCTTGCGCAAGGTGTTGTCGCTGACACCGCTGATCTGCGCCAGCATCAACAACGCCTCATCCGAAAGGCCCTCGGTCACATGCCCCATGCGCCGCAGCAGTGTCAGCGTGTCCCAGGACATCGGGCGTTCCAGCGTGTGGCGCCAGGCACCCCGGCCGTTGTGCCCAAGGACGGGCTGGTAAGCGTTGGGTTCAGTGGGGTGCCTGAGGCGCCATTGCGACGTCGAGGGATCGAAAAACTGTTCGTAGACCTTGTCACCCTGACGGATGTAGGTTTTACCGTCGATAGCGTGTTGCCCCAGGTCATTCGGCCCGGTCGAATCACTCAGCGTGACAGGATGTTCATAGCCGCTCAGATCGGATTTCCACAAACGTGTTTCACCGTTGGGCAATGTCACCGGGTGCAGATCTTCGATCACCGGCTCAGGCTTGACGGCAGCCAGTCGATTGAACCCCGCGCCCGCACCAGCCATCACAGCGATCAGCGCAAGGTTTTCTGCCACATCCACCAGGTGCGCCTTGGCGGCGTGCTTGTCGCCCTCGCTCCACTCTTTTACGCCTTCGAAGGTTTCGTATAACAGTTGTCCGGCCATGATCACCATCATGACCTCGCCCAACACCGGGACGAACATCGACACCATGTTCAGCCCCAGCAACCCGACCTGCAGCAAGGCCGCCAGTTTGGCGTCGCGCGCCTTGATGTTGACGTCAGCGGTCGGAACCGCATGACTGCGCGCGTCGGCCAATACCCTGTCGCGATGCTGTTCATAGAGATATGTCCACAAATCCGCGTTCTCGGCCCAATGACCATCGCCTTCGTGACGCAAAAGTGAGGCGCCCAGGTAAGGATCAGGATCGGGCTGCATTTCCGTATGCCTGGGTGGCAGCTCCTGGATCGCGATAAACGGGTAAGCCGGGGTAATGACCTCGATGATCCTGCGCCACGGCGACCAAAGCAGATCAGTTGATGCATCGTCAGCCTCCTGTACGAACTGGCTGAAGTAATAGGGGCGCTTGGCATAAGGCAAAAACTGGCTGAAAAACCGCTGATAGGGTGTCGGCTCGGCACTCTGTGCCTGTTGTGCATCGCGAGTGGTAAACAGGCGCTTGAACGTTTCGTTGGCTTGCTTGCCGGAGTAGCGTTTCAGCGGATGCTCGGGATCATTGGGCACATAGAGAATCGTTGCATCGTACGACCGACGCTTTTCAGCGATCGTGAAGGCGACGCAGCCCACCAGCCTTTCCCCCATCAGGCCCAAGTCATGAAACCAGACTGGTTTGCCTCGCACCCTTGGATATTTTTCACCATCGACGACGGAAAGAATCATGGCGTGATCTTCTGGCTGAATATCCCCGGCCAACAACGCGCGTTCGGCCGCCGCCCTCAGGGCGGCCTTTTGACTGGCAATGAAATGCTCGCGCAACAGCGTTTCTGCCGCAGTGTCCACCGGGTGGAAAAAAGCCTTGAGATAGACCTGGTATTTCGCCCCGATGTCCAGGTCGCGGCACAGGCTCAGAAATCCTCTGACCGAGACGTTAACGGGCACTGGCGTGTAAATGCCGGGAGTAGTGGTCTCTACGATGAAACCGGAACTGCGGTGAAAGGCACCGTACTTGCACTCCTGACTTTCGAAGTTGTGCAGAGCCGCCTGCAGCAGCGGCAACTTCAAGACCTCGAAAGAACCGATTTCCGCTTGAAAGATCCCCATGACCAAAGGACGCTTGAGGCATAACAAGGTCTTATCGACGTCGACATCCACCTGATGGCGACTTTTCAACGCTTCAAGCAGTAAAGGCCGGGCAAACGCGTCGATGTCTTTGAAGCTGGACAGGGTGCTGTCCAATTGCACCTGCGCCGTGACACTGCTCTTGAAACTGGCATCCAGAATCTGGCGTTGTGCAGATGACGCGCGCGCGTACCAGTCTGGCATCACCGTCCCCGCGCGCTTGATCGCCGTCCTTCTCGGCTCGCTGGCATCGATCAGCCATTGCGGTACTGCGGCTTCCAGGAACTGCGCGTGGAAACTGTCCGTGGCTTGAGGTCTGGCTGGCCCGTTGTCCTGGGCAGTAAGGGAATTGGGGGACATACATCGCTCCTGTAAATGGAGCGACAGCACACCATCTCTGCCCCGCTGTACTGCGATACATAGTTATTGGCGATCGGTATCAGTTGTAACAAGTCATCTGAATCAAAAGACCGAGGCACCGCTGGCGCCTTTGACTATGCTTCAAATGCACGATTTCGAAGGGGGATTTATGGACGATCCAATCGACAACAAACCACCGACCTTCTGGCAGATGCTGCACAGTGTGATGGCGGCGGCGTTCGGGGTGCAGAGCGGCAAGAACCGGGCAAGGGACTTCACCCATGGCAAGCCCAGCCATTTCGTGGTGCTGGGCATTCTGTTCACGGCGGTGTTTGCGTTGACACTATTTGCCATCGTCAAACTGGTGCTGCATTTCGCCGGGGTCTGACGTGATCAGCGCATCAGGGTCTGCAAGGTGAACGGGTAGCGATACGACACCGGTTGCCCCTTGGCCGAGAGCTTGCGGAAATTCACGCCGTAGTTCGGCGACTTGCCCATGGCCAGCATTTGCCGGGCATGCGATTTGTCGATCAATTGCAACAAGGGAATCTGCCGGTCACGGCCGCCGTAGTGATTCAAATCGACGCCCTGCTCAACGTCATGCAACTCGACCAACGCCCAGCCACCCAAGGTGAAATGTCCACCGACCAGTGCGCTCAGGCGCCCGTCAACCAGCGCCTGCAAGGCCGCCGGTGAGGTGTTGACCGCACTGAACAAGGCATTTTTGCCGGCGACTTTGCCGGTCTCGGCGTACGCGCGCATCGCGCCGAAAGCCATTTCATCATTGGCCGACCACACCAGCGACACCTTCGGGTAACGGGCGAACAGCTGTTTGGCCTGCTCATAGGCGCGTTCCTGGTTCCAGCCGCTGTAGACCAATTGCCGCAGACGCATCTGAGGGTGTTCGGCCAGCGCCCGTTGCATGCCACGCTCGCGCAATTGCGCCGAGGGGGTGACTTTCAGCCCGGAGAACGCCAACACTTCAATCGGTTCGGCAGCGGGCGTCGGCGGGTGCAGGCGGATCAGTTCCTTCATCATCAGGTAACCGCCCTCCTCGTCGTTCGGCACCAGACTGCCGATGCGGTCATTCCGTTCGCCGACCAGCGCTTGCTGGTCAGGTGTCAGTGCCGCGTTGACCATAAACAGCTTCACGCCGCTGTTCTCGGCCAGACGCAAAATTTGCGGGGCGACGTATTGTTCGTTGACGAACACCAGGTACTCGGGACGATTCGGCCCCTGCAACGCGACACGCGCCTGAGCCAGGGTCAGTTCGGGCTGGCGTTGGGAGTAGAGAATCTGCAGATCGATGCCCAGATCATGGGCGGCCGCCTGCATGAATTGCGAATAGCTGACCCAGAAGGCTTCCTGCGTCGAACCCGGATTCAAAAACAGCACAGACTCTGCTCGCGCGCCGGTCTGGAACAGCGCGACGAACAACAGAATACTGATTTGCAAAAACTTGAACATGAAGCATCCGGGCCCAAGGAAAAATGGCCGCGCATTATAGCCCTCGTTCCACCGGCTATTGATGCCTGATCCCGCTTTTGTCCGACAATTTGTCGGAAGCGGGCCCGGATGGGTCGTTTACTGATGGCTGACCCAGAATACCGCTGTTCCTACCACGAGAATGATCAGGAACAAAATGGCCCACGCATCGACACTGCTGTCGCTTTTTCTTGCCTTGGTCGGATTGCTCATTGCATCGCCTCTTGTCGGTTTTATCGGTGATTGCAGAAAGACTCGACCACAGTTAAGACGATGATTGTCCGCACGACAAATGTGGGATAGTTGACAGCGATTCTCGTTAGGCGATTTGGTTCTTTACATATACTCAAACATCACTTTTGCGCATAACTGCAAACGGGTATATTGCCCCGGCTCCGTTAGGGAGTGCGCGGCCGTGCGCGCAGAATTGCAGAGGCACAATCGGACTCCGGCAAGCGAAAACGCAGTGCTACTCCGAATGGCCCAAGCCTGAGAACAGGACTTATATGTACGTATACGACGAGTACGATCAGCGGATCATCGAGGACCGCGTCAAGCAGTTCCGTGATCAGACCCGACGCTATCTGGCAGGTGAGCTGAGCGAAGAAGAATTCCGCCCCCTGCGCCTGCAAAATGGCCTGTACATCCAGCGCTTCGCGCCGATGTTGCGTGTGGCGGTGCCTTACGGCCAGCTGACTTCGCGTCAGACGCGCATGATGGCCAAGATTGCCCGCGACTACGACAAGGGCTACGCCCACATCAGTACGCGGCAGAACGTGCAGTTCAACTGGCCGGCGGTGGAAGACATCCCGGACATTCTGGCTGAACTGGCCACCGTGCAGATGCACGCGATCCAGACCAGCGGCAACTGCCTGCGCAACGTCACCACCGACCAGTTCGCCGGCGTCGCCGCCGACGAAGTGATCGACCCGCGCCCATGGTGCGAAATCGTCCGTCAGTGGACTACATTCCACCCGGAATTCGCCTACCTGCCGCGCAAATTCAAGATCGCCGTGAACGGTTCGACCGCTGACCGTGCGGCCATTGAAGTCCACGACATCGGTCTTGAGCCGGTGCACAACGCCGCCGGCGAACTGGGTTTCCGCGTGCTGGTCGGCGGTGGCCTTGGTCGTACGCCAGTCGTTGGCGCGTTCATCAACGAGTTCCTGCCATGGCAGGACCTGTTGAGCTACCTCGACGCCATCCTGCGTGTCTACAACCGCTACGGCCGTCGCGACAACAAATACAAGGCGCGGATCAAGATCCTCGTCAAGGCACTCACGCCTGAAGTGTTCGCACAGAAAGTCGATGCGGAAATGGAACACCTGCGCGGTGGCCAGACCACACTGACCGACGCTGAACTGCAGCGCGTGGCCAAGCACTTCGTCGACCCGGACTACAAGGCGCTGGACAACCAGACTGCGCAACTGGCCGAGCTGGACAAAGAGCATCCGGGTTTCGCCCGCTGGCGTACCCGCAACACCCTGGCGCACAAAAAGCCGGGTTATGTCGCCGTGACCCTGTCGCTGAAGCCGACCGGCGTTGCCCCGGGCGACATCACTGACAAGCAGCTCGATGCCGTCGCCGATCTGGCCGACCGCTACAGCTTCGGTCAGCTGCGCACCTCGCACGAGCAGAACATCATTCTTGCCGACGTCGAGCAAAGCCAACTGTTCACCCTCTGGGGCGAACTGCGTGAAGGCGGTTTCGCTACGCCGAACATCGGCCTGCTGACCGACATCATCTGCTGCCCGGGCGGTGATTTCTGCTCGCTGGCCAACGCCAAGTCGATCCCGATTGCCGAATCGATCCAGCGCCGCTTCGATGACCTCGACTACCTGTTCGACATCGGCGAGCTGGACCTGAACATCTCCGGTTGCATGAACGCCTGCGGTCACCACCACGTCGGCCACATCGGCATTCTCGGCGTCGACAAGAAAGGCGAAGAGTTCTACCAGGTCTCCCTCGGCGGCAGCGCCAGCCGTGATGCGAGCCTGGGCAAGATCCTCGGCCCGTCCTTCGCTCAGGAAGCCATGCCGGACGTGATCTCGAAGCTGATCGACGTGTACGTTGAACAACGTACCGAAGACGAGCGCTTCATCGACACCTACCAGCGTATTGGCATCGACCTCTTCAAGGAACGCGTCTATGCAGCGAATCATTAAGAACAACGAGGTCGTCGACGAAACCTGGCACTTGCTGCCCAAGGATTTCAACATCGACGAGATCAGCAACTGCGACGATCTGATCGTTCCGCTGCAACTGTGGCGCGAACACAGCCGCATGCTCAAGGCTCGCGACGGCGGTCTGGGTGTATGGCTGGACGCCGACGAAGAAGCCGAAGAAATCGGTGAAGACGTTGCCGAGTTCCAGGTGATTGCCCTGAACTTCCCGGCGTTCACTGACGGCCGCAACTACTCCAACGCCCGCCTGCTGCGTGACCGTTACGGTTTCAAAGGTGAACTGCGGGCGATTGGCGACGTGCTGCGCGATCAGCTGTTCTACATGCACCGCTGTGGTTTCGACGCCTTTGCCGTGCGTGCGGACAAAGATCCGTACGAAGCCCTGGAAGGTCTCAAGGACTTTTCGGTGACCTACCAGGCTGCCACCGACGAGCCGCTGCCGCTGTTCCGTCGCCGCTAAGTCTTCTGGTTTAGCGCGGACAAAAAAACGCCGGTCATGTGACCGGCGTTTTTTTATGCCTGCTCGATTTACCAGAAACGCTGCTGGGTCAGGCGACTCCACCAGCTCAACAGTACGCGATCAACCGAACCGCTGGCGGCCATGCCAATGCGCTCTTGCAGGCTTTTGCGCTCGGCATAGTGCAGGTGATAGACCTCGGCCTTTTTCGCTCGGTCTGCGAGGTATTCATCGCTGGTTTTGAGTTCATCGACCAGTTGCTTATCCAGCGCCGCGACACCGAGCCAGACTTCACCAGTGGCGACATCGTCGATCGCCAGTTGTGGACGGTAGCGGGCGACGAAGTTCTTGAATAACTGATGAGTGATGTCGAGGTCTTCCTGGAACTTCTCCCGGCCCTTCTCGGTGTTTTCGCCAAACACGGTCAGGGTGCGCTTGTACTCACCGGCGGTGAGGACTTCAAAGTCAATGTCGTGTTTCTTCAGCAAACGGTTGACGTTGGGCAACTGCGCGACCACACCAATCGAGCCGAGAATCGCGAACGGCGCGCTGATGATCTTCTCGCCGATGCACGCCATCATGTAACCGCCGCTGGCCGCGACCTTGTCGATGCACACGGTCAACGGCACGCCGGCTTCACGGATACGCGCCAGTTGCGAGGACGCCAGACCGTAGCTGTGAACCATGCCGCCACCGCTTTCCAGACGCAGAACCACTTCATCTTTGGGTGTGGCGAGGGTCAGCAGTGCAGTGATTTCATGGCGCAGGCTTTCGGTGGCCGAGGCCTTGATGTCGCCGTCAAAATCCAGCACGAACACCCGTGACTTGGTCTCGGGCTTGCTCTTCTTCTTTTTCTCGCTTTTCTCCGATTTGGCCTCGCCCTTGCGCAGGGCCTTGAGCTGATCCTTGTCGAGCAAGGTCTGCTCCAGGCGTTCGCGCAGGCCCTTGTAGAAATCATTGAGTTTGCTGACCTGCAACTGACCGGCCGATTTGCGCCGGCCCTTGCTGCGCAATGCAGCAAAACTGGCCAGCACCACCAGAATGGCGATCACCAGGGTGACGGTCTTGGCCAGGAAGCTGGCGTATTCGGTGAAAAACTCCACAGAGACTCCTTAAACGATGCGCGGATTTCAGACACACGCGGGATGGCTCCAGCATACCCATGCGCCGGCTTGTCGGCCAGCCGTGAAACCTCTGGCAACACCCCTGTAACGAGCATTTCAAACAAGCGTATGTTTTTTCATTGACAGCTACCCGTCATCCTCATAACCTCGCCACAACCTTCAACGTACCGGGATGACGCGGACGTGGGCAGCATCTACTTGATTCGACATGGCCAGGCCTCCTTTGGTGCAGACGACTATGACGTCCTCTCGCCGACCGGTGTGCGCCAGGCAGAAATCCTCGGTCAGCACCTCGCTGAACTGGGTATCAGCTTCGATCGCTGCCTTGCCGGCGACCTGCGTCGTCAGCAGCACACGGCCACCAGCGCGCTGGCGCAATTCGCCGCCAAAGGTTTGCCGGTGCCGACGCTGGAAACCGATTCCGCTTTCAACGAATTCGATGCCGACGCGGTCATCCGCGCGCTGCTCCCGGACATGCTGGCGGACGAGCCGGAAGCGCTCGACATCTTGCGCAACGCCGCGCAAAACCGTGGCGAATTCCAACGCATTTTCGCCCTGATCATCGAGCGCTGGCTGGCCGGCACTTATGACACACCGGGGCTGGAAAGCTGGCTGGGGTTCGTCGAACGCGTTCAGGCCGGACTGCAGCGGATTCTTGATCTGGCCGATAAAAACCAGAAAATCGCCGTGTTCACCTCCGGCGGCACCATCACCGCCCTGCTCCACCTCATTACGCAAATGCCGGCTAAACAGGCTTTTGAATTGAACTGGCAAATCGTCAACACCTCGCTCAACCTGCTGAAGTTCCGCGGTCGCGAGGTGGCTTTGGCCGCCTTCAACAGTCATGCACATCTGCAGCTGTTGAAGGCTCCGGAACTCATCACTTTTCGCTGAGTCCGGTTAACTGTGAACCTTGCTGTAATCAACCTCATAAGGATCGAACCATGACCTCCGTAGCCGATGCCGTAAAAGCAATGCAAGCCAAGTTCAACCCAGCCGCTGCTGTCGGTCTGGATCTGGTCTTCGGTTTCAACATCACTGACGAAGACAAGCAGTACTCGCTGATCGTCAAAGACGGCACCTGCGATATCCAGGAAGGCGAAAACCCGGATGCCAACTGCACGCTGGTGCTGGACAGCGAAACCCTGAAAGGTATCGTCAGCGGCGAAACCGACGGCATGCAGGCTTTCATGGGCGGCAAGCTGCGCGTTGAAGGCGACATGATGCTGTCGATGAAACTGTCCGAACTGTTCCCGTCGTAATAACGCGTTCAGTGGCACAAGAATCCCGCCCCCTGTGGCGGGATTCTCGCGTTTCGGCCCTGTAGGAGCTGCGGCACGCTGCGATTTTTTGACCCTGTTTTTTAGAAAGCAAAGTCAAAAGATCGCAGCCTCGTTTCACTCGACAGCTCCTACAGGGTTACCCGGTGAACGAAGCGGCCAGTAGCTCCCGGGTATACGGATGCCGCGCCGCATGAAACAGCGCATTCGTCTCGCCACGCTCCACCACTTCACCGTCCTTCATCACAATCAAGTCATGGGCCAACGCGCGCACCACCGCCAGATCGTGGCTGATGAACAGATAGGTCAAGCCGTGCTCCGCCTGCAAACGCCGCAACAACGCGACGATCTGCTTTTGCACCGTGCGATCCAGTGCCGACGTCGGTTCATCCAGCAGGATCAAGTCGGGCTTGAGCACCAGCGCCCGGGCAATGGCGATGCGTTGCCGCTGACCACCGGAAAACTCGTGGGGATAGCGATGGCGGGTAGCCGGATCGAGACCGACTTCATGCAACACTTCAATCACTGCCCTCTCACGCTCGCCGGCGTTCAAATCGCTGTGCACCTGTAAACCTTCAGCGATGATCTGCTCCACACACAGGCGTGGGCTGAGGCTGCCGAACGGATCCTGAAACACCACTTGCAGACGTTTGCGCAGCGGTCTGAGTTGCTTGCCGCTCAAGTGCTCCAGCGCCTCGCCCTGAAAGCGGATGCTGCCCTGGGCATCGAGCAAACGCAGAATGGCCTGGCCCAGTGTCGACTTGCCGGAACCGGATTCGCCGACAATCCCCAAGGTCTTACCGCGCTGAAGATGCAAATCAATGCCGTTGACCGCGTGCAGCCAAGACTTCGCGCGCAGCCAACCACCGCCCAAACGGAAGCGCACATTGAGATCACGCACCTCCAGCAAATCCTCGGCAGGTTCCCGACACAACGCTTCGCCACCCGGTTCGGCGTTGAGCAACTCAATGCTGTAAGGATGCTGCGGCGCGCTGAACAACTGTTCACAGGGCGCCTGTTCGACAATCACCCCGCCACGCATGACCGCCACCCGCTGAGCGATATTGCGCACCAGATTCAGATCATGACTGATGATCAACAACGCCATGCCCAACCGTTCTTGCAGCTCCTTGAGCAGCAGCAGAATCTTGCGTTGCACGGTCACGTCCAGCGCCGTGGTCGGCTCGTCGGCAATCAACAACTGCGGCTCGCAGGCCAGCGCCATGGCAATCATCACCCGTTGGCGCTGACCGCCCGAGAGTTGATGCGGATAGGCCTTGAGCCGCTCGCGCGGGCGCTGAATACCCACGAGTTCGAGCAACTGCACAATTCGCTGACGTGCAGCCGCTCCGGCCAACCCCTTGTGCAGCGCAAGGCTTTCACCCAGTTGCCGCTCAATCGTGTGCAAAGGGTTCAGCGAGCTCATCGGCTCCTGAAAAATCATTGCGATGCGGTTGCCACGCAATTGCCGCAAGTAGCGCTCATGCACGCCCAGCAGTTCCGTGCCGTCATAGCGGATGCTGCCGTCGATCCGGGTGATGGCCGGGTCAAGCAATTGCAGAATGCTGTGCGCCGTGACGGATTTGCCCGAACCGGATTCGCCGACCAGTGCCAGGCACTCGCCGGGGCGGATATCGAGGTCGATGCCGTGCACCACAGTCTGGCCATTGAACGCGACGCGCAGGTCGCGTATTTCGATCAGATGTTCAGGCATATCAAGTCCTCGGATCAAACGCATCGCGGCAGGCTTCGCCGATGAATACCAGCAGCGAGAGGATCAGCGCCAACGCAAAGAACGCGGTGAAACCCAGCCACGGTGCTTGCAGATTGCTCTTGCCCTGGCCGATCAACTCGCCCAGCGAAGCGCTGCCCGCCGGCATGCCGAAACCGAGAAAATCCAGTGCTGACAAGGTTGCGATTGCCCCAGTGAGGATGAACGGCAGATAAGTCAGCGTTGCGCTCATGGCATTGGGCAGGATGTGCCGAACGATCACTTGCGCATCACCTACACCCAGCGCCCGCGCCGCTTTCACGTACTCCAGACCGCGACTGCGCAGGAATTCGGCCCGCACCACATCGACCAGGCTCAACCAGGAAAACAGCGCCATGATCCCCAGCAGCCACCAGAAATTCGGCTCGACAAACCCGGACAGAATGATCAGCAGGTACAACACCGGCAGCCCCGACCAGACCTCCAGCAAGCGCTGACCGATCAGGTCGACCCAGCCGCCGTAGTAACCCTGCAAGGCCCCCGCGGCGATGCCGATCAGCGCACTCGCCGCGGTCAGCGCCAAGGCAAACAGCAGCGACACGCGGGTGCCAAATATCACCCGTGCCAGCACGTCGCGCGCCTGATCATCGGTGCCCAGCCAATTGTCGCCGCTGGGTGGACTCGGCGCCGGCTCCGTCAGGTCGTAATTGACCGTGTCGAACGCGAACGGAATCGGCGCAAACCACATTCGCCCGCCCTGCCCCTCGATCAATTGCCGCACCTGAGCACTGCGATAGTCCGGTTGAAACGGCAACTCACCGGCGAAGTCCTGCTCGGTGTAGCGCTTGAACGCCGGGAAATACCAGTCGCCCTGATACGTCACCAGCAGCGGTTTGTCATTGGCCACCAGTTCACCGCCAAGGCTCAGGCCGAACAACGCGAGAAACAGCCACAACGACCACCAACCACGGCGATGCGTCTTGAAGCGCGCCCAGCGGCGCTGGCCGATCGGAGATAACGTCAACATCAGGCAACCCTCGCGGTGAAGTCGATGCGCGGGTCGACCAGCGTGTAGCAAAGGTCGCCGAGCAGTTTTATCAGCAGGCCGAACAGGGTGAAGATGAACAGCGAACCGAACACCACCGGATAGTCGCGCGCCACCGCCGCTTCGTAACTGAGACGGCCGAGACCATCGAGGGAAAAGATCACTTCGATCAACAGCGAGCCGCCGAAGAACACCGCCACCAAGGCTTGCGGCAAACCGGCGACGACCAGCAGCATCGCATTGCGAAACACGTGCCCGTACAAAACCTGTTTTTCACTCAGTCCCTTGGCACGCGCAGTCACCACGTACAGTCGTGAGATCTCATTGAGAAAGCTGTTCTTGGTCAGAATGGTCAACGTGGCGAACCCACCAATGACCAAGGCAATCACCGGCAACACCAAGTGCCAGAAATAGTCGGCCACCTTGGCCCATGGCGACAGTTCGGCGAAGTTGTCCGAGACCAGCCCGCGTACCGGAAACCAGTCCAGCGCCGTGCCGCCGGCAAACACCACGATCAGCAGCAGCGCGAAGAGAAATCCGGGCAGCGCATAACCGATGATGATTGCCACACTGCTCCAGACATCGAACGCCGAGCCGTTGTGCACGGCTTTGCGAATGCCCAACGGAATCGACACCAGATAGGTGATCAGCGTCGCCCACACGCCCAACGACAAGGTCACCGGCAGTTTCTGCCAGATCAGTTGCGTGACGCTGGCACCGCGAAAGAAACTCTGGCCGAAATCCAGTCGCGCATAGCTTTTGAGCATCAGCCACAAACGCTCGCTGGCCGGTTTATCGAAGCCGTACTGACGCTCGATATCGGCCAGCAGTTTCGGGTCCAGCCCTCGGGTGGCGCGAGACTCGCCACCGACGGTTTCGACATGGCTGGAACCCACCGCCGCGCCGACGCCAATTCCCTGCAAGCGCGCGATGGCCTGTTCCACCGGGCCACCGGGCGCGGCTTGGACGATAACGAAGTTGACCAGCAGGATCGCGAACAAGGTCGGCACGATCAGCAGCAGACGCCGCAGGCTATAACCCCACATGGCTGTACTCCTTGTGCATCTCGTTTGTGGTCAGTGCAGTCGGGCTGATTTCCCACCAGGTGTCGAGGCCGGCGTCGTACAGCGGCGCAATCGCCGGTCGGCCGAAGCGGTTCCACCACACCGTGGAAATCCCCGGCGGGTAATAGTTGGGCACCCAGTAATAGCCCCACTGCAACACCCGATCCAACGCATGAGCATGGCGCAGCAGACTCTCGCGATTGTCGGCCCGCACCAGCCCTTCGAGCAGGGCATCGATGGCTGGATCGCGCAGCACCATGTAATTGTTCGAGCCAGGATCAGCGGCGCCATCTGAGCCGAAGTAATTGAACATCTCGCGCCCCGGCGCCTGACTCACCGGGTAACCGGCGACGATCATGTCGTAGTCGCGATTGCGCACGCGGTTGGTGTATTGCGCGGTGTCGACCTGACGGATATCGAAGCCGATGCCGATCTGCGCGAGGTTGCGTTTGAACGGTAACAACAGTCGTTCGAAACCTTTCTGGCCATTGAGAAACGTGAAGTGCAGCGGCTCGCCATTGGCGTTCACCAATTGATCGCCACGGGGTTTCCAGCCAGCGGCTTCGAGCAATTTCAAAGCCTGCAACTGTTCGGCGCGGACGTTGCCGCTGCCATCGGTTTTCGGTGCTTCAAACACCGTGGTGAACACTTCATCGGGAATCTGTCCGCGCAACGGCTCAAGAATCTTCAACTCTTCGGCATCCGGCAATGCCGTGGCCGCCAGTGCGCTGTGGGAGAAGAAGCTGCGCTGACGCAGGTACATGCCGCGCATCATCTGTCGGTTGGTCCACTCGAAATCCCAGAGCATGGCGATCGCCTGACGTACGCGACGATCCTGAAACGGCGGTTTCTGCAGGTTGAACACAAAGCCCTGCGCGCCTTGCGCAGCACCGGGTGCAAGATGTTCGCGGAGTAATTTGCCTTGCTCCAGTGCGCCCCCCGCGTAACCGATGGTGAAACTGGTGGCGGAGAATTCGCGGTTGTAATCAAAGCCACCGGCCTTGAGCACCTGCCGTGACACGTCGGTGTCGGCGAAGAACTCCACGCTCAATTGATCGAAGTTGTACAAACCGCGCGTGATCGGCAGATCCTTCGCCCACCAGTCCTGCACCCGCTGGAATTTCACGCTGCGCCCGGCATCCACCGCGCTGAGGCGATACGGACCGCTGCCGGGCGGGATCTCGAAACCACCACCCTCGGCGAAATCGCGGGTCCGCCACCAATGTTCGGGCAGCACCGGCAGTGTCGCCAGATCCAGCGGCAAGGTGCGGCTGTCGTTGTTCTTGAAGAGGAAGCGCACTTGCGTCGGCGACTCCACGACGACTTCAGCGACATCGCGAAACTGCTGGCGGTATTTGAGGCTGCCCTGGGTGGTGAACAGGTTGAAGGTGTAGCGCACGTCTTCGGCGGTGATCGGCGTGCCGTCGTCGAAACGCGCCTTCGGGTTCAGGTAGAAGCGTATCCAGCGGCGATCCGGATCCAGCTCCATCTGCTGCGCCACCAGACCGTAGACGCTGTAGGGCTCGTCCTTGCTGCGATAGGCCAGCGGTGCGTAGAGCCAGCCATCGATGTCGGCCACGCCAGTGCCTTTGTCGGTATAGGGAATCAGGTGATCGAACGGGCCGCTTTCCAGCGAAGAACGGCGCAGGCTGCCGCCCTTCGGTGCATCGGGGTTGGCGTAGGCCAGGTGCTGAAAGTCGGGGGCGTATTTGGCGGGTTCGCCGTAGACCGTTAACGCGGGTTGCGGTGCGGCCCAACTGAACGGCGTTAAAAGCGCACATGCGCTGAATAAAATGAGCCTGGAGAACATGGGCAGATCCTTTTACACGGTGCTGCTACTGGCCTCATCGCTGGCAAGCCAGCTCCCACATGGAATTTGTGAACACCACAGACCCTGTGGGAGCTGGCTTGCCAGCGATGAGGCCAGAACAGCCAATACACCTTCTGCCTACCTGTGATGTGCAACAGGCCGGCGATTTTTATAGGGCGGGCTTTAGATCAATAGGTGACTAAAATTCGCACCAACTGCTAAAGCCCGTTCTGTAGGAGCTGCCGAAGGCTGCGATCTTTCGCCGTTGGAAGATCAACAGATCGCAGTCTTCGGCAGCTCCTACAGGGCTGGTTTCAGAACTTGTAACTGACCCGCGTGTACAGCGTCCGCCCAAACGGATCGCCGTATTTCGGGTCGTAGCCGCTCTGGAACGTGTACGTCTGGTTGCTGAACGGTGGCTCGCGGTCGAACAGGTTTTTCGCGCCGAGGGTCACGCTCAGGGTCTTGCGCCAGGTGTAGGTGCCGGCCAGATCCCAGACGTTGTACGAGCCGACGTAATCGTGAGTGTCGCGATCGGAGTCGTGGTAACCGCTGGTGTAGCGGTTGGTCAGCGCGGCGCCGAACGGGCCGGAACTCCAGCTGCCGGTCAGGCTGTGCCGCCAGCGCGCCACGGCGCCCGCCGAAGCAAAGTCGCCGCCACGGAAATCGCCCAGTTTGTCGATGTAGTCGCCCTTGAGCTGTTGCTGATAGTCATAGCGAGTGACGTAAGTGCCTTGCAGGCCGATGCCGAAATTGCCGTACGGGGTGCTCGGCAGACGGTAATCGAAGCTGACGTCGACGCCGTTGGTCTTGATCTTGCCGAGGTTGGCCAGGCCGGTAACGATGTGGTCAATGGAGCCATCCGGCTTGCGGATCAGGCGATCCGGGTACAGCTCAGGATTGTCGAACACCGCCGACTCGGGGAATTCGGCAATCTGGTTGGCGATGTCGATCCACCAGAAATCCAGCCCGGCGCTCAGGCGCTCGAACGGTTGATAGACAAACCCGAGGGTAACGTTGCGCGCGGTTTCCGGGTTCAGGTCGGTATTGCCGCCACTGGTGCGATTGAACTGCTGCGCGCAATCACGGTTGGCGATACCGCCATTGCTCGGATTGCCGCCAGCGCACAAGCGCGGATCGTTGTAGTTGGCGTTGGTAAAACTGGTGAAAGTCGGGTTGTACAACTCATACAACGAGGGCGCGCGGAACCCTTCGCTGTAGGCACCGCGCACCACCAGTTCCTTGAACGGCTGGAAGCGGAACGAGTATTTCGGGTTGGTGGTGCTGCCGAAGTCGCTGTACTTGTCGTGACGCACGGCGGCGGACAGTTCCAGGCTGTCGAGCACCGGTACGTTGACCTCGGCGTACTCGGCCGAGACGCTGCGATCCCCGGCCACGCTGCCATTGGGATCGACACCGAGGCTTTGCACGTCGCCGGCAAACTGCGCGAAATCCTGATGGAAATCTTCCTTGCGGTATTCGCCGCCCAACGCCAGTGCCGAAGGGCCGGCACCGAACCAGTCGCCGATTTCACGGCTGATGCGCCCGTCGATAGCCTTCACCCGCCCGACGGCCGTGGCGTAATCGCCGTCCACCGCGTTGGCCGCCAACAGCGCCGAGCCGGCAGCCGTCTGCGGGCCGAACGGATTGATCACACCGTTGGCAATGCCGGCACTGACGGCGCGGTCGTTGACGTAACCGTCCTGAATACTGTTGACCACTTTGTTCTGGTTGTACGAGGCACCGAGGTTGTAATCCCAACCGACCAGCGTGCCGTCGAAACTCAGCAGCAAGCGCTGACTGGTGTTGTCGTCTTCGTGCTGGCGCGCGCCGACGGCGGTTTCGCGCCAGTTCACGTCGACCGGTTGCGTCGGGTCGAGGGCAAAGCCGTTCGGCCCCGGCGTGATGCCGTTACCCGGATAGAACGTCGTACCGGGGTTGACCTGATTACCCATCAAGGTGCCGGGGCCGATTTGCGTGCGGTTTTCGTTTTGCGCCCAGAAGTATTCGAGGCTGACGTTGTGATCGTCGGACAGCTTGCCGGTGGCTTTGGCGAAGGCCGAGGTCTTCTCCGTTTCCGGCACCAGATCGAGGTAGTTCCACAGGCTCTGCCGGCAGATGCCGTTGCGCGCCAGCAACCCCGGTGCGTTGCAGCCGGAGCCGGCCAAGGGGTTGGTGGCGTTACTGCCCTGACTCCAGTTGGCCGGCGATGCGGTGCCGGAGGTGTAGTCGAGTCCACGGTTCGGCTGATAGTTGTAGGTGTAGCCGCGATCCTCAGCAGCCAGACGTTGCTGCTTGTCGTAGCTGACCACGCCGAACACGTTGAAGCGATCATCCTGCAAATCACCGAAGCCCCAGCTGCCGCTGAAGTTGCGGCTTTCACCGCCACCGGAGTGCGTCGGTGTGTCGTAGTTAGTGCTGATCTGCCCTTCGGTGAGGCTGGTCTTGGTGATGAAGTTGATCACTCCGCCAATCGCATCAGTGCCGTACAACGCCGAAGCACCATCGCGCAGCACTTCCACGCGGTCAATGGCGGCAAACGGAATGGTGTTGAGGTCGACACCCGAGCCATTGATCGCGTTGGTCGCGTTGTTGCTCAGGCGGCGACCGTTGAGCAGCACCAGCGTCTTGTTCGGGCCGATGCCACGCAAGTCTGCATAGGACGCGCCGCCACTGCTCGAGCCCACCGAACGTCCGGAGCCAACCGAAGACTGGTTGGCGGAAATGCGGCTGACCAGTTCCTCGGTGGTGGTGACGCCCTGCTCGCGCAGCTCTTCGACGCGCAGGATGGTGACCGGTACCGCTGTTTCTGCATCGACCCGGCGAATTGCCGTCCCCGTGACTTCGACACGCTGCAGTTGAGTGGTCGGTTCGGTTGCCGTGCTATCAGCGGCGATGGCCGGCAGCGTGTTGATTGCCAGCAGCAAGGCCAGGCTCAAAGGTGATTTGACGGGTGAAAACTGAATCATGAACAGCCATCCCTGCGTTTTGGTTTATGCAGGGATGTGCGATGACGAATCAGGATTTATAGAGGACGGTTTAGACCGTTGGGTGATGAGGTTATGCAAAAAATGCCATGCCTCAGTATCAAGCCAATGCCACTTCCTTCAACAAGCGGGTATCCAGCCCGAAACGCTCCTGAGAGATCATCTTGAACTGCCCCTCTGCCAGATCGCAACTCACCAGCAAATTCCACGAATGCCGGGTTGCCGCTGATGGGATCAGTACAAATGGATGCTCAGCCAGCAAAGCGTCGGCAAACCGCTGTTGATTGGGTGAAGGCGGTGCTGGACTCAGCCAGTAAGGATTCGGCACCTCTTCCGGCTGTACGATTCTGACCATTGCGTCGCTGATAACTTCAAAGCAGGTCAGTACATAAGGCTCCTTGTCCAGCACATCAAAACTGCGATTAGCGGCCACCTCCAGAATGGCAGAGGACGGATCGACTGAGGCGTAAACGACACGCCGGCCGGGTGCATTCCACCGGCCTCCGTTCACCTCTGAACCAATCCCGCTGTCCCACGTACATCGGTATACCTCGGGATCCAGTCGCCACGCATACCAACGTTCATCCCAGGGCAAGGGATTCATGGAGTAACCCCGTAAATGAGCCGACCCAAATGTTGCTCCACCCTCTGGAAACCCAGTGGGTGTCGGGTCAACTCCAACGGCACGTGGCCGTTCAGGTAAGGGGTGGGCTTCTGCATCCACTCCTCCGCCCGTGGCTGTCCCCCGAATGCCCGAATGGCCATTTCCAGCACCAATGCGTATTGGTAGGCGACGACACTCTGCTGCGGGTCAAGCCGTACCGGATTGCCCTCCTTCAGGAGACGGCGCACGGTTCTGACAGATTTGCCGGTGATACGCTTGACCATGTCGCCTTGCAGATATAGCTCGGAGGTTGAAAGCATGTTGACGACGTCGCTCAATTCAAAGCCCTGGTCAGTCAGGTGGACGATCAGCAAGGCATCGTCGTCTATGTTCTGGCCGTTCACGAGCAACTCGACAGGTTTTCCGTCGGCCTTTTTCAGCCCCGTGAGCCGAGGTGTTTGTACTGTGGGCATCGCGACATCCTCCATAGGGCACCTGGCGCGATCATCGCGCCAAAAATACCGATGAGAATAAGCAGGCGTTTCATGCTCGATGTGAGGGGTACGCATAATCGATCCTTTATCTGGGAGCCTGAGCGTTCAAGCCGCTCAGCGACTTCAATGTCAGGTCCGATGCTATAGGTCGCGCTTCCGACGACCAACCTGAAAAAGTCGTCGGAAATATCCCCTGCTTGCCGCAAAAATCGCCAATTTCCGTAGGACGTAAACGCGAAATTCCAGCCATCAGCCGCCGAAGTGATAACTCACATCGAGCCACCATTGCCGTCCGTACGGGTCATAGTTGCCAGTCGGGTAGTACGGCCACCCCGCCGAGTCGTCGTGTTTAACCTGATCAAGCACGTTGTTCACGGTCAGGCCGACACTCGCCCGATCATTGAGTTTGTAACGCGCACTGGCGTTGAACACTGTCCACGGCGACAGGCGCCCGTCCCCCGCGCCATTGGTGACCGAGCCGTAACGAATGCCCATCAGCGTCGCCGTGGCTTTCTGATAATCCCAGGTCAGGCTGGCGTTGACCTTACTGCGCCAGTCGTAGTTGGTGCGTGAGGTGCGCCAGTCTTGTGTCGGCGCCTCTTCCGATTCCTTGTAGTAATGCGACAGCACCAGGGTGTAGCCCAGCGCCGAACTGAACGCACCGTACTGCCCGGCGCCCCAGCGGATGTTGCTTTTGAAGTCCAGACCACTGACCCGCTCGCTCGCGGCGTTGATCGCGTTGACCCGCACGCGATTCAGCTGGTTCGGATCGACCGCCGCATTGCCGGCGTTGCGATCGATGCGCGCCAGCGTCGATTGGCAATTGGCCGAGTTGATGTCCTGAGTGCCATTGCGGCACTCGTTCTCTTGTTGCAGCAAGCGGTTTTCATCGACGGTGGTCAGCAGATCGTCGATCTCCACGCGCCAGAAATCCGTGGAGAAATCGAAATTGCGCGACGGCGACCAGACAAATCCGTAGGTCCAGGATTTGCCGCGCTCCGACTCAAGATTCGCGGTACCGCTCTGGGTGTAATCGACCCGGCCACGATCACAGGCACCCTCCACGCCCTGGCTGCAACCGTAGTAATCGATTTGCGCCGGGTAGTAGCCGTTGCTGTCGGACTGATAGATGTAGTTCAGGTCCGGCGCACGGAAACTGGTGCCGTAACTGCCGCGCAGCAACAGGCTGGTCACCGGGCGCCATTCCAGCCCGAGGTTGTAGGTTTTCTGCTGCTCGGTGCGGCCACTGAACTTGTATTGATCCCAGCGCCCGGCGGCAGTCGCCAGAATCGTGTCGGTGACCGGAATGCTGAACTCGCCGCCCGCCGCATAACGCTTGCGCGAGCCCCCGGAGCTTTGCTGTGGGCTTACGCCGTAGAACGTGCCGTCGTTGAGGCCGTCATCCGGATCGACACGGTATTCCTGCTTGCCCGCCTCCAGCACCCCGGCGAAGCCCACCGGACCGGCCGGCAGATCGAACAGATCACCGTTGACCGAAGCGTTGTAGCTGGTCGATACCGACTTGCTGCTCTGGGTCAGGTTGCCGCGAAACTGCTGCCACTCCTGCGGCGTCAGTGGCCGATCGAGCCGCGAGGCGTCCGGGGCGAACACCGGATAACCACCGCTCACACCCAACTGCGGGCCAAGGTAGAAATCCTGAATCGATGACAGTGGCGTGTAGCGCGTGGTTCTGACGCTGCGGTATTCCGAGCGATTGACCGCCAGATCGTAACTCCAGCCGGTGTCGGCGATCTTGTCCGAGAGGCCGAGGGTGCCGGTCCACGAGGTATCGCGCCACTTACTGTTATTGCTGGTGCGTCCGCCGATCTCTTCCTCACCGAAACGGCGATACCAGCGTTCCAGATTGCCGCTGTTCTGGTTGATGAAGTCCGGCGAGGTGAAGGTCGGCCCGCGTGTGTTGTTCTGGATATGGTCGAGGCCGTACATCAGGTCGGCGAAGACCTGCCCGCTGTCACTGAAATGCCAGGTGCCACGGGTGTAGCCGTCGTAGTTTTCTTTCTGGGTCTGCACGGTCCAGTAATCGTTGTACATCTGGTCGGTACGGCAGCGCCCGCCACTGTTAACCAGTTTGTTGTCGAAGGTGCCCTGATAGGCGCCGCAACCCGGTCCCAGATAGCGACTGTTACTCAGGTCGCGGCGGTAACCGACGTCCGCCAGCGGGCCGTTTTGCATAAAGCCACGGTCATCGGCCCAGATTGGATCGCGGTTAGTCAGCTCCAGACCAAACAAACCGTCGAAGTCGCCCCAACTGCCGCCGCCACTGATCTGCAAACGCTGGTTGTCACCGCCGCCGCGCTCACTGGTGCCGCCCTTGAGATTGACGTCGACGCCGTTGATCTTGTCCTTGAGGATGATGTTGACCACCCCGGCGATCGCGTCCGAGCCGTAAATCGCCGAGGCGCCGCTGCTGAGGATTTCGATGCGTTCGATGACCGCCGACGGAATGTTCGCCAGGTTGGTGAAGTTGACCTTGCCGTCGTATGGCGTCGGGTAATCGGCCACGCGACGGCCATTGATCAACACCAGCGTATGGTTCGGGCCGAGGCCGCGCAGGTTGAGTGCACTGGCCGCCGGTTGCCAGGTATTGCCGTAATCTTCGCCTTGGGTCATGCCGGTGTTTTGCGTTTGCGTGGCCAGGGCGTCGTAGACGTTTTTGTAGCCGCGCGCTTCCATTTCTTCGTGGGTGATGACGTTGACCGGCGTCGCGCCATCGCTTTGCGCGCGGGCAATGCGCGAGCCGGTGACGGTGACTTTTTCCATGCGGTAATCGGCGCTGGTGACCGGTGCCACGGCAGTGACTTTCACCGGCGCATCGGCTGCGCGAACGGTCAGGCCCTGAGCGCTTTGCTCGACTTGCAGCCCACTGCCGAGCAAAGCTTTTTCTACTGCCTGACGACCGCCCAACGCCCCCCGCACCGCAGCGCTGCGTTTGCCCTGCACCAGCTCCTGACTGAAGGAAATCGGCACACCGCTCTGCCGCGAGATGCCCAGCAGCACTTCGTCGAGCGGTCCGCTAGCGATGTCGAAGGTGAACACCGCCGCAGCAGATTCCTGAGCGACTGCCGCCAGTGGACTGAGGCCCAGCGCCAAGGCAGCGGCGAGGGTCAATCGAGGTAATTGTTGTTTGAATGAGAACATCGAAGGGTTTCCCTGTTGGAGGCATCTGCAGGGAATGAGCAGCGGGCCGGCGCATTTTATAGGGCGGCGATTAGGCCAAGAAGTTATGGATTTATAACCGCGCGTCGACGCTGACCCAGTACGGGTTGTGCCAGGTCACGCGGATCGGCAGCGAGTGCTCCAGCAGTTGCAGGGTGCGATCACTGTCGTCGAGCGGATACAGCCCGCTGAGGCGCAGATCGGCGACTTCCGGACTCAGATGCAAAATGCCGCGACGGTAACGGCGCAGGCTGTCGATGACCTCGCGCAGAGGCCGGTCGCGCACTTCCAGGCGCCCCTGCACCCAGGCACTTTCCTGGCCGTTGCTGCGCTCCAGCGACAGCAACCCGGCGCCGTTGAACAACAAACTCTCGCCGGCCTGCACCACTTGCCGCGCGCCACCGGTGGTGGCCACTTCGACCTGCGAATGGAGCATCACCAAACGCGTCGAGTCCTCGCTGTACTGCACGAGAAATTTCGTCCCCAGCGCACGCATCCGCCCATGCTCGGTCTCGACCACAAAGGGTCGCGCCGAATCTTTCGCTACGTCGACCAACAACTCACCGCTGCGCAAGGCGAGCAGGCGCTGTTGGCTATCGAACAAAGGCACCACACGACTGCGCGCATTGAGCGCCAACGCACTGCCGTCGGCCAAGGTGAAGTCACGTCGCTCGCCGGTTCCGGTCGACAACTCCCCCGCCTCCGGCAGCCAGCCGTAACGCCGTCCGAGCAACCCGGCCAACAGCGCAATGCCGAGCACACTCAAACTGCCGCTGATAAAGCGTCGCCGACTCGACGGCGCATTGAGACTGTGCAGCAGGCTGTTGCGCGGCACGTTGCGCAGGCTCGGGTTACGCAGCAGATTGAGGCCGCCGCCCATTTGCTCGATGACCTGCTGATGCCGAGGATCAGCAACACGCCAAGCCTCGAATGCGGCCCGCTCGGCCATGCCCGCCTCGCCCGATTGCAGCAACGCCAACCATTGCGCCGCCTCGTCGATCACCGCTTCGTCCGGCCTCATGCCTGCATCGCCTGATAGCAGCGCTTGAACGCCTCGACCATGTATTGCTGCACGCGGCTGGTGGACACGCCGAGGCGCTCGCCGATCTCGCTGTAAGTCAAACCGTCGAGTTGATGGTAGAGAAACGCCGCTTTTGCCTTGGCCGACAGCCCATTGAGCAGGCGATCGACCGCCAGCAGTGCTTCGATCACCAGCGCGCGTTCTTCCGGGGACGGATGCACCGGCTCGGGCGCCAGCGCCAGACTGTCCAGATAAGCGCGTTCAAGGTCCTGACGGCGCCAACCTTCGTACACCAGCCGCCGGGCGATGGTGGTCAGCAGCGCGCGTGGCTCACGAATGGCCGTGGGGTCCGGCAGTGCCAATACCCGCAAAAAGGTTTCCGAGGCAATGTCTTGCGCACTGTGCGGGCAACCCAGCGTCCGGCCAACGGCAGCGCACAGCCAGCGATAGTCCTTTTGGAACATCTGCCCGATGATCTGGTAATGCGGGTTGTACCCACCCATGCCTTGCTCCCTGAAACGGGTCCCACCCGCTGCGAAAAACCATCGTTCTGCCGGGATCGTCCGGCTCTGATCAGGCGCGACTGTGCAATAGCCTCGAAGACATTTGAAGTAATAAAAAATCAGCACAAGCAAACCATTGAGCATAAGGCGTTTGGTCGCCGCAGAAACATTGGCTGACACAACGTTGACCTCGGTCACTGGCGCGTGGCCGGCCACTGATTAATCTCGCGGCTCCATCGAAAGCCAAGGACGGCTCAGCGAGAGCCCGTGGCTGAATCCACTCAAGGAAGAGCAAGCATGCGACCACTCAACATCATTCTGCTGTCGTCAGCGTTCAACGGTCTGACCCAACGCGCCTGGCTGGAACTGCGCGAGGCCGGGCATTCACCCAGCGTCGTACTGTTTACCAATGAACAGGCTGTGTGCGAACAGATCGAGAACAGTGGCGCGGATCTGGTGATCTGCCCGTTCCTCAAGGACCGCGTTCCGCAGGCACTGTGGAGCAACGCCGAGCGTCCGGTGGTGATCATCCATCCCGGCATCGTCGGCGATCGCGGCGCCAGTGCCCTCGACTGGGCAATTACCAACGAGCTGCCGAGCTGGGGCGTCACCGCGCTGCAGGCCGTCGAGGAAATGGACGCCGGCCCGGTGTGGGCCACTTGCGAATTCAATCTGCCAGCGGGCCTGCGCAAATCCGAGCTGTACAACGGTCGGGTCAGTGACGCGGCGATTCGCTGCATACGCGAAGTGGTGGAGAAATTCGTCGAAGGCTTTGAGCCGGTGGCGCTGGATTACGCCGATACGAAGGTGCGCGGGCGCTTGCAACCGAACATGAAACAGGTCGACCGCAGTTTCAGCTGGCACGATTGCGCGCGCTTCATCAAACGTTGCATCGATGCCGCCGACGGCCAGCCCGGTGTGTTGGCGAGCCTCGCTGGCGGTCAGTATTACGTGTACGACGCACACCTCGATTCGCGCAGCGGCATGCCCGGCGAGATTCTCGCGGTGCATGACGATGCGGTGCTGGTTGCAGCGGGTGATCAAAGTTTGTGGATTGGCGCACTGCGGCGTAAACCGCAACCTGGCGAAGAAACCTTCAAGCAACCGGCGCGGCACCTGTTGGCCGGGCAACTGACCGACGTGCCGGTGCTGGACTGGTCGATCGCTACACAGCCGTTCAGTGACGAAGCCTATCAACCGCTTCGTTATCGCGAATCCGGCAACGTCGGCGAATTGACCTTCGAGTTCTACAACGGCGCCATGAGCACCGAGCAATGCCAGCGCATGGTCGCCGCGCTGCGCTGGGCCAAGTCCCGTGATACCCAAGTGTTGCTGATCAAGGGTGGGCGCGGCAGTTTTTCCAACGGCGTGCATTTGAATGTGATTCAGGCTGCGCAGGATCCTGGCGCCGAAGCCTGGGCCAATATTCAGGCGATCGACGACGTCTGCGCAGAACTGCTGACGGCCCGGCAACTGGTGGTCAGCGGCGTCACCGGCAACGCGGGCGCCGGTGGCGTGATGCTCGCACTGGCGGCCGACATCGTGTTTGCCCGCGCCGATATCGTGCTCAATCCGCATTACAAGAGCATGGGTTTGTACGGCTCCGAATACTGGACCTACAGCCTGCCCCGCGCCGTCGGCCCGGCGATGGCCGAGCAATTGACCCAGGCTTGCCTGCCGGTAAGCGCGGTGCAGGCGTGGCAACTGGGCATGGTTCAGGAAATCGGCCCGCGTTGCCCGGACGAGTTTTCGTTGTGGTTGCTGCAGCGGGCCAATGCTGTGCTGAGCGATCCGACCTATGCCGCGGTGCGCGAGCGCAAGGCGCGGGTTGATCAGCCGTTGATCCAGCAGTGCCGCGAAACCGAGTTGCAGGAGATGCAGGAAGACATGCTCTACAACCGCCATCAGTTTGCCGAGAAGTGCCGAAATTTTGTCTTCAAGCGTAAGGTGTGTGGCACGCCGGCGCGGTTGATTGAAGAGTGGGCGCGGGTGCGTTTGACCGAGTTGGCCAGTTGATTTTGGCGGTGACTGCATTTTCCCTCACCCTAGCCCTCTCCCAGAGGGAGAGGGGACCGACCGAGGTGTCTGGCGCCCTGCATCGACCTGAAAAATCGAGTCGATTATGGATTCAACGCTGATCGTTCAAGTCAGTGCATTGCTTCAATATCCCCCAATCGGTTCCCTCTCCCTCCGGGAGAGGGTTAGGCGGGCGGCGATCCGATGAGGGGCTTTTGCCTTTACAATGCCCGCCACCTCAATCACCGGCCCGCCCATGGACATCGATCTCGCTCGCACCTTCCTGGAAATCGTCCGTCACGGCAGCCTCGCCGCCGCCGCACAGAAGCTGTTCGTCACGCAAACGGCAATCACCGCCCGGGTGCAGAAACTCGAAAGCCAGCTAGGCAGTACGCTGTTCGTGCGCAACCGCGCCGGGGCGAAACTGACGCCCAATGGCGAGGCCTTTGTGGTCTACGCCAATCAGTTGGTGCAGACCTGGGAAGCGGCGCGCCGCGACCTGCCACTGCCCGAGGGTTATCACAACGTGCTGCACATCGGCGGCGAAGTCAGCCTGTGCAACCCGTTGATGCTCAGTTGGGCGGCGGAACTGCGCGAGAAGATTCCCGGGCATGCCCTGCGCATGGAAATCCGCGACGGCGAAAACCTGCTGCGCCAGTTGGAACTCGGCGTGCTCGACGCGGCACTGGTCTATCAGCCGGAATACTGGCCGGGCTTGCAGGTCGAGCAAGTGCTGGAAGAAAAACTGATTCTGGTGCGCGCTCCCGATCGCCCCGATCCCTACGTCTACATCGACTGGGGCCCGGACTTCCGCCGCCAGCATGACGCTGCCCTGCCGGAAAAAGCCAAAGCGGCGCTGAGTTTCAACCTCGGCCCGCTGGCTCTGCAATACATTCTCGAGCACGGCGGCAGCGGCTACTTCCGCACTCGTGTGGTGCGCACCTATCTGGAAAGCGGCGCCCTCGAAGCGGTGACCAAAGCTCCGGAATTCGGCTACCCGACTTACCTTGTCTACTCACGCGATCGCGATTCGGCGACGCTGCAGCAAGCCTTCCACCTGCTGCGCGAAGTGATCCGCACCGATGACGACTGGTCGCAACGCTGGAACCCTTTGAGCTGAAGCGGCAGCATTACACCGGAGCATGGCGCATGTGCCATCGAGGTCCGGCCTGCACAAACGGCCGGATCGGCTAATCTGCCGGGTATAACAACAATACCCGCAGGTGAAGCAGTGAGGCAGACCACCGAGATATTCCGCAGCCGTTACCGTGCGGCCATTCATCCGCTGTACAACCCTTGGCTGCACGGCGCCTTCGTGCTGTTGTTCGGGGTGCTGGCCATCGGTGGGTTCTGGAGCAGCGTGCAGCAGGTCAGCTTGCTGGAATGGCTGACAGTGCCGCTGACCCTGCTGTTGTTCAATTTCGGCGTGTACATGGTCCATCGCCATCTCGGCCACCACAAAAAAGCCTTCGCGAAAATGTTCTACGCCCGGCATGCCGGCGATCATCACAGCTTCTTCACCCCCGGCCACATGACCTACGACAGTGCCCGCGACTGGCGGGTGATTCTGTTTCCCGCCTGGCTGATCGTACTGCACACGCTGGTGATCACCCTGCCGCTGTGGTGGCTGATCGCACAAGCCAACGCCAACGTCGCCGGACTGTTCGGCGGCTGCATGGTGCTGGGTTATCTGACTTACGAAATATTCCACGCCTGCGAACACCTGCCGCCGCACAACCCGCTGACCCGCCTGCCGTGGATCCGCCAGATGCGCCGTCTGCACGAATTGCATCACCGCCGCGAGCGCATGCAGGAGCGCAACTTCAACATCGTTCTGCCGCTGATGGACTACCTGTTCGGCACCCTGTACTGGGAGCCGGAAACCGCCCCTTTGAGCTATTCGAGAATGCCCATGACCCGTATGCAGCACACCATCGATATCGCTGGCGACCCGATTGCCGTGCTCGCCTACGCCGCCAGCGTCGGTCGCTGGCCGGAGTGGCACCCCTCTTCGCTGAAAATCGACGGCGCCCACGGCCCGCTGCATGCCGGCTCGCGCTTCGAAGAGGACATTCACGCGGGTGGACGTGAAGGCCATTTGAGCTGGGAGGTCACCGAGTATTTGCCCGGTCGGCGCTGGTGCGCGCGGGCGCAAGGCGATCATGGATTGTCGTTGCTGCTGACCTATGAATGCAGCGCGGCAAGCAGCGGCACGCGGTTCGTGCGCACGCTGGATTATCGCTTCGAAGGACTGGGCATGCGCATTGCCAATCACCTGCTGCTGAAACGGCGCATCGAGCGTGAATCCGCCGCATCAATGCTGGCGCTGCGCGACATGGCCGCGCAATACCTGGCATCGACGAGGGCCAGCGCGTGAAGGTACGGCATCTGTTGTTGCTGCTGATCCTCATCGTCATCGCGTTCTTATTATTGATGCCGACCAAAGTCGAACCCGTGGCCTGGACGCCGCCTCCAGCACCTTCGCTGAAAGAAGGTCTCTACGCCGAGAATCAGAAACTCAAAGGCGCAGTGCAGGTCGGGCCGAGCGACATCGAGGGACCGGAAGCCTTGCTGCTGGAGAGTGACTTCCTGATCACCGGACTGCACGACGGCCGACTGATCCGCACCAGCCTCGACGGCCAGCAACGCAAAGTACTCGCCGACACCGGTGGCCGACCGCTGGGATTGGCCCGGCATCCGAACGGCTTGCTGGTCATTGCCGATGGGGTCAAGGGCTTGCTGTCCCTCGATGCGCAAGGTCAGCTGGTTCCTTTGACCACGGAGGCCAATGGACTGGCATTTGGTTTTACCGATGACGTGGCCATCGACAAGTCCGGGCATTACGCCTATTTCAGCGATGCTTCCAGTCGCTGGGGTTATGGCCATGACGGCGAGGCGGTCATTGAGCACGGCGGCGATGGACGTCTGCTGCGCTATGACTTTCAGAGCGGCAAAACCAGTGTGCTGCTGGACAAGCTGGAGTTCGCCAACGGCGTGACCCTCGGCCCGGACGACGCCTATGTGCTGGTCAATGAAACCGGCGCTTACCGCATCAGCCGTTACTGGCTGACCGGGCCGAAAACCGGCACTCACGACCTGTTCATCGACAACCTGCCGGGGCTGCCGGACAACCTGGCGTTCAATGGCAGCAATCGGTTCTGGGTGGCGTTGTATGCGCCGCGCAATGCTCTGCTTGATGGCACGGCGGGGCATCCATTCGTGCGCAAGATGATCGTGCGGGCGTTGACGGTTTTACCGAAACCGGTGGAAAAGCGCGGGTTTGTTCTGGGGCTGGATCTGGACGGCAAGGTGATCGCCAATCTGCAGGATGCGAGCAGTGGCAATTATTCGCCGATTACCACGGTGCGTGAGTATGGGCCGTGGTTGTATTTCGGCTCGTTGAAGGCGACGCATATGGCGCGGATGCCGTTGGATGCGGCGCTGAAGTGAACCTGCTGGATCTGTATCGAGCCTACTGACGCCATCGCTGGCAAGCCAGCTCCCACAGGGTTCTTTGCTGACCACGGCATTTGCGGACAACACCATTCACTGTGGGAGCTGGCTTGCCAGCGATGGCGATCTGTCAGTTGCTGGACTTGTCGAACTTGTCCGGATCTTCGTCTTCGGGAAGATCCTCATCCGGTTCTTCAGGATTGGCCGTGGTATGCGCCGGGCTGTTGGGTTCGGGATGCGTGGGAACCGGGTCGAATGCGCCCTGCTCTTCACTGGGGAATTTGGGATCGTTCATAAGGCACCTCGTAAAGAGTCGGTAAAAGAAGACTCTGTACATTCGAGGTGCCGGTCGGGGCTGTCGTTCCCGTCAATCCGCAACCGCAGGTCGGCGGATCAACAAGGCCTCAGGTTCGCGCCTGCAATTGCTCGACAATCTTGTCTTTGACCTGCAAGCGCTTTTCTTTGAGTTTTTTCAGCGTGTCGTCGCTGGGAGCATCCGAGGTGGCAGTCTCGGCCTTGACTACCTCGGCGTCCGCCTGGGAGTACTTGTTGATCAGTGCATCCAGATGTGGATCCGCGGTGCGTTTTTGCTGGATCTCTTCCTTTGTAAGCTTCAAGTCCTGTAACAGATCATGGGTCACCGGCATGGAACACCTCCGTCAGTTGATCGGCTGGCCAACACGACCGATTGCGCTGGCCAGTTATCAGAATGGCCTCGGTTGGGCGCTTCTGTCGACCACCTGTCAGACCAGCGGTGTCCGTTCGTCGCCCTGTCGCAAATGCGATCAAACCTTTATTCGCCACATTGCCTCCATTGGTTAACACCAACAAAAACTGCGTGGAGATACACCAATGGACGGATTCAACCTGCGTCATCTGGTTTTGGCTGTCGCTTTGAGCAGCGGCATGGGCAGCGCCTTCGCTGCGACTGACAATGACTTTGTCGATAACGCCGCAGCCGGTGGCATCGCGGAAATCGAAACCAGTCGACTGGCGCTGGAAAAAAGCCAATCAGCTGACATCAAGGCCTTCGCCAATATGATGATCACCGACCATGGCAAGGCCAACGATGAGCTGGCGACCATTGCCAAGGCTAACGACATCGAAGTCCCGGACACCACAACTCTGGTCAAACAGGCCAAGGAAAAAATCCTCGAAGTGCGTGATGAGTCGTTCGACGCGGCGTACGCCAACAATCAGGTGAAGGCGCACGAAGAAACCATCGAGTTGTTCAAGAAACAAGCCAATACCGTGACCGATGACAAGGTCAAAGGCGCTCCTGAATTGAAGGCGTTTGCGCAGAAAATGCTGCCAGCCCTGGAAAAACATTTGGCCGCCGCCAAGGAACTGCAGGCCAAGCATCCGAGCAAGTAAACAGCCTTACCCTCACCCCAGCCCTCCCGAAACGTCGGACCGCCCGGAGGGAGAGGGAGCCGACCGAGGTGGATGCTCGAGTTACGCCGACCTGAACGTTTTGAGTCGAACGCAGGTTCTGCACAGCCCCCGATCTGAAATCTCGAGCTGAACTGAGCTTTTGAAAAGCACCGAGATCGGCTCCCTTCCCCCTCGCCCCCTTGGGGGAGAGGGCTGGGGTGAGGGGGATCGATGTCCGCAACGCCACAAATCCAAAGCAAAAAAAAGGCCGCATCCAGTAGATGCGGCCTTGTCATATCCGCCGAAATCAACCGCCATCCGTATCAATATCAGCATCGGTCTCCTCGCCCGGCTTTGCCCGGTCCGGTTTTGGCTCGAAGCCCGGGCTGAACTCATTGTCGTTGTCCGTGTGCTTGTTCTTCTGATCCACCGCCGGATCGCCACTCTGCGCCTGCCCGCCATCGCCCTGCTGCTGCGTCGGCACCGGCTGCCCCGGCACCTGCGGGTCGATAGCCGGATCATTGCGATTGATCGGTTCGCCAGATTGGCTCTGCTTCGTTTGCTCGTTCATGGCCACCTCGTTGGTCAAACACCCCCGGCGCACATCCGCCGGGTGTCAAAGATTCGAAGCCTGCCCCACGCCAACGTTCAAAACTTCGCCGCGCCCGGCCACGCCGACTAGAGTTACCGGGACGTTCCTTGCGCCAGATCAAAAAATATACGTGCGTGAACGAACAACTATTTCGAACGGCAAATGTCGATCACTTCGCGGCGATCATTTTCACGACCGCCCCCTAATTCGCGACGGAGCAACAGGCACATGGCAGCACTGCAGAACAGCACACTCGATGCGATGAAAAACAAACAAGCACAACTGCTGGGCGAATGGATCAACGGCCTGCAAGCCAGCGGCGCCACGCGTAACCTGAAAGAGCACGATCTGCAGCAACAGACCACGGAATTCCTGCAACTGGTGGTCAGTGGCATCGAGAACGACAACGGCACCAACATCGCCGCACCCGGTTGGGAGACCACCCGCCAGTTTCTCGAAAAGCTCTCCCACAGCCGCGCACTGCTCGGCCAGGATTCGCAGCAGACCGCCAGTTTCATCTTCGCCCTCAAAGGCCCGCTGTTTAACCTCCTGCAGAACCATTACAAAGACCAGCCTGCGCTGCTCGCCGAACAGCTCTGGGAAGTCTCGGAACTGCTCGACGCCTTCGGCATGCACACCATCCGCACCTTTCAAAAATCCCGCGAAGCGGTGATCAAGCGTCAGCAGGAAGAACTGCTGGAGCTGTCGACCCCCGTCGTCAAGCTGTGGGACGGCGTGCTGGCGCTGCCAATGATCGGCACCCTCGACTCGCAGCGCACGCAAGTGGTGATGGAGTCGCTGCTGCAACGCATCGTCGACACCGGTTCGGAAATCGCCATCATCGACATCACCGGCGTGCCGACCGTCGATACCCTGGTCGCCCAGCACCTGTTGAAAACCGTGACCGCAATCCGCCTGATGGGCGCCGATTGCATCATCAGCGGCGTACGTCCGCAGATCGCGCAAACCATCGTTCACCTCGGCCTCGACCTGCAAGGCGTGGTGACCAAGGCCAATCTGGCCGACGCGTTGAAACTGGCCCTGACCCGTCTGGGTGTCAGCCTCGTCAAGACGGTATAAACATGGAACGTATCCCGATTCTCCAGATGGGCAAGTTCCTGCTGGTGACCATCCAGGTCGACATGCATGACCAGCTCGCCCTCACCTTGCAGGACGACTTGTCCGAGCGCATCAGCAAGACCTCGGCGCGCGGGGTGTTGATCGACATCTCGGCGCTGGACATGGTCGACTCGTTCATTGGCCGGATGATCAGCACGATCTCCGGCCTGTCGAAAATCATGGACGCCGAAACCATGCTGGTCGGCATGCAGCCGGCCGTGGCGATCACCCTGGTCGAACTCGGCCTGACCCTGCCCGGTGTCAGCACGGCATTGAACGTCGAGCGCGGAATGAAGCTGCTGCAGGAACGAGTAGACCGGCAATGACCGTACGCAGCAGCGGTACTCAACCCATCCACATCGAGCAGGATGTCGTGCTCGCGCGCCAGACCGCACGCAAACTGGCCACCGAATGCGGGATGCGCCTGATCGACCTGACGAAAATGGTCACGGCGGTCAGCGAACTGGCGCGTAACACCATGGTTTACGGTGGCGGCGGCGACATGGACTGGCAGATCCTCGATGAAGATCACAAGGTCGGTCTGCGCCTGACCTTCCGCGACGAAGGCCCGGGCATTGCCGACATCAAACTGGCGATGACCGACGGCTGGACCTCCGGCAGCGGCATGGGCCTGGGTCTGACCGGGGCGAAACGCCTGGTTGAAGAGTTCGAACTGGAAACAGAGCCCGGCAAGGGCACACGAATAACGATTACCCGATGGACATGAATATCAGCGGGTCGATGACCCAGGTTTTACTGATCGAGGACAGCAGCCAGATCGGCTACGCACGGCGTACGGCGCAACAACTGGCCGAACAGCATGGCTTCGACGAGCGCGATGCCGGGCGTGTGGCATTGGTGGCGACGGAGCTGGCGAGTAACGTGCTCAAGCACGCCAACCACGGTGAGATGCACCTGCGGGTACTGCCGCGCATTGATGGTTTCGGCATTGAGTTGCTCGCTATCGACCGTGCTCAGGGGTTTGATTTGCAGGCCTGTATGCCCGATGGCTTCTCCACCGGAGGCACCCAAGGCATTGGCCTCGGCTCGATATCACGCCAGGCTGAAGTGTTTGATGTGTACGCGGATGCCCGTGGCGCGGTGTTACTGGCCCGGTTTTATCCTCGCTCGGATCGCGAACCGGACATGCATTTTGGAGTCAGCCAGCACTCTCTGCACAACGATCCCGCCTGCGGCGATGTCTGGCACCTGGCGTATGACAACGGCAGCGTCAGCGCGCTGATCATCGATGGTCTCGGTCACGGAGAAGAAGCCGAACGCGCCGGCCGCGCTGGCGCAGAAACCTTCGCCCTGACACCGTTTGCCGAGCCGGCGATGCTGATGGAAGACATGCACCGCGACATGATCGGTACTCGCGGCGGCGCTGTCGCGTTTGCCCAATTCGATGCACGGCGCGACAGCCTGACCTTCGCCGGCGTCGGCAACATCGGCGCCAGCCTGATCAACGCCGACAAGTCCCGCGGCCTCGCTTCGCACCCGGGCATTGTCGGCGTGCAATACCGGAAAGCCCGGCCCTTTGACTATGCTCACGTGAACGGACATCTATTGATCATGTACAGCGACGGCTTGCAGTCCCGTTGGAATCTTCAAGACTACCCCGGTCTGGTGCACCGCCACCCCGCCGTGATAGCCGCCGTCCTGCACCGCGACTTCTGTCGCGGGCGCGACGATGTAACGGTACTGGTCGTTGCCCTGGAGGCCGCCCATGGCTGAGTCGCCGATTCTGAGCAGTGCGGAGCAGACCGCGCTGATTGCGCAGTTGCAGAGCGAGACTGCAGCCCTGCGCGAAGAACTCGATGAAACCAACCAAGGCGTGCTGGCCCTGTACGCCGAACTCGATATACAGGCTGAGGAATTGCGCCAGGCCTCGGACTTGAAAAGCCGTTTCCTGTCGTACATGAGTCATGAGTTCCGCACGCCACTGGGTTCGATCCTGAGTATCAACAGCCTGCTCGCCGACGAACTCGACGGCCCGCTCAGTCCCGAGCAACACAAGCAGGTAGCGTTCGTCAGCACGGCTGCGCGCGAACTCAGCGACATGGTCGATGACCTGCTCGATCTGGCAAAGATCGAGGCCGGGCGCATCAGCATTTCTCCGGCGTGGTTCGACATGTTCGACCTGTTCTCCGCCCTGCGCGGGATGTTCCGGCCGATTGTCGATGCCAGCGCCGTGGACCTGATCTTCGAGGAACCGGTCGGTTTGCCGCGCCTGTACACCGACGACAAGAAGCTCGCGCAGATTCTGCGCAATTTCATTTCCAACTCGCTGAAGTTCACCACCCGTGGCGAAGTGCGGGTTTCCGCACGGCTCGAAGGTGCGGACAAGGTGCGCTTTGCCGTCAGCGACACCGGCATCGGTATCGCACCAGAGCTGCATGGTGCATTGTTCGAGGACTTTTCCCAGGTCGACTCGCCGTTGCAGAAACGTCTGCGCGGCACCGGGCTGGGCCTGTCGCTGTGTAAACGCTTCGCCGCCCTGCTCGGCGGTGAAGTCGGGCTGGAAAGCACGCCGGGGGTCGGCTCGACCTTTTTCGTGATCATTCCGCTGGCGATCGCTCTGGAGAACGTCGATGAAACGTGACATCCGCCTGTTGATCGTCGACGACAACGTCGCCACCCGCTACGCCCTGCGCCGACGGCTGGAGCGTCATGGCTACGAGGTGCTGGAGGCCGGCACCGGCGGCGAGGGGCTGGCGCTGATCGACAGCGAAGCACTCGACGCGTTGATTCTCGACGTCAATCTGCCGGACATGAGCGGCTTCGACATCGTGCGCAAACTGCGCGCAGATACCCGCACGGCGCTGCTACCCGTTATTCATGTGTCAGCTGCGTCGATCCAGACCGGCGACATCATCACCGGCCTCGACGCCGGTGCCGATGCCTACCTGATTCACCCGGTTGACCCGGATGTGCTGCTGGCCACCCTGCGCACGTTGCTGCGAGTACGCGACACGGAAAATGCCCTGCGCGAAAGTGAAGCGCGGTTTCGCGAGATTTTCGTCAACGTCTCCGCACCGATCGCGGTGCTCGATGCCAGCCTCAAGGTGCACGAATGCAACCATGCCTTCACACAACTGATTCTCGACAATCGGGATCCGCAGGCCCTGCGTGAATGCTTCGCCGAAGATCAGAGCGCCATCCTCAATGAGCTGCGCCTGCGTCTGGTCGATGGCGAGCGCTGGAAAGGCACGCTGAACATGCGCGTGCAGGGCGAGATCCGCGAGACCGAGTGGCAGATTTCCCCGTACCGCACGCCCGAACTGAGCCTGGTCTTCGTTGAGGACGTTACCGAACACCGCCATCGCGAGCGCTCGCATCTGGCGCGTCTGGATGACACCACCACGCAACTGGCCAAGGAAGTCGCCGAACGCGTGCGTGCCGAAGCGCAGTTGCTGCAGGTGCAGAAGATGGACGCACTGGGCAAACTCACCGGCGGTATCGCCCATGACTTCAACAACCTGCTGACCGGAATCATCACCAGCCTCGAGCTGATCCAGAAACGCGTGGTCGATGGGCGTCTGGACAAGGTGCAGTTTTACTCCGAAGCGGCGCTGAATTCAGCGATGAGCGCTGCGTCCCTCACCCACCGCTTGCTGGCCTTTGCCCGTCAGCAACCACTGGATACACGGCCGGTCGACATCAACGAGCAAGTCCGTTCGCTGGAAGAATTGCTGTTGCGCACCATCGGTGAGCGGATCACCCTCAAGCTAGAGCTGACCAGCAAACCGGCCATCGCGCTGGTTGACCCAGTGCAGCTGGAAAGCGCGGTGTTGAATCTGGTGATCAACGCCCGGGATGCCCTGCCGGTGGGCGGCAATATATGGGTCAACACTTACGCCGCGTACTCCCATGGCGATCCGAATCTGGCCGATGGCGCTTACGTGGCGCTGTCGGTACGTGATGACGGTACGGGCATCGAGCACAATGTCATCGACAAGGTCTTCGATCCGTTTTTCACCACCAAACCGTTGGGCCAGGGTACGGGGCTGGGGTTGTCGACGATCTATGGTTTTGCCCGCCAGTCGGGTGGCGATGCACACATCCGCAGCGTCGCGCGGCGCGGTACCGAAGTGACGATCATGTTGCCGGCCACCACCGATCCGACGGGGGCCGATATCCCTGCTCCCGTGGTCGATCCGCAAGGCAGCGGTGAGCATGTGCTGATTGTCGAGGATATGCCGTCGGTGCGCATGTTTGTCACTGAAGTGCTGGAGGACGCCGGTTATCGCTGCACCCAGGCGGCGGATATCGAAACGGCGCTGGAGCGGTTGCAGAATGATCCGTCGATCAACCTGTTATTGACCGACGTCGGCCTGCCGCGCATGAGCGGTCGTGAATTAGCGGATGTTGCGCGCGGTTGGCGTGAGGGATTGCCGATTCTGTTCATGACCGGGTATGCGGAGACAGCGATCAATCGTCAGGTGTTTCTGGGCAGTGGCATGGACATGCTGGTCAAGCCGTTTCAGATCAGTGAACTGCTCGACAAGGTCCGCCGCACCCTTGATGGTGCCTGACTGCAGCACCCACAGGAACTGATGTCGAACACGGATCCACTGTAGGAGTCTTGTGGTGGACCCATACTTCGAATTCACCGCAAAAAACTGTGGGAGCTGGCTTGCCAGCGATGAGGCCAGTGGCAGCACCGCATCTATTAATTCAGGGCCCGAGCCAGAAACGGCGCCGTCCGGCTCTTCTTGCTCGCCGCAACCTTCTGCGGCGTGCCCGCCACGACAATCCTGCCGCCCTGATCCCCCGCCCCCGGCCCGATGTCGATCACCCAGTCACTCTGCGCCACCACGCGCATTTCGTGCTCGACCACGATCACCGTGTGCCCCGCCGTCACCAACGTATCCAGTTGCTCCAGCAGCCGATCGACATCACGCGGATGCAACCCGGTGGTCGGTTCATCCAGCACATACAAGGTCGCGCCGCGCTGATTACGCTGCAACTCGGTAGCCAGTTTGATCCGCTGCGCTTCACCGCCAGACAGCTCCGTGGCCGGTTGCCCGAGGCGCAGATAACCCAGGCCAATATCGCGCAGCACTTCCAGTGAACGACGAATCCCCGCTTGCTCGGAAAACACTGACACCGCTTCCTCGACGGTCAATTGCAGCACCTGGGCGATGCTCAAACCCTCCCAGAGAATCGCCAGGGTCTGCGGGTTGTACCGCGCGCCATGGCAGGTTGGGCACGGCGCATAAACGCTGGGCATGAACAACAACTCGACACTGACAAAGCCTTCGCCTTCGCACGTGGCGCAACGACCCTTGGCGACGTTGAAGGAAAACTGCCCGGCGTCATAACCCGCCGCCCGTGCAGCGTCGGTCGCGGCGTAGAGTTTGCGCACGTTGTCGAACAGCCCGGTGTAGGTCGCCAGATTGGAACGTGGCGTACGGCCGATGGGTTTCTGGTCGACCTGCACCAGTCGCTTGATCGACTCCAGCCCGGACGTGACCTGACCGCTGCTGACCTGCGGGGCGTCGTCTTCGAGGCTGAGTTCTTCCGGCTCGCTGTCCACCGTCGGCCGCCCCAACTGCGCGCCGACCAGTTCCAGCAAGGCCTGACTGACCAGGCTCGACTTGCCGGAGCCGGAGACGCCCGTCACCGAGGTAAAGCAGCCCAAGGGAAATTCGGCACTGAGGTTGTTCAGATTATTGCGGGTGATGCCCTCAAGTTTCAGCCACGCCGTCGGTTTACGTGCCGTTCTTGTCTGACGTTGCGATTCGGCAAACAGATAAGCACGAGTCTGCGATTGCTCGATCTCGGCCAGACCGGCGGGCGGGCCGCTGTACAGCACCTGCCCACCCTGCTCGCCCGCTGCCGGGCCGACATCGATCAGCCAGTCGGCGCGGCGCATGGTTTCCAGGTCATGCTCGACCACAAACAGCGTGTTGCCGTCCGCCTTCAAGCGCTGCAAGGCTTCGAACAACGCTTCGCCATCGGCTGGATGCAAACCGGCGGAAGGTTCGTCGAGCACATAAATCACACCAAACAACTGCGAGCCCAATTGTGTCGCCAGGCGCAAGCGCTGCAACTCACCCGACGACAGCGTTGGCGTACTGCGCTCCAGCGCCAGATAACCGAGGCCCAGATCGGTCAGCGTGCTGACGCGCTCCAGCAGATCCTCGGCAATACGCTGCGCCGCCAGACGTTTCTCCAGCGACAGATTTGGCGTGTGGCGCACATCGGGCGCGCTGCCGTGCCCGCTGGCGCCATGGGCCACGCGTTGCTGACGGGCCTCGCGGGTTTGCGCGTGACTCAAGGTCTCGCCGGTTTCTTCGGCATGTTCCAGATAACTGGCCGCCGCCACCGGCCGTAATACCTCGGCCACTTGCAATAACGGCATCTGCGACAATTCGCCAATGTCGTACCCGGCAAACGTCACCGACAACGCTTCACGTTTCAGGCGTTTGCCTTCGCATAACGGACAAGGGCTGCCGAGCATGAACTGTGAAACGCGCTTTTTCATCAACGCACTTTGCGAATGAGTAAAGGTGTGCAGGATGTAGCGCCGGGCGCCGGTGAAGGTGCCTTGATAACTCGGCTCCATCTTGCGTTTGAGGGCGACGCGGGTTTCTTCCGGGGTCAGCCCGGCGTACACCGGCACGGTCGGGGGTTCTTCGGTGAAGAGAATCCAGTCGCGCTGTTTTTTCGGTAGCTTTTTCCACGGGATGTCGACGTCGATGCCCATGGTCACGAGGATGTCGCGCAGATTCTGCCCCTGCCACGCCAGCGGCCAGGACGCCACCGCGCGCTGGCGGATGGTCAGGTTCGGATCGGGCACCATCAGCGCCTCAGTGACTTCATAGACGCGGCCGAGGCCATGGCACTGCGGGCAGGCGCCTTGCGGGGTGTTCGGCGAAAAATCCTCGGCGTACAACATCGGCTGCCCCGGCGGATAACTGCCGGCGCGCGAATAGAGCATGCGGATCAGGCTCGACAACGTGGTCACGCTGCCCACCGACGAGCGCGTACTCGGTGTGCCGCGTTGCTGTTGCAGGGCCACGGCCGGCGGCAGGCCTTCAATCGAGTCGACATCCGGTACGCCAACCTGATCGATCAGCCGTCGCGCGTACGGCGCCACCGATTCGAAGTAACGGCGCTGGGCTTCGGCATACAAAGTCGAGAACGCCAGCGACGACTTGCCCGAACCGGACACCCCGGTAAACACCACCAGTGCATCGCGGGGGATGTCGACGTCGATGTTTTTCAGGTTGTGTTCACGGGCGCCGCGTACCCGGACCATGCCGGTGGGCGCTTTGGAGGTGCGTTTGGAAGTCATCGACCTGCCTTGGTAAAGGAATGTTCAGCGCTCAGTTGCCGAGAACCACCCGGATCATCTGCAACAAGGCTTCGGGGCTGTACGGTTTGCCGAGCAAATGGGTGTCGGGGCTCAACTGGTGATTGCGCGAGATGATGTCGCGGGTGTGCCCGGAGGTGAACAGCACCGCCACCGGCGGCGTCTGCACCTTGGCCCAGGCGAACAGGTCGGAGCTTTTGATCAGCCCCGGCATGACCACGTCGGTGAAGATCAGGTCGACTTCGGTACCTTCCAGCAGCATTTGCATGGCCGCATCGCCGTGGCCGGCGGTCAACACGCGGTAACCCTCCTCGCGCAACAACTCGACCGCCGAAGCGCGCACCGCGTCGTTGTCTTCAACCACCAGAATCGTCTCGTGGCCGCCACTCTGCTGCCGTTGCAGATTGGGCGATTCATCAAGGATCGGGCGCAGGCTGCGCGGGAAGTACAACTGCACCCGCGTGCCCTCGCCGACGGTACTGACGATCTCGACGTGGCCGCCGCTCTGTTTGACGAAACCGAACACCATGCTCAGGCCCAGCCCGGTGCCCTGGCCGTCGGCCTTGGTGGTGAAAAACGGTTCAAACACCTGCTCGAGAATGTCTGGCGCAATGCCGGCGCCGCTGTCACTGACGGCGACCCGGACAAACTCGCCGGGAACGATGCCTTTACCGGCGCAGAACTCGCGATCGAGGCGCACGTTGGCAGCGCTGAGCGCAATGGTGCCCTCGCCCTTCATCGCATCGCGAGCGTTGATCGCCAGATTGAGAATGGCGTTTTCCAGCTGGTTGCGGTCGACGTTGATATGCCACGGTTGCTGCGGCAGCTGCACATCGATCTGAATGGTTTCGCCCAGCGCTCGCTGCAGCAATTCGCCGACACCTTCGAAGATCTGTCGCGGGTTACATACTGCCGGCGACAACGGCTGGCGCCGGGCAAACGCGAGCAATTGCGAGGACAGCTTGGCACCGCGCTCGACCGCCGCCAGCGAGGCACTGACCCGGCGTTGCACGTTGGCATTGTTCGGTTCGTGGCGCGCGAGCAGATGCAGATTACCGGCGATCACTTGCAGCAGATTATTGAAGTCATGAGCCACGCCGCCGGTGAGACCGCCAATGGCTTCGAGCTTCTGTGACTGGCGCAACTGCTCTTCAGCCGCCAAGCGCGCCTCGACTTCCTCGCCCACGCGCTGTTCGAGGTTGCGGGTAAATTTGAGCAGGGATTCTTCGGCAATCTTGCGCTCATGAATGTCGATCAGCACGCCGGGAAAGCGCAACGGCTTGCCGTGCTCGTCGAACTCGCAGGCGCCACTGGCCAGCACCCAGGAATAACTGCCGTCACTGCGTCGCACGCGATACTCGGCGTTATACGGTTCACCGGTCTGCACGGAATGGGCGACGCGCTCTTGTACCCAGGCGTGGTCATCGGGGTGAATGCGCGACTCGGCAACGTCCTGGGCCAGATTGCTCAGGTCCTGATCCGGTGGATAGGAGAACGTGCGGGCGAATCGTTCGTCTGCCGACAGCGTGTTGTTTTTCACGTCCCAGACAAACGAGCCAAGCAAGGCCCCGGCATTCAACGCCAGACGGACCCGCTCATTGTCGGCGCGGTAGGCTTGTTCCGCCGCCTGCCGCCGGCGTTCGGAGTGCACGAACTCGGTGGTTTCCACCACCATCGCCATGACCCCGGCCGGCTTGCCGTCATCATTGGCCACCGGGCTGTAATACAGATCCATCCAGACGTCTTCGGGGACGCCATCGCGCAACAACACCAGCTCTTTATTGCGAAACGACAAGGTGCCACCGGCCAGGCAGGTATCGACCACGTGCCGGTTGAAATCGGCGACTTCCGGCCAGCCCAGTTCTACCGGCGAACCGAGCAGATAGGGGTGGCGACCACCGGCAAACTTCGAATAGGCATCGTTGTAGATCATGTATCCGGCATAGCCCCAGAGCATGACCATCGGCAGTGGCGACGCCAGCATCAGTTGCACCGCACTGCACAGGCTGGCCGGCCAGCTGTTCAACGGGCCGAGTTCGGTGTGGCTCCAGTCGAACGCACTGATGCGCCCGGCCATTTCGCCTTTCCAGCCCTCACAACCATGGCTATCGGATAAAAACTGCATCGACTGACTCAGTGTCCTGTGGTGATTGCCCGATAAATCGCGACGCCATAACGACGCAACGCCCGTCTGTTTCGAGCGTCATCAGTCGTATTGGTTTCATATGAGGTATAGCCGATTTCATCCTCGCCCGAAGCCTAAACCCCGATCAGGTGTTTGAGCGGATGGTAGCCAGTTTTCATTTTGGCGGCGACGTCGAGAATGGCCTTCTCGATGCCGTTGAGATGCGTGCAGGTCAATTCGATGGCAGCGCTCTGATTACCGGCCTCGATGTATTCGATCAGACGCAGGTGCTCGTCGTCGCGGCAGACTTCATGGCTGTCGTCGTCCAGCGCCGCAGCATACAACGAGGCACGGGAAATCAACTTCTGGAACCAGTCGAGCAGCACCGGATTATTCAGGCTGCGCGCCAGTTTGATGTGGAACTCGCCGAGCAGATGAATCAGCCGCTCGTGGTCACCAGCGGCGTGCGCTTCGTCTTCCAGCAGCAGGTGTTCACGCAGGTCCTGCATCGCGGCGGTGTCCTTGCGCCGGCACAGTTCAGTGACGATGCCGATTTCGATAAGGCGGCGGGTTTCGAACAGCGAACGGATCTCTTCGTTGCTCGGCAGCGACACCGATGCCCCTTTATTGGGCTCAGTGGTGACCAGTCCGTCGGCCTCCAATTGCTTCAATGCGGCGCGCACCGACGTGCGGCTGACATTGAATAACTCGGCCAGCGAGGCCTCGCCCAGCTTCATCCCAGGGCGCAACGAACGCTTGCTGATCGCCTCGTAAACCCCTTGGTAGACGCGGTCGACCGTGGTTTCCGGTTTCTTTTCGGTCATTTGGGCACTCCTTTAACGTCGAGCAACTGAGTGTCACGCAGGATATAGCCTTCGGCGTCGAGATGCAGGGTCTTGATTGCACGTTGATTGCGGATCCCCCATGGGGGCGGCGTCGCTCTATCTATCTGCTCGTTGCAGGCAGGACACATGTGTTGGGAGGGGGGCGGTGAGCAGGCTCACTCCTGCGTTTGATCGTTCCCACGCAGAGCGTGGGAACGATCAGTACCGGCTTCAGTCAGTGCCGTACTTCGGCGAACGCGGGCCGTACAGCAGGCCTGCCCGGTGTCCGGCCGAGAGCAGACGATTGCTCGCCACACCGGCAATCGGGTAGCCGGCATCGGTGGAGCTGTTGATGATTTGCTTCACTGCCGCCGAGATCAGCATGCCGACGATACCGCCGGCATTGCTATTGCCGCCCTCTTCGCTCGACGCCCGGGCCGAACCGGTCCACAGCGTCGTGCCGCTTTTCAGGTCGACCAGTTTCGCCGTCGCGGTCACTGCCGTTTCGCTGCTGATCACCATGTAACGCGTACCGTATTCGGTCACGGTGATGTACAGCGCAGCGTCCGCACCGAAGATCTCCTTCAGTTTGCTCGGCGGGGCCTGATGGATGTCGTCCGGGGTGGTCAGACCGTTCTGGCGGAACGTCTCGTCAACCAGCGCGATCGGCAGCACGTAATAACCGGCTTCGGCCAGCGGGAAGGTCACCTGCGACAACAGGCTGTACGACGCCTTCACATCCGGCGAAGTGTTCAGCGGAGGCAGCACCAGAATGGTTTTCGGCCGCGCCTGTTTGTAGGCCGAGTAATCCACGGTCTTGGGCGCAACGCAGCCACCCAGCACGGTCAGGGCCAGACCGGCGGCCAGCAGTTTCAAGGTGCGCGCGATCATTTCGCGTCTCCGCTCTTGGCGTTTTTGAGCAGGAAATCCATGTACGTCCCGGATTCGGGGAACAGGGTTTTCTCGGTTTTGAACTGCTGCACCATCTGGTCGTCCTTGCCCATGCTCAGATAGAGCAGGCCAAGGTGCGCGTGGTAACCCGGCGGTACGGCCTTGCCGGTGGAGCGGATTTTCTGCAGGTCACGTTCCAGCGCTTCGGCCTGGGCTTCTTTCGGCTCTTCGCCTTTGAAGTATTCGTAGACCTGGGGCTCGTAACCTTCCCACTGGTACAGGGTTTGCGGGCCGGAGGCACAGCCGGCCAGCAAGGCACTGGCGGCCAGGGTCAGCGCCATTAACGAGCGCGACAAATTCAGAGTCATGGGGTGTTGCTCCTTGCAATGGGCGTCGATCAGTTGCCCGGTTTCCAGGCACCGGCGTTCATGCCATCGACCAGACGATTGATCGCCTCGCGCATGGCCAGATCCAGTACTTTGCCGTTGAGGGTGGAGTCGTAGGCAGCGGTGCCGCCGAAGCCGATGATTTCGCGGTTGGACAAGGCGTACTCGCCAGCGCCCTGAGTCGAATAGACCACTTCGGAAGTGCTGATGTTGACGATGTTCAGGTTGACCTTGGCGTAGGCCACTTGAGTCTTGCCACGACCAAGAATGCCGAACAACTGGTGATCGCCAGTCTCTTTGCGGCCGAACTCGGTGACGTCACCGGTGACCACGTAATCAGCGCCTTTCAAGCGTTGGGCCTGACCCTTGATCGCGGCTTCCTGCTGGATTTCACCCATGTTGTCGCGATCCAGCACGCTGAAGCGGTTGGTCTGCTGCAAGTGGGTGATGAGGATGGTCTTGGCCTGACCGCCGAGACGGTCAACGCCGTCGGAGAAGATCCCGCGCATGTAGCTGGAACGGTTGTCGAACTTGCCCACGGCCATTGGCACACGAACGCCGGTCCAGACTTGAGTGGCGCTTTCAACCTTGGCCACCGGCAGCGCGCGGGAGCTTTCGGTGGCGCAACCGGCGAGTGTGCCGGCAATCGTGCCGAGCACAGCAATCGCGACGCCTGAAACCAGCATCCGGGAGATCATTCTCACTGAATATTCCTTTTGAAAAACGGGGATGTCCCACCACGGCAATGCGCGGCGGGAGTTGAAAAGGGGCGGCATTATGACAAAGTGCCATCATTCGCGACAGGTTTTTTTGACGCCAATGAATTGGCCGCCTTGAACATTGATCGTTCCCACGCTCTGCGTGGGAATGCAGCCACGGACGCTCCGCGCCCGCTGTGACGCGGAGCGTCACGGGAAGCGTTACCACGCAGAGCGTAGGAACGATCAGATCAGGGCGCGCTAATGGAAATCGCGGCTCTGCACGCGGATGCCATTAAGCAGCGGGCTGAGGTCGCTCAAACGCCCGGCGATCAGGTGGCGCACTTCACCTTCGCGCTCCCAGCGGCCATCGACTTTCAGTAGTTGCGAGCCCACCAGCACTTGCCGCTGACGCTCGGCCAGATCACGCCAGACCACCACGTTGACGTTGCCGAATTCGTCTTCCAGGGTCACGAAGGTCACGCCACTGGCGGTGCCCGGTCGTTGCCGCCCGGTGACCAGCCCGGCGACGCTCACCGGCCGGCCGTGCTCGACGTCGAGCAATTCCTGCGAACTGCGACAGCGCCGGGCTTTGAGTTCGCCACGCAACAGCGCCAACGGATGCGGCCCCAACGTCGTGCCGACGGTGCTGTAATCGGCGTGCAGATCCTCGCCGACACTCGGTTTGGGCAGCTCCACCTCCGCCTCCTCCTGACTCGGCAGCCCGGCAAACAGACCCAACTGCTTCTGCACCCCGGCCACTTCCCAGCGCGCCCGATGCCGATGCCCAGCCAAACCGCGCAACGCCCCGGAATCGGCCAGTAACGCCTGCGCCCGACTGTCGAGTGCGGCCCGTTCGCCCAGATCGGCAACATCGGCAAACGCCCCGCGCGCCCGCGCCGCCTCGATGCGCCGGGCATCGTCTTCGCGAAAGCCCTTGATCATGCGCAGGCCCATACGGATCACCGGTTGCGCCGCTGTGGTGGTTTCCAGGCTGCAATCCCAGTCACTGGCGCGCACGTCGACCGGGCGGATTTGCAACTGGTGTCGGCGCGCGTCCTGGAGAATCTGATCCGGGCTGTAGAAACCCATCGGCCAGCTGTTGATCAGCGCACAGGCGAACGCCGCCGGTTCGTGGCACTTGAGCCAGCAACTGGCGTAGGTCAGCAAGGCGAAACTGGCGGCGTGGGATTCGGGGAAGCCGTAGCTGCCGAAGCCTTTGATCTGCTCGAAAATCTGCGCGGCGAACTCCGGCGTGTAACCGTTTTTCTTCATGCCGGCGGCGAGGCGTTCCTTGTGCGGTTCCAGTCCACCGTGGCGTTTCCATGCGGCCATCGAGCGGCGCAACTGATCGGCCTCGCCGGGGCTGTAGTCGGCGGCGACGATAGCGATCTGCATCACCTGTTCCTGAAACAGCGGCACGCCGAGGGTGCGTTTGAGCACCACTTCCAGCTCCGGTGACGGATAGGTTTCTTTCTCTTCTTTATTGCGCCGGCGCAGGTACGGATGGACCATCCCGCCCTGAATCGGCCCCGGGCGGACGATGGCCACTTCGATCACCAGATCGTAGAACTTCGCCGGTTTCAGACGTGGCAGCATCGACATCTGCGCCCGCGACTCGATCTGGAACACGCCAATGGTGTCGGCGCGGCTGATCATCTCGTAAGTCGGTTTGTCTTCGGCCGGGATCGTCGCCAGACTCAAGTCGATATTGCGATGGCGGCGCAGCAAGTCGAAGCAACGACGGATCGCACTGAGCATGCCGAGGGCGAGGATGTCCACCTTGAGCAGCCCGACCGCGTCGAGGTCATCCTTGTCCCACTGGATGATCGTGCGCTCGGCCATGGCGGCGTTCTCCACCGGCACCAGCGTGTCCAGCGGCTGCTCGGAAATCACGAAACCGCCGGGGTGCTGTGACAGGTGCCGGGGGAAACCGATCAACTGCCCGGTCAGGCTCAACACCCGGCGCAGCACCGGGCTGTCCGGGTCGAAGCCGCCTTCGAGCAAACGCTCGACCGGCGGCGTTTCATCGCTCCAGTGGCCGCAGCAATCGGCCAGTGCATTGACCTGATCCGGCGGCAGGCCCAAGGCCTTGGCCACATCGCGCACCGCGCCGGCGGCGTGGTAAGTGCTGACCACCGCCGTCAGCGCCGCACGACCACGGCCGTAACGGCGGAACACGTATTGCAGGACTTCTTCACGGCGCTCGTGTTCGAAGTCGACGTCGATGTCCGGCGGCTCGTTGCGCTCCTTGGACATGAAGCGTTCGAACAGCAGTGTGGTGCGATCCGGGTCGATTTCGGTGATACCCAAGGCAAAACACACCGCCGAGTTGGCTGCCGAGCCCCGACCCTGACACAGAATCTTCTGCTCGCGGGCGAAGCGCACCACGTCATGCACGGTGAGGAAGTAGCTTTCGTAGCCGAGTTCGGCGATCAGCTTCAGCTCTTTGTTGATCTGCCTCAGCACCTTGAAGGGCGCGCCCTTCTCCCAACGCCAGGCGATGCCTTCCTTGGTCAGTTGCCGTAGCCAGGCACTGGCGCTGTGTCCCTCGGGCACCAGCTCCTTGGGATATTGATAACGCAATTCGCCGAGATCGAAGGTGCAACGCCGGGCCAACTTCACCGACTCATCCAGCAAGGCCTGCGGATACAACTCGCGCAACACCTCGACGCTGCGCAAATGTCGCTCGCCATTGGGGTGCAAACGCAACCCTGCCTCGGCCACCGGCACGTGATGGCGGATCGCGGTCATGGTGTCCTGCAAGGCGCGGCGGCCACGGGCGTGCATATGCACATCGCCGCTGGCCACGGCTGGAATCTGCAACTCGGCGGCCAGCCCCAACAACGCCGCCAGCCGCTGCTGATCGTCCTGGCCACGATGCAATTGCACCGCCAGCCACAGGCGTTCGGCGAAGGTCTGCTGCAGCCAACGGCCCTCTTCCACATCATCGAGTGAATCCGGCACCCACAACACCAGTAATCCCGGCAGCGCTTGCTCAAAGTCCTCGCGCAGCACTTGATACTGACCTTTCTGCGTACGCCGCCGCGCGCGCGTGATCAAACCGCACAGCGCTTGATAGCCTGCAAGGTTCTCCACCAGCAACAGCAGTTTCGGGCCGTTGTCGATGCGCACTTCACTGCCGATGATCAGCGGCAACTCAACGGACTTCGCCGCTTGCCAGGCGCGAACGATGCCGGCCAACGTACACTCATCGGTGATCGCCAATGCCTGATAGCCGTGTTTTTTTGCCCGCTGAAACAGTTCCAGCGCACTGGACGCACCGCGCTGAAAACTGAAGTTCGACAGGCAGTGCAGCTCTGCATAACCGTCATTCATGCAAACCAGCCCTGCAGCCACAAGGGACCGCCCTCACCCACCGCGCGATAAGCCCAACCCTGTTGGCCGGTGCGGTTCTGGATCAGGTAATAATCGCGGCGCACATCGTCACCGTCCCACCAGCCGGATTCGATGCGTTCCGGGCCCATGAGAATCCGCGCCGAACCCTCTGCCACACTCTGCGGTTCACCCAATAACCAGCCCGGACGATGCACATTCGGCAAGCCTGCGCAGCGCTGTTTGTCGACGCCGTGCTGCCACGCACACTCCGGACGATGATCAGCCTGAAAGCGCAGCCCCTGCACGGCGTCATCACCCAAGCGTGCACGCAAGCGTTCGCGCAATTGCTCCCAGGGCAAGGTCTGCTGCGGACGGTCGTCGAACAGTTCCTGAAACTGCGGCACGAAGCTCGGCAGGTCCTCGGCACGCAGACGAAAACCACGCACGGGCGCCTCGACCTGCACTTGCTCGAGCCGACCACGGGCCAGTTCGAAGAGCATCGCCGGATCACGTTCGGCGCTGAGCAAACCGACTTTGATCACGCTGTCCGGCAGCCCGGCGTGTTCCAGATGCAGGTCGAAACGCTGCACGCCGCTGTCGCGCCCGCAAAGGAACGCCGACAGATCGCCAGTCAAACGCCGTAGCGGAAACAGCAGCGCCTGATGGGATTGCACGTCAAAGTTGAGTTCGATGCGCACATCGAAACGATCGGGCGGCAAGTAAAACTCCAGCGCCAAGGGTCGCGCGCCAAACAAGGTGTCGAGGTGCTTGAGCATCTGCGCTTCGAAGCGTCGGGCCAGCGCCTGACGCGGCAAGCTCTGCACCTGACTGAGGTTGCGCAGGCCCATGCGCGACAACGCCGTGGCCACGCTCGGCTCCAGGCCGACACGGTCGACGGGCAACTGGCCGAGGTGATGCTGCAAGGCTTCGCCGTCCGGCACCACCAAGCCATCGTAAGCATTGGCCAGTACCCGCGCCGCCACCGGATTCGGTGCGGCAACGATGCGATGGCGAAAGCCCAGATCGCTCAGTTCCTTGCGCAACCGTGCTTCAAACTGCGCCCAGGAACCGAACAGCCCCAGGCTCGATTCGATTTCGAACACCACGGCGCGCGGGTAATGCACGCTGACCTGCGCGCTGAAACCGTAGGCCCACGCGGCAAGAAACTGCTGCCAGTGCTCGACCTCGGCCACCTCGTAATCGGCGGTGGCAAACCCTTTGCTCATTGCTTGGGCGGCGGTCATCGACTGGCCAGCGCGCAACCCGAGTTTGCGCGCCGCCGGGTTGACCGCTTGCAGCACTCGACGCTGGGCCGGGCCGCTGAGCAGCACCAACGGCTCATCAGGATCGGGGCGCTGACGCAGCACGGCATCAAGGGCCAATTGCGGGAACAGAATACACACCCAGCGCATGGCGACCTCAGTGACCCACGGCAAAGGCAATCGGCGCCGCACGCGCCAAACCGCCACGGCACTTGAGCACGCGCAACTGCGCGGGTTTGGCATCGATGGCAATCCGTAATGCCGCCGGTGACGGATTGACCGCTTCGCTCAACGGACGCCAGGCAAACGCCAGGGTCTGGCCGGTTTCCGCCGCCACCTGCAAACGCCGCAACGCGCGGTCATCAGCCTTGTGCGGCCAGCACAGCACCGCGCCGCAACTGCCTGAGCGCAGGCATTGTTCCGCCGCCCACAAGGCATCGCGTTCATTGGCCTGAATCACCGACAACTGACGCAGATCGACCCCGGCGTTCTCCCACGCCTGCGGGTACGGCACGAATGGCGGCGCCACCAGCACAATGCGCTCGCCCGCCGCCGACAACCGCGCCAGCGTCGGCCAGACCAGTTGCAGTTCGCCGACACCGGGGCCGGCCAACAGGATTTCGCTCAGCGCCGCTTCCGGCCAGCCACCGCTGGGCAATGCTGCGTCGAGCGCGGCGTGCCCGGTGGGTTGCGGACTGGCGGCCGGCGGCGCAGGCCGGCCCCTCCAGACCTGGCCGCCATTGAACAGCGTATCCAACGCAACGACGGCGCCCATCAGCCTTGCCTCACCAGACCACAGAACACCCCTTCGATGGCCAGATCCTGATCGTCGCGCACTACAATCGGCTGGTACGCCGGGTTGCGCGGCAACAGCCGCACTTCATCGCCGAGCCGTTCGAAGCGTTTGATAGTGACTTCACCGTCGAGCCGCGCCACGACGATCTGGCCGTTGAGCGCTTCGGGATTGCGCCGTACGCCGACCAGATCACCGTCGAGAATGCCGTCCTCGATCATCGAATCGCCCTGCACCCGCAGCATGTAGTCGGGTGTGCGCGAGAACAGCGCCGGGTCGAGCAGCAAGCGGCTATGGATGTCGGCATCGGCGCCAATTGGTGCACCGGCAGCGACGCGGCCGAGCACGGGGATGTCGAGCAGCTCCGGGCGTGGCGGTTGCCCGAGCAGGCGAATGCCGCGGGCCTGATGCGGATTGACCTCGATAAAACCGGCTTCGGTCAGCGCGAGCACGTGCTTGCGCGCCACGCTACGCGAGGCGAAACCAAAAGCCTCGCTGATTTCAGCGAGGCTTGGGGGCTGACCGTGTTCGGCGATTCGATCGCGGATAAACGTCAGGATGGCGGTACGGCGGGGAGTCAGGTTCGTCATGGAGTACATTTGTACTCCTGTAGGATTTTCCTGACAAGCGCCACAGGTCGGCCCACCCCACGTTGATCGTTCCCACGCTCCGCGTGGGAATGCAGCCCGTGACGCTCCGAGTCACTGGACGCAGAGCGTCCCTAGAGGCATTCCCACGCAGAGCGTGGGAACGATCAGTACGATCAGTGCGGGGGGGTTAGCTCAGGCCGCGTTCGGCGAGAAATGCTGAGATGTAATCGATGAAGGCAACGACCTTCGCCGTGGCCCGGCGGTGGCTCGGGTACACCGCCAGAATGTGCGGGCCAAAGGTGTCCGGGTCGATCTCGTAATCGGCCATGACCCGCACCAGTCGCCCGTCGGCAATGTATGGCGCGGCGCTCCACAACGGCGTGTGCAGCAAACCGCGCCCGGCCAAGGCACTGGCCAGCAACAAATCGTAATTGTCACTGCGCAACAACGGCGCTGCGGGTTGCGCCAGACTCAAGCGCTGCCCGTCACGCTCGGCCCACCAGAATTCGCGGCTGAGTAACGGGTGCTGATAGAGCAGCCATTCATGCTGCTCAAGGGTTTGCGGGTTGACCGGCAAATCCTTGCGCGCCAGATATTCCGGGCTGGCGCACAACGCCAGACGATTGCTGCCGACCACCCGCGCAATCAGCCCCGGCAAGTCATCGTGGCCCTCGCGCAGCGCCAGGTCGTAGCCACTTTCCAGCAGATTGACGAACGCATCGCACAGATCCACTTGCAAACTGATCTGCGGGTATTGCTGCAAAAATCCGTCACACACTTGATCGAGAAACGCCCGGCCATAGGCCAGCGGGGCGGTGATTTTCAGGCTGCCGCGCAAGCCGTGCTGCAACTGCTCGATTTCCTCGCTGGCCTCATCGAGTCGCTGCAACACCAGCCGTGCGGTTTCCAGGTACACGCGACCGATTTCGGTGAGCAGAATCCGCCGCGTGCTGCGCTCGAACAGCCGTGCGCCCAGCTCCGATTCCAGGTGATTGACCGCTTTGGTCAGCGCCGACGGGGTCTTGCCCAACTGCTCGGCGGCGCGGCTGAAACTGCCGAGCTGCGCGGTGACCACGAACATTTTCAATGCACCCAACTTGTCCATGCTTTTTCCATTCAGGCAAAAACGTTTTTCGTGAGGGAGGCGTTCTGTCGGCCGTCGCCAGCCACTAATCTCGCCATCAGACGCAATAACAAGGAAATCTTCAATGAAAAGATTCATCCCGAAGCTGTTGGCTCTCGCTGTAAGTTTTGCCTCGATGGAAGCCATGGCCGCCGCCGATCTGGTGCTGCTCAACGGCAAGATCTTCACCGCCGACCGCACTCAACCCAAGGTGCAAGCCTTGGCCGTGGAGAACGGCAAAGTGCTGAAAGTCGGCACCGATGCGCAGATCAAAGCCTTGATCGAACCGGGTACCGAAGTCATCGACCTCAAGGGCAAAGCGTTGATGCCCGGCCTGATCGACAGCCATTCCCACGCGATTTTCGGTGGACTGGAAATGGTCTCGGCGAACATGGAAGACGAAGTCGTCGACCTCGACGAACTGCAAAAACGCCTGCGCGACTGGCGTGCAAACGGCAAGGCCAAACACGGCGATGTGCTGAGCATTGCCGGGATGAGTTCGGTTTACTGGGCGCAGGCCGAGGCCTTGGGCAACACCTTCAACAGCGGCGAATGGGCCAATGTGCCGGTGGTATTTATCGGCAGCGACCACCACACCGCGTGGGCCAACAATGTGATGCTCAAGCGCGCCGGCATCGACGCCGCACTGCTGAAAACCCTGCCCGACGCGGAAAAAGACACCATCGGCAAGCTGGCCAGCGGCGAGCCCAATGGATTTGTGGTCGACGCCGGTTGGGATCGGGTCGCCTCGAAGATGCCGGTGCCAAGCCCTGCCGACATGTTGAACGCCGCCAAATCAGCAGTGCGCTACAACAACAGCCTCGGCATCACCGCGTGGATGGACCCGGCCGCCAACGCCGCGCCGGGCGAAGCAGTGTTCGCGCTCAAACCCACCGAGAAAACCGTCGGCGTGCTGCCGGCCTATAAAGCCTTGTCAGAAAGCGGCGATATGAGCGTGCACGTCGCGGCGCTGCTGGTGGCCAACCCGAAAAGCGTACCCGCCGACCTCGACACGCTGGACAAGGTGCGCCAGCAATTCCAAGGCATCCCCAACCTGACCCTGCCCGGCATCAAGATCTTCGCCGACGGCGTGATCGAGTTCCCGGCGCAGAGCGCGGCGATGATCGACCCGTACAGCAACTCGCACAAACAGGGCGAACTGCTGATCGATCCGCAGCATTTCGGCGAACTGGTCAGCGCCATCGACCAGCGCGGCTGGCTGGTGCACATCCACGCGATCGGCGACCGCGCCGTGCGCGAAGCGCTGAACGGCATCGCTCAGGCACGCAAGGATCGGCAGAGCGGCGTGACCCACTCGATCACTCACCTGCAAATGGTCAACCCGCAAGAGTTCGCCCGCTTCAAGCCGCTCAACGTCATCGCCTCGATGCAACTGCTCTGGGCCAGCGCCGACGACTACACCACCGACATGATCAAGCCGTACGTCAGCGCCCTAGCCTTCCGTTATCAGTACCCGGCGCATTCGCTGCTGAAACAGGGCGCGACGATTGCCGGTGCGAGTGACTGGCCGGTGTCTTCGCCAAACCCGTTCAATGCCATGGCTCAAGCAATTACTCGCGTCGGCCCGTTGGGCGTGCTCAACGCCGATGAGCGTCTGGATCGCGACACCATGTTCTACGCCTACACCGTTAATGCGGCGCGGACGATTGGTCTGGAGAAGCAGATCGGCTCGCTGACGCCGGGCAAACAGGCCGACTTCATCGTGCTCGATCGTGATGTGTTCAGCGTCGATAACAAAGCCCTGCATGACACCAAAGTCCTGCAAACCTGGTTCGGCGGTCGTCAGGTCTACACCGCCACCCAATAACAACAAAATCTCCCCCATGTAGGAACTGCCGCAGGCTGCGATCTTTTGACTTTGATTTTAAAAACCAAGATCAAAAGATCGCAGCCTGCGGCAGCTCCTACAGGTTTACCTCCTGCCCCCATAACAATCACAACATCGGGACTTCACATGAAAGCCTTGCCCCTGTTCGCCCTGAGTTTCTTGAGCGTGCTGCCCTTGAGCAGCTTTGCGATCCCCTTGAACGATGATTTTGCGCTGTTGGTGGATCTCACTTTAGCCAGCGACTACCGGACCCGTGGCATCTCGCAAACCCAGAATGACCCCGCCGCACAGGCCGGCCTGACCCTCGCGCACAGCAGCGGTCTGTACCTTGGCGCGTGGAGTTCCAACGTCGATTTCGGCGGTGGCCTGAAAACCCGCCAGGAAGTCGATTACTACGGCGGCTGGCTGTGGCAGGCGACCGAGGATGTCAGCCTCGATCTGGGCTACATCAAATACGCCTACCCCAAGGAAAGCCAGTTCAACCAGAGCGAGGTCTACGGGATTCTCGGGGTGTACGGGGTGAAGCTGGCGGCGTATTACTCCAGCGATGCGCCGGGGATCGATAGCAAGCAGAGTTCGCTGTACACCTACATCGGTTATGAAACCGAGTTGCCGTTCGACTCGGGCTTGAAGCTGCGCTACGGCAATATGGATTTCAAGGATCCGCATTTGTATTCGGCGTCCGGGCAGGACGAAGACAGCTATCGCGAATGGGAAGTCAAACTCACCCACAATCTGGCCGGGGTGGTGTTGGGCCTGAGCTACATCGACACCGATCTCTCACAGAGCCAATGCCTGAGCAACTGGGGCTTCAAAGACGTCTGCACCGCCACCGTCGTCGCCAGCGTCAGCAAATCCTTCTGACCCACCGAAATCCCTCTGTAGGAGCTGCCGAAGGCTGCGATCTTTTGATCTTGATGTTAAGAACAACATCAAAAGATCGCAGCCTTCGGCAGCTCCTACAGGAAATGGGGGTCGAACTTGTTACAGGATGTTTACGAATTTTTTACTAATGCTCTTCTACAGTTACCCGCGCAACCGCGTGGTTTTCATTCATGTAGAGGGATGTTAGACATGGCTTTAGGCAACGGACTGCGTTTACCGTCCATCACGCCTACCCGACTGGTGCTGCTGTTTTCCCTGGCGCTGGTGGCGTTGTATAACCTGGCGACCTGGAAGGCGCTGGGCACGCTGATCACCCTGCAGGGCGCGCACAAAGTGGCGTTTTTCGCTTCGTTCGGGCTGTTTTTGTGGGCCGTGATCACCCTGCTGCTGACCCTGGTGTCGTTTCGCTGGACACTGAAACCGCTGCTCAGCGTGGTCGCCCTGCTCTCGGCCTGCGCCGCGTATTTCATGAACGAATACGGCATCACCATCGACACGGTGATGATTCAGAATGTCTTCGAAACCAACCCCGCCGAAGCCTGCGCACTGTTCAACGGCAAGCTGCTGGCTTACGTGCTGCTGCTCGGCGTGTTGCCAGCGGCATTGATCTGGCGTTGGCCGGTGAGTTATCGGCCGTTCTTTCGCGGCTTGCTCAACAAGGTGTTGGTGATCATCGCCTGCGTGCTGGTGATCGCCGCGTCGGTGGGCGCGTTCTATTCGACCTACGCGCCGATCTTCCGCGAAGAAGACAAGCTCACCCACTTCATCAACCCGACCAACTACATCTACGCGATCAGCAAATACACCAAGCAACGCCTGGGCATCAAAAAGCACTTTGTGGTGCAGGCCATTGGCGAAGACGCGGTGATGAGCGCCAAGGCGGCCAGCCGCGAGAAGAAATCGCTGATGGTCTTTGTGGTCGGTGAAACCGCCCGCGCCGATCACTTTTCGCTGAACGGTTATACGCGCGAGACCAATCCCGAACTGAGCAAACTGGACATCCTCAACTTCACTCAGGTGCACTCCTGCGGCACGTCGACGGCGGTCTCGGTGCCGTGCATGTTCTCGATGTTCCCGCGTGAGGATTACAGCGACAAGAAAGGCAAAACCTACGAAGGCCTGCTCGACATTCTCCAGCGCGCCGGCGTGCAAGTGCTATGGCTGGACAACAACAGCGACTGCAAAGGCACCTGCCTGCGCGTGCCGCATCGCGATATTGCGAAGAACCAGCCGGGGCTGTTCTGCGATGGCAACAACTGCCTCGACGAAGCACTGCTGGCCAATCTGCAAAGCTACATCGACAGCCTCAAGGGCCACGCGATCATCGTCCTGCATGCCGACGGCAGCCACGGCCCCGAGTACTACGAGCGCTATCCGAAAGACATGGAGCGCTTCAAACCGATCTGCCACACCAATCAACTGGGCAGTTGCAGCGGCGATGAACTGGTGAACGTGTACGACAACACGATTCTCTACACCGACCATTTCCTCGCCAAGGTGATTGAGCTGCTCAAGCGTAATCAGGACTCGCTGGACACGTCGATGGTGTACGTCTCCGATCACGGTGAATCGCTGGGCGAAAACGGTTTGTATCTGCACGCCGCGCCGTATGCGCTGGCACCTGAAGCGCAGACCCATGTGCCGATGGTGATGTGGTTTGGCGACGGCACGCTGGCGAGTGAAGGGATTGATCGCGGGTGTCTGCAAGGCAAGACCGGGCAGGCGGATTTGAGCCACGACAACCTGTTTCACTCGGTGCTGGGGTTGTTTGAGGTGAAGACCTCGGTGTATGAGCCGGGGCTGGATATTTTTCATGGCTGCCGGCCGGCGATGACGGCCACGAATTAACCAAACACTGAAGATCCCTGTGGGAGCTGGCTTGCCAGCGATAAGGCCGGCACATCCGGCATCTGTGTTGACTGACAAGCCGCCATCACTGGCAAGCCAGCTCCCACAGGGTAAATGGTGCTCTCAGGAGGTGAGGTTTGCCAGATAGGCCCACGGGTAGATGCCGCGTTGGTGGCCGTCGCTGAAGATCAGTTGCACGCCGTAGCCCTGGGGGTTGAGTTCGATCAGGCGCACGCGATCATCGACCATGGGCGTCAGGCCTTTCAGGCGAAACGCGCGGCATTGCGAGCATGGGCACTGGCGGCGCAGTTCGGCGTGGTTGAGCTGTTGTTCGCGGCCGTCCGGCCAGCTTAAACGCAAGGTGCCTTCGCTCTGCGAGTTACCGACTGACAGCGGGTTCATTGCAACTGACTCAAGGCAATGCGCACGGCTTTGCGCACTTCCGGATCGCCGTCATCCTGCGCGGCCTGCAAGGCGGCCACGGCGCCGCGATCATTGAGTTCGCCCAAGGCCAGCGCGGCCTCTTTGCGCAGGTTGCTGATGCGATGAGCAAGGGTGTCGATCAGCGCATCCAGCGCCGGTGCGAAACGCAGACGACCGAGGCTGCGAGTAGCGCGCAGGCGCACTTGCCAGTAGTCATCGCTCAAGGCTTCGACCAGTGCAGAGCCAGCGTCAATGTGGCCGACCTTGCCCAAGGTCGTCGCGGCTTCTTCGCGCACTTGCCAGGCGTCGTCCTGCAAAGCCTGGCGCAGGGCTGGCAACACTTCGGCGCTGGAGGCCAGTCCCAAAGCGCCAGTCGCAGCACGGCGCACTTCGGTGTCCGGGTCAGCGCTGGCCAATCGTGCCAGGGCGGGCAAAGCGTCGAGTTGCTTGAGCCAGCCGAGCACGCCCACGGCTTCACGACGAACGCTGGCGTCGGCATCGTTCAGCGCCGAAACCGCAGCCGGCGCGGCGTCGGCGAAACGCAACTCACGCAAGGCACGGAACGCAGCGATACGCACACTGACGTCGGCATGATCAGTCCACGGCAAAATCACCTGCCCCGCCGCTTCAGTCTTGAGCAGACTCAGGCTTTGTGCGGCGGCGGATTGCACGGCGGGCGACGGGTCGGTCAGCGCCTCGCACAAGGCCTGTACGACCTCAGCATCTTCCCAGGCCTCCAGTAAACGCGCGGCTTCAGCGCGGACTTCTTCAGCAGGATCCTGCCTCAGGCGATCAACCAGCCAAAGCAAGCCATCCGGCTCTTCCAGATCCGCCAGATCAATCAGCGCAATACGCCGCACACCAGCATCTTCAGCAGTCAGGCGCGGTCGCAGATCGAGAATGTCTTGGTTATCGGTCACAGCAAAAATAGAGGTCATAGGGCAAATCGCGGCAAAGGGTTTTCAGGAGGCAGGCCGAGCGGATTGAGGCGCGGCAGCGGTCGGTCGTTGTCGTGGCGCAGCAGGTCGAGGCAGTGGCGTTTGAGCCGGGAGAACTCGGGGCTGGTGACCAGTTCGCTGGTACGTGGTCGGGCGAAGTCCAGACGCAAGTCTTCAATGATTCGCCCCGGCCGCGCACTCATCACCAGCAAGCGGTCAGCGAGGAACAGCGCCTCGTCGATATCGTGGGTAACGAAGACCACGGTGGTGCGAATCCGCGTCCAGATGTCCAGCAGCAGTTCCTGCATGTTCAGGCGGGTCAAGGCATCCAGCGCGCCGAACGGCTCATCCATCAGCAACAGGCGCGGGCGATTGACCAGCACCCGGGCGATCTCGACGCGTTGCTGCATGCCACCGGAGAGCTGATCGGGCCAGCGTTCGGCGAAACCTTCGAGGCCGACCAGTTTGAGGATTTCGTCAGCGGCGCGATGGCGCTCAGCCTTGCCGATGCCACGCATTTTCAGGCCGAAAGCCACGTTGTCGCGCACAGTGCGCCACGGAAACAGCGTGTGATGCTGGAACACCATGCCGCGCTGCGGTGACGGGCCGGACACCGCCGCGCCATCGACTTTCAGGCTCCCGGCGTGAGCGCTCAAATGCCCGGCCAGAGCGCCGAGCAAGGTCGATTTGCCACAACCGGACGGGCCGAGAATACAGACGAACTGGCCGGGTTCGATCTGGCAATCGAGTTCGCGCACCGCTTCGAACGCCTCACGCCCTGCGCCGAGAACGATGGACAACTGGCGGATGTCGATCCGCCCTTCCGGGGTTTGCATCACGCTCATCAGGCTTTTCCTCGCGGTCGATGCCAAGGCGTGAACAGCCCGCCCAAGCGTTTGATCAGCAGACTGCTGCCCATGCCCAATACGCCGATCAGCAGCATGCCGACAACGATGTCGGCGTAGTTCTGAATGGTGTAGGACTCCCAGGTGTAGTAACCGATGCCGAACTGGCCGGAGATCATTTCCGCCGTCACCAGACAGAACCACGAGGTGCCCATGCCGATCGCCAGCCCCGTGATGATGCTGGGTGCCGCGCCTGGGAGAATCACCTCCAGCAGGATCGCCCGGCGCCCTGCCCCGAGGCTTTTCGCCGAGGCGATCAGGCGTGGGTCGACGCCCTCGACGCCGTGCACGGTGTTGAGCAGGATCGGGAACAGTGCGCCGGTGAAGGTGATGAAGACCATCGAAAGTTCCGAGGATGGGAACATCAGGATCGCCAGCGGGATCCATGCGACTGCAGGGATTGGGCGCAGGACTTCCAGTGGTGGCAGCAGCAGGTCTTCAGCCCATTTCGAGCGGCCGATGGCCAGACCGAGGGCGATGCCGATCAGCAGTGCGGCGAGGTAACCGGCGAACACGCGGCTGAGGCTGGCGATCAGGTGTTGCAGGAGCTTGCCGGAATCGCCGAGACCCAGTGCAGCTTCGATGACGGCCAAGGGTGTTGGCACGTTGGCGAAAGTGACGAGGCCGAGGTTCCAGTGGTGGCTGGCGGCGAGTTGCCAGAACAGCAGACAGAGCAGCAAGGATGCGGCTCTTGATGTCCAGCGGATGGGTGTTTTCATGGAGCGGGTTTCCAGTTCTGGATCTGTGTTGTGGCTGAGATTTACCCCCCTCACCCCAGCCCTCTCCCCCCAAGGGGGGCGAGGGGGAAAGGGAGCCGATCTTCATGCCTTTCAAGCCTGAGTTCGGCTCGGTATTTCCGGTCGGTGTACCTTGCCAAAACACCTCGGTCAGTCCCCTCTCCCTCCGGGAGAGGGCTAGGGTGAGGGGCTCTTGATCTTGAGTCAGCGGGCAGCAACCGCCTGGGCAGTGGCATCGCTGAAATCGAGGACCTTGCCACCCTGCGCCGAGGCATATTGCTGAGCCTGGCCCTTAAGCAGGAACGCGCTCAGGCGCCCCTTGGCATCACTGGCAAACCACGCCTGGTCCGCGAGCAGCTTGATCCCGCTGTCACTGGCCTGCGCATACACCGCCCGAATGTTTTTGCCTTCCTGCTTCAAAGCCGCCAGTGCAGTGAAGGCAGACTCGGCCGAGGCATAGCGGCGCACTTTGTCCTCACCGCGCACCCAGATTTCCGCAACATGGCTGAAGTCGGTGATTGCGTTACCGGTTGCGGCATCCGTAGCCTTCAGCGGCGTCTGCGCGTAGTTGGCCAACTGCGCCGTGTAATCCAGACCCGACGCCTTGAACGCCGCACGAATGTATTGATCGTCAATGAAGGTATTCAGATCGAGCCCGCGATCAGCCTTCTTCAGCAGCTTCAACGTGTCGATAGCCGTGCCGACTGCCTGGCGATATTCCGGCTTCCAGCTCAGGTCGCGGGTCTGCACGCCGAGCGGACCGTGGAACAGGTAATTCACTTCGGCATCGACCCCGGTGACTTTGGCGATCAACTCGCTGTACTTCTCAGGCTCGGCGGCGAGCAATTGATTGGCCTCGATGCTCGCACGCAAGTAAGCGACGACAACTTCCGGATATTTTTTGGCGAAAGCCTGATCCACCAGCGCACCATGGAATGTCGGCGCATTGGCCTGCGCGCCATCGTAGATCTTGCGGGCGAAACCACGGCTCGGGAACAGCTCGGCGAACGGCACGAAATCGGCGTGAGCGTCGATCTTGCCGGCCTGCAACGCCGAGCCGGCAACTTCCGGCGGCTGGGCGATGATGTTCACGTCCTTGAGCGGATCCCAGCCCTGCGCCGCCACCGCACGCAGCAACATGCCGTGGGCGGTGGAGGCGAACGGCACGGAAATCGTCTTGCCCTTGAGTTCGCTCAGCGCCTGCACGCCCGACGCGCTCGGCACGACGATGCCGTTGCCGCTGCCCTTGATACTGCCCGAGAGCACGCTGATGAACAGGCTGTGTTTGCCGGCGGTTTCGAACGCAACACCGTTGAACGCACCGGGGAAATCGGCCATGGCGCCGAAGTCGAGTTTGCCGGCAACCATTTCGTTGGTCAGCGGTGCGCCGCTGGTGAAGTTTTTCCACTGAACGTCGTACTTCGCGTCTTTGTAGACGCCGTCGTGGGGCAGGTATTTGTCGAGCAGGCCAAGTTCACGAATCAACAGACCGCCAGCGGCGCAGTTGATGGTGGTGTCCTGGGTGCCGATGGCGATGCGGATGGTTTCGGCCGAGGCCGACACGGTGAACGAAGCCAGTACCAGACCGGCGATTACTGCACGCAACATGAGTGTTTCCCCTCGAATCATTTATTTGAGTTCGTCTCCGCCACGATCAGGGCGCGGTGGGAAACGAGGGGTTTTCGGTGAATCCAGCGTCCGGGTGTTTCCGGGTAGCTCTTATGTTGTCCAGGCGGGCCTCATCGCTGGCAAGCCAGCTCCCACAGGGATTTTCAGTGGGACACAGATGTCGCTAACAACAGAGGAACCTGTGGGAGCTGGCTTGCCAGCGATGAGGCCCTTTCAATCAACGCAATAAATAGGGGATGTCGACTTTGACGGCACCCGTCGGGCAATCCTTCTCGCACGGCATGCAGTACCAGCATTCATCGAACGCCATATAGGCCTTTTGCGTCGCCGGATTGATCGCCAGCAAGTCCATCGGGCAGACATCCACGCACACGGTGCAGCCCTTTTCGGCAATGCATTTGTCCTCGTCCACGGTGACGGGGGCGTTGGAGCGGAAGAAGATTTCCTGAGCTTGATAGGCCATGGTTCGGGCTCTCTGGTTATTGATGTATCAAGCGGCGAAAGCGCCGACCCGCAAACGGTCGTAAGCCTGCATTTCCTCGGCATCGAGCGGGATGATGTAAGGCTCGACGGCTTTCTTGAAACTGGTCATCTGGCCGTCCTCGCCCTTCTTCAGGTGGCAATGACAGAACCATTCGCTGTCGTTGCGTTGCGGGTGATCGACGCGATAGTGGTACAGGCCCCAGCGGCTTTCGGCGCGGAACAACGAGGCGCGCGCGGCCATTTCCGCGCAGTCGCGGATCACGCTGGTTTCCATCGCGCGCATCAGTTCGTGGGCGTTGTTGGCCTTCATCTGCTCGAGATCGCGTTCAATGTCGCTGAAGCGCTGCAGGCCGATCTGCATCTTTTTGGTCACTTTCGGCGGTTGCAGGTAATCGTTAACGAAGCGCCGCAGCTTGTACTCGACCTGCGCTGGCGGCAGACCGTTTTCACGATCCAGCGGTGCGTAGACCCGGGCCTTTTCCTTTTCGATTTGCGCGGCATCCAGCGCGGAAAACTCGCGCCCGGCGACAAAGTCGGCGGCGTTGTGCCCAGCGAACCAGCCATACGTGAACGCGCCGAGCATATAGTTGTGCGGCACAGCGGCCATGTCACCCGCCGAGTACAACCCTTTCACCGAGGTCTCGGCACGTTCGTTGACCCACACGCCGGACGCCGAGTGGCCGCTGCAAAAGCCGATTTCGGAGATGTGCATTTCAACCATTTGCGTGCGGTAATCGGTGCCGCGATTGGCGTGGAACTGGCCACGGCTCGGGCGCTCGTTGCTGTGCAGAATTTCCTCGATGTTCTGGATGGTTTCTTCCGCCAGGTGATCGAGTTTGAGAAACACCGGACCGTTGCCGCTCTCCAGTTCCTGGTGGAACTCCCACATCATCTGCCCGCTCCAGTAGTCGCACTCGATGAAGCGTTCGCCCTTGTTGTTGGCGGTGTAGCCACCCAGCGGACCGGTGACGTAGGCGCAGGCCGGGCCGTTGTAATCCTTGATCAACGGGTTGATCTGGAAGCATTCGAGGTTGGCCAGTTCGGCACCCGCGTGATAGGCCATTGCGTAGCCGTCGCCAGCATTGGTCGGGTTTTCGTAGGTGCCCATCAGGTAGCCTGACGACGGCAGGCCGAGGCGCCCGGCCGCGCCACAGGCGAGGATCACCGCTTTGGCCTTGATTACGTGGAAATCGGCAGTGCGGCAGTCGAAGCCCATCACACCGTTGACGGTGCCCTCCGCGTCGGTCAGCAACCGCGTGCAGACGAGACGATTGGTGATGCTCACCCGCGCACGTTTCAATTGGCGATAGAGGACTTTTTTGATGTCGTGCCCTTCCGGCATCGGCAGCACGTAGGCGCCCATGTGGTGGACTTTTTTCACCGCGTAATCGCCGGTTTCGTCCTTCTCGAACTTCACGCCCCAGCGGTCGAGTTGTTCAATGGTTTCGAAGCTGTGCGTTGCATAGGCGTACACCGCCGCCTGATTGACGATGCCGTCGTTGGCGATGGTGATTTCCTTGGTGTACTGCTCCGGTGTCGAGTGGCCGGGGATGATCGCGTTGTTCAGGCCGTCCATGCCCATGCTGATCGCGCCGCTGCGTTTGACGTTGGCCTTGTCGACCAGCAACACGCGCAGATCGCGGTTTTTTTCTTTGGCCTTGATTGCCGCCATCGGCCCGGCGGTGCCGCCGCCAATGACGACGATGTCGTATTCCTGTTCGAGCACGTTGCGGGTCATGCCTGCTCCCCTTTTTGCCGGTCAATCCGCAGGCGGTACTGAAACGCATCGCCACGGTAATAAAGGTGTTCGAAGTCCAGCGGCTGGCCTTGCGCGTCGTGGGTCAAACGTTCGATGCGCATGATCGGCGAGCCGGCCTCGACGTTCAGCGCCTGGGTCAGGTCGCTGTCGGCCAGCACCGCGTCGATGGCCAGATCGGCGTGGCCGAGGGCAATGCCGCAGTCGTTTTCGAGAATCAGGAAGATGTCGCGGGTGACCAGATCGGCCTTCTCCAGGCGCTCGCCGACGGCTTTGGGCAGGTAGGTGATTTCCAGCGAAATCGGCTCACGGTTGATCAGGCGCACGCGTTTGATTTGCGTGACGATCTCGCCTTCGGCAACTTGTAAACGTTCGGCGACGCGCTTGTCAGCCGGGATGAATTTGAAGCTGCGCAGGCGGTTGATCACCTCGTAACCACGCCCGGTCATCGACTCGGCGAGGCCTTGCAGGCTGCTGACGTTCTGAAAGGTTTTCGGCTTGGCGACGAAGGTGCCTTTGCCGTGGATCTTGAAGATCAGCCCTTCCTTTTGCAGATCGCCGAGCGCCTGGCGCACGGTGATGCGGCTGACTTTGAACAGCGCGCCGAGTTCGCTTTCGGAGGGCATCTGGCTGTCTTGCGGGTATTCGCCGTCGAGAATGCGCGCACGGAGAACGTCGCGCAGTTGGGTGTGCAGCGGGACACTTGATAAGGAGAGCGGGCTAAGAGAGAGAACGTTATCGGTCATCGCGGGATCACTTGTCATAACGAGTTATGACGTGATCTTAGAGTTGTTATGACAAGGTTAGAAATATTGTTTGGGCATAACCTTAGATTCGGTGTTGAAAATCAAAAGATCGCAGCTTTCGGCAGCTCCTACAGGGGATCGCGGTTTCATGTAGGAGCTGCCGAAAGCTGCGATCTATTGATCTTAACGTTTGAGGATCTGGTCCATGACCCAGTCGGTCTTGAGCGCTTGTTCGGCGACTGCAGGGTGTTGTGAATCACCACGAATATGCGCATTCATGCCCAATACGTGATGCCACTGGATGTTTTCGTGATGAGGGATGTCCAGGCTGACGACTTCATCCGCATGCAGCTGCACAGAATTTTCATCAAACACCGAAAAACCGATCCGCCCGAGACTGCCAATGATCTCGACCCGATCCTCACGCCGATCCGCAACAAAGCTCCAGCAACCCATGCCCAGCGCCCCGGAGGCGAACCGCCAACTGGCGCTGACCGCATCCTCTGCCGCGTACAACCCGGCCTGACGCGCGGTGAATCCGGCGACCTCGACGATGTCGCCAAGCAGATACTGGAACAGGTCAAAGCCATGACTGGCCAGATCGGCAAAGTAACCGCCACCGGCCACCGCCGGATCCGTGCGCCAATTGTCGCGACCGTCCAGATCCACCGGCGAAGGTGCCTTGGTCAGCGTCCAGCTCAAGTGCCGAACCTCACCGATGCGCCCCTCCGCCAACCATTGCCGCACCTGCGCAAAACGCGGCAACGAACGGCGATAGTAGGACACAAACAAGTGCAATCCGGCCTCGGCAAACACCTGCTGCATCTCGCGACTTTGTCCGGCATTCAGCGCCATCGGTTTTTCCACGCAGCAATGTTTGCCGGCGGCGGCGACTTTCAGGCTGTAGGCGTGGTGGCTGTCGGGTGGCGTGGCGATGTACACCGCGTCCACCTCGGGATCGTTGATCAGCGCATCGACGTCGGTGTAGACCCGCGCGATGCCGTGGCGCGCGGCGTAGTCGGTCACCGCTTCGAGGCGTCGGCCCATCACCGCCACCAGCGCCGAACCGGGCGCTTTGTAGAAGGCCGGCCCGCTCTTGCGTTCAGCGACGCTGCCACAACCGATCATGCCCCAGCGCACCACGTCCATGTTCATTCCTTTTAGCCGATGCGCAAGGCGCGCAGATCGAGGTGACCGTCCTTCAGCGGCGGGCACCAGTAGTAGCCGCCAGTGATCGGCCGGCTGATGCGATACAAACCGTCGGTGATGCCGTCTTCCAGACCACTCATACGGCGCAGTTGCGCTTCGAAGGCATCCAGCGAGAAGCCAAAAGCAAGGAACATCAGGCCGGCGCGATCACCTTCGATCCACGGCATCGAACGACGCACGACGAACGCTTCCGGGGCGAAGCTTTCCTGCGCAGTGCGTTTGACGTGGGCGGAGACCGGGGCGTCGTCGATCTCTTCGTTGTCGCTGAGGCGACGGCCCATGATGTTGTCTTTGTCGTCGGCGGACAGCTTGTGGAAACCCTTGAGGTCGTGCTGCCATTGCTGGATCGCGGCGAAGCTGCCACCGACCATGCCGTCAGCGCCTGCGCTTTGCAGGGCGGCGGCGATGGCGGCTTCGTCGTGCGGGTTTTCGGTGCCGTCTTCGTAACCGGTGAGGTCGTGGCCGTCCTTGTGGCGGAAGGCTTCCTGCATCTCGACCAGACGCAGGGCCGGGGCCAGTGCGGCTTCGAGAGCGTTGCAACGGTTAAGCAGTTCACCACGGTCGACGCCGTGCAGCCAGACCCACAGTGCGTGCTGGGTCGACGGGTTTTCGACGCCAACGCCAGTCATGGCCGGGAAGCTGCGCAGGCCATCGATCTGCACGTTGAGGGCCTTGGCCAGGGATTCGCCGAAACCGACCACCGCCGACTGGCCGTCTACCTGATTGATCAGGTTGTCGATCGCCTGCGGCAGCGCTTCCACCGACTCAAGGGCGAAAAACAGATGACGTGCTTGCGCAGGAACTGGGGTGGCGAGAATGCCCGGCTGGTAGTAACTCATGTGAACTCCTTGGGAAAGTGCGCGGGAGTTTACCTGTGACCGGAAGGTTTGTGGGGGTTTGGACGCAAGTCAAAAGCCCCTCACCCTAGCCCTCTCCCAGAGGGAGAGGGAACTGATTCGGGGATATTAAAGATCTACACCGACTTGAACGTACATCGGTGAATCCATAATCGACACAAGATCTTTCAGGTCGATGCATGACTCAAGACACTACGGTCGGCCCCCTCTCCCTCTGGGAGAGGGCTGGGGTGAGGGAATGATCGAGGTGAGACACCGAAATGAGCGTGCATCGGTGAATCCATAATCGACGCGATCCTTCAGGTCGATGTAACTCGCAAGACACCTCGGTCGGCCCCCTCTCCCTCCGGGAGAGGGCTGGAGTGAGGGAATGATCGAGGTGAGACACCGAAATGAGCGTGCATCTTTGAATCCATAATCGACGCGATCCTTCAGGTCGATGTAACTCGCAAGACACCTCGGTCGGCCCCCTCTCCCTCTGGGAGAGGGCTGGGGTGAGGGAATGATCGAGGTGAGACACCGAAATGAGCGTGCATCTTTGAATCCATAATCGACGCGATCCTTCAAGTCGATGTAACTCGCAAGACACCTCGGTCGGCCCCCTCTCCCTCCGGGAGAGGACTGGGGTGAGGGTTGGCGTCATTACGCCAGGCGCTAGGGCTCAGCCCCGTCCAACGCTTGAACGCTCGGCGAAAACTGCGCACATCGCTGTAGCCCACCTCTTCGGTAATCCTCTCGATCGGCATATCAGGATTGGCCAGCAAACTCAGGGTCCGCGCCTGCCGCACCTGCTCCAGCAAAGCCTCGAACGTCAGCGCATGCTCAGTCAACCGCCGGCGTAAGGTGCGGCTGCTCATATTCAAATCACCAGCAATCTTTTCAATGTGACTGCCACTACTCAGATCCCGCGCAATCGCCCGTTCCACAGCCTGAATCAGATCAAGCTTCTGATGCACCTGCGCCGCTTCCAGCTCCAGCAATGCCACCGCCTGACGCAACGCCAGCGAATGATGATTGGGCAGATTCACATCCAGCCATTGCCCATCGATCAGCATGCGATTGTGCAGGCAACCGAAGCGCACATCCGGCCCCAGCAGGCGGTGGTATTCGCTCAGATAATCCGGCGCGGCGTGCACGAACTCCACGGCAATCGCCTTGAACTCAGCCCCTGCCAGCGCGCGGCCGTACACCAGCAGACTGGCGAAAAACTCCTCGACTGCGAACACCTGCACATCAGCGAACGGCAAGCGGCATTCAGCATCGAGATGCACCTGGCCACCGACCACATCGACGCTCGACACCACGATGCCGCCCGAGGTGTGCTGATGCCGAATGCCCAACGCAAAAGCATCACGCAAGGTCTTGCACAGCGACAGCACATGCCCGAGCAGGCCCAAAGTGCCGAGCACGTTCTGCGCCCCGACCCACAGGCCCAAGCCCTGATTAGGCAGCACTTTAAGTGCGCGCTGAATCATCGCTACGGCTTGGCGATAGGAAATCCGCTGCGCCGGATCCTGCAGGTCTTCAAGGGTAAAACCCAGCCCACGGCACAGGCTCTGGGAATCGATGCCCCTGTTCTGCACGACTTCGGCGAGGGTGTGCAGGAGGTACGGCGAGACCAGCGCCAGTTCGAAGGTCGGGTCTTGGACTTTTACGTTCATGGGGGCTGACATTCCGGATCACGCTTGATTGTTATTTTTGTAACCGGTTGTGTCGATGGAAGTTAGCACAAGGTTTACGGACTGTCCGCAGATGCCCCCCTCGGTGTCCGCCAAAACCCTGCCCCAACGTACGCCAAACGCTTATTTCTAGCGTACCGGCGCTGCGAGCGACCGGTACCAGGTCCCAATCACAATAATAATGAGGACAGTCATGAGCCAGAACCGTGCAACATCCATCTTGCCGCTCGCCCTTTTCATCGCGGGTTGCACCCTGACGTTGCCCGCCCTTGCCACCGAAGCCGGGGTCGACAACATCGGCACCGGCACCGACGGCTTTTTCATGCTGCCGCTGGAAGTCGACAGCCTTCCGGAGAACATGGTCGCGTTCAACCTCTACTACAACCATTACAAATCGCGAAAGCTCAACATCAGCTCGTTCGGCGGCAAGGTGCCGAATGTCGAAATCGAATCCACCGCGGTGATTCCGCGCCTCGATTATCTAAGCCCGGTGCGGATATTCGGCGGGCGCCTGGCCGGTTACATCGCCCAGCCGTGGTTGAAGCAGGAAGTCTCGGTGTTCGGCTTGAGCGACACCCGCGAAGGCATGGGCGATACCACTATCGCGCCGATCATTCTGTGGGACATGGGCAAGAACCTGACCCTCGGCGCCGCCGTGGAGATCACCGTGCCCACCGGCGAATACAGCGTCGATCGACTGGCCAACACCAGCAACAATTTCTACACCTACAAACCGCTGTTCTCGTTCACCTGGCTGCCGACTGAACGCACCGAAGTCTCGATGAAGACCACCTACAGCTTCAACGAGAAGAACAAAGACACTGACTACAAGTCCGGGCAGATCTTCCACTTCGATTACTCGGCCAGCTACAAGATCACCGACGACTTGATGCTCGGCGTCAACGGCTACTTCCTCAAGCAAACCACCGACGACAAACAGTTCGGCCACACCGTGCAGTTTGCCGGGCAGGACGTTGATGACGGCGTACGCGGCAAGGTCTTTGCGATTGGCCCGGCGCTGCACTTCACCTTTCTCAAGTACGCCAGCGCGGAGATTCGATGGGCCAAGGAATTTGATGTGGAGAACCGGCCCGAAGGTGAAATGCTTTGGGCGAAAGTCAGCATCCCCTATGCGTTCTGAGTGCATTTGTAGGAAAACGCACCTGGATTTGTAGCCTGAAAACCTGAAAAACGCATGGGTGGAATACGCCTACAGCGGCGGTCGAGATTACCGGACAACAGGGGGAAACGTCTGGCAGATTTAAAGGGTGCGCTTGCAGATACTGGGCTCCGTTATCCCATGGTTGCTCAAGGGCTCATGGGGTGCATCGTCAGCCAGTGACGACAATGGGCCATGTCCCCCCTTAAACTGCCGAGATTGATCACGGAGATCACTATGAGCATATTACTTTCCCCGTTTTACTCTGACTTCGAATCCGAAGAAGAGGCAGAGAGCTACGATCGCTGGTTTCGTGCAGAGGTACAGCATGCACTCGATGATCCTAGTCCTGGTATTCCCCATGATGAGGCTATGGCGATGCTCGACCAGATGCTGGAAGAGATGCGCAGGAAGCGCCGCTCTGCTGCTTGAATGGAGCAGCAAGTCCTCGCGTCAACTGGCTGACATCTTCAAATACATCGAGCAACACAACACCAACGCTTCAATTTCGCTAAGACACAAGGTTGGTGCGGCAGCACAACGGCTTTCATCAATACCTTACGGTTACCGACCTGGCCGAGTGCCTGGTACTCGTGAGATGGTGATTCATCCGAATTATCTGCTGGTCTATCGAGTGAATGGGCGCATCAGAATACTGGGGGGGGCTTCACGCCCGGCAAAAATACCCTTCAACTTCATCGACATAAAAAAAGGGCGGCCAACCGGCCGCCCAAACGTACTACACGAGAGTCGTTTACAGCGTCAGTTGCCCACGCTCCTCTTCGGTCAACTGCTGTTTCGCCTGTTCATCCAGCGCCCCGGCACCCAACACCTGCACCGGGCTGTTCGGGTTGTAACCCGGGGCCGGTGCACGGCTTGCGCCATCGCGAGACGGCGCGAGCTGTTCGCTGCCGAAGCTCAACACCTGCACGGTAAACACCGACGCCTGATTCTGCCGCGCCGCCGCTTGCTGCTGACGAGCGACGTCCTCCGCCGCTTGCGTCGCCGACGATGCCGCCGAACTGGCCGAAGTAATCGCCCCGGTATTCACCGCCGACACCACCGGCACACCCGTCGCCTTGCCCTGCACCGAAATGTTCGCGGCGTTGACCACCGTCAGCGCGGCGATGTTGACGTTGCCCGAAACGCGAATCCCCGCCTCGCCCGCATCGATGGTGCCCAGCGGCGCGATCAGGTCGATGTCGCCCGGCGCCACTTCGGCGATCGGGTTGAGCGTGGCGATACCCGCGCCGGTGCTCGGCACCGACGGCGACAGTGTGACGTTGCCCCAAGTGTCGTAAACGCGTTTCGGCGGGGTGTAGACCACGGTGGTTTTCGAGCCACGACCGGCGTTGATATCGCCCTCGGCCGACCAGCCGAGAATCGATCCGCCGAACGTGGTCATGATCCGGCTCTGGCCGAGCAAAATGCTGCCCTGCGAATAGAGCTGAATGTTGCCCGAACCCTGAGTGATGATCCCTGCGGTGGACGGTGGCGCCGCGCCTTCGATACCGAACACCTGACCGCCGCCCGGGGTGAGCATCTGGATGTCGCCGCCGAACAGGGTCTTGACCCCTGCTCCACCGTACAGCGTGATGTCGCCGTCGTAACGGATCGGATTGCCCGCCACATCAGTGGTCGGGAACAGCGCGGCAATGGCGTTGCGACCGCGTAGATAACTGCCTTTACGCGGGCCATCGACATCGTTGTATTCCAGGCCACCGGCGCGCAGCTCGGCGAAGTACACCTGCCGCGCGAAGATCGCCTGCTCGGTGGCCGGCAACGCCGCGTAGAAGGCCTGTGCCTGTTCGTCACTGCCGTTAAATCCATAGCCGAGGGTCAGCCAACTCTGCAGTTCGTCGAGGTAGGTCCTGGCCACTTTGCCCGGTTGCGCACTCAGCGACTGGTCAGGGTTGGCGAGGTTCTGGCGATTCAGATAATGCGCGATAAAGCGTGAGTAATCAGGCCCTTGCGCGCCCACACCCGCCTGCATGACCACGCTGGCACCAGGGCGGTTGTCACCCGCCACTACCGGCCCGATGCTGGTAATACTGGCGCGGTCCTCCATCAGGATATTGCGCCCGGCATTGATGTCGAGAACGCCGGGACCGGCGATGTCGAAGCTGCTGTAGAGAATGTCGCGGCCCGCGGATACCCGCGAAATATCTCGCGGATCGTTATGCACGAACAGGTTGCCGGTCGACGCAATGCTTTCGCTACTCGGCGAGCCCATTTCGGCGTTGGGCACGATCGTTGGCTGGCCGAGGAATGTACCGGACGCAACGATGTCGCGCCCGGCCAGCATCGACACCGGGGCCGCCGCTTCGTACCAGGTGCGTCTGGACAGGTTGAACGTCAGCGTTTCACCGCTGCGCACGCCCACCAGATCACCGGTCAGGGCATAGAAACGTGCCGGTGCCTGCACATCACTCAACCCCGAGTAACTGTTGGGCCCAAAGGCAAACAGCGGATAGCGCACATTCTTGTCCGCTGAAACACCGTCACTGTTCAGATTCGTCATGATTGGCGTCGCCGACGTACTGCTGCCGTAGCCATTGAATGCGGGAGCGAACGGCGTGGCGATGGCCAGTGGACTGGCGCCCGACTGGTTGATCGCATAGCCGCCGGCATAGATCGAATCCTGCGCCAGCAACTCCAGTTGCCCTGCATTCGACGGCGCCAGCAGCAATGAATAACTCGTTGCCGGCACTACGCCGCTGCCTTGGCTGTACACCGCTGACGGCCCGGCATAGATCGAGCCTTGCGCAGCCACTGCGCGCAAGATCGACGGATAGACAAAGCGCCCGTCGGTCGGCGAGGTATTACGCGCAGTCACGGGACCTTGCCCGGTGGTTTCGCCCAGTTGGGTGCTCGGCGTCAGATTGCCGCCCGCTGAAAACAGGTCGATCGCGGTGTGATCGGTCCACAACGAGAAGCCGCTCAAGCCGCCGCCGTCGTGTACGACGCCGTCATCGGTGGTAAACGGCGTAGAGTTCTGCAAGCGTACCCGGCCCGGGTCCGCCACCCCACCCAGTACCAGATCGCCACGGGTATTCAGGCTCATGGCCGAGTCGCCCGGGATCAACACCAGGCCGCCGGAAGCGCTGCCCAGCGTGGCCGTAAACGGATCGTACGGGCGGACTTCACGAACGTCCTGAACGGGAGCGGCAGCGCCATACTGAAGATTGATACCACCCAGCGCACCCCCGGTCAGTTGTGCGGCACCGCGCAGGTTGATCAACGCACCTTGCAGATCATGTTGCGCAACACCGACGCCATTTTGTCCCGCCCGGGCCTGCAGCGATGGGTTGACCGAGCCACCGACACGGATGTCCATGTCACCGCCGCCGGTCAATTGCAGAGTACCGTCGCTGCCCACACGTCCGGTGCTGCCGACTGCCACGATCAAGCCCTGCCCACGAGGATAAAGGTTGCTGTTGCCGCTGCCGCCCATGGCCTTGAGCATGCCGGCGTCAGCACCGGCGCGCAGGCTGATGTTGCCGCCACCCAACGTCCCGAAACCGGTGAACCCCACCAGGAAGGGGCCAGTGTCGACGCTTTGATCCGGCAACGGCTGAGTCGCGTAGCTGCCGAAGTTGATCCACCACGCCGTCGGCACATCGCTGCTGCCGGTGCCCTGACGCCAGAGCCAATTGCCCACGGCCACACTCGGCACCTGTTCCGGGGTATCCATGTTTTGCGAGTACCCGCGGCGACCCAGCACATCGCCGGAAATCGAACCGCCGGCATTGATCGTCAGGTTGCCACCCATTTGCGGGTACCAGGCCTGATACAGGCTGTCATTGCCACTGACCCATTTTTCGTAATCGCTGCCGCCACTGCCCAGCACCGAGCCGTTATCCGACAGGCGTCCGCGCGGCTGGTTGTACAGCGGATCGACGTCCTGCGACTGCGTGCCGGCGGTGTACACGCCGAACGGTGAATCCATGCTCAGATCGCCCGCGGCGAGCACGTCCAGATCGCCGGTGCCGGTGCGCAACACGCTGAACATTTGCGTGCGGGTTTTGACTGTGATGCCCGGTTTGTTTTCCACGCACAGTTCCGGGAACGCACCGCACCAGGCCGCCACGTCATCGTCGCTCATCGGGGAGCCGGCAGGCATGCCCAGCCAGTTGTCCGGCGCCCACGCCCAACGCGGCGCCGGCACGCAAGAGTTCGGCGCCCAGTCACACCAGTCTTTCAGGTCGTCAGGCACTGGCTCACCGGGAGTAAAACCACCCAGGTTGCCGTCGCCCCAGACCAGCGTCGGCGGTTTTTCCGTCACCTTCAAGCCGTAGTGGGTGTCGGCCAGACGCAAGTGCCCATCGCTGGAAAGCGGCTTGATCGCGCGGCTGTCCGCCGCACTCAGATCCGCACCCGCCACCACGCGCATCGACCACGACGCACTGCCGGCCGGCAACATGCTTGCGACTGCCCAGTTGCGCCCCTGTTGCGTGCCGCTCAACGGTCGCAACTCAATGAACGCGGTGCCGTCGGCCAACACGACATCAGTCATCGACGGGATCAGCGAGCCACGCAACAGAGCAAGCGAACCGCTCAGGCGCACGCCCTTGATCGCGTTGGTGCCCGCCTCGACGTTGCCTGGCAACGGCACGCCTTTGGGCCAGCGCACGGCGCCGATCGCCGTCACGTTGTTCAAGCGGATGCCCGCGCCAAGGCGACTGCCCGCCGGCAAGGTCACGCTGTCGGCAAGCAACGTACCGGCGGCGTACAACAACTGGCCCGTCGCATCGTGTACCGCAGCGGCCAGCACTGTGCCTGCGCCCAAGGTATACGGTCCGGCCAGGGTCGCCTCGGTGGGCAACAGGGTCCCGGCGGGCAGCGTCGCGGCTTGCAGCGGCACGTCGTAGTTCAACGTGACACCGGCCGGGAACAGCGTGCCTTCGGCCAGGGTCACGCCCGCCGTCGGCACGATCAGGTCGCCACCAAACGGCTGGATGCCCGGCAAGAGTTTCCAGCCGGCATCGTCGACGGTTTCCGGCGGCGGCGCGAAGCCGTCGTTGAGGCTGCCATGAATATCGAGGTTGCCGCCGGCTCGCATCACCAGACTGCCCGCCTCGCCCGAACCGTACACAGCGGTTTTCTGCGTATGCGGATTGAGGCTGGCATAGCGGTAGCCGGACAAGTCCACATCGCCCTGCACCACCAGATCGCCGTCGGCGGTTTTGCTGGCGATTTCCACGCCCGGCCGTAAATGGAACGCATCGGCGTAGGTGGCATTGTTCAGCCCCGCCAGCTTGTTCTGCAGCAGGTTGCGGTTGTCCAGCGCCGCGTCGATGAACGCACTGCTGTCAGCATGGATGCGGTCGAAGTAGGCCTGATCGATCACCTGATACGGCCGTCCGCTGGCCGCCGGGTCGACACCGTCGGTGGCATCGGTATAACGCCGCGTGGCGTTAAGGCCAATCGACCGTGCACCCTGAATGCTCAGCGCACCGCTGGCATCAATGGCGATGTCATCGGCACCGAGGCGCGGCGCGTTCAACTCCAGCGTGCCGCGCAACAGCCCGTCGGACTGCCCGGGCAAGGTGCCGCGCACGGCGTCGGTGCCATGACGCAGATCGATCCGCGCACCGGCGCCAAGGGTCAACAGACCCGCAGCGGAATTGAGCTCAACCGTCGCCCGGTTCGGCGCGTCGATGATCTTGCCGTAGCTATCGACCCGCAGCACACGACCATGGGCGTCGAGCACGGCGTTGCCGGCCAGGGTCAGGCCGTTTTGCGCCGACAGGCGAATGTTGCCGACCCGCTCGCCGCTGGCATCGATCAAACCCGCGACGGTCAGGCTGCCGTTGTCCACTGATACGTTCACTTCGCCAGCCTTGAGTCCGTCGCCAATCAGCAGATCACCCTGCTTGAGTTGCAAGCTGCGACTGCCGAAGACCTGACTGGCATTCAAGCGCTGGTTGAGGGCGGCAAACTGCTGACTGGCATCACCGTTCAGGTGCTGGGCGCGGATGTCCACGCCGGCGGATTTGTACGGCACCCACGTGCCGCCGGCATCGTAATGGCCGCTGCTGGTTCCGAGTATCTGGCCTTGCAGATCAACCATGCCCGCATCGCTGGCCAGCGCGACGGCACTGAGGGTGCCGGCCTGATTGTTCTGCGCCGAGAGGTCGATGCGCGAACCGGCGGCCTGACGAATATTGCCGTGGCTGCTGTACAGCGCCACATCGCCGCCCCAGCTGTACTTGCTGACATCATTGAACGGCAAAGTGCGGCCGGCCATGTCCACAGACGCGCCATTGGCGAGGGTCAGATCGCCCTCGGATTTCACCAGCAGTTTGCCGCTGGCCAGGGTGATGCGGCTGTCCAGCGCGATGCTGCGGGCATCGAGCGTCAGTTCCGCGCCCAAGGCATTGGCGGCCGCTGGCGTGCCGGCGCCGGTGAGCGTCAGGTTGTTGCCGGCCTTGAGCAGGTTTATCGACGCGGCCTCGCCCGTCAGCAGCGGCGTGCGCAGGTTGAGATTGCCGCCGCTGTAGACATAGCCCTTGACCGGATCGTAAGCGCCCTGTTCCTGGTACACCGCCAGGCTGCCCTTGTGATTGGCGGTGATGCGCTCACTGGCGCTGAGGTTGACGTTGGCAAAACCCAGCGCCAGCCGATTGTTCTGCTCCAGACCGCTGGCCTGCGGATTGGGGCCGTAACCGAACTCGATGCGCTGCGCCTGAATATCAAGGGTGCCGCGGCCCGTGCCGGCGCCGCCAGTGATGACGGCGCCGGGATCCTGGCTGGCGCCGTTCCAGATCAGATTGGCGGTGCGAATGGACGCCACGTCAGCGCTTTCACCCAAGCCGTAAATGGCTGGCGTGGTGAATATCAGGTTCTGCAATTTACTCACGCCCGTCTGCGCGTCCAGCGTATCGAGGCTGACGTTGCCGTAAAAGTTGAACGCATCGCGGCTGGTCAGGCTCAAGGTTTCCAGCGCGGGCGCACCCAACTGCGTATCGCCGCGCAACAGGCGATCGAGCACACTCTGGTTCAGCGTCAGACCGGTCGGCACGCGGTTGCCGGCAGCGCTCAAGGCTTCGGCGCTGCCAGCGTTGACGGCGCCGACAGCCAGGGCCAGATGGCGGGTGCCGAAGCGTACCGACTCATCGAGTTCAAACTGCTTGTCGGTGGCGGCGGTAATGCTGCCGTTGGAATAGAGCAGCGTCGGGTTGGTGCAGACGGTCGTCGGGCACTTGCCAATGCGAATGTCGCCCGCACCGGAAGTACCGTCCGCTACCGCTGGCGCCAGGACGTTGGTCCAACCGTTCGACACCATCAGCAGCGCGGCCGCCCCCGGCTGGTAGATGAAACCACTGCTGGAGTCGTACGGCGCGTTGCCACGGCCCAGGGTGTTGATCCCCGAACCGGCTTCGAGGGTAATGCCACCATCGCTGCGGGCGGTGCGCAACAGCACCTCGGGCGCCGACAACATCGCCCCTTCGCGCAGGGTGATCGACGTCGTATAGCCGGTGAACGAGATGATATTGCCCGCGCCGCTGTAATCGATCAGCGGTTGCGCGCCGAGGGTCAGGCGCCCGGCATTCAGACCGTTGAGGCTGTCGGCATACAGCGACACGCCAGTGAAACCGTCGGTGCGCGAATGCCCGGCGCCGAGAACTTCGAAGTCCATTGCCCCGCGTACCGTGGCCGTTCCGACCACCCCGCCGGCGGCCGGGGCGAATAACGCGCGGCCGTTGAAATCCAGGGCAACGTCCTGCTCGGCGCCTGGCATCAAATACAGATTCAGCGATTTGCCATCCATCGGGGCCAAGGCCCGGGGCACGCCACGCCGTGTCGCGTCACTCTGGATGAATTGGCTGAAACCGGTCTCGTTGTACTGCGAATAACGGCGCAGGACATCCGCAGACGTCAGAATGACCTGGCTGGGCAGGCTGTTACGCAGCCCGGTGTTGGCAATCGACATCTGCCCCGAACGGGTCCACGAACCATTGCGCATCTGCAACGCGTCGTTGCTGACGCCTGCTGTGGCCTGACCATTGACTTCGACCCGGAACGCCCCGGGCAGCAAGGCAAAGGTCGAGGGCAGTAATGTGTAGGTGCCCGCCGCCAGACCCGGCACGCCGGCACCGAGGGTAATCTGCTGGCCGATGCGCGGATCGACCGCCCCGGCCTCGGCGAGCATCGGCGCGTAGGCACTCTGATTGCCCGGCACGATGGCGTACACCGGATTGCTGGCAAGGCCCGGCAGGCTGAAGGTGCCGTCATTGGCGTTGCGCACCAGCGGGTTGTAGCGGGCATCGGTGGAACCGCCGCGCCCGGAGACAAACCCGGCGCCGCGCAGATCACCGCCACCGGACAGATCGATCAGCGCGCCGCCCTGCACATCGACGTAGCGCGAGGTCAGCGTCACGCCGGCGGTATCCGCACTGATGCCCTTGAGCTGAACGGATTTGCCAGCGTAGCGATAGTCGATGCCGTCGGTAGTTCCGCCATACGGCATGAGCAACCCCGCGGCGCTGACCGAAGTCACGCTGCCTGGCAGCAAATGCAGCTCGCGGGTATTGACCACCGTCTCACCGCCAAGGCTGATCATGCCCAGCGGTGCGCGGATCACCCCGCCTTGTTCAATGCGCCCGGCCGCCAGTGTCAGGTTGCCAAACACCGAATACGGCAACGCGGCCGGTGCGGCCCCGCTGCTGCTGATGCGCAAGGTGCGAGCCGGATCGGCACCGGGAATCACGCTTTGGTAGCCCACCCGCACCTCGGCGGTGACATCGCTGGCAGGATAGATCTGCGCGGCACGCAGGTTGAGGTCGCCCGGTGTCCACAGTTCGGTTTTCTCGACATAACCGGTCGGCGCCAGAAAGCGCAGGTCACCACGGCTGTGCAGGGAGACCTGATCAAAGCCACGACGCGTCACCTGCAAATCCGCACCCGTGAGCTGGACAATATTGCCCGCGGTACCGAACGACAGGCTGTTGCTCAGGTCCAGTTGATCCGCACTGGCATTGAATTGCCCCATCGATACACGCGTTGTCGGCGTGTTCATCACCCGTGGCCGAAGGTTGCCCGGCGCCTCGAAATACTTGCCCGTCCCCGACAGGCGCAGGTAGGGCGCAGACAGGTCGATACGCGCATTGTCTTGCGCGCCTTCGGCCAGCGAAATCGCGCCGGCATACAGGCTCAGGCTTTGCTGCATGTGCAGATTGACGTCACCGTCGAACGACAGCAGGCCGTTGCTCAGCACACTCAGATTATCGAACCCGCCAGCCATCAACTGGTCGGCACTCAGGCGGGCACGCCCGTATTGCAACGCGGGAGCCGCTTCACCCGGTTGCACATCGGCCGGCAACAGGGCGTCAGCGGTTTGCTGGCTGATGATGATTTCGCGCGGCACGCGCACCTCATTGCTGGCATCACTGCGCAGATAACTCGGCGTCTCCAGAGCGATTTCCAGGCGCCCACCCGCCGCGCCGACGCCACCGGCCGCCGCGCGCAGGTCGCCGTCGATGAACAGGCCGTTATAGGAACTCAAGGAAATTCGCCCGCCGTCCGTAGCGACCGCCGTCGGCCCCTGCCCGGCGATATCCAGCAGCGCCTGCGCACCGGAAGCGTCAAGCCGCGCGCCATTGCGCACGACGACATAGGCATCGGCCGCCGTGGCGGTGGCCTTCTTCGCATCGGTTTCACCGCCAATGATGATGCTGCCGCCCTTGCCCACCAGCCCATATACCCGGCCCAGCGCATCCACTCCCGTGGCAGCGCGCCCGGCGACATCGAGCACGGCGTGGTCGCCGATCCAGATCGAGCGGTTGTGGGCATTTTTGTCAGCGACTTGCGAGGCCTCGGCGACATTCATCGAACCGAACTGCTGCTGGCGAATGTCGATGATGCCGCCCCAGGCATTCAACTCACCGTCGACAGTAATCTGTCCGGCGCCGCGCACGTTGATGCTTTGCCCCGGGTCGACACTGATGCGCGAGCCCTGGCCAAGGGTCAACGCATTACGCGCAGGATCGCTCAACGCCACCTCGCTGGAACCGGCCTGCAAGCTCAGGCTGGCACCCGCGCGTTGCGTCAGTTGCGCCTTGGCCGGATTGTCCTGATAGAGCGACGGCGTCCACAGCTCCAGCGCCTGTTGCGGGGCGACACCGCTGGCCTGACTGGCTGCCGCGTCAGCAAACCGGTAAACCGGCATCAGCACGTCAATCAGCGTGTTGTCCGCAACGTCCAGGCGGTTGAGCCCGATCAGGTTGTAGGCTGAAAAGCCCTTGTCGAACAGATCCGCTTGCAGCTGCAAGGTATTGTCGGCGAGGTCTTTGTCGGTCTGGCCGATCAGCACGTTGCCGGCCTGAATCAACAGGCTGCCGCCGCCCGTCACACCATAGCCACGCAACTGGCCAGCGAGGCGCAGATGACTGTCACCCGGCGCTGACAACGCACTGGACTCCAGCGTCATGTCGCCGCCCTTGCCCCCCCGAGTCTTGCCGTTGGCCAGGAGCGCGCCGCCGGAGGACACGTCGAGCAGGCTGCCGGTGCCGATTTCGATGTCGCCGCTGCTGCGGATCGAAATGACGCCACCGTCCAGATACGCAAGACTGCTCGCGTCATCCGGGTCAGTGCGCAAGTTGCTCCACAGCCCCCGGGTGTCCAGTTGCACCTTTTCCGCCACGCGAACACCCGTGGTCGTGCCCGCAGGAGCAACGATGCGGGTATCGGTGACACGGTCGGTATTGAGCTGATTGAGCACGTTGCCCACATGCAGGCTGCCGCCCCGCGCAATCAGGTCGGCGTTGACCTGCACCTGCGGCGCGTAGAGGGTGATATCGCCACCGTTGCCGACCGTCACGGCGCCGTCCACATCGATGCGCTCTTTGGCGGCGACTTTCAGTGCGCCCAGTTGCCAGTCACTCAGTTGTGCAGCATCGAGAAACAGCTTGCCATTGCGCGCCTCGGACACCGCGCCGGTCAGGCCCGCGTCATTGTCGCCGTGCGGACGCTCAATGCCGATCTGCACCTGATCGAGCAACGGATTGAGGCCATAGAGCACGCCACCCGCCGCCGCGACGTAGGCGGCATCGTAACCACCGACGATCAACTGCCCGCGCCGCGCGAGTGCGGTCTGACGCTGCGCGTAGCCGTCGAGCACGGCACGCGGCGCCTGAGTCTGGCGCTCGCCCTGATAAACCTCCCCCAGCAGTTGCCCGTCGAGCCGCGCGTTTCGGGTCCCGATCACCAATTGCCCGGCATCGCGACCCACGGTGTAGCCAGCCTCCAGGCGCTTGGTCGGTGCGATCAGCGGGTTGTAGTAATAGCTCGTCTGCCCCCAGCGTTCGCTGCTGTCTTCATAACCGTTGTATAGACCGCTGTAGAGCAGATCGCCCGGCGCCTTGGACAATTCGTAGAGATGCCCGTCAGCCCCGCGCAACCAACTCTGGCGAATCTCGCCACTTTGCACATCGAGCGTGCCGCCAGACAGGTTGATCAACGAGCCCTTCTCGGTCACCACGTCATTGCCGGCGAAATTTACCGTCCCGCCCTGGGCCATCCATTCACCGATGCTGTGCCCTTGGGTGCCAAGGTAACCACCGACTTCGAGCAGACCACCTGCTGTGTACCAGCGATCCGTGGCGTAACCGTTGGTGCCGGCGGGCACGTAGACCAGCTCACGCACGTCAACCCAGACGTCGTTGCTGTTCAGCGCGCCTTTGTCGCGGTTGCCCGAAGCGTCGCGCTGTTCGTTGCCCTGCACATTGATCTTGATGCTGTTGGATTCCATCGCGACTTTCACGCCGATGGCGCCGGAAACGTCGATCAGCGCACCGTCGCGCACCAGGCTGCGACGCTGCGCGGCCACCGCGATTTGTCCGCCCGTGGCCAGGGTAATCGAACCGTTCTGGAACTCGACGCTGCCACCACTCTGGATGTCGATGCGCGATTGGTCACTGCGAATCGAATTGGTCGGGGTAACGGCGGTCAGTGCGGACTGATGCTGGCTGTCGAGGGCCGTGAGGTCACTGCTGTCGAGCATGATCGCCGTGGCACTGCCCTGCCCCAGCGTCACGCTGCCTTGGGTGTCCGTCGCCGGGTTGAGCAGATGAATCGTGCCGCGCGTGGCGACCGATGTGCTGGCGAGTAATACGCCGTTTTGCACGACCTCATGGCCGGTCAGGGTGATGTCGCCGGTCGCGGCCTGAATCAGACCATTGTTGCTGACCTTGCCGGCAACGCTGGCGGCTTTGAAGCCCGGCGTGACTTCGTTGCCGAACGTCGTGGAGAAGCCGTTGCCTTCGGTGCCCGCACCCTTGCGAATGTAAAAGCGATCCCCCGCCCCCAGCACGGTCTGGCCCTTGGCGGTGTTGATGCTGCCGTCGTTCTGCACTTCGCTGCCCAACAGCAAGGCATAACCGCCGGCGTCGGTGGACTTCGCCGGTCGTGCAGTTTCGATGGACGCCCCGCGCTCCACCAGCACTTTGCCCGCCGCGTCGGTGAACGTCGGCTGGCTGGCGCTGCTGTCGAAATACAGACCGCGATCACGGAACTGGATATCGGTGATGTTGGCGGCGGCCGCCACCAGGTTGCGCACGTTGACCTGACTGGTGCCGCTGAAGACGATGCCGTTGCGGTTGATCAGCATCACCGTGCCGTCGCCCTTGATCTGCCCCTGAATCTGACTGGCCCGTGCACTCGGATCATTGACCCGGTTGAGCACCGCCCAATTCGCTTGCTGGGCAAATTCAACGCTGGTGTTACGCCCGACGTTGAAGGTTTCCCAGTTGAGAATGGCTTTGTCGGCGGTCTGCTCGATCTTCACCGTGGTCTTGCCGTCGGCCTGAGTCTGTTGCGGGCCTTTGGCGTTCTGCCAGCCTTGGGTAAGGCTGTTGTCGACCTTCAGCCCCCCCTCGGCCAAACCGTCCGGAACAAACTGCACCGAGCCCAATGCCGTCGCGCGTCCGGCCGCTTGCGCCGCTTGCTGTGCAGCAATCGCGGCGACGGTGTTGTTCAAGGTCTGAATCGACCGCTGCAGCTGTTGGTTGGCCTTCTGCTGTTGCGCCAGCGGCGGCGTCATCCCCGGCAAACCGCCGGTGCCGGGCCGTGCAGCGCTCGCCTGCTGCGCCGCGCCCTTGGCGGCAAACCATCCCGAACTGAAAGCAGTGGCCGCCTCGGCGCTGCCCGCCACCAGACACAAGGCAATCGCCTGCGCCAACGGCTTGAGCAGCCACAGCGCCGGATCGACGACAAGACGCTGTTGAGGCTGGACACGGGTACTGCGACGGGATGGGCGAGCGAGCATCACTACGAGATCCTTTTGAGTTGCCACACGAGGCCGCAGGTCGGGTGGACCCTGCTGTTATGACATAGGCGGTTGGCGAAGGCCGCGACCGAACGGATGTCACACAAACTTCATGATTGAGGAGTAGATCGGCCAAAAAAAAGCAGCAGCCCGAAGGCTGCTGCGATTGCATTGCGACTGAAGCGAAGCTTACAAAGGACGACCGATAGCGTTGCAGACGCTGGCGTTGTTGATGTCCAGGTTGTTGCCCGAAGAGTTGGTGACGAAGTTGGCGGTCACAGCGGCTTTCCAGTTGGTTGGAACCGGAGTGAAGCTGTGCGCGATAGTGGCAGCGTTGTTGCCCGGGTTGCTGTAGTGAGTGGTCAGGAAGCTGCGTACATCGTTGGCCACGGTTGCATCCTTGTAGCACTGACCGAAGATGAAGTTGGTGTAAGCGACGATCGGGTAGCCGCTCGCCGGGTTAGGCACAACCGGTACCCACTGCGCCGGGTTGGCAGGCGCGGCTGGCAGAGCGGCCGAACCCAATGCCAGGGAAACGTTGGCAGTGGTTGGCTGCACGCCGTTGACGCGGGCAACAACAGCGTTGCTCGCAGCGTTCACACCGTCCGGACCGACGTAACCGATCGAACCGTCAACGGCGTTGACCTGGGTGGCGACGTCAGATGTACCGGCAACACCCACCCAGTTCGCTGGCAGTGCGGAGCCGGCTGGCAGGCGAGCGTTGGTGAAGGTGGAGTTGGTGGCGAACTTGGTCGGGCAGATCGAGTTCAGGTGGCGAGTGAGGATTTCCGAAGTGCCGCTGGAAACGTTGCGATAAACAACGCGAATCGGCGTGGTGTCGGCAGTACCCAACAGCGCACCCCAAGTGGTTTTGGCGCCCGAGAAGGCATCACACAGCTGAGTGCTGGTCAGGTTCAGCGCGGTCTGGCCAGACTTTTTGTACGGAATGGCAACCGAAGTGGCCACCGAAGGCAGTTGGATCAGCGGGCCGTACGAAGCGCCGTAGGTGCTGTTGTAGGTGCTGATTTCCGTAGCGCTGAGGATCGAGTCGCTACCGGCGAAGTGCACCGAACCGGTGGTGCTGAACAGCGCGGAGTTGTTGGTCAGGAAAGCCGTTTTGCCAGTACCGCTACCGGTGCCCAGGTAGCTGAAGTTGGCTGGCAGGATGCTGTTGGCAGAACCTTTGTACAGAGCTGCAGGCAGAGTCGCGCCACCACCGGTAACGTTGGCGGCCATGGCCTGGGCGGAAGCCAGAGCGGCGACGGTCAGTGAGGCGGCGATCAGAGTGCGCTTGAACATGAAGAATCTCCTTTTCAACTGGGTTGTGAACACAGGTTTCGGGGTTGCTTGCATGACACTGGGAGGACTCACCGGGGCCCTCGCTAGCGCTGGCCTTGGTTAAGTCGCACTGAGAAATTCGCAGTTTCCGGTGACAGATAAAGGAAAAAACCTCGGGAGCTGTGAGGTGTTTCCGAAGGGATTTTCTCGGGTGTTTGTCGGGTGCTGCGCAGCGTCTGGGGCGGGGGTTTGGCTGAATCGGGCTGGAGGCGTTGGCGGGTGGTTGCAGATGACAGAAAGGAGAACCCGAGGATGGACCTTTTGAGGGTCGGGTGATGCTGAAGTCCTGGAAAAAAGATTGGATTATTTGTTGCCCTGACTGGCCCCATCGCTGGCAAGCCAGCTCCCACAAGGAGCCATGTTGTCAATGCGATCTGCGACACAACACAAGAACCTGTGGGAGCTGGCTTGCCAGCGATAAGGCCAGGTCAGACACCCTAAAAACATCTGACACACCACTACTGGATCAACTCAGTGCTCTCAATGATCGAATGCAATTGACTTCACAACACAGAACACTGTGGGAGCGAGCCTGCTCGCGAAGGGGCCCGATCAGACACCATAAAAACCGGCTACTGGACCAGTTGATTGATCTCAATGATCGGCAACAACACCGCCATCACAATCACCAGCACCACCCCGCCCATCACCACAATCATCAGCGGCTCCAGCAACGCGGTCATGCCCATCGCCCTCCGCTCGATATCACGCGACAGGGTTTGCGCCGCACGCTCAAGCATCGGTGGCAGTGAACCGGTTTTCTCGCCGCTGGCAATCAAATGAATCAGCACCGGTGGAAACACATTCTCCACGCGCAACGCTGCCGCCAGGTTCACACCCTCACGTACCTTGGCCGTGGCCTCAGTGACGCTCAAACTCAAGCGATCATTGGACAAGGTCTGCCGCGCCGCCTCCAATGCACGCAACAACGGCACCCCGGCGCCGCCGAGAATCGCTAGGGTCGAGGCGAATCGCGCGGTGTTCAGGCCCAGAATAAAACGCCCGAACAGCGGCAACTTCAGCACCCGGTGATGCCAACTCAAACGCGCCGCCGGATTGCGCAGGTACAGGCGCCAGCTCCAGAACGCCCCTGCGATGATCGCCGCACACAACCAGCCCCACGCCCTTATGAAATCACTGGCGTTTAGCATCGCCAACGTCAACCCAGGCAAATCCTGCCGCGCCTGGGAAAACGCACTGACCACCTGCGGCACCACATAGCTGAGCAGGAAAATCACAATGCCGATCGACACCAGACCCACCACACCCGGATAGATAAACGCGGTGAGAATCTTGCCGCGCAGGTTGTTGCGCTCCTCGATGTAATCGGCCAGCCGCTCCATGACCTGCGCCAGATCGCCGGACTCCTCGCCAGCCGCAATCAACGCGCGATAGATCTCAGGAAAATCCCGTGGCCGCGCCGCCAGCGACTCAGCCAGACGCATGCCACTGCGCACATCCGCACGCACAGCGCTGAGGGTGTGGGCGATGTGCTTTTTTTCGGCCTGTTCGACCGTGGCACTCAGCGCTGCTTCCAACGGCAGACTCGCGCCCAACAAGCTCGCCAATTGCCGCGTGGCCCACGCGAGGTCGTTGTCGGAAAGTTTGGCGCTGAACAATCCACCGCCACCATGCTGGGCAACGTTGCTTTCCTTGTGCACCGACAACGCGGTCAACCCGCGCCCGCGTAATGTTGTGAAAGCGGCGCTTTGACTGTCCGCCTCAAGGTGCCCGGATTCGATCTTGCCAGTGGCATCAGCAGCTTCAAAACGATAGCGATTCATCAGGCGTCCCGTGTCACACGCAAGATTTCTTCAGGGGCGGTGGCGCCGCTACGGATCCAGCGCTCACCGTCCTCGCGCAGGCTGAACATCCCGGCCTTGGCGGCTGATGCGCGCAAGGCCTGCTCCCCTGCCCCTTGATGAATCAGGGTGCGGATGTCGTCGTCGATGCAGAACAATTCGTGAATGCCGGTGCGGCCGCTGTAGCCGGTTTGATTGCACGCCGGGCAACCGACCGGGCGCCAGGTGCCGGGGGTCGCCGGGTCTTCCTGTTTGCAGTGATTGCACAGGCGCCGCACCAAGCGTTGCGCAAGCACGCCGAGCATCGACGACGCCAGCAGAAACGGCTCGACGCCCATGTCGATCAAACGGTTGACCGCCGACACCGCGTCGTTGGTGTGCAAGGTTGCCAGCACCAAGTGACCGGTCAGCGACGCTTGCACGGCGATTTGCGCGGTTTCGAGATCGCGGATTTCGCCGATCATGATGATGTCCGGGTCTTGCCGCAAAATCGCACGCAGCGCCAAGGCAAAGGTCATGTCGATCTTGGCGTTGACCTGAATCTGACTGATGCCAGGCAAGTCGTATTCCACCGGGTCTTCCACGGTGAGAATGTTGCTGGTACTCGCATCCAGCCGCGCCAGTGCCGCGTAGAGGCTGGTGGTTTTGCCACTGCCGGTCGGCCCGGTGACCAGCACGATGCCGTGGGGCTGGCGAATCAAGTGGTCGAGTTTGGCCAACACCTGCGCGTCCATGCCCAGCGTTTCCAGATGCAGACGCCCGGCCTGTTTGTCGAGCAAACGCATCACCACCCGTTCGCCGTGACCGGTCGGCACGGTTGAAACACGAATATCAATCGGCCGCCCGGCCACGCGCAACGCGATGCGACCGTCCTGCGGCAGGCGTTTTTCGGCGATGTCGAGTTGGGCCATGATTTTGATCCGCGACACCAGCGCGCCGTGCAGAGCCTTGCGCGGTGAGACCACGTCACGCAGCGTGCCGTCGACGCGGTAGCGCACCACGGAATGGGTTTCGAACGGCTCGATGTGAATGTCGCTGGCTTCATCGCGGGCGGCTTGGGTGAGCAAGGCGTTGATCATGCGGATCACCGGCGCGCCGTCCTGAGTGTCGAGCAGGTCGGTGATTTCCGGCATGTCCTGCATCAGGCGGTCGAGGTCGACTTCGTTTTCTGCCGCGCCGACCACTGCCGCCGCGCTGCCAGTGTCGGCATAGGCAGCGGCGAGCAAACCGTCGAGTTCGTCATCGCGCACGCGCTGAATCGTGGTCGCACCGAACTGCCGCCGCGCCTCGCTGATCGACCAGCCCGGCGTTGACGGGCAAACGGTCAGCACGCCATCACACAACAAAATCCGCTGCGCCTTGGCCCAGGCGTAAGGCAGCACACTCATCTCATGCCCTCCCCAATCCCTGTAGGAGCTGCCGAAGGCTGCGATCTTTTGATCTTTGGTCGCTTGGGTCCGTCGAAGAACAGGATCAAAAGATCGCAGCCTTCGGCAGCTCCTACAGGTCGGTTTTCCAGATCAAGAGGCGATGGCGGAATCATTGGATGGGCACCGCTTTGATCGTCGCGCGGGGACCCGATGCCGGTAACACCGCCGGTACACCCTGCGCCGCCGTCGGCAACTGTGGCGCCTGCATGTCCGGCATTGCCCAGCTGCGCTCCGGTTGCAAACCACCCTGGGCGCGGCGCATAAAGTCGTAACGGTTGAGGGTGATGCTGCGCCCCGCTTCGCTGTCGCGGATGATGTACGGACGCAGAAACACCATCAGGTTGGTCTTGGTGATCGCTCGACGCTCGTTGCGAAACAACGCGCCGATCCCCGGCAGGCTGCCCAGCCACGGCACCGCGTCATTGCTCTGGCTGTAACCGTCCTGCAGCAAGCCGCCGAGCACCATGATCTGGCCGTCATCAAGGAGGATGCTAGTGTCGATCGCGCGTTTGTTGGTGACAATCCCCGCAGAATTGGCACTGGCCGAAGCCCGCTCATCAATGCTGCTGACTTCCTGATAGATATCGAGCTTGACCGTGCCGCCCTCGGAAATCTGCGGGCGCACATTGAGCTTCAAACCGACCTCTTCACGGGTCACAGTCTGGAACGGGTTATTGCTGGTGCCCCCGCCGCCAGTCACGTAACTGCCGCTGATAAACGGGATGGTCTGGCCGACAAAAATACTCGCCGCTTCGTTGTCGAGGGTCAGCAGGTTCGGCGTTGACAGTACGTTGGTGCCGCCCTTGCTTTTCAAGGCCCGGGCCAGCACCTTCAGGTCAAGAATCTTGCCGATGCCGGGAATATCCACGGTGCCGTTGACGTAGCCCAGGTTCAAACCCTGCGGCAGCACGTCGATGCTGGTCTTGCCGTTGGTGTTGATCCCCGAACCACCCAGATTCGCCCCGCCGATCACGCCTTTGCCGCCGAGGTTGCCGGTCTGCCATTGCACGCCGAACTCACTGGCATCGTCCTCGCCGACTTCGACGATCAGGCTTTCGATCACCACTTGCGCGCGGCGCTGGTCGAGCAGATCGATCACCTCGCGCAGGTTGCGATACAACGGCTCCGGCGCGGAAATCAGCAAAGTGTTGGTGGTGGCGTCGGCCTGAATCGTTACGCCGCCGGCACTGAAGGCGACGTTCTGTTCGCTCGCCTGATTACCGCTGCTACTGGTGCCGCCACTGCCTTGTGCGTAACTGCCACCGGCACTGCCGCTGCTATTGCTGGTCGATGTCGTGCCGCTGGTTTGCGTGCCGCTCTGGCCGTTCTGCCCAGCGCTGCCGCCAGTATTTGCACCCATGGCGCTGAGCACCGAACGCGCGCTGTCACTGGTGCCGCTATCACTCTCACCGGTGAGTAACCCGCGCAAGGCCTGCGCCAGTTTCGCCGCTTGGGCGTTACGCAGATAAACCACGTGCAGATTGCTCGGATTGCTCTGCGCGTTATCCAGTTTGTAAATCAGATTACGCGCCAGCTCCGTACGCTCCGGACTGCCGGCGCGAATGATGATGGTGTTGGAGCGCGGATCTCCGATCACCGCTATTTTCTGCGTCGGATCATTGCCCGGCGCATCAAGCAAATCCGCGACCATCGGCGCGATGTCAGCAGCGATGCCGTTCTGAATCTGCACCACATCGGTGTCAATCGCACTCGGCGAATCAATGCTCGCGATCAACTGCGCAACGCGGGTCAGGTTCTCGGCGTAATCGGTGATGACGATGGTGTTATTGCCGGGATAGGCGTTGATCGGGTTGTTCGGCGAAACAATCGGCCGCAGCACCGGAATCAGATTCACCGCGTTTTCGTATTGCAGGCGAAACGTGCGCGTGAGCATGCCGTTACCCGCCGGTTTGTCAGCGCTGTAAATCGGCCCGCCAAGCAACTTGGCATCAGCCTCCGGCACCACCTGCGCCACACCGCCGACATCCACCACACTGAAACCCTGCATACGCAACGCCGCCAGCAACATGTCATAAGCCTGCCGCGCCGGCACCTGACCTTCCGAGACCAGCGTCAACGTGCCCTTGACCCGAGGGTCGACCAGAAACTGCTGCCCGGTCGATCGCGACAACGCGCGCACCACCGCTTGAATATCGGCGTCGACAAAATTCAGCGTCACCGGTTGATCGCCCAACGGATTGCTCGGCAACGCGATGCCCGACGACGACGCACCACTGCGCGCACTCTTGCTGATGTTGTGCAATTGCTTGGGCGCCGGTCGCGCTTGGGCCTGTGCGCGTTCGCGGTCGAGCACCGCGTCGCCGCTGCGCTGAGTATTGGCCAGCGGCCGCCCGAGTTCACTGTCGACCAGCAATGGCGGCTGGTTTTGCGGTGTGCTGGTGTTGCTGCACGCGCTCAACGCCATCAGCAACATCGGCAACGCCAGACGTGCCGGTTTGGATCCTGACCCCTTCATGAAGCTTCCTTAGCGCCCAGCGCCTGATCCATGCGAACGGTGCCTGACAAAGTGCCGGCGGTGACTTCGGTCGAGGGGTTGTCTGCGCGTTGCAAACGGGCCTCGACCACTTGCAGAGAAAGTTGTGCCGGGTTGCTCAACAGCCAGTCGAGCACGGCGTCGGCCGGTGCCGCGTCGAAGGTCAACTGCCAAGAACCCGCCTCCCCGGATTGCAATTGATAGTGCCCGCCGAGGCCGCTGGCCTGCAGGGTCTGCTCCAGCGACTGCGCCACGCTTTGCCCGTCCGGGCGCACGCTGACTTCGCGCAGCAGCACTTCCAGCGCTTCGGTCTGCGCACGCAGTTTTGGCGTCTCGGTTTGCCAATAGGTGATTTTCTTCAGCGGCGGCTGGATCAGCACGACCCACAGCAGCAGGCCGATCAGCGCTATGGCCATGCCGGCGACCATGCGCTTTTCGCGCAACGCCAACGGCTGCCATCGCGCCTGCACCTGAGCGTTGAAGCGTTGCCACTTGGCGCGGTACAGCGCGAGCGAGGCCTTATTCATCTTCTTCTGCTCCGCCGCTGTCATCGCTTTCACTTGGGCTGGCTTCAGTGGCCGGACGCAAGGTCCAACCCTCGTCATCGGCAGTGACGCTGATGCCAGCCTGGGCCAAGTTGCTTTGCCAGTCCTGATCATTGCCGCCACGACGGGCTTCACTCAGCAGACTCAGTTGCAAGGCACCGTCGACAAACACCAGCCGCTCGACACTGCCGGCCATCGACGGCATGCCGGTGCCGGCCTGCAACACCAGACGATTAAAAGTCTGCGCCGGATCATCCGCCGCGCCCTTTTGCCGCGCCGCCAATTGCTGACGGGCCTGTTGCAACGGGTTGAGAATCACCGGCAACTCGGGAAAGGCCTGCTTTACCCGCAGGTTCATCTGGGCTTTCAGCTGCTGGCCCTGCCCGGCCTCGCGAGCGGCATACAGGTTCAAACCAATGACCCAAACCGCCACGGCCAACGCTGACAGGGCGATTGCCCTGCCCCAGCCGCGATGCTCGGTTTTTTGTTGCTGGACTGCGCCGTGCAGGCCCCAACCCGGTAGCGGCCCAGTCCAGCGCTGCGCCTCCGCCATCGGCAATTCGGCGCCCGGCGGCGGTTGATCACCGATCCAGTGCAAAGTGATGCCCGGTTCCCACACAACACCGTCGAGTCCGTCATCGAACAACGGCTGCACCCGCGCCACTTGCACGCTATCGCGCAACAACAGATGCCCGTCCTGCACGCAAGCGACGGTGCCGCGCAGCACCGGCAAACGGTACGGCGCCGGGTAGAGACCGCGCAGGTTCAACCCAGCGCTTTTCAGCAATTGCCCAAAACTCAATAACTGCTGCCGAGGCGCCCAGGCGATCTGCACCTGCCCGGCCTCGTCCCGCGAACTGTGCGCGATGTGCATCTCACTGCTGTCGCCCAGCATCAAGGCCTGCGCCGCACACTGCACCGCCGCGACAATCTTGTTCGCCGGCAGCGGCGGCAAATCGAGACTCGCCAAAAGGCTGTCAGCCGGGTGCAGAAAACACACCAGCGGCGGCAGTTTCGACAGCTGACTCAACTGGCTCAGGCTGAGGCGTTCTTCCCGCGTGACCTGGCCCTGACGATCCAGCCAGGCGCAATGCAATTGACTGTGCAGATCCAGCTCCGCCAAGGGCGGCAACGCCACTTTCAACTGGCTCATACGCCCACCCGCGACCAAATCACCTGCGGCAAGCGGTCCTGGCTGCGATGCAGCAACGCCTCAAGACTGACCCGCCGCTGATCGCGCCGCGCCTCGCCCCGCAGGCGAAACCAGTCACTGGTGATGCCGACCTTGACGCTGGTCAGCTCCAGTTGCGGCAGGCGCAAGCGGTTAACGAAATCGCCACGGTTGATAAACCAGCGCCCGGCATCGCGCTCGGCGATCAGCGCATTGGCACGCTCCAACGACAGCCCCGGCACGTAAGCAGCCAAAACTGGCGCGGTGGCGGTGTTGCCGTTGAGCCAAGTAGTTGCGGGGATCACCGTCAGGTACGGCGCCAGTTTGCCCATCACCGCCTCATTCACGCCGTCGACACTACGCAGATCATCGATGCCGCGCAGCATCGGCAGCGTTGGCTTCTGCGGTTTGTGTGAGGCGTTTGGCGAAGTGGCGCGACCACTGTCGAAACCACTTTTCGGCGCCTCGGCCATCTGCGCATTCAGCAGTCGCGGGTACGAGGCAATCACCCGCTGACTGATGCGCTGACTCAACCCGGCGCTGACCCCGATCAACTCACACAAGCGCTGAAACGCCGCCACCTGCGCCTCATCCACCCGCTCATTGGCCACCAAATTGCGCAGGTTGAACTTGCCCTGCTCATCCTCCAGCCGCCCTTCAAAACCTTGCGCGGAGAGCCGCTGCGCCCACGGCTGATCGAGCCGGGTCAACGGATCGCGCTGACGTGCGTCCCACAACAATTGACGGCTGATCTCCAACCCGCCCTGCACCAGCCAACGCCCCTGCACGCGCTGCTGATCCGCCTCCAGCGCCCGGGTCGACACGCTCTGGCGCGTCAACATGCCCGCCGCAATCACCGCCACCACGGCCGCAATCAACAACGCGCTGATAATCGCCATGCCCTGTTGCTTCGCCCCCTCAGGCGAGCGGCTGTTCATGGCCGGCCTTACAACTGCCAGGAACCGATGTCGGCATTCACGCCGTCGCCGTCCGGCTGACCGTCGGCACCGAGGGAAAAGATGTCGATCTCGCCATTCGCGCCGGGGTTGAGGTACTGATAAGGACGCCCCCACGGATCGTTCGGCAAACGCTCCAGGTACGAACGCCAATTGCTGTTCTTCGCATCCGCCGGCCGCTCCACCAACACCTTCAGCCCTTGGTTCATGCTCGGGTAAGTGCCGTGATCGAGGCGATACAACTTCATCGCCTGCATCAACCCACCAATATCCTGCTTCGCCGCCGTCGCCCGCGCCTGATCCGGCCGATCGAGCACCTTGGGCACCACCATCGCCGCCAGAATCCCCAGAATCACCACGACCACCATGATCTCGATCAGGGTAAAACCCTGCTGCCCACGCGGCGTGCGCATCGGTTGCTGAAGCGATTTGAAAGGTGCGATATCCATCTCGACATACCCTGGCTTGATTCGATTCGACGCGCAGTGTTGCAAGAAGATATGTCAGTGATGTTGAAAATCCTCGGGTGTTTTCGTCGTCAAGCCGTCAAGGACGGGGGTTAGCGTCGAGGGCTGGGTTTTGGCTTTGGGCGGTTTATGTGTGCGCGTTCGCGGGAAGCGGGTTTCACGTTGATTGAGGTGCTGGTGGCGCTGGCGATTATTGCCGTGGCGATGTCGGCGGCTGTGCGGGTGGCGGGGTTGATGACGCAGAGCAGTGGGATTTTAAGGGATCGGTCGGTGGCGATGATTGCAGCGCAGAGTCGGATGGCGGAGTTGCGGTTGGAAGGGAAGTTGCCGATGGGGATGAAGGCGCAGGAATGTGATCAGGGGCGGTTGTTGTTGCGGTGTGAGCAGGTGATTAGCGCAGCCGAGAATGGACGGTTGCTCAAGATTGGCATCCAGGTATTTGACCGCAGCCAGGATGCGCCGCCGTTGGCTAGGCTTGAGACCTTGTTGTCCCGAACGGAAAGCCCCTCACCCTAGCCCTCTCCCAGAGGTAGAGGGGACAAATTCGGGGATATTCGAGAGCTACACCGACTTGAACGTCTTTCATTGAATCCAAAATGGCCAAGCTCACAAAGCCAAATCGAAAGCCCTTCACCAAATCATAATCGCCAAGGCCTTTCATCAAAGCCATAATCGCCAAGGTCTTCCAGGTCGACGTACCCCGCAAGACACCTCGGTCGGCCCCCTCTCCCTCCGGGAGAGGGCTGGGGTGAGGGCCGCTTCTACTCGCAAAATCCCAGAATCACCAAAGCCATAATCACCACGGTCTTCCAGGTCGATGCACCCCGCAACACACCTCGGTCGGCCCCCTCTCCCTCCGGGAGAGGGCTGGGGTGAGGGCCGCTTCTACTCGCAAAATCCCAGAATCACCAAAGCCATAATCACCAAGATCTTCCAGGTCGATGCACCCCGCAAGACACCTCGGTCGGCCCCCTCTCACTCCGGGAGAGGGCTGGGGTGAGGGCCGCTTCTACTCGCAAAATCCCAGAATCACCAAAGCCATAATCACCTCGGTCTTCCAGGTCGATGCACCCCGCAACACACCTCGGTCGGCCCCCTCTCCCTCCGGGAGAGGGCTGGGGTGAGGGCCAGGGTTGCCAGCTAGCGGTCACTTGGCAGCAACGCTCTCAAGCGCCGGGTCCTCAGCGCCGCCCCATTTGTTGAAACCATAGCCAAGTACCGTTGCGATCAAGATGAACACGGACAGGCTCGCCAGCGGAGGAAAAGGGGCGACGGCGAGCAGCACGCTGACGACGCCAGCCGTCACGAACATGAGGGTGCCGCCCGCCGCCGACGAGGCCCCCGCTTTCTCGCTGAACATCTCCATGGCCCTGGAGGCGGCCGCGGGCCTGACCAGTGTCGTTCCTAGCGTACAGATGATCATTGGGATGGCCACTGTAGCGATAGAGAGCTGGAACTGAATCAACCCCACCATGATCAGGCCGGACAGCCCGGAGATAGCCAATCCCACCTTGATTTGAGTGTCGATCGTCAGTGTTCTGGATAACCGGGTGGCCAATAACCCGCCCACCACATAGGCGCCTCCGTAGGCCAGTAGCACAAATGAGTAACTCAACGAGGACACCCGGAGCGTTTCGAGAAAGATGATGGGAGAAATAGCAATGAATCCAAAATGACAGGAAAAGGCCATAGCCGATGTCATCCACGAATACACGAAAGGTTTATAGCTGAAGATATCCGCATAACGCTTGAGAATTTCCAGCTTTTGCGATCGCGACGTTAGCGACTGATCCGGTAATTTGGGAAAAAACCACAGTGTTTGCCCCAGCAAGATCACAGCCAGCACAGCAAACACGTAGAAACTCCCCTGCCAATTCAGGGCGTACTGCAGATACGTCCCAAACAACGGAGAAAAGGAAATACAAATCCCGCTTAACGACAGCATGTAAATGCGAATCCGCTGCCGGTCTTCAGCCGTGAAGACATCCTGAACAATCGCTTGAGCCAACACAAAACATCCGCACCCTGCGCCCTGCACGACTCGCGCCAAGGCAAACTGCAGTTGCGTGCTGGACAGCAGGCAGCCCGCAATACCCAGCAGTGACACTACCAACCCAAGTTTGAGCATGACAGGCCGGCCATACTTGTCGGACAGCGGCCCTACAACGATCTGAGAGATGGAGAACCCCACCGCAAATGTCGCCACAAAGTAGGTGACTTCATTGACCTTCATTCCAAACGCATCCGCCAGAGCCGGATAAGACGGCAGTAATACATCGAGCGGGAATACGCCAAGTGCGACCATGACCGACAGCAGGAAAAGTGCAGAGGCCTTTGAAGGCGATTTGAGTTTAACGTTCACCGTAGTCTCCCTTTGTCTGTCATTCGATAAGCCCTGCCTCGGCAAAGCGCTTCACGTTCATCGGTTCTTTGAAAAAACCACTGCGTTTCATCGCCGTTATCGTTGCGGTACATCCAGCTCTGGCCCTGGCACGATGAGGCGCGCTGCCTTGCTGCCTTTCATGGATAACCTGCGCGCTGGCGGCATCAACGCCCACCAGCTTCAAGTTCTCGTACAACCATGTTTCATGCAGCCTGAAAAATTCGAAGATGGCTTTAACGATAAAATCCGCCATGAATGTTTTCTGAGCGTCCGAAGCACCCTGCCAAACAATGGTAAAAAGATGCGAAAAATAAAGTGAGTGCTTGAGTTCATCCTCAAGATGGTCACGCAGCATCCGGTAGACGGGCGTATAAACCGTTGACCTAGAGATCTTCAGGAATTCTTTGGTAATCACAGTTTCAGAAACAAATCCAACAACAAACCAAGCCAATTCGGTATGGGCAGGCTCTACCGAGTTAACAAGCGCCCGGATGTTCTGCACGCGTTCCGAGGTAATTTCCCGATTGGCAATTCCATAAATAGCGCTGACTTGATTGGCGACATCTGCCGACATCACCGCATGATAGGCCTCATCGGCATATAACTTGAGCCCTGTGAGTTTCAACTCTGGAGACAAACCCAAACCGATTCGATCATGAGCAATGGTTGTGATCGAGCGATTGACAATGCGGGTCTCTAACTCAGTTGTGTAGTCGAGGAACATCACCAGATATCTTGCCAATATCGCCTGCCTGACGGCGTCGCCATGGCAATGAACAGCCTCATCAGCCAACCAGGGAGTTGCCGTCGGCACAAACCAGTCTTTGTGCTGTTCGCCGCCCTGCGCCCAACCCGACAGGTCATAGGCGTTAGGCCGCGAACGCACGGTGGCGGCCTCGTTCCAGTCCAAGAAGACCATCAACGCATCGCTGTCGATTGAGCACTCTTGCTTAATCATTTTCTCGTGCGCCTCCGCTGGCATGCAGCGCTTCCAAAGCCACCGGCATGTCCCTGCCGGTGCTAACCCCGGCACCGACAAACAACAAAGGAGCTGACTGATGGGAATCGCCCAGAATCGGCTCCAGACATGCCTCATCAATAGCGGCAGAGACCCAAGTCCCAAGGCCCAAGGCAGTTGAAACAAGCTGCACGGTCTGGGAAATATGACCGGCGTCCAGCAGCGCGACGCGGTAGGCCCTTGAGTGCGGATACTTCCACCATAGCCGGTCAAACTGGCACGTCAGAAAAATACCGAACGGAATATCTTCCGCGAAAAATTGGCCGTTGAGTGCATGACCCAAGCTGAAATCGTCATCGGTTTTTATGGATTCCAACTGGTGTTCGACAGGATTGTAGTAATAGAACCCAGGCGGGATCTGCGCGACATTGTTGATGTAAACATATCCCTCAATGGCATTGAGTCCGCCACCTGATGGGCTACTCCTGCGATGGCGAAGTTCATCAGGGCACAGCTGGCTAGTCGCAAGACCGCGGGAAGGAAGATACGCCAGCGAATAATAAAGAATCAATTCTATCTGCTGCTTCGTGAGCGCCACAGGAAGGAACTCCCTGACGCTGCGGCGCTTTGACAAGGTACTTTGCAAGTCATAATTCTGAGTAGTGACCGGTCGTGTTAGAGCAATACAGTGCCCTGTATCTTTACCCTTACTCTCATGCCTTAACCTCGGCACTGGAACAGTAAAGGCTTCGTCACATGCCGATTGGTAGGCTATCGCCCATTCATCGACACTTTCCGGTCGCGCCGCATAGTCGATCTTGCTGGTGCCAACGTGAAAGATGCGGGAAAGATCATCCCAGCCCCATTCCATTGCGGGAAATCCGCTCTCTGACACTACCCCGGCGGCCAGCAATTCCTGGTCGATCGAATCTTGTGTATCCGGCTCTACGTCTGGGTTTTGGCTGAGATGCAGTAAACGACAAAGATACTGAGGAGAGATGGAATATTGCTTGTGTGCCTGGTAGTCCCATAGCACCAATTGCTTATTCTTGATCAGAAAAAAAATATTATCACTAATATAGGATGGCACTTCTCTCGTCCTTGAGACTGGTAAAAACAAAAAGCCCGGAAGAACTTCTTCCGGGCCCTGACATCACTTGACGGTGGTTTTAACCGGACCTGCTGCTTGAGTCCAGTTAGCCAGGGTTTTCGATTCGAGATTAATAACAGTCATGACACTCTCCTTATATTCAATGAAGCCGAACCATTCGGCGAAGTGAGATTTAAACAAATAAAAACAGCTGTCAAGAATGAAAATCAAAAAAACTTTTTGCGCTTAACTTGGTGCGTAACTGTTATACAACCGCACCGGGATAGTGCTACGAAAGTCTCCGAATCCGGCCAGTTCGATCATTGTCCGACAATTTAAGTGCGCCATTGCAGCGCACACTTTCTAAGCATATGAATCGCCCTGAATTTCATAAACGCCGCTTTGCCTGAACTGACATCGACCAAATGACAGAATGGCGTGCGGCTGGATTGCGTCTTTATCAATCGGTCGCCGAGGTAACTGTCATGACAACGCCCGACGCACGGACAGGGGCCACAGACTACTGCCTGCCGAATGCTCGACCATTTCCAGAGACACGTATCCGCCACAAGCGGTCAGCGCATGACAATGGTATCGTCCACTCCTTTTCAATGTTTCTGACAGATTATGAATAGAGCCAAATCCTCAAACCGGACCATTGCTCCCGCACCAGGCATCCCTGAATCCGAAGTGAGGCCAGGACACCATCGCTATGCTTTTGTGAGTTTTCGACCTTGCTCTCGCTGAAGGATGTCTACATGCCCAACGCATCGCAGAACGCGCGACTCACTGAGTTGCTGACGGTGAGCGAAGCCAGTATTGACAGGGCTGAATCCAATGCCGACCTCCTGAACGTGATCCATGAGTTCGCCTTGTACAACGGCCCGCTCGAATTCGATCGCACACGCGCATGGTGGTGTTTCGGCACCGGCCTGTTATTGCTTGCGAGCGCTGTGGCCCTTTATTGGATTGGGAACATCCATAGCGTCGCTCTGTTCTTTTACCGGTTGGAAATTGATCCCGACTCGTTCGGCATGGGTACTGGTTTTCTCGGCATCGTGATTGCCGTTTGGAGTCTGGCATGGATGAAATCCAAATCTGATCGGTTGCCGTCGCTCAGTAAAAGAATTGCTCGACTGTCATCCTACTTCCACAACGGACTGACTTTCCTGAGAGAAGACTCAGCCGCAACCCTCAAAGAGCTGGACACGGAATTTGGTGATTACCGTCGCGGCGACTACAGCCGCAAGTTGGTCGAGTCGATACAGGGTGAATTTACCGGCACGTTGCGCAACCTCCCTTTCACGTACCGCCAGCTGCACTATGTCAACCGACGCGAGGTGCATACCACGGTTACCGACGAAAAGGGCAATACCAAAACCGAGACTCGAGTGGTTTATGACCACTACGATCGCTACAGTTTGGTCATCGACTTTCCATGGGTCACCGGAATATCGGTCAGATCTGATTACCAGTCCCAGAACGACTATTCGCATCCCATGGACACGGCTTCTACGGATTTCAATAAAGCGTTCCGTTTGACCGGTCGCAGCGAGATGCTTTGTGCGAAATTCATCAAGCCTTCGACGGTGCTCCACTTGCTGAAGCTGTTCGACATCCTCCATCGTCCGAACCTGGAGTTCTCCGACAGTGGAGAGCTCTGCCTAAGTTTTGAGAGCAACGACCTGTTCGCGTTCGGTGCCCAGTATTCGCTGGCTTCGCCCAACAATTTCTACGAAGAAATTTCTGCCGGTATCGAACTGCCGCGTCTGTTGTCTGCGCTCCAATGGAGCCATGCACTCAGTGAGCTGCACGATGACAACTTTACCTTTACCGCCACTCCCCCAAAACAACGCCAAGAGAAGTAAGCCATGGACATTGCACTCATCCTCTCCGCTGTTATCGCTGTCGTCATAATCGTAGCGGGCTTCAGCATTTATAACGGCATCATCGGGGGACACAACCGAGTACAACGTGCATGGTCGGACGTCCTCGTTTACGAACGCCAGAAGACCAAAGTTCTCGACCAGCTTCAAAAAGTGCTCGCAGATTTCATGGTCTATGAGGCCAGCCTCCTGGAAAAGATCACTGGCCTTCGCAGCGCGGTCAACGCCCTGCCTGCGGGCGCCAATGGCAATGCCCTCACGACCGTTGAAACCGCCACCCGGGAGCTGATAGGTGGCCTACGCATCGCTTTCGAGGCCTACCCTGACCTGAAAGCATCAGAAGCGGCGAACAACATGATGCGTGAAATTGCCGAACAGCAAGAGAACGTCGGCGCAGCCATCACCATCTACAACCGCAACGTCGAACTGTTCAACAACGCCATCGAGATGTTCCCCGGCTCGGTCGTCAATGGCTTGTTCAACAAGAAAACTCGCGTCACGCCATTCACCGATACCGAAGCTTCACAGAGTTTCTCTTACACCCCGAATATCTAACCTGCGTTAAGCAATCGACCATCACCCGTGAGGGTGGTGGTCGATCACCTGCCTTCTTGAATAGATTCGCCGCTGATTTCTCGGGCGCGAACCATTCAATGACACGAGCGTTCAATCGGCCCCTTCTGAATCAACCAGCCCCACCACCGGAACCTGCCAAGCAGGTTTTTTCCCACTCTGACCATCAAACACCCGACGCGCCTCGCGAAAATCATCGACGTGCTCCACAACCCACGTCCAAATCGGCGACATGCGAACCAACAGCTCCATACCCAACGCCGTCAACTCGTACTCGACATGGGGCGGCACTTGATCCAACTCCCGCCGTATCAGCAAACCATCGCGTTCCAGCGCACGCAGCGTCTTGGTCAACATGCGCTGAGTCACGCCCGTCATTTGCCGTTTGATCTCGGCATGACGCATCGTGCCGTACACACCCAGGGCATGCAGGATACCCAGTGACCAGCGGCTGCCGGCGTGCGCCAGGACTTCGCGCCGCACGCCATCATCGTCTCGTCTTAGCGTCTGGCAGATCGCTTCTGCCTGGCTAAGGGTTTCCTCATCGGTCATATGTCCCCCTGGTATCACGCGTGTGCCTTCTTCTGAGCCCTGCGCAATCGTGCCAGCATCGCCAAATCATACAGACGACGTACCTCAGGAGACATCATGACCGAAGCGACCCACCCTTCCCCACAATCCATTCTCGTACTCGGCGCCGGCGAACTCGGCCTGCCGGTGCTGCGTAACCTTGCGCGGATAGCCAAGCGCTCGCCCGGCAGCACCATCAGCGTCCTGCTCAGGGATTCGACCATCAACACGCAAGCCCCCGAGAAAAAACTGGAAGTCGATGAACTGCGCAGTCTGGGCATCCAGCTAGTCGCTGCAGACCTGGTTAACGATTCCATCGATCAACTGGCCGAAGTGTTCGCAGCATTCGACACCGTCATAGGCTGCGCCGGCATGGTCGCGGGCCGCGAAACACCGATGAAACTGGCAACAGCGGCGCTCAGATCCGGCGTGAAGCGCTATTTCCCTTGGCAGTTTGGCGTCGATTTCGAAGTGATTGGCCGGGGCAGCCCGCAGGACTTGTTCGATGCGCAACTCGACGTGCGCGAGTTGCTCCGCGCTCAGGATAAAACCGAATGGGTGATCATCTCGACCGGCATGTTCACCAGTTTTCTGTTCGAGCCGGTCTTTGAGGTCGTCGATTTTGAGAACCACACCGTCAACGCCTTGGGCAGCCTGGAAACCAGCGTGACACTCACGACACCGGAGGACATCGGCAAGCTGACAGCGGACATCGTTTTCTTCGAACCGCGCTTTCGCAACGAGATCGTGTACCTGTCTGGCGACACGGTGACGTATGGACAGGTGGCGAGCCTGCTTGAACGTGTGCTGGGGCGTCCGTTCAAGCGTAACGTCTGGACGGTTCCGCACCTGATGCAGGAACTGGAAAAAGACCCCACTCACCACATCAAAAAATACCGCGCCGTATTTGCCCAAGGCAGAGGCGTGTCGTGGCCTAAAGCGGGGACTTTCAACGCACAGCGGTCGATTCAGGTGACTACGGCTGAACAGTGGGCTCGGGATAACCTGGCAGTCGATTGACACTAAGCAAGCACCCGCCACTCGCGGTTACAGAAACGCGTACATCGTGTCGAAACTTATCGCAGCTGAAGAGCCAGCACACTCCCACCTTGGAACACACTCAAAAGTGGGAGCGAGCCTGCTCGCGAAAGCGCCGGAATGAACACCCGATCAATCACCAGGTGATCCCGACACCCGCATCACTCCGGCAATTGCAAATTATCCAACGCCCGATTCACCGCCAACTCCCCGAGCATGATCAACTGCGCAATCCCCGCCAGCGCATGGCGCTGCGATGCCGGCAACAGGCTGGAGACGTTCTGGGCGATGGTTTTGGCCGAAGCGAGTGTTGCACTGGCATCGACCAGCAGTTCTTCGGTCTTGTTGTCCGCCGTCACGGCGTACATCCCACGCTTTTTACGAGGCGGCGGCGTGGAACCGGGTGGACAGAGGTAATGGTCGAGCGCGCGGTCGGCGGCTTCGTGGAGTTTTCTGGAATCGATGGATTCGTAGGGGGACGTGCAGTTGGATTCGGGCGGGTTGGGTGTTGGTTTGATCATGGTAAAGCTCCTTGATGACTGGAGCCGCCACCGTTCGCGGTCAAACAAACTGGGTGGCAGCTGTACGCGGGTTGACCGACCGGACATCAAGGAATCCGGCACACCCGAAGGTGTCCCACGCACAGCCACCGCGACATGATTTCAGACAATGCCTGAACACGTGCAGAACGCTGGCGCGCCTTGATATTGGGCGGACGGTCAAATCCGATCGCTGATTCGTCAGCGACCGCACCACAATAGAACCCGCCCCCAAGGCGCACAAGCCGGCGGATTCTGGCGTAGCTGTAGGCAAAGGCGCAAGGATATGTAGCCTGAGAGAGTGTTTGGAGATGTCTTTTTAAACGTTGGTGTTTATCGGCAACGAATCCCGTAACACCTCTCGGAATAGATCCGTCCACATCCCTAGCGAAATGCTCAACCTCGCAGCCCATCGAAACCCCGCTCGCCGCAAAACCGTGCTTCTCTGCCGTCTGGCCCTCTACCCTTCTGACGTCCAGCGACTGAGTTACCGGAAGTGGTCATGATGACTATGCTGTTGACTTACCTAGCTGAAAAAATAGTCAGGCAATGCCAATACCGAGGTCGATGCATAGAACGCAAAACACCGATTTGACATCAAATCGACCTGGCAAATAAAGCAACGGAGTGCGAGATGAAAGTAATCGCTTTTTTAGCCATTTACCTCGCAGGTGGGGTCGCCCTGTTTCCTTTCCTCGACCTCATGCGTCCCGTAGGTGTTTTTCTCGACCATTTCTACTCACAAATTTTCCTCGGTTCCGGCGCTGACGTAGCAGAACGCCTAAGCCTGAGCTTTATCTACGCAAGTCTGTTTCATCTGGTGTGGTCGGCTTTATTTTCCGAATCTGCAAAAAGCTGGGTACCCACGATTAACTTCAGAGACCTTTGCTATCTCGCCTTACGATGTCTGAGTTTTTTTTGCGTCAGCCTGATAAGTCTCGGGCTGGTTGGAATAACCAGCCAAAAAGTGCCCCGTACGGACTTTCATCAATATTTCACTTTTTTGGTGATCTGCATGCTTCTAGGCCTTTGGGCGTGGTCACTCAAGGATTTTCTGGTGGCAACCTTTCATTGCACCGGAAGAAGAATCACAGGAACGACTAAATAAAAGCAGGCAATAACCCAGGTCACTTTCACAAGGCTCGGCGCTAGGCCGAAAGCAGCAACAAGGGAGGCAGCACGTCCCGAAGGGCTGGCACCAAGAATCACCATCCTCCGCAACCTCATACCGAGGATCCGGAGTTTTTGTCGAGCTAAAATCGGCTATAGGAACTGTAATTGAAGGCCTCGACCCTCGTATTTTTCGCACTTTATTACACGGGTATCAGCGCAGCGTTTGCCGATGACTTACAGGCGCCAAACGACAATCGCGGGCCAGCAGGCATCGTCGTAGGTGAGCGTTTGGTTGCGGTCAAGTCCAAGCTACTCAAACAAGGCTGGAAGCCGACGCGGATGCATACCAACGACGGCTATGAATACAGTGGCGTGGAGAAGGAGCTGGCTACACGCAAGTTCTTCGAACTGGATACCTGCTCGTTTGATAGCTCGCGCTGCATCTTGTACTACGCGAAGAAAGGAACTTGCCTACGCGTCGATACCATCGGAGAGCAGTTCAATGACATGACGGTGACGCGATGGACCCGCGAATGTCCTGAAGCGTCTCAATAACCACACGAAAATGGCACGGTAATAATCAACTGCTCCCACAGGTGTCAGCGTCGTACACAACATCTGCAATCAGCATAAAACCCTGTGGGAGCGAGCTTGCTCGCGAAAGCGCCAGAGTGAACACCCGATCAATCACAAGGTGATCCCGACACCCGCATCACTCCGGCAATTGCAAATTATCCAGCGCCCGATTCACCGCCAGCTCCCCGAGCATGATCAACTGCGCAATCCCCGCCAGCGCATGGCGCTGCGATGCCGGTAACAGGCTGGAGACGTTCTGGGCGATGGTTTTGGCCGAAGCGAGTGTTGCACTGGCATCGACCAGCAGTTCTTCGGTTTTGTTGTCCGCAGTCACGGCATACATCCCGCGGTTTTTACGTGGCGGCGGCGTGGAACCGGGCGGACAGAGGTAATGGTCGAGCGCGCGGTCGGCGGCTTCGTGGAGTTTTTTGGAGTCGATGGATTCGTAGGGCGAAACCGAGACGGTTTCGGGCGGGTTGGGTGTTGGTTTGATCATGGTGAAGCTCCTTGATTGTTGGAGCCGCCACATTTCGCTGCGAAACGAAGAGAGGTGGCAGCTGTACGCAGGTTCGCAGACCGGGAATCAAGGCACCCGGCATACCCGAAGGTATCCCGCGCACAGCCGCCATAAAGCACCGTTGCCAAATGTGGCAACGTTTCGGAGCGCTGTGCGCCTTGATTGATCCGGGCTGCGAAACCCGATCGCTGATTCGTCAGCGACGGCACCACAATAGAACTGGCCCCCAAGGCACACAAGCCGGCGGATTCTGGCGTAGCTGTAGGCAAAGGCGCAAGGATATGTAGCCTGAGAGAGTGTCTGGAGATGTCTTTTTAAACGTTGGTGTTTATCGGAATCCTCATCGCGTCTCGGACCCCAGCACAGATCCGTCCCCTTGCCCCAACAGACGTAAGCATCCGGCGAACACATCTCCCTGAAGCTGATAGGGAGCCATCGCCTCCAATGAACCGAGGCCGCAGTGGTTATGCGGATTCTGTTCTCTATAATTACTGACCGGCCATGTTTAGGGTGCTTGTTATGCCAGCCTCCGCTGATCAAAACTCCGCTGTCGTTTTATGCGCAGCTTCCGATAACGACCTGGAAGATCTGGTAGCCATCAGGATTGAGGCCATGCGCGAGAGCCTTGAACGGCTTGGACGATTTGACCCAGATCGTGCGCGCGAACGATTTCTTGGTGGGTTCGACGCTAACAGCACACGCCGCATAGAAGTATTAGGTGATCTGGTCGGTTTTGTCGTAATCAAAGACCAGCAGAGCGAGCTGCTGCTTGACCACTTGTATGTGATACCCAGAGCTCAAGGAGCAGGAATCGGCTCTGAAGTTCTTACTCGGATTTTCAGAGAGGCTGATGAGATCGGGCGTCCCATCAAGGTGGGTGCTCTCAAGGAAAGCGCTTCAAATCGCTTTTACACTCGCCATGGCTTCGTGTTCATCGAAAGCGGTGAATTCGATAATTATTATGTCCGGGCTAGCGGTAATGCCCTTGATTTTGGCGACTAGGTAGATCTTGATACGGTTCCCCGTCAGAGGTTGCACCGTTAGATGGGCATCTGCATTCAAGGGGACGGATCTATTTTTCAAATATAAATCCGTCCCCTTTTCCTCCTGTAGGAGCTGCCGAAGGTTCGGGCAACGGATACAACGCATGTGTCATCGCCATCGCTGCCAGCCCTGCTCCCAAAGGTTTCAGCGCCGGACACAACATTCCTGACCAACACAAAACCCTGTGGGAGCGAGCCTGCTCGCGAAAGCGCCAGAATGGACACCCGATCAATCAGCAGGCGTCCCCGACAACCGCATCACTCCGGCAATTGCAAATTATCCAACGCCCGATTCACCGCCAACTCCCCGAGCATGATCAACTGCGCAATCCCCCCCAGCGCATGGCGCTGCGATGCCGGTAACAGGCTGGAGACGTTCTGGGCGATGGTTTTGGCCGAAGCGAGTGTTGCACTGGCATCGACCAGCAGTTCTTCGGTTTTGTTGTCCGCCGTCACGGCATACATCCCACGTTTTTTACGTGGCGGCGGCGTGGAACCGGGCGGACAGAGGTAATGGTCGAGCGCGCGGTCGGCGGCTTCGTGGAGTTTTTTGGAATCGATGGATTCGTAGGGGGAAACCGAGGCGGTTTCGGGCGGGTTGGGTGTTGGTTTGATCATGGTGAAGCTCCTATTAGGATGGAGCCGCCATAACTGTCGCTAAACAGAAAGGTGGCGGCTGTACGCAGGTTAGCGAACCGGTTATAGGCACCCGGCAGACCCGAGGGTCTCCCGCATACAGCCACCATAGCGGAGTCGCAGACATCGAGTCTGCGACAAAGCATGGAACGCTGATGCACCTATTACAAAAAAGTCGAGTCGCTAAACCCGGTCGCTGATTCGTCAGCGACCGCACCACAATAGAACTCGCCCCCAAGGCGCACAAGCCGGCGGATTCTGGCGTAGCTGTAGGCAAAGGCGCAAGGATATGTAGCCTGAGAGAGTGTCTGGAGATGTCTTTTTAAACGTTGGTGTTTATCTAGACCTCATTCCGTCTCGGCCCCCACGACAGATCCGTCCCCTGCCCCAACAGACGAAAGAAAATGGCCGAGATTGCCAGTCATAACTGACAACCTCGACCGTATAAATAGTGCTATTTCTTCCAGCACATATCGACGTCACCCTGAGTACTCAGGTCTGTATCGATGCCTAACCGGTACCTGCAGTAATCAATAATCCACCCCCGCTCCTGTGCCGTCAGGCGCTCTACCTTCCTGATCTCTCCATCATTGGCGTGGATGTTGTAGAACTTCATCTGAAACGTGGGGTGCTTCTTGATGAAGACAATCGTCTCGATGTCGCCGTCTTCAACGGCGTTGTAGTAGCCAACGTAGTACATGGTCACGACGACGAGGGTTGCTGCGACTAAAAGCTTTTTCATCGTGGTACCAGAGGTGAAAGAAAACGGAATTTGGCGTTGATGTATCTGAGCAGCCTGGGTCTTAGCATGGCCGGTGCTAGTTATGCCTGTGTGATGAGCGAAGTGAATGGCCATGTGCTACTTTTTCAATGCTTATCATCACCGTTCATTACAGGAGTGCGTATGTTTACTGACATCAAGCCGGGTCCAAAGCCCAAGCGTGACGACGGCAAGGAAGATCGCAGACGGCATGTGAATCCACCCAACGATAAGAAGCACCCGACTTTGCCTATCCACAAGCATAAGCCTGGTGACTAGCTGCAGGTTGCAGCCTCAGTGATTGAAATTGGTCTTGGGACGGATTCCTTCTAAAAATCGAATCCGTCCGCTTAGAGCCTAGCTAAATTCGGTTGGACAGTCGAAGGCATCGAGTCTAAAGCCTCTAGGGCTGTACTCAACACGCAAAGCGATGATTGAGTAAAAAGGAAGATCGCATGGACGAAGCGGCAAGATTTGCATTTTACGAAAAGATTTACTTTTACGAACTGGAACGTAAAGAAAAGCTCATTTCGAGGCTCAACCTCCCCTTGGCCATCCTAGGCGTATTGCTCTCATTTCTATCCTATGTGCTGAGTAAAGCGCCCGGCTCAGAGGACGGCTTTGCCGGTGTCTCATTCTGAATTCTGTATTTGTCTGCCATTTTCTGCTTACTTTGCGGAGCTTATTACTTCCGCTCATCTTGGCAACTGCGTGATTTCGACAGGGGCCTCCCAACCCTGACTGAGCTAGAGAAGTATCGTGCCGAAACAACCACTCATTTCGCAGTACATGGCGAAAATGAAGACGACGCAGAAACCTATTTCAAGACAATAATCTTGAGCTACTACATCGAAGGTGCAACCGTTAACACGGTGAATAACGATAACCGTGGTTCAAAACTCGTGCCCTTAGCAAATTCCGTAACACTCACTATGATTTTTTCGGTGTTGTCCTTCATTCCGTTTTATAGCCATCAGCAGGAGCTGAACCAGCATGAGCAATCAAAAGCCTCCACCACCTCCGCCGCCTAAGAAAGAATGACTACTTTGGCCCTTACCCGAGCTCGTTTCGAGTAGGCGCCTATTCAACAGAAGCTTCATTCAAAAAGAACAAAGGAGACTGATTTATTTTCGGGAAGTAAATCGAAAATAAAACAGTCCCTTCTTTTAAAAAGGGGAAAAGAATAGCCAGTCAACATGCATATACATCTGTGGAGATTCAATTTTTCGTTAGCTGGACCACGTCAGACTTTTCGTTTTTTATAGTATTTCTCTATCAGGCTGCATGTCTTTAAGGGATTGCTTGGCTGGGGCCAGCCTGTCAATGCAAGCTTTAGTCAGCGTCTCGTGCTCCATGATCATCGACTCCAACGCCTTTCCTATGATTTGGAATTTTTCAGACGCGTTCTCATCCTCAGCCCTTTCGGCAATGTGAGAAGCGGCAGCGCAAAAAAACAGAATAGAGTGGGTAGCAAGGTAATACGCGAAAGAAATTTTCTCTGCCACCTGCCCTTCAAAGTAATCGTTTCTTTCCTCCTCGCTTACGGGAAGTTTCTCTCCTAAGAAACGATTGAAAATATCGTTGCTAAATCCATGTATGGAATCCGAGGCAGGCGCAAATAATATATGGTAGAAATGCTCGTACCCAGCGTCTTTGAAGCGACTGTATGCATCCGGCCAACCTTTCACAGATTTTGAATCTAGATCCCCAAACAGATTCTCCATAAGATGCAGGGAATGCTCAAAGTCACTAGATCGTTCAATGGACTCAGCATTATTACTCTCTAATGCGTAGCGATGCCATTTTCGAGCCCTAATCTTCGATGTCTTTAAATGGTTGAGTAGTATCGATTTAGGTCGGCTTGATGTGGGGTCCTTGCTAAAGAGAATCAAATTTATCGAATTTTCAAGTGAAGACCTAGAAAGCGCTTCCGCCGCGGAGTAACTGCCAATTTTTAAACTTTGGAGGATCGCAATATTTAGATCAGAAATAATGTCCGCAGTAGTATAGCAACATACCTTTGACACAAATTTAAATGCACCTGCACCGTCCAAACTAACGCTATGTAGCACCTTATCAACTTCTTCTTGCAGTTGTTCAAGAGCTGGTAGATGGCGCTTATGCTCAAGGTGCGGATTGGTGAAATGCTCTTTTCGATTATAAATATCCACAATCATCCCTATATAATCTAAAGAAAAAATGGGACTGATCTATTTATTTAAAATAAAATCAGTCCCTTTTTCGTTTCTGAATTTCCTGCACGTACTACGTACACGGAGCGCAACTGTTACAGCCCCCCGCGCGGTGCAATGGAATCATGGCGTAACTCAATCCAGCCTTGATAGCCACAAAGGTGCAGAACTGCATCGGTCAGAATTCCACAAGCAAAGGGTGGATCCAGCAACCTGGGCTGAGACAATCGAAAAAGTCCACCTCCAACTTGCCCAAGTCATCCTGAATTGTTTGATAAGCGTAGTTGCAGTAGGCCTGATCGTTGCCAAACACAGAGACCGCAACCCGCTGTATTCCAGTGTTTCGCATGCGCTGCAGCAGATGCCGGTCATGCTCTCCAATGCCCCAACCAAATAACGTAAGAGCTTGTCGCTCCGATGTCAGAACCTCCCGATAAACCGTAGAAAGATAATAACTGCTCTGAATCGATGTTACCTTTTGGGCCTTAACTCCTTCGCTGACGAACAGCGGTACAACTCGTTCAGTTCGCCACTCGTCAAGTATCGCCTCCAGCAATCCCACACCAGCTGCATGGATCTTGGTCTCTTGTTCAACGGCATTTCGGCAGAGGGCTAGGCTCCCGTGCGGATAAAACACTAATGTGTTGGTACGCTCTCGGAAATGGGCGCGAAACTTTCGCCAATCATCATCAAATTTGGTATTGACAAAGCAGTCCTTGAAAAGATGCCCATCTTTAATGTTGAAGCCGTAGGTCATTGTCCAGTAAACCAACAGATCATAATTGAGCGAAAGAACCGTATCGAACGACTTGAGAAACTCATACATCTGAGGAAGATGATGCTGTACTTCTGAGTGCTCTGGATGCACCGCACGAACAGCTTCAATCAAGCAATCCCTGACTCTCAAGTAGGCTTGACGCGTACGGTCATCTGGTATGTTCAAAGATTGGTTTACGTTGGATGCCTGCCAGACAAGGCGCAGAATGAGTTCAAAATCGGCTGTATTGAAGAACTCAAACAAGCGAACCACGTCTGGTGTGAGAAGACCATTCTGTTGAGCATGATCTAACAATGAGCCGTAGCCAAAGCTAGGCGCAACGGCCATGCTTGCTCCGTTACCCAATAGCACTGTACCGCGATGGTACTGAGGGGAGATATCGGTCCATTGCGAAATAGTAAAAGGCACGTCGGATCCTTCCTGTTGTTTTGATGGGTGGATGATATCTCGGTGCGTCAATGCGAAACCATAATGTTCCGCGTTAAAAACTCTGCAAACAAGGAAGAGCTAATGAACGACTACTTTAGTGATCGTGAGCGAGGCCCCCGGTCAAGAACAGAACAGGAAATAGGACAGGTCGCATGGGTCGGTATTGTCACAATTGTGGAAGCGCTCGCCAGACAAGGGGCATTTGGGCGTAGCTTTCCGGAGCGATGCCCTGACGGAGCCGCCATATGTGGTAACAGTGAGCAATCCCTGAGAGGAGCAATTGAGGCTGAACTAGATGGCTTGACCTGGCCACTGCCGACTGAAAATAAGGTCGAGGATGATGTTTTTTTCAGCAAAACTGAAGCATGGCATCCAGACACCTTAATGGCCTTCGATCTCGTAGAGTTTGTTTGGCGCACTGTAGCCAAGCCTGTCATCAGTGGTTCGTACCATGACTATCATCGGCATCACCACTTGACCTTTGACGAAGACGCTGGACGTGATGCATTCCGCCAGGATGTGAACCGGGTTCTCGCACGTAATGGCCTGGCCTACGAGCTAAAGTCCGATGGAAAAGTTCGGCGAATATTGCCCGCAGTGATCGGCGATGCCTTGTTGCGGTCTTACCTCCGCACCGGAGATTCAACCTTGGACGTCATGTTAGACGAGAGCCGTGTCAAATTCTCTGATCCAAGTCCTTTAATCCGCCGCGAGGCCTTGGAACGACTCTTCGATTCATGGGAGCGGGTCAAGTCTCTCGCCCATGCGGATAAGGCAAAATCGATTGGCATCATCTTGGATAACTGCGCAACTGAAAATGGATTTCGCGCGCTGCTCGAAAAAGAGGCTCGCGAGCTTACTGCAATCGCCAACAGTTATCTTTTGCGCCATCACGAGGTAAGCCAAGAACCTGTGATTGATGTTCAGCAAGTGGACTATCTGTTCCATCGCCTGTTTGCGATGCTTGAACTGGTCATACGTAAAAACGATCCTAGCTGAATGGCACGACTCGACAAAACAAAGAAGGGGAATTAACAAAGAAGGGGGATCGATTGAAATAAATCAGTCCCCTTCACCCTTGACAACAAAGCCATGATCCGGGCAGAGCGCTCCAGCAACAAATGCCGGAAGGCATCGGCTTAAGATGATGCTGATCAAAATGGCGGCTCGTAATCAGGATCGAGCAGGTAAATGATCTCAGGCACATGAGGCGTCAAGATCTCGATCAGGCTAGCCCGCAGACGACGATCGACGTCCTTGTGCAGACGGATCTTCCCGATCGCCAACGCCATCGCAAACTCCATGGCAGCCTCCCCGCGCTCCTGCCCATACCCTGCGGCAACACGCTGAATAATGTCCGCCATCGACAAGCTATGGGTTTCCTGCGCCCGGTAATCGAGTTCTGTAGGCAGCGCGGCGCGCAAGAATGCCGCCTGGATTACGCCATCGTCGAAGCGCGAGAACACCTCTGGCGAGAGGAGAACCTGTTGAAGTTCCCCAGACTCCAGCCGCTTGGCGTTCTGCACCTTATCGCTGTATCGAGCATTCTGCAGAATCCACAGAATGGTGAGGTATATGTCCGTCGACGACGCCGCTCTCACATCTTTCTTACCATCGACAAACGCAAATCCTCGGCTTAGGGTCATCGGCTGACTGGTGCGGCTGCTCGGCCAGAATGGGTGCAGACCAAGACCTCCCGTGGCAGCGTTATCAAACACCTGCATGCGCTGAGTAACTGCCGACGAGAAGGTGCTTGCAAACGAGTTCAAGGAGCTGAGCACCCGCTGCTCTTCACCCCAGTGAGTCGTACACGCAAGCTCCGCAGCCGGGATCTCGATGAATGCCTTGAAGACGTACCGACTGTGCCCCTTGGGTGGCTGTGTCAGGTTGCTCTGAAGCTCCTTCATAATCTGATAGCTACGCCCAAAGAGGGCCCCAGTTATGTAAAGGCGGGTGCCCGCTTGCTGGGCGGTACGCAGCCGACGGCTTACGCTCTGCAGACGCGAACCACGCTCGGCAACAGCGGCAATGACGATGACAGATCCGTCAAAATTTACGCTGGCATCGAAATTATCGAAGGACACCTTGTTCTCGACCGTGACACCACAAGACGCCAAGTATTTGATCGCACGGTCCGCCAAGGCTTCACTGGCCGCGTCGTCATCGTGGATGACCCACTTGGTCGACGCGACAGACTCCTCCCGCAAAACTCGCTCGTACCACACACCGAAATCATGGGCAGCCACCAGCTTATCTTTATCGACATGTACTGTCCGAGGCCTTAGCCCTGGCCGATCATGGGTATAGCAGCTGAACAAATCGGCACCCATGAATGAGTAGAACTTGGCTTGAAGCGCGTCTGGAGCATGATCAGTGCCAATGTTCAGCACCTTGGTTTCGCTGTGCTCGGCGACGAACCGTTCGCCATGGATGCGAATCAGACGAATCCCACCCGCTTCGCCTTCTCCCAGCACTTCGAAGTCGTCAGGTTGCTTGAGCGCGTGCAAGACCGAGCAAGAATTCGATGCCTCATCAAAAGAAAGAAGGGTCGCAACGCGCGTTGGCGAAGCGCTATTGACCTTCACCCACTGCTTTGCAAGACCACATTGGCTCGACGCAGAAATGAGGCACAGGGCAGAAACGGCCTTGGGCAAAGGCCCGTCTTTGATGAGGCCTTCGTGCGAATGGAATGACCGGATGTTCGCAAAGCCTGGCACCCCGAATCGTACAAGGTACATCTGCATCGCCATCGCCAGAGGTAACAAGGCGATCGTGTCCAAATACAAAGTATCTGGCGCCGCCATGCCATCGTCCGTGGCTTTCTTGATGAAGGGCAGGCATGCAAACGCCAGGTAATGGGCGTGCAAAGTCTCGGACAGCAGATCTTCAGCACGGATGAAATAGTTCGAAGCCCGAGACGACGGCTTTGAATAGAAAAAGCCTGGAGGCGCCTTCTTCAATACGTCTGAGCAATCGACGAGGCGGTTCAGACCAGTTTTTGCTATTTCATTGGAATTGCCCTTGATGAGCGCCTCGAACCTCAGTTTCGGGCCAGAAACATGGACGTACTCGGTAATCGCACCGTTAACATCGTAGAAGGCACAGGCATAGGTGCGAGGCGAGCCTGGGCCTTTCCGGCTCAACTCCGCCTTCAGGGGTGATGTAGGGGCTGCCATCTGGGCGCGAAATTCGCTCAGGGTATAACCCGGCATCAGAAACACCATGAGATCAGGCATAACGTAGCCAGAAAGCTGATGCTGGAGGGCGTGCGCTGCTTGCGTGTCGGTGATCAGATCAGGTCCGGTGAAGAAAAACACTGCATTAATCGGCTTTCCGGCCTGTAGCAGTTCGACTTCAAAATCCATGAGATCGAACATGTCAGTTCACCGGAATGCAGATAGTGAAGACGGTGCCTTCCACAGTGGCGAGCACCCGGCCACCGTATCGAATTGACGGATCGAACTCCATAATCTCATCACTTCCTTGAAATGCCTGATGCAGTGAAAGCCGACCTGTTCGGACACGCACGAACGCCTTGAGCTTGTTGAGCGCCTGAACGGCGTTATGCAGCCCCATACCGGAGTTCGGAGACTGCGGCTTGGAGGTAACGTGTTTTTTGAAGCAATCAAGCGTGGCCTGAAGTTCAGTCTCATGGCTCAGCTCCTCAAGGCTTTCTACTGGCCGCCCCTCTTTCGCTGTCAGCCACCGACGGGCCAAACCCGGGCCACTGTCAATGACCGAAATCTCCAAGAAATCCAACACTTCGGCTGTCAGAAAGCGCTTCAGAATGAACCTCGCCAATTCAGGCTCGTTGGCTGAATACTCAAGAGCATCCTGGCGACTCATGCGATTAAGCTTGATGGATGTCCCGCGCAGCGCCTTCTTGTACTTGTTTCCGTCCACATCTGTGACAGCGTGTTGGTCGGCATTGGAAATCAATTCCCATAGAACGCTGCCCAGTGCTGGTAGGCCTGACTTCAGGAGAGTTCCACGATCCCCCCGCGCGTTCATCAGCATCGAAGATTTCTCGACCAGCGTTGAGAACCAGGTCTTTGGCTGCACCTTGGGCTCGGCATGATCGAAGTAAAACGGCTTGATGAACTCACGTTTGGCGTAGTTGACGCTGAACAAATTGATCACTGTTGGGCGGGCACCACGGGCTCCTGCTGTGTAACGCAGCTCGCCTTCAAACATCGCATCAACCAGAGGCCTGATGGCAATCAGTGCTGTGCGCTTGTCAATGACTTGGTGATCTTGGGCATGGACTTCAGCGCACATGATCAACGCCGAGAACCCTGCGGCGCTCTGGGCCAACTGCGTGATTTGCCTCATCGCGTTGTCACCAGCGGCTGCGTGCAGGTGAAGGACAGCTTTTTCGCAAGCACGTGCCCAGGTCACGATGAACTGTGCTAGGGCCGCATCAACTCCCAATCCACCGCCGTGACTCATACTGATGGGAAGCCGGAGGTTAGGATCCGTACCAAGCGATTGATAAAGATCCTCGATCTCGTAAAGGTTGAGCTTTCGGCTGATTTGCATTTACGCCCCTCACATTCCATCGTTGACTTAGCGATACCCGGAGTCCGAACTGCCAACGTCTTGACCTACCATAGCCGCCCCAAGCCCCATACCATAATGGTCGATGGAGGCGAAGCACGCGGCAGACTCTACGCGATGCAACAGATTTACGCGACGCCCTGAATAACTGAAAAAAAAGAGTGATCTATTTTTAGAAAATAGATCAGTCTCCTTTTTAATATGCCTCTTGAGTAACGCGAATTGCATTCTCAACGCGGTTCGCCCATTTTCTTGTTACATCAAGATCCTCAAATGCTTTAACTCCGTTTGACATTACGACTTAAGCGACTAGGCTTCCAATGATGGCCATTTGACCACCCATAAATAATCTTAGCTATATTATAAGGATGCAGCATGCCCTCATTATCGCTTACAGATTTGGTTGATGTTTTTTCAAAAGCCGGCACTCCACGGGTTACCAAGGTTCGCGAAATCAAGAACCGAGAAGCTTATTCTCCCGCGACGGATTACTATCGTCGTTTTCGCGAAGGAATTGTTGAAATTCACACTTCGGGCAAATCTAAAGACTCGCTTGGAGAAATTCTTCAAAACTTACCTGCCCATAAGGTAGAAAATTATTCTGAGATGGTTGAAGGGTATAGGAAGTGGTGGGGAAGGAAGAATATTTCCTGGTTCAATCCGCCGAGAGGAAGTTACTCTTATCACAATTTCGCCATCTCTGTTAATCCTGAGTTAGGCGTTGAAATTGATGGGCATCGACACGTGATAAAGCTTTATACAAAATCTGACACACTGGCTAAAAACAGAGTCGACCTCGTACATTCCGTCATGGAGTTATCATTGTCGAATCTCATTCTTGAGGGAGATAGATTATGCGTGCTAGATATCCGCAACTCAAAACTTTTTGTATCTAACGGGGCAATGGCTAATGCTCAGGCAATTATCGATGCTGAATTATCTTATATTGAAACGCTTTGGCCAAATCTTTGAACCTGTCACTCACAAGTTAAAAATACCCAATAGCCATATAAGCCATTATTTGAAATTTCTATTTCTTTAGCCTGACCGCATCCATTCCTGCGAGGTAATCATCTAGTATTCCATGGCTGTGGAATATTCTAAATGCGTTTCGAGATGACGCACCCACTTCATGATCCCTAGTGATTGAGCACCAAGAACATTTTTCCTCTGATACTGTTGGTTCTTTGCAATCCTCACAGAAATTTTGAGTTTTGCTTATTTCCGAGCCATCGAAAATGAGTGTTTCGCCTTTCTCACTCTTGAAATATGGGTTGGGCGAGCTTTGCCCTATGACTATCTCTAAAAAGCGGCATTCGATTTTTGATGTAATAGTCCGGATTTTCTCTTTCAACTCTGGCCTCGCTTTCTGTCCAACTATTACGCTTTTTATACAATCTTTAGGTGCAAACAGGATTAAGTTGCCAGCTATGCTTTTTAAATGCTCCTCACCAATGATCATTCTTCGTTCTCGCTCGTAACTCCAGTCACTAGTTTTAGTATAGTACGCTGCACTTCTAATAGCTGTATATAGAAAATACATATCACGTGGCTTACAACGTCTCGCAGCCATAGCTAAGAGGTTTGTCATATTGCTATGGGGTTCATTTTGGTAATCGATGTCGCCGAACCCGTATTCCTCCTCTGCAAAAGTGTCTAAGTGCTCGCACAATTTAACTTCATCTATCTCTAATGCGAATCCGTTGGAGTTACCTGCATAATGTGCCCACATTGGCAAGATCGCAGGAGACTTCGCGAAGCATGTTGCAGGCGCCTTAACTACCATGCCAATCGCTTCTTTATATGTCGCGAGCATATCGGCAGGCACGCTGTAGTCAATCGTTAAGAAAAACTCATAAGGGTCATTATAATCTGAAAGATGTGAGAATTTGATTCCAAAATCATCCTTGCTATTTAGCAGTACATCTGCAACGTTTTCACCAAGAAATTTGTATAGATTCGGCACTCTCTTAAGCTCCACTTTAGGTTCGATTGCATTACCATCAATTTAATTGAAGCTGTTTGTTGCATGGCAAACAATCACAGGGTACAGATTTATTTTCGGAAATCAATCCACCCCGAGCTCTCGATCTACTTTACTTGAAATAGAGCCGCCGCCATTCCTCCCCCTAGATTACTCTATGAGACATACGACTCCCACTGCACTCCCCGCATTACTAAGCGCCCTGTAACTTTAGACAACAGTGCGAGCAGGCGTGCAAGGCCAACGGCAGGATCATTGAACGCAAGGTAAGTATTAGAGCCACTCACACCAAATAACACACCATCATTCTTCACAAGAATCCCCTTTGTTAAATCAAAGTAGACATCTGGCTGACGCGCTTGTTGCTGCGCTACCAGGGTTTGCTCAATGTTCTCTAAAGGAGACCCGCCATATGTGAGAACAACGTTCAATATTCGGTTATAAGGCCAATCCAAGTCACCCAACTGCACACCTTCAAGCGTACTTGGAGAAAGTAATTTAACACTCTCAATATTAAGAGAGATAGCCTCAAGGACAGATGGAGTTATATCTGTTTTAATTTCGAAAGTCGCAACAGCTCCCTCTTGAAATATGAGATCATGGCCGCTAGCAAACGGAAGCCTAGGCATAGACTTCAACATCAGAACAATATCTTGTTGTTTAGAGCGCCGCCCCTCCGAGTCAATGATCACTCCGCTTACAACGCTGGTCATTTCCGGAAGATGTGCAAGCAGAAAGTCTTGAATAAGCCGCTCTCGCGCTGAACCTGCAGTGACAGAGTGCCCCAGCACCTTAGTCATTTCGTATTGAGCATTTAAGGCTTTTACAGCCCCATGACAGTATTCAACTAATGGTTTCACTGATTTTCTCCCTGCAAGGAAATAGTTTTCGGGATTGTCTACTAATCGGTGGACAGCGGCAAAGAAACTAAATCCAATACAACTCAATGGCTCCGCTAACCGGAAGTTATCATTCACCCAATTAAATCAGGGCCTCGTGAGTCTCGGCAACACCACACCCTCCGCCAACCTCTCCACCCCCAACCGCACCCTCTCCCCACCCTGCTCAATCACCACCCCATCCCCCTCCACCGCCACCAACTTCACCCCAGGCCCCACCTTCTCCCCCTGCAAAAAACTCCTCGGCGGCCCGTCATTCAAACTCAGTATCGCCACCGCCCCCCGACTCCCCGCCATCACCCCGCTCACCTTGATATCCATCGGCGCCGTTTGATTGGAAAACCACTGCAACGCCGGGCTATCACTGCGCGCCGCCAGCAACTGCGGGGCCGCTGCCGGGGTGTGTGATTCGGCGGAGGTCAGCAGCAGCGACGACCACGTCGCCACGCCGACCAGCGCGGCGAGCAGCCCGAGGGCCTGGACCATTTGGGGTGGGGAAAAGCGTGCGGTGAAGGTCATGGGTTGAATCTCCTTTTTATCCCTGCTGTCAGCCTACGCGGCAATTCTCTCCGTTTTATTTCACACGCCTTACAGGTTGGCCGTGCACGATGGCGCAGGACGCAAAGGAGCGCGCGCGCGATGAACAGGCAAGAGGGTTTTACGCTGATCAAGTTGATGGTGGTGCTGGTGATCATCGCCGGGGCCGGTTTAGGGCACGGAGTAATGAGCGTTGAATGGCCCTGATTGCGGAGTCCGGATGGCCGAGTTATGCGGTTGTTGCGCTTTGAACAGGTCATTGGCGCGGCGGGGAATGGGCGGTTGCTCAAGGTTGGCGTGGAGGTGTTTGACCGTAGTCAGGGGCGCTACCGTTGGCCACACTCGATACCCTGCTGAGCAGCCCATAAAGCTCCTGAGCCTGGCCCTCATATTTAGAAAAGGACTGGGCCAGGAGCCATTTTTTAGCCTACTTGTTTAGAACCACAGTGAAGGTCCGCGGCAGGGACGCGTCTCCAGCACCGTATAACGCCTTGGCTGTAATGCTGTGCAAACCTACGCTCAATCCAGTCAAGGAAAGGGCCCATTTCCCCGTTGGATCAACAGCGGCTGCACCTTTGGCAAACGCCCCATCAAACACTTCAACTTTCTGCGCTGGTTCCGCTGTACCGGCAAGTGTCACGCTGGTCTCGATGGTTGTGCCGCCATTTGCGATTTCTACGCCGCTGGCTCCTTTGACCGAAACGATAGTGGGTACGATTGCATTGGATTGGGATGTCGACATGGTGAAAACTCCGATAGTGAGATAAATGGAACGGAGTAATTCAACGCTGAAAAACGTAAGTGCACACCTGTCAGATCTGACAGGTAGCGATCCTTTTTCGACGAGCGGTCGTCATCACTCAGGGTCGGTCAGCGCCGCGAGCAGTGCGAGAGTCTGGACCATTTGGGTGGGGAAACGCGTGCGGTGAAAGTCATGGGTTGAATCTCCTTTTTATCCCTGCTGTCAGCCTACGCGGCAATTCTCTCCGTTTTATTTCACACGCCTTACATGTTGGCCGTGCACGATGGCGCAGGACGCAAAGGAGCGCGCGCGCGATGAACAGGCAAGAGGGTTTTACGCTGATCGAGTTGATGGTGGTGCTGGTGATCATCGGCATCGCCAGTGCGGCGATCAGCCTGAGTATCAAGCCCGATCCGTTGCAGTTGCTGCGCAAGGATGCCGAGCGTGTGGCGCAGTTGCTGCAGGTGGCGCAGACCGAGGCCCGCGCCGATGGCCGGCCGATTGTGTGGGTGAGTGATGCCAAGGGGTTTCGCTTTAGTCGGCGCAGTGACAGTGGCAAGGGGTTTGATCATTTCGCGCAGGATCCGCAGTTGCGGCCGCGTGCCTGGCATAGTCCGAAGATCGAGGTGCGGGTGGAGCCGAAACAGAAGGTTGTGCTGAACGCTGAGTGGATTAATCCGCCGCTGCAATTGACGTTGTCGGATGGGTTGAATCGCTTGAGTGTGCTGCGTGATGGCAGTGGAAGGATCAGCCTGCAATGAAGCGCCAGCAGGGTTTTACGCTGATTGAGGTGATGGTCGCGATTTTGTTGATGGCGGTGGTGAGTTTGATTGCCTGGCGGGGGTTGGACAGTGTGACGCGGGCGGACAGTCATTTGCAGGCGAGCAGTGAGCAGAGTGACGGTTTGTTGCGGGCGCTGAATCAGTTGCAGCGGGATGTGGAGATGCGGGCGGGGATTGAGTTGACCGAGCCGAAGAAGGTTGGCGTGGATGATGAGCCGCCGAGCGCCCCGCCCGCTCTGACTGTGCGCAGTAGCGACAGTAAGGGTTTTCGTCTGGACATCATTCGCACGGCGGCGGATCAGCCGGGGGCTTTGCAGCGGGTGCGCTGGTGGGTCAAGGGTGACACGCTGTATCGGGCGGTGGCTGAGGCGCGGAGTCGGTATCCGTTGCCGGCGCCTGGGAATGGGGTGGCTGTTTTGAGTGATGTCAGTGATGTGCAAGTACGCGTTTGGGAAATCGATAAAGGCTGGCGGCAACTGAGTGGCAATCGTCGTGAAGATCCGGCCGGACTGGAGATCCGCTTGACCCGTCAGACGCCACAAGGCCCGGAAAAATACCGACAAGTGATCGGGCCACTGAACTGAATGGACAGGCTAATGCTCTCGTGCTGCCTCTCTGAGTTTGTGCAGATCGAGAAGGGTAACGGCGCCGTATCGAACAGCTAACAGGCCTTCGGCTTCCCAGATTTTCAGCTGGCGGTTGACGCTCTGACGAGAAACCCCCAGTTGTTGGGCGATATTTTCCTGGTTGACCTTCAGGCATGGCGCTTCTTCGAGACCTGGAGGTTTGATCAAGGAAACGAGTCGGTTGGCCAACCTGACCGGCAGAGGATTGCGGATCGTGTTCCCCGCCCAATCGAGCGCCATTCGATATCTGCCACAGACCAGACGCGTAATGGCGAGCAGAACATCGGGGCGGCGTTCAATGATTTGCCAGAATGCGCTGGCAGGCAGCACTGCAATACGCGCTTGCGAGACGGCTGCAACGTCGTACTTCCTCGGTAAGCCATCGAGAAGTGGTACTTCGCCGAACCAGTCTCCAGCGACCAATTGCGTAAGAAAGAGTTGGTGTCCACTCGCGCCCAGGCTATCGACGCGCAAGGTGCCTTGAATCACACGAAACATGCCCAGTGGTTTAGAGCCTTGAGGGAACAGTTCCTCTGCTTTTACCAATGTCCTTATCCGCGAGGTCTCAAGCAAAATCGCGTCTACTTCTGGGGGCAGGGAAAAGGATGGGGCTATAACTTCAGCAGACAATTCGGACATTGCCAAAACCCGACAATCTTGGTTTGAGGGCTCGGATAGTATCAGACGCCTCTGGCCTGTAGAGGACAGGCCTGTCTGGATCAGGAACGCAGAATGTACGTAGGTCACTTCGCCATCGGCCTGGCAATCAAGGCCCGCTATCCCAAGATCCCCGCGATACCGATCATGATGGGCGTCGGCTTTCTGGATCTGCTCGATGGGATTTTCATCATGCTTGGCTTCAATACCGTCACCGCAAATTTGAACAGCGGGCCGTACTTGTTCTTTGATCTGACCTTTATTGATTGGGATCACTCATTGCTGGCTGCGGTGTTCTGGTCAGCGATTTGGGGACTTTTTTTCATCAAGCATCGACCCGTAGCCATCGTGGCAGCGTTGGCGGCCTTCTCTCACTTCATCGCTGATTGGCCGATGCACAACAGCGATTTGGCCCTGTATCCCCATTCGATCGAGCATTACGGTTATGGCCTTTGGGGCAAGCTGGGGACTGTCTCCTGGATGCTCGAAGGTGTTTTCTCAGCGGTGCTGGCGGCTTATGCATGGCGGCTCAGCGCGCGACGCGGTGTGAATTTGATTTGGCCTTGTGTGGTGCTGGTGGTCTTGTTTTTACAGCTATCGCCAATCGCTTCACCCATGAAGTTTGTTGCCACCCTTGAGGAGCCGATGGCACATATGCTCCACGGAGTGTTGGTCTCGTTAGGCTTTCTGATTCCAGGGCTGCTGATGTCGTGGCTTTTGAATAGAAGTGAGCGAATGAGCATCAAACAATCACTGTAGAGGTACGCGTACGGCGTCTTGCCTTGCATGAATTGAACGGCTTCGCCGAACTCCGGTTAACAACTAGACGAGCCTTGACCACAGGAATGGATATGTACTCGGTCATCCGCCAAAAAGAGCCAAGATCAAAAGATCGCAGCCTTCGGCAGCTCCTACAGTGGGATTGGGTGAGGTCAGTTGGGGATTGGTCGGCTGGCCGGCCGCCTTCGCGAGCAGGCTCGCTCCCACAGTTTTAATGTGCGTACAACCCAAGCGGCAAAGCCGCCCCACTCAACAGGATGAGCGTTAGCTCGGCTGCAGTTCTTGATCTTGATCCACGGGCGACGTCGGAAGGCTGAGTGGAGGGATTCATCCGGGGGTGGGAGCGCAGCGACCGTTTGGCGCAGCCAAATGCATCGAGAGGAGGTGCAGCGAAGCAAACCGTAGGCGATGCGCCCGGATGGATCCCGCAGCGAAGGAACCCCGAGCTTTAGCGAGCGGGCCGCACGCAGGAGCAAGCCTTTTGGGTTACCTTTTCGGCGTTTGGAAAAGGTGACCCGCCGTAAGGGCGGAACCCTAAGCCGCCGTTACCGCAGCAACGGATATGTACCCAATCAAACCCACTAGCTCAAAACAACGACGCCACCCGGCAGCTCAGTGCATTTGACGCCATAGGCATCCCGAATCAGCAATGCAACGCCAGCAAGTTGGTCAAGGCTAAAGCGCGCCTGCACCCGCCGCTGCCCAAGCTCACGGTTGAGCAACAACAACATCCCCGGCCGATAGCGATTGATCTCATCAATCATCTGGCTCAGCGTAGCGCCGTTAAACACCAACACTTGCTGACGCCAATTCATCACCGCCGCCGTGTCGACACTCTGCACACTGCCAACCTGCCGCGCGTCATAGGTCACCTGCTGCCCCGGTTCAAGACGCAAACTACGACCTTCAACATCCACGTCAACCGCACCATCAAGGCAAGTCACGCAAACTTGCTGATCAGTGTTACGCAAGTTGAAACGCCCCTGACTCGCGCGCAACCACCCTCCCCCAGCCTGCATCGCCAACGGCAACCGCACGGTCTGCACTTCAACCTCACCACTGACCAGCTCAAACCCCTGCACACCCTCAGACACTGCACGCTGATTGATCCGCGTCTGAGTATTCAGCTCCAGGCTCACACCCTGCACAGGTTCAAAACGCCGCTGCTGGCCAACTTCAGTAATGTAGTCAGCGCCCAGCCCTTCAAAACCACCGGGAATCGTCCCGCGCACCAGCAAAAACGCCGCCGACGCAGCAATCGCCCCACCGAGAAAAGCACGTCGACCAAACCCGCGTGGCGCCTGCATCTGCTCCACGGCCGGTTGCAGTTGCTGCCACAACCGCTTGGCCTCTTCAAACGCGCGGGCATGCTCGGCACTCTGCGCGCACCATTCGCGCAAGGCCCGGGCGTCGCCCACGGTGGCGCGGCCGGAAGTCAACAGGACCAGCCAGTCGCGAGCTTCGCTGTGCAGATTGTCGGCCGCCGATGGCTCGGCAGATGTCAGTCGAAAGATGTTCAAACGCGCAGATTCTCAACGAATTGATCGGGCACTATTCAGAAGACGGTTTTCCGGCCCCGCGACCGAACCGCTGAAACACTTTTCTTTCCAGTTTCGCCGCGCAGAAGCCCAACGCGGCTTTGATTTCCTTCTCGACCATGCGCGTGGAAATGCCGAAACGCTGCGAGATTTCCAGATGCGGCGCCTCTTCCAGGCGCGCCGCGATGAAGATCTTCCGGCGCCGTGCGGGCAGCTCGTACAACGCACTGAGCAGCGACTGGATTTCCTTTTGCCCACCGACCACCCGCGCCGGGTCCAGCGCTTCGTCGCCGATTTGCAGCAGCTCTTCGACTTCCTCGCCGGTGAGCAGGCGCGCGTCGGCCTGGCGGCGGTCGGCGGCAATGTTCAGGGCCATGCGATAGAGGTAGGCATTGGGCCGCAGGACGTTCGGCGGCGTCTCCATTCGATCGACCCGCAGGTAAGTTTCGTGCAGCACGTCGTTGGCCAGATCTTCCGAACCGAGACGCCTGCGCAGGCGCACCCGAAAGTCCTCGTAGGACGTCAGGAACAGTTGGACCATCGAACCTTGTCCGGTGTCTTTCATCCCCCGGAAACTCCTTCCCATTTGGTGCATTCCATGCGTTTCCCTGACGACTCCGGTAACAACAGCAACGTGACCGGCTGACGCAAGGCGCTGGGCGTCGGCCGGTCGATTTTGAGGTTGCGAAAGCTTTCCACCAGCGCGTTGTCGCGCCGTACATCTCCGGTCGAAGTGACCAACCGGTTGTGCTGCACCACGCCGTCGCGGCCAACCCAGACCTGCAACACCGCGCGATAACTGCCCGGACGGGTCAGTGGCGAGCGGCACAGATTGCGCTCGATCGCCGCTTGCACCGCCGTGGCGTAACTGCGATTGATGGCGACGCTTTCCGGCGTCAGTTTTTGTGCCGGCGCCGGCACGTCTTCGACCTGCGCCACTTGCAAAGTAAATGCGTCGTCCCGCGCATAACGCGCCATCAAACCACTGCCGCCGAGCAATCGACGCAGGGCATCGGCGGCGGTGTATTCACCGTCCACCGCCAGCGAGCGACGGCCGCGACTCAACTGGCTGTCGACCAGCACCGCAACGCCCGTGGCGAGGCTGTACTGATCCAGCGCGTGTGCCAGATCCTGTGCCGGAATGTGCAGCGTCATGCGCAAGTCCGCCGGCACCGCGTCGGCCATGGCGTGGCCCGCCGCACAGCCAAGCAGCCACCCCAGACACATCCGGCGCACAAGCCTCGTTGAACGCTGAAAACCGTCCGTGGAATTGCCTCGCTGCACGGCTGACGAATCCTTGGAAATCGTCATCCTGAGGGCTGTTTATGAATCTGGTGTGACGGGCGGTGCAAAAAAACCATCACGGGAATTGCGCACGGCTTGCACTAGACTCAAGCCAAAGCGCGGCCCCGTCGGGCCGGCCAGGAGGCGAGCATGAATAGACTGTGGCGATTGAGCCTTGGCGGGCTGTTGCTGATGGCGCTGTCGAGCGCTTATGCCGAGCAGCCGTTGGGCTGTGTCGAGGTGACGGTCGGCGGTTACAAGGCGCCGAATTACGACTGTTTGAGCCAGCAGATGGGCAACAACCCGGAAGGCGCTGCGGCGGCGGAGAAGAATCAGGAGGCGCTGAATGTGCCGGTGAACAAACGGCCACCGAATCAGGTTGGCCTCGCGACACCGGCGGCGACCAGTACGCGGATGGGCAATACCTTTGGCACATCAGTAAAACCACAACGCCCACCGCAATGACATCGACGAACCAATGACACCCATGTAGGAGCTGCCGAAGGCTGCGATCTTTTGACTTTGCCTTTAAAAAACAAGATCAAAAGATCGCAGCCTTCGGCAGCTCCTACACTGATTGTGCCCATGCCCCGGATGGGAACGATCATGCGGTGCTAGTCGCTTGGGGTTTGGCGGAAGCTTACTGCGAGGCGATTCCAGCTGTTGATGGTGGTGACGGCCATGGTCAGGTCGACCAACTCCCCTTCGCTGAATTGCTCACGGGCCTGCTCATAAACCTCATCAGGCACACGGCTCTCCGCCAACAACGTCACCGCCTCCGCCCAGGCCAGCGCCGCACGCTCACGCGGGTTGAAGAAGTTGCTGTCGCGCCACACCGCAATCGCATACAAACGCCGATCACTCTCCCCGGCCCGTCGTGCATCCACCGAGTGCATGTCGGTGCAGAAGGCGCAGCCGTTGAGCTGCGAGGCACGGATCCGGATCAGTTGCAGCAACGGCTGTTCGATACTGAGGTTGGCAGTCAGCGCCTCCATGGCAATCATCGCTTTCATCGCCTTGGGCGAAGCGTTGTAGTAATCCAGGCGCGGGGACATGGCGGTTCTCGGTGGACGGAATAATGACTTCACCGTAACCGCCGACAGCCATGCATTACAGCCCCAATTGCACGGAAAACCGCTACACCACTGCCCCCTGCCTTTACGCGCTGATCGTTCCCACGCTCCGCGTGGGAATGCAGCCATGGACGCTCCGCGTCCACTGTGACGCAGAGCGTCACGGGATGCGTTACCACGCAGAGCGTGGGAACGATCAAAGATCGCAGCCTTCGGCAGCTCCTACAGGGATTGGGGCCAATTTCGGGTTTTTCGGGTAGGCAACTATTGCCGGTCCCGCAACAGCGGTAATCTGGCGGGCACGCCAAATAGTCTCGGGAGCCTCGTCGGTATGGAACTTCACGTCGTGATCAACGGCCGCAAGGATCTTGCCGGTCAGTTGTATCAGCAACTGCGCGGCGCCATTGAATCCGGGCGCTTGGCCGCTGGCACGCAGTTGCCGCCCAGCCGTCTGCTCGCCGAGCAACTGGGCATCTCACGCAAGACCATTTCCGACACCTACGCACAACTGACCTACGAAAACTTCCTCACCGGGGTGATCGGCAAAGGCACCTACGTCAACGCACGCCCGGCGCAGATCCAGCGCAAGCAAAGCCACAGCGAACTGGCCAGTGCCGAGGTGATCGAGAGCTGGCGCAATCTGCCGGTGTTTCTCCGTCACCCGACGCTGGAAGGCTCGCTGCGTTATGACTTCATCGGTGGCGCGACCAGCAAGGGCCAGTTCCCGCAGGATGACTGGCGCCGCTGCGTCGCCCATGCGATGCGCCAGATGAGTCAGTCCAAGGGTTTCTACAGTGTCGCCGAAGGCCTGCCGGCGCTGCGCAATGCGATTGCCCGGCACATCGCGTTTTCCCGCGGGATCAACTGTCAGGACGAAGACATCGTCGTATGCAACGGCGCGCAACAGGCGCTGGACCTGATCACCCGTGTGCTGATCAGCCCCGGCAGTCTGGTGGCGATGGAAGATCCCGGTTATCCGCCAGCGCGCCTGCTGTTCGGTACCCATGGCGCCGAGGTGGTCGGCGTGCCGGTGGACGCCGAGGGCATTCAGGTCGAGCACATTCCCGATGGCACGCGCCTCATCTATGTCACGCCGTCGCACCAGTTTCCGTTGGGCATGCCGATGAGTCAGGCGCGCCGTGAAGCCTTGCTGGCTCGCGCCCATGAGCTGGGCGCGATCATCATCGAGGACGACTATGACAGTGAGTTCCGCTACGAGGGGCGGCCCACCGATTCGCTGTTCAATCTCGACCAGCGCGGCATCGTCGCCTACGTCGGCACCTTCTCGAAAACCCTGTTACCCGAGCTGCGTCTGGGTTACGGGATCCTGCCCCCAGCGATCATCGAAGCAGTGATCCGCGCCAAGCAGCTCACCGATCTGCACGCCTCGACCCTGCCGCAATGGGCGCTGGCCAAGTTCATCGCCGAGGGTTGCCTGCTCAAGCATATCCGCCGTTGTCATGCGATTTATGCGCAGCGCCGCGAGCGGATTCTCGCGCGCATGGCCACCGATCTGGCGCCATGGCTGGAGGCGGTGCCGGCCAGCGCCGGGTTCCATATGGCAGTGTTCTGCAAGGTGCCGATCGACCTGCCGCTGGTGATCGAATTGGCGAAAAAAGTTGAAGTCGGGCTGTACTCGATCAATGGTTTTTATCATCAACAACCGGCGAAGAACGGCCTGTACTTCGGCTTCGGTGCCATCGAAACCCTCGACATCGACATTGCGCTGGATCGCCTGCGCGACATCCTCCAGCAGGTCGCCTGAGCGATTGGCCTAAAGATTTAACCGTCGATTGGTTATTGGTGTTCCGGGGGTGCAGGCCTATCCTGCACAGGCGTTATCCCTCAATGAGCAGGATTCGTCCGGCCTGATTCAGGAGTGTGAGCAATGTCCAACGAAGTGATCAATACGGTCCAGGTGCAAGCTGCCGCCGGCCGCTCGGATGAACTGGGCAGGCAACTGCAGAGGATCGTCGAAACCCTGCGCGAAACGCCAGGCTGCGATTCCTACCTGGTCGACCGCTGCCCCGAGGACAGCCACCGCTGGACGGTTAGTGCGCGCTGGCAGTCGGAAGCGGCGATGCAAGCGCATTTCAACCGGCCCGAAGCGCAGGGGTTTATTGACTTGATCGATAGTCGACTGGCCAATAGTGTGGATTTCAACAGCTTCCCTATCGTCTGATCTGACGACATCGCTGGCAAGCCAACTCCCACAAGTTTTGTGTCGTTCATTAAATTATCGAACGACGCTGAACCCTGTGGGAGCTGGCTTGCCAGCGATGGCGTACTCAAACACGCTGAATAACCTCCAATTGGTCACCTGATCTTCCCGAATATTGGCCGTTTGAATGCCCCACCCTGCGGACTACTGTGATTGCACCCCCAGCCATCACAGGTAACCCGCCATGAAAGCCCTACCCTTCTTCGCCGCCGCCCTCGCCCTGAGCCTCTGCGCCTCTGCCGCCTTCGCCCACGACCCATCTGAAAAAGTCACCGTCCTGCAAGACCATATGCTGAAAAACGCCCCCGGCAAAAAAGCCATGATGATCGAAGTCGACTACAAACCCGGCCAATCCTCCATCGCCCATAAACACGACGGCACCGCCATGGCCTACGTGCTCGAAGGCGAGGTGATTTCCCAGGTAAAAGGCGAACAGGCAATCACCTACAAGAAGGGTCAGTTCTGGTACGAACCGGCCGGTTCCGAACATCTGGTGTCGAAAAATGCCAGCAAATCCAAACCCGCCAAGTTGCTGGTGTTCATGGTGCTGGCCCCGGATGAGCAAGTGCTGATCCCGCTGAAAAACTGATGGCTGTTTAACCAGCCATAACTAAACGGGCGCAAATCATCGTTTCGCGCCTTTTTATTTCCCGGCGCAATTAACCGCGCCGGGTTACAGCAAATGAAACTATCTAACACGTTTTAACTCAGCAAATTGTCAGGTTGACGGGTTTAGTCTGAATTAACGGTCGTCACCAACGCCCCTTAAAACTTTCCGACTGATGTTGTTTCACGGGAGAAACACCATGAAACTTGCGTTCACCAGTGTACTGGCGATATCGGTTTTAACGCTGTCAGCCTGTTCGGTACCCACCGCGCCTCAAGCCGTTTCCTCACTGGACACCCTGCTCCCCCATCCCACCGGCCGCAGCAGCGCCACTCAGGTGAAAAGCGGTCCCGGCGTCGCGCTCGGCGTCATCTACAGCCCAAGCACCCAGACCAATCGCGAATACCTGCGCGACTATCAGGCCAACGCCGGCACCGGTTTCGGCCAGAGCCTGCTGGTGCAGCCGATCCATGACGCCTACGTCGCCAGCTCGAAACCGGACATGGCGGTGGACTGGGTCAATGCATCCCTGCAACGTCAGTTTGGCTCAGTGACGGTGTATCCGGACATGCAGAGCCTGCGCGCAGCCAGACCGGATGTGGTGGCAATCGTCGACACCCACAGCCAGTTGATTACCTCGCGCAGTTCCGACATCAAAGCTGATGTCAGTGCCGACTTTTATGATGCGCAGTTGAACTACATCGGTACGGCGAAAGGTTCAGAGGCGCGAGAACTGACGCCGGTGTGGGCGGACTTCAAGCGGTCGGAAGAGATAGTTGCCGATATTAATCAGCAGCAGGATGTGCAAGTTCGGGCGTTGCAGAAGTTTGACCAGTCGCTCAACAATTTGGTCGCGCGGCCGGCGGATAAAGTGTCGATGCTCGATAGTGAACAAGATAAAAAGTTGTATTGAATGTAAGAGTTCTTTCGCGAACAGGCTCGCTCCCACATTTGAAATGCATTCCCCCTGTGGGCGAGCCTGCTCGCGAAGGGGCCAGTATTGTCCCCAAAACCCTCAACATCTCACGACACCAGGGATTTCTGGTTCAACCAAGTAAAATCAGGAATTTTCAGCAAATGCGAGGTACCGCGCCCCCCGAACTTCACAGATACCTTCATCTGTCTACTGTTAACCCTGACAGTAGACCGCCTCGCCAAATCAGCTTCCAATAACTTGACAGTATTGATCTCTCGATCCCAGGTCGGTTATCGAGGTATGCAGAAGCTACAGATTTGAGGAGCAGACAATGTCTAACATTATCAACAGCGCTAACGTGGAAGCGCTCGACCCAACTTTTGGATCTGATGAATCAGGCGTGAGTTGGTTAAAATATCCGGATGGCACCAATGGATTTGTGTGGGGCATCACCGTCGCGCCGGACGACAAACTGTTGATCGCCGGCAGAGCTGGAAAACGTTTCTCAATCGTGCGCCTGAAGACTAATGGTCGACAAGATCCCGATTTCGGTGATCAAGGAAGTGTCATTGGTGAGTTCGCCGTCGGCGAACGATCAACGGGCATGGGTGTTCGTGTACTCAAAGACAAGACAATACTGCTTGAAGGGTGGTTCGAGTACGATCCTTCGACCCCACCGCTGCGTGGTCTGGCTCTTTTCGACGATAAGGGATTGCCCGTCAAGGCATTTGGAAACGATGGGGTACTGATAGTTGATCCCATCTCGACACCCGCCTACCGATTGTCCAGAGAGGAGATCGCCAATAAAGACGCATCGGCGTCCCTCGAAGGTGGAAACTCCATTGAATTGCCCGACGGCAAGCTGATGATTATCAGCAATCATCTATATAGCTTTAGCGACAAGATCGGTTTATTGATGAGGCTGGAAAAGAACGGTTCGCTGGACATGGATTTCCATGAAAAAGGCTATGTCGCTGTCCAGTATCGCGCTAATTACACAACGGCTGCTTCACTGATAGGGCTCCAGGACGGATCGTTTGCCGTTGGTGGAAGCACGGCCGTGAATGGCAAAATGAAGCCGATGATTGCTCGCTTCAATGCACAGGGTAAGATCATTAAAGAGTTCGGAAACGAAGGCTTCGCGGTAATTGAAACTGATCAGCATCGTGGCGGTACAAGTCAACTTATAGAATTACCAGACGGCAATATCCTGGGTATTGGTAGCACGTCGTCGAACGGTACTCATAGTGGCCTATTGTTTTGTATCGACAACGAAGGCGCATTGGCCTCTTCTTTTAATCAAGGCAAGCCATTGATTACCTCATATCCACGGGCGCCGATGGGAATTCAATGGCATAAAGGCACCCTGCGACAGGGTAAGCACATATTGGTTATCGCCGACACCTTAGGAGAGGAAGACTCAAAAACGATCATTGCCAAGTTCGACCTGAAGGGCGTTCAAGACACCCATTTTGCAGATAAAGGTTTTTTGTCCATTAATCTGACTGATGTTCTCGATTTCGGCATATCCATAGCCACCCAAAATGATCAGATTGTCGGGGCTGGCACTTCCTTGCCTCATGCCGATGGGGTACGCGCTTTCGCCTTTCGTTGTTCGGAACTGGTTTAAATCAGAACAATGAAAAAGCCCCGCCTCTTCCGAGAGCGGGGCTTTTTATTCAACCACTACTTACGCCAGTTCAAGCTCGGCATTCGCAGCAACCGCAGGCACGACCGCTTGCCCGCTCAACGCCAGATCCAGCAACTCACGGTTGGCCACTGCATACATGGCGTAGTCCGTGCCGCTTGCCGCGCGGATTTCCACCAGCATGGCGCGCCAGCGCGAGATCATGCTTTCGTGCTGTTCCATCCACAGCGCCAGACGTGCTTCCACGTCCAGTGTGCCGTCGCCTTGTTGCAGGACGGAGATGGTGATCGCACGTTGCTGCCAGTCGACGTCATCACGGAACGCTTCACGAGCCAGGGCTTGCCAGTTGTTTTCAACCGGCAGCGCGCTGATCTGTTGCAGGTACCAGGTGATGTCCAGCGCACTGCCCACAGCGAAGTAAGCCTTGGCCACTTCAGCAGGGTTCTGGCCAGTCACGTCGGACGCTTCGATGATCGGCAGCAAGGTGTACAGGTGCGAGGTGCCCGCAACCATACGCGCCAGCAATTCCGGTACACCGGCTTCGACGTACGCCTGATAACGCGCCTGCCAGTTTTCACGGATTTCGCCGCTCAGCAGTTCGTCGAGCTTCAGGCCCAGCTCTTTCAGGTGCGGACCGAAGTGTGCAACGTCACGGGCAGCGTTCTGCTCGTTGCGACGGGCACGCAGGAACCAGCGCGTAGCGCGACGGCCCAGACGCATCAGCTCGTCCATCAGCTCCAGCTGCACATCAGCGCTGACTTGGTAGTCCAGCGCTTCGATCTGACGGAACCAGTGCGGGAGGTGGAAGATGTCGCGCACGATCACATAAGCGCCAGCGACGTTCGCCGGGCTCATGCCGGTCGACTCTTTGAGTCGTTGAACGAAGGTGATGCCCATGTGGTTGACCAGGTCGTTGGCGATCTGGGTGCTGACGATCTCGCGCTTCAGACGGTGACGACGCATGGCTTCGGAGAACTTGCTGACCAGGGTCGGCGGGAACGCCGTTTCCATGTCGCGGGTCAGGTAGTCGTCGTCTGGCACCAAGGAGCCCAACAGCTGCTCTTTGAGGTCGATCTTGCTGTACGAGATCAGCACCGAAAGCTCAGGACGGGTCAGACCGTGGCCTTCAGCAATACGCTCGGCCAGTTGCTCTTCGGTCGGCAGGAACTCGATGGCACGGTCCAGCTTGCCACGGCCTTCCAGATCGCTCATCAGACGCTTGTACTCAGCGATGCGCGCATAAGCGCGACGCGCCGCCAGGGACAGGGCCTGAGTCTGCTTGTAGTTGTTGCCCAGCACCAGATTGCCGACTTCGTCGGTCATGCTCGCCAGCAACTGGTTGCGTTGCTTGTCGGTCATGTCACCGGCCTGAACCACTTCGTTCAGCAGGATCTTGATGTTCACTTCGTGGTCGGAGCAGTCGACGCCACCGGCGTTGTCGATGAAGTCGGTGTTGGAACCGCCGCCATTCAGACCAAATTCCACACGACCCAGTTGGGTCATGCCGAGGTTACCGCCCTCGCCCACGACTTTGCAGCGCAGTTCGTTGCCGTTCACGCGCAATGCATCGTTGGCCTTGTCGCCGACATCGGCGTGGCTTTCAGTGCTGGCTTTGACATAAGTACCGATACCGCCGTTCCACAGCAGATCCACCGGTGCCTTGAGCAAGGCGTTCAGCAGTTCGGTCGGGGTCAGTTTGTCAGCCTTGATGTCGAAGCGTTCCTGCATCTGCGGGGAGATCGCGATGCTCTTCGCGCTGCGCGAGAAGATACCGCCACCTTCGGACATGATGCTGGTGTCGTAGTCGGTCCAGGCCGAACGCGGCAGGTCGAACATGCGCTGACGCTCGACGAAGCTGGTCGCCGGGTTCGGGTTCGGGTCGATGAAGATGTGCATGTGGTTGAAGGCAGCGACCAGTTGCAGCTTGTCGGACATCAACAGGCCGTTACCGAACACGTCACCGGCCATATCGCCAACGCCGACCACAGTGATGCTGTCTTCCTGAACATTGATGCCGCGCTCGCGGAAGTGACGTTGTACGCCAACCCACGCGCCTTTGGCGGTAATGCCCATTTTCTTGTGGTCGTAACCGGCCGAACCACCGGACGCAAACGCGTCACCCAGCCAGAAGCCGTAGTCGATGGCGATGCCGTTGGCGATGTCGGAGAAGGTCGCAGTGCCCTTGTCCGCCGCGACTACCAGGTACGGGTCGTCATCGTCGTGGCGAACCACGTTCAATGGCGGCACCAGTGCGCCGTCTTTCAGGTTGTCGGTGATGTCCAACAGGCCCGAGATGAAGATGCGGTAGCAGGCGATGCCTTCGGCCGCGATCTCGTCACGGCTGCCGCCCAGTGGCAGGCGACGCGGCAGGAAGCCGCCCTTCGCACCCACCGGCACGATGACCGAGTTCTTCACTTGCTGGGCTTTTACCAGGCCGAGGACTTCGGTACGGAAGTCTTCTTCACGGTCGGACCAGCGCAGACCACCACGAGCGACGTTACCGAAGCGCAGGTGCACGCCTTCAACGCGTGGCGAGTAAACGAAGATTTCGAACTTCGGCACTGGCTTCGGCAGTTCAGGGATCGCGTGCGGGTTGAACTTGAAGCTGAAGTACGACTTGTTCTGGCCGTTGGCATCAGTCTGATAGAAGTTGGTCCGCAGGGTGGCTTTGATCAGGTCGAGGTAACGACGCAGGATGCGGTCTTCGTTGAGCACCTGGACGTCGTCCAGTGCGGTCAGAATCGCTTGTTCCAGACGCAGTTGCTTGTCTTCCAGATCGTCGCTGCCGAGTTTGCGCGCCAGATAGAAGCGGGTCTTGAACAACCGGGTCAGCTCGCGAGCGATGTCGGTGTGGTTGTTCAGGGTGCTGGCGATGTAACCCAGATCGAAGCCCAGACGAATCTGCTTCAGGTAACGCGCGTAGGCACGCAGCAGCGCGACGTCGCGCCATGGCAGGCCGGCGGTCAGTACCAGACGGTTGAACGCATCGTTTTCGGCATCGCCACGGACGATGTGGACGAAGGCGTCCTGCAGGGTGTCGTTGAGTTGCTGGATGTCGAGGTCCAGGCCTTCAGCGGCAGTGAACGCGAAGTCATGAATCCAGAACTCGCGGCCATTGGTGTGACGCAGACGGTACGGGAATTCACCCAGTACGCGCAGGCCGAGGTTTTCCAGAATCGGCAAGACGTCGGACAGCGCCAGCGGCGTGTCGGCGTGGTACAGCTTGCAATGCAGCTCGCGCTGGCCGGAGACCTGACCGAGCGGCTGATAGAAGCTCATCACCAACGGATTTTTTTCGTTGAGGCTCAGCAGGTGCTGCATGTCGACCACGGCCGAATGCGCGGCAAAACGCTCGCGGTAGCCGGCCGGGAAGCCTTTCGGGAAGTCGGCCAGCACGTTGGTGCCGTGGGCTTCGCCGAAGCTCTCGACGGTCAGTGCGGCGTAATCGTCCTGCCAGCTGCGGCAGGCTTGCACGACTTCTTTTTCCAGCAGCACCGGGTCGATGTCGAGACGGTTTTTCGGGTCGACACGCAGGATCAACTGCACGCGCGCCAGTACCGACTCGGAGAAGAATGTCCAGAATTCGCAATCGGAAGCCTTCAGGCGCTCCATCAGCACTTGCTGGATCTTCTGGCGAACTTCGGTGGAATAGATGTCGCGCGGCACGTAGGCCAGGCAGTAGCAGAAACGACCGTACGGGTCTTTGCGCAGGAACACGCGGATCTTGTTGCGTTCCTGGATCTGCACGATCGACATGACGGTGGTGAACAGTTCGTCGACCGGAGTCTGGAACAGGTCATCACGCGGCAATACTTCGAGCACCTGCGCCAGTTCCTTGCCCAGGTGAGCCTTGGACTGGAAGCCGGAGCGCGTTTCGATTTCTTCGACCTTGCGGCGGATGAACGGGATGACCCGCACACTCTCGCCATACACCGAGGAGGTGTACAGGCCCATGAAGCGGTGTTCCTTGATGACTTTGCCGTCAGCGTCGATTTCACGGATCGACACGTAGTCCGGGTAGGCCGGACGGTGTACACGGCTTGGATGCGCAGCCTTGGCGAACGACAGCAGGGTCGGTTCGCGCAGGTAGGCAACGGCGTAGTCTTCGATGCGCAGGTCTTCGTAGGTCAGGCCGGTGCGCAGCAGTTTGGTCAGGCCGAGGAAGGAGTTCTGGTCGTACTCGATGTGGCCGCCATCGGCCTGATCGGTGACCACGAACTCTTCGTAGCCGAGGAAGGTGAAGTGGTTGCCCACCAGCCATTCCAGGAAGCTTTTGATTTCGTTCTTTTCGTCGGTATCGACGGCGAACGCGCTGTTGTCGAGTTTGGTGAGGATTTCCTGCACCTTGGCTTTCATCGGCTCGAAATCGGCGACCGCGACGCGGACTTCACCGAGAACCTGTTCCAGCTCTTTGCTCAGCACATTCAGTTCGGCCGCGTTGGCGCAGCGGTCGATTTCCAGGTACATCAGCGATTCATGCAGAACGCCTTCGCCGATGCTGCCCTTCGGCAGGATTTCCAGCAACTCACCCTTGCTGCCACGACGCACGCTGAGCACGGTGGTTTGCAGGGTGTGGATGCTGTAGCCGCGGCGGTTCAGCTCGGTGCGGACCGAGTCGACCAGAAATGGCAGGTCGTGGTGCAGGACTTCGACCGCTGTATGGGTCGACTGCCAGCCATGACGCTCGTAATCAGGGTTGTAGACGCGCACTTGCGGTTGCGCGTGATCGAAGCGCTCAAGCAGGCGCCACGCGGAAAGAGTACAGCCAGCGAGGTCGGAGAGACGACGTTGAGTCAGCTCGTCCAGGGAAATGATGCCGAAGAATTGTTCAGCGAACAGCGCCACTTGTGGCAGTGCCTGTTCACTGATGTGCTGCGCCAGTGCCGCTTGCAGTTGGTGCTGGAAGTCGGCTTTGCTGGCTGCGGTGAAGAACGCCATCTGTGGTACTCCGCTTAAGCTTGTTATTGATGGAAAGCGTCGCGTGCAACACCCCTTTCGGGGCTTGTGTCGCCCTGTTCCTGATTCTCGGGCAGAGGAAACAGGGGGACAGGTGGGTGAAGCTGGACGGGACACTCAGGTCACATTCACCTTCCATAGAATGAGCATCTGCAAAAGCGACTGCCAGCGGTGCCGACAATGCCTTTACGGGTGCTCATCCGTTGCGCAGCTTAAAGGGTGCGACAATGTGTCTGCTTGCGGTGCTGCGACATATTCGGTCATTGGCACGTAAACCGAGGGTTTGGCACCGGTAAACACTAGCACTCGTGGCGCAAAACGCTGGTCTGAATGCCCGTCTTTACGGTACATGCGTGCCAGAAATGACCATTGACCCACGTCGCGTTCACGACACATCCTCTGACACTCTCACATGCAGAAATTCCCGAGGACTGGCAGAATCGCGCCCATTAGCGACCGACACGCCCTTTGAGGCAGGAATTGACCATGCAAATGACCACCGCCCTACTGATCGTCAACCCTTGCGATGACGAAGAAGACAACATGGCCATGCTCTGCTGCCACAGCGACAAGGGCGACATGTTCCTGATGAGCCGCTACCCGGATGAAGATGAGCTGGAAATCACCCTGGATGGCGAGCCTTCGACCCTCGACGGTGTGAAAGTCACCCTGACTTCGACCCTGCTGAAGATCGAGATTGCGGCGGCGGATGCCGATGCGTTGAACGGGGATGATGTGCTGGAGATCAGCTTCAACCCGGATATGGTTGATCTGGATGAGGTTGTCGAGACCCTGACGAATATCCTCGACGGGACTGGCACCTTCATTAACGAAGTTTGATGGCGTCCAGACTGGCCTCATCGCTGGCAAGCCAGCTCCCACAGTGATCGATGTGTTGCACAATTCGTATGCACAACGCTGAACCTGTGGGAGCTGGCTTGCCAGCGATGAGGCCAGAACAGCCACCTCAACACTCCCCCACTACAAAAACCCAACAATTCCCCCAGTCATTTCCCGCACTTTGCGCAAAATGCCGTTAGTCGCCAACCCCTGCGATGGATTAAAGTAACGCCCCCAGCCCCGGCGTTATCCGAACGCCTGTGGCCACCCCTTTCCAGGAACAGTCACCGATGGAACATCGTGAAGCGCTGCTGGCGCTGCGAACCTTTCTTTCAACGCAGATTCTCGGCCAGGAAAAACTCATCGAGCGTTTGCTCATCGCCCTGCTCGCCGATGGCCACATGCTGGTCGAGGGCGCTCCGGGTCTGGCCAAGACCAAAGCGATCAAAGAACTCGCCGAGGGCATCGAAGCTCAGTTCCATCGCATTCAGTTCACCCCGGATCTGCTGCCGGCCGACATCACCGGCACCGAGATCTATCGCCCGGAAACCGGTAGTTTCGTGTTCCAGCAAGGGCCGATCTTCCACAACCTGGTGTTGGCGGACGAAATCAACCGCGCCCCGGCCAAGGTGCAATCGGCGCTGCTCGAAGCCATGGCCGAGCGTCAAGTCAGTGTCGGCCGCAGCACTTATGAGCTGTCGCCGCTGTTTCTGGTGATGGCCACACAGAACCCGATCGAGCAGGAAGGCACTTACCCGCTGCCGGAAGCGCAACTCGACCGTTTCCTGATGCACGTGAAAATCGGATTCCCGGACGCTGCCGTCGAACGTCGCATCCTCCAGCAGGCCCGTGGCGAAGCGCTGAACGGCGAAACCAAGCCCGAACGCCGCGTCAGCCAGCAGGCGATCTTTGCTGCACGCAAGGAAATCCTCGGTCTGTACATGGCCGACGCCGTGGAGGAATACCTCGTGCAACTGGTCATGGCCACGCGCAACCCGGCCAAATTCGATCCGGAAATGGCCGAGTGGATCGCCTATGGCGCCAGCCCGCGTGGCTCGATTGCCCTTGACCGCTGCGCCCGCGCCCACGCCTGGCTGGCCGGTCGCGACTTCGTCAGCCCGGAAGACATTCAAGCGGTGCTGTTCGATGTGTTGCGTCACCGCATCATCCTGTCGTTTGAAGCCGAAGCCGCCGGCATCGATCAGGATCGGGTGGTGCAGCGGATTCTCGACGTCGTAGCTGTCGCTTGACCCCCATGAACGCCTCCCTGCCGTCCGAACCGGGCATCCGCGTCAGCCTCGCCGAGCTGATCGAGATGCGTCACCGTGTGCGTGAGGTGCAGCTGTTTTCCACGCCGAGTCAGCGCAGCCCGCTGATCGGCCTGCATCACTCGAAATTCCGTGGCCGTGGCGTCGACTTCGATCAGGTGCGGGTCTATCAGGCCGGCGACGACGTGCGCACCATCGACTGGCGCGTCACCGCACGCACGCAAGAGCCGCACACCAAGCTGTTCCATGAAGAACGCGAACGGCCGATTTTCATCATGGTCGAGCAAAGCACACGGCTGTTTTTCGGCTCGGGGCTGATGTTCAAATCGGTCCTCGCGGCGCAAGTCGCGGCACTGATCGGCTGGGCCGCACTTGGGCACAATGACCGGGTTGGCGGGCTGGTGTTCGGCGACAACGAGCACTACGAAATCAAGCCACGGCGCAGCAAACAGAGCCTGCTGCAATTGCTCAACCGTCTGGTCAAGGTCAACCAGTCGCTGCACAGCGAGCGTGAGCCGGATCGCGATGCGTTTGGCGTGGCTTTGCGCCGTGCCCGCGAAGTGTTGCGTCCAGGCAGCCTGGCCATCGTGATCTGTGACGAACGCGCACTGTCCGACAGCGCCGAGCAACAGCTCAGCCTGTTATCGCGTCATTGCGACCTGTTGATGTTGCCGATTTCCGATCCGCTGGATCACGCCCTGCCCGCCGCCGGGCTGTTGCGCTTCGCACAACGCGGTGCGCAACTGGAACTCGACACGTTGAACTTCGAGCTGCGCCAGACCTATCGTGCCCAGGCCGAAGCACGCATCGCTCGCTGGGAACTGCTCGCGCAAAAGCTGCGGGTGTTGCTGATGCCGCTGAGCACGCAAAGTGAAATGGTCGAGCAGATGCGCGAATTCCTCAATCCGCAGCGTCCGGGGAAAGGTCGATGAACGGCCTCGAACAACTGCAACCGCTGATCTCGCCGCCACCGATTGCCTTCTGGCCGCCGGCGCCAGGCTGGTGGCTGCTCCTGTTGTTATTGCCGCTGCTCGGTTTCGCCGTGTGGAAGCTGCGCCGCTTCATTCCCATGAGGAAACGCCCGATCGTCCGTGCCGAGCAGCCGCTCGACCCGGTGCGCGTCGCCGCCCTCGCTGAACTCGGACAAATGCCCAAACCCTACGACGGCGCCCCGGCCGGTGCCTGGCTGCAGCAACTCAACGGCCTGCTCAAACGCCTGTGCCGCAACCACTACCCCTACAGCCAGAGCCACACCCTCAACGGGCGTAAATGGCTGGCCTTTCTCGACAACCGTTGTCCGGCGGCCGGTCTGACGCGCTGGATGGTGCTGGTCGAAGGCGCGTACAAACCGGAATGCAAACTCGACGACAAAGCCATCGCCGGCCTGACCCAGGCTGTCGACACGTGGATTCGCAAACATGTTTGAGTTCGCCTGGCCGTGGATCTTCGTGCTGGTGCCGCTGCCGTGGCTGATGCGTCTGGTGCTGCCAGTGGCGGACAGTGGCGAGCCAGCCTTGAAAGTGAGTTTTCTTGCCGATCTGGAAGGCCTCGCCCGCCGCCGCGCCCGCGCCAACCTGCCGGCGTGGCGCCAGCAAGCACCGTTCATGCTGTTGTGGCTGTTGCTATTGACCGCCGCCGCCCGCCCGCAATGGCTCGGCGAACCACTGCCGATTGCTGCCAGCGGGCGTGATCTGCTGGTAGCGGTGGACGTGTCCGGCTCGATGGATTTCCCCGATATGCAGTGGCAGGACGAAGAGGTCAGTCGCCTGACGCTGGTGCAGCATCTGCTCGGTGATTTCCTTGAAAGCCGCGACGGCGACCGTGTCGGCCTGATCCTGTTCGGCAGTCAGGCTTATCTGCAAGCGCCGCTGACGTTTGATCGCCACACCGTGCGCGTCTGGCTCGATGAAGCGCGGATCGGCATTGCCGGCAAGAACACCGCGATTGGCGATGCTATCGGTCTGGCACTAAAACGCCTGCGCATGCGTCCGGCGCAAAGTCGCGTACTGATTCTGGTCACTGATGGCGCTAACAATGGCGGCGAAATCGACCCGCTGACGGCGGCAAAACTGGCCGCCAGCGAAGGCGTAAAAATCTACCCGATCGGTATCGGTGCCAATCCAGAGGACAGCGGCTCGACCGGTCTGCTGGGCGTCAATCCGAGCCTGGACCTCGACGAGCCGGCGCTCAAAGCCATCGCCGAAGTCACCGGCGGCCAGTATTTCCGCGCCCACGATGGCAAAGAACTGCAAGCCATCAAAGACACCCTCGATCAACTCGAACCAGTGACTCAACAACCGACCCAGGCCCGCCCGGCACAAGCCCTGTACCACTGGCCTTTGGCGCTGGCGTTATGGTTGAGCCTGTTGCTGGTCGCCCGTGAATTGTGGCCGGACAACCCGCTGCAACGCCTGTTCACCAAGGAACTGTATCTGCAAAGTCCACTGCCTGACTGGCGCGAGCGCCTCAAGCGCCTGCGTCTGCGGAGGCGCCGATGATTGCGCTCTGGCCGCACTGGTTCCGTCCGTGGTGGTTGCTGTTGCTGCCGCTGCTCGGCTGGCTGATCTGGCAACTCTGGCACCGGCAGAAACGCGCCGGGCGCTGGCAGATGATTCTGCCGCCGGCCTTTCATGCCACCCTGCTCAGTGGCGGCAGTGGTCGCGACAGCAAACTGCCGTGGATCGCCCTTGGCGTGGCGTGGTTGCTGACGATTCTGGCGCTGCTCGGGCCGAGTTGGGAGCGCGTCGAACAGACCAGCCAGAAGCCCGCCGATCCCTTGGTGGTGGTGCTGGAGCTGACCCCGGAAATGCTCGCCACCGACTCGCCGCCAACGCGACTGGAACAAGCGCGGCGCAAGCTCTTCGACCTGTTGCAGGCGCGCAGCGATGCGCAGACCGCCATCGTCGTCTACGCCGGCAGCGCGCACACGCTGGTGCCGCTGTCGGATGACCTGGCGACCAGTCGCAATCTGCTCGATGCGCTCAAGCCTTCGCTGATGCCGGAAAGCGGCCATCGCGCCGATCTGGCCGTGAGTAAAGCGCTGGCCCTGCTGAAACAGGGCGCGCTCGGTCAGGGGCGAATTCTGCTGATCGGCTCGTCATTGAACGAAGAGGAGCGTCAGGGCATTCGGCGTGCCCTCAACGGTGAGTCGGCACAACTGTTGATGCTCGGCATCGGCACCGCTGAAGGCGCGCCGATTGCTCAGGAGGACGGCAGTTTCCTCAAGGACGAGCAAGGCGCGATTCGCGTACCGCAACTCGACAGTCCGGGCCTGAGCGCATTCCTCAACAGCGTCGGCGGCGAATACCACCCTGCCCGACTCGACGAAGCGGATCTAGGCGCGCTCGGCCTGCTTAACGGTCCACGCAGTCTGCGCGACGATGGCCAGACCGTGCGTCTCGATACCTGGGCCGATCAGGGTTACTGGCTGCTGTTGCCGCTGTTGTTGCTCGCCGCCTGCGCCGGGCGTCGTGGCTGGTTGTTCTGCCTGCCGTTACTGCTGTGTCTGCCGCAGCCGAGCTACGCTTTTGACTTTGAGGATTTGTGGCTGCGCCCCGATCAACAGGGCCTGCACCTGCTCAAACAGAAGCGCCCGGCCGAAGCCGCGCAGCATTTTGACGATCACCAATGGCAAGGGGTGGCGTTGTACGAAGCCGGCGACTACAGTGGCGCCGCCCAGCGCTTTGCCGAAGGCAGCGATGCCCGCGCCCACTACAATCGTGGCAATGCTTTGGCAAAAAGCGGTGAGCTGGAAGCAGCGATCGACGCCTATGAGCAGGCCCTGGAGCTGCAACCGGATTTGCGCCCGGCGCAAACCAACAAGGCGCTGGTGGAAAACCTGCTCAAGCAGAAAAACACGCCGCCGCCGGCCGAGCCGGACACCCAGCCGAGCGAACAGCAAAGTCTGCCGGGCGACGAACCAGCGCCCGCGACCACGCCGCCGCCCGCCGTGAACAGTGAAACCCAGAGCCCGTCGCAGCCTGTCGAGTCGGCCAGCGAACCGCCAACGACCACGCCGCCGCAGCCAGGCCCCAACGAAGTGCCGGGCAGCGACGAGGAAGAACAAACGGACACCGTGCCGACGCTGCGCCCGAGTGAAGACAACCTCCAAGGCGAACAGCGTCAGGCACTGGAGCAATGGCTGGGCAAGATCCCGGATGATCCGGGCGAATTGCTGCGACGCAAATTCTGGTACGAACAGCAACAACATCAGGATCAGGAAAACACTCGATGACCCGCTTCACCGCTCTCTTGCTGCCCCTGCTGCTCTGCACGGCCACCGCCCAGGCGGCCGAGCTGACCGCCAGTGTGGATCGCAGTCGCCTGAACTCCGGCGAGACGGTCGAACTCACCCTCGAAACCAGCGACGTCACCCAGTTCGGCAAACCCGATCTGGCCGCGCTGGAGGCATTGTTCGAAGTGCGTGGCACGCGGCAGGTCAACCAGCTCAATACCCTCAATGGCGACAACCGCGCGACCACGCGCTGGATCATCACCCTGCTGCCCAAAGAGAACGGCAGCGTGGTGATCCCGCCGCTGCAACTGGGCGACGCGCAGAGCCAGCCGATCACCGTGCAAGTGGTCGAAAGCGACACCCGCGAGAACCAGAACAGCCTTGATCCGGTGTTCATCGAAGCCAGCCTCGATCAGTCCAGCGTCTATGTGCAGGCGCAGGCGATCCTGACTTTGCGCATCTACCATTCGGTGTCGCTGTACGACGACAGCAGCCTGACGCCGCTGCAAATCGCCGATGCGCGCATCGAACAACTGGGCGACACGCGCACCTACGAAAAAGACCTCAACGGTGTGCGCCATGGCGTGATCGAAATGCGCTATGCAATCTACCCGCAACACAGCGGTTTGCTGACCATTGCGCCGCAGACCTTCAGCGCGACACTGGTCGATACGCAGCCGTCACAGGACGCGAATGCGCAGGGGCCGAAGCCGGGCAAACTGATGCGCGTCAGTTCCGCCGAAATCCCCCTGACCGTCAAACCCAAGCCCCTGACCTACCCGGTCGACGCGCCGTGGCTGCCCGCACGCAGCCTGAGCCTCAGCGAAAGCTGGAACCCGGAACCGGAACACACTCAGGTCGGCGATTCCCTGACCCGCAGCCTGACGTTGAAAGTCGAAGGCCTGGCCGCCTCGCAATTGCCGGCGCTGCCCGCCACCGACGTCAACGGCCTGCGCCGCTACCCCGACCAACCGGTGCTGAGCAACCAGAGCACTGACCGGGGCATTGTCGGCAGCCGCGAAGAACGCGAAGCGCTGGTGCCGAGCCGCAGCGGCGCCATCGATTTGCCGACGGTGGACGTGGTCTGGTGGAACACCTTTGAAGATCACCTGGAACACAGCAGCCTGCCGGCGCGCACCCTGCAAGTGGCCAATAACCCAAGCCTGCAAGTCGACACCCCGACCGGCAATTTGCAACCGAGCGTCGTCGATAACGATGTGTTGTGGTGGTGGAAACTCAGCACCCTTATCCTCGCCTGCACCACCCTCCTCGGCTTCGGCCTGTGGTGGCGCGCCCGCTGGCAACCGGCCGTGCACCGCGCCGCACAAACCGGCCCGAGCCCACGCACGCTGATGGATGACATCAAACGCGCGAGCCAAGCGAATGATCCGCAAGCGACGCGGCAGGCACTGGATGCGTGGGCGCGTCAGCAGCCGGAGACATTGGCGGATATGGCAGCGCGGTTTGTGCCGTTGTCGGATGCGCTGGATGGGTTGAATGGTGCGCTGTACAGCGAGACGGGCCAGCATTGGCAGGGTGAGGATTTGTGGCGGGCGATTCGCACGATTCCCGCGGCGGAACGGGTGCAGGACCCGGTGGGTGACAGCGGGTTGCCGCCGCTTTATCCGAAGTAAAAGATCAAAAGATCGCAGGCTTTGGCAGGTCCTACAGAGGGTATGTGTAGGAGTTGCCGAAGGCTGCGATCTTTTGATTTTGCTTTAGGGATAAAAGGCTGAAGACAATCGGAATCAATAGTCGAATTTCGTTTTCACTTGTTCGCCTTCGCGATAGGAGAGAACAAATGCCTTCCAGGGCTCACCGCGAGCGACTGCATGCTCGTGTAATTTTTCTACAAGCGCATAGATTTTCGAATGGTTGAAATCAGTTTCAGCGTCCCAGATTTCTGAGCCATTTTTTTCAACGGCGAGGTCTGCCTCCATATAGTTCCCCCCCCATTCAACGCGGTATCGAAAAGCGTCATAACCGTGAACAATTCCGGCCTCAACCAGCTGAAAAATGGCTGTCACAAGTTCAAAATCTTCTGCAATCACTCTTTGACCTCCGGAAATTGATTGTACCAATCATCCCCTCTTTTAAGTGTGCGCGGAAAAGCTCGACACAGTTGGCCTCGACATCCCGTCTACTTCAATCGCCCAATCCCGTGCAACTAATTCACTTCCTTTATATAGGAAGAAAACTGTCCACCACCTTGGTCCACGTGCAGCCGCCCGCACTGCTGGCATCGATAAACCGTAACAGCCCCTTGGTCTATCGCTTCGTAGAATTCGTCTTCAGACAGCCAGCGATTTGACAGCTCATAGCCAATTTCATCTATCTTCTGTTCAGCGACCAGAGACATTTCACACTCGGACGTCCCTTGAGACAGGTTAATGACGTGACCGCATACACAAGCAAATTTTGGCATGGCTACTGAAGTGTCCTTTTTCTGTTCAAGTTTTGCCTTATGGCGATTTTGGAGTCACACCCACGAAAGATCCCTCAGGGACAGTCCACGTTTATTTAAACGTGGTCTGCCCCATTATCCTCCGCCTATTCAACCTATGCCCGTGGTCTGGACATGCTGGTCGGCGCCTACAACTACCTCGACCTCACGCCCAAGGGCAGAAATGAGGACGAGATCATGGAGTGGGTGCGGTATCATGATCGGTATGATAATGAGACAAAATCCTGCGGATGCCATGAACGATAAAAGATTCCACCACTTCATGGAGATAGCGCTGAACCTGGGAGATTTACGTTGAGTAAATCTCCCAGGGCTTTACAGGAAAAAAACACTCAACCTTCTTCTGGCGCAATGTAGTTGAAATCAATTTTCAACTTCCCCAGCACGGTATCCAACGTGACAACACAGCTGTTCCAAACCGGTAGCCCGGATGTCATGTTTTGCGCTTTATAGAGATTCCTCAGCGCCATCAGGTTTTCATGAATACCAACATCGACCTCTGAGCTGCCTGGGCTGAACCAATCTTTCTCTCCATTGCCATCAATATAGTCAAACAACAACTTACAATGATCATCCTCGGGTGAAAGTTCAGCCTCAACGATAACCGCACTCGCTGCATCAGGAGCAGTGTCAATCAGAATTTGGCCGATCTGGCGATAAATTTCGTCTTCACTCATCCTATTCCCCCGTTTACACCCCAGCCAGCAGCCTCTTAATCCGAAATTTTTTCGTAAACAAAACCCTTGGGGATTTCCGGCCAAAAAGGTTTTTTTACCAGCGCATCGAGATCGTCATAAATATCGCGGAAAAAATTAGCCAGATCCATGAAGTCCACACGTGAATTCATCAGCGCAACTTTCAACATGACATCTTCTGCATTTTCCTTGGCGGATGCCGCTCTGGACATATTGTAGAGAGCGTTTCCCAACCTTTCGGAAAGTTCAACCTCCCAGTCCAGCTTGTAATCGGCCTCCAAACTATTGCCATCAAAGCTACCCGCCTTTTCTTTCATCAGCTCGATGATCAGCTGTTTCACCGACTCAAAATCATTCATCTCAATTTTCTCTCATAGTAAAACGGGGACAGACTACGTTTTCGGAGTACTTTCTAAACGTGGTCTGTCCCCATCATTTACTCGTATGCCTCAAGAAACCCCTTGTCACTCGATTCAACGGTAAGCACTGCTTCCTCATACCCCTCAAGGTCATCGCTCAGCCAGGTTTCCCCTGGGCGCAGCAGATGAAACTTCATCGTCGCATCGAATTCGTCACCCGAAATGACTCCCTGCAGAACTCCCGGCATACATGACTTGTTCCACGCCTCAAACACTAAAGACAGGTAGGAGCACGCGCATGCCAAAAAATCAGCGTTTACATAATCATCGGCATGGATCGAATTTACGAAACATTCATAACCCGTTCTATCTAGGAAATTCTTTAGGCTTACATGCTTCTGGACGCTTTCCAGACTCGCCAGAAAAACACAGCCATCCCGTTCCACGAAACCGGACCTTGCGATATCCGCCAACTCGCCGTCCAGAGAAGTACGTCCCGCACGAACGAGCATTTGCTCCATTTCACTGTTAAGTTTCACACACCTCCCTCAAGCATCACGCCACTCCGCCAAGCACCAGGTGCTGCACGGGTGTATAGCGCACGGATAGATGCCACTCATCCAAAGACGAGAGTTTTCTCGAAGTCCCATAAAAATCCGCCTCTTGCTCCAAGTCCTGACGTCTCATTTTCCGGATCCCAAACTCAGTGGCCCAACCTGGTAGAAAGTAATATCCGGGCCATAGTTCTGCTCTGAGTTCGACACCTCTACACAGAAGATCTTCTCTGGAAACTTCTCTTTCAGCACCATGCGCCACGAAAAACCAATCACATTGCACAATTGAAGAAAAACATCATCCGAAACATCACGGGCACCCTGACCAAAAACGTCATAGATCCTCACAACATTCAATAACTGCTCAGTCTTTGAAAGATCACCGGAGGCAAGGGCAAAACACCTGTCAAACACTTCGTCTGAAAAATTTCGTCCTAAAAATACACCACCCTCGGCTACCACAAAGTCAGGGAAGAGCATATTGGAAAACATCAAAACATGGTCGGGCCTGCATTGATCAAAGATGTACGAATGAACATCCAGATCTTCTTGGCTAGACCATTGTTTTTTCCAGGAACAATACGCTTGGGTGTCAGTAACAGAAGGTATCGAATTGACCCGTTTCATTGCACTTGCTCCAAACTCTATATCGCTGTGTGAGCTATCGTGGCGCGGAGGTAGAAGCCCGACGGATTGTTCGATCTCAAAATGATATCAATATAGTGGCTCAATGGTAGGTAACCGGCGTTGGGTCGTCAATGAAGGGATTCGTCGAAATGCCCGGCTACGTCCCGTCCGGACAAGCCCTCCCGCCGCAATAATCTGTAAACTCTCCCCTCTTTCGCCGCCCATCATTTCCTCGCGGCCATCACCTATTTAATTGTTGCGGAGTCCACCTTGCGTCTGTTCCACACCTCCGACTGGCACCTTGGGCAAAACCTGCACGGCCAGGAGCGCGATTTCGAGCATGCGTGCTTCCTCGAATGGCTGCTGCGCCAACTGCAACTGGCGCAGCCGGATGTGCTGCTGATCGCCGGGGACATCTTCGACACCGTCAATCCTCCGGTCAAAGCTCAGGAACGCCTCTACGACTTCATCGTCAGCGCCCACGAGCAGCAGCCGTTGCTGACCATCGTGATGATTGCCGGCAACCACGATTCCGGCTCGCGGATCGAACTGCCCGCGCCGCTGATGCGCCGTTTGCGTACCCATGCGCTGGGGCGGGTGTTGTGGCTGGATGATGGGCAACTGGATGCCGAACGCCTGCTGCTGCCGTTGCCGGATAAAACCGGCGAAGTCGCTGCATGGTGCCTGGCGCTGCCGTTCCTGCGCCCGGCGGAGGTGACTGGCGCACATCTGGGCGATAACTATTTGCGCGGCATCGGTCAGGTGCACGAATGGCTGATCGAAGCAGCCAACGCCAAGCGCAAACCCGGTCAGGCGCTGATTGCCATCAGCCACGCGCACATGGCCGGCGGTTCAGTGTCGGAAGACTCTGAGCGCAGCCTGATCATCGGTAACGCGGAGGCCCTGCCCGCCAGCCTGTTCGGCCCGAGCATCAGCTATGTTGCCCTCGGCCATTTGCACAAGCCGCAGAAGGTCAACGCAGAAGAGCGCATTCGTTATAGCGGTTCGCCGATTCCGTTGTCGTTTTCGGAGATCGGCTATCAGCACCAGATTCTCGACGTCACCCTTGATGGCGAAACCCTGGTCAGCGTCGAGCCGAAACTGATCCCGCGCTCGGTCAATCTGCAGCGCATCGGCCCGGCACCGCTGGCCGAGATTCTGCTGCAACTGGCCGATCTGCCGAACATCGATCTGCTCGCCGAAACCCAACGCCAGCCATGGCTGGAAGTGCGTGTAACCCTCGATGAACCGCAGCCGGATCTGCGCCATCAAGTTGAAAGCGCCCTGCAAGGCAAAGCCGTGCGGTTGGTGCGCATCGCCGCCGAATACGCCGGCAACCGTGGCGCTGACGGTTCGGAGGACGGCAGCGCGCTGATCGAACTCGACCAGCTCACCCCGCAAGAACTGTTCAGCCGCGCCTGGCTCGATAACTACGGCAGTGAAGTCGATGAGCAGACGCTGAAGGACTTCGCCGAACTGCTACAAGACGTACAACTGGAGGGCGAGCAGCCATGAAGATTCTCGCCATTCGTTTGAAGAACCTAGCCTCGCTGGCCGGGCCGTTCGAGATTGATTTCACCGCTGAGCCGCTGGCCAGTGCCGGTTTGTTCGCCATCACCGGCCCGACCGGCGCCGGTAAAAGTACTTTGCTCGACGCCTTATGCCTGGCGCTGTTCGGCGCCGTGCCGCGTCTGAACAACACTGGCCGCGACGCCAAAGTCCCGGATGCCGACGGCGAAATCGCCACCGGCGACCCGCGCACCTTGCTGCGTCGCGGTACTGGCGAAGGTTATGCCGAAGTGGATTTCGTCGGTGTCGATGGCCGTCGTTATCGGGCGCGCTGGGAGGCCAACCGCGCCCGCGAGAAGGCCGGCGGCAAGTTGCAGGCCAGCCGGCAGAGCCTGCGCGATATCGATCAGGATCAACTGCTCGCCAGCCAGAAAGGCGAATACAAAACTCAACTGGAAGCTGCGCTCGGCCTGAACTTCGAACAGTTCACCCGCGCCGTGCTGCTGGCGCAGAGCGAGTTCAGCGCATTCCTCAAGGCGGACGACAACGACCGCAGCGAGCTGCTGGAAAAACTCACTGATACCGCGCTGTACACCCGCCTCGGCCGCCGCGCCTTCGACAAGACCAAAGAGGCCCGCGAAGCGCACAAGCTGTTGCAGGATCAGGCTACCGGCGTGACCCCGTTGGCGCCCGAAGCCCGGGCCGAGCTGGATGAGCGTTTCAATGCTGCGCAACAGCAAATGAAGTTGCAGCAGGCGCAGCTCAAACAACTTGAGCAGCAGCACGCCTGGCTCAAGGATTTGCGTGTGTTGCAGGACGCGCAACAGGCCGCCACCGAGCAATTGCACAGCGCACAGCAGCAATCGGAAGGTCTGGCTGGCGAGCGGGTCAAGCTGACGCGCCTGGAGCAACTCGGACCACAACGGCACCAGTTCGCCCGCAAAAGCGAACTCGATGCCCTGTTGACGCCACTGGCCGCGCAGATAGCCGCGCACACCCGGCAACACGCCGAACTGACTGAGCGCCAGACGCAACTGGAGCAGGATCTCGAAGCAGCAAAAGTCGCCCTGAGCGAAGCACAGCAACGGCAAAGTGAAAACGCGCCGCTGTTGCGTCAGGCCTTTGAAGAACAAAGCACCCTCGCCCGTCTGGCCAAGGATGTCGCGCAAAGTGGCGAAGCCAGGCTCAATGCGCAGCAGGCTTGCACCGAAGGCCAGAACGCCATTCAAGCCTTGCTGGAAAAACAGACGCAGGTCGCCGAGCGCCTGCAGCGCATTGCCGCCGAGCTTGAGCAAAGCGCTCATCTGGCGCCGTTGAGCGATGCATGGAATGCCTACCGCGATCGCCTGCAACAGCTAATGCTGATCGGCAACCGCTTGAACAAAGGCCAGGCCGAACTGGCGAGCCTTGAAGAAAACGCCACCCGCAGCGCTGAAGAACTGACCACGCAAAAGCAGCAACTGGAAGTGCTGTTCAAAGAAGCCGGCGCCGAACCCGATGCCGTCGCCGAACAGATCGGTCTCCTCGGCACGCTGCTGCAGGACAACCGCAAGCAACTGCGCGCCTTCGAAGACTTGTCGCGTCTATGGGCCACGCAACAGGATCTGGACAAGCGCAGCAGTGAGTTGCAACAGCGTCAGCTCAGCGCCCAGCAGGAACGCGAACGCCTGACGCAGGACGGCGTGAAAAGCAAAGCCGAGCTGACCGTCGCCGAACAAACCCTCAATGTCACCCGCGAGCTGCTCGAACGCCAGCGCCTGGCGCGCAGTGCCAGCGTCGAAGAGTTGCGCGCGCAGTTGCAGGACGATCAGCCGTGCCCGGTCTGTGGCAGCAGCGAGCACCCGTATCATCAGCCCGAAGCGCTGCTGCAAAGCCTCGGTCGCCACGACGAAAGCGAGCAGGCCAACGCCCAGCAGGTGGTCGATCAGCTCAAGGAAAAACTCATCGAACTGCGCGCCGAAGTCGGTGGCGTCATTGCTCAGCAGAAAGAATTGCTGCAACAGCAGGAACAACTGGCCACCCAGCAGCAAGCGTTGGCGCCTAGCCTCGATGCGCATCCGCTGTCCGCGCAGTTGTTCAATCAGGATGCTGACAAGCGCGATGCCTGGCTCGCCCGGCAAAACGAGCAACTGAACCAGAGCATCACTCAGGACGAACAACGCCAGAGCGCCCTGCTCACCCTGCAACAGGACGCCGCGCGTCTGACCCAGCAATTGCGTCAGGCCGAAACCGCGCATCAGCAAGCGGCGCAGCACCTGAGCAATCAGCAGCGCGAGCTGAGCAGCGACCGTCAGCGCCTCGACGAAGAACTCACCGCGTTCGGCAATCTACTACCGGCCGACACCCTCGAAGCTTTGCGCCAGGAGCCGGCAGCAACCTTCATGCAACTTGACCGGCAGATCGCCGAGCGCCTGGCGCAAGTCGATCAGCAGAAGGAAGAACAGGCCGAGCAGCAACAGCGTCAACAAACGCTGGAGAAGGAACAGGATCGCCAACAGACCCGCGCGCAGCAGTTGCTCAGCGTCGAACAGCAATTCACGGCGCTGACCGAGCAGCAGCACACCTGCCAGCAGAAACTCGCGCAACTGCTCGGCGAACACAGCAGCGCCGAACACTGGCAGCAGCAACTTGAGCAAGCGGTCGAGCAGGCGCGCAATACCGAAACCGCTACCGCGCAGGAACTGCAAAACGTGCGCACGCAACTTGTGCAGATCGCTGCCGAGCTCAAGGCGCAGCAGGAGCGTTTGCAGGCCCTGGAAAACGAAGAGCAGGATCTGGCCGGCAAGATTGCCGACTGGCGCGCCCGCCATCCTGAACTGGACGACGGTGGCCTCGAAGACCTGTTGCGAGTTGACGACGCGCAAGTCGCCGAGCTGCGTCAGCGTCTGCAACACAATGAAAAAGCCATCGAACAAGCCAAGGTGTTGTTGCAGGAGCGTGACCAGCGTCTGCTCGATCATCAGGCGCAGCACAACGGCAACCTCGATACCGAACAACTCGCCAGTGCCCTCGCCGAGCTGCAAAACCAGTTCAACCTCAGCGAGCAACAGTGCGCCGAATTGCGTGCCGAACAGGCCGAAGACCAGCGCCGGCAAAACGCCAATCAGGCGCTGGCCCAGCAGATCGCCTCGGCCTATGCCGAGTATCAACGCTGGGCGCGCCTGAGTGCCTTGATCGGCTCGGCCACCGGTGACACCTTCCGCAAGATCGCCCAGGCCTACAACCTCGACCTGCTGGTGCATCACGCCAACGTGCAACTGCGCCAACTGGTCAAACGCTACCGCCTGAAACGCGGCGGCAGCATGCTCGGTTTGCTGGTGATGGACACGGAGATGGGCGATGAACTGCGCTCGGTGCATTCGTTGTCTGGCGGCGAGACGTTCCTGGTGTCGCTGGCCCTCGCTCTGGGCTTGGCGTCAATGGCGTCGAGTACGCTTAAGATCGAGTCGCTGTTTATCGATGAAGGTTTCGGCAGCCTCGATCCGGAGTCGCTGCAACTGGCGATGGATGCGCTGGACGGTTTGCAGGCACAGGGCCGCAAAGTGGCGGTGATTTCCCACGTGCAGGAAATGCACGAGCGGATCCCGGTGCAGATTCAGGTGCAGCGTCAGGGCAATGGTTTGAGCACGCTGGAGGTGAAATGAACACGCTGTATTCCTTCCGCCGCTGCCCGTACGCGATGCGCGCGCGGATGGCGCTGCGTTATTCGAACGTGCCGGTGGAGATCGTTGAGGTCAGTCTCAAGGCCAAGCCGGCTGAGATGCTGGCGATCTCGCCCAAGGGCACGGTGCCGGTGCTGGATGCCGGTGGGCGGGTGATTGATGAGAGTCTGGAGATCATGCGCTGGGCGTTGGCGCAGAATGATCCGCAGGATTGGTTGCTTGATGGCGACTCGCGGATTGCTGAATTGATCGAAGCGAATGATCAAGGGTTCAAAGTGCATTTGAATCGCTACAAGTACGCCGAGCGTTACCCGGAGCAACCGATGGAGATTTATCGGGCTGAGGGGGCGCTGTACTTGCAGAGGCTGGAGGAGCTGCTTGAAGGTCGCGAATATTTGCTGGGCGATCATCCGAGCCTGGCGGATATCGCCCTGCTGCCCTTCGTTCGGCAGTTTGCCCATGTTGACCGCGAGTGGTTTGCGCAGACGCCTTATGTTCGCTTACAGGCCTGGTTGCAGCGTTTCCTCGAATCCGAACTGTTCACCTCGATCATGAAGAAATAACCTTACCTTCCTGCGTTGATCGTTCCCACGCTCTGCGTGGGAATGCCTCAAGGGACGCTCTGCGTTCCAATCGGACGCGGAGCGTCCGGGGCTGCGTTCCCACGCGGAGCGTGGGAACGCTCACTCCTACAGGGTCAAGCCAGTGCGTTGCACATGCCGAGTGCCATGCAATCTATCTCGAACGGGCCGAGAAAATCGGCCGAGACCTTCACCGGTGGATTGCCGGCCATCAGCCCCAGAGTATTCGCCCGTTCGATGTTGTGCGCGATGGTGTGATTGGCCTCTATGGCCCGTGCCAGAGCTCCAACCGAGCCTTGACCTATTCCCAGCAATGAAGCGCCGTTGGTCATGATTGCCAGACTGGCAATGACCCAAAGTCTGTAGCCTTTCATGCGCCGCCGACTCCCGCGAGTTCGGCCCGATCGACCATCACGCTTTGCGAGCGGACTTCGAACTGGACACCGGGATGGGCGACTTGAATCGGCGCGTCGAAGCTGTGTTCCATCTGCGAGGCGATGCTGACGACCAGCACCACGGCCAGGTACAGACCGATGACCAGATAGGCGCCGCGTTTGGCTGAATGAAGGATTGCGCTGGCCATGGTGTTCTCCCGTGGGCATGTTTCGATGTCCACAGAATCAATCAAAAAAGCCGCGCTAACCACTCAGGGTTTGCCATAGTAAACATCAGCTTCGTTGATTATTTAGCCAGTCTATTTGCGTGTTTGAAGAAACCTATCGTGCTGCGAAAAACACACGCAAACGCGTAGGCGCTGCCGAAGGCTGCGATCTTTTGATTTTGCTTTTGCCGATCGTTCCCACGCTCTGCGTGGGCGATCAAACAAGATCAAAAGATCGCAGCCTTCGGCAGCTCCTACAGGGAGTTGTGCAGAACGGTCATTTCAGTGTTGGGCTTTGTGATCCAGGGCGGCGTAGAAGTTGGCGCTCTGTTGCAGGTATTTCTGGGTGTAGCTCTGGGTGTGGGATTTTTTGCTGTTGATTTCAACGTTGGCACTGGCTGGCAGCACCACGGTGGCCGAGATGGCGGAAGCGGCAATCACGGAGAAAAGATTGAAGTTCATGGCGGTAACCCTCGTGTTCGGTTGGCTTGCTTGCCCGGTTGGGCCGTGAAGCAAACTTAACGCTCGAGGGTTGATCGCTTGAAATGCTTTGTAGCATTACCGGATATCAGCGCGATTAATACAAAGAGACAGGCCCCGTAAACCGGGGCCTGTGGCTTATTGTCGCACTAGAAACTTGACGTCGCTCGGCGCGTCCATCGGCAGTTTCTGCACGGTTTTGCCGAGCAGACCGGTCTTGCCATCACGCTCGACAACGACAATTTCGTTGCTTTTCTGGTTGGCGATCAGCAGGAATTTGCCACTAGGGTCGAGGCTGAACTCGCGCGGATGATCACCTTCCACCGAACGTTTTTGCAGCTCTTTGAGCTGGCCGGTTGCCGGATCAATCGCGAACACCACCAGTTGATTGGCGGTGCCACGGTTGCTGACGTAGAGGAACTTGCCATCCGCCGAGGCGTGCAGCGCTGCAGCGGCTTTGTCCGAGGTCGGCTGGCCGGCGGCCAGATCGACCAGTTGCGTCTGGGTCAGCACGCCGTCGTTGTAGTCGAACACCGCAACCTGTGCGCTCATTTCCATGCTCAGCCAGGCGTGTTTGCCATCGGCGCTGAACAGCAAATGACGTGGGCCGCTGCCGGCGGGCAAGGCGACCGAGGCGGTTTTCGCCGGGGTCAACGGCAGTTCGGGGTTGGCTTTCGGGTCGAATTGGTAGATGAAGACTTTGTCCGCACCCAGGTCGTTGGAGAACACGTAGCGACCGTCCGGCGAGGAAACCGTCGAGTGCACGTGGTTGGAGGCCTGGCGCTCAGGATTGACCCGGCTGGCCGGGTGCGCGCTCATCTGCACCACCGGTTTGAGTTTGCCGTCAGCACCGACCGGCAATACCGCCAGCGTGCCGCCCGGGTCTTCCACCACCGAATAGTTGCTGACGAACAGGTGGCTGGCGTCACCGCTGAGGCTCGAATGGGTCGGCTCATTGCCCAGGCTCTGCACTTGACTGATCAAGTTCAGGGCGTGGGTTTTCGGATCAATCGAATAGCTGCTGACACGGCCAACCGGGTCTTTCTGACCCGGGCCGTTTTCGTTGACCACGAACAGACGTTTCTGGTCTTTGGACAGGGTCAGCCATGACGGGTTTTCGCTCTTGACCACTTGCAGCGGCTTGGCGGCGATCTGGCCGGTGGCACTGTCGAAGTTCATGCGATAGATGCCCTGGCTGGTGCCGGCGGTGTAGGAGCCGACCAGCAACTGGAAGTTCTCGGCAGAGGCCGTGGACAGCCCCATGGCGCCGACGCTGCCGGCCATCAGCAGCGGCCAGAATTTACGCATTTTCATCAGATTCTTCCTCATCATCGCTGCTGCTGACTACGTCGCCATGGCAGACCAGGCGGTGTTCGCCGATCGCTTTGGTCTCATTGAAATAACCGACGATCAGCCAGCTTTGCAGTGAGTCATCAAATGTTGCCGCTGCAACCTGAGCCGGAGTGAATTCCCAATGCTTGGCCGCTCGGCCATCGATGCATTCGATGTGCAGGTTGTCATCTTCGTCGAGGGCGAATTCGAAGGCGTGCAGGCCGTCGATTTCGACCATACCGCAGTGTTCGAGGGCGTTGAGAAGGGTTTGGGCAGTCATGGCAGTAAAGTCTTTCAGGGGGAAACCGGCAATGATAGCTCAAGAAGCACACTCCCCCTGTAGGAGCTGCCGAAGGCTGCGATCTTTTGATGTCTGATCGCTCCCACGCTCAGCGTGGGAACGATCAAAAAAAAGATCAAAGGATCGCAGCCTTCGGCAGCTCCTACAGGGGTGTTTTTCAGAGGGCTTCGCGGCTAGGTTTGCCATCAACCAGGCGCTGGATGCGCAGCGGGTTGGCGTTTTTCAGTGGCTCTGGCAACAAGCTGTCCGGGTAGTTCTGGAAGCACACCGGGCGCAGGAAACGGTCGATGGCCAGCGTGCCCACCGACGTGCCACGGGGATCGGACGTCGCCGGATACGGCCCGCCGTGCACCATCGAATCACAGACCTCGACACCGGTCGGATAACCGTTGAGCAGGATCCGCCCGACCTTCTGCTCCAGCAACGGCGTCAGCTCAGGGAAACGTTCGAAATCCGCCTGCTCGCCAATGATCGTCGCGGTCAGTTGCCCGTGCAGGCCATGCAGTGCGGCGCTGAGTTGCGCCTTGTCCGCCACTTCGACAATCACCGTGGTCGGGCCGAACACTTCTTCCTGTAGCACTTCATCGCCATCGATCAACAGGCTCGCATCGGCCTTGAACAATTGCGGTTGCGCCTGATTACCCTGCTGTGGATTGCCGGCCAGATGCTCAATGCCGGGATGCGCCAGCAGTTTCTGCAAGCCTTTGCCGTAGCTGCCGAGGGTGCCGGCGTTGAGCATGGTTTGCGCCGGTTGATCACCGATCAAACCAGCGACTTGCTGCACGAACGCGCTGAACTGCGGCGAACGAATACCGATCACCAGACCGGGATTGGTACAGAACTGACCGCAGCCCTGCACCACAGATGCAGTGAGGTCACGAGCAACGGTTTCCGAACGCTCGGCAAGGGCTTGCGGCAGAACGATCACCGGGTTGATGCTCGACATCTCGGCGAACACCGGGATCGGTTGCGGGCGCGCAGCGGCCATGTCACAGAGAGCGCGACCGCCCTTGAGCGAACCGGTAAAACCCACTGCCTGAATTGCCGGATGCTTGACCAGCCATTCGCCTACGCCACCGCCGTAGATCATGTTGAATACGCCGGCCGGCATCGCGGTTTTTTCGGCAGCGCGGATCAGCGCATCAGCAACCAGTTCCGCTGTCGCCATGTGGCCGCTGTGGGCCTTGAACACCACCGGGCAACCGGCGGCGAGTGCCGAAGCGGTATCGCCGCCAGCCGTAGAAAATGCCAGCGGGAAATTGCTCGCGCCGAACACTGCGACAGGGCCTAGGCCGATGCGGTATTGACGCAAATCCGGGCGCGGCAACGGCTGGCGATCCGGTAACGGCAGATCAATGCGCGCACCGTAGAAATCACCTCGGCGCAGGACTTTGGCGAACAGACGCATCTGCCCGCTGGTGCGTCCGCGCTCGCCTTGAATGCGTCCGGCCGGCAACGCGGTTTCGCGGCAGACCACGGCGACAAAATCATCACCGAGCGCATCCAGCTCATCAGCAATCGCATCGAGAAACTGCGCGCGGCGTTCGGCGCTGAGGCTGCGATAAGCCGGATACGCGGCAGCGGCGGCTTTGGCTGCCGCGTCGACTTCTTCAACCGTGGCCTGAATGAAATCGTGCGGCAATTGTTCGCCCGTGGTTGCGTCGACCGATTGCAGTTTGACGTCGCCAGCGGCGCTGCGCTGACCACCGATGTAGTTGTGACCGAGAATCTGAGTCATGGGATCTCCTTAAAGGGTGCCGATGCTGTCCGGTTCATAAACCGCTGGGACCGGGACGATGCCGTTGAGCAGTGGCGCGCCGAATTCGGCCTGGCTGATTTCAAAAACGTCGCCCGGCTGGGTGCGGATGCCATCGGCGAACGACAGGGTCGCGGTGCCGAAAAAGTGAATGTGCACGTCACCGGGACGCAGGAACTGACTGTATTTGAAGTGGTGGTATTCGAGGTTGGCGAGGCTGTGGCACATGTTCGCCTCGCCACTGAGAAACTCGTTCTGCCAGAGCACTTCGCCGTCACGCAGGATGCGACTGGTGCCGGCCAGATGTTGAGGCAGTTCACCGGTGCGAAGTTCCGGGCCATAACTGCAGCTGCGCAATTTCGAGTGGGCGAGGTACAGGTAATTCTTGCGTTCCATGACATGGTCGGAGAACTCGTTGCCCACCGCAAAACCGAGACGGTAAGGCTTGCCGTCGTGGCCAATGATGTACAAACCGGCCATTTCTGGTTCTTCGCCGGCGTCTTCGGCAAACGGCGGCACCGGGAAGGGTTGACCGGGGCGAACGACGATGCTGCCGTCGCCCTTGTAGAACCATTCCGGTTGCACACCGGCCTGCCCCGCCGCCGGTTTGCCGCCCTCCACGCCCCATTTGAAGATGCGCATGGTGTCGGTCATCGCCGCTTCGTCGCCGGCCTGCTGGTGCATCTTGTCCCGCGCCGAGGCACTGCCAAGATGCGTCAGGCCGGTGCCGCTGATCAGCATGTGCGCCGGGTCCGGGTGATCGAGGGGCGGCAGCACGCGCAGTTGTGCGAGCAGCTCGGCGTAATCGTGGCTGATGCCGAGGCCGAGGGTTTGCACTTGCTGCTCCAGGGTGTTGCCGGCCTCGATGGCGGCCAGGGCCAGATCGCGCACGGAACGCGCGTCTTGCACTTCGCGCACCAGACCGTTGTCGACCACGCCGACGCGGCGTTCGCGGTTGCTTAATTCGAATTGAACCAGATGCATATGTCCTCTCCTGTATACAAAACTTCAAAACACTGCAAAACCCTGTGGGAGCTGGCTTGCCAGCGATGGCAATCTGTCTGACACATCAATGTTGAATGTGCCGCCGTCATCGCTGGCAAGCCAGCTCCCACAGGTTCCTTGGTGATTGATAGCGGGGGTCAGGTACGGGTGGCACCGCGTGCACTTGCTGCGAATTGGTCAACCGGGAGCACGTGTTTGCGCTCCAGCACGCGGTAGACGATGCCGGTCAGAATCAAGCCAAACACCATCACCCCCGAGAGAAAATACAGGCCGGACGCGAGGTTGCCGGTGTATTCCTTCAACGCCCCAATCACGAACGGCCCGATGTACCCGCCCAGATTCCCCACCGAATTGATCAGAGCAATCCCCGCCGCAGCACTCGCGCCGGCAAAGAACCGTCCCGGCAAGGTCCAGAACACCGCCGTGCAGGAAAACAGCGCAAACGCCACCAGACACAGCGCCGCCAGTTGTGCCACCGGCAACGACAACCAGGCACTGAGGAACAGGCCAATCGCGCCCAGCACATAAAGCACGGCCAGATGCCCGTAGCGATCATTCAAGCGGTCAGAACTGCGCGGCACGATCAGCAAGCCGATGATGCCGAAGATGTACGGCACCGACGAGACGAAGCCGGTGACCAGATCGCTGCCGCCAAACTGTTTGATCAGCGTCGGTAACCATAGACCGAGACCATAAATGCTCAACGTCACCGGCAGATAAAACAGCGCCAGCAGCAGCACGCGTTTGTCTTTCAGCGCATGCAGCGGATTGCCGTGACGGGTCTGGCCGTATTCCTGCAGATCCTTTTTCAGCTCACCGGTCAGCCAGTCTTTCTCGGCCTGATCCATCCATTTCACCTGCTGCGGGCCATCCGGCAACCAGCGCAACACCGGCCAGGTCAGCAGGATCGCCGGAGTACCGATGACGATGAACAGCCACTGCCAGCCGTGCAGCCCGAGGACGCCATCCATGCCGAGCAAACCGCCGGACACCGGACCGGTGATCATCATCGCGATCGGTTGGGAGAGGATGAACAGCCCGAGGATCTTGCCGCGATGGCGCACCGGGAACCATTGGGTGATGTAGTAGAGAACGCCAGGGAAGAACCCCGCCTCGGCCGCGCCGAGCAGAAAACGCATGACGTAGAAACTGTGCGGGCCCTGGACGAAGGCCATGCCGATGGTGATCGCGCCCCAGGTGATCATGATCCGCGCAAACCAGCGCCGCGCACCGAAGCGTTCGAGCATCAGGTTGCTGGGGATTTCGAAAAGGAAGTAGCCAATGAAGAACAGCCCGGCGCCGAGGCCGTAAGCCGCATCGCCGATGCCGATGTCGGCGCCCATGTGCAGCTTGGCGAAGCCGACGGCGGAGCGATCCACATAGGCGATCAGGTACAGCAGGATCAGGAAGGGAATCAGTTTCAGCGTGATGCGCCGTATCAGCCGCAGTTCCTGGCTCATGAGATCGGTCTCCGATTGTTGTTTTTATAGAACCTCGGGGGACGCCTCTCACGGAAAACCGTCAGGGCCATCCCTCCGTCGAAAACGACTATATAGTAATACTAATTAACCAACAACACTTCCAAACCTAGGATTTTGCGCTTAGATTAAGCCGTAGCTGGAACACTATAGTCATACAATAAGAGAATCGATCATGTCTGATAAGAAACCCACCCTGCGCTCCGCCCAATGGTTTGGCACGGCCGACAAGAACGGCTTCATGTACCGCAGCTGGATGAAGAATCAGGGCATCGCCGACCACCAGTTTCACGGCAAGCCGATCATCGGAATCTGTAACACCTGGTCGGAACTGACCCCGTGCAACGCGCACTTCCGCCAGATCGCGGAGCACGTTAAACGCGGGGTGATCGAGGCCGGTGGCTTCCCGGTGGAATTCCCGGTGTTCTCCAACGGCGAATCGAACCTGCGCCCGACCGCCATGCTCACCCGCAACCTGGCGAGCATGGACGTTGAAGAAGCGATTCGCGGCAATCCGATCGACGGCGTAGTGCTGCTGACCGGTTGCGACAAAACCACTCCAGCGCTGCTGATGGGCGCGGCGAGTTGCGATGTGCCAGCGATTGTTGTGACCGGCGGGCCGATGCTCAACGGCAAGCACAAGGGCAAGGACATCGGCTCGGGCACGGTGGTCTGGCAGCTCAGCGAACAGGTCAAGGCCGGCACCATCACGATTGACGATTTCCTTGCAGCCGAGGGCGGCATGTCGCGTTCGGCGGGCACCTGCAACACCATGGGCACCGCATCGACCATGGCTTGCATGGCTGAAGCACTCGGCACTTCGCTGCCGCACAACGCGGCGATCCCGGCAGTGGATGCGCGGCGTTATGTGTTGGCGCACATGTCCGGCATGCGTGCGGTGGAGATGGTTCGCGAAGATCTGAAACTGTCGAAGATCCTCACTAAAGAAGCCTTCGAGAATGCTATCCGGGTCAACGCTGCCATCGGTGGTTCGACCAACGCGGTGATTCACTTGAAAGCCATCGCCGGGCGCATCGGTGTTGAACTGGATCTGGACGACTGGACCCGCATCGGGCGCGGCATGCCGACCATTGTCGACCTGCAACCGTCGGGGCGTTTTCTGATGGAAGAGTTCTATTACGCCGGTGGTTTGCCAGCGGTGCTGCGTCGTCTCGGTGAGGCCAATCTGATCCCTAACCCGAATGCACTGACGGTGAACGGCAAGTCGATCGGCGAGAACACCAAGGACGCGCCGATCTATGGCGAAGACGAGGTGATCCGCACGCTCGACAATCCGATTCGCGCCGACGGTGGTATCTGCGTATTGCGCGGCAATCTGGCGCCGCTCGGCGCGGTACTCAAGCCGTCCGCTGCAACCCCGGAACTGATGCAGCATCGCGGCCGCGCGGTGGTGTTTGAAAACTTCGACATGTACAAGGCGCGGATCAATGATCCGGAGCTGGATGTCGATAAGGATTCGATTCTGGTGATGAAGAACTGCGGGCCGAAGGGTTATCCGGGCATGGCCGAAGTCGGCAACATGGGTTTGCCGGCCAAGTTGCTGGCGCAGGGTGTGACAGACATGGTGCGCATTTCCGATGCGCGGATGAGCGGTACGGCGTACGGCACCGTAGTTTTGCACGTAGCACCGGAAGCGGCGGCCGGCGGGCCTTTGGCGACAGTGAAGGAAGGCGACTGGATCGAGCTGGATTGCGCCACCGGGCGTTTGCACCTGGATATTCCGGATGCCGAACTGGCGGCGCGCATGGCGGATCTGCAGCCACCGCAGCAGTTGTTGGTGGGCGGCTATCGTCAGCTGTACATCGACCATGTGCTGCAGGCGGATCAGGGCTGTGACTTCGATTTCCTTGTCGGTTGCCGAGGGGCTGAAGTGCCGCGCCATTCCCATTAAAATCAAAAGATCGCAGCCTTCGGCAGCTCCTACATTGGAATGCATTTGATCGTTCCCACGCTCCGCGTGGGAACGATCATTACCCGCCTCAAGATTGTCTGGTGCCTGCTATGATGCGCGGCATCTCCATCGCTCAGGATCGCGCCACTCCCCATGGATTACCGCAAACCCTCCGACCGTAAAAGCATGCACTCGCGCATCGTCCAGGAACTGGGCATGCAGATCGTCTCCGGACGCTTTTTGCCCGACGACAAACTGCCCGCCGAAGCCTTGCTCTGCGAGGAGTACGCGGTCAGCCGGCCGGTATTGCGTGAAGCGACGCGGGTGCTGGTAGCCAAAGGTCTGGTGTATTCCAAGCCACGCGTGGGCACGGTGGTCAAAGCACGCCGCGAGTGGCACATGCTCGATCCCGATGTACTGCATTGGCTGATGCAAAGCAGCCCGCAGAATGAATTCTTCAATGTGCTGACCAGTGTGCGCAGCATTATCGAACCGGCGGCTGCCGCCCTCGCCGCTCAACATGCGACCGAGGCGGATATTGCCGCGATCGGCGAGGCTTACCAGCGCATGGAAGCTGCGCCGACGCCGGAAGCGTTGTTGCAGCCGGATCTGGATTTTCATAGCCGGATTGCCGATGCGACGCACAATGATTTGCTGGCGAACCTGTGCAATATGTTGTCGGTGGCGATTGCAGAGGCGTTGAAGCATTCGAATCAGCGGCCGAATCTGCATGAGCTGGCGTTGCCTCGGCATAAGGCGATTTTGACCGCCATCGAGAATCGGGATGCGCTGGGGGCTCGGCATGCGACGTTGGTGCAGCTGGATGATGCGCGTAGTGCGTTGAGTGTTGTGCTTGGCGCTGAACTCACTTAAGGCTTGAGACTGCTTGCCCTCACCCTAGCCCTCCCGAAACGTCGGACCGCCCAGAGGTAGAGGGGACTGACCGGGGGATATTTGGGATTTACGCCGACTTGAAAGATTTGCTGTGAATCCATAATCAACTCGGCATTTCAAGTCGACCGATCTGCTGTGAATCCATAATCAACTCGGTGCTTCAGGTCGATGTATCAAGCCGCACCACTCGGTCAGTCCCCTCTCCCTCGGGGAGAGGGTTAGGGTGAGGGTCTCTTGATCTTCAGCCACAAAAAAAGCCGCAACCCAAAGGTTGCGGCTTTGTCGTTTCAGCCCTTCAGATCAATGCGCAAACAGCGAATTACCCTTCTGCCCCGCCAGTTTCTCCGGCTTGATCAGGAACTTCGCCAGTGCCGGCAACAGCCACAGAGCACCGAACATGTTCCACAGCAGCATGAAGGTCAGCATCAGACCCATGTCGGCTTGGAACTTGATCGCCGAGAAGATCCAGGTGCACACGCCGATCGCCAGGCACAGGCCGGTGAACAGCACCGCTTTACCGGTGGATTTCAGCGTCTGGTAATAGGCTTCCTGCAGCGGCAGGCCGGCGCGCAGGAAACTTTCCAGACGGCTGTAGATGTAGATGCCGTAGTCGACACCAATCCCCACACCCAGCGCCACCACTGGCAACGTTGCGACTTTCACGCCGATGCCCATGAACGCCATCAGCGCGTTGCCGAGAACCGAGGTCAGCACCAACGGCAGGACGATGCACAGGGTCGCCGCCCACGAACGGAAGGTGATCATGCACATCACCGCCACGCAGATGTACACCAGAACCAGGATAGTCAGCTCAGCCTGTTTGATGACTTCGTTGGTGGCCGCTTCGATCCCGGCGTTACCGGCAGCAAGGATGAACTCCAGGCCGTCCTTGTTATTTTCCTGGGCAAATTCCTGCACCGCGTGCACCGCACGATCGAGGGTTTCGGCCTTGTGATCGTTGAGGAACACCAGCACCGGCGCCAGCGAGCAACTGTTGTTGTACAAGCCATCGGCACGGGCAATCGAGTTGTTCAGCACGTCCGGGTTGCGCGACAGGGTTTCCCATTTCAGGTTGCCCTCGTTCATGCCCTTGATCATCTGTTTGGACACGGTCACCAGCGAGATCGCCGACTGCACGCCCTCGGTGTTCTGCATCTTCCACATCAACTGATCGATCGGCGCCATGGCTTCATAACGCGAACAGCCTTCGGCTTTGGTCTTGACCATCACCACCAGTACGTCAGAGCTGGTGGAGTAATTGCTGATGATGAAGTTGTTGTCCTTGTTGTAGCGCGAGTCCGGACGTAGCTCCGGTGCGCCCTGATCGAGGTCGCCGATTTTCAGGTTCTGGCTGTACCAGAGGCCGCCACCGAAGGCGATCAGCGCCAGCACCACCGAAATGCGTGCGACTTTCGGGTTGGCGAAATTCGACAGCAGGCGCCAGAACGGATGTTCGCGGTTCGCGTCTTTCTTGCTCTTGGCAATCGCGCGCTTGCTGATGCCGACATAGGAAATCGCCACCGGCAGCAGAATCAGGTTGGTGAAGACGATCACCGCCACGCCGATGGAGGCGCCGATGGCCAGTTCACGGATCACGCCGATATCGATGATCAACAGCGTGATGAAACCCACCGCATCCGCCAGAATCGCGATCATCCCCGGCAGGAACAGTTGCCGGAAGGTGCGGCGCGCTGCGGTCAGCGCGTTGTCGGCCTCACTGGATTGCAGGGCGATACCGTTGATCTTCTGCACGCCGTGGGAAATACCGATGGCGAAGATCAGGAATGGCACCAGCATCGAATACGGATCAAGCCCGAAGCCAAAGAAGTGCATCAGACCGAGCTGCCAGACCACCGCCACCAGCGTCGTGCTCAACACCGCAATGGTGCTGCGTACGCAGTTGGTGAACCACAGCAGCAGAATCAGGGTAATGACGAAGGCGATGCCGAAGAACAGCACGACCATCACCAGACCATCGATCAGGTCGCCGACCTTCTTGGCGAAACCGACGATGTGGATTTTGACGTTGGGGTTCTGCGCTTCGAACTTGTTGCGGATCTTGTCTTCGAGTTCATGGGAGAACTTGCGGTAGTCCAGCGCGAGCAACTTGCCCTGGTCTTCCGGGTCCGGGTAGGACTCCAGCAGCGGGATGTCGACGATGCTCGACTTGAAGTCGTTGGCCACCAGACGCCCGACCTGGCCGGACTTGAGCACGTTGTTGCGCAGCAAATCGAGGCTGTCCTGCGAGCCGTTGTAGCTCTGCGGGATCACTTCACCGCCGGCAAAACCCTCTTCGGTCACTTCGGTCCAGCGTACGCTCGGACTCCACAGCGACTTCAGCCCGGAGCGGTCGACGCCGGAGATGTAGAACACCTCGTCGTTGATCTGGCGCAGGGTCTCCATGTACTCCTTGGAGAAGATGTCGCCGTCCTTGGCTTCCACCGAAATGCGCACGGTGTTGCCCAGGTTCGCCAGATCGTTGCGGTGCTCCATCATCTTTTCGATGAAGGGATGCTTGAGCGGGATCATTTTTTCGAAACTGGTCGATGGCCGGATCAGCATGGCCTGCCAGAACAGGAAAACGCTCACCACCAGACAGATCAGGATCACGGCCGGGCGGTTGTTGAAAATCAGGCGCTCAAGAAACGTCGCCTTGTCCTGCTGAGGAGTGATCAAGGAAGTCATAGCCCCGCCTTCTTGTTATTGATCTCGGCACCGTTTGGCTGCGTGGTGTGAAGCCCACCCTGCCCGCTCAGAATCAAGTTGCCGTCGCCGGCAGCGGTGACCGATGACAGCGAGATGCGGTCCGGACGGTTGAACACGCTGAAGGTTTCGCCGTTGTCGCTGCTGCTGATCACCGAACCGCCGTTGCCGACGATGACGATCGAGCCATCCGGGAGCAAGGTTGCGCCGGACAAGCCGAATTCCAGCGCACCGCGTGCGGCTTTCAGTTCGACCTGTTGCCAGTTGCTGCCGAAATCGGTGGAGCGATAAAGATTGCCGCGCAAGCCGTAGGCCAGCAGGGTCTGCGGTTGGGCCGTGCCGATCACGCCGAAGAGCGAACCTTCGTACGGGCCTTCGAGTTTTTCCCAGGTCTGACCGTCGTCGGCGGAGCGAAACATGCTGCCCGACTCGCCAACGATGAACAGCCCGGCGTCTTTCACCGCGGCGATGGCGTTAAGGTGGAATTGATCTTCGTTGTCGAGGCGGTCGCTGACGTCTTCCCAGTTCTTGCCGCCGTCGGTGGTTTCCAGCAGCGCGCCGTACGCGCCCACAGCGAGGCCACTGTTGACGTCCTTGAACCAGACGTCGAGCAGCGGCGACTCACGTTTGAGGTCTTCGAATTGCTTGGTCCAGGTCAGACCGCCGTCTGCGCTGGCGAGGATTTGCGCGTCGTGGCCGACCGCCCAGCCGTGCTTGTCGTCGACAAAGTACACCGCCGTCAGCAGTTGCCGGGTCGGCACTTTGGCCTGGGTCCAGGTTTTGCCCTGGTCATCGGAATAGAGAATGTGCCCGCGATCGCCAACCGCGACCAGGCGCGCGCCAGCGTGGACGACATCGAGAATCAGACTTTTCGCGGCTTTCGCAGATTCGGTGGCATAGACCACGTCAGCCGGGGCCTCGGCGGCAATCACAGGTGCCGATAACGTGGCAAAGCCCAGCAGAGAGAGTGCTGTGGCCAGCAACGCGGTGTTGCGTAACGCCGGCGGGCGGCAACGACTCATAGACCTTCCCCTATTTATTATTGTTAGGCCATCTGGCCTTCAAGGGCGCCGCAAGTGTGCTCCGCTGATGGCTGGTCAGAAGCATAGACCTGAAACCCGCAATCCAGAGCCACTTCGGAAGCTGGCTCATCCTATCGGGCTTTCGAAACGTCTGACAATCGGCGCCACGTTATCTTTTGTTAACCGCACGGAATGAACGCATCCCCCTGTAGGAGCTGACGAGTGAAACGAGGCTGCGATCTTTTGATCCTGGCCTTTAAAGATCAAAAGATCGCAGCGTGCCGCAGCTCCTACAGGAATTTTGCGTTGTGATGACGGAGGATTCGTAGGATGGATGAGGGCAATCTTGCGAGGGGGACTTGCACGATCGGTATTATGGTATACCATCAGACGCACAGACACTCTCAATCCCCCAACGGAGCAGCTCATGAGTTTCGAAATTCGCAAGATCGTCAGCTATGTCGAAGAAACCTTCATCGAAGGCGGCAAGGCCACTGACAAGCCAGTGACCATGGTCGGTCTCGCCGTGGTGATGAAAAACCCTTGGGTGGGCAACGGTTTCGTGGAAGACCTCAAGCCGCAGATTCGCGCCAACTGCTCTGACCTCGGCGCACTGATGGTTGAGCGTCTGGTCGGCATCATCGGCGGTGCCGAGAAGATCGAGGCCTACGGCAAAGCCGCCGTGGTCGGTGCTGATGGCGAGATCGAACACGCCTCCGCCGTGATCCACACCCTGCGCTTCGGCAACCACTACCGCGAAGCCGTCAACGCCAAGAGCTACCTGAGCTTCACCAACAAGCGCGGCGGCCCGGGCACCTCGATTCAGATCCCGATGATGCACAAGGACGACGAAGGTCAGCGTTCGCACTACATCACTCTGGAAATGCAGATCGAAGACGCGCCGCGTGCCGACGAAATCGTCGTCGTGCTGGGTTGCGCCGACGGTGGTCGCCTGCACCCGCGCATCGGTAACCGCTACATCGATCTGGAAGAACTGGCCGCCGAAAAAGCCCAGTAATCACAATAAAAAGGCACTGCAGGAGCGCTCCATGATTCGGCTCACCGCTGAACTCACCCCGGCTGGCACCAGTTACCTGGCGACCGGCCAAGGCCAGCCCGTGGTTTTGATCCACGGCGTGGGCCTGAACAAAGAAATGTGGGGCGGGCAGATTGTCGGCCTGTCCAGCCAGTACCGGGTGATCGCCTACGACATGCTCGGCCATGGCGCGAGCCCGCGACCGGCCAGCGGCACCGCCCTGCTCGGTTACGCCGATCAGTTGCTGGAGCTGCTCGATCACCTGAATCTGCCGCAGGCAGCGGTGATCGGTTTCTCCATGGGCGGTCTGGTCGCGCGGGCCTTTGCCCTGCATTACCCGGAGCGCCTGCAAAGCCTGGTGGTGTTGAACAGCGTGTTCAACCGCAGTGAAGAACAGCGTGCCGGCGTCATCGCTCGCACCGCGCAAGCCGCCGAACATGGCCCGGACGCCAATGCCGAAGCGGCGCTGTCACGCTGGTTCAGCCGCGAATATCAGGCAGCCAACCCGGCGCAGATCGCTGCGATCCGCCAGACCCTGGCCGGCAATGATCCGCAAGGCTATCTGACCACCTACGAATTGTTCGCCACCCAAGACATGTACCGCGCCGACGACCTGGGCAGCATTCAGGCGCCGACGCTGATCGCCACCGGTGAACTCGATCCGGGTTCGACCCCGGAAATGGCCGAGCAACTGGCCCGACGCATCCCCGGTGCGAAGGTTGCCGTGCTGTCTGAGCAACGGCATATGATGCCCGTAGAGTCGCCGCGTCTGGTCAATCAGACGCTGCTGGAATTTCTCGAATTCGCACACTCCCGACAAAACCATATAAAGGGGATCGTTGCATGACACTCGCACGCTTCCAGATGTGCATCGGCGGAGAATGGGTCGACGCCCTCTCCGGCAAGACCTTCGAAAGCCTCAACCCGGCCACCGCGCTAGCCTGGGCCGAATTGCCTGACGCTGATGAAGCGGATGTCGAACGCGCCGTGCAATCGGCACAGACTGCTTTCGACAGCCCGGCGTGGCGCGGCCTGACCGCCACCGCGCGCGGCAAACTGCTGCGCCGTCTCGGCGACTTGATCGCCGAAAACAAAGAACAACTGGCGCAGCTGGAAAGCCGCGACAACGGCAAGCTGATCCGCGAAACCCGTGGTCAGGTCAGTTATCTGCCGGAGTTCTTCCACTACACCGCCGGCCTTGCCGACAAGCTCGAAGGCGGCACCCTGCCGCTGGATAAGCCCGATCTGTTTGCCTACACCGTGCATGAAGCAATGGGTGTGGTCGCCGCGATCATTCCGTGGAACAGCCCGCTGTACCTGACAGCGATCAAGCTCGCCCCGGCCCTCGCCGCCGGTAACACGATCGTGATCAAGCCGTCCGAGCACGCTTCGGCAACCATTCTTGAGCTGGCGCGTCTGGCCCTCGAAGCGGGGATTCCGCCGGGTGTGGTCAACGTCGTCACCGGTTACGGCCCGAGCACCGGCGCCGCCCTCACCCGCCATCCGCTGATCCGCAAAATCGCCTTCACCGGCGGCGCAGCCACAGCGCGGCATGTGGTGCGCAGCAGCGCCGAGAACTTCGCCAAGCTGTCGCTGGAACTGGGTGGCAAGTCGCCGAACATCATCTTCGCCGACGCCGATCTGGACAGCGCGATCAACGGTGCGATTGCCGGGATCTACGCGGCGTCCGGACAGAGTTGCGTGTCCGGTTCACGGCTGTTGGTGCAGGACGAAATCTACGACGAGTTCGTCAACCGACTGGTCGAACGCGCCCAGCGCATTCGCATCGGCAACCCGCAAGAAGACAACAGCGAGATGGGCCCGATGGCCACCGCGCAGCAACTGGCGGTGGTTGAAGGCCTGGTCGCTGATGCCATCACTGAAGGCGCGCGTTTGCGTACCGGCGGCAAGCGCCCGACCGATCTCGGCGAAGGCTGGTTCTATGAGCCGACGCTGTTCGAATGCGACCGCAATTCGATGAAGATCATGCAGGAAGAAGTCTTCGGCCCGGTGGCGTCGGTGATTCGCTTCAAAGATGAAGCCGAGGCACTGGCGATCGCCAACGACTCACAGTTCGGCCTCGCCGCTGGCATCTGGACGCGTGATTTAGGCCGGGCTCATCGCCTCGCTCGCGATGTTCGCTCGGGAATTATCTGGGTCAACACTTACCGTGCGGTGTCAGCGATGGCACCGATCGGCGGCTTCAAGAACAGTGGCTATGGACGCGAAAGCGGCATCGATTCGGTGCTGGCCTACACCGAACTGAAAACGGTGTGGATCAACCTTTCTCAGGCGCCAATGCCTGATCCGTTTGTGATGCGCTAGGAGTCCTGCGAAATGATCGAACCCGGCATTTACAAAGACGTCATGAGCTCGTTCCCGTCCGGCGTTACGGTGGTCACCACCGTTGACCCCGAAGGCGGCATCGTCGGCATCACCGCCAGCGCCTTCAGCGCGCTGTCGATTGACCCGGCGCTGGTGTTGTTCTGCCCCAACTACGCTTCCGACACTTATCCGATTCTGCGTGACAGCAAGAAGTTTGCGATTCACTTGCTGTCCGCTGACCAGACGGCTGAGGCCTATGCGTTTGCCGGTAAAGGCAAGGACAAGGCGGCCGGTATCGAGTGGCATTTGAGCGAACTCGGTAACCCGATTCTCGCCAAAGCCACGGCGATCATCGAGTGTGAGTTGTGGCGTGAATACGACGGCGGTGATCACGCGATTATCGTTGGCGCGGTGAAGAACCTGATCCTGCCCGAGCAACCGGTGACGCCAATGATCTACCACAAAGGCAAGCTCGGGCCGTTGCCAACCCTGGCCTGAAGCGACAATGCAGAACCCTGTGGGAGCTGGCTTGCCAGCGATGAGGGCTTAACATTCAACATTGATGTTGGCTGATAGTCCGCTATCGCTAGCAAGCCAGCTCCCACAGGGATTGAGGTGAGGCAAAGAATATGAGTAACGAAAAGTACGAAAAAGGCCTGAAAATCCGCACTCAGGTATTGGGCGAAGCCTACGTGCAGCGTTCTATAGAGAACGCCGACGACTTCACCCGCCCGCTGCAGGAAATGGTCACCGAATACTGCTGGGGCCATGTCTGGGGGCGTGAAGGCTTGTCGCTCAAGGAGCGCAGCATGATCAACCTGGCGATGATCTCGGCGCTCAACCGTCCGCATGAACTCAAGCTGCATGTGCGTGGCGCCTTGCGTAACGGCCTGAGTCGTGAGCAAATACGCGAAATTCTGCTTCAGGTCGGCATTTATTGCGGCGTTCCGGCGGCCGTGGACAGTTTCCGGCTGGCCCGTGAAGCCTTTGCCGAAGCCGACGCCGAAGCCCCAGTTAACCCCTCGGCTGTTTAGATGCCCGTCTGGCATGGACAGCCAACCGAAAGAGCGGACCCCATGAAACGCCAGCCACTCGACGACAGCTTCAAGGTCAATCGCAACCCCGTTACCCTGCGCGAAATCGTGCTGGATAAACTGCGTAGCGCGATCATGAATTTCCAGCTCATGCCAGGGGATCGTCTGGTCGAGCGCGATCTGTGCGATCGCCTCGGCGTCAGCCGTACTTCCGTTCGCGAAGCCTTGCGTCACCTGGAATCCGAAGGTCTGGTCGAGTTCGCCGATGCCAAAGGCCCGCGCGTGGCGATCATCACCCTCGCCGATGCCGTCGACATCTACGAATTGCGCTGCGTGCTCGAAGGCTTGATCGTGCAGCTGTTCACCTTGCGCGCCAAAGCCAAGGACATCAAGGCCCTGGAAAAAGCCCTCGACGAGAACCGCAAGGCGCTCAAGGACGGCGAATTGCAGCAGGTGATCGACTCAGTACAGGGCTTCTACGACGTGCTGCTCGAAGGCTCGGGCAACCATGTGGCGGCGACTCAGTTGCGTCAGTTGCAGGCGCGCATCAGCTACCTGCGCGCGACCTCGGTTTCCCAAGAGAACCGTCGCGGCGCGAGTAATCAGGAAATGGAAAAAATGGTCGAGGCGATCAAGAGCGGCGATCCGCTGGCGGCGCATCAGGCCTGTGTCGATCACGTTCGCGCTGCCGCCGCGGTAGCGCTCGACTATCTCAAGCGCAAGCAGGAAGAGACCGGCGCAACCCCGGCCATGACCCTGCCCATCGCGTTGAAAGAACCTCGTATAGGTCACTGATATGTTCAGCCCGAGCTATTGCCCGAAATGCGGTGGCCCTGACCTTGGTCAGCAGGTGCCGGCGGGCGATACGCACGAGCGCCTGATGTGCCGTGGCTGCGGCTACATCCACTACGTCAATCCGAAGATCATCGCCGGCTGCATCATCGAGCAGGATGGCAAATACCTGCTGTGCCAACGGGCGATCCCCCCGCGCCCGGGCACCTGGACGCTGCCGGCCGGTTTCATGGAAAGCGGCGAGACCACCGAGCAAGCAGCCCTGCGCGAAGTCTGGGAAGAAAGCGGCGTGCGCGCGGAAATCGTCTCGCCATATTCGATTTTCAGCGTGCCGAAGATCAGCGAGGTGTACATCATCTTCCGTGCGATCGCGCTGGAGATCACCGGGCAGTACGGGCCGGAGACCATGGATTACAAGTTCTTCGCGCCTGAAGACATTCCGTGGAAGCAGATTTATTACCCGGCGATCCGGCAGATTCTCGAGCGCTATATCGAAGAGCGTCAGGCTGGGGTGTATGGGATTTACATGGGCAATGATGACAGCGGCAAGATCCACTTTATCCGCTGATCACATCCCTCTGACACCCCAAAATCCCTGTAGGAGCTGCCGAAGGCTGCGATCTTTTGATCTTGTTTTAGAATCAAAATCAAAAGATCGCAGCCTTCGGCAGCTCCTACAGGAGTTTTGTGATGCGGCTTAAACTGGCGGCATGCCTTCGACGATGATGATTTCCGCCCTCGCCCATTCTTCGCGATAACTCTTCGCTTCCTGGTACGCCGCCGAGTGGTAGCACGCCACAGCCTTCTCATAGCTTTCGAACTCGATCACCACGCTACGCTGCGGCGTCTCGCGCCCTTCCATCGCCTCGCTGCGCCCGCCTCTGGCCAGAAACTTCGCGCCAAACTCAGCGAAGGCTGCCGGCGCGCGCTGGGTGTATTGGCTGTAGTGATCGACATCGGCTATATCCACATGAGCAATCCAGTACGCCTTCATAGTGACCTCTTTGTTGATTTTGTATTATGGTATACCAATATATTTCCAACGAACCCTGAGAGTCCAGCATGGCCTTCAACAGCATCGAAGAAATCATCGAAGATTATCGTCTCGGCAAAATGGTCTTGCTGGTCGATGACGAAGACCGCGAAAACGAAGGCGACCTGCTGCTGGCCGCCGACCGTTGCACGCCTGAGGCGATCAGCTTCATGGCCCGTGAAGCACGCGGGCTGATTTGCCTGACGCTGACTGACGAACATTGCCAGCGTTTGGGCCTGGAGCAAATGGTGCCGGCCAATGGCAGCGTGTTCAGCACCGCGTTTACCGTGTCGATTGAGGCGGCGGTTGGCGTGACCACTGGCATTTCGGCGGCGGATCGCGCCTGCACCGTGGCCGCCGCCGTCGCGCCGAATGCCCGCGCTGAAGACCTGGTGCAGCCCGGCCACATCTTCCCGCTGCGCGCCAAGGAAGGAGGCGTACTGACGCGCGCCGGCCACACCGAAGCAGGCTGCGATCTGGCGCGCCTTGCTGGTTTTACCCCGGCCTCGGTGATCGTCGAGGTGATGAACGATGACGGCACCATGGCCCGTCGCCCGGATCTGGAAGTGTTCGCGCGCAAACACGGGATCAAGATCGGCACCATCGCCGACCTGATCCACTATCGCCTGAGCACCGAACACACCATTGAACGCATTGGCGAACGTGAGCTGCCGACAGTGCATGGCACGTTCCGTTTGATCACCTTTGAGGATCGCATCGAGGGCGGCGTGCACATGGCGATGGTCATGGGTGATTTGCGCCGTGAGGAACCGACGCTGGTGCGTGTGCATGTGATCGATCCGCTGCGTGATCTGGTCGGCGCCGAATACAGCGGGCCGACGAACTGGACGCTGTGGGCGGCGCTGCAACGGGTGGCGGCTGAGGGGCATGGGGTTGTTGTGGTGCTGGCCAATCATGAATCTTCGCAGGCGTTGCTGGAGCGGGTGCCGCAATTGACCCAGCCGCCAAGGCAGTTCAGTCGCTCGCAGTCGCGGATTTATTCGGAGGTCGGGACTGGGGCGCAGATTCTGCAGAATCTGGGGGTTGGCAAACTGCGTCACTTGGGCCCTCCCCTCAAATATGCAGGGCTGACGGGGTATGACCTGGAAGTGGTCGAAAGCATTCCGTTCACTGAATAAAGCTGCCCTCACCCCAGCCCTCTCCCGGAGGGAGAGGGAGCCGACCGAGTTGTTTAGTCGCTATACGCCGACCTGAGATTCCGAGTCGAACTCAGGCCTTGAACAGCATGAAGATCTGCTCCCTTTCTAATACCCAATCGAGCTCGGTTTTGAACAGCACAAAAATCGGCTCCCTTTCCAATACCGGGTCGGACTCGGTTTTGAACAGCATGAAAATCTGCTCCCTTTCCCCCTCTCCCATTGGGAGAGGGCTGGGGTGAGGGGCTGAATCTGAAATTTCTACACATCTCTCAAGTGAAAACCATCAACCGCCAGATAACCGGTAAGGCAAAGTGCTTGCACAAAGCTTGGAATACCATAATATGATATTCCATAGACCGGACACTCCAACGAACGTCCATCTACTGCTCCCGACAGGCGGGCAACAACGCAAGCCCGCTCAAAAACACAACAATGAGGGCGTAAAAATGGTGTTGAACAAAGCTGCAACCGCGATCTTTTTTGCGGGACTGCTCAGCGTCACCGGCCAGGCTGCAATGGCTGCCGAAAGCGTGAACTTCGTCAGCTGGGGCGGAAGCACCCAGGATGCGCAGAAACAGGCCTGGGCTGATCCTTTCAGCAAGGCCAGCGGCATCACCGTCGTCCAGGACGGTCCGACCGACTACGGCAAACTCAAAGCCATGGTCGAGAGCGGCAACGTGCAATGGGACGTGGTCGATGTCGAAGCCGATTTCGCCCTGCGCGCCGCCGCTGAAGGCCTGCTCGAACCCCTCGATTTCAAAGTGATTCAGCGCGACAAGATCGACCCGCGTTTCGTCAGCGATCACGGTGTCGGCTCGTTCTTCTTCTCCTTCGTCCTCGGCTACAACGAGGGCAAACTCGGCGCCAACAAGCCGCAGGACTGGAGCGCCCTGTTCGACACCAAGACTTACCCCGGCAAACGCGCCCTGTACAAATGGCCGAGCCCCGGCGTGCTCGAACTGGCGCTGCTGGCCGACGGCGTAGCGGCTGACAAGCTCTACCCGCTGGATCTGGATCGTGCTTTCAAAAAACTCGACACCATCAAGAAAGACATCGTCTGGTGGGGCGGCGGCGCGCAGTCGCAGCAACTGCTGGCGTCCGGTGAAGCGAGCATGGGCCAGTTCTGGAACGGTCGCATTCATGCCCTGCAAGAAGACGGTGCACCGGTCGGTGTGAGCTGGAAACAGAACCTGGTCATGGCCGACATTCTGGTCATCCCTAAAGGCTCGAAAAACAAGGACGCGGCGATGAAGTTTCTGGCCGCCGCCAGCAGCGCCAAAGGCCAGGCCGACTTCTCCAACCTGACCGCCTACGCCCCGGTCAACCTCGACAGTGTGGAGCGTCTGGATTCGACGCTGGCCCCCAACCTGCCGACTGCCTACGCTAAGGATCAGATCACTCTTGATTTCGCGTACTGGGCCAAAAACGGCCAGGCCATCGCGACACGGTGGAACGAATGGCTGGTCAAATGAAAATGGCGGCCACCGCGTCCCGTCCCTCCACTGCCACCGGGAGCGCCAACGGCGCTGCCGGTTCGGCCCACGGAACACAGGCGGTTGCGATGCAGCAAACCCCGTCCCTCAGACAACGCTGGCGCGGCGCCGGCAACCTCGCCCCGGCGTTGCTGTTCATCGGCCTGTTCTTTCTCGCGCCGTTGATTGGCCTGCTGTTGCGCGGCGTGCTCGAACCGACGCCAGGCCTTGGCAACTATGAGCAACTGTTCGCCAACTCGGCGTATGCCCGGGTGCTGCTCAACACCTTTTCGGTGGCCGGGCTGGTGACCCTGTTCAGCCTGCTGCTGGGCTTTCCGCTGGCCTGGGCGATCACCCTGGTGCCGCGTGGCTGGGGGCGCTGGATCCTCAACATCGTGCTGCTGTCGATGTGGACCAGCCTGCTCGCCCGCACCTATTCGTGGCTGGTGTTGCTGCAAGCGTCCGGCGTGATCAACAAGGCCTTGATGGCGCTGGGCATCATCGATCAGCCGCTGGAGATGGTGCACAACCTCACCGGCGTAGTGATCGGCATGAGCTACATCATGATCCCGTTCATCGTCCTGCCGTTGCAGGCGACCATGCAGGCCATCGATCCGATGATCCTGCAGGCCGGTTCGATCTGCGGCGCCAGTCCATGGACCAACTTCTTCCGGGTGTTCCTGCCGCTGTGCCGGCCGGGTCTGGCCTCCGGTGGCTTGATGGTGTTCGTCATGTCGCTCGGTTACTACGTGACCCCGGCGCTGCTCGGCGGGGCGCAGAACATGATGCTGCCGGAGTTCATCATTCAACAGGTGCAATCGTTCCTCAACTGGGGCCTGGCCAGTGCCGGCGCCGCGTTGCTGATCGCGATCACTTTGGTGCTGTTCTACTTCTACCTGAAGCTTCAGCCGGAATCCCCGGTTGGCGCCAGTAACGCGAGGTAAGCCGACATGCTCCTGACCCCCAATGCGATGAGCCGGCGCATGCGCTTCGGTCTCTACGCCACCACCGGGCTGATCGGTCTGTTCCTGCTGTTGCCGATTGTGTTCATCGTGCTGCTGTCTTTCGGCTCCTCGCAGTGGCTGGTGTTTCCGCCACCGGGCTGGACGCTGAAATGGTACGGCCAGTTCTTCTCCAACCCCGACTGGATGAACGCCGCTGCGGCCAGCCTCAAGGTTGCCGTGCTAACGACGATTTGCGCAGTGGCCCTCGGTTTGCCGACTGCGTTCGCACTGGTGCGCGGGCGCTTTCCCGGCCGGGAAATGCTCTACGGCCTGTTCACCCTGCCGATGATCGTGCCGCTGGTGATCATTGCCGTGGCGGTGTACGCGCTGTTCCTCAAGCTCGGCTACACGGGGACGATGTTCGCCTTCGTCGTCAGCCATGTGATCGTCGCGTTGCCGTTCACCATCATCTCGATCATCAACTCGCTGAAGCTGTTCGATCAGTCGATTGAAGACGCCGCGGTGATTTGCGGTGCTTCACGCCTGCAAGCGGTGTTCAAGGTGACGTTCCCGGCGATTCGTCCGGGCATGGTCGCCGGCGCCCTCTTCGCCTTCCTCGTTTCGTGGGACGAAGTGGTGCTCAGCGTGATGATGGCCAGCCCGACCCTGCAAACCCTTCCCGTGAAAATGTGGACCACCCTGCGCCAGGACCTGACGCCAGTGATCGCCGTCGCTTCGACGCTGCTGATCGGCTTGTCTGTTTTGGTCATGGTCATCGCCGCCGCGCTGCGCCGGCGCAACGAAATCAGCGCCTGAGCGCCAGGAGTACGACATGAGTGCCGTGATCAAAGACGCTTCCCAGCAGAATGACAAACCCCTGGTCAGCCTGCGCAACCTGAACAAGCACTACGGCGACTTTGCCGCCGTCGACAACATCTCGCTGGACATCAAGGACGGCGAGTTCCTGACCTTCCTCGGCTCCAGCGGCTCAGGCAAAAGCACCACGCTGTCGATGCTTGCCGGGTTTGAAACACCGAGCAGTGGCGAGATCCTCGTCAACGGTCAGTCGCTGGTGAATGTGCCGCCGCACAAGCGTGATATCGGCATGGTGTTCCAGCGTTATTCGCTGTTCCCGCATTTGTCGGTGCGCGACAACATCGCCTTTCCGTTGGCGATTCGCAAACTGGCGGCGGCTGAACGTGAGAAGCGCGTCGATGCGATGTTGAAACTGGTGCAGCTTGAGCAGTTCGCTCATCGCCGCCCTTCGCAATTGTCTGGCGGCCAACAACAACGTGTCGCCATTGCCCGGGCGCTGGTTTACGAGCCACGCATTCTGTTGATGGACGAACCGCTCGGTGCTTTGGATAAAAAGCTGCGTGAAGATCTGCAGGATGAATTGCGCCAACTGCATCGGCGCTTGGGCATCACCATTGTTTACGTGACCCACGATCAGGAAGAAGCCATGCGCTTGTCGCAACGCATCGCGATTTTCAGTCACGGCAAGATTGTTGGTCTGGGTAGCGGTTATGACCTTTATCAGAATCCGCCGAATGCGTTTGTCGCCTCGTTCCTCGGCAACTCGAACTTCCTCAAACTCAAGGCGCAGGGCAATGCGGCGGCGAGTTTTGAGGGGCAGTCGTTGTCGATTCGACTGACCGCTGGGTTGCACACCGATCAGGACGTTTTGCTGATGGTGCGGCCGGAAAAGGCACTGGCGTTGAGCGTCGCGCAGGCGATCAGCGAACCGTTGCCGTCGGGTTGGAACGAGGTCTCAGCGAAGGTTGTGGAGGTTTTGTTCCTCGGTGAAAGCCAGACCTGTAGCGTAGTCACCTCGGGCGGCACGTCGATGACGGTGAAAGCATTGTCAGCCGCCGGCATGCCGCTCAAGGCTGGCGACCCAGTGCAAGTACGCTGGGCCACCGCTGATGCCTGCGTCTACACCGAATGGACCGACAGCGACCTCAACAAAGCCGCCGGTTCTCACTGAAATCCCCTGTAGGAGCTGCCGCAGGCTGCGATCTTTTGATCTTGTTTTTAACAGCAAGATCAAAAGATCGCAGCCTGCGGCAGCTCCTACAGGAATACATTCCAAATGTGGGAGCGAGCTTGCTCGCGAAGGGGCCGTGTCAGTCACAAACAATGTTGAATGACACACCGCATTCGCGAGCAAGCTCGCTCCCACAGGGTCTGCCGTCATTTCAAGAATGTCCCCCTCAGGGCCACCCCAGCGTCGGGCTGCGGTGGCTCTTTTTTTTGTCTCAAGGCGCCACCGTCACATCGCCCTGTCCACTCTCGGCCAGCGCTGCAGCGACAAACCCTTCAGCCTTCTTGCGCTCGACGAACGCCCGCACATACGCTGCGCCTGCCTCCCGCCCACGGGGCACCGCCATGGCCTGGCGAATCGCCGTGAATGCGCCGTCCAGCACGCGGTAACGCGCGTCGGCATCCGCGACTTTCTGCAATGGCTGACGGACACCGGCGGCGGCATCCAGGTGTTGCTCGATAAACAGGTCAACGGCACCCGCCGAGGTTTCGGCACGCTCCAATTGTGCGTGCTGCAGCGTGCGACTGAGGAACAGGTCGTAGGCTGCGCCTTTGCCAACGGCCAGTCGCAATCCTGGCTGATCCAGATCCTCGACCTGGCGATACGCCGACTGCACCTCGACCAGATAAGTCCCCTCGATGATCACGTACGGCTCGCTGAACGCAATCTGCGCCTCACGCACCGGCTCGATGGCGAGGAATGCCAGGTTCCACACGCCCTCCTCCAGCGCCGCGAAAACCTTGCCCGCCGCATCAAACGTACGCATCTCCAACTCGACACCCAACTCGGCAGCCAGCGCTATCGCCAAAGCCACCGAGACACCTTGCGGCGCACCATCCGCCCTGCGCTGCGCCAGCACCGGGTTACCGAAGTTGATCGCGGCATGCAGCACGCCGTCGGGCGCGAGATCGGCCATCACGGCCGGGGTGATTGGACTCATGGTGTTGCTCCCTGATTGGATAAAAAGTCAGTGTGCGTCGTGGCTGACACTGTCGAGGACACAACACACAGCGCGTAAGCCTTATGTCGTTGCCTGACAGGCACTCAAGTGTTCCAGCGCCCGACGCGTCACCGCATCGATGTAAGCCGCGTCACCATAGACCCGAGCCAGCAGAATCGCCCCCTCGTAATCCGCCACCCATTGTCGAGCGGTCAGCAAGGCTTGGACTTCATCGACCTGGCCTTCCAGCAAATGCGCAAACGCCTTGGCCCATGCATCGAAAAAGCTGCGAATCGGCTCCAGCAGTTCACTTTTGCCGTACGCCGCATCGACCGCCACCACACCCATCAGGCAACCGATCGAGTCATCCTGAAACAGCCTCGCCGCCTTACGCCCCATTTTTGTCAGGCGTTCTTCGGGGCTGAGTTTTTCATCAAAAGCTACGGCAAACAGGGTCTGGTTAATTACCTGATGCGTCCAGTCCAGCACGTCACGCAGCAAGGCTTCCTTATTCGGGTAGTGGTGATAGAAAGACGCCTTGGTGAAGCCGCAGGCGGCAGCAAGCACGTCCATGGTGGTGCCATGATAGCCAAGGCGCTTGAAGGTATTGGCGCACCGCAGAAGCAATTCTTCACGGGGGATTTTCAACGGTCGCACGGGTATTTCCTGATCCGGATAACTGGCGGTGATTCTATGACATAAGCCTGCCCTTCTCAATTTGACGGTTACCAACTGTTCGTTTAGTTTCTGTTTACCAAACAAATGGTCAGTAACTGGCGACCAATAGAATTCAAGGAGAGCAGAGATGAACGAAGCCAACAGTGGCCCCGGCAGAGTCACCCGCGAACAACACGGCCAGCTGTTTTTGATCGGTCTGGATCGCGCCGGCAAACGCAATGCATTCGACAGTGCAATGCTGACGGACCTGGCATTGGCCATCGGCGAGTATGAGCGCAATGACGAACTGCGCTGCGCCGTGCTGTTCGCGCATGGCGAGCACTTCACTGCGGGTCTGGACTTGATGGAACTGACGCCAAAACTGGCGTCTGGCGCCTTCAAGTATCCTGAAGAAGGCATCGACCCATGGGGCGTATCCAAACCGCGCAGGCGTAAACCGGTGGTGGTTGCCATTGAAGGCATTTGCTGGACGGCGGGCATCGAATTGATGCTCAACGCCGACATCAGCATTGCCGCCACCAATGCCCGTTTCGCTCATCTGGAAGTGTTGCGCGGGATCTCACCCGCCGGCGGTTCCACCGTGCGCTTCACCCGCGCAGCGGGCTGGACCGCCGCCATGCGCTACATGCTCACGGGGGAAGAGTTCGATGCCACTGCCGCCCTGCACATGCGCCTGCTGACCGAAGTAGTCGAGCCCGGTCAGACTCTGGCACGCGCCATCGAATACGCCAAACGCATTGCCAAGGCTGCGCCTCTGGCGATTCAGGCGACGCTGCAATCGGCGTTTCTGGCGCAGGATCAGGGAGACGATGCGGCATTGTCGAAGCTTGATGAACAACTGCTGGCCCTGATCAAAACCGAGGATGTCCGCGAGGGCGTCATGGCGATGATGCAGAAGCGCGAACCGCAGTTCAAAGGTCGCTGAAGGCTTTGCTCAACTCACTCGGAACAATTTCATGAACACCATGGCCGCAGCCTTTGCCGAATCGATCCAGAGACAGGACATCGCCCTCATTGCCCGCGATGGTTATCCATTGTCAGCCAAGCGCTACAGCGCGGCGGGCGCGGTCAAAGGCAACCTGATCATGGCCGGCGCCACCGGGGTGCAACAGCGCTTTTATCGGCGTTTTGCCGAGCACGCGGCGCGCCAGGGCTTTCACGTGCTGACCCTCGATTACCGGGGCATCGGTGAGTCGAAACCGGCTTCCCTCAAAGGCTTTGAGATGTCTTATCTGGATTGGGCTTATCAGGATCTGGCGGCGGCAGTGGATCTGCTAAGCCAGGAAGCGTTGCCGTTGTATTGGGTCGGCCATTCGTTTGGTGGTCACGCGATTGGTCTGTTGCCCAATCACCACGCCCTGACGGCTTGCTACACCTTGGGCAGTGGTGCGGGATGGAGCGGCTGGATGTCCAGAGCCGAGGCCTGGAAAATCCGTCTGATGTGGACGTTTGTGCTGCCGGTGATTGTCGCCCGCAAAGGCTACATGGCCTGGAGCATGCTGGGCATGGGCGATGATTTGCCGCTGGGCGTTTATAACGACTGGAAACGCTGGTGCAAATTCCCCCACTACTACTTCGACGACCCCGAGATGAGCCATCTGCATGCACTCTACGCCGAGGTCACAACGCCATGCGTTTTCGCCACGTCGGTCGATGATCCGTGGGCGCCGCCGCGTTCGCGCGATGCGTTTGTCAAAGCCATGGTGAATGCACCGCTGACATTGCTGGATCTGCAGCCGCCACTGGGCAGCAAACCGTACGGGCACATGGGTTACTTCCGCGAAAGCGCACAGCCGTTGTGGGATGAGGTGCTTGATTGGCTGCAAAGCGCCCCTGCACACACCACATAACCTGAGCTGCTGCAGGCTGCGATCTTTTGATCTTGCTTCAAAACAAGATCAAAAGATCGCAGCCTCGCTTCACTCGACAGCTCCTACAGGAATGCATTCCAACTGTGGGAGCGAGCCTGCTCGCGAATGCGCTGTGTCATTCAATGTTGATGTTGACTGACACGGCCTCTTCGCGAGCAAGCTCGCTCCCACAGGTGATTTATGGTGTTTAGGTGATCGGGGAATAGCCTTCGATTTCGTCCGGCCAGGCCGTGAGGATTTCGAACCCCGTCTCCGTCACCGCAACCATGTGCTCCCATTGCGCCGACAACGAGCCATCCTTGGTCAGCACCGTCCAGCCATCCGGCATGTTCTTCACATGGCGCTTGCCGGCATTGAGCATCGGCTCGACAGTGAAAATCATCCCGGCCTTGAGCTTCATGCCTTGATTGGGAAAGCCGTAATGCAAAATCTGCGGCTCGTCATGGTAAATCTTGCCGATGCCGTGCCCACAATATTCGCGCACTACGCTGAAACCTTCCTTCTCCGCCAGCGTCTGGATCGCGTGGCCGATGTCGCCCAACGTGGCGCCAGGTTTCACCACACGAATACCCGCGCACATCGCCTCGTAAGTGGTCTTGATCAGGTGCTGCGCCTCAGGCGTCGCCTCACCGACCACGTACATGCGGCTGGTATCACCGAACCAGCCGTCCTTGATCACCGCGATGTCGAGGTTGACGATGTCGCCATCCTTCAGAGGTGTGCCCGACGGGATGCCGTGGCAGACCACATCGTTGACCGAGGCGCAGACGGTTTTCGGGAAGCCGTGATAACCGACGTTGGCTGGCACGGCTTTCTGCACGTTGACGATGTAGTCGTTGCACAGTTGATCGAGCTGATCTGTGGTGACGCCGGCCTTGACGTGCGGCACCAGCATTGCCAGTACCTCGGCGGCGAGTTTGCCGGCAGCACGCGATTGCGCGATGTCGGCCGGGGTGTTGATCTTGATCTGGTTTCTCATGCGCTGACGGCTTCCTGAGTCAGTTGTTGCAGATCCAGCCCGCCGTTCTGTTCGGCGCGGATCAGCAAGCGGCAAATGGCGCTGTGGTCGAGGTTGGGGTGCAGTTCGGCGAGCATGCCGATGCGCATCCAGTGCTCGGCCTGCGCGTTGATCGAGCGGCTGAGCGCATTGCTGGAGATGCGCAGGTTCTCGTGCATGTCCTCTGAAATCTTTACGATGCCCATATATGAATCCGATACGATGTGTATATGGATCGTATATTAGCCAAGCATCCACCAAAATTGCAAACACACACGCTGATCGTTCCCACGCTCCTGCGTGGGAATGCAGCCCGTGACGCTCCGCGTCACTGGACGCGGAGCGTCCCTAGAGGCATTACCACGCGGAGCGTGGGAACGATCAGTTCGCGGCATTGCCAAATCGCGGGCAAAAAAAAGCTGCCAAATTCGGCAGCAAAAACTTTAAGAACACGCGATGTATTGGCCGCAGCATAGACGCCGGATAATGACAGTGTCATGACAGCCGCAAATTCATTCAACCGCCCCTGCCCCGTCATCAGGATGTCATCAAGATCACGGCAGAATCCTCGCAAACCGTCTTGAGCCTCGCGACGGATGCTCTGCAAGGATTCCCATGAAAGACGACGCCTCGCTGTTTGCCGCCATCGACCTGGGTTCGAATGCCTTTCGCCTGATGATCGGCCAGTCGGTGCGCAGTCGAAAGGGCCTGCAGATTCAGGAAGTGAAAACCCTGCGTGAACCGGTGCGGCTTGCCGAAGGCTTTGATGGCGGTGCGCTGGACGCACTGGCACTGGATCGCGGCTGGCAGGCATTGGCGCGATTCGGCAAGAAACTGCGCGGTTTCGAGGCCGGCCGGGTGCGTGCGGTGGCGACCAGTGCGGTGCGTGAAGCGGATAACGCGCAGCTGTTTCTGGCCAGTGCCGAGCGGCATCTGGGCTTTCCCATCGACGTCATTTGCGGCCATGAAGAGGCGCGGCTGGTCTACGCCGGCGTAACTCACGCCTTGCCCAGCGCCGACGACCTGCGCCTGGTGGTCGACATCGGCGGAGGCTCCACCGAGCTGATCCTCGGCCAGGGCTCACAACCCTTGTTAACCGAAAGCATCGCCATCGGCAGCGGCACCTTGAGCACGCGATTCTTTCGCGGCGGCGATGTGTCCGCCGGCGCGCTACAGGAGGCCGAACGCTTCGCCATCCTGCAGTTTGAACACGTCGCCAAGCGCTATCGCGCGCAAGGCTGGCAGCAGACCATCGGCTCTTCCGGCACTGCGCGCATGCTGGCCAAAGTGCTCAAGGCCAATCGCCTCAACGACTTCGGCCAGGACGGCATCACCTACGGCGGACTGCTGCGCCTGTCGTTACTTCTGCTGAAAGTGAACAACGTGCAACAGCTCAAGCTCGCCGGCCTGCAACCCCATCGCCAGAGCATTCTGCCCGGCGGTCTGGTGTTGATGCTGGCGGCGTTCAAAGTGTTCGGCATCGCGCAAATGCTGCCCTCCGAACCGGGCCTGCGTTTAGGCGTCTTGCACGGTTTGATGAGCCAGCACTAATCCTCGCCACGACAGATTCGTCTCCCCTTCAGCGGCTTGATCGACTACCATGCCGCCGCTGGTTCCCGAACGGGACTAATAGGGAATCCGGGGTGCTTGCACAGCATTGACCGGAACTGCCCCCGCAACTGTAGGTGCCGAGCCTGCTCCACGACTGCCACTGGGTGAATCCCGGGAAGGCCGGAGCCAGGCGATGACGCATCAGTCAGGAGACCTGCCGGCACAGTGATTACTAACCGGCGGGGTGTCCGGGAAGGACATCGTGCCGTGTACTTCTTCTTTTGATGACCGGCCTTGCGCAGTTTCCCTGACCGCGTTCGATGGTGTGTTTCCGATCCGTACTCTCCCGCTCCCCGTACGGTTCCCCTGGAGACTGCCCCATGCTGCTGCCCCGCATCGCCACCCTCATCACCGGCCTGAGCCTTGGCGCCATGGCGCAAGCGGCACCGACGGTCTATCCGCTGACGATCGAAAACTGCGGCAGCACCCTCAATTTCCAACACGCACCGACGCGCACCGTGACCATCGGCCAGGCCGGCACGGAAATGCTCTACGCCATGGGCCTGGGCGACAAAGTCGTCGGCACCTCGTTGTGGTTCAACAACGTGCTGAATAAATACAAGACACAGAATGACAAGATCGAGCGTCTGGCCGATAACGAACCGAGTTTCGAATCGGTGATCGGCAAGCGCCCGGAACTGGTCGCCGTGGAGCTGGAATGGATGGTCGGCCCGCAAGGCGCGGTCGGCACCCGTGAGCAATTTCATGAATTGAAGATTCCGACCTACCTGCTGCCTTCCGATTGCGAAGCCAAGGACAACCTCGTCGGCGCCGATGGCACGCGACTGGCGCCGTTTCGCATCGAGACGATTTACAAAAGCGTGAGCCAACTGGCGCAAATCTTTGATGTGCAGGAGCGTGGCCAGCGGCTCAACGACGAACTCAAGGCCAGCCTCGCCAAGTCGATTGCCACCGCCCAAGGTAAACAACTGAAGGATGCCAGCGCGCTGGTGTGGTTCTCCAGTGCACAAATGGACATCGAGCCATTTGTGGCCGGACACAAAGGCATTCCCGATTTCATGCTCAGCACCCTCGGCGTGCGCAACGTGGTGGCGTCCGATGAAGAGTGGCCAACGGTCGGCTGGGAAACCATCGCCAAAGCCAATCCGACCTTCCTCGTGATCGCGCGCATGGATCGTCGACGCTTCCCCGCTGACGACTATGAAAAGAAACTCGCCTTCCTGCGCAGCGATCCGGTGACACGCAACATGGACGCGGTGAAACACAACCGCATCATCATTCTCGACGCCATGGCCATGCAGGCGAGCTTGCGCATGTTCGACGGCATCGAGCAACTGGCCACGGCCATCAACGGCTATGACCTGTCGCAATGAGTGCCAGCCTGATCCGTACGTTGCTGGCCCTGGCGACGCTGTTGATTGCAGTGGTTGCGGGCGTGGCCATCGGTGAAACCTCGATTGAACCGGGTGTGGTCGTGCAAGTGCTGGCGAACAAATTGTGGGGCGCCGGATACGCGCTGGATCCTATCGATGAAGGCATCGTCTGGAACTACCGCCTGACCCGCGCACTGGTCGCAGCCGCGTGCGGTGCCGGTCTGGCGACGTGCGGGGTGATTTTGCAGTCGCTGCTGCGTAATCCGCTGGCCGATCCCTACTTGCTGGGGATTTCTGCCGGCGCCTCGACCGGGGCGGTGATGGTCGCGCTGCTTGGCGTTGGCGCGGGGATGATCTCATTGTCAGTCGGTGCCTTCGCCGGCGCGGTCACGGCGTTCGTGCTGGTGATTCTGCTGGCGCGAGTCAGCGGTTCGGCCAGCGGCACCGGGCAGATCATTCTTGCCGGGATCGCCGGTTCGCAGTTATTCAATGCCCTGACGGCGTTTCTGATTACTCGTTCGGCCAGCTCCGAACAGGCGCGCGGCATCATGTTCTGGCTGCTGGGCAATCTCGGTGGCGTGCGCTGGCCATCGGTATGGCTGGCAGTGCCGGTTGCCGTGCTGGGACTGGTCGTGTGCCTGTGGCATCGGCGGGCGCTGGATGCGTTTACCTTTGGCGCGGATTCGGCGGCATCCCTCGGTATTCCGGTGCGACGGGTGCAGATTTTGCTGATTGGTTGTGCGGCGCTGGTGACGGCGGTGATGGTGTCGATTGTCGGTTCAATCGGCTTTGTCGGGCTGGTGATTCCCCACGCCGCGCGGCTGTTGCTCGGTACGGGTCATGCGCGATTGCTGCCGGCCAGTGCCTTGGGCGGTGCGGTGTTTTTGATTGCTGCTGATGTGCTGTCGCGCACGCTGATCAAGGGTCAGGTGATTCCGGTCGGGGTGATTACCGCGCTGGTCGGTGCGCCGGTGTTCGCCTTGATTCTGGTTGGCCGCAGGTCCGCGCGATGAACAGTGTTCTGAGTTGTTCTGGTCTGAGCTTCAAGGTACGCGGCGCCGAGTTGCTCAACGGTGTCAGCCTTGACGTCCGGCGCGGCGAAACCTTGGGTATCGTCGGGCCAAATGGCTCGGGCAAATCCACCCTGTTGAAGTTGCTGGCCGGGCTGCGTGAACCGAGCGCCGGCGAGGTGCTGCTCGAAGGTCAGCGCTTGGGCAAAATGGCCCGGCGCAGCATTGCGCAGAAGCTGGCGGTGGTCGAACAACAGGCCGACACCGACGACGGCATTCGCGTGTTCGATGCCGTAGCGTTGGGGCGCACGCCGTGGTTGTCGGCACTGCAACCGTGGTCGGCGGCGGACGATGCCATCGTCGAGCAGGCGCTCACCGACGTTGACGCGACGCACCTGCGCACGCGTCTCTGGCGCAGCCTGTCGGGTGGTGAGCGGCAGCGAGTGCATATCGCTCGCGCCCTGGCGCAGCGACCGCAGATTCTGTTGCTGGACGAGCCGGCCAACCACCTCGACATTCAGCATCAACTGACCATTCTCAACGTGGTGCAGGCGTTGCCGGTGACCACGTTGATCGCGCTGCATGATCTTAATCAGGCGTTGAAGTGTGATCGTCTGGCGGTGCTGGAGCGCGGGCGGCTGGTGGCGTTGGGCGCGCCGCTGGAAGTGCTGACACCGCAGCGGTTACAGGACACTTTCGGGGTCAGGGCGCATTACCTGACGGACCCGTTCGATGGGGCGCAGATTCTCCGGTTTCACTCATGAGATTGTGCATGTGGGTTGTTTGCCAGACCGGGTCAGCGTCGACATCGATAATCTCGAAGCCTTGGCGCTGCCAGAACGCGATGGCGCCCGGCAGAAATGGATGAGTATGCAGGTAGATCACTTCAACTCCGTCGGCGAGTGCCAGGTCTTTGAGTGATCGATACAGCGCACCGGCCAGGCCTGAGCGGCGCTGTGATGGCAGGACAAACAGACGGACGATTTCCACCACTTTAAGGTCCGGATAGAGCAAGTGCGGGAAGCGTCGGTCGTAAGGGAGATAGCCGATTGAGGCGACAATCTGCCCTTCGTGACGAGCGATCAGAAAGCGCCCTGCCCCACGCAGATAAACCTCGGCAAACCGCGCCAGATCGTCGGGCATGCCGGTCGCGCTGAGCTTGGGGAAAAGCTCGGCGCGGGCGCTTAGAACAAAATCCAGCACCTCGGGAATGTCTGCGTCGGACACGGTTTGGATAACGGGTTGATCACTCATGTAGCGGCAAATACCTAGGATGCGGCTGGGCACAGTAGCAACAGCTTTTCGGCGATGCCATGAGAATTCCCGTTTCTGAAAATACATACACAACCCCTGTAGGAGTGAGCCTGCTCGCGATAGCGGTGTGTCAATCACCGATGATTTGACTGACACACCGCTATCGCAAGCAGGCTCACTCCTACAAGGGGTTGTGTTTATTCAGGTGGTTAAGGTGTCAGGCCAGCTCTTTACGCAATTGCCGGGCGGCGGTGACCATATGCACCAGCGCCGCTTCCGTCTCCGGCCAGCCACGGGTTTTCAGGCCGCAGTCCGGGTTGACCCATAGCCGCTCGGCCGGAATACGCTTGGCAGCCTTGCGCAGCAGATTAGCCATTTCCGAAGCATCCGGAATGCGTGGCGAGTGGATGTCGTAGACGCCCGGGCCGATGTCGTTCGGGTAAGCGAACGCTTCGAAGGCCTCCAGTAACTCCATGTCGGAACGTGAGGTTTCGATGGTGATCACGTCGGCATCCATCGCCGCGATGGACTCGATCACATCGTTGAACTCGCTGTAGCACATGTGCGTGTGGATCTGCGTTTCGTCGCGCACACCGGAAGCACACAAACGAAACACCTCAGTCGCCCAGTCCAGATAATGCTGCCACTGCGCCTGACGCAACGGCAGACCTTCACGGAACGCCGCCTCATCGATCTGCACGATCTTGATGCCGGCGGCTTCCAGATCCACCACTTCATCACGAATCGCCAGCGCCAGTTGCCGCGCCTGCACTTCACGGCTGACGTCTTCACGCGGGAACGACCACATCAGCATGGTCACCGGCCCGGTCAGCATGCCTTTCATGACCTTGTCGGTCAGGCCTTGAGCGTAGCGGATCCACTCCACGGTCATGGCTTTCGGGCGGCTGAGGTCGCCGAAGATCACTGCCGGTTTCACACAGCGCGAACCGTAACTCTGCACCCAGCCAAACCGGGTGAATACGTAGCCGTCGAGTTGCTCGGCGAAGTACTCGACCATGTCGTTGCGCTCGGCTTCACCGTGTACCAGCACATCGAGGCCCAGACGTTCCTGGATTTCCACCGCGTGGCGAATTTCGCTGTGCATGGCTTCGGTGTATTCGGCTTCGGTCAGCTTGCCTTGTTTGAACGACTGGCGAGCGAGGCGGATTGACGCGGTTTGCGGGAAAGAACCGATCGTCGTGGTCGGGAACAGCGGCAGATCCAGACCGGCACGCTGCTTGGCGATGCGCTGGGGAAACAGCGACTGACGCTGGCTGTCCTTGGCCGTAATCGCGGTGACACGGGCCTGAACAGCCGGTTTGTGAATGCGCGGCGAAGCGGCACGCGCAACCTGCACCGAACGGCTTTCGGTCAGTACGCGCAGCACTTTCGGCGCTTCCGGCGCGTTGACCGCTTGAGCCAGAACCGCGACTTCTTCGCACTTCTGCACAGCGAAAGCCAGCCAGCTTTTCAACTCGGCATCGATTTTTTCTTCGCGGCCCAGATCCACCGGGCTGTGCAGCAGCGAGCAGGACGGCGCCACCCACAAGCGATCACCCAAACGCTCATGGGCATGGCGCAACGTCGCCAAGGCGTTTTCCAGATCGCAACGCCAGACGTTACGCCCGTTGACCACGCCCAGGGACAACACTTTGTAGGCCGGCAGACGATCGAGAATGGTCGGATACTGCTCCGGGGCGCGCACCAGATCGATGTGCAGACCGTCGACCGGCAGGTTCGCCGCCAGACCGAGGTTTTCTTCCAGACCACCGAAGTACGTGGCGAGCAGTTTTTTCAGCGGATCACGCTGAATCTGGTTGTAGGCACGCTCGAACGCGTTCTTCCATTCCTGCGGTAGGTCGAGTACCAGAATCGGTTCGTCGATTTGTACCCACTCGACACCTTGAGCAGCGAGGCGCGCGAAGATCTGCCCATACAACGGCAGCAAGCGATCAAGCAATTCCAGCTTGTCGAATTCGGCGCCCTTGGCCTTGCCCAGCCACAGATACGTCAACGGGCCGATGATCACCGGTTTGACGTTGTGGCCCAGCGCACGGGCTTCTTCGACTTCTTCAAACAACTGATCCCAACCCAACTGGAACTGTTGATCCGCGCTGAATTCCGGGACGAGGTAGTGGTAGTTGGTGTCGAACCACTTGGTCATTTCCTGGGCGTGCGCCCCGCCGCAGCAACTGTCGCTGACGCCACGGGCCATGGCGAACAGGGTGTGCAGATTGGCTTTGCCATCGTGCGGGCGGAAGCGCTCAGGGATCACACCGAACATCAGCGAGTGCGTCAGCACCTGGTCGTACCAAGCGAAATCGCCGACCGGCAGCAATTCGATGCCAGCGTTTTTCTGCAAGTCCCAGTGGGCCTTGCGCAGCTCGCGACCGACTTCACGCAGGCCTGCCTCGTTCAGTTCTCCTTTCCAGAACGCCTCTTGCGCTTTCTTCAGTTCGCGGTCGCGACCGATGCGCGGAAATCCAAGGGAATGGGCCAGTGCCATAACAAACAACTCCAGTGTTCTGTTGATGGCGGCCATTGTCGGCAGTGGTCGCTAGTGAGACAAACTCAATTTAATCTTGATCAACACAAGTTTCCCTCATGATCAAATGATCGCAGTCTGTCTCCTGAAAACACTCCGAGGTGAGAGCGTTTGGCACGGCTGAGCGTTTTTTGCGGCGGGAAACTTGTCGGCAATTCAAGCTGTTCGTCGCCATGAAGACGCCCTTTGAAAACTCGATGACGCCTCTGTGTAAACGCTCTCGAACCCGCCCCGGCAGGTCTTTGATTTCGATCTATCGTTAGATCGAAATGGCTGAATTGGCGACCGACTAAAGGTTGCGACAGCTGATGTCTGAGCCTATGTTGCACGCGAGTCTTTTCCCCGCGATTGGAACGCGATCAACACCACCAAGAGGTGAAGAAATGTCAAAGGAATCACGCCCTGCCGTACTTGGGCTGATAGGCAACACTCCGCTTGTGCAGGTCACCCGCTTTGATACCGGGCCGTGCACACTGTTTCTCAAACTTGAATCGCAGAACCCTGGGGGTTCGATCAAGGATCGCATCGGTCTGGCGATGATCGACGCCGCCGAGCGTGATGGTCGTCTGCAACCCGGCGGCACCATCGTCGAAGCCACCGCCGGCAACACCGGCCTGGGTCTGGCCCTGGTAGGCCGCGCCAAAGGCTATCGCGTGGTGCTGGTGGTACCGGACAAAATGTCCACCGAGAAAGTCCTGCACTTGAAGGCCATGGGTGCCGAAGTGCACATCACCCGCTCCGATGTCGGCAAGGGTCATCCCGAGTATTACCAGGACGTCGCCGCCCGTTTGGCAAAAGACATTCCCGGCGCGTTTTTCGCCGACCAGTTCAACAACCCGGCCAACCCGTTGGCCCACGAATGCAGCACCGCGCCGGAGATCTGGGCGCAGACTGAACATGATCTGGATGCCATCGTCGTCGGTGTCGGCTCGGCCGGCACGCTGACCGGCCTGAGCCGCTTCTTCAAACGCGTGCAGCCGGATCTGGAAATGGTCCTCGCCGACCCGGTCGGTTCGGTGATGGCGCAATACAGCCGTGACGGTTCGCTGCCGACGCCCGGCTCTTGGGCGGTGGAAGGCATCGGCGAAGACTTTATTCCGTCGATCACCGACCTCTCCAGCGTGCGCCACGCCTACTCGATCAGCGATGAAGAAAGCTTCGACCACGCCCGTCAGTTGCTCAAGGCCGAAGGCATTCTCGGCGGCTCCTCGACCGGCACCCTGCTCGCCGCCGCATTGCGTTATTGCCGCGAACAGACCGAGCCGAAACGCGTGGTGAGTTTCGTCTGCGACACCGGCACGCGTTATCTGTCGAAGGTCTACAACGACCAGTGGATGACCGACCAAGGCCTGTTGCAGCGCAAAGGCTACGGCGACCTGCGCGACCTGATTGCCCGCCGCTTCGAGGACGGCCGCGTGATCAGCGTCGGCCCTGACGACACCCTGCTGACCGCGTTCCAGCGCATGCGCCTGGCCGATGTTTCGCAATTGCCGGTGCTGGTGGAAGGCAAGCAACTGGTCGGTGTGATCGACGAATCCGACATCCTGCTGGCGGTGCACGAAGACGCCGCGCGCTTCAGCCAATCCGTCTCCAGCGTGATGACCGACAAACTGCAAACCCTTGCCCCTGGCGCCAGCCTTGCCGAGCTGGAAACGGTGCTCAGCCGTGGCCTCGTCGCGATCATTGCCGATGCATCGGGCTTCCATGGCCTGATCACTCGCACCGACATGCTCAACCAATTACGGAGATCCCTCGCATGAGTCAGCACGACGATAAATCCCAAGGCTTCGCGACCCGGGTGATCCACGCCGGGCAGACGCCGGACCCGACCACCGGCGCGCTGATGCCGCCGATCTACGCCAACTCCACGTACCTGCAAGACAGCCCCGGCGTGCACAAGGGTTTCGATTACGGCCGCTCGCACAACCCGACGCGTTTTGCCCTGGAACGCTGCGTGGCAGACCTGGAAGGCGGCACCCAGGCGTTTGCCTTTGCTTCCGGGCTGGCAACGATTTCCACGGTGCTCGAACTGATCGATGCCGGTTCGCACGTCATCTCCGGCAATGACTTGTACGGCGGCACGTTCCGCCTGTTCGACAAGGTCCGTCAGCGCAGTGCCGGACACCGTTTCAGCTACGTCGATCTGACTGACCTGGCGGCGTTCGAAGCGGCGCTGCAGGACGACACACGCCTGGTGATTGTCGAGTCACCGACCAACCCGCTGCTGAGCCTGTCGGACCTCGCCGCTATCGCCCGTATCTGCCGTGCACGCGGGATCATCAGCGTGGCCGATAACACCTTTGCCAGCCCATATATTCAGCGGCCGCTGGAGTTGGGTTTCGACATCGTGCTGCACTCGACCACCAAGTATTTGAACGGCCACTCCGATGTGATCGGTGGGATCGCCGTGGTCGGCCAGAACCAGGAACTGGCCGAGAAGCTGGGCTTCTTGCAGAACGCGGTCGGTGCGATTGCCGGGCCGTTCGATGCGTTTCTGACCCTGCGCGGGGTGAAGACGCTGGCGCTGCGCATGGAGCGTCATTGCAGCAATGCGCTGGACCTGGCGCAGTGGCTGGAGCAGCAGCCGCAGGTTAAACGCGTCTACTATCCGGGTCTTGAGTCACATCCGCAGCATGAGTTGGCCAAGCGCCAGATGCGCGGTTTCGGCGGGATGATTTCCGTCGACCTGAACAGTGATCTGGACGGTGCACGCCGTTTCCTTGAGAACGTGAAGATCTTCGCCCTCGCGGAAAGTCTCGGCGGCGTGGAAAGCCTGATCGAGCACCCGGCGATCATGACCCACGCAACCATTCCGGCTGATACCCGCGCAAAACTGGGGATTGGCGATGGCCTGGTGCGTCTGTCGGTGGGCGTTGAAGACGTTGAAGACCTGCGCGCCGACCTGGCGCAAGCGCTGCAATCGATCTGACCTGGCAAGAACGACAAAGCCCGCACGAAGCGGGCTTTGGTGTTCGAGTAGGCGGCCAGTGCTGGTCTCTGGCTTACAAGGTTTATCGGGCTTCCCACAGTACCGGGTCAAATTGAAAGTTAGTGCCTCGGCTGCTTCACACGGCATAAGGGCTGGATCTCAGCGCGGAGATCTTTCTAACCGTGTACCTTTCGGAGCGCGCCCCACGCCCCCTTGCTATCCGATTGCGCATCAGTCTGCGTCTTCGCCTACACCTTTGAGCCTAGCAAAGCCTCGTAGACTTGAATCAGAGTTTTTAGACTGATTTGAGCTTTGCTCAAAACGGGCAGGAAGATAAGCGCCTAAAGGCCGCCGATCCCCCCGCCGTACCGCCTCGCTATCGCGATCTATACTCAATCAGTTCGATCATGATTCTGTCGACACCCGCACGCCTGACGGTGTGCCCGTGCCTTTCGCCCACCAGACTGACCCAGGCCAATGAGTCATAACGCCAGCGAACAAGCGGCGGACGATGCCTTATCGCTTTGTGGCTGCCGGGTCATGGAGAAAACTATGAAACACAAGCTGTTGTCAGGCGTGCTTCTGGCGGTCGTGGCGACCGTGGTGGTGCCCAATGTCTGGGCTGCACAACCGCAGGCGTTGGCTTCCGATGGATCGGATCATGTCGGGGCCGGAGCGGTGGCTTCTGATGGTGCCGATCATGTCGGTGCAGGTGCGGTGGCTTCCGACGGCGCCGATCATGTCGGCGCTGGCGCGGTAGCTTCCGACGGCGCCGATCATGTCGGCGCTGGCGCGGTAGCTTCCGACGGTGCTGATCATGTCGGTGCAGGCGCCGTGGCTTCTGATGGTGCTGATCATGTCGGCGCGGGTGCGGTCGCTTCTGATGGCGCCGATCATGTCGGTGCAGGCGCAGTCGCTTCTGATGGTGCCGATCATGTCGGGGCGGGCGCAGTCGCTTCTGATGGTGCCGATCATGTCGGGGCGGGCGCAGTCGCTTCTGATGGCGCCGATCATGTCGGTGCAGGCGCGGTCGCTTCTGATGGCGCCGATCATGTTGGCGCGGGTGCGGTCGCTTCTGATGGTGCCGATCATGTTGGCGCGGGCGCAGTCGCTTCTGATGGTGCCGATCATGTCGGTGCGGGCGCATTGGCGGCAGATGGCGCCGATCGCACCGGCGTCAATCGGGTTGCCTATTCGCGTGTCGGCGTTGGTTCTGATCGCGTCGCCTCCGCACTGATGACCGGCAGTTATTCCGACCAGTTCAACAGTCCCCAGTAATCCTCCTTCGGCGCAACAGGCGGTTTTAGCGAGCTGCCTGTTGAGCGCCGCACTAGCACATTTGTGCTAATCGACCGGCCTGTCAGCTGGCGTTATATTCCCCCGCAACCCCCGATGTTCCTCAACGTTGCCAGTTCGCAGCGTGCGGGATCGTTGTGCCTGGAAATCAGAACAACACCAAGGAAGAAACACCATGAAACTCCATGCAAACCTTACCAAAATCGCCGTATTCGGTGCCGTGCTGCTCAGCGTGGCCGGCTGCCAGACCGTGAAACCGACTGAAGCGAGCATGAAAGAACGCGCTCAGACGGTGATCGGTAAACCGGTGTCGAAAATCGACAACATCCGCAACGACAGCACCCTCACCTACTACACCGCGTACACCCCGGCCGGGGAATACAACTGTGAATTGCCCAGCGGCGTAATCATCGCCGTGGCCAGCATGGGCATGATGTCGCCGCCGCTGTCGTGCCTGCCGAAAGGCGCCTCGCCAATCCCGCTGCAATAACTTCTCCGCCCGGTAAAGGACTCCGTTTGCTCATGAAAATCTTGATCGCGACACTCACCCTCAGCGCCCTTTTCCTCACTGGTTGCGCCACGCCAAAACAATGGGAAGCCACTGGCGGCAGCAAAAACGATGGCATCGTCCAGGTCTCCTATGAACTGGGCCAATTCGAAAGCGGCCAGACCAGCGCCGAACAAGGCCTGACCGTCGCCGCACAACGCTGCAAGACCTGGGGCTACAAGAACGCCGAAGTGACCGGCTCGGAGAAAAACATCTGCCGCACCATGGGCCAATACAACTGCCTGCAAACCACCATCACCCAGGATTACCTGTGCAAACGCTAGACGCTTGACCCTGTAGGAGCTGTCGAGTGCAACGAGGCTGCGATCTTTTGATCTTGCCCTTCTCATCAGCATCAAAAGATCGCAGCGTGCCGCAGCTCCTACAGCCCCATGGACTCCTACAAGGCATTTTCGGTGGGTTCGGGCTGGCGATCGCGCAGGGCTCTCAAGGTCGCGCGCAGTTCGGCCGGGCGTACCGGTTTGGACAGGATGGCGATGTCGCGGTCGTGCAAGGCTGCCTGGATTTTCTCGACGTCATGCCCGGTTATGATCATCGCCGGTACCGCCCAACCGCGCTGCCTGCGCATATCATCGATACATTCGATGCCGGTGGCATGGGTGCCGAGGTCATAGTCGGCGACGATGATGTCGCAGTCGGTGACCAAGTCCTGAGCCGTCAACTCGGCCTGAACCACACAGCCCCAACGCTCCAGCAACGCTGAAGTCGCCAGCAGCACATTGCGGTCATCTTCCACCAGGCACACCTTCAGCCCGGTCAGCAAACCGACTTGGCGCGCCTCATTCCGATTGACCGTTAACAGCGCTGGCGCGGCGATCGGCAACCCGTACAAAGTCACCGCCGTTCCGCGCCCAAGCCGCGAACGCAGAGTAACGCCGACACCGATCAACTCCCCCAGACGCTTGACGATCGACAGCCCCAGCCCAACGCCTTCGACATCCTTGTCGCGCACTTGCCGCACCCGATAAAACTCCTCGAACACCTTGCCCAGATGCTCCTCGGCGATACCGTTGCCACGGTCATAAACCACGATGGCCAGCCCTGCCCCGCGCCGGCGCACGCCGATCAATACCGGCCGTTGCGCACCGTATTTGAAGCAGTTGGACAGCACGTTCTGCACCATGGTCGCGAGCAACGCCGGATCCGTGCACACCCAATACTCACAGGGGCGCAAACGCAGTTCGACCCCGGCCCAACGCGCCGCTTCGGCGTTCTGGCGAATCAGATCCGCGAGCCATTCCCCTAAATTGAGGGTTTGCAGTTTGGGCAGAACCCGGCCGTTATCAAGGGTGTAGAGATCGAGAATCGAGCGGAACAGTTGCGAAACGTTGAGCAGCGATCGGTCGATGTTATCGACCAAGCGCCGTTCCTCGTCCCCCAACCGCGACTCCCTCAGGCACGCGGTAAACAGTCCAATTGAATGAATCGGCTGACGCAAATCATGGCTGGCCTGAGCGAGAAACCGCGACTTTTCCAGATTCGCCGCCACCGCCTCTTCGGAGGCCTTGCGCGTGCGTTCCAGCAACAAGTGCGCATAGAACGGAATCACCGTGCTGGTGAGCATCAGCATCAACACCATGAACGGTTGCGCCTGCCACACCGGCGTCAGGCGATAAACACACAGCAATGCCAGCAGCGCCAGCGCCGTGGCAATCGCCAGATAGCGCGAGCCATAGCGCATGCCATTGCCGAGGTTGACCCAGATGATCACCGCGTACAGCGGCAACGCCATCTCGCCGCCCACCACCAGACCAAAGCAGGTGCCGGTGTAATCATGGATCATGGCGAAAATCCGTCGCGCCGGGTAATGCCCCGGCCAGCGCGCAATCGCCTGACGCAGGGCGATCGAGGCCAACAAAAACACAATGATGTAGGTAATGATCGGCAGGTACGTATCGAAGCGCTGACCCGGCAAAAAGCCCAGTATCAGCATATAAACCACGGCGATACTGGCAATGATAATGCGCAGATTGGCCTGATCGAGTTCGGTGTTTTTCTCGAACTTCATGGTTAAACGTCCTTGTGCGGCAATCGTCAGTTTCAGAATCAGCCTACAGGCAACACACGCGCCCGGTGCTAAGGTGCAAGCCTTGAGTAACGCCTGACCCAGGGAGGGTCATGCCATGACCTGCCGAATTATCATAGCCGACGATCACCCGCTGTTTCGCGAGGCGATGCTGCGCACGGTGCAGCGGTTGCTGCCCGAAGCCGTTATCGAAGAAGCGGGCGATCTCGACGCCGTACTGGCGCTGCTGCCTTTGGGCGAGCCGGACACATTGATTCTCGACTTGCGCTTCCCCGGGCTCACGTGTGTGAGCCAGCTCGCCGAACTGCGTCGACGCTTGCCGCGTACCACGCTGATTGTGGTGTCGATGGTCGATGATGAGTCGCTGATCAGCGAAGTCATGACCGCTGGCATTGACGGTTTTATCGGCAAAAACATTGCCCCCGATGAAATCGGTCAGGCGATTCTGGCGATTCGTGAAGGTGAGGTGCTGGTGAAGTTTGCGCCGTCCGGCTTGCTGCCGCTGGAAACCGGCGCCGCCCTTACGCCTCGTCAGCAAGACGTCCTGCGCTTGATCGCCCAAGGCAAGACCAACAAGGAAATCGCCCGTGAACTGGATATTTCCCCGTTCACGGTGCGGATTCATGTGTCGTCGTTGTTGCGCACATTGAACGTGCCCTCGCGGGCAGCCGCGGTGAAGTATTCGGGCGGATTTAATTACTGAGCCGAGTTTTATACCGCCGGATCTGAGAAATGATCTCTGGTTCCCCGAACTCCGCAATCCGGGCTTCATCAATGGTAGTAGTCGTGCATGACAGGGCCCAATCCAATACTTCCGGATCGGAGGTAACCCACTGCACTATTTCCCTCGCAACAACAGGATCGCGTTTATTCAGCACGCCCGCTACGAGAAATAAAAGAGAACTACGCACGCGGTTAATTGCCAAATCCTTTGCTATCCGCTGTACTGATACAACAGAACCTCGATCCCCCAGAAGCACTGCTAGAAGACCCGCCCCCAGTGCATGGCACGTAGCGATCTGGTCGGCGCTAAACTCTTCGATCAGTCGCTGATCGATAGATTCGCGTGAATCCAGGAGAGCAACAATAGCAGCAGATTGCGAACGGCCTGTATCCGGTGTCATTGCCCAATCAAAAAGCATTCGTTGTAGATTTGCACCAGAGTTCGCCAGCACGCGGAAAATACCGGCGAGCACTTCATCGTCTGAGGAAAGTATGGCCTTGCTCCACAGCTCGAGACCGTCACGATACTCGACCCCGCCAAGTTCGATGAGTCCAGCAATTGCAACCCGCGCTATTGGATACTCCGAATTGGGGTACAGGTCACTCTGACACCATTGATCCTTGGCAAGCTTGATCAGCGTTTGCTGATAGGAAGGATGAACATTTGCACAGAGCGCTTCTGCCAAAGTCAATCGAACCGGGCTCCCTCGATGGTTTGCAAGATCCAGCAGGTACGCCGGCAAAGGCCCCTCCAGCGATGAGGCAATGGCACCGAGCGCCATCGCTACGGCATGCGCGAACTGGTTTTTCAAAGCAGCGTTCACATATGATGCCATCCCATGCCGGATAGCTGCCGATACCGCGTTCACAACCGTGTCGAAGTCATAGCTTGTCTCTAATGCCCAGCACACATCCGGCTCGATGAATAGCGGACAGTGTGCATCCAGTTGCAACCGGAGGGAGCGTATCAAAGCGTCTGCATTCTCAATACCTTGCAACGTTTGCAGCGCTGTTTGCGAAAGAACGACCCGTTTTTCTTTCTTCAGCTCGATTTCCGCAGCGCAGATTTCGTTGAACGGCGCAGGTAATTGCATCCGAGCCGCCTCAGCCAGCGCGTTCTGGCCTTTTTGGGTTTCATCGCAATGAAGATGCGCGAGCCCTCGCCCGATATTTACAAATCGCTCAACATTCCGCTCTTGTCTCAGATAAGCCAAAAGCTCCCGCCAGCCCTGTTGATCATTCCTTAAAACGCAAGCCAATGCTGAAGAGTCGACGGCAAACGTCGACGCCCCTTCACGCAGCCGCGTGTGAAGGGCAACACTGTATTGCTCTTTCCAGTCTGACAATAACGCCAACCAGAGGTATTCCTCCTCCTCTGTCCCGTATCCAACAGCGAAGGCTGCAGCAAGTTCGTCATCGTCCAGTGAATGCAAGCGAACATCTCTAGAGAAACTCCACAGCCAATGATGCCTAAGCCATTTTATATGCCGGTGACGCGCCAAACATTCCCAGTTTCGTTTGGCACGAGCGACATTGACATATGCTTCGAGAAACTGACGGGCCGCCTGCCCTTGGTCATTGTCGTGAAGAACGAACTCATGCTCCTCGTCATAAACGCAGTTGACCACATCAAGGTAATCCATCGCACGTTTGCGAAGGTCGTCCTCCGTTGGCGTCAGAAAGCTCACTGCCAAATCAACTATTTCTTCGAACCCGTCGAAGTCCTGAAGCGCGCCATAAGCAATAGCGTCATGCGAAAACAAGTCGCCGGCCTGAACTACTGCGCGTGCAGCATCCATAAAAGCAGACTCCAGACCGTGTACAAATTTTGAAAGTTCTTGGGCGAAGTTTGCCGGATAACTAGCAAAATCAATCGGCAACAGTGTTCGTATGAACGTTTCCAACAGAGGCTTTGTAGACATTGAAACCGCGCGCGCGCGATACCACTCAGCCGGTCGCATCAACGCTTCCCACTCATCCCTTCCGGCATACGCGGTTGGGGCTCGAGTCAATAAAAAGCGAGCAACCTCTGCAGCGTTGCTCGCGCTGGACCCCACATTGGCAGCGCATTTTAGATACTGTTCGAACTCCTTCCCGCCTTCCATAAGCCTTGCTTCCAGCCATGCATCAATCCTGGCTTGCACGGCTTCACCAGGTTCAATTGCAAAGGAAGTGCCGACCCGTTCAAGTATGAGAGCCGCTGTTGCAACGCCCCATTCGATTGTTGGACGCTTGCACAAAACCAGAAAATCAATCAGTCGACGCAACGCCTGCCGTACTTGCCGACGATTTTTCTCAAGCGCTCGGGTGATTCCGGCTTCGACTCTCGGATGGTAATAGGTAAGGTCACCTGCTTCGTTTTGGCGGAAGTTACGAGCGGCGACAAAGCAATCAACCAGCGAAGAGACATTCGCGGAATTTTTTTCATCCATGTCACATAGACCATCCTCGACCACAAGAAGGATCGAGCGAGTCACTTGGTCGCCGGTTCCAAGGAGGGCCCAAAGTATCGCGGCAGCGTCTATATCTCCGCGTGCCTCAATCTGCTCAATGACCGTTTGCTCTATCGAGTTTTGGTGTGCACGACGAATGGCCTCATTCACGATAAAAAAATCGCTGTGAAAATCCTCAGGATCCAACGCTCGTATGGCATCGAAGAATTTCTGAATTTCTAGCGGCGTAGCAAGTTCGCCCAGCACTTGGGTTTCAGACAGACGAGTGAGCTTTTGCTGTGCTTGCGGCAAACTGTCTACTCGAGTCGTGTAGAGCCTGTGCCGTTGATCCGAACCGTAGTGCTCAGCCTCCAGTTTGATCTCCCAGTTTTTTATCGTATCCAAAGAGCCTGATGCTAATGCAACGTCCCGTCTCGACGTTGCAATTATCATTCTGTCGGTTCTGGCACTGGCGAAAAAACGGCCGAGTTGATCGTTCCACGCGCGACTATTTTGATCAAAGTCGAACCGCCCCCACGGATCCTCGATGTCGTAGAGTACGGGCGCTGGAGTCGTATCGTCGCGCAGTTGTGAAGGGCCCTGCCTGATCAATACTCGCGTCAGCCCGGGATGTACTTTGCGCAATTCGTCATAGAGCATTTGAGTCGCAAGGGTTTTCCCTGTACCGGATTGGCCGACCAGAATCGCCGCCGATTTCTGTGCCATCTGCGCTCGCAGATCTGACCAGTTAGTCGGGTAAACATAATGCTCGAGCTCTGGCGAGCTCGCGAGATAGCCGTCATGCCGGCGAATGATGTCTTCGAGTTCCTGACGCTCCAAACGCCCCCCCCCTGCTCGCACTATTCGGGCACGAGCGGCTTCTCGCAACTGGATGAGGCACGCCTCAAGTCGAGCATTGGGTACGCGACAGCTTTCTCGAAGAAGTCGATCAATATCAACGCGAAGACGCTCGTCGTCCTGATTGGCAATGACAGCAAATCGCCCGGTGATGTCGTGATTGAGGCCCTTAGCGATCAACTGCGGTAATGTGTCCGGGCCGGGCCACATTCCCGGTCTGCGCCGACCGAGCTTTTGCGCATCACCGTTCAGGCCCGCACTGGTAACCAGCAAGTAACGGCAGCGGGGATCGGCCAGCCGAGTGGATGCACTGGGCCTGATTGTACTGCCGTATTCAAGCAGGCTTTTGAGCGTCTTCGGTGTCCAGGCATTACCTTCACGCCTCTTAGCCTGGACAACCAATGTATAGTCGGCCATCGGCACCAGACTCACGAGCCGTCCCGGCTCTTGACCTGAAAGTTCTGCTTCAAGATCTTCCTGACTTGCCGGCTCGAGCACCACCTCTCTGGTCTGTCGGGATACCAGAATCAAATCGAGAGCAAGCCAGACTGAGACATCTATCTGGTACTCGAATCCGGCGAGGGGAGTCGCTCTGGAGGCATGTTCATCTTCCGCAACAGTTCCGGTTGCGCCTTGATGTCCTTGAGATGTCATAGAAGATCGATCCAGACAGGCGACGATGACTTCTTCCTGTCGGGATCAGGAAGGGAAAAAACCGCCTGGAGTCATAGGGGTAACTGGCCGGTCAGCCGATTCAAGCGTCGAAGCGATTCAAGCTTTGATTCATCATATCTGTGCAACAACCAACGTGCCAATCCGATAGGCGCAACAGCCCCATTCATTAAGTCATCTTGAACGCTGCTACAACAAAATACTCCTGAACTCATGAGATCAATTCAGATCTGGGCCATAGCTGCTCGCCCTGCACACAACACTGTGCTTGCCCTAACACCTTGATCAAAGTCAGATGCAGCAACTTCCCGCAATAGGACGAACGGGTTGAACTGATGGGTCGCCGGGCGTCGGAGGTTGGAGGAACCAGGCGGTCAGCATCATGGATCGACTTGCGCCATCAGCTCCGGCACCGATTCCGGCCGTTTCGCATAACGCTGAGCGAGCACCGCACAGACCATCAATTGAATCTGATGGAACAGCATCAACGGCAGAATCAACACACCAATCGTGCTACCGGCAAACAACACCTGCGCCATCGGCACACCGGTGGCCAGGCTCTTTTTCGAGCCGCAGAACAAAATGGTGATGCGATCTTCCTGGCTAAAACCGAACGCCTTGCCGAGCAGCGTCGACGCCAGCAAGACCAGCGCCAGCAGGATGCAGCAAACCACCACCAGCCCGAGCAGTTCGACTAGCGGGATCTGATGCCAGATGCCTTCGTTGACCGCTTCACTGAATGCGCCGTAGACCACCAACAGAATCGAACCCTGATCAACGAACTTCAGCCAGTTCTTGTTGCGCCCCACCCATGCGCCGATCCAGCGACGGGCGATCTGCCCGGCAATGAATGGCAGCAACAACTGCACGCTGATTTTCAGAATCGCATCCAGCGTCGATCCGCCATCACCGTGGACGTCGAGCAGCAGCGTCACCAGCAATGGCGTGAGGAAAATCCCGAACAGGCTAGAAGCTGCCGCGCTGCAGATCGCCGCCGGAATATTACCGCGCGCCAGCGAGGTGAAAGCGATCGCTGACTGCACCGTGGCCGGCAAGGCGCACAGGTAAAGCATGCCCATGTACAGCTTGTCGCCGATCAACGGAGACAGCAGCGGTTTCAGCGCCAGCCCGAGAATCGGGAACAGCACAAAGGTCAGGCCAAATACCAGCAAGTGCAGGCGCCAGTGCCCGGCACCGGCGATGATCGATTCGCGGGACAGTTTGGCGCCGTGCAGGAAAAACAGCAGTGCGATGGCGATGTTGGTCAGCCAGCCGAAGCCAACGGCGACCTGGCCGCTGGCCGGCAGGAAACTGGCCAGCAGTACGACGCCGATCAGCGTCAGGGTGAAGTTGTCGGGCAAAAAGCGTGGGCGAGTCATGGTCGGTTCATCCGGGGGTTGCCAGGGCGTGCCGACGACTCTAACGTGGCTGCGAATTACCGACTAACGCCGAAGGGCCACAAGATGCCGCCTAAAGGACATGACAAAAGCGTTCGGCGCAGCATTCCCGGGCTGCCCAGCCTGCCGCGTCCACTGTACGGGCGCACCGAATCGCTGCCCAATCGCGCCCTGACCCGGCGCCACAGTCACCCGTGGGTGCAGTTGTCCTATGCGATTCAGGGCGTGCTGGAAATCCAGACCAGTGCCGGCCGCTTCGTCGCCCCGCCCGAACGCGCGGTGTGGATCCCGGCGGGCGTACCGCATCGGGTGTTCAGCTCGCCGCACACGGAAATGCGCAGCCTGTACATAGATTGCAGCGTTGCCGGATGGGCGCTCGAGCGCTGTCATGTACTCGGCGTCAGCGATCTGCTCAGGGAGCTGATCCGCGCGTTCAGTCAGGTTCCGGTGGAGTACGACCAGAGCGGCCCGCATGGACGTCTGGCGCAAGTGATCCTCGATCAACTGGCCGAAGCGCCGCAGATCGACCTAATGCTGCCGCTGCCGCAAGACGCGCGCTTGAAGCAGATCTACCAGAGCCTTGAACAACACCCGGAACAACAGACCACGCTGAGCCACTGGAGCGAGAAGTTCGGCGTCACCGAGAAGACCCTGACCCGCCTGTTTCTGCGCGACACCGGCCTGACCTTCCGCGCCTGGCGCCAGCGCTTGCGCCTGCTCGGCGCGCTGACACCGCTGGAGAAAGGTGAACGCGTCACCGACGTCGCGCTGGCCTGCGGTTACGACTCGACATCGGCGTTTATCGCGGCGTTTCGTCAGCAGTTCGGTGAAACGCCGGGGGAGTTCTTTCGTTGATCAGCGATCCGCCAGCTCTTCCAGCAAATCCGCCGACGGCACGAAATACAGGCTGCCGGTGACCGCCGTGCTGAAATCCAGCAACTTGTCGTAATTACCCGGTGGCTTGCCGACAAACATGTTTTCCAGCATCTGCTCCATCGGTTCCGGCGAGCGCGCGTAACCGATGAAGAACGTGCCGAACTCCCCTGCTCCAGGACGGCCGAACGGCATGTTGTCCCGGAGTATTTTTACTTCCTCGCCGGCTGCATTGGTGATGGTGGTCAGCGCACTGTGCGAGTTGCTCGGTTTGACCGCGTCGTCCAGTTCGATATCGGACAGTTTCGTGCGACCGATGACGCGCTCCTGCGCTTCAACGCTCAGGCCGTTCCACGCGGTCATGTTGTGCAGGTACTTTTGCACCAGCACATAACTGCCACCGCTAAAGCCCGGATCTTCGTCACCGACGATGGTGAAATTGACCGCTTTGCGTCCGACCGGGTTTTCCGTGCCGTCGACGAAACCGATGATGCTGCGCATGTCGAAATAGCGGAAACCCTGCACTTCGTCGACCACCGTCACCGCATCGCCGAGAACCGCCATGATTTGCGTGGCCAGTTCAAAACACAGGTCCATTTGATCGGCGCGAATGTGCAGCAGCAGATCGCCCGGGGTTGCCGGCGCGTGCCGCCCTTCCCCGCCAAATTCGCGAAAACCGTGCAGCGATGCCGGGCGTGGATTACCGAAAAGTCGATCCCAGGCGTTCGAGGAAAAGCCGCAGATACAGGTCAGATTGCCTGTCGGTACGCGCTTGCCAACCGAACGCACCAGCCCGGCGACATCGCCGCACCAGTCTTTGACGGTTTGCGCGGCTTCAGCCCCGTCGTTGAGCGTCGCAACGATGAAAATCGCGCTGCTGGTGATCGGACTGCACACCGCTTGAGGTTCGAGAATGTCGGTATTCATCGCTGAAAACATTGCTCCGTAAAAAGTGCCCGAGCAGTTAACGAGGGCGGATAGTTCGTTTTTAACGAACTGTTGCGCAGAAATAAACGATTTTTCTTTGCCGCAAACTGGTCGCTAGCATGGCCTCGTCTGACCCCAATCCAAGAATAGACAGGGAGCGTGACATGCCAGCCACCAACATCAATATCGGCGAACCATGGATGTGGGGCGCCTTCATCGTCTTCGTACTTGCCATGCTGGCATTGGACCTGTTTGTCTTCGGTGGGCGCAAGGCGCATCGGGTCTCAGTGCGCGAAGCCTTGTCCTGGGTCATCGCCTGGTGCCTGCTGGCACTGAGTTTCGCCGCCCTGCTCTGGTGGTATCTGCACGGCGCGTTCGGCGCCGAGATTGCCCGGGAAAAAACCCTCGAATTCCTCACCGGTTATCTGATCGAGCAATCGCTGTCGATCGACAACATGTTCGTCTTCGTGATGATCTTCAGCTACTTCGCCGTGCCGCCGGAGTTGCAGCGGCGGGTGCTGTTGTACGGCGTGCTCGGGGCGATCGTGATGCGCGCGGTGATGATTTTTGCCGGTGTCTGGCTGGTGTCGCAGTTCGAGTGGCTGCTGTATGCGTTCGGCGTGTTCCTGATCTTCACCGGGATCAAGATGCTGGTGTTCGCCGACCACCAGCCGGATCTGGACAAGAATCCTCTGTTGCGTTGGGTGCGCGGGCATATGCGCATCACCAGCAGCTTTCATGGCGAGCGGTTTTTCGTCCTGCAGAACGGCGTGCGCTGGGCCACGCCGATGTTTCTGGTGCTGGTACTGATCGAGGCCAGTGACTTGATGTTTGCGGTCGACAGCATCCCGGCGATCTTCGCCGTGACGACTGACCCGTTCATTGTGTTCACTTCGAACATCTTCGCGATCATGGGCCTGCGCGCGTTGTATTTCCTGCTGGCGGACATGGCGGACCGCTTTCATCTGCTCAAGTATGGGCTGGCGATTGTGCTGGTGTTCATCGGCGGCAAGATGGTGTTGATGCCGTGGTTGCACATGCCGGTGGAATGGTCGTTGGCGGTGGTCGGCGGGGTGATCCTGAGTTCGGTTCTGCTGAGTCTGGTGATGACTAGAGAAACCGAACGCAGCACGGAATGACACACCACAAAACCTTGTAGGAGTGAGCCTGCTCGCGATAGCGGTCTGTCAAACGACGCGATGTTGACTGATCTGGCGCTATCGCGAGCAGGCTCACTCCTACAGGGGGAGCAGTGTTACTTATCGGACTTGATGTTGGTCCACACGCGGGTGCGTACACGCTCAAGTTTTTGCGGCAACGGCTGCACGACGTAGAGGTTTTTCAGCGCTTCCGGGGTCGGTGTCAGGTTCGGGTTGTCAGTGATTTCCTTGTTGATCAGCGGCATCGAATCCTTGTTCGCATTCGGGTAGCCGAGGAAGTCGCTGATCGGCGCAATCACTTTCGGGTCGAGCAAGGTGTTGAGGAATTCATGCGCCTCGGCGACGTTCTTCGCGCTCTTCGGAATGGCGAAGGTATCGAACCAGATCGGCGCGCCTTCCTTCGGCAGACGCCAGTCAACCACTACGCCGTTTTTCGCCTCTTTGGCGCGATTGCCGAACTGGTAGAAGCTGCCGGAATAACCGATGGCCACGCAAATATCGCCGTTGGCGATGTCAGTCATGTATTTGGCCGAGTTGAAGTAAGTCACGTACGGGCGAACCTTGAGCATCAGCTCCTTGGCTTTTTCATAGTCGGCGGGGTTCTGGCTGTTCGGGTCGAGGCCCAGATAATGCAGGGCCAGCGGTAGGATTTCCGTCGGCGAATCAAGCATCGCCACGCCGCAGGATTTGAGCTTTTCCATGTTCTCCGGCTTGAACACCAGATCCCAACTGTCCACCGGCGCGTTGTCGCCCAGTGCCGCTTTGACTTTGGCCGGGTTGAAGCCGATCAGCACGGTGCCGACCATGTAAGGCACGCCGTACTGGTTGCCCGGATCGTTCTTGCCCAGCAGTTTCAACAGTTCCGGGTCCTGGTGGCTCCAGTTCGGCAGTTTCGATTTATCCAGTTTCTGAAACACGCCTGCCTTGATCTGCGTTTCAAGGAACTGGTTCGACGGCACCACCAGGTCGTAGCCGGAGTTGCCGGTCAGCAGTTTGGCTTCGAGGGATTCGTTGGTGTCGAAGGTGTCCCAAGTCACTTTGATGCCGCTTTTTGCGGCGAAATCCTTGGGCACGGACGGCAGGATGTAATCCGCCCAGTTGTACACGCGCAGTTCGCGTTGCTCAGCCTGGACCGCGCCGGCCAACAGCGACAGCCCACACACAGTGGCACCCAGAATGCGTTTCATCGTGACCATGGTTGTTCCCCAAAAGGCAGCGTGAGTTCGATGGTTTTTATGTTCTGTACACGGCAGCGGCTGTAAAGGTAGCCAAGGGTAAAAAGGGTCGAGCGTCTCGTTGTGGTTTTGATTCTTGCTGACAGCGTAGCTGGAGCACAGTGGGGGATGGGCCAAAAGGGGATCGATGTGGCCAATTTGATTGACCGCCGGGATGCGGAAACAACAATGCCCGGCGAAGGGCCGGGCATTGTGCTGAAGCAGATCAGGTCAGTCGGTGTAACCCAACCTGGCCGCCCTGCTCTGCTCAGTCTGGCCGCGTGTCGCCAGGCAGTAATACAACGGAACGGTCACCACCAGGCCGACCAGCCAGGACAAGTCCGCGCCCTCAACCAGATTGGCGTACGGTCCGACGTACAGCGAGGTGTTGGCGAACGGCAACTGCACGAGGATGCCGATAAAGTACGCAATGATCGCGTGCAGATTGAAGCGCCCGTAAATCCCGCCATCGGCGCGGAAGATCGAGGTAATGTCGTAGCAGCCGCGCTTGATCAGATAGAAGTCGATGAGGTTGATCGACGCCCACGGCACCAGCACCAGCAGCAGCGCCAGAATCAAACCGATGAACTCGGAAATGAAATCCGCCGACGCGCCCAGCGCAACCACGCAGCAACCCGCGAGCACCACGCTCGACAACACCACGCGCACCTTGATGCTCGGCGTCCATTGGCTGGCGAAAGTCTGGATCGAGGTGATGATCGACAGCACCGCGCCATACAGATTCAGCGCGTTGTGGCTGATGATGTTGAGCAGAAACAGCACCATCAGAATCGGCCCGAGCCAACCCGTCGACTGCTTGACCGCGACCATCGCTTCAGTGCCTTCCGGGGTCGCCAGCACGGCCACCGCGCCGAAGCTGAACGACAGAATCGTGCCCAGCGTCGCGCCCAGATAAGTCGCCCAGAACGGTTTGGCAATGCCGATATCCGCCGGCAAGTAACGCGAATAGTCGGACACATAAGGCGAGAAACTGATCTGCCAGATGATCCCCAGCGACACCGTCGCCAGCCACCCCGACAGGTTAAAACTGCCGCGAGTGAGAAAGTCCGCCGGTAAGTCATGGACGAAGATATAGATGAAACCGGCGAGCAACGCGCTGCCCATCACCCAGGTGCCAATGCGGTTCAGCGTGTGAATGAAGTTGTAGCCGATCACCCCGATCGCCGTGGCCGCGAGTGCGCCGATCAGAATGCTCAGCGGCGCCGGCACCGAGGGCGCGATGCCGACGATGGATTTGCCGGCGAGCACGATGTTGGAAATAAAGAAACCGATGTAGATCAGCGCGGCGAAGAACACGATCAACAGCGCGCCATAACGGCCGAACTGGCCGCGACTCTGGACCATCTGCGGAATGCCCATGCGCGGGCCTTGCGCCGACGCCAGCGCAATCACCACGCCGCCAATCATGTGTCCCAGCACAATCGCCAGCAGCCCCCAAAGCAAATCGAGGTGGAACACCTGAACCACCATGGCGCCGGTGACGATGGGCAGTGGCGCAATGTTGGTGCTGAACCAAAGGGTGAATAGGTCGCGGGCCTTCCCGTGGCGTTCCGCGAGTGGGACGTAGTCGACCGTATGGTTCTCGATCAACGGATCTTGCCGGGACATCTGGGACATATGCATGAACTCGAGTTTGTCTGTTCTTATCGTTGTATGAAGCCAAACCGGGAGGACTCTATGGTCGCCCCTCAGATGCAGACCATATTATGGTATTCCAAACAATTCACAAGACTGATCCGCAGTTTGCGGCGCCATCTGATATGCCATGCTCGCTGAATCCGTGGTCTGCAGACCAGCCGAAAGCCCCGTAAATGCTGAGTTTCCGACGAACGCGGCACGTTTATCGGTTCAGCTTAAAAGCCCTTGCAAAGATTGAATACTGGTATACCATCAGACCAACAAACACATAAAAACAGCAGCACCACATCCGAGGACCGACCAATGATCGATGCCGCCATCTACAAACAAGTCATGGGCTCGTTCCCGTCCGGCGTAACCGTTATTACCACCCTGGACGATGACGGTCAGATTGTCGGCCTGACTGCCAGTGCGTTCAGCTCGCTGTCGATGGACCCGGCGCTGGTGCTGTTCTGCCCCAACTACAGCTCTGATTCCTACCCGGTACTGATCAAGAACAAGCGTTTTGCCATCCACGTTCTGTCCGGCGGCCAGCAAAGCGAAGCCTACGCCTTTGCCCGCAAAGGCAAGGACAAGGCCCAAGGCATCGAATGGACCTTGAGCGAACTGGGCAACCCGATCCTCGCCAACGCGACGGCTATCATCGAATGTGAACTGTGGCGCGAATACGAAGGCGGCGACCACGCCATCATGGTCGGCGCGGTGAAGAATCTGATCGTCCCCGAGCAAATTAGCGGGCCGCTGGTGTACTGCCACGGCAAGATGGGCGCCCTGCCCGTCCTGGCCTGATCGTCAGCCCCGCACAATTCAACTGTAGGAGTGAGCCTGCTCGCGATAGCGATTTATCCGATGTCGATATGTTTTCTGACACACCGCCATCGCGAGCAGGCTCACTCCTACAAGTTTTGTAGCCTCAACAACAAAAAATCCGAGGAAGCGTCATGAAATTTTCCCTGTTCATCCACATGGAACGCTGGGACGAAAGCGTCAGCCACCGCCAACTGTTCGAAGACCTCACCGAACTGACCCTGATGGCCGAGGCCGGCGGTTTCAGCACCGTGTGGATCGGCGAACACCACGCGATGGAATACACCATCTCGCCAAGCCCGATGCCACTGCTCGCCTACCTCGCCGCCAAGACCACCACCATCCACCTCGGCGCCGGCACCATCATCGCGCCGTTCTGGCACCCGTTGCGGGTAGCCGGTGAATGCGCGTTGCTCGACGTGATCAGCAACGGTCGCATGGAAGTCGGCCTGGCCCGTGGCGCCTATCAGGTTGAATTCGATCGTATGGCCGGCGGCATACCTGCCTCCAGCGGCGGCCAGGCATTGCGCGAAATGGTCCCGGTGGTCCGCGCCTTGTGGCAAGGCGACTACGCCCACGACGGTGACATCTGGAAATTCCCCACCTCGACCAGCGTACCGAAGCCGATCCAGAAGCCGAATCCGCCGATGTGGATCGCCGCCCGCGACCCGGATTCGCACAACTTCGCCGTGGCCAACGGCTGCAACGTAATGGTCACGCCGCTGATGAAGGGCGACGAAGAGGTCCTCGACCTGAAGAACAAGTTCCAGACCGCACTGGATAACAACCCAGACGTGCCGCGTCCGCAATTGATGGTGCTGCGCCACACCCACGTGCACACCGCTGATAATCCGGACGGCTGGAAAGTTGGCGCAAAAGCGATCTCGCGTTTCTACCGCACCTTCGATGCGTGGTTCGGCAACAAGCAAACCCCGGTCAATGGCTTCCTCGCGCCAAGCCCGGAAGAGAAGTTTGCCGGGCGTCCGGAATTTGAGCTGGAGAGCCTGCACAAGACGGCGATGATTGGTACGCCCGAAGAGATCATTCCGCGGATCAAGTACTACCAGGAACTGGGGGTAGATGAGTTCAGTTTCTGGTGTGACAACAGCTTGCCGCATGAAGAGAAGAAGAAATCGCTGGAGCTGTTTATCAAGCATGTGGTGCCGGCGTTTCGCTAAGTAACCTGGCATCGGAAAGACTTGAAACACGTCATCTGTGGCGAGGGGGCAAGCTCCCTCGCCACACTGAATCAGTGTTCTACGCCAAGCCGCGTCGCCACATCTGCGGGGCCAAGCGTTCGGCCATCGGCAGACTGCAATTCCAGCTTGCGAATCGGCTGGCGGTCCCTTGCATCGACCATCACCGAACCTGGCTCACCCGGCCCATACATGAACTCTCCCCCCCACTGCGATAGCGCGACAATCACCGTCTGCAAGGCTTTGCCGCGATCTGTCAGCACGTATTCCTTATAGGCACCGCCATCAGCAGCCGGCGCGGTTTGCAGGATGCCCTGCTCCACCAGCCCCTTTAAGCGCGCGCTGAGCATGTTTTTCGCGATATCCAGACTCTTCTGAAAATCATTGAAACGGCGAATTCCGTCCAGCGCATCGCGGATGATCAGTAGTGACCACCAGTCGCCGATCAGGTCCAGCGTGCGGGCAACGGGGCAGGCGTTGCCCTGCAAACTTTTGCGTTTCACTTAGACGTACTCCCTCGTATCAGTGGCCGACCGTGCGGCTTTGGGTTGCATCATACAACTCTGCAGCAGATCCACGACTGTACCGACGCAAAACCAGCACCTGCATACAAGTAGCCGGCGCGCTTTGCGCTGATAGTGAATGCTGCCATTTCGGCACTGAACCCCGAAGCAGGAGTTTCCATGAGCACCTTCACCACGCAAGACGGTACCGAGATTTACTACAAGGATTGGGGCAGCGGCAAACCCGTACTGTTCAGCCACGGCTGGCCGCTGGATGCCGACATGTGGGAATACCAGATGGAATACCTGAGCAGCCGTGGCTTTCGCACCATTGCGTTCGATCGCCGTGGTTTCGGCCGTTCCGATCAGCCGTGGACCGGTTATGACTACGACACCTTCGCCGATGACATCGCGCAATTGATCAATCATCTGGACCTGCGCGACGTGACCTTGGTCGGCTTCTCCATGGGCGGCGGCGACGTCAGCCGCTACATCGCCCGGCATGGCAGTGAGCGGGTTGCCGGTCTGGTGTTGTTGGGCGCGGTGACGCCACTGTTTGGCAAGAAAGCCGACTTCCCGCAGGGCGTCGACACCTCGGTGTTCGACGGCATCAAGGCCGGCCTGCTGCAGGATCGCGCGCAGTTCATCGCCGATTTCGCTGCGCCGTTCTATGGCACCAACCAAGGCCAGAAAGTCTCTGCCGGCGTGCTCACGCAAACCCTGAATGTCGCCCTGCTGGCGTCGCTCAAAGGCACGGTGGATTGCGTTACCGCATTCTCGGAAACCGACTTCCGCCCGGACATGGCGAAAATCGATGTGCCGACGCTGGTGATCCATGGCGACGGCGATCAGATCGTGCCGTTCGAAACCACCGGCAAACAGGCTGCCGCACAAATCAAAGGCGCCGAGTTGAAGGTCTACGCAGGAGCGCCACATGGCTTTGCGGTGACCCATGCGCAGGCGTTGAATGAGGATTTGCTAGCGTTTCTCAAACGCTGAATATTCGCCATTAAAAAAGTCCGTCGGCATCGGCTTGACGGACTTTTTTGTTACCCTCGTCAAATGACCCCTTCCGACCTCAACGCAATGGACGAAGACATCTCTGTGCAAGCCGCCGATTGGTGCATGCGTCTGCACGATGACGACTGTCCGCCGGCTGTCCGCCAGGATTTCCAGCGCTGGATAGAGGTCGACCCGCGCCACGCTTTCGAATACGCCAAAATGCTCGAGATCTGGGATCTCAGCGGCCAATTGCCGGATGAACCCGAGACGGCGAAAAAACTCCTCACCGCTCATGGGGTAGCGCCTGAGCGCAAGCGTGAAATCTAGCCGCCAGGTTTTGCCCTTCCCTTCCCGCGGCCAGAGCTGCAGCCCGCATTGTTAAAGGCTTTCGCCGCTCTGCATCAGAATTTTATCTTCACATCCCAGCTTAATAATATTTTACCGATATCCCCCCTCTCCCTAGTCTGACCTCAAGCCAAACGGACAAGCCAACAGCGGCCCGAATCCCACTGCCTTGCTAGGAAGGATGTAGAGATGACCCCTGAAATAATAAAAACAGACACGCTGATCGTGGGTGCCGGCCAAGCGGGCGTGGCCATGAGCGAGCACCTGAGCAAACTCGGTGTGCCGCACCTGGTGCTGGAGCGCAATCGCATTGCCGAACGCTGGCGCACCGGGCGCTGGGACTCGCTGGTTGCCAACGGCCCGGCGTGGCACGACCGCTTCCCTGGCCTGGAATTCGATGACGTCGATCCCGACGGATTTGCCCCGAAAGAACGTGTGGCGGATTACTTCGAAGCCTATGCGAAGAAATTCAATGCGCCGATCCGCACCGGCGTTGAGGTGAAAAGCGTGGTGCGCAATGTCGGTCGCCCGGGTTTCACCGTCGAGACATCCGAAGGTGTGATCGAAGCCAACCGCGTGGTCGCCGCGACTGGCCCGTTCCAGAAACCGGTGATCCCGGCGATTGCTCCGCAAGACCAACGTCTGTTGCAGATCCATTCCGCTGATTATCGCAACCCGCAGCAACTGCCGGCAGGCGCAGTGCTGGTGGTCGGCGCTGGTTCTTCCGGGGTGCAGATCGCCGATGAACTGCAACGTTCCGGCAAGCAGGTTTACCTCTCCGTTGGCGCCCATGACCGCCCACCTCGCGCCTATCGCAACCGGGATTTCTGCTGGTGGCTGGGCGTGCTCGGCGAATGGGATCAGGCGGCGATGAAACCGGGGCGCGAGCACGTGACCATCGCCGTCAGCGGCGCCCATGGCGGTCGCACCATCGATTTCCGTGGTCTGGCCCATCGCGGCATGACCCTGGTCGGCGTCACCGAATCATTCAATAACGGCGTGGTGACCTTCAAGCAGGATCTGCTCGGCAACCTCACTCGCGGCGACGAAAATTATCTGGCGTTGCTGGATGCCGCCGATGCCTACATCGAGCGCAACGGCCTCGACCTGCCGGAAGAACCGGAGGCGCGCGAAACCTATCCGGACCCTGAGTGCGTGAAGAATCCGCTGGCCGATCTGGATCTGGCCAAGGCTGGCGTCACCTCGATTATCTGGGCCACAGGGTTTGTCGTGGATTACTCCTGGCTGCAAGTGAAAGCATTCGATGACAAGGGCAAACCGGTGCATCAGCGCGGCGTGTCGAGCGAACCGGGGGTGTATTTCCTCGGGCTGCCGTGGCAGTCACGCCGGGGGTCGTCGTTCATCTGGGGTGTGTGGCACGACGCCAAGCATGTTGCCGATCACATCGCCACCCAGCGCAAGTATCTGGACTACCGCGATGCCGAGCAGCGTGAAGCCGCACTGCATTCGAGCAGCCACAACAAAGCCGCCGATACCGTCGACGCTTGATTGCCTTTTTTCGCTCCGGCGCCGGTTGCGCCGGGCCAACCTTCTTCAGGAGCCTTTCATGAGCCAGCCCACCCACACTCGCATCCGCATGTTCAACACCAAAGACACCTACCCCAACCAGACGCTGGACAACGATCTGTGCCAAGCCGTGCGCGCCGGCAACACCGTGTATGTGCGCGGTCAGGTCGGCACGGATTTCGACGGCAATCTGGTCGGTCTCGGCGACCCGCGCGCGCAAGCTGAACAAGCGATGCGCAACGTCAAGCAACTGCTGGAAGAAGCCGGCAGCGACATGAGCCACATCGTCAAAACCACCACCTATCTGATCGACCCGCGTTACCGCGAGGCGGTGTATGGCGAAGTCGGCAAGTGGCTCAAAGGCGTGTTCCCGATTTCCACCGGGCTGGTGGTGTCGGCACTGGGGCAGCCGCAGTGGCTGATGGAGATTGATGTGATTGCGGTGATTCCTGAGTAAGGCATCACACCGCGTTATGGCCATCGCTGGCAAGCCAGCTCCCACAGGTATCGGGTTGATCACAACATCTGGGCTTAACTCAAAACCCTGTGGGAGCTGGCTTGCCAGCGATGAGGCTCTCAAGGACAACATCTTCCTAGAAAGGAATAAGCAGATGACCTTTTCAATCACAGCCCGCTGCGCCGAAACCGGCCAGTTCGGTGTCGCCATCAGCTCCTCCAGCATCGCCGTCGGCGCCCGCTGTCCGTGGCTGCTGCCGGGGGTCGGCGCGGTGTCGAGCCAGAACATCACCCTGCCGTCCCTCGGCCCGGAAGTCCTTGCGCTGATGGAGCAAGGTTTGACGCCGGACGATGCGCTGGACAAAGTCCTCACCCGCAACGGCTACAGCCAGTACCGCCAGATCACCGCGATCAACCACCTTGGCCAGACCGCGCATTTCAGCGGTGCGCAAACCCTCGGCGTGCACAACGCCGTGACCGGCGAACAGTGCGTCGCCGCCGGCAACATGCTCGCTGGGCGTTCGGTCATCGAAGCGATGGTCAGCGCCTTCGAGGATGGCGAAGGTCAACTGGCTGATCGCCTGCTCAAAGCCCTGCACGCCGCACAAGCGCTCGGCGGTGAAGCCGGCCCGGTGCATTCGGCCGCCGTTGTGGTGGTCGGCGAGCAGACCTGGCCGATCGTCAACCTGCGCGTGGATTGGGCCGATGAAGACCCGATCGGCCAGCTGCAAAAACTCTGGAACGCTTACGAGCCGCAGCTTCAGGACTACATCGACCGCGCCCTCGATCCGGCCAAGGCACCGGGTTATGGCGTGGCCGGGGATGATCGATGAACAGTGTCGAGTTGCTCAAGGCGCTGGTGGCGTTCGACACCACCAGCCGAGAATCCAACTTGCAGCTGATCGAATTCGTCCGCGATTACCTCGAAGGTTTCGACGTCCCGTGTGCGCTGATTTACAACGACGAGCGCAGCAAAGCCAACCTGTTCGCCACGATCGGCCCGGTGGATCAACCGGGCATTGTGCTGTCCGGGCACACCGACGTGGTGCCGGTCGACGGCCAGCCGTGGACGCTGCCACCGTTCGAACTGACCGAACGCGACGGCAAGGTGTTTGGGCGTGGTACCGCAGACATGAAGGGTTATATCGCCTGCGTGCTGGCCTTGGTGCCGTTGCTGGTTAAAACGCCGCTGCGCCTGCCGGTGCACATTGCCCTGTCTTACGACGAAGAGGTTGGCTGCCTCGGCGTGCGCTCGTTGCTCAAGGTCTTGCAGCAACGCCCGATCAAGCCATTGCTGTGCATCATCGGCGAACCGACCGAACTGAAACCGGTGCTTGGCCACAAAGGCAAACTGGCAATGCGCTGCGACGTGCACGGCCATCCGTGCCATTCGGCGTACGCGCCGCTCGGCGTCAATGCGATTGAATACGCCGCCGAACTGATCGCTGAGCTGGGTCGTCTCGGTCAGCAACTGAAAGCGTCGGAGCATCACGATGCGCGCTTCGACCCGCCCTACAGCACGGTGCAAACCGGGGTGATCAGCGGCGGCAAGGCCTTGAACATCGTGCCTGCCGATTGCCGTTTCGATTTCGAAATCCGCGCCCTGCCCTCGCAGGATCCAGCGCTCGTTGCCGAAGCGCTGCAAACCTATGCTGAACGCGAAGTGCTGCCGCGCATGCGCGCGGTCAGTGCGCAGAGTGATATCCGCTTCAGCGCCTTGTCGGCGTATCCGGGATTGGCCACCGATGCACAAAGTCAGGCCGCCGAGCTGATTTCAGTGTTCTGCGGTTCAAAGGATTTCGGCACTGTAGCGTTTGGTACCGAAGGCGGACTGTTTGATGCCGTAGGGATTCCCACGGTGGTCTGCGGCCCCGGCAGCATGGATCAGGGCCACAAACCCGACGAGTTTGTCGCCCTCGAACAGTTGCAGGCGTGCGATGCCATGCTGCAACGGATGCTGGCGTTTATCAGCCTCTGACCAGCGGCTCGACGGCACTCACGAGTGCAGTCGGGCCATTTCTACGCGGCAATGGTCAACAAACAACTGCACCGGTTTGGTCAGTTGCACCCGCCGCAACCAGGCCGCCGACAAGCCCGACCCGGTGACGTTTTCCGCCAGCGGCACACAGACGACTTGCTGGCCGTCGTAGGTGTAGTCGCTGAACGGTTTGGTCACCAGAATCGAGAAGCCGAAACCGTTGCCGACCATGCCGCGCACCATCTCGATCGATGGCGAGCTGAAGACGATGTTCGGCGTCAGCCCGCGCTCTTCGAAGATGCTCACGAAATAGGTGCGGCTCGGCACCACGTCGAGCAGAATCATCGGTTCCAGCACCAGATCATGCAGCGAGACTTTCGCCTGTTGCGCAAAGCGATGGCTGGCCGGCAGCAACGCATAAGGCTGCTGCGGCGGCATCAGCGGCGTGGTTTCAATGGTGCTGTCCAGATCGTGCTCGAACATCATCGCGACGTCGATGCTGCCAGCGGTCAGAGCCTGCACCAGCTCTTGTTGCTCGCCATCACGAATGCGGATTTCCACCCCCGGCCAGCGCGCCTTGAACCCGGCGATCAGGCGCGGCAGGTACAGCGGCGCGACGGTTTCGAAACAGCCGATATCGATCTGCCCCGCGACCACATCATTGTCGGCCAGGGCGTTCTGCTCAAACTCATGGGCCACCCGCAGCAACTCCAGCGCCTTGCGATAGAACCGCGAACCGCTGGGCGTCAGAGAGACGCCTTGGGCGTGATGGCGAATGAACAACTGCACGCCGAAACTTTCTTCCAGATGCTTGATGGCCGTGGAGACCGAGGGTTGCGCGATGTAGAGCTTGCGCGAGGCTTCGGCGACGCTGCCGCAATCAGCCGTGGTGACGAAATATTTGAGCTGGCGCAGGTTGTAGGCGGCCATGTGAGTCTCCCAAAGAGCGCAGGTGTTCGCCCTGTTTCCCTGGCGCACGATCAAGCTTGAACATACCGGACGCCGGCGCCAGCCGAAGCATATTTTTTTTAAGGTCTGAAGCAACAAACTTACTAATTTATCTATGCCGATGCTTTGCACATGATCACTTCAACAAGAAATGCGCCGCCCGTGCCGGCGCTTGCCGAAGTACGTCCACGTACTCATCCTTGCCTTGGAGTTCGTCATGGCTACCCCTGCAGCATCCTCCGCTCCGCTGATTGAAAAACACACGATAGGCTATGTGCCCCCCGAAGATCGCCACGGAAAGGTCAGGGATCTGTTCACGCTCTGGTTCGGCGGCAACATCGCACCGTTGCCCATCGTTACCGGTGCACTGGGCGTGCAGTTGTTTCACTTGAATCTGCTCTGGGGCATCGTCGCGATTCTCGTCGGCCATCTGGTCGGCGGCGTGCTGATGGCGCTGCACTCGGCGCAAGGCCCGCAGATGGGCATCCCGCAGATGATCCAGAGCCGCGCGCAGTTCGGCTCCCTCGGCGCATTGCTGGTGGTGTTGATTGCCGGCGTCATGTACATCGGCTTTTTCGCCTCCAACATCGTGCTGGCCGGCAAATCGCTGCACGGTGTGGTCGACAGCGTTCCAGTGCCCGTCGGCATCGTCATTGGCGCAGTCGGTTCGGGGATCATCGGCATCATCGGCTACCGTTTTATCCACGTGCTCAATCGCATCGGCACCTGGGTGCTGGGGATCGGCATCGTCGTCGGTTTCGGCTACATCTTCACCCACATTCAAACTGACGACTTCCTCACCCGGGGCAGCTTCAACCTCTCCGGTTGGCTCGCCACTGTGTCGCTGGCCGCGTTGTGGCAGATCGCGTTTGCCCCTTACGTGTCCGACTATTCGCGTTACTTGCCGGCCGACGTGAAAGTCTCGTCGACTTTCTGGACCACGTATCTGGGTTCAGCGCTGGGGTCGAGTCTGGCGTTCATCTTCGGTGCCGTCGCCGTGCTGGCGACGCCGGTAGGCATGGACACCATGGACGCGGTCAAACTCGCCACTGGCTCCATTGGCCCGCTGATGCTGGTGCTGTTCCTGCTCAGCGTGATCAGCCACAACGCCCTCAACCTGTACGGCGCGGTGCTGTCACTGATCACTCTGGTGCAGACCTTCGCCTACCGCTGGATCCCCACCGCCAAGAGCCGCGCAGTGATCTCGATTATCGTGCTGCTGGCCTGCTGCTTTGCCGCCGTGGGCGCCTCGAAAGATTTCATCGGCCACTTCGTCGACATGGTGCTGGTGTTGCTGGTAGTGCTGGTGCCGTGGACGGCGATCAACCTGATCGACTTCTACGCCATCCACAAAGGCCAGTACGACATCCAGTCGATCTTCCAGGTCGACGGCGGCATCTACGGCCGCTACAACCCGCAGGCGTTGCTGGCTTACGCGATCGGCATCGCCGTGCAAATTCCGTTCATGAACACGCCGCTGTACGTCGGCCCGGTGTCGGCGCACATCAACGGTGCGGATCTGTCCTGGCTGGTGGGACTGCTGGTGACCTCGCCGCTGTATTTCTGGCTGGCCAACCGCGACACCTCTTATCGTCGGCGGATGATGGGCGGGAAACTGGCGAGCAGTCTGTGAGATTGATGCGCTGAAAAAGAAGGCCCGCACTGTGCGGGCCTTCTCCGTTGCGCTGTGGTATTTCTGTAGGTCTGACGACAATTGGGTAAGGGACATCCAATGCTGCGAATACTCGGTAAAGCCTCATCGATCAACGTGCGCAAAGTGCTGTGGACTTGCGCTGAATTGCACATTCCTTTCGAGCGCGAAGACTGGGGGTCGGGCTTCAAATCGACCAACGATTCGGCGTTTCTCGCGCTCAATCCCTGCGCCATGGTGCCGGTGATTCAGGACGGTGATTTCACGCTGTGGGAATCGAACACGATCATTCGTTATCTGGCCGCACGGTATGACGGTTCGCACCTCTATCCGACTGACGCGCAAACCCGGGCGCGGATCGATCAGTGGATCGACTGGCAGGCGTCGGAGCTGAATCGCTCGTGGTCGTACGCCTTCATGTCGCTGGTGCGCCAGTCGCCCGACTATCAGGACAACGCCGCGCTGGCGAACGGCATTGAGCAATGGTCGAAGACCATGGCCATCCTCGACCGGCAACTGGAAAAGACCGGCGCCTACGTCAGCGGCGAACAGTTTTCTCTGGCGGACATTCCCATCGGACTGTCGGTGAACCGCTGGTTCGAAACCCCACTGGCTCACCCGGATTTTGCCGCGGTGAAAGCCTATTACGAGCGCTTGAGCCTGCGTCCCGGCTACTTGCTGCACGGTCGCAACGGCACGCCGTGATCGAGGTTATTTGCTTTTGAACGCCTCACGCCGCGCCTGCCGTTCGGCGGCGTAGGCGGCTTGTGGCTGGCTGATCAGATCCTCCCGACGCAACGGTTCGCCGCAGTGCTCGCACAGCGGCCCGAGGCCGGCGTCGTGGTTGCAGTTTTTGTGGGTCATGTTCACCGCCAGCCCCTCTTCCGGTGTTTTGCACCAGGTTTCTCCCCACGCCCGCAACGCAATGATCACCGGATAGAACGCCTCGCCCTTCGCGGTGAGGTGGTACTCGTAGCGTTTCGGTCGCTCGTTGTACAAGCGGCGCTCGACCAGCCCATCCGCTTCCAGACATTTCAGACGCGCGGCGACCATTTGCGGCGTACCGCCGGTCTGCGCCTGAATCTCGTCATAGCGATGATTGGCCATGAACAACTCGCGCAAAACCAGCACGGTCCAGCGGTCGCCGACGATCGTTTCGGCCCGGGAAATCGGGCACAGCGTGTCGGGAAGACTATCGTTTACTGCCATCAGGGCTTGCCTCTTTTACAGTTACTATGATTATCATATCTACACGATGCCGGGACAAGCCCTGTGCACCGATAATCCCATTGCCGGAGCAAGCCGCCATGTCGAATACCGCCTACCCGCTGGACAGAACCGCCTATCTGCTGGTCGATCCATACAACGATTTTCTGTCGGACGGCGGCAAGATTTTCCCTTTGATCAAACCGATGGCTGAACAGAACGGCCTGCTCGACAACCTGCGCAAACTCGACCGCACGGTGCGCGAGCTGAACATTCCGGTGGTCATCGTACCCCATCACCGCTGGGAAAAAGGCGACTACGAAAACTGGGATCACCCGACTCCCACGCAATGCAAAATCATGCACATGCATCATTTTGCCCGGGGCGAATGGGGCGGTGAATGGCACCCGGATTTTGCGCCGAAGGACGGCGATATCGTGGTTCAGGAGCACTGGGGTTCCAGCGGTTTTGCCAACACCGACCTGGATTTTCGCCTGAAGCAGCAAGGTGTCACCCACGTGGTCATCGTCGGCCTGCTGGCCAACACCTGCATCGAAGCCACCGCGCGCTATGCCTCGGAACTGGGCTACCACGTCACCCTGGTCCGCGATGCAACGGCGGCCTTCAAAGCGGAAATGATGCATGCCGCCCACGAACTCAACGGCCCGACATTCGCGCACGTGATTGCCAGCACGGACGAACTGATTGCTCGACTCAAAGCCCAGGGTGAAGCGCAATGAATCTGACCGGCCACTTGCTGATCGGCGCGGCGGATGTCGCCGCCACCGAAGGCACGATGAAAGCCCTGAATCCGGCCACTGAACATTTGATCGAACCGGACTTCGCTTTCGGCGGTGCGGCACAGGTTGATCAGGCAGCGACACTTGCCGACGTGGCATTCGACCGCTACAGCCACACCTCGCTGGCCGAGCGCGCGGCGTTCCTCGAGAGCATCGCTGACAACCTCGACGCAGTACGCAGTGAACTGGCGGCACGCGCGGCACTGGAAACCGGACTGCCCGAAGCTCAGCTTGAGGGCGAAGCGTTGCGAGCCGCGACCCAGTTCCGCCAGTTCGCCGATGTGGTGCGCCGGGGCCGCTTTCTGCAATTGGCCATCGACCCGGCGCAACCCGAACGTCAGCCGCGCCCACGGCTGGATCATCGCCTGCAAAAAATCGCCATCGGCCCGGTGGCGATTTTCGGCGCGAGCAACTTCCCGATTGCCTATTCGGTGGCGGGCGGCGATACCGCGTCGGCACTGGCGGCCGGGGCAACGGTGATTCTCAAGGCACACAACGCGCATCCCGGTGCCTCGGAAATCCAGGCCCGCGCCATTCGTAAAGCCGTGCAGACGCATGGCTTGCCCGAAGGTGTTTTCTCGATGGTGCGCGGTGGCGGCAATGCCATTGGCCAAGCGCTGGTCGATCATCCGCTGATCAAAGCCGTGACCTTCACTGGCTCCGAACCGGGTGGCATGGCGCTCTATCGCCGCGCGCAATTGCGTCCCGAGCCGATCCCGGTGTTCACCGAAATGACCAGCGTCAACCCGACCTTCATCCTGCCCAAGGCGCTGGCGGCTCGCGGCGCCGAAATCGGCGACGGCTTTATCGAACGTATGCTGGTCAATGTCGGGCAGGCCTGTTTGTGTCCGTCGATCCTGATCGCCATCCGCGGTGCGGGGTTTGATCAGCTGCGCAACGCCATGCGCAAACGGGTCAGTGAGGCGCCGGCGCGGACGATGCTGACGCCGGGCATTCATGGCGCCTACGTCGAGGGGCTGATGGCCATGGAACGTGCCGGCGCGCAGCTGATCGCGGCAGGCACGCCGGCCGATACCACGCTTGCCGGACGTGCTGCGTTGCTGGAAGTCGAGGGACACCAATTGCTCGGCGAACCAGAGTTGGCCCTCGAAGTGTTTGGTCCGTCGGCGCTATTGGTTGCTGTCAACGATGAGGCCGAGCTGCTGGCCGTCGCCCGTTCGTTCAAGGGTCAGCTCAGCGCGGCGATTCACCTTGAAAGTATCGATCTGGAAGTGGCGCGGCGCCTGTTGCCGATTCTCGAACGGCGCACCGGACGCATCGTAGTCAACGCCTTCGCCCACCCACAGGAGGTGACCTTCGCCACCGTACACGGCGGGCCGTTTCCGGCTACATCGGACAGCCGCTTCACGTCAGTCGGCATGACCTCGATCGAGCGCTTCTTGCGGCCCGTGGCGTATCAGGGGTTTCCCGATGAGTTGTTGCCAGAGGTGTTGCGCGAAGGGAATCCGCTGAATCTGCCGCGCAGCGTCGACGGGCAATAACGGCGATCCGGTGCGCGGCAGATGCGATCAAGCATCTGCACGCACCACCCCGCGCTCTTCCAGCAAGCGCACAAACATGCTCAAACTGCGCGACACCGTGCCCCGCCGCCACACCAGCCAGGTGGTCAGATAACGAAAGTCCGCCGCCAATGGCCAGACGCTGACGGTCGCACTGCCGGGCATGCTCTGGAGCATTTTGCGCGGCATCAAGGCCAGCCCGGCACCCGCACTGACACAGGCGAGCATGCCGTGGTACGACTCCATTTCGAAGATCTTGCCCGGGACCGCCGCGTCGGTGCTGAACCATTTTTCAAAGTGGTGACGGTAGGAGCAGTTGGAGCGGAAGGCATAAATGTTCTCGCCGTTTACGTCCGCTGCGCGCTCGACGGGGGCGTGATTGATCGGGGCGATGATGACCATTTCTTCCTCGAACGCCGGCACGCCTTCCAGCGTCGGATGCAGCACCGGGCCGTCGACAAACGCTGCGGCCAGGCGCCCGGAGAGCACGCCGTCGATCATTGTGCCGGACGGCCCAGTGGACAGGTCGAGGTCGACTTTCGGGTGCAACTGATTGTACGCCGCCAGCAATTCGGGAATGCGCACCGCCGCCGTACTTTCCAGCGAACCCAAGGGAAAAGCGCCCTGCGGTTCCTCCCCCGCCACCGTCGCCCGCGCCTCTTGCACCAGATCGAGAATGCGCCGTGCATATTCGAGAAAACTCCACCCCGCCGGCGACAGACGCAAACGGCTTTTCTCGCGAATAAACAGATCAACACCCAGATCCTGCTCAAGCTGTTTGATCCGCGTGGTCAGGTTCGACGGCACGCGATGGATCTGCGCCGCGGCGGCGCTGATGCTGCCGTGCTCGGCAACCGCTTTGAAGATTTCCAGCTGCACCAGATCCATAGTCATTCTCCATTCGTGAAAGAAACGATCTTTATTATTCAGTTTCCAGAAAAAAAACACCACCCTACTCTAGACTCATCCGACGAACCTGCAGGACGAAGCCATGAGCCAGATTTCCAGCCAGACCCACGCCATCTCGATCAACCCCGCCACCGGCGAGCAGATCGGCCACTACGCGTTTGAATCCGCCGCCGCCCTCGACGCCGCGCTGACCCGCGCAGCTTTCGGCTTCGGCAAATGGAAGCGCAAGCCGTTGCAGGATCGCTCGCGCTTGTTGACCGCGCTGGCCGCTGCGCTGCGTGAAACCAGCGATGCCATGGCGACGATGATCACCCAGGAAATGGGCAAGCCCATTGCTCAGGCCCGTGGCGAAATCGAAAAATGCGCCAAGCTCTGCGAGTGGTACGCCGAGAATGGCCCGGCGATGCTCGACGCTGAGCCGACCCAGGTTGAAGGCGGCAAGGCGCGCATCGAGTACCGTCCGCTCGGCCCGATCCTCGCGGTCATGCCGTGGAACTTCCCGATCTGGCAAGTGCTGCGCGGTGCCGTTCCGGCGTTGATCGCTGGCAACACTTACGTGCTCAAACATGCGCCGAACGTGATGGGCAGCGCCTATCTGTTGCGCGATGCCTTCACCCGCGCCGGTTTCGCCGAAGGTGTTTTTGAGGTGATCAACGTCACTCCGGAAGGCGTTTCCACGGCCATCGCTGACCCGCGCATTGCCGCCGTGACCCTGACCGGCAGCGTACGTGCCGGCATGGCCATCGGCGCTCAGGCCGGTGCCGCATTGAAAAAATGCGTGCTGGAACTCGGCGGCTCCGATCCGTTTATCGTGCTCAACGACGCCGATCTGGATGAAGCAGTGCAAGCCGCTGTGATCGGTCGCTACCAGAACTCCGGCCAGGTTTGCGCCGCCGCAAAACGCCTGATCATCGAAGAAGGTGTGGTCGAGGAATTTACCCGCAAGTTCGTCGAGGCTACGCGTAAGTTGAAGGTCGGCGATCCATTGTCCGCCGAGACCTACATTGGCCCGATGGCGCGTTTCGACCTGCGTGATGAACTCGACCAGCAAGTGCGCGACACCCTGGAAGAAGGCGCCACCTTGCTGCTCGGCGGCGGCAAGCCAGAAGGCCCGGGCAACTACTACGAGCCGACCGTACTGGCCGATGTCACCGACCGCATGACCTCGTTCAAACAGGAACTGTTCGGCCCGGTCGCTTCGATCATCACCGCCCGCGATTGCGCGCATGCTGTGGCCCTGGCCAATGACAGCGAGTTCGGCCTGACCGCAACCATTTACACCGCCAACGTGGCACTGGCGCAGCAACTGACCAGCGAACTGGACACCGGCGGCGTTTTCATCAACGGCTACTCCGCCAGCGATCCACGGGTGACCTTTGGCGGCGTGAAGAAGAGTGGCTTCGGTCGTGAGCTGTCGCACTTCGGCGTGCGCGAATTCTGCAACGCGCAGACCGTGTGGCTGGATCGCAAATAACCCAGACACCGGAAAAACCTGTGGGAGCGAGCCTGCTCGCGATAGCGGTGCATCAAGCGATGAAGATGCTGAATGCACCGGCCCCATCGCTGGCAAGCCAGCTCCCACAATGACTGCGGTGTAACCACTGATGCTGCAGACACCCTGGAACCCTGTGGGAGCTGGCTTGCCAGCGATCGCGGTGCATCTGTCGAGGTTTATGCCAACTGATAGTCCGCTTTCGCGAGCAGGCTCGCTCCCACATTGGGTTTATGCGGCAGCCTGTTGTGGCTCTGTGACGCTGCGATCCTTGCTCAACAACCCCAGCACCACCGCCGCCGACACCAGCGTGATGACCGTCAGGATGTGCAGCAGATACTGGAATGCTGACGCATACCCTTCCACCAGACGCCCGTTGGCCAGCCCCGGAACAGTATTGATCGCATGCGCCATATCACCCGTAGTCACCCGGTGCGCGGTCTCGGCAATCAGCGACGCCTCGGCACTGCCTGTCACCGCGTGTACGGCACCCGACAGATCAGCGTGAAGCAATGACGCCAGCATCGCCGCGACAATCGCCAATGCAATCCCCTCACCCGCCACTCGCACGGTGCTGAAGATGCCCGCCGCCATGCCTGCGCGCTCTTTTGGCACGACACTGACCGACAAACCATCCATCAGCCCCCACGGCAAACCGGCGCCAATGCCGATCAGCAGCATCGGCACCACCAGCGCAAATTTCGCGTCACCGACGTTGTACAGACTCAGCCAATGCAGGCCCACGGCAGCAATCAGGAACCCCGCGCCAGACAAGATGCCAGCGGAAACAAAACGCGCCAACGAGGCTGCCAGCATCGGCACCACCAGCATCGGTGCGGACAACGCCAGTAGCAGCAGACCGGCATCGATTTCGCTCAAGCCCTCAACGCCGATGAAGCGCAGCGGCAACATCACCACCAGCACGATGTAGCAGAAACACGTGCCGATCGGCAGCATCTGCACGCCAATGAATCGCGGATAACGGAACAGGGTCAGATCGAGCATCGGCCGTTCGACACGCGTTTCGACGATCACAAAAGCTGCCAGCAACAACGCCGAAGCGCCTAATAAAGTGATCACCAAAGGACTGTCCCAACCACTGTCCGGCGCCTGGATCAGGCCAAACGTGAACAACGCCAGCATTGCGCTGAACAGCAGCGTGCCCGGCCAGTCCAGCCCCTTGGCATCGGGGTCGCGGGTTTCGCGCATGCGCGGCAGACCGAAGACCATCGCAATCATGCCGATCAACGCGGTAAAGACAAAAATCGCCCGCCAGTTGAAAGCCTCGATCAGCGCACCCGCCACCAACGGCCCGAAGGCCAGACCAATGCCGAACGTCGTGCCAAGCACGCTGTAAGCGCGAGTCCGGGCATGCCCTTCGAACTCTTGCGCCAACGCCGCCGAACCGCTGGCCAGCGCCGCCGCCCCAGCCACACCTTGTACGGCGCGCAACACATCCAGCCAGAACACCGACGGCGCCAGACTCTGCGCAAACGAGGCAGCGGTGAACAGCAACATGCCGAAGGTGAACAGGCGTTTGCGTCCGTAAACATCAGCCAATGCGCCGGCGGCCATCAGCAAACTGCCGAACGTCAACATGAACGCGTTGGTGATCCAGGTCAGCGCCACCGGGCTGCCGCCCAGATCGCGACCAATGGCCGGTGTCGCCACCGCACCGCCGGTAAAACTGAGGGGCAGGACCAGAGCCGAGAGGCACACGGCCGCGAGTATGAGCAACTTGTCGCGCGTTCCGTGCGGCTGGGTCATAGCGTTCATCATTCCATCCCTTGAGCAATCAAAAAGCTGCGTCGCGCAGCGAATAAGGCGCGAAATACACAGAAAAATCCACCGAAGTTTGCGCACGAAAGAGATGAGAGCGAGCAACCTCGCTCTCACAGCTCAGGCGTTCAGTTGGCGAAGTCGGTGGACAGCGCCAGCTCATTCCACTCGGCCAACTCCTGCGCCACCAACCGATTCTTCGCCTCGATCCGCGCCACCGTATCGCTGCCCAGCGCCAGGCGCAGCGGCGGGGTCGGTGCATTGACCAGCGCCAGCATCGCCTCGGCAAACTTCTGCGGATCACCCGGTTGCGCATGGTTGGCCGCCTCGGCGAACGCACGCATCTTGCCAACGGTTTCGTCATAGTCCGCCAGCTCAAGCCGGGTTTTGATCAGCGACTGTTCATCAAGGAAATCCGTGCGGAAGAAGCCCGGCTCGACCACCGTGGCTTGAATGCCCAGCGGCGCCAGTTCCTGATGCAATGCTTCGGTGATGCCTTCGACGGCAAATTTGGTCGAGCCGTAAACGCCCCAGCCCATGTACGCCTGATAACCACCGATCGACGAGATGTTGATCACCCGACCACTGCGTTGCGCCCGCATATGCGGCAACACCGCGCGGGTGACGTTGAGCAGGCCGAACACATTGGTCGCGAACAAGCGCTCGGTCTCGCTGGCGCTGGTTTCTTCGACGGCGCCGAGCACACCAAAACCGGCGTTGTTGATCAGCACATCGATACGGCCAAAACGCTTGATTCCTTCAGCAACCGCTTGGTGCGCTTCTTCCTCGCGGGTGACGTCGAGGCGCACCGCCAGCAGGTTCGGTTGCTCGCCGAGGCGGTCAGTGATGTCTTGCGGGTTGCGCGCGGTAGCGATGACCGCGTCACCGGAACGCAAGGCCTGCTCGGCGATGAGAATGCCAAAACCACGGGAAGCGCCAGTAATGAACCAGGTACGCATAACAACTTCTCCTGTTAGAAACCCTGACATGGGTGCCGGGCCTGTTTGATAAGTTGAAGCGACTTTAAAGCCATGCTACTGATGCGATAATCCCAACAATTTTTCATGACTTTGTGAAAGGCATTCACAGATGAAATCACCTTCGGCGGCGGATCTCAGCGTTTTCCTGTGCACCGCGCAGCACCTGAACTTCAGCAAAGCGGCCATCGAACTCGGCCTGAGCCCCTCCGCTCTTAGCCATTCAGTGAAGGCGCTGGAAAATCGCCTGGGCGTGCGTCTGTTCAATCGCACCACCCGCAGCGTGGCGTTGACCGAGGCTGGCGAGCGCCTGTACGCGCGATTGAAACCGGCCTTTCGCGACATCGACGATGCGCTGGAAGACCTCAACCATTTCCGCGACAAACCCTCGGGTAATTTGCGCATCACCTGCGGGCGGCAAGCCGGCGAATTGGTGTTGCTGCCGATTGCCAGTGAGTTTTTGCAGGTGTATCCGGACATTCGTCTGGAAGTGGTCGAGAGCGATGCGCTGCTGGATATCGTCGCCAATGGATTCGATGCCGGCGTGCGCTTCGGCGATCGCCTGGAGGCCGACATGGTGTCGCTGCCGATTGGCCCGACAATGCGTTCAGTGGTGGTCGGCTCACCGGCGTTTTTCCAACGCCACGCGGCGCCACAAAAGCCTGAGGACCTGCACGGACTGCCGTGCATCCGCCACCGCTACCCCAGCGGTTCGATGTACCGCTGGGAGCTTGAGCGCGGTGGCATTGCCCAGGAAATCGAAGTCAACGGCCCGCTGACCCTCGGCGATGTCAGCCTGATGGTCGGGCCCGCGCTGCAAGGGCTTGGTCTGGCTTATGTGTTCGAAGACATGGTCAGCGAACACCTGGCCAGCGGGCGGCTGCTGCAAGTGCTGGGAGACTGGTGCCCGCACTATCCGGGTCTGCACCTGTACTACCCGAGCCGCCGTCATGTGCCGGCAGCGCTGAAGGCGTTTATCGACTTCGTGCGCAACCGGCACTAGCGCTTACAGGTACTTCAGCCAGGCGATGTCGCGGCGACGGGCCTTCAACGCCGAGAACCAGCGCACCGCCGGGAACAGCGCAATCGCCAGAAAAACGGCCGCCAGCCAGATCGCCGCCACTGACGAAAAACCGAAATAGCTGCCCTGATTCAGCCCGAACAGGGCCACGCCGATCAGGTACAACACCTTCAACGCGTACAGATGCAGCAGGTAGAAAAACATCGGTGCCGAACCGAAAACGGTTAGCCAGCGAATCCAGCGACGATCCTGTAACCGCTCGAACGCCAGTAGCAGCAACAGCCCGACGCTCACCGTCAGTGCGATAAACAGCAACGACGGTGGGTACTTGGTGATGTTGAAAAAACTCATCAGGGTTTGCAGCAGCGTGTCACCCACGGCCCATGGTTTCTCGCCATAACCGTTGATCAACCGCAACCCGACAAAACCCAGCAGTCCGGCGCTACCCGCAATCAGCAGATGCTGTTGACGAAACCCCGCTTCAACGCCGCGAGCAAACCACGGCCCCAGTGCATAACCGAGACCGATCACACCAATCCACGGCAACAACGGATAGGAGGTACGCAAACGCAGGTTGTCGCTGACGTCGATCCAGCCGCGATCATGCAAAATCGCCCACGGCACATGCAGCGCCGACTCCACTGGAAAATGCACGGCGTCGAGCAGGTTGTGCCCGGCAATGATCATCAGGCTCAACGTCAGCAACAGCCAGCGCGGCAGCCAGACCAACAGCGACAAGGCGATCATGCTCAAGCCGATCGCCCAGATCACTTGCAGATAAATCACGCTCGGCGGCAACTGGAACGTCCATGCGAAGTTCACTAGCGTGAATTCCAGCACCACCAGAAACAGACCGCGCTTGAACAGAAACGCACTGACATCGGCCTTGCCCGCGTACTTTTCACCGAACAACCACGCCGACAACCCGGTCAGCAAGACAAACACCGGCGCGCACAGATGCGCCAGAGTGCGGCTGAAAAACAGTGCCGGCTCGGTGCTGGCAATGTCCATCGGGTCACTGACCTGGCGGTGCAGCAAAAAGGTTTCGCGCACGTGATCCAGCAGCATGAACAGAATCACCAAGCCTCTGAGGGCGTCAATGGACAGCCGCCGGCCAGTGGTCAATGGGGCAGAACGAGGGAGCACAATCGTCATAAGCGTTTCGCAATCGAAAGGAAAACAACAGGGGCCACAAGGGCTACCCCTTAAAATTTGCGTTACCTTATAACATCAAAAAACAAAATCCAAACCCGGATCGACCGCGATATTCGGAAAAAACCCAGCTGATCGCGCCGCGCCATTTGCCCAATAGCCTCAGGCTTCTATAGTGATCAGGTCTCCCTTGCCCTTGCGGCCTGCTGTCGAGCGTTGTCCATGGTCAACACCGAACACCTGATCATTTGCGAGCACTGCGACTGCGTGTACGAAAAAGCCGTGCTGGCCAAACACCAGAAAACCTTGTGCGTGCGCTGCGGCGGCGTCCTCCAGCGTTTCAACGGTCTGAGCGTCGAACAGCGTTTGGCCCTGACATTCACGGCGGCGATGCTGTGGCTGTTCGCCAACTTCTATCCGGTGATGAGCATCAGCCTCAAAGGCCTGAAAAACAGTGCGACGCTGTGGGATTCGGTGCTGGCGCTGAGTCAGGGACCGATCACCTTCATGGCGATGGTCGCGGCGATTTCGATCATCATTGCCCCGGCGTTTCAACTGGTGCTGCTGGTCTGGGTGCTGAGCTTCGCGTTGTCCTCCCGACGCGCGCCGGGCTTCAAGCTGTGCATGCGCTGGCTGGAAACTCTGCGGCCGTGGAGCATGCTCGAAGTGTGCCTGCTGGGGGCGATGGTGGCGGTGTTCAAACTGGCCGGATTGCTCGACGTGTTGCCCGGCATCGGCCTGTTCGCGCTGGCCGTGCTGAGCTTGATGATGATCAGGATTGCCGGCCGCGACATCCGCGACCTCTGGGACATTTTATGAAACGGCCACCGACCGCCAGCGAACTCAATCTGTGCCTGTGCCACAGCTGCGGACTGGCCTGCGACATGACTGACGAGCCGCACGAGTGCCCGCGTTGCGATGCGCCGCTGCACCGACGCAAGACCAACTCACTGACCCGTACCTGGGCCTACATGCTCGCGGCGCTGGCGTTTTACGTGCCGGCCAATCTGCTGCCAGTGATGAACACCACCATGCTCGGCAGCGGCGCCGACAGCACGATCATGAGTGGTGTACTGGAGTTCTGGGAGCACGGCGCGTGGGACATCGCCCTGATCATTTTCATCGCCAGTATCGCCGTGCCGGGAGTCAAGTTCGTCGCCCTCACGCTGCTGCTGATGACCGTACAACGCGACAGCGCCTGGGCGCGCAAAGAACGTTCGAAGCTGTACCGCTTCGTCGAGCTGATCGGCTATTGGTCGATGCTCGACGTGCTGGTGGTGGCGCTGGTCGCAGCATTGGTGAAGTTTCAGGCGCTGGGCGATATCGAACCACGACCGGGCATTCTGTTTTTCGGCCTGGTCGTGGTGTTTACCATGCTCGCGGCGATGAGTTTCGATCCGCGCCTGATCTGGGACAAGGACACGGGCGACACCCTCAGCGACGCTGAACCTCAAGCAACACCTGCAACGGATGACGCAGTGCCTGATCCGACTGGCGCTTGACCTGACTGCGGCACGAATAACCGGTCGCCAGTGCTTCGCCCTGCTCCGCCGGCGCGTCGACCTGACGGGCCCACGACTGCTCGTAGATCACCGCCGAGGTCTGGCGATTGCGCGCCTCGTGGCCGTAAGTGCCGGACATGCCGCAGCAACCGGTGGATTGTGTGGCCAGCTTCAAACCAGCACGTTCGAACACCTGCTCCCACTGTCGGGTCGCGGCCGGGGCGTTGGTTTTCTCGGTGCAATGGGCGAGCAGTCGGAACGTTACGGTTTTATCCTGCGCCACCTGCTCCGGCATCACCTTGAGCAACCACTCCTGCACCAGCGCCACTTCCGGGCATTGCTGCATACCGGGGACTTTCAGGTATTCCTGGCGATACACCAGCGTCATCGCCGGATCGAGGCCCAACAACGGCACGCCCACATCGGCCAATTCGCGCAACTGTCGGGCATTGCGCAGTGCCGCGCGGTTGAACGCCGAGAGGAAGCCCTGCACATGCAATGGCTTGCCGTTGGCGCTGAACGGTGCGAGATACACCTGATAGCCAAGGCGCGAAATCAGCTCGACCAGATCGGCCAACAGTGGCGCTTCGAAGTAGCGCGTAAAGGCGTCCTGCACGATGACCACGCTGCGCTCGCGTTGCGCCTCGGTCAGCGCCGACAGAGTCGACACCGTCGCCGGTTGCACCTGCCAACGGCGCATCGCCGCATGGAAATCAAAACGACTGAGTAACGGCACGTCGATCATGCCACCGACCCGTTCCAAGCTGCTGCGAACAAATGAAGCGCCCATCAAGCCGTTGTACAGCGCCGGAATCCGCGCCATGTACGGAATGCTGTATTCCAGCGAAGCAATCAGATAATCGCGCGCCGGACGCAGATAACGGCTGTGATACAGCTCGAGAAAGCGCGAACGAAACTCCGGCACATTGACCTTCACGGGGCACTGCCCTGCGCAGGATTTGCACGCCAGGCAGCCGGCCATGGCGTCGTAGACTTCATGGGAGAAGTCTTCGGCCTGCGTACGGCTGTTGCGCCAGCGCTGCCACAAGGTGCTGAAAAAGGCAGGCTTGCGAATGGCATCGGACAACACGTCGACACCCGCCTCGCCCTGCAAACGCAGCCACTCGCGAATCAACGAGGCGCGGCCCTTGGGCGATTGCGCACGCTCGCGGGTGGCTTTCCACGACGGGCACATCGCATCGTCAGGGTCGAAGTTGTAGCAGGCGCCGTTGCCGTTGCAATGCATGGCGGCGCCGTAGTCCTGCCAGACTTTTTCGTCGATCTGCCGATCCAGTTCACCGCGCAAAGTCACTTCGTCGATTTTCAGCAGCGCCGCGCCGGTGTTCGCCGGGGTGGCAATTTTGCCCGGGTTGAACTGGTTGAACGGGTCGAACGCGGCTTTCAAGGCTTGCAGGGCCGGATACAGCTCACCGAAAAATGCCGGCGCGTATTCCGAGCGCAAGCCTTTGCCATGCTCGCCCCACAGCAGGCCGCCGTAACGTTGGGTCAGTGCCGCAACGCCGTCGGATACCGGACGCACCAGCGCCGCTTGCTGCGGGTCTTTCATGTCGAGGATCGGCCGCACGTGCAGCACGCCTGCATCGACATGACCGAACATGCCGTACTGCAAACCGTGGCTGTCGAGCAGGTCGCGCAACTCGGCGATGTACTCGGCCAGGTGCTGCGGTGGCACCGCAGTGTCTTCGACAAACGGTTGCGGGCGCGCTTCACCGGCGACGTTGCCGAGCAGGCCTACCGCACGTTTGCGCATGCCGTAGACTTTGTTCACCGCTGCGTGGCCGACCGCCAGCGTGTGGCCCAAACGCTCAACCGTGCGGTCGCTGCTCAAGTGTTCGACGAATGCTTCGACCCGGCGCTGCAAATCCTCCGGATCGTCGCCGCAGAACTCCACCAGATTGATGCCCAAGGTCGGGCGCTCGGCGCTTTCCGGGAAATACTCGGCGACTCCGTGCCAGACAATGTCCTGCATCGCCAGCAGCAAGACTTTCGAGTCGACGGTTTCGATCGACAACGGTTTGAGCGCCATCAAGGCGCGGGCGTCGCGCAACGCGTCCATGAACCCGGCGTAGCGGATGTTCACCAACATCGTGTGTTTGGGGATCGGCAACACGTTCAGACGCGCCTCGACGACAAACCCCAGCGAGCCTTCAGCACCGCACAGCACGCTGTTGAGGTTGAAACGGTTATCCGCCTCACGCAGATGCGCCAGGTCATAACCGGTCAAGCAGCGGTTGAGATCGGGGAAACGCTCTTTGATCAGCTCGCCCTGTTCATCAATGATCTGCCGCGCGCAACGGTAGACTTCACCGACGCGATCGTCGCGGGCGCACAGTGCTTCAAGTTCACTCTCTTCCAGTGGCTGGCCGTGCAGGCGCTCGCCACCGCGCAAAATCATGTCGAGTTCGAGCACATGGTCGCGGGTCTTGCCGTAGGTGCAACTGCCCTGGCCACTGGCATCAGTGTTGATCATGCCGCCGATGGTGGCGCGGTTGGAGGTCGACAGTTCCGGGGCGAAAAACAGCCCGGCGGATTTCAGCGCAGCGTTGAGCTGATCCTTGACCACCCCGGCCTGCACGCGCACCCAGCGCTCCTCAACATTGATTTCGAGGATGCGGTTCATGTGCCGCGACAGGTCGACGACGATGCCATCGGTCAGCGATTGGCCGTTGGTGCCGGTGCCACCGCCGCGAGGGGTGATCACTACTTGCTGGTACGCCGGTTCGGCGATCAGTCGTGCGACCCGTGCCACGTCATCGGCATCCATCGGAAACACCGCGGCTTGCGGCAGGCGCTGATAGATCGAGTTGTCGGTCGCCAGCACCACGCGGCTGGCGTAATCGGCGCTGATTTCACCGCGAAAACCGCTGTTCTTCAGGGCGTTGAGGAACTGTTGGTAATCGCTGGTCAGGACTTTCGCGGGGGACAGCTGGGCAATCATCGGTCAGGTTATCTCGGTCAAATCGGGCCGTGTGGCGGTGAACAGTTGTACGCAACGAATGATTGCGTCAGGCTCCGCCATCTCATGGTGCCCATGTTCATTGCTGGCGAACGCCGGGACAACCGTAAATTCGACCCGCTATTGATGACTTTTACGAATGAATCCGCGCACGCTCACCCCTTCCATGTCGTTATTGCTGGCTTTCGAGGCCGCCGCGCGCCACGAAAGCTACACCCGCGCCGCCCATGAACTGTCGCTGACGCAGAGTGCGGTCAGCCGTCAGGTGCAGATTCTCGAGAAAATGCTCGGCATGCGTTTGTTCAGCCGCGAAGGCCGGCAAGTGGTACTGACCGATGTCGGACGGATGTATCAACGCGAACTCGCCGAAGCGCTCGGGCAGATTCGCAGCGCGACGTTGCAGGCCATGGCATTTGGTTCGGGCATTCACAGTTTGCGCCTGGCGACGCTGCCGACCTTCGGCTCGAAATGGTTGCTGCCGAGACTCAAGGACTTCTATACCGCGCACCCGGGCATGACCGTGCATCTGCATTCGCGGATCGAAGCAATCGACTTCGATACCAGCGAAATCGATGCAGCGATCTGTGTTGGCGGCGGTGACTGGCCGGGATTGACCGCCCTGCCCCTGCATACCGAAGAATTGCTAGTGATCGCCAGTGCGCAGTTGTCCGACGCCGAACGCGATGACGCCCAACAGCACATCGCCGGGCAACTGCTGCTCAATGTCAGCAGCAATGCTCAGGCCTGGGCGGAGTGGTTCAGTCATCACGGCTTGCCGCACCGCAGCATGCGCATCGGCCCGAGTTTTGAAATGACCTCGCACTTGATTCAAGCGGTGCGGGCCAATATTGGCGTGGGGCTGGTGCCGCGAATTCTGGTCGAAGATGAGTTGTTGAATGGTGAACTGCTGCAACTGGGTGAACCAATTACCAGTCGCCGCAGCTATTACCTGGTGTATCCGCCGCGAAATGAGAATTTGCCATCGCTGAAAGCGTTTCGGGATTGGCTGCTAGAAACGTTGTAACCATGAGGACGCCAATCGCGAGCAGGCTCACTCCTACAGTTGGAATGCGTTTCCCTGTAGGAGTGAGCCTGCTCGCGATGGCGTCAATTCAGACACCTCAAAATCTCGGCTTGATCGCCCTCCAATCCGGCTTGTAACGCTGCATCTGCCGCACATCATCACGCTGGCGAATCCCGCACGTCAGGTACTGATCATGCAGCTTGCCCAACTGATCATGGTCCAACTCCAGCCCAAGCCCCGGCGCCCGAGTGATCTTCACGCAGCCATCGACAATCGGCAGTTTGCCGCCCTTGATCACTTCTTCGTCCGGTTCCTGCCACGGGTAATGGGTGTCACAGGCGTAATCCAGATTCGGCACCGCCGCCGCGACATGCGCCATCGCCATCAGGCTGATGCCCAGGTGCGAATTGGAGTGCATCGACACACCAACGCCGAATACATCGCACATCTTCGCCAGCGTTTGCGTGTCGCGCAGGCCGCCCCAGTAATGGTGGTCAGCAAGGACGATCTGCACGCTGTTCTGCGCAACGCTGCGACGGAACTCGGCGAAATCGGTGACCACCATGTTGGTCGCCAGCGGCAGACCAGTGCGCTTGTGCAGTTCGGCCATGCCGTCGAGGCCCGGGGTCGGGTCTTCGTAATATTGCAGATCATCGCCGAGCAATTCGGCCATGCGAATCGAGGTTTCCAGTGACCAGTTGCCATTCGGATCGATGCGCAGCGGGTAGCCGGGAAAGGCTTTTTTCAGCGCCTTGATGCACGCCACTTCATGCTCCGGCGGCAACGTACCGGCCTTGAGCTTGATGCTCTTGAAGCCGTACGCCTCGATCATCCGCGCAGCTTGCGCAACAATCTGTTGTTCGCTGAGTGCTTCGCCCCAGTTGTCCGGTTTATAGGGCGAATCGACATGCTGCGCGTACTTGAAGAACAGATAGGCGCTGAACGGTACCTCATCGCGAATCGCGCCGCCGAGCAGGTCCACCAGCGGCACATTCAGGTAATGCGCCTGCAAATCGAGGAAAGCCACTTCGAACGCCGAATAGGCATTGCTCACCGCTTTACTGGCGTGGGAACCGGGGGCCAGTTCGGCACCGGCGAGACTGGCAGGTTTGTTCGCGGCAACGGTCGCCTGGACGATGGCGCGCAACTGGTTGAGATTGAACGGGTCGAGGCCGATCAGTTGCGCCTGCAATTGCTGCTGGATCGCCAGCGCCGGGGCATCGCCATAACTTTCGCCGAGGCCGATGTAGCCGTTGTCGCTTTCGATCTCGATGATCGAGCGCAAGGCGAAGGGTTCATGAATGCCGCTGGCGTTGAGCAGCGGCGGATCACGGAAGGCAATCGGGGTCACGGTGACTCGGGTGATTTTCAAGATAACGCTCCTGACAGATCAACAATCAATTCAATGGCTCGCGGCCGGGCTGGCCGTCACAACAACGGCGGTCTCGTCATGGGGCTTTGCCAGGGATTTACCCTTGGCACCCGGCGCGGTGCGGGCGAAAAAGATCACCACCGCAGCGATCAGCGATGTCGCCGCCAGGCCATATAGTCCGCCCTCGATGGAGCCAGTGGTTTCTTCGAGGAAGCCGAACGCCGTCGGCGCAACGAAGCCGCCGAGGTTGCCGATGGAGTTGATCAGCGCTATCACCGCAGCGGCGATACGCGCATCCAGATAGCTTTGCGGAATCGGCCAGAACAACGCCGACGCAGCCTTGAAGCCGATGGCGGCGAAACAGATGGCAACGAAGGCGAAGATCGGCCCGCCAATGGTCGACATGAACATGCCGATCGCCGCGATCACCAGCGTCAGCGCCACCCACGCCTGCTGGAATTTCCACTTGCCGGCCATCGCCGCAAAACCGTACATGGCGACAATCGAAATGATCCATGGGATCGAATTAAGCAGGCCAACCTGAAAGTCGCCGAGATTGCCCATTTTCTTGATCATGCTCGGCAGCCAGAACGTCGCGCCGTAAATGGTCAGGGCAATGGAAAAGTAGATGAAGCAGAACAGCGCAATCTGCCGGTCCGCCAACAACTTGAACATCGACGGCTTGGCTACCTGTACCGCCTCACGAGCGCGCTGCTCCTCGGCAATCGCCGCCACCAGCGCTTCGCGTTCCTCTTCGCTCAACCACTTGGCCTGACGCGGATGCGATTGCAGCCAGAACCATACGAATGCGCATAGCACCACCGACGCCGCGCCTTCGATCAGGAACATCCACTGCCAGCCATGCAGGCCCAGACCGCTGATATGCAGCAGCGCACCGGACACCGGGCCGGAGATCACCGAAGCAATCGCCGAACCGCTGAGAAACACTGCCATGGTCTTGCCGCGCTCGGAAGCCGGCAGCCACTGGGTGAAGTAATAAATGATCCCCGGAAAGAATCCCGCCTCGGCCGCGCCGAGAATAAAGCGCAGCACATAGAAACTGGTTTCACCTCTGACGAACGCCATGGCCATGGCAGCGGCACCCCAGGTGAACATGATCCGCGTCAGCCAGACTCGCGCGCCGTAACGTTGCAGAAGCATGTTGGACGGCACTTCGAACAGCGCATAGCCAACGAAGAACAATCCGGCGCCGAGGCCGTAAGCCGCCGCGCCGATGCCCAGATCGGTTTCCATGTGACTGCGCACGAAACCGATGTTGACCCGATCGATGTAGTTGACGATGAACATCACCACGAACAGTGGCAGCACGTGGCGCTTGACCTTGGCGGCGGCACGGGCGAGAACCGTGACGTCCAGCGGACTCTGGAGGGTTTTCAAGGGGCGACTCCCGATCTTGTTTTTTTAGGGATGGCGTAAAGCGATGGGCCGATCATGGACGGCGATCATTGATCCCGTCTAATCTAACTTGGCATTCGATTGATACCTGGATTAGATCAATGTTCGAATTGACCCAACTGCGCTGCTTCACCACCGTCGCCACCGAACTCAACTTTCGCCGCGCCGCCGAACGGCTGAACATGACGCAGCCGCCGCTGAGCCGGCAGATCCAGTTGCTCGAACATCACCTCGGCGTCGAGCTGTTCACCCGCAGCACCCGCAGCGTCGCGCTGACCGCCGCCGGCCGTGCTTTTTTCATCGAAGCCCAGAACCTGCTGGAACGCGCGCAGCAAGCGGCAGTCACCGCCCGGCGGTTTGCCGAAGGCGACATTGGTTCGGTGAACATCAGTTTTGTCGGCAGCGCGGTGTATGAGTTTTTGCCCAAGGTGATCGCCGAGGCGCGACTGAAACAGCCGCAGGTGAAAATCGATCTGACGGAGATGAACACTTACCAGCAGCACGAAGCCCTGCGCGCGCGTCGCATCGATCTGGGCATCGCCCGTGCGCCATTATTGGAGCCGGGCTACGCGACTGAATGCCTGGTGCGCGAGCCGTTTGTGCTGGCAGTGCCGAGCGGTCATCCCTTGGCGACGGCGGCTGAAGTGGCGGTCAGTGACCTGGATAAACAACCGTTCCTGATGTATTCACACGCAGCTTATCCGCCGTTCAACGAATTGCTGACCGGCATGCTGCGCTCAGCGCGGGTTGCGCCGGATTACGTGCAGTGGCTGGGCTCGTCGCTGACGATTCTGGCACTGGTCAATGCGGGCATGGGCTTGGCGCTGGTGCCGCGTTGCGCCACCAGTGTGGTGTTCAAAAATGTAGTGTTTCGCGATATCGATTTGGGCGAAGGGGTGCAGAGCGAGCTGCATCTGATCTGGCGGGAAAACAATGACAACCCGGCGTTCGCGATGTTGCTGGAAGCGATTCGCCGGGCGGTGGCTGAGGGTTGGGGCTGATGAAAACTAGCTCTTCAAGGGTGGTGGAGCGCTCGGTGCTCTGGGCTGAGCATTTGCCACTGGCTTGCCATCTTTCGTGTAACGACGCGCCACCCATTCTGGCATTGGTTGCGGTGCTCTGGCTGTCATAACGAAACCTCCGATTTCGGGCCGAATTCGACCCACTTGACCTTCCCGGAATCTATCAGCAAAAACTCAGCGCCAAAAGGCACTTCTGCCCCTTCCGCATCCAGCCAACAGGGATTCTGCATCACGAACTGGCCACTGCTGGATTCGGGCGGCCACTCCACGGGCCAGCCAAAAACGCGCCTTTCATCGTCCAAATGCAGTGTGACGAGACGATGGTGCTGGGCAAAAATGCTGAACCATTCGCTGGGATAGGAAGTTTGTTTCGTGACATTTCGACTACGTAACCAGCCATGCAATTTGTCATTCGTGGCCAGATAGCAGGAAAGCAACCCGAGCGTCACCGACACAACGAATGCCCATATTGTTTCGGCCTTTGCATCCCAACGTCCTACAGAAAAGCCTTTCGACCCCACCCACAGACAAATAGCCCCAATCCCCAGCACCGCTCCCTGAATCACAAACGTAAAAATCAGCGCCTGCACAATCTGCCCGAACGTATCCGGTCGCTTGAACGCCGTCAGCGAGTAAAAAATCCACGCAGACAAGAATCCGGGAATCAAGTACTGCAACAGCGGTATAACTTCTTTGACCAGATCATCCATGATCCGCGACTCCTTGAAAGACCGGCCGATCTGACTATCGACCGCCCCTTAAAAGCCTAGTGCACACGGAAAAAACCCTTCGTTCGCAACTGTCACCGTTCATTTCGCGAATCAAATCCACACCTTTCAGCCTCCAGGCAGCCAAAAAAAAGCAGAAACCGACGATACGGCTTCTGCTTTTTTTGCCCCTGCAGGCGTCGTTACAGGCAATCACGCACCGATTGGCGCAACGACCCGGACTTGGCCCAAGGCGGGCCCTGATACAATGAAACCCGACTGCCGTCCTTGTATTTGACGATGTCGAGAATCTCGTCCGCCGTGATGATGCTCGGCGCGGTGATGCGGTAGCCGTTGGAAATCGATGTCTGATAAGTCTTGGCTACATCCTTCTGCCACAACGGTAATAAACACGCAGCATAGTCTTTGGGCGACTTGGCGCTGGTTTTGCTGATATTCGGCTCACCCGGCACCAGCGACGCCGGCAACGAGCAGCCTGCCAACAGGGTCAACGCCAGACTCCCGATCCATATCCGCATGGTGTATTCCTGATCTGAAAAAAAGTGAATGTAGCGTGTAAGCGGCGCTACATCCATCGTGGCACCGCGCCCTCGGCGCAATCTGCACAACTTTTCACAACCGTTCAGCGTGCTGACGAACAGGCTTTGCCCATCGACGAAAAATGCGACTACTCTTTTCTACCGAGAATGTTCTGGAGGTGATCATGCGGCTCAATGAATACGAACACGAACTTCAACGCGACCTGCAAAGTGTTGCATCGGACTTGAGATGGTCGGCGGTCGACCTGAAACGTATCGCAGAACAACTGCGCAAATCCGGCAACGAGGCAGATGCGCAAAGCGTGCTGAGATCCTGTGAGGTGCTGCAAAGCGATGAAGAACGGCTGCAACTCTATGCCAGGGAAGTGAAAGCCCGCGCCATCAGCCGGACCAAGGTCCACTAAGCCACCCTCCCCCCAAAAAACAGAAGCCCCGACAATTGCCGGGGCTCTTTCATTACAGCCAGCCTGTCAGTGGGTTTTGTGACTTTGCGCGCGCGCCGAGCGTTTTTTGTAGCCAGGCAGGGCGGCGGCGTAGGCCAGCGCTTCCTCCCGGCTGCCAAACGACGCCAGCCGATCGCCCTGAGTACAAACCCGCCATGGGCCATTGTTCACGCTAAGCACGTCATAGCCGTTCATGTGCATCTTGTTCAACATCGGCATGCTCATGGACACCTCCATTTTTTGCTAACGGTCAGATCCAGCTTCACGCTTTTACCTTACACCTTGATTCGCACGAAATACCGACCGAGTGTCGCAAGCCGCGACAGTCACGGTGTCGGCACTTTTCGCCGCTGCGAACGCTCCAAACTTCAATGAAACCTTTGCCGCAGGCTTCGGCTCAAATATTGCAGTTTTATTTCTATTTTGTGTCAAGCGGTAAACAGGTAACAGATGAAAGTACGCGCAACCGTTATATGCGAGCAGGATCGCCACATTCTCCTGGTACGCAAACCCCACTGCCGCTGGACATTGCCCGGTGGCAAGGTCGAGCCCGGAGAAACGCGAGCGCAGGCCGCCGTACGTGAATTACAGGAAGAAACCGGCCTGGATGCTGACGCTGTGCTGTACCTGATGGAACTGCACAGCGGCAGCACGCAGCACCATGTCTACGAGGCGTCCGTGCCGGACTTTGAGCAAGTGCGCCCGCAAAACGAGATCATCGATTGCATCTGGCATCCGCTGGATTCAGTGCGCAATCTGCACACCAGCGAGGCGACGCTGCGCATCGTTCAAGCGTTCCAACGGCGTTTATGAGGCATTAGCCGGCGAAGGCTCGACGACCAGCGCTCATTTCGGTGCGTAATTCACCGATGAAATTGGAAATGTCACGGATCGTGACGAGGTGCTCCGGGGAAACGCCATTCAATAGTAATTCGACGCGTCCGCTGTCCGGCTCGTACACCTTGATTTGCAAAAGGCCTTGCGAACTCGGAATGCAATCGCACTTGAACGCAGGAAAGCCGGATTCGACAATCCGGCAGATATCGTCAATGGCAAGCATGAGTGAACGCCTCGCAGGCGGGTCGATCGACTGGTTGAGCATAGATGAGCAATGTGTGACCCGCCCGGTACAAAAATGCCAACCCGATCACAACTTTCCACCCTGCCCTCAGTGCGCATCGTGATCCCAAACCCAGTTCCACATTCCCGGCAAATTCACTGGCTCCGAGCTTTTACCCACGGTACGCGCCAGCGCAGCTTTCTCCAGTTCGGCGTGATCATCGTAGAAAGGCTTGTCCGCCAGCTTCACGCCTGTCGCGGCGGCGCTATCGAGCAGAATCTGCAGGTATTCGCGCGTGTGCCGCGCGGTATAGCGGTTGAGATCATGAAACGTCACCACCACCGGAATCACCCCGTCCACAGTCGGCAACTCGCCGAGGGCAATACGTTCACGGACTTCCGATAACTGCCGCAGCATGTTTGCCCGACGCCGGGGGCTGGCATTGAAGCCCCAGATCTTGCCGTCGTTGGCACTTAAATCCGTCAGCAACACGTGCAAACCGTGCTGTTGATAGGCGGCGAAGGTGCGTTTGTCGTAATTCCAGAACGGCGGGCGCAGCAACGTCGGCGGCGCCCCGGTGATGGCTGCGATATCAGCCGTGCCGTTGGTCAGTGACTCTTCGAGTTCTTGCGGGTCGAGCAAGCGATGATTGGTGTGCCAGTGGGTGGCCGTGTGAAACGCCAGTATGTGCCCCTCGTCATGCTCACGCCGCATGATGGCGCGACCGATGTCACTGTTGCCCGCTCGTGGCGCGCGCGTCTGCACGAAGAACACCGCTTTGATATTCGGCAACAGCGGATTGTCCTTGAGGCTGTCGAGCACCGTCGCCGACGGGTTCCAGAAACTGGATGCACTGGGGCCATCGTCAAACGTCAACAGAAAGCGCACCGGTGCCTGGGTTTTCAGGCGTGATTCGGTTTGCGCAGTCATTTCTATCGGGGCGGCGATACAACCGGCCAACCCGAGGGCGATGAGCGCTGCACAGAGAAACTTGAATCCGGATGTCATGTTTTGCCTTGAGCACGGCGACGGCCGTCATGTTGTCGATTGGCAAAACTCCCTCGCCCTTATCCATCCTTGCGCTCCGATACACGAGCGGAGGTTGGATAAGGTACACAGGGTTTGGTTCCGGCGCTCGCTCAGTGCGCCAATGCCTGTTGAAAAGACGTGTCGATAATCCCGGCGGTGGCCAACGGTGCCGGCAGCGCTTTGACTTTGAACAGGAAGTCGGCGGTGCTTTGCAGGTCCGTCGCCGCTTGCGTATCGACCGGTCCCACCGTCATGTGCGCCTGACGTAACCAGTGGCGCGACACCTGCTGATCGAGATTGGCTTTCTTCGCCCACAGATCGGCGTACTCATCCGTATGACTATCAACCCACGCCCGTGCCTGTTTCAAACGACCGAGAAAATCCGCAATGGCCGCACGTTTGCTGTCGATCGACGGCGTCGACGCAGCGATTGCACTGAGCCCCGGCATCAGATTTTTTGCGGTCAGGATCGGCCGCGCGCCGGAGAACACGATCTGCTGGGAAATGTACGGCTCCCACACCGGGAAGGCGTCGATGCTGCCCTGTGGCAGGGCTGCGGCGGCATCAATCGGCATCAACTTGACGAAATCGACGTAGTTTTCCGGCAGACCGCCCTGCTCCAGGGCGCGCAAGGTCAACTGCTGACTCCAGGCGCCGGGCCAGTAGGCAACTTTCTTGCCCTTCAGGTCGGCGATGGTTTTTACCGGCGAATCCTTCGGCACCAGCAGCGCGATGGTGTCGGGATTTTGCCGCGAGACGCCGATCAGCTTTACCGGCGCCTGCTTGGCGGCCAGAAACAGAAAACCGGAATCGCCCAAAAAGCCCAGATCCAGCGAACCGGTTTGCAAGGCTTCCGCCAAGGGTGCAGCGGCCTGGAAGTGTTTCCAGTCGACGGTATAAGGCGCGTCTTTCAACACGCCGGAGGCCTCCACCGATGCACGGATGTTGTAGTAGTTCTGATCGCCAACATGCAGGACCAATGGCTCATCTGCATGGGAAAGCGGCGAGGCAAACAGTGCGGTGATTAGCGCACTGCGCAGGAAACGAGAAAGCTTCATGGGCTGACCTGCAAAGGGAAATTGCATAGACCATAACGCTGTTATTTACTGGTTTTGAAATTCGATTAACGCATAAGCTCATCACCGTTGATCACGGCTGTTTGCTTGGCAACAGTGACGAATCACAGTGTTGCTCAAGCAACAGCTGGAATCCTGCAACATCCCCTCAAGCCCTTTTAAAACGGCGCTTTCAAGTACATGGCACAGAGCCTGCAATATTCCATTCATGCAGGAAGCATTCGATAAAAATATCTTTTTGGACATAAGAAATCTGTGCCTTTGCCGGAGCGCCCCATGACATCGTTCTTTCCTCGACTCAAAACCCTGCTGGCTGCCAGCGCCATGGTACTGAGCCTGCAACCGCTCGCCCACGCGGCTGAAACCGCGCCGGCAGAAGTGCATCTCGACTACGCCTATTACTCGCCAGTCAGCCTGGTGCTCAAGCAACTCGGCTTCCTCGAAAAAGCCTTGCCGCAGACCAAGGTCAGCTGGGTACTGAGCCAGGGCAGCAACCGCTCGCTGGAATACCTCAACAGTGGCGGCGTGGATTTCGCTTCCAGCGCCAGCCTCGCCGCGGTGCTGAGCCGCGCCAACGGCAGCCCGATCAAATCGGTCTACGTTTACAGCCGTGCCGAATGGACAGCATTGGTGGTGCGCAAGGACTCGCCATATCAGGCCATCGCCGACCTCAAGGGCAAAAAGATCGCCGCCACCAAAGGTACCGACCCGTATCTGTTCACCCTGCGCAGCCTGCAACAGGCCGGACTGAAAAAAGACGACGTGGAACTGGTCCACCTGCAACACCCGGATGGTCGCACTGCGCTGGAGAAGGGCGATGTCGACGCCTGGGCCGGACTCGATCCGCACATGGCCGCCAGTCAGGTCCAGGCCGGTTCGCGCCTGCTTTATCGCAACCCGGCGTTTAACAGCTACGGCGTGGTCAGCGTCACCGAGCAATACGCCAAAGAACATCCGCAAACCATCGACACCGTGATCAAAGCCTACGAACAGGCCCGCGACTGGGCGCTGAAAAATCCCGATGAGTTCGCCGCCCTTCTCGCCAAAGAGTCCGGCTTGCCACTGGACGTAGCCAAGCTGCAACTGTCGCGTACCGATCTGAGCAGCCCGCAACTGACCCAACAGGACATCAGTGCCTCCAAGGCAGCGGCGCCGATTCTGGTCTCCGAGGAACTGGTGCGCCGTGGGGTGAATGTCGATCAAGTCATCGATCAATTGCTCGACAGCGGCGTGCAGCAAGCCGTCGCCCACCAGTAATCGATCAGTCTCACGACACATCCGCTGCTGTCGCGGATGTGTCGTGAGCGGAGCTCAACCATGACCACTCACAGCAAAGACTTGCCCGCGCCACTTGCCGTGTCGCGCCAGCGCCCGGCGGGTTTCAGTCCGGCGTGGCAGCGCCGTTTCAAAGGCTTGGCCGTGCCGCTGCTGATCATCATCGCCCTGGAAATTATCGTACGCATCGGTTGGTTGCCGTCCTACCAGATGCCGGCGCCGAGCGAGATCGCCCTGACCCTCACCGACCTCGCTGAAGGCGCACTGTGGAAACACATCGGCGCCAGCCTGATTCGCGTGTTGCTGGGTTTTGCCATTGGCGCCAGTCTCGCGCTGGTATTTGCTGCCTGGGTCGGTTTGAGCCGCGAAGCCGAGGCCTATCTGGAACCGACTTTTGCAGCGCTGCGTTCCATTCCGAGCCTGGCCTGGGTGCCGCTGCTGCTGTTGTGGCTGGGCATCGACGAGACCTCGAAAATTGTCTTGATCGCTATCGGCGCGTTCTTTCCGGTGTACGTCAACGTGGTCGCGGCCATTCGCAACATTGATCGCAAACTGGTGGAAGTCGGCCGCATCTATGGCTTCAGCCGCTTGCAACTGGTGCGACGAATATTGCTGCCCGCTGCCCTGCCCGGCCTGTTCACCGGGTTGCGCAGCGGCATGAGTCTGGCGTGGATGTTTCTCGTGGCAGCAGAGTTGATCGCGGCCACCAAGGGCCTGGGCTATCTGCTCAGTGACGGCCGGGAAACCTCGCGGCCGGACATCGTGCTGGCTGCGATCATCGTGCTCGCCTTGCTCGGTAAACTCAGCGACGGCTTGCTGGCCATGCTCGAACGCCGCTGGCTGAGCTGGCGCGACACGTTCACCGGCCAAGGTGCCAGCGACTAAGCTGAAATCTCCAACCGGAGATTCAGCCCATGTGCGGAAGACTCTCGCAGTACCGAGGCATTCATGACTTCGTCGCGGTGCTGAGCATTCCCGACGCGTTGATCAATCATGTTGGCGATGCGCCGCTTGATCGCTATAACGCGGCGCCGACCACCGCGCTGGCCGTCCTGCATCAACAAGGACGGCACCTGCAGGCCGACAATCTGCGCTGGGGCTGGCGCCCGCATTGGGCCAAGGATCGCCCGCCCCCCATCAATGCCCGGGTCGAGAAAGTCGCCCATGGTCCGTTCTTCCGGGCGATCTGGCGACATCGCTTGATTGTGCCCGTGGACAACTGGTTTGAATGGGTCGACAGCGGCGACAAAACCCGGCAACCCTGGCTGATTCGTCGCGCGGATCATGCAGCGGTTTTCTGCGCCGCCATCGGACAATTTCCGACAACCGAAACGGCGGCCCGGGATGACGACGGTTTCGTGATTATCACCGCCGACGCCGCCGGCGGCCTGCTCGACGTCCACGATCGCCGACCGGTGGTATTCCGCGCAGAGTTGGTGCGCGAATGGCTCGACCCGGCGACACCCGTTGAACGCGCTGAGCAAATGTTGCTGTTCGAAGGTGAAGGCAGTGAAGTGTTCGAGTGGTACAAAGTCGGCAAAGCCGTCGGTAACGTGCGCAATCAGGGGGCCAGTTTGATTATTGAGCAGACTTAAACATTTGCCGACTTCACGCGTCTATCAATGTAGGAGCTGTCGAAGGCTGCGATCTTTTGACGCAGCGCTATATGAGATAAACCCATTGCAAATTTTAGCAACTCTAAAGCGAATCACTGCCGTTACAAACCCTGTTTCATTTTTGAGACGGCGCACATAAAACACACGTTCGAATGAACTAACCGCCTGTCTGACATTTCAACCGTCATACATACATTTAGATGCACTACGGATAGCATGCGCGCCGCATTTCCATTTGGTATACCAGTTGACCAAAGAGTCAACAAACCAGGAATCCCCTAACGTCTACAAGCCTTGCAGAGAAATAAGTTGCGCGACGATTTTGCAATCAAACAGGTCAGCGACCTGGAGTGTATTTATCTGTCGATGACAGAACGCTTTGAACTCGACTGTTTTATCGGCCACTACATCAAGACCCGAAACCTGCGTGCCGTACCCGATATCGAACGCGTCCTGCGCACCACACTTGAAGGGTATCCCGGCCACGCGCCGGTGATGGTCAACGAGCTGAATGCGTGGATTGATCGAACCTTGGGATATCGGGCCACACACCCCGATTTCACGCAGTTGGACGATCTCTGAAACCATAAAAAAGCCCCGCATTCGCGGGGCTTTTTCGTAGAAATCACTCAAAACTTGCGATCGGGGTCTGAAAGCTCTCTGCCGTCATCGTGCTTCCAGGTTTGTTCCTTATGCTTCTCCCGCTCTATTTCCGCTTCAGTCGGCTCATCCGTCTCTTGCTCATCCGTCTCCGGAAGCTTCTGCTCAGTCGCCATGTGCACCTCCCCTTATCAGTAAACCTGCATGCCTGAAGCGTAGAACAGACAACTTACAACCACCAGCGCAGCAAAAAGAAGAACGCCATGCTCAACAGCATGCTGAGCAAAGTATTGCGCGTGTATATCACCAGTGCGATCGCCACCAGCGAACTAAGCAAATACGGATTATCCCACTGCAGATTCAGCTGTTTGTCCGGCATGAAGACAATCGGCCCACAGATAGCGGTCAACATCCCCGGTACCGCAAACCCGAGAAACTGCCGCGCATTGCTGCTCAAACGCACGGGCAATCGCGGCTCGAGAAATACATAGCGATTGAGAAAAACCAGAATCCCCATGCCAAAAATCACCGCCCAAACCATCATGTGCGCTCCCGATACAGCTTGTTGCAGATAAACCCGGCAGTCATTCCGGCCAATCCGGACAAAACCAGCGCCGAACCCCATTGCCAGTAACTGAACAGCACCGAACAAAACAGCGACACCGCCACGCAAACCACCGTCGGCACGTTGCGTACCACCGGTGTAATCAGGGCGATGAAGGTGGCAGCAATCGAGAAGTCCAGCCCCAAGTGTTCAAGCCCCGGAATGCTGCTGCCGAGGACAATGCCGGCCAGGGTGAACAGATTCCAGGCGATGTAGAACGTCAGGCCGACGCCCAGCGCATACCAGCGATTGAACTGCTGGCGATCATGCTGACTGGTCAACGCGAACAACTCATCAGTGAGCAAAAAACCCAGCCCTATGCGCCAGCGCCCCGGCAGCGGCGAAATCACCGAACGCATGCTCATGCCATACAGCAAGTGCTGCGACGTCAGCAGCAGCGTGGTCAACAAAATCGAGAAAATCCCCGCGCCGCCCTTGAGCATGCCGATCGCGACCAATTGCGCCGCACCGGCAAACACGATGCTCGACAAGCCTTGGCCTTGCAACGGCGTGAGGTTAGCTTCAATCGCCATGGAACCGGCCAGCAGTCCCCACGGCGCGGTGGCCAGAGACAATGGCATGATCGCCGCCGCGCCGCGAAGAAACGCACTGCGCGGCATAAGTGAGTCAGACATAAACGTTCTTCAACCAGGAAAACGGTCGCAGACTGTGCCAGCCATTTCGTCTTTTTGGCTTGAACAATCTTGCGCACTTGTGGGAAATCGGCCGGATGCGCGCGCAATTCGCTGATTTTCGCACTGACCTCTAATGCCCTGAGCGGCGTAACATAGCGCCATTCACAATCGCGTCAGGGAGACGACATGCTGTACCGAATCGCAGCCGACGGGCTGGTGCTGTTCCATTTGTGCTTCATTCTGTTCGTGCTGTTTGGCGGGCTGCTGGTGCTCAAATGGCCACGTTTGATGTGGCTGCATTTGCCGGCTGCCGCCTGGGGCGTGGCGGTCGAGGTGTTGCACCTGACCTGCCCGCTGACCTACTGGGAAAATCTCATGCGCCACGCTGCCGGGCAGACTGAATACGCCGGCGGCTTCATCGAGCATTACATCTGGCCGATCATCTACCCGGCCGGGCTCACCCCGCAGATTCAACTGGCGCTCGGCAGCGTGGTGCTGGCGATCAACCTGTTGGTGTATGGCCGCTTGATCCGTTCGTGGAAGTTGCGCCGAGCGCTGTAATCAGCGCGAAGTCGGCTTCAACGCCTCCAGCCAGGCCGGATCCAGGCGCGTCTGCTCGGTGTCGAGTCCCAGCGCCTGCATCCGCGCCTTGTGCGCCTCGACTTCGCGCCACAGCTGCCCATGATCGCTGGAGTTACCGTCCAGTTCATGCATCTGCGTCAACCCAAGATGATAGAAACGCAGCACTTTCATGGCCGTCGCATCGTTCTGCTCCACCGCCGCCGTGACCTGATGCATCACATTGGTGATGCTCATCAGATTGCGCTTTAGTCGCCAGCTGTACACGGCTGGCGCCATCCAGCTCTGATTCCAGAAACGCCCGCGCAATAACGCAGCCGTCAGCAGAAATGCCACAAACACCCCACCGACATTGAAGCGCAGGTTATCGCCGCCGGGCTCGCCGAACAGCGCCACTGCCACGCTGGAAAACAGCATCGCCAGTACCAGGAACAGCACGGCGATGATGATCGTGCTGCGTCGCGTCTGCTGGCGAAAAGTGGCGGCATCCATCGGCTGAATCTCGAACATCACAAATGACTTCCTTGAGCGACAAAAGGGCTAACTGAAAAAACCGGCCGGCGCATTATCGCCTCTACCGCGGATTTAGCTATGCTGGGGCTCCTTTTCATCTTTTCAGCGTCCAACGGGGACATGGCGGTATAGCGCAGATCGTGCCATCTTCATTCATGGATACACACTATTCGGATGCCATTGCTCAGCTTCGTGATGACATCGTTTTAAGGATCATTGCATGACCCAACGACACGTAATCAATGCCTCGGTCAGCCCGAAAGGCAGCCTGGAAACCCTTTCTCAACGTGAAGTTCAGCAACTGAGCGAAGCCGGATCCGGCAGCACCTACACCCTCTTCCGCCAGTGCGCCCTGGCCATCCTCAACACCGGCGCCCATGTCGATAACGCCAAGACCATCCTCGAAGCCTACAAGGACTTCGAAATCCGCATTCACCAACAGGATCGCGGCGTGCGCCTGGAGCTGCTGAACGCTCCGGCCGACGCGTTCGTCGACGGCGAAATGATCGCCAGCACCCGCGAAATGCTCTTCAGCGCCCTGCGCGACATCGTCTACACCGAAAACGAACTCGACAGCCAACGCATCGACCTGAGCACCTCGCAAGGCATCAGCGACTACGTTTTCCACCTGCTGCGCAACGCGCGCACCCTGCGCCCGGGCGTCGAGCCGAAAATCGTCGTGTGCTGGGGCGGCCACTCGATCAACACCGAAGAATACAAATACACCAAGAAAGTCGGCCACGAACTGGGCCTGCGCAGCCTCGACATTTGCACCGGTTGCGGCCCGGGCGTGATGAAAGGCCCGATGAAGGGTGCGACCATCGCCCACGCCAAGCAACGCATTCACGGTGGTCGCTACCTCGGTTTGACCGAGCCGGGCATCATCGCCGCCGAAGCGCCGAACCCGATCGTCAACGAACTGGTGATCCTGCCGGACATCGAAAAACGTCTGGAAGCCTTCGTGCGCGTTGGCCACGGCATCATCATTTTCCCGGGCGGCGCCGGTACAGCAGAAGAATTCCTCTACCTGCTGGGCATCCTGATGCACCCGGACAATAAAGGGCTACCGTTCCCGGTGATCCTCACCGGGCCGAAGCACGCCGCGCCGTATCTGGAACAGCTCGACGCCTTCGTCATCGCCACTCTCGGCGAAGCGGCCAAGCAGCACTACGAGATCATCATCGACGACCCGGCCGAAGTGGCGCGGCAGATGACCCAAGGTCTGAAAGCGGTGAAGCAGTTCCGCCGCGAGCGCAACGATGCGTTCCACTTCAACTGGCTGCTGAAAATCGACGAAGGCTTCCAGCGTCCGTTCGATCCGACCCACGAAAACATGGCCAACCTCAAACTGCACCGCGACCAGCCACCGCACGAACTGGCGGCCAACCTGCGCCGGGCGTTCTCCGGCATTGTCGCCGGTAACGTCAAGGACAAAGGCATTCGCCTGATCGAAGAACACGGGCCGTACCAGATCCGTGGTGACGCCGCGATCATGCAACCGCTCGATGCCCTACTCAAAGCCTTCGTCGCCCAGCACCGGATGAAACTGCCGGGCGGCGCGGCGTATGTGCCGTGTTATCGAGTGGTGGCGTAACTCTTTCGGTTACCACGCTACAAATGTAGGAGCGAGCCTGCTCGCGATAGCGGTATATCAGTCACTGTTGATGTTGACTGACCCTCCGTTTTCGCGAGCAGGCTCGCTCCCACAGGGTCTGGATGTGTACACAAAGCCTGCATTCACCCACTCAACTGTGGGAGCGAGCCTGCTCGCGAAGAGGCCGCCAAGCACACCTCAAATTTCTGACCTACCCGCCAACCGCATCGCCAGCGCCTTGGCCTGCAACGCCACATCCGTCACCGCCGTACTCTCCCACCACATCCCGCGCAACGGCGGCCCCATGGCAAACAACCGGCTAGCCGCACGCCCCTCGGCATCCAGCACCGCGCCATCCCCGGCCGCCGCAATCCCCAACGCCAACGGTCCCGGCTGCACCAGACCGCGCGCCAGCACCTGCTGCGGCAACGGTCGCGCCACTCGGCGCCAGTCGTATTCGATACCGCTGGAATTGATCAATGCGGCGCCTTGCACCACGCAGGTTTGCGACTCACCGCGCCGCCGAATGCGAATACGAACGCCACCGTCCGGACTTGCCTCAAGCCCTTTGAACGAAGCTGCCTGAATACGCAATCGCCCTTCTTTATAAAGACGCTCAACCAGCGCCGCACTCAACGGTGGCGAACGGTGGTGATGACTTTCCCACCACGGCCGTACATGCCGTACGAATTGTCGACGCTGCGTGTCAGTCGCCTGACTCCACAAACGAGCGATATGCACCCGAACCGTGTCCAGTGGCGCCTGCCAATCGATGCCTTGTGCAATGGCTGCCTGGCATTGCCGACGCAATTCGCGCAGCAGCTGTCGTGGCGTTCGAATGCTGTGATCGCTGCCAAGAAAATCCATCCAGGCCGGCGGTTGTCGGCGCACATGGGGCAACAAGCCGTGCCGGGAAAACACTTCGATCGGCCCGCGATGCCCGGCCTGCTCCAGCGACACCACGGCATCGACCATGGTCAGGCCGGAGCCGATGATCAGCACCGTCGCTTGCGGGTCGAGTTGATGCATCGCCGCGACATCCCACGGATCAAGCGCGGCGGCGTTGAGGCCGCTGGAGGTTTTCTGCGGGGTTCGCGCGGCAGGGAACATTCCGGTCGCCAAAACCCCGTAGCCACCGCGCAGTGCCTGACCATTGCTCAGCGTGAGCTGCACCGAACCGGCATCGACTTGCAGGTCGACGACTTCCGCACGAATGTGCTCAACGCTTGAGCCATTCTGCGCCCCGACTTTACGGGCTTCGGCGAGACGCTGCTGCACATAGACGCCGAACAATCCACGCGGCGCAAACAGCTCGCTGACCGGCACGTCCTGCTCGGCCGATTCAGGCCAGCCACCGCCGGCAATGTGCTCGGTCAGCCATTGCGTCAGATCATCAGGATTATCCGGATCGACGCTCATACGTGCGGCGTTGCCGTTGAGCGTGTGTCCCAACTCGACCGCGCTGTACGCCTCGCCCCGTCCCAGTTCCGCACGCGGCTCAATGATCAGGACCTTGCGCCGGCCAGGCAGACGTAGCAATTGCACCGCCAGCATCGTGCCGCTGAGGCCACCACCGATAATCAGGATGTCTGCGCTCTGACTCATTCAAATCACCACATTGCGAACAAACCGCGCCGCAACCTCGCCATCGTTGCGATAGGAATGCGGCTGGTTGCTGGCAAACATAAAAAACTCACCGGTGCCGATGTGCTGCGGCTGATCCCCGAGCATCAGGGTAAGGCAGCCTGCAAAGACGAAAATCTGCTCGCTCCAGCCCTCGGCATCTGCTTGCGACGGGTAGACCTCACCCGGTTGCAGACACCATTCCCATTGCTCGACTTCGCGAGTCGCGGTGGCTTTGGAGAGCAACACCGCTTTGCTGCCCGGGTGGGTTCCTGCCCAGGCCACCTCGTTGATGCGGCTCGGGTCGCGGGCATCCGGCGCTTGAATCAGATCGCTGAACGCCACATCCAGCGCTTCGGCAACGCGATCGAGGGTGGTCAGGCTGACATTCTTCTCGCCCGCCTCGATCGCCACCAGCATGCGCCGGCTGACCCCGGACTTTTCTGCCAGCGCGGTCTGGCTCATATCGGCGGCATGCCGTAGACGCCGCACATTCAGGCTGACGTGTTGCAGAACGGACGCCCGCTGCGTTGAATCTTTGTGCACTATATTGCTCACTCGGTGAGGTTGGGCAGTATACTGCGCAACGTTGGGCGCATTGTGCGGCCTCCTTTTTAAAGTGCGCAAGGTCATGACGTCGCAGAACAGCTCCTCCACTCCTCTCCGTTTCTCTCGTTTCAGCAAAGCCGAGTGCGTGCTGGTACTGATCACCATGATCTGGGGCGGTACCTTCCTGCTGGTTCAGCACGCGATGACCGTCAGCGGACCGATGTTTTTTGTCGGTCTGCGTTTTGCCGCTGCGGCGGCTATCGTCGCGCTGTTCTCATGGCGTCATCTGCGCGAACTGACCCTGTTTGAACTCAAGGCCGGCGCCTTCATCGGCGTGGCGATCATGCTCGGTTATGGCTTGCAGACGGTCGGTCTGCAAACGATCCCGAGCAGTCAGTCGGCGTTCATCACCGCGTTGTATGTGCCGTTTGTGCCTTTGCTGCAATGGCTGGTGCTGGGGCGACGCCCGGGGCTGATGCCCAGCATCGGCATCATGTTGGCGTTTACCGGTTTGATGCTGCTGTCAGGCCCGTCCGGTGCAGCGCTGAATTTCAGCCCTGGCGAAATCGCCACGCTGATCAGCGCTATCGCCATCGCCGCCGAAATCATTTTGATTAGCACCTATGCCGGTCAGGTCGATGTGCGCCGAGTGACTGTCGTGCAATTGGCAACCACATCGGTGCTGTCGTTCCTGCTGGTGGTGCCTACCGGGGAAATGATTCCGGATTTCTCCTGGACGCTGCTGGTGACCGCCCTGGGGTTGGGCGCGGCGAGTGCGGCGATTCAGGTGGCGATGAACTGGGCGCAGAAAAGTGTTTCGCCAACCCGGGCGACGTTGATCTATGCGGGCGAGCCGGTATGGGCCGGGATCGTCGGGCGGATTGCCGGGGAGCGGTTGCCAGCGATTGCGCTGGTGGGCGCGGGGTTGATTGTGGCGGCGGTGATTGTCAGTGAATTGAAGACCAAGGGCAAAGTTGCAGAAGCCGAAGCTGAGCTGGAGCGGGAAGCACAGGGGTAAAGCTCCGAAGCCTTCATAGTCTGAATTATTGCTATCGCGAGCAGGCTCACGCCTACAGGGGAACGCATTCCAAATGCAGGCCTTCGCCTGCTCGCGATGAGGCCAATCGAAGCAACATCGATCTACCTGAAACAATGCCAAACAGAAAATTCCAGACTACTTTGTAGGATTCTGAGACATCCTGGCGTTTGGTGATCAGGGAGCTGGCACGTATGATGCTTCACAAACTTCCGCAGATTAGAAGCCTATGTCCCTGATAGTTCTACTGCTTCTGCCATTCATTGGCAGCTGTCTGGCAGCGGTGCTGCCACACAACGCGCGTAATACCGAATCCCTGTTGGCAGGTCTGGTCGCTTTGATCGGCACCGTCCAGGTCGCGATGTTGTACCCGCAAATTGCCCACGGCGGCGTGATCCGCGAAGAGTTCATGTGGCTGCCCAGCCTGGGGCTGAACTTCGTTCTGCGCATGGATGGCTTCGCCTGGCTGTTCTCGATGCTGGTACTGGGCATCGGCACGCTCGTTTCTCTTTATGCGCGTTATTACATGTCGCCGGACGATCCGGTGCCGCGTTTCTTCGCGTTTTTTCTGGCGTTCATGGGCGCCATGCTTGGCCTGGTGATCTCCGGCAACCTGATTCAGATCGTGTTCTTCTGGGAGCTGACCAGCCTCTTCTCGTTCCTGTTGATCGGCTATTGGCACCACCGCGCCGACGCCCGTCGCGGCGCTTATATGGCGTTGATGGTCACCGGTGCCGGCGGACTATGCCTGTTGGCGGGGGTCATGATTCTCGGCCATGTCGTCGGCAGCTATGACCTCGACAAGGTCTTGGCCGCCGGCGACATGATTCGTGCACACGCCCTCTACCCGATTCTCCTTCCTCTGATTCTTATCGGCGCACTCAGCAAAAGCGCCCAGTTCCCTTTCCATTTCTGGCTACCGCACGCGATGGCGGCGCCGACACCGGTTTCGGCTTATCTGCACTCGGCCACCATGGTCAAGGCCGGGGTTTTTCTGCTCGCACGCTTGTGGCCGTCGCTGTCCGGCAGCGAAGAATGGTTCTACATCGTCAGCGGGGCTGGCGCCTGTACGCTGTTGCTCGGTGCGTATTGCGCGATGTTCCAGAACGATCTCAAAGGTCTGCTCGCTTACTCGACCATCAGCCACCTCGGCCTGATCACATTGTTGCTGGGCCTGAACAGTCCACTGGCTGCCGTGGCGGCGGTATTCCACATCCTCAACCATGCGACATTCAAAGCTTCGCTGTTCATGGCTGCGGGCATCATCGACCACGAAAGCGGCACCCGTGACATCCGCAAACTCAGCGGCCTGATCAAACTGATTCCGTTCACGGCGACGCTGGCCATGGTTGCCAGCGCCTCGATGGCGGGTGTGCCATTGCTTAACGGCTTCCTGTCGAAAGAAATGTTCTTCGCTGAAACCGTGTTCATCAACGCCACGGCGTGGGTCGAAGCGGCACTGCCGATTGTCGCGACCATTGCCGGTACGTTCAGCGTTGCCTACTCGCTGCGCTTTACCGTCGATGTGTTCTTCGGTCCACCGGCTACCGACCTGCCGCACACTCCGCACGAGCCGCCGCGCTGGATGCGTGCGCCGGTGGAATTGCTGGTATTCACCTGCTTGCTGGTGGGGATTTTCCCGGCGCAGATCGTCGGTCCATTGCTAGCGGCAGCGGCATTGCCCGTCGTCGGCGGCGAACTGCCGGAATACAGCCTGGCGATCTGGCACGGCCTGAACGCACCGATGATCATGAGCCTGATCGCCATGTCCGGCGGCATCATTGTCTATCTGTTGCTGCGCAATCAGCTCAAGCGCGGACGCTTCAAATACCCGCCGTTGGTTGGCCGCTTCAACGGCAAGCGCCTGTTCGAACGCAGCCTCGTGGTGATGATGCGCCTGGCCCGACGTCTGGAGCGGCGACTCGGCACCAAGCGTCTGCAGATGCAATTGTTCCTGATGGTACTGGCGGCAGTGCTTGCCGGCCTGATCCCGATGTTGCACAGCAGCCTGAGTTGGGGCGACCGGCCAAAGATTCCCGGCTCCATCGTCTTTGTCACCCTGTGGCTGCTGGCGATTGCCTGTGCCCTCGGCGCCGCGTGGCAGGCCAAGTATCACCGTCTCGCTGCATTGACCATGGTCAGCGTCTGCGGCTTGATGACCTGCGTCACCTTCGTCTGGTTCTCCGCGCCCGACCTGGCGCTGACGCAACTGGCAGTCGAAGTGGTCACCACCGTGCTGATCCTGCTCGGTCTGCGCTGGTTGCCACGCCGTATCGAAGAAGTTTCGCCACTGCCAAGCAGCCTGCGCAAGGCACGCATTCGTCGTCTGCGCGACTTGCTGCTGTCGATTGCCGTCGGTGGCGGCATGGCGCTGCTGTCCTACGCCATGCTCACGCGGCAGACGCCGAACGATATCTCTTCGTTCTACCTCAGCCGCGCCATGCCTGAGGGCGGCGGCAGCAACGTGGTCAACGTGATGCTCGTGGACTTCCGCGGCTTCGACACCCTCGGCGAAATCACCGTGCTGGTCGCCGTGGCGCTGACCGTATTCGCCCTGCTACGGCGTTTCCGCCCACCGAAAGAAAGCCTGCAACTGCCTGCCCAGCAACGCTTGCTGGCGCCGGACGTGGTCACCGATCTGGTCAACCCGCGCTCGGCGAGCGACACCGCGCTCGGCTTCATGATGGTGCCGGCCGTGCTGGTGCGCCTGTTGCTGCCGATTGCGCTGGTGGTGTCGTTCTACCTGTTCATGCGCGGGCACAACCAACCGGGTGGCGGCTTTGTCGCCGGTCTGGTGATGTCGGTGGCGTTCATCCTGCAATACATGGTCGCCGGTACACAGTGGGTCGAGGCGCAAATGAGCCTGCGGCCACTGCGCTGGATGGGCACCGGGTTGCTGTTTGCCACCGCTACCGGCCTCGGGGCGATGGTCGTCGGTTATCCGTTCCTGACCACCCACACCTGGCATTTCAGCTTGCCAGTGCTGGGGGACATCCATATCGCCAGCGCATTGTTCTTCGATATCGGCGTGTACGGCGTGGTGGTTGGTTCGACGCTGTTGATCCTCACCGCCCTCGCCCACCAATCGGTGCGGGGCCACAAGACCGCATCGCTGCCCAAGTCCGTCGCCAGCAAAGGAGCCGTCTGATGGAAGAAGTCATCGCAATCGCCATCGGCGTGCTCGCCGCGTCCGGCGTCTGGCTGATCCTGCGGCCACGGACGTTCCAGGTGGTCATGGGCCTGTGCCTGCTGTCGTATGGCGTCAATCTGTTCATCTTCAGTATGGGCAGCCTGTTTATCGGCAAAGAGCCGGTGATCAAGGACGGCGTCACCCAGGATTTGCTGCACTACACCGACCCGCTGCCACAGGCCCTGGTACTCACCGCGATCGTCATCAGCTTTGCCATGACCGCGCTGTTCCTCGTCGTGCTGCTCGCCTCGCGCGGCCTGACCGGCACCGACCACGTTGACGGCCGGGAGCCTAAAGAATGATGGCGATGACTCACCTGATCGCCGCACCGATTCTGCTGCCGCTGCTGACTGCCGCGATCATGCTGATGCTCGGCGAACGGCACCGACCGCTGAAGGCGAAAATCAACCTGTTCTCCAGCGTCGTCGGTCTGTTCATTTCGGTGCTGTTGCTGCAGTGGACGCAAACCACTGGCGTACCCGGTTCCATCGGCGTGTACCTGCCGGGCAACTGGCAGGCGCCATTCGGCATCGTGCTGGTGGTCGATCGGCTGTCGGCGCTGATGCTGGTGCTGACCGGGATCATCGGCGTCAGCGCCCTGCTCTTCGCCATGGCACGTTGGGATGGCGCCGGTTCGAGCTTCCACGCGTTGTTCCAGATTCAATTGATGGGCCTGTACGGCGCATTCCTGACGGCGGATCTGTTCAACCTGTTCGTGTTCTTCGAAGTGCTGCTGGCCGCGTCTTATGGCTTGCTGTTGCATGGATCGGGTCGGGCGCGGGTCTCGTCGGGGCTGCATTACATCTCGATCAATCTGCTGGCCTCTTCGCTGTTTTTGATTGGCGCGGCACTTATCTACGGCGTCACGGGCACGTTGAACATGGCCGATCTGGCGCTGAAGATTCCGCTGGTGCCGGAAGCTGACCGTGGCTTGCTGCATGCCGGCGCCGGGATTCTCGCCGTCGCGTTCCTGGCCAAGGCCGGTATGTGGCCGCTGAACTTCTGGCTGGTGCCGGCCTACTCCTCGGCCAGTGCGCCGGTCGCGGCGATGTTCGCGATCATGACCAAGGTTGGCGTCTACACCCTGCTGCGCCTGTGGACCCTTCTGTTTTCCGGGCAGGCCGGAGCGTCGGCATTCTTCGGTGGCGACTGGCTGATCTACGGCGGCATGGCGACCATGGCCTGCGCGGCGCTGGCGATTCTCGCCGCGCAACGCCTGGAGCGCATGGCCAGCCTGAGCATTCTGGTGTCGGCCGGTATCCTGTTGTCCGCCGTAGGCTTCGCCCAACCGAACCTGATCGGCGCAGCGCTGTTCTATCTGGTCAGCTCAACGCTGGCATTGAGCGCGCTGTTCCTGCTGGCCGAGCTGATCGAACGTTCTCGTTCCGCCAACGAGATCCCGCTAGAGGATGAAAGCGAACTGCTGCCGCGCCCGCAGGAATCCCTGCAACCACCCAAAGGCATCAACCTCGATGACGAGCAAAAAGCCGTGGTCGGTCAGGTCATTCCGTGGACCATGGCGTTTCTCGGCCTGAGCTTTATTGCTTGTGCGCTGCTGATCATCGGTATGCCGCCGCTGTCTGGCTTCATCGGCAAACTCAGCCTGATCGGCGCATTGCTCAATCCGCTGGGCCTGGGCACCGCTGCGCCGATTTCCATCGCTGCATGGGCGTTGCTGGCGCTGCTGATCCTCACCGGACTCGCGTCGCTGATGGCGTTCTCACGCCTCGGTATCCAGCGTTTCTGGACGCCGGAGGAGCGCCCTTCGCCGCTGCTGCGCAAACTCGAATGTGCGCCGATCTTCCTGTTGCTGGGGCTGAGTATCGTCCTGACCTTTAAGGCTGAACCGCTGCTGCGCTACACCCAAGCTACCGCCGAGGCGCTGAACAACCCGCAGCAATACGTCATGGCGGTGCTCGGCACCCGTGCCGTACCGAGTCCGGAAGCCAAATCGGCGATGCTGGAGGTGCAGCCATGAAGCGCGTGTTTCCTGCACCGTTGTTGTCGTTGGCATTGTGCGTTCTGTGGCTGACCCTGAACCTGTCGATCAGCCCGGGCAATCTGCTGCTCGGCGCGATGCTGGGTTTTGCTGCACCGTTGATGATGCGCAAACTGCGTCCGAAACAGGTACGCATTCGCCGCCCCGGGACAATCCTGCGCCTGTTCTTCCTCGTCGGTCGCGACGTGGTGGTGTCCAACCTGATTGTCGCGTGGGGCGTGCTCAACGCCGGTCGTCGCCCGCTGCGCTCTGGCTTCGTCAAAGTCCCGCTGGACCTGCGCGATGCTCACGGTCTGGCGACACTGGCGATGATCTGCACGGTGGTGCCCGGCACGGTGTGGTCGGAGCTGGCGCTGGACCGCAGCATTCTGTTGCTGCACGTCTGGGATCTGGATGATGAAGCGCAATTCATCGAGCACTTCAAGACCACCTACGAGCGGCCGTTGATGGAGATTTTCGAATGAGCCCATTACTGTCGAACGCCATCCTGCTGACGCTGTTCCTGTTCTCGCTGGCCATGGTGCTGACGCTGGTGCGTTTGTTCAAAGGCCCGTCGGCACAGGATCGAGTCTTGGCGCTGGATTACCTGTACATCGTCGCGATGTTGATGATGCTGACCCTGGGTATTCGTTATTCCAGTGACACTTACTTCGAAGCGGCGCTGCTGATTGCGCTGTTCGGCTTCGTCGGCTCGTTTGCCCTGGCGAAATTCCTGCTGCGTGGCGAGGTGATCGAATGAATGCTGAATTGTCTCTGTGGGTCGAGATTCCGGTGGCGATCCTGCTGGTACTCAGCGGTCTGTTCGCGCTGATTGGTGCAATCGGGTTATTGCGCATGAAGGATTACTTCCAGCGCATGCACTCGCCGGCACTGGCCTCAACGCTGGGGGCGTGGTGTGTGGCGTTGGCGTCGATCATCTGCTTCTCGGCGCTGAAATCCGGGCCGGTGATACATGCCTGGCTGATTCCGATTTTGCTGGCGATCACTGTGCCGGTGACGACCTTGCTGCTGGCGCGGGCGGCGTTGTTCCGCAAGCGCATGGCCGGGGATGATGTGCCGGCTGAGGTGAGCAGCCGCCGCACCGAGAGCGGTAGCTGAACCGTTACAAGATCGCAGCCTTCGGCAGCTCCTACATTGGAATGCGCTCCCCCCTGTAGGAGTTGCCGAAGGCTGCGATCTTTTGATCTTGCTTTTCTAGACCCAAGCCACCGCCAACAACCCCGCCCCCAACACCGCACACAACGGCGAATACACCCAGGTGTCGAGCCGCGCAAACCGCGAATCCTTCACCTCCTTGAAGAACCCGACCAGATTCGAATCACCAATCGCCCGGGCAAACATCAACAGCGCAATCGCGCTGATCACCCATTGCAACGCCTTGTGCGTCACCGCCGGCATGCCCCAGCCCACCCGCATACACACCAACACCGCAATCACCAACAATGCCGCCGCCACAATCAACGTGAGCCAGCCAGACGGCTTGAACGCCGGCCGCACCGTTGCGACAAATCCGCGCACCGGCACCTGCGGCACCACCACCGCAGCCGCCCACTGCCCGCCCAGCGCCCAATACACGTGCATCAAGGCGATCACCGCAAACGTTGTCACCAGCCATTGAGCCAACACAAAGGTCATGGTTGAAATCCTTGGAAAGGGATTTGAACAAATCATCCTAGTCGGATTTTTTTCAAGTGCACGACCGATCGGCGGTACGGTAAAGTGCCGCCCCATGAAATTCTCCCGTTCCGATCGCTCACTGCTGGCCTGGATGCTCTATTGCTGCGTCCTGTTCAACGTGTTCGCCTGCAGCATCGGTCACGGACAAATGGTCGGCATGCAGCTGAACGGTATCGGCGGCCAGTTCTGTACAGTCGACCCGGCCACTCAAGCGCCGCTCGCCAGCAACCCCACCGAAGAACAACTGCCCACCCTGTCCAAGGCATTTGGCTGTCCGCTGTGCTCGGTCGGCGGTGGCATGGGCCCAGCATTCAACTCCAGCCTCACGCTGGCGATCCTGCCCGAACACCACAGTCCGCCGCTGGCGCCCATCGTCAGCGCCGACCTCCCTGCCCGCTTCACCTGGCCTTCAGCCAACCCTCGCGCCCCACCGCTCGCCTGAGTGTCTCTGCCTTTTTGATTTGTCAGCCCACTGCGCCAACGCGCGGCGTTCGCCTGTGCGCTGACTCCTAGACAAGCATTCAGGATTCAAATGATGAAACAACTCACTTTGCTGGCGAGCCTGTGCGGCTGCCTGTCCGTTAACGTCTGGGCGCAATCCACCGTGGATCTGGCGCCAATCACCATCGATGGCGAGTCCGGCGCGGAACCGGGCCTGAGCCTCGACCAATCCAGCGGCATGGCCTCGCGCCTCGGCTTGAGCGTGCGCGAAACGCCGGCTTCGGTGGCCATCGCCAAGCGCAGCGACATCGAGCGTCATGGTTCACAGAACTTTCAGGACGCCGCCAACACCCTCCCCGGGGTTAACGCCAGCGCACCGCCGGGGTTCGGCGGGTTCGTCTCCTATCGCGGCTTCACCAGCAGCCAGATTACCCAGATGTTCAACGGCATCAACGTTTCCGGCGGCCTGGCGCGGCCAGTTGATTCATGGATCTACGACCGCGTGGAACTGGTCGGCGGCCCGTCATCGCTGATCAACGGCGCAGGCTCGGTCGGCGGTTCGTTGAACTACGTGACCAAACTGGCGACCCGCGATGAACAGGCCGTTGAAGGCCGGGTCAGCTACGGAACCTACGACACCACCGAAACCGCTTTCGGCCTCAATCATGCACTGACCGAGCCGAGCGCCGACGTGCAGCACTACGCGCGACTCGACGTCAGCCACAACACCAGCAACGGCTACATCGACCGCCAGGAGCGCGATGCCTGGAGCGTGGCGTTCTCACTGCTCAGCGATCTCACGCCCGACCTGTCGCACACGTTGGCGCTGGAATATCAGGACGAACACGAAGACAGTCCGTACTGGGGCACGCCCGTACTCAATCCCAAGGCCGGCGAATTGAAGATCGACAAACACAATCGCTTCAACAACTACAACGTCGAGGACGGTCGCTACGAGCAGCGGACAATTTGGGTGCGCTCGATCATCGACTACCGGATCAACGACAGCACCACCCTGCGCAACACGCTGTATCACCTCGACAGCCAGCGCGATTACCGCAACCTCGAAACCTACCAGTACAACGCTGACAACACGGCGGTGAACCGTTCGACTGCCTATCAGGTACGCCATCAGGGCGAGCAGAACGGCAACCAGTTCGAACTGCGCCACGACAACATGCTGTTCGGTCTCGACACGACGTGGTCGGGGGGCTTCGAATACAAGGTCAACCAGACCACCAACTCGCCACTGAACGTCAAAGGCGCGAGCACGGTCGATCCGAACAACTATCGTCCGGGGCACTTCTACGACATTCCCGGCACCAACCCAAAACTGATCAGCGACAAAACCAACGAGGTCACCACCAAAGCATTGTTCGTGGAAAACCGTTTGGCGCTGACCGACAAACTGTCGCTGCTCACCGGCCTGCGTTATGACGACATTGACCTCGACGTGACCAACCATCGCACCGTGACCGCTGCCAATCCCAAGCACCTCAAACGCAGTTGGGAGCCAGTCACCGGCCGCGCCGGCCTGACCTACCAATTCATTCCATCGGCCAACGTCTACGTGCAATACAGCACCGCTGCCGAGCAGCCGAACGGTACGCAGGACTTCGACGTTTCGACCGGCAAACAGTGGGAGATTGGCAGCAAATTCGATTATCTGAATGGGCGTGGCTCGGCGACGATTGCCGCCTACACCATTGAGCGAAAGGACTTCGCGGTGACCGATCCGCTGGACCCGACCACCAGCATTCCGGTCGGCCAGCAAACGTCAAAAGGCATCGAAATCGCCAGTTCGCTGCGGATCACCGACAAGTTATTGGCCGAAGGTAACTTCGCATGGGTCGATGCGCAGTACGATGATTTCACCGAAAAGAATGCCGCCGGGGTGGTGGTGTCGCGCAAGGGCAACACGCCGACCAACGTGCCGGATCGAGTCGGTAATCTGTGGCTGACGTATGACTTTTCGCCGCAATGGCAAGGTGGGGTTGATGCACGATATGTGGCGTCGGTGTATGCGGACACGGCCAACACCATAACCGTGCCGTCGTACACCCTGTTTGGCAGCTTCCTCAGCTACAAGGTGGATTCGCACACCACCGTGACCGGTCGCGTGCGTAACCTGACCAATGAGGTCTATGCCGAATTTGCGCATGTTTCGCCGGCGTATTACCTGGGCACACCGCGCACCTTCGAACTGGCCGTGCAGACGAAGTTTTAAAAGCATCGCGGGCAAGCCCGCTCCCACAGTGTTTGGTGTCATACATAAAATTTGCATTCGACGACAATACCTGTGGGAGCGGGCTTGCCCGCGATGAGGCCGGGCGCTACAGCCTCTATTTCAAATCAGCCGAAACCTTCTCCGCCACATCCTTCGGCAACCAGGCCTGCCACACGTCCGGGTGCGCCTTCATGAATGCCACGGCCGCATCCCGCGGCGCGGTGTGCTTCTCGCTCATGTCCGCCAACGCCTTGTTCAACGGCTCAATCGGAAAGTCCACTTTGCTGAAGAACTCGGCAATCTGCGGATACTGCTTCTGAAACGGCGTAGACACACCGATCGATAGCTTCGACGCCAGCGAACGGGTCGGTTTTGGATTGGGATTATCAGCATCAGTCAGCGTCTTCCACGCCTCGGCATCAAACGGCGGCTCTTCCAACTGCACCAGTTTGAATTTGCCTAGCAGCGGCGTCGGTGACCAGTAGTAAAACAGCACCGGTTTGCCGCGACGAATCGAAGAGCTGATCTCGGCATCCAGCGCCGCGCCCGAACCACTGCGGAAATTGGTGTAATCGTCCTGCAACCCATAAGCCGTCAACTTCTGCTTGTTGACCACTTCCGAGGTCCAGCCGATCGGGCTGTTGAGGAAGCGCCCCTTGCCCGGGGTTTCCGGATCCTTGAACACGTCCTTGTACTTTTTCAGATCACTGACGCTGCGCAGCTCCGGTGCCAGCGGCTTGATGCCTTTGGCCGGATCGCCTTTGATCACGTACTCCGGCACCCACCAGCCCTCGGTAGCACCCTTGACGGTATCGCCCAGGCTGACGACTTTGCCTTCGGCCTCGGCCTTGACCCACACTGGACTGCGCCCGGCCCACTCCTCGCCAATGACCTGGATGTCATTGTTGGCCAGTGCGGTTTCCAGCGTGATGGTGGTGCCAGGCAAGGTGTCGGTCGGCAAACCATAGCCCTTCTCGACGATGATCCGCAGGACATCGGTAATCAGGCTGCCACTTTCCCAGTTCAGGTCGGCAAAATGGATCGGCGCCTGGGCGGCCATCACCGATGGCGCTGATGTCAGCAAACCGAACGTGGCCACGCTGGCGGCCAATAACCGTCGAAATCCGTTCATGCATTGCACCTCGTGCTGTTCACAGCAATGGCAGGATGGCCTGACAGAAGACCGCAAGCCTCTGAATACTCAGTCAACTGACTGTAGCCGAGGTTCCTGCTTTTTCCGGGTCATGCTGCGGACGAGGTTATCAATCAGACTTTTCCTGCAAGCGTTGCAGCTCGCGTCTGACCATGCTGGCGTATTCCGCAGGGCGCAACTGGTAGATCTGCGCAGCCAGCCAATTCAGCCAGGCGCCTTGCAGCTCAGCCTTGGCGGCGAACAAACGCTGGGCTTCCTCGCGTGCAGTGTCGAGGTTCTGCGAATGGAAATCCGCGCGGCTCACTCGCTGGCCTTGAACGTCACCAGCTCGCCCTTGCGCCACTTGGCGGCTTTGGCGGTCACGGCTTTCAGCGTTTTGGTCAGGCCTTCCTGCAATTGCTGATGAGCGGCGAACACGGTCACCACGCTGTGGCCTTCCTTGAACAGGATCGCGTGCCCGTCAGCGGTCTCGACGAAAGCGTAATCGCCCAGTCCATAGACCGTGAGTTTGATTTCGCGAAAACGGATATCCATCTTGCCGCCTTCACGGCTGGGCAAGACCGATGCACTGAAATGATCGCCGACCTTGAGCTTGAGCCCCGGCTTGTCATCAACCACCAAGGCGCTTTCGGTGTCGATCTCGGCCACGTAAATGCCTTCGGCGTTCTGCTCGGTGATGTAAACAAAACGCGACTGGAACAGCTTGACCAGCTTTGCACGCAAATCACCCAACACGAACAAAGCATGCATATCGAGATTACTGACTGCCAAAGAAACATCCCCACATCTGAAAAAACCGCACACGGAAAACGCGCACGGCAAAAAAACGGCCAGGCCGATGTCACTGCCAAATAAATCAATAAAGCCCGAATCGAGCAGAGTGCTCATTCAACACGAGGCTGGTAAGACTACCGGATTGTCACTCGCGAAACTCATCCCGAAGTCGCCAAAGCTTGAAGGAAAAATCCTCACCGTTGGCAAGAGCAGTCTGACTACGAACTTTAGGGAAAATTCTCACGAAAAAAAGCACTTTTCCGACATATCGCTGGCGAAAAATTGCTTTAGATAAGCCCTGTCGCCAACGGGTACTGGCGATTCTAGAGCAGCGATGCTCATTCCGACTACCCGCAACGGCCTGTAAATATCGGCCAACTGATGAAAAGGACTTCATATGTGCACTCGGACTCACTTTGCCATGACCACAGACGCCCGGATCGAATCACCGCTGATCCTGCGTGCCACTGATATGAGCGACCATTGCCCACGTTTTCAAGTCGTACCGGCCGGCAACGCCTTCTTCCACATAAAGGAAACATCGACCGGCCGTGTAAGAGGTTTCCGTGAAGATCACAATGAAGCCTGCGCCCTCGCCCGCTCACTGGAATCAAAGATCGAACTCCTGGCGAGTGGCTGCCTCAGATAAAGAGAGCGTCGATTGTGCCGCCCCGGCGCAAATCAAAAAGGAGAACACGATGGATCTTGAAGGTTATAACTTGAAAACTCTGTTCGATCAGTTGGGTCTTCCTTCAGAAGGACCGGAGATCGACGATTTCATCGAAGCGCATTCTCTCGATGCTGACACCAAACTAGTCGATGCCCCTTTTTGGTCGGACTCTCAAAAGCAAACGCTGCAAGAGTGGATCGGCAAAGACGATGACAGGGCAATCGTCTTCGACGAACTGAACGTACGCCTTCACGACGGCAAGTAAACGCACTCAGTGCAGGCTGTCACCACACTCGGCTTGCAACTGCGCGAGCCATGCAGCCTTGCACTCCTCGGCCTCGTCGCGACTGGCAAACGCGGTGCCGCGACGCTCGCCATTGAGCAATACCACCCAGCAAATGCTGCGCCCCATTGCGCGCAGTCCGGCCGGTACGCCACTGCCGATCATCACCGCGACATCAACTCTGCACTGCATGCAGCCCTCCCGAAATCATTAGCAACCTAACTAAGTGGTCAGATTAATGGTTTCCTTCGAGCGGAAACAGCAAGCTCCGTGCACAGATTCATTGCATCAGAAGTAACAATCGCTCAACGCGGTTTTTCCGGCTTATAGCCCAGACGCAATCCACCCCAGTGCCGGCCCTTGATCATGATCGGCACCGACAAATCATGCATCAGCTCACCGGTGTCGCGGGTGTAAGTCTGCAACAACACCGGTTGTTGATGGCTGCCGCAGCGAATACCGGTGCGGTCAGCAAACTTGCGTTTGGTGCGATTGTTCACTGCGTCGACCTGCGCATCGCCGGTTAACGGCTGACTGAACAGCTGATTGTGCGTCGGCACATAACCCTGTTGCGTACAGGCAATGGCGAATACCAACCCCTCGTGACGCGGCAACAATGGCTCCTGAATCGCCGGCAGCACCTGATCGGTGTAGCGGTCGAAACGGGTTTGAAATTTCGCCGGTTGTGTATTCGGGATCGGCTGATACTGACGATCAAACAGGTCCTCAAGGCTGATCCGGCCCTGCTCGACATCCGCCTCGAAACGCGCAGCAATCTGGCTCGCGCCCTCGCGGGCCAGATCGTAAATGCGCTGGTGATAGTCATCCAGCCCGACTTCGGCCAGACGCTCGCTGATGGTTTCCGCCTGCCCTTCCATTTGCACTGCGGCTTCAGCGAGGCGGCGAGTCTGTTGATCGCTGATCGCCAAATCGCTGCGCATCTGTTCGATGGCCTTGAACAGGCTGTCGAGTTGCTCACGATTGGTTTCCGCGCCCTGAGCAATTTCACCGACCTGACTTTCCACCCCGGCTGCCAGTCGCGCGATGTTCTCCAGATGCTGACCGGTGTGCTCGACCTGCTCGACACCGGTCTGCAGATCACTCGACAGCTGGCGAATCTGCTCCACCACCTGCGCCGTGCGTTGTTGAATGTCAGCGACCATCTCACCCACTTCACCGGTGGCCGACGCCGTGCGCGCCGCCAGTCCACGAACCTCATCCGCCACCACGGCAAACCCGCGACCATGCTCACCGGCTCGCGCCGCTTCGATCGCCGCGTTCAATGCGAGCAGATTGGTCTGGCTGGCGATCGACTGAATCACCAGCGTCACGCGCTGAATATCATCGCTGCGCAGACTCAAGGCTTCGATCAGTTCACGGCTGGCATTGGCGCGCTGACTGAGTTGATGCATGCGCGCGATCGAATCCACCAGCTCGGTGCGCCCCGCTGCGCTGCTGTGATGCGCCTGACTGGCCGCCTCAAGCGCGGCACGGCTGAGTTGTGAAGTGGCGTATTCGGTGGCGATCATCACCTCGGCATTGCTGACGATCTGCGCCGCCGCATCGAGTTGCGATTCGAGTTTGCTCGCCAGTTCCTTGACCGAGAATGCCACGCCAGCCGCCGACAAAGCGTTATGACTGGTGGTGTAGGAAAGGTCGCGGGTCAGTTCGGACATTGCGCTACCAGTGTCGGCAGGCGGGACATCGGGGATGGCGCGAGAACGCAGGCGCGGCAGCCAGACGATCAGCACCGCCAACGGCATGCCAATGTACAGCGACCATCCACCCAGCGTCATGCCGGCCAGCAACAGCATCAGGGCGATGCTTTGCAGGGTCGGTGCGATCCAGCGGTTTTTCGGCAAAAGCACTGGTGCAGGCAAAGCCCCAACCAGAGATCCGTCTCTCGTCATATCAACACCCCACGCTTGTTCTCGTTATTGTGACTGCATTAAACGCCACTACAACGCCATTATCCATGGTCCGTTAGTCGTGGGGTCTGTGGCAGGTCAATGGAACGGCGCGGGCTTATTGCAGACGAGCAAAAACAAAGATCGCAGCCTTCAGCAACGCCCATGTAGGAGCTGCCGAAGGCTGCGATCTTTTCAAGGTGCCCTGTTGAAAGGGTCACCCCACAGAATCAGGCCTGACGCTGGTGCTTGTCGATCTGCTCATGACGCTCTTGAGCTTCGATGCAGTACTTGGTGGTCGGGCTGATCAGCAGGCGCTTCAGGCCAATGGCCTCGCCGCTGTCATCGCACCAGCCAAAACTGTCTTCCTTGATGCGCTCAAGGGCTTGTTCCAGTTGCGGCAGCATGCGCTGGTCGCGATCGATCGCGTTTACCAGCCAAGTGCGCTCTTCTTCAACCGAAGCCGCGTCTGCCGGGTCAGCCGGGGTGTCCAGGCTTTCGATGGCGATACGGTTTTGCTCAATGCGCTCGTGGGTTTCGACTTTCATGTTCTGCAGCAGCTCAGTGAAGAAAGCGTGCTGCTCTGCATTCATGTAGTCATCTGCCGGCATGGCCAGCAACTTGTCCTTTGTCATTGATATCTCTATAAAAAAACGTGCATTAAGGCGAATTAGGGAGCGTTTCGGCGAACCGCGAGCGGTCGGCGAAAAGGCATCGTTTATTGCAAATGCCACCCGGCACTCAATTTACGAGGGGCGGCAGTCTAAGGCCCGAATGAGGCCTCAGCAACTGTAAATACAGGGAATTTGTCCGACAACGTCCGGAAAGTGCTCTGACACAGCGTTTACACGGCCATCGGAGTGCGTTTATAGCAAGAAATTCAGTCGAGCGGCTGTATATAGAAGACAAACGGCTAACCAAGCAGCGCCCAGACGCAATTTTTTACCACGCACTGCATCGTTTCAGCAAAGCAGAACCGCAAAAGCCCCCCTAATATCAGGCCCACCGCGTGATCATTCAGCCTGAAGGAAGACCTATGCCCCGCCCCGATCTGCCGGCCACCGACGAGGTTTCACTCGCCAGCCCCCCGATCAATGCCGAGCGCCTGCTGCAACAGATCACCGACGAATACGACGCCCTGCCGCGCCAGCTCAAACGCATCGCCAGCTACATCAGCCAGCAGAGCGACCGGATCATGGTCGACCGCATCAGCGACATCGCCCGCGAGTGCGAAGTGCACCCGTCCGCCATCGTGCGCTTCTCGCAACGCTTCGGTTTTAGCGGCTTCAGCGAAATGCAGGCGCTGTTCCGCAGCGCCTACACCCACAAAGCCTCGCCGGTGCAAAACTACCAGCAACGCATCCGCAGCATGATCGCCAACCAGTCGCAGCAAGCCAGCGCCGGCGACCTCGCCCGCGAATGCATCGACGCCACCCGCTCCGGCATCGAACGCCTGGGCCGCGAACTCGACGACGCCGCGTTCGAAAAAGCCGTCGACCTGATCGTCAACGCCGACAACATTTACGTCGTCGGCGTGCGCCGCTCCTTCGCCGTCGCCGACTACCTCGTTTACAACTTGCAACACACTCAGAAGCGCATTCACCTGGTTTCGGGGCTAGGCGGTAGCTATCGCGAGCAAATGCGCAGCGTGCGTGCGAACGATCTGGTCATCGCCATCAGCTTCGTGCCCTACGCCAAGGAAACCCAGCACTGCCTGCGCTTCGCCCGCCAGCAACAGGCCAACACCCTGATCCTCACCGACAGCCACCTCTCACCACTGGCGAAACTCGCCGACAGCGTATTGCTGATAAACGAAGGCAGCGCCCTGGCCTTTCGTTCGCTGAGTGCGACGTTGTGTTTGTGTCAGGCCTTGTTTGTCGCGGTGGCGTATCGGCTGGAACTGAATGTTGATGAGATCCACGAACAGGCGGGGTTTGATGACTGACAACCCAATACAGCGACGACCTGCCCGAGCAGATCGACGCTGTGATTTGCTGCCACCTACTCGAGATTGACCTTGATGATCTGTTTCAACGGAAAGGTATCAATATTCGACGCTTCGACGACTTTGCGATCCTTGATCAACGTGTCGATATCAATGTTGATGCCCGAATAACCGATAGCCACCGGTGTATCGAAAACTTGACGCAACGTCAGACTCGTCGCGGAGGACTTCACCACTGAACCGGTCACACCCGGCATCGCAGGCGTTACGGACTCCACGCGTTTACGGATATCAGCGTTGACCTGTGCCAGTTCCGCCTCTTTCTGTTTAACAAGCGCCTGATTGGTCGCCGGCACGACGGCCGCTGGCTTGTCGGCAGCCGCCTTGGTATCGCCTGCCTTGGCCACTGCGGACTTCCCGTCTGCCGCGCCATCTCCCTTGGCAGTTGGCTTTAGCGCGCGAAGCTGGTTCTCAATAGCCGTTTTGCGCTCATCCAGATCTGTCAGTGCCCGTGTAACCGCAGCCAACTGCGCACCGTTGCTTTCGGTCGAGGAAACCACCACATCCAACGAGCGCGCCAGATAGACCTGGGTTACCAGTACAAGCACAGACGTCGTGTCATTCTTGTCGTTGACCTTCGCATCGTTTTTCAGCGAAACCACCGCATTTGTCAGCTTGTTGCGTTGAGCGTCGGTGTATTTGCTTAAATATTTGTCGGCCGCAAGATGGGCATCGCTATACAGCACCCCATATGTTTCCGCCAATGGCACCGAGTACGCCACCGAATATCCCGACTTGCGCGCGCCCCCAAAAAATGCGCCGATCGCGCTATTGCTGACCCCTAGCCCGATATCACTCTCAGCCAGTGAGGCGAAGGTGAAACCGGGAAAGGCCACCAGTGCATTCATTTTCACGTTGGTGTTCGGTACAAAAAGGTCCGGAACACTGGTCGCCGTCACAAGTCCGGATTTGTCCACCGGAGTTTTCTGCGCGGTGATGTAAGGCGCGGCCTTCTTCAGTTCCTCATCCAGCCTCATCCGATCAAACCAGACCGAACTCATGTAGTAATCAGCGGTTTTCATCTTGTTACCGGCCTTCGCGGCTCTTACCACATAAAAATCGCCTACTTCAAAGTTGCCACGCGGCGGAAATATCGGTTTGAAGTTCAACTGCTCCGTATTCGCCGACCACTGCTGCACGACCGCCCCGCGCTCCGGGCGGCTACTGCAAGCGACCAACCCAATACACAACGCACAAATCGTCAAACGATGAAAATTGTTCATGACATGCCCCTCGGACCCTTTTATGTGACCGACGGCGCGCACTCTTACTGCGCGCACGGCAGTGCCTCATCGCTCTAGGGTTGATGGACTGCAAGGGAGTAATACAAACGAGTACTGAATCAGAGGGCCTGAGCTCGCTTAACTTTTCCATCCCTGGACGGTGCTGGCACTTTGACTATAGATCCGCCAAAACACCTCGCAAGGTCAATGAAAGCCTTTATTTTCGGATGTTTCATCGATGTAACAGTTTCTGTTTCACGGCTATTACAGAAGGCCAAAACTTTTTTCCCGGTAGTCAACCAACAGCTTTTCCCGCTACATTCGATCCCCATCGTCAGGTCGTGATTTGCCAAAGGAGTTGCACATGAAACTGATCGGAATGCTCGACTCACCCTACGTGCGCCGCGTAGCCATCTCCGCCAAACGCCTTGGCATCGACCTCGAACACGAGTCAGTCTCGGTGTTCCGCCACTTCGAGCAATTCCAGCAGATCAACCCGGTGGTCAAAGCCCCCACGCTGCTCCTCGACGACGGCGTAGTCCTGATGGACTCGACCCTCATCCTCGACTACCTCGAAGCCAGTTCCGACAAAAGTCTGCTGCCGAGCGACCTGAAACAACGCGCCCACGCCCTGCGCCTGATCGGCCTCAGCCTCGCCGCCTGCGAAAAAGCCGTGCAGCTCTATTACGAACGCAACCTGCGCCCAGCCGACATTCAATACCAACCGTGGGTCGAACGCGTCGAAGGCCAACTCGCCGCCGCCTTCACCGCCCTCGAGCAAGAACTGGAAAAAACCGGCCTGCCCACCGACGGCACCCTCACCCAGGCCGGCATCAGCCTCGCCGTCGCCTGGAGCTTCACCGAGCTCGTCGTCCCCGACCAGATCGACACCCGCCGCTACCCCCACATCGCCCAATACACCGCCTACGCCGAAACCCTCGAAGCGTTCGTCAGCACCCCGATGACCTGACCATGAGCACCACCGACACCGCCGCCCCGGCGTTAAAGGAAATCTTCAACGCCGAGCGCTTGCAGCACATCGCCCGCGAAATGAGCGCCGTGTACCCGGCGTTCAAGGCCAAGGCGTTTATCAAACACGCCCAGGCCGGACTCGCTGAATTATCAGTGATGCAACGCATGGCGCGTGTCGGTGAAAGCCTGCACGCCGTATTGCCGCCGGATTACCAAGATTCCCTGGAAGTGCTTTTCGAACTCGCACCACGGCTGAACAGCGGATTCGTCAGCATGTGCCTGCCGCACTACGTCGCCAGCTACGGCGGGCACGCGTTCGACACCTCCATGGAAGCCCTGAAGTACTTCACCACCTTCGGCTCCTCCGAATTCGCCATCCGCCACTTTTTGCGCAGCGATCTGGAACGCTCGCTGGAACGGATGCACGACTGGACCCGCGACGAAAACCATCACGTTCGACGCCTCGCCAGCGAAGGCAGCCGCCCTCGCCTGCCTTGGTCGTTTCGGTTGGAAGCGGTTCAGGCCGATCCGCAGTTGGCCGCCGGGATACTCGATCGGTTGAAGGCGGATGAGAGTTTGTACGTGCGCAAGTCCGTGGCGAATCATTTGAATGATGTGACGAAGGTGCATCCGGAGTGGGTGTTGGACACGATTGAAGGTTGGTCGCTGGAGAACAAGCACACGGCTTGGATTGCGAAGCATGCGTTGCGGAGTTTGATTAAGCAGGGGGATTTGCGGGCGTTAACGGTAATTGGCGCCGGGGCGAAGGCTGAGGTTGAGTTGTTGGATGTGCGGGTTGAACCGGCGGTGGTGAGGTTGGGGGAAGCGATTACGTTGTCGTTTGTGGTGAAGTCAACCGTGGCGCATGAGCAGCGGTTGGTGATTGATTATGCGATTGACTATGTGAAGGCGAATGGCGGGGTTTCGGGGAAGGTTTTTAAGTTGAAGACGGTGGTTTTGGCGGGGTTTGGGAGTGTGGTTCTGGGGAGGCGGCAGGTGATTAAGGATTTTACGACGCGGAAGCATTTTGAGGGGCGGCATGGGGTGCGGGTAATGGTTAATGGGGAGGTGTTGGGTAGTGCTGCGTTTGACATTGTTGCTGGATGAGGCCGTGTTTGGATTCGTTGATCTGGCAATACTCGGGAGTTACGGATCGGGCTGCTTTCGGCCAGAAGCAGACGTCTATGAGGGGCCGCATCCGCCCCGAAACTGTCCTTTACGAAAGGCCGCTACCGGCCCGGAAACAATCCGATATTGAAGGCTGGCGAGGGATTGATACATGGCTTAGCCAGCGTTAATCTCAAATGGTCAAAGCTTACACTGTTCGCTTTGTGCACTCGACTCGCACAAGCTGTACCTTTACTCGCCAGCAAGCTGGATGTTTAACCGTAAATTGAGGAAGCTCATGGATAAGTTGCGAGTAGAAAGTAAAAGAATCACTTCGTATGGTTTGTTCCTTAAGGAACCCCAACGGCCTCCAAGCCGAGGCGGTAACACAGGCGCATTGCATTCCCACGTTTTGGAAATCGAGGGTGAAAAGTTTAGTTTCTTGGCGCTCGGCTCTCAACAGTGGGTATTTAAGTCGGATTCCGTCTCTTTTGAATTTAAAATAGAAAATGGATACAAAAACATAATCAAAGAAACCATTTTTACAATTGATCGTTATGGAAAAGTCGCGACTAGAGGAAATCGAGGCTTTAAGACGCAACTCCGCTCCGCACCTGCAAGGCTCCCTAGCAGCAAAAGGAAGCAAAGAGATTGATCCCTCACGCAATGCGCATTTTGGTTCTATTCGCAGGAGCGCTGTTTCACTTCCACCCTTAAACTAAACGCCACACAACGAATAAGGAAATTTATGAGCCGTCAACTATCGTTCGAGCGCAATATAAACAAAGTTTTAGCCTCCGCCGATTCTCTTGGAGTATGGATCGTTGCAGGCTGGACAGTTGGAATTCCAAAAGATACAGCAATACAGTACGTAAAAAACTATGACAGCAGCCCCGCTGAAGGTTTTTATAAACACGAGGGTGAGATAATACTTAGTCACGGGGCAGGTAAGATTTATCTTTCAGAACCCGAAGCAGATGCAATTATAGCGCTTATCAAAGCTGTTTATATGTAAAGTATCAAACACGGTTCCAATCGGCCCGACTTCCTCACTCGGACGTCCGTAAACTGCGTTCGCGGTCGTCCCTTCACTTCCCTGTTAAAGCAGCCTTTATCGGCTAAAAGAGGTAGTTAGGATTTTAATCCAAAACACTAGACAAGACCTCTATTCTTATTATTTTTTAGTCACGAGACATCCTCTTCCAATGTAAATTCAAGAGAGCTGCCGTGATGTGGAATTTTACCCGTGTTTTTTCGTAAGCCCATTCCCATGATCGAAGTGATAGTGTTCACTTTGTATTTTTCATCTGAGCTTGTCTAGAGAGTAATGAACTATTCGATGGGCGATCCGAAGCGAAAGCATTGAAGGCCACTTGTAACCTTATGGGACATCAAGCGATTTCGCTTTTTGCCAAATCTAAAGCCGACTTTAAATCAATAATTAATTATTCGGCCTCGTCTGATTCAAATCACGCTGAAAGATACCCGTCGCTACCTTTGTTTCTACATATTTCACCCCATGGAAATTCAGGATGTTTAGCATTCGAAAATGATGTTGTAGAATGGGACGAACTTATAGAACACTTACTGCCCCTGCTCGGAAAATCTAGTTATGAAGGAAAGCTTGCTCTTTCCATATCCGTTTGTGGGTCAGGTGATAACTCTCTTTCGATTCATGCAAGGCATGCATTAGGGCGATCAGCCAAAGTTAAGATGCCTTCCTATATATTTTCAATTCTAGGAGATACTGTGCACTGGGATGATGCCCTTATTGGCTGGAGCCTTCTCTATCATAAAATTTCACAAGCTGGTATAAATAATCGCGACGGTATCATTGATGCCATAGAAAAATTCAAGCCTGCACTAACGTAAAATTTTCCTACCGGCGTTAGTGTGAGAATAAAGAGAAATTCTTCCGTGGACTTCCAAAAAATGGTGGCTGACATGGTCAGCTGACGACCCCAAGCGTACTATGTAAAGAAAAGGTGGCAGATTAATTTTCTTCTGGGAAAATAAATCTGTTCCCTTTCCTTATAGACCAACTCCTCGGCCATGCCGCTTGGCGGGACGGGAAAACCGCAATATTGATCTTCAATCGCGGCACCGATACCACGACAGTTATGAATGGCATAGACATCCAGGTAAGGGGTCACCCCAATTTTAAGCGTGCCGAGAACTGGCCTCATGAGAGCGGCTTTCGCTATATGCTACGCGCGAACGATGATGCAGGCCGCGAGTTGATCCTGACAGTACTGGTTTTCCACGTTCCAGATTAATCCAAAATAGATATAGTGGTCCCGCTCCACAGCGGGAAGAAGGGACCGATTTATCTTTGATCTTTCTGACCGGCCGATGCTTTTCTACACCTGCAGTTAAGGGTCGGTAGCCGCCCTTGGGGTGCGGCCGCTTATTGCTGGATACAGCCTCTCGCCACTGGCAGCTTTGGCTCGGTAGCTGCAGTTCGCGAGTAACCGCTATCGTCCCTCGCTGACTATGGTAAAGGGCTAGTAGTCACTAGAAACCGGTCGGCATCAGCATAGATAGTGTCGGACTTTGAGTTTGATCCCCGCGCTCTGTACCTAATAAAATTACACTGGCACCGGCGGCTCGCATTTCTGCCGGGTGACTCTAGCGGCACCGCGGATGACGACGAGCTTCACTTTCGATAGACACGCTTCGTTTGAATCGGTAGTCTTTAATTTAAGACCGTCCACAAAGTGGCAAAGAATTGAAGCCACACACGCGACCTATGCTTCTTTTATAAGCTCTTCAGAGCGCTGAAACCTTTATACAAAATAAGCGCAGCGAGAAAAATTTGAGCCTACACTATAAACTTGGAAAGCGTGCGCCTCAGGCGCATTTTTAATAGTTAGCACTTAGAGACTTTATTGAAATGGATAGACTAATCCCTCATCAGGCAACTCATCGGACCAGCGATCTCACTTCTGAAAACTCATCACATGATGCCAAAACGCAAACCGCCAGATGGTTTGCCGAAATGATGATTAAGGAATTTTTCTCGGAAGAATTGGAACTTTCTGAAGGAGACTATAAAAAGTTCTCCATTGGGGATTTAACATCCAGCCTGAATGGCAAGGTTGACCAAAAACTCATTAGCACCTTGAACACGATCAAAGATCTTGGCGACAAGGCGTCTCATTATAATCCTGACGTTAAACTATCAGAGTCCGACTCAGAAAAAGCAGTACAGGCAGCATTCGATCTATTTCCGTTTATAATAATTAACCACCTCAAAAATAACCCGCTAAATTCACACCCAGACAGAGCAACTCTGCTAAGCACCACCTTTCCAAAAATACGGATAAAAATCATCGAAGAATTTATTGACTTTAATAAAATCGATAGCGAATATCAAGCAGGATTGCTTCACAAATGGTGCTTGGCATGTGTGAAAAGTGGAGGCAGGGAAAAAGTGAGACGAAAACTCCATAACCTTTTGAAGAAAGGAAAAATATCGGAATCAACTTTTGACTTCGAAACAAAATCAACTAACGAAATTGCACGTAGAATGTCAAATGGGGAGCTTCCTATTCCAAGGTCGCACGAAGATTTTGCAAGAAACCTTAATGACGTGCTCTCCAAGCTTTCCCCAGAAAGCAAAAATAGCAATGAAAAACTAATTAGCATTCTTGAAAGAATGGTCGAAAAAATTCAACCTAGTGAATTTGGAACACTTAAAGGAATGCAGATATTTGTGGTGTAATTTACACCTTATTCTTGACGAGTTCCGGATCTGTGCAAAAAACTGCGCAGATCAGTGATATCGAGCATCTCTGAAAACACCCTTCGCATCTACCAATCCAATAGCCTTCAAGGGGCAGCTAATAGCTCATCCATTTGGAATTACAGCGTTGGAGAAAACTTTAGCTGCCGCTCTCTCGGTATCCAGAAATCGCTGTGCGATTTCGTGATTGTTAAACCTGTTTATAATTTAGTTCAAATGATACTTTTAGTTATTTAAATGGTAGCGATTGTTCGCCCGCATAACACCACCGGTAGTTTGACACCACTCATCGACTCAGTTCACTGACTGTTCCCGGAAAATTCGTTGAAACCAGAATTGACGTGGTAGTTGTCAAAGATGATTACTAAAAACAACGCCACTAAAAGACAGGCGAGTGAAGTGTCTCATGCCTGCGTCTACCAACTCCCGTACGGTATGCCAAATTTGTCGATATACCGCTTGGACTTTTCGCTGACGGGATACGCATAGCGCCCTTGGTTCTTACCTTGACTAGGACCTAGTGGCTCAATCTCGGCCTGTGCTCTGGCGATCTTGACCGGACGATGGCATGAGTCCCGAACAAAAACCTGTAAAACGCCCCCTGGAGCCAAACCCAAATAAATAGATGCGCTATAGCTGGCCTGTTCCTCCGGTGTTTCCGGGCAGCGCTGACAGACTGATTGCATCATCAGTTGCCTCGCCTCTTCAGGCACATCCAACCAAATCTGATAGGTCTGCGGCTCAACAATGGATTGCCAGCGCACGTAAATGCGTTTGGGCAAGCCAGCGCCAATCACTGGTGTCGCAGCCGCACCTACAGCATGCCAACCGCGCGCGGACTCTTTGCCGTTTTCTGGCTCCCCGCCAGCGGCCTTCCCTCCTCCTGTGCGCATGAATAGCTTGCCGTTTATGTCTTCAACGGCACTGTCCTCAACCCAAACCTTCATGTAATAGGGTTCGGTGAACGCAAGCTCCCACGACTCGGATTTCGGGTCGTTTTTTAGGGATAGATGATAGGAAGACTGGCAGCCGCTCAGGAACAACACGCACACCGCAACAATGCGTTGCTTCATTGGTTACCGTCTACCAACTCCCGTAAGGGATACCGAATTTTTCGATATATCGCTTGGACTTTTCACTGATGGGATATGCATATCGTCCCTGGGTTTTCCCCTGACTTGGTCCTAGCGGTTCGATTTCAGCTTGAGCATTAGCCACTTTGATTGGATGGTGGCAGGAGTCTCTAACCCAAACTTGTACGACACCTCCGGGAGCCAATCCCAGATAGACCGAAGATATGTAGGTAGCTTTTTGGTCTGGGGTTTTCGCACAGCGCTGGTTGACCGAGGTCAGCATCAATTGTCTGGCTTCTTCGGGTATGTCCACCCATGCACGATAGGTCTGAGGCTCTACGATGGACTGCCAGCGAACGAAAATTCGTTTTGGGAGATCGGCGCCAACCACCGCTTTTGCGGACGCGCCCACTCCGTCCCATCCTCGGGCCGACTCAGTACCATCCTCTGGGTACCCGCCCGATGCTGAACCGCCACCCGTGCGCAGAAACGTCTTGCCCTTTATGTCTTCCACTGCAGTGTCTTCAACCCAGACCTTCATGTAGTTGGGTTCAGTAAAACCGAGTTCCCACCATGGGGATTTAGGGTCGTTTTTTGCTGAAAGCGGATCGGCTTCACAACCGACCACAAACAGCATGCACAGCAGTGCTGTAAATAACTTCATTACCAAAGCGTCCAGTCAGGTACGTGTGGGTGCTTTACTCGGATTGCATCTTCCGTGGGGGCGTTGATGTAAACAGCTCTGATGCCACTTCCATCTCTCCTGCCAAGCGGATGGTTCCAATTGGCGGACGTGTGAATGTACTTGAGTTTGAGCATTTGCTCCTCCTCTGGCGTGGTGCTGTAGTCGCCGGAGACAAAACGATCACACATGGGCTGAAGTTCTTCAGGAACGGCGAAGTCTGGCGTCTCGGGAATGTCTTCGAAGCGAACGCCTTTGGCTTTGGCGAGTTGATGCATCACGCGCAGGCTCACTCTCGACAGTAACCCACTCACCGGACGCTTGAGTTGAACGGCGGTGTAGACTCGTTTGACTCGAGGACTCAGTCGATCCTGAGGACTGACCGGCATCAGTAATGGAGGGGGAGTAACGACTTCCAGCATTTCGGAAGGCCAGCCGTTGGCTAACCACTGATTTCTCACATTGACCGCATCCTGGTAGATCGATGTGGTGGTGACATCCACATAGTTGCCGACTTCTAGCGTTTGCATTGGGCTAATGAGCACGCATTCTTCAGCGTCCTCAAGGTAACCTCCACCCACATCGGAATGCACACCCGGCAAGACAATTTCCGGATGATCCATCGCTACGCGATTGAGAGCAAAGTTAGCCCTGCACTCATCCCGCGCCGCCAACTGCACAACGTCGGTGAAGTAACGTCGGTCGAGGTAGAGTTTGATCCCTGTTGCGACTGCACTTTTGATATTGCCCAAATTGGACCATCCAGCAATCGACGGCACAGTGTCGAACAAACCAATGAAGCCCACATTGATGTCGCCGTTGTATTGATCGACAAAGGTCGGACTGAGGACATCTGATTTGCTACGAAGAATCTCGCCTAAAGGGCCTTGTTTGCCACGCACGATCTCATTGGCGAAATGTCTGGCGGCTGCTGCACCGCGACTGAAGCCAAACGTGTCGAAGGTCAACGAAGCAATTTCACTATCGGGATTTTTATCCAATACCTCAGTGATACGCTGTTCGATCAAAGTGAAAGAAGATTGGACGCGCCCGGCAACACCGGTTTCGCCACGTCCTGTACCGGCGCCGAATTTACTGTCTTCTTCACCTGAACGGGTACCTATGCCTTGGACGTAGACCATACCGAAAGCTTTCTTTCGTGGTCCCTCTCCCTCAGCGAGTCGCGGTGCCTCATACAGTTCGCTCAGCTTTTTCACGTTGCTGATGTCGTTAGCGTAACTGCTGTCCGGATCCCTCATGTAGGGCTGACAACTAGCAGGAATATCTTCCGGCGCAATCGGATGCTGCGCCCCACACAGCAATCCAGCCGCCGTGTTATTCGCATTGTTCCCAGTGCCATCAAAGAAAACCCCAATCCTCAACGCGATCCCGATTTTCTCAGGTTCGCGCGCAGGTTCTTTCCCGTGCTTCTCATATTCCGCCCAACGCTGGGCGTGAATATCGACGGGTTTGGCTTCTTCGTAGCGATAGTTTTTCGGGGGGTTGGGTACGTAGCCACTCATCCATGTTTCCTGGTTCTGATCCTTGAGAACGGCCCGAAGGTTGACAGCCGAGGCTGGGGGGCGCAAGCCGTGGCCGTTTGCCAGCCGGGGTGTTACCGCAGGGTTCGACGAGGGTTTCCCCTCGTCGGGGTGGGGGTTAGCTGGCGATTTCGACGTTATCCAGCGCTTGGTTGACGGCGATTTCGCCGAGCATCACAACTTGGGCGATGCCCAGTGCGGTTTTGCGATGGGAGGTGTCGAGCATGGCGGCGAAGTTGAGGAGCATTTCGCTGGCGGAGCCGAGGGTTTCGCTGGCGTTGGCGAGCAGGGATTCGCTGTTGTACTTCGGGTTGGCGAGGTACATGCGTTCGGGTTGTTGGGTGCTGGCCATGATTTGGCTGGCAGGTTTGAGGTAGTGGTCGAGGGCGCGTTCGGCGGCTTCGTGGAATCGCTTGGAGTCGGGGGATTCGTAGGGGGATGTGGGGTCGGTTTCGGGTGGGTTGGGTGTTGGTTTGATCATGGTGAAACTCCTAGTTAGTAAAAAGGAGCCTTCACATTCGCTACCAAACGAAGGTGGCGGCCATACGCGGGTTGGTAGACCGGTAACTAGGACCCGGCACACCCGAAGGTGTCCTGCGCATGGCCACCATTGAGCAGAGACCTGATGAGGTCTGCGAACGGTTCGCGATGCGACTAGTTATGGCGGGCTACCAAACCCGATCACTGTTTTTCAGCGACCGACAGACGATAGAACCCGCGACCTAGACGCACAAGCCGGCGGATTCTGGCTTAGTCGTAGGTAACGGCGCAAGGCGTTGTAGGGTTTCGGTGGTTACTTGAGGCTTGGTTTAAACAGTGGTGGTTTTACTGTTTATTTCGGTCAGTGGTTGATGGGGTGGCTGGGTGGGCGTCTTCGCGAGCAGGCTCGCTCCCACAGGGGATTTGTGGTGGGTTTGGGGTTTGCGGTGACTGGGCTGGCGTCATCGCGAGCAGGCTCACTCCTACAGGGGGATTGTGTTCACTTGAGGTCGAGTTGGCTGTCGGGGATTGTGCCGGAGAAAGTGGGTTCTACCGGGCCGCTCAGGGTTACGGAGCCTGAGCCATTCCAGTGGACGGTGACGGGGCCGCCGTCGCATTCGACGGTGACGGTGTGGTCGAGCAGGCCTCGGCGGATGCCGTTGACGGCCGCGCCACATGAGCATGAGCCGGAGCCGAGCGGGATGGCGCCGTTGCGTTCCCAGATGCGCAGGCGGATGTGTTGGCGGTCGATGATCTGCACGAAGTGGACGTTGGTTTTGTGTGGAAACAATGGGTGGGTTTCTAGGCTTGGGCCGAGGGCGGCGATATCGACGGAACTGAGGTCGTCGACGAAATAGGTGCAGTGCGGATTGCCCATATTGCACGCGGTTGGAGCGCCGGCGAGCGGTAGAAATAGCGTGTCGTATTCTTGCGCCAGAGGGATGTCTTGCCAGTCGAACAACGGTTCGCCCATGTCGACGGCGATCAATCCGCTGGGCATGCGTTCGCAGGTGAGCAAGCCACGGTTTGTGCGCAGGGTGATCGATGTTCGGCTGGCTTCGCGCATCAACCTGTCCGCCACGCCACGGGTGGCGCTGCCGCACACGTCAAGCGCTGAGCCGTCGGCGTTCGAGAACTCCACGCGCGCATCGGCGTCCTCGCAATCGAGGACCACGGCGAGTTGGTTGAAACCGATGCCGCGATGACGATCACCCAGGCTCCGGGCGAGTTGGCCGGTGACGGGGTTGGCAATGTTACGTGAGTCGATCACGACGAAGTCATCGCCGTTGGCGTGCATCTTATGGAAGGTGAGTGGCATGCGCTGCGCCTCTGGTGCGCGTCATGTTGATCAGCGCTGAGCGCCCACCATTTGGCGCCGGGCGTTCTTCGATGGAGAACGGCACGAAGCCAAGTTTCGGGTAGAGCAGCAGGCCGGCGGTGTTTTCGTTAAAGCAGGACAGTTGCACTTCCTTGGCCTGGTATTTTTCGAAACCCAGCGCGGTCATGGTTTCGACGATGTACCGCGCCACACCTTGGCCTCGGGCGTATGGCGCGACGATGACGTTGCCGATGCAGCAGATGCCGTCGTGCTCAGCGCGGTAGAAGTTGGCGAAGCCGACGAACTCGCCGTTGGCCAGAAAAGCCGTGGAGTCGAAGCGTTGGCTGATTGCGCTGCGCATCTGCTCTTCCGTCAGCGGGAAGTTGGCTTTCGGGAACATGAAGAACAGCTCTTGTTCGCCTTGGGGAAAGCCGCAGAGGGTGTTGACGTCGTCGGCCGTCACTGGTCGGTGGGAGAAATTCATCGCTGCCCTGCCCTCACTTTTTACCCGCCAGATGATGCGCAACCAAGGCGTTGGCATGACCGTGGCCCATGCCGTGTTCTTCCTTGAGCCATGCCACCAGTTCCATGTGTTTCTTGTCGCTGATGCCGGCGAGCAGGTTTAGCCAGTGATCGATGGGCTGGCCGTATTTTTTCTCGATGGAGGGGAAGTACGACACCGGGCCTTTTACCTTGTTGTCTTCGCTCATGCTGCAAGCTCCCTGTGGTCACGACGGAGGGTCGGCGGACGCTCCTTGTCGGCAGGTCATAGAGTGGACGCGAGAGACTGTTCCGGCAAGTGGCCCGGCCCGGCCCGGCCAGTTCACTTCACTCCGACCTTGACCGGAAACTCTGATGACCAGGACTCCTGCCCAGCCTTCAAAATCGGCTGCGCCGGGTAACGGTATTCGCTGAGGGCCTTGACCACCGCTTGGTCCACGTCGTTGTTGCCGGAGCTTTCGACCAAGGTGATGTGCGGCACCAGCGAACCGGGTTTGCCTTTCGCCTCCAGCGTGACGGGTTTACTCGCGGTGCCGGGTTTGATCTGTCTGTTCAACAGCAACTCGGTATCGTGTATCGCTGCTGCGAGGCTGTTGCCGACGCCGTCGTACCATTTTTCGTTGTAGCGCTGTGTCTGCTCTGTGGTCAGCGTCAACACCTGGGCGCGGACCCGCTGCACGCCGGCCCATGCCTCGTCATCGATGCGCTGAGTGGCATTGAGGTAATGCGTCAGCGCCCCGGACAGATCCTGTGGGCCGCCTCGCCCTGCTTCCATCAACCGTGCCAGCGCGAACTCGCTGTAGACGCTCTGACGATGCGCGAGCGCCAATTGATAAAGTCGTCGCGCTTCGACAGCATCGGGCGCCTGACCGCTGCCCTCATCGGCCATGCGCGCCAGTTGCTCATACCCGGCGCCATCCACGACAGCGACAGACTCATACAGGGCCCGGGCCTTGCGCACATCTGGTGATAAGCCGCCACGACCGAACTCATACAACACGCCAAGCGCAATCTTGCACTTAACGTTGCCGTTGCTGCTGGCTTCGCGAACATAGTCGAGGTGTTCGGTGGAAAGGTCTTTCACACTCGAGAACACCATGCAGCGGGTGCCGGTGAGGTTTTCTTCCTGAGGATTGGGTGGAGTGCTCTTGCAGCCTGCAACGAGGGCACTAAGCGCCAGTACAGCAACTACCTTGTTCATGAATGGCATCCGTTGAAATCGTGCAGATTTCATCGGCAGGCAGGCGCAAAACCTGAAGTGTCGGTTACTCGAAAACACCAGAAAAACATGTGGGAGCGAGCCTGCTCGCTCCCACAGGGGTTGTAGTCGATCAGGGTTATTCGGTGCGGCCCGGCAGCATCCGCACCAGCGTGTTATCCCGCACCCAATAATGGTGAAACAACCCCGCCGCTGCGTGCAGCCCAATCAGCCAGTAGCCGGTGCTGCCGATCAGTTCATGCCAGTACTTCAGTTGTTTGCCGAAGTCCGGGTCGATGGCCACGGGTGCCGGGACGTGGAAGCCGAAGTACGGGAACGGTTTGTCGGCGGCGGCGAGCATCAGCCAGGCGAGGATCGGTGTGGCGATCATCAGGCCGTACAGCGCCAGGTGTGTCAGGTGCGCGATGCCGGTCTGCCACGCCGGTGGTTTGGGCGTGATCGGCGGGCGTGGGCTGAGGCGGCCGAGCAGGCGGAGCCAGACCAGAGCGAAGATGCTCGCGCCGAACAGGCCGTGGAAGCCCATCAGCAAGCCGCGTGCCTCGCTGCCCTTGGGCAGGTAGCCCTTGATTTCGACGCATGCGTAAACGCCGACAAACAGCGCCAGCATCAGCCAGTGCAGGGTGATTGAGAGTTTTCCATAACGGGTTACGGCGGTGTCGCGGGTCATAAGCTGCGCCTCGTGATTGTCGTGAGTGACGGCCGATTCGTTCGACCGCCTCGCTCCGGTTGTTGGGCGAACCGACGGCGTTACCCTGCCCGCCCAGTCTTAAGAGAGTCTGAAGACAGACCCTCACGTTAACCTTTTTTCACCTTCAGACTTCGTTAAGAAATGCCTCCGATACTCGCCTCAAACCTATTGAGGGAGGCGTTCTGCCCATGCCCGATTTTGACTGGAACATCGCCCTGCCCCTGCGCTTCGGTCAAGCCGAAACACCGCAGATGACACTGACCGGCGCGCTGCCCGACGACACTCTGCGAGCGACGTTTGAAAGCTTTATCCAGCAACGCTTTCGCAAAGCCCATGGCGCCGATATCCGCCACTTCATGCCCGAGCTGTTCGGCATGCACAACGGCGATGGCGAGTTGTGCGCCGTGGCCGGGGTGCGTCGCGCGCATCTGGAATCACTGTTCCTTGAGCGCTATCTGGATGAGCCGATCGAGCCGCTAATCAGCGCGGCGGCGGATCGTGCGGTCGAGCGCAGCGCCATCGTCGAAGTCGGCAACCTCGCCGCCAGCGACACCGGCAGCGCGCGCCTGAGCATCATCGCCATCACCTACCTGCTGGCCATGGGCGGCCTGGAATGGGTGACGTTCACCGGCAACATCGGCCTGGTCAACAGCTTCCATCGCCTGGGCCTGAAGCCAGTGACATTGTGCGCCGCTGACCCGGAACGATTGGGTGACGAGCGTCAACACTGGGGCAGTTATTACGAAAGTAAACCTTGGGTGCATGTCGGCAACATCCGCGCCGGGTTCGTCCATTTGCGCGATATCGGCCTGTTTACTCGCCTGGGTTTGCCGACTTCGATTGAAGGAGCCTGTCATGTCGCTTGAACTGCAACGCTTCCAGGAAACCCTGCGCGACCATGCCCGGCGCAATGACCACGCGACGGCCCTGTGGGGCGACACGCTGAAACTCGATTACGCCACGCTGTACGCCGAGGTGTTGTATCGCCAGGAGCGTTTGCGCGATGAGCAAGCGCAGGTGATTGCGCTGGCGTTGGACAACGGCGTCGACGCGATGCTCTGGGATCTGGCCGTGCTGTTCGAAGGCCTGACCTGCGTGACGTTGCCGCCGTTTTTCAGTGCGGCGCAGCGCGCCCATTGTCTGCAACAGAGCCAGGCCGAACGGGTGATTGCCGAGCCGGAACTGGGTGCCGAACTGCTCGCGGCCGGCTATGAACAACGTGGCGAGTTCTGGTGCCGCTCCTTCAGTGGCCCCAGTCGCATGCCGGCCGGTACCGCAAAACTCACCTTCACCTCCGGCACCACCGGCACGCCGAAAGGTGTGTGCCTGAGCGCCGACAGCCTGCTGCGGGTGGCACGGGAGCTGGATCAGGCCAGCGAAGCCACCGGACCGCAGCATCATCTGGCGCTGTTGCCGTTGGCGATTCTGCTGGAGAACCTCGGTTGCTATGCCGCGCTGTATGCCGGCGCGACGCTGAGTTTGCCGAGCCAGAAAACCCTCGGCATTCAGGGCGCCAGTGGCGTCGAGATTCCGCGCTTGCTCGGTTATCTGGCCAGCCGTGCGCCGGAGAGTCTGATCCTGGTGCCGCAGTTGCTGCTGTTGCTGGTCAGCGCCGCCGAACAAAAAGCCTTCGACCCGCAAACCCTACGCTTTGCCGCTGTCGGCGGTGCGCGCGTCTCGGAGGATCTGCTGCACCGTGCGCAACGGGTCGGGCTGCCGGTTTACGAAGGTTACGGCTTGTCCGAATGCGCCTCGGTGGTGTGCCTCAATCGCCCCGGCGCGCGCCGCCCCGGCAGCGTCGGCCGGCCGTTGCCGCATGTCGAAGTGCGCCTGGCCGAGGACGGCGAAGTGCTGATCAAGGGCTCGACGTTGCTCGGCTATCTGGGCGACGCGCCGTACGCCGATGAGTGGTGGCCGAGTGGCGACCTGGGAGAATTCGACCCGGAAGGTTTTCTCTATCTCAAGGGCCGCAAGAAGCACCAGTTCGTCACCAGTTTCGGGCGCAACGTCAACCCGGAATGGGTCGAGTCCGAGCTGACCCAGCGCCGCCATATCGCCCAGGCGTTCGTTTACGGCGAGGCTTTGCCGCGCAATCACGCCCTGCTCTGGCCGCATCGCCCGGACTGCACCGACGCCGAACTGGCCGCTGCCGTCGCCGAAGCCAACGAGGCTTTGCCCGATTACGCCCAGGTGCATCAGTGGACGCGCTTGCCGCAACCCTTCAGCGCCGCCAATGGCTTGCTCACCGCCAATGGCCGCCCGCGCCGCGACGCCATCGTCGCGCAGTACCACAACCAATTGACCGAATCCGCTGTTTCCGAGGAGTCCGCATCATGAGTTTTTTTGACACCCTGCAAGAAGCCACGCAACAGGAACGCCACGAACTGTTCAACCTGCCGATCATCGTCGATGCCCTGCAAGGCAAGGTCAGCCTCGACAGTTATCGGGCGTTTCTGGCGCAGGCGTATTACCACGTGCGCCACACCGTGCCGCTGATGATGGCTTGCGGTGCACGCCTGCCGACGCGTCTGGAATGGCTGCGCAAAGCGGTGGCCGAGTACATCGAAGATGAATACGGCCACGAGCACTGGGTGCTCAACGATATCGCTGCATGTGGCGGCGATCGCGATGCGGTGCGCGATGGTCAGCCGTCGTTGTCGATCGAGCTGATGGTCAGCTTCCTTTACGACCTGATCGCCCGTGGCAATCCGGTCGGTCTGTTCGGCATGGTCAATGTGCTCGAAGGCACCAGCATCGCCCTGGCCACCCACGCGGCGGGCAGCATTCGCGAGCGCCTGGCGTTGCCGGAAACCGCGTTCAGTTACCTGAGTTCCCACGGTTCGCTCGACATCGAGCACATGCAAACCTATCGGCGGCTGATGAATCAGCTCGAAGATCCGGAGGATCAAGCCGCCGTGATCCATGCCTCGAAAGTCGTTTATCGCCTGTACACCGACATGTTCCGTGGCTTGCCGCGTGACGCGGAGGCTCAACATGCAGCTGCGTGATGCGCGGGTGGTGCTGACCGGTGCCAGTGGCGGCATCGGCCTGGCCATCGCCGAAACCTTGTGCGCCGCCGGTGCCCATGTGCTCGCGGTGGCGCGGCATCAGGAGGCACTGCTGCCGTTGCTCAAGCGCTACCCCGACTCGTTGTGCTGGGTCGGCGCCGACCTGACCTTCCTCAGCGACCGCCGTAAAGTGCTGGTCGCCGCCGAAGCCATCGGTGGTATCAACCTGCTGATCAACGCCGCCGGGGTCAATCACTTCGCCATGCTCGAACAGCTGGATGACAGCGACATCAACGCGATGCTGGCGGTAAACATCAGTGCACCGATGTGCCTGACCAAACTGCTGTTGCCGCTGCTCAAGCAGGCCGACAGCGCCATGGTGGTCAACGTCGGCTCGACCTACGGCTCGATCGGCTACCCGGGTTACGCCAGTTATTGCGCGACCAAGTTTGCTTTGCGCGGATTTTCCGAGGCACTGCGCCGGGAGCTCGCCGACACCCGGGTCAGCGTGCTGTACGTCGCGCCGCGCGCCACGCGCACCTCGATGAACAGCGCCGCCGCGCAAGCACTGAACGACGCACTCAAGGCCAACGTCGACGATCCGCAAACCGTAGCCTCAGCGGTGATCCATGCGATTGCCGGTGATCGCCGCGACCTTTACCTGGGCTGGCCGGAACGCTTCTTCGTCCGCCTGAACAATCTGCTCCCGCATCTGGTGGATCGAGGCCTGCGCAAGCAGTTGCCGTTGATCCGCCGTCTCAGTGAAAAACCTGACCACGAGTCGCCAAAGCCATGAAAAAACTATCCGCATGCCTGTTGCTCGCCGCCCTCAGTCAAAGCGTCTGGGCGCTGGAACCAGCCGACCAGCAACGCCTCGAGGGCATCCAGCAGAGCTGGGCGCACATTCAATATGAAGTGGCGGAAAAACAGCGCGCCGCCGCGTTCGAACAATTGGCCAACGAGGCCAACGCGTTCACCACGCAGCGCCCGGCGGTTGCCGAAGCGTGGATCTGGAAAGGCATCGTCACCAGCAGTTGGGCCGGTGCCGAGGGCGGCCTCGGTGCCTTGGGCAAAGCCAAGGACGCCAAGGCTGACCTGGAGAAATCCCTGACCCTCGACCCCAAAGCCCTGCAAGGCTCGGCCTACACCAGCCTCGCCGCGCTGTATGACCGCGTGCCCGGCTGGCCCATCGGTTTCGGCGACAGCGACAAGGCCGAGCAACTGCTCAAGCAAGCCTTGCAACTCAACCCCAACGGCATCGACAGCCTGTACTTCTGGGGCGATCACCTCTACCGTCAGAAGCGCTACGCTGAAGCCAAAGCTGCGCTACTCAAAGCCCAGCAAGCCGCGCCGCGCCCGGGCCGCGAAAGTGCCGATGCCGGGCGCCGCAAAGAGATCGCCGCCCTGCTGGTGGACGTGAACAAGAAACTCGACTGACAGGAGTCCGCGTGCGTTTATTACTGGTTGAGGATGACGTGGCGCTGGGTGAAGGCATTCATCAGGCGCTGGGCCGCGAGGGTTACACCGTCGACTGGCTCAAGGACGGCAGCAGCGCGTTGCATGCGCTGCTCAGCGAAACCTTCGATGTCGCCGTGCTCGATCTCGGTCTGCCGCGCATGGACGGCCTGCAAGTGCTGCGCCGATTGCGCGACAGCGGTTCGAATCTGCCGGTGTTGATTCTGACCGCCCGCGACGCTACTGAAGATCGCATCGCCGGGCTCGACGCCGGGGCCGACGACTACCTGATCAAACCGTTCGACCTGGATGAGCTCAAGGCACGCTTGCGCGCCTTGTTGCGGCGCAGTGCCGGGCGCGCCCAGGCGTTGATCGAGCATGCCGGCATCAGCCTTAACCCCGGCACCCAGCAAGTCAGCTATCAGGGCCAGCCTGTGGCCCTGACGCCCAAGGAATATCAGTTGCTGCACGAACTGCTATCGCCGCCGGGCCGAGTGATGACCCGCGATCAACTGATGCAGCTGCTTTACGGCTGGAACGAAGAAGCCGAAAGCAACACCCTCGAAGTGCACATCCATCACCTGCGCAAGAAGTTTTCCACCGACCTGATCCGCACCATCCGTGGTGTCGGTTATCTGGTGGAGGAGCGTCGATGACCTCGATCCGGCGCCGCACGCTGACCTTGATCATCGGCCTGTTGCTGGCCGGCCTCGCGGTGCTCAGCACCTTCAACCTGCACGACAGCAACCACGAAATCGCCGAAGTCTACGACGCGCAATTGGCGCAGAACGCGCGCCTGCTGCAAGGCGTGATGCGCATGCCCTTGGCCAGCAAACAGCACGCCGAACTCTACCAGGCGTTCAACTCGGCGCTGGGCGAAGCGGTGCCGCGCGGCGAAGGTCATCCTTACGAACGCAAAATCGCTTTTCAGGTGTGGAATCCTGCCGGTGATGTGTTGGTGCACACCGCCAGCGCCCCGTCCTTCAGGGCGCCGCCGACTCAGCCCGGCTTCAGCGATGTGGTGGATCTGAACAATCGGCACTGGCGCGCTTTTCTCCTTGAAGACAAACAGAACGGCCTGCGCATCTGGGTCGGTGAGCGTGACGATGTGCGCGCCGATCTGGTCGACCGCATCGTCCGCCACACCCTGTGGCCGAATGTGGTCGGCAGCTTGCTGCTCGCGGCGATGGTCTGGCTGGCCATCGGCTGGGGCCTCAAGCCCTTGGCGAACATGGCCGAGACCTTGCGCGCCCGCCACAGCGGTTCGCTGGAACCGTTGCAACTGGCGCCGCTGCCCAGTGAGCTGGAGCCGATGCAGGCGGCGCTCAACCGCATGCTCGCGCAGATCCAGGAAGTGCTTGGCCGCGAACGGCGCTTTATCGCCGATGCCGCCCACGAGATGCGTACGCCGCTGGCGGTGCTGCGGGTGCATGCGCAGAATCTGCAGGAGGCTGGCACCGAACAGGAGCGCCGCGAATCGCTGGCGTTTCTGATCGCCGGGGTCGACCGCACCAGTCGCTTGGTCAACCAGTTGCTGACCATGGCGCGCCTGGAGCCGAAACCCAATCCGCCGCCGCTGCAACCCATCGACCTCAGCGAAACCGTGCGCAACAGCCTGGTGCAACTGACGCCATGGTTGCTGAGCAAACACCTGGAACTGGCTTTTGAAGACAGCGCTGAACCGTTCAACATCATGGCCAGCCCCGGCACGATCGACATTGCCCTGAACAACCTGATCACCAACGCTGCGAACTTCTCCCCCGAACACGGCGTGATCACCGTGCTGCTCAGTCAGGCCGAGGGTTTCTATCACTTGAGCGTTGAAGATCAGGGGCCGGGCATCGATGAAGCGGACCGCGCGCGCTTGTTCGAACGCTTCTACAGTCGCGGCAATGCCTACGGCGCGGGGCTGGGGCTGACTATCGTCAACACCATCGCCACGCAGTTGGGCGGACGAATCACGTTGGCCAACCGCGCCGAAGGTGGTTTACGCGCGACCTTGTCGATTCCCGACGGGCATCCGCGCCCCGCATCGCAACGCAGCACCCGCGAACCGCCGCAGAGTTGAGCCTGTTGCGGAAACAGAAGCACCATCGCCCGCTGAAAAACAGTGGCCGCGTGTCGGAATCTGATCCAGATCAGTTCCCGGGGCTGACATCGGTGTAGAACAGACTCAGCGCATTCTCCTGCGCGTTGCTCGTTCAGCCCCGATGGAGGCTCATCTCATGCTCACTGTCAAAGACCACAATGACCGCGCGGCGCCGGCCTATGCCGCGCACCAAGGTGAATACTGGATCGAGTCGCTCAAGGATGGCCGCCACGTCTTGGTCCGTGCCCTGGCCGCCAAGGATCGCCAACGCGAATATGCGTTCATCAAGCGCTTGTCGCCCGAGTCCCGACACCTGCGCTTTCTCGCACAGATCAGTGAGCCGGGCACCGCGTTGCTCGATCAATTGATGGACGTCGATTACAAACAACGCGCGGCCTTCATCGCACTGGTTCACGAAAATGGCGAATTGATCGAGATCGGCATCAGCCGCTACGCCGCCACGGGCGAACAGGACTGTGAATGCGCCGTCACGGTCGCCGATGAGTGGATGCACCTCGGCCTGGCCACGTTGCTGATGGAACATTTGATCAAGGCTGCCCGGCACAACGGTTTCCGGTACCTGTACTCGGTGGATTCCGCCAGCAACACGGCCATGCGCGACCTCGCCAAGTCCATGGGTTTTGCAACCCACAGCGATCCTGATGATCCGCACCAGGTCATTCATCGCCTGAGTCTGTAGCGACATTCCTGCGCCCCGCACCTTTAAACGTTGCGGGGTGCGTTGCCGATCACGGCGTGATTGCCACCTTCATCACTCCATCGCGCTGATGCGCGAACAGTTCATACGCGGCTTCGATATCGTCGAGCTTGAAGTGGTGGGTCACCAGCGGCGACAGATCGACACCACCGCTTTGCACCACCGCCATCAGCCGGCGCATGCGCTCCTTGCCGCCGGGGCACAGGGTGCTGACGATGCTGTAATCGCCCAGCCCTGCCGCGAAGGCATCGTAGGGAATACGCAGGTCCGACGCGTAAACCCCTAGGCTCGACAAGCGTCCGCCCGGACGTAACACCCGTAAGGCAGATTCGAACGTGCCTTGGGTGCCCAAGGCTTCGATGGACACATCCACGCCGCGCCCGTCGGTCAACGCCATGATTTGCTCGACCACGTCGCCGTCCTTGAAATTGACCACATGGGTCGCGCCCAACTGCCGCGCGACACTCATGCGCTCGGCCACCGCGTCGACACCAATGATCACGCTCGCGCCCTTGAGCCGCGCCCCGGCCACCGCACACAGACCGATTGGCCCCAGCGCGAATACCGCAACGCTGTCGCCGATACTGACTTCGCCACGTTCGGCGCCGGAGAACCCGGTGGACATGATGTCCGGGCACATCAGCACTTGTTCGTCGCTCAGCCCGTCGGGAATCGGGCACAGGTTGGCCAAGGCATCGGGCACCAAGACGTACTCCGCCTGGCAGCCATCGATGATGTTGCCAAACTTCCAGCCGCCGGTGGCGCGAAAACCGTGGCGAGTGTCCGGCCCGTCCTGGGAGCCGCAGCCGCACAGACAGGCGTAGCTTTGACCGCTGGGGGTGATGGCGCCGGCAATCACCCGTTGGCCTTCGAAAAATCCGCGGACTTGTGAGCCGAGCTTCTCGATCACGCCCACCGGTTCGTGACCGACGGTCAAGCCTTTGGCCACTGGATACTCGCCGCGCAGGATATGCACGTCGGTGCCGCAGATCGTCGTGGTGGTGATCCGCACCAGCGCGTCCAGCGGGCCAACCTCGGGGATCGGTTTGTCATCCAGCACGATGCGATTCTTTTCGACGAATATCGCCGCTTTCATCATGGCCATGATCAAGACTCCTGTGCAGGTGTTTGCAGTGAGTTCAGCACCTTTCCAAGGCTGCGCCGAACTGACCGACACAAGGTTGATAACGATCAATCAATGCAGGATTGCGCATCGCCGATGCCGCACGTCGGACGCAGGCATTATTGGGCCGCGTCATTGACAAAGATCAAGCCACGCCCGGCGGCACGGAGCAACATGAACTGACGCCGTTGCGTCTGGCCGGCCAATGCCGCTACCCACAGGAGATTCGTCATGTCCGAGCAAGCACGTTTCATGCTGGTAGCTTCACCGCTGATGAAACACAGCCCTGCGTTCGATCGGGCCGCGGCCCTGGCCAAGGCATCCGGGGCGGCGCTGCACATCGTGGCATTCGATTACCTCGAAGGGCTGGCGACCGCCGGATTGGTCAACGAGCAGGCCCTGGAACAGATGCGCCTGGGTTATGTCGAGCGCCACCGCCAATGGCTAGAGGACCAGGCGCGGCCCATGCGCCACCTCGGCGTGACCGTGACCACGGAAGTGGTGTGGGTCGACAATCCGTTGCATGAAATCCAGATTCACCTCAAGGAGCAGCCGATGGCCCTGCTGATCAAGGATCTGCAGCACGCCTCGTTCATGTCGCGGTTGATGTTCACCCCGCTCGATGTTCATTTGCTGCGCGAATGCCGGGTACCGCTGCACTTCGTCAGCCATGTCCAGCACGCCCGGCCCCGGCGGATCGTCGCGGCGATTGATCCGTTTCATCGCGACGAGCAATACGCCGACTTCAACGACCGTATCCTGCGCGAGGCCGCGAAACTGGCCAGCCTCTGCGATGCCGAACTGGATGTAGTCTATGCCTACGACCTGTCATCAATCAGCGCCGACGAGTTCGGCTTTGGCAACGCCTCGACGTTTTTCACCGAGGGCAAGGCGAAAACGCTGTTCGATGCGCAAGGCGATGCATTCCGCGAACTGGCCGAGCGCAACGGCATTGCGCCGGAACGCCAGCACATGATCATGGGCAATCCGGCCAACGTGCTGTGCAGCTACGCCGATGCCTATGACATCGATGTGATCGTCATGGGCCGTATCGGCCATCGCGGCCTGGGTCGGTTGATCGGTAGCACGGTGGAACAGCTGTTGTACAAAATGCCCTGCAGCGCCTGGGTGGTGTCGCCGCAAGTACTGGTCGACTGAACGCAGCCGTCCCTCTCGAGGGACGGCCTCAGATCGAACGCTGGTTGACCCGCGCCATCAGTTGCTCGGCGCTTTCCTTGCGCTCGGAGTAGCGGTCGACCAGATGCGCCTGTTGATCGCGCAGCAGCACGGTGAACTTCACCAGCTCTTCCATCACATCGACCACACGATCGTAGAACGGCGACGCTTTCATTCGCCCGGTGTCGTCAAATTCCATGTAGGCCTTCGGCACCGAGGATTGGTTGGGGATGGTGAACATGCGCATCCAGCGGCCCAACACGCGCAACTGGTTGACCACGTTGAACGACTGCGAACCGCCGCAGACCTGCATCACGGCGAGGGTCTTGCCTTGGGTCGGGCGTACCGCGCCGAGTTCCAGCGGGACCCAGTCGATCTGTGCCTTGAACACGGCAGACATTGCGCCGTGCCGTTCTGGTGAGCACCAGACCTGGCCTTCCGACCACAGCACCAGCTCGCGCAGTTCCTGCACCTTGGGATGGTCGACCGGAGCGTCGTCGGGCAGTGGCAGGCCGGACGGGTTGAAGATGCGCGTTTCGGCGCCGAAGTGTTCGAGCAGGCGCGCGGCCTCCTCTACCAGCAAACGGCTGAACGAGCGTTCGCGGGTCGAACCGTAGAGCAGCAGGATCCGCGGTTTGTGCGCGCCCGGTTGCGACGGTTTGGCGTTATCGAACAGATTGAGATCGAGGTTGGGCAGTTCGGACATAAATCCTCCTTAAAGCGCGCCGATGCGGTCGAGCTCAGCCTTGAGTTGATCGCGGCTGAGCGAGTGGAAAGGCAGATCGAGGAAGGCCTGACAGCGTTGGCCGATGCGCATAAGGGTGGCGTGAAAAGCCGCGTCGACAGTGACTTCGTCGCCCTTCACTTCGGACGGATCTTCCAGCCCCCAGTGGGATTTCAGCGCCGGGCCGAAATACACCGGGCAAGTCTCGCCAGCGGCTTTGTCGCACACGGTGATGACGATGTCCGGCGGGTTGCTTTCAAAAGCGTCGTTGCCTTTGCTGTGCAAACCATCAATGGCGATGCCGGCCTGTTGCAGCGTCGACAGGCTGCGCGGCAAGACCTGACCTTTGGGAAAACTGCCGGCACTCACCGCTTCGAATCCCGCTGGTGCCAGATGATTGAACATGGCTTCAGAGAGGATGCTGCGGCAGCTGTTGGCCGTGCACATGAACAGAACTCGCATGGATTGCTCCTACCGCTTTTGGCGGACATCAAAGGCTCAGGCGCAGTGCCAGGGCCGAAAGAGTGATCAACAGAACCGGAAGGGTCAGCAGAATGCCGACCTTGAAGTAGTAGCCCCAGGTGATGCGCAGACCTTTGCGTTCCAGCACATGCAGCCAGAGCAACGTGGCGAGGCTACCGATGGGGGTGATTTTCGGGCCGAGGTCGCAGCCAATGATGTTGGCGTAGATCATCGCTTCGCGAACGAGCCCTTGGGCGTCGCTGGCCTGGATCGACAGCGCACCGATCAGCACGCTGGGCATGTTGTTCATCACCGATGACAACAGCGCGGACAGCAGGCCAGTGCCGAGGGTGGCACTCCACAAACCTTGCTCGGCCAAGCGGTCGAGGACGACGGCCAGCAGGTCAGTCAACCCGGCATTCTTCAGGCCGTACACCACCAGGTACATGCCCAGCGAGAACACCACGATCTGCCACGGCGCATCGCGCAAAACCCGTCGGGTAGCGATCTTGTGGCCCTTGGCAGCGACCGCAAAAAGGATCGCCGCACACACTGCCGCGACGGCACTGACAGGAATCCCCAGCGGTTCCAGTGCGAACAGTCCGACCAGCAATATCAGCAGTGTCCAGCCGCCGACCACGAAGGTGGCGTGGTCGCGAATCGCTGCTTTGGGCTCCTGAAGCGCCTCAACCGGGTAGCGCTGTGGCACATCGCGCCGGAAGTACACAAACAGCACCAGCAGCGTCGCCGCGACACTGACCAGACTCACCGGCACCATCACCGATGCGTATTCGGCAAAGCCCAAGCCGAAGTAGTCGGCGGAGACGATGTTGACCAGATTTGATACCACCAGCGGCAGGCTGGCCGTGTCGGCAATAAACCCGGCGGCCATGACGAATGCCAACGTCGCCGCCGGTGAAAAGCGCAGCGCCAGCAACATCGACATGACAATGGGCGTAAGGATCAGCGCCGCACCGTCGTTGGCGAACACTGCCGCCACCGCCGCGCCGAGCAACACGCAGAACGCGAACAATCGATAACCACTGCCCTTTGCCCATCGTGCAACGTGGAGTGCCGCCCACTCAAAGAAGCCGGCTTCATCCAGCAGCAGGCTGATGATGATCACCGCGATAAACGTGGCGGTGGCGTTCCAGACGATGGCCCACACCGTGGGAATGTCTTGCAGCGAAACGGCACCGACGGCCAGGGCGATCACGGCGCCGAACGTGGCGCTCCAACCGACGCCTAATCCTTTGGGCTGCCAGATGACGAGTACGAGGGTGGAGACGAAAACAGCGAAAGCCAGCAACATTTCAGAACTCTCTAAATCCGGATTCAGCAGCAGGCGGCTTCGCGCACCGGACGCCCGTCCATGTTCTGCAGGCGGGCGACGTTGTCCTTTAGCCAATCAGCATTGGCCAGGGACGTCACTTGCAGGATTTCGCGCACCCACGCTGGCAGATCCGGGTTGAGACGGTAATAGACCCACTGGCCCTGACGGCGATCAAGCAACAAGCCATTGCTGCGCAGTTGCGCGAGGTGACGGCTGATTTTCGGTTGGCTGTCGTCGAGCGCACACATCAGCTCGCAAACGCAGAGTTCACCTTGATCGGAAATGAGCAGCATGGCGCGCACGCGGGTTTCGTCAGCGAGGCTCTTGAAGACTTCGGTGGGAGTGATCATGGGACGGGCTCATCACATACGGAAATCCGAATATACGGATATCCATATATAAATCAACCCGGCAAATGCCATCGACCAAAGAACCCTGTGGGAGCACCTGTCGTCACCAGCGTTTTCAACAGCGAATGACGACTCCACGGGCCGCAGTACTCAGGCACATGCGCGATCAATCTATATCCGCAGCGGATGTACCACCGGGCGACGTTGTCATCCAGCGTTTCGATCAAGGCATCCACGCACGCCCTTTCAACGGCCAGCGCCTCAAGCTTGTGCAACGCCTCAGTACCCAGCCCGGTTCCGCGCCATTGCGCGTCGATCCACAGGTAATTGACAAACAGACGCCGGAATTCGGTTCTACCGGTAGCGCCGCCGATCAGTGTTCCCTCCTCCATCAGCGCACAGGCGATGGCTTCAGCTTGCCCGCCGCGCGCCTCAGACAAGGCTCGGCCATGCTGTAAGACGCCGTCACTGATGGCCTTCAAGGTGTCCGCATTGATGTCGCGAACGCTAAGCCATTCCCTCATTGCTGCTCTCCATTGCCAAAGGCCTTGGCGCTACTCAAGCAAAAGCGGCGCCAACAGCAGCACAGCAAAAAGGATTAACGGATGCCGGCCTGCGATCTGCCCAGCAGCAAGCCCTGCTCCGCTTCACATAACCCCACCACATAATCCCAGACCACCCGCAGCCGCACCGACTTGTGCAACTCGCGCCGCGTACTGATCCAGTAACTACGCTCGATGCTCTCATCCGGCAGCAACGGCACCAGATCGGGATCCGATTCGGCCATGTAGCAAGGCAACACCGCAATGCCCAATCCCGACCGCGCCGCTTCCTGCTGCGCAATGACACTGGTGCTGTGAAACACAACCCGAGGGCTGCGGCAGAAACTGTTGAGAAACATCAATTCCTGGCTGAACAGCAAATCATCGACATAACCGATCCACGCATGCCGCCCAAGGTCTTCGCGACTTTGCAATGGCGGCGCCTTATCGAGATAGCGTTGGCTGGCGTAGAGCGCGAGTCGATAGTCGGTGAGTTTGCGCGTAACCAGCATGTCCGCCGCCGGGCGCTCCAGATGAATGCTGATTTCCGCTTCACGGTTGAGAATGCTGACGAAGCGCGGCACGGCGACCAGTTCCACTTCCAATCCCGGATAGCGTTCGAACAAGCCGATCATGCGGCTGGCGAGAAACTTGATGCCCAGCCCTTCCGTCACCCCCACACGAATCTTGCCCAACGGCGCGGTGGATTGGGTGATCTCTTCCTGCGCCAGCAGCGCGACGTTTTCCATCGCTTCAGCGTGTTTAAGCAACGCCTCCCCCGCCGGGGTCATTTCGTAGCCTTGGGCGTGCTGGACGAACAGCGCGGTGCCGAGGCTTTTCTCGATGGCTTCGATGTGGCGGGCGACAGTGGCGTGGGTAGTGTTGAGGCGGCGGGCGGCGGTGAGCAGGCGGCCGCTGCGTTGCAGCTCGAGAAAAAACCGCAGGTCGTTCCAGTCGAACATGGCGTGTCCTTGTCGGCTAAGGTCTATGCAGGCTGTTTGAAAACGCACAGCGGCTGCGCAAAAACTAACATTCTTTTAACGAAAGCTAACAACTAGAGTGTCCGACAATAAAAACAAAAAGCGAGGTCAGGGAATGCAGACTTCCCTCGATGAATACGACTACATCGTGGTCGGCGCCGGCCCTGCCGGGTGCTTGCTGGCCAATCGGCTGTCGGCAGATGCGCAGCAGCGCGTGCTGTTGCTCGAAGCCGGCGGGCGCGACAACTATGCGTGGATTCACATTCCTGTCGGTTACCTGTTCTGCATCGGTAACCCGCGCACCGATTGGTGCTTCAAGACCGAAGAACAACCGGGCCTCAATGGCCGCGCGCTGAGCTATCCGCGCGGCAAAGTGCTCGGTGGTTGTTCGTCCATCAACGGCATGATCTACATGCGTGGCCAGGCCAACGATTACGATGGCTGGGCGGCCGAAGGCAATCCGGGCTGGGCCTGGAACGACGTGCTGCCGCTGTTCAAACAAAGCGAAAACCATTTTGCCGGCGCGGCTGAATTCCACGGCGCCAAGGGTGAATGGCGGGTCGAACAACAGCGGCTGTCATGGCCGATTCTGGATGCCTTTCGCAGTGCCGCCGAGCAAAGCGGCATCGCCAGCATCGATGACTTCAATCAGGGCGACAACGAGGGTTGCGGCTACTTTCAGGTCAATCAGAAATCCGGCGTGCGCTGGAACGCAGCGAAGGCTTTTCTCAAGCCTGTACGTGATCGGACGAACCTGACAGTGCTGACTGGGGTTGAGGTGGATCGCGTGTTGCTGGAGGACGGTCGCGCCTCGAAAGTCAGTGCGCGCCACGAAGGCCAGATCAAACAGTTCAAGGCGCGCAGAGAGATTGTCCTGTGCGCCGGCGCCGTTGGCTCGCCGAGCATTCTGCAACGCTCCGGGATTGGCCCGCGACCGTTGCTCGAACGCTTGGGCATCGGCGTGATTCATGAGCTGCCGGGCGTCGGCGGTAACTTGCAGGATCACCTGCAATTGCGCCTGATCTACCAACTGGAAAATGCGCGCACGCTGAACCAGATCGCTGGCAGCGTGTGGGGCAAGATGGGCATGGGCCTGCGTTATCTGTATGACCGCAGCGGGCCGCTGTCGATGGCGCCGAGTCAGTTGGGCGCGTTTGCGCGTTCGGGGCCGGAGCAGACCTCGGCGAATCTTGAGTACCACGTGCAGCCTTTGTCGCTGGAGCGCTTTGGCGAACCGTTGCACAGCTTTCCCGCCTTTACCGCTTCGGTTTGCGATTTGCGTCCGCAGAGTCGGGGACGCATCGACATTCGTTCGGCGGATCCACAGGAAGCGCCGCTGATCCAGCCCAACTATCTCAGCCATCCTGAAGATTTGCGCGTGGCAGCGGATGCGATTCGCCTGACCCGGCGCATCGTCAGTGCCCCTGCCCTGCAAGCGTTCAAACCGGTCGAGTATCTGCCCGGCGCCAACCTGCAAAGTGAAGAGGAACTGCAGGAAGCGGCGGCGAAGATCGGTACGACGATTTTCCATCCGGTCGGCACCTGTCGCATGGGCAATGACGGTGATGCAGTGGTCGATGCGCAACTGCGCGTCCACGGCGTGCCCGGGTTGCGCATTGCCGATGCGTCGATCATGCCGCGCATTACCTCGGGCAACACCTGTTCGCCTACGCTGATGATTGCCGAGAAAGCCGCACAACTGATCCTCAACCCCAACACCAGGAGCAGCACCCCGAAATTGGAGCTGGCCCAAACCCTGTAGGAGCTGCCGAAGGTTGCGATCTTTTGACTTTGGATTTTCCAGATCAAAAGCAAGATCAAAAGATCGCAGCCTGCGGCAGCTCCTACAAAGAACCGCGTTTAATTCAAGGCATCACCCGGACACGCAACACCAGTGGAACAACAAAAACAATCACTGTGAGGGATACCGATATGTCAGAACACGTTCAGCCGCTGGACGCCGTGCGCAGCGCGGAGACCAGCCCGGATACACGCAAAGTCATCTTCGCTTCATCACTGGGGACGGTGTTCGAGTGGTATGACTTCTTCCTCTACGGCGCCCTCGCGGCAGTGATCAGCAAGCAGTTTTTCGCCGGGGTCAACGACACCACGGCGTTTATCTTTGCGCTGATGGCTTTCGCTGCAGGGTTTATCGTGCGGCCTTTCGGGGCGCTGGTGTTCGGTCGGTTGGGGGACATGATCGGGCGCAAATACACCTTTCTCGCGACAATCATTCTGATGGGCGTCGCAACGTTCTGCGTCGGCCTGCTGCCGACCTACGCCAGCATCGGCATCGCCGCGCCGATCATTCTGGTGGTGCTGCGCATGCTGCAGGGCCTGGCGCTTGGCGGTGAATACGGCGGCGCTGCGACCTATGTGGCCGAGCATGCGCCAATCGGCAAACGCGGTTTCCACACCAGCTGGATTCAGTCCACCGCGACCCTCGGCCTGTTGCTGTCGCTGCTGGTGGTACTCGGTTGCCGCTATTTCACCGGCGATCAGTTTGAAGTGTGGGGCTGGCGTATTCCGTTCCTGTTGTCGATCGTGCTGCTGGGCATTTCCACCTGGATCCGCCTGAGCCTGCACGAGTCGCCGGCGTACCTGAAAATGAAAGAGGAAGGCAAAACCTCGAAGGCGCCGATCCGCGAATCTTTCGGCAAATGGGAAAATCTTAAAGTCGTGCTGATCGCCCTGTTCAGCATCAACGCCGGCCAAGCGGTGACCTTCTACGCGGCGCAGTTTTACGTGCTGTTCTTCCTGACCCAGTTCCTGAAAATGGACCCGGCAGTGGCCAACACCTTGCTGATCATCAGCGTGGTCATCGGCGCGCCGTTCTTTATCTTTTTCGGCTGGCTGTCGGACAAGGTCGGGCGTAAACCGGTACTGATGCTCGGCCTGCTGCTGGCCACAGCGCTGTACTTCCCGATCTTCAAATCCCTCGCCCACTACGCCAACCCGGCGATCGATCAGGCCAGCCGTCAGGCGCCAATTACCGTACTGGCGGATCCGGCAACTTGCACCTTCCAGTTCGATCCGGTGGGCAAAGCCAAATTCGACAGCCCGTGCGACAAGGTCAAAACCTTCCTGGTCAAGCAAGGCCTGCCCTACTCCAGCGCCGCTGCGCCTGCTGGCAGCGCCGTGCAGGTAAGCGTCGGCGATGTCAAACTCGATGGCTTCGACGAGGCTGCCCTGCGCGGCGCGATCACCTTGGCCGGCTACCCGCAACAAGCCGATCTGCAGCAGATCAACAAGCCAATGATCGTCGCCCTGATCGTGGCACTGATCATCATCTCGGCCATGTGCTACGGGCCGCTGGCGGCGCTGATGGTCGAACTGTTCCCGACGCGCATTCGCTACACCTCGATGTCGCTGCCGTACCACATCGGCAACGGCTGGTTTGGCGGGTTCTTGCCGACGGTGTCGTTCGCGCTGGTGGTGTACACCGGGGACATTTTCTATGGCTTGTGGTACCCGGTGTTGATTACCGGGGTGAGCCTGGTGGTGGGGATGATCTGTCTGCGTGAGACGAAGAATATCGATCTCGACAAGAACTGAAACTCAACCAGAAAAATCAATCGGCGAGGGCTTTTACCCTCGCCGTTTTTTTTGCTCAGGCATCTGCCTTGATCACTTCGAACTTCACCTGATCCGGATAAAACGCCACGTAGTCGCGGATCGGTGCCACTGACACTTTCGGATTCTCGTAGGTCCACACCGCGTTCGCCCCTTCATGCCCCGGCACTTGCAGGCTGAAGTAATTGGCATCGCCCTTGTAAGGGCAGTAACTGGTGTGGTCGGTGCGGGCGAAATACTTTTCGTCGATGTCTTCGCGCGGGACGTAATAGACCGGCGGATAGTTGGCTTCGTTGAGAATCATGACGTGGGAAGAAGCGGCAACCTGGATGCCGTGGAATTTCACTATCAGGCAGCCGGAAAGTTGTTCGAGGGTTATGACGGGACTGGGACCGGGGCTTTTCATGGGTTTCTCCTGAATACGGCGAAGAGACCGGTTCAGGTATAGCCCATCGGTTCTGGTTAGGGTGGGTTTACAGCCGAACGGCCCATCAACCTCAAAAGCCCCTCACCCTAGCCCTCTCCCTGAGGGAGAGGGAACCGATTGGGGGATATTGGCGAACTTCACCGACTTGAACGATTGGCTTTGAATCCATAATCGACCCGATTTTTCAGGTCGATGTATGTCGCCAGAGAACTCGGTTGGTCTCCTCTCCCACCGGGAGAGAGAACCGATTGGGGATACTGGCGAGATTCACCGACTTGAACGACTGGCTTTGAATCCATAATCGACCCGATTTTTCAGGTCGATGTATGTCGCCAGAGAACTCGGTTAGTCTCCTCTCCCACTGGCAGAGGGAACCGATTGGGGATACTGGCGAGATTCACCGACTTGAACGATTGGCTTTAAATCCATAATCGACCCGATTTTTCAGGTCGATGTATGTCGCCAGAGAACTCGGTTAGTCTCCTCCCACTGGCAGATAGAACCGATTGGGGATACTGGCGAGATTCACCGACTTGAACGACTGGCTTTGAATCCATAATCGACCCGATTCTTCAGGTCGATGTATGTCGCCAGACAACTCGGTTAGTCTCCTCTCCCACTGGGAGAGAGAACCGATTGGGGATACTGGCGAGATTCACCGACTTGAACGATTCGCTTTGAATCCATAATCGACCCGATTTTTCAGGTCGATGGATTTCGCCAGACAACTCGGTCAGTCCCCTCTCCCACTGGGAGAGGGTTAGGGTGAGGGCCGCTGCTCAGGCATCACGCAACGATATCAGTCGCCACCGCTTGCCCCACCACACCCACGGCAAAGTCCACCGAACCCTGCCCCGTCAGGTCAACCATCAGGCTGGTCTGATTGGTCTGCGCGAAGTAAGTCAGAATCGCGTCGCCCGCATGCCCCGTGAAACCGCTGACAAAGTTCAGCGACGCCGCACCGGTGGCGAAACCGGCGATTCCCGACAAGTCGATCTTGTCCAGGCCGCTGGTGAAATCCATGATCCAGTCCGGCGCAGTCATGGTCGAATCGCTGGCAGCACCGAACACAAAGGTGTCCGCACCTGCACCACCCCACAAGGTATCGCCACCGCCACCACCGTAAATGATGTCATTACCGGCACCACCGACCAGTTCGTTGGCAACGGCGTTGCCGATCAGCAGGTCATTGCCTGAACCACCGATGGCATTTTCCACAGTCACGCCGTGAGCGATGGAGACGTTACCCACCAGGCCACCGACATCGGAGAAGGAACCTTCATTGAGGTTGATCTTCTGGTTCTGGTTGAAGCCGGAGAAGTCCAGCGTGTCATTACCGCCGCCATCCCACACCGAGAAAACCACTTTGGAAGACGCCGAAGTGGCGCTGTAGAAGTCGCGCTCGGCATTGGAGTTGAAACCGTAGGTGGTGTCATCGGCGCGGGTCGCGTAGTTGGCGCCATACAGTTTTTGCACCGCGACGATATCGTCCAGCAATGGCGCCGAAGCATACGCACCGCTGCCGTCCTTGCTGAAGTTCTGCTCGGTGTTGGCTTCGCTCCAGTAGCTCATCAGGCTGTAGCCGCGACTGTCTTCGGCGTACTTGGCGTCGTTGTAGGTCGGGTTGCCGTTGCCGGCGTTGTAGGCCCCGGGGTGCGACAGGCCGAGGGTGTGGCCGATCTCGTGGGTCAGGGTCTGGCGCCCGTAGTTGTTGGTGTCCGGGGTTTTGTTGACCTGATACTGATCGTTGATCAGGTACCACGACTGGCCGTCATAGCTGCCGCCGCTCGGCAGGTAAGCGAAGGCCGCACCACCGGTGCTGACATCGTAGTTGCCGAAAGTCATGTGGCCATCGCCGCCCTTGCCTTCAGTGAACGTGACATTGGCGACGTCAGCCCAGGATTGCATGGCCAGCACGGCCTGAGCTTTTTGCTGGGCGCTGAATTCGCTGAAGTTGCCCAGTTTGACGTTGTAGTTCGCCGGTTTCTCGGTCAGGAAGGTATAGCTGAGGTCGATCTTGCCGTCAGCGTTCTTGTCGCCCCACGACAGGCCTTTACGCAGGATTTCATCCGCAGCCTGATCGGCAGTGAATGAAGGTTTGCCATTGACCACCCCGACGCCACGGTCATACAGGTGGCTGAACGTATTGATTTCGTCGAAGGCGCTGCTGGTTTTCGATTTGGCTTGAGCCATGATGGACTTCCTTGTTTCTGAGTAGTCAGTGTCGACAGACCACGGCGATCTTCTGGCGAGATCGTCCTGTCACTCGCGTGTTTGAATCGGCGAAAAACCTGACACAGGCGCCAGCCGGGCGCTAATCAATTTCTCGATAGCCCGGCCTGCGTCCCGGTATTGCCCGTCACGTGCTGCAATGTTTTTTATCTGTATATCCATACAGATAAAAGTTGCCCCTGAGGCCAAGTCCGGCCATTCTGTGCACCTGTTCGGACCTTGATCGACGATGGTGGTTATGCGGCTGTACCTCTGTGAAAAACCCTCCCAGGCCAAAGACATTGCGGCCGTGCTCGGCGCCAAACGTCGGGGCGACGGCTGCTGGCTGGGAACGGACGTCACGGTGACCTGGTGCATCGGCCACTTGCTCGAAACGGCCCCGCCGGATGCCTATGACGCTCGCTACAAGCGCTGGGTGCTGGCTGATCTGCCGATCATTCCGGACAAGTGGAAAATGACCGTCAAGCCGCGCACGGCCAGCCAGTACAAAGCGGTCAAGCGCCTGCTGGGTGAAGCCAGCGAACTGATCATCGCCACTGACGCCGACCGTGAGGGCGAGATGATCGCCCGGGAACTGGTCGAGCACTGTCGTTATCGCGGGCCGATCCGCCGTTTGTGGCTGTCGGCGCTGGATGAAGCATCGATCCGCAAGGCCTTGGCCGCTTTGAAACCGGGAGCCGAGACGTTCAGCCTGTATCACTCGGCGCTGGGCCGCTCGCGGGCGGATTGGCTGATCGGCATGAACATGAGTCGGCTGTTCACACTGCTGGGGCGTCAATCGGGTTATCAAGGGGTGTTGCCGGTGGGTCGCGTGCAGACGCCGACCTTGCGGCTGGTGGTGGATCGCGACCGCAGCATCGCCGATTTCGTGCCGGTGCCGTTCTGGGCGATCGATGTCGATCTGCTGCACAACGGCACACCGTTTACCGCGCAGTGGCGGGCGCCGGCGGATGCCTGTGACGATCAGGATCGCTGCCTCAATCAGGCGTTGGCCCAGCAAGCCGCGGCTGCGATCAGCAGCGCTGCCAGTGCCCGAGTGGTCAAACTGAAAACCGAGCGCATGCGTGAGGTGGCGCCCCTGCCCTTCGATCTCGGCACCTTGCAGGAAGTCTGCTCGAAGAAACTTGGCCTAGGCGCGCAGGAAACCCTCGACATCGCCCAGGCGCTCTACGAAACCTACAAGGTCATCACTTACCCGCGCAGCGATTGCGGCTACTTGCCGCTGAGCCAGCACAGCGAGGCACCGGGGATTCTCGCCGCGTTGCGTCAGGCCGATCCGGGTCTTGAGGCGCTCAAGGGGTTTCTGGAGCCACAACGCAAATCCCGCGCGTGGAACGACGCCAAGGTCAGCGCTCACCACGGCATTATTCCCACCGCAGCGGCGAAAAATCTTGAACGCCTGACCGGCAAACACCGCGCGGTCTACACCCTGATTCGCGCACGCTATCTGGCGCAGTTCCTGCCCAATCATGAATACGATCGCACCCAGGCCGATTTCGATTGCGCCGGTGAGGCGTTGCGCGCAGTCGGTAAACAAATCATCGAACCGGGCTGGAAACGCGCATTGCCCGAAGCACTGGCAGCGGCCAAGGGCCGCGAGGCGCCCGCGCCGCAAACCTTGCCGGCACTTACGCAAGGCGTGGAGTGCGCGGTGGCTGACGTTAAGTTCAAGGACCTGTGGACGCAACCACCGAAACCCTACACCGAGGGCGATCTGATCAAGGCGATGAAAAACGTCGCCAAACTGGTCGAGGATCCGCTGCTCAAACAGAAACTCAAGGACACCACCGGCATCGGCACCGAGGCCACCCGCGCGTCGATCATTCAAGGGTTGCTGGATCGTGGCTATCTGGTGAAAAACGGCAAGGCCCTCGCCGCCACCCCGGCCGCGTTCAGCCTGATCGATGCGGTGCCCCGCGCAATTGCCGACCCCGGCACCACGGCGATCTGGGAACAGGCGCTGGACATGGTGCAAAGCGGCGAAATGAGTCTGGAAGAATTCGTCACCAAACAAGCGGCGTGGATGAGCAAACAGGTGACACGCTGCTCGAGCCTCAGCCTGACCATCAGCGGCCCGCCACCGGCCGGTAAAGCGGCGGCACCGTGGAAGAAGAAACGCAAATCGACCCGCAGCAAAACCACGGGTACGACAAAACGCACAGCGAAACCGTCAGGCAAATAAAACCCGCTAGTGTTTCTGCAAGGCTCAGCACTTTCAGGAACCCGGCGCATGGCCAATATCGAACTGCACCCTGCTCAGCGCGATGAGTTGGATATCATCGAAAACCTCATGCAGTTCTACATGTACGACTTCAGCGAATGGCTGCCGCTGAAGCTCGCCGAACACGGCTTCTTTTCCATCCAGCCGAAAATCGACTACTGGCGCCACCCGGCCACTCGACCATTCCTGATCCAGGTCGACGGCGAACTCGCCGGTTTCGTGACCGTCGATAACGAAATCCATATCCCCGGCGCCGAACACAACATCGGCTACTTCTTCATCGCGCGACGCTTTCGTGGCCAAGGCGTCGCGCAGTTTGTCGTCTCTGCCCTCTTGAGCCAGATCCCCGGTCAATGGCAGATTTTCCATATCGACGCCAACCTGCCGGCACAGCGCTTCTGGGCTGGGCTCATCCCGCAATTGAGCGGCGGCGAGTTCACCCGCCAGCAGCGCAAAGTGGAAGGCTATCCGTGCACGTTCTACCGCCTGCACACGCCTTTTTCCGTTGCCTGAACGGATTCTTTCTCATTCCAAAACAGCTTTGTCCGACAATATGTAGTGAGCAAAAATAATCACTACAAAACCGTTGACGGCGTCGTTTTGCTTTTGCATGATGAAGACGTTCCCCGATCGGGAACATCGGTAACACGCTTGAGCAAACTCGTCTGACCGCCGAGTTGTTTTTTCCGGATACACGCTGCCCACAAGGCAGATTGAAGAAGCTGACCTGGCCTGAACGTCCAGTACAAGGACGAGAAGCGCTGGCGAAAATTCTCAAGACGCTTGTGGTCGACACGGTAAATGTCGTCAAGGAGCCTCCCGGTTTTCGCTGCTTCTCCTCGTTGTGACGCTATTGCGTAGCAGTTATTCAACACGACTACATGCAACAGATGCACGACCCCGTACTTCACACGGGGGAGCGCTGACGTCCTGGTTTCGGTGCCAGGGATCAACTAACCGATGGGCTACCTGTATTAGCGAATCAACTTTGAAAGATCACCAGACTGGTCAAGGGGCAAAATCATGAATCTGAACAATCAACCTACTATCGAAGAACTGGCTCGTATGTTCGCTGCGCAGAAAGACAGCCACGACAGCCATATTCTCTGGATCAGCAAGTCGGGGCAGGTGCATATCGACTGCCTGGCGACCCATGCTGACGAAGACGAGTTCGACCGCAATCATCAGAACCTGCTGGCCCGCCTGAAGATGTACCGCCGTGGCCACGGTTATGTTGGCAAGAAGGCTGCGGCCGACAAGGACTTCATCGGTAATGTTCTGCAAACGCTGAAACAGGCGTGGGATTCGATGCAGAACAACAATGAAGTTCGGGTGATTGATCGGTTCTGCTGAGTTAGTCATTAAATAATTGAAAGGCCTGCTTCTTTAAAGGAAGCAGGCCTTTTTTTGTTCGCTTGCATTGATTTGGCGTGACTGGAATTGTAGCCCCTCACCCCAGCCCTCTCCCGAGGGAGAGGGAGCCGATCGAGTTGTATAAAGTCATCCTTTAACCCGGAACACCGAGTTGATTATGGATTCAGCAAAACACTCTCAGGTCGGCGTATTACTCCAACATCCCTCGGTCAGTCCCCTCTCCCTCTGGGAGAGGGTTAGGGTGAGGGGCTTCCCATGCCCAACACCAACTCCACAAACGCCACTGCCGCCGCACTGTGATAATTATTGCGCCGCCGCAACAACGCAGCCCCACGCTGCGGCGCATCACCTTCAACCCGCAACCGGCGCAATGCCCGATCCTCCGTCGCAATCGCCTGCGGCAACATTGTCGCCAGCGGCGAAAAACGCACCACTTCCAGCAACGTACTCACCGAATTCACCTCGATCCGCACCTGCGGCGTAATCCCGTGTTGGCGGAAATACTCGTCCACCGATAACCGCGTAATGAAGTCCGGCGCCAGCAAGGCGAAATCCAGCGCAGCAATATCCCCCGGCGTCAGTACTGCGCGGCTGTCATACAGCGGATGCTCACGCCCGACCATGATCCCCAAGGTTTCAGTAAACGCCGGAATGCACTCGATCTCCGGACTGCGCACCGGCGTAAACGCAATCGCAATATCCAGCGAGTCATCCGCCAGCCCCGCCTCGATGTCGTCCATCGACAGCTCAAAAATCTGCAGATGAATCCCCGGATATCGCGCCGCAAAATCGCGCACCAACGGCCCGACCAGATAGGCCATGAACGTCGGCGTCATCGCCAGACGCAACGTCCCGCGAGACAAATCCTTCACGTCATGCAACGCGCGCTTGCCCGCCTCCAGCTCCACCAGCACCCGCCGCGCGCATTCGATATAGGCCTCCCCAGCATCGGTGGGTTTGACCGTACGCGAAGTGCGATCAAACAAGCTCACCCCAAGGGTTTCCTCCAGTTGGCGAATCTGCTGCGACAGGGTCGGCTGCGACACATGCAATGCCTCGGCAGCACGGGTGAAGCCGCCGTGATCGGCAACGGCCAGCAGATAACGCAGATGTCGCAGCAGCATGGGAAACACCATCTATAGGCAGGGCTTATGCCAAGCATTGTATATCGGTCTTGGACGCTATGAATGAATCGGAAGAAGATCAATCCCACACAGCAAGCCAACCCCTGAAAGGAGTGACACCATGCAACAGTCCCACGCCTACAACGACACCAGCCTGGCCCTGACTACCCGCATTCTCGATGCCAAGGCACGCAAAGATCTGTCGTGGCAGGCTCTCGCTGACGACACCGGTCTGAGCCTGGCGTACGTCACCGCCGCCCTGCTCGGCCAGCACCCACTGCCGGAAAACGCCGCCCAGGTGGTCGGTGACAAGCTCGAACTGAGCGCTGAAGACGTCGCGGCGATGCAGATCATCCCGCTGCGTGGCAGCCTCAGCGGTGTACCGACCGACCCGACCATCTACCGCTTCCACGAGATGATCCAGATCTACGGCACCACCCTCAAAGCGCTGGTTCACGAACAGTTCGGCGACGGCATCATCAGCGCGATCAACTTCAAACTCGACATCAAGAAAGTCGAAGACCCGGAAGGCGGTTCCCGCGCCGTGGTCACCCTCGACGGCAAGTTCCTGCCCCTGCGTCCGTTCTGATCCGTACCGGCCCGCACCCTGCGTGCGGGCCAACACACCTCAAATGGCTACCCGTCACCAAACACATCTGGAGGCTGCCCCATGCAAAAAATTCTGTTGATTCTGGCCCTGCTCGGCGGCATTTGCGCCCAGGCATCTGCCGCTGACGAGGCCGTTGCCTACCGCTACGGCATGCAACTGGACATCGCCCACGTGCTGAGCATTACCCCGGTTGCCGATGTGTGTGGCGTGGTGCCGGTGGAGATGACGTATCTGGACAGCAGCGGCGGCAAACACATTCTTCAATACAGCGAATTCGGCAGCGGTTGCTCGAACTGAGAGGACAACACCATGAAAAACCTGATTGATGGCTTCCTGAAATTCCAGAACGAAGCGTTTCCACAACGCACCGAACTGTTCAAACACCTGGCGACCACGCAACAGCCCGGCACCTTGTTCATCACCTGTTCTGACAGCCGTGTCGTGCCGGAACTGCTGACCCAGCAAGAACCTGGCGAGCTGTTCGTGATCCGCAATGCCGGTAATATCGTGCCGTCCTACAGCCCGCATCCGGGCGGGGTTTCGGCGACGGTGGAGTACGCGGTGGCGGTGCTTGGGGTGACCGACATTGTGATCTGCGGGCACTCTGACTGCGGCGCGATGACCGCGATCGCCAAGTGTAAATGCATGGATCACCTGCCCGCCGTCAGCGGCTGGTTGCAGCATGCCGAGTCGGCGAAAGTGGTTAACGAGTCGCGGCCGCATGCCAATGACGCGGCGAAGTTGAGTTCGATGGTGCGCGAGAACGTGATCGCGCAACTGGCGAACATTCAGACCCACCCGAGCGTGCGTCTGGCCCAGGAGAAAGGCCTGCTGAACCTGCACGGCTGGGTGTATGACATCGAGACGGGCTCGATCGATGCTCTGTCCTCGGACCGCCGCACGTTTGTGCCGCTGGCCGAGCAACCGGCGACTTGCGCGATCCATGCACAAACCACCCATGCTGCCTGAGCAACTGCTCGTTCCCACGCTCTGCGTGGGAATGCCTCTGGGGACGCTATGCGTCCAGTGACGCGGAGCATTACGGGCTGCGTTCCCACGCTGGAGCGTGGGAACGATCACTGACTACGAGATCAGCGTTTTACGGTGAGGTCGATCTGGCTCATCCGGCTACGAACAGTGAATACGCCATCCCCTGAAAGAATCGCACTGCGCGCAAACAAGCGCCCGCTCTCCCAGTTCGAAAGCCCCAACTCCGGCTTGTTCAACGCATATTGCCCATCGACCCAACGGGTAATGCCATTGCCCACGAACGGAGCGTTGACCGCGTTGTAAAAGCGCTCCTGCACCTGCGCATCCTCACTGATCAACGACACAGTGAACTGCGGGCTGTAGCGGTTGAACAAGGCGATCGCCTGATCCAGATCGTCAACGATCATCAGGCTGACTTCCGGGGTTTCTTCCCATTCCCACTCACAGCCCAATGCGGATTCCGCCAAGGGTTCTGCCAATGCTTCGGTCTGATAACCCTCGGCGCGATAAACCTCGACCGTCGCGTTCTGCCACTCACTCGGCAAGCAGCCTTCGCTACCTTCGACGATATGCAATTTGCAGCCCTGGCCACGCGCAGTACCGGCCTGTTGCAGCGCGTCGAGAAACAACGGCACCAGTTCCGCCGCGCGATCACGCTGGATCAGGCAGACATTGAGCGTGTTGCAGACTTTGCGGTCCAGCGAGTTGCGCACCACCGCGGCAAAGCGAGTGGCGTCCGCTGCACGATCGGCGATCAGCCACGCGCCACCCGTGCCATGCAGGCTGACGGCGGTGCCGGCTTGCTGGGCAATGCTGCCCAACTGACTGACCGCACGACCCGAACCGCGCGCCACGGCCAACGACAAACGCCGATCAGCGAACATCGCCCAACCGGCGGCATGATTGACACTTTCCACCAACGACACCGCACCGGCCGGCAGACCGGCGTCGGCCAGCGCCGGGTTCAAGGCATGAGTGACGATGGCTTGCGCGGTGCCCAAGGCATCACTGCCGATGCGCAGCACGGCGGTGTTGCCGGTGCGCAAGACACCGGCGGCGTCGGCGAACACGTTAGGGCGTCCTTCGAAGACAAACGCGACGATGCCCAATGGCGAGACAACCTGTTCAACCTTCCAGCCGTCGTGCTCGACGCTGCTGATGACTTTGCCGCGCGTAGCGGCGGCATCACGCCAGGCGCGCAGGCCGGCGATCATGTCGCGACGCATGCGCTCATCGGCGAGCAGTCGCGTGGTGGAACGGCCGCGCGCTTTGGCCCTTTCGATGTCGGCGAGGTTGGCGGTTTCGATGTGCGCCCAGCACGCCGGGGTTTCCAGTCGTTGCGCAAACAGGTCGAAAAACTGGCTGATGGCCTCATCGGACACCGCCGACAGCGCGGTGAACGCCGCTGCCGCACGCTCGATCGCCACGGACGCTGCTTGTTGATCGGCCACGGGGATCAACAACAGCTCGCCACTGACCTGCTCCACCAGCAAGTGGTCACCGGGTTGAAAGCGCGCGGCCAGTTCGGGGCTGACCACGGTGACGCGGTTACCAGCGAAAGGGATCGGCGTGCCAGCGACTAGACGTTCGAGCGCAAGAGACATGAAGCGGATTCACCATGCAGGGAGCGGCCGGAAAATGTAGCGGATTACTCGATGAAATACACCTCTTCAAACACTTAAGAAACCTGTGGGAGCTGGCTTGCCAGCGATAGCGGTGGTTCAGTCAATTTATAGTGACTGACAGGCCCTCATCGCTGGCAAGCCAGCTCCCACAGGGTTTTGTGGTGTCTGTGTGATCGGATCAGAACACCGACCAGCCAATCCGCGCACTGAGCATCTCCAGCGCCGCCATCCCCGCCAGCGAATTCCCCGCAGCATTCAACTCCGGCGACCACACGCACACCGTGAACTGCCCCGGCACCACGGCAACAATCCCGCCACCGACGCCGCTCTTGCCCGGCAAGCCGACGCGGTAAGCGAAGTTACCCGCTTCGTCATACAGCCCGCTGGTGGCCATGATCGAGTTGACCTGCTGGGTCTGCCGACGCGTCAGGATCTGTTCGCCGCTGTGTTTGCAGAAACCGTCGTTGGCCAGAAAGCAGAACGCCCGCGCCAGATCGATGCAGTTCATGCGCAACGCGCAGTGACTGAAATAGCTGCGCAGCACCGCTTCGACATCGTTGTGAAAGTTGCCGAACGACTGCATCAGGTACGCCATCGCCGCATTGCGCGCGCGGTGCTGGTATTCCGAGTCGGCGACTTTGCCGTCGATCATGATTTGCGGATTGCCCGACAGTCGGCGGACGAAATCGCGCATCGACAGGGTTGGTGCGGCAAAGCGCGACTGGTTGATATCGCAGATCACCAGCGCGCCGGCATTGATGAACGGGTTGCGCGGCCGACCGCGCTCGAATTCCAGCTGCACCAGCGAGTTGAACGGTTGCCCGGACGGCTCGTGACCGAGGCGTTCCCAGATCGCTTCGCCGGAATGATCGATCGCCTGCACCAGGCTGAACACCTTGGAAATACTCTGCACCGAGAACGGCGTCTCGGCGTCACCGGCGCAATACATCTCGCCGTCGTTGCCGTACACGGCGATGCCCAGCTGATTGGCCGGCACGGTGCCGAGGGCGGGAATGTAGTCAGCCACCTTGCCCTGCCCGATCAGCGGGCGGACAGCGTCAAGAATCTCGTTCAACAGCGCTTGCATGCCGGGTTCCGAAGTCTCGCCCCATGGGATTGCGGGGACACTGGGGCTAGACGCTGCGCCCGCCCGTCGAATCACACCGGCCACCATCGCACTGAATGTTCTAGGCTCAACCGCACATTCAAAAACGGGAGAGCACCCATGCATCTCGAAGGCTCCTGCCATTGCGGCGAGGTCACATTCAGCCTCACCAGCGCCCACCCCTACCCTTATCAACGCTGCTATTGCTCGATCTGTCGCAAGACTCAGGGCGGCGGCGGTTATGCGATCAACCTCGGCGGCGACGCGACCAGCCTCAAGGTGCGCGGGCGCAAACACATCAGCGTCTATCACGCGAAGATGAAGGACGCTGACGACCAGCGCGCCCATCGCAGCACCGCTGAACGGCATTTCTGTTCACTGTGCGGCAGCGGCTTGTGGCTGTTCAGTCCGGAGTGGCCAGAGCTGATTCACCCGTTCGCCTCGGCCATCGACACACCGCTGCCGGTGCCGCCGGAGCACACACATCTGATGCTCGGTTCGAAAGCGCCTTGGGTAGAAGTAGACGCTAAATCGAAAGACAAACAGTTCGACGTCTACCCCGAAGAATCCATCGCCCAGTGGCATGAACGCCTCGGACTGACCCGATAGATCGCCACCTGCGCTGCCCTATAGAAACTGCGGTGTTTTGACGTTGAAGATCAGGATCAAAAGATCGCAGCCTCGTTTCACTCGACAGCTCCTACAGGTTTTGTGTGTGACAAAAATCCAATCGGCGCCATAAATCAATGTGGGAGCGAGCCTGCTCGCGAAGGGGCCGGCACAAGCCACAGAACTAATCCAGATGCGCCCAGGTCATTCGGAACGACGCTCCACCCCAGGGAGAATCCCCCACTTCAACCTGCCCGCCATGCGACTGCGAGACCCGGCGCACCAACGCCAGGCCCAAACCAAACCCACCGGTGCGGCGATCCCGGCTGGCATCCAGCCGCGAAAACGGCTCAAAGATCTTCTCTCGCCCGTGCACCGGCACTCCCGGTCCATCGTCGTTGACCCGCACTTCGTAATAATCGCCGGTGCGCACCAGCGACACTTCAACGCGTTGCTCGGCATAGCGAATCGCGTTGCGCAGCAGATTGATCACCGCCCGCGCCATGAATCGCGGCTCAATGCGCACGGTGTCGAGCCGGCAATCACCGATCAGCAACTGCACCCCCGCCGCTTCGGCCTCCAGCGCCACGCTGCCAACCACGCTATCAAGCCAATTGGCAGCCTGGATGTTTTCGCGTTTGATCACCGTCGCGCCACGTTCAAGGCTGGCGTAGGTGAGCAATTCGGAAACCATCTCCTCCAGTTCACCAAGGTCTGCGTACATGTCGGCAATCAGCTCGCGGTTCTGGCTGGCGTCCGGCTGCTGTTTGAGCTGGTCGAGTTCAAACGATAGCCGCGCAATCGGCGTGCGCAGTTCGTGGGACACGGCGTTGGTCAGCTCACGCTGGTTGGCGATCAGGCCTTCGATGCGTGCGGCCATCAAGTTGAAGTGCTCGGCCAGATCGCGGATGTTCGAGCGTTTCGACAGTTGAATGCGCACCGACAGGTCGTTGTCGCCGAAACGCTCGGCAGCCAGGCGCAGTTTCTCCAGATCGCGCCAGTGCGGACGCACCCAGAAAAACAGCACGATGCCGATCAGCACGGCGATCATCAGGTAGGCAGCGGCGATGTAGAACGGCATCAGGCTCGGCTCGGCCGGCAAGCGGATGCTGAGCAACTGCGGCCCCTCATCAATCGCGGAAATGTACTGGTTGTACTGGTCGCGGATCACCAGCAGCCCTTTGGCCAGTTCGGCTTTTTCCTCGTCGCTCAGGGCCAGTTCAGTGGTATCGACCAGCGTCAGCCCCAAACCGTAATGCGGGCGGATCGTTTCCAGTTGCTTTTCCCGGGCGGTGCCGTCGAGGTCACGCAACTGCTGGCCCAATGTCCATGCCTGGCCGCGCACGGCCTCACGGTTGTAGTCCTGCATCTGATAATCGAGCAAGGCATCAAAGGTGCGCTCGACCGTCTGCAAGGCCAGCACCAGACCCAACGTCATGACCAGAAACAGCCCAAGAAATAACCGCAGCATCTACAACTCCCACGCGAACGGATTGAACAGATAACCCTTGCCCCACACGGTTTTGATGCACATCGGCTCGCGCGGATTGTCTTTGAGTTTGTTGCGTAATTTGCTGATGTACACGTCGACGCTGCGGTTGAGGCCGTCGAAGGCAATCCCGCGCATGCGATTGAGGATGTCGTCGCGTGACAGCACTTTGCCGGCGGCGCTGGCCAGCAACCACAGCAGCTCGAATTCCATGGTGGTCATTTCGATGACCTCGCCCGCCAGCCGTACTTCACGGCAACTGCGGTCAACGCTCAACTGGCCAAACTCCATAAAACTCACCACGTTGCTGGCCGGCACCTGCCGCCGTTGCAACGCGCGCAGCCGGGCCAGCAACACCGGTGGCTTGATTGGTTTGATTACGTAATCATCGGCGCCGGACTCCAGACCGAGGATATGGTCGAGATCGTCTTCCTTGGCGGTCAGGATCACGATCGGTGTGTCCGACACGCTGCGAATTTCCCGGCATACGTGCAGACCGCTCTGCCCCGGCAGCATCAGGTCGAGCACCACGACTTTCGGCTTGAATTCCAGAAAGGCAGCCACGGCCAGGTCTCCACGATGCACCGTACGCACCTCGTAGCCGTGTTGTTCGAGAAAGTGGGCGATCAACGCCGCCAGACGCTCATCGTCTTCCACCAACAGGACTTTGCCAAAACCCAGGTTATCCATAACGCCCGTCTGCCGCCCTTGTGTGAAGTGGTCGGCATTATGGCGGTTTTCATGGCGCAGGCGTTTGTTTCAGGCAGCAAAAACCGGCCGCTTGGGCCGGTTTTCGGTGATGTTTCATACTCTTAAGAGTTTTTAACATTCATGCACTGATCGCTACATCTGTAGGAGCTGCCGAAGGCTGCGATCTTTTGATCCGGCTTCGTCAAAAGCAAAAGATCGCAGCCTTCGGCAACTCCTACACGGAGTCATGCGGTGGCAGGCACGCCGCTGTGGAAGCGAAACTCGTCGTCCGGCGACTCGATCAGTTCCTGCTCGGTGGCGCGAACCTTGTCGATGACCTGAGCAATATCCTTCGCATCGCCGTACTGATACGCCAGTTTCAGATAACCCTGAAAATGCCGCGCCTCGCTTTTCAGCAGGCCAAAGTAGAACTTGCCGAGTTCTTCGTCCAGATGCGGCACCAAGGCTTCGAACCGCTCGCAACTGCGCGCTTCGATAAACGCGCCGACCACCAGCGTATCCACCAGTTTCACCGGCTCATGGCTGCGCACGACCTTGCGCAAGCCCGAGGCGTAACGACCGGCATGCAGCTGGCGCAGTTCGATCTTGCGCCGTTTCATGATGCGCATGACCTGCTCGTGGTGCACCAGTTCTTCCCGGGCCAGACGCGACATCATGTTGATCAGGTCGACGTGGGAATGGTACTTGGCAATCAGGCTCAGGGCGGTGCTGGCAGCCTTGAACTCGCAGTTTTTGTGGTCGATCAGCAGGGTTTCCTGATCGGCCAGGGCGGCCTGAACCCAGGCGTCGGGGGTGCGGCAGCCAAGGAATTCGTGGATTTCGGGAAGGATCATGGGGCTCACGGTAAAAGGTGTTCGAGCGAAGGGCGCCGATTATACCGGCCTGTCCGCAGACCACCAGCGGCTGGCGTTGATATGCATCAAGTCGCGCACGATCGAGCAGCAACTATAGTTGTGCAACGCCGTGCCTTTTCTTTGCTGGAGACTCCGCTCATGCAAGCCATTCGCAGCATTCTGGTGGTCATCGAACCCGAACATTCGGAAAGCCTGGCGCTCAAGCGCGCCAAGTTGATCGCCGGCGTAACCCAGGCCCACCTGCACCTGTTGGTGTGCGACAGGAAACACGACCACGCCGGCATGCTTGGCGTACTCAAGGCTGCGCTGGTGGCCGACGGCTACAGCGTGACCACCGAACAGGCATGGAATGAAAGCCTGCACGAAACCATCATTGATGTGCAGCAGGCCGAGGGTTGCGGGCTGGTGATCAAGCAGCATTTCCCTGACAGCTCACTGAAAAAAGCCCTGCTGACCCCGGCGGACTGGAAGCTCTTGCGCCACTGCCCTACCCCGGTGTTGCTGGTGAAAACCGCAGGTTCCTGGAAGGACAAAGTGATTCTGGCGGCGGTGGACGTGGGCAATGCCGATGGCGAACACCGGCATTTGCACACGACGATCATTGATCATGGCTACGACATTGCCAGTCTGGCCAAGGCGCATTTGCATGTGATCGCGGCACATCCATCGCCGATGCTGTCGGCGGCGGACCCGACGCTGCAACTGAGTGAAACGATCGAGGCGCGTTATCGCGAGCAATGCCGGGCGTTTCAGGCGGAATTCGATGTCGATGATGAACATCTGCACATCGAGGAAGGCCCGGCGGATGTGTTGATCCCGTTTATGGCGCACAAGCTGCAGGCGGCGGTGACCGTGATCGGCACGGTGGCGCGTACCGGGTTGTCCGGGGCATTGATCGGCAATACGGCGGAAGTTGTGCTGGATGCACTGGAGAGCGATGTGCTGGTGCTCAAACCGCAGGAGGTTGAAGATCATCTGGTGGAGTTGGCGGTGAAGCATTAAAGATCAAAAGATCGCAGCCTTCGGCAGCTCCTACGGGTAGAACGCATTCCCATGTAGGAGCTGCAGCACGCTGCGATCTTTTGACCTTCAGGCGCCAAAGGCGTCTTTGAGGAATCCGGGGGCGATGTAGCGCTGATAGTGCGCTTCCGACAGCAAGAAGAATTCCCGATCAATGGCATCACGCAATTCCGGCAGGTTCCAGTCGCGAAACTCCGGCAGCAACACCATCCCGTAGGCTTCCAGATTAATGATCACCCGCGCGCCACGGGCGATCAGCTGATACGCCCAGCAATACTCCGACTGATGCGGCACGAAGCGGATCTTGCGCTGTTCCAGCTGCTCGCGCAGGCGCACCGAATCGAAAATCTCGACCTTGCCCGCCATCACTTGTGACAGCAATTGCTCCAGACGCAGCCACACTGCACGCTTTTCCTCCTCGTTGTACCCATTCCAGTGGATCACTTCGTGGTGGAAACGCTTGCAGCCACGGCACACCAGATCACCGTAAACAGTGGAGCAGAGGCCGACGCAGGGGGTCTTGATGGTCTGATTGGGCATAAGATAGGCAAAACACTGAAACGCGGAACAGGTCGGCATGTTAGCCCTTTGTCGGGCATTGATCACCCCTCAAACATCAGGGTCACAGCCGCGCGCGGCATTTGCCCCGGCCACGCGCATTGCCACGAAAGTCCAATAGAGCGCGACTTACCTTTAAATTTTTTTTGCCGTAGAATCAGCCAGCCTTTTAAGGCGCCAATGTCCGTTAGAAGCTGTTTTCAAAGCGTCACGAGCACAGTCGTTCCTTCAGAGCGGTGTTGGCGAGGGATTTTTCCAGCGGGGAAAAATCCACCGCCAACCCTCATCAGCTCCCCGTTCTGCAGGCGTAAAACTTTGAAAGCAGCTTCTGTAAGGAATTGCCGGTAATTCTGGCCGAACGACCCACAACGTCGTGAGGAGCATGAGTACGGCAATTTCGGGATGAGCGTCCCGGACACCCATTTGGGACCACTGATGAGGGTAATAACTGTGCTTGAAGCCTACCGCAAACATATCGAAGAGCGTGCAGCCCTGGGTATCGTTCCCCAGCCGCTTAACGCCGAACAAACAGCAGGCCTGGTCGAGCTGCTGAAAAACCCTCCGGCTGGCGAAGAAGAATTTCTCGTTGACCTGATCACCAATCGCATTCCACCAGGTGTGGACGAAGCGGCCTATGTCAAAGCCGGCTTCCTGTCTGCACTGGCCAAGGGCGAAGTTTCCTCCCCTCTGCTGGACAAAAAGCGCGCTGTAGAACTGCTCGGCACCATGCAGGGCGGCTACAACATCGTGACCCTGGTTGACCTGCTGGACGACGCCGAACTGGCGCCAGTCGCTGCCGCGCAACTCAAGCACACCCTGCTGATGTTCGATGCGTTCCACGACGTGGCGGAAAAAGCCAAGAACGGCAACGCTCACGCTAAAGCCGTGCTGCAATCCTGGGCTGACGGCGAGTGGTTCAAGAACCGTCCGACCCTGGCCGACAAGATCAGCCTGCGCGTCTTCAAGGTTACCGGCGAAACCAACACCGACGACCTGTCCCCTGCTCCAGATGCCTGGTCGCGTCCAGACATCCCGCTGCACGCCCTGGCCATGCTGAAAATGGCCCGTGACGGCATCGTTCCTGATCAGCAGGGCGCCATCGGCCCGATGAAGCAGATCGAAGAAATGCGCGGTCAAGGCTTCCCGATCGCCTACGTCGGTGACGTGGTCGGTACCGGTTCCTCGCGTAAATCGGCGACCAACTCGGTACTGTGGTTCTTCGGCGACGACGTTCCTTACGTGCCGAACAAGCGCGCTGGCGGTTTCTGCTTCGGCAGCAAAATCGCTCCGATCTTCTACAACACCATGGAAGATGCCGGCGCACTGCCAATCGAGTTCGACGTTTCCAACATGAACATGGGCGACGTGATCGACCTGTACCCGCATGCTGGCAAAGTCTGCAAACACGGCACCGACGAAGTCCTGACCACCTTCGAAATGAAAACCCCGGTGCTGTTGGACGAAGTCCGTGCCGGCGGCCGTATCCCGTTGATCATCGGCCGTGGCCTGACCGAGAAGGCTCGCGCCGAACTGGGTCTGCCTCCGTTCGATCTGTTCAAGAAGCCGGAAGCTCCAGCTGAAAGCACCAAGGGTTTCACCCTGGCGCAGAAAATGGTTGGTAAAGCTTGCGGTCTGGCAGAAGGCCAAGGCGTTCGTCCTGGCACCTACTGCGAACCGAAGATGACCACCGTAGGTTCTCAGGACACCACCGGTCCAATGACCCGTGACGAACTGAAAGACCTGGCGTGCCTGGGCTTCTCCGCTGATCTGGTGATGCAGTCCTTCTGCCACACCGCGGCGTATCCAAAGCCGATCGACGTGACCACCCACCACACCCTGCCTGACTTCATCATGACCCGCGGCGGCGTTTCCCTGCGTCCGGGCGACGGCATCATCCACTCGTGGCTGAACCGCATGCTGCTGCCAGACACCGTCGGTACCGGTGGTGACTCGCACACCCGTTTCCCGATGGGCATTTCGTTCCCGGCCGGTTCCGGTCTGGTTGCGTTTGCTGCGGCCACCGGCGTTATGCCGCTGGACATGCCGGAATCGATCCTGGTGCGCTTCAAAGGCAAAATGAAACCTGGCATCACCCTGCGTGACCTGGTTCATGCGATTCCTTACTTCGCTATCCAGAACGGCCTGCTGACCGTCGAGAAGAAAGGCAAGAAAAACGCCTTCTCCGGCCGCATCCTGGAAATCGAAGGTCTGGAAGGTCTGACTCTGGAGCAGGCGTTCGAACTGTCCGACGCCTCGGCCGAACGTTCGGCTGCCGGTTGCACCATCAAGCTGTCGAAAGAATCGATCACCGAGTACCTGAACTCCAACATCACCCTGCTGCGCTGGATGATCGGCGAAGGCTACGGCGATGCTCGTACTCTGGAACGTCGTGCTCAAGCGATGGAAGCCTGGGTGGCCAACCCGGAATTGATGGAAGCCGATGCCGACGCCGAATACGCCGAAGTCATCGAAATCGATCTGGCCGACATCAGCGAGCCGGTACTGTGCGCGCCGAACGACCCGGACGATGCCCGTCTGCTGTCCAGCGTTGCTGGCGAGAAAATCGACGAAGTGTTCATCGGTTCGTGCATGACCAACATCGGTCACTTCCGCGCTGCCGGTAAGTTGCTGGATCAGGTCAAGGGTCAGCTGCCAACCCGTCTGTGGCTGTCGCCGCCGACCAAGATGGACGCTCACCAACTGACCGAAGAAGGCTACTACGGCATCTACGGCAAGGCTGGCGCACGCATGGAAATGCCAGGCTGCTCGCTGTGCATGGGTAACCAGGCACGCGTTGAGCCGAACAGCACCGTGGTGTCGACGTCGACCCGTAACTTCCCGAACCGTCTGGGCGACGGCGCGAACGTCTACCTGGCTTCGGCTGAGCTGGCGTCCGTTGCTTCGATCCTGGGTCGCCTGCCGACTGTCGAGGAGTACATGGAATACGCTGGCAAGATCGACAGCATGGCGGCCGATATCTACCGCTACCTGTCCTTCGACCAGATCGCCGAGTTCCGTGAAGCTGCTGCGAACGCCAACATCCCGGTCGTTCAAGCCTAACGTAACAACGCAATGAAAAACGCCGCCCATCGTGAGATGAGCGGCGTTTTTTTATGCCTGATGGAGGGTGGTTGTCTGTTCGGGCCTCATCGCTGGCAAGCCAGCTCCCACAGGGGTTTATGGCGTTTTCAAGAGACTGAGTTTTACACATGACCCTGTGGGAGCTGGCTTGCCAGCGATGGCGGAGTGTCAGTCGACATCGTTGCCAATGACTCACCCCTTTCGCGAGCAAGCTCAGCTCCCGAGCCAAAAAAAACCGCTGTGCCCGGGCAGGCACAGCGGTTTTTATCGATTGAAGCCGTGTTACATCGTCAGCTTGTAAACCAGTGCCGAAATCGCTACCAGACCTACCGCCGTCACAAACACGTTAGACGCCTGACCACGATAGCGTGCCATCGCCGGAACCTTGCGAATCGCATACATCGGCATCAGGAACAGAATCGCCGCGATTACCGGGCCGCCTACAGTTTCGATCATGCCCAGAATGCTCGGGTTCAGCGTCGCGATGATCCAGCAGATCACTAGCATGAACGCCGCCACGATACGATCCAGTGCCTTGGCGCTCGGACGCTTGCCGCTCTTCACGATCAAGCCTTTCAGGCCCTCACTGGCACCGATGTAGTGACCGAGGAACGATTTGGAGATCGCCACGAACGCAATCAGCGGCGCCGCAAAGGCGATGGTCGGGTTGCTGAAATGGTTGGCCAGATAAGACAGGATCGACAGATTCTGCTCTTTGGCTTCCGCCAATTGCTCTGGCGACAACGTCAGTACGCAACTGAACACGAAGAACAGCACCATCAGCACCATCAACGCGTGTGCGCGGGACAGAATCTGCGAGCTGCGCTCTTCAGCGTGGACGCCGTAACGACGCTTCTGATCGACTGCAAACGCCGAGATGATCGGCGAATGGTTGAACGAGAACACCATCACCGGAATTGCCAGCCACAGCGTGTGCAGCAACGCAGACGGTGCCGGCACGTGCGAAGCGGTGGCGAGGATGCCGCCGTTCCAGTGCGGAATCAAATAAACGGCGAGAAACAACAGCGCGACAATAAACGGATAGACCATCAGGCTCATGGCCTTGACGATCGCCTGCTCGCCACAACGTACCACCGCCAGCAAACCGAGGATCAGCACGAACGACAGCAGCGCGCGCGGTGGCGGTGTGATGTGCAGTTGATGCTCGAGGAAACTGGCGACCGTGTTGGTCAGGCCGACGCTGTAAATCAGCAGGATCGGGAAAATGGCGAAGAAGTACAGCAGCGTGATCAGCGCACCGGCCTTGATGCCGAAATGCTGCTCGACCACTTCAGTGATGTCGGCGCCTTCGCGACCGGAAAGCACAAAGCGGGTCAGGCCACGGTGGGCGTAGAACGTCATCGGGAACGCCAGCAGCGCGAGGATCACCAGCGGCCAGAAACCACCCAGCCCTGCGTTGATCGGCAAAAACAGTGTGCCGGCGCCGATGGCCGTCCCAAACAGTCCCAACATCCAGGTGGTGTCCTGGCGATTCCAGCTCGAAAGTTCAGCGGGTGCTGCTGCATCAAAGCGCTCTTCGACGCTATTGGCCTGATCATTCATCCGGTCGGATCTCCGCATTCCGGTCACTTGCCACTCGGTCAGGACGCGTCGGAAAAAACCGACAGACATGCTCCGGCCGAAACAGGGGCGCGATTCTCCGTGATAAATGAGCAGAAGCAAAGACTTAGCTGAGGAATGGTTGTGCGGAGCAGATCAGCGGGATGTCGTTTTCGGATTAATAGCTGTCGCCCCCAGCTAAGTTGAATGTCGCTTTTAGCGCGCATCCAAGCTAAGCGGTCTCTGGAAAACATTTCAGATCGAACGAAGCACTATCGTCCCGATGGTGATGACGACCAGCGCAAATATTGCCCCCATACTGAACCTGAATAATTCTGAGCGAATCTCAGCCGGGGACAGACCTCTGGCCTCTTCAGCGAACTCGGCGTCCTCTCGTCGAAGTCGTTCAGCTCTGGCTTTAGGGTCCTCTATGTACATGTTTATTGTCCTTTGCGAGGTCACGAGACCAATCTGTTATGTAAACCGTTGTTAAGCATCCGGAACGCTTGAACACAAGCAATGATGTGTGAAGCGCTTCATTTGGAGCTTGGTCAATATCCCGAATACAGCTGTAATCGCAGTCAGCAGCCCCGTGCCTACCGCTACCGGGTACCAGAACCTTTCTCGCTTTAATTTGTTTTCCTCAGCCATAAGCTTGCGCCTCTCGACAATGAGCTTGCGTGATTCGTTTTGTAGTCTTTCGAGTTCCAGATTTTCCCGATCATTCTGAAGCATGCGCCTTCCTTGGCTATTGGCAGCCGTTACCTTGGCTGCTTTGTACCCTCATGATTTCGCATTGATCACCTGCCGGGTAGCGGACGAGTCTGGCGGTTTCGTAGGCAAAATCCGTGAGTAAAGTAGGCAGCCTCATACAGTGACTTTTAAGGAACTGCGTCGATTTCAAGCCCCCAATCCTTTCAATTTGCCCCACATGATCTAGCGTGAGATGTGTCCCCTGCCCTGCGGAGCCTTCCCCATGCCACTGGTTCGTGTCGACATCAGACATAACCCCGACCCCACTTTCGCCAAACGCATCGGCGAGCAGATCTACGCGGCCCTGCGCAGTTGTATCGATGTGCCCGAGCACGACAACTTCCAGATCCTCACCGAGCATGATGACCAACACCTCGTCTACGACCCGCAGTATCTGGGGATCCAGCGCAGCGATGGCGTGGTGTTCATTCAAATCACCATCAGCGAAGGGCGCACGGTGGAGAAAAAGCAGTTGCTGTTCAAAACCATCGCCGAAAGCCTGCACACACAATTGGCGGTGCGCCTGGAAGACGTGTTCATCAATCTGGTCGAGGTAAAAAAAGAGAACTGGTCATTCGGCAATGGCGTCGCGCAGTACGTCACTTGACCCGCTCATTGACAGCCCGTTATCAGCGCCAGCATGATCGGCCCATGAACATTCGCGCGCTGCAACTCACCCGTACCACCACGACCGCCACCGGCGGGTCGTGGTGTTTCTGTCTGAGGTAACCCCAGCGCAGCAAACCCAAGGCCCCGCCAGCAATGGACGGGGCCTTGTTGTTTCTCCCGTCCGTGCGGCATCTGCAGCACCCAAGGAGAAACACCATGCCCGCAGCACTGTTGATCATCGATATGCAGGTCGGTCTGTTCCACGGACCGGAAAAGCCCTATCAGGGCGAACGGATTCTGGCCAACATCCGGCGCCTGGTCGCTCAGGCCCGCGCGACTCAAGTGCCGATCTTCGCCGTGCGCCACACCGGCCCGGATGGCTCACCGATTGCCGCTGGCAGTCCATTCTGGCAATTGTTGCCAGCGCTTGAACTGGACGCTGACATCGACACCCTCTTCGACAAATCCCGCCCCGATGCTTTCCATGGCACTGACCTCGCACAGCAACTCAAAGCCGCACAGGTAGAAGACCTCTATGTGGTTGGCATGAAAAGCCAGTTCTGCATCGACAGCACCTGTCGCAGCGCTGCCGATCTGGGCTTCAGACCACTGCTGGTCAGCGACGCCCACACCTGCATGGACACTGCTGCGCTATCGGCTGAAGCGATCATCAACCATCACAACGCCACCCTCGGTGCCGCTTTCGCACGGTTAATCGACAGTGCGGAAGTGAAGTTCTAAGGAAGCCTCCCGAAATAGACGCAACTTCACTTGCTGCGGTTGCGTCAACCAGACATTTGTTACGGCATCCCTTGTCCTACGGCTTCGTGTAATCAGTTAATGACGCCAGCGACGTTAACCACAGAAAACGCCAACAAATAAACCAATCAACCAACAAACTTTCAGAATAATCCTACAAGTTAAACAGCCACAAATACTCATAACAAAATATTACTTAAAATCGAATACCAGCCATTTGTTACAAACAACTACCCAGCCATTGAACAATATTCCATGGCAGGTCTATATTTTTATCGCTCCGAATTCGAAGACTAATAATTCAAGTGTGATCAAGAGGACACAGCATGCACAAGAACATGATGACCGGCCTGTTGTTGGCCGCACTGCTTGCGCCGCTCGCCAGCGCCAACGCCGATGTCCGCGAGCTGGCTTCTTCGCCACGATGGCTGACCACCAAGGTCTATATCGACGGCGCCCCTGAAACCGACGTCAAAGAGAAGTACCCCGGCGTCGTTGGTATATCGACGTGGGATCCCGAGCGCAATCGATACGAATTCTTTTACACCGATACAGGCGAATCAAAGTACAACAATGGCGGTGGCGGGTATTTCTTTGTCACCGGCGATCAGCAACAGCACATTCTTGTGCCGGATATCGGTCCGACCAAAACATGGGTCAGACGTCTGGAAACACTGAACAAACGTGAGTTCACTTATTCTCGGGAAGTCCCCCGCGACATGGTCGACAACAATCCTCTTGTGCGCATTCATGTCGTTCACGCGCCCTATACCGGAACGATAGAAACCAAGTCCGCCATCAAACAATAAAACCAGGAGTTCGCTATGCAAAAGTCAATTAAAACCCTGCTGATGTCGACGTTACTGATTTCTTCTGTCTATTGCGCCGGGGTCAGCGCACAAGCTGCCACCCAGCCCGCAAAAAACGCCGTCGCCACCGCCGACAACGCGATGATGCTGACCGTGTTTCTGAAACATGATCAAACCCGACCGTTAAGTGAACTAAAGGCTCAGCTTGCGCAACAGGGTTTCCATAAAACGTTCCCCCCGGCCGGAGTCGAGGTGGTGAGCTGGAACATCATGATGGGGATCGGCCAGGTCGTGACCGTGCGCTTTCCTGTCTCGCGTCTGGCGGAAGTTAACCTGGCGCTGGAAAACACCGCATGGGGCAGTTACCGCACCGAGTTCTATCCGACCTACGATATCAAGCCGCTCGCGATGGCTGAGCAAACCAAAGCCCAAGCGGCCCAATGATGTCGACAGCACAGCGGATCACCGGTGTGCTGCCTAACCTTGCTTCTTGCCCGAAGCCGTCCAGAATCAAAGCACCACTGCGCCAATGACAACGATTGCCAAGTCGCTGCGGATTCAGCACTCTGAAACGACTTTCGCGACCAACCCGCCGACGTTCACAGGAGCCGCGCAATGCCCGCCACCGTTCTGGTACTGGTTGAAACCATCAATGACTACTTGCCGATTCTCGAACATCAGGGCTTCCACCTGATCCTTGCCCCCACGCCCGCTGAACGTGCGCAAGCCATTGCCACCCAAGGCAGCCGCATCGACGCGGTGCTGACCCGTGGCCCGCTGGGTCTGACAGCCGATGAGATCGCCGCCCTGCCCGCGTTAAAGATCATTACGGTCATCGGCGCCGGTTACGAACAGGTCGACCTGCAAGCCGCCAGCAACCGTGGCATTACCGTGACCAACGGCGCCGGAGTCAACGCCTCATCGGTGGCCGACCATGCGCTGGCAATGTTGTTGGCACTGGTGCGCGATATACCACGTTGCGACGCCGCAGTGCGCCGGGGTGAATGGCCGAAGATCATGCGCCCGTCGCTGGCCGGCAAACGCCTGGGGGTTCTCGGGCTGGGCGCAGTGGGCATGGCGATCGCCAAACGCGCGAACCTCGGTTTCGACATGCAGATCAGCTATCACAGCCGTCAGGTGCGCAACGATGTGCCGTACGCGTTCTGCTCGACGCCGACCGAACTGGCGCGAGCGTCGGACTTCCTGATCGTCGCCACGCCCGGCGGTATCGGCACACAGCATCTGATTACCCGCGCGGTGCTCGATGCGCTCGGTCCGAAAGGGTTTATCGTCAATATTGCCCGCGCCAGTGTGATCGCCACGGCGGATCTGATCACCGCCCTTGAACAACGCAAAATTGCCGGCGCCGCGCTGGATGTGTTCGACCACGAGCCACAAGTGCCGGATGCGCTGAAAACCCTGAGCAACGTGTTGCTGACACCCCACGTCGCGGGGCTGTCACCGGAAGCGACGCAAGGCACGGTGGAGCTGGTGGGCAAAAACCTCGTGGCGTTCTTCTCGGGCGAGCCTGTGCTGACGCCTATCGCGCTGCCGCCAAAACTCAACAATCAACGCGTGCACTAAAGCACCCCGAGCAACGTCCACAAACGCCGCGATTCCGCATCGGCACTGATCAACTCACCGAGCAACTCGCTCAGCGGTTTGTTGCCCCACTCGACGCCGCGCCGAATCAGATACGGCACGGGGCTGTGAGGTTCGGTGCGGGCAAGGTATTCGGCGATCAGCAGCAATTGTCGGTAAGCCTCTTCGCGACTGGCCGGTTCGCGAAATACCTGGGCAGCCGGTGCAGGTTCTTCTGGTTGCGGCAAGGCGACGGGGGCTTCGACCACCGGTGCCGGCGAAGCCGGTTGTTGTGGGTGCATGGCGATAAACTCCTGAACCAACGTCAGCAGCGCTTGAATAATGTCCTGCAAAGGCCGCAATCCCGGGCCCTGGTCACCTAGATAAGCATTGCTCCAGCTGTCGAGCCGCTGCAGATGTTGCAGGCTCAGCAGCAGATTGCCCTGGGTGCGCAACCAGAACGCCAGCGGCGTGGCGCGGATCTGATCGCTGAGTTTTTTCTGTTCGTTGCGCGCGGTTTCTGCCGAGCTCTTGGCATTCTTGCTGTCGTTGGCCTGCACCTGCTGAATCTTTAAACGCCGCCAGACTTCAAGCGTATAAACCTCGAAATCACTGTTGCGAGTGCCGAACAGCGGCACGCGAGTGAGCAAGACTTCACTGTAGCGACGCACCAGCCATTCCAGCGGAATCACGCGCCACGACTGATCGCCCTCCTCGGCTTGTGGGTGCAAGTGCTCGGGGAAACGCTCACATAAACCGGCGATCAGCGCCAGGCTGCCGGGCAAACCGTCCAACGCTTGCAGGTGCAGCCAGGCTTCGCCAAGCCACGCGCTGAGCATCAAGTCCTTGCTGCGCTCGAGCAATAACGCAGTGGAGAGCTTCTCGACTTCCGACCAGTTCGCCCGCTTCAGTGTCGACTGCCAGACGCCGGTCGGCAGGCTGGCATCGTCCTCGCGGCGCAAGTCGCGCAACTGATCGAACTCACGCTCATAGCGCAAATCGACGCCACAGGGCGCATCCGCGCTGATCGGCGCGAGCAATTGATCAATCAGATCTGGCACAGCGGCCGATGGCAGGTTCACAAATCTTCCTTCTGCGATTCAAGGGCGACGGTGCTGCCGGTCACCTGAAACGGTGAGCGCGGCGCACGGGTGGGCAACGGCGCGATCGACAGCGGCAGTTTCGAGCCCTGGCTCATCAGCGACAGACGCACGAACATCCGCGTGAATTCGCTGGTGACGCTGTCCGGCGCCCCGGTTACAGGTAAACGCAACGTCAGCGGGAAATCGGTGTAATCCACGTTTGGCTGACGCTGCACCGAGAAATGCGCGCGCATCAGGCGCAGCAGCGACCATGGCCCGCCGTACTCCCAACCGGCCTCCAGATCACGCACCACCAGATTCGGTTGCAGCGGGTCGTTGACCGGACGCTCCTTGCCGTTTCGCGCCCAGCGCAGGGTCAGGCGGACAGGCTGGCCGACCATCCAGCGCAGATTCGGTTGCTCGGCTGCCGGATAGTTGATTTGCTGATTGCCGGCGAGCAAGCCCCAGGCAATCACCTGATCGGCGCCCAGCTCATCATCGCGATCGGTGCGCCAGCGCACGTCCAGCTCGACGCCAAGGATGCCGCTCTTGTCGCGCACGAACAGCGGCGTCAGCCAACTGCTGGCTTGCTTTAAGCGGTTGAGAAAATCCGCCGCGGCCAGGCGTTCCGGGGTCTGGTTGGTGGCAAGGCCGGCCTGCGCGACCGGCAGTTTTTTGTCGATCAGTTGCAGAAAATATTCAACCCGCGCCGGATCGGCGTCCTGCATCTGCACGCCGTTGGCGAACGGAAAGCGATCCGCCAGATATTGATTGAAGTAGTTGGCCAGCTCATTCCATGCCGCAGCGGCCTGTTGCACTTGCAGCATCTGGCAACGCTGCATGGCTTCCTGTTGCAGCTCCACCGCGCGCATCGCCAACGTGCCGCGTCCGCCGGCGATGTTGGCGGTCTGCAGCATTTGCAGGCAGGAATTGACGTCCATCTCGACGAAATCGCGGCTGACCAGTTGCTCGATCTGTGCCGGCGAACTGGCCGGGTTGGCCTCTTTGTATTTGCGCAGTTCGTCGTTGAGCGCACTGAACTGCGTCACGCGTTCGTAATCCAGGGCCGACAGATTGGCCTGCTGTGTTGTCAGCCACTGCAACGAAGACGTGCGCCGCTCAGTGATGCCGAGCATGGTGTTGAACTGCTGCTTGAGGCTCAGCTTCAGATCCTGCACGTCGCTGGCGCCGAACAGTTCCAGACCAAGGTTTTTCGAACCGTCCCACTGGCTGATTTCGGCCCGTCCGCCAAACAGCGGTTGCGCGGTGATTTCATCCAGACCACCAATAAGCTGCGCCATGGCGCGGCGGTTGAGCGCCGCTTGCAGACGCGTGGCGAGATCCGCGCGGTGCACCTCGACGAAAGCCTTTTGCAGGGCCATGGCTTGCTCGGCCTGCACATTGAACACAGCGTAAGGATGCGCCTGATCGTTGTGATCCTTGAGGCTCAACCACATCGCCTGGGCGGCGGCACGCTCGGCGGCTTTGAGCACCGCAACGCGATAGTCCGGTGGAATGCGTGGCAGTTCTTCGGCGATGTAGCTGTTGTAGTCGGCGAAATATTTCAGCGATTCATTGAGGTCATCACCGTCCACGGTCTGGCCTTGCATATTGACGTTGTCTTCGCTGGCACGCAGGGCGACCGAAACGAAGTCGCGCTTGAACAGCGCCTGTATCGCGTTATCGAGTTTCACCACTTGCTCTTGCAACGCCAATTGCCCGCTGACTTGCTGTACCAGCAAATTGTCCCGCGAGCCAACCTGTGCGATCCATTGATCGCGGAAACTCTGCTGCAAGCGTGACGCTTGCGTGTCGAGGTCTTGTTGGACTTGCGCGCCCAACAATGTGCTCCTGCCCACTTTGGCGAGGAAGTCACCATAACCCGGCACCAATTCCTGGCCTTTGCCGCGGCTCCACGTTGCATTGGTCAGGGCAATTGCCGCTTGCAGATCGTCGACCAGCGCGGTCAGCTCTTCGAGCTCGCGCAGGCTGTTGCCACTGCCGGCCTCCAATTGATCGAGGTGCAACTTGAGATAACCGGCCTTGCTGACAAAGTTGTCGGCGAGAAAATACTGATCCAGCCAGCGCTGCATCAATCCGGAAAAGTTGCTGACGATCAGTGGCCGGTCGACGCTCAGATCCAGCGCCTGCAAGCTGCCGTCTTCCGCGACCACGAGCAGCCGATTGTAGAACGCCGCGTAGGGCAAGGTGCCCGTGTTGAGGTTCAGCGACAGCGCGTTGTTGCTCAGTTGCACCAAGTCATCCAGCGGCGCACGCGGGTTGTTCTGCACTTGATTGAACAACTGGTTCTGCTGTTCCAGACGCAAGGCCCGATCCACCAGATCGTTCGCCTTCAGATAGTTCTGCCACTGCGCCGGGTCGTCGCTTTCGACACTGCTGCGTCGGTCGGTGCTGCGGATCGCCTTGATCTGCGCCAGTTGCGCACTCAACAGGTCATGCAGCGGCACCATGATGTGGCGCTGGGTGGACTGCAAGACTTGCTGCTCAAGCTGATTGTCGAGCGAGGAAAACCACGACGTCGGGAACACCAGAGAAACGTAGTTCCAGTGCGGCGCACGCTCCAGCACGCGCCAGAAGGTCTGCACATTGCGTCGGGTCGAGTCGACCCGTTGCGCCTCGTCGCTGATCGCCACGTAGCCCTTTTGCGCACCTTGCATCTGCCGCGCCAGTTCGTGGGCGTCCTTGACCGACACCTGCCAGACCCAGAGCATCGCCACGGCCCAGATCACCCCGACCACCAGCGCCACGCCGGCCGTCAGCCGCTGCCAACGCTGACGCAAACGCAGCAGGCGCGGCACGCCTTGCGCCAACCCGCGCTCGCCGACCAAGCGCTGACGCCACAACTGGCGCACAAACACACTCTGCTGCAAGCCGCTGTCGTCAGCGGAAAATCCATCTTTGGCATCCTCCGAGGCCTGACTGGCGCTGAAATAGACACCGCGAAAACACGGCGCTTCCCCCTGGGCGTTGCCTTGAAACACCGGTTCCAGAACACTCTGCAAACCGCGGCGCAAGGTTTCCAGACGCTCTGGCAAGGCGTACAGATCTGCGCTCAACTGGCCGGACAAGGTGCCGATTTCGATGATGGCTTCCGCTATGGCGCGATGGATGCGATCGAGTGCCTGATCGCTCCACTGCCCTTGCCAAACCGCATCGCGTGAATAAGGTGACGACCAGCCCAGGGTACGCTCGCGGGCCTCGTCGGGCAGCGCGCTGATCAGTTCCTGGAATCCCGGCAGTTCTTCGAGTCCGGTGATGATCACGTACACCGGCACACTCAATCCAAAACGTTGCAGCAGATCGATGAAGCGCCGGCGCGCCGCCAGACCGAGGCCGGCGGCCTGTTCAAGATTGCTCAAACGACTGACCGGCACCAGCCAGACCACCCCGTCCAGCGGCCGCTTGCTGCGCATTCGCAGGATCAAACCAAGTAATCGCCACCAACCGCCACGCTGCAAGTGCATACCGTCGTCGGGCAGAAACAGCGCTTGCGGCACCACCAGCACGGCGCCTTCGGGATCTGACCACCAGCGACCGAACCAGGCGGGTTTGTCGGTCGGTTGCAGACGCCATTCACTGACCAGTTGCGTGCCCTGGGTTTCGTCACCGAGCATCAGCAGCCATGGCATCTGATAGCGGTCATGACTGCCCTGCTCTTGCTCCATTTGCCGCACGGCTGCGTAAAAACTGCGGATCGCTGCGCCACTCTGGGTGCGCAACCACCACACGGCCACGGCGATGATCACCACGACCAGCAGCAGCGCGACAACCCACGCAACCATCGTCAGGGTGCTCATGAGTCTTGCTCCGCAGGCACCACCGAGTCGATGATCTGCAGCACCGGGTCCAGTTCCGAACGAATGTCCCGCCAGAGCAACTGGCCAAGCCCGGTCAGCAACAGCAGCATCGCCAGAATCCCCAACGCCAGGCGAAAGCCATCCGGCAGCGCCGTGCGCACCGGCAGTTGCAATGGCGTGGTCAGCGACGGCTGCGTCAGACGCTGACTGACATCGACATAACTGGCCTCGCCCTGCCAGGCAAAGGTGTACAGCGCCAGCCGCCACTTCTCCAATTGCGCCTGACTGTGTTCTCCGCGCAAACGCCCATGGAAACCGAGGATCAGGCATTGCAGATACACGTTGGCCAGATCGCGCGTGGTCGGTTGCTGTTCATCGAGCAAAGCTTGAATCGCCGCCGGCACTTGTTCGCCGGCCTGACGACTGGCATACAGACGCGACTCCAAAGGTTTGTCCTGCCACGCTGCTTGTCCAGGCCAAGGGGTGAACAGCAGGGTCTCATCGACCAGTGCGACGAACGCGTAAACCAACGCCTTGACCTGCTCGGTCGCCGAATCACCGACCCGCGCATAAGCGGTGCGCCACAATCGCTGCGAGGCCTGTGTCGAGAGTTCGACCACGGTCTCCACCAGCGCCGCTTCGTCCTCGCTGTCCTTGGGCAATTGCACCCAGTCCTGTTGCCATTGCTGCCACGTCTGGCGGAACGCGCTGCTCAACGGTGCGTCCTGCAACCCAAGGCTTGCGGCACTTCCTTGCGACATACGGCGTTCCTTGTGTGATCAGGCACTTTCACTGTTCTGGGCGACAAACAGCACCACTTGCCACGGGCTGCTGGTCAGTTTCGTCGCCGGCGCGGCGATAATCAGCGGCAGTTGCGCGTCGAACCACGTACCTTCGGCGGTGATCACAAACAGCCGCGTGTCCTCGCCAACGCTGTAGGCCACCTGTTCGCTGCGGCTCATGACCTGGTGCGACAAACCGCTCATGCGCTGGCGACTGAGCAGCGCAATGTGCGGTGCCGAGGCGATGATCGCGCCACGCAACCAGTCAATTGCCGCTTGTTCGCTGGCGCCGTTGGGCATGCGCAGACCAATCACCAGACGCTGACTCGGCTGCTCGTCCGGCAATTGAATGGAAAAGCTGTGCTCACCGCGCTCGAACGGCAGGCTGCGATAGCCGGCGCGGATCAGTTCGAGGGTGATCTCCAGCCATTGCAGCACGGCGTCATAACCGCGCTGCAATTCGACAAAATCCAGCGCTGCAAACGCCGGCACGCCGGCCAGCGGATCGAGCGCCGACCACGCGCCGGCCAGACCGAGCAATTGCACATAGAGGGTTTGTGGATGAGCAATACGGCTGTTCAGCGCGCCTTCGACTTCCGGCAGACGCGCCCACAACGCCGTCAACTGGCGGCGGATTTCCAGCGCATCGTCCTGATTGCCGGCCTGCTGCGCCTGACGCAAACGGCCACCGAGAAACAGACACTTCTCCCGCGACCGCGCGCAGAGACCGGCGATGCGTCGACCGAGCGCCGACTCCGGCAACAGGATCGGCGTCGGCGCCGTGTAAGACAGCGGCAGAAAACCGCCACCCTCCTTGCGGATTTTCAGCAGCGGCAGGCAGATCGAATCGGCCTTGTTCAATTGCGTGCACAGGCGTGGATTAGGGCGCCACACGGTGATCGATTCAGGAAATTCACCGCTGGTGAGATCCGGCAGCGCGTCGCCCACCACCGACTGCAAGCGCCCTTTGAGCGGCAGCAACTGCCCGGCCCGCCACATCGGGCTGATCGCCAGGTAAACGGTAACGGTGGCGTCGTCGGTGGCATCGATCGCCGCGCCAACATCCAGTTCCAGCGCCGGCCCGATCCCGGCCTGCAAATCTACCGGCAGGCCGTCGGGCATCGTCCCCTGCAGCGACAAGACGCGCACCACGCCAGCGCTCAGCGCCGAAGGATCGAATTCCATGTGGCTGACGCCCCAGAACCACGGGTTGCACGCTTGCGCCAGATGCGCGCCGAGCGCTTCGGCCCGCAATCCTTGCAACTGAAAATGCTGCGGCAGCAATTGCATGCCTTCGTGCCAACAAACCGCGTCAGGTAGCAGACTCATACGACTCCCTTCGACAAGGCCGCGATCCGGCGGCAGCGGTGGTGTTTCAGTGTTCGGTGGCGTTGACCAGGCTCATCTCGCGGCTGTCGAATTTCAGCCACGCCTCGCTCTGATCGTCGAGCCGCAAGCGGTGTGCTCCGGGTGTGTTATAGCTGGCGAAGACTAAAAGTCCAGCAGCCTTCTTGCCCCCCAACGGGAAGGGTTGGCGGTCGATGAATTGCCCCGGCACCAGCTCCAGTCCCCACACGCTCATCAACTGACGATAGTCGCGTTGGTACTGTTCGCGCCCGGCGAACCACTGGCTGGCACTGATGCCTGACAACTGCTTGAGCAGATCCGGGTCGGCGACTGCAATGAAGTCCACGGCAATCGGCGTGTCGTCGTTGGCTTTCGGAGCGACGTCGAGGGTCAGGCTGTCGAGGTCCACCTTCGGCCCGAAGAGGGAGCAACCGGCCAGGGACGCAAACAGCAGTGTTAGAAAAAGTCGTCTACGCAAAATGAATTTTCCTTTTCGCGAACCTGTCCAAAAATGTTTTTGCTTGCTTTTTTATAGACCTGTTCTAGCGTCTTGGGTAGTTCGGTTCCTACAGCCGAATCAAGAAGGTTTGTCAAAGGAACGACAGGTCATCTGCCTCCCTTTCTAACCTACGGTCCAGCAAGGGAAAGCGATGAACGGGCCTCCCCGATGCATTGCGCCCGCTCATCGCATCGGAGTCCGCCGTCATGGCAGAAAGTACTCAGCACAAGCTCGACCGGGTGCGCCCGCCCCGAGTGCAAATCACCTACGACGTCGAAATCGGCAACGCCATCGAGAAAAAGGAACTGCCACTGGTGGTCGGGATTCTTGCCGATCTGTCGGGCAAGCCGCTCGAACCATTGGCAAAACTGACTGACCGGCGTTTTACCGAAATCGACCGCGACAACTTCAACGAAGTGCTCGCCTCGATCGGCCCGCGCGCCACGCTGCAGGTCAACAACACCCTCAGCGGCGACGACAGCAAGCTCAACATCGAACTCAATTTCAAACACATCGACGACTTCGACCCAGTCAAGGTGGTGGAACAAGTCACACCGCTGCGCCGCCTGTTCGAGGCCCGCCAGCGTCTGCGCGATCTGCTGACCAAACTCGACGGCAACGATGACCTGGACAAGCTGTTGCGCGACGTCATCGCCAACACCGAAGGCCTGCAGGAAATCAAATCGGCCCGCCCGGACAACGCTACCCCGGCAGCTGATGCCGAGGCGCCGGCCGAACCGCAAGCCTGATCGTTCACTTACATCGAGGGGAGAATTCGCCATGCCCGCTTCAGCTCAGAAACAAGCCAGCGACAGTACGACCGAGACACTTTCCCTGCTTGACCAGATCATTCTCGACGGCCGCATGGCCCACGATGACAGTCAGCAGGATTACGCCCGCGACATGCTCGCGGAGTTCGCCACCCAGGTCCTCGACGAAGGCATGGCCATCGACAAGGACACCGTGGCGATGATCAACGACCGTATCAGCCAGATCGACGAGCTGATCAGCGCCCAACTCAACGAGGTCCTGCACCACCCCGACCTGCAAAAACTCGAAGCCTCGTGGCGTGGCCTGCACCTGCTGGTGCAGAACACCGAAACCAGCACCCGGCTGAAACTGCGCCTGCTCAACGTGACGCAGAAAGAGTTGCAGAACGACCTGGAGAAAGCCGTCGAATTCGACCAGAGCGCACTGTTCAAGAAAATTTATGAAGAGGAATACGGCACCTTCGGTGGCCACCCGTTCAGCCTGTTGGTCGGTGACTACACCTTCGGCCGTCACCCACAGGACATCGGCCTGCTGGAGAAACTGTCGAACGTCGCCGCCGCGGCTCACGCGCCGTTCATTGCTGCCGCCAGTCCTCGTCTGTTCGACATGAACAGCTTCACCGAACTGGCGGTGCCGCGTGATTTGTCCAAGGTCTTCGAGAGCCAGGAGCTGATCAAGTGGCGCTCATTCCGCGAGAGTGAGGATTCGCGCTACGTATCGCTGGTGCTGCCGCACTTCCTCCTGCGTCTGCCCTACGGCCCCGACACCTCGCCGGTGGAAGGCATCAACTACGTCGAAGACGTCAATGGCACCGACCACAGCAAATACCTGTGGGGCAACGCCGCGTGGGCGCTGTCGCAACGCATCACCGAAGCCTTTGCCAAATACGGCTGGTGCGCGGCAATTCGTGGCGCTGAAGGCGGCGGCGCGGTCGAAGGTTTGCCGGCGCACACCTTCCGCACCAGCTCCGGCGACCTGTCGCTGAAATGCCCGACCGAAGTGGCGATCACCGACCGCCGCGAGAAGGAACTCAACGACCTCGGCTTCATCGCCCTGTGCCACAAGAAAAACAGCGACGTCGCGGTGTTCTTCGGCGGTCAGACCACCAACAAGTCCAAGGTCTACAACACCAATGAGGCCAACGCCAACGCGCGGATCTCGGCGATGCTGCCGTACGTGCTCGCGGCCTCGCGTTTCGCCCATTACCTGAAGGTGATCATGCGCGACAAGGTCGGCAGTTTCATGACCCGCGACAACGTGCAGACCTACCTCAATAACTGGATCGCCGATTACGTGCTGATCAACGACAACGCGCCGCAGGAAATCAAGGCGCAGTACCCGTTGCGTGAAGCCCGCGTGGACGTCACCGAAGTCGCCGGCAAACCCGGTGCCTACCGGGCGACGGTGTTTCTGCGGCCGCACTTCCAGCTTGAGGAACTGACTGCATCGATCCGCCTGGTGGCAACCTTGCCGCCACCGGTTGCCGCTTAAAGCTCCAGAGAAAACCCTGATGGCGAGAGGATTTATCCCCTCGCCACGGGCTCCGTGTTCAGCCCATTTGCCTAATGTGAATTTCTTCAGGAGTTTCAAGCGATGGATGCAATCATTCTCGACCTCGGCGGCGACATCAAAGGCGACAGCCTGCTCGAAGGTTTTGCGGACAAGATCGAAGTCATGTCCTACAGCCACAACGTGGCGATGCAAGTCACCAACGACGTCAGCAACTCGGAGCGCACCTCCGGCAAACCCCATGTCGGCGAGTTCACGGTGACCAAGTTTATCGACAGCTCGACACCGTCACTCAACGAATACTGCTGCGCCGGCAAACCGATCCCCGAAGCCATCATCACCATCGGCCGCAACGCCGCCGAGGGCAGCGGGCAGTTGATGCCCTTTATTGTCTACACCCTCACCAACGTGGTGCTGTCCAACGTCAGCGTCAGCGGCGGTACCGGTGGCAAACCGGTGGAAACCGTGTCGCTGAACTTCACCAAGATCAAATGGGAACTCACCGCGCAGAAAGACGACGGCACCAAGGAAGGCACGGCCGCGTCGACCTGGGACATGGCCGCCAACAAGCTTGTCAGCTAACCCGGCGCCTTGGCCATGGCAGGCACCGGCATGCGCGCGCCGCTGTTCGAACGCCTCGCGTCCAGCGAGGCCGAGAGCACGCGCGAGTTCGATCGGCAGGACTTGCTCGACTCGGTGCACGCCGAGCTCGGGCGCCTGTTCAACACCCGCCGTGGTCCACTCACGCGGACCACGCCAGCGAGTGTGATCGACTACGGCATCGCCGACTGGAGCGCCTTGCAACAGCAACGCAGCGATGATCGGCGGCGGCTGGCGCGGGACATCCGCGAAGCGATCATGCATTTTGAACCGCGCCTGCTGCTGGGCGAAGTTCAGGTCAATCCCTTGCCCGAACACCCGCAGCGCATGAGCATTCGCTTGCTCGGCGAATTACGCAGCGGCCAGCAGCACTGGCCGGTAGCCTTTGTCATCGAGCCTGGCGGCGAAGGGCTGGAGGTGCGCCATGAGCGACTCGATTGACCCGCAACTGCTCGATTACTACCAACGCGAACTGACCTGGCTGCGGCATGCCGGCAGCCAATTTGCCGAACGATACCCGAAAGTCGCGCGGCGTCTGGAACTGTCCCCGGGCGAATGCCCCGATCCGCACGTCGAGCGTTTGCTGGAAGGTTTCGCCCTGCTCGCCGCCCGCCTGCAACGACGTCTGGATGACGACTACGCCGAGTTCAGCGATGCGCTGCTCGAGCAACTTTATCCCTTGGCGATGCGGCCGTTGCCGTCCTGCGCCATCGTGCAGTTCGAGCCAGACCCAGGCAAAGGCAAACTCGACGAGGGCTATCCCCTGCCCCGCGATACGCCATTATTCGTCACCACCAGCAAGGGCGAGAGCATTCACTTTCGCACCTCGGCCGCCGTTCGGTTATGGCCGATCGAAGTCACCGAAGCGCTGTTGCTGGGCAGCGATGAAGCCCAGGCGTTGACCGGCGTGGCGCAATCGCGCTCGGCATTGCGTTTGAGTCTGCGCTGCCTGGGCGAGAGCCAGTGGGCTGATCTGGGCATTGAGCAATTGCGCATCCACCTGGCCGCTTCCCCGGTGGTCAATGCTTGCCTGTATGACCTGCTTGGCGCGCATGCGATGCAGGTATTGGCGGGATCGCCGGGCAGCGTTCCGACGGCGCTGAAAGGTTTGCCGAACATCGTCGGTTTCAGCGATGACGAAGCACTGTTGCCGGATGAAGACGGTGTCCATCCGGGCATGCGCTTGCTGGCCGAGTATTTTGCTTTCCCGGATAAATTCCACTTTTTCGATCTGCCCTTGAGCGGTGTTTCCAGCGACAGTCAGGCCCTCTATCTGTATATCGTTTTCGACCGTGTCCCTGCTAGCCGCCTGCACTTGCAGGCCAGTGATATCGCCTTGGGCTGCGCACCGGTAATCAACCTGTTCCCGCGGACTTCCGAGCCGCTGCGTCCCGATGGCACGCGCAGCGAGTATCGACTGATCGCCGACAGCCACCGCGAGAACAGTGTCGAAATCCACAGCATTCGCGGCATGCGCGCCAGTACTCGCACCGGTGTGCAGCGCCTGCCGGCGTATTACGGCAGCCAGCACAGCGGCGGCGACCAGCAGCGCTACTGGCATGCGCGACGGGTCAACGGCATGACGCCAAACCGGCTCGGCAGCGATTTATTGGTGAGCGTGGTCGACACCCGTTTTGAACCGCAAACCGATCTGCCTGATTACAGCCTTACCGCCGAGTTGCTCTGCACCAACCGTCATCTGGCGCAAACCCTGCCGGCCGGTACGCCGCTGGGTTTCGAGCGCCCCGGCCCGGTTGCCTGGGCCCGCCTGCGCAATCCGCCGAGTGCACAAAGTCAGCCGCGGCTGGACGGTGATTCGCGCTGGCGCCTGGTGTCGCAACTGACCCTCAATCATCTGTCGCTGGTTGAAGGCCCGCAGGCGCTGGATGCACTGAAAGAGATTCTGCATCTGCACAACCTGCGCGATGAGGCCAGCGCCTTGAGGCAGATCGAAGGCCTGCTGCACCTCAGCTGCGAACGGGTAATCGGCCATGTTGGCGCTGATGCCTGGCGCGGCTGGCGCAATGGTCTGGAAGTGCAGTTGCAGCTTGATCCGCAGCATTTTGTCGGCAGCAGCGCGGTGTTGTTTTCGGCGGTGCTGGCGCAGTTCTTTTCCCTGTACGCCACGGCCAACCGCTTTGTGCGCACCGTCCTGATGCAGTCCGACAAGGAGGTCAAGGCATGGCAACCCCAAGCCGGCATGCCCCTGTCGCTCTGACCCTGAGCCAGCGCCTGCGCTGTGAGCCGCAGGCCTTCGAATGGTTGCAGGCGTTGCTGTTGCTCGAACGCGAGCAGCCGCAGGCCGACCCACTCGGCAGCGGCACCTCGCCGCAGACCGAAGCGCTGAAACTGCGCGGACCACTGACGCCGGCGTTTGCCGCCAGCCAGATTGAAGCCCTGCACGAAGCGCCTGGCGAACCGCTGACACTCGACACACCGATATTCGGACTCGGCGGCCCGGATGGCCCTCTCCCCTACGCCTATCAGGATTGGCTGCAACAACGGGCGCGGGCCAAAGATCATGCACCGGCCGCGTTTCTCGATCTGTTCCAGCATCGCTTGCTCAGCCTGCTGTACAAAGTGATGCGCAAACACCGGGTGGCGCTAGGCTTTGTCACGCCGGGGGCGTCGCCGGTACAGGCGCAATTGCGCGCGCTGACCGGTTTGCTGCCCAAGGCGTTGCAGGAGCGCCAGGCTGCTCCCGACTGCGCCGTTCTTGCCTGTACGGCGTTGTTTGCCGATGGCCGTCGCTCACTGGCGGGATTTGCCGCGATCGTGCGCGAGCAGTTTGCCGTGCCGGTTGAGTTGAGCGCCTACGAAGGTGCCTGGCGGCAGATCCCGTCCGCCAGCCGCAGCGTAATCAAGCCCGGCGGACGCAATCTGCAACTGGGCCGCAGCGCCGTGGCCGGCACGCGGGTCTGGGATGAGCACGCCGGCATTCGCCTGACCCTCGGACCATTGCCGTCGACGCAAGCGGCGCGCTTTCTGCCGGATGGCGAAGCACACCCGGCACTGGCCAGTCTCGCGGCACTGTATTTCGGCCCGGATCTGGACATCAAACTGGTGCTGCGGGTACGCGGTGCCGGGCCGCTGAAACTCGCTCGCCAGACTCCGGCCCTGTTGAGCTGGAACGGTGGGTTGCAGCGTCAGGCCAGCCTCGGCGTGCAAACCATCGAAACCCGACTGCGTCAGCTGGAGATTACCTGAACATGGAACTGGCCAGCCTGATCGGACGCCTCAACCCGGACAACCGTCGCGCCCTCGAACGCGCCGCGCAGCGCTGCTTGCAGCGCGGGCATCACTTTGTCGAGATCGAACACCTGTTGCTGGAACTGCTCGATATCGAGGGTGGCGACTTGGCTTTTCTGCTACCGCGTTTCGGCCTCGAACGTGATGCGCTGACGGCCGAGATCAACAAGGCGCTGGACCTGTTCAAGGCAGGCAGTACGCGCACACCGGCACTGTCGTCGCACACCCTCGGCTTGCTCGAAGATGCGGTGGTGCAGGCCAGTGTGTTGGGACTCGACAGCATTCGTTCCGGCTTGCTGTTGTTGGCGTTGGTTGATCGCGATGAGCGCCGCAGTCTGCTGCTCAACAGTGCCTCGTCGTTGCTGCGAATTCCCAAAGAAGCGCTGCGCGCGAACCTGCTGGAGTGGACGGAAAACTCTCGTGAACATGTCGGTCCGCGCACAGGTTCACCCGCCCATTCAGCACCGCGCCAAGACTCGCTACTCGATCAATACACTCAGGATCTGACGGCCGACGCCCATGCCGGGCGCATTGATCCGATCGTGGGTCGCGACGGTGAGATTCGCCAGTGCATCGATATCCTGCTGCGGCGCCGACAAAACAACCCGATTCTGGTGGGTGCACCGGGCGTGGGTAAAACCGCCGTGGTCGAAGGCCTGGCCCTGCGCATCGCCGCCGGTGATGTACCGCCATCGTTGCAAGAGGTCAGTCTGCGCGTGCTTGACCTCGGTCTGCTGCAGGCCGGTGCCGGGGTCAAAGGTGAATTCGAACAGCGTTTGAAAGGCGTGATCGACGCGGTGCGCAATGCTGACAAGCCAATCATTCTGTTTATCGACGAAGCCCACACCCTGATCGGTGCTGGCGGCGCCGAGGGCGGCAGCGATGCGGCCAACCTGCTGAAACCGGCGCTGGCGCGGGGCGAGCTGCGTACCCTCGCCGCCACGACATGGATGGAATACAAAAAATACTTCGAGAAAGACCCGGCCCTCGCCCGTCGCTTTCAACTGGTGCAGGTCGAAGAGCCGGATGAAATCACAGCAGTGGAAATGCTCCGAGGCGTGGCCGCCAAACTCGAACAGCATCATGGCGTGCAGGTACTCGACGCGGCGATTCATGAAGCGGTGAAACTTTCGCATCGTTACATTTCCGGCCGCCAGTTACCGGACAAAGCCATCAGTGTGCTCGACACGGCATGCGCCCGGGTCGCGCTCGGCCAGCACGACGTGCCGCCGCCGCTGGAGAGCCTGCGTCATCGGCAAAACAACCTCAAGGACGAAGTCGAGCGCCTGCGTCGCGAACAGGCCACAGGGCTGGATCACCGTGAGCGCATCACCCTGCTGGAAACTGAATCCAGCGTAAATGTGCAGGCCATCCGCGAACTGGAAACCCGCTGGGGCGAGGAACGCGTCGCGGTGCGCGAGCTGCTCGATACCCGTCGTGAGTTGCTGGCCTTGAGCGAGCGCGCCGACAGCGACAAACCCGATGAAGCCACCGACAGTCGCATTGATCATCTCGCGGCTGAATTACTGCGCCTTGAGGCCGGACTGGACGCCATCCGCCAAGACGATCCGCTGGTGCCCGAACAGGTCGACACTAAAACCGTCGCTGCGGTAATCGCCGGCTGGACCGGCATCCCCGTCGGCAAAATGCTCGCCGACGAAGCCCACGCCGTGCGCACCCTCGGCACGCGCATGGGGCAACGCGTGATGGGCCAAAGCACCGCGCTCAATACCATCGCCCAACGTTTGCAGGCCTACCGCGCCGGACTCACCGACCCACAAAAACCGGTGGGTGTGTTCCTCCTCGTCGGCCCTACCGGTGTCGGCAAAACCGAAACCGCTTATGCATTGGCCGATGCGTTGTATGGCGGCGAACGCAACCTGATCAGCATCAATCTTTCGGAATATCAGGAAGCCCACACCGTCAGCCAGCTCAAGGGCGCCCCACCCGGCTACGTCGGTTATGGCAGCGGCGGCGTGCTGACCGAGGCGGTGCGGCGCAAACCGTATTCGGTGGTGTTGCTGGATGAGATCGAAAAGGCGCACCCGGATGTGCTCGAGGCGTTTTACAACGTGTTCGATAAAGGCTTGATGGAGGACGGCACCGGGTTGGTGGTCGATTTCAAGAACACCGTGATGTTGGCCACCAGCAATGTCGGCGCTGAGCTTCTACTTGATACGCCGGTTGCACAACTTGGTTCCGAGGCTTTCAACGAGGCGTTGCATAAGGTCTTGCTGCAAGCCTTCCGCCCGGCGTTTCTGGCGCGCATGACCGTGGTCGCGTATCGGCCGCTGGATGAGGCGACGCTGGAAGGGATTGTGCTCGCCAAGCTTGAGAAGTTGCGTGGACGTTACAAGGCTGCGACCGGCAAGCAATTCGAGTTTGATTCAGGGATTGTCAAAGCGGTGCTCGCCAAGTGCAGCGCGGCGGGTGCGCGGGATGTCGAGAATGTGTTGATGACGCAGGTGACGGGGAAGTTGGCGGAGTGGGTGTTGGAGTGAAATTGATCAAGGATGAAGACCGTCAGATGTCCAGTTGAATGTCAAAGCAACTGCTCAAACAACCAAGGATAGGAAAAAATGTTCAGCCGACTGAGAACTAAAGTTATCTATGAAATTGGCGTTCGTGGTTTTGCCACCATCCCTGAACACCTGCGCATTGTTCAAGGAAAAGGCGACTACAACTGCATGGTTGCCAGTGCAGCTACGGCCTTTAACGTGAAATCCAAGGCCAAAATATATGACCTTCCGAAAATGAAAACACACTTCGACAGCACTTTACTGGTTGGCGACAGCAATGGCAGCGGGTATGACAATCGGAACTTCAAATGCGTATCTGAGAAGCTGGGATACCCTGTGAATTATTGGGGCTACAACAGCAAAAACCTCCAGGAAGAAAAACTCAAGGAAGCATTACCACTCGGCAATTTCATGATTACTTTAAGGTTCAACACACAGGCACATAGTTGCCTGCTTTGTGAAATTGACAAATTTGGGCAATATCTTGTTTACGATCCCGCCCATGGAATGGTTCTCACCTATCAACGCAGCGAATTCTGGAAACTCTGCGAAGGTATTGACTACCTCATTTAGAGCATATTTTTCAACCGTTTTACAACGGGAGTAACTGCAGCTATGGAACAGTTCAATTCGGTTCACGAAGGCATGGCGGAGTTGCACAAACGAAATGTGGGAAACAAGAAAATCCACGCGCTCCTGACCTTTCAACACAACAACAATAAGCTATGTAAAACGTGCTTTCTGTTCGATTCAAAGGAAGACGCGGGCTCGCAACTGGTCAAGTACGACCGATTGAAAATCAGCAATGTGCCAGTGCTTGAAATGCCGGCGGCCCTTGCTGCTCGTCAGGTTGCCATTGACGCGGAACTGGCGGAGGGAAATCTCGATGAGCTAGGCGTAGTGCAAGAGGGACACGCGGAAGAGTTTCTCATTGATTTTTTTGAGACAGCCGTCGCTTTGGCACAGGACGTCAAGTATGTGACTATTTACATCACCCACAGTCCCTGCATTCCCAGTGACAGAAAACCAAGTCACTCATTGCCGGGCTGGCCCGCGAGCTGCACTGCCAAGTTTGCCAAACTGGCCGCTGACCATCCCAAATACTCTTTTACTATCGCTTTTCTTAAAAAATACGGAAATTTGCAAGGGAATGACGCACCGCAAAAATTTCTCAAGAACCTATCAGGCGACAGGGCCAATCTGTCCTTTATAGAAATGAAAGATGGTCCTCCCTATGAACGTCCTTGAATCGACAATCAGTGAAGAAATCCGGAATTGCACTTTGGTTAAACCTTGAGGAGCAGTAGCAATGAAAGACACACTTCTGACGTATGTCGACGATGATGGAAGGAAGGCAGCCAAAAAACTCTGGGCCAAATACTCCGGTATTTGTGATCTCGTTGCCCCCACGACCCTAGGCTGGCGAGATTCATTTGGTGGCATGCTCATTATTATTGGACACGGCAGCACGATGGTAAAAAGAGACAGACACACCGGGCTGCACAATATGATCGGCAACTGTGGCAGTTGCTTCATCGTGCTCGCTGCTTGCGAAGTCGGCGAGACCCACACCGAAATCGGCGAACTTCAGCCAATCGCTCAAGGCCTGGCAAATCTGAGGCCCCACGCCGTTGTATGGGGTACTTCCCGCGATCTCCCGCAGCAAGCCGTCAGCGACGGAACCTGCTTTTATAAAAGTCCGCTGTTTAACTGGTTGCAGCCTGCCAATGACCACTTTCCCGGCCTGTGGAAGCAATTCAAGAAGCAAGAGGATTTTGAAGCGGTTATGTCAATGTTGCCTAATCTGAACTTCAATTCTTTATAAATCCCATGCCTCGTCATGGTTGAGCGAGTGCATCGGCAAATTCTGCTCCTCGGCCCACTGCCGAATTTCTAAAAAGGCTGCCTAATGCCGCGCGCCATCGACAGCAACACCAGCCTTTCCCTTACCGCCACTTCGCTGTCGGCGCTTTACCCTGAGTCACTGTCCGGCGACGAAGCCCTGAACATGTTAGGCGTGCAAACGCTCAATGGCCTCAACGACGGCACGTCCCTCACCCTGACTTCAGCCGTCGCTACACACGTCACCACCACTCTGCACAATGACGCACAACTGCGCCCGTTCGACGCGCTGGTCGCGGAGATCCGCCAGTTGCCTGCCGATGCGACCGCAGAGCGCTATCAGCTTCTGCTCAGACCATGGCTATGGTGGCTGACGCTAGCCAGCAACAACCGCGTCTTCCAGAACCTCGCCACTTCAGACATCGTCACGACGATTTTCAAGGCTCACAGCTTCACCGATTTCAAACTCTCGCTGACTGGCAGTTACACCCCGCGCGAATATTGCGTGCAGTACGGAGAAACCGATTTCGCCTTCGTCTCGCGGCTACTGGAAGAGGAAGGCATCTTCTGGTTCTTCACCCACGATGCAGGCAAGCACACATTGGTGCTCGGCGACAGCAACGATGCCTTCGTACAGATACCCAACGGGCCGACGGTCAAGTACCTGGGCCAGGGATTGGGCGAGCGTGAACTGCATGGGATCCGCTCCGGGCAGGTGTGTCTGCAAGCGGTGGCCGGGGTCTATCGGGCGACGGATTACGAATTTACCACGCCAACCACTTCGCTCTACGGCCAGGCCGAAGCCGTGGCCGGGCCGCTTTCGATCTACGAGCACCCGGGCGGCTACAACGCCAAGGCGCGCGGTGATGCGCTGACCAAGCAACGGGTTGACGGCTTGCGCAGCGAGGAGAAACGTTTTGTCGGCGAAAGCGACTGCCGTTGGCTGATTCCGGGGCACTGGTTCACCCTCGAAGGGCACGACGATGCCAGTCTGAACATCGATTGGGTGGTGACGCGGGTCACCCATGACGCCAGCCACGACAGTTATCGCAACCGCTTCGAAGCCATCCCCAAAGCCACCCCGTTTCGTCCGCAACGTGTGACGCCAAAGCCGCGCATGCATCCGCAGACTGCAATCGTCGTCGGTAAATCCGGTGAGGAAATCTGGACCGACGAATACGGCCGGATCAAGTTGCAGTTCCCCTGGGATCGCGATGGCAAGAACGATGAAACCAGCTCCTGCTGGGTGCGCGTGGTGTTGCCGTGGAGTGGCAAGGGTTTCGGCATGCAGTTCATCCCGCGCATCGGCCAGGAAGTCATCGTCACGTTTATCGACGGTGATCCGGATCGGCCACTGGTCACCGGTTGCGTTTATAACGGCGACAACGCCCTGCCCTATGCCCTCCCGGCCAATCAGACGCAATCGGGAATCAAAACCCAGTCATCCAAGGGTGGCGGCGGTTTCAACGAGCTGCGCTTCGAAGACAAAAAGGACGCTGAAGAAGTGTTCTTGCAGGCGCAGAAGGATTTCAACATCAACGTCCTCAATGACACCACTGCCACCGTCGGCCACGACGAAACCCTCACCGTGCAGAACGCGCGCACCCGCACAGTGAAGGACGGCGACGAGACGGTGACGCTGGAAAAAGGCAAACGCAGCGTCACGATTCAGACCGGCAGCGACAGCCTCGATGTAAAGGACAGCCGCACGGTGAAGGTCGGCGCTGATCAGAACCACAGCACCGGCGGCAACTACACCGACAAGGTCAGCGGTGATTACAGCCTGACCGTGGATGGCAACCTGACGATTAAAGTCAGCGGCACCCTGACCCTGCAAAGTGGCGGCAGCTTCACGATCAAGAGCGGCGCCGATCTGGCGACCTCGGCCAGCACCTCGATCACGCACAAGGCTGGCACTGCCTTGACCAATCAGGCCGGTACTTCACTGGACAACAAGGCCGGGACGACGTTGACCAACGACGCCGGGATCAGTCTGACCAACAAGGGCGCAGCCTCACAGACCGTGGACGGCGGTGGCATGCTGACCATCAAGGGCGGTCTGGTGCAGGTCAACTGACAAGGAGAAACCATGGCGATCACACCGCTGGATCTGCAGCAGGATGACAAGCAGCTCAAGGGGCGTTTGCAGGACGGTCAGCTTGATGGCCCGCTGAACATCAAGGATGACGGGCGCAAACAGGCAGATCTGAATTACAACCAGGGTGAATTGCACGGCACCTCACTGCTGTATCACACCAACGGTAAGGTCTCTGCACAGATGCCGTTTGTACGCGGCAAGTTGCAGGGCGTTGCCAGTTTTTATGCGCCCGAGGGTTTTCTGCAACGTAAAGCGACGTATCGGCGCGGTTTGTTGCATGGCGAGGCGTTCAACTACTTTGCCGACGGACAAGTGGCAGAAGCTGAGTTTTATCGCGATGGCGTGCGTGAGGGGCGCTATCAGCGCTTTCATCCCAATGGCAAACCGGCGGTGGAGGCGCGCTATGTGAATGGTCAGCTGCTGGAGCCGGAACAAGGATTTGCCGAGGACGGGCGGCCTCTGGGTGCGGATGGCAAGCCGATTTCGCGGGTGCGCTGGTGGTATCGGCAGTGGGCGGATCCGCAGCAGGTTTGAGAACCTTGAAGAGCCCCTCACCCTAGCCCTCTCCCAGAGGGAGAGGGGACCGACCGAGCTGTCTTGCTTCATACATCGACCTGTAAGACCGAGTCGATTATGGATTCACAGCTAGACTTTCACGTCGGCGGAGCTAATCAATCCCCCCCAATCGGCTCCCTCTCCCCCTGGGAGAGGGCTGGGGTGAGGGGTTTGGATTTCACGCCAAGTAAAAAACTCAGGGAATGAGCATCTGCATCTGCCCTGGCACCACAATCTTGATCACCCCCGCCCAGTTACACATCAACGTTGAGTTGGCATCGATCGCCGGCATCCCGCCCAGCAACAACGTCGGCGCCCCGCCGGGAATCCACGGTGTGGCCGTCGCCGGAATACACGGCATCGGCGTCAACACCCCCAGGGCGGCGGCAGTTGCAGCGGCGACCATCGGATTGGCCATGCTCATGCACACCCCGAACGGCAGGATATTCACCAGCGGGATGTGATCCATGATGTTCGCCGCCGGCATCCCGCCGGTCAGCGTGCGATTCACCGGCAACACGTTGAGCATCGACGGCGCGGCGCCGAAGCTGCATTGCAAAGTGGCCGTGGCACAGACTTGCGGACAGCCCATTTCAAAGCTCCTTTTTGCCCATGGCATACCCGCTAAACCTTAGTCTGCTGCGGCCCGTCGCGCACATTCTCAAAGGTGATTATCCGGCAACACGCTAACCTATAAGACCGACCTGCGCTTGTGACTGCCCGAGCGCACCATTAGATTAGCCAATGATGTCTGGCCTCCAAAATAAGCAGAAGGGATAAGCATGGCGCTTACTGACCAGTCCACCCGTATCCGCTCTGGCGAAGAACTCGATGCCAGCCTGATTGATCCGTACCTTAAGGCGCACATTCCGGGCCTGAGCGGCTTGCCTGCGATCAGCCAGTTCCCCGGCGGTGCGTCGAACCTGACCTACCTGCTGGAATACCCGGAACAGGAATTCGTCCTGCGCCGCCCGCCGTTTGGCCACAAAGCCAAGTCTGCCCACGACATGGGCCGCGAATTCCGCATCCTCAATCAATTGCGCGACGGTTTTCCGTATTGCCCGAAAGCCTACGTGCACTGCACCGACGAATCGGTGATCGGCGCCGAGTTCTATGTGATGGAACGGGTCAACGGCATCATCCTGCGCTCGGAGCTGCCGCCGGAACTGGGCCTCGACTCAGCGAAAACCGAAGCCTTGTGCAAAAGCTTCATCGACCGCTTCGTCGAACTGCACCGCGTCGACTACAACGCCTGTGGCCTCGGTGATCTGGGCAAGCCGGAGGGCTACGTAGCACGCCAAATCAAAGGCTGGAGCGAACGCTACGAAAAGGCCCTGACGCCCGACGCGCCACACTGGGAAAAGGTCAAAGCCTGGCTCAACGACAAGATGCCGGCTGACCACCCAACCTCAAGCATCGTCCACAACGACTATCGCTTCGACAACGTCATTCTCGACCCGCAAAATCCGATGCAGATCATCGGTGTGCTGGATTGGGAACTGACTACCCTCGGCGACCCGCTGATGGACCTGGGTAACACCCTCGCTTATTGGATTCAGGCGGACGATCCGGCGCCGGTGCAACTGATGCGCCGCCAGCCGAGCCACGCACCGGGCATGCTCACCCGCCGTGAATTCGTCGATTACTACGCCGAACGTTCGGGCATCCAGATCGACAATTTCGACTTCTACTACACCTACGGCCTGTTTCGCCTGGCCGGCATCGTGCAGCAGATCTACTACCGCTTCTACCACGGCCAGACCCAGGACAAACGCTTCGCGCAGTTCATTCACATGAACAAACTGCTGGAGCAGATGAGCTTGCAGGTCATTGCGAAATCGAGCCTCTGACGGCCCACACCCAGGAACCCTTATGTCCAAGACTCAGTTGTTCGACCTCGACGGCAAGATCGCTTTCGTCTCCGGCGCCAGCCGCGGCATCGGTGAAGCCATCGCCAAACTGCTCGCCCAGCAAGGCGCCCACGTGATTGTCTCGAGCCGCAAACTCGACGGCTGCCAACACGTGGCCGATGCGATCATCGCTGCTGGCGGCAAAGCCACCGCAGTGGCCTGTCACATCGGTGAAATGGAGCAGATTGCCCAAGTGTTTGCCGGGATCAAGGAACAGTTCGGCCGCCTCGATATTCTGGTCAACAATGCCGCGACCAACCCGCAGTTCTGCAACGTGCTGGACACTGACTTGGGCGCGTTCCAGAAGACTGTCGATGTGAACATTCGTGGCTACTTCTTCATGTCCGTGGAAGCCGGCAAACTGATGCGCGAAAACGGTGGCGGCAGCATCATCAACGTCGCGTCGATCAACGGCATTTCACCGGGGATCTTCCAGGGCATCTACTCGGTGACCAAGGCGGCGGTGATCAACATGACCAAAGTCTTTGCCAAGGAATGCGCGCAGTTCGGCATCCGCTGCAACGCCCTGCTGCCGGGCCTGACCGACACCAAGTTCGCCTCGGCACTGGTGAAAAACGATGCGATCCTCAAGCAGGCACTGACGCAGATCCCGCTCAAGCGCGTGGCGGATCCGAGTGAAATGGCCGGTGCGGTGTTGTACCTGGCCAGCGATGCGTCGAGCTACACCACCGGAGTAGTGCTGAATGTGGACGGTGGTTTTCTGTCCTGATCCCGGGTAAATGATTAACCCCCTGTAGGAGTGAGCCTGCTCGCGATAGCGGTGTGTCAGATACATAAATGTTGACTGGCACACCGCTATCGCGAGCAGGCTCACTCCTGCAAGGGTTGTGCATCAGGCAATGACTTTCGGCAATTGCCAGCCGTAATGCACTGACAGCAAACGCAGAGCCAGACACATCGCCCCCGCCAGCAACGCCGCCGCTACCGGTGCAACGCCCAGCCTGCGCGCAACGGCAAACAGCGCCACCCCCGCCGCCGAGGCCGACGAAAAACGCAATCACCATCACCCCAAACAAGTCGGGCTGACTGTGCATCGCCGCAATGGCGCCTTCCACGACAACCACCGCCGTACCGTCCAGGACGGCGACCAGCACAACCCGCTCAACCCGAGACTTGCGCCCCGCCGGCGCTACTGCGTGACACAACGGGTAGTGGTGATGTGTCGAGTAACCTGCCCGTCGGCGTACACGTCACCGGCGACTTCAGTATTTTCGAGCACCTGGCAAGTACGTTCCGGTGGCGGAGGTGGCGCAACCGGTGGAGGGGGTGGAGGACTGGCACAACCCGCCAGCAAAACGGCAAAAAAAGCCAACGGCAACACGCGTTTCCCAAGATTGTTCATAGGACGACCCGCGATGAATGGAAGAGCAACTTCCGCGACCCAACCGACCACGGAAGACCTGACCACTCATTCTTTATAGCCGAGCGCCCTGCAAGCGCCAGTGAATTGGCCCGATTGGGTGGTAATGGCTGTCGATTTTGCGTCGGGGTATGAGCGAATTAGCAGAGTGAAACGCACATTGCCAGACAAGGCCCCTTCGCAAGCAGGCTCGCTCCCACAGAAAAGCAGAAGCAGAAGCAGAAGCAAACAGCGCAACCCACACACCGCTTCTGCTCCTAACCACTCAACAGGATGAGCGTTAGCTCGGCTGCGGCTTTTGATCTTGACCTGGGAGCCCGTCGGCAGGCTGAGTGGAGGGATTGATCCGGGGGTGGGAGCGCAGCGACCGTTCGACGAAGTCGAACACATCGAGAGGAGGTGCAGCGAAGCAAACCGTAGACGATGCCCCCGGATCGATCCCGGAGCGAAGGAACCCCGAGCCCCAGCGAGCGGGCCGAACGTCAGGGCGCAGACCTTTGGTTCCTTTGGGGCGTTTGCCAAAGGGACTCGCCGTAAGGGCGAAACCGCCAGCGGCAACACCCGCAGCAACGGATCTACCCCACCCCCCAACAGCATGGTCGGCCCAAAGGCCGCCAAGAACCAAAGGGCGGCGCTAAGCCAAATCCGGATCCCGAAACGAACGCAAAGAATTGCTCTCAAGCTCATACCGCAATTCTTCAATCAAGGCATCAACCGACTCAGGCGTCCGCAGCGCATTAAGTTTCAGCCCACTGATCACCAGATCCACCTGCCCCGACACCGGGTGATAAAGCTTCACCGTCAGCGAATGATCGCCGTCCACCAGACACTCACACGCCAGCGGCGAAAAACTGCGTTCAAGCTGCGTGCGCAACTGCGCAAGATTCATCATCAGACTGTTCCTATAACGACTGCGAAGGGCCGCGATCCCGAGCCAAAAAACCTCGTATCGCACCCCACCAGACTAAGAACAGACCTCACCCGCCAACACCTCAATTTGCACCAGGCCAACTAGTGCATTTGCACCCTATCGTTGACCCTTGGCGCTCGATTCGCCGGCAAACAGCCCACGCTCCCGCGCCCAGACAATCGCCTCACTGCGGCTGTGCACATCAAGCTTGGAATACACCGTCGCCACATGATTTCGCACCGTATTCGGAGCGAGTTTCAGCCGCGCCGCGATCTCCTTGTCCGCCAGCCCTTCACAGATCAACCCCAGCACATCACGCTCACGCGCCGTCAGATCAGTGAACGAAACGCTGGGCAGTTGCGGCGAGTTGACCTTCTTCACATTGGCCAGTTTCTCGATCAACGTGCGGCTGAACCAGGAAGCGTCCTTCATCACCTCCTCAATCGCCGCCACCAACTCAAGCTCGGTGCGCTTGCGCTCGGTGATGTCCATCAGCACCAGCAAATAACACGGCGTGTCCTGAATATTCACGGTATCGGCGGATAGCGCACATTCGAGCAGGTCCGCATCCTTCCTGCGCACCCGCACATCGACCCGATCCACCCGACCGTTTTTCGCCAGCGCCGCCAGCAACTGCGTGCGTGCACCACTGTCATCGATGAAATCCAACTGCGTCACGGTTTTACCGAGCACGTCCTCGCTGTCGAAGGCCAAGGCCTCAAGGAACGCCTGATTGACGTCGATCACCTGCTGCTCGTCGGCACTGCAAATCAGGATCGGCACCGGTGTCAGGCGAAACGCCTTGGCAAAACGTTCCTCACTCTGACGCAACGCCACCTCGGCCTTGTGCCGCATCTCCATGTCGACGAAGGAAAACAACATGCAATCCTCATCGTTGAGCGTCAGCGGCTGCCCGGCGACGATCACTTGCTTGCTGCCGCCGTCAGGCAGGCGCAGTTCAGCCTGCATCTGCGGGATGGTCGCAACGTCGCGCAGGCGCTGAATCGCCAGATCCCGGTGTTCGGCCTGCTCGAAAATGTCGATTTCATAAGAGGAAGTGCCAATCACCTGTTCACGGGTGTACCCGGTCATTTCCAGAAACCCCGGATTGACCTTGATGTAACGCAAATCACTGAGCCGACAGATCACCGCCGGCGCCGGGTTGGCGTTGAACGTCCTTTCGAAGCGCTGCTCGGCGTTGGCCCAATCGGTGACGTCGCTCATGATCAGCACCAGCGACTCGGGCTGCCCTTCGCGGTCCGTGAGAATCATGCTGCGCACGCTGTGCACCCAGATACGTTCCGGGTCGTCGGTCGGCGACACCTCAATCAGCACGTCATTGAAACTCTCACAGCGCGCCACCCGGCTGATCGGGTAGTTTTCGGCGGTGATCGAATGATTATTGCGATAGCGCAGGTTGAACTTCTTGGCGTATTCGTCGGCATTGTGACCCAGATCGGTGATCCGTTTGACACCGTGCATGGCCAGCGCTGCTTCGTTGGCCCAGAGAATGCTCTGATCCAGCTCCAGCAAAATCACCCCGTCGGACAGCCCGGCGATGATCTGCTGCAACTGGCGGCGGTTGGTTTCGGTGGTCAGGACTTCCTGGCTCATTGGATCTCCACAAGTGATACGCCCATGTGAAGAGTACGACCGCGGCGGCCCGTGATCGTGCCGAGCATAAATGTTCGCAACGGCACAAATTCCTTTGTTGGAGTGAGCCTGCACACGATAGCGGTGTGTCATTTGACTTTTATATTGACTGTCACACCGCTATCGCGAGCAGGCTCACTCCTACTGGGGATGACGGTGCATTCGCGACTTCCTGCTTTGTCGACTAACGTTAATACCTCATCGGATTGAGCCCCTGCCCGCAACACCGGGCTCTTGATCAAGGAGAGACTGATGACGTCGCGTCGCACCATCGAACAGACCTACCGCACCTGGTCCAACCCGATTCTGCTGGAGTTGAAAAAACGTGAGCACCAAATGGCGCCAGTCGAGCGTCAGGCCCTGGAGAATGTCTTGGTGGAAAGAAGGCTGCTGGACATCGGCGGCCCGGAGGGTATTGAACGTCGACGAAACAGCGGTGCCTGACACTGCTCGCGAAGGGGCCAGCAAAGATGCCTTGATCATTGAGGCCGACGCACCGCTCTCACCCGTCCACTGTCGCCGCCACCGCAATAAAAGCGATCCGCGCTGCCAGCGCCACCTCGGCCTCGGCCTCGGCGACCACACAACGCGCCCGTGACAGCGGCTCATTGCTGCCGAACGCCTTTATCGCCCTTTGCAACAACGCCTTGGCGCGGGACAGATCACCGAGCTGAGCCATGGCAATTGCGCGCAGCGCGCAGCGCCAGCGCCGGCGGGTCCTCACGCAGAGCGACGTAGTTCAACGCGCCTAGCGGGTCACCAGCAGACAGCGCGCGGCCGGCGGCGTTGATCAGCGAATCCATGGCTCGTCCGTCCCTCGATGGCTGAATCGTGAGCTGAGTCTGATCGCTGATTATGGCGCGTTTGGACGCTTGATCGGCTGTTTCAGTTGTTGCAACATCGGCACAGCTTTTCCAATGGATGGAGTCGAGCATGCTGGATGCAAACGCTAGCCACATTACCTTCACTGTCGAAGGCGCCAACGCCGACCTGCAAGTCCTCAGCTTCACCGGTCGCGAAGCCCTCAACCAACCGTTCCGTTTTGACCTCGAACTCGTCAGCGCCCGCCCCGACCTCAAACTCGAGGAGCTGCTGCACAAGCCCGGCGTCCTGACTTTCGGCGCCACCGGCGAAGGCAAGATCCACGGTCTGGTCTATCGCATCGAGCAAGGCGACTCCGGCAAGACCCTGACCCGTTACAGCCTCAGCCTGGTGCCACAACTGGCCTACCTGCGGCACAACCACGATCAGCAGATCTTCCAGCAACTGGCCGTGCCGAAGATCATCGCTCAGGTGCTGGAAGATCGCGGCATCCTCGCCGACGCCTACAGTTTCCAGCTCGGCGCCGAATACCCGCAGCGCGAATACTGCGTGCAGTACGACGAATCCGACCTGCACTTCATCCAGCGCCTGTGCGAAGAAGAAGGCATTCACTTCCACTTCCAGCACAGCAGCAGCGGCCACAAACTGGTGTTCGGCGACGACCAGACCGTGTTCCGCAAACTGAAACCGGTGAGCTACCAGCAAGACTCCGGCATGGCCGCCGACAAACCGGTGATCAAGCGTTTCAACCTGCGTCTGGAAACCCGCACCACCCGCGTCAGCCGCCGCGACTACGACTTCGAAAAACCAAAGATCCTCCCCGAAGGCGCGGTCAAAACCGAGTTCGCCCCGGACCTCGAGGACTACGACTACCCCGGCCGCTTCACCACCCGCGAGCGCGGCAAGTTCCTCTCCACCCGCGCCCTCGAACGCCATCGCAGCGACTACAAACTCGCCGAAGGCAAAGGTGACGAGCCGACCCTCACCAGCGGCCATTTCCTCACCCTCGCCGAACACCCGCGCGCCGAGTGGAACGATCTGTGGCTGCTGCTGGAGGTTTTCCACGAAGGCAAACAACCGCAAGTACTCGGCGAAAACGTCACCAGCGACGTCACCGACCACAAAAGCGATTTCCACCAGGGCTACCGCAACAGCTTCCTCGCCACCCCGTGGGACGCGCACTACCGCCCTGCCCTTGAACACCCGAAACCGCAAGTCCTCGGCAGCCAGACCGCGGTCGTCACCGGCCCCGCAGGCGAAGAAATCCACTGCGACCAGTACGGCCGCATCAAAGTGCAATTCCACTGGGACCGCGACGGTCAGTCCAACGACAAAACCACCTGCTGGATGCGCGTCGCCAGCGGCTGGGCCGGCGCGGCGTATGGCGGCATCGCCATCCCGCGCATCGGCATGGAAGTCCTCGTCACCTTCCTCGAAGGCGATCCCGACCAGCCGCTGGTCACCGGTTGCCTGTACCACAAGGAAAACGTCGTCCCCTACGACCTGCCGGCCAACAAAACCCGCAGCACCTTCAAAACCCTGAGCTCACCGGGCGGCAAGGGCTACAACGAATTCCGCATCGAAGACAAGAAAGGCGCCGAGCAGATCTACATCCATGCCCAGCGCGATTGGGATGAGAACATTGAGCACGACCAGAAGATCCGCGTCGGCAACGAACGACATGACACCGTTGAAGCCAATACGCTGAGCGAGTTCAAGGTTGAAGAGCATCGGATTACGCATCTGGATCGGATTAGCGAAATGCGTGCGGATGATCACCTGAAGGTGGGTGTGACGCAGCATCTGAAGGTAGGGACTGCGCAGTTTGTCGAGGCCGGGTCAGAAATCCATTACTACGCCGGCCAGAAAGTGGTGGTCGAAGGCGCAATGGAACTCACGGCCAAGGCTGGCGGGAGTTTTGTGAAGGTGGATGCCGGTGGTGTGACCATTAGCGGGGCTGAGGTGAAGATCAATACCGGCGGCTCGCCCGGCGTGGGCACCGGGATCGGGATTCTGGTGCCGTTGATTCCCGGCGCAGTTGACACCGATAAATTCGGCCAATTGCCTGACAGCGCGCCGCGCAGTCACAAGGCGCGCTACCTGTTGCTGGATGAGAAAACCGGTGAACCTCTGGTGGGTACCCCCTATACGTTGAAGCTCGCTGATGGCACCCGAATTGCTGGTTATACCAACGAAGAAGGAAAAACCTTTCAGGCACACAGCAGCAGCCCGGCAGAGGTTGAACTGCTGACACCTGTTCGCAAACCCGAGCCTGAAGAGCCGTTGATCAGGGCAGGGGAAAGCGCACCCAAGGAAATGACCCTGGACTTCAAAAACGCCAACTCGGAGGGCTGAATCATGCCGGTCATGCAACCACCTCAAACGCCACAAGGCTGCACGAACACCAGTATCGAAGGTACGGTCAAACAAGCACCGCTGCCCAATCCTGATAACAAACCGTATCTGATGGAAAAAGCCAATTACGCATCGCGGTTTCCCAGATTAACGATAAAAAAAGCCAAAGATGGCGACTTCACCGGCATGGAGCTTAAACAGCTGGTAATGAGTGGATTGATTCGGGCAGATGAATACCGCTGGGAATTCAAATGGGATTACAAAGCTGAAGTCTGCTTCGACATGTCGTCCCTCCCCCCCAAACCATTCCTGAGTTCCTCATGGCTGGGCGACGACGTGAAGCCAGACCCCACGCGGCGCCATTCACTCTTTCCATTCCCTAAAGGTTCAGTCAAAGGATTATTACGGCGTCCCGACGTTATCATCGTCAAGACACGCAGCTTGCGTTGGCCGGGACAAGCTGGAACAGATCATCAAGGTGTTGCGCACCCGGATAATCTGGAAAGGCTAGTGGAAGTGAAGTTTCCCGGGGACGTCCTCGGTATGGCACAGCGAGAGGCTTATCTAGATATAGCAGGTGGCCCAAACCGTTTTTCTGTACTCGAAATCAATGATTGTCGAGATGACGGCGAGCGTGAACGCGACCGCGAATACAACAGACAACATAAGCCTACTGGTGAGTTCAACCCACAGCAATGGCCTGTTTTGCTGCCCCCGACCGGAGGCCCGGGGCAAGCCCCAAGACCCGCTCCGGTCCCTGTTCCCGCGTACGGCCCAACAGCGACACCCAGACCGGCGCGGGTCGAAAGCTGGACGCAACTTCAAGAGGCCGTTGAAGGGCTCTTGGAGCAAGGTGCTCAGGGCATTCGAAGGCTATCGCAAGAAATGCAACAACACCTCGAAGACGCCGCTACGTGGCTCGGAATCAAGGGTCAATGGATTAGACGTGAGTCTCAAAAAGCCTGGGAATGGGTCAGTGAAACAGGTGCGAAGATCGTTCGCTGGACGGATGAGCAACTCAGGGCTGCGTGGAAGGAAATTCAGCATTTCACCGACCTGACCTTGGAAAAGCTCAAGGAAATTGACTGGATGCAAGTATTGATTGACGTAGGAACAGTCGTTGCCACCGTTGTGGTGGCTTTTGCTATTGGAGCGGCACTGGTTGCTGCCGGTGTGCCTGCTGCTATCGTCGCAGCAATTTTGGTTATCGTTCGACTGGCTCAGCTTTCATGGGCCGTGCTAGCCACCATTTTGGGCGGCGCTGCTATCACTGCTGCGGCGACAGCCTGATAAAAGAGAGCTTTATGAATACATTGGAAAAACTGAGCGAACAAGCTCCAGACCTGACGTTTGAGCTACCCGATAACACCCCCGTTGTACGACTCGGGCTGATCGCAACCCTCTACTTCAAGGAAGGCTACTCGCTGCAAAGCAAGCGCAATGTCATGCAATGTTTCACCCGATTCAAGGAAGAGTTCGGCCAGCATCTGAAGGGACAGTTCGACGACCGCTACAAGAAGCTGACAGATTCCGGATTCAGCAAAACCCAGGAAAAAATCCGCGAGTCAGGGCCAAACGAACAATACGAATGGCACATCAGCAGCGCCGCAACGGCGAACGAAGCTGCTGCGTACAGCCTGTCCGCACTGAACTCGTTCGAGGTGCATGGCGATCAAAAACGCTCATACCTGAAGATGACATTGCCCTGGAGTTTCCTGAAAGAGCCCGATGGCGTCGCGCGCTTTGAAGAATGGCTGGTTTACTTGTGCGATCAGGTTGAAGCCGAACATGGCTACGGCGGACTCTCGAGCATACTGCCCTACGACTTCGATCGTTACATGCCCATGGAATTTCAACTGGCGCAGCAATATGTCGGTCTGGAAGTTGACTCAATGGTGCACAACTTCAAACGAGAACTGCTTGATCACATCAAAGGTGTCAACTGGTACACCATTGTAGGCACTCGATTTACCGTGCAACTGGGAGGTAAAGACGGATTACGCCACGCCTTAAGCGGACGTGGCGACGTCGAGATGCTGGATTATCAGGGCGGACTGATCATTCGCGCCGGCGCTTTACCCGAACTGGGCGCTATCCATGAACCTCTGCCCGTAACCTATGTAGCGGTGAACCGCGTATTGAAACAGCTTCGTAATCCAAAACCCGATCAACTGCACACTTATTCACCCTACGGTAACTGCTTCGAACAAGACAGTACCGAGCGCTGGTACGCGCGATTCGACCAAGACGATGCGCATTCGAAAACTCCAGCACGAATAGAGGCCGGTCAGCCTTGTAGCGCCGCGGGTTATTGGTTCAGCCCCGCACAGGCAAACTCCCGACGTTACTTCGACTTGGGGGAAATAATGCCTCGGTTCAGTGGCTCGAATTGGGGCGATACGCTTTGGTATTGGTCAGGTGAAGCGTGAGTGCAGGAATAAGAGCGAGCGAACGCCAATCCTTTTTCAGCAGACGCCACTACGCACACTTTCTCGGGGAACATGATGCTGTCGTGGAGTTCTTCAAGACCAATCGCTTCCAATCAGATTCTGACGACGAAGAAGCCAGCCTGCGCGCGGCATTCTTTCAGAGACTGGCGCTTGATAAGTTGCTTGCAACTTATACCGTTGGCGAGCCTATCGAAGCTCTCCTCCCGTTACTTGAAGACTTGCTCGATCAGTATGAACTGCGCCAGCAGAGGCTGGCCGCCTACGAAGATGTACCGCAAATCTCACCACTCGCCATTGATGATTGGCCAGATGAATACGAAGAAGCCGTTCAAGTGATCAGCCTGTGCATTCTGCTCGACCGCAAGGACCTGCTCATACGATTCGTTAAACTTCTGGACGACGCTGGTTACGCCGGTGACGACACGCTCTATGAAGATCTGCTGAAAAAAGTCCTGCCTGATCGGCAAGACGTTGATCAGTGGTATCACGACGTCTACACCCCTCTCGTACAGGCAATCTATGCCGACACCCGCGAAGAGGCGTCCCTGCTGCTCAAGGAGTATTGCCAGACTTGGTATCCAGCTTTCGAACAAGCGCCTTGGCACGATACGCACTTACAGGGCGACGACGGCAACTACGTCGGCTACTGGGCATTCGAAGCTGCGGCGATTGTCTTTCTGTATGGCTTGGATGATCGCCATGTCGATCACTGGGTTTACCCGAAAGATCTCGTCGAGTACGCGCGAAGTCGGTGAATCGATTGCACCGGAATTCGTATCCCCCAGCTGAGCTCAGCCGAGCAATCCGGTGCTCCTCAGCAGCTCCTGCAAGCCTTTTGGCACCAAGGGCGCCTGCTCGCTGAAGCTTGAGCTGTCATGCCAGCGCGCGGTGAAGGGCGCGCCGTCGCTTTCATGGCCATCGATCTGTGCGTGGTCGTATACGCCCTGATCGACAAACGTCGCGTCGTATACCTGGACAATTTCGTGTCCCGGTTTGCCGTTGTAAACGAAAAGACTTTCGAGTGTGCCGAGCAGACGCAGGTCCGTCATGGACAGCCCCAACTCCTCCTGCACTTCGCGCACAATGGTCTCGGCGCTCGTCTCGCCGAACTCGATACCGCCGCCGACGGGCCGAAAGCAGGTTTGCTCGCTGACCGGGTCACGAAATTCGTTAACCAGAATTTTGCCGTTGTGATGAAAAACGCAAAGTGCGAGTGCGCGAATACGGTGTTCGGCCATGACTGAAGTCCATTTACAGGTGTGGGAGCGCGGCATTTAAACATGCTTTGCGCGACACATCCGTGGACGTCACTGGAACAGGGTCGCCTCAGACCGGAGAAATCGTTGCGAGCAGGCCGATCAGAATGGTCAGTGTCAGAAAGCCACCCAGAAAAATCGCCATCTTGTTCATGTTGCTCTCCTCAATGCTGAGCTTGCGGTGCACTGGGCGCTTCGAAATGAAGGACTGCCGCGAGTGCCGAACCGTGGGGCTATTTTGAGCCGCTGACTGAGCCGGTAACAGAGGCAGATCCAGCGAAAAAATACGGATCAGATACGCATGGGCCATGGGCCGACATTCAGATCGCGGCACAAGGGTTCAATTTTGGCGTGGTTGATCTAGAGTCATTGCCGTCGCGACAACAACAAGAAAAACCTGGAGTGAACATGACCGACCTGAATCTGCAACCCAACGTCGCCGCATCGCTAGGCAAATGGCACGAAATGATCCGCACCGGCAACCTCAGCGCCCTGCCCGGCCTGCTCGACCCGCAAGCCGTGTTCCGCTCGCCGATGGCCCACACGCCTTACCCGGGTGCGCCGGTGGTGTCGATGATCCTCAATACCGTGTTTGAAGTGTTTGAAGACTTCACCTACCACCGCGAACTGGCGACTGCCGATGGCTTGAATGTGATTCTGGAGTTCAGCGCCAAGGTGGGTTCGAAGGAGCTGAAAGGTATCGACATGATTCGCTTTGACGAGAACGGCAAGATTGTCGAGTTTGAGGTGATGGTGCGGCCGCTCAGCGGTCTACAAGCCTTGGGCGAAGAGATGGGCCGGCGGCTCGGTGCTTATCTGGCGTCCGCCAAAGCCCTGTAGGAGCTGCCGCAGGCTGCGATCTTTTGATCTTGATCTTTCAAAAGCAAGATCAAGATCAAGATCAAAAGATCGCAGCTTCGTTTCACTCGACAGCTCCTACAAAACTATTTGCCATGAAAAAGCCCACTGACCGTCGCCGGTTCAGTGGGCTTTGTGTGTCAGGCGTTTAGTTACAGCGCCATGTCACGTGCAGCGTTTTCCTTCGGTGCTTCCGCTTTTCCAGCGGCAGGTGCAGCAGGAGCAGCAACCTGACCAATCACCGGAGGCGTCGGCAGTTCGAGGATTTTGGCGGTGTAAGCCCACTCCGCAGCCACTTTGGCTGGATCGCTGTTCAGCTGAGTGCCGTAGCTTGGCACGATCTGGTGCAGCTTGGCTTGCCACTCAGGGGTAGCCACTTTGTCTTTGAAGACTTTCTGCAGCACGCTCAGCATGATCGGTGCAGCGGTCGACGCGCCTGGCGATGCGCCCAGCAGGCCGGCGATGGAGCCGTCTTGTGCAGCAACGATTTCGGTGCCCAGTTTCAGCACGCCGCCAGCGGCTTCATCACGCTTGATGATTTGCACACGTTGGCCGGCTTGCCACAGGCGCCAGTCTTCGGCTTTGGCGTTCGGGAAGTATTCCTTCAGCGCGTTCAGACGGTCTTCATCCGACAGCATCAGCTGGCCAGCAAGGTACTCGACCAGCGGGTATTCCTTGATGCCGACCTTGGTCATAGGCCAGATGTTGTGGGTGGTGGTGCTGGTCAGCAGGTCCAGGTACGAGCCTTCTTTCAGGAACTTGGTGCTGAAGGTCGCGAATGGGCCAAACAGAATGACGCGCTTGCCGTCCAGGACACGGGTGTCCAGGTGCGGAACGGACATCGGTGGGGCGCCAACCGACGCTTTACCGTAGGCCTTGGCCAGGTGCTGTTCAGCGATGGCCGGGTTATCGGTCACCAGGAACGAGCCGCCTACCGGGAAGCCAGCGTATTCCTTGGCTTCAGGAATGCCCGACTTCTGCAGCAGGTGCAGTGCACCGCCGCCCGCGCCGATGAAGACGAACTTGGCGTCGGTTTCGGTTTTAGTGCCGTCTTTCAGGTTTTTGTAGCTGACGCGCCAAGTGCCATCGGCATTCTTGGTGATGTCCTGGACTTCGCTCGACAGTTTCAGATCGAAGTTAGGCTTGGTCTGCAGGTACGTGGCGAACTGGCGGGTGATTTCGCCGAAGTTCATGTCGGTACCCAGCGGGCTCCAGGTGGCCGCGATTTTCTGGTTCGGGTCACGCCCTTCCATCATCAGCGGGACCCACTTCTTGATCACAGCCGGGTCTTCGGAGTACTGCATGCCGGCGAACAGCGGGCTCGCTTGCAGGGCTTCGTAGCGCTTCTTCAGGAACTTGATGTTGTCATCGCCCCACACGAAGCTCATGTGCGGAGTGGTGTTGATGAACGAGCGAGGGTTCTTCAGAACGCCTTGCTGAACCTGCCAGGCCCAGAACTGACGGGAGACCTGGAACGCTTCGTTGATCTCGACGGCTTTCGGGATCGTCACGTTGCCTTTGTCGTCTTCCGGGGTGTAGTTCAGTTCGGCGAGCGCCGAGTGACCGGTACCGGCGTTGTTCCAGCCGTTGGAGCTTTCGAGGGCGACGCCGTCGAGGCGCTCGACCATTTCCATCGACCAGCTTGGCTCCAGCTCATTGATCCACACACCGAGGGTGGTGCTCATGATGCCGCCGCCGATCAGCAGGACGTCGACTTTCTTTGCTTCGTCAGCATTGGCGGATGTCATCCCCATCGCCAAAGCCAGACCCAGCAGGGCTGTGTTCACTTTTTTAAACATCTGTTGCACCTATGATAAAACGCCTTCCGCCCGCCGCTGTTATCAGTATGCGATCCGCTTTGATGACGCTCAGGCTAGCGTCGCAGATTCCGGCACACTTCAATTTTGACGGGTGGGCACACAAGGCCGACATGCTGCATCGACCTCAGTTAATGTCCCTTCTGAACTGACTTCTTATCATTATTGGCTCAGCTACTTGAGCGACAGGGATTCCGTCGGCCCGCCCAAAGGCAAGCAAACTGAATAAGGTCAAACCAAGTTGGCGCGAAGAATATCACGTCAGGGCAAACCCGCGCGTCTGTTCCCGACTTGAGAGTCTTTTTCCGCTCAGGACACTATCGGCCGACGAAGGCTGAACATGACCCCGACGATCATCGCGTTGAAGCAGTGCCTTATCTGAAAATAATCTGCTATGTTGTACGATGACTGACGAATCAGTCATCCCTCTATAACAACAAGGAAATACGTTCATGACCAAGACCCGACTGCTGATCGGTTTTCTCTGTGCCTTCAACGGTTACGCCATGGCCGCCCCTGCCCCGGCAGAAAAAGACGTCGCCCAAGCGGTAGACCTTCTGACCCAGGCGATGCTGCACAAGGACATCGCCGAACTGAACGCCCTCACCGCGCCCAACCTGACCTACGGTCATTCCAGCGGCAAGATTCAGGACAAGAAAGAGTTCATCGCCGACATCGAAACCGGCAAGAGCGCGTTCAAGACCCTGGAAATGCAGAATCAGACCATTACCCTGTCCGGCGAAACCGCGCTGGTGCGCCACCACTTTTCTGCTCAGGCGTTGAAGGGGACCGAGGTGGTGCCGACGGAGATCGAGAATTTTCAGATCTGGCAGAAGCAGCATGGCAAGTGGTTGCTGGTGGGGCGGCAGGCGTTCAAGTTTTGAGGGGAGCTATCTAGCCTGAATGAATATTGACCGGGCTGGCCTAATCGCGGGCAAGCCCGCTCCCACAGGGTTCGATGTTGTAAATGCAATTGTGTTTACACCACCGCCCATTGTGGGAGCTGGCTTGCCAGCGATGAGGCCAATTCAGACACCACAAGTGCAATTGTTCCAATCGCTATCACAACCGAAACCGATCCACCGACTGCGCCAACTGCCCCGCCAGGCTCGACAACTCATCGGTGGTATTGGCCGTTTGCCCGATCACCCGGCTATTGCCTTCGGACATTCCGGCAATCATTTCCACCTGATGGGCGATCTCGTTGCTGGCTTGGCTCTGCTCGCCAATCGTGCGGGTGATGTCGTTGACCAGTTGCGTTGTGCTCAGCGTAGCATCGAGAATTTCACGTATCGCCCGCTCGACATCCGCCGTCACCGCCATGCCCTTGTCGACCTGCGCGACCCCCGCCTCCATGCTGCTGACCGCCTCGCGGGTGCTGTGTTGAATGCGTGCAACCATCGCGGCGATTTCCTGGGTCGAGGCGCTGGTGCGCGCTGCCAGACTGCGCACTTCGTCAGCCACCACGGCGAAACCCCGGCCCTGCTCGCCGGCGCGGGCCGCTTCAATGGCGGCATTGAGCGCCAGCAGGTTGGTCTGATCGGCGATGCTCTTGATCACCTGAATGATGTTGAAAATGGCTTCGGATTCCTGATCCAGCGTACGAATCACCTGGGCCGACTGTTGTGCTGATCGCGCAATATCATCCATGTCGCTGACCACCTGATGAATGACACCGCCGCCCTCTTTCGCCAGGGTTTCGGCTTGACTGGCCATGCTCAGGGCGCGTTCGGCGTGGCGGGTGATTTCTTCGATGCTCGCGGTCATCTGGCTGGCGGCTGCGGCCATGGTGCCGGCGGCGACGCTTTGTTGCTGGCTGCTGTCGGCGACCTGATGGCAGCCCTGGCTGAGTTGTTCGCTCATGCCACTGACGCCATGAGCATTGCGCCGCACCACATCGATCATGTTGCGCAAATCGCGCTGCATGGTTGCCAGCGTCCGAATCAGAACACTGGCTTCGTCCTTGCCGGACGGCTCGGCGATCGGCTCGCTGAGGTTGCCATGGGCGATGCTCTCGGCGATGCGACTGGCGGTCTTCAACGGCCCCATGATGCTCAGAATCACCCAGCGCCCCTGAATCAACAGCAGCACAAGACTGGCGAGCAACACCACGCCGAGCGCGACATTGGCGCTGCGAATGGCTGATTCGGTAGCTGCGCTAGTCTGCCGCGTATTGGATTCGATCAACTCGCTCAACGCGGCCATTTGCTCTTCCAACTGGCCAAACGCCGTGTTGAAGGTGCCCAGTTCCTGTTGAGCGGCATCAGGATTGTCCAGCGCCAACCCGACAATCCGTTCGCCCGCGTTGATGTAGGTATCGAGGCTCGGTTTGATCTGCTCCAGCGCCGTGCGCAATGTCGGGTTGATCGGCAGCTTGAGATTCTCCTCGAGCACCTCACGAAAATGCCCGGCATGCTCGTTGATCGAATCGCGCACCTCGCTTGCCGTGCTGGTGCTCTTGCCCAACCCCACCAGCATCGCCGAGTAGACATCGGCGCGCAGGGTGTCGTGCATCATGTCGGCTTCCATGTGGTTGCGCAGCGCGCTCATGCTGACCGCGTTATCGCTCACCGCCGAGGCCATCCGCTGGTTGCCGACGTAACTGACCAGACTCACGATCAACGCCGTCAGCAGACTTGTCACAATCAGCAACACTAAACGCAGTTTGATCGACACCGGCTTTTCCTCTCTCGTTACGCCCGTAAGCGCTTGTCAGCCTTCAGTTAAGCCTATTTGCGCAGGTCTGCCGCGCCAGAGCGTGTCGGCAGGTGTCGGCATGCTGGCCAAAGGCAGCAAAACTTTCGGATTGCGCGGCAAGTCTCACTTTTCAACGCGCACGGCCAACGCCTTCATCACCGGTTAATGCCTGCAGGCTATTGAGTCCGTCGTTCTGAATTCTCATGCAGCAAAAGGAAACGCTATGAAACGCGCATTGTGGTTGGGTTTGCTCGGCTCCTTCGCCATCAGTACCGCACAAGCGGCGACGGAAAAAGTCACCATCAATCTGGTCAGCGCCGACGGCGCGCCGCAAGCGATCGGCTCGGTCACTATCAGTGAGACGGCGTATGGCCTGTTGTTCACGCCCGATCTGAAATCCTTGCCGGCCGGCGTTCACGGTTTCCACGTGCATGAAAACGGTAGCTGTGAAGCCGGCATGAAGGACGGCGTGAAAGGCGCCGCACTGGCCGCGGGCGGACACTTCGATCCGCAAAAAACCGGCAAGCATCTCGGCCCTTACGCTGACGGTCATTTGGGTGATCTGCCAGCGGTTTACGTGAGCGCTGACGGCATCGCCAACTACCCGGTATTGGCGCCGCGCCTGAAAAACATCTCCGAGATCAAGGGCCACGCGCTGATGATCCACGCCGGGGGCGACAACCACGCCGACATGCCGAAACCGCTGGGCGGTGGCGGCGATCGCATGGCCTGCGGGGTGATCTGACTCACCGCAGCTTGAAAGTCGGGCAACCCGCCATGGCGTTGCCCGCGTCTATTTTGCAATAACGCAGACTTTGCTGCGCCACGGAACTCCCGCCGCGTGCGCCCCTCTCACATTATGTAATCCTTCCCTTTTTGCTTCACGCTTGTGGAGGAACACCGTCATGCGCAAGTTAGTGCTCATTTCTTCCTTACTCTTATGCCTGCCTGTCGGTTCGGCGTTGGCCCGTGTTGATGCGGGCGATGTCGCCACCTCGGCCGGTGTCTCCGCGTCGCTGTACTCGACCTTCAAGGATCACAAAATGGTGATTCCGGCCCGTGACGACTTGTCTGCATTTGTCGCCAGTGGCGGGGCCATTCGTGGGGTTTATCTTGAATCGGTACTGCAGCAGGCTCGCCAGGACAATCCTGGCCTCAACGCCAGCGATGAAGATCTGGCCAACGCGATTCTGGTGCATTACGAAGGCCTGAATCAGTAGCCGTCACGGAAAAAGCAGCCGATGGATGGCCGCTGAAGGCGCATAGGCAAAACTGTCCGACGGCCTCTATGATGGAGGCCATGACGACTTCTGTGCCCTTGCGCTCCCCCTGCCCGCCCGGCGCCTGCATTTGCGGGCGCGATCCGTTGCTGGAGACGCCCGGCGCGGATTTGCGCATCCTGCGCCTGACCCGAGAGGAAGAAAAACGCCTGCTCGCGCGCCTCGAAATGCTCAAAGACCTGAATGACCTCAAACATCTGCAACAGCGGATGTTCGAGCAACTGGGCATTCGTGTCGATGTCGCCCCCGGTTTCAACGAAGTGCGCACCATGCGTGGCATCGCCATTCAGATCGGCGAGTTACCGGGCCTGTGCCGCAAAACTCGCGCAGCAATTCCCGCGGCCATCCGTCGCGGCCTGGAAAACCACCCGGAAATCGCCTTCGAATTGCTCAACGCCCACGACTTGCTGCGCGACACCTGATCACTTTTTCAGCCCAAGGCGTTTGCGCATCTCGGCGGTGATGCTCTGGCGGGTTTTCTTCATGTCAGCCCACGGCGCGTCACCGACTTCGGCCAGCCGCTCATGAACGTTATGCACGTTCCACTGATTGCCGCCCTTGATCTCGGCGACCTCTTCGCGAAACAGCGGCACCGACACCGGCAAACCTTCGCGGGTACGCGCGGCGTAAGCGCAAATGGTGGTGGCGCCCAGACCGTTGCGCAGGTAATCGATAAAGATCCGCCCGACGCGATTTTTCGGCCCCGACACCGCAGAAAAGCGGTCCGGCAACAGTTTGGCAATATGACTGACGATGGCGTGGCTGAAATCCTTGACCTCGTCCCAGCCAAGTTTGCGGGTCAGCGGCACCACCAGATGAATACCCTTGCCGCCGCTGGTTTTGAGAAACGCCTTGAGGCCCAGTTCATCGAGCACGGTCAATGTCAGCGCCGTCGCTTCGACCATGCTTTTCCACGGCAGCGCCGGATCCGGGTCGAGGTCGAGGACGAAGCGATCGGGCTTGTCCAGATCGACCGTGGTTGCGTTCCAGGTGTGCAGTTCGACGGTGCTCATCTGCACCGCGCCGATCAGCGCTTCGGCGTTGTTGATCAGCATCACCGGTTGTCCGGTGACGTCCTTGTCCAGCGTGGTGATGCCGGGGATCGCCAGGCGTTCGGCATTTTTCTGGAAGAACAATTCGCCGGCAATGCCGTCCGGCGCGCGCACCAGGGCCACCGGGCGATCCTTGAGTTGCGGCAGAACCCATTCGGCGACGCTGGCGTAATACTCGGCCAGTTGCATCTTGGTCGTGCCGCTGACCGCATCGATCACCCGGTCCGGGTGCGTGATGCGCACCTTGCCGTTGGCTAGCCCGAGCTGTGACGGCGCGGTGTCGGCATTGCTCGCCGGGGCTTTTTTCGGCGTTTTCTTGCTGGCGGTTTTCTTCTCTGCAGTCTTCACCGGTTTCGCTCGCTCCTCAGTGATGGCTTTGGCCGGTTTGTCATTGCGCAAGCCATGGAACACGGCGTGGCGCACCGAACCGTCCTTGGTCATTTCAGCAAACGCGACTTCCGCCAGCAGTTTCGGCTTGAGCCAGTGCACGCCTTTGGCCTCGAAGCCGCTGGGTGGGTTGACCACCGCTGCCTTCTTCGCCTGCAACGGTTTGAGCTGCTCCAGAATGCTTTTCAACGTCGACTCGTTGAAGCCCGTGCCGACCTTGCCGGCGTAGCGCAACTCGCCACTGTCGCGATCATGCAGCCCCAGCAGCAAGGCGCCGAAAGCACTGCGCGCGCCTTTCGGATCGGTGTACCCAACGATCACGAACTCCTGACGGTGCTTGCACTTGAGCTTGATCCAGTCGCCACTGCGCCGCGACACATACGGCGAGCCAAGGCGTTTGCCAATCAGGCCTTCCATCTGCATCTGGCAGGCACTGTTCAGCAGTGCATCGGGGGTTTCGTCGAAGGCTTCGGAGAAGCGCAACAAGGGGTGTTCATGATTGCCGAGCACCGTGGCCAACGCGGCGCGGCGCTCTTCGACCGGCACTTCACGCAGGTCAACACCGTTGAGATACGGCAGGTCGAACAGGTAGTAGAGAATATTGCCGCTGCTTCCAGCTTCAAAAGCATTTTGCAGGGCCTGAAAGTCCGGCACGCCGTGCTCATTGGCGACCACCATTTCACCGTCGAGCCATGCTGACTCCAATCCCAGCGCGGCCAGGGCGGCGGCCTGTTGCGGCAACTTGTGCGTCCAGTCATGACCGTTGCGAGTGAACAGTTGCACCTGATCATGATCGATGCGCGCCATGATCCGGTAACCGTCGAATTTGATCTCGTAACTCCACTGCCCTTCGGGCGCACTGTCGACCAGTGTCGCCAGTTCCGGCTTGAGTTGCGTCGGCAGTTTGGCCTTGTGCGCCCCCGTCAGCTTGCCGGTGGCGGTTTTGCGCGTCTTCGCCGCGGGCTTTTTCAGCGGTTTGCTGTGCTCGGCGGCCAGCTTGGGCTTGCTCACGAGCGTGCGTTCGCTCAACACACTGTCCGGCTCGGCCACCAGCACGTCGTAGTCATCCTGCGGCCGCGCAGCAGCGTCCTGATGCTTGATCAAAAACCATTGTTCCTTCTTGCCCGGCATGTGCGTGCGCACCAGATTCCAGATACCGGCAAGCTTCTCGCCTTGCAGTTCGAACTTGAGCTTGCCCTTTTCGTAGGCCTTGTGCGCATCCTCCAACGGAATCCACACGCCACGATCCCAGACGATCACATCACCGGCGCCGTAATGCCCTTCCGGAATGTTGCCCTCGAATGTTGCGTAATCCAGCGGATGATCCTCGACATGCACCGCCAGACGCTTGACCTTGGGATCGAGTGACGGCCCTTTCGGCACCGCCCAACTCTTCAGTGCGCCATCGAGCTCCAGGCGAAAGTCGTAATGCAGGTGCGAGGCATCGTGCTTCTGGATGCAGAACTGCAACGCGTGATCGGCGCCGGTTTTACGCCCTGAGCGCTTGACGGCGGCCGGTTCCGACGTCGCCGAAAAATCGCGCATGCGGTTGTAGTCGTCGAGGTTCCTGTTCATCGTGCACCTGCCTTGTTTCAGCCCAGTCGGGTCACGGTCAGCGCCACCACTGCGATGCGATCGACCCGTTGATAACCGGGGTTGAGCAATTCTTCGCCAAAGACATCCGGATCGAGTTCACGGTACGTCCAGCCAAAGCGCTGCTCGTCCAGTCGTGGCAGCACGGTGTCGAGAAACGGGTCGCGACCATCGACCATCGCCACACCGGTGTAGAGCAGCAGCGAGCCGCCGGGAGCCAGTCGATTCAGTGCCTGTTCGACGATGCGCAACGACAGCCCTGCCCCCAGCGTTCCGCCACCATGGCGATAAGCGCGTTCCGCCGGGTCGGCCATGTATGGCGGGTTGGCGACAATCAGGTCGAACTCGCCGTCGACGCCCTGCAACAGATCACTGGCGCGCACTTCGACGTTGGCCACTTCCGCCAGTGCCGCATTGATCGCGGTCAGACGCAGCGCCGCAGGGTTGATATCCAGCGCCAGCACCTGCGCCTCGCGGCGGGCGCGGCCGATCAAAATCGCACCGACGCCAGCGCCACAACCGATGTCCACCGCGCGATGGATTGGCGCAAAGTTCTGCTGCAGGTGGGCGTGGATCAGTTGCGCAAAACGGTAGGTGTCGGGGCCGAAAAACACCGCATCCGCCGCTTCGGTGGGGAATGCCGAATGCACGAACAGCAAATCATCCAGGCTCGACCAGCGCACCCGACTCTTCAGCTGGCCTTCGTAACTATCAATGACCTGCGCGTCTTGCAGTTGCCGCTGTTCATCGGCCGACAACAACCCCGGCGCGAACGGACGCGACCAACCGAACACGTCGCGCAAAGAGTCGGCCATCTGGCCCTCGTCACGCTGGTTGACCCGTTGATGGGTCAACGGCGTCGGAGTGGTGAACCGATATCCGTCTGCCAACAAGCGCCGGCCAAGGTGCAGCAGCACGAGGTCGTTGGGGCAGAGTTGTTCTTCCTGATTCATCGGCAAGGTCCTTAAGGCAAGCGGGATTTGAGTTCGATAAAACGGCGGGTGGCGAGCAGCCCGGCGGGATGTCCATGCCGGGCTGGGGCGAGCCAGGGGATCAGAACTGCCATCTGCGACAAGGCATCCTGACCTTGCAGCGCCGCGTTGAGCGCCTGGATGTCGGGATCCTGTTCAAGCCCTTCGATGGGCGCTGCGGTTTGACTGTGCCGTCGAACAGGTTTCGCTTGGTCTGACGACGTCCAGTCGCCGGCGATCCAGTCGTGCACCAGTTGTTTCTCGTAGGCATTGAACACGCCAAACATCGCCGCACCATCACCCGCGATCAGTTGCCAAAAGCGACTGGCCTGCGGGTCTTCATGGCGTTTGATCCAGCCTTTGTTCTGCAATGCCTGGAGGAACCCGGGCAATTGCTCCGGTGCGGCCAGCCACTGATTGACGGTCTGCCCTTCGAAGCGGCAGTAATCGGAGTGCATGTGCTGGGCGAAGGGACACTTGCGCTCGAGCATCGCCAGTAACTCGCGCTCAAGGTCGAAGCCTTCAATGATCGCGCGACTGCCCTGCCCGAGGTCGTTGAGCCGATAACCCAACGAGACCCGGCGCAAGAACTCCGTGCGATCAGCCTCGAGGGGCATTAAATCAAGCGCCGCCTGTACAGCTTTTTGCGCATGGCCGGTGCTGGCGTTGTCGATCGTCACATGCAGGGTGAAGTAGTAGGGATCGATGCCTAACTCACTGAGTTCGTAACTGCTGATCAACAGGTGCAACGGCAGTTGTTCATAGCCGAGGTTGTAGCCGATCACTTCGGGCAAATAATCAGTACCGCAGATGCCGAGTGCCAGTTGTATCGCGCCTTGCAGGTAGCGTTCATCGTCGATGGCACTGCCATCCTGCAAATCGTGTTCGGCGAGCAGTTTGCGGTAAATCACCACATGATTTTGCGCCGGATTGCCTTCGCCCAGCTCTTCCAGAAAGGTGCGCAGCAGGCCCTGGAAACGCGGGTCCTGCCAGCGCGGTAACAGGCCAGAAAGCCAGGCGCCGTCGACCAGTTTGGTCGGTGCCACCGCTTGCAGAAAATACAGTGCCTGCGCCTTGCCGCGGAAGAATTGCCGAGGCCCGCCGGCCTTGCGTTGTTGCAGGTAGTCGGCGTATCGCCGGGCCACATCGGCGCAATGCTCGGCGACCCAAACGTGCCACGTCGTCGGATCTTCGGGCAGGGAATCGGTGAGTTGCGCGGCGAGTTGCAGTTGCTCCTGCAAAAACGCCCGCGCAAGGTCCTGGCAATCGTCATCGCGCAACAGCGTTTCATAGACTTGCCGGATGTTCCCGGCGGCGTTCATCGCATGCGGTTGGCCAGGCGCAGCTTGCAGGTGTGTCAGGACAGTCATGGCAAAGTTCTCGGTCGGTTGGCAGGACGCTGTTCCACACGCCTCTACAGCAGCAGAGAGGCGGCGCCTGCGAAAAATTCAATCGACGTGAAAATTGCCCGGACGGACGGCGAAGCAGCTCCGTGACGGAGCTGCTGATGGCGATGATTATTTGACGTTACTTCAGGCCTGACCTTTGGCCTGCTGTTCCAGATGCACCTGCAAATCCGGGTCGATCTGCAAGGCTGCTGCCAGCTCGTCCAGATAACTGCGCTCCGCGTCCCGCTGGTCATCCACGAGGATCACGCTGACCAGATACATCTCAGCGGCCATGGCCGGATCGCCTTTGGCCGCCTGCGCGACTTCGTTGGCGTCCAGCGGTTTCGAGACTTCGTCCTCAAACCATTGCTGCAATAGTGGGTCGTCGGTGTGTTTGCTGATTTCCCCACTGATCATCTGTTGTTCCCGGGCGTCGATCTCACCGTCAGCCTTGGCCGCCGCAATCAACGCGCGCAACACAGCATGGCTGTGCTCCTCGACTTCCGGACCGGCAAGGAGATTCGCCGTCTGCGGGATCTGTTGCGGTGCCGAACTGGCCTGGCTGCGTTGCCAGGCCTGATACGCCTGGAACGCCATCATGCCCAACGACGCCAGCGCCGCATAATTGCTCCCGCCGGAGCGGCTTTGCGTGCTGCCACCGCCACCCAGTGCCCCACCCAATGCGCCGCCCAGACCGCCACCGGCACCGCCGCCGAGCAAACCACCGAGCAAACCACCTAATCCGCCCAGCCCCCCGGCTGCAGAGCCACCACGTGTGCCGGTGGAATCCGCGCCGCCGAGCAGTCCACCCAGCAACCCGCCTAAACCACCCAAACCATCGCCGGCAGACGCTGAAGATTGTTGTCCCGCCGAGGCCTGGCCTCGCAGCAGTTGTTCAAGCAAATCGCTGGTGTTCATGACGTCATCCTCAAGCGTTGACAGTGACTGCGTCTGGCAACGATAGCCCCCTCAAGCCATAGCGCCAGCACCGTTTGGCTGACACTCAAGCGCCTGGCGGATTTCGCCCGCGTATTTTTTCGCCGGCCAGCTAAGATTGATCAATGGTGAACCTTATCCCGGCCAGACCGGTCGATAGCTGCAACCCCGACCCGGTTTGCCGGCGCCCTGCTACTCAAGGGTGATACCCGGCTTGCTTCACTTTCTGGAGAACGCCCCCGTGATATCGACCGTACACATCGCCAGGCTCAAAGCATGGGGCGCCCATGGTTTTACTGCGACTGGCGTGGTCACTGCCTTTCTGGCCACCCTCGCCTTATTGGAAAACCAGCCGACCCATTGTCTGATGTGGCTGGGCGTGGCGCTGATTGTCGACGGCCTCGACGGCGCACTGGCGCGCAAGGTCAACGTGCAATCAGTGCTACCGAGCTTCGATGGTTCGATCCTTGATCTGGTGATCGATTACCTGACATATGTATTCATTCCGGCATTGTTCATCTATCGCTACATTCCGCTGCCGGACTACACCCTGCTGCTGACCGTGTCGCTGATTCTGGTGTCGTCGCTGTTCTGCTTCTGCAACGTCAACATGAAGAGCAAGGACAACTACTTTGTCGGGTTTCCGGCAGCGTGGAATGTCGTCGCGCTGTGCCTGTACATCATCGGGCCGGGGCCGTGGATCACTTTTCTGACGGTGATTGGTCTGGCGCTGTTGACCGTGACGCGGATGAAGTTTTTGCACCCGTTCCGCGTGCGCAGGTTCATGCCGATCAACATTGCGGTGACAGCAATCTGGCTGCTGTGCAGCCTGTCGCTGGTGCTCAACCACCCGGTGATCAACCCGTTGGTGATGGGCTTGTGGTTATTGATGTCGGCGTACTTTCTGGGGATCTGCATCTGGCGTACGGCGCTGGAATGGTTTGATCGGCCGCAGGTGAAATAGACCCCAGAGCCAAACACACATCCATTGTAGGAGTGAGCCTGCTCGCGATAGCGGTGTATCAGTCGAAAAATATTCAGCTGACAGACCGCTATCGCGAGCAGGCTCACTCCTACAGGGATCTTCATTCAGCGTTTAGTGATCACCACCTCCAGATACTCACTCGGCACCACCAGCGAACCTTCCCCCGCCCGATTCAACCGATTGAGCAAATCCGCCAGATCACTCTCCAGCGCCTGCCCACTCTCCGGCGGTAATGCCGCAAAGGCCTTGTGCACCGGCCCGTACCAATGGCGGAAAATATCGATGAAATGCGCGGCCGAGCGATAGCGAAAGTTGAACTCGCGCCGCGTCACGCGCAACAGAAAATCACGGTCATCGAAATGCTTGTGCAGCCAGGCATCGGAGCCCCAATTGGAGGGCGGCTGGGCGCCGGCAGGCGGTGGCAGATGCCGGCCGAGGGTCTTGAACATCAGGCCAACAAAACCTTCCGGCGTCCAGTTGGCCAGACCAATGCGACCGCCACGGCGACAAACCCGGCCGAGCTCAGCAGCGGCCTTGTCCTGATCCGGGGCGAACATCACGCCAAAGGTCGACAGCACCGCGTCGTAACTCTCATCAGCGAACGGCAGTGCCTCGGCATCGGCAACTTGAAACGTCACGTCCAAATGCTCCGCCCGGGCCCGATCCTGCCCGCGCTCCAGCAATGCCGCGACGTAATCGGTCGAGGTGACCAGACAACCGCGCCGTGCCGCCGCCAGCGTCGCATTACCGTTGCCGGCAGCGACATCCAGTACCTCTTCGTCGCAACGCAGGTCGCAGGCTTCGGCGAGGTTTTCACCGACGATTTGCAACGTCGTGCCGATCACGGCGTAGTCGCCACTGGCCCACGCGACTTTCTGGCGTTCCTTCAAGGCAGTCAGATCAATCGGGGTACTCATGACAGTGCGCTCCGCTACACATTGGATCAGTGATTATTCGGCCGTCGTCGGGTCAATGACCGTCATCACCCGCGCCACACTGTTGGCAGGGAATCCACCGAGCCTGGCGTGTTCGCGCACCTGCTCTTCGTCAGGCGCGATGTACACGCAATAGATCTTGTCAGCGGTGACGTAGCTTTGCAGCCACTGCACTTGCGGACCGAGTTCACGCAATACGTCACAGGACTTGTGCGACACGGCTTTGAGTTCTGCTTCCGACAGCTTCCCGGCCCCTGGAATCTCGCGTTCAATCACGAATTTAGGCATGGCTACCTCGCGCTCTTGTTATGGGGCAAGGCCGGCAGTGACCCTGCTCACGCACTATCGCGCCGAGACCACGCGGCGTCCCTGCCAATCGTCTGGCAACCCTGTAAAACCAGGGGTTTGCCGATGAGCGGTGGAAATCTGTAAAGCGTCTGGAACACCTTGAGGATTGCCAAGGTTGGGGGATTGGTTTCTGATGCTCGCTCGCTTCTGGAACGGATTCGTCAGATGTCACTGAAAATTGATTGGCTCGCGCATCACATGCACCACAGCGACCACTATGCCCAATGGATTCACCAACAATTTCCCTACGAATACGTCGACCAACCACTGGCCGAATGGCAGCGTGAATTTGCCGAGGGCCAAAGCAATGGCGACTGGTCCTGCCTGATCGCCATGGACGGTGAACATCTGCTCGGCGGCGCCGCACTGGCACGCGATGACCTCGACCTGCGTCCCGACCTCGGCCCATGGCTGGCCTGCGTGTTCGTCAGCCCTGAAGCACGCGGGCAAGGGCTGGCGGAACGTTTGATTGAAGGGATTTGTCAGGAGGCGAAAGGCTGCGGCTTTGCACGCCTGTATCTGCACACACAGAACAAGCAGGACTACTACGCCAAGCGCGGCTGGCAAGTCCTGGAGCGTTTTCGCGCCTGGGACAACGAACAATGGCTCATGGTCCGCGACCTCTGAGCCATTGGTGTTGCTGATCAGGCCGCCGGCGCCTTCGCCTCCTCCAGCAACTGCTGGATCATCTGCTCCTGCGCTTCGTAGCGACCTTCGCCGAAGTGGCTGTAACGCACCTGCCCGTTGGCGTCGATCAGGTAATGCGCGGGCCAGTATTGATTATCGAAGTTGCGCCAGATCGCGTAGTTGTTGTCGATGGCCACCGGGTAGGTGATGCCGAGTTTTTTCACCTGTTCCTTGACGTTGTCGATGATCCGTTCGTAACCGTATTCCGGGGTGTGGACGCCGATCACCACGAGACCGTCCTTCTCGTATTTCTTCGCCCAGTCTTTGACGTACGGCAGGGTGTGCTGGCAGTTGATGCAGTCGTAGGTCCAGAAGTCCACCAGCACCACTCTGCCGCGCAGGGATTCAGCGCTCAGCTCGGGCGAGTTCAGCCATTGCACCGCACCAGCCAGTGACGGCATCGCGCCTTTGCCCTCCTCCATCGGCGAGTCCGCGCGGACTTTGCTGACGAAGTAATCGACCACTTTCGGCACGTTCTCCAACACGCTTTTTTCGACGCTGGCGACGCTTTCAGAGGAGGTATTCGCCAACAAGGTTTTATCGAAGCCGGTAGCAATAACCGCTGCCGTTGCCAGTACCGCAACCCCGGCACCTCGGCGCAACCAGCCAGTAAACGGAATCGACGGTTTCAGGCGATTGACCAAACCGCGCCCGGTGAAAATCAACGTGCCCAGCGACAATGCACTGCCAGCGCCGTAGGCCAGCAGCAACAGGCTGGTCTGCGCATTGGCGCCTTGCAGCATGGCACCGGTGAGAATCACCCCGAGAATCGGCCCGGCACAGGGTGCCCACAACAACCCCGTGGCCACGCCGAGCATGATCGACCCCATCGGCCCGGCCTTTTTCCGGGTGTCCGGGTCGAGACGGTTGCCGAGCATCACGAACGGTCGTGTCAGCCAGTCGCCGATGCGCGCCGAGATCAGCGACAGGGCGAACACGCTCATCACGATCAGCGCGGCGTAACGTCCGCTGTTGCTGGCCTGGATCACCCACTCGCTGCTGACCACGGCAAGGCTTGAGATCAGCGCGAAGGTCAGGGCCATGCCACCTAAGGTCAGCAGTATCGAAGCGCGACTGCGTTGGGCGCCGGCAAACAGAAACGGTACCACCGGCAGGATGCAGGGGCTGAGCACGGTCAGCAGACCGCCGAGGAATGCGATGAGGTACATAGTGAGTCACCCTTGATCAATGAATGTGACGAGCCATTCAGACGTTCTGGCTGTCCAGCCAATGGCTCTGCGGCGTGCGGCTGGCGCCGTTCTCGGCAAACATCTGGCCCTGCGGCGTGCGGCTGGAGCCGTCCGCAGCAATCAAGCCATCGCTGCCCTGCTTGGCCACCGGCGTCAGTTGGAAGCAGGTGCTGCTGTGGCAGCTATGCTGTTCAACCGCGGCGTTGGCATGGGCGGCAACGCCGGCCAGGGAGAAGGCGATGGCGGTCAAAAAGCGCGATACGTTGTTCATGGCTGTTTCCTTCTATAAAGAGTGATGACTTAGTTGTCGTTGTTGCAGCCGTCGGCAAATTTGCTGTAATCGAGCACGCGGGTCTGACCGGCCGAATCGAGGTAGGTCATGCGTGCCTCGACGATGCCGCAGGACACCGAGTTGTCCTGTTTCAGCGAGAGCACTTTCTGGATATCCAGGTGGGTGCCGTAGGTGTAGGTTTGCGGGGTGGCAGCGGCTTCGGCGCGGGCCGACAGCGTGCAGATGTTCAGGGCGGCAAACAGGCAGGCGGCAATGACGGATTTGTTGTTCATGGCGTTTTCCTCAAGGCTTCAGTGGGGTTTGAGCCGAGGCGATCTGTGTGGGCCTCGATGGAGCCTATTTGAGGCTCGCGAGGTATCGCGTCTGTGTCAGGAACAGGCGCGTTTCAATCGCTGTGTATCCCTGCCATCGGGGGATACACAGCGATACAAAACCCTGGAAAATTCGCGTTTTTGCGTTCCCGTGTATCCGCCGACACGGCAGATACACTGCAATACAAAGGCAGGCAGGCGAGTCATTGAAGGCTCTATAGACTGCACGGCATTCCCCTTCTGACTGAGGCTTGAACCGATGGATCATGTCGATCACATTCTCATCGTCGATGACGACCGCGAGATCCGTGAACTGGTGGGCAACTACCTGAAGAAAAACGGTCTGCGCACCACCGTGGTCGCCGATGGCCGGCAGATGCGCAGCTTTCTCGAAGCCAACACCGTCGACCTGATCGTGCTCGATATCATGATGCCCGGTGACGATGGTCTGCAGCTGTGCCGCGAACTGCGTGTCGGCAAACACAAGGCCACGCCGGTGTTGATGCTGACCGCGCGCAACGATGAAACCGACCGCATCATCGGCCTGGAAATGGGCGCCGATGATTACCTGACCAAACCGTTCGCCGCCCGCGAATTGCTCGCGCGGATCAACGCCGTACTGCGCCGCACGCGGATGCTGCCGCCGAATCTGGTGGTCACCGAGGCCGGGCGCTTGCTGGCTTTCGGCCGTTGGCAACTGGACACCTCGGCCCGTCATCTGCTCGACAAGGACGGCACCATGGTCGCCCTCAGCGGCGCCGAATACCGCTTGCTGCGAGTGTTCCTCGATCACCCGCAACGGGTGCTCAGCCGCGATCAACTGCTCAACCTGACCCAGGGCCGTGACGCGGATCTGTTCGACCGCTCGATCGATTTGCTGGTCAGCCGTTTGCGTCAGCGTCTGCTCGATGATGCGCGCGAGCCGGCCTACATCAAGACCGTGCGCAGCGAGGGCTACGTGTTCTCGCTGCCGGTCGAGATTCTCGGGGCGCCGGCATGAGCGTCAATCTGCACTGGCCGCGCACCCTCGCCTCACGCCTGTCGCTGATTTTCCTGATCGGCTTGCTGCTTGCGCAGGCGCTGTCATTCGGCGCGCAATACTACGAGCGTTATCAAAGCGCCAAGAACACCATGCTCGGCAATCTGCAAACCGACGTCTCGACCTCGATTGCAATCCTCGATCGCCTGCCTGGCGAAGAACGCCCTGCCTGGCTCGAGCGGCTGGCGCGAAAAAATTATGGCTACCTGTTGAGCGAGGGCGATCCGGGCACGCCGATCGAGCCCGGTGATGTGCCGGTGGCCGTCACCTCGATCACTGACGCAATCGGTGATCGCTATCCGCTGACCTTCACCGACATTCCCGGGCCGAAGAAACACTTTCAGGGCCATCTGCGCCTGAGCGACGGCAGCCCGGTGACCATCGACGTGCGCCCCGCGATGGTCCCGTTGTCACCCTGGTTGCCGGCGGTATTACTCGGCCAACTGGCGCTGATGATCGCCTGCACCTGGCTGGCCGTACGCATTGCGGTCCGCCCCTTGACCCGGCTGGCCAACGCCGTGGAAACCCTCGACCCCAACGCCCACCCGATCAACCTCGATGAAAGCGGCCCCACCGAAGTGGTCTACGCCGCGCGTGCATTCAACACGATGCAGGCGCGCATCGCTGCCTACCTCAAGGAGCGCATGCAATTGCTGGCAGCGATTTCCCATGACCTGCAAACGCCGATCACGCGGATGAAACTGCGCGCCGAGTTGATGGACGATTGCGTCGAGAAAGACAAACTGTGGAATGACCTCAGCGAGATGGAACATCTGGTGCGCGAAGGCGTGGCCTATGCGCGCAGCATCCATGGCTCGACCGAGGAAAGCCGCCGCACCAACATGGACTCCTTCCTCGAAAGCCTGGTGTTCGACTATCAGGACATGGGCAAGCAAGTGAACCTGGTGGGCAAGAGCGCGGCGGTCATCGATACTCGGCCCCATGCCTTGCGCCGTGTTCTGGTCAACCTGACCGACAACGCGCTGAAATTCGCCGGCGCCGCCGAAGTCTGGGTTGAAGCCAACAAGGGCAGCCTGGTGATCACCGTCATGGATCGCGGCCCGGGCATCGCCGACGCCGAACTGGCGCAGGTGCTGCAACCGTTCTACCGCGTGGAAAACTCGCGTAATCGCGATACCGGCGGCACCGGCCTGGGGTTGGCGATCGCCCAGCAACTGGCCATGGCGTTAGGCGGCTCGCTGACCTTGAGCAACCGCGAAGGCGGCGGGTTGTGTGCTGAGCTGAAGTTGCCGCTGCACCCCTGAACCTTTCAACGGCGTTGTTTAAATGCTACCAACCGGCGCCGGTCGGTAGCCTGCGCATCGCAGCGCCAATGCCTACAACCTCATCAGAATCCACCGACTGTGCGCCTTGGTCGTTGCGCTTATCGTTGTGCTGCCCGTTTCGCACTGATCACCACTGGTCGCGACTGTCAGATCTGACAGTGGCGAGTCAGCGCCGGGCTGCGGTTCCATGACGATTGGCCCAACCTGTCGAGGCGCAATATGAATCTGCTCGAATCCGTCACACAAGTGTGCAGGCGACTGGCGCCCGGCGGCTGGCATTCGCTGATGCTCGCGCATGGCCTGGACCTGCTCGCCGAACCGCTGGCGGCGGAATTGGGCAAACCGTTGAACGTCGACCGTTCACTACCCGGATTCGCCGACTTCGCTCGGGCCGGCAGCCGCGCAATCGAAGCCGGCGTACCGTCACGCAGCCTGCTGTATCACGCATTGGCTTCGCCACGGGTCATCAGCGATGAAAACGGCCAGACACTACAGCTGTTTCCCACACCTGCTGAAATCGAAACAGTGCTCGACTATGTCTACAGCGTCAGCCCGCCCACGCTCGACAGTTTGCGCAGCAAAGCGTTGGGCGCACCCTTGGCAATGGTCGCGTTCGCCAGTGAATATCGTTGCGCGGCCGACACCGTGCATGGCCGGCATGCCGATCTGTGTTTCTCGCGCACCGGTATCGCCCGCGTCGGCACCGCCCCCGCGCGCTATGACGCAAAACTGCGCAGCTTTTTGCCCTTCGTCGACGATGACCCTTACCGCATCCGAGTCATGCCGGTGCGCTACAGCGCCTACATCGCCGTCAAACTCAAAGGCGATGCCACGCGCTTCGGACCGATGGATTTTCAGGTGGAGCTCGATCCCGAACTGGATTTCTGGGTGCCGCTGCACAAGCTGTTCAACGGCGCACAGTGCCTGGAGGGCATGAACCTGACGGTGACGCTGGACAACCACCAGATCAACGAAAAACTGCGGCATATCCATTTACGCCACAGCGGCACCGGCTGGCAGGAGCCGCAGATCAGCCAGCCGCCCTTCGTCGTTACCGCCGACCTGGCGCATTGGGCAACAGTGACGGATGGCGGCCCGGGGCTGCTGTTACCCGTGGCCAAACCGCGGCTGGTCGAGCCGGCCGCGTACCAGGGTCAACCGTTGTCCTTTGTGATGCCGGCCAACAGTGGCGGCATGATTCACGGGCGTCACCGGGTCGAGGCGGATGGCAGTATCGAAGACCTGAACGAGTATGAAAATGTCGAAGAATTGCTGCGCCAGGGGGGTTACCGCGCCTTGCACTATCAGGACAGCACCGCCGATGGCTGGGTGCGGCCACGGTGCCCGGCGCTGGAAAAAAGTTTGCCGACAGTCGCGGCCTACTCGGTGATCGGCCCACCGGACTTCTATCCGCTGTGCAGCCAGCGCAACCTGTTGCGCTGGGTCAACGACGAGCCGACGTTGCCGAGTACCGGTCTCTGGCACGCCCGACTGGAAGCGCTTTCCAATGTCCGCTACTGCGCCAACCTGCACTTGCAGGATCACCTGTTCTCCCCCGCCGATCGCGGGGTGAGTGCCATCGTCGCCCTCGCCGATCAATCCGACATTGTGCAATCCGAAGCCCCGCTACCGCCGCCATCGCGGCCTACCTCACTGCCCGACGGCGCTGCCGGGGTGTTCGGGCCAGGCTGGGAGGTCGGCTGGGTTCGTCAGCGCACCGTGGACGAAGAATGGATCAACGTTCTCGCCGGCTATCAGATGGCCAGCCCGTTTCCCGAGGATGCAAAAATCTGTGCGGCGCTGGGGTCTTTCTGGCCCGGCGTGGCGCCGGACTCAGCGCGGGTCTTCGAGCCGCGCTCGACCCTGCACAGCATCATTCCCCTGACCGATGAGGACATCGGCATGGGCGGCGGTGTGGCCTGGGATAATCAGCGCGGCCCGCAACTGATCACGCATGACAATCGATTGATCGCCCGATACCACGCGTACGCCCATGCCGACTACACCCAAGTGGCTCTCGACAACCTGTTTTCCCTGGGCATGACCGGTCACACCTCGCAAACGGCGTATCAGCAACGCGTGCTATCGATGTATCGCGTGTACCGCGTGCTTGGCGCCGCCAACGACAAACAATTGCGCAATACATGGCCGCTGTTGTCGTTCATTGAAGTGCAGCGGCCGAATGCCGAACTGGACATCGCACAGGCGGAATCCGGGCAGATCCTCGACGGCTGGGTGCAGCGCTTTTTGCTGTACAGACGCGGTGCCGTGCGGATCGCTGAAAGCGATTTCAGGTTGCGCGACGTCGATGTCGAAGCGCTGGTGATTCTGTTGCTCGACGCCGATGCGATCCTGATCAAAACTGACGCGCTGCCGTGGCAGGTCGCCCATGAAGCATTTTGATGTCGTGATCGTCGGCGCCGGCCCTGCGGGGTGCGCAACGGCAATCAGTTGCGCCCGGCGTGGCTTGCACGTGGCTTTGATCGAACGGCAGGCGTTCCCACGATTTCGCCCCGGCGAAAGCCTGCATCCGGGCATCGAACCGTTGTTACGCCTGCTGGGGGTTGCCGAGCCCTTGTGTGGCCGCGCGGCCCGGCGCTTTGACGGTCACTGGGTAACGTGGAACGGCGCGCCGCATTTCAACGGTTTTGGCACCGATGACAGCGGCATTTGGCAGGGCTTTCATCTCGAGCGAGCCCAATTGGACGCAACGTTGCTGGCGCAAGCCGCTTCTTTGGGCGTAGAGGTCATCCAGCCCAGCCGGGCACGGCGGGTGCTGACGCAGGCTAACCGGGTGATCGGCGTCGACACCGACAGCGGCTGCCTTTACGCAAAATGCCTGATCGATGCGAGTGGCGCTCGCGACTGGCTCAGCCGCCAACTCGGCCTGACGACCCACAGTTGCTCCGCGCCACTGGTGGCTCGTTACGGCTACTTGCAAGGCTCTAACGCAGCCTATGCCACGACGGCACACTTGCTGGCCGACCCTGAGGGGTGGACGTGGATCGCCCAGGTTGAGGATCGTTTGCTGCAATGGACGCGCCTGACCTTCGAACGCAACACTCGGTCGGTGATGCTCCCTTCCACCCTGCAATCATTACCAGCGGTGGGTGCCGTGCGCGGCGCCGATGTGACCTGGCGCCTCACCCCGGCCGCCGCCGGGGCCGGTTATTTCCTGGTAGGCGATGCCGCCAACCGGCTTGATCCGGCGGCGTCCCACGGCGTACTCAAAGCGCTGATGAGCGGCATTCAAGCCGCGCAAGCCGTGGCGGATTTTCTGCGCCAACCGGCCTTGCAAGTGCCTGCCCAAATGCAATATCGGCAAAGGCTCATCGATGGGTTCACACGCGATGTGGCGCAACTGCGCAACTTCTATCGTCAGCATCCTTGCCCGCCGTCGTGGTTGCCTGCCCATTGATTCAAACGATGCTGCAGAGCACGGCGTCTTCATGCATTTGCCGCAACAACATCAATCCGTTTTCCATGAATGCAACGGTTGCAGTCTCCCCCGCCTCCACCGCCAAACCTTGCAACTGCTGACGGCCATCAAGGGCGGGATATTCGTCGATGCGCTGCAGCAACCGCCAGACCAGCGGACTCAGTTCGGAAAACTTCACGTTCCAGTCAGCCGTGCGTCGCACCAGTAACAAGGTCGGTTGAGCCGGTGGCGTGGCGGGCTGATTGTTCGGGTCGAGTTCATGCACCGGCCATATATACGCCAGCGGCCAGGCCAACGCCGAGACTTGCAGCGGGCGTTCCAGCAACAACGCCGGATCCGTCGACGGCAGCGCTTGAGCATCAGATTGCTGCAAGACCATTTCGACCCATTCGTAATGCGCCAGCTCCAGCAGAAACGCCGGCCACTCACCCTCGCGCAACACCTGCGGTTGCGCAGCAAGATAGTCGAGAAACGTTTCGGCGATCTCACCGAACCTGGGTGTCTGCGCCCGCCAGTCGCGCAAGAATCCTCGCACCAGCCAGCCCCAGCGTTTTTCCCCAATGATTCGAATCAACACCGGGAAGGTGCCACTCAACAATTGCGACAGGTTGTTGAATACCAGGTCCCGGTAGACTTTAACCCGTTGCACATTCATGTCGACGGGCGGCGACTGATGTTCGGGATCACGCAAATACCGGGTCAGCGCCTGCTGTTGCTGTAGCAGGTTATCCACGATGGCTGCCCCCCGCTTGTAAATGGCGAATGGTCTGCAACTCGGCAATCAGTTCGGAAAATGCCGGGAAGTTGAAGTCCCGCTCCAATAACGTTGGCTTAGCGCCGAATCGCGCGTAGGCCTCCGCTAGCAATGCCCAGACCGCCGGCTTCACCGAGGCACCATGGGTGTCGATTTTCAGCGTATCGGACTCATCGAAATGCCCCGCCACATGCATGCCGACCACCCGGCCCGGCTCAATGCCGGCGAGAAAGGTTTGCGGTTCGAATCCGTGGTTGATCGCGTTGACGTAGACATTGTTGACGTCCAGCAGCAGATCGCAATCGGCCTCGCGCAGCACGGCATTGGTGAAGGTCACTTCATCCATGTCCTGACGTGGCGCGGCGTAGTAGGAAACGTTTTCCACGGCCAGACGCCGGCCGAGAATGTCCTGGGCTTGACGGATTCGCGCGGCGACGTGGTGCACCGCCTCTTCGGTGAACGGCAATGGCAGCAAGTCATACAGGTGCCCGTCATCGCTGCAATAACTCAGGTGCTCGCTGTACAGCGCCACGTTGTAATGGTCGAGAAACACCCGGACCTCCTGCAAGAACCCGACATCCAGCGGCGCCGGCCCGCCGAGTGACAGCGACAAACCGTGGCAGGACAACGGGTAGCGTTCGGCCAGTTCACGCAATGCTGCACCGTGGGCGCCGCCGACGCCGATCCAGTTCTCAGGGGCGACTTCGAGAAAATCGAAAGCGCCGCTGCGCGCAGCTTGCAGGTCTTTCAGCAGGCCACGGCGCAGGCCGAGGCCAACACTGGGTTGCGTCAATAAGGGAGGCGTTTGCATGGGTATACCTCTGCAGTAGGTTTTTCCCAGTTGAACCGCCGGCTGTATCACGGCTGTGTGCAACGACCGGACTTTTGCAGCCGTGTGTATCCCGCCGCCATCTCGATACACAGGGATACACACCTGCCTAATGTGGGAGCGAGCCTGCTCGCGAAAGCGTCGGCACTGACAAGATCAGAATTACCTGAAATGCCGCCTTCGCGAGCAGGCTCGCTCCCACAGGTTTTCGTTGCTCACAAATCCAGCGACACGCCCGGACCGGGGCTAGACTCCTTTATTACCCAGTCGAGGGGGACGCAGGACGTCAGCCGTGCCCTGCCCAACTCCGTGACCACCGCCCGGTGGCGCACGCCTCGACCTTCGACGCCGCCGGACCGTGATCCTGTTTCAGGAGCACACATGATGGACGAGGCGAAGCTCAACCAATTCATGGGCAAACTGGTCAACGACATGGGCGGCGCGGCGATGCTGGCCAATGTCATCGTCGGCGAAGAACTCGGTTTGTACCGGGCGATGGCCGACAGTGAGCCAATCAGCGCCGATGCCCTCGCCGCCAAAACCACCTGTAATCCGCGTCTGGTGCGCGAATGGCTCAGCGCTCACGCGGCGTCCGGCTATATGGAGCACCACGACGGCCAGTTCCGTCTGCCGGAAGAACAGGCGCTGGCCCTGGCCGTCGAGGACTCGCCGGTCTACGTCGCCGGCGGTCTCGGGGTGGTGGCGTCGTTTTTCCACGACAAAGACAAACTGGTCAAAGCCATGCGCGGCAATGGCGCTCTGCCTTGGGGCGATCATCATCCGTGCATGTTCACCGGCACCGAGCGGTTCTTCCGGCCCGGCTACAAAGGTCACCTGATCGCCGAATGGCTGCCGGCGCTGGACGGCGTGGTGGCGAAACTCGAGGACGGCGCCAAAGTCGCCGATGTCGGCTGCGGCCATGGCGCCTCAACAGTGATCATGGCCCAGGCCTTTCCCAACTCGCGCTTCGTCGGCTACGACTATCACGCGCCCTCGATCACTGTCGCCACCCAGCGCGCCGAGGAAGGTGGCGTCAGCAGCCGGGCGAAGTTCTTCCAGGGCTCGGCAAAGAGTTACCCCGGCGATGACTACGACCTGATCTGCTATTTCGACTGCCTGCATGACATGGGCGACCCGGTCGGCGCCGCCCGTCACGCTTATGACTCGTTGAAAGACGACGGCACGGTGTTGCTGGTCGAGCCGTTCGCCAACGACACGCTGGACGACAACATCAACCCGGTCGGACGGCTGTTCTACGCCGCCTCGACGTTTATCTGCACACCCAACTCGCTGTCGCAGGAAGTCGGCCTCGGCCTGGGCGCGCAAGCCGGGGAAATGCGTTTGCGCAAAGTGTTTTCCGAGGCCGGGTTCAAGCACTTCCGTCGGGCCACGCAGACACCGTTCAACCTGATTCTGGAGGCGCGCAAGTAAGCCATGCGGGTCGCGTGCTAACCTGCTGGCACTGCCCACTTCGGAGCGCTGACCATGCTCGACAGCCCGACCCGCGAACACCTCGACACCCTGCAAGAGGTGATGGCTGATGGCGACTTCATCGTACTGACCGGGGCCGGCATCAGCACGCCGTCGGGCATTCCGGACTACCGCGACAGCGACGGAGTACGCCGTGGCCGACAACCGATGATGTACCAGGAATTCCTCGCCGCCCCCGAGTCGCGCCGCCGCTATTGGGCGCGGGCGATGCTGGGTTGGCCGAGGGTGCGTCAGGCGCAACCGAACGCGGCTCACGAGGCATTGGCCGATTTGCAGCACGGTGGGCTGATCCGCGACTTGATCACCCAGAACGTCGACACCCTGCACGATCAGGCCGGCAGCCACGACGTGATCGAACTGCACGGCAGCCTGCATCGGGTGTTGTGCCTGGACTGCGGTCAGCGCAGCGAGCGCGATGCGATTCAACAACTGATGGAATTGCACAATCCGTATCTGGCCGGGGTCGACGCGGTGCAGGCACCGGATGGCGACACCCTGCTCGACCCGGCGTTCGAGGCGCGTTTTCAGGTGCCGCACTGCCCGCATTGCTTTGGCGAGCGGATGAAACCGGACGTGGTTTTTTTCGGCGAAAACGTTGCGCAGCACACGGCGGCACGGGCGATGGCGGCGGCAGAAAATGCCGCGGGGATGTTGGTGGTGGGGTCTTCGTTGATGGCGTATTCGGCGTTTCGCCTGTGCCGGGTGATCGCCGATCGCGGGAAACCGTTGATTGCGATCAATCTGGGCAAGACCCGGGCGGATGATTTGCTGGATTTGAAGATTGAAGCGTCGTGTGAACAGCTTTTGCCGTTGTTGGTTGAAGTGCTGGATCGGTGAGTTGCTGCACTTTGTGCTCGACTCAGGACCCAAGCCCCTCACCCTAGCCCTCTCCCAAGGGAGAGGGAACTGACCGAGTTGTCTGGGCTGAATACTGCGACCTGAAAATGCTGAGTCGAGCTCACAATCTGAATAACCACGATCTGCTCCCTTTCCCCGAACACTAGGCCTCGCCCTCGCCCAAGGGAAAGGGAATTGACCGAGTTGTTGCTAGCGATACATCGACCTGTAAATTTCGAGTCGAACCCATTTTTTGAAATGCCCCCGATCAGCTCCCTTCCCCCTCGCCCCCTCTGGGGGATAGGGTTGGGGTGAGGGGGTAGATCTCACAGTAGCCCGAGATCTTCAGCCTTGAGAATATCGAACAACGCCTGCGCCGCCGCCGACAGTTCATTGCCCGGTTCGGTCAGCACACCAATCGCCCGCTCCACCGAGTCATCCAGCGTCAGGCAATGGGCGCCCAATTCCTGCATCTGCCCGGCGCACAACGCCGGCACGGCACTGACGCCCAGCCCACTGGCGACCATCCGCCCGACCGTGGCCAATTGATGGCTTTCAAATTCCACCGGCAACTTCATGCCCCGCGCCTGCAAGTGCTCTTCGAGCATCACCCGCACCGTCGAGGGCCGCTGCAAGGTGATGAACGGCTCCTGCAATAACGTCTGCCAATCGATCTCGCTGCGCTGCGCCAATGGCGAATCCTTCGACACCACCGCGACGAAGCGATCTCTGTACAGCGGCGTAAATGTCATCGAGGTGTTTTGCATCGGCTCGAACGCCACCCCCAGTTCCACCTGACGATCACGGACCATTTCCAGCACTTGCTCGTTGATCACGTCATTGACCGTGACGTTGACGTTCGGATAGCGCGCGCGAAACGTTTTGAGGATCGGCGGCAACAGGTTGCCGGCAAACGACGGCATCGCAGCCAGCGTCACCCGCCCGCGTTGCAGGCTAAAGCGTTGACGCATCTCGTCTTCGGCGTTGTCCCAGTCCGCGATCAGCCGTCGAGCCAATGGCAGCAAGGATTCACCTTCGGCAGTCAGTGCGACGTTGCGGGTGTTGCGACTGAACAGGCGCCCGCCCAGTCCCTCCTCCAGCGCTTTGATGGTCAGGCTCAACGCTGATTGCGAGAGATGCAGGCGCTCGCAAGCCACGGCGAAACTCAGGCTCTGGGCCACGGCGAGAAAGGCGCGGATCTGTTTGATGGTCATACTCAAACCTCTGAACATGAAACTCGGTCAGGTAGGAGGTGCCGGAGGCTGCGATCTTTTGATCTTGGTTTTATCAGATCAAAAGATCGCAGCCTTCGGCAGCTCCTACAGGGGGCAGATGCATTTGTTGAGTTTTATCTATCAATCAACCTTAAAAATCAACTTAACAAATATATCTTCCAGCGAGACACTCCAACCATTCGGCTAGCCAGCCGCCCGCAAATAATAAAAGAGGTGCATATGGCAGGTTTCGACAAGCGCGTGAGTTCCTACGAGGAAGCCCTGGCCGGGCTTGAGGACGGCATGACCGTCATCGCCGGCGGCTTCGGTCTGTGCGGCATTCCGGAAAACCTGATCGCCGAGATCAAGCGCAAAGGCACCCGCGACCTCACCGTCGTCTCCAACAACTGCGGCGTCGACGGTTTCGGCCTTGGCGTACTGCTCACCGACCGTCAGATCAGCAAAGTCATCGCCTCCTACGTCGGCGAAAACAAGCTGTTCGAAGAGCAACTGCTCAAGGGCGACATCGAAGTCATCCTGACCCCGCAAGGCACCCTTGCCGAGAAGATGCGCGCAGGCGGCGCCGGCATTCCGGCCTTCTTCACCGCCACCGGCGTCGGCACTCCGGTCGCCGAAGGCAAGGAAGTGCGCGAATTCAAGGGTCGCAAGTACCTGATGGAAGAATCCATCACCGGCGACTTCGCCATCGTCAAAGGCTGGAAAGCCGACCACTTCGGCAACGTCGTCTACCGTCACACCGCGCAGAACTTCAACCCGCTGGCCGCCACCGCCGGCAAGATCACCGTGGTTGAAGTCGAAGAAATCGTCGAACCCGGCGAACTCGACCCCTCGCAGATCCACACCCCGGGCATCTACGTCGATCGGGTCATTTGCGGCACGTTCGAAAAACGCATCGAACAGCGCACCATCCGCAAATAATTCAGGCTGACGGAGAATAAAAAATGGCACTTACCCGCGAACAAATGGCTCAGCGCGTCGCCCGCGAAATGCAGGACGGCTTTTATGTGAACCTCGGCATCGGCATTCCGACCCTGGTCGCCAACTACATTCCTGAAGGCATGGAAGTCATGCTGCAATCGGAAAACGGCCTGCTCGGCATGGGTCCGTTCCCGACTGAAGAGACCATCGATGCCGACATGATCAACGCCGGCAAACAAACGGTGACCGCCCGTATCGGCGCATCGATCTTCAACTCCGCCGAATCGTTCGCGATGATCCGTGGCGGTCATGTCGACCTGACCGTGCTCGGCGCGTTCGAAGTCGACGTCGAAGGCAATATCGCTTCGTGGATGATCCCCGGCAAACTGGTCAAGGGCATGGGCGGCGCGATGGATCTGGTGGCCGGCGCCGACAACATCATCGTGATCATGACCCACGCCTCCAAGGATGGTGAGTCCAAGCTTCTGGCCAAATGCAGCCTGCCGCTGACCGGCGCCGGCTGCATCAAGCGCGTGCTGACCGACCTCGCCTACCTGGAAATCGAAAATGGCGCTTTTGTCCTCAAAGAACGCGCACCTGGCGTCAGCGTCGAGGAAATCGTCGCCAAAACCGCTGGTAAACTGATCGTCCCGGATCACGTACCGGAAATGCAGTTCGCTGCCCAGTGAGGAATTCGAAAATGCAAGACGTCGTAATTGTTGCCGCCACGCGTACCGCGATCGGCAGTTTCCAGGGTTCGCTGGCCAGCGTCTCCGCAGTGGATCTGGGCGCGGCGGTGATCCGCCAGTTGCTCGAGCAGACCGGGCTGGACGGTGCACAGGTTGATGAAGTGATCATGGGCCAGGTGTTGACCGCCGGCGCCGGCCAGAACCCGGCGCGTCAGTCGGCGATCAAGGCTGGCCTGCCTCACGCTGTGCCAGCGCTGACCCTGAACAAGGTCTGTGGTTCGGGCCTCAAAGCTCTGCACTTGGGTGCGCAGGCGATCCGTTGCGGCGACGCTGATGTGATCATCGCTGGCGGTCAGGAAAACATGAGCCTGTCCAACTACGTGATGCCGGGCGCACGCACCGGTCTGCGCATGGGCCACGCGCAAATCGTCGACACCATGATCAGCGATGGCCTGTGGGATGCGTTCAACGATTACCACATGGGCATCACTGCCGAGAACCTCGTCGACAAATATGAGATCAGCCGTGAGCAGCAAGATGCTTTCGCCGCTGCTTCTCAGCAGAAAGCCGCCGCCGCGATTGAGGCTGGGCGCTTTGTCGATGAAATCACCCCGATCCTGATCCCGCAGCGCAAAGGCGATCCTGTTGCTTTCAAGGTCGACGAGCAACCGCGTGGCGACACCACCGCCGAATCCCTGGCGAAACTGCGTCCGGCGTTCAAAAAGGACGGCAGCGTCACCGCCGGTAATGCTTCGTCGCTGAATGACGGCGCCGCCGCCGTGATTCTGATGAGCGCGGAAAAAGCCAAATCCCTCGGCTTGCCTGTACTGGCGACCATCGCCGCTTATGCCAACGCTGGTGTCGACCCGGCGATCATGGGCATCGGCCCGGTATCGGCGACCCGCCGCTGCCTCGACAAGGCTGGCTGGAACATCGACCAGCTCGACCTTATCGAAGCCAACGAAGCGTTTGCCGCGCAATCGCTGGCGGTGGCCAAGGATCTGCAATGGGATCTGGACAAGGTCAACGTCAATGGCGGCGCCATCGCTTTGGGCCACCCGATCGGTGCATCGGGTTGCCGCGTGCTGGTGACCCTGCTGCATGAAATGATCAAGCGTGATGCGAAAAAGGGTCTGGCGACCCTGTGCATCGGCGGCGGTCAGGGTGTGGCGCTGGCGCTGGAACGCGCATAACCAGAGTTCAACAGTGAATGGCGGATCCACGACATCCGCCGCTTGCTGGCAACAAAAACCCGGTGCGACTTGCGTTGCACCGGGTGTTTTTTTGCCTGTTCAAAATGTACGTTGAATGTTCCGGCCCTATCGCGAGCAGGCTCACTCCTACATTGGAATTGTGAACCCATTCAATTGTAGGAGTGAGCCTGCTCGCGATGGGGGCCAGTCCAAGCACCAACAATCTAAGGCTTGCGCAGCAAATACGTATCCATGATCCAGCCATGCTCCGCCCGCGCCTTCTTGCGCACCCGCTCGATCTCGTCCGCGACATCCGCCAGCCTGCCGCTAATCAGAATCTCATCCGGCGTGCCCAGGTAAGCCCCCCAGTAAATCTCGGTCTGCTGATCGGCCACCCGGTGATACGAATCCTCAGCATCGAGCATCACCACCAGGCTGTCCGTATCACTCACCTGCCCTGCCGCCAAACGCCGCCCGGTGGTGATTTCGATGGAACGACCGATGGTGTTCAGCGGCACCTTGTGCTGCGCCGCCAACGCCTGAACGCTGGTGATCCCGGGAATCACCTCAAACTCGAAGGCACAGGTGCCCGAGGCCAGGATGGCCTGGAGGATACGCACGGTGCTGTCGTACAACGCCGGGTCGCCCCACACCAGGAAACCACCGCACTGGCCGTCAGACAATTCGTCATTGATCAGGCGTTCGAAGGTCTGCTGCTTGGCACGGTTCAGGTCATCGACACTGGCCATATAGTCGACATCACCGCGTTCGCGTTCCGGGCTGTGGGCTTCGACAAAGCGATAGTCAGGGTCGTCGATGTAGCGCTCACAGATCTCGCGGCGCAAGTCGATCAGCTTGTCCTTGCTCTGGCCTTTATCCATCAGAAAGAACACATCGACACGGTTCAGCGCTTTCACGGCCTGCATCGTGATGTAGTCGGGATTACCGGCACCGATGCCGATCACCAGCAGTTGTTTCATCAAAGTGCTCCTTGAACGTCGAGGCCCGGCAGACGCAGGCGCCAGCGCCCGGTGAAGCGCAATTCGACCGCTGACAACGGTTCGACATCAATGTCATGAAACGCCGAACCGCGCATCACGTGGATCAGCGCGGCGCGGATGACAAACGGATGCGTCACCGCCACTACATGTTCTGGTGTGGTTTGCAGACTGCTCAGCCATACCGCCACGCGCTCGCATAACTGCGTCACTGATTCACCGCCGTGAGGTGTCGCATGGGGATCTTCGAGCCAGGCGTGCAACGCCGCGCCTTCAGCGTTTTGCAGGGATTTGATCGATACCCCATGCCAGCGCCCCCAGTCACAATCGCGCAGCGCCTCATCAACCTGCGCATCCGCGCCAAACCACGCCGCAGTCTGGCGCGTGCGCAACTCCGGCGCGCAAATCAAACGTCGCGCGGCGTCGAAACGCTCGGACAATTCGCCCGATGCCAGCCCGATATTTTCAACAGGCTCATTCGTAGGAAAACACGCCAATTTCTGTGCGACGGTTCGCGCATGGCAAATCAATGTCAAACGAGTGGTCTGCACAGGTATCGCTCCGGTGGGCCTTCATGAAAATCAGCGGCGCAAAGCCATTCTGTCGTTAATTGTGCCGTAAACCGAGGGCTGCAGGGCTGCCGGATCGCCTCGGTCACAGCAGAAAAAAGCACAAATACGGCGATTTCTGACACTGCCGTGGGCGATGGACTACAAGCCCGATCGAATTACGTGTAGCCCTTGTTACACGGGCATCTCGCTTCATTCCGGAGCCTTTTCAACACACTGAAAAATTCACTAGACATGTAACGTCAGTTACATAAATACTGTTTTAACGGATTATGAAGCGAATTCAACACCCTCATCCAGCAGGAGCCCGGATGCCCCCTCTCAGAGACCTGATCACCGATCCCGGCCTGGATCTTACGCCGTCGGAGCGCAAAGTCGTTCGCGCCTTGCTTGATCAGTACCCACGCAACGGTCTGGGGCCGATGGCGCGTCTGGCCGAACATGCCGGGGTCAGCGATCCGACCATTGTGCGGCTGGTGAAAAAACTCGGCTTCGGCGGTTATGCCGAATTCCAGGAAGCACTGCTCAGCGACATGGACCACCGCTTGCGCTCGCCGCGCACGCTGTTGCAACCGCGCGCCCATCAGCACAAGGACGACGCCTGGAGCCACTATCTGGGCGACAGCCATCGCCTGCTGGTCGAAACCCAATCGCTGACCCAACCCGAAGACGTGCGCATTCTCACCGACTGGCTGCTCGATGCCCGGCATCAGGTGTACTGCTTCGGCGGGCGCTTTAGCAGCCTGATGGCCACTTACCTGCTCAATCACCTGCGCCTGCTGCGCCCCGGTTGCTTCGCTTTGGAAGACAACGCGCAATTGCCCGATCGCCTGTTTGATCTGCAACGCCAGGATGTCGTGCTGCTGTTCGACTACCGCCGCTACCAGACTCAGGCCCTGCGGGTCGCCAGCGCGGCAAAGAACAACAACGCGCGCGTGGTGCTGTTCACCGATATCTATGCCTCGCCGCTGCGCGAGCTGGCCGACCTGATCATCAGCGCGCCGGTGGAGTCGGCGTCGCCGTTCGACACCATGGTGCCGGCGCTGGCGCAAGTCGAAGCGCTGATTGCCTGCCTGACCTTGCGCACCGAAAACCTCGCCGATCGCCTGGAAGGCATCGATGCCCTGCGCAACGACTTCAACACCCACCTGCTGGAGGATAAATAAGGATGTTCAGCCTTCCCCACCGCTCGCCACGGGATCTGCCGTTTGTCACTGACCACACCGCATTGTTGCTGGTGGACATGCAGCGTGCCTGGCTCGAACCGCAGTTCGACGCGCACCTCAATGGGCCTGAGGCCGAGTATTTCCTGACCCGTGCGCACATGCAGGTGGTGCCCAACCAACGTCGTTTGCTCAGTGCCTTTCGCGAGGCGCGGCAGAACGTGCTGCACACGATTATCGAGAGCCTCACCGCTGATGGTCGCGACCGCTCGCTCGACCACAAACTCTCGGACATGCACCTGCCCAAAGGCAGCGTGCAGGCCAGGATCATTGAAGACCTGACCCCGGTGGAAAACGAAATCGTCCTGCCGAAGACGTCTTCGGGCGTCTTCAACTCGACCAACATCGACTACGTGCTGCGCAACCTCGAAACCCGTCACCTGATCATCTCCGGCATCGTCACCGACCAATGCGTCGACATGGCCGTGCGCGACGCCGCCGACCGTGGCTATCTGGTCACGCTGGTCGAGGACGCCTGCGCCACCTACAGCGCCGAACGCCATCACGCCTGCCTGAATGCGATCAAGGGTTATTGCTGGATCACCGACACCGACACCGTGCTTGGCCGCTTGCAGGAGATGCAGCCATGAGCACGCGCCTGACGCCGCTACCGATGACCACGCTGGTCACCACCGACCTGATCGGCATCACCCGCGGCCGCTCGTTTCCCACTGATGAGCTTGAGCATTATCAAGCCGCCGGGTGCGGCTGGGTGCCGGCCAACAGCGCGTTGACGCCGCAGGACATCATTGCTTCGACCAATCCGTGGGGCGCGTATGGCGACCTGCGACTGATTCCCGATCTGAGCAGCCGCGTCACCGTCGGCAATGGCCCGGACGCCGATGCCCCGGCGCTGGATTTCATCCACGGCGATATCCGCGAAACCGATGGCCGCCCGTGGGGCGCCTGCCCGCGCACGTTGTTGCGTGATGAAATCGAACGTTATCGCGATGGGTTGGGCTTGCAGGTCAACGCCGCGTTCGAGCACGAATTCAACCTGCACGCCGGTTTCGCCGAGCACCTGGCGTTCTCTCTCGAAGCCCAGCGTCAGGGCGCCGCGTTCGGCGGCTGGCTGCTCAGCGCCCTGCGCGCCGGCGGAGTCGAGCCGGAAATGTTTCTGCCGGAATACGGCAAGCACCAATACGAAATTACCTGCCGCCCGACGCTCGGCGTGGCGGCAGCCGATCGCGCCGTCAACGTGCGCGAGATCACCCGCGAGATCGCCCGGCAAATGGGCCTGGACTTGAGCTTCGCGCCGAAGACCGCCGCCGACGCGGTGTGCAACGGCGTGCACCTGCATGTCAGCCTGCTTGATCTGGGCGGTCTGCCGATGCTCTACGACGTTGGCACCAGCAATGGACTGTCGAGCCTCGGCCAGCATTGGGCGGCGGGGATCCTGCACTACTTGCCGGCGCTGTGTGCGTTTACCGCACCGACGCCGGTGTCGTACGAACGCTTGCAGCCGCATCACTGGAGCGCCTCCTACGCCTGTCTCGGCCAACAGAACCGCGAAGCAGCGCTGCGCATCTGCCCGACGGTGACCCTTGGCGGCAAGTCCGTGGCCAACCAGTTCAACCTCGAATTCCGCGCCATGGACGCTACCGCCTCGCCACATCTGGCCATGGCCGCGCTGTTGATCGCCGGGCGTCTGGGCATCGAACAGCGTCTGGCGCTGAACGCGATCACCGATGAAATTCCCGACTCACTCAACGACGAGCAACGCCAGGCGCGGGGCATCGTTGCCCTGCCCGCCTCGCTGGCCCAGGCGCTGGATTGCCTGCGCAACAGTGGCGCCTTCACTGCATGGCTGCCCAAGCCGCTGCTCGACACCTATTACGCCCTGAAAACCGAGGAACTGGCGCTGACGGAACAGCTCTCGCCCGCTGACTTGTGTGAGCACTATGCACGCCTGTACTGAATCCGCCGAGCTGGGGTTGTACACCCGACCGGCCTACAACCTGAGCCGCGCCGACTCGACGCACCCGTTGATTCTGGTGTGCGAACACGCCAGCCGCTACATCCCCGAAGCTCTGAACAATCTGGGCCTGGACGCTGCCGCCGCCGCTGAACACATCGCCTGGGACATTGGCGCGCTGCAACTGGCCGAGCAGTTATCGGAGATGCTCGGCGCAACCCTGTTGAGCGCCAATTATTCGCGGCTGCTGATCGATCTGAACCGGCCACGGCACGCCCCGGACAGCATTCCGGCGCAGAGCGAGATTTATCAGGTGCCGGGCAACCGTGAACTCGACGAAGCCACCCGCGAATACCGCCGCCAGACCTTGTTCAAGCCGTTTCACGCGCGCTTGCAAACGCTGATCGACGAACGTGTTGCCAAGGGCCAAGCGGTGCGTGTGGTGGGGATTCACAGTTTCACCCCGGTGTATTACGGCCAGCCGCGACCGCTGGAGGCCGGCGTGTTGTTCGGTCAGGCCAAGGCCTACGCGCAACGCCTGCTCGACGGCCTCGGCGAACACCCGCTGAAAGTCGCCGGCAATCAGCCGTACAAGATCGATCCGCTGGGAGACATGACCGTGCCGGTGCACGGCGATGCCCGTGGCCTCGACTCGGTGCTGATCGAGGTGCGCAATGACTTGCTGCGCAGCCCCGAAGCCGTATCGCGCTGGGCCGGCTACTTCGCGCCATTGCTGTAATGAATGAAAGACTGCTGACGCTGTAAACGATGGACCGATAACAACTAAAACGACCGACTGGCTGACAAGGAGTTGCGCTTCATGGAAATTGAAGAATTCGGCTACAAGCAAGAGTTGAAACGTAGCCTGACGCTGACCGACCTGGTGGTGTACGGGATGATCTTCATGATCCCCATCGCCCCGTTCGGTGTGTATGGCTACGTCAACGCCGAGGCCCCGGGGATGGTGCCGCTGGCGTACATCATCGGCATGGTGGCGATGCTGTTCACCGCGCTGAGCTACGGCAGCATGGCCAAGGCTTTTCCGATCGCCGGTTCGGTGTATTCCTACGCGCAACGCGGCCTTAATCAGCACGTCGGCTTTATCGCCGGCTGGCTGATGCTGCTCGATTACCTGCTGATCCCGCCGCTGCTCTACGTCTACGCGGCGATGGCGCTCAACCATTTGTACCCGGACATCCCGAAAGTCGGCTTCATTCTGGCGTTTCTGGTCAGCGCGACCTTCGTCAACCTGCGCGGCATCACTTTCACCGCACGGATGAACATCATCTTCCTGCTGGCGCAACTGGTGGTGCTGGGGATCTTCCTGTTCTATGCGTGGAATGCCCTGCACAACGGTGGTGGTAATGGCGAGCTGACCCTGGCGCCGCTGTATCACGCGGAAACCTTCAACTTCGCCCTGCTGATGCAAGCGGTGTCGATTGCCGTGCTGTCGTTCCTCGGCTTCGATGCGATCTCCACCCTCGCTGAAGAAATCAAGGGCGATCCGGGCAAGAGCGTCGGCAAAGCGGCGCTGATCACGCTGGTAGTGATGGGCGTGATTTTCGTCGCGCAAACCTGGATCGCCACCGATCTGGCGGCCGGCATGGGCTTCAAATCCGCCGACACTGCGTTCTATGAAATCGCCGAAATCGCCGCCGGCAGCTGGCTGGCGACCCTGACTGCTGTTGCCACGGCATTGGCCTGGGGCGTGGCCGTGGCAATCACCTCGCAAGCCGCGGTTTCGCGCCTGCTGTTCGGTATGGCCCGCGACGGCAAACTGCCGAAAGTGCTGGCCAAGGTGCACCCGAAACACAACACGCCGTACCTGAGCATTTATCTGGTGGCGGTGCTGTCGCTGGTGATCTGCTACCTGTTCATCAACTCGGTCGACACCCTGACCTCGCTGGTCAACTTCGGCGCACTCAGCGGCTTCATGCTGCTGCACCTGACAGTGATCAACTACTACTGGCGTCGGCAAAAGTCCGGTCAGGTCGTGCGTCACCTGATCTGTCCGGTGGTCGGCTTCATCATCGTCGCGGCCATCATGTACAACATGGGCGTCGATGCGCAGAAACTCGGCCTGATCTGGATTGCCCTGGGTCTGGTGTACCTGTTCTTCCTCAACAAGCTCGGCGCCAGTACCGCGCTGCCTGACCCGAGCAACGGCTGACAAGAAAAAGAGCGGCGTCTGACAACAAATCAGGCGACCGCCGATTTATCGCGTGGAAACCGACAGTGATAGTCAGGTTCGGCGACTTTGCCGAACCTTTTGATACAGGAGTATATCCATGCTGGTCTTACGCCCAGTCGAACAGACTGATCTGCCCCAGCTACAACAATTGGCCCGCGACAGTCTGGTGGGCGTGACCTCCCTGCCGGATGACAGCGAACGCCTGCGCGAGAAAATCGCCGGTTCCTGTGCCTCGTTCGCCAGTGCGGCAGAGGCTAACGGCCCGGAGAACTACTTCTTCGTTCTGGAGGATCTGGACAGCCAGCGGCTGGTTGGCTGCTCGGAAATTCTCGCCACTGCGGGCTTCGACGAGCCGTTCTACAGCTTGCGCAACCGCCATTTCACCAGCGCTTCCCGCGAGCTGAACATCGAACACGGCGTGCCCGCGCTGTCGCTGTGTCACGACCTCAACGACCACACGCTGCTGCGCGGCTTTCACATCGACGCCGGGCTGGTGCGTACGCCGTTCTCCGAATTGCTGTCCAGGGCGCGGCTGTTGTTCATCGCCGCCCATGCGCCGCGCTTTGCCGAGGCGGTGATTACCGAAATCGTCGGTTACAGCGACGAGGAAGGCCATTCGCCGTTCTGGGATGCACTGGGCAAACACTTCTTCGACCTGCCCTACGTTGAAGCCGAACGCCTGTGCGGGTTGCAGAGCCGCACCTTTCTCGCCGAACTGATGCCGCAATACCCGATCTACGTGCCAATGCTGCCGCAAGCCGCGCAGGATTGCATCGGTCGGATCCACCCGGACGGTCAGGAAGCATTCGACATCCTTGCGCGTGAAGGCTTCGAAACCAACAGCTACATCGACCTGTTCGACGCCGGCCCGACCCTGTATGCGCGTACCGCCAACATTCGTTCGATAGCGCGCAGCCAGACTGCAACCGTGCAACAGCAGCCACAGATCGATGGCCGTGGCCGGTACCTGCTGAGCAACGACGCACTGCACGGCTTTCGCGCGATCATGACCGAACTCGATTATCAACCCGATCAACCGCTGTCCCTCACCCCTGCAATGTGTGCGGCGCTGAACGTGACCGATGGCAGCCCGATCCGGCTGATTGCCCTGTGAAACCCGCGCGGTTGCGCAGCCAACGACAGTGCCCGAACAGGCGCGCAGAAGGAGTTCCAGCATGATTGTCCGCCCGGTCAAAGTCAGCGACCTGCCAGCCTTGATGGCGCTGGTGCAACAGGCCGGCCCGGGGTTCACCACCCTGCCGGCCAACGAAGATCGCCTGTCGCATCGGGTCCGCTGGGCGCAACGGGCGTTCGCCGAACAAGTCGAACGAGCCGACGCGGACTATCTGTTTGTGCTCGAGGACGACGACATGCGCGTGGTCGGCGTCAGCGCCCTGGCCGGGGCGGTCGGCCTGCGCGAGCCCTGGTACAACTATCGGGTCGGGTTGACCGTGAGTTCGGCGCCGGATCTGGGCATTCAACGGCAGATTCCGACGCTGTTCCTCAACAACGAACTGACCGGCCAATCGGAGCTGTGCTCGCTGTTTCTCGGCCATGATCAGCGCCACGGCAGCAACGGCCGTTTGTTGTCACTGGGACGTTTGCTGTTCGTTGCCGAGTTCCCGCACCTGTTCGGCGAGAAGATGATTGCCGAACTGCGCGGCAGTGCCGATGAACACGGTTGTTCGCCGTTCTGGGACAGCCTGGGCCGGCATTTCTTTCAAATGGACTTCAGCCATGCCGATCACTTGTCAGGACTTGGCAACAAATCGTTCATCGCCGAACTGATGCCGCGCCAGCCGCTGTACACCTGCATGCTCACCGAACAAGCACAGGCGGCGATCGGCCAGGCACACCCGAATACCGAGCCGGCGCTGAAAATCCTCCAGGCCGAAGGCTTCATCCACAAAGGCTACATCGACATCTTCGACGGCGGCCCGGTAATCGAAGCGCCGGTGCGCAGTATTCGCACCGTGCGCGAAAGCGTCGAGTTGACCCTGAGCCTCGGTAGCCCGGATGAACAGGCGCCGCTGTGGCTGATTCACAACCGGCGCCTGGAAAACTGCCGCATCACCGTCGCCCGCGCCCGCCGTGTCGGTAGCAGCCTGGTGATCGACCGCCTCACCGCCAAGCGCCTGCAACTGCAACCGGGCAATTCGGTACGGGCGGCGATGCTGCCCAATCAACAGCAACAGGCGGTGGCGGCCTGACGGTCACCACCGCAAAAAGGTAAATCCTTTCAGCAAAAGCGTCCGCGACATCCTGTCCCTTGCAAATTCGTCATGATCATTGACCCATTCGCGTGATAGCCTTTTCATTCTTCGGCGTTGACACCTTTGTTCAAGCCTTTCCATTCCTTTGTATTGGTGGAACTCGTATGACCAGGCTTTCCCATCAAGATTTGCGCCGTAACTTCCGTCAACTGCTGGCTTCCGACACCTGCTATCACACGGCTTCGGTGTTCGATCCGATGTCCGCGCGGATTGCCGCTGACCTCGGTTTTGAAGTGGGGATCCTCGGCGGTTCCGTGGCCTCGTTGCAGGTGCTGGGTGCCCCGGACTTTGCCCTGATCACCCTCAGCGAGTTCGCCGAACAGGCCACCCGCATCGGCCGCGTCGCCCAATTGCCAGTGATCGCCGACGCCGACCACGGCTACGGAAACGCCCTCAACGTGATGCGCACCATCGTCGAACTGGAACGCGCCGGCGTCGCCGCCCTGACCATCGAAGACACCTTGCTGCCGGCCCAATTCGGGCGCAAATCCACCGACCTGATCACCGTTGCCGAAGGCGTCGGCAAGATCCGCGCGGCGCTGGAAGCCCGGGTTGATACGGAAATGGCGATCATCGCCCGTACCAACGCCGGCATCCTGCCAAATCAGGAAATCATCAGCCGCACTCGCCAATATCAGGCGGCCGGGGCTGACGGCATCTGCATGGTCGGAATTCAGGATTTCGATCAGCTTGAACAAATCGCCGAACACCTGACCGTGCCGCTGATGCTGGTGACCTACGGCAACCCGGCGCTGCGCGACGACAAACGTTTGGCCGAACTCGGTGTGCGCGTGACCATCGATGGCCATGGTGCTTATTTTGCGGCGATCAAAGCGACGTATGACAGCTTGCGCGAACAGCGGCAGATCTTTACCCAGGCGTCCGATTTGAGCGCGACCGAGTTGACGCACACCTATACCCAACCGGAGGAATACATTCTCTGGGCCAAGGAATACATGAGCGTCAAGGAGTGATGGGTTGGCCGGGCTGACGCCATCGCTGGCAAGCCAGGCTCCCACAGGTTATGCGGTTCGACATCAATTGATGGTTCAACACCAAACCCTGTGGGAGCTGGCTTGCCAGCGATGAGGTCTGCCGCTACACCGCTAAACCGGCGTCTTGTAAGCCTCCTCCCGCTGCACCGCCCGCGCCTGAATCACATTCAGAATCGCACAGCCCTCGCGCATCAACAGATGCACCGCGCTGGTCACCCGTGTCAGATCACAATCGGAAATGCCCTTGAGGTTGAGACTGGCAAAGGTGTCGGCCAGATCGCGCACGACCACAAACCGGTGCATCGCACAGGCGGCCATGTCGCTGAGTTCTGAGTGGGTATTGAGGAAGAGCACCGGGGATTCGGCGTCGTAGGTGTCGATGGGGAGGAAGCGGGGCATTACTTGGTCGGTCATAGAGTTCACTCCAAATAGGGGTCAGGTGCTGTATTCGACCGGCCAAGATCGTCGCAGAGTTTTCTGCGAACCGAGACTATAAGAGCCGCGCTCAACTGCCACAACGAGAGCTTCTGTCAGACTTTTCGGTATTTTTTGTACGCCGTCCGCGCCTTCCACTTTTCCCACAAAAGCCCCTCACCCTAGCCCTCCCGAAACGTCGGACCGCCCAGAGGGAGAGGGAACTGATTGGGGGATGCTCTGGATCGACGCCGACGTGAGAGACCGCGTTGAATGCGAATTTGCATTCAACTTGATCTGCCGGTTGCCACATGGACCACAAACAACACGGTCAGTCCCCTCTCCCTCTGGGAGAGGGTTAGGGTGAGGGGCCGATTTATCTGGCACCCCGCCGACCTCATCACACCGCAAACCACCTCACCGCGGCTTAATGATCGTTCCCACGCTCCGCGTGGGAATGCAGCCCGGGACGCTCTGCGTCCCACACAAAGCGAACGCGGAGCGTCCGTTGAGGCATTCCCACGCGGAGCGTGGGAACGATCGCTACCTCACCGCGGCTTGGCCAACTCCATAATCATCCGTGACAACAGATAAATCCGCGGCGCCACGCTCGCCACCTCGGCATACTCCTCCGGCGTGTGAATATTGCCGCCAACAATCCCGAAGCCATCCAGCGTCGGTGTGCCAACCCCGGCCGACAAACTCGCATCCGCCGCACCGCCACTGCCCTCTTCGGTCAACTTGCGGCCAATCTCGCCATAAATCCCCTGGGCCATGGCCATCAGACGGTCCGACTCAGGCGTCTGCGGCATAGGTGGCAGCCCGCGTTGCAACGAAGTCTTCACTTCCGTCTCAGCAATCAGCTTGTCCTGCGACACCCGCGCCAGATCCTTCTCGATCCGGTCGAACTCCTCCGGCACCGCCGCGCGCACGTCAGCCTTGGCCGTGGCTTGATCGGGAATCACGTTGGTGCGGTCACCGGCCTTGAGCACAGTGAAGTTGATGGTGGTTTTCTTCGCCTCATCGCCGAGTTTGCCCAGTTGCAGAATCTGGTGCGCAGCCTCCATCGCGGCATTGCGCCCCAGTTCCGGGGCGACACCGGCGTGCGCGGCTTTGCCCTTGACCTCGACCAGTGCCGTCGCGCTGCCCTTGCGCCACACCACCAGCCCATCGGCCGGGCGGCCCGGCTCAAGGTTGAGGGTCACGTCGTGCTGTTTGGCGGTTTTCTTGATCAGGTCGGTGGCGACTTCCGAGCCGGTTTCTTCGCTGGCGTCGAGCAGGAAGGTGATTTGCGCATAGTCCTTGAAGTCGAGGTTTTTCAGGACTTTCAGTGCATAGATCCCGGCGACGATGCCGCCCTTGTCATCCATCACCCCCGGCCCGTAAGCGCGGCCGTCCTTGATGTGGAATGGCCGCTCGGCCGCCGAACCTTCCTTGAACACCGTATCCATGTGCGCCATCAGCAGGATTTTTGCCTTGCCGGTGCCTTTCAGCGTCGCCAGTACATGGTTGGATTTTTCCGGCGTGTTCGGCACCAGTTCGATGGTCGCGCCGAGTTTTTTCAGTTCATCGATGGCGATGTCGCTGACTTGCTTGAGGCCCGGTTCATAGCCGGAACCGGAGTCGATATTGACCAGTCGCTCCAGCAGTTTCAGCGCTTCTGGCTGGTATTGCTCGGCATCGGCGAGCACTTGTTTATGCGGTTCGGCGAAGGCTTGGGCAGCGGAAAAAGCGAGAGACAGGCCGAGGCTGGCGGCCAGCAGGGAGCGAGAAAATGAGAACGTCATGAAGCGATCCTTGTTTCGCGTCGGGGGGATTTAACCGTACCCGACATCGGCGCGAGGCTCTACACCGAATGCGACATCTCCCTGACCACCACCGAACACGTGTAGGAGCTGCCGAAGGCTGCGATCTTTTGATCTTGCTTTTGATTTAGAAAGGCCAAAGTCAAAAGATCGCAGCCTTCGGCAGCTCCTACAGGGGATGTGGGGTATAGCGGTCAAACCGAATCCAGCAACGTCCGCCGCGGCTTGTCATCGCAATTGCAGATCACCCGATTGCGCCCGCCTGCCTTGGCTTCATACAACGCCTGATCGGCATCATTGAGCCAGCGCGTCGCGTCAGCATGCGCCGGATCGTACGCCGCCAGGCCGATGCTCAAGCTGACCTTCAACGCCGGATTCTGCTCATAGCCCAGAATTGCGAAGCGCTCGCGCAACGCCTCCATGGCCTGCGCGGCATTGAACAGCGGCAGATCCGGCAAAATCACGCAGAACTCATCACCGCCATAACGCCCGGCAACGTCTGTCGCCCGCAGGTTTTGTTTAAGTAACTTGCTCAACTGGCGCAACACGATGTCGCCCGCGACGTGGCCGTAAGTGTCGTTGATCGCCTTGAAGTGGTCGATGTCGATCAGCGCAATCGCCGCGCCCTGCTTCTGCCGCTTGCAGCGCTGAAAAGCAATCTCCAGTTGATCCTTCCAGGCGCCGTGGTTGAGCAGCCCGGTCAGGCTGTCGGTGCGGCTCAGGGCCAGCAGTTCGCGTTTATGTCGACCGAGGGTGTAGGCCTGGCGAAAGCAGATCCAGCCCAGCGCCAACGGGTACAGCAGCAGTAACGGGAAGCAGGCGTACATTTGCGCAGGGGTGGTCTGCGGAATGAATGCCGGAGCAAAGACCACCAGCCCGACGCCGACCCCGAGCAACTGCGCCGCAGTGCCTGCCAATAGAAAACGTGAACCACCGATGGCGACGTTGTTCATCGCCATCATCGAAATGGTCGTGGCAGTGGGCAACGGATTGAAATGCATGGCGGCAAGCCAAAAGCCGCCGAAAAAGGCGTCGATCAACAGATTGCGGTGTTCAGCGTGGTAAGGAACCCGGGCGCGGCGTGCCCATTGAAACGCCAGATGCGGCCAGACCAGGCCGTTGAAGAACATCAGTGCCCAGACCCACAGCGGCGGATCGAGCGAGTACATCGCCACGCTCACGCACACGAGCCCCAGAATCAACCCGAGGATGCGCGATGTATAAAGCCTCCTGGCCAATGAAAGTCCCTTTCCTCCGGTATTTCCCATAAGGACCTCGATCACGCACACCGCAGGACGGATGTGCTGGAAGTCTAACAGGGCGACGTTAAATAGCCATCACCGGCCAGCGGGCTGAATAGAGCGACATCAGGGCCGCGCACAGTGCAAATATTTGGCTATACATGAAAGGAGCAAAATGGAAAAACAACTATAAGAAGGAGGCCCATGCACACCTATCTCGTGTTGATCATCGGCAGCGGTTTTGGCGGTCAATGTGCTGCGGTCAACCTGCTAAAAGCCGGAATCGACGATTTTCGCCTGCTGGAGCGACGGGACTTCTTTGGCGGCACCTGGTGCCAGAACACCTACCCCGGCGCGGCGGTGGACGTGCCATCGCCGCTGTATTCACTGTCGTTTGCGCCGTACCGCTGGTCGCAGATGTTCGCCGGGCAGGCCGAACTGCAGCGCTACACCGAGCACGTTATCGAGCAATTCGGTTTGCGCGAACGCGTAGAGTTGCAAGCCGATGTCGAGCGTGTCGAATGGGACGACACGGAAAAACGCTGGGCCGTGCACACCGCCAGCAAAGGCACCTTTTATGCGCAGTTCCTGATCAATGCCACCGGGCCATTGAGCCAACCGGTCATCCCACACTTTCCCGGCCAGGATCGCTTTCAAGGCAAGACTTTTCATACAAACAACTGGGATCACAGCTACGACTATCGCGATAAACGCGTGGCCATCGTTGGTAGCGGTGCCAGTGCGGTGCAAGTGATTCCAGCCATTGCGGAACAGGTCGAGCAACTGCACGTGTTTCAACGCACGCCGCATTGGGTGCTGCCCCGCGCCGATCGTCAGTTCGGACCGCTGCAACGCTGGCTGCTCGGTCTGAAACCCGCCTACAAATTATTGCGCTGGCTGATTTACTGGCAATTCGAAACCCGGGTCATCGCCTTCAAATATTCCAAAGCGGCGATTCACATGGTCCAGCAGCACGCCCTGCGTTTTCTCAAACGCCAGGTGCCGGACCCGCTGCTGCGAGAAAAACTCACCCCGGACTTCACCATTGGCTGCAAACGGGTGCTGGTTTCCAGCACCTATTACCCGGCGCTGAACCGTCCCAATGTCACCTTGCATACCCGCGAACAAGGCATTGCGTCCATCGACGAAACCGGCATCAACACTCAGGACGGTCAGCACATCGATGTTGATCTGATCGTCTGGTCGACCGGTTACGACGCCACCGACGGGGTGATTTCCTACCCGGTCAGCGGAAAAAACGCCGTGCAACTCAGAGAGGTCTGGGCGCAATACCCGCGCGCGTATCTGGGCACCAGCCTGCCGGACTTCCCCAACCTGTTTATCGTCACCGGGCCCAACACCGGCATCGGTCACACCTCGGCGCTGTTCATCATCGAATCACAGATGAACTACATCCTCGACTGCATCCGCACCGTGCAGGCCAAAGGCCTGCGCAGCATTGAAGTGCGCCGTGAAGCGGAACGTACCTACACTGAGATGATTCATCGGGAGATGGAGCGCACGGTATGGAAGTCCGGTGGTTGCCACAGTTGGTATCAAAGCAAGAGCGGTCATGTGATCGCGATGTTTCCCGGCTTCAGTTTCAGCTATCACCGCTTGACCCGAGCGCTGAAACCGGCCGACCACATTCTGTCCTGAACACGTAAAAGGAAGACGTCGATGCTTTTGCTGTTTGTCGCCCTCGCGGTTTTCGTAGCCTGGAGCTGGTTGAGTTATCCGGCGGTCGGTCATTGGCTGTACGACCTGAACATGGCCATCGAGGCCAAGTTGTACAAATTGCACAAGATCGAAGTGCCGATCGCCGAGATGACCGTCTCGACCTGGCAGGGCGGGCCGTATGAAGCGGCCAGCGCGATTCTGATGCTGCATGGCTACAGCGCCGAGAAGAACCTGTGGCTGCGCTTTTCCCGGCATTTCGTGCGCCAGTATCGGGTGATCATTCCGGACCTCGCCGGCCATGGTGAAACCGGCTTCAAGGCTGGCGGCGGTTATGACATTCCGTTGCAGGCCAAGCGCATGATCCAGTTGCTCGACGTCTGCGGCGTGGAGAAAGTCCACGTGATCGGCAACTCGATGGGCGGCTACATCGCCGCGTGGCTGGCGGCGACGTATCCCGACCGCATCGCTTCGGTGGCATTGATCGACCCGGCGGGCGTCACCGCGCCCGAGGTCAGCGACATGGAGCGGCATCTGGCGCGCGGGCATAACCCGTTTCTGATCAACTCGCGGGAAGAATTTCGCCAGTTTTACGCGATGACCATGGAGTCGCCACCGTGGGTGCCGAACCTGGTGCTGGACGCCATCGCCCAGCGCTACGAACAACAACGCGATGAACTGGAAGAGATCTTCCGCGATTTTCGCGCCAGCCCGCCGATGGAGCCGAAACTACCCGACATCAAATGCCCGGCGCTGTTGCTCTGGGGCCGCAAGGATCGGCTGATCGACGTCAGCAGCGTGCCGGTGTGGAGCAAGGGCATCGCCAATTTGCGCGTGGATGTCTGGGATCATGTCGGGCACATGCCGATGGTTGAACAACCAGGGAATACTGCAGAGCTTTATCGCGAGTTTTTGGGAAGCCAGAGATGACAAAGCACCCAGCTCCTGATCGTTCCCACGCTCTGCGTGGGAATGTCTCAAGGGACACGCAGCGTCCAGTGACGCGGAGCGTCACGGGCTGCATTCCCACGCAGAGCGTGGGAACGATCAAGGGTAAGGGTTTGGGATGAATATTCTTTATGACGAACGCCTCGACGGCCCGTTGCCGCAGGTGAACAAGGCTGAGTTGCTCAAGGCATTGCAGCACGCGCTGCCTGATCTCGACATTTTGTGGCGCGAGGAGGAACTCAAACCCTACGAATGCGACGGCCTCTCCGCCTACCGCACCACGCCGATGCTGGTCGCCCTGCCCCGTCGACTCGAGCAAGTGCAAACCCTGCTCAAACTCTGCCACCAGAAAAACGTCCCAGTGGTTGCCCGTGGTGCCGGCACAGGCTTGTCCGGTGGCGCCTTGCCGCTGGAACAGGGCCTGCTGCTGGTGATGGCGCGCTTCAACAACATCCTGCACATCGACCCTGCCGCCCGCACCGCGCGGGTACAACCGGGAGTGCGTAACCTGGCGATCTCTCAGGCAGCGGCACCGTTCGGCCTGTATTACGCGCCGGATCCATCCTCGCAAATCGCCTGTTCGATCGGCGGCAACGTCGCCGAAAACGCCGGCGGTGTGCATTGCCTCAAGTACGGATTGACCGTGCACAACCTGCTGAAAATCGAAGTGCTGACCATCGAAGGCGAACGCCTGACCCTCGGTTCGGATGCACTCGACTCAGCGGGTTTCGATCTGCTCGCGTTGTTCACCGGTTCCGAAGGCCTGCTGGGGATCATTACCGAAGTCACGGTCAAGCTGCTGCCCAAACCGCAAGTCGCGAAAGTCCTGCTGGCCAGTTTCGACTCCGTGGAAAAGGCCGGCCGCGCGGTCGCCGAAATCATCGCGGCGGGGATCATTCCCGGCGGCCTGGAGATGATGGACAACCTCGCCATTCGCGCCGCTGAAGATTTCATCCACGCCGGTTACCCGGTCGACGCCGAGGCGATCCTGCTGTGCGAACTCGATGGCGTCGAAGCCGATGTTCACGACGATTGCCAGCGGGTGCGCGAGGTCATGACCGAGGCCGGCGCCACCGAAGTGCGTCAGGCCCGCGACGAAGCCGAACGCGTGCGGTTCTGGGCCGGGCGCAAAAACGCTTTCCCGGCCATCGGCCGTTTGTCACCGGACTATTACTGCATGGACGGCACTATCCCGCGCCGCGAATTGCCCGGCGTCCTGCAAGGCATCGCCCGCCTCGGCGAAGAATACGGTTTGCGCGTGGCCAACGTGTTCCATGCCGGCGACGGCAACATGCACCCGCTGATCCTGTTCGACGCCAATCAACCGGGCGAACTGCACCGCGCCGAAGCCTTGGGCGGCAAGATCCTCGAACTGTGCGTGCAAGTTGGCGGCAGCATCACCGGTGAACACGGCGTCGGCCGCGAGAAAATCAACCAGATGTGCGCGCAGTTCAACAGCGACGAACTAAGTCTGTTCCACGCAGTAAAAGCCGCGTTCGACCCACAAGGCCTGCTGAATCCCGGCAAGAACATTCCGACCCTGCACCGCTGCGCCGAATTCGGCGCGATGCACATTCACGCCGGGCAATTGCCGTTCCCCGAACTGGAGCGTTTCTGATGGCCGATGTCGACGCCGCCAGCGCCCTGCTCGATCAGGTCAACGAAGCGCGGGCCAATGCCACGCCGCTGAAAATTCAGGGTGGCAACAGCAAAGCCTTTCTCGGCCGCGAGGTCGCCGGCGAAGTGCTCGACACCCGCGCCCATTGCGGCATCGTCCGTTACGAGCCGACCGAACTGGTGATCACGGCGCGCGCCGGCACGCCTCTGTCCGAGCTGCTGGCGGTGCTGGACGCTGCCGGACAAATGCTGCCGTGCGAGCCGCCGGCATTCGGCGAAGGCGCGACGGTTGGCGGCATGATCGCCACGGGGTTGTCCGGGCCTCGGCGGCCGTGGTCTGGCTCGGTGCGCGACTTTGTCCTCGGCACGCGGGTGATCACCGGCCTCGGTCAGCACCTGCGTTTCGGCGGCGAAGTGATGAAAAACGTCGCCGGTTATGACCTGTCGCGGCTGATGGCCGGCAGTTACGGCTGCCTCGGCGTGCTCACCGAAGTGTCGCTGAAAGTCCTGCCGAAACCACGGCAGTGCCTGAGCATTCGCCTCGACATGGACTGCGCGAGGGCACTGGCCAAGCTTGCCGAATGGGGTCAGCAACCGCTACCGATCAGTGCCGCTTGTCACGATGGCCAGAGCCTGTATCTGCGGCTTGAGGGCGGCGAAGGTTCAGTGACGGCGGCGCATCAACGACTCGGTGGTGAGCCGCTAGATTCAGGGTTCTGGCGGGATCTGAATGAACAACGTCTAGCGTTTTTCAACGAAGGTTTGCCGCTGTGGCGCTTGTCGTTGCCGAACAATCTCGGGCCACTGGATCTGCCCGGCGAGCAACTGATCGACTGGGCCGGCGCGCAACGCTGGCTGAAATCCGACGCGGCGCACATCCACATTCTCGCGCAGGAACTGGGCGGCCACGCTACCTGTTTCAGCCATGGCGCCAGCAATTCGCCGTTTCAGCCATTGCCCGCGACACTGCTGCGTTATCACCGACAACTCAAGGTGCAACTCGACCCGCAAGGGCTGTTCAACCCCGGGCGGATGTACGCGGAGTTCTAGCCATGCAAACCACCCTCAGCGAACAATCGCGACAGCTGCCCCGCGCCGCCGAGGCGGAAAAGATTCTGCGCACCTGCGTGCATTGCGGCTTTTGCAATGCGACCTGCCCGACCTATCAGTTGCTCGGCGATGAACTTGATGGCCCGCGCGGACGCATCTACCTGATCAAGCAAGTGCTCGAAGGCGCACCCGCGACGGCGCAGACACAACTGCATCTGGACCGTTGCCTGTCGTGCCGCAACTGCGAAACCACCTGCCCGTCCGGCGTCGACTATCACAACCTGCTCGACATTGGCCGCGCGGTGGTCGATCACGCGGTGCCGCGTCCGGCGGCGCAACGCCTGTTACGTGAGGGCTTGCGCGCATTGGCGCCAAATCCCGGGTTGTTCAAAGGCTTGTTGCGCGTGGGCACGACGTTTCGCCCGCTGCTGCCGCGCTTGCTTGAAAGCAAACTACCGCAGCATCTACCGCTTTCCGGTTTGCGACCCGCCCCGCGCCACGCCCGGCAGGTGCTGTTGCTTGAGGGCTGCGTACAACCGGGGTTGTCGCCAAATACCAATGACGCCACGGCGCGGGTGCTGGATCGCTTGGGCATCAGTGTCACCCCGGTGGCCGAGGCCGGTTGTTGCGGCGCGTTGGACTATCACCTCGACGCGCAGGCCAAAGGCCTCGACCGCGCGCGGCAGAACATCGATGCCTGGTGGCCGCACCTGCAAAACGGCGCCGAAGCGATTGTGCAGACCGCCAGCGGTTGCGGCGCATTCATCAAGGATTACGGGCATTTGCTGGAAAACGATCCGGTGTATGCGGCCAAGGCCCGGGAAATCAGCGAGCGGACGCTGGATCTGGTGCAGATACTCGCGCAGGAACCGCTCGAACAGATCTGCGCCGCCACTGAACGGCGGATTGCCGTGCATTGCCCGTGCACGTTGCAGCACGCGTTGAAACTGGGCGGCGCGGTGGAAGCTGTGCTGACGCGCCTCGGTTTCAATCTCACCGCCGTGCCCGACGGCCATTTGTGCTGCGGCTCGGCGGGCACCTATTCGCTGACGCAACCGGTGCTGGCCCGGCAACTGCGCGACAACCGCCTCAATGCGCTGGAGAGTGGCCGCCCTGAGCTGATCGTCACTTCCAACGTTGGCTGCCAGAGCCATCTGGCCAGTGCCGGACGCACGCGGGTGATGCACTGGATCGAACTGGTGGATCAGTCGTTGGCAGAATGAAGTTCGTAGGATTCTTCGTTTGCCCGCGTGCGAGAAGGCTGCGATCTTTTCACTCATCCATTCCGTGACCGTGGCAGGAATTTTTTTCATGACCGTGCAGCCGTTCGTCAGCCCCGACCTGATCCGCCAACGCTTCTCCAAAGCGATGTCCGACATGTACCGCGAAGAAGTGCCGCTGTACGGCGCGCTGATGGAGTTGGTGGAGCAGACCAACCGCGAGGTGCTTGCACGTCAGCCGGACATCGCCCGCCAGCTCGACAGCACCGGCGAAATCCAACGGTTGGACATGGAGCGCCATGGCGCCATCCGCGTCGGCACCGCCACCGAACTGGCCACCCTCGCCCGCTTGTTTGCGGTGATGGGCATGCAGCCGGTGGGTTATTACGACCTGACCCCGGCGGGCGTACCGGTGCATTCCACGGCTTTTCGCGCAGTGCATGAGGACGCGCTGCAAGTCAGCCCGTTTCGAGTGTTTACGTCGTTGTTGCGCCTGGAGTTGATTGAAGATCCGCAGCTACGCGCCTTCGCCGAATCCGTGCTGGCCCAGCGTTCGATCTTTACCCCGGAGGCATTACGCTTGATCGCGCAAGCTGAAACCGCAGGCGGACTGAATGAAAGCGAGGCCGAGGCATTCGTCCTGCAGGCACTGGAAACCTTTCGCTGGCATCACAGCGCCACGGTTACTGCCGCGCAATACCAGACTTTAAGCGCCCAACACCGCTTGATCGCCGACGTGGTGGCGTTCAAAGGCCCGCACATCAACCACCTGACGCCGCGCACGCTGGACATCGACAGCGTGCAGGAACAGATGCCGGCCCATGGCATCACCCCAAAAGCCGTCATCGAAGGCCCGCCGCGCCGGCAATGCCCGATCCTCTTGCGCCAGACCAGTTTCAAGGCGCTGGACGAGCCGATCGCCTTCACCGATCAGAACCAGACCCGTGGCAGTCACAGCGCGCGTTTCGGCGAAATCGAACAGCGCGGCGCGGCACTCACGCCAAAAGGCCGGACGCTGTACGACCGCTTGCTCAACGCCGCGCGCGATGAACTCGGTGACTTCCCCAACGAAGCCAATGCCGCACGCTACAACGCGCTGATGGCTCAACACTTTGGCGAATTTCCTGACAGTGTCGAAGGCATGCGTGAACAAGAGTTGGCGTACTTTCGCTATTTCGCCACGGAAAAAGGTCTCGCTGCTGTAGGGCTTGGACAGTCGTCACTGGAGGACTTGTTGCGCGATGGTTATGTGAAAGCGGAACCGTTGGTGTACGAAGATTTCCTGCCGGTGAGTGCGGCGGGGATTTTTCAGTCGAACCTTGGGGACGCGGCGCAGGCGCACTATGGCGAGCACTCCAATCGGCAGGCCTTCGAACAGGCTCTGGGGCGCGCTACCATTGATGAGTTGGGGTTGTATGCCGCGACGCAGCAGCGCTCGATCGATGAGTGTCTGACCTAATTTGCGCGATCTTTTGATCTAAAAGTTTTAAGCAGCCGCCTCGACCAAATGATGGCGTGTGGCCATTGTGCGCAAGAAGTTGCGCACTTGTTTTGTAAAAAAGCCTGATAAAACCGCTGAGAGCCACGTCGCACAAGGCCTGCAGCCAAGTGCGCAAGAAGTTGCGCAGTACTGCGCAACTTCTTGCGCACTTTTGCATTGGGCGAGCGCTTTATTTCGCACAAGCGCCTGAAAAATCAGTCAAACACCCCGGCCCGTATGGCTGCCACAATTGTTGGCACGCTCCTTGATAACAGTCAGGCACCCACCGGGCGATTTCGCCTCCCGGGCACCTTAAATTATTCCGCAAGGAGAGCACCCCATGGCAACACCAGCGTACATGTCGGTTACCGGCGAAAAACAAGGCCTGATCACTGCAGGCGCTTTCACCGCTGACTCCGTAGGCAACACCTACCAAGAAGGCCACGAAGACCAGGTTATGGTTCAGGCTTTCAGCCACGACGTGATCATCCCGCGTGACCCACAATCCGGTCAGCCAACCGGTCAGCGCGTTCACAAGCCAGTTGTGATCACCAAGGTCTACGACAAAGCTTCGCCTCTGCTGCAAGCAGCTCTGACCTCCGGCGAGCGCATGAGCGAAATCGTTATCCAGTGGTTCCGTACTTCTGCTCAAGGCACCCAAGAGCACTACTACACCACCAAACTGGAAGACGCGATCATCGTCGCCATCAACAACAAAATGCACAACTGCCAGGATCCAGGCAACTCGCACTTCACCCACCTGGAAGAAGTGCAGTTCACCTACCGTAAAATCACCTGGACCCACGAAGTATCCGGTACTTCGGGTTCCGATGACTGGCGTGCTCCAGTCGTTTAATTACGGCTGATCGTTACAAGCATCGGCCAGCTCTGCTGGTCGATGTTGTTTACGCCCCTCCAGAATTTCGCGTACGTTGAGCCGCTTTGCGGTCGTCGACGAACGCCGCTGTACAGCACGAGGAACAAGGGATGTTCGCGCCGGCCAATGAAACCCACTTTGCCCTGACCATCGAAGGTCTTTCCGCCGATTTCCAGGTGTTTACCCTCACCGGTCGGGAAGCCATCAGCCAGCCTTTTGTCTTCGAGGTGGAGCTGGTCAGTGAGCAGCCGTCGCTGGACCTCGAAACCCTGCTGCACAAACCGGCCTTCCTGCAACTGTCGCCCGACGGCAGCGGCATCCACGGCCAGATCTACCGCGCCGCGCAAGGTGACTCGGGCAAACGCCTGACCCGTTATTCAGTGACCCTGCGCCCGCAACTGGCGTACCTGGCGCATCGCGTCAATCAACGCATCTTCCAGAACCTCACGGTGCCGAAAATCATCGGCATGGTTCTCGAAGAGCACGGTATCCAAAGCAACGCCTACGAATTCAAGACCGGTTCGATTTATCCCGAGCGCATCTACTGCGTGCAATACGATGAATCGGACCTGCATTTCATCCAGCGCCTGTGCGAGGAAGAAGGTATCCACTACCACTTCGAGCACACGGCGACGGCGCACAAACTGGTATTCGGCGATGACCAGACGGTGTTCCCGAAACTCAAGCCTGTGGCCTATCAGCAAGACTCCGGCATGGTCGCCAGCGACCCGGTGATCAAGCGCTTCGACCTGCGCCTGGAAACCCGCACCAGCCGCACCACCCGCCGCGATTACGACTTCGAAAAACCGCGCCTCACCCTCGAAAGCGAAAACCGCGGCGACGCCCTGCCCGACCTCGAAGACTACGATTACCCAGGTCGTTTCATCGACCGCGAGCGCGGCAAACACCTGGCCAAACGCGCCCTCGAACGTCATCGCAGCGACTTCCAGTTGGCTGAAGGCAAGAGTGATCAACCGCTGCTGGTCAGCGGCCACTTCCTCGCGCTGACCGCGCACCCGAAAGCCAAATGGAACGACCTCTGGTTGCTGACCGAAGTCCTCCACGAAGGCAAGCAGCCGCAAGTCCTCGAAGAATCGGTGACCAGCGACACCACTGCGCTGAAAGACGATTTCCATCAGGGCTACCGCAACCGCTTCCAGGCCACCCCGTGGGACGTGCCGAATCGCCCGCCCCTGCGCCACCCGAAACCGCGCATCCTCGGCAGCCAGAGCGCCGTGGTCACCGGCCCGAAAGGCGAAGAGATCCATTGCGACGAGTACGGCCGCGTCAAAGTGCAATTCCACTGGGACCGCGAAGGCCAGGCCGACGACAAAACCAGCTGCTGGCTGCGCGTCTCCAGCGCCTGGGCCGGCGCCCAGTACGGCGGCATCGCCATCCCGCGTATCGGCATGGAAGTGCTGGTCACCTTCCTTGAAGGCGACCCCGATCAACCGCTGATCAGCGGCTGCCTGTACCACAAGGAAAACACCGTCCCGTATGAGCTGCCGGCGAACAAGACCCGCAGCACCTTCAAGACCCTCAGCTCGATGGGCGGTGGCGGCTACAACGAACTGCGCATCGAAGACAAAAAAGGTCAGGAACAGATCTACCTGCACGCCCAGCGCGACTGGGACGAAAACATCGAGCACGACCAGAAAATCCGCGTCGGCAACGAACGCCACGACACCGTCGAAAAGAACAGCTACAGCGAGTTCAAGGCCGAAGAACACCACACCGTCTACGCCGACCGCAAAGTCGAAACCCGCGCCAATGATCACCTCACCGTCGGCGTGAACCAACACATCAAGATCGGCACCGGCCAGTTCATCGACGCTGGGCAAGAAATCCACCTCAGCAGCGGCATGAAGGTGGTAATGGAAGCAGGCGCAGAGCTGACCCTGATCGGCGGCGGCAGCTTCATCAAGATCGACGCCGGCGGCGTGACCCTGAGCGGCCCGGTGATCAACATGAACTCCGGCGGCAGCCCCGGCAGCGGCACCGGCGCCGCCCCGCTGATGCCCGGCATCCTGAAACAGGCCGACGCCGACAAGGCCGGTCAGGTCCTGACCCCGGCCCAGATCAACACCCTCAAACGTAACGCGCCGTTCTGCGAAGAATGCGAAAAATGCAAGGCAGGTGCCTGTGCCATCTGATCGAATTACGCCCAAGGATTGGCTGGCGCAACAGCCGTTGCAGACTGGCGAGCGTTTGTATCTGGTTATTAGTGCGGCGAGTGATTCCGACGCGCTGAAAAATCTCTACCTGACCGAACCCACCGCCCAGCTCATCCCGATATGGGGCGGCACGCCCTACTCCACCTGGCAACCGGTGATGCCCTACGTCACCGAGCTCAAAGCCAATTCCGCGTTCCTGCCGTGGATCGCTGAAACCGATGCCCTCGATTGGGGCTGGCTGGCGGTGTCGCGTTCCGAACCGAACGAAGTGTTCGAGCATCTGCGCAGCCTGACGCAGGTGAAGATGCCGGATGGGACCGAGGTGTTTTTCCGGTTTTGGGATGGGCGGCATATCTATCCGATTCTGCATGGGTTGGGGGAGAAGGCTGGGGAAGTGCTGCCGATGTTTGAGCGGTATCTGATTAATGGGCAGTCGCTGGAGGTTGGGACGCGGGTTGTGCCGAAGGTAAAGGATTGGCCGTGGTGGGAGGTGCCGAAGCCGTTACTGGATGGCTTGGCCAAGGAAAATCCGACGACGCTGATCAACAACTTGATGCAGTGGCTGGAAGAAGACCGACCAGACATTTATACCGCCTGGCCAGAGAACAACCTGAAGCTGAAGATCAGCCGTTTCGTGCGCCGTCCGGACGCACCAAAAAACCTTAAAGAAGCACTGTTAAATCACCTGATTCTGGAGCAAGGCTGATGGATCGCGTTGCCTTTGTTGACAACCAACTGAACACCTTCAAGGACAGTCTGAAGCTGTATCAGGAACAAACCAAAACCTGGTATGCGCGGGCTGCCGACAAGGCCAGTCGAGCCGCTGACTTGCCCTCCCTGCTAGGTATGGAGCGAGTGATCAAGGTTGGTGGCACCAGCAAAGCGGTGAGCATGACCGACGGTAATTTCACTTCGAACGTGGCTCAGTGCCCGCTCAAGGGACCGTTGCTGATCGAGAGTAAATTCGAGTCGGTTTACGACATTCCGGTAGGCGATATCGAAGTCGAAATCGTGGCCGTGGAAGGTGGTGCAGTCAGCAAGGTCAAACTCGACGCACAAGGCAAAGCCTCCTGGACCGGAGGCATCCCGGGCAAGTTCTACGAGATCCGCGTTCATAACGAAGTAACACCAGCGCAGATCGATGCGCTGTTCAGCTCTTACAGCGGCGTGACAGCTGACCTGGAAGGTTTTCTGCGTAAGGAATGGGCAGGTTTCAAACCGCAATGGTCGAACCTTTCCACCTCGGGCACTGCAATGGCGATTGGTACCGGCATTCTTGAAGGTGGCTGGGAGGCCATCAAGGGTGTGTGGGATGGCATCAATCAGGTGCTCGACATCCTACAGGACCCGGGAAAATTCAAAGATGATCTCGGTGCTGGCGCACAAAAGCTAATCGATATCGCCCAAAGCACACCGGACGTCATGAAAAAGGCCATGTTACTGGCCAGCGATGAAGCAGCATTGTTCCTGCTGGTACGAAGCGCCGTGATCTGGCTCGCAGGGTTGCCGCCAATGAAGATGGCAGGCGACATCGCGAAGATGACCACGGCAATGGTCGTCGGTATCGCCATCGACATCGTCATCGGCGTGGTATTGACCATTGCGGCTGAAGGTACCGGGGTTCTCTACCTCGCTGCCCGACTGAAGAAATACGGTGAACTTGTCATCAACGCCGTCGTCGGTTTTGTGAAGTCGCTGTTCAAGATCATCAATGGCTTTATGGAATACGTCGCGAAATACACCGCTGTTGCGGCGCGGGGTGTGACAGCCAAGGTGAGAAACGGAATTTCCGAGTTGCGTTTTGATGGGAAGAAAAACGCGAAACTCGCGGATGGCAAAATAGCTGACGATGCTTCCAAGCAAGCGAAGACACCTGCCGACAAAAGTGCAGAGGCTGCCGCCGAGACTTGCACTAACGGGTGCCCGGTTTCGATGGTGACCGGTGAAGAGTTGTTGACGCTGACCGACGGTCAACTCGACGGGCTACTGCCGTTTGAGTGGACGCGTCTCTACAGAACCAGTGCCGTGGAAATTGATTGCGGGCTGGGTTATGGCTGGAGCCATGCCTTGGCTCATCGTATTGATATCAATGGCGATGAAGTCATCTGGACCGACCACGAAAACCGCGCAACGCCCTTCCCGCTCCCGAGTGAACAACGTCCCGCGATCACCAACAGCCTTTCAAAAGCCGCCATTTTTCTCGGTGACGACCCATCGGAACTAGTTCTAGCCCAAGCCGGCAAGCGTCCATCGATCTACCACTTCCGCTTTAACAGCAAAGGCGCCACGCTGATCGCCATTAGCGACAACTATGGCAATCGACTGCACGTCACACGCGATATCCATGGTCGTATCAAACGCCTCGACAATGGCGCCGGTCGCGCCCTGCTTCTACGTTACGACCGCAAACACATTGTCGCGGTCGACTATCAGCAGTTCCTGCCCGCGGACAATCTGGAAGACGCCTGGAATACGGTGCAGACGCTGGTCACCTACTGCTATGACACCCAGCATCGTCTGATCGAGGCGAAGAACGCAGCCGGTGAAGCCGAACATTATCGCTACAACGAACAGCACGTCATTCTCGAGCGGCAACTGGCGGGCGGCGCTGCTTTCTACTGGGAGTGGGAGAACGAAGGCAAACTGTCTCGTTGCACACATCACTGGGCCAACTTCTCGCAGATGGAAGCGCACTACGCCTGGGATGACAAAGGCAGCGTGACTGTCACTAACGCCGACGGCAGCGAGGAGGTGTACACCCACGATGATCAGGCGCGACTGATCAGCAAGATCGACCCGGACGGTGCCGAGCATCTCAAGGCCTACAACGACAAAGGCCAATTGATCGCGGAAAAGGACCCGTTGGGCGCCGTCACCGAATACCGGTACGACGACAACGGCTTGATGACTGCCGTCATCCCGCCGGAAGACGAAGCCACAACGTACGAATACATCAACGGCTTCGTCAGTGATGTTCATCGCGGAAAAGCCAGTTGGAAGTACCAACGCAACCGTCAGGGCGATATCACCCGGCAAATCGATCCGGACGGCAATGCCACGCTCTACAGCTACGATCCTCAGGGCCGTCTGCTGGAGATTCGCCACCCGGACGGCAGTCGCCATCAACTCGGCTGGAACAACCTCGGCCAGTTGCTGGAAGAACGCCTGCCCGATGGCGGTCAGCGCAAGTATCGCTACGACGCGCTGGGTCGGCAGATCACCCGCCAGGAAGAGTCCGGCGCCATAACCCAATACCAGTGGGACGCAGCCAATCGCCTCGCCCAAGTCACACTGCCGGGCGGTGCAACCCGTGCGTTTACCTATAACGCCTACGGTAATGTCACCGCTGAACGCGATGAACTCGGCCGCATCACTCGGTACGAATACGCCGACAACCTGCATCTGGTCAGCCGCCGCATCAATCCGGACGGCAGCCAACTGCGCTATCGCTATGACAACTCGCGTCTGCTGCTGACTGAAATCGAAAACGAGCGCGGCGAGCAATACCGCCTCGATTACTTCGCCAACGGCCTGATCCAGCAGGAAACCGGTTTCGACGGTCGTCGTACGGCTTACGAGTATGATCTCAACGGTCAACTGCTGAAGAAAACCGAGTTCGGCGACGATGGCAGTGAACTGGTCACTGAGTATCAGCGCGACGCTGCTGGCCGGCTGCTGGTGAAAACCCTGGCCGATGGCGAAGAAATCCATTACAGCTACGACGCCCTCGGTCGCCTCGTTAACGTCGACGACGGCCACTGGCCGCTCGCCTACAAATACGACCTGCAAGACCGCCTCATCGAAGAACACCAAGGCTGGGGCACCCTGCGCTATGAATACGACAGCGTCGGCCAGCTCAAACACTGCCGCCTCCCTGACGGCAGCAAACTCGATTACCGTCACCAACCCGGCGGGCAACTGAGCAGCATCGACCTCAACGGCTCACGCCTGACCTCTCACCAGTTCAGTGCTGGGCGCGAACAAAAACGTCAGCAAGGTTTGTTGCTCAGCCAATACCAGTATGACGAGCAAGGCCGCCTGCAAGCACACACCGTCGGCCAGCGAGACAAGAGCCTCTTCCAGCGTCGTTATAACTACGACGCCAATGGCAATCTCGCGGGTATCGATGACAGCCGCAAAGGCAACCGCAGCTACCACTACGACCCGCTCGATCGACTCGTCAGCGTGCGCGGTGCTACTCCGGAAAGCTTCGCCCATGACCCGGCGGGCAACCTGCTGGGCCAAAGCAATGAAGGCACAGCAAACCTCGCCAACGTCAAAGGCAACCGCCTGCTGATGCAGGGTGACCGCCATTACGACTATGACACCTACGGCAATCTGATTCGCGAGCGTCGCGGCGCCGGCCAGAAACTCGTCACCGAATACCGCTACGACTGTCAGCACCGCCTCGTCGGTGTCAGCCTGCCGGGTGGAAGCATCGCGAGCTACAAATACGACGCCTTTGGCCGCCGTATCGAAAAAACCGTCGACGGGCACACCACCGAATTCCTCTGGCAAGGTGAACGCCTGATCGCAGAAAGCGCTGAAAACCGCTATCGCAGCTACATCTACGAACCGGGCAGCTTCCGTCCACTGGCGATGCTCGATGGCGAAGGCCCGCGCAAGGCTACGCCGTTTTACTATCAACTCGACCACCTCGGCACACCGCAGGAGCTCACCGACTACAGCGGTGAAATCATGTGGTCGGCGAAGTACCGAGCCTACGGTAATCTCGCTGCGCTGGACGTCAGCGAGATCGATAACCCGTTGCGGTTCCAGGGTCAGTATTTCGATGCCGAGACGGGGTTACATTACAACCGCCACCGCTACTACAATCCGGGGACTGGACGGTTTTTGACGCCGGATCCGATCAAACTTGCGGGTGGGTTGAATAGCTACCAGTACGTGCCGAACCCTACGGGGTGGGTGGATCCGTTGGGGTTGAATTCTTGCCCGCCTGGAGATGAAACTAAAGGTAAGAAGGCGGATGATTCGGAAAAGGCTGAACACGACGAAGGTCGAGCACCACCTGATCTATATAATCGCCCATACGCTGGAGCACTGCCCGCCCAGATGCAAGACAAGATTCTGTTCGGCACACGTAGTCCGAACAGTAATAAACCAATTGGCGGACACTCCTCTGAAGTACTGAAGTCCCCTAAGCACCAGATGACCGTATTGCAGAAAAACCCGGACGGCACGATAAAAGTCGAAGATTTCAAAATGATTCTTGAACGAAAAGACGGTACCGTCGGCATGTCGGCCAAAAAAGGAGGGAAACACACACTAGCGCCGGAAACTTGGAGTAACGATAAGATACTTTGGGTTACGGATGAAGTAGCCGCAACACCGGGTGTACTCATGCGCGATGTTGACGGAGTTACGACCACTCTACACACCAAAACGGTTGATGGTGTTCAGTGGCAGGTGTTGAAAGACAATGGCGTCGTGACATCTTCATTCCCGGCGGGCGACGCACCTATGTCACCACCGATCTAAGTAGAGATAAAAAATGACTAGCAAGACTTACGATGAATACAATTACTGGCTTGGCCAGAATGAAGACTCGAATTGGAATGAGTACATTACCGAGCAGGTAGCCCAGGGGGTTTTGCGAAAATTTGACTCCGAAGACTGGAAACTTCTTCGAGAAACTATTCTTTCAAAAGAGGAGTATTGGCAAGAACGAAGTACTGCTGCGCTCGGAGAACTACGATCTCATGATGCAATAGAGATTTTAAAAGCACTCCTTGACTCGAATTTTCCCGAGGTAACTATCGCTGCGGCATCGGAATTAGACTGGACAGAAGCAGCGATTGAACAAGAATACGCGGGGAAAATACAAAAAATCATAGATCTACTTCCACCGGAAGAGGTGGATTCTTATCCAGAGCTTGCAAGCCTACTAAAAAAAACCAAGAACCATGATTAAATACCAATTGTATCGGGGACAGACCACGTTTTCTTTTTCTGAAGGTAATCTGGAAAATATGGCGATGGCGGAGCACAACAACTCCATCTAGATAGGCAAAAAGTAAACTTCTACAAACTCGACGTACTTCCGGAAAAAAAATGAGAACTTTTCATGTGATTGCTAGCAAGGATATGGAGCCAAACCTCCCGCATAGCTCAAACTGGCCAAAGGTTATAGGCTACTCCTTCGCAGATAACTATCTTTATTTATCCGAAGGCAAAGGCCACGGCTTTGCCGCGAACGACATGCCTGATTCGAAAGCTAAAAGACCAGAATGGCTTGAAATATTCACAGCTTTAGACGCGACTTGGTTCCTTAACATGATTGACAACACTAACTTCACCAGCGAAACGGATTTCCGTGAAAAATTAACAGCACACATTGGCAACGTAGATACAATAATGTTTTGACCAACTCGAGTTCGGTATTACACCAGCAGGCAGGGCTCAACTGGCATCGAAGTGATGGTGTAATCCAAGCAGGAAAACAATCGTGTCTATGTGAAATCTGCCAACGCCTACCAATGCGTAAACGGCGGACAGACCACGGTTTCTTTTTTTTGCATCTATAATCTGCCCTTTGGAAACTCTCCTCTTTCTCGCTATTTAACGTGATCTGTCCCTGTACCATTACTGGTGATCTTCCCCCAAATTACGTTACAAAAGCTCAGGCAACACAAAGCGGATGGAAAAAAGGTAAAGCAGTCAACAATAGCGTTCCTGGCGGGCAGCTAGGCGGTGATGTTTTTTACAACGATACAAACGTACTTCCTTCAGCCCCCGGCCGAACCTGGTATGAAGCTGACGTCGGTCTCAATAACACGATGTCGCGGAGCAATCAGCCGGGGACCAGGCAACTCTACTCAGATGACGGACTCCTTTACATAACTAGTGATCATTACGAAACTGTTACCCCTATTGGAAAGTGGAAGTAAATCAAAATGATAGTTGAGCTTGATGGATTGTCCATCTCATCTGAGCAAGAGTTCCATAAGCGGATAGCGTCTGCTTTTTCTGTTACTCAATACTATGGAAATAATCTTAATGCGCTTTGGGATCTACTCAGCACCGATGTAGAGCGCCCAATTGAATTAATTTGGACAAAATCAAAACATTCAGAAGAACGAATGGGCGACTCATATAGAAAAATATTAATTATTCTTGATCGAGTCAAAACTCAAGATGAAAACTTTGGACTGGATGAGAAACTTAGTTACCAACTGAAATAGTAAAGCTGTAAACGGGGAGCAGACCACGTTTTATTTTGTCTGAAAGTGGTCTGTCCCTGAATAACATAGAGAGCCTCTAATTCTTTCGACGGAACCCACTGTAAAAAGGGGACCACAAGAGACAAAGTGACAATACAAAAAAGGGGACAGATTTATTTTGTCTGACGGTGGTCTACCCCGAACGGCCATCAATCTTTCCGCATTCTAAACCTGGTTTTCTCCTGATTAATTACTTATGCAAATCCATCTTAACATCGAAGGCCTACCAGCCTACCCATACCCTACAAACTTCCTGCATTTTGCATCCATTGAACCAGAAACAGACATCGAGCCTTGGTGGCTGCTGGTATACAACGAAGGTACAATCAACAACTGGTACAAAACACTCAAACAGCTTTATCCAGAACGCACATTGATCCCATTTGCCAAATTCAACGCGAATGATGACATCGCATGTTTTGATGGGGATGATTTTTCTGGGCAGCCCCATGTGTTGATAATTCATGCTTATGCGTCAGAGGGTTGGGAACTTCACGCCACTTACGCTAGCTTCGATAAGTGGCTAGAAGAAGCCATGGTGCAAAATGCCGAGTGGCTCAACGAGGACTAAAAACTTTAATCCCGACAAGCCTGGTATTTGCTTTAGAAAAAACGAGAGAACCGCAGGCAGCCCCTGAGAAATCTCGTTGTTTAACCTCTACTCCCCCGGACTGAACAATCAAAGGACTGTAGCCTTGAAACGCCTGAATCGCCCATTTTCCATCCTCCTCGCCCTCACCTTCTCCCTCAATGCGAATGCACTGTCCCTTCGCTCCGAACAACGCCCCGACGGCACCACTGCCCTGTTACTTTCAAACGAACCCGCCGCAGAACGCGCGCCAAAGCTCAATCAGGATCCCGCGGTGCGCTCTGCACTGGTTGATTTTTTTGGCTATCAGACCGGTAGCTATACCAACGACAACACAATGATTGTGCAGCAAGTTCTGGAAGCGCTTGATTCGGAAATGTCGACGTTTGCGGACGGTGTGCCTGCCGGCAGCAAAATGATTACTGCCATGGATGATGGCAACAATGGGTTTGAGCGCGGCGCATTGTTGCTTAACGACAAGGGCCAGTTGGTCGCTGTCGGGCTGGTCAATGGCCACTGCACGGTCAAGTCGCGTGAGGAAGCTTTGACCTGTAATGATGCCCCGCAAACCGTGCTGACCATTTTCCAACCGCAAGGCGCTAAACAAGCTGATGCCGAATCTTTGATCGGCTGGAGTAAACAACTGCCTCCGATGATGGCGATATGGGCGGAAAGTGATGATCCGGAACGCCGAGCCAACGCGCAGAAAATTGCCAGCGTTGAATACGCTGCAACCAAACCGGAACAGGGAGCGTGGACAGCGGCACAGTTACCTTCCGACTTTCCCAAAGCCATGCTGGCGATGCTTCCGCAGCGGGCTCACCTGATAGGTGCTGGCGCCCACGGTGTTTTCACGACGCCGGGGATGGAGGGCACGCCGATTGAAGGTGATTGGGACAAAATAGCCGGCCGTCCACGACATGAGTTCGAAGTCATTCTCCGGACTTTTACAGAGTACGCAGACGTCATCGACTTCTATCAGCAGCATGCGAAGGATGCCGAAATCAGCGGCAACCAGAGAAAGGCACTCGTTGAAGGCTATATTGGTGGCGGAACCTACAAGATTGAAATCAGTAATAGAAAAGACGAAGGCACAGTGATCACACTCTCTGCTTGGCGACAAGAAGTCTGATTTATCCAAATAAAAAAAGGGCGACCCCATGATCGCCCTCTTTTAAATCAATATATTCTCCCCGTTTAAATCAAAGCTTTTGCAGCTCTTCTTTAGCTCCCGGAGCACCACGATCAATTGCTTTGAGCATCCAGTACTCGGCCTTGGATTTGCTTTTTGGCAAACCGCCACGTCCTTGCGCGTACATTTTCCCAAGCGCCAACTGCGCGTTGCCAAAATCGGCATCCGCAGACTTGCGGTAAAGCTTGGCTGCTTCACGTTGGTTTTTTACGGTGCCTCGCCCCTGTTCAAGCATTTGCGCCATTTCATACTGCGCGTACTTATTGCCGAGCGCAGCCGACTTGCCGAACCAGGTAAAAGCCAGCGCTTCATCCTTGTCCACACCACGTCCATCGGCGATCATTTCCGCGAGGTGAAGCTGTCCGTAGTCGTCACCGGTTTCAGCCAGTTTGCGATACCACTGAGCGGCAACAACATCGTCCTGTGTAACTCCGTCCCCTTTCTCATAAAGGCTAGCCAGCAGCATGTAGGCTGAGGGATATCCGCCTTCGGCGGATTGGTGGTAGTACGCTAATGCTTTGTCCATGTCCTTGAGATTTTTGATCGATCGGCCACCGCGATGGTAAATCTGCGCCAAACTGAACTGGGCCTTGGCGTTCCCCTGCTCCGCAGCTTTCAAATCCCAGTAAACACTTGCGTCTTCACCCTCAACGCTTCGATCCCAACGAAGTTCCTCAGCCAATCCGACTTGCGCTTCAGCATTACCTTGCTCTGCAGCTTTGCGAAACCACACTTCCGGCATGCCCGGTGACCACTGCTCAACCACCCCGCAGAGGTTCTCTTCAATGGCTTTGCCAAACTGCGTCTGCGCGTCAAGATCGCCTGCAACTGCCAGCTCATGCAGACGCTCCGAATTCGGTGAGCATTTGCCTGCCTTCATCCCTTCATAAAAGTCACGCGGCGCTTGTGCCCAGGTATTAAAGGCGATGAACATTGAAAAAAGCGCAGTGCCCGCCGTACCGACAGTTTTGACACGGTTGATCATTTGTTACTTCCTTGTGGCTTAAAAAATCCAACGAAAACCTTGCGGAAAATACTAGCTCGCTTCGAACATCCGCTCGTCCACCTCATACTTAACCACCACCCGATTCCGATACAACCTCACCCTCTCGACCAACTCCCCAACCTGCCCCTTCTCCCGCACCTCCCGCCAAATCTCATTCTCCCGATACACCCTTGCCCCCTCCCGCACAAACCGATGCGCCTCTTGAAACACGTGATAGCGATATTCCCTCACCCGATCACACAACAACTCCCCTTCGAGTTGTGTCTCGCCGACGTTCAACTTCAGCTGAAAGTGCCGATCCGTCGGGTTGTGCAGCACCAGATCAACGTAGTTATAGAAAATCGCCGCCCCAGACCCGAACGGCAGCACCCGCCCCTCATCCGGAAACGGGTCGAAGCTGTGGTTGGAGCGCTCGACCACCACGAGCGGTGAATGAATCGCCATCCAGTGGATCAGGTTGCTCAGTTGGCAAATGCCACCGCCTACCCCGCGTCGTGCCTCACCGAAGGACAGTTCCATGCCTTCAACGTAGCCGCGCTTCAACGTCGGGCGGCCGACGAGGCGGCAGAAGGAGAAGTGTTCGCCGGGGGCGATGATGACGCCGTCGATGGCGGCGACGGCGAGTTTGAGGTTGATGACTTTGTTATGTTGCAGGGCGAGGTCGGAGTCGCCGAGTTTGCGCATGAGTTTCGAGGTGTGTTTGAGGTAGCGATATGGCATGCGCTCGGCCGTGGCGACGGGGCGTGCGTAGCGTTTGCTGGAACAGCGCCAGGCAATCTGGCGGAACAGTCTTTTTTGCCACACGCGCAGCCAGTACAAGGCCGGGTGGTAGAGGGAAAGTGGTTTCATCCGTGACACAACGGCGTGCGCCGTTTCTTCCTTGAACCGCGAGAGGGGCGCGCATTTTATCCGGTAATGACAGGCAGCACCCCATGCATTTCATAAGACCAGCGGTCTCCCTTCGGCATACATCTACCGTCACATCCGCAAATTAAGGTTCGACTAAGGTTGCCTCGCTACGATCGCGGCCAAGAAACCCTGTTGCCTTTGAATCGCAGATGAGCCCTTCCGACATGAAAGCGTTTGATTTACCAACCCAGCCAGCGTCGAATTTCAGCCTTGTCTTGGTAAATTACAAAACCCCGGACATCACCCGAATGTGCCTTGAGCTTTTGCGTGAGCACGTTCAGGAGCAACGCATTCCGGTGTGGGTGGTGGATAACGATTCGGCGGATGCCAGCCTGGATTACTTGCGCTCGCTCGACTGGATCAACTTGATCGAGCGGCCTTCGCCGGGCAAGGAAGCCGGGCATATTGCGCATGGCAAGGCACTGGATCTGGCACTGGAAAAAGTCGACACCGATTATCTGTTTCTGTTGCACACCGACACCTTTGTCTACGACAAAGAGGTGTTTGCCATGATGATGCGCGAATGCACGAAAACGCCGGACATGGCTGCAGTCGGTTGTGTCGAACAACTCAATCGCGGGATTGTTCGTGACACTTGGCGTCTAACTTCGCGCTTCTGCAAGCACTATGTTCGTAAAGCAAAAGTGCGTCTGGGTATGCGTTCGAAAATGCCAAGGCCGTACAAAGAAACGCATCTGAAAAGTTTCTGCACATTGTGGAATGCGCGCTTGATGAAGTCCCAAGGCCTGCACTTCTGCATGGATGACCTCGTACCCGGCTACACGTTGCAAGATCGAATGAGCAGCCTGGGTTATGGCATCAAGTTTCTATCACCGCGCAAGATTTTCAGCTATCTGGATCACATTCAGGCAGGTACCGTCGCGGCGGCGGGCACCTACGGGAAAAATCACCGCAGGACGAAAATGTATCAGGCGACGCTGAAGCGCTTTCAAGGGGCAGCGAGACAAAGCTGAAGCGCACACCTCGGTCTAATTCACTGCAAACAAAAAGGGCGACTATAAAGTCGCCCTTTTTGTTTGCAGAAATTGTATACATCCACTCCGAAGAGGTGTTCGCCCAGTGTAATGGCCTGGCAATCCATGCACCGGTAAAGAGCCCTGACACTGGGCGAACGGGAAGGATTTTAATAGAAGTTGGCGCTTATGTCCTCATTCTTGAATATGAAATTTATGTACGAAAGCGTTAATAGATATTTATCGACGATTCCTTTCATGAAACTTTCAATGAGGTCAATCCAAACTAATAGTATGACTACTCTAATACAAAAACTGTACAAGAGCAGTCATCTTGTAGAGTTAAAGCTCAACTTTCGTGTTGACTGGTCACTTTCAAGATATCGGTGTAAGTGACAATAACGCTCTGCCCTTCTTTCAGATCTTTCAGTTTGGCTTGGATTTCAGGCTTTTTCACGTCGAGAACTTTCGACACGCCCGCCGGGTTTTGCAGGGTCACCTGATTTGTCTTCAAATCAATTTTGGTGATTTTCAATTGCACCTGAACCTGACGGTACGCTTCGCCGCCGGGGTTATCGCTGCCCGGAGCCTTACGCAGCTCACCGGTACGTTCGGTGGTGCCAGGCAGACCTTTATCCACATCGGTATCGAGGTAGGCGGCGACGGAACGCTGTACCTGGATGTTGACCTGATCGCCGGCCTTGAGATTGGCGAGGTTTTTCGCCTTGTCGCTGAGCTGAACATGAACCGGCTTGCCTTCGGCACCTTCGAGCACAACCTGATGGTTGGCGGCATCGACGGAGATCACTTTGGTGGTGACCTGATCGGCTTCAACAGTGGCGGACAGCGGAATATCGGCAGCCAGGGCGCCGAAGCTGGTGGCGGACAGTACGGTTGCGAGGGTGATGGCCTTGGCCAGTGCGTCGAGCTTCATATGCATTACTTTCCCTGTGATGAATGGCAGCGCCCGGCGCCGAATTGGCTTCGGCGACGAACGTGCCACTGAGCATAGACGCTGTTCAGGGCTTGGCTTTGGTTTGTGTCGAGGAGGTCTGTTGTTTGGCGGTGTCCTGCGCGGTGGACTCGCCGCTGGGCGTGCCTTTGCCAGTGTTTTCACGCTGTTTCGGGTCGGTGGGGCGCAGGGCGTCGTTGTCGCGTTCGGTTTCGCCCGGTGGCCGGGGTTCGTCGGGGTGTTCGCCTTGGGTGATCGGTTTCATTGGGGTGTCCTCAGGCTTCGGGGTCGTCGAGTTCACGGACGACGTTGATCGCGGGTGAATCCTTGTGCAGGTCGTCGGCCTTGGCACGCAGGATCTGCCATTGCTCAAGATCGATGGCGCCCTGGCCGAGCAGGTCATCGGCGATGCGTTGCAGATCGAAATAATGCGCGTCGGGGGATTGCTGCCAGTAGGTCCGGTCATCAAACAGACGCTGCCAGGTGGTCATGTCTGGGGGTTGCAGGTCGTCGCTCATGGCAAATCCTCGACAGGTTTTTCTGTAGAGGACAACACAGTAAGCCGAGTTCAAACCGATCCATTGTAGGAGCTGCCGAAGGCTGCGATCTTTTGATGTTGGTCTTAAAAGCAACCTCAACAGATCGCAGCCTTCGGCAGCTCCTACAGGGATTTGCGGATACCTTTCAGTACCCGGTCATTTCCAGATAGCCCCGGCCGGGATGACTGCCGCTGATGCGCACCGGACCTTCCCAGTACGGGATACGCAGGTTCATCCAGGCGTTGGGGTTGAGCGCGTCGAGGGTAATGTCGAGGTGTTTGTCGGGGATGCTGATCGTCCATTTCACCGGCATAACCCGGCCAGCGACTTTCGCGGTGTCTTGCGGGTTGAGCTGGATCTGCGAGCTATTCAGGGTTTGCGTGTGGCCATCGGCAGCAATCCAGGTACCGGTGAGATACGGCGCGCCGTCCTTCTGGCGCATGCGGTAAAGCATCACGTGTTCGCCGCTGTCCAGGTGCAGGGAGAACCAGTCCCAACCGGTTTGATTGGCGGTCAGTGGCTGGCTGCTCCATTCCCGATCGAGCCACGCGGGGCCACTGACGGTGTAGCTCTGGCCGTCGATCTGCAACGTTCCGCTGGCCTGGAAAAACGGCTGGCTGTAGTAATACGACGCCTGCCCCTCTTCGGATTTCTGACTGAACCCCTTGTCGCCCTGCAACACCAGCGGGCGGCTGGAAGTCAGGTGCAGTTGATAGGCGAAATCCTTATCGCGAGCGCTGAGTTGCAGGTCGCTCAGGGGATCCTGCGCCTGACTGGCGAACCGCCAATCATCGATCCACGCCTCGAACGGCGCCAGTTGCACACCCGCCTGCCCCACCCCGCCTCGGGCGTAACGTTCGGCGGCGTGATGCACCGTGCTCGAAGTCACCGCCGCATGCCCCAGCCAGATCGTCTGATCAGCCCACCCAGCCTGCTCCGCCACTGGTTTCAATGCACTGCGAAACAGCGTCCACTGCACGCCGAATTCGTTACCCTGCTGATCCTTGAGATTGGCGGTGACGTACCACCACTCGATGCGAAACCCCTCATGCGCAGCGTGATCCGCCGGAAAACTGAACACTCGCCCCGGCACCACCGGCGTAAACGCCAACGCCTGATCGCCCATCCCGGCGAAGCCTTTCTGCTCCGGCACCGATTGATCGCAACCACCGAGCAGCAACAAAACCATCAGCACAACGAGGTTAATCCTCATGGGCAAACGTCCTCAGCAGATCAGCCGGTTGCGTGCGGTACAGCGAGTACAGCGGCCATGCCGACGCCAGTAACGTCGCCAGCAACGCCCACCCCATCAACTGCAGCAATTGCCACGGAAACACCCGTAACGGCAGCCGCCAGCCAAACGCTTGTACGTTGATCACCGCGTCCAGACACCACGCCAGCGCGATCCCCAGCGGAAACGCCAGCACCAATGTCAGCACCGCCAGCAGCCACGTCTGGCCGAGATTGAGCAGCATCAATTGCCGCCGCGTTACGCCCAGCGCCCATAGCGGTGCGAGTTGGCCGAGGCGGCTTTGACTCTGCGTCAGCAGGCTGATGAACAGCGCCACGCCCGCCACCGCCAGGGTCAGGCTGTTCAACGCCGCAGTGGCCGCAAAGGTGCGTTCGAAAACCTGCACCGACCAGCCCTTGAGCCGCGCCTGATCGACGATGCGGCTGTCCTCCAGTTGAAAGCGCACCTGCAAGCTATTCAACAACGCCGGGATGCTCTGCGGCTCGATGCGCAGATTGAAACGGTTCGGCGTCAGTTGCGGCCAGCCGCGCAGCAGGTGGTGGATACTGACCAGCAAATGCCCCTTGGGATTGCCGTAGTCGGCGTAGATGCCAACGATGCGCGGCGACCAAGTGCCGTTGGGTGTCGGAATCGCCACATTTTCACCCACGTGCAATTTCAGGCGCCGGGCGATTTGCTCGCTGAGCATCACCGCATCATCCGTGGCCAGATGTGCCCACGGATCGTCGCCCATCGCATCAAGCAGCGGCCAGTGCTGGCGATAATGCGCGTGATCGATGATGCCGAACACTTCCGCCGGCCAGCCTTGCAACGTCACCGCGACCTGCCAGTTGGGCAGAATCGCCGCAACATTCGGCTGCTGCTTGAGCCAGCTGTACATTTCCCGCGACTGCGCCGGATTACTCGGGTTGATATACAGCTCGGCACTCAGGCGTTGTTCGAGCCAGTCGTTGAAGGTCTGGCGAAAACCGGCGGTCATGCTGCCCGCACCAATATTGGCGGCGAGCGCCAAAAGCAATGCCATCAACGCCAGACTCAGTGCCGGCAGTTGCTGGCGGCAATCGGCAAGAAACCACTGACCGAGCACCGAGCGACTGCGTCCGAGCAACTGATTCAACAGCGCGCTGAGCAACACCGGTAGCGCCAATGCTGCGCCGATCAGCAATCCGGCCATCAGGACAAAACCGCTGGCCAGACTGTCGCCCCAGATCAATGCAACCAACGCAATCATCGCCAACAGCGCCGCCAGCCAACCTTGTCGGCGCAGCCAGCGCGCGTATTGCTGATGCCAGGCTTGCGGATCCGCCACGGCCAATAACGGCAAACGGGCGGCGCGCAACAGACTGTCGGCCCCGGCAAGCAACGCGCCGAGCAGGCTCAAACCGATGCCGCTGAACCACCACCACGGACTGAGGCGCAGCTGCCCCGCCACTTCGGCGCCGTACAATCCGCGCAGGCTGGCGGCGACATCCGGCAGCAACACGCTGGCCAACCAATAGCCGCTGATCACGCCGAACAATCCGCCGATCAGCGCCAGCACACCCAGCTCAACGATCAAGCAAAAAATCAGCATTCGCGCGCTGACCCCACAGGCGCGCAGCGTACGCAACAAGCCGCGCCGTTGCTCCAAAGCAAGGCCGATGGCGGCGTGGACAATGAACAAGCCGACCACGAACGAGAGAAATCCCAGCGCATCGAGATTCAGGTGAAAGCTTTCGGTCAGTCGCGCCAGATTGTTTTCCTCGCCGCTGCTTTTGAGCTGCAACTGCCCCTTGAACACGGCGGGTAACTCGGCGTGAAAATCCTTGGGCAACAACAGCCGCGACAATTGCCCGGGTTGTTCCAATAGGGTCTGCGCGACGCCGATGTCCACCAGCAACAGGCCGGGCGCCATGTCCTTTTGCGCGAGCAATGGCGGCAATCGCAGACCATTAGCCGTTTGCGGCGTGTCGCCTTCGCGCAGACCCAGCGCTTGCAAGGTTTCCGGCGAAATCCACGTACTGCCCGGCGGCGTGAAAAACTCGACAACACGCTCAATCGGCAACGCCTGCCCGGCCACCGCCGAGTCGGCCGGCAGCGACACCGGTTCGATGCCCATCAATTGCAACCGCTGATTGTCAAAACCCTTGAGCAGCAACCGCCCCTGCAGCAGCGGCGATACCGGCCAGCCCGCTCGGCGCAGATCAACAAACCATTGCTGCGCAAAAGTCGCCCCGTTCGGTGTGCTGAGACTGGCCTGCGGTTCACCGCCGATCAATTGGCTGGCCCGCGCGTAGCTGTCGCGCGCCTGACTGTTCAGCGCTTCGACGCCAGTCAACAGACTGGTCGCCAGCCACAACCCGGTCAGCACACTGAAAAACTGCACCGGATGACGCCGCCAATGGCTGAGCAACGCGCGTAGCGTTTGCGCAAAGACGATCACGTCAGCCGTCCACTGGACAACACCACTCGCTGTGCCAATCGGGCCGCGACTCGCGGGCTGTGGGTGACCATCAACAAAGTGGTTGGCGTGTCATTGAGCAATTCCAGCAACAACCGCAGGACTTCGTCGCTGGTGGCTTCGTCGAGGCTACCGGTGGGCTCATCGGCCAACAGCAATTTCGGCTGCGAGGCCAGCGCCCGGCCCAACGCGACCCGCTGCTGCTGACCACCGGAAAGTTGCTCGGGATAACGCTTGAGCAAATCGCCGAGGCCCAAACGCTGCACCAGATGCGCCTGCCAACGCGGCTCATGACGCCCGGCAAGGCGCGCCTGAAAAGCGAGATTGTCTTCGACGCGCAGGCTGCCGATCAGGTTGAACTGCTGGAACACCAGGCCGATTTCGCTGCGCCGCCAATTCGCCAGTTGCGCCTCGTTCATCGTTTCCAATCGATGCTCGCCGCTGCGAATGCTGCCGCTGTCGACTTTGTCGAGGCCGGCCACCAGGTGCAGCAAGGTGCTTTTGCCACTGCCGGATTCGCCCATCAATGCCAGGCTGCTGCCGGATTCCAGCGTCAGGTCGACGCCTTGCAGCACCGGCAATGGGCCTTGCGGGGTGAGATAACTTTTGAAGACGTTTTCAACACGAAGCATGCCGCCACCTGATCGGTCAGTGTGGGGCAAGGATAGCGGATGCCGGTGACAGAGCTGCATCTTGCGGTGAACTCTATGGCCTCATCGCTGGCAAGCCAGCTCCCACAGGGAATGAGGTAGTTCACAAATATTGAATTCACCCTAAAACACTGTGGGAGCTGGCTTGCCAGCGATGGGGCCAGTCCTGCCAACCCAAAATCTACTGACCGGCCGCGACACTCGCCGGCGCCTGCGATGGCGTGACAATGCTGCCCAGATCAATGTGCTTCCACTCAGGCTTGGCCCCCAGCCGCGCATTGAAGCGGTAGTTGAAGGTAAATTCATCCGCCGTCGCGACACTCAGTGGCTTGCCATAAACAGCCTCGATCCCCGTCAGGTCATAGCCCATCAACTGCAACAGCGTCGGGAAAATGTTGTAGTGACTGGAACGATCCTTGTTCGCCGCCAGTTGTGCCGACCAGTCCAGCGTTTTCAGATCGCTGCCCTGAATCACCACCAGCGGCACCAATCCTTCCTCCTCCACTGGATCGCCACCGCAGTGAGTGTTCAAGCCCGGATTACCGCGCTCATGCAAATCCTGGCCATGATCAGACGTATAGATCAGCAACGCATTGTTCAGATTGCCCTGAGCGAAGACCCGCGCAAAGAACTCGCCGACATTCCACAACACGGTGTTCTTGTAGGCGTTGCGGTACAACACCCAATCATCAGGCTGACCATTGAAACCGTTGCGCTCGCCGGTATCGGCCACCTCGGTGAACTGCCCGCGCGGCAAGGTCGGGCGGTAGGCCATGAACGCATCCGGGTATTTGTCATGCACCGGGAAGTGCGCGCCGACCTTGTTGATCACCACCAGCTCCGGCTGGTCATCGTTGAGCAATTCGATCAGCTTCGCTGCCGCCGCCATGTCGCGATCGCGCACGCTGGTCTGGTCGAATTGCACGAACTGGTCGATGTCCTTCTTCTCGGTGTCGGTCATCAGGTTCTGCAGGTTGCCGGCGGTGCGCTGGGCGTCGATGTACACGGTGCGCAGACCGGCCTTCTTGGCGTACTGCCAAATCGACGGCAGCGTGCTGTTGATGCGCATGTAGTCGGCGCGGGTGCCGCCATAGCGCAGGGTCACGTTGGTGTCGGCGCTGCAATTGGCGATGGACGCCGCGTAGCCGTAATTGAAGACATCGACGCCGGGACGCGCCTGTTTGAGGTTGCTGTGCACACCGAACGGCGCGTTGATGTCGAGGTAATTGCCGGAGATGCTTTCGTCGATGATCAGCACGATGTCATGCCCGACGGCTTGTGAGGTGCGCGCCAGCGTCACTGGTTCGCGCGGGCCGACGGTGTTGTGCAGCGCTTCATAGGCAAACAGATTGAGGTAGGCCAGCGGCGTGTACATGATCGGCAAGCCGCGCGCGCCCTCACCCGCTCGCAAGAACAGCACCGCACTGAGCAGCAGCACACCACACAGTGGCGCCGCCACACGCAAAGCGTTGGGAACCGCCAACCCATGGCGGGGCTTCAGACCGATGCCGAACAGCAACAGCAAACCACTGAGCACGCCACGCAGGAGCGCGTCCCGGTACTGGTACGCCGCTTCCTGGATGAAACCGCCGGAGTAAACCAATGACACGAAACCGCTGTAGGTCAGGTAATCCGCCGTGACCCGGGTATAGACATCGAAAAACACTGCCGAGACAAACATTGCCAATGCGAACACGTGGCGAATGAGAGTCTGCCTTATATACGCCATTAGATATAACGCCAAAGTAAGCGCCAAAAACATCGCGCCAAAAAGAAGTACAGAAAAACTGAAGCCGATAGCATTTAACCGATCAATGTAATATTCGGAATAAATCAACAAATAAACAATTAAGAACAATTCTTTGGCATATCTGAACATGGCGATACCGATCGGGCAAACGGCAGGGAGTCAAAGGTTTGTCAGTCAGAACCTGACACTAGCACCCGGCCATCAAAGCGCAAGAATTGACTGTTTTTTATAGAAAGCGTCAAAAAAACGGTGACTCAAATCTGACACAACCAAGACGCTACAAGCCTTTAAATTAGCGGCCTACGACCGTTTATCGCTTATTTAAAATCTGAACAAATCTGCACAAAAGCAACAAATTCAATCGCAGCAATGACTTGATGGCCAATCGCCAAAAAATGCTCAAGTGTTATACAGATGCAACATGTCATTTTGCTGACACGCTTTTCAAACGCTGCGCTATACCCCTTTAACAATCTCATTCCGTAGTTAACTTTTGGTGTTATTGAGGTGCGCAGATGGACGTGAGCGTATTTGGCACTGGCTATGTCGGACTTATACAAGCCGCCGCACTTGCAGATGTCGGTCATCGCGTTTTATGCGTGGACATTGACCCAAACAAGATTAAACAACTGCAACAAGCGGTGCCGCCTATTAGCGAGCCAGGTTTGTCCAGCACGCTTGAGGAAAACATCAAGGCCGGCCGTCTGCTGTTCAGCACCCAGGCCAGCGACGCGGTCGAGCATGCCGAGCTGATTTTCATCGCCGTCGGCACCCCGGCCGATGAGGATGGCTCCGCCGACCTCAGCCACGTGCTCAACGTCGCCAGGCAAATCGCTTCGTATATGGAAGCTGACCGCACCCTCATCATCAAATCCACGGTACCGGTGGGCACGGCTGATCAGGTGTTGGCTACCGCCAACAGCGAACTGCTGCGCCGCGGCAAGACTGATCTGCAAGTGCGGGTAGTGTCCAACCCGGAATTCCTCAAAGAAGGCAGCGCCCTCGCCGACTGCATGCGTCCGGACCGGATCATCGTCGGCACCCGCGACGACGCGGCCCGCGAGCAGATGAGCGAGCTATACGCACCGTTCTGCCGCAACCACGAAAAACTGATGTTCATGGACAACCGCAGCGCCGAACTGACCAAGTACGCCGCCAACGCCATGCTCGCCACGCGCATCAGTTTCATGAACGAGTTGGCCAATCTCACCGAACTGCTCGGTGCCGACATCGAAGCGGTGCGCAAAGGCATCGGTTCGGATCCGCGCATCGGCTACCACTTCATCTATCCGGGCTGCGGCTTCGGTGGCTCGTGCTTTCCCAAGGACCTGCGCGCCCTGCTGCACACCGCCGAACACAACGGCATGCCGCTGAAACTGCTGCGCAGCGTTACCGACGTCAACGACCTGCAGCGGCACATCCTGTTCAGCAAACTCAAAGCACAGTTCCCGCAAGGCCTGGCGGGTAAATCGATTGCTGTATGGGGTCTAGCGTTCAAACCAAACACCGATGACATGCGCGAAGCCCCGAGCCGTTATCTGATGGATGCGCTGTGGGCCGAGGGTGCCAGTGTGCAGGCCTACGACCCGGAAGCCATGTCCGAATGCCGGCGCCTCTACGGCTACCGCAACGATCTGCACCTGTGCGCCACCCGCGACGACACCCTGGAAGACGCCGATGCCCTGGTGATCTGCACCGAGTGGAAAAACTTCCGCGTGGTCGATTTCGAGTTGCTCGCCGAAAAGCTGCGTTCGAAGGTGATCATCGATGGCCGCAACCTCTACAACCCGGAACAAGTGGCGGCCGCCGGCCTGCATTACAGCGGCATCGGTCTACGTCACATTGCGCCTGAAGGACTACGGCCATGAAGGTCTTGGTCACCGGTGCGGCCGGCTTCATTGGTGCCCATTGCGTGCTGCGGCTGATGCGCGACGGACACTCGGTGGTCGGTCTGGATAATTTCAACGCCTACTACGACCCGCAACTCAAGCACGATCGCGTGCAATGGGTGCGTGAGCAGGTCGGCGATTTCCAGCTCGCCACGGTTGACCTGGCCGATGCCTCGGCCATCGAAGCGCTGTTTGTCCGCGAACGTCCGCAAGTGGTGATTCACCTGGCGGCGCAGGCCGGGGTGCGCTACTCGCTGGAAAATCCACGGGCATATCTGGACAGCAACCTGAACGGTTTCCTCAACATTCTGGAGAGTTGCCGGCATCACCCGGTCGAGCACCTGATCTACGCCTCGTCGAGTTCGGTGTACGGCGCCAACCAGCACACGCCGTACTCGGTGCAGGACGGCGTCAATCATCCGCTGTCGCTGTACGCCGCGACCAAGAAAGCCAATGAACTGATGGCGCACAGTTACAGCCACCTGTTCGGCATTCCTTGCACCGGCCTGCGCTTTTTCACCGTGTATGGGCCTTGGGGCCGGCCGGACATGTCGCCGATCCAGTTCGCCCGGGCGATCAGCGAAGGGATGCCGCTGAAGCTGTTCAACTACGGCGAACACCAGCGCGATTTCACCTACATCGACGACATCATCGAAAGCATCGCTCGCCTCACCCACCGCCCGCCGCACGCCGATCCGCAATGGGATCGCAAGCAACCCGACCCGGCCAGCAGCATGGCACCGTGGCGGTTGTTCAACATCGGCGGGCAGCATCCGGTTGAACTCAAGACCTATCTGGCGCTGATGGAAAAGCACCTCGGCCAGAAAGCCATTGTCGAGCTGCTGCCGCTGCAACCGGGCGACGTACTCAACACCTGCGCCGAGGCCAGCGACCTGGCTCAGGCCACCGGATTTCAGCCCCGGATAGAGCTGGATGAGGGACTCGGATGCTTTATCGCCTGGTTCCGCGACTACTACCCCACTGCCTATCGCCCACGCGCCGTTCGCGGCTGAATGAATGTGGAGGACTCCATGACTGGACATGAGAAAAGTGTAGCGATCCAAGAAATGCGCCGCGACAAGCGCGTGGATCCCGAGCACCGAATGCGTCTCGACGCGGCGATTCATCGCCAGGGTCGCGGCTGGTTTACGGGCCGCGACGGCGGTCGGCCATGGCAACTGTCACGCACCAATCGGGTGGTCGCCTGCCTTGGGGCGCTGCTGATCCTGGTGCTGATCTCGCCGCTGTTGCTGGGTCTGGCGCTGGTCATCAAATTCTCCAGCCCCGGGCCGGTGATGTTCGTGCAGAAACGCACCGGATATCGCGGCCGCAAATTCGGCATGTTCAAATTTCGCACCATGGTGGCCAACGCCGAAGAACTGAAAGAGTCGCTGCGTCACCTCAACAAACACGGTGCCGACGCGATCGATTTCAAGATCGACCACGACCCGCGCATCACCCGCATCGGCGGTTTCCTGCGGCGCACCAGCCTCGATGAATTGCCCAACCTGATCAATGTAGTGACCGGCGACATGCGCCTGGTCGGGCCGCGTCCGACCTCGTTCAACGCTTACCGCTACAAGGACAACCACCTCGCGCGTCTGGCGATCTACCCCGGCATGACCGGCCTGTGGCAGATCTCCGGACGCAGCAATATCGACTTCGACCAGCGCGTTGAGTTGGACCTCAGCTACATCGCCGAGCAGAGCCTTCTGCTTGATCTGAAGATTCTGTTGAAAACCCCCTTCAAAGTATTCAGCGGCCACGGAGCAAGCTAATGGACGGTTCAACCAATAAAAGCCTGAGCATCGCCACCCCCAGCGAATCGAACCTGACCTCGACCGTGCTGGATCTCGATCTGCGGATCCTGTTCCTGACCGCCGCCAACCCCGGCGCCGGCACCACCACCAGTGCCCTGGCGCTGGCCAGCCAACTGGCGCAAATGAGCAGCGGCCAAGTGCTGCTGGTCGACGCCAGCCAGTCGGCCGACAACCTCACCCAGCAGTTGAACCTGAGCAAGGAGCGCGGCCTGCGCGACTTGCTGTTCAACCCCGACAAACCGCCGCTGTTGCAGGACTGTGTGGTGCAGGTCTCAAGCCTGCCGTTCCACGTGCTGCCCAACGGCCGGCCAATCCGCACCCTGGAGCACCTGACCGCCGAGCGTCTGAGCCCGTTGCTTGATCAATTGGGCAGCCAGTACCGCTTCGTGGTGATCGACGGCGACGCGGTGTACTCCGCCGCCGACACGCTGGTGATCAGCACTCAGGTCGACGGCGTGGTGTTTGTGGTACGCGCCGAAGACACCCGTTGGGAAGTCGCCCAGGCCGCCGTGCAACGCCTGACCCAGGCCGGGGCAAAAGTGGTCGGTAGCGTGTTCAACCGGCGCAAGTACTACATGCCCAAATGGCTTTACAAAAACCTGTAAGCGAACGCAAAGGATGACGCCATGAACGCCAAAATGCTTGTCCTGCTGTTGCTGCCGCTTGCAGGCTGCACCAGCAATTCCGAAACCCGCAACATGCCGGTGAATATCCTCACCGCCACACCGGCCAATGCGCAGGCCACCGACATGCCGAGGGTCGAGCAGACCCTGCGCCCGAAAGACGTGCTGGATGTGATTTTCCACATCAGTACCAGTGGCTCGGACGCTTACCGCGTGCAGTCGGGTGACCAGATCGGCCTGAACTTCACCGCCGCCAGTCAGCTCAACGGCACGCAACTGGTGCTGCCTGACGGCACCATCGAACTGCCGGGCGCCAACACCTCGGTGAAAATCGCTGGGCTGACCAGCGACGAGGCGCGGCAGGAAATCCAGCGCGCCTATCAACGCAAGCAGCTGTTCCAGCCCAACCGCAATCAGCTCTCGGTGCAGATTCTCAGCCCGCTGAGCAACGAGCAGAACCTCAAAAGCGCGCTGAACCACCCGGCCACCGGCATGAGCCGCGAAATCACCGTCGGCACCGATGGCTATGCGAGTTTTCCGGAAATCGGCGCTGTGCCGCTGCAAGGCATGACGGTCAATCAACTGGAAACCTTCCTCAATAGCAAGTACGCGCAATTGCCGGGACGGATGACTGTGGATGTGCTGCTGAAATCCACCGCCGGCAACGAGATCTACGTACTCGGCGAAGTCGCTCAACCGGGCTCGTACCCGATCCGCCGTCCGGTGTCGGTGCTTGAGGCGCTGACCCTGGCGCGCGGTACCAATGTCAAGGCGCGTCTCGATTCGGTGGTGATCATGCGGCGCAACGGCAATCAGGTGCAGGCCATGAACTACGACGTGGAGAAAGCACTGTCGGGCGATGCGCCACAGATCGCCTACCTGCAACCGGACGACATGCTTTACGTACCGAAAACCAAACTGGCCAGCGCCGGCGAACTCGCCCGCCAATTGGCCGATGTGGTGCTGTTCCAGGGCGTGGGTTTCAGCTTCGGCTACCGCGTCGACAACAAAGGCAGTGACAACTGACTCTCAGGTGAACGACATGAACCCAAAAGAAAATTACCTGCACGAGTTCTTCAGGATTTTCTTCGCCAACAAGCAACTGGTGAAGCGCATCTTCCTGATCTTTGCAGTGATCGCGCTGTTGCTGCCGCTGTTGCTCAAACAGAGCTTCGATATCACCGCACAGGTGATCGTGCAGTCGAAAAAACTGTCTCAGGGCGATGCGACCACCTCGCTGACCCAGGACAACGCCACCTTCATTCCGCCATCGCTGGCGGATATGGAAACCGAAAGCAATATCCTCCGTTCGCCGGCGCTGATCCGTCAGACCATCAGCGAACTGCGCGATCAGGGTCAGTACAACCCGCCACCGGGGATGCTCAGCAAGCTGCTCGGCGAACCGTTCAAGAATTACGTCAGCACGCCGCTGCGCGAATACGTGATCAATCCGCTGCGTGATGCACTGGGCATGGAAACCGATCCGGTGCGCGACACGGCACTGGATGGCTTGACCCAGGAAGCCATCGACAATCTGAAGATCGAAACCCTGCCGGGTTCCAATGTGATCTCGATCGTCTACAGCTTCCCTGATCCTGCCCAGGGCACAACGTTCGTTGCCACGTTGCTGCGCAACTATCTGGTCGATCGTCAGGCGCTGCAATCGATCGAGCTGCCGCACTCGTTCTACGAGACCAAGAAGCATCAATATCAGGTGCGGCTCGACGGTCTGGAAGGCGCACGGCTGAGCCTGCTGGAAAGTGTCGGTTCGTCCGATCCGAAAGAGGAAATCACCTTTCGCCTCAACGCGATCAACACTGAAGAGCAGGCACTCAACCTGTATCGCGATCGCTTGCTGCAAAGCCAGCGCTGGCTCGATTACCTGAAAACCAGCCTGGCCGCCGCCAACACCAACAAGCTCAACGACTACACCTTCCCGTTCACCTTCACCACCACGGTGGACAACATCGCGTTCGAAGACCGTGAGATCCGGCAGATGGGCGAGGCACTGACCACTCAGGTCAGCCGCTATATGAATGACCTCGCGGTATTTCAACCCAGTAGCGAACCGATGTTGCTGACCCGCGAGCAAATTGCCCGCACCCGCCAGCAGTTCCTCAAAGTGGTCAACAACCGCATCCAGGAACGCACGATCGACCTGTCGGTGGTCAGCCAGGTCATCGAGCAGAAAACTGCGCGCATTGCCGAATTCAAGAATCGCATCCATCAATTGCAGCAAACCCAAAGCAAGCTGCGCCAGATGGACACCGAGATCGGCGCATTGCACGCAGCGTTTTCAACCTATGCGCAACGCTTTGCCGAAAGCAGCACGACCCGCGCGCTGGACAACGACTTGTCCAACGCCCGGGTACTGAGTCCACCGTACGAACCGACCGAGGCGGCGTTTCCCAAGCCGATGCTGATCATTCCGTTTGGTTTGCTCACCGGTCTGCTGCTGGCCATTGCCTTCGTCTATGTGCGTGAGTTCTTCGATCACCGCTTCAAACATCCGGCGCAAATCAGTCATGAACTGGGCCTGCCGGTGCTGTTGGTAATCAATGAAGAAACGTCGCAGCCTGGCAATCCGCACAAGAACTGGACCATGCCCAGCCTGGTTCACTGGGTGCGCAATTGAACGCGGCGTCCACCCCGTGCGTCGCCCTGCCGATCATTCATTTGCTCAGCAGCGGCGGCTTCTACGGAGCCGAGCGGATGTTGCTGGATCATTGCCTGGCGACGCCGGGGCAGCATCAGGTGCTGTTCCTCGACGCGCCAGCCGAGCTGATCGAGCGCTTTCGTCAGGCCGGGGTGGACGCCCGCGGCTGTGCCGGGCTCGGCGGACTACTGCGGCACTTGCATCAGCGCCGTAGTGACAAGCCGTTGCTCAACACGCACAACTTCAAAGGACAACTGTTTGGCTGGGTCGGCGCAACGCTATTGCGCCTGCCGCTGGTCATCACCCAGCACGGTTTCACCCCGCGCAGTCGCAAGCAGAAGTTCTACACCTGGCTGAGCCTGCAATTGTGCCGCACGGCCTCGGTGAAGCGAGTGGTCTGCGTAGCGCAAAGCATCGCTGCGCTGCACCGTCAGGCTGGCGTTCGTGCGGAGAAGTTGCAGGTGATTGCCAACGGTTTGCCAGCGGCGCCAGCGCTGCCGCCGCTGGAACGACAACGCTGGCTGGTCGGTTACGTCGGTCGGTTGAGCAGCGAGAAAGGTCCGGATCTGTTTCTCGATGCGCTGATTGCGCTGTGTCACCAGCATCCGCAACTGGACGCGGTGATGCTCGGTGACGGTCCGGAACGTGAAGCCTTGCAGGCGCGTATCGACGCTGCCGGTTTACCACAGCGGATTCGCTTGCCGGGCTATCAGGCGGCGATGCAAGGCTGGTGGCAGCAACTCGATGCGCTGGTGATCAGCTCGCGCACCGAGGGTACACCGATGATTCTGCTTGAAGCGATGCAGGCCGGTGTGCCCGTGGTGGCGTTCGCGGTCGGTGGCATTCCCGATGTCTTGCAGGACCGCCACAACGGCCTGCTCGCCGCACCGACCGATACCGCCGCCCTCGCCCGTCAACTCGACACGTTGCTGGCCGAACCGAAACTGGCCGCGCAACTGCGCGACAACGCCAGACGCACACAACAGGAACGCTACGACCTCAAGGCTTTGGCTGAACACTGGTCGCAGCTGTACATCCACACGGCACGGGAGGCACGCGCATGATTTTCCCGCTCTCGATCGTCAGCCTGCTGGCACTGGTCTGCATGGCTTTGCTGGTCAGTCCTTATCCGTATCTGGCGCCGGGGGCAGTGCTGGGGCTGCTGGGTTTCACGGTGCTGTACCGCAAACCGTCGTGGGGCCTGCTGGGTATTGCCGCGCTGGTGCCGTTTGAAGGGTTCTTCAAGGACAGCGCGTTATCGGGGAGCAAATTCATCGGTGCTTCGCTGGCACTGATCCTGGCGTTGCAACTGGCATTGCATCAGATTCCATCGCAGCGCCTGCGCAGCAATCTGTGGCGCTACCTGATCGGTTTCATGGCGCTGTACCTGCTGAGCCTGCTCGCCACCGACAACATGGGCATGTCACAGAGTCATCTGCGTGAACTGAGCGTGGGCCTGATTCTGTTCGTGATCACTTTGTTGATCGGCCGCGAGCTGAACCTCGATCTGTTCGCCCGGCTGGTCACGCTCAGCGTTAGCGCGACCTGCGCGATGGCGATGTTTTCCAGCAGATTCCAGGACAAGGGCCGCGCCGCCGGCCTGCTCGAAGACCCGAATGCCTTTGCTCTGCTGATCGCCTTCGCCGTGCCGCTGGGCCTGCTGCTGGTGATTCGCAGCCCGAATCTGCTGCAGCGTTTGTTCTGGGCCGGCTGCTGCCTGTTGCTGCTGGGCGGCATGACCAAAACCGAGTCGCGCTCAGGCCTGGTGGTACTGGCCTTGAGTCTGGCGATCGGGGTCTGGCATTACCGCCAGCACCTCAACCGTATCCGTCCGCGGCACTTCGGATTCGCCATGCTCGGCGCCGCCATCGTGCTGCCATTGGCGATTTATGCGATGCCTGCCGGTTATCTGGCGCGCATCCAGTCGCTGAGCATCTTGAGCGCCGGCGCCAAGGCTCAGGATGAATCCCTCGGCCGTCGCGCCTCGTACATTGTCGTCGGCAGCCAGATCATCCGCGAGCATCCGCTGCTCGGCTCGGGCCCGGGGACATTCCCGTTGCACTATGCGACTACCGGTTATGCCAAGGCATTCTCGGCCAACCGCAAGATCGGCGACCTGTATCGCCGGGCGCATAACACTTATCTGGAGATCTTCAGCGAATTGGGGATTCCCGCCGGCCTGCTGTTTGTCGGCATGCTCGTGCAGGGTTTCTACAACCTGATCCGCGCACGACGCGAATGGCTGCAACGGCACGAGTGGCAGCACGCCGACCTGATCACCCATCTGGGAATGAGTTTCCTGTCGTTGACGTTGTTTCTGATGTTTCTCAGCGCGCCGAACCTGAAGTACCTGTGGATCATGCTTGCACTGACCTGGGTGCTGCGCCTGAAAGCCGAGCAAGCACCGCTGACGGAGGCCAGAGCATGAGCCGGATCAGCATCGTCATTCCGATGTACAACGAGGCACGGCACATCGGCCGCACCCTCCTGGCCGCCCGCAAAGCCGCGAACGCCGCCGACATCGACTGTGAACTGATCGTCGTCGACAACGGTTCCACTGATGACGGGCCACAGATCGCTCGCGCCTTCGGCGCACAGGTGCTGGTGCTGCCCGGCCTGCTGATCGGCGCCTTGCGCAATCGTGGCGCAACGGCTGCCAGCGGTGAATGGCTGGCGTTCATTGATGCCGATATCGAAATGCCCGAAGACTGGCTGAGCGAACTGTTCGCTCTCGAAGCGCAGAATCAGGGCGACATTTTTGGCCTGGATCTGCACACCCCCGCCGCCGCGCCGTGGTACGCGACCGCCTGGCAACGGCGCATGTTGCGTCCATCAGCGCACGCCAGTCGCACCGTGGACTGGCTGCCCAGCGCCAACCTGTTGATGCGCAAACGCTGGTTTGACGTCGTCGGCGGATTCAACGAAACCCTGCGCACCGGCGAAGACAAGGAATACACCTTGCGTCTGAGCACACAGGGCGCTCGGCTGCTGTCGACCAGTAACAGCATCGCCCTGCATTGGGGCTACGAAATGAACTGGCGCGAGTGGATGGGCAAGGAACTGTGGCGTCAGGGCAGCCACCTGCAGTTGTTGCGCACCCATGGCATGAGCCTGCGCCTGCTGCGTTTTCCGCTGCTGTCGTTGCTGGTCTGGATGACGGATTTTTTACTGATCGTTGCCTTGCTCGCCGGCCTCGCGCAGCTCGCGGTGATCCTGCTGGTGCTGACCCTGCTGCCGAGTCTGATGCTCAGCGTGCGGCAGAGCATCAAGCACCACAATGCTCGCCTCACCTTGCAACTGTGGGGTCTGCACTGGTTACGCCTGCATCTGCCCAGCGCGGCACTTATTCTCAGTCTGTGTCATTGGAACGCCAGGAGGCCCGCCCGTGGCTGAATTCATTTTTTGCCTGTGCCTTGTGCTGCCGGCGTACGCCTACATCGGCTATCCGCTGCTGCTGACCTTGCTGGCGCCGCTGTTCCCGGCCTGGCGGCACGCGCCGGCACCGCCGCTGAACGTCAGCATCGTCATCGCCGCGCACAACGAGGCGCGGCACATCGAGCACAAGTTGCGCACGCTGCTGGCCCAGGATTATCAGCCCGCCACGCTGCAGATCATTCTCGCCAGCGACGGCTCAAGCGATGACACCGTGGCCTGCGCGCACAAAGTGATCGATCCGCGCATCACCGTCCTCGACCTGCCGCGCCAGGGCAAAGCCGCCACACTGAATGCCGGCGTCGCCGTGAGCAGCGGCGACATTCTGGTGTTCACCGACGCCGACAACCAATGGTCGCGCGACACCCTCGGCCATTTGCTCGCACCGTTGAGCGATCCGCAGGTCGGTGCCTGCGCCGGGCACATGGTGATCCCGGTCACCGGTGGTGGCCTGAGTATTGGTGACAGCCTCTATCGGCATTACGAAGGCTGGTTGCGCCGGGTCGAGAATCGCACCGGCTGCATGGTCTCCGCCGACGGCGCCCTGCTCGCCTTGCGCCGCGAGCTGTTCCAGAACGTACCGGCCGAGGTCAACGACGACTTCTTCATCAGTACCTGCGCGCCGGTCGCGCACAAACGCATCGTTTACGTACCCCAGGCGCAAGTGATCGACCAGGGCGTTGATGAAGCGGGCAAGCAATGGCGCCGCCGCCAGCGGGTCACGGTTGGTGGCCTGCAAAGCCTGGCGCAACGCAGCGCACTGCTGAACCCGTTCAAGTACGGCCTTTATTCCATTGCCTTGATCAGCCACAAACTGATCCGCCGTCTCGCGCCGATTCTCTTGCTGCCGCTGCTGCTGAGCAATTTCTGGCTGTGGAACGAACACGGTTTCTATCGCCTGAGCCTGATTGCGCAATTGCTCGGTTACGCGGTGGCCATCGCCGGCCTGCTGGATTCGCAACACCGTTTACCCAAACCGTTCCGCCTCGCAGCATTCCTGCTGGTGACGCTGGCCGGCATGAGCGTCGGTCTGTGGCAGTTCCTGCGCGGGCAACGCTACGCACAGTGGAATCCTGACCAGAATCGTTGAGAGGACTCATGCCATGGCGATCAAACAACTGCTAAAACGCACCAGCGGCTGGCTCTATCTCAACTCGTCAGTGGGGCGCAACCAGTTGCACGGTGCCGGGGTCATTCTGATGCTGCATCGGGTACTGGCCAACGACCGTGCCGCCAACCTCCCGCACCGCAATGAACTGTGCGTCGGGCCCAAGGCCTTCGAGCATTTACTGCTGTGGCTGCGTCGGCATTTCGATTGCGTGCCGCTGATGGAAATCCTCCAGCCCAATTCGCTGCGCAGCGAGCGCCCACGGGTGGCGCTGACCTTTGATGACGGCTGGCGCGACAACGCCGTCAACGCCTTCCCGCTGCTGCAGAAACATCAGGTACCGGCGAGCATTTTCCTCTCCACCGATTTCATCGGCAGCCGTCAGCGTTTCTGGTGGGAAAGCCTTGGCGAAACCCTGTGGGGCAGCCACGGTGAAAAAGCGCGGATGCACTTGATCGAGTGCCTGCAGTTCATGCATCACCCATTGCCGGTACTGCTCGATGACATCGATGTCGACCGCCGCAGCCTGGCGCTGCTGCATTTCCTCCAAGGGTTGAAGACGCTTGACCCGCAGGAACTGGAAAAACTCACCGATGAGTGCCCAGCCGAATCACAGCCGCAAGCGCTGGACTGGCATCAAGTGCGCGCGCTGGAGGCTTCCGGTCTGGTGCGCTTTGGCCCGCACGGTGCCAGCCACGCCATCCTCACCGGCCTTGATGATCAGCGCCTGAACGAAGAAATCAGCCGCAGCCGCGATGCCTTGTACAACAGCTGCAACCGCCCACTGCCGGTGTATTGCTACCCCAACGGCGACAACGATGAACGCGTGCGCGAGCAGATCGCCAATCACGACTACCCGTTCGCCCTCGGCACCGGCACCGGCATTTATCGCGGCGAAGGCGACCCGCTGAACCTGCCGCGCTTCGGCGTCAGTCAGCGCATCGCCTGCAATCCGGCGTTGTTGTCGTGGCGCATTTATCGCGGGGCAAGGTCATGAGTCGCGGTAGCTACCTCAAGCATCTGGCCCTGAGCATGGGCACCAAACTGGCAATGATTGCCTTGCGCCTGCTGCGCAATGTGTTGCTGGCGCGGATTCTCGGCCCGAGTGAACGCGGTTTGTTCGCCCTGCTCAGCACCCTGCCGGATCTGATCAGCGCGGCGACCAGCGGCGGCTTGAATTCGGCAGTCGGTTATCAAGCGGCCAATCAGCGGCCGATGGGCTTGTTGCTCGCTCAGGTGTTGGTGTTCGGCTGTGTTCTGGCCGGGCTGCTGACCTTGCTGGTGGTCGCGCTGGCCCGTGAGTTCGGCAGCGAACTCGATGTGACGATGCAGCTCGGTCTGCTGGCGTGGCTGTTGCTGCTGGCGGTGCCGCTGACCGTCCTTAAAAGCGGCTTGCTGACCTTGCACAACGCGTCGGGCGGCGTGGTCGCCTTCAATGTTCTGCGTCTGATCGAATCCCTCGCGCCGCTGCTGTTGTTTGTTGCGCTGTTCTGGATGTGGAAAGAGGCCGCACTCGAAGCCGCGCTGATCAGTTGGCTGGCCGGCATCAGTCTGGTGGTGCTGGTCGGCTGGATGTGGCTCAAACGCGCACAACCGCTGCAACTGCAATGGGACCGTGCGAGCCAGAACGAGCTGCTGCGATTCAGTGCGCGCAGCCATCCGGATCTGCTGTTCCAACAGATCATTCTGCGCTCCGACTACTTGTTTATCGGCGCCCTGCTGGGCAGTACCGCGCTCGGCCACTACGCCATGGCCAGCGCCGCCGCCGAATTGTTGCTGATCGTTCCGGAGGCGGTCACCACACCGCTGATGAAGCGACTGCTGCAACAGGACAAAGGCATGGACAAGGTCACGCCGCTGGCCCTGCGCCTGACCGCCACGGTGATGCTCGGCGCCTGCCTGACGATGGCAGTGATCGGCGAATGGTTGATCGTCACGCTGTTCGGTGCGGCGTATCAACCGGCGTATCCAGCGCTGCTCGCGTTGCTGCCCGGCCTGCTGGGCCTGTGCTATGCGAGCATTCTGCGGCTGGATCTGATTGGCAAGGATCGCCCCGGCACGGTGTCGTTGCTGATGGGCATCGGCGCTCTGCTCAACCTGGCGCTGAATCTGCTGTTGATTCCTGCCTTCGGCATTGTCGGTGCAGCGGCGGCTTCATCAATCGCCTATCTGGCGGTGACGGTGGCGATGCTGGTGCTTTATTGCCGCTTGAGCAACGTGCCGTTCTGGCAAACCTTGATCATCCTGCCCAGCGACATCACCCCGATGTGGTTGATGCTGCAACGTCGGAAGACAGCATGAAACGCCTGGCCCTGCTGTTAGGACTCGGCCTGACGCTGGACGCCTACGCGGCGTCGATGCGCTGGGGCGATATCCGCGACGGCAGTTTGTATCTGCAGGCCGATCGCGCGGACACCGTGACCGTCAGCTGGGTGCCCGCGTGGCAGGCAGAGGCTAACGAAGAGCATCTTTACCTGCTCGACGGTCAGGGCAAGCTGCAGGGCGAACGGCTGATCAAAGCCAGCGAAACTCGCGGTTCGCAGAGCTGGCCGTTGCTGCCCGGCGCTGCCAGTTATCGCCTGGAGATTCCCGGCTACAGCTTCCGCAGTTATCGCGTCGAGCATGACGATAAAACAGTGGCGCTGTTCAGCCCGGCCAAAGTGCATTTCAGTGTCGAAACCGGCAATGGCGATGAGCTGTTTTTCCAAGTGGCACCGGGAGAACACGCGGTGCTGAACGGCAAATACCATGGCGGAGTCAACGCGCTGCAAGCCCAGCGCATAGACGATGGACAACAACTGTCGTTGGCCCTCAAGCCATACCGCGCCTATTGGCAATTCGATCAAGTGGCCTTGCCGGTCAGCGACCGGCCCCAGGTCTGGCGCTTGCGCCTGCAGGGCAGCGGCAAAGCGGCATTCTGGCTCGACGGCACGGCCAATCTGTTTGCGCAAAATCCGCAGCAACTCCAGCCCTTGCGTGAAGAGCCGGGCCAGGTACGCCTGACCCTGCACGATAAGGTGCTCGGTCGCACCCCCGATCTGGGCATTGCCCTGCCCAATCTCATGCCGCCGGCGGCCAGTCATGCCGCACTGGATGCCTTGAAACCGAGTGCGGCGAGTTATTACAGCTACGTTGACGTCACTTCGAAAAATACCCGTTTCGCAGACCCGGTTCGTCAGCTCTATCAGACTCGCTTCGGCATCCGCCAGGACATCACCCTGCTCGCCGGCACCGGCCGTCGGGCCGATCTGCGTGCCGACGTGCAAAGCAACAACGGCCTTGAGGCATGGCTCGCCGGCACTCGTGCCCTGGAGGGTCAGGGCACGCATTACATCGGCTTCGCCGACGAACCGAATCTGAACTATTCGAGCTACGAAGATTATCGGGCGATTTTTGTCAGCATGGCCCGCCAGGTGCGCAGCGACCCAGCCAACGCCAAGGCCGGCGTGCGCATCGCCATGCCCGCCAGCTCACGTTTTATCAACGGGCCGTTCACCCGCAACGCAGCAGACAAGCGCGGCATCGATTGGGCGCGGCGTCTACTCAGTGAATCCGCCGATCAGGTCGATGCATTGGCCTGGCATGAATGGATGATTCGCGACTTGCTGGCGACCCGGGTCTACCGCGACAGCGTACGCCGCGCAGCAGACCTGGTGGGGCTGGACGCTAACGGTCAGCCACGCAAAGCGTTGCTGCTGGATCAGACCAATCTGTCCAGTGGCTCAGCCCTGAGCCCCTACGATCAGGAAACCCATTACACCGCGCTGTGGTGGGCCTCGGTGGTCATCAACGCCTCTCAGGATGGCCTGCTGAGCATGCTCAACTGGTTTCAGGCCGCCGACGAACCGCCCTACGGCAAAGGCATGGTGCGCATACATGACGATGGTCGCTTCGAGCTGAAACCGGTGGGCCTTGCCCAACAATTCATCGCCCGGCATTGGCTGCCGCAAGTGCTGCAACTGGATAACGACGCTTTTGAGGTGGATGTCCTGGCGATGGCCGGCGACAAGCAGCGCGCCCTGCTCGGGGTGAACAAAGGCACGCGCCTGCAACGGGTTGATCTGAGCGGTGCCCGGTGCCCGCTGAACCAAAGCGCCCTGCGTTTCTTCGGCGCTGACAATCGTAGCAGCGACGCATCGTTTTCCTGTGAAAACGGGCGGGTGCGTTTCGAATTGCCGGGGCAAACCCTGTTTGCCCTGAACTGGAGCGCTTCATGAACTGCCCTTCGATGTTCTGCCCCGCGAGCCTCTTGCTGTGCGTGGGATCCTCAACAGGAGAAGAGACCATGGATGTTTTGCGAAGACTCAGCGGACATATCCGTCGTAAAGGCCTGCGAGCGACCTTGGCGAAGATCCGCAGAATGTACATTTTTGCCCATCAGGAACTGCTGTGGATGGAGCGCGATCTGGTCAGCCCCGTGCCGCCGCACAGCCTCAAACCCTACCCGCCACTGCGCATGCTGAAGATCACCGTAAACAACGTCAGCGCCTTTGCCCGCTACTTCGGCAACCGCGTCGGTGTCATGGCCGATTTGGCCAGTGACGGTCACACGGGGCATATGCATGTCGACGACAAAGGCGATGCCGTGGCGTTTATCTGGGGCACGCCGCGCGACTATTTCGATCGGCATTACTACCGCTGCCGGTTTCCGGTTAAACCCGGCGAGTTTTTCGAGTTCGGCGGCGAACTGACCCGTGCCTACTGGGGCACCGAATTGTCGGTAGATCTGCAACTGCGTCTGTGGAAAGCCATGGCCGCCCAAGGCTGCCGCAAAGTGGTCGATGTCTGCGACTCGAGCAACGTCCCGGCGCTCAAGCTGCACCTGCGCATGGGCTATACCGAACAACAGCGGATCATGAATATCTACACGCTGTTCGGCCGCTGGCGCTTCTATCGCGAAACCCGCTACAGCGGCTCGCGTCTGGCGGCGCTGGGTAAAACTTCCCGTCCACCTGTCAAAGCAACGGCGGCCTGAACCCATGGTGATGCGATTCGAATGGCGCACCTCTCTATGCGCTGCCGACTTCCCGGCAACAGCCTTCGAGGCACTGCGCCTGCGCGTGGCCGATCACACGCCGTTCAACAACCTTGGCTGGTTGTGCGCAGCAGAGCAGGCCCTGGACGAGGATCAGCGCCTGCACATTCTGCTCGGCTGGGAAGCCGAGCAATTGCTGCTGTGCCTGCCACTGGTGGCCAGCCGCGAACGCTTCACTGGCGTACCGTTTCGCGTTTTGCATCACTTGGGTTATCCAATGGCCGATCGCCTGGCCCTGCTGTCGTTGCTCGGCAGCGAAGACATGCACAAGGCGCTGGTGCTGATCCGTAAGCATCTGCCCCACGCGCTGCTGCAACTCAATGAACTGTCGGAACCTGCCGGTGAAGAAAGTGCGCTCACCGAATGGATGGCGCGCAGTTCCACGGCTGAACGACGCCTGAGTTGCCGAGTGCCAGTGCATCTGATCAGCGACGCCGATCATCAGGAGATCTCCGGCGACCCGCGCTACAAGCTGCGTCGGGCGCGCAAACGGATTGCCGCATGCGGTGCGCAAGTGCGACGAATCACCCCCGATGCGCTGTCGATGCCTACGATTTTAGAAGCGCTGCAGGAAGTCGAGTCGGTCAGTTGGAAAGGCGATGAAGGCGTGGGGATTTTCGCCACCGAACGCAGTCGTCAGTGGATGCAAAGCGCTTTCACCGCCCTCGCCGCTCAAGGCCTGGTGCGGGTCGTGACGCTGGAGCTGAACGGCCGCTGCATCAGCTATCGCCTCGGCCTGCTCGAACAGGGCCGCCTCTACGATTACAACCTGGCGTTTTTGCCGCAGTACGCCGACCTCGGTAGCGGGCGGGTGTTGCTGGAGGAATGGATTCGTTGGGGGCTGGAAGAGCACTGGCGCTGGATCGATGCGTCGCGGGTCAGCCTGGAAAACTCCAGCCATCAACTGCACGAACGCATGACCGGGCAACTGGAACACTGGCGCTGGAGTTTCTACTCGTGGCGCCCGAGCGGTCTGCTACTGGGCCTGGGGCTACGCCTTTGGCACCACGTCAAACCGGCCCTGCAAAAATGGCGCGCACAGCGTGCCGGCAACTCGACGGCGGCGAACACATCCGAAATTCAACCGGCAACACCATCCAACACACCTGGGCTAGCGCCTCGGAGGGCATCATGAGCGTCATCGAAAATCTGCTTCTGCGCATCAAACAAAAAGGCCTGCGCCGCACCCTTGGCGCGCTGTGGAAACGTTACGTGTTCGCTCATCGTGAACTGCTGTGGATGGAGCGCGACCTGGTCACGCCGATTGCCCCGAACAAACTGCGCCCCTGCGAAGGTTTGCGCAGAGTCGACATCACCGAGGACAACGCCAAGGCATTCGGCAAGTACTTTGGTGACCGCGTGGAGACCATGGCCGAATTGGCCGCTGAAGGACATACCGGGCATATGTACCTGGACCAGGACGGTCACACCGTCGGGTTTGTCTGGGCCAGCACTCAAGACTATTACGACCGCCACTTCTACCGCTGCACGTTCCCGGTCAAGCCCGGTGAATACTTTCAGTTCGGTGCCGAAATTACCCGGCACTATTTCGGCAGTAGCTTGACCGTCGATGCACAGACCGCACTTTGGCAAGTCATGTCTGCCCGAGGCTTCAAAAAAGTCGTGGATATCTGCGACAACGCCAATGTACAGGCGCTGAAGATGCATATTCGCCTGGGCTATCAGGAACAAGGGCATATCACCCATGTTTACGACCTGTTCGGGCACTGGCGTTTCTTCCGCGAATCGAACTACAGCAACTCGAGACTGGAGGCGCTGCGCAAGCCGGAAAGACCGGTAGTGACGGCGGCGGCGCAGGCTTGATTCAGTCTGGATATTTGTGGCGGCTTTGATGCCGCCATCGCGAGCAGGCTCACTCCTACAGGGGTATGCATTTCAAATGTAGGAGTGAGCCTGCTCGCGATGAGGCCGGTTGCCGCACCGATCAATCACGCCTTGGTGGCGACGAGGGTAAAGCACATCGGCATCTGCGCCTCTTGATTCAAATACCGGTCATAAACCTCTTCCCGGTTCGAATGCGCATACTCCTTGAAGTGCGCAATATTCAGCCCCGCCGCAATGGCAGCGCTGAAGATGGCGCCAAGGTTATGCACAAACCAATACGACTTCGCCGACTGCTGCTCAACCTTGCCGCCATAGACAATTGGCTCTTCCTGGACAAACGGCTCGGCGCGAAAGTACGAACTGGCGAGGCGATACGGATCTTCCGCCTCCGGATCGACCATTTCCAGAAACGGATGGGTTTCATAGATCACCAGTTGGCCACCCGGTTTCAGCGTTGAAGCGACATGGCGGAAGAACTCGCCGATGTCCGGCATCCAGTTCAAAACACCAATGGTGATCAGCGCCATATCGAAGCGGTTCTGCAACGACGCTGGCAAATGATGGATATCGCTTTCGATGAACTCGGCGTTGTGCGGTGAACGCTTGTTCAGCTCGCGGGCCTGTTCAAGAAACGCCGCCGATTGATCGACACCGACCACGCTTCTGGCACCCAGCGCAAACAGCGAGAGACTCTCACGGCCATTGTTGCAGCCCAGTTGAATCACATCTTTGCCATCGACCTCCAGCAACCCGCTCAACGTCTCATCAAGGCAAGAGAAATCCGCCTGCGCAACCTCGCCGAGCAAAGCCTGCCAGCCAGGCGAATCCTGGTGATGGCGAGCGGAATCGTTCCACGCCTGTCGATTGCTCTCGATGGCGGTTTTATTGTTGGGCACTTCCATAGCGCACTCCGGACGATGCTGGTGATTGAGCGGATCCGAGTCTAGATCAGCCCGGCAATTGCGGTTGTTGCAAACTTGTAAGCCAATTCCTGCGGCAGCTCCTACATATCAGGGTGTTCTGGCCTACAAATGTCGGCGAATTATCAAAACAGATAAAGGACACGGCTGACTATTCAACTCTGCTCACGTGGATACCCTCACAAAGCGCAGTCATCCGACGCGCACAAAAATGGCTAAGGAGGCTTAACCATGAGCCAGACTTTGACGAATTTCGACGTGATAGCACTGCTGGACAGTGACGAAGCCATCAGCGAATACCTGTCCCAGGTTCTTGCAGATGGGGATAACGAAGAGTTTCTTCGCGCAATCGGCTATGTGCTCAAGGCCTGCGCACAACCGGAGCACGTGATCAATCACCCGGTTGTTTGAATGTCGGGCAGCTATAGTTAATAGCCTTGGGGAAAACCGCACTCGCAGGTGCCGCCATGCTAATGCTCGATCGGCTGTTGTTGACCGGCTGTCTGCTCGCTGCCACTCAGGCGCAAGCGCTGGACAGCAATTTCAATTATTACGGGCCCAACCAGCCCTTCGCCCACCCTGCTCCGTATTCGCTGGGTTCCACGCCGCCCAAGCCTTACGACGACACGGCGCCGCAGGATTTTGTGGTGATTCCGGGTGACCATGAATTCTACGATTCGCAGTTGCCGACCGTGGCGGATGCGACGGTGCGGGTGTTTATCCGCACCTACGATGCCGAGCGCGGGATTTATGTGAATGACGAGGTGCTGGATCCGGGTTGTGTGCTGGAGTGTTTGAGTCGGCAGCAGCATTGATCCGGGTTGCCCACAACATCTGCTGCACCCTCGATCCCCTGTAGGAGTGAGCCTGCTCGCGATTACGGTGTGTCAGTCGACCTGTTTATTGGCTGACACACCGCTATCGCGAGCAGGCTCACTCCTACAGGGGATTTGCGGTGGGGTTACCACTGCCGTTTATCCGGCCGGGCGAGGCCGAGTTTTTCGATGCGGTAGCGCAGCATGTCGCGGCTCAGGCCCAGCAGGCGCGCGGACTTGGTGACGTTCCAGTCGGTCTTGTCGAGCATCTTGCGCACCATGTCGCGTTCGACTTCCGGCAGGTTCATCGACTCCATATTGCTCGCCGGACGCGGTTCATAGTGCGGCGCAGCCTCGTAATGTTGATGCTGATGCTGCGGCGGCAGCTCGTCGCACAGACTCATGCACACATTCAGTTGATGCGCGGCGATCGTGTCGCTTGGCGCCAGCAGCACGGTCTGTTCGAGCATATTGCGCAACTCGCGCACATTGCCCGGCCAGGTGTAACTGAGCAGCAACTCCTCAGCCTGCTGGCTGAAATGCAGATTCGGTTTGCCGTATCGTTTGCCATGACTGGCAAGGAAGTGCCGGGCCAGTAGCAGAATATCGTCGCCCCGCGCGTACAGGCGCGGCACCTTGATCGAAATGATCCGCAAGCGGAAAAACAGATCGCGGCGGAATTTGCCCTGCTGCACCATCTGCTCCAGGTTGCAATTGGTCGCGCTGATCACCCGCAGATTGACCTTGCGCTCCTTCACCGAACCGACCCGGCGAATGGTGCGGTCCTCCAGCAACTTCAGAATCTTTGCCTGCAACAGCAGATCCATCTCGCCAATCTCATCGAGAAACAGCGTGCCGCCATCCGCTGCTTCCACCAGTCCGACCCGGCGATCCTTGGCATCGGTGAACGCGCCTTTCTCATGCCCGAACAGCTCCGACTCGACCAGATTCGACGGGATCGACGCACAGTTGAATTCAATGAACGGACCTTTGCTGCGCGGGCCGTCGAAGTGCAACGCGCGGGCCACCAACTCTTTGCCGGTGCCGGTCTCGCCTTCCACCAAAACCGGGGGCAGATCGGTGTTGGCCATGCGTCGCTCGGCATCGAGCAACTGGCCGATAGTGTTCTTCAAATACTGCATCGGCGCCGAGTCGCCGATCAGCGCCTGCACCCCGGATTTCTGCGCCTCGCGCTCCTGATAGAACGACAGCGTGCGCTCCATCCTTTCGGTGGCCAGGGCCTTGTCGAGCAGCAGTTTGAGCTCCGTCAGCGCGACCGGTTTGGTGACGTAATGAAAGGCGCCCTCCTTCATCGCCACCACCGCATCTTCAACGTTGCCGTAACCGGTCATCATGATCACTTTCAGATCCGGCGCGCTGATGCGCAGCTTCTGGATCAGGTCGTGACCACTCATGCCCGGCAGCGAGTTGTCGGTCAGCACAATGTCGGGCATGAAGGTTTCCAGTTGCCCTAACGCGTCTTCGGCCGAATGGCAGACCGTCACCTCGAAGTCTTTGCGCTCCAGGTAGGTCTGAATATTTTCGGCCAAGAGTTCGTCATCCTCGACCAGCAGAATGCTGTGTTCCATATTCCCCTCCCGATGCCACTTTGAAGTTGAGACTGACGCGGGTTCCCTCCTGCTCTTTGCTGGTCAAAACGACCGAGCCCTGAAAACGCTCCATGATTCTTTTGACCAACGCCAGGCCAACCCCGAGGCCGCCCTGCTTGGTGGTAAAAAACGGTTTGAACACCAACAGTTGCTGCTGCGCGCTCATGCCCTTGCCGGTGTCGCTCACGGTCAGACGCACGCTGTCGGACTGCGGCGATTCAAACTCGACGGTGAGCACACCGCCCTTGGGCATGGCTTCGAGGGCGTTGGCAAACAGGCTATTGAGTATTTGCGTCAGCAGCACCTTTTGACTGACGACCGGCGCGCAATTCTGCGGTGTGAAGCGCACTTCGACGTTGCAGCGTTTGATCAATGCTTCGAAGGCGCCAACGGTGTCTTCGACCGCCATGACCAGATCCACCGCCTCGCCGTCGTCATTCATCGGCCGCAGCGACACCAGCAACTCGCGCACCCAGCGTGACATGCGATCGACCTGGCTGATGATGTCGCCAATATTGCGTTGCGCACCGGGGCTGGCGACTTCCTGGGCCAGTTCGGCGCTGGAGCGAATGGTCGCCAATGGATTGCGCAGGCTGTGCGCCACCGCCGAGGACATCTCGCCGAGGGCAACAAAGGTTTCGTTGCTGATCAACTGTTGCTGCTGGCTCTGCAGCAGTTTCGCCGCGCGGCGGACGATCCAGAACAACGCCAGAAATATCGCCGCGCCTCCAAAACAGGTCGCCGCCCAGATCGAGGCGAAACCACGGTCGATGCGGTCGACCAGATCCGCCGGTTCCTTGTAGACCTCAACCATGGCGACGACTTTGCTTTTGTCGGCGTTGAACATCGGGATGTAGTTCTCGATGAACAGGTATTTCGGCTCGCGCAACATTTGCTGCTCGGGTTTCTCATCGTCGATCTTGTGGTAACTGGAAGACACCGGCACTTTCATCTCGAATGATTCGTCGAGCTCATCGTCATCCTTGATGTGCACACCGATAAGCTCAGCGTTGGTCGACCAGATCACCGTGCGATCCAGCGCATAAACGGTCGCGAGCAAAATATCCGGCAAGTGTTCGACGTGATCGAGAAACTCGGTGCGTGCCGAAGCCTGTAACGCCGGGTCAACATCGGGGTACTGGTTGTCTTGGCGCGGGTCGAGCATTTCGCCCATCGTCCGGTTCGGATTGATTTTGGCGTGACGCATTTCCGCCGCGCCAATGGCCTCAACGAATTGCGCGGTCAGCAGCGCATCGCGCTCGACACTTTCGGTGACCACGAAGCGTGTGGAGATATAACCCAGCCCCAACGCCACGGCGGCGATGATGAAAAAACTCGCGAGCGAGAACCAGCGCAGCAAATTGAACTGCTCGCGCCAGCCCTTGCATGCGACCGATGCGTTCGGTGCAGAGGTTTTTTGTGCTTCCAGTCGCTGCATGGGAGTGGCCCTGGAGTTTTATATCGCGCTGCTTACAGCCATCAGTGTAGGTGGCTCTGACCGCGACACACGGTTCAATGATGCTATTTCGCCGCTACCGCATCTGACTCACCGTCGCGGCTGGATCGCCCGGTTTTACTGGCGTCAAAGCACCGTCGGTCATGGCCGCAGTGGACGGTTGCTGACGCTCTGTTTCATCGCTGAGAAAGTCGATGATCGACTGCGCGGATTGCTCATCGAGGCGCAGATTGGGCATCGGGATTCGCTCGAATTGTTCGTAGAGTTGCAGGGCAATCGGGTCTTTTTCCGCGAGCAAGCGATCCGGTTCGCGGATCCAGCGATTCAACCACTCGGGATCGCGGTGGCGGGTTACGCCGATCAGGTCAGGGCCGATGCTGCGCATGCCAAGGCCCTGGCCATCCTGCGGGCCGAGGCTGTGACACGAGGCGCAACGGGTGCGGAACAATTCTTCGCCATTGCTCGGCGGGCGAATGTCCGGAGCGTTGGCGTAACTTTCCTCGATGCTCGGCTGTTTCCAGTTCTGTAAGGTATTGGCCAGTTGATCGGCGAGGATCCACGGGTTTTCGAACGGTGAGGCTTTCATCCAGCGCCCGGTACTCTGGTTGCCGACGATCAGGCTGAGGTTGTGGTCCTTGCTGCGACCGTTGTCGACGCCTTCGATGAACAACCCGAGTTTTTTGCGCAGGTCGGTGACCTCTTCGAACTCGCCGGTGAGAAACTTCCAGCCGGGGCCGACCTTGAAGCGTTGCGAATAAGCCTTGAGCACTTCGGGCGTGTCGCTGATCGGGTCGATGCTGATCGAGTAAAAGAAAATGTCTTGCCCGACCCGATCCCCCAGCAGTTTCTGCACCTGGCGCAAGCGCGCGGTTTCCAGTGGGCAGGAATCGCTGCACGAAGTGAAGATGAAGTTGATCACCACCACTTTGTCTTTGATCAGGTCATCGAAGAAATGCACCTGCTGACCGTCCTGATCGGTCAGCAAGGTGTTGGGGAAATAGTCGCCACCCCACGGGGTGGCGGATTCACTGGCCGCTGACGGCTCGCTGACACTGGCCTGATGTGCCGGCAGCACGCGGCTGCCGAGCACACAGGCGACCAGTAGCAACACCAGATGCATGCCCAGCGCCCGGGAGCGCGGGGTATGCACGGGTTGGCTGTCACCGTGGCGGCGGTTCATGGCTTGACCACCACTTGTGGGCCCATACCGTCGCCGCTGCGGAAAGTTGGCAGCGCGGCGGAGTTGACGTAGCGCACACCGTCCCAGCTTGGCAGTGGGGTTGGCATCAACTGCAGTTGCCCGGGTTTCTCCAGGTCCCAACGCAGCAGCATCGAGTTGTCCTCATGCTGAGTGTTGTGACAGTGCTCCATGTAGGTCCCGGCAAACTCGCGGAAGTTGATCGCCATTTCCACACTGTCCAGACCATCGGCTTCGGAGCCGATGCGATAGACGTCTTTGCGTGCCCATTTTTCCCACTCTGGCGGTGCCTTGCCGCCGCGACTGAGGATGATCCCCTCCTCGAAGTGCACATGCACCGGATGGCTCCAGCCCTTGCCGCCGGCCTTGATGTTCCACACTTCGAGGGTGCCGAACCCGGTAACACCGGCATCGGTCGGGCCGCTCGACAATTGCGTCGAAGCATTCAGGCGACGCGGGTCCATGTGGAAGCCGAAACCGCCATCGGTCTTGACCGTCCACGGCGCCTCATCGGTGCCGTCGGAGCGGCCGAAGGTGAAAGTGCGGTGGCGGGCCTTGGCCAGCACGACTTTATCGGCGGCGTTGTCGCGATGGAGTTTCAGCGGGATCATCACCAGCCCTTCAGCCTTGCCCGGTTTGGCCGGCTCGTACGCCGCTGGGTTCATCGCCAGATCCTGACCGGTGTAGGCCTTGACGTTGAGCTGCAAGACCTTGCCCACCGCCGGATCTCCCCGGTCCCACTGCGGGCCATTGCTGGTCTGCTTGATCACTGGCAGGTATTTCTCCGAAAGTACGTCAGCCAGCGGAATCATTTCTTTCGGGCCTTTGCCGTCGTCCTGCGCCTGCAGGTTGAGGAAGAACAGCTTGTCACCGGGCTTGATACCGTTTTTCGAGAAATTGACGATGATGTCGAAGCGCTCGGCGATGCCTTGCGTCGGCAGGATCGCGTTGTGGTTCTGTTTATCGCCATCGGCGTCGAGGTCCATCGAACCGTCGAACGGCACGCTGTGTTCCATGATGTTGCCGTCGTTGGCGATCATGTGGAACGGCACGCGGCTGTACGTCACACCCGAGTTTTTCGGCCCCTGAAACTCGCCGCCACTGCCTTTGATTTCCCGCACCAAGGCCAGTTTGAAGTAGCGCGACACCGAGCCGTTGAGAATGCGGAAGCGATAACTGCGCGCACGCACGTCAAGGGTCGGTTTCCACTGCCAGTTGACCAGCACCTGATCGCCGATGAAGCCATCGGTGTTGAAGGGGTTGAACCACAATTGGCCTTGTTGATCCCAGGCCTTGTCGGCGAGCACCAGATTGACGTCATAGTCGCGGTTGCCCCACGGCAAAGCGCTGCCGCTGGGCAGACGCAGGTTGACGCCGTCGTTCACCGACTCGTTGCCGCGATCCAGCGCGCTGTAGTAGTTCATCATCGCCGCGTTGCCCTTGTAGACGTTCTGCGCGGTGAAATCGAGCATGTGATCGTGGAACCAGTGGGTGCTCATGGTTTCGCGCCAGTCGCCACGGATCTTGATGGTGCCGTTGTCACAGGTTTTCTTCGCCGGTGCGAGATCGTTGACCCACAGGGTTTCGCCGGGGGCGCAGGGGAACGCTGCGCGCGGGTCTTCAGCCTTGGTGTTGATGCTGTCGTAACCGGCGAGCTGGATCGGCCAGCGATAGTCGTAGAACTGCCCCGGAAAGAAGAACGCGTTGGCATAGCCGTCGCTTTCTGCCGGCGCGTGACCGTTGTGCTCGTGGGTGCTGATGGTGTGCAGGCCAAAACCACGGTTGGCCGACGGATCGATCGGCAAGCCGTTGTAGTGGCGCATCATCACCGGTTGGCCGTAGCGCACCATCAACAGTTTCGGCGGCAACGTGCCGTCGAAGGTCCACACCGAGTTGTGGTTTTGCGCCGGCATCGCCGGGTGGAAACGCGGGTCGACGCCCTTCGAGGTGCCGTCGGTCAGCGGTACACCGGCGACGTTGTGGTACAGACCGCCGGGGCCGAATTCGCCCACCGCGTAATGGTGCATTTGCACGCTGTCACGCAGGCCACCGTTGAGGCGCGCGCCGGTCTGTACGGTTTTGTAAGCGACTTGCGGGTAGAACTCGTTCCAGCGCTGGTGCGCCCAGCCTTTTCCGGGTGGCCGACCTTCGGCGGACGAGCCGATGTGGCGGTTGAGGAACACTTCGATCTGCGCCTGCCACGGGTTACGGTCGACGACATTGGCGAACTGGCTGGGGAATGGCGTCAGCCCCGGTTGACGCAGGAACGCGTCGAGGGCGCTGCCGGGTGGCGCGCTGCGGGCGACGTTGTTCGGATCCTGAGCCGGTGCCGGGCCGATCGCGGCCGGCGGAAATGGCAACGGCGCGGCCGGGGTGGTCGGGTCGAGCTTTTCCGGGCCAAACTCTTCGAACAGGGTCAACTGCTGGGTGAACGGTTGCGCGCCATAGAGCGGGCTCGGCTTGCCGTTGGTGGGGTAGTTGAAACTGGTTTGCACCGTCGGCGGCAGGATGTTTTCCGTGCGGGTCGAGTCGCGGCTGCCTTTGACGCCGTCGGGCAAGTCGAAGGAATCTTCGTTGGCCTCGGGCAGGGTCAGGATGTTATTGAGCGCGCCGGCGCGGTCGGCAGGTTCGTCGTAGTACGCCGAGGGATCGGAGACTTCTGGCTGTCGCTCGTCATCAATGGGACTGGCGCGAACGCCGGCCATGCTGCCGAGGGTCAACATCAGAAAGACGCTCAGAGGCGTCAGCAGGAAAGTGTTGCTTGGGTCACGCGTTGCTCTGTCCATCACCAGCCGCCTCATCAAGGAAGGGGTGATGGTGTTTTGCAACTACTGCGCCAAGAAATTATTTCTAGTTGTAACAGGGACTTGGAAAGTCTGTGGGTTCCCCCACTCCCCGGTGACCGGGGCTTGACACCCACTGATGGGGGAAGTTCATAAATCTTTTGAGGTAATGCAAACCTCATGTAGGAGCTGCCGAAGGCTGCGATCTTTGAGATTGATCGTTCCCACGCTCTGCGTGGGAACGATCAGTCAATAGATCGCAGGCTTCGGCAGGAATGGACGAATCAGGGGACCAGTTGAAAGGCCAGACGAACGGTGGTGCCCTCACCTTCGCGGCTGTCGAGGGTCACGCCACCGCCGAAGCGCTCCATGATGCGTTTGACCAGCACCAGACCGACTCCGAGGCCGCCAGACTTGGTGGTGAAAAACGGCCGGAACGCCATGGTCCGTTGCTCTTCGTTCATGCCTTTACCCGTGTCGCTGAGCACCACGCACACGCCACGGTCTTCGCTCGGTTCCAGGCTGACGGTCAGCGTGCCGCCCTTGTCCATCGCCTCCAGCGCATTGGCCAGCAGGCTGTTGAGGATCTGTGTCAGTTGCACCGGTTGGCTGAGCACCATGGGCGTGTGCTGCGGATGAAACACCACCTGCACGCCGGCTCTGGTGATCTGCTGCTCAAACGCGACAAGACTTTCGTGCAGCGCTGCCACCAGATTCACCGGTTCCGGATCATCGTTGAGCGGACGCAGTGACTGCAGCAGCTCGCGCACCCACTTCGACATGCGATCGACCTGGCCGATGATGTCGTTGATGTTCTTCTGCGCCGGGCCGGCGTCGAACTCCAGCGCCAGTTCAGCGCTGGAACGAATCGTCGCCAACGGATTGCGCAAACTGTGCGCCACGGCGGACGACATCTCGCCCAAGGCGACAAAGGTTTCATTGGCGATAAGTTGTTTCTGCTGGGCGGCGAGCAGAATCGCCGCGCGCCGTACGATCCAGTACAGGCCCAGATAAATCAGCCCGCCACCCAGTGCAGTCGCCAGCCAGATCAGAACCAATCCGCGCTCCATGCGTGCGATCAGATCCTTGGGCTCCTTGTAGATTTCGACCATTGCTGTGACGTTCTTGCCCTCGGCGTCAAACAGCGGAATGTAGTTTTCGATGAAGATGTAGTCCGGTGGCGTGATGAATTTCTGTTCTTCACGGGCCTTGTCGACATCGTGGTAACTGGCAGAAACGGGGATTTTTTCGTTAAAGGCGCGATCGAGGTCTTCATCGGCATGAATGTTGGTACCGATCAGCGCGGGATTGGTTGACCAGATCACCTGGCGGTCGGGCGCGTAGATGTTGGCGAGAATCACGTCTGGCAGGTGTTCGATGTGATCGAGAAACTCGCCCCGAGCATCGGCCCGGGCTTGCGGACTGACGTCGGGAAAGTTCGCGTCCTGACGCGGGTCGAGCAATTCACCCATCGTGCGGATATTGGGAATGGAAACGTGACGCACCTCGGCCGAAGCGATGGCCTGTATGAACTGGGCGGTGAGCAAGGCATCGCGCTGCACGCTTTCATCAATGACAAAACGCGTCGACACCGCGCCAAGCGCGATGGCCACGGTACCGATCACCGCCATGCTGATCAGCGAAAACCAGCGCAGCAGGTTGAACGACTGCTTGCGCGAGCCCAAGCGCAGATTGCCCTCCTCGACCGGAAGCGATTTCGACTGCATGTTCATGGCGGCGAATTCCCGATACATCCCTATAGGGTTATAGCCCACGGGTGGGGGTTTGCCCGGTTGCGGGGATATCAACCCGATCTACACCTCCCAAACCCACCTCAGATCTGTGTAGGAGCTGTCGAGTGCAACGAGGCTGCGATCTTTTGATCCTGCTTTTGTGAATCAAGATCAAAAGATCGCAGCCTGCGGCAGCTCCTACAGGGGTTCTGCGTACGACGGGCCACTAAGAGCATCCCCACCGTCCCCGATTCTGGGGAATGACGCCCTTTTCCCGCTGGCCAAAAACCTGACCCTTCTGCGCGTCAAGCCCTCTACCCCGGCCCTCTCCCGCCCATCCACTACACCTTGGCATGGAAGGTGTACAGGCCCTGTGCAACTGACCCATCCCCAAGGGGCAGGTACTTTGATAGAGGGATTAACTCATGCACCCTTTACTGTCCAAAACCGCGACTGTCCTGGTCGTGAGCGCATTGGCCCAGGGCATCGCCCAGGCCGCTTTGTTTGCTGTTGATCCGGGTCCGTACACGCCGGCCAACGGCGGTTTCGCCAGTTGGTACCAGGACTCACACGGTCGCACCCTGGATCTGTGCCTGTCCAAAGCGCTCAGCTCCCGAGTACCCAGCGCCCCCGGCGCGCCGTCTTACATGTGCTCGCTGCTGCCGACCCCCGGCGTGTTCGATGACGCGCAACCGATTGTCTTCCCGACAAACTTTCCCGACGAAGCGTTCTGGTTCACCGGCGAAACGGCCCTCGTCGACGCCGCACGGGGAATTGATCTGGGCTACGTCAGCGCCATCGAAGCCGCGTTCGCTGCCGAGGAACCGGTTGAAGGCGATCAAGTCAGCTTCGCCCGTATCCGTATTCGCGTCGATGTACCGACCGCCGGCACCTATGTCATCACCCACCCGTATGGGGTCGACGTGTTCAACATCGACACCCCCGGGCGGCGCGCGATCAACATGACTCGCGACATTGGTATCGGCACGCCGAAAACCTATGACGGCGCGCTCAAGGGTGACATCGGACCGTTCCTGCGCAGCGTCAACGGTCCCTACACCGAGACCAACCCGCTGACCGGTGCCGCCGAACAATTCGTCGGCGACCCGAACCTCAACGAGGCAGTCACCGGCAGCCCGTTCAACACTAACTACGTACGCATCGAAGGCCCTAACGGCCTCGATCTGCGGACGAACGTGTTCGCCGTTTCGGGCAAGTTGTCGACGGTGGTCCGGCCTACACCATTGATCACCCAGCGCAGCACTTACTCGCGTACTGCGGGAACCAGTGCGCCGGTCGCCCAGCAGGATGTGTTCGTCCTCGCGCCGCCAGCGCCAGGCACCGTCGCCGTTACCAGCAGCACCCCGGTGCTGAACATGACCGAAGCCAACAGCACCGGCAGCTGGTACGCGCAGTCCTCGGTCAACCCGACCTTGCCAACCACCTTGCAAGTGACCGCCGACAACCACCTGGCCATCGCCAGCAGCACGCCGACCACTCTGCCCATGACCCTGACCGACCTGGTGGTGATCCAGAGCGCGCAATACAGCCTGAGCTCCGGACAACTGACCGTGGTCGCCTCGACCAGTGACGAAACCTCGCCGCCGGTACTCACCGCCACCTCCGGCAGCGGCGCCGCCATCGGCGCGCTCGGTGGCGACGGCGCGGTGAAAACCCTGGCCACCGGGATCTCGCCGATACCGCCGGCCAAGGTTCGGGTGACGTCGTCCAACGGCGGCAGCGATACCGAAGAAGTGGTCATCGTGCAATGAACGCTCACATGCCCAGATCCGCATCAGGAGGCATCATGAACAAGTGGCCACGCTTTGCGCTCAACGCGCTCGGGCTCGCTCTCTCGCTGACCGGCAGTGCCTATGCGCAACTCGCCGCCGTCGACCCCGGCCCTTACACCTTCGCCACCGGGAAATTCCCGATGTGGTATCAGGACAACAATCTGCTGTCGATGGAACTGTGCCAGTCGCGCGCCGCCAGTTCGCGCGTTGCCGCGACCACACCGCCGGCCTACATGTGCATTCTCTTGGCCGAGCCAGGCATCTACGACGATGCCCAGCCGATGATTTTCCCAGACAACTGGCCGCCGGAAGCCTTCTGGTTCCTGGCCGAAACCACGATTGCCGACAACGCTGCCGGTTATGGTGTGGACGCTTATGTCGCCGGGATCGAAGCGGCATTCGCCTCGGAAAATCCGGCGGACGGTGATCAGCAAAGCTTTGCGCGGATTCGCATCCGGGTAAACGTACCCGTTGCCGGCACCTACACCATCACGCACCCGTATGGCGTCGAGACGGTCAATGTCACCGCACCCGGGCGCCGCGCGATCAACATCACCCGCGACATCGGCATCGGCGCACCGGGCAATTTCACCGGTGCCGTCAATGGCGCCATCGGACCGTTTTTGCGCAGCGTCAACGGCCCGTACACCGAAGTAAACCCGGACACCGGCGCCACGGAAACTTTCATCGGCGACCCGAACCTCAACGAAGCGGTGACCGGCAGCCCGTTCAACACCAACTTCCTGCGCATCACCGGGCCTGCCGGGACGATCCAGTCAAGCGTGTTCAGCCTGTCCGGCAAAGTGCTCGACAACCGTCAGCAGACCCAGGTGGAAATCGACCGCGCCACCTATCGCCGCACCGCCGCTGGCGTGCGTGCCGAAGTGTTTGCCAAGGCCAGTAACAGCTCGACCCTGTGCTTCCGCGAAACCGTGGCGCTGCTGCCCGGCCCACCGCCAACGCCGTGCCAGACCAGTCTGTTGGGTGACAACAATGGTCTGTTCTTCGGCCACCGCTTGGGCACTGGCGCGGTACCTCCGGTAGTCGTCGTGACCGCCACCAACCCCGCCGGCACCACGCGTCCGACGGCCGTGTCGGCGAAGCTCACCGACGTGGTGAAAGTGCAGACCGCGCGCTACAACTGGGCCAACCATAGCTTGCTGATCGAGGCCACTTCGAGCGATGAAGTGGCGATCCCCGACATGGTTGCCCAGGGCTACGGGCGTCTGTCGAAAACCGGCACCCTGCAACGCATCACCGTCGCCGACCTGACCCAGCCACCGGCCACCGTGACAGTGAAATCTGCCGCTGGCGGTGGAGACACCGAAGCAGTCGTCGTGGTCGGCAACGCGCCAGACACCGGTGAAAACCAGGCGCCAATCACCAACGCCGACAGCGGCAGCACCAGCTTCGGCGTGCCGATCACCCTCAGTCTATTGACCAACGACAGCGATCCTGATGGTGACAATCCGCTGGGCATCACCGCGTTGACTCAACCGGCCGCCGGCCAAGGCACCGTCGCGCTCAACGGCACCACATCGGTGGTCTACACGCCGCCAGCGGTAGTCAACGCGCCACTGACCACCACCTTCACCTACAAAGCGCAGGACGCCAAAGGCCTGGCCTCGGCCAATCCAGCCACCGTAACCATCACCGTCGCACCGAACCAGGCACCGACCGCCGTCGCGGACGCTGTCGCCACGCTCGGTGTGGCAATCCCGATCAACGTGCTGGCCAACGACACCGATCCGGAAGGTAACGTGCCACTGGCCGTCAACAGCCTGACCCAACCGGCCGCCGGCCGAGGCACGGTTAGCAGCAACGGCACGGTGATCACCTACACCCCACCGGCCACCGTGACCACGGCGTTCACCACGACCTTCACCTACATCGCCCGGGACGCCTTCGGTGCCCTGTCGACGCCGGCCACAGTCACGGTGCAAGTGTCGCCACGGCCAGCAGCGGAAACGTTCGCCGTCACCGCTTCAACGGTGCAGGCACGCTCTGGCGGGCGCTTCAACTGGGACTTCACCGGCACTTCGTCAGTGACCACCGGCAACACCATCACCGTGCAGGTCACCACCCCTTCCGGGCTGGTCACCCTTGGCACCACCACGGTGCCGTTGACCGGACGCTGGCGGCTGACGCTGAACAACACGCTCGTGGTGCCATCGGCCAACCCGACCGCGACGATCCGCTCGTCCCAAGGCACCGTGCGCACGGTCTCGGTGACCACGCTCTAGGCCTGCGCCCCAGCCACTTGCGGGTGGCTGGGGCGTGCTTCGCAACCGGATAACGCCACACAGGATTTTCACCATGAACACGTCGACCGCCGCCCTGCTTTGCCTGCTCCTGCTGTGCAGCAGTGCAGGCGTGCGCGCCGACGACCTGATGGAAAACGACGACCTGGCCCCGACCAGCAGCGACCTCGGCGAACTGCCTCCACCGGTGGGTCAGCAAGCCCTGATCGACCAGCTCGGCCAGGCCAACGTCGCCCTGCTGCAACAGAACGGTCAGTCGCTGCTCGGGCAGATCGTGCAGTCGGGCAGCAATCAGGAGGCGTACATCCTGCAACAGGGCAGCGACCTGATGGCGCTGATCAACCAGAACGGTTCCGGCAACGCCGCCTCGATCACTCAGAACGGCAGCCACAACCGCGCGCAGATTTCGCAAAACGGCAACAACAACGACGCCAGCATCGAGCAGGCCGGCGCGGGGCTGCAAAGCGCCGTGACCCAGTCGGGCAACGGCATGAGCGTTTCGGTCAAGCAATATCGCTAAGCACTGCAATCATCGGAGAGTTCATCATGTTCAAACTGACGCCCCTCACCGCCGCCATCCTGGTCATGATCAGTGCCCAGGCCATGGCCGACGACAGCCTGTCCAACCAGAGCCAGGTCGGTACCGCCAACATCGCGGATGTGAAACAGACCCAAGCTCCATTCAGCACCGCCACCCAGACCCAACTGGGCCAGGGCAACGACGCCGCCGCCGTGCAAGACCACGCCAGCAGCGTGATCACCCAGGACGCGGTCGGCGACTACAACGCCGGTTACGCCGAACAGCTTTACGAAGACAACGCCACCATCACCCAGCAACAAATCGGCGCCTTCAACACCGCCCACGCCAGCCAGTCGCTGGGCTTCGGCTCACCGAACAACGCGCTGCAACAGCAGCAAGGCACTGGCAACTTCTCGTTCATCTATCAGGATTCGCAAAACGGCAGCGAAGGCAAAACCTTCCAGTTCGGCGACAGCAACGAAGCCAACATCGAGCAACTCTATGAAGGCACCGGCAACAGTTCAGTGATCACCCAGTACGGCACCGCCAACTACGGCACCGCCGAACAAGTGCTGCACAACGGCGGCCAGATCGGCATCAACCAGGCCGGCGAAGGCAACTACGCCTACGGCGACCAGCGCAATGGCACTGGCGGCAACATCACCATCAACCAGTTCGGCAACCTCAACGGCACGGAAATCTGGCAGGACGCGCAACTGGCCAGCCAGGCCACCGTCAACCAGTACGGTGACAGCAACGAAACCGTGGTCGATCAAAGCTTCGGCGAAAACAACACCGCCGCCGTCACCCAGGTCGGCAACAGCAACGCGATCTACGCCGACCAGTTCGAATCGGTCAACTCGACACTGGCGCTGTATCAGGTCGGTAACGGCAACGTGCACTTCACCTACCAGAACGGCGACAGCCACGTGCTCAACGCCACCTCCGTGGGCAACGACAACAAGGTCTACGCCAGCAACTGGAAAGGCCCACAATCCGGTGGCCAGTTCGGCAGCGGCCAGCGTGCGACTGTGACTCAGGCGGGGAATGGCAACATCGCCAGCTTCACTCAGGATGGCGTCGGGCAAGTCATGACCACGCATCAGACCGGGACTGGCAACAAGACCACGGTCAGTCAGGCTGATTCCTACAACGAGCTGTACTTTGATCAGAATGGTAGCGACAACATTCTGATCTCGGATCAGCGCGGGACAGGGAACCTGGTGCAGGGTTCTTCGAATGGCACGGGGAACAGCGCTGAGTTCGATCAATCCGGGACTGGCAACCAGGCGTATACCGCGCAGCTGTATGGCAGTGACAACATGATCACCGTGAAACAAGCGGATACGATGAACATGGCGTATGTGACCCAGGGCGGCACGGGGAACATTGCCAATGTCGATCAGAGCGGGGTCACGCAGACGGCGAATATTCAGCAGTTCGGGTCGGCTAACCAGGCGACGGTTTTGCAGCAGTAGGGGTTGGGTGTTGATGGGCCGCGATTCTCTGGTGAGGGGGGTCGCGGTTTTTTTTGCGCTGACGTTTGAGTTGCGTCCTACGGAAAACGGAACGTTTTTAGAAATTCGGGGAGTTTTCTGACAAGTTCTGGCGGTTGGCCGTCGGAAGTGCAGGCTCTAGGATTTGCCGGGACAACTTGATCCTCATGGAGCTTGGCCTACATGCAATTCATCCAGACAGCGACGACAGCGATACCGTTAACGAATAGACTTCGAGGCACCAAACCCGGAGGTTCTATGATCGACCCGTCCTTGATCGACCCACTGTGCCCGGTTGTTTCGGATCTTGATCCCGAGGAACAGGCTGCAAGTTATGACCGTTGGTTTCGGGCCGAAGTACAGGCCTCTCTCGATGATCCGCGCCCGAGTATTCCCCATGAGCAAGTGATGGAGGAAATCAACGCCTTGATGGAATCAATGCGCAAAAGCGCTGATGCAGATTAAGTGGCGACCCAAGGCTCGGGTCGAACTCTCGAAAATCCTGAAGTACATTGGCGAGCGAAATTTTGTAGCGGCGACTGCACTTCACAAGTCCGTCGTAAAAACTACATCTGCGCTTTGTTGGCATCCACACCTGTATCGCAAAGGCCGCTCTCCCGGCACTCGAGAGATTGTGGTAAGCCCGAACTATCTCGTCGTTTATCAAGTGGCGGACCAAATTGAGATTGTGAGCATCTTGCATACGCGTCAGGAGTACCCTCGACGCGACCCCGGTTAAGATCGCTTCCTCGTCTCAACACAAGAAACCGTGCTTCCCGTGGAGGTACGGTTTTTTGATCGTTCCCACGCTCTGCGTGGGAATGGCTCTCGGGACGCTCCAGTTCCAAATTGCGAATTTGATGCAGAGCGTCAGGGGCTGCATTCCTTTGCTGCGCGTGGGAACGATCTAATTAGCCATCCTTCAACTCGACGTGATCCAGCGCTTGATTCACCGCCAATTCGCCCAGCATGACGACTTGTGCGATGCCCAGTGCTGTCTTGCGCTGTGAGGTTTCCAGGGAGGCGGCGAAGTTGATGAGCATTTCGCTGGCCGAGCCGAGGGTTTCGCTGGCATTGGCTAGCAGGGATTCGGTGTTGTATCTCGGGTTGGCGAGATACATGGGTTCCGGCTCGTTGGCGCTGGACATGATGTGAGCGGTGGGGTTGAGGTAGAAATCCAGGGCGCGGTCGGCGGCTTCGTGGAGTTTTTTGCTGTCGACTGAGGCGTAGGGGGATGTGGTGTTGGTGTCTGATTCTGGGGGGTTGGGTGTTGGTTTTTTCATGGTTATTTACCCTGTATGACGGTTATAGCTGGCCCCCCATTCGGTTTCCAAGCGAATAGGTGGCAGCTGTACGCAGGTTGGAAACCCGGGACAGAGGCAACCCGGCAGACACAAGGTCTCCCACGCACAGCCGCCATAACAAAGTGCACACAGTGAGGTGCGCAAGGATACGTTATGAATGGCGCTTGTGCGCTCTGTAGTTACTCGGGTTTCCACGCCCGGTCGCTGAATTGGCAGCGACGAACACAGGCTAGAGACCGGACGTCCGACGGACAACCTGAAAACCTTGTGGGAAGGTTCCGCTGATTCAGACACTTCTTTAAACACACTTCAAATCGCAGCCCTCACCCTAGCCCTCTCCCGGAGGGAGAGGGGACTGACCGTGGTGTTTGGGAAATGTACGCCGACGTGCGATACCCCGTTGAACTCAGATTTTGAAAGGCCCAAAAATCAGCTCCCTCTCCCTCGGGAGAGGGCTGGGCGGGCGGCGTTCCGATGAGGGGCGAATCCACCACAAATCCAAAGCCGACCACGCTGTGCTCCTCACCACTCAATAGGCCGAGTGTCAGCTCGCCTGCTCTTGATCTTGATCCACGGGCGACGTCGGAAGGCTGAGTGGAGGGATTGATCCGGGCGTGGGAGCGCAGCGACCGTTTGGCGCAGCCAAACACAGCGAGAGGAGGTGCAGCGAAGCAAACCGTAGGCGCTGCGCCCGGATCGATCCCGGAGCGAAGGAACCCCGAGCTTTAGCGAGCGGGCCGGACGTAGGAGCAAGCCTTTTTGGTTACTTTTTCGGCGTCTGGAAAAAGTGACCCGCCGTAAGGGCGGAACCCTAATCAGCCGTTACCGCAGAAACGGATATGTACTCAGTCAAAAAGAACCCCGCCGCCTGACAAAAAGCCTTCGCGAGCAGGCTCGCTCCCACAGTGGGAACTGGGTACATCGGCAAGAACCTGGTCGGCCCGAAGGCCGCCACGTTCACTCCGCTTCCGGATCCACCTTGTTCTGGCTCAAATACCGATTCAACACATCATCCTGCGAAGGCACAGAAGCGTCCCCCGCCACCTGCCACAACCGCCGCTCAATCCCCTGCGCCACCATATGCCCCACCGCCGCCTCAATCGCCGACAACACACAAAGCTGCGCCGGCTCATTCGTCGTATACCCAACCTCAGCCTCAAGCAACTTCTTGAACTCGATAAACTTGAAAATCCCCGCACTGCGCGCCACCGAATAAATCGTCTTGCTGGTCATCACATTCGCCAACACCTGCCCACTGCGCACATCCACCGCACGCAAGTTCACAGTCACCTGATCCACCCGATACTCACGCTGCAAATCAATCCCCAGATACCGCGCCCCTTCCCCACCGCTACGCACATTGGTGTCATAGGCGATGATCCCGCCTTCGAGCATCATGTTCGCCGCCTGCAACGGTGGCAGCTCACCCTGAATATTCACCGGCGTATTCGGCTTCTTCTGCGACGCACGAATAATCTTGCGCTCGGTCAACAGGTTCTGCAGCCCTTCCCGCTCCAGCACCACAAACCAGCCACTGGCCTGCATCGCGTCCATCAACATCGACGCCGCGCCCTGGGTCACGCTGGTGGAAAACGAACTCGCCGGCGTCGGTTTGTACTGCCCGGTCTGATCCCGGAACCCGTACACCACCGCCATCAACCGGCCCTTGGGGCGCGGCATCTTCAGCAAGTCGTAATAAGTCGAGGCCCTTGGAGTCAGGGTCGGAGTTTCGGTGTCCTGCTCGGCCGACATCGGCTCACGCAGACTGCACCCTTGTAATGTCGCCAACAGCAGCCCTAACGCGATGATCTTTTTCATGTCCGTCACTCCCCGGAACCGTCAGCCCGTCATGGGTTGAGGCCGTTCACCTGAATTTCCGAAACCTCACCGGTCGCTCGATCGGTCACTTCAATGCTCAGTGCCCCGGAGTCGTCGATGACGTTGACGATAAAAGAGTCGGTGGACAGGCTCCCCGTGTTGCCGGTGGAGATGTTGTCCAGCAACTGCCCTAGCAGCCGCGATTGCAATTGACTGGTGAAGCGCTCCAGCGCCGACGTCCCGGCCACTGCCGAGCGGCTCTGGATGTCCGGATCGTCGTGATCGTTTTGCGCCTGAGCGTTGTTGAGCAACCAGGTACCGTTCAGCGGATTGCCGCCGAACGACGGATTGACCGGCGTGTAGACCAGTTCAGTGGCCTGGACAGCGGCAGCGCTGGCGAGCCCGATCAACAACCCCGAGATCCACAATCCGCTGCGCCGTGAGAACGTTGTGCTGTTCATAGTTCGTCCTTCTCAAGGTCGGTGGTGTCCTGCAACAGAGCCTCCAGCTTGCGCTGGACAACCTGGCGTCGAACCCAGTCGGCGGCCGCGTAGGCCTCGTCCTTCAGTTCCACGGTGTTCGGCGGCAGGAAGCGCCGATAAACCAGGCGTTGCTGATATTCCACGGTCACCAGGCTGCCCCAGCGCGCGTCGGGCCGCTCGCGCACCACCAGGTTGAAATCCATCGGGCTGGTGTCGCGCAGGCGTTCACTGAACGAGTAGTAAAAGTCGTGGCCGATGTGCGAGATCGTGTCGTCGACGATAAAGCCCATCATTTCGTCTTCCTCACCGGCCTGCGCGCAGCACGCCGCCACGGTGAGCATCAGCGCGCACCACCAGTGGCGAGTCATGGCTGCAACGCCTGTGGCAGATTCGACTGGCCTTTGGCCGGGCCATTGGTGCCGTCGAGGAAGGCCTTTTCGGCGACGAACTGCCAGTCCGAATAACGCTGCATGCCGTCGAAATCCGACCACTGCGTCGGGAAGCCCGATTGCTTCAAAGGCAGCTCGGTCGAAGGACTGTTGAGGCCGGTGATGCGTCCATCAAAACCACGTTGCAATGCCCATTCACCCTGACCGATCGGGTCTGGATAAAGCTGACGCAAATGATGTTTCGCTTCTGGAAAACGCTGATCGTCGAGCAGATCTACGAGTTCTTTCGGGTACTGCGCCAACCCTGGCGAACTGCGGTAATAACTGCGCAACGCCTGTGCGTACTGAGTGCCGACCCAGAGCAACTGGCGTTCACGATCACGGCGCGAAGCGGTCGACCACAACTCGCCGGCACTGGCCAGCCCCATGCCCATCACCACAATCAGGAACAGCACGCCCAGGTAGGTGAAGCCACCCTGCTGCGCGCGGTTACCACTCGGAATACTGGCTGCCATCACGCGCCCTCCCGGTAGCACCGCTTTTGATATCAGCCACGCCACCCGCCACACCGTCCGGTGGCGCGATCAGCACCCACTGGTCTTTGCGTTCGGTGATCGGATCGAGTGGCGCGTTGCGCAGGTAACGTTGTTCGATCAGTTGCTCGATGGAATCCGGATACCGCCCGGTGTCGCCGTAAAAGTGATCCAGCGCCTCGCGCATCGCCGACAGGCTCTGGCGCAGGGTGGTTTCCTTCGACGCTTCGAGGCTGTTGAAGTAGCGCGGCAGCGCGATGGTCATCAGCGTGGCGATGATCGCCATCACCACCATCAGCTCCAGCAAGGTAAAACCTTTTTCCCGGCGCATGAGGTTCACCACTCGCGGTAGGCGATGCCGTTGAGGCCCTTGCCCCGGGCGTGGGAGTAGACGTCGAACACGTCCTCGCCATCGCGCGGGTTCTGAGCCGAACTGTTGTAGGTGCGCACGCCCCAACCCCCTTCGTCATCACGTTTGGCCGGCACCAGCGGATCGCGCGGGATGCGGCGTAAAAAGTAGAACTTGGCGCCTTTGGCACTGCGCACATCGCGCACGCCTTCGACCAGTACTTGCAGATTCGGCGGGTAGCCGCTGCTGTTCAGCGACTTCTCGATGTAGCCGGCATCGAAGGCGCGTTTGTAGGCGTCGATGCCATCGCGAATCTGGTACAGCGCGTTGCGTAATTCCTGCTCCTTGCCACGCCGCACCAAAGTCTCGGTCAGCGGCGCGGCCATGCTCGCCAACAGGCCGATCAGGGCCAGCGTCACCACGACTTCGATCAGGCTGAAACCGCGTTGGCAGGCGTTCATGATCAAGGCTTCTCGACGGTGACATGGGTGGTGGCCACGGCCGACTCACCGACTGCACGCGGCTGCGCGGCAGGCGATGGCATCACGTAACTCTGCGAACGATCCGGTGCCTGGATGTGCATGCTGGTTTCGGTACCAGTGGAGAACTCCATGTCCGACGGGCTCTGGTACGGCAGGTTGCGCACGATCCGTGGGGTGATCGACAGCACCAGTTCGGATTTGCCGACGGTGTCCTTGTTGCTGCCGAACAGCCGGCCAATCCCTGGGATATCGCCGAGGCCCGGAATCTTGTTGCCGGTGGCGCCGTGGTCGTTGCGCATCAGGCCAGCGAGGATCTGCGTTTCGCCGTCATGCAAACGCAGCGAGGTTTGCGCGTTACGGGTGTCGACCTGCACCGGGATCGTGCCCTGCCGGGTCGGCTCCAGCGGCGTGGCGTTACTCACTTCGAGAGCAATCTTGATCGCCACTTCGTTGTTCAGGTGCACGGTCGGCTGCACTTCGAGCTTCAGACCGACGTCGAGGTAGGTGACGCTCTCAGTGATCACTGGGCCTTGCGTCGACGGCACCGAAGTCGCGCTGATGATCGGCACGCGCTGACCGATGTGGATCCGCGCCTGCTCACGGTTGCTCACACGAATCACCGGGCTGGCGAGGGTGTTGATGTCATTGTCCTGGGCGTTGATCTTGGCTTGCGGCGACGGCGAGATCGAAATCCGGCTGGAATTGATGCCTTTCAGTTGATCAAGCAGAGTCACCGCCGAACCGTCGCTGTTGACCACGCCGAAGGTGTTCGGCCATTGCAGCCCTAGGTCGAGAATGCGCTGGGTGGCGACTTCCATCACTTCCACCTCCAGCACCACTTCCGGGTTGGACTGATCTTGCGACTGCAGCAGTTTCTCGGCCATGCGCACGGCGTCTTCGGTGTCGCGCATGGTCAGGGTGTTGAGGCGTTCGTCGACGAACACGTCGCGGGTCTTGAGCATGGTTTTGACCATGTTCAGCGCGGTGTTGGCGTCGATGCTGGTCAGGTAGAACGTGCGCATCACCAGTTCCTGGTAATCCTTCACTTTCTGTGGCGAGTCCGGGTAGATGAGCAAGGTGTTTTCGTTCACCACTTTCTGGTGCAACTGGTTCTGTTGCAGCAGCAGGGTCACGGCGTCTTCGATGCGCACGTCACGCACGAAGATCGTCGCTTTCATGTCCGGGCGCAGGTCTTTGTCGAAGATGAAGTTCAGTCCGGCGACCTGCGACAGCACTTCGAAAATGGTCTTCAGGTTGGCGTCGCGAAACTCCAGAGTCACCGGCCGATCAAGCTTGGTGCGCAGTTGCGGATAAGCAATCACGTTGCGGCTCTGCACCAGACGAATGTTGCCTTGCAGCGCCAGCGCGCCTTCGTTATTCGGGTCGAGTTCGAGGATCTGTTTGACCTGCCGATCAGCACCGTAGATGTCACCGCGACGCAGGTCGCCACGGGCCAGTTCGAGTTTCTCGTCCATGCTGCGCAGGTAGTCCATCTGCTTCAGGGCATCCTGAGCGCGGCGGTTGTTCGGCTCGATGGTCAGCGCGCGGTTGTAGGCCACCCGCGCCGAGGCGAAATCGCGGCGCGAACGGTCGGTGTCGCCGGTCGTCAGCAACGCGGTGATGGCCTTGGCCCGACCGCTGTTGAGCAGCAAGTGCAGCTCGGTGTCCCGTGGGTTTTCGCGCAGACCTTCCTCGACACGGGCCAGCCCCGCTTCGTACTGACCCTGTTCAATCAGGTCGGCGGCTTCCTTGTTGGCCACTTGTGCAGAACTGCACGCGGCCAGCCCGGCACACAGGCCCAGGCTCATCAGCAAACGGGAACGGTTCATTGCGTACTCCCCACAGACAGGGTCTGCGACAAATGCAAGGGCAGGTAGACCAGACTCAGTTCCAGATCGGAAATGCCGGTGATCTTCCAGGTGTCGTCGATCACATCCCCATTGCGCACGACGTAGATCTTTTCGCCGTTCTGCAAAAACACTTGCAGGTCGCTGCGGTCATGCAGCCTGCCGACGAACTGAAACGGCACCGGTGGCAGGCTCGGGGCTTGCACCACTGTTGCTGGATTGATGGCCATTTCGGTGACCGTGGCCAGAGTCGGCGCGGCCTTCCAGGATTTGGCGGCAAACAGGTCGCCGGCCGGGCTCAAATCCTTGATCGGGGCGTCTTTGGCCTTGGCGGTGCTGGCCGGCAGCGCGCCACGGGTTTTCCCCGGCGTAGCGACGGCCACTTCGTTGGAATCGGCGTCTTCGCTTGGCGAGAAATATTCCGGCAACCACGCCAGCGCGGCCGCTACGCCGAAGAATGCCAACCAACCTGTCACGCGCTTGGTATTCATCACGACCTCGACAGGTAAAGGGTCATACGGATCCGGCCGTTGAGGTCGGTGTCGCCAATCTTTTTGCGTTGCAACTCGAGGTCTTCCACCACCACCGCCGGCAACTGCCCGAGCAAGGCGTGCAGGAAGCGGCGCAGTTGCGGGTAGCTGCCGCGCACTGGCAGGAGAATCTGATAGCGCGCCAGATGGGTTTTCGGGTCGACGCCGAGGGCATATTCACCGCGCGCCAGGGTGATGTGCTCCTGGGCTGCAAGGGCGTAGATGCGGTCGATGGCGACGGTGGCTTGCGGCTGCGCCGGCAGTTTGTTGCGGAAGTCGTCGAGCTGACGCTGTGGCACCACCGGTGGCGCGATGCTGCCGTCCTCAACCTTGGCCAAGTACGCGGTGGCTTCCTGAGTCTGCAGGCTCAGGTGCTGCAATGATTGCCAACCCGGCAGCAAACCACCGAGTGCCCAAGCCACGGCGATCAGCAGCAGCGCCAGCCCGGCCAGGCCCGGAACACCGAGACCTTGCAGGTATTCGTGGACGATCAGTCTAGGGATTCGCATCGCCAATCTCCCAAGTCGCCGACAGGTTGAATTGCACCGGTTGTTCCGGCGATTTGACGACAATTTCGTGGCTGAGCAGCGACACGTCCGACAGCTCGTCGCTGGCTTCCAGACGTTTGTGGAAGTCGAGCATCGCTTGCAGATCTCGCGCTTCGGCGCTGATGCGTACCTGACCTTTACGGGCATCCGGGGTCAGGGTCAGCAGCGCGACGTCATCGCGCGGCATCGCTTCGAGCATGGCGAACAGGCGTTCCCATGGCCGGCGCAGTTGCTGCGAGACCTTGCGCATCTCGGCGAGGTTTGCCGCTTGCTCGCGGGTTTCCGCCGGGCTCAGGGTGGACTTGGCGCCGCTGTCGCCGGTGAGCTGACGCTGGGTGGTTTGCAGGTGGCCTTGTTGCTGTTCGGTGTGCGCGCCGAGGTGCTGTTGCACGCCGAAGCACAGCAGCGCCAGCAGCACACCGCCACCGAGCAAACTCCAACCCAATGGGCCGGAACGTGGCCGTGGCTGAAAATCGAGGTTAAGGGCGCGCATGTCAGGCCACCGCCCGGGACATGACGTACAAGCCGTCACGCACGTTCATCGAGTCGTCTTCAAGGGTGCGCAGTTGCACGCCCGCCACGTCCGGATGCGCATCGAGGCGCGCCGGGGCATGCAGATAAACGTTGAAGGCACGTTCGCTGGTCGAGGCTTGCAGCTGCCGTTCGCGACCGATCAAGGCATTCAGCGCCGCGTCGCTGTCGCTGCCGCCCACCGAACGCACGCCAGCCCAGCGCCCTTCCCTCGCCAGCAACAACACACTGCGTTGCGGCTCGGCGACGACAAAGAGGAAGTCGCCGGCATCGAGGCTTTTGTCGAAGCGATTGAACGCCGCCATCAGGTACGGCTGCACCGAGCGCAGGCGCAAACCGCGACCGCTGACCAGCACCCGCAGACGTTCGAGCAAGTCTTGCGGCAAAGCGCTGGCGATGCGGTCGTAACCGGCCGGTTCGGCGGACAGCACCAGACTCCACGGCTGGGTTGGTGCACCGAACAGGTCTTCGAAACACAGCTGAGCAAAGCCGCGCAGTTCTTCAGGGCTGCTGATTTGCGCGCTCCACGGCACCAGGCAGAAGCGGCTGAAGTGCCCGGAGATGACCACGCTCAATTCGGCACCGGCACGGGCGTGTTCACCGAGCAGGCGATCGAGGGTATCCAGCGCCACCGCGTAGCTCTGGAAGCCTTCGTCGATGTAACCGACGCTGCCCAGCCACAGGGTGTCGCTGCCGCGCCGCTGACCGAGGCCAACACCGCTGGCGCCGAGCACGGCGACAAAACGCTCACGCGATAAAAGTGACACGATTGATCTCCTCCAGCGTGGTGCGACCTTGTTCCACCAGCTCCAGCGCCGATTCGCGCAGCAGGCGCAAACCACGGGCACAGGCCAGGGCTTTGATTTGTTTGATCGGTTGGCGCTCGACGATCATCTGGCGCAGCTCGTCGTCGAGGTGCAGCAACTCGGCAATCGCCGTGCGCCCGCGATAACCGCTGCCCCGGCAGTGGCCGCAGCCTTTGCCGTGGACGAAGTGGTAGTGATCGACTTTCTGCGGATTGAGGCCCGAGGCGCGCAGCTCTTCATCGCTTGGATTGACCGGCGCGCTGCAACTGGCGCACACCAGCCGAATCAGGCGCTGGGCGAGAATCGCATTGAGCGCCGAGACCAGGCTGTAGGGGTCGATTTCCATTTGGGTGAAGCGGCCGATCACGTCGAAAACGTTGTTGGCGTGGATGGTGGTGAACACTAGGTGGCCAGTGAGCGCCGATTGCACGGCGATCTGCGCGGTGTCCGGGTCACGGATTTCGCCGACCATGATCTTGTCCGGGTCGTGGCGCAGGATCGAGCGCAAACCCCGGGCGAAGGTCAGGCCTTTTTTCTCGTTGACCGGGATCTGCAGCACCCCCGGCAGTTGATATTCGACCGGGTCTTCGATGGTGATGATCTTGTCCACGCCGTGGTTGATCTCGGTGATCATCGCGTACAGCGTGGTGGTCTTGCCGCTGCCGGTCGGGCCGGTCACAAGGACCATCCCGTAGGGTTCGGCGGCGAGCCGGCGCAACTGACGCAGGGTTTCGTCTTCAAAGCCCAGCGCCTGCAATTGCACGCCGCAGACCTTGTCAGCCAGATCCTGTTTGTCGAGGACACGCAGCACCGCGTCTTCGCCAAAAATGCTCGGCATGATCGACACACGGAAGTCAATCTGACGGCCACTGATGCCGATCTTGAAACGACCGTCCTGCGGCACGCGTTTTTCGCCGATGTCCAGTTCAGCCATGACCTTGACCCGCGAGATCACCTGCTCGGCGAACTCCGTACCTTGGACTTTGCTGATGTTGTTGAGCACGCCGTCGATGCGGTACTTGATCACCAGACCGTGGCCGGTGGTGCCGAGGTGGATGTCGCTGGCATGCATTTTCAGCGCGTCGTAGAGGGTCGAGTTGACCAGTTTCACCACGCTGCTGGCGTCTTCGCTGATGCTGGTCAGCGACAGGCTTTGCAGGGTGTCGATTTCGTGGTGGGTATCGCCTTGGGCGTTCAGCGATTCGACGGCGTGGAAGCTTTCTTCGTGACGGGCCAGATAGGCCTTGAGGTCATCGGCGTGCACCAGATGCAGCGGCGCTCCGTGCAGGCAGTCATCGATCCAGGCCAGCCGCGCCGGGTCGAAGGGGTCGGCAAACACGCCGATGACTTCGTCGTTGTGGCGCAGCAGGATGAATTCACGTTTCAGGCATTGTGCGAGGGTGACGCGGTCGAAAACCGGCGTCGCCGCAAACAGGCTGTCGGTGTCGAGCACCGGGTAATGCAGGGTGGCGCCGAGGGTGTGAATGAACGGCATCGGCGCCAGTTCACAGAGTACGCCAAGGGCTTCAAGCACGCGTTCGCCGGAGGTGGCGGCCCGCGCCCGGGCCTGGGACAACTGCTCGCTGGAAAAGTGTTCACTGGAAAAATGCGCAGGCGCGCTTTCGGCCAGCAGAGGTTCGACGACAACGGACAGACGTTCCATGGCTTGCTCTCCAACCGGGGCTCAGTGCCCTGTCGGCGCGGCAAACCTTGGCGGCAAGTGCCGGAACGTCTGATCGCGCCATTACTCCCCGGTGAGCATTTGATCGTCGTCCGGCGCCATGGATTGCGACTGCCGTCGCCGATCCGCCAACACCCAACTGCCATCGTACAACTGCAACGGGAAGCTCTCGGTCCTGCTCTGGCGTCGTTCGACGAAGCCCTCGGAAGGGCTCGCACCGGGTTTCGCTTCGCGCTTGATGCCCAGAAGGTCGCAGACAGCTCGGGCCAGTTCCGCCAATGGAAACGGTTTGAACAGGATGTGGCTGACTTGCAGTTGCCGCGCCCGCTCACAGACTTCAGCGGTGGGGTGACCTGTTATCAGCACAAAATTACACGTCCTGTTCTGGCGGACCGCGTCGAGCACCTCAAAGCCTTCCATATCGGGCAAGCGGTAATCGAACACCAGCACGTCGGGGGCAAACGTTTCGGCCAAACCGATACCCGTCGCTCCGTCATGTGCAATCCGGACGTCCAGCCCCTGCGCCGACAGATAATCCTGAAGGTTTTGTGCAAGCAGCTGTTCGTCTTCGACAACCAGTACTTTGTTAACCAAGGTCGACTCCTTGAAACAGCAGGTCCGATGACCCTGCCCTGAGAGTGCGCCTTACCAGGGGTAACGCACACTTCATGCCAGGCTGAGCGCCGGTAATTTTATCTCTTCATGTCCTTGAATTTAATGACAATGCCCGCTCGTCCCGGTACCCCGTTCCCCAGAAACGGGGAAGCACCTGAATGGACATCGAAGCCATTCCCCACTATTGGGGGGGAACCTTCAGTCGTCGTCAATTCGTTCGATCCTGTTCTGCACCCGTAATTGCGCGAGCACCTGACGACGAGCCTGGGTCTGTTGCTGTCGGGCGAGCTCTGCCCTGACTGTATCCAGCCCCTGCAAATCTGGGACATCGGCGGCCTCCAGGTGGTTCGGCAAATAAATCACATGCCAGCCGAACGGTGAGCGCACCGGTTGGCTGGCAAACGTCGCGGCCTCGGCAATCGGCGCGCGCATCTGCATCAAGCGTAGACGCGCTGCGGCCACTGTGGCTGCATCCGCTTGCGCGGGCACGCGGATCAGCAGGTGGCGGGGTTGCAAGGTATTGGCGCGGATCAGCTCGGCAAACATCTGCTGAGCCGCCAGTTCGCGGCGGGTGTACTCGGTGAAGGACGCTTCGTCGAAACCGGCGTCCTGCAAGCGCCGGACGAATTTATCCGTGCCGCCGATGGCACTGCGGGTCTGCTCGACTTGCTGAAGCACCACTTGATCGTCGATCTGCACCCCGCGCTTTTGCGCTTCCTGCCACAGCAGCTCTTTGTCGATCAGCGCTTGCAGTGCTGCCTGGCGCAGCTGTTTATAGGCGTTGGGATTACGAATGCTCGCCACGGCGCGACCCTGATCTTCCAGGTATTCGGCGAAGAAGCGCTCAAAGCGAAACCCGGAAATCTCCTCGCCGTTGACTCGCGCCACGGCCGGCTCGTTATTGGCCCACGCCAGTGGCAGCCAGCAGGTCAGCAGCATTATCAGCGTTGTGAGCTTCATGATCGGGCCCTCCATTCAGGGGCTGGCAACAATCGGTTTATAGGGTGCGACCAGATAAAAGCGCTGATCCGGCAAGTCCACGGTGACCACATGGGCGCCGCTCAGACCCAGGCGTCGTCCGGGGCCGAAACTCAGGCGCGGGGTCAGGCCGGTGTCGAAGTCGTGCAGGCCTTCCAGCGCCGTCACCAGTTTTTCGCGGCTGGCGTCGCGGCCGGCCTGTTTCATGCCTTCGCTGAGCAGCAACATCGAGGCGTAGGCGCCGACTTGCAGCACCGCATGCTGGGCGCCGAGGCCCTGGCCTTCGCGCAGCAGCGTCAGGGCCATGCGCCCGGTCTGGGTCCAGTCGCTGGGCACGAACGGATAGGCGAGAAACACCCGCCGAGTAAAGCCGTCGGGGACTTGCAGCAGATCGCCGGCCACCTGGCTGGAGGCGGCGAACAGATACGGCACCTGCCCGGCGCTTTGCAGCCGCGTCGCCAAACGACTGAAACCGCCGCCAGTACCCAGATAAAACACCGAGCGCGAACCCAGCGGTAGCGCATCCGCCGTCGGGTCGTAGGCTTGCAGTTGGACTTTTTGCCAGCCGTGATCCTGTAAATACTGGCCGAGGTTTTGCGCAGCCAGCGTTTGTGCAGGATCATCGGGATAGGCAATCAGCGTCGGCCCTTGCAGCACGCGCAAACTCGCCGTGGCGTAGTCGGCCAGCGCGATCAGTTGCTCGCGCAGGCCGGGCAACGGTTCGAAAATCTGCGGACTGGCCTGCATCGATCCGAGCAACGACAAGGCGCCAATCAGCGGTACGCCAGACTGCTCCAGTCGACTTGCCAGTTCGCTGTCGAGGGCCGGCGCCAGCGGCGCGATCAGGGCGAACACCTGCTCCTGCTCGATCAAACGCTGCAACGCCTGCTCGGCACTGGCGCGGTCCGGGCCGGGATCGATCACCGTCAAGCGCAACTGCCGGCCGTGTATGCCACCGGCCTGATTGATCCGCGCGACACTGCCGTTGAGCACCGCTGCCACTGTCGCGCCCTCCTCGGCCAAAGGGCCTTGGCTGGGCAGCAAGGTGCCCAGGTGCAAAGTCTCGGCATCGAGGCCGGGGTCGCGTTCATCGGCGAGGCGTTTGAGATAGGCGGTGAGGTTGCGCTGATCCTTCATCGACAACAGAAAGCGCGGCATGCTCGGGTCGAGGCGATTGTGGCCGGGGTCGCGGCCCTGCTCGATGACGGTCGCCAGACTGCTCTCGGTGTAGGCCGGATAGCTGCGCCCATTGACCTGTTGCTGGCCATACGTGCTGGTCAGTCGCGCCCAGTTCAGCGGCGGCGGACGCACCCCGCCTTCCGGTCGACCGAGGCCATCGGCGCCATGGCAATTGGCGCACGGCAGGCTGGTTGCCGGCAGCAACACATCTGCCGCACCGACCCGCGCCATGATCGCCTCGCCACTGGCCGACAGACTCAGGCGGTACAGGCGCTTGCCCGCCGCCTCTTCCGGGCTCAGCGGCGCAGCGCCCGCGCCAAGGCTGACGCCAGCGAACAGGATCAGGGCGAGGACGCGGCTCAGGTTCATGGCGCGGACTCAACGGCCAGCCACGGGCATTGTCAGCAACTGCAAGCGCTGGGCAATGGCGGCGGCCGGGGCGTCGGGACGGATCTTGCTCCAGCGTTTATTGGCGACATCGCCGACGATCAACTGCGTGGAATGCTGCTCGGGCGTCGGCACGATCTGGCCGATGCGGCTCAATACCAGGTCCATCTGCGCTTTGTCGCCAGTAAGAAAAAGCCAATGAGGGTCATCGGAACCCTGCTTCAAGGTGTAAGCCTTGAGCACCGCTGGCGTGTCGCGCAGCGGGTCACTGGTAAGGGAAATAAAGGTGATGCCCTGCGCCTTGTCGCCCAACAGCTCGCGGACTTCCTTGAGCTTTTGCGTGATCAGCGGGCAGGCATCGTTGCAACTGGTGAAGATCACGTTGAGCAGGACTATGCGGTTTTGCAGCGCATCGCTGTAGAAGCGCAACGTCTCGCCGTTCTGATCCTGCAACGGCGTGTCGGTGAACCAGGTTTTCGCGTCGTGGGTGCCTTTGGCCGGCGCGGCAGCCACAGCGGCTGGCGGCTCAGAGACATGGCCTTCGTGAGCGAACGCGACGTTACCGAGAATCCAGAAGCACACGGTCAGGGAGATCCAGTCGAGCAGTCTCATGGCTGTTGCTCCATGGCGATGGCGGTGTGTTTGGCGTGGGTGCGCAGGCCGCTGAGTTTTTCCACTTCCTTGGCCAGCAGCGCCGGATCAGTGAAGCCGTAGTAGCGCATCCAGTGGCGGCTGTCGCCGTCGCCGACGAGGATCAGCGGTTGATGACTCTTCAGATCGCCACTGAAACTGCCGAGGCCCTTGAGGGTTTCATTGATCGACTGTGGCGAGCCGGTCAGCCAGCTCCAGCCCGGCCCGCGCTGGAAGGTACGGGCATAATCCTGCAGGCGTTTCGGGTCGTCGCGCTGCGGGTCGATGCTGATTGAGACCAACTGCACTTCTTCGCCGACCCGCGCGCCAAGCTGCTTCTGCACCTTGCCCATGATCGACGAAACCACCGGGCACACCGTGGTGCAACTGGTGTAGATAAAGCTCATAACGACGATTTTGCCCTGCACCAGGTCTTGTTCGAGGCGCACGGTTTTACCGTTCTGATCGAGCAGCGGCACATTGGCGAATTTCACTTGGGCATGCTCTTGGGTGTTGCTGGTCGGGGCTTTGTGCCCGGCGTGTTCGTCGGCCGAATGAGCGTGGACTTGTTGAATGCCAAAGCTCAACAGGCACAGGGTCAGCAGGCCACTGGATGCAAATCGGTTCATGTCGAAACTCCTCTTCAACGGGCCTGGCCGGGGGTGACCCGAACACTGGCAAAGGTCTTGTCATCGAAACCGGCGCCCAGCGATGCCGCACGCACATGCAGGTACCAGGCGCCGCTGCGGTCGAGGGTGATTGGCGCCTCGTACACGCCGTCGGCGACTTCCAGCGCCGCCACTTCACGCGGGTGCGAAGTGGGCGCGAGGTAGTAGCGCAGTTGCACGTCTTTCACGCCGCTGCGCTGGCTTTTGTCTTTGCCTTGCACGATGCGGAAACGCACGACGTACGGGTCGTTGAGTGCCACGGCAGTCTTGTCGAGGAGGAACTCGACTTTCGGCTGGCCGAGGTGTTTTTGCGGTTTGCCGTCAGGCTCAATCTGCGCAGTGAAGCAGTGAATGATGTTCGGTTGGTTGAGCAGGAACGCCACGTCGAAACGCCCCGCTGCCGGCAGCTTCACCCGCGCGCTGTAGAGGCCCGGCGAGACTTCGCGCAGGCTGCGGTCGATGACCATGGCGGCGCGGGCGATCTGGCCACGGTTGGGGTAACCGGACATCGGCGCGTTCATGCCTTCGGCGTAGAAATAGGTGGTGTTGTCGACCGGATTGACCACGAACACCGCGTTGTCGTCACGCGACACCGCCAGGCTTGAGGCCAGCGGCAAATCCCCGGCCAGGCGCGGCGCTTGCGGGCCGGCCTCGAAACCCTGGCTGATCGGCTGGCGACCTTCGCCGAGGGAAGACAGGTTGATCATGGTGACTTTCGGCGAAGCGAGTCCGCGGATGTAGGCGTAGGCCTGGGTGAACACCACTTGGTAGGGTTCGGCGCTGACGTCGAGGTCGTGGATCGCGCTGTTGGTGGAGGCGTCGATAACCGTGGCGCGGTTTTCCAAGGTGTTGAGCACAATACCGAAGCGGCCGTCGGCGCTGAAGCCCATCGGGCCGAGGCCTTGTTGCAGTTTGATCACCCGGCGGATGGCGTGGGTGCTGGCGTCGATCACGGTGACGGTGCCGTCTTTACCATCGGCCACGTAGACTGCGCCGGACAGCGCCGAATAGGCGACTGACAGCGGATGCGAGCCGGTTTTGATCTGCTGGACGACGTTCAGGCTGGCGATGTCGATCACGCTGACGGTGCCGTCGTCGCGGTTGCTGACGAAGGCAAAACGGCTGTCCTTGCTGAAGCTGATTTCGTGGTGGCCGCGCCCGGTCTGCAAGTGTTTGAGAGGTTTGAGGCTTTGGCTGTCGATCACCGTCACGCCGGAGTCTTCGGCTTTGCTGGCGTTGTTGCCGACCCAGAGCAGGCGTTCATCCGGTTGCAGTGCCACGCGCACCGGTTGGCTGCCGGCTTTGATCGAAGCGAGAACCTTGAATTGTTCGCTGTCGATGACGGCCACTTCGCCTGCCGTTGGCATCGAAACGAATACGCGTTTGTTGTCTTTTGGGGTGACCCAATCCATCGGTGGTTGCTTGAGTTCGATGCGCGCGAGGGTGCTGGTGATGCCGCCCACTGACACCGACGGATCGACCACGGCGATGCTGGCGTCGCGGTTCATCACCAGCAGGAAATAGCTGTTGAGGTCGAGCAACGGCCGCGCGCCGATGTTGGATTTAAGGAACACCCCGACCCGGGCTTTGCAGCTCTGGTCGCGGCCCTGGGCTTGATCGGCGGCGAGGGTCTGCGGATCGACCCAGGCGCCCGGCGCCACCCCGGACAACGGCTGGCCGGAAGCGCTGTCGGTGACGCGGAACTGCACATCGGCGAATTCGCCTTCGCGCAGCTTGCCGTCGGCGGCCAGCGGCTTGAGGTCGAAATCCACCGCCACGCCGTCACGGTTCAGCGTCTGCTCGCCAGCGGTTTGCGCCAGCGCAATCTCACTCAGCGTCAACAACGCCCCGGCCATGGCCAGGGTGCAAATACCGACGATGTTGATGATCCTGTTCATACCACCCTCCCCTCATTTGCAAACCCATCCCTCTAGGAGTGAGCCTGCTCGCGATGGCGTCATCCGCCTCACCATCCGAAACCGAGTTGTCCCGATCGCGAGCAGGCGAAGGCCTACATGGGATTTGCATTCATCCCGCCAACCTCACTGCCCACCGCAGACCCTGTGGGAGCTGGCTTGCCAGCGATGGCGTCCTTCCTGTCACATCAATTGCGCCTGCGCCGCCGTCATCGCTGGCAAGCCAGCTCCCACAGGTTTTTTATCCAGCCCGTCAAACTCACTGGCACCCCAGCTCCCACAAGGATTTGCATCCACAGGCATGTTGTCGTTGCACCTGCTTCTACTGCCCCTGCGGCGCCGGTTCCGGTTCGTTGGTCACCCGCAGCAATCCCCATAACCCGGAGGTGTTGCCGTAGGCGCCGTAGTCGCGGAACAGGTAGTCCCCCGGGATCGCATTGCTACCGCCGGCGCTGGGGATCATGAAGCTGAAGTGCGCGGCCGGCAGGATGCTTTCGTGGGCGCCGATGTACATCGACATCGGGTTGTAGCCGAAGCGCACCGAGCCCACGCCCGGCGAGCCCATCGGATAACCACCGACATCGCTCTTCTCGGCCTGGAACGGATTCACCGACCAGACATGCCCGTCGAGCTGGAACGTGGTGCCGCGACTGCCACCGCTCGGCATCAAAATATGCGTGCGCAACGGCTGCCCCGGTTTGGCATACAGCACCGGCGTCTGTGGATCGCCACCGACCAGCGCATTGCTGTAAGCCATGTGCGCATTGGTCATGTCGCCGTAACCCGCGCCGTCGGCATGCCCGAACGGTGCATCCGGAGCGAGGCCGAAGCGATACCACAGCGGTTCGGTCTTGTAGTTGATCGCCATGCTCGAGTTGTCCTGCGGATCGGTCGGCACGCCGAAGCCTTCGGCGGCAATCCCTTCCACCGGCCGGCCATTGGCCCAACGGGTGTTCAGCGCCTTGTGCCAGACCATCGCGAAGTCGCGGTAGCTGGTTTGCCCTGGCGCCGTCACCGTGGCGTTGACCTTGCGTGCATCGTCAACCCAGGTCGCGCCGATCGGCAGAATGCTCATCGCACCACCGAGGCCTTTTTGCGGCTGCTTGATCACGTCCGCCGGGGTGATGTTCAAACCGCCGAACTCCACCGCCGTGGCGTTAATGTTGTCGACGCTGCGGCCCAGTTGCGTCACCGGTTTACCTTCACGCTCCAGATGCCCGGCGTAGTACTGATAGGTACGGGTCGGGTACGCGCCGCTGCTGCCGACACGCGGTGGCACGGTCTGGATCGGGTTGGCGCCGACGTTGGCACCGTCGGATTTAGTGATGTCATACGCCAGCAATTGCGCGTGCAGGCCGACGTGGCTGGACGGCCGCATCAGGTTGTTGCTGAAGGTGGTCGAGCCCAGACCGCTGTTGCGATCACGCTTGACAATGCCTTGCATCACAGCGGTTTGCGTCAGGTCGGGCATCACGCTCGGCAGACGGTTTTCCAGGGTGATGTTGATGCAGTCCCCCGCCGCTGCACGCAGCACCAGCGGCTCAACCGGAATGCCGGGTTTCAGCTTGCCACTGACCGGATCGAGATCGGATTTACGCACATAGAGGATCGCGGTCGGGTCATGCAGCGGCCCGCTCTGCCCGCCGATGGTGATGGTTTCGCCATCCTCCGGATCGGTCACGGTGACTTGTGGAATGCTCACCGTGCGCGAGTTCAGCACCAGGGTGCCGCCCGCCGGATTCAGCGGCCCGCCGACATGTTGACCAAGCCCTTCGGGATCACCGATGGTCAGGCCCAGCGTATTGCCGAGGATGTCATTGGCCAGCGCCGCGACCACCTCATAGTTGCGCTGCACAGTGGGCCGGGTGCCAATGCCGTTAGGGTTGGCGCCATAGCGCGGGCAACTGCCCTCGAACGCCACGGTGTTGCGCATGCCCGCCGGGCTCGGGTTGTTCGGGATGGCGAACAGGTCGGCGCGTTTGGCGGTGTAGTTGCGCATCACGCCCCAGATACCGCTCCAGTAGCCTTCGATCGAAGCGTCCATCGAGTACAGATAATCGCCCGTGGTCGCCGCCGAACTGGAGAGCATCGACACCGGCGCAATAAAGCCCATCTGCTCGGAGATGCCGATCATCTGCGACGCGCGCCAGCCGGAGTTGGAGCTGTTGCCGAAACCGGAACCGCTCTGCAGCCATTTCACACCGTGCAGGGTGACGTTGTGCTCTTCTTCATGGCCGCCGGCATGCACCCGCAGCCGCACGTTGTCGCCAGTGTAAGTGCGCAGCATCGGCGTGAACGGATCGCCCGGTTCGGCGCCGCCCTTGTTGATGTGCGGCGGGAACAGCGTGGTGCCGCCGGTAGGGCCGGTCGCCGAGGTGAGCAGATTCGGCGCCAGGTTCATCGCCGGGATCGCCCGGTCGGTACGGCTTTGCATGGCGAACGACAGATCGCCACCGAGGCCGTCGGCCTGCATACCGCGCTTGCCGTCGGGGCCGACCTTGTTCGGGTCGTACACGCGCAGAGCCAGCGGTTCGTTGCGATAGTTGACGACGAACATGCCCGGATCATCCACCGAAATCGCCTGCGGACATGGCCGGCTCGGACAGCCCGGGACCTGACCGCCCTGCACTTCCAGTACACCTTCAAGCAAGTTGCTGGCGTTGTTGCGCACTGGCGGATTGATTGCGTAGCGGAAGCTGTCGGCAGTGGCCGGGAACGCTTGCGCATTCGGCACGCCGTTAGGACCAGCCCCCACATAGATGCCAGCTTCATAGGCGTGCTGGAAGTCGCTGTATTCGAGGAAAAACTCGCGGAAGCTGTCGTTCTTGCCATCGCCGTCGAGGTCGCCGGTGTTGATCACCGCTTGCCACGACGTCGGGCCGCCGTCCTGGCGCGCACCGCTGTACAGAGGCTCGCCGGTTTCGGCGTGGAACCAGGTGGAACCGGCCGGTTCCGCCAGCACAGTCGCGTACAGACCAATCTGCTGGTGCGTCGATGGACCTAAGTGGTCGTGGGTGAAGATGGTGCCGAGGCCGCGATCGACGCCTTTGGCGTTGACCACCGGATCGACGAACCAGCGCTGCATCGCCGTGCGCGCACCCAGCCAGTCGGCGCGGCCGTACTGGCCGAAGAACGGATGGTTCTTGGCTTTCGGGCAGGCTTGAGTGCCGTCACGCGGATCAGTACCGGCGCACTGGTTGAACTCGCGGATCGCGTGAATGCGCTCCTGCACGGCGCCGGGCGAGAGCACGCCGTCCTCGTAGTTCCAGCCGTTGGAGGAGCCGTCCGCCGAGGTCAGATCCCACTTCGGCAGGTGAATGTGCTGGCCGATCACGTCGGTCGGCGTGCGCACCTGATAGTCGTCCATCTCATAGGTGGCCGGCACCAGGTTGGTTTGCTGGTATTGCACGCAGTCGAAGGTGTTCATGCGCATCACCAGCGGCTCAGGCGGACGCTGCTTGGTGATCACCGGCCAGGCGTCTTCCCACAGCGCCAGAATGCGCGCCTGCGGAAAGTGATAACCGACCTTGTTGTACACCGCGTCGAACTGGATGTTGGCGGCTTTGTAGATCCGTGGGCGGTCGGCGGTGAAGCTCGAGGCGCCGACGAAGGACATGCCGTCGATGCGTTCACCGCTGGCGAATTCACCACTACCGGCGCTGGCGGTCAGGCGTTTTTGCCGGTCATCCATGCACGGTTCGTAGTACGGCGCGCCGGCCATCGGCAAGGCACCGTTGGTGCGGAACGCCTTGGCCACCACTTGATTGCCGGGCAGCAAGGCGTAGCTTGGGTGATCTTTTTTCGCGTGGAAGGCCATCGCGGCCTGTTCGACTTCGGTGCCTTCTTCCGGCAGGTAAATCGGTTTGGCGCGAGTGACTTCCTTGGAGAAATCCAGCGAAGTGGTCACGGTGTGCGCTTCGCCACCCGCCGCAACGCCATCCAGTGCGTGCCGTTGCAAGCCGCCATCCCAGCCGCCGGACTGCGCCGGGTCGAGGTTGGCCCACAGCGCTTTGCCGCTGGCCTTGAGCGATTGCGCGGTGGCTGCGTCGAGCATGTCCAGTGGCGGAGTTGGTGGCCGTTGGCCGACCGAACTTTCCATGCCGCCGATCCAGAACGGATAGCCGGGGTTTTTCAGGCTGCCGTCGGCATTGCGGTTGGCTTCGCTGCGATCGACCAGCGCCAGCGAGCCGATGGCTTGACCGCCGGCGTTGCCGCCATGGTGCTCGCCGTCGTCATCGCCCTCTTCTTCGTCATCGTCGTCATCATTGCCGGCGACCAGGGTTTCGCCGATTTTCGGCACCACCACGACTTTGCCCGGCATCGGTGCCATGGCTTTGCCGGGCAGCGGCACGATGGCCGGAATCGGCGTACCGGCGACGATTTCACCATCGGGCAAGGCCCGTGCACCCGCCGCCGGTTTGCCGCTGCGCAAGGCAAACGGTTCGCTGTGATAGCCGTCGGCGCCCTGTTGCGAAACATCAAGTCGAGTGCCCTCTTCGAAGACATCGTGCACCCGCCACATGGCCCACATGCCTTGGGCAAAGTGCGGATAGAAATGGCAGTGATAGATCGCATCGCCGGCCACGCGGTTGCGGTTTCCCGACCCGCCATTGGCGATTTCATAGGTGTAACCGGCGCCCGGACCGATGCCCTGGGCGTCGACGTAATCGGAGTTGTCATCGTTAGGGTTGAACAGCCACTGATGGCCGTGCAAGTGGAAGATGTGCTGCTCGTGGCCATTGTGGGTATTGCGGAATTTGACGAAGTCACCGATGTAGCTGTGGTTGACGTTCGACGGCTCCGACGGATACAGGGCCATGGTCGCTTTCACGCCGATCTGATCGGCGCGCGGTGTCTGGCCCGGGGCGATGTTCTCAAGCCCGGTGTTGGCCGGCACATCCACCAGCATCGCCACATCGCCGACGGTGTGCGAGCTGAGGAAGAATTCTTCATAGGCACACGACAGGCAGTCGTGCATCGGCCCCACGCCCAAACGGTTGGCGACCACTTCGGCGCCCATGCCGCCGGAGCCGTAGTTGATCATGAACGAGTCGCGGGTCGGCTCCAGCACATGGGCCATCACCGGGTCGGCCCAATACGCTGGGAACGCTTGGGTGGCGGCGGTTTCATCCTGGAATTGCGAAGCGAAATCGCGGAACGCTTCGAGGCGGTTGGGAATTGCCGGGTTGCGTTTTCCCACCGACTCCAACGGGTAGGTGCTGGACGGGAAGCTGCCGTCGGCGTTACTGCCCATGACAATCGCGTCGCTTTCGCTGGAAATGATTTCATTGCCATCGACCATGCCGATGATCGGCGTACCGGCCTTGCCTTCGCGCAACCACGGTTCACGCTGTGGATAGCGCGCCTGGTAGTCGACGATGGGTTGACCGGTGGGTGCGCGACCCGTGGTGGCCAGGCGCATTTCTTCTTCGGTGAGGGTGTTGCGATAGGTGCGACCGCCCTTGGGCAGGACGACGACCTGGCCGAACAGTCCGTTGGCAACGTTGCCGGCCGCGCCCTCGCCGCCAAACGTTGCGCCACGGCTGCTCACGGCAAACGCGCCTTCACGTTCGGCGAACAAGGTGTAGGAACGGCTCGCGCCGGGTGGCACCAGAGTGTTGGCGTTGCGCCCGGTGAAAGAAGAAATGTCATCGATGCTGTTTACCGCTTGCAGGCCGTTGACTTGAAAGCCGACGTGACGGTCGGCGACCTGCTCGTCGACTTTGAAGTCTTCGGCGCCGTTGGCGTTTTCCACGCCCTCTTCTTCGCCCTCGTTTTCAAAGTGCTTGTTCGGGTTGGCCTGATAGTCGAGCAGGTTCTGCAAATTGATCGTCAGGCAATCGCCGGCGGCCACGCGCAACACCAATGGCCGTGGACGCTTGTCCGGGCGCAACGAGACTTTGCCCGGCACTGCGGCACCGCCGTAAGCCAGCGACTGCTCATGTTCATCAACGACATCGCGGCGCAGGGCGAACATCATACCGTTGATGTTCTGCGCGCCGAGGCGGTTGAACATCAGCGGTTGATCGAAGGCGACGACGTTGGCCACCAGGTTGCGCTCGCAACGTACGGCCGCGCCGGCCAGCTCGACGCTGAGCATCGAGGCCAGAATCAGCAGCCAGTTAATCAGGGACGGAGCGTGAGGAAAGCCAGCCATGATCAGGAACCTCGTAGTGGGTGTTCGTGGGAACACTTCTCGACAAATGCCTCGGAGCAATCCGCGTGCCACAAAAAATTGCATTAGTGTTCAATCAGTTACCGCAACCACTTGAGAATCCGGGGAATATTCCCCACCCCTTTCCCCACTTTTCGGGTGTATCCGGTTTGCCCCGAAAGTGGGGAAACCGGGTTGGGGTCACAACGGCGCATCCATCGCCAGGCCTTGCAGACGCCGGTACTGACGCAACACGTTCGGCACGTAGCGCTGGGTTTCGGCGAACGGCGGAATCACCCGGCCACGGCTGAGCACCGCGTCGGGCCCGGCGTTGTAAGCCGCCACGGCAAGGGCGATGTCGTTGTCGAAAAGGGTCATCAGGCGCTTGAGGTATTTGGCCCCGCCCTGGATGTTGGCCTTGGGGTCGTAGACGTCGGTCACACCCAGCTCGCGCGCGGTGTCGGGCATCAACTGCATCAGCCCGCCGGCGCCTTTGGGGGACGTGGCGCCGGGGTTGTAATGCGACTCGGCGTTGATTACTGCATGCAACAGCGCTTCGGGTAATTGATTGACCTTGGCTGCCGCCGAGACCAGTTCCGCGTAGGGCTGGTTGGCGATCATTTGCGGCTGTTGATCGAGACTTGCCACAGGCATTTCAGCCTCGTGGATAACCCGCTCGTAGGTACGTCCGGGCCGGTGAACGTTGGACAGTACATAGCTGCCCTTGGCGTCCACCGAGATGAACACATCGGCCTGCGCGGCGCCGCTGAGCAGCACACAACCGAGCAATCCGCTGGCAAGGAATTTCATGTCGGGCCTCCCCGGATCGACCCCGATAAATTGGGGGAAATGCCCCAATGGCCGATCACGTTTGAGCCATACGCAAGCACTGTGCCGACTCTTGAGAAGCCCGTATTTCAAGGGTTTCAGCGTACAAGCGGGTTTTCAGTGGGGCCTGAGCATGGCAATTGCATAAGCCCTTCAGGCGACACGGCTGCCACTCACGGGAGGTCATCATGAAGCTGCAATTTCGTCCGCGTGGCCAACGCGGTTTTACCCTGCTCGAATTGCTCGTGGTGCTGGTGGTGCTCGGCCTGTTGGCCGGGATCGTCGCGCCGAAATACTTCGCCCAACTCGGTCGCTCCGAAGTGAAGGTGGCCAAGGCACAGATCGAAGGACTGAGCAAAGCGCTGGATATCTATCGACTGGAAGTCGGTCACTACCCGTCCACCGAACAGGGCTTGCAAGCCTTGGTCACCGCACCGAGTGACGAGGCGAAATGGACCGGGCCGTACTTGCAGAAAAAGCTGCCGCAGGATCCGTGGGGGCGTAATTACGCCTACCGCTATCCCGGCGAAAACAGCGAGTACGACCTGCTGTCGATGGGCAAGGACGGCCAGCCCGGTGGCGAAGGTGAAAACGCTGAAGTGACCAACTGGCAGTAAGCGGAGCGCGGCCCATGCGATTTCATTTGAAAGCGGTCGGCAAGGCTGGGGTGGTGTCCTTGAGCGTCGAAGCACCCGGCGACAGCGAAGCACGGCGGATCGCCGAGGATCAAGGTTTGCGGGTGCTCAGCTCGCATGCCGACAAGCATTGGCGCTCGCTGAAACTGCGCCAGCGCGAGACCTTCAACCTGGTGTTATTCAGCCAGGAACTGACCACGCTGCTCAATGCCGGCCTACCGCTGATCGATGCGCTGGAAAGCCTCGCCGAAAAAGAAACCGCCCCCGCGGCCCGGAAAACCTTGAGTGAGCTGGTGCGCCTGCTCTACGAGGGTAAATCCTTCTCGCAGGCGTTGGGCCAGTTGTCGGCGGTGTTCCCGCCGCTGTACGTGGCGTTGGTACAGTCCAGCGAGAAGACCGGCGCGGTCGGCGATGCGCTGGGGCGCTACGTCAGTTATCGCCAGCGCATGGACGAGGTGCGGCAGAAGATCATCAGCGCCTCGATTTACCCGATGCTGTTGCTGATCGTCGGTGGTGGCGTGGTGTTGTTCTTGATGGGTTATGTGGTGCCGCGTTTCAGTCTGGTGTTTGAAGGGCTGGGCAATAACCTGCCGTGGCTGTCGCAGGTGTTGATGAGCAGCGGGATGTTTCTGCATGCGCATCAGGCTGAATTTTTCGGTGCATTGGCAGCGCTGGTCATCGCCCTTGCCGTGCTGCAAAAGCAACCGGCGTTTCGCCGTGGGCTGGATCGACTGGTGGAAAAACTGCCGGCCGTGCATCAACGGATTTTCATGTATGAGCTGGCGCGGTTTTACCGCTCATTGGGGATTCTGCTGCAAGGCGGGATTCCGCTGGTGACCGCCATGGCCATGGTGCGCGGTTTGCTCACCGTCGCTTCGCGAACGCGGCTGGATCAGGCCTGCGAGCGGGTGCGCGAGGGACAGTCGCTGTCTACCGCGCTGGAGCTCAATCACCTGGTGACGCCGGTCTCGCTACGACTGCTGCGGGCCGGTGAACAGTCCGGCAACCTCGGGCAGATGATGGAGCGCAGCGCCGATTTCTACGACGAGGAAATCAGTCGCTGGCTGGAGTGGTTCGTGAAGTTGTTCGAACCACTGCTGATGACCTTTATCGGCCTGCTCATCGGGGTCATCGTGATCCTGATGTACATCCCGATTTTCGAACTGGCTTCGAGTATTCACTGACTCCGGGAACGGGTCCGACCCCTGCAACGACGCACTTTTACGTTCCCAAACAAAACCACAAAGACGGAGAACGATATGCACATTAAAAAGCTCGTGCTCGCAATGGCCATCGGCGCAGTTCTGTCGGCGTCCACGGTCCTCATTCCGGACAGTGTGTCCGGGGTGTCCAATGCTTATGCCAAGGATGGTGGGAGTGGTGGTGGAGGCAGTGGGGGCGGTAGCGGAGGGGGCGGCGGCGGAAGTGGAGGCGGAGGCGGAGGAAGTGGCGGGGGCGGCGGCGGTCACGGTGGCAGTGGTGGAAATGGTGGTGGCAGTGGTGGAAATGGTGGGGGCGGAGGCAGTCACGGCGGGGGCGGCAACAGTGGTAGTGGCGGTGGCAACAGTGGCCACAGCGGCAGCGATCACGGCTCGGGGCACTCGGGCGACAGCGGCTCATCCGGTCGCAGCGGCGCCCATGCTGAAGCAGGAGATGACCATGGCGTCCACCGCGCTGGTGAAGTCGGTGATGACCACGGGGTCCACCGCGCGGGCGAAGTCGGTGATGATCGTGGCGTGCATGCTGCAGGCGAAGTCGGCGATGATCGTGGCGTACATGTCGGCGGCGAGCCGGGCGATGACAAGCGCGCCAACTGATCCATCCTGAAAACACCACACCCCCTGTGGGAGCTGGCTTGCCAGCGATGAGGCCGGGTCAGGCAAAATTGTATTGCCTGACACACCGCCATCGCTGGCAAGCCAGCTCCCACAGGGTTTTGTGGCGTTTACATATTCCGCAGACAACCATAATCCCAATGTAGGAGTGAGCCTGCTCGCGATAGCGGTCATTCTGACACTGAAGCTGTGACAGACAGAATGCTATCGCGAGCAGGCTCACTCCTACAGTTTGATTCGCGTACGGCTCAGAGGGCGACGTGGCTCTCGTTCAGGCGTTCGCGCAAAAACTCGACCAACGCCTGCACCGGTCTCGAGGCCTGGCGATGCTGTGGGTAAACGGCTGAAAGTGTCAGCGGTTCCGGCCGCAAATCATCCAGCACCGGCACCAGCCGGCCATCCTTCAACGCCGCGCCGACAATGAACGTCGGCAGATAAGTAATGCCCATCCCCTGCACCGCCGCATCCCTGAGCAACTCGCCGTTGTTCACGCGCATACGCCCGGTGACGTTGACCAACACAGGCTTGCCCTGCCCCGCATTGAACCGCCACTGCACCGAACGCCCATGCCCATACGGCAGGCAGTCATGGCTGTGCAGGTCTTCGGGTTGCTGCGGCGTGCCGCGCTCGGCGAGGTACGCCGGGCTGGCGCAGTACACCCGCTCGATCGACGCGATACGCCGGGCAATTAGCGTCGAGTCTTCCAGTACGCCAATGCGCAGCGCCAGATCGTAGCCCTCACCGAGCAAATCCACCGGGCGGTCACTCAAATCCACCTCGACCGTGACCTCGCGATAGCGCTGCAAAAACATCGGCAGCAGACACCCCAGATGCGCCACGGCAAACGACAGCGGCGCACTCAGGCGAATCGTCCCGCGTGGCTCGGCGGTCTGCCCGGCGATGCCCTGCTCCACTTGCTCGACTTCGCCCAACAGGCGCAACGCCGATTCGTAATAACTCTGCCCCAGCGGTGTGACGTCGAGGCGCCGCGTCGAGCGGTTCAACAAGCGCACGCCGAGGCGCTCTTCCAGTTGCATCAAGCGCCGACTGACGAACTGCTTGGACAGGCCCAATTGATCGGCCGCTGAGGTGAAGCTGCCGGAGTCCATGACCTGGCAAAAAATACGCATGTCTTCGAACGGGTTCATTGTCACTCTCTGGTGGACAGTTAAACGCTTTATAGCCGCTTTTTCACTTTCGAGCAGCTCATTAATCTGTGCTCACGGTGTTGCTGAGGCCTGAAGCCCAGCGCCACAGCAGCCCGCAACCCAGGCATAAAAATTCAAAAACATTCAAAAGGATTTCCACCATGAACATCGTCAAGAAAACCCTCACCGCGTCCCTCCTCGCCCTGTCCATCGGTAACGCCTTCGCCGCCGAAAACAGCGGTGTCGAACACAACACCCAAGCCTTCCTCAATGCCCTCGCCGCCGGTGGTGGCAAACCGCTGGAGCAACTGAGCCCGAAAGACGCCCGTGCGGTGCTGACCGGTGCGCAGGCTTCGGTAAAAGTGGATCTGTCCGGTGTTGAAGTCAGCGACAAAGCGATCAAGGTCGATGGCCAGACGATCAACCTGAAAGTGGTGCGTCCGGCCCAGATCAAGGGCGAGTTGCCGGTGTTCATGTTCTTCCACGGTGGCGGCTGGGTGCTCGGTGATTTCCCGACCCACCAACGGCTGATTCGCGACTTGGTGGTGGGCTCTGGCGCCGTCGCGGTGTACGTCGATTACACGCCGTCGCCGGAAGCGCAGTACCCGACCGCGATCAACCAGGCTTACGCCGCAACCAAATGGGTGGCCGAGCACGGCAAAGATATCGGTGTCGACGGCAAGCGCCTGGCAGTAGCGGGCAACAGCGTCGGCGGCAACATGGCAGCGGTCGTGGCGTTGATGGCCAAGGAACAGAAAGCCCCGGCGCTGCGCTTCCAGTTGCTGATGTGGCCGGTGACCAACGCACAGTTCGACGACGGTTCGTACCAGCAATTCGCCGAGGGCCATTTCCTCACCAAAGGCATGATGCAGTGGTTCTGGGACAACTACACCACCAACCCGGCCGAACGTGCGCAGATCCATGCCTCGCCGCTGAATGCCAGCGCCGAACAGCTCAAAGGCTTGCCCGCCGCCCTGGTGCAGACCGCCGAATTCGACGTGCTGCGTGACGAAGGCGAAGGTTATGCGCGACACCTTGATGCGGCAGGTGTAGCGGTGACCTCGGTGCGCTACAACGGGATGATTCATGACTTCGGTTTGCTCAATCCGCTGAGTCAGATTCCTGAGGTGAAAGCGGCGGTGCGTCAGGCGGCGGCTGAGCTGAAAACTCATCTGAATCCATAACGGCAAAAGATCGCAGCCTGCGGCAGCTCCTACATTGGAATACGTTCTCCTGTAGGAGCTGCCGCAGGCTGCGATCTTTTCACTTGCAGACACCACGGAGCCAAGGTCATGACATTTTTCTACACCCATCTGCTGTCCTGGAGCGCCGCCCTGCTGTTGCTCGACGCCGTGCTCTGGCACTTCTCGCCCTTCACCCATCGTGCTCCGAGAGTCGCTGTGCGGCTGGTGCTGTTTCTGGCGTTCACGGCGCTGGTGATCAACGCCGGTGTCAGCCCGCTGCAAGCACCGCTGTTCGCCGATGACCGTGTCGCGCAACTGGGGGCGACGGCGTTGGGGATTCTCTGGTGGCTGTACGCGGCGCGGGTGCTGACCGAAGTCATCGGGCTGGCGCTGATGCGCCGTATCGGCCATAGCGGTCGGTTGCTGCAGGACGTCATTGGTGCACTGGTGTTTCTGGTGGCCATCGTTGCGGCCGCCGGTTACGTGCTGGAACTGCCCGTGAAAGGCTTGCTGGCGACTTCGGGGGTGGTGGCCATCGTTGTCGGTCTGGCGCTGCAAAGCACCCTGGCTGACGTGTTTTCCGGGATCGTGCTCAACACCACCAAGCCGTATCAGGTGGATGATTTTGTGGTGATCGACGGCGTTGAAGGCAAAGTCTTCGACATCGACTGGCGCGCCACCCACCTGCTGACCAGCGCCGGGACCATGGCCGTGGTGCCGAACTCGGTCGCGGCCAAGGCGAAGATCGTCAACCTCAGTCGCCCGAACAACATGCATGGCGTTTCGATCAGCATTCAGGTACCGAATCACATCCGCCCGCGTCGTGTTCTGGATGCGCTTGATCGCACCTTGCAAGGCAGCAGCAGTTTGCTCCTCAGCCCGGCGCCGAAAGCCGTGTTGAAAGAGGCCGGTGAAACCATGTCGGAATACGTCGCCAGCGGCTTCATCGCCGAGCTCGGCAAGAAAAGCGAAGTGCGCAACCAACTGTTCGACCTCGCCCACCGGCATCTCGAAGCAGCCGGGATTTCGCGGCATCCGGACGGCGTGATCGAACCGTCGACCCGCGCCCGCGCGTTGCTCGATGAAGTGAAAATCTTCCGCTCGCTGAGCAGTGAGGAGCGTGATCGTCTGGCGGAATCGATGGTTGCGCAGCAATACACCGCAGGCCAGGTGGTGCTGGATCTGGATGAAGTGCCGGACAGTCTGTTCGTGATTGCCACCGGCGTCGTCAGTGCGACTGTGGCGGATGGCGACAGCAAGGTCGAGGCCGGGCGAATGGGGCCGAGTGAGGTCATGGGTGAACAGAGCATTCTGGCGGATACGCCGTCGCAGGCGACGTTCACGGCGTTGACGTCGAGCATCATTTATCGGCTCGACAAGAATCTCACTCGTGAGTGCATGGAACAGCGCACGGAGGTGGGCCGGGCGTTGAACAAGTTGCAGGCGGTGCGTCAGCAGAACAGTCGCCTCGCGTTGATGGCCAAGCCGGTGGCGGTGAGGAAAGGTGGATTTTTGGGATGGTTGCAGAAGCGTTGAAAGCAAAAGATCGCAGCCTGCGGCAGCTCCTACATGAGAACGCATGTAGGAGCTGCCGCAGGCTGCGATCTTTTGATCTTACTTGGCAGTGAACTTGGTATAGCTGTTGATCAGGTTGCGATAGTTAGGCAGACGCTCCGACAGCAGATGCGCCAGACCTTCCATATCGTTGCGCCAGTCGCCCTGCAGCTCGCACGCCACCGAGAACCAGTTCAGCAGGTGTGCACCCGCCGCCGACATCCGCGCCCACGCCGCTTGCTGCACGGTGGTGTTAAAGGTGCCCGACGAGTCCGTCACCACAAACACTTCGTACCCTTCAGCAATCGCCGACAAGGTCGGGAACGCTACGCAAACATCCGTCACCACACCGGCAATGATCAGTTGCTTGCGCCCGGTTGCCTTGATCGCTTTGACGAAATCTTCATTGTCCCAGGCATTGATCTGGCCCGGACGCTGAATGAACGGTGCATCCGGGAACTGCTCACGCAGTTCAGGGACGATCGGGCCGTTGGGACCTGCGTCGAAACTGGTGGTCAGAATGGTCGGCAGCTTGAAGAACTTGGCGATGTCGCCCAGCGCCAGCACGTTGTTCTTGAATTCGTTCGGGGTGAAATCCTGGACCAGCGAGATCAGACCGGTCTGGTGATCGACCAGCAGTACGACCGCATCATCTTTGTTCAGACGTGTGTAAGGAACGCTCATGGGAAAACTCCTGATGGACGGATGGATGAAGCGTTGAGCGCCGACCGGATGGGCGGCGCTTCAGGGGAAATCAGAAAGCGAAGCAGGAGCAGCCGAACGCGCCCCAGAAACCGGCGAAGTCGCTGACCGGTGCGTTCGACATCCGCGCCTTTTCATGGCTGTGGGTGTGCACCGCGCACGGGCCGCTGCACTGGTGAACCTGCGCCTGCAACGGCGAATTCGGCCGCCAGTGGCCCGGGACTTTCACCACCGGCGACCAGTCCGGCAACACCGGAATCGAGCGCGGGCCGAGGTCTTCGAAGTCGCCGGCGGCGTAAACAATTTTGCCGCCGACCACGGTCATGACCGATTCGATCCACTTGATCGCTTCTTCCTCGACATGGAAGAAGTCCGCGCTCAGCGCCGCCAGATCCGCCAGTTGCCCGACCTTGATCTGGCCTTTCTTGCCCTGCTCCGAGGAGAACCAGGCGCTGCCGTGGGTGAACAGTTCCAGTGCGGTGGTGCGCGGCAGACCTTCTTCGTACAAGGCCAGACCGCCGACCGTGCGACCGCTGACCATCCAGTACAGCGAAGTCCACGGGTTGTAACTGGAAACGCGCGTGGCATCGGTGCCCGCACCGACCGGCACACCTTCGGCGAGCATGCGTTTGATCGGCGGGGTCGCCTCGGCGGCTTGTTTGCCGTAGCGATCAACGAAGTACTCACCCTGGAACGCCATGCGATCCTGGATCGCGATGCCGCCGCCCAGCGCTCTCACCCGCTCGATGTTTTGCGGGGTGATGGTTTCGGCGTGGTCGAAGAACCACGGCAAGCCGTTGAACGGAATGTCACGGTTAACCTTCTCGAACACGTCGAGCATACGGCTGATCGATTCGTTGTAGGTCGCGTGCAAGCGGAACGGCCAGCGCTGCTCGACCAGGTGGCGCACCACCGGCTCCAGCTCTTCTTCCATGGTCTGCGGCAGGTCCGGGCGTGGTTCGAGGAAGTCCTCGAAGTCCGCCGCCGAGAACACCAGCATCTCGCCGGCGCCGTTGTGACGCAGGAAGTCGTCGCCCTGATGCAACTTGACGCTGCCGGTCCAGTTCTGGAAATCGCTCAGCTCTTCTTTCGGTTTCTGGGTGAACAGGTTGTAGGCGATGCGCACGGTCAACTGGTCGTCTTTGGCCAGTTGCTCAATCACCTGATAATCGTCCGGGTAGTTCTGGAAACCGCCGCCGGCATCGATCGCACTGGTCAGGCCGAGGCGATTGAGCTCGCGCATGAACTGGCGGGTCGAGTTGACCTGATATTCCAGCGGCAGCTTCGGCCCCTTGGCCAGCGTCGAGTAGAGAATCATCGCGTTAGGCCGCGCAACGAGCATGCCGGTCGGGTTGCCGTTGCTGTCGCGGACAATCTCGCCACCCGGCGGGTTCGGCGTGTCGCGGGTGTAACCGGCGACGCGCAGTGCGGCGCGATTGAGCAGCGCACGGTCATACAGGTGCAGGATGAACACCGGGGTGTCCGGCGCGGCCTGATTGATTTCTTCCAGAGTCGGCATGCGCTTTTCAGCGAACTGGAATTCGTTCCAGCCACCGACCACGCGCACCCATTGCGGGGTCGGCGTACGGTCAGCCTGATCCTTGAGCATGCGCAGCGCGTCGGCCAGCGACGGCACGCCTTCCCAGCGCAATTCGAGGTTGTAGTTCAAACCGCCACGGATCAGGTGCAAGTGCGAGTCGTTGAGACCCGGGATGACACAGCGGCCATGCATATCGACCACTTGCGTGTTCGGCCCGCGCAGGGCCATGGCCTGGTTGTCGTTGCCGACGACGACAAAGCGGCCGTCGGTGATGGCCACGGCACTGGCCAGCGGTTTGGTGCGGTCTACGGTATGAAACTGGCCATTGAATAAAATCAGATCGGCGCTCATCGCAGTTCCTCAAGCAAAGTGAAAAGGAGCGAACCTCGCGCGCTCAACGCGGCGAGGTGTCTTGGGAATCGAGGTGTTCATGGGCCTGGCTGGCTTCGAGCCATGGCGAAAACAAACGGGTGACCGGCGGCATCACCACGTACACCACCGACAGGACGATGGTCAGGGTGATCAGGAAAGTAGCGACCACATAGTTGGAAAGAAGCGGATGCAGCGCCAGCAGCGGCCCCCAGATCAGTGGCACGAGCAAGGTGTGCGGCAGAATCACCAGCAGCGTGACCACCGCTTGTTTCCAGCGCGGCGGCGGCGAAGCGGCATCGGCCAGTGGCGTAAACCAGAATTCATTGATTGGCGCGACTTCGGTCTGATCGCCATCAGCCAGCATTGGCGCCGCTTCGGCGACCAGCGCCTGACGCTGCGACGACTCAAGCCACCCCTGCATCGCTTCGGTGCTGCTGAAACGCAGCACACAGGTGTAGAAGTCGAGACGGCCGCGCTTGCCGCGCACCACGTCCACACCCAAATGCCCCTCACGCTGCCCCGCCACGCGGACGATATTGCGCAGCCAGGCCTCATACGCTGACTCGAAACCGGCCTTGACCCGGTGTTTGATGATCAACGTGACCGTCTCATCGGCCCCCGGTGACTGTGGATTGAGGACTTCAGGCATAACGCAACACTCCGGGCAAACGAACAGAAATCGCCAGCCGTCCCGGCCCGGCGATCAACACAGTGCTAAACAGGATCAGCAGCAACCAGCCGAACTGCCCCTCGGCCACACTCCATTGCGGATGCACGACCAGCAACGCCACCAGCAGCACAAAGAGAATAGGCACGCAGGCCAATCGTGCCAGTAACCCGGCGACGATCAGTAGTGGGCAGAGGACTTCGGCGAAGATCGCCAGGATCAAAGTGAGGTGAGATCCGAGGTGGAACGGGTCTTCGATCAGTTGCAGTTGCGCGGTGAAGTCGAGCAGCTTGGGCAAGCCGTGGACCCACAGCAGAAACAACCCGCCACTGACCCGCAGGAACAGCAAACCGATGTCGCGTGCCTGTTCATCTGTTGAGGCATTCATGACCCGACCCTTGAAATGTCATTGGCTGGAATCATGCCAATGATGGTCGGGAGGAAATTGGATGGGTGTGCTCAGTTCTTGCGATCAACCAGGTTGCCGGGAACGCCGAAGAACTCTGTGGGAGCTGGCTTGCCAGCGATAGCGGAGTGTCAGGCGACGTCGCTGTTGGCTGAGCTGACGCCATCGCTGGCAAGCCAGCTCCCACAGGGTTTCTGAGCGCCCCAAGTTCCGCGTGGGAACGATCAGTGGTCCGGGTTAGCCCGGTAACTCCAGGTTATCCAGCACCCGGTTCACCGCCAGCTCGCCGAGCATGATCAACTGCGCAATCCCCAACAACGCCCGACGCTGCGGCGCGGGCAACAGGTGGGCGACATCCTGGGCGATGGTTTTGGCCGAGGCGAGTGTTTCGCTGGCATCGGTCAGCAGGTCTTCGTTTTTGGTGTCAGCGGTCACGGCATACATGCCACGGGTTCTGCGTGGGGGCGGCGTGGAGCCGGGTGGAAGGAGGTAATGGTCGAGGGCGCGGTCGGCGGCTTCGTGGAGTTTTCTCGAATCGATGGATTCGTAGGGGGATGTGGGGTCGATGTCTGGCGGGTTGGGTGTGACTTTAAACATGGTGAATCTCCTTTTTAGAGCCGGGATCACCACGTCCTGTCGCTAAACAGGATGGGTGGCGACCGTATGCAGGTTAGCGAACCGGTAAAAAGGCAACCCGGTAGACCCGAAGGTCTCCCGCATACAGCCGCCATAGCGAAGTGCAGACGATAGCCTGCAACGAAGCATGGAGCGCTGATGCACTTTTTTTGGTCCGAGTCGCTAAACCCGATCGCTGAGTTTTCAGCGACCACCAAACGATAGAGACCGGGCCACAAGCGCACAAGCCGGCGGATTCTGGCGTAGCTGTAGGCAAAGGCGCAAGGATGCGTAGCCTGAAAGAGTGTCTGTGGGTGTTGCTTAAACGGCGATGTTTAATCCACCGACAACTCAAGAATCCCACAGGGGATCAGTGCTGTATTTGAGATTTGCGCAGGGATTCAGCTAGCCGGGATATCCAGCGGCGCTGCCATGACTGGTTTAAGGTTGCCGAGTGCAAAGGAGCTGTGTTCATTGAACGTTACCACTGCTCGATTTCGGTGAATCCGCCCCCAACCATTGATCCGCTGGATCGTAATCGAACACATATGCACTTCTCGATTCGTTAGAGGCTACCCGTACAATCGGCAGAAAGTGCCCGGTCTGGTTGAAATAGTCCCATTGAAAAAATTGAGCGTTCAGACGCCCCGAGGCCGCGACGTAAAAGAACGCTTCCAGAGGTAGCTGCGCAGGGATGTCCTGCGGCCAGTTAGCGATGATGACCTCGTTGTGTACGCGCTGATCAGCGACGTTGAGTCGAGCACGCGCTTCGACGCTTACCGCAAACGGCGCTTGGTCACCTTTGAGACTGCAACCGTGATATCGGCTGGTCTGTGCGTAAAAATGAGTGATCACCTCCTCCACATCACTTATGCCTTGCTCATCACACGGCCGGCTTTCTTGGGGGGCATCGGAATGCCCATTGCAGCTGTCGCTTCGATAAAAAGTCGCACCGTCGAACGGGAAAGAGCAACGCAAGGTCAATGGATAACCTGTCGGAGCCGCGAGCTCCTTCATGATCAAGCCCTCGTTCTTGGCCCAAGCCAGAACAGGCAAATGCACATCCGCCCGCAGATAGGAAAAAGACACACCATTGCGCTGAATCGAACCGGGGCTGGGGTTCCACGCATGAAAGTTCGGCGAGGCGTCGGTGGTGCGTATCAACACGCCGTTGCAGTTATAAGCGGCGGTATTGCCCCGGCATGCCATGGCGGTATCGGCGTAACGCGCATTCAGTCGCGCCGCCACTTCATAGCCGCTGTAAACCTGCTCCTTGAGATCGAAACCGAACACGGCATCGGGCCCCTGCATCAGGTCCATGCGCATGATGGGCAACCAGTCGCCGGTCGCGATGAAGTAAGCCCGCTGATCTCTCTGCGCGCCGAGTAACGCGGCGGGTTGCGTCACGTCGTAGTACAGGCCTTGTAGCGGTAGTTGTTTCGGTGCGCTGACATCCCAGTTGCGCAACTGCACCTGCATCGACCGAACCGACCATTCGTTATCAATGCGCTGATGTGCCAGCAGGCTGGCCCTGAACTGTGCCGGGTCAAGGCTGCTCAATGAACACTGCTTTGCTATTTGTAAATCCTGCTGATGAAAATGCGTCAACCAGCTCTCGGCATCGGTCACGCCTTGGGCAGCGCAAGAACTGCTGTCACGTCCTGACGTCACTGCGCCGCAACCAAAGTCTGGTCTATCGTCATCCAGTGCCAGTTCGAATGGATAGGCACATAACACGTTCAGCGTTTTACCCAGACCTATGGCAGTGAATGAATCACTGAAGACAACACCGTTGGCTGATGACAAGGTGCGAGTCCCCAGGTCGCTGCGCAGATAGACAAAAGCCTCGGCCCCCAACTGCGTGGCGACCTCACCGTGTTTCCAGAACTCAAGAGCCGGATCACTGCCGCGCACCAGCACACCGCTGCAAAAATACGCTGGGTTGGCGCCCGGGCATTCGGCCGTGGTGTTCTGATAACGTCTGTTGAGCAACTGCGCGGTTTCCGGGCCGGTGGCGGCGAGGACCGGACCGCTGAGCAACAGCAATGCCAGCAGGTATCGGGTTATCTGCATCCGTGCGCCTTGCATGGCTTCTACCCCCTGCCCTTTTGACGCTTCGCTTGAGTCGCACTAACCCCGAGGACCTGCCAATACGTGTCCTTGTTGTGCGCACTGGCATTGTCATTGACAGAATCGCCGTTAAGGTCATAAGTCCACGCGGTACCGCCACCCAGATCTTCGCCGGTCCATACGGGATAATTCAGCCACTCAAGGTAATCGGCCACCGGGCCGGCGTCGGGGAAGTACAGCGTCCACATGCGTTTGATCTGGGTCAGCGTGACCGGCTGCAATTTTGCTGTTTCGCACAGTGTGAGCATCCCTTGAAAATCCGCGCTGTGGGTAAGGAAGTGCACTTCAACAATGCCCTTCACAGTCAACGGGTAGGTTCGGGTCTGGCTCTGGCTGTCGGTGGCGCTGATCGTACAGTCGCCATTGCGAAGCGCAGTGACTTCGCCCGACAGCGTATCGACACTGGCAATGGCCGGATCGCTGCTGGTGTATTGATAGGGGCCACTCCCCCACTGCGCAAGACGCGTCATTCTGGCCGCTTCGGGTAACTTCATCGGCGGTTTATCAACCGACACCACATGGTTGTGCGCGCTCAGATCGAGGGCCGCCTGCGCGTCAAAACCTGACTGCAATAGAAGCTCCAGTCTTTGCGACGGCACACGATCGCCGCCATAGAACTGCACTTCGAAGTGAATGGGGACGATGTCGTTTGCGTCGGCAATCAATTCACTGCCAAGCACGGTGAAGGTGACGTCTTTGCCAACAGCGGTGGGGCCAATCGGGATGTCATCGGTGTACTCGCCGACACTAAGAAAAACGTGATCACGATAGGCCATGCCGTCATAGGGTTTGATTCTGACCGTCACGCCTTTGGCCGGAATATTCGCAGGATCGAGTACATCGCCGGGCGCTTCGTCTACTGACGGTTTGAGCGGGGTGTTTGTTGTTTTGTGCATGGTGAGACCTCACACGGCGCTCGGTCGAGCGCCGTGTTCCGGGTTTGAAGCAAGGCTCAAGGGCAAGCGTTCAACGCCCGGTATTCAGCTCGGCCCAGCGACTGGCCAGAAGTGCCCGGCCTCTGGAGATCGGAGTGGCGTGATAAGACACCTTGCCCCTCAGCCGCTCCTGTACGGCGCTGCTGTCCCCGCCGCCATCGGCATGTCCCCAGGTCACGACGCGGCCGTCAGCGGTTAGCGCAGTAAACCCATGAGTGTTGTCGTATAGCGCTTGTACCTGAGTCAGCTCAGTGACGACCGTCGAGGTGTCGCCACCTACAGTCGCATTCCCCCAGGCGACCACTGTGCCGTTCTTGCGCAACGCGGCAAAAGCCATGGAGGAACCACACACCTGAACAATGTCATCGAGCGCCGCGATTTCGGCAGGTACCAGACCACCCTCCGCAGGAGTGCCCCACGCCACTACATGACCGTTGCCTCGGCGCGCTGCGAATGCGCGCCAGGTGGAACTGACCTCGACAATGTCCGTGAGCCCGCCGATCAGCGCGTCAATCGTCCCGCCGTACGCGGCCGTTCCCCACGCCACCACCTGCCCGGTGGCACGCCTTGCAGTGAAGGCCTGCGCGTTGGCGCAGCTCAATTCGATGATGTCGGTCAGCGACGCAATTTCAGCCGGCACTGCGCCGCCATAGGTGGCGTGGCCCCAGCCGACAATCCGCCCATTGCCACGATGCGCGGCAAAGGCACCAAAGCTGCCGATCAGATTGTCGATATCGGTCAAGCCTGCAATATCACCGGGAACCACCCCACCGTTTGCCGCCAGGCCCCAGGCCACAACATTCCCGGCGGATCGTTTTGCTGCAAAAGCCTGACCCGCCGCCACCACTCGAACAATATCCGTCAGTGCGCTGATGTCTGCAGGAACACTACCTCCATCGGCAGATGTGCCCCAGGCAACCACCTGCCCGGTCGTCTTCAACCCGGTGAACGCGGTCGCATTACCGATGACTTCGACAAAACCCAGCGGATCCATACCGCTCATGCTTCCGCCCTCGGCGGCGGTTCCCCAGGCGACAACTGCACTATTGGCGCGGCGAGCCGCATAAGCGCTGCGCGTGCAGCTCACCTCAACGATGTCATCCATGGTGATGATGGTCGGAGGAATATTGGCACCGTACGCAGCGTTGCCCCAACCGGCGACATCCCCGACATCTCGGTGAGCGACGAAAGCCGCGAGTCCTGTGACCGTAGTGTCGATCCCGTTGCCAATGATATTCGCCGAGTTGAGCGTGACCAGATCATCGGCAGTGCGCACTTGCAGCGGCTGCTGCGGTGAGGTATCGCGCCAGGTGGCGGCGGTCATCCACTCTGTGTCCGAAGCGTACTTCCACTGCGCTTGCAGCGCCTGCCCGGTGGTAGCATTGAATGCGCTCAGTACACGAGTGGCACTGGACGCGCGATAAGTACTGCGGTTATAGCGCGCCCCCATGATCTTCAGGGTGCCGCTGCCAATGACCCGGCGAACATCGTAAACCGTCGGCACCGACGGGCCATCGGTCCCTCCCGCCTTGCGCTTGACCTCATAACGCAACGAGATGCTGTCATCGAGGTTGGCGCTGATCACCGTGTGGGCCACCTTGATCGCGCTGAGTTCTTTGTCGGCCTCTGCTGCCAGAACCGTGTGGGGGTAAGGAGTGGTGGTTTTGCCAACCACGGTCACGGTGATTTCATCGTCGGTCTTCAACCGAGCAGTTGCCGGGATCACTACCGTTGCGCCGTTGGGGTAGACATCGTCCGGGTTCAACTGATCCTTTTGCGAGCCCGTGGCTTCCCGGAAGGTGGCAACCGGCAGCCGGAACTCCTGCGCTTGCACGTCAAACTCATAAGGTTTGCCGTCCGCCTCGCCGCCGTTAAACAACTCGACCCGATAATCGACAGTCACTTTTTTGTTCAGGCTGGCCTGCACAACGGACAGGTCAACAGTGAACTCGATCGGTTTGCCCTTGTTATTGCCACTGACCGCTTTGTCATCGGTGTAATTGACCACTCCGTCCGATGATGCCCAGGTCATATAGAAGTGATCGCCGGCATTCTCGGGATCATTGGCCGGTATCTCAACGGTTGCTCCGTCCGGAACATTGGCCGGGTCGAGAATGTCATCCAGCGCCTGCACCACGCGGGCCGGGTCCAGCAATTGCCGAGATTCGCCGACGGAGAACACGAGGGGGTTGGAATAACTGAATGTGTCCGTCTCCTTGCGCCATATTTTGTACTTGGCCGTGATCATGGACCCGCGATTTGGCTCAATATGCTCGGCTACGAACGTTTGGCTGAGTCGGAATGACACGTCCATATTCTCGTTGAGCACAGTAATGTCGATGATGTCGCCGGTCTTGCCTGTTTTTGCCCCGTCCCAATCGAAAGCCACCTTATCACCGCGTTTCGTCGGCGTGACGATGGGTTTGGGAACAGTCAGCCGACCAACGCCGTTGGGTAAATCAGCAGGCTCCAGTGAGCCATTGTTTTCGCCCAGCACGATCGGTTTGACCAACTCGAATTTTGGCTCGCCCACGCTCAGCGATGCCGCGGGACGCGACACACGCCTGACAATTTCATCGCTCCCATCCACACTCAAATGGACATACGACAGCACCAGTGTTCCGCCCTCAATGGTCTTCAAGTGCAAGCCTTCGACAGTGAGGAAGAAACCGATCGGGTCGTCGATTTCCTCCCGGCTCGGTGTATACCTTTCGAATTCCGGGATATAGGCACTGCCATCCGGACGTTTACCGAACCACACCAGTTCAAACGCATCGCCATAGTTGAACAGCGAATCAGAGCGAATCAGAATCCGGGTACGTGCCAGGTCAGGGTCAATGGCGCCCTGGTTTTCATCTTCAGCAACAGGGGCATCCAGGCGCGTGGCCTCGCCGTTGACTTGCACGAACTGACCTTTGGATTGCAGCGGATCGGCAATTCCCTCGCGCTCGACCTCATAAGAAAAAATCACCTGGGTTGCGACAAGCCTGCGCAGATCCGCATTCTCGAACTCGAACTCATAGGTGTGGGGAAGATTGTCGACCTCCTGCCTTGGCGCAGTGAACGTGACGGCTTCACCGTCGGCGCTGGTACCGCTGACTTTTACTACAATCCAGTCCTGATGTTTGAATTCGCTCGAGGTTGCCCAGACCTGAACAACGACGTTTTTTTCACCCAACCGGTCAAGGTCGAGAACATTGTTGAGCGCATCCTTGACAATAGGGGCAACCAGCCGATTGGTGTTGAGCGAAACCCTGATCCGGGTTTCTTTACACCAGTCCTCCGAATAGTTGTGGACGATATCGCGCACGCGAAAGCTCACGGCCAGGCCCACCGCATCGGTATCACCTGCTTTTTCTATAATCGCCCGCTTGACGTAAATCGTGATGGGATTCTTCACCGGATCACTGATTTGCTCCGCCGTCACCGGGTCGCCCCAGATAAAAATGCCGCCCCAACTGATCTGAGGCTGGTCGCCCACGGCAATCTCAGGATAGGGTTCGCCGCTACCGGATGCGTTTCGAATGACGATAGGCACACCCGCTTTCGGCGCATCCGGATTACCCTCATCATCCGGATCCACCGGAATGTTGTCGCTGTCCACTCCACCAGAGACAAATTCCGGCGGGATGAACATGTACAGATTGGAATGCCCCGGCCCCTCCTCCGTATCCTGTCCGCCGGGAATTTCCAGCTTGACGAATATTTTCAATGGCGGCGTGTACGTCTCGGCGGGATCCAGGCCTAATCGCTTTACCCAATAGTCGATTTCATGGGAGCCCGAAGCAAGATGCCGCGGAGCAACGAACAGGGTCGCACGCTGATCAGATTCTGATTGATCACGAATGGTGTACCGATCCACCTCGACAGAGCCTTTCCTGAGCACCACCAGGTCGCCTTTACTCTTGGTCGTCCATGGGCTGAGGTAGACCTGCAACCCTTCGTCCGGATAGACCCCTTGCGCCGCAGCCCGATTGATCCCCCACTCTCCCGAGGGAAGGATGGGAAGCGTACGACCGGTGATATCCGGCTCAGGAAGTGCCAGCGTTGCGATCTTTTTTTTGAGTTTTAAAAGCATGACAAAACACTCCTGCCGGGGGATTAGGCGACGGAGTGATTAACAGCCAGAAACAGAAAATCGTCACCTGTCAGATCTGACAGGTACAGAGCAATTTCCGACGAGCGGAGGGGTCAACGTGGCGGTATATCCAACGGCGCCGCCATGAACTGGCTGATCCGCGAGCGCAGCCATTTCTCCGCCGGATCGTTGTCATGCACCCCGCTCCAGGCCATCGACAATTGCGCCGCATCAATCGGAAACGGTGGATCTTCGGCGCGCAGCGCACAACCTTCCACCAACGCGCAGGCGGCGTAATCCGGCACAGTGGCGATCATCTCGGTGCCGGCGAGCAAGGCGCGCAACCCGCTGAACTGCGGCACACCCAAGACCACGCGGCGCGTACGGCCGACCTTAGCCAGATCCATATCGATATTGCCGCTCAAGTCGCCCGAGAACGACACCATCGCGTGCGGGCGCTCGCAGTATTCGTCGAGGGTCAGCGGCCCCGGTCGGTCGTCGCCGCGCAGAACCTTGCAGGGAATGTCGCGCAAGGTCTTGCGCTTGGCATTGGCCGGCAGATCGGTGGTGTAACTGACACCAACGGAGATTTCCCCAGAGGCCAACAGTGCCGGCATCAGCAGGTAGTTGGCGCGGCGCACCACCACGACAATCCCCGGCGCCTCTTGCTGAAGCTGACGCAACAACGGCGGAAACAGGCCGAATTCGGCGTCGTCCGACAAGCCGATGCGAAACACATCACAACTGCTCGCCGGCTCGAACTCCTTGGCCCGGCTGACCGCTCCGGAGATAACGTCCATCGCCGGTTGCAGCTCTTTGAGAATCGCCAGTGCCCGCGCGGTCGGCTCCATGCCGCGACCGTTGCGCAACAGCAAAGGGTCGTCAAACAGATCGCGCAAACGCCCCAACGCGGCGCTGACGGCCGGTTGCCCCATAAACAGTTTTTCAGCGACGCGGGTCAGGTTCTTTTCGAACATCAGCGCTTCGAAAATCACCAACAGGTTCATGTCAACGCGACGCAGATCGTTACGGTTCATGGGCACGGATTCCTTTTAGCCAGTCAGACGCCAGTGCTACGCACTTTACGCGATCAACGGGACTGTCAGCGCCGTTTCGCAGCGAAATTAACAACGATTAACTCGTCCCCCCCCCGCCCTCGGCCAACAATGAATGCCACTGCGCAGCGTTGTTTTTTTGACCTGAGGGGATGCGCCGACCGTGCATTCCCCATCGACACGGACTTTGGCCATGGCTCACTTACAGCACAGCGTCGCCCTCGCCCCTGCCAACGAACCACGCAAGACCGGCGTCGGCGGACTCAGTCCGCAACGTGAACGACAGGTCAAACAGCTGATCCTCGAACGCCTCGGCGAAAGCCTTGAGGTCACCGAACTGGCTCGCGCCTGTTCACTGTCGCGCAGCCATTTTTCCCGCGCCTTCAAGTGCAGCACCGGGCTGTCACCGCAGGACTGGATTCGCACCCAGCGCCTGGCGCGGGCCAAGCTGTTGATCCAGCACACCGACCTGAGCCTGACGCAAATCAGCCTGGAATGCGGCTTCTGCGATCAGGCGCATTTCTGCCATATGTTCACCCGCAGCGAAGGCATCAATCCGTTTGCCTGGCGCTGCCAGATCATGCGTGAACCCAAAGCTCACCGTGCACAGCCTGCCGTGTTTTGATCGCGGCCCCCGTTGCACTGACGCTCAAACCTGAGGATTATGCCGGGACACCCCGGATTAGAAGGCCTGCGCACGCGCCCGGCACTATTCCGCTCTGTCCGCCGCAGCACCGCAGGAGTGAGCTGTTGAGTCTTTCACCGAATCAGGCCCTCGGTTTTGGCCCTTATCGGATTCATCCCGGGCAACGTTTGGTACTCGAAGGCGAGCAGCCGTTGCGTCTGGGCCGACGGGCGATGGACATCCTCCTGATTCTGCTGGCGCATGCCGGCGAAGTGGTGAGCAAGCAACAATTGATGGCAGGGGTCTGGCCGGACACTGTCGTTGAAGACATCAACTTGCGTGTGCACATGGCGGCGCTGCGCAAGGCGCTCGGTGACGGTCAGGCCGGCCAGCGTTACATCATCACCGTGGCGCAGCGGGGTTACAGTTTCGTCGCACCGGTTTTGCTGAAATCCATGGAGGAGCGCCCTGTGGGCAATGCTGGCGGTCGACACAATCTGCCCTTGCGGCGCACGCGGATGATCGGCCGCCAGCCGCTGGTCGACAGCTTGATGACGCAACTGCCGCGCCAACGCTGCATCACCCTGGTCGGCCCCGGCGGGATCGGTAAAACCACGGTGGCCCTGCGGGTAGCCGAACAGTTGATCGGGCACTATCGCGACGGCATTCGTCTGGTGGATCTGGCACCTCTGAGCGATCCCCGGCTGATCTGTTCACACTTGGCCGCCCTGCTTGATCTGGCACTTCTCGAAGGCGACCCGCAGACAGCACTGGTCAAAGGCCTGCAACAACGGCAGATGCTGTTGTTGCTCGACAACTGCGAGCATTTGATCGATGCCGTCGCAGCGCTTAGTGAAAGCATTCTGCGTGGGGCGCCGCACGTGCATATCCTCGCCACCAGCCGCGAAAGTCTGCGGGCCGAAGGCGAGTACGTACAGCGTCTGGACTCCCTCGAATACCCGCCGATGACGACGATGCTGGATCGTGAGCTAACGCTGAATTTTTCGGCGCTGCAGTTGTTCGTCGAACGAGCGACGGCCGCGCAGGAAAGCTTCGAACTGAACGATGCCCAGTTGCCACAGGCAATCGAGATCTGCCATCGGCTCGACGGCATTCCACTGGCATTGGAACTGGCGGCAGCGCAGGTCACCGAACTCGGACTGGATGGTCTGCTGAGCCAACTGCAAGGCCGTTTACCGCCGCTGGCAGCGGGCAATCAAAGCAGTCTGGAGCGTCATCTCACTCTGCGCGCAACGCTGGACTGGAGTTTCAATCTGCTCGATCGCTGCGAACAAACCTGCCTGCGTCGTCTGGGCGTGTTTCGTGGTGGTTTTACCCTCGAGTCGGCGGCAGCCGTTATCGTCGGTCAGCAGATCGACCCCGGCATGGTGTTTGTGTCGATCACGCAACTGGTGGCCAAATCCCTGCTCGCCGTCGAGGTCGGTGACGAGGACGTGTTCTACCGCTTGCTCGACACCACCCGACGTTACGCGCTGGAAAAACTCGATCACGCCGCCGAATGCGAGGAAACCCGCGAACGCCATGCCGAACGCTGTCTGGCGTTGATGCAGCAGGCGCAGAACGATTGGGAAAACACGCCGACCTTGTTATGGATCGATCGCTACGCCCGAGGGCTGGAAGATTTGCGCGCAGCGCTGGACTGGAGCCTGAACGGTGTAGGCCCTGGTGGTTTGGGGATTCGGCTGACGGCGGCGTCGGCACCCTTGTGGCAGGAGTTGTCGCTGCTCAAGGAGTACGGCGCCTATGTGCGCCGGGCGCTGAGCCTGTTTGATGAACTGCACGAACCCTGCCCGCGCCTGAAAGTCGCCCTCAAACTGGCCCTTGGCAGTGCCTGCTACCACACGTGGGGTGGCACGGCGGAAACCATCCAGGCCTTCGCCGAAGCCCGCCAGTTGGCCCACGAGCACGACGACGTTGCCGGACAATTGCGCGCAGTCTCCGGGCACATGGCGGTCAACCTCAGTTGCGGGCACTACCGCATGGCGCTGGCACAGAGCGAGCAGTTCGACCGCCTCGGCCTGCACGGCGACCCGCTGTTGTCACTGAGTACCCACCGCTTGCGCGTATTGGCTCTGCATTATGCCGGCGACCAATTGCAGGCGCGCATCCACGCCGAACAGGTCCTCCAGCGCATGGCGCACAGTGGTCATGTCAACCGCTTCACTCATGGCTTTGGCGTGCAGTACGACCAAAGCGTCGCGTCGCTGACGGTGCTGGCACGGGTGTTGTGGATGCAGGGTCTGCCAGAGCAAGCGTGGCGCACGGCGCGGCAGGCACTGGACATTGCCGTGCAAATCGACCATGGCACTTCGATTTGCTACACCCTGGCGCTGGCCAGTTGCCTGATCGCTCATTACAACGGCGATCAGCAAAACGCCCGGGCGCTATTGCAGTTGCTGCTCAAGCAGTCGCAGAAACATTCGGTGCTGCTGTTCAACACTTGGGCGCGGCACTACGCGCAGGTGATCGAACCACAAGTCAGTGCGCCTGTGTCGACAGGCAGCGGCGGGCTGATCGGGGAAATCATGGTGACTCTGGATGACCGTTTTGTCGACGACGCGCTGCTTGAGCGAGCGCTGAGTGGTGATGCGGGGTGGAGCACGGCGGAGATTCTGCGGGCTCGGGCGGATACGTTATTGAAGGGAGGGATGGTTTGTCTGGGCGGGCCTCTTCGCGAGCAGGCTCGCTCCCACACTGGTTCCGAGTACATCCAGAATTCCTGTGGGAGCGAGCTTGCTCGTGAAGGGGCCATTCAGGAAGCCGAAGCACTCCTGCAACAATCCCTGACCATCGCCCGCACTCAAGGCGCGCTCGCCTGGGAACTGCGCAGCGCCACTTCATTGGCGCAACTCTGGCAGCGTCAGTCACGCTGTCGCGAGGCGCTGGATTTGCTCAGTCCGATCTATCAACGTTTCACCGAGGGCTACGCGACCCCGGACCTGCGCAAGGTGCACTTGCTGATCGACGAATTACGCGAGAGCGCGCACGTCTGAAGCCCGGCGAATCCGCTTGATGTAACGTGCATGCCGGCGTTCAAGATCAATCCCCTCACCACTGCGCTCAAGTTCCGTGCGGGCATAGCACCGGGTGGTATTGAGCATCCGGTACCGGCCTGCACTGGCGCCGCGTTCCAGTGACAGCCAAGACTTCTGCGCCAGGCCTTCGATGATCGCGGCCAACTCCGACACAGCCAGTCGCGGGCAACTGATCACCGCCAACGCAGCCTCCAGCGTAAACGCCAGTTTGAACACCGATAGGCGTTGCAGCACGCGTTGTTCCTGCTCACTCAAGCATTGATAGCTCCAGTCGAGTGCCGCCTGCATGGATTGGTGCCGCGCCACTGCAGTGCGCCGGCCATGGCTGAGTACTTGCAGGCCGTTGGCCATTTGCGCTTGCAAACCTACCAGCGCCAGCGCATCGATCTGCGCCGCCGCCAGTTCGATCGCCAGCGGCAAACCATCGAGTTGACGACAGATCTCAAGCACGGCACTGACATCCTGCTCGCGCAAGCGGAAATCATGCTGTCGCGCCCGTGCACGGCTGACGAACAACTGCACCGAGGAATGTCCCATGGCTTCAGTGATGCAATTGGCTGCCGAGCGCTTCGGAATGGCCAGCGCTGGAACACGCTGCAGGGTTTCCAGACTGACCTGTAAGGCTTCACGACTGGTGGCGAGGATCGACAGTCGAGGCGCGGCGTCGAGCAACGTTTCAACCGCTAATCTGCAAGCATCGCGGCGGTGGTCACAGTTATCCAGCAGCAGCAACGCATGGCGAGTCGACAGCCCGGTCAAATCGCTCTTCAGGGTGCGCAGCACATGGTCGAGCAGCGGCGTGTGGTCGTCGATCAAGCTCAGATCTACTTGCCATACACCGTCTCTGTAGTACTGCAAAAGCAGTTCCGCGACCCGCAGCGCCACGGTGGACTTACCTACGCCCGGCGCTCCGGTGATGGTCATCAACCGACACAGCGGCATTTGTCGCACCAACCCGCCAACCAGCGAGTCACGACCGGTGACCGAGGTCAGTCGCGCTGGCAAATTATGCTGGGGTGTCTGCAAGCCCTCGAAAACCACTTGCGCGGCGCTGTCGCAGCGGACCGGAGCGATAAAGCTGTAACCGCATTGTGGTACATGGACGATGTAACGCTGACCGTTCTCGCCGTCACCCAACGCTCGCCTGAGCGCCGCAATGTGCACGCGCAGGTTGATCTCCTCGACCACCGACGTCGGCCATACCAGCGCGATCAACTGCTCCTTTCTGACCACTCGACCGGCACGCTCGACCAGCACTTGCAGAATGTCCAGCGCGCGACCGCCCATGCGCAAGGGCCGATCTCCATCGAGTATCAGCCGTTGCCGCAGATGGAAGGCGTAAGGGCCGAAATGCAGCACCGACGCCGTGTTCAAATCGTTGAGGCTATCCATGCCAACTATCTTGGCAGCCTCAGATGACGCGACAACCGCTACACGAGGCGCAGCACGGACATCCGAGTGCGCCAGACGGACACAAGCGCTCTAGCTGAACTGTTCGCGGTATTGCGCGGGAGTCAGGCCGAGCTTTTCGGCAAACAGTGAACGCATGTGCCGCACACTGCCGAACCCACTTTTGTAAGCCACGGTTTTAAGCGGCAGATCACTGGTTTCCAGCAGATTGCGCGCGCAGTCGATGCGCGCACTTTGCAGAAACTCCATCGGCGTCATGTGGATGTCGCGGGTGAACACCCGCGCAAAATGCCGCGCACTCATGTTGGCAATGGCGGCCATGCGCTCGACCGTAAAGGCTTCGTCGAGATGCTCCAGCACATAGCTTTGTGCGCGGGTGATCGGCGTTTCCTGTGGCGCCACGGCAGCCATCAGCGGACTGAACTGCGCTTGACCGCCCTGCCGCTTCATCACCACCAGCAGGACTTTGGCGACATCCTGGGCGAGTTTTTTGCCGTGATCGCGGGCGATCACGGCCAGCGCCATATCGATGCCGGCAGTGACGCCACCCGAGGTGATCAGATTGCGATCCTCGACATAGATCTGATCGGTCGTGACATGGGCTTTGGGGAATCCCTTGATCAGACGTTCGGTGTAGTTCCAGTGCGTGGTCACACGGTAGCCATCAAGTAATCCGGCATGCCCCAACACAAACGCGCCGGTGCAGATCGAACCGTAATATTCAACGCGCCGGACGGCGTCTTTGAGCCAGGCAAACAACGACGGAAACTGCTGGTTGTAGGCACCGGGGCCTCCCGGCACCAGCAACAAATCATAACGTTCGGTGTCGCCGCCAATGGTCCGGTCCGCCTGCACCATCACACCATTGGAGGCCCGCAGCGGTCCATCTTCGGTGCCAAGCGTGATCAATTGATAATGCGCATCGGGTTTCAGATACCGATTGGCAACCGAAAACACCTCCAATGGCCCGGCCATGTCGAGCAGGAGAAAGTCGGGGAACAGCACCATTGCCACGGTTTTCATGGGAGGACATCACTTCAATCAAAGAAACATGAGACAGGCCAGACATTATGGCCAACTGTAGCCGTTTGAGCGCAAAAGTTTTGTGTGACAGCTATCGCAAAACTGTCAACCTGAAAGGGACAGTCTTTCAATTTTCATCTACTTATTGCGCAATCCAGTAAACAGTAACCTTCTCCTCACTCGGACGAATTCACGTCCCGCAAGGAGATTTCATCATGCTGACTCTTCGCAAAGCCTCCGATCGTGGCCTCGCCAATCATGGCTGGTTGAAGTCCTTTCACACCTTTTCCTTCGCCAGCTATCGCAACCCTCGCGAACAGGGTTTTTCCGACCTGCTGGTGATTAACGATGACCGCGTTGCCGCGGGCAAAGGCTTCGGCCAGCACCCGCATCGCGACATGGAGATCTTTTCCTATGTGCTGGAAGGTGCGCTGGAACACAAGGACACGCTGGGCACCGGTTCGGTCATTCGTCCAGGCGACGTACAATTAATGAGCGCAGGCAGCGGCGTGGCGCACAGCGAGTTCAACCATTCAGCGATCAAACCGGTGCACTTCCTGCAGATCTGGATTGTGCCGGAGGTTGCCGGAGCCAAACCGCGCTATCAACAAGAGCATTTCAGCGCCGAGAAAAAACGCGGTCGCCTGCAGTTGATCATTTCGCCGGACGGCAAGCACGGTTCGCTCAAGGTGCGTCAGGATGCACGGGTCTTCGCCGGGCTGTTCGACGGCAAGGAAAGCGCCACACTGGAACTGGCTGCCAACCGCTATGCCTATGTGCATGTCGCGCGTGGCAGCGTTGAACTCAATGGCCAGCCATTGCACGAAGGTGACGGCGTGCGGGTTCGCGAAGAACAGTTGCTGACCTTGAGCAACGGTGTCGATGCCGAAGTGCTGGTGTTCGACCTGCGGCCGCAGGAATTGCCAGAGATGCCATGACGCGGTGTTTCAATGCTCACGAAAAACGGCCTTCTTTGAAGGCCGTTTTCTATTGTGCTGATTCGGGTGCTTGTTGCGAAGCAGGTCTGGGTGCGCCTATATCTTTACCTACCTGGATCGCCGCGAGTGTCGTCTGCAAGGTGGTTAACACCGCTGCCTGATTGGCGAAGTGCGCCCCCACGACGATGGTGATCATTCCGAGAAAATGGACGGCTGTCGTCGCCCAGTAATGCGCCTTCACTGTCGAGGCTTGTTTGATGGCTTCTTTTGAATCTTCGGCGATTTGTTGTACACCGTCCCACATCAAATCGTATCGTTTGTCCCTCTCCGCCTGAGTCAAAAGATAAGCATCGATTTTTGCCGACACACCCTCGAACCGAGCGTCCATCCTGGTCTCAATGGTTTCGATCCGGGCATTGAATTCTTCACGGCTTATTGCGTTCATGGCTTGAGTATTCCGGCTTTTACTCGATAGATCACTGATTGGATTTTGACTGAATTCCGAGGTTTTCAATTCGACACCTTCCTGGGTCTACATACCGTCCCTGGTATTAAATCGGTGAGTTTCCAACGCCTCTCACCGAGCTGAAGAAACGATAGGCCCCATCCAGAATGCTGACAAGCCGGGCGATTCTGCCTCTGGTGTAGGCCGTTTCGTCAGAGGTTGTAGCCCTGCCAAAACAGCATCTACCTATTCATTCTCCGACGCGAACACATCGACAATCTGCTCAATCACCGCCCTCACCCGCGCGGTGTGGCGCAGGTCCGCGTGGGTTACCAGCCATACCTCATACGGGAGCGGCGTAGTGCGCTCCGGCCATAGCCTGATCAAGCCATCGCGCTCACCCATGTATACCGGGATTTCTCCTACACCCAACCCTGCTGCAATCGAACGACGGACGAGCAAACTGGAACTGAGGCTGGCGACGATCCGACCGCGACTCAACGGCTCCGATACCAACGTCAGGTCCTTTTTGCCTTGCAGATACGGTTGATAAACCACCAGATCATGCCCTTCAAATGCCGTGCCCGGCGGCGGCACTCCATTGGCATCTATATAGGCTTGGGAAGCAAACAGCCCCACCGGCCATCGGGCAATGCGCCGGGCAATCAGGTCAGGGTTGTCCGGCCGGGTGTTGCGCACGGCGATATCCGCCTCACGCTTGGCCAGGCTGAGAATCTGTGTGGACGCATCCAGTTGCACGCGCACGTGCGGGTGCTGCTCGTGCAAGCGGGCAATCGCCGGAATCAGAAAATCGATGGCCAGCGAATCCGTGGTACTGACGCGCACCGTGCCAGTCAGACGATCGTCCAAGCCTTGAATCTGCCGCTCCAGCTCCAGCGCCGAATGCTCCATTTTCTCCACGCTTTTAAGCGCTGCTTCGCCGACCGCCGTCAACGCGTACCCGTCAGAGGTGCGCAGGAACAACGTCGCGCTCAGGGACTTTTCCAGTGCCGTGATGCGCCGCCCGACGGTTGCCTGATCCACCGCCAAAACCCTCGCTGCACCGCGCAGCGTCGATTCGCGGCAAACGGCAAGAAATACCCGTGCGTCATCCCAATTCATGCTGTCTCCAGGCGATGCAAATTCGCATCAGCGTGCCGCTTAATCGCTGCATTAACGCAGCAACGATAGCCGATATGCTGAACGCCATAAACCTTCCGCGAGATCGCTATCATGCGCACTTCAACCTCCACCGGCATCTGGCTGTCGATCTTCGCTGGCCTCTGCGCCAGCCTGGTCAGCATCGGACTGGCGCGTTTCGCTTACACCCCGTTGATCCCTTCGCTGATTGAGGCGCAGTGGTTCAGCGCCAATGATGTGGTCTACCTCGGAGCCGCCAATCTGGTGGGTTATCTGATCGGCGCCCTGCTCGGCCGGCCTGCAGCACGCCAACTCGGCAATAAAAATGCCTTGCGGCTGATGATGCTGGTGGTCACGGCGGCATTTTTTGCCTGCGCGTTTCCGTTGTCGGTGAGCTGGTTCTTCGGCTGGCGGCTGCTGTCCGGGATTGCCGGCGGCGCGATCATGGTTCTAGTGGCCGCGACAGTACTGCCGCATGTCCCGGCGGCGCGTAAAGGGCTGGCCAGTGGCGCGATTTTTCTGGGTATCGGTCTTGGCATTGCCGGTTCCGGGACGCTGGTGCCACCGCTGTTGAGCCTTGGCTTGCAGGCAACGTGGCTGGGCCTGGGGGCTTTGGCCTTGTTGCTGACGGTGCTGAGCTGGTTTGCCTGGCCGTCTGATTTCCTGCACCCGGTCGTTGCGCAAGAAATAGTGCCCGTAGAACCAACACCGCGTGGTGTGTACTTGCTGTTCGCTCAATACGCTTTTATGGCAGCCGGCCTGGTGCCCGCCATGGTGTTTCTGGTGGATTACGTGGCGCGTGGACTCGGTGCCGGGGCGCATATCGGCGCGTTGATCTGGGTGATGTACGGCTTGGGCGCGATTGTCGGCCCGGTGAGTTATGGCTTTCTCGCCGATCAACTGGGCGCACGGTCCGGCATTCGTCTGGTGCTGGTGGTGCAGGCGATTGCCCTAGGACTGCTGGCGATCTCCCACTCGTTTCTGGCGCTGGCTTTGCTGGCGGTGATTCTCGGTTCATTTCCGCCGGGCATTGTGCCGCTGGCGCTGGCGCGGGTGCATGAATTGGTGCCGGAGCACCATCGCCAGCAAATCGCCTGGAGCCGTGCCACGGTGTCATTCGCCACGTTTCAGGCGCTGGCCGGGTTTGCCTATTCGGCGCTGTTCAATGCCAGCAGCGGGCATCACGCGTTGTTGTTCGTTATTGCCGCTGGCGCGATCGTCGTGGCGCTGCTGCTGGAGCAAGCCATGAAATGGCTGCCCGCCCCGGTTGAACGGCGCTGCTGTGCAAATTGAAGGGAATCATTGCTTGTGCAGCACGCTCCCACTTACACAACTCAAGCCAAGAGGAATCGATATGTCCCTGCCCAGCGAAATGACCCGAATCGAAATCACCGAGCCCGGTGGACCCGAGGTCTTGCAACCCCGCCGCGTACCGCTGCCAGTCGCCGCAGAGGGCGAGGTGTTGATCCGCGTACACGCCGCCGGAATCAACCGGCCGGACGCCTTGCAGCGCGCCGGCAAATACCCGATGAAACCCGGCATGAACCCGATTCCCGGGCTGGAGGTCGCCGGTGAAGTCGTGGCGCTCGGGGCGGGTGTCAATCAGTTCGCCGTGGGCGACAAAGTCTGCGCGCTGACCAATGGCGGCGGTTATGCCGAATACTGCGCCGTCCCCGCCGGCCAGACCCTGCCGATTCCCGACGGCCTGGACTGGGTGCACGCCGCCGCGATCCCGGAAACCTTCTTTACCGTATGGGCCAACCTGTTCGGCCTCGGTGGCGCCAGCCGTGGTCAACGCGCATTGATTCATGGTGGCACCAGCGGCATCGGCACTACCGCACTGATGCTGTGCCGCGAATTCGGCATAGAAGCGTTCGCCACCGCCGGCAGCCCGGACAAATGCGCAGCGATCAGCAACCTTGGCGGCTTGCCGATCAACTATCGCGAGGAGGAGTTCGCCAAGGTCATCGCCGATAAAACCGCAGGCCAGGGCGTCAATGTGATCCTCGACATCATGGGCGGCTCGTATCTCAACGATAACGTCAGCGCTTTGGCGATGGATGGCCGTCTGGTCATGCTCGGTTTCCTCGGCGGCGCACGGGCCAACGACTTTGATCTGCTGGCAATGATGGCCAAACGCGCGGTGATCACCGGCTCCCTCTTGCGTGCCCGTACCGCTGCTGAAAAAGCCGCGATTGCCGATCAACTGCGCGAGCACGTTTGGCCGGCGCTGGCTGCCGGGCGCTGTCTGCCGATGATCGACAAGGTTTTTTCACTCAACGACGCGGCTCAGGCTCACGCGCACATGGAGGCTGGCGACCATATCGGCAAGATCGTTCTGCAGGTCGTGTGAGTCTTTGCAGCATTTGGTAATCGTTGCGCCGGGGCGGTGGTCGAAAAACTCACGCGCAGACCGAGGCATCTGGTAAAAAGCCCTCTTTGTCTGCGCCTGGGTGAAACGTTTAATGTTCCTGTCCTTCATGACGCGTCTGCGACGCCGCCGTTTGGCGTTTGCCTGCATGGCCGCGCTGATTATCGGCGTGCCGACCAGTTGTGCCGTACTCGAACACACCGAACGCAAACTGCTGTTTCGCATCGAACCGGGCACCGCCGGTTGGTATCGCGGCTTGCCCGGCAGCGTGCAGGAACTCGACCTGCAACCGAAGAGTTTCAAGGCCGGGGAAAACATTCATGCCTGGTGGTGGCCGGCGGAAAAGGCCAATGCGCCGGCCATTCTCTATCTGCATGGCGTGCGCTGGAACCTCACCGGGCAGTTGTTTCGCATCGAACAATTGCGCGCGGCGGGTTATTCGGTGTTGGCCATCGACTATCGCGGTTTCGGCAAGAGTCACGGTGATCTGCCATCGGAAAGCAGTGTCTACGAAGACGCACGCGTGGCGTGGGAGCGCTTCAAACTGCTGCAACCGGACCCGGCCAAACGCCTGATCTACGGGCACTCCCTCGGTGGTGCTGTGGCGATCGATCTGGCAGCGGAACTTGGGCAGGCCGCCGCCCGCGATCACTCCGCGCTACCCGTGCGCGGACTGGTGATCGAGTCCACGTTTACCACGCTGGCAGATGTCGCCGCCTCTGTGGCCAACACTTCATTGCCGGTGCGCTGGCTGCTGTCGCAGAAATTCGATTCGATCGACAAGATCGCCGACATTCATATGCCGCTGCTGGTGGTTCACGGTCTGGCTGATGCTTTCGTTCCTCCGCGCTTCAGCGAGCAACTGTTCAACGCCGCGCAACAGCCCAAGCGCCTGTTGCTGGTGCCAGGAGCGACGCACAACAACAGCATGGCGCTCGGCGGGCAGAATTATCGCAAGGCGCTCGACAGCCTGATGCAGAGCAAACCAGCGCCGCGGATGGCCGGACCGGCGACAGTGCGCAGCGGGCGGGACACTTAACGGTAACCGCGCGCCTGCAAATCGAACAGTTGCGCGTAATGCCCCGCAGCGGCGACCAGTTGATCGTGGCCACCCTGCTCCAGAATCCGGCCTTGTTGCAGGACGATGATGTGGTCGGCATTGCGCACGCTGGAAAAACGATGGGAAATCAGCAAGGTCATGCGCCCTTCGCTGTGCTGGCTGAAATGCTCGAACACCGCCGCTTCGGCCGCCGGATCGAGGGCGGACGTCGGCTCATCGAGGATCAGAATGTCGGCCTCACGGCGCATGTAAGCGCGGGACAAGGCAATCTTCTGCCACTGCCCGCCAGACAATTCCTGGCCACCGGCAAACCAGCGTCCCAATTGCGTGGCATATCCCTTGTCCAGTCCTTCGATAAAGGGCGCCGCCATCCCTTGGGCAGCCGCCTCCTGCCACCGTTGCGAATCGTTGAACGCCAAGGTATCGCCGACGCCGATGTTTTCTCCGACGCTGAACTGATAGCGGATATAGTCCTGAAAAATCACGCCAATACGTCGACGTAACGCGGTCTCCTGCCAATCCTGCAAATCGCTGCCGTCGAGCAGGATGCGCCCTTGATCGGGGCGGTAGAGCCGGGTCAGTAACTTGATCAGCGTGGTCTTGCCTGAACCGTTCTCTCCGACCAACGCCATGCTCTGGCCTGGCACCAGTTGCAGGTCAATATTTTCCAGTGCCGGTCGACTGGCACCCGGATAACGGAAACCGACGTTTTCGAAACGCAAACCATCGCCCGGGCAGGCACCGACCGTCAGGTGGCCGCTATCGACCTGAACCGGTTCGGCTAGATATTCATAAAGACTGGTCAGGTAGAGGCCGTCTTCGTACAGGCCGCTGATTGCACTCAGGCTGCTGCTCACCGCGCTTTGGCCTTGCTTGAACAACACCAGATACATGGTCATCTGGCCAAGACTGATCTGGCCATGCACAGCATCGATCACCACCCAGGCATAGGCCACGTAAAAAGCCGCCGTACCGAGCAGACCGAGGCCGAAACCCCAGCCATCGCGCCGCAACGTCAGGCGTCGATCTTCGGCATACAACCTGGCGAACGTGTCGCGGTAGCGTTGCAGCAACAGTGGTGCAAAACCGAACAGCTTGACCTCTTTGATATAGGTTTCGTGGGACAGCAAGGTTTCGATGTAATTCTGCTGCCGACTCTCCGGCGCGCGGCGGGTGAACAGGCGAAAGGCGTCACCGGAAAAATGCGCCTCGGCAAAGAACACCGGCAATGCTCCGACCACCAGCAGCACCAGCGCCCAAGGGGAGAAATGCACCAGCAGCACACCAAAGCTGATCAACATGATCAGGTTTTGAATCAAGCCCAACGACTTCATGACCAGCGCCAATGGCCGGGTCGAAGCCTCGCGACGCACACGCACCAGTTTGTCGTAGAACTCGGAGTTCTCGAACTGCACCAGTGACAGGGTCTGTGCTTTCTCCAGGATCAGCGTATTGACCTTCTGCCCTAGCTGCACCCGCAACAGCGACTGCTGCACCGAGAGCGCCCGTTGCGTGCCGGACAACAGCGCCAACACCCCGGCCTCCAACAAAACGTAACGCAACACCGGCCACAACGGCGCACTGCCGTGTTGCGCGTGCAACTGCATCGCTGCGACCACGGCATCGACAATTCGCTGCCCCAACCACGCCGCCAGTGCCGGCAGCAGCCCGGCCACCAACGTTGCCAGCACCAGCCCCAGAAACAAGCCACGCGATGTCCCCCAGACCAGGCGCAAGGCGCGCTGCGCCTGATCGAACAAGGACGTGAAGCGTGATAGATCAGGCATGGGGCGTTGGACTCTGCAGGTGATGGTGGTGCGTCATGGTACTCCAGCGCTTGGACTGAATTTCACACAACGACCGCGTTATCGTCGAAGCGCTTTTCAGAACAAAAACATCTGGAAGACTCACGCCTTTCCGGCGTCCAACGCTCTGCTATGTTTTAACCGCCTAACGCGGAACCCGGCGAACACCCGCCATGCTCCGCGCCTGACTGCCGGGAGCAGAGACATGAGAATCGACCCGTACCTGATCTTCAACGGTGACTGCCGCGAGGCCTTCACCTTTTACCAGCAAGCCTTGCAAGGAAAGCTCGAAGCGATGATGTCATTCGGCGAGACACCCGCCGCCGAGCATGTGCCCAAAGAACACCACAATCTGATCATCCACACCTGCCTGAAAGTGGGTGATCAGATGATCATGGCCTCGGACACCACACCCGACCGCCCGACTCAAGGCATGAGCGGCTGCTCGATTTCGCTGAATGTCGACAGCATCGCTGAAGCTGAGCAGGTGTTTAACGCTCTGGCCAAGGACGGCCGCATCGATATGCCGCTGGAGGCGACTTTCTGGGCGGTGCGCTTCGGCATGCTGGTGGATCGTTTTGGCGTATCGTGGATGGTCAATTGCGAGAGCGAAAAGTGAGACAAACTTTTCGCCAGGCATGAAAAAGCCCAACCGGTTCAGGTTGGGCTTTTTGCTTCAGCGCTGGGCCAGTTCGTGGCGTACGCATTGTTCATAATAGGTCTGCTTGACCGCTGCGGGTTTGAGCTTTGATGGACTGTCGTAGGTCTGCTCGGTGATCCCCATCGCAGTCATGCGCATCCACGGCTGCTGGAACTTGCGCACCTGCAGGCGTTTGCGCGCGCCATACAGCGAAATCCCCGCAAGCTTCGACTGCTGCGCGCCGGCGGCGATGTCCGAACCCCATACACAGGCAAAACGATGACTCTTGCTCAACTCTTTCGCCTGAACCCCACAGGCGATGACAGCCAGGGAAAGCGTTGCAACGGTTATGACAATCGTCCGCATATAGCCAACCTAACCTTTTGAAAAAAGGCGATTTTGCCGGGGAAGCGTAAGTCCGGGGGCCAGCAATTTGCCTTCTCGCCACTCGTCCGGTGGCCCGCACCTTTCGCCTCTTAGCACTTCCAAACTGAACACCCCTCAGTGGAGCGTACAAATAATGAACAAGAATATTGCTGCCCTGTCCCTCGCCAGTCTGCTGCTCATTGGCCCTGCCTGCACATTGGCTGCCGAGGAGACTAACGCTGGGTCTGCTGCCCCGCCGACCGCCCTGCCAGGAGTCAATTCCGGCAGCAAACAATCCAATGAAGAAAAGGCGAACAAGAAAGGCGAGGAATCGTCAGGCGGCAACGCAGGCGCGCAATCGCACGAAACGGAAAAGGACGCTGCGACTTCGAGTGACTCGGATGACATCAAGAAGAAGCCTGCACAATAGCCGTTCTTTTTCCGTCTCGTGGTGTGCTCCAAACATTGCAACTAGCGAGCCTGGCACCATGAATACACGCTAGCCGCACTGGCATCGCATAAAGGGACACGTACTGAAAAGGCCAATACTGAATGCATTGGCCTTTTTAAATGAATTATACGACCGGGAGAGAGTAACTCTGATAGTCGCTCAGTGGCACCTCCTGTTTGTGCTCGCCCCAAGCCCCACCCTTTATTGATTTGTAGTACCAGAAAAACCCACCGACAGCACAGCTGCCAAAATTAAAATCGAAAGAAACATGAGACCATCATAATCCCGCACAAATAGAAACGCCAAGAACCACTCTTAGTTCGTGAACTTGTCCTTTGTATATTGAGTACCAATGGGATCACCAAGAGAATTTGTCGGTGTTAGTGTCCGTCCTCCTGCAGAAACAAACCTAAGTTGGAGGGAACCGTCATTGTCATCAAGACCGTCAAACGTGTCATTGATCATCATCCACACATCCTCACCACCGCTGAACGCCCCTCGCAGACCCAGCGCCTCTGGCGATCCATGCTCACCGACTCTGAATATTGCCTGCCCCACTATTGCCTTCTCGCCGCTATAAGGATATTTCTTGTCCCCCTTATCAATATTCATAATGTAGTAGTTGCCCTTGCCTACACCATATCCTTTAGCATCACAGGTTCTGGCGTCTCGCTCGCGAGTATTGAAGCACCATGTACCATCTGCATAAAGATTGCCTGCCGAAGGGATTTTCCCGATACGTTGCCAGCCTTTATTCGCATGAATTTTACTTTCCATTTAGCAACACCTCATCAACAAAGAATAGAATTCTGCCTGCAGCAAAAAAAACTATAGTTCGATATTTTTTGGCGTCAAATAAACTTACGACCTATACACTTCTATATACCAGAGCTATAAAGCAACATCAGCACTATGGCGCTATTTCGAAAGTGTTAAGTTGTTAAAGCAAGAGACTTGATTACCCCCAAAAGACGCGACACGCTGGAAGTAATGTCGTCTGACATCGGAAATAATGGCTTTCATCGACATCTTGCCTGCCTGAAGCGCAATGAGTCTGCGGATGTCCGCGTTGGTGATGAGGTTACTCGCTGAGCATGCATTGGTGCAGTCGTGGCGAATACGACCGCATGACCCACGCAACCTGACGTCGCAGCTTTTGGCTGAGTCCGCATCGAGGTCAATCAGTTCGCGAGGACCGGCTCTGATCATCTTGAGGAGAAAACGAGATGCCCCCCCGCAAATTCCCCACGCATGAAAAAGCCCAACCTTTTCAGATTGGGCTAAGTCATTGAATTATATGGTCGGGACGGAGTGATTCGAACACTCGACCCTTAGCACCCCATGCTGGGGACTGTAGCGATCCAAGCTATTGTTTTGTAAGGATAAAGACCTGTATTCAGGGTGGCAAAATATCCGTTTTTTTGTGCTTATGCAAACGGTAAACCGCGGCCAGCAGCATGGGTTTTGCGCACGATCCGCCGTCGTGGGAGCTCAATCCGGCGAGACACACGTCGCGATTGCCTGAAGTACGATTGAGAATGCGATCAGGGCACCCGACCATCTCAACAGTGCGCCATTTCGCTTTTCATCATAGGCCGCCTCTAATGCCTGCAGGTTCAGTTCTGCTTCGCCTGGGTAATGCTGCTTGTCATCCCTCACCGCCAAGTAATGGTCTGCCCAAATGGAATCTGGCAGCTCAGATTCAGCCTTGCTGAGCGCGAGTGCCTTCAAATCGATCTTTGTCGCTAGGCAGAGCGCGACTAGTTGGCACGCGTAAGATGCGAGGTTCAAAGCTTTAACGACGGTCATGGCGCAGCCCCCTCAGAATGATGTGCCATGTTGCCATGTGAGGCTGCTGTCGGCGAGTTTGCCCACCACCATGTCAAGGTGACTTCTGAATAAACGTAAGCTGCTGATATAAAAGGGAAAATACCCTAAAATCGCAGGGTGACAAATCAACATTACCCACTATAAGAATCAACAACTTAGTGCTTTATTTTCCTACAGTGCTTTGCCTCCACCTACGGCGTTCTGCCGACACCCACCAATCCAAAATCCTACAGTTCGTCGCCTCACGCTCGCCCACCTAGCGCGCCCCATTACTGTATATAAAACCAGTAACTAGCAAGGCGCCTCCGTGGACCCCCTCTATATAGAAGACACCGACGATTGACTCGGCAACCCAACTTCGCTCGAAACCTGCCCGCACCAGCTCAGGATGTACGAGAACGAATTCGAAGCGCTCAACCTCAAGCTCGATCGGGCACTTGAAAATATTGAGGGATTGGTTCGTGACAATGACGCGCTCACCCAGGAGAGAAATTCTCTCAGGGCAAAGCTTCAGTACGCCGAGGGGGATTTACTAAGCGAAAGGCGCAGATTTGCAGACGTGGCACACCAGAGAGACCATCTCTTCCAAGAAAATCAGCGACTTCTCAGGGATGCGAGGGATCGTGAGAGCTGACCGCCTTCACATAGGCCTGGCAAGCTGCCAAGGCAATCCGCCCCCGGTCGCCGGTGTCGGTGATGGCGATAATTCGTTGAGCATGCGCCGGGGCAAGTCGGGCGAGTACGGCTGCATGATCCACGCCTCGGGCGCCGGCGTTGGCAGGCACGTCGCAGCCTTTGGCAACGTCGGTTGCGTCGAGGAGGACTGACAGCCGCAGATCAGAAGTGGCAAGGCGATCGCGCAGGCGATCTTGGTCACGTTGGGCATCGGTCATTTTCTCGAAGTGGGTTTTCTTGCTGGCCGAAAGCTTCTGCTCTAGCGCCAGGCGCTTGTCCTGCTCGACCTGTTGGGCGGTAGCTGCAGCGATGGTCAAACCTGCAAGCTGAAGTGTTCGATCTGGAAGAGCTGATCAAAGCAGTTGCCTACGGCCAGGCGCCTATCTCGGTGCTGACCGTCAGCTGGGAAAACCTCGACGCACTTGTGGCCGAACAAGGCGCCAAGTTCAGCATGGCCGGCGTGAAGCTGGTCAAGGTGGCAGCATGATCAGCCTCAACCTCAACGCAGTTCGTGCAAAGCAGACTGAGTCCGATGAAATCGCCGCTGCGATGGCCGACTTTTGGACGCGGGCTGGAGGCAACTTCAAGGAGTTGCCGTCGGCTCGGGTGAAGCTCAGGCCTGCGCGGCGGGACTGGGTAGACCCTCAAACGGTTCTCAAGCGGCGCTCGAAGTAGATATCGGCCACTGACCGCGAAGCTCTGCGTAAAATGGCGGACTCGCTATGAAGTCGAAACGCAAACCCAACAACGGTTTCGCGCGGGCTGAACACAGTTGCCGGGCGTTGCTGCGTACCAACCACGTCGCGGTCGTAAATATCGATCCCAGCGGCAGCCAGATCATGGCGAACTGGAAGAGCTGCCGGCTGATCCGCAGTCTGGCGATCGCCAATGCGATCTTCGACTTCTCCTACCACTGTACGATCTACATCGGCGCCATGCGTCGTGACGAGCGCGGTGCTGAGTACATCAAGTCGGTCGAGATCTCGCCCAAGGGCATCTACAAGGTCGAGCGCCTGACCGATGCCATCGAGCATTACTATCTGGAGCTGCGCAACAGCGCGAACCCGAGCCATCTGGTCGCATCAGGCTGGGTTGCCATTCTGGACGAAGTTTCGATGGATGAAGCCCAAGCCGCGAAGCTGTTTTACTCCGCCGGCGCCTGGCATCAGGTGAAGGTAGCTGCGTGAGACGTTCCAGACCCCAACAGCGCAAACGACAGACCTGGCTGGGCTTGCCGGCCAGCGGAATTGAAGAGGTAGGCCATGGCCAAGACTGGACAAGAGCGATCGGCGAAGGCCGCCGAGAAGCGAATCGAGTACGACGAGAAGGAATTGCGGCACCGGCTACGGCTGGGCACCCGACAGAAGTTTGAAGAATTGATGGCCTGGAACGAAATTGAGGAAGTTAGCGAGGCGGTGCAGAACCTGATTCTCAACGCTCATGCGCTCGGGCCGGCCCTGTCGTTTCAAGCGATGGAAAGCCCGCGCCACAAAGTGCAGATAAACGAAAATGTGGCGCGGATGTTTTTGCAAGAAAGCCTAGCGGAACTGAAGCGCGATCCAGGTGACGAAGTAGGCAGTACTTTCAGGTAATAAGCTGCCGCTACATCCCTACCAAATCAACTTTATTTATCTATTTGACTACCAGAAACGTCTACTAACGCACTGCGTTCAAGCTCTCGCCTAAGATTCAAATATAACCGCAGGAATTTTCTATAAGACAAATCATAATTCCCAAGCACCGTCTTCAGTTCACCACGTGCTTCAGCCTGCTTTATCACATCAGCAACATCATTATTCATTTCACTACACGCCACTAATAAATCCGAATCCAAATACGGATAAAGCTTACTAGCTTCCACATGCAGAACTTCCGCGGCAGCAACAAGTGATTCCTTAGTCGCCCCCTTTGCATTCATCGAAGAAATAAACGCTTCATTAGCAGCAAAGAAGCCTGTAGCCTTTTCAGTCAACGCAGCCCTGATAATTAAAGCGCTAGATGCGCGAGTTGTCATCTCAGCTTGCTGAAGCTGCATATTAGCAACTTTTACCGCAACAAACCCTGTGATCAGAGCACCAACAATCACACCCCCCACGCCAAAAATGGCACCTACTGCTGCCGCCCGTGTATCTGACACTTGATAAAACTCCTGATAACAGATTCCGTTTTTTAGCAACCTGTAATACCCCAACCCAAACTAAATTGCCACCACCGGTCACGGAGGGCGGCGCATGACTGGAGAAAGTCCATGGGTCTCCTGTCTCAGCTCTCACCGATGAAGAGCTTATTCATTACGCTGGAATCGACGAAGACGCCCAGGCTGAGATGGCGGGGAGGTCGATATCGTTTCGAGGGACGTATATCAGAGATCGAAACGCTGAAACAGGAAGTCGCCGGACTTGAAGAGCAGGTGGAGGAAGCCGCAGAAGAAGGATCTGCCGCCGACGATATGCAGGAGAGCATGCAGCGAATTCACGACCTCTTAAAGAGCCACGGCGATATGACTGCACGCGAGGCAGCGGAAGCTATCGATTCAGCGCTTGCTGAAATTTCAGATTTTGTTCGCTGACCACCCTATGCCGGGCCGAACACAAATACCGCAACGACGGGCAATGCGCCAGCTCGGACGAAGCTCGGCGGCTGCACTTAAGCGAGTCATGGCAGGTGCGGCATCGAAGAAGAGTAAGATCTACTTCCCCCCTCCCTTCGCGGCGCTGAGCGTATGAACCACGACTAGGTGGAAGATTACATTTGCATTACGTGACGTGCCATCGTGACTTACTGAAAACGACATCCGTTGGATGCCGTCTTCCTGTCTAACGGCCGCTCATCTAAACGACAAGCGGCAGCTGCAGGTATTATCAGAGGTCAGAATGCAACTTCTTAACCTCGTCTTTCGGAATGATTGCGAGAATAGAGCCATCAGCGGCCAAAAGAACATATTGATGCCCTTGGTCCGTGACTTTTGCGGCCTTATCATAGACCTTGATGTCACCTTCGTAATCTTCTACAGCTACAGCCATTTTCATTTCTCCTTGATCCGGCTCCATACCGGAAACCTGTAATACCCCAACTCAAACCAAATTGCCACCACCGGTCACGGAGGGCGGCGTCTGACTGGAGAAATCCATGAGCCACAACTGCGAATACGTCCGGCAGTACTATGAGGTGCCCGCCGAAATCGGCCGCCGCGTCATCGCCTACGGTAAGCCCGGCGTCATCCTGGCTGATCGCGGCCACTACATTGGCGTGGTGCTGGACGAAGACCCGAAGAAGCGCATCGGCAATTACCACTCCACCCACGAAATGCAGTACGGCGAAATTGCCGAGACGTTGCCGCTCAAAGAGTGGTTGGTCCTCCCGTTAAAGCATGGCTGGGAAGATCTCGACTGGAACCGCGAGGCCCGTGAAGACCTGGTCAGGGTATGGGCAACCACTCGCAGCCAGGCCAAATACAAGGCTTACGAGCGGCTTCAGGATTACTGCCACAGCATCAAGGCGATGCTGCACTTCAAGGTCCGGCGCGCCTGATAGTGTTCAGGCGATACCTGTCAGCACAAAACTGAGCAGGCACCGTCTCGACCGAATAGATATCTATTCGTCTCTGTGTCGGGCGCAGGAGTAGCATTCATCGGCGCTAAGTTCATCAACCACAGCCTTGATGAGATCAGTCATTTCCCGGCGACTATCGAAGGCGCCGTCGAGTTCACCGCTGCTTATACGAGAGTTTCCGAGCTTGTAAGCTTCTTCTATGTCGTTAGAGCCCTCGGTAAACGTTCCATCGTGGTACTCGCACTCGTCTAAAACACCGGCCTCAACGGCGATGCGAATGGCTAAGTTTCGTTTATCTTCCATTTCTTCCATGTGCCTTTTTGCTATACCCACGATGCTCACCTTTCCGTAGTTCGTTACGCTGACGCATCACTGTGCATCAGCAGATGACACGCAGAATCCGCATACCAACCAGCTTCGACGCATCTACTAAATACCCCACTTCTACCCAAAGTGCCACCACCCCATCGAGGTGACGATATGCCTGAGATGTATTCAGAGCGGCGTACCCGGCTGCTCAGAGAAATGATTGCCTACGACCCGCTTACCGGAGACTTCACATGGAAGATTGACCACTGCCGGCGGCGCATCGGCGAGCCAGCGGGATCGAAGAAGCCAGATGGGTACGTTTATCTGAAGCTGCTCGAAAAGACCTATGGCGCTCACATGGTGGCCTGGATGCTGGTCACAGGCGGTTGGCCGCAGGGTGCTGTCGATCACCGAGACGGCGTTCGAAGCAACAACGCTTGAGAAAATTTGAGAGTGGCGACCAGTGCGCAAAACAATGCACACGTCACTCCACGGTGCGCGTCCGGCCTAAAAGGCGCGACTTACCACAAAGGGGATCGCTGCTGGAAAGCGCAGATCTACGCCAACGGCAAGAAGACCTACCTCGGATCATTTCCGACACCTGAGCAAGCGCACGCCGCCTATGTTGCAGCGGCAGATAAATATCAAGGCGAGTTCGCGCACCACCGATCGCGCCGAGCCTGAGCCAATCCAGAATTCAACTATCACGCCAGCCGGCGAGGATCCCCTATGCCCGCACAACAGAAGAAACACCCCTTCGATTTCAAAACTCAATACGGACTCGGCTTCAGCACTCAGGACGATGAGATCGTTGTCGATTTCTTCTGCGGTGGCGGTGGCGGCGGTGGCGGTGGCGGCGGTGCCGGTACCGGCTTGGAAATGGGTCTGGGTCGCTCGGTGAACGTCGCGAAGAACCACAGTCCGCACGCGATCAGCATGCACACCGTGAATCACCCGGGCGCCGCGGACTACACCACCGACGTGTTCGACGGCGACCCCGACATCGAGTGCGGCGGCAAGGCCGTTGGCTGGTTCCACATGTCACCTGACTGCACTCACCACAGCCAGGCGGCCGGCGGTCAACCTCGCAAGCGCGAGATCCGGAATCTGTCGTGGATCGCCCTGAAGTGGCCCGGCAAGAAAAAGCCCCGCGTCATCAGCCTTGAGAATGTGAAGCAGATCCTCCAATGGGGGCCGCTGATCGCCAAGCGCTGCAAGTCGACCGGCCGCGTGATGAAGCTGGGCGGTGCCATTGCCGAGCCTGGCGAAGTCGTCCCGGTTCACCAGCAGTTCCTGGTGCCTGACCCGAAACGCCGCAGGCAGACGTGGGCGGTTTTCGTCGCTGAGCTGCAGAAGCTTGGCTACAAGGTCGAATGGCGGGTCATCAAGGCATGCGACTTCGGCACGCCGACCAGCCGCGAGCGACTCTTCATGATCGCCCGTTGCGACGGACAGCCGATTGTATGGCCTGAGCCAACCCACGCGAAGAACCCGGCCAAGGGCCAAAAGAAGTGGCGCACCGCCGCCGAGTGCATCGACTGGACCATTCCGAGCAAAAGCTTTTTCGACCGAGCTAAGCCACTGGCCCCGGCCACCCTGCGCCGGATCGCCAAAGGCATGAAGAAGTTCGTCATCGATGCGGCTGACCCGTTCATTGTGCCGATCGCGAACTAGTCGGGCGAAAGCGTCCAATCCGCGCATGACCCGCTGCGCACCGTGACGTCATGGCCGCGCGGCGGATCGTTCGCCATGGCAAGCCCAATCATCGCGCCAGCAACGCATCAGGGCAGTGATCGCATCAACGATCCCCACGCCCCGCTGCCGACGGTCACGTGCGCCAACCGCGGCGAGCTGACGATGATCAGTCCGGTGATGGTCACCGCTGCGCATGGCGAAGGGAAACCGGGCGGTGTTCAGCGCTGGGGCGACGGCAGCAAGTTTGCCGGTGACCCGCTGGGCACTGTTAGTACAAGCGGCGGGCATTCAGTCGCCGCCGCGCATCTGGTCAAGTCCCGGTTTGCGGACGAAGGAAAAACACTCGACGAGCCGCTTCCAACCATCACCAGCGGCGGTGACTACAAGCGACCCGCCGGCGCCGCCCACGCCATGGGCATATCAACAGTGTTCATGGCCCAGATGAATGGCGGCTTCAACACTACGGCAGCCAAGAGCATCGAGGATCCGATGACCACGGTGACCAACACCGGCAGCCAGAGCAGCTGGTAAAGGCGAACCTGGTGCACCTGCGCGGCAACTGCGATGCACGGGACGCAGCCGATCCGCTGCACACCATCAGCGCCGGCGGCACTCACCATGGACTGGTCACCGCATTCGTGGAACGCCAATTCGGCGCCAGCGTTGGCCAAGGCGTGGACGAACCGGCGCCAACTATCACAGCCGGCGGTGGTGGGAAAAGCTCGCTGGTCGAGCAGCAGCTCTCGCCGGAAGTTGAAGCAGGCGCGCTGCGGGTCGCAGCATTCCTGATCAGCTACTACGGCACCGAGAACATGAGCGCCGCCGACGCGCCAGCGCCAACCATCACCACCAAGGATCGGCTGGGCCTGGTCACCGTCACCATCAAGGGAACGCCTTACGTGATCGTCGACATCTGTCTGCGGATGCTTCAACCGGCCGAGCTGTACAAGGCTCAGGGCTTCCCCGCCGACTACATCATCAGCCACGGCGCCGACGGCAAGCCATTCACCAAAACCCAGCAGGTGCACATGTGCGGCAACAGCGTCAGCCCGCCGCCGATGGCAGCACTGGCACGGGCGAACGATCCGTGGCGCGTTGTCGAGCAGCAGGCAGCCGCGGCGTAGTCACAGCCACGGCAACGCCGACAGCCAGTCAGCCAGACGCATCAACATGTGGCTGAGCAGTTCGATAAGCAATTGGTACATCAAATCGGCAATCAAGCCTTTCATTGGGGAGGTCTCCATACTTTGGGAGAGGCGTTGCCCCTCTACCATTATATGGCCCTTCAAACCTTCGCCACCCCACCCTCCACCGCCCGGGCATGCCCCGGCATAGGACGCCCCATGCCCACAGAAAACAAAACGGCCGAGCCGCTGAAGGTTGATCCCTCGACTGTGGCCAAGCTGGTAATCACCGGCGCACTGCGGCTCGACCCGATTACCGTGTTCCTCGAGGATTTCGGCCGCCGCGACTGTCCTACTGAATCCGACGCGACTTATCAGACCGCCCTGGGCAAGATCACGATTAACTGCTGGGACAATAGCTGGAACGCCTACTGGGCGGCATGGGCCCGCGCAAGGTGGCGGACTGTGATTGGAACTACGTCCTGAACTGCCTTGATCGCGGGATCAGCCCCACAGTGTTCAGCGGTAACGCCCTTCACGTTCTGGCCAAGAAGTGCATCGTTCAGCGCCGCCGGCAACAGACAGGGCGCCATGAGTGGGAGCTGGGTGAGCTGAGTAAAGACGAAGCCCGAGAGCTTTGGCGCGACATCGACGAGCTACGCGGCATAGAGAACGCTAACGAGTGCTGGCATCAAAGCAGGTTACTGACAGAACTGTTCGGCGAGGAATGGCATTACCCCGTCGGCAACGCGCTTGAAGAAAACCACAAATTCACGTACCTGCGGCCCGTAGTCGAGGCAGTGCAGGAAGCACTACGTCAAGAATAGATACCGCGCACGATACTCCAGATATGCAGGCTAAATTTCAGCCTGCTCACCTGTTTCAAGAGGGCCTACTAGAAAGAAACCGACACTCCGGCCTTGTGAACCGTTTTCGTTTTACCGATCTAGGTGACTAACCAAGCTCTTTAACCATCGGGATTCCAAGCCCGGCCTCCAATGCTACTTTGGATAGCTGCGAACCATCCAGATCAAAACCGTAATTTTGAAAAAGAGGAACTAAATCACCGCTCGCGGCAGTGAGTAGAATATTATTACATTCTAACTCATAAGCTTTGCTCTCCAGTGCCACCATCAAACCATCAAGCATTTTTAGACCTTCATGAGTTTGATGATCAAATCGCCTCTTTGATTTAGGAATTGGCTTGTACGGGTCTTGAAAATTTACATCTAGGAGAACCATATCATTTGGATAAATCAAAGCAACGATAAGCTCCATACATGCAGTATCATCTAGCCTCTCATCATCCACATCAACCACTACTGCCCAGATATCACGAAGTAGCTCTTTTCCAACCTTCTTTTCTATTACTCTAAAGGAGAGCGGTTTATCAAAATCGTCCTGCATTTCCATCGGATCAACAGGAAATAAATTTCTAGTAACAATCTGGTGCCAAATCACAAAGCCGAGCTGTGAAATGTCGTCCTCTTTGCGTGAAGCCAAGGACTCAATTTCATTCAGCCCCCATGATGTAACGCTCGTACTTTCGAAGCGATCTCGGACCAGCTGAGTATCAAAAAAATTTTTAAGCCCCACGCACAACTCCTTTTTGGGTACAGCTCATCAATGGAAAAATGTAACCGCTCACTTAACTCTCAAATGTAATTATTACCACAAAACTACCTCTCGTCTCTGTGCCAGAAAGGATTTTCTGAGCATTACACTCATAAAAGTTCCCTTCCCCCCTTCAAAGTCAGCCGCTATAGCGTCAAGGAACCTTTGAAAGAAAATTCAGTTATCCGAATGAAACACCAAGGTGCCATGACGTCAAGATGGGTCTACTGCAATCCGAAATGCTTCGGGATATAAGTTTGTTACACCAATCATATCTGTAAAAAATGTAAGCTCGGTTGCAATCATTATCACCGGCACTAGATACATCGAATAAAGCTGACAGTACGACTTTACCGTCAGAACAAGTCTTCTTACCCCAACTATATTGTAATCCCTAACCATATCCAATCTTGAAATAAGATAGTCGATATCTTCATGATTCTCTGAAGACGCAACAATATTTGCATACTTCTTGGCGTGCTGTTTTATGTCGCGATCACTTGCTGCTATATCTTCATCAAGCTTACGCGAAAGAATCTTCAAGTTATCACCACAAGTATTCAGCTTTTCCGCCCTTACCTCATACCCAGCCTTAGCCATTGTGACAGAATAAACCAAAACAGAGACTGCTAAAAAAAGCTGCATACTGTTGATAACTGAAGTTTGAAAACTCAGCTTAATACCTGCGTTCTGAAACAACGGAATAAGTATCAAACCTAAGGATAGTACTGTTGTTGCTATAAAAGAAGCCTGACTACTCATTCGAAGCCTTATCGCTGCTCGATAGCGACAGTTCGAAGTAACTCTCACACTTATGTGAAGCTTCTGAATTGGGGTTTTTGGCTCGCGCTTAGGTGTTTCGATATTGTTTTTAATCGGAAAAATATTAGAAAACAAATGCGCCCCCAGAGAAAGAGCGATAGCGCTCTAGAAGATAAAAGTTGGTTAGCTCATCTAATTCTACCAGCCCGCCTCAAGGTTAACTAGAGTGAAATCCTTCATGATCATTGACGACGTAATGACCGACAAAATCACCCTGCACGGCCTCGGCTTTGTGCAGGTCCAGTTGCAGGGCAATCAGCGCCTGCACGTCTGGCACCCTGAGCTACCGCGCCGGGCCTGCTTCGAACACTCGGCGATCCACGACCACCGTTTCAGCTTCACCTCTCGCGTGATCGTCGGCATGCTGTTCAACCATGAGTTCGAACTCGTCTGCCATGACGCCGGCGAATTCCTGCTGTACCTGCACGAAGGCTCTCGGACAGCAGGCGGTGGCCGGCCATGGACACCGGACGGTCGTGTAGACCTAGTGCATGTCGGAACGATCGGGATCCCCGTCGGCAACGATTACAACACCCAGGCGTACGCATATCACCGCACTGAACCGGGCGGCGATGGGCGAGTGGCGACAATCATGGCCAAGCGCGGCGAGTATCCGGCCGGCGCCCACTCAACCTGTCGGGTCGGGATTGAGCCTGACACTGACTTCGACCGGTTCCAGTGGTCGCCCGCTCGGCTCTGGGAGGTCGTGAGCGATGTGCTGCTCGGCCAGGCGTATCATAGTTAATTATCTTTTTCTCAAAGCATATCCGGGGGTAAAGAAATATTGGCGACTTCCATTAACAAAAGTAAATTAGGCACATGCTTGGTGTTGACTTTTATCGTATGCCTTTTGCCATATGCATCAATACAGACCAGTTTGTAAGCCAAAGCTTTCTTCCCAAACAACTCATCATCACCTACAAATGGAGCCCAGCCGTGCAAAGGAACTCCATACTGAATTGGTAAGTTTTTCTTGTAAATTACGCTCTTACTGAAGTCATTAAGAACAATATCACCTCCACCTGAAGATCTAAATTTAGGATCAGTCAAGTCTCCATATAACCTTTTTACTCTAACCCACCCAGAGCCCTTGTACTTTATAGAAAGCTCATAATCCAGCACATGAACCGAGCTTTTACTTGAGTTAAGTAAGTACGGATATAGAAAGTACGAAGTCACTCTAGGGTGAGTAGGAGATTCCAGCTGGCCAATCATAACCGCAAGCACTTGTCCGCCGATCTTTGGCTTAGAAGACCAGTGATCGTAGAAAACTTTGAACCAACCAGAAAACGCGAACAAGGCTGTTGCTAGCTTAATCATCCATTCTGGCATGTGAACCCCTCAATCTAATACCGTTAAGATCAGCGATTAATCACGCTTCATTACCAAATAACAAATAAGTTATTCCATTTATCTAAAGGACCGCAAGTGTACTACGGGCGAGGCATTCTCATGTCTGATCAAAAATACCACCTGCGCGGGCTCGCTATCGAAGCGATCTCTGATATAGCCCAATACCTGCCACAAGACTGCCAGATGTTTGTGATCGTCTGCCGGCCGAGCAAGGCCGACTTTGACCTCGTGCTGCCATCGCCGGAAGCGAACTTGAATAACGCGCTCGACGCGCTGCGCCGCCAAGGCCTGAGCATCGACGGCGATAACACCTACAAGCGCGACCTGCTCGACGCAACCGTGGGCGCGCTGGCTCTCGGCGCGCAGAACAGCAACCCGCCGCCATCCGATCACTGGGCGACACGGTTCTGGGAAATCGGCCGAGAAGAACGCGAGTTGCACGAAGATCTTGTCGGCGCACTCAGGCTCACCCACGAGAACTTGCGCGCCTGTCAGGCAACCATCCACTTGGCGGGCGGGTTCGACCCTGCATACGTCAACGATGCACAGGAAGCAATGGCCATTGCCGACGCGCTGCTGGCAAAGGCCGGCGCATAACCCATCACCACCTTCTGCCGCCACGCGCGGCATGGAGCATCACCAATGAAAAAAGAGCTGATCAAGATCAGTGAATTCCAGCGCCGGCGCTGGGGTGAAAACGGCACGCCTCCGTGCCCTCAAGCAATCCGCAACTACATCCAAAATGGCCAGGTGCCCGGCGAGCAGATCGGGAAACCCCTGGTACGTTGATTGGACGGCGTTCAGCAGGTCAGACGGCAATGACCTGGTCGCGATGGTATTGAAAGGAGCTGCATGATGGTCCCACGGCCGCGCAACAAGGCGAACAAGAGCCTCCCGCAGAACCTGTACTTCGATTCGCGGCGCTCGACCTATCGCTAGCGCCGGCCTACCGAGGGTAAGTGGTTCCAGTTCGGCTCGGACCGAATCAAAGCGATGGATGCGGCGAAGCAGTTGAATCTGGAGTTCATGCGCGGCGCCGACCTGATTGGCGCTGTGATGGGCAGCACTTCCGAATCGTTCGCCGGCTTCTTGGACACATACGAGCGTGACGTGCTGCCGCCGCGGGAACTAGCGAAAGGTACCTTGGGCCTGTACGCCGTGCACTTTCGCCGCTTCCGGAAGCAGTTCGAAGGCAAAGTGGTCGACCAGATCACGATCCGCATGATCGCGGAGATGCTGGACGCCCTCACGCCGCGCACTGCCAACCAGTGCCGCGCCCTGCTGATCGACATTTTCAACCATGCAGCAGCAAATGGCCTGTGCCCGGACAATCCAGCGGCCAGCACCATCAACCGAATCGAGAAAAAGCAACGCAAGCGACACACCGTCGAAGGCCTGAAGGCCATCCGGGAGAATTCACCGTTCTGGCTACAGAACGCAATAGACCCCGCGCTCATTACTGCGCAGCGCCGGACGGACATCTTGAATATGCGGTTCGATGGTGTTCGGGAAGGGTTTTTGTATGTCGTGCAGCAGAAGACGGCCAAAGCCAGCGACGCGGCGTGGATCAGCCGGTGCCGTGATGACATCGTCTCGCCGTACCTGATTCACCGCCGGCCAGACCGCAAAAAGCAGAAGCAGGCGCAAACGAAGGATCACTGGACTCAGGTCGAAGAACGATATTTGACGCGAGCCTTCAAGGAGGCCCGGGAACTGGCGGGTTGTTACAAGGGATGGAAAGAAGAGGAAATGCCGGGCTTTAACGAAGTGCGCGCGCTGTCACTGCACCTCTATCAGAAAGCCGGTAAGGACGATCAGAAGATCGCCGGACACGCTAGCGAAACCATGACCAAAAACTACCAGAAAGACCACGCAGAAATCGTCTGGTCGGAGGCAATTCCAGACCTGAATATCAGCGAAACCCCCGGGTAGTTTTAAGCGGGTTTTGCGCGGGTTTTTCGCAGGCACAAAAAAACCGATCCATCTGATCGGCTTAAGTGTCTGATTTTAATCAGGAATTATGGTCGGGACGGAGTGATTCGAACACTCGACCCCTAGCACCCCATGCTAGTGCGCTACCGGACTGCGCTACGCCCCGACTGGTCTTGCAACTCGTTCTTCATCTCGAAGAACGCTCAAGAATATAGCGCAAGCGTTTGAAAACTGGAAGTATTCAAACGCTGCTTTTTATTTCTTGAGAACCACCAGTACATCTTCCAATTCGGCAATCATTTGCCGAATCATCTGCTTGTATTGGGTCGTGTCGTCTTTGGCTTCATCGCCGGACAAACGCAGGCGTGCGCCGCCGATGGTGAAACCCTGATCGTAAAGGAGCGCGCGGATCTGCCGGATCATCAGCACGTCCTGGCGCTGATAATACCGGCGGTTTCCGCGGCGTTTGACGGGGTTGAGTTGAGGAAACTCCTGCTCCCAGTAGCGCAGCACGTGTGGCTTTACGGCACACAGCTCGCTGACTTCACCGATGGTGAAGTAGCGTTTGCCCGGGATGACCGGTAGTTCGTCGTTATGACTTGGTTCCAGCATAAGCCTCAACTCGGGCCTTCAACTTCTGCCCTGGACGAAAGGTGACCACACGGCGAGCCGTGATCGGGATTTCTTCCCCCGTTTTCGGGTTGCGGCCAGGCCGCTGGCGTTTGTCCCGAAGGTCGAAATTGCCGAAACCGGACAATTTGACCTGCTCGTTGTCTTCAAGAGCGTGCCTGATTTCCTCGAAAAACAGTTCTACCAATTCCTTGGCTTCCCGCTTGTTCAGGCCCAGCTCTTCATACAGACGTTCCGCCATCTCAGCTTTCGTCAAAGCCCCCATACGTCACTTCCTTAACGTGGCGTTCAACCTTTGTTCGAGCGAGGTGAGGATATTTTGCGTCGTCGAATTCACCTCATCGTCATTAAGAGTGCGCGATGGATGCTGCCAGGTCAAGCCAACTGCAAGGCTTTTTCTATCAGGATCAATACCTTTACCCTGATACACGTCAAACAGCCTGAGATCTGTGAGCCATTCGCCTGCATTTTCACGGATTACGTCCAGTACGGCTGCAGACGCGACGTCTTTGTGCGCAATCAGTGCAAGGTCACGACGCACTTCAGGAAAGCGCGACAACTCATGGAATTTCGGCATTTTACCGAGTGCCACTTCTGCCAGAACCAGTTCGAAAACGAAGACCGGACGATCCAGACCCAAGGCTTTCGACAATTCCGGGTGGATGGCACCGATGAAGCCGACTTCACGCCCTTCGCGCTCGATGCGCGCGGTTTGACCCGGGTGCAGCGCCGGGTGTTTGCCCGGTGCGAAGGTGAACGAATCCAGTGCACCGGCAAAGCCCAGCACCGCTTCCACGTCAGCTTTGACATCGAAGAAATCGACAGTGTCGCGACCTTGCGCCCAGCCTTCCGGCAGACGGCTACCGCAAACCACGCCGGACAGCATCGGCTCTTGCTTCAGACCTTCCAGCTGACCAACGAAGCGCAGACCGCTTTCGAACAGACGCACGCGATCTTGCTGGCGGTTGAGGTTGTGCTGCAGCGCTTTGACCAGACCCGGCCACAGCGACGAACGCATGGCGGCCATGTCATTGGAGATCGGATTGGCCAGCAACAGCGGCTCGACGCCCGGGTTGAACAGCTCGAACTGACGCGGATCGATGAAGCTGTAAGTGATCGCTTCCTGATAACCACGCGCTACCAACAGACGACGCAGTTCCGGCAGATCGCTACGCGCTTCAGCCTTGGCTTGCGGCGCCAGGCGCGCTTGCGGGTAACGAACCGGCAGACGGTTGTAGCCGTACAGACGGGCCAGCTCTTCGATCAGATCGACTTCCAGGCTGATGTCGAAGCGATGGCTTGGCACTTCTACTCGCCACTGGCCTTCACCGTCGGCAGCAATGCCAAGACCCAGGCCGCCGAGCAAACGCTCAACCTGGGCGGAATCCATTTCCATACCGAGCATCTGAGTGATGCGCTGGGAACGCAGAGTGATCGGCGCGATCGACGGCAGATGCTGCGCACTGACGGTCTCGATGATCGGGCCGGCTTCACCGCCAGTGATTTCCAGCAGCAGGCCAGTGGCGCGCTCCATGGCTTCACGGGCCAGTTGCCAATCGACGCCACGCTCGTAGCGGTGCGAAGCATCGGTGTGCAGGCCATAGGAACGGGCCTTGCCCGCCACTGCGATCTGATCGAAGAACGCACTTTCCAGAAATACGTCGCGAGTGGTCGCGGAAACACCACTGTGCTCACCACCCATCACACCGGCAATCGCCAGCGCGCGAGTGTGGTCAGCGATCACCAGCGTATCGCTACGCAGGCTGACTTCCTGACCGTCGAGCAGCACCAGCTTCTCGCCCTCTTCCGCCATGCGCACACGGATGCCGCCATTGATTTCGGCGAGATCGAAGGCGTGCAGCGGCTGACCCAGTTCGAGCATCACGTAATTGGTGATGTCGACGGCAGCGTCGATGCTGCGCACGTCAGCGCGACGCAGACGCTCAACCATCCACAGCGGCGTCGGCCTGGACAGATCAACGTTGCGGATAACGCGGCCCAGGTAACGTGGGCACGCGGCAGGCGCCAGCACTTCTACCGAACGCACTTCGTCGTGCACGGCAGGAATGGCCATGACCACCGGACGGATGACCGGTGCGTCGTACAGCGCGCCGACTTCACGAGCCAGACCGGCCAGGGACAGGCAGTCGCCGCGGTTCGGGGTCAGGTCGACCTCGATGCTGGCGTCTTCCAGATCCAGATACACACGGAAGTCTTCGCCCACCGGCGCATCAGCCGGCAGCTCCATCAGACCGTCGTTGCCTTCACCGACCTGCAACTCGGCTTGCGAGCACAGCATGCCGTTGGACTCGACGCCGCGCAGTTTGGCTCTCTTGATCTTGAAGTCGCCCGGCAGCTCAGCGCCAATCATGGCGAACGGAATCTTCAGGCCCGGACGCACGTTTGGCGCACCGCACACGACCTGGAAGGTTTCCGCGCCATTGCTGACCTGGCACACGCGCAACTTGTCGGCATCAGGGTGTTGCTCGGTGCTCAGCACCTCGCCCACGACCACGCCGCTGAAAACACCGGCAGCCGGGGTCACGCTATCGACCTCCAGACCAGCCATCGACAGACGAGCAACCAGCTCGTCGCGATTTACCTGCGGGCTAACCCAGCCACGCAGCCATTGTTCACTGAATTTCATCCTGCTCTCCTAAGAATTCGTTACGACTAGCGAAATTGCGCGAGGAACCGCAAGTCGTTGTCGAAGAACAGACGCAAGTCGTTCACGCCGTAACGGAGCATGGCCAGACGCTCGACGCCCATGCCGAAAGCAAAGCCGGAGAACTCTTCCGGGTCGATGCCGGACATGCGCAGCACGTTGGGGTGAACCATGCCGCAGCCCATCACTTCCAGCCAGCCGGTTTGCTTGCAGACACGGCAGCCTTTACCGCTGCACATCACGCATTCCATGTCGACTTCAGCGGATGGTTCGGTGAACGGGAAGTACGAAGGACGGAAACGTACGGCCAGCTCTTTTTCGAAGAACACCCGCAGGAATTCTTCGATGGTGCCTTTGAGATCGGCAAAATTGATGTCGCGATCAACCAGCAGGCCTTCGACCTGGTGGAACATCGGCGAGTGAGTGATATCGGAGTCGCTGCGATACACGCGGCCTGGGCAGACGATGCGGATCGGCGGCTGCTTCGATTCCATGGTGCGGACCTGTACCGGCGAGGTATGGGTGCGCAGCAGCATGTTGGCATTGAAATAGAAGGTGTCATGCATCGACCGGGCCGGGTGATGGCCTGGGATGTTGAGCGCTTCAAAGTTGTGATAGTCGTCTTCGACCTCAGGGCCTTCGGCAATGCCGTAGCCGATGCGGGTAAAGAACTGTTCAACACGTTCCAGAGTCCGGGTCACCGGATGCAGACCACCGGAGGTCTGACCACGGCCCGGCAACGTCACGTCAATGGATTCGGCAGACAGTTTGGCAGCCAGTTCGGCTTCTTCAAACAGAGCCATGCGCGCATTGAGAACGCCTGTAACACGTTCCTTGGCAACGTTGATCAGCGCACCGACTTGCGGACGCTCTTCTGCCGGCAAATTCCCCAGGGTCTTCATCACCTGAGTCAATTCACCCTTTTTGCCAAGGTATTGAACCCGGATTTGCTCCAGGGCATTGATATCTTCAGCGCTTTGCACAGCCTCTAGTGCTTGAGAGACCAGCGCATCCAGGTTTTCCATGTACAGACTCCAGATACAAAATAGGGGAAGAGCTTGAAGGCTCTTCCCCTATTTAAGACGTTTACCACCTGGCCCCACGGAAGTGAGGCCGGGTGATTGTCGGGGGTACTTAAGCCAAGGTGGCTTTAGCTTTCTCGACAATCGCAGCAAACACCGCTTTTTCGTTCACTGCCAGATCAGCCAGAACCTTACGGTCGATCTCGATGGACGCTTTTTTCAGGCCAGCGATGAAACGGCTGTAGGACAGACCGTTAACACGAGCACCAGCGTTGATACGAGCGATCCACAGAGCGCGGAACTGACGTTTTTTCTGACGACGGTCACGGTAGGCGTATTGGCCTGCCTTGATTACCGCTTGCTTGGCAACACGGAATACGCGGGAGCGTGCGCCGTAGTAGCCTTTAGCAAGTTTCAGAATTTTTTTGTGACGCTTACGGGCAATGACGCCACGCTTTACACGAGCCATGAGTTACTTCCTCTATTCTTGACTAAAATTAACGAAGGCGCAGCATGCGCTCGACTTTTGCCACGTCAGACGGATGCAGCAAGCTGCTACCGCGCAGTTGACGCTTACGCTTGGTCGACATTTTAGTCAGGATGTGGCTCTTGAAAGCGTGCTTGTGCTTGATACCGTTAGCAGTTTTCAGAAACCGCTTAGCAGCACCACTTTTGGTTTTCATTTTTGGCATGTTCGGATACTCCGCATTCAGTTGATAAACATAATCAGAAGGCCTGCCGTGCCCTGTTGATTACTTCTTCTTTTTCGGGGCGATGACCATGATCAGCTGGCGTCCTTCCATCTTAGGATGCTGTTCGACCGAACCGTACTCGAGCAGGTCAGCTTCAACCCGCTTGAGGAGTTCCATCCCCAGCTCCTGGTGGGCCATCTCACGGCCGCGGAATCGCAAGGATACCTTGGCCCTGTCCCCATCACTCAGGAAACGTACCAGGTTGCGCAGTTTTACCTGGTAATCCCCTTCCTCCGTCCCTGGACGAAACTTGATTTCTTTTACCTGAATCTGCTTCTGGTTCTTCTTCGCCGCGGCAACCTGCTTCTTCTTTTCGAAGATCGATTTGCCGTAATCCATCACACGGCAAACCGGTGGGATTGCGTCTGCGGAGATTTCCACCAGATCAAGCTTTGCTTCTTCAGCAATACGAAGCGCTTCATCAATCGAGACGATGCCAATCTGCTCGCCATCAGCGCCAATTAACCGAACCTCGCGTGCCGAGATATTCTCGTTGATCGGGGCTTTCGGTGCAGCTCGTTTATCTTGTCTCATTTCACGCTTAATAATAATTACTCCGAATCTGGGCGACCACGCCGGGAAACCGCTTGCGCGAGAAACTCAGCGAACTGGGCGACGGGCATCGAGCCCAGGTCAGCACCTTCACGAGTACGCACAGCGACAGTCTGCATCTCGACTTCCTTATCTCCGATAACCAAAAGATAGGGAACCTTGAGCAAAGTATGCTCGCGGATTTTAAAGCCGATCTTTTCATTTCTCAAGTCGGACTTGGCACGAAATCCGCTTTCGTTGAGAGTTTTTTCAACTTCTGCAACAAAATCTGCCTGTTTATCAGTGATATTCATGATCACCGCCTGCGTTGGCGCGAGCCAGGCAGGGAACGCACCTTCGTAGTGCTCGATCAGAATCCCGACGAAACGCTCGAAGGAACCGAGGATCGCACGGTGCAACATCACTGGGTGTTTGCGGCTGTTGTCTTCAGAGACGTATTCAGCGCCCAAACGGACAGGCAGGTTAAAATCGAGCTGCAGAGTACCACATTGCCAGACGCGGCCGAGGCAGTCTTTCAGCGAGAATTCGATCTTCGGACCGTAGAATGCACCCTCACCCGGCTGCAGATCGTACGGCAGGCCCGCAGAATCAAGGGCTGCAGCCAGTGCGGCTTCAGCGCGATCCCACAGTTCGTCGGAACCGACGCGTTTTTCCGGACGAGTGGACAGTTTCATCTCGACATCGGTAAAGCCGAAGTCACGATAAACGTCCATGGTCAGCTTGATGAACGCTGCGGATTCGGCCTGCATCTGCTCTTCAGTGCAGAAGATGTGGGCGTCGTCCTGAGTGAACGCACGTACGCGCATGATGCCGTGCAGCGCACCCGATGGCTCGTTACGGTGGCAGGCACCGAACTCGGCCAGACGCATCGGCAGTTCGCGGTAGCTCTTCAGGCCTTGGTTGAACACCTGCACGTGGCATGGGCAGTTCATTGGCTTGATGGCGTAGTCGCGGTTTTCCGACTGGGTGGTGAACATGTTGTCGGCGTAGTTGGCCCAGTGCCCGGATTTCTCCCACAGGCTGCGGTCAACGACTTGAGGAGTCTTGATTTCAAGGTAGCCGTTATCGCGCTGGATCTTGCGCATGTATTGCTCGAGCACCTGGTACAGAGTCCAGCCGTTCGGGTGCCAGAACACCATGCCCGGGGATTCTTCCTGGGTGTGGAACAGGCCCAGACGCTTGCCGATCTTGCGGTGATCGCGCTTTTCAGCTTCTTCAATGCGCTGGATGTAAGCCGCCAGCTGCTTTTTGTCTGCCCAAGCGGTGCCGTAAACGCGCTGCAATTGCTCGTTCTTGGCGTCGCCGCGCCAGTAGGCACCGGACAATTTGGTCAGCTTGAAGGATTTCAGGAAGCGGGTGTTCGGCACGTGCGGACCGCGACACATATCGACGTATTCTTCGTGATAGTACAGGCCCATGGCCTGCTCGTTCGGCATGTCCTCGACCAGGCGCAACTTGTAGTCTTCGCCACGGGCCTTGAACACTTCGATCACTTCAGCACGCGGAGTGACTTTCTTGATGACGTCGTAATCTTTCTCGATCAGCTGCTGCATGCGCTGCTCGATAGCAGCCATGTCGTCCGGCGTGAAAGGACGCTCGAAGGCGATATCGTAATAGAAGCCTTCGTCGATGACCGGCCCGATGACCATCTTCGCAGTCGGGTACAACTGCTTGACCGCGTGGCCAACCAGGTGGGCGCAAGAGTGACGAATGATCTCCAGCCCCTCTTCATCCTTTGGCGTGATGATTTGCAGGGTCGCGTCGCTGCTGATGATGTCGCTGGCGTCGACCAGTTGGCCATTGACCTTGCCGGCCAGAGTGGCTTTGGCCAGACCGGCACCAATGGATGCGGCGACCTCGGCTACGGAAACCGGGTGATCGAATGAACGTTGACTGCCGTCGGGAAGAGTAATAGTTGGCATGGCGCCTCCTCTCCTAGTGGTGACCCCTACCAAAGGTCACGTGGGTTGGGATGAGCCAGTACAAGATCCGATCCAGGCCATTCAATGACGAACGCCTGCCTTACAGCGGCAGGAGCCTTGCGGCCAACCGGAAAACCGAACCAGAGTGACTGGGATTCAAATCGAAATATTCGCACGTTGACCGCTGCCGGGACTGAAGGTCTGCCGGAGCCTGAGAACGCTTGAGCCCGGCATGCTAGCACAGATGAGCGGTCACTTATGCCTCTGTTTTGCCAGAAGGCAAATCGTCCGTTTTTATGCCAGAGTGCTGAACTTGATGGCCCCTTCAGCCCTCAGATAACAAGACATTGACCCACAAGGAGCATCCTCGCATGCGTCTGAATACCCTGTTCGCCGTCGTCGCCCCTATCGTTATGCTGCTACCGCTGAGCGCCCACGCCGACTGGCCGAAGGGCGAGCGTGAGAAGTACATGGCGCAGTGCACCCAAGCGGCAACTCCGCAAATTGGCGCTGCTGCAGCCAAATCGCACTGTGCTTGTGGTGCTGATGCCATCAAGTCCTATCCTGCCGCCGACATTCAGGCGCTGATGGACAATAAGGCCTCCCCAGAACTGCAGCAAAAAGCACTGGGTCAAATTGCCAAATGCAAGGCAAATACACCGGCGAAAAAGTGATCAAAACACCTTTCTGACCCGGCTCAGCGCCCCTGAAACGGGCTGATTTTGAGCCTTTTCAGACGATTTATGCAGGTTTTACAGGTTTTTTTATTGTCTTTACGTTCTGCCAAAAGCCTTGTAAACCGGGGCTTTCAGCCGAATCAGGCAGTAAAGAAAACACGACTGATTGGCAAACAGCACGTCCGGGGGGCTACCAAAGCGAACATTTCGACTATGATACCCGGGTGTGCCCAGTTGGCCTGAGCAGCACAGTACTGAAAAATATATGTTTCTTGGAGATACACCATGTCTAATCGCCAAACCGGCACCGTTAAGTGGTTCAACGATGAAAAAGGCTTCGGCTTCATCACTCCTCAAGGTGGCGGTGACGACCTGTTCGTACACTTCAAAGCTATCGAATCCGACGGTTTCAAAAGCCTGAAAGAAGGCCAGACCGTCTCTTTCGTGGCTGAGAAAGGCCAAAAGGGTATGCAAGCTGCACAGGTTCGCCCAGAGTAATTTCTGCGCGCACTAAAAAAACCCCGTCCATGTGACGGGGTTTTTTATGCCTGCAACAAAAGCCTTCGCTGATCAGCCGCAGTTGACGCGTGTGATCACCAGGTTGTTGTCGGTGTTCAGATTCAAGCGATCCGAGCGGTACTCGAGCGTGATCATGTCATTCGGCTTGAGGAAGCGGGCATTCTGCGCCCCGGCTTTGTTGCGCGCCTGCTCCAGCAGCTCTGGCGAAGCTTTCTTGCCAATGGCGAACTCCGCCGCCGTGGCTTCACAGCGGCTGTGACCGGCTTCGGTCGCCGCAGATTCCTTTGCCGACTCGCTGGAGGTCGTGCTGCAACCGGCCAACATGGCGGCGGCCATAAGTGCACCCAGTGTCGCGAACTTCAAAGGCATGAAGCCTCCTTGTTTTCAAAATGGTTAAGCTGAGATCGTGCGACCGCCATTCCGGCGTTTGGTTTCACGGCCAAGGCCATCACCCTGCCCCACGATTGGAAAAACGCCGAGTGTGCCTGAGCGGCATGCGTCTATTCATCAATCAATCGTGACTGAATATTAACGGCGCTCAGTAGACGTCGATGTAGTCATACGGTGGATTCGGCCAGTTGTCCTTCAGCGCGTTGAAAATCTGCATCACCCACACCTCATCACTGGCCGCGACATTGCCCACATACCCTGAACCCTTGGCCCAGGTTTCCAGGCGAAACAGCAAACCGTCGATATCCTGCCCACCGGTAACGTCGGAAGAAATGTAAGCGATACCGCCCTTGGTCACGCGCAGTTGCGTGTGTTCGTCATCGCTGGCCGAAGCGAGCAACTGGCGCACCGCATCGAGCGTGAGGCCGTCAGGGGTATTCAAATCGATCTGCACAGAACGGTCCTTGGAAAGCCTTGAAATACCAAGTGTCGCATAGCGCTCCGTTCATGCCTAAGTCGCAGTGCCAAATGCCCGACAAAATGGTTAACTCGAATCCATGATCTTCCGACTTTTCGAGCGCTCTCATGACAACCATCAGCATCGACGCCGCCATTAATGCCAAATGGACAGACGGACACAGCTCTTACAGCCCGGGAACCACCGAGGAGCTTGCGCTGATTGGTATCGATCTATTGGTCAAGGAGTTGGGCACTGAAGCGGCCAAGCACTTCATCAAGCAGATTTTCGAGCGTTACCCGACCGAACAGGTCGCGCATAAACACGCAGAGAAGGGATAAAACCCGCAGGCTGGCACCTGCGGGCGAATGATTTACTTCAGACGCTTCAGACGCTCGGTCAGCAAGTCAAAGAAACCCTGAGCATCGCCATTTTCAACCCAAAAGGCGTTCTTGGGTGCCTTCAGGCCGTCGTACCAATCAACAATGGTCTGGCCGAAAGTCGGCCCTTCGCGGCTATCAACAACTACATTCACCGAACGGCCGGTGAACAGCTCCGGCTTGAGCAAGTAAGCCACGACCGTCGCGTCATGCACCGGGCCACCTGGAATACCGTAGTGCTCCATGTCGCCTTTGATGTACTCATTGAGAATGTCGCCGACAATCTTGCTGGCGTTGTTGTTCAGCGCAGCGATCTGTTTCAGGCGCGCGTCACTGGTGAGGATCTTGTGCGTCACGTCCAGCGGCAGGTAAGTCAGTTTCACGCCGCTTTTCAGCACGACTTCAGCCGCTTGCGGGTCAGCAAACAGGTTGAATTCGGCCACCGGAGTGATGTTGCCGCCATTGAAGTGCGCACCGCCCATGATCACCACTTCCTTGATGCCCTGAACGATTTCAGGCTCCTGGATCAGCGCCAGCGCCAGGTTGGTCTGCGGTCCGAGCATGGCGATGGTGATGCTGTGCGGCTTGGCTTTTTTCAGGGTATCGATCAGATAGTTGACGGCATTACCTTCAGCCAGACCCTTTTTCGGTTCGTGCACGGTGACACCCGACAGGCCTTCCTTGCCATGGATGTTCTCGGCGTAGATAGGGGTGCGCATCAGCGGCTTCGGCGCACCGGCATAAACCGGTACATCTTCGCGCCCTGCCCACTCGCGAGCCAGTCGTGCGTTACGCGACGTCTTGTCGAGGCGCACATTGCCGGCCACGGTGGTCAGCGCGCGAATGTTCAGCTCGTCCGGCGAAGCCAGGGCGAACAGCAAGGCAACCACATCATCGGCACCCGGGTCGGTGTCGATAATCAGGTCGATTTTCTCCGCCGCCTGGGCGCCGGTGGCAGTGATTACGGACAAAAGCAGAAAGCTCCGGATGAATTGATGCAGTTTCTGAGCATAGCGTTGCATGGCGCATTCCTTGTGCATGTGGAATCGAAAAATCAGAACGTAACTCCGGCGACCAGCACGATATTGCAGTACGGCTGGCATTCGCCTGTACGAACAATCGCCCGAGCCTGTCGGCTGAGAACCTTGAATTGCTCGTGACTGAGCAGATCACGACGACCGAGAGCACCTTCTTCATTCAACGCATCCAGCGTATTCAACGCGGTCGGCTGTTTGTCGAAGATTTCCTTGGCCAGTGCATGGCTTTCCACCTGCATCTCGCTGAGCACGACTTTCAGGGTGCTGACGAAATCCGGTACGCCATGGGTCAGCGCCAGATCAATCAGCTCGACACCAGGCGGCACCGGCAACCCGGCGTCACCAATGACCACCATGTCGCCGTGGCCCAGAGAAGCAATCAGCCGCGACAATGCGACGTTGAGCAGAGGAGTCTTTTTCATGCGGGTTTAAACGCCTGTACGTCGGACTGGGTTGGAATTGACGGTTGCGCACCGGCGCGGGTTACCGACAGCGCGGCGGCAATCTGTCCGTAGCGAATCGCCTCGGCCTCGGACTTGCCATTGGCCAGCGCCGCCGCAAAACCACCGACAAAAGTGTCTCCGGCGGCAGTGGTGTCGACAGCCTTCACTTTCGGTGCCGGGAAATGCTCAAAGCGTTGGCCATCGGCAAACAGCGAACCTTGAGCACCGAGCGTAATGATGACTTTGCCCGCCCCCATGGCGATCAACTGGCTGGCGGCACTTTCTGCGCTTTCCAGCGAGTCCACCGATAATCCGCTCAACACGGTCGCTTCGCTCTCGTTGGGGATCAGGTAGTCGATCGCGGTAAACCAGTCTGCCGGCAGTGGACGACTGGCTGGCGCCGGATTAAGGATGACAACTTTACCCAGCGCGCGCGCACGTTTGAGCGCATGCCCCACTGTCGCATCCGGAATTTCGAGCTGGCAGATGATCACGTCGGCGGCCTGCAGCACCGCATCAAAACGGTCGATCACTGCGGGCGTCATGGCGCCATTGGCGCCGGCGACAATGACAATGGCGTTCTGACTGTTGTCATCGACCACGATCAACGCCACACCACTGGAATCATCGACAGTGCTGACGGCCCGGCAATCGATCTGCTCGACCAGCAGGGCATCACGCAATTGCACGCCATAGTCGTCATTGCCAACGCAACCGACCATCGCGACCTGAGCACCCAAACGCGCCGCCGCCACCGCCTGATTGGCACCCTTGCCGCCGGAAACCGTGGCAAACGAATGACCGATCAGCGTTTCACCGCCGACGGGCAGCCGCGGCGCCCGGGTCACCAGATCCATGTTCAGGCTGCCTATTACCACTACATTTGCTGGCATACATCATTACTCGTCAATTCGGTTTCAGCGATATTCGGTGAACACGCCGGACAACGGTGCGGTCGATTCGCGCAAAACAATACTCGGGGTCACGATCCGCTGATCAGTGCCCAGATTCGGCGTAGCGATCCTTCGCAGCAGTACTTCGGCCGCCATCTCGCCCAACTGCAGGATCGATTGCCCCACAGTGGTGAGTGCCGGATACACGTAACGACTCATCTGGATATCGTCGAAACCGATCACCGACAACTCGCTCGGCACACGAACATTGCGCTCTGCCGCGGCGCGCAGCACGCCGATACCGATCATGTCGTTACCGGCAAAGATTGCGCTGGGCGGGTTACCCTCAAGCAGAATCGCCGCTGCACTGTATCCACCCGTACTGGTGAAATCACTTTCCAGCATGCGCTCCGGGCGGACTTCAACGCCCGCCTCTTTCAGCGCTCGGCAATATCCGGCCAGACGCATCTGCGCCACACTGGTACTCGCCGGACCGCCAATGGTGGCGATGTCGCGATGCCCCAATTCCAGTAAATGCCGGGTCGCGAGGTAAGCGCCGTATTCATGGTCGATACGCACCAGATCGGCATCGACACCGTCCAGACCACGGTCGACGATGACCATCGGCGTTTTCACCCCGGCCAGCCCCTGCGCCAGTCCGCTGTCACCGCCAGCGGAAGCGACGATCAAACCGTCGATGCGCTTCTCCAGCAACACACGCAAATAGCTGCGCTGCTTTTCGGGATTGTCGTCGGAGTTACAGAGGATCACGCAGTAGCCGTTACGCTCGCAGTAATCCTCAATGCCCCGCGCCAGTTCCGCAAAGTACGGGTTGAGACTGTTCGGCACCAGCAGGCCAATGGTTGCAGTGGTCTTGGCCTTCAGCGAGCGCGCTACCGCACTCGGCACATAGTCGAGGCTCTTGATCGCCGCCTCGACTTTCAGCCGCACCTCCTGACTGACCGGCCGGGTGTTGTTCACCACATGCGACACCGTCGTGTAGGAAATTCCCGCGAGGGCTGCCACATCCTTGATCGTTGCCATGTTTTAGCCCCGGCGACTGGCGCGCTGACTGCGATAAGTGTCGAGCACCACCGCGATCACAATCACCGCACCGGTGATGATACGTTTGGTCGGCTCGGTCGCGCCGATCTGCGCCAGACCCGCCGCCAGCACGGAGATGATCAACACACCAAAGAACGTGCTGATCACCGAGCCGCGCCCACCCATCAAACTGGTACCGCCAATGACCACAGCAGCGATCACTTGCAGCTCCAGACCGGAACCGGCGTTCGGGTCAGCGGCTTCCAGACGGGAAATCTGAAACAGCGCGGCGATACCGGCCAGCAGGCCCATCAAGCTGAACACCAGAATCTTGTAGGGTTTCGGATTGATCCCCGCCAGACGCACCGCCTCTTCGTTGGTGCCGATGCCGATCAGGTAGCGACCGAATACGGTGCGGGTCAAAACCGCTTGAGCAATGATGATCACCAGCAAGGCAATGATGAACGACGGCGAGATGCCGAACGCGATCGGGTTCGACAGCCAGGCGAACGAATCACCGATGTACGCGGTGCGCGATCCGGTCATCTGATACGCCAGACCCCGAGCCATTTCCAGCACACCCAGAGAGACGATGAACGATGGAATCCGCCACGCAACAGTAATCGAACCGGTGACGGTACCGGCCAGTGCCGCCACCGCCATGCCGAGCAATGCCGAGGGCAAAACGCCCCAGCCCCAGCCGAGAATCGCGACGCTGACGGTCGAAGCGGCCAATGCGAGCACCGAGCCCACCGACAGGTCGATGCCGCCGATGATCAACACGAAAGTCATGCCGACCGCCAGCACCATCAGGTCAGGAATCTGGTTGGCCAGGGTGCTGAAGGTGTTATAGGACAAAAAGTGGCTGCTCAAGACCGAGAACAGCGCAATCATCGCCAGCAAGGCACCGGCCAGGCCCAGATAAGTGCCCAGACCATAGAAGTTGCCACTACGTTTGCCGGCAGGAGATGCAGTTTTCATGGGAGATCCCTAGGCGCCGCTTCGTTGAGCAACGCATCACGTTTTTGGTAGCCGGCGAACGCGGCGGCAAGCAAGTCATCCTGGGTCCAGCTGTCACGCTCGAAAGTGTCAATCAGCCGCCCGGCGGACAGCACGCCGATCCGGTCGCAGATCAGCATCAGCTCACGCAGGTCACTGGACACCACCACCAGCGCTTTGCCCTGGCGCGTCAGTTCGCCGAGCAGGGCATAAATGTCAAACTTGGCGCCGACGTCGATGCCACGGGTCGGTTCGTCGAACAGCAGCACTGAACAGTCGCGCTCCAGCCAGCGGCCGATCACGACCTTTTGCTGGTTGCCACCGGACAACTCTGAAACTAATTGTGTCGGGCTCGAGCTGCGGACGCGCATGGCGTCGATCTGACGCTGCGCCAGAGCGATCTCGTCGCCGTTGTTGACGACACCGCCACTGGAAATTTCCGGCATGTTGCCGAGTGCGATGTTGGCACTGATCGACTGACTGAGCAGCAGGCCTTCACCCTTGCGGTCTTCGGTAATCAACGCGATACCGTTGCGCACCGCATCGACCGGCGAGCGCACACTGACCACTTTGGCCGGGGAGCCGAGCGCGATGGTGCCGCTGTCGGCAACGTCCGCACCAAAAATCAGGCGCAGCAGTTCTGTGCGCCCTGCCCCGATCAGTCCGGAAATCCCGAAGATCTCGCCGGCACGCACTTCGAACGAGACATCGCGCACTTTGTCAGAGCGAGTCAAACCCGTGACAGTCAGCGCCGGAGCACCGATCTTGCGCGGGCCCATGTCGATGTGCTCGCCCAGTTCGCGACCGACCATCAGCGTGACCAGTTGCTCGCTGTTGTAATTGGCCATCGGCTCGACGCAGACCAGATTGCCGTCACGCAGCACGGCAATCCGTTGCGCGACGCGGGCCAGTTCTTCGAGACGGTGGGAAATGTAGATGATCGAGACGCCGCGTGCCTGCAAGCGGGTGATCTGCTCAAAGAGCATTTCGACTTCACGTGCGGTCAGCATCGCGGTCGGCTCATCGAGAATCAGCACGTGGCAATCGCCGATCAGGTTACGGGCGATTTCGACCATCTGCTGATGCCCGATACCCAACTCGCCAACCAGCGTATCCGGATCGATCGCGTCGAGACCGACCTGCGCCATGGCTTCGATCGCGGCTTTGCGCAACTGCTTGCGGCTGATCCAGCCGCCGTTGCTTGGCAGGTTGTCGAGAAACAGGTTCTCCGCCACCGACAGGGTCGGCAACAGATTGAGTTCTTGCATGACCATACGCACGCCGAGCTCTTCAGCCTGGGTACGGCTGCCCGGACGATAGTCCTTGCCGTGGAATTGCATCTGGCCGGTGGTCGGTGTGACCAGTCCGCCAATGATTTTCGACAGGGTACTTTTGCCGGCGCCATTCTCGCCGGTCAGCGCCAGCACTTCACCGCGCATCAGCGTCAAGTCGATGCCGGTAAGCACCGGTTGCGCATAGGTCTTACCGATACCGCTGACCGAGAGGACAGCGTTCGGGGCGGAAACTGACATAAAAACTCTCCATGCGCTCGCCCGGACGGACGAGCGCCGTTGTGTCGCCAGAAGACTTACTGGGTGACCAGCTCGACCGGTGTTTCGATCACACCATTGGCGCCGCTGTCGACTTTCTCGCCCTTGATGATTTTCAACGCGGTTTCGATACCGAACACAGCTTGCTTGGCAGCGAACTGGTCAGCGGTGGCCAGCACGCGGCCATCTTTCAACATCGGCTTGATGGCATTGATGTTGTCGTAACCGACGACCTTCACCTGCCCAGCCTTGCCGGCGGCACGCACAGCAGAGACAGCGCCTACTGCCATGCTGTCGTTGCCGGCCAGCAGCGCTTTGACGTCCGGGTATTCGCTGAGAATCGAAGCGGCAACCTTGTTGCCTTTGTCGATTTCCCAATCACCGGATTGCAGGGAAACGATCTTGATCTGTGCAGCGTCCATCGCATCCTTGAAGCCAGCGGTGCGCTGCTGGGCGTTGGTGGTGGTGGACACACCTTCAATGATGCCGACTTCGTCACCGGCCTTGAGCTGCTTGGCCAGATATTCACCGACCAGACGCGCACCTTTGCGGTTGTCCGGACCTACGAAGGGCACGCTGATGTTTTTGCTTTTGACGATGGCCGGATCGAGCTGGTTGTCGATGTTGATCACGGTGATGCCGGCATCGACGGCTTTCTTGATCACCGGCACCATGGCTTTGGAGTCAGATGGGGCGATAACCAGCGCGTTGACCTTGGCCAGGATCATCTGCTCGACGATGCGAGTCTGGCCGGCAGTATCCGTTTCGTCCTTGATACCGTTGGAGATCAGGTCGAAATCGGCGGAGTGTTCTTTCTGGTAGGCCTTGGCGCCATCTTCCATGGTCAGGAAGAATTCGTTGGCCAGTGACTTCATGACCAGCGCGACTTTGGGTTTCTCGGCAGATTCGGCGAATGCCGAAGAGACAGGTAGTGCGGCGGCTGTGGCAGCCAGCATAGCGACAGCAAGAAGACGTCCAGCGAATGGCAGCTTCATGGGTTCACTCCGATCTTATGATTATTGTGAGCAACGCTTGCGCTGACGTAAGCTACATGGCTTTCTTGCGGGCCATACAGCGCCGTGAAAGCCGCGCAAACGTTTGCGTAGACCGAACTATGCGAATCCCGCCGACATTTGTCAACAATCAGAAATCGTCATTTGTTGTAGGGCGAATCGTCGGACTCGCCCCTTCACTGCTTATGCCGTGGTGCTGACCAGATTACCGCTGGTGGAACTCTTCGTCATTTCCTTGACCAGTGCACCGGCCACTTCTGCCATCGCAGCGCTGGTTTGCGCGATTTGCCCCTGAATGGACATCACCGCTTGCGATTTGGCCTCAGGCGTCGGATAGGTCTTGGCTTGTGCGGCCGCCAGTTGTTGTTGCTGCTCCTGAAGTTGCTTTTGCAGTTCCTGCATTCGCTTGAGCAGCATCTTGACCGTGACGCTCAGGTTGTCGCCGCTTTCAGCCTTGCTGTCTTCTGGCGCGGCGGCGCCACCGGTCCTGACCTGATTGTTCGATTCCTTCTCAGTGCCCAGCGCCTCGGTGGAAGCCTCCGCTCCCGCCTCGCTCAATGCATTGATAGTCGCTGCGGTTTTGCCGCCGATGGTGACTGCCGCAGGATTAGATAAACCGACCGTCAGTGACATGTGAACTCCGTAGATTCTGTTTCCTTGGACAACCATCGGCCCCCGCGAAAGTTTCTTTAGCAGAAAAGCCGAAACCGGCCACTCGAAATACTCGACAAAAGCAGTAGTCCTTTTCGGAGAGCCGAACGCGAAAGTGTCCATCGTTCGGAAAACCGGATAAACGATTCACCCCGACATTTTCAAACCCATAAAATCTTGATGTAAATCATCAAGTTAAACATTTCTCTGACGCAAAGTACGGCTGGTACAGATCCTGCTCCCCTCACCGCACCCCAAGCATTCAGATCGGCTTGGGGCGCATCTAGATGAACCTGCATCAGCACCGTCTCACTACTAGAGAGAAAAATAATGAAATCTGCTTTCAACACTTTGGTTCCGGGCGCTTTGGCCCTGCTTCTGCTCTTGCCTTCCGCCCTTCAGGCGAAAGAAGTCGAAACCCAGACCAAGCTCGCTAACGTCGTGGTACTTGCAACAGGCGGCACCATCGCCGGTGCCGGCGCGAGCGCCGCCAATAGCGCCACCTATCAGGCGGCAAAGGTTGGCGTCGAACAATTGATCGCCGGCATTCCCGAGCTGAGCAAATTGGCGAACGTGCGTGGCGAACAAGTCATGCAGATTGCTTCGGAAAGCATCACCAACGAAAACCTGCTGCAACTGGGTCGTCGCGTGGCCGAACTGGCTGACAGCAAAGACGTCGACGGCATCGTCATCACCCACGGCACCGACACCCTGGAAGAAACCGCTTACTTCCTCAACCTGGTAGAAAAAACCGACAAGCCGATCATCGTCGTCGGCTCGATGCGTCCGGGCACGGCGATGTCCGCCGATGGCATGCTCAACCTCTACAACGCCGTGGCCGTGGCCAGCAGCAAAGAAGCGCACGGCAAAGGCGTACTGGTGACCATGAACGATGAAATCCAGTCCGGTCGCGACGTCAGCAAAATGATCAACATCAAGACCGAAGCGTTCAAAAGCGCCTGGGGTCCATTGGGCATGGTGGTTGAAGGCAAATCCTACTGGTTCCGCTTGCCAGCCAAGCGTCACACCATGGATTCGGAATTCGACATCAAAAACATCAAGAGCCTTCCTGACGTAGAAATCGCCTATTCCTACGGCAACGTCAGCGATACCGCCTACAAGGCCCTCGCACAGTCCGGTGCCAAGGCGATCATCCACGCCGGCACCGGTAACGGCTCGGTGTCCTCCCGCGTTGTTCCAGCCCTGCAAGCACTGCGCAAGGATGGCGTGCAAATCATTCGCTCGTCCCACGTCAACGCTGGAGGCTTCGTTCTGCGTAACGCCGAGCAGCCTGACGACAAGTACGACTGGGTTGTTGCACACGACCTGAACCCGCAAAAAGCCCGCATCCTGGCAATGGTCGCACTGACCAAAACCAACGACAGCAAAGAGCTGCAACGGATGTTCTGGGAATACTGATTGACCTTCGCCCGATCAATTCTCGATCGGGCATCCTGCGCACTACTCGCCCAATGGGCGGGTGGTGCATCGCTTACAACTCTCTCGCACTTTTCCCACAAAAAAATCGACACGGCCTACACCAAACTCTGAAAACCGCTGTCAGAGGATTTTCTTGAATTTTAAGCAGTTGCGAAAATGCTTACAGTTAAATACTGTATGCACGTACAGCTTAATAAGGATAACCTCGTGGCCACTTCCCCAGATGCTCCTGACGCTTACGAACGCATGGGTATGCGCGTTCAAAAAATCATCAATTCGCCCACCGCTCAAAAAGCCAAAGCCGCACTGATCTTCCGCTTGCCCGACGAGCCGATGGACGACTGGGAGCGCCTGCTCGAGGAAATCGACGAGAACGACAACGTCACCCTCGCCTATCGCGACGACGGTGGCGTGCAGATTTTTTGGGTTGTGCCGAAGGAAGATTGATTCAATGAGTGTCCGCTGTTTTGCTTTGCTGCTGCTGTTCATCACCATGGGTGCCCAGGCTGGTGCACCCCGCACATTTACCGAAGCCAAGAAGGTCGCCTGGAAGCTGTACGCGCCACAGTCCACAGAGTTTTATTGCGGGTGCAAGTACACCGGCAACAAGGTTGATCTGAAAGCCTGCGGTTACGTACCGCGCAAGAACGCCAAGCGTGCGTCACGTATTGAATGGGAGCACATCGTGCCGGCCTGGCAGTTCGGCCATCAGCGTCAGTGCTGGCAGGAAGGTGGACGAAAGAACTGCACCCGTTACGACCCAAGCTATCAGAAAGCCGAAGCCGACTTGCATAACCTGGTACCGAGCATTGGCGAGGTCAACGGAGACCGCAGCAACTTCAGCTACGGTTGGTTGCCGGTGCAATCCGGGCAGTACGGCTCATGCCTGACCCAGGTCGACTTCAAGGCGAAGAAGGTAATGCCCCGCCCTTCGATTCGCGGCATGATCGCCCGTACGTACTTTTACATGAGCAAGCAGTACGGCTTGCGCCTGTCGAAACAGGATCGACAATTGTACGAGGCATGGGACAAGACTTACCCGGTGCAGGACTGGGAGCGTCAGCGCAATCAAAGCGTGGCGTGCGTGATGGGGCGCGGCAACGAATTTGTCGGGCCGGTGAACATGAAAGCCTGCGGTTGATTGCAGCACGAAAAAGGCCTCGAACATAACGTTCGAGGCCTTTTTATTTTGTGCTTGGCTGGCCGTCTTATTGTGCCGCCAGTAGCCCATCAGATTAAGTGTCTCACGAGGTATGAACGCGCTCTTTGATCTGGTATCTGCGCAAGCTCATCACGGCTGCCGACTCTCCGGCAATCCAGCCGTAAAAGCCTTCAGTGGCGGTGTCGGCGATTTCCCAGAGAATGTCCTTTTCTATGTCGACGTCAGCCAATTCAATCGTTTGTCCCGCTGAAGACGCATGAACGGGCAGAAACACGCGCGCACGTTTACGGCGCGAGCGGATGCTCGACCAACACCGATTCAACGTTCTGCTTCTTGGCCTTCACCAAAGCCGCATCCACCTGCACCTTACGCGCCTCAGCTTCAGCCTGAGAGTTGAACGGACCAATCAGAATTCGCGTTTTGCCGCTGCTGTCCTTGATCACCGTAGGCACAAAGGCGTGCTCGATCAGCCAGCCACTCAGGTCGCTGACAGCTTGTGGCGTTTCGCCGCGCACTTCGAGATCCCATTGTGGTGCCACAGCCGCCGACGGCGCCGTTACTGCAGCCGATTGTGGTTTTGGTGCGTCTACACTCTTGCCTTCACCACACCCTGCCAATACCAGTGCCGCGACTACCCAAACCAATTTGCGCACAACGCTTTCCTCGAAATTCTCAAAGCCGCGATCTTATCATTCATAAATACTTCGCGAGGCCCGCAAAATGGGCACAAAACAACGAGATTGATGGTTGCAGCCTCTGTATAGTTACGCCCTGGGAATTAATGCCGCTTCTGCGCGTCAGAAAGAGGCACCCAAACCGTGAGACTTCGCACTAATCTATACGTACCACCGACCTCTGCACTGTCTGAATCAGGTGCCCTACAAAGCAATCAAGGAGAAGACCATGCTGATACTCACCCGCAAAGTCGGTGAAAGCATAAACATTGGTGATGACATTACGATCACCATTCTGGGCGTAAGCGGCCAACAGGTCCGCATTGGTATCAACGCTCCGAAAAACGTTGCCGTGCACCGTGAAGAGATTTACCAGCGCATTCAGGCTGGCCTGACCGCCCCGGACAAGCCACAAACTCCCTGAGCCGCATCGCAGTCAGTAGCCAGTCCGTTTACCTCGTGGAATGACTGGCTAGAGATTCACGCGCCGTTTTGCCATCCGCTTCCCAAGCTCCTTGGGCACGGCGCCTGACACATGATCCTTCCGCGTTATCCTCCCGCCCTTTCTGCTGATCGATACTACCGAGCATTCTCAAGGCTGGCTGTCGGACATTTCCGATAGAGCGAAGGGAATTCGCCTTCCTACCCGAACGTCACACCACGTGCCATGCCTGTGGCTGCAACCATCATCAGCACCATTAGCAGCGCTTCGACGTGACTGATGCGTGCAAACAACTTTGCTCTCCCAGTATCGAGTACCGTCCCCCGCGCCTTGGCGATCCGCCATTTGATCAGCGTGATCATCGGCGCAAGCTCCATCAACAGAATCAGAACGAACAGCGTCATCTTCAGGTGAAACAGCGGCTGATGAAGATAATAGTCAGTGCCTTTTTCGTAACCGCCAAAGGCTCGCATCCCGCCCGTGATCAACAAGATCAGCGCGCAAATCCCCCAGAAATTGTCAGCCAGCAGAACCCGACCGGCCTCCCCCGTCCCGGCCGCCAAGCGACTGAACGCCGTCCCACGCGTCAGTACCGCCCAAAAACCCAAGGCAAATGCCAGCAGATGAACAGCTGCAAGAAACCAATGAACCAGCATCGATACACCCTCATCAGAAAGAGTTGAAAATCGGCCAGTCAGTAGTAGTTGAAAAAACAAGGATTTGCCTGCGGGGTGTCGCCAGGCTTTCAGGAGAGATCGAAAGGAGAGATTTCAGCCAGTTGAGGTAAATCGCAGGCAAAAAAAATCCCAAGCAGCTGATGGAAGCTTGGGATTTAAAAATGCATAAACCGTGGTGGTGAACGCGGGGCGGATGTTACTTAATTCAACGGACAGTAACAACGTTTTTTTGATAACTGGCTGGTTAGTAACACTCGTAAGCTGTTCAATATCCACACTTTTTCAAAGGATGCATGCGACGAGTGGCGATTTTTTCAAGCGCCCGACGGAATCATTTGCACCAAAAGCAAAACCTGCCTCGGCGTAGGAACCGTTGGCGAAGCAGTAAGAACCGAGAAGGTCTACTTATGGAAATTCGAATGCCCTGAGATCGTCTAAACGCGAAGTCGAGCAGGCGCCCTGATGAGGGCTTTGCAAAAGTTTTGCAAATCGCAGACAACAAAAAAGGGCCCACCTTTCGGTGAGCCCTTCTAGACCGCCCAGCAGAGCGGATTTTGTTTGGTAGGCGCGATTGGACTCGAACCAACGACCCCCACCATGTCAAGGTCTGCTTGAGCAAGCTTCAAGCCTTGGTGCTCAAGGGTTTCACAGAACGCCCATTCACATTATGAGGCGTCAACAATGGCCAATTTCCGCTTACTTCCGTCCGGCAACTGGAATGCTCAGGTACGGATAAAGGGTAAACCTCCCCAGTCGAAAACCTTCAACACCAAAGCTGAAGCAGAGTCATGGGCGAACCAGCTAGAAGCCGTGACGATGGAGCGCAAGCACCACACCATTTATACGTTGGGCATGACGTATTGCGAAACGATGCTCAAGGGGAAAGGCAGCTACGACCACGCACTGAAGATCGTGGAGCATCTGGGCAGACACTTCACTCAGCCTATTCACGAAATCACGCCTCAGATGATCAACGACTTCAAGATCATGAGATTGAAGAAGGTGAAGCCAGCCACATGCAGAATTCAACTCGCCTTCATGTCGCGATTCTACCGATTCGCAAAACGCGGCTTGCTGATCGACATTCACAACCCTGTAGCTGATATCGCACTACCGAAGCCAGATCGGTCTTCTGACAAGGTGATCAGTGCAACCGAGCTTGAGCGACTGCTGGCGAAGCTATCTCCCACCATGAAACCCATCATTGAGTTGGCGTATGAGACTGCGATGAGACGGTCTGAAATCCTGAAGCTGACCAAGGACTGCCTGCACCTCAAAGATCGTATTGCTGATGTGATCGACGGGAAGAACGGTACACGATCAGTTCCCCTCACCCACCGAGCCGTTCAGATTCTTGAGCTGGCCCAACTGTGGGCCACTGTAGAACGCTACCCAAATGGACTGCTATTCACTGTCACTCCACACGCCGTAACTCAGGCAGTGCGATTAGCACGAGTCAAGGCTGGCTTAGACAGTAGTGTCCGGCTGCACCAGCTCAGGCACACCAGAATCACCAATGTCGCCAAGAAGGGCTTCAACAACGCACAAATCATGATCGTCTCAGGCCACCGAGATACACGATCCGTTGCCCGGTACTCCCATTTGAATGTCAGGGATGTTCTGCACCTTATTGATTGACCAACCGTATCGGCCGCCAGCCTCGATTAACTGAAAGGTTGGCGACCCCGAAAACTCGTTAGAAACCATCGATAAACCCATGCATAACCTGCACTGAATTCGTCATGTTCTGAGGAACAACTGTCGTCCCGTACAGTGTTTACGGTCTTATATGGCATGCTGGACTAAGCGGGATGCTTTCTCTTCCACCGGAAATCGGTTTTTACAGATTCGCACTGCAATGGGCGAGGTATAGGCTCTGCAAGAGCCACTTTCTAGATCAACAAGTTCACGTCGCGTCAACTAGAGGATTGACGGCAAGTGCATCCTCGTGTACAGTTCGACACCTACCCAGTAGGTAGACAGACAACTTAGAAGCCTCCACCGCGACCACCGAATCGGTGCCTTGCAAGGGGGCTTTTTAACGTCTGTGATTTACCAAACCAAACCGGTAATACCCGAGGTAACGCCTATCGTAACGAACCAATACAGGAGAACAATCCATGTCGCACCCATTCGTTTTAAAATTGATTCCCACCGCCCACGCTGCAAATGATGACACCTCCTCCAAGTCGTCAGCCTTCCTTGACCAGCGTGAAGAAAGAGTTCTCGCTCTACATAGAACTGGCATGTCTCGCCGAAAGATCATTGAAGCAACAGGTGAAACCGAACACTTCGTTCGTCGAGTTATCAGAGGCGTGCCTGTAACCGAGAAACTTCCAACGACACAGTCTGAGCGTGCCGTCGCTCGCTGTTATCCGATGGCGATTTGTCGCACAGGAATCAAAGATTACCAGCTCAGAACAATCATGAACGAGTGCTACGGTGTTGAGTGGGATGCTGAAAACGGCAAGTACAAGAGACGTTATACCGCCGACCAACTCAAGCGAGTGAGGGAAAAGATTCGTGAGCGTGCAACAGCAGACGGACATTCGGCCATCTTCGTTATGGACTGGATCAATGCTGACGCACCAGTTGAGTCGAACACAGTAATCACGCAATGCGCTTCGAATCTACAAGATGCTATTCAAGAGGTCGTAGATGAATTCATGAAGGCATCAGGAATAGAGCACGTCGAAGAAGGTGTTGATCTTGCACTGGCCAGGAGAAAGCAAAAGTTTTCTGCTCGTCGGCACATCCTCAAGTTGGCAGTCAAAGGGCTTTCCAAGGAGCCTGTTGGACGCCTACAGGAGCGCACGTTGGATCAGGTCAACCAACTCGCAGGCACTCCAGATGCTCCCGGTGTGAGCGTTTCAGTGATCAAGCTCCATCACCCAGAGCCAAAAGGGAGTGATGCATTTTTGGATTACTGCGAAGGACAAGGCTGGTTGCACCCTGATCATTATCCAGAAGTTGAGCTCGCCATTTCAGCAGCAGGATACTGACAGGAAGAATCACCCACTCACGCCCACCATATATATACAGTGGGTGGGCGGGTGGATGCCCCCCACGATTACTACCCCAGACGGTAACGTCTGAGTGGGGATAACTTTTCTCATAGACAATAGTCGTATCGTCCCGATTCTGGAACAGCACACCAAATAATCAACATAGAATCAACACACATCAAAGCTCTTCGCTTTTGATCTGCTACACCGAAGGTGAGGTGTATAACTGTCTGCGTCCGCCGACGGGATACTACCGAATACGTCCGTATTCATTTCTGCACCAACAAACAAGATCAAGATCACAAGCAAAAAGCTGGATTTGTGTGATCTTTGTTTGTTACTGGAGTACATCCGAAGGACTGTCGGCGGTCACACCGGAGCTGAGTACAGTTGAAAGCTCAGGCTTTCGGTGCGAGAACACTGGCGGAGCCAAGAGATAGTAATCCTTCAAGCTCCGCTTGGCTGACACCATTACCAGTTAAGCTGGTCGCTGTGTTATGAACGTTCTATTTGGTGTTGTGTAGTTATAGTGCATCATCTATATCGTCCACTGTGACAGTGAATTTGTCGTTTACTTGGTTTATGGTTAGTCCCGACTTCTTGCAGGTGGCAATGCCTCGCCGATAAATGTCATTGATTTTCTCTTTGTCATTGTTCTTAACGGCTGTCGCGAAGTAGTTGACTATTATGCTGGCGGTATTGCTTGAGGTATCTGTCATTGTCTGTAGTGTGGTTGCTGGATACTTGTTCTTCGCAGCAACTGCTTTCATCTTGACTCCAGCGATATCGCTAGAACCATCCATCATTTTTGCGTTTATGTACTTTTGTGAGGCAAGGAAGCCAACGCATTTCGAAATGTCGCTTTCTTCTTCGGATAATCCTCCTGCAAAGCTGGAGGTGCTGAGTGCAAGTAGGGCTGTTGAAAGAATCAGTTTTTTCATAGAGTAATGTTTCTTCTTGAATTTGGTATCTTGGCTCACGATGGTGGTTTACCGCATGTAAAAGTAGAGGAACACGACAACTAGAATTACGAATATCACTCGGCCTTGAAGCACATCGTAGTCCAATTCATCTTTCTTGATCTGCTTGTACGTATCGGTGTCACTCAGCCCTTGCGTTTTGTACAGCATGATTTGATTGATTTGCTTATCGATTCTTTTGTTGTGGGCGTCATTGCTCCGCATGATTATCCCCCACACCAACAGCCATAGCCCTCCTGTCACCACCGTCAGAATCACGTGCAGGATGTGATTTGTTGTCTTCTTCTGGTTGGTGAGTACAAACAGTTTTTCGTTCATGGGCATCCCTGTCAGGTGCTAGCTGGGTGAGCAACGAGGATATCAATGTATCACTTGGTGTGTCATCATCTAGTGTGTTCACGATTGGGGTACATCCGACCATCATTCGGGGATGCAGCCAAATCAGAATTTGAGAAAGGGCTTCGGCCAACGCATTCGAGAGCTACGCAACAGTCAGGGCTTCAGTCAGGAGGCTTTCGCTGATAGGTGCGGGTTCGTTCGAACTTACATGTCCCGAATTGAGACGGGCACAGCTAACCCCAGCCTAGACGCGGCCAAGGTGCTTGCTGATGGACTGGGAGTGACCTTGTCAGAGCTGCTACAAGGGCTCTGACGACCTCTACACACAAACTCAAGGAATGAGTCGTGCCAGACAACACAGAAGCCCATATAGCCACAGCGGACGTTCTAACTCTCCTCCTTCACAACCAGCATGCCTTAGCTGCTGCAATCGAAGAAGTGGCCCTGTGGGTTAGGGCCAATGGTTCAAGTGAGACACATGAGAACGCCGTCACCGCACTGGAAACTCTTGATGCGAACGCATCCGCCATCACTGCTGGTATTCTCAAGCTTCGACAATAGCCGTACCCAAACGAAAGTCGGCTCATGAAGTCTTATTGCGGAATCCTCGATACACCCAGCCAATCAGCCAGCCAGCGATGTACATTCCCATGCTCAACCCTAGCCAAATACCGAGGGCAGTAGTTAATGTCTCTCTTCGCTCTTGGGGTAGTGCAGCGAGTTCTAGCGGAAGGTTTTCATTCTCCTTGCGAATGTCCTCTGTCAGGCTGGCGATGTATTCGCCCCGACCGGCATAGTCATTCTCCTGCGCTGAAGACTCCTTCAGGTAGCGTGTCAGTTGTTCAACTCTTGAATCGTAGTTTCTGGTGATTCTCGATTCAGTTGGGAGTAACAGATAGGTGTACCATCCGATGAATATCGCCAGCATCAGGCTCACTACAATCCATAGCCGTTGCCATCCATTCATGTTGGTCTCCGTTGGAATGTCTACAGCATCTACTTGGTGGCCGTGCTGTAAGCCGCTTTGAGTAGCCCAGCTATAGCAGGTAGCAACATGATCGCCATCGCCTTGAGGTAATCCCGCCCATCTGCCCAATCCCAGCGCCGTACATCCAGCGGATCAAACACGGTCAGGATGAACAGGGCAACTGCTGCCCAAGCAACCGATACAAATATCCACCCCCTCACCGAACGGCTTTGCCTGCTCCACAACCCTTTCTTGTTCGTGCTGGGTGACCGCCCAATGATCTTCGCCAGCTTCTCACCCTCGGCCTTTGCATCACTCGCCCGCTTGGCCTTGATTTGGTCGTCGCTGGCTAACAGCCGGTCGAAGACACGTATGATTTCTACAGGTGGTCTGTCACGCTTCGCTTCGGCAATGTTGAAGCGCCCTCGGACGGAGTCAAACACCGGCTGTAGCTCATGCGATGGTGCAAGCCCGATAGCCAGATACGCACGCCATGCCTTGCTGATTTGGTCGGTATCCATTGCGGATAATTCGTTGTCTTGATTCCCAAGCCATGCCCTGAGAGTTTCCCAATCCTTCCGGGTGCCTTGGGGAGCTTTGGCATCCTGTGCCAGTTCTCTCAACATGCCTACATAGAAAACGCCAGCGTTTGCCATCAGGTTGGGAGGGTTGGCGTGTTCCATTGGGGCGAATTCCATGTGAGAGCTGACTAAGGTAGCAGCGGCTGGAAGCCTCCGCCAACACCTCAGGAAGCCCATTGGATATCGCATTGGAATCGGTTTAGCAGTCAATTGCCCCTTTGAGCGATTGAAGTGCGGGCCGAAGTTCTTCCAGCCAGTTTTTGTCCAAGACATCGAATGCATGTACGAACACGTTTGCTGCCCCACGTTCGAAAATGCCTCGACTTGTAACGTTCTTGTGGAGCAAGACTAGCGTTGGCAGGTCTAGCATCAAAGACATGGTCGTTTCAATCTGGTTCCACTCAGTGGGCAGGTTGAGATGCTTCTCGATAGGCGAGTGTTTGACGGTGCCGCTGTGCATGAAAATCTGGGGAAGGCCGAGCACGATAGTGCATTGGCACTTCTGCATTAGTCGTCGAACATCCTCAAATGGTGAACGTAGCGGTACCTGGCTTTTGCCAATGGTGTTTGCTTTGAATCCAGAGTCCTCGAGCAGTCGGTAGAACGGTTCGAGATTTCTCTCAATCACTGGAGGAGCCCAGTTTGGACGGGAAACGAAGGTCTCTATCACTTTGACTCCTGACGTTTGGTTAAAGCGTGGGTAGGGGAGCGTAGCACGGAGGTTTCGGAGGCAGGCGGTCTTGTACTTAAGTCTGAAAAGATGACGAACCCAGATGAAATTCACTTTCGTGAATACTTGGGCAGCAAGCTTGAAGATGTGTGTTCAATTGGGTATACCCCAGCGAGCACCGTCCGTCGCCTACCCCAACTGTACCGAATAAGACTTATTGACCACCCTAACGAGCACACCTATAATCGGTACATCCAAAACGGTACAGAGAGACTTTGAGATGTACATTCGCGGCTACCTTCGTGCATCCACCAGTGAACAAGACGCTACCCGTGCAAAAGATCAGTTGAAGGCATTCGCCGCTGAGAATGGTCAACGTGTGGCGTCTTGGTATGCCGAAAACGAAAGTGGTAGCACGCTGCAACGTCCTGAATTGTTTCGCCTTTTGGGTGACTGCGAGGCGGGGGACATCCTCCTGATTGAACAGGTAGACCGCCTGTCACGCTTGAATGAGGCTGACTGGCAAAAGCTGCGTGCAGAGCTCAAGTCCAAAGGTGTGTTGGTTGTCGCACTCGACCTGCCAACCTCGCACCAGTCGATGCAGCCAGCCCGTAAGGGTGATGACTTCACCGGGCGTATGCTCACCGCCATCAATGACATGTTGCTGGATATGCTGGCAGCGGTAGCCCGTAAAGACTATGAAGACCGTCGCCGCCGTCAAAAGAATGGTATTGAGAAAGCCAAGGAGAATGGCGTCTACACAGGCCGTCAGGTTGACCAGATGAAGCACAAGCGGATCAAGGATTGTCTGGACGCTGGAATGTCCTTGAGATTGACTGCCAAGACCGTCGGCTGTGCTCTGTCCACTGTTCAGCGTGTCGCAAAGCCAGACTGATTCAGGCGTGGTTAGTCACTCGTTGAACCTGGCCCCCACCCCTGCTTAAGGAACTCTGATTCCACGACAGTAGTAGACATCCTACCGGGATGGATTCGCCTCAAAGCCATGCCAATCAAGGCCCATACAGGCCACATTACAACACCAAGCCTTCGCCCCCAACACAACCTGATCACACGTCACCAACAGCGTCACAGCCGACCACAGAAGGCAGGCCGGGCGTAGGGTGTTCGTCTCTTATTTTAGAAAAGCTCAGCTTTTAAAACAGGGTGGCCGTGTTCGCGTTAAGAAGCTGTGCGGATAACTCCACTTTCCCCAACATCCACTTCCATTACTTTTCCCGCCGCAAAACCAAACGCATAAGGCATCGGGCCGTTTTCCACGGCGGGAATTTGGCATTCTGCTTGGAAATCGTTCAGGACGACTACAATCCCAGCTCCAACCAAGGAGGGACTTTATGACCACGAACAACGAAACGATGGCCGATGCACTGGAACTGCTCCTTCTCAACCAGCATGCGCTGCCAGCCTTGAGGAAGTGGCCTTGCGGATCGAGGCACGTGGCGCCGTTGACACACGCCCAAACGTCGTCACCGCATTGGAGCGACTTGATGTGAAGGCCGAAAGCATTACCGGTGCAATCGAGAAGCTACGTCAGGGGATGCTATAGAGGCTGAATGTCGTCAACTTATTTTCTGCAACGAAATTTCAACTCACGCCCTTAAAGTGATTCCTGTCTAGCGGCGGGCGTGTCTTTTCGCAACATCACGCCCACTCGGACAGCACCCCACCTCGCACTACTTACCTGCACTCGCTTTACTGACGAGACCGTGAATAGCCTTTTTTGCCTGCTCTAACTTTTGCTGCTTGGCCGCTGCCGCTAATTGCTCGTCAAGCACCAATTCGATTCCCATTTTGAGGATAGGGAACGCTGCCAGGCATTCTTTTTCAGTCAGCTCATGCAAGCCTTGGCTGAGAATCTTGTACATCGAACGATTTTCCACAAGGAAGTCAGGGAGGTGCCCTGCAAGCAATTTTATCCGATCAGCCATACGCCCGTTGAGGTACGCATCGTCATCCCAACCATCTTCCTTTTTCGCGTTCTGGTACTCAGCATCGACAAGATTCTCAAAAATTCGTCTTAAGTAAACAAACGAACCGACGCCCACTCCGTGTGCAGCCAAACCAATCGCTTTGGTGAATTCTCTGAAATCCTCTTTGGGTAGCACAGCAGCGTACTGACGTACGTCGAATGTATTGAGATCGGCAAGGGACGGATACTGTCCAATCTTCTGCACAGTCCTGCCCTCCACATCGAACAGAAAGAACAGCTTGTGATCCGCATCCCTAGAGCATTTCAGTATGACGACATAGCGCTTGCTCCCCACCCATCCAGCGATATAACCGGGACTGTCGGCAAGGTTATTCTGATGGAAAATGCTGTGTGCGTTACATTCAGGGCAGTACGTGTCGATTGGCTCTGGTGAAAAGAATACGTTCCACCCTTCTTGGTCATGCTCCTCAGCAAACGTGAATTCTTCATAAAGGGGGTAGTCGATGCAGAACTCTTTCTTAGTCGGTGGTGCGCTGTTTGCGGTCATGCGGGCTGGCTCTGAGTGGCTGAAAGGCCATCATAGTATATCGGCGCCATTAGCCTACGAATGAACCAAAAACGAGCGAACGATTGAAGTTAAGTCCAATCCGCCTGACGGCAGCACGACCTACATCCCACGCCAAACATAGACTTACGCCTGCTGGGCAGCGAGTGGATTAAACTGGGTCGATATAACTTGTTAGGGAACGAATATGAGTGAAGCATGGAACCTGCAAGCCTTACGGGCAGAGGTCAAGATTCGCTTGCCTGACACAAGCGACAGGCTTGTTCAGATCATCAATTCCCTTGGCCGATCACGGGATATCTTCGAGTACCACAAGTGCCTCGCCCGCGATGCCTTCACCGCATTCAACGCCGAAAACGACCCGCACGGAATAAAGTTTGCGGAGCGGATATTCGGGTGCGAGGACGATGATGGTGTCATTCATAAAGCTGGTTTAATCAGTGAAGCCAACCTGATTGCCTGCGTTGCAATCACTCGCAATTCGTACGATAGCTTTGGGCAGTTACTGAATGGCCTTGTGGTGCCAGTACCTCTGAAACGCAATTTCTACATCCAAGATGTAGAAGCAGCCCTGCCTACTGGAGAGCTTAAAGATCGCCTGAGTGGTGCTCTCACGTCAAAGTGGTTTGGGTATACGCACGCATTCATGAACATGGTCAAACATCATCAACTGATCGTCCACAATGCGTCTATCTCATTCATCGATGAGAACAGGGGAGGCAAGGTCGAAGGCTTTAGGCACAAGGAGAAGGACTATCCGGCGTGCTGGGTTCGGGAGGCACTGGAGGGAACTGTGGAGCTTCAGAATTCGCTACGGGCATGCGGTGTACTGCTCAATCGCATGTACGTTGGGGAACATCCGCGAAAACCTGCTGAGCTTAGTAGTACAACTGAGTAGTACAACCCAAAAAAGAAAAACCCCCGTAACTCATTGAATTACAGGGGTTTTCTGAATATGGCGGAGAGATAGGGATTCGAATCCTAGGTATCGGTGAAGGTACAACGGATTTCGAATCCGTCCCACTCGGCCACTCTGGCATCTCTCCAACGACGCGGGCGATGGGAAACACCACATAAACCTTGAGTAAGTTACGGTTATGTAGCTAGGTTTCAAGTAGCTCCAAAGCTTCAGCGGGCTCGAAGCCATGCGTATCTCTGTGCCATTGAAAGTACTTCTTCGTTTTCTGGCTCCAAGCAGGTACGACATTACCCAACACACCATCAATGTAACTCGATATAGCCGCAGGCGCTTCGAGGGATGGATGCCTAACAACCGCCCCGTTCTTTACCGAAATGTATCCGAACTCAAAAAGTGGGTCACATCCCATACGGCACATAGGGGCTGCAATATTTTCGATATCCAGCTTTTCCTTTCTGTCGCAGGAAGCCCGTTTTTTGATGTGCGCAGCAACCAGCATGTTGCGGGGATAGTCGTTTAAGCAGATGCAGCATGTACCAGTGGCCAAGCCTTTAAAGAGGTGTTTCACGATGAAACGGTGCTCGTTTCTAGTCGGCCTCGTAGCAGAACCATCCGTCTCCATCTGGAGACTAATTTCAACGCGAGCCTCTTCGAGACTTATAGGCTCATCAGCAAGCTCGTATAGTAGCTTCTGGTAGCGATCAATAATCGCTGCACTGTCTGCTTCGGAGAAGCGATTGAAAGACATACGAGGCTGGCTTTCGGTGCAGAGCAGGATGTCAGGATATGGAATAGACACATGGCGTACATCCGAAACGAAGTAAACGTTCTCCCAAGTGATCCCCTCACTGACGTCTTTAAAACCCCACAGATGAAGAGCAAGGGCTCGATTACGGGTGCGATGAGTAAACCTCGACGCAACTGTAACCACTCCTTTGACGTTGAAGATGACCAAGTCGTTTGGAGCCATTCTCAGCCAAGCAGCTTCGGTATTGCTGGGCGATAGCCCCCAGATATACAGCTTGCCCGAGGGATTCTCTGCTCGCAGTATCGCACCAAGCGCAGGATCAAGAAGGTGCACGATATCGTCAAGAAAGATGGGGTTGAGTATGGTGTTCTGAAGGTTCTGCCTCGCAACTGGATCAGAGCAAGGCTGGTACACAACTGCGGTAGTCATTTCTCTCTCCTTGAGTACTTCACAGCATTGCCCTTGGACTTATCAACGGGATACTTCTCTGCATTTAGCTTGATTTTGGCTTGGGCCGCCGCTGCAACGTCGATCTGTAGCCTATCTCCCAGTCTGAGCAGGTAAAGCAGAACATCGGCCATCTCTTCTTCAACGGCCTTTACTGCCTCATCGCTAAGGACAGCACGCTCACTCTGTTCAGCAGTGAGCCACTGAAAGAGCTCTGTAAGCTCCCCCACCTCACCAGACAATGCCATCACTAGATTCTTGGGGGTATGGAACTGATCCCAGTCCCTCTCGATAGCAAACGCAGCCAGATCGGACTGCAGTTGTTTCAGTACGTCCATTCCGATTCCATGCACCATGATCAAGATAGCGTGGACGCTAACGACTCCGACAAAGCCTGTCTAGCCGCCAACACATCACACGCTCACCAAGACCACTCGACAACACAACACCCCACCCTCCCCTAATGCGAAATGTAGAGGAATCACAGCTCAGAACAGGTCTTGTAGGCGTTCACATTGCTCGGTGTGAACGAAGCCTATATTTTGTGAACGTTCTGCATGAAATCCAAGACAACAAAAAAGGGCCCACCTTTCGGTGAGCCCTTCTAGACCGCCCAGCAGAGCGGATTTTGTTTGGTAGGCGCGATTGGACTCGAACCAACGACCCCCACCATGTCAAGGTGGTGCTCTAACCAACTGAGCTACGTGCCTGCTGTGAGGCGGCATTCTACGGAATTCCGGAGGGGTGTCAACACCTTTTTTTCACCTAACCCTATGAATATGCAAAATATTTAATTTCGGGGCTCCGACGAAGATTTTCCGGTGGCTGGCGGAGGTTTTTCAACTCGGGTAGGATCGACGCACTCGTAAAATATATTAAACAGAGGCTGCAGGATGGCGAACACCCTTTACCCAGAGTCCTATTACGCTGCGTCGGCCAACGCCGTACCGCCCCGCCCTGCCTTGCAGGATGATGTGGAGACGGACGTCTGTGTGATCGGCGCCGGGTATACCGGATTGTCTTCTGCCCTGTTTCTGCTGGAGAACGGTTTTCGCGTCACCGTACTGGAAGCGGCCAAGGTCGGGTTCGGCGCCTCCGGGCGTAATGGCGGACAGATCGTCAACAGCTATAGCCGTGACATTGACGTCATCGAACGCAGCGTCGGCCCCAAACAGGCGCAACTGCTCGGGCAGATGGCGTTCGAAGGCGGCAGGATCATTCGCGAGCGCGTGGCCAAGTACAACATCCAGTGCGACCTGAAGGACGGCGGCGTATTCGCAGCCCTTACCGCCAAGCAGATGGGCCATCTGGAATCGCAGAAACGCCTCTGGGAGCGTTTCGGCCATACGCAACTCGAGTTGCTCGATCAACGCCGCATCCGCGAAGTGGTTGCCTGCGATCAGTACATTGGCGGCATGCTCGACATGAGTGGCGGCCATATTCATCCGCTGAACCTTGCGCTCGGCGAAGCAGCGGCGGTCGAGTCACTCGGCGGCACGATCTATGAACAGTCACCCGCCGTACGCATCGAGCGCGGCGCCAACCCGGTGGTGCACACGCCGCAGGGCAAGGTCAGGGCCAAGTACATTATCGTCGCCGGCAACGCTTACCTCGGCAATCTGGTGCCGGAGCTTGCGGCCAAATCGATGCCGTGCGGCACACAAGTAATCACCACCGAGCCGCTGGGTGACGAGCTGGCGAAAGCGCTGCTGCCGCAGGACTACTGCGTTGAAGACTGCAATTACCTGCTCGACTACTACCGCCTCACGGGCGACAAGCGCCTGATCTTCGGCGGTGGCGTGGTGTATGGCGCGCGCGATCCCGCCAACATCGAATCGATCATCCGCCCGAAAATGCTCAAGGCCTTTCCGCAACTCAAGGATGTGAAGATCGACTACGCCTGGACCGGAAATTTCCTGCTGACTCTGTCGCGCTTGCCACAGGTTGGGCGCCTGGGCGACAACATCTATTATTCGCAAGGTTGCAGCGGCCATGGCGTGACCTACACGCATTTGGCGGGCAAGGTCCTCGCCGAAGCATTACGCGGTCAGGCCGAGCGCTTCGATGCATTTGCTGACTTGCCGCACTACCCGTTCCCCGGCGGACAACTGTTGCGCACGCCGTTTGCCGCACTGGGCGCATGGTATTACGGGCTACGCGATAAATTCGGGATGTAAAAAAGGGCCGCTGATCGCGGCCCTTCTTATTCAACACTGAACGGTTTCAGAGCTGATCCCGAGCAATCCCGCTGCGGATCCGCAAGATATCTGCCAACACTGCCAAGGCAATTTCCGCCGGTGTCTTGCTGCCGAGGTTCAGACCAATCGGCGCATGAATCCGCGCCAACTCAGCCTCGCCCAAACCGCCAATCCGACGTAACCGCTCGAAGCGCTTCTGCGAGGTCTGCAGCGAACCCATCACGCCAATGTAGAACGCTTCGGTGCGCACCGCCTCCATCATCGCCAGATCGTCGATGCGCGGGTCATGCGTCAGCGCCACCACCGCCGTATCACGATGACAGCCACCATCAGCAATAAACACCGACGGCAATTGCCGACGAATTTCCACGCCATCCAGCACCACGCCTTCGAGCACTTCATCGCGCGGATCACAGAGAATCACCTCAAACCCGAGGCCAACGGCAAACTCGGCACACGCCTGCGCCACACTGGAATACCCAGCGAGCAACAAACGCTGGGCCGCGCCGACACGAATGCGCACCCGATCAATCTCGCGCTCGATCCGCGCACCCTGCTCGCGATCAGCGAACAAAGTGCGCGCACCACTGGCCAGATCAACCTCGCGAATCAAGCGACGCTGACCAAGCAACGCCGACTCCAATTCGCGCAGATGCGCCTGCACCTCGCAGCCAGCGTCAAATTTCTCTACCAGCACATCGAGAATGCCGCCACAGGGCAGGCTGACCCGCGAGCGCGGATCGTCGCCTTCGCCGTAACGCACGACATTGACTGTATCGAGAAACGCACCTTCGGCGACGCGCTCAAGGAAATCTTCCTCGACGCAACCACCCGAAAGCGAGCCGATCCACTGTCCGCCATCGTTCACCGCCAGCAGCGAACCCGGCGCGCGCGGTGCCGAGCCGTAAGTGGTCAGCACGGTGCAGAGCCAGATGCGCCGCCCTGCCACCGACCACTCCAGCGCTCGCCGCACTACTTGTAGATCGAGATGCTGCATGTCAGTGCGCCTTGTGCTCGATGGACGGTGCGTCGGCCTGCAGTTTCTGCACATCGCTCACCGCCAGTTCAGCCGACTGACCGCCCCAACCTTGACGCAAGTAGTTGAGCAGGTCGGTCAGCTGTTCAGGCTTTAGCTTGTCGGCGAAACCCGGCATCGGCTGCATGTGCTCGAAGCCGGAGAACTTCTGCTCGCCGATCCCATCCTCGATCACCCGCAACAGGTTGCGTGGGTCTTCCAGGCGCAGCGTGGTGTTGCCGCGCATGGCCACCGCGATGTGCGGCTTACCTTCGCCACCGACCGCATGACAACCGGCGCAGACATTCAGGTATTCCTGCTGGCCGCGCTGAGCGCTGGCGCTGAGTTTCTCTACCGGCACTTCAACCAGCGCTTTGGCTGCCGGCGGTTTGTCGCCGAGCAGGAACGTCGCCATCGCCGCCAGATCGGTATCGTTCAGGCCCTGCGTGCTGTTGTGGAACACCGGGAACATCTCATTGAACATCGTCCCCTGCGCACTCATGCCGTGCTTGAGGAACGTACTCAGGTCCTGCTCGTTCCAGCCGCGCGCGGCCAGATCAGTGGCCAGCAGGCTCGGCGCCAGGTAGCCATTGAGGATGCCGCCGGTCAGGCGCTTATCCAACTGCATCGCGCCCGGCAGGCCACGTGGCGTGTGGCATTCGCCGCAGTGACCGAGCACTTCGACCATGTACTGGCCGCGCTTCCAGGCTTCACTTTTGCCTTCGGCCGACTCCAGCTTCAGCGCTTTGCCGTACATCATGTTCCAGCCGATCAGGCCCGGACGCACGTTGAACGGAAAGCTCAGGCTGGTGACCGGTGCTGCGCGCTCGATCGGCTCGATGGTTTTCAGGTACGCATGGATCGCGTCCGAATCTTCACGCGGCATCAGGTGATACGAGGTGTACGGCATCGCCGGATAGAGGTTGGCGCCGTCACGACGCTTGCCTTCAGTCAGCGCAGCAAAGAACTCGTCATCGTTGTACAGACCGATGCCGTGCTCTTTGCTCGGTGTGATGTTGGTGCCGTAGATCGTGCCGAACGGTGAAACGATCGGCAGACCACCGGCAAACGGTGCGCCGCCCGCTGCCGTGTGGCAGGCCATGCAGTCGGCCGCGCGGGCAAGATACTCGCCGCGCTTGACCTGATCATCGGCGTGGGCAAACAACACTGGCGCAGCGAGGCCGACCGCCAGGGTCAGGCGGGTCAGAAAGAGCTTCATGCTTAACCCTCCTTGACCAGGCCGAGATCGGTCAGCACGTTGCGGGTGGCGTTGTAATAACGCACGTACCCGGTGCAACGGCAGACGTGATGGCCGAGGCTGTCCTCGATGACTTGTTCGAGCTTGCTTTGCACGGTCGGCTGGCGCTGCAGCTTTTCGACCAGCACGGTCGCGGCGTTGACGAAGCCCGGTGCGCAGTAGCTGCACTGGAAGGCGAACTCGTCGACGAAGCGCTGCTGGATCGGGTTCAGTTCAGTGACCTGGCCCGATTCGTCACGCTTGGCGTGGGATTCGATGGTGCGGACTGTCTTGCCTTCGAAGTAATGCGCGCCGGTGATGCAGGTGCGCACTTCTTCGCTGGTGCCGTCCGGGTTGTCGACGATCACCACGCAAGCGTGGCAGATGCCCTGGCCGCAGCCCAGACGCGAGCCGGTGAGGTTTTTGTATTCGTGCAGGTAGTCGATCATCGGCAGGTCATCAGGGATGTCCACCGGGCCGACGGATTGACCATTGAGGGTCAGTTGAAGCGGACGGTTAGCCATTGAGGGCCTCCTTGATGCGCGTAGCAGTGATGGGCAGATCGCGAACACGTTTACCGATGGCGTGCGCCACGGCGTTACCGATGGCACCGACAATCGGGATCATCACCACTTCGGCGATACCTTTGGACGGGTCGCTTGGCGACAGCGGCGGCAGAATCTCCGAGGTCTGTTTCCACACCGCAACGTGGCGCGCCATCGGCAGACGGTAACGGTTGAAGTTCCAGTCACCCTCCCCCGGCCCACCTTCGTACAGCGGCATCTCCTCCATCAACGCGTGACCGATGCCCATGGCGATACCGCCTTCGAGCTGGCCCTTGACCAGTTCTTCGACCAGCACACGACCGCACTCGACCCACGAATGGTGGTTGAGCACCTCTACATCCAGCGAGCCCTTGTTGACCTTCAGTTCGACCAGCGTGGCGACCGGGCTGTAATAAGTCACGGCAGCGTTGTTCAACTGCACAACCGGGTAATTGATGTTCTGGCGATCCAGCAGGTGGAAACCAGACGTGGCCATCAACGCTTTCTTCGCTTTCGGCGCGCCGTCACCGTATTTCACGGCGAGACCATCGAGCGGCAGACGCTCGCGCACGCCGTCGATGCTGTATTCGGCCTCGGCCCAGCTCCAGCGGTTGAACGCGTGAACGGTGGCGCCAGTCACCAGACCACGCTCGTGAGCGCGCTTGGCCAGCTCTTCGAAGCTCAGCGGCTGCATGCCGTTAGCCGTGAGTTTGCCGTCGACCCAATGCGCATCTTCGCGACGCACAACGTAAGGGTTGGCTTGACCGCCGTAAGGACCCTGACGCCAGATTTCCATGGCCGCCGGCCACAAACCATTGTTGAACAGCACTCGCGCCGCTTCACGGGTGGCGTGACTGAAGTAGTACGCCGAGTTGGTCGCCGACGAGGCCGAAGCCAATTTGCCGACCCAACGCGGGTTGCGCAGCAGATTGTCCTGTTCGGCCTGGCTCATGATGTAAGGGTTGCCGCTGGTGATTAGCTGCATTTCCTTCCATTCGGTTTCGCCAGTCTTTACTTCGTGCGCCGGGCTGCCAAGGAAATCAGCTACGACCAAGGCTTGCGAGGTGGACATGCCGGTACCGATTTCAATGCCGATATGGCGCAGGGTGATGCGACCGTCAGCAGTGAATTCGATGCTGGCCATCGGCGCTTCCGAACCGGTGCCGAAGTCCTTCTGGCAGATGGCGAAACCGACGCCGTACCAGTTATCCGGGTCTGCGGCTTCGCGCTGTTTCTTGATCGCGTCGCGGTTTTTCCAGACTTCGTGCACCGAGGCCTTGTCGAGGATTTCGTGCAGACGCAAGGCACCGGCCGGGATCGCGCCCTGGGTGTTTTTCATACCGGAACGCAGAGCATTCTTGCGACGCAAGTCGATGGCATCGACACCGAGGCGGTTGGCGATTTCGTCGACCATCATCTCGGTCGCCGCCATGCTTTGCAGGGTGCCGTAACCACGCATCGAACCGGCCTCAACACCACGCGAGTGGTAGGCAGTAACTTGCAGGTCGTTCTGCGGCATGTAGTAGATCGACTGCGCCGCCGTGGCGCCAACTGCGGCTACCGATGGGCTGTAGTTGATCCGGCCACCACCGTCGACGCTCATTTCGGCGCGGAAAATCTTGAAGCTGTAGTCGTTCTTGTCCACGGCCAATTGGTAGCGGATGTCGAACGGGTGACGCTTGATACCGCTCTGGAATTGCTCGTAGCGATCGTTGGCCAGACGCACCGGCACACCGGCGCCGTACAGCGCAGCAAGGGCTGCGTAGTAGACGAAGATGTTGTGGTCTTTGGAACCGTAACCGACGGTGTAACCCGGGTGCATGTTCAGGTTATCGAGGCCGAAACGCGACGGCGCGATCATTTTCGCGGTCTCGGTCGCAGCTTCCAGTGGGCACTGGGTGGCTACCACGAAGTGCAGAGTCTTGGTTTTCGGATCGTACCAGCCGTTGCCGTTGTCCGGCTCCATGGCGGCCGGTTCGATCGACGGGGTTTTGTAGCGCTCGTCGAACACCAGCCAGTTGTCCGGCGGCGTATCGATCTCTTGCTTCATGCGGTCGGCGTAAAACAGGCCACGCTCGGTCAGGTTGCCGTGCAGGTTCGGCTGGGAATTCCATACCGGACGACGGTTTTTCAGCATCGGGAACAGGATCGAGTCCTTGAGGCTGGCGAATTCGTCTTCGTCTGCCGAGGTCGCGCCGCCCACACGTACGTAGCGGAAGCTGCCATACGGATCGCCTTCGTAGAACGGCACTTTTGCACCGTAACGAATCGCTTTGTCATTGAATTTGAGTTTGTTCTTGGCCTGACGGAAACGCTCGAAGTCGTTCCAGATCAGGATCGCCACAGGATGACCGATGAACATCGGCACCTTGCCTTCCGGCAGCAGTGGATCCGGGGCGTGCTCTTCCGGGAAGACGATGCCGTCCTTGTCCAGATCCGCGGCGGTGACGATGCGATCAGGCTGCAAATCGGCGCCGAGCCACGACAGGTCGTAACCGGCGTAGATGCGGTCAGCCTTGATGGTTTTCAGCAGCATGGCGTGGCCTTGCTGCTCGGGCCAGCCCGGCATGTCCTTGGAGCGGATGTCGCGGGCAAAGACTTTGCTGCCGCAGACTTTGGACAGTGCGTCGTTACGCTGACGCGCCTTGCCATTGTTGCCGAGCCATTTCTCGGACGGCACGGTGACGCTGTTTTCCATCAAGGCAGCCAGCGCCTGACTGCTGAGCGGCGTGAGCGTGACGCTCACACCCGCCACCAGCCCGCCCTGGAGGAACGAGCGCCGGGATATTTCACGGTTGGACATGGATCATCCTCTGGGCGGTTATGTGTCCGCCCTTCTGGTTATCTACTGGGGAATCTCGAGTCTTGCAGAAGCCCTTTCTGGCGAAACAAAGGGCGTGTTGACAGTGCAAAGCTGACCGAAAGGTTAACTTTAAAGGTTTCTGCGCTCGCAGCAAACAACCAGTTACGAAAATTTGACTAAAGAATCAAAAAATCAATGCGACGTGGCACCGCAGGATGTTTACAGGCATCCCTTGCAGGAGCTGTCGAGTGAAACGAGGCTGCGATCTTTTGATCCTGTTTTTTACCATCAAGATCAAAAGATCGCAGCGTGCCGCAGCTCCTACAGGGAGCCGGGTTGCGTGATGGGAGCGGAAGGCAAATTTCAGACACAAAAAACCCCGGTCTTTCGACCAGGGTCTTTGCTATCGATTCCGAATCAACCAAAGGTTGCTTTCGGTGCTTCAAGGCGTTCAGTGGTCCTTGAAGCAGATATGGCGCAGCGGACGGGACTCGAACCCGCGACCCCCGGCGTGACAGGCCGGTATTCTAACCGACTGAACTACCGCTGCGTATCGCTTTGAGCTTGCGCTCAAGTAACTCGTTTTGACTGCAGGCTTCGGTGCCTTGCAATCGCGAACCAGACAATGCCTGACTCGTAAAATATGGCGCAGCGGACGGGACTCGAACCCGCGACCCCCGGCGTGACAGGCCGGTATTCTAACCGACTGAACTACCGCTGCGCGTCGGTGCAGGCACTTTCAGCCTACGTTCTTGCTTACGCAAGTTTCTCGGGGAGTGGTGGGTGATGACGGGATCGAACCGCCGACATTCTGCTTGTAAGGCAGACGCTCTCCCAGCTGAGCTAATCACCCGTTTGCATCTCCGAGGCCGCGAAATTTACGCAGGTAGCAGACCTAAGTCAATAGCAGGATTGAAGTTTTTCTGAAAAAGACGAAATTGTTTCCATCCTGCAAAACCGCTTTCGCGAGCGAACCCGCTCCCACAGGGGGTCTGCATTCCGAATGCGGGAGCGAGCCTGCTCGCGAAGGCGTCAGTTGATTCAACGCAAATTCAGAGAAAAAGGCGATCTACTCGCTGTAGATCATCTTTTTCGTCATGCCGCCATCGACGACGAACTCCTGCCCGGTGACAAAACCAGCATTCCTCGACAGCAACCAGGCGACCATGGCCGCCACGTCCTCGACCGTCCCTACCCTGCCCGCCGGATGCTGAGCATGATCAGCATCCGCCAAAGGCTCCGCTCGACGTGCAGAAGGATCACGCGCATCGATCCAGCCCGGACTGACGGCGTTGACGCGAATCTCCGGCCCCAGACTGATTGCCAGCGCATGCGTCAGCGCCAACAAACCGCCCTTGCTCGCCGCATACGCCTCGGAGTCCGCTTCCGACTGCCGCGCACGAGTAGAGGCCAGATTGACGATCGAACCGTTGTGCGCACGCAGATACGGCGCACAGTGCTTGGCCAGCAACATCGGCCCGCTGAGGTTTACCGCCAGCACGCGGTTCCAGTAAGCCAGGTCGAGACTTTCGAGCGTGATGTTGTGCGGGTCAGCGACCGCCGCATTGCACACCAGTGCATCGAGGCGACCAAACTGTCCCAACACCTCAGCGACACCCAGCGCAACCTGAGCCTCATCAGCAACGTCCATCGCGATGAACCAGGCATTTTCGCCCAGCACCTTCGCCACTTTCGAACCGCGCGCACGATCCAGATCCGTCAGCACCACTTGCCAGCCTTCGCTGATCAACCACGCCGCAATCCCCAGACCAATGCCACGCGCGGCCCCCGTGACCAGCGCAACGCGGCCATGGGTACCCGCTGACGGAGTGGACAACTCGATCACAACGCCGCCAGACCGCGCGCCAGGTCGGCTTGCAGGTCGACTACGTCTTCCAGACCGACCGCGATGCGAATCAGGCTGTCACGAATGCCCGCAGCTTCACGCTCCTGCGGCGCCAGGCGGCCGTGAGACGTGGTGCTCGGGTGCGTGATGGTGGTTTTGCTGTCACCGAGGTTGGCCGTGATCGAAATCAAGCGGGTTGCATCGATAAAGCGCCACGCGCCCTCTTTGCCGCCCTTGACCTCAAAACTCACCACCGCACCGAAGCCCTTCTGCTGACGCCGGGCCAACTCGTGCTGCGGATGACTCTTGAGACCGGCGTAATGGACCTTCTCGATGCCGTCCTGCTGCTCCAGCCATTCGGCCAGCTCCTGGGCATTGGCACAGTGCGCCTTCATCCGCAGGTTCAGGGTTTCCAGACCTTTGAGGAAGATCCATGCGTTGAACGGGCTCAAGGTCGGCCCGGCAGTGCGCAGGAAGCCGACGACTTCTTTCATCTGCTCGCTGCGACCGGCAACCACGCCGCCCATGCAACGGCCCTGGCCGTCGATGAACTTGGTTGCCGAGTGCACAACGATGTCAGCCCCCATTTTCAGCGGCTGCTGCAAAGCGGGCGTGCAGAAGCAGTTGTCGACCACCAGCATCGCGCTTTTGGCGTGAGCGATTTCAGCCAGTGCGGTGATATCGACCAGTTCCGCCAAAGGATTGGATGGTGATTCGACGAAGAGCAGTTTGGTGTTCGACTTGATCGCCGCATCCCAGGCCGACAGATCGGCCAACGGTACGTAATCGACTTCAACGCCGAAACGCTTGAAGTACTTCTCGAACAGACTAATGGTCGAACCGAACACACTGCGCGAAACCAGCACGTGATCGCCGGCGCTGCACAAGCTCATCACCACCGCCATGATGGCGGCCATGCCGGTGGCGGTCGCAACGGCTTGCTCGGCGCCTTCCAGCGCAGCAATGCGCTCTTCGAACGCACGCACGGTAGGGTTGGTGTAACGCGAGTAAACGTTACCCGGCACTTCGCCGGCAAACCTTGCGGCCGCATCGGCGGCGGTGCGGAACACGTAGCTGGAGGTGAAGAACATCGGATCACCGTGCTCGCCTTCCGGCGTACGGTGCTGACCGGCACGTACGGCCAGGGTATCGAACGCTACGCCTTCGAGATCGCTGTCCAGCCGACCGGCATCCCATTCCTGACTCATGCTGTCACTCCTTGCCCTGTTCGCGAAAATTGAAAGTCAGATACAAAACCGGCCCCTCAGGGCCGGTAGAAACTCAGTTGTTGTACAGATCGATGATCGCACTGACCGCCTGGGTCTTGATCTTCGAGGAGTCGTTACGCGCCTGTTCGATCTTGTTCAGGTACGCCTCGTCGACGTCGCCGGTAACGTACTTGCCGTCGAACACTGCGCAATCGAAGTTCTCGATCTTGATCTTGCCGCCACCGACCGCTTCGATCAAGTCAGGCAGGTCCTGATAGATCAGCCAGTCAGCACCGATCAGATCCGCCACGTCCTGAGTCGAGCGATTGTGCGCGATCAGTTCGTGCGCGCTCGGCATGTCGATGCCGTAGACGTTCGGGAAGCGAACCGCTGGAGCCGCCGAGCAGAAGTAGACGTTTTTCGCGCCGGCTTCGCGGGCCATCTGGATGATCTGCTTGCAAGTGGTGCCGCGCACGATCGAGTCGTCGACCAGCATCACGTTTTTGCCGCGGAACTCCAGCTCAATGGCGTTGAGCTTCTGGCGTACCGACTTCTTGCGCGCAGCCTGGCCCGGCATGATGAAGGTACGGCCGATGTAACGGTTCTTGACGAAACCTTCGCGGAATTTCACGCCCAGGTGGTTGGCCAGTTCCAGTGCCGCGGTACGGCTGGTGTCCGGAATAGGGATAACCACGTCAATGTCGTGCTCTGGACGCTCGCGCAGAATCTTCTCAGCGAGCTTCTCACCCATGCGCAGACGGGCCTTGTAGACCGAAACGCCGTCGATGATCGAATCCGGACGCGCCAGGTAGACGTGTTCGAAAATGCACGGAGTCAGGGACGGGTTGGTCGCGCACTGACGGGTGTGCAGCTTGCCGTCTTCAGTGATGTAGACCGCTTCGCCCGGCGCCAGGTCGCGAATCAGGGTAAAACCAAGCACGTCCAGCGAAACGCTTTCCGAGGCGATCATGTACTCGACGCCTTCGTCGGTGTGACGTTGGCCGAACACTATCGGACGGATGCCGTGCGGGTCGCGGAAACCGACGATGCCGTAACCGGTCACCATGGCCACTACCGCATAACCGCCGACGCAACGGTTGTGCACGTCGGTCACGGCGGCAAACACGTCTTCTTCGGTCGGTTGCAGCTTGCCGCGCTGGGCCAGCTCATGGGCGAACACGTTGAGCAGCACTTCCGAGTCGGAACTGGTGTTGACGTGACGCAGGTCGGATTCGTAGATCTCTTTGGCCAACTGTTCAACGTTGGTCAGGTTACCGTTGTGCGCCAGGGTGATGCCGTAAGGCGAGTTGACGTAAAACGGTTGGGCTTCGGCCGAAGTCGAGCTGCCCGCGGTCGGGTAACGGACGTGACCGATGCCCATGTGGCCGACCAGACGCTGCATGTGACGCTGTTGAAACACGTCACGCACCAAGCCATTGTCCTTGCGCAGGAACAACCGGCCATCATGGCTGGTCACGATACCGGCAGCGTCCTGGCCGCGGTGCTGGAGCACGGTTAGCGCGTCATACAGCGCCTGATTGACGTTCGACTTACCGACGATACCGACGATGCCACACATGCGACGCAACCCCTACTTAATGGATCTGAACTGAACAACACTCACTGAGGCGTTTTCGCCGACGGCAAGAGTTGCTCCTTGAACGGAATATCAGCGGGTACGCTGATTCCGCTGGCAAGCCACTGACTGCTCCACCCGAGAATCAGGTTTTTGGACCAATCAGCGACCAATAGAAATTTTGGTACGAGCTGTGATTCTTTCCACCACCCGTCCTGCTGTACCGGCCCCAGGCTCAACAGCCCGACCGCCACGACCACCAGCAACACGCCACGCGCTGCGCCGAAGGCCATGCCGAGGAATCGATCGGTCCCGGACAACCCGGTGACGCGTACCAACTCGCCGATAAGATAATTGATCATTGCGCCCACGATCAGTGTGGCGACAAACATGATGGCACAGCCCGCGATCACGCGAGCCGATGGGGTTTCGATGTATCCGGCGAGGTACTCGGACAATGAGCCACCGAACATCCAGGCGACGACTCCTGCGATGATCCAGGTCACCAGCGATAATGCTTCCTTGACGAAGCCGCGGCTCAAACTGATCAAAGCGGAGATGGCGATGATTGCAACGATCGCCCAGTCAACCCAGGTAAATGGCACAGTGCAGCCTACAGACGGATAAGGCGGCGCATTTTAGCAGAGCGCATGCCTCTCGGTAAGCTGCGATTGTCAGTGCATTTCAATCGAGGTGATAGTTTTCAACCGCGCTCAGGCTGGAAGCGTACAACAAAACCCTTGAGGTTCTGCTGACGACCCAACAGATCACGCAGACGATCAGCCTCGGCACGCTCGATCAGCGGGCCGACAAACACCCGATTCTTGCCATCGGCCGAGCGGATGTAGGCGTTATAGCCCTGACTGCGCAGGGTTTTCTGCAGGCTTTCGGCGCTGGCGCGGCTCGACAGACTGGCCAGTTGCACCGACCAGCTCACCGACAGGCCGTTGGCATCGACGCGGCTTTGCGTGGTGTCCGGCTTGCTCGAGGATGCAGTGATCGGCTGAGCAGGTGCCGGAATCGGCTTGGCCACCGCGGGCGGCGCAACAGGCTTGGTGATCATGATAGGCGCTGTTGGCGCCGGTGCGACGGGCGCAGCAGGCGCTGTGTCTTCGGCGACTTCTTCATCCGTTGGCACTGGCTCCTGCGGCAAGGCTTGCGGCTCAGGCACGGCCACCGTTTCCATTTGCACTTGCGGCATGGCCGGCGCTTGCGGAGCTGCCGGCGCCTCAACGGTTACCTGACGCTGCTCGTCCTGGCGGGAAAACAGCATCGGCAGGAAGATCACCGCCAGCGCAACCAGCACCAAAGCGCCAACCATGCGCTGCTTGTACGCTTTATCCAGCAAAGCCATTTGCCGCTTCCTCCGTGGAGCGCCGGGCTAACCATTCAAGGGCCTCGGCGACACAATAAAATGATCCGAACAACAGAATCTCGTCGTCGCTGGTGGCTACCGCGCACTGCCCTTCCAGCGCGGCGGCGACACTGTCATAAGACGTGACGGACGCGCCAAGGTTCTGCAGGGCCGCATGCAACTCACTCACCGGCCGAGCGCGCGGTGAATCCAGCGGCGCTACCGCCCAATGCTCGACACTAGCATTCAACTCGCCGACAACACCATCCAGATCCTTGTCCGCCAGCAGACCAAACACCGCCAGGCGCTTGCCGACCGGTGGTCGCGAGGCCAGCCGGCGGGCCAGATACTCGGCCGCATGCGGATTGTGCCCAACATCCAGCAACAGATTCAGACGCTTGCCGTTCCACTCGAACGAGCGACGATCCAGTCGACCGACCACGCGCGTCGCCTGCAATGCCGCCACAATCTGTTGCGAATCCCACGGCAAACCGAGCAGCAGATACGCCTGCAACGCCAGTGCGGCGTTTTCCATCGGCAGATCAAGCAGCGGCAAGTCACGCAGTTCAACCACTTGCCCCTGCGCATCGGTGCCGCGCCATTGCCAGTGCTGATCAGTAATACCGAGGTCGAAGTCACGCCCACGCAGGAAAAACGGACAGGCCAGTTCACGCGCCTTGTCCAGCAATGGTTGCGGAGGATTCAGATCGCCGCACAAGGCAGGTTTGCCCTGACGGAAAATTCCGGCCTTCTCGAAAGCCACGGACTCGCGGGTGTCGCCCAGATAGTCGGCATGATCGACGCCAATGCTGGTGACCAGCGCGATATCGGCGTCGACCACATTGACCGTATCCAGACGCCCGCCCAGACCGACTTCCAGCACCACCGCATCAAGCCTGGCCTGTTGAAACAGCCAGAACGCCGCGAGGGTGCCCATTTCGAAGTAAGTCAGCGAAGTATCGCCGCGCCCGGCCTCGACCGCCGCGAAGGCTTCACACAGCTGCGCGTCAGTAGCTTCGACGCCATTGATCTGCACCCGCTCGTTATAACGCAGCAGGTGCGGGGAATTGTAGACACCAACGCTCAGGCCCTGCGCCCGCAGCAATGAAGCCACGAAAGCGCAGGTCGAACCCTTGCCGTTGGTGCCAGTGACCGTGATCACCCGAGGCGCCGGCTGGCCCAGCCCCATGCGGGACGCTACCTGTTGCGAACGCTCCAGACCCATGTCGATGGCCGACGGATGCAACTGCTCAAGGTAGGCGAGCCATTCGCCAAGGGTGCGCTCGGTCATAGGCCAGCAGGTACCGGAGGAACCACGATTGGCTCGATTGGCGCGGCGACGAATTTCGGCGTCGGCTTGCCAGTCATCTGTGCCAGCAGGTTACCCAGGCGCGGGCGCAGTTCCTGACGGTGGATAATCATGTCGATCGCACCGTGCTCCAGCAGGAATTCGCTGCGCTGGAAGCCTTCCGGCAGTTTTTCACGCACGGTTTGTTCGATAACGCGCGGACCGGCGAAGCCGATCAGGGCTTTCGGCTCACCGACGATCACGTCGCCAAGCATCGCCAGACTCGCCGAAACACCACCGTAGACCGGGTCGGTCAGTACGGAGATGAATGGAATGCCTTCTTCACGCAGACGCGCCAGCACAGCCGAAGTCTTGGCCATCTGCATCAGCGAGATCAGCGCTTCCTGCATGCGCGCACCACCGGAGGCGGCGAAGCAGATCATCGGGCAGCGATTTTCCAGCGCGTAGTTGGCGGCGCGCACGAAGCGCTCACCGACGATGGCACCCATGGAACCGCCCATAAAGGCGAATTCAAAGGCCGAAACCACCACTGGCATGCCCAGCAAGGTACCGCTGACGGAGATCAGCGCGTCTTTTTCGCCAGTCTGCTTTTGGGCAGCGGTCAGGCGATCCTTGTACTTCTTGCCGTCACGGAATTTCAGACGGTCAACCGGCTCCAGATCGGCGCCCAGTTCGTTGCGACCTTCAGCATCGAGGAAAATGTCGATGCGCGCACGTGCGCCGATGCGCATGTGGTGGTTGCATTTAGGGCAAACGTCCAGGGTCTTTTCCAGCTCTGGACGATACAACACCGCCTCGCAAGACGGGCATTTGTGCCACAGACCTTCAGGGACCGAGCTCTTCTTGACCTCGGAACGCATGATCGAAGGGATCAGTTTGTCTACTAACCAGTTGCTCATGCTTTCTTTCTCCAGTACCGGCGGCCCGAACGCTCTGGTTCGCAGCCCCGCGTATGCCCTTCAGCTAAATTCATGTGTGTGGCGATGGTTGCCGGACTGCCACGATCAGCGCGAAACATGACCTGCGTGCGATCCAGAAACCCTCAGCCGCGCCTGCTTTGTGCAAGTGCATTGATGGACGGCGGCAGACTGCCAGCCGTCACATCAATATCGGAACCGGCAGGTTCCTATATTCCTTTTACGGCGTTGATGAACGCGCGGATCTTTGCGTGATCCTTGATGCCTTTGCTCGCTTCCACCCCGCCACTGACATCCACCGCATACGGTTTTACCCGTTCCACGGCATCTGCGACGTTCTCCGGGGTCAAACCACCCGCGAGAATCAACGGCTTGCTCAACGTCTGCGGAATCAATGACCAGTCGAACGCCTCACCGGTTCCGCCGGGCACACCTTCGACATAAGTGTCGAGCAGCACGCCACTGGCGCTCGGATAGGCATCAACCGCCGCCGCAATGTCATCACCGGCCTTGACCCGCAACGCCTTGATGTACGGACGATGCCAGCCTTCGCAGTCTTCAGCGACTTCATCACCATGAAACTGCAACAAATCCAGCGGCACGGCGTCGAGGATTTCACCCAACTCGCAACGGCTGGCATTGACGAACAGCCCTACGGTAGTCACAAACGGCGGCAATGCCTGAATAATCGCCCGCGCCTGCTGTACGGTTACCACACGCGGACTCTTGGCATAGAACACAAACCCGATCGCATCCGCCCCGGCCTCAACGGCGGCCAGCGCATCTTCTATGCGGGTAATCCCGCAGATCTTGCTGCGAACGGCTGACATATCGAGAAAAACTCCGAGGCAAAATCCGGGAAAGTCCCGGATGGTAACAAAAGCGTTCGAGGGCGTCAGCCGTCAAGTTCGGAGAATCCCGTAAGGAAATGTGGCCCGATAAAACGCTCGGGCAACGGGAATTCGTCGTGGTACTCGACCTGTACCAGATACAAGCCGTACGGATGCGCGGTCACCCCACCGGAGCGGCGCTCGCGGCTTTCGAGGACTTCCTTCATCCACTCCACCGGACGCTCGCCAGCACCAATGGTCATCAGCACGCCAGCGATATTGCGCACCATGTGATGCAGGAAGGCATTGGCGCGAATATCGAGCACGATCATCTTGCCGTGACGGGTCACGCGCAGGTGATGCATCTTCTTGATCGGCGACTTGGCCTGGCACTGACCGGCGCGGAACGCGCTGAAATCGTGAGTGCCGATCAGATACTGCGCGGCCTCGGCCATGCGCTCGACATCCAGCGGGCGATGATTCCAGGTGATTTCTTCATTGAGATGCGCCGGGCGAATCTGATCGTTGTAGATCACGTAGCGATAGCGCCGGGCGATGGCTTTGAACCGCGCATGGAAATGCGCCGGCATCACCCGAGCCCAACTGACGCTGATGTCATGGGGCAGATTGATGTTGGCGCCCATGACCCAGGCTTTCAGCGAACGATCGACCGTTGTATCAAAGTGCACCACTTGTCCGCAGGCATGCACGCCGGCGTCGGTGCGTCCGGCGCACTGTAGCGAAACCGGTGAGTTGGCGACTTTCGACAGGGCTTTTTCCAGCTCTTCCTGCACCGTCGCCACACCCGTCAACTGACGCTGCCAGCCGCTGTAACGCGAGCCTTTGTACTCAACGCCCAACGCGACGCGGTAAAAGCCGTCGGGAGCCATTTCGGCGACCGGGTTATCTATGTTTGCCAAGGTGGGACAGCCTGCTGTTTGTGCAAAGGCGGGCATTATAAGGCTGTGGACCGGGGATACCAGTTTCAAGATCAAAAGATCGCAGCCTTCGGCAGCTCCTACATGAGATGGCGTTCCCCTGTAGGAGCTGCCGAAGGCTGCGATCTTTTGATTCAAAAAAGACAAACAAAAACGGCAGCCTCAATGGCTGCCGTTTTCGTTTACCTCTGAACTTACGCTAAGTGCGAAAGCATTTCCTGAGCTTCTTTTTTCTGTGCCTCGCTCCCCTCACTGGCGACCTCGTTGAGGATGTCGCGTGCGCCGTCGCTGTCACCCATGTCGATGTAGGCCTGAGCCAGATCAAGCTTGGTAGCGGCTTCATCAGTGCCAGCGAGGAAGTCGAAATCGTCTTCACCCAGATCAGCACCGATTGCCGCATCGGCTTCGGTGAAGGTCGGCTCGGCAATGGTTTGCGACAGACGATCCAGCTCGGCGTTGACGTCATCCAGTTCGGCAGCGAACGCATCCGGCTCAGCCGCAGGATTGCTGTCCATTTCGTCGGCCAGTGACAGATCGAAATCGGCCGGCAGCTCCAGATCATCTTGTGGCACGTCAGCCACCACCGGCGGTTCGACTGGCGGCAGATCCTTCACGCCTTCGTCCAGATCCAGCAGGAAGTCATCGTCCGCCAGGTCAACCGCAGGCGCCGGTTCGGCACCCAGGTCCAGATCGAGGTCGAAGTCCGACAGATCATCCAGGTTCTCTTTGATATCGGTCTGCTGTTGCAGCACCGATTCGAAGCTCAGGTCGTCGTCCGCCGGGAATTCATCCAGCTCGACCGGCGCTTCAGGCTCAACCACCGGCGCCGGCTCAACCGGCGTGATGTTGTCGAGATCGTCCAGACTCAAATCAAACGCGCTGTCCAGATCGTCTTCCACAGGCGCTGGCGCCGGTGCTTCAGGCTCATCCAGCAGCAAATCCTTGACGTATTGCGCGTCCAGTTCGGCGGCCACGGCAGCAGCGGCCAGACCTGTCGCAGCGACGACGGCCATGGCCGGGAAGCGGCTTTTCAGCTCTTCGACCTTGGCGAAGTTGTCACCATTGGCCACCAGTTGACGCTCTTGACCGACGAACGCATCGCGGTCGCCCTGCTGACCGTAGACTTCCATCAGCTTCAGACGCAGATCACTGCGTTGCGGCTCCAGGCTGACGCCCTCTTCCAGCAGTGCAGCAGCCTGATTCAGGCGACCGGCGTTGATGTGCGACTGCGCCTTGTCGAGCACGTCATCCGAGCGCTCGGCGGCCGGCGCCACCAGCGGCGCCGCAATCGGTTCAGCCATCACGATCGGGGCAACTACCGGAGCCACTACGGGTGCCGGAGCAGGTGCCGGGGTGTTGAGCCTGACGCTCGCCGCCGGGGTTTCCAGACCTTCGAAGCTGCTTTCCGGCAGATCCTGCTCGGCGGAGAACTCTTGCTCTTCCGACAGAGCGCGGGCCATGCGCAGATGTTTCTCGGCTTCCTGCTGGGCCTTGCGGCGACGTGCCAGCAACAACAGCAGGAGCAGCAGAACCACTACACCGCCACCGACCAGACCCAACAGGATCGGATTGGTCAGCAGCTCATTGAAGGTTTTCTCGTCATCGACAGGCGGCTTCGGCGCCACCACTGGCTCGACGACTGGCGTTTCAGCCGGTGGCGCAATGGCGGACTCTGGCGTCGGCGCCGCTTCTGCCGGAGTGGCTGGCGGCGTGGCAGCCAGTTCAGCCGTGATCGCAGGCACCGCCGGTGCAGCAGCGTTGGCGGCCGGCGCAGCGCCCGCCCCTTCGGCCTGCAGTTTTGCCAGCTGATTGTTCTTCAGCTCGATCAGTTTTTGCAGCTTGTCCAACTGACTTTGCAGATCGGACATGCGGCTTTTCAGTTCCTCGTTATCACGACGGGTCGTGTCGAGGCTTTCCTGAGTGACCGCGAGCTTGTTGCTCAAGGCTTTAGCATCACCCGCCGGGCCTTTGCCGCGGGACTTGGCGCTTTCAGCAGAAACCAGACTCAGATTGTCCTGAGCGTTCTGCGCGGCACCGGAATTGCCGCGACCACGATTGGTCGCATCGAGCTGCTGCTGACCGGTGCCCGGTTTGGCCACATAACGACGGCCCTGACGCCAGGCTTCGTTCTGCGCAGCGACTTCGGCAATGGCCTTCGACTGTGGCAACGCAGTGCTTTGCACGGAATCCGGCAGGCGCAGCACCTGACCGGTCTTCAGGCGGTTGATGTTGCCACCGATGAACGCATCCGGGTTCAGCGCTTGAATGGCCAGCATGGTCTGCTGCACCGAACCGCCGGTACGCGCTTTCGCAGCGATTTCCCACAGGGTGTCGCGCGGCGTGGTGGTGTATTGCGTCGAGTGCGTGGCGCCCGTGGTCGGCGCAGTGATGGTCTGCGACGGCGCCGGTTGCGCGGCGGCATCAGCGGTCTGCGGCGAGAACTTCGATGGATCGAGCAGCACGCTGTAGTCGCGCAGCAGACGGCCGTTCGGCCACATCACCTGGACGAGGAATTTCACCATCGGTTCCGACAGCGGTTTGCTCGAGGTCACGCGCAGCACGCTTTTGCCACTGGCGTTGAGCACCGGGGTGAAGGTCAGATCATTGAGGAAGGCCTGGCGATCGACGCCGGCCTTGGCAAAGTCTTCAGCTGAAGCCAGGCTCGGCACCACTTCGGCAGCGGTGAGATCCTTGACGTCGAGCAGCTCGATTTCAGCCACCAGCGGCTGGTTCAGGGTCGACTTCAGGGTCAGCTCCCCGAGCCCGAGGGCATGCGCCATACCGGAGGACAGCGCCGAGGCGGCCGCTATTGCTAACACCAGTTTGCGAACTTGAACCATAGCCTCATCCTTTGTTTGAACGTTCCTCGGCCAGCGAGAAGATGTTGAATACCGCTGCCGTAAGGCATTGCGCGCGACGACGACAGATGCCGCGCGCGATCATTTCTTTGATGCCCCGGAATGTCCCGGAGGGTGACACGTTATCAAGCGATCTGGGCAAGCATAGCGCTCACCTAGAATCAGTCGACAAATTGTTGCCAAGTATCTTTTACAGCAGGTCTTTTATCAACAACTCAGCCACCTGCACAGCGTTAAGGGCCGCGCCCTTGCGTACGTTATCTGACGTCAGCCACAGATTAAGTTCCGCCGGGTCGTCAACACCGCTGCGCACGCGACCGACATAGACAACATCCTGCCCTACCGCGTCACCGACTGCGGTCGGGTAATCACCGGCTTCGACCAGCTCGATACCGGCCGCGTCTTCGAGTGCAGCGTTGACTTTTGCCAGGTCGACAGCCGACGCTGACTGCAAGGTCACGCTAAAGCTATCGCCAAAAAACACCGGGGCTTGAACGCAAGTTGCGGAAATCTTTAATAAAGGCAGCGCCAGCACCTGACGCAACTCGCGCACCAGACGTTTTTCCAGCAGCGTGTGGCCCTGCGCGTCAGGCGTGCCGACCTGCGCCAGCAGGTTGAAAGCCATCTGCCGATCAAAGAAGGTCGGTTCCAGCGGGCGCATGTTCAGCAGCTCGGCGGTCTGTCGCGCCAGCTCGGTCACGGCTTCACGACCTTGGGCGGAAACGGCCAGATTGGCGGTGACATTCACATATTGCAGATCGATCAGGTCGAGCAGCGGCGCCAGTACCACGGCCAGCGAAGTAGCCGACGGGCTTGGGCTGCTGACCTGGAACGGTGCTTTCAAACTGGCGAGTACTGCGGCGTTGGCTTCCGGCACCAATTGCGGCGCCTGATCGGCCGGCAGCGCACCGGACAGGTCAATCAGCGAGCAACCGGCGGCGTGGGCACGCGCGGCGTAGCTCAAGGTGATGGCCGGGCCGGCGGCGAAGAACACCAGTTTGACCTTGCTGAAATCGAATTCATCGACTTCACGAACGCGCACGTTCTTGTTGCGAAACAGCACCGAACTGCCAGCAGATTCGCTGCTCGCCAACAGGTGCAGGTTGCCGACCGGGAAGTCGCGCTCTTCGAGAATCTGTACGAGGGTTTCGCCGACAGTACCGGTGGCGCCGATCACGGCAATATCTAGGGTCTGGGTCATGGTGCGAGCCTCTGGCGAAACGGGGGGAGCGGCACTTTACCGGGTGACCGCCATGCAGGCAATTTCTGCCGAGGATTTGCGGCGCCTGCACCGGCCTCATCGCTGGCAAGCCAGCTCCCACAATGGGCGGTGCGATTCACAGATTTTATGTACTCCACAAATCCCTGTGGGAGCTGGCTTGCCAGCGATGGGGCCAATCCAGACACCCGAGAAACCACAGGCATAAAAAAACCCGCACCTCTCACAAGGCGCGGGCTCTTTCATTGCTGCAAACGATCAACGCTCAAGCAAAATCCGCAGCATGCGACGCAGCGGTTCGGCCGCGCCCCACAGCAGTTGGTCGCCGACGGTGAAGGCACCGACGAATTGCGAACCCATGTTCAGCTTGCGCAGACGACCCACCGGTACATTCAGGGTGCCAGTGACCTTGGTCGGGCTCAGCTCCTGCATGCTGATCTCGCGCTGGTTCGGCACCAGTTTGACCCAAGGGTTGTGCTGGCTGATCAGCCCTTCGATATCAGCGATCGGCACGTCTTTGTTCAGCTTGATGGTCAGCGCCTGGCTGTGGCAACGCATGGCGCCGATGCGCACGCAGATGCCGTCGACCGGGATCGGGCTCTTGAAGCGGCCGAGGATCTTGTTGGTCTCAGCCTGAGCTTTCCATTCTTCGCGGCTCTGGCCGTTCGGCAGTTCCTTGTCGATCCACGGAATCAGGCTGCCGGCCAAAGGTACACCAAAGTTTTCCGTCGGGTACGCTTCGCTGCGCATGGCATCAGCAACGCGACGGTCGATGTCGAGGATCGCGCTGGCCGGATCGGCCAGTTGATCAGCGACAGCGGCGTGGGTCGCGCCCATTTGCTTGATCAGTTCACGCATGTTCTGCGCGCCGGCACCGGAAGCCGCCTGATAGGTCATGGCGCTCATCCACTCGACCAGACCGGCCTCAAACAAGCCGCCCAGGCCCATCAGCATCAGGCTGACGGTGCAGTTGCCGCCGATGTAGTTCTTGGTGCCCGCATCGAGCTGCTGGTCGATGACCTTGCGGTTGACCGGATCGAGAATGATCACCGCGTCATCGTTCATGCGCAGGCTCGAGGCCGCGTCGATCCAGTAACCCTGCCAGCCGGCTTCGCGCAGTTTCGGGAACACTTCGCTGGTGTAGTCGCCGCCCTGGCAGGTCAGAATCACGTCGAGGGTCTTCAGCTCATCAATGCTGTAAGCATCCTTGAGCGGAGCAATGTCCTTGCCCACGGACGGACCTTGGCCACCGACGTTGGACGTGGTGAAAAACACCGGCTCGATTAAATCGAAATCCTGCTCTTCCAGCATCCGCTGCATGAGCACGGAACCGACCATCCCGCGCCAACCGATCAGACCTACACGTTTCATCGCAACTACACCTTCTTGAAAAGTGGGCCGCTGCTTTGTATTGAATTTCGCAGCGGGCCCGAGAGATTACAGATTCCGCAGCGCGGCGACTACTGCGTCGCCCATTTCCTGCGTACCGACTTTGCTACAACCGGCCGAATAGATGTCGCCAGTGCGCAACCCTTGATCGAGCACAACGCTAACGGCTTTCTCGATGGCATCGGCCGCATCGTGCAGATTGAAGCTGTAACGCAGCATCATCGACACCGACAGAATGGTCGCCAACGGGTTGGCGATGCCTTTACCGGCGATGTCCGGAGCGGAACCGTGGCAAGGCTCGTACATGCCCTTGTTATTGGAGTCCAGCGAGGCCGACGGCAGCATGCCGATGGAACCGGTGAGCATCGACGCTTCGTCGGACAGAATGTCGCCGAACATATTGTCGGTGACAATCACGTCGAACTGCTTCGGTGCGCGCACCAGTTGCATGGCGGCGTTGTCGACGTACATGTGGCTCAGTTCGACTTCCGGATAATCCTTGGCCACTTGCTCGACCACTTCACGCCACAGTTGACTGGACGCCAGCACGTTGGCCTTGTCCACCGAGCAGAGCTTCTTGCCACGGACCATGGCCATGTCGAAACCGACGCGGGCGATGCGGCGGATTTCGCTTTCGCTGTACGGCAGCGTGTCGTAGGACTGACGCTCGCCATTTTCCAGGGTACGGGTGCCGCGCGGCGCGCCGAAGTAGATGCCGCCGGTCAGCTCACGAACGATGAGGATGTCCAGACCGGCAACGATTTCCGGCTTCAGGCTCGACGCGTCGGCCAGCTGCGGGTACAGGATCGCCGGACGCAAGTTGCCGAACAGGCCCAGTTGCGCACGGATTTTCAGCAGGCCGCGCTCAGGGCGGATGTCGCGCTCGATGGTGTCCCATTTCGGACCGCCAACGGCCCCCAGCAGAACAGCGTCAGCAGCGCGGGCGCGGTCGAGGGTTTCATCGGCCAGCGGTACGCCGTGCTTGTCGATGGCGGCGCCACCGATCACGTCATGGCTCAGCTCGAAGCCCAGGTTGTACTTGTCGTTGGCCAGCTCCAGCACCTTGACCGCTTCGGCCATGATTTCCGGACCAATACCGTCACCTGGGAGAATCAGAATCTGCTTGCTCATGCTTTCCTCGTGTCTTCAGTCGGTGCGCCACCTTAGGCGCGCCCGGAAAAATTCTTATCGCTCGGCCATCAGCACGATTACATCTGTACTGAACGAGCCATCGGCATCAATCTCAAAATATTCGCGCACTTCATTGCCCATCGACTGCTGCAACTGGCGGATCGCCGCGCGCATTATTTCAGGCGTGCGCATGCGCTCAACCCAACTGGTGTATTCCAGACGCAGGCGCTGACGCGTGGTACTGCGCACATGCAAACCGGCCTCGCTGACCTGCCGCAGCCACTCAGCGGCGGAATAATCGCGCACATGACTGGTGTCGCGCAGCACTTCGACGCTTTGCAGGTAAGTGTCGAACAACGGACTGCCCGGTGACAACACATCCACGAATGCCGCCACACCGCCCGGCTTCAGCACCCGACGCACTTCGCGCAGGGCCACACCGAGATCGCTCCAGTGATGCGCCGAATACCGGCTGAACACGAAGTCGAACTCGCCATCGGCAAACGGCAAACGCTCAGCGGCGCCGTTGACCGTGGCGATGTTGGTGAAACCGCGATCAACAGCAGCGGTGGCGACCACGTCGAGCATTTGCTGTGACAGGTCGTAGGCAACCACTTCCCTGACCAACGGCGCGACGTGGAAACTGACGTGACCGGCGCCGCAGCCCAAGTCCAGCACCCGAGCCTCGCCCTGCCCGGCCAGCTCAGCTTGTAGCAGTGCGAATTCGGTGCCCTGAGCGTGAACGGCGCTGCTCAGGTAGGCTGCGGCCTGTTCACCGAATTGCTTCTGGACAACCTGGCTGTGTTGGGCGGTGCTGGTCATGGGATCTTTCCTTGAATCTTATGGTGCTTGTTCCGGCCTCATCGCTGGCAAGTCGAATCGTCGAACCGCAGCTCCCACAGGTTTTGTGAACAACGCAAATCCCTGTGGGAGCTGGCTTGCCAGCGAAGGGGCCGGCCCTGACTACATCAATCTCGAATCATTATGCGTCGCGGAACAACCAAGGCTGGCTCACACGATGCTTGGCCTCAAACGTCGCAATCGCATCACCGTCCTGCAAGGTCAAACCAATATCGTCCAGACCGTTCAACAGGCAGTGCTTGCGAAACGCATCGATCTCGAAGCTGTACACCTTGCCATCCGGACGGGTCACGGTCTGCGCTTGCAGATCGACCTGCAGTTGATAACCCGGCTCGGCCTCGACCTGCTTGAACAACTCATCGACTTCAGCGTCGCTCAAGATGATCGGCAACAAACCGTTCTTGAAGCTGTTGTTGAAGAAGATGTCGGCGTAGCTCGGCGCGATGATGCTGCGGAAACCGTATTCTTCCAGCGCCCATGGCGCGTGCTCACGGCTGGAGCCGCAACCGAAGTTCTCGCGGGCGAGCAATACGCTGGCGCCCTGATAACGCTCGGCGTTGAGGACGAAATCCTTGTTCAGCGGGCGCTTGGAGTTGTCCTGATACGGTTGCCCGACATCGAGGTAACGCCACTCGTCGAACAGGTTCGGGCCGAAACCGGTGCGTTTGATCGACTTCAAAAACTGCTTCGGAATGATCTGGTCGGTGTCGACGTTGGCACGATCCAAAGGCGCGACAAGACCAGTGTGCTGGGTAAAAGCTTTCATGCTGCGCTCCTTTAGATCAATTCACGAACGTCGATGAAACGACCGTTCACCGCTGCCGCCGCCGCCATGGCCGGGCTGACGAGGTGGGTACGGCCACCGGCGCCCTGACGGCCTTCGAAGTTACGGTTGGAGGTCGAGGCGCAATGTTCGCCGGACTCCAAACGGTCCGGGTTCATCGCCAGACACATCGAGCACCCCGGCTCACGCCATTCGAAACCGGCTTCGAGGAAAATCTTGTCGAGACCTTCGGCTTCTGCCTGAGCCTTCACCAGACCCGAGCCCGGCACCACGATCGCTTGCTTGATGGTCGAGGCGACTTTGCGGCCCTTGGCGATTACCGCCGCAGCGCGCAAGTCTTCGATCCGCGAGTTGGTGCAGGAACCGATGAATACGCGATCCAGCTGAATGTCGGTGATCGCCTGATTGGCAGTCAAACCCATGTATTTCAAGGCACGGACGATCGAGTCGCGTTTGACCAGATCCATTTCCTTGGCCGGGTCCGGCACGTTTTGGTCAACGGCCAAAACCATTTCCGGGGAAGTGCCCCAACTGACTTGCGGCTTGATCTGCGCAGCGTCGAGTTCAACCACGGTGTCGAACTTGGCGTCGGCGTCGGAGACCAGATCTTTCCAGGCTTCGACGGCCATATCCCACTGCTCACCTTTCGGTGCGAATGGACGGCCCTTCACGTAGTCGACGGTTTTCTGATCCGCTGCCACCAGGCCAACACGGGCACCGGCTTCGATGGACATGTTGCAGATGGTCATGCGGCCTTCGACGGACAAGTCGCGGATCGCGCTGCCAGCGAATTCGATCGCGTGACCGTTACCGCCGGCGGTGCCGATCTTGCCGATCACCGCGAGAACGATGTCCTTGGCGGTCACGCCGAACGGCAATTGCCCTTCAACGCGCACCAGCATGTTCTTCATTTTCTTCGCGACCAGGCACTGGGTGGCGAGCACATGCTCGACCTCGGAAGTGCCGATACCGTGGGCCAGAGCGCCGAACGCGCCGTGGGTCGAGGTGTGCGAGTCGCCGCAGACCACGGTCATGCCCGGCAAGGTCGCGCCCTGCTCCGGGCTGATGACGTGGACGATGCCTTGGCGCACGTCGTTCATCTTGAACTCGACGATGCCGTATTCATCACAGTTGTCATCGAGGGTCTGAACCTGCAAACGCGAGACCTGATCGGCAATGGCTGCGATGCCGCCCTTGCGCTCCGGGGTCGTCGGTACGTTGTGGTCCGGGGTCGCGATGTTGGCATCGATGCGCCAAGGCTTGCGCCCGGCCAGACGCAGGCCTTCGAAGGCTTGCGGCGAAGTCACTTCGTGGATGATGTGACGATCGATATAGATCAGCGCCGAGCCATCGTCGCGCTGCTTGACCAAATGCGAATCCCAGAGCTTGTCGTAGAGCGTTTTGCCGGCCATCAGACGGTTCCTCATCAGCTTGTTTCTATGCCCTGGGCTTATCAATAACCCTTTGGCTTGTGAGGCCGATCCTATGGGGTTAGATTAAATAACTCAAATTCATATTTTTTATGCTTTGGATAACCAACTGGAATACGAACATGGATCTGGCCAACCTCAACGCTTTTATCGCGATTGCCGAGACCGGCAGCTTCTCCGGCGCCGGCGAACGCCTGCACCTGACGCAGCCGGCGATCAGCAAACGCATCGCCGGGCTGGAGCAGCAGTTGAAGGTGCGGTTGTTTGATCGGCTGGGCCGTGAAGTCGGCCTGACCGAGGCCGGCCGCGCCCTGCTGCCGCGGGCTTATCAGATTCTCAACGTGCTCGATGACACTCGCCGCGCGCTGACCAATCTGACCGGCGAAGTCAGCGGGCGCCTGACACTGGCGACCAGTCACCACATCGGTTTGCACCGTTTGCCGCCGCTATTGCGGGAATTCACCCGTCGTTACCCACAGGTTGCGCTGGATATTCAGTTCCTTGATTCGGAAGTGGCCTACGAAGAAATTCTCCATGGCCGCGCCGAACTGGCGGTCATCACCCTGGCGCCGGAACCTCACGCACTGGTCAAAGCCACACCCGTCTGGGACGACCCGCTGGATTTCGTGGTTGCCCCGGAGCATTCGCTGATCAGCAATGGCCCGGTCAATCTGGCGGACATTGCCGGTCATCCGGCGGTTTTCCCCGGTGGCAACACCTTCACCCACCACATTGCCCAACGCTTGTTCGAGGCCCAAGGCCTGACGCCGAATATCGCCATGAGCACCAACTATCTGGAAACCATCAAGATGATGGTCTCGATTGGCCTGGCCTGGAGCGTTTTGCCGCGCACCATGCTCGATGAGCAGGTGGCAAGCATCGTATTGCCGGGCATACAGCTCAGTCGCCAGCTAGGCTATATCCTGCACACTGAACGGACGCTCTCGAATGCGGCACGGGCCTTTATGGCCTTACTGGATGCACAAATCGATCTGCCAGGGACTTGAGGCCAACTTGTGCTACTCCTATAGAGCCGCTGCCCCTGTGCCTAACGCCACCATCAGCTCAAGGCCTGTCCACGATGCCGAAATCTGTTGACCGAATTCCGCCGATGCCGCGTATTCAGGCGATTGACCCGCGTCATTCCGAGCAGAGCTGGGAAAGCGCGCCGCAATTGCTGGCGGCGCTCAACGGCGCGCGGCTCGGCGCCTGGTATTGGGACATCGAGCGCGGGCAGATCAGTTGGTCGCGTGGCACCCAGGCCTTGTTCGGCTTCGATCCTCGGCAACCGCTGCCCGAAGATCTGGAATACCTCGACCTGCTGCCGCCGGAAGACCGGGCGAAAACCGTTCGCGCCTTCCACGCGGTGATTGCCGGGGCGCCGCTGGAACAAGCGATGCACCACCGTATCCGCTGGCCTGATGGCAGCCTGCACTGGCTGGAGATCAGCGGCAGCCTGCTGCCGGATAAAAACGGCCGCCCCCGAATGATCGGGGTGATTCGTGAAATCACCCACCAGCGCCAACGCGAACAGGCCCTGAGCAGTTCGGAGAAACGTTTCGCGACACTTTTTCACCTGTGCCCGAACATGGTCCTGCTGACCCGTCAGGAAGACGGCCTGATCAGCGAAGCCAATCAGTATTTCGAAAGCCTGTTCGGCTGGCCGGTGCAGAGCGCCATCGGCCGCACCACTCTGGAGCTGGGTTTGTGGGTGCATCCGGAGCAACGCGGCGAACTGGTCAAGAAGACCAACACCAAGGGCGAATTGATCAGCATGGAGGTGCAGTTTCGCGCCAGTAACGGGCAGATTCACGACGGCATTCTCAGCGCACAGAAGGTCGAACTCGAAGGTCAGCCCTATCTGCTCAGCACCTTCCTCGACACCACCGAACGCAAAGCCGCCGAACACGCCTTGAAGGACAGCCAGGAACGCCTCGATCTGGCGCTGGACTCGGCACAGCTCGGCACCTGGGACTGGCACATTCCCAGCGGCATGCTCTACGGCTCGGCGCGGGCCGCGCAACTGCACGGTCTGGAGCCGAAACCGTTTCATGAGTCGTTCGAAGAGTTTTTCGAAGGCGTGCCCGGTGAGGAACGCGACAGCATGCGCGACGCCTACCGCAGCCTGCGCGAAGGCCCGGCGGGCAATTATCAGCTGACCTATCGCGTGCAACTGCCGGACGGCAGCTCGCGCTATCTGGAAAGCCGCGCCCGCCTCTACCGCGACGACAACGGCGCGCCGCTGCGCATGGCCGGCACGCTGCTCGACATCACCGATCAGGTCGAACGCGAACAGCGGCTGGTGGCCTCGGAAGAGAAATTCGCCACGCTGTTCCAAGTCAGCCCGGACCCGATCTGCGTCACCCGCCAGGACAGTGGCGAGTTCATCGAAATCAATAACAGCTTTACCCAGACGTTCGGCTGGAGCACCGCCGACGTCATCGGCCACACCGCCGAAGAAATCGGCCTGTGGGACGCCTCGGCGAAAAGCCTGCAACGCATCGAACGAGTGATTCGCGAACAGGGCCTGAGCAACGTCGCAATCATCGTTCAGCACAAGGATGGCCAATCACTGACCTGCGTGATTTCCAGCCGGCAGATCAGCGTCGGCGATCAACCGTGCATCGTCACCACCCTGCGTGACATCACCCAACAACAGCGTTCGGAAGCGGCGCTGAAAGCCAGTGAAGAGAAATTCGCCAAGGCCTTTCACTCCAGCCCCGACGCGATCACCATCACCGAGCGCGACACCGGGCGTTATCTGGAAGTCAACGACGGCTTCTGCCGCCTCACTGGCTACCGCGCTGAAGAAGTCGTGGGCAAAACGGTTTATCAGGTCGGGATTTGGGCTGAGGAAAAACAGCGCTCGGCATTACTCGCCGAATTGCAGATCAAGGGCCGCGTGCACCATCAGGAAATGCTCGGGCGCAACAAGCGCGGGGAGATGCTGACGGTGGAAGTCTCGGTCGAGCCGATCACCCTCAATGAAACGGCGTGCCTGCTGCTGACCGCGCGCGACGTCAGCCTGTTGAAAAACGCCGAAGCGCAAATTCGCCATCTGGCCTATCACGACCCGCTGACCAACCTGCCCAACCGCGCCTTGCTGATGGATCGCCTGAGCCAGCAGATCGCCCTGCTCAAGCGCCACAACCTGCGCGGCGCGTTGCTGTTTCTCGATCTCGATCACTTCAAGCACATCAATGACTCCCTCGGCCATCCGGTCGGCGACACGGTGCTGAAGATCATCACCGCGCGGCTCGAAGCCAGTGTGCGCATGGAAGACACGGTCGCACGCCTCGGCGGCGACGAGTTTGTCGTGCTGCTCAGCGGTCTCGAAGGCTCGCGCAACGAAGTCAGCACGCAAGTGCGCAATCTGGCCGACACCCTGCGCGAATTGCTCTCGGAACCGATGTTCCTCGACGGCCAGCGCCTGCAAGTGACGCCGAGCATCGGCGTGGCGCTGATTCCCGATCATGGCTCGACGCCGACCGATCTGCTCAAACGCGCCGACATTGCTCTGTACCGGGCCAAGGATTCCGGGCGTAACACCACGCAGATGTATCACAACACCATGCAGAAAGCCGCCAGCGAGCGGCTGCGCATGGAGACCGACCTGCGCCTGGCGCTGTCGCGCGGTGAATTCAACGTGCACTTTCAGCCGCAGGTCGATGCCCGCGACAACCGCATCATCGGCGCCGAAGCCCTGGTGCGCTGGAATCACCCGGAACTGGGCGCGCAGTCACCCACCGAGTTCATCAAAGTACTGGAAGACAGCGGCCTGATTCTCGAAGTCGGCACCTGGATTCTGGATGAGGCCTGCAATGCCTTCAAACAACTGATCGCGCAGAAACGGGTCGACCCGCTGAATTTCAGCCTGTGCGTGAACATCAGCCCACGGCAGTTCCGTCAGAATGACTTCGTCGAGCGCATCGAACACAGCATGAGCAGCCACGGCCTGCCCTGCTCGCTGCTGAAACTGGAAATCACCGAAGGCATCGTCATCCAGAATCTGGAAGACACCATCAGCAAAATGCGCCGGCTGAAAAAGCTTGGCGTGAGCTTCGCCATGGATGACTTCGGCACCGGTTATTCGTCGCTGACTTACCTCAAGCGGCTACCAGTGGACACACTGAAAATCGATCAGTCGTTTATCCGCGATGCGACGACCGATCCGAACGATGCCGAGATTATCCGCGCGATCGTCGCCATGGCGCGCAGTCTGGAGCTGGAGGTGATTGCCGAGGGCGTGGAAACCCCGGAACAACTGGCGTTCCTGCAAGGCTTGGGCTGCCATTTGTATCAGGGTTATCTGCACAGTCGACCGGTTGCACTGGAGGATCTGAAAAAGCTCCTGCCATAACCTGTGCACGTTGCAACAGACGCGCAATTGCCACGGTTTGCGGCAACCTGTAGGGTCGCGTTTTTTGCGCCGTTTCGAGATCTTTCATGCAGGATGCAACCCTCCTCCGCCCGGCTCTGCTGGGCATCGACCTTGGCACCACCAACAGTCTGATCGCCGTCTGGCAGGACGGTCAGGCCCGCCTGATTCCCAACGCTCTGGGCGATGTGCTGACACCCTCGGTGGTCAGCCTCGATGAAGACGACACCATTCTGGTCGGCAAAGCCGCCCGCGCCCGCCTGACCACGCACCCGGAGCGCAGCGCTGCAGCGTTCAAGCGTTTTATGGGCAGCGATAAACGCGTCCAGCTCGGTGCACGTCAGTTCAGCCCGGAAGAATTGTCGGCGCTGGTCCTCGGTTCGCTCAAGCAGGACGCCGAAGCCTTTCTCGGTCACCCGGTGTCGGAAGCGGTAATTTCCGTGCCGGCGTATTTCAGTGACGAGCAACGCAAACGCACGCTGTTTGCTGCTGAACTTGCCGGGCTCTCGGTGACACGCCTGATCAACGAGCCGACCGCTGCGGCCATGGCTTACGGGCTGCATGAACAGAAATTCGAACGCACGCTGATCTTCGATCTGGGCGGCGGTACTTTCGACGTCACGGTGCTGGAATACGCGTTGCCACTGATCGAAGTGCACGCCTCCACCGGCGACAACTTTCTCGGCGGCGAAGACTTCACTGCCGCGCTGTTGCAGGCCTGCCTGAAACATTGGCAACTGACTCCGGCAATGGTCGATGCGCAAAGCATGGCCAGCCTCGGCGACGCGCTGGAGCAACTGAAATGCAAACTCGCTGAAGGTGTTCAACATCTGAGCTGGCGCCATGGCGACAAGACGCTCGAATGGTCATTGGACGAAGCCGCCGCAGTAAAGATCTGGGAACCGTTGCTGGCCCGTTTACGCGCGCCGATCGAACAAGCCCTGCGCGACGCTCGCCTCAAGCCCCGTGACCTCGACAGCCTGGTGCTGGTCGGCGGCGCCACGCGCATGCCGGCGGTGCAGCAAATGGTTGCCACGCTGTTCGGGCGCCTGCCTTACCGGCATCTTGATCCGGACACGATTGTTGCGCTGGGGGCGGCGACGCAAGCGGCGTGCAAGGCGCGTGACGGGGCGGTTGAAGAGTTGATTCTGACGGATGTCTGCCCGTATACGCTGGGGATTGCGACCATGCGTGGAGAAGACATCAAAGGTGCCTTCTCGCCCATCATCGAACGTAACACCATCATTCCGACGTCAAGGGTGGAGCGTTATTACACCACCCAGCCCAAGCAATCGCTGCTGCGCATCGCCGTCTATCAGGGTGAGCGGCCGTGGGTTTGCGACAACATTCTGATTGATGCTTTCGATGTCACGTTGACGCCCACTGAACACATCCAGGAACTGGACGTGCGCTTCAGTTATGACATCAACGGTCTGCTCGAAGTCGACGTCACCCTGCTCGAAACCGGCGAGCGTCACAGTCACAGCATCGACCGCAGCCCCACGGGTCTGGATCAGCAAGCACGCCGAGACAGCCATAACCGGCTGTCGACCCTGAAAGTCCATCCACGCGACGCGCTGCCCAACCGCACGTTGCTCGCCCGTCTGGAGCGGGCATGGATGCAAAGCCTCGGCACGCAACGCGAGCACATTGCCGAATGGCTGCACAACTTCACTACCGTGCTCGCCGGCCAGCAACCCTCGGAGATTGCCAGCCATCGCTCAGAGCTGAACAAGGCGCTGGATCAACTGCGTCTCTAACCGTTGAGCCGCCGCAAGGCAGCCTGCAGGCCGCCGGACAGCATTTCGGAATCGCCGCTGTCCGGCGGCACACCATAGCGGTTGGGCAACTTGTCACCGGGAAAGCCGAACAGCAGCAAAGGCAGGAATGGCAGAACCGGCGTCAGCGCCATGAAGATCAGCAACGTCGGAATGCCCCGGCCCATGTCGTGCAAGCGGCGCAGAATAGCGCCGAACACCAGCAGCACGCCCAATAGCAGGATAAGAATGCCTGCGCCCGTAGTGCCACTGATCAGCCCTGCCACCGGCGCAATCACCACGCAGGCCAAGACCTGAGCGATAAAAGCCTTACGCCCCAACCGCGATCCCAGACGCCAGATCGCTGTCGCCGGTACCGGCTGAACATCGCTTTTCGCCAGCAGCAATCGTTCCGACCAGGACAATAATGCGCACAAGGCCAGGCGCAGCCCGATGCTGTTCTGCACATCGTCCTTGCCCTGTTGCAGTTGGCGCAGGACGCGCGTTTTCGGCACCCCGGCAGCGCCATAGCGAATCAAGCCCTTGAGCGCATCCAGCGCTTCATACGCCAGCAGTTTGTCGACACCAAAATCGGTCAGCACTTTGCGCGGCGGCCACACCGGTTCGCCTTTGATCAAACCGTCGCGGAAGCCTTCGAACCAATCGTCCTCACAACTGATCGCCGCGATCGATTGCAACAATGCGCGATGCTGCTCGGCACTCAGGCTCGGATCGTGATAGAGCACGCCCCAGAACATCATCAAACCCAGTAAATCGTCGCCGCAGGCAGCACGATCACTTTCGAGACAGGTGTAAAGCAGGCTATTGGCCGGCAACCGCACGCTGTCGAGTGCCTGCTGCACGCTGAACAATTGCTGCACCAACAAACCGTGCACCGGGTCATTGCCTTGCAGCCATCCGAGCAAACCGGCGCAATGGCCTTGCTCACGCTGCAAGCGCCGCAACAACGGTTGCAGGCGACTCAACGGATGGGCCGGATTGAAAGGCAGGCGCTCCACGCACTGCGCGTCAATCATCTGCAGCCAGCGTTCGGGTTGTTCCAGCAATGCCAGCAAAAACAGGGTCTGCGCGTGCCACTCCCAAGTGGCTTCACCCAGCCCGACCGGCGACAACGGGATCCCGCGCCGGCTTAACTGCAGAATCAAATCGAGTTCGGATAAGTCGCAGTCGTCTTTGACCGCAGCCAGCTTGAACGCGTCTGCCAGTCGTTCCAGCGCAATGTCGTTGTAAGGCCGCAAGCGACGCAGCCACAGCCGACAGACCTTGTGCGGCTCGCCCTCCGTCAGTACCTGCGGCAATGCCTGCGAAACCGAATTTGCGTCGCTGAACGCGCTCATGGCCAGCGCAATCGGTGCCCCGCCCAGCCAACGCAGGTGTTGCGCGGCCTGATATTTGAATCCGCTCATCACCAGGCTTTCGAGGGCATCGATCGGCAGCGGTGCATCCACAATCTGCTGCAACAACGCCGAATCACCCCGATGCAACGCCCAGGCGTGGCGGTACAGATGCAGCAATCGGCTGTCGGCATTTTCGCCGAGCAATTGCGCGAGCAATGGCAGTTCATCACCGCTCATGCGCCAATCGACAAAGCTTTGCGCGAGGCTATCAAGCGCTAATCTTCCGACACCCAGCCAACGGTTCAGCGTCTCGGGATGTTGTGACGGGCTGCCATACACCTGGCCGTCATCGCCGAGATCCTCCGACCAGTCAGAGCAGTCCTCGAGGCGATCGAATGCCTGAATCAGCAGAGGCAGAAAAGTCGGCTGGCGCTTGGCACACAGCTCCAGCAGACGACTTTCCGCCATCGGATGGCGATGCTCATTCCACAGCCGGATCCAGCACGGCAATGCCTGATCGTCTCGCCCCAGCAGACTGTTCTGGCACGCCAACAGGTAAAGCCAGTCGACATCATCCGGTGCTGCAAGCTGCTGTTCGATACAGCACTGCAAAAACGTCGGCCCGCCAATACCTGCCTGAGTGAACTGCACCAACAGGCGCTTGAGGAACGCGGCATCATTCGGCAATGGCAGGCAGGTGTGCCGACTGGCGAAGTCGGCGAACTCATGGAGTGGGCGCTGGGTGAAGATAAAATCGAGGCTACGGGCGTACCACAGCGATTCGGTCTGTGCAGCCTCTGACCAAGTTCCCATCAGATCCGTGTCGAACGGGTCAGGCGTTGCGATTCGCTGTAGAAAGGATTCGACCTGATGGGCGTCGTCGAACGCAAGATCCAGCAACTGCTGATCCCAGGCCATACGTTTGGCCAACAGATTCGCGCAACGGTACGACAACGGACCGGCGTCCGCCATCCGGTGGTACAGCGGCCAGCTGAGTTCATCGAGCACGTCCAGCGACAGCTCATCCAGCCCTCGGACAAAGGCCTGCCACGCGGCGAAATTGAACCGGCGCGCAGGATCATCCAGCAGCTCGCAGAACTCCCCGAATACTGGAGGGACCTCAACGACAGTCTGTTCTGAGGCTTGGGACTCGTACTCGTCCTCGGGCTCTTCTTCCTCATCTTCACGCGCCAGACGCAGGGCGTTTTCGTAGGCCATGCGCAGCGCCTGAAACCCTTGCGGATCGGTCTCCGGGTGATGCGCCGGCAAACGTGCGCGGTAGGCGTTGCGAATCAGGTTTTCGTCGTTAGTAGGCTCGATGCCCAGGCGGATCCAGCAACTCATGACCAGTCGAACTCCTTGAGCGATGCCGGGCGCGGCGGCAAATCAATTTCCATGTGCCACGGCAAATCAGCAAGGAACTGAGGGATGTTCTCGGCAAGACCGCGGGCAATCCGCACGTTAAGGGCGTTGGCGCCTTGTCGATCCAGCTCACGCGCAAGCTCATCGTCGCTGGCGCTCAGGCACGACCAAAACGTCCGGCCCACCACAAAGCCATCGAAGTAAGCCATCCAGCTGCCGTAGTGAAATTGCGCTCTGAGGGCCAAACGACTGTGCAGCCAGTTGCTTTCGTCCAGATCGATCCACTGATTGCGCACCGCGCAACGCAAGAGAAAGCCCATGCGGCCATAGTCCCAGGACAAAATCCCGCCCGGCCCACAACTGCCGAACGTGCGACTGGCAAACTCATGCAGGATGCGTTCGCGGGGAGTGAGATCTTCAAGCAAGGCCTGCCATTCACTTGGCAGACAACGCTGCCAAGCCAAATAGGCCGCGCTGAGGTGCTTGGCATGGCCGTCGTCGGTCATCCGTTCGAGCATGTCGAACAATTGCCCACGGTCGTCGATACCCCAGCTGTCTTTCAGGTCGATGTAGCGATCGTTGCAGAAGGCCGGGTCGTCGTAGCTGGCGCCGGTATTGATCGCCGCCATTGGCGCAGACAAAGCGCACAGCCAGCGCTGTTGAATATCGTCCATGAAAAAAGGCTCCAGGCCGACCGGTGAGGAATGGGGGTCGGCAAAACTGCCGCGGATTGTAGAGAAACCGCCGCCAGCGGCAAAGTCGAACAACGGTTTTCTTTCGCCCACAAAAAAGGCCCCGACGTAGCGGGGCCTTCATTCAGCGGCTCATCGTCCGTTCAGACGATTGTGTTGCGGCACATGACTCAGTGCTGCAACGCCGGCTTCTGCGTCCCGTTGATCGGGATGCGTTTGGCTTTCGCCTCTTCCGGGATCACGCGCAGCAGGTCGATGCTCAGCAGACCGTTGCTCAGATCCGCGGCCTTGATCTCGATGTGATCGGCCAGGCGGAAGGACAGCTTGAAAGCACGCTGGGCAATGCCCTGATGCAGGAAGGTCACGCCTTCATTGGCATCACGCTTGCCGCCACTGATGGTCAGCACACCTTTTTCGACTTGCAGTTCCAGGTCTTCTTCCTGGAAACCGGCCGCCGCAACGACGATACGGTACTGGTCATCACCGTGTTTTTCCACGTTGTAAGGTGGATAGCTGCTGCCCGGCTCGTTGCGCAGAGCGGTTTCGAACAGGTCGTTGAAACGGTCGAAACCCACCGAGGAACGGAACAGTGGTGCGAGGGAAAATGCAGTACTCATGGTTCAAATCTCCTGAAAACAATCAGCAAGGTTTTTTGACTCCGCGACCCGAATTCGGCATCGCGTAACCCTTAAATAGGGACCACTGAAATGATTTCAAGAGATTATTTGCAGATTTTTTTCAGGCCGCTTCGGCAACCGGCAGACCGAGTAAACGCGAGACATGATCCGGCTCAGTTTCACGACGCAGCACGGTAAACAGTTCAGTGGCCTCGGGATAATTGCGCGTCAGCATGGCCAGCCATTGCTTCAAACGGCCCGGCGACTGACGTGCAGTCATCTGCGCTTTGGCTTGCAGCCAGAAGTCCTGGATCAGCGGCATCAGCTCGGCCCAGGTCATCTCGACCACTTCTTCGCCAGCGCGGGCGGCAGCGATTTGCCTGGCCAGATCCGGACGCGACACCAGTCCGCGGCCGAGCATGATGTCTTCCACGCCACTGATTTCGCGGCAACGACGCCAATCCTCGACGCTCCAGATATCGCCGTTGGCGAACACCGGGACTTTGACCACGTCTTGTACGCGTGGAATCCACTCCCAATGTGCTGGTGGTTTGTAGCCGTCCATTTTCGTACGGGCGTGAACCACAATGTGCTCGGCGCCGCCCTCAGCCAATGCCGTGGCGCAGACCAGCGAACCGTCGGGGCTGTCGAAGCCCAGGCGCATTTTCGCGGTCACGGGAATGTGCGCGGGTACGGCGCGGCGCACGTGCTCGACGATCTGGTTAAGCAATTCCGGCTCTTTGAGCAGCACGGCGCCGCCCCGGGATTTGTTCACAGTCTTGGCCGGGCAGCCGAAGTTGAGGTCGATCACTTCGGAGCCGAGTTCGCAGGCCAGTGCAGCGTTTTCCGCCAGGCATACAGGATCGGAGCCGAGCAATTGCACGCGCAATGGCACGCCGGATGCGGTACGCGCGCCATTGAGCAGCTCAGGGCCGAACTTGTGAAAGTAGGCTGGAGTGAGCAACTGGTCGTTGACGCGAATGAATTCGGTCACGCACCAGTCGATGCCGCCAACGCGGGTCAGCACGTCGCGGAGAATGTCGTCGACCAACCCCTCCATGGGTGCCAGAGCAATTTGCATGGGAAAACACTACTTGAAGAAAAACGTGCGGCAGTTTACTGGATATCGCAGGAATTCGCAGAAACCTTGTGGGAGCGAGCCTGCTCGCGAAGGCGGTGTGTCAGTGAGGCATATGTTGGCTGACACACCGCTATCGCGAGCAGGCTCACTCCTACATTAGATTTTCGCAGATTCCGGGATCTGGATCGCCGGGCCGTAGCCTTCGATGAACTCGGCCGGCATGCGCTTGGGCTTGCCCGTGGACAGCTCGATACAGACGAAAGTGGTTTGCGCACGCAACAGCGTGGTGTTGTCACTCGGGCGCTTGAGCTGGAAATGCCGGGTCATTTTCAGGCGCTGATCCCAATCGACAATCCAGGTCGCCAATTGCAGTTCGTCGCCTTCATAGGCCGCAGCCAGATAATCGATCTCGTGACGAACCACGGCCATCGCCCGATCCAGGCGCCGATACTCGACCAGATCCAGACCCAGACGCTGCGAGTGGCGCCAGGCGCAACGCTCCAGCCAGGTCACGTACACCGCGTTGTTCGCGTGCCCCAAGCCGTCGATATCCTCGGCGCCTACTTGCAGATCAATGGTAAACGGCGTTGCCCGATCCCAGCCCATGCCCCACTCCCGGTCAATGTATTCAACCGGGGCAGTGTAACGGAGCTCAGGCTGATTGGCGCGCCTGGAGGCTGCGGCCGGCCAGCAGTGATAACACGCCATCAACCACGCGAGGGTCGGCCAGCACGCGCTGATGACCGCCGCCCTCAAGCCGCAGCAAGCGACTGTCGAACCAGGATTCGTGGATCAGTTGCGACTCTTTGACCGAGACGAAGTTGTCGTCCTCGGCATGCACGATCAGGCCGGGCATATCCAGTTGATAGTGGGCAACGTCGAGCGTAGCGGCGCGCATCCCGACATCTTGCTCGACCTGGCGGATGAAGGCGGAACGCGCTCGCGGCGGCATACCGACGTAGCGGGCAAAACCGCGCAGCACACCAAGAATTCGCGCAGGCGCGGCGATGCTGACGAGGGTTTCGGTGCGCAAGCCCAGTTGCACAGCAAGCATGGCGCTGGCGCCACCCATGGAGTGACCGATCACCGCTTGCAGTGGCGGCAGCTCGGCAGCGGCTTCGAGCATTGCCCGAGCGAACAACACGACATTGGCTTCACGCCCCGGCGAACGACCATGGGCCGGACCATCGAGCGCCACAACGGTGTAACCGGCATCGACCAGTGCAGTGATCAGCGCGGCAAACTGGGTTGGCCGCCCTTCCCAACCGTGCATCAGCAGCACCGTCGGGCCTTGACCCCAGCGCAGCGCCGAGAGGCCAAAGCGCAAGGTGATCCGTTCAGAGCTCGCCAACAACGGCAACTCCCAATCCCGCAGCGGCAGCGAACGCGGCGTCATGAACGCCAGGCGCATTTTGCTCGCCACTCGTTGCGGTGCAATCCAGCCCAAGGTGCCATTAACGCCACGAACCCACTTCAACGTGTTCATCGCTCTCTCCTCAGGCGTGCTGCCTTCAGGTCAACGCACCGCCGACTTGGCAGCGCGCAGCAATCGATCGGATAAATCTCCCGGGCCCAGCGCCCTGGCGAGCGCCAGACCACCCACCATCAAGGCCACGTCAGCCAGGGCTTTGTCGGTGTCCTCGGGACTGGACGCCAACTGCGCGATCATCAACTCCAGGTGTTCGTTCAGCGCGATGCGGAACGATTCCGGCAAACGACCCAACTCGCCAATCGAAGCTGGAATCGGGCACGCGGCATCGCTGGAATCACGGTGCTTGCGCGACAGATAGAACGCGGCAACCAAGGCGCGGCGCTCTTCGCCGGTCAATTCGGCATCCATGTCGGCAATCAGGTCGCGGCGGCGACCGAGTAATTGCTTGAACGCTTCGAGCATCATTGCGTCCTTGCTTTCGAAGTGCGCATAGAAGCCACCGACGGTGAGGCCGGCTGCGCCCATCACTTCGCCCACGCTAGGGTCCGCCGGGCCACGCTGAATCAGTGCAGCGCTGGCAGCCTTGAGGATGCGTTCGCGGGTTTGAGCTTTTTTATCGTTCATCGTTGCCTCCGAATATTACGACTAGAATATTATTCGCATAATAATATTCTGCAAGTCAAGGATATGACCGCTGGTCTGATGCACAGTGTAAGGAAAAAGGAGAGTTGGCCAAACGCCAGACAAACAAAAGGGCCATTCAATAATTGAATGACCCTTATAAAATCCCGCAGAGCGGGTAATCGTGGCGTCCCCTAGGGGACTCGAACCCCTGTTACCGCCGTGAAAGGGCGGTGTCCTAGGCCACTAGACGAAGGGGACACAAACCTTCTATACAACTGATCAGCGCTGAGAACTGATCGATTCAAGGCCGGTGTGGCCAGACCTTGAACTGTAAATTGGTGGAGCTAAGCGGGATCGAACCGCTGACCTCCTGCATGCCATGCAGGCGCTCTCCCAGCTGAGCTATAGCCCCGGATTTTTCGCCTCGCGGCGGAGCGACATTTTGCAACATCGCTTCTGTAAAACTGGCGTCCCCTAGGGGACTCGAACCCCTGTTACCGCCGTGAAAGGGCGGTGTCCTAGGCCACTAGACGAAGGGGACGCAAACCCTTCTATACAACTGATCAACGCTGAGTGTTGATCGCTTCAAGGCCGGTGTGGCCAGACCTTGAAGTGTAAATTGGTGGAGCTAAACGGGATCGAACCGTTGACCTCTTGCATGCCATGCAAGCGCTCTCCCAGCTGAGCTATAGCCCCTCATCGTTGATGTCATCGCTGAGGACGGGGCGAATCTTAAGGGCGTATCGAAAGCCTGTCAAACTTATTTTTGAAATTTTTCAAAGTTTTTCGTCGGCATAACAATCACTTACCGCCCTCCCCCGTAAATCCGGGACTTGGGATAAAGCATGCCCCTGTAGGAGCTGCCGCAGGCTGCGATCTTTTGACGTTGCCGTTTAAAGATCAAGATCAAAAGATCGCAGCCTGCGGCAGCTCCTACAGGGGGGTTAAGTTATCAGGCGATAGCGCCCAGCAGTTTTTCCCACTCTTTGTTTTCTTTCTTCGACACGCCGCCCAGCAGGTCGATCGCCTGACGCAGACGATAACGGGTCAGGTCCGGGCCGAGGATTTCCATCGCATCGAGTACCGACACCGAACTCGCCTGCCCGGTGATCGCCGCGAACATCAGCGGCATCGCATCGCGCAGCTTCAACTCCAGCGATTCGACCACTGCCTGAATCGTCGCGGTGATGTTGTCCTTTTCCCACTGACGCAGGCTTTCCAGTTTCCACAGGATCAACTGCATCAGTTGACGAACCTGATCACCCGAAAGCTTCTTCGACTCGAACAGCTTGGCGTCTGGATTGACGCCACCAGCGAAGAAGAACCCGCCCAGCGGTGCAACCTGGCTGAAGGTTTCAACGCGACCCTGAACGTGCGGCGCGATCTTCATCATGTATTCGGAATTGAACGCCCACTTCTGCACGCGCGCGGCGAACTCTTCCACCGGCAGATCGCGCAGCCATTGGCCGTTGAGCCACGACAACTTCTCGATGTCGAAGATCGGCCCGCCGAGGGAGACACGCTTGAGGTCGAAATTGTCGACCATTTCCTGCAGCGAGAACTTCTCGCGCTCGTCCGGCATCGACCAGCCCATGCGACCGAGGTAGTTGAGCATCGCTTCCGGCATGAAACCCATGCGCTCGTAGAACGTCACCGAGGTCGGGTTCTTGCGCTTGGACAGTTTGCTCTTGTCCGGGTTACGCAGCAGCGGCATATAGCACAGCTCTGGTTGCTCCCAGCCGAAGTATTCGTACAGCAGAATCAGTTTCGGTGCCGATGGCAGCCATTCTTCGCCGCGCAGGACGTGGGTGATGCCCATCAGGTGATCGTCGACGACGTTGGCGAGGAAGTACGTTGGCAGGCCGTCGGTCTTCATCAGCACTTGCATGTCCATGCGATCCCACGGGATCTCGACATCACCACGGAGCATGTCCGGCACCACGCAAACGCCTTCGCTCGGCACTTTCATGCGGATTACGTGGGGTTCGCCAGCCGCCAGACGAGCGGCGACTTCTTCTTTCGACAGCAGCAGCGCGCGGCCGTCGTAGCGTGGCGTTTCGCCGCGCGCCATTTGCTCGGCGCGCATCTGATCCAGCTCTTCAGCGGTGCAGAAGCACGGGAACGCATGGCCCATGTCGACCAGTTGCTGGCAGTACTTCTGATAGATGTCGCCACGCTCGCTCTGCCGGTACGGGCCGTGCGGCCCGCCAACGTCCGGGCCTTCGCTCCAGTCGATGCCCAGCCAGCGCAGGGCGTCGAAGATCTGCTGTTCGGACTCGCGGGTCGAACGCAACTGGTCGGTGTCTTCGATGCGCAGGATGAACTCACCGCCATGCTGCTTGGCAAAGCAGTAGTTGAACAATGCGATGTAAGCGGTACCTACGTGGGGATCCCCGGTAGGCGATGGCGCGATGCGAGTGCGGACGGTGGTCATGGCATGTCTCGAAAAGAATGAAAAGCAAAACAATCAAGCGGCGAATGGTAACAGGCGACACCCGCCCCGCTCCAGCAGGCAGGGCATTTAAGCCAAGTTTGCGTCTGTAACGCCGGTAAGCCGTGGTGAATGGGCAAATATCAGCGGATGGCATTTACCGTTTATCGGCTGTATGCCAGATTCGCCTGCTGATAACTTTCCTTACAATTCCTCGACTACAGTTTGCCCATGCCTGCCCAACTCAAGCGTCGCCTGTTGATTTTCCTGCTGCTGGTCCTGTTGATTGCCGGGGGCTTCTTCGCCCACTGGTTTTTCAAGGGACGCTTTTATGAAAGCACCGACAACGCCTATGTCCAGGGCGAAATCACCCGTGTGTCGAGCCAATTGAGCGCGCGCATCGATGAAGTGCTGGTGCAGGACAATCAGCACGTGGAAAAAGGCCAGCTACTGGTGCGCCTGGAACCGAATGATTTCCGCCTGGCCATCGATCGCGCCAATGCCGCCCTCGCCACCCGCGAAGCCGAGCGCCTGCAAGCACAAAGCAAACTGACCCAGCAATCGAGCCTGATCGCCGCCAGCGATGCGCAAGTGGCGACCACCCAAGCGACACTTGGCCGCTCGCAGATGGATTTGTCGCGCGCCGAAACCCTGCGCAAACCCGGTTACGTTTCCGAAGAACGCGTGACCACCCTCTCCGCCGACGCCCACATTGCCCGCTCGCAAGTGGCCAAGGCGCAAGCCGACGCACAAGGCCAGCGTCAGCAAGTCAACGCCCTGAACGCCGAAATCAAACGCCTCGACGCGCAGATCGCCAACGCTCGCGCCGATCTTGCGCAAGCCGAACTCAACCTGACCCGCAGTGAAATCCACGCACCGATCAGCGGTCTCGTCGGCCAGCGCGCCGCGCGAAATGGCCAAGTGGTGCAGGCTGGCGCCTACCTGCTGTCGATCGTCCCGGACGAAGATATCTGGGTGCAGGCCAACTTCAAGGAAACCCAGATCGGCCATATGCAACCCGGCCAGAAAGCCGAGCTGACCTTCGACGCCTACGGCGACACCCCCATCGAAGCGCGGGTCGACAGTCTGTTCGCCGCTTCCGGCGCGCAGTTCAGCCTGCTGCCACCGGACAACGCCACCGGCAACTTCACCAAAGTCGTGCAGCGGATTCCGGTGAAGTTGACGTTCAAGGCCGACAACCCGCTGCACGGCAAGATCCGTCCGGGCATGTCCGCCACCGCCACCGTGAACATCAAAGACGCCCCGGACAATGGCCGGTGATTCGCTGATCCGCCCGGTCGGCGAGCCGACTCGGCGCGACTGGATTGCGGTGATGAGCGTAATGCTCGGCGCTTTTATGGCCGTGCTCGACATCCAGATCACCAACTCTTCTTTGAAGGATATTCAGGGCGCCTTGTCGGCGACGCTGGAAGAAGGCTCGTGGATTTCCACCTCGTATCTGGTCGCGGAAATCATCATGATCCCGCTGACCGCCTGGCTGGTGCAGTTGTTGTCGGCGCGGCGGCTGGCGGTGTGGGTGTCGCTGGGTTTTCTGGCTTCGTCGTTGCTCTGCTCGATGGCGTGGAGCCTGGAGAGCATGATCGTCTTTCGCGCCATGCAGGGTTTCACCGGTGGCGCGCTGATCCCGCTGGCGTTCACCCTGACCCTGATCAAACTCCCCGAACACCACCGCGCCAAAGGCATGGCGATGTTCGCTATGACCGCCACGTTCGCGCCATCAATCGGTCCGACGCTGGGCGGCTGGCTCACGGAAAACTGGGGCTGGGAGTACATTTTCTATATCAACATCCCGCCGGGCCTGATCATGATCGCCGGACTGATGTACGGACTGGAGAAGAAAGAAGCGCACTGGGAACTGCTTAAAAGCACCGACTACACCGGCATCCTCACGCTGGGAGTCGGCCTCGGTTGCCTGCAAGTCTTTCTTGAAGAAGGCCATCGCAAGGACTGGCTCGAATCGAGCCTGATCGTGACCCTGGGCAGCATCGCCCTGCTCAGCCTGATTACCTTTGTGATCGTGCAGATTTCCAAACCGAATCCGCTGATCAACCTTGGCATTCTGCGCAATCGCAACTTTGGCTTGTCGAGTATTTCCAGCCTGGGCATGGGTGTCGGGTTGTACGGTTCGATCTATCTGTTGCCGCTGTATCTGGCGCAGATCCAGAACTACAACGCCCTGCAGATCGGCGAAGTGATCATGTGGATGGGCGTGCCGCAGCTGTTCCTGATTCCGCTGGTGCCGAAGCTGATGAAGTTTGTTTCGCCGAAATGGCTGTGCACGATCGGCTTTGGGCTGTTCGGGCTGGCGAGTTTTTCTTCGGGGGTGCTCAACCCAGACTTTGCCGGGCCGCAGTTCAATCAGATTCAGATCATTCGGGCGCTGGGGCAGCCGTTGATCATGGTGACGATTTCGCTGATTGCCACGGCGTACATCCTGCCGCAGGACGCGGGGTCGGCGTCGAGTCTGTTCAATATTCTGCGTAACCTCGGCGGTGCGATCGGCATTGCCTTGCTGGCGACGCTGCTGGATGCGCGCACCAAGACTTACTTCGATTATTTGCGTGAGGCGGTGGTGCCGACCAATCCGCAGGTGGCTGAGCGGCTGGCATCGATGACGGATCGGTTTGGCAGTGACACGGCGGCGTTGGGCAAGTTGAGTGAGATCGTCCATCAACAGGCGGCGATCATGGCTTACAACGATGCGTTTCACTTTGTCGGGATTGCGCTGGGGATCAGTATGCTGGCGATTTTGTTGACCAAGAAATTGCCGCAAGGGTTGAAGGCCGGGGAGTCACACTAACTGCAACTGATCGTTCCCATGCTCCGCGTGGGAATGACTCCGGTGACGCTCTGCGTCACAGCGGACGCGGAGCGTCCGGGGCTGCATTCCCACGCAGAGCGTGGGAACGATCCTCCTTACACAGCCAAAAGCCGCTCACGCAGTTTGGCAATCTCATCACGCATCTGCGCCGCCGCTTCAAACTCCAGATCCCGCGCCAGCTGATACATCTTCTCTTCCAGCGCACGAATGCGTTTGGTGATCTCGCTCGGCGAGCGCAATTCGGCTTCGTACTTGGCGTTTTCTTCGGCGGCCTTGGCCATGCCTTTGCGCTTCTTGCTGCGCGAGCCCGGCACGGTGGCGCCTTCCATGATGTCGGCGACGTCCTTGATCACACCGCGCGGGGTGATGCCGTTTTCCAGGTTGAAGGCAATCTGCTTGTCGCGACGCCGCTCGGTCTCGCCGATCGCGCGCTCCATCGAACCGGTCATGCGATCGGCATAGAGAATCGCCCGACCATTGAGGTTACGCGCCGCGCGGCCAATGGTCTGGATCAGCGAGCGCTCGGAACGCAGGAAACCTTCCTTGTCCGCATCGAGAATCGCCACCAGCGACACTTCCGGCATGTCCAGACCTTCACGCAGCAAATTGATCCCGACCAGCACATCAAAAGTGCCAAGACGCAGATCGCGGATGATCTCGACCCGCTCAACCGTGTCGATGTCCGAGTGCAGATAACGCACGCGCACACCGTGGTCGGCAAGGTAATCGGTAAGGTCTTCGGCCATGCGCTTGGTCAGCGTGGTGACCAGCACCCGCTCTTCGACCGCCACGCGTTTGCTGATTTCCGAGAGCAGATCGTCGACCTGAGTCAGCGCCGGGCGCACCTCAACCTGCGGGTCGACCAGACCGGTCGGCCGTACCACTTGCTCGACCACGCGCCCGGCGTGCTCGGCTTCGTAATTGCCCGGGGTCGCCGAGACAAAAATGGTCTGTGGGCTGACCCCTTCCCACTCGTCAAAACGCATCGGCCGGTTATCCAGTGCCGACGGCAGACGGAAGCCGTATTCGACGAGGGTTTCCTTGCGCGAACGGTCGCCCTTATACATCGCGCCGACCTGCGGCACGCTGACGTGGGATTCGTCGATCACCAGCAAGGCATCGGCCGGCAGGTAATCGTAGAGCGTCGGCGGCGCAGCGCCGGCCGGACGCCCGGACAGATAGCGCGAGTAGTTTTCGATACCGTTGCAGTAACCCAGTTCGAGGATCATTTCCAGGTCGAAACGGGTGCGCTGCTCCAGCCGCTGGGCTTCGACCAGTTTGTTGTTGCTGCGCAGGTATTCGAGGCGTTCCTGCAGTTCGACCTTGATGTGTTCGATGGCGTCGAGCAGGGTTTCCCGTGGCGTCACATAGTGGCTCTTCGGATAGAAGGTGAAGCGCGGCATCTTGCGGATGACTTCGCCGGTCAGCGGGTCGAACGCGGAAATGCTTTCGACTTCGTCATCGAACAGCTCGATACGGATCGCTTCCAGATCGGATTCCGCCGGATAGATGTCGATCACGTCACCGCGAACACGGAAGGTCGCGCGGGCAAAATCCATGTCATTGCGGGTGTATTGCAGGTCGGCCAGACGCCGTAGCAGCGCACGCTGATCGAGTTTGTCGCCGCGATCGACATGCAGCACCATCTTCAAATAGGTTTCCGGGCTGCCCAGACCGTAGATACACGACACCGTGGTGACGATGATCGCGTCCTTGCGCTCGAGCAGCGCTTTGGTCGCGGACAGACGCATCTGCTCGATGTGGTCGTTGATCGACGCGTCCTTCTCGATGAAGGTGTCGGACGACGGCACATAGGCTTCGGGCTGATAGTAGTCGTAGTAGGAAACGAAGTATTCAACGGCGTTATTCGGGAAAAACGCCTTGAACTCGCCGTACAACTGCGCGGCGAGGGTCTTGTTCGGCGCCAGCACCAGCGTCGGGCGCTGAATCTGCGAGATGACATTGGCGATACTGAAGGTCTTGCCCGAGCCGGTCACACCGAGCAGCGTCTGGTGCGCCAGCCCGGCTTCGATACCCTCGACCAATTGGCGAATGGCTTCCGGTTGATCGCCGGCGGGCTCGAAGCGGGTGACGAGCTGGAATTCGGACATATACACCTCTGGGATCGCGGCATTCCGAACAAAGCGGAGCACCACGGGGACGACCGTAAACGACCGGTGTCGCGCAAGAAAAAACCTGGATTGTGCTCAATGTGGTGGCGATTGCCTCACCTTTCAAGGCAAACGTCCTACATCCGGTAAAGACTCTGACACGCGCAGTCGACTAACGGTCAAGAAATAATCGGAAAAACTTGCCTGAAAAGCCGAATCGCCTGTCGCCATTGTTCCGTAATGGCCTCTATACTAGCTCCCCGTTTGTGCACCGCTCTAGTGCATCCGGCTGGAGCGCGACACGTCCCTCCATTCTCCATTCAGAGCCGCCGCAATAATGAGCCTGTTCTCCGCTGTCGAAATGGCACCCCGCGATCCAATCCTGGGCCTCAACGAAGCATTCAACGCCGATACCCGGACCACCAAGGTCAACCTGGGCGTGGGTGTTTACTGCAACGAAGAGGGGCGAATTCCACTTCTGCGCGCCGTGATCGAAGCCGAGACGATTCGCGTCGCTCAACACGCTTCGCGCGGTTACCTGCCGATCGATGGCATCGCTGCCTACGACCAGGCCGTGCAAAAGCTGCTGTTCGGCAACGACTCGCCGCTGATCAGCGCCGGTCGCGTCATCACCACTCAGGCCGTCGGCGGGACCGGCGCACTGAAAATCGGTGCCGACTTCCTCAAGCAACTGCTGCCGAACGCTGTCGTGGCGATCAGCGACCCGAGCTGGGAAAACCACCGCGCCCTGTTCGAAACCGCCGGTTTCCCGGTGCAAAACTACCGTTACTACGACGCTGCCACCCACGACGTAAACCGTGCCGGCATGCTCGAAGACCTCAACGCCCTGCCGAACGGCTCGATCGTTATCCTCCACGCCTGCTGCCACAACCCGACCGGCGTCGACCTGACCCCGGCGGACTGGAACAACGTGCTGGACGTGGTTAAAGCCAAAGGTCACGTACCGTTCCTCGACATGGCCTACCAGGGCTTTGGCGACGGTATCGACGAAGACGCCGCTGCCGTGCGCCTGTTCGCTGAATCCGGCCTGACCTTCTTCGTTTCGAGCTCGTTCTCCAAGTCGTTCTCGCTGTACGGCGAGCGCGTTGGCGCCCTGTCGATCATCAGCGAATCGAAAGAAGAAAGCGCGCGCGTGCTGTCGCAAGTCAAACGCGTGATCCGCACCAACTACTCCAACCCGCCGACCCACGGTGCCAGCATCGTTGCTGCGGTGTTGAACAGCCCGGAGCTGCGCGCGCAGTGGGAAGCCGAGCTGGCCGAAATGCGTCTGCGCATTCGTGGCATGCGCGAGCAGATGGTTGCCCTGCTGGCCGAGAAAGCCCCGGGCCGCGACTTCAGCTTCGTCGGTCGTCAGCGCGGCATGTTCTCCTACTCCGGCCTGACCACTGAGCAAGTGCATCGCCTGCGCAACGAGTTCGGCATCTACGCCCTGGATACCGGTCGTATCTGTGTGGCAGCGCTGAACCAGAGCAACATCAAGGCAGTAACGGATGCGATTGTTCAGGTCATCTGATTTCGCTGCGTGATGAAAAACGGGAAGCCTTGAGGCTTCCCGTTTTTTTATTGCCACGAAACAATCCCCATACCCTCTAAACTGCACACAAATCCCATTGTAGGAGTGAGCCTGCTCGCGATAGCGTTTTTTCAGCCGAAGCATCACTGTCTGACACACCGCTATCGCGAGCAGGCTCACTCCTACAGGGTTTTGTGTTTATCCGAGTATTTTGTGAGAAGCCAAATGAAAAACGACAACCTGCGCGCCGACCGTGACGATCTGGATGATTTCATCCCCCGCGCCTCAGCCAAACGCGAAAAAAGCCTGGTGCTGCAAGTAGCGGCCGGGGTGTTTCTCGGTGGTCTGGTGCTGTGGCTGGTGCAACTGGCGGCCACCGCGGCTTACGCCAAACTGATGATGGGCACCATCACCTTCGGCAGTTAAGCCAGTTCGCTCGCACGCTGACTCGCGGCATCGTCATAAACGACGTACAGCGATTCGGCGATCTGGCTTTTGATCGCCTTGGTGCTTTCAAGGCCCAGGACGAAGCCTTCGGCCTTGCCACCGGCGCGGTTCAATTCCTCAGCGGTGCTGGCCTGGGTGATTGCATCAAAGAGTTTTTCGGCGTGGGGACCGACGCCTTTGGGCAGGCTGATTTGCGCGATGCTCATGCGAACACCTCGCTGTTACAGGACAAACGGTTCATGACGCGGACCTTTTTCGGCAAATGGCCGGCAGCGCGTGTGACCACTTCCGGGCAGCCATGGTAGACCTCTGCTGCGGTTCTGGTAACCGCCAATCGCTGACAAGTCATCGTCCGTCCCGAGAATTCATTTAATTTTTCAGCCCATGCTTGACTTCTCTTTTTGAATCAGTAACATACGCACCAATTCCGCAATAGCTCAGTTGGTAGAGCAAATGACTGTTAATCATTGGGTCCCTGGTTCGAGTCCAGGTTGTGGAGCCAAATAGCAAAGCCCCTGAATCGAAAGATTCAGGGGCTTTTTTGTGGGCGCTCGAAAAGATCAGAAGATCGCAGCCTTCGGCAGCTCCTACAGATTCAGCGTTCATCCGCAGAATCGGCGGAGTATGAGATCTGTGTAGGAGCTGCCGAAGGCTGCGATCTTTTGATCTTGAAATGAAAAAGGGCCGATCTGCGGTTAACAGATCGACCCTTTTCTATTCAGCTACAGCGGTCAGACATGCTCGCTGCTTTTCACCTGCACCTTCGGCGCACCGTGCCCATGATCGTGGTCATCTGGCTCGATCACCGGCACTTCCTTGCCATCGCAGTCATGCAGCTTACCGTCGCTGAAGTAATCGCCTTCACGCAGCGCCGCCAGATCGCGATAGCGCAGGGTCCGCTCTTCCGCCGCCGCAAACACCGACTGCTGATCCGAGTTACCGGCGGTAAAGTGGTTGAAGGCCAGGTTGAGCAGGATCGCCATGATCGCCGACGAACTGATGCCCGAGTGGAAAATGGTCGCGAACCAGCTCGGGAAGTGATCGTAGAAGTTCGGTGCGGCAATCGGGATCATGCCGAAACCGATCGAGGTGGCGACGATGATCAGGTTGACGTTGTTGCGGTAATCCACCTTGGACAGCGTGCGGATACCACTCGCCGCCACCGTACCGAACAGCACGATACCGGCGCCGCCGAGTACCGACGTCGGCACTGCTGCGATAACCCGGCCCATGAACGGCAGCAGACCAAGGATCACCAAGAAGATACCGCCAGTCGCCACTACATAGCGGCTCTTGATCCCGGTCACCGCCACCAGCCCGACGTTCTGGGCGAAGGCGCTCTGGGTGAACGAACCGAAAATCGGCGCAAACATACTCGACAGCATGTCCGCCCGCAGGCCATTGCCCAGACGTTTGGAATCGACTTTGGTGCCGATGATTTCACCGACCGCCAGAATGTCTGCCGACGTTTCTACCAGCGTCACCATGACCACGATGCACATCGACAGGATCGCGGCGAAGTGGAAGGTCGGCATGCCGAAGTGGAACGGCGTCGGGAAGCCGAACATCGGCCCGGTGGTGACGCTGGAGAAATCCGCCATGCCGAGGAACACCGCCAGCACCGTGCCGATCACCATGGCCAACAGGATCGACAGACGCGAGATGGTCGAGCTGCCGACCTTGCTCAGCAACAGCACCAATACCAGCGTCACCGCCGCCAGACCGATGTTCTGCATGCTGCCGAAATCCGGCGCGTGACTGTTGCCGCCCATCGCCCAGCGTGCGGCCACCGGCATCAGCGTCAGGCCGATGGTGGTGATCACGATACCGGTGACCAAGGGCGGAAAGAACTTGGTGATTCGCGAGAACACCGGCGTGATCAGTAACCCGATCAAGGACGCCGCTATCACCGCGCCGAGCACCGACTGGAAGCCGCCCTCCCCGCCACTGCTGACGATTGCGACCATGGTCGCCACGCCGGAGAACGATACACCCTGCACCAGCGGCAACTGACAGCCAAAAAACGGCAGACCCAGGGTTTGCAGCAGCGTCGCCAGCCCCCCCGCAAACAATGAAGCAGCAATCAGCAAACCGATGTCCGCCGGCGACAGGCCGGCCGCCTGGCCGATGATCAGTGGCACCGCAACGATACCGCCGTACATGGTCAGAACATGTTGCAGGCCGTAAGCCATATTCGCGCCGACCCCGAGATTTTCGTCCTCGGGCCGTTGGTGTGAAACATGGGGCGTTTTCATGGTGGGGGGTTCCCTGGTTTTTGTTATGCGCACACTGTATTCAAAACTCGCGACAAGTGTCCATGGTTTTGTATACAAAATATCCGGGGCGGGTTACTCGTCACTCAAACGGCCTGATGACTTGAGTACCCCCTCATCACGTGGCACGGTCAAAAGCCATGCCGTACGGATCAACGGATGCCCCCCGCCGGGCAAGAAAAGGAAGTCACCATGAGTGGAAAACCCGCTGCACGCGCCACAGACGCCACAACCTGCCCTGCCCATGCGGCGCAGAAAATAGTTGCCGGCTCTCCCGACGTATTCTTCGATGGTTTGCCAGCCGCGCGCCTCGGCGACACAGCCTCTTGCGGCAGTTCCATCAGCGGCAACATTTCCGCAACCGTCTTCATCAACGGTAAAAACGCCGCCACCCAAGGCAGTCTTGGTAGCCATGGCGACGTTATCGTCGGCGGTTCCGGCACCGTCATCATTGGCCAGAGCGGCGGTGGCGCTGCGATCAGCCCCGTTCCGCCGATCAACCTCGGTTTCGACGAACAGTTCACGTTGCTGGACGCCGACGGCGAGCCTGTCCCGGACTTCGCTTACAAAATCACCACCGCGTCCGGCAAGGTAATCCGCGGCATCACCAATGAGCGCGGACTGACCCAGAGAGTCTCGACCCGAGCGAGCGAACTGCTGCATCTGGAGCCTGACGACCTGGCCTGAGCAGGAAAAACCAGTGGCTGAATTCACCTGAAGGGAGTTGTAACCAGCATGGCGCAGGCAATACTCAACAATAACCGGGCTCCCTCGAACCGGCAGAGTGGCAGTACGCATCCCGCAGTCGTTGTCACCAAATACACCAAACGGGCTGACGAAAACGGCTGGCTGAGTGTAAAACTCGAACCTAAAGGCACGCTCGTCGCCCTCTGCGAATACACCAAAGTGACCTTCACCAAGGAGTCCGGTGGTCGAACCTACTTCCGGATCGCCGACGGCAATTCGGAGTTCGTCGGGCAGACGGCCAGCCTGAAAACCGAAAATGCCTTGAAGTACCTGATGGACACCCCGCCAACGGCGCCTGCCACCGTCAAGGTCAAGTACACCGGCGCACCGGCCCATGCGGTCTCGGAGTTCAAAGGCAAACTGCTGCAGCAATGGGCACAGGTCAGCTTCAATGGCAAAACGGCGAAGGTGACGCTGAACAGCCAGTGGGGCGGCGAATTTACCCCGATCCCACCCGGACGCCATCGGATCATGGCGCCTGACCGCTCCCACGGAAATATCTCCACGGATGGCTACAAGGTACAAGGTAATCTGCATTGCACCGACGTCTGGTTTCCAATCGAACTGCAAGGTACAAAAGGCAACAGCAGCCGTTACATCCATGTCGGTCATTTGTCCGACGGCTGTGTCACCTTTTATGAGTTGATAAAATGGAACGACATCTACGACTACCTGATCTGCCGGCGAGTCAAAGGTGAAGGCGGGAAATATGTCGGTGAATTGCTGGTGGAGAAATAATTGAAACGGTTGCTACTTATCCGATGGATACCCGCGCTGCTGCTGGTCATTGCCAGCAGTGCCAGTGCCAGTGCCGACTTTGGCTGTGATGACTTTCTTTCGAAGCTCGCAGACAAGCCATCGTTTGTTGAATTCAAAGGCTGCAAACAGGCGCTTGACCGCATGGGCCAGCCATTTTCAGCCAGCTATGAAGTATCCGGGGCCAATGCTTCGAAAGCCGAACAGTACCTTGAACAGCACTTCGGGATTTTGCCGATCAAGCGCGCCTGTTGTGTCTGGGACTCGACCCAAAATGGTTTCAGAGATCCAGCAACAGGCATCAACTACCTCATCAGCATTGGCTCAGAGGAAACAGAGGTCAGGCAACGGGAGTCGTGGGCCAAGATCAATCGCTTCACGATCCAGGTCGATGCTTACGCTGAGGATCCCTGACCAGGCTGGATAAGGCGTCCGAGCACCGGCCTCAACAACTGTGGGCTCGCGACCCGTATCCCGAACTCAACCTCAATCAGATCGAGTAGATCCTCGACGTCCGCGACCTCACGCCGCTCGCTCTCGGCGCCCATGCGATGAATGGCGAAACTGCCGTTGTTCAGCGTCTTGCGCCAGCCATCGCCGGTACGCGCGACCATCAGACGTTGGGTAAACGGTGACTCGGGGTGTGTCGAGACGTACCAGTTGCCGATGGTGTAATCGATGTCTTCCTGGCGTTGCAGATCGAACAGGTACATCGATCGCCACTCACCCGCCACCTTGGCACGCAGCATGTAGCCGTCGGCCTGTTTTTCAATGCGATAAGGTTCGTGAGGGGTCGCTTGCTCAGTCTCGGTATCGAGAAGCAGCGGCGCGGTCGGCACCATGCCACCGAAACCGACATCGGTGATGTAGCGCACATCGTCGATGGTCACCAGACTCAAACGGTGTGTACGCGATGTCCAACTGCCTTCGGGCTGATTCATTACCACGCGCCCGCTGATGGCCCGAGCGTCGAACCCCAGTTCCAGCAACAGGGCAAAGAACAGGTTATTCAGTTCATAGCAGTAACCACCGCGCCCACCGAGCAAGACTTTTTCTTCAATGGACGGCAGGTCGATCAACACCGGCGCCCCGCTGATCGTCGCCAGGTTCTCGAACGGAAACACGCCGGTATGACGCAATTGCAGCAGACGCAGGGTCGCAAGTGTCGGTTCCGGTGGCTTTTCAAAACCCAGACGTTGCAGGTACAGCTTCCGATTCGTCAGGCGTGGCTCACTCATTGCTCGATCCTTATGCATGGGGCCGCAGGTCACTGCGTTGATGGTCGCCATGTATACGGGATCCGGCACTGTTTTCGACAATTGATTTCGCCAATCGCCTGCTAGCGTTTCTTGCGTGAACCGATACGGATCCACGTCGGCGCATGGTCACTGGCGTGCGGTTCGTTGCGCACCCATGCGTCTACGCCGGCTTCATGCAGATAAGGACTCAGCGCCGGGTTGAGCAGCAGATGATCGATGCGCAGACCGGAGTTGGTTTGCCAGTGTTGGCGGAAGTAGTCCCAGAAGGTGTAGAGCCGATCCTCGGGATACAGATGCCGCAGCGAATCGGTCCAGCCCTGATCGAGCAAGCGCTGATAACACTCGCGACTCTCAGGTTGCAGCAGCGCATCCTTGAGCCAGGAACGGGTGTTGTAGATGTCCATGTCGGTGGGCACGACGTTGTAGTCACCGGCCAGCACCACCGGGTGATCGCTGCTTTGCAAATCCTTCGCATACGCGATGAGCCGTTCGAACCAGGCCAGTTTGTAATCGAATTTCGGTCCCGGTTGCGGGTTGCCATTGGGCAGGTACAGGCAGCCGACCAGCACGCCGTGCACCGCCGCTTCCAGATAACGGCTGTGCTTGTCATCCGGATCGCCGGGCAAACCGCGACGACTTTCCAGCGGTTGCGCGTCGCGGGCGAGAATCGCCACGCCGTTCCACGAAGCCTGGCCCTGCCATATCGCGCCGTAGCCGGCGGCCTCCAGCTCTGCGGCGGGGAATGCCGTGTCGACAGACTTGAGTTCTTGCAGGCAGGCGATGTCCGGTTGCTCGCGCTTGAGCCAATCCAGCAGATTCGGCAAACGTGCGCGCAGGCCGTTGACGTTGTAGGTGGCGATCCGCAGGTTTTTCATCGGCTGAGGCTCCTGCCCATGGGCTGTGAAAATTCTGACCTCGTGAACATCGCGCCGGTTGCATCGGATCCACCCGCTGCGGCGTAATAGGCGCTCGCCATTCGCCCGCTCCGCCGAGACCTGAATCCCATGCAAACCACGCTGCAAGGTCAGCGCATCCTTTTGCGCCCGCTCCAGTATTCAGATGCCGCTGCCCTGCTCCACGCTGCCGCTGACGGCGAATTGTGGAACCTCACCGTCACGGTCGTGCCGTCGGCGAGCACCGTCGACAGCTACCTGAAAAAAGCCCTCGATGGCCGTGACGCCGGCTCGGTGCTGCCGTTTGTCATTGTGCTCAAAGAGAGCGGCGAGGTGATCGGCTCTACACGTTTCTGGAAGATCGACCCGCTCAATCGCAAGCTGGAAATCGGTAGCAGCTGGATTTCCGCGAGCTGGCAAAAATCCTTCGTCAACACCGAAGCCAAATACCTGATGCTGCGCCACGCCTTCGACGTGCTCGATTGCGTGCGCGTGCAGTTCACCACCGACGAGAACAACCAGAAGTCACGTAACGCGATCCTGCGCCTTGGCGCGCAACAGGAAGGTATCGTCCGCCACGAGCGGATCATGCCGGACGGACGCAAGCGCAACTCGGTACGTTTCAGCATCATCGACGACGAGTGGCCGCAGGTACGCTTGCACCTGGAACAGAAACTCGCCGGCGACCGGTAATGCTCAGGCGCGATTGCGCAGCCATTGTAGAAAGCCTTTTTTCGCCACCACCACCGGCGCTTCCTCGGTCAGCGATTGCGCCTTGTGCAGGCGGTAATCGAGCAAGGTTTTCATGGCATCGCTGATATCGTGGCGAGCGTCCAGACACGGCTTCAGGTAAGTCTTCTCGATGCGGTACAGGGCACAGAAGGTTTTCGCGGCAAACTTGGCCGGCACAGAAGAATCGGAAAGTATGCCGGCCTCGCCGATCACTTCGCCGGGGCCCATGCGCCCGGACTCGAACGGCGTGCCATGGCGGGTCAAGGTCACCGTGACCACACCCGACTCGATAATGAACAAGTGATCGCTGACCTCCCCCGCCTCAAGAATCGTCTCGCCGGCACGGAAGGTTTGCAGGGCCATGTTCTGGCTGAAGGTTTCTTTCTCTTCCTGGCGCAACGTCGAGAAAATCGGCGAGCTGTCGAGCAATGCCCGTGGCCGCGAAAGGTTGGCCGGCGCACCGGTTTCATTGCTCGATAGCAAACTCACCCCGGACGCCTGCAAGTGCCGATAGGCCAGATCGAACAGCTGATTACGCACCACACGCTTCTCGCCCATCGAGGCGACGAAACCGCTGATCTCGTATTCCGCACCGCTACTGCCGGAGCTTTTCAGCGCCACACTGGGCGCGGGAGTATCGAGCAACTGACGACAGCCCTGCATCGCCCGCTCCAGCGCATCGATCACTGAATTGGGCCGCGCGTGCGGGCTGACCTGCACGCTGACCGCGACACCGAACATATTGCTCGGCCGACTGAAGTTGATGATCTTGGCTTTGGCCGCCAGCGAGTTGGGAATCACCGCCATGCTGCCCTGGCTGGTTTGCAGGCGTGTGGCGCGCCAGTCGATGTCGGTGACCCGGCCTTCGGTGCCGTCGATGGAAATCCAGTCATCCAGTTGATAGGGCTTGGTGGTGTTGAGGACGATCCCGGAGAACACATCGCTGAGCGTGCTCTGCAAGGCCAGACCGACGATGATCGCCAACGCTCCGGAGGTGGCCAGCACGCCTTTGACCGGCAGATCCAGCACGTACGCCAGCGCGGCAATGATCGCGATGAGGAAAATCACCGCGCCGAGCAAATCCTGCAACAGCCGCCCGGTGTGCCCGACCCGTTGCATCATCACCGCGCCGATCAACACCGTCAGGGTGCGCGCACCGAACAGCCACCAGCCAATCTGCAACCCGGTCGCTGCCAGGTGCAGCGGCACGTTGTCGGCCCACGGTGCGGGCTCCATCGGGTTGAGGCCTTCGTTGAACAGCAACACGCTGAACAAGGCGAAAATCAGCACCCGCACCAGCAGTTTCCACTCGCTGCCATGGGAGCTGATCAAGCGCCACAGACCGAGATCGAGAAGGATCAGGATCAACGCGCAAAATAACGGATGTTCGGTGAGCAGAGACAGCATCAAACAACTCCGACGAAGGCCAATCGCGAGAAGATCGCACAGATTGGGACAGTGTAGGAGCAATTGATTTCACAGCATGAACACGCCCGCAAAAACACCACAAAACCCATGTAGGAGCTGCCGCAGGCTGCGATCTTTTGATCTTGAAAAAACAACATCAAAAGATCGCAGCCTGCGGCAGCTCCTACACAGGTTTACGGGGTGGCGGGTTATTTATCGTTGCTCAGGCTGTTGTAGCTGGTGAACAGGTTGCGGTAGTCCGGGATGTGGTTGGAGAACAGCGTGCCCAGCCCTTCAATATCGTTGCGCCAGTCGCGGTGCAGTTCGCAGGCCAGCCCGAACCAGGTCATCAATTGCGCGCCAGCGCTGGACATACGATTCCATGCCGAATCGCGGGTCAGTTCGTTGAACGTACCCGAAGCATCGGTGACCACGAACACATCAAAGCCTTCTTCCAGTGCCGACAGCGCCGGGAATGCCACGCACACTTCCGTCACCACACCGGCGATGATCAACTGCTTCTTGCCGGTCGCCTTGATCGCCTTGACGAAATCCTCGTTGTCCCAGGCGTTGATCTGGCCTGGACGGGCGATGTACGGCGCGTCCGGGAACAGCGCTTTCAGCTCCGGCACCAGCGGGCCATTGGGGCCGGTTTCGAAACTGGTGGTGAGGATCGTCGGCAGCTTGAAGTACTTGGCCAGATCGGCCAGTGCCAGCACGTTGTTCTTGAACTTGTCCGGATCAATATCGCGTACCAGCGACAGCAGCCCGGCCTGGTGGTCGACCAGCAGCACTGCGGCGTTGTTCTTGTCCAGACGTTTGTATTGAGTGGTCATAGCAGTAATCCTCGCGGGTGGTAGAGGCCGACGGGGGTCGGCCTCAGGGGACTCGATCAGCGCTGGGAATCCAGCACTTCGTGTTCGTTCGCGACTTGCTGAGCCTTGAGGTAGCTCTCGATCAGCAATTGATAATGCGGCATGGCCTGGGCGTAGACCGCCGCCCACTGTTCGGCATCGGGACGGTTCCACGAGCCTTGCAGCTCGGAAAGCGTAGCCATGATGTCGATCGGCACCACCCCGGCCTGGGCCAAACGGGCAACGGTCAGATCAGTGGCGAGTTTTGAGTGATTGCCGGACGCGTCGACCACGGCAAACACCCTGTAGCCTTCGTGCACGGCGGCGATGGACGGGAACGCCAGGCACACGCTGGTCAGGGTTCCGGCGATCACCAACGTCTTCTTGCCGGTGGCTTTGACCGCTGCGTGAAATTCCGGATTGTCCCAGGCATTGATTTCGCCTTTGCGCGCCACGTATTGCGCATGCGGCGCCGCTTCGTGAATCTCCGGGATCAACGGCCCGTTCGGCCCCTGCGGCACAGAGGCCGTGGTGATCACCGGCATCTTCAACAGGGTCGCGGCTTTGGCCAGCGCAACGGCATTGGCGCGCAATTGCGGCACGTCGATGTCCTTGACGATCTGGAACAGACCGCTCTGGTGGTCGATCAACAACATCGCTGCGTCGCTGGCATCGATGGTCGGTTTGTGGCCGTCGAAGTTCGCTGCATTGACAGTGTTCATGTGCGTGTCCTCTTTTCTATAGGCGACAGCCATCCCTGGCCTGCGAACCGGCCTACGCATCCTGTGTAGAGCGGAGTGGTGGTACGTTAAGCGTGCATCTGGCCGAAGCGGCCGGACTGGAAGTCGGCGAACGCCTGATGGATTTCCTGCTCGGTGTTCATCACGAACGGGCCGTGGCCGACGATCGGTTCGTCGATCGGCTCGCCGCTGAGCAGCAACACCACCGCGTCCTGGCTGGCTTCGAGCGTCATCTGATGGCCGTCACGCTCGAACAGCGCCAACTGCCCTTCGCGCACCGATTCCACACCGTTGACCTGCACCGAGCCTTTGAGCACCACCAGAGCGGTGTTGCGGCCTTCGTGCAGATCCAGCGTCAGCAACTTGCCGGCGTTGAGGCGCAAGTCCCACACGTCGATCGGTGTGAAGGTGCGCGACGGGCCTTTGTGGCCCTCGAACTCACCGGCGATCAGTCGCAGGCGGCCGGCATTGTCCTTGAGCGCGATGCTCGGAATGTCGCTGTCGAGAATGGTCTGGTAGCCCGGCGCGGCCATTTTGTCCTTGGCCGGCAGGTTGACCCACAACTGGACCATTTCCAGTTTGCCGCCGGTTTTGGCGAAGTTTTCCGAGTGAAACTCCTCGTGGAGGATCCCGGAAGCGGCGGTCATCCATTGCACATCGCCCGGGCCGATCACACCGCCACTACCGGTCGAGTCGCGGTGCTGCACTTCGCCTTCATAAACGATAGTCACGGTTTCGAAACCACGGTGCGGATGCTGACCAACGCCACGCCGTTCGGAGGTCGGGGTGAAATCGGCAGGGCCAGCGTGATCGAGCAGCAGGAACGGGCTGATGTGTTTGCCCAGGTTGTCGTAGGAAAACAGCGTGCGAACCGGGAAACCATCGCCGACCCAATGGCCGCGCGGGCTGGTGTAGATACCGATGATGTTTTTCATGGTTGTCTCCAATGGGGTGAGTGATGCGATGGATTAAGCTTAAATCCATGACCATTAATGCACTAGACTGCAAAAATCAGCCTTAGCGTTCTATCTGGAGAACGATGGTGGAAGACCTCAATACCCTCTACTACTTCACCCAAGTGGTCGAACACCACGGTTTCGCCGCTGCCGGGCGCGCACTGGACATGCCCAAATCAAAACTCAGCCGGCGTATTTCCGAACTGGAAGAGCGCCTCGGCGTACGCCTGCTGCACCGCACCAGCCGCCATTGCTCGCTGACCGAAATCGGCCAGGCGTATTACCAGCGCTGCCTGGCTATGCGCGTCGAAGCCGAAAGCGCCGCCGAGCTGATTGAGCGCAATCGCTCCGAACCGCAGGGCCTGGTGCGCCTGAGTTGCCCGACGGCGCTGCTTAACTCGTGGGTCGGGCCGATGCTCACGCGTTACATGCTCAAGTACCCGCTGGTGGAGTTGTTCATCGAGAGCACCAATCGCCGCGTCGATCTGCTGCACGAAGGCTTCGACATTGCTTTGCGCGTGCGCTTTCCGCCGCTGGAGAACACCGACATGGTCATGAAGGTGCTGGGCAACAGCACGCAATCGGTGGTCGGTAGCCCACAGTTTGTCGAACGCCTGTCGTCACCGCCCTCGCCCGCTGACCTCAATGGTTTGCCGAGCCTGCATTGGGGCGCGGCGCAGCGTGAATATCAATGGGAGTTGCTGGGGCCGAATGACCACACGGCGCTGATCCGCCACACGCCGCGGATGGTCACCGATGATTTGATCGCGTTGCGTCAGGCGGTGATTGCCGGGGTTGGCGTGGCGCACTTGCCGAGTGTGGTGGTGCGTGAGGATATTGCCGCCGGACGCGTCGTCGAGCTGATTCCGGGTTGGGCGCCGAAGTGCGGGGTGGTGCATGCGATCTTTCCGTCGCGGCGCGGGTTGTTGCCGTCGGTGCGCACGTTGATTGATTTTCTCGGCGAGGAGTTTGCCCACAGTGACATTGCCTGAATCGGTGGTGCGCCCGCTCGCGAAGAGGCCAGTCCGGACAACACAAATCCTGGAAAAGATTCATGACTTCTGATCAACAGTGCTTTGCCCCACCAGCGGTTTTTCTCAACGATTCAGACACGGATACTCCTGCCCATTCCCACTGCAACCCTGGAGTCTTTCATGTCTGTACCCGCTTTCGGTCTTGGTACGTTTCGTCTGCAAGGCCAAGTGGTCATCGATTCGGTGAGCACCGCCCTTGAACTCGGCTACCGGGTCATCGACACCGCGCAAATCTACGAAAACGAAGCCGATGTCGGCGCGGCCATTGCGGCCAGCGGCATCCCACGCGACGAGCTGTTCCTCACCAGCAAGATCTGGGTCGCCAACTTCGCCAAGGATCGTTTGATCGACAGCCTCAAGGAGAGCCTGCAGAAATTGCAGACCGACTACCTCGACCTGACGTTGATTCACTGGCCATCACCGGAAAACCAGGTACCGGTCGAAGAATTCATGGGCGCGCTGCTGGAGGCCAAGCACCTGGGCCTGACCCGGCAGATCGGTGTGTCCAACTTCACCATCGACTTGATGAAATAGGCCATCGCGGCCGTCGGTGCCGACAACATCGCAACCAACCAGATCGAACTGCATCCGTACCTGCAGAACCGCAAGGTAGTCGAGTTTGCCCGCAGCCAAGGCATCCACATCACCTCGTACATGACCCTCGCCTACGGTGAAGTGTTGAAAGATCCGTTGCTCCAGCAGATCGCCGAACGCCTGCAGGCGACGCCGGCACAAGTCACCCTGGCCTGGGCGATGCAGTCGGGCTACGCGGTGATCCCGTCGTCGACCAAACGTGACAACCTGCAAAGCAATCTTGCTGCCACCGCGCTGACGCTAAGCGACGCCGATATGGCGCTGATTGCCACACTCGATCGCGGCCATCGCCTGACCAGCCCGAAAGGCATCGCGCCTGATTGGGACTGACCCGACACGCGTCAGATGTGTAGACGTTGCGCGAGGCTGGCCATGGCCTCGCGCAACGTCTCGACCGCGATGCCAAGCTTTGCCGCTTGCGCCTGTTGACTCGCCAGCTCCAGATCAACACACGCCGCCACTACCCGCGCTGCGCCCACCATCTGCGCCCCGCCCTTGATGTGATGAGTGAGCTCACGCAGCCCTGCGCGATCCTGCTCAGGCTGCAAATCATCAAGGCGTTGCAGATCGAGCTGCAAACTGTTCAACACTTCCTTGCGCAACTGTTCGATCAGGGCATGATCATCCCCGGCCATTTGCTCCAGGGTGCTCAGGTCGATTTCCGCCAACACCGGCGTTTCGCCGGGGGCAGCCGCGATGTCGCAATGACTGGCCGCCGTCAATGCCTGCGCCAGGTCGTGCAAGCGGATCGGCTTGAACAGACATTCGTCCATGCCGGCATTCAGGCAGCGCGTGCGCTCCTCAACCTGAGCGTTGGCGGTAAAGCCGAGGATCAGACAGGGTTCGCGACCAGCCGTTGCTTCTTCATCACGAATGGCCTGCGCCAGTTGATAACCGTTGCGCCGCGGCATGTTGCAATCGGTGATCACCACATCGAACGCCTGTGCACGCCAGCGCTCCAGCCCTTCATCGCCGTTCACGGTGTCGACCGTACGATGGCCGAGTTCACTCAACTGCCAGCACAGCAGCAAGCGGTTCACCGGATGATCGTCCACCACCAGAACACTCAATGAACACGTAGCGGCGATCAGTGTGTAGGACGGCGCCGGGGCCTGAGCGAGGGCTTCCAACAGCGGCAGCTCGAGGCTGACTTCGACCTGCGTTCCTTCGCCCTGTGCACTGTCGAGTCGCAGCGTGCCGCCCATCATTTCGCAGAGGCTGCGACTGATCACCAGACCCAGTCCGGAGCCGCTGCGGGCCGCTTGCGAATCAGCGCCCGCCTGCACGAACGGGCTGAACAGCCGTCGCCGATCGTCGTCGCTGATCCCCACCCCACTGTCTTCAATCAGTACCTTCACCGCCAGGTGTTCGGCGACCATTGCGGTCACCACCAGCCGCAGACTGACCTCGCCCTCCTCGGTGAACTTGATCGCGTTGCTCAACAGATTCGACAGCACCTGTTTGAAGCGCGTCGGGTCGATCAGCACGTCAACATCGCTGCGAGCATCAAGTTCGATGTGCCACAACAAACGCTTCTGGCGCGCCAGCCCTTCAAACACCCGACACACCGACACCACCAGTTCGCGCAGGTTGGCGCGTTCCGGCGCGAGGGACAAATGCCCGGTCTCGATCCGTGCGATGTCGAGAATGTCGCCGATCAGCGCCAGCAATTGTTGCCCGGCATTGGAGGCCACCTGAATGGCCAAACGATCGGTCTGGCCTTCCTCGGCGCGCTTCAAGGCCAGTTCAAGCATGCCGATCAAGGCGTTCATCGGTGTACGGATTTCATGGCTCATGGTCGCCAGAAACGTGGTTTTCGCCCGATTGGCGTCGTCCGCCGCCTCCTTGGCTTCCTGCAATTGCTGCAACCATTGCTGGCGCCGACGAATCTGCTGGCGCTGAAAAACGATCCAGGCCAGCGCCAGCGTCAGCAACACCGCGGCACCGGCAAAGCCCAGCAGAATTTCGCGACGATGCCGTAACCAGTAACTGTCATCCACAACCACATCGTGGCTCCAGCGCTCAACCAATTCGTCCATCTGTTGCGGGGCGATGCTCAGTAAAGCCTTGTTCAGGATCGAATGCAGTGCCGGCATGTGCGGCGCCGTCGCCAGCGCAATGCGCGCCGGTTGATCACCGACCGTGCCGCTGATGCGCAGACGCTCGCGGTAGTGACGGGCGATCAGAAAGCGCGCTACCAGCAACGAGCTGACCGTGGCGTCGACCTGGCCTTTGGCGATCAACGCCATGCCTTCGGCGGGGCTTTTGACTTCGATCAGACGGATGCGCGGCACCCGTTCCAATAAATATCCGCGTAACGGATGGCCGCGATAAATCGCCAGCCGTTTATCGTTCAGATCATCAAGGTTGAGCGGCCCCTGCACGGTGATTGCACTGACCAGCACAAACGGATTGTTCAGATAGGCGCGGGTAAATTGCAGTTCGGTTTCGCGCTCGCTGCTCGGTGTCACCACCGGCAATACATCGAGTTCACCGGCCTTGAGCTGTTCGATCTGGCGATCCAGCGACGTTCCGCGCACAACTTCGAAGTTCAGCCCGCTACGCTGGCTGATCAAGCTCAGCAGTTGCGCCGACAGCCCGCTGAAACGGCCATCGGCATCAAAAAAAGTCAGCGGTGCGAAATCTTCGATGGCACCGACGCGCACCACCGGATGCTGGTCCAGCCACTCCTGCTCGCTGGCACTGAGTTGCACCCGCGACTGTTCAGCCATTTCGGCAAGGCCTGCGCTCCAGCGTTGCTCGATACGTTGCCGGCGCTCCATGGGGATGGCCGTCAACGCTTTATCGACGATGCGTTTGAGGCGCGCGTCGCTGCGCAACAGGGCAAAGCCGAACGAATTGGCGTCCAGTCCCGCCGGGCCGGCCAACTGCAGGTCGTTACGATAATTGGTGTTGATCAGGTAGTTGGCACTGATGAAGTCGCCCAGATACACGTCATCCGCGCCGAATGCCACCGCCCCGAGCGCATCCATCGCCGAAGGGTAGCGCTGCACGCTGGCCTGGGGATAGAACGCTTGTACGCTGGCCAGTGGCAGATAGTCCTCGACCATGGCCAGACGCTTGCCGGCCAGATCGCTCGGCAACCGCTCTTCGAGCCGAGTCACCAGCATCGGCTGATCTTCGGCGTAAGCACGGGACAGAATGAAGTCCGGGTCGGCGGCTTCAAAACTGTTGGAAGTCCCCAGCAGATCAAGATCACCGCGTTTGAGTGCCGCCATCACGGCATCGCGGTTGGCAAAACGCTGCACTTCGATGCGCACACCGAGCAACTGCGCCAGCAGATCAGCGTAATCGGCGGTCAACCCTTCGAGTTCATGCTGATTGCGGGTGATCTCGAACGGTGGGTAATCCGGACCAGAAACGCCCATGCGCAGTATCGGGTGCTGACGCAGCCATTGCCGGTCCTGTTCGTCCAGGCGCAACTGGTTGTTTTCCGGCCCGCTGCGGGTCAGTACTTGCAGCACTTGTGGCGTGTCACTCGCCCAGCAGGTGGCTATCAGACTCAGCCACAGCCAGAAAATCTGCCATCCCTGCTTCATGTCCGCTCGCTCAGATCACATGATTGCGCTTGGCGAAATCGCGCAAGTGCACCGCTGAGCGGACCCCGAGCTTTTTCATCAGACGGGTTTTATAGGTGCTGACGGTTTTGTGGCTCAGGTGCATGTCCTCAGCAATCGCCTTGTTGGACTTGCCCTGCCCCAGTTGCTGGAAAATGCTCAACTCACGATCGGAGAGCTGATCGATCATCTGTTTCTCCGTGGTTTGCACGGCATTCAGCGTGCTGAAAATGTCCGGGAGCGTAGAAAAATAGGTATGCCCCGACATCACCGCCCGAATGGCGTTGCGCAATTGCTCCAGTTGATTGGTTTTGGTCACGTAGGCCATGGCCCCGGCACGCACGCAGCGATCCTGATAGAACATGGGTTCGTGTGTGCTGAACACCAGCATGCGGCAAGCAAAATCATTGGCCTTGATCCGGGCAAGAACCTCCAGCCCACCGAGTACCGGCAAGTTCAGATCGAGTATCACCAATCGAGGCTGGTGTTCCCGAATCAGCGACACCACCTCGTTGCCTTGGGACGCCTCGTAGATCTCTTTGAATCCTGCAGCTTGCAACACGATCCGGATGGCGGCGCGCACCACTGGATGATCGTCGACGATCAGCGCTGACTTCATGGCCACTCCCGGTGCAAAGTCTGACGAACAGGCCACCGATGGGGGCTGATCCAGACTCAGTGGCTGCGCCGGGACTGTTACATGGAACGGCGAGCAAATCACCTGTCAGACCTGACAGTTGCGGCCAGTGTTTTTTTATGCATGAGCAGCGAATTTTAGCGGTGAATATGGCTGGCAGGCTGACAAAAGCTGCCGTCTCGCGGGTGTATCGACCAGCGCCATCAACTGACTGATCGACTGTTTTGAGGGCAGTGCCAAATGGCTGATTTGCACATTTTCCTGGGCGAAACCCGAGGCCTGTTGTAATGGCGCGGTGGATTCGTTGTAGATCAGCGCCTGACAAACTTGCGGGTTATCCAGGAAAAACCCCAGCAGATCCAGCGAACCTGCGGCCAGTTCGGCATTGATGACCACCACATCGAACGGCTCGCAACCGTAGTCCACCAGCGTCAGCAGTTCGGTGAGGCTCTGTGCCGGAGCCACGCGGTAGTAATCGAGGCTGTTGAACAGACGTTCGATTTTCATCCGGTGGAAATGCTGCGAATCGGCAATCAAGATGCGCAGGGTTTTCGTGATCATGGTCAATCTCCCGGGATTTGCGTTTTCTGGGTGTGGCAAGACTACGCAAGCCCTACGGCGGGTTCTGTAGGAATATTCCGAAAAATACGGCTATTCATCGCAGGCTCAACAAGCCGGCCCCTCACTCGACGTTTTAATGACCGACTGAAACCCCTTGAAGAGGAAGACCGCTTTATTCGGTGGTACTCGGACTCCAGAACGCCTGCACCACCAATGCCGACGTCGAGATTCTTGCGACCAGCGCATCCAGTTCATCACCATCGACCGACGTCGTCGCCAGCGTCGCTTCGATTTCGATTTCATCGGCGCCGAACGCATGCACATCGACGTCGCTGGCCGGGTAGTTGCTGCGTTCAAGCTCGGCTTCGAGCAACGCGAACACGGCGGTTTGCTGGGAGCGCCGGGCGATGACGTAGACGATGTTGGTGACTTCAGCCGAAACCACGTCCAAGGGCTGGCGGTTGATGTTGTTGACGATTGGCCGCAGCAAGGTGTTGGCGGCCAGAATGAACAGCGTGCCGAGCACCGCTTCGGCAAGCAGGTCGGCACCGGCACAGGCGCCGACCGCCGCTGAAGTCCACAGCGTCGCGGCGGTGTTGAGGCCGCGCACATTGCCCTCTTCGCGCATGATCACCCCGGCGCCGAGGAAACCGATGCCGGAGACCACGTAGGCGACCACGCGCACCGCGCCTTCAGCACCGGCGAGCCGGTTGGCCATGTCGACGAAAATCGCCGCGCCGACCGCGACCAGCACGTTGGTGCGCAGGCCGGCAGTGCGTTGCCGGTACTGGCGCTCGAAGCCGATCAGACCACCGAGAATGAACGCAGCGCTGAGGCTGACCAGGGTGTCGAGCAGCGAATCGAGGTTGAGGTTGTTGATGGCTTGCATAGTCAAATCTCTTAAAAACACAACAATCCCTTAGGTAGGGTTTGCTTGAAATCCAGGTGAAACGAACACTCCTGTAGGAGCTGCCGAAGGCTGCGATCTTTTGATCTAAAAAAAGCAGAATCAAGAGATCGCAGCCTTCGGCAGCTCCTACAGAGGGGCAGCGGTGTTGCTGTTATTGCCAGCCGAACCGGCGGATGTAGAAGCCTTTCACCGCCTGGGTCAGCGCCATGTACGCCAACAGAATCACCGGCAGGAACACGAAGTACAGCGATGGCAGCGCCTGCAATTTGAAGTAGTGCGCCAGCGGCCCCATCGGCAGGAAGATGCCGATCGCCATGATGATCCCGGTCATCACCAGCAGCGGCATGGCGGCGCGGCTTTGCAGGAACGGAATCTTCGGCGTGCGGATCATGTGTACGATCAGCGTCTGGGTCAGCAACCCGACCACGAACCAGCCGGACTGGAACAGGGTCTGGTGATCCGGGGTGTTGGCATCGAATACGTACCACATCAAGGCGAACGTGGTGATGTCAAAGATCGAACTGATCGGGCCGAAGAACAGCATGAAGCGCCCGACATCGCCCGGCTGCCAGCGTTGCGGTTTTATCAGCATTTCCTCATCGACGTTATCGAATGGAATCGCAATCTGCGAAATGTCGTAGAGCAGGTTTTGCACCAGCAGGTGCATCGGCAGCATTGGCAGGAATGGAATGAACGCACTGGCCACCAGCACCGAGAACACGTTGCCGAAGTTGGAGCTGGCGGTCATCTTGATGTACTTGAGCATGTTGGCGAAGGTGCGCCGCCCTTCGAGCACGCCCTCCTCCAGCACCATCAGGCTCTTTTCCAGGAGGATGATGTCAGCCGCTTCCTTGGCGATGTCCACCGCACTGTCCACGGAAATGCCGATGTCGGCGGTACGCAGCGCGGGCGCGTCGTTGATGCCGTCGCCCATGAAGCCGACCACATGGCCATTGCCTTTGAGGATGCGCACGATGCGCTCCTTGTGCGACGGCGTTAGCTTGGCGAAGACATTGGTGGTTTCCACGGCCACGGCCAGTTCAGCATCGCTCATGCGCTCGACGTCGTTGCCCAGCAGCAGGCCTTGTTGCGCGAGGCCGACTTCACGGCAGATCTTCGCGGTCACCAGTTCGTTGTCGCCGGTCAGCACTTTCACTGCCACGCCATGTTCGGCCAAGGCTTTCAGCGCGGGCGCAGTGCTTTCTTTCGGTGGATCGAGGAACGCCACGTAACCAATCAGCGTCAGTTCTTGCTCATCGGCCAGGCTGTAAATTTCGCGACCTTCGGGCATCGAGCGAGCGGCCACGGCCACCACGCGCAAGCCTTCAGCGTTGAATGCTGCGGTGACCTGACGAATCCTGGTCAGCAATTCATCGCTCAAGGCTTCATCGACCTCGCCATGACGCACGCGGCTGCACACCGCCAGCACTTCTTCCACCGCGCCTTTGCAGATCAGCTGATGCGGCTGGCCGCGCCCTTCGACCACCACCGACATGCGTCGGCGATTGAAGTCGAACGGGATCTCATCGACCTTGCGAAACGCCGTGCCGACTTTCAGTTCACGGTGGACTTCCACGTGTTCCAGCACCGCGACGTCGAGCAGGTTTTTCAGACCGGTCTGGTAGTAGCTGTTGAGGTAAGCCATTTCCAGCACGTCATCGGAATCTGCGCCCCAGACATCGACATTGCGCGCGAGGAAGATCTTGTCCTGGGTCAGGGTGCCGGTCTTGTCGGTGCACAGCACGTCCATGGCGCCGAAGTTTTGAATCGCATCAAGACGTTTGACGATAACTTTTTTACGCGACAGAAACACCGCGCCTTTGGCCAACGTCGAGGTGACGATCATCGGCAGCATTTCCGGGGTCAGGCCAACGGCAATCGACAGCGCGAACAGCAGCGCTTCAGTCCAGTCGCCCTTGGTGAAACCATTAATAAACAGCACCAGCGGCGCCATGACGAACATGAAACGGATCAACAGCCAGCTGACTTTGTTGACGCCTTGCTGGAACGAAGTGACCGCGCGATCAGTGGCGCCGACACGCTGGGCCAAAGCACCGAAATAGGTGCTGTTGCCGGTGGTCAGAATGACCGCCACAGCGGTGCCGGACACTACGTTGGTGCCCATGAACAGGATGTTGTCCAGCTCCAGCGGATTGCGCGTGTCGCGATCAGCCTGACGCGGAAATTTTTCCACCGGCATCGATTCACCGGTCATCGCCGCTTGGCTGACGAACAGATCCTTGGCGCTGAGCACGCGGCAATCAGCAGGAATCATGTCACCGGCCGAGAGCACGATCAGATCGCCCGGCACCAGTTGCTTGATCGGCAATTCGCTGCGCGGCGCATCACGGCGCATCACCGTGGCGGTGTTGCTGACCATGGCTTTCAGCGCGTCGGCGGCCTGGTTGGATTTGCTTTCCTGCCAGAAGCGCAGCAGCGTCGACAGCACCACCATGGAAAAAATCACCACGGCGGCTTTGAGGTCTTCGGTCAGCCACGAGATCACCGCCAACAACGTCAGCAGCAGGTTGAACGGGTTTTTGTAGCAGTGCCACAAGTGCGTCCACCACGGCAGAGGCTGCTCATGTTCGACTTCGTTGAGACCGTATTGCGCACGCAGCGCATCGACTTCGAAATCAGTGAGGCCATCGGAGTGCGTGCCCAATGACGACAGCAATACACCGCTGTCGCACTGCGCGGCATCGACCAACGTGTTGGCTAGCGTGGGCGGGACTTCACGGCTGACCGTGGTGTCGTTGATCGATTCCAGCAGCGCCAGGCGACGGAAGTGCCGGGCGATGTGGCGGGTCCGCAGAAAACCTGCGAAGAATTCTTTGAGCGTAAGTTTCATGGCTGTTGCCCCTATGGTCAGCCGGGAAACCGTCAAGCAGGTACGGCCGCGCCTCGTCCGCCGGAACAACCGGCACGGCAAGGCCTGGCGCGCCGGTCAGAAACGACAGGCGTGTCGATAGGGCTGCGATCACGACGATAAAGTCGCAATCACGCTCTGTTCAGCGTCGATGAGAAGGAACGTCCAGACATGGCCCAGGACGGGTCATGCACGGGATGCCGCTGCTCGCTGTTACGGCGAGACAACGGCAGAGAAAGGCTGCGCGTTATCTTGCCGAGAATCTGCCGGTTACCGAGACCGGCCGACAACTGTCACTCGAACAAGTACCCACTGTGGGTCTCCGCTATTGATGAAAACGCGCGAAGCTTACGCCCCGATGATGTGAGAGTAAACCGGCAAAAGGAGGTGTGTCGGGGAATGTGGGGGATGTTCAGGAAGGGTTCAGGATGATCGTTCCCACGCTCTGCGTGGGAATGCAGCCCGGGACGCTCCGCGTCCCTATCGAAGGCCGAACGCGGAGCGTCTGTTGAGGCATTCCCACGCAGAGCGTGGGAACGATCTGGCCTGGAAATCGGCGTTAGCTAGCAGTCGCCAACAACAGATCCGCCATCGAACGATGCCCACGGTTCTTGCCATGCTCATACAGCGAGCCGGCAATCTCATCCGCGCGAATCGGCAACACCGACAGCAACGTGTCGCTCAGACCATGGCTGGCCTGGCAGAAGCCCTGCATGTAGATGCCGGCCTTGCAGCGTTCGTCGGTGATCAGTTTGTAGTTGCGATCGACCTCGAAGTCACCGAGGTATTCTTCCAGCGGTGCCAGCAGTTTGCGGTGCATCTGCCGCTCGTAACCGGTGGCCAATACCACCGCATCATAGTTGCGCACGGTGACTTCGCCGGTGGCGTTGTTGCGCACAGCCAGTTCGATACCGTTGTCGGTGGCGGTGGCTTTCTCGACGGTAGTCAGGGTGCGGAACGCGTGGCGGGCAATCCCCGAGACTTTCTGCCGATAAAAGATGCCGTAGATGCGTTCGATCAGGTCGATGTCGACCACCGAATAGTTGGTGTTGTGGTACTCGTTGACCAGACGTTCGCGCTCGGCACTGTTCTGCTGGAACACCAGGTCGGTGAACTCCGGCGAGAACACTTCGTTGACGAACGGGCTGTCATCGGCAGGCTTCAAGGCCGAGCCGCGCAGGATCATGTCGACCTGCACCGACGGGAACGAATCGTTCAGGTCGATAAAGGCTTCTGCTGCGCTCTGCCCGCCACCGATGATCGCGATGCTCATCGGCTGATTGTTCACGCACGGCTGCTTGGCCATTTGCGACAGGTATTGCGAATGGTGGAACACACGGGTGTCGCCTTTCAGTGCCTTGAACGCCTCCGGAATGCGCGGCGTGCCACCGGCGCTGACCACCACCGAACGGGTGGTCCGTACCTGCTGCTGGCCGTCGCTGCCACGGGAAATCACGCGCAGCGCTTCAACCTGTTGGTTGTGCAGCACCGGCTCGATGGTCAGCACTTCTTCGCCGTAACGGCTCTGCTCGGTGAACTGCCCGGCGACCCAGCGCAGGTAGTCGTTGTACTCCATGCGGCACGGATAGAACGTGCCGAGGTTGATGAAGTCGACCAGACGACCGTGGTGTTTGAGGTAATTGACGAACGAGTACGGGCTGGTGGGATTGCGCAGGGTCACCAGATCCTTGAGAAAGGAAATCTGCAACTCGCTCTGCGTCGACAGGGTGTTGCCGTGCCAGCTGTAGTTGGCCTGCTTGTCGAGGAACAGCACATCCAGCTCGCCGTGGGTCGGCCCGCGCTCTTGCAGAGCGATGGCCAGCGCCAGGTTCGAAGGGCCGAAACCGACGCCGATCAGGTCGTGAACGATGGGCGATGCAATTGCCTGTGTCATTTCCAGTGTCCTCTGGATGAACCCCTCAACGCGGGGATAAAGCCTGGGTGGCCTGACCGGCCTGAATCAGGTCAGCAGGTCGTCTGTTGAGTAGGAACGAGGACGATGAACGGAAATTTAACCAGCAAGGATCAATGGGCATCCCATTGTTTAATCCGCAAGCGGCAATGTTTCATGGCGTTGACGATGTGTTTTTCTACCAACGCCTTGGAAATCCCGAGGTGCTCGGCAATTTCCGGATGGGACAGACCTTCGATCTTGCGCAGCAGAAAACTTTCACGGCAACGCGGCGGCAACTCGGCCAGCGCGCGCTGGAGCATCTCCAGACGCTGGCCGTGGTCAAGCGTGCCATGGGGCGACGGGGTGAAATAGCGTTCTTCACTGTCCAGCACATCGAGTGATTCGACCTGGCGCAAGGCGTTGCGTCGATGATCATCGATGACCAGGTTCAATGCCGTGCGGTAAAGGAAGGCCCGCGGTTGTTCGATCGGCGTGTCGCTGGAACGCTCCAGCACCCGCACATAAGCGTCATGCACCACATCTTCGGCCACCTGACGGTTGCCCAGCTTGGCGTTAAGGAAACACACCAGCTCACGATAGTAGTTTTCCAACATGACTCCCGACCGCATCGATGCAGTTCCTGTCCTTGAGCACACTGATCCCGCCACGGAATTGGCAGTAGCAAGATAGTGGCAACTTGAGGTGCGTAATTTATAGTAATTCTCATATAGATTTAAAGAGCTGATTCCACATCCCGACCAAATAGTCCTGCCCGGACACCTGTTACATGATGTGTGGGCGCTTAAATTCCCTTGCCCATGCATCGTTTACAGGACAGCTCCCCGTATCTGTCGTGCCATGCGACAGCGTTCAGCGCCCCTGCACGCCTGTGTACTGGCCGAATGACGGGCCGAACCCACTGGCCGGAACCCTGCATGAAACGTCCCCGCCCCGCCCGACGCGCCTTGTTCGCCGCCCTTTGTCTGATTCCCGTGATCGCCGTTGCCGCGTGGCAAGTCCTGCCGCCGGGGCGCGACGCCCTCGCCACGGTGCAAGTGACTCGCAGCAGTATCGAAAACAGCGTGACCGCACTGGGCACGTTGCAGCCACGCCGTTACGTGGATGTCGGTGCGCAGGCCTCCGGGCAGATTCAGAAGATTCATGTCGAGGCTGGCGATACGGTCAAGGAAGGCCAGTTGCTGGTGGAGATCGACCCCTCCACGCAAAAGGCCAAACTGGATGCCGGGCGGTTTTCCATCGAGAACCTCAAGGCGCAGCTGCAGGAGCAACGCGCCCAGCACGATCTCGCGCAACAGAAATACCAGCGCCAGCAAAAGCTCGCCGCCGGTGGTGCCACCCGTGAAGAAGACGTGCAGACGGCTCGCGCCGAAGTCCGCGCGACACAGGCCCGCATCGACATGTTCCAGGCGCAGATCCGTCAGGCTCAGGCCAGCCTGCGCAGTGACGAAGCGGAACTTGGCTACACACGCATTTATGCACCGATGAGCGGCACAGTCGTGGCCGTCGGCGCCCGGGAAGGCCAGACGCTCAATGCGCAACAGCAAACCCCGCTGATCCTGCGCATCGCCCGGCTCTCGCCGATGACCGTATGGGCCGAGGTTTCCGAAGCGGACATCGGTCACGTCAAACCCGGCATGACTGCCTACTTCACCACCCTCAGCGGCGGTAGCCGACGCTGGAGCAGCACGGTGCGGCAGATTCTGCCAGTGCCACCGCGCCCGCTCGAACAGAATCAGGGCGGCAGCCCCACCAGCGGTCGCAGCGGCAGCGAACGCGTGGTGCTCTACACCGTGTTGCTCGACGTCGACAACGCTGACAACAGCCTGATGACCGACATGACCGCGCAGGTGTTCTTCGTTGCGCAACAGGCACAGGACACCCTCACCGTGCCGACCGCCGCCCTGCAACCCGGCTCACGGCCGCAGTGGCAACGCGCGCAGATCGTCGCCGCCAACGGCGAAATCCAGGCACGTGACGTGCGCACCGGCATCAGCGACCGTTTGCGCACACAAGTGCTTGAAGGCCTGGTCGAAGGCGATCACATCCTCAGCGCGCCGGCCACCGGCAGCGGAGGCTGAATGCAAACCCCTCTGATTGACCTGCGGCAGATCCGCAAATCCTACGGCGGTAATGACAGCCCGCTGGTGGAAGTATTACGCGGTATCGACCTGTCGATTCATGCTGGCGAGTTCGTCGCCATCGTCGGCGCATCCGGCTCCGGCAAATCGACTTTGATGAATATTCTCGGCTGTCTCGACCGCCCTACCAGCGGCGAATATCGCTTCGCCGGCGAAGATGTCGCCCAGCTCGATACCGATGAACTGGCCTGGCTACGCCGCGAAGCGTTCGGTTTTGTGTTCCAGGGTTATCACCTGATTCCGTCCGGCTCCGCCCAGGAAAACGTCGAGATGCCGGCCATCTACGCCGGCACCCCGGCCGCCGAACGCCACGCCCGGGCCAGTGCCTTGCTGGAGCGGCTCGGCCTGGGCAGCCGCACCGGCAACCGCCCGCATCAGCTTTCCGGCGGTCAGCAACAGCGGGTGTCGATTGCCCGGGCGTTGATGAACGGCGGCCACATCATTCTCGCCGACGAACCCACCGGTGCCCTCGACAGCCACAGCGGCGCCGAGGTCATGACCCTGCTCGACGAACTCGCCGGTCAGGGCCATGTGGTGATTCTCATCACCCACGACCGCGAAGTCGCGCAGCGGGCCAAACGCATCATCGAGATTCGTGACGGGCTGATCATCAGCGACACCGCCGAACAGCCGTCAGCGCCACCACGCAGCGCCAACCCCGGCGCCTTGCAAGCCGTGGATCTGCGCCAGCGCCTGAGCACCGGCAGCACCGAGACCGGCGCCTGGAAAGGTGAACTGGTCGACGCCGTGCAAGCGGCGTGGCGGGTCATGTGGATCAATCGTTTTCGTACTGCGCTGACACTGCTGGGGATCGTCATCGGCGTGGCCTCGGTGGTGGTGATGCTGGCGGTGGGCGAAGGCAGCAAACGCCAGGTGATGGCACAGATGGGCGCCTTCGGTTCCAACATCATTTACCTCAGCGGCGCCGCGCCCAACCCGCGCACGCCACCGGGCATCATCACCCTCGATGACGTCGCCGAGCTGGCCGCCCTGCCCCAGGTGGAACGGATCATGCCGGTCAACGGCTCGACCGCTGGCGTGCGTTTCGGCAACGCCGACCACAGCAGTTACGTCGGTGGCAACGACACCAATTTTCCAACCATTTTCAACTGGCCGGTGGTTCAGGGCAGTTACTTCACCCAGGCCGATGAAGACAGCGCCGCCGCCGTGGCGGTGATCGGTACCAAAGTGCGCGACAAGCTGCTCAAGGATGTCGCCGACCCGATCGGCCAGTACATCCTGATCGAAAACGTGCCGTTTCAGGTGCTCGGCGTTCTTGCGGAAAAGGGCTCGAGCTCCGGCGATTCCGACAGCGACAACCGCATCGCCGTGCCCTACTCGGCGGCCAGCACGCGCCTGTTCGGCAGCCGCAATCCGGAATACGTGGTGATCGCCGCCAAGGACGCACGCAAGGTCAAAGACGCCGAGCAGGCGATCGAACAGGCGATGCTGCGGCGGCACAACGGCAAGAAGGATTTCGAACTGACCAACAACGCCGCAATGATTCAGGCCGAAGCACGCACGCAAGGCACGCTGTCGCTGATGCTCGGCGCCATTGCTGCAATCTCTTTGCTGGTCGGCGGTATCGGGGTGATGAACATCATGCTCATGACCGTGCGCGAACGCACCCGGGAAATCGGTATCCGCATGGCCACGGGTGCACGACAGCGCGACATCCTGCGCCAGTTCCTCACTGAAGCGGTGATGCTCTCGGTGGTCGGCGGCATTGCCGGCATCAGTCTGGCGATGCTGGTCGGCGGCGTGCTGTGGTTCAGCGGCGTGGCGATCGCGTTTCAATGGCTGGCCGTCATCGGTGCTTTCGCCTGCGCGCTGGTCACCGGCGTCCTCTTCGGCTTCATGCCTGCCCGCAAGGCTGCCCGGCTCGACCCGGTCACGGCCCTTACCAGTGAATGATCGATCTATGAAAGCGCCACTGACACTCCTTGCCGCCAGCCTGTTGCTGGCGGCCTGCAACAGCCCTGCGCCGCGCCCCGACAGCGGCGTGCAGCCACCGCCCGCGTGGCAGTCGCCTGAGCAGCCCGGTGCCGTGCAGAGCAACCGCCAATGGTGGACGCAGTTCGGCAGCCCCGAACTTGATCGACTGGTCGAACAGGCGCGACTGGGCAGCCATGACCTCGGCGCCGCTGTTGCGCGAGTCAGGCAAGCCCAGGCCAGTGCGACGATTGCCGGCGCCCCGCTGCTCCCGGAAATCAAGGCCGGGCTCAATGCCAATCGACAGAAACTGTTGCACGGCAAAGGCTATAGCCAGCTGGACGTCAGCCCGGATAATCGCTCGCTGGATTATTACGACGCCGAGTTGAGCGCCAGTTACGAAATCGACTTCTGGGGCGGCAAACGCGCGGCCCGCGACAGCGCCGTATTCGGCGTCCAGGCCAGCGAATTCGACCGTGCCACCGTCGAGCTGACCCTGCAAAGCGGCGTGGCCAGCAGCTACACCCAAGCCTTGGCGTTGCGCGAACAGGCGCGCATTGCCGAACTCAATCTGGCCAATGCGCAGAACGTCCTGCACCTGGTGCAAACCCGTTTCGACGCCGGCAGCGCCACCGCGCTGGAACTGGCCCAGCAAAAAAGCCTGGTAGCGGAACAGCAGCGCAAATTGCCGCTGGTGCAACAACAGGCCCGCGAAGCCTTGATCACCCTCGCCGCCCTGCTCGGCCAACCAGTGCAGACACTGTCGTCACCGCAACAGTCGTTCGAACAGTTGCAGTGGCCGAATATCGCCAGTGGCGTGCCCAGCGATCTGCTGAGCCGGCGTCCGGACATCGCCAGCGCCGAAGCCAAACTGGCAGCGGCTCAGGCTGACGTCACCGTCGCTCGCGCGGCCATGTTGCCGAAAATCACCTTGACCGCCAGCCTCGGCACCGGCGCCGATCTGGCGGCGGACCTGCTGCGCACCACGTTCTACAACCTGTCTTCCGGCTTGACCGCGCCGATCTTCAACAACGGTCGCCTGAGCGCCGAGCGCGACAAGGCCAAGGCGCGTCAGGACGAACTGCTGGAAACCTATCGAGGGGCGATCATCAATGGCTTCGCCGACGTGGAAAAAGCCCTGAGCAGCATTCGCGGCCTCGACGAACAGCGCCAGTGGCAAAGCGAAGAGCTGAGCCAGGCGCAGACCGCGTTCGACATCGCGCAAAGTCGTTATCAGGCCGGTGCCGAAGACTTGCTGACGGTGCTGCAAACCCAGCGCACTTTGTATGCGGCGCAGGATATGAATGTGCAACTGCGCTTGTCGCGACTGCAGGCGAGCATTGCCTTGTACAAAGCGTTAGGCGGTGGCTGGCAGGTTATCTGACTGCAACATCTCCTGCAGGAGCTGTCGAGTGCAACGAGGCTGCGATCTTTTGATCTTGCTTTTAAGAGTCAAGATCAAAAGATCGCAGCCTTCGGCAGCTCCTACACGGGGATCGTGTCGTGACTGATTGAATTCTCGGGGCAAAAAAAATCGCAGCACCAGGCTGCGATTTTTTTTGCGCTTAGAGTTGCCGGCCTTTCACTTTCAGATGCCGGGCATACCACGGGCGCTGCGGCACTTTGCGGAACAGGTCGGCCATGTTGTCTTCATCGCCAAACGTGATGCGCAACGCCAGCTTCATGGTTTCCGGGTCCATTTCCACCGAACGGCCGATTTGCAACCCCGGCACGGTGCTGCAGCCATGGGTGTCCGGCCCCAGCCAAGGATCGTCGACCTCAACCCAGCGCCCCGGCGCAAACCACGGCACACCGTTGACTTCCAGCCGGCTGACTTCGCCCGGGTGGAAACGCTCATGTGCACGGAACCAGTCTTCGATACGGTCATCGATCCAGCCGTGGAAACGCCAGAACACCGGGTTCACATGGGAGGAAAACGGGTCGCCGAGAAAGTCGTTTTCCGGCGCATACCAGCGCGCCGCGAAGTCCGCCTGATCGCGCGCCATCGGCACCGGAATGTTGTTGGACGGATCCCGCGCCACCGACGCCCAGCGCATGTGCAGCCAGTCGTGCAGGCCCAGTTCGACTTCCGAGCCGAACTGGCCGAGGCTGAGTTTCGCCAGGTAGCGTGGGTCGCGGTACTGCGATTCCCACACCTGGAAATTGCTGTGGTAGGTCTCGGCCGCTTTGATGTCGCTGACCCACTTGGTGTACTCGTCGTCACCTTCGGTCAGCCAGGTGGGCGGCAGCGCGTCACCGTCGTGATTGTCGAAATAGCGGGCGAAGCCCTGGCGGTCACGCTCCAGTTCCGGCTGCGGCATCGGGAAGGCCTGCCATGAGGGCAGATCCTGCATCGAACGGGCCTTGCCGAGCATGTGCCGGTGCATGAAGAAGAAGTCGATGCCCGAACCATTGCGATCCTTGCTCGGCCCACGGGCATCGCGCTCCTTGTCACGGGGGCCGGGTTGCCAGCCGATACCGCGCAGGGCGTCGCGTTTTTTCTCCGAGAGTTTGTGCCACTTGTCGCGGCTGGCGTGCCAGAGCTGGTGGAACAGGCGATGTTCCGGCGCGACCAGCCACGCCAACAGCGTCGGGTTCAACCCGGTGCGTTCGCGGGCCTCGGGAAAACGTCGCTTGATGGCGATGAAGTGATTGTCCAGTTCGGGCAGCGCCAACGGCCGATCCAGGCGCAACACTTGCCCGGTGAACGTGCCACTGCCGGCATTGCCGAATGCCGCCCAGACTTCGTCGAGTTTGACTTTGAATTCGTAGACCGGCGGCGCGTGCGGCGCATCGGTACGCATCAGCCGCCAGTACAATTCGGCGCCGTTGCCCGGTGCCAGATCGCCGATCACTTGATAACGCGCAGGTTCTGCTGAACGCAGATTGGCACCGGTATCGAGAAACCCACGCAGGCCGCGACCCCGGTGGGCAATGTCGAGAAACAGCTCCAGGCCTTCGCGTGGCAAGCCATCGAGCCCCGCCGCAGCGCCGCTGAAACGGATATCCCAGACGCCGCGCAGGTTGTCCGCCAACTGTTGACCAGCCGTATCGGCCAGGTCGACCGTGGCCTCTCCCGGGGTGATCGGAAACTCCTCGCGGGTCAGCTCACGATGTGCATAAAAAGCGGCAGGCAGCGCGGCGCCCGTGAGTGCCATGCCCGCCATGAACCAGCGTCGAGAGATCGTCATTGCCCTACCTGTGTCAGCCATGAAGCAGGCTTTATCCAAGCTAGAACGTTTGCTCGCCGGGGAAATTTACGGCCCCGGCAAAAGATCGCGATGCGCCGTCAGCGCTTTTCCTGCGCGCGACTAAATTACCCGCCCGGCCACTCGTTCCTCCCAGATAGCAAAGGCCCCTGCGCCTGCACCTCGACGGCGAACCTGAATGAGATGGCAATGACAAAACCGCGTTCGAAAAAGGCTCTATTTATCGGCCTGCCGCTGGCCTTGGCGATCAGCGCCGGCGCAGGGTTTCTGGCCTGGGATTACTGGTTTCGGGACAACCCCGGCTACCCGGTAAAAGTGATGAAGCAGGCGACCGAGTTGCAGGATCGCATCCTCTCGTTCGACAGCCACATCACCGTACCGCTGAGTTTCGGCGCCCACGGCAACGAAGCCGACAAGGACGGCTCCGGCCAGTTCGACCTGATCAAGGCCAATCGCGGGCGCTTGTCGGGCGCTGCGCTGACCGTGTTCGGCTGGCCGGAAATGTGGAATGGCCCCAATGCCCCGCATCGCCCCACCGAAGGTTTTGTCGAAGAAGCCCGCAACCAGCAGGAAGTCCGTTACAAGATCATCACCGGCATGGTCCGCGACTTCCCCAATCAGGTCGGCATCGCCTACACCCCGGATGATTTCCGCCGCCTGCATGGCGAAGGCAAGTTTGCGATTTTCATCAGCATGCTCAACGCCTATCCGCTGGGCAACGACCTGAGCAAACTGGACCTGTGGGCCGGGCGCGGCATGCGCATGTTCGGCTTCAGCTACATCGGCAACAACAGCTGGGCCGACTCGTCGCGGCCGCTGCCGTTCTTCAATGACTCGCCGGACGCCCTCGACGGTCTCTCCGATATCGGCAAGCAAGCGGTGCAGCGTTTGAACGATCTGGGCGTGATCATCGACGTTTCGCAGATGTCGACCAAAGGCCTGGAACAGGTTGCGCAGTTGAGCCGCACGCCGTTGGTGGCCTCGCACTCGGCGCCGCGTGCGGCAGTGGATATTCCGCGCAACCTCAGCGACAAGGAACTGCAACTGATCAAGAACAGCGGCGGCGTGGTTCAGGTGGTTGGTTTCTCGCAGTACCTCAAACCGCTGACTCAGGGCACGCAGGACAAACTCAACGCCCTGCGCGCACGCTTCGATCTGCCGCCACTGCCAAACCTGGCCATGGCGCTGATGCCGGGCGATCCGATCATCACCGCATGGTCGGAACAGAAACTCGGCCAGTACGCCAGCGGCCTCTACGGCATCCTTGAAGAAGAACCCAAAGCGACCCTCAAGGATCTCGGTGACGCCATCGATTACACGGTGCGCAAAATCGGTATCGACCATGTCGGCATCTCGTCCGACTTCAACGACGGCGGCGGCATCAAGGGTTGGGAGAACGTTGGCGAAATCCGCAACGTCACCGCCGAACTGATCCAGCGCGGCTACTCCGAAGCGGACATCGCCAAGCTGTGGGGCGGCAACTTCATGCGCGTCTGGGATCAAGTGCAGAAAGCCGCGAAACCGGCGCTGATTTCCCGTCAGGACACCGCCAAGCCATGACTGACCGCCGGACCTTTCTGAAACAGGCCGGTGTGATGGCGGCTGCCCTGCCATTCGGCGCCAGCCTCGCGGCGCCGGCAATGGCCACGACTTCGCCAGTGGCTTCTGCGAACAAATGGACGCAATTGCGCCAGCTGTTCGATCAGGACCCGCAGGCGATCCACTTCGCCAACTTCCTGATCACCTCCCATCCCAAACCCGTGCGCGAAGCCATCGAACGCCATCGCGCCACGCTCGACCGGAATCCGGGACTGGCGATGGATTGGGATCTGGGGAGCAACGAACAATTGCAGCAAAACGTGCGGGTCTGGGCCGGCAAGTATCTGCAAGCCAAGCCCGGCCAGATCGCCCTCACTGGCAGCACCACCGAGGGGCTGGCGATGATTTATGGCAGCGTGCAGGTGCGCGCGGATCAGGAAATTCTTACCACCGAACACGAACACTATTCCACGCGCAACATCCTCGATTTCCGTAGCCGCCGCGATGGCACCCGGGTGCGCAAACTCAAACTGTTCGAAACGCCGCAAAGCATTTCCACGGATCAGGTGCTCGACACGATCAACCGCAACATTCGCCCTGAGACCCGCGTACTCGGCATGACCTGGGTGCATTCGGGCAGCGGCGTGAAATTGCCGATCAGCGATATTTCGCGGCTGGTCGATGAACACAACCGTCAACGTGACGACAAGGACCGCTTGATCTACGTGGTCGACGGCGTGCACGGTTTCGGTGTCGACGACCTGAGTTTCCCGCAGATGAACTGCGACTTCTTTATCGCCGGCACCCACAAATGGATGTTCGGTCCGCGCGGCACCGGCATCGTATGCAGCCGCAGCGAAGAGCTGAAGTACGTCAGCCCGAGCGTGCCGACGTTCTCCGAAGCCACTTCCTTCGCCACCATCATGACCCCGGGCGGCTATCACGCCTTCGAGCATCGTTGGGCGGTGGACGAAGCGTTCAAATTGCACCTGCAACTGGGCAAGGCCGACGTTCAGGCACGCATTCATCAGCTCAACAGCTACCTGAAACAGCGTCTGCGCGAACACGCGGACATCGAACTGGTGACCCCGCTCGAGCCGAAATTTTCTGCCGGTTTCACGTTCTTCCGGGTCAAGGGCCAGGACAGCGACGAAGTGGCTGCCTACCTGATGCAAAACCGGGTGATCTGCGATGCGGTCAGCCGCGACGTCGGCCCGGTGATTCGCACGGCGCCCGGCCTGCTCAACAACGAAGCCGAAGTGGAGCGTTTCATGGCCCTCCTCGAAAAAAAACGGCGCGCCTGATCCCTCGACTCCAGTTTTCCTTTCACAGAGACGACTCATGAAAAAGCCTCACGCCTGTTTCACCTTCAAGGCCCTGCCCGCGCTGGCCCTGACCGCGCTGTGCGCCGGCCTGCTGCCTGGTGCTGCTCAAGCGGCGACGCCGCCGGCGCCGGGCAAAGTGTTCAAGGACTGCAAGGACTGCCCGGAAATGGTCGTGCTGCCGACTGGCACCTTCACCATGGGCACCCCGGATGACGAAGTCGGCCGCGAACCGGACGAAGGCCCGCGCCACGACGTGACCTTCAGCAAACCGTTCGCCATCAGCCGCTTTCAGGTGCTGGTCGGCGAGTGGGACGCGTATGTGCGCGAAACCGGCAACAAGCCTTACGACTTCGATGATCGCCCGGGCCGCCGCTGCACCGCTGGCAAACCGGAATTCAAGCAGACTGCCCGCGACCCGGCCGTGTGCATGAACGTCGCCGAAGCCCAGGCTTACATCGATTGGTTGTCGAAAAAAACCGGTCATGCCTATCGCCTGCAAAGCGAATCGATCCGCGAGTACGCCGCACGCGGCGGCAGCAGCGGGCCCTTCCCTTTCCCGTTCGATGAAGGCAACAACTACCAGATCTCCAAACACGCCAACACCTATGGCGCCGCCGACGGTTACAACTTCACCTCCCCGGCCGGCACATTCCCGGCCAATGCCTTCGGCGTTTACGACGCTCACGGCAACGTCTACGAATGGACCGCCGACTGCTATCACAAGGATTATTCCGGCGTACCGAACGACGGTCGCCCATGGACTCAGGAAAACTGCGAACGCCAGGTCATGCGTGGCAACGACTGGGGCGAGGCGCCGGTGTTCTCGCGTTCCGGCAACCGCAACAGCAGCTGGCCAACCAGCAAGGGCGACTGGCTCGGGTTTCGCGTAGTGCGCGACCTCTGATCCTGCCCGCCACGACCGCAGTGCCGTCTGCGGTCGTTTAAAGAAAGTCCGTGACCATTCGTTTTCCTTTAGTACCGGCACTCCCTCCGCACCGAAGCAGGAATCCTCCATGACCAAGCCTACGCGTGGGGCGATCAACGAATTGTTCGCCTTGCTCAAGCCCTTCCGCCTGATCGTCTCTGTGTCCATCGTGCTCGGCATGATCGGCGGCCTGAGCGTCACCGTGCTGCTGGCAACCATCAACAATGCCCTGCACTCCGACGACGGCCTGACCCGCACGGTGGTGATGATTTTCGCCGGCCTCTGTGCGCTGGCCTTGCTGACGACGATTCTGTCCGACATCGGCACCAACTACGTCGGCCAGCACATCATCGCCAAATTGCGCAAAGAGCTGGGGGAGAAGGTCTTGTCGGCGCCAATCGACCAGATCGAACGCTATCGCAGCCACCGGTTGATCCCGGTGCTGACCCACGACGTCGACACCATCAGCGACTTCGCTTTCGCGTTTGCCCCGCTGGCGATATCCATGACCGTCACCCTCGGCTGCCTCGGCTATCTGGCCATGCTGTCCTGGCCGATGTTCCTGATGATGCTGGTGGCGATTGCCATCGGCACGACCATTCAGGCGATTGCCCGGGCCAAAGGCATGCGCGGTTTCTACGCCGCCCGTGATTCCGAAGACGAACTGCAAAAGCACTACAACGCGATTGCCGAGGGTGCCAAGGAACTGCGCATTCATCGCCCGCGTCGCCAGCGTATGTTTGTCGCCGGGATTCAGAAAACCGCCGAGAAGATCTGCGACACCCAGATCAAATCCATCAACACCTTCGTCATCGCCAAGTCCTTCGGCTCGATGTTGTTCTTCGTGGTGATCGGCATGGCGCTGGCCCTGCAATCCTTCTGGCCCAGCGGCGACAAAGCGGTAATGAGCGGCTTCGTCCTGGTGCTGCTGTACATGAAGGGGCCGCTGGAGCATCTGGTCAGCACGTTGCCGATCATCAGCCGTGCGCAGATTGCCTTCCGCCGCATCGCCGAACTGAGCGAGCAATTTTCCTCACCCGAACCGCACCTGCTGCTGGAAGATCAGGGCAAGAAACCCGGCGCGGTCAACAGCCTCGAACTGCACAACGTGCGTTACGCCTTCCCGCCTGTGGAAGGCAGTGAGCCGTTCCGTCTGGGGCCGGTGAACCTGCGTATTGAACAGGGCGACATCGTGTTTATCGTCGGCGAAAACGGTTGCGGCAAAACCACGCTGATCAAATTGTTGTTGGGTTTGTATGCGCCGACCGAAGGCGAGATCCGCGTCAACGATCAGCCGATCACCGCGCTCAACCGCGATGACTACCGGCAGAATTTCACGACGATTTTTGCCGACTATTACCTGTTCGACGATCTGATTCAGGGCGACCGCGAAGTCCCGCAGGACGCGACCCGCTACCTCGAACGTCTGGAGATCGCGCACAAGGTCAGCGTGCGCGACGGCGCGTTCAGCACCACCGATTTGTCCACCGGCCAGCGCAAGCGTCTGGCACTGGTCAATGCCTGGCTCGAAGAGCGGCCGGTGCTGGTGTTCGATGAATGGGCGGCCGATCAGGACCCGACGTTCCGCCGTATTTTCTACACAGAGTTGTTGCCAGACCTCAAACGTCTGGGCAAGACCATCATCGTGATCTCCCACGATGACCGTTACTTCGACGTCGCCGATCAACTGGTGCGCATGGAGGCCGGCAGGGTCAAGAGCGAACTGCAAACCGCTTGATCGACGCGGCCGCGGCCAGGCCGGAAAAATAATTTTCCGGTTTGCCGCGGCTTCCTCGTCTTAATGAGATGAATAAGAACCATTAACAACTATACCTGCCAAGGTCTTAACCTCATGTCCGCATCCCGTTTCATGCTTCGCCCTCTGACTCGAGCCCTGCTGGTGCACGGCGCGACACGCACTCGACTGGCCGGCACCGGCCTTGGTCTGGCACTGACACTCACGGCAGCGCCGTATGTCCAGGCCCAGGAATGGACCCTGAACATCCCGTCGCAGCCACTGGCGCAGGCGCTGCAAACCCTTGGCCAGCAGACCAGCCTGCAAATCATCTACAGCCCGGAAAGCCTGCAAGGTCTGCGCTCCAGCGCACTCAACGGCCGCTACCAGGACGATGAGTCACTCAAGGCGATGCTCAACGGCACCGGCATCCGCTACCAGCGTGACGGCAACACCGTGACCGTCCTCGGCCCGGCCACCGGCAGCGCGATGGAACTGGCCCCGACCAACGTCAACGCCAGCCGCCTGGGCGCCACCACCGAGGGCAGCAACTCCTACACCACCGGTGGCGTGACCATTGGCAAGGGCGTGCACTCGCTGAAGGAAACCCCGCAGTCGGTCACGGTGATGACCCGCAAGATGCTCGATGACCAGAACCTCAACACCATCGAACAGGTGATGGAAAAGACCCCGGGCATCACCGTGTATGACTCGCCCATGGGCGGCAAATATTTCTACTCTCGCGGCTTCCGTATGACTGGCCAGTACCAGTACGACGGCGTGCCGCTGGATATCGGCAGCAGCTACGTGCAGGCCGACAGCTTCAACAGCGACATGGCCATCTATGACCGCGTGGAAGTCCTGCGTGGCGCGGCCGGCATGATGAAAGGCGCAGGCGGCACCGCCGGTGGCGTCAACTTCGTGCGCAAACGCGGCCAGGACACTGCGCACACGCAACTGTCGCTGTCGGCAGGCACCTGGGACAACTATCGTGGCCAGGTCGACACCGGCGGCCCGCTGAACGACTCCGGGACCATCCGTGGTCGCGCCGTGGTCACCGAACAGACCCGTCAATATTTCTACGACGTGGCCAGCCGCAAGGATCAGATCTACTACGGCGCCCTGGACTTCGACCTCAGCCCCGATACCACCCTGGGTCTGGGCTTCGCCTGGGAAGATGTTGACGCCACCCCGTGCTGGGGCGGCCTGCCGCGTTACGCCGACGGCTCCGACCTGCACCTCAAGCGCTCCACCTGCCTGAACACCGCGTGGAACAACCAGCGCAGCAAACGCGCCACCTACTTCGCCGACCTGAAACACCAGTTCAACGACGACTGGTCGCTGAAAGTCGCCGGGGTGTACTCGCGTAACACCCAGGACATGGAATACGCCTTCCCGAGCGGCGCGGTACCGGTCGGTGCCACCGCATCGAACACCCTGATGCTGGGCAGCATTTACGACTACGACCAGCGCGATTACGGCTTCGATGCCTATGTCGACGGCAAATTCGACGCCTTCGGTCAGCAACACGAACTGACCATCGGCGCCAACGCCAGCCGTTCGCACAAGGATGACTTCTACGCCGTCGCCGCGCTGCCACAACGGCAGAACGTGCTCGACCCCAACCACCACATCCCGCAACCGGACGAAAGCTACTACCTGGCCAACGCCTCCCGTGGCGGCCCGGTGGACATGCACATCAAGCAATACGGCGCCTACTCGATCGCCCGCCTGAAACTGGCTGATCCGCTGACCCTGGTCCTGGGCAGCCGTGTCAGCTGGTACAAGTCCGACACCGATTCAGTGCAGTACTTCCGTGGCGAAGGCACCCAGGTCGATACCAAGTCCACCGAAACCGGCCAGGTCACGCCGTTCGCCGGTGTGCTGTTCGACCTCAATGACAACCTGACTGCCTACGCCAGCTACACCGACATCTTCACCCCGCAAGGCGCCTACAAGACCATTGATGGCAGCACCCTCAAGCCATTGGTCGGGCAGAGCTACGAACTGGGGATCAAAGGCGAGTGGTTCGACGGTCGTCTGAACAGCTCCTTCAACCTGTTCCGCACCATTCAGAAAGATGCCGCCCAGGATGACCCGCGTTGCGAGGACAGTTCTTGCTCGATCAACTCCGGCAAGGTTCGCGCGCAAGGCTTCGAAGCTGAAGTCAGCGGTGAAGTGATTGACCGCCTGCAATTGCTCGCCGGTTACACCTACACCCAGACCAAGGTGCTGGAAGATGCCGACGCCACTCAGGATGGCGTGGTTTACAACTCCTATGTGCCGCGCCACTTGCTGCGTGTGTGGGGTGACTACAGCCTGAGCGGGCCACTGGATCGCGTGACAATCGGTGCGGGTGTCAACGCGCAGACGGGCAACTACCGGACTTCGCCTTTGGGCGGTGACAACATTGATGGCGCCGGTTATGCGGTCTGGAACGGTCGCATTGGCTACCGTATCGATGACACCTGGTCGGTGGCGCTTAACGGGAACAACCTGTTTGACAAGCGTTACTACTCGACCATTGGTACCGAAGGGTTCGGTAACTTCTATGGTGATCCGCGTAACTTCGTGATGTCGGTCAAGGCTGACTTCTGATTGGGTGTGATGTGAGAGAGCCCCGCTTTGGCGGGGCTTTTTTTCGCCTGTTGGTCTTGGCGGCCTAGGGGCCGACCATGCTCCTTGGGTTTTGGGGGCATATCCGTTGCTGCGGGTGGTGCCGCTGGCGGTTTCGCTCTTACAGCGAGTCACCTTTTCCAAACGCCGAAAAGGTAACCCAAAAGGCTTTGCCCCGGCGTACGGCACTTCGCTGAGGCTCAGTGTTCCCTCGCTACGGTGTCCATCCGGGGGCATCGCCTACGGTTTGCTTCGCTGCACCTCCTCTCGATGTATGCGGCTGCGCCGCACGGCGCTGCGCGCCTACCCCCCGGATGAACACCTCCGCTCGGCCTGCCGAAGGGGCAAAAAATCAAAAGCCAAAGCCAGAGCAAGATCAAAAGCCAGATCAAAAGCCCCTCACCCTAACCCTCTCCCGGAGGGAGAGGGGACTGATTGAGGTGTTTGGGAGAGCTACGGCGAAGTGAAATACCGAGTCGAACTCAGATTTTGAAAAGCCCAAAAATCGGCCCCCTCTCCCTCTGGGAGAGGGCTGGGGTGAGGGGTGAATCCAACACCAATCCTAAGCCGAACACGCTGTTGCTCCTCACCACTCAACAGGATGAGCGTTAGCTCGGCTGCGGCTTTTGATCTGCAAGGCGACGTCGGAAGGCTGAGTGGAGGGATTGATCCGGGCGTGGGAGCGCAGCGACCGTTTGGCGCAGCCAAACACAGCGAGAGGAGGTGCAGCGAAGCAAACCGTAGGCGCTGCGCCCGGATCGATCCCGGAGCGAAGGAACCCCGAGCTTTAGCGAGCGGGCCGGACGTAGGAGCAAGCCTTTTGGGTTACCTTTTCGGCGTTTGGAAAAGGTGACCCGCCGTAAGGGCGGAACCCTAATCAGCCGTTACCGCAGCAACGGATATTCACCCAAAAACCAACCAATATCCAATCACCCCAACACCCCCGCCAACGCCCGGCTCAGGCGTTCATGCACCCGCAAAACATCAGGCATCACCGAAGCCATCCGCAGCAAATCATGCGTCAGCCCCGGACAGTGCTCAACCTCGACACTCACCCCCTGCCCCCGCAACTTATCAGCATAAGCCTGCCCCTCATCAAATAATGGATCGAAGCCCGCCAACAACACAATCGCCGGCGCCACACCGCGCAAATCCTCCGCCAACAACGGCGAAAAGCGCCAATCCAGATAGTCTTGCGGACTGCGAGCGTAATGCTGATAAAACCAGTCAAGCGTATCGTTCTCCAACAGATAACCCTCACTGAACAACAACCGCGAATCGTGCACGCGCGATGCATCGGTCACCGGATAGCACAACAACTGTGCCTTGGGTGCGATGGCCACAGTGTGCGGTTGCACCACCGCCTGCAGCGCCAGCACCGTGGCCAACGTGGCACCGGCGCTGTCGCCACCAAACGCCACGCGTGAGGCATCAAGGCCAAGACTTACGGCGTTTTCCGCCAACCATGACAAAGCGTCTTCGCCATCCTCCAGCGCCGTCGGAAAACGATGCTCCGGGGCCAGTCGATAGCCGACCGACAACACCGCACACGGCGTGCGCTGGCAAAACTCGCGGCACACACCGTCGTGCGAATCGAGGCTGCCGACAACAAAACCACCACCATGGAAATACACCAGCACCGGCATCGGCGAGGCCCCAGCATTGGGGCGATACAGACGCAGTGCCAACGGCGCACCATCACGTGCCGAGGTGTCGATTTCGCTGACCATCAGGTCTTGCGGCGCCGGCCAGCGCAATTGCGCAGTGGTCTGCTCGAAAGTCGCGCGGGCTTCGCTCGGGGTCATTTGGTGCATGGCCGGCAGGCCGGCGTCCTGGCTGTCTTGGGCCAGGTCGAGAAAGGCTTCCAGATCAGGGTGTAACGACATCGCTAAAATCCTTGTATCGGCAAAAAAAGGGGCGCACCTCGGCAGCGCCCCCGGAGATGACTGAGCGCGTGGCGATCAGCCCACGCGTGCCATGCAATGCTCGACCAACGCCTCCAGCTCACGCTGGAAATCGTCCATCAAGGCATCCATCGTGCCGGCGCGATAACGCTGGCTGCTGTAGATGCAACGCAAGGCCAACTGACCGTCATAGACCTGGCCGACAATTTCCAGCCAGTTGCCCAGATTGGCTTTCAGGCTGTAGTTGTCGCCGGTTTCTTCCAGCGCTGGCACCAGCAGTGCCTGCTCGTCGAAACTCTGGTCAAACTGCCCCAGGTAGTTGAACGTGACCCGTGCTTGCGGCAGTTCGGCCAGTTGCCGCGCCACCTCAGCCCCAGCCAGATGACGCAATACGCCATAGCCGATGCCCTTCTGCGGTACCGCTGCCAACTGTGCCTGCACATTGACGATCGACTGGCCGATGTCGTCGCTGTCGGGGCGCAAACGCACCGGGAACATGCTGGTGAACCAGCCCAGGCTGCGGCTCAGGTCGATGGACTCGAACAGGTCTTCACGACCATGGCCTTCGAGCAGAATCAGCGCCGACGGTTGTTGACTCCAGCGGCACAGGGCACGACTGAGCGCCGACAACAGCAGGTCGTTGATCTGCGTGCCGTATACCGCCGGAGCCTGTTTGAGCAGTTGTTCAGTGTGCTCGCGAGACAGTTTCAGTCGCGCCTGCGCCTGCTGACGCACGAGGTTTTTGCCCCGCAGGTTGTCGCATGGCAAATCGACGCCCGGCTGATCCAGTTGCTCCCGCCAGTACGCCAGTTCCTGCTCGGCAATCACCGGCGCCTGCGCCTGCAAAGCCTCGGCGAACGATCGGTAACTGCTGGTGCGAATCGGCAGTTTCGGTTCGAGCCCCTGCACACACGCCTCGTATGCCACTTTCAAATCGTCGAGCAGAATTCGCCACGACACGGTGTCGACCACCAAGTGGTGAATCACCACCAGCAGGCGCGCCTGGCCATCCGGCAAGGCGACATGCATCACCCGCCAGACCGGCCCGTCGTCGAGTTTCAGGCTGCGCTGGGCGAGGTTGGCCAAGGCTTCGACCTGTTCGCTGTTGTCCGCCTCGCGGCGCCAGAGCAACGCTTCACCCTGTTCACTAAGGTCACAGTAACGCTGCAACCAGCGCCCGCCTTCGTGGGAGAACCGCAGGCGCAGCGAGTCGTGATGTTGCGCGATCCAGCCCAGTGCCTGCTCCAGTGCATCGAGGTCCAGCGGCTGGCGCGCACTCAACAGCAATGACTGGTTGTAGTGATGCGCCTCGGCCATGCCTTCGGCAAAGAACCACTCCTGAATCGGCAGAAGATTGAACAAACCCTCGGCGGCGACGTGCGTGACGTCCGCCTGCGGTTTTGGCGTGCCCTCCTTCGCCGCTTCCTGCTCGACGATGCCGGCGATGGTTTGATAACGCATCAGGTCGCGCAGCTTGAGATCCATCTGCAACGTCGGATGGTTTCTGACGCGGGAGATCACCTGCAAACTCAGAATCGAGTCGCCGCCCAGTTCAAAGAAATTATCGCTGATGCCCACTTGTTCGACTTGCAGCACCTGCGCCCAGATGTCCGCGAGCAGGCTTTCCTGCTCATTGCGCGGGGCCAGGTATTGCTCGGTTTTGAACTCGGGTTCCGGCAGCGCCTTGCGATCAAGCTTGCCGTTCGGTGTCACCGGGAAAGCACTCAGGCAAACGATCTGCGCCGGCACCATGTATTCCGGCAACGAGGTGCGCAGACCCGCCTTGAGTTCATCGCCAATGTCTTCGCCGGTCGCAGTGACCACATAACCGATCAGTTGCTTGCCGGAAGCATTGTCGCGGGCGATCACCAGTGCGTCGGTGACCGACGGCAACTGGCGCAGACTGGCCTCGACTTCGCCCAGTTCGATGCGGAAGCCGCGGACCTTGACCTGATGGTCGATACGGCCGACGTAATCGACCACACCGTCGGCACGCAAACGCACCAGGTCACCGCTGCGATACAGGCGTTCACCCGCCGCGAACGGGTTGGGCACGAAGCGCTCGCAAGTCAGCTCCGGACGGCCGTGATAACCCCGGGCGACGCCATAGCCGCCGATGTACAACTCGCCGGCAAAGCCTGGCGGCAGCGGGTTCATATCCTCGTCCAGCACGTACAGCGAGCGTGCGCCCACCGCACGGCCGATCGGCGCATACGCGGCTTCGCAATGCTGGCTGACCGGGACTTTCCAGAGCATCGGCGTGACCACGGTTTCGGTCGGCCCGTAGCCGTTGGTGAAGTACTGCGGACGCAGCGCAGCCTTGACCTGTTCGAAGGTCTGATCCGGCACCGCATCACCGCCGAAGCAGTAGATGCGCACTGGTGGCGGCGCGATACCGCTGGCCGCGGCGTACTCGGCCAGCTGCTTGAGATAGGCCGGCGGGAAGCAGGCAATGGTGATGCCGTAATCATGCAGCGCCTGATAGGTCTGCTCCGGTGTCCACAGGCAACCGTCGCGAATCACCAGACGACCGCCGCTGTACAAGGTGCTCAACCAGCGCTCATGAGCACCGTCGAAGGCGAACGACATGAAGTGCAGTTCGCAACTGCTGGCGTCCATTTCATACAACTCGGCGATGGCCTGACAGTGCATGCTCAGCGGGCCTTGCGTCACCGCGACGCCTTTCGGTCGGCCGGTGGAACCCGAGGTGTAAACCAGATACGCCAGGCCCTGTTCCTGCACCCGGCAATCGGGGGCGTGGTCGGCATAACGGCTTTCATCAAGGTGATCGATTTCCAGGCGCAGCAGACCTTGCGGCGTCGGCAAGGTCGCTCGCAGGCTGCTCTGGGTCAACAACAGCGCCATGCCCGAATCTTCGATCATGTACGCCAGACGCTCCGGCGGATACTCGATGTCCAGCGGCACATACGCCGCTCCGCTCTTGAGCACGGCGAGGAAGCTCACGACCATTTCCAGCGAGCGCGGCAAGGCCACGCCGATCACCACTTCCGGACCGGCGCCGTGTTCGATCAGGCAGTGCGCCAGTCGGTTGGCGCGTTGCTCGAGTTCGGCGTAGGTCAGGTTCATCCCGGCGCATTGCAGAGCAATAGCCTGCGGCTGTTGTTGCGCGTGACGGCTGATCAATTCCGGCAACAGCGCCGCTTGATGGGTATGCGCCGGTTCAGCACTCCAGACCTGCGCCGCTTGCCATTGCTCACCGCTCAAGCGCTGCAAATTACCGAGGCGTTCGTACGGCGCCGCCAGCATCGCGGCGAGGGTGTTTTCCATGGTCTGGCGAATACCGACGACGGCCTCAGCGCTGAAGTGGCTGCGCAAATACAGGTATTCGATCGATAACTCGTCACCGAGCATCACCGCGAGGTCCATCGGCACGTTGGTCACACCGTGGCCGATGGATTTGCCGAAGGTCAGGTCAGTGTCGTTTTCTTCCTGCAGACGGTCGTCGATCGGGAAGTTTTCGAACACCACAATGCTATCGAACAACGCCTGACCACCGAGGCTGGACCAGCGCTGTACATCGGCCAGCGGCGCCTGGGAGTAATCGCGAATGTCGAGGTTGTAGGCCTGCACTTCGCCCAGCCAGTCAGCCAGACGCTGATCGGCTTGCGGCGTCTGAATGATCGGCAAGGTATTGATGAACAGACCGAGCATGTTGCCGACATTCGCCAGACTTTCCGGACGCCCCGACACCGTGGCGCCAAAGGTCACCGTCTGCTGCCCGGTGTAGCGTTGCAACAGCAGCAACCATGCGCCCTGAATCAGCGTGTTGGGGGTGATGCGCAGGTCGCGGCAGAACTGCAACAGCCGCGCGGTCTGCGCTGTGTCCCAGTTCGAATAGATCGCATCGTGACCGGCAACATCGGCGCTGTGGCGCGGGTGCATCGCCTGGCTCAGTGCAGTCGGCTCGCTGACCACCGCCAGGCGCGCCTTCCAGAACAACTCCTGGGCGTCCTGATCCTGTGCCTGCAGCCAGGCGATGAAGTCGCGGTAACGACCGTTCTCGCCGATGATTTCGCCCTTGGCGTAATACTGCAGGACCTCACCGAACAGCCGCGAACTGCTCCAGCCGTCCATGAGGATGTGGTGGCTGGTCCAGATCATCTGGTACTGATCGTCGCTCAGGCGCAGCAGGGTCACCCGCAACAAACGCGCATCGGCCAGATTGAAACCGAGCGCGCGGTCATCGCTGGCAAACGCGGCAATCCGCTCCTCACTGGTCTCCTGACCACGCCAATCGAGCACCTGCATTTGCAACGGCGCATGGCGATGCACCACCTGCAACGGTTTGGCCAGGCCGTCCTGCCAATGGAAACTGGTGCGCAGAATCGCCTGACGGGCGATGACAAATTCCCACGCCTGGCGGAAGCGTTCCACATCCAGGCCCTTGATCGGCAGGCTGACCTGCTGCACGTACAGGCTGCTGCCGTTATCCGACAGCGTGTGGAAGAGCATGCCTTCCTGCATCGGCGACAGCGGGTAGACATCCTCGATCATGTCCGCCGGCACTGGCAACGCATCGAGCTGCGCCTGATCCAGTTCGGCCAACGGATAATCCGCAGGCGCCTCGCCAGTCGAGTGCTCGAGTGAGACCACTGCAGCCAGCTTCTGCACGGTCTGCTGCTGGAACAGGTCTTTGGGGGTGAAGCCAATCCCCTGCTGACGCGCGCGGCTGACCAGTTGAATCGAGATGATCGAGTCGCCGCCCAGCGCAAAGTAGTTGTCGGTCACGCCGACCCGCTCGATCTTCAGAATGTCCTGCCAGACCTCGGCCAGTTGCTGCTCCAGCGGCGTCGACGGCGCCACGTATTCGCGCTGCGACTGGCTGACGTCCGGTGTCGGCAAGGCCTTGCGGTCGAGTTTACCGTTGGGGGTCAGCGGCAACTGTTCGAGGAACAGCCACTGCGCCGGCACCATGTATTCCGGCAGATGCGCCTTCAACGCGGCCTGCAGCGTTTCACTCAAATCGTCCAGTTGTTCGAGGCTGAGGCTGCTGTCACTTGGCACCACATACGCGACCAGTTGCTGGCCACTGTGGCCATCCACCGCCAACACCACACCTTCGCGCACATTGTCCTGAGCGAGCAGACGCGCTTCGATTTCACCCAACTCGATACGGAAACCGCGCACCTTGACCTGATGATCGATACGCCCGACGTATTCGATTCGGCCGTCCTCCGTGAAGCGAGTCAGGTCGCCGGTGCGGTACATGCGCTCGCCACTGCTCGAGAATGGATTGGGCACGAAACGTTCGGCGGTCAGGCCCGGGCGGAACAGGTAGCCACGGGTGATGCCATCGCCGGCCAGATACAACTCGGCCGCCACGCCAATCGGTGCTTGCTGCAATTGCTCATCGAGCAGGTACGCCGTGGTGTTGACCAGCGGCCGGCCGATGTTCGCCTGACCACCAAGTTCGCGGCGGGTGCAGGTCGAATAGGTGGTGTCTTCCGACGGCCCGTACAGGTCGTAGACATGCGCCACCGCCGTCTCGCGGTAGAGCGTGTCGACCAGGCTCTGCTTCAGCGGCTCACCGGCGAGGTTGATGATGCGCACGCCCGGCGGAATTTGCCCGGTGCGTTGCAGCGCGGCAATCGCCGACGGCACGGTGTTGATCAGGCGCACCTGATCGCGCTCCGGCAAGTCCGGCAGCTCCAGGGCATTGCGCGCCATGACGATCGAGCCGCCGCGTGCGAGGGTGACGAAAATCTCCCACACCGACAGGTCGAAGCACACCGACGTCGACGCCAGCACACCGTGCAGATCGTCTTCGCTGTAGACCTCGGCAGACCAGTGAATCAGCGCCTGTACGTTGCGGTGGGCGATGGCAACACCTTTCGGTTTGCCGGTGGAACCGGAGGTATAGATCACGTAGGCCAGATTGGCCGAATCAGCGCGCGCCGGAAGATTATCCGCAGGCTGCTCGGCAAACGCCGCACCACCCGCCTCGACCAGCACCACCTGCGCATCGGTCTGCGGCAGTTGCGCCAGCAGCGATTGCTGCGTCAGCAAGACTTTCGCCTGACTGTCGTCGAGCATGTAGGCCACGCGATCTGCCGGGTAATCCGGGTCCAGCGGCACATAGGTGCCACCGGCCTTGAGCACCGCCATCAGGGCGATCACCAGTTCCGCCGAACGCGGCATCGCCACGCCCACGCGGATTTCCGCACCGACACCCAGCGCCAGCAGATGATGGGCCAGTTGGTTGGCGCGTTGATTGAGTTCGGCATAGCTCAGGGCGACGCCCGCATGACTCAGAGCCAGTGCCTGCGGATGCGCCGCGACGCGAAGCTCAAAACTCTGCGGGATCAGTCGTTCCGCCGGATACGCAGCCTGATTGGCGTTCCATTGCGCCAGGGTCTGGCGTTCGGCGAATGGCAGCAGGCCGATCTCACCGAGCAGACGCTGTGGCGCCTCAATGAACTGACGCAGCACTTCTTCCAGATGCCCTGCCAGACTCAGCACGCTGCGTTCGGCAAAGTGCTCGGTGAGGTAGTTGAAGTCCAGGTTCAAGACGTCGCTGGCCCCGGCGATCAGGGTCAGACCGTAGTTGGTTTGCTCGCGGTGCTCCAGGCCGCCAAAACGCAGACCGCCCGGGTTGGCTTCCAGCGCTTCGGACACCGGATAGTTTTCAAACACCAGCAAGGTGTCGAACAGCGCTTCGCCACTCAACTGAGCCAGACGCTGGATGTCCTGCAACGGCGTCTGCTCGTAGTCGCGCAGCAACAGGTTTTTGTCCTGCACGCTGCGCACCCAGTCGCCGACGCTGAGCGTGGCCTGCGGGCTGGCGATTACTGGCAAGGTGTTGATGAACAGGCCCAATTGCTGCTCGATGCCCGGCAGATCCACCGGACGCCCGGACACCGTGGCACCAAAGGCCACAGTGGCCTGGCCGGTGTAGCGCTGCAACACCAATAGCCATGCGGCTTGTACCAGGCTGTTGAGGGTCACTTGCTGCTGACGGGAGAAACCGTTCAGGCGCTGAGTGAAGGCTTGGTCAAAATGCAGGCGATGCATCTGTTTGCCCGGCCCCGGCACGGTACGCCCGTGGCAAGCCGAGGCCAGTCGGGTCGGTTCCTCCAGTGCGGCCAGCTGTCCGCGCCAGAAATCCTGTGAGGCGGCTTTGTCCTGACCTTGCAGCCAGACCAGGAAATCACGGTAACGACCCTGCGCGCCCGGCACCGGTTGACCTGCGTAATCCTGCAACACCTCGCCGAACATCCGCGAGTTGCTCCAGCCATCCATGAGGATGTGGTGGCAGGTGAAAATCAGCCGATGGCGATCATCAGCCGTGCGCAGCAGGCACAGACGCAGCAGCGGCGGATTCTGCAGATCGAAACCGCGCTCGCGATCAGCCTGCGCCCGCGCCTCAAGCACGGCCGGCAAGTCCGCCACACCGCGCACATCGACTTCGGGCATTTCCAGGGTCAACTGGCGATTGATCACTTGCAACGGCGCATCGAGACCGTCGCGGCCCCAGATGAACCCGGCACGCAACACTTCATGACGATCCACCACGCGTTGCCACGCCTGCTGGAAACGCGCCACGTCGAGGCCGTCGATATCCAGCAGCATCTGATAGACGTAGGCGCTGGCATCGGCGTCGTACAGGCTGTGGAACAGAATGCCTTGTTGCATCGGCGCCAGCGGATAGATGTCCTCGATGCGTTGGGCGGCGATCGGCAAGCTGTCCAGGTGCGCCTGGGACAACCCGGCCAACGGCACATCCGACGGCGTCAAACCACCGCTTGGATGGCTCAGGCAATGGTCGATCAACTCGCTCAGCGCCACTTCATAAGCACGGGCCAAAGCGTTGATGGTGGAGTCTTCGAAGACATCGCCACTGTAAGTCCAGGTCAGGCTCAGTTGGCCCTGATAGACCCGGCCATCGATGGTCAGCCAGTTGGCCATCGGCGCGTTTTCGTCCTGGCCGGCGCCCTTGTCTTCGGTAGCCGGCACCCACAGGGCGCCTTCGTCGAAGTTGTTGTCGAACTGGCCGAGGTAGTTGAACGTCACTTTCGGATGTGCGAGATCGTTCAATGCTGCTTGCGAATCGGCGCTGCCCAGATAACGCAGCAAGCCATAGCCGATGCCTTTGTGCGGGATCGCGCGCAGTTGCTCCTTGATGCCTTTGATCGAGGTTTCCAGACTCGCGTCCGGGGTCAGGCGCACCGGGAACATGCTGGTGAACCAACCCACCGTGCGGCTCAGGTCGACGTCATCGAACAGGTCTTCCCGACCGTGCCCTTCAAGCTGCACCAGTGCGCTGTCGGTGTTGGTCCATTGGCACAGCACGCGGGCCAGCGCGGTCAGCAGCAGGTCGTTGACCTGGGTGCGATAAACCGCCGGCGCCTGTTGCAGCAACTGACGGGTGCGTTCGGCGTCGAGACGCGTATCGACGCTGCGTTCGAAACGGTTGCTCAACTGGCCCTGTGGATTGTCCAGCGGCAGTTCGACCGACACATCGCGCAGCTGCCCGCGCCAGTAATCCAGTTCGCTTTCCAGCTCGGCACTGCGGGCATGCTCCTGCAGACGCTCGCCCCAATCCTTGAACGCGCTGGTCTTGGCCGGCAGACGCACAGCCTGACCGCTGCTCAGCTGTTGATAGGTCGTTTGCAAATCCTCCAGCAGGATCCGCCACGACACGCCATCGACCACCAGGTGATGAATCACCAGCAACAGACGCTGGCTGGCGTCCGGCAAGTCGACCAATGCCGCGCGAATCAACGGGCCATCGAGCAAATCCAGACTGCGCTGCAACTCCTGGCAAAGCGCGGGCAATGCGGCGCTGTCGTCCAGTGTGACCGTGCGCAGCAAGGCGTGCGCCTGATCCGCAGGCGCGTGGCGCTGCTGCCAGCCGTCGTTAGTCTGGCAGTAGCGCAGGCGCAGGGCGTCGTGGTGGCGTTGCAGGTGCAACAGCGCCTGCTCCAGTGGCGCCGCTTGCAGCGTGGTAGCCGGGGTCAACAGGATCGACTGGTTCCAGTGATGCCGCGCCGGGATGTCGCTATTGAAAAAGTAATGCTGGATCGGTGTCAGCAGCGCGTCGCCGAGCACTTCGCCCTGCTGCATCTGCACCGCGTCGCTCTGTTGCGCGACAGTCGCCAGACGTTGCACGGTCTGGTGCTGGAAGATGTCTTTGGGGGTGAAGCGAATGCCCGCATGACGGGCGCGGCTAACCACCTGAATCGAAATGATCGAGTCACCGCCCAGCTCGAAGAAGTTGTCGTTGAGCCCGACACGCTCGACCTTCAGCACGTCCTGCCAGATCTCGGCCAGACGCTGTTCCAGTGGGTTGCGCGGCGCGGCATACACTTCCTGTACCTGCGCAACTTCCGGATGCGGCAGTTGCTTGCGATCGAGCTTGCCGTTGGCCGTCAGCGGCAGACGCTCAAGGAACGCCCAACTGACCGGGACCATGTAGTCCGGCAGGGTCTCGCGCAAATGTGCCTTGATCGAATCGCGCAGTGCACCCTGCCCTTCGCCGTCCAGTTGTTCTTTCGCGACGATCCACGTCGCCAGTTGCTGGCCGCTGATACCGTCGACCGCCAGCACCACGGCTTCGCGCACATCGGCATGCTTGAACAGTTGCGCTTCGATTTCACCCAACTCGATACGGAAACCGCGAATCTTCACCTGATGGTCGATCCGCCCGATGTATTCGATCACGCCGTCGCCGCGCAGCCGCGCCAGGTCGCCGGTGCGATACAGACGCTCGCCCGCCTGCGAATTGAACGGATCGGGAACGAATCGCGTGGCGGTCATGCCGGCCTGATTCAGGTAGCCCCGGGCCAGACCGGCACCGGCGATGTACAACTCACCGATGCAGCCTTGCGGCACCAGATTCAGCGAGCTGTCGAGCAAGTACCACGACAAGTCGACAATCGGCTCGCCGATCGGGCTGCTGTGGCTTTGCTCAAGATCAGCCATCGACAACGGTCGGTAAGTCACGTGCACGGTGGTTTCGGTGATGCCGTACATATTGATCAGCGTTGGCGCGCGGTCGCCGAAACGCTCGAACCACGGGCGCAGGCTCTGCACTTCCAGCGCCTCGCCACCAAACACCACGTAGCGCAATGAGTTGCTGCGCGTCGACTCGCTGGCGACCTGCATCAATGGCTTGAACGCCGATGGCGTCTGGTTCAGCACGGTGACGTTTTCATCGCACAGCAGGGTGTAGAAATCTTCCGGAGAACGGCTGATGTCATGCGGCACCACCACCAGTTTGCCGCCATACAGCAGCGCGCCGAAAATCTCCCAGACCGAGAAGTCGAAGGCGTAGGAGTGGAACAGCGTCCAGCTGTCCTGCGGGCCGAAATCGAACCAGTGCTCGGTGGCACTGAACAGCCGCATGACGTTGCCGTGCGGCAGCAATGCGCCTTTCGGTTTGCCGGTGGAGCCGGAGGTGTAGATGACGTACGCCAGGCTGTCCGGCGTGGTCAGGCACAGCGGATTGGTTTCAATGCGGTGTTCTGGCGCCTGATCCAGATCGAGGCACGCCAGCCCCGACGGCACCGGCAGTTGCGCGAGCAGATGGCCTTGGGTCAACAGCAGCTCGATGCCGCTGTCCTCGATCATGTAGCTCAAGCGATCATCCGGATAACCCGGATCCAGCGGCACATAAGCGCCACCGGCCTTGAGCACAGCGAGGATGGCGACAATCATGTCCAGCGAACGCTCGACCGCCACGCCAACACGCACATCCGGGCCGACGCCACGGGCGATCAACGCATGCGCCCACTGGTTGGCGCGACGATTGAGTTCGGCGTAGGTCAGGCGTTGCCCGTCATACGTCACGGCGACCGCGTCGGGATAAAGCTCGGCCTGCGCTTCAATGGCTTGGTGAATGCACTGCTCAAGCGGTTGCTCGACCCGCTGAGGATTCCACTGCGCCAGCAATTGTTGCTGCTGACCGGCATCGAACATCGGCAACTGGCCGATACGTTGCGTCGGCTCGGCGACGATGGCCTGCAACAACGCGTTCCAGTGTTGCGCCAGACGCTCGATGGTCACCGCGTCGAACAGATCCGTGGCGTACTTGAGCACGGCTTCGATGCCATGGGCCTGTTCGGTGGTGTTGAGGGTCAGGTCAAACTGCGCAGTCTGGCTCTGCCATTCCAGCGGCTCGATGTTCAGGCCATTCAAACGGGTTTCGACACTCGCGCGGCGCTCGGCCTGATGGTTGAACATCACCTGGAACAGCGGACTGTGACTGAGGCTGCGGCCCGGTTCCAGCGCTTCGACCAGTTGCTCGAAGGGCAAGTCCTGATGGGCCTGCGCTTCCTGCGCGGTCTTTTTGACCTGACGCAGCAGATCGACAAAGGACATCTGCCCGTCGATGTCGGCCTTGAGCACCTGAGTGTTGACGAAGAAGCCGATCAGCCGCTCGATTTCCACCCGCCCACGGTTGGCATTCGGCACGCCGACGCGGATGTCGGCCTGACCGCTATAACGGTGCAACAGGGCCTGGAACGAGGCCAGCAAGACCACGAACAGGGTGACGTTTTCTTGCCGGGCGAAGGCCTTGAGCGCGTGGCTCAGCGCCGGGTCGAGAATCAGGTTGTGGCTGGCGCCGGCGAAGCTTTGCTCGATGGAGCGCGGGCGATCCATCGGCAGTTCGAGGACCGGTTGTTCGCCGCCGAGTTTCTCTTGCCAGTAAGCCAGTTGCCGCTCCTGCTCACCGGCCTCCATCCACTGCCGTTGCCACAAGGCGTAGTCGGCGTATTGAATCGGCAAGGCCGGCAGACCGGCATCGTGACCGAGGTTGAAACCGGCGTAGAGCTGCACCAGTTCCTCGATCATCACTTGCAGCGACCAGCCATCGGAGACGATGTGGTGCAGGGTCAGCACCAGCACATGGTCATTGGGGGTGACTTGCAGCAGCGCTGCGCGCAAGAGCGGGCCGTGCTGCAGGTCGAACGTTTTCTGGCTCTGGGTCTGCACGAACGCCTGGATCAAAGCATCCGCGTCGTTGGTCAGCTCAGCGCTCAGTTGATGAGTCTCCAGTGCAAAGGGTCCTGCGGGCAGGACCACTTGCAAGGGTTGCGCGGTTTCCTGAGAGAACACCGTGCGCAAGGTTTCGTGTCGTTCGATCAGCGCCTGAACACTGCGCTCCAGCGCGCTGACATCCAGCGGGCCCTGCAAACGCAGGGCCGTCGGAATGTTGTAGGCCGCACTGTGCGGCGCCCACTGCCAGAGAAACCACTGGCGCTGCTGAGCGTAGGACAGCAGCAACGGCTCCTCAGCCGTGCGCTTGAAAACCGGGGCAATGTCAAAGAGGTTGACGCCTTTCTGCTTGAGCAGAACCGCCAGAGCCTTTCTTTGCTTAGCCGAAAGTTGTCCTACCGACTCGATTAACTCTTGCACGCGTTTTTCCCTCTCAAGAAATCAGTTTTTCCAGATCATCGAGGGATAGACGTTTGAGGGCCTCCAGGGATTTAGCCAATTCATCCTGAACGGGCGACATTTCGACGCGCAAGGCCTCGATTCGCGCACAGAACGCCTTGAGGGTGTCGGTTTCGAACAGCTCTTTGAGCGGCACCTTGTCGCCCAGACGCTCCTTGATCCGGGTCACCACCAGCGTCGCCAGCAACGAGTGCCCGCCAAGCTGGAAGAAGTTGTCCGCGAGGCCCACTTGCTCAACCTCCAGCACTTCCTGCCAGATCGTCGCCACTTCCCACTGCAAATCGCTTTGCGGCGGTTGGTAATGCTGCTGCGCCGGGCCGTCGCCCAAGGCCATCAGTGCCTTGCGATCGAGCTTGCCGTTGGGGGTCAGCGGGATGGCGTCGATCAGGTGCACGTGGCCCGGCACCATGTGCGCTGGCAAGCGACTGGCCAATGCACTGCGCAAGCGTTCCACCCACACCGTTTGATCGACCACAGCCTGCGCCACCACGTAGGCGTGCAGGTGTTTACCGGCGGCACCGTCTTGCGCGAGCACCACAGCTTCGCGGATCTCGTCCTGCTCCAGCAGCCGCGCTTCGATTTCGTTGAGCTCGATACGGAATCCGCGAATCTTCACCTGATGGTCGGCCCGGCCGATGTACTCGATGTTGTCATCGCTGCCCTGGCGTACCAGATCGCCAGTGCGGTACAGGCGCTCGCCGTTGCTGGCGTACGGATTCGGCACAAAGCGCTCGGCGGTCAGTGCCGCGCGCAGCAGATAACCCCGGGTGACACCGGCACCGCCCAGGTACAACTCGGCAGGCACGCCACTCGGCAGTACTTGCAACTGGCTGTCGAGCAGATAGGCCACGGTGTTCGGCAACGGTCGGCCGATGTTCGCCTGGCCCTGGGGTGTGCGCAGGGTGAAGGTCGAATAGGTGGTGTCCTCCGACGGCCCGTAGAGGTCGTAGACCAACTGCACCGACGTGCTCGCGTACAGCGTGTCGACCAGGCTTTGCTTGAGCGGTTCGCCGGCCAGATTGATGGTCGCCACCGAATGCGGAATCTGCCCGGCACGTTGCAGCGCGGCAATCGCCGACGGCACCGTGTTGATCAGCGTGACCTGTTCGCGGGCCGGCAAATCGGCCAGCGCCAGCGCATTGTCCGCCAGCACCAGGCAACCACCGCAGGCCAGGGTGACAAAGATTTCCCAGACCGACAGGTCGAAGCAGATCGACGTCGAGGCCAGCACACCGCGCAGTTGGTCTTCGTGATAGACCCCGGCCGACCATTGAATCAACGCCGACAGGTTGCCATGGGTGATGGCCACGCCTTTCGGTTTGCCGGTGGAGCCGGAGGTGTAGATGACATACGCCAGATTCTGCGCAGTGACATTCACCAGCGGTGCCGTTGTCGAGAACGCGCTCAACGCGCCCTCTTCCACCAACAGCACCTGCGCGCTCAACGTCTCAGGCAACAGCGCCAGTGCGGCCGGCTCGGTGATCAGCACGGCGGCGCGGCTGTCGTCGAGCATGTGCAACAAGCGTTCCTGTGGATAGTCCGGATCCAGCGGCACATAGGCGCCACCCGCCTTGAGGATCGCCAACAGCGCCACGAGCATGTCCGGCGTGCGGCGCATGCACACCCCGACCCGCACCTCCGACCCGACGCCCAGTGTTTGTAGCTGGTGCGCCAGGCGATTGGCCCGGGTATCGAGGCTCTGATAATCGATCCGTTGCTCGGCGAACAGCACCGCATGTGCTTGTGGCTGACGCTGCACCTGCGCAGCGAGATGTTCCAGCACTGTGCGCGCGTCCGTTGCCGTAACGTCGGCCTTGCCCCAAGCGATGGCCTGTTGACGCTGTGGTTCGGCGAGCAATTGCAGCGCACCCAACGGCTGAGAGGCATCGGCGAGGAACTGCGTCAGCAGGCTCTGCAGTTGCGCGCTCAAACCGCTGATTGCGGCCGCATCGAAACTGGCCCGGTCGTAACTGATCCCCAGGCTCAGTTCACGCCCGGTCACCGCCACCAGCGTCAACGGGTAGTTGGTCTGTTCCTGACGACGAATCGCCGAGAACGTCAGCCCCGTGGCCGGGCCCTGTTGCAGCGCTTCGGCCATCGGGTAGTTTTCGAACACCAGAATGCTGTCGAACAACGCACCGTTACCCGCACCGGCCCAACGCTGAATGTCGTAGAGCGGCGTGTGTTCGTGCTCGCGCAGGGCCAGATTGACGTCTTGCACCTGTTGCAGCCACTGGCTGACGACGATCTCGGCGGACGGCGCCGCGACCACCGGCAAGGTGTTGATGAAAAGACCGATCTGCTGCTCGACGCCCGGCAAATCCGTCGGACGCCCGGCGACGGTGGCGCCGAATGCCACATGGTCCTGCCCGGTATAACGCTGCAACAGCACCAGCCACGCCGCTTGCACCAAGGTGTTGAGGGTGACTTTCTGCTCGCGGGCGAAGCGGTTCAAGTCCGCCGTCAAGGTTTCGCTGAATACATGCTCGTGTTCGGCGTAACCGCTGGCCGCGTGCTGCCCGCCCGACAAGGCACCGGCCAGACGCGTCGGCTCATCAAGATCAGCGAGGGCCGTCGTCCAGAAATCACGACTGGCCTGCTGATCACGCTGACCCAGCCATTCGATGTAATCGCGATAACGCCCCTGCCCGACCGCCGGGGTCAGGCCGGCATAACGCTGCAGCACTTCGCCGAACAACTGCGACGTACTCCAGCCGTCCATGAGGATGTGGTGGCAGGTATAAATCAGGTGATGCGTGGCCTCGTCCGTGCGCACCAGCGTCACCCGCAACAGCGGCGCGCCGGTCAGGTCGAAACCACTGGCCAAGTCCTCGCTGGCCAGTTGCTCCAGCGCCGCACCGATGTCAGCACGACCGCGCCAGTCCTGCATGCGCCATGGCATCTGAGCACTCTGACGAACCACTTGCACCGCTGCGGCGGCATCCTGTGGCCAGACGAATGCCGTGCGCAGGATCTCGTGGGCATCAACGGTTTGCTGCCAGGCCTGCCGGAAACGCTCGGCGTCGAGGCGTTGCACATCCACGCGCAATTGATTGGTGTACGCCGGGCTGTCCGGATCGTTGACGCTGTGGAACAGAATGCCCTGCTGCATCGGCGACAACGGATAGAGGTCGACGATGTCGCGGGCCGGGATCGGCAGCGCCGACAGCTGTGCCTGGGTCAGTGTTGCCAGACTGAAGTCCGACGGCGTCACAGCCGCCTCGCCACTGTCGCAGCAATGCTCGATCAAACGCTCCAGCTCACGACGATAGGCCTCGGCCAGCGCCTCGACCGTTTCTGTGCGATACATGCCGGTGCCGAAGGTCCAGGTCAATTCCAGCTCACCGCCATAGACCTGACCATCAACGCTCAGCCAGTTACCCAACGGTGCAGCCGCGTCCTGATTGGCGCCGGTGCTTTCACCACTCGGCACGAACAGCGCGCCGGCGTCGGCGTTGAACGCACCGTCGAACTGGCCGAGGTAGTTGAAGGTCACGCGCGGCTGCGGCAATCCCTGCAACTCGGCGGATTGGCTCAGGTAACGCAACACTCCAAATCCGATGCCTTTGCCCGGCACCGCACGCAATTGCTCCTTGATCGCGCAGAGGGACGCACCCGGCGTAGCTTCGGGTGTCAGGCGCACCGGGAACAAGCTGCTGAACCAGCCCACGGTGCGGCTCAGGTCGATGTCGTCGAACAGGTCCTCACGGCCATGACCTTCGAGCTGAATCAGTACCGAAGGCTGTTCGCTCCAGTCACACAACACCCGCGCCAGGGCCGCCAGCAGCAGGTCGTTGATCTGCGTGCGATACGCCGCTGGCGCCACTTTCAGCAGTTTGTGGGTCAGTGTCTGGCTCAGGCGCGAGCTGGCGCGGCCCGCCTGTTCGCGGGTCTGGGTGTCCTGGGGGAAATCGCGTGGCAGTTGCGCGTCGCTCGCCTCCAGGGTTTGCCGCCAGTAACCACTTTCAGCGGCCAGCACCTCACTCTGCCCGTAACGATGCAGATGTTCGGCCCAACTGTGCAGCGAGCTGCTTTTGCCCGGCAAGACCAGCGGCGTGCCCGCCGCCAGCGCAGTGTAAGCGTGCTGCAGATCTTCCAGCAGAATGCGCCACGACACGCCATCCACCACCAAGTGATGAATAACCAGCAACAGGCGTTGCTCAGCGTTCGGCAGGTTCACCAGCACCGCCCGCACCAAACGCCCTTGCTGCAGATCGAGACTGCGCTGGGCGTCGTCGGCGAGTGCCGGCAAAGCGTCCACGCTGGCAAGTTCGCGTACCCATAACAGCTCCGGATCACGCTGGGTCTGCGGCATTGCCTGCCAGACATCACCGCTGGCCTGGAAATTCAGCGTCAATGCTTCGTGCTGTTCGATCAGCGCCGCCAGCGCTGTGCGCAGAGGCGCGGCGTCGAGCGGTGTGGTCGGCTGCAGCATCACCGACTGGTTCCAGTGCTGACGCTGGGCAATCGCGGTTGCGAAGAACCGTGCCTGAATCGGCAGCAATGGCAACGGTCCGCGAGCGGCCGGTACCGCAGCCGTGACGGGTTTGGCTTCGATCAGCTTGGCCACAGCGGCCAGTTGGCCGATGGTCTGTTTTTCGAACAGTTGCTTGGGGCTCAGCTTGATGCCCTGGCGTTTGGCGCGAGCGATGATTTGCAGGCTGAGGATCGAGTCGCCGCCCAGTTCGAAGAAGTTGTCGGTGCTGCCCACGCGCTCCAGTTTGAGCACGTCGGCCCAGATCGCCGCGAGTTTTTCTTCGATTTCACCCACTGGTGCGACGAAGTGTTGAGTGACCACGCCCGGCACCGGCAAGGCACGTTTGTCGAGCTTACCGTTGGCCGTCAGCGGCAATGTTTCCAGTAACACAATCTGTGTGGGAACCATGTAGTCCGGCAGGCACGCCTGCAATTGCTCGCGCAGCGCCTGCGCCTGCAAGGTCAGCCCCGCCGTTGGTACACACCACGCAACCAGTTGCAGACGCGTCGGGTCGTCATCCAGTGCCAGCGCCAGCACCGCCGCTTCGCTGACGCCGTCCAGGCCCAGCAACACCCGCGCGACTTCCGCCGGCTCCACGCGATAACCGCGCACCTTGACCTGATCGTCGGCGCGGCCGATGAACTCCACCGTTTGCTGACGATTGCGGCGTACTCGGTCGCCGCTGCGATACACCCGCGCACCCGGCGCGCCGAACGGATCCGGCAGGAAGCGCTCGGCGGTCAGCCCTGGCTGATTCAGGTAGCCCAGCGCGACGCTGTCACCACCGATGTACAACTCGCCGGCCACCTGATCGGCAACGTTGTTCAGCACATCGTCGAGCACGTAAACGTGAGCGCCGGCCAGTGCGCTACCGACCGGTACGCTGCGCGTCAGGGTCAGATCACCGACTTCATGGGCCAGTACGCCCACCGTGGTTTCGCTCGGCCCGTAGTGGTTGATGATGCGGCAGCCCGGTTTGAGCTCGCGCACGCGCTCGACCAGCGCTGGCGAGCATGCTTCACCGCCGACGATCAGCGCGTGTTCCGGTAGCACGTCGGCAGCCCGCGCGGCCTGCAGCAACGCGGCCAGATGGCCCGGGACGATTTTCAGCATGCCCACTTGATGCCTGGCCATGTACTCGGCAAACCGGTCCGGATCGAAGCCCAATTCTTCCGGCAAGACATGCAGCAGTCGTCCCGAACACAGCGCACTGAACAGCACGGTAAAACCAAGGTCGGCGGCGATGGTCGAGACCAGCGCCATGCTGGCGTCCGCTGTCGGCGCCAGTCGCTCAAGCACACCGCGCACATAACTGCCCAGCGCGCCATGGCTGACCAGTACACCTTTCGGTTGCCCGGTGGAACCGGAGGTGTGAATCACATACGCCGGTGATTGCGCGCACAGCGTCACGGCGGGGCAAGTGTCCGGCATGGACTGCCACTGCTGCGCTGCAAAGGCGATGCCCTGACAACCATCGACCGCCAGCGCGGACACGCGTGCATCGCCGTCGGCGCACAACAGCAGCCGTACTTTCGCAGCGCCGAGCATCTGCTGCAAACGTGCGTCCGGCGCTTTGACGTCCAGCGGCATGTACACCGCACCCGCCTTGAAGATCGCCAGCACCGAAGTCAGCCAGTCCAGCGAACGCTCCATCAGCACCGCCACCGGCTGCCCATCGCGCACGCCTTGGGCGCGCAAATGATGGGCCAGCCGATTGGCCGCCTGATCCAGCACCTGATAACTCAAAGCCTGATTCAGGTCGCGCGCAGCCAGCGCTTCAGGCTGGCGGGCGACCTCACGATCCCAGTGCTGCAACACCGACAACGCCGGTTCGGCGGGTGCCGGGAGCGGCGCTGGCGAGATCTGCGCAACACTGTGCAACGGCGCTTGCGGCGCTTTCAGCAATTCGCTGAACAGACCGAGCAAGGCCGGCACAAAAGCTTCGACGGTTTCCGCCCGATAGAGGTCGCTGGCATAGGTCATCTGGCCGTGAATCAGCGTGCCGTCATCGGTAATGTCCAGCGCCAGATCGAAGTGAGTGCCATCCTTGTCCAGCGGATACTCGGCCACGCTCAGCCCGGGCAGCGCCATCGAACGCTGCTTCTGCATACCGACGTTCTGGTTGAACTTGGCCTGGAACAGCGGGTTGTGGCCCAAGGTGCGTTCTGCCACCAACTCGTCCACCAGTTGCTCGAACGGCAACTCCTGATGCGCCTGCGCACCGAACGAGGCTTCACGCACCCGCGCCAGCAAATCCTCGAAACTGCCGCGCTCATCCACCTCGCATCGCAGCACCTGAGTGTTGACGAAAAAGCCGATCAGCCCTTCGACTTCAGCACGGCCACGGTTGGCATTCGGCACGCCGACGCGAATGTCACGCTGCCCGGCCTGCCGCGACAGGAACAACGAGAACCCAGCCAGCACCAGCATGAACAGACTGATGCCCTGGCTACGGGCAAAGGCGTTGAGTTGCAGGGACAGCGGCGCACCGAAATCAAAACTCAGGGTCTGGCCCTCGAAGCTTTGCGTCAGTGGCCGGGCAAAGTCCGGCGCGACTTCCAGCAGCGGGTGTTCTTCACCCAGTTGCTGACGCCAGTAATCGAGTTGCCGTTCGCCCTCGCCGGCCTCCAGCCAGCGGCGTTGCCAGATCGCGTAGTCGGCGTATTGCAGCGCCAGCGCTGGCAATTGCGGCTCGCGTTCGAGGCTGAACGCCTGATAGCACTGGACGAATTCCTTGACCATCACGTCCATCGACCAGCCGTCAGAGACGATGTGGTGCATGCTCACCACCAGCACGAACTCTTCGTTGGCCAGCGCAAACAGACTGGCGCGCAGCAGCGGCCCGTGGCGCAAATCGAATGGCCGTGCGGTGACGCTCTGCACCTGTTGCGCCAACGCCTGCTCGCGCTCTGACGGCGGCAGCCCGGTCAGGTCAATGCGTTCCACGGCCAGGGGTTGCTGATCAAGGATGACCTGGTGTGGCTGATCACCGTCAGTCTGGAACACCGTGCGCAGGACCTCATGGCGCGCCACCAGGTGATCGAAGGAGCGCTGCAGCGCCGCTTCGTCCAGACGCCCGTTCAGGCGCAGGCCGGCGGCCATGTTGTAGGCGGCGCTTTGCGGTTCGAGTTGCCAGAGAAACAGCAGACGCTGCTGAGCGAACGACAACGGAATCGGCGCGACATCGTGCCGACTGACCGGCAGCGGCAACAGGCTGAAGTCCTTGCCGTCCTCGCGCAGCTTGGCCAGAAACAGCCGACGCTGTTCCAGCGGCAAGCCGACGAACCTCTTCGCGATACGTTCCGCCATGGTGCCGCTCATACTTCTTCTCCTTGCAAAGCATTCATGAACTGATCCATATCGGACCAGTCGTCGTTCGTTGCACTGTCAGCCAGTTGCGCCAGCACCCCCGCCAGTTCACCCAGCAGCGGTTTCTCGAACAGGCTGCGCAGCGGCAACACCACGCCCAATTGAGTTTTGATGCGCGCGATCACCTGCGCGGCCAGCAGCGAATGGCCACCCAATTCAAAGAAGTGATCATCCAGACCGACCCGTGCCACTTGCAGGACCTCTGCCCAGATTTGCGCCAGTTGTTGTTCGGTATCGGTTTGCGGCGGGCGATAGTCGCCTTGCAGTTGACTCGGATCCGGTGCCGGCAAGGCCTTGCGATCGAGTTTGCCGCTCGGTGTCAGCGGCAGGTTTGCCAGCAACAGCAGATGGCCCGGCACCATGTAATCCGGCAGATTGGCTTGCAGCGCCGCGCGGATTTGCTGACGGAACGCCGTTTGCGTCGCTGCACTTTGCAGCACCGCCGGATCGCTGACCACGTAGGCCACCAGTTGCAAACCACCGCTTAGCGGAACTGCCAGCACCACCGCCTCGCGGATGCCGGGGCATTGCTGCAGGCGCGATTCGATTTCGCCCAGTTCGATGCGGAAACCGCGAATCTTCACTTGATGATCGACCCGGCCGATGTACTCCACCGCGCCGTCAGGTCGCAGTCGCGCGCGGTCGCCGGTGCGGTACAGGCGCTGGCCGTCGGCGAACGGGTCGGCGATAAAGCGCTCGGCGCTGAGGGTCGGCTGACGGTGATAACCCCGCGCCAGGCCAGGCCCGCCGATGTACAACTCGCCCACCGCGCCTTGTGGCAGCAGGTTCAAATCATCGTCGAGCACGTACAGGCGGCGTGCGTCGAGACCGTGGCCGATCGGGATGCCGCGCCACGACACGGCGTCGGCCGTCAGCGCGGTGCAGTCGTGAATGGTCGAAACCACCGTGGCTTCGGTCGGCCCGTAGGTGTTGAGCAAGCGCACATGGCCCAAACCGGCCTGTTGCCACAGGCGCAAACCGTCTACCGCCATCGCCTCGCCGCCGACGTGAATCTGCCGCAGCGCAGCGAAACCGGCCGGTGGATTAGCGGCGTATTCCTGCACCAGCCAATACCAATAAGCGGCCGGCAGATCAGCCAGGGTGATGCCATGTTCGACAATGACCTGATGCAACGCCGCGCTGTCCCACAACCGCGCATCACGCAGGACGACTGCGGCACCGTGACACAGCGGCGGGAAAAACTGCTCGACAAAGCCGTCGAAGCTGCTGGTGGCGAACTGCAAAACGCGATCGCCTTCGCGCAAGTCGCTGTAATCGATGGCGCGGGCGATGAACTCGCTCAACGCGCCATGACTGACCGCGACGCCTTTCGGGCGGCCGGTCGAGCCTGAGGTGTAGATCACGTAGGCGAGGTTTTGCGCGGCGACCGTCACAGGCAGATTGTCGGCAGGATCACTGTCGGCCAACTGCTCCAGACACAGGCAATCGACGTCATCCAGATCCGGCAGGCTGACGAGGCTTTCGCGATCGGTCAGCAGCAGTTTCAGGCCACTGTCATCGAGCACGTGGCGCAAACGTTCGGCCGGTGTCTGCGGATCCAGCGGCACGTAAGCGCCGCCGGCCTTGAGCACCGCCAGCAATGCCACTGCCAGTTCCAGCGAGCGCCCCAGCGCCACGCCGACCAGCACGTCAGGGCCGACACCGCGAGTGCGCAACTGATGGGCCAGACGATTGCTGCGGGTGTTCAACTCGGCATAGCTGAGTGACGGCGACGGCTTGGTCGCGAGAATCACCGCCGCTGCCTGCGGCGTGCGCGCCACCTGCGCTTCGAACAGGGTCTGCACACTGGCGAAAACCGGTTCTGCCTTGGTGACTTGAATCAGTTGTGCACGTTCAGTCTCCGCCAGCAGTTCGACTTCGCCGACGATTTGCTGCGGATCACGGCACACGGACGCGAGGATGTTGCGCCAATGCCCGGCCATCGCAGCGATGGTTGCGGCATCAAAAATATCGGTGGCGTAGGTGAAGGCCGCGAACAACTGCTCGCCCTCCTCGCGGGTGTCGAGCATCAGGTCGCTGGTGGCGGCATGTTGGCGACCGCTGCCGGCCAATTGCTCCTCAGTCAAATAGCCCACCTGCAAACCGGACTCGAGTTGCACGTGCTGCAAGTCGGTCACCAGCGGCTGGTGGTTGAACATCACCTGGAACAGCGGGTTGTGGCTTTGGCTGCGCGCCGGTTGCAAGGCTTCGATCAAGGCGTCGAACGGCAGATCCTGATGAACCTGCGCGCCGAGTGCGGCCTGACGCAGGTTCTGCAACAGATCGGCAAAACGTGTTTGCGCGGTGACTTCGCTGCGCAGGATCTGCGTGTTGACGAAGAAGCCGATCAGCCCTTCGGTTTCGCTGCGGGTGCGGTTGGCGATCAGCCCGCCAACGCGAATATCGGTCTGGCCGCTGTAGCGATGCAGCAACGTTTTGAACGCGGCCAGCAACACCACAAACAGTGTCACGCCCTGACGCTGGGCAAGGCTTTTCAGCTCCTGACGCAGCGCTGCGTCGATCACCGTTTCCAGACGCGCGCCCTGATGACTGGATTGCGCCGGATAGGCACGATCGGTCGGCAGCTCCAGCACCGGATGCTCGTCGCCCAATTGCGTGCGCCAGTAATCCAGCTGACGCTCGCGCTCACCGGCCTCCAGCCAACTACGCTGCCACAACGCGTAATCGCGGTAATGCACGGTGAGCGCCGGCAACGACGGCTCGCGCCCCGCCACCCGTGCGTCATAGATGCGCATGAACTCATCGATGAGAATGTTCATCGACCAGCCATCGGCGATGATGTGGTGCAAGGTCAGCAGCAACACATGCTCCTGCTCGGCCAGGCGCAACAGGCGCAGACTGAGCAGCGGGCCATTCTCCAGATCAAAGGCTTGACCGGCCTCAGCCATCATGTGCTGTTGCGCCAGCGGCCAGCGCTGGGCTTCGGGCACCGCACTGAGATCGCTGATCGCCAGTTTCAACGGCTGCGGTTCAGCGACGCGCTGAACCGCGCGCTCACCATCCTGACCGAAGGTGGTGCGCAAGCACTCGTGCCGCGCCGCCAACTGACTGAACGCCTGCTCCAGCGCCTGCGCTTGCAAGTCTCCCGTAAGACGTACCGCCATTGGCAAGTTGTAAGCAGCGCTGTGCGGGTCCAGTTGCCAGAGAAACCACATCCGCTGCTGGGCATACGAAAGTCCGTCTCGCTCGGCGATCCCGTCACAGGCAGTCATGGGCAGCTGCGCAAAATCGATGCCCTCACGGGCCATACCGGCGAGGAACAAACGGCGTTTGTCCTGTGGCAGTTCGATAAAACGACGGGCTAGTTTCTGGGCGTCTGCGGCATTCATGCATGGGGTCCTTGCTGATCGGCGGCGTGACCAGGAGACCCGGTCGTATCAACAAGAACGAATGACAAACGCGATGATTTAGCGCGCTGGCGCAACAGCGGCTCGACGGTAGACACACAAATGCCGAAGCCGGTACGAGACCGGCTTCGGCAGCTTTACCAACAGACGTGGGAATTGCTCAGAGCGGACCCTGTGAATGCCCTTCAGCCATGGCGACAATCACTTTACGCGGACCTTCGAACGGCGAACGCGCGTGCGCCGAGAGCATGTTGTCGAGCATCAGCACATCGCCCTCCTGCCAGGGAAAGCTGATCGCGCACTCATCGAGCACCGCGCGAATCTGCGCCAGCACCTCGTCTTCAATCGCCGAGCCGTCACCGTAGTAAACGTTACGCGGCAAGTCTTCTTCGTCGACAATGTCCAGCAGGCTTTCACGCACTTCCGCTTGCAGGTTGGAAATGTGGAACAGGTGCGCCTGATTGAACCAGACGTTGTCACCGGTCACCGGATGGACCGCCACCGCCTGACAGGTCTGACGGGTGCGCAGTTCACCGTCATCCTTCCATTCGCAGACAATGCCGTGGGCCTTGCAGTAGGCCTCGACGACCTCGCGATCGTCAGTGTCGAAGACATCTTCCCAGGCCACATCCAACCCGTTGCCGAAGTTGCGCACATACATCAGCCCTTTGCTGACGAAGCGCTCGCGAATCGCCGCGGGAATACGCCGATAGACTTCACGGCTGTCGGCAATCGGCGTCTCGCCACCGGACTTTGCCGCGATCATGCTGTAGAACCAGATTTTCATCGGCCAGTCGCGGGAGTAGGCCTGCTCGTTGTGCAGCGGAATGCTCTGGTGCGCCGGGTATTCGGTCGAGGTGTACACGCCCTGCGTCACGTTGGTGCGCGGCGTCGAGCCGAATTCATAGTTCAACAGCGGATGGCCAAAACTCGCCGCGAACTGCCGGAACTGTTCGGCACCGTTCAGACGGAAACCGCGAAACAGTACCCCGCCGTCGCGCAGCAGATGCTCGTCCACCAGTTCTTTCAATTCATCGAACACTGCCAGCAAGTCAGTGTCCGCATCGGTCGCTTCCACCAACAACGGCAAGCGCCCCCGTTGCGGCAGCAGTGGCCGAACGGAAAATCCCACAGCAACAGCCATGACTGGCCTCCTGTAATCACTCGATAGGTGAACCGCGCTAAAAGGCCGGCGCCGCTGCCTGGGCATGACGGCGGTGATGGACTTCCAGATGGGTCTTGATCGTGCGAATGACCCGGGCTTCGTGCTCATGAATGAAGAAGTGCCCACCGGTCATCATGTCCACGGAAAAACTGCCCAGGGTTTCCTTGCTCCAGCCGATCAGTTGCTCAGTGGTCGCGCGGTCTTCCTTGCCGCCCAGCACATGCACCGGACAATTGAGCAAGGGCCGCTGCGCCGGCGTGAAACGCCCGCACATCATGAAGTCGGCGCGCAGCACCGGCAGGGTCAGGCTCATCAGCTCTTTATTGGCCAGCACTTCTTCACTGGTGCCCTGAAAAGTGCGCAGTTGATCGATCAATTCCTCATCGCTGCGCGCTTCGGCAAAGCCGCGATCATAGTCACTGCGCAGGGTCGGCGCGGCCGTGCCGGAAGCGAACAGCGCCACCGGCTCCGGCGCACCGAGCTCGCGAAAAGCATGTGCCAGTTCGCACGCCAGCAGCGCACCGAGGCTATGCCCGAACAGCGCGTAAGGCGTTTGCAAGCCGGACTTGTGCTCGCGGGCCAATTGCCGGGCCAGCGCACGCATGTCGATTTGCAGGGGTTCGTCGAATCGGGCACCGCGCCCGGGCAATTCCACCGGTTGCAGGTGCAACCACGACGGCAGTTGGCGCCGCCAGCGGCTGTAGACCATGGCGCTGGCGCCCGAATAGGGCAGGCACAGCAGTGTCAGCTTTGTCACCGCGTTTACCTCAATAGGGTTATCTGTAAAAGAGAACGGATGAGGTGACGCGGGAATTAGTCGGTTGGCCGATCACTTCAGATGATGGAAACTCTGCACCGCCGACGCGAGGACTACTGCCCCGGCAGCAATCGCCAACCAAAAGCCGCTGCGTGCGCCGAAAGCATCGACCAGCGCGCCCGAACCAGCGGCGCCAATGGCAACGCCGATACTCAAACCAGTCACCAGCCAGGTCAGCCCTTCGGTGAGCTTGGCCGGCGGCACAATGCGTTCGACCAGTGCCATCGCGACAATCAAGGTTGGCGCGAAGAACAGGCCGGCAATGAATACTGCCAGCGCGAGGCCGATAATATTGCTCGCCAGCAACAGTGGCAGCGTCGTCACGGCCGTCGCCACCCCGCCATACAGAAACAATTGCGGCAACGGCAGTTTCGAGCGCATCGCCCCAAACGCAATCCCGGCCAGACACGAACCGATGGCATACACCGACAGCACAATGCTCGCCGCCGCCGGTTGCCCCTGTTGCTGAGCGAACGCGACGCTGACGACATCGACCACACCGACGATCACGCCCATGGCGATCATTAACGCCAGCAACAGCTGAATGTCCGTCGAACCAATGATTGAGCCGTGGTGCTCGAGGGCGTGCGGATGCACCGGCGGCTCGGTGCTGCGCTGAGCGACAAACGCCGTCACGCCGATCGCCAGCGCCAACAGCGCCGCCAGCGGCCCGGCCTCGGGGAACACCGCCACGCACAAGCCCACCGACAGCGGCGGACCGACAATAAAGCAGACTTCATCGAGTACCGACTCCAGCGCGTACGCCGTCTGCAGTTGTGGCTGGCCGCGATAGATTTCCGTCCAGCGCGCCCGCACCATCGCCGACATGCTCGGCATGCACCCGGCCAGCGCGGCGAAGACGAACAGCGTCCAGGTCGGTGCCTGCAAACGCGTGCACAGCAGCAACATCAACAGCGCCCCGCCGCCGATCAATGCCGATACCGGCAGAATCCGCCCCTGACCGAAGCGATCAACCAGCCGCGAAACCTGTGGCGCACAGAACGCCGTTGCCAGGGCGAACGTCGCCGCCACCGCACCGGCCAGCGCATACCCGCCCTTCAACTGCGAGAGCATGGTGATCACGCCGATACCGGTCATGGAGATCGGCATGCGCGCGATCATTCCGGCCAGCACAAAATTGCGTGCACCGGGGGCGTTGAACAATTCGCGGTAGGGGTTTGCCATGGGTTGCAGCCTCGTCAAGGGCCGCCAAGTTGCCATAGGGTCGCGAGGCGTGGAAGCGAGGAATTGTTGGTGGAATGTGAAGGCCTTGCAGATCAAAAGATCGCAGCGTGCCGCAGCTCCTACTGGAGATCGCATTCCATGTAGGAGCTGCGGCACGCTGCGATCTTTTGATCTTCGAGCTGAACTCTCATCGCTCGCCACCAGTCAGCTTTATAAGCCCTCACTCAAGGCGAGACCCCGCATGCACATCTCCCTCACCGGACAAACAGCCCTGATCACCGGCGCCAGTTCCGGCATCGGCCACGCGTGCGCAAAAGCCCTCGCCGCCGCCGGCGCCGCAGTAATCATCAACTACAACCGGCAGGCAGAACCAGCCGAGGCACTGGCCCGACAGATCATTGCCGATGGTGGCCGAGCCATCGCCATCCGCGCCGACGTATCAAAGGAAGACGAGGTTGAACGGCTGTTCACCGAAACCCTCGATGCCTTCGGTTCACTGGACATTCTGGTGGCCAACTCGGGTATGCAAAAAGACGCCGCCGCTGTGGATATGTCGCTGGACGACTGGAACGCAGTGATCGGCGTCAACCTCACTGGGCAGTTCCTCTGCGCCCGCGCTGCCCTGCGCATCTTCAATCGCCAAGGCATTCGTGAAGGCGTGTCCCGTGCGGCCGGCAAGATCATCCACATGAGTTCGGTGCACCAGCGCATTCCCTGGGCCGGTCACGTCAATTACGCCGCGTCCAAGGGCGGCGTCGACCAACTGATGCAGACCCTCGCGCAGGAAGTCAGCCACCAACGCATTCGTATCAACGGCATTGCGCCGGGGGCCATTCGCACGGCGATCAATCAAGACGCCACTGAAGGCGCTGCCGGCGAAAAGCTGCTTGAGCTGATTCCCTACGGACGCATCGGCGATGCTGAAGACGTCGCCAATGCGCTGGTCTTTCTCGCCTCCGACGCCTCCGATTACATCGTTGGCACCACCCTGTTCATCGACGGCGGCATGAGCCTCTATCCGGAGTTTCGCGGCAATGGCTGAGCATCACCTGGAACGACAAAGCCCGATCGACGCCCACGGCATCATCGGCGACATGCGCAGTGCGGCACTGATCAACGACCGTGGCAGCGTGGATTTTTTCTGCTGGCCGGAGTTCGACAGCCCGTCGATTTTCTGTTCGTTGCTGGACACCCCCGACGCGGGAATTTTCCAGTTGGCGCCAGACCTGCCCGATGCCCGCCGCGAGCAGATTTACCTGCCAGACACCAATGTTCTGCAAACTCGCTGGCTGAGTGAGCGCGCGGTAGTCGAGGTCACCGACCTGCTGCCGATCGCCGATAACGCAGACGATTTGCCGTTGCTGATGCGCCGGGTGCGCGTGGTCAGCGGTGAAGCGACCTTCCACGTGCGTTGCGCGGTGCGCCATGACTATGCCCGCGCCGCCACCCGCGCGCGGATGGACCAGCAAGCGGTGATCTTCAGTGCCGATGGCCAGCCATCGATGCGGCTGACCTCGGATCAACCACTGCACATCGAGACCGACGCAGCGGTAACCTCATTTACCTTGAAACAGGATCAGACAGCCGCGTTTCTGCTCGGCGGCGAAGACGATCCGCGCTTCGAGGAAGGCGCTGCGCAATTGTGCATGGAGCGCACGCTGAAGTTCTGGCGCGACTGGCTCGGGCAGTCACTCTATCGTGGACGCTGGCGCGAAATGGTCAACCGTTCAGCCCTTGCGCTCAAGTTGCTGACCTCGCGCAAACACGGCGCGATTCTCGCCGCCGCCACCTTCGGTCTGCCGGAAACGCCGGGCGGCGAGCGCAACTGGGATTACCGCTACACGTGGATCCGCGACGCCTCGTTCACGGTGTACGCGTTCATGCGTCTGGGCTTTGTCGGCGAAGCCAACGACTACATGGGCTGGCTGCGCGGACGGGTCAGCGATTGCCACGGGCAACCGATGAAACTGAATATTTTGTACGCCATTGACGGGCAACAGGAATTGCCGGAAACCGAACTGACCCATCTGTCCGGACACGGCGGCGCGCAACCGGTGCGCATCGGCAATGGCGCGTACGATCAGATCCAGCTCGACATCTTCGGCGAACTGATGGACGCGGTGTATCTGGTCAACAAATATGGCGACGCGATTTCCCACGAGGGCTGGCGACACGTGCGCGAAGTGGTCGATCAAGTCTGTGAAACCTGGCAGACCACGGACGTCGGCATTTGGGAAATGCGCGGTGAGCAACATCATTTTCTGCACTCGCGGCTGATGTGCTGGGTGGCGCTGGACCGGGCCATTCGCCTGGCTTCGAAACGCTCGCTGCCGGCCCCGTTTGCGCAATGGGACAAGACCCGGCAGGCGATTTACGCCGACATCTGGGACAACTTCTGGAACGAGGAGCGCGGGCATTTCGTCCAGTACAAGGGCGGCACGGCGCTGGATGGCTCGATGTTGTTGATGCCGCTGGTGCGTTTCGTCAGCGCCAAGGATCCGCGTTGGCTCGCGACCCTCGCGGCCATCGAAAAGACCCTGGTGCGCGACGGCATGGTTTACCGCTATCGCAATGACGACAGCAATATCGATGGCCTGGCCGGCACCGAAGGCGCCTTCGCTGCGTGCTCGTTCTGGTATGTCGAATGCCTGGCTCGCGCGGGGCAGGTGGAAAAAGCCCATCTGGAGTTTGAGCAATTGCTGCGCTATGCCAATCCGCTGGGCCTTTACGCCGAAGAGTTCGACGCCCATGGCCGGCACTTGGGCAATACCCCACAGGCATTGACGCATCTGGCGTTGATCAGCGCGGCGAGTTTTCTGGATCGGCGTTTGAGCGGGGAAAAGAGTGAGTGGCAGCCTTGAACTCGTCCGATTCTTCGTCAGCGTCTGTCAGATAAATCGCATTTTAAACGCCTCTTGTGGGAAGCCGGCCTACACGCCACACACATCACCCAGCGCCGAGTTTCGGCGCTGGGCCTTGCAGCGGTTACCTGCGGCGACACTTTGTGTAAATCAATGCCCGCAAAAAACTCACAAACACCACGCCAAGCTCCCCTCGTAACTTGCACTTACACCCCGAAATACCTTGTTGCCAGCGGTTACATCCGCCCCTACCATCCACCGCAACGGGCACAGCGGAGCTGTCCAACAAAACCCGAATTCAAGGAACCAGAATGAGCCAGCACGTCCAGCGCAACATCGCCGCCCCTCTTCGCACGGGCCTGACCCGCACCCAGCTCTGGGAAGCTGCCGACCAGGGTCTGATCAAATGCTGGGAAGTCGGCCGACAGCGCGCCGCGCGTTTCCCCCATATCGCCCAACAGTGCCTCGACGGTGAACTGCCGGTGCTCGGCTGGAAAGGTGGCGTGAGTCGCAGCCTGAAAAAGCTCGAAAAATACGGCTCGCTGAAATACCTGGCGCAGTGGCAAGGCTTGCGCGGCGAGGATCTGAATATTGATTTGAGTGAAGAGCGTTCGCTGACGTGCTCGCGGACGAAGATGGTGGTGACGTTTACCCCGGACCGGACGAAGTACTTTAATCAGATGGCGGAAGCCGAGGCTTAGCCGTACGGAAGTCCGCTCGGTAGCAATCCGGGAACAGCGCGCAGACGCCGTACTGGGCATCCAGATCGGCCATGTGCTGGTAAAACTGCTCAATTTCCCAGAACGTCTCATCCGCGACGGTGATCAAGTAGAAGTAACTGAGTTGATGATCATTGGGCAGCACCAGCGCAAACTCTGGCAGCGCGTCCATCCTCGGCGCATTGGCCAGCGCCGTGAGCATAGGTGTCGGCGCCTGGGACAACTGTTCGAAGTACTTCGCTTTATAAGCCGCCAGGCCGATAGCTTCGCCCTTGGCCCTGGCATCGATCAGTTGCGCCAGGTTGGCGCGGCGCTGCTGCCAGTACGCGGCTGGCAGGTCGACATTCATTTGTTGTTTATGCTTGGCCACTGCCTCATCTGCAGAGATTTGGCGTTTTGGTTCGCCCGGCTCGGCGGCGGCGCGTGCGTCGAGTTCCTTGAACGACAGCATGATCGTCGACTTGGCAAACATGCGCTCCATCAGTTCACGGCGTTGCGGGGTGTCCGGCAGTGACGGTGGCGGTGAAGCACAACCAGCCAGCATCGCGACGAATACCAGCAGAGCAAGCAGCGATTTGAGTGACATGCATCGTCCTTGAAGTCGGTCGGCAGAATTAGCTGTGCAGTCTATCTGAACCCGGAGATAGCCCCGCCGGAAATGCTCAAGGCATTACCGGATCTACTGCAGTGCTGAGCGAAAACCGCTCGCGATACGCCTGCGGCGTCACGCCAATCGCCCGTAGAAAGCTACGGCGCAAGGTTTCTTCACTGCCAAATCCGCAATTGGCCGCGATCCGTTTCACCGGCAGGCCGGTGTCGCTGAGCAAGCGCCGCGCCGTCTCGACACGGATCAGTTCAATCGCCCGCGCCGGGGTCTGGCCGGTGTCGGCACGATAATGGCGGACGAAACTGCGTTCGCTCATGCCCGCCTGCTCGGCAAGGGTCGGCACGCCAAGATCGCAGGTCAGGTTTTCGGCGATCCACGCGTGCAGTTCATCAAACCGATTGCCCTGATTCTGCAGTGACAGGGTCACGCTGAACTGCGATTGCCCACCGGGGCGCTTGAGGAACACCACCAGATGGCGGGCGACGTCCAGCGCGATGTCGCTGCCCAGATCTTCTTCGACCATCGCCAGAGCCAAGTCGATGCCGGCGGTGACACCTGCCGAGGTCCAGACCGGGCCGTCGTTGATGAAGATCGGATTGGCCTCGACTTGCAGTTTTGGGTGCTGCTGCGCCAGTTGTTCGCAGCGGGTCCAGTGGGTGACGACTCGGCGACCGTCAAGCCAGCCGCTGGCTGCCAGCAAAAACGCGCCAGTGCAGACCGAGGCCACGCGTCGACATTTGGCGGCGTGTTCGCGCACCCAATCCACCAGCGCCATGTCTTCAGCCGCCGGATAGATGCCCCAGCCACCGGCGATGATCAATGTGTCGCTGGGCGCTTCGGGCAACGGTTCGGCCAACACCGCCAGACCAGCCGACGACATCACCGCCCCGCCGCCGCTGGCAATCACGCTCGGCGCATACGGAATGGGCAAAAGGCGCTGACGGGCGATGTCGTTGGCCGAAGCGAATACCTGCAACGGCCCGGTGACGTCGAGAATCTGCATGTTGGCAAACGCGAGTACGTGGATGGCTTTGGGCATTTGGCGTAATTCGTGGGGTGATTGGCGTATGCGCCAGAACCTACGCGCCTACAGTGAAGCCGTCCACCCCTTTTCATGGAGCAAGAACAATGACGCTGCAGATCGGTTTTCTATTGTTTCCGCAGGTTCAGCAACTCGACCTGACCGGGCCGTACGACGTGCTCGCCTCGTTGCCGGGCGTGCAGGTGCATCTGATCTGGAAGGATCTGATGCCGGTCACCGCCAGCACCGGCCTGCTGCTGAAACCGACCATCACGTTTGAGGATTGTCCCAATCTGGATGTGATCTGTGTGCCCGGCGGTGGTGGCGTTGGGGCGTTGATGGAAGACCTAGTGACGCTGGACTTCATCAAGCGTCAGGCTGCTCAGGCGAAGTACGTGACATCGGTGTGCACCGGTTCGCTGGTGCTCGGCGCCGCGGGCCTGCTGCAAGGCAAACGCGCGACCACGCATTGGGCGTATCACGATCTGCTGCCGACGCTGGGCGCGATCGCGGTGAAGGATCGGGTGGTGCGTGACGGCAATCTGTTTACCGGCGGCGGGATTACGGCGGGGATCGATTTTGCCTTGGTGTTGGCGGCTGAGTTGGTGGATGCCGACACCGCGCAACTGATCCAGTTGCAACTGGAATATGCGCCGGCGCCGCCGTTCAACGCGGGCAGCCCGGAGACTGCGCCGGGGGCGATTGTCGATGAGGCCCGTTTGCGCGCCGCGCCATCGCTGAAGCTGCGCACGGAAATCACCGAGCGTGTGGCCGCGAAACTTAACCTGCACTGATTCCCAGCCATCCACAAAACCCTGTGGGAGCTGGCTTGCCAGCGATAGCGGTGGACCAGTCGATGAAGATGTCGGCTGTGCAGGCCTCATCGCTGGCAAGCCAGCTCCCACAGGGGACCAGTGTTGGTCACAGGTTCGCGCACTGTCCCGGTTTGCCACCACACCTTCACTTGTCCCCACGCCCCCACCCGTGTAGAAAGCCCTTCCACAAAATTTGCACAGGGACTTTCGATGAAGGCTTTGCCATGGCTCTATCTGGCGCTTCTCAGCCTCGGTTACGGATGGGCGCTGAGTTACGGTCACCTTGGCTGGCTGGCGTTGATTTCCGTTGGCCTGCTGGTATTCGCAGGCTTTGCCGTGCGCCAACAACAGGTGCCGGTCGCACGTTTTCTCGGCCATGGCCTGTTTATCGTGCTGGCTTTGGCGCTGGCCCTGCATTGGCTGCCGGGTTTCGCCAACGGTCGCGCCATCGACCCGCAGCGCTTCACCGACAACGCCGTGCCGTTTTCGATGTACCTGAATCTCGACAAACCACTGATTGGCTTCTGGCTGTTGCTGGTCTGCCCGTGGATTGTCGGGCGACGTTCGTTACGTCTGAGCGTGTACGCCACCGCCCTCGCCCTGACGCTGAGCGCAGTTCTGGCCCTTGGCGGTGCGCTGTTGCTGGGTGTGATTGCCTGGGCGCCGAAGTGGCCGGATCAGGCGTGGCTGTGGGTGCTGAACAACCTGCTGCTGGTGACTTTGGTCGAGGAAGCGCTGTTTCGCGGCTATATACAGGGCGGCCTCAGCCAGCGCTTCAAACACCTGCCGTACGGTGAAAACCTCGCCCTGCTGCTGGCCTCGCTGCTGTTTGGTCTGGTGCATGCCGGCGCGGGCTGGACGTGGGTGTTACTGGCGGGTCTGGCGGGTGTCGGCTATGGTCTGGCCTACCGTTTTGGCGGGCTCGGCGCGGCGATCGCCACGCATTTCGGCCTGAACCTGCTGCATTTCGGTTTGTTCACCTATCCGATGCTCGCTGGCTGAAGCAAGCGCCGTTTTGCGACGCTGTGCTGATTATTGAAAAAAAATTTCAATAAAAAGCTGTCACCGCCGACAACCTTTCAAAGCCTTGCGGATTGAAAAACCATGCGTAACAACCAGCCCATTACACAACGCGAACGGACTTTCCCGGCTCAGCAGCGGTTGATCTCCACAACCGACGCCAAGGGCGTGATCACCTACTGCAACGACGCCTTCGTCGAGATCAGCGGGTTTTCGCGTGAAGAACTGATCCGTGCGCCGCACAACCTGGTCCGTCACCCCGACGTCCCGGCGGCGGTGTTTTCGCACATGTGGGGCACACTGAAACAAGGCTTGCCATGGATGGGCATTGTCAAGAATCGCTGCAAGACCGGTGACCATTACTGGGTTAACGCCTATGTAACACCGGTGTTCGACGGCAATCAGGTAGTCGGTTACGAGTCGGTGCGGATCAAACCCACCGCCGAACAGATCCGCCGTGCCGAAGCGCTCTACCAACGCATCAACCAAGGCAAGTCGGCGATCCCTTCCAGCGACAAATGGCTGCCGGTGCTGCAAGACTGGCTGCCGTTCATTCTGGTCAGCCAACTGAGCTTCGTGATCGGCGCGACCCTGAACTCGCAGTGGGGCTTCGCCCTCGCCGCCGGTCTTTCGGTGCCGCTGGGTCTGATGGGCCTGCAATGGCAGCAACGCGGGCTCAAACGCCTGCTGCGCCTGGCCGAGCAAACCACTTCCGACCCGCTGATCGCGCAGATGTACACCGACAGCCGTGGCGCCCAGGCGCGTCTGGAAATGTCGATTCTCAGCCAGGAAGCACGCCTGAAAACCTGCCTGACCCGACTGCAGGACACCGCCGAACACCTGACCGATCAGGCCAAGCAATCCGACCGACTGGCACACAGCAGCTCGACCGGCCTGGAACGTCAACGCGTGGAAACTGAACAAGTCGCCACCGCCGTCAACCAGATGGCCGCGACCACTCAGGAAGTGGCGAGCCACGTGCAGCGCACCGCTGACGCGACTCAAGAAGCCAATCGCCTGACCGGTCGCGGTCGTGACATCGCCGGCGAAACCCGCGAAGCCATTCAGCGCTTGTCCGTGGTCGTCGGCGAAACCGGCCTGACCGTGACCCAACTGGCCAAGGACAGCGACGAAATCGGCGGCGTGGTCGATGTGATCAAAGGCATCGCCGACCAGACCAACCTACTGGCACTGAACGCTGCGATCGAAGCCGCGCGTGCCGGTGAGATGGGCCGTGGCTTTGCCGTGGTGGCTGACGAAGTGCGTCAACTGGCGCAACGCACCAGCGAATCGACCGGGCAGATTCATGCCCTGATCGCCAAGTTGCAGCAGACGGCTTCGAGTGCCGTGCAAACCATGGAAGCCGGGCATCGTCAGGCTGAAGAAGGTGTGGCGCGAGTGCTGGAAGCGGATCAGGCGTTGGTCGGGATCAGTGAAGCGGTGGCCAACATCACCGACATGACCACGCAGATTGCTGCGGCGACGGAAGAGCAAAGTGCGGTGGCTGAAGAGATCAGCCGCAACATCAGCAATATTTCGGAGCTGGCGGATCAGACTTCCGAGCAGGCGCATAACTCGGCGTTGCTGAGTGAAGAACTGACGAAGACGGCTAACACGCAATACTCGTTGGTGGAGCGGTTTAACCGCTGATTGTTCTAGCAGGATAAAAAAACCGGACAGCGAAAGCTTCCGGTTTTTTATTACCTGAAAAAAAGAAAAAGGCGAAAATGCACATTCCGCGAACTTTGTCTAGCTGACAACTCTGACAGTAGACAACATTCTAACAACTGAATATCTATGAAATACCGCTCGATCAATCGACGGGATACCCCCTACGAGACAGAAGGATTTCATCGTGAACTTCAGAGATTTTTATAACGAAGACAACACCCCTCAGACAAATAACTTCGAAACAGAGGACAACGAATTTCAGTGGCAGATCGATTCTTTATTCACCGAAGCGCAAAGAACATTATTCTATAAATCAAGCACGACAACTAACAACTTATGGATATTTTACGGCTCCGTAGGCTCCGTCGACTCAGAGAATCTTTTTGGTTTTATGCTCGCAGTGCCGTATATCAACGAAGACATACTGAAAGACACTTATACACTTGCAACGGGCTTGTACTGTGACCACAGACATTCAATCAATAAGGGCGGACTGAAAGGCTGGCGAGTTATCCCAGCGGGTGATGCGATATTGAGCATTAAGCTTGATCCTGTACAAGGGACTGTTGAAGGTGAATTCGAAGCGACATTTACAAAAACAAAACCCGACGACACGCTCGAACAAATAAGACCCAAAGGTACTTTCAATTTAAAAAGAGATGACTTGAAAGCCAAACAGTATTTTGAGGCATTGCCGGATACTGTTTGATGTACCGCAAAGAAATAGCGGGAAGTTGGCCTGTGATTTTTTGGTGTTGTCTGTGATGCCGCTTTCGCGAGCAGGCTCGCTCCTACATTAGATATGCGGTGGTCACAGATATGTGCCCGACAACAATCCCCTGTAGGAGTGAGCCTGCTCGCGATGCGGCCATAACAGCCAGTTAAATTATTGAGGCAACTTCAGCTTATCCAGCAGCCGATTGACCAACAGCTCGATGAGCATGATCACCTGTTGTAGCGCCAGCAACGGTTTGCGCTCCGGGCCGCCGATTGAGTTGGCGATGTTGCCGGCCATGGCGTGGGCGTATGAAAGCGACTCGCTAGCCTCGACCAGGAGGGTTTCGTCATCCAGCGTGGGGTCGACGAGATAGACGGGGCGAAACTTGGGCGAGCTTGGTGGAGCACCCAGGGCTTCGGGTCGGAGGTAGTAGTCGAGGGCGCGGTCGGTTGCTTCTTTGATCTTTTGCGGGCTGAGCGCTGGGTCGTGGGGGATTGGATCAGTGGCTGGAGGGTTGGGCGTGATTTTGAACATGGATGAAACTCCTATCGCAGTTTAAGGAACCATCACCCTCGCTACCAAACGAGTGGGTGGTGGCCGTACGCGGGTTGGTAGACCGGCTGCAATAGGAACCCGGCGCTCACGAGTGAGCCCCACGCATGACCACCATTGAACTGGGCCTCTACAAAGAGACAGAACAGGGTGTTGCCACACGGCTATTACAGACGGGCTACCAAACCCGATCACTGATTTGCAGTGACAGGCAAACGATATAGCCCGGCCCATAGCCGCGTAAGCCGGCGGATTCTGGCGTACGCGTAGGTAACGGCGCAAGGTGTTGTAGGCCCGATGGCGTAACGGATTGTGTGATTTAAACGTGCTTACAGGATTGCGTTTGCGGGCAGAAAAAGCGCGAAGTCGGGCTGTGATTTTAATGTTTTCTGTGATGCCGCTTTCGCGAGCAAGCTCGCTCCCACATTTGGACCGGGTGCATCAGTGAGAGGTTGGTTAGTCGTCAGGCCGTCATCGCGAGCAGGCTCGCTCCTACATTGGATATGCGGTGGTCACAGATATGTGCCCGACAACAATCCCCTGTAGGAGTGAGCCTGCTCGCGATGCGGCCATAAGAGCCAGCGAAATTACTGAGGCAACTTCAGCTTATCCAGCAGTCGATTGACCAACAGTTCGTTGAGCATGATCACCTGTTGCAGCGCCAGCAACGGTTTGCGCTCCGGGCCGCCTATCGAGTTGGCGATGTTGCCGGCCATGGCGTGGGCGTATGAAAGCGACTCGCTAGCCTTGACCAGGAGGGTTTCGTCATCCAGCGTGGGGTCGACGAGATAGACGGGGCGAAACTTGGGCGAGCTTGCTGGAGCACCCAGGGCTTCGGGTCGGAGGTAGTAGTCGAGGGCGCGATCCGTCGCTTCTTTTGTCTTTTGAGACTCAAGCGCTGGGTCGTGAGGGGTTGGGTCGATGCCCGGAGGGTTTGGCGTGGCTTTGAACATAAATATCTAATTCCTGATCAAGGGCCGCGACCGTTCTCTACTAAAAGAAGGGTGGCGGCTGTGCGCAGGTTAGTAGACCGGAGGAATTAGCAAGACCGGCGCGCTCGAAAGCGCCCTGAGCACAGCCACCATTGAGTACAGGCAGATGCGCCTGACTTTATGGGACCTATGCACTTACTAAAACCATACGAGCTACTAAACCCGACCACTGATGGGCAGTGGCAGGCAAACGATATAGCCCGCGCTATGGTCGTGTAAGCCGGCGGATTCTGGCGTACGCGTAGGTAACGGCGCAAGGTGTTGTAGGCCCGATGGCGTAACGGCTCGTGTACTTTAAACACGTCCACAAAATCATGTTTACGCACAAGAAATGCTGGGTAGTGAGCGCTACCAGTTCTTGATCGTGCCAGCAGAATCGCCCCTCACCCTAGCCCTCTCCCTGTATGTACCGGAGACATGGTGGACAGGTGTTCGGAGACATGGTGGACACATTTTAATAGACACATTGCTTATCGCGAAGGAGATGGCCTGTGTCTTGGGAAGAGGTGTCCACCGTGCAGCTTCGTTCAGAATTCGTGCTGTTGGCTCGGCAAGAAGGGGCCAATGTTCGGCAGCTTTGCCGTCGATTCAATATCAGCCCAAGCACTGCCTACAAATGGCTCAACAGGTTTGAAAACCTCGGTGCTCAAGGGTTGATCGATCAGTCTCGACGACCGAAGACGTCACCCAAACGCTGCGCTGATGAGGTTGAGCAGCAGATTTTGACCGTGAGTCAGGAGTACGCCGCTTGGGGCGCTCGCAAGCTCAAGCGCGTGTTGGAAGACGACGGCAAAGTGATGCCCTCTGTCAGCACCGTGCATGCGGTTTTACAGCGTCATTCGCGCGTTGATCCAAAGGCTGCCGAGGTCAAACCGTTTATCCGGTTCGAGCACGAGGCGCCCAACGATCTTTGGCAGATCGACTTCAAAGGCCATATCAGCCTGAAACACGGACGTTGCCATCCGCTGACGATACTGGACGATCACTCACGGTTCTCACTGTGCATCGCTGCGTGCGCCAATGAGCAGCGCCGAACCGTCCAGGAGCAACTAATGCGGGCCTTTCGGCGCTACGGTCTGCCTCTGCGCATGACGATGGACAACGGTTCGCCATGGGGTGACCAGACCGGCGTTTATACCGCGCTGGAGGTCTGGCTGATGAGCCAGGGCATCAAGGTCGGCCACTCCCGACCTTATCACCCGCAAACCCAGGGAAAGCTGGAGCGCTTCCACCGCAGTCTGAAAAGGGAAGTCCTGCAAGGCCAACTCTTCATCGATCTGGACGATGCACAACGGGCGTTTGATATCTGGCGTGATATCTACAACCAGAAGCGCCCGCATCAAGCGCTGGACATGCAGGTTCCTGCTACTCGCTACAGCAGCAGCCCACGGGAATACCAGGAGCAACCAGCGGCACCTGAGTACGACGATGGGGATGTGGTCAGGAAGGTTCAGGTGAAAGGAGAGATCTACTGGAGGAACCGTGAATACTCAGTTGGAAAGGCTTTTCACGGGAGGTCAGTAGCTATCCGGGAAACGACGGAGGACGGCATCCACGATGTCTACTGGAGTAGACATCGTATCGCCCGAATCGACTTGAACTTGCAGATCGTGACGGCAGGTAAGAAGATCTAAAACCGTCCACTATGTCTCCGAACATGTGTCCACCATGTCTCCGGTACATACACTCCCAGAGGGAGAGGGGACTGATCGAGGTGTTGGGGTAAGGTACGCCGACGTGCGATACCGAGTTGAACTCAGATTCTGAAAAGCTCAAAAATCGGCTCCCTCTCCCTCGGGAGAGGGCTGGGCGGGCGGCGTTCCGATGAGGGGCAAGAGCACCACAAAACCAAAGCCGAACACCGCTTTTCACCACTCAATAGGCCGAGTGTCAGCTCGCCTGCTTTTGATCTTGATCCACGGGCGACGTCGGAAGGCTGAGTGGAGGGATTGATCCGGGGGTGGGAGCGCAGCGACCGTTTGGCGAAGCCAAACACAGCGAGAGGAGGTGCAGCGAAGCAAACCGTAGGCGCTGCGCCCGGATCGATCCCGGAGCGAAGGAACCCCGAGCCTTAGCGAGCGGGCCGGACGTAGGAGCAAGCCTTTTGGGTTACCTTTTCGGCGTTTGGAAAAGGTGACCCGCCGTAAGGGCGGAACCCTGAGCGGCCTTTACCGCAGCAACGGATATGTACCCAAAACGAAAAACTGTGTCGTAGCTGAAATCGATCCCCCTCACCCCAGCCCTCTCCCCCATGGGGGCGAGGGGGAAGGGAGCAGATCTTCATGCAGTTCAAAATCTCAGCCCGGCTCGGTCACTTGCTGAGAAACTCGGCTACTTTCTGCGCGGCGCTGGCCAAATGCTGTTCATGGGTAAAACCTGAAGCCTTGAGCGGTTTCAAATCATGATTCCCGGCCACCAGCCAAAAAACCTTGATACTCGGCGATAACGTATACGCCTCAACCGCCTCCCGATTGCCCAGCGCATCCCGCTCGCCTTGCACAATCAACGTCCGAGTCTGCAAAGAAGCCAAATGCTCAACCCGAGGCTTCTCCGGCTTACCCACCGCATAAAACGGATATCCCAGACACACCAGCGCATCAGCCCCCAACTCATCAGCAAGCAGACTCGCCATCCGCCCACCCATCGACTTCCCGCCAATGGCCAAAACCCCAGCGACATGACGCCGCACCTCGGCATACACCTCACGCCAACATTCCTGCAGTTTCGCAGCAGGATTCGGCGGCCGCTTCACCCCATCCACCCGCCGCTGTGCCATATACGCAAACTCAAACCGCAACACATTCACCCCAAGCCCGGCAAGGCGCCCAGCCATATCATTCATCCAGTCACTGTCCATCGGCGCCCCCGCCCCATGCGCCAGGATCAACGTCGCAGAAACTTCACCATTGGCGGCATCCCAAAGCCACCCATGATCACGCACGCACTGCGCCCATTGATCCCCGTCAATACTGGCCTTGTGCTGTTTGTCCATGCTTGCCTCGCTTTTAGTCTGCCTATAACTCCAGACGAAGGATTCGCGGCGTTTCTCGCGCGCGCTCACTTCGGCTGAACCGTGGATGGGGAACCATGAACACTTCTATCAGTACCGCCTACAACTACAAGGTGGTCCGCCAATTCGCCATTATGACGGTGGTGTGGGGCATCGTCGGCATGGGCCTCGGGGTTTTTCTCGCGGCCCAATTGGTCTGGCCCGAACTCAACTTCAATTTGCCCTGGACCAGTTTCGGCCGTCTGCGCCCGCTGCACACCAACGCGGTGATCTTCGCGTTCGGTGGCTGTGCGCTGTTCGCCAGTTCGTTCTACTCGGTGCAACGCACCTGCCAGACCCAGTTGTTTGCACCAAAAATCGCCGCGTTCTGCTTCTGGGGCTGGCAGTTGGTGATCCTGCTGGCGGCGATCAGCCTGCCACTGGGTTACACCAGTTCCAAGGAATACGCTGAGCTGGAATGGCCGATCGACATCCTGATCACCATCGTCTGGGTCGCCTACGCCATCGTGTTCTTCGGCACGATCATGCAGCGCAAGACCAAGCACATTTATGTGGGCAACTGGTTCTTCGGCGCGTTCATCATCACCGTGGCGATTCTGCACATCGTCAACAACCTTGAGTTGCCGGTGAGTTTCACCAAGTCGTACTCGGTGTACGCCGGTGCAACCGACGCGATGGTGCAATGGTGGTACGGCCACAACGCCGTAGGCTTTTTCCTCACCGCCGGTTTCCTCGGGATGATGTACTACTTCGTGCCGAAACAGGCCGAGCGTCCGGTGTATTCGTATCGCCTGTCGATCGTGCACTTCTGGGCCTTGATCACCCTGTACATCTGGGCCGGCCCGCACCACTTGCACTACACCGCGCTGCCGGACTGGGCACAGTCGCTGGGCATGGTGATGTCGCTGATCCTGCTGGCACCGAGCTGGGGCGGCATGATCAACGGCATGATGACCCTCTCGGGCGCCTGGCATAAGTTGCGCAGCGACCCGATCCTGCGCTTCCTCGTGGTCTCGCTGGCGTTCTACGGCATGTCGACCTTCGAAGGTCCGATGATGGCGATCAAGACCGTCAACGCCCTCTCCCACTACACCGACTGGACCATCGGCCACGTACACGCCGGCGCCCTCGGTTGGGTGGCGATGATTTCGATCGGCGCGCTGTACCACATGATCCCGAAAATCTTCGGCAAGGCGCAGATGCACAGCGTCGGTTTGATCAACGCGCACTTCTGGCTCGCGACCATCGGCACCGTGCTCTACATCGCCTCGATGTGGGTCAACGGCATCGCCCAAGGCCTGATGTGGCGCGCAGTGAACGAGGACGGCACGCTGACCTACTCCTTCGTCGAAACCCTGGTGGCCAGCCATCCAGGCTTCGTCGTGCGGCTGATTGGCGGGGCGATCTTCCTCAGCGGCATGTTCCTGATGGCTTACAACACCTGGCGCACCGTGCGGGCCTCGCAGCCTGCTGACGTCGTTGCTGCCGCGCAGATGGCCTGAGGAGTCCGCCATGAAACACGAAACGATTGAAAAGAACGTCGGCCTGTTGATGTTGCTCATGGTGTTCGCCGTGAGCATCGGCGGCCTGACCCAGATCGTCCCGCTGTTCTTCCAGGACGTTACCAACAAACCGGTGGAAGGCATGAAGCCCTACACCGCGCTGCAACTGGAAGGCCGCGACATCTACATCCGCGAAGGCTGCGTCGGTTGCCACTCGCAGATGATCCGCCCGTTCCGCGCCGAAACCGAGCGCTACGGGCACTACTCGGTTGCGGGCGAAAGCGTTTGGGATCACCCGTTCCTGTGGGGCTCGAAACGTACCGGTCCGGACCTCGCCCGGGTCGGCGCGCGTTACTCGGATGACTGGCACCGCGCGCACTTGTACAACCCGCGCAACGTCGTACCGGAATCGAAAATGCCGGCCTACCCATGGCTGGTCACGCAAGCGGTCGACAGCAGCCACACCGAAACCAAGCTCAAGACCATGCGCACCCTCGGCGTGCCGTACACCGACGACGACATCAGCGGCGCGGTGGCCAGCCTCAAGGGCAAGACCGAAATGGACGCCCTCGTCTCCTACCTGCAAGTGCTCGGCACTGCGATCAAGAGCAAGAGGTGAGCACGATGATCATTGAAATGAGTGCAGGCCTGATTCGCGGCCTCGGCACGGTCGTGGTGTTCGTCGCCTTCGTCGGGTTGACGCTTTGGGTGTTCAACCGCAAGCGCACGCCGGAATTCGCCGAAGCGCGCCTGCTGCCGTTCGCCGACGAGCCGCAAGCCGAAACAACCCAAGCAAATGAGACAAGGAGTACCCGGCCATGACCACCTTCTGGAGTACGTGGATCTGCGTACTGACCATCGGCAGCCTGATCGGCCTGACGTGGCTGCTGATCGGCACCCGCCGGGGCGAGACCAAAGGCAGCGTCGACCAGACCATGGGCCACAGCTTCGACGGCATCGAGGAATACGACAACCCGCTGCCGCAGTGGTGGTTCATGCTATTCGCCGGCACGCTGGTGTTTTCCGTGGGCTATCTGATCCTCTATCCGGGTCTGGGCAACTGGAAAGGCATCCTGCCGGGTTACGAGGATGGCTGGACCGGCGTGCACGAGTGGGAAAAGGAGATGAACAAGGCTGATGCCAAGTTCGGGCCGATCTTCGCCAAGTTTGCCGCCATGCCGGTGGAAGAAGTGGCGAAGGATCCACAGGCGCTGAAAATGGGTGGCCGCTTGTTCGCCTCCAACTGCTCGGTATGCCACGGCTCCGACGCCAAAGGTGCGTTCGGTTTCCCTAACCTCGCCGACAGCAACTGGCGCTGGGGTGGCGAAGCCGAGACCATCAAGACCACCATCATGGGTGGCCGGATGGCGGCGATGCCGGCCTGGGGCGAAGTGCTCGGCGAGGCCGGGGTGAAGAACGTGGCCGCTTATGTGCGTCACGAGCTGGCCGGTCTGCCATTGCCCGCCGACAGCAAGGCCGACCTGCAAGCCGGACAGCAAGCGTTCAGCACCACTTGCGTAGCCTGTCATGGGGCAACCGGCCACGGCACTGAAGCCATGGGTGCGCCGAATCTGACGCACCCGGCCGGGTTTATCTACGGCACCAGCCTGACCCAACTCGAGCAGACCATTCGCCATGGTCGTCAGGGTCATATGCCGGCGCAGAACGAACTGCTGGGTAACGATAAAGTGCAATTGCTGGCCGCTTATGTGTACAGCCTGTCGCACGGATTGAATACAGAAAAACTGATTACTGAAGACAACAAGAAGTAATCATTGCGTACACCTCTGCCGCACCATTCTCGGTGCGGCAGCATCCAGCCCCTTTGCGACGCATTGTCGCACCCCTTCACACCCTCTCCTTTCGGTTCCTCTGATTCGGGTCTACGCTTGCTCGATGCGGACTGGCTTGTGCCGGTTCCAGGTCAACGCTGACTGCTGTGTTCCGCGAACCGGCTGACTGATGTGGCCGCAAACGCCGGTAGATACCGGCTGTCGTGCCATTCACCGTCCGTCACCCGAACCGAGCGTTTGAACACACCCCGTTACAAGCGACCTGAACCCCTCGCTTTTTTCGTCCGCTGCGACATTTTGTCCGAGGCTGATTTTGTCCTTACGCGGCGCATGGAAAGGCCGCAGAATCAGCGTTGGAAAGCATTGACCCAGGTCATGGCGCGTTGCAATGACCCCCTGCTCTCTGCATACTTGCGGCCGATTTTAATCCTAATAAAACACCCAAACCGTGGAACCTTAGAATGAGCACAGCAATCAGTCCGACTGCTTATAACTATAAGGTAGTCCGCCAGTTCGCCATCATGACGGTGGTCTGGGGGATCCTTGGCATGGGGCTCGGTGTCTTCATCGCCTCGCAACTGGTTTGGCCGGAGTTGAACTTCGGTCTGCCGTGGACGAGCTTTGGACGCCTGCGCCCGTTGCACACAAACCTGGTGATTTTCGCCTTCGGTGGTTGTGCACTGTTTGCCACTTCCTACTATGTCGTGCAGCGAACCTGCCAGACGCGACTGATTTCCGACAGCCTCGCCGCCTTCACCTTCTGGGGCTGGCAAGCGGTAATCGTCGGCGCAATCATTACCTTGCCGCTGGGTTACACCACCACCAAGGAATACGCGGAACTGGAATGGCCGATCGCCATTTTGCTGGCCATTGTCTGGGTCACCTACGGTCTGGTGTTCTTCGGCACCATCACCAAGCGCAAAACCAAGCACATCTACGTGGGTAACTGGTTCTACGGTGCGTTCATCGTGGTCACGGCGATGCTGCACATCGTCAACCACATGTCGCTGCCGGTGAACCTGTTCAAGTCCTACTCCGCCTACTCGGGCGCGACCGACGCGATGATCCAGTGGTGGTACGGCCACAACGCCGTAGGCTTCTTCCTCACCACCGGTTTCCTCGGGATGATGTACTACTTCGTACCGAAACAGGCCGAACGTCCGATCTACTCCTATCGCTTGTCGATCGTGCACTTCTGGGCACTGATCACCCTGTACATCTGGGCCGGCCCGCACCACTTGCACTACACCGCCCTGCCGGATTGGGCACAATCGCTGGGCATGGCGATGTCGATCATCCTCCTGGCGCCAAGCTGGGGCGGCATGATCAACGGCATGATGACCCTGTCGGGCGCCTGGCATAAGCTGCGCACCGACCCGATCCTGCGCTTCCTTGTGGTCTCGCTGGCGTTCTACGGCATGTCGACCTTCGAAGGTCCGATGATGGCGATCAAGACCGTCAACTCGCTCTCGCACTACACCGACTGGACCATCGGCCACGTACACGCCGGCGCTCTGGGCTGGGTGGCGATGATCTCGATCGGCGCGATCTACCACATGATCCCGCGTCTGTTCGGCCGTGCGCAGATGCACAGTGTCGGCCTGATCAACGCGCACTTCTGGCTCGCGACCATCGGCACCGTGCTGTACATCGCGTCGATGTGGGTCAACGGCATCACTCAGGGCCTGATGTGGCGTGCAATCAACGACGACGGCACCCTCACCTACTCGTTCGTTGAAGCGCTGCAAGCCAGCCACCCGGGCTACATCGTCCGTGCGCTGGGCGGTGCATTCTTCGCCAGCGGCATGTTCCTGATGGCTTACAACGTCTGGCGCACCGTGCGCGCCTCGAACCCGGCTGAAGCCGAAGCCGCTGCCCAGATCGCTGTCGTTGGAGCTCACTGATGAAGCATGAAGCTGTCGAGAAGAATATTGGCCTGCTGGCCTTCTTCATGGTCATCGCCGTCAGCGTTGGCGGCCTGACCCAAATCGTTCCGCTGTTTTTCCAGGACGTCACCAACAAGCCGGTCGAAGGCATGAAGCCGCGTTCGGCGCTGGAACTGGAAGGCCGCGACGTTTACATCGCCAACGGTTGTGTCGGCTGCCACTCGCAGATGATCCGACCGTTCCGCGCCGAAACCGAACGCTATGGCCACTACTCGGTCGCCGGTGAAAGCGTCTGGGATCACCCGTTCCTGTGGGGTTCCAAACGTACCGGTCCGGATCTGGCTCGCGTCGGTGGTCGTTACTCCGATGACTGGCAACGTGCGCACTTGTACAACCCGCGCAACGTGGTGCCTGAGTCGAAAATGCCGGCTTACCCGTTCCTCGTGGAAAACAAGCTCGACGGCAAGGAAACCGCCAAGAAAATGGAGGTTTTGCGCACCCTCGGCGTCCCTTACACCGACGAAGACATCGCCGGTGCACAGGATGCCGTGAAGGGCAAAACCGAAATGGACGCGCTGGTGGCCTATCTGCAAGGCCTGGGCACCATCATCAAAAGCAAACGGTGAATCAGATGGATATCGGGATGATTCGTGGCCTGGGCACCGTTGTTGTGATGGTGGCCTTCATCGGTCTGGCGCTGTGGGTGTTCAGCCCCAAGCGCAAGTCGGAGTTTGAAGACGCGACCTTGCTGCCTTTCGCGGATGATCCCGAAGCCATCAAGCACGTCGAGCAAGCTTCTAGGAGTAACAAAGAATGACTACATTCTGGAGTCTGTACGTCACAGTCCTCAGTCTCGGTACGATCTTCGCCCTGACCTGGCTGCTGCTGTCGACCCGCAAGGGCCAGCGCAGCGAGCAGACGGACGAGACGGTCGGGCATTCCTTCGACGGAATCGAGGAGTACGACAACCCACTGCCGAAATGGTGGTTCATGCTGTTTGTCGGCACCATCATTTTTGCCCTGGGTTACCTGGTGCTGTACCCGGGTCTGGGCAACTGGAAAGGCCTGCTGCCGGGCTATAACTACCTCGATAACGACAAGCAGACTGCGTTCGCCAACGGCCAGACCGGCTGGACCGGCGTACACGAGTGGGAAAAGGAAATGGCTCGCTCGGACGCCAAGTTCGGTCCGATCTTCGCCAAATTCGCTGCCATGCCAATCGAAGAAGTCGCCAAGGATCCACAAGCACTGAAGATGGGTGGCCGTCTGTTCGCCTCCAACTGCTCGGTGTGCCACGGTTCCGACGCCAAGGGTGCCTACGGTTTTCCTAACCTGACCGACGCCGACTGGCGCTGGGGCGGCGAGCCGGAAACCATCAAGACCACCATCATGGGCGGTCGTCACGCGGTGATGCCGGCCTGGGCGGAAGTCATTGGTGAGCAAGGCGTTGCCGACGTGGCAGCGTTTGTCGTGACCAATCTGGATGGGCGCAAACTGCCGGAAGGCACCAAGGCTGATCCGGCCAACGGCGGCAAACTGTTCGCCGCCAACTGCGTGGCCTGCCACGGTCCGGCCGGCAAAGGCACTCCCGCCATGGGCGCGCCTGACCTGACCCACCCGGGTGCGTTCATCTACGGTTCGAGCTTCGCGCAACTGCAGCAGACCATTCGTTACGGCCGTCAGGGCCAGATGCCTGCGCAGGAACAACTGCAAGGCAACGACAAGGTGCACCTGCTGGCGGCGTATGTTTACAGCCTGTCCCACGGTGAAAAAGCACCGGAAGCGAACGCCGAGTAAGGCCATCGCTTGAAACAGAAAAGGCCCCGCCAATCTTGATTGGCGGGGCCTTTTTTCATGCTGGCATTCATGACTTGAAACGTTTGCTCAATAGACCTGAGGAAAGGTGCCCTGTAGGTTTTTATCACCCCGATGAGCAGCATCGGGTCAACCTTCAAGGATGAAGCCTACATGTCAAAAAATGACGAAAACACATTGCCAAAACGTTTGCAGCCCTGCCCTGATCATCACGCAACACCGGTAAAAACGCCTGCTGCGCCCGCACGCTCAACATCGCCAGACACCATGGACCATCCAGGTAACGGGGGCGGTCTGGACGGTCTCGGCGGCGGGCGATTGCCCTGACGCGGAGCAGCAAAACACAGCGAAAATTTGCCCAATACCCAGCGCCCCTGCCTTCTGGCAGGGGCGCTTTCGCCGGTGCCGTTATGACAGTGATAAACCGATCGTCCGCAACCCGCCTTTTCGATTGCAGCGCAAACTTCAAGGTAGTAACGTTTCTACACCCGAATCACTGGAGGCCTAAAATGATGGCCATCACGACCATTTCCAGCCGCGAATTCAATCAGGACACCAGCGCTGCGAAAAAAGCCGCGCATCAGGGTCCGGTCATCATTACCGATCGTGGCAAGCCTGCCCATGTACTGCTGAGCATTGAGGAGTACCAGAAGCTGACCGGTAGCCAGGCGAGCATCGTCGATCTGCTGGTCATGCCGAATGCGTCTGACATCGAATTCGAAACCGAGCGCGCCGTCATCACTCCTCGTAGCGTGGATCTGTCCTGATGTTCCTACTCGATACCAATGTCGTTTCCGAGCTGCGAAAACCCCAAGCCGACCAGCACGTGGTGACATGGGCAAACAGCGTCGCTCCGGCCAGCCTGTATCTATCGGCAATTACCGTGCTGGAACTGGAAACCGGCATTCTGCGCATCGAACGCCGTGACCCGCCACAAGGAGCAAGGCTGCGTCACTGGCTCGAGCGTCACGTCAAACCCGCATTTTCGGGAAGAATCCTCTCGGTCGATAGCGCCGTCGCTACCCGATGCGCACAGTTGCATGTGCCTGATCGCAGCAATGAATGCGACGCCTTGATCGCCGCCACCGCGCTTGTACATGGGCTGACGTTGGTGACCCGTAATGTTGCCGATTTTCAACTCAGCGGCGTGCATCTGATCAATCCATGGACCTCTGCCAATCCCTGAATCCGAAAGCCCCGCCAGATCACTGGCGGGGCTTTGATCATGGACGGTTGGCAAAGATTGAATGCACCGCCGTGGTATCGATCAGCTTTCGATTGCGCCACTGATTGTTCCTCACCAGATAGACCTGCAACTGCTTGCGGTCCTCGGTAAAACTGGCAATCAGATAGGTTTGCTGAGACGTACTGCCGCTCAGGTACATGGGCACGCTCCCCTCCCAATAGGCATCACCGCCATCCTTATGCAAATGGCCAGCAAAGATCGCCGTCACTTGATATTTGTTGACCATGTCGTGAAAGCGTTTCTGCTGGGCCTGGGTCCCTTTGTGGTCCAGCGGCTTGTGCATATTGATGATGATCGCGTACCCCGAGGCTCGGGCCAGTCTCAGGTCCTTCTCGAGCCAGTCCAGTGCATGGTTGATTTCAAACGTCGTCGGGTTCAGTGGATGAGCGATCCGTGTGGTGTAAGTCGGCTCGTTATTGAGCTGAACCATATGAACTTCGCCGATATTTTTAGAATAGGCAAGACTGCCGGAATACGTCTTGCCGAGAAATCCACTGGTGATATTCAGATCAAAGCTGTCCACCTTGCCTTCATGATGCTCCTTGAATTCGACGATACTTCCCGCCGCACAGCTATTGCTAAAACAATCATCAACATTGTTTTCATAATCGTGATTACCCAAGCCATACAAGTACTCACCCTTAAAGTACTTGTTCAACATATCTTTCATAAAAGACCGCTACCAGCCATGACCGAAAGCGGTTATATCACCATTGATCATCAGTGGCACCTGGGCTTGCGAACCATGCTGATTTCTGAAATCAGCAATACTCGCAAGTTGACTGTCGACCAGCCACTTGGAGCGAACTTCGAATTCCGAGTCGGATTCGGGATCACGGTTATCTGTCTTGTCGGTCCAGGGATATTGAGTATCCGAGGCAAACACCATGTGTTTCGGGGTTCCAGTCACAGCCTGAGCGGAGACGAACGAAGCCCATAAACAAACCCCTAGCACTATGCTTGTAAACTTATTGAAAGCCATACTTATAATTCCATTTAAATTAATCAAATACACGCGAACACGTTTTCGCGACAACAGAACTTATTAGAAAAAACAGAAAACCTCAAAGCACCAAGCCACAACAATCAAGTAGATATGTTTCCGACACAAAAAAACTTACAACAATGCCTGATACAAAAAGCAATGTTCAACGTTGCGCCTTTAACTATTCATTCGGAATCTTGTGCAATTGATAACCTGAAGATGACATCGGCCGTGCTCGCCGCCCTCAAGTCGGTCCGGTTTTTTCACGGCTTGCAGTGGCAATCGCATCGAACCGATCCGCCCTGAACAACAATGGATTAGCCGCTGCGCCAAAACCGTCCATACTCAACAAGTCAATTGACCTGCATCAGGCTTTACTGCATTCGCTACACCATTCAGGTTTTTTACCCAACGCGACCAAAGGTCGCACCCTTGACCCAGAGCGACCGGCGTATCATTGCGCCACTGCAACACCCCTTTTTGACCTTGGTTGGCACGTATCGACCGAGGCATTTTTCCACTGCCGTGGGATGCAATGATGAGCAATCAGATTCCGGTACACGACGTCACACCACCAAGCAAAAACGCGAACAACAGCGTTGACCTTTACGCCTCCAGAGAAAAAATCTACACCCGTGCCTTCACCGGCCTGTTCCGCAACCTGCGGATGATGGGCGGTGCCGCCTTGTTCCTGCTGTATTTCGGCACGGTTTGGCTGAACTGGGGCGGCCATCAGGCCGTGTGGTGGAATCTGCCGGAGCGCAAGTTCTTCATTTTTGGCGCCACCTTCTGGCCGCAGGACTTCATCCTGCTCTCAGGCCTGTTGATCATTGCCGCGTTCGGTCTGTTCTTCATCACCGTGTATGCCGGGCGCGTCTGGTGCGGTTACACCTGTCCACAAAGCGTGTGGACGTGGATTTTCATGTGGTGCGAGAAGGTCACCGAAGGCGACCGCAACCAGCGCATCAAGCTCGACAAGGCGCCGATGAGCGCCAACAAGTTGCTGCGCAAAGCCGCGAAACACTCGATGTGGCTGCTGATCGGTTTTGTCACCGGCATGACCTTCGTCGGCTACTTCTCGCCAATCCGCGAACTGGTCTTCGAGTTCTTCACCGGCCAGGCTGATGGCTGGTCGTATTTCTGGGTCGGTTTCTTCACCCTCGCCACCTACGGCAACGCCGGCTGGTTGCGCGAGCAGGTGTGCATCTACATGTGTCCGTATGCGCGTTTCCAGAGCGTGATGTTCGACAAGGACACGCTGATTGTTTCGTACGACCCGCGTCGCGGCGAAAGCCGTGGCCCGCGCAAGAAAGGCATCGATTACAAGGCCCAAGGTCTCGGTGACTGCATCGACTGCACCATGTGTGTGCAGGTCTGCCCGACCGGTATCGACATCCGCGATGGTCTGCAAATCGAGTGCATCGGCTGCGCCGCGTGTATCGATGCCTGCGACAGCATCATGGACAAAATGGACTACCCGCGCGGGTTGATCAGCTACACCACCGAACACAACCTGTCCGGGCAGAAAACCCATAAACTGCGGCCACGCCTGATCGGCTACGCCGTGGTGCTGCTGGCGATGATCAGCCTGTTGGTCACCGCGTTCTTCATGCGTTCGCTGGTCGGTTTTGACGTCAGCAAGGACCGCGTGCTGTACCGCGAGAACGCCGAAGGCCGGATCGAAAACGTCTACAGCCTGAAGATCATGAACAAGGATCAGCGCGACCACACCTACGTGCTGGAAGCCAGCGGTTTGCCGGATCTGCGCCTGCAAGGCAAGCGCGAGATCAAGGTCGCGGCCGGCGATATCGTCAGCATGCCGGTCGAGTTGTCGAGCGCACCGGAACAACTGCCGTCAAGCACCAACGAGGTGAAATTCCTCCTCAAGGATGCCGATGACGACAGCGTCCACGTTGAAGCCAAGAGCCGATTCATCGGCCCACAAATCCGTTGAGAGAACTGAACATGCCCGCAGCAAACGCCGCAAGTCCCTGGTACAAGCACCTTTGGCCATGGATCATCATCGGGATTCTGGCCTGTTCGGTGACCCTGACCCTGTCCATGGTGACCATCGCGGTGAACAACCCGGACAACCTCGTCAACGACAACTATTACGAGGCTGGCAAAGGCATCAACCGTTCGCTGGACCGTGAACTGTTGGCGCAGACTCTGAAGATGCGTGCGGCGGCGCATCTGGATGGCGTGACCGGTGAAGTCGATTTGCGCTTGAGCGGTGACAGTCAGCCGAAAACACTGGAGTTGAACCTGATTTCGCCGACGCAGCCGGAGAAAGATCGCAAGATCGTGTTGACCCGCAGCGAAACTGAAACCGGGCGTTACATCGGTCAATTGGGTGACAAGGTCGAAGGTCGCCGGTTTGTCGAATTGCTCGGCAGTCAGGATGATCACGTGTGGCGCATGTTCGAGGAAGAGCTGGTGAGCCATGACAAGGATCTGTTGCTCGGTGATGAGCCGCTGCAAGGTGCCGAAGACTTGAAGAAGTAAACAACTTCAAAAGCCCCCTCACCCTAGCCCTCTCCCCCAGGAGAGGGAACTGATCTCGAGCGTTTGCACGTTTTGTGTATGACAGTGAAAATCCAGGCTCACACCGATCGGCTCCTTCTCCCTCCAGGAGAGGGAACTGATCTCGAGCGTTTGCACGTTTTGTGTATGACAGTGAAAATCCAGGCTCACACTGATCGGCTCCCTCTCCCTCCGGGAGAGGGCTGGGGTGAGGGCAAGCGGACAACCCTAATGCAAGGGCTTAGCCCCTCAACGATGCCATGACCACCCCACTCCCCTGCTACCACTGCGCCCTGCCCGTTCCGTCCGGCAGCCGCTTCACCGCTGTTGTACTCGGGCAATCCCGCGAATTCTGCTGCCCGGGTTGTCAGGCCGTGGCTGAAGCGATCGTCGCCGGTGGTCTGGAAAGCTATTACCAACACCGCAGCGAAGCCTCGGCCAACCCCGAAGCGCTGCCGGTGCAACTGACCGACGAACTCGCGCTGTACGACCGCGCCGATGTGCAGCAACCCTTCGTGCGCCACGAAGGCGAGCTGGCCGAAACCACCCTGTTGATGGAAGGCATCAGTTGCGCCGCCTGCGGCTGGCTGATCGAGAAACACCTGCGCACGTTGCCAGCGGTGGCCGAGGCGCGACTGAACCTGTCCAACCATCGCCTGCACGTGCGCTGGGCCGACGCGCAATTGCCGCTGAGCCAGATCCTCGCCGAACTGCGCCACATCGGTTACGCCGCCCACCCGTATCAGGCCGATCGCGCCAGCGAACAACTGGCCAGCGAAAACCGCCTCGCCCTGCGCCAGCTCGGTGTGGCCGGTTTGCTGTGGTTTCAGGCGATGATGGCAACCATGGCCACCTGGCCGGAATTCAACATCGACCTCAGCCCCGAGCTGCATACGATTCTGCGCTGGGTCGCACTGTTCCTGACCACGCCGATCGTGTTCTACAGCTGCGCGCCGTTCTTCAAAGGCGCAATGCGCGACCTGCGCACGCGCCACCTGACCATGGATGTTTCGGTGTCGCTGGCGATCGGTAGCGCCTACATTGCCGGGATCTGGACGTCGATCACCGGCGTCGGCGAGTTGTATTTCGACGCGGTCGGGATGTTTGCGCTGTTCCTGCTTGCCGGGCGCTATCTGGAACGTCGTGCCCGCGAGCGCACTGCCGCCGCGACGGCGCAGCTTGTGAATCTATTGCCGGCTTCGTGCCTGCGTCTGGATGCCGCCGGTCAGAGCGAACGTATCCTGCTCAACGAGCTACGCCTCGGCGACCGGATTCTGGTGCAGGCGGGCTCGATCCTGCCGGCGGACGGCAAGATCATCGACGGCCAGTCGAGCATCGACGAATCACTGCTGACCGGCGAATACCTGCCACAACCGCGCGTGCTCGGCGATGCAGTCACCGCTGGCACGCTCAACGTCGAGGGCGCGCTGACCGTGGAAGTGCAGGCGCTGGGCCAAGACACGCGCCTGTCGGCCATTGTCCGCCTGCTCGACCGCGCCCAGGCAGAAAAACCGCGACTGGCGGAAATCGCCGACCGCGCCGCGCAATGGTTCCTGCTGCTATCACTGATCGCCGCAGCCGCCATTGGTCTGCTCTGGTGGGAGCTGGATTCATCTCGGGCGTTCTGGATTGTCCTTGCCATGCTCGTCGCCACCTGCCCGTGCGCCCTGTCGCTAGCGACGCCGACCGCGCTCACGGCCGCCACCGGCACCTTGCACAAACTTGGGTTGCTGCTGACTCGCGGCCATGTGCTGGAAGGCCTGAATCAGATCGACACAGTAATCTTCGACAAAACCGGCACCCTCACCGAAGGGCGACTGGTGCTGCGTTCGATTCGCCCACTTGCGGCGCTCGACAGTGATCAATGTCTGAGCCTCGCCGCCGCTTTGGAAAACCGTTCGGAGCACCCGATCGCCCGCGCTTTCGGCCGTGCGCCGCTGGCCGCCGAAGACGTCCACAGCACGCCGGGGCTTGGCCTCGAAGGTCTGGTGGGTGGGCAGCGTTTGCGCATCGGCCAGGCGGAGTTTGTCTGCGCCCTCAGCGGCACTGCAACACCGTCGATGCCGAACGAGGCCGGCCAATGGCTGCTGCTTGCCGACACTCAGGGGCCACTGGCCTGGTTCGTCCTCGATGATCGCCTGCGCGACGATGCCCCTGCCCTGCTCGCCGCCTGCAAGGCACCCGGCTGGCGCACATTGCTATTGTCCGGCGACAGCTCGCCGATGGTCGCCAGCGTTGCCGCTGAACTCGGTATCGACGAAGCCCGTGGCGGCTTGCGACCGGACGACAAACTGCAAGTCCTGCAGCAACTGCACAAGGAAGGTCGCAAAGTGCTGATGCTTGGCGACGGCGTCAATGATGTGCCGGTGCTCGCGGCGGCCGACATCAGTGTCGCTATGGGTTCGGCCACCGATCTGGCGAAAACCAGTGCTGATGCGGTGCTGCTGTCCAACCGCCTCGACGCCTTGGTGCAGGCGTTCACCCTCGCGCGCCGCACCCGTCGGGTAATCATCGAGAACCTGCTGTGGGCGGCGCTGTACAATGGCCTCATGTTGCCGTTCGCCGCCCTCGGCTGGATCACGCCGGTGTGGGCCGCCGTCGGCATGTCGATCAGTTCGTTGACCGTGGTGCTCAACGCGCTGCGCCTGACTCGCTTGCCGAGTCCGCCGCCCGCCAGCACCCGATCGCACACCCGCCCGCTGCCGGCCTGAGCCGCGCGGGCGCCTGGAGTACAGATGCCAGCTCTTTACGTGATGATCCCGGCCGCGCTGCTGATCGTGGCCATCGCCGTGTACATCTTTTTCTGGGCGGTGGACAGCGGTCAGTACGACGACCTCGACGGCCCGGCGCATAGCATCCTGTTCGATGATCAGGATCCGAACCACACCGCCGCCGTGGACGAAGCCAATTCCAACAAACCCGACGACAAGGCCCCACCCCATGCTTGAACTGGCGCCCTTGCTGGTCTCGGCATTGATCCTCGGCCTGCTCGGTGGCGGTCATTGTTTGGGCATGTGCGGCGGTTTGATGGGCGCGCTGACCCTGGCGATTCCCAAGGAACAGCGCAGCCGCCGCTTTCGTTTGCTGCTGGCGTACAACCTTGGGCGAATTCTCAGTTATGCCACGGCGGGCCTGCTGATCGGCTTGGCCGGGTGGGCGGTGGCGAACAGTCCGGCGGCGCTGTTCATGCGTGTGCTGGCCGGGTTGTTGTTGATTGCCATGGGTTTGTATCTGGCCGGCTGGTGGAGCGGGCTGACGCGCATTGAAAGTTTGGGGCGCGGTCTGTGGCGCTACATTCAGCCGGTCGCCAATCGCTTGCTGCCAGTGTCGAGTCTGCCTCGCGCGCTATTGCTTGGCGCGTTGTGGGGCTGGCTGCCGTGTGGGCTGGTTTACAGCACATTGCTGTGGTCGGCGAGTCAGGGCAATGCACTGGACAGTGCGTTGCTGATGCTTGCGTTTGGTCTCGGCACCTGGCCGGTATTGCTCGCCACGGGCCTTGCGGCAGAACGCGTCACGGCCATTTTGCGCAAACGCAGCGTGCGCATGGCCGGTGGATTACTGGTGATCCTGTTCGGGATCTGGACCCTGCCTGGCCCTCATCAGCATTGGCTCATGGGCCATTAAGATTCAGAAGATCGCAGCCTTCGGCAGCTCCTACCTTTGGAATGCGTTTCCCTGGAGCTGCCGAAGGCTGCGATCTTTTGATCTTATGCTGTTGATGCAAATCAAGAGCCCCATCGCCGCCCCCCGATAGACTCGCTCACACTGCCAGCCTATCCGGGGGAATGCCCGCATGCTCGACGCCATTCGTTGGGACTCTGATCTGATCCGCCGCTACGACCTGGCGGGGCCGCGCTACACCTCGTATCCGACCGCCGTGCAATTTCACAGTCAGGTCGGCACGTTCGACTTGTTCCATGCCCTGCGCGACAGCCGCAAGGCTCTGCGCCCCTTGTCGCTGTACGTGCATGTGCCGTTTTGCGCGAACATTTGCTACTACTGCGCGTGCAACAAGGTCATCACCAAGGATCGCGGCCGCGCGCTGCCCTACCTGCAGCGGCTGGAGCAGGAAATCCAGTTGATCGCCTGCCACCTCGACCCGGCCCAGAAAGTCGAGCAATTGCACTTTGGCGGCGGCACCCCGACCTTCCTCAGCCATGACGAACTGCGCCAGTTGATGGCGCACCTGCGCAAGCACTTCAATCTGCTGGACGACGACTCCGGCGACTACGGTATCGAGATCGATCCGCGCGAAGCCGACTGGTCGACCATGGGCCTGCTGCGCGAACTCGGCTTCAACCGGGTCAGCATCGGCCTGCAGGATCTTGATCCGGCGGTGCAGCGCGCGGTCAATCGCCTGCAAAGTCTGGAGGAAACCCGCGCAGTGATCGATGCGGCGCGCACCCTGCAATTTCGCTCGATCAATATCGACTTGATTTACGGCTTGCCCAAGCAGACCCCGGAAAACTTCGCCCGCACCGTTGAAGAGGTCATCAGCCTGCAACCGGACCGACTCTCGGTGTTCAACTATGCACACCTGCCGGAGCGCTTCATGCCGCAGCGGCGGATCAATGGCAATGAGTTGCCGGCGCCGGCGCAGAAGCTGGAAATGCTCGAGCGCACCATCGAACAACTGACCGCCGCCGGCTATCGCTACATCGGCATGGATCACTTCGCGCTGCCTGACGATGAACTGGCGATTGCTCAGGAAGAGCAGACCCTGCAACGCAACTTCCAGGGATACACCACCCACGGTCATTGCGATTTGATTGGTCTGGGGGTGTCGGCCATCAGCCAGATCGGCGACCTGTACTGCCAGAACAGCAGCGACCTCAACGAGTACCAGAACACCCTCGCCGCTGCGCAACTGGCAACCAGCAGGGGCTTGGTTTGCAACGCCGATGATCGTCTGCGGCGTGCGGTGATCCAGCAACTGATCTGCAATTTCAGCCTGGAATTTGCCGAGATCGAGCAGCAGTTCAACATCGATTTTCAGGGTTACTTCGGTGCACTGTGGCCGCAGCTGCAAGGCATGGCCAGCGATGGCCTGATTGAGCTGGATCGCGAGCGGATCGCCGTGTTGCCGGCGGGTCGCCTGCTGGTGCGCTCAGTGTGCATGGTGTTCGATGCGTATCTGGAACAGCAAAACCGCCAGCGGTTTTCGCGGGTGATTTAGTTTTTCGTCAGCAACGAACCGACTTTCATATTCTGATCCGCCGTCAGGCCCGACTGCCCCACCACTTTGGACAAGGCCAGGTTGGCGGTGATCAGACCCGTATTCAACGCGGCGATGGCGCCGCGCAGAGCGGCCACCTTGATGATCTTTTCTTCGTTGGAAAGGCGCTTGTCGGCCATGACCGCTTCGATGAGCGCCTTTTTCTCGGCAATCTGCTTTTGCAATTTGCGGATCATTTTCAGCAATTGCTGGATGTTCTCCGGCAAGCCGCTGTCTTCGATGTCGCTGTTTTCGCCACCAGTACTGGCAGCCTTTTCAATCGATGCACCGGACAGCGACACTTTGACGCCCTCGACCAAGGTCGGGGTTGCCTCTTCGGACGAACCCGGGTCGCGTGCATTGCCTGACGCCGCTTTAAACGTTTCCGGCACTGCCGCAACGTCGCTGTTACCGGGGCCCAGCGTGCCAATGACGGCCATCGATTCGTTCCTTGTATGCACTTTGATACCTGTTTATCGGCTGCTGGCCCTGTGGCTTTACGCCTGTAGGGCAAAGTCGCCCCAGACTGGCCTGAATGTCCTCCCGTGAGTTACCCTTACGGCTTATGTGTGTTTTCCCACAAGGATCTAAGAAATGTCCGAGCCAGTTAAACTGCGCGCTCACAACCAGGCCCATTGCAAGGATTGCAGCCTGGCCCCTCTCTGCCTGCCACTTTCTCTGAATCTGGAAGACATGGATGCGCTGGACGAAATCGTTAAACGCGGCCGCCCGCTGAAAAAGGGCGAGTTCCTGTTCCGCCAGGGCGACACGTTCGATTCCGTTTATGCAGTACGCTCCGGCGCCCTGAAGACCTTCAGCCTGAGCGACAGCGGCGAAGAACAGCTCACCGGTTTCCACCTGCCGAGCGAACTGGTCGGCCTGTCCGGCATGGACACCGAGAAGCATCCGGTCTCCGCCCAAGCGCTGGAAACCACCTCGGTCTGCGAAATACCGTTTGAACGCCTCGACGAATTGGCCCTGCAACTGCCGCAGCTGCGCCGCCAGTTGATGCGCGTGATGAGCCGGGAAATCCGCGATGACCAGCAAATGATGTTGCTGCTGTCGAAGAAAACCGCCGACGAGCGCATCGCCACGTTCCTGGTCAACCTGTCGGCTCGCTTCCGCGCTCGCGGTTTTTCCGCCAACCAGTTCCGCCTGAGCATGTCGCGCAATGAAATCGGCAACTACCTCGGTCTGGCGGTAGAAACCGTGTCCCGCGTCTTCACCCGTTTCCAGCAGAACGAACTGATCGCCGCCGAGGGCAAAGAGATTCATATCCTCGACCCGATCCAGCTCTGCGCGCTGGCCGGTGGCTCGATCGAAGGCTGATCTCGATCCGCGGTTGAGCGAAGCGTTTCAGCCGCGGGTATACTGCGCCGTTTGCAGCCCTGCCAGGACACCTCGACGATGGTCTTCGACTCCTTCGACATCAAATCGCTTATCCGCCCTGTGATCGACTTCCCGAAACCGGGCGTGATCTTTCGCGACATCACCCCGCTGTTCCAGTCGCCAACGGCCCTGCGCCTGGTGATGGACAGCTTCGCCCACCGCTACGTCGAAGCCGACTTCACCCACATCGGTGCGATGGATGCCCGCGGTTTTCTGATCGGTTCGGTATTGGCCTATCAGTTGAACAAGCCGCTGGTGCTGTTCCGCAAGCAAGGTAAATTGCCAGCTGATGTGTTGGCGGAAGGTTACGCAACCGAATACGGCGAAGCGTTCCTCGAAGTGCACGCCGACAGCCTGTGTGAAGGCGATTCGGTGGTGATGTTCGATGATTTGATTGCCACTGGCGGCACGCTGATTGCGGCGGCCAACCTGATTCGCCGCATGGGCGCGCGGGTGCACGAAGCGGCGGCGATTATTGATTTGCCGGAGTTGCAAGGTTCGCAGCGCCTGCAGGACATGGGTATCCCTACTTTCTGCCTGACGCAGTTTGCGTTGACCGATAAGTAAGCGGCGCCCTTCAGGCCGACATCGCGAGCAGGCTCACTCCTACAATTTGGAATGCGTTCCACTGTAGGAGTGAGCCTGCTCGCGATGAGGCCGGTCGCCTCACCAACAAATCAAAGCCCCATCTGCTTACTGATGATCTCGTTCATCACCTCCCGCGTCCCGCCGCCAATCGACAGAATGCGGTTATCCCGATACAGCCGCTCCACCAGACTTTCGCGCATGTAACCCAACCCGCCAAGAATCTGCACCGCCTCCGTGGTGATCCGGTCCGAGGTGTCCGTGGCAAAGTTCTTCGCCATGGAAATTTCCTTGATCACGCTCTGCCCCGCCGCCATCTTCGCCGCTTGCCGGTAAGTGAACTCCCGCGACACTTCCAGCGCCGTGGCCATCTCCGCCAAGCGATGTTTGATCACCTGAAACTTGCCGATCGGCTTGCCAAACGCTTCGCGCTCGCGTGCCCATTGCAGGCTCTCTTCCAACGCTAACTGTGAAGTCATGTTGGCCATCAGCGCCAACGCCAGCCGTTCGCTCTGAAAGTTGCCCATGATGCAGGCGAAGCCCATGTTCTCGGCGCCGATCAGATTGCCCACAGGTACATGGCAGTCGTCGAAGAACAATTCGGCAGTGTCCGACGCCCACCAGCCCATTTTTTTCAACTGACGGCCGACGGTGAAGCCCGGCGTGCCCTTTTCGATCAACAACAGACTGATACCGCCAAACCCCGGCGCACCGGTACGCACCGCGACGGTGTAGAAATCAGCGCGTACGCCACTGGTGATAAAGGTTTTGCTGCCGCTGACGCGATAGACATCGCCGTCGCGCACGGCGCGGGTTTGCAGGTTGGCGACGTCGGAGCCGCCGCCGGGTTCGGTGACCGCCAGGGCGCTGATCCTTTCGCCGCTGAGCACTTGCGGCACAACGCGCTCACGCACTTCGGGGCGCGCCCATTTGACGATCGGTGGCAGACCGATATCCAGCGATCCCAGCCCCGCTACCAGGCCGCCAGAGCCACAGCGCATCAATTCCTCACTGGCGGCGACCTTGGCGAACAGATCGCCTTCATGACTGCCTCCGAGAGCTTCGGGATAGCCGATGCCGAGAATACCCGCCGCACCAGCCTTCAGGTACAGCTCGCGGGGGAAACTTTCGGCTTCTTCCCATTGATCGATGTCCGGGAGGATCTCGCGTTCGACGAAACGTCTGACGCTGTCGCGAACCAATTGGTGGCTGGGGTCGAAGTATTCCTGAAAGGCAGGCATGGGCGAGCTCCACGGAAGGGTCCGCCGAACTTAACCGAGCGCTTGCTTGGTTTACAAGGTACAGAAGATCAAAAGATCGCAGCCGTCGGCAGCTCCTACAGGGAAACGCGTTCCAAGGTAGGAGCTGCCGACGGCTGCGATCTTTTGATTTTTATTAGAGGGAAATCGGTTTCCGCCCGGCAAACGAATGCGCCAGCGTGCCGCCATCGACCAGTTCCAGCTCCCCACCCAACGGCACGCCGTGAGCGATCCGCGAAGCGATCAGGCCTTTGTTGTTCAGCAGCTGCGCGATGTAATGCGCCGTCGCCTCACCTTCCACCGTCGGGTTAGTTGCGAGGATGACTTCGGTAAACGTTCCCGCCTCTTCGATTCGCGTCATCAACTGCGGAATGCCGATCGCCTCAGGTCCCAGGCCATCAAGCGGCGACAAATGCCCCTTGAGCACAAAGTAGCGGCCACGGAATCCGGTCTGCTCGACCGCATACACGTCCATCGGCCCTTCCACCACACACAACAGCGTGTCGTCACGGCGGGTATCGGCACATTGCGGGCACAGATCGTCTTCGGTCAGCGTGCGGCACTGGCGGCAGTGGCCGACCCCTTCCATGGCCTGGCTGAGGGCCTGGGCCAGACGCAAGCCGCCGCTGCGGTCACGCTCGAGCATCTGCAACGCCATGCGCTGGGCGGTTTTCTGACCCACGCCCGGCAAAGTGCGCAAGGCGTCGATCAGTTGGCGAATCAAAGGGCTGAAGCTCATGGGTAAAAAGTCCGACAAAACAACGAGACGCGGTTTATACCCGCGCCTCCGGCCAGCGTCAAATACTCAGTCCTGGGCAACCTTCACCACCAGTTTGCCGAAGTTGCGCCCCTCCAGCAGGCCGATAAAGGCCTCGGGTGCCTGCTCCAGACCTTCCACCACGTCTTCGCGGAATTTCACCTTGCCGTCGCGCACCCACGGCACCATATGGCTGATGAATTCCGGCTGACGATCACCGTAGTCGTCGAACACGATGAAGCCCTGAATGCGCACGCGCTTGGTCAGCAGCGTGCGTTGCAGCATCGGCAGACGATCCGGGCCTTGCGGCGCTTCGGAAGCGTTGTAACCGGCGATCAGGCCGCACAGCGGAATGCGCGCCTTGGGGTTGAGCAACGGCACCACGGCATCGAACACATGACCGCCGACGTTCTCGTAATAGATGTCGATGCCATCAGGACAGGCCTTGGCCAGTTGCTCGGCAAAGTCGGTAGCCTTGTGATCGATGCAGGCATCGAAACCCAGTTCCTCGACCACGTATTTGCACTTCTCGGCTCCGCCGGCCACACCGACCGTGCGCAGGCCTTTGATCTTCGCCACTTGTCCGACCACCGAGCCGACCGCGCCGGATGCCGCAGCGACGACTAGCGTTTCGCCCTCTTTGGGTTGACCGATGTCCATCAAGCCCATGTACGCGGTCATCCCCGGCATACCCAGCACACCCAGCGCCATCGACGGGCTCGGCAGCCCGGCCGGGATCGGAATGATGTTGCGGCCGTCGCTGATGCTGTGGCTCTGCCAACCGGTGGCGCCAACGACCAGATCGCCTTTGTGAAACTTCGGATGACGCGAATCCTCGACACGGCTGACCGCGCCGCCGGTCATCACTTCGCCGATTTGTACCGGGGCAGCGTAGGACGGCGCGTCACTCATGCGTCCGCGCATGTAGGGGTCGAGGGACAGATAGAGGGTTTTCAGCAGCACCTCACCGTCCGCAAGATCCGGCAGCGCTTCGCGTTCGAGGCGGAAGTTTTCCGGGGTCGGCGCACCGACCGGGCGTGAGGCGAGGACGAAGCGTTGGTTGAGAGTAAGAGGGTCGGACATGTCAGCGTCTCCTGTGAATGGTGAATTCAGCGGGTATAGGGAGCAGACCGTTGTGGCTTTTGCGCGTTCGATGTTTATTCAGATGGCCGGGATTGATCGTTCCCATGCTCCGCGTGGGAATGCCTCAACGGACGCTCCGCGTTCGGCTCTGTACTTGGGACGCGGAGCGTCCCGGGCTGCGTTCCCACGCAGAGCGTGGGAACGATCAGTCAGAAACAAAAATGCCAGGCGCAATGCCTGGCATTTTGTGTAGCTCATCTGCCGCCGATTGGCGAATCAGAATGGCAGTTTCATACCGGCTGGCAGGTTCATGCCGGCGGTCATGTTGCCCATTTTATCCTGGCTGTTTTTTTCGATCTGACGCACGGCGTCATTGACGGCAGCAGCGACGATGTCTTCCAGCGTCTCTTTGTCAGCGTCGTCCAGGCCCGGAATCAGGCTAGGGTCGATCATTACCTTTTTCACATCATGACGCCCGGTCATGACGACGCTGACCAATTTGCCACCGGCCACACCAGTGACTTCGGCGTTGGCCAGTTCTTCCTGCATCTTGGCCATTTTTTCCTGCATCTGCTGCGCCTGCTTCATCAGGCCGGCCATGCCACCTTTCATCATGGGAATCACCTCAAAGTACTTGGATCAAAACAGCGCCCGGCCAGCGCGGCCGAGCACCCTCAGTTATTAGCCTTGGGCGACCAAGGCGTCGACAGGTTCAATAGTATCGTGTCGCACCACCGCGCCGAACTGCTGAACCATCTGCTGGATGAACGGATCGCCGTGAATCGATTCCTCCGCTTCGCGCTGACGGTTGGCACGGCGACGGGACGCGGCCTGGGCCGGGGTTTCCTGCTCGGGCTTGATCAGCTCGATGGTCAGGCTCAGCGTGCGACCGTGGAACTGGTTCAACGCATCGTTCAGACGCCGCTGCTGCGTGGCGTTGAACAGTGCGCTGTGCGCCGGGTCAAGGTGCATCAGCCAATGGTCGCCATCGACGGCGATCAACGTGCAGTTGGCGGCGATGCTGCCGGTCATGCCGGAAATCGGCAGTTTCGGAAACAGCTCCAGCCATTGCAACGCCAGACCGGTGGCCGGTGCCGCAGCCGGTTCTGGCTCGGGTTCCGGGGCAGGCTCGGCGGCGTGCTCACTGGCCAGTTCGTCGAGATAGCTGTACGCCGAGTCCATGTCCGGCTCGATGTAATCCTCATCCAGCGGCGGTTCATCGTCCATGTCCATGCCCGGGGTAGCGGCATCGACGTCGGCGACTGACGGCTCGGGGATCGGCGCGGCGGCCCACTCAGGGGCCTCCGGGACGACGCTGTCCGGGGTCGGCAGCGGCATCGGCGGCAACTCGGGTTGCTCGGCAGTGGTTTCCAGCACCGGTTCGACGGCGGGTTGCTGCGCTGGTTCGGGCTCTGACTCGGGTTCAACCGGGTCATTCCACGGCAGGTCGACGACAGCTTCGGAGACGACCGGCGCGGGTTCAGGTTCCGGCTCAGCAACGGCAGCAACCGGCGCAGGCTCGGGAGCCGGTGCAGGTGCTGCAGCAGGCGCTGGCACAACCGCCGCAGCGACTACCGGCGCAGGTTTAGGCGCGGCAGCCACTGAGTTTGCGGAATCAACTGTGGCCTGGCTGATCCCCACTGGCTTTAGCGGTTGCCTCGGGGCGTCCGCGGTGTCGGCGGGCCGGAAGGCGAGCATCCGCAGCAAGACCATTTCGAAACCGCCACGAGGATCCGGCGCCAGCGGCAAATCGCGACGACCGATCAACCCCATCTGGTAATAGAACTGCACATCTTCGGCCGGCAAGGCCTGCGCCAATGCCAACACGCGATCGCGATCGCCGTGCCCGTTGTCGACGCCTTCCGGCAACGCCTGAGCAATGGCCACACGGTGCAGCACGTTGAGAATTTCCGAGAGCACGCCGTTCCAGTCCGGGCCTTGCTCAGCCAGGTGACGCACGGCTTCGAGCAACGCCTTGGCGTCGCCTTCGATCAACGAATGCAGGACGTCATAGACCTGACCGTGATCCAGCGTGCCGAGCATCGCCCGCACGTCGGTAGCGAGAACCTTGCCTTCACCGAAGGCGATGGCCTGATCGGTCAGGCTCATGGCGTCCCGCATCGAACCGTCAGCGGCGCGACCGAGCAGCCACAATGCATCGTCCTCGAACGGCACGTTTTCGGCAGTGAGAACGTGGGTCAAATGCTCGACCACACGCTCCGGTGTCATGTTCTTCAGCGAGAACTGCAGGCAGCGCGACAAAATCGTTGCCGGAAGTTTCTGCGGGTCAGTGGTCGCCAGGATGAACTTGACGTACGGCGGCGGCTCTTCGAGGGTTTTCAGCAGCGCATTGAAGGAATGGCTGGAGAGCATGTGCACTTCGTCGATCAGGTAGACCTTGAAGCGCCCACGGCTCGGCGCGTACTGCACGTTGTCGAGAAGCTCGCGGGTGTCTTCGACCTTGGTGCGGCTCGCGGCGTCGATCTCGATCAGGTCGACGAAACGACCCTCGTCGATTTCACGGCATACCGAGCACTCGCCGCAGGGGCTGGAAGTGATACCTGTCTCACAGTTCAGGCATTTGGCAATGATCCGCGCAATCGTGGTTTTACCCACCCCGCGCGTACCGGTAAACAGGTACGCGTGGTGCAGCCGCTGGCTGTCCAAGGCATTGATCAGAGCCTTGAGCACATGGGTCTGGCCGACCATTTCGCGGAACGAGCGCGGACGCCATTTACGTGCAAGAACCTGATAACTCATCGAAAACCGTCGCAACGAAGGAAGCTGAAGCGGCTAATGCTAGCGGAGCAAGGGCAAAATTGCATCCGGTGTCCTCGTCTAATGTGGCTAAGCTGCATCAGCAGAGGCTTTTATCGGCTCGGGATCGGGAATTACCGGAGCGTTTATGCGTTGGGCCTTGGGGGCACTGCTGGGAATCAGCCTGAGCGTAACGGCAGCGGAAACCCCGTTGCGCTTCGCCATGCCCGACAGCTGGGCGATGCCGATGGTGCAATACGAACGCGGCCGCCCGACCCAGGGCATCCTTTACGACCTGATGCTCAGCCTCGCCACGCAGGTCGGCGTACCGGCCGAGTTTCACGTCCTGCCCCGCGCCCGCGTGCAGACCGCCATGGAGCATGGCGAGATCGACGTGCGCTGCTATGCCGCACAGTCATGGCTGCCGAATCAGTCGGGGGATTACATCTGGAGCATCCCGCTGCTGTTTCAGCGTGATCTATTGATCAGCCGCAAGGATCAACCGGCCAGCGCCGATCCCGCCCGCCTGCCCCGCCAGTCCATCGGCACCGTGCTTGGTTATACCTACCCTACCCTGCAACCGCTGTTCGACGCTGACCGACTTCAGCGTGAAGATGCGCGCAACCAAGAGCAGGTGCTGGAGAAGCTGCTGGCCGGGCGCTATCGCTATGCGGTGAGTAACCAGTGGACGCTGGACTGGTTTAATCAGCGGTTGATGCCCGCGCAACAACTGCAAGGTGTCGCCGTGTTGCAGGAGCAGAAGGTGGGTTGCTATGTGAGGAATGACCCGAAGGTGCCGGTGCAACGGATCTTGCGCACGTTGTTGCGGATGAAGATGTCGGGGGAGATTGATGAGATTATCCGGCTCTACACCGGCCACTCCGACAACACCCCATAACCTTGTGGGAGCTGGCTTGCCAGCGATTGCGGATTTTCAGTCAAATAGATGAACCTGACACACCGCTATCGCTGGCAAGCCAGCTCCCACAGGGTCATCTTCAACAGGGGGAATATGTGTCGCTTTGGCAAATCGCAGGCACAAAAAAACCGCAGTGGGCGAAACCCATGCAGTTCTGGTTGAAGCGTTCGATTGTTCGTTAAGGTGGTAACCCCACCAGCCACACCCCGGCACACAATGTTCCCGCTGTGGCTGCTGCCTTCCGGCTCTGACCAGGTTCACGGGTAATCGTTGCGGGGGGACCGATGGGGTCACCATAACGACGCTTGCCTGTCGGCGAGCCGCGCCATTGTACCTATCTGAGACGAAGTTACAACCGTTGGTTGCAGATTAAAAATATGAACGGGTTCAAGGACATAAAGATCGCAGCCAGCGGCAGCGCCTACAGGGCCAGAACTTCATCCGCCCTGCCGCCCGCCTGCTGGATCACCAGATGAATGAAGTGCAGCTTGGCAATCGCTGGCGCCGGTAGCACGAACGGGTAGAAATCCGGTTGGCCCATGCTGCGTGACAGCTCATTGAGCATGCCGGCCAGTTCGATCCACGCGTTGACGAACGACAGAAACGCCTCGCCACCGGGATGCTCCGGGTCGTACAGCGTGCTGGTGGGAAACGGCTGGTAATCAAAATCCATTTCCCGCGCGCTCATGCCAAAACCCAGCGCGGTGTCCACGGCGTCCATCATGTGCAGGTAATGCGCCCAGGTTTCCGCCCAGTCTTCCCACGGATGCATCGTTGCGTAGGCGCTGACGTAGTGCTGCGGCCAGTCGAGTGGCGCGCCTTGCTGATAGTGACGATCGAGCGCCTCGGCGTAACTGGCGCGCTCGTCGCCGAACAGGTTGCGGAATGAGCCGAGCCACGGGCCGTTGGCGATCAGGCGATCCCAGTAGTAATGCCCGACCTCATGACGAAAATGCCCGAGCAGTGTGCGATAGGGTTCGTGCATCGCCGCCCTCACCTGCTCGCGGTGGTCGTCGTCGGCTTCTTTGATGTCGAGGGTGATCAGGCCGTTGGCGTGGCCGGTCATCGGCGCGTTGCCTTCAAGGTCGACGCCGATGAAATCGAAGGCCAGCCCGGTGTCTTCATCGACGGTTTTCGGGATGACCTGCAAGCCGAGGGTAATCAGTTGCGCGACGAGACGCCGTTTGGCGATTTCGACTTTGCGCCAGCGCTCAGGGTTGTCCGGGTCGGACAGGTCGGGGATGGTGCGGTTGAGGCTGCAAGCGATGCACAGGCTGTCGTGGTCGTTGGCTGGCAGCAGCCAGTTGCACGCGGCGGCTGTGTCGAGGTTGGCGCAGCGGCGGAACAATCCCGAGTCGGGATCGGCGTCGAGCGTCCAGGTGCCCTCGTAGGGCCCCGGTTGCAGCGAGGTCAGGCGGCTTTCTTCGGGTTGATAACCGAGCAAGGCATTACACGCCAGGCACTGGCTGTTGCGAAAGAACAGCGACTGGCCGCAGCGGCACGGCCAGACTTTGCTGTTGCGTGAGGATTCGCCCATGAACGGCGCGATGATGCGGGAACTGAGCTGCTCGAAAAAGCGGTGCATGGCGATCTCTCCCTGGGGCTTGCCAAGACTAGATCATTCTTGCGAGCTGATCGTTCCAACGCTCTGCGTGGGAATGCATCCCGTGACGCTCCGCGTCACAGCGGACGCGGAGCGTCCGGGGCGGCATTCCCACGCGGGAGCGTGGGAACGATCAAACGTTCAGGCCATGGGTTTTGAGGAAGGCGATAAACGCTTCTTCGTCCATCACCTTCACGCCCAGCTCATTGGCCTTGGTCAGTTTGGAGCCGGCGCCGGGGCCTGCAACCACACAATGAGTCTTCGCCGACACGGAGCCGGCAACCTTGGCGCCAAGGCTTTCCAGGTGTTCCTTGGCGACATCACGGCTCATCAACTCAACCTTGCCGGTCAGCACCCAGGTCTCGCCGGACAGCGGCAAACCTTCGACGACTTTCTTCTCGCTCTGCCAGTGCATGCCGAAATCGCGCAGTTGCTTTTCGGATGCCTCAGCCAGTTGCCGGTTCTCAGGCAGTGCAAAAAACTCGCGCACCGAATTCGCCTGCTTCTCCGGCAAGGCCTGACGCATGTCCAGCCAGTCAGCATTCATCACCGCTTCCAGCGAGCCGAACTTGTCCGCCAGTTTCTGCGCGCCACCCGGGCCGACCGAAGGAATGTGCAGCTTGTCGAGGAAGCCACCCAGTGTGGTGCTGGCGGCAAACTCGGCGCCCAGCTCACCCTGATCCTGAATCTGCAAACCATGCCCCAGCAACTCGGTGATGACCTGCTGGTTATGCGCATCTTCAAAGAAGCTGTGAATCTCGTGCGCTACTTCCAGACCGACATCCGGCAGGTAGGTCAGCACTTGCGGCAGCGCCTGCTGCACACGCTCCAGCGAACCCAGCGAGCGCGCCAGCACCTTGGCCGTCTCCTCGCCGACATCGGGAATGCCCAGCGCATAGATGAAACGCGCCAGCCCCGGTTTCTTGCTGTCTTCAATGGCCGCGAGCAACTTGTTGCTGGAGACTTCGGCAAAACCTTCCAGATCGACGATGTCATCGAACTTCAGCGCATACAGATCGGCCGGCGAACTGACCAGACCTTCATCGACCAACTGCTCGACGCTCTTGTCGCCCAGGCCTTCGATGTCCATCGCCCGGCGCGAGACGAAGTGAATAATCGCTTGCTTCAGTTGCGCACCACAGGCCAGTCGACCCACGCAGCGATACACAGCGCCTTCACTGACGGTTTCCTTGCCCTTGCTGCGTTTGATCAGTTGCGTGCGCTCGACGTGCGAGCCGCACACCGGGCAGCTCTCTGGAATCTGTACCGCGCGCGCGTTTTCCGGACGGCGATCCATGACCACTTGCACCACTTGCGGAATCACATCACCGGCGCGGCGAATGATCACGGTGTCACCGATCATCAGGCCAAGACGCGCGACTTCATCCATGTTGTGCAGCGTGGCGTTGGCCACGGTGACGCCGGCAACCTTGACCGGTTTCAATCGTGCCACCGGCGTAACAGCGCCGGTGCGGCCAACCTGAAACTCGACGTCGAGCAGTTCCGTGAGTTCTTCCATCGCCGGGAATTTATGCGCAATCGCCCAGCGCGGCTCGCGGGCGCGGAAGCCCAGTTCGCGCTGGTCGGCAATGCTGTTGACCTTGAACACCACGCCGTCGATTTCGTAAGCCAGCGAGTTACGGCGCTCGCCGATGTCGCGGTAGTAGTCCAGGCATTCGCCGATGCCCTTGGCCAGTTTCAGCTCGTGGCTGATCGGCATGCCCCACTTCTGTAACTGCTTGAGGTTGCCGATGTGCGTGTCGGAGATGTCGTGGGAAACCTGGCCGATGCCGTAGCAGCAGAATTCCAGCGGACGGTTGGCGGTGATCTTCGAATCGAGCTGACGCAAGCTGCCGGCGGCGGCGTTGCGCGGGTTGGCGAAGGTCTTACCGCCGACTTCCAGTTGCGAGGCGTTAAGACGCTCGAAACCAGCCTTGGACATGAACACTTCACCGCGCACTTCCAGGGTCGCCGGCCAGCCTTCGCCGTGCAATTTCAGCGGGATGTTGCGCACGGTGCGCACGTTGACGCTGATGTCTTCACCGGTGGTGCCGTCGCCGCGCGTGGCGCCGCGTACCAGCACGCCATCCTGATAAAGCAGACTGACCGCCAGGCCATCGAGTTTCGGTTCGCAGCTGTATTCCACCGCCGCACTGCCGCCGAACAGATCGCCGGCCGGCAGATCCAGACCTTCGGTGACGCGGCGATCAAATTCGCGCATGTCGGTTTCTTCGAAGGCGTTACCGAGGCTGAGCATCGGCACTTCGTGACGCACCTGAGTGAACGCGGTCAGCGCCACGCTGCCGACGCGCTGAGTTGGCGAGTCGCTGGTGATCAGCTCCGGGTTGGCCGCTTCCAGCGCCTTGAGCTCGTGGAACAACCGGTCGTACTCGGCATCCGGAATACTCGGCTCGTCGAGGACGTGGTAACGGTAGTTGTGCTGATCGAGTTCAGCGCGCAGCTCGAGAATGCGGTTTTTGGCGGCGGTCATGGGTGTTCTCTCATAAAGCAAAAGAGCAGCCGAGGCTGCTCTAATTCATCTATCTCTGGCAGCAGAAGCAAAAGATCGCAGCCTTCGGCAGCTCCTGCAGACATCGCAATCCTGCAGGAGCTGTCGAGTGAAACGAGGCTGCGATCTTTTGATCTTGGCCTTAGCGCTTCTGGGTCAGTGCGCGGCGTTCGAACTCGACGATGCGCTGACGGTAGTGCTCGATGGTCTGCGCGGTGAGGACGCTGCGCTGATCATCTTTCAGTTCGCCGTTCAGTTCCTGCGACAGCTTGCGAGCTGCGGCCACCATCACGTCGAAGGCTTGCTTCGGATGACGCGGGCCTGGCAGGCCGAGGAAGAAGCTCACCGCCGGGGTGCTGAAATGGTCGATGTCGTCCAGATCGAAGATGCCCGGCTTGACCGCATTGGCCATGGAGAACAGCACTTCACCGTTGCCGGCCATGCTTTCGTGACGGTGGAAAATATCCATCTCGCCGAAACGCAAACCGCTTTCGAGGATGTTCTGTAACAATGCCGGGCCTTTGAAACCGGCAGCGTCACGGCAGATCACGCTGATCACCAGCACTTCTTCAGCTTGCGGCTGGTCTTTGTCGACCACCGCCGGCGAAGGCTTGCTGTCTTCGGCGAAATCGTCGTCACGGCTGCTGAAGCTCGGGCCGCCGTCCAGATCCAGGTCGAGGTTCAGGTCACCCTGCGCCGGACCGTTGCTGCCACGCTTGCCACGTTTCGAACCGGATTCGCGAGGCTCGCGTGCTTCGCGGGCCGGCATGCTCACCGACGGCAGATCGTGTTCGTCCAGCTGTGGTTCTTTATGGTTGTCCAGAACACGGGCCGGGCCCAACAGCTCAGCGCTGGTGTCCTCGTCCGGCAGGTTGGACAGACTTCGGTCAAGACGGAATTTCAGTTTTCCCTTGCCGCCGCGCATACGGCGCCAGCCATCGAAAAGAATACCGGCTATCACAATGATGCCGATGACGATCAGCCACTCGCGCAGACCGATTTCCATGTAATCCCGTGCCTCTATAAAAAATGCTGAAAAATAAGGGGTTTACATTGTGCAAACCGCTTTAAAACGTGGCGCCAACTCTATGTTCTGACAGGCGTTTTGCCCACGTATACGAAAAATTGACATTAAACTAGCACGACCAAAGACAACTTTACACCGTCTGTCTCATTGGCTTGCGCGAATATGTCGATTGGCCAGCAAGTCGAACCCGGTAAAAAAGTCCTACAACACCAAATTACCTTTCCGACACCACGCTGACTCAGGCGTCCACCATCGCCATCGCCTCCTCGACATCCACGGCCACCAGTCGCGAACAACCCGGTTCATGCATCGTCACGCCCATCAACTGCTCGGCCATTTCCATGGCGATCTTGTTGTGGGTGATATAGATGAACTGCACGGTCTGCGACATCTCCTTAACCAAGCGTGCGTAGCGTCCAACGTTAGCGTCATCCAGTGGCGCGTCAACCTCATCGAGCATGCAGAACGGCGCCGGGTTCAATTTGAAGATGGCAAAAACCAGTGCCAGTGCGGTCAGGGCTTTTTCCCCGCCGGAGAGCAAATGGATGGTGCTGTTCTTCTTCCCTGGCGGCTGCGCCATGATCGTTACCCCTGTATCGAGTAGATCTTCGCCCGTCAGTTCCAAATACGCGCGCCCGCCACCGAAAACTTTTGGGAAAAGCGCCTGTAAACCACCATTGATCTGATCAAAGGTATCTTTGAAGCGGTTACGGGTTTCCTTGTCGATCTTGCGAATGACGTTTTCCAGGGTCTCCAGCGCTTCGACCAGATCGGCGTCCTGCGCATCCAGATAACGCTTACGCTCGGACTGTTGCGTGTATTCGTCGATGGCCGCGAGGTTGATCGCACCCAGGCGCTGAATCCGCGCATTGATCCGTTCGAGTTCTTCTTCGGCTTCGCGTTCACTGGCTTGTGCAGTCAGGGTGGCGAGGACGCCATTGAGATCGTAGCCGTCTTCCAGCAGTTGGTCCTGCAAAGCCTTGCGGCGCACGGTCAGGGCTTGCCATTCCATGCGCTGCTGTTCGAGCTGGCCACGAATCAACTGCGATTGCTGCTCAGCCTGAGTACGGCGTTTTTCCGCGTCGCGCAATTCGCGGTCGGCGTCTTCGAGGGCGATCTGCGCGGTCTTGAGTTCTTCATCGACGGTCATGCGCTTGTCGAGCAGTTCTTCGAGTTTCAGACGCAGCTCTTCCAGCGGCGCCTCGCCCTCCTCTAGGTTCAGACTCAACTGTTCGCGTTTTTCCGTCAGACGCTCGGCCTGCATTTCCAGACGCTCCAGCGCCTGGCGCGTGGAGTCGTGCTGCGCGCGCAATGAGCCAAGACGCACGGCCAATTGATGGGCGTGATCCTTGTGCTGCCGCGCTTCCTGACGCACGCGGTCGAGGCGTTCGCGCAGGCTGTCGCGCTGAGCCAACAGCAATTCGCGTTGCTCGGTGTCCAGCGCCATGGCATCCAGCGCTTCCTGCAATTGCATGCGCGCTTCGCCGATCTGTTCGTGCTCGAGTTCGCGCTGTTCGCCGAGCTCGACCAGCTCTTCATCAAGACGGGTACGACGCAGCGTCAACTGTTCGGCCTTGGCTTTGCCGGCAGATAACTGCGCTTTCAGTTCACCTTGCTGACGCGCTTCGTCTTGCAGCAAACGACGTAAATGTTCGCGGCCGTTTTCCTGCTGACGCTGTTGCGCGCGCAGGGTTTGCAGACGAGTTTCCATGGCCTCGACCGTGGCTTCTTTTTCTTCCCGCTCGAGATGCAGCGCTTCGATTTCCTGGCCCCGGGCGAGCATGCCGCTTTCCGCTTCGCTGGCCCGGCGCACGCGCAAGAAATGCCGGCCGACCCAGTAACCGTCGCGGCTGATCAAACTCTCGCCAGCGCTCAACTGCCCGCGCAAGGCCAAAGCCTGTTCAAGGCTGTCGACCGGTTTGACCTGACCGAGCCACGGCGACAGATCGATCTGCGCGTCGACCTTGTCGAGCAAGCTGCCAGCGACGCGCACGCCATCGCTGGCCGGGCTGAGCAGGCGCAGATCGCCTTGGGTGAAACCGGATAAATCGAAACCGCTGAAATCGTCGACCAGCACCGCTTGCAGGTCAGCGCCGAGCACAGTTTCCACCGCCAATTCCCAACCGGCCTCAACCTTCAGGCCTTCGGCCAGACGCGGACGCTCGGCGAGGTTGTGTTCCTTCAGCCATTCGGCGGTGCCGGTGCCCGGGTCGAGCGCGGCTTGCTGCAAGGCTTCGAGGGACGCGAGGCGACCGTTAAGACGCTGCAAATCGCCCTGCGCCTGTTGTTGCGCGGTCAGCGCTTGCTGCAATTCCTGACGCAGTTGTTCAAGCTTTTCGACCTGCGCTTCTTCGCTGGTCTGCAAATCTTCGAGGGTCGCTTCCGACTCGGCGAGCTGCTCGTTGAGTTCCATGATCGCCGCGTCTTCCGGGTCAGCCGAAAGCAACGCGCGCTCTTCGCCGAGACGTTTTTGCCGATCCGCCAGACGCTCCATGCTGGTTTCCAACTGCTGGATGCGCGACTGCTGCACTTCGGCCTGACGGCGCGGTTCGGCGGCGGTCAGGTTGAAGGCGTCCCACTGCTCTTGCCAGCCGTGCATGACCGATTCGGAATCTTCCAGCGCGGCAGCGGCTTCTTCGGCGGCGGCGCTGGTGACTTCCTGCTCGGGGGTGAGCATGTCCAGCTCTTCGCCGAGGGTCAGCAGCAACGTACGGTCGTGGCCCAAGTGCGATTCGGTTTCCAGGCGTGCGCGCTCGGCTTCTTCCAGATCGTCCTGCAGCTGACGCAGACGTTGCTGGCCGTGCTGGATGCTCTGCTCGACCCGGGCGATGTCGCCGCCGACCGAATAGAAGCGCCCCTGCACCAGATTGAAGCGTTCGGACAGGTCATGGTGACCGTCGCGCAGACGTTCGATGGCCGCATCCGCATTGCGCTGCTCAGCGACCAAGGCTTCGAAACTGATTTCCTGGGTACCGATGATTGACTCGCGCTGGCCGACCTGATCGTTGAGATCCTGCCAGCGCAAGGCCGACAGTTGCGCCTTGAGCTGACGCTCCTCGGCTTTGAATTCCTGATACTTCTTCGCCGCCTCGGCCTGGCGGTGCAGGCGCTCGAGTTGACGCTCGAGCTCTTCGCGCAGGTCAGTCAGACGCGCGAGGTTTTCGTGGGTGCGGCGGATACGGTTTTCGGTCTCGCGGCGACGCTCCTTGTACTTGGAGATGCCGGCCGCTTCTTCGATGAAGTTACGCAGGTCTTCAGGCTTGGACTCGATCAGCTTGGAGATCATCCCCTGCTCGATGATCGAATAGCTGCGCGGGCCGAGACCGGTGCCGAGGAAAATATCGGTGATGTCGCGACGACGGCATTTGGTGCCGTTGAGGTAATAGGTGGTCTGGCTGTCGCGGGTGACTTTGCGGCGAATCGAAATCTCGGCGTAAGCCGCGTACTCGCCCAGCAGCGTGCCGTCGGAGTTGTCGAAGACCAGCTCGATACTGGCCTGACTCACCGGTTTGCGGCTGGTCGAACCGTTGAAGATGACGTCGGTCATCGACTCGCCACGAAGGTTCTTCGCCGAACTCTCGCCCATCACCCAGCGTACGGCGTCGATGATGTTCGACTTGCCGCAACCGTTCGGCCCGACAACCGCCGCCATGTTACTGGGGAAGTTCACCGTGGTCGGGTCGACGAAGGATTTGAATCCCGCCAGTTTGATGCACTTGAGCCGCACGCTTAGGCAACCGTCAGGGCGGAAACCACCAGATCGCAGCTGCGCTGGGCATAAGCCGTCAGCACGATGCGGATCTGCGGTAAATCACGAGCAAGCACGGCGGCCAGCAGGCGTTCGAACAGTTCGAGGAACTCGCTCATTGAAGCCTTGCGCTGTTCGAGGGCGAGGAAGTAGGCGCGGCTCATCGCCGGTTGCAGGTTCTCGACGGTCTCTTGCAGGTACGGGTTGTTGGCGAACGGATAGGCGGCGCGCATCACGGCGAAGCTTTCATCGACGAAGCTGCGGATGTCCTGACGCTCGTAGCTGGCGGTCAGGCGCTGCTGGATCTGCACGAACGGCGCCATGTCCGACTGCACTTGCCAGCCATTGGCCACCGAATTGCCGAGCAGGATGTACAACTCGCTCATCAGCGTGCACAGGCTCTGCACCTTGTGTGGCGTCAGCTCGGTGACGTGCGCGCCACGACGCGGCAGGATCGCGATCAGGTGGCGGCGTTCGAGGATCAGCAAGGCTTCGCGGACCGAACCGCGGCTGACGTTCAGCGCCAGCGTGACCTTCTGTTCCTGGATGCGCTCTCCCGGCTTCATTTCGCCACGAATGATGCGTTCGGCGAGGTGGTGAGCGATTTGCTCGGCGAGGCTGTCCGGCGCCTTGAACGTCATGGTTGTCCTTCAAACTCTATCGATCTGCACAAGCGGCGCAGTGTAGCGCAAATGCACGGTCATGGCGGAGTGCCCACTCAGCGGTTTTTGGCACGATTCCCGCAAAAAAGCAGGGGATCCAATGAGGGTCAATACTGAATAGACACGTAGTTGATCGACGAAACGCATTTTCCTGACCTTTAAGTCAGAAAACCATTGACCGAAAAGTCAGACCTGCTAAATTCGGTTCACGTCGGTTAACAACAATAATGAGTCTGCGAGGCCTTCCGTGATCCAGTTTTTACTTAACCAGGAACTCCGTAGCGAGCACGCCCTGGACCCGAATCTGACTGTGCTCAATTACCTGCGTGAACACGTGGGCAAGTCCGGCACCAAAGAAGGTTGCGCCAGCGGTGACTGCGGCGCCTGCACCGTGGTGGTCGGCGAGTTACAGACGGATGACGCTGGCCGCGAACACATTCGCTATCGCAGCCTCAACTCGTGCCTGACCTTTGTGTCGTCGTTGCACGGCAAACAACTGATCAGCGTCGAAGACCTCAAACACCAAGGCGAACTGCACAGCGTGCAGAAAGCCATGGTCGAGTGCCATGGCTCGCAGTGCGGTTTCTGCACCCCCGGCTTCGTCATGTCGCTGTTCGCCCTGCAAAAGAACAGCGATGCACCGGATCAGGCCAAGGCCCACGAAGCGCTGGCCGGCAACCTCTGCCGCTGCACCGGCTACCGACCGATTCTGGCCGCTGCCGAACAATCCTGCTGCGGCAAGCAAGCGGATCAGTTCGATGCCCGCGAAGCGGAAACCATCGCCCGCCTGAAAGCCATCGCCCCGACCGATATCGGCGAACTCAACAGCGGCGACAAACGCTGCCTGGTGCCGCTGACCGTCGCTGATCTGGCCGACCTTTATGACGCGTACCCACAAGCGCGCCTGCTCGCCGGCGGCACCGATCTGGCACTGGAAGTCACTCAGTTCCACCGCACTTTGCCGGTGATGATCTATGTCGGCAACGTCGCCGAAATGAAGCGCATCGACACCTTCGACGACCGCATCGAAATCGGCGCTGCCACCGCCCTCTCCGACTGCTACGAAGCGTTGAACGCCGAGTACCCGGACTTCGGCGAACTGCTGCACCGCTTCGCCTCGCTGCAAATCCGCAACCAGGGCACCCTCGGCGGCAACATCGGCAACGCCTCGCCGATCGGTGACTCGCCACCGCTGCTGATCGCCCTCGGCGCGCAGGTGGTGCTGTGCAAAGGCGAAACCCGCCGCACCCTGAACCTCGACGATTACTTCATCGATTACAAAGTCACTGCCCGTCAGGAAAGTGAATTCATCGAGAAGATCATCGTGCCGCGCGCCAGCGCCGAGCAACTGTTCCGCGCCTACAAAGTCTCCAAGCGTCTGGACGATGACATCTCCGCCGTCTGCGCCGCGTTCAACCTGCGCGTCGAAAACGGCGTAATTACCGATGCGCGCATGGCGTTCGGTGGTATGGCCGCGATCCCGAAACGCGCCGCCCACTGTGAAGCCGCACTGATCGGTGCGCCGTTCAACAACGCCGTGGTCGAGCGCGCCTGCGCTGCACTGGCGGAAGATTTCACCCCGCTCTCGGACTTCCGCGCCAGCAAGGAATATCGCCTGCTCAGCGCGCAGAACCTACTGCGCAAATACTTCATCGAACTGCAAACACCGCACATCGAGACTCGGGTGACCGCTTATGTCTAACCATCACGGCGTAGAGAAAACTCAAGCTGAACTGGCTGAATTGTTCGCCAAGGACCTGACCTCCGGTGTCGGCCGCAGCGTCAAGCACGACAGCGCCGCCAAGCACGTGTCTGGTGAGGCGCAGTACATCGATGACCGCCTGGAATTTCCCAACCAGTTGCACCTGTACGCACGCCTGTCGGACCGCGCCCACGCGAAAATCATCAGCATCGACACCTCGCCGTGCTACGCCTTCGAAGGCGTGCGCATCGCCATCACCCACGAAGACGTGCCGGGCCTGAAAGACATCGGCCCATTGTTGCCGGGCGACCCGCTGCTGGCCATCAATGACGTGCAATTCGTCGGTCAGCCAGTGCTCGCCGTCGCCGCGAAAGATCTGGAAACCGCGCGCAAAGCCGCGATGGCGGCGATCATCGAATACGAAGATCTCGAGCCGGTGCTGGACGTCGTCGAAGCCCTGCGCAAACGCCATTTCGTGCTCGACAGCCACACCCACCAGCGCGGCGATTCGGTCTCGGCACTGGCGACCGCTGAACATCGCATTCAAGGCACGCTGCACATCGGCGGTCAGGAACACTTTTATCTGGAGACACAAATCTCCTCGGTGATGCCGACCGAAGACGGCGGCATGATCGTCTACTGCTCGACGCAGAACCCGACCGAAGTGCAGAAACTGGTCGCCGAAGTGCTCGACGTATCGATGAATAAAATCGTCGTCGACATGCGCCGCATGGGCGGTGGTTTCGGCGGCAAGGAAACTCAAGCCGCCAGCCCGGCGTGCCTGTGCGCGGTGGTTGCGCACCTCACCGGTCAGCCGACCAAGATGCGCCTGCCGCGCGTCGAAGACATGCTGATGACCGGCAAGCGTCACCCGTTCTACGTCGAATACGACGTCGGCTTCGACAGCACCGGGCGCCTGCACGGGATCAACATGGATCTGGCCGGCAACTGCGGCTGCTCGCCGGACTTGTCCGCGTCGATCGTTGACCGGGCGATGTTCCACTCGGACAACTCGTACTACCTCGGCGATGCGACCATCAATGGCCACCGCTGCAAGACCAACACCGCGTCGAACACCGCTTACCGTGGTTTCGGTGGTCCGCAAGGCATGGTCGCGATCGAGGAAGTGATGGACGCGATTGCTCGTCACCTGCAACTCGACCCACTCGCGGTGCGCAAGGCCAACTACTACGGCAAGACCGAGCGCAACGTCACCCACTACTACCAGACCGTCGAGCACAACATGCTCGAAGAGATGACCGCCGAACTGGAAGAAAGCAGCCAGTACCACGAGCGCCGCGAAGCCATTCGTCGCTACAACGCCAACAGCCCGATCCTGAAAAAAGGCCTGGCGCTGACCCCGGTGAAATTCGGCATTTCCTTCACCGCGAGCTTCTTGAACCAGGCCGGCGCGCTGATCCACATTTACACCGATGGCAGCATCCACCTGAACCATGGCGGCACCGAAATGGGTCAGGGCCTGAACACCAAAGTCGCGCAGGTCGTGGCCGAAGTGTTCCAGGTCGAAATCGATCGGGTGCAGATCACCGCGACCAACACCGACAAGGTGCCGAACACCTCGCCGACGGCAGCGTCGAGCGGTGCCGACTTGAACGGTAAAGCGGCGCAGAACGCGGCGGAAATCATCAAGAAACGCCTGATCGAATTCGCTGCGCGTCACTACAAAGTCACTGAAGAAGACGTTGAATTCCACAACGGCCATGTGCGTGTTCGCGACCATATCCTGACCTTTGAAGCGCTGATCCAGCAGGCGTATTTCAATCAGGTGTCGCTGTCGAGCACTGGCTTCTACAAGACTCCGAAAATCTACTACGACCGCAGCCAGGCGCGTGGGCGTCCGTTCTACTACTTCGCCTTCGGCGCGGCGTGCTGCGAAGTGATCGTCGACACCCTGACCGGCGAGTACAAGATGCTGCGCACCGACATTCTTCACGACGTCGGCGCCTCGCTGAACCCGTCCATCGACATCGGTCAGGTCGAGGGTGGCTTCATCCAGGGCATGGGCTGGCTGACCATGGAAGAGCTGGTCTGGAACAACAAAGGCAAGCTGATGACCAACGGCCCGGCCAGCTACAAGATCCCGGCGGTGGCGGACATGCCTCTGGATCTGCGGGTGAAACTGGTGGAAAACCGCAAGAACCCGGAAGACACCGTGTTCCATTCCAAGGCTGTCGGTGAACCGCCGTTCATGCTCGGGATTGCTTCGTGGTGTGCGATCAAGGATGCGGTGGCGAGCCTCGGTGATTACAAGCATCAGCCGCAGATCGATGCGCCGGCGACGCCGGAGCGGGTGTTGTGGGGGTGTGAGCAGATGCGTCAGCTCAAAGCGGTGAAAGCCGTTGAAGCTGAAACCGAACTGGCTCCGCTCTAAAGACCGAGGCGCGGCCAATCGCTGGCAAGCCAGCTCCCACAGGTTTTTGTGGCGTTTAACCGATAGGCGTTACACCGCAAATCCTGTGGGAGCTGGCTTGCCAGCGATGAGGCCCGAACAGACAACGATGTTGTAGGGGTGAACTATGTACAACTGGATCGACGCCCTCGCCGACCTGCAGAACCAGGGCGAACCCTGTGTGCTGGTGACGATCATCGAAGAACTCGGCTCGACGCCACGTAACGCCGGTTCGAAAATGGTCATCAGCGCTAACCAGAGCTTCGACACCATTGGTGGCGGGCATCTGGAATACAAAGCCATGCAGATCGCCCGCGACATGCTCGCCAGCGGCAAGCAGGACACTCATCTGGAGCGCTTCAGCCTTGGCGCCAGCCTGGGCCAGTGCTGCGGCGGCGCCACCGTGTTGCTGTTCGAACCGATGGGCCAGGTGCAGGCGCAAATCGCCGTGTTCGGTGCCGGTCACGTTGGCCGCGCTTTGGTGCCGCTGCTCGCCAGCCTGCCCTGCCGGGTGCGCTGGATCGATTCGCGCGAGGCCGAATTCCCCGAACAGATCCCCCACGGCGTGCGTAAAATCGTTTCCGAAGAGCCTGTGGATGAAATCGATGAGCTGCCCGCCGGCAGTTATTGCATCGTCATGACCCACAACCATCAGCTCGACCTTGAACTCACTGCCGCGATCCTCAAGCGCAACGACTTCGCCTACTTCGGCCTGATCGGTTCGAAGACCAAACGCGCGAAGTTCGAACACCGTTTGCGTGATCGCGGTTTCGACAGCGGCGTCGTGCAACGCATGCGCTGCCCGATGGGCATCGGCGAAGTCAAAGGCAAACTGCCTGTGGAAATCGCCATCTCCATCGCCGGCGAAATCATCGCCACCTACAACGCCAACTTCGGCCAGCAGACTGCCAGCGCCGAACCGATTGCCAAACTGCTGCCGGTTTCGCGGCGCAGTCAGGCGACCAAACTCAAAGCCTCAAACTGATTAGAGAACCCTCATGCCTCTGACTCGCAAAGCCTACCGCGCCGCCATCCTGCACAGCATCGCCGACCCCGCCGAAGTCGGGATCGAAGCCTCCTACGAATATTTCGAGGACGGCCTGCTGGTGGTCGATGGCGGCAAGATCAGCGCCCTTGGCCACGCCAGTGATTTGCTGCCGACGTTGCCGGCGGACATCGAAATCGAGCACTACCAGGACGCGTTGATCACCCCGGGCTTCATCGACACCCACATTCACCTGCCGCAAACCGGCATGGTCGGTGCCTACGGCGAGCAATTGCTCGACTGGCTGAACACCTACACCTTCCCGTGCGAAAGCCAGTTCGGCGACAAGGCCCACGCCGATGAGGTCGCGGACATCTTCATCAAGGAACTGCTGCGCAACGGCACCACCACCGCGCTGGTGTTCGGCAGCGTGCACCCGCAGTCGGTAAACTCGTTCTTCGAAGCCGCCGAAAAGCTCGACCTGCGCATGATCGCCGGCAAGGTGATGATGGACCGCAACGCGCCGGACTACCTGACCGACACCGCCGAATCGAGCTACGTCGAAAGCAAGTCGCTGATCGAGCGCTGGCACGGCAAGGGTCGCCTGCACTATGCAGTTACTCCACGCTTCGCGCCGACCAGTACTCCGGAACAACTGACCCTCGCCGGGCAACTGCTGAGCGAATACCCGGATCTGTACATGCAGACCCACATCAGCGAAAACCTCAAGGAAATCGAGTGGGTCAAGGAGCTGTTCCCGGAGCGTAAAGGCTATCTCGACGTTTACGATCACTACCAATTGCTCGGCGAGCGCTCGGTATTCGCCCACGGCGTGCACCTGTGCGACGACGAATGCGCGCGTCTGGCAGAAACCGGCTCGGCGATCTCGTTCTGCCCGACCTCGAACTTGTTCCTCGGCAGCGGTCTGTTCAACTTGCCGATGGCCGAGAAGCACAAACTCAATGTCGGTCTGGGCACTGACGTTGGTGGCGGCACCAGTTTCTCGCTGCTGCAAACACTGAACGAAGCGTACAAAGTGATGCAACTGCAAGGTGCGCGACTGAGCCCGTTCAAGTCGCTGTATCTGGCGACGCTGGGCGGCGCACGCGCCCTGCGTCTGGAAGACAAGATCGGCAACCTGCAACCGGGTTCGGATGCTGACTTCCTGGTGCTGGATTACAACGCTACGCCGCTGCTGAGCTATCGCTTGAAGCAAGCCAACAACATTGCCGAAACGTTGTTTGTTCTGATGACGCTGGGCGATGACCGCACGGTGCAGCAGACGTATGCGGCAGGTGCTTTGGTGCATCAGCGCTAAGCTTTTCCAAGGCATAAAAAATCCCCCGGTGGTGTGTACCCCGGGGGATTTTTTGTTGCCTGTCAGATTGCTATCGCTGGCAAGCCAGCGATTGGGGCGACTCGGTGTCATTTAGAGCTTGGCCGCAGGGCGCCCAGGTTTCTTGGTCTGCAACAAATGCGAGAACACCGCATGCAGATCATCCGACGCGCCTTCCTCATCGAGGTTGAGCTTGCTGTCGATGTGATCCATGTGATGCATCATCAGATTCACCGCCAACTCACCGTCACGTTTCTCGATCGCGTCGATCAACTGGGTGTGTTCGTCATACGAGCAGTGCGAACGGTTGCCGCTTTCGTACTGGGCAATGATCAGCGACGTCTGCGAAACCAGGCTGCGCTGGAAACTGATCAGCGGGGCGTTCATCGCAGCTTCCGCCAGTTTCAGGTGGAATTCGCCCGACAGCCGAATACCGGCGCCGCGATCACCGCGCGAGAAGCTGTCGCGCTCGTCGTTGACCATCTGGCGCAACTCGGCAATCTGCTCGGCGGTGGCGTGTTGCACGGCCAACTCTGTGATCGCGCGCTCGACCAGACGGCGAGCGAGAAACACCTGACGCGCCTCTTCAACACTCGGGCTGGCGACGACGGCGCCACGGTTCGGCCGCAACAGCACCACGCCCTCATGGGCCAGACGCGACAGCGCGCGGCGAATGATGGTGCGGCTGACCCCGAAGATTTCCCCCAGCGCTTCTTCGCTCAATTTTGTGCCGGGCGCCAGACGCTGTTCGAGGATGGCCTCGAAGATATGCGCGTAGACAATATCGTCCTGGGTACCGCTGCGGCCGGCTTTGCCTGCTCGCGGTTGTTTCTTGAGGGGTTGCAACTGTTCGTTCATGGGCACTCGAGTCGGGAGAACTGCGGCGAATAGACCGTGACTGTAATACGGCACAGTAGGTCGCTGGCAAGTATCGCGTAAAAAACAGCGCGATTGTACACAATGGATGGTGGCAACACGACTGTATGGCTGTTTGTGACCTCCGCTGTATTGCAACGATCCGTTACGTTTGAGTTTAGGCTTGATCGCAGAATCCGCTGCCAGAACACCACCTACCCTGTAGGAGCTGCCGAAGGCTGCGATCTTTTGACTTTGATTTTGAGAAGCAAGATCAACAGATCGCAGCCTTCGGCAGCTCCTACAAGGGTTTGCGTTATGGCGGACATCTTCATTGGTATAAGGAACACCGTTGTCATGAACGACGCCACGCACACTCAACTGCGCCCGCTGGCCGATACCTCGCCTTCAGCCATCGTCGCCGGGTTCATCGCGATGATGACCGGCTACACCAGCTCGCTGGTGCTGATGTTCCAGGCCGGGCAAGCGGCGGGTCTGACCAGCGGGCAGATTTCTTCGTGGATCTGGGCGATCTCGATCGGCATGGCGGTGTGTTCGATCGGCCTCTCGCTGCGTTATCGCACGCCCATCACCATCGCCTGGTCGACACCCGGCGCAGCGTTGCTGATCACCAGCCTCGGCGGCGTCAGTTATGGCGAGGCCATTGGCGCCTACATCACCTGCGCCGTGCTGGTGACGATCTGCGGCCTGACCGGCAGCTTCGAACGCCTGGTAAAAAAGATCCCGGCCTCCTTGGCGGCAGCATTACTGGCGGGGATTCTGTTCAAGATCGGCAGCGAAATCTTCGTTGCCGCGCAGCATCGCACCGGGCTGGTGCTGGGGATGTTCTTCACTTATTTGCTGGTCAAGCGTCTGTCGCCGCGTTATGCCGTGCTCGCCGCGCTGCTGATCGGCACCGCGCTGTCTGGCTTCATGGGGCTGCTGGATTTCAGCGGCTTTCATCTGGAAGTGGCGACGCCGGTGTGGACGACGCCGCACTTCTCGTTGGCAGCGACCATCAGCATTGGCATTCCGCTGTTCGTGGTCGCGATGACCTCGCAGAACATGCCCGGCATCGCCGTCCTGCGCGCCGACGGTTACAACGTCCCGGCCTCGCCGCTGATCACCACCACCGGCATCGCTTCACTATTACTGGCGCCGTTCGGCTCCCACGGCATCAACCTCGCGGCCATCAGCGCGGCGATTTGCACCGGGCCGCATGCCCATGAGGATCGCAACAAGCGCTACACCGCTGCGGTCTGGTGCGGGATTTTCTACGGGATTGCCGGGGTGTTCGGCGCCACGTTGGCAGCGTTGTTTGCCGCGCTGCCGAAGGAATTGGTGCTGTCGATTGCCGCGCTGGCGCTGTTTGGTTCGATCATCAATGGTTTGAGCATTGCCATGGCCGAGGTGAAGGAACGGGAGGCGGCGTTGATTACCTTTATGGTCACGGCGTCGGGGCTGACGTTGTTTTCCATTGGTTCGGCGTTTTGGGGGATTGTCGCGGGGGTTTTGACGCTGGTGATTTTGAATTGGCGTAAAGCCTGAGGTCAAAAGCCCCTCACCCTAACCCTCTCCCAGGGGGAGAGGGGACTGACCGTGTTGTATGCGGGAGTTATAGCGACACGTGATACCGAGTCGAATCAGGTTTTGAACAGCCCATAAATCGGCCCCCTCTCCTTCGGGAGAGGGCTGGGGTGAGGGGTAGCCTCACCACAAATCCCAAACCAAACACCCAAACACCAGACGAAAAAAAACGGCGACCCTCAGGTCGCCGTTTTTTTCAGTATCACTTAGCCGCGTTGATCGGCTTTTCCGGATACCAAACGTCCAGCAACGGGCTGACTTCATACTTGGTCAGCTCGGAGCGGGTTTTCAGCCAGGCTTCAACGGCAGCGCGCTGCTCTTTGTTGACCGAGCCACGCTTCTGCAGGCATACCAGACCGAAGTCGTCGCCGCCAACATAACCCAGACCGTTGGCTTCCATGGCTTCTTTGATGAATGCTTCGAGGAAAGCGTCAATGGCTTCTTCGGACAAGTCTTCTTTGAAGTCCAGGTTCAGTTCGAAACCCAGCTCTTGAAATTCATCAACGCACAGTTTTTTGCGCAGACGCTGGGAACGGTTAGTCGCCATTGGAACAATCCTCTTAAGTAAATACGGCGGGCACTTTACCAGTTTAAGCAATCGATTGCCCGCCTCTCTGGACACAGCGGCCGACCGTCTGTAAAAAAATCAACGAATCGCCACCCCGAGGACGGCACAATCGGTTACACCTTGGGGCATAATGCCGACACTTTCGTGACCACTGAGGACCTTTTCATCCATGTCCTCGTCTTTTTTCCCCTCGGCTGTAGGGTTTTATTTCATATGATCAAATCGTTGCGTCCACTGTTTCTCGCCGGCCTTCTTCTGCCACTGGCCCTGAATGTTTCTGCTGCCACCATCAACACCTCCCTCACCCCGAATGTCGAAAAAGCCCTCAAGGCGAGCAAATTGCAGCCCAGCGCCCTGTCGCTGGTGATGGTGCCGCTCGACGGCCCGGGCACGCCGACCGTGTTCAACGCCGACGTGTCGGTCAACCCGGCCTCGACCATGAAACTGGTGACTACCTACGCGGCGCTGGAAATGCTCGGCCCGAACCATCAGTGGAAGACCGAGTTCTACACCGACGGTGACCTCAACGGTGGCATTCTCAACGGCAACCTCTACCTCAAGGGTGGCGGCGATCCGAAACTGAACATGGAAAAACTCTGGCTGCTGATGCGCGACCTGCGCGCCAACGGCGTGACGCAGATCACCGGTGATCTGGTGCTCGACCGCAACTTCTTCGTGCAGCCAGTGCTGCCGGAATTCAACGATGACGGCAATGACGAGAACAAGCCGTTCCTGGTCAAACCCGATTCGTTGCTGGTCAACCTCAAAGCCCTGCGATTTGTTGCCCGCAACGATAACGGCCGGGTGCTTATCTCGGTTGAGCCGCCAATCGCCAGCGTACGCATCGAAAACACCGTCAAGGCGTTGCCCTCCAAGCAATGCACCGGCGGCGTGCGCTACAACCCCGTGCCGCAAGCCGATGGCAGCGTGACCGTGACCGTGGCCGGCCAGTTGGGCGAAGGCTGCAGTTCGCAGACTTATCTGTCGCTGCTCGACCACGCGACTTACACCGCCGGCGCAGTGCGCGCGATCTGGAAAGAGCTGGGCGGCAGCATTCAAGGCAAGGATCGTCTGGCCTCGACACCGGGCAACGCCAAACTGCTGGCTCGTGCCTACTCGCCAGATCTGGCGGAGATCATCCGCGACATCAACAAATACAGTAACAACACCATGGCCCAGCAGCTGTTCCTCAGCCTCGGCCAGCGCTTCCGCAACGACGCCGACGGGGATGACGCCAAGGCAGCGCAGCGCGTAGTGCGTCAGTGGATGGCGAAGAAAGGCATCACTGCACCGCATCTGGTGATGGAAAACGGCTCCGGTTTGTCTCGCGCAGAACGGGTCAGCGCCCGCGAGATGGCGAGCATGCTGCAAGCGGCGTGGCACAGCCCGTATGCCGCCGAGTACATCAGCTCGCTGCCGATCGCCGGCACCGACGGCACCATGCGCAAGCGTCTGAAGACCACGGCGATGCGCGGTGAGGCGCACGTCAAGACCGGTACTTTGAACACCGTGCGGGCGATTGCCGGTTTCAGCCGCGACGTGAATGGCAATACCTGGGCGGTGGTAGCGATCCTCAACGACAAGGCGCCGTTTGGTGCATCGTCGGTGCTGGATCAGGTGCTGCTGGATCTGTACAAACAGCCGAAACTGGCGCAGACCGCTTCGGTTTTGTAACGCAGTTCAAGCAACACCACAAAAACCTGTGGGAGCTGGCTTGCCAGCGATTGCAGAATGTCAGTCACTGAATATGCTGACTGAAATGACGCTATCGCTGGCAAGCCAGCTCCCACAGGGGTTGCGCTGTATTGAAGTCAGCTCATCTGTTCGACACGATCACGCCCGCGCTGCTTTGCCATATACACACCCGAATCCGCCCGCAGCAACAGCGCATCCGCGCCCTCCCCCGGTCGCCAACTGGCGATACCGAAACTCGCGGTGACCACGCCGACCACATCCACCGGCGCACTGCGCAAACCCTGCCACAGCTCAACCGCCAACATGTACGCGTGTTCGCCGTCGATGTCCGGGCACAGCACCATGAACTCTTCGCCGCCCAACCGACAGAACACATCGGTACGCCGCAGACGATGGCCGATGCGCTCGCACACCGCTTGCAGCACCCGGTCGCCCACAGCGTGACCGTACTGATCGTTGATACGTTTGAAATGGTCGATGTCGAGCATAATCACCGACAGTTCGCCCCCGCCGCGCTCGACCCGGGCCATTTCCGTGGTCAGGCGTTCCTGGAAATAGCGGCGGTTGTGGATACCAGTCAGCGAATCGGTCACCGACAGCGCGCGCAATTCTTCTTCCACACGTTTCAGGTCGGAAATATCCGAAATATAGCCATGCCACAGCACGCCGCCGCCCGGCAGTTCTTCCGGCGTCGCTTCGCCGCGCACCCAGCGCAAGCCGCGCTCGGGCAATTGCACGCGGTATTCTTCGCGCCACGGGCTGAGGCTGTCGGCCGAAGCGCGAATGGAAGAGCGCACACGGGTGACGTCCTGTGGATGAATGCGCGTGAAGATCGCCTCGGCGTTGAACAGCAGCACGTCCGGCTCCAGTTCGTAGATCTCGCGGATGCCGTCGCTGGCGTAGATCACACTGAAGCGCCCATCGAATTCCATCTTGAACTGATAGATGCCGCCGGGCACATGCGCGCTGAGTTTCTTCAGCAACACGTCCCGCGCCGCCAGCACCTCGTGCACGCGCTTGCGCTCGGTGATGTCGATGCAGATCGCCAGATGTCCGACCCACAAACCCTGCTCATCGAGCACCGGGGTGGCCAGCATGTTCACCGGAATATGGCTGCCATCGCTGCGTACCAGCGTCCATTCGCGAGCCTCGTGGCCACCGACTTCGCCGCCCTCGACCAACATCGCGTGGCAGGTCGGGATGCTTTTACCGTAACGCGCACTTAGCTCGGCGGCGCGGGCTGTCAGTTCTCGGGGCAGATGCAGGTTTTCCAGGGTCATGTGCCCGACGACATCGGCGCTGCTGTAACCGAGCATTTGTTCGGCGCCGGGGTTGAACGTGTTGATCACCCCGCGCAGGTCGGTGGCGATGATTGCCACCTGCGTCGCCGCATTCAACACGCCGCGCAACTGACCGTGGGTGCCGCGCAATTCCTGTTCGCTGGCGTGCAGCTCCTGGGTGCGCAGTTCGACCATGCGCAAGGCGCGCTGACGCTGACTGACCAAGACGTAGAGCAAGGCGCTGAGCAGCAGACTGAGCAAGCCACCGAGGACGATTACGCTGCCGACCGACGAATGATTTGCCTGTGCGAAGGCGTCGCTCGGCAAGATATCGACCTGATAGTCGTGATCGGCCATGCGCAGTAACCGCGTGGCCGACAGGTCGCTCGGTGCCGGATCGTTGGTCGACTCGAACAACACTTCGTGCTGATCATTGGTCGACATGTCGAGAATGCGCACCGACAGATAGTCATGGAAAGCGTCCGGCAAACCGTCGGCCAGCAACTGACGCATGCTGATCACCGCCATGACGTAGCCAAAGGATTGCTGCTCGCCACTGTGACTCACGGGCGCCACCAGCAGCACGCCGCGCGCGTAGGACGGCTCAATGCTGACTAGGTGCATCGGTTGCGACACCGCCAGTCCGCCGAGCTTGTCGGCCCGTTGCAGGGTGTCACGACGCAAGGGTTGCGCGAGCAGGTCATAACCCAACGGTGAGCCGAGCCGGCTTTGCGTCTGGCTGTAGAGCACCGGCACGTATTCATCGCGCACGCCAGCCAGTTGCAGCTCGCCTTGGGCATTCAGTTCACGCAAGGTGAAGTTACTCAGGCCTTCATCACGCACCCGCTGCTCGAATGCGGCGCGCTCGGCTCCATTGACCTTGAGGGCAAACGAATAGGCCTGGGTACGCATCAATAAGGGTTGGGTGTAACCGTCGAATTCGGTGCGGGACACCGATTCAGAGTTGGCGAAGAAGCGGCGCAGGCCGTCGAGGCGTTGCTCCTGGTCCTGAAAGCGTTCTTCGATGCGGGTGTAACGTTCGTTGGTCAGCAGCTGAAAACGCTGGCGGGTTTGTTGCTGAAACTGATTGAGGGTGGCCCAGGCGAGCAGCCCCGTGAGAATCCCGCCGGCGAGCAATACCAGCACCGCGACCAGCCAGGCCGAGACGTCTTCGCTGATAAAACCCAGAATCTTTGGGCGCACGGGGTGCAACGACATAAGGACAACTCACTACGCCAGCATTTACGGGAAAACCCCATTGACCGTGTGTGAGTTATAGCTATTAGCCACTAATTTAGCTAGCGCGGGCAGATCCACGGAGCCTTTAAAAATCAAGGCTCTGTGGATCCAATTGCGCAAAGCGTCAACTAGCCGTGATTTTCCAGGCGCGGTGGATCTTGGTGTTACGGGCGAAATCCGGATCGATGGTCTGCGCGCTGATTTCCTCGACCGCGTAACGCTCGGCGAGGTTTTCTTCCAACTGGAACTTGCGGAAGTTGTTGGAGAAATACAGCACACCGCCCGGCGCCAGACGCGCCATGGCCAGGTCAATCAACTGCACCTGATCACGCTGCACGTCGAAGATGCCTTCCATGCGCTTGGAGTTGGAGAAGGTTGGCGGATCGATGAAGATCAGGTCGTACTCGTCGCGGCTGCTCTCCAGCCACGCCATCACATCGCCCTGCTCCAGACGGTTCTTGTCGGAGAAACCGTTCAACGACAGGTTGCGACGCGCCCAGTCGAGGTAGGTTTTCGACAGGTCAACGCTGGTGGTACTGCGCGCGCCGCCCTTGGCCGCGTGCACGCTGGCGGTCGCGGTGTAGCAGAACAGATTGAGGAAGCGCTTGCCGGCGGCCTCTTTCTGAATACGCATGCGCATTGGCCGGTGGTCGAGGAACAGACCGGTGTCGAGGTAGTCGGTGAGGTTGACCAGCAACTTCACGCCGCCCTCGCTGACTTCATTGAACTTGCCTTGCGCAGCCTGACGCTCGTACTGCTTGGTGCCGCTCTGGCGTTCGCGGCGTTTGACCACCACGCGGCTCTTGTCGACGTTCAGCGCCTGCGGAATGGCGGCCAAGGCATCGAACATGCGCGCCGAGGCTTTTTCCGGATCGATGGACTTCGGCGCAGCGTATTCCTGAACGTGCACCCAATCGTGGTACAGGTCGATCGCCATCGCGTACTCGGGCATGTCGGCATCGTAGACACGGTAGCAATCAATGCCTTCGCGCTTGACCCACTTGCCCATGGCCTTGAGGTTTTTTTGCAGACGGTTGGCAAACATCTGCCCGCCTTCGCTCAAGCGCGGCTGCTCGATCACTGGCGCCTGAGCCGGCGTCGGTTTGATCGGGTTGCCGTTCTTGTTGAACTTGCGTTCTTGCGGCTCGTCCGGGGTCTGATCGTAAGCGGCTTGCTCGCGCTCGGCCTGACGCTGTTCCGGAGTGCGACGCTCGCCAGTGACGAACTGATCCGGCAGCACTTTGATCAACAGCAGTTTGCACGGCAGCGCGCCATTCCAGAACGAATACTGTTTGTGGCTGCGGATACCCATGCGCTTGCCCAGATCCGGCGCGCCGGTGAACACCGCCGCTTCCCAGTTCAGGCAGGCCTGACGCAGACGCTCGCCGAGGTTCTGGTAGAGATACAACAGGCTGGCTTCGTCACCGAGACGCTCGCCGTACGGTGGGTTGCAGATCACCAGACCTTTCTGGTTCTGATCCGGACGCGGCTCGAAAGTCGCCACTTCGCCCTGGTAGATCTTGATCCACTCGCTCAGGCCGGCGCGTTCAACGTTGTTGCGGCCCGGTTGAATCAGACGCGGATCAGCTTCGTAGCCACGAATCCACAACGGTGGCTTGGCCAGACCGGCAGCGGCACGCTCGACGGCCTCTTCATGGAGTTTTTTCCACAGTGCCGGCACGTGACCGAGCCACGCGGTAAAGCCCCACTGCTCACGACGCAGGTTCGGCGCCATGTCGGCGGCAATCATGCCGGCTTCGACGAGGAACGTACCGACACCGCACATCGGGTCAGCCAGCGCGCCGCCTTCGGCAGCAATGCGCGGCCAGCCGGAACGGATCAGAATCGCCGCCGCGAGGTTTTCCTTCAACGGTGCAGCGCCCTGCTGCAGACGGTAACCGCGCTGATGCAGGCTGTGGCCGGACAGATCAAGGGAAAGAATCGCTTCGCCGCGATCCAGACGCAGGTGAATGCGCAGGTCCGGGTTGAGCTTGTCGATCGACGGACGGTCGCCCTGTGGGGTGCGCAGTTTGTCGACGATGGCGTCTTTGACTTTCAAGGCGCCGAAGTGGGTGTTGTCGATACCCGAGCCATGGCCACTGAATTCAACAGCCAGGGTGCCATCGCTGAGCATGTGATCCTGCCAGTCGATGTCGAGCACGCCGTGGTAGAGGTCTTCAGCGTCTTTCATCGGGAAACGCTTGAGCACCAGCAGCACGCGGTTGGCCAGACGCGACCAGAGGCACAGGCGATAAGCGGTTTCCATGGTCGCCATGCCACGCACGGCGGAAGTGTGCTCGCGCGCTTCTTCAAGGCCAAGCCCGACGGCTTCCTCGATGAGCAGGCCTTCAAGGCCTTTAGGGCAAGTGAGGAAGAGTTCGAAACGGTCGGACATGGTATTTCCAGAGCCTTTGGCTAGTGAATCGGCAACGCATTGCCGATCCGGTTTTCAATCAGGCGCTTTTCTAAAAGAGCGCCCGCGTGGCACGAAGGTGTGCCGTTCCATCCCCGCTGCTCGGGTTAAAAGAGCTTAGATGCCGGGACAGATAAAAAAGTTGATGAAACAAAAAGTCTTAAAGCGACCCTTCGTCGCTTTATACCCCAGCGCAAACGTGGGTCATTCTCACTAAAGAATTAACCCCATCATCCAGCGCGGGGCCGATCATACCGGGGTTTGCTGAAAAACCGTGCATGAAACCCGTCGTTACTTATGGCTGTAGCACTAATTTCGTTACGTCCTTATGACAAAACGATCATTCCCTCGGTGTGACTCATTGGTTAGAACTGAACACAGGTTGACGTCGCAACGGCGTCAACACCTTGGCTCGCCACGCCGGCAGCGAGCCGCACCATGGCAGGTTTTTTCTGCCAGACCTCAGTTGAGGTCAACGCGATACAAAACAGTCAACAAGTGAGGGAAACACCCTATGAGAAGACTTAAGCGTGATCCGTTGGAAAGAGCATTTTTGCGCGGATATCAATATGGCGTTGGTGGCAAATCCCGTGAGCTTTGCCCATTTACTCTACCGTCGGTACGTCAAGCCTGGATTAACGGCTGGCGAGAAGGACGCGGCGACAACTGGGACGGTATGACCGGCACTGCGGGAATCCACAGACTCAACGAACTTCACGCCGTCGGCTGACACAGGGCACTTATTCCGACACGACAATCTGAATTTGTAACGACTTACCATGCACGTCCTTCCCGGACGGCGGGCTGCGGCCCAGGGGCTCCTTCGAGGAGCCCTTTTTTATGCCTGTCACATTATCTGTGCCATACACAAAACCTGTAGGAGTGAGCCTGCTCGTGATAGCGGTCTGTCAGTCGCTGATGAAGTGACCGAAAGAAAGCTATCGCGAGCAGGCTCACTCCTACAAGGGAACAGTGGTGTCTATGGATCAGCGCAAGGCGGCGATCGCGTCTACGGATTCACGGATCAGCGCCGGGCCTTTATAGATGAAGCCGGAGTAGATCTGCACCAGGCTCGCACCGGCGAGAATCTTCTCCGCCGCATGCTTGCCTTCGGTAATCCCGCCAGCCGCAATGATCGGCAACCGCCCCGCCAATTCACTGGCCAGCACCTTCACGGTATTGGTGCTCTTCTCACGCACCGGCGCACCGGACAACCCGCCCGCCTCGTCGCCATGCTCCATGCCCTCAACGCCAACACGGCTGAGGGTGGTGTTGGTCGCGATTACCGCGTCCATGCCGGTTTCGATTAACGCCTGGGCGACCTGCGCGGTTTCTTCATCGGTCATGTCCGGCGCGATCTTGATCGCCAGCGGCACATGCTTGCCGTGACGCAGGGCCAGTTCGGCACGGCGCGTGGCCAGATCCGCGAGCAATTGCTTGAGCGAATCGCCGAACTGCAGGCTGCGCAGGCCCGGGGTGTTCGGCGAGCTGACGTTGACCGTGACGTAGCTGGCGTGGGCATAAACCTTGTCCAGGCAGATCAGGTAGTCGTCGACCGCGCGTTCAACCGGGGTATCGAAGTTCTTGCCGATATTGATGCCCAGCACGCCTTTGTATTTCGCTGCGGCCACACGCGCCAGCAGGTTATCGACACCGAGGTTGTTGAAACCCATGCGGTTGATGATCGCCTCGGCTTCCGGCAAGCGGAAAATCCGTGGTTTCGGGTTGCCCGGCTGCGGACGCGGGGTCACGGTGCCGATTTCAACAAAACCGAAACCCAGCTGTGCGAAACCGTCGATGGCCGCGCCATTCTTGTCCAGACCGGCCGCCAGACCTACCGGGTTCGGAAACTCGAGGCCCATGACCGTCACCGGTTTCTTCGCCGGCGCCTTGCACAGCAAGCCGTTGAGGCCCAAACGCCCACCCGCGCCGATCAGATCCAGCGACAGATCGTGGGAGGTTTCCGGGGAAAGTTTGAACAACAGCTGACGGGCCAGGGAATACATGGGCGGCAATGACTCGGGCGGCGAAAAGAGGCGGCGATTATAGCCGGGCATCGACCTGCCGCGCGAGGCGCACGCGCAAATCACTGGCAGTGGCATATGCCTTGCACCCTCCTTGACTATCAGCGCGCAGGCCAATGACGGCAGGCGGGCAAGGACAATGGCGTCGTCCCGGGTTTTGCCTGCGCAAAGTCCGCGGCGGCGTTTTTTTTCGAGGTGGCGGTGTATGAATGAACCTTCGGTAGGGCCACTGGCCTGGGTCAATGGCAGCGATGCTCCGGAAAAGACTGCAATCAACCTCGGTTTCATGGCGTTGAGCGACTGCGCATCGGTTGTCGTTGCTGCCACACAAGGCTTTGCCCAGCCTTACGGGCTGACCCTGAATCTCAAGCGCCAAAGCTCCTGGGCCAACCTGCGCGACAAACTGGTCAGCGGTGAACTGGATGCTGCCCACAGTCTGTACGGTCTGATCTACGCCGTGCATCTGGGCATTGGCGGTGGGGCGTCGAGCGACATGGCGGTGTTGATGGGGCTGAACCAAAACGGTCAAAGTCTCAACCTGTCCCACGGCCTGCAGAACATTGGTGTGACCAGTCCTGAAGCGCTGGACCGCCACGTGCACCAAAGCCGCGCAAAACTCACCTTCGCCCAGACGTTTCCCACTGGCACTCATGCGATGTGGCTGTATTACTGGCTGGCGAGTCAGGGCATTCATCCGTTACAGGATGTCGACAGCGTGGTGGTGCCGCCGCCGCAAATGGTTGCGCATCTGCAAGCCGGACGCATCGATGGTTTTTGCGTCGGCGAGCCTTGGGCCGCCAGCGCGGTGCAGCAGGATCTCGGTTTTACCCTGGCGACCAGCCAGACCATCTGGCCCGATCACCCGGAAAAAGTCCTTGGCTGCACCCGTGAATTTGTCGAGCAGTATCCGAACACGGCACGGGCGCTGGTGATGGCGATCCTTGAAGCCAGTCGCTTTATCGAAGAAAGTCCGGAAAACCGCCGCAGCACCGCGCAGTTGCTCAGCGCGCCGGAATATCTGGACGCTCCGCTTTCGTGCATTGAGCCGCGTTTTCTCGGTGACTATGCCGATGGCCTTGGCAATCGCTGGCAGGATCCGCACGCGCTGCGTTTTCACGGTAACGGCGAGGTGAATCTGCCTTATTTGTCGGACGGTATGTGGTTCATGACCCAGTTCCGCCGCTGGGGCCTGCTGCGCGAAGATCCGGATTACCTCGCCGTCGCCCGCCAGGTTCAGCAACTGGATATCTACCGCGACGCCGCCACCGCTGTCGGCGTCGCCGCGTGGGGCACCGACATGCGCAGCAGTCAGTTGCTCGACGGCAAAATCTGGGATGGTAGTGACCCGGCCGCTTACGCGCGCAGCTTCAAGCTGCACGCGTTGAACGACGACGCTCCCCTTCTCGCCCGCCGCTGACAGGAGACCGCGAACATGTTGCGCATTCTGCTGATCAATGACACGGCGAAAAAAGTCGGTCGCCTGAAAGCCGCGCTGACTGAAGCCGGTTTCGAGGTCATCGACGAGTCCGGCCTGACCATCGACCTGCCCGCGCGCGTCGAAACGGTGCGCCCGGACGTGATTCTGATCGATACCGAGTCACCGAGCCGCGATGTCATGGAGCAAGTCGTGCTGGTCAGCCGCGACCAGCCACGGCCAATTGTGATGTTTACCGATGAGCATGATCCGGGGGTGATGCGCCAGGCAATCAAGTCCGGGGTCAGCGCCTACATCGTTGAAGGCATTCATGCACAGCGTCTGCAGCCGATTCTCGATGTAGCAATGGCGCGCTTCGAGAGTGATCAGGCGTTGCGGGCGCAGTTGCAGGCGCGTGATCAGCAACTGGCTGAGCGTAAGCGCATCGAACTGGCCAAGGGGTTGCTGATGAAGATGAAGGATTGCAATGAGGAAGAGGCTTACACCCTGATGCGGCGCCAGGCGATGAGCCGGCAGCAAAAGCTGATTCAGGTGGCGGAGCAGATTATTGCCATGAGTGAGTTGCTTGGCTGAAAGTACTGAACGCTTGAAAAGCCCCTCACCCTAGCCCTCCCGAAACGTCGGACCGCCCATAGGGAGAGGGGACTGACCTAGGTGTCTGGCGTCAAACATCGACCTGAAAGACCGAGTCGATTATGGATTCACAGCAGAAAATCACAGGTCGGCGTACTTCTCGAGCATCCCCCAATCAGTCCCCTCTCCCTCTGGGCGGTCCGACGTTTCGGGAGGGCTAGGGTGAGGGGCTTTTGATTTTCCGCCTGTTGGCACAAATCTCGCTAAGTAAAACGCACAGGTAACCAACGGCGGTTGCCCCACCCACGACAAAGACGTCGCTCACCCGTTCGCCCCAACCGGCGCATCAGGTAGCGGCGTTTTTGCGTTTTGGCCCCACAGCCCGGGGTCGGTGGTGCGGCCGTGGCGGCGCCCCACCTGCTGTTGCATGACTCCTTTCGAGACTCTTTTCAGCTGAGGTGCGCGATGAATTCAAGCTTCTGGAAATCCGGCCACACCCCGACCCTGTTCGCGGCCTTCCTCTATTTCGACCTGAGTTTCATGGTCTGGTACCTGCTCGGCCCGCTGGCGGTGCAGATTGCCGCCGACCTGCACCTGACCACACAACAACGTGGCCTCGTCGTCGCCACGCCGATCCTCGCTGGCGCGGTGCTGCGCTTTGTGATGGGCATGCTCGCCGATCGGCTGTCGCCGAAAACCGCCGGGCTGATCGGCCAGGTCATCGTGATCTGCGCACTGTTCGGCGCCTGGAAACTCGGCATCCACAGTTATGAACAGGCGCTGATACTCGGCCTGTTCCTCGGCATGGCTGGCGCATCGTTTGCCGTCGCTCTGCCACTGGCGTCGCAGTGGTACCCGCCGCAGCATCAGGGCAAAGCCATGGGCATCGCCGGTGCGGGCAACTCGGGCACCGTGTTTGCCGCACTGCTCGCTCCGGTACTGGCGGCTGCGTTCGGCTGGAGCAATGTCTTCGGCTTCGCGTTGATTCCGTTGATCCTGACGTTGGTATTGTTCGCCTGGCTGGCAAAAAACGCCCCTGAGCGGCCGAAAGCCAAAGCCATGGCTGACTACTTCAAAGCCTTGGGCGACCGCGATAGCTGGTGGTTCATGTTTTTCTACAGCGTGACCTTCGGCGGCTTCATCGGTCTGGCCAGCGCCCTGCCCGGCTATTTCAACGATCAATACGGTCTGAGTCCGGTGACGGCCGGTTACTACACCGCCGCCTGCGTGTTCGGCGGCAGTTTGATGCGACCGCTGGGTGGCGCACTGGCTGATCGCTTTGGCGGTATCCGCACACTGCTGGCGATGTACACCGTCGCCGCCGTCTGCATCGCCGCGGTCGGTTTCAACCTGCCGAGTTCCTACGCGGCGCTGGCACTTTTCGTCTGCACCATGCTCGGTTTAGGGGCAGGCAACGGTGCGGTGTTCCAACTGGTGCCGCAGCGTTTTCGCTTGGAGATCGGCGTCATGACCGGGCTGATCGGCATGGCCGGCGGCATCGGCGGTTTCGCCTTGGCCGCCGGCATGGGTGCGATCAAACAGAGCACCGGCAGCTATCAACTGGCCCTGTGGTTGTTCGCCAGCCTCGGCGTGTTGGCGTGGTTTGGCCTGCACGGCGTCAAGCGTCGCTGGAGAACCACCTGGGGTTCGGCAGCCGTAACGGCGGCGCGGGTCTGAGGCGTCGATGGCCCTGCAACTGAGTTTTGCCGAAGCCAGCGCTACTGGCCCGCGTGCGGAGAATCAGGACGCTTTGCGCTTGGTCACGCCCGCTCCGGCGCTGGCGGCGAGCAAGGGTTATCTGTTCGCTATCGCTGATGGCGTCAGCCAGTGTGCCGATGGCGGACTGGCTGCGCGTTCGACCTTGCAGGCGCTGGCGCTCGACTACTACGCCACACCGGAAACCTGGAGCGTGGCGCAGGCACTGGACCGACTGCTGCTCGCGCAAAATCGCTGGTTGCAGGCCAACGGTGGTGGGCAACCGTTGCTCACCACGGTCAGTGCTTTGGTCATGCGCGGTCGGCGTTTTACCCTCGCCCACGTCGGCGATTGCCGGGTGTATCGCTGGCACGACGATAGTTTGCAGCGGATCTCGGAGGATCATGTCTGGGAGCAGCCAGGCATGCAGCATGTGCTCAAGCGTGCATTGGGGCTGGATCAGCATCTGGTGCTGGATTTCCTCGACGGTGAACTGCGTGACGGTGAAAGCTTTGTGCTGCTCAGTGACGGAGTCTGGTCGACGCTGGGCGATACCGCGATTGCCGCGATTCTGCGTGATCAACCGGATCTGCACAGCGCCGCGCAGACGCTGGTCAATGCCGCGCATCTGGCGGGGAGTCAGGACAATGCCAGTGCATTGCTGGTGCGCGTCGATGCACTGGGTGAAGCGAATATCGGCGATGCATTGATTCATTTGCAGCAATGGCCCCTGCCGCCGCCGCTGAAACCTGGCCAATCCTTCGAAGGCTGGCAGGTTCAGGGGATTGTCGCTCAGAGGCAGCAATCGCTGCTGTATCGGGTTGTCGATGGACAAGGCCAGGCATGGCTGTTGAAAACCCTGCCGTCGCGCTCCAGCGATGATCCTCGCGCCGGGCAAGCGCTGCTGTCCGAGGAATGGTTCCTCAAACGCGTGGCCGGCCGGCACTTTCCTGAAGTCCATGCCTGCCAGCAGCGTCAGCATTTGTACTACGTGATGCGCGAATATTCCGGGACAACGCTGGCTCAGCTGTTTCAGCAGTCCGGCCCATTGCCGCTGGCGCAATGGCAGGATATCGCCGAGCGCCTGCTGCGCGCGGTGGGGCTTTTGCATCGGCGGCAGATTCTGCACCGGGACATCAAACCGGAAAACCTGCATTGGGGTGACGACGGCGAGTTACGCCTGCTGGATTTTGGCTTGGCGTATTGCCCGGGCTTGTCCGAAGACGCGCCGTCAACGCTGCCCGGAACCCCAAGTTACATCGCCCCGGAAGCGTTTCGCGGTGATCCGCCGAGTGCGCAGCAGGATTTGTATGCAGTCGGCGTGACCCTGTATTTCCTGCTTACCGGGCATTTTCCTTATGGCGAGATTGAAGCGTTTCAACGGCCGCGATTTGGTCTGCCGGTGATTGCCAGTCGCTATCGGCCTGATCTGCCGGAATGGTTGGCGCAGAGTCTGCAGCGTGGCGTGGCGGCGGATCCGCAACAACGGTTTGAAACGGCTGAAGAGTGGTTGTTGGTGCTGGAACAGGGCGAGCGGCAGAGTTTGAGTGTGCGGCCTCGACCGTTATTGGAGCGGGAGCCGCTGAAGGTCTGGCGGACGATGGCATTGCTGGCGTTGCTCGGGAATCTGGTGCTTCTGGTTTTGTTGTTTCATCACTGACACCGCGTCGCGGCCATCGCGAGCAGGCTCACTCCTACAATTGGAAACGCGTTCCACTGTAGGAGTGAGCCTGCTCGCGATGACGTCAGCCCAATCACCACAAATCCATCTACCTGAGCGCCCCACGAACGAGCAATCCGCCTCGATTCAGTGCAAAAAATCACCCTCAGAACCTGCCAAACCCCAATAAACCCGCCACTGTTCCCACTTGGCACAACCACTGCATTAGCCCACTCAGCACACACATAAAGCCCAACCTTCAACGACGAAGGCTGCGCTTCCCGAGAGAACGGGACCAGGACAAAGGCGTCCTCGCTAGGCAACTAGCGGGACGCCTTTTTTTGTTTGCGCAAAATTTGTCGAGCAAGGCCTGACTGCCCACAAGAGGCCAGCCGCAGCTCCCGGAGAACCTGATGAAAAAACTCAAACTGGTGATGATCGGCAATGGCATGGCCGGGGTCCGCACCCTCGAAGAATTGCTCAAGCTGAGCAATGAACTGTACGACATCACCGTCTTCGGCGCCGAACCACACACCAACTACAATCGCATCCTGCTCTCGCCGGTGCTGGCCGGTGAGCAGACCTTCGAGGAGATCGTGCTCAACGACCTCGACTGGTACCTGGAAAACAACATCAAGTTGTTGCTCAACCGCAAAGTGGTGGAGATGGACCGGGTCAAACGCCGGGTGATCGCCGAGGACGGCACCGAAGCCGAATACGATCGCCTGCTGATCGCCACTGGCTCGACACCGTTCATCTTGCCGATCCCCGGCAACACCCTGCACGGCGTGATCGGCTATCGCGACATTGCCGACACCCAGGCGATGATCGACACCGCGAAAACCCACAAACACGCGGTGGTCATCGGCGGTGGCCTGCTCGGCCTCGAAGCCGCCAATGGCCTGATGTTGCGCGGCATGCACGTCACCGTGGTGCACATCGGCGAATGGTTGCTGGAACGCCAACTCGATAAAACCAGCGGTCAACTGCTGCAAAGCGCCCTTGAATCCCGTGGCTTGCATTTCCGTCTGTGCGAACAGACTCAGGCCTTGCATGACGCCGGCAATGGCCGGGTCGGCTCGGTGCAATTCAAGAACGGCGACATTATCCCCGCCGACCTGGTGGTGATGGCCGCCGGTATTCGCCCCAACACCGAACTCGCGGAAAAGGCCGGCATCCCGTGCAATCGCGGGATCCTGGTCAACGACACCCTGCAAACTTACGACCCACGCATCTACGCCATCGGCGAGTGCGCGAGCCACCGTGGCATTGCCTACGGTCTGGTCGCGCCACTGTTCGAGCAGGCCAAGGTTTGCGCCAACCACCTCGCACAACTGGGCTTCGCCCGTTATCAGGGTTCGGTGACCTCGACCAAACTCAAAGTCACCGGCATCGACCTGTTTTCCGCTGGCGACTTCATGGGCGGCGAAGGTACGGAAACCATCACCCTCTCCGACCCGATCGGCGGCGTGTACAAAAAACTGGTGATCAAGGATGACGTGCTGGTCGGCGCCTGTCTGTACGGCGATACGGCAGATGGCGGTTGGTATTTCCGCCAGATTCGTGAGAATCACGCCATCGGCGAGATCCGCGATCACCTGATGTTTGGCGAAAACGCTTTGGGTGACGTAGGACATCAGGGCCAGGACAAAGCCATGGTCATGGCCGACACCGCCGAAGTCTGCGGCTGCAACGGTGTGTGCAAAGGCACTATCGTCAAAGCCATTCAGGAACACGGCCTGTTCAGCGTCGATGAGGTGAAGAAACACACCAAAGCGGCCAGCTCCTGCGGCTCCTGCGCCGGACTGGTCGAGCAGATCCTGATCAACACCGTCGGCGGCGCAGCGGATGTCAAACCGAAAAGCGAAAAAGCCATCTGCGGTTGCAGCGACCTCAACCACGGACAGATCCGCCAAGCCATTCGCGAGCAGCATCTGCTGACCATCGCCGGCACCATGAACTACCTCAACTGGCGCACGCCGAACGGTTGCGCAACGTGCCGCCCGGCTCTCAACTATTACCTGATTTCCACCTGGCCCGGCGAAGCCAAGGACGATCCGCAATCGCGCCTGATCAACGAACGTGCACACGCCAACATCCAGAAGGACGGCACTTACTCGGTGGTGCCACGGATGTGGGGCGGCGTGACCAATCCTTCGGAACTGCGGCGGATTGCCGATGTGGCTGACAAGTATCAGGTGCCGATGGTCAAGGTCACCGGCGGCCAGCGTATCGATTTGCTCGGCATCAAGAAGCAGGATCTGCCGGGCGTGTGGAAAGACCTCGACATGCCGTCCGGGCATGCCTACGGCAAATCCATCCGCACGGTGAAAACCTGCGTCGGCAGCGAGTTCTGCCGCTTCGGCACGCAAAACTCGACACAACTGGGCATCGAGCTTGAGCACGACCTGTTCAACATGTGGTCGCCGCATAAAGTGAAACTGGCTGTCTCCGGATGCCCACGCAACTGCTCGGAAGCGGGGATCAAAGACGTAGGAATCATCGGCGTCGACTCCGGTTGGGAGATGTACATCGGCGGTAACGGCGGGATCAAAACCGAAGTCGCCGAATTCTTCGTCAAGCTGAAAACCGCCGAAGAAGTGCGCGAATACAACGGTGCCTTCTTGCAGCTGTATCGCGAAGAAGCCTTCTACCTCGAGCGCACCGTGCACTACCTGCAACGGGTCGGCATGGAACACATCAAGAAAGCCGTGCTGGAAGACCCGGAGCGCCGCAAAGCGCTGAACGAACGCCTGCAATTCTCCCTGTCGTTCGAACAGGATCCGTGGAAAGAACGTCTGGCGCAGCCGCAACTGAAGAAAGAATTCGACGTAATTTCAGTGAAAAACCTGGAGGTGCCGGCATGAACTGGCTGGATATCTGTGCCCTCGACGAGATCAATACCCTCGGTTCGCGAATCATTGCCGGGCCGAAAGGTGACATTGCGATTTTTCGTACGAGCGACGACGAAGTTTTCGCCCTCGACGACCGCTGCCCACACAAGGGTGGGCCGTTGTCACAAGGTTTGATCTACGGAAAACGCGTGGCCTGTCCGCTGCACAATTGGCAGATCGACCTGCAATCCGGCGAGGCGCAGGCGCCGGACATCGGTTGCGCGCACCATCACCCAGCGCGGGTCGAGAATGGTCGGGTGCAGTTGGCTCTGCGGGACGCCATCTGATGAACCGCCAGACGACCGCCTCGACCTGCTGTTATTGCGGGGTCGGCTGCGGCGTGCTGATCGAGCATGACGGCGAGCGCATCCTCGGCGTCAGCGGCGATCCGACGCACCCGGCCAACTTCGGCAAACTGTGCAGCAAAGGCTCGACCCTGCACCTGACCGGCGACCTCGCGGCCCGCGCGCTGTACCCGGAACTGCGTTTGGGCAAAGGCCTGGCGCGCAGCCGCACGGATTGGGACACTGCGCTGGAACATGCCGCCAACGTGTTCGCCGAAACCATCGCCGAACACGGCCCGGACAGCGTCGCGTTCTATATCTCCGGACAGTTGCTGACCGAGGACTACTACGCCTTCAACAAACTGGCGCGGGCGTTGGTTGGCACCAACAACATCGACAGCAATTCACGCCTGTGCATGTCTTCAGCCGTGGTCGGCTACAAGCGCAGCCTCGGCGCCGACGCCCCGCCGTGCAGCTATGAGGACCTGGAGCTCAGCGATTGCGTGATGATCGTCGGCAGTAACATGGCCTACGCCCATCCAGTACTTTTCCGTCGGCTGGAGGAAGCAAAATCCCGCCGCCCGCAGATGAAAGTCATCGTCATTGATCCACGACGCACCGACACCTGCGACCTCGCCGATCTGCACCTGGCGATTCTGCCCGGTACCGATGTCGCTTTATTCCATGGGATTTTGCACCTGCTGTTGTGGGAAGACTGGATTGATCGCGACTTCGTCAAGGCGCACACCGATGGCCTCGCCGAATTGAAGAATCTGGTGCGCGATTACACCCCGCAAATGGTTTCACAGTTATGCGGCATCAGCGTCGAGCAACTGCAGCAATGCGCCGAATGGGTTGGCACTTCGCCGAGTTTTCTGTCGTTGTGGTGCATGGGTTTGAACCAGTCCACGGCCGGTAGCGCAAAAAACAGCGCGTTGATCAATCTGCACTTGGCCACCGGGCAAATCGGTCGTCCGGGTGCAGGACCTTTCTCCCTCACCGGTCAGCCGAATGCCATGGGCGGGCGCGAAACCGGTAGTTTGTCGAATCTGTTGCCGGGCCATCGAGACGCGGCCAACCCTGAACACCGCGCTGAAGTGGCGGCTTATTGGGGCGTTGATCGGTTGCCGGAAAGCACTGGTCTCAGCGCCATCGAACTGTTCGAGCAAGTGCGCAGCGGCAAGATCAAGGCGTTGTGGATTGCCTGCACCAACCCTGCGCAATCGATGCCGGATCAGAGTGCGGTGCGCGCGGCGCTGGAAGCTTGCCCGTTTGTGGTTCTGCAAGAAGCCTTTCGCACGACTGAAACCGCAGCATTCGCCGATCTGCTGCTGCCCGCCGCCAGTTGGGGCGAGAAAGAAGGTTCGGTGACCAATTCCGAGCGACGCATTTCCCACGTGCGCAAAGCCATTCTCCCACCGGGTGAGGCGCGGCCGGATTGGGCGATTACGGTAGATTTCGCGCAGCGTCTGGAGAAACGTCTGCGCCCCTCTGCATCGAGCCTGTTTACTTTCACCCAACCTGCACAACTGTTCGATGAGTTCAAAGGGCTGACGCGTGGGCGGGATCTGGATATGTCCGGGATCAGTCACGCGCTGATCGACGAGATCGGACCGCAGCAATGGCCCTTCCCTGTCGGAGCGCGGCGAGGAACGCCACGACTGTACGAAGACGGGATTTTCCCAACCGCCAACGAGCGCGCGCAATTCATCGCCGACCCGTATCGTGCCGCCAAAGAACAACGCGATGCACGCTTTCCACTGACGTTGATCACTGGCCGCTTGCGTGATCAATGGCACGGTATGAGCCGCACCGGTACGGCGGCGCAACTGTTCGGGCATGTCAACGAAGCGGTGTTGAGCCTGCATCCAGACGAAATGCGCCGGCATCGTTTGCAGCCGGGCGATCTGGTCAATCTGAAAAGTCGTCGCGGCGCGGTAATTGTTGCGGTCGCTAGTGATGACAGCGTACGTCCGGGACAAGCGTTTCTACCGATGCACTGGGGCGATCGCTTCCTCAAGGGCGGCGTGAACAGCCTGACCCTGCCGGCCTTCGATCCTTTGTCGAAACAACCGGAACTCAAACACAGCGGCGTGCGCCTGGAACCGGTCAATCTGCCGTGGCAGCTTTTCGCACTGATCGAAGGTGATGTTCAACGGCACTTCGAGACGCTACGACCGCTCTGTGAGGCATTTTCCTACGTTAGCCTCAGCCTTGTCGGACGTGAACGATCGGCATTGCTGATACGCGCTGCCAGCAGCGAGGCACCGGATGCGCAATTGCTCAGTGAAATCGACCGATGCCTGTCGCTGATCGACGGTCCGGTTTTGGCCTATGACGATCCGCGCCGGGCCATTGGCAAGCGCGTGCGTATTGAAAACGGCCGAATCACCGCGATTCGCCTGGCCGGCGAAACCCTCGCCCGGCATTGGCTGCAAGGGTTGTGGCTGGAAGGCCGTGCCGACGAACAACTGCGGCGTTGGTTGCTGGCACCGATGAGTGCGCCGCCGGGCAGTGCCGGGGCGCAGATCGCTGCGGATAAGACCCTGTGCAACTGCAACAACGTCAGCCTCAACGCGGTCTGCGCCGGTATTCGCCAAGGGCTGGATCTGCAAGGCTTGAAAAGCAATTTGGGTTGCGGCACGCAATGCGGTTCGTGCGTCCCGGAAATAAAGCGTTTGCTGGCTGCCGAGTTGCAGCCGGTCGCCATCGTCTGATGAGGAAAGCAGCATGAATGCAAAAGTCTGGCTGGTAGGCGCCGGCCCCGGCGATCCGGAACTGCTGACCCTCAAAGCGGTGCGCGCTCTGCGCGAGGCCGACGTGGTGCTGATCGATGATCTGGTCAACGAGGCGGTGCTGGAGCACTGCCCTGATGCGCGCATCATTGCCGTGGGTAAACGCGGTGGTTGCCGCTCGACACCGCAAGCGTTCATTCATCGACTGATGCTGCGCTATGCCCGCCACGGCAAGTGTGTGGTGCGGCTCAAGGGTGGCGATCCGTGCATTTTCGGTCGAGGGGGTGAAGAGGCGCATTGGCTGCGTGAGCGTGGCGTCGAGGTGGAGTTGGTCAATGGCATCACCGCCGGGCTGGCCGGGGCGACGCAGTGCGATATTCCGCTGACGTTGCGTGGGGTCGCACGCGGGGTGACGCTGGTGACTGCGCATACTCAGGATGACAGCCAGTTGAACTGGCAGGCACTGGCGCAGGGCGGCACAACGCTGGTGGTTTATATGGGCGTGGCCAAGCTGGGCGAGATTCGCGATCAGTTGCTGGCGGGCGGGATGGCAGCGGATACGCCGGTGGCGATGATCGAGAATGCGTCGTTGCCAGAGCAGCGCGAATGCCGGAGTGATCTGGCGAGCATGAGTGCTGATGCGTTCAGGTTTGGGCTGAAAAGCCCGGCGATTTTGGTAATTGGTGCGGTGGCAGCCATTGTTGAAGAGCAAAAGATCGCAGCCTGCGGCAGCTCCTACAGGACGTATGCAGATTTCATGTAGGAGCTGCCGAAGGCTGCGATCTTTTAAAACTGCAAAGCCAAATCGCAGACAAAGAAAAGCCCGGCCTAAGCCGGGCTTTTCTCAGAGCGGCAGCTAATTACTTAGCTTGAGCTTCAACCTGCGCTTCTACGCGACGGTTTACAGCGCGGCCAGCTTCAGTTTTGTTGTCAGCAACTGGGCGGGATTCGCCGTAGCCAACAGACTGAACGCGGGACGATTCAACACCGTACTGGTTGGTCAGAACTTGCTTAACGGCGTTTGCACGACGCTCGGACAGTTTCTGGTTGTAAGCGTCAGGACCGACGGAGTCAGTGTGACCTTCAACAGTAGTGGTGGTGGATGGGTACTGCTTCATGAAGTCAGCCAGGTTTTTGATGTCGCCGTAGCTGTTTGGCTTCACAACCGACTTGTCGAAGTCGAACTTAACGTCCAGCTCAACACGAACAACTTCAGCAACTGCTGGGCAGCCGTCAGCGTCAACAGTTACGTTGGCTGGGGTGTCCGGGCACTTGTCAACGTTGTCGCAAACGCCATCGTTGTCGCTGTCGGAGCAGACTTCAGCTGGTGCTGGAACTGGAGCAGCAGCAGGCTTGGAGCCGCCACCGAAGTTCACACCGATACCAACGCTAGGAGCCCACTCGGTGTCGCCCTGGTCGATGTTGTACTGAGCTTCAACGCCAGCACGGGCGTAGAAGTTCTCGGTGAAGTACAGCTTGGCACCAGCGCCCAGGTTGGCGAAGGTGGAGCGGTCACGACCGCCGGAACCGTTCTGACCGATGCTCTGATCGGAGAAACCAGCCGATACGTATGGACGCAGCATGTCGCCTGGGTTGTTGAAGTGGTACAGAGCGTCCAGAGCGGTGTTCGCGCCCTTGATGTTACGACCGTCGTCGGAACGTACGTTGTGCACTTCGTCGTAGCCCAGACGCAGTTCAACGTCGTCGGTCAGGAAGTAACCGATCGAACCGCCGAACAGGTTGCCGTTGTTCTTGAAGTTACGAGCGCTGTCGAATTGTTCTTTCTTTGCGAAGCCTTCGATTTCAACTGCGCCTTGGCCTTGTGCCAGAGCGCCGAACGAAGTGGCGGCAATCAGAGAACCAATGGCCAAGCCCAAGGTGTTTTTCAGTTTCATCCGTTAAATCCCCATCTGGTGATTGTGAAGCAGTCCCGCAAACCGGGGGACAACTCGGCGGCAAGTCTATCAGAACTTGCCTACACGTAAGAGATATTTGCGCTGAACTAAGTTTCAGCAATGCCTGCAAATTTCTCACGCAATTTATCTAGAGCACGTTTGTAACGCATTTTTGTCGCACTCAAACCCATGTGCATGATGTCTGCGATCTCCTGAAATTCCAGCTCTGCGACAAATCGAAGCACCAGAATTTCACGGTCAATCGGGTTCACATACACCAGCCAGCGATCAAGCCCGCCCTTCTCCTCGGGTTTCGGCGCCTTTTCTTCGGACGCTTCCTCGAGGGGGTCAAGACTCAATGCGTCCATCAAGCGACGCTTTCGCCGTTCCTTCCGATACTGCGTAATACATTCGTTGTACGTGATGCTGTAGAGCCACGTTTTGAACTTCGATTTCCCCTCAAAGTTCTTCAGGCCATACAGCACCTTCAACATGACTTCCTGACAGACATCGTCTGCGTCGCGATCGTTCCCAAGATATCTCGCACAAACGTTAAATAATGTTCGCTGGTAACGCCGCATCAGTTCTTCATAGGCGCGCGTTACGTGAAACAGCTCGGTATGCGAGCGCGCGACCAACTCCTCATCAGAGAGCTCGCGGGGGTCGTAGCGCGTGGATAGCGTTTGGGCTTTATTCAAAACAAGTCGTGCCGACAGTCAGGTCAATGTCCACCGCGACCAGCATCAGCTGGCATTTCGCGGCGGCATACATTAGCAGGGTTTGCCGGATTAGCGGCTACTCACATGCTGTTCCAGCAGGATCCGATTGGAAAGAGAGACTAGCTCACCCTCATCGGTCAGCAATGTGGTTTTAACCGTGCCGATCTCCTCGATCTGGCCTTCGACCTCGCCAACACGCACTTGTTGCCCAACCTGATACAACTCACGCACATAGATTCCCGCAAGAATCTGACCGGCAATTTCCCGGCTTCCCAAACCCATGGCCAGCGCAACGGCCAGACCAACGGTAATCAAAACGATGACAATCACATGGTTCAGCAGGTCGGTCTTGACCTCAAGCTGACTGATCGCGACCGAGATGCTGATGATGATCACCAGCCCCTGGGCAATTCGCCCAAGCCCCGAAGCGTAGTCCAGGCCTACGCCTTCTGCCGCCCCGCGCACCAGCCCGTTGGCCAGTTGTGCGAGCAAAACACCCACCAGCAACACCAGCGCCGCGCCGAATACTTTCGGCAAATAGAGCGCCAACATATCCAGCGTAGCCGAAACTCGCTCGAGGCCAAGGGATTCTGCTGCAGAAACCAGAAAAATCAGCAGAACGAACCAGTAAACGATTTTACCGATCAGCGTTGAAATCGGAACTTGCAGCCCCGCACGCGACATCAACTTGGTCAGCCCGGTACCACCCATCAGGCGATCAAGACCCAGTTTGGCGAGCAGCTTGGAGAGCAAGGTATCGAGCAGCTTGGCCACAACGAAACCCAACAGCAGCACGACCAGTGCGCCGAACAGGTTCGGGATGAAGTTGGCTACTTTGGTCCACAACGCAGTCATTGCAGTGACGAGGCTCTGAGTCCAGAGGTCGAGTTCCATATTCAATCAGCCTTATCAGCAGTGCGAGCGGTAGGTTTACGACGGGAAACCGGCGAGACATGGGCCGAGCCGTTATTCAGGGCGATCATCAGCGCGGGCAGCCAGCGGCCCAGCAGGCTGAACAAATCACCGGCGCCGACCTGGCGGTTGGCGGTTTTGAGTACGCGGCCCAGGCACGCATCGTCGTCGCGGCTGGACGGCGAAGCGTTGAGCATGTCGCGCAAAGACTGTTCAAACGGATCGTGCATACGCACCTCTCGTGATGTCTGTGAAAGACGCGGGCAGATTTGGTCGGGTCACATCCGCCATCGTCAGACCCAGCGCAAACGACGGAATAACCACCACTGACCGAAGGCCAGGGCGAGCACCGTCAAGCAGGCGATCAGGAAACCATAAGGGCTGCTGGAGAACGGAATTCCGCCGACGTTGATGCCCAGCAGACCGGTGATAAAACTCATCGGCAAAAAGATGCAGGTGATGATGCCGAAACGGTACATGGTGCGATTCATGCGCTCGCTCAAACGCCGGTCTTCAGCCTCCAGCACAAGCCCCACGCGCTCTCGGGTCAATTCGAGTTCTTCGAGATAGCGGGTCAGGCTGTTGTTCAATTCGTTCCAGTAATCGGCATCGTCATCGACAAACCACGGCAGTTTTATCCGCGTCAGTTGTCCGAAAATATCCCGCTGCGGCGCAAGAAATCGCTTTAGTCCGGCCGCCCGGCGGCGGATGTGCAAAATGGCGCCATGCTCGGGGGTATACCGTTCGTCGGCATCCATCTTTTCTTCTTCCTCATCGGCGATTTCCGAGAGGCAAGTGACCAGATCCTGCACCTTGTTGGTGAGGAACTGCGCTAGATAAAGGATAAGTTCAGACGAGGTTTTCGGGCCTTTGCCGTCCGCCAATTGCACCAGCAGCTCATCGGTGGCGCGCAATGGGCGCAAACGCAGGGAAATCACCCTTTGCGCCGAAGCGAAAATCCGCACCGAGACCATGTCTTCCGGCTCTGCACCCGGATTGAGATTGACCCCACGCAGAAACAGCAGCAACTCGGAATCCGGCAACGGCAACAGGCGCGGTCGAGTGTTCTCTTCCAGCAGCAGATCGCAGGTGAATTCATTGAGACCGCTGGATTTGCGCAGCCAGGTCTGCGTTTGCGGATGGCTGCGATCCCAATGCAGCCACAGGCTTTCATGGGCCTGCAGCTGCAAATCGTCGAGCTCAGTCCGGGCTATCGAACGCGCACCGCCTTTTCCGTCCAGCACCAGGGCATGCACCAGCCCCCATTGCGCGTTTTCTTCCTCGAACATCCGCATCCCTTGTCGAAAATCTTATTCAGGCATCTGCAGCGGACTCGGCGAGACGATCACGCCGTTGTTGTCCGCATAAATGTAGTGGCCCGGGTGGAACGTCACACCGGCGAAAGTCACCGGGACGTTGAGGTCACCAATGCCGCGTTTTTCGGTTTTCATCGGGTGGCTGGCCAACGCCTGCACGCCCAGATCGGTCTGCGCAATGACGTCGACGTCACGGATGCAGCCGTAGATGACCAGCCCTTCCCAGCCGTTTTTAGCGGCTTTCTCGGCGATCATGTCACCCAGCAGCGCGCGACGCAGCGAACCGCCGCCATCGACCACCAGCACTTTGCCGTTGCCCTTGAGCTCAGCCTGTTCCTTGACCAGCGAGTTGTCTTCGAAGCATTTGATGGTCACGATTTCGCCACCGAACGAATCACGGCCGCCGAAGTTGCTGAACATCGGTTCCAGCACCTGCACCAGCTCCGGATAGGCGTCGCACAGGTCAGGCGTAAGGTAATGGTTCATCGAAAAACTCCTGTAAAAAGCAAGACGATCAAGGATGCCGCGTTCTGAAGAGACGAGTTCCGGTGGTCGCTGTTTACCTTAGCTCATTGAATGTTCGCTGAATGAACCTGAACAAACGCTGAAACTTAATCGCTAAACTGCCACCGAATATGACCAGAACCGCACAATTCGTCATATCTTAGCCGCAAGCCGACCTTTACGAAATGCCCTTTACCCAGCCCCGTCTCAGACCGCAGCAGCCAGATCAGGCTTCTCGCCCAGTAACGGCGTGTGCTGATCGTTCAACCAGCGCGCGACCAAGGGCCACACTTCATTCTGCGCCGCTTTGCTCACCAACATTTCAACATGACCGAAATTATCGGTGAAACCCTGTTCGCGCCCCAGATTGACGAATTGCTTGTGCTCGGAGCCGATCTGTTCGAACAGTTTGCGACAGGCCCAGGCCGGATCCTGATGATCCCCCGCCGCCGTCACTGCCAGCACCGGCACCTTGACGTCCGCCAGACCCGCCCACCAATCCTTGTCCTTGTCGCCAAAACGGCCGAACAAGCCGTACCAGCGCATGCTTTCCAGTGCCAGACCGATCGGCTCATCTTCCGGGCCACGCTTGAGGCGTGAACCCGACAGTTGCGCGAAGCGCTTGAGAATAAAGCGCCCACTCCACTCCACTGGCGGGATTTTCAGCGGCCAGTAGGTGCGGCTGACCTGAGTACCGAAAAACGCCGCAGAAGCTACGGCAGGCTCGCCAAGGTATTCGCCACCGAGCGCCGCGGCCAAGGTGATGCCGCCCAGCGAATGGCCGATCCAGTGCGGAATCTGCCCGCTCTGCTCTCGCACGAATGCGGCAATCGCCGGCAGATCGTAACGGGCATAGTCGGCGACACGGTTGCGTCGGTATTCCTCATTGCGCTGCGACAGGCCGTGACCGCGCATCTCCGGAATCCAAACGTCGAACCCCAGTCGCGTCAGATATGCGCCCAGGCCCAGGCCTTTGGGTGAAAACCAGAAGCGTCGATTGGAAAAACTGCCGTGCAGCAAAATCACCGGCACACCGCGAGGCGCCGTGTCATCGGCCATGCCCAAGCGGGTCACAGCGATTTCCACGGACCAGTCGGGGCTGTTGCCGGGTTTCAGTCGATACACGTCTTCGCTCAGATCGCCGCGCCGTTCGGCGCTGATCAGGGCGACAGGAAATAAGTTGCTGCTGCTTTGCATAATGCTCTTGCACAAAAAAGGGCGGCATCTACAGGAGCCCGCCCTACTTGAATCTCAAGGCCCGCCCCCTGTGGGAGCGGGCCGTTCACATACTCTTTAAGCCGGTGTCTGACCTTCGGCGAGGAAGAACCAGGTTTCCAGCACGGTATCCGGGTTCAGCGACACGCTTTCGATGCCCTGCTCCATCAGCCACTTGGCCAGATCCGGGTGGTCCGAAGGACCCTGACCGCAGATACCGATGTACTTGCCGGCCTTGTTGCACGCGGCAATCGCGTTGGCCAGAAGCTTCTTGACCGCCGGATTACGCTCGTCAAACAGGTGCGCGATGATACCGGAATCGCGGTCCAGACCCAGGGTCAACTGCGTCAAGTCGTTGGAGCCGATCGAGAAGCCGTCGAAGAATTCGAGGAATTCTTCAGCAAGGATCGCGTTGGATGGCAGTTCGCACATCATGATCACGCGCAGACCGTTTTCGCCGCGCTTCAAGCCGTTTTCGGCGAGCAGATCGACGACCTGACTCGCTTCGCCCAAGGTACGGACGAACGGCACCATGATTTCGACGTTGGTCAGGCCCATCTCGTTGCGCACACGTTTCAGCGCACGGCATTCCAGTTCGAAGCAGTCACGGAACGATTCGCTGATGTAACGCGAAGCGCCACGGAAGCCCAGCATCGGGTTTTCTTCTTCCGGCTCGTACAGCTTGCCGCCGATCAGGTTGGCGTATTCGTTGGACTTGAAGTCCGACAGGCGCACGATGACTTTCTTCGGCGTGAACGCCGCCGCCAGGGTGCTGATGCCTTCCACCAGTTTGTCGACGTAAAAGTCGACCGGGTCGTTGTAACCGGCGATACGCTTGTCGACGCTGTCTTTGATTTCCTGCGGCAGACCGTCGTAGTTCAACAGCGCTTTCGGGTGGACGCCGATCATGCGGTTGATGATGAACTCAAGACGAGCCAGGCCGACACCGGCGTTCGGCAGTTGCGCGAAGTCGAAGGCACGATCCGGGTTGCCGACGTTCATCATGATCTTGAACGGCAGCTCCGGCATGGCGTCGACGGAGTTCTTCTTGATGTCGAAGCCCAGTTCGCCTTCGAAGATGTAACCGGTGTCGCCTTCAGCGCAGGACACGGTCACGCCCTGGCCATCCTTCAGCAGTTGGGTGGCATTGCCGCAACCAACCACAGCAGGAATACCCAGCTCGCGAGCGATGATCGCTGCGTGGCAAGTACGCCCGCCACGATTTGTGACGATGGCGCTGGCGCGCTTCATCACCGGTTCCCAGTCCGGGTCGGTCATGTCGGAAACCAGCACGTCGCCCGGCTGGACTTTGTCCATCTCGGAGACGTCCTTGATGATGCGCACTTTACCGGCGCCGATACGCTGGCCAATCGCACGACCTTCCACCAGCACGGTGCCGGTTTCTTTCAGTAGGTAACGTTCCATGACGTTGGCCTGGGTGCGGCTTTTCACGGTTTCCGGACGCGCCTGCACGATGTACAGCTTGCCGTCGTCACCGTCCTTGGCCCACTCGATGTCCATCGGGCAGCCGTAGTGCTTCTCGATGATCATCGCTTGCTTGGCCAGTTCGCTGACTTCAGCGTCGGACAGGCAGAAACGCGCGCGGTCAGCCTTGTCGACGTCGATGGTCTTGACCGAACGACCGGCCTTGGCCTCGTCGCCGTAGATCATCTTGATGGCTTTGCTGCCCAGGTTGCGACGCAGGATCGCCGGGCGACCGGCCTCCAGCGTGCCCTTGTGCACGTAGAACTCGTCCGGGTTGACCGCGCCTTGTACGACGGTTTCGCCCAGGCCGTAGGCGCCGGTGATGAACACCACGTCACGGAAACCGGATTCGGTATCGAGGGTGAACATCACGCCGGCAGTGCCGGTTTCCGAACGCACCATGCGCTGCACGCCAGCCGACAGGGCGACCAGTTTGTGGTCGAAGCCCTGGTGCACGCGGTAGGAAATCGCACGGTCGTTGAACAGCGAAGCGAACACCTCTTTGGCGGCGCGGATAACGTTTTCCACACCACGGATGTTCAGGAAGGTTTCCTGCTGACCGGCGAACGAGGCGTCCGGCAAGTCTTCGGCGGTGGCGGAAGAACGCACGGCCACGGCCACGTCAGGGTTGCCGGCCGACAGCGCGGCAAACGCGGTGCGGATTTCGGCATTCAGTTTTTCAGGGAATTCGGCTTCCATGATCCATTGACGGATCTGCGCGCCGGTCTTGGCCAGGGCGTTGACGTCATCAACGTCGAGCGCGTCGAGGGCCTGGTGGATCTGGTCGTTGAGGCCGCTCAGTTCGAGGAAATCACGATAAGCCTGAGCCGTCGTGGCGAAGCCGCCGGGGACCGAAACACCGGCGCCTGCCAGGTTACTGATCATCTCGCCCAGGGATGCGTTCTTGCCCCCCACATGCTCAACATCGTGTTTGCCGAGCTTATCGAGGGAAACTACGTACTCTACCAAGGTGATCTCTCCACTAACTGTGTTGGAAAAGCTCAGAAACCGGCGGCCCGGGGGAGCCTTGGCCGGTTGTATGGCCTGGACCTGGAAAATAAGTGAGAATGCGGGCCAATGGCGGCCGACAAATCGCGCCTATCATATCCAAGATTCGTTACTAGCTTAAGGCCCAAGGTGCAAATGAAACGATCTGCTTTCTTCATCTCCGATGGCACCGGCATCACTGCCGAAACCCTGGGTCAAAGCCTTCTGGCGCAGTTCGAAAACATTACCTTCAGCAAATTCACGCGACCGTACATCGACAGCGTGGATAAAGCGCGGGCCATGGTACAACAAATCAACAAAGCCGCCGAAACCGACGGCTTCCGCCCGATCATCTTCGACACCATCGTCAATCAGGACATCCGTGAGATTCTCGCAACGTCCAATGGTTTCATGATCGATATTTTCTCGACCTTTCTTGCCCCGCTTGAGCAGGAACTGACCGAGCATTCTTCCTACACCGTCGGCAAGTCCCACTCGATCGGGCACAACTCCAATTACATGGAGCGCATCGAGGCGGTGAACTTCGCCCTCGACAATGACGACGGTGCGCGCACGCACTATTACGACAAAGCCGATTTGATACTAGTGGGCGTGTCGCGATGCGGTAAAACGCCGACGTGTCTGTACATGGCCATGCAGTTCGGCATCCGCGCGGCCAACTATCCGCTGACCGAAGACGACATGGAGCGCCTGACCCTGCCAACGGCCCTGCGCGCCCACCAGCACAAGCTGTTCGGCCTGACCATCGACCCGGACCGCCTCACCGCTATCCGCAATGAGCGCAAGCCCAACAGCCGTTATTCGAGCTACGCCCAGTGCGAATTCGAAGTGCGTGAGGTGGAGAATCTGTTCCGCCGCGAGAACATCCCGAACATCAACTCCACGCATTTTTCGGTGGAAGAGATTTCGGCGAAGATTCTGGTGGAGAAAGGTGTCGAGCGGCGCTTCAAGTAGATTGCTGGTGTCTGTGCGACCGCTATCGCGAGCAGGCTCACTCCTACAGTTGATCTTCAGCGGGCACAGATCATGTGGACGACAGAGATTCATTGTAGGAGTGAGCCTGCTCGCGATGAACGATTACACGATCTCTGTCAGTGCCCGGCTTAAAGCTTCAAAACCTGCAAGCAACAACCGATCATCCCCCACCGCATTACACACACTCACCCGAATAAATTGCGGCACCGCTGCATGCCCCACCGCAAACGCCTCAGCGGTGGCCACCAGATAGTTGTTCTCCTTCAACTCCGCCGCAATCTGCGACGCCCGCCACAGCTCAGGCACTTGCACCCAGAAATGCGGACTGTAAGGGTGAGTCTTGTAGTCCAAGCCTTGCAGAACAGGTGCCACCAAAGCCTTGCGCCGAGCGATCTCGCTGATCTGTTCGTCCAGCAAACGCTCGGCCATACCGCTTTCAATCCACAGACTGGCCACTTCCATCGATAACGGATTGGCCATCCAGCACGTTGCGCGGATGGCGGCACTCAAACGCCCGATCAACGCTTGCGGCGCGTGCAGGTAACCGACGCGCAAACCCGCGGAAACCGCTTTGCTCAAACTGCCGATCAACACCGAACGCTCCGGCGCGAAATAACTCAGCGGCAACGGGCGCTGACGATCCAGCACGGCATGGGCTTCATCCTCAATGATCAGCAGGTTGTACTGGCGACAGAGGTCGGCAATCGCCTCGCGCCGTGGGATCGACATCACAGCGGCTGTAGGATTCTGGATCGTTGGGGTGCAATACAGTGCAGAAACGCGATGCTGACGGCAGATTTCTTCCAGTGCCGACGGCACAAGTCCTTCGTCATCCATCGCCGCGCCAATGAGTTTTATCCCGAGCTGACGTGCGACGCCGATCAATCCCGGGTAGGACAAATGCTCGGTCACAACGGTGTCGCCGGCCTTGAGCAAACCCATCAACGCGCACAACAGACCATGTTGGCCGCCGTTGACGCACAACACCTGATCGACATGCGGGACAAACGCCCCGTGCTGCAACCAGACCGCCCCCGCCAAGCGGTGCCGTGCCAGCCCACCTTCAGCGGTGTATCCAGTCAACTGCTGTAACACCCGTGGATCACTCGCCAGCTCCTGGAGACTCTGGCTCATGAACGCCGCCTCTTGTCCTGGCATCGGTTGATTGCGGCTCATGTCGAAGCAGGCTGACGGCTCATCGCTGACATTACGAAAGCCTTTGTCCTGCGGCCGCTCCATCCCGCGCTGACACACATAAGTGCCATCTCCTACGCGAGCAACCACCAATCCGACACGCTCCAGATCACCGTAGGCCCGGCTGATAGTGCCGATGGTCACGCCCAGACTGTCGGCCAGCAATCGGTGGGGCGGCAACTTGCATCCCGCATCGATCACACCTTCGTCGATGGCCTGTGCGACCGCATCGGCCAAGCGTTTGTACTTCACGCCGACGCCATTGGCGAGGCCGTCGCGGAGGATTGACACCATGGCAATACTTACTTTGACAGTCATTCTCGCCCCGAATAGCGTGCTTAAAACAGGTTCAATCAGAAATAGACCGTTTCCACGATCAGGTCAATTCCACCGTTCGGAGCACGCCGCATGTCGACCGCCGTCAGCACACCGATGAACATCAGCAAACCCTGGCTCGCCGGATTGCTCACCAGCACGCTGTTTCTGATCGTCTGCCTGAGTTGGGGTACGACGTGGCTGGGGATCAAGATTGCGGTGGAAAGCGTGCCACCGCTGACCGCTGCCGGCCTGCGCTTTCTGATCGCCTTTCCGCTGTTCCTGAGCTTTGCGCTGTTGCGCAAGGAACCACTGTTGTTTCCTCGACCAAGCCGCTGGTTTTTTGTGTTCGTCACGCTGTCGTATTTCAGTCTGCCCTACTACCTGCTCAACTATGGCGAGATGCACGTGTCGTCCGGCCTGACAGCGCTGCTGTTCAGTTGCATGCCGGTGTTTATCCTGTTGTTTTCCGCGCTGTTTCTGCGCGAGAAAATCTACCCGTCGCAAATGCTCGGTATCGCGATCGGTTTCGGCAGTCTGTTCATGATTATTCGCAGCCAGGGTCTGCATCTGGATCAGGCCGAATGGCTTGGCGTGTTGGCGATTCTGTGTGCGGCGGTGATGCATGCGCTGTGTTACGTGGTGACGAAAAAACATGGCAGCGTGATCAGCGTGATTACCTACAACACGCTGCCGATCGGCATTGCCGGAGCGATGTTATTTATTGTCGGATTGAGCGTCGAAACGCCGGTGTTTGCGCAAGTGACAACACGCTCGTGGGCCGCCCTGTTCTATCTCGGGCTGGTGGCCTCGGTCGGCGGATTCATCGTTTACTTTTTGCTGCTTAAACGCCTAAGCCCAATCATCCTGTCGTTCGTGTTTATCATTTTCCCGGTGTTCGCCGTGATCATCGGCGCCTGGTACGAGGGACAAACCCTGTCCCGGGAGCTGATGATCTATTCGGCGATTTTATTGAGCGGCTTTGCGATCACCAAATTGCCCATCGAAAAATGGCGTACGCGGTCCATGTAGGAGCTGCCGAAGGCTGCGATCTTTTGATCTTGTTTTTTACAATCAAAGTCAAAAGATCGCAGCCTGCGGCAGCTCCTACAGGTTTTTCGTCAGATCACAAATAGGTCGACGAAACGGTTTACCGGGGTGGACTCCAGCTGCGTCTGATCCTTGCACAACGCGAAGATTTCGCCGCTGCGCTGGCCGGTGAAACGCGTGGCCAGGTTGGCTTTGAACTTGTCTTCCAGCAACGGAATGACCTCGACACGGCGGCGGCGATGACCGATCGGGTATTCCACCACGACGTTGTCGGTGCTGCTGCCGTCCTTGAAAAACACCTGCACGGCGTTGGCGATCGAGCGTTTGTCGGCCTCCAGATATTCGCGAGTGAAACGCGGATCTTCGACGATAACCATTTTCTCGCGCAGCACATCGATGATCGGGTGCGCCTTGTGGAAATCATCTTCGTAATGCTCGGCGACCAGATTGCCGAACGCCAGCGGCACGGCGGTCATGTACTGGATGCAGTGGTCGCGGTCGGCGGCGTTGGCCAGCGGCCCGACTTTGGAGATGATGCGAATCGCCGATTCGTGAGTGGTGATGACGATGCGGTCGATTTCATGCAGACGATTGCGCACTTGCGGGTGCAACGTCACCGCTGCTTCACAGGCGGTCTGCGCGTGGAATTCGGCGGGGAAACTGATCTTGAACAGCACGTTTTCCATCACGTAACTGCCGAACGGCCGCGAGAAACTGAAGGCGCGTTTGTTCTCGGGTTTCAATGCCAGATCACTGTTGGTGTGGCTGAACAGCACGTCATAAAAACCCCACTGTTTCGCAGTCAGCACTCCGGGAATGCCCATCTCGCCGCGCAGGGCAATATCGGCCAGACGCACGCCACGACTCGACGCATCCCCTGCTGCCCAGGATTTTCGCGAACCGGCGTTTGGGGCGTGCCGGTAAGTGCGCAGCGCCTGACCATCGGCAAACGCGTGAGACAACGCCGACAACAGTTGCTCACGATTGGCGCCCATCAGTTTGGCGGTGACAGCGGTTGAAGCAACTTTCACCAGAATGACGTGATCGAGTCCTACGCGGTTGAAGGAGTTTTCCAGAGCGATCACGCCTTGAATCTCGTGGGCCATGATCATCGCTTCGAGCACATCGCGAATGGTCAGCGGCGCTTCAGCGTTGGCCAGACGCTTCTGTGAGAGGTGATCAGCCACCGCAAGAATCCCGCCGAGATTGTCGGATGGATGACCCCACTCGGCGGCGAGCCAGGTGTCGTTGTAATCGAGCCAACGGACGATGCAGCCGATGTCCCACGCAGCTTTGACCGGGTCGAGGCGATAGGAGGTACCGGGAACGCGTGCGCCGAACGGGACGACGGTGCCTTCGACGATCGGGCCAAGGTGCTTGGTGCATTCGGGGAAACGCAGTGCCAGCAGGCCACAGCCCAGTGTGTCCATCAAGCAATTGCGGGCGGTGTCGAGGGCTTCGGCAGAGGGGGCTTTGAAGGTGAGGACGTAATCGGCGATGTCCTGCAGGACATGGTCGTAGTCGGGACGGTTGTTCAGGTCGACGTTGGCGCTCATTGCGGTTCTCCTGTGCGGGAATGATGAGTGGTGCGGTCTTCCTCAGGGCTTGGCGGGTTTGGTTGATTGCAGGTCTGGGGTGCCTGCTTGTTTGGTGTTTCTTCAGTGGGTGGGGCCCCTCACCCTAGCCCTCTCCCGAGGGAGAGGGAACTGATTGGGGGATGCTTTAGAGGTTCACCGACGTGAGCGATCTCCATTGAATCCATAATCGATCGGGTCAATGCATAATTTCAAAAACCTCGATCAGCCCCCGGATCCATAATCGCCGCAATCTTTCAGGTCGATGTACAACCCCAGACACCTCGGTCGGCTCCCTCTCCCTTTGGGAGAGGGCTGGGCGGGCGGCGTTCCGATGAGGGTGAAAAATCTCAAATCAGAAAGAATCACCCGGGATGCGCACGTAGCCTTCCATGAGAACGCGCGCGCTACGGCTCATGATGGCTTTCTTCACCACCCACTCACCGTTCTCCAGACTGGCTTCAGCGCCAACGCGCAACGTCCCGGATGGATGCCCGAAGCGCACGGCATTACGTTCAACACCACCGGCCGCAAGGTTGACCAAGGTGCCGGAAATCGCTGCCGCCGTCCCGATCGCCACCGCCGCCGTGCCCATCATCGCGTGGTGCAACTTGCCCATCGACAACGCGCGCACCAGCAAATCGACATCCCCAGCGCCAACCGCTTTACCACTCGACGCCACGTAATCCGCAGGCTTGGCAACGAACGCGACTTTCGGTGTGTGTTGCCGTTTCGCCGCTTCATCCAGATTCGATATCAGCCCCATGCGCAACGCGCCATAAGCCCGAATCGTTTCGAACATCTGCAATGCTTGCGGATCGCTGTTGATCGCGCTCTGCAGTTCGGTGCCGGTGTAACCGATGTCTGCGGCGTTGACGAAGATCGTCGGGATACCCGCGTTGATCATGGTCGCCTTGAACGTGCCAACACCCGGCACTTGCAGCTCATCGATGAGATTGCCGGTGGGGAACATCGAACCACCGCCGCCCTCTTCTTCTGCCGCCGGGTCCATGAATTCGACTTGCACTTCGGCGGCCGGAAAGGTCACGCCGTCGAGCTCGAAATCACCGGTTTCCTGCACTTCGCCGTTGGTGATCGGCACGTGGGCAATAATCGTTTTGCCGATGTTGGCCTGCCACACGCGCACCACCGCGACACCGTTGTGCGGAATGCGGCTGGCATCGACCAGGCCATTGCTGATGGCAAACGAACCGACCGCTGCCGAGAGGTTGCCGCAGTTACCGCTCCAATCCACAAAGGGCTTGTCGATGGAGACCTGACCGAACAGGTAATCGACGTCGTGATCAGCCTTGATGCTTTTCGACAGGATCACGGTTTTGCTGGTGCTTGAAGTGGCCCCGCCCATGCCGTCGATTTGTTTGTCGTACGGGTCGGGGCTGCCGATCACGCGCAGCAATAAAGCATCGCGAGCCGGGCCGGGAATCTGCGCCGCTTCGGGCAGATCCTTGAGGCTGAAAAACACGCCTTTGCTGGTGCCACCGCGCATGTAGGTGGCGGGGATCTTTATTTGTGGTGCGTGAGCCATGATGCTCCTTACCGAGGGCACGGGACTTAAAATCCCCTGCCCACATCAGTTGATTTAAACGGCAACCGCCGACTCTTCAAGGAAGTCCTGAGCGAAACGCTGCAACACGCCGCCAGCCTCGTAGATCGACACTTCTTCAGCGGTATCCAGACGGCAGGTCACCGGCACGTCAACGCGCTCGCCGTTCTTGCGATGGATCACCAGCGTCAGATCCGCACGCGGTTTGCGCTCGCCGATTACGTCATAGGTTTCGCTGCCATCGATGGCCAGCGTGTGACGGTCGGTGCCCGGCTTGAACTCCAGAGGCAACACGCCCATGCCCACCAGGTTGGTGCGGTGAATGCGCTCGAAACCTTCTGCGGCAATCGCCTCGACACCGGCCAGTCGCACACCTTTCGCCGCCCAGTCGCGGGACGAACCCTGGCCGTAATCGGCGCCGGCGATGATGATCAGCGGCTGCTTGCGCTCCATGTAGGTTTCGATGGCTTCCCACATGCGCATCACTTTGCCTTCCGGCTCGACACGCGCCAGCGAACCCTGTTTGACCTTGCCGTTTTCCACGACCATTTCGTTGAACAGTTTCGGGTTGGCGAAGGTCGCGCGTTGTGCGGTCAAGTGGTCGCCACGGTGGGTTGCATAAGAGTTGAAGTCCTCTTCCGGCAGGCCCATTTTTGCCAGGTATTCGCCGGCGGCGCTGTCGAGCATGATTGCGTTTGATGGCGACAGGTGATCGGTGGTGATGTTGTCCGGCAGCACCGCCAGCGGGCGCATGCCCTTCAGCGGACGGGCGCCGGCCAGTGCGCCTTCCCAGTACGGTGGACGACGGATGTAGGTGCTCATCTCGCGCCAGTCGTACAGCGGCGTGACTTTCGGGCCTGTGTCTTCGTGGACGGCGAACATCGGAATGTAGACCTGACGGAACTGCTCAGGCTTGACCGAAGACTTCACCACCGAGTCGATTTCTTCATCGCTCGGCCAGATGTCTTTGAGGCGGATTTCCTTGCCGTCCACAACACCGAGCACGTCTTTTTCGATATCGAAACGGATGGTCCCGGCGATGGCGTAAGCGACCACCAGCGGCGGCGAAGCGAGGAATGCTTGCTTGGCGTACGGATGGATGCGGCCGTCGAAATTGCGGTTGCCCGAGAGCACAGCGGTCGCATACAGATCGCGGTCGATAATCTCTTGCTGGATCAGCGGATCGAGCGCGCCGGACATGCCGTTGCAGGTGGTGCAGGCGAAGGCGACGACGCCGAAACCGAGCTGCTCCAGTTCAGTGGTCAGCCCTGCTTCGTCGAGGTACAGGGCGACGGTTTTCGAACCCGGCGCCAGCGAGGATTTCACCCACGGTTTGCGGGTCAGGCCGAGCTTGTTGGCGTTGCGCGCGAGCAGGCCGGCGGCAATGACGTTGCGCGGGTTGCTGGTGTTGGTGCAACTGGTGATGGCGGCGATGATCACCGCGCCGTCGGGCATTTGCCCCGGCACGTTTTCCCACTGCCCGGAGATGCCTTTGGCCGCCAGATCCGCCACCGCGACGCGGGCGTGCGGGTTGCTTGGGCCGGCCATGTTGCGCACCACCGACGACAAGTCGAAAGTCAGGCCGCGCTCGTATTGCGCGCCTTTCAGGCTGTCGGCCCACAGGCCGGTGAGCTTGGCGTATTGCTCGACCAACTGCACTTGCTGGTCTTCGCGGCCAGTGAGTTTCAGGTAATCGATGGTTTGCTGGTCGATGTAGAACATCGCCGCCGTGGCGCCGTATTCCGGAGCCATGTTGGAGATGGTTGCGCGGTCGCCGAGGGTCAGCGCCGCCGCGCCTTCGCCGAAGAATTCCAGCCATGCGCCGACGACTTTCTGCTTGCGCAGGTATTCGGTCAGCGCCAGCACCATGTCGGTGGCGGTGATGCCCGGCTGCAGCTTGCCGGTCAGTTCGACGCCGACGCTCTCCGGCAGACGCATCCACGACGCGCGACCGAGCATCACGCTCTCGGCTTCGAGGCCGCCAACGCCGATGGCGATCACGCCCAGCGCATCGACGTGCGGGGTGTGGCTGTCGGTGCCGACGCAGGTGTCGGGGAACGCCACGCCTTCACGCACCTGGATCACCGGAGACATTTTCTCCAGGTTGATCTGGTGCATGATGCCGTTGCCCGGCGGGATCACATCAACGTTCTTGAAGGCCTTTTTGGTCCAGTTGATGAAGTGGAAACGGTCTTCGTTGCGCCGGTCTTCGATGGCGCGGTTTTTCTCGAACGCTTGCTTGTCGAAACCGCCCGCTTCTACTGCCAACGAGTGGTCGACGATCAATTGCGTCGGCACTACCGGGTTGACCTGCGCCGGGTCACCGCCCTGCAAAGCAATCGCGTCACGCAGGCCGGCGAGGTCGACCAGCGCGGTCTGGCCGAGAATGTCGTGGCAGACCACACGCGCCGGGAACCACGGGAAGTCGAGGTCGCGTTTGCGTTCGATCAGTTGTTTGAGGGAATCGGTGAGCGTGGCCGGGTCGCAGCGACGCACAAGGTTTTCCGCCAGCACGCGGGAGGTGTACGGCAGAGTGTCGTAACTGCCGGGCTGAATCGCCTCGACCGCCGCGCGGGCGTCGAAATAATCCAGAGGGCTGCCGGGCAGGGTTTTGCGGAATTCTGTGTTCATCGGGTCAGGACTCGGGTCACGGTAGTTGCAAAGGGTGGGGCCAGACACCGACCTCAAAATTCACATTGAACCCTGTGGGAGCTGGCTTGCCAGCGATGCGGTGGGTCAGTCAGCATCATTGTTGGATGTGACGCCGTCATCGCTGGCAAGCCAGCTCCCACAGGGATTTAGGTGAGCTTCGAGATCAGTATTCGGCACTCACCATTTCAGCGACGTTCGATTGGCACGAACTTGCGCTGTTCGACGCCGACGTATTCGGCGCTTGGACGGATGATGCGGTTGTTGGCGCGTTGTTCGAACACATGCGCGGCCCAGCCGGTCAGGCGCGAGCAGACGAAGATCGGCGTGAACAGCTTGGTCGGGATGCCCATGAAGTGGTACGCCGAGGCATGGTAGAAATCGGCATTCGGGAACAGTTTCTTCTGCTCCCACATGGTCTTGTCGATGGCTTCGGAAACCGGAAACAACACCTTGTCACCGACTTCATCGGCGAGTTTTTTCGACCAGCCCTTGATCACCTCGTTGCGCGGATCGCTGTCCTTATAGATCGCGTGACCGAAGCCCATGATCTTGTCTTTGCGCTCGAGCATGCCGAGGGTGCCTTTGATCGCCTCTTCCGGCGACGAGAAGCGCTCGATCATTTCCATCGCCGCTTCGTTGGCGCCGCCATGCAGCGGGCCGCGCAACGAACCGATCGCCGCCGTTACGCAGGAGTACAGGTCGGACAGGGTCGAGGCGCAAACGCGGGCGGTGAAGGTCGAGGCGTTGAATTCGTGCTCGGCGTAAAGGATCAGCGAAACGTTCATCACTTTGACGTGCAGTTCGCTTGGCTTCTTGTCGTGCAGCAAATGCAGGAAGTGGCCGCCGATGGTTGGCTCGTCGCTGACGCAATTGATGCGTTTGCCGTCGTGACTGAAGCGATACCAGTAGCACATGATCGCCGGGAACGCGGCGAGCAAGCGGTCAGTCTTGTCACGCTGCTCGGAGAAGTCTTTCTCCGGTTCGATGTTGCCGAGGAACGAGCAACCGGTGCGCATCACATCCATCGGGTGGGCGTCGGCGGGGATGCGTTCGAGCACTTCTTTCAGCGCTTGCGGCAAGTCGCGCAGCTTGCTCAGCTTGCCTTGGTATTCGTCGAGTTGCGCCTGGGTTGGCAGCTCGCCGTACAGCAGCAGGTACGCGACTTCTTCAAATTGTGCATCGGCTGCCAGTTCACGCACGTCGTAGCCGCGATAGGTCAGCCCGGCACCGGCCTGGCCCACGGTGGACAGTGCGGTTTGCCCGGCAACCTGGCCACGGAGCCCGGCGCCACTGAGTACTTTTGCTTCGGCCATTGTTTTCTCCAATCTTGAATTTGTTAGGGAGTGTGGCGAAAAGATTGCAGCCTCGTTGCACTCGTCAGCTCCTACAGGGGAATGCGGTTCATGTAGGAGCTGCCGCAAGCTGCGATCTTTTGATCTTTATTTCTTCGCGGCAAACAACGCGTCGAGCTTCTGCTCGAACGTGTGGTAATCGATGCGATCGTAAAGCTCCATGCGAGTCTGCATGGTGTCGATGACATTCTGCTGCGTGCCGTCGCGACGGATCGCGGTGTAGACGTTTTCCGCCGCCTTGTTCATCGCGCGGAACGCCGACAGTGGATACAGCACCAGCGACACGTCGGCGCCGGCCAGTTGCTCGGTGGTGTACAGCGGTGTCGAACCGAACTCGGTGATGTTGGCCAGGATCGGCGCTTTCACGCGGTTGGCGAACAGCTTGTACATCTCCAGTTCAGTGATGGCTTCCGGGAAGATCATGTCGGCGCCGGCCTCGATGCACGCCGCTGCGCGATCGAGAGCCGACTCCAGACCTTCCACCGCCAGCGCATCGGTACGCGCCATGATTACAAAGCTGTCATCGGTACGGGCATCGACGGCGGCTTTGATGCGATCGACCATTTCCTGCTGACTGACGATTTCTTTGTTCGGACGGTGGCCACAGCGCTTGGCGCCGACCTGATCCTCGATGTGAATCGCCGCCGCGCCAAACTTGATCATCGACTTGACCGTGCGCGCGACGTTGAACGCCGACGAACCAAAACCGGTGTCGACGTCGACCAGCAGCGGCAGATCGCAAACGTCAGTGATCCGCCGAACATCGGTCAGCACGTCATCCAGACCGGTGATGCCCAGATCCGGAACGCCGAGGGAACCTGCGGCCACCCCGCCACCGGACAGGTAGATCGCCTTGAAACCGGCGCGCTTGGCCAGCAGCGCGTGGTTGGCGTTGATCGCGCCGACCACTTGCAATGGGTGCTCGCTGGCGACCGCATCGCGGAAACGCTGGCCTGGAGTGCTGTGCTTGGAACTCATGACTCACCTCGTTCAGTGGCTGTCTTATTGTGGGCGCCGTCCTGGTAATGACGGGCGATGTTGCGTTTCGAGGCGCCGATGTGACGGCGCATCAACAATTCCGCGAGTTCGCCATCACGGTCGGCGATGGCATCGAGAATCCGGTGGTGTTCGGCAAAGGCCTGGCGCGGGCGGTTCGGCGTGGTGGAAAACTGGATGCGGTACATGCGCACCAGTTGATACAGCTCGCCGCAGAGCATCTGCGTCAGCGTGCGGTTGCCGCTGCCCTGGATGATCCGGTAGTGGAAGTCGAAATCGCCTTCCTGCTGGTAATAACCAACGCCGGCCTGAAACGCGGCGTCGCGCTCGTGGGTTTCCAGCACTCGGCGCAGCTCGTCGATTTCTTCGACGCTCATGCGTTCGGCCGCCAGACGGCAGGCCATACCTTCGAGGGATTCGCGGATTTCGTACAGTTCGAGCAGTTCGGCGTGGCTGAGCGACACCACCCGCGCGCCGACGTGCGGTACGCGCACCAGCAGGCGCTGACCTTCCAGCCGATGAATCGCCTCACGCAACGGCCCACGGCTGATGCCGTAGGTGCGCGCCAACTCCGGTTCGGAGATCTTGCTGCCCGGGGCGATTTCGCCTTTGACGATGGCCGCCTGAATGCGTCGGAAGACGTTTTCCGAAAGCGTCTCGGAATCGTCGCCGCTGATGACCGGGGGATCGAGTTGATCCAGCATGATTGTCGACACCTTTAAATCCAATGCGGCAAAAACTAGCCAATTCGCCCGCATCAGTCAAAGGATAAATAGACATTGTCGACAATCGTCTAATAACCTTAAAAGATCGCAGCCTTCGGCAGCTCCTACAGGTCGCACGCAAATCCAATGTAGGAGCTGCCGAAAGCTGCGATCTTTTGATCTTTTATAGACCGGTGCAGGCGCTGGCGCCATAAACCCACCGTGCTAGAATGCCGCCCGCATTTGCTGGCCATTTGTACGGCTTGTCATAAAAAGCTGATAGGCACACGAAGGGCCTTGCGCAAGTTTTGCCAAGGACCTGAACCGAAAACGGAACGCTGCGCACCAGGATTTATGAGACTCAAGCCTTTTCCTACATTCTTTGCCCTGTTTTGCCTGCCCGGCCTCGCCGCCGCGGGGGAAAAAACCGTGTACGGCCTCAACGAATACGCTTCGCTTGACGGCATCAATCTGGAAGTCGCGGCCAAACTCGACACCGGGGCGAAAACCGCCTCGCTGAGTGCCCGCGACATCAAACGCTTTAAACGCAACGGTGAGTCCTGGGTGCGCTTCTACCTGGCCATCGACGCCGCGCATTCGCACCCGATCGAACGGCCGCTGGCGCGGGTCAGCAAGATCAAGCGCCGCGCCGGCGACTACGACCCGGAAGAAGGCAAGAAGTACACCGCCCGTCCGGTGATCGAGCTGGATATCTGCATGGGATCAGCGCTGCGCAGCATCGAAGTGAACCTGACCGACCGAAGTGCGTTCCAATACCCGCTTTTGATTGGCTCCGAGGCGCTGAAACGCTTCGACGCGCTGGTCGACCCCAGTCTTAAATACGCTGCCGGCAAACCCGCCTGCACCATCGCCGCTCATACCGCCGAGTAATTTCCATGCGTTCTCTAACCTTCCACCTGAAAATCCTGATCACCATTCTGGTGCTCCTGGGCGTTTCGGTTACGGCCTATCAGATTTTCGTGCTCGGCATCCCGGTGACCGAAGATGCGACCGACGACTTGTGGAACATCGACGCCAAGGTCGAATTCGTCGCCAGCACCAAGGATCCGGTGAAGATCCAGATGTTCGTGCCGCCGTTGAGCCGCGATTACGTCAGCCTCAACGAGAGCTTTATCTCCAACAACTACGGCGTCGCCGTGAACCGCGTCGACGGCAACCGCAAGGTCACCTGGTCGGCGCGCCGGGCCAAAGGGAATCAGACGCTTTATTACCGTCTGGTGCTGACCAAGCGTTACACCGCGGAAAAATCCAAGATCAAAGGCCCGACCTTCCGCGACAGCATGGTCATCGAAGGCCCGGAGAAAATCGCCGCCGAAGCACTGCTCGCGCCGATCCGCCAGCATTCCGCCGACGTCGAAACGTTTATTGGCGAGGCGATCAAACGCGTCAACAACGTTAACGACGACAACGTGAAACTGCTGCTGGCCGGCGATCCGTCGACGCCGCACAAAGCCAAAATCGTTGAACTGCTGCTGTCCATCGCCCACGTGCCGGTGGAAAAAGTCCACACCATCCGCCTCGTCGCCGACCAGCCGCAAACGCCTGAACTGTGGCTGCGCAGCTTCAACGGCAACGACTGGCTGTACTTCAATCCGGAAACCGGCGAACAAGGCCTGCCGACCGACCGTCTGCTGTGGTGGACCGGCGATGAGAACCTGATCACCGTCGATGGCGGCAAGAAGGCCAACGTGACCTTCAGCCTGAATAACAGCGAGATGAACGCGATTCGTCTGGCCAAGCTGACCGACGAAAACACCGACGCCAACTTCCTCGAATACTCGCTGTACGGCCTGCCGCTGCAGACCCAACAGACGTTCATGATCATGGTGATGATCCCGATCGGCGTGCTGGTGATCCTGATCCTGCGCAACCTGATCGGCCTGCAGACCCTCGGCACGTTTACCCCGGTGCTGATCGCCCTCGCCTTTCGTGAAACGCAGCTGGGCTTCGGCATTCTGCTGTTTACCGTGATCACGGCGTTGGGTCTGTCGCTACGTTCGTACCTGGAACACCTGAAGCTGCAAATGCTGCCGCGACTCTCGGTGGTGCTGACCTTTGTCGTGGTGTTGATCGCGGCGATCAGTCTGTTCAGTCATAAGCTCGGTCTGGAGCGCGGCTTGTCTGTTGCGCTGTTCCCGATGGTGATTCTGACCATGACCATCGAACGCCTGTCGATCACTTGGGAAGAGCGCGGTGCCAGCCATGCGATGAAAGTCGCGATTGGTACGCTGTTTGCCGCCTCGCTGGCGCACCTGATCATGACCGTGCCTGAGCTGGTCTATTTCGTGTTCACCTTCCCGGCGATCCTGCTGATTCTGGTCGGTTTCATGCTGGCGATGGGTCGTTATCGCGGCTACCGCCTGACTGAGCTGGTGCGTTTCAAGGCTTTCCTGAAGAAGGCTGACGCCTGATGTTCGGTTTCTGGAAGACCTGGAAGGCCCTCGAGGCGCGGGGCATCATGGGCATCAATCGGCGTAACGCCGACTACGTGCTCAAGTACAACAAGCGCAGCCTGTACCCGATCGTCGATGACAAGATCATCACCAAGGAGCGCGCCATCGCGGCCGGCATTCACGTGCCAGAGCTGTATGGCGTGATTTCCACCGAAAAGGAAATCGACAAGCTCGGCGAGATCATCGGCGGGCGCAGCGACTTCGTGATCAAACCGGCCCAAGGCGCTGGCGGTGACGGCATCATTGTCATCGCCGACCGTTTCGAAGGTCGCTATCGCACGGTATCGGGCAAAATCCTCGCCCACGAAGAGCTTGAGCATCACATCTCGAGCATCCTCACTGGCCTGTATTCGCTGGGCGGCCATCGTGACCGGGCGCTGATCGAATACCGCGTGACCCCGGATCAGATCTTCAAAAGCATCAGCTACGAAGGTGTGCCGGACATCCGCATCATCGTGCTGATGGGTTATCCGGTGATGGCGATGCTGCGCCTGCCGACCCGGCAGTCGGGCGGCAAGGCCAACCTGCACCAGGGCGCGATTGGCGTGGGTGTCGATCTGGCGACCGGTTTGACCCTGCGCGGCACCTGGCTGAACAACATCATCACCAAACACCCCGACACCACCAACGCGGTGGACGGCGTGCAACTGCCCTACTGGGACGGTTTCATGAAACTCGCCGCGGGCTGTTATGAGCTGTGCGGGTTGGGCTATATCGGCGTGGACATGGTGCTCGATCAGGAGAAAGGTCCGCTGATTCTGGAGCTCAATGCGCGGCCGGGGCTGAATATCCAGATCGCCAATGACTGTGGGCTGACGTTGCGCACGCACGCGGTGGAAGCGCGTCTGGAAGAGCTGAAGGCGCGTGGGGTGACGGAATCGGTTGAAGAGCGGGTGGCGTTTACCCAGGAAATGTTTGGGCATATTCCTGCTGTCGAGGGCTAAAAGCTGAAGAGCCCCTCACCCTAACCCTCTCCCAAAGGGAGAGGGGACTGACCGAGGTGGATGTTGGAGGTACGCCGACCTGAACGTCTTGAGTCGAACTCAGGCTTGAAAGGCATGAAGATCTGCTCCCTTCCCCCAAGATATCGAGCCGAACCCTGGCCTTGAAAAGCATGCAGATCGGCTCCATCCCCCAAGATATCGAGCCGAACCCAAGTTTGGAAAAGCCCCCGATCTGCTCCCTTTCCCCCTCGCCCCCTTTGGGGGAGAGGGCTGGGGTGAGGGGGTAGGCTTTTGATTTTGATCTGACAGCCGAGAGAGGACTACAATCCCCACCCCGCCTCAACGGCCGATCTGCCCCGCCCATGTTGACCTGCTCCGTACACCCGCTGCCCTACCGCGCCAATCCCGCCGACTATTTCGCGGCCATCCGCAACGCGCCTGGCGCCGTGCTGCTCGACAGCGGCCGACCGAGTGCCGACCGTGGCCGTTATGACCTGCTCAGCGCCTGGCCGCTGGAACAACTGGCGGTAATGCCGGACGAAAGCGGCGATCACTTCCTGCAGCGTCTGCGCGACAATCTGAATCGCCTCGGCGAAGCTGATTTGCCAACGGGTTTCGACCTGCCCTTCGCCGGCGGTTTGATCGGCTATCTGAGCTACGACTTCGGCCGCCATCTGGAAAACCTGCCGAGCCAGGCCCGCGATGATCTGCAATTACCGGATGCACGTTTTGGCCTGTACGCCTGGGCACTGATCAGCGATCACCAGACGGCCAGCAGCCAACTGGTGTTTCATCCATCCGTGATCGATAGCGAGAAACAGCGGCTGATCGCGCTGTTCAGTCAGCCGCTTGTCGAGTTGATGGCGCCGTTCAAACTGAACCAGCCAATGACCGCCGATCTCTCGGCTGACAACTACCGCCAGGCCTTCGAACGCATTCAGCATTACATTCAGGCCGGCGACTGCTATCAGGTCAACTTCGCCCAACGCTTCCGCGCTTCGTGCCAGGGCGACCCATGGCTGGCTTACTGCGCATTGCGCAAGGCCTGCCCAACGCCGTTCTCCGGTTTCCAGAGCCTGCCCGATGGCGGCGCCGTGTTGAGCCTGTCGCCGGAGCGCTTCGTCAAAGTCAGCCAGCGTCAGGTGGAAACCCGGCCAATCAAAGGCACTCGCCCGCGTGGCCTGACGCCAGCCGAAGATACCGCGAACGCCGCCGAACTGCTGGCCAGCCCCAAGGATCGTGCGGAAAACCTGATGATCGTCGACCTGCTGCGCAACGACCTCGGCCGCACTTGCCGCATCGGTTCGGTGCGGGTGCCGGAGTTGTTCAGCCTGGAAAGCTATCCGAACGTGCATCACCTGGTCAGTAGCGTCACCGGTGAACTGGCCGATGATCGCGACGCACTGGATTTGATTGCCGGCAGTTTCCCCGGCGGCTCGATCACCGGCGCGCCGAAGATTCGTGCGATGCAGATCATCGATGAACTGGAGCCGACCCGGCGCGGGTTGTATTGCGGCTCGTTGCTGTACCTGGACGTGCGCGGCGAGATGGACAGCTCCATCGCGATTCGCAGTCTGTTGGTCAAGGATGGGCAGGTGTGTTGCTGGGGCGGTGGCGGGATTGTCGCTGACTCGGATTGGCAGGCTGAGTATCAGGAGTCGATCACCAAAGTCAGAATCCTCCTCGAAACCCTGCAAAACCTCTGAGTAATGATCGTTCCCACGCTCCGCGTGGGAATGCAGCCCGGGACGCTCCGCGTCCCATCCAAAGCCGAACGCGGTACGTCCGTTGAGGCATTCCCACGCAGAGCGTGGGAATGATCGTCAGGTGGTTGGGTTTACAGGCTGAGGTCGCGGTTTGAGGCCTTAAGGAATTCCTGCTTCAACTCGGCAAAGGTGTGCACCGCGGGGAACTGCGGGAACTCGCGAATCACATTCTCCGGCGCGTGGAACAGAATCCCCGCATCCGCCTCGCCCAGCATCGTCGTGTCGTTATACGAATCCCCCGCCGCAATCACCCGGTAATACAGGCTTTTGAACGCCAGCACCGACTGGCGCTTGGGATCTTTCTGACGCAACTGATAGCTGGTCACCCGCCCGGTTTCGTCAGTGATCAGACGATGGCAAAGCAAGGTCGGGAAGCCCAACTGGCGCATCAGCGGCTGTGAAAACTCGTAAAACGTATCCGACAGAATCACCACCTGAAAGCGCTCGCGCAGCCAGTTGACGAACTCCACCGCGCCGTCCAGCGGCTTCAGTGTGGCGATCACTTCCTGAATGTCCGACAGCTTCAAACCGTGCTCATCGAGAATGCGCAGACGCTGCTTCATCAGCACGTCGTAATCGGGAATGTCCCGGGTGGTGGCCTTGAGGGATTCGATTCCGGTTTTTTCGGCGAAGGCGATCCAGATTTCCGGCACCAACACCCCTTCAAGATCCAGGCAAGCAATTTCCACAAGACACTCCCGTTTTGTATTGATTATTTGAGTCGAGCGAGGGCGAACTCTAGCGACTCACAGGCAGACGCGCAACGCACGGCAGGCCCCCGAGCCGTGCAGCTTTTTGTTACCATCAGCCCCATATAGAGCGCCCAGCGCCACCGACCTGTAGGAAGCCGCCCTGATGAGTGCAACGTTCGACGTCGTGGAACTCGCCACGACCTATGCCAACAAATCCGCGCAAGACATTCTCAAACTCGCGTATGCCGAGTTCGGCGATGACTTGTGGATATCTTTCAGCGGCGCCGAAGATGTGGTGCTGGTGGACATGGCCTGGAAGCTCAACAAGAACGTCAAGGTGTTCAGCCTCGACACCGGCCGTCTGCACCCGGAGACCTACCGCTTCATCGATCAGGTGCGCGAGCACTACAAGATCGATATCGAGCTGGTGTCGCCGGACTACACGAAACTGGAGCCGTTCGTGAAGGAAAAAGGCCTGTTCAGTTTCTACAAGGACGGCCACGGCGAATGCTGCGGCATCCGCAAGATCGAACCGCTGCGGCGCAAACTGTCCAGCGTCAAAGCCTGGGCCACCGGCCAGCGCCGCGACCAGAGCCCGGGCACTCGTAGCGCCGTGGCGGTGATGGAAATCGATACCGCGTTCTCCACCCCGGAGCGCACCCTGTACAAGTTCAACCCGCTGGCGCAGATGACCAGCGACGAGATCTGGGGTTACATCCGCATGCTCGAGCTGCCGTACAACAGCCTGCATGAGCGCGGCTTTATCAGCATCGGCTGCGAACCGTGCACCCGCCCTGTCCTGCCGAACCAGCACGAGCGCGAAGGCCGCTGGTGGTGGGAAGAGGCGACGCAGAAAGAATGCGGGTTGCATGCCGGGAATATCATCAGCAAGGCGTAACTCCCTGCCGCGCTGATTTCCCCCTGTAGGAGTGAGCCTGCTCGCGATAGCGGTGTACCAGTCGATGAATTTTTTGGCTGATACACCGCTATCGCGAGCAGGCTCACTCCTACATGGATTTGTAGCGACTCCAGAAATGTGTACACACGAATGTCACCATCGGTGCCATTTATGTGTGCACTTTTTACTTTCAGCGCCCTGAAAAGTTACATCCCTGCCAAAAGCACCTCGCCTCCGCCCGCCATCAAAATCCCCCGCCAAAAATAAATACCTGTTCGAACGGTCAATTTTTAACCAGCCAATTTCAAAGACTTAGCACTCATCGATAACTTTTCGAAATGAACACGGCCGCCTATAGATCCGCAACTGGCACAAATCTGGCTTTGGTGCATACATGTTTTGTATACAAAACTGCAAAACATAAAACCACTTTCGATCCGCAAGCCTGAAGCGCCCTATCCCGTACAGGCTGCAGATGCCCCGTAACCAGTGATGCTTTCACTGCTGCGACGAAGATTTGTCGAGCCTGACGGCTTATGCACAGTCATCGCAGCCTTGAACATCAGGAGCCTGCCGGAATGCGTACAAGTCTCTCCAACAACATCGCGCTGAATCTGCCCGCCTCTGTCCCCGCTCAACCGTTACCTCATGACGGTCTGAGCGAGCCGTTACAACTCAGTCCGCGCCTGCACAACAATGATCTCGCGCCGACCAAGGCCGAAGGTCGGCGCTGGGGCAAATACAGCATCTTCGCCCTGTGGACGAATGACGTGCACAACATCGCCAACTACTCGTTCGCCATCGGCCTCTACGCCCTGGGTCTGGGTGGCTGGCAGATTCTGCTGTCGCTGGGGATCGGCGCGGCGCTGGTGTACTTCTTCATGAACCTGTCCGGTTACATGGGGCAGAAAACCGGCGTGCCGTTTCCGGTGATCAGCCGGATCAGTTTCGGCATCCACGGCGCGCAAATTCCTGCACTGATCCGGGCAGTAATCGCCATTGCCTGGTTCGGGATTCAGACGTATCTGGCGTCAGTGGTTTTCCGCGTACTGCTGACTGCCGTGCATCCGGGCTTCGCCGAGTACGACCACGACTCGATTCTTGGCCTGTCGACGCTGGGTTGGGTGTGCTTCGTGGCGATCTGGTTCGTGCAACTGGCGATTCTGGCCTATGGCATGGAGATGGTTCGCCGTTATGAAGCGTTTGCCGGGCCGGTAATTCTGCTGACCGTGGCCGCCCTCGCCGCGTGGATGTACTTCCAGGCGGACGCGACCATCGCCTGGTCGATCCGCGAACCGCTGACCGGTGGCGAGATGTGGCGCAACATTTTTGCTGGCGGCGCGTTGTGGCTGGCGATCTACGGCACGCTGATTCTGAATTTCTGCGACTTCGCCCGCTCTTCGCCGTGCCGCAAGACCATCAAGGTAGGAAACTTCTGGGGTTTGCCGGTGAATATTCTGGTGTTCGCTGCGATTACCGTCCTGCTATGCGGTGCGCAATTTCAGATCAATGGCCGGATCATCGAGAGCCCGACCGAGATCATTGCCTCGATTCCCAACACCTTCTTTCTGGTACTCGGTTGCCTGGCGTTCCTGATCGTCACCGTGGCGGTGAACATCATGGCCAACTTCGTCGCCCCGGCCTTCGTGCTCAGCAACCTGGCGCCGAAGTACCTGACCTTCCGCCGCGCCGGGCTGATCAGCGCCACCATCGCCGTGTTGATCCTGCCGTGGAATCTCTACAACAGCCCGTTGGTGATCGTGTACTTCCTGTCTGGCCTCGGCGCCCTGCTCGGCCCGTTGTACGGCGTGATCATGGTCGACTACTGGTTGATCCGCAAAGGCCGGATCAACGTGCCGCAGCTCTACAGCGAAGATCCCAACGGCGCCTATTACTACAGCCGAGGCGTCAATTTCCGCGCGGTGGCGGCGTTTATTCCTGCGGCGTTGATTGCCATCGTCCTGGCGCTGGTCCCGGGTTTCCACAGTGTCTCGCCGTTCTCCTGGCTGATCGGCGCCGGGATCGCCGGAATGCTCTATCTGATCATCGCCAAACGCCAACCGCACTACGCCGACATCAGCGGCGAATCGATCGCTGTCGACAACGTCTGCCATTAACTCCCTCGCGGCCCGGACTTCGGGCCGCAGAACTGCCCGCTATAAGGATTTCCCCATGCGTATTCTCGTGGTCAACGTCAACACCACCGAATCCATCACCGAAGCCATCGCCCGCTCGGCGCAGGCTGTTGCGTCACCCGGTACCGAAATCGTCGGTTTGACGCCGTACTTCGGTGCCGACTCGATTGAAGGCAACTTCGAAAGCTATCTGGCGGCCATCGCGGTAATGGATCGGGTGATGTCTTACGATCAGCCGTTCGATGCGGTGATTCAGGCCGGTTACGGCGAGCACGGCCGCGAAGGCCTGCAGGAATTGCTCAATGTGCCGGTGGTGGATATCACTGATGCGGCGGCGAGTACGGCGATGTTTCTCGGCCATGCCTATTCGGTGGTGACCACGCTGGATCGCACCGTGCCGTTAATTGAGGATCGGCTGAAATTGTCCGGTCTGTGGAATCGGTGTGCTTCTGTTCGGGCCAGTGGTCTGGCCGTTCTGGAGCTGGAGCACGAACCGCAGCGTGCGCTGGAAGCGATCGTGCATCAGGCTGAACTGGCGGTGACGCAGGACAAAGCCGAGGTGATCTGCCTGGGTTGCGGTGGCATGGCCGGGCTGGATGAACAGATTCGTCGACGCACTGGCGTGCCGGTGGTGGACGGGGTGACAGCAGCGGTGACGATTGCGGAATCGCTGGTGCGCTTGCGCTTGTCGACGTCGAAAGTGCGGACTTATGCAACGCCACGGCCGAAGAACATCATTGGCTGGCCGGGGCGGTTTGCCCGCTGAGGTCATCAGCGAAAACCGAGTCAACCCATTCGCGAGCAGGCTCGCTCCCACAGGGGAAATGCACTCCAAATGTGGGAGCGAGCCTGCTCGCGAAGGCCACACCTCGGTCTGATACCTTGCTCAGATAGCACTGAACCGCCGCGCCAACCCCTGCTCCGCAAACTGCTCAATCACATAATCGACAAACGCCCGAGTCTTGCCCGGCAACAACTTATGCTCGGCGTAGTAAATCGAAATGTTGCCATCATCGACAAACCATTCCGGCAGCACTCGCTGCAACGTCCCCGCCTCCAGATACCCGACCGCAAACGGCATGCTCACCAGCGCGATGCCCAAGCCTTGTGCTGCTGTCCTGCAAGCGGCCTCGGAATCACTCATGGTCATCCGCGCCTTGAGCATCAACGGCTGACAGTTCTGTGGATTGCGTCCGGTCAATTGCCAGGAACGCACGCGTCCGGTCTGCGGCGAGCGGATCAGAATGCCGTCGTGATGATTAAGGTCATCCGGCTCGATGATCGGCGGATGGGCCTGTAAATAGTCGGTAGACGCGACCAATATCCGGTGCGCCGGGCTCAGCTTGCGCGCGATCACGCCTTGCGGCAGTTCGAAACCGCCACCGATGGCCGCATCAAAGCCCTGGGCGATCAGATCGACCTGTCGATTATCGAAATGCCAGTCCGGATTGATCGCGGGGTAGCGCTGCAGAAACTCACCCAGCATCGGCACGATATGCAGACAGCCAAACGCGGCGCCCATGCTGACTTTCAGCGTTCCCGCCGGCAGCCCTTCGACGCTGGAGAGATTGGCCACGGCATTTTGAATGGTGGTCAGGCTACCGCTGACTTGATCCAGAAACAGTTGTCCGGCCTCGGTCAGTGTCAGGCTGCGTGTACTACGCTGGAACAGCCGCACGCCGAGCCGAACCTCGAGTTTGGCCACGCTCTTGCCGACGGCTGCCGGGGTCAGACTCAAGCGTCGTGCGGCCTCGGCAAAGCTGCCGACTTCGGCACTGCGCACGAAGCATTCAATGCTGCTGAAGGTTTCCATGATCGCCACTATAAACTTCTGGTTTACACAGACTATAGCAATCATGGTCTACACAGTTGTCGATACTACGCCGATACTCGCCACCAACACCAAGGCACTCCCGCCTTGAACACTCTGGAGATCGAACATGACCACTCAACACCTCGGCGGCAAAGTCGCTCTGATTCAAGGCGGTTCCCGTGGTATCGGCGCAGCCATCGTCAAACGTCTGGCCGCTGAAGGCGCTGCAGTAGCCTTCACTTACGTCAGCTCCGCGGCGAAAGCCGAAGAGTTGCAGAACAGCATCACCAGCAACGGCGGCAAAGCCCTGGCGATCAAGGCCGACAGCGCCGATGCCGCCGCCATCCGCCACGCCGTCAGCGCCACGGTCGAAGCCTTTGGCCGCCTCGACATTCTGGTCAACAACGCTGGCGTGCTGGCTGTTGCACCGCTGGAAGACTTCAAACTCGAAGATTTCGACCAGACCGTGGCAATCAACATTCGCAGCGTTTTCATCGCTTCCCAGGAAGCCGCCAAACACATGGGCGAAGGCGCACGCATCATCAACATCGGCAGCACCAACGCCGACCGCATGCCCTTCGCCGGCGGCGGTGTGTATGCGATGAGCAAATCGGCGCTGGTCGGTTTGACCAAAGGTCTGGCCCGCGACCTCGGCCCTCGTGGCATCACCGTCAACAACGTGCAACCCGGCCCGGTCGATACCGACATGAACCCGGCGCACGGTGATTTCGCTGAAAGCCTGATCCCGCTGATGGCGGTCGGTCGTTACGGCAAAGCCGAAGAAATCGCCAGTTTCGTTGCCTATCTGGCAGGCCCGGAAGCCGGTTACATCACCGGTGCCAGCCTGACCATCGACGGTGGTTTCGGCGCCTGATTTATCTGAGTCGACTGAACGAAAAACGCCGCCCCTCTGTTTACACAGGGGCGGCGTTTTTTTGTCAGATGTTTACGCCCATTCCAGCGCCGGCAAGCCACAGGCACTTGGCGTGAACGCTTTCAGGCTACGAAGAATCCCGTCAGCGTGTGCGTATTTTTCATCGGCCATGGCGGCATCGGGGATGGCGATCGCGGTCATGCCGGCGGCTTTCGCGGCGGTCACACCGAACGGTGAATCCTCGAACACCAGGCAATCCTCAGGTGCCACGCCCAAGCGTCGGGCAGCGGTCAGAAAGATATCCGGCGCCGGTTTGGCCGCGCCGACTTCCGGATCGTCTGCCGTGACAATGAAATCGAACAGCGCGAACCAGTCGCGGTGCAGCGTGGTTTTCTGGCCGAACGACTGACGCGAGGAACTGGTACCCACGGCAATCGGGATGTTGTGCGCCTTGAGATGGCGAATCAGTTCCTCGGCACCCGGCATCGCTTGCGCGGTGGGGAAACGCTCGCGCATTAGTGGCTCACGGATCACCAGAAACTCTTCGGCGGTGATCGGCAGATCCAGTGCCTGCACCACGTAATTGGCCAGATCGTTGGCCCCGCGACCAATGATGTTCTGCTTGATGCTCCAGTCGAAAGTGCGCCCGTAACGCTGGGCAATCAGCGAGGTGACTTCGGTGTAAATGCCCTCGGTGTCCAGCAGCAAACCGTCCATATCGAAAATCACGGCCTTGATCGGGCCGAACGCCTTCAGCGGTGCATTCATCATCGGATCCGTTAACAAAGACATCCCGGGCGGCACGGTTGGTGCCGCTACGCGGATCTGATTAAAGGGTTCAGCAGCATAACGAGCGCGACGGACATTGAGCAACGGGCAATGTTTGTTGGGCGATGAACTACTCGCAGATATTTAGCGAAACATCCTACAGATAACGCCTACTCGCCCGACTTCTTTCCTGATTGATCCCCCGCAAAGTCCCCGCACCTTTTTGATGTGCGCGAGAGACTGCGAATGCTTCCAACCGATCGGCTTCTGGTCCTGAACAACAGCATCGGCCTGCTCGTTGTTGCTGCTTTGAATCCCGATGAGCCGGATTTCGAACACCTGATCCGCGAGTTTCGCCTGTGTCTGAACCACTACGACGCTTGGGCCGAGCAGTTCTGGAGCGGGACCGCGCTGGATGTCGAGCAGGTGTTTACTGTCGGCAACGACGTGCGCCTCAGCGCGCCGATCAAGTCGCGCCAGCCGCTCAGTTCATCGGTGGTCATGTGCCCGGCCAGCGGGGCGCTGACGCTGGTGCACATGTTCGACGCCGCGCGGTTTGTGCCGATTGGCGATACCCCGGTGACCCTCGAGCCGGTGCTTGCCGATGTCGGCGGCGTACTGACTTTCGGCGAAGCGCTGCATTACACCATCGGCCCCAGCGGCATTCTGCAGGTGACCGACTGCGATCGGGGCCAGCGTTATCGCATCACCTTCTTTCCCGATGTTTCCACCGACCATGTGCGTGCTCTGTATGCCTCTTATCAAGGTGTCATTGCAGGCCTGGAGGGCTGGCTACGCTCTGAGTGGGCAGGGTTTCAACCACAATGGACGGAGTTTTCCAGCGCCGGGTTTCTTGAGCGTTACGGTCAGTTGCAACACGCCGACTGGCGCGGGTTCGAGCAAGCCCTGAACGGCGTTTGGGATGACATCAAACAGCTCTTTGCCCTCCTCGCCGACTTGCAGGCCAACAGCGCAAAACTTCTGGAATACCTCAGCGAGGCCGAGCTTGAGGCGTTGTTGAATGCCTCCAGCGACGCCATTGCCAACGGTCTGCTGGTCCTCAGTGACGAACCGCTGCTGTTCATTCATCTGGCCGCGTTTACCAGTTGGCTGAAGATGCTCCCGCCGCAGTATCTGGCTGAAGTGGTGGCCGAGGTGCGGGCCGAACTGCTGATCGGTTTTCTGCTGACGTCGTTGTCGGGTGGCGTCGGCGTGCCACTGCGTTTGAGCAGCAAAGTGCTGGCGAAGATCAAGTCGCCCCGGGCTCGAGAGTGGTTGGCGGCATCCGCGTTGCGGTTGGCGGAACTGACTTCTGCGCCGGAGCTGAATAGACACGCGGGCGCGTTGAAGCCACTGATGTTTCACGCGCGTGACGTTGAGTTGAAACCGACACCGTCGATACCGCTGAACATTCGTCAGGCCGATTCGCTGGTGTTGACGGTGCCGAATCCGGCGCCTGTGGTGCGGGACAAGCCTGGCGCTTCGAGCCGAATGGAACGGCATGAGCCTCACGACGACTCGCCGGATCAGGCGAAAAACCCCAACGGCGACAGCGCTGATTGCGTGCCGCGCACCTGCACCAACGGCTGCCCGGTGTCGATGGTCACCGGTGAAGAACTGCTGACCCTGAGCGATGCGGTGCTTGATGGCGTGTTGCCGTTTGAGTTTGCGCGGTTGTATCGCTCCAGCGCTGCTGAGATCAATGTCGGGCTGGGGTTTGGCTGGAGCCATTCGCTGGCGCATCGGCTGGAGTTTTTCGCTGATGAGGTGGTTTGGGTCGATCACGAAAACCGTCGTACCCGCTTTCCAGTGCCGAGCGTTGAACGACCGGCGATTCACAACAGCCTGTCGCGGGCGGCGATCTTTCTGGGTGATGAACCGGAAGAGCTGATCCTGGCACTGGCCGGGGAAACGGCGCGGTTCTATCACTTTCGCGCAGGACGGCTGACGGCGATCAGCGATAGCTATGGCAACCGTCTGACGGTGCAGCGCGATCGCTCTGACCGGGTGCAGCGACTGGACAACGGCGCCGGGCGTTCGCTGCTGTTGCGCTATGACCGCGCGCAGTTGGTTGGTGTGGATTACCAGGTGTTTCGCGACGGTGCCTGGAGCACCGAACAGGCGCTGGTCAGTTACCGCTACGACGCCTATCAGCACCTGATCGAAGCGACCAATGCCGTCGGTGATAGCGAGCGTTACGACTACGACGACGCTCACGTAATCCTGCAGCGGCAACTGGCGGGCGGGGCGAGCTTCTTCTGGGAGTGGGAACGGTCGGGCAAGGCTGCGCGGTGCGTGCGCCACTGGGCATCGTTTTCGCAGATGGACACGCGTTACGTCTGGAATGACGACGGCAGCGTCGCAGTGCATTACGTCGATGGCACCGAAGAGACTTACGTCCACGACGAGCGTGCGCGGCTGGTGAGTAAAGTCTCGGCGGATGGTGGCGAACAGCTCAAGGCCTATGACTCCTCGGGGCGGTTGATCGCCGAGCAGGATGCCTTGGGTGCGGTCACCGAATACCGCTACGACGAGGTCGGACGGCTGGTGGCGCTGATTCCGCCGGCTGAGACGCCAACGTCCTACGAGTATCGCAATGGTTTCCTGCATAAACGCTCTCGCGGTGACGCGGTGTGGATCTACCGGCGCAATGCCGAGGGCGATGTCACCGAGGCGGTCGATCCGGACGGCCAAGTTACGCATTACTACTACGACATCCGTGGGCAGTTGCTGTCGATTCGCTACCCGGACAGCAGTCGGCATCGGTTGGTCTGGAATGCCCTCGGCCAACTCATTGAAGAGACCTTGCCCGACGGTGGCGTGCGGCGTTTTTCCTACGACGCGCTGGGGCGGCGGACCACAACCGCCGACGAACACGGTGCGGTCACCCGTCAGCATTGGGATGCGGTTGGCCGACTGATCCAGACGACATTTCCTACCGGCAGCACCCGCGCCTACAGCTACGGCGCCTACGGTCAGGTCACTGCCGAGCGCGATGAACTGGGGCGCATCACCCGCTACGAATACGACGACGATCTGCACCTGGTCTCGCGGCGGATCAACCCCGACGGCACGCGGGTGCAGTACCGCTACGACCATGCGCAACTGCTGCTCACCGAGATTGAAAACGAGTCCGGGGAAAAGTACCGGCTGGATTACACGCCGACCGGGCTGATTCGCCAGGAAAGCGGTTTTGATGGTCGGCGCACGGCGTACGCCTATGACCTCAACGGCCATCTGCTGGAGAAGACCGAGTTCGGTGATGACGGCTCTTGTTTGCTCACTGCTTATGAGCGCGATGCTGCCGGGCGTCTTCTGGCCAGAACCCTGCCCGACGGCATCAAGGTCACCTACCAATACGACCGCCTCGGCCGTTTGATTGGGGTCGACGACGGCCAGCAACACCCGCTGGCCTTCGAGTACGACCGTCAGGACCGGCTGATCACCGAGCATCAAGGCTGGGGCTCCCTGCGTTACCGCTACGATGCCTGCGGCCAGCTCAAGCGCATGCGCCTGCCGGACAACAGCGTGCTCGACTACCGCCACGCCAAGGGTGGCGCGCTGACCGACATCGACCTCAACGGCACGCCGCTGACCCGTCATGTCTATCAGTCCGGACGCGAACGGCAACGCCAGCAGGGTTTGCTGCTCAGCGAATACACCTACGACGATCAAGGACGATTACTCGCGCATGCCGTAGGCCATCAGCGCGATGCGTTGTTCCGCCGCGATTATGCCTACAACGCCAACGGCAATCTCGCGCACATCGCCGACAGCCGCCACGGCCAGCGCACCTACGGCTACGACGCCCTCGACCGCCTCATTCGCGTACGCCACTCGCGCGACGAACTGCCGGAAAGCTTCGCCCACGACCCGGCCGGCAACCTGCTGATGCAGGACCGCCCCGGCCCGAGCCAGATCAAAGGCAACCGCCTGCTCATGCAGGGCGACCGCCACTATGACTACGACGCCTTCGGCAACCTGATCCGCGAACGTCGCGGCCGCGCCCAGACCCTCGTCACCGAATACCGCTACGACAGCCAGCACCGCCTGATCGGCCTGACCCGCCCCGACGGCCAGACCGCCAGCTATCGCTATGACGCCTTCGGCCGACGCATCAGCAAAACCGTCAACGGCGAGACCACCGAGTTTTTCTGGCAAGGCGAGCATCTCGTCGCCGAAAGCAGCGAAAACGAATACCGCAGCTACGTCTACGAACCCGGCACCTTCCGCCCCCTCGCGCTGCTCGACGGCAAAGGCCCGCAAAAAGCCTGCCCGTTCTACTACCAACTCGACCACCTCGGCACCCCGCAGGAACTCACCGACTACAGCGGCGACATCGTCTGGTCCGCGCAATACGACGCCTACGGCAAAATCGCCGCACTGACCCTGGCCGGTGAGGACTACCTGAACCAGCCGCTGCGTTTTCAGGGGCAGTACTTCGATGCGGAAAGCGGGCTGCATTACAACCGGCACCGGTACTACGACCCGAGGCTGGGGCGGTATCTGACGCCGGATCCGATCAAGTTGGCCGGTGGGCTGAATCAGTACCAGTACGTGCCGAACCCGACGGGGTGGGTGGATCCGTTGGGGTTGGCTTGTACTCCGTGCCCTGGAGCGATACAGGCAGATGGGCCTTATAGTCAAATTGTTCCAGGTGGGGGATTAGCAGCGCACGAAGCCCAAGGTGGGCATTTGATTATCAAGCATGTTGGAAGAACTGATACTCAACTGGCTCAAAGACTACAAGCAGAGCCGAACATTCCTGCAGCTTCTACTTTCATGAATCGCGCCGAGGCTGAAGCTGCAGTATCTGAAGCATTAAGCTCGAATTCGCAAAAAGTGACTCATTTCTTGAACAGCAACAAAGGGAAAACGAGTTTTTCGCATGATCTCGGTCGACCAGTGGGTGTGAGTATGCTCAATGGCCTTACGCACTCACAATCAGCATCAAAATTACTATTGGTCTTGAAAAAAGACCCTGCGCTACCTTTGGGATATTTTTTACTAACGGGATTTCCAGAGCTATGAAAAGTGACTTTCCAGAGGCTCAAGATTTTTTTGGCGCCTACTTTCATCAAGACTGGCTGGTGGAGCACGACACAGCTGATCAAGTGATTGACGATTTTTTGAGAAACTCCGACAAGAAAGTATTGCTATTAGTCCGTAACGAGCTGCAAACCTTACTCAGCCGAAGGCTAAATGAAATGGACCTACGGGCGTTTTTGTTAAAGGAACTGCATTGCTACTACTGTTACTGGAACGAATGGGCATCTGGCGAAGTATGGCTACATCACATCGAAAGGAAGTTAAACGAAAGTCTGGCTGACTAGCATGCACACCTATAAGGGCCTGAAATTACAGGCCCAGTAGATTCAGGTTCAGATAACTAGGTTTGGTTTGAAGACAAGCGTTCACTGCTCATCCTCGTCCTCGTCGTACTCCATATCCGCCTCATCCGAATCATTCAGCGGCACCGTCGCATCATCCATCAGTGAGCCCGGATCTTCATTCCCCGGATCATTGATAAACGGCAATCCACTCGAACCTTTCTCTTCCTTGCCCTCAGTTTCGGGAGTCATGGCAAACCTCATCATCTCGTGGCGTGTATGACGTTCGAAAAGCCCCACAGCCAATCGTTCCGAAGTCCGACGAGCAAATGCAAAAAACCCGGCAAAATGCCGGGTTTCCGTTTAACCATCCATCAATGATGGCGGTTTTTATGTTTGTTCTTGTTCTTGTGCTTGTGGCCACCACCCGAATGAGATCCGCCATCGTCACCGAGGTTATTGCCGACCGCACCACCGGCCGCGCCGCCCAACCCAGCGCCAATGGTCGAACCGGTCGAGCCGCCGAGGCTGTTGCCGACGACCGAGCCGCCCGCCGCGCCGAGACCACCGCCAATGGCGGCTTCGGTTCGATTGCGTTTGTTCGCCCCGACGGCACTGCCGGCCGCGCCGCCAACGCCTGCACCTACCGCTGCGCCAGTACTGCCACCGAGTTGTCCACCGACCACATTGCCGAGCGCGCCGCCCAGGCCGCCACCCACAGCGGCGGTGCCATCACCAGCGGCCATCGCCCCTTGTGCTACCAGCAAACCGAAAAACAGTGCAGATAATGACAAGCGCATATGAACCTCACAGTTCCCGAAGCGGGACAGTCCGCCCAGACATGGGCCTATGTGAGATTGGAGACGCAAACCGGGAAAACGTTCAGCCATGAAAAAGCCCGACATTGAGCCGGGCTTTTTCTGACAAACGATCAGTCTCAGTGACGCTTGTGTCCTTTGGACAAGTTGCTGCCCACTGCGCCGCCAGCTGCGCCACCCAGGCCAGCACCAATCGTGGCGCCGGTCTTGCCGCCCAGGCTGTTGCCGATCACCGAACCACCGGCTGCACCGACACCGCCGCCAATCGCCGCTTTGGTCCGGCTACCCTTGCGCGCCGCCACTGCGCTGCCCGCCGCGCCTGCTACGCCAGCACCAATGGCCGCGCCAGTGCTGCCGCCCATTTTCTGGCCGACGACATTACCCAGCGCGCCACCCAAACCACCGCCCAGCGCCGCAGTGCCATCACCGGCAGCCATTGCACCTTGAGCAACCAGAAGCCCCAGAACCAGAGCGGGCAGTGTTAAACGCATGACGTAAACCTCAAAATAGGGATGACAAAAAGGGCCGGGATTTAATGCCGTCGCCGCGCAAAAGTCCAGACGAAATCAGAGGCTTCGCGCACATGGCGCCGATTGGACAGCGATTCTGCAAAAGGTTTTATGACAGGCAAAAAAAAGCCCGCTGGGGAGACGGGCTGGAGACTTGCTTTCTAACGGATGGCTTCACCCTACTGCGGCAGACGTGAAAAGTTTGTGAAAGCAAATTGATTTTTGCCGCCATCGAATGTAAGAAATTTCTTCACACGCACAGTCATAAAAAAACCCCGATCGATGACGGGGTTATTCAGACAAAGATTATTTTCTGGCTCGCGTGGTGACCTTGGGGAGAAATTTCGCCTTCGGTCCCTTGGGTGCCGTGGATTTGATCTTGCCGATCTGCACTGGATCTTCGCCAAATCCAGACTGATACTCAGTCTGGCCGCACCGTACGCAGTTGTTGAAGGAAAATTCAGCGCCATCGTCTTCGATATACGGATCAGTCATATCTTCGCCCCTTCGCAACAGATCGACACCGGCAAAACCCGTTTTGCCTGAAAAATATCGACCTCCAATGCTTTTGAGACTAGTTGGTCACTCTTGGACTTGTGATTCAGATTAGCTGGCGCCCGACGAGTGGCCTCAAAAAAATTAAACTCGACCACGAACCGCTGGTCTTGCTTTGCTAAAGAATTCTGCCGACAGGCCGTTGCCCTTTTTTATACAAATGAATCTCAAGGAGAGAACATGCAAATCAACGGATTCCCGAATCTGCCCGTCGTAAAGCTCACGGACGAACAAATCGCTGCCGGCAAAGCCGGGGGTGAACTGCTCAAGGACAAGATCGCTTCCGGTGAAATCACCATCAAGTATCCGGACAAGCCGATTCTGCAGCCTGGTGTCATTTACCATCCAAGCGAGCCAGCGCAACCGAGCCAACCTTCGGACACGCCTACTCTTGTCGCCATCGACACACCACTGACCTACGACTCGAGAGGCACGGTAATCCTCAAGCCACAGGGCTGATGGCGTAGAAAAAGAGCCCATCCATTATCTGGACGGGCTCACATGACCAGCGATCGACATTCAGCGCAATTTCACCGCTGTCCCCGTCGCAAACACCACAACCATCCCGCCCTTCCCGCCAGGCATGCTGATCTCGAAGTCCACCCCGACCACTGCATCCGCCTGCAAAGCACGCGCCCTCTCCCTGATTTCTTCGGTGGCCTGAACACGCGCCTCCTTCAAAGCCCGCTCTAGCGTCTGCGAACGTCCGCCGAAAAAATCGCGCATACCGGCGAACATGTCACGAATCACATTGACGCCCTGCACCGACTCGGCACTGACAATGTCCAGGTATGCCGTGATTTGCCGACCTTCAATGGTATGAGTGGTGGAAATGATCATGGATGTCGTCCCTATACGGAGGAATAAATTCGCGATTGTAATGGCTCAAAGCGGACTTCACGCCGCTGCCAATAAAATCCAGACGCCAGAAACCACAAAACCCCTGACTTCTTTCGAAATCAGGGGTTTTGTGTACTGAATGTGGCGGTGAAGGAGAGATTCGAACTCTCGATACAGTTTCCTGTATACACACTTTCCAGGCGTGCTCCTTAAGCCACTCGGACACTTCACCGTATCTCTTCAAACATGTTCTGTCTGTCGAGGCGCGCTAATGTAGTCGAAAGCTTTTGCGATGGCAAACTTTTTTTCAGAATTTTCATGCGGTTAAGAGAAAAAGTCGTTTTGCCCGCTGGCAGCCCATGGCAAACCGGCCAATCTTCGGTGGGCGTGGCCCTTCTATATAGAAGCAGAACGCCTCGCCACGCTGGACGGGCCGGGAAACGGTGACTGGCGGGTCAGTCACGGCGCTTTACCTGGCCTGCGGCGGTGGGTAACGTCTGCCCATCTTTCTTACAAGGAATAGCGTCATGAGTGAGTTGATTTCCTACCACCTCGAAGACGGTATCGCGACCCTGACTTTGAGCAACGGCAAGGTCAATGCCATTTCTCCGGACGTGATTGCGGCATTCAACGCGGCGCTGGATCAGGCGGTAACTGATCGTGCCATCGTGATCATTACCGGTCAGCCGGGGATTCTGTCCGGCGGCTATGACCTGAAAGTGATGACTGCCGGCCCTAAAGAGGCGGTGGCACTGGTAACTGCGGGGTCGACGTTGGCGCGTCGCCTGCTCTCCCACCCGTTTCCGGTGATCGTCGCTTGCCCGGGTCATGCCGTGGCAAAGGGCGCTTTCATTCTGTTGTCTGCCGATTACCGTATCGGTGTCGACGGACCGTTCAGCATCGGTCTGAACGAAGTGCAGATCGGTATGACCATGCACCACGCCGGTATCGAACTGGCGCGTGATCGTCTGCGTCGCTCGGCGTTCCACCGCTCGGTGATCAACGGCGAGATGTTCGATCCGCAAAGCGCTGTAGATGCCGGTTTCCTCGACAAGGTGGTTGCCGCCGAGGAGCTGCAAGCTGCCGCCCTCGCCGCTGCGCGTCAGTTGAAGAAGATCAACATGCTCGCGCACAAGAATACCAAGTTGAAAGTACGCAAGGCGCTGCTGGAAACCCTGGATAACGCGATCATCCAGGATCAGGAACACCTGGGTTAACCACCCGTTTATCTCTTCAAGAAAAGCCCGACCGTCGTGTCGGGCTTTTTCTTGTACGCCTGGTTTAAAAGTCTGCGGCCGCTCTAGGACAGGTCTGACCCTCCATTCGGAAACATGCGCTTAAACATCGGCTATCTCCGGACTCTATAGTGGCAATTGCCGAAAACAGTGCACATCCGTACACTGCGCCACCTTTTGTCCCGGTGGGGCCTGAAAATGCTGTTCGTGTTTCGTATGTTATTGATGGGCCTGCACTTTATTCTGGCCGGCGTGCTCGGAGTGATTCTCGGGATCTGCCGCCCGTTCAATCCGGACAACAGCCGACTGTGCGCCCGCCTCTACGCGCTGCCGGCAATGTGTATTTTGCGTTTACGGGTGAAGTCCGATGTCAGTGGATTGATGAACAAACCTGACAGCTGCGTGATCATTGCCAACCATCAGTCCAACTATGACTTGTTCGTGTTCGGCAACGTAGTGCCGCGTCGAACCGTGTGCATTGGCAAGAAGAGCCTCAAGTGGGTTCCGTTGTTCGGGCAATTGTTCTGGTTGGCCGGCAATGTGTTGATCGACCGTGGCAATGCGCACAAGGCGCGCCAGTCGATGCTCACCACTACCAATACCTTGCAGAACGAAGACACCTCGATCTGGGTGTTCCCGGAAGGCACGCGCAATCTCGGCGAAGAATTGCTGCCCTTCAAAAAAGGCGCGTTCCAGATGGCGATTGCCGCCGGTGTGCCGATCGTTCCGGTTTGCGTCAGCAGCTACATCAAGCACATGCGCCTGAATCGCTGGCGCAGCGGGAAAATCCTCATACGCTCGCTGCCGGCGATTCCTACAGCCGGACTGACCATGGACGACATGCCCATGCTCATCCATCAGTGCCGCGAGCAGATGCGCGAGTGCATTGAATCGATGGACCGGCAACTGCAAGCCGCCTAAGAAGACAACCCGCCCTGTGCGGGTTTTCTTTTGCCCGGTGAACTGTACAGATTTCACTGACTCTCAAGCAGCGACACGGCTAAGCTGAAGCCTTGTATTCCCTGCCACCTGCCAAGAAGAAGTGAATCACCACCATGGGTCGAGTTGTTGCTGCTGCGGTATACAGCGCAGGCAAGAAAGTCACCAATATTACCCTCGACGAAGGCGCCGCCTGGGCCGCGAAAACCGGTCACTTTGTCTGGATCGGTCTGGAAGAGCCGGACGCTCAGGAGCTGTCCAATCTGCAACGTCAGTTCAACCTGCACGAACTGGCCATTGAAGACGCCCTGGAAAAACACAGTCGGCCGAAGCTGGAAACCTTTGGCGACGCTTTGTTTATCGTCACCTACTCGCCCATCCGCGAACACGGCGTTCTGCAGTTCATCGAAACGCACATCTTTGCCGGCAAGGGCTACATCATCACCGCGCGTAACGGTCACTCGGCGTCCTACGCCCATGTCCGCCAACGTTGTGAGGCACGCCCGCTCTTGCTGGAACACGGGGAAGATTTCGTACTGTATGCGCTGCTCGATTTCGTCATCGAGAACTACCAACCGGTGGGCGAAGCCATTCATGCCGAAATCGATGAACTGGAACGCAACGTGTTGTGTAGCGCGTTGAACGAGCGTGACATCCAGAAGCTGCATGGCTTGCGCCGCGATGTCGTGCGCCTGCGCCGGTACGCGGCGCCGATGGTCGAAATTGGCGAGGAACTGCAGAAGCTGAGCTTCCCGTTTATCGACAAGAACATGCGCCCGTACTTCCGCGATGTGCAGATCCACGTAACGCGGCAGATGGAAGACCTGAGCACACTGGCCGATATCGCTAGCCAGACCATCGAGATCGGTGTGTTGCTCGAGGCTTCACGGCAAAGCGTGGTGCAGCGCAAGTTTGCTGCCTGGGCGGCGATTCTGGCGTTTCCGACGGCGGTGGCGGGGATTTACGGGATGAACTTCCAGAACATGCCGGAACTGAGTTGGCACTATGGCTACTTCGGTGTGCTGGGGTTTATTACGGTGGGATGCGTGAGTTTGTGGGCGAGCTTCAAGAAGTCCGGGTGGTTGTAGAGCGGACCGAGTTGTCTGGAACATTCGCGAGCAGGCTCGCTCCCGCATTGATCGGTGGCGCACCGAAAATCTGATGTGGGAGCGAGCCTGCTCGCGAAGCTTTTGGCCTTAGACAGTTTCTGGCTTGTGCGCGACAAACCGCATCATCCATTCCGCAACCGTAGCGCCATGGTGTTCCTGCTCCAGACTGGCTACGCCTTTGCTGTAGATCTGCGAACCCAACGCTTCCTGACGCAGATCCAGCAGCGCACGCGAGTAATCGTGGATGAATTCCGGGTGGCCCTGGAAGCACAACACCTGATCGTTGATATGGTAAGCCGCAAACGGGCAAAAATCGCTGGAAGCAATCACCGTGGCGTTTTCCGGCAGCGCTGTGACCTGATCCTGGTGGCTGATCAGCAGTGTCAGTTCCTCACGCACCGGGCTCATCCACGGCGCCTTGGCCGCGAGTTTGTAGTTATGGGTGCCGACACCCCAACCTTGCGTGGCGCGCTCACTCTTGCCGCCGAGCAGCAGCGCCAGCAGTTGATGGCCGAAGCACACGCCGAGCAGTTTGTCGCCGCGCTCGTAACGCGTCAGCAGGTATTGCTTGAGGGTCTGAATCCACGGATCAGTGCCGAACGAATCGGCCTTGCTGCCGGTGACCAGATACGCGTCGAACGTCTGGTCGTCGCTCGGGTATTGGCCCTGCATCACGTTGTAGACGGTGAACTCGGCGGCAATCGGTTGCTGCGAGAACAGGCGCTGAAACATCTGCCCGTAACCCTGATATTGATCGACCAGTTCCGGACGCAGGATGTCGGTTTCCAGAATGCAGATGCGTAGCGACATAAAAAATACCTGACACGTGATGGGAATAATGAACACCCCAGAGCCTGCCCTGAAACACCTTGGCAAGGCAAGCCCTGGAATGCTCGTTGCCGTTAGAACATTTCACCTTTCGCTGCTTTATCCAGCAGCAGCGCGGGCGGCGCAAAACGCTCGCCATATTGCTCAGCCAGATACTGCGCGCGAGCGACGAAATCTTTCACCCCGTATTGGTTGATGAACTGCAACGCACCGCCGGTCCACGGCGCAAACCCGATACCGAAAATCGAGCCGACATTGGCGTCCGCTGTCGAGGTCAGCACGCCCTCTTCCACACAGCGCACGGTTTCAATGGCTTGTACAAATAGCAGCCGATCACGCACATCCTTAGGCGAAATCTGCCCGTCGGTTTTCTCGAATCGCGTCTTCAGTTCGGGCCACAAATGTTTCTGTGCACCGCTTGGGTAATCGTAAAAACCGCCACCCGCCGCTTTGCCCGGACGCTTGTATTCGTTGAGCAGCAAGTCAATCACGGCAAAGGCCGGGTGCTCAATCAGCGGTTTCCCTTCTGCCCGTAGGTCCTTGGCTGTTTGCTGACGGATATGGCTCATCAGGCTGAGGGAAACTTCGTCAGAGATAGCCAGAGGTCCGACCGGCATCCCGGCTTTGCGCGCTTCGGTTTCGATCATCGGCGCACTCACGCCCTCGCCGAGCATGGCAATACCTTCGTTGGTGAAGGTGCCGAACACCCGCGAAGTGAAGAAGCCGCGACTGTCGTTGACGACGATCGGGGTTTTCTTGATTTGCACAACGAAATCGAAACCGCGCGCGAGGGTTTCATCGCTGGTCTGCGCGCCCTTGATGATTTCCACCAGCGGCATTTTTTCCACCGGACTGAAGAAGTGCAGGCCGATGAATTTGCTTTGATCCGGTACGGCAGCCGCCAGACCGGTGATCGGCAACGTCGACGTGTTGGAGGCGATGACCGCTTCGGCGCCAACAACTCGCTGGGCTGCAGCAGAGACCCTGGCCTTGAGGTCGCGGTCTTCGAACACCGCTTCGATGATCAGATCGCAACCCGCGAGGTCGGCATCATTTTCGGACGGCTTGATCCGCGCCAACACCTCATCACGCTTTGAAGCATCCATCTGTCCGCGAGAGACTTTCTTGTCCAGCAACGCGGCAGAGTGTGCTTTACCTTTTTCGGCAGCAGCCAGATTGACGTCCTTGAGCACCACTTCAATACCCGCCGAAGCACTGACAAACGCAATACCCGCGCCCATCATTCCTGCGCCAAGCACGCCGAGCTTCTGCATCTTGTAAGGCGCAAAGCCCTGCGGCCGCGAACCACCGGCGTTGATCTCATTGAGTTGAAACCAGAACGTGCCGATCAGGTTTTTCGAAATCTGCCCGGTGGTCAGTTCGGTGAAATAACGGGTTTCGATCAAGTGCGCGGTATCAAAATCGACTTGAGCGCCCTCCACCGCCGCGCAGAGGATCTTTTCCGGCGCCGGCATCGTCCCTTGAGTCTTGCTGCGCAAAATCGACGGTGCAATTGCCAGCATCTGCGCGACTTTCGGGTTCGACGGCGTGCCGCCCGGAATCTGATAACCCTTCACGTCCCATCGCTGCACCGCTGTCGGGTTGGCCACGATCCAGGCTCGTGCTTTGGCCAGCAACTCATCGCGATCCGCTGCGAGTTCATCGATCAGCCCCGCCTGCAATGCCTGTTGCGGCCGCACCTTCTTGCCTTCAAGCAAATAAGGCAGCGCTTTCTCGATGCCGAGCATGCGCACCATGCGCACCACCCCGCCGCCGCCCGGCAACAGGCCGAGGGTTACTTCCGGCAGACCGAGTTGCACCGATGCATCCTCCAAAGCCACGCGGTGATGACAGGCAAGGCAGATTTCCCAACCACCGCCCAGCGCCGCACCGTTGATCGCCGCAACCACCGGTTTGCCGAGGGTTTCCAGGGTGCGCAACTGCGCTTTGAGGGTCAGCACCATGTCATAGAAGGCTTTGGCTTCAGGCTTGCCGACCTTGATCAGTTCGTTGAGGTCACCGCCGGCAAAGAAGGTTTTCTTCGCCGAGGTGATGATGACCCCGGCAATCTGGTCTTTTTCAGTCACCAAGCGTGCAACGCAGGCGGCCATGGCCTCACGGTACACGGCGTTCATGGTATTGGCGCTCTGGCCCGGCATGTCGATGGTCAGCACGACGATGGCGTCCTGGCCTTTTTCGTAACGGATGGCTTCGCTCATAACAAGGTTCCTTGAATTCGGGGCTCAGAGGCGTTCGATGATGGTGGCAATGCCCATGCCGCCGCCGACGCACAGCGTCGCCAGGCCATAGCGCAGGCGCCGCGCTTCCAGTTCATCGAGCAGCGTTCCGAGGATCGCGCAACCGGTGGCGCCCAGCGGATGCCCCATGGCGATCGAGCCGCCGTTGACGTTGACCTTGTCCGGGTCGACGGCCATGTCCTTGATGAACTTCAGCACCACCGAGGCAAACGCCTCGTTGACCTCGAACAGGTCGATGTCTTCAACGCGCAACCCGGCCTTGGCCAGTGCCTTGCGCGTCGCCGGTGCCGGGCCGGTGAGCATGATGGTCGGATCAGTGCTGGTGACCGCCGTGGCGACAATGCGCGCCCGGGGTTGCAACCCCAGCGCCCGGCCTTTGGCTTCGGAGCCGATCAGCATCAGTGCAGCACCGTCGACGATCCCGGAGCTGTTGCCCGGTGTATGTACATGATTGATTCGTTCCACATGGCTGTAGACCCGCAACGCCGTGGCGTCGAAACCCATCTGGCCGATCATTTCAAAACTCGGCTTGAGCTTGCCCAAGCCTTCAAGGGTCGATTCAGCGCGGATGAACTCATCGTGGTCGAGCAGGATGATGCCGTTCTGATCCTGCACCGACACCAACGACTTGTTGAACGAACCGTCAGCCCGCGCCCGTGCGGCTTTCTGCTGCGAGTGCAGCGCGTAGGCATCGACGTCGTGACGACTGAAACCCTCAAGCGTAGCGATCAGGTCGGCACCGACGCCTTGCGGAGTGAAATGACTGTGCAGATTAGTCTGCGGATCGAGCGCCCAGGCGCCGCCGTCGCTGCCCATCGGCACCCGCGACATCGACTCGACACCGCCGACCACCACCAGATCTTCGAACCCCGAGCGTACTTTCATCGCGCCGAGGTTGACCGCTTCCAGGCCCGAGGCGCAAAAGCGGTTGATCTGCACACCGGCAACGCTGACATCCCAATCGGCCACTTGCACAGCGGTTTTGGCAATGTCCGAGCCTTGATCGCCAATCGGCGTGACGCAGCCGAGCACCACGTCATCGACCTGACTGGTATCGAGCGAGGTGCGTTCTTGCAGCGCGGTCAGCAGACCGGCAACCAGATTCACCGGTTTGACGCTGTGCAAGGCGCCATCGGCCTTGCCTCTGCCACGGGGCGTGCGTAACGCATCGAATATCAAAGCTTGGGTCATGACGTCCTCGAACCTGTGCGGGGAGTGATTGCTTGTGTCCCCACTCTTGGCCCGAGCGGCAATGGATTCAATGACCACAGTGCTCAATGCGCTTGACCCACACGCTCAGACGGACGGTCATTAACTGTCAGGTGAACCGGTTCAGGTCGGCGAGTTGTCTAGCCAGCGGGCGGCAAAGAAGCTGGCAATAAGCCTCATGCCTTTTTTATCGCACATGGCAAGCGCTCCATATGAAATGGATCTAAGCCAAGCGTGACGTGGCCCCTAATGTAGAACATGTACGTCAGGGTCGTCGGGTTTTGCCGAGGCAGACGTTCTTCAACAGGAAGTGCAGCGCTTGCCGTCATGGATATGCAGGCAAGCATCAGGAAATAACAATAAAGGCGGTCAAGCCATGTTCAAGCAACCGAAAGTTCGTCAAGCAGGGCTCATTCTTTTCGCCACGACGCTGTTGTTGATTTTGCCGAATCTGACCAAGGTCATCGGCTGAATCGAGCGGCAGGTGCTGTTTATCGCCACTGAAAATGTGACTGGCCCGCTACCCGGGCCAGCGTGGCTGTGCCAACCTTGGCGCACTCCCACGACATGGACGGCGACCATTTGAAAGCGCTTATTGTGTTCGGGGCCATGCTGCTGAGCATGCCCTTGTCTGCCGCACAGTTGGATCTGCAACTGGGCGCAAGCAGCCGCACCTGGCAGACCGAGGCATTGCTCAAGCATCCTCAGGTACAAACCCTCACCATCAAAAACGATGTGTCCTACAAGAAGGACATGACCTATCGCGCCGTGCCCGTGGCTGCGCTGCTGACCGGGATCAAACCGCAAGATCACCTGCAAGCGGTGGCACTGGACGGGTTCGCCGCCGAGTTAGCTGCAGCGCCGCTGCTCAATACAAATGGCGCACGGGCCTGGCTGGCCATTGAGGATCCGGCTCAGCCCTGGCCAGCGCTGTCTGAGGGCAAGCACAGCGCCGGGCCGTTCTATCTGGTCTGGACCGATCCGCAGGCCGGCAATATCAGCCCGGAGCAATGGCCATTCCAGGTCGCGAGCATCAAGCGCATGGCACCCGTGGCCGAACGCTTCCCGGCCCTGCTACCGGATCCTGCGTTGAAGGCGAATGACCCGGTGAATCTGGGGTTTGCGCTGTTTCAGAAGAACTGTCTGGCGTGTCACCGGTTAAACGGCGCGGGGGACGCGCAATTCGGGCCGGACCTGAACATTCCGTATAACCCGACCGAGTATTTCGGCGTGGATTTCTTGAAGCGTTACATTCGCGATCCGCAGAGTCTGCGGCAGTGGCCACAGGCGAAGATGCCGGGGTTTTCGGTAGAGGTTTTGCCGGAGGGGGATTTGGAAATGCTTGTGGGGTATCTCCAGCACATGGCCGGACGCAAAGTTAAGCCCTGAGCACATTTCCTTGTAGGAGTGAGCCTGCTCGCGATAGCGGAGTGTCAGACACTGATAATTCAACTGTCAGACCGCTATCGCGAGCAGGCTCACTCCTACAAGGGTTTTGTGTGAGCCCGTTACTGTTGCTGGACGGAGATGATCGGCGTTGGCGAGACGAACACCTTCGCATGCATCTGCTCACACCCACCGCCACGGCGCATGCCGCGTACCGGGCAGGCATCCAGATAATCCAGGCCCACCGCCAGCTTCAAATGCCGTTCCGGCCGCGCCAGCTCATTGGTCACGTCAAAGCTGTACCAGGCGTCATCCAGCCATGCTTCCGCCCAGGCATGGCTGGCCAGATGCTCGCAATCCTCGCTGTACAGATACCCCGACACATAACGCGACGGAATCCCGAGACTGCGCGCGCAGGCCAAAAATGCGTGAGCGTGATCCTGACAAACCCCGGCACGCCCGGCGAAAGCTTCCGCCGCGCTGGTGTCTACTTCGGTCGAACCGGGCGTGTAGGTCATGTGCTGATTCAAACCGTGCATCAAATCAATCAGCGCCGTGCGATCGCGCCGTTGCTTGCAGGACTTTTCGGCAAACGCGCGCAAGGCCTCGTCCGCCTCGGTCAACCGGGTAAAACGCAGAAACGGCAACGCCGACTGGCTCTCATGCTCCGCCTCGCGCAGCTCATCGATATCGACCTGCCCGCGCGCGCCGATGATGATCGCTTCGTGCGGCTCGTCCATGGTCAGCACGTGCAGAATATTGCCGAACGGATCGAGCTGCGCGCGCACCGGGCGCGGCAGATCGAGTTGCCAGCTCAACACGTGCTGACGCTCGCTGTCGTGGGGGGTCAGTCGCAGGTACTGGATGCTCGCCCGCACCTGATCTTCGTAGTGATAGGTGGTCTCGTGGCTAATGGAAAGTCTCATGCAGCCTCCAGGTAGGAACTGTGAATGGCGTTACCCAACTGGCGCACCAGCGGGATGAATTCGGTCAGCCAGGCGTGCAGGCCTTCCTCGAGAATTTCGTTGATGCCGGTGTAGCGCAGGCGCGCATCCATCTCTGCCGCCAGACGTTGAGCCGGACGGCCATTGGCGCCGGGCAGTTGCGCGAGGATCTGATCGATCTCTTCGGTGCAGGCACGCAGTGAACGCGGTACGTCGGCACGCAACAGCAGCAACTCGGCGACATGTCTGGCGCCCGGCGCATCGCGGTAGATTTCGGTGTAGGCCTCGAATGACGACAAGGCACGCAGCAAGGCACTCCACTGGTAATAGGCGTGGGCCGTGCCGTCGCTGACCGCTTCGGCCTGATCGCCAGCCATTTCGTAACGGGCATCGAGCAGTCGCAAGGTGTTGTCCGCACGCTCGATAAACGTCCCGAGACGAATAAAACGAAACGCATCGTTGCGCATGATTGTGCCGTACGACGCACCACGGAACAGGTGCGAACGTTCCTTGATCCACTCGCAGAAACGGCTCATGCCATAGCGACTGAGACCCTGTTCGGCGATTCCGCGAATCTCCAGCCACGTCGCATTGATGTTCTCCCACATGTCCGCCGTGATGCGTCCGCGAACCGCGTGTGCACTGGCTCGCGCCGCACCGAGGCAACTGTAGATGCTCGCCGGATTGGCCGCATCGAGGGCGAAGAAGTGCAGCAGCCGTTCGGCATGCAACGCGCCGTGACGCTCCAGGTAATCGTCGAGGGTGCCGGTAATCAGCAGCGGCATGGCCAATTCGTGCAGACCATCACCGCGACCGTCCTGCGGCATCAGCGACAGCGAATAACTGATGTCGAGCATCCGTGCGAGGTTTTCCGCCCGCTCCAGGTAACGCGACATCCAATACAGATCCGAGGCAGTTCTACTTAACATGGCAAGCTTCCTTCAATCCTCGACCACCCAGGTGTCCTTGGTACCGCCGCCCTGGGAGGAATTCACCACCAGGGAGCCTTCACGCAGTGCCACACGGGTCAAACCACCGGGCACCACGCGGGTTTCGCGCCCGGACAAGACAAACGGGCGCAAGTCGATATGGCGCGGCGCAATGCCGTTTTCGACAAAGGTCGGACAGGTCGACAGCGACAGCGTCGGTTGCGCGATATACGCATGGGGCTTGGCCTTGATGCGTTCGCGGAAGGCATCGATTTCCGCTTTCGTCGATGCCGGCCCCACCAACATCCCGTACCCGCCGGACCCCTGAGTTTCCTTGACCACCAGATCTGGAAGATTGGCCAGCACATGGGAAAGTTCAGACGGGTTGCGGCACTGCCAGGTCGGCACGTTCTTCAGGATCGGCTCTTCATCGAGGTAGAAACGGATCATGTCGGTGACAAACGGGTATACCGATTTGTCGTCCGCCACACCGGTGCCGATGGCGTTGGCCAGCACCACGTTGCCAGAGCGATAGGACGACAGCAGCCCCGGCACGCCGAGCATCGAGTCGGGATTGAACGCCAGCGGATCGAGGAACGCGTCGTCGAGGCGGCGATAAATCACGTCCACCGCTTTCGGGCCGTCGGTGGTGCGCATGAAGACCTTGTCGTCACGCACAAACAGGTCCGCACCCTCGACCAGTTCAACGCCCATTTCCCGCGCGAGAAACGCGTGCTCGAAGAATGCACTGTTGAAGCGCCCCGGTGTCAGCACCACCACGCTTGGGTCATCAATCGGGCTGGAGCTTTTAAGGGTGTCGAGCAACAGGTTCGGGTAATGATCGATCGGTGCGATGCGCTGGGCGGCGAACAGCTCCGGGAACAGGCGCATCATCATCTTGCGGTCTTCGAGCATGTAGCTGACGCCGCTCGGCGTACGCAGGTTGTCTTCGAGCACGTAATAGGTGCCGTCGCCGTCGCGCACCAGATCGACGCCGGAGATGTGCGAATAGATATCGCGGTGCAGATCCAGGCCTTGCATCGCCAACTGGTATTGCTCGTTGGCCAGCACCTGTTCGGCGGGAATGATCCCGGCCTTGATGATGCGCTGCTCGTGATAGAGGTCGGCGAGGAACATGTTCAACGCCTTGACCCGCTGGATGCAGCCGCGCTCGACGATCCGCCACTCACTGGCAGGGATGCTGCGCGGGATGGTGTCGAAAGGAATCAGGCGCTCAGTGCCCTGCTCGTCGCCATAGAGCGTGAACGTGATGCCGGCGCGATGGAACAGCAGATCGGCCTCGCGTCGCCGCTGGGCCAGCAGTTCGTCTGGCGTATCGGCCAGCCAGCGGGCGAACTCCCGATAATGCGGGCGAACCTGGCCGCCGGCATCGTACATCTCATCAAAATAGGTGCGGATCATGCCGTACTCCTTGTCACCCGGACATACAGGCCTTCGCAAGGCCCGTGCCATCGGCATAAACGCTTTGATTTCAATCGGTTGGAAATACACGCCGCAGGCACCGCACCATTCCTGTGCGGCAATTGCCCCAACCGGATTGCCCCCGCTTCATTGCGACGCACTGCATCGCCTATCACCAGCATAGTCAGAGTTGATTTCACTGCCCGGCGCTGCCTGCGGATAATCCGCGCATTCGCTGCAAAACTTCGCCGACTACAACGTCACGAAGCGCCCAGCTCAACTGATTGGGCTTGCCCCGGCAGCCCGCCCCGCTGTAACCCTGACCGGTTTCCTCTCCTTATCGGTCTTCCCTTTTAGCCACCCTCTCCGGTGGCTTTTTTTTGCCTCGGTTTCTTGTTTCAGGGTTTTGCCAGAGCATTTCGCTTACGCCGGAAATGACAACGGCCAACCCGAAGGTCAGCCGTTGTTCAACAAATGAAACCAGAGATCAGTTCAAACGGTGGCGGTTGCGCACCTCCTGTTTCACACCCCAGCCTTCGATAATGCCGCCCAGAGGTTCAACCACGGCAGAGAATCCCTGCTCGAAGTCGCCAATATCGTCATACGTCGCGTACATCACTTTGCTTAATTCCAGCGCCCACGCACCGTCATCACGCACGCTGACCTGGGCATTGATGGATTCACCGCGAAATTTGCCTGCCGCCCTGCGCGCCCGCTCCTCGTCCGGGAAAATGGCATAGAACTCGATGGGATGGAATCGGGAAAAATCGAAACCGCCTTCTTTCATGCGGCGCAGAACATTGCTGCTGATGTCTTCTTGATAGGCTGTGCTCATGAATCGTCCCCCTCGCATAGATGGATAGACTTTCCGTATTCCCGCCCCGGGCCTTTGGCCAAAGTACTACGGCAACGTGGTTGCACGCGGGAACAAGCATGTAGCTGACAAGACCAGACCTTAGCGATCCGTTCGCTGATCTCGCTTGCAGAGTAGCCCCAAGTTAGAGCTGCTGCCAAGGCCTGGTGTGAAAGGTGACAGGAAGAATGTCAGATGGGAGTGATGCTGCGGATTTCAATGCTGTTCTGGGTTTTCAGACTTTTCACGCCAGCATCGGCGGTACGCCCTTCCAGATCGTTCAGGTCCAGTTCGGCGGCGACGGGCAGAAGCCGTGCCTTGATCAATCGAGCGGCCTCATCGTCACTGGGGCATTCCGCGCGCTCGAACACCTCATCGACAATTTCACCATGATCGTCCACGAAAGTGACTTTCCACTTTTGCATCGGTGCCTCCTCGATCAAACCCGCAAATGGGCTTACACCTATCTCGACTGTATGCGCCGAAAGTTGGTTCAAAAGGATTACAGCGGACAAAGATGAAAAAAACGACATTTACTGTAGGAGTGAGCCTGCTCGCGATAGCGATTTCTCATCCAACGCTGATGTTGGTAGACAAACCGTAATCGCGAGCAGGCTCACTCCTACAAAGACTTGCAGCGATTATTCAGTCGTTGCTTGGCTTGTTGATCGCCTGCAGCACGTACTGCGGCAAGGCGAACGCGCCGATGTGGATTTCCGGGTTGTAGTAGCGGGTGACGATACCGCTGCCAATGAAGCGCTGTTGCAGGGTTTCACGGCTCAGCTTGCGGTAAGCCGGGTTGGTCGAGCCCCAGGCGAAAGTCATCGAGCCACCGATGTAGGTCGGTACGGCCGCCTGGTAGAAGTGCCAGTCCGGGAACAAGCTGTTCAGGCGACCGGCGGTGGTTTTCACTTCGTCGATCTGCATGAACGGCGTGCCGTTCTGGGTCACGAGGATGCCGCCCTCGTTCAGGCAACGATGGCAGGCCTGATAGAAGTTTTCCGAGAACAGCACTTCACCCGGGCCGATCGGATCGGTGGAGTCGGAGATGATTACGTCGAATTTTTCCGTGGTGGTGGCGACGAAACGCATGCCGTCGTCGATCACCAGGTTCAGACGTGGATCGTCGTAGGCGCCGCTGGAGTGGTTCGGCAGGAACTCTTTGCACATGTCGACCACGGTGCCGTCGATCTCGACCATGGTGATGTGCTCGACACCGGCGTGCTTGGTCACTTCGCGCAGCATACCGCCGTCACCGCCGCCGATGATCAGCACACGCTTGGCGCTACCGTGGGCGAGGATCGGCACGTGAGTGAGCATTTCGTGGTAGATGAATTCGTCGGCTTCGGTGGTCTGAATCACGCCGTCCAGTGCCATGACACGGCCCATGCGCGGGTTCTGGAAGATCACCAGGTGCTGGTGTTCGGTGCGCACTTCGTGCAGCAGCTTTTCCATGCGAAAACGCTGGCCGTAGCCTTCGTAGAGGGTTTCCAGGTACTCGCTGGTTTGGGTAACGGTCATGGTCAAGTGCTCCGATGAATGCGCGGGCGTCAATCGTGGGGACGATTGCCCGGGAAAGGCGCGCATTCTACGTTGCCGAAGATGACAGGTCGAACCTCACTTCATCGGCCCACCACAATCCTTGTGGGAGCTGGCTTGCCAGCGATAGGGTCAACTCGGTTCATCAGTGACACCGCAGTGATCCTATCGCTGGCAAGCCAGCTCCCACAGGTTTTGGGATGCTCACGAAGTTTGTGGCTAGATCCGCACGTTGCCGCGTGGTCCGGCGATTGCCCAGATGATCAGGCCCAGCACTGGCAGGAGGATGATCAGCAGCACCCAGACGATTTTCATCCCGGTGGTCGCGCCGCTTTTCAACACGTTGATGATGGCCCAGATGTCGAGGGCAAGGATGATCAGGCCAATCAGACCGTTGAACGTGGAACCCATGGTGTCGCTCCAGAATAGTGGCATGCACTTTTAGGATAGACGGTCGCGCGCAGGGTTCCCTTTTATTGCACTCAGACGTGAACGGCGATCTTCAACGCTTCGAGCGATGGCGCGGCGGCGATGCCGACTTCGGCGCACAGTTCTAGCACCCGTGGCACGTCGTTGCCGAAGACCAGCACCATTTGCAGTTCGTCGTCGAGCAACTGGCTGAAGTTCATCAGCGTGTAGCCGCCGTTTTCCTTGTTCATGCTGCTCATCTGCACCTGGATGCGGTTGAGTGCGACCAGCGCTTCGGTCTTGGCCAGTTGCTTGGGCTTGAGGTTGAAATCCACACCCGGACCGAACGAGGCGACGATCTGCGCGAACAGGTCAACGTAGGTGTCAGCCTGGAACAGCACGGTTTCCGGCAGGCTGCCGACGACGACCCACTCACCCAACGGGATCGGGAAGGTGTCGTCATAGTTGATGTCCGGGTTGGCGGTCAGAAAAGCACCGGCATCGGCGTAGGCTTGCGCGGCTTCATCGGCCACTTTCAGGATCTCGTCCTCGCCCATGCAGCCGGAGCTGATTTTGCTGATGAGTTCGACGAGTGCGGCTTTCATGAGGGCGGATCCTGTAGAAGGTGAAATTTGAGGGCGCGGAGGATAGCGCACAAAGCAAAAGATCGCAGCCTTCGGCAGTTCCCTACCGACTCAGCATCGTCCGCGAAACAGACGGCGAACGCATCATCGTAGGAACTGCCGCAGGCTGCGATCTTTTGATCTAATCAACCCAACAGTTTTTCCAGCTGCGCGGTGGTATCAACCGCGCCCATCGTGCGGGCCGCATCCAGCGCCGTGACGCCATTGGCATCCTTGGCTTGCGGATTTGCGCCTTTGCTGATCAGGTAATCAACAATTTCCACACGATTGAACATCGCCGCCATCATCAGCGCCGTACGACCATCAAACGACGAGCCTTCGATCTCGGCGCCCGCCTCGACCAACGCCTTGACCACCGCCAGATCGCCCTTGAACGCCGCACCGGCAATAGGGCTCTGGCCGTTGCCATTGCGCATTTCCGGATCGGCCTTGTGTTTAAGCAGCACTTGCACTGCATCGACATGGCCGTAATAGCTGGCCAACATCAACAACGTGTCGCCCTTGCTGTTCTTCAGGTTCACCGGCAAACCGGCCGTGACCAGGCGATCAAGCATCTCGGCATCACCGTCGCGCGCCTTGTTGAAAACCTGCTCGGTGAATTCGGCAGCTTCTTCAGGGGTCATCTGGCGGCTTTGGTCGGACATGGGCAACTCCACTTTCGGTCTATCGGAAAGTCGACAGTTTCCCGAGCGAGGCGCTGGCTGTCACCCCCTTTTTCTCAAGTCGTGCCATAGCCAGATTCAATAACGATGCTTGCCCTGATGGATTTCCGCCAACACCTCATGGGTAACTCGAATATAAGTCTGCGTGCCAGGCAGCCAAGCGTAAATCGGGTCATCGCCCGCCTGGCCCGGGTCGAAGCCTTCATTTTTCAATCGGGTTTTCTGGTATTTGAACGTGCCGGTGGTTTCCATTTTTACCTTCACTCGCAGAAACAACGGTACGGCGTAGGCCGGCATGCGCTCCCGGGCAAAGGTCAGCAACTCGGCGAAATCCAGGGTCGCGAGGGATTCCGCCGGCGTGATCGCCGCCATGCCGGCGCGGCCGTTGGTGTTGCGGATCTCCACGCCATAGGCCACCGCCTCGGAAATCTGCCGGTGTTGCAGCAGAAGGTTTTCGACTTCGGTGGTCGAAACGTTTTCGCCCTTCCAGCGGTAGGTATCACCGAGCCGATCAACAAATTGTGCGTGGCCGAAACCGATGTTGCGCAACAAATCGCCAGTGTTGAAAAACCGATCGCCTTTGCTAAACACGTCGTGAAGGACAACCTTGGCGGTTTTTTGCGGATCGGTGTAACCGTCCAGCGGCGCCTTTTCGTCGATCCGCGCCAGCAGCAAGCCCTGCTCGCCCTTGCCAACCTTGCGCATGAAACCGTCGGCGCTGCGCAGCGGCTCGCCGCTTTCATGGTCGTAGGCGACCAACTCCCAGGCCATCAGCGAGAAACCGATGGTATTGTCGAAGTTGAGAATGTTGGTGAACCCGATGTTGCCGTCGCTCGCCGCGTACAGCTCACAGATGTGCTCGACGCCGAAACGCGTTTTGAACTCAGCCCAGGCACCCGGGCGCAAGCCGTTGCCGATCATCTTGCGCACATCGTGACGACTGTCATCGGCGCTCGCCGGTTGATCGACCAGATAACGGCACAACTCGCCGACATAGCCGATCGTGGTCGCGCGATAACGGCGCACATCGTTCCAGAACTGGCTGGCGCTGAACTTGCGGCGGATCGCGAAACCCGAGGCGCCATTGACCGCCGAGCCCCAGCACACGCAGAGACCGGTGGCGTGGTACAGCGGCAAGGTGCAATAGACGACGTCGTCGGGGCCCATGTTGAGGGCGATCATGCCGAAACTGGCGGAGCTGCGCATCCAGCGCCCATGCTTGAACACCCCGGCCTTGGGCAGGCCGGTCGTGCCCGAGGTGTAAATGTAGAAACACGGGTCGTCAAAGAAGATCTGCTGGCTGCTCGGTGGATTCTCGCTGGAGGCATCGGCACTGGCGCTGATCAGGTTGACGTAGCCCTCGGGCGCAATGCCCGGATGGCTGTAAGTGTCTTGATCTGCCACGAACCAGGTACGAGGCGCGGCGATCGTCACTTGATCGCGAATGGCCGCATAAGCTGGAACCAGTTCATCGCCAACGACAATCGCCACCGGTGCCACCAGATTCACACTGTGGATCAGTGTGTCGCGAGTCTGTGAGGTATTGAGCAGCGCGCTGACCGCACCGACCTTGGCCAGCGCCAGAATGGTTACCAGCAGTTCCGGGCGGTTTTCGATGAACACCGCGACCACGTCGCCCTTGCCGATGCCTTGCCCGTTCAGATAGTGAGCGATGCGGTTGGCCCACTGGTTGACCTGCGCATAGCTCAGCCGCACATCGCCCTGCAATAACGCCGGCCCCTCTGGGTTGCGCAGCGTCGCTTGCTCGAACGTCCAGCCAAGGCCACAGCTTTGGGTCGGATCCGTGACGTTGGCCACCTTCATGCCTTTGACCACCCGTGGGATGGCCTTGGCGATCATCGGCAATTTTCGGAGCATCATGCCCCAGGTAATCGTGTCGCTTGGCGCGTGACTCATGGATGCTCCCCGTCCGACCTTGGCGTGCAGGTCGATGTTTTTATTTTTCGGGCTTTGGCTTGCAGCAACCGGCACATTCGAGCGCGGGTCGAGATCGAAAATACGTCAGCGCTTCTCGCGCTGTACACGCGGTTTTTGCAATGTTTTGTATCTGCTGATCGGCCGACGGCTGCGGTGATCATCGGGTAAGCGATTGGTTCCGTTGTTTCGACAACGATCCCGCAAAATGCAGGATGCACGATGGCCATTCATGCAGTTTGCACGACGCCTGGAATTTTCATATTTTTTAACTCATTGATTTACAAGGAATTTATTATTTTCAAATGCTGGCACAATCGCTGCAACCTCCTCTGCATGCTTGCCATTCAAGTGCATACGGAGCTGAAAGACATGAGCCTGATCCAAGAAAAATTTACCTCCCTGTTCTCCAACTTCGACGTCACCACTGCGCCACGTCCCGATGGCGGGATCCTGCTGACCCTGCGCAGCAGCGACGGCAAAGTGTTTAAACGTGCACTGACTTACCAGCAACTGCATGCCGGTGACCAACTGTCGTGGGCGATCAGTGCCATTCGTCGTGACCTGGCGGAACAAGCCAGTGAGCTGCCGCAAATTGCCATGCTGCAGAGCCAGCAGCGTTTTGCCCTGCCGACCTATCATTCGCTGTAATTTTTAAAGCGCTTTAAACAAGACAGGCCGTGGAGCTTTCGCTTCACGGCCTGTTTTTTTGTGCGCGATCTTTACTGCGATCTCTAACTCTTTGTAGGAGCTGCGGAACGCTGCGATCTTTTGATCTTGTTTTTGAAGATCAGGATCAAAAGATCGCAGCGTTCCGCAGTTCCTACAGGGATTGTGTGGGTTAGAAAGCTTCGGGTTCTATGCCGGTGAAAGTGTCGACGGTGATGTGGCTGCCCAGCTCGCCGCCTTCACGGGCGAGGCCGCAGGTTTGCAGGCCGGCTGCTTGCGCGGCGTCGAGCTCTTCGACGATATCCGAGAGGAACAGGATTTCTTCGGGTTCGACGCCAATGGCTTTCTGGATATTGGTGTACGACTGCGCTTCACGCTTAGGCCCGGACGTCGTGTCGAAATAACCACTGAACAGCGGCGTCAAATCCCCCGCCTCCGAGCAGCCGAAAATCAGCTTCTGCGCCTGAATCGAACCCGACGAATACACAAACAGTTGATAGCCCGCCGCATGCCAGCGTTGCAGTGCGTCAACCGCATCCGGGTAAACATGCCCCTTCAACTGCCCGGCGTGATAACCCTGGGCCCAGACCATGCCTTGCAAAGCCTTGAGCGGCGTGGCTTTGCGATCCTCCTCGATCCAGCTCAAGAGAATTTCAACAACCCGTTCAACATCGGCCTGCGGCGCATTGCTGTCACGGCGCACGGCGTCGAGTTGCTCGGCAACATCGGCGCGTTCGGCGTTCTGGCGCACGAATTCCGGCAAATGTTTGGCCGCGTACGGAAACAGCACGTCAAACACGAAACTCACTGCGCTGGTGGTGCCTTCGATGTCAGTGACAATGGCTTTGATCGACATCGAATCAGTCCTCCAGACGCGGGAAACGACCGGCGATGTCTTCGCCGGTGAAGTTGGCAACCCAGCCTTCAGGGTTGTTGAACAGGCGAATCGCCACGAAGTGCGGATGCTCGCCCATGTCGAACCAGTGTTTGGTGCCGGCCGGCACCGAGATCAGGTCATTCTTCTCACAGAGAACCGCGTAGACGTAATCGTCGATGTGCAGGGTAAACAACCCACGACCCGCGACGAAAAATCTGACTTCGTCTTCGCCATGGCGGTGTTCTTCGAGGAACTTGGCGCGCAGTTCGGCTTTTTGCGGGTGATCGCTGTTCAGGCTGATGACGTCGACGATGATGTAACCGCGCTCGGTCATCAGTTTGTCGATCTGCTCTTTATAGGCGCTGATCACTTCTTCCTGGGTCGCGCCCGGCTGGATCTTCGCCGCCGCTTGCCAGCGGTCAAAGCGTACGCCCTGCTCGGCCAGGGTCGAGGCGATGTCTTCAAAGTGGGTCAGCACTTTGTTGGGAATATCGGGGCTGGAAACGTGATAGACGGACAGGCTGCTCATTGGGGCAATTCCTCGGTATCGGCCTTGCCGTCCGGTTCTTGCAGACCGGTCGGGCACAGCATTTCATCAGGCAAATGGGCTACTTCTGGTGAAGTCAGCCTTGGCGGTTCATGACGCTGCGGGTTTTCAACTCGCATTCAAACAGAAATTCAAAGGCCTCGATCTGCCGCAGCGCGTCGCTCATCTGCGCGCCCCAGGTGTAGAGGCCGTGACCGCGAATCAGATAACCGACGCAATCAGGATGGGCGTCGAGCCAAGGCTGCACCTTGGCGGCGAGGCGCGCAATGTCCTGATCGTTGTCGAAAATCGGCACGCGCACTCGCGATTCGTGGGTCGAGATGCCGCTGAAGGCTTTTTGCAGTTCGTAATCTTCGAACTCGATAAATTCGTCCGGCGTCAGGCGCGACAACACCGTGGCGTTCACCGAATGGGTGTGCAGCACCGCGCCGATCTCTGGTCGCCAGCTGTAGAGTTGGGTGTGCAGCAAGGTTTCGGCAGAGGGCTTTTTGCCCGGTTCCAGGCTGTTGCCCGACAGATCGGTGGCGAGCACATCGTCCAGACCCAACTGGCCTTTGTGCTTGCCCGACACTGTCAGCAGCGCTTCGCTCGGCGACAGGCGCGTCGAGTAGTTGCTGCTGGTGGCCGGCGACCAGCCGCGACCATAGAGAAAGCGCCCGGCATCGACGATTTGCTGGGCGAGTTGTTCACGCGTAAGGCTCATGGCCTGTCCTCTTGCATACGTGTGGCAATGATAACGGCAGCAGCGAGCGCCGCGAGACTGGCAATACTAAAGGTCAATGTCGCGCCGAGGGCATTCCAGCTGTAACCGGAATACAACGCGCCGAGCGCACCGCCGGTACCGGCCAGTGCTGCGTACAACGCCTGGCCCTGCCCTTGCTGGCGCGCGCCGAAGCTACGTTGCACGAAGGCGATGGCAGCGGCGTGAAAACTGCCGAAGGTCGCTGCGTGCAGCACCTGCGCGAATAACAGCACCCACAGAAACTCGGCGAACGAACCTAGCAGCAACCAGCGCAGCGCCGCCAGCAGAAAACTCGCCATCAATACGCGGCGCAGGGAAAACCGCGCGAGAATCCGGCTCATCGCCATGAACATCAGCACTTCGGCGACGACACCCACGGCCCAGAGCATGCCGATGGTGCCGCGTGTGTAGCCGAGGCGCTCAAGGTGCAAGGTCAGAAAGGTGTAATACGGGCCGTGGCTCATCTGCATCAGCGCGACACAAGCGTAAAACGCCAGCACGCCGGGATTGCGCAGCTGTTTGAGAAACCCCTCGCCGTGCGGCCGATTGCCTTGCGGTGGTTGCGCGTTCGGCACCCACAGACTGCTGAGGACGATGCCGGCCATGATCAGCACCAGCGCCGCCGGGTAGATATCGAGGCTCAGCCATTCGAACAGCCGGCCCAACGCAACCACGGTGATGATGAAACCGATCGAGCCCCACAGGCGGATCTGGCTGTAACGCGAGGTCTGGCCCTGCAAATGCGCCAGCGTGATGACTTCGAACTGCGGCAGCACCGCGTGCCAGAAGAATGCGTGCAGCGCCATGACCATCGCCAGCCAGGCGTAGGTCTTGCTGACAAAAATCAACGAGAACGTCAGCAGCGTACACACTGCGCCAAAGCGCACGATGGCCAGGCGTCTACCGGTGTAATCACCGAGCCAGCCCCAGATGTTCGGCGCCACGCAGCGCATCAGCATCGGGATGGCAACCAGTTCACCGATTCGCGCCGGACTGAAGCCGAGGTGATCGAAATACAGCGCCAGAAACGGCGCCGTCGAACCGAGCAAGGCGAAATAGAACAGATAGAAACTGGACAGCCGCCAGTAAGGGAGCGCCGCCACGGTTATGCCGCGACGGCTTCAAGGCCTGCCATCAAAGCTGACCCAGCACCGGCGTGCTCACGCGCACATCGGCGTTCTGCCCACGATGACGCAGCAAGTGGTCCATCAGCACGATCGCCATCATCGCTTCGGCGATCGGCGTGGCGCGGATGCCGACGCACGGATCGTGACGGCCCTTGGTGATCACGTCGACCGGATTGCCGTGGATGTCGATCGAACGGCCCGGAGTGGTGATGCTCGATGTTGGCTTCAGCGCCAAATGGGCAACAATCGGCTGACCGGACGAGATACCGCCGAGGATGCCGCCCGCGTTGTTGCTGAGGAAACCTTCCGGGGTCATTTCATCGCGGTGCTCGGTGCCACGCTGGGCAACCGAGGCAAACCCGGCGCCGATTTCCACGCCTTTCACCGCGTTGATGCTCATCAGCGCATGGGCCAGTTCGGCGTCGAGACGGTCGAAGATCGGCTCGCCCAGACCCGGCATCACGCCTTCGGCGACCACGGTGATTTTCGCCCCGACCGAGTCCTGATCGCGACGCAACTGGTCCATGTAGGCTTCCAGTTCCGGAACCTTGTCCGGATCCGGGCTGAAGAACGCGTTCTCCTCCACCGAGTCCCAGGTCTTGAACGGGATTTCGATCGGGCCGAGCTGGCTCATGTAGCCACGAATGACGATGCCCTGAGTTGCCAGATATTTCTTGGCGATCGCACCGGCCGCCACGCGCATCGCGGTTTCGCGCGCCGAACTGCGGCCACCGCCACGGTAGTCGCGCTCACCGTATTTGTGGTGGTAGGTGTAGTCAGCGTGGGCCGGGCGAAACAGATCCTTGATCGCCGAGTAGTCCTTGGACTTCTGGTCGGTGTTGCGAATCAGCAGGCCGATCGAGCAACCGGTGGTGCGCCCTTCGAACACGCCAGAGAGGATTTCGACTTCGTCGGCTTCCTGGCGCTGGGTGGTGTGGCGGCTGGTGCCCGGCTTGCGGCGATCGAGGTCGCGCTGCAGGTCTTCGAGGGAGATCTCCAGGCCCGGCGGGCAGCCGTCGACAATGGCGACCAACGCCGGACCATGGCTTTCGCCAGCGGTGGTGACAGTGAACAACTTGCCGTAGGTATTGCCGGACATGCAGGACGCTCCGTGAAATCAAACCCAAATTCGTGATGCGCGCCAGTATACGCAGGCTAACCGAGTAGTTCATCCTCGAACCTTAGTGGTGCTGGCGAGTCCAACCGGCACCTTGGCGAATGATGGCGTGATGATGCTGCGAGTTTTGATCTTGAGTCTTACCCTCTTTACGGGCTTTGCCCAAGCGACGGTCCTACAACGCCCGGTAACTTTGGATACCGGCACCGGTGAGCTTTTCGGTTCGCTGTTGCTGCCAAAATCCGACAGTCCGGTGCCGGTTGTCCTGATCATTTCTGGCTCGGGTCCTACGGATCGCGACGGAAACAACCCCGACGGCGGGCGTAATGACAGTTTGAAGCGCCTGGCGTGGGTGCTGGCCAAACACAACATCGCCAGCGTGCGTTACGACAAGCGCGGTGTTGCGGCGAGCCTGGCGGCGACCCCGGATGAGCGCAATTTGTCGGTGGAGGCCTATGCAGCAGATGCGGTGGCGTGGGGGCAAAAGCTCAAGGCCGATCCACGTTTCGGCAAGCTGATCCTGCTGGGCCACAGTGAGGGCGCGCTGATAGCCAGCCTCGCCGCGCCGAAAGTCGATGCGGCGGCGGTGATTTCCCTGTCCGGCAGCGCCCGACCGGTCGATCAGGTGATCCGCGAGCAATTGGCCCGCAGCCTGCCGCCACCGCTGATGCTGCGCAGTAACGAACTGCTCGACAGCCTCAAGGCCGGTCACACCGACGACAATGTGCCGCAGCCGTTGCAGGTGATTTTCCGCCCGAGCGTGCAGCCGTATCTGATTTCACTGTTCCGTCAGGATCCGGCGAAAGCCTTCGCGCAATTGAAAATGCCGGCACTGATTGTTCAGGGTAGCAATGACATGCAGGTCGGCGTTGGCGATGCGCAGGCGCTGAAAGCCGCTAAACCCGACGCCGAACTGGTGGTCATCGAAGGCATGAACCACGTCATGCGCATCGTGCACAACGACATGAAGCGGCAATTGGCCTCGTACAAGGACCCGAATTTGCCGCTGGCCGCAGAACTGGGCAGCAAAATCATCGAGTTTATTGACGGACTTCGCACCCGTTAACCGTTGTTTGCCCTCTAGTCCTGACAGAAACGGCCGATAAGCCTTTGTCGCCAGCGCAACCGCTGGCGACAAGCAGGGCTTGGACAGGATCTCGCCGTTATGACTGATACCCAGACTTCACCCGACACCACCGCTGAAAAAGACGCACCGCCAGCGGCCGAGCTGCCGTGGGCGGATGTCCATGTCGAGCACCACAAGATGCTCCGCCTGGCCCCGTTGCAAACCGACCGCAACACCGGCGGGCGGCCGTTGCGCTTCGTCGAATTCGGTTACGCCGAGCGCAACAGCAAAGAAAAAAGCCTGATGCGCATGGCAATCAAGCTGCCGAGTCAACGCGTTCGCAAAGAGCAGAATCATCTCGATGTGTGGGTCGATCACACCACCAAGCGCGTCAGCTTTGGCCCGGACAGCGGCTTGCAAATCGAACCGTTGAACCGTGGCATCGGCCGTTTCATGGCCGCACAAGGCATCAACTGGGCGAAAAAACGCTGGCCCGCCTACACCGTCGATGGCATGGACTTGAACAACAAGGACGCGCTGAATGAAGACACGCGCCTGCGTCGCGATCATTTCCTGCGGGTGCATGGTTTTGATGTGGTGTACGCCGATGCCCAGCACTTGAAGGGCAGCGTCAAGGATGTGTTGGTAGGTGATCTGCTCGGTGACTGGAACAGCGAAAAGCTACAGATCGTCGAGATTCTCGAGGCGGCGCAGATGCTTCAGCAGGCCGAACAGAATCTGGCCGAGCAGGAAGTGAAGCTGAAGAAGCAGGAAGAGAAAGTCAGCAAGTTCAAGCGTGAAGACGCTGGTTTGCGTTTCACCATCACGTGTCTGGTGGCGTTTGCGGTGTTTCAGGCGGGGTTGCTGATCTGGATTGCCACGCACCGGTAGATCAAAAGATCGCAGCCTTCGGCAGCTCCTACACTGGAATGCGGTAATCCCTGTAGGAGCTGCCAAAGGCTGCGATCTTTTGCTTTTAACGGGTCAGACGCGGGAGGCGAACAGCGCCTGATGATCGCGGCACTGCTCCGCCGTCAGCATGAACACGCCATGCCCGCCGCGCTCGAATTCGAGCCAGGCGAAATCGACTTCCGGGTACAGCGCGTCAACGTGCACCTGGCTGTTACCCACCTCGACAATCAACAAGCCCTTCTCGGTCAGGTGATCCGCCGCTTCGGCGAGCATGCGTCGAACCAGATTCAGACCATCATCGCCACAGGCCAGACCCAGCTCCGGTTCATGCTGATACTCATCCGGCATATCTGCGAAATCTTCTGCATCCACGTAAGGCGGATTCGACACGATCAAGTCGAAACGCTGCCCCGGCAAACCATCGAAACCATCGCCCTGCACGGTGTACACACGCTCATCGACGCCATGGCGCTCGATGTTCTGGTTGGCCACTTCCAACGCCTCGAAGGACAAATCGGCCAGCACCACTTCGGCGTTCTGGAACTCGTAGGCGCAGGCAATGCCGATGCAACCGGAACCGGTGCACAGGTCGAGAATCCGCGCCGGCTCGGTGCCGATCCACGGCGCAAAGTGATTTTCGATCAGTTCGCCAATCGGTGAACGCGGGATCAACACGCGCTCGTCAACAATGAACGACATACCGCAGAACCACGCCTCGCCCAACAGGTAAGCGGTCGGAATGCGTTCCTCGATACGACGCTTGAGCAGGCGTTGCAGATTGACCAACTCATCGTCTTCCAGCGCGCAATCGAGGTAGCTGTCGGCGATTTCCCATGGCAGGTGCAATGCACCGAGCACGAGTTGCCGGGCTTCGTCCCAGGCATTGTCGGTGCCATGGCCGAAAAACAGATCCTCCCCATGGAAGCGGCTGACGGCCCAACGGATGTGGTCGCGCAGGGTACGAAGTCGGGAAGTGATCACGGGGCAGAACTCCAGAAAAAACGACTGGCAATTCTACCAGCCAAAACGCCTGACGACGACGCAGGAAAAACATCGCGACGACGGTAGGAGTTTTCTGTTTTTTGCATCAGCTATTGAACAGAACGTGTAACTTGACAAGGCTGCAGGCCAATAACGACGGTGCCTACGATGGTAGCGATTCACAGAACCGCTCCGCCAGAGGACAATGTCGCAAAAGCCCCACCCCAAGGAGCCCCAGAATGTCCGTTCCAAAAACGATGTTTCAACTCAGCGGTCGCGGTTACGCAGCGGCCACACTGAGCCATGCCACCGTGGTCATCATCGATGCCCAGAAAGAATATCTCAGTGGCCCGCTGGCCCTGAGCGGCATGGACGCGGCCGTCGCGAACATCAAACAAGTGGTTGCCGCAGCCCGTGCAGCCGGTCGGCCGATCGTGCACGTGCGTCATCTCGGCACCGTCGGAGGCCTGTTCGACCCGCAGGGTGAACGCGGCGAATTCATCCCGGGCCTCGAGCCACAAGGTGATGAAACCATTATCGGCAAACTGCTGCCGAGCGCGTTCCATGGCACCGAGTTGCTGGACCGTCTGCAAAACCTTGGCTCGCTGGACTTGATCGTCTGCGGTTTCATGAGCCATTCCAGCGTCAGCACCACCGTGCGTGCAGCAAAAAACCTGGGGTTCCGCTGCACCCTGGTGGAAGACGCCTGCGCGACCCGCGACTTGCCGTTCAAGGGCCGCGTGCTCAGCGCCGCCGTGGTGCAGGAAGCTGAAATGGCGATCATGGCGGACAACTTTGCCACCCTCGCGTTGACTCAAGACCTGATCTGATCTGCTTTGATGAGCGGCTCAGCACGCCGCTCATCCGCAAATTCCTCTCATTTGCCGCAAATGCCATAGCCTCAGGAACAACCCGGTCAACTCCCGGTCGAAGGGCCGATACCCATTGAGGAAGGTCGGAATGAAGTTATCCGATGGATTTGACGCACGCCGCTTGCGGCCCAAAGGCCAAAGCAACTGGCGTTTTCGATTTGGCGCGGCGATCGCGGCCATTCTGGCCACGTTCGGCGTGCTGCTGGCGATGGCCGGAGCGGCCAGCCTGCTCGGGCGCCCACCGGCACTCGGTGACTTGAACGCTACGCCGATGGGCTCGGCGATCATTCTGGCAGTCGGTTTGCTGTTTCTGTATTTCGGTGTCGCCCTGTGGCGTCGCTGCCGCCGCCGCGCACGGCAATCGCGGGAACTGAACATGTCCCCGCACCTGATGAAAAAACACGACTGACTCACCGGCCTGGCTTTTTGCCGGGCCGTTTTGTTTCGACTTGGGTAAACTGGCCGCCCTTCGCGGAGGCTGACATGCAAGACGACGATTTTTCCCTGTTCAAAAGTGCGATCCAAGGCGTCAAGCCGATCAAGCACGATCGCGCCGACACCGGTAAACCCAAGGCTGACCGCGCTCAGATCGCCAAGCTGCGCCAGTCCGCCACCGTGCGCACCGATACCGCGACCGTCGATGGGTTGTCCGATCAGTTTGTGATTGATGTCGGCCCGGAAGACGAATTGATGTGGTCTCGTGACGGCGTGCAGGAAAGTCAGATGCGCAAGCTCAAGGTCGGGCAGATCCCGTTCGAAGGCAGTCTCGACCTGCATGGCATGAGCGTGGAAAAGGCACGCGAGACCTTGTGGGCTTTTCTTGCCGAAGCGACCAAGTTCGAAATTCGCTGCGTGCGCGTTACCCACGGCAAGGCTGTACGCCTGGACGGCAAGCGACCAATGATCAAAAGCCACGTCAACACCTGGTTGCGCCAGCATGCCCAAGTGCTGGGTTTCTGCTCGTGCCAAGCCAGACACGGCGGTGCCGGCGCGGTTTATGTGATGCTCAAACGCACCATGATGGAAGGCCGCGACGAATAATCCCGTTACACCGAACTTGCAGGGTTGTGTCCGCCACCGTACCCTTGCCCTTTGCGAAAATCCCCACAGGTAGTTTCATGTCCCTGGAACAGAATTACACCGCGATTCTCGGCCAATTGGGCGAGGACGTGTCCCGCGAGGGCCTGCTCGACACGCCAAAGCGTGCCGCCAAAGCCATGCAGTACCTCTGCCGCGGTTATGAACAGACGCTCGAAGAGGTCACCAACGGTGCCCTGTTCAGCTCCGACAACAGCGAAATGGTGCTGGTCAAGGACATCGAGTTGTACTCGTTGTGCGAACACCACCTGCTGCCGTTCATCGGCAAGGCACACGTCGCCTACATCCCGAGCGGCAAAGTGCTGGGCCTGTCGAAGGTCGCGCGGATCGTCGACATGTACGCTCGCCGCCTGCAGATTCAGGAGAATCTCAGCCGTCAGATCGCCGATGCTGTCCAGCAAGTGACTGGCGCGTTGGGTGTGGCCGTGGTGATCGAGGCCAAGCACATGTGCATGATGATGCGCGGTGTCGAGAAGCAGAATTCGTCGATGATCACTTCGGTCATGCTCGGTGAGTTCCGTGAAAACGCCGCGACCCGCAGCGAATTCCTCAGCCTCATCAAGTAATTTGCGCCACGAAGAAAACCGGCACTCATCGCCGGTTTTTTTTCGTCCGTGAAAAATCGGGTAAGCTGCGCGCCTTCTCAATTTGCACCGTGAGGCTTTAAACGTGTTCGTCAAAGCGCTTCGTGTCGGCCTCGGCCAACTGGTTATCTTCATCGACTTCATCACCCGCCCGGGCAAGAAACAGCGTCCTGCCGAAACTCAGGCACAGGTCAACGCCGCCGCGAAAGGCCTGACCCTGTATCAGTTCCATGCTTGCCCGTTCTGCGTGAAAACCCGCCGCACGCTGCGTCGCCTGAATGTGCCGGTGGCGCTGAAGGATGTGAAAAACAATGAGCAGGATCGTCAGACGCTGCTGGATCAGGGCGGCCGGATCAAGGTGCCTTGCCTGCGGATTGAAGAGAATGGCCAGACCACCTGGATGTATGAATCCAAGGTGATTATTGATTATCTGGACAAGCGCTTTGCTGCTGTCTGAGATTATGTGGTGATGCTGATGGCCTCATCGCTGGCAAGCCAGCTCCCACAGGTTTTGTGAACGCCACAGATCACTGTGGGAGCTGGCTTGCCAGCGATGAGGCCCTCTCAGCCACCGCAAATCCCAGTCAAAAATAAACCGGCCCTTGAGCCGGTTTATTTGTTTTCAGGCCGCTTTCTCTAGCTGCGCCCGACGTACCACCGCCGCCAGTCGCTTCAAACCTTCATCCAGCCGCGCCGGATCGATATGGCTGAAATTCAAGCGCAAATGCCCATGATGGTTATCCGGCTCCGGAAAGAACGGCTCCCCCGGCATGAACGCCACGTCATTGGCCAACGCCTCATTGAGCAACGTTCGCGTGTCCAGCGGTTGCTTCAGTTTCAGCCAGAAAAACAGCCCGCCCTGCGGCATGTTCCAATGCGCCAGATCAGAAAAGTGCATTTCCAGCGCTGCTTGGAAAGCATCGCGCCGCTGCCGATAGAAGCCACGCAATTCGCTCAAGTGCTGCTGATATTTCTCAGTGCCGATCCATTGCAGCGCCTGCCACTGACCGATGCGGTTGGTGTGCAAATCTGCCGATTGCTTGAGCTTGAGCAGATGCGGGAACAGATCGGGACTGGCAATCAGGTAGCCAACACGCAAACCAGGCAGCAGGGTTTTCGACACGGTGCCGGTGTAAATCCAACTCGCCTTCTTCAGGCGCCCGGCAATCGGTTTGGCGCTACCGCCATCGAAAGTCAGTTCACGATAGGGTTCATCTTCGATCAGGGTGACGCCGAATTCATCGAGCAATGCGGCGACGGCAGCACGCTTGGCCTCGCTATAGCGCACGGCGGACGGGTTCTGGAATGTTGGAATCAGATAGATGAACGCCGGACGATGCTGCTCCAGACGCTCGCGCAGTTGCGCCAGGTTCGGCCCATCAGACTCTTGCTGCACGGTCAGGCAATCGGCGCCGAACAGTTGGAAGATTTGCAACGCGGCCAGATAGGTCGGCGCTTCGAGCAGAATTTCCGTGCCTTTGTCGATGTACAGCTTGGCCGCCAGATCGAGGGTCTGCTGGGAGCCGCTGACCACCAGCACCTGACTGGCCTCGCACTCCAAGCCCAGCGCCCTCGCCTCCGCCGCCAACGCTTCGCGCAACGCCGGCTCGCCTTCGCTCATGCCGTATTGGCCGAGCGCCAGCGGCATGTCCGCCCACTGGACTTTCGGCAGCATGGCTTCGGCCGGCAAGCCACCGGCGAACGACATCACCTCCGGACGCTGGGCGGCGGCGAGGATTTCACGGATCAAAGAACTTTTAAGGCGCGAGACACGTTCGGAAAAAGCCATGGCGGTCACCGGTAGCAAGGGATGCGAAAAATGAGTCAAACTGGTTGACTGAAATTACGACAGCCTGAGCGAGTACGTCAACATGCTTGACCTTAAAAACCCTGCAAGCCAACAACAGGCCATGGAAGCGTTTTTCTTCGGCTACCAGGCGTTCACCGCCAAAGCTGATGAAATGCTGGAACGCCGTGGCTTGTCGCGGGTGCATCAGCGCATTGTGTTTTTCATCGCGCGTTATCCGAATTTGAGCGTGAAAGAGCTGCTGGCCTTGCTCGGTGTGAGCAAGCAAGCGCTGAACATGCCGCTGCGGCAGTTGCAGGAAATGCATCTGGTGGACAGCGTCGCCTCGGAGACTGACAAGCGTAAGCGCCTGCTGGAGTTGACAGCGGAAGGCGCGAAGTTCGAGCAGGCGTTGCGCCGTGAGCAGGTGAAGTTGCTGGAGCGGGTATTTGCCGAGGCCGGGGAAGCGGCGGTGAATGGATGGTTGGCGGTGAATCTGGCATTGGGGAAAACTCAGACGGCTCTCGATTGAATGGGAATACCTCTTCGCGAGCAGGCTCGTTCCCACAGGGGGACGCATTCCAATGGGGGAGCGAGCTTGCTCGCGCAGGGGCCGGCACAGGCGATATATCCCTATTGACGGAACTTTCGTAAACAAAACCAAAAACAATATTTGCTTTATTTGTACACAAAAGCATAATCCACAGCGTGCGAGTTCCTGACCGCATGGTCAACAAATTCGCGTAAGCCTCAAAGGGCCGCTGCCACCCCTCATGGGTCCGGCCCTGGAAATAACAATAAAACTCTTGAGGAGTACTCGCTGTGGAAAGCCGCAAATCCGAAGCATCGACGCTGGACCTCTCGCCGCCATTACGCAGTGGCTTGCTGGAACGTCTGTTTAAACTCAGCTTGCATGGCACCACGGTGAAGACCGAGCTGATTGCCGGTCTGACAACCTTCATCACCATGGCTTACATCATCTTCGTCAACCCGAACATCATGGCCGATGCCGGGATCGATCACGGTGCAGCCTTCGTCGCCACCTGTATCGCCGCGGCATTGGGCTGCCTGTTGATGGGCCTGTACGCCAACTGGCCGGTGGGCCTGGCACCGGGCATGGGCCTCAACGCCTTCTTCACCTACACCGTGGTCGGCACCATGGGCTACAACTGGGAAACCGCGCTGGGTGCGGTATTTGTCTCCGGTGTGTTGTTCATGATCCTGACCTTCTCGCGGATTCGTGAGTGGCTGCTCAACAGCATTCCGGTCAGTCTGCGCTTTGCAATGGGTGCCGGTGTTGGTCTGTTCCTCGGTCTGATCGGTCTGAAAACCGCCGGGATCGTCGTCGACAGTCCAGCGACCCTGATCAAACTCGGCTCCCTGCGCGAACCCGGCCCACTGCTTGCGGCCATCTGCTTCCTGATGATTGCGATCCTCAGCTACCACCGCGTGTTCGGTGCGATCCTCATCAGCATCATCACCGTGACCCTGGCCGGCTGGGGCCTGGGCATCGTTCACTATGAAGGCATCATGTCGACCCCGCCGAGCCTGGCGCCGACCTTCATGGCGATGAACGTGGCCGGCGTGTTCAACGTCAGCATGATCAGCGTCGTACTGGCTTTCCTCTTTGTGCACATGTTCGACACCGCCGGCACGTTGATGGGCGTTGCCCAGCGCGCCAATCTGGTGAACGCCGACGGCCGTATCGAAAACCTCTCCCGCGCGATGAAAGCCGACAGTGCTTCCAGCGTCTTCGGCGCCGTGGTCGGTGTCCCGCCCGTCACAAGTTACGTAGAAAGTGCCGCCGGTGTGGCCGCTGGTGGTCGGACTGGTCTTACCGCAGTTACCGTAGGTGTGCTATTTATAGCAGCGATGTTTTTCGCACCGCTGGCCGGCATGATTCCCGCTTACGCCACCGCCGGTGCACTGATCTATGTAGCGATGCTGATGATGGGCGGCATGGCCCACATCGAATGGGATGAAGCCACTGACGCCATTCCGGCCATCGTCACTGCGATCATGATGCCACTGACCTTCTCGGTCGCCGATGGCATCGCGCTGGGCTTCATCACCTACGTGGCGTTGAAGGCCAGTACCGGCAAGTACAAGGAAATTTCCGTGAGCCTGTGGGTGCTCTGCGCGATCTTCATCGCCAAGTTCATCTTCTTGTAAGCGTCACGCGGTTCAAGCTTCAACACAGCCTCACCCTGACCGGTGGGGCTTTTGCACATTCTTGAGTACAACAAAAAAAGGAGGAAAGTGATGAGTCTGGAAACCTGGCTGCTGTTCAGCGGCGCTGCGCTGGTGGTGATCCTGATTCCGGGGCCACTGTCGTTGTTGATGATCAGCAACAGTCTGAACTATGGGTTGCGCCGCTCGTATCCGGCATTTCTCGGCGGCGTCAGCGCTTCAATCTGCCTGCTCAGCGCCTCGGCCCTGGGACTTGGTGCATTGTTGCTCGCGTCGGAAAAACTCTTCAGCGCCCTGAAGATCGTTGGTGCCCTGTACCTGTTCTACCTCGCCTGGCAGAGCTGGCAGCAATCGCGTCAGCCCTCGGTCGGCGCCGAAGTACCACAAGCAGCGCCGGTGCCACGTTTCCGCACGCTGTTCGGCCGCGCTTTTGTGCTGGGCGCAAGCAACCCGAAAGACATCCTGTTCTTCGCCGCATTCCTGCCGCAGTTCCTCAACGCCGAACAACCGTTCCTTGCGCAGTTGCTGGTGATGATCGCAACCTGGACAGTGCTCGATCTACTCTGCAAGCTGGCCTACGGACTGGGTGCCCATGGCGCTGCCCGTTATCTGCGCAGTGGTAAAGGCCAGAGCTGGTTTAACCGAATCAGTGCCGGTTTGTTTGGCGGTGCCGGCGCGGCGTCCTTGCTTAGTAGCCACTGAAACGCTGGCGGGCTCATTCTCACTGAATCAGCCCGCCGTGTTACACGCAGCCTGGAGAATCGCTCTCCTCCAGTTACGTTAAACGTATTGCCTCGTTTGCCTTCGCTTCAAGACATATATACCGCACGCGGCCAGTGACTTTTCCGCCCCCCCTGACTGCCGAGTTCACTCGGCGCCACGTTGCAACATCCGGCTTTCATGGATGCCGATTCAACAAGTCTGTTTAAAAATCCCGCTGGCGTCAGGTCGCTGTCGCCACTTGTGTACCCTGTCTGCGAAACAAAAAGTTACTGCGTCAACCCGACGACAAGGTCGTATCACGATGGCGACTTGATTTTTTAGTGTGTTCTGGATGGAAAACAACAAGTAACTCTCATTTGAAACAAGAAGATTCATAATTATTCAAACCGCTGACTTCCTTTCACTTATTTAATTGCAACACATCAGCTCTTTACTCGCACTACATGAAGTTATATCTCTATCTGCAACGTTGCCCTGCATGCTGCAGACTATATTGAACAAGGATGTTTCAATGTTAAAACCCATACCGGTTAAAACCCACTATGCCCAGTTTGACACCTTCGAAGTGTTGGACATCGGCGTGCAAACCAATGAACGCACCGCCGAGACAATCGACTTCGAAGCGACGGGCGCCGATGATGCGGGAAAGACGTCTGCCTCGACCGGCCAACGAAAGCCCGGTCAGCTCAAGATGCTCGACGAGCTGTTCGGACCGTTCAAAATAGGTTCATACACAGTGACACGCCGAGCGCTGGATGCTATGGGAGCGACCATCGATGGCCAGCCGCTAACCGGTCATAACACCCAGTTCCGCCGGCCAAGTCGATCGTTCGTCAACGCCCTGCAACTCAGTTATGCCGCCATCGAACAGCGCATGAAAGTCTCCACCTTCGGTGATGACTATTTGCTGCCTTCCTTTTTGTTCGAACTCGCCAGTCTGCGTCCTTCCACTGCCCTTCCGGTCATCAGCGAAGACATCGGGACAAGTGTCGAGGATGGCGGATACGCGAAAAAAATGGCTCGCCTGTTGAAATCGGCGCAGACCCTCGATTTGCACTTGGTCTATTCAAGCAAGCGCAGCAATCCGGACTGGCTCATCATCAAGAACCATTCCATGATCGGCGCCAGTGTCGGCATTCAGGCTTTTGGCATATTCATGGGAATTCGCGGCATTTACGATGCCGTGAAGAATAATGATCAGGATGAAATCATTTTCAACGGCATCGGGATCGGCACCGAGGTGGCCTCGATTATCACCGACGTAGCTGTGACCAAAGTCGGCCAGCGCATGATCGAGGCAGGCAGTGGCGCCTTGAGCGACTTCACCAAAACCCGTGCCGGGATCCGCCTGGGTCGTTCCGGCGGACTCATTGGCGGTGCACTGACATTACCGTTCGATATCTACAGCGCCGTCAGAGAATTCAACGCCGCCAGCAATAAAACCGGCAAAGAGGCCATGGATCATTACGTCAGCGGCGGTTTGAACATTGCCAGTGCCGCTATGACCGTCATTCTCGGCAGTGCCGCCATGGCCGGTTTTTCCTTCGCCGGCCCGGTCGGCCTCGCGGCGGGTGCGCTGATGGCGATAGGATCGCAGGTCTACGGTGCCGTACGCATGGTGGATGAAATCGATGACTACATCGAACTCACCGTTGAAGAGCGCTGGCGCACCGGATGGTTTTCCTTTCTGCCATTGAAGGACATAGACCAGGACATCAAAAATCGTTACGAACTGGCCAAAGCCAAAATCGAAACCGCCAAACGAATGCAAGCGAGCGCCAGCCAGATACTCAACGAGACGCAGAAGGACACCATCGAAGCCGTCGTGCATGGCCGTTATGAAGACCGCCTGACGAAAAGACGCAAGCGCGTAAAACACTGGTGGGGAGTCGAAACCATGCCGATTGACTACGTCCCTGAAGTAGTCGGTCTTGACGATACCATTGACGCTCGCGACGGCGTAACGGCTCAAACCCCTGGTGCCGTGTTGGGAACGCCGGGGAAAACCAAAGGCATTTTGTGGCTGATCGGTAGTGGCAAAGACACCATCACCGGTGTCGCGGAAAAGCCTAATGCCTTTTATTACACGGAAGGCATAAAGGATCTCACGGGGGGCGACAAAGATGACAGGTTCACTGCCCAGGATGCGGCGGATGACCTGGCAAGATATATCGAAAGCAGTGAATTTTCCCGACTCGACGGCGGTGCCGGCAGCGACACTTTGATATTGGATGGCAACCAGTCGCATCCGATCACCGGCCGTGGCTACGCCATCGATCTGGCGGCGGGCACCTTGCGCATCTATACGCCGAACCCGGATGCGTCTGTAGTGGATGGCGAGACGTACTCGCTCAAGACACTACTCGAAAGCGTTGAAAACGTTCAGACGCTGCAAAACGGAAGAAGCATTGTCACGGGCACCGCAGCACCCAACGTGATTTCCTCAAGAGGCGCAGACACCATTAATGCTGGCGCCGGTAACGACTCGATTTATATGTACAAGGCAAACGCCACCGCATTCGGTGAATCGGGAGTGGATTTTTATCACGTGGAATTGGCGGAGGGTTCAGTTCTCATCTCGGAAGATGGCGTAGACGAAAGCAAGATATCGCTGGGCTGGCGAATGGACCAGATCGAGAAATGGGAGGTGGACAGATGCCGTCTTTCCATCGAAGTGAGCTTCGACTTTCATTACGGTCGCCGAAGCAAAATAGTCATCGATAACGTGTACAAAAAAACCGACGGGCGTCGGGTTTTGCACAATGACAAATTAATAATCATTACTCGCGATGGATATCACCTGAAACCGGATCTGCCCAAAACAATCGAACACGACCATCCCGTCAAGATACACACAGAAAAAACCAAAGGGGGACGCCCTGAACCAACGACCTTTGTCCACGCAACAGTGTGCAATGTACCCACCCGACAAAACACCCACTATTACGTTCAGCGCTACAACCTGCACACTCAATTCATAACCGGCAGCTCCGCCGATTCCAATTACGGCACGCGCATCTTTCTTGATTACGACTATGCCGAAATGACCAGTGCACATGTTGCTTTTGCCACCACCCCCGCCATTTTGATGAACGAAGCGGCGGACAAAGACAAGGTCAATGTCTCGTGTGATTTTCTGTTCTACTTCGGCAAGAGCCTGTTGCAGATCGCCGGCGTCGGCCAGTATTCAGAAACAACACTCGATGCTGCCCTGAAAAACCTCGCAGCCAGCGTCTCTACCCATGGCTATCAGCTGGTATTTCGCGATGGAAAATCCCATACGCTGATCCTGGAGAAAGAGTACGCCGTACCTCCGGCACACTACAAACACAGCGTTGTCGCCAATACACTGACCAGTCATGACTTGCGTTTCCCGCTGAGAACCCACGACAAAGCGGTTTTCGAATTACCCGTATCCCTCACGGAGAAACTGGATCACGTTTCTTCCTGTGTCAGGTTCTTGCCTTTAACCGAACAAACTGCAATCGAAAACTTTGCGGGTGCAGGTGCCACCTATACGATGCATTTGCGCGAAAACAGGGTGATACGGATTTCGACGCCGGGCGGCCTGGCAACTGCCAAAGTTCGGTTGAACAACTCATCCACCTGGCAAATCGATGCGACGCAAATCAAAGATTTCAAGATCGTATTGTCCGGCAATCAGCTGTACATCGGAACGGTCACCCTGCATCTACCGCAGTACGGTCCTGACGATCTGATTGATCAGATTTTTGTCATCGGACCAAAAGGCGTGATACATACCGTAGACCTGACTTTCGACCGGGTTTATATCGACAGCCTCGACGCCAGATATTTTGAACCGCCTACGATGGAAGATTTGCCCGAGGAATTTTCCGCGCTTGCTCAACGCGAACTGTACGTGCGCAATATTGCATTGAGCGACGGTACTCGAGGCAGGTTGAAGTACAACCTGGCGAACCGTAAATGGATTCTGGACAGTAACAAATCTCGGCAAATAACTTATTCGCAGCTGGAAATTTTCAATCGTTGCAACCATAAGTCAAAGCGGGTGCCGCCACTGTCACTGCCCGATAATTGACCACTGGCCAAACGACGTCAGCGCCTGAATAAACCGGCCCTCGGGCCGGTTTATTGTTTTCAGGCTGCGTTTTCCAGCAGCACCCGCCGCGCGCAATACACAGCAACAACCCGTTGATATACAGCGTTCAAAAATCGATCGTATTATCACGCCTCGCCTGACAAAAACCTGCCAGAACAAGGAAGTTCAGATGGCCACCACCGTACGCAAAGCGTCATTGGCAACAGCAAAAATTACTGACGCCGTCGTCATCACAGATATGCGCTTTGAAAGCGATGAGCACAATGCTTCGACCATTGATCGCAAACACAGCACTGATGAAACAACGAGCAAAAAAACCAAAAGCAAAGTAGATAAGTTGAAGCTCGCCGACTCAGTGTTCGATCCGCTGTAACCATCAAGATCTCACCCTCTTCACGCCGCCGCCCTTGATGCATAGGCCTGCAACTTTGCACGCCGTACATCAGGCAAACCCGAAAACACGCGCGCGCACCGAAGTGTAAGTCATCGAACCTCTCCATCGTTTTCCCAACCTGGATTTTCCGGGATGCAGACGAGTGCACCTGAAAAATGCGGCGAGGCACTTTCGTGCGTTACGCATCATCCCTCAATGAGTAATTTCACATGGCGAAACCACCCAAGAAAGTTCCGGTGACAGCACCAGCCGATACAACTGTTACAACAAGACCTGCGCAGTCAGGCTCGGGTACCCGCGTCACCCCAACCTTGCCCGACACCCCATTGTCTGGCGTCGATTCAACCAGCGGGGCACACGCCAGTGGCACCTCCACCCATCGACCGCCCGCCGTCATCGTCAACGAAATACCCGACACTTACAGGACCGCCCGCAGTGCAATTGCCTGGCCTCAGGACCGATTGCACGAACTGACGCCGATTGGAGAAAATACCGGCTTGTTCACCGGACCGGATCAGCGGACCTACGCACAAATCGGCAGCGAAGGCCGGTTCGTCGTCGAACGGGATTTGCAGGGCAATTATTACGTTCCTCTGACATTTGCGCCCGGTGTTCCCGGGCCAGTACTGACCAGGACAGAAGGCCAGTCCAGTTGGCTTATCCAGCGCCCTGGCTGGCAATCGACAGCGTCTCGGACCGAAACACCTGTCACCCCGCCCCCCCTCTCCTACCTTGCGCCCGAAGACGCAAATACGCTGACCCGTGCAGAGCTTTCAGCGCATGCACTGCGTTACAACAAGCTCAACCATACCTTCGTCGATACGGCAGAAGGCACGGTCATGGTCCGTAAAAACCAACAAGGTGAGTATCAACTGGCCTCGCCGACGAGCAGGGAATCTCCCGATATTTTTTTTGAACAGATTCCCGGAACAGTACTCTGGCGCCGCAAGAGCCGGAACTCACCCACCAAAGAAAACCCTGTTGCCGGCACGTCTCGACCGATTGCCGAACCGGACGAAGCGCAACCAGGCCCAAGCAAACGACCACGGCTCGACGCACCTGTAGATCCAGTTCTGCCAATGCGCCTTGACGCGAGCGCCCCGACCGAGCAAACACCGCTTTTCTGGCTACCGTGGGGCCATCTGAACAAACCACCGCTGGTGGAGTCCGTGCAACTCGGCTGGTTTCATTATCCGATTGTGCCTGTCGGCTCCAACCGCACACCCAAAGTCTACTTTGTCCAACATCCAGACTTTACGCCTGCAGGCTTCGAGGCGTTCGACCAAATGCTCTATACAGCGCCCTTGTTGCAGCCCGTTGCAACGTTTCGCCTAGGTAACGATCCGGGAGAAATAAACCCCGGTAAACGTTTTTTTAATGAACCGATATCGCGGTCGGTTGCCAAGGCATTTCCCGACTTTTCTGATGCCACTGCACATGCCGTCGCCAAGAGATTGTTTGAACTCGCGGACAACTCACCTGTGATTACCGGCACCGGACTGATCAATATTCAGGCCGTCTTGCATCAGTGGAAGCAACGGCCGTTTCCCACGACACCAGCGTACGCCGACCCGCTAAACATGCTGAAGGTGGCACCCTCCATTGATCGCGACGGAAAAAAAATCATCCGGATGCCCTCCCAGGTCGACGGCGAGCTGCAACGGCTCAATTTCGATCCAACACGTTTTCCCGTCGAATGGAATCACTACAAAACCTATCCGACAGATCTGAACCTCAGGCGTCTGATTGGCGCCTTGCTGGTACGCAGCGGCTACGACGTCTTTCCTCTGACTTATGAGCATCGCATGCCCACTCTGGTTTTCCGGCGCAACTCCCATGACCAGATCTATTTCCTGAAACTGGGCGCAGTGGAACATGTCGGCTTTTCCCACACCCCAGGCAATGAGCTGGCAGACCCGAGCTTGCCGGCCAGGATTGGCACCGACGCGTTGCAAGCCCTGACAACCGCCACGGCACAGAACAAAGTGGTGTGGCTGATCGGTGGCGTATTGAGGGTGCAGTCGAATCCCGAAACCGTGTTCATTTTCAGAGAGCGGTAAAGGCCGATGCGAAACTCTCGTCGGCAGCGCGTCGATGAGAGTTTTTTACACATCCGACGGATTGCGCAACATCCTGCGGCAAATGCTGGCAGGACATTACATATGTACCGCACATCCGGATGATCTTTTCCCGACCATGGCTCCCCACCCCGATGCAAACGACTGGATAAACAATCCAAAGGAGTCATTCAATGGCCAAGCCACCGAAGAAAATTCCGCGTACGCTTTCGCCCGACGCGTCCGCAACCCCCGTCGAACTGTCAGGCAATCCTCTCGGAGCTACGGCCGGGGAAATCATTCATCCTGGCCCAGGCGGCGACAATGTGCCTGGCGCAGCCGGCGCGTCTTCAACTGCCTTACCGGCAGTAACGTCACCCCAAACGGTCACTATCCACCCCTTGGCGGACGTGACTTCCCCGCGCCCCACAATCACCGTCCACCACTTCCCTGAGAGCTCAGGTTCATCACGTGCCGCCGATTGGGTATCCCTGCACTTCAGCGAAAGCCAGCAGGCAGCCGCCGCAAGCACCGCCACCAGCGCGAGTGTGCAACATCCGGTGTTCATCCATGCCGAATCGGCAAGCCAACTAAAACTTCAGGAAGGCACCGCAGAAGGTTTTCGCTACGACAAGTACAAGAAAGCGTATGTCGAAATGCACGACGGCATGGTCATGGTCGGCAAAACCGCGGATGGCTGGCGTCAGACACACGCCGGGGAAGCGTCTCCGACAGGTAAATGGGTTGAACAGATTCCGGGGACAAAACAGTGGCGTGAAATCGACGAGCCGCGACACCGCCTTCAAGCCGCAACCGACCCAGTGTCCACCGAAACGACCGACGCTCTACCCGGTCCGAGCAATCGCCCATACCCGGTCCAGGAAAGCGACGTCGCATCGACGACAGGCGTGCTGATCGAACGTCTGTCAGCCCAGCGGCCGGCTGCACTGGATCTGTCGGTAGCACAGTGGAAAAACTGGGGAAAAACCACCAAACCGGAAACAGGCGAGTCGATAGAAATAGAAAAATTGCACTATCCGCTGGTCAGGCAGGTTCTACGCGCCGACACCGATCTGGTTTATCTGCAACACCCGAGGTTTAAACCTCAAGGTTTCGACGAATTCGAAAACATGCTGCGCAATGACCCTTCGATACAGCCGAAATGGGCGCTGAAACGCAATGGCCAGTGGAAGGTTCTGGACAACCACGCGCCGTTCGAAATGTCGGCAACGCAATATGTATCCAGCGCCCTGAACTCTCTGTCCGAACGCTCGGCAAATAACCTCGCCAGAGCTGTATTTGAGCGTGTGTCCACGCCTCAAGGGATTGATGCCGGTGGACTTTCAGCATTGACGCTGACGCTCCGCCACTGGACCGACAGAGTCAACAACACCTCGCCCCACCCCAGTTTTTCAGACCCCTTGATGCTACTGCCCATTTTGCCCGCCCGGCACAATGACCAATACGCCGGAGGGCTGCTCGCTTTGCCGGCGCCTGTTTCGAGCCGTTTGCAGCGTCTGGACTTCGACGTCCAGCAACTGGATTCGACGTCGAGTGTTTCAAGCACGCGCGACGTATTCGGAAGAATTCTTGGCCTCAGCGGTTACAGCATCAACCCGAACAGACACCCGCATCCAAGTGGCGAAGACGTCATGATTTTTCACCGAGAAGGCGTCGCTGCTGTTTTCGTATTGAAGTTGACCCCTGTTACGCAGACGCCTGTACCTCGTTACTCCGTTGTCGGCTCCGAAATTGCCAGCCCGCAGTTCCAGAGAAGACTCAGCGAAGCGGACAGACAGGCGCTGGCCGAACATCTCAAAAGTTACAAAGTGATTTATCTGGTGGGCGGCAAACAACAGATTTCCCCCGATAACTCGACCCTGTTCATTGTTAGAGAAGGGTGAATACACAACCCGGCATCTCCGCAACTTGTCCGCAGATTTTTGTGGACAAGCCTCAATAAAACCTCTTGTTCCATACACCGAGTTCAAATCAATGGTCAAACCACCGAAGCGCGTGGCCGGGGTCACTGCGCCCGATGCTCGCCCAAATATGGCAAACACATCTCCCCGACTACCGGCAACCACAACACTCCCCGCAGCGCTGCCGGACGCCTCGGCGCAGCCCCCGTCAGTGCAGGTCAACGACATGCCTGCATCCTACTCAGCGCAAGTTGCCTCAGCACTGCAAGCAATCACCTGGCCTGCCGATCAAGCCCATCTGCTACAACGGCTGGATCACGACAGCGGTCTGTTCACCAGTCCGGATGGCAAGTTATATGCCCGTGTCGAGAATGAAGGCCATCTGCTGGTCGAGATGCAGCACGATGGCCGCTATCAGATTCCCTTCAATTTCTCCCCGCGTCTGCCTGGCCCCTTCTTGATCAGAACAGAACGCCAGCCCGTCTGGACGTTCGAACGGCCGGGTTGGCTGGCGCACAACTCGGAAAGTGACCGGCGAAATGCAGCCGCCGAGAGTCTTGCTGCGGAACAGCCAACCTACCTGGCACCCGATGCAGCGGCCCTGCTCTCCCCCTCCCGGCAGACGCCAGACGGAATCCGCTACGACAAGCACCGCAAAACCTACATCGATACGGCCGAAGGAACCGTCATGGTGCGAAAAAACGCCAACGGTGAGTATCAGCAAAGCTCTGCGACCGTGCGCGATGCCTCCGCATTATTGTTCGAACAGATTCCCGGGACGCGACTGTGGCGCCGCAAAACCGGTTCTGAACCGGAGCGTTCGCTACAGGAAAAACGCAAAGCCTCAACCGATACGCCGGAGCCCATGGCCGTCCCGGGCAAGCGTCTGCATCAGGAAGAAGGTACAGATGCCAGCGAAGCGCTGACCGATAGCTTGCTGTCCGCCAATCCCGAGGCGATCAACTTGAGTTTCGGGTTATGGCGAAACTGGGGACAGAGTGTCCGTCCACAGGTGGGCCATCATATCGAGATAGACGGGCAGTATTACCGGGTGATGCAACAGGACATGAGTGCCAACCCGCGACTGGTCTATCTGCAACATCCGTTGTTCTCACCCGTCTTGTACGACACCTTCGAATACATGCTGCGGGAAAACCCGTCGTTGCAGCCCAAGTGGGCGGTTAAACAGAACAACCAATGGACAGTGCTGGACAGTGTCGTGCCTTTTGAGATGCCGCTCACTCAATACATTTCCAGAACCTTCAAATACCTGTCGGATCAATCGGTCAACTCACTCGCCCGAGCCATGTTCAATCAGGCAAACCGATCTGAAATCATCATTGCCCCCGGTTTGGCGCTCATGAATCAAGTGTTTCGTTACTGGGCCAACAGGGATCAGCACACAGCGCCGCGTCGAGAACTGGCTGACCCGTTACTGATGTTACGGCCTCTTTACGGACCGGAAGAAACCCTGGCGATTCCCTCCTCACTGGGTGAAGGCTTGATGCGACTGGATTTTGACCCCGGACGCTTCTCCCGGCATTGGAACGAGTACGCCACGGCGCCAACCGGGCCGAATTTGCGCAAGCTGTTCAGTCAGCTTCTGGAGGATAACGGGTACGTGCTGAACCACTCGACAAACACGCTTGCCGAGAACGAATTGCTCTTTTACCGGGAGAAAATCGACCACGTATTTGTGCTGAAACTGCCTCCTCTTATTAACGGGAGGTTGCAGCGATTTCAGCCTGAGCGTTTCGAGCGCAGTGAGGTCGTGGTGCAAACATCCAGCAGCGAACCAAAGCCTCTGTCGGCTTACAGCAAAGATAAAAAGATCAGCTATCTGCTGGGTGGAACACAGACAGATGTTCTGGGGCAAACAACGCTGTTCATTTTCAAAGACCAGTGATTGAGCAGAACAGAGAGGAATGCACCATGAATCGCTCAGAGAAAGTTGAATGACCAGACCCACAAAGACCACCATTCGCCCTGCGTTGCCCGATACCTCGACGACCAACAGGTCTAACGCTGGCAATGGCAGCGGAACGAATCCTGGCGGCTCCAACATTTTTGCGCCAGGTACGAATCGACTGCCGGGGCCATCCATTTCCGCTCCATCTGGCAGCGAAGTAACTGATTACCCACATGTCGTGGTGAGTCACATCACGGACCCGGTGATCACCGAAGCCAATGCCAGACTGGCCGAGATATCCCTGCCGGTTTTACAAACCCATCTGCTACAACCGCACGAAACCATCGACGGGTTATTCGTGGCCCCGGGCGGTCAGACTTACGCGCACCTGGAAGACGGCCGTCATTACCGGGTTGAACGCAACACAACCGGGGACTATCAGATTCCCTGGCCAGCAGCGCCGGGCGTGACACCACCGATCCTGAAAAAAATCGACGGTTTGCCACTGTGGCGAGTCGAGGCCCAGTGGTACACGGCTCAATCCAGACAGAGGAAGCGATCGGCGCAACGGATTAACGAACCGTCACACGCGATTCCTTTCGTCGACCCGCACCTGGCGGCGCTTCTTCCTGCAGCGCAAGGTTCCCCGGACGGCATCCGCAAAGGACCGCGCGGGAGAACCTATATCGATATCGCCGACGGCACCATCCTGGTTCGCAGGAATGAACAAGGCGAATACAAACTGGCGTCTGCAACAACGACCAATGTGCCGGATATCACGTTCGAGCAGATCCCTGGGCAATTCGTCTGGCGCCGCAAGTTGCAGGCCTTCGCAAATACGCAGCAGGATCCGCAGCCAGGCAGTTCTCGCCACCTCACTCAGCCAGAAAAGCCCGGCCCCAGCCCAAGCAAGCGCCCTCGACTGTCAGAAGACAGTGATCCTCTCGATCCCTTCGTACTCATGGGCATCAGTGAACTATGGAAAGCCTGGGGAACAACGAAACCGCCAGCCGGCGACTCCGTGGAAATCGGCGGCAAGCACTTTGCGCTGCTTGACCAGGCGACCCACGCCGTTGACGGTTTTGCCTTCATCAAGCCTCCTCAGTTCTCTGCTTATCGTTTCGATGCTTTTGAACAATTACTGCTGACCAATCCTGAGTTACAACCCCGGGGGGTGGTGAAGTCGGCGGACAGGACGGCGCAAGGCAGTGAAGCATGGAAAATTGCAGGGAGTCGGCCATTTGAAAAAAGCCTCACTCAATATGTCAGCGATCAGTTCCCCTTCCTTTCTGATCACTCCGCAAGCGAAACCGCACGGGAGATGTTCAATCGGGCCAGTCACTCCAATAAACTGAGCGGGTCCGGGATCAGTGCATTGGTCGAGACTTTCAAGTACTGGGAAAATCGTTCTAAGTTCGTGGGCGATAACCGAGTCGTTCGTCAAGACTTGAGCGACCCGCTAATGCTTCTCTCGCCGCTTGCAGCCGACGTAAATGACTACACGCGTATGCCGCTCCCTTCCGCTGAAGGTCTGCACAGAATCGACTTCAATCCGAAGCTGTTATCCGGTTCACAACATCAAAGAGGTCGGCGAACAACGCGGACACTGTTCAAAGATCTTCTCAGCGCACACGGCTACTACATTGCCCATGATTTCGGCGCCAACCAGGGGAACGCCTTATTGATCAAGCGAACGGGTGTTGAGCATATCTTCATCATGTTCATGGACAGGATTCAGAACAAAACTGTTTTTCTCCCAGATCCAATTGCCTGGCTCAAAAAAAGAGTCTTTGTCGACAACATGGACGCCCATATCAACAACGACCTGATGGAACACTTGCACACGAACAGGATCATTTTTTTGCTGGGCACCAACGAGCCTCTCCCCACTCACGAATACAACCTTGTCGTCAGCCGACACAGCTGAATAACCTTATCGTTAATGCTTACCCGAACGCGAAGCCGCGCGCTCCAGAGTTCTCCGGGGCGCGCGGCCATGCACAAAATACAGGCATAAAAAAAGCCCGCAGTGTGAGCGGGCGAAAGACCAAAGAAGCTATATGCGCAGTCGCTTCCCGGTGGGGGCAGCTGCTTGGGGGTCAGCTGCCCCGGTACGTGGAATAGCTGTACGGCGAAATCAGCAATGGCACATGGTAGTGATCCTGTTCGGCAGAGATGCCGAAGCGCAGCACAACCACGTCGAGGAATGCCGGTTCCGGCAACTGAACGCCACGGGCGCGGTAGTAATCGCCCGCATGGAACTGAACCTGATAAACGCCGGTACGATAATCATCGCCTTGCAGCAGCGGTGCATCGACCCGGCCATCGCTGTTGGTGACGGCACTGGCGACCAATTCCAGGTGCGATCCTTCAACGCGGTACAGCTCGACCTTGATCGAACTGCCCGGGCAACCGTGTGCAGCGTCCAAAACGTGTGTAGTCAAACGTCCCATTGATTCTGCGCGCCTGCCTGCATGGAGCAGTCAGACCTCGCGCCTCCCGAAGTCAGATAAAAAGGAGACCGCACCGATTCGGAGCACGAAAAGCTGCGGCGAGCGATTGATTAAGACACTTTTCAAAAAAATTGTACACAATAAAAACGACATTTTTCACATCACCCCCGCCATTCGGGGGTTTCCTCGCGTTCTGCCAGCAACACGCCAATTCATTGCACCTCCTATCCATTAGCTGACTGGTCAGGCAGGTTTCTTGCAGGCTCACGCCAATAGCAGGAAAAGATGACAGTCGGTGAAAAATGCGAAAATTCAGGCTTACAAATTGCGAATAAAGTTGTATACAATCAGCCCATCGCTGTGACGCCAGCCTGTTAATTCACCGCCAGGCCGCCACACCAATCTGTCAACGAATAAGAAGGAAGACTGCAGTGAGCGCTGACTACCCACGCGACCTGATCGGTTACGGCAGTAACCCTCCTCACCCACACTGGCCGGGCAATGCCCGCATCGCCCTGTCCTTCGTACTCAATTACGAAGAAGGCGGCGAGCGCAACATTTTGCATGGCGATAAAGAGTCCGAAGCCTTCCTCTCCGAAATGGTTGCCGCTCAGCCGCTGCAAGGCGCGCGCAACATGAGCATGGAATCGCTTTACGAGTATGGCAGCCGTGCCGGCGTCTGGCGGATCCTGAAACTGTTCAAGGAATTCGATATTCCGCTGACCATTTTCGCGGTGGCCATGGCCGCTCAGCGCCACCCGGATGTGATCCGTGCGATGGTCGATGCCGGCCACGAGATTTGCAGCCACGGCTACCGCTGGATCGACTACCAGTACATGGACGAAGCGCAGGAACGCGAGCACATGCTCGAAGCGATCCGCGTCCTCACCGAAATCACCGGCGAGCGCCCACTGGGTTGGTACACCGGCCGCACCGGCCCGAACACTCGTCGCCTGGTCATGGAAGAAGGTGGTTTCCTCTACGACTGCGACACCTACGACGACGACCTGCCCTACTGGGAACCGAACAACCCGACCGGCAAACCGCATCTGGTGATCCCGTACACCCTCGACACCAACGACATGCGCTTCACCCAAGTGCAGGGTTTCAACAAGGGTGACGACTTCTTCGAATACCTCAAAGACGCGTTCGACGTGCTCTATGCCGAAGGCGCTGAAGCACCGAAGATGCTCTCGATCGGTCTGCACTGCCGCCTGATCGGCCGTCCGGGTCGCCTCGCGTCGCTCAAACGCTTTATCGAATACGCCAAAAGTCATGAACAGGTGTGGTTCAGCCGTCGCGTCGACATCGCGCGTCACTGGCACGAAACCCACCCGTACCAAGGGGCCGCCAAATGAGCCGCTTTCAAACCCTGCAACCGTCGAGCCTGAGCCGCGACGCCTTCGTCAAAGCTTTTGCCGACATCTACGAACATTCGCCATGGGTGGCCGAGAAGGCCTACGACCTGGGCGCAGATGCCTCGATCGACGAGATCGAAACCCTGCACCAGCGCATGAGCGACATCCTGTTGAGCGCCGATCACGCCAGCCAGCTTGCGCTGATCAACGCTCACCCGGACCTGGCCGGCAAAGCTGCCGTCCAGGGCCAACTGACCGAAGCCAGCACCAATGAACAGGCTGGCGCCGGTATTCACCAATGCACGGCCGAAGAGTTCCAGCGCTTCACCGAGCTGAACGACGCCTACAAAGCCAAGTTCAAGTTTCCCTTCATCATGGCGGTAAAAGGCAGCAACCGGCATCAGATCCTCGCGGCGTTCGAAACGCGTATTCACAATTCGGTCGACACCGAGTTCAAATGCGCGCTGGCGGAGATCAACAAGATCGCCCTGTTCCGTTTACTGACTCTTTAGCGAAGCCTGACCCGAGTGCATCAGACGCGGAGAGCACCCAGGGTCTTGCAAGCATCCCCAGCCACTTTTTTAAAGGCAGACAAGAAGAATGAAAGCTTACGCCGTACCTTTCGAAAAATTCGTCAACCTGGCCGATGCCCGTCTGGGCACCAAAATCATCTCGGTCACCGATGACTGGTTCGCAGACGCCAATCGTCTGTTCCAACCGACCCCGGCCGTATGGAAGGAGGGCGTGTTCGATGACAACGGCAAGTGGATGGACGGCTGGGAATCGCGCCGCAAGCGCTTCGAAGGCTTCGACAGCGCCGTGATCCGTCTGGGCGTACCGGGCTCGATCAAAGGCGTGGACATCGACACTTCATTCTTCACCGGCAACTTCCCGCCATCGGCCTCTCTGGAAGCGTGCTTCCTGGCGTCGGGCGAGCCTGATGAAAACACCCAGTGGACTGAAGTGCTGTCGGCCGTCGAGCTGCAGGGCAACAGCCACCACTACCACGAAATCAGCAACGACCAAGCGTTCAGCCACCTGCGCTTCAACATCTACCCGGACGGCGGTGTCGCCCGTCTGCGCGTGTACGGCATTCCGTTCCGCGACTGGTCAGCGGTTGGCGACAACGAGCAAGTCGATCTGGCAGCAGCCCTCAATGGTGGCCGCGCCCTCGCCTGCTCCGACGAACACTTCGGCCGCATGAGCAACATCCTCAACCCGGGCCGTGGCATCAACATGGGCGACGGCTGGGAAACTGCACGTCGTCGCACGCCGGGCAATGACTGGGTGATCGTCGCGCTGGGTCACCCGGGCGAGATCGAGAAGATCGTCGTCGACACCCTGCACTTCAAAGGCAACTACCCAGACACTTGCTCGATCCAGGGCGCGTTCGTCAAGGGCGGTACTGACAGCCAGATCGAAACCCAATCGCTGTTCTGGCGTGAACTGCTGCCAAGCCAGAAGCTGGAGATGCACGCCGAACACACCTTCGTCGAGCAGATCAAGGCACTGGGCCCGATCACTCACATCCGCCTGAACGTGTTCCCGGATGGTGGTGTGAGCCGCCTGCGCGTTCTCGGCAAGGTCGCTAAATAACAACGCAATGATCGTTCCCACGCTTTGCGTGGGAATGCATCACTGGACGCTCTGCGTCCACTCTGGATGTGACGCGGAGCGTCACGGGCTGCATTCCCACGCGGAGCGTGGGAACGATCACTCAACGAAAAGAAGAACAGCATGCGCACACTACAGATTGAACCGCTGACCAAAGAAGCCTTCGCCCCTTTCGGTGACGTCATCGAAACCGACGGCAGCGATCACTTCATGATCAACAACGGTTCGACCATGCGCTTCCATAAACTGGCGACGGTCGAAACCGCTCAGCCTGAGGACAACGCGATCATCAGCATTTTCCGCGCCGACGCGCAGGACATGCCGCTGACCGTTTGCATGCTGGAACGCCATCCGCTGGGCAGCCAGGCTTTCATTCCGCTGCTCGGCAACCCCTTTCTGATCGTGGTCGCGCCACTTGGCGATGAACCTGTATCAGGCTTGGTCCGCGCCTTCGTCACCAACGGCAGGCAGGGCATTAATTACCATCGCGGCGTTTGGCACCATCCGGTGCTGACGATCGAAAAGCGGGATGACTTCCTGGTGGTTGATCGCAGTGGCACAGGCAATAACTGCGATGAGCATTTTTTCAAAGAGGATGAGCGTTTGATCCTCGCCCCCCACCAATAAGAGAAGGTCTGATCACTCGACAACAAGAGTGACAGGCGAGAGGTAAAGACTGTGGAAGCACATCTGTTGGAATGGCTGAACCTGAGCGTGCGCTGGGTTCACATGATTACTGGCGTGGCCTGGATCGGCGCGTCGTTCTACTTCGTCTGGCTGGAGAACAACCTCAACCGCGTCAACCCGAAAACCGGTCTGGCCGGTGACCTGTGGGCGATCCACGGTGGCGGTATCTATCACCTGGAAAAATACAAACTGGCCCCGCCGGCGATGCCGGAAAACCTGCACTGGTTCAAATGGGAAGCCTACTTCACCTGGATGTCGGGTATCGCGCTGCTGTGCGTGGTGTTCTACTCCAATCCAACGCTCTACCTGCTGGCTCCGGGCAGCACCCTGAGCGGCCCTGAAGGCGTGGCCATCGGTATCGGCTCGCTGTTTATCGGCTGGTTCATCTACTCCTTCCTGTGCGACTCGGCCCTGGGCAAACGCCCTGCTCTGCTCGGTTTCATTCTGTTCGTGCTGATCATCGGCGCGGCGTATGGCTTCAGCAAAGTGTTCAGCGGTCGTGGTGCGTATCTGCATGTCGGCGCGATCATCGGCACCATCATGGTCGGTAACGTGTTCCGCATCATCATGCCGGCGCAACGCGCACTGGTCGCAGCTATTGCCGAAAACCGCACGCCGGATCCGGCGCTGCCAGCCAAAGGCTTGCTGCGTTCGCGTCACAACAACTACTTCACCCTGCCGGTGCTGTTCATCATGATCAGCAACCACTTCCCGAGCACCTACGGCAGCCAGTACAACTGGTTGATCCTGGCCGGGATCGCGGTGTTGGCGGTGTTGGTGCGTCACTACTTCAACACCCGTCATGACAGCCACAAGTTTGCCTGGACCCTGCCAGTGGCAGCGGTGGGCATGATCAGTCTGGCGTACGTCACCGGCCCAATGCCGATGTCGACCGCGCCGGAAGTGGCCAAGGCGCCAGCGAAAATCGAGTACCAACCGCTGCCGGAAACGGCATTGGGCGGTGGCTTGAAACCGGCTGAAGCGGCGGCACCTGCTGCTCCGGCAGCTCCTGCCGCAGCACCGGCGCAAGCCTCCAACGCAGGTCCGGCCTTTGACAAAGTGCACAACGTGATTCAAGAACGTTGCGCGGTTTGCCACTCGGCCAAACCAACCAGTCCGTTGTTCAGCGCAGCTCCGGCGGGTGTGATGCTCGACACCCCTGAGCAGATCCGTCAGAACGCGGCACGCATCCAGGCGCAAGCCATCACCACGCAGATCATGCCACTGGGCAACATCACGCAGATGACCCAGCAGGAACGTGACCTGATCGGTGCATGGATCGCCCAGGGAGCACAGACCAACTAAGCAGTAAAAGCATCGCTGGCAAGCCAGCTCCCACAGGGTTTTGCACTGCCTGTGTGGGAGCTGGCTTGCCAGCGATTCGCCGCAACGCGGTTTTTACCTGATGCAAATAAACAGCTGTGAGCAACCCGGCAGCTGTTAATCACAAGAATAAAAAGATCCGAGGTGTTGCATGTCCGAGCTGTCCAAAGCGCGCATCCCCGACGCACCCGCCATTCAGCGATTGCCCCTTTTGCAACTGATCCTGGTCGGTTTGCAACATGTTCTGCTGATGTACGGCGGTGCCATCGCGGTGCCGCTGATCATTGGACAGGCCGCTGGCCTGAGTCGTGAAGAAATTGCCTTCCTGATCAACGCCGACCTGCTGGTCGCCGGTATCGCCACCATCGTCCAGTCCATGGGCATCGGCCCGATGGGCATTCGCATGCCGGTGATGATGGGTGCCAGTTTTGCTGCAGTCGGCAGCATGGTCGCCATGGCCGGCATGCCCGGTATCGGTCTGCAAGGCATCTTCGGTGCGACGATCGCTGCCGGTTTCTTCGGCATGCTCATTGCGCCGTTCATGTCCAAGGTCGTGCGCTTTTTCCCGCCGCTGGTGACCGGCACGGTCATCACCTCGATCGGTTTGTCGCTGTTCCCCGTGGCCGTGAACTGGGCCGGTGGTGGCGCTGCCGCTGCGCAATTCGGCTCACCGATTTATCTGGCCATCGCCGCATTGGTGTTGGGCACTATTCTGCTGGTGCACCGCTTCATGCGCGGTTTCTGGGTCAACATTTCCGTACTGATCGGCATGTGCTTCGGCTACATCCTGTGCGGCGCGATTGGCATGGTCGACCTGAGCGGCATGGCCAACGCGCCATGGGTTCAGTTCGTCACTCCGCTGCATTTCGGCATGCCGAAATTCGAACTGGCACCGATCCTGTCGATGTGTCTGGTAGTCGTCATCATCTTTGTAGAATCCACCGGGATGTTCCTCGCGCTGGGCAAGATCACCGGCCAGGAAGTCTGCCCGCGCATGCTACGTCGCGGCTTGCTGTGTGATGCCGGCGCCTCGTTTGTCGCTGGTTTCTTCAACACGTTTACCCACTCCTCTTTCGCGCAGAACATCGGTCTAGTGCAGATGACCGGCGTGCGCTGCCGTTCGGTGACCATCGTTGCCGGTGGCTTGCTGATCGTGTTGAGCCTGCTGCCGAAAGCAGCGTTTCTGGTGGCGTCGATTCCTCCGGCGGTACTCGGCGGCGCAGCAATTGCGATGTTCGGCATGGTCGCCGCGACCGGGATCAAGATTCTCCAGGAAGCCGACATCGGTGACCGTCGCAACCAGTTGCTGGTGGCGGTGAGCATCGGCATGGGCCTGATCCCGGTGGTGCGTCCGGAGTTTTTTGCGCATTTGCCGATGTGGATGAGCCCGATTACCCACAGCGGCATCGCCATGGCCACGCTCAGCGCGCTGACGCTGAACCTGCTGTTCAACATTCTCGGCGGCAAAGAGCGTGCGGCCATTAACGATTGCCACGCACACCAGCATTAACTGAAAAACGCTATCCCCCTGTAGGAGTGAGCCTGCTCGCGATGTCGTTATCAGATTCAACAGATTCGTTGACTGATTCACCGCTATCGCGAGCAGGCTCACTCCTACAAGGGCGCGCAACAGCTCTGCGCCTCAAACAATAAAAACAAGAGGGAGCAACAGATGATTCGCACGCAAACCAACGTTCTGTTGAGTGGCGGCCTGCTGGCCGCGAGTCAGGCCATGGCCGGCGATCTGCTGCTGTGGCAAACCAACAGCCTCAGCTACCTGTACGGCAAGAACTTCGCGATCAACCCGTCGATCCAGCAGACGCTGACCTTCGAGCACGCCGACAAGTGGAAATACGGCGACAACTTCCTGTTCGTCGACAAGATCTTCTACAACGGCAAGGAAGACGCGAACAAAGGCCCGCACGCGTTCTACGGTGAATTCACCCCGCGCCTCTCGTTCGGCAAGATCTTCGACCAGAAGCTCGAGTTCGGCCCGATCAAAGACGTCCTGCTGGCGATGACTTACGAATACGGCGAAGGCGACAGCGAGGCCTATCTGATCGGCCCCGGCTTCGACCTCAAGGTGCCCGGCTTCAACTACGTAACCCTGAACATCTTCCGCCGCCAGACCGAAGGCCCACGCCCCGGTGACGGCGTCTGGCAGATCACCCCCGGCTGGTCCTACAGCTTTCCCCTGGGCAATTCCGATGTGCTGATCGACGGCTACCTCGATTGGGTGGTCGACAACGATGAGAACTCGCGCGGCACCTACCACGCCAACCTGCACATCAATCCGCAGATCAAATATGACTTGGGCAAAGCCTTGGGCTGGAGCCACAAGCAACTGTATGTCGGCACCGAATACAGCTATTGGAAAAATAAATACGGCGTCGAAAACACCCACAACTTCGACACCAACCAGAACACCGCCAGCCTGCTGGTCAAGGTGCACTTTTAAGATGGCCCGCAACCGTGCCCCATACCTGTCGTCGGTGCTCTGTTGCGGGGCACTTGAGACCTGGCCGTTGAGTCAGTATTCTCCGCGGCCTCTTGAATTCGGTCTAAAAAAAAGCCCGAATTTAATTCCTGACCGAAAAGCCAACTTATCCCGGCCCGGTCAGTACCGAGGCATCCCGAAAACACACTCAATCGACTGTTTTTCAGCAGCCGAGCGGGTGTTTTTTTGCTTTTCGAAAGCCTTGGCTCGGCTCTTGCTAACAGCAACGAAGCTGACCGATCGGATGACTTTTGCAGCAACGAAAAAAGGCGCCACACCAGAGCGCCGATCTTAAAAAAAATAACGTGGAACACCTACTTTGGGAGCAACCGAATGAAACGTATGTGCACCAGCCTGATACTCGCGGGATCGATGTTGGCCGGCGGCCAGGCCATGGCCGAAGGCCTGCTGCAGTGGCAGAACAACAGCCTGACCTACCTGTATGGCAAGGACTTCCAGGTCAACCCGCGCATCCAGCAGACCGTCACCTTCGAGCACGCCGATGCGTGGAAGTACGGGGATAACTTCTTCTTCCTCGACAAGATCTTCTACAACGGTGGCAAGGACTTCAGCAACGGTCCGAACACCTACTACGGTGAGTTCAGCCCGCGCATCTCGCTGGGCAAAGTGCTCGACCAGAAGATCGAGTTCGGTCCGATCAAAGACGTTCTGGTGGCGATGACTTACGAGTTCGGCGAAGGCGATACCGAGTCGTACCTGATCGGTCCAGGCTTCGACCTGGCAATCCCGGGCTTCGACTACTTCCAGTTGAACTTCTACCAGCGTCACACCCAAGGTGCTCGCGCCGGTGACAACGTCTGGCAGATCACTCCGGTCTGGTCCTACACCATCCCGGTCGGCAAGTCGGACATCCTGATCGACGGCTTCATGGACTGGGTCACCGACAACGACTCCAACTCCAAAGGCGATTACCACGCCAACCTGCACTTCAACCCACAGGTCAAATACGACCTGGGCAAGGCGCTGAGTTTCGGCGAGAAGCAGTTGTATGTCGGTGTTGAATACGACTACTGGAAAGACAAGTACGGCATCGACGACACCGGTGCGTTCAAGACCAATCAGAGCACCACGAGCTTCCTGGTGAAGTTCCACTTCTGATAAAAATCAAAAGATCGCAGGCTTCGCCAGCTCCTACAGGGATAGCGCATTCCAATGTAGGAGCTGCCGAAGGCTGCGATCTTTTGCTTTAAAATGGCAATCCCAAAAACCGGCACAACTCCTCGCGCTTGGCCAACGCATCGCGCCGTCCCAGATCAATCAACTCGCTGCAATACCCCGCCTCGAACAGCAGATAACTCAACACCCCTGCCCCACTGGTCTTGGTCGCCCCCGGCCCGCGCAGAAACAAACGCAACGCTGCCGGCAATTCCTGGCGATGCCGCGCCGCGATCTCATCGATCGGCTGACTCGGCGAAATCACCAGCACCTCCACCGGTGCCACACCCAACTCGCGCGTCGGCGTGCCGGCAGGCATCAAGTGGCTGAACTGGTTGAGACGCTGGAGCAACTCGATGTCGCTCTCCAGGCTGTCAATGAACGTGCTGTTGAGCATGTGCCCGCCAATCTGCGCCAGCGTCGGTTGTTGCCCGGTGTAGGCGCGCTCCAGCGGCTGCTGCGGATCAAACCCGCGCGGGTTGCCGCTGACACCGACCACGAGCACCCGGCTCGCCCCTAAATGCAGCGCCGGGCTGATCGGCGCCGATTGCCGCACCGCGCCATCACCGAAATATTCATCACCGATTTTCACCGGCGCGAACAACAACGGAATCGCCGAACTGGCCAGCAAGTGATCCACCGACAGTGGCGTCGGCACACCAATACGTCGATGGCGCAGCCATGAATCGATCTTGCCGCCGCCCTGATAGAACGTCACCGCTTGCCCCGACTCATAGCCGAACGCAGTTACCGCCACGGCATGCAATTGCTTGCGCGCGATCGATTCGGCGATACCGGGCATGTGCAGTTTTTCATTGAGCAGTTCGCGCAGCGGCGAACTGTTGAGCAGCGCCACCGGCAGTTGCCGACCGAGGCCGAGCAGGCTGTGACTGACAAAGCGGCTGGCCTGACGGATAACGCCGGGCCAGTCACTGCGCAGCACGCGATGGCTGCGAAAGCCCTGCCAGAACAAGGTGAGGCGTTCGATGGCGGCGCGAAAGTCCGTGGCACCACTGGCCAGGCTGACCGCATTGATCGCCCCGGCCGAGGTGCCGACGATCACCGGAAACGGATTGTCCGCGCCCAACGGCAGCAATTCGGCAATCGCCGCCAGAACCCCAACCTGATACGCCGCCCGAGCCCCGCCGCCGGAAAGAATCAAACCTGTGACCGGTTCAGCTGGGCTCATCGCAACGCTCCATGGTGCTTATAGGGGTGGGTCAATCAACCGCGTTTGGCGTACAACTTCGGCTCGCCCGGTGGGCGGCTCTTGAAGCGTCGATGCGCCCACAGATACTGCTCAGGGCAGGCACGCAAGGCGCTCTCGACCCACTGATTGATGCGGATGCAGTCGGCTTCTTCGGTTTCGCCTGGGAAGTCTTCCAGCGGCGGATGAATCACCAAGCGATAACCGCTACCGTCAGCCAGACGCTCCTGCGTGAACGGCACGACCAGCGCCTTGCCCAGACGGGCGAATTTCGTCGTCGCCGTCACGGTCGCTGCCTGAATGCCGAACAACGGCACGAAGATGCTTTGTTTGGCGCCGTAGTCCTGATCCGGTGCGTACCAGATCGCGCGACCGGAGCGCAGCAACTTGAGCATGCCGCGCACGTCGTCACGCTCCACTGCCAGCGAATCGAGGTTGTGCCGCTCGCGGCCCTGACGCTGAACATAGTCAAACAACGGATTCTTGTGTTCGCGGTACATGCCGTCGATGGTGTGCTGCTGGCCGAGCAGCGCCGCGCCGATTTCCAGCGTGGTGAAATGCGCGGCCATCAGAATCACGCCTTTGCCTTCGCGCTGGGCCTTTTGCAAATGCTCCAGGCCTTCAACGTGGGCCAGCTTGGCCAGACGTTCACGCGACCACCACCAGCTCATGGCCATTTCAAAAAAAGCGATGCCGGTGGAGGCAAAATTTTCCTTGAGCAGGCGTTTGCGCTCGGCGGCGGATTTTTCCGGGAAGCACAGCTCAAGATTGCGCTTGGCAATGCGCCGCCGGTCGCCGGCCACGCGATACATCAAGGCGCCCAAAACTCGACCGATGGTCAGCAAGGCCGGATACGGCAACTGCACGATCAGCCACAAAAGCCCCAGACCGCACCAGAGCGGCCAGAAGCGTGGCGATAAAAATGCTTTTCGAAAACGCGGGCGATCCATTAAAGCTTCCGTAAATACAGTGGCCGCGCATTCTACATCGTTCGACCCGGCTTGCGGCCTGCGGGCGTTCTCGTTATAAGTCTCGGCACTTTTAGTGACAAGCCGTTGTATGCCGACATGAGCCAAACCGAACCGTTAGACCAAGATCCCGTATTCCAGCTCAAGGGCAGCATGCTGGCCATTACTGTGCTGGAACTGGCCCGTAACGACCTCGAAAGCCTCGATCGGCAATTGGCCGCCAAAGTTGCCCAGGCGCCGAACTTCTTCAGCAACGCGCCGCTGGTTCTGGCGCTGGACAAACTGCCGCCGAGCGAAGGCGCCGTCGATCTGCCGGGCCTGATGCGCGTCTGCCGTCAACATGGCCTGCGCACCCTGGCAATTCGCGCCAGCCGCATCGAAGACATCGCCGCCGCCATCGCCATCGATATTCCGGTGCTGCCGCCGTCCGGCGCCCGTGAGCGGCCGTTGGAAACAGCGGAAGCCGAAGTCAAAAAGAAACCGGAAAAACCGCCGGAGCCAACGGTCAAACCGACCCGCGTCATCACCACGCCAGTACGTGGTGGCCAACAGATATATGCGCAGGGTGGCGATTTGGTCGTGGTGTCTTCGGTCAGTCCGGGGGCGGAACTTCTCGCCGATGGCAACATCCATGTATACGGCCCGATGCGTGGTCGGGCGCTGGCCGGCGTGAAGGGTGACACCAAGGCACGGATTTTCTGTCAGCAATTGAGCGCTGAACTGATCTCCATCGCCGGTCATTACAAGGTTTCCGAAGATTTGCGCCGCGACCCGATGTGGGGCTCGGGCGTACAGGTCAGCCTGTCGGGCGACGTGTTGAACATCATTCGGCTTTAACGGATACTGCCGCATTTTCCAAGCATCTCTAAAACGTAGCGAAAACGGCTCAAACGAAGTAGGAAAAAGGCTCAACGCCGAATTCCAGCCAAGGCTGTCCGACTGCAGTAGTTTTCAAGAGATGTTTTTCAGGGGCTAAAAAGTCCTTCTTCCTTAGGGGTGAAACACCTTGGCCAAGATTCTCGTGGTTACATCCGGCAAGGGTGGTGTGGGTAAGACCACCACCAGCGCCGCTATCGGTACCGGCCTCGCTCTGCGCGGCCACAAAACAGTGATCGTCGACTTCGACGTGGGCTTGCGTAACCTTGACCTGATCATGGGTTGCGAGCGCCGCGTGGTGTATGACTTCGTCAACGTGGTCAACGGCGAAGCCAACCTGCAACAAGCGCTGATCAAAGACAAGCGCCTGGAAAACCTCTACGTACTGGCCGCCAGTCAGACCCGCGACAAAGACGCGCTGACTGTCGAAGGCGTGGAAAAAGTCCTGATGGAGCTCAAGGAACAATTCGAGTTCGTCGTCTGCGACTCCCCGGCCGGCATCGAAAAAGGTGCACACCTGGCCATGTACTTCGCTGATGAAGCGATCGTCGTGACCAACCCGGAAGTGTCCTCGGTACGAGATTCGGACCGCATGCTCGGCCTGCTGGCGAGCAAATCGCGTCGCGCCGAACGTGGCGAAGACCCGATCAAGGAACACCTGCTGATCACTCGCTACCATCCAGAGCGTGTTGAAAAGGGCGAGATGCTGGGCGTTGAAGACGTCAAGGAAATCCTCTCGGTAACCCTGCTCGGCGTGATCCCGGAATCCCAGGCGGTGCTTAAAGCATCCAACCAGGGCGTCCCGGTGATTCTCGACGACCAGAGCGATGCCGGTCAGGCTTACAGCGATACCGTCGACCGCCTGTTGGGCAAAGAAAAAGCCCACCGTTTCCTCGATGTCGAGAAGAAGGGATTCTTCGAGCGCCTGTTTGGAGGTAGGTAATGAACCTTTTTGACTTCTTTCGTGCCAACAAAAAGCCAAGTACCGCCTCGGTAGCGAAAGAGCGTCTACAGATCATCGTGGCGCATGAGCGCGGCCAGCGCAGCACGCCGGATTACTTGCCAGCCTTGCAGAAGGAACTGGTCGACGTGATCCGCAAGTACGTCAACATCGGCAACGACGACGTACATGTTGCACTGGAAAGCCAGGGCAGTTGCTCGATTCTGGAACTCAACATCACCCTGCCTGATCGCTGAGTCGATTTGGCAGTCGCTACGGCGGCTCGGACTATTGATGCTTGTGTAGGAGCTGCCGAAGGCTGCGATCTTTTGATCTTCAAAGTCAAAAGATCGCAGCCTTCGGCAGCTCCTACAGGGTTATCAGCAGTTCCGAGCCGCCGTTGGCATTTGTTACGAGGCTGTTTTAATGCCGCTGTCCAACATCCACATCATTCATCAGGACGCCGCCGTACTGGTGGTGAACAAACCGACATTGCTGCTCTCGGTGCCGGGTCGCGCCGACGACAACAAGGATTGCCTGATTACCCGCCTGCAGGAAAACGGCTACCCGGAAGCGCGCATCGTCCATCGCCTGGACTGGGAAACCTCCGGCATCATTCTGCTCGCCCGTGACGCCGACACGCACCGCGAACTGTCGCGCCAGTTTCACGACCGCGAAACCGAAAAGGCCTACACCGCTTTGGCCTGGGGTCAGCCGGAACTCGACAGTGGCAGCATCGACCTGCCCCTGCGTTACGACCCACCGACCAAGCCGCGTCATGTGGTCGACCACGAATTCGGCAAACACGCGCTGACCTTCTGGCGGGTGCTGGAGCGTTGCGGTGACTGGTGTCGCGTTGAGTTGACGCCGATCACCGGCCGTTCGCACCAGTTGCGCGTGCACATGCTGTCGATCGGGCATCCGCTGCTCGGCGACGGGCTCTACGCCCACGAGCAGGCTCTGGCCGCCTGGCCACGTCTGTGCCTGCACGCGAGCATGCTCAGCTTCACCCATCCGCAAACCGGCGAACGCCTGCGCTTCGAGTGCCCTGCACCGTTCTGACCACATCACCGTCCCCTGTAGGAGTGAGCCTGCTCGCGATAGCGCTCTGTCAGTCAATCAATAATGATCTGACACACCGCTATCGCGAGCAGGCTCACTCCTACAAGGGCTCCGGTTCGGATTCAATTGTCCGGCCGATGCGTTAAACTCCCGCCCACTGCTGTCTGGAGTTTCTTATGCGCGAAGAGTTGAACCAAGGCCTGATCGACTTTCTCAAGGCCTCCCCTACCCCGTTCCACGCCACTGCCAGTCTGGTGCAGCGTCTGGAGGCCGCCGGTTTCGTGCGCCTCGACGAGCGCGAGACATGGGCCACCGAGCCGAACGGCCGCTATTACGTCACCCGTAACGACTCCTCGATCGTCGCGATCAAAATGGGCCGCACTTCGCCACTGCACGGCGGCATCCGCCTGGTCGGCGCGCACACTGACAGCCCGTGCCTGCGGGTCAAGCCGCAACCGGAACTGCAGCGTCAGGGCTTCTGGCAACTGGGCGTTGAAGTCTATGGCGGCGCGCTGCTGGCACCGTGGTTCGACCGCGATCTGTCGCTGGCCGGCCGCGTCACCTTCCGCCGCGACGGCAAGGTCGAGAGCCAGTTGATCGACTTCAAAGCGCCGATCGCGATCATTCCGAATCTGGCCATTCACCTCAACCGTGAAGCCAATCAGGGCTGGGCGATCAACGCGCAGACCGAACTGCCGCCGATCCTCGCGCAATTTGCCGGTGACGAGCGCGTCGATTTCCGCGCCGTGCTCACCGATCAACTGGCCCGCGAACACGGCTTGAACGCCGACGTCGTGCTCGATTACGAGCTGAGCTTCTACGACACGCAAAGCGCTGCAGTCATCGGCCTCAATGGCGACTTCATCGCCGGCGCGCGTCTCGACAACCTGCTGTCGTGCTACGCCGGCCTGCAAGCGTTGCTCACCGCCGAAACCGACGAAACCTGCGTGCTGGTGTGCAACGACCACGAAGAAGTCGGCTCCTGCTCCGCCTGCGGTGCCGATGGCCCGATGCTCGAACAGACCCTGCGCCGTCTGCTGCCGGAAGGTGACGAATTCGTCCGCACCATTCAGAAATCCCTGCTGGTCTCGGCCGACAACGCCCACGGCGTGCACCCCAACTACGCAGAAAAACATGACGCCAACCACGGCCCGAAACTCAACGCCGGCCCGGTGATCAAGGTCAACAGCAACCAGCGCTACGCCACCAACAGCGAAACCGCCGGTTTCTTCCGCCATCTGTGCATGGCCGAAGAAGTCCCGGTGCAAAGTTTCGTGGTGCGCAGCGACATGGGCTGTGGCTCGACCATCGGCCCGATCACCGCCAGCCACCTCGGTGTGCGTACTGTCGATATCGGCCTGCCGACCTTCGCCATGCACTCGATCCGCGAACTGTGCGGCAGCCACGACCTGGCACACTTGGTCAAAGTGCTGAGTGCGTTCTACGCCTGCCGCGAGTTGCCATAAAAACTTCGGCAAAATGCGATTCAATGTAGGAGCTGCCGAAGGCTGCGATCTTTTGATCTTAAAAACAAAATCAAAAGATCGCGGCCTTCGGTTGCTCCTACTCAGATCAATACCGGCCGGCAGAAACCGACCTAGACTTACATCATTCATTTCGACAAGGCAGTCTCCATGATCTCGATGTCTTCGTTCCACGCCATGCTCATTCCGATTCTGAGCGGAATGATCCTGCTGGCCATCGGCTTCAACTTCCGTGACAAGAACGCCGGCGTATTCGCCATGTGGATCGGCATGCTCACGATCCTCGCCACCGTGGTCTACAAGATCCTCGCCAAACTCAACGAATAAATCCGCGCCCGGCTCGCATTGCTTTAGTGGGCCTCGTACACTCCAGCGAATCCGCCCCTTGCGAGGTTGACCGCCTAGTGTTCGCTCGTCTTTTTGCTTTGCCCAGTTTGTTCCTCGTCTGCCTGATGACGCTGCTGCCGCTGGCCCCCGCCCACGCGGTCGGCTTGCCCGGTCTGCTCAACACCAACAAAGCGCAGCCCGAAGCGCAGGAGCCGCTCGGCCAGTCCCTCGACGAAGTCATCAAGTCGCTGGAAAACGACAAGCAACGCGCACAGTTGCTGAGCGATCTGAAAAAGCTGCGCGACGCCACCAAAAAAGCCCAGGCCAGCCCTGAAGAAGGCGTGCTCGGCTTGATCGGCGGCACTTTGTCCAACTTCGAAAAACAATTTACCGGCGCTGACAGCCCGCTCAACCGCTGGGGCAACGAGTTCGATCTGGCCAAGGACGAACTGAGCGCGATGATGCTGCCGGCCAACGAGTGGCTGCCGATCATCTTCGGCTTCGCCATGATCCTCGCAGTGTGGAGCCTGCTCGCTGCCGCGCTGATCTGGCTCGGCCATCGGGTGCGCATGCGTTTCGGCCTCACCGAAGAACTGCCGCAACATCCCAAAGCCCTCGACATGCTGCGCTTCGCTTTGCGCAAGCTCGGGCCGTGGCTGATCGCACTGGTGATGACCGTCTACATGAGCTACGCCTTGCCGTCGTCACTGGGCAAAAGCCTGGCGATGGTGTTGGCCTATGCGCTGGTGGTCGGCACCTGTTTTTCGGCGATCTGCGTGATCGCGTTTTCCCTGCTCGATGGCCCGCACCGCCATCGCGCGCTGTACATTCTGCGTCATCAGGCGTTCCGGCCGCTGTGGCTGATCGGCAGCTTCGCCGCGTTCGGTGAGGCGCTGAACGATCCACGCCTGATCGAAAGCCTCGGCGTGCATCTGGCCCACACCGCCGCGACCATCGCCAATGTCCTCGCGGCGCTGTCGACCGGTCTGTTTATCCTGCGTTTCCGCCGACCGATTGCGCACCTGATCCGCAATCAGCCGCTGTCACGGCGCCTGACCCGCCGCGCCCTCAGCGACACCATCGAAATCCTCGGCACCTTCTGGTACGTGCCAGCGCTGGTACTGGTCGGCATCTCACTGTTCGCCACCTTCGTCTCCGCCGGCGACACCAGCACTGCACTGCGCCAGTCATTGATTTGTACCGTGCTGCTGGTGATGTGTATGGTGATCAACGGTCTCGTCCGCCGCCACTCACTGAAGCCGCAACGCGGGCCGAAACGCCACGCGCTGTACTCCGAACGCCTGAAAAACTTCTTCTACACCCTCGCGCACCTGGTGGTCTGGCTGGTCTTCATCGAACTCGGCCTGCGCGTCTGGGGCCAGTCGCTGATCGGTTTCGCCGAGGGTGAAGGGCATGATGTCAGCGTCAAACTGTTCAGCCTGATCGGCACACTGATTTTCTCCTGGCTGATCTGGATCCTCGCCGACACCGCCGTGCACCACGCCCTCACCCGCTCGCGCAAAGGCCTGGCGAATGCCCGTGCGCAAACGATGATGCCGCTGATTCGCAACGTGCTGTTCGTGGCGATCTTTATCATTGCGCTGATCGTCGCGCTGGCGAACATGGGCATGAACGTCACGCCACTGCTGGCCGGTGCCGGCGTGATCGGTCTGGCCATCGGTTTCGGTGCACAGTCACTGGTAGCGGACTTGATCACCGGCCTGTTCATCATCATCGAAGACTCACTGGCCATCGACGATTACGTCGACGTCGGCGGCCACCTCGGCACCGTCGAAGGCCTGACCATCCGCACCGTGCGCCTGCGCGACATCGACGGTATCGTCCACACCATCCCGTTCAGCGAAATCAAAAGCATCAAGAACTACTCGCGGGAATTCGGCTACGCGATCTTCCGTGTGGCGGTGCCGTACAACATGGAAATCGACGACGCGATCAAACTGATGCGCGAAGTCGGGCAGAAGATGCGCACCGATCCATTGCAGCGACGCAACATCTGGTCGCCGCTGGAGATACAGGGCGTCGAAAGTTTCGAATCCGGCAGCGCGATCCTGCGCGCGCGGTTCAAGACCGCGCCGATCAAACAGTGGGAAGTGTCCCGAGCCTTCAACCTGTCGCTCAAACGCCATCTCGACGAAGCCGGACTCGATCTGGCAACGCCGCGCATGAGCGTGCAAGTGATCACTGCCGGTGGCGGTCAGCCGAAGGAATAGCACTCAGGCGCGCGCTTGCAGTCACAGGCAGGGAAGCCCGACAACAATAATCAAGGAGAACCCGATGCAACTGACGCGCATTGCCCAAGCCGTTCTACTCACCCTGATCGCCAGCCACGCCGGTGCCGCCACGCTGGAAAGCACCCGCGCGCAAATCGCCGAACAAGCGCAAAAGCTCGAACCGGAGCTGCTGGAAACCCGCCGCGACATCCACGCTCATCCAGAACTCGGCAACACGGAAAAACGCACCGCCGAACTGGTCGCCAAACAACTCAAGGCCATGGGCCTGGAAGTGAAAACCGGCGTCGCCCGCACCGGTGTAGTCGCCGTCCTCAAAGGCGCCCTGCCCGGCCCGACCGTGGCCCTGCGCGCCGACATGGACGCGCTGCCGGTCAAGGAAGTCGCCGACCTGCCGTTCGCCTCAAAAGCCAGAGGCACCTACCTCGACAAAGAAGTCGACGTCATGCACGCCTGCGGCCACGATGCGCACACCGCGATCCTGCTGAGCACGGCGAAAATTCTCACAGGCATGCGCGACACGCTGCCCGGCACCGTGGTGTTCTACTTCCAGCCCGCCGAAGAAGGCCCAAGCGACTTCATTCCCGACGGCAAAAACACCTGGGGCGCAAAAATGATGGTCGAGGAAGGCGTGATGAAATCACCGAAACCCGACGCCGTTTTCGGCCTGCACGTCTGGGCCGGCGTCCCCGCCGGCCAGATCGCCTACCGCCCCGGCGCGACCCTCGCCAGCTCCGACGACCTGCGTATCAAAATCCTCGGCAAACAAACCCACGCCGGCCGCCCCTGGGACGGCATCGACCCGATCACCGTCGGCGCACAAACCATCGTCGGCCTGCAAACCGTGGTCAGCCGCCGCACGGATATCTCCTCTTATCCGTCAGTGGTCAGCATCGGCACCATCAACGGCGGCACGCGCTACAACATCATTCCCGAATCCGTCGACATGACCGGCACGATCCGCTCCTACGACTACGGCATCCGCCAGAAACTGCATGCCGACGTCCGCCAGACCGTGGAAAAAATCGCCGAAAGCGGCGGTGCGAAAGCGGATGTCACCATCATCGAAAAATACGACCCGACCATCAACAACCCGGCGCTGACGGAAAAGATGCTGCCGACGCTGAAGTGGGCGGCCAAGGATGATGTGGTGAATGCACCGCTGGTGGGGGGCGCGGAAGACTTTTCGTTCTTTGCCAAGGAAGTGCCGGGGCTGTTTGTGTTTCTCGGCGTGACACCAAGAGACCAGGACATGAGCAAGGCAGCGCCGAATCATAATCCCGGGTTCTTTGTGGATGAGTCGGCGCTGGTGGTGGGCGTGAGGACATTGGCGTCGCTGGCGACGGATTATTTGTATGCCAATGCGGGGGCGGGTAAGTAGAGATGAGGTGACTGTGGGAGTGCCTTCGCGAGCAAGCTCGCTCCCACATTTGGACCGTGTGCAGTCTGCCAGAAATTGGTCGGCTCTCAGGCCGCCATCGCGAGCAGGCTCACTCCTACAAGGAATCGAGTACATCCGCAAGAAACAGGTCGGCTCTCAGGCCGCCATCGCTGGCAAGCCAGCTCCCACAGGGATTGAGTCCAACCGGCAAACCAATATCGCTTCTGCTTCTCACCACTCAACACAATGAGCGCAAGCTCGAGTACCGCTTTTGATCTTGATCCACGGGCGACGTCGGAAGGCTGAGTGGAGGGATTGATCCGGGGGTGGGAGCGCAGCGACCGTTTGGCGAAGCCAAACACAGCGAGAGGAGGTGCAGCGAAGCAAACCGTAGGCGCTGCGCCCGGATCGATCTCGGAGCGAAGGAACCCCGAGCCCCAGCGAGCGGACCGCACGTAGGAGCAAGCCTTTTGGGTTACCTTTTCGGCGTTTGGAAAAGGTGACCCGCCGTAAGGGTGGAACCCTAAGTAGCCGTTACCGCAGCAACGGATATACACCCAAAACGATCAAACCACATCAACCGATACGTGAATCGCATCATGCCGCCAAAACTCCAGATCACAATCAATCAACCGCTCATGCTGATCATAATTAACCCGAGCAATCCGCAACCCCGGACTCCCGACAGAAACTCGCAAGGCCGCCGCCGCATCCACCGACAATGACGTCGGCACAATCTCAAAGCGCACCCGCCCATAGTGCAAATCGTAATGCCGCGCATACAACTCGGTCATCGACTGATTCAAATCAAACTCAAGAATCCCCGGAAAAAACTGCGGATTCAAATAGTGCTCCACATACAACACCAACCGCCCATCAATGCGCCGCGACCGACAAATCTGAATCACGCTCGACAACGCCGGCAGTTGCAGCCAGGCACACACCGCCGCCGAAGCCGGCTGCAACCGCGCTGAAATCACCTCGGTCGACGGCACCCGCCCCTGCGCACTGACCATCGCGTGAAAGTGACTTCTCTGCATCAGGTTGTAGGCCAGACGCGGCGGCGAGACGAACCAGCCACGGCGCTCCTCACGATAAATCTGCCCCTGCGCCTCCAGTTGCAACAACGCCTCTCGCACAGTAATCCGCGTCGTGCCGAACAACTCACTGAGCTTGCGCTCGGCCGGCAGCTTGCTGCCTGCCGCCAACAACCCGTGATCAAGCTGCTCCTGCAACACCTGGCCAATCGCTGTCACCGCTTTTGTTGCCTCATCGCGCATCAACGTTACCTATCTGGACTAGACCAGCACTGTTTCGGGGCAAAACCGCACGGCGATCAAGCCGTTTCCTGATATTGCAAGCCTAGGCAGTGCAGATGACCGAGAGATGACAAAACTACCGAACGGTCGTCCTCACGACTTGCAATACATCGGCCAAGTCCCTTGCTCTGCGGGCCTTTGAGCATGGTCTACGCTTATCTGGCAGCCGCCAATACCGGGCAAACAAGAGGCCTGAAACAAGGCCGCCGACATCAAAGTGTCATCCAGCCCCCTTAAATTGGCTCAGGTATTGCTGACCTAGACCAACACACACCGCAATCGCAGCGTTGAACACGACCAAGGAGCTTCGGAATGAAACAGCTTTTCCTGGCAACACTGTTAGGCTCGACCATTGCAATGTGCACCTCCGCTATGGCGGCCGGCACCGATCTGAAAACCCTCGAAGCCGCTGCGAAAGCGGAAGGCGCCGTCAACAGCGTCGGCATGCCCGATGACTGGGCCAACTGGAAAGGCACCTGGGAAGACCTGGCCAAAACCTACGGCCTCAAGCACATCGACACCGACATGAGTTCGGCCCAGGAAATCGCCAAGTTCGCCGCCGAAAAAGACAACGCCACCGCTGACATCGGCGACGTCGGTGCCGCCTTCGGCCCGATCGCGGTCAAGCAAGGTGTGGTGCAACCGTACAAGCCAAGCACTTGGGATCAAGTCCCGGACTGGGCCAAGGACAAGGATGGCAACTGGGCGCTGGCCTACACCGGCACCATCGCGTTCATCGTCAACAAAAAGCTCCTGCACGGTTCCGAAGTTCCGACCAAATGGGCAGACCTCAAGGGCGGCAAATACAAGGTTTCCATCGGTGACGTGAGCACCGCCGCCCAAGCCGCCAACGGCGTTCTCGCGGCGGCACTGGCCAACGGTGGCGACGAGAAAAACATCAAACCCGCCCTGCTGCTGTTTGCAGACATCGCCAAGCAAGGTCGCCTGTCGATGGCCAACCCGACCATCGCCACCATGGAAAAAGGCGAAATCGAAGTCGGTGTGGTCTGGGACTTCAACGGCCTCAGCTACAAAGCCAAGATGGCCAACCCGGATGACTACGTGGTGCTGATCCCGTCCGACGGTTCGGTGATTTCCGGCTACACCACGATCATCAACAAGTACGCCAAAAACCCTAACGCCGCCAAGCTGACCCGCGAATACATCTTCAGCGACGCCGGCCAGACCAACCTCGCCCGCGGCAACGCCCGTCCGATCCGCGCCGAGCACCTGCAACTGCCGGAAGACGTCAAGGCCAAACTGCTGCCGAACGAGCAGTACAAAAAGGTCACCCCGATCAAAGACGCCGATGCGTGGGAGAAGACTTCCAAGGCCCTGCCACAGCAGTGGAACGAAGAAGTCATCGTAGAGATGAAGTAATCCTTCATCTGTAGGAGCTGCCGCAGGCTGCGATCTTTTGATCTTGCCCTTTAAAAGCAACATCAAAAGATCGCAGCCTGCGGCAGCTCCTACAGGGGTTGGTTCCAGTTTTGTTTTCGGAGTTTTTGCCCCTATGAAGCACAACGTCATCCTTGTCGTGCTCGACGGCCTCAACTACGAGGTCGCGCGTCACGCCATGGGGCATCTGCAGGCTTATGTTGGCGCAGGACGCGCCGCGCTCTATCAACTGGAGTGCGAACTGCCGGCCCTGTCCCGACCGCTTTATGAATGTATCCTCACCGGCGTGCCGCCGATCGACAGCGGCATCGTCCACAACAATGTCTCGCGCCTGTCCAACCAGCGCAGCATTTATCACTACGCCCGCGACGCCGGCCTGAAAACCGCAGCAGCGGCGTATCACTGGGTCAGCGAGTTGTACAACCGCTCACCGTTCGTAGCCGCGCGCGACCGCCATACCGATAATCTGTCGCTGCCGATCCAGCACGGGCATTTCTACTGGAGCGATCACTACCCGGATTCGCACCTGTTCGCCGACGCCGAAAACCTGCGCCTGCGCCACGATCCGAATTTCCTGCTGATCCACCCGATGAACATCGACGACGCCGGGCACAAACACGGTCTCGATTCTTCGCAATACCGCAACAGCGCGCGCTTCGCCGACATCATCCTTGCCGACTATCTGCAGAACTGGCTCGACGCTGGCTATCAAGTGCTGGTAACTGCCGACCACGGCATGAACAACGATCGCTCACACAACGGCCTGCTGCCGGAAGAACGCCAAGTGCCGCTGTTTGTCCTCGGTGAAGCCTTCAGCCTCAACGCCGATGCCGCACCGAAACAGACGGAAATCTGCGGCACCGTCTGCGAACTACTCGGCGTGCCCCACGACAAACCTGTGTGCCGGGAGTTGCTCAAGTGAACTCAATAATTCGCGGCAAATGGCTGGCGGCGCTGTGCGTGGTGCCCTTCGCGCTGTTCTTTATCGTCTTCGAAATCGCCCCGCTGACCTGGGTGATGATCAGCAGTCTGCAATCGGAAGAGTTCGGCTGGGGCTTGGCCAACTTCAGCAAGATCTTCAGTTCGAAGTTCTACTTGCAGGCGATCCAGTACAGCCTCGAAATCAGCTTCTGGTCGAGCTTGTTCGGCATCATCATCGCCGTACTCGGTGCGTATTCCCTGCGCCGGGTCGACTCGAAACTGCGCAATTTCGTGAATGCCTTCGCCAACATGACCAGCAACTTTTCAGGCGTACCCTTGGCCTTCGCGTTCATCATCCTGCTCGGTTTCAACGGCAGCATCACCATCATGCTCAAGCAGTCGGGGATCATTCAGGACTTCAACCTGTACTCGAAAACCGGGTTGATCATTCTCTACACCTACTTCCAGATTCCCCTCGGCGTGTTGTTGCTCTACCCGGCCTTCGACGCTTTGCGTGAAGACTGGCGCGAGTCCGCCGCACTGCTTGGCGCCAATGGCTGGCAGTTCTGGCGGCATATTGGTTTGCCTGTGCTGACGCCTGCATTGCTCGGGACGTTCGTGATTCTGCTGGCCAACGCCCTCGGCGCCTACGCCACTGTCTATGCGCTGACTACCGGCAACTTCAACGTCCTGCCAATCCGTATTGCAGCGATGGTCTCCGGTGACATTTCCCTCGACCCGAATCTGGCCAGCGCCCTGGCCGTGGTGCTGGTGGCGTTGATGACCATCGTCACCGTCGTGCATCAACTGCTGTTGAAGAGGAGCTACCATGTCTCGCGCTGAATCCGGTCCGGCCGGCCTCTACCACCGCGTCGTGGTTTATCTGTTGTTCGCCATTCTCTTGCTGCCACTCGTGGGCACGCTGGTCTATTCGATCGCCAGTAGTTGGTCAGCGACCATCCTGCCCAGCGGTTTCACCTTCAAGTGGTACATCCAGCTGTGGAGCGATCCGCGTTTCCTGCACGCATTCGGCCAGTCATTGCTGGTCTGCGTTGGCGCGCTGGTGCTTTCAGTCGTGCTGATCCTGCCGCTGCTGTTCGTCGTGCATTACCACTTTCCGAAACTCGATGCGCTGATGAACATCCTTATCCTGCTGCCCTTCGCGGTGCCGCCGGTGGTGTCGTCGGTGGGACTGTTGCAACTTTACGGTTCCGGGCCGATGGCCATGGTCGGTACACCGTGGATTCTGATCGGCTGCTACTTCACCGTGGCGCTGCCGTTCATGTACCGGGCGATCACCAACAACCTGCAAGCGATCAACCTGCGCGACCTGATGGACGCTGCGCAACTGCTTGGCGCCAGCACCTTTCAAGCGGCGTTTCTGGTGGTGCTGCCGAATCTGCGCAAAGGCCTGATGGTCGCGTTGCTGCTGTCGTTCTCGTTCCTGTTCGGGGAGTTCGTTTTCGCCAACATTCTGGTCGGCACGCGCTACGAAACCCTGCAGGTTTATCTGAACAACATGCGCAACAGCAGCGGTCACTTCACCAGTGCGCTGGTCATCTCGTATTTCTTTTTCGTGCTGGTCCTGACCTGGATCGCCAACATCTTGAACAAGGACAAAAGCGAATGAGCTATGTCAGCGTCCAACACCTGCAGAAAAGCTACGCCGGCACGACCGTGTTCAGCGACATCGACTGCGAAATCAACAAGGGTGAATTCGTCACCCTGCTCGGCCCCTCCGGTTGCGGCAAATCCACACTGCTGCGTTGCATCGCCGGCCTGACACCGGTCGATGGCGGCAAGATCCTCCTTGATGGCGTCGATATCGTGCCGTTGAGTCCGCAGAAACGCGGGATCGGCATGGTGTTTCAGAGCTATGCGCTGTTCCCCAACATGACCGTGGAACAGAACGTTGCCTTCGGTTTGCGTATGCAGAAGGTCAATGCCGACGACAGCCATAAACGCGTTTCCGAGGTGTTGAAACTGGTTGAACTGAACGACTTCGCCAGCCGCTATCCGCATCAGTTATCCGGTGGTCAATGCCAGCGGGTTGCCCTCGCCCGTTCGCTGGTCACGCGTCCGCGTCTGTTGCTGCTGGACGAGCCGCTGTCGGCGCTCGACGCACGGATTCGTAAACACCTGCGCGAACAGATCCGCCAGATTCAGCGCGAACTCGGCCTGACCACAATTTTCGTTACCCACGATCAGGAAGAAGCGCTGACGATGTCTGATCGCATTTTCCTGATGAATCAAGGAAAAATCGTACAAAGCGGCGATGCCGAAACCCTGTACACCGCCCCCGTCGATGTGTTCGCCGCCGGCTTCATCGGCAACTACAACCTACTCGATGCCGACGACGCATCAAAACTGTTGCAGCGCCCGATCAACCACCGTATCGCGATTCGCCCGGAAGCCATCGAGCTGAGCCTGGAAGGCGAACTCGACGCGCAGATCCGCAGCCACAGTCTGCTCGGCAACGTCATCCGTTACCGCATCGAAGCGCGCGGCGTGGAACTGGTGGTGGATGTACTCAACCGCTCGGCGGCCGATCTGCATCCCGACGGTCAGCGTCTGGCGCTTTCCATCGATCCGACGGCCCTGTGTGAGGTAGCCTGATGACTTTGCTGACGTTGAAGAGAGAACTGCACTGATGGCTCTGGCAATTTTTGATCTGGACGAAACCTTGATCCACGGCGACTGCGCCACCCTCTGGAGCGAGCAGATGGGGCGCCTGGGCTGGGTCGATCCTGAATCGTTCATGCGCAAGAACAACGAACTGATGGACGCCTACAGCCATGGCAAATTGCGCATGGAAGACTACATGGAATTCAGCCTGGAACCGCTCATCGGCCGCACACCGGAAGAAGTCGAGCATCTGGTTGGCCCGTGGGTGGAAGACTTCATTGAACCGATCATCTTCAGCGACGCGACCAAAACCATCGCCGCCCACCGCAAGGCCGGCGACCGCATTCTGGTGATTTCGGCGTCGGGGACGCACCTGGTCAGACCGATTGCCGATCGATTGGGCATTGATGAAATTCTGGGGATTGAACTGGAAGTCGCCCATGGCGTTTACAGTGGGCATACCGTTGGCACCCTGACCTACCGCGAAGGCAAGATCACCCGCTTGCTGGAATGGCTGGATGCTGAAGAAGAGAACCTGGAAGGTGCGAGTTTCTATTCCGACTCGCGTAATGATTTGCCGTTGTTGCTGAAGGTGGATTTCCCGCACGTGGTGAATCCGGACCCAGTGCTACTGGAACACGCGGAAAAAGCCAACTGGCCAATCCATCTCTGGAAATGACAAAGATTTAATCTGCACAGGCAGGCTGATATTCCAAACCTGAGTTCGACCCGATGCGTCAGGTCGATGTAGCCCGGTAGAACAACCCGGTCAGTCCCCTCTCCCTTTGGGAGAGGGTTAGGGTGAGGGGCTTTTTGCCTTGATCTCAGCTCAGACTTTCGTCAATCACCAATACCAGTTTGCCCGCCACCGTATTACTCGCCAACTCCGCAAACGCCGCCTCGGCATCCTTCACCGCAAACGCCTTGGCCAACTGCGGACTCAAGCGCCCCTCAGCAAACAACGGCCACACCTGCTGACCCAGATCACTCAACAGATCCGCCTTGAACTGATCGTCACGACTGCGCAACGTCGAGCCCAGCAGTTGCACACGCTTGGCCAACACCTGCGCCAGATCCAGCTTCGCCTCACGCCCGCCCATCAAACCGATCAACACCCAGCGTCCATCCAGCGCCATCAGCTTCAGGTTCAGCGCCGAATAATTACCGCCGACCGGGTCGAGAATCACGTTGAACGGCCCAAAATCGCGCAGGCTCTCCAGATCATCGGTGCGCACCACCCCGCCCTGTGCACCCAGCGCTTCACAGTAGGCCAAACGCTCAGCCGAACCGACGCTGACCCAACATGGATTGCCAAACGCCTTGCACAACTGAATCGCGGCTGAACCGATTCCACTTGCGCCGGCGTGCAAGAGAACTTTCTCACCCGGTTTGAGCGCCGCAAGTTGAAACACATTCAGCCAGACTGTTGCATAAACCTCGGGCAATGCGGCCGCCTCAATCAGCGAGACGCCTTCGGGAACCGGCAGCACGTGCCGCCCGTCGACGACCACCTCTTCGGCCACGCCACCCCCGGCCAGCAAGGCGCAAACCCGATCGCCGACCTGCCACGCACTGCCCGCGCCGACCTCGCTGATCACCCCGGAACACTCAAGACCGAGCACTTGGCTGGCCCCTGGCGGTGGCGGATAAAGCCCTGCTTTCTGTAATAAATCGGCGCGATTGAGGCCCGCTGCCGCCACTCGGATGCGGACTTGTCCTACATCACACGTAGGACTCGGCTCTTCAACCCATGCCACTTGACCGTCAACGCCTTGCAATGCCTTCACAGTGCCTCCATAGTGAGTCTGGACTGAGCCCGAAGCTGTAGCGCCGGGCTTTTTGCATTATGCGACCGGCTCTCGTAGAACCGGCGACTTCAAAGACGGCCTAATATGCGTTATCAATTGTCCCCGCGTCGAATCAGCATGAAGCATTTGCTCCCCAGCACCGCCCTCGCTCTTTTCATCGGTATCGGTTTGTTGCCGGTGTCGGGCAATACATTCGCAGCCAACAGCTGGGACAAATTGCAGCCTGATCGCGATGAAGTCATCGCCAGTCTGAACGTCGTCGAGTTGCTCAAGCGTCACCACTACAGCAAGCCGCCGCTTGACGATGCCCGCTCGGTAATCATCTACGACAGCTACATAAAGCTGCTGGATCCGTCGCGCAGCTACTTCATGGCCAGCGACATCGCCGAGTTCGACAAGTGGAAGACCCAGTTCGACGACTTCCTCAAAAGCGGCGACCTCAACGCCGGGTTCACCATCTACAAGCGCTACCTGGACCGCGTCAAGGCGCGTCTGGACTTCGCCCTTGCCGAGCTGAACAAAGGCGTCGACAAGATGGATTTCAACACCAAGGAGACCTTGCTGATCGATCGCAAGGACGCCCCTTGGCTGAAATCCACCGCAGAGCTGGATGACCTGTGGCGCAAACGCGTCAAGGACGAAGTCCTGCGCCAGAAGATCGCCGGCAAAGAGCCGAAGCAGATTCAGGAAACCCTGACCAAGCGCTACAAGAACCAGTTGGCGCGCCTGGACCAGACCCGTCCGGAAGACATCTTCCAGGCGTACATCAACACCTTCGCCATGTCGTACGATCCGCACACCAACTATCTGTCGCCGGATAACGCGGAAAACTTCGACATCAACATGAGCCTGTCCCTCGAGGGCATCGGTGCCGTGTTGCAGAGCGATAACGACCAGGTGAAAGTCGTGCGTCTGGTGCCGGCAGGCCCGGCCGACAAGACCAAACAGGTCGCCCCGGCCGACAAGATCATCGGCGTTGCCCAAGGCAACAAAGAAATGGTCGACGTGGTCGGCTGGCGTCTGGATGAAGTGGTCAAGCTGATCCGTGGTCCGAAAGGCACCGTGGTGCGTCTGGAAGTGATTCCGGCGAGCAATGCACCGAACGACCAGACCACCAAGATCGTGCCGATCACCCGTGAAGCCGTGAAGCTCGAAGACCAGGCGGTGAAGAAGTCCGTGCTCAACCTGAAACAGGACGGCAAGGACTACAAACTCGGCGTCATCGAGATTCCAGCCTTCTACCTCGACTTCAAGGCGTTCCGTGCCGGTGATCCGGACTACAAGAGCACCACTCGCGACGTCAAGAAGCTGCTCACCGAGCTGCAGAAAGACAAAGTCGACGGCGTGGTCATCGATCTGCGCAACAACGGCGGCGGTTCCCTGCAGGAAGCCACCGAGCTGACCAGCCTGTTCATCGACAAAGGCCCGACCGTACTCGTACGTAATGCCGATGGCCGTGTCGACGTACTCGAAGATGAAAACCCGGGCGCGTTCTACAAAGGCCCGATGGCACTCTTGGTCAACCGCTTGTCCGCCTCGGCTTCGGAGATTTTCGCCGGCGCCATGCAGGACTACCACCGCGCGCTGATCATCGGTGGCCAGACCTTCGGTAAAGGCACCGTGCAGACCATTCAGCCGTTGAACCATGGCGAACTGAAACTGACCCTGGCCAAGTTCTACCGGGTTTCCGGTCAGAGCACCCAGCATCAGGGCGTGTTGCCGGACATCGACTACCCGTCGTTGATCGACACCAAGGAAATCGGCGAGAGCGCACTGCCGGAAGCCATGCCGTGGGACACCATCCGCGCGGCAATCAAACCGGCGGCCGATCCGTTCAAGCCGTACCTGGCGCAGCTCAAATCCGAACATGACACACGCACCGCCAAAGATGCCGAGTTCGTGTTCATCCGTGACAAGCTGGCCCTGGCGCAGAAACTGATGGAAGAAAAAACCGTCAGCCTTAACGAAGCCGAGCGTCGCGCGCAACACACCGATATCGACGCCAAGCAACTGGCCATGGAAAACATCCGTCGCAAAGCCAAAGGCGAAGAGCCGCTCAAAGAGCTGAAGAAAGAAGACGACGACGCCCTCGCGGCCGCCGAGCCGGACAAGGTCAAACCAGAAGACGATGCCTACCTGAGCGAAACCGGGCGAGTACTGCTGGATTACCTGAAGCTGAGCAATCAGGTGGCCAAGAAGTAAGGTGATGGCAATTTAATGCTGACGATCCCCGGATCGTCATCAAACAGTCATCATTCTGTCGTGCAATAAAGGACTGGGAGCCACTCTCTTCATCGAGAGCGCTCCCAGTCCTTTTTTTATCGCCAGAGATAGCCATGACCACGACCGAACAGCTGAGTGCCTTGAGCTCGATCCTGACTCAAAGCGGATTACACAGCCTGTTCCAACCGATCATCTCTCTCTCCGAACGGCGCATTCTCGGCTACGAAGCCCTCACGCGCGGCCCGTCCAACAGCCCTCTTCACTCGCCCATCGCGCTGTTCGCCGTGGCCCGTCAGGCCGGGCGTTTGAGCGAACTGGAAATCGCCTGTCGGCAAAGCGCTTGCCGTCGCTTCAATGAGCAGCAACTGCCGGGCAAACTGTTTCTCAACGTCTCGCCTGAGTCCTTGCTGGAAGCCGCGCATCAACCGGGGCGCACGTTGCAACTGCTGCAGGATTTCGGCATTCCGCCGAGTCAGGTGGTCATCGAGCTGACCGAACAGACGCCCATCGACGATTTCCAGTTGCTGCAAACCGCCTTGCATCACTATCGGGCGATGGGATTTTCCATTGCGCTGGATGATCTCGGTGCCGGTTACTCAAGCCTGCGGTTATGGTCGGAATTGCGCCCGGATTACGTGAAGATCGATCGGCACTTCATCGATGGCATTCATCAGGACGCGCTGAAGCGCGAGTTCGTCGGCTCGATCCTGCAAATCGCCAAAGCCTCACGCGCACAAGTCATCGCCGAAGGTATCGAGTTGCCGGAAGAACTCGCGGTGCTGACGGAAATGGGCGTCGATCTGGTGCAGGGCTACCTGCTTGGCCGCCCCCAAGAACACCCACCGCGCGACGCCCGCGCCTTGATGCCCAAACACGACAGCAGCAGCGTTGCGCTGAACGACGAAGGCAGTGACCTCAGCGCCCTGCTCAACGACCAACCGGCCGTGCATCGCGACACCCCCACCGCCACCGTGCTGGAAGCCTTCCGCCGCCAGGCCAACCTCAACTCACTGGCCGTACTCGACGAACAAGGCCAACCCTGCGGCATCGTCCACCGCCACTCGTTATCGGATGCCCTGCTCAAACCGTTCGCCACCGACCTGTTCGCACGCAAACCGATCAGCCGCTTGATGAACGACGACTTCCTCGCGGTGGAAATGAGCCAGTCGCTGCAACAGGTCAGCCGCCTGATCACCAGCCGCGCGCGGCAACGCATCGAAGAAGACTTCATCATCACCCTCAACGGTGGCTACCTGGGTCTTGGCCGGGTGATCGACGTGCTTAAACTGATCACCGAGTTGAAGATTCAACAGGCGCGGTATGCTAATCCACTGACCTTGCTGCCGGGTAATGTGCCGATCCAGCAATGCCTGACGCGGTTGCTGCAGCAGGGGCGCGAGTCGGTCATCTGCTATGTCGACATCGACAGTTTCAAACCCTTCAACGATATCTATGGCTACGGGCGCGGCGATGAAGTTCTGCTGTGTTTGGCGCAATGCCTCAACGAACGCGTCGACCCGTCCCGCGACTTCGTTGGTCACATTGGTGGCGACGACTTCCTCCTTGTCCTCGGTCCGGACGACTGGCGCAAACGCATCAACCAGTTGCTCGACGACTTTCAAAGCCAATGTCGCCGTTTCTATCGGCCTGAGCATCTGGAGGCTGGCTGCTTCATTGCCCCGAATCGGCAAGGCATTCGTCAAGAGTTTCCGCTGCTGTCGCTATCGATTGGCGTGGTCCACCTGCACCCCGAAGCCTGCGCACAACTCGACGCCAGTCAACTCGCGGAGATGGCTTCGCAGGCGAAGCATCATGCTAAGAATGTTCCGGGGTATAGCGTGCATGTGATTGATAGTCTCACTGCTCCAGACCTCCATCCATCGCAACTAGCCGGCCAACGTTGATTTCTTCAACTTCGCGAATTAGCCAGATCAATAAAAATCACCATTGTGTTTGATCTTCAAGACTCGCCCGAAGTAAATCATCCTTCCATGACTCACTTACGACTTCGTATATATGTTCAAAAAAACCACGAGCGTCTATTATTTGTGTTTCGTCCCATGCGAGCACTCTCGGATCTTCATAGTCACTTTCAAACTCTCCAGAAAAATCAAAACAAGCATCCTGCAAATGGCTTTCAATGAGATTGTAAATCAAATATCTATGACGATAGGTTAAATAATCAAGCTCAGGAACAATGAAATTCTTAATTATTTCTTGTCGATCATCATACTTATTTGGATCGTAATCCCACAATACCTGACCAAGCGTCTCTTCCCGATCATAAATCGATATCCCACTCAGAACGTTAGAGAGCCGGGGCTCATATGGCAACCTTGTAAATGGTAGCATCAACATAAGTTCACCTATCTTGGAAAGCCAGTAAATGGTCGTGTAACATCTCTCTTATCAAACTTCACTTCTGCCCCATCCAAGCTATCTATATAACGAGGATTACTTAGATCTCTTGTATTGGGCTTGTAGCCACGGCCTGCCCCTGGCAGTTTCATCCTAACAATAGGGTTTTGGTCAGCATCATATCCTGTCGGCTCAGGATTTTTTTTATGCATTCTAGATAAAGCAAAATGCAACGCTCGAAACTGCATCATCCAACTACTGAATTGAGAACTCGGCCCCACAATTCCCCTAACGCCTTTTTTTGTTGGATGCGAGCCGTCTATTGACCTCTGCTTTAAAGCTGCATCATCAATTTCTGGCCCATGTTTTTCTACTGAGTGCATTCTGTATTGTCTGTTCCAAGCTAGTACCTGACGCTTAGCTTCAGCTTCATTTTTCGGCCCATCTTTGCCAATAGCCGGAACGATAGGCAACCCTTGATTTGCGCTAGGGCTGTTAGCTTGAATTGGTACTGAGCACTTCTGGTTCTTATTTTTTTGGGGCGGCGGACAGTTAGAGCTCAACCCCAACGGATCCACCCACCCCGTCGGATTCGGCACGTACTGGTACTGATTCAGCCCACCCGCCAACTTGATCGGATCCGGCGTCAGATACCGCCCCAGCCTCGGGTCGTAATACCGGTGCCGGTTGTAATGCAGCCCGCTTTCTGCATCGAAATACTGCCCCTGAAAGCGCAGCGGCTGGTTCAGGTAGTCGTCGCCGGCGAGGGTCAGTGCGGCGATTTTGCCGTAGGCGTCGTATTGCGCGGACCAGACGATGTCGCCGCTGTAGTCGGTGAGTTCCTGCGGGGTGCCGAGGTGGTCGAGTTGGTAGTAGAACGGGCAGGCCTTTTTCGGGCCTTTGCCGTCGAGCAGGGCGAGCGGGCGGAAGGTGCCGGGTTCGTAGACGTAGCTGCGGTATTCGTTTTCGCTGCTTTCGGCGACGAGATGCTCGCCTTGCCAGAAAAACTCGGTGGTCTCGCCGTTGACGGTTTTGCTGATGCGTCGGCCGAAGGCGTCATAGCGATAGCTGGCGGTCTGGCCGTCGGGGCGGGTCAGGCCGATCAGGCGGTGTTGGCTGTCGTAGCGGTATTCGGTGACCAGTGTCTGGGCGCGGCCGCGACGTTCGCGGATCAGGTTGCCGAAGGCGTCGTAGTCGTAGTGGCGGTCGCCCTGCATCAGCAGGCGGTTGCCTTTGATCTGGCTCGGGCCGGGGCGGTCCTGCATCAGCAGGTTGCCGGCCGGGTCGTGGGCGAAGCTTTCCGGCAGTTCGTCACGTGAGTGGCGTACGCGGATTAGGCGGTCGAGGGCGTCGTAGCCGTAGGTGCGCTGGCCGTGGCGGCTGTCGGCGATGTGCGCGAGATTGCCGTTGGCGTTGTAGGCATAATCGCGGCGGAACAACGCATCGCGCTGATGGCCTACGGCATGCGCGAGTAATCGTCCTTGATCGTCGTAGGTGTATTCGCTGAGCAGCAAACCCTGCTGGCGTTGCCGTTCGCGTCCGGACTGATAGACATGACGGGTCAGCGGCGTGCCGTTGAGGTCGATGTCGGTCAGCGCGCCACCCTTGGCGTGGCGGTAGTCGAGCACGCTGTCGTCCGGCAGGCGCATGCGCTTGAGCTGGCCGCAGGCATCGTAGCGGTAACGCAGGGTGCCCCAGCCTTGATGCTCGGTGATCAGCCGGTCCTGACGGTCGTACTCGAAGGCCAGCGGGTGTTGCTGGCCGTCGTCGACACTGATCAAACGACTGAGACGGTCGTATTGATAACTGACCTTGATGCCGTCGGGCAGGGTTTTGAGCAGAAGACGCCCGGCAGCATTGCGCTCATACGCAGTGACTAATTGCGAGCCGTCATCACCAAACTCGGTCTTTTCCAGCAGATGGCCGTTGAGGTCATAGGCGTACGCTGTACGCCGACCGTCAAAACCACTTTCCTGGCGAATCAGCCCGGTCGGCGTGTAATCCAGCCGGTATTTTTCCCCGGACTCGTTTTCAATCTCGGTGAGCAGCAGTTGCGCATGGTCGTAGCGGTACTGCACCTGCGTGCCGTCGGGGTTGATCCGCCGCGAAACCAGGTGCAGATCGTCGTCGTATTCGTAGCGGGTGATGCGCCCCAGTTCATCGCGCTCGGCAGTGACCTGACCGTAGGCGCCGTAGCTGTAAGCACGGGTATTGCCGGTAGGAGATGTCGTCTGGATCAGTCGGCCAACCGCATCCCAATGCTGACGGGTGACCGCACCGTGTTCGTCGGCGGTTGTGGTCCGCCGCCCCAGCGCGTCGTAGGAAAAACGCCGCACGCCACCGTCGGGCAAGGTCTCTTCAATGAGTTGGCCGAGGGCATTCCAGACCAGCCGATGCCGGCTGCTGTCCGGGTAACGGATCGACAGCAACTGGCCACGAGTGTCGTAGTAGTAATGGGTAACCTGACCATCGGGATCGACCGCTTCGGTGACATCGCCCTCGGCATTGCGCCGGTAGATCCACACCGCGTCACCGCGAGAGCGTTTATGCAGGAAACCGTTGCGATACTCGTAGGACGTTGGCGCGTCAGCCGGCGGAATCAGCGCCACCAGCCGTCCGACCTCGTCGTAGCGGTATTCGGTGACCGCCCCCAAGGCATCCTGCTCGGCAATCAAGCGACCCGATGAGTCATAGGCCTTGAGCTGCTCACCACCGTCGGCTTCAACCTTGCGCACCAGCCGTGCACGCTCGTCGTGCACGTACGTCTCTTCGGTGCCATCGACGTAATGCACTGCGACACTGCCGTCGTCGTTCCAGACGTAACGCGTGTCCATCTGCGAGAACGACGCCCAGTGGCGCACGCAACGCGCAGCCTTGCCCGAGCGTTCCCACTCCCAGAAGAAACTCGCCCCGCCCGCCAGTTGCCGCTGCAGGATCACGTGGGCGTCGTCGTAGTCGTAACGCTCGCTGTCACCGACGGCGTTGCTGGCCTCGATCAGGTGTTGATAAGCGTCGTAGCGGTAACTGACCAGCGCCTGTTCAGTGCTCCAGGCACCGTCGCGAAACACCTGGTAATCCACACCAACCAACTGCGCGCGGTCATAGCGCAACAGCAGCGAACGCCCGGCGCCGTTGTCCAGGCGCTGCACCCGGTCAGAGCGATCGCGCTGCACCGTCAGACGGTTGCCATAGCTATCGCTGATCGCCGTCAGCCGTCCTGCGCGAAAGTGATAGAACCGCGCCGTTTCCCCGGCCAGTGCCAGGATCAGCTCTTCCGGTTCATCACCCAGAAAGATCGCCGCCCGCGACAGACTGTTGTGAATCGCCGGTCTTTCAACGCTCGGCAACGGAAATCGAGTGCGCCGGTTTTCGTGATCGACCCAAACCACCTCATCAGCGAAAAACTCCAGCCGATGTGCCAGCGAATGACTCCAGCCAAACCCCAACCCGACATCGATTTCGGCGGCACTGCTGCGATACAACCGCGTGAACTCAAACGGCAACACGCCATCGAGCACCGCATCGCTCAGGGTCAGCAGTTCTTCGCCAGTGACCATCGACACCGGGCAGCCGTTGGTGCAGGTGCGCGGCACGCAATCGGCGCTGTCGCCGTTGGGGTTTTTCGCCTGATCCGGCGAGTCGTCGTGAGGCTCGTCTTTCTTCAACAAGGTGTTGCGCTGCGCATTCCAGCGCAATTGCATCCGGCCCTTTTTCACCCCGGTGGCGATGCCTCGGGCGGCAACGCTTTTGTATTGATCGACGTATTTGATGAACCCTTCGACGATGCCGAACATCGCCTTCACCAAACGCTTCACCGCCGACAGCAATTGCACGGCGCGATCCGCCAGACGCAGCGTCAGATAAGCGATGCCTGCGCCACCACTGACAAACGTCAAGACAACGCTGATCAGCACATCGATGAGCATCTGCACCATCATCATCGACGCCGCTTCCGCCGTTTTGCCGGCAACTTCACTGGGCGGCAACATCTCCAGCCAAAGGCTGGCAGTGCGCAACAATAAGCACAGTGCAGCTTCGTCACTGACCAGCAGTTGCAGCTTCTCCATGACCTCGGGCGCAGTTTTCGCCAGCTCGATCAGATCTGCCGCGCCACTGCCCAAGCGCTCAACAAACTGGCCGGGATCCTTGAGAATGTCCGAGAGCAAACCAATGCTGTCCCACACCCCCTCGATGGCCGCCCAGCTCCCGGCGAGCATGCCGTTGCCTGCCGCCGTCGCCACCGACTGCGACCACTGCGGCTTGAAACTCTTCCATTCACTGCGTAGCCAGCCATCCAGCTCAGCGGTCAGGCCGTCATAAGCTTTGAAAAGGTCCTCGACCTGATCCGGAGTGACATCGCTGTGCACCTGCACCCGGTAGAACCTGCCAGGTATTCCTTTGAAAGAGCCCTTGCCTTGCTCATCAAGGGTGATAGGGGTGGTTACGCCACCGTCCATGGCGATCACATCGACCACGATGTTGCCCAGCGGAATGTCGTAGACCGACTCGAACTTGCTCTCGATCTGCATCAACCCGCCCTTCGGGCACTGGACGACACCTGAGAAAAATTCGTTGTCGGTGCTGCTGACGGCAGTGCTATCGGAGCCGAAGCGAATGATCCGCTCCATGCCCATCAGCGACGGCAGATCCGCAGCGTGGCTGACCTTGTCCGCCGCGTGACTGGCCCAATGCTTGAGCTGTTCGCGGTAAATACTGAGGGTGGCGGGAAAGCTGTCGAGTGCTTGCTCGATGCGGGTGACGGCGTCCATCAGCGCACGCGGGTGTGCGAAGTGGACTGAATAAGCGGATCAAACATGAGCGTTCCCTCGCGCAAAAATTAGGCGCGGGAACTGTGCGGGGGATCAATCAGGAAAGAAGTCAGGCAAGTAGGCGATGACTGTAGGACTTATCTGTAAAGCATCACCAGCAGCTAAACAGGTGCACAGAAACGCAAACGCGGCGTGAGGAAAACCTCACGCCGCGTTTATCGTGCGGACACAAATGGATTTACTGCGTTGAATCCCGAGCGCTCAGCTCTTTCAATTTGAGCTCAGCCAACGGATGCCCGGCTTTGGCAGCCATCCCCCACCAGCGTGCGGCTTCGACAGGGTCCGGGAGTTTACCCAGCGTCCCGGCCAGACTGATCACACCGACCTGATAAGCCGCTTTGCCATCGCCTGCGAGCGCCGCCAAGCGCAACAGGCGCACACCTTCTTCACGCGCGCCCAAGCCGACACCGCGAAAGGTCAGGATGTGCCCATAGAAGCTCTGCGCACCGACATCGCCAAGGTTGGCCATGCGCGCAAACTGCCCTTCGAGCCAGCGCCAGCCACGCGGTTGTCGAACGAACCATGACCAGTGAAACAGCCTACGGGCCAGCCAGTAACTGGCCCGCGCCTTGAGTCGTAAAAACACTCAGGCCTCCGCCGATTCCGGGTACTCGTATTCAAAAACACGGACAACTTCCGAAGCATGCCAAGAGGCCGCAGCAACACCATCGGACGGCCCGGAAAAACGCCCCAGACGTTCAACACACTCAAAGAAACCGGTACGCGGCAGGCGACTGGCACCTTGGCTGATCACCAGTGAACTGCGCAACGGTTGTTCGGCCTTGGCATCCAGCGCGGCCAGATGCTCAAGCGCGGCGGTCAAGGTTTGCATGGCCGGTGTCGGCAATTGCAATCGCTCGAGCAAGGCCCGATAAGTCAGTAGATGGCGCTGACGGCGCGCTTGATCCAGTTCTCCGAGCAATCCGTCCCAATGTTGACGACTGATGCGTACGCTCACGATTCATCCCTCCACCCTGGCACCGTCAATTCCCAGGCCAGGCTGCGGCGAATCGCGGCGTCGGGCTGACGCTCGCCACTTTCGATCATGGCCAGATAAGACGGGCTGATGCCTACCGTGCGGGCCAACGCCTCAATGGCGATGCCCTTCCCTTCGCGCAAACTGCGTAGTTGATCCAGACCTGGAAGAATCGTGTCTGGTGAGGCCGCGAGCGGCGTAGGTGCCGGACGCGACGGTGTTTCATTAATGCCTGCTGCTTTTAGTAGAGCCTGATACTGAGCCCACGGCAGAACCGCGTATTCGGGTTCGCCATCGCGTGCAATTATCTGAATATCCATGACTACCCCGTAGGACAACAACACTTAGCGAGTCGGCACTTTTCCCTAGAAGTGTAATCCTAACAGCGGCCAAGGTCGCGGGGGGTATCTATCTGTAGGCGGGTGTTGAGGAATCAGGTTTTTTTCGGCCCCTGAAGTTGCAGTTGCTCGGGGGTATCCGGCAGGCGTTCGACGACTGCGAGCTTTTCCGGTTGCTGACGATTGCGCCACAGGCGAAAGGCATTGAGCTCATCGTCGAGGGTTTTCATCAGCCAGGCGAGGACGGCGATGTCGTCGAGCATGCCGAATACGGGAATGAAATCCGGAATCGCATCCACCGGGCTGAGGAAGTACATCAAACCTGCCACCACCGACACCAGCGCTTTGCCACTGATGGCCCGGTACTCGCCGCGCCAATAGGCCAGGCACAAAGCCTGGAGTAAACGTAAATCGTCCTTGAGTTTACCGAGGCGATTGCCCTGCGCAGCGCCTTTGCTGGCAACCGCAAACAATAAGGTCGGCAAACGGCCGCGTGCGAGCAGGCGGCCGGCCAAGGGCAGGAATCGAGCAAAATTCCACGGAGCTTTCATCTATTCCTCCCGTTGAAATGTTATCCACACAAATTGTGGATAACCTTGTGAACAGAGCTGCATTTCAGCGCTGAAAGCCCCGTTTCATAAGGGCTGCGCTCAGATCGGGCGTTTTTTACTCACATAAAAAACCCCAATATTTCATTGACTTGGCTGCTCAGGGCGGCTAGCGATGGCAGTCTCATTGGCTATGACTCTCCCGACCGCCATCGGTTCGCTCTGTTTACCCTTGCCAGGGTCCAGATGCAACAACGCCCCGCATAAGCGAGGCGTTGTTGTTGAAGCCTTTACCAATTACTTGGCAGCAGCGGCTTCTTTGGCTGGATCCTTGATGGCCAGCAGTTCCAGGTCGAAGACCAGAACCGAGTTGGCCGGGATTGCCGGGCTTGGCGACTGAGCGCCATAAGCCAGATCGCTAGGGATGTACAGTTTGTACTTCTCGCCAACGTGCATCAGTTGCAGACCTTCAACCCAACCCGGAATCACGCCGCTTACCGGCAGATCGATCGGGCTGCCGCGCTCGACGGAGCTGTCGAATACGGTGCCGTTGGTCAGCTTGCCGGTGTAGTGAACAGTCACTACGTCAGTCGGCTTGGGCTGTGGGCCGTCGGCTTTCTTGACCACTTCGTATTGCAGGCCGGAAGCAGTGGTGGTTACACCCGCCTTCTTGCCGTTTTCTTCGAGGAACTTCTTGCCAGCCGCAGCCGACTCTTCGCTCATTTTGGCCATACGCTCTTCAGCACGCTTTTGCAGCGCGGCGAAGGCTTCGACCAGTTCTTCATCTTTCAGCTTCTGTTCTTTCTTGCCGACGGCATCTTCGATGCCCTGGGCTACCGCTTTGGAGTCCAGATCATCCATGCCTTCCTGAGCCAGGCTCTTGCCCATGTTCAGGCCGATACCGTAGGAAGCTTTTTGCGCCGGGGTTTTCAGCTCTACGCTGGTCTGCGAATCACAACCCGCGAGGACCAGGCTAACCAGGGCAACCGCCGCCGCCAACCGATGCTGTTTCATGCTATTTCCTTGTTCATGCGCCGAAAGGGCAATCGAGTAAAGCCGCGAGCTTATCAGGCCGCCACGACCAATGGCTACCGGCATGAGAGCAGGAAACTTCCGATAAGTTCAGGGATTAAAACGCATCGAGGCGAAGCGACGATGAAGCTTCTGTCATCTTGTCCCGACAATCAGCGTCGTTCCTTCTCGCATCATCTGGCGTAATGGCCACTTGCCGCATGGGGGCGTGCTCAGGCATAACAGCGGAACAAATCGACAAGGATGTTTATCTTGCGCCTCTTATTCCGTGTGCTGACCCTGATCGTCGTGCTGCTGGGACTGGTTCTTGCCGTGGTCCTGTATTACGTCGCCAACCCGAAATTGCCCTTCTACACCCCCGCCGAGCAGGTGCATTACCTCGATCAGTGGAGTGACGAAGACCGGCAAACCTACTATTTCACGCCTCAGGGTACGCAGGTCAAAGGCCTTCGCTACGAGTGGTTCCAGGCCTTGGAGCTGCCTTTTTCTGAACAGCGTTTCGCGTCCTCCGATTACCTCGCGCGCTTCGGGTTTCTGATTGATCCGCAGCACAAAGCCACGGCGAACAACCCCGGCAACCTCCCCGTCGGTTTTGCCCGCCATCAGAATCCCGGCAGCTCTGAGCAATATCTGGACATTACTTGCGCCGCTTGCCACACCGGCGAATTGCGCATCAACGGCCAGGCCGTGCGAATTGACGGGGGCACCGCGCAACATGTGTTGCCTTCCAGTGTTCCTACTTTGCGTGGTGGCAGTTTCGGACAGGCATTGGTGGCAAGTCTGACCGCGACTTACTACAACCCATGGAAATTCGAACGTTTTGCCAGAATCGTGCTGGGCGACGAATACGACACGCGTCACGAGCAATTGCGCAAAGACTTCAAAACCTCACTGAATACTTTCCTCAAAGTCGCCTGGAACGATACCCATCGCGGCCTCTACCCGACCGAAGAAGGTCCCGGCCGCGCCGATGCTTTCGGACGCATTGCCAATGCGACGTTTGGCGATGCGATTTCCCCCGCCAACTACCGCGTGGCCAATGCTCCGGTGGATTACCCGCAGCTCTGGGACATGTGGACGTTCGATTGGGTGCAGTGGAACGGCTCGGCGCAGCAACCAATGGCGCGCAATATCGGTGAAGCGTTAGGCGTCGGCGCCACCCTGAATTTTTTCGATGCCAACGGCCAGCCGCTGCAAGGCGAAGCACGCTATGCCTCCAGCGTGCGCGTGCGTGATCTGCACAAAATCGAAGAAACCCTGCAAAGACTCAAGCCGCCAGCCTGGCCAGAGGATCTGTTTGGCGCCATCGACAAACCCTTGGCAGCCAAGGGCCGCACGCTATTTGTCGAGAACTGCGCCGGTTGTCACGTACCGCGCCAGACTCAGGAAGGTGAGCGCTGGGTGCAGCATTTGCACATGCTGCCGGCCAGTGTCATCGGCACCGACCCGACCGCTGCCGACAATATCGCCAACCACCGTTTCGACCTGACAGCCCTGCAGTGGGATCTGAAAGAACTGGAAAAAATGGACGTCAAGCTGCATCCGACACCCAAGGAGCCACTGGACTTGAGCCAGTTATCGGTGGCCAAGGGCTTGGCTTACGTCACCGCTTTCGTCGAAGACCGCGCCTATCGCGAAGCCAACGTCACGCCGCAGGAAAAACCACGCATGGACGGCTTTGGCCTGCCGATCGGCGTTCGCGAAAAAGTCGCTTACAAGGCCCGCCCGCTGGCCGGTATCTGGGCCACCGCTCCGTTCCTGCACAACGGATCGGTACCGAACATCTATCAGTTGCTGTCGCCGCAGGATGAGCGCGCCACAACCTTCTTCAAAGGCACCTTTGAATACGATCCGCGACATCTGGGGTATCGCACCGAAGCGTTTACCAATGGCTTCCTGTTCGATACGCGGATCACCGGCAACCACAACAGCGGCCATGAGTTCCGCGCCGGCGAACGTGGCAACGGCGTGATTGGCCGGCTATTGCAGCCCGAAGAACGCTGGGCGCTTCTTGAGTACCTGAAAGTCCTCGGCGGCCCACTGGAGGCGCAACTGCCATGATCTCAACCTTCAAGAAAGAACAGTCGCTGCTGGCCAGAATCTGGTTGTGGCTGGGTCGTTTGCTAGGCAAGGTTCTGTTGATAGCGCTTGTCATCGGCTTGCTCGGCTGGGCCATCGCTACGGTCTGGTTTGCCTGGCAACACCGTGGCCCGGTGTCGGCGCAGGAGCAGATTCCCACCGGCGAAGCGGCGATGACCCAGGACGTGGTCCAGACCGCCGTACGCATCGTCGATCAACATCGAGAAAGCACACGGTATCTGCGCGACGCCCATGCCAAGGCTCATGGTTGTGTAAAAGCTCAGGTGCAGGTGTTGCCGCAACTCGCGCAGTCGCTGCGACAAGGCGTGTTCAGTGAGCCCGGCAAAACCTGGCAAGCGATGATTCGCCTGTCCAATGGCAATGCCTACCCACAGTTCGACAGCCTCCGCGACGCGCGGGGCATGGCGATCAAACTGCTGGACGTATCGGGAAAACAGCTGCTTGGCAATCGCCAGTCACAGCCTGAGCAGGATTTCGTGATGTTCAGCCACCCGAACTTTTTTGTCAGCGATGTCGCCGAGTACCGTCAGAATGTGGCGGCGCAGGCTGACGGCAAAAAGGTCATGGCGTTTTTCCCCGGCTGGGATCCGCGCAGCTGGCAGATCCGCCATTTGTTTATTGCCTTGGCAACGCTATCGCCGCCACCGGACAGCCCGACAGCGACGACATACTTTTCGGTTTCGCCCTACAAGTTCGGGGAAGCCAATGCAAAGTTTCGTGTTGCACCCGATCCGGACAGTTGCCCTGCCTATACACTGCCCAAACAGAACCACGACCTGCCGAACTTCCTGCGCAGCGCTTTGACTCAGCAGTTGTCGACGGACCGGATACCAGCCTGTTTCGTACTGCAGATCCAGCGCCAGGATGCCAACAAGTACATGCCGATCGAAGACACCAGCATCGAATGGCGCGAGCAGGACTCACTCTTTGAAACGGTCGCGCGGATTACCCTGCCGCCGCAGGATTTCGATACCCCGGCGCTAAATCTGGCGTGTGACAACCTTTCGTTTAATCCGTGGTTCGGGCTTGAGGCGCATCGGCCGATTGGCGGGATCAACCGCTTGCGTAAAACGGTATATGAGGCAGTGAGCGACTATCGACACAGCCAAAATGCTGCGCAGTAGCACGGTGTCATGACACCGTGGAAACTTGAAATCAACAAATCCGGGACAGCAAAAAGCCCGCACTAGGCGGGCTTTCTGTGGAATCTGGCGTTCAGTGTTCCAGATTCCGAATATGGCGCAGCGGACGGGACTCGAACCCGCGACCCCCGGCGTGACAGGCCGGTATTCTAACCGACTGAACTACCGCTGCGCGAAACGCTTGAAACGAATGGTGGGTGATGACGGGATCGAACCGCCGACATTCTGCTTGTAAGGCAGACGCTCTCCCAGCTGAGCTAATCACCCTTCGCTTCGTTACGGGACGCATTATGCCACAAGTTTTCGTAAAGTGTTGATTTAATTGAAGTTTTTTTCAAATAAATCCGAAAACCGGTAAAACGACACATCCCGCGGGTACAACCTTGGAGCAGAAAAAAACCCGCCTTGGCGGGTTTTTCCGTGGTGACCTGGCGTTCAGTGGTCCAGGTTACCGAATATGGCGCAGCGGACGGGACTCGAACCCGCGACCCCCGGCGTGACAGGCCGGTATTCTAACCGACTGAACTACCGCTGCGCTAAACACTTGAAACGAATGGTGGGTGATGACGGGATCGAACCGCCGACATTCTGCTTGTAAGGCAGACGCTCTCCCAGCTGAGCTAATCACCCTTCGCTTCGGTGTGGCGCGCATTCTACGGAGCGACCCAACCTCTGGCAAGCACTTTTTTAAATAATTTTCTCAGGCCTTCCAAAGGCTTAGAGAAGGGTTGGCCTATGAGACGGCGAAGACAATAATGCCCCCCTTTGTATAAAGGAGAGACTCACCCCATGTGGTTCAAAAACCTGCTTATCTATCGCCTGACCCAAGACCTGCCTGTCGATGCCGAGGCGCTGGAAACTGCACTGGCCACCAAACTGGCGCGTCCATGTGCAAGCCAGGAGTTGACCACCTACGGTTTCGTCGCGCCGTTCGGCAAAGGCGAAGATGCTCCATTGGTGCACGTCAGCGGTGACTTCCTGCTGATTTCCGCCCGTAAAGAAGAACGCATTCTGCCGGGCAGCGTCGTGCGTGACGCGGTCAAGGAAAAGGTCGAAGAGATCGAAGCCGAGCAGATGCGCAAGGTCTATAAGAAGGAACGCGACCAGATCAAGGATGAAATCATCCAGGCGTTCCTGCCGCGCGCCTTTATCCGTCGCTCGTCGACCTTCGCCGCCATCGCGCCGAAACAGGGTCTGATCCTGGTCAACTCGGCCAGCCCGAAACGTGCCGAAGACCTGCTGTCGACCCTGCGTGAAGTGATCGGCACCCTGCCCGTCCGTCCGCTGACGGTAAAAATGTCGCCTACCGCGACCATGACCGAATGGGTCACCACGCAGAAAGCTGCCGACGACTTCTATGTGCTGGACGAATGCGAGCTGCGCGACACCCACGAAGACGGCGGCATCGTCCGTTGCAAGCGTCAGGACCTGACCAGCGAAGAAATCCAGCTGCACCTGAGCACTGGCAAAGTGGTTACGCAGCTGTCGCTGGCCTGGCAGGACAAGCTGTCGTTCATGCTCGATGACAAGATGACTGTCAAACGTCTGAAGTTCGAAGATCTGTTGCAGGATCAGGCGGAGCAGGACGGTGGCGATGAAGCGCTGGGGCAACTGGATGCCAGCTTCACGCTGATGATGCTGACCTTTGGCGATTTCCTGCCGGCGCTGGTGGAAGCGTTGGGTGGGGAAGAGACTCCGCAGGGGATCTGATCGGTTTTTTGTGTGAACGCGTAAAAGATCGCAGCCTTCGGCAGCTCCTACAGAAGACGTGTTTTTCTGTAGGAACTGCCGGAGGCTGCGATCTTTTTGCTGGCGACGTATGCTTAGCTTCCTAACGCCTTCACATAATAAGGATCAAGCCATGCGCGCACTGGCTGCACTCAGCCGCTTTGTCGGCAATACCTTCGCTTACTGGGTTCTGATTTTCGCGGTGATTGCGTTCCTGCAACCGGCGTGGTTCCTCGGCCTCAAAGGCGCGATCGTACCGTTGCTGGGCCTGGTGATGTTCGGCATGGGCCTGACCTTCAAACTTGACGACTTCGCTGCCGTCGCCCGCCATCCGTGGCGCGTGGCGCTGGGCGTAGTCGCGCATTTCGTGATCATGCCCGGTGTGGCGTGGTTGCTCTGCCAAGTGTTCCACCTGCCGCCGGAAATTGCCGTCGGAGTAATTCTGGTCGGTTGCTGCCCGAGCGGCACTTCGTCCAACGTCATGACTTGGCTGGCTCGCGGCGATCTGGCGTTGTCGGTGGCCATCGCCGCCGTCACCACCCTCCTCGCCCCACTGCTGACCCCGGCGCTGATCTGGCTGCTGGCTTCGGCGTGGTTGCCGGTGTCGTTCATGGAGCTGTTCTGGTCGATCCTGCAAGTGGTGTTGCTACCGATCATTCTTGGCGTGGTTGCCCAGCGTTTGCTTGGCGACAAGGTTCGTCACGCCGTCGATGTGTTGCCGCTGGTGTCGGTGGTCAGCATCGTCATTATCGTGACCGCCGTGGTGGCGGCCAGTCAGGCAAAGATCGCCGAGTCCGGCCTGTTGATCATGGCCGTGGTCATGCTGCACAACAGCTTCGGTTATTTGCTGGGCTACTTCACCGGGCGCCTGTTCAAGCTGCCGCTGGCCCAGCGTAAGTCGCTGGCGCTGGAGGTGGGTATGCAGAATTCGGGATTGGGCGCTGCATTGGCCAGTGCGCATTTTTCGCCATTGGCGGCGGTGCCGAGCGCGTTGTTCAGCGTTTGGCACAATATTTCCGGCGCGCTGCTGTCGACTTACTTCCGGCGCATGAGTGAAAAGGAAGATCGCGAGACCCTGGCGCAGCAAGCGGCTGACTGACCTCGAAACTTGATCCCCGGGTTAATGCTAGTCAAACTAGCGCGCAACGCGGGGACGACCCTGCGGCTCGATCGAGTTATTAATCTGGGGACGACCCCGTCTATCGATGGAGGTCTTGCATGTCCTGGATCATTCTGTTTTTCGCCGGCCTGTTCGAAGTCGGCTGGGCCGTCGGCCTGAAATACACCGACGGCTTCACCCGCCCGCTGCCCACCGTTCTGACCGTTGCGGCCATGGCCATCAGCCTTGGCCTGCTTGGCCTCGCGATGAAGGAATTGCCGCTGGGCACGGCCTATGCGATCTGGACCGGTGTCGGTGCCGTGGGCACGGTGATTGCCGGGATCATTCTGTTTGGCGAGTCGATGGCGTTGATTCGGCTGGCCAGCGCAGCGTTGATCATTACCGGGTTGATTGGCCTCAAGGTCAGCGCTTAAGCCACTAGCGCTTTCGAGCAGGCTCGCTCCCACATTCAACCGCGTTCCGTCAGAGGAATACGATCAACTGTGGGAGCGAGCCTGCTCGCGAAGAGGCCCTTAAAATCGCCGACTATCTGACGGCCCCGCGCAACTCCCCCACCAACACTTGCAACTGCGCCGGCTCAGCAGCATCCACGCCCACCGGCGCACCCGCCACCAACGTCACCCGCGACCACAACCGCCGAAACACACCTTTATTCGGATCGCGACTGAAGAAACTCCCCCACAACCCCTGCAACGCCAACGGAATCACCGGCACCGGCGTCTCCTCGATAATCCGCGTCAGCCCACCGCGGAATTCGTTCATCTCGCCATCGGCAGTCAACTTGCCTTCCGGGAAGATGCACACCAACTCACCCTCCTTCAGATATTGAGCAATGCGCGTGAAGGCCTTTTCGTAAATCTGGATGTCTTCATTACGTCCGGCAATCGGAATTGTTCCCGCTGTGCGGAAGATAAAGTTCAGCACCGGCAAGTTGTAGATCTTGTAGTACATGACAAAGCGAATCGGCCGACGCACCGCGCCGCCAATCAGCAACGCATCAACGAACGAAACGTGGTTGCACACCAGCAATGCCGCGCCTTCATCGGGAATTGCTTCAAGGTTGCGGTGCTCGACGCGGTACATGGAATGGCTGAGTAGCCAGATCATGAAACGCATGCTGAACTCGGGGACGATCTTGAAGATGTAGGCGTTGACGCCGATATTCAGCAGCGACACCACGAGGAACAACTGCGGGATCGACAGCTTGGCCACGCTCAGCAGCACGATCGAGACGATGGCTGATACCACCATAAACAACGCGTTGAGAATGTTGTTGGCGGCAATCACCCGCGCGCGCTCGTTTTCAGCGGTACGTGACTGGATCAAGGCATACAGCGGCACGATGTAGAAACCACCGAAGATGCCGAGGCCGAGAATATCGACCAACACCGCCCAGGTGTGCACGAAGCCCAGCACCTCAATCCAGCTGTGGCCGGTGACGCTGTCGGGAATTCCGCCGGAGTGCCACCACAACAGCAAACCGAACACGGTCAGACCAAACGAGCCGAACGGCACCAAGCCAATCTCGACTTTGCGCCCGGACAGTTTCTCGCAGAGCATCGAGCCGAGCGCGATACCGACCGAGAACACCGTGAGAATCAGCGTTACAACGGTTTCATCGCCGTGCATCCATTCCTTGGCGTAAGCCGGAATCTGCGTCAGGTAAATCGCCCCGACAAACCAGAACCACGAGTTGCCGACAATCGAGCGTGACACCGCCGGAGTCTGGCCCAGACCGAGTTTCAATGTCGCCCACGACTGGCTGAAGATGTTCCAGTTCAGGCGCATTTCCGGGGAGGACGCCGCTGCACGGGGAATGCTGCGGCTGGCCAGATAGCCTAGCACGGCAATCCCGACGATCGCGCAGGACACCAACGGCGCATAGTGACTCGAAGACATGATGACCCCGGCGCCAATCGTCCCGGCGAGAATCGCCAGAAACGTGCCCATCTCCACCAGGCCGTTGCCGCCAACCAGTTCATCCTCGCGCAGCGCTTGCGGCAGGATCGAATACTTCACCGGCCCGAACAGCGCCGAATGCGTGCCCATGGCGAATAGCGCCACCAGCATCAGCGACAAATGATCGAAGAGGAAACCGACCGATCCTACGGCCATGATCGCGATTTCCGCGAGTTTGATCAGACGAATCAGCGCGTCCTTGGCGAACTTTTCGCCAAACTGCCCGGCCAGTGCCGAGAACAGGAAAAACGGCAGGATAAACAGCAACGCACACAGGTTGACCCAGATCGAACGGTCACCCTCGATGGTCAGCCGATAGAGAATGGCGAGGATCAGCGACTGTTTGAACACGTTGTCGTTAAACGCGCCGAGCGACTGCGTGATGAAGAACGGCAAGAAGCGCCGGGTGCGCAGCAGGTTGAACTGTGAGGGGTGACTCATCTTCCGTGTTTCCCTGATGTTTAAGGTAGAGAGGCCTGGGTACTGCTTATTGGATTCTCGAAGCGCGATCCAGGCCACACCTTACCTAAACTTTTCAGGTTATTTCTTCAAACCTGCGATGCACGGCGAGACAAACAGCTCGCCACGCCAGGCGCCCTGCACGGTGCGTTTACCGACGATCAGCCACATCACCGCCAGCAACATCACCAACAGCGTGCCGACGACGCTGAAAAACGTCAGGTTCAGGGTGCTCGCCAGTTTCAGGGTTGCCAGCGAATACACGCCCAACGGAAAGGTGAATCCCCACCAGCCAAGGTTGAACGGGATGCCGTCACGCAAATACCGCACGGTGATCAGCAGCGCCATCAGCATCCACCACAGCCCGAAACCCCACAGGGTAATGCCGGCAATAAGTCCCAGACCCGAGGCGATTTCACCCATGCCCGGCAGACCGTTGGCCGCGAAGATCGCTGGCGCATCAGCGCCGAGCAGCAACATGCCCAGCGCACCGGTACCGATCGGACCGAGGGCCAGCCAGCTCGAAGCGGCCATGTTTTCGTGTGGCAGTTTATGCAGGGCCATGCGCAGCAGCAGAATCGTCAGAATGCTGAACGCTACCGGCAGGGAAAAAGCCCAGAGCACGTAGCTTGTCGTCAGTACCACCAGTTGCGAGTGGGCATCGGTGAGATGCGGCGCGAGCAAACCACCGCTGGCCGCTGCCACTTCGGCTGCGACGACCGGCAACAGCCAAACGGCGGTCATCTGGTCGATGCTGTGTTCCTGACGGGTAAACATCATGTACGGAATCAACACGCCGCAAGCCAGTGACATGGCCACATCAATCCACCACAGCACTTCGGCAAGATGAATCACACCGTCGCCCCAGCGCGGCAGGCCGAACAGCAGAAATCCGTTGATGATCGTCGCGAGACCCATGGGAATGGTGCCGAAGAACATCGATACCGTGGAATGGCCGAAAATCCGCCGTGCCTCATCGAAGAACAGAACCCAGCGGGCGGCGTAGGCAGCGGTAAACAGGCTGAACAACAGAATGTTGAACAACCACAAACCTTCGGCGATGGCGTGCAGGCCTGGAATGGCCAAAGGCAATTGCGCCAGCGCCAACGCCAGCACACCGGTGCCCATGGTGGCAGCGAACCAGTTCGGGGTGAACTGACGGATTACTTCGCGTGGATGCTGAAGCTGGCTGAACGGCTTGATGCCGGGTTTGGCGCTATTGGGGCAAATCATCATGAACTCCTGTCCTCCGGTGAGGTTGAGTCCATGGTAGAACCGAATCGAATATCTATATAACGGGTAATATCTCTAACTGTTATCTGTTTTACCAATAAGCGTTCAGACGCTGCCCTCGCTCTCAATCACCAGAATCCGCGCAGAGCCTTGCGGATGGGCGACGTGCTCGGTGCCGACGCTCGCATAGAAGATGTCACCGACATCCAACTGCACCTGTTTTTCTTCGCCCAGTTCGCGGTAATGCATCAGCACTTGCCCATCCAGCACCACAAACACTTCCTCGCCGTCGTTGATGTGCCATTTGTACGGCTGATCGGTCCAGTGCAGACGCGTGGTGATGCCGTTCATGTTGGCGATGTCCAGCGCACCCCAGGCGCGCTCGGCGGTGAAGGTTTTGCTGCGAATAATCTTCATGAGTCAATCCGTGAGAAGAAGGCGCGCCAAGGCTAACCGAAACCGCAGTGATTATGGAGCGCGGCACACTTTGGCTGGCGCAGGACGCAGGCTGAGCAACAACGCGGCGACAGCCAACACGATCAAAATCGCCCCGTAACCATCGGTGGTCGCCAGCAATCCGTAGCTGCGCGACAAGTGCCCGGCGAGCAACGCCGGCAGGCAGAACGCCAGATAACTGAGCACGTAATACGCGGCCATCAACCCCGCGCGCTCATGGGCCAAGGCCAGCGGCACGAGGCTGCGCACCGCACCGAGAAATCCTGCACCGAAGCCGCAACCGGCCACCAGCGTGCCAAGGAAAAACAGCGACAGACTGGCGCTGTGCACACCCAGCAGAATCAACACCAGACCAATCGGCAGCAGGCTCGCGCCTAGCTGCAATGCCCGTGCGGCGGGACGATTGCGCAGGGTGAAAATCATCAATGCACCGGTCACTGTCAGGGCGGCCACGGTTGCGCCGCCGATCAGATTGGACGTCGAAGCGGTGGCGGTGCGCACCAATGACGGTGCCAACGAGGCGTAGAAACCGCCGAGCGCCCACGTTGCCGTATTCAGCGGCAACACGCGCCACAAGGTGGCCCGCGCTTGAATCGGCACGTGCAATGTCGGCCGCAACGAGGCCCAAGCCCCCGCTAGCGGAGTGACGCTTTCCGGTAAGCGCCAGACATAAATGCCCTGCAATACAAACAGTGCGAGCAGCAGCCAATAGCTCAGTTGCAACGGCGCCGGCGCAAATTCGGCCAGCAAACCGCAGCCCATACCGCCCAATGCCATGCCAAGCAACGGCGCCACACTGTTGATCAACGGTCCTTGCTGACGGTCGGTGTCGAGCAACGTCGCGCTTAAAACGGCGGTGGCCATGCCGGTAGCAAAACCTTGCAGAACGCGCGCACCGATCAGCCAAGTCACACTGTCGGCGTAGATAAACAGCAGCATCGCCAACGCGTTGAGCACCACAGCGGTGAAGATCACCGGTTTGCGTCCGAGGTGATCGGACAGCGAGCCGACTGTTAATAGCGCCGCCAACAGGCTGAGGGCGTAGACGCCGAAAATCAGGGTCAGGACGGCTGCCGAAAAGTGCAGTTGATCCTGATAGAGGTGATACAACGGCGTCGGCGCCGTGGAGGCGGCGAGAAAACTCAGTAAAGTCATCGCCAGAAAGCACAGGCTGGATCGGTTGTTAGCAAGGCTGGTCATGGGCACACTCCGCAAAAGCTAATTTTTTGCTTTTGCGGAGTGTGCTACTGCCTCGCGCTTAAAGCAAATTCTTTGTGTTAAGGTCTGCCGCATGGCTATTAAAGAAGGTTTACGCCCCGGCGGCCGCAGTGCCCGGGTGCAAGATGCAATTCATTCGGCAGTTCGAGCGCTCCTGCAAGAACAGGAGCGCTCGACCGTGACCGTCCCGCAAATTGCCGCGCGCGCCGGGGTGACGCCGTCGACGATTTACCGGCGTTGGGGTGATCTGTCGGCGTTGCTGGCAGACGTCGCCCTCGCCCGCATGCGCCCGGACAGCGAGCCGGCGCAAACCGGCAGCTTGCGCAGCGATATCCGCGCGTGGGCCGAGCAGTATCTCGACGAGATGAGCTCCGAGCCTGGGCGCAACATGATGCGTGACGTGCAAGCGAGCGCGACGCCGGGGTATTGCGTGACGATCATCGGCGCGCAGTTGCAGACGATCATCGAGCGGCATCCGGATGAAGTGGCACCGAGTGTCGATCGGCTGATCAATCTGGTGGTCGCGCCGGTGGTGTTCCGCATTCTGTTTTCGGCGGCGGCGCTGGAGGTGGATGAGTTGCATCGGTTGATTGATATTGCGCTGCGTCAGGACTGACACCGATATTCATGTAGGAGCTGCGGCACGCTGCGATCTTTTGATCTTGATTTTGAAAGATCAAAAGATCGCAGCCTCGTTTCACTCGACAGCTCCTACAGGGTTCGATGCCTGGCAATGTCAACGCACAACGCCTCCATTCAAACCTGCGACACCCCGCCACGCCACGACCTTGGTCGACACTGACTAACCGCCCCGCGCATGCGAGACTGTCCGCCCGGGCAGGAGTGCCGGGGAGTCATTTGTCGGGAGTGTTGCATGTCGCTGTCCACCGGGCTGATCGCCGCCGTCGCCCTGGCCTATATGGCCATCATGTTCGCCATCGCCTTCTACGGCGACCGCCGCAGCGCACCGTTGCCGCCGCGCATGCGTGCCTGGGTGTACAGCCTGTCGCTGGCGGTTTACTGCACCAGTTGGACGTTCTTCGGCGCAGTCGGTCAGGCGGCGGAACAACTGTGGTCATTCCTGCCGATTTACCTCGGGCCGATCCTGCTGTTGGTGGGCGCGCCGTGGGTCCTGCAAAAAATGGTGATGATCAGCAAACAGGAGAACATCACCTCCATCGCTGACTTTATCGCCGCGCGTTACGGCAAATCGCAATCGCTGGCGGTGGTCGTTGCGCTGATCTGCCTGGTCGGCGTCCTTCCTTATATCGCCCTGCAACTCAAGGGCATTGTCCTCGGCGTGAACCTGCTGATCGGCGCCGGTGCCGACGCCATGGGTACCCGCGCCCAGGACACCGCGCTGATCGTGTCGCTGGTGCTGGCGCTGTTCACCATCGTCTTCGGCACGCGCAACCTCGATGCCACCGAACACCACCGTGGCATGGTGCTGGCGATTGCCTTCGAATCGCTGGTCAAACTGTTCGCGTTTCTCGCCGTCGGCGCCTTCGTCACTTATGGCCTGTATGACGGTTTCGAAGACCTGTTCAACCAAGCCATGCTCGCCCCACGCCTCGAGGAATACTGGAAAGAAACCATCAACTGGCCATCGATGGTGGTGCAAACCGGCGTGGCGATGATGGCAATCATCTGCCTGCCCCGGCAGTTCCATGTGACGGTGGTGGAGAACATTGATCCGCAGGATCTGCGCCTGGCCAAATGGGTGTTTCCAGCGTACCTCGCATTGGCTGCTTTGTTTGTAGTCCCGATCGCTTTAGCCGGTCAGATGATGCTGCCAAGTGACGTCTTGCCCGACTCCTTCGTGATTAGCCTGCCACTGGCTCAGGCGCACCCGGCGCTGGCGATGCTGGCGTTTATCGGCGGCGCGTCAGCGGCGACCGGCATGGTGATTGTCGCCAGTGTGGCGCTGTCGACCATGGTCTCCAACGACATGCTATTGCCGTGGTTGCTGCGCAGAAATAACGCCGAGCGCCCGTTCGAAGTGTTCCGCCAGTGGATGCTCTCGGTGCGCCGCGTGAGCATCGTAGTGATTCTGCTGCTGGCGTACGTCAGCTATCGCTTGCTCGGTTCGACCGCGAGCCTGGCGACCATCGGCCAGATTGCCTTTGCCGCGGTCACCCAACTGGCACCCGCGATGCTCGGCGCGCTGTACTGGAAACAGGCCAACCGCCGCGGTGTTTTCGCAGGCCTGGCCGCCGGTACTTTCCTGTGGTTCTACACGTTGATCCTGCCGATTGCCGCGCACAGTCTCGGTTGGTCACTGAGCAGTTTTCCGGGGCTGGCTTGGCTGCACAGCAATCCGCTGAACCTGCCGATTACCCCGCTGACCCAAGGCGTCGTGCTGTCACTGGCCGGTAACTTCACCTTGTTTGCCTGGGTCTCGGTGTTATCCCGCACGCGCGTGTCGGAGCACTGGCAGGCCGGGCGTTTCATCGGACAGGAGATCAGTGCACGGCCGAGTGCACGCTCGATGCTGGCGGTGCAGATTGACGATTTGCTGCAATTGGCCGCGCGTTTCGTCGGTGAGGAACGTGCGCGGCAGAGCTTTATTCGTTTCGCTTACCGTCAAGGCAAAGGCTTCAACCCGAACCAAAATGCCGACGGCGAGTGGATCGCCCATACCGAGCGTTTGCTGGCCGGTGTGCTTGGCGCGTCCTCGACCCGCGCGGTGGTAAAAGCCGCCATCGAAGGTCGGGAAATGCAACTGGAGGATGTAGTCCGAATCGCCGATGAAGCTTCGGAGGTCCTACAGTTCAACCGCGCCCTGTTGCAGGGTGCAATCGAGAACATTACCCAGGGCATCAGCGTCGTCGATCAGTCGCTGAAACTGGTGGCGTGGAACCGGCGTTATCTGGAGCTGTTCAACTACCCGGACGGCTTGATCAGTGTCGGCCGACCGATTGCCGACATTATTCGCTACAACGCCGAGCGCGGTTTGTGCGGCCCCGGTGAAGCGGAAGTCCACGTTGCTCGTCGTTTGCACTGGATGCGCCAGGGCCGCGCGCATACGTCTGAGCGGCTGTTCCCCAACGGCCGGGTGATCGAGTTGATCGGCAACCCGATGCCGGGCGGCGGCTTCGTCATGAGTTTCACTGACATCACCGCATTCCGCGAAGCCGAACAGGCGCTGACCGAAGCCAATGAAGGATTGGAGCAACGGGTCAGCGAACGTACCCAGGAACTGTCGCAACTCAACGTCGCGCTGACCGAAGCCAAGGGCACCGCCGAAGCCGCCAATCAGTCGAAAACCCGTTTTCTCGCGGCAGTCAGCCATGACTTGATGCAACCGCTGAACGCCGCCCGGCTGTTCTCTGCCGCCCTCTCCCATCAGGACGACGGCTTGAGCGGCGAGGCACAGAAACTGGTGCAGCACCTCGACAGTTCGCTGCGCTCGGCCGAGGATCTGATCAGCGATCTACTGGATATTTCCCGACTGGAAAACGGCAAGATCAACCCGGATCGCAAGCCGTTTGCGGTCAATGAGCTGTTCGACACTCTCGGTGCCGAATTCAAGGCACTGGCACAGGAACAAGGTCTGACCTTCCGTGTGCGCGGCAGTCATCTGCGCATCGACAGCGACATCAAATTGCTGCGCAGGATTCTGCAGAATTTCCTCACCAACGCTTTCCGCTATGCCAAGGGCCCGGTGCTGCTCGGGGTGCGTCGACGCGGCGGCGAACTGTGCCTGGAAGTGTGGGATCGCGGGCCGGGGATTCCTGAAGATAAACAGCAGGTGATTTTCGAGGAATTCAAACGCCTCGACAGTCATCAGACCCGCGCTGAAAAAGGCCTCGGGCTGGGTTTGGCAATTGCCGATGGCTTGTGCCGTGTACTCGGCCACACCTTGCGTGTGCGCTCGTGGCCGGGGCGCGGCAGTGTGTTCAGTGTCCGCGTGCCGCTGGCCCGCTCCCAAGCCGTGCCGGTCAGCGCCGCCGTGGAATTGAACGGCAAGTTGCTGAGCGGCGCGCAGGTGCTGTGCATCGACAACGAAGACAGCATTCTGATCGGCATGAACAGCTTATTGAGCCGCTGGGGCTGTCAGGTATGGACGGCGCGTAATCGTGAGGAATGCGCGGCGTTGTTGAACGACGGCGTGCGACCGCAAGTCGCGCTGGTCGACTATCACCTCGATCACGGGGATACCGGCACCGAGTTGATGGCGTGGTTGCGCACCACGTTGGGCGAGCCGGTGCCGGGGGTGGTGATCAGTGCTGACGGGCGACCGGAGATGGTTGCGCAGGTGCATGCGGCGGGGCTGGATTATCTGGCCAAACCGGTGAAGCCGGCGGCGTTGCGGGCGTTGTTGAGTCGGTATTTGCCGCTATAGAAGCAAAAAGATCGCAGCCTTCGGCAGCTCCTACAGGATGTACGCCGTACCAATGTAGGAGCTGCCGGAGGCTGCGATCTTTTGATCTTTATTCAGGGAGTTCGACGAGACCATCGACGTCGGTCATCGCCCGCTCCAGCAAATCCGCCGGCAAACTCTTGCTCGCCCGTGCACCGAGCAACTTGAGCTGTTCACTGCGACTGACCAGATTGCCGCGCCCTTCTGTCAGCTTGTTACGCGCTGAGCTGTAGGCTTTATCCAGCTGTTGCAGTCGATTGCCGACCTCATCGAGATCCTGAATAAACAGCACGAACTTGTCGTACAGCCACCCGGCGCGCTCGGCGATTTCCCGGGCGTTCTGACTTTGGCGCTCCTGCTTCCACAGACTGTCGATCACGCGCAACGTTGCCAGCAACGTGGTCGGACTGACGATGACAATGTTGCGGTCGAAGGCTTCCTGAAACAGTGATGGCTCAGCCTGCAACGCCGCCGAAAACGCAGCTTCTATCGGCACGAACAGTAAAACGAAGTCGAGGCTGTGCAGGCCTTCCAGACGTTTGTAATCCTTGCCGGCCAGGCCTTTGACGTGATTGCGCAACGACAGGACGTGCTGCTTGATCGCGATCTGCCCGAGGGTGTCGTCGTCGGCAGCCACGTATTGCTGATACGCGGTAAGACTCACCTTGGAGTCCACCACCACTTGCTTGTCGCCCGGCAGGTAAATGATCACGTCAGGCTGGAAGCGCTCGCCGTCCGGGCCTTTGAGGTTGACCTGGGTCTGGTACTCGCGGCCCTTTTCCAGACCGGCGTGTTCGAGCACACGCTCAAGAATCAGCTCGCCCCAGTTGCCTTGGGTTTTCTGGCCTTTGAGGGCACGGGTCAGGTTGGTGGCTTCGTCGCTCAGACGCAGATTGAGCGCCTGCAAGCGCTCCAGTTCCTTGGCCAGCGAGAAGCGCTCGCGGGCCTCGGCCTGATAGCTTTCTTCCACACGTTTTTCGAAGGATTGAATGCGCTCCTTGAGCGGATCGAGCAACTGTCCGAGCCGTTGCTGACTAGTCTCGGCAAAACGCTGCTCGCGCTCATCGAAGATCTTCCCGGCCAGTTCGGCAAACTGCGCCCGCAGTTCATCGCGCGAACCTTGCAGGTCGCTGAGGCGTTGCTGATGACTTTCCTGCTGTTCGCGCAGTTCGGCGTTCAGTGAGGCGGCCTGTGCATCGAGGCGGCGCAGTTCTGCTTCCTTGTTCGCACGTTCGAGGTTCCAGGCGTGGGAGGCATCGCGAGCGTCGTCGCGTTCGATCTGCAGCAGTTCGACTTCCCGGCGCAGAGCCGCCAGTTCAGCTTGCTTGGCGGCATTGGCCTGACCGAGATCGGCGATCTCATCGCGACTGGCGTCGAGCTGCGCGTTGAGCCCGTCCTGTGCCAGTTGCGCCATGGCCAGACGTTCTTCGAGCAGAGCCACCTCGGCCTGCCCATTGCTCGCCCGGCGTTGCAGTTGCCAGGCCAGCGCCAGCAGTGGCAATCCCGCTGCTGCAAGCCCCAGCAATACGCTGGTCAAGTCCATAGCCATAGCCACTCCCGCCGATCTTATAAAGCCTGAAGGTTAACCAAGGTGTCAGGTCTTGGACAGCTCAGTCTTCGAGCAGACCGAGTTCCTGCTGCGCACGACGGTCGCCGGCGCGAGCAGCCTGGCGCAACAGATCCTGACCGATGCGACGGTCCCGTGCGTTACCGCATTCGCGGCACATCAATTGGCCGAGACGGCTTTGCGCAACCACCACGCCATCACGCGCCGGTTGTTTGAGCAGGCGGCCAGCGAGGTGTTTTGCATTGTGACTGTCGCTCAGGCGCGGGCTGTCGAGCAGCCATTCGGCAACGCGAACGGAAAATCGCTTGGGCGGGGTAACAGGAGAAGGCTGTGAGGTAACAGAGTCTGATACTGAGCGAAACTTCATAAAGCACTGTGGGACGAATCGGAAGGCGCGCCACTCTACTCTCTTTTTCTTACAGGTAAAGTCGAAAAACAACCCGGCACGCCCGTCCTAGAGCAAGCGCTCGGGACAATCCACAGAAGCTGTGGATAACTCAGTGGACAACCGCCCTCCAACCCTCGCAAAGCCTTATGGAATGGGGCTCGCAGTCAAACTGACGATTTTTTCACCAACAAAAAAAAGCGATGTTTTTCATTGACTTAAACTTTCGTTGCAGGCAGCCATCGGGGTCAGGATTGGTATGACAGCGCCGTTACAGCCTGCGCAACTAATGTGCACAAGTACCTGTTACCTGGTTATATCGCTGCGCTTTTTCGGGTCGTTTTGGCGATCAGTGGGGGGGATAAACCAGTCTGGCGCGCGCCTCGATGAAAATATCTTCACCGACCGACGGTCAATCAATGCGCCAATTCCGGGCATTTGAGCAAACACGCCAAGCGGCCTCAAGCTGTGGCTGCGATGTTTTTCTACACGAAGTTTGCTTTACCCGTTTCGATCCGTTAATATCCGCGGCGTTAGTACCAAGCTGAAAGTCAATTCCGGTCGAACACATCCCCACGGTCAGCCTTCTACCAAGAAGCCCTACCGAAAAAGCGGGAACGACCCCTCGATGGTTTCCAGGTAAATCTTGCGACGACACTGCCTTCGAATGATGCGAAGGGTGTTGCGAAGAACACTTACTCTGACCGAACCAACCTGCAAATTGATCAGGATCTTCACCCCGGGCCCAGAACCTTTGCCCTCGTTGTGATGCCTGCCCTCCTAAGTACCTACCTGCCAGCCCAAGCGCGCCAACTTATCAGCGCTTCAAACTGGCTGCTTTGTTCCAGTCGGGTTCTTCGTTTGACCAATGGTGGTCGACGTTACTGGAACGTTTTAACGTTGCACGGTTCTTATCCGTGTCATTTGTAGGAACACCTAATAACTATGTCTACTCAAATCCATACTCAGGATGCCATTCGCACCCTAACCAACGCTTTTGCACCAATGAACTGCCTGATCATGGCCGCTCGCAAAGGCTGCTTCAGCTTCACACTGGTCAACGAACACGGTATCGCCCGCCACAGCGAGCGTCTGTACCCCGATCAGTACTCCAGCGCTGAACCGCTGCAGGCCGTGATCGATCGTACCCGTCAGGCACTGGTTGCCTGAAAGCCGAAAAGGCTGCAAAAGCAAAAGCCCCGCACAAAATGCGGGGCTTTTTATTGCCCGATGTTTCGCTTTTACCCCTCAGCGGCTAAGCACCATCGGATATAACGAATATTCCCCGCAGCGGGAAATATTTTAAAAACAGGCCTTTACGTCGCGAATATGACACTACACTTCAACTCAAGCGGCGTGATCCGCTTGCGGCGAGCCTGAACCGATCCACAGCTGCCAAGCCCCCCTTCAGGACTCGCCATTAATAACAAGAACCGAGGGTTTTATGGGTATCGCTGCCAGCGAACTGTGCCGCTACGTGATCCGTCCTACGCTGATCTACCTGGGACGTCACAGCGCGACTGCCGAATCTCTGCTGCTGGGCATCGCCGCCAGCCAGTCAGCCCTGGGTTCCGCCCTGCATGACCGCCGTGGGCACGGCCTCTACCGCATCGCCGAGCATCGCCATCAGGCCCTCTGGGATGATTATCTGGCGCTCGACCCGGAACGCGCGAGCCTGGTGCGCGGCCTCGCCAGTCAACACGCTTTCCTCAGCGGCCCCCACCTGGAACTTACGGTCAATCTGCGTTACGCCACAGCGATTGCCTGGCTGCTGGTAGAAGAACAAAACCCCACTCTCCCCGATTCCAAAGATTTGCTGGGGATGGCGCGTATCTGGCGCCAGACCTTTCAACCCCAAGGTCGTCTGCGCGACTTCACTTATGCCTGGCACACCTGTGTTTCAACGGTGAATCAGGTCGCTTGCTGACCGCCGGGTTTCAAAAGATCTGCCAACAGGTCGCGAATCTGGTCGGATTGTCCTACAAAACCGCTCTAACTCAAGGCATACGGACTATAGCGCTGGGGCGAAAATGTTGGTAATTTTCGCCCCGGTGATCACCAGGAGTTCTAATAATGAAAAAAGTCATGCTCAAAACCACCCTTAGCCTCGCCGTTACCATGGCATCCACCCAGATCTTCGCAGCTGGCTTTGCCATCAACGAACACAGCATCAGCGGGATGGGCACTGGTTACGCTGGGCGATCTTCTTCTGCCGACGACGCAAGCACTGTTTATGGCAACCCTGCCGGCATGTCGCGCCTCAAGCGCGAACAAGTCACTGGCGGCGTTGCATTCCTCGATGCAAAAACCGATATCAGCGATGCCAGCTCCAGCCCTAACGGCGGCAGCAACAAAGGCGACATGGTGCCCTTCACCTCAGTACCTATGGGCTTCTACGTCAAACCGATCGATGATCATTGGGCATTCGGCCTTGGCGTGTACGTGCCATTCGGCCTGATTACCGACTACGAAAAAGGCTTTGCCGGCCGTTACTTCGGCAGCAAGTCCGAAGTACAAGTGATCACCTTCCAGCCAACCGTCAGCTACGCCTTCAACGATAAGGTATCGATCGGTTTCGGTCCAACCATCAACCGCATTGACGGCTCGCTGGAGTCCAACCTGTCGATCACTCAAGCCCTGCCGGACGGCAAGGTCAAGATCAAGGGTGACGACACCGCACTGGGCTACAACGTCGGCCTGCTGGTACAAGCCACCGACAGCACTCGCGTCGGTCTGACGTACCACTCGAAAGTCGACTACAAGCTCGAAGGCGACACCAAGGTCAACTACGGCGCACTGGCCCTGGTCGGTGTGGGCGCCAACCAGAAGTACGACGCTTCGCTGAAGATCACTACCCCTGAATCGGTCGACCTCTCGGTAACCCAGGCGATCAACGATCGCTGGAACGTTTATGCCGGTACTACCTGGACCCGCTGGAGCCAGCTGGAGAAAATCACCGTCAAGAACTCCGGTGTGCAGCCGCTGCTGGCCGGTCAGTTCGGCGAGATCACCGAAGACCAGAACTGGCACGACTCCTGGGCTTACGCCGTGGGTACGTCGTACCAGCTGAACAAGGAATGGGTACTGCGTACCGGTCTGACTTTCGACCAGTCGCCGACCAACAACGTCGACCGCTCGCCACGCATTCCTACCGGCGACCGGACGATCTTCAGCATCGGTGCCGGCTGGAGCCCGACCGAAGATCTGACCATCGACGTGGCCTACTCGTACCTGAAGGAAGAGTCGGTCAACATCCGCAACCAGAACGATCGTGGCCAGAGCTACAACTCGAAGTATGAAAACTCGGCAAACGGTTTCGGTGTCGGCGCGACCTACCGCTTCTGATGCTGCGCGGCGAGGCTAATCCCTCGCCCACAAAAAGCCCCGCTCTCTTTGCAGAGGCGGGGCTTTTTTATGCCTGAAATTTGTGCGACCCGTAGGAGCTGTCGAGTGCAACGAGGCTGCGATCTTTTGATCTGTTTTTTTAAAATCAAAGATCGCAGCGTGCCGCAGCTCCTACAGATCAGGGCTTCAAGGGTTTCGAGGCAATCGCCTTTTCGATCGCGGCGATAAACTCCGGATCATCGGGCTTGGTCAGGCTGGAGAAATTGGCGATCACCTTGCCCTGGCGATCGACCACATACTTGTAGAAATTCCACTTCGGTGCGCTGCTCTGTGCGGCCAGCACCTGGAACAGATGTGTAGCATCATCACCACGAACCTTCTGCGGCTCGGTCATGGCGAACGTCACGCCGTAATTGGCGTAACAGACCTTGGCGGTCTCGGCGCTGTCCTTTGACTCCTGCTTGAAGTCATTGGAAGGCACGCCGAGCATTTCCAGCCCTTGCCCTTCGTAGCGCTTATGCAGCGCCTCAAGGCCTTCGAACTGCGGCGCGAAACCGCAGAAGCTTGCGGTGTTGACCACCACCAACGGTTTGTCGGCGTACTGCTTGCACAGATCGATGGATTCCTTGGCTCGCAGTTTGGGCAGCGAGCCTTGCAGCAATTCGGGACAGTCGGCGGCCTGGGCCAGACCAGTCAACGCCATCAGCAACGCGGGAACAGCACACCAGCGCATCAGCATGTCGAGCATCCTTGAGCAGTCGTCAGAGTTTGACGTTACTCGTCATGCCTGTTTCTAGCAAATGCTCATGCCCAACTGCATCAACGCCAGACCACCCTGATGCCAGCCCCACCACACCAGCGCCAGCAATGCGGCGCCGAGTGCGGTGATGACGATTCGTGACCAGAGTTGACTCATACGGCGCTCGCAGCGGCTTGCAGACGTGCGACCGGACGCTCGCGCACCGGCCAGTTCAGCGCCGCCGCCAGCAGACTCAAGAGAATCGCCACTTGCCAGATCAAGTCATAACTCCCGGTTCGGTCATACACCACCCCGCCCAGCCAGCCGCCGAGAAACGAGCCGAGCTGATGGAACAGGAACACGATGCCGCCGAGCATGGACAGGTTTCGCACACCAAACAAGGTCGCCACCGTACCGTTGGTCAACGGCACCGTCGACAGCCACAAGAAGCCCATGGCCATGCCAAACAGGTACGCTGACATGGTCGTCACCGGCAGCCACAGAAACAGCACAATCACCACCGCGCGCAACAGGTACAACGCTGTCAGCAGACGGGGTTTGGACATGCGCCCGCCCAGCCAGCCGGCAGTGTAAGTGCCGAAAATATTGAACAGCCCGATCAGCGCCAGCACCGTGGTGCCGACACTGGCGGGCAGATGCTGATCGACCAGATACGCAGGCAAGTGCACACCGATGAACACCACCTGAAAACCGCAGACAAAAAAGCCGAACGCCAACAACCAGAAACCCGAATGCGAACAGGCTTCGCGCAGGGCCTCGGACAAGGTTTGCTCATGGCCAAGCACCGGCAGCGGCTTGTCCTTGAGCATGCTCACCAGCGGCACGATCAGCGCTACCAGCAGGCCCAGCACCAGCAGCGCGGCCGACCAGCCGAGCCAGCCGATCAGGCCCAGCGTGCCCGGCAACATGGCGAACTGGCCGAAAGAACCGGCGGCGCTGGCGATACCCATGCCCATGCTGCGTTTCTCTGGCGGCACAGCACGACCCACGACACCAAGAATGACCGAAAACGAAGTGCCCGAAAGACCGATACCGATCAGCAGACCGGCACTCAGTGACAGCGTCACCGCCGAATCAGACAGGCCCATGCACACCAGGCCCGCCGCGTAGAGGATCCCACCGACCAGCACCACTTTTGCCGCGCCGAAACGGTCAGCCAGTGCGCCGGTAAACGGTTGTGCCAGGCCCCAGATCAGATTCTGCAAGGCAATGGCAAAGGCGAACACTTCACGCCCCCAACCGAACTGCGCACTCATCGGTGACAGGAACAAGCCGAAACCATGCCGCACGCCCAATGACAACGCCAGGATCAGCGCACTCCCGACCAACACCCAACCGCACGTACGCCACATCGATGTCATTATTGTTCTCCGCTTGCGGGTATATACCCGCTTGAGTTTGGAAAAAACCAGCCTCAGGCCAGTTCATCCAGCAATCTGAGCAAGGTTTCACGCTTCTCGGCGCCCAGTCGGTCGATCAACCGCTGCTGCGCCGCTTCCCAGGCCGGCAGTGCCGCTGCCAGGCGTTGTACGCCGGTTTCGGTGAGCTTGACGATGCGGTTGCGCATGTCCTCGCCTTCGGCCAGCGCCACCAGCCCCTCGCCTTCCAGCACCCGCAGATTGCGCCCGAGGGTGCTGCGATCCAGCCCCATCGCCTCGGCGAGTTCCGAGATGCTCGGTTGATCCAGACGCTGCAGGTTGCACAGCAAAGAATACTGGGCAACGTTGATCCCGAAGCCGTCGAGAGCGCCGTCGTAATGCCTGCTGACGCCACGAGCGGCGCGACGCAGGTTGGTGCACAAACACTGAGAAGGAAGCATGATGCGTGTATATACCCGCGACTGTGTTAAATCAAGTTACAGATGAGTTTACCCATGACATTTGTGGCGCCTGACACACCGCTATCGCGAGCAGGCTCACTCCTACAGGGGAATGCATTTCAAATTGTAGGAGTGAGCCTGCTCGCGATGGGTCCAGCCCATCCAGCAATAATCTCTTAGACCAAAACCAATCCGACCAGCACCACCATCTCCAGCAATTCCAGCAACGCCCCCGCCGTATCGCCTGTCGTCCCGCCCAACCGCCGCATCATCACCTGCCGCAGCCAGACAAACACAACGACCGAAATCACCAACGCAACAACAGCGCCAAACCTGGCGATAAACACGCAGCCCAGAGCACTCAAGCCCAGCACCCACCAACCGGCCTTGCGCGGCAGATGATCCGCCAACGCCTGTCCCAATCCGCCCGCACGCACATAGGGCGTGGTCAGAAACAACCCGAGCAACGCCGCACGCCCGAGCAACGGCACGATGATCAGTGCCAGACCTTGCTGCTGTTCGATCAGCGCCAGCAGCGCAGCAAACTTGAGCAACAACACCAACACCAGCGTGACCACCGCAATCGGCCCGCTGCGCGGGTCTTTCATGATCGTCAGCGTACGCTCGCGATCACCAAAACCGCCGAGCCAGGCATCGGCGCTGTCGGCCAGACCATCCAGGTGAAGTGCGCCGCTGAGCACCACCCACGCCGTCAGCAGCAACGCCGCATGCAGCAGCAACGGCGCGCCGCTCAAGGCAAGATTCAGCGCCCACAGGATCAGCCCGAACAACAGCCCCACCAGCGGATAAAACAGCAGCGATCGCCCAAGCTGTTCCGGCTCAGGCATCCCCGGCAAACGAATCGGCAGGCTACTGAGAAATTGCAGGGCGATCCACAGCGGCAACATGTCAGTGACCTTCCTTGAGCGAACCACCGGGTTCAACCTTCAGTGCAAACAACGCGCCGTGAGCGACTTCAACATTGAGCAGTTGTTCGCGTGGCAGCCCTCGCGCTTGCGCCAACAGCAGACGCATCACGCCGCCATGACTGATCAGCAAAATCCGCTCACCGGCGTATGCAGTGTGCAGGCGCGCAACCGCTGCCAATACTCGCGAGGAAAACTCGCTGACCGGCTCACCCTGCGGCGGCGTAAAGGAATACGGATCAGCCCAGAACAGCCCCAAGGCCTCGGCATCCGTCTCCATCAACGCCGCTGCGCTCTGCCCTTCCCATGCGCCGAAATGCAGCTCTTGCAGATCCTTGTCCAATTGCACTGGCAGATCCAACTGCTCACCCAGTTCGGCGGCAAAGCGAGCGCAACGCTGCAACGGCGAACTGACCAGACGATCCCATGGCCCGCTGTCGACCACCGCCGCACGCATCTGCGCCCAGCCCTTTTCGGTCAGCGCATCGTCGAGACTGCCACGCAGGCCACCGCCCAGTTCGGTCTCACCATGGCGCAGCAGATCCAGACTTAATGTCATGCCGGACGATCCGCCACCGCCGCTTCAGCGAACGTCGCCATCTGCCCATGCAGATCACAGGCCAGACGCAACAAGGGCACCGCCAGCGCCGCGCCACTGCCCTCGCCCAGACGCAAACCGAGTTCCAGCAACGGCTCGGCCTGCAGGGTTTCCAGCACATGGCGATGGCCCGGCTCGGCACCGCGATGACCGAACAGCAACCACTCGCGGCAGGCCGGATTCAAGCGCACCGCGACCAGCGCCGCGACCGTGCAGATAAAGCCGTCGACCAGCACCGCAACACCTTCTTGAGCCGCGGCCAGATAGGCACCGACCAGCGCGGCGATTTCAAAACCACCCAGATTGAACAGGGTCTGCAACGCATCGCTACGCTGTGCGGCGTGCAATGCCAGCGCCCGCTCGATCACTTGCGACTTGTGGCTGACACCTTCGGCATTCAGTCCGGTGCCGGGACCGGTCAGATGCGCCACCGGGCAATCGAGCAAGGCACAGGCCAAGGCACTCGCTGCCGTGGTGTTGCCAATGCCCATTTCGCCACCAATGAACAACTGCGCGCCCGCCACTTTTGCGCGCAGCAGACTGTCGCGACCCGCCTGCAATGCCTGCTCGCCCTGGACCTGAGTCATCGCCGCGCCCTGCACGAAGTTCGCCGTGCCCGCGCCGATGTTCAAATGGCGCACACCCGGCAGGTTCAGCGCTGGATTCACCGTGCCCAGATCGACCACCTCCAACTGCGCGCCGAGCTGACGCGCCAGCACGCTGATCGCCGCGCCACCGCTGACAAAGTTGAGCAGCATCTGCCCGGTGACTTCTTGCGGGAACGCCGAAACCCCTTCAGCCACCACGCCGTGATCACCGGCAAAAATCGCGATCCACACCTGCGCCAGCGTCGGTTTGACCTGGCCTTGCAGACCGGCCAGTTGCACCGCTACCGATTCCAGTCGCCCCAGCGAACCGGCCGGTTTGGTCAGTTGCTGCTGCCGCGCCGCCGCTTGTTCAACGACATTGATGTCGACTGGTTTGCACGGGGTCAGCCACCAGGATTGAGTCATAACGCAGATCCTTTCAGAGTCAGGGGCAGGCCGGCGACGGTCAGGACAACACGCTGACAGCGCTCGGCCAGAGCTTGATGCAGCCAACCGGCTTCATCGACGTAGCGGCGAGTCAATTCGCCCAGCGGCACGACACCCATTCCGGTCTCGTTGCTGACAAAAATGATTTCACCCGGCAAGGACGCCAGGCAGTCGAGCAAGGCTTGGCGCTCGGCGGTGAGGCGTTCGGCGTCATCGAGCATCAGCAGATTCGTCAGCCACAGCGTCAGGCAATCGACCAGCAGGCAACGCTCGGCGCTGGCGGATTCGCGCAGGACGCGAGCAAGTTCCAGCGGCTCTTCGATGAGCGCCCACTCGGCAGGTCGGCGCGCGCGGTGATGGGCGACGCGGTCGCTCATCTCGCCATCAAGAGGTTGGCTGGTAGCGATGTAGGTGACCGATAGATGGCTGTCGCTGGCGAGTTTTTCGGCCAGACGACTTTTGCCGGAGCGGGCGCCGCCGAGGATCAGTTGGAGCATGGGGGACATCCTGAAAATTATGTGTTGAAGCCATAGGCGCTATCGCGAGCAAGCTCACTCCTACAAGGGATCTCGAGCAACCCAGAGTTTTGTGTAAAACACATAACCCTGTAGGCCTTCGCCTGCTCGCGATGAGGCCATTAAATTCACCTCAAATCCCACAGAGCTGTCGCAATAGATCCGTATCCAGATGCTTCTCCACCAGATCCGCCAGCCGCTCGATATCGCGTTCGCGCAAGCCGTGATAATCCACCGCCTGCACATCGCTCAACCCGGCCCAGCGCAGCAACGCCGCACTCGCCGTCGGCGATTCGAACAAGCCATGCAAGTAGGTGCCGAACACTTGCCCGTCAGCACTCTGCGCACCGTCGCAACGGCCGTCATCCAGATGCACCGCAGCGTTTTCCAACGCCGGTCCGCTGGTCACGCCGGCATGAATTTCATAGCCGCTGACGTCGGCATCTTCCAGCACCAATCGTCCGCGCACATTGCGCAACTGCTTCTCGGCCTCAAGCGTGGTTTCGAACGCCAACAAGCCCAAACCGGCACTCGTGCCCGGCGCGCCTTCGAGGCCGAGTGGGTCATGCACCTGCTCGCCAAGCATCTGCAGACCGCCGCAAATCCCCAGCACCTTGCCGCCGTAACGCAAGTGCCGAGAGATCGCCGCATCCCAGCCACTGGCGCGCAGGTAGGCCAGATCGCTGCGCACGCTTTTCGAGCCCGGCAGAATGATCAGGTCAGCCGCCGGAATCGCCTGCCCTGGCCCGACAAATTGCAGATCGACCTGGGGATGCAGACGCAGTGGATCGAAGTCAGTGTGATTGCTGATGCGCGGCAGCACCGGCACCACCACTTTCAGCACTTGTTCGGCCTTGTCGGTCTGGCGTTGATCAATGCCGTCCTCGGCCTCAAGGTGCAGATCCATCACATAAGGCAACACGCCCACCACCGGTTTGCCGGTGCGTTGCTCGAGCCAGTCGAGACCCGGTTGCAGCAAGGCGATGTCACCGCGAAAACGGTTGATGATGAAGCCCTTGACCCGCGCCTGTTCGCTCGGCGAAAGCAATTCCAGGGTGCCGACCAGATGCGCGAAAACCCCGCCGCGATTGATGTCGGCAATCAGCAGCACCGGGCAATCCACCGCCTCGGCAAAGCCCATGTTGGCGATGTCACCGGCGCGCAGATTGATCTCCGCCGGCGAACCCGCGCCTTCGACCATCACCAGCGGATACGCAGCGCTGAGCCGCTCGTGGGACGCGAGCACCGCTTTCATCGCGATGGCTTTGTAATCGTGATACGCCACGGCGTTCATCGACGTCACCGCGCGACCGTGGATGATCACTTGCGCGCCGGTGTCGCTGTTGGGCTTGAGCAGTACCGGGTTCATGTCGGTGTGCGGATCGAGGAATGCCGCTTGCGCCTGCACCGCTTGCGCGCGACCGATCTCACCGCCGTCGGCGGTCACAGCACTGTTGAGCGCCATGTTCTGTGGCTTGAACGGTACGACCGCCACGCCCTGCCGGGTTGCCCAGCGGCACAGCGCCGTCACCAGTGTGCTTTTACCGGCATCGGAGGTGGTGCCTTGCACCATCAGGGTGGTCATGCGTGATCCTTGGCAAAAGCGCTTAAAGCGTGTTCGAGACGCGCCTCTTCAGCCGCATCGGCGGGCAGGCCAAAACGCAAACTGCTGTTGTGAGTGAAGATGCGCAGGAGAATGCCGCGACGGGCCATGAATGCGTGCAACACCTCGGCGTGTTCGGTGATCAGCCACTGGAACAGCGCGCAGCCGCCCTGCGGCTTGAAGCCGTAGCGTTCAAGCAGCGCTGCCAGCCGTTCACTGGCGTCATCACTGCGAATCCGTTGGCGCGTGTGCCCTTCGGTGTCTTGCAGACACGCTTGCCCGAGCACCCGCGTCGGCCCACTCACCGCCCATGGCCCGACCTGTTCGGCGAGCAGCTTGAGCAACTTGCGCTCGGCCAGGACAAAGCCCAGACGCACCCCGGCCAGACCGAAAAACTTGCCGAACGAACGCAACACGATCAGCCCGACTTGATGGGCATGCGGTGCCAGACTCAACTGCGGCGTGTTGTCCATAAACGCTTCATCGACCACCAGCCAGCCACCACGCCGGGCGAGCCGCCCATGCCAATCGAGCAGGCGTGCCGGGGTCAGGCTCAGGCCGGTCGGATTGTTCGGGTTGACCACCACCAGCACGTCGAGGCTGTCGAGAAAGAACTCGACTTCCTGCTCCAGCACTTCGCGCACGATATAACCGCTGCGCCGCCACGCTTCGGCGTGTTCGGCATAACAAGGCGACAACACACCGACCTTGCCGGCACGACGCAAACGCGGCAACAACTGGATGGCCATCTGCGAACCCGCCACCGGCAGCACCTGCGCGGCACCATAGTAATCGCACGCAGCTTGCTCCAGACCGTCATCGGTTTCCGGCAAACGCGCCCAGGCGCGCAACGGGATGTCCGGGATCGGGAATGGCCACGGCGCGAGGCCGCTGGACAGGTCGAGCCAGTCAGCCTCGGCAATGCCGTAATCGAGTGCAGCCTTGCGCAGCCGGCCACCGTGCTCAAGCATAGAATTCAGCCCCCACGCAGAGAATCAGCAGCCATAACCATACCCCGCGCTGGACCAATTGCCAGCCACGGTCGATGGAATCTGCGTCAGCCGCTGCGCCCTCGCCAAGCTGCGGACGGTCGTGAAGTTCGCCGTGGTAAATCGCTGGCCCACCCAATTCCACGCCCAGCGCACCGGCGCCGGCCGCCATCACCGGACCGGCGTTGGGGCTGTCCCACTTCGGCGCCTGTGTACGCCAGCACTTCAACGCAAGTCGGGTTTTGCCGAGCAGCGCGTAGGTCAACGCCACCAGACGCGCAGGAATGTAGTTCAACACGTCGTCGATTTTCGCCGCAGCCCAACCAAAGCGCTCGAAGCGTTCGTTGCGATAACCCCACATCGCATCGAGCGTGTTGCTCAAGCGATAGAGGACCACGCCCGGCGCACCCGCCACGACAAACCAGAACAGCGCGGCAAACACCGCATCGCTGCCGTTTTCCAGCACCGACTCGGTGGCGGCGCGGGCGACGGCGGTGCTGTCGAGTTCATCGGTCTGGCGGCTGACCAGATAGCCCACGCGTTTGCGCGCCTCGTCCAGATCATCTGCGCGCAAAGCAGCGGCCACCGGCGCGACATGCTCGCCGAGGCTGCGCATGCCGAGGGCGCAATACAATGCAAGAATCTCGACGACCCAGCCCACGTACGGCGCCCAGGACAATGCGGTGGCGAGCAAGGTCAGCGGCAGCACCGCGATCACCCACGCTGTGACGCCATGACTGCGCCAGCCACGACCACCGGCGTTGAAACGTTGCTCGATGCGCCCGGCGAAATTGCCGAACGCCACCAGCGGATGCCAGCGTTTCGGTTCACCGAGCAGCGCATCCAGCGCCACCGCGGCGACACTCAATAACGCCACACTCATTGACTCACTCCCCAATAATTTTCATACAGCAACTCATTGAGCGGCCGCGCCTGCGCCCACCCTTCGAGTACCAGCATCGGCGCCGGATAGAATTCCTTGACCGGGCCCAGACACAAAACGGCGAGAGGTTTGGCGCCTGCGGGCAATTTCAGCAAATCCGCCAGTGCCTGCGGCTCGAACAGCGAAACCCAGCCCATGCCCAGACCTTCGACGCGCGAGGCCAGCCACAGATTCTGAATCGCGCAGGACAGCGAGGCCATGTCCATTTCCGGCAGCGTGCGGCGACCGAAGATGTGTTTTTCGCGATCGTCCATCAGCGCGGCGACCAGCACTTCGGCGCAGTCATGGATGCCTTCGACCTTGAGTTTCATGAACTCGTCACTGCGCTCGCCGAGGGCTTCTGCGGTGCGGATGCGTTCTTCTTCCACGAGGTTCTGGATCTGGCCACGCAAGGTTCTATCGCTGATGCGGATGAAACGCCACGGCTGCATGAGGCCGACGCTTGGGGCCTGGTGAGCGGCTTCCAGTAGTCGGCGCAGCAATTCCGGCTCGACGGTGCCGCCGGTGAAGTGGCGCATGTCGCGGCGTTCGGCGATGGCTTTATAGACGGCTTGGCGCTCGGCTTCGGAGAATGCGTTGTCTGTCATGGCCCTTTCGCTGGCAAGCCAGCTCCCACAGGGGATTGCATTTCTTCAGGAAGCTCACCGCCCAATGTGGGAGCTGGCTTGCCAGCGATGGCGGCATGGAGGTCGGGTGCAAACAATGCTGCGATAGCCGCGGGACTCGACGGGAAGTAGAAGTGCACATAAGAGGCCGTCATCCGCCCGTCCCGATAAACCGCCTCGGCGCCGCGCCCGCCATTCGGACTCAAGCCACGCGCAATCGGCGTCAGCTCAGTCGTCGTCAACGAATGATGATAAGTGTGCCCACGCAACGATCCTTCCGGCAAATCCACTGCTTGCAGCGCCAGTGCAGCCAGACGCTTCTGCATCACCGCGTCGCCCTTAAGCAGCCCGACCAGCTCAGCGCGAGTACCCTCAACGTCGGTCAGCGAATCCAGCAGATAAAGCATCCCGCCACATTCGGCGAGCAACGGTTTGCCCGCTGCGTGATGCGCACGAATCGCCTCCAGCATCGCGGTGTTCTGCGACAACGCAAGGTGGTGCAATTCCGGATACCCACCGGGCAAATACAGGCTGTCCGCCTCAGGCAATTGCGTGTCGCGGATCGGCGAGAAGAAACTCAACTCGGCGCCCATCGCTCGCAACAGATCGAGACTCGCGCCGTAGGTGAAGGCAAACGCCTCATCACGGGCAACGGCGATTCGCACATTCTTCAGCAGCGGCTCTACAGCGATCACATCAGGCGCGGCGAATTCCACGGCCGGTGGCAGCGCTACCTCGCAACTGCTGGCCAATGCATCGGCGGCGGCATCGAGACGCACATCGAGGTCATTCAGTTCGCTGGCCTGCACCAGGCCGAGATGGCGACTCGGCAGTTCGATACCGGTCTCACGGGACAACGCGCCATACCAACGCAAACCTTCCGTGAGGCTGCCTTCGAGCAATTGCGCATGGCGCAAAGTGCCGACACGATTAGCCAGGACACCGGCAAACGGCAGATCCGGCTGATACTTCGCCAGGCCCAGCGCCAGCGCACCAAAGGTCTGCGCCATGGCCGTGCCGTCGATCACGCCGAGCACCGGCACGCCGAAGTGCCGCGCCAGATCGGCGCTGGACGGCGTGCCATCGAACAGGCCCATCACGCCTTCGATCAGAATCAGATCCGCCTCATTGGCGGCTTCCCACAACAGACGACGACTTTCCTGCTCGCCGACCATCCACATGTCCAGTTGATACACCGGCGCACCGCTGGCGCGTTCGAGAATCATCGGATCGAGAAAGTCCGGGCCGCATTTGAACACGCGCACCTTGCGCCCCTGATTGCGATGCAAACGGGCGAGCGCGGCGGTGACGGTGGTCTTGCCCTGACCGGAAGCCGGCGCGGCGATGAGCACCGCCGGGCAGTGACGTGGCTGATTCAAAGTTCGACGCCTTTCTGCGCTTTGATGCCAGCCTGGAAGGCGTGTTTGAGCATGCCCATTTCAGTCACAGTGTCGCCCATTTCGATCATTTCCGGCTTGGCCGCGCGACCGGTGACGATCACATGCTGCATCGGCGGACGCGCCTGCAAATCGCTGAGCACCTGATCGAGATCGAGGTAACCATGTTTGAGGGCGATGTTGAGTTCGTCGAGCACCACCAGACCGATCGACGGATCGCGCAGCAGTTCGCGGGACACGGCCCACGCGGCTTCGGCGGCGGCGATGTCGCGCTGACGATCCTGGGTTTCCCAGGTGAAGCCCTCGCCCATCACATGAAAGCGCACTTGCTCAGGGAAGCGGCGAAAAAACAGCTCTTCGCCGGTGCTGTTGCGGCCCTTGATGAACTGCACCACGCCGCACTGCATGCCGTGGCCCATGGCGCGGGCGAGCATGCCGAACGCCGAGCTGCTTTTGCCTTTGCCATTGCCGGTCAGCACCAGCACCAGCCCGCACTCGTCAGGCGAGTTGGCGATGCGTTCGTCGATCACGGCTTTTTTGCGCTGCATACGCGCCAGATGGCGTTCGTCGCGCTCGGGGGAATCGGTCATGGGGGGAGCTCTCCGTTGAGGCTGGATAACGGCGGGCAGGCACAAGAATAGACGGCAAAAAGCCTGGCATCGCCCACCGTGATGCCGCTGGATGGATCAGGCCGGTCTCCGGGCTCATGAGCGGCGTTTCGCCTGACTGCGCGCCTTCCCGCTTCTTTCGAGGCAGTGGCTCAAGGCGCAGTTTTCACTCATTTACCGTTGCGGGGGCAGCGCCGGGATCGTGGTGGTTCTTCGTGCGAAGACAACCCTCACCGGCTTCCCTGTTTCACTCTGTCGACGCAGGTCACAGAGCACCTGAAACAAGCCGCGAAGGTTAGAGGGTTGGGGGTGGAGCGTCAATTAAAGAGGTGGTCATCGGGCGAATAACTGCCGCCGATCAATTATCTGACGCCAATCTTGTGCCACACTGATACAAATGATATCAAAGAGCCATGCTTTTCCCGAAAAGCCCACTACAACAATAAAGGATGATGACGATGCAAGGCATGATCATCAGCAACCCGCGCCTGGAATTCCTGCGCCCGGTGCTTGAACGCTGGTTTGACTGTATCGACCGTTACAACGCCGTGCGCGGCGACAGCGACACCCCTTACTGGCATGACGAGAAAGCCAATCTCGGATTGCTCTCGGCCGCAGCCTGGATGGCTGAGCTGGTGACTTTGAACGGCACTGCCACGCGCAAGCAGAATGAAGAAGGCGAGCGCAATGCCCGCGCTGATCTGTTTCTGGCCGGTGCCGAAGACCGCGCCTTTATCCAGGCCACCCAGCGCTGGCCAAAGGTTACCAACCTCAATCTGACCCAAGCCCTGCTGGACATCACCAACGACGCCAAACGCATCAGCTACGCCAGCGACCTCAAGCTCGGCTGCCTGTTTGTCGCGCCGCAAAAAGCCCAGCACAGCGCCAGCCCCGAAGAGCTGCAGGACATGGTCGACGACCTGCAAAAGGAACACACTTGCGCGGTCGCCTGGTATTTCCCCTACGCCTACCGCAAGTTACGCAGCGAAGCCGGCAATTATCACCCGGGCATCGCCGTGCTGTTCAAGGAAGCGCGCGGTTGAGCAGTTGAACCATCGGGCTTGCGCCCTCCTCTATGATTAGGAATGCATTCATAGGGAAGATCAGCAATGCGCAAGCCCCAGCTCGTTTTTGTCATCGCCTTCGCCGGAGGACTCGCCGCCTGCGGTGAAACCTCCAGCCTGCAAGTCTCCGACGGCACCGGCCCGTCACCGAAGCTGCCCGAACCGAACAAGACCCTGATCCCGACGGTGAATATCGCCCCGGCGATCGGCTGGCCCGACGGCGGCAAACCGACAGCGGCGGCTGGCACCCAGGTCGCGGCATTCGCCGAAGGCCTCGATCATCCGCGCTGGCTCTATGTGCTGCCCAATGGCGATGTGTTGGTAGCGGAAACCAATGCCCCACCAAAACCGGATGACAGCAGCGGGATTCGCGGCTGGGTGATGAAGAAGGTCATGGGCAAGGCTGGCGCTGGCGTGCCAAGCCCAAACCGCATCACCCTGCTGCGTGACGCCGATCACGATGGCGTCGCCGAGACCCGCACGGTGTTTCTGCAAAACCTCAACTCGCCGTTCGGCATGACCCTGGTTGGCAATGACCTGTACGTCGCCGATACCGATCGCCTGCTGCGTTTCAACTACGAACCCGGCGCGACCGAGATCAAATCGCAGCCGATCAAGGTCGTCGATCTGCCCGGCGGCACGCTGAATCACCACTGGACCAAAAACGTCATCGCCAGCAAGGACGGCAGCAAACTGTACGTCACGGTCGGCTCGAACAGTAATGTCGGCGAAAATGGTCTGGATAAAGAAGAAGGCCGCGCGGCGATCTGGGAAGTCGATCGGGCGACCGGCAATCACCGCATCTTTGCCTCGGGCATCCGCAACCCCAATGGCCTGGCCTGGGAGCCTGTCAGTGGCGCGCTGTGGACAGCGGTCAACGAACGCGACGAAATCGGCAGTGATCTGGTGCCGGACTACATCACTTCCGTGAAGGACGGTGGTTTTTATGGCTGGCCGTTCAGCTATTACGGCCAGCACGTCGATGTGCGTGTGTCGCCGCAAAATCCGGACCTGGTGGCCAAAGCCATCGCCCCGGATTACGCAGTCGGACCGCACACTGCCTCACTGGGTCTGAGCTTCGCCGAGGGCAACACGCTGCCGGCGCAGTTCAAGGAAGGCGCGTTCATCGGCCAGCATGGTTCATGGAACCGTAAACCGCACAGTGGCTACAAAGTGATTTTCGTGCCGTTTACCGGTGGCAAGCCGAGTGGCAAACCGGTGGATGTGCTGACCGGTTTCCTCGACAAGGACGAGAATGCACTAGGTCGCCCGGTGGGCGTGGTGATCGATCAGCAAGGTGGCTTGCTGGTGGCGGATGATGTCGGCAACAAGGTGTGGCGAGTGTCGGCCAGCAAATAATTTTCGCCATGCACAAACAACTGTAGGAGTGAGCCTGCTCGCGATAACTTCGTATCAGTCGACATCATCATTGACTGAACGACCGCTATCGCGAGCTGGCTCACTCCTACATGGGATTGTGGGCTGCTTGAATTACGGGTTATGCGCCAGATGCTCCGGCTGCAACACCCGCTTGGCACTCAGATAAGCTTTCTGCCAGTACGCCTTCGACAGGCTGTCCAGCTTCACCGTGCCGCCCGTGGCCGGCGCATGCACGAAGCGCCCTTCCCCGACGTAAATCCCCGCATGACTGACCTGCGAGCCGCCATTGGTGGCGAAGAAGATCAGATCGCCAGTCTGCAAGCCTTCTTTGCCGACATTCGGTGCCTGCATGACGATCAGCTCACGCGTCGAACGCGGCAAAGAGATGCCCGCCGCATCACGGTAGACAAAACCGATCAGCCCGCTGCAATCAAAGCCTGAATCCGGCGTGTTGCCGCCCCAACGATAGGGCGTGCCGACCAGACCGAGCGCGCGAAACAGCACGTCTTCAGCAGCAGGCGAAAAAGCTTGGGAGGGGCCGAACACGACCGGTGCGCGAACCACCGGCGCAGGAGGCGGTGTGCGACTGGCGCAGGCGCTGAGCAGCGCTGCGAAGAAGATCAAAGTGAGGCGGGCCGACATCGTCATAAGCAGAACATCCTGATCTGGCTGCGGCTTTTTCTGCCGATGGACAGAAAACAAAACCGCCTGCGTGAGCACGCAGGCGGTTTGCCATCAATATAGATACAGGATTCTAGCGGCTACGCGGCAAACTTCAAGTAAGACTTTAACTTCACCTTGTAAAGTCTAAGTCTACTCCGTTACCGCAAGCCTGATTGTCGCCGCGAACGCAGCGACAACAAGGGATTACTTGCGAGCAGTGACTACAGTTGGAGCGTTGGCCAGAGCGCGTTTCGCTTCGATGAAGGTCTTGCTCCAGTAGCTGTCACCCAGGCTGTCGATGCGAACACCGCCGCTGCGACGACTGCTGGAGTGGATGAACTGGTTGTCACCGAGGTAGATCCCGGCGTGACTGACACGACCGCGACGACCGTTGGTGGCGAAGAACAGCAGATCGCCCGGCTCAAGGTTGCTGCGCGAGACCAGCGGCGCATCAACGTTGATCATTTCGCGGGTCGAGCGTGGCAGGTTCATGCCGGCTTCTTCGCGGAACAGGTAGCCGATGAAACCGCTGCAATCGAAACCGGCTTCAGAGGTACCGCCGAAACGGTAACGGGTACCGATCAGGGACATGCCGCGTTCGAGGATGCTGTCGGCCAGAACAGGAAGCTGATAAGGCTTCTTGCCATTGAATTCGTTGAGTTCTTTTTCGGTGTCCAGCTCTTCCTGATAAATAACGGAAGATTGGGCCGTGGCAGAATTTTTAACCTGTTGAGGCTGCTCTTGAACTGGAGAATGAGCAGCGCAACCGTACAACAGGGTGACGAGTGCGAGAGGCACGAGGGGTGCGAAGCGCTTTAGCATGGGCACGACCGTGGCTGATAGTTGTAAAGAAGCCGAGACTATGCCCGCTATCAGCCTCATTTGCAAATTCAATCGATCTTTTTGTGACTTCTCGGTTTCTCGTTTACATCTAAGCGCTTAAGCCCATTTGAACCGAGACGCGGCCTGCACAGCTTGCAGGAAAGCGGATTTTCTGGCGCCTGAATTATGCCGAAACACGCTGAAAGCCGCGCCGTTACCAGCCTAGGGTTTCTTTCAGGAAGGGAATGGTCAGCTTGCGTTGAGCCTGCAACGAGGCCTGATCGAGCTGCTCAAGCAAGTCGAATAGCGCACTCATGCTGCGGGTGCCGCGAGTCAAAATAAAATGCCCGACTTCATCGGTCAGGTGCAGACCGCGACGCGATGCGCGCAACTGCAAGGCGCGCAATTTGTCTTCATCGGAGAGCGGGCGCATCTGGAAAATCAACGCCAGGGTCAGGCGCGATTTCAAGTCAGCCAGTTTGACCGGCAGTTCACGCGGAGAGGTTGACGCGGCGATCAGCAGACGCCGACCGCTGTCGCGCAGACGGTTGAACAGATGAAACATCGCCTCTTCCCAGTCAGCCTTGCCGGCAATCACCTGCAAGTCGTCCAGGCAAACCAGTTCGTACTGCTCAAGGTTGTCGAGGATTTCGACGCCGCGATCCATCAACTCGGCCAACGGCAAGTACACCGCCGGCTCGCCCATTTGCTCAAAACGCAGACACGCTGCCTGCAACAGATGCGTACGCCCTACGCCGTGTTTGCCCCACAGGTAGATCAGGCTTTCTGTCCAGCCGGCGTCGGCTTCGCATAGACGCTCGACATAGCCGAGTGCAGCGGCATTGGCGCCTGGGTAGTAGTTGATGAAGGTGGCGTCGTCACGCAGACGCACACCTAGGGGCAGCTGAATCGGTTTCATGCTGACTGAACAGTTCTCAAGGAACCGTTAGTGGCCTCTGTGTAAAGTTTGCGAAGTTTATACCCGTGAAGCTGAGCGCACAATGCGACAGAGTCCAAGCAAAATCAAAGGTTTGCGTTAACGCACCGGTTTTATGACAGATTCCTTGGCGCCAGCGCCTGCAGGACACGGGCCAACCCGGCGATTTGCCGGGCCGCCCCTGCGCCATTACAACTGCGGATCGTCAACACCACTATAGATGTCGGAATCCTTGTACAAGTCGTGCACATGGCGCACCAGCACCATGATCACCGCCGCCACCGGCAACGCCAGCAGCACACCGGTAAAACCGAACAGCTCGCCACCGGCCAGAATCGCGAAGATCACCGCCACCGGATGCAGACCGATGCGATCGCCCACCAGCAGCGGGGTCAGCACCATGCCTTCCAGCGCCTGACCGACCATGAACACCGCGACGATCCCGACCATCGGGTACAGATCGCCACCGAACTGGAACAAACCGGCAATCAACGCCGCGCCAATACCGATCACAAAGCCCATGTACGGCACGATCGCCGCCAGGCCCGCGATCAGACCGATCAACAGCCCCAGCTCCAGCCCGATAATCATCAGGCCCGCCGCGTAAATCACGCCCAGCGCCACCATCACCAACAACTGCCCGCGAACAAACGCGCCCAGCACCTCATGACATTCACCGGCCAGCGATACGATAGTCTCCTCCCGATCGCGCGGCAGCAGACTGCGGATCTTGGCCATCATCACGTCCCAGTCACGCAGCAGGTAGAAACTCACCACCGGAATCAGCACCAGATTCGCCAGCCAGCCAATCAGCGCCAGACTCGACGCGGTCGCCTGACTGAGCACCACACTGACGATGTCGGTGGTCTGGCCCATGTGTTCGCTGATCGCCGCTTTGACCTTGTCGAACTTCCAGAAACCATCCGACAGACCCAGCTTCGCCTGCGCCCACGGCAACGCCGTGTGTTGCAGCCAGTCGAGCATTTGCGGCGCCAGTTCGTATAACCGCAGCAACTGCTTGGCGAGCATCGGCACCAGCACCAGTAACAGCGCGGTGACGATCAGGGTGAACAAGGCAAATACCGCGATTACCCCCCACGTACGCGACAGCCCGAGTCTTTCCAGGCGATCCACCAGCGGATCGAACAGATAAGCCAGCAACAGCGCCACCAGAAACGGCGTGAGGATCGGGTGCAGCAACCATACAAACGCGCAAAGCAGGATTACCCCACCGAGCCAGAACCAACGCCGCGTATCGGCCATGTACCACTCCTGTAGCTTCTATATAAGGAAAGACTTACCAGCGAAACCGCAACGAAGGTGCTGATGGTGCCGGGGCCGGAGCCACGACAGGTGCTGCGCCCGCAACCGCAGGTTGTGGTGCTGCGACCGGCACCGGGGCTTCAGCCGGCAACTCCTGCAACTTCGCCAGCGACAATTGCGCGCGCATTTGATCTGCACTGCCGTTGACCCGATAGACGATGCGATCGCCATCAACACTTTGCAGACGCACGCCAAACGGCTCGAGTAACCGCAACAGCGCCGCGTAGTGTTCAAGATTCATCCCCTGCACTTCCAGAGTCTGCTGCCCCGAAGCGCCCGGCTTGGCAACAAACCGAGGCGCCAGCCGCTCAGCCACCGCCAGCATCACCGCGTCAGCGACCGCAGCCTGATCGGCGCCCTGCACACTGCCCGCCTCTTTCTGATCGCCCAGCCACAAGTGCCACTTGGCCTGCCACTGCCCGCCCTCTTCACGGGCATGCACCGCGAGCAAGGCATCAGCGTTGTAGCGTTCGGACGCGCCGCGCAACGGCGCCGGATCGGTGCCTTCCAGCGCTGGCGCCGTGGCAACCAATTGCTCACTCAAGTCCGCCAGCGGCAAACGCAATGGCAAGCCGCGATGTTGAGCTGCTCGACGTAAGGGCGCGGCAGCGGCTTGACCATCGCCAACCAGACTGGAACCCTCAGCCGAGTCGTTCAGCCACCAACTCAGGATCGACGGCCGACTGGCGCCCCACACCGACAACCCGGCACGTCGCAGCGCCTGCTCGGTGGTCGCCGGATCGAAATCGACTTTCAGCACCTCCGGCGGCCCGGCATCAAAACCGAATTGACTGATGATCTGCTGCGGATCCTTGCGAATCGCCGCCAGCCCCGGGTTTTGCGCAGCCTTCGGATCACCAGTCAAACGCAAGACCAACGTGTCGAGCGCCGCCTGCGTGGCGCGATCACGCTCTTCCGGTGCCTGGCCATTGACCGGCTCACGTACTTGATAGAGGCCTTTGAGGTTTTCGGCGTGACTCGCCAGGCTGATCAGCGACAAGCAACCCACAAACAACAATTTACAAAAACGCATGGAAAATTCCCGTCGACAGGAGCGGCTGGAACAGGCCGCGTGAATCGGTTGAGCATGGCTGTGACAATCTGCCAGCACCAAACATTCACACGACAGCGGTAAGTTTTTGCACAGTGATAACGATAGACGGTTAATCGCCACACCTTATACAGGCACCCGCAGGCCTTAATTGCAAAAAATTTCCCGAGATATGGCCCTGCCCGTCGGTGCGAGGATGGCCGCTGCCCCTCAAGCCTGATAAAATCGCGCGCCTTCGCAGACCGGCAACAGCCGGGCACCTCGAAACTCGCGTGAGGCCATCGCCCCGTCGATTTCGAAGTTCCCGCTGAACTCGGTCGTTACCCCTGAATCCCCTCCCCTAAAGGCCTGGATCATGAGCAAGCAACCCTCCCTGAGCTACAAGGACGCCGGTGTAGACATCGACGCCGGTGAAGCATTGGTCGAACGCATCAAGAGCGTCGCCAAGCGCACTGCGCGCCCGGAAGTCATGGGCGGCCTGGGCGGTTTCGGCGCCCTCTGCGAAATCCCGGCCGGCTACAAGCAGCCCGTACTGGTTTCCGGTACCGACGGCGTCGGCACCAAACTGCGTCTGGCGCTGAACCTGAACAAGCACGACAGCATCGGTATCGACCTGGTTGCCATGTGCGTCAACGACCTCGTGGTTTGCGGCGCTGAGCCACTGTTCTTCCTCGACTACTACGCCACCGGCAAGCTGAATGTCGACACCGCTGCCCAGGTGGTCACCGGCATCGGCGCTGGCTGCGAACTGTCGGGTTGCTCGCTGGTTGGCGGCGAAACCGCTGAAATGCCTGGCATGTACGAAGGCGAAGACTACGACCTGGCCGGTTTCTGCGTCGGCGTCGTGGAAAAATCGGAAATCATCGACGGCTCGAAAGTCGCCACCGGTGACGCCCTGATCGCGCTGCCATCCTCCGGCCCGCACTCCAACGGCTACTCGCTGATCCGCAAGATCATCGAAGTCTCCGGCGCCGACATCGAAAACATCCAGCTCGACGGCAAACCGCTGACCGACCTGCTGATGGCCCCGACCCGCATCTACGTGAAGCCGCTGCTCAAGCTGATCAAAGACACCGGCGCCGTCAAAGCCATGGCCCACATCACCGGTGGTGGCCTGCTCGACAACATCCCGCGCGTTCTGCCAAAAGGCGCTCAGGCGGTGGTTGACGTGGCTAGCTGGACTCGCCCGGCAGTGTTCGACTGGCTGCAAGAAAAAGGCAATGTTGACGAAACCGAGATGCACCGCGTGCTGAACTGCGGCGTTGGCATGGTTATCTGCGTGGCTCAGGAACACGTAGAAGTTGCCCTGAACACCCTGCGTGACGCCGGCGAACAGCCTTGGGTCATCGGTCAGATCGCTGCCGCTGCCGAAGGCGCTGCCCAGGTTGATCTGCAGAACCTTAAGGCTCATTAATGTCCGCAACCTGTGATGTCGTGGTGCTGTTGTCCGGCACCGGCAGTAACTTGCAGGCTTTGATCGACAGCACGCGGACCGGCGACAGCCCGGTCCGCATCGCTGCAGTGATTTCCAATCGCGCCGACGCCTACGGCCTGCAACGCGCCAGTGACGCGGGTATCGCCACCCGCTCGCTGGATCACAAGGCATTTGAAGGCCGCGAGGCCTTCGATGCTGCTCTGATCGAACTGATCGACGAATTCCAACCGAAACTCGTGGTGCTGGCCGGTTTCATGCGCATTCTCAGCGCTGATTTCGTTCGCCACTACCAGGGGCGCCTGCTCAACATCCACCCGTCGCTGCTACCCAAATACAAAGGGTTACACACTCATCAGCGCGCGCTGGAGGCCGGCGACACGGAGCACGGCTGCTCCGTGCACTTCGTCACCGAGGAACTCGATGGCGGACCACTGGTCGTACAGGCAGTATTACCGGTAGAGTTGCACGATACGCCGCAGAGTCTCGCGCAGCGAGTACACGTTCAGGAACACCTGATCTACCCGATGGCAGTACGCTGGTTTGCCGAAGGCAGGCTGGCACTCGGTGAACACGGTGCTTTACTGGATGGCCAGTTACTCGCGGCCAGCGGCCACTTGATTCGAAACTAGGAGATATTATGCGTCGCGCCCTGCTCTTCGCTTGCGCTCTGCTCGCCCTGCCCTTCGCGCAGGCAGCCGAACTTCAACCGTTCTCCGCCAGCTACACCGCCGACTGGAAGCAACTGCCCATGAGCGGCACCGCCGAGCGCAGTCTGGTCAAGGAAGCCAACGGCGTCTGGAAGCTCAGCTTCAAGGCCTCGATGATGATCGCCAGCCTGACTGAAGAAAGCACCCTGACCCTGGACAAGGACACCCTGCTGCCGCAGTCCTACCACTTCGAACGTGGCGGCCTGGGCAAAGCGAAAAAGGCTGATCTGGATTTTGACTGGAACAGCAAAATGGTCACTGGCACCGACCGTGGCGACGCGGTGAAAATCCCGCTGAACCGTGGCATGGTCGACAAGTCCACCTATCAACTGGCGCTGCAGCATGACGTCGCCGCCGGCAAGAAGACCATGAGCTATCAAGTGGTCGATGACGGCGAAGTCGATACCTATGACTTCCGCGTGCTGGGTTCGGAAAAAGTCGAGACCAAGGCTGGTCAGATCGATGCAATCAAGGTCGAGCGCGTACGCGACCCGACACAAAGCAAGCGCATCACCGTCCTGTGGTTCGCCAAGGATTGGGATTACCTGCTGGTTCGCCTGCAACAGGTTGAAACCGACGGCAAGGAGTACAACATCATGCTCCAGGACGGCACGGTCAACGGCAAAACCGTTAAAGGCAGCTGATCCGCCGCTACATCAAAGAGCCCCGCGAAATGCGGGGCTTTTTTTTGCGTGCTGGATTGGAGATTTGTACCTGGCTCGCCCCTCACCCCAGCCCTCTCCCGAGGGAGAGGGAGCTGACCGAGATGTCTGGCGCCATGCATCGACCTGAAAAGTCGAGTCGATTATGGATTCCCCAAAGCAAGATCAGGTCGGCGTAACTCGCTAATCTTCCACGGTCAGTCCCCTCTCCCCTTGGGAGAGGGGCTTTTGAAGGCGAACCTCAAACCGAAAACTTCGCGACCATGCTGTTCAGATCCACCGCCAACCGCGACAGCTCCTGACTCGCCGCACTCGTCTGATTAGCCCCCGCCGAGGTCTGCATCGCCAGATCACGAATGTTCATCAGATTGCGATCCACCTCCCGCGCCACCGCTGCCTGCTCTTCCGAGGCACTGGCGATCACCAGATTACGCTCGTTGATCAGTGTGAATGCCGAGGCGATCTCTTCAAGTGCAGTCCCGGCAGCCTTGGCCAATTCCAGCGTCGAACGCGCCCGCACATTGCTTTGCTGCATCGAACCGACCGCTGAATCGGTGCCCTGCTGAATGCCGCCAATCATCTGTTCAATCTCTTGCGTCGACTGCTGGGTGCGATGCGCCAAGGCCCGCACCTCATCCGCCACCACGGCAAACCCGCGCCCGGCATCACCGGCCCGTGCAGCCTCGATCGCAGCGTTCAACGCGAGCAGATTGGTTTGTTCGGCAATCGAACGAATCACATCCAATACTTTGCTGATGCCATGAACCTTCTGCGCCAGATCTTCGACCTGCGACGCATTGTTGGTCACGTCTTCGGCGAGCAACTCTATCGACGAAACGGTTTGCCGCACTTGTTCACGGCCATGCTGAGCAATGCGATCGGACTCACGCGAAGCTTGCGAGGTGGCCACCGCATTGCTGGCCACCTCTTCCACCGCAGCGGTCATCTGATTGACCGCAGTAGCGGCCTGCTCGATTTCCAGACTCTGCTGATGCAGCCCGCGCGTGGCGTCTTCCGTGACGCAGCTCAGCTCTTCCGAGGCCGAGGCCAATTGGCTGGAAGACTCGGATATTTGCCGGATAGTGTCGCGCAGGTTGTGCTGCATGCTCTTGAGCGCATGAAGCAGTCGCGCCGGTTCGTCCTTGCCGCTGATGCTGATATCACCGGTCAGGTCCCCACCCGCCACCACCTCGGCGACACCCAACGACTGCGCCAGCGGCAGCACAATGCTGCGCGTCAGCAGCAGGGCGAGGCCGATGGTGATCAGCGCGGTCACGCCGATCATCACCCCGACCCACACCCGCGAATTGATAAACACCAGTCGCGCCGCTTCAGTGGCGAGATTGGCATTGTGTTTATTCAGTTCGACCAGCTCGCGCAGCAGCACCGCGATTTCGTCGGCCAGCGGACTCATCTGGCCATTGAGAATGGTCGCGGCTTCTTCCACGCGATTCTGCGCAGATAACTGCATGACCTGCGCCTGAAACTCCAGGTACTGATGCTCGGCAACCTTGAAGCGATCAAACAACTTGCGCTCTTCGGGCAGCACGATCAGCACGTCGTAACGCTGCTGAGCCTCACTCAGCACCCCACGCAGCTCATTGAGTTTGACGACATTCTGCTCCAGCGCCTGCGGATCGCGATTGAGCAACAGGCGCATGGTCAATGCGCGCAGGCGCAGCATGTCCTGACTCATCTCACCGACCGCCATGACGCTGGGCAGCCAATTGTTATCGACCTCGTCAGATTGGGCGCGCATGTTCGACATTTGCAGCAAAGCGAACGCCCCGAGGGCAAACACCATCAGCGCCAACAGCCCAAAACCGAGGCCGGCGCGCGGGGCAATATTGAGACTACGGATACTCATTGCTCTGGTTCCTTCCAAAAGCGCTGCATCAACCCTGCAGCTGGTTGCTTTAGAAGGTATCGGCCCGGCGAAAATTTGCGTAAGACCAAAACGTGATATCAAAAGGCCTTAATACTCCGAACCGTGGGCATTAACGATTCAGCGCGGTTTTGCCGGACTTGAGCACCGTTCGCGGCAAGATCGCCAGGAAATTATCCCGAGCGACTTTTTTCGCAACGTCCTCGGGCAAGGCATCAAGGAACGGCTTGAAGCTATGCATTTCCTCACCGAGCTTGTTGAAACGCCCTACCACGTCCGAGCCAAGCATGAAGCGGTCCGGGTACTTCTCGACCAGCGCCAGCCATTCCGGGCGCGGCTTGCCCTGCTCGTCCAGCAGATACGGCGTGAGCATGCTCCACGACAAATCAATGAACAAATTGGGGTAAGCCTCGAGCATGCGCGTCAGGGTCGGCAGTAAGAACGGCAACTGTGTCTGATGCCGGTGAATTTCAGCACTGGTGCCTGCGTGCGCCCAGATAAATCGCGTGTGTGGGTGATTACGCAGCGGTTCTTCGACTTCCTTCAGATACAGCGGATTCTTCTCACGCTTGGAGGTGATATTGGAATGCAGCATCACCGGCAGACCGTTCTCGGCAGCGAGATGATAGATCTTGGTCATCGCCTCGTTGTTGGCCCGCGGCGTGTCGCCGGACGTCAGCGCCGTGAGGTCGTCATGCCGGGTGAACACCTCGCCGATGCCCTGCCACAGCCCCGGATACAGATCGAGCATGCGCTGGATGTGTGCGGCAGAGTTCTTGTCGTTGGGGTTGAAGCCCGACAGAAACGGATGAAAGTACGGCCGCTGCTCGGCGCTCAGCTTTTGCACGGCGTCGGCGACAATCACGTCGGTCGCACTGTACCAATAGGCATCAGCGTCATCGCCAGCGTAGTAGCGCGGACGCTTGGGTTCGTCCTCATGCCATTTTTTCGCCACAGGAATGCCAGAAATCATCACATGCTCGACGGAACCGTTCTTCATCGCCGTCAGCAGTTTCGCCATGCCTGCGCTTTCCTGGAAAAAATCCACGTAATGCAGGTGCGCATCGCTGTAGGTGTATTCGCGGGCGCTGACGTTGCCGGCAAGCAGCAGAAGACAGGCAAGACTCAAACGATACAGGGACACAAGTAATCTCCGGCAAGTAGGCATAGCCTAGACCCCGCCCTGACGACAAGGGTTCATCCCGCAGGAAAGTGGAACGCGTGCCAGTGGGAATGCTCTATAACTGCAAGGTCTTTTTTGATCGAACGACTTTTCCTACTGCCAGTGAGGTTCCCATGACCGTTACCGTCAATACCGTCTCCGCTGAAGGTTTTCGTCACACCGTACAGATTGATGACCACGAACTGTTTGCCGACGTGCCGAAATCCGCCGGCGGCGAAGGCTCGGCGCCTGAGCCGCACGACTATTTCGATGCCGCCCTCGGCGCCTGCAAAGCGCTGACCCTGAAGATGTACGCGAAGAAGAAAGACATTCCGCTGACCGGCGTCGGGGTCGACGTCAAACGCGACAACAGCGAAGAACAAAAAGGCAAATACGTCCTGCACGTCACCCTCACCCTCAAAGGCGTACTCACCGATGCTCAGCGTGAGGAACTGCTGCGCGTCGCCGACCGCTGCCCGATTCATAAACTGATGACCACGACCGACGTCAGCATCGAAACCCACGCCCCGCAAGGCTTCGACAGCCAGTAATCCTCCTCATGCCAGCGGCGGGTTATGCTTCTGGCATCACCCGCTCAGCCTGGAATGCACCATGGACACGCAACCTCTGATCATCCGCCCGCGCGCCGAAGACGTCGAAGGCCAGCCGATTCTGCGCCCGCTGCCGTCAGCCAAATGCCGCAGCGTCGGGCCTTTCGTGTTTTTTGATCACATGCTCGAGACGGTTTATCCGACGGGCAAAGGCATGAACATCCGACAGCACCCGCACATTGGTCTGTCGACGCTCACGTATCTGTTCGAAGGACAGATCCAGCACAAGGACAGCCTTGGCTCGGATCAGGTGGTCAGCGCTGGCGATGTCAGCTGGATGACTGCCGGTAGCGCGATTGCTCACGTTGAACGCACGCCTGAGCCGTTGTGGGACAAAAGCTTCACCATGCACGGTTTGCAGATCTGGCTGGCGTCGCCCAAGGATCACGAGCAAGGCCCGGGGCATTACAGCCATCACCCGGCAGCGACGTTGCCGGTCAGCGATAACCTCGGTGTACAGATCCGGATGATTGCCGGGTCAGGCTTTTGCCTGGAATCGCCGGTGCCGGTGCTTTCTCCTACGTTGTATGCGGAAGTGCAGATGCAAACCGCGACCACGTTGCTGATTCCGACCGAGCATGAAGAGCGGGCGGTTTATGTGCTGAGTGGGGATGCGCAACTGAACGGTGAAGCGCTTGAACCGCATGCGCTGGCGGTATTGCCGGCCGGGGAAGAGATGAGTCTGTTTGCCGAGAGTGATGTTCACGCCGTGGTGTTTGGCGGCGCGCCGCTGGACGGGCCTCGGCGGATCAACTGGAATTTTGTGGCGAGCGATCCCGCGGCGATTGATGAAGCGCGGCGCAAATGGGCGGCCGGGGACTGGCCGACGGTGCCGGGAGAAGTTGAGCGGATCGAGTTGCCGGCGGGCCGGTAAAGCAAAAGATCGCAGCCTGCGGCAGCTCCTACATTGATCGCGTGTAGGAGCTGCCGCAGGCTGCGATCTTTTGATCTTGAAAAATCAGCCCTTGAACACTTCATCCAGCAAATCATGCATCGACTTGAATGCGCGCTTGGCGGTCTTCGCGTCGTACATCATCTTGCCCGGCACATTGGCATGCGGATCGGTAAAGGAGTGCACCGCACCGCCGTAGCTCAGCAGTTGCCAGTCCACTTTCGCCGCGTTCATCTCGTCTTCAAACGCCGGCAACTGTTCTTTCGGCACCAACGGGTCAGAAGCACCGTGCATCACCAATACCGAACCCTTGATATTCTGCGCATCGGCAGGATTCGGCGAATCCAGCGTACCGTGGAACGACACCGCAGCCTTCACCGCCGCGCCAGTGCGCGCCAGATCCAGCGCACAGCAACCGCCAAAGCAGAAACCGAACACCGCCAGTTTCGACGTATCGACCGCTGCTTCGCCCTGCTTCTGCAATTGCTCGAACGCCGCTTGCATACGTTTGCGCAGCAGCGCGCGATCATCCTTCAACGGCATCATCGCCGCACCAGCCTGATCAGCGTTTTGCGGGCGCACCGCCTGACCATAGACGTCAGCGATCAGCACCACGTAGCCCTTGGCCGCCACCGATTTGGCTATCTCTTCGGCACCGGCGCTGACGCCCATCCAGTTCGGCGCCATCAACAAACCCGGAAGCGCGCCGTTGTGCTCGGCGTCGAATGCCAAACGACCTTCATAAGGCTGGCCGTCGATCTGATAGACCACGGAACGTACAGTGATTTGGCTCATTTCTGACTCCTGATTGGTTAAACACCAGAATGAAAAAACCCGCCGAAGCGGGTTTTTCTACGACTTGGTTAAACCGACAGCTCAACCAGCAGCTTGTTCAGACGGCGCACATAAGCGGCCGGATCTTTCAAGCTGTCACCCGCCGCCAGCGCAGCCTGGTCGAAGAGAATGTGCGACAGGTCGCCAAAACGCTCTTCGCTCTGCTCGCCATCGAGTTTCTCGATCAGCGGGTGGCTTGGGTTGAATTCGAAGATCGGCTTCGAATCCGGCACTTTCTGTCCGCTGGCTTCGAGGATCTGACGCATTTGCAGACCCAAATCCTGCTCGCCGATGGCCAGAATGGCCGGCGAATCGGTCAGACGATGCGATACGCGGACTTCCGCCACGCAATCGCCCAGCGCAGTTTTCAGACGCTCAACCAGACCTTCTTTGGACTTGGCGACTTCTTCTGCGGCTTTCTTGTCCTCTTCCGAGTCCAGGTTGCCCAGATCAAGATCACCACGCGCCACGTCGACAAAGGTCTTGCCGTCGAACTCGCTGAGGTAGCTCATCAGCCACTCGTCGATACGGTCGGTCAGCAGCAGCACTTCGATGCCTTTCTTGCGGAAGACTTCCAGGTGCGGGCTGTTTTTAACCTGCGCGTAGGTTTCGCCGGTGAGGTAGTAGATCTTGTCCTGACCTTCCTTGGCGCGGGCCAGGTAGTCGGCCAGACCGACGATCTGCTCGCCGTCGTCGCCATTGGTCGATGCGAAACGCAGCAGACCGGCAATTTTCTCTTTGTTGGCGAAGTCTTCTGCCGGGCCTTCTTTCATGACCTGACCGAAGTTCTTCCAGAAGCCCTTGTATTGCTCAGGCTCGTTCTTCGCCAGTTTTTCCAGCATGTCGAGCACGCGCTTGGTCAGCGCGGTCTTCATCGAATCGATAATCGGGTCTTTCTGCAGAATTTCCCGCGACACGTTCAGCGACAGGTCGTTGGAGTCGACCACACCTTTGATGAAGCGCAGGTACAGCGGCAGGAACGACTCGGCCTGATCCATAACGAACACGCGTTGCACGTACAGCTTCAGGCCTTTCGGCGCTTCACGCTGGTACAGGTCGAACGGTGCGCGGGCCGGCACGTACAGCAGCGAGCTGTATTCGAGCTTGCCTTCGACTTTGTTGTGGCTCCAGGCCAGCGGGTTTTCAAAGTCGTGCGCGATGTGCTTGTAGAACTCCTGGTATTCCTCGTCCTTCACTTCAGTGCGCGGACGGGTCCACAGAGCGCTGGCGCGGTTGACGGTTTCCCATTCAACGGCCGGAACCTCTTCGCCTTCGGCAGCTGCCGCTTCTTTCGGCAGCTCGATCGGCAAAGCGATGTGGTCGGAATACTTCTTGATGATGTTGCGCAGACGCCAGCCATCGGCGAATTCGTCTTCGGCGGCTTTCAGGTGCAGGACGATACGGGTGCCGCGCTCTGGCTTGTCGATGGTGGCGACTTCGAACTCGCCCTCGCCTTTCGACGACCAGTGCACGCCTTCGCTGGCCGGGGTGCCGGCGCGACGGCTGTACACGTCAACCTGGTCGGCAACGATGAAGGCAGAGTAGAAGCCCACACCGAACTGGCCGATCAAGTGCGAATCTTTCTTCTGATCGCCAGAAAGATTCTTCATGAAATCGGCAGTGCCGGATTTGGCGATGGTCCCCAGGTGGGTGATCACATCGTCACGGTTCATGCCTATACCGTTGTCTTCGAGGGTGACGGTCTTGGCGTCCTTGTCGAAACTCACACGGATTTTCAGGTCAGCGCCGCCTTCAAGCAGCTCTGGCTTGGCCAGGGCTTCGAAGCGCAGTTTGTCGACAGCGTCAGAGGCGTTCGAGATCAATTCGCGAAGGAAAATTTCCTTGTTGGAATACAGCGAATGGATCATGAGGTGCAGCAGCTGCTTTACCTCGGTCTGGAAGCCCAGGGTTTCCTTTTGAGTTTCCACACTCATGGTCATCAAACTCCAATCAGATGGCAGTGGCCGCGACCCGAAATGGTCGGCGGCGGGTTGTCTTGTGAGTTTGGGGCGCTGTTCAGGATTTCAAGGGCTCATCGATTTTGAAGTGCGCACGCGCGGTGGCAATCGGTTCGCTTTCGGTACTTTGCCAGGCGGTAACGGCGACATTGGCTACACGCCGGCCCTGGCGACACACCTGACATTTGGCCCAAGTGTCGCGAAACTGCCCGGCGCGTAGGTAATCGAGAGAGAAGTCGATGATCTTCGGCACCCCGGGCGCACCGGTGAAGATCAACAGATGCAGGGCGGCGGCCAGCTCCATGAACCCGGCGATCACCCCGCCATGGATTGCCGGCAATAAAGGGTTACCAATGTTGTCCTTGTTCGCAGGAAGCTTGAACAGCAATTCATCGCCGACGCGTGAGCATTCGATGCCGATCAGCCCGGCGTAGGGAATCAACTGCAACAGCGGCGCGTAATCGCCCTGCGCGTGAGCCTTGAGCAATTGCTGCTTGAGGTCATCGCTCATTGCCCTTCTCCCTTGATTACACCGCCAAAGCCTTTTGTGCCTTTGAGGCCCTTGCCCATGCGCATGAACGTACCGACCACATGGGCGATCGGCTGCTCGGGATCGTCCTGATAGGCGAAACCGCGAGCGAAGATTACGTCGGTGGTCACCCGGTAGCACTGAGCGAAGCCATACACATCTTTATCGGGTTCGGCGGCATGCATGTAGTCGATGCGCAGGTCGAGCGTCGGGCAGACCTCGAATTCCGGCAAAACGCACAGCGTGGACATTCCGCAGGCGGTGTCCATCAACGAAGTGATTGCGCCGCCGTGGATCACGCCGGTCTGTGGATTACCTACGATTTTCGTGCTGTACGGAAGGATCACCGTAAGCCCTTCGCTGGACGCGCTGTGCACGAGTAATCCGAGTACCTGACAGTGTCGCAGCGCGGAGAGAAACCGCGTCGCGCGCTCAAAAACGGGGTTTCCGTCCATTTGATAATTACTCTCGTTAGAGCCTTTTGCCAGTAGTAAGCAATACAGCAAAAGTTCCGTGTAAAAACAAACTTATATATCTGAAAGAAATGAGGAACTTAACCTGTAGCGCCGAGTTCTTAAGGCCAGTAGTTATTTTCCATAAGGAGAAACACCCCATGCGTAAGACTTTTGCTATTGCCTTGATGTTGACCGCTTCCCTCGGTCTCGCTGCCTGCGATAAAAAATCCGAGGACAAAGCTCAAGATGCCAACCAACATGCTGAACAAGCTCAGCAAGACATGAACAAAGCTCAGGATAAAGTGAACGACGCTGCGAAAGAAAACGCCGAAGCTGCCAAAGCTCAGGCTGAATCGAACGCTGCTGCACAAGAAGAAGCTGCCAAGAAGCAATAATTCGCTTTTTGCTGCAGAAAAAAGAAAACCCGCCAAGTGCGGGTTTTCTTTTGCCTGTCATCTAGCGCCCGGCTCGTCTTAGAGCAAGACAGTTCTAAAAGTCGGACTAATCATCAGTAGCAACGAGCACAGTACGCCAACTACCCAAACCAGGCTGCGCAGCTTGGGTTGGTCGGCCAGATAGAGCCACAAATAGAGAATCCGCGCGATAACAAAAACGATCGCCAATGTATCGATCAGCCATCCTGCCGTCTGAGTGGTGTGCGCCATCAACACGCCGACCGCGAACAACATGAACGCTTCAATCGTATTCTGATGCGCCGCCAGCGCCCGCGCGCCGTAGCCGGTCAGTTGCGCCTGTTGCTGACGCGGCAGGTGGTTGTTGTAACCGCCCTGCTCTTTCATCGCCTTGCCCACCGGCATACGCGCGATATAAATCAACAGCGCAGTGATAAACACACACCAGAACGGAATACTCATCAAGCGACCTCTTTGTTTGTCTCGGGAATGGGAGCTTCTGTAGGGGTATAGACCATGACATCGAGAACGTCGGAATGAAACTCGCGGCGATACAAGACCAACACCACCCCGGCGCTCATCAGCATGAACAGCCACGGGCTGACGAACCACGCCAGCATGGTCATGCCGAAATAGTAAGAGCGCAGCCCGAAGTTGAATTGGTTCGCCGCCATCGAAATCACCCGCGCCGCCCGCGCCGCGAACGCCTTGCGCTCCTGTTCGGAGACATGTCGCTCACCGATCATTGGCGCCGACCCGACCAAAACCGCCGCAAAATTGTACTGACGCATACACCAGCTAAAGGTGAAGAAGGCGTAGACGAACACCATCGCCAGACACAGCAACTTGATTTCCGACATGCCCTGCGATGCCTGCTGCACCATCGGGATGTCAGCCAGCAACGACACCGCCCGCTCCGAGGCACCAAGCACGGTGAGAATGCCGGCGAGGATGATCAATGTGCTGGAGGCGAAGAACGAGGCGTTGCGTTCAAGATTACCAATTACGCTGGCGTCGGCGATGCGGTTGTCACGCAACAGCATGCGGCGCATCCAGTCTTCGCGGTACAGGTGCAGCACGCTGGCCAGACACGCTGTATCGCGGCCTTTCCAGGAGGCATAACGGGTATAACCACCCCAGCAGATGACAAACCAGATGGCGGCGAGCAGGTGAATCAGGTTGGCTTGGATGAACGACATTCGTTTCCCTGAGCATGAGGAATGATGGGAGTAACCCTTTGTTTCGACGTATTGGCTCGCAAAAAGACACGCTCATTCGAGAGTCGAATTTATTTAAAAATAGACCGCAGCTATTAATTTGCGAAGGCTGATACCTGTCAACTCTGACAGTAGCACCGAGGGTGAGGCGGGCATAAGGTTGTTTGTGACCAGAGAATACTGACAGGCACGCTAACCCAGACAAGGACTCGATCATGACACCTTCGAACGCTGCACTGCCCATTGACGCAACATTCGGTAATCAAGGGTATGCCGACTCTTTTGCTCCGGGAAGCCAGGCTCTGAGCATCGCAGGCCTGCGCCCTGATGGAAAAATCCTTCTCGTGGGACAAACCTTTGTAGACGGCAAGGTCAGTTTTCATTTGGCGCAATTACTGGCGGACGGCACTAACGATACTGGCTTCAACAAAAACGGTTCGATCGTAGGTACGTTTACAGGTTCGGGACAAGCCAGCGGAACTGGCGCCTGTCTTTATAAAGACGGGAAGGCGCTGCTTTTCGGGTTTCAATATGATGAGGACCAAGGGAACCGGTTTGCGCTTGCCAGATTTTTCGCTGATGGTGAAAGAGATCGCGAGTTCGGTCCCGATGGGACGGTTTACATCCCTTTTCTCCCGCAGTCCGAATCGCAACCGTCAAAACCGGAGACTTCCGCTAACTCGAGTTCCAGAATCAGGGTAGTACTGACCGCTGATGAAAAAATTCTCGTCGGTCAAAACAACCGACTGTTCAGACTTGATCAGGAAGGAGTTTTTGATACCACTTTTAACGGCAAAGGCTGGTTAGATCTTGCCCCGAGCATCTCTTCGATTTCGGTTGCTGAGAATGGAGTCATCACAGTCGCAGGCGCGACAGCGGCCTCTCGAAAAGGAGTGATCGTGCGTCTGAATGTAAATGGAACGCCCGATAAAGACTTCGGCGATGATGGCACTGGAACTGTCCTTTTTCCATCGAATTACCCGACCCGCGTACGAAGCCTGATGCTACGTGCTGACGGCAGTTTTTTTGTTGCCGGTGAAGTCGACACCGCTCCTGACGACGATTGGGGTAAAGGGCGCAGAGGAATGATGGCCGCGTACAACCCCGACGGTAAACCAAATCGCGCATTCAATCAGGGTCAGCCTATCGTCACTGATCTTGGATTAACCGACGGTTGCAGTTGGTTCGATCTGAGTGGGGAGCCTAAGGATGGTCTGGTCGTGGTGGGAGGCACGGGGCAAAGAACAAGAGAGCAAATGCTCGCCTGCCGCTATCTGGCAACGGGAGAACTAGACACATCCTTTGGTGAAGGCAAGGGATACGTTACTCAGTACTTGGGGCCTGGTATGCAGTGGATTTCTGTGGCAGTGCAGCCCGACAAGCGAATACTCCTGAGCCGCGACAGCGACAACATCAATTTAGGGGCTCTGGTCGTACGTTATCTAGGCTGAGGATTATCAGCGTTCATAAAAAAATACCCCGTATCGATTGATACGGGGCATTTCTGTTTAAGCGTTGAAGAACCGCTTTTGGCGGGTCAGACAACGTCAGGCGACCGCTTCGCTGCGCTTGCCGAGCATGCGATCACAAACGACCGCAACCACCAGCGTCATCACGCACGGCACCAGCCATGCCAGACCCTGCTCGCTCAGTGGCAGGTGCGACAACTGCGATGGCATCCAGCCGGCCAGACCGGCGCCTTTCAGCGCGTCGATGGTGCCGAACACGAACGACACCAGCATCACCGGACCGAGAATGCGGCCGTGTTCATGCCAGAAGTCTTTGCAGAAGCTCAGCGCGACCAAAACGATGCACGGCGGATAGATCGCGGTCAGCACCGGAATCGAGAACGCAATCAGCTTGGTCAGGCCCAGGTTGGACACCAGCAGCGAGAATGCCGCCAGAATGATTACCAGAGTCTTGTAGGACAGTGGCAGCACACGGCTGAAGTATTCGGCACACGCACAAGTCAGACCGACCGCCGTCACCAGACACGCCAGCGAGATCAGCACTGCGAGGAAACCGCTGCCCAGCGAACCGAAGGTGTGTTGCACATACGCGTGCAATACCGCCGCGCCATTGGTCGCGCCCGCTGCTACTTCGTGGCTGCCGGAACCAAGGCGGAACAGGCTGACATACACCAGCGCCAGACCGACACCGGCAATCAGGCCAGCGATGATCGCGTAACGGGTGATCAGCGCCGGCGACTCGACGCCACGGGAGCGGATCGCGTTAACGATGACGATGCCGAACACCAGCGCGCCGAGGGTATCCATGGTCAGGTAACCATTGATAAAGCCTTGGGAGAACGGTGCCGCCACATACTCAGGCGTGCCGTGACCGATATCACCCGCCGGCAAGGCGAATGCAGCGATGCCGAGCACTGCCAGTGCGATGATTTTCAGCGGCGCGAGGAAGCGGCCAACGGTGTCCAGCAAACGCCCAGGGTAGAGCGAGATGAAGAACACCAGCAGGAAGTACACCGAGCTGTAGAGGAACAGTGCCAACGGGCTTTCGCCGGTCAGCGGCGCCAAGCCTACTTCAAACGATACGGTCGCAGTACGCGGGGTGGCGAACAACGGGCCGACCGCCAAGTAGCAAGCCGCGGCCAAAATGCCGCCAGCGATCTTGCCGATCGGGCTGCTCAGCGCATCCATCGCCCCACCGACCTTGGCCAATGCAACGACGGTGATCACCGGCAGACCCACCGCGGTGATCAGGAAGCCCAGCGCGGCCATCCAGACGTGAGGTCCGGCCTGCAAGCCAACGATCGGCGGGAAAATGATGTTGCCAGCCCCAACGAACAGGGCAAATGTCATAAAGCCAAGTGCCAGGATGTCCTGACCTTTCAAAACTTTCATTAAGGTAATACCACACTACTGAATCGGAATTTAGAGGGGGATTGCCCTGTGTAATTAGGGAAATGCTGTCGATCCGTATGGGACTGACCCTTAAAGCGCGTTGCATGCCTTGTGGGCGGCAGACGCAAAAATGGCTGCTAGCCTAACGAATTTGGCCTGCAAACGCACTGTTAGAGGGCGAACTATCCGATACGCGACGTTTCTGTGTCGCGTTTACGTATCTATTTTTCGTTGGTACGGCAAAGATCAAAAGATCGCAGCCTTCGGCAGCTCCTACAGGGGATCGCAATTCTCTGTAGGAGCTGCCGAAGGCTGCGATCTTTTGATCTTCCAAATTGCAGAAACAACAAAGGCCACCCGAAGGTGGCCTTTGTCAGCAGAGTTGCAAGCTAAGCGCGAGGCTTACTTGACAGCCCAACCAGTCAGCTCGGCCAGGGCCTTGCCGATATCTGCCAGCGAACGCACGGTTTTCACGCCTGCGTCTTGCAGAGCAGCGAATTTCTCGTCTGCAGTGCCTTTGCCGCCAGAGATGATTGCGCCAGCATGGCCCATGCGCTTGCCCGGAGGAGCAGTCACACCAGCGATGTAGGAAACAACCGGCTTGGTCACGTGTGCCTTGATGTAGGCAGCCGCTTCTTCTTCAGCCGAACCGCCGATCTCACCGATCATTACGATCGCTTCGGTCTTCGGGTCTTCCTGGAACAGCTTCAGGATGTCGATGAAGTTCGAACCCGGGATCGGGTCACCACCGATGCCGACGCAAGTCGACTGACCGAAACCGGCGTCAGTAGTCTGCTTCACAGCTTCGTAGGTCAGGGTGCCGGAACGGGAAACGATACCGACCTTGCCTGGCAAGTGAATGTGACCTGGCATGATGCCGATCTTGCATTCGCCTGGAGTGATCACGCCTGGGCAGTTAGGGCCGATCAGGACTACGCCCAGCTCGTCGCACTTAACTTTAGCGTCCAGCATGTCCAGGGTAGGAATGCCTTCGGTGATGCAGACGATCAGCTTGATGCCGCCGAATGCCGCTTCCAGGATCGAATCTTTGCAGAAAGGAGCCGGAACGTAGATCACGCTGGCGGTAGCGCCAGTGGCCGCTACTGCGTCTTTAACGGTGTTGAACACTGGCAGACCCAGGTGCTCGGTGCCGCCTTTGCCTGGAGTTACGCCGCCAACCATCTTGGTGCCGTATTCGATGGCTTGCTGGGTGTGGAAACTACCTTGCGAACCGGTAATACCCTGGCAGATAACTTTGGTGTCTTTATTGATCAGGACGCTCATTATTTGCCCTCCGCAGCTTTGACAACTTGTTGAGCAGCGTCGGTCAGGCTGGTAGCAGCGATGATGTTCAAACCGCTTTCTGCCAGTACTTTAGCGCCCAGCTCAGCGTTGTTGCCTTCAAGGCGAACAACAACCGGGATTTTCACGCCGACTTCTTTCACAGCGCCGATGATGCCTTCGGCAATCATGTCGCAGCGAACGATGCCGCCGAAGATGTTGACCAGTACTGCAGCGACGTTGGTGTCGGACAGGATGATCTTGAACGCTTCAGTTACGCGTTCTTTGGTAGCGCCACCACCTACGTCGAGGAAGTTGGCTGGCTTGCCGCCATGCAGGTTGACGATGTCCATGGTACCCATGGCCAGGCCAGCACCGTTGACCATGCAGCCGATGTTGCCTTCCAGTGCTACGTAGTTCAGTTCGAACTTGGCAGCGTGCGCTTCGCGCGGATCGTCTTGCGACGGATCGTGGAAAGTCTTCAGCTTAGGCTGACGGTACATTGCGTTGGCGTCGATGTTGATCTTGGCGTCCAGGCAGTGCAGATCGCCGTCAGCCTTGATCACCAGCGGGTTCACTTCCAGCAGAGCCAGGTCGTGATCCTTGAACAGCTTGGCCAGACCTACGAAGATCTTGGCGAACTGAGCAACCTGCTTGCCTTCCAGACCCAGCTGGAATGCCAGCTCGCGACCCTGGAATGGCTGAGCGCCAACCAGTGGATCGATAGTGGCTTTGAGAATTTTTTCTGGAGTGTCGTGAGCGATTTTCTCGATGTCCACGCCACCTTCGGTGGAAGCCATGAACACGATGCGACGGCTCGAACGGTCAACGACAGCGCCCAGGTACAGCTCTTTAGCGATATCAGTGCACGATTCAACCAGGATCTTGGTGACTGGCTGGCCATTGGCGTCAGTCTGGTAAGTCACCAGACGCTTGCCCAGCCACTGCTGTGCGAAGGCTTTGGCGTCTTCTTTGCTGCGAACCAGCTTGACGCCGCCCGCTTTACCGCGACCACCGGCGTGGACCTGGGCTTTGACAACCCACTCACTGCCGCCGATTTTGTCGCAAGCTTCTGCTGCTGCTTCCGGGGTGTCTACTGCGTAACCAGTGGAAACTGGCAGGCCGTATTCAGCGAACAGCTGCTTACCCTGATACTCGTGAAGATTCATGCTTTTTACCGTCTTCGTTAGGTACTGCGCATTCGGCGCTGCGCTCGTTTGAGTGCCGCGCCACCTGTGACTGCTGCTTGCGTAGCCTTTCCGGATAACCGGTGCAGCTACGCAAGACTGCGTCCAGCGGACATTCCGCGGTGAGACTTGCTCGCAAGGCTCACGACGGGCCGTTACCGCCGTGGTTTCTTATTGTCTGTTAACGCTTTTTGCGGTTGGCAATGTGGATGGCGCCGCCATTCACAGCCAGAGCAGCTTCGTGCAAGGCTTCAGACAGGGTCGGATGGGAGAAAACCATCATGCCCAGGTCTTCAGCGCTGGTGCCGAATTCCATACCGATCGCGCCCTGCTGAACCAGTTCTGCAGCGCTCGGGCCAATCACGTGCACGCCCAATACGCGGTCAGTCTTGGCATCAGCGATGACCTTGACGAAACCACCGGTATCGTTGGCGGCCATGGCACGGCCGGAAGCGGCGAACGGGAAGGTGCCGACGTTAACTTCAACGCCTTCAGCTTTCAAGGCCTGCTCGGTTTTGCCAACCCACGCGATTTCCGGGTGAGTATAAATAACCGAAGGGATCAGGTCATAGTTCATCTGGGCTTTGTGGCCCTTGATGCGCTCGACAACCATGATGCCTTCTTCGGATGCCTTGTGCGCCAGCATCATGCCGCGAACCACGTCACCGATGGCGAAAACGCCCGGTACGGTGGTCGCGCAGTGATCGTCAACGTGCACGAAACCGCGCTCGTCGAGGGTCACGCCGCTGTCGGCAGCCAGCAGATCAGTGGTCACCGGACGGCGACCAACGGCTACGATCAGCTTGTCGAACGTGATGGTCTGCTCGCCGTTGGCATCGGTGTAGTTCACAACGACTTCGTCGCCATTCACTTTCGAGCCGGTTACGCGAGCGCCCAGTTTGATGTCCAGACCTTGTTTGGTCAGGGTTTTCAGCGCTTCCTTGGAAACAGCGGTGTCCGCTGCCATCAGGAAGGTGTCCAGAGCTTCGAGGACAACCACTTCCGAACCCAGACGCGACCACACCGAACCCAGTTCCAGACCGATCACGCCAGCGCCGATCACGCCCAGACGCTTAGGTACGGATTGGAATTCCAGAGCGCCAGTCGAATCGACGATGACTTTCTGATCAACCGGAGCTGGTGGAATGTCAATCGGACGCGAACCTGGAGCCAGGATGACGTTTTCAGCTTCGATGACTTCAACCGAGCCGTCTGGCTTGGTGACTTCGACCTTCTTGCCAGCCAGCAGTTTGCCGTGGCCCTGGATCGAAGTAACGCCGTTGGCCTTGAACAGGGTGGCAACGCCGCCGGTCAGGTTCTTGACGATGCCAGCCTTGCGGCCAACCATCGCAGCGACGTCCATTTTGACTTCGCCAGTCGAGATACCGTGAACGTTGAAGCTTTCTTTCGCTTCCTTGTATTTCCAGGAACTGTCGAGCAGCGCCTTGGAAGGAATGCAGCCCACGTTCAGGCAGGTGCCGCCCAGGGCTTGCTTGCCTTCTGCGTCGGTGTACTTCTCGATGCAGGCAGTGGTCAGACCCAGCTGCGCGGCCTTGATGGCAGCCACGTAGCCACCAGGGCCAGCACCGATCACTACTACGTCAAATTTCTGCGACATTCAAAAAATCCTCTTTAGCGAAAAGCTTCAAGCCGCGCGCCCCAAGCCAAGCTGCCCTTTCCTGCAGCTTGAAACTTGAAGCCCGCGACTGCTTCTATCAGATATCCAGCAACAGACGAGCCGGATCTTCCAGCAGGTTCTTGATGGTCACCAGGAAGGTCACAGCTTCTTTGCCATCGATCAGACGGTGATCGTAGGACAGTGCCAGGTACATCATCGGACGGATAACGACCTGACCGTTGATGGCCATAGGACGCTGGATGATGTTGTGCATGCCCAGAATCGCTGCCTGCGGCGGGTTGACGATCGGGGTCGACATCATCGAACCGAAGGTACCACCGTTGGTGATGGTGAAGGTACCACCGGTCATCTCGTCCATCGACAATTTGCCGTCACGGGCTTTCTTGCCGAAAGTGGCGATGCCGCCTTCGATTTCAGCCAGGCTCATCAGCTCGGCGTTACGCAGAACCGGAACAACCAGGCCACGGTCGCTGGAAACGGCAACGCCAATGTCCGCGTAGCCGTGGTAAACGATGTCGCCGCCGTCGATCGACGCGTTGACAGCCGGGAAGCGTTTCAGCGCTTCGGTAGCAGCCTTGACGAAGAACGACATGAAGCCCAGGCGTACGCCGTTGTGGGACTTCTCGAACAGATCCTTGTACTTCGAACGCAGGGCCATGACTTCAGTCATGTCGACTTCGTTGAAAGTGGTCAGCATCGCCATGTTCGACTGTGCTTCAACCAGACGCTTGGCCACGGTGGCACGAACGCGGGTCATCGGTACGCGCTTCTCGATGCGGTCGCCAGCGGCGAACACAGGAGCGGCAGCCGAAGGAGCAGCAGCCTTGGCAGGCGCGGCAGCCGGAGCGGCTTTCTTGGCAGCAACAGCAGCCACCACGTCTTCCTTGGTCACACGACCACCTTTGCCGGTGCCGGCAACGGAAGCGATGTTGATGCCGTTTTCTTCAGCCAGCTTGCGCGCAGCTGGAGCAGCAACAGGATCGTCTTCGCCTTCGCCAGCAGCTGGAGCGGCGGCAGCAGCAGCCGGAGCAGCAGCGGCGGCTGGAGCAGCGGCAGCGCTGCCCTCTTCGATCGAGCCCAGTACCTGGTTGGAAAGAACGGTATCGCCTTCGTTGGCAACAATTGCGCCCAGCACGCCGTCAGCTTCAGCCAGGACTTCGAGTACGACTTTGTCGGTTTCGATGTCGACGATCAGGTCGTCACGCTTGACGGCCTCACCTGGTTTCTTGTGCCAAGTGGCAACGGTGCCATCGGCAACCGATTCCGGGAATGACGGGGCTTTGATTTCGATAGCCATTATCTGTGGGTCCTTAAAATTCGGTTTCAGTCAGCGCGAAGGCGTTAAACAGTGAAAGCATCTTGCAGCAGTTTTTCCTGCTGCTCGGCGTGCATCGATGCGTAACCACAAGCAGGTGCAGCAGAAGCCTCACGGCCCGCGTACTCAAGTACGAGAGACTTGTCGAGGTTACCGATGCTACGGCGCAAGTGATGCTGGCTGCAGTACCAGGCGCCCTGGTTCATCGGCTCTTCCTGACACCAAACGGCATTTTTGACGTTGGTGTACGGAGCCAGGACTTCTTTCAAGTCGTCCTCAGGGAATGGATACAGCTGCTCGATCCGCACGATGGCGATATCTTCACGGCCTTCGGCACGGCGTTTTTCCAGCAGGTCGTAGTAGACCTTGCCGCTACACAGGACAACACGCTCGACCTTTTTCGGGTCCAGAGTATCGATTTCCGGGATCACGGTCTGGAACGAACCTTCGGCCAGATCTTCCAGGGTCGAGATGGCCAGTTTGTGGCGCAGCAGCGACTTCGGCGTCAGCACGATCAACGGCTTGCGCAGCGGGCGAATCACCTGACGACGCAGCAAGTGGTAGATCTGTGCTGGCGTGGTCGGTACGGCGACCTGAATATTGTGCTCGGCGCACAGTTGCAGGTAACGCTCAAGACGTGCCGAGCTGTGCTCAGGGCCCTGACCTTCGTAACCGTGTGGCAGCAACATGGTCAGACCGCAGAGACGGCCCCACTTGTGCTCGCCGCTGGTGATGAACTGGTCGATAACAACCTGTGCACCGTTGGCGAAGTCGCCGAACTGGGCTTCCCAGATCACCAGCGCATCCGGCGTGGTGGTCGAGTAACCGTATTCGAAGGCCAGTACCGCTTCTTCCGACAGGAACGAGTCGTACAGGTCAAAGCGTGGCTGACCGTCGTACAGGTGCTGCAGCGGAATGTAGGTGCCCGCGTCTTTCTGGTTGTGCAGCACAGCGTGACGGTGCGAGAACGTACCGCGGCCGATGTCCTGACCGGTCATGCGGATCGGGTGACCTTCGAACGCCAGGGTCGCGTACGCCATGGTTTCGGCGTAACCCCAGTTGATCGGCAGGCCGCCGGCTTGCATCTTCTGACGGTCTTCGTAGATCTTCGAGACCTGACGCTGAACCACGAAGCCTTCCGGAATTTCCAGCAGCTTGGCGGACAGTTCTTGCAGGGTCTTCAGATCAAAACGCGTGTCGTGACGCGCAGTCCAGGCGTGGCCCAGATACGGACGCCAGTCCACGAACAGTTCTTTGTTCGGCTCTTTGACCAGCGATTTCACGACGTGCAGACCGTTGTCCAGCGCGTTGCGGTATTCGTCGACTTTCGCCTGAACACGCTCTGCGTCCAGTACACCGCCCTGGGTCAGACGATCAGCGTACAGCTCACGGGTGGTGCGCTGCTTGGTGATCTGCTGATACATCAGAGGCTGAGTACCGCTTGGCTCGTCGGCCTCGTTGTGGCCGCGACGACGGTAGCAGACCAGGTCGATCACCACGTCACGCTTGAACTGCATGCGGTAGTCGATGGCCAGTTGGGTCACGAACAACACGGCTTCCGGATCATCACCATTCACATGGAGGATTGGCGCCTGGATCATCTTGGCAACGTCGGTGGCGTACTCGGTGGAACGCGAGTCCAGCGGGTTGCTGATGGTGAAACCGACCTGGTTGTTGATCACGATGTGCACGGTACCGCCGGTCTTGAAACCGCGGGTCTGCGACATCTGGAAGGTTTCCATGACCACGCCCTGACCTGCGAATGCAGCGTCACCGTGGATGGAGATCGGCAGAACCTTCTCACCGGTCGGGTCGTTACGACGATCCTGACGGGCGCGAACCGAACCTTCTACCACCGGGGAAACGATTTCCAGGTGGGACGGGTTGAACGCCATGGCCAAGTGAACTTCACCGCCGGCGGTCATCACGTTGGACGAGAAGCCCTGGTGGTATTTAACGTCACCGGAACCCAGCTCGACCTTCTTCTTGCCTTCGAACTCGTCGAACAGCTCGCGCGGGTTCTTGCCGAAGGTGTTGACCAGCACGTTCAGACGGCCACGGTGGGCCATGCCGATGACGACTTCCTTGGTGCCGTAGGAACCGGAACGCTGGATCAGTTCGTCGAGCATCGGAATCAGGCTTTCGCCGCCTTCCAGACCGAAACGCTTGGTGCCCGGGTATTTGGTGCCCAGGTATTTTTCCAGGCCTTCACCGGCAGTCACGCGCTCAAGCAGGTGGCTCTTGATGTCGGCGGAGTACGTCGGACGACCACGCACGCTTTCCAGACGCTGCTGGAACCACTGGCGCTGCTCGGAATCGGTGATGTGCGTAAATTCAGCGCCGATGGTGCGGCAATATGTCTGCTGCAACGCTTCGTGAATTTCGCGTAGGCTCGCTTCCTCTTTGCCGATGAACAGGTCGCCGGCACGGAAGGTCGTATCAAGATCGGCATTGGTCAAGCCGTAATGATTGATCGACAGGTCTGCAGGTGCAGGACGCTGCCACAGTCCCAGCGGGTCAAGCTGGGCTGCCTGGTGGCCACGCATACGGTAGGCCTGGATCAATCGCAGCACTTCAACCTGCTTCTTCTCGTGCTCACTGCTCACGCTGCCGGCGGAAACCGGTTGGGCGCGGCGCTGGTTCTTTGCCAGCAGCACGAAATGATCGCGAATCGTGGAGTGCGAAACATCAGTGGCAGAGTTGCCGTCGGCAGGCAACTTCTGAAAGTAGGTGCGCCACTCTTCTGGCACAGCGTTAGGGTCGTGCAGGTAGAGCTCATAAAGCTCTTCCACATAGGCAGCGTTTCCACCTGAAAGGTAGGCGCTGTTCCACATGCGCTGCATCACGCTTTCTTGCATGCTTGGTCACCCTCGGTTAGGGGAACACCATCGATGTCGACACCGAGCAAACTTGCAGAAGTCCGAATGCAGCGACTAAAACAAGCCACTTAGGATCACACTGATAGTCCGGGTACCAGCCCGGATGCCCCTGCTTGTCTCATTTCTTCAAAATAAGAGCGGCAGCTTGTGGCTACTGCTCTGGTTATAGCCATGACGCGGGTTGAAGCCCGCGCCACAGCCTCTACGGTGCAGCGGTTACAGCAGCTGAATCACACGCCGCTCGAAAGCAGCATGTTACGGATGTGACCGATGGCCTTAGTCGGGTTCAGGCCTTTCGGACATACGTTGACGCAGTTCATGATGCCCCGGCAGCGGAAGACGCTGAACGGGTCATCGAGCGAAGCCAGACGCTCGTTGGTCTTGGTGTCACGGCTGTCTGCCAGGAAGCGATAAGCTTGCAGCAGCGCAGCTGGACCCAGGAACTTGTCCGGGTTCCACCAGAAGGACGGGCACGAAGTCGAGCAGCAAGCGCACAGGATGCACTCGTACAGACCGTCGAGCTTTTCGCGCTCTTCTGGCGACTGCAGACGCTCGATGGCCGGAGCCGGCGTGTCGTTCTGCAGGTAAGGCTTCACCTTCTCGTATTGCTTGTAGAAGATGCTCATATCGACGACCAGGTCACGGATAACCGGCAAACCTGGCAGCGGACGAACAATCAACTTGTTACCTTTTACAACGGCGGACAGCGGCGTGATGCACGCCAGACCGTTCTTGCCGTTGATGTTCATGCCGTCGGAGCCGCAGACGCCTTCACGGCAAGAGCGACGATAGGAGAAACCCTCGTCCTGCTCTTTGATCAGGGCCAGCACGTCCAGCACCATCAGGTCTTTACCACCGGTATCGACCTGGAATTCCTGCATGAACGGCGCAGCGTCCTGATCAGGGTTGTAGCGATAAACACTGACTTTCAACATGGCGGTCACCCTTAATAAGTCCGGACTTTAGGTTCAAAAGTCGGAACAGTCTTCGGCGAGAAGTTCACGGCACGCTTGGTGACGCGCTTGTCACCCGGGAAGTACAGGGTGTGGCACAGCCAGTTTTCGTCGTCACGATCTTCGAAGTCCTCACGGGCGTGAGCACCGCGCGACTCTTTACGGACTTCGGCAGCGATGGCGGTAGCTTCAGCCACTTCCAGCAGGTTTTGCAGTTCCAGCGCTTCGATACGGGCAGTGTTGAACGCCTGCGACTTATCGTTGATCTTCACGTTGGCGATGCGGGTACGCAGGTCAGCGAGCTGAGCGATACCTTTCTGCATGTATTCGCCGGTACGGAATACGCCGAAGTAGTTCTGCATGCAGCTTTGCAGTTCGCGACGCAGGGTTGCCACATCTTCGCCATCAGTACGGCTGTTCAGCGCGTTCAGACGCGACAGGGCAGCTTCGATGTCGGCTTCGGTAGCGTCGTCGTATTCGATGCCATCAGTCAGCGCTTTTTCCAGGTGCAGGCCGGCAGCGCGGCCGAATACCACCAGGTCGAGCAGCGAGTTGCCGCCCAGACGGTTGGCACCGTGCACCGATACGCAAGCCACTTCACCTACTGCGAACAGACCAGGGATGATCTGATCCACGCCTTCGGCGTTCTGGGTGATCGCCTGGCCGTGGATATTGGTGGCAACGCCGCCCATCATATAGTGGCAAGTCGGAACAACCGGAACCGGCGCAACAACAGGGTCAACGTGAGCGAACGTCTTCGACAGTTCGCAGATGCCTGGCAGACGGCTGTGCAGCACTTCCTCGCCCAAGTGGTCGAGTTTGAGCATTACGTGGTCGCCATTCGGACCGCAACCGTTGCCGGCGATGATTTCTTTAACCATCGAACGAGCAACCACGTCACGACCGGCAAGGTCTTTGGCGTTCGGAGCATAACGCTCCATGAAACGCTCGCCGTGCTTGTTGATCAGGTAACCACCTTCACCACGGCAACCTTCGGTAACCAGTACACCGGCGCCGGCGATGCCGGTCGGGTGGAACTGCCACATTTCAATGTCTTGTACCGGCACGCCAGCACGCAGAGCCATGCCGACGCCGTCACCGGTGTTGATCAGGGCGTTGGTGGTGGAAGCGTAGATACGACCTGCACCGCCGGTAGCCAGTACGGTGGCCTTGGCGCGGATGTAGGTGGTTTCGCCGGTTTCGATGCAGATCGCGATCACACCGACGAATTCGCCTTCCTGGTTTTTCACCAGATCAACAGCGTAGTACTCGTTCAGGAACGTGGTACCGGCTTTCAGGTTGCCCTGATAAAGGGTGTGCAGCAGTGCGTGACCGGTACGGTCGGACGCCGCGCAAGTACGTGCAGCCTGACCGCCCTTGCCGTAGTCCTTGGACTGACCACCGAACGGACGCTGGTAGATACGGCCTTGCTCGGTACGCGAGAACGGCAGACCCATGTGGTCCAGCTCGAAAACCGCGGCCGGGCCTTCCTGACACATGTACTCGATAGCATCCTGGTCACCGATGTAGTCGGAGCCCTTGACGGTATCGTACATGTGCCAGCGCCAGTCATCGTTCGGGTCAGCGGACGCGATTGCGCACGTGATGCCGCCCTGGGCGGACACAGTGTGCGAACGGGTCGGGAAAACCTTGGTGATCACGGCAGTCTTGTGACCGCCCTGCGCCAGTTGCAGCGCAGCGCGCATGCCGGCACCGCCACCACCAATAATGATGGCGTCGAAAGAAATCGTTGGAATGTTAGCCATGAATCAGATACCCCAGAGAATCTGCACACCCCAGACGAAGTAAGCGAACATCGCGATGCCGCAAACTGCCTGGAAAAGGAAACGTACTGCAGTCGCGGACTTGCCCAGCGCCATTGGCGTCAGGTAGTCGGTCGCGATGGTCCACATGCCGACCCAGGCGTGAGCGCCAAGGGCAACGAGGGCCAGCAGACTGAAGATACGCATCCCGTTGTGAGCGAACAGGCCGTGCCACTGGTCGTAGCCAATGCCCGGATTCGCTGCAAGGTATCCGATCAGGAAAATGAAATAAGCCGCGAGAACAACCGCAGACACACGTTGCGCCATCCAGTCATAGAGGCCCGAACGCGAAAGGTTCGTAACGCTGGTTACCATATCCAAACTCCTGCCAGAACGATCAGCACCACGGAAATGGCGATGATGATTTTCGAGCCCAGGCGGCCGCCTTCCAGCGTCTCACCGATGCCCATGTCCATGATCAAGTGGCGCACACCGGCTACCAGGTGATACAGCAGAGCGGACAGGAGGCCCCATGCTACGAACTTGGCCAGCGGGCTGGTCAAGCATGCCTTCACTTCGGCAAAACCTTCCTCGGAACCCAGAGACTTGCCCAATGCATAAAGCATGAAGCCGATACCCAGGAAGAGGATGATGCCGGAAACACGGTGAAGAAACGACGTAACGCCGGTGATGGGGAGTTTGATGGTCCTTAGGTCTAGGTTTACAGGTCGTTGGCTTTTCACGGCTTTTTTTTCACACTGAAGAGCCCCTAACAATCAGGGCAAAGTTGTTGGGGAGTGCACTGGTCAGGTAACCACCACCCAGGGATGCGACCCCCAACAAAGCTGGCCCAAAAGCCCTTGGCGGTCGGTGGCCGAGTATAGACAGTTAGGTTACTAATGACAACGCAATCACCTACCCCAAATAGCTGATTGCACAAGTCGTATAAAAGGCGTAAATGGCAGTCAATTTCGAGGAAAAAGTGCGCTTAAAGCCTTCTGGAGCAAGACTTTAGGCAAATTGACATTCGAATTTATCTCACTATAGTGGTGCGGGCCCTGCGTGGGGGGTCTGTCTGATGGTTCAAGCATAAATAGGAGGCCACATGGCTGACAAAAAAGCGCAGTTGATCATCGAGGGCGCAGCCCCCGTCGAGCTGCCCATTTTAACCGGCACCGTTGGTCCCGATGTAATTGATGTTCGGGGCCTGACGGCCACGGGCCGCTTCACGTTCGACCCTGGTTTCATGTCGACCGCCTCGTGCGAGTCGAAGATCACCTATATCGACGGCGACAACGGCATTCTGTTGCACCGCGGCTACCCGATCGAACAGCTGGCTGAAAAATCGGACTACCTGGAAACCTGCTACCTGCTGCTCAACGGCGAATTGCCGACCGCAGAACAGAAGGCCCAGTTCGTCAGCACCGTGAAAAACCACACCATGGTTCACGAGCAGCTGAAAACCTTCTTCAACGGCTTCCGTCGCGACGCCCACCCGATGGCCGTCATGTGCGGTGTAGTCGGCGCCCTCTCGGCCTTCTACCACGACTCCCTGGACATCAATAACCCGCAGCATCGCGAAATCTCCGCGATCCGTCTGGTTGCCAAGATGCCGACCCTGGCAGCGATGGTTTACAAGTACTCCATGGGCCAACCCATGATGTACCCGCGCAACGATCTGACGTACGCGGAAAACTTCCTGCACATGATGTTCAACACCCCGTGCGAGATCAAACCGATCAGCCCGGTGCTCGCCAAGGCCATGGACCGGATCTTCATCCTCCACGCCGACCACGAGCAGAACGCTTCGACCTCTACCGTGCGCCTGGCCGGCTCTTCGGGTGCCAACCCGTTCGCCTGTATCGCCGCCGGTATCGCTGCACTGTGGGGCCCTGCCCACGGCGGTGCGAACGAAGCTGTGTTGACCATGCTTGACGAGATTGGCGATGTTTCGAACATCGACAAGTTCATCGCCAAGGCCAAGGACAAGAACGATCCGTTCAAACTGATGGGCTTCGGTCACCGCGTTTACAAGAACCGCGACCCTCGCGCGACTGTAATGAAGCAGACCTGCGACGAAGTGCTGAAGGAACTGGGCATCAACAACGATCCGCAACTCGAACTGGCCATGCGCCTGGAAGAGATCGCGCTGACCGACCCGTACTTCATCGAACGCTCGCTGTACCCGAACGTCGACTTCTACTCGGGGATCATCCTCAAGGCGATCGGCATTCCGACCAGCATGTTCACGGTGATTTTCGCGCTGGCACGTACGGTTGGCTGGATCTCCCACTGGAAAGAGATGCTCTCCAGCCCGTACAAGATTGGCCGTCCGCGCCAGTTGTACACTGGTTACGAGTCGCGTGACATTTCCAAGCTGGAAGACCGCAAATAAGACTTGTCTTGCGATGACGTCTTAAAGTTGTACCGGGAACGGCCTCTATTTATATAGGGGCCGTTTTTGTTTGTGCTGTGGCAGTTTTATTGGATTGGGGGCATATCCGTTGCCGCGGGTGGTGCTGCTGGCGGTTTCGCTCTTACAGCGAGTCACCTTTTCCAAACGCCGAAAAGGTAACCCAAAAGGCTTTGCCCCGGCGTACGGCACTTCGCTGAGGCTCAGTGTTCCCTCGCTACGGTGTCCATCCGGGGGCATCGCCTACGGTTTGCTTCGCTGCACCTCCTCTCGATGTATGCGGCTACGCCGCACGGCGCTGCGCGCCTACCCCCGGATGGACACCTACGCTCGGCCTGCCGATGGGGCAAAAGATCAAAAGCCAAAGCCAAAGCCAAAGCAAGATCAAAAGCCAGATCAAGAGCCCCTCACCCTAGCCCTCTCCCGGAGGGAGAGGGGACTGACCGAGTGGTTTGGTAGAGGTACGCCGACGTGCGATACCGCGTTGAACTCAGATTCTGAAAAGCTCACAAATCGGCTCCCTCTCCCTCGGGAGAGGGCTGGGCGGGCGGCGTTCCGATGAGGGGCAAATCCACCACCGAACCAAAGCCGAACACACGCTCTTCACCACTCAACAGGATGAACGTTAGCTCGGCTGCAGCTCTTGATCTGTAAGCGACGTCGGAAGGCTGAGTGGAGGGATTGATCCGGGCGTGGGAGCGCAGCGACCGTTTGGCGAAGCCAAACACAGCGAGAGGAGGTGCAGCGAAGCAAACCGTAGGCGCTGCGCCCGGATCGATCCCGCAGCGAAGGAACCCCGAGCCCCAGCGAGCGGGCCGGACGTAGGAGCAAGCGTTTTTTGCTTACTTTTTTTGGCGTTTGAAAAAAAGTGAGTCGCCGTAAGGGCGAAACCCTAATCAGCCGTTACCGCAGCAACGGATATACACCCAATAAAAAACACACCAAAGTCCGATAACCGCCCACAAAAAATGCCCCGATCTCTCAACCGGGGCATTCAGCACAACATTACAAAACCATCAAACCATCAATGCGAAACCGCCCCACTCGCCCCCAACCCCGTCTGCGAACGCACAAACTGCGGGAAGAACAACGCCCGCTCATTGTCCGCAGCCGCCGACTTGTCAGTAATCGAGAAGAACCAGATCCCCACAAAGGCAATGATCATCGAGAACAACGCCGGATACTCGTAAGGGAAGATCGCCTTCTCATGATGCAGAATCTGCACCCAGATGGTCGGGCCAAGGATCATCAGGCCAACCGCACTCACCAGACCCAACCAGCCGCCAATCATCGCCCCACGAGTGGTCAGCTTCTTCCAGTACATCGAAAGCAACAGCACCGGGAAGTTACAGCTGGCAGCGATCGAGAACGCCAGGCCCACCATGAACGCAATGTTCTGACTTTCGAACAAGATGCCCAAGCCAATCGCCAGCACCGCCAAGGCAATGGTGGTGATCTTCGAGACACGAATCTCGTCCTTCTCGTTCGCCTTGCCCTTCTTGATCACACTGGCGTACAGGTCGTGAGAAACCGCCGAAGCACCGGCCAGGGTCAGGCCTGCCACTACCGCCAGAATGGTCGCGAACGCCACCGCCGAGATAAAGCCGAGGAAGATACTGCCGCCGACCGCATTGGCCAGGTGCACCGCCGCCATGTTGTTGCCGCCCAACAGCGCGCCAGCAGCATCTTTGAAGGCCGGGTTAGTGCTGACCAGCAGGATCGCGCCGAAGCCGATAATGAAGGTCAGGATGTAGAAGTAGCCAATGAAACCGGTTGCGTAGAGCACGCTCTTGCGGGCTTCTTTTGCGTCACTCACGGTGAAGAAGCGCATCAGAATGTGTGGCAGACCAGCCGTACCGAACATCAGCGCCAGACCCAGCGAGAACGCCGAAATCGGATCCTTGACCAGACCGCCCGGGCTCATGATCGCTTCGCCTTTGGCGTGAACCTTGATCGCTTCGGAGAACAGCGTGTTGAAGTCGAAGCCTACGTGCTTCATCACCATCAGCGCCATGAACGAGGCGCCGGACAGCAACAGCACAGCCTTGATGATCTGTACCCAAGTGGTCGCCAGCATGCCGCCGAACAGCACGTACATGCACATCAGCACACCCACCAGAATCACCGCGACGTGGTAGTCCAGACCGAACAACAGCTGAATCAGCTTGCCGGCACCGACCATTTGCGCGATCAGGTAGAACGCCACCACCACCAGCGAGCCGCAGGCAGACAGGGTGCGGATCTGGGTTTGCCCGAGGCGGTAGGACGCCACGTCGGCAAAGGTGTATTTACCCAGGTTACGCAGGCGCTCGGCGATCAGGAACAGAATGATCGGCCAGCCCACCAGGAAGCCGATCGAGTAGATCAGGCCATCGTAGCCGGAGGTGAACACCAGCGCGGAAATCCCCAGGAAGGACGCCGCCGACATGTAGTCACCGGCGATCGCCAGACCATTCTGGAAACCGGTGATCTTGCCGCCCGCCGCATAGTAGTCGGCCGCCGAATTGTTTTTCTTCGAGGCCCAGTAGGTGATGTATAAGGTCGCGCCAACGAACGCGACGAACATCAGGATCGCCGGAATGTTCAGTGGCTGTTTGGCCACTTCACCGGTCAACGCGTCAGCCGCCCAGACACTCGGCGCGAACGCCGCAACACTCAATAAAGCCAGTAGACGCCGGATCATTGCTGAGCCTCCTTGAGAATCGCATTGTTCAAGTCGTCGAACTCGCCATTGGCGCGGCGCACGTAGATAGCGGTGAGGATGAATGCAGAAAGAATGAGTCCGACACCGATTGGAATTCCCCAGGTAATCGAGGATTCCGGACTGAGTTTCGCGCCCAGAATGTGTGGCCCGTAAGCGATCAACAGGATGAAGCCAGAGTAAAGCCCGAGCATGATCGCCGAGAGTATCCAGGCGAACTTTTCCCTTTTTCGCACCAGCTCCTTGAATCGGGGACTGTTTTGAATCGAGAGGTAAATGCTGTCGTTCATTGTTTTTATCCTCGCAGCACAGATTATTGTTGGAACGTAGCTAATGTATGCGGCTGCGAGCGCGGTAACAGACGACCTTAGTAGTAGAACGCCATGACGTATTTGCCATTCTTGAGCACACACAAAAAACTGTGGGAGCTGGCTTGCCAGCGATGGCGTCGTGTCAGCCAACTATTAGTCAACTGAGAGAACGCTATCGCGGGCAAGCCCGCTCCCACAGGGTTCGTGGTGAACGATGCTATTTCGGGTTACTTAGTCCAGTCAGCCACGCGATCCGGGTGTTTGGCTACCCAATCCTTGGCCGCTGCGTCAGGCTTGGCACCGTCCTGAATCGCCAGCATGACCTCGCCGATTTCGTCTTTCGACGCCCACTGGAAGTTCTTCAGGAACTTGGCCACTTCCGGTGCTTTGGTCGCGAGTTCTTTGCTGCCGATGCTGTTTACGGTTTCGGCTGCGCCGTACACGCCTTTCGGGTCGTCGAGGAAGCGCAGTTTCCACTTGGCGAACATCCAGTGCGGCACCCAACCGGTGACCGCGATGGATTCGTTTTTCTTCTCGGCACGGGTCAGCTCGGCAATCATGCCGGCGCCGGAACTGGCTTTGAGGCTGTATTTGTCGAGACCGTAGTCCTTGATCGCCTGATCGGTCTTGAGCATCACGCCTGAACCGGCGTCGATGCCGACGATGCGATTCTTGAAGGTGTCGTCGGTTTTCAAGTCTTCGATCGACTTGGCTTTCACATACTCCGGCACGATCAGGCCGATTTTCGCATCCTTGAAGTTCGGGCCGTAATCGACGACCTGATCCTTGTTCTTCGTCCAGTATTCACCGTGGGTCACGGGCAGCCAGGCCGAGAGCATGGCATCGAGCTTGCCGGTGGCCACGCCCTGCCACATGATCCCGGTGGCGACGGCTTGCAGTTTCACGTCGTAGCCGAGCTTCTGTTTGATCACTTCGGCCGCCACGTGGGTGGTCGCGACGCTGTCGGACCAGCCGTCAACGTAACCGATGTTCAGGGTCTGTTTTTCTGCGCTGGCGAAAGTGGAACTCATCGCAAGCACCAGAGCAGCACTTGCGCCTAAAAGTCGTCGCATCTTCATCGTTACTTCCCCGAAATGCTGCGCCCGACGGATGACGGGCGGCGTCAACGTATTGTTATGGTGCACGGCGCCCCCATCACGCCTGACCGCAAACTCGTTAGAACATCAGCGGAGCACTGATGGCTTGATCATCAACCTCAGGCGGCAGTCGACCTGCTCTGCCAGCGACCTCAAGACAACGAGAAACGACATCACAAGGCCATTAATGACGTCTGAATATTTGGCGCCAGACAATCCGCCCGAACTTTGCATGTCAAAATCATGCGAGCCACCAACCCCTCTATAAATGCAGGTAACATGCGTCGCTTTGCAGCCACTCGGCCTGACCATGTCCGCGACCTCCCGCTTCCCTTTTCTGCCTTATCTCTTCGCCTGCCTGCTGGGGCTGTTTGCACTCGCTGGCTTCTGGTACGGCCTCGGCCAACCGGTGATCCTGCCGGACGCCGCTACGCCGACGCATAAATTGCAATGCGCCTCCTACACCCCGTTCGATAAAGACCAGTCGCCGTTCGACGTGCCGTTCAAGCTGCGCCCCGAGCGCATGGACGCTGACCTCGCGCTGCTGGCGACACGTTTTGAGTGCATTCGCACCTATTCGATGACCGGCCTCGAGGCGCTGCCGGATCTGGCGCGCAAACACGGCTTGAAATTGATGATCGGCGCGTGGGTCAACAGCAACCCGGTAGACACCGAGAAAGAAGTCGACCTGCTGATCAAATCAGCCAACGCCAACCCGGACGTGGTCAGCGCGGTGATCGTCGGCAACGAAGCGCTGCTGCGCAAGGAAGTCACTGGCGCGCAACTTGCCCGGTTGATCAACAAGGTCAAGGGCCAGGTCAAGCAACCGGTCACCTATGCCGATGTCTGGGAGTTCTGGCTCAAGCATCCGGAAATCGCACCGGCGGTGGATTTCCTGACCATCCACTTGCTGCCGTACTGGGAGGATGATCCGTCGAACATTGACGTCGCCCTGCAACATGTCGCGGATGTGCGTCAGGTGTTCGGCAATAAATTCGCGCCGAAAGACGTGATGATTGGCGAAACCGGCTGGCCGAGCGAAGGCCGCCAGCGCGAGACCGCCCTGCCGAGCCGGGTCAACGAGGCCAGGTTCATTCGTGGTTTTGTCGCGATGGCCGAGAAAGAAGGCTGGCATTACAACCTGATCGAAGCGTTTGACCAGCCATGGAAGCGCGGCAGTGAAGGCGCAGTGGGCGGTTACTGGGGACTGTTCGATGCTGATCGTCAGGACAAAGGCGTACTCGCCGGACCGGTGACGAATGTACCGTTCTGGAAAGAATGGCTGGCGGTCGGCGGGTTGATTTTCCTTGGCACGCTGATCCTTGGCGGTCGCGTTCGGACCACGCGCTCGGCGCTGGTGTTGCCGCTGCTGGGCGCCCTCGCCGCTTGCTCGATTGGCGCCTGGGGTGATCTGGCGCGGGTGACCACGCGGTTCACCAGTGAGTGGCTGTGGGTCGGTTTGCTGACGGCGCTGAATCTGTTGGTACTGGCACACGCGGCACTGACGCTGAGCGCGCGAACTGGCTGGCGTGAGCGGGTGTTCAATCTGCTGGAGCGGCGCGCCGGCTGGCTGCTCGCGGCAGCAGGCTTTGCCGCAGCGGTGATGATGCTGGAGATGGTGTTTGATCCGCGTTATCGCAGCTTTGCAAGCATGGCGTTTGTGCTGCCGGCGCTGGTTTATCTGTGCCGGCCGGTCAGCGTGCCGCGTCGTGAAATTGCCTTGCTGACCTTCATTGTCGGCGCGGGGATTGCGCCGCAGCTGTATCAGGAAGGTTTGCAGAATCAGCAGGCGTGGGGTTGGGCGTTGGTGAGTGTGTTGATGGTGGCGGCTCTGTGGCGCTGCCTGCGCGTTCGAAAAGACTGATCAAAAGCAAGATCAAAAGATCGCAGCCTTCGGCAACTCCTACAAGGTGTACGCCATTTCAATGTAGGAGCTGCCGAAGGCTGCGATCTTTTCCATCAGGCGCTACGTGACTCGCGGACCAACCGCAACCCGGCAATCACCAGCGCAAACACTGCCAACGTGGTGTTGTACAACGCCAGTGCCGGCATCCCAAACACCAGCGCCAGCACCGCCAGCCACCACCCTGCCCGCCCCGGCAAGACAAAACCGATCAACGCCGCACCCAGCGCCGTCCAGCCCAACACCTTGAAGTGAATCATCAAGCCAAGGTTCGACCGCACCTGACATTCCCAACGGCTGGCCTCGTCGACGCAGATGCCCACCCACTTGCCGTCTTCCATAAAGCCATACCGCGCGCCATAACTGGCGGCCAGCCACAACGGCAACAGAACGAGCAGTAAAATCACGGGCAAACGGCGGGACATGAAACACTCCAATCTTCGGAAATCGGCGGCCAGCTTAATCTGCCGCCAGCCGTGTGCAAGAACTAACAACTGTTAACTGTTCATTCAGGGCGTGCAAAGTGTATCGTCCAGCTACTATTACTCCGAATTCTGCCTGTTTGGTGCCGCAGCATGGCACTTTGGCGCAACCCCGGTGGTCATAGCCTGCGAACTTCATTCGGCACCTTCCTCTAAGGGATCTAGTCATGCTCCGTTCCTTGCGCTTCGCCGCGCTGTTCAGCGGCCTTATTTTGAGTGCGTCCGCACTGGCGGTGGATATCGACGCCGCCAGTTATGGCTACCCCCTGACCAACCCGTTCGAGGCGACCATCGCCACGACGCCGCCGGACTTGCGCCCGGAATTGCCGCTGGACGACGACATCAATCAGTCGGACCGCAGCCTGACCTTGCGCCCGGAGCGAGAGTTCATCCTGCCGGACAACTTCTGGGCGGTGAAAAAGCTCACCTACCGCATCGCCACCCAGGACAAACCGGCCCCGCTGATCTTTCTGATTGCCGGCACCGGCGCACGTTATGACAGCACGCTCAACGAATACCTGAAAAAGCTCTACTACAAGGCCGGCTACCACGTCGTGCAGTTGTCGTCGCCGACCAGTTTCGACTTCATCAGCGCCGCCTCACGCTTCGCCACCCCGGGCGTGACCAAGGAAGATGCCGAAGACATGTACCGGGTGATGCAAGCCGTGCGCGCGCAAAACCCGAAACTGCCGGTGACCGAGTACTACCTGACCGGTTACAGCCTCGGCGCCCTCGATGCTGCTTTCGTTGCGCATCTGGACGAGACGCGCCGCAGCTTCAATTTCAAGAAAGTCCTGCTGCTCAATCCGCCGGTCAACCTCTACACCTCGGTGACCAACCTCGACAAGCTCGTGCAAACCGAGGTGAAAGGCATCAACACCAGCACCACATTCTACGAGCTGGTGCTGTCCAAGCTGACCCGCTACTTCCAGCAGAAAGGCTACATCGACCTCAATGACGCGCTGCTTTACGACTTCCAGCAGTCCAAGCAGCACCTGACCAACGAACAGATGGCGATGTTGATTGGCACCTCGTTCCGTTTCTCGGCGGCCGACATTGCCTTTACCTCGGACCTGATCAACCGTCGCGGCCTGATCACCCCGCCGAAATTCCCGATCACCGAAGGCACCAGCCTCACACCGTTTCTCAAGCGTGCGTTGCAGTGCGACTTCGACTGCTACCTGACCGAACAGGTCATTCCTATGTGGCGTGCACGCACCGACGGCGGCAGCCTGCTGCAACTGATCGATCAGGTGAGCCTGTATGCGCTCAAGGATTACCTGCACGACAGCCCGAAAATCGCCGTGATGCACAACGCCGATGACGTGATCCTCGGTCCGGGCGACCTCGGTTTCCTGCGCAAGACCTTCGGTGATCGACTGACCGTTTATCCACTCGGCGGCCATTGCGGCAACCTTAACTACCGCGTCAACAGCGACGCCATGCTGGAGTTCTTCCGTGGCTAAACATCTCCTGCTGATTGCAGCGCTACTCTGCGCAGGCGTGGCCCAGGCCGACAACAGTAAAGCCAACGCGCCCGTGGTGGTCGACAGCGACGGCTTCAAAGAGCCGCTGTCCAAACTCAAGTTCAATCCGGGGCTGGATCAGCGCGAATTCGAGCGTTCGACGCTCAACGCGCTGAACGTCTACGACCCGCTGGAGTCGTGGAACCGCCGGGTTTACCACTTCAACTATCGCTTCGACCAATGGGTGTTCCTGCCGGTGGTCGATGGCTATCGCTACATCACGCCGAGCTTCGTGCGCACCGGCGTAAGCAACTTCTTCAACAACCTCGGTGACGTGCCGAATCTGGTCAACAGCCTGTTGCAGTTCAAAGGCCAGCGCTCGATGGAAACCACCGCGCGCCTGCTGCTCAATACCACCATCGGCATCGCCGGTCTGTGGGACCCGGCTACTGCCATGGGCCTGCCGCGCCAGAGCGAAGACTTCGGTCAGACCCTGGGCTTCTACGGTGTACCGGGCGGCGCCTACTTCGTGCTGCCGATCTTCGGACCGTCGAACATCCGTGACACTGCCGGTCTTGCCGTGGATTACACCGCCGAATCGGCGATCAACTTCCTCAACGTCTCGGAAGTCAGCTCCAACCATCCGGAAGTCTGGGCGTTGCGTGCAGTCGACAAGCGTTATCAGACCAGCTTCCGTTACGGCCAGATGAACTCGCCGTTCGAGTACGAGAAGGTGCGTTACGTGTACACCGAAGCGCGCAAGTTGCAGATCGCCGAATAGTTTTTGGCAGGTACAAAAAAGGGCCATTCGATGCGAGTCGAATGGCCCTTTTTCAATGGCACAACACTCCTACAAAGGTTATGTGTTGTTGATTAGTTTTTCAGGGCTTTCCAGATCTTGCCGACAACGGCAACCACCGCCAGCACCACCGCGCCAGCGATGATCCCCGCGACACCATTGAGCAACATCGGCACCGCAAACCCGGCACTACCGGCCGCCGCACCAACGCCTTCAATCCAGTCATGCACTACCGGCACGCCATGGGTGAGGATGCCACCGCCGACCAGGAACATCGCCGCCGTACCGACCACCGACAGGGTTTTCATCATGTACGGTGCCGCACTCAGGATGGCGCTGCCGACTTTCTTGGCAAACTGCCCAGGCTTTTGCGTCAGCCACAGGCCGAGGTCGTCGAGTTTGACGATGCCCGCCACCAGGCCATAAACGCCCACCGTCATCACAATCGCAATGCCGGACATCACGATCACTTGCTGAGTCAGCGAGGCCGTTGCCACGGTGCCCAGAGTGATGGCGATAATCTCTGCCGAAAGGATAAAGTCAGTGCGAATCGCGCCTTTGATCTTGTCCTTTTCGTACGCCACCAGATCGGTCGCCGGATCAGCTACCGCCTCAGTCAGTTGCGCATGTTCGGCCTCGTCTTCAGCCTTGCTGTGCAGAAACTTGTGCGCAAGCTTCTCGAAACCTTCGAAACACAGATACGCACCACCCACCATCAACAACGGTGTTACCAGCCACGGTACGAACGCACTGATCGCCAGCGCCGACGGCACGAGGATCAATTTGTTGACGAAAGAACCTTTGGCCACGGCCCAGACCACCGGGATTTCCCGCTCGGCACGCACGCCGGAGACCTGCTGGGCGTTGAGCGCCAGATCATCGCCGAGCACCCCGGCGGTCTTCTTGGCAGCCATTTTGGTCATCAACGCCACGTCGTCCAGCACGGTGGCAATATCGTCGATCAGCACCAGCAAACTGCTTCCTGCCATGAATCCTGTTTCCTTTTATGTATGAATGTTGCGAAGCATAACGCGACCGCAGGCCACATGGGGCATTGTTGAGCGCTGCGCGAGGCCGGTGCTACCATGCGCAACCGCCAGAACAGGCAAGGAACCACCGGGTTTATGAGCACAATCCGCGAGCGCAACAAAGAACTGATCCTGCGTGCCGCCAGTGAGGAGTTTGCCGACAAGGGCTTCGCTGCGACCAAAACCAGCGACATCGCCGCCAAGGCGGGATTGCCCAAGCCCAACGTCTACTACTACTTCAAGTCCAAGGAAAACCTTTACCGCGAGGTATTGGAAAGCATCATCGTGCCGATTTTGCAGGCCTCGACCCCGTTCAATCCGGACGGCGTACCGAGCGAAGTGCTGAGTGGCTACATCCGCTCGAAGATCCGCATCTCCCGCGACCTGCCCTTCGCCTCGAAAGTATTTGCCAGCGAAATCATGCACGGTGCGCCACATTTGAGCGCCGATCTGGTCGAGCAACTCAACGGCCAGGCCAAGCACAACATCGACTGCATCCAGAGCTGGATCGACCGCGGCCAGATCGCCCCGATCGACCCTAATCACCTGATGTTCAGCATCTGGGCCGCGACCCAGACTTACGCCGACTTCGACTGGCAGATTTCTGCGGTGACCGGCAAGGACAAGCTGGACGAGGCGGATTATGAAGCGGCGGCACAGACAATTATCCGGTTGGTGTTGAAGGGGTGTGAGCCGGACTGAAGTATTGCGGTGACGCCATCGCTGGCAAGCCAGCTCCCACAGGTTTATGTGTTGAATTCAGATTTGGCAAACAACACAAATACCTGTGGGAGCTGGCTTGCCAGCGATGGAGGCAACTCGGTTCAAAATTGTTAAAGCCAAACGGCATCCCACAGCGGATAGTCGCCAATCTTTTCGACGAGTCCCGCCCGTAAAGGGTTGGCTACGACATATCGCGCCATTTTCACCAGATCCTCTTCCCGCCGCAGCGCACGATCGTGAAAGCCCTGCTGCCAAAGCGGACCTTTCCTGTTGATAGAAATATTCACTTCCCGCGTAATCAACGACTTGGTTTCGCGCATCAGCTTTTTGAGCGAACAATTTTCCAGTTCGACCAGCCAGTGAAAATGATCGGGCATGACAACCCAAGCCAGTGAGTTCGCTAATCCGAGGTCTTGTGCCCGCCGAAATTGATGAACCACCAATCTGCCCAAAACGAAATCGGCAAAGATCGGTTCGCGATCAAGTGTGTTAGTGGTCAGTAGATAGATTCTATTAGGCTCGGCATAGCGGCCGGCACGCAGACGATGTGAAGCAGGAAGATCAGGCAATCCATTGCCCCTTCATGATGAGTTCATCAAAAGGCTAGACCTCAGTGATCTATTTGGCTGGACATGTCTTTTTTCATGATGTGTCAGTCAGGCCGCCATCGCTGGCAAGCCAGCTCCCACAGGGTTTTGTATTGGTTACAAAATCTCAATACGACAGAGAACCTTGTGGGAGCAGGCTTGCCAGCGATGACTTTCGGTCAGACGCTACAGATCAAGCAGCCACCCCCGCATCCGCCCGCAACTCCAACGCCTCCACCGCTTTAATCGCCACTTGCTCATCAATATCCGAAAGATCCCCGCTAATCCCGATCGCGCCCAGCACGTTCCCCGCCTGATCCCGAATCAACACACCACCCGGTGCCGGCACGACGCTGCCCTGGCCCATGCTGTTGAGTGCGGCAATAAACGCCGGGCGTTGTTGTGCATCCAGTGCCAGCAGGCGTGAGCCTTTGCCCAGGGCGATGGCGCCCCAGGCTTTGCCGATGGCGATGTTCGGGCGCAGCAGGCTGGCGCCGTCTTCGCGTTGCAAGGTGATCAGGTGGCCGCCGGTATCGAGTACCGCGATGGTCAGCGGCGCGGCGTTGATGCCGCGCCCTGCATTGATGGCCTGATTGACCAGGTTGACTGCGACTTTCAAGGTTAAAGCGCTCATGGTGCCGTCCTCATTTTGTTATAGGGAAAGTCGTGGGCCTGCGGTTTTGTGCCGCAGGCCGATGCAACAAATAGAACACAATGAGTTATTTTTTTGTATACAATAATTCTCGAAAAGCGCCACATGCGACGAAAAGCCACACTCAGACAGGCTTCCGACGAATGAAACAGGCGCTTGAGAAAATGGATTGACCTGCGCCGTCCGCCGTGAATACACTCTGCGCAAAGCCACTTGTATACAATTACAAAACGTAAAGAGGCACAAAACCATGAGCAAAATGAGAGCAATCGAAGCCGCCGTTCTGGTGATGCGCCGTGAAGGGGTTGATACCGCTTTTGGCATCCCGGGCGCTGCCATCAACCCGCTGTACTCCGCCTTGCAGAAAGTCGGTGGCATCGATCACGTCCTTGCTCGCCACGTTGAAGGCGCCTCGCACATGGCCGAGGGCTACACCCGCACCAAGGCCGGCAACATCGGCGTGTGCATCGGCACTTCCGGCCCTGCCGGTACCGACATGGTCACCGGGCTCTACAGCGCCTCGGCCGACTCGATTCCAATCCTCTGCATTACCGGCCAGGCACCCCGCGCCCGTATGCACAAGGAAGACTTCCAGGCTGTCGACATCACCAGCATCGTCAAGCCAGTGACCAAGTGGGCGACCACTGTTCTGGAACCGGGCCAAGTGCCTTACGCGTTCCAGAAAGCCTTCTTCGAAATGCGCTCCGGCCGTCCAGGTCCGGTGCTGATCGACCTGCCGTTCGACGTGCAGATGGCCGAAATCGAATTCGACATCGACGCCTACCAGCCACTGCCATTGGCCAAGCCGACCGCGACCCGCGTTCAGGTTGAAAAAGCTTTGGCTTTGCTGGATCAGGCTGAGCGTCCATTGCTGGTGGCCGGCGGCGGCATCATCAACGCCGACGCCAGCGATCTGCTGGTTGAATTCGCTGAACTGACCGGCATTCCGGTGATCCCGACCCTGATGGGCTGGGGCACCATCCCGGACGATCACCCGTTGATGGTCGGCATGGTCGGTCTGCAGACTTCGCATCGTTACGGCAACGCCACCATGCTGAAATCCGACGTGGTGTTGGGGATCGGTAACCGTTGGGCTAACCGTCACACCGGTTCGGTTGACGTTTACACCGAAGGTCGCAAGTTCATTCACGTCGACATCGAAGGCACGCAGATCGGTCGTGTGTTCACCCCGGATCTGGGCATCGTTTCCGACGCCGCTGCTGCGCTGACCGTGTTCATCGAAGTGGCCCGTGAATGGCAAGCCGCCGGCAAGCTGAAAAACCGCAGTGCCTGGCTGCAAGACTGCCAGCAGCGCAAAGCCAGCCTGCATCGCAAGACCCACTTCGACAACGTGCCGGTAAAACCGCAACGCGTTTACGAAGAAATGAACCAGGTGTTCGGCAAGGACACCTGCTACGTCAGCACCATTGGTCTGTCGCAGATTGCCGGCGCGCAGTTCCTGCACGTCTACAAGCCGCGTCACTGGATCAACTGCGGTCAGGCCGGCCCGTTGGGCTGGACCATTCCGGCTGCGCTGGGCGTGGTCAAGGCCGATCCGAGCCGGAAAGTCGTGGCCCTGTCGGGGGACTATGACTTCCAGTTCATGATCGAAGAACTGGCGGTCGGCGCTCAGTTCAAACTGCCATACATCCACGTCGTGGTGAACAACTCGTACCTGGGTCTGATCCGTCAGGCCCAGCGCGGGTTCGAAATGGACTACTGCGTGCAGCTGTCCTTCGATAACCTGAACGCGCCGGAACTCAACGGTTACGGTGTTGACCACGTCGCAGTGGCTGAAGGCCTCGGCTGTAAGGCACTGCGTGTGTTCGAACCATCGGAAATCGCCCCTGCCCTGCGCAAGGCCGAACAGATGATCGAAGAGTTCAAGGTGCCGGTGATCGTCGAGATTATTCTGGAGCGTGTGACCAACATCTCCATGGGCACCGAGATCAACGCCGTCAACGAATTCGAAGACCTGGCGCTGGTCGGCAACGATGCGCCAACGGCGATTTCGCTGCTTGATTGAACGTAGCTAGCCCCCTCTCCCTCCGGGCGGTCCGACGTTTCGGGAGGGCTGGGGTGAGGGAAAGGTTTTGCGGTGCTCGCAAAATTCGGATCAGACTCAGGGTCCCCCTCACCCTAACCCTCTCCCCCAGGAGAGGGGACTGATCGCGAACAATCTGACCCACCGTGTCACATCCGTTTTTAGGAGACCACCATGCCGCGTTTCGCAGCCAACCTGTCCATGCTGTTTACCGAACAGGATTTCCTTGCCCGTTTCGACGCCGCCGCCAAGGCTGGTTTCAGCGGTGTCGAGTACCTGTTCCCGTACGACTTCAGCTCCGCTGAAATCAAGGCCAGGCTCGACGCCAACGGCCTGACCCAAGTGCTGTTCAACCTGCCGGCCGGTGACTGGGCCAAGGGCGAGCGCGGTATCGCGTGCCTGCCGGATCGGGTCGAAGAGTTCCGCGCCGGGGTCGATCTGGCGATTGCCTACGCGCAAGTGCTGGGCAACACCCAGGTCAACTGCCTGGCCGGTATTCGTCCACAAGGCGTTGACGATGCCACGGTAGAAAAAACCTTCGTCGCCAACCTGAAATACGCCGCCGACAAGCTGCAGGCAGCGGGCATCAAACTGGTGATGGAAGCGATCAACACCCGCGACATCCCGGGTTTCTACCTGAACAACACGGCGCAAGCCCTGTCGATTCGCGAGCAGGTCGGCAGCGCCAACCTGTTCCTGCAATACGACATCTATCACATGCAAATCATGGAAGGCGATCTGGCCCGCACCCTGCAATCGCATCTGGGCGAGATCAACCATGTGCAGCTCGCGGACAACCCGGGCCGCAACGAACCCGGCACTGGTGAAATCAACTACCGCTTCCTGTTCGAACACCTTGATCGCATCGGTTATCAGGGTTGGGTGGGTTGCGAATACAAGCCGCTGACCACCACCGAAGCAGGCCTCGGCTGGCTGAAAACCCACAACGCAATCTGAACGAACACATGACCCTGTAGGAACTGCCGAAGGCTGCGATCTTTTGATCTTGTTTTTACAGATCAAGATCAAAAGATCGTCCGAACGCGGCCCGAGCCTTCGGCAGCTCCTACGGCTGTTTATAAAAACAAGAGGATTTTCTCATGGCTAAAATCGGATTTATCGGCACCGGCATCATGGGCCACCCAATGGCTTCGAACCTGCAGAAAGCCGGTCACAGCCTGTTCCTGTCGGCGCACCACGACGCCGCCCCGGCCGACCTGGTCGCCGCTGGCGCCGTCGCTCTGGCCAACCCGCGCGAAGTGGCGCAGGAAGCTGAATTCATCATCGTCATGGTCCCGGATACCCCACAGGTCGACGACGTACTGTTCCGCGCCGACGGTGTTGCCGCTGGCCTGAGCAAAGGCAAAATCGTTATCGACATGAGTTCGATCTCGCCAACCGCCACAAAGGCTTTCGCGGCGAAGATCAACGAGAAAGGCGCGCAGTACCTCGACGCACCGGTTTCCGGTGGTGAAGTCGGCGCCAAAGCCGCGACCCTGAGCATCATGATCGGTGGCGATGCCGATGCTTTCGAACGCGCTCTGCCGCTGTTCCAGGCCATGGGCAAAAACATCACCCTGGTCGGTGGCAATGGCGACGGTCAAACCGCCAAAGTCGCCAACCAGATCATCGTCGCCCTGAACATTCAGGCCGTTGCTGAAGCCCTGCTGTTCGCTTCGAAAAACGGTGCTGATCCGGCCAAGGTGCGTGAAGCACTGATGGGCGGTTTCGCCTCTTCGAAGATCCTCGAAGTGCACGGCGAGCGCATGATCAAAGGCACTTTCGATCCAGGCTTCCGCATCAGCCTGCACCAGAAGGACCTGAACCTGGCCCTGCAAGGCGCCAAGGAACTGAACATCAACCTGCCGAACACCGCCAACGCCCAGCAAGTGTTCAGCACCTGCGCAGCGATCGGTGGCAGCAACTGGGACCACTCGGCGCTGATCAAAGGTCTGGAACACATGGCCAACTTCTCGATTCGCGATAACAAATAAGCCCTGCCCCGTCGCTCGTTCCCACGCTCTGCGTGGGAATGCAGCCCGGGACGCTCCGCGTCCCTGCCGAAGTGGACGCAGAGCGTCCATTGAGGCATTCCCACGCAGAGCGTGGGAACGATCATCAGCACTAAACCAAGAACAATAAGATTGGGAGCCCGCCATGTCGGTCGATCCGCAACAACTGCTGCGCGAGCTGTTTGCCACAGCCATCGACGCGGCCCATCCGAACCAGGTCCTCGAAGCCCATCTGCCTGCAGATCGCAGCGGCCGGGTGATCGTCATCGGCGCCGGCAAAGCCGCCGCCGCGATGGCGCAAGTGGTCGAGCGCTGCTGGGAAGGTGAAGTATCTGGCCTGGTTGTGACCCGTTACGGTCACGGCGCCCCCTGCGAAAAAATCGAAGTGGTCGAAGCCGCGCATCCGGTACCGGACGCTGCCGGCCTGGCCGTAGCCAAACGCGTGCTCGAACTGGTCAGCAACCTGACTGAAGACGACCGCGTGATCTTCCTGCTCTCCGGAGGTGGCTCTGCCCTGCTGGCGTTGCCGGCCGCAGGCATCACCCTCGCCGACAAGCAGTCGATCAACAAAGCCCTGCTCAAATCCGGCGCGACCATCGGCGAGATGAACTGCGTGCGCAAGCACCTCTCGGCGATCAAGGGTGGGCGTCTGGGCAAGGCTTGCTGGCCTGCCACTGTTTATACCTACGCGATTTCCGATGTACCGGGCGACCTCGCCACGGTCATCGCTTCCGGCCCGACCGTGGCCGACCCAAGCACTTCCGCTGAAGCGCTGGCGATCATCAAACGCTACGGCATCGAGATCCCCGCTTCCGTGCGCAACTGGCTGCAAAGCCCTGAATCGGAAACCGTCAAACCCGGGGATCCGAGCCTGGCGCGCAGCCACTTCCAGTTGATCGCCCGTCCTCAGCAATCGCTGGATGCCGCTGCGGTGAAATGCCGTCAGGCCGGTTTCAGCACGCTGATCCTCGGCGACCTCGAAGGTGAGTCGCGCGAAGTGGCGAAAGTCCATGCCGGCATCGCCCGCCAGATCATCCATCACGGTCAACCATTGGCTGCACCGTGCGTGATTCTCTCCGGCGGCGAAACCACCGTGACCGTGCGCGGCAATGGCCGTGGCGGACGCAACGCCGAATTTCTCCTCAGCCTCACCGACAGCCTCAAGGGCCAGCCCGGCGTCTATGCGCTGGCCGGTGACACCGACGGCATCGACGGCTCGGAAGACAACGCCGGCGCAATCATGACCCCGGACAGCTACGCCCGCGCCGCCGCCCTCGGTTTGAGCGCCAGCGACGAGCTGGATAACAACAACGGCTACGGCTATTTCGCGGTGCTCGATGCGCTGATCGTCACCGAGCCGACCCGCACCAACGTCAACGACTTCCGCGCCATTCTGATCCTTGAGAGCTGCAAATCATGACGCCTGATAAAAAGGTCAAAATCCTCGCCACCCTCGGGCCAGCTGTCGATGGCATCGAAGACATCCGCGAACTGGTCGAGGCCGGGGTGAATATCTTCCGCCTGAACTTCAGCCACGGCGATCACGCCGACCACGCCAAGCGCTATCAGTGGATCCGCGAAGTCGAGCGTCAGCTCAACTATCCGCTGGGCATTCTGATGGACTTGCAGGGGCCGAAACTGCGCGTCGGCAAGTTCGCCGACGGCAAGGTGCAACTGCATCGCGGTCAGGCCTTCCGTCTGGATCTGGACGCGACACCGGGCGATGAGCGCCGGGTTAATCTGCCGCATCCAGAGATCATTGCCGCGCTGGAAGCAGGTATGGATCTGCTGCTCGACGACGGCAAGCTGCGTCTGCGCGTGGTCACCAAATACGCCGACGCGATCGATACCACCGTGCTCAACGGCGGCGAATTGTCGGACCGCAAAGGCGTCAACGTGCCGCAAGCGGTGCTCGACCTCAGCCCGCTGACCGCCAAGGATCGCCGCGATTTGAGCTTCGGCCTGGAACTGGGTGTGGACTGGGTTGCGCTGTCGTTTGTGCAGCGCCCACAGGACATCATCGAAGCCCGCGCATTGATCGGCGACAAAGCCTTTCTGATGGCGAAAATCGAGAAGCCGTCAGCCGTTGAACAACTGCGCGAAATCGCTGAATTGAGCGACGCGATCATGGTTGCCCGTGGCGACCTCGGCGTCGAAGTGCCGGCCGAAAGCGTGCCGCAGATTCAGAAAAACATCATCACCACTTGCCGCGAACTGGGCAAACCGGTGGTGGTGGCGACGCAGATGCTGGAATCGATGCGCTTCTCCCCTGCTCCGACCCGCGCCGAGGTAACGGACGTTGCCAACGCCGTGGCCGAAGGCGCTGACGCGGTAATGCTGTCGGCGGAAACCGCGTCCGGCGAATACCCACTGGAAGCTGTGCAGATGATGAGCAAAATCATTCGCCAAGTGGAAAACGGCCCGGACTATCAGACTCAACTCGACGTTAGCCGGCCGAAAGCTGAAGCGACCGTTTCCGATGCGATCAGCTGCGCGATCCGGCGCATCAGCAACGTGCTGCCGGTGGCGGTGCTGGTCAACTACAGCGAATCGGGCACCTCGAGTCTGCGTGCAGCGCGGGAACGGCCGAAAGCGCCGATTCTCAACCTGACGCCGAACCTGCAAACCGCACGGCGTTTGAGCGTGGCGTGGGGGATTCATTCGGTGGTCAACGATCGCCTGCGTCAGGTCGACGAAGTCTGCTCGACCGCGCTGGAAATCGCCCAGGCGCAAGGCATGGCCGAGCGTGGCGACACGCTGCTGATCACTGCCGGCGTGCCGTTCGGGCAGCCGGGTTCGACTAACTCGCTGCGGATCGAAACATTGATTTAAGCCCCCCACCATGATCGTTCCCACGCTCTGCGTGGGAGTGCGGCCCGGGACGCTCTGCGTCCCAAGAGCAGACGCAGAGCGTCCTTTGAGGCATTCCCACGCAGAGCGTGGGAACGATCATCTGCCCAGATTTTCTCAACATGCCTGCCAATCATTTCAACACCCACTGCCCCGACTGGGCCGAGGCTTTGCTCAACGGTTTCAGTCAAATATTCCTCCAGCGCCATCCGCTGTGCGGCCTGCTGTGCCTGTTGGCGATCCTGCTGACCGCACCTGTGCTGTTCGCCGGTGCGCTGCTCGGTGCCGTCGCCGGTTTGCTCACCGCACAACGGCGCAACTACGCCAAGGCTGATCGCCAGGCTGGACTGTTCAGCTACAACGGCATCTTGCTCGGTCTGTTGCTGAGCCTGTATTTCCCGTGGTCGCCGATGCTGCCGCCGCTGATTCTCGCCGCCGGCGGCTTGAGCGCAATGGTCACGCAACAATGGCTCAAACATGTGTACAGCAGTCGATCCATACCGGCCTACACCTCGCCGTTCGTGGCGATGAGCTGGGTATTGCTGCTATTCGCCGAACCGTCGGCGCCTGTCGCGCATGTCGAGTTGAACACGCTGAACCTGCTCGCCGCTGAACTGCGTGGCCTGGGTCAGGTGATGTTCCTCGGTCATCCACTGGCCGGCGCTTTGATCGCCGCCGGTTTGCTGATCGCTGATCGCCGGGCGTTTTGCTGGGCAATGCTCGCCTCGGCGATCGGCCTCGGTTCGAGCCTGCTGCACCACGAAACCAGCGCTGCGCTGTCTGGACTCGGCAGCTACAACGCCGTGCTCGCCGCCCTCGCCTTCTCCGCGCAACGCCAACAACCGTGGCTGCCGCTGCTCGGCATCGTCCTCGCGTTGCTGGTTACGCCGTTGTTTGCGGCGGTTGGCCTTGCGACCCTGACCGCGCCGTTCATCCTCGCTTGCTGGCTGATCCGCGCCGGCATCCAGATGCTTGGCAAAGCCATCGTCGAGCGTGCGCCTTGCGCTCATGGGGAGAATCAACCTAGGCTGCGCTGATCTTCGATTCAGGCGTTATCCATGGACAGCAGCAACAGTTGGCGCGAACGGCTTTACGTGATGATTTTCCAGAGCGATACCCGCGCCGGGCGTCGCTTCGACGGCATCCTGCTGTTGATCATCCTCGCCAGTCTGGTGATCGTGATGCTCGACAGCATCGACAGCATTCACCAGAACTACGCCGACGTGCTGGCCTACATCGAGTGGGGCTTCACGATCATCTTTCTCGGCGAGTACATCCTGCGCCTGTACTGTTCGCCCAAGCCGTTGCGCTACGCCTTCAGCTTTTACGGGCTGGTGGATTTACTGGCAATCGTGCCCGGCATCCTCGCACTGTATTACAGCGATGCGCAGTACCTGCTGATTATCCGGATCATCCGCATGTTGCGGATTTTCCGTGTGCTCAAGCTCAGCCCGTACCTCAAGCAAGCCAATTACCTGATGTCGGCGCTGCGCGGCAGCAAGCAGAAAATCGTCGTGTTTCTGGTCAGCGTCTGCACCTTGGTGACGGTGTTCGGCACCTTGATGTACGTGATCGAAGGCCCGGAGCATGGTTTCACCAGCATTCCCAAAGGCATCTATTGGGCGATCGTCACGTTGACCACCGTGGGTTTCGGCGACATCGTGCCGAAGACCCCGCTGGGCCAAGTGATTTCGTCGCTGGTGATGATCACCGGTTACTCGATCATCGCCGTGCCGACGGGGATTTTCACCGCCGAACTGGCCAACGCCATGCGCGGTGAACAGCTGCAACACGACTGCCCGGTGTGCAAGAAAAACAGCCATGAACATGGTGCGGCGTTTTGCTCGCGATGCGGCAATGCATTGTTCAAGAAACTGGAATAAGCAAAGAGCTTTTTAATCTTTAAACGACTATGCGCACCCCGTTATAGTCAGTGGCAATTGAACATCACCCCCTGCTCCTACACAGATAAAACAAGGAATGCGCAGTGAAAAAACTCTTTGGCGCCTCACTTCTCGCCGCCGGTCTGGCCTTGGCCAACATCGCTCAGGCAGCCCCGACGTTGCTCAACGTTTCCTACGACGTGATGCGCGATTTCTACAAGGACTACAACACTGCGTTCCAGAAACACTGGCAGGCCGAGCACAACGAAAACATCACCGTGCAGATGTCCTTCGGCGGCTCGAGCAAGCAAGCGCGCTCGGTGATCGATGGCCTGCCGGCTGACGTCATCACCATGAACATGGCCACCGACATCAACGCCCTCGCCGACAACGGCAAACTGGTGCCGGAGAACTGGGTCACGCGTCTGCCGAACAACAGCGCGCCGTTCACCTCGGCCACAGTGTTTATCGTGCGCAAAGGCAACCCGAAAGCCCTGAAAGACTGGCCGGATCTGCTCAAGGACGGCGTGCAAGTGATCGTGCCAAACCCGAAAACCTCGGGTAACGGCCGCTACACCTATCTGTCGGCCTGGGGTTATGTGCTGAAGAACGGTGGCGATGAGAACAAGGCCAAAGACTTCGTCGGCAAACTGTTCAAGCAAGCGCCGGTACTGGACACCGGTGGCCGCGCCGCCACCACGACCTTCATGACCAACCAGATCGGCGACGTGCTGGTGACCTTCGAAAACGAAGCGGAAATGATTGCTCGCGAGTTTGGTCGTGATCAGTTTGAAGTCGTCTACCCGAGTGTTTCGGCTGAGGCCGAGCCGCCGGTATCGGTGGTCGATAAAGTGGTCGACAAGAAAGGTTCGCGCGCGGCGGCGGATGAGTACCTGAAGTACCTGTGGTCGCCGGAAGGTCAGGAAATTGCGGCGGCAAACTACCTGCGTCCGCGTGATCCGGCGGTGTTGGCGAAGTACACCGATCGTTTCCCGAAAGTTGATTTCCTCTCGGTGGAGAAGACCTTTGGTGACTGGCGTACGGTGCAGAAGACCCACTTTAATGATGGTGGGGTTTTTGATCAGATTTATAGCGGGCAGTAAGGTTTAGGCTGACATGAAAAAGGCGACCCTCAGTGGTCGCCTTTTTTTGTGGCCGCTTTACCCTCACCCCAGCCCTCTCCCGGAGGGAGAGGGAGCCGACCGAGGTGTCTGGCGAGTTACATCGACCTGAAAGACCTTATCGATTATGGATTCACCACAGCAAGTTCAGGTCGGTGTACCTCTCAAGCATCCCCCAATCAGTCCCCTCTCCCTCCGGGAGAGGGTTAGGGTGAGGGGCTTTACATCGGCGGGGTGACGCCGTCTTTGCCGGCAGAAATCGATTGCGCCGTCAGCGTGCCATCCGCACCCTGCGTGACGAACGTAACAATCTTCACCCCAACCTTCAGCAAGCTCCGATCCCCCGGCTCGAGATTCACGATCGGCACATCCTCCGGCACCAGAATCTTCTGCTGCCCGCCCTTGTAGTTCACCGTGAGCACCCGCCCGTTGCTCACCACCAGATCGCCGACGCTGCCATTGGTCATGCTGCTGCCCTTGGCCAGATCGAACGGTCGATGACCATCGCCACTTCCGGCTAATTCCGGCGGAAACACATGCACTTCCAGCGCCTTGAGCGTGCCGTCCTCCTGTGGCATCGCCGCCGAACCAATGTAACTGCCGGGTTTGATGTCTTCGATATTGGCCAGGGTGACCGCGCGAACCTTGGTGTCGCCTGTCAACCGGATCACCACGTTCTCGCCGCTGTTGACGTGGACTTTCAGTGAATCGGCGCTGACCCCGGTAATCTCGCCGCGCACGCCGAGGCGCATCCCCGGTGCATCAGCGGCCTGCACGCTCGTCGCGCCCAGCAGGCTGATCAGAACAATCGTTGCAGTAAGGCGAAGCTTCATTGCAATCCTCCGGTCATCAATGTTGTACAAGCCAATGCAAACATAAGCACGCTATCGAACAGGATGTAAGTGAATGTATCATCGCCCCCTGACGGTCGGACGCAAGGTTCGCCGATGGATGACATGCGACAGCCACGGTCATTGCGCAACGGAATAACTGATATCGACCGAAGGCGCCTTCTGCCCATCGGGTTTGTCCCATAGCCTCACCGCATTCCCTTTCGCTGGATCGAGAAACCTTATGACCGCCACCACTCACGCAATGACCCGAGGCATGGTGCTGCTGTTCGCCTTCTGCTGCGGCGCCATCGTTGCCAACATCTACTACGCGCAGCCGATCATCGGCCTGATCGCGCCGGACATCGGTCTCTCCGACACCATGGCCAGCTTCATCGTCTCGCTGACGCAGATCGGTTATGCGCTGGGCCTGTTTTTCCTGGTGCCACTGGGTGATCTGCTGGAGAACCGCCGGTTGATGATCATCACCACCGTGGTAGCGATCGCCAGCCTGTTGGCGGCGGCGTTTACCTATCAGCCGAATGTGTTCCTGCTGATCTCGCTCCTGGTGGGTTTCAGTTCGGTGTCGGTGCAGATTCTGATTCCACTGGCAGCGCATCTCGCGCCGGAAGAGTCTCGCGGTCGTGTGGTCGGCGGGATCATGGGTGGTTTGCTGCTGGGTATTCTGTTGGCACGGCCGGTGTCGAGCGTGGTGGCCGACCATTTGGGCTGGCGCGCGATGTTCATGATTGCCGCCGCATTGATGGCAGCGATCAGCGTTGTATTGGCGTTGACCGTGCCCAAACGCCAGCCTGATCACAGCGCCACCTATGGTCAGTTGATCGGTTCGCTGTGGACCCTGCTGCGCCAGCAACCGGTACTGCGCCAAAGGGCGTTTTATCAGGGCTGCATGTTCGCCACGTTCAGCCTGTTCTGGACCGCCGTGCCGCTGGAACTGGCGCGCAACCATGGTTTGTCGCAAAGCGAAATCGCCATCTTCGCCCTGGTCGGCGCCATCGGTGCCATCGCCGCGCCGATCAGCGGACGCCTAGCCGATGCCGGCCACACCCGCATCGCCTCGCTGCTGGCCATGCTCTTCGCCAGCCTGAGTTTCCTGCCCGCCTTCATCCACCCGGCCTACAGCGTCATCGGCCTGGCCGTGACCGGCGTGGTGCTCGACTTCTGCGTGCAGATGAATATGGTCCTAGGCCAGCGCGCGGTGTACTCACTGGACGCGAAAAGCCGTGGCCGGCTGAACGCGCTGTACATGACCAGCATCTTCATCGGTGGCGCCTTCGGCTCGTCGGTGGCCAGTGCGGTGTACGAGCATGGCGGCTGGTTGTGGATCGTGATTGTCGGCAGTGTTTTTCCGCTGTTGGCGCTGTTGCGGTTTTTGAGTGTTTCGCAGCGTGGTTCATTGGCAGCGGCGTAAGGCGGCAAAAGCTTCGCGAGCAGGCTCGCTCCCACAGGTTATTCATTTAGCCTGGGGGAGCGATGAGGCTTAATAACGAACCAGTTTCTCCATTGCCGCATCCGCCAGAAAGGAGGAGCGGCTTTTGACGTTGTGTTCGCGCACGTAACGGTCGATGCGCTGAATCACGTAACCGGGCAGCGTTACGTTGACCTTTTCGGTTTTGCCGAGATAGGGCGAAATGTCCAGCTCAAGCATGCCCCAGCCCATGTCGGCAAATTCTGGATTACTGCGATGAGCGGATGCCGAAGTCGGCATAGGAATCGACTCCCCGTCCGCCGCAATCTCCTGCAGCATGATGTGGGCGACTTCGACCGCCGCCTTGTAGGCATCTTCAAAGCTGTCCCCTGCCGTAACGGCGCCGGGAATATCGGGGATCTGAATACCGATGGCAGTGTTCTCGTCTCCCCACTCGATACAGATTGGATATTGCATTACGGATCTCCTTCGAAACTGGCTGGCGGGTTGTACAACCCGGCACGCCTCCTGATGCTTTTGACCGTTCCCAACGGCAAATCCTTTTTCAGATGTGGGACGGGAATCGTGTACGGGTTGTATCGGTGCTTGAAGATGTGATGACTGCCGGTGACCCGATCCAGCGTCCAGCCTGCCTCCTCCAGCTCCTTGATCAATAGCCTGCTCTGCACCAACCGCCTCCTTGCCTTGGTCTCACAAAAATAACTCTAGGGTTATATTTACTCAAGCACAGAAATTGGCAGAACGACGTCTGGTTGTTTTACAGGGTGTGATTGAAACTGCTAAACCCTGAGCGCTGTGCAGCACTTCCATGAGCAATTTCTGTGAGAACCCAACAGGCACACAGCAAAACGGCGATCCGAAGATCGCCGTTTTCATTTACTGCCCGAATTGCTTGCCCAACCCCGGTGGCACGCCGTGGATGTTGGTGTCTTCCCACGGGCCGTTCGGGCTGACGGAGCGGCTCCAGCCGTTGTTCCAGCGGTAGTAGGTGCGCTGGCGGTAGAACGTGTTGGTTTGGTCGTCGAGGACGTAGACGCCGAGTTTCTGGTCCCAGTGGCTGTTGCCGCCCGGTGGCGGGGCGAAGCTGGCCGAGGTGCGAGGAACCGGTTTGGCCGGTTTCGCCGGGATACTTTTGCCTGGGGTCGGTGAGGTCGACGGGGTCGGGCTTGGTTGCGACGGCGGGATTGGCGGCAAATTCGTCGTCGGTTCCGGTCGTTGCACCGCACATGCACTCAAGCCCAGGGCCAGTGTGAGGACTGTGATTCGGGCGATGGTGTGCATGGCGGTGCTTTCCTGTTGTGTCCGGCTATTTGTCCGGGCTGTCGATGGTCAGTTTTTGTAGCGCAGTGGTGCTGCTGGCCAGTGGGCCGCTGCGACCGACCCACTCGCCGGCAGTCGGTTGGCCGGCGCGGGAGATGCGCGCAACCAGTTGGACTTCAGGGAAGTTCGACAGTTTCAACTGCGGCATCATTGCGTCGGCATCGCCCAGTTCGACGGTCACCGGCAGATCGGCCACGGTCAGGCGCTTGGCCGCCAGCGGTGCCGGCGGGCCGGACGTGGCGCGGGCGAAGATGAACACGCTGTCACCCGGCTGCACTTTGCCTTTGAGCTCGCTGGCCAGATCGACGCTGACTTTCAACAGCGCGGTTTTTGCGGCTACCGGTGCCTGAGCGACTTTGCCGCCACTGGCTTCCAGACGCTCGGCGGCACGTTTGATCCCGCCTTGCAGCGCGGCGCGGGAACTGTCCTCCGGCGGCAGTTGCGCCAGCAGACGGTTCCAGTAATCGATGGCTTGTTGATAACGCTCGCCTTCGAACGCAGCGATGCCGAGCAGACCGAGGCTGGTGACTTCTTTCGGATCAGCCTTCAGCGCTTCGTCGGTCAACGCCTGGATCTTTGCCGACCACTTTTTGCCGTCAGCAAAATACTGCGCCTGCGCCCATTGACCGAGCAGTTCCGGTTGACGTCCGGCCAGATTGGCAGCGCGTTCGAACATCTTTGCTGCGTCCGCCGGACGCTCTTGCGCCATGTAGGTACGGCCGAGGAAATACAGGCCTTCGGCAGAGTCCGGCTGTGCCGCGACGGCACGTTCCAGACGCTGGGTCATCTCTTCCATCGACTGCGGTGCCTGGGCGAATTCGCGGGTCAGTTCGACCTTGTCGGCAGCACCGAAATGCAGATACAGGCCTAGGCCCAACACTGGCACCAGAACTGCCGCCAGCAGCGGCAACGGCTTGCCCAATCGGGAAACCCGCGGCGCGGCAACGCCTTCGGTATCCGCGAGCAATTCACGCGCAGCCTCGGCGCGGCCGCTGTCCATTTGCGCAGCGTCGAGCACGCCTTCGGCCTGTTGCGCTTGCAACTCGGCGACACGCTCCTGATACAACGCGACGTTCAGGGCAGTCCGATCCTCTTCACGCTGGGCGCGACGCTCACGCAAAACCGGGATCAGCAGAAAACTCAGGGCGACCAGAAGCAACAGCCCTGCGGCAAGCCAGAAATCAATCATTCTTGGTTTTTATCCAACAGTTGGTCGAGGCGCTGACGCTCTTCGCTGGACAGCGCTTGCGGAGTCTCGGCACGCTGGCCGCGACGACGGCGGACGATCACCGCGATCACCACCAGACCACCGAGCAGCAGGCCGGCCGGGCCGAACCACAGCAGCGCAGTCTTGGCGTTGAGCGCCGGTTTGTAGCGAACGAAATCACCGTAGCGATCGACCATGAAGTCGATGATCTGCTGGTTGTCCTTGCCCTCGCCGAGCATGCGGAAAATCTCTTTGCGCAGGTCCGCGGCAATCGGCGCGTTGGAGTCGGCGATGTCCTGGTTCTGGCACTTGGGGCAGCGCAGTTCCTTGGTCAACTCGCGAAAACGCTCACGATCGCCTTCTTTGGCGAACTCGTAGGTGTCGATGGCGGCATGGGCGACACCGACCAGACTCAAACCCAATATCAGCGCAGCCATAAAGCGCTTCATGGCTTGGCCTCATCGACCAGCGCCTGATACTTGGCTGCGAGTTTTTCGCGCCAGACTTGTTCATCAATCACGCCGACGTACTTGTCGCGGATGATGCCCTTGGCGTCGATGAAAAAGGTTTCCGGGGCGCCGTAGACGCCGAGGTTCAGGCCCAGCGAGCCTTCATCGTCACGGATGTCCAGCGCATACGGATTGTGGAATTCGGCCAGCCACTTCAAGGCATCAGCGTTGGTGTCCTTGTAGTTGATGCCGTAGATCACCACGCCGCGCTCGGCGAGTTTGTTCAGCACCGGATGCTCGACCCGGCAGGAAATGCACCAGGTGCCCCAAACGTTGACCAGAGCCGGTTTGCCAAGAATGTCAGCTTTGGTCAGGCTCTTGTCGCCCTGCACGTTGGGCAGGGAAAACTCCGGGAACGGCTTGTTGATCATCGCCGACGGCAACTCCGCCGGATCGAGATACAGACCGCGATAAAGAAACACCGCCACCAGCAGAAAAATCGCCAGTGGCACCAGCATCAACCAACGTCTCATGCAGCCGCTCCCGTCATGCCCAGTGCTTCACGCACCTTGGCTTTCACCTTGACCCGATAACGTCGATCCAGCGCCGCCAGCAATCCACCAAAACCAGTGAGCAAGCCGCCGAACCAGATCCAGCGCACGAACGGTTTGACGTGCACGCGCACCGCCCACGCGCCGTTGTCCAGCGGTTCACCGAGGGCGACGTAAAGGTCACGGGTGAAACCGGCGTCGATACCGGCTTCGGTCATCACCGAGTTCTGCACGGTGTACAGACGTTTTTCCGGGTGCAGCACGCTGACTTCCTTGCCGTCACGAATGACCCGAATCGTGCCTTTGTCCGAGGTAAAGTTCGGCCCTTCGAAGTGCTTGGCGCCTTCGAAGACAAAGTGATAACCGGCCAGATCCATCGACTCGCCCGGTGCCAGACGCAGATCGCGTTCGGCACTGTTCTGACTCGACAACACCACGCCGAGCGCACACACGGCGATGCCGAGGTGGGCGATCTGCATGCCCCAATAACTGCGGGTCAGGGTCGGTAAACCTTTGATCAAGCCTTTGTGCCGGGTCTTGTCGACGATGTCGCGCGCACCGGCGAGCAATACCCACGCAGCGAGCAGGAAGGTCGCGATCACCGCCCAGTTGAAATCGCCGTAAGCGACACCGGCCACCACCGCCAGCGCGACGCTGCCGAGCAGCACCGGGGTCAGCATGCCGGCCAGCCATTTCACCGGCGTGTCTTTCCAGCGCACGATCACGCCGACCGCCATGACCATCATCAGCAGCGCCATCAACGGAATGAACAGCGCGTTGAAGTACGGCGGGCCGACCGACATTTTCGCGCCGCTCAGGGCATCAAGAATCAGCGGATACAGCGTACCGAGCAGAATCATCGACGCAGCAACGACCAGCACCAGGTTGTTGCCCAGCAGCAGGGTTTCCCGCGACCACAGGTTGAAACCGACCTGACTCTTGACCACGGGTGCGCGCAGGGCGAACAGCGTCAGCGAGCCGCCGACCACGAACAACAGAAAGATCAGGATGAACACGCCGCGCTCCGGATCGGAGGCAAACGCATGCACCGAAGTCAGCACGCCGGAACGCACGAGGAACGTACCAAGCAGGCTCAGCGAAAACGCAGCAATCGCCAGCAACACCGTCCAGCTCTTGAACACGCCACGTTTTTCCGTGACCGCCAGCGAGTGAATCAGCGCGGTGCCGACCAGCCATGGCATGAACGAGGCGTTTTCCACCGGGTCCCAGAACCACCAGCCACCCCAGCCGAGTTCGTAATACGCCCACCACGAACCGAGGGTAATACCGATGCCGAGGAAGGCCCAGGCAACGATGGTCCACGGACGCGACCAGCGTGCCCACGCGGCATCAAGGCGACCGCCCATCAACGCGGCGATAGCGAAGGCGAACGCCACCGAAAAACCGACGTAACCCATGTACAACATCGGCGGGTGCACGATCAGGCCGATGTCTTGCAACAGTGGATTGAGGTCAGCGCCATTGCTGGGCATTTGCGGCAGGATGCGTTTGAACGGGTTGGACGTGAGGATCAGGAACAGCAGGAAACCGGTGCTGATCATGCCCATCACCGCCAGCACTCGCGCCAGCATGACTTGCGGCAACTGCCGCGAGAACACCGACACGGCAAAGGTCCAGCCACCGAGAATCAGGGCCCAGAGCAGCAACGACCCTTCGTGGGCGCCCCACACTGCACTGAATTTGTAGTACCACGGCAACGCGGTATTGGAGTTGTTCGCCACATAGGCGACGGAGAAGTCATCGGTCATGAACGCGTAGGTCAGAATGCCGAACGCGAACAGCAAAAACGCAAACTGCCCCCACGCGGCAGGCTGGGCCAGACTCATCCAGAAACGGTCGCCGCGCCAGGCGCCAATCAATGGCACCACGGCCTGCACCAGCGCAAAACACAGCGCCAGGATCATCGCCAGATGACCGAGTTCAGGAATAAAAATTGCCGATGTCATCGATCAACCCTCCTTCGCAGGCGTTGGTGCGGATTGACCACTGTCTTTCAAGGCTTTGGTCACTTCCGGCGGCATGTACTTCTCGTCGTGCTTGGCCAGCACTTCATCGGCTACCACTACGCCATCGGCGTTGATCTTGCCCAGCGCCACAATGCCCTGCCCTTCGCGGAACAGATCCGGGAGGATGCCGCGATAGGCGATGGTCACGGATTTGTTGAAGTCGGTGACGACGAATTTGACGTCGAGCGAATCCGGCGAGCGTTGCAACGAGCCGGCCTCAACCATGCCGCCAGCGCGGATCCGCGTGTCTTGCGGTGCTTCGCCATTGGCGATCTGGGTCGGGGTGTAGAACAGATTGATGTTCTGCTGCAGGGCGCTGAGGGCCAGGCCGACGGCAGCGCCGACGCCGACCAGAATGGCCAGAATGATGATCAGACGTTTCTTGCGCAGCGGATTCACTTGCTGTTCTCCCGGCGCAAACGACGCGCCTCTTGTTGCAGATAGCGCTTGCGGGCCAGGATCGGTGCCGCCACGTTAAGAGCCAACACCGCCAGACAGATGCCGTAGGCCGACCAGACATACAGGCCATGATGGCCCATGGCGAGGAAGTCGCCGAATGAAGCAAAACTCATCGAGCGGCCTCCAGACTGTGCTGCACTTCTTCTTTCACCCAACTGGCGCGGGCTTCGCGCTTGAGCACTTCAAGGCGCATGCGCAGCAACAGCACGGCGCCGAAGAAGCAGTAGAAACCCAGCACCGTCAGCAGCAGTGGCAGCCACATTTCCGCCGGCATCGCCGGTTTTTCCGTGAGGGTGAAGGTCGCGCCCTGGTGCAGGGTGTTCCACCACTCCACCGAGTATTTGATGATCGGAATGTTGATCACACCGACGATGGCCAGCACCGCGCAGGCTTTGGCGGCGCTGTCGCGGTTGCTGATGGCATTGCCCAGCGCGATCACGCCGAAATACAGAAACAGCAGAATCAGCATCGAGGTCAGACGCGCGTCCCAGACCCACCACGAGCCCCACGTCGGTTTGCCCCAGATCGCCCCGGTGACCAGCGCTACGGCGGTCATCCACGCGCCGATCGGTGCGGCGCATTGCAGGGCGACGTCGGCCAGTTTCATCTTCCACACCAGCCCGACCACACCGCACACCGCCAGCATCACGTAGATCGACTGTGCGAGCATCGCGGCAGGTACGTGGATATAGATGATGCGAAAGCTGTTGCCTTGCTGATAATCCGGCGGCGCGAAGGCCAGGCCCCAAACGACGCCGACGCCAATCAGCAGCAACGCTGCGATGCTCAGCCATGGCAAGAACTTGCTGCTGATGCCGTAGAACCACTTGGGCGAGCCGAGCTTGTGAAACCAGGTCCAGTTCATACTGTTTCCATCACGGGTGCCGCTCATCGGTGTGAGCAGTCTCAGGGTCTTTGCTGGTTAAATTTTAACCAGACCTCATTATTCGCCGACGCTGATCTTCAGGCCAGCAGCTATTGCAAACGGTGTCAGGGTGATCGCCAGGGCGGTCAGGCTACCCAGCCACAGCAGATACCCGGTCGCCGGCATGCCTTGTAGAGCGGCCTGCAAGGCGCCACTGCCAAGGATCAACACCGGGATGTACAACGGCAAAATCAGCAGCGCCAGCAACAGGCCGCCACGCTTCAAACCGACCGTCAGCGCCGCGCCCACCGCGCCGAGCAAGCTCAGCACCGGTGTTCCCAGCAGCAACGAAAGCAGCAAAACCGGCAGACAGGCGGCAGGCAAACCGAGCATCAACGCCAGCAGCGGTGAGAGCAGAACCAGTGCCAGACCGGAGAAAAGCCAGTGTGCCAGCACCTTGGCCAAGACCAGAAGTGGCAGCGGGTGCGACGAAAGGACCCACTGTTCCAGCGATCCGTCTTCGAAATCACTGCGGAACAGCCCGTCCAGCGAGAGCAGGACCGACAACAGCGCCGCCACCCAGACTAACCCGGGGGACAGGTTTTGCAACACTTGAGTTTCCGGGCCGACGGCCAGCGGGAACAATGCGATGACGATGGCGAAGAAAATCAGTGGATTGGCCAGTTCCGCCGGGCGGCGAAACAGCAATCGGGATTCACGGGCAACCAGCAGGCCAAACACACTCATACTGCCCAGTTCCCCAGATCGATGTCGCGATAACCGGCCGGCATCCGGCTCAGCGTGTGGTGCGTGGTCAACACCACCAGACCACCGCGTTCGCAGTGCCCGGCCAGATGTTCTTCGAGCTGCGCCACGCCTTGCTTGTCCAGCGCGGTGAACGGCTCATCGAGAATCCACAGCGGCGGGCTGTCGAGATACAAGCGTGCCAGCGCCACGCGGCGCTGCTGACCGGCGGACAGGCTATGGCAGGGAACATCTTCGAAACCGCGCAATCCTACAGCTGCCAGCGCTTGCCAGATGGCCTCGCGTTCGGCGGGATGATGCAGGGCGCAGAGCCACGACAGATTCTCTTCCGGGGTCAGCAAATCCTTGATCCCGGCGGCGTGGCCGATCCACAGCAGGTTGCGTGCGAGTTCGCTGCGTTGTTCGGTCAGCGGCTGGCCATTGAGCAGGACTTGCCCGGCGGTCGGCTGCATCAACCCGGATAGCAGGCGTAACAGGCTGGTCTTGCCGCTGCCGTTGGGTCCGCTGATCTGCACCATATCGCCACTGGCGAGTCTCAATTCGAGATTTTCGAAGAGCAGCCGCAGATCACGTTCACACGCGAGGGCAACGGTTTGCAGGACAGGACTGGTCAAGGGATCACGGGCCTTATACGGTTCAAGTCGGCTCTGGCGCGGCCGTTAAAGAGATGCAGCATAGATGCATTGACGGCTCGATCTAGAGAGCTGGGTCAAACAATTGCTATGTTTTTTATTCGAAGCGCAAGACGGGCGGCATTATACATGTCGTGCCTTACTCTCAAGAGTGCAATTTCCTCAGGTTGTGTCCGCGTATGACAGGCGAAATGAACATCCTCCCGCTCCCGCCCACCACCCCGGCGACCGTTCGCCCGCAGGTCGGTGAGCTGCTCAAGCTGCTGACCCCGGTCGAAGGCCTGATCGGCGCCGGGCAAAGCGCCAAGGCCGAGGTGTTGTCGCTCAAGCAGGCGGACCAGACCTTTCAGTTATTGCTCAAGGTGACCGTCGACGGCGGACGCCAGACCACCGTGCAGGCGACCAGCAATCTGCCGTTGCCGCAAGGCACCAGCCTGGCGATCACCCAGCCCTCGGCGGGCAACCTGGCGATTACCGTGCAGCAGGCGATTGCCAGCAGCGTCGCCACCCTCACCCGCATCGACACCGCGCAATTGCCGGTCGGCACGCTGCTGCAAGGCAAAGTGCTGACCTCGCAGGCGCTACCGCAGACGCCGGGGCAGGCAGCGGTGTTCCGCTCGCTGGTCAGCCTGCTCAACACCGCACAGAGCGGCAGCACATTGACCATCGACAGCCCGCAGCCGCTGCGCATTGGCACCTTGCTGTCGGCGTTGGTGGAAGACTCACAAACCCTCAAGTTTCTGCCGATGAGCAGCCGCCAGGAACAACTGGCCGTCAGTCAGCAACTGCTCGGCCAGCAAAGTCGTCAGGCATCCCTGACAGGGTTGCTGAATGCTTTGCAAAATCTGCCGAGCGATACCGATCAGACATCGCAGGATTTGCGCGCGGTGGTCGACAAACTCCTTGCCAGCCTGCCAGACGTGCAACAACTGAGCACCGCCAAAGGCGTCGCGCTGGCGCTGGCCAACAGCGGCGCGTTCCTCGAAGCAAAACTGCTGACCGGCCAGAACCCGACGCTGGCTCCGGACATGAAAGCCGATCTGCTCAAGCTGATCGCACAACTGACCCCGGGCCTGCCGAGCAGCACCAGTTTCAACGCGATCATCGCCGCCAACACCTTGGCGCAAGCGCTGCCGAGCTTCGTCCGTAACGCCCTCGGCATGCTCGGCCAGGTCAGCGCCAAACCGGTGCCCAGCAGCTTCCCGCTGCCCGAGCGTTTGCTGCAAAGTCAGGACGGCGAAGGCGATCTGGAGCAATTGCTGCGCCTCGCTGCTGCCGCGGTTTCGCGCCTGCAAAGCCATCAACTGTCGAGCCTGGAGCAGACCGGCGTCACCGACGACGGGCGTCTGCTCAGCACCTGGCAGCTGGAAATCCCCATGCGCAACCTGCAGGACATCGTGCCGTTACAGGTCAAGTTCCAGCGTGAAGAAGCGCCGGAGCGCGAACCGCAACCGAACGAGCGCCGTGACGAGCGCGAGCCCAAGCAACAACTGTGGCGCGTCGATCTGGCGTTCGACATGGAACCGCTCGGGCCGATGCAGATTCAGGCGCAGTTGATCGCCGGCAGCCTGTCCAGCCAACTGTGGGCCGAACGGCCGTACACCGCGGACCTGATCGGCAACAACCTGTTCGCCCTGCGCCAGCGCCTGCTCGATCGCGGGCTCAACGTTGGCGACATCGACTGCCACCTCGGCACCCCGCCGCAAGGCAACCAAACCCGCCTCGAACACCGCTGGGTCGACGAAACCGCATGAACGATTCCACTGCCCCACGCCAGGCCATCGCCCTCAAGTACGACGGCAACCACGCCCCGACCCTCACCGCCAAGGGTGATGATGAACTGGCCGAAGAAATCCTGCGCATTGCTCGTGATTGCGAAGTGCCGATCTATGAGAATGCTGAATTGGTGCGCTTGCTGGCGAGGATGGAACTGGGCGACAGCATTCCCGAAGAGCTGTATCGCACCATCGCCGAGATCATCGCGTTTGCGTGGAATCTGAAGGGCAAATTCCCCGAGGGGCAGGACCCGAATGCGCCGATGGTCGAGAAGGACATCACTGATCGCGGCGATGATTATTAAGCCTTAAAAGCAAAAGATCGCAGCCTTCGGCAGCTCCTACATTGGAATGCGTTTCCCTGTAGGAGCTGCCGAAGGCTGCGATCTTTTGATCTTGCTTCTAGTTCTTGTGAAGCTTGCGCATCAACTCCGCCTCAGCCTGGGTCAACCCGCAGGACTGAGTCAGTTCATCGACGCTTGCGCCCATGCCTACCAGTTTCGCCGCCTGGGCGAATGACAGGCTCGACGGGTCGCGTTGTTCAAGCGCGACAATCTTGTCCGGCAACGGACTCACCACCGCGCGCAACTCGTGCAGGGCGTCGCCCATGCGCACATTGCCGTTCTGGTAATCGTCGACACGCTTGGCCAGTTCCTTGATGCGCTGATCACGCAGCGCATCGCCCTGGGCCTGTTGCGCAGCGATGACGCGCTGCGCCTTGATGTACGACACAAACATTGCCAGCGTGCCTGCCCAGAAGAGGAACAGGACAATGACCGCGACCTCGAGAATCAATCAGATATTCTCCAGGTCCGACCATTCTTCTTCGCTCATCATCTTGTCCAGCTCGACCAGGATCAGCAACTCGTTGTTCTTGTTGCACACGCCCTGGATGAACTTGGCCGATTCTTCGTTGCCGACGTTTGGCGCCGTCTCGATTTCCGACTGACGCAGGTAAACCACTTCGGCCACGCTGTCGACCATGATGCCGACGACTTGCTTATCGGCTTCGATGATGACGATACGGGTGTTGTCGCTGATCTCGCCGCTGTTCAGGCCGAAGCGCTGACGGGTGTCGATCACGGTGACCACGTTACCGCGCAGGTTGATGATGCCCAGCACGTAGCTCGGTGCACCTGGCACTGGAGCGATCTCGGTGTAGCGCAGCACTTCCTGAACGCGCATCACGTTGATGCCGTAGGTTTCGTTGTCCAGTTTGAAGGTTACCCATTGCAGGATCGGATCTTCAGAACCTTTTGCATTCGTCGCCTGACTACTCATACCCTGACCCCTCGAAAAAACCGCTCTGAGCGGTGTGTGTTCTGTGTGGCGGCATTCAACAATGCCGTCGCCTGATTGTTATGTCGGCAGCTATGTCGGTTTATGTAGCGGCTTGTGGCCGCCGAGGTGCTTTGCCCCACCGCTGGCGATCAACTCGGCCAGTGCGGAAACGTCAAGCAATGCACACATGTGCTCAATCACGGTGCCGGCGAGCCATGGCCGCTGACCCCGGTGACTTCTCCATTTGATTTCATTCGGGTCCAGACGCAACGAGCGACTGACCTGATGCACCGCCAAGCCCCACTCGTAACCTTGTACCGAAATCACGTACTGCAGGCCCTGACGGAAGTCATCGCGATAGCGATCGGGCATGACCCAGCGCGCGGTGTCCAGCACTTTCAGGTTGCCGGCCTGGCTCGGCAGGATCCCGAGGAACCACTCCGGCTGACCGAACAGCGGCGTCAGCTCATGGCCGGCCAGCGAATAGATCGAGCCGAGGCACACCAGCGGCACGGCCAGGGTCAGGCCAGCGACGTCGAACAGCAGGCATTCGAAGGCTTCCGAGGCCCACGCCGGACGGCCGTCGGTTTCCACCGGTGGCGGCGTGTTGTTCGGCGGCAGATGCACTTCCACCAGCGGCGGGACCAGCGTTTGCTCGACGGGTGCGGGTGCGACGGGTGCCGGAGCTGGTTCGACCACGGCCGGTTCCGGCGCGGTTTTCAGCAATTGGGTTTGCAGCAGCGGAGCGAGCGTCGAGACCGATGCACGAACCGGCGCTGCTTCCTCGATCAAAGCCACCGGCGCTTTGGCAACCGCTGCAACGGCAGGCGCGGCAACCGGCGCAGCAGGCCTGGCCGCTTTCTGCGCGTCACGCGCCTGCTCTTCCAGTACCGCTGCCTGGAACTCGTCCAGCGCCTCGGTACTTTCTTCGACAACTTCGACTGGCGTCGGCAACGCGTCAGGAATTTCCTGGAGCAAACTGTCCAGATACGACTGCAAGGCCAACTGCGGCTTCGACGTCAACTTCAAAGGCCGGTTCATGCACAGTCCCCTGTAGGAGCTGCCGCAGGCTGCGATCTTTTGATCTTTTCAGGCGCGCCACAAAGCAAGATCAAAAGATCGCAGCCTGCGGCAGCTCCTACAAGGTTCAACGTCATTCAAGCCACCTGCGGAACAAGTTGTTGCGCCAACAGGTGCTTGAGCAGCGCACGATACGCCAGCACGCCACGGCTCTTGCCGTCGAATTGCGAAGGCGTTACGCCGGCCCGGCTGGCGTCGCGCAGACGGGTATCGACCGGGATATAACCCTGCCAGATCTCTTCTGGGAATTTGTCGCGCAGCACACGCAAGGTATGCATCGATGCCTGCGTACGGCGATCGAACAGGGTCGGCACGATGCTGAACGGCAACGCCTGTTTGCGCGAACGATTGATCATCGCCAGGGTGTTGACCATGCGCTCCAGACCTTTGACGGCCAGATGCTCGGTCTGCACCGGGATCACCAGTTGCTGGCTCGCCGCCAGGGCGTTGACCATCAGTACGCCGAGCAACGGCGGGCTGTCGATCACCGCGTAATCGAAGTCCTGCCACAGCTGCGCCAGACTCTTGGCGATTACCAGACCCAGGCCACTCTGCCCCGGCGACTGACGCTCAAGGGTTGCCAGCGCGGTGCTCGATGGCAGCAGCGAAATACGTTCGTCACTGGTCGACAACAGCAGCTGCCCCGGCAGGCCTTGCGGCACGCTGCCCTTGTGCAGAAACAGGTCGTAGTTGCTGTGTTCCAGGCTGTCGGGGTCGTAGCCGAAATAGCTGGTCATCGAGCCGTGCGGGTCGAGATCGACCACAACCACGCGCTTGCCCGCCTCGGCCAGCAATCCGGCTAAAGCGATGGAAGATGTGGTTTTACCGACACCACCCTTTTGATTGGCGACTGCCCAGACTCTCATTCGGTTCGTTCCTCCCGGCCGATATGCTCGACCGAGACATAGCTCAGCGTGTTAATGCGGGTGACGGAGAATTGACGGCACTCTCGCGTCCCGGCGTCTTGACCGGGGTCGGTGCAGTTTGTGTGCCAGCCCGCTTCAATGCAGCGTCCGGTTGCGCATTGGCGGTTCCGGTGCCCGTGAGGCTGCGGCGCACATCGAGATTGCGCGACACCACCAGCACCACACGACGGTTTTTCGCACGGCCTTCAGCGGTGGCGTTATTGGCGACCGGCTGGAACTCACCGTAACCGACCGAGGCCAGGCGGCCAGGATTGACACCCTGCATCGCCAGCATGCGCACGATGCTCGCTGAACGCGCGGAAGACAGCTCCCAGTTGGTCGGGTACTGCGCGGTGCGGATCGGCTGATCATCGGTGAAACCTTCGACGTGGATCGGGTTATCGAACGGCTTCAGAATCGCCGCGACCTTGTCGATGATGTTGAAGGCGATGTCGCTTGGCATGGCGTCACCGCTGCCGAACAACAGGCTGGAGTTGAGTTCGATCTCGACCCACAGTTCGTTGCCACGCACGGTCATCTGATTAGAGCTGATCAAGTCACCGAAGGCGGCGCTGATGTCATCGGCAATGCTTTTCAGTGGATCGCTGGCGCCAGCGATACCGGCGTCGACCTGTTCGGCGTCCTTGACCAGCGGCTTGGCCGGGGTCACGGTCTTCGGTCGTTCATCACCAATCGGGATCGGTTTGAGCGAGCGGTCGGAGTCGGTGAAGACCCCGATCAGCGCTTCGGAAATGACTTTGTACTTGCCTTCGTTGATCGACGAAATCGAGTACATCACCACGAAGAACGCGAACAGTAGCGTGATGAAATCCGCGTAGGACACGAGCCAGCGCTCGTGATTGACGTGTTCTTCCTGGTGGCGACGACGAGCCATGAGGTTATTCCCTTAATCCATGAAGCCTTGCAGCTTCAACTCAATGGAGCGAGGGTTTTCACCTTCGGCGATCGACAGGATCCCTTCCAACAACATTTCGCGATAACGCGACTGCCGCAACGCGATTGACTTCAGCTTCGCCGCCACCGGCAGCAACACCAGGTTGGCACTGGCCACGCCGTAAATGGTCGCGACGAACGCCACGGCGATGCCGCTGCCCAGTTGCGTCGGATCGGCGAGGTTGCCCATCACGTGAATCAGGCCCATCACCGCACCGATAATGCCGATGGTCGGCGCGTAGCCGCCCATGCTTTCAAAGACTTTCGCCGCCTCGATGTCGCGGGCTTCCTGGGTGTAGAAATCCACTTCGAGGATGCTGCGAATCGCTTCCGGCTCAGCACCGTCGACCAGCAGTTGCAGGCCTTTGCGCGAGTAGTTGTCCGGTTCGGCATCCGCCACGCCTTCCAGGCCCAGCAGGCCTTCCTTGCGCGCGGTGAGGCTCCAGTTGACGACGCGATCGATGCCACCGGCCAGATCGACCCGTGGCGGAAACAGAATCCAGGCGAGGATCTGCATGGCGCGTTTGAACGCGCTCATCGGCGATTGCAGCAGTGCGGCACCGACGGTGCCGCCCAGTACGATCAATGCCGCCGGGCCGTTGGCCAGCGCACCGAGGTGACCACCTTCAAGGTAGTTACCGCCGATGATGGCGACGAACGCCATGATGATCCCGATAAGGCTTAAAACATCCATCAGAGACACGCCTCGACAATGTGTTTGCCGATGTCGTCGAGGCTATACACCGCGTCAGCGAGGTCAGCTTTAACGATGGCCATCGGCATGCCGTAGATCACGCAACTGGCTTCGTCCTGCGCCCACACCGCGCTGCCGCCCTGCTTGAGCAGACGTGCGCCTTCACGGCCGTCGGCGCCCATGCCGGTCAACACCACCGCCAGAACTTTGTCGCCGTAGGATTTCGCCGCCGAACCGAAAGTGATGTCCACGCACGGCTTGTAGTTCAGACGTTCGTCGCCCGGGAGGATTTTCACCGCGCCACGGCCGTCGATCATCATTTGCTTGCCACCCGGCGCGAGCAACGCCAGGCCCGGACGCAGGATGTCGCCATCCTCGGCTTCCTTGACGCTGATGCGGCAGAGCTTGTCGAGACGTTCGGCAAATGCCTTGGTGAATGCCGCCGGCATGTGCTGGATCAGCACGATCGGCGCGGGGAAATTCGCTGGCAACTGAGTCAGCACGCGTTGCAGCGCCACCGGGCCGCCCGTCGACGTACCGATGGCAACCAGTTTGTAGGCTTTGCGTTTCGGTGCCGGCGACGAAGCGCTGGCGGCCGGAGTACGGCTTGGAGCAGGTGCATGCACAGGCGCGGGTGTCGGACGTGCCGGTGCGCTGGTGCTGTGGCTGCTGAAGCTGGATGGCGCCGGAGCAGGCGTCGGTGCTGCGGCTGGAGCCGGCGCACTGTAAGCACTGAAACGACGGTTACTGCGCGAGATGCTATGCACCTTTTCGCACAGCAACTGCTTGACCTTCTCCGGGTTACGCGAGATGTCTTCGAAATTCTTCGGCAGGAAATCCACCGCACCGGCGTCCAGCGCATCCAGGGTGACCCGGGCGCCTTCGTGCGTCAGCGAGGAGAACATCAACACCGGGGTCGGGCAGCGCTGCATGATGTGCCGCACTGCCGTGATGCCGTCCATCATCGGCATCTCGTAGTCCATGGTGATCACGTCCGGCTTGAGCGCCAGCGCCTGATCGATCGCCTCTTTACCGTTGGTGGCGGTGCCGACCACCTGAATGCTCGGATCCGCTGAAAGAATTTCCGAGACGCGGCGGCGGAAAAAACCCGAATCGTCCACCACCAGGACTTTGACTGCCATAAACACTCCATTAGGTGCAGCGGGACGTTGTCGCCCCGCCGCCCCGGATTCAAATACGCCGTGCGGCGTAACGCTTGAGCATGCTTGGAACATCGAGAATCAGCGCGATGCGGCCGTCACCGGTAATGGTGGCGCCGGACATGCCCGGAGTGCCCTGCAGCATTTTGCCCAATGGCTTGATGACCACTTCTTCCTGACCGACCAGTTGATCGACGACAAAGCCGATCCGCTGCGTGCCCACCGAAAGGATCACCACGTGGCCTTCACGCTGCTCTTCGTGAGCGGCGGAGCTGACCAGCCAGCGCTTGAGGTAGAACAATGGCAGCGCCTTGTCCCGCACGATCACCACTTCCTGACCGTCGACGACGTTGGTGGTCGACAGGTCGAGGTGGAAGATTTCGTTGACGTTGACCAGCGGGAACGCAAACGCCTGATTGCCGAGCATGACCATCAGGGTTGGCATGATCGCGAGGGTCAGCGGCACCTTGATGACGATCTTCGAGCCCTGGCCCTTGGTCGAGTAGATGTTGATCGAGCCGTTGAGCTGGGAAATCTTGGTCTTCACCACGTCCATGCCGACACCGCGGCCGGACACGTCGGAGATCTCGGTCTTGGTCGAGAAACCCGGGGCGAAAATCAGGTTGTAGCACTCGGTATCGCTGAGGCGATCGGCCGCGTCCTTGTCCATCACACCGCGTTTTACCGCGATGGCACGCAGGACATTCGGGTCCATGCCTTTGCCGTCATCGGAAATCGACAGCAGGATATGGTCGCCCTCTTGCTCGGCTGCCAGCACCACGCGACCACCACGGGCCTTGCCCGACGCTTCGCGTTCTTCTGGCGACTCGATGCCGTGGTCGACGGCGTTGCGCACCAAGTGGACCAGCGGGTCGGCCAGGGCCTCGACAAGGTTTTTGTCGAGGTCGGTTTCTTCACCCACCAGTTCCAGGTTGATCTCTTTCTTCAGCTGACGTGCGAGGTCACGAACCAGACGCGGGAAGCGCCCGAAGACCTTCTTGATCGGCTGCATCCGCGTCTTCATCACCGCGGTCTGCAAGTCAGCCGTGACCACGTCGAGGTTCGACACGGCCTTTTGCATGGCTTCATCGCCGCTGTTCAGGCCCAGGCGCACCAGACGGTTACGCACCAGCACCAACTCGCCGACCATGTTCATGATTTCGTCGAGACGTGCCGTGTCGACACGCACGGTGGTTTCGGCTTCGCTCGCCGGTTTTTCCGGTGGCGGTGTCGCCGGCGCACGGGCCGGAGCCGGTGCAGCAGCGGCAGCCGGTTTTGGCGCTTCGGCTTTTGGCTCAGGCTTGGGCGCGGCTTTCGGCGCAGCAGCGGGAGCGGCCGCAGCCTTGGCGGCAGGCGCAGCCACCGTCGAAGCGGCGCCGGCAGTCGCGGCACCAACGTCAGTGAACTTGCCTTTGCCATGCAATTCGTCGAGCAGCGATTCGAACTCGTGATCGCTGATCAGATCGCTGCCGGCAGCAGCCGCCGCTGGAGCAGCAGGCGCCGGTGCCGAGGCAATCGCCGACTCCAGCGCATCGACGGCAAAGTTGCCCTTGCCATGCAACTGATCGAGCAGTGCTTCGAATTCGTCGTCGGTGATGTCTGAGCTGTCGCCCTTGGCCGGTGCCGCAGCAGCTGCCGCAACTGGCGCAACCGCGTCCACCGCGAACTGGCCTTTGCCGTGCAACTGATCGAGCAATGACTCGAACTCGGCATCGGTGATTTCATCGCTCGCGGCTTCAGCGGCCGTTTGCGCAGGGGCAGCAGCGGCCGGGGCTTCGGCTTCGGCCTTGACGGCGTTCAGCGAGTCCAGCAGTTGCTCGAATTCGTTATCAGTGATGTCGCCCGAGGAATCGCCTTCAACGACCAGTTCTTCGATCATCTCGGCCACCGGCGAAGCCGGGGCTGCGTCCGCCGCTTGCGGTTCGGCCAGGCGCGCCAGGGCGGCCAGCAGCTCCGGCGTGGCGGCGGTGATCGGAGCACGCTCGCGGACTTCGCTGAACATGCTGTTCACCGCGTCCAGTGCTTCGAGGACAACGTCCATCAGTTCTGCATCAACGCGACGCTCACCCTTGCGCAGGATGTCGAACACGTTTTCGGCGATGTGACAGCACTCCACCAGCTCATTGAGCTGAAGGAAGCCGGCGCCCCCTTTTACAGTGTGGAAACCGCGAAAAATTGCGTTGAGCAGATCTGCGTCATCCGGACGGCTTTCCAGCTCGACCAGTTGTTCGGACAGTTGCTCAAGAATCTCGCCGGCCTCAACCAGGAAATCCTGAAGGATCTCTTCATCGGCGCCGAAGCTCATTAATGGGGTGCTCCTACAGGTCTAAAAACCCAAAAAACCTAAAATTCCAAAACTCTAGAACCCGAGGCTGGATAACAAATCGTCCACATCGTCCTGACCGGACACAACGTCTTCTCGTTTATCGGCATGAATCTGCGGACCTTCACCCTGCGAGAGATGTTTTTGTGGATCTTTTTCTGCAAGCATCGCGGCGCGGTCATGTTCGATGCCCGCAAAGCGGTCGACCTGACTGGCCATGAGCACGAGTTTGAGCAAATTGCTTTCGACTTCGGTGACCAGTTGGGTCACACGCTTGATCACCTGACCGGTCAGGTCCTGGTAATCCTGGGCCAGCAGGATGTCGTTGAGATTGCTCGACACCGCACGGTTGTCCGTGCTGCTGCGTGACAGAAAACCGTCGACCCGGCGCGCCAGTTCACGGAACTCTTCAGCCCCGACCTCGCGACGCATGAAGCGGCCCCAATCAGCGCTCAAGGTCTGGGCTTCATCAGCCAGACTATTGACCACCGGCGTGGCGCTTTCCACCAGATCCATGGTGCGGTTGGCCGCGGCCTCTGTCAGCTTGACCACATAGCCCAGGCGTTCGGTGGCGTCGGTGATTTGCGACACTTCCTCGGCCTGCGGCATGTTCGGGTCGATCTGGAAGTTGACGATCGCACTGTGCAGTTCACGTGTGAGCTTGCCCACTTCCTGGTACAGGCCACGGTCACGGGTCTGATTGAGCTCATGGATCAGTTGCACAGCGTCGCCGAACCTGCCTTTTTCAAGGCTTTCGACCAGTTCGACCGCGTGTTTTTTCAGGGTCGACTCGAAATCGCCCTGTGAAGATTCGTTATGCTCCATAGCTCCCCCGCGCGTTCATCAGCCGATGCGTTCGAAAATCTTCTCGATTTTGTCTTTCAACGCCTGAGCCGTGAAAGGTTTGACTACGTAGCCGTTTACACCGGCCTGAGCGGCTTCAATGATCTGCTCGCGCTTGGCTTCTGCAGTCACCATCAGCACTGGCAGGTGCTTGAGCTTTTCATCGGCACGCACGTGGCGCAGCAGGTCGATACCGGTCATGCCCGGCATGTTCCAGTCCGTTACCAGAAAGTCGATGCTGCCGCTGTTGAGCACTGGAATGGCAGTCACGCCATCGTCAGCCTCGACGGTGTTGGTGAACCCAAGATCACGCAGCAGGTTCTTGATGATCCGCCGCATCGTTGAGAAGTCATCAACGATGAGGATTTTCATGTCTTTGTTCAATTCGACCTCCAAGCAGTCTTAAACGCGCCCAGCACCTGGACGCGCCACTTCAATCAATCGGCTTAGCACTCGAAGACTGTCTGGAGCACAACAGAGCAAGACCGGTGCCGTTCATCACCGCACCAGCCTCGTTCGCAGTGTCCCCACACCGCCTTCAGCGCGCTCGCCACTCCCCCAAACGCCCCCGCAAACGGGCCGCGCACTGGCTGTGTAACTGGCTGACCCGCGATTCACTGACGCCAAGGACTTCACCGATTTCCTTGAGGTTCAGCTCTTCGTCGTAGTACAGCGCCAACACCAGTCGCTCACGCTCCGGCAAATTGGCAATCGCGTCCGCCAACGCAGCCTGGAAACGTTCATCTTCCAGATCGCGCGACGGCTCAAGATGAGCACTCGCGCCATCCTCGTGCAGCCCTTCGTGTTCGCCGTCCTGCAGCAGGTCGTCGAAACTGAACAGGCGGCTGCCCAAGGTGTCATTCAAAATCCCGTAGTAATCGTCGAGACTCAATTGGAGTTCGGCTGCAACCTCGTGATCTTTAGCGTCACGGCCGGTTTTAGCTTCAATTGAGCGAATTGCGTCACTGACCATACGGGTATTGCGGTGAACCGAGCGTGGCGCCCAGTCCCCTTTGCGCACTTCGTCGAGCATCGCGCCGCGGATTCGAATGCCCGCGTACGTTTCAAAACTGGCGCCTTTGCTGGCGTCATATTTGGTCGAGACTTCGAGCAGACCGATCATTCCGGCCTGGATCAGGTCTTCGACCTGCACACTCGCCGGCAAACGCGCCAGCAAGTGGTAGGCGATGCGTTTGACCAGTGGCGCGTAACGCTCGATCAGTTCGTACTGCGCGTCACGTGCCGACTTCTTGTAGTAGTTCATACCGCTTGCGGTCATAGCACGGGCCCTGCCGTTTGCTGCACGAGGCGCTCGACGAAAAACTCAAGGTGGCCACGCGGGTTGGCGGGCAGCGGCCAGGTGTCGACCTTCTGCGCGATCGCCTTGAACGCCAGTGCGCACTTGGAACGCGGGAAGGCTTCATACACCGCACGCTGCTTCTGCACCGCTTTACGCACGCTTTCGTCGTAAGGCACGGCGCCGACATATTGTAGGGCCACGTCAAGGAAGCGATCCGTGACCTTGGTCAACTTGGCGAACAGGTTGCGCCCTTCCTGCGGGCTCTGCGCCATGTTGGCGAGGACGCGGAAGCGGTTCATGCCGTAATCGCGGTTGAGCAATTTGATCAGCGCGTAGGCGTCGGTAATGGACGTCGGCTCGTCGCAGACCACCAGCAACACTTCCTGGGCTGCGCGAACAAAACTGACTACCGAGTCACCAATACCCGCAGCGGTGTCGATCACCAATACGTCGAGATTGTCGCCGATGTCGCTGAACGCCTGGATCAGGCCGGCGTGTTGCGCCGGGCTCAGGTGGACCATGCTCTGCGTGCCGGACGCCGCCGGCACGATGCGAATGCCACCGGGGCCTTGCAACAGCACGTCGCGCAATTCGCAACGGCCTTCGATGACGTCGGCCAGCGTGCGCTTAGGGGTCAGCCCCAACAATACGTCAACGTTCGCCAGACCGAGGTCGGCGTCCAGCAGCATGACCCGACGGCCAAGCTCTGCCAGCGCCAGCGACAAGTTCACTGACACGTTAGTCTTGCCGACGCCACCTTTGCCGCCGGTCACCGCGATCACCTGTACGGGATGCATGCTGCCCATGTTATTTCTTTACCTTGTCTTGCATAGACGGAGGCCACATTACTGGCTGCGCGTTCACAACCGGAACAATGCATGGCAGACCATCGATGTAGGTACAAAAACTGTTCATGAATACCTCAGCCTACCTGCTTGGTCGGGCTGTGATAGATATCAGCGAACATGTCAGCCATGGCTTCTTCGCTGGGTTCTTCCTGCATTTGCACGCTGACGGCGCGGCTGACCAGTTGATGACGACGCGGCAGATGCAAATCATCCGGAATCCGTGGGCCATCGGTCAGGTACGCGACCGGCAATTCATGACTGATCGCCAGGCTCAACACTTCGCCAAGGCTGGCCGTTTCATCCAGTTTAGTCAGGATGCAGCCGGCAAGCCCGCAACGCTTGTAACTGTGATAAGCGGCGGTTAGAACCTGTTTCTGGCTGGTGGTTGCCAAGACCAGATAATTTTTTGACCGAATGCCACGCCCGGCCAGACTTTCGAGCTGCATGCGCAGGGCTGGATCGCTGGCTTGCAGGCCGGCAGTATCGATCAACACCACGCGTTTGCGCAGCAGTGGATCCAGCACCTGCACCAGCGATTGGCCCGGATCGACGTGGGTCACCGGCACATTGAGAATGCGACCCAGCGTCTTCAGCTGTTCCTGAGCGCCGATACGGAAACTGTCCATGCTCACCAGCGCGACATTCTGCGCGCCGTATTTCAGCACATAACGCGCGGCAAGCTTGGCCAGCGTAGTGGTCTTGCCCATGCCGGCCGGGCCGACCATGGCAATCACACCGCCCTCTTCCAGCGGCTCGACTTCCGGTACGGCAATCATCCGTGCCAGGTGCGCGAGCAACATGCGCCAGGCCTGACGCGGCTCTTCGATATCGGTGATCATCGCCAGCAGATCGCGCGACAACGGGCCGGACAGGCCGATACGTTGCAGACGGCGATACAGATTGGCCTGCGCCGGACGGCTGCCTTGCAGCTGATTCCAGGCCAGGGTACCGAGCTGGACTTCCATCAGCTCGCGCAGGCTGTTCAATTCAAAACGCATCGAATCCAGTGCGCGCGGATCAACACCGCCGGAAGACTGCGCAGGTGCCGGGGCTGGACGCGCCGGAGCGGCGTAGGTCGGCTCGGTCAGCGGTTCAGCTGCGGTCAGCGGCAGGCCGGCCGTCAACGGCAGGCCAGCGAAAATCTGGCGATTGCTGTTGCCATCGGCTTCGCCACGCAGGCTCAACTCGGCCTGAGCGGTGACGATGCGCGACTGGGTCTTGCGCAGCTCGTCTTCGAGCTCCATGTTCGGAACCCGTGGCGCCAGCGCCGACAATTTGTAATCCAGTGCCGCCGTCAGCTCGACACCGCCGGCAATGCGGCGGTTGCCAATGATGGCGGCATCAGCGCCCAGCTCATCACGAACCAGCTTCATGGCCTGACGCATATCGGCGGCAAAGAAACGCTTAACTTGCATAAACCACTACCTCAGCCGTTGGGCCCTACTGTCGCAACGATGGTCACTTGCTTGTTGTCCGGTATTTCCTGGTAGGCCAGCACATGCAATCCAGGGACTGCGAGGCGGCCAAAGCGCGAGAGCATCGCGCGGATCGGGCCAGCGACCAAAAGGATCACCGGCTGACCTTGCATTTCCTGACGCTGCGCCGCTTCGATGAGCGAACGCTGCAGCTTCTCGGCCATGCTTGGCTCCAGCAGAACGCCCTCTTCCGAGCCTTGTCCTGCCTTCTGCAGACTATTGAGCAATATTTGTTCCAACCTTGGTTCCAAGGTGATCACAGGCAGCTCCGACTCAGTGCCTACAATGCTTTGGACGATGGCGCGCGATACGCCGACGCGCACCGCAGCCACCAACGCGGCGGTATCTTGACTCTTCGCAGCGTTGTTGGCGATGGCTTCGGCAATACTGCGGATATCGCGCACCGGCACGTGTTCGGCCAACAGCGCTTGCAGCACTTTCAGCAGTTGCGACAGCGAAACCACGCCCGGCACCAGCTCTTCCGCCAGTTTCGGCGAGCTTTTGGCCAGCAATTGCATGAGTTGCTGCACTTCCTCGTGGCCGATCAGCTCACTGGAGTGCTTGTACAGAATCTGGTTCAAGTGCGTGGCGACCACGGTGCTGGCATCGACCACGGTGTAACCGAGCGATTGTGCCTGGGCACGCTGGCTGATTTCGATCCACACCGCTTCCAGACCGAAAGCCGGATCTTTGGCATTGATACCGTTGAGCGTGCCGTAGACCTGGCCCGGGTTGATCGCTAGCTCGCGATCCGGGTAGATCTCGGCTTCGGCGAGGATCACGCCCATCAGAGTCAGGCGATAGGCGCTCGGCGCCAGATCGAGGTTGTCGCGGATGTGCACGGTCGGCATCAGGAAGCCCAGATCCTGCGAAAGCTTCTTGCGCACGCCCTTGATCCGCGCCAGCAATTGCCCACCCTGATTGCGATCCACCAGCGGGATCAGGCGATAACCGACTTCCAGACCGATCATGTCGATCGGCGTGACGTCATCCCAGCCCAGCTCCTTGGTTTCCATGGCACGGGCCGGCGACGGCAGCAGTTCCTGCTGGCGCTTGACCTCTTCCAGCGCCACGACCTTGGCCACGTTCTGCTTCTTCCAGAACAGGTACGCGCCGCCAGCGGCTAGCGCAGCCATGCTCAGGAAGGAGAAGTGCGGCATGCCCGGCACCAGGCCCATCACGGCCATCAAACCGGCCGCCACCGCCAACGCTTTCGGCGAGGCGAACATCTGGCGATTGATCTGTTTGCCCATGTCTTCCGAACCGGAAGCACGGGTCACCATGATCGCTGCCGCTGTCGATAACAACAGTGATGGCAATTGCGCCACTAAACCGTCACCGATGGTCAGCAAGGCGTAAACCCGACCGGCATCGCCAAAGCTCATGTTGTGCTGGAAGATACCGACGGCCATGCCGCCAATAAGGTTGATGAACAGAATCAACAGACCAGCGATGGCGTCACCCCGGACGAACTTGCTGGCACCATCCATCGAACCGTAGAACTCGGCCTCTTGGGCGACTTCCTGACGGCGCATCTTGGCCTGGTTCTGGTCAATCAGACCGGCGTTGAGGTCGGCGTCGATCGCCATTTGTTTGCCGGGCATTGCATCGAGGGTGAAGCGCGCGCTCACCTCGGAAATCCGCCCGGCACCTTTGGTCACCACGACGAAGTTGATGATCATCAAGATCGCGAAGACCACGATACCAACCACGTAGTTACCGCCGATCACCACCTCACCGAAGGCCTGAATCACCTTACCGGCAGCGGCGTGGCCGTCCTGACCGTGCAGCATCACCACCCGCGTCGAAGCTACGTTCAACGCCAGCCGCAGCAACGTCGCGACCAGCAGAATCGTCGGGAACACCGCAAAATCCAGCGGCCGCAGCGCGTACACGCAGACCAGCAGAACGACGATCGACAGCGCGATGTTGAAGGTGAAAAACACGTCGAGCAGGAACGGCGGCACCGGCAACATCATCATCGCCAGCATCACCAGCAGCAACAACGGCACGCCCAGATTGCCCCGACTGAGGTCGGCAACGTTTGTGCGAGCAGTGTTGAATAACTGAGAGCGATCCACCGGTTTTCCCCGTTCCTTTAAAGCAAACTTTTGACGCCCAGAGCGGGCTCACGGCGGGTACTGCAAGAAGCTTTCCAACTTTTGCCGGGGAATGAAATCGGGAGAGAAAACATGCCCCCTGTAGGAGTGAGCCTGCTCGCGATAGCGGCGTGTCATTCAAAAAATTCGTCAACTGACACTCCGCTATCGCGAGCAGGCTCACTCCTACATTTGGTGTGCATTTCACTCTTACATTTGGAATGCAGTCTCTTCTGGGAGTGAGCCTGCTCGCGAAGAGGCCAGTGAAGTCCGCCAAATCGCCTTTTAAACTCAGGCGTTTAAAAGACACCTCCAGACACGCCTTCCAGGCTACAAATCCTTGCGCCATTGCCTACAGCCAAGCCAGAATCCGCCGGCTTGTGCGTCTTGGGGTCGGGTTCTATTGTGGGTCGGTCGCTGACGAATCAGCGATCGGGTCTCGCAGCCCGTCGATCTCTGGACGCACAACACCCGCTTTTTTATGGCGGCTGTACGTGGGAGACCTTCGGGTCTGCCGGTTCTAGAGTCCCGGTCTGCGACCCGCGTATAGCTGCCACCCTCATTCGTCTCGCAGCGAACGTTGGCAGCTCCAATGACTCTAGGAGCTTCACCATGATCAAACCAACACCCAACCCACCCGAAACCGACCCCACCTCCCCCTACGAATCCCTCGATTCCAAAAAGCTCCACGACGCCGCCGACCGCGCCCTCGATCACTACCTCTGCCCACCCGGCTCGACCCCGCCGCCACGTAAAACCCGTCGGATGTACGCCGTCACCGCAGATTTCAAGAACGAGGAACTGCTGGCCGATGCCAGCGAAACACTCGCCTCCGCCAGAACCATCGCCCATGACTTCGCCCATCTCCTTCCCGCGTCGCAACGCAGGACGCTGTTGGGGATCGCGCAATTGATCATGCTCGGCGAGCTGGCGGTGAATCGGGTGATGGATAATCTGCAGTTGCCGCAGTAACGCCCCGCGATGATCGTTCCCACACTCCTGTGTGGGAATGCCTCAACGGACGCTCCGCGCTCGGCTTCGGAAGGGACGCGGAGCGTCCCGGGCTGCATTCCCACGCAGAGCGTCACTAGTGTCCGGTAAAAACTGTTTCATAGCAGAAGGCAGCCTTGAGCTGCCTTCTGCTCTGTTCGCTTCTGCCTTCGGTGTTCAAGATGTTCGATACTTGATGGCGTTCGAACAACGTATGGGCTAGCCGAATGACGAAGCTGGAAATAGACCCGGAGCCACCTGATCGGCGCTGATAGAGATGCAGCAAAAGGTATGTGATCAGAGCGCTGTAAATCTGCAGACGAACGGCATTTTCGGAGAGGCAAAAATAGCGTTTGAGCTTTAGGTTTTGCTTGATCCACTTGAAAAACAACTTAATCTGCCAGCGCTGTTTGTACAGCCCGGCAATTTCTTCAGCAGAGCGAGAAAAGTCGTTAGTGACCAGCACCAGCGGTGTTTCGTGATCATCTCGGCGAATCTGTACTCGGCGTACCGCCTGATCCCGATAGAGATTCGCCAACCCCGCTGCGCTTCAAATTAAAAGCGGAGGTTTGTCACTTCCATCGAACCTTTTTTCACCAGATCACATACGACCGACCTACCGACTTTGAAGTTGAATTGGTGCTTTTGGCTTTCAGGGATCAGAAAGAAAAAACATCTTCCGTCAGGGTCAAGCGGAGGTTCCGGGTAAGGTGAGCGAATTTTCCCGGCAAGTATGTCTTTTATTCTGACGTATTCATCGTGCGTTCCCGGAAAGATAGTGCCCCTACCAGTTTTTTCGTTGTAGCTTACGAATGAACCCACGTCATCTTTATCTTTCAATTCCATTTCCTTTTCTCCTTTGCTATCGCATAAGCAAGCGCACCCGATGTGCGGCGCCACCCGGCAATCAAACCGCAGCAGCACGCGTCCCACACCTGTAAAACCTGACAGGTAAGACGTCTTTTCAGACGAAAGGTAAACCTGAGAATCACGCATAAGTCCGGTGATATCGGACCGAAAAGCGGACAGATTTATTTAACCATTGATGTATGGCCAAAAGCATTTCAGACGAACGGTGATAAAACCTGTAACTTCTGACAGTAGATGCGTTTTCATATGTCTGCTTGAGTAGCCACTCATCAACTCAGCAGAGCAATCGTCATGAGCACGGTCAATCGGATTATCGAAGATTTCAACAATATGGAAAATTGTGTATTCGTGCAGAACAGTGGATTCGAGCGACCCGATATGGACTTTTTCCTCGGCCCTCGACCCAATGAAAATTCGGTAATGGTCATCAGAAACTTTAAAGAAGAAGAGCACTTCGGCGGCAAGGTACTAGGTGTCATGAGCGGAGAGCTTAAAATAACCCTTAAAGCGCCGGCCTCGGCTATCAGCCTTTGGTTCATTAATGCCGGGGAAGGGTTTGAAGCCTATTTCTATAATAAAGACAATCAAAAACTCGGCCAGAGCGATCAGCGAGCAAAGGAGGGCGGTAGCATGTTGTTGGAACTGAAATTCGAACATCAAGACATACACAGCATCACCATCATTGAACCCAACGGGACGATTGTGCTCTTTGACAATATCGTGGCCACTTCCTGACTACGCAGCCTGACGGGAGCAAGCTCCCTCGCCACAATGACCGCACCAGGAGGCGGACTCTCATTGGGTCAGGCATAAAGAACCGCCGGCCCGTTCAATCGGGATGGCGGTTTTTTGTTGTATCACCGCAATGTCAGGAATCGCGGCGCAGTTCCGGCGGAATCGGCAAATCGTCCTTGAGCGGATCCGAGAAAAGGGGACAAATCTATTTAAGCAGTGATTTAAACAGCGAGACTTGGCCGAGATTTTTTTGCCTACCGGGATGGCCCTTTCGCGAGCAAGCTCGCTCCCACAGGGAAACGCATTGCAAATGTGGGAGCGAGCTTGCTCGCGAAGGGGCCAGTTAAGTCAGTGCAAATCGCCTTTTAAACTCTGGCGTTTAAAAGACACCTTCAGATACGCCTTTCAGGCTACAAATCCTTGCGCCATTGCCTACAGCCAAGCCAGAATCCGCCGGCTTGTACGCCTTGGGGGCGGGTTCTATTGTGGTGCGGTCGCTGGCGAATCAGCGATCGGGTTTAGCGATCCGATACCCTACAGACGCTCAATCCCCAGTCTCAATTGCAGCTTTTTCTATCTGCACTTGGCGTCATGGTGGCTGTGCGTGGGAGACCTTCGGGTCTACCCGGGGTTTCTGTGACCCGGATCGCTAACCTGCGTACAGCCGCCACCTTTACTTGTTTAGCGATGAGCCGTGGCGGCTAAATCAACCACGGAGTCTCACCATGATCAAACCAACACCCAACCCACCCGAAACCGACCCCACCTCCCCCTACGAATCCCTCGATTCAAAAAACTCAACGACGCCGCCGAACGCGCGCTCGATCACTACCTCTGCCCACCCGACTCTACCCCACCGCCACGCAAAACCCGCCGGATGTACGCCGTCACTGCGGACTTCAAAAACGAGGAACTGCTGGCCGATGCCAGCGAAACACTCGCCTCAGCCAGAACCATCGCTCATGACTTCGCCCACCTCATACCCGCGTCACAGCGCAGGACGCTGCTGGGTATCGCGCAACTGATCATGCTCGGTGAACTGGCGGTGAATCGAGTGATGGATAATCTGCAGTTGCCGCAGTAGCACGCCTCCGTGACAAGCCTTGAATGAGGCGCTGTGGCTGCCGATGCCTTCGTCGGATCGCCGCCCAGAGCAAACCCGCTCCCACAGAGATCGGTGTCGATCACAAGGCTGTATTTACACCGCCCAACCTGTGGGAGCGAGCCTGTTCCGGGCTGCGATCCGACGAAGGCGTCTTCAAAGACTCCCCATCGATCGAGCAAGAGATACAAACAACCGCTCGTCGAATACCCTTGCACACCTGTCAGATCTGACAGGTGTGCAATCTGCCGTTTCGCCGTTCAATCACTCCGTCATTTCCCGCCACGGAGTCCTCGCCATGTCCCCCCCCATCGAACCGATGATCCTTGAGGAACTCGGCATCCCCGGTCGCAGCAAAGACCCGGTGTCGACGGATCCCGATGTCTGGGGCATCAACATCGCTGCGGCGCTGGGCAACTTTCCGCTTCATGGCCTGCTGTGCCAGGCGGGGCCATGGGGCAACATGGCGGAAGGCGACAGGCTGACGATCTTTTGGGGCACCGGGCAGAACGTCTGGTTGGAAATCGTCAACAAGGACGAAGTCAAGACGCAACTGCGCATGTTCGTGCCTCCCCAGCACATGGTCGATGGCAAGTTTTCGGTGTCCTATTCCGTCAAGCCGCTGGGCGCGAGCAAAGATGAACCGTCCGAAGTCATGCAGGTGCTGGTCAAGCTGACGCGCCCGGGCGGCCATGATGACAACGGTGACGGCGGGCATTCCAAGCTGATCATGATCATTCCCCAAGACATTCTTGACGATGGCATCAACAAGGAGAACCTGGAAGCTGGCGTGAAGATCAGCATTGGCGAGGCCAATGGCACACCGCCCTACCCCTACGCTGCGGCCGGCGATATTTGTCGCTTGAGTTGGGGTGGGATCTACGTGTTCAGTGAGCCGCTGACCCAGGAACAGGCCGAAGGCAAGACGCCGATCATCATCACCATCACCAAAGAGATCATAAAAGAGGCCGGCGATGCGCCCGGCGTGGCCGTGGTGTTCGAGGTGTACGACTGCGTCTTCAACCGCTCCGAGGACTGGAGCCCCGAGCAGCGTATAAAGGTGGCCGTAGATGAGAGCCGGCTGGTGGCGCCGTTGCTCAAGGGAACGGTGAACAACGTGCTGGATGTCGACGAGCTGGGCGACGCCGATGGCACCGTGCAAGTTATTGCCACGGATACGAGCACGTTCAAAGTCGGAGACGAGGTATTCATCAGGATCAAGGGCACCCCCGTCGAAGGACCGCCGATTGATTGGGAACCGTCAGCAGGCGTGGAGTTGAACAGTGTGCCGAGCATTATGGAAATCAAGGCCCCCAACGCCGTGCTGCGCCAGTTGGCCAAATCGCAGATCACCTTGTCTTACCGCCTGGAAAAAGCCGACGGCTCCGCCGATCTGAAATCCAAAAGCCAATTCATCCGCGCCATCGGCGAAGTGCAGCGGCTGGCCGCGCCGGAAGTGCTGGACGCGAACTCCGGAGCGCTGGACCCTACACTGCCCCAAATCCGTCTGGAGATCCCCTTCGACAAATCCTTTGTCGAAGGCCAGGTCCTTCAGCCAGCCATGCTCGGTACCACGCCCGGCCGCAAACCGTACCTGCCTGAGCTGCCAACGCGCCCCATCACCCACAACGACATCGTCGCGGCCAAACCACTGTTGTACAACATCGACGGCAAACACCTGGCCCCGGTCGACGGAGGCACCGCGGAGTTCTACTACCAACTACTGATTCCGAGCGCAGTGCTCACCACGCTGGACGCGTTCGAGGCCTCCCGCGCCATTCGCGAGTCGGTCCACAGCGACATCCTGCGCGTCGGCGAACCACGCCAGGAACTGCCGCAACCCAAGGTGGCCGGCGTGGTAGACGACGTCCTGCCAGCAGACACCGCCGGCACCACCGCGACGGTGATCTATAAGGAAACGGTCAACGGCGATGAAATTTTCATGTCCTGGCTCGGCTCGATCACCGGTCAATACCCCGACTCGATCAAGCTGAACGAATTCACCGCCGGCAAGGAAGTGCCGTTCACCATCCCGGCCGCGATGATCAAGGACAATGAAGGCGGAACGGTCGAGGTCAAATACGAGATCAAACGCGCGGCGGGCGGGACGAGTTATTCGGATACGTTGAAGTTCAGTGTCGGCGTGGCGCTGGATCTAAAGCCGCCGAGAATTAAAGAAGCACTCAATGACATTCTTCAACCGATCGCTGCCAAGGAAACACTGACGGCGGTGATACCAGCGTTCACGAATATGGCTGGTAAAAAAATAAGCGTCGACTTTATCGGCACACCTGGCGAGGGCAGCCAAACAGTTGGCCCGACTGATGTGATCGCACCGGGAGACCTGGAGATACCCCTAGCCAACTCACTGGTCGCGTTCAATCTGGGAAAAACGGTGAAAGTTTCTTATCACGTTTTCCTTGATGAAAAATTGCTGGGTTCACATGAGTCACAAGCAACCGTCCAAAACTTCAGCGCGCAGGATCCCAACCTGCCAAGGCCGGCTATTGCTGGAGAAACTGGCACAGTGCTGAACACTGGCAACCTGCCAAATGACGCGGAGGTGCAAATTGAAAAGTGGCCTTTGCAATTGCTCCATCAAAATATCTGGCTGCGTTACGATGGTATTGACAACGATGGAAACGCCATTGCCAAAGTATTCTGGGCGGGAGCTGCGCACAAAGGTGACGACGGACTGTTTTATCGTGCAGAGGTTGCCTGGCTGCACAATCTCAAAGACACGAGCTTGTTAACCATAATGTTCAAATTGAACTTCGATAAAGTGGCCAATAACGATAGGGCAGTACTGTTTCCGTTACGCACTTACACGATCAAAACCGTCGAAAATGTGGAGCCGACCATTGACTCGGTCAAAGGCTCGTCCAGCAATGAAGACATTCCCGCCGGCGGCCAGACCGTAGAAACGACCATTATCCTGTCAGGTACGGCCACTCCAGACACAAAAATCGATCTGGCCAATAACGGCACACTGATGCCGAATACGGAAATTCAAGTTGATCCAAAGGGGGAATGGACATTTCGACTGACCGGACTGGTGGCAGGGAACACCTACAAACTGAGAGCCCGACGCAAGGACGGCATACTTTCCAATACCTGGGATATTGTCGTCGTCGCATCGGTAGTGCCGACGCTGGACAATGTGCTGGATGACAGAAATGAAGAAGTGCTGGAAGGTACAATCACGGTCAGCACCGATCTGATACTCAAAGGCACAGCTAGCCTGGGTCAACAGATCAACATCCGTGACGGCAGCGGGTCCGGTTCAGCCACAAGGGGAACTGCGACTGCCAACCTGACTACAGGCATCTGGGAATGTCCGATTACCGTGCCTCTCGGCGTGCGACGGTTGTACGCCGAGGCCTGTTATCCGAGTAATCCGTTGTATTCGGATGTGCGTAACCTGAGCGTAACGGAGCCCACCGCTCCCACGCTGACGTCAGTGAAAGGCTCACCAGGCAACGCCGAAATCCCCGACGGCAACCCCACGGTTGAAACGGCTGTGACGCTAAGCGGCGTGGCCGCCAAAGGCCAGAAGGTCGAAATCTTTGACGGGACCGTCTCCAAAGATCAGGTAACGGCACATGCCACAACCGGTGTCTGGACGCTGCTCGTCAGTGCCCTGGCTGTGGCAGCACACAGCTTTACCGCTAAGGCGCTGTACGGCTCTGGCGCCGTGTCAGCAGCCAGAACACTGACCGTCACAGCCGCCACCGCTCCCACTTTGACATCGGTCAAAGGCTCTCCCAGCGATGTCGAAATCCCTCAAGGCGGAGTCACGGTGGAAACTGCCGTAACCCTGAGCGGCGTCGCGGCCAAAGGCCAGAAGGTCGAAGTCTTTGACGGCACAGTCTCCAAAGATCAGGCAACGGCACATGCCACAACCGGTGTCTGGACGCTGCTCGTCAGTGCCCTGGCTGTGGCAGAACACAGCTTTACCGCCAAGGCGCTGTACGGTTCAGGTGCAGTGTCGGTGGCAAGAACGCTGACCGTCACAGCCGCCACCGCTCCGACTTTGACATCGGTCAAAGGCTCTCCCAGCGGTGTCGAAATCCCGGAAAACGGCTACACAGCGGAAACCGCAATCTCGGTCAGTGGCATCGCCGCCAACGGCCTGACAGTCGAAATATTTGACAATAATGTATCCAAGGCACAAGCCACCGCCAATGCGTCAGGTGCATGGGAGCGAATCATCACAGTCTTGAGTACAACAACGGCGCACAGTATTTATGCCAAAGGACTTTATGGACCGGGGGCTTCGACAGGAAAAAGGGGATTTACGGTGCTTCCGGTGTCTTTTGTGGAGGGTTTTGAAAAATATCCTGCGCAAATAATAAGCACCCTGGAAACGACTTACATGACAATTACATCCCAGCCTGCTCAAGATGGCTATGTAAGCATTATAAATAGCGGAAATGCATACCTATATTTAGTTAGCAGAAACAACAATATTGCGAGGGCCACGCTGAGTCTGAGAGTACCTTGCTCTCGTATAGAGTTCACTTACTCCATCTGGAGCGACAACAATCCTGGCGCTGCATTTACTGCGACTTTCTACGGAAATGGGTCTACGCCGTTGAAAACATTGAGGATACAAGCAAACCAACATACGGACCCTAAACGCGAGGTCGTTATAGAGCCGAATATCAGGCGAGTAGAACTAAGCCATTTAACTGGTGGTAGCGGCATCTTCATTACTATTGACGATATCAAGTTTACTGCTCAGGCGTGACTAGAAACTGTAAATAGAAGGGGACGGATTTATTTAACAAGTGAGTTAAACAGCGGGCTTGATCGAGATTTTTTGCTGACCGGGATGGCCCTTTCGCGAGCAAGCTCGCTCCCACAGGGAAATGCATTTCAAATGTGGGAGCGAGCTTGCTCGCGAAGGGGCGAGTGAGGTCAGCGCAAATCGCCTTTTAAACTCAGGCGTTTAAAAGACACCTTCAGACACGCCTTCCAGGCTACAAATTCTTGCGCCATTGCCTACAGCTACGCCAGAATCCGCCGGCTTGTGCGCTTTGGGGTCGGGTTCTATTGTGGTCCGGTCGCTGACAAATCAGCGATCGGGTTTAGCGACCCGGACCATCTCAGTGCATCAGCGTTCGTGGCTTCGTTGTAGGACTCTTCGCCTGCAATTACGTTATGGCGGCTGTATGCGGGAGACCTTTGGGTCTACCGGGGTGCCTGTGACCGGTTCGCTAACCTGCGTACAGCTGCCACCTTCACTTGTTTAGCGACAGGGAAAGAGTGGCTCCATAACCTCAGGAGCTTCACCATGATCAAACCAACACCCAACCCACCCGAAATCGATCTCGCCTCCCCCTACGAATCCCTCGATTCAAAAAAGCTCAACGACGCCGCCGAACGCGCGCTCGATCACTACCTCTGCCCACCCGGCTCCACCCCACCACCGCGCAGAACCCGCCGGATGTACGCCGTTACCGCCGACTTCAAAAACGAGGAGCTGCTGGCCGATGCCAGCGAAACCCTCGCCTCAGCCAGAACCATCGCCCATGACTTTGCCCATCTCATACCGGCGTCGCAGCGCAGGACGCTGTTGGGGATCGCGCAATTGATCATGCTCGGGGAACTGGCGGTGAACCGGGTGATGGATAATCTGGAGTTGCCGGGTTGACGCAGGCATTGGGGTCACCTGCTGATTGATCCAGCGTCAATTCTGACGCCTACGCGAGCAGGCTCGCTCCCACCGTTGAACGGCTTCCAAAGTGGGAGCGCGAATACTGGCTAAGGCGCAACACAAAACCTTGAGGCAGAAAAAAACCGCCGCCCCGTTTCAATCGGGGCGGCGGGTTGCAGATCACTACGCCGTTAAAACCTGCTCAGGTGTAATCGGGCCGAAACTGAGCTCCTTGCCGTTGATATAGCGCGCGCCCTTGAGCAGCTCCGTACCCTCAATAACGACGACCTCGTCCTGCGGGTACATAAACGTCACCACCGATATCGGCGTCGTACGCTCCGGCAGCCCCCAAGACACTTTTGTCCGCTGCTCTATGAGGGTGAGTGCCCAACCAAACCAAATGATGGGGAGGTCTTCGATCTTGATTTCGCGCTCCGGATTTTCCCAACGAAAATCCTGCCGCGCCGTCAACAAAAGCGCATTCCCCTCTATGACGAATTGCGGCTTGCCAAATCGCCTCTCCATTTCACTGTTGATCCAGACATCCAGGTACAAATCCGGATCGGTGAAGAGCTCGAAAAGCATCGCACTGTTGACGATTTTTCCTGCAGAAGCACCAATCACACTGTAGTGATTGTGGTACGCCAACCCCTCCAGTTCCGGCCGAATCGCGTTGTTCGACACTTCCAGATAATTGGCGCTGTAGGCGTTGGCCATCTGTTTGAAATGGGTGAAGTCCAGCATCAACTTGAAAGTCACGGTGTAACCGATTGCGCGATCGGCTGTACGCTGCTCCAACACTCCCGAGACGAATTCGAGCTCCATACCTTGCAACTTTATGTGGGGCTGGTCTGCCATGATTGCTTCCTCTGAAACCCGATGCAGGCGCCGCTCCCTGGTACTCGTATCAGATGAACAGAGCGACCAATGCAGGGAAATGCCGGGAGAATTCCCATGGCAATGAGAGCGCCGGCGGGCGCAGCCGTCTACTGTCAGACTTGACAGGTTCAGAGGCTTTCCAGACAGACGGTAACCGTCAGGAATCGCGACGCAGATCCGGCGGAATCGGCAAGTCGTCCTTGAGCGGATCCGGACGTTTGCCCTTGCCGGCGCGGTACTGGCGAATCTGGTAGACGTAGGCCAAGACCTGAGCCACCGCCAGATACAACCCGCCGGGGATTTCCTGCTCCAGTTCGGTGGAGTAGTAGATCGAACGCGCCAGCCCCGGCGATTCGAGGAGCATGACGTTGTTGGCGACGGCGATTTCGCGGATTTTCAACGCGAGGAAGTCGCTGCCCTTGGCCAGCAGGATCGGCGCCCCGCCCTTTTCCGAGTCGTACTTGAGCGCGACGGCGTAGTGGGTCGGGTTGGTGATAACCACGTCGGCGTCAGGAATTGCCGCCATCATCCGCCGCTGGGACATTTCGCGCTGGGTCTGGCGGATGCGCTGTTTGACCTCCGGACGACCCTCCTGATCCTTGTGCTCGTCGCGCACTTCCTGCTTGGTCATCAGCAGTTTCTTGTGCGCTTCCCAGAGCTGCACCGGCACATCGACAGCGGCGATGATGATCAGGCCGCAGGCCAGCCACAAGGTACTCCAGCCGACCAGAGTGACGCTGTGAATAATCGCCATCTCCAGCGGCTCGTGGGCGATGCGCATCAAGTCATCGACATCCGACATCAGCACCACCAACGCCACCCCCAAGGTGACCAGAAACTTGGCCAGCGCCTTGAGCAGTTCGACTACAGCCTTGAACGAAAACATTCGCTTCAAGCCTGCCGCCGGGTTCATCCGGCTGAACTTGGGCGCCATGGAACCGGCCGCAAACAGCCAGCCACCGAGGGAAATCGGCCCGATCAGCGCCGCGAGCAACAGGGTGATCATGAACGGCTGGATGGCCAACAACGCCATCTGACCCGACTTCAACAGAAATGCCCCCATGGAACCCTGATCCATGATCACCTCACGCGACAGCGTGAAGTTCAGGCGCATCAGCTCCATCAAGTCTTCGGCGAGCATGCCGCCGAACACCAGCAGCGCACCGGCGCCGGCCATCATCACGGCGAGGGTATTGAGCTCTTTGGAACGGGCAATCTCGCCCTTTTCACGGGAGTCTTTTTTGCGTTTGTCCGTGGGGTCTTCTGTTTTGTCCTGACCGCTTTCGCTCTCTGCCATGACTCAGCGCGCCCGTGCCAGTTCGCGTAGCAGCTGCAAGGCTTCAGTGGCCAGCGGCTGATACTGATTGAGAATGTCCGCCAGACCGACCCAGACAATAAACAGACCGAGGACCAGGGTCAGCGGGAAACCGATGGAAAAAATGTTCAGTTGCGGTGCGGCGCGAGTCATCACGCCAAATGCGATGTTGACCACCAGCAACGCGGTGACCGCCGGCAATACCAGCAGCAACGCCGCACCGAGGACCCAGCCGAGTTTGCCGGCCAGCTCCCAGTAATGCGCAGTCATCAGACCGCTGCCGACCGGTAGCGTGGTGAAGCTTTCGGTGAGCACTTCGAAGACCACCAGATGGCCGTTCATCGACAGGAACAGCAGCGTCACCAGCATGGTGAAGAATTGCCCGATCACTGCCACCGAGACACCGTTGGCCGGGTCGACCATCGAGGCAAACCCCATGCCCATCTGGATCGCGACAATCTGCCCGGCCACGGCGAAGGCCTGGAAAAACAGTTGCAGGGAAAACCCGAGCACCGCGCCAACGAGAATCTGCTCGGCTATCAGCAGCAAACCGCTGAGGTCCAGCGGGCTGACCGCCGGCATCGGCGGCAGGCTCGGCGCAATGCACACGGTTATCGCCACCGCGAAATACAGGCGGATTCGGCGCGACACCAGGGTGGTGCCGAACACCGGCATCACCATCAGCATCGACGCCACGCGAAACAGCGGCAACATGAACGACGCCACCCAGGTACTGATCTGGGTGTCGGTCAGCTGAAGCAGCGATTGCATGGCTTAGCCGATGACCATCGGGATGTTTTTGTACAACTGAATGATGTATTCCATGAACGTCTGCACGATCCACGGACCGGCGACGATCAACGTCACCAGCATCACCAGCAGACGCGGCAGGAAGCTCAACGTCTGTTCGTTGATCTGGGTCGCAGCCTGGAACATCGCCACCAGCAAGCCGACCAACAGGCTGGGCACAACCAGAATCGCGACCATCAATGTGGTCAGCCAAAGGGCTTCACGAAAGATATCGACCGCAACTTCCGGCGTCATGGCGAGACACCTCCAAAACTGCTGGCCAGGGTGCCGATGATCAGCGCCCAGCCATCCACCAGCACGAACAGCATGATCTTGAACGGCAGCGAAATGATCAGCGGCGAGAGCATCATCATACCCATCGCCATCAGCACACTGGCCACGACGAGGTCGATGATCAGGAACGGAATGAAGATCATGAAGCCGATCTGGAACGCGGTTTTAAGCTCGGAGGTGACGAACGCCGGCACCAGAATGGTCAGCGGCGCCTGATCCGGGGTGGCGATGTCGGTGCGCTTGGACAGGCGCATGAACAGCTCCAGATCGCTGGTGCGGGTCTGGGCGAGCATGAAGTCCTTGATCGGCACCTGGGCTTTTTCTACCGCTTGCTGGGCGGTGAGTTTTTCCGCCAGATACGGTTGCAGCGCATCGTTGTTAACCCGATCGAACACCGGGGCCATGATGAACAGGGTGAGGAACAGCGCCATGCCGGTGAGGATCTGGTTCGACGGCGTCTGCTGCAGGCCGAGGGCCTGACGCAGGATCGAGAAGACGATGATGATCCGGGTGAAACTGGTCATCAGAATCACGGCCGCCGGAATGAAGCTCAGCGCGGTCATGATCAGCAGGATCTGCAGACTGACCGAATACTCCTGCGCGCCATCGGCGTTGGTGCCCAGCGTGATCGCCGGGATCGACAACGGATCGGCGGCGAACGCCAGCGGCGCGGCCAGCAACAAGGCCAGCGTCAAGACGATGCGTAACGCACCCATTACTTCGTATCCTTCTGATCCTTGCCGAGTATCTTCAGCAACTGCTGGGCAAAATCCGGAGTGGCTTTTTCACTGGTGCTCGGCACCGGCACCGGCTCCTTGAGCACGTGCAGCGCGGTGATGGTACCGGGGCTCAAGCCGAGCAGAATTTGCTCGTTGCCGACCTGCACCAGCAACAAACGGTCACGCGGCCCGAGCGCGCGCGAACCGATCAGCTCGATCACTTGCCCCTTGCCGGCCGGCCCTGCCTGCTGCACCCGGCGCAACAGCCAAGCGAGGAAGAAGATCAACCCCAGCACCAGCAACAGGCCGAACACCAGTTGCGTCAGTTGCCCGGCCACGCCGCTGTTGACCATCGGCGCGGTGGCGGCAGGCACTGTGGTGGTCGTCGACGGTTCGGCGGCCAGCACGCTCAATGGCAATGCCAGCAAAGCCCAGAGAAACCGTTTCACTCAGCGCAGCTTCTTGATGCGTTCGCTTGGGCTGATCACGTCAGTCAGACGGATGCCGAACTTCTCGTTGACCACTACCACTTCGCCGTGCGCGATCAGCGTGCCGTTGACCAGCACGTCCAGCGGCTCACCGGCCAGACGATCGAGCTCGATCACCGAACCCTGGTTGAGTTGCAGCAGGTTGCGGATGTTGATGTCGGTGCTGCCGACTTCCATCGAGATCGATACCGGGATGTCGAGGATGACGTCCAGGTTCGGGCCGTCGAGGGTCACCGGATCGTTGTTCTTCGGCACGCTGCCGAACTCTTCCATCGGCAGACGCGAGCCGCTGGCTGCGTCGGCGGCCAGCAGGGCGTCGATGTCAGCTTGACCGTCACCGGTTTCTTCCAGGGCCGCAGCCCATTCGTCAGCCAGTGCCTGGTCGTCCTGGGCGTTCATATCGTCGTTCATCATGTGTCCTCGGCGGGCAACAATTCAGTTAATGCAAAAGGGGGTGTGGCGCCGTTTCAGCGGCGCTCGATCGGCTCGATCACTTGCAACGCGAGGTTGCCTTTGTGTGAGCCCATCTTGACCTTGAAGGCCGGCACGCCGTTGGCGCGCATGATCATTTCGTCCGGCATCTCGACCGGGATCACATCCCCCGGCTGCATGTGCAGGATGTCACGCAGCTTCAACTGGCGCCGCGCGACGGTGGCACCGATCGGCACGTCGACGTCGAGCACGTCCTGGCGTAGGGCGTTGACCCAGCGCTCGTCCTGATCGTCGAGGTCGGACTGGAAACCGGCATCGAGCATTTCGCGCACCGGTTCGATCATCGAGTACGGCATGGTCACGTGCAGATCGCCGCCACCGCCATCGAGTTCGATGTGGAAGGTGGAGACCACGATCGCTTCGCTCGGGCCGACGATGTTGGCCATGGCCGGGTTCACTTCCGAGTTGATGTACTCGAAATTGACTTCCATGATCGCCTGCCAGGCTTCTTTCAAATCGACGAAAGCCTGCTCCAGCACCATGCGCACCACGCGCAGTTCGGTCGGGGTGAATTCACGCCCTTCGATCTTGGCGTGACGGCCGTCGCCGCCGAAGAAGTTGTCCACCAGTTTGAACACCAGTTTGGCGTCAAGGATGAACAGCGCGGTGCCGCGCAACGGTTTGATCTTGACCAGGTTGAGGCTGGTCGGTACGTACAGCGAGTGCACGTATTCGCCGAACTTCATCACCTGCACGCCACCGACGGCAACGTCCGCCGAGCGGCGCAGCATGTTGAACATGCTGATGCGGGTGTAGCGGGCAAAACGCTCGTTGATCATTTCCAGAGTCGGCATGCGTCCACGGACGATGCGATCCTGGCTGGTCAGGTCGTAGCTTTTGACACTGCCGGGTTCGGCAGCGTTATCGGTCTGAACCAGACCATCGTCGACGCCATGCAACAGCGCGTCGATTTCATCCTGGGACAGCAGATCCTGCACGGCCATGTCGTGTTCCTACTGCAGTACGAAATTAGTGAAAAGCAACTGTTCGATCACCACTTTGCCCAGCTCTTTCTGCGCCACTTCCTGGACGCTGGCGGTGGCCTTCTGGCGCAACATCTCCTGGCCGACCGGGGTCGCCAAGGTGGCGAAATCCTGACCGGAGAAGAGCATCACCAGGTTGTTGCGGATAACCGGCATGTGCACTTTGAGCGCTTCCAGATCAGCCTGGTTACGCGCCAGCATGGTGATGCTCACCTGCATGTAGCGCTGACGGCCGTTCTGGTTGTAATTGGCAACGAAGGCCGGTGCCATCGGCTCGAAAATCGCCGGTTGCTTGCCGACAGGCGCTGCATCGGCGGCCTCGGCAGGCTTGCTCTGGGCACTGTGCATGAAGAACCAGGTCGCCCCCACGGATGCACCAATGGCCAGCAGCAATGCCAGCACGATCACAATGATCAGCTTGAGTTTGCCTTTGGTTGCGGGGTCTTTCACTGCTGCTGTTTCGCTCTTCGCCATGCCAATAATCCGTCACTATTCGGGTTTTCACAGTCGCACGGCAAGGCAAGAGCAAGTGTTATGCCAGAAGTGTCGGAGGTCGTGGAGACAACGCTAAAGTCAAAGGCACCCTCACCCCAGCCCTCTCCCGGAGGGAGAGGGGGCCGACCGAGTTGCTTTGTCGTGATACGTCGACCTGAAGTACCGAGTCGACTATGGATTCACAGCAAAAGTATCAGGTCGGCGTACTTCGCCAGCATCCCCCAATCAGTCCCCTCTCCCTCTGGGAGAGGGCTAGGGTGAAGGTTTTCAGAGGCCGACCGAGGTGCCTTGCTTCATATACCGAGCTGAAAGACCGGATCGATTATGGATTCACAGCAAAAGTATCAGGTCGGCGTACTTCGCCAGCATCCCCCAATCAGTCCCCTCTCCCTCTGGGAGACGGCTAGGGAGGGTTTTCAGAGGCCGACCGAGGTGCCTTGCTTCATGCATCGACCTGAGAGACCGTATCGATTATGGATTCACAGCAGAAGTATCAGGTCGGCGTACTTCGCCAGCATCCCCCAATCAGTCCCCTCTCCCTCTGGGAGAGGGCTAGGGTGAGGGGCTCTTGATTTGATCAGGCGTAATAGTCGACCGCGCTGCTGCCGATCACGCTGGTGGTTTGCGCAGCGGCATCAGCAATGGCGGCAGGCGCCAGTTCTTCATCCGCCGAATCGAGGCGACCACCGGCAGCGCGGGTGTGGCCACTCTGGCCCTGTTGCGCCTGCTCCTGACCTTGCTGGCCCTGCCAGCCACGGCTCTGATCGGAGACATTGACGTCAACCTGGCCCATGCCCTGCTGGTTGAACATTTCACGCAGGCGATGCATCTGCCCGTCCAGCGCTTCACGCACACTTGGATGCGCGCTCATGAACGTGACCTGGGTCTGTTGATCCGGGACCATGTTCACGCGGATGTCCAGACGTCCCAGCTCCGCTGGCTGCAACTGAATGTCCGCCGCCTTCAGATTGGCGCTCGACAGATACATGACGCGATTGACCACTTCCTCGGTCCAGCCGCTCTGGTGCATGGCAATCGGCTGATTCACCGGCACCGCATTCGCGGTCTTCGGCGTAGCCGCCTGCGTCAGTGCCGCCAGACGGTTGGCGAAGTCATCCACACGGGTATCGCTGGTCGCAGTCTTGAGATCTTTGAGGCCATCGTCGATCAACCCGCTGAAGGCTTTTTCGCCGCCTTGGCTGGTGCTGTCCTTGTCGGCTTGTACGTCGAGCATGCTGGCCATGCCAGCGGCAAAGTTCTGCGCCGCAGTCAATTCGCCGTCGGCCTGAGCCTGAGCTGGCGACGCTTTCGGCTGCGCCTGGCTGGCAGCGGAAATGTGCCCGCCCTGCTCCATCGCCATGCGCACGGCCGGCATCGAATCGAGGGGATCGGCCGAAGGGTCGAAATCGCTGTCGGTGGCCGGTGCCGGATCTTTGACCGTACCTGGTAGCGCGGCAACGGCTGGGGTTTCGGTTTCAGGCTGGGCAGTCGCGACGACCGCCGGAGTCTGCACAACCGGCGCCGCAACCACCGGCTGCACAGCGGTTGCCAATGCCGGATCGAGTGTCGGATCAACCGGCGTCGCGTCTACGACTGGAGTCTGGGAGGTGTCAGTGTTGTCGTCGCTGCTGGCGGTACTGTCATCGGTCGCCGCGGTTTTATCGGCAGGCAAGTCGTTGCCGCTATCGGCAACCGCCGGCTGCGCAGCGGCAGACTGATCTTCGCCAATGTCCTTTTTGCCGCTGTTGTCAGCGACCTTGTCACGCGACGACTTGGGCGAATTGTCAGCGGTGGCGACAGGCTTGCTCGATCCCTGATCGGCGAACACTTTAGCGAAGCTTGAGGCCTTATCCCCGGTATCTACGGCCATGGCCGACGTTTTCGCAGAGGCGGCTTGCGCCTTGGCCTGAGCGGCGTTCTGAAGAAGGATGTTGGGGGTCGCAGGCATGAAACGGTCTCCGCTGCACTGGGATCGTAGGTACAGTTGCAGAGATAACTGCAAGTGCCGGGCCAGATTTGCCCGGCGCTTGAGAAAAGCGCCGGACGGCGGGATCAGTGCGTGTGAGCGGGATGTTTTTCGCTTTCGTAAACCGGGCGAACTTCAGCAAATTCGCCACTGATCTCAGCGACCAGTTTGACTATTTCCGCCGGGCTCTTGTCTCTGGCGTCCGATTCGAGTTCCTGGCAGAGCGCCGCCAAGCGGACAGCTCCCATGTTGCTGGCGCTGCCCTTGAAACTATGGGCAACTTCCGACAACACCTTGGCATCAGAGGTCTTTTGCAACTCGCCCAAGCGACTTTCGGAATCCGCCAGAAAGGTATCCAGAAGCTCCGGATAACCCTCCTCCATGACTTCCCGCAGTACGCTCAGCGCCTCGCGATCAATATGTGTGTCAGTCACTTGTTCACTCCTTGATCAAGAATTGCGCGGATTATGCCTCAACCTCCCAGGAAAACTCCACGCGAGCACTACGACCTTCGTCCGACCAACTGGCATTACGCCCCAATTGCCGGACCAGACTGACGCCGCGCCCCGACAAACGGACACCATCCAGCGGCCGCTCCATGACCCGCGCCACATCAAAGCCCTTGCCGCTGTCTTCAACACGAATGATCAGTCGGCCGCCCTCGCCGTGTGGCTGCACCTGCAAATGCACGCGCACGAAACCGTCCTGCAGTGACTCCAGCCGATCATTGCGCTGCTGGTAGTAACGAGCGAACCCCGCCGCATCGCGCTTGAGACTGGAATCCAGACCGAGCACGCCATGCTCCAGCGCATTGGAATACAACTCGGCCAGCACGCTGTACAAAGCACCACTTTGCGCCCGCAGCCCATGCACCTCAAGCAGCAACTGCAACAGATACGGCAAGGGATTGAAGCGCTTGAGCGTGGCGCCACGGAATTCGAAACTCACCGACCAGTCCAGCGGACAGGATTGGCCGCTGTCGGAATACACCGGCGCCGACGGCTTGACCTGCGCCGGCTCCAGCAGGCTGACCTCGACCATGCTGACATCGTCGCGCGCCTCGCCGCGAAAATCCCGCAGTGCCTGCTCGATATCCTCGAACAAGCGATCCGGCTCGCGGTTGGCGGCGAACACCTGCTGCAAACGCTCGACACCGAACAGTTGATCACTGGCGTCACTGGTGTCGATCACCCCGTCGGACAACAGAAACACCCGATCGCCGACGGCCATCGGATGCACTTCCGTACGGTCATCGAACGCCTGCGCACTCAGCACCCCCAGCGGCAAGTGCCGTGCGGCCAGTGGTACACGCTCGCCAGTAGCAATCCGATGCAGATAACCGTCAGGCATGCCGCCATTCCACACTTCGACCGAACGCCGCTGAAAGCTCAGACACAACAGCGTGGCGCAACAGAACATGTCGACCGGCAGAATGCGTTTGAGCTTGGCATTCATCTCGCGCAGGGTTTCGGCCAGGCCATAGCCCTTGGCGGTCATGCCGTAGAACACCTCGGCCAAAGGCATCGCCCCGACCGCTGCCGGCAGGCCATGACCGGTAAAATCGCCCAACAGCACATGCATGTCGCCCGCCGGCGTGTACGCCGCCAGCAGCAAGTCGCCGTTGAACAAGGCATAGGGCGATTGCAGGTAGCGAATGTTCGGCGCGCTGAGGCAACCGGAGTGCGCAACCTTGTCGAACACCGCTTTGGCCACGCGCTGTTCGTTGAGCAGGTAATCGTGGTGTTTGGCGATCAGGTCGCGCTGTTGCAGCACGGTTGCCTGCAAACGCCGCAAGCGATCCATCGCCTTGATTTTGGCGGCGAGGATCACCTGGTTGTAGGGCTTAGCCAGAAAGTCGTCACCCCCGGCCTCCAGACAACGGGCCAGCGCTTCGCTTTCGGTCAGCGACGTGAGGAAGATGATCGGCACCAGCGTCTCGCCCGCCAGCGCCTTGATCTGCCGCGCTGCTTCGAAGCCGTCCATGACCGGCATCATCGCGTCCATCAGTACCAGATCGGGTTGCTGGCGACGAAACAAGTCGACCGCTTCGGCACCGTTGGCCGCCGTCAGGACTTCATGGCCTTGGCGGCGGACGATGGTCGACAGCAACAGGCGATCGGCGGCGCTGTCTTCAGCGATCAGGAGGGTCAGCGGCTCTTGCGCCTGCATGGCCGTCAAGTGATGTCGAAGAGTTTGTCGAAATTGGAGATGGCGAGGATCTTGCGCACGTCGGAGCTGCTGTTGACCACACGCACGTCCGACTCGTCACCGCCGGCGTGATCCCGCAACAGGAGGAGCATGCCCAGTGCGGAGCTGTCGAGGTAGGTGGCCTTCTTCAGATCCACCACTATGGACTCAGGCTTGGCATTGAGTCGCTCATAGGACTCGCGAAACTCCTGATGCCGACCGAAATCGAATCGCCCCTCGATCGAAATCGTCAGTTTTTTCCCATCCGGAGAGACTTCTGTAACGACTGACATTAACTGGCTTCCTTGTCATTGACGAACCTGTACAAGGTTTAGCACCTGCACAGGGTTGCAGCAAGGTTAGAAGCCAGATCAAGAGATCGCAGCCTTCGGCAGCTCCTACACCGATCCCTTGTAGGAGCTGCCGAAGGCTGCGATCTCTTGATCTTGTTTTAGAACGGGTTTTGTCGTGGCAAACGCTGGGACAGTTCATCAAGCAGCTTCTGCTCACGTTTGTCTTCAAGGCGTTGCGCCTCTTCGCGATAACGCTGCACCAGTTTACGCAGCCCCTCGACCTTGGCGAACGCCTGTTGCCATTCTTCACGCGCCTTGTCGAGTTTGTTCTGATGCCAGACCAGACTCTGGCGCTGCTGGTCGACGGCGGTGTCGAGTTGCGCCAGAAAGCCCTGAAAACCCAGCAGCCATTGCCCACTCACGCCGGTACTGCCGCGCACGATCCATTGCTCGGAATAATCCAGACGGAAGGCATTGAGGTCGGCCAGTTTGCTTTCCGCAACTTTCACCTGCCCCTGAAAATAGCCCAGGCGTTGCACGGCGGCTTTCTCGGCCTGTTCGGCCATGTCCACCACCGGCGCCAGACGCGCGGCTCGACTGACAGTGGCCATGAGCGGTTAGCCGCCCGCCGCTGGGGCAAACAGGGTTGCGAGGTAAGCCTGGCTTTCACCCATGTTGATTTTGTCGTTCAGCCCCTGACGCTGGTAGCGAACCAGTTGCGGTTGCAGGGAGATCGCCAGATCGGTCTCGCGATCGCCGCCGGCAACGTAGGCGCCAACACTGATCAGATCGCGACTCTGCTGATAGCGCGACCACAACTGCTTGAAATATTGCGCGCGTTGCATGTGCTCCGGCGAGACCACCGCCGGCATGACCCGGCTGATCGACGCTTCGATGTCGATGGCCGGATAGTGACCTTCCTCGGCCAGACGCCGGGATAGCACGATGTGGCCGTCGAGTACGCCTCGGGCCGAGTCGGCAATCGGATCCTGCTGGTCATCGCCTTCGGACAACACGGTGTAGAACGCGGTAATCGAACCACCGCCCTTCTCCGCATTACCGGCACGCTCGACGAGTTTCGGCAACTTGGCGAACACCGACGGCGGATACCCCTTGGTCGCCGGCGGCTCGCCGATGGCCAGGGCGATTTCCCGCTGGGCCTGGGCGAAACGGGTCAGCGAATCCATCAGCAACAGGACGTTCTTGCCCTTGTCGCGGAAATATTCGGCGATGCGCGTGCAGTACATCGCTGCGCGCAGGCGCATCAACGGCGCATCGTCTGCTGGCGAGGCAACCACCACAGAGCGCTGGAGGCCTTCTTCACCGAGGCTGTGCTCGATGAACTCCTTAACTTCTCGCCCCCGCTCACCGATCAGGCCGACGACGATAATGTCAGCCTCGGTGAAGCGGGTCATCATGCCCAGCAATACGGATTTACCGACACCGGTACCGGCAAACAGCCCCAGACGCTGGCCACGACCGACCGTCAACAAACCGTTGATGCAACGGATGCCAACGTCCAGCGGCACGCTGATCGGGTCACGGTTGAGCGGATTGATTGTCGGGCCGTCCATCGGCACCCAGTCTTCGGCTTTCATGCCGCCTTTGCCGTCCAGTGCGCGCCCGGCACCGTCGAGGACGCGACCGAGCATGCTCATGCCCATCGGCAAGCGCCCGGTATCAGCCAGCGGCACTACGCGGGCGCCCGGGGCGATGCCGGCGACACTGCCGACCGGCATCAGAAAGACTTTGCTGCCGGAGAAACCCATGACTTCCGCTTCCACCTGGGAGGGGTGATAGCTGTCGTCATTGATCACCAGACAGCGCGTACCCATGGCGGCGCGCAGGCCTTCGGCTTCGAGGGTGAGGCCGACCATGCGCAGCAGGCGACCTTCAAGAATCGGCGCACCGGCAATCTCGGTGGCCTCAGCGTAAGTACTCAGGCGCTTGGCGAAACTGGTGCGTTCAAGGCGCATCGGGGTCGTCCGCGAGCGGCTCTTCAGGTGTGGCCGCCGGTTTTACGTCTTCTGGAATGTCCAGACTCAGATCCGCTTCAGCCGGATGCAAAGCCTGCTCGTGCAATTGATCGAACAACTTCGCCATGACCTGGATCACGCGGGTTTCGATGCTGGCATCGATGCGGCTGTGCTCGGTTTCAACCCGGCAACCGCCCGGCAATAGCGATTCATCTTCGACGATGCGCCAGGTTTCCTCATGACGTTCGCGCAAAGCCTTGGCCTGTTCGAAGTCCTGCGGATTGACGTACAGGCGCACATTCTCGACGCCCAGCGGCAACAGCTTGAGGGCGTCGCGCATGACGTGTTCGATCTGGCTGGAATCGATGGCCAGTTCGCGCTTGATCACCTGTTTGGTGATGTGTTGCACGAGGTCGACCAGCGATTTCTCGATTTGCGTGTCTTGCTCGGCGATCGGTTCGAACAGGTTCGCCATCAACTGCTCAAGGCTGGCAAGTTTTGCCGCCAGCGCAACCTCCGTTTCCTGACGCACCTTGAGGGTCGCACTGTGAAAACCTTCTTTCTCGCCGATGCCAAAGCCTTCGTTGTAAGCCTCCTGACGGATGCTTTCGAGTTCTTCCAGGGTCAGTGGCTGGACTTCTTCCAGCGGCACTTCTTCCATTTCCGGCGGTTCGGGCTCCGGCTCAGGCTCGGGTTCCGGCTTCGGCGGGTCGAAGCTGGGCATGGCCCAGGATTCGAAACCACGGACATCGCGGGCACGGATCAGATCCGTCACATCGTCGTCGTGCTTGTCCATGGGCTTAGATCATTTCCTCGCCACCCTTGCCACCGAGGACGATTTCGCCGGCTTCGGCCATACGACGGGCAATGGTGAGGATTTCTTTCTGTGCGGTTTCGACGTCGCTGACGCGCACCGGGCCTTTGGCCTCAAGGTCGTCACGCAACAGTTCGGCGGCACGTTTGGACATGTTCTTGAAGATCTTCTCTTTGACGCCTTCGTCCGAACCCTTGAGGGCCAGCACCAGCACGTCGGAAGACACTTCGCGCAGCAACGCCTGGATGCCACGATCGTCGACATCGGCGAGGTTGTTGAACACGAACATGAGGTCTTCGATCTGACCGGACAGGTCTTCGTCGACTTCGCGGATCGAGTCCATGAGCTGGCCTTCGATCGAGCTGTCGAGGAAGTTCATGATGTCCGCCGCACGCTTGATGCCACCCAGGGTGGTGCGCGAGGCATTCGAGTTGCCGGAGAACTGCTTCTCGAGAATCTGGTTCAGCTCTTTCAGGGCCGCCGGCTGTACGGTGTTCAACGACGAGACGCGCAGGATGATGTCCAGACGCACTTTGTGGTCGAAGTTGCCGAGTACTTCACCGGCCTGATCCGGGTCGAGGTACGCGACCACGATCGCCTGGATCTGCGGGTGTTCGTAGCGGATCACGTCGGCAACGGCGCGCGGCTCCATCCATTTCAGGCTGTCGAGGCCACTGGTGTTGCCACCGAGCAGGATGCGGTCGATCAGGCCGTTGGCCTTGTCTTCACCCAGGGCCTGGGTGAGCATTTTGCGCACGTAGTCGTCGGATCCGACGCCGAGGCTGGTCTGGTCGCCGACGATGTCGACGAACTCGCTCATGACCTGCTCGACCTGCTCGCGATGGACGTTGCCCATCTGCGCCATGGCCACGCCGACGCGCTGAACCTCTTTCGGGCCCATGTGGCGCAGCACTTGTGCGGCATCGGTCGAACCCAGGGACAGCAGCAGAATCGCGGCTTTGTCGACCTTGTTCAGTTTGACGGTTGCGGCTCGGTTATCACTCATCTGCGTTAATCCACTCTTTCACGACCTGAGCCACGCGACCCGGATCCTCGGCCACCAGACTCTTGATTGCATTCAGTTGCGCGTCATAACCCTCACTTGGGCTCGGCAACAGAATGCTCTGCGGACCACCGAGGCTCACGCGGTCGTTGGAAAGTTCGCCGTCCAGGCCGCCCATGCCACCGAGTTCCACGTCGCTGCCAAGACCGGCCAGCTCCTTGCCTTTGCCGCCGCCGGTGATGTTGTTAAGCACCGGACGCAGCACACCAAACACCAGCACCAGGATGAACAACACACCCAGCACTTGTTTGACGATGTCCCAGAACCATGGCTGGGAGTAGAACGGAATATCGGCAATCACTTCGCCGCGCTCGGCGGAGAACGGCATGTTGATCACGCTGACACTGTCGCCACGGCTGGCGTCGAAACCGACGGCGTCCTGGACCAGACGGGTGAAGCGCGCCAATTCGTCGGCGCTCCACGGCGCACGGGTGGTTTCGCCGTTGGCCGCGTTGACCTTGACCTGATCGTCGACCACCACCGACACCGACAGACGATTCAGGCGACCCTGCTGCTGTTTGGTGTGGCTGATGGAACGGTCAAGTTCGAAGTTCTTGGTCGATTGTTGACGCTTGTCTGCCGGGTACGGCGCGAGCATTGGCTGACCGGTGGCCGGGTCCATGATCTGCTGACCATTGGCGTCAACCAATGGCTGACCAGGCTGGACCATGGCGGCCGGCGCGGCGGTGCCGCCGGTAGTTTGCGGCGCCGAGGCTGGCGACGGTGGCTGGTTGCTCAGGGCACCCGGCACGCCTTGCGGGCCATTGCTGGCGGTGCGTTGCTCGTTGACCGACTGCTCGCTGCGCAACGCCGGCTGATCCGGGTTGAACTGCTCGGCAGTCGACTCGACGGCATTGAAATCGATGTCGGCCGAGACTTCAGCCTTGTAACGATCATTGCCCAAAACCGGCTGCAAAATGTTGTGTACACGCTGGGTGAGCATGCTTTCCATGCGGCGGCTGTAATCGAACTGCTTGCCGGCCATGGTCATTTCGGAGTTTTCCGCCTGATCAGAGAGCAAGGTGCCCTTCTGGTCGACGACGGTGATCTGCGATTTGCTCAGCTCGGGAACGGAAGTCGCCACCAAGTTGATGATCGCAATTACCTGACCCGGCTCCAGCGAACGACCGCTGTACAGTTCAACCAGAACCGAAGCACTTGGCTTGCGCTCATCACGGACGAACACCGAACTCTTCGGAATCGCCAGATGCACACGGGCACCCTTGACGTTGTTCAGGCTGGAAATGGTCCGCGCCAGCTCACCTTCGAGGCCGCGACGATAACGCGTCGCTTCCATGAACTGGCTGGTGCCCAGACCCTGTTCCTTGTCGAGGATTTCGAAACCGATATTGCCGTCGCTGGGAGTGACACCAGCAGCAGCGAGTTTCATCCGCGCACGGGACAAGTCATCGGCCTTGACCAGCAAGGCGCCGGAATTGGGCTCGACGTTGTAAGGAATGTCAGCGGCGGCCAGAGTATCCATGACCTGCTTGGCGTCCATGCCGGCAAGGCTGCCGTACAACGGACGGTAATCCGGCTGCTGCGACCACAGCACCACGGCAAAGCCAATCGCCACGCTCGCAGCCAGGCCGACCAACAGGCCCACCTGACGCAGCATGGTCATCTCGGAGAGGTTTTCCAGGAAGGACAGACCGAACAGCGGCGGTTTGCCGTCTATCGGGGTGGCCTTGGCCGGAACGTTATCGGCGACTGCTTCTGCCATGACTCAATCTCGTCCTTAAACCGGCATCTGCATGATGTCTTGATAAGCCTGAACCAGTTTGTTGCGAACCTGGGTCAGAGCCTGGAACGACACGCTGGCTTTTTGCGAAGCGATCATCACGTCCGTCAGATCGACGCCGCTCTTGCCCACTTCAAAGGCATTGGCCAACTGAGTCGACGCGGTCTGGGTATCGCTGACCTTGTTGATCGCCTGACCGAGCATGTCGGAAAAGCTGCTGCCTCCCAGCTCAGGGACAGCGGTCGTCGATTTCGGCGCAGACATGGCATCCAGCTTCATGGCCTTCATGTCTGTCATCAACCGATTAAATTCAATACCTTGGCTCATGGTCTACTCTCTTGGGCGGCCCGCAATTTTTTGACACTCACTCGGCGGGTACACAGGTATTAGCAACAAGGGTGCCAGCTCATGGGCAGCCCTTTCAGAAAAGCGTTTTCAACGTTTTGCAGCACGGCTCAGGTGGCGAACAGATAACCTTCGACGTCCATCCCGGCATCGCGCATTTGTGCCAGTTTGTAGCGCAGGGTGCGCGGGCTGATGCCGAGCTTTTCCGCCGCTTCCTTGCGGCGTCCACGCTCGGAGCGCAGGGTGTCGATGATCATCTGAAACTCCCGGCGGCGCAGGTCATCGCCCAGGGCACCGGCCGAATCCGCTTCGATTTCCACTTCGCGAATCACCGCAGTCAGCGGCGCGGCGACAGGCACTGCGGTGTACGTCACGGGACCTGCCAGACAGAAATCCTGCGGCTGAATCAAACCGCCCTGCTGCAAGATCAGCGCACGTTGAATGGCGTTATCCAGTTCACGCACATTACCCGGCCACGGATACGCAATCAGGCAAGCTTGCGCGTCAGGCGAGAGTTTCGCTGCGGCGTGCTTCATTTTATTGACGTGTTTGGCCAGCAACCTTTCGGCCAGCGGCAGGATATCGGCAGTGCGCTCGCGAAGTGGACGCCAGGCCAGTGGGAAAACCGACAAACGGTAATAGAGGTCTTCACGGAAACGCCCCGCCGCCACTTCGCCCGCCAAGTCGCGGTTAGTGGTGGCAACCACGCGAATATCCAGGGCGATCGGCTTACGCGCACCGACGCGCTCGACTTCGCGCTCCTGCAACACGCGCAGCAGTTTGGCTTGCAGGCCAAGGGGCATTTCGGAAATTTCGTCGAGCAGCAACGTGCCGCCGTCAGCCTGCTCGAACTTGCCGGCCTGCGCGGCGATGGCGCCGGTGAACGAGCCTTTCTCGTGACCGAACAGCGTCGCCTCGAGCATGTTGTCCGGGATCGCTGCGCAGTTGATCGCAATGAACGGCTGACTGGCACGGTGGGATTGCTGGTGAATGTAGCGCGCCAGCACTTCTTTACCCGTACCGGATTCGCCGGAGATCAGCACCGTGGAATCGCTGCGTGCCACTCGTGCGGCCAATTCGAGAAGTTGCGCACTGGCCGGTTCGACAGCGATAGGGCCTTCACTTTCGCTCACGCCAATATTGCCCAGTGCATGCCGCGCCACCAGATCGAGCAAAGCCTTGGGCTCGAACGGTTTGACCAGATAATCCGCCGCACCCTGACGCATCGCATCGACTGCACGTTCGACCGCGCCGTGAGCCGTCATCAGCAACACGGGTAATTGCGGCTGACGAGCACGCAACAGGGCAAGCAATTGATGACCATCCATGCCGGGCATGTTGACGTCACTGACCACCAGACTGAACGCCTCGCGCGACACTGCCGTCAGCGCGTCTTCAGCGCAACCGACCGCGTGGTAATCGTGGCCGGCCAGCAACAACGTATCGGCCAGCGCCTCGCGCAACGAGCGGTCATCCTCGACCAGCAAAACCTTGATGCCCATGTCTTTCACTCAGCTCCCTGTACAGCGGAAAACAGCGGCAGGATCACCTGCGCGCACGTGCCACGCCCAACTCGCGAACGCAGGTGCAATTCTCCCTGATGTGCCCGGGCCACAGCCTTGACCACGGTCAGGCCCAGGCCGGTGCCGGTGACTTTGGTGGTAAAAAAGGGTTCGCCGAGCCGCGCCAGAACCGCGGGCTCGATGCCGCTGCCACTGTCGCTTATGCTCAGGCGCAGCGTGTTGTCGCGGGTGTAGCAATGGACTTTAAGGCGGATGTCGCTGGCACTGGCCTGAATCGCATTTTCGATCAAATTCAACAGCGCCCCGACCAGTGTGTCGCGATTACACAGCAGTTCGCCGGTATGGCTATCGCACTGCCAGCGGATTGGCAGATCCTGCACATGAGTCAGCGCCGCCGCTTGCAGCGCCTGCATCAAGGCATTGGGGGTGAGGCGATCGGTCAGCGGTAACTCACCGCGAGCGAACACCAGCATGTCGCGCACCTGGTGCTCCAGCTCGTGCAGACGCTCTTTCAGGCGCCCGGCAAAGCGCTGCTGAGTGGCGACCGGCAACTCCTGCTCAGTCAAATGACTGGCATAGAGCAAAGCGGCGGACAGCGGCGTGCGGATCTGATGCGCGAGCGAGGCGACCATGCGCCCCAGCGAGGACAAACGCTCGTGGCGCGCCAGTTGATCTTGCAGATGGCGGGTTTCTGTCAGGTCGTTGAGCAGCACCAATTGCCCCGGCTCGGCGTCCAGCGAGCGGGTGGCAATCGACAGGCGTCGACCGTTTTTCAGGGAAATTTCATGACCGTCGTCTTCACGCGGGGCGAAGCAGCGCGAAATCACATGGCGCCACAACTCACCCTCAAGCGGCAGGCCGAGCAGTTCGATGGCGGCCGGGTTGGCTTCGCGCACCCTGCCGTGACCGTCGATGACGATGACGCCACCGGGCAACAGATCAAGGAGGTTTTGCAGACGGTTGGCCAAGCGTTCTTTTTCCGCCAGCTCCTGCATGCGCTGGGCGCTGACCACCGCCAACTCACCCTTGAGCTCGGTTACCCGCGCTTCAAGCATGCTGTAGGAGTCCGTCAACTGGCTGGACATCTGGCTGAACAGCTCGAATGCCTGCTCAAGGCCCTGTCGGCTTGCCTGCTCTACGGAGGACGGCTGCCCCTCGGGACTGGAGGCAGAAGACATCTGGGCTTGGGGCATTGTGCTTTCTCGCTTGGCTGACCGTCAGTTAAACGGAACGTTGCGAGGGCTGTAGCAATACCCGTGCCTAAAAAAAACTGCTTATAAATGAAGCAGTTGAAAAACAGGCGTCAATCCTCCGCCTGTTCATCTCCATCGCGGCGGCTCATGCCGTACTTGCGCATCTTCTCGACCAGGGTGGTACGACGGATACGCAGGCGTTCAGCGGCACGCGCCACAATGCCATTGGCATCGTCCAGCGCCTGTTGAATCAGGCCCTGTTCCAGACCACCGAGGTAGTCCTTCAGGTCCAGACCTTCCGGCGGCAGCATGGCGTTGGCGGTGAAGTCAGGCGTATGGCCGTTGATCGCCACGCGCTCTTCGAGATCGCTGCGCAGGCTGTCGACCATTTGCTCGTCTTCGTCGTCGACGTAGCGGAATTTTTTCGGCAGTTCGACCACACCGATCACCCCGTACGGATGCATGATCGCCATGCGCTCGACCAGGTTGGCCAATTCGCGGACGTTGCCCGGCCAGCCGTGACGGCACAGCGACATGATCGCCGCCGAGTTGAAGCGGATCGAACCACGCTTCTCGTGCTCCATGCGCGAGATCAGTTCGTTCATCAGCAGCGGAATATCTTCGACGCGCTCACGCAGCGGCGCCATCTCGATCGGGAACACGTTCAGGCGATAGTAGAGGTCTTCGCGGAAGGTGCCGATCTCGATCATGCTTTCGAGGTTCTTGTGCGTCGCCGCGATGATGCGCACGTCAACGCTCTGGGTCTTGTTGCTGCCCACGCGCTCGAAGGTGCGTTCCTGCAGGACGCGCAGCAGCTTGACCTGCATCGGCAGCGGCATGTCGCCGATTTCGTCAAGGAACAGCGTACCGCCGTTGGCCAGTTCGAAGCGGCCGGCACGGCTGGTGATCGCGCCGGTGAAGGCGCCCTTCTCGTGACCGAACAATTCGCTTTCGAGCAACTCCGCCGGGATCGCCCCGCAGTTGACCGGCACGAATGGCGCATCTCGACGCTTGGAATGGTAATGCAGGTTGCGCGCGACCACTTCCTTGCCGGTCCCGGACTCGCCGAGGATCAGCACACTGGCGTCGGTGTCGGCGACTTGCTGCATCATCTGGCGCACGTGCTGGATCGCCCGGCTGGTGCCGACCAGGCTGCGGAACAGATTGGGTTCGCGATGACGGCCGCGCTCGCGAGCCTGGTCATACATCTCGCGATAGACCTGGGCACGGTGCAGGGAGTCGAGCAATTTGCTGTAGCTGGGCGGCATTTCGAGGGTCGAAAGCACGCGGCGACGCTGGTCTTCAGGCAGGTCGACGGAAGAATTATCGCCCATCAACAAAACCGGAAGGAACTCATCCCAGGTTGAGAGTGTCTTTAACAAGCCCAAAAGCGCGCCAGGAGCATTAACGGTCCCGATCAGTACGCAAATGACCTCACGACTAGACGACAAAGAGCCGACTGCCTGCTGCCAGTCATGGCTGCCGCAGGGTAAATTTTCTTCGCCAAGAAAATTTAAAATCACCGCCAGGTCGCGGCGGCGGACGCTATCGTCATCGATCAGCAGAATTTTGGTTTCACGCCACATGCAATAGCAACTTCCCTAGTCAACTCAATGCCCGAAATTAGGGGCAAGCGAGACGCTTGCAGGACACCATGTGCCTGTAGACGCCTGAAATCTGAAAACAGCCACTAGTTAAGTCAAAAAACCGTGCACAGTCAAATTTATGGCGCACATGCCTGGATTAACTGGGGGGCAATTAACCAAACAGATGGTAAACCTTTGCCGCCTTTTGCGCTTGGGTGATCTGCGACATCTCGTTGGCTATCGCTTGCCGCTCACCCATGGCCACCTCAAGAAGGTCCTTGTAGACGTGGAGCAACTCCTCAAGGTTGTCGCGCAACGCGACTTCATCAAGCGCAGCCTCCGCCATGACGTCTTCCATGCAGGAACGGCAAGCCAGATCCAGCTCGCCAATAGCTTCCCAATTGCGTTCGGCGAGGGCAGTAACCAACGCTTCACGGGTATCGGCGATTCGCTGCAATACAAGACTCATGACGATCTCCTTCAGAACTGCGGAGCAGGCACGGGGGCAATAGCATCCCAGCCTTCCTTGACCGTGCTCAGCAAGCCGGCAACCTCATCAAGAATGCGCGGGTCGCTGCTGATGTTCGCCTCGGCGAGGCGCTTCATCATGTAGATATACAGCCCATCCAGATCAGCCAGGGTATCTGCACTGTTTTCCAGATCGAGGCCTTCACGCAGACCGCTGACAATGCCAATCGCCTTGCTGATCGAAGTGCATTTGCTTGGAATGTCCTTGCGCTCGATGGCGCCTTTGGCCTGAGCGATACGGGCCAGTCCACCTTCCATCAACATTTGCACCAGACGGTGCGGGCTCGCTTCGGATGTCTGAGCGTGTGCGCCGACTTTCTGATACTGCCGAAGGGCTAACATCGGATTCATGTTCTACCTCATTGCCACAATGACTCGTGTAACCAGTGTATCGCCAACGAATCACAGAACTTTAGATCAAAAGACAAAAACCCGGCGCACGCCGATGAAGCGTAGCCGGGTTTTTGTCGTACCTGCCTGCTACTTCGCGGACTGCTGAGCGTTCAGCGAGCTGAAGAACGACGTGATGTTGCTCGCCGTAGCCTTCATCTGCCCTACCAGCAAGTCCATGGCGTTGTACTTGGCAGTCAACGTCTTGGTCAGGTTGGCGACGCGCAGATCCAGCGCCAACTGCTGCGACGTGAGGCTGCGGGTATTGTTGTTCAGAATGGTCATACGCTGATCAAGCAGACCGCTGGTGGTTTTGCCATCAGCAGAAGCTTTGAGGTACGGATCGACCGCTTTGCTCATTCGCGCCAACAGACCGTTTTTGTCGTCGGTGCCGGAGAACAGCTGCTGCACCTGACCAGTCATGCCTGGCTGAGACATGGCCTTGTTGAAAGCCGTCGCGTCCAGCGTCAGCTTACCGGTGTCGCGATCAGTCATGACGCCGATCTGCGACAGCACACCCAGCTCGCCAGGCGACGAAGTGGTCAATTGGGCACGAATGTCCGCAATCAACGTCCGCGGCAGAGAATCACCGGTAAACGCGGCCTGCACCGTCAACTTGCCATCTTCGTCCGGCGTTGCCTTGGACAGGCTATCGATGGTGGTCTTGAGCGTGTTGAAAGCGTCGACGAATTGCTGAACCGAAGCCTGCAAGCCCTTGGTGTTGGTATCGACAGAGACCTTGACCGCAGTGGGGCTGGCTTCCACCAGGTTCATGGTCAAGCCACTGATGGCGCCGCTCACTGTGTTGCTCTTGCTGGTAACGGCAAGACCATCAATGGTCAGCTTCGCATCCTTGGCAATATCGCCCACAGCTCCTGAGTCACCAGCGGCCGGGGTCGCAGACATGACCTTGGTGCCATCGATTTCCAGACCGGCAATACCACTGACCGTCAGGTCGGAGCCCGCGCCCGTCTTGTTGGAGCTGATCACCAGACGCGAAGCGCCCGAGCTGTCGGTCACGATGTTGGCGGAAACACCGTTGACACCCTGCGCCTTGTTGATGGCATCACGGGTAGTCTGCAAGGTGGCATTGGCCGGAATATCGACATTGTAATCAGTGCCATTCTGACTGATTTTCAGGGTACCACTCGGAATGGCACTGGCCGCGCCGCCGGCAAAGGATGCACTGGCTACTTTCGAGCCGGTGGCCAAGTTATTTACCACGACACTGTATGTGCCCGAAACAGCCGTGTTATCGGAAGTAGCGGTCAGCGTTGTCGGGGTAGCCGAGGTCGCCGCGTAACCGGCAAACGCAGGGTTGGTCTTACTGCCCAGATCGGTCATTGCCTTCTGGTAGGCCGCCAATGCGTTTTTCAGCGCACCGACACCGGAAATCTTCAGGGTGTTGGTTTTGGTCGCAGAATCGATCTGCGTCTGCTTCGGCGACTTGTCGGCGTTTACCAGCGCGGTCACGATCGCGCCGATGTCCAGGCCGGAACCCAGTCCGGAACCCGGTAGAATTGGACTTGCCATGTGCATCTCCCTTCAGATTGTTGCCATTCTTTTGACCGTTACACGCATCTTGAGAACGGACAAACATAATTCATGCCAGCTATCAGACTTTGGCGTCAAACAATACGTGACTCGCATTGGCGAGGCTGTCTGCCAGCTTGAGGGCTTCTGCGGAGGGAATCTGTCGAACGACCTCACCCGTCTCGCTTGCGATCACCTTGACGATGACCTTCCCGGAGTGTTCATCAATCGAAAACTCCAGATTGCGCTTGATCGACTGTACAAACTTTTCGATCTCCTGCACCGCCAGTTTCAATTTGGCGTCGTCCGAATCCTGACTCTTCGCAGCGACCGGCGCTTCAGTCTTGGCAACTTTAGGCGTCTCTGACGGTTTGTCAGCAACCGGCGTTACTGGCTTGGGAGCCGGATAAGACACGTTAAGCTTTACGCTCATGTCCATGCCCATCACCTCTTAACGTAAAAAGGCGAGAGAGCGCGACCAGCGCACCCCCCCGCCCAAACTCGATCCGAAATTACTGAAGCAGCTTCAGTACAGCGGAAGGCAGTTGGTTGGCTTGAGCCAGAACAGAGGTCGAAGCCTGTTGCAGGGTTTGCTGCTTGGTCAGGTTAGCAGTCTCTGCGGCGAAGTCGGTATCTTGTACGCGACCTTGTGCAGCAGTGGTGTTCTCGGTGATGTTCTGCAAGTTCTGGATGGTGCTGGTCAGACGGTTTTGCGAAGCACCCAGGCTGGCACGAGTTGCACCGATGGCAGCGATGGCAGCGTCGATCGCGGTGATCGCGTTGTCGATGTTCTGCGAAGCGCCAGTTACGGTAGCACCGGTCAGGGACAGAGTACCGCTACCTACCGACAGGCTTACTGCGTCGAACTTGGAGCTCAGTACCAGGTCGATGTGGTTAGCCGAACCGGTGTTTGCGCCTACTTGCAGGGTCACAGTACCAGCCGAACCGTCCAGCAGGTTTTTGCCGTTCAGGTTGGTCGAAGCCGAGATACGGGTGATCTCGTCGGACATCTGAGCGAATTCAGCGTTGGTAGCGGTCTGGTCAGCAGTGCCGTTGGTACCGTTACGTGCTTTAACAGCCAGTTCACGCATACGCTGCAGGATGTCGGTAGTAGCTTGCAGAGCGCCTTCAGCAGTCTGGGCAACGGAGATACCGTCGTTGGCGTTCTGGATGGCTTGGGTGTTACCACGGATCTGCGAGGACATACGGTTCGAGATCTGCAGGCCAGCGGCGTCGTCTTTAGCGCTGTTGATTTTCAGGCCGGAAGACAGGCGCTGCATCGAAGTCGACAGAGCGTCGGAAGCGCGGTTCAGGTTTTTCTGAACGTTCAACGACGTGGTGTTGGTGTTTACTGTTAAAGCCATGACGAATTCCTCGTTGGTTGGGTACTGCGGCTTCCGGCCCTGGCAACCGCCGGGTATGGCCTAGAGAACCTTCGTAATAGTTATCGTCGGGATTGCAGGTTGCTTGAGGGCTTTTTGAAAAAAATTTGCCATCACCCTGCCACCCCCGAGAAAACAAAGACTTAGCAGCCCATCCACCGCGAAAAAATGACGTCATAAAACCGACTGCCGCGCAAACCTGCGGGCCAGTGCTGTCGGCGTGTTCAGGCCGGAACACTTCCCAGCAAGTCGACCAGTTCGAACTCCATATAATCAGCCAGTGCCAACCAGTCCTGGCGCTCTTGGCAATCGAGCATTTGCGTGAGTATCTGCGCCCACACCTGCTGGACATCCGCAGGCGCAGACAGCAGCAACTGCTGCGCACCGTCAAAGACATCGACCATGCTCAGCGCTGCCTCGACATCCCGCCCCAGCCGAAACAGACCGGCACACTGACGGCATTCACCGATGCTTTTTTCCAGCGCCGTCATTGCACGAACTCCTGATTGAACTGCGTCCCGGCGATCAGCGCGCCCGCCCTGCTGCTATTGAAGAACTCAACGCGCGGATGCGCAGCGATGTAACGCTCCAGCACACACAGATAACCACGGAAGTTGAGCTGGGTACTGACCCGCTGCCCATGCCCGTCGCGCACCCAATGCCGCGCCTGATTAACCCCCGGCCCCAGATCACCGTCGCTCCAGCCGGCGTGAGTCTTGTTCATCGGGAAGGCGAAATCGGCGCCAAATAGCGTGATGCGAGACGCGCCCATTTTTACCGCCAGATCGACCGCCGGATGGATCACGCTGCCGCCGACGTGCAGCAGTGCGCGCGGATACTGTTCACGCAACCCGGCGTACACCGGACTGGCCGAGTAACCGCCATAGCGCTTGCCCTTCCAGGCCCGCAAAACTTCGGGATCGCTCATGGGCAAATATACCAGCGGGATACCGTCGGACGCCTCGAACGGCAAATGACGGAAGCTGATGCGCTGATCAATCGTCACCACCAGATCCGGGACAATCCCGTGCTCGATCAACGGCCGATACGCCGTGTCGACACAGATGAGCAGCGGGCGCTGAGCCTGAGTCCGGAGTGCTGCCAATCGTTCAAAATGCCTTTCCAGAGTCGGCCCGGTAGCAATCACGTAAATCTCACGATCGGTGCAGGTGCCAAACAACTGCGCCACATCGTCATCGCCAAGCAGCACCGGCAGGCAGTCCTGCAAGCGCTGTTGAATGAACGGCGACTGCGCGTCGAATTCGCGATTGGTGAAACTCAGATGGACTTCATTGACCAGCCGATCGCGAATCTTCGCGTTGTAATCATCGGCCAGCAGCATCTCGGCAGGCAGGGCAAAAAACGGCGTGAAAAAGTCCGGATGATCAGCGGCGTAAAACAACTCGACGCGCGGATCGTCCAGCCACTGGCGCTGATCGAGCAGTTGCACCACCAGCGCAAACAGCGCGCCATTGAGGATGTGCACGTACAAGCGTTGCAGTCCGGCACGCTCAAGCAGCACAGCGGGCAAATCGCCGAGGCCGGTGCCATAGACGTGCAATTGCGCCTTGTCGGGCAGACTGGTCGCCTGAATCCGCGCTTCATGAAGGCGATCGTGACGACTGGTGAGTTGAATGCCGTTGATGCTCAGCGTCGAGCCTAGCCCCTCAACCAGTTGAGCAGGGACGGCCGCACTGTCTTCCGTCATCAGTCGTTCGAACAGCGCCGGCCAGCGCCGTTGCAACACCTCGGCATTGGCTTGAAAAAACTCGCTCATGGCGCCTCGCGCTCCCTCTTCAGGCAAAAAAATAGCGTTCAAGGTTAACCTTGAACGCTATTTTTGTATCCGCCGTTTTTACTCTGGCTTAAGGGCGATAGATGATCGCCGAGCCCCACGACAGACCGACACCAAAACCGCTCAGCGCAATACGCTGCCAATCGGAATCGATAACGTGTTTTTCCAGCAGCAACGGAATGCTCGACGACACGGTATTGCCGGTCTCGACCATGTCCTTGATGAATTTTTCCGGCTCGCCTTCGAAACGTCGCGCCACCGCATCGACAATCGCCGCACTGCCCTGGTGAATGCAGAAGGCATCGATGTCGTCGGCCTTCAGACCGGAATCGTCCAGCAGCTCGTGCAAGTGCGCCGGGACTTTGAGCAGCGCAAAATTGAAGACCTGACGACCGTTCATGAAGAACACGCCATCGGTGACTTTCAAGTGCGGCGCACCGGAACCGTCGGTGCCGAACTTGGCCTTGCCCAGCGCCCAGGTCGGATCTTCGCCCATCCACGTAGCGGTGGCGGCATCGCCAAACAGCATGGTGGTGTTGCGGTCTTCCGGATCGACAATCTTCGAATACGGATCAGCGGTGATCAGCAGGCCGTTCTTCAGGCCGGCGGCTTCCATGAAACCCTTGATCGCGTAGATGCCGTAGACATAACCCGAGCAGCCCAGGGAAATGTCGAACGCTGCCACGTTGGTCGGCAGACCGAGTTTGTCCTGCACGATTGCAGCGGTGTGCGGCAGGCCTTCTTCGTCACCGTTCTGGGTGACGACGATCAAGGCGTCGATCGATTCACGTTTCAGATCCGGGTTGCTGGCAAACAGCGCATTGGCCGCTTCCACGCACAGGTCGGAGGTTTCTTGTTCAGCGTCTTTGCGCGGCAGGAATGCCGAACCGATCTTGCCAAGGATGAATTCTTCATCCTTCTCGAATTTTGCACCTTGTGCGTAATTGTCCACGCCGGCTACAGGAACGTAGCTCGCAATGCTTTTTATGCCAATCATTACGGCTTCCCAATAAAAAACAGCCCAAGACCACCGCTCGCAAGGATTTCGAGGGGCGCCGACAAACAGAAAACGGCCGCCACAACGGGCAGCCACGGGGAGCGCAAAGGGCTATCACTGGAATCGAAAACGAGCCAGGCGCCATCCCCCCGATCAATACAATACAGTGAAGATGCGCGTTATGACTCGCAGGTCACGCTATTTTGCCGAATCGGTGCAGATCGGGTTATTCGACCAACGACCAGTCCAGCGGCGTGCCGCGCTTGATCGGCGCGCGGGCGCGGCGGCCGAGGACGGCGTCGGTGTGCTTGGGCGGCAAACCGAGACCGGGGCGAATGGCGCGCAGATTGTCCCCGCTAAAGGTGTCACCGGCGGCCATGTCAGCCGTGACATACAGCGAGCGGCGATACACCAGCGACTTGCGCTCGGCCTCGGTAACGCCGTAATGCACCTGGCCCATGGCTTGCCAGGCGCGCTCGGTTTCCACCACCAGGCTAGCCATTTCCGCCGGTTCCAGCGAGAAACTGGCATCGACGCCACCCGCTGAACGGTCGAGGGTGAAGTGCTTTTCCACCACCGTCGCGCCAAGCGCCACGGCTGCCACCGACACGCCAACGCCCATCGAGTGATCGGACAGCCCCACTTCGCAACCGAACAACTCACGCAGATGCGGAATCGTGCGCACGTTGCTGTTGAGCGGTGTCGCTGGATAAGTGCTGGTGCATTTGAGCAACACCAGATCTTTGCACCCGGCCTCGCGCGCGGCGCGAACGGCCTCATCGAGTTCAGCGATGCTGGCCATGCCAGTGGAAATGATCAGCGGCTTGCCGGTGGCGGCCACACGACGGATCAACGGCAAATCGGTGTTTTCGAAACTGGCGATCTTGTAGGCCGGAACATCGAGGCTTTCGAGAAAGTCGACTGCGCTGTCATCGAACGGCGTCGAGAACGCGAGCATCCCCAGTTCCTTGGCACGAGCAAAAATCGGCGCATGCCATTCCCACGGTGTATGAGCTTTTTCATACAAATCGTAGAGCGAAGTACCCGCCCACAGACTGCCCGGATCCTTGATGAAGAATTCCCCCTCAGACAAATCCAGCGTCATGGTTTCGGCGGTGTAGGTTTGCAGCTTCAGCGCATGCGCCCCCGCCTTGGCCGCTGCCTCGACAATTTGCAGGGCGACGTCCAGTGACTGGTTATGGTTGCCGCTCATCTCGGCGATGATGAAGGGTGGCGCGTCGGCACCGATCAAGCGGTTGCCGATCTTGAAACTAGTCATGCGGGTGATCCTTCAAAACACGGGTGAACGCACAGGCACTCTGAGTGAACCCGGCGTCACGAAACACATTCAACGAGGGACGATTGTCCGGCAACACCCGAGCGGTGATGACCGTCAGTTGCGGCCAGTGCGCGGCAACAAATGCCTCGCCACGGGCCAATAGCGCCCTGCCCCACCCCAGCCCCATCCGCCGTTCGAGCAGGTAAATAGAAACTTCGGCTTCAAACCCGCGCAGGTCATACCGCACAACGCCGACCGCGCCGTCATCCGCCTCGGCGATCAGCAGCAGGCGCTGTGGATTACGCAAACTCGCCGTCAGCCAGTTCAGGTGCTGCGGCCAGTCGATCACGCCGCTGTCCAGCGACCAGCGCCGTACCGTTTCGGCATTACGCCCATCGAACAGCAACTGCGCATCATCCAGAGTCGCCGCACGCACCTTCAGCACCGCACCGGCCAGTGCCACCGCGACACGCTCGGCACCACGCCCGTCGACCAGTTGTCGCGAGCGTTCGGCCAGGCTTTGGCGCAAATAATGATTGCCGGTGACAAAGCCGATGGCGTCGCGCAACTGCTCGACACTGACTTGCTCACGAGCGCCCATGAACACATGTGCGCCCGCCGCTGCCATGACTTCGCCGTTGGCCTGCTGATTGTTCGACACGGCAATACAGATCGTCGGCAGCCCCATCGCCGCCCGTTCCCAACTGGTGCCGCCCCCGGCGCCGATAAACAGATCCGCTTCAGTCATGCGCTGATGGAAATCGCTGACGAAACTGTGCAGGCGCCAGTTCGGCCGCGTCTCGGCCAACGCCTGCATCTGCGCCCACGCCGGGTTCTCGGCACCGGCGACAAAATCTACCTGCAACTGGTTGAAATCAGCGAGCGCGAGCATCGCGTGATGAGTCTGCATGGCCGCATCGAAGCCACCGAAATTCACCAGTACCCGGCGAGCCGTGGGTTTGATCTCGATGGCCGGGCAATTGAACTCTTCACGCAGCATGGCGTAGCGCGGGCCCAGCAAGGTGCGGCACCCCTCGGGCAACAGCGGTGAGTAATTTTCACTGAGGCCGGACAAGTTCTGATTGAGCAAAAGATCAACGCTGTAGCGCCGGGTAGCCAGATCGTCGACTGCCGCTATGCGCTGCGCCCAGCGCCGGGCGGCGGTTTGCCAGTGATGATCGAGGCCGTAATGATCGACGATGATCCAGTCGAACCCGGCATGGCCGGCCAACAAAAGATCCAGCGCGTCGATGTCGGCCTGCCACGGCAGCATTGATTCGATGGCTTGCTGTGGGTCTTCATCACAATAGAGATCCGGCAACGCAAATGTCTCGAACCCTTCGGCGCTCAGCATATCGAGCCGATGCCCCGGCAATTGCCGGCAGGCAAACGCGACGTGGCTGCCCTGCCCGCGCAACACTCGCGCCAGCGTCAGGCAGCGGGCAATGTGGCCGCTGCCGATGGTTGGCGAGGCGTCGGCACGAATCAGCACTCTCATTGCAGCTCTCCACCCGCCTTGAGCGCGGCGTATAGGTATTCGGCGCGCTTCCAGTCTTCAAGGGTGTCGATGTCCTGCACCAGATGCCGGGGCAGAATCACCGGCAGGCTGGCTGGCGAATAGAGCACCTCGCCGCGCAACCACGCCTCACTGCGGCCCCAGTAGAACTGACCGGCATCCTGAAACGCTTCGGGCAAATCCTGCGAACGTGTATTGCGAAATTCCGGATACAAAGCGGTCAGCGCGCCCTGCCCGTCCAGCGTCAGCGCACGCTGCACCGGAAAACCGAAACTGCACACGGAAAACGCAAAGGACCGGTCGGGATGCTGTTCCAGTAACTCCAGTCCCTGATGCAGATAGCGCGCCTGCAGTAGCGGCGCCGTGGCGTACACACAGCAGGCGTAATCGAAGGCTGGCAGTTGCTGCAAGGCATGCACGATCACTGCCGCCGTGCCGGTGAAATCATCGGCCAGGTCTGCCGGGCGCAAAAATGGCGCCTGCGCGCCATGGGCTCGCGCGACATCGGCAATTTCGGCATCGTCGGTGCTGACCACCACCTGCTCAAACAACCCTGAATCCAGCGCGGTGCGGATCGAGCGGACAATCATCGGCACGCCGTCGAATGGCAAGAGATTCTTGCGCGGGATGCGTTTGCTGCCGCCACGGGCCGGGATGATTGCAACGTTGCTCAAGGACGTTTTTCCAACAGGAACCAAGTGATGTCGTCCGCCGGGAATTGCGGATCGCGGTGATAGGCAAAACCATAATCGAGAAGGTGCAGATCGGCATAGCGATCGAGCATCTCACCGGCAAAATCGCGCTTGAACAGCTTGCCGCTGTTGCCACGATAGGACACTTCCACCGGTGCCGGATTGTAATACTCGGCAATCAGGATGTAGCGCTGGCTCAACGCGTACAACTGCGCATAAGCGGTCGGCAACAGCTCCGGGGCCAAGTGAATCAGCACGCCTTTACTCAGGGTCAGGTCGTAGCGGCGCTCGCGCGGGAAATCGAACAGCGAGCCATGCCAGATCTGTGCAATGTCCAACGCCCGTGCCTGAGCACAGGCGCTGTCATTGATCTCGACGCCGAACAGCTCGCAACGCGGCAGCAGTTGATGCAACGCCTGCAAATTGTTGCCGGCGTTAGTGCCCAGTTCGACCAGGCTCTCGATGCCTGCGGCACGGCTCAGGGCTTTGGCAAACAACGCCAGATTCGTCGCCACCAGCGGTTGGCCGACATTGCGCTCGACGTACTGGTTGCCGAACTCACCCTGCCAGAATTTTTCCTGCTCGCTCAGATCACGCATGACTCAGTCTCACCCACCGCCACGGCGGCATTCATTCGGTCAGTCGACGCAATTGTTCGACTACATAATCCTGCTGCTGATCACTCAGCAACGGGTACAGCGGCAAGCTGATGGCCTCGGCGTAATAGCGTTCGGCCTCGGGAAAATCGCCCTCGGCAAAACCCAGATCACGGTAGTAGGGCTGCAAATGCACAGGAATATAGTGCAGGTTTACGCCGATCCCGGCGGCACGCAAGCCTTCGAACATCTGACGGTGGCTGAGGCCGATGCGATCGCTCTGCAAACGAATCACATACAGATGCCACGCCGATTGCGCCTCGGGCTGAGGGCTGGGCAGCGTCACCGGCAAGTACGCCAGCAGATGATCGTAACGCGCCGCCAGCGCCCGACGCCGGGCGATGAAATCGTCCAGCTTGCCCAGTTGCGACAGGCCCAACGCCGCCTGCAAATCGGTGATGCGGTAATTGAAACCCAGCTCGACCTGTTGGTAGTACCACGGCCCATGACTGGATTCGGTCATTTGCTGCGGATCACGGGTCATGCCGTGGCTGCGCAGGCGTTGCAGGCGCTCGGCCAGCTCCGGGCGGTTGGTCAACACCATGCCACCCTCGGCGCTGGTGATGATTTTTACCGGGTGAAAACTGAACACGGTCATCGCCGCGAACTCACCGCAACCGACCGGACGTCCGGCGTAACTGGCGCCGACGGCGTGCGAGGCATCTTCAATCACGGTGAAGTTGTAGCGCTCGGCCAGTTCGGCAATCTTGCGCATGTCGCAGCTCTGCCCCGAGAACGCTACGGCTACCAGCACTTTCGGCAATGTGCCGTCCTGTTCGGCCTGATCGAGCTTCGCTGCGAGGGCGAAGGCATCAAGGTTCCAGGTCAGCGGATCGATGTCGACGAAATCGACTTCGGCGCCGCAATAGCGTCCGCAATTGGCCGAGGCGAGAAAGGTGTTCGGCGTCGTCCACAACCGATCACCCGGCCCCAGGCCTGCGGCCAGACAGGCAATGTGCAGCGCCGCCGTGGCGTTGCACACCGCGACGGCGAAGTCAGCCTGGCAACGCTCGGCCATTGCCTGCTCGAAACGCTCGATGCTCGGCCCTTGGGTCAGCCAGTCCGATTGCAGCACCTCGACGACCGCATCGATGTCTGCCTGATCGAGGCTCTGCCGACCGTAGGGAATCATACCGAGAGCTTCGCGTGCAGATCGGCGATCTGGCCGACCGAAAGAAAATGCGGGTTGGTGTCGGAGCGATACTCGAAATCTTCGCTGACGACACGCCCCTGCTCACCGAGTCTGTCGACGGCGAAATCGACATCGACACTGGTGAAACGAATCGACGGCTGGATGGTGTAGTGATCTTCGAACTCAAGGGTCATCCGCGCATCGTCCAGCGGCACCATCAACTCATGGAGCTTTTCACCGGGTCGAATGCCGACGTTCTTGTGCGGCAAATGTTCAGCCATACCGCGCGCCAGATCGACGATGCGGATCGACGGGATCTTCGGCACGAACACTTCGCCGCCGTGCATCCGCGCAAAGCTGTCGAGGACGAACTGCACGCCGTGGTCGAGGGTGATCCAGAACCGCGTCATGCGCTCGTCGGTGATCGGCAACTCCTGAGCACCGTCGGCGATCAGCTTGCTGAAGAACGGCACCACCGAACCGCGCGAGCCGGCCACGTTGCCGTAGCGCACTACGGCAAAACGGGTTTCCTGCTCACCGGCAATATTGTTGGCGGCGACGAACAATTTGTCCGAGAGCAACTTGGTCGCGCCGTACAGATTGATCGGGCTGGCCGCCTTGTCGGTGGACAGCGCGACAACTTTTTTCACGCCGTTATCGATGGCGGCGGCGATGATGTTCTCCGCGCCATTGACGTTGGTGCGGATGCATTCGGTCGGGTTGTATTCCGCCGCCGGCACTTGCTTCAACGCCGCGGCATGCACCACATAGTCGATGCCGCGCATGGCCTGACGCAGACGATCGGCGTCACGCACATCACCAATGAAGTAACGCATGCACGGCGCGTTGAACGTCTGCTGCATTTCGTACTGCTTCAGCTCGTCGCGGGAGAACACCACCACGCGCTTGGGCTGATATTGCTCGAGCAGTCGGGCGATGAATTTGCGCCCGAACGAACCGGTGCCGCCAGAGATGAAAATCGATTTACCGTTGAACATAGGTTGATTCCTGTCCGGCACGCTTAGGCGAGCAACTGTGCCCAATTGATCGAGGCATTTTCACCCAGAGTGAAACCTTTGCCGGTCAGGGCCAGGTTGGCGTTGTAAGCCGGATCCTGCGCGAAGACGCCGCTCCATTTTTCACGCAGTGTCGCCAGTGCTTGCGGCGCCTGCGGCAGCTCACCGGTATGCAGCACCTGCACCAACGGCGTCCACACGGTGAGGTAACCGGCCTGACCGGCCTTGAGGCACAGGTCGACATCGGCATAACCCTCGGCGAACGTCACTTCATCCAGTCCGCCAAGGGCGTTGAACAGCTCTTTGCGCGCCATCAGACAGACCTTCGACACGGCCGAGTAATTCTGCTCGACAGTCAAACGATGCATATAGCCGTCTGCCGCGTGTTTTTCGCCGATGAAGGGCGAACCCACGCCATCGTTCAGGCCGAGAATCAGACCGGCCTGAGCAATCTTGCCGTCGCGATCGACCAGTTTGGCACCGACGATACCCACTTCCGGACGCTGGGCGTGGTTGAGCAGCGAATCGATCCAGTTCGGGTTGACGACTTCACTGTCTGCGGCCAACAGCACCAGATACTCACCCTGAGCCTGCTCGCTGGCGGCGTTGTACAGTGCGACTTCGCTCAGCGGCTGATCGGCACGCAGCACATTGACCTTGGCGTGGCGCAGCGTGCCAAGCCAGTCGTTGACCGCTGCCGATTGATTGGCGTTTGCCGCCAGCAACACTTCATAACGACTGTAACGGGTTCTGAGCAACACGCCTTCCAGGCAGCGACGCAGCACCGCAAGATCGTCGATGACCGGCACAATGATCGAAACCATTGGCTGTTCGGTGTGACGGTAATCGATCTGCCAGGTACCCGGCACCGTCGATGTGACCTTGGCCTTGTAGCCGCGATTACCTAGATGACGCAGCAACGCCTGGCGTTCATGGGCATTTTCTTCAAGCTCCGCCGCCCGAGTGATCAGCAGCGGCTCGTCGAGGTGCGCCAGGCCGTCAAGGCCACCCTGCTCAATGATGCGCAGCAACAGGTCAAATTCCAGCGCCTTACTGAAGTCAGCCTGATAACCGCCGGCTTCGAGCAAGACTTCACGACGGATCAACCAATGACGCGCCATCAGTGACGGCACGCTTTGCAGCAGATCCAGATTGAAACCGGGGCGGAACACGTCAACCAACGCGCCATTGTCCTTGCGCTGGACCTCGTCGGTGGCGACGGCACGCACCCCCTCGGCGGACATCAATTCCAGACTGGCGCGCAACAGGCCGCTGGCGGTGAACTGATCACCCGCCTCACCCAGCAGCAACCAATCGCTTGGCGACTGCTGAGCGGCCTGGTTGAGCTTGTCGACAAAGTTGCTTTGGGAGACTCGAACAAAGTGCAGCGTGTTTTGTGCAGTAGTCGCGGCCGGTGCTTCGCCGGTGGTGAACACGACAATCCTGAACGCTTTGCAGTGACCTTCGAGCAGGCTGTCGAGCGACACCTGCAACTTGTCGATGTCGTTATCCAGGTCGAGCAGGAAAATACCGAACTGCGGGCCGCCGCCTTCAGTCGCCAGATGCCGGCCAATCGACTCAAGCTGTTCGTTCGCCGGCGCGCGAGCCACCAGCCACTGCAACAGGCGGCCGGACTTCATTTTGCCGAAGACCGGCTGATGATCGTCGACCGTCAGCGTTTCGAGACGGGCAATCCACTCGTGCATGGCTTGCGCGGCGCTCTCGTCACCGACAACGTCCAGTTGCGCCGCCAGACGTTTGACCACAGTCTGGTTGAAGGCGTTGAGATCATGGGCCTGCCACAACCGGTCAACCACACTTTCCGGCGTGTCGTTATTGCGCGCCTGCAACAGGTGCGCCTGACGGGCCCACACGCCTTCCAGCCCTTCCAGTTGCATGCGACCGGCCGGCAGCGCGTGCAACATGAATTCGAACTGCTCCAGACGATCGAAGAATGCCTGGTTGTAAAACGGCATTTCGACATACTGCAGCGGGCCAAAACGACGATCTGGCGCCTTCAACGCCTGGTTCCAGGTCGATTCGAAAATCAGCTCGGCAGTCAGCGCACGCCCGGACTTCAGGCTGTCGGCCATCGCCTCGAAACTTTCCAGGGCAAAGGCCTTGGCCTGCGCGATATCCAGCCCTTCGATAGCGGTAGGCAGCGAGACGAGGAACTCGGCAAAAGCCTCTCGTTCGGCGACCGACTTGGCATCGACGTAGGTCAGCGAGTGATACACGTCGGTATTGTGCTCGGAGACGCCGTAGTTGATCTCGCGCACCACATAAGGAATCGGCAGGATGCGGGCCTTGGCACTGGCCAGCAGGTAGTAGACATGTCCGATTTCCTGCCACTGGAAATTGGTCCCCGGCGGCAACGCCGAATGCCAGTTTTTCATCAGGTCAGTACGGGTTACCGCGTAGAACGGCGGGATGTACTGGCTCATGTAATCGAGGACACGATCCTGCGCGCGCTCGGACGCATAGTCTTCCTGGACTTTCTTGTCGCGGCGGTAGTAGTTCACGCCATGAGCCAGTGACAGGTACATCAGGCAATAGCCGTGGCACATGCCGTAGTCAGGGTTGGCATGCAGGAAGCCGACGGACTCTGCCAGTGAATCGTGCAGGATGAAGTCGTCGTCGGCCGCCAGCACCATGTATGGCGTGGTCAGATGCTCGACACCATAGGCCAGTTTGGCCTGCATGCCCCAGTAGGCGAACTGCGGGACATGGTGGTAATCGACGGCGCAGAAGTCGCCTTCAGGTCGTTCGAGGGTCGAATCGAGCACCATGATTCTGCAGGGCAAGCTGCTGTAATACTTCACCGCCCGGCGCAGGAACGCCGGACGATTGTGAGTAATCAGCACCACCGTCAATAGCTCGTTGAGCGGTAGCGCCAGTTCAGAACTGTACTTGCCTTGCATAACTTCTCTCCACAACCGGCGACTCGCCGAAACAACGCTTGGTGATGTTGCGAATTAACGGACGCGACGCAGATAGCCGTCCGGCGCCACGGTGATCAACAGCTTGTTCTGCAACTGCTGGTCGATCTCGAAATCCTGGTTCTCTTCGAGGTATTTCCACACCGCGGTTTTCGGGTTGTCGCCCGGGCCCCACGGACGATCCGGGAAGAAATCGGCCGGCATGTCTTCAACCACGGTGTCCATGACCACGCAGTAGCTGTCGACCGACACCAGCGGTGCGTACAGACGCAGCTCTTCCAGTACGTGATCGTGGGTGTGGTTGGAGTCGAGTACCAGAATGACTTTCTTGCCTTTGGCCGCAGCCTGCACCTGGGCGGCAATGCCGGCGTCGATGCTCGAACCTTCGATCATCTTGATGCGCTTGGCCATCGGGTGGCTTTCGATCGCTTCGCGGTTGTGCGGGCGAATGTCGAGGTCGATGCCCAGCACTTCGCCGTGGCCTTGCAGCTCCAGCAACGAGGCGTAGTAGATGATCGAACCGCCGTGGGCGATGCCGCACTCGATGACCAGATCCGGTTTGACCTGCCAGATGATCTCCTGCATGGCCATCATGTCTTGTGGCAGCTGGATGATCGGACGACCCATCCACGAGAAGTGGTAGCTGTACTTGTGCTTGGCCGATTCGTTGAAGAAATCGCGGGCCAGGCCGGTGAGTTTCTGGTCGTCACCCTGCAGGGCAATCTGTTCCCGGCACTCGGCTTCGAAGGCTTGGTTGATGCTGTTGTCGGTCATTTTAATAATCTCAAGGGTCACTGAAACGAAGCGCTGTCGACGGCGTGATAGACGTAGCGTCCACCGGTCATCCGCTTGATCTCTTCGAGGTAATTGGAATTCATCACAAACAGGTTGGCGCCTTCGGGCAACGCGTCCATCGCCTCTTGCGGCGAGGACACCCGCGCGCCGCTCAACGGCAGATAACGCCCCTGCTTGGCCGGGTTGATATCCACCACACGGTCCACCGCGACACCGGCACGTTGCAGGAACAGCGAATAGATCACGCCTTTGGACGAAGCGCCCCAGATCGCCGAACCCTGCTCGGGGGCGGACTGAATGATCTGCACGGCGCGATCGAGGCTGGCGGTGAAACCGTCAGGCAGGCTCAGGCGCGGCACCGGTTGATCCGGAGTCAGGCGCAAGGTCGACAGGTCGGCGACGATGTACAGGTATTGGCCACCGAACAGGTGACCGGCCTCGTGCACCGTGCCAAACAGCCGGCGCAGGTCATCGAGGCGGAAATAATTGACGTGTTCGTAGAACAGGTCGAACCAGGCTTTGTGCTCAAGAATCCAGTCGAAGCACGGCACTTCGATGTAGATCTGCCCGCCCTGATTGGCGTTGGCGATTTCGGCGAGAAAGCTCAGCGGATCCTGAATATGCTCCAGCACATGGCGCAGGACGATGGCGTCTGCCGCCAGCCCGAGACCACGGGTGAACGGCGCCTTGATCACGTCGGCGTTTTCGCCTTCGTACGCCGGGTCGATGCCGGTGATCGAATAACCGAGGCCCTTGAGCAGCTCAAGGAAATAGCCTTTGCCGCAGCCGACTTCGATCAGTTCCTGACCCTTGAAGTGCTTGGCGATGATGCCTTCGACGTCACTCAAATGCTTCTGGAACTGGCCGGAATGCGCCTGCTCGTTCTGATAATCGGCGTCGTAGCTGAGTTTGTCAGCGTCGAACGCGGCGTTGAAGATCAGACCGCTGCGCTCGTCCTGCACCAACAGCATGTCGGCACTGGCCGAGGCCTGCGCCGACGCGGGATCGGCAAAGGTGCGGTTCTGCAGCACCGGTAGGTCAGTAACCCGATACAACTCGTGCCTCATTGCGGCTCTCCCAGTAACTGTTGCAAACGCTCGGTCACCGCCCAGAACGCCAGCGGTTCGTGGGTTGGGTATGGGTAGTGGCCGAGGTTCAGATGCAGCGACACGTCGCGTTCGCGCAGGCGTTGTTCGACCAACGCGCGCACGGACACCGGTTGGCCGCTGGCGCAATTGATCACGCCGTTGAAGTCGGTTTTTTGCAGGATCGCGGCGAGGTAGCCGGCAGCGCGTTCAATCGGCAGAAAATCGCGCAACTGCTCACCGGCGGACATGTTGAACGACGCCTCACCGGCATCGATCGCCCGGTCCAGCGCGGCCAACAGACTGTTGGGGTTTTGCCCTTCGCCATGCAGATAGAACAGGCGCGCCCACTGCAAAGTGAACGGCAACTCCTGCTGCAGGTTTTGCAGAAACAGGTGCAGTGTGTGTTTGGCCAGACCGTAAGGATTGCTCGGCTTTGGCTCGGTGTTTTCGCTGAGTGGCCCGCTCTGCATGCCGTATTCAAAACAGGTGCCGGTGACCAGCACCTGCTGCACGCCCGCCTCGACCGCGCTTTTGATAAAGCGGTAATCGGCCATCAGGTTGTGTTCGAAATGGAACAGCGCCCGGTAGTTCGGCAAGCCCGGCCAGGCCAGATGCGCCAGTGCATCGATACCCGCGGTCAACGCGTGGATATCGAGATCGGCGGCGTGAATATCCGCTGCGATGAACTCGACGTCGTTGATCCACGGCATGCCTTGCGCCGTTTCTGGGTTGCGCGCCACGGCGCGGATTTCACAACCACGCGCCAGCAATGCGGCAACCAGATGCCGGCCGACAAAGCCTGTGGCTCCGGTGACCAGAACCTTCACAGCACTTTCAACTCAGGCACGGCGATCACGAAGCGGCCGTCCCACCGACGCACTTGCGCCAGTTGCTGACTGACTTCGTGCAGCAGGTTCCACGGCAGCACCAGCACGTAATCCGGTTTTTCGAGATCAATCTGCGCCGGCGCCACAATCGGAATGCGGCTACCCGGCAGGAATTTACCCTGCTTGTGCGGGTTGGCATCAGCCACCCAGGCGAGCAGGTCCGGTTTGACCCCGGCGTAGTTGAGCAAGGTGTTGCCCTTGGCCGCCGCGCCGTAACCGACCACACGTTTGCCGTCGGCCTTGGCCTGCAGCAGAAAGCGCAGCAGTTCATGCTTGATGCGTTCAGCGGCGGGCGCGAGGGTCGCGTAGTACTCGGCGGTTTTCACCCCGGCATCCAGTTCGGCTTGCAACTGTTGTTGCACCGCAGGTTGAACCGCGCGGCGCTGGCCGTCCTTGCGCTGCACGAACACGCGCAGCGAACCACCGTGCGTCGGCAGTTGGCTGACGTCGAAGACTTCCAGGCTATTGCGCTCGCACAGCGCTTGCACGGCGGTCAGCGACAAGTAGGAATAGTGTTCGTGATACAGCGTGTCGAACTGCGCGCCGGCCATCAGTGTCAGCAGTTGCGGGAATTCGAAAGTGGCCACACCGGTCGGCTTGAGTAGCGTCGCGAAACCGCCGAGGAAATCATTGATGTCCGGCACATGCGCGAGCACGTTGTTGGCCGCCATCAGATCGGCGCCCCAGCCTTCGGCTTGCAACTGCGCAGCAGTCTCACGACCGAAGAACAGTTCACGAATTTCCAGGCCTTTTTCCCGAGCCGCTTGCGCGGTGCTGCGCGTTGGTTCAACACCGAGGCACGGAATGCCCCGGCCCGCCACGTATTGCAACAGGTAACCATCGTTGGCGGCGACTTCCACCACACGGCTATCGGCGGTCAGGCCGAAGCGCTCGACCATCTCGGCGACATAGCGTTCGGCATGGGCCAGCCAGGTGCTAGAGAACGAACTGAAGTAAGCGTACTCGGCGTCGAACAGGCTATCGGCGCTGGTGTAATCCTCGGTCTGCACCAGCCAGCATTGCTGGCACACGGCGACCTTCAGCGGCACCCACTGCTCGGCCTGTTCCAGGCGATCGGCGTGCACATAGGCGTTGGACGGCGGCGAGGTGCCGAGGTCGATCAGCGGCAGGCTCAGCGGTGCGGCGCACCCACGGCAGTTCATAGACGCACTCCAGCAAAGTGTTGATCGAGCGCGGGATGGCTGGAATCACGCGCTGACAAATTATTGACAGGCAACGGCCAGGCAATCGCCAGCCGCGGATCGTTCACCGACAGACCGCCCTCGTGCTCCGGCGCGTAATCGACGCTGTGCAGGTAAAGCAGTTCGGCGTCCTCGGTGAGGGTCTGGAAACCATGGGCGAAACCGGCCGGGATCAACAGGCTGCGGCCATCGCCAGCCTTGAGGTGCTCGGCGTGCCAGTGCAGAAACGTTTCGGAGTCAGGACGCAGATCCACCGCAACGTCCCACACTTCACCGCGCAGACAGGTGATCAATTTGGCTTCCGGCGCATTGGCATTCTGATAATGCAGACCGCGCACACTGCCCTTTTCACGGGTGCAGGAATGGTTGATCTGACGGATATAGAACTCAGCGCCGAACGCACTCAGGCTGCCTTCGCAAAACAGCCGAGCGAAGTGCCCGCGCTGGTCTTCGAAACGTTTGTGCTGAACGCTGAACAACCCGGCCAGCGGCAACGCCTTCAGGGAAAACTCGCTCACAGCGCGCCTCGGTACAGGTTCAATTGGCCGAGGGTGACGCTGCGCATGTCATCGCTGTTCTGCCACGCCAGGTGCCAGTCGAGGGTCTGCGTCAGGCACTGCTGCAAGGTCCAGCGCGGCTGCCAGCCGAGTACCTGGCGGGCGCGGCTGCTGTCCAGACGCAGCAGGCCGGCCTCGTGCAGTTCGCTTTTCTCGATGCGCAAACCGCGCGCCTGCGGCCAGCGGCTGGCAAGCAATTCAACCACTTCGCCGACGCTGCACATGTCCGCTTCGCCCGGGCCAAAGTTCCACGCCCCGGCGTATTCCGGGCCTTGTTCGTAGAGGCCGGCGGCCAGTTGCAGGTAACCGGCCAGCGGCTCCAGCGCGTGCTGCCACGGGCGTACGGCTTGCGGATAGCGCAGGGTCACCGGTTCGTCGGCGGTCCACGCTTTGAGCACGTCGGGAATCAGTCGCTCAGGAGCGAAGTCACCGCCGCCCAAGACGTTGCCGGCACGCGCCGTGGCCAGGGCCAGACCGTGTTCGGCGTATTTGTCCGCCGGGAAAAACGACGCGGCATAAGACTGTGCGAGCAATTCACAGCAAGCCTTGCTGCTGCTGTAAGGATCGTGGCCACCGAGGGCTTCGTCTTCGCGGTACGGCCACAGCCATTCCTTGTTGGCGTAGACCTTGTCGGTGGTGACCAGCACGCAGGCACGCACGCAACCGACCTGACGAATCGCTTCGAGCAGATTCAGCGTGCCCATGACGTTGCTGGAATAGGTCCCGAGTGGATCGCGATAACCTTCGCGCACCAACGGCTGCGCGGCCAAGTGCAGCACGATCTCCGGCTCGGTGTCGGCGATGATTTCCAGCAAGGCGCCGAGATCACGCAAATCACCACGCTGATCGTTGATGCCTTCGTGCACGCGCGCCAGTTCAAACAGGCTCGGCTCGGTCGAAGGATCAAGGGAGAAACCGCTGACTTGCGCGCCGAGACTTTGCAGCCACAGGGTCAGCCAACTGCCTTTGAAACCGGTATGTCCGGTGACGAGAACGCGTTTGCCGCGCCAGAAATCCGCACTCAGGCCCATTGCTTCCATGGGGCCTCCCCGCTCAGCCACAGCGCTTCGAGGTGGTTCTTGTCGCGCAGGGTGTCCATCGGGTGCCAGAAGCCTTCGTGCTCAAAGGCTTTCAACTGTTCGTCGGCCGCCAGACGCGCCAGCGGCTCGGCTTCCCAAGTGGTAGCGTCATCGGCGATGTACGGCAGCACTTTTGGCGAGAGCACGAAGAAGCCACCGTTGATCCAGCCACCGTCACCACGAGGTTTTTCGGTAAAGCCCAGCACTTGATCGCCTTGACGCTCAAGCGCGCCGTAACGACCCGGCGGTTGCACAGCGGTGACGGTCGCCAGACGACCGTGAGCTTGGTGGTAATCCACAAGCTGAGCGATGTTGATATCGGAAACGCCGTCGCCATAGGTGAAGCAGAACGCCTCTTCATCCTGCAGATAACGGCCGGCCCGCAGCAGCCGGCCACCGGTCATGGTTTCCTCACCGGTGTCAATGAGCGTGACGCTCCACGGCTCGCTGTAATTCTGGTGCACATCCATGCGGTTCTCGCGCATGTTGAAGGTGACGTCGGAGGTGTGCAGGAAGTAGTTGGCGAAGAAGTCCTTGATCGCATAGCCCTTGTAGCCGAGGCAGATCACGAAGTCATGAATCCCGTGGGCGGAATACTGCTTCATGATGTGCCAGAGAATTGGCTTGCCGCCGATCTCGATCATCGGCTTGGGCTTGAGGTGCGACTCTTCACTGATGCGCGTGCCGAGGCCACCCGCCAAAATAACTGCCTTCATCGTCTCCCCTCTTGTTCTACACCGGGCTGCGCGCCGCTTTCTTGAGCTTTGCGGGCCTTCTGGCTAAACCTTTTGCCGATCCGTGCGCCGCTGGAGTGACCGCGAGCGCTCGTTTTATGGCGATTTACAGGGGACTTGCAGGAAACGCGCCAGCTCCACAAGCCCCTCACCCTAACCCTCTCCCAAAGGGAGAGGGGACTGACCGTGGTGTTTGGGCGAGGTACGCCGACGTGCGATACCGAGTCGAACTCAGGCTTCGAAAAGCCCAAAAATCGGCTCCCTCTCCCTCGGGAGAGGGCTGGGGTGAGGGGCAGCAACAACGCAAATCAAAAGCCGAACACCCGCGCTCCTCACCACTCAATAGGCCGAGTGTCAGCTCGCCTGCTCTTGATCTTGATCCACGGGCGACGTCGGAAGGCTGAGTGCAGGGATTGATCCGGGCGTGGGAGCGCAGCGACCGTTTGGCGCAGCCAAACACAGCGAGAGGAGGTGCAGCGAAGCAAACCGTAGGCGCTGCGCCCGGATCGATCCCGCAGCGAAGGAACCCCGAGCCCCAGCGAGCGGGCCGCACGTAGGAGCAAGCCTTTTGGGTTACCTTTTCGGCGTTTGGAAAAGGTGACCCGCCGTAAGGGCGGAACCCTGATCAGCAACACCCGCAGCAACGGATACACACCCAAACCCCCAAGAGCATGGTCGGCCCAAAGGCCGCCAAGCCCCAGACAAAAAAAGGGATGAACCCAAAGATTCATCCCTTTCCACAAGCCAGATCAACAATGCAAACGACTACCCAAACATGGCAAACCCATCACCACTCACCGGCAGCTCAAACGCCTGACCATCGGCGGTCTGGATGTGCTCGATGTTGTTGAACCCGGCGTACCAGCCCGCCAGTTTCACGCCGTTGTCCGGCACACCAGTGCTGCCGTCATTGGCACTGTGCAGATAAGCGTCATCACCGATGCGGGTAACGTTCAACTGGCTGGCGTTGGCGATCGTGTTGAGGATCAGGGTGTCGTTCAGATCCCAGCCCTCATCCTGGATCGTCACCAGGCCGGTGGTGTTGACCACGTAGGTGTCATCGCCCTGACCGCCATAGGCACTGCCGCCGGAGGTCGACTGACCGGCCAGATTGAGGATCAGCAGGTCGTCGCCTTCGTCTCCTGTCAACGTGTAGTGGCTACCAGTGCCGGTGATCACGTCATTGCCTTGACCGCCATGGGCGAGGCCACGGCCGAGCGTAATGATGTCATTGCCCTCATCGCCGCTGACCCACGTGAACAGATCGTCGCGCGCAGCAACGATGACATCATCACCCGCACCACCGGACAAGCTGTCGGACTGCCCCGCAACGTCGAGACCTGAAGCCAGACCGCCGTAGATGTGATCGTTGCCATCGCCACCCTGAATCTGGTCGTCGCCCGCGCCGCCTTCAAGAATGTTATCGCCCCAGTCGCCCTCAAGAACGTCATTGAACTGGCTACCACGCAAGCCTTCGATATCGATGTAAACATCGTGGAACGCAATACCACTCTGCACGCCCCATTTCAGCGAAGCGCTCAAGCCTTCGCTACTGTCGTCATAGCTGACGATGTCGATACCAGCGCCACCCTCAAAGTTATCGGCACCCGCACCGCCCAACAGCACATCATTGCCGGCGCCGGAGACGATGGTGTTGTTCTCGTCATTGCCGTAGCCAACGAAGTCAGCGCTGCCGGTATAGGTCAGGTTTTCAACGAACGCACTCAGTCTCAACTCGGACAGGCTGGTGTACACGCGATCGGTCCCCCCCATGTAGCCTTCGATTTCCTCGACGGTCACACCGGTGCTGTTGATTGTGTAGACATCGTCACCGCCACCGCCAGCGACGACCACACCACTGGTGTTCACGGTGAAGTGGTCGGCATCGGTGGAACCAATAACCTCTTCCACATTAATCAGCGTGTCGCCCGCCGCGTTGACACCGCCGCCGATCAAAATGTTGACCGGATCGAAAGCGTAGCGATAACTCACGGTGTCATGGCCGTCACTACCGTCGATGCTCATAAAGTCTTTGTGACGATAAATCACATCATCGAAGCCCGAACCCTGCAGCGCTTCAATGCCGGTGAAGGTGTCACCGTAGGCAATGGTCAGCCCGTCAAAGTTGGCAAAGTCTTCGACTCTCACGCCTTCAAGACTGTCGCTATAGCTGACCGTATCGTAGCCATCGCCACCAACGAAGTGATCGGCACCATCCCCACCCCACAGCCAGTCGTTACCGGCACCGCCAATGATTTCGTTGTCACTGGCATTGCCGTAAGCCTTGAAATCGCCGGTGCCGGTGAAGGTCAGCTTTTCAATGAACGGGTCCATCTTGAGGGTGTTGAGGCTGGTGCGCAGTTCGTCATAACCCGCATTGTCTTCCTCGACAATTGCCACACCCTCACTGTCGACGATGTACAGATCATCCCCGACGCTACCCTCGAACGTCACACCGCCGACCGAACTGGTAAACGTATCGTTGTGGAACGTACCGAAGACTTTCTCGACACCGATGAGGGTGTCGACCTTGCCTTCAGCCCCTGCGACAGTCGTGGCATCTTTGCCGAACTCGACACTGACACCCGACGACATCGCGTAATAGGTCGCCGTGTCGAACCCTTCTCCGCCATCCAGCACATCAGAACCTGCACTGCCGATCAGTACATCATCCGACTCCAGTCCATAGAGTTCGTCATTATCGTCGGTGCCCAAGAGGACATCCGCTTCACTCGTTCCATTCACTACTGACATTTGCGTCTTCCTTGCGTTGTTGTTGAAAGCGGTTCTGTCGGCAGAGAGAGACCGTTCAAGCGTGCAATCCCTGCCGGATGAGTAAACGAATAAAGAGGTATCGACTGCAAAAACCCAAACCTTGAGCCTGCACACGAGAAAGTGTCGACGGGTGTGTAAGAAGGTTTCTCCAGAGACAAGAAAGGGCGAACCCGGAGATCGGGTTCGCCCTCAGCAGTATTGCCTACACCCTCAATCCCGTTGCGGGAGCGATGGTGTTCGATTCAGCGATCAGCCAAACATGGCAAACGCGTCACTGTTGGCCGGCAGGTTGATGACTTCTCCGTTGGCCGTCTGGATTTGCTCGATGGTATCGGAACCGGCGAACCAGTCTTTGAGCCGCACACCCTCCTGTGGAGTGTCACCCACGTTGAAACTCAATCGGTGCAGATAAAGATCATCGCCGACACGATCGATCTGCAATTCAGAGCTTTTGATGTACGACAACACTAGCTTATCGCCATGACTTACACCGTCATCCTGGATCGTCACCAGTCCCGGCGTGCCGATCGTGTAAATGTCGTCACCTTCACCACCATTGGCAAAACCGCTGGATTTGAGCACCAGTTGATCATCCCCGGCACCGCCAAACAGAGCAAAGCCCAGACCTGTTCCTGTGAGCAAATCGTTGCCCTCACCGCCATCGGCCATGCCGGAATTCACTGTAATAACATCACTGCCCGCCTCGCCGTAAGCCCGGCTGCCGGTGTCATTGGCGGCAGTCAGGAGGGTGTCGTTACCATTTCCGCCATACAACGTGTCAGCCTGCGCACCGGTATCGGCTCCTGGATTGGTAAGAGGGCCGATCAAAGACGCCAGACCGCCGTAGATGTAGTCTGCCCCGTCACCGCCATAAATAACGTCGCTCCCGGCATAGCCTTCGAGAAAATCAACGGCTGAAGTCCCCGTCAAAGTGTCGTTGTATTGGCTGCCGATGACTCGTTCGATGTTGAGCAGGACGTCTCCTTGCGCATCCCCGCCCTGATTGATGTTGGTTTGCAGATTAACCGTCACGCCAGCCGTGCTGTTGGCGTACCAGGCAACGTCATGCCCTTCGCGCCCGTCAATCCGGTCGGCGCCCGCACCGCCGATCAAGTTGTCGCCAGAAGCCGTTCCGGACAAGGTGTCGTCAAAGCTGCTGCCTTGGAAAAACTGGATCGAGGCGTAGGTATCGCCAGCCGCATCGCCGGCATTGATACCGGTTTTCAGATCAATGGTGATAGCACCGTCAGAGTGTTCGTAGCTGACCATATTGAAGCCACCCAAACCATCGAAAGTGGTGGCCGTATCGGCGCCGATGAAAACGTCATTGATTGCTGTGCCTCTGAAAGCCTCGATACCGACGTAAGTATCTCCAGCAGCAATACCGGAATTGATCCCTGTTTTCAGGTCGATGCTGACGCCCACCGCACTGTCGTTGTAACTGACGGTATCGATACCCGCGCCGCCGATAAACAGGTCGGCACCTGCACCACCGTAAAACAGATCATTGCCCGATCCGCCAGTGATGATGTTATCGCTGGCGTTCCCCCAGCCAATGAATGCTCCGGAGCCGGTGTAGGTGAGGCACTCGACATTGGCGCTCAGGTAGATCTGGCCGAAGTTGCTGCGCACTTCGTCATAGCCGCCACCTGCCTGTTCGATGACCGTACCGCCGGCACCATTGATGACATAAACGTCATCGCCGCCCCCCCCTTCAAACGTTGCAGTGGCACCGTCGACATTGAATGTGTCGTTGAGCGCCGTGCCGATGACCTTCTCGATATTGAACAGGGTATCGTCCTGAGCATCACCGCCGATGCCGGCACGACCCGCTCCCCCGCTGCGGATATCGACGTTGATGGACTCGGCAGATGTCGAGTAGTCAACCACATCACCGGTTCCGCCACCGCCATCAAACGCAAACACTCGGCTGTCGGCAATGAACGTGTCATTGGCGCCCGAACCCTTGATTGCCTCAATGCTCGTGTAGGTATCACCCGCGCCGATTCCGGAGTTCACTCCAGTCTTGAAGTTGAGCGTCACGCCCACCGGACTGTCGGTGTAATCAACGGTGTCCATGCCCGCACCGCCGATGAACTGGTCTGCACCGCCACCGCCGAGCAATATATCGTTGCCGATGCCACCCGTGATGATGTTGTCACTGGCGTTACCGTAACCGGTGAATGCCGTTGTACCGGTGTAGGTCAGTCGTTCGACGTCGGCGGCCAGCGATTGAATATCGTAGTTGGTACGCACTTCATCGTTGCCGCCACCCGCCTGCTCGATCACTGTGGTGACGCGAGTGCCATTGATGATGTACACATCATCGCCGGCACCGCCTTCCAGGGTGAACGTACCGCCATTGACACTGAGCGTGTCGTTGAATGCCGTACCGATGACTTTTTCGATACCGGTCAGCGTATCGCCCTGAGCATCGCCACCGATGCCGGCACGACCTGTTCCTGCAGAAACCAGATCAATATTGATCGCTGCGGACGATGTCGAGTAATCGACCACATCGCCAGTTCCGCCACTGCCATCAAAAGCGAACACCCGACTGTCGGCAATGAACGTGTCATTCGCGCCCGACCCTTTGATCACCTCGATGCCAGCGTAAGTATCTCCCGCCGCGATCCCGGAATTGACCCCGGTTTTCAGGTTGATGCTGACACCCACGGTGCTATCACCATAACTGGCGGTGTCGATACCGGCGCCGCCTATAAACTGATCGGCACCCGCACCGCCATACAACAAGTCGTTACCAACGCCACCTGTGAGGATGTTATCGCTGGCATTGCCCCAGCCAATGAAATCCCCCGTACTGGTATACGTCAGGCGTTCGACGTTAGCGCTCAGATAGATCTGACCAAAACTGGAGCGCACTTCATCATCGCCGCCCCCCGCTTGCTCGATCACCGTACCGCCATTGTTGAGGATGTAAACGTCATTCCCTGCGCCGCCCTCAAAGGTGGCGCCACCCTTTTGCGCGGTTAATGTGTCGTTGAACGCCGTGCCGATAACCTTCTCGATGTTGGTCAGGGTATCGCCTTGAGCGTCGCCCCCCGTACCGGCCAGACCCGAGAGGTCAACGTTGATCGCTTGCGCAGACGCCGAGTAATCCACCACGTCAGCGGTCCCGTCACCGCCATCAATCTTGTCCGCACCGGCACTGCCCTTAATCAGATCATTACCGGCCAGACCGTTGATCTCGTCATCCCCACTGGTACCCGTCAGCGTATCCGCGCCGTTAGTTCCGTTAATAACCGCCATTACTTCTTCCTTGCCTTGTTGTGAACCGGTACCGGCATGCGCGGCGATCAACATCCTCGCGGCAAGCGCTCTAAACCCACGAATGTGTTGATATCGACTGCAAAGACGCGAAGCTTGAGCGTCGGCAAAAATTTGTATCGAAACTGGTGCAAAGACGATTTTCAGAAGCAAAAAAAAACAGGTGACTATAAAAGTCGCCTGTTTTTTTTCAGATCACGCCTGGCTCGATCAATCGGCCAGCCAGCCGTATTCCCAGTAGCGCAGGTTATCGCCGCGCAACACGTAATCGCGCAGCACCACCTCACGCAATTCATCGCCCATGCGATAACTGGCATCCGGATCCGCCAGGTGCATGCGGATCGCTTGCAGCCATTCATCCGTGGAGTTGGTCTTGATCCGCGTGCACGGCAAGTAACCGCGATAGGCCTCGGTGTCGGTGCAGATCACCGGGTAACCGCAGGCGCCGTATTCCAGCAGCCGCAAGTTGCTCTTGCAGTCGTTGAAGATATGGAATTCCAGCGGCGCCAACGCGAGATCGAGGTTGAGGCTGGCCAGTTTCGCCGGGTACACGTCCAGGCCGATGACGCCATGGAACTCATGCATGTACGGCCGCAGATCATCCGGGCACATGCCGAAAAATACCCAGTCGACTTCATTGGCCAGTTCACGAACAACCTCGGCGATCACCGCCAGATCACCGTGGTGACTGGTGCCGCCGCCCCAGCCGACCCGCGGTTTCTTCGAGGTCCGACGCTGGCTGCGCAGGTGGCCCCACAAGTCCTTGGCCAACATGTTAGGGACGACACGAATGTCGTGGTGCATGTCCGACAGCACGTTGGCCAGCGGCGCGGTGGATACGACCGCGCGATCACACAGCCCGATGGCACGCCGCACCATACGCTCCATGTCCTGCTTGCTCGGCATATTACGGATGTGCGCATTGCGGTGGGGAACATCAATGACGTAGTCGTCGAGTTCGAAGATCCGTCGAGCGTTGAAGTACTTTTTCAACGGTGGGATTTCATCGATGGCGTGCTCCGAGTAGCGCCCTTGCAGAACGATCACATCAGGTGACTGACGTTCGATATCGATGATCGACGGCAAACCGTAGCAAATGCGCCCTTCTGCCCGATTGGCCGCTTCCAGCTCGATCATCGGCTGGCTCATGCGGTAATGGCCGATGGCTGAAGCGTTGATCGGCACCACCAGCAGATTGGGCAGCTGTGCCTTGGAGAACGCACTCCAACCGGTGCGCAGGCCAGGCTCCAGACTGAAGTTGGTGGCGCCCACGCCCTGCAACGTCAGGTTGACGTTGTAGGCCGGATCGCGCGCCACGAGCGGCAGCCAGCGCTGGTAAAACGTCTCCCTCTCCTCGGTGTGCTGCGCTTCTTCCTCAGGCGTCGCCATTGCACTTGGCCGTGCCCCCACGGCCAGCACCGCATGAGGGTTGAGCACCACCAGATAACCGTCACGGCCAACACGCAGACACAGATCGACGACATTGAGCGTTTGCTTGAGGTCCTGCTCGTCCAGCCCGCCGACCGCTTCGTACACCGACCGGCGAATCATCAGGCAATCACCGCCGACGGCACTCAGGTCATGCACTGCTTGCAGGCGGTGCATGTACCCTTCCGACTGCATCGGCTGGCCATAGAACGGCAACCCGACCGGCCCGTTCAAGCCAAGAATCAGACCCGCGTGCAGCACGCCACCGTCCGGGTTGAACAGCTTGGCGCCGACCACCCCGACCTCCGGTCGTTGCGCATGATTGAGCAGTTCGTCGAGCCAATCGCTCTGGGTGATTACCGCGAAGGCATTGAGCATCAGCACATACTCACCGCGCGCCTGGCCGACGGCAAAGTTGTGCACCGCTGCCGCATTGCCCTTTTGCAGGTAGCTCAGCACACGTATCCGCTCGCTGCCCATTTGCGCCATACCGTCCAGCCACGCCAGCGCTTCGGCGCTTTCGCTGCCGTTGTCGACCAAGAGCAATTCGTACTCGGTGTAGGCAGTCTTTTCCAGCAGGGTCTCGACGCAGCGCTGCAACGCGGCGGTCTGGTCCTGCGTGACAATGACCACCGACACCAGCGGGCGCCGGGCATGGTGATAGTCGACACGATTGAGCAGCCCGCTATTACCGACACGGACTTCATGAGCGATGCCAAGGCGTTGCAGATGCGCTTCGAGGATTCGCGGACTTTGCTCGACGACGCCGGGATTGATAAGCCATTGCGACAGGTCGTATTTCGACTCCAGCAGCACTTCAGCAATGTGCCCGACGACTTGCAGGCCATCACTTTCAACCATGCGCCACAGCACATCGTGGGGCGCCAGTTCGGCGAACGTCGAGGTAAAACCGCCAAGGGCCAGAAACCGTTCGCGCTGGAATGCCAAGGCGCGCCCGACGTAGGGATAGCTACGCATGAGATCAAGGTTGAAATCAGGTTTGAACGCAGGCTCTGCCGACTCGCCATCGCGCAGGCTGCCTTCGTCGCTGTACAGGCATGTCAACGAGCTTGCGTGCGCAATGCGATCGGCCATCACCAACAACGCTGGCACCACCGGGCAGTCACCTGGCTGCAGCAGATAAAACCAGTCGGCGCCTTCCAGTTGCGGCAGCAGAGCGTTGATCTGCTCCAGGCCGTCACCCTGCAACGGCATGTGGAACACCCGACCGTCCAGCTTCGCTTCGCTGCAAACCGTGGACAGCACCAGCACCAGCTCCGGCGGATAATCCTGAGCGGCGAGCGCATCAAGCGTACGTTCCAGACCATCGCGGCTGCCTTGCCCATCAATGATGATCGGCACGATGCGCGGCTGATGCGACCAGCCGGCGAGGGTTTCCGGCAGCCATTTGCGCTGTGCCGCGGTCAGCACCCGACACGCCAGCCACTGCGCATAGAGTTCGCCGAAACTGAAGCTGTCGACACCGACCCCCAATTCCTGACGGCTCTGCTTGGAACCCAGGGTACGGCTCAGCGGCAGTTCTTCCCAGACCCGAGGTGTCTCGTCGGCCTTGGTCAATTGCACATAGCGCACCCATCCCGGCGCAGGCGCCGACTCTCCGCTGCGGACCTTGAGCATTTGCGAGATCCACTCGCGCTCGATCTCCGCCGCGTCTTTCATCGGTTGCTGCGCGCTCAGACGCTCGGGGTAAAGTCGTTCGGCACTCAGCACATTGTTGGAGACCACCAGGTTGCCGCGCCGCAGCAGGCAGACATACAAAGCAAAATCCAGGGTCGCGACGAAGCAGGCTCCATCCTCGGTAAGGGCCGGCAGCAGTTCGGCGACGTCGGCGCGCCGGAACATTGCGCTGCTGAAACCGCCGAGCACGTTGACTGGAAATTTTTCGAAGATGCTTAGTACGTCGTCGCCTTTGAGCAAGCCACTGGCCGGCGATAACGAGCTGTTTTCCAGACGTGCGGGCAGGATGATGTCGTTGGCATCCCACAGCAACCGTTGCGCGACCACCAGACTGACTTCTTCGCGCTGCATCTCATGGGCTTGCTGTTCGATACAGGCCGAATACAGCAGATCATCGTCACACAGGAATTTGATGAAGTCGCCCCGGGCTTGCTCAAGGCAGGCCTTCAGGTTACCAACCAGGCCCAGCGTTCGTGAGTTGCGCACGTAACGCACTGCAAACCCGGTCTGCTCTGTCACCTGCGTAACGATGTCTTCGATCTCGTGGCCACGATTGTCATCGCATACGATGATTTCAAGATTGGCGTAATTCTGGCTGACGGCGCTGTTCAGCGTCCGCTCGAAAAAGCGCGGATTGAAGGCGGGAATAACGAGGCTGACAAGAGGAAGTGAATTCACGGCGGGCTCACAGGCGGTACGAGCCCGCTCGGAAAAGCGAGCCCTTGATACCGCTAAAAAACATGACTGAGGGACAAGGCAAACGGGCGCTTACACGCCCGTTGAGGATCAGATCTTGTTGAACAGACCCAACTGGCTGATCTTGCTGAACGCAAGCTGCGAAGCTTGCAGCATGGTCTGCTGCAGGGTCAAACGAGTCATCACTTCAGCCGGATCCGAATCGCGAATGGAGCCTTGAGTGGTGGTGTTCGCGGTGCTCAGGCTGTCATTGGTGACGGCCTGCATATCCAGCGCCTGACCACGTGCTCCAATCTCGGTCACCGCGGCGCCGATTTGATTGTTGGCCGCGTCGATGTTGCCGAGGCCCGCTTCCATTGCGCCCTGGAATTTCTGCTTGGCCACCGGATCCCCATCGATCGGAGTGTTCAACGCCGTGATCATCTGGCCCAGGGTGTCGAGCACGTTCTGGGTCTGGTGGTCGTTCGGCTGGATCGAAAACTGATCACCGGCAGCCGGGGCAGCGCCCAGTGCGAACGTGACGCCCGCCGCAGTAGCGTTGTTACCGACGATAGTGCCCGAGGACACGGGTTTGCTGTCGGCAGTGACCGGCGCTGCGTACAGATCGAACGCGGTGGCGCTGGTGAACTTGAGGACGGCGCCGCCCTGCGGGAATGCCGCGGTGTAGGCGGCCTGGTCGGTGATGCTGGAGCCGGTGATCACGGCGGTCGACGGGTTACCCGGGCTGCGCGTGGTGGTGAACGAGTCCGGCGCGGTGGACAACTGGAAGCTGTGGCCAGCTATCACCGCGTCCGGGTTGGTGTCGCCGGTCTTCAAGTTGATATTCAACTTCATGTCGACGCCACGGAAGCTCACCGTCTGGTTGGCGCCGCTGCTGTTGCTGACCAGACCGTTCTGGCTCGCTTCAGCGGTCACGTCATTGCCCAGGGCATCAGTGATTTTCAGCTGAGTGCTGCTGAGGAAGCTGACGGTGTACGGCTGGCCGGCAGTGAATTTGGAATCATAGGTGGCGGCAGTGCCGACCGTACCGTTGGACAGCACAACGCGGCCGTCATCCACGGCCGGCGCAGTCATGGTGACGTTGGTGCGCGCGGTATTGATGGTCTGCTGGAAAGCGGCCCAACCGGTGGTGTTGGTGCCAACAGTCATGCCGTCGCCGATGCCCAGATTGATCGTGGTCTGGTCACCGTTGTAGGAGTAGGTGCCATCGGCGTTCTGCGAGTACGGCGCGGTATCGGTTTTCGAACCGGAGAACAGGTAATTGCCGCTGGCATCCTTGGAGTTCATCAGGCCCAGCACTTGTTGCTGGATCTGGCCCAGTTCCGACGCGTAAGCCTGGCGGTCCTTGTCGGTGGCCGTGCCGTTGTTGGCCGCCAGGGCAAGTTCCTTGGCGCGTGCCAATGCGGTGGTGATGGAGTCCAGTGTCGACTCCTGCACAGTCAACGAACTTTTGGTGGTGTCGACGTTGGTCTTGTACTGATCGAGCATCGCGGCCTGCTGGCCCAACTGCAGCAAACGCCCGGCACCGATCGGATCATCGGCCGCTGTGTTGATGCGCTGCAGGCTGCTCGCCTCGCTGGCGGTGGCGACAGCCTTGTTGAAGTTACGCTGATAGTCCGACGCTTGCGTGCCGTAATACTGGGCGGTGGAAATGCGCATGAATTACGACTCCTTAAAGGCTGTTGATCAGCGTGGCGAAAGTTTCCTGCGCAGCTTTGATGATCTGCGAAGACGCTGTGTAGTACTGCTGATATTTGACCAGGTTGCCGGTTTCTTCATCCAGGTTGACCCCGGACAGCGAATCGCGGGCGCCTTTGGCGTTGTCCAGAATCGCCGTGGTGGCGGCGCTGTCAGACTTGCCTTGAGCGGTCTTGGTGCCGACGTTGGTCACCAGCTTGTTGTAAGCGTCAGTCAGGCTGATGCCTTTGCTGGCGGAACCGGTATCGACGGTCTGCGCAGTTTGCAGGGCGACCAGCGATTGCGCGTTGCGGTTGTCCGAGGACGCCGCACCGGTGAGGTTCATGGTGAAGGTTTCGCCAGGCTTCGGCGTGCCGCCAACGGTGGTCTGTACGGAGAAGGTTTTCTGTACGTTCGGCGTAACGCTGGTGTCCAGCACCGGGTTGCCGCTGGCATCGACGATGCCGACTTTAAGTTCCAGCGCGTTCGATTGACCGGGAACGATAGTGCCGCTGCTGATGAGGCCGCCCTTGGCATCCACAAAAGTGTAAGACTGGCTGCCCCCGGAGACCGCACCGAACACCAGTTTCACCGGCGTCGAATTCTTCAGCGCCGCCTGCATGTCAGCCTGGGAAGTCGGGTTGTAAATATCGATCTTGCTGTTGAGCGTCGGCTGGGTGAAGGTGCCCAGACCGCTGGCGCTGGCCACACCGGTCAACGGACCGGCCGCAGCGATTTTCTTCGGATCGGTGAGCACCGTCTGGATGCTCGCCGCCGCATTGCGGGTCGGGGTGATTTTGAAGCTGTCACCGGCGCTCAATGCCCCACCCTTGAGGGCGAGGGTGAATCCGTCGATCACTGGCGGCGGATTGGTTGTGGTGCTGAAGGCGCCCATGTCGGTGCCGTCGGAACGCTTGACGGTGTAGTCCGTGGCGCTGGTGAACGTCACTTGGTAATCGCTGGTGGTCAGCTTGCCGGTGTCCTTGATGGTGACATCGAGGTTTCCGGAACCGGTGCTGTTGCCCGACTGCGCGATGCTGCGCGAACTGATCAGCGCGGCACTGTTGATGTTGTTGAAAATCGCCGCACCGAAGTCACCGTTCTTGTCGATGCCTTGCGCTTGCTGGCTGTTGACCTGATCAGCGATCACCAGCGCCACTCGGCCCAGCTCGTTGAGCGACGGGTCGAGGACTTCTTTGCGGTAAGTCAGCAGGCCGCCGATTTCGCCACCGCTCATCGCCGAGGTGATGTCGATGGTGCTCGAACCGCGATCCATCTGGATGGCCATGCGCGACGGGTCGTCTTTGCTTGCGACCATGCTCAGCGTGTTGGTGGTATTGCCAATCACCAACGGCTGACCGCTGCCGATGTAGACATCGAAACTGGTGCCACGCTCGACGATCTGTGCACCGGTCAGTTCGGAGAGCTGGCGTACGGCTTCGTTGCGGCTGTCGAGCAGATCGTTCGGCGCACCACCGCTGGTGGAGATCTCGCCGATCTTCTGGTTCAGGTTGGCAATCGAGGTGGCCAGCTTGTTCACCTGGGCCGTCATGTCACCCAGGCTGCCGTTGAGGGTGGTGTTCTGATCGTTGAGCTGTTTGGCAATGGTGTTGAAACGACTGGTCAGCGCCTGCGCACCGGTCAGCACCGATTGACGGGAAGTGTCATCGGTCGCCGAGGTCGAAACGCCCTGCATCGTGGTAAAGAATTTTTGCAGCACGCCGGTCAGGCCGGTGTTGGTGTCCGACAACATGGAGTCCAGCGGCGTGGCCTGGGCCAGAAACGCGGCCGATTCGCTGTCGAGCGAGGTGGCCGTGTGCAGTTGGCTTTCCAGGTACGAGTTGTACACCCGGCGCACGTCAGCCAGGGTGGTGCCCGTACCGATGAACACGGTGCCGTACTGCTGCGAGGATTTGGTGCCCTGCACGGTTTGCTGACGTGAATAACCGGCGGTGTCGACGTTGGCAATGTTGTTGCCTGTCGTAGCCAAAGAGGACTGGCTGGCCGACAGTCCCGACATCCCGATATTGAGCAAACTCATGGTTCAGACCTTATACCTTGTGCCTTATAAAGGCGTGGTGGATACACCCGCCGCAGCGTAGTTTTGGAAACTGTTCATCTGCTTGGCTATCTGCGAAATCTTGCTTGCGTAGTTCGGGTCGGTGGCGTAACCGGCCTTTTGCAACTCGCGTACAAACTGTTCTGGGTTATCGGCAGACTTCACGACATCTTGATAGCGATTATTGCTCTGCAGCAAAGTCACCAGATCGTGGAAGCTGTCCTTGTACGAGGCGTAGGAACGGAACTCGGCCGTCTCCTTGACCATCTCGCCATTACGGAACTCGCTGGTGATCGCGCGGGCCGAATCGCCCTTCCAGTTGCTGCTCGCCTTGATGCCGAACAGGTTGTGGCTGCTGCTGCCATCCTGGGCGCGCATGACCGACTTGCCCCAACCGGTTTCCAGCGCCGCTTGCGCCACCAGATAACGCGGATCGACGCCGATGCGGTCGGCCGCTTCCTTGGCCATCGGCAGCATGGTGTTGACGAATTCGTCGGCGGAACTGAAGGCTTTCTTCGCCGGCGCCAACGGGATCTGCGCCATGGCGCGACCGTAAATCTGCATCTGCCCGCCGGAGGCTTTTTCGCCCTCGGCGCGTGCCAGCCAGTCGCCGTTGTACAGCGGGCCGGCGCCAGTGGTGGCCGCGGTAGTCGCGCGTTGCGGCAATTGCGTGGCCACTGCCGGCGTAGCCGATGGCACCAGGCCTGCGAGCAAACGATCGGCCAGTTTCGGTGGCAGAGCCAGACGACGCTGATTGATCAGTTCCATGTCATTGCGATGAGCCAGTTGCGTGTTCGGCGCGCTCACCGAACGCGAAGCCCACAACGGACGCTCGCCATTGAGCCGCGACAATGGACCGTTGGTAGCAACGGTGCCAGCGGCAACCGGTGTGACCACGGCCGCAGCTTTCGCCTTGGCCTCTTCCTGCTTGGCGGCGGACGCGACCGCAGCCTCACCCGGCGCCAGCGGTTTGTTCTTCGACATCTGCCGCATCAGCACGTCGGCCAGACCGATACCACCGCCCTCGCGGGACATGGAAACGGCCAGTTGCTGGTCGTACATTTCCTGATACTGCTTGGCCGCCGGCGTGTTCAGCGGGTTGTCTTCACCCAAGGCGTTGGTCGCCGAGCGCATCGACTTGAGCATCTCGCCGAGGAACAGCGATTCGAATTCCTGCGCCACTTTGCGCAGGTTCGCATCGCTGTTCTTGTCGCCGACCTTGAGCTGGTTCAGGCGATTGAGGTCCGAGTAGGAACCCGAATCGCTGCTGCTGACCAGACCGCTTTTGCGCATATCCATAAGGGTCGGCCTCAGATCACGATCAGGTCGGCTTGCAACGCGCCGGCCTGCTTCAAGGCTTCGAGAATGGCCATCAAGTCACCCGGTGCCGCGCCGACCTGGTTCACCGCCCGCACGATCTCGTCGAGGGTGGTGCCCGGGCCGAACTTGAACATCGGTTTGGCTTCCTGCTCGGCATTCACCCGCGAGCGTGGCACGACAGCGGTCTGGCCATTGGACAGCGGGCCCGGCTGGCTGACGATCGGGTCTTCGGTGATGGTCACGGTCAGGCTGCCGTGGGTCACGGCGGCTGGCGACACTTTCACGTTCTGGCCGATGACGATGGTGCCGGTACGCGAGTTGATGATGACTTTCGCCACCGCCTGACCCGGATCGACTTCGAGGTTTTCCAGGATCGACAGGTAGTCGACGCGCTGGCTCGGATCGAGTGGCGCGGTGACGCGGATCGAACCGCCATCGATGGCTTGCGCAACGCCAGGGCCGAGCATGTCGTTGATCTTGTCGACGATACGTTTGGCGGTGGTGAAGTCGGAACGGTTGAGGTTCAGCGTCAGACTGTTGCCCTGGTTGAAACCGCTCGGCACCGAGCGCTCTACCGAGGCACCGCCCGGAATGCGACCGGCCGACGGAACGTTGACGGTGATCTTCGATCCGTCACGGCCCTCTGCGTCGAAACCGCCAACCACCAGGTTGCCCTGAGCGACTGCGTAGACGTTGCCGTCGATACCCTTGAGCGGGGTCAGCAACAGCGTACCGCCGCGCAAGCTCTTGGAGTTACCGATCGAGGACACGGTAATGTCGACCTGCTGACCGGGCTTGGCGAACGCCGGCAAGTCGGCACTGATCGACACCGCCGCGACGTTTTTCAACTGCACGTTGCCCGATCCCGGCGGCACTTTGATGCCGAACTGCGAGAGCATGTTGTTGAAGGTCTGCAGGGTGAACGGGGTTTGCGTCGTCTGGTCGCCGGTGCCGTTAAGCCCGACCACCAGGCCGTAACCGATCAACTGGTTGGAACGCACGCCGGAAATGCTGGCGATATCTTTCAGCCGCTCGGCGTGGGCACCAAAAGCGGCGGACATCAGGGTCGCCGCCAGCATGAAGCTTTTCAGATTCAACGTAGCCACCTAGAAAGGGAACAGCGGGCTGAGGAAGAAACGGTCGAACCAGCCTGGCTGACTCGTATCGGCAAACGCGCCGGTACCCGAGTAGGTGATGCGTGCATCGGCGACCCGGGTCGACGACACGGTGTTGTCCGTGGCGATGTCATCGGCGCGCACCAGGCCGGCGATGCGCACCAGCTCGTCACCGGTGTTCAGCGTCAGCCACTTCTCGCCACGCACGGCGATAATGCCGTTGGGCAGCACGTCAGCGACGGTCACGGTGATCGAACCGGTCAGGCTGTTGCTCTGCCCGGACTTGGCGTCGCCCTTGGTCGAACGGTCAGCGCTATAGCCGGCGTTCAGACTCAGGTCACCGCCACCAATCGGGTTGTTGGTGGTCAGGCTGGAGCCGAACAACGAAGTCAGACCGACACTGTTATCGCTGTTCTTGTCCATCTGCGAGTTGGCGTTCTTGCTCGCCTGCGTGCGCTCGTTCAGGGTGATGGTGATGATGTCACCGACCCGGAAAGCCTTGCGGTCGCTGTACAGGTTCTGCTCGAAGCCGGCCTGATAGATCGAGCCATTATTGGCGGCAGCCGGCAACGGCGTGCGCGGCAACACCGGGGCGTAGTAAGGGTCATTGGGCTTGGGCGTCGGGGCGACGCAGCCCGCGAGCGAGACGACCCCACTCAATGCCAGAACAGATACAAAGCGATTCATGACCCTACCTCACGGTGTTGCAGGCGACCTCATGGCCGCCTCATAGACTTGATTACAGATTCTGCGTTACGAACGAGAGCATCTGGTCAGCGGTGGAGATCACCTTGGAGTTCATCTCGTAAGCGCGCTGAGTGGTGATCATGTTGACCATCTCCTCAACGGTGCTGACGTTGGAGGTTTCCAGGGTGTTCTGCAGGGTGGTACCGAAACCGGCCAGACCCGGGGTGCCGACTTGCGGCGCGCCGGAAGCGGCGGTTTCCAGGAACAGGTTGTTACCCACGGCTTGCAGACCGGCCGGGTTGATGAAGTCAGCGGTTTGCAGGTTGCCGATCACCTGCGACGCAGCGTTGCCGGCGACGGTGATGGACACCGTGCCGTCACGGCCGACGGTGAAGGTCTGGGCATCGTTCGGAATGACAATGGCCGGTTCCAGAGCGAAACCACTGGCGTTAACAATCTGGCCATTGGAATCGAGGTGAAAGGTACCGTCACGGGTGTACGACGTGGTGCCGTCCGGCTGCAGAATCTGGAAGAAACCGCGACCGTCGATGGCCATGTCCAGCGGCTGCTCGGTGGTTTGCAGGCTGCCGGCGGTGAAGTTTTTCTGGGTGCCGACAATGCGCACACCGGTACCCAGTTGCAGACCCGACGGCAGTTCGCTGTCCTGGGTCGACTGGGCGCCTGGTTGACGCTTGATCTGATAGAGCAAGTCCTGGAACTCGGCGCGATCACGTTTGAAACCCGTGGTCGACACGTTTGCCAGGTTGTTGGAAATGGTGGTCAGGTTGGTGTCCTGGGCGGACAGACCGGTTTTGGCAACCCATAGAGCCGGAAGCATTCGATTCTCCTCGTGCGCCTGTTTTACGGCGCGACGTTCTGATAATTAGCTGATCTGCAAGACCCGAGCCATGGCCTGGTCGTCGTCTTTGGCGGTGTTCATCATTTTGACGTGCAACTCGAACTGCTTGGCCAAGGCCAGCACCGAGGTCATCTCTTCAACGGCGTTGACGTTGCTCGACTCAAGGAAACCCGACACCAGCTTGACGTTGGCATCGGCCGGCGCAGGCTGGCCGTCCTTGGTGTAGATCGAGCCGTCGAGGCCCTTGTTCATGTTCTTGATGTCCGGGTTGACCAGTTTGATCCGGTCGACTTCCGCCATGACGCGCGGGCCTTCGCCCATCGCACGAATACTGATGGTGCCGTCTTCACCGACTTCGATCTGCTGCTCGGGCGGCACGGCGATCGGACCGCCGTTGCCGATCACCGGCATGCCGTTGCCGGCGCGCAGCACGCCGAGGGCGTCGACGTTGAGGCTGCCGGTGCGCACGTAGCTTTCGCCGCCGTTAGGGTTCTGTACGGCAATGAAACCGTTGCCGGTCACCGCGACGTCGAGGTCGCGGCCGGTCTGCACCAGCGAGCCCGGGGTGAAGTCGGTGGCGGGCCGTTCGCTCATGGCAAACGCACGCGCCGGAAAGCTGTCACCGAACACCGGCATCGAACGCGCCTGCTCCAGGTCGCGCTGAAAACCGTTGGTGGAGATGTTCGCCAGGTTGTTGGCATGCGCCTTTTGCGCCAGCGCATTCTGGCTGGCGCCGGTCATTGCCACATAAAGGTACTTGTCCACACTCTTTCCTCTGCATGCCGGACGTTTGCCGCCCACCGCTGTACTGCTGAGCCATAAGCAATTTGCAGACCAACTTTTTTCTGGCGCACAAAGGCCCGGTAAACAAAGGACTTGAGGGATGGCGAGAGGAAATTTGAAATGTATCGAAGTCGAAAAACCGGCGGTGTTATGCCGCTTGGCGGCAAAAGATCAAAAGATCGCAGCGTGCCGCAGCTCCTACATTTGAAATGCGTATTCCTGTAGGAGCTGCCGAAGGCTGCGATCTTTTGATCTTAAGCTTCGGGATCTTTGCCGACCTCATATTCACGCAGCTTGTTGGCAATCGTGGTGTGCGAAACCCCCAGCCGCTTACCCAACTGCCGACTGCTCGGATGCTCGGAATACAGCCGCTCCAGCACTGCTTTCTCGAAGCGCCCGACAATCTCGTCCAGCCCACCCTCCAGCGAGAAATCGCCAAGCGGCTGACGCACGCCGTAATCCGGCAGACGAATATGCTCAGCTTTCACCGTGCCGCCGTCGCACAGCGAAACCGCCTGGAACAACACGTTCTCCAGTTGCCGCACGTTGCCCGGCCAGTGGTAATGACTGAGGCGATCCATCGCCGCCGGCGCCAGTTTCGGCAGCGAGCAGCCGATCTGCCGACTGGCCTGATCAAGAAAATGCTCTACCAGTGGGGTTAACCCGTCGAGGCATTCGCGCAGCGGCGGGATGTGCAAGGAGAGCACGTTCAAGCGGTGATACAAATCCTGGCGAAACTCGCCCCGTGCGCACAGCTCAGACAAGTCCACCTGGGTGGCGCAGATCACCCGCACATCCAGATAAACCTCTTCATCACTGCCGACCCGGCGGAAGCAACCGTCCTGCAGAAAACGCAGCAACTTCACCTGCAAGCGCGGACTCATTTCACCGACACCGTCGAGAAACAGCGTGCCGCCCGCGGTCAACTCCAATAGCCCAAGCTTGCCCTCAGCGCGCGCGCCTTCGAACGCACCCGGGCCATAACCGAACAACTCGGTCTCGGCCATCGACTCGGGCAGGCCGGCGCAGTTAAGCGCCATCAACGGCGACTGCCCGCGCGGACTGGCGAGGTGGCAGGCACGCGCCAGCAACTCCTTACCGGTGCCGGTTTCGCCTTCAATCAATAGCGGCGCATCCAGTGGTGCCATACGCCGCGCTTCCCGCACCACGGCGGCCATGACTTTCGAACTCTGGAAGATGCTGTCGAAGCCACGCAACTCTTGCTTGCGCACGTTGTAGATGCGCTCGCCAACGCGATCGGCGCGATGCAAGGTCAGCACGGCACCGGCCATCGCTTCACTGTCGTCGTGCTCCGATTGCAGCGGTGCGATGTCGGCCAGAAAGATGTCGCCCTTGACCTTGACCCGCATGCCATTGATTCGCGATTTATTCGCGCGCACCAGCTCCGGCAAGTCGAAATCTTCGGCGTAGCGCGACAACGGAATCCCCGGCACCTCATCAACGCGCACACCGAGCAACTGCGCCGCCGCGCGGTTGGCCGCGACGATCGAGCCACCCATGTCGATCGACAACACCGGAAACTCCAGTGCGCCGAGCAGCGCATTCAACTCCATGTGCCGTCGTTCGCTGGGCATCAGCCCTACCCGCTTGACGCCAAACACCCCGGCGATCGCTTCGAACTTGGGGCGCAGCGCTTGAAACTGAATATTGATCAGGTTCGGACAGTGCAGGTAGATCGCATTGCCATGCTCGCCACCGACCTCGCCGCGCGCGACGTTGATCCCATAGGCAACCAGCAGGTTGAGAATGTCGCGCAGGATGCCGATGCGGTTCTGGCAGTGGACTTTGATGCGCATATAAATCGCCCGAATAAACGATGAGAAACCTGTAGGAGTGAGCCTGCTCGCGATGGCTTTGGGTCAGTTGGTATTGATGCTGACTGATACACCGCTATCGCGAGCAGGCTCATTCCTACAGGGGACCGCGCCAGACTTTTCTATGGTGGCACGCAGATAGTTGTCAAGATTATGTGACAGCCATCGGCCTTTTCAAACCTGTGAATCACCGTAAAAGCGAGATATCCGTCAAACCGTAACGATAACTTTACGAATTAGAGAGAAATTTCCTACGCGCAGGCCATTCAACCTGCTGCACATCAACCCGCTCTCAGGTAATTCTGAATCCATCGCTGGACATAACAAGAACGAATTCCCCTAGCAGGAGAGCAGTATGAAGCAGACGCAATACGTGGCCCGCGAGCCCGATGCGCAAGGTTTTATCGACTACCCCGCCGAAGAACATGCGGTGTGGAACACGCTGATCACTCGCCAGCTAAAAGTGATCGAAGGGCGTGCCTGCCAGGAATACCTGGACGGTATCGAAAAACTCGGTCTGCCCCACGACCGCATTCCGCAACTCGGCGAGATCAACAAGGTGCTCGGCGAGACCACCGGTTGGCAGGTCGCCCGCGTGCCGGCACTGATCCCCTTCCAGACGTTTTTTGAACTGCTGGCCAGCAAGCAATTTCCGGTCGCTACATTCATTCGTACCCGCGAAGAGCTGGACTACCTGCAAGAGCCGGATATTTTCCACGAGATCTTTGGTCACTGCCCGTTGCTGACCAACCCGTATTTCGCCGAATTCACCCACACCTACGGCAAACTCGGTTTGCAGGCCACCAAGGAAGAACGCGTTTATCTAGCGCGTCTGTACTGGATGACCATCGAGTTCGGCCTGGTCGACACCCCACAAGGCAAACGCATCTACGGCGGCGGCATCCTGTCCTCACCGAAAGAAACCGTTTACTCGCTGTCGGACGAGCCTGAGCATCAAGCCTTCGATCCGCTCGAAGCCATGCGCACGCCGTATCGCATCGACATCCTGCAACCGCTGTACTTTGTCCTGCCGAACCTCAAGCGTCTGTTCGATGTGGCCCATGAAGACATCATGGCCATGGTTCGCCAAGGCATGCAGCTGGGTCTGCACGCACCGAAATTTCCGCCGAAACCGAAAGCCGCGTGAACCGCGACTTTTGCTGACAATTGAGCCTGTCAGTCGCCGCCACTTTGGTTTAGCGTGACGGCATTGACAGCTCAAACGCTTTAATAAAAAAAACACACTCGATTTCAGGAATACACCATGTCGACTTTGAACCAAGCCCACTGCGAAGCCTGCCGCGCCGATGCGCCACAAGTCAGCGACGAAGAACTGCCGATCCTGATCAAGCAGATCCCTGACTGGAACATCGAAGTGCGCGACAGCATCATGCAACTGGAGAAGGTCTTCCTGTTCAAGAACTTCAAACACGCACTGGCCTTCACCAACGCTGTCGGCGAGATCTCCGAGGCCGAAGGTCATCACCCGGGCCTGCTGACCGAGTGGGGCAAAGTCACTGTGACCTGGTGGAGCCACTCGATCAAAGGTCTGCACCGCAACGACTTCATCATGGCCGCGCGTACTGACGAAGTGGCCAAGACTGCAGAAGGACGCAAGTAATGCATTTTGACGCCATCGGCCGGGTACCCGGCGACCCGATCCTCGGCTTGATGGAGGCGTATGCGCAGGACAGCAACCCGCGCAAATTCGACTTGGGCGTTGGCGTCTACAAGGACGCTCAGGGCCTGACGCCAATCCCGGAAGCGGTGAAACTCGCCGAAGCGCGCCTCGTCGAAAGCCAGGACACCAAGACCTACATCGGTGGCCACGGCAACCCGCTGTTCGGCAAAGCCATCAACGAGCTGGTGCTCGGTGCCGACTCGAAGCTGATTGCCGAACAACGTGCCGGCGCTACTCAGACCCCGGGCGGCACCGGTGCCCTGCGTCTGGCCGCCGACTTCATCGCCCAATGCCTGCCGGGCAAAGGCGTGTGGCTGAGCAACCCGACCTGGCCGATCCACGAAACCATTTTCGCCACGGCCGGGGTCAAGGTCAGTCACTACCCATACGTGGGCAGCGACAACCGCCTCGACGTCGAAGCCATGCTCGCGGTGCTCAACGAAGTGCCGAAAGGTGATGTGGTGCTGCTGCACGCGTGCTGCCACAACCCGACCGGTTTCGATTTGAATCATGACGACTGGCAGCGTGTACTGGACGTGGTGCGCAGCCGCAATCTGCTGCCACTGATCGACTTTGCCTACCAGGGCTTTGGCGATGGCTTGGAGCAGGATGCCTGGTCAACCCGCTTGTTCGCGGCAGAAGTGCCCGAGCTGCTGATCACCAGTTCCTGCTCGAAGAACTTCGGCCTGTACCGCGACCGTACCGGTGCGCTGATCGTCTGCGCGAAAACCGCCGACAAGCTCATCGACATCCGCAGCCAACTGGCCAACATCGCTCGCAACCTGTGGTCGACGCCACCGGATCACGGTGCGGCAGTGGTCGCGACCATCCTCGCCGATCCAGAACTGAAAGCCCGTTGGGCCGATGAAGTGGAAGCCATGCGTCTGCGTATTGCGCAACTGCGCAGCGGCCTGGTTGAAGCGCTGGAGCCGCACGGCTTGCGTGAACGTTTTGCGCACATTGGTGTGCAACGCGGGATGTTCTCTTACACCGGGCTGTCGCCGGAGCAAGTGAAACAACTGCGTGAGCATCACAGCGTGTACATGGTCAGCTCGGGCCGGGCGAACGTTGCCGGTATCGACGCTACGCGCCTCGCCTTGCTGGCCGAAGCCATCGCCAGCGTCTGCAAATAATCCCTCCCATTGCTCGCTCCCACGCTCCGCGTGGGAATGCAGCCCGGGACGCTCTGCGTCCCAACAGCGGACGCAGAGCGTCCATTGAGGCATTCCCACGCAGAGCGTGGGAACGATCAATCTCTCGTCTGGGCCTCCCCTGCGGCCATCTGTCGCATTAATTTGAATTAAAAGTCTGATTGTCATTTTTCCTGCTGTATCCTGCGCAGGCTTTCAAGAAGCGCGGATCTACCAGATCTATCAACAGACTTAGCGAGGAGCGCAACCATGCACGAGATTCCTAATCTCCCCTTCCCAAGCCTGCACGTACCTGAGCAGACGACCACGCAACAAGCCGGCGCGGGGCAACCCGAGCCGAAAGAAGCCGTTGAGAGCCGCCCGGCCGACAACGAAGAGTAAGACCCGTCGTACAGACCGTGTGGAAAGCGCTAACATGCGCTTTCCACACTGCCTGAACCCCGAGCCCGCCATGACCGACGAATTCTCCGAAAGCCAAGCTGCCGTACTGATCGGCGCCACCGAGAAAATGATCGAGATCTGGAACCGTCTCTCGCCCGAGAAACAAGCCGCCCTGCTCGCCCGTTTCGGCACAGAGGAAAACGCCCTGGCCGCGCTGGTCACCACGCAGCTGGTTGCCCCCGCCAAACCTTGATGTCGCCATCCAGCAAATAGTTTTACTTTTCCCGCCCCAGATCCGTCGGCGTCGGTATCATAAGCAGCCTATCTAATCTGCCGTTCCCGTGGATCGTTACCCATGTCGTCCTCTATGCCAGAACCCCAGCGCCCCCTGGCGGTTACGCTGCAAGTCGTTTCCATCGTCCTCTTCACCTTTATCGGATACCTGAACATCGGTATTCCGCTCGCGGTATTGCCGGGCTATGTCCACAGTGACCTGGGCTTTGGTGCGGTGATCGCCGGTCTGGTGATCAGCGTGCAATACCTCGCCACCCTGCTCAGCCGCCCGTACGCCGGCAAGATCATCGACAACCAGGGCAGCAAACGCGCGGTGATGATTGGCCTCGCCGGGTGTGGCTTGAGCGGTGTGTTCATGCTGATTTCGGCGTGGACACCGAGCATGCCGATGCTCAGTTTGATCAGTCTGTTGATCGGTCGACTGGTGCTGGGCAGCGCGGAAAGCCTCGTCGGCTCCGGCTCGATCGGCTGGGGCATCGGCCGGGTCGGCGCAGCGAACACCGCCAAAGTGATTTCCTGGAATGGCATCGCCAGTTATGGCGCACTCGCGGTCGGCGCACCGTTCGGCGTGTGGCTGGTCGGCCAGTTGGGATTGTGGAGCATGGGCGTCAGCATCATCCTGCTCGCCGCACTGGGCCTGTTGCTGGCCTGGCCGAAAACGCCGGCACCGATTGTCGCCGGCGAGCGTCTGCCGTTCATGCATGTGCTCGGTAAAGTGTTTCCCCATGGCTGCGGTCTGGCGCTGGGCTCGATCGGCTTCGGCACCATCGCCACCTTCATCACCCTGTATTACGCGACTCAGCATTGGGACAACGCCGTGTTGTGCCTGAGCCTGTTCGGCGCCAGCTTCATCGGCGCGCGGCTGCTGTTCGGCAACCTGATCAACCGCCTCGGCGGCTTTCGCGTGGCGATTGCCTGTTTGTCGGTGGAAACCCTTGGTCTGCTGCTGTTGTGGCTGGCGCCGGACGCGCACTGGGCGCTGGCCGGTGCGGCGTTGAGCGGGTTTGGTTTCTCGCTGGTGTTCCCGGCGCTGGGCGTGGAAGCGGTGAATCTGGTGCCCGCATCCAGCCGTGGCGCAGCGGTCGGCGCCTATTCGCTGTTCATCGACTTGTCGCTGGGGATCACCGGGCCGCTGGCCGGGGCGATTGCGGCAGGCTTCGGTTTTGCGTCCATCTTCCTGTTCGCCGCCCTCGCCGCGCTAAGCGGATTGGCACTGAGCGTGTATCTGTACAAGCACACCGCCAAGTATCGCGAAGACTAGAAGTCCACTTTGCCGCGCCCGGCCTTGATGCTGCCGCGCTTGGTTTTCGATTCGAGCCGACGCTTCTTTGAGCCGAGGGTCGGCTTGGTCGGACGGCGTTTCTTTTCGACTTTGGTCGCGCTGAGAATCAGCTCGACCAGACGCTCCAGCGCATCGGCGCGGTTGGCTTCCTGCGTGCGGTATTGCTGGGCCTTGATGATCAGCACGCCATCGCTGGTGATGCGACTGTCACGCAGCGCCAGCAGCCGCTCCTTGTAGAACTCGGGCAACGACGAGGCCGGAATGTCGAAGCGCAAGTGCATGGCGCTGGAGACCTTGTTGACGTTCTGCCCACCGGCGCCTTGCGCGCGGATGGCGGTCAGTTCGATCTCGGCATCCGGCAGATGCACGTTGTTGGAAATCACCAGCATGGAAAAGCGTCCGTAATCAGAGCGCGCAGGATACCGCGAAACAGACCTCGAACCTGCTGAAGATCCACTGCCGGCCTTCCCCTGTTCGCGATGAAGCCAAAGCAATCGCCATCGATTTGTCAGAAATCGATCAGCCGCCCAAGTGCGCAACTTCTTGCGCACCTGTCGTCAAAAAAACGCCCGTCAATAGTCTCCAGCCCATGTCACACGGGCCCTGTAGCCGAGTGCGCAAGAAGTTGCACAGCACTGCGCAACTTCTTGCGCACTTTGAACCGTTTTCCCCTGCAAAAATCGATTTATCCCGCAGTCATCCGGCGCAAACCCTTGCTGCGTAATGGCCATATAGTGGCTGGCACGGATTTTGATATCAAATCGGCACTAACGCCTGCTGAACGCAGGCAGGAAAGACAGGATTGCTCGCCGAGCCAGCCATCCTCGGTCAAAGGAATGACGCAATGAAAGACGCAATTCGCTTGGGCGACTCCACCACTCACGGTGGCAAAGTCCTCGAAGCCTTCTCCCGCACCGACCTCAACGGCAAGCCGATTGCCGGGGTCGGGCACAAGGTCAGCTGCCCGTTGTGCAAAGGGGTTTTCCCGATTGCCGAGGGCAGCAGCACCTATACCGTCGATGGCACCCCTATCGCACTGGACGGCATGAAAACCGCCTGCGGCGCCGCCTTGATCGCCAGCGGCCCGAAAGGCGCTGTCGTCAGCTAATCCCGTTTTTTCACTTTGATGCGTACCTCTGTGAGGCGGCTTGTTGTCGCCCGCTCGCTGAGGTCTTCAACTTTTTGCCCGCAAAGCCCGGCCCTTGTTGGCGGGTGAGATGCCGTAATGACCACTGAAACTGCTGTCGCAAAACGTGAGCCCCAAGCTGCCATCGTTCCACTCAATGCCATCGACGTTCAGGACGTCGCCAGCAGTGCAGCGGCTTTCGACGCCTGGCTGCAATCCGCCACCGATGGTGTGGTTACGCTTGACCGGATCAAGAACTACGCCGGTTTCTTGCCGGTGGTCGGCAACATCATGGCACTGGTCGATGCGCTGAGTGACATTGTCACCCTGTCGGACGCCAAGCAACGCGACTTGCTCACCTGGGCCAGCCTTGGCATCAACCTGATCGGCGTCTTGCCGTTGCCGCCGTCGATGGCAGCGGCGCGCATGACCCTGCGGCCGACGCTGTTTCTGGTACGTCAGGAGATGAGGGCCAGCGGCAAGTTGTTGCTCAGCACTTCCGTGATCGAGGTGCTGGTCGGTCACCTGAATGCCTCGATCATCGGCACCCTCGATGACTTTGTTGAGCAAGCCAAAGGCAAGTTACCAGGGATTCTGGCGGACGCTGGCAAGCTCGGCGAACAAATCATCAACGAGATTGCCACCGGTATCGAAACAACAGCCCTTGGCCGGCTGGATGCCAAGGGTGATCTGGAGGAAGCCAGCGCAAGAGCAAGCGTCGGGCGCGGCCAACTCCTCAACGACCCCCTCGCGACGGCCGACAACTTTTTAGCGGCCGCCAACAGCGCCTTGAAAGCGGCAGGCAAGGGCCTGGCCAACAGCGTCGCGCAGAATCTGGTGTCGACCAAGCTCCAGACACAGATCACCACCGAGACCGGCAAACTGCGCGCGATGGGCCCGGAACTGCGCACGCAGTTGAGCAAGCTCGACGATAAAAACGTGCAGAATTCCATCGGCTGGCTGCTGCAGATCCTCTCCAGCGCCGTGACCCTGTGGCGCAAGCGCAATGCCCATGGCCAGAACGCTGCGGTCCATACGGAGAAGACCGGTAAGGCCACGCACACGGCTGCGGAAGGCGAGTTGGGCGCTAACAACAAGCAAGTCCCAGCGAAAAGTGCGCCTAATCCGGAGAAAGGGCCCTGTAAATGCGCCACTGAATTCAGCATCAACTTCGCCCTGGGTTCGGAAAGCCTCAGCCATACCGATTTCAGCCTGCCCGGCCCCTTCCCGATCGAATGGACGCGCACCTACAACTCGCGCCTCGATGCCTACGATCAGAGCGAACTCGGCGCTCGCTGGATCAGCGAATTCACCACGCGTTTCGACTGCATGGACGATGGCCTGACGTTCTACGGCGCTGACGGCCGCGACCACAGTTATCCGTTGCCAAAAGTCGGCCTGTTCCACTACGACGCCATCGAAAACATCACCCTGGTCCGCAACAGCGAAGATCAGTTGCTGCTGTGCCGTGGTTTCGAACGCAAAGAAACCTACGTCCGCCGTGGCCAGCGCTTTGTGCTGAGCAATATCTCGCTGCGCAACGGCGCCGGGATGATGCTGCATTACGAGCATCGTCACGGCGAACACTCGCTGCTCTCCGACCTGATCACCTATCAGGAAAACGACTTCACCAAAGTCCATTTGCACCTCGGCACGATGCTCGACGATCACGGCCGGCTTATCGGCCTTTGGCAGATCGTTGACGGCGAACCGCTGCGCCAGCTCTGCGCCTACCAGTACGACGCCTATGGCGACCTGATTCAGGCGCAGGACGAGAACGGTGCAGTCTGGTCGTATCAGTTCCAGCATCACCTGATCACCCGCTACACCGACCGCACCGGGCGCGGCATGAACCTGCAGTGGGATGGTCAGAACGCCAAGGCCAAAGCCGTGCGCGAATGGGCCGACGACGGCAGTTTCGACACGCGCCTGGAATGGGACGAGAACATTCGTCTGACCTACGTCACCGACGCGCTCGGCAACGAGACTTCGCACTACTACGACATCCTTGGCTACACCTATCGCATTCGCTACGCCGACGAGCGTTCGGAATGGTTCTTCCGCGACGAGGCGAAAAATATCGTGCGCCGCGTCAATGCCGACGGCAGCACCGATCGCTACAGCTACGATGAACGCAGCAACCTGCTCGAACACATCCGCGCCGATCACACGGTGATGCATTACGCCTACGACGATCAGGACCTGCTGATCAAGATTAGCGACGCCGAGGGCGGACAATGGCAGCGCGCCTATGACGATCAAGGCAACCTGGTCGAAGCGCTCGATCCGCTCGGCAACAAAACCGAATACGCCTACAACAAATCCGGCCAGCCCACCGCGATCAAGGACGCCAACGGCAACGAAAAGACGTTGGACTACAACGACGCCGGGCAACTGGTCGAGTACGTCGACTGCTCGGGCAAAACCAGCGCCTGGGACTACAACGAACTGGGGCAAATGGTCTGCTTCACCGACGCTGCCGGCAACGCCACCGAATACCAATACAAGGCCGGCCAACCGGTGCTGATCAAGCACCCGGACAAGACCGAAGAGCGCTTTGAGCGAGACGCCGAAGGTCGGCTGTTGGCGCATGTCGACGCTCTCGATCGCTGCACCACGTGGAGCTACAGCGCCGCCGGTTTGATCGCCGAACGCATCGACGCAGCCGAACAAACCCTGCGCTATCGCTGGGATCGTCTCGGACGGTTAACGGCGCTGGAAAACGAAAACGAACAACGCGCGCACTTCCACTACGACCCGGTCGGACGCCTGCTCGAAGAGCGCGGTTTCGATGGGCGCAGCACGCGTTATCAGTACGACCCGCTCACCGGTCGCCTCGCGCAATCGATCAATGGCCAACGCGTCATCTCGTTGAGCTTCGACCCGATGGGCCGTTTGACCGAGCGTCGCGCCACTCTGGGCGACCAGTCGCAAAGCGAAACCTTTGCCTACGATGGGAACGGCAACCTGGTGCTGGCCGACAACGCCGACAGCCGTCTGCAATGGTTTCACGACCCGGCCGGCAATCTGCTGCGCGAACACCAACATTACCTCGGACTGGAAAAACCCACCGTCGCGATCTGGCAACACGAGTACGACGTGCTCAACCAACGAGTCGCCAGCGTGCGCCCCGACGGCCACCGCGTCAGCTGGCTGACTTACGGCAGCGGCCACCTGCTGGGCCTGCGCCTCGATGAACACGAACTGATCGGCTACGAGCGTGACGACCTGCACCGCGAAGTCGCCCGCCATCAAGGCAACCACCTGCTGCAAACCCAAAGCTGGGACCCGGCCGGCCGCTTGCAGGAACAGTTGCTGGGACGCAGCGACGACAAATCCACCCTGCTCAAACGCGAGTACAGCTACGACGCCGCCGGCCAACTGACCGACATCAACGACAGCCGCCGCGGGCCGCTCGCCTATCGCTACGATCCGGTCGGCCGACTGCTCAGCGCCACCACACGTCAAGGCGTGGAAACCTTCGCCTTCGACCCGGCCGGCAACCTGCTCGACGACAAAGCGACAGAAATTCGCCGCCCACTGGACCTGCCCCCACCACGCAGCAAACTGGTCGATAACCTGCTGCGCGAATACGCCGGCACCCACTTCGAGTACGACGAACGCGGCAACCAGATCCAGCGCTGGCACAACGGCCAACGCAGCGATCTACAGTGGGATTTGTTTGATCGACTTGTGCATTTCGAAGACCCGCGCCTAAGCGTGGATTTCGCCTACGACGCACTGGGACGCCGCCTGCACAAAAAATCCCGCGCGCATTACAAACAACGTCCTGAAGCAGGTTCCCTCTGGAACAGAAACGAGCACGCGCGCAAACAACGCGAACTCGGCTGCGGCTTCACCTTGTACGGCTGGGATGGCGACAACCTCGCCTTTGAAAGCAGCCCAGCGCAAAGCGATGGCGAACCGGGTCGCACGGTGCACTACGTCTTCGAACCGGGGACTTTTGTCCCTGTGGCACAGGCTGTGCGGCACGCGCCGATCGATCTGATTAGGCTGCCGGATTACAGTGGTGAATACAGCCTCGATGACGACCCGGTATGGAATCACAAGGCAACGGCTTTACCGTTTGATGCGTTGGCCTGGTATCAGTGTGATCACCTCGGCACGCCGCAGGAATTGACGGACTCGCAAGGCAACCTTGCCTGGACCGCGCAGTACAAGGCGTGGGGGCAGGTGACGGAGCAGCGCTCGGAGTGGGCGCGGCAGCATGGCGTGATGAACCCGATACGGTTCCAGGGGCAGTATCACGATCATGAGACGGGGCTGCATTACAATCGGTATCGGTACTATGATCCGGGGGTTGGGCGGTTCATCAGTAAGGACCCAATAAGTTATGAGGGTGGCATAAATATTTATCAGTATGCCCCGAATCCTATGGGGTGGGTCGATCCTTTAGGATTGGCAGCCCACAGAGGACGTATTCAAGCTCAAGGTGCCAAGCTTGAAGAGTCTGTCGCATGGAACCAAGATACGCCTCTGACCGCTAGCGACGCTAAGAAAAAGCTTGAGGAGTTGAAAGGAAAACTCAATAAAAAAGACCTCGCAGCCCGACAGGATGCATTCAAGAAGGCGGACAAATATATTGACAATGCGGCTAAGTGCGGCGGAGCGGATGCGCATATCAGTCAGACGTTCAAGGTAAAAGATACCAAAAGTGAGCGCGTTGATATCGAAGTAATTACTGGCAAAGCATTTGTGGAGTAGGGAAATGTTTGATGACTACCTGAGCAACAAAGACAGCTATTTTCAACTAGAGCAGGATTTTTATAAATTCTTTTATCTAGAGGTTCAGAAAAACGAAGTCGCTAGTGAAATATTCAAGGCGCCTTTTTACAATACATTCTTTTCAAACGGCACGCCGTTCATGGATGGAAATCCAATTTTTTCTGTAAGAAATGAGGTGAATGGCCAGATTCTTAGAATAGTATTAGACGAGGATGTTGATGAGCTTTCCTCGTATCAAGACAAAGAGGCGGGATGTGAGCTTGTTATATTCGGAAATCTATCCTTGATGGATGAAATAAAGAAAATGATTTCCGCGTGGATCAAGGCGCAACAACTCTTCTAGTATGATTTCTACAGATTTCCATCAGCTTGTTGAGTTGTTCATAGAGGGCTCGGGTAATTTTCAACCAAGTATTTTTGGGTTGGACAGCTTTTCCGAGTCGGATTTCATAAGCGGCGATTTTGAACTGATCGGCGATCCAAATGGCTTTCATTCTTTCGAGAAAGCATACGACGTTCCTTATTTTCGTAGAAAAATAACGGTAGTGTTCAAGCAGTATTTTTTTGCGAGTGAGGGTTTGGGGGGAGGTCTTGGTATTGCAGGTGGGGTAAGGCTGACATCGCTTTTGAGAAAACAGCCATTTGCTACATCAATGGGGCATGTCGATACGAATCGAATGGTGTTCTTTTTCTTCGAGGATAAAAGTGATGGAGCACTGATTTTCGACGAAAAAATCGTCATAAGTTTTGACCAGTGGTCCAAGCGCAATTCTTATATGTTTTCAACAGTAGAGTGTGATTTTGATAATGCGCAGTTCAATGAAATAGCAAAGAAAGCGGTTCGCGAAACGTTTGAACCGTCCACTCACGATTCGATCATCAGAGATGCAAAGCAACGAGGCTGCTCACGTGCGTTTAATCGTTTGATTGCAAAGCTTTAGCTCGACATGCTCATGCGGCAAACCAATTTATATGCTATTGGTGCGGCGCAAACTAATTCTGGGGAATAGTTATCATGAAAAATCCCATTGAAATAGGGGCATCTCTCAGAGACAAGGTATCCCGGTACGGCTGAATGTTGACAAACGATTCAGTGCAATAAAAAAGACCGTTAATGCAGAACGCTGCCTAAGCCTGGACGCTCCCAATGCACCCGCTGATCGAACTTCCCGAGACTCTCCACCCACTGTTCCTGGCTGCCGGTTGGCCTGTGACCCATATCGTGCCATTGCCGGATTTCGTCCCGCGCGAGCATCCAGCCGCTGCTCTGCTCGAACAACTGGCCGGCCTGACCGTCGGCACCTGCGGCACAGGCGAAGACTGCGCTACCAGCGATGTAGCGTTTGGCGCCTTTGAACACCTGTATGGAGATGAAGACTTCTTGGCTTGGCAGCAACGCTTGGGCAGCACCTTGGTGAACATCGCCGAAATTCATCATGGCCACGCTGCACTGTTGATGGACGAAAAAGGTCGCTGCTACGCCTTGAGTTTCATTCATGACGGGTTCTGGCTGCAGGGCAGAACTTTTGTCGAAGCGATGGAAAAGCTAGTGTTTGGGCGCAAGTGCGGTGAGCAAGTGGCGCTGGCCACACCGGGCGCCGTGCCAGTTGTTTAAATCCCTCTGCTTTTAGCAACGAGCTAAAAACGTTTGCTATTTAACATGCCTATTATTCAGGTATTGAAGCCTCACTCCACCTTAAGATAGCCGCTCGCGGACTCACGCGCGCCTCTGGACTCTGCACCGAACTCCATCCCTATTTCGAGTATCATCTCCACCTTTGCCCTCAAGACCTCAATGCAGGAAGCATAACCATGACCAACAAAGCAGTTATCGTATTCAGCGGCGGGCAGGACTCCACCACGTGCTTGATCCACGCCCTGACCCACTACGATGAAGTCCACTGCATCACGTTCGACTATGGTCAGCGTCATCACGCGGAAATTGAAGTGGCGCAGCAGCTGTCGAAAAAGCTCGGTGTGACCGTGCATAAAACGCTGGATGTGTCCTTGCTCAACGAGCTGGCCATCAGCAGCCTGACCCGCGATAACATTCCGGTGCCGACCGTGAACAGCTCTGGCGAGAGTCTGCCAAGCACCTTCGTTCCGGGACGGAACATTCTGTTTCTGACCCTGGCCTCTATCTATGCCTATCAAGTCCAGGCCAAAACGGTCATTACCGGTGTCTGTGAAACCGACTTCTCGGGCTATCCCGATTGCCGGGATGAGTTCGTCAAGGCCTTGAATAAAGCCCTCGAATTAGGCATGGATTACAAGCTGCAACTGGATACGCCATTGATGTGGCTGAACAAGGCAGAAACCTGGGCCTTGGCTGATTACCACCATCAACTGGATCTGGTTCGCGAAGAAACACTGACTTGCTACAACGGCATCAAAGGCACTGGATGTTCCGATTGCGATGCCTGTAATCTTCGCGCCAAAGGCTTGAATGAGTTCCTGAACAATAAAGTACAGGTGACTCAGCGCTTGAAAGAGAAACTTGGCTTAAAGTAATACTGCAACAAGAAGCGCTCACTCAAGCATGCCGAGTGAGCGCCCTCCTCTCTTTATTGCGTCTGCGCACCCGTCAGGTACTTCTTGAACAATGATCTTGCGCCGTAGGCCGGCAAGATATTAAAGAACGCAAAACCTACCTTGATTGCGATCTGAACGTAGATCATGCCCAGTATCGCGCTATTTTCCATCGTCCCGTAAAACGCGATATAGCAGAACAGAAAACTGTCGATGATCACGGCAAACAACGTACTTAAAAATACTCGCAAAAACAGAAACCTGGAATTTGTGAGTTCTTTAATCTTGCACAACAGATACGAGTTTATATTCTCGGAAACCAGAAACGATATAGAAGACGCTACCAGAACTGCTGACAACTGACTAATAACATCATTGTAAGCGCCATCGAGTTTCCAGCCCGGCAATCCCGGAAGATGGGTCGTGATGGCCAGCAGAATGATAATCGCGGCGTTGCTGATAAACGCGAACAGGATCGCTTTTCGCGCGAGCCTCAGGCCGAATGTTTCGTTGAGCAAGTCGACGATCAGGAATGTCAGCGGATAGAGGAAGGTGCCCGGCGTTACGACAATATCGAAATACTCGAGGTAGATCGGTTTTGTCGCTGCAATACTGGTAAAAATGTAAAGCGTGAACAGCATCAGGTTCAGGATGATGTAGATCATCCAGGAACTCTCATGCCGGTCATTGATTTCGTAAGCGGTGAGTGCTCCGCCTTGGGAGTAAAACTTCTTGTAGAGGTTTTTCACTTCGATTTTATTCAGATTATCCATAATCTCACTATTCAACACTTCACTTAGCTTTATTTTAATTATTTTGCCTGTCGCGATGACCATGATGACGGCCAGGCTTTTTCCATTTTCGAATCCCAGCAATTTGTACTTGCTGTTTTCCAATTCAACACTGTAATCCATTAAATCGTTCCTCGATTACATCTCCGATCACGCATACACGATCCGTATCAAAGTTGCCTTCATGGCTTATAGATAACTTCGCTGTGATTTTGTCATACACCAGCTTTTCCCTGTCGCTGGTCGACGCTCCTTTCTGCACGATCAATAGATCGCCGGGTTCATTCATGCCGCTGATTTCATTTTCCAGCAACACGCCAATCAGATTAAAGGACGCGCCAAAATAGTAAGTCAGTGGATAAATCGTGGCCAACTCACCAATTCTCTTATCCAGACTTTGCAGCAGCAGACTTTCTTTAATCACCGGAACCGCCGCCGGATTCATATTCCCCTGTGGCGAAATACTGCTTTCGATGATTTCCTTTTCTTCAAAATCAATCGTCTCTATTTCCTCGTAAGACACTCCGAAGAAATCAGAAATCTTGCGCACAGTGGACTGTTGTACATTGACCACTTTACCTTCAAGAATGTTATAGATGGTCGTGCGGGTCAAACCACTGGAGTGACACAAGGACAACTGCGTCTCCCCGCGACTCTTTATCAGGTATTTGATGTTGTTCTTCAGATTCTCCGATCTTTCTCTTCTGTGCATCACATGCTTATCATCCATTTTTAACTGCAATCAATGTCACATCCCGAATGATCATTCCGGACATACACAAGTGAGGTAGGAAATTGCAGTTATATCCCTGTCAGTGCCGCGCAGGATCATAGCATTCTCCCTCCTTGGGTTCGGTATAAAAAGTCAGCTTTCACAGGCTGCTTCCGCCAACGTGCGGGGTCATTTCAGCCTCCGTACGGACTCGTCAGTTCCTTTCGACTTCCACCCAAGGCCGGAAAATCGGCACCGGGCAATGCCTGTTTTACACCCGACGCGACCACAAAAAGAATCATTTTCTTTGAAGAATGTTCATTTTTTTGATTAATTCTGTGGCGTTCCTCACTGAAAAATTTATGATGCGTCAATCCGGCGTCCCATTCTCGAGAGTGAAAGGACGAAAAAACGGGGGGCCTGTACAGGGTTTAGTTTTGCGCGCACAGCGGTCAAAACACGGATTCGCCTGTACAGATCTGGCAAGCAAGGACATGCGCAAATCACGCAAAACCAGGGAAGGAATAAGCAATGGCAGTCATTACTGAACCACTCAAGAACCAGGCTGACTTGCTGCGACGCGGTCTGGCAGATCTCCGCGCAGAAGACGCCGAACTGGCGGCCATTCTCGACGCTGAAGTGACGCGCCAACAGCACACGCTTTCACTGGTCTCCTCCTCCTGCACAGTCCAGCCGCGAACCTTGGCGGCCTGCGCTTCCGTGTTGGTCAACGTGACCGCTGAAGGCGTCTCCGGCAAGCGTCACAGCGCAGGGTGCGAGAATGTCGAGCTGGTCGAATCGCTGGCCATCCGCCGGGCGCGGCAACTGTTCGGCGCGCAATACGCCAACGTGCAGCCACACTCAGCGTCGAACGCCGTTTACCAAGTGCTCACAGCTTTGCTAGAGCCGGGCGATACCTTGCTGGGCATGGCGGTGGAACACGGCGGTCATCTCACGCATGGCAGCCTCGCCACGTTTTCCGGCGCCTACTACAAGGCGATCCAGTACGGCACGACAGCAGACGGCCTGATCGATTACGACAAGGTTCGCCTGCTCGCACTCGCCCATCGCCCACGCGTCATCCTCTGCGGCGCCACCGCCTATTCGCGCGTGGTGGACTTCCAGCGGTTTCGCGAAATTGCCGATGAAGCCGGGGCCATCCTGCTCGCCGACATTTCGCATATCGCCGGGCTCGTCGCCACCGGACGACACCCAAGTCCGATCGACGCCGCCCACGTCACCGTCACCTGCACGCACAAGCAACTCGCCGGGCCTCGCGGTGGCGTGATTCTCAGCGGTGCTGATGCGAACACCAAGATTCCCGGTTTGCGGACCACCTTCAGTCGCCTGCTGGATCAAGCCGTTTACCCGCGAATGCAGGGCGCGCCTGCTGCCAACATGATCGCTGCGAAAGCTGCCGCGCTGGGTTATGCAATGTCCGCAGAATTCGATGCCTGCATGGCGCAGATCCGCAGCACGGCGGATGAAATGGCCAAAGCGTTTCAGGCCAAGGATTATGAAGTGGTCGGCGGCTGCAGTGAAAACCACACGGTGCTGGTGCGCTTGCGGGGTGGCATCACGGGCGCTATCGCCGAGGCGGCGCTGGGGCACTGCGGGATCATCGTCAACAAACATCGCGTACCCGACGATCCCCGTTCGGCACTTGTCACCAGCGGGCTGCGTATCGGCACCGCTGCGCTGGCGCAACGTCGGGTCGATGTCCACGGCAGCCGCCAGATCGTCGATTTGATCGTGCGGATTCTGAACACGGTAGCGCCGCTCGGCGAACAGGATTACACCCTGGAACCGCTGCTCCTCGCGCAGTTTCGTTCAGAGGTCGAAACCCTGTGCAGGGACTATCCTCTCGCCGACTATCAATAGCGCACCAATATTTGCACCCATAAAAAAACCCGGCACTCAGGCCGGGTTTTGTGTTTCTGCGTCAGCGCTTACTTGGCAGCACCTGCCGCGTGCACGGCCTGCTGCGCACCGCGCTTGTTCTTGATCACGTAGCAGACCCACATGAACACGACCCACACCGGAATCGCGTACACCGAGATCTGAATGCCCGGAATCAGCAGCATCACGCCGAGGATGAACGCGACGAACGCCAGGCAGATGTAGTTGCCGTACGGATACCACAGCGCCTTGAACAGCGGCGTCTGCCGGGTCTTGTTCATGTGCTGACGGAACTTGAAGTGCGAGAAGCTGATCATCGCCCAGTTGATCACCAGCGTCGCAACCACCAGCGACATCAGCAGTTCCAGCGCGTGCTGCGGGATCAGGTAGTTGAGCAGCACAGCGACCAGCGTCACCGCCGCCGAAGCCAGAATCGACCGCACCGGCACGCCGCGCTTGTCGATTTTCGCCAACACTTTCGGCGCATCGCCCTGCTCGGCCATGCCCAGCAGCATACGGCTGTTGCAGTAGGTGCCACTGTTGTACACCGACAACGCAGCAGTCAGGACCACGAAGTTGAGGATGTGCGCGGCGGTGTTGCTGCCGAGCATCGAGAACACTTGCACGAACGGGCTGCCGCTATACGAATCGCCGGACGCGTTGAGGGTTTCCAGCAGGCTGTCCCATGGGGTCAGCGACAGCAGGATCACCAGTGCACCGATGTAGAAAATCAGGATCCGGTAGATCACTTGGTTGATTGCTTTCGGGATCACGGTTTTCGGCTTGTCGGCTTCAGCGGCGGTGAAACCGAGCATTTCCAGACCGCCGAAGGAGAACATGATGATCGCCATGGCCATCACCAGACCGCTGACACCATTCGGGAAGAACCCACCGTGCGACCACAGGTTGCTTACCGAGGCTTGCGGGCCGCCGTTGCCGCTGACCAGCAGGTAGCTGCCCAGCGCAATCATGCCGACGATCGCCACGACCTTGATGATCGCGAACCAGAATTCGGCTTCACCGAAGACTTTGACGTTGGCCAGGTTGATCGCGTTGATCAGCACGAAGAAGGCTGCCGCAGAGACCCAGGTCGGGATGTCCGGGGCCCAGTAGTGGATGTATTTGCCAACCGCAGTCAGCTCCGACATGCCCACCAGAATGTACAGAATCCAGCAGTTCCAGCCCGACAGGAAACCGGCAAAGCCGCCCCAGTACTTGTGCGCGAAATGGCTGAAGGAACCGGCCACCGGCTCTTCGACGATCATTTCGCCGAGCTGGCGCATGATCATGAAGGCGATGAAGCCGCAGATGGCGTAGCCGAGGATCATCGACGGGCCGGCGGATTTCAGTACCCCGGCCGAGCCGAGGAACAATCCGGTACCGATCGCGCCACCGAGGGCGATCAGTTGAATATGGCGATTTTTCAGGCCGCGTTTCAGCTCGCCTGATTGCGAGGGTTGTCCACTCATGAAAAAGGTCTCACGCAAGGTTTGATGATGTTCAGTAGACGTTGCTGCCAGGTTGCGATTTCAAGCAGCCCCGATCAAACCCCAGCGCAGGCACCAGGAGTTCAGCTTATTTACAACGGTCATGCGTCACCTGTTTGTTTTTATCTGTGACGAAATCGAACCCGAAACGCTTGTGGCGCGACGGAGTGAACAAGGCGGATAGCCTTGAGATTTGCGCGATTACGCAGAGGGTCACAGTTAAAACGCGGCGCATTGTACACCGCTAACCCCCTGCTGCCAGACCCCGCTGGATCAGCGTGATGGTTGCCGGGATTGCGTGTGTCCGCTTCGAGATGCTCGAGCGGCTGCAAAAAATGAGTCAGGCCTTTGCAGGCCATCGGCGTGGACGAGGAAAAAACCGTCCCACGGAGAGAGGTGGAGATCAGTCACGGCGTTCATTGCGCCTCCTTCTTGTTATGCACCTGCACGACAGGCATGGGGCGCATCTCACCCTGCAAACGCCGCTGAAACAAGCGCGCCAGAGCCCTGCACAGCCTGCGGCGGAGCAGACTGCGGCAGCTTTTCCTTACAGCGCTCATGGCGGGTTGGATTCACTCGTTTTTAGCGGCATTTTCGTAAACATTTCTTTACGACGCGTAACGCAGAGTTTCCATTTCAGAAAATTCTGTCAGACGTCTGCAAATTGACGGTAGCTAGCTTGCTAATGAAAACCATGACTTAGTTTTTTGTTTTTAAATAAGAAAAACCGAGCGTAAAAACAGAATAAAAAGTCTATTTAAAAATTAAATGAATAATTTTTTGCATTACAAAAAACCCTGAACTAGGTTCTTCACGTCTTGCCGGCCACCTCGACCGGCCAGTCACAACCGTGAAAGTCATCTAGGAGATCGACCATGCAAGCACTGGAAAAAGACTTGGATACCGAACTGCAACTGGACGAATGGTTTGAAGCACCGACCCACGAGGCGGCTGTAGAAATGATGCAAGCCGACGCGGTAGTTCCGTTCGGCACGGCGATGTGGCCTCTGTAAGACATCCCCGGGCAGGCACGATCCGGCCGGTCGTGCCTGCCGCTTTCTTCACGGTCAGTCAGGGAGGACTCATGGATAAGCCCCGCGCGATCTCGCATTTCCTTTACTACCTCGAACATCACCCTGCCCTTGCCGGCCTCGACTCGGCGAAGGTATTGCTCGGCCACACGGCTGATTACGCAGCGCTGACCGGCGCGATCGCCGAACAGGCCGGCGATCATCCTCGCTTCCACTTCAGCGCCCGACGTCTGGACCTGGAAAGCACTGCAGCGCTGACCTCGGCAATCACCGACAGCGATCTGTACATTTTCTTCTACGACTCTTCCACCCTGCCCAACCCACGCCCCGACGGCCCGGAATTCGTCCGTGCGCTGCAAGGCGTGATGGCGGAAAACTGGAAGAAGTCGCTGCTGTTCAAGGACTACGGCGAGTATTTCTACGACACCTTCAGCGTCACCCCGCAGCGGATTGCCGGGCTCAACAGTCACCTGATCCAGCGCATGTCACAGGCGACCACGCTGAGCTTCAAGGACGACGACGGCTCATGGTTTGAAACGCCGCTGAGCAGCATCAAGAAGTGGACCGACATCAACGGCGTCGGCAACTTCGACCTCGCCCCCGGCGAAATCGCCACGCACAGTGAAGCCATCAACGGCCATGTGAAATTCAAGGGCACATTCCTCAGCACCATTCCGTTTGCGCGCAAATACGGAGTTCTGGAATCGCCACTGGAGTTGTGGATCGAAAACTCGACCATCAGCCGCATCGCCACCGACGTGCCGGGGCTGGAGCATGATTTCAACAAGTACCTGGACGCCAATCCTTCGAACCGGCGGATTGAAGAGCTGGGGATTGGCACCAACGAAGGCGTGAAGGATCTGTATGCGCGCAATGCCGGGTTTGAGGAGCGGCACTGCGGGTTGCACCTTGGTTTGGGCGGTGGGGCCAAGGGCAGTCATCACCTGGACCTGATCTTCTCGGGCGGCGTTTTGGCGCTGGATGACAAGCCGGTGTTTGACGGGCGGTTTGTCTTCTGATCCTGAAAATTAGGTGGCTGCATTGGCCTCATCGCCGGCAAGCCAGCTCCCACAGGTTTTTGTTGCGCTGCATAAATCCTGTGAACACCGCAGATACATGTGGGAGCTGGCTTGCCAGCGATGAGGCCCTCAAAAGCACCACATACCTTTCGCCAGACAAAAAAAACGCCAACCCTGCGGTTGGCGTTTTTGCTTTGGCTTGAAGCTTGCCGCTAAAAGCTCACAGCTGCCTTATTCCGGCTTCTTGCGACCAAACCCCGGACGCTGACCGGAACCGGCCGGTGCACCACGACGCTTGCCCGACGGCTTGTCGCCATCAACCAGTTTGATCCCCGGACGCTTCGGCGCAGGCTTGGCCGGGCGCTTGTTGGTGGTGTCCGCTGGACGATCCGCCACTGGCGTGCCACGACCGGCAGGTGCACCACGCTCGCCACGCTCAGTGCGACCGTTGGCCGGACGCGGAGCGCGCTCGCCGTCACGGGCGACTGGTTTGCGACCTGGACGCTCGCCTTCGATCTGCGGCTCGCGGCTTGGACGTGGGCCAGTCGGCGCGCCAGTGGCTGGACGCAGGGTGCGGACGCGCTCGGTCTTGCCCATCGGGCGCGACGATTTGCGCTGCATGCGCTCAAGCTTGTCTTTGCTCTTGGCGTTCAGTTGCGGCATCGCCACCGGCGTCAGGCCGACTTCAGCACTGAGGATGTCGACTTCGTACTGGCTCATTTCGCGCCAGCGGCCCATCGGCAGGTCGGAGTTGAGGAACACCGGACCGAAACGCACGCGCTTCAGACGGCTGACCACCAGACCTTGCGATTCCCACAAGCGACGAACCTCACGGTTACGGCCTTCCATCACCACGCAGTGGTACCAGTGGTTGAAGCCTTCACCACCCGGCGCCTGCTTGATGTCGGTGAACTTGGCCGGGCCGTCTTCCAGCACCACGCCAGCCTTCAGACGCTCGATCATTTCGTCGTCGACTTCACCGCGTACACGCACGGCGTACTCACGGTCCATCTCGTAGGACGGGTGCATCAGGCGGTTGGCCAGTTCACCGTCGGTGGTGAACATCAGCAGACCGGTGGTGTTGATGTCGAGACGACCGATGTTGATCCAGCGGCCTTCTTTCGGACGCGGCAGCTTGTCGAACACGGTCGGACGGCCTTCCGGGTCGTCACGGGTGCAGATCTCGCCATCGGGTTTGTTGTACATGATCACGCGGCGGACCGATTCGGCCGCCTCTTCGCGCTTGATCACCTTGCCATCAATGGTGATGGCGTCGTGCATGTCGACGCGCAGACCGAGGGTGGCGTCTTTGCCATTGACCTTGATCCGGCCCTGGCTGATCCAGGATTCCACGTCACGGCGCGAGCCGACGCCGATACGGGCGAGGACTTTCTGCAGCTTTTCGCCTGCTGGGCCGATTTCCTGGTCGTCTTTCTGAATGATGTCGCTCATCTGGGCACCTCCCGGTGTGGTCTGTTCAGGCGGCGCCTGAAGCATTGAAATCTGGGTACTCAGCCGAAGGGATCGGCGAAGGGCCGCGAATCATACGCGGATGTGCGCCGTCGCGCATCAGAGACTAGCTGATCAATGGGCAGTTATTTCTTTTTCCGCCGACCGGCGCCACCGAGCTTGATCAGGCGCAGTGCGGCTTCGGCCAGTACGCTGCGCTTGTCGTCCTTGTCGAGTTTCTTCCAGGCTTTGATTTCGCGCTTGCTGCGGCCGCAGCCGAGGCAGATGTCGTCGGTGAATTTGCAGAGGCTGATGCACGGGTCTTTAGTGGAACTCATTTGGGTACCTTTGGGAGATCAAAAGATCGCAGCCTTCGGCAGCTCCTACAGGGGACGTATTGCAATGTAGGAGCTGCCGAAGGCTGCGATCTTTTCAGCGCCCCCTCAGTCTTCGAATTCGCGGCGTTCGGCTTCGATGGCTTCGGCCAGCGCGCGGGCCTCGGCTTCTTCTTCGCTCAGCTCGGGTTCGGGTTCGGGCGCCGGTTGTTCGAGGGCGGCGACGGCAGCCAACAGCTTTTCGCGGGCTTCGGCGACGCCAAGAATGTCCTCTTCCGGTTCGGCTTCTGGCTCAGCTTCAAGTTCAACTTCGATGGTTGGCTCGGCGATCTGCGGCGCAGGCTCAGTCTCGATTTCTGCTTCAGGCGTCGGCACTTCACCATCCGCCGCATCCCGCAGCAAATCGTCGAAGTCGGTCTTGATCCCCTCCTCCATGCTGTCCAGTTCCAGCAACAACGTATGGAAACTGGTTTCCTCCTTCTCTTCCTCCGGCTCGGCGCTGGCGTCGGCCAACTCCTGCAAACCCTGCGGCACCGGCGCGTCGTCAAAATCGAGCACCGGGTCGGTTTCCATTTCGCGCAGCTCGGCCAATGGCGGCAGATCTTCGAGGTTCTTCAGGTTGAAGTGATCGAGAAAACCTTTAGTGGTGGCAAACATCGCCGGCTTGCCCGGCACATCGCGGTAACCGACAACCCGGATCCACTCACGCTCAAGCAAGGTTTTGACGATGTTGCTGTTCACCGCCACACCGCGCACGTCTTCGATCTCGCCACGGGTGATCGGCTGGCGATAGGCGATCAGCGCGATGGTTTCCAGCAACGCACGGGAATAGCGCTGCGGGCGTTCTTCCCAGAGTCGACCGACCCACGGCGAAAACTTCTCGCGGATCTGCAAGCGATAGCCGGACGAGACTTCCTTGAGCTCGAAGGCGCGGCCCTCGCAGGACTTGCCCAGCAGTGTCAGGGCTTTCTTGAAAACCGCAGGCTCGGGACGTTCACCTTCTTCGAACAGTTCAAAGAGGCGCTCAAGGGATTGCGGCTTTCCCGAGGCCAACAGAAAGGCTTCAAGCAGGGGCGCCAGCTCGCGGGGTTCAGTCAGGTTCATGTTTCGACTCGTTATTCGGCTCGGGCTCGCACGTGGATCGCGGCGAACGGCTCATTCTGCACCAGCTCGACCAAGGATTCCTTGACCAGTTCAAGGATCGCCATAAAAGTCACTACCACACCCAGCCTGCCCTCTTCGGCAGTGAACAGTTCGACGAACGGCACAAAACCGCCGCCCTTGAGCCGTTCCAGCACATCGCTCATGCGCTCGCGGGTGGACAATGCCTCGCGGCTGACCTGGTGGCTTTCAAACATATCGCCACGGCGCAGCACTTCGGCCATGCACATCAAAATCTCTTCCAGCGCGACATCCGGCAACAGCTTGCGCGCCCGGGCTTCCGGGGCGTCGAGCTTGGGCACGATGACATCGCGGCCGACGCGGCTCAAGCCGTCGATGCCTTCGGCGGCAGCCTTGAAGCGCTCGTATTCCTGCAAGCGGCGGATCAGTTCGGCGCGCGGGTCGTCTTCTTCGTCTTCGACGGTTTCGGCCCGTGGCAGGAGCATGCGCGACTTGATCTCGGCGAGCATCGCGGCCATCACCAGATACTCGGCGGCGAGTTCCAGGCGCACCGACTGCATCAGCTCGACATAGCCCATGTACTGGCGGGTAATTTCCGCCACCGGGATGTCGAGGATGTTGATGTTCTGTTTGCGGATCAGGTACAGCAGCAGGTCGAGCGGCCCTTCAAAGGCTTCGAGAAAGACTTCCAGCGCATCCGGCGGGATGTACAGGTCGAGCGGCATTTCCATGACCGCCTGGCCATAGACCATGGCAAACGGCAACTCTTGCTGAGCGCCGGCCTGGGGATCGGCAACGGTTTCCACTGCGGACATTCAGGCCTCGACCATGAACGGCGTCGGATCGCCGCAACCGACGCGGACCACTTCCGGGTCATCGCCGGTCAGGTCGATCACGGTGGACGCTTTGATGCCGCCAAAGCCGCCATCGATGATCAGGTCCACCTGATGTTCGAGCAATTGACGCATTTCGTACGGATCGCTCAGCGGGTCTTCATCGCCGGGCATGATCAGGGTCACACTCATCAACGGCTCGCCCAGTTCGGCCAACAGCGCCAGCGCGATCGGATGGCTGGGCACGCGCAGGCCGATGGTGCGCTTCTTCGGATGCAGCAGCAGACGCGGCACTTCGCGGGTGGCGTTGAGAATAAAGGTGTAAGGCCCCGGCAGATGCGCCTTGAGAATACGGAAGGTGCCGGTGTCGATCTTCGCGTAGTTGCCCAGTTGCGACAGGTCGCTGCAGATCAGCGCGAAGTTGTGTTTTTCATCGAGTTGACGCAAACGGCGCACGCGCTCGATGGCGGTCTTGTCGCCGATCTGGCAGCCGATGGCGTAGGAAGAGTCCGTGGGATAAACCACCACCCCGCCTTTGCGGATGATTTCGACCGCCTGTTTTATCAGGCGCGCTTGTGGGTTTTCCGGATGTATCTGGAAAAATTGACTCACATTCTCTACCTGTTCAGACGGCGGCAATATCTGTGTCATGTTTGAACCGACACCACAGGGGTGGAAGGTCCTCGGGAACCGGCCGGTACTGGCCGATCTCGGACCAGCCGCCAGGGCCATGGAAGTCACTGCCGGCGCTGACCAGCAGACCGAACTCACGGGCAAGGATTGCCAGGCTGCCCACCTGTTCCGCAGGCTGATGGCCATTGACCACCTCGATCGCATGCCCGCCTGCTTGAATATAGTCAGCAATCAGCTTCCGGCGCTTGCTGCGGGTGAAATCGTAGTGCCACGGATGCGCCAGGCTGACCCAGGCCCCGGCGGCGCGCAGTGTGCCAACGGTGTCTTCCAGCGTCGGCCAGTGCAACTTGACGTCACCCAGCTTGCCGGCGCCGAGCCATTTGCGGAAGGCTTCGGCGCGATCCTTTACAAAACCTTCACGCACCATCCAGTCGGCGAAATGCGGACGGGCCGGGGCGTTGCCGCTGTCGCCCAGTTCCTGCTGAACCTGCCGGGCGCCTTCGAGGGCACCGGGCATGCCCTTGAGGGCGAGCTTGCGGCTTATTTCTTCCGACCGCAGCCAGCGGCCATCGTGCAATTTGGCAATCGCCTCGACCAACGGCGCGGCATTCACATCAAAACCGTAGCCCAACACATGAATGGTCGCGCCGCCCCACGTACAGGACAATTCGACGCCGTTGACCAGTTGCATACCCAACTCAGTCGCAGCCGTGCGCGCTTCGGCGAGGCCCTCGAGGGTGTCGTGGTCGGTCAACGCCAGGACTCGCACGCCGTTCTCGAACGCACGCGCAACCAGAACCGCAGGCGCCAGGGCGCCATCGGAGGCCGTGCTATGGCAGTGCAAATCAACATTCACGGGGAGTTGTAACCTCAAATCAGCTGGCGCTATCGCGCGCCCATATGTTTGTTATTATGCCGCCACATCCAGCTTCTGGCTCTCACTGTGAAACAATTCATCGATTTCATCCCGCTTCTGCTGTTCTTCATCGTTTACAAACTTGATCCACGGGTCGTCGACATCGCTGGCCATGAAGTGACTGTAGGCGGTATTTACAGTGCCACGGCGATGCTGATCATCAGTTCCCTGGTGGTGTACGGCGCGTTGTTCATCAAACAGCGCAAGCTGGAAAAAAGCCAATGGCTGACGCTGATCGCCTGCCTGGTGTTCGGCAGCCTGACGCTGGCGTTCCACAGCGAGACCTTCCTCAAGTGGAAAGCGCCGGTGGTCAACTGGCTGTTCGCGGTCGCCTTCATCGGTAGCCACTTCATCGGTGACCGCTTGCTGATCAAACGCATCATGAGCCACGCGCTGACCCTGCCGGACCCGGTCTGGACCCGCCTGAACATCGCCTGGATCGCCTTTTTCCTGTTCTGCGGCGCTGCCAACCTGTTCGTCGCCTTCACCTTCCAGAGCTACTGGGTAGACTTCAAGGTGTTCGGCAGCCTGGGCATGACCCTGGTATTCCTGGTCGCACAGGGCATTTACCTGTCGCGTCATCTGCACGATGCCGATACCACAACAACACCAAAAACCGAGGACTGACATGCTCTACGCCATCATTGCCACCGACGTCGCCAACTCGCTGGAAGCACGCCTGGCCGCGCGTCCTGCGCATCTGGAACGCCTGCAAGCGCTCAAGGGCGAAGGCCGCATCGTATTGGCCGGCCCGCACCCGGCCGTCGACAGCAATGATCCGGGCGCAGCGGGTTTCACCGGCAGCCTGATCGTCGCCGAGTTCGATTCCCTGAGCGCTGCGCAAGCGTGGGCTGACGCCGATCCGTACATCGCCGCTGGCGTCTACGCCAATGTGGTCGTGAAGCCGTTCAAGCAAGTCCTGCCTTAAATGCCCCGTGATGAGGGGATTTGTCCCCTCATCACTCGCGACACGGCCACTGACAATGAACCTTCCTGGTTCTTGCTGCTCTCAATCGCTCATTATTCTCGTTTGCCTGCCGACAACCTGCCCAATATCCATTTGGAAGCAGGTGTCGCGATGCGCAAGGGTCCGTTGTGTCTGATGTTGGTCACGTTGTCGATCATGGCGCCCGCCCATGGTGAGGAGACCACCGAAGGCGGCAGCTCCACGCCATTGTCGTTAAGCGCCGGCAGCCAGATCACCGAGTTGCAGCAGCGCCTCAAAGCCAGTGAGCAGCAGCGGGAAGAACTGAGCAAACAACTGCAAAATGCCGACAATACCCGCGAAAGCGCCCAGCTTGCCCGGTTGCGCCAAGAGAACCAGCGCTTGAAGCTGCAACTCAAGGAAGCCCAGGCCAGTCCGCTGCCGCGTCTGCTGACCGATCAGCAGCAGTGGTTCGTCACGGGCGCCGGAGTAGCGCTATTGGCGCTGCTCTGCGGTATCTTTGCCAGTGGAGCAAGCCGAAAACGTCGGCAATGGCTAAATTGAGTGAGTCATGAGCGAGCTGTTACTGATTGATGATGACCAGGAGTTGTGCGAACTCCTGAGTAGTTGGCTGAGCCAGGAAGGCTTTCAGGTGCGCGCCTGCCACGATGGCCAGAGCGCGCGTAAAGCGCTGGCCGAAACCGCCCCGGCGGCGGTGGTGCTGGACGTGATGCTGCCCGACGGCAGCGGTCTGGAGCTGCTCAAGCAATTGCGCAACGATCACGCTGATCTGCCGGTGCTGATGCTCTCGGCCCGTGGCGAGCCGCTGGATCGTATCCTCGGTCTGGAATTGGGCGCCGACGATTACCTGGCCAAACCGTGCGACCCGCGCGAACTGACCGCGCGCCTGCGCGCGGTGTTGCGCCGCAGCCATCCGGCAGCGGTGTCGACTCAGCTTGAGCTGGGCGATCTGAGTTTCAGTCCGGTGCGCGGCGTGGTCAGCATCGACGAGAAAGAGCTGACCCTGACTGTTTCAGAAAGCCGCCTGCTCGAAGCCCTGCTCAAGCAGCCGGGCGAACCACTGGACAAACAGGAACTGGCGCAGCTCGCCCTCGGCCGCAAGCTGACCCTGTACGACCGCAGCCTCGACATGCACGTCAGCAACCTGCGCAAGAAGATCGGCCCGCACCCGGACGGCCGTCCGCGCATCGTCGCTCTGCGCAGCCGCGGTTACTTCTATAGCCTCTGAACCGCGCCCATTCCCACTGTAGGAGCTGCCGAAGGCTGCGATCTTTTGATCTTGTTTTTAAAAGACAGATCAAAAGATCGCAGCCTTCGGCAGCTCCTGCACAGGGCATGTGTAAGGTGGGACGCGAAGCGTCTTTACCCAAGCTTTACGCAGTGCTGACCGCCGCTGACCTTGATCTCCGTAATCTGTACTCATCCGGAACGTACCGGGAACGAGACAAGGAGATACACCATGCGCAAGACTCTTATCGCTCTGATGTTCGCTGCCGCTCTGCCAACCGTCGCCATGGCCATGCCACAAGACGGCGGCCCGATGGGTGGCCCGCTTGACGGCCCACGCCACGGCGGTCAGATGCACGGCATGCACGGCAAAGGTCCGTACAGCCAACTCGACCTGTCCCGCGAGCAGCGTGAGCAGATCCGCAAGATCATGGGCGAGCAGATGCACGAGCGTAAGCAAGTGGTCGACAAGTACCTGGAAAAACTCTCGCCGGCTGACCAAAAAGCCATGAAAGACGAGATGGCCGCCAACCACAAGAAAGCCGAGTCCGATGTGCGTGCGCTGCTGAAACCGGATCAACAGAAGAAATTCGACGAGATCCAGAAAAAGCAGGCCGAGCGTCGCGCCGAATGGGCCGAGTTCAAGGCGTGGAAAGCGCAACAGGCGCAAAAGGCGCAATAATGATCTAACTTCAGGCCCGACGGCTCACCCCGTCGGGCCTGTTTTCATCGATCCAAATGTAGGAGTGAGCCTGCTCGCGATAGCGGTGTGTCAGTTGACAGATTTTTGTCTGACCCTCCGCTATCGCGAGCAGGCTCACTCCTACAGGGGTTTTGCATTGTTCTGAGGATTTTCTGTGCGTTCATTGTTCTGGCGTATTCTCGCGAGCTTCTGGCTGGCCATCGCACTGGTGGCCGGCCTGTCCATTCTGCTTGGGCACATGCTCAACCAGGACGCGTGGATCCTCAGCCGCCATCCGGGCCTCAACACGCTGGCCGGCGAATGGACACAAACTTACGAAGCCCAGGGCGAAGAAGCCGCCCAGGACATCCTCGAACAGCGCAAGCGCCAATATCACATCGACGTTCAGGTGCTCAACGAAAGCGGCGACCCGGTGGTACGCGGCACCTTCCCGCGTCGCGCCGCCGCCTTCGAAGCACGCCAGAACAACGATGACCGACGCCTGCCATGGCGTCGCCTCACCGACGAATTCACCAGCGAAAAAACCGGTGACACCTACCTGTTCATCTACCGCATCCCACACCCGGAACTCGACTCATGGCACCGCGAAAGCCTGCTTTGGCCATTGAGTGCGTTGGGCATCGCGTTGGTGGTGCTGACCCTGTTCAGTCTGCTGGTGACCTTCTCCATCACCCGCCCGCTCAGCCGTTTGCGCGGCGCGGTGCATGATCTGGGGCAGACGACTTACCAGCAAAACAGCCTGGCGAAACTGGCCAACCGTCGTGATGAATTCGGCGTGCTCGCCAATGACTTCAACCGCATGGGCGCGCGCCTGCAAAGCTTGATTGGCAGTCAGCGTCAGTTGCTGCGGGACGTCTCCCACGAATTGCGTTCACCACTGGCTCGGTTGCGCATTGCCTTGGCACTGGCGGAACGCGCCAACCCTGAAGAACGGGAAAAACTCTGGCCACGCCTGACCCGCGAATGCGATCGGCTGGAAGCGCTGATCAGTGAAATTCTGGTGCTGGCACGGGTTGATGCGGACAACGCCAGTGCCGAAGACGTGGATTTGAATGCGCTGCTCGGCACTTTGCAGAAGGACGCAAAACTCGGATCGCCCGAGCAGATCGTCCGTCTCGATGTCGAACCGCAACTGAATCTGAAAGGCTGGCCGACCATGATCGAACGCGCCGTCGATAACCTGCTGCGCAATGCCCAGCGCTTCAATCCGGAAGGTCAGGCGATTGAAATGCAGGCCTCGCGTCAGGGCGAAAAAATTATCGTGAGTGTGCGTGACCATGGGCCGGGTGTGCAGGCCGAACATTTGAGCCAGTTGGGCGAGCCGTTTTACCGTGCTCCGGGGCAGACGGCGGCAGGGCATGGCTTGGGGCTGGCGATTGCGCGAAGGGCGGCGGAGCGGCATGGCGGGAGTTTGACGTTGGCCAATCATCCGCAGGGTGGGTTTATTGCCAGTCTGGAATTGCCGCTTGTCCCCGGTGCAGTTGTCCAACCCTAAAAGCCACCCTCACCCCAGAAAAGCCCCTCACCCCAGCCCTCTCCCAGAGGGAGAGGGGGCCGACCGAGGTGTCTTGCGCTATACATCGACCTGAAGAATCGAGTTGATTATGGATCCGGAAGGCACGTGAATCGTCGCCGACTCTGGATTCGAAATGCATCGGAACCGTTATCGACTCCGAGCTCGAAATGCATTGGAGCCGTTATCGATGCAGGATTCAACCGAGCACTTTCAGGTCGGCGTACCTCTACAGCATCCCCCAATCAGTCCCCTCTCCCTCCGGGAGAGGGTTAGGGTGAGGGGCTTTTGATCTTCAGGCCTTACCCGGCCAGGCGCTGACGAACTCAGCCAGATCAACCTTCTCCGCCACACGCGGTTCTTTCTGCGGCGTGCCGAGGTACAAGAACGCGATCACTTCTTCACCCTCAACCAAGCCCAAGCCTTTGGCCACATGCTGGGAATAAGCCAGATCCCCCGTACGCCAAACCGCACCAATCCCCTGCGCATACGCCGCCAGCAAAATCCCGTGCGCCGCACACCCGGCAGCGAGCAACTGCTCGGCCTTCGGATATTTAACGTGCTCCTGCAATTTAGCGATCACCACAACCACCAGCGGTGCACGCAGCGGGCCGTTGCGCGCCTTGTCGATCATCGCTTCGGTGACTTCGCCTTCCTGCAATTGCGCAGCCTCGGCCAGCAACTCGCCCATTTGCTCGCGTGCCGCACCTTCGATGGTCAGAAAGCGATACGGCTGCAAGTGCCCGTGATCCGGCGCGCGCAACGCGGCACCAAACAGGGCTTCGCGCTGCTCGGCAGTGGGGGCCGGTTCGACCAGTCGTGGAACGGAAACACGGTTGAGCAACGCGTCGAGAGCCTGCATCGGCCACCTCCTGAGAAAAATGTGCGGCTATTCTAGCTTCATCTGCCAACAGGATGCCGGTTTACATGCCCTGCCCCACGGGTAGAATGGCGCCCTTCCCACATCAGCCCGAGCGGACTTCATGGCGTTGCCGACCTTACGGATCATTGGTTTCATCATCGGCATCTTCCTGATCACCCTGGCCGTGGCCATGGTCGTGCCGATGGCCACCCTGGTGATTTTCGAGCGCACCAGCGACCTGCCGTCGTTCCTCTGGGCGAGCATGATCACCTTTGTCGCCGGCCTCGCGCTGGTGATTCCCGGCCGCCCCGAACACATACATCTGCGCCCGCGCGATATGTATCTGCTGACCGTCAGCAGTTGGCTGGTGGTATGCATTTTCGCTGCGCTGCCGTTTCTGCTGACTCAGCACATCAGCTACACCGACTCGTTTTTCGAAAGCATGTCGGGCATTACCGCGACCGGCTCGACCGTGCTCAATGGCCTCGACAACATGTCCCCCGGGATCCTGATGTGGCGCTCGTTGCTGCACTGGATCGGCGGCATCGGCTTTATCGGTATGGCGGTAGCGATTCTGCCGCTGCTGCGGATCGGTGGCATGCGCCTGTTCCAGACCGAATCCTCGGACCGTTCGGAAAAGGTCATGCCGCGCTCGCACATGGTGGCGCGACTGATCGTGGCGGCTTATGTCGGCATTACCATCCTCGGTAGTCTGGCGTTCTGGTGGGCCGGAATGAGCCCGTTCGACGCGATCAACCACGCGATGTCGGCGATTTCCACCGGCGGGTTCTCGACCTCCGACCAGTCGCTGGCCAAGTGGACGCAACCGGCGGTGCACTGGGTCGCGGTGGTTATCATGATTCTCGGCAGCCTGCCGTTCACCCTGTACGTGGCGACGTTGCGCGGCAACCGCAAGGCGCTGATCAAGGATCAGCAAGTGCAGGGTTTGCTCGGGATGTTGCTGGTGACCTGGCTGGTGCTCGGCACCTGGTACTGGTGGACAACCAATCTGCATTGGCTGGAGGCGCTGCGCCACGTGGCGCTGAACGTGACGTCGGTGGTCACCACTACCGGTTTTGCCCTTGGCGACTACAGCCTGTGGGGCAACTTCTCGCTGATGTTGTTTTTCTATCTGGGATTTGTCGGCGGCTGTTCCGGGTCGACGGCGGGCGGGATCAAGATCTTCCGTTTCCAGGTCGCCTACATCCTCCTCAAGGCCAACCTTAATCAGTTGATTCACCCGCGCGCGGTGATCAAACAGAAGTACAACGGCCACCGTCTCGACGAAGAAATCGTCCGTTCGATTCTGACCTTTTCGTTCTTCTTCGCCATCACCATCTGCGTGATCGCCCTGCTCCTGTCGCTGCTTGGCGTCGACTGGATGACAGCGCTGACCGGCGCCGCCAGCACCGTGTCCGGCGTCGGCCCGGGTCTGGGCGAAACCATCGGCCCGGCGGGCAACTTCGCCACCCTGCCGGATGCGGCCAAGTGGATCCTGTCGTTCGGCATGCTGCTCGGCCGCCTGGAGATCATTACGGTGTTTGTGCTGTGTATTCCGGCCTTTTGGCGTCACTGACCGCACCCGGCGCCTGCAACAACCGCGTCCGGTAATCGCCGGGCGTGGTGTCGAACCAGCGACGGAACGCGCGAAAGAAGTTGCTCGGGTCGGCAAACCCCAACAGATAAGCGATTTCCAGCAAGGTCATGCTCGGTTGCGCCAGATACTGCTCGGCTAGTTCACGGCGGGTGTCGTCGAGCAGTTGCTGAAAACTCGTGCCCTCCTCCTGCAAACGACGCTGCAAAGTGCGCTGCGACAAATGCAGGGTCTGCGCCACGGTATCGCGCTTCGGCTCGCCCTGCGGCAGCAACCGGCACAGCACCTGCCGCGCCTTGTGGGTCACGCGGCTTTCGGAAAAACGCGCCAGGTATTCCCCGGCAAACCGGTCATGCAACAGCGCCATCGCCTCGTTGGCGGTGGGCAGCGGCGCTTCCATGTCGGCACGCTCGAAGATCAGCGCATCGTACGGTGCGTTGAACATCAGTGGCGCGTGGAAAGCTTGTTTATAGGGTTCCAGGTCATCGGGTTCGGCGCCCTGCACCAAGACTTTGACCGGGTGCAGCGTGCGTCCGGTCAACCAGCCGCACAGGCCCAGCGCACAGGCCAGCGAGGCTTCGGCGCTTTGCCGGGTCGGCGGCAGATGGTCGCCGTGCACCGTCAGAATCAGCGCGTAACCTTCATCCAGCAGACGGAAACTCAGGTCGGCACTTTCGGCGATGATGCGCTGATAGCGCACCAGCCGCTGGAAGCCTTCGGCCAGGGTATTGCTCGACATCAACGCGTAGCCGGCGACATGAAACGACGCCGGGCGCACCACTTTGCCCATGTTCAGGCCGATCGCCGGATTACCGGACAACTCGACCGCCCGTTGCCAGAGGCGGGTCATGGAATCTTGCGGGAAGCGCGCATCCGGATCATCCAGAGCCGTGTAATCGAGCCCCAGTTGCTTGAACAGAACCCGGCAATCCAGGCCGTCCATCTCCAATGCTTTGACAATCCCCATCGCCCAGCTTGCAGAAGTCGTTCGTTCGCTCATGGCGTTTTTCTTTTACATGAGGGGCCGCATGCTACGGCCTGATTTGCCAAGGATACTAAAGTGGCGCCGATTGTCACTGGCCCACGCCAATGATCACTCTAGACTCAAATAAGCTACCCGCAGAACAACTCGTCGCCAGAACAATAACCACAGAGAACGCGGTCGTGGAAAACATCAAGCATTTCAACAGCTTCGCTGAGTTCTATCCGTACTACCTCAGCGAACACAGCAACAGCACCTGCCGGCGCCTGCATTTCATCGGCACCACGCTAGTGATTTTCATTCTGGCGATGACCATCGCCAAGGGCGCGTGGCTTCTGCTATTGGCGGTGCCGCTGGCCGGTTACAGCTTCGCCTGGGTCGGGCACTTCTTCTTTGAAAAGAACCGGCCGGCGACTTTCCAGCATCCGCTGTACAGCCTGTTCGGCGACTTCGTCATGTACCGCGACATGATTCTGGGTCGCGTGGCGTTCTGAATGAGGGTCAGCCAATGAATGCCAATGCCCGCTTCACTCATATGAAGGACGGTACGCAGGAAGACTGGGCGATCATCGCCGCCGACTTCAGTGCCTACGCCAAGCGACTGCCTTCGCGAATCCTGACTCACCTGAAACTGCTCGAAGGCGACTTCGGTGGTTTCCCGGTGGATCGTCTGACTCACTCACTGCAAACCGCCACCCGCGCCTTTCGTGACGGGCGCGACGAGGAGTATGTGGTTTGCGCGTTGTTGCATGACATCGGCGACACCTTGGGTTCCTACAACCATCCAGACATTGCCGCAGCGATCCTCAAGCCGTTCGTCAGTGCCGAAAATTTGTGGATGGTCGAGAAGCATGGGGTATTTCAGGGTTACTACTTCTTTCATCATCTGGGCATGGATCGGCATCTGCGCGAGCAGTTCGCCGGTCATCCGCAGTATCAAGCGACTGCCGAGTTCTGTGCCAAATACGATGCGGCGGCGTTTGATCCTGACTATGACACGCTGCCGTTGAGCTTCTTTGAGCCGATGATGGAACGGTTGTTTGCGCAGCCGAAGAACTCGATTTACAAGGCGGCAATGGAAGAACACACCACGGCCTAAGATCAAAAGATCGCAGCCTTCGGCAGCTCCTGCACAGGTCACATGCAGGAGCTGCCGAAGGCTGCGATCTTTGCTTTTCAGGCGAGTTCGGCGACTTTGGCCGCTTTCAGCTCCGCCTCGCGCGCCTGCGCGTCCGCCAGCCGATACAGCTCGATCGTGCCGTCCCAATGCTCGATCAGCGCCGTGCACGACTCCACCCAATCGCCGCAATTGAGGTAATCCACCTCCCCCACCTTGCGGATCTCGGCGTGGTGAATGTGCCCGCACACCACGCCATGCAACTCGCGCTTCACGCATTCATGGGCGATGGCTTCTTCAAAGTCGCTGATGAAACTCACCGCGGTTTTCACCTTGTGTTTCAGGTACGCCGACAGCGACCAGTAACCGTAGCCATAGCGCGCACGCCAATGGTTGAGCCAGCGATTGAGGGTAAGGGTGAATTCGTAGGCCGAGTCGCCGAGGAAGGCCAGCCAGCGGTGATAACGGGTGATCACATCGAACTGATCGCCGTGAATCACCAATAGATGCCGCCCGTCTGCGGTGACATGCACCGCCTCGTCAACCAACTGGATATTGCCCAGTATCAGCTTCGAATACCGACGCAGGAATTCGTCGTGGTTGCCGGTGACGTAGATCACCTCGGTGCCGCGCTTGCTCATGGTCAGCAAACGCCGGATCACGTTGGTATGCGCTTGCGGCCAGTACATGCCGCCGCGCAGTTTCCAGCCGTCAATGATGTCGCCGACCAAATAAATCTTGTCGGCATGGTAGCCCTTGAGAAATTGCGACAAGTGCTCGGCCTGGCAATCCCGCGTGCCCAAGTGCACGTCGGAGATCCACAGGGTGCGCACGCGTTGTTTGCGACTGGGTCTGGCGAGCTCGGCGCTGGTCATGGGCAACCCTCTGCGATGTTTTCGCCACTTTGCGCCTGCCCGGTTAATCGACCATGACAAGCGTGAGTCAGTCCTGTGACAACGCATCCGGTGTGCGCCGGTGTAGACTGGCGACCACTTCGGAGACAACCTGCCATGCGACCGATCCTCACCCTGCGTCAGTACACCCACGATTTGATCGTCCACAGCCACGACCACGCGCAATTGGTGTTCGGGCTGTCCGGTGCGCTGGATTTCGAGGTCGAGGGTTGTGGCAGTCAGGTGCGTCAGCAGAGTTTTGTAGTTATCCCTTCCGGCGCTCATCATGCCTGCGGCAGTCCCAATGGTAGCCGCTGTCTGGTACTGGATATCCCGGACGGCCAATGGCTGACGGATTCACTGGGCGAGCATGCCGACGCCAGCCATCGTCTGCTCGATCAACCGGCGCGCTTGTCGCTGGATTCGGGGCAAAGTCAGTTGGTCAGCTGGCTGGCAAACAGTCCGGTCAGCGATCCATTGATTGCCCAGCAAGGCGCGGTGTTGCTGCTGGCCAGCCTGAATCACGCGCAACCTGCGGAACACGCCATTCGCCGCCTGCCCTATGCCGCGCTGGATGCGCACATCGAGCAATACGCCGCGTATCCGCTGCAAGTCGCCGATCTGGCACGGGTGGCAGGATTGTCCAGCGCGCGTCTGCATGCGCGTTTCATGGCCGAATGCGGGCAGACGCCGATGGATTACATCCGCAGTCGGCGCCTGCATCTGGCCGTGCAAATGCTCCGCGACACAGCCCTGCCGATCGGCGAAGTTGCCAGTCGCGTCGGCTACAGCTCGCAAAGTGCTTTCTCGGCTGCTGTCCTACGTGAGTTCGGTGCATCACCCGGCCAGCTTCGGCGCGATTCCTGCGACAAAAGACGATAGCCTGCCGACAGACTTACTGAGCTCTACACGCTTAAATGTAGGAGCTGCCGAAGGCTGCGATCTTTGATCGTTCCCACGCTCCGCGTGGGAATGCAGCCCGTGACGCTCCGCGTCACTGGACGCAGAGCGTCCCTAGAGGCGTTACCACGCAGAGCGTGGGAACGATCAAAAGCAAGATCAAAAGATCGCAGCCTTCGGCAGCTCCTACAGTAAATGATCATTCCCACGCTGCTGCGTGGGAACAATCAATAGTTGAGATTGTGTTTGAGATAGAAGGATTGCAATGACTCCGCGTACCGCCCTCGGCGCTCTGCATATCGGTGCTTTGATGTTTGGCCTGACGGGTGTGTTCGGCAAACTCGCTGCCGCCTCCCCCGCTGTGATCGTGTTCGGTCGCGCGGCTTTCGCCGTTGTCGCCTTGGCGTTCTTCGCCCGCTTCGCCAGCCAGAGCGGCTGGCAGAAACTTCAGGCCGTGGATTGGCGGCGTCTGGCCCTCAGCGGCGTGTTGCTGGCCGGGCACTGGGTGAGTTTCTTCCTGTCTGTGAAGATCGCCGGTGTCGCCATCGCGACGTTGGGTTTTGCCAGTTTCCCGGCCTTCACGGTGATTCTCGAAGGACTGATCTTTCGCGAACGCATCCGCGCCAATGAAATACTGCTGGTGGTGTTGGTCAGCATCGGCCTGATTCTGGTGACCCCGGCCTTCGATCTCGGCAGCGGCGCGACCATTGGCTTGCTCTGGTCGGTGCTTTCGGGGCTGCTGTTTTCCCTGCTGTCGCTGACCAACCGCGCCAGCTCCGGGCGGATTCCGGCGGTGCAAGCGGCGCTGTGCCAAAACGTCGTGGTCGCGCTGTGTCTACTACCAGTTGCAGCACCGCAACTGAGCGAAGTGCGCGCACTCGACTGGCTGTGGATTGCGCTGCTCGGGGTGTTCTGTACCGGCGTCGCACACAGCCTGTTTGTGGCCAGTCTGGCGGTGATCAAGGCGCGCACGGCGGCGGTGGTGTTTGCCATGGAGCCGGTCTACGGCATCACCGTCGCCTGGTTGCTGTTCAATGAAAACCCGACGCCGAAGATGTTGCTCGGCGGCGCGCTGATCATTGTCGCCATTGTGGTTTCGGCGCGGATGTCAGGCCATGCCGACAAGAAAGCTGTCGCCGCCGAGGCCGCGTCTCACTGAGTGCGGTCGTTGTGACCGAGGTCGCGGTCAGGATCGATCTGATCGCGAACCCGCTGCTTCAAGATTTTAGCCTCGGGAAAACCGCCGTCAGCCTTGCGTTCCCAGATCTGCACGCCGGCGCAGCTGATGTGAAACACCCCGCCGGTGCCGGGCACCAGGGACACTTTGCCGAGGTCGTCAGCAAAGGTGCTGAGCAGTTCCTGCGCCAGCCACGCGGCGCGCAGCAGCCACTGGCATTGGGTGCAATAGGTGATGACAACTTCTGCTTTTGCGACAGTCATGTTCGCTGAAACTCCTGAGACAGAGGGCGCCGCTATAATAGCCGGCTTTATCGCTTGCCCCGAGACTCACAATGCGCCGTCTGCTGTTCTGCCTGCTGCTTGGTTTCCTCCCTTTGTTCGCTCACGCCGGCGTCGATGCCAGTGACGCGACGCGACCGAAAGTCGGCCTCGTGCTGTCCGGCGGCGCGGCGCGCGGGCTGGCGCACATCGGCGTGCTTAAGGCGCTGGAGGAGCAAGGCATCAAGATCGATGCGATCGCCGGCACCAGCATGGGCGCGGTGGTTGGCGGGCTGTACGCCTCGGGTTACAAGATCGATGAGCTGGAAAAACTCGCGCTGAACATCGACTGGCAAGCCGCGCTGTCCGACGCGCCGCCGCGCGAAGATGTGCCGTTTCGGCGTAAACAGGATGACCGCGACTTTCTGGTCAAACAGAAACTCAGCTTTCGTGACGACGGCAGCCTTGGCTTGCCACTGGGTGTGATTCAGGGCCAAAACCTCTCGTTGCTGCTGGAAAGCCTGTTGGCCCACACCAGCGACACCCGGAATTTCGACAAACTGCCGATTCCGTTCCGCGCTGTCGCCACCGACATCTCCAACGGCGAAAAAGTGGTGTTCCGCAAAGGTCATCTGCCCCAGGTGATCCGCGCCAGCATGTCGATCCCGGCGGTGTTCGCCCCGGTCGAACTCGACGGCCGGCTGCTGGTGGACGGCGGCATGACCGACAACATCCCGCTGGATGTCGCGCGGGAAATGGGCGTTGACGTGGCCATCGTCGTCGACATCGGTACACCGCTGCGCAACCGCAAGCAACTGACCACCGTGGTCGATGTGTTGAACCAGTCGATCACCCTGATGACCCGCAGTAACTCCGAAGAACAACTGGCCGCGCTGAAATCCTCCGATGTGCTGATCCAGCCCGCGCTGGCAGCGTTCGGTGTCACTGATTTCGGCAAGGCTCAGGAGATGATCGATGCCGGTTATCGCGCCACGCGAATCCTCGATGCGCGCCTCGCCGTCCTCAAACCCAAAGAATCCCAGGACGCCGAACTCAACGCCGCACGTTCGCCGGGTCAACGCACACCAATCATCACGGGCATCCGCGTCGAGAACGACTCGAAAGTAGACGACGATGTGATCCGCTACTACATACGCCAGCACATTGGCGAGCCGCTGGATCTGGCCCGATTGCACTCGGACATGGGCACTTTGTACGGCCTCGACTACTTCGAACAAGTGCAGTACCGCGTGGTGCACAAGGGCGAGGATCACACACTGGTGATCAGCGCTCGGGGCAAGCGCAGCGGCACCGATTACTTGCGGGTCGGCCTCAATCTGTCGGACGACATGCGCGGCGACAGCGCCTTCAATCTCGGCGCCAGCTATCGCATCAACGGTATCAACCGCCTCGGCGCGGAATGGCTGACCCGCGCGCAGATTGGCGACAAACAAGAGCTGTACACCGAGTTCTATCAACCGCTGGACGTCGGCTCGCGTTACTTCGTCGCACCGTACGCCTCGTTCGAGGCGCAGAACGTTGAAGCGGTGCTCGACAACGATCCGATCGCGCAGTATCGCGTCGAGCGCTACGGTTTCGGCCTCAACTTCGGCCGACAGATCGGCAACAACGGCGAAGTGCGTTTCGGTGTCGGCGAGGCTTGGGGCAAGGCCGATGTGCGGATTGGCGATCAGGATCTGCCGAGTGAAAACTTCAACGAAGGCTTCTACGCGCTGAAGTATTCCTACGATTCGCTGGATAACGTCTACTTCCCTCATGAAGGCAAGGACGTCAGTCTGACGCTGATGCAGTTCGAACCGGGCCTGGGTTCGGATACGCGCTACCGACAGTGGGAATTCAAACTCGACAAAGCCATGAGCCGTGGCCCGGATACGCTGATTCTCGGTGGTCGTTACGGGCGTACGCTGGACGATGCCAACGTGGTCACGTCAAGCTTCCTGCTTGGCGGTGCGCGGCAGTTGTCGGGGTTCAGAGAAGACGCGATTTCCGGGCAGAACGTCAGCCTGATGCGCGCGGTGTACTATCGCCGGCTGACGCCGCGCTCGTATCTGCCACTGGACTTCCCGCTGTATGCCGGCGCCTCGCTGGAGCGTGGACGGGCGTGGAACAACGACAATGAGTTCGACAGCGGCTATATCAACGCGGCCAGCGTGTTCATCGGTTTTGACACGCCGCTGGGGCCGTTGAATTTCAGTTATGGGTTAAATGATGCGAATGAGCAGGCGGTTTATCTGAACCTTGGGCAGACCTTCTGATCAGGTCGCCTGACAATCCGCCTTCGCGAGCAGGCTCGCTCCCACAGGGGAACGCATTCCAATGCAGGAGTGAGCCTGCTCGAGAAGGCGGTATCAGCTCAACCGCAAATCGGATCGGAGGCTTCAGCGAATTCCCGCCAGCAACGTCCGCGCCGTTTGCTTCAAAGGTTCATCGCCCTCTTTGAGCAATTCATTGAGCAACGCAATCGCACTGTCGATGTCACCGTCATCAATGCACGTCTGCGCCTGTTCGAGTTTGCCGGAGCTGGTGTCGTGTACCAGTTCCGGCTCCTGCAAATCCAAAGGTTGCAACGCCAGTGACGGCTCGGCATCAGCAAACTCATTGAGAAAATCCTCATCCAGCGGCCCGGCTTCCGATTCAGGGATCCACTCGAGTTCGGCCTCTTCGCTGGGCTCGGGCAATTCAAAGTCCTGAGGCAGAACCTGCAGACCGGAGCCGAGCGCCGAGGTGTCTGCTGCAGGTTCAGCGGTGGCCGGGCGACTGTCTTCCAGATCCCAACTGGAATCCATCGACAGCTCGCCCAGATTCAGTTCGAAATCATCTTCAGGCGCCGGTTGGGCAGCGGCAATCGGGGCCGCTGCAACAATCGGCGGTACCACGGCCAACGGTGCTGCACCCACCAGTTTCGGGTGCCGCGCGCGAACATCCTGCAACGTCCGGGCATCCACACCCAGCTCATGCAAATGACTTTCCTGTTGTTCATACGCGGCGCTGTCACCCTGACGTCCCAGCACTTCTAGCAACTGCAAACCGATATCAGTGCGCGCAGGCTCCTTGTGCAAGGCGTCGCGCAACAGCCCGGCGGCTTCGCCCAATCGGCCATAAGCCAGATAGATCCCCACCGCCTCCAGCACATCACCAGCGGCGGGTTCTTCGCGGTGTTGGTCTGATGTGTGAACTCTGACCGACTCGGTGTTCTCGGCCTCCGCCGCCTCCGGCTCATTGCCTTGCGGCAACAGTGGCAGCGGCTCGGCAACCTGCCGCTGTTGTTGCCGCCGACGGTGCACAAACAACCCGGCCAATGCGCCCAGCAACAGCAACAGGCCGCCGAGCAATGACCAGTTCAAACTGTCATCGCTGGATTCGACCGGTGCAACGACTGGCGCAGGAGCAGGTGCCGGGGTCACCACAGTCGGGGGCGGCGATTTCTGCAACTCGACCAGACGTGTTTGCAAGTCACTGATCTGCTTCTTGCCGTCGGCAATCTGCACATCCTGTGTCTGCAGTTTTGCGTTCAATTCGTCGACGGTCTTCTGCAGTTGCTGATTCAGCAACACATTGGCGGCCAACTGCTCGGCCAGTGCATCGCTGGCAGGCGTGGGTGCTGGCACGGTATCGCGCTTGGCTTGAGGTGCCTGTGGCGCTGCCACGACAGGCTCGACAGTGGGAAACGCGGAGGATTGCGCACGTAAATCCGGCTCATCGGTGGCCGGCACGATACCCGGCGAACCCGGTGGATCGATCAACACGGTGTACTCACGCAGCAACCGGCCGTTGGGTTGATCGAGCTGCACGAGGAAATTCAGAAAGGGTTCGTTGACCGGTTTGCTGGACGTCACCCGGATCATCTGGCGATTGCCATGCAGGATCGGGATGAACTTGAGGTCGTTGAGGAAGAACACCCGCTCGACCCCGGCCTCGGCGAATTCATCCGCCGTGGCCAGGCGCGCGGCCAAATCGTTTGGCGTCAGCCCGCCGACATCGACCAAGGCAATGTCGGCCTTGAGCGGCTGATTGAGGCCTGAATGGACGGTGATATCACCCAGCCCCAAGGCCATCGACCAGGCCGAATAACTCAATACACCAGCGACCAGCAGCCATTTGGCGCCGCCGCGCAGTACCACGTGCCGACTTGCGAGCATGAGCATCCCTTAAATAAGCAAAACCGACTTCTATGCGTTCGCACATCCGGTACGAACACGATATTGCCCAGTAGTTCTTATAGTCGGCGCAGCGCGATCTCTCAAAGATACGGCACGTGGATGTGCCTCAAGATTTTTCCAGGTTGGCCAGAATGTGCCCGTGAACCCGCATGCACACCTTCAAATCCGCCTCGTCGACGCCTTCGAACAACTCATGACGCAACTGTGTGGCAATGGTTTCGATTTGCTCGATCAGCGGCAGGGCCGGTGCGCAGAGGACGATTTTTTTCGCCCGGCGGTCTTCCATTACAGACTGGCGTTGCACCAGGCCCTGGCTCTCCAGACTATCGAGCAAGCGCGCGAGGGTCGGCCCTTCGACGCCGACACTCTGCGCCAGCTCCCGCTGGGTCGGTGCTTCTTCAAAACGCGCCAGATGCAGCAGCACCAGCCAGCGCGCCTGGGACAACCCCAGCCCGGCGAGGCGTCGATCCAGTTCGGCACGCCAGCCACGGGACATCTGGGCCAGTTGCATGCCAAAGCGGTGTTGATCGGTTAACGGCATAAAACACTCACGGTTAGACTGAAAATAAAGAATTTCTAATTATTAGCCAGCTAAGCATGAGCTGCAGTTATAGGCAAGTGGCGGTCTGTACTGAATCGTTACATCTTGAAGCCCCTCACCCAAGCCCTCTCCCAGAGGGAGAGGGGACTGAATGGGGGATATTTGGGAATTACGCCGACGTGGCAGATCGGCGCTGAATCCATAATCGACTCGGTCATTCAGGTCGATGTATGGCGCAAGACGCCTCGGTCGGCCCCCTCTCCCTTTGGGAGAGGGCTGGGCGGGCGGCGTTCCGATGAGGGGGACGGCCAAATTACATTTCGAATTCCGATTGCAGCGCAGCCCGCACGCAATACAGCACGCCTTCCGGCACACGCCCGGCAAACAGCTCGGCCACCTCGGCGACCGACGGCAGTTCGCCTTCTCCATCAAGGAACGCGTCCTGCACTTCGCCCATCAATTCTTCAGGCAAATCCAGCGCCTGTTCCAGCGACAACTGCTGCTTGCCGATCGCCTCGGCGAGCATGGTGTAGACGTTCTTCTCCGAGCACTGCAACTGACCGGCGATTTGCATCGGGGTCATGCCGGCGCGTGCCAGGGTGATCAGTTCGTGGCGCACGTCGGCCACCGCTTTCGGCGCCTCGACCTCGCCGCCGAGCACTTCTAGGAAGGCATCGCCATAGCGTTCCAGCTTGCGCGCGCCGACCCCGCTGACCCGGGCCATTTCCGCCAGCGAAGTCGGTTGCCTGCGGAGCATTTCCAGCAACGTCGAATCGGGGAAGATGACGTACGGTGGCACGCCATGTTCTTCGGCCAGTTTGCGCCGCAGCGCGCGCAGGGCTTCCCACTGTTCGCGCTCTTCGCCGCGCACCAGTTGGCTGGCCGGGCTCTTGCTGGCGGTTTTGGCGGTGACCTGCGGCTTGAGATCGCGGCGCAACTCCAGCGTGACTTCACCCTTGAGCAATGGCCGGCAACTGTCATTCAGACGCAGACCGCCATAACCTTCGTGATCGACGTCTGCCAGACCGCGCGCGACCAATTGGCGGAACAGCGAGCGCCACTCGCTCTCGCTCAGTGCCTTGCCGACGCCGTACACCGACAGATGCTGATGGCCAAAACTGCGGACTTTTTCGTTGTCCTTGCCCAGCAGCACGTCGACCAGATGACCGACGCCATAACGCTGGCCTGTGCGGAAAATCGCCGACAATGCCTGACGTGCGGGCTCGGTGGCATCCCAGGTCTGCACGCCATCGACGCAGTTGTCGCAATGCCCGCAAGGCTCGGGCATGTCTTCATCAAAGTACGCCAGCAGGGTCTGGCGACGGCAGCGGGTTTCTTCACACAGCGACAGCATCGCGTCGAGCTTGTGTTGCTCGAGACGCTTGTGCCGCTCGTCGCCTTCGGAGTTTTGCAGCATCTGCTTGAGCATCACCACGTCTTGCAGACCGTAGGCCATCCAAGCATCCGCCGGCAGGCCGTCACGGCCGCCGCGACCGGTTTCCTGGTAATACGCTTCAAGGGATTTCGGCAGATCGAGGTGCGCGACAAAACGTACGTTGGGCTTGTCGATGCCCATGCCGAACGCCACGGTGGCAACCATGATCAGGCCTTCCTCATTGAGGAAGCGCTTCTGGTTGAAGGCACGTAGCTCATTGGGCAAACCGGCGTGATACGGCAGCGCCGGGAAGCCCTGCTCGCTCAGGAACGCCGCGACTTCCTCGACTTTCTTGCGCGACAGGCAATAGACGATGCCGGCATCGCTGCGCCGCTCGGCGAGGAACGCCAGCAACTGCTTGCGCGGCTGCTCTTTGGGGACGATGCGGTAAAAAATGTTCGGGCGGTCGAAGCTCGACAGGAAGCGCTCGGCATTTTGCAGGTGCAGGCGGGTGACGATTTCTTCGCGGGTACGCTTGTCGGCAGTGGCCGTCAGGGCGATGCGCGGTACGTCAGGGAACATCTCGGCCAATTGGCCCAGTTGCAGGTATTCCGGACGGAAGTCGTGGCCCCACTGCGACACGCAGTGCGCTTCATCGATGGCGAACAACGCGATGTTCAGGCTCTGCAGGAATGAGAGCATGCGCGGCTGTACCAGACGCTCTGGCGCCAGGTAGAGCATCTTCACTTCGCCACGTTTGATTCGCGCGGCGAGGTCGCGCTGCTGTTCGGCGCTCAGTGTCGAGTTCAAGGCAGCGGCGGCCACGCCCAGCTCTTCGAGGGTGGCAACCTGATCGTCCATCAGTGCGATCAGCGGCGATACCACCACCGCCAGGCCCTCGCGCAGCAGCGCCGGCACCTGGAAGCACAGCGACTTGCCGCCACCGGTAGGCATCAGTACCAGCGCATCACCGCCACTGGCCACGCGCTCAATGATTGCACCCTGACGGCCACGGAAACTGTCGTAGCCGAAGATGTCCTTGAGGACGCGCTGAGCCTGTTCGAGCATAAAAACTCCAAAAATCTACCGATACATCCCTGCTCAGGCTGGTTCAGAACAGCCACGGCTGCTTAAACAAAACGTAAGAGCGCATTGCATGACAGCCGCAATGCGGCAGGGATCGCAAAACGCGGCAGTATACCCGAGCCCTTCCCTGCACAGGGCGACACCCGTCGATACAATCGCTGATACCTGTGTAGGTGCTGCCGAAGGCTGCGATCTTTTGATTTGCTTTTAATAAAGACAAGATCAAAAGATCGCAGCCTTCGGCAGCTCCCACAGGGTGTATGCAGGGTATGGCAGGTCAAATCTGCCATGCGGCTGGCTTGAGCGCGCAAGAAAGCCTAGAATTCCCGCATTGTTTATTCCCCAAGGTAGCCCCGTAATGTCCTTCGCTGAGCAACTGACCCGCCTGCAAGTCTTCCTCGACGCCGACGAGCTGCATGACGAGGCGCTGGATTACGTGGCCGCTCACGGCTACCTGACCGCGCTGTCTATCTGCGCCGAAGACGTACCGGAGCGTGAGTGGATCGACGCCCTGTTCGCTGAAGAGCCGCATTACAGCAGCGACGCCCAGCGCGAAGAGATCGAAGCCACCCTGATCGGTCTCAAAGCCCACATCGCCCGTCAACTGGCTTCGGATGAAGAATTCGAATTGCCATGCGAACTGGATCTGGGCGAAGAGCCGGACGATTCCGAACTGCGCGGCTGGTGCATCGGTTTCATGGAAGGCGTGTTCCTGCGTGAAGCGGCCTGGTTTGAAACCGCCGAAGAAGAAGTCAGCGAAATGTTGCTGCCGATCATGGTCGGTTCGGGCCTGTTCGACGAACAGCCAGAATTCGAAGACATCGCCAAGGACGCCAACCTGATGGACGACATGATCGTGCAAATTCCGGAAGCCCTGACCGCGCTGTACCTGCTGTGCCAGGCGCCCGACGAAAAACCGGCGATCCTCAAGCCACGTCACCACTAAGATCCGGCCTATGGACAATCCCATAGGCAACCGCCCCCTGATGTTGCGCTACTTCCTGCTGGCCGTCGGCTGGCTCAGCGTGGCATTGGGGGTGATCGGGATTTTCCTGCCCGTCCTGCCCACCACCCCTTTCCTTCTGCTCGCCGCGGCCTGTTTCGCGCGCAGCTCTGCGCGTTTCTATCAATGGCTGGTCGAGCATCCACGACTCGGGCCATGGATCCGCGATTACCTCGATGGCAACGGCATTCCGCTCAAGGGCAAGGTCTACGCGATCGGGCTGATGTGGGCGAGTATTCTGTTTTCGTGCTATCTGGTGCCACTGCCGTGGGCGCGGGGGTTCATGTTGACCAGCGCGGTGTTGGTGACGGTTTACATTTTGCGGCAGAAAACGCTGTACAAACCTTGAGTCGTCGGTAAATGCCTGGCTAAAAACAGCGTCCCGTCGAAACCGTTCATCTGAAAGCTTTGCATACCTGTCAGATCTGACAGGTGCGCTAACCCATCAATACAGGTTCAAATCACTCCATCACCCGACCGGAGTGCCTTCCTGTGTTCGTCAACTACCTCAAGCCGGAATCCCCGCTAATCCCCGCTAATCCCCGCTAATTCCCACTGATTCCCACTGAGTGAGAACTGCACCGGTCGTCATCAAAAAGCGCCTGAATGCTCTTCAAGAGGACTTGCCTGATGCCTTCTCACAAGCGTTTCCGCTTCCCTCCCCTGACGGAAGGCAACAATCCACTGACGGTGCTGCGTCCCCTGCTGATTCCGGGGATGGTCGAGCCGGTGCAAGTGACGGATTCACGGGGCCCGGTGGCAGAGGACGGCAAAACCCGCGACGAAAAAGTCACCGTCACCGGCACGGCCACGCGCGGCGAAACGGTCGAGCTGTTCGATGGAACGACGACATCGATGGGTACGGCGCTAGTGGGCGCCGACAGCACCTGGAGCCGCGAGATCGGCCCATTGACCGAGAAGTCTTACCGCATCAGCGCCAAGGCTCTTTATGGCGCCGACCCGGTGTCCAGCGAGCCGCGAACATTCACCGTGAAATTCGCCCAGACCCCGGAAATTCTTGCGGTCAGCGATTCACGGGGGGACGTCGCCCAAGGGGCAACCACCTATGACAACAGTGTGCTGGTGGCAGGCAGCGCGACGCCAAACCTGCAGATCAAATTGCTGGAAAACAAACAGTCGCTCATTACCCTTGATGTCGACGATAAAGGTGACTGGAACCACCGCATCAACGATCTGAAAGTTCGCTCCTACAGCCTCACTGCCGAGGCGTTGTACGAGATTGACTCTGCGACCAGTCCGCCGCGGGATTTCGTCGTGGCGCAAGCGGTCACGCCGACGATCTCTCGCGTGAATGACCTGCGCGGTGAAGTCGCCGCCAATGGCACGACCTACTACCGGACCGTCAACCTCACGGGTAAGGCCAGTCCAAACGAAAAGATCATTCTGCTCAATGCCGGTGCGAACGTCGAAACGGTGGATGTCAACGGCAGCGGCGATTGGCAACATGTTTTCAGCAGCCTGAACCTGACCACTTACCGCCTGACCGCGCGAGGCGATTACGGCAGTAACCCGGAGTCCAGCCCTCCCCGGGTCTTTACAGTTGCAGCCTTTGTTTCACCGACGATTACCGCGGTCACCGACTCGGTCGGTACGGTGGGACCGAATGAAACGACCTATGAGACTGCAGTGACCGTCAAAGGTGAAGCCACCCCGCGCGAGCAGATTCAGCTGTACGACAATGGCGCCCCCGTCGGTACGCCGGTCAGCGTCAATGCCGATAAACAATGGACAACGTCTGTCACCGGTCTGGCCATCCGCTCCCACAGTCTGACGGCCAAGGCCATGTATGACGCGGTTCCGGTAGAGAGCCCGGCGAGAAACTTCAACGTCGCCGCCCACATCGCGCCGACGCTGACGTCTGTGCATGACGGCATCAGTGAAATAGGCAATGGCGGGCAAACCAAAAGCGCCACGGTGACCCTGCGCGGTACAGTCACACCGAATCGTCAGGTCCAGATTTACGACAACAACAGCCCAAGGCACACGGTGACTGCCGTGGGCAGCGCCTGGAACACTACCTTGTCGGTGGGTTTGGGCGGGCATTCGCTGAGAGTAAAAGCGTTGAGTACCGGGCAGGATTCAAATACGCGGACCTTCACTGTGATCTCACCGATTCCGCCGTTGAATTTCAACACGGGCAGCGTGACATTGAGTGGCAGGTGTTACCTCATACCTAACTGGGCTGCATATCCAAACTTCGGTCCTGGCACATATGTACAGCACACGGCAAGCGGCGGAGTTCCTCCCTATCGTTACACGTCGAGTAACAACAACGTCGCCGCGGTAGACGGTTCAGGGTTGGTGACTGTCAGAGGTAATGGGCTCTCAACGATCACTGTCATCGACAACGCAAGCCAATCAAAGAGTTACAACGTTCATGTCACAGGAGTGAAATTCGTTTGGGGGCTGGACGGTGGAAGCTGGAACACGATCAGAGACAGGGCAGCAGCCCGAGGAAAGCGATTGCCATCAATGGGTGAGTTGCGGGAAATCCATAACGCTTGGGGTGGTCGTTGGCCGATGGGTGACTATTGGTACTGGTCCGCTGACTCCGCAGGTGGCTGGCCAGCTCGGTACTGGTTAAAAAACCTGGTCAATGGCGCAGAAGGGCACGTCCAGTACTACGGATCTGCCTTGGGAGTTTGCATTGACCCTTAGGGATGAAAAACGCCCCGCAAATCGTGGGACGCCTTCACTTGGGGTCATCCCGATGGCTCTTTACCAAAAATACCGTAACCCCAGATTCACCCCGTAAGGCTGCTCAATATGCTCCCCTTTGGCATAGTCCAGATCAGCATGCACCTGCCACCGCTCGGACATCGCCACAGCCACCCCCGCCCCAAACTCGGCCCGGGAGCCGGACAAGTCATTGTTGAACACGTTGTTGTTGACCTTCACTTCGTTGTTGGAAGCGAACTCATGAGCAACCGCCGCACGCACATAAGGCTGGGCGACTGCGCCGTTCCCGAAACCGAAGTTGCGTCCGACCGTGGCCCCGGCCTTGCCGAGCAGTGAGCGCATACGATCACCGTCGGCGTCCATGTCGTTGTCCAGCGTGTAGTGTTTGCCCTGGATCTGCACCGCCGACAGTTGCGCGAACGGTTCGACGAAGTAGTCGTTGGCCAGTTTGATATGCCGACCGAACTCGGCAGAACCGCCTACCCCCCAGTTGTCGTAATCACCTTTGGTGCGGCTGCCGTCGCTCAGGTTGACCTTCGACTCGTTGCGAAAGCGGTTGAACTTGAGCACGCCGTCAAAGTAGTAACCGGTATCACTGTCGAGCCAGGTGAGATAAGGCCCGACGTAGTAACTTTTCACCGTACCCGAAGTACCGCGATTCAGATCCAGATCGGACTCACTCGTGCCGGCGAGCACCCCGACCAGCACCTGGCTTTCGCCCAGTCGAGCGTCGGCGCCAAGGGACAAACCCTGTTGCGTCTGCTGATAGCCCACGCCCGAGCCATCGGCAACGTTGTACTTGTTGCCGTAGGTGCGGATCCAGCCGCCGGCCTGGCCACCGTTGAAACGCAATTCGCCCATGCGGCTGCGCAACGAACTCAACTCGCCGTACCACACGGTCGGAGCTGTGTTGAACAAGGCCAGTACCGAGCGCGCGCCGGGGCTGATGACTTCGGTGGTCGGGTCGAGAAACCACTCCTTCGCTCCCCCCTCGATTTCCCGACTGGCCAGGCTGTAAGACCATGTGCCGACATCAACCCGTTGATCGCCGGCCAAGGCAAAATTCGCACCGTCGAGGGTGCCGGTACGCACCAGCGTCAACGCCTGCGGTGAAGCGGCGTCCAGGCCAGAGGCCGCAACCGCCAGCGCAAAGTCCCCCGCCGAAGCACCGATGACATTGAGAAAATCATGCTCACCGCTGGCGAAATCGCCCTTCATTGCAAAGGTCCCATTGCCGGAAAGTGAGCCGACATTGAGCGTGTAATACATACCGGGAGCGCCCTGGGCGCCAAAGGTGACGGTGCCACCGTTCATGCCCAGTGCACCGATCGAATCGTTGCCGGTGAGTGTCCAGTTGGAGTTGCTGTTGACGTTCACGCTGTCGACATTGTCGAGGCGCCCGGTGAATTGTGAGAGGTTGTCCAGCGTGACAGTAGCGGTAGAGCTGCCATCGACCAGCACGTCCCCGGTTATTCTCCCTTGGTCGAAAACGAGATTGGCCGTGCTGTTATCCGCCACGCTGATGTTGCCATTCAGCGTGCTGTCGGCAACGGTCATGCTGGCGGTGGATGAGCCTTGAACATCCAGTAATCTGCCGTTGCCAGCGAGAACGCTGGAACCGTTGGAGACGACTATCGTGGCCTGAGTCCCGCGATCCACCAGAATCGCAGAACCGCTGACACCTTGCACCGTCGAGTTATCCAGCGACAAGGTAGGACCGCCCACGTTGGCAGCGTCATTGACCATCCGCACACCTGTCGCTTGACCGGTGATGGTCGTGCGCGCGGAAGCACTCACCTCGCCACCAAGGATATTTACACCTATGCCATCGCTGGCCGCGCCCATGATTTGCGTATTGCTCAATGACAGGGAACTCAGCCCTGTGACCTGTGACCCAATCAGTTGTCCACTGACCTGGCTATTGGAGACCGTCACCTTGGATCCGCCAGCCGCGACACTGGAACGGTTGACCGCCAGCCCGATTTCATCACTGGTCACGGTCGTTTGATCAATGGTTGCCTGACTGCTGGTCACTGTTACCCCATCACCACCGTTGTTACCGACGATGGTGGCGCCATTGAGGTTTAACAACGATCCGGACTGCGCCGTGATCGATCGGGTATTGGCGCCGGACGCGTTCAATACGCCATTGTTGCGCACCAGATAGTCGGTAGACGCAGCCGATGAATCGATATCCAGCGTGGTGTTATCGACGATAGTTGCCGAATGTGCAAAACCTGCGAAAAAAAAAACGGCCGGTAGGCAGAGCGATACTCCGAACCTGCCTGTTGGAAAAACGCGAACGTGTGATACATCCAACATGTTCATGATTGATTCACCTCAAAATAATTACAGGCCAAAGCAGCTCCGTAGCGTTAGCGGGCGTACATTAACGTTACCTACTCCCTGAAAATGTAGGAAAAGTCCTCAATACACATTAGAAAAGTCCTAGCGCCTGGTAATCCTTATAAGAAAAAGGGAGGCATTTAATGCCTCCCAGACTTCGAATATCAGATATCACACACTGATCCATCACCCTTTTTCATGTGCACCCTGACAAGGTGTCGCTGAGCTTGCACCGGGCGTCCGTCAATCATTGCCGTGTAAGTTATATCGCCCCACGCACTCTCCGTTGCCAAAATTTTCTGATAGGGAATTTTCACGATAAACCCGGCATTCGCTTCCTGTAACGATGGCGTATATGTGACCTTTTCTTCAGTACCAGGTTTTTTATTAGTACCTGCCGAATCGGTATAACCCTGATAGATAAATTCCAGTGTCTGATCGGCCAACTGCGGTTCACCAGGAGAAATCAGCACTTCTGCACATTTGACCAGTACCGGATCTGATCGCAGGGAGCCACAGTTGAACCAGTCTGTGAAGTCCGGATCAAGATGCTGAAATTTGATTTCAGGAACAACACCGGGCCGAATATTCACATCGACATCTCGGGGCAGTGAGCGGACCTCATTATCATTGATATCAGGGTTGGTAATTTTATAGGTGACTGGCAGCGGGTTACCGTTGCCGCCCGCGTCCACAACTTCCCAAAGAACATCGAACGTCAAATTCCCGGTTTCCGTACCGTTCAGTTCTATAACGCCACCTTGCGCCTGCGTGACCTCGACGCCTTTCCATATCAGCGTCATGATGTCTCCATCTTTGACACCAGCAAAAACAGCTACAGTTACACCGACATTACCAACCGAGTCGGCAGCCGTCAGAATGTTCTGGCCATTACCACCCGTACCTTGCACAGTTACCAGAGCCAGATTGGGATCCGGGTTTTCTCCACCGTCACCGTCTCCAGGCCGGCGCAGATCGACATCGACATCTTTTGCAGGCGCCGGTGTTCCCAATGGGTAGCGCAAGGTATGGCGTTTGATCCGATAACTGACGGCTACCGTTTTTTCATCCAGGTCGCCGTTGAATACATCCCGGTAAGGAATGTTCACATAGAAGGGAAAAGTATTGATTGTCTGCGCAGGTTGCACGATACCGTCATATGTCACTTCCAGCTGATCGATACCCTCCAGGTAGTTTGTGTACTCAGCCAGAATACCGACCCCCAGTGGCGCCTGAGCATCAGCCAGATCCACCAGTTTTGGAGCTGCGTCGTCATCAAAGAGCGGAATGCTGGGTTCCAGAAGCCCTTCGGGTGGGTCGGTCAGAGTGACATTAAGCTCGGTGTAATATTGTGGTGTATTGCGGTTCCCCTTGCGGTCGCTGAGGTAATAAAAAACCGATCTTAAACCTTCCTCGGTACCGACCAGCGCGGGAGTCAATTCAAACGTGATCGCAGCTGTGGGGTCCGTTATGGTCAACTCGCCGACCAGCGTCGGGGTTGGCAAACTAGAGCCAAAATAGCACTCAACAAAGTCACCGAGCTTTTTACTCCCATAGTTCGGAATGGTGATCAATACAAAACCGTTATCATCGAGGTATTTTTTTGTAATACCATCTCTTTCCACTTCGGGGGGAACAGTCGCCTTGCCGAAAGCTATCGGTGCTGTTGTATCAATATTGATTTCAAGGGGTGTTACATCAGACGGATTACCACCGAAGTTCAACACATAACTCAGCTCATGAGGCCCCGGGGCCGATGTATAGCCTTCAGGCAAAACAAGATCAAATTCGGTAGTACTTGCATCAACGGGGGTAGTGAAAGGTACTCGAGTAGAACGTATATTGGTGCCGTCCCACATTAGTTCAAGAAATCCTTGAACACCGTTTGGATCATCCGCCTCAGCAAATCGCGGGATTTGTACCTTCAGAGGAAACCCTTGAAAGCTTGAATGCAGTTGGTTGGGACTATCATCCGTTTCATCATCCAGCAACGGATTATCCGGATGAAGTGTCGGTGGTAGGGCTGCAGCTTTCGGACTGCGAAAACGAACACCAAAAAAACGTTCGCGATTCTGCGCCGGTGTCAACGAGTGAAAACTTGTCATCTTTTATCATCCTCTCAGCAACTTGATTGACTGACACAGGGCAAACAGCCGCTTTGCCAGAGTTTTTACACAATGACTGCATGGGTTAAACAGAATTTAAATAGAACCTGAAACCAACTTCGACCAATACAGCGCCAGCACTTCTACAACTTACTCTTCACAAAGATCGTTATCAGGACCACACACTTCACCACTCGGCAACGTTCGATTGATGATGACAAACTCGGGTTTTGAATTGCCGATGCCACCGTTGGCTTTTCTCAGGTGATAACTACACAGCGCCGAGCCATTGTTTACCATTGGCGAAATCAGACGCTCGTAATCACTGACATGCACATCAAAACCTTCACGAGCCTGACTGGCAGTGAGTTTTGTCTCGAATGTGTCGTAGATTCCGTCAATCGGACTGGTCCCATTCGGACCAAAACACCCCTGCCAGGACAATTCGACGATATCGTCTTCATCAAAGAAAGCATTGCCGTTGATATGTACCCAGACACCTTCCCACAACCTGGGTTTGGCGCAGCAGTGAAGTGCTCCATCACGGTTGGCGTGGGGAAACGTCGGTTCCGGCATGTTCTCGATCACGATGATCGCCACTTCAACGGCCGTCACATCAGCCTGCTGCAGATTCACACCATTACTGGTGGTGTACCACGTCAGCAGCGAGGGATTTACTTTGTCCTGTTCGATTGCCTCCCAAGGAATGAGGAACCTGATCGGCTTACCGGCGACGTCACCGGATTCAACCTCGTACTCGGCGACTGGTGTGCCAATTGCGCCCCAATAGAGGAAGAGCTTTTCACCTGGCACCGGAGTGTCATAAAGGGCCAGATGTGCTTCGGCCGCCTCGCCGTAATCTACGGTTAACAGCTTGTTCCGTTGTTTCGATATGGCACCGTAAACTTCCAGCCGGGCCAATGTGGTATTCAACAAGGCCGGGGCGTTGGCATGATCCTGCCCGGCGACTGTCAGATTCACCAGCACTCGCGTTTCGGCAGATGGCAAGGTCGGTGTGCCGCCACGCAGAATGCGGTAGCTCACTCGAACGTCCAATGGCCCTGGCCCATCTGCCATCAAGGTCAGCCATGGCACGGTAGCGACTTGCGGAAACTTGCCAGGATCGACGTCAAGCGCGGCCAGATCATGCCCGTTCCACTGGATCAGGACCCCGTCGGAAGGATCCGGGTTCTCATACGTATCAATTTCGACAGTGACAGCCCGCTGATTCACCGCGCCTTCACGCGCATGTTGACGGTCAATCAAGCCGCGGGCTGACAACGGCACTCTCGGCGGTTTGAGAATGCCCGGAGCCGGATTCAAATTGACAAAAACCGCCAAAAGCGTTGAGCGCGGCCCGCGATTTCCCGCCCAGTCACGGAGCCGATAGTAAACGTAGCGTTGCCCGGGACCACGTCCACGAATATCTGCCTCATACATCGTGATGATCAGACGCTTCTGGTCGATGTCTTGCTGGCTGAACGCTTGCTCACGAATTTCGGTTTCCGAATCCGGTGGATCCGGGTTGTCTGTCCAGTAATAGATCGCACGATCCCTGGCTTTGACGTCGACATACAGCGGTACCTGGAACCGGACTTCGCCATACCGGGAGAGGTAGTCATCAGTGATATCGCCTGTGACATCCAGCATGATCAGACGATCGGGTTCCTGATTATCGTTCGGCGGCGATCTATCGACGGTGACTCGCTTAATCGCCGAGTCCAACGGGTTGCCACCGTAGTTGACTCTGTACGACAGGGAATAAGTGCCGGGATCCAGCTTGTCTCGCGGGACGATAAGCGTCTTCTCTCCGGGGGAATCGAACTCCTGACGAAAGACCTCGGTGAACAGACCGCCTGCCAGTACCCAACTGACAATTACGATGTAAGGGATGGGATCAGTAAAAGGAGTGCTCCAGTCAGGAACGATAACCGTCAGGTCATCTGCCAAAGCGGCACGCGGCAGCAGCCCGTCGAGACTCTCCTTTCCCTCTTCGTCCTTGAGGATGGCAGGTACGCTTGGCACCTCAAGCAGCTCATCATTCCTGTGTTCAGAGCGTGTCATTGAACGAACTCCCTCGCATCAAACCAAGCAGGAAATGGGCAAATGACCAAGGAATCTATGGGTCCTTGCTGTGATTGATTTAACGACGCTGGAAGCGTCCTGCCTACTGTCAGAAATTACAGGTATTGCTACCGCTCGTCGGATTCAGTGCTCGTGCCGAGAAAGTTAAACAGGTGCGCTTCTCAGAAATGTGCAGACAACGAATCGAGCTATATGATCTTGCGTGAGCGCCTGCAGCAACCATGGCAGCGCCAATGATTCCAGGAGCTTCACCATGATCGACCCCACACCCAACCCGCCCGAAACCGACCGGGCCCTCGACCATTACCTCCGCACGCCCTGCTGCCGGCCTCGCAACGCCGAACGCTGCAGGGGCTTGCGCAATTGATCATGCTCGGGGGCTGGCGGTGAATCGGGTGCGGGATAATCTGGAGTTGCCGGGGTGAAGCTGGGATCAAGAATCCCTGCTGATTGATCGGGTGACAGTCATGTCCCCTTCGCGAGCAAGCTCGCTCCCACAGGTATCTGCGCAGATCACAAATCCCTGTTGCACCGTCAGACTTGCTTGCGAAGGCTGACTGACAGGCAATGCATCTCTACAGGCAGAAAAAACCCGCCGCCCCGGTTGAACGGGACGGCGGGTTTTGTCGTTTCAGACTGCGCTTACACCGTGTCCACCTTCAACGAATGATCATTCAGCATGCCGCTGATGATCGTCGCCGTGTCATGCCCACCGGCAACCACGCCACCAGCCCCTGGCGTCACACCGTAGTGGCTGGCGAGGTTGACGCCGGCCAGGTCGATGGTCTGGTTTGGCGTGGCGCCGGCCATGGCGCTGACGTCGATGCTGGTGAGCACCGAGGCGCCGCTGCCGCTGACGGTGAAGTGCAGGTAGTCATCCAGTGAGGCGGTGGTGCCGTTTTCACCTTGCAGCAGTTGCGACAGGTCGAGTTTGTCGGTGCCGGGGGTGAAGTCGGTGATCAGGTCGTGGCCGCTGTTGCCCTTGAGCCACTGGAAGGTGTCGGCCCCGGCGCCACCGGTCAGGGTGTTGTTGCCCATGCCGCCAATCAGCAGGTCGTCGCCACCGCCACCGTTGAGGATGTCGTTGCCGAGGCCACCGTTGATCACGTTGTTATTGTTATCGCCGGTGAGGGTGTCGTTGAAGTTCGAGCCGACGAGATTTTCGATGCCGGTCAGGGTGTCGGTGCCGGCGCCGAGGGTGTTCTGCGCACCGAGCAGGCCGAGGTTGACGGTGACGGCAGCCGTGGCGTGGGCGTAGCTGGCGGTGTCGCTGCCAGTGCCACCGTCGAGCAAATCGTTGCCCGGACCGCTGTAGAGCAAGTCGTTACCAGCGCCGCCGTGCAGCTCGTTATTGCCTGAGCCTGCGGTCAGCACATCGTTGCCGTCGCCGGCGTTGATGATGTTGTCGCCGCTGCCGGCCACCAGCACGTCATCCCCCGAGGTGCCGGTGAGGGTGTGGCCGTCCTGATAGCTGATGCTGACGTTGGCGGTGTCGCTGCCGCCATGGTTGTCGTTGGCGGTGTAGCTGCCGTGGAAGTCCGGGGTGATGTCATGCGCCCCGGCGTAGTTGAGGGTCATGGTCAGCTGATAGTTTTCCGCCGCGTTGGGGTTACCGCCGCCGGTGGGGTTGGTGATGTTGGTGATGTGGATCTGGTAGACCCCGTCCGACGTCGCGGTGAGGGTTTGCCCATCCGCCAGCGCGATGTAGGCGCCACCGTTGATCGAGTACTCCATGCTGACTTGACCGGCCGCCAGGTTGTGATCGAGGTTGAGGGTTTCGCCCTGGCGCAGGTTGACGGTGATGCGGTCTTCATCGTTGGCGTTGCTGTTGGTCACCGCACCGAGATAGCCACTGACCACCAGCACAGCAGTCATGGTCGCAGCGTTGGCACTGAACGAATTACGCACGTTGGCCAGGTTCTGGTTGGCGGCGGTGTTGACGTTGGTGCCGGTGAAGTTGATCGCCCCGGTGCCGGTGAAGTCCGCCGCTTTCGAGATCCAGCCGGTGTTGAAACTGGTGGGCGTAGCGTTGAGCGTATCGCCGTTCGGATCGGTGTCATTGGCCAGCAGCAGTTCGCCCGGTACGACAATATTGCCCGAGAGCACGTTGGTGATGACGTGGTCGTCCACCGCCACTGGCGGCGCGTTGGGGATCACTTTCACGGTCAGCGTCGAGCTGGCGAGATCGCCGTCGTTGTCACTGACGGTGAAGCCGATGTTTTCGGTGATGACCACCGCCGTGGTTTTCTGCGAGGTGTAGGTGTAGTCGCCGCTGTCGAGGTTGATCAGCAGTGTGCCGCCGTTATTGGTGGCGATGCTCAACGTGTTGTTGGCGGTATTGAAGGTGCCGTGATTGATGCCGCCACTTGGCGTCAGCGAGCCTTGGCCGCTGAGGGCTTTCGGGTCGTAGGTGTAGGTGGTGCCGTCGACCACGATGGATTTGATGAAGCCGCCATCGGCGCCGAAGGTGCCGCCCTCGCCCAGCAACGAACCAGTGACCGGCGCGCCCTGCACAGTGCCCGACAGCACCGAGTTGAGTTGATTGAGGTCGGTGACCACCACCGCATTGGTGTTGGTGTGGCTGATGCCGTCATACGCCAGCGGGTCGAGGTTGGCGTTGCTCACGCCGCTGCCGAGGCCGATCGCGTAGTTCTTGATGTTGTTGGCATCGAGGAAGTTTTTCAGCGCGGCTTCGTCAGCGGCGTTGATGTCGCCTTCGTTGGGTTTACCGTCCGAGAAGAAGTAACCGACGTTCTGTGCGCCGGTGAGTTTGCCCGAGGTGTTGAACGCGGTTTGCATGACCGCCACCGCAGCGTCGTAGTTGGTGCCGCCACCCGCCGACAGGCTGGCGAGAATCGTCTTCGCGGTCGCCACATCGACCCATACCGACGTTCTGTCAGTGGCGTTGCTGCTGAAGGTGACGAGCTGGACTTTGACATCGCCAAGGTCGTCGTACTTGTCGAGCAAGGCACTGATCGCCTGCTTGGCCAGGTCCAGCCGCGACAGGCCCGGCACACCCGAGGCGTCGGCCATACTGCCGGAGATATCAAGAACGATGAGCAGGTTGGAATCGATCTCCACTGCCGCCACCGAACGATCCGAGGCCACGGCTTTTGGCACGTCATCAACGATGTTCACCACAAGGGTGCTGGTGGTGCTGTTGCCCAGTGCATCGGTGGCTTTGTAGGTGAAACTTTCGCTCAGCGTGTTCGCCCCGTCGTTGGCGTTCGGGGTGGTTTTCGGTGCAGAAGTCAGCGTGTAGGTATAGGTGCCGTCGGCATTGAGCTGAATCTGCCCATAGCTGCCGGTGGCGCTGCCGACCAACGTGTAAGTGATCGCGCCCGTACCGCCGGTAACTGCGCCGACCAGCGTGCCGGTCGCGGTTTCACCGGTGTTGGTCGGATCGCTGCCGGTGACCGTACCGGCGGCCAGATCCTGGCCGTCCTTGGTCAGATCGAGGGCTTTTTCATAGACCGTTACGTCCTGATCGACCGAGGCCATCAGTTTGCTGTCGGCAACGTTGATGGTGATGGTCGTGGTGCTTTCATCGCCGTCGCTGTCACGGATGGTGTAGGTGAAGGTGTCAGTGGCGCCCGGTGGGCTCACCGAGTTCGGGTTGCTGTGATAGACGGCGTTGCCGGCCGCATCGAGGGTCAGATAACCGAAGTTGCCATTGATGTTGCTGTTGAGGCCGCCAATGGCCGAAGTGCCGGTATTACTGCCGGCGCGCACGCCGACCACTGTCGCCGCGCCATCGGCACCACTGACGTCATTGCCGAGCACGCTGACATTGAGCGTGCCGCCCTCGGCCACCGAGCCGGTGTCGGGTTTGGCGGTCGGCAGGTCATCGATGATGTTGACGTTGATCTGGCCGTTGGCGGTGCTGCCATCGGTATCGGTGGCCACCACGTTGAAGTTCTCGGTGAGGCTGTTGGCACCGTTGGCGGTCGGGTGGGCTTCGTTGTCGACCAGGGTGTAGCTGTAACTGACCACACCGGTGGCCGGGTTGTAACCGGTAACGGTGAAGGTGCTGCCCAGCGGCGAAACCACCGATTGCGGGAAGCCTGCAGCGACACCGTTGGTCACCACGGCGATGCCGCCGACGGTGAGGGTTTGCAGACCATCGAGCGCAGTCACGGTGAAGGTGCCGCTCTGGGTCAGCGCCGGGGTGTCGGGGCTGGTGCCGTCGCTGAGGTTTTTCTCGTAGACGGTGAGTTCGCCGCCATTGACGTCAAGGCCGTTGAGCACCACCGGATCGTCGTTGTTGTGAATGTTCAGCACCAGGTTGGCAGTGCTGGTGTCGCCATCGGCATCGGTCAGGGTGTAGGTGAACGTCTCGGTGCCGTTGCCGCCGCCGTGCAGGTTTTTGAAGTCGGCATCGTTGGGGTTCAGCGTGTAGGTGTACGTGCCGTTGGCGTTGAGCACGAGCGTGCCGTAAGTGCCGGTGAACGTGCCGGCGGTGATCGGCCCGGCATTCGGTCCGGTCGCCACCACATCGGCGCCTTGCACATCGTTGGTCAGCACATTGCCGGTCAGGGTCAGTTGCGTTTCCGAAGCGCTGTTGGCGTTGCTGTCGTTCACAGCTTTTGGCACGTCATCGACGATGCTGACGACAATGGTGCTGGTGACGATGTTGCCGAGCGAATCGGTGGCCTGATAGGTAAAGGTTTCGGTCAGGCTGTTGGCGCCGTCGTCGGCATGTGGCGTGGTGGTCGCCGGCGAGGTCAGCGTGTAGGTATACGTGCCGTTGGGGTTGAGGACGATTTGCCCGTAGTTGCCGGTGGCACTGCCAACCAGCGCGTAACTGATCGCACCGACTGCCCCGGTGACCGAACCGACCAACGTGCCAGACGCGGTTTCGCCGGAGCTGGTCGGGTCGCTGCCGGTGACTGTACCGGGCGCCAGATCCGCGCCGTCCTTGGTCAGGTCGAGGGCTTTCTCGAAGACGGTGACGTCGGTGTCGCTGGTGGCGCACAGCTTGCTGTTGGCGACATCGATGGTGATGGTGGTAGTGCTTTCATCACCGTCGGAATCGCGCACGGTGTAAGTGAACACATCCACTGCGCCCGGGCCGTTCACGACGTTGGGATTGCTGTGGTAGACGGCGTTGCCGTTGGCGTCCAGGGTCAGATAGCCATAGGTGCCGTTGATGTTGCTGTTGAGTCCGCCGATGGCCGAAGTCGAGGTGTCGGCGCCGGCGCGCACGCCGACCACTGCACCGGTTACGGCCGGACCGTCGGCGCCACCAATGTCGTTGTTCAGCACGTTGCCGCTGACCGTGCCGCCCTCCGCCACCGACGCGGCATCAGGATGGGCGCTGGGCAGATCATCGACGATGTTGACGTTGATCTGGCCGTTGGCGGTGCTGCCATCAGTGTCGGTGGCGACGACGTTGAAGTTCTCGGTGATGCTGTTGGCGCCGTTGGCGTTTGGATGAGTTTCGTTGTCGACCAAGGTGTAGCTGTAACTGACCACGCCGGTGGCGGGGTTGTAACCGGTAATGGTCAACGTGCTGCCGAGCGGCGTGACGATCGATTGCGGGAAGCCTGCGGCCACGCCGCCGGTGACCACGTTGATGCCGCCCACGGTCAGGGTTTGCAAACCGTCGAGGGCGGTGACGGTGAAGGTGCCGCTCTGGGTCAGCGCCGGAATGTTGGGGCTGGTGCCGTCGCTGAGGTTTTTCTCGTAAACCGTCAGTTCGCCGCCGTTGACGTCAAGGCCATTGAGGTAGACCTGATCGTCATTGTTATGGATGTTCAGCACCAGGTTCGCGGTACTGGTATCACCGTCGGAATCGGTGATGGTGTAGGCGAAGGTTTCCGTGCCGTTGCCGCCGCCGTGCAGGTTTTTGAAGTCGGCGTCATTGGTGTTCAGCGTGTAGGTGTAAGTGCCGTTGGCATTGAGCACCAACGTGCCGTAAGTCCCGGTGAAAGTGCCAGGGGTTACCGGCCCAGTCGGTACGCGATCGGCGCCTTGCACATCGTTGGTCAGAACGTTGCCGGTCAGGGTCAGCAAGGTTTCCGATGCGGTGCCGGTGTTGCTGTCATCCACGGCTTTTGGCAAATCGTCGACGATGTTCACGTCGAGGGTGCCATTGGCGGTGGTGCCGTTGTCATCGACCACGGTAACGGCGAACTGCTCAGGCAGATTGTTCGCACCGTTGGCGTTTGGATGCGCTTCGTTGTCGACCAGGGTGTAGCTGTAGCTGACCACGCCGGTGGTGGCGTTGAAACCGGTGATGGTCAGCGTGCTGCCCAACGGCGTGGTGACCGATTGTGGGAAACCTGCGGCCACGCCATTGGTGACGACAGCGATGCCGCCGATAGTCAGCGTGGTCACGCCGTCCAGCGCAGTGATGGTGAACGTGCCGCTCTGGGTCAGCGCGGTGGCATCCGGTGTGCTGCCGTCAGTGAGGTTTTTCTCGTAGACGGTGAGTTCGCCGCCATTCACGTCAAGGCCGCTGATGACCACTGGATCGTCGTTGTTGTGGATCTGCAGGACGAGGTTCGCGGTGCTGGTATCACCGTCCGAATCGGTGATGGTGTAGGCGAAGGTCTCGGTGCCGTTGCCGCCGCCGTGCAGGTTTTTGAAGTCGGCGTCATTGGTGTTCAGCGTGTAGGTGTAAGTGCCGTTGGCATTGAGCACCAACGTGCCGTAAGTCCCGGTGAAAGTGCCAGGGGTTACCGGCCCAGTCGGTACGCGATCGGCGCCTTGCACATCGTTGGTCAGAACGTTGCCGGTCAGGGTCAGCAAGGTTTCCGATGCGGTGCCGGTGTTGCTGTCATCCACGGCTTTTGGCAAATCGTCGACGATGTTCACGTCGAGGGTGCCATTGGCGGTGGTGCCGTTGTCATCGACCACGGTAACGGCGAACTGCTCAGGCAGATTGTTCGCACCGTTGGCGTTTGGATGCGCTTCGTTGTCGACCAGGGTGTAGCTGTAGCTGACCACGCCGGTGGTGGCGTTGAAACCGGTGATGGTCAGCGTGCTGCCCAACGGCGTGGTGACCGATTGTGGGAAACCTGCGGCCACGCCATTGGTGACGACAGCGATGCCGCCGATAGTCAGCGTGGTCACGCCGTCCAGCGCAGTGATGGTGAACGTGCCGCTCTGGGTCAGCGCGGTGGCATCCGGTGTGCTGCCGTCAGTGAGGTTTTTCTCGTAGACGGTGAGTTCGCCGCCATTCACGTCAAGGCCGCTGATAACCACTGGATCGTCGTTGTTGTGGATCTGCAGAACCAGATTCGCGGTGCTGGTATCACCGTCGGAATCGGTGATGGTGTAGGCGAAGGTTTCCGTGCCGTTGCCGCCGCCGTGCAGGTTTTTGAAGTCGGCGTCATTGGTGTTGAGGGTGTAGGTGTAAGTGCCGTTGGCATTGAGCACCAAGGTGCCGTAAGTACCGGTGAACGTGCCCGGGGTGACCGGTCCGGTGGGAACGCGGTCGGCGCCTTGCACATCGTTGGTCAGAACGTTGCCGGTCAGGGTCAGCAAGGTTTCCGATGCGGTGCCTGTGTTGCTGTCATCCACGGCTTTTGGCAAATCGTCGACGATGTTCACGTCGAGAGTGCCATTGGCGGTGGTGCCGTTATCGTCGACCACGGTGACGGCGAATTGCTCAGGCAGATTGTTCGCGCCGTTGGCGTTTGGATGCGCTTCGTTGTCGACCAGGGTGTAGCTGTAGCTGACCACGCCGGTGGTGGCGTTGAAACCGGTGATCGTCAGGGTGCTGCCGAGCGGCGTGGTGACCGATTGTGGGAAACCTGCGGCCACGCCATTGGTGACGACAGCGATGCCGCCGACAGTCAGCGTCGTGACGCCATCGAGTGCGGTGATGGTGAACGTGCCGCTCTGGGTCAGCGCGGTGGCATCCGGTGCGCTGCCGTCAGTGAGGTTTTTCTCGTAGACCGTCAGCTCCCCGCCTTCGACGTTCAGGCCATTGATAATCACCGGATCGTCGTTGTTGTGGATCTGCAGTACCAGATTCGCCGTGCTGGTATCACCGTCGGAATCGGTGATGGTGTAGGCGAAGGTTTCCGTGCCGTTGCCGCCGCCGTGCAGGTTTTTGAAGTCGGCGTCGTTGGTGTTCAGCGTATAGGTGTAAGTGCCGTTGGCATTGAGCACCAACGTGCCGTAAGTGCCGGTGAAAGTGCCTGGAGTGACGGGCCCGGTGGGCACGCGGTCAGCCCCTTGCACGTCATTGGTCAGCACGTTGCCGGTCAGGGTCAGCAAGGTTTCAGAGGCGGTGCCGGTGTTGCTGTCATCCACGGCTTTTGGCAAATCGTCGACGATGTTCACGTCGAGAGTGCCATTGGCGGTGGTGCCGTTATCGTCGACCACGGTGACGGCAAATTGCTCAGGCAGATTGTTCGCACCGTTGGCGTTTGGATGCGCTTCGTTATCGGCCAGGGTGTAGCTGTAGCTGACCACGCCGGTGGTGGCGTTGAAACCGGTGATGGTCAGCGTGCTGCCCAACGGCGTGGTGACCGATTGCGGGAATCCTGCGGCCACACCGTTGGTGACGACAGCGATGCCGCCGACAGTCAGGGTCGTCACGCCGTCCAGCGCAGTGATGGTGAACGTGCCGCTCTGGGTCAGCGCGGTGGCATCCGGTGCGCTGCCGTCAGTGAGGTTTTTCTCGTAGACGGTGAGTTCGCCGCCATTCACGTCAAGGCCGCTGATGACCACTGGATCGTCGTTGTTGTGGATCTGCAGGACGAGGTTCGCGGTACTGGTATCACCGTCGGAATCGGTGATGGTGTAGGCGAAGGTTTCCGTGCCGTTGCCACCGCCGTGCAGGTTTTTGAAGTCGGCGTCGTTGGTGTTCAGCGTATAGGTGTACGTGCCGTTGGCATTGAGCACCAAGGTGCCGTAAGTGCCGGTGAAAGTGCCAGGGGTTACCGGCCCAGTCGGTACGCGATCGGCGCCTTGCACATCGTTGGTCAGAACGTTGCCGGTCAGGGTCAGCTGAGTCTCTGACGCCGTGCCATTGCTGTCATCGAACGCTTTCGGCACGTCGTCGGTAATGTTGACGTCGAGAGTGCCGGTCGCGGTATCACCATTGCTGTCGCCGGCAATCACTGTGAACTGTTCGCTGAGATTGTTCGCGCCGTCGCCGGCCGCGTGGTTTTCGTTGCCGTTGAGGGTGTAGCTGTAGCTGACAACGCCAGTCGCCGGGTTGTACCCGGTGATGGTCAGGGTGTTGCCCAGTTGCGAGGTGATCGATTGCGGAAAGCCGATCGCCACACCGCCAACGATAACGTTGATGCCACCAATGCTCAGGCTGGTCAGACCGTCCGGCGCCGACACGGTAAAGCTGCCGCTTTGCGTGAGTGCGCCAGGGTTGGCCGCCGAGCCGGCAGGCAGATTGGCTTCATTGAGACTGAGTTCGCCGCCCGCCACGTTCAGGCCAGTGAGGGTTACAGGATTGTTGACCGGTGGCGGCACCACGACTGGCGGGGTGTCGTCACCGTTGTCGATGACCGCGTTATGGCGTTCTTCGGGGAATTCAGGAATACCGCCAAACCCGGCAGTCGGGAAACCGATGATCGGGTCGACCCGACCGCCAACTTCCGTCAGCAAGACAAAACTGTGACCACCGCCCAGTTCACCCGGTGTACCACCCGGTGCATTCGGACCGGCGGCGGTGGCTTCGGCGCTTTTAGTCGGGTCATCACCGGCGGCGATGGCTTTCTGGATCTGCTCGACGTCGGTCAGTTGCGCGTCGCTCGGGGTCACGGCCTCCGCGGCATTGACATGCGCCGCCTGACCCGCCAGCAGTTCACCGGTCATGGTCATGCTGCTGCCGCGTCCGAGAGTCAGTTCCTGGCCGTTTTGCAGATGAACGGCGACGGCGCCTTCTGCGCCGGTGATCAGTTGATCGCCGGCAAACAGGCGATCCCCTTCAACCAGTGCGCGTTTAGTACCGTCGGCTGACTGGGCGAAAACCTGGCCAATGACTTTAGTGACTGTGCCGATGAGCGTTGCCATGTGAAATCCTCCGCTGCCGACCACCGTCGGCACTGGTAAGCGAAGCAGCCCATGGCTCAATCGGGTTGTTGCAGGTGACGCTCGCACCTTCAACAGTTCGTTTCGCAGGTGGCTTCTTCTGGAAACATCAGTGCTATCAAGCACTTCCGCATCCTGATCAAAGCACTACGCCCGCTAACGCTACGTAACGCTGGTGAATCACTCGAGTGACAAAAATCTGTCGCTCATCAGCGGTTACGCGTCCCTCCCCTTCAGCAGTACTTCGCCGTATGTCGCAAAGTGAATGGAACTTTCCTCAAGCCTTTTTGCGCTCCCTAAAGCGCATAAAACAAAGGCTTTCATGCTGAACAATGTGCTGGTTTTTACGAAGCGCATAAGTTTTTTTCGGCATAAGCCTTATGAAAATTTTTTCTTAGCTACGCTTCAGGATGTTCTTAGCTCTGTTGTTACAAGAGTGAAACGCCTACACCTAAAAATATCGTCAAATATTTGGCGACAGTAACACACCATCAGGACTCAGGGAGATGCACCCATGCGCGTTCTAACCCCCCTCTGCAGCGCGGTTTTGCTGGCCATGGCTTGCACTTCACAAGCCCAGGCCATGAACCTCACCGAGGCGATTCAAAGCACCATCGCCACTCACCCGGAACTGGCCTCGCGCGTGGACGCCCGCCTGTCGGCTGATGAACAGGTCAAAGTGGCCAAGGGCGGCTTCTATCCGTCCGTCGATTTGAACGCTGCGTATGGCCGTGGCTACAGCGACAACACCAACACCCGGGCCTTCGGTAATCACCACACCGAAATCCTCAATTACACCCAGTCCGAGCTGCGCCTGCGGCAAATGCTGTTCGACGGTTTCAACACTGCCAACGAGGTCGAGCGCACCAAAGGCGTGTCCAATTCGCGCGCTTACTACGCGCAAGGTACCGCTCAGGATCTGGCCCTGCGCACCATCGAGGTTTACCTCGAAGTGCTCAAGCGCCGCGAACTGGTGACCCTGGCCCGCAACAACTTGCAAGCGCACTTGCGGGTCAACGATCAGATCGGCCTGCGCACCGAGCGTGGCGTCGGCAGCACCGCCGACTCGGATCAATCGGTCGCGCGTAAGGCGCTGGCACAAAACAACCTCGATACCGCCGAGGTCGATCTGTCTGACGCCGAAGCCAATTTCTACAGCGTGGTCGGGCGCATGCCCGATGAGCTGGAAACGCCGGCCTCGACCCGTGGCGAACTGCCGACCGAATTGCGTGAAGCCCAGCAGAGCATGGTCGACAACAACCCGTATCTGAAATCCGCCCAGGCTGACGTGCAGTCGGCCGAGAGCCAGTATGAAGTCGCCAAATCACCCTTCTACCCGCGCTTCGATGCCGAAGCCGCCGTCGGCGCGAACAACAACGTGCAGGGCGACGAAGGCCACGACAACGAATGGCGTGTGGGTGTGGTGATGAACTACAACCTGTTCCGTGGCGGCAGCGACAAGGCGCGTCTGGCGGCGAACGCGCACGATATCAATCAGGCGATGGACATCCGCAACAACGCCCTGCGCCAGCTCAACGAAAACATTCGCCTGGCCTGGAACGCCATGGAAAACGCCAAGAAGCAGACTCCGACCGCCCGCGAATACGCCGAGACCACCAAGCGTGTGCGCGCCGCCTATCAGGATCAGTTCGGCCTCGGCCAACGCACCCTGCTCGACCTGCTCGACAGTGAAAACGAGCTCTACAACGCCAACCGTCGTTACACCGAAATCCGCTACACCGAGGAATATTCGATGTATCGCGTGCTGGCGAACATGGGCCAGTTGCTGAGCAAGCAACGGGTGGTGCTGCCGGCCGATGCGATCGCCGCGACCGAAGTGAAAAACGAAGCGCGCCTGCCCGAGCTGAAATAAACGGTGCAGGAGCTGACTTTGCCCTGACCTGATCGTTCCCACGCTCTGCGTGGGAATGCCTCTAGGGACGCTCTGCGTCCAGTGACGCGGAGCGTCACGGGCTGCATTCCCACGCAGAGCGTGGGAACGATCACGCATCGACCGTAGAGCGTGGGAACGATCAACCTGAGTCCGTTCAACAGAGGCGATCAATATGACCAGCATGGAACCCGGCCATTCCGGGGTCGATCCGCGGCTGAGCTTCGATGACCCGTTGCTCGACGGTCTGTTGATCCTCTGCAAACTGCATGGCGCGACGGTCAGCCGGGCCAGCCTGAGTGCCGGGCTGCCCCTCAACAAACAACGCCTGAGCCTCGATCTGCTGCCCCGCGCCGCCGCCCGGGCCGGGTTGCAGGCGCGGATTCTGCGGCGTGATCTGAAAGACATCTCGCCGCTCAATCTACCGATTCTGCTGCTGCTCAACGACGGCCGCACCGCTGTTTTGCGGCGTTTCGGCGACGACGGCAAAGCGCTGATTCTGCCCAGCGAAGCCGATGGCGGCGAACAATGGATCAACCGTGAAGAACTCGCCGAGCACTACAGCGGCCAAGCCTTGTTCGCCCGTCCGCGCCACGAACTCGAAGACCTGCGCTCGCCGCTGGTGCCACGGGTACATGCGTGGTTTCGCGACACCTTGAAGCTGTCGAAATGGCTCTACAGCGATGCGATCCTCGCCAGTTTCCTGATCAATCTTTTAGGCCTGATGGTGCCGCTGTTCGTCATGCAGACCTACGACCGCGTGGTGCCCAATCAGGCCACGTCGACCTTATGGGTGCTGTCGATCGGGCTGCTGATCGGCACCGGTTTCGAACTGGTGTTGCGGGTGGTGCGTGCGCACCTGCTCGACACTGCCGGCAAGAAAACCGATGTGATCCTTTCCGCGACTTTATTCGAGCGCATTACCGGCATGTCGATGAAAGCGCGGCCGGCAACCATCGGCGGTTTTGCCCAGAGCATTCATGACTTCCAGGGCCTGCGTGAATTCCTCACGGCGGTGACCCTGACCAGCCTGATCGACCTGCCGTTCGTGGTGCTGATGCTGGTGGTGATCGGTCTGCTCGGCGGCTGGCTGGTGGTGATTCCGCTGCTGGCGTTTCCGATCACCATCGTCTTCGCGATGATCATTCAGGTACGTCTGCGTGACACCGTGCAGAAGAGCCTGAGCCTCGGCGCTGAACGCCAAGCGGTGCTGATCGAAACCCTCGGTGGCCTGGAAACCCTCAAGGCTTGCAGCGCCGAAAGCGAGCGCCAGCACAAATGGGAAAGCACCCACGGCGCCCTCACCCGCCTCGACAGCCACGCGCGCAATCTGTCGGCGCTGGCCACCAACGGCACGCTGTTCATTCAACAGTTTTCGGGGATGGCGACCATTGTCGCCGGGGTCTACAGCATCATCGCCGGTAATCTCAGCGTCGGTGCGCTGGTCGCCAGTTACATGCTCGGCAGCCGCGTGCTCGCGCCGCTGGGGCAGATTGCCGGGCTGATCACCCGTTATCAGCAAGCGCAACTGACCATGAAAAGCACCGACGCATTGATGGCCCTGCCGCAGGAACGCGACGGCAAACAGCGGCCGCTGGAACGCACGCAACTGCAAGGCGCGCTGGACGTCAGCGGCGTGACCTTTCACTACAACGGCCAGAACGCGCCGGCGCTGAGCAATGTCAGCTTCAGCCTGAAAGCCGGCGAGCGGGTCGGCATCATCGGCCGCAGCGGTTCGGGCAAAAGCACCCTGGCGCGATTGCTCATGGGCTTTTACGAACCTGAGGAAGGTCAGCTCCTGCTCGACGGCCTCGACCTGCGCCAACTCGATGTCGCTGACCTGCGCCAGCAGATCGGTTACGTCGCCCACGACCTGCCGCTGCTGGCCGGCAGTCTGCGTGACAACCTCACGCTCGGCGCACGTTACATCAGCGATTCACGCATGCTCGAAGTGGCCGAACTGACCGGTGTTACCGAACTCGCTCGTCAGCATCCGCAAGGTTTCGACCGGCCGGTAGGCGAACGCGGGCAATTGCTCTCCGGCGGCCAGCGTCAGGCGGTGTTGCTCGCGCGATCCTTGTTGCTTGATCCGCCGATCATGCTGCTCGACGAACCGACCAGTGCCATGGACAACAGCAGTGAAGACTTGCTGCGGCAGAAGCTGCACGGCTGGGTGCAAGGCAAGACGCTGCTGCTGGTCACCCACCGCACCTCGATGCTGAGCCTGGTGGACCGCTTGCTGGTGCTGGACAACGGCCGGGTCGTCGCTGACGGCCCGAAAGAAGCGGTCATCGATGCACTGCGCAAGGGCCGTGTCGGCTCGGCGGCGGTCTAGGAGTTGCCCCATGTCTGCTTCCTCCGATAGCAAAGATCGTGGCTACTTCGACAGTTTCGGCAAAAGCGCCGAAGCCGAATTCATGCCGGAAACCGCCGGCGCGTCCTTGCAGGATTCGCCGCGCTGGTCGCGGATCACCGTGTGGCTGGCCGCAGCGTTGCTGATCAGCGCGGTGGTCTGGGCCAAATTCGCCGTGCTCGAAGAAGTGACCATGGGTGAAGGCAAGGCGATTCCGTCGAGCAAGGTTCAGGTGATCCAGAACCTTGAAGGCGGGATCGTCACCGAGATCTTTGTGCGCGAAGGGCAAATGGTGAACAAGGGCGATACCTTGCTGCGCCTGGATGACACACGCTTTCGCTCGAACAAGGGTGAGAGCGAGGCTGATCGTTATGCGCTGACGGCGCAGGTCGAGCGGCTGTCGGCAGAGGCCGAAGGTCGGCCGTTCAAGCTCTCTGATGAAGTGATTGCCAAGGCGCCGCAAGTCGCCGAAGACGAACGTTCGCTCTACGAACAGCGCCAGCGTCGGTTGGCCAGCGAGCAGCGTACGCTGAGCGAGCAACTGCGGCAGAAGACTCAAGAGCTGGCGGAGTTTCGCTCCAAGCAGGGCCAGTTCAGTTCCAGCCTGGCGTTGCTGCAACAAGAGATGAACATGTCCGAACCGCTGGTAAAAACCGGCGCGGTGTCACCGGTGGAAATTCTCCGGCTCAAGCGCAGCGCGGTAGAAATCCGAGGCTCGTTGAACGCCACGACCCTGGCGATTCCCCGCGCCGAATCGGCGATTGCCGAGATCCGCAGCAAGATCGACGAGTCGGAACAGACCTTCCGTTCCGAGGCGGCGAAAGAGCTGAATGAGAAACGCACCGACCTGTCGAAAATCACCGCCACCAGCATCGCCATCGATGACCGTGTGACCCGCACCACGGTCACTTCACCGGTGCGCGGTGTGATCAAGCAAATGAAGGTCAACACCATCGGCGGCGTGGTCCAGCCGGGCAGTGACATGGTCGAAATCGTACCGCTGGAAGACAACCTGCTGATCGAAGCCAAGGTGCGTCCGCAGGATGTCGCGTTCCTGCATCCGGGCCAGAAAGCCATGGTCAAGTTCAGCGCTTACGACTACACGATTTACGGCGGGCTGAGCGCCAAGCTTGAGCTGATCGGTGCTGACACGATCACCGATGACAAGGGCAACAGCTTCTATCTGATTCAGGTGCGCACCGATAAAAACCATTTGGGCGGGGATGTGAAACCGCTGCTGATCATTCCGGGGATGGTGGCGACGGTGGACATTATTACCGGGGAGAAAAGCGTCCTCGATTACCTGTTGAAACCGGTGCTGAAAGCGCGGACCGAGGCGATGCGCGAACGCTAGAGATATCCGGATTTTGTGGTGAATTGACTGGCCCCATCGCTGGCAAGCCAGCTCCCACAGTGTCCGTGTCGGCCACAAAACCTGTGAACACCTCAGAACCTGTGGGAGCTGGCTTGCCAGCGATGAGGCCAGCAAGAATACCGACTATTTTTCAGCATGATTACGCTGGAAAGTCTCCTCCCCCATCGCCGCAATCTGCCCTTCGATCAAGGCCTCGAACGGCTTGAGCAACGGCTCGAATGACGTCGGTGCTTCCAGCGTCTGCAACGCCTGCACAATTGCCTCAATGGTCGACAACGCCCCCGGCCCCGGTGCTTTGCGCAAGCGATAGCGCGACACGCCACCCTCGGCCAGCGTCACCCGTGGCAACGCCGCCAGCAGCGGATTGAGGTGCAGCATCTTGCGCGCCTTGCGCCAGGTGCCATCCGGAACGACTAGCAACAGGGGTTCATCGGACTCGCCGTAAGCCTGCATCGGCTGCGCATCATCAGCGGGAAACAACAACCGCGCCCGATAGCCCGGACGGTTCAACAGCGCCGGCAAATCCTCGAACACCTCACCAACAATCATCTCGGCATTGCTCAACCCGAGTGCCGCCAACCGCGCGGTATTCAACGCATGATTAACTTCACTTGGATGCTGCAACAGCAACACCCGCGTGCGGCTGTCGAGGCTCGGGATCAACGGGCACAGGCAATGGGTTTGTGGGCGCAGGCAGCGCGGGCATTGAATTCTGGACATCGGTCTTAAGCCTGATTGAGCTGTGCTTTGAGCAAATCACGGAAGGTCTGGATCAGCGGTTCGCGGCTACGGCCGCGGCGCATGATCATCGAAAACGGTGCCTGATAACCAAACGTCGCCGGTAGCAGCACGCGCAAATCGCCCTTGTCGGCCCACGCCTGAGCGTAGTGTTCTGGCAAGTAACCGATGTAGGCGCCGGACAGCACCAGAATCAGTTGCGCTTCCATACTTTCCACGGTGGCGGCGCTGTGTTTGAAGCCGTGGCGGGCCAATTCGGCCTGACTCCAGTACCCACGCCCTACCATGCGCTGCTGGGTGATGACTTGCTCGGGAATCCGCCGCTCGTTGAACAACGGATGCCGGCTACTGCAATACAACCAATGTTGTTCGCGGTACAGCGGCATGTAGATCAGACCGCTCATGCGTGTGGAAAACGCACCGATGGCCAGATCGAGACGGTTGTCCTGCACGCCGAGTTGCAACTCGTAGGGGCTCATCACCGACAGGTGCAAATGCACCGCCGGGTGTTCCTGGCTGTAGGCGCCGATGGCTTCGGCGAACGGCAAGGCCTTGTCGCTGACGGTGGAGTCGATCACACCGAGGTTGAGCGTGCCGCGCAGTTCGCCCTTGAGCGCGGCGGCGTATTGCTCGAAACCTTCGAGTTCGGCGAGCAGGCGTAAGGTTTCCTGATGGAACAGCTCACCTTTGCTGGTCAGGCTGAACCCGCCGCGCCCGCGATGGCATAGCACTAGGCCGAGCGCGGCTTCGAGCTGGCTCATGTAAGTGCTGATGGCCGAGGTCGACAGGTTGAGTTCCTGTTGCGCGTTGGCAAAACCCTGATGACGGACGACGCTGACGAAGATGCGCAATAGTTTCAGGTCGGGTAAAGCGTTGGCCATGTCTGCTCCGGGCTTTGCAACTGTGTGTCTGTGGGAAAAGCCCCTCACCCCAGCCCTCTCCCCGAGGGAGAGGGAGCTGATCTCCATGGCTTTCAAATCCTGAGTTCGACTCGTTTTTTCAGGTCGCTGCAGATTCCGCTGACAACTCGGTCGGCCCCCTCTCCCTCCGGGAGTGTATGTACCGGAGACATGGTGGACACATGTTCGGAGACATAGTGGACGGTTTTAGATCTTCTTACCTGCCGTCACGATCTGCAAGTTCAAGTCGATTCGGGCGATACGATGTCTACTCCAGTAGACATCGTGGATGCCGTCCTCCGTCGTTTCCCGGATAGCTACTGACCTCCCGTGAAAAGCCTTTCCAACTGAGTATTCACGGTTCCTCCAGTAGATCTCTCCTTTTACCTGAACCTTCCTGACCACATCCCCATCGTCGTACTCCGGTGCCGCTGGTTGCTCCTGGTATTCCCGTGGGCTGCTGCTGTAACGAGTAGCAGGAACCTGCATGTCCAGCGCTTGATGCGGGCGCTTCTGGTTGTAGATATCACGCCAGATATCAAACGCCCGTTGTGCATCGTCCAGATCGATGAAGAGTTGGCCTTGCAGGACTTCCCTTTTCAGACTGCGGTGGAAGCGCTCCAGCTTTCCCTGGGTTTGCGGGTGATAAGGTCGGGAGTGGCCGACCTTGATGCCCTGGCTCATCAGCCAGACCTCCAGCGCGGTATAAACGCCGGTCTGGTCACCCCATGGCGAACCGTTGTCCATCGTCATGCGCAGAGGCAGACCGTAGCGCCGAAAGGCCCGCATTAGTTGCTCCTGGACGGTTCGGCGCTGCTCATTGGCGCACGCAGCGATGCACAGTGAGAACCGTGAGTGATCGTCCAGTATCGTCAGCGGATGGCAACGTCCGTGTTTCAGGCTGATATGGCCTTTGAAGTCGATCTGCCAAAGATCGTTGGGCGCCTCGTGCTCGAACCGGATAAACGGTTTGACCTCGGCAGCCTTTGGATCAACGCGCGAATGACGCTGTAAAACCGCATGCACGGTGCTGACAGAGGGCATCACTTTGCCGTCGTCTTCCAACACGCGCTTGAGCTTGCGAGCGCCCCAAGCGGCGTACTCCTGACTCACGGTCAAAATCTGCTGCTCAACCTCATCAGCGCAGCGTTTGGGTGACGTCTTCGGTCGTCGAGACTGATCGATCAACCCTTGAGCACCGAGGTTTTCAAACCTGTTGAGCCATTTGTAGGCAGTGCTTGGGCTGATATTGAATCGACGGCAAAGCTGCCGAACATTGGCCCCTTCTTGCCGAGCCAACAGCACGAATTCTGAACGAAGCTGCACGGTGGACACCTCTTCCCAAGACACAGGCCATCTCCTTCGCGATAAGCAATGTGTCTATTAAAATGTGTCCACCATGTCTCCGAACACCTGTCCACCATGTCTCCGGTACATACAGGGAGAGGGCTGGGGTGAGGGGGCCGCGATGTTCAGCCAGGCAAGAATCTCAAGATCGCAAAGTCTAATCCCAGCCTCGCCATTAGTTTAGAAAAATCTGAACTAAGTTTTTGCCCGTAGCGATTCTTCCGCCGCACTACATTTCGCATCATCGGCCCCACAGCGGCGTCCGCCCCCTGCTCTACGGCGCGCCGACATAAATAAAACAAAGACGATGAGGCCCTACCCGTGGACAAGATTCTTCACCAACCACTGGGCGGCAACGAAATGCCGCGCTTCGGCGGCATCGCCACCATGCTCCGACTCCCCCATGTACCGACCGCTGCCGGCCTGGACGCTGCCTTTGTTGGCGTGCCCCTGGACATCGGTACTTCGCTGCGCCCCGGCACCCGCTTCGGGCCTCGCGACATCCGCACCGAATCGGTGATGATCCGCCCGTACAACATGGCCACCGGCGCGGCGCCATTCGACTCGCTGTCGGTCGCCGACATCGGTGACGTGGCAATCAACACCTTCAATCTGCTCGACGCCGTGCGCATCATCGAAGAAGCCTACGACAACATCCTCGAGCACAACGTGATCCCGATGACCCTGGGTGGCGACCACACCATCACCCTGCCGATCCTGCGCGCGATTCATAAAAAGCACGGCAAGGTCGGTCTGGTGCACATCGATGCCCACGCTGACGTCAACGATCACATGTTTGGCGAGAAGATTGCTCACGGCACGACCTTCCGTCGCGCCGTCGAAGAAGGTCTGCTGGATTGCGACCGCGTGGTGCAAATTGGTCTGCGCGCGCAGGGTTACACCGCTGACGACTTCAACTGGAGCCGCGATCAGGGCTTCCGAGTGGTTCAGGCCGAAGAGTGCTGGCACAAGTCGCTGGCGCCGCTGATGGCTGAAGTACGCGAGAAAGTCGGCGGTGGTCCGGTGTATCTGAGCTTCGACATCGACGGCATCGATCCGGCCTGGGCGCCTGGCACCGGCACCCCGGAAATCGGTGGTCTGACGACCATTCAGGCGATTGAAATCGTCCGTGGCTGCCAAGGCCTCGACCTGATCGGTTGCGATCTGGTAGAAGTCTCGCCCGCTTATGACACCACCGGCAACACCTCGCTGCTGGCCGCCAACCTGCTGTACGAAATGCTCTGCGTACTGCCTGGCGTGGTCCATCGCTGAGGGTCGGGTCATGAACGAACGTGATCAGGTTTTGCGAGCGGCCGCCGAGCTGGTGGCCGCCTTCGCCCGCAACGATCGCGAAGCTTACTTCGGCGCGTTCAGCGCCGATGCGAGTTTCGTCTTCTACACCCTCGAACAGCCGCTGCTGTCGCGCGATGCCTATCAGGCCTTGTGGGACAGTTGGCGCGCCGAGGATGGCTTCGAGGTGCTTGCGTGCACGTCGAGCAACGCCTTCGTCAGCCTGCAGGGTGACGTGGCGATTTTCATCCATGACGTGGCCACCGAGCTGCGCATGCAAGGGGAGCAACACTTCAGCCAGGAGCGCGAGACGATTGTGTTCAAGAAACACGCGTCGAGCCTAGAACAACAAGGCCATTGGCTGGCCTGCCACGAACATTTGTCCGCAATGCCGGAAGGGCTGCCATCCCCTTAGCCAAGACAGGTGACGCTCACGCACGATGAGCGCGCCTTTATGATCGGAGCAGATCATGAATAACAACAACAACGACCAAAGCCTTACGCAGATTGAAACCCACGGGGTCGAACAGATCCCGGACCACGAACGCAGCGCAGGTCCGACGGACTTGTTCCGGATGATCTTCGGTGGTTCGAATACCTTTGCCACCGCCGTGCTCGGCAGTTTCCCGGTGCTGTTCGGTCTGTCTTTTCAGGCCGGCGTCTGGGCGATTGTGCTGGGCGTGCTGCTCGGCTCACTGATCCTCGCACCGATGGGCCTGTTCGGCCCGCTCAACGGCACCAACAATGCCGTGTCGTCCGGCGCACACTTCGGCGTGCACGGGCGGATCGTCGGTTCGTTCCTGTCGCTGTTGACCGCTATCGCGTTTTTCTCGCTCTCGGTGTGGAGTTCGGGCGATGCGCTGATCGGCGGCGCAAAACGCCTGATCGGTCTGCCGGAAACTGATCTGACTCTGGGCCTGGCCTACGGTCTGTTCGCGATTCTGGTGCTGACCGTGTGCATCTACGGCTTCCGCTTTTTGCTGTGGGTGAACAAGATCGCGGTGTGGAGCGCCAGCCTGCTATTCCTGCTGGGCATCTTCGCCTTCGCCGGTCCTTTCGACGCGCATTACGCTGGCACCGTCAGCCTCGGTCAGCCGGGCTTCTGGGCCGCGTTCATCGGTGCTGCGCTGGTGGCGATGAGCAACCCGATTTCCTTCGGTGCGTTTCTCGGCGACTGGTCGCGCTACATCCCGCGTGAAACTTCCAAACAACGGATCATGGCAGCGGTCGTGCTGTCGCAGATCGCCACGTTCATCCCGTTCCTGTTCGGCCTGACCACCGCGACCATCGTCGCGATCAAGGCGCCGGACTACATCGCGGCGAACAACTATGTCGGCGGTTTGCTGGCGGTGTCGCCGAGCTGGTTCTTCCTGCCGGTGTGCCTGATTGCGGTGATCGGCGGCATGTCCACCGGCACCACCTCGCTGTATGGCACCGGGCTGGACATGTCCAGCGTGTTCCCACGGGTGCTGTCACGGGTTAAGGCGACGCTGCTGATCGGCGTGCTGTCGATTGCCTTCATCTTCATCGGCCGTTTTGCGGCGAACCTGGTGCAGAGCGTGTCGACCTTCGCCGTGCTGATCATCACCTGCACCACCCCGTGGATGGTGATCATGATCATCGGCCTGTTGGTGCGTCGCGGCTTCTACTGCCCGGATGACCTGCAAGTGTTCACTCGCGGCGAACAGGGCGGACGCTACTGGTTCAGCCACGGTTGGAACTGGCGCGGTCTGGGTGCATGGATCCCGAGCGCGGCGGTTGGCCTGTGCTTCGTGAATTTGCCGGGGCAGTTCGTTGGCCCGCTGGGTGAAATGGCCGGCGGCATCGACATCAGTTTGCCGGTGACCCTGGGCCTGGCCTCGGTGGTGTACCTGACGCTGCTGAGCCTGTTCCCGGAACCGCGCGAAGTGTTCGGCCCGAAGGATGCCCGGCGTGAAGCCGCGGTAAAACCTCGACTGCGTCAGGCCGCCTGACGCAGATCCCCTGTGGGAGCGAGCCTGCTCGCGAAGACTTCAGCACATTCAACATTGATGTGCCTGACAGACCGCCTTCGCGAGCAGGCTCGCTCCCACAGTGGGCAGCCTTGCTGAACCAAATTTGTTTCACCATAAAAAAGACAATCGGAGACACGCCATCATGGCTTTGGATTTATTCGTCGTCCTCATCTACGCCGCCGGCATGCTCTTGCTCGGCTACTTCGGCATGCGCAAGGCCAAGACCAACGAGGACTTTCTCGTTGCCGGTCGTAACCTCGGCCCGAGCCTGTACATGGGCACCATGGCCGCGACCGTTCTCGGTGGCGCGTCCACCGTCGGCACTGTACGTCTGGGTTACGTGCATGGCATTTCCGGTTTCTGGCTGTGCGCGGCACTGGGTTGCGGCATCGTTGCGCTGAACCTGTTTCTCGCCAAACCGCTGCTGAAACTGAAGATCTACACCGTCACCCAGGTTCTGGAAAAACGCTACAACCCGATGGCCCGCTCGGCGAGCGCGGCAATCATGCTGGCTTACGCGCTGATGATCGGCGTGACCTCGATCCTGGCGATCGGCACCGTCCTGCAAGTGCTGTTTGACCTGCCATTCTGGGTTTCGGTACTCGTCGGTGGTGGCGTGGTGGTGATCTACTCCGCGATCGGCGGCATGTGGTCGCTGACCCTGACCGACATCGTCCAGTTCATCATCAAGACCGTGGGCCTGATGTTCATCCTGTTGCCGATCTGCCTGTACCGCGTCGGCGGTTGGGACGAACTGGTGCTGAAACTGCCGGCGACTGCCTTCAGCTTCACCACCATCGGCTGGGACACGATCATCACCTACTTCATGATCTACTTCTTCGGCATCCTGATCGGTCAGGACATCTGGCAACGGGTGTTCACCGTCAAGACCGCCAAAGTCGCGCAATACGCCGGCAGCATCGCGGGTATCTACTGCATCCTCTACGGCCTGGCTTGCGCGCTGATCGGCATGGCTGCACACGTGCTGATCCCGGATCTGGACAACGTCAACAACGCTTTCGCCGCCATCGTCAAACTGTCGCTGCCGGACGGCATCCGTGGTTTGGTGATCGCTGCGGCACTCGCTGCAATGATGTCCACCGCCAGCGCCGGCCTGCTCGCCGCGGCCACCACGCTGACGGAAGACCTGCTGCCGAAACTGCGTGGCGGTAAACCGTCGAGCCTGGGCATCAACCGCCTGTTCACCCTGCTGACCGGTGTAGTCGTGCTGGGTATCGCGCTGGTGGTGAATGACGTGATCAGCGCCCTGACGCTGGCGTACAACCTGTTGGTGGGCGGCATGCTGGTCCCGCTGATCGGTGCGATTTTCTGGAAACGTGCGACCACCGCCGGCGCCATCGCCAGCATGGGCCTGGGTTTTGCCACCGCGCTGCTGTTCATGTTCAAGGACGGTCTGGATGCGAACACGCCGATCTACTACAGCCTGGCTGTGGGTCTGGTGAGCTTTGTGGTGGTGAGCCTGGTCTCTCCTCGCCCGGCAACCGTGGCGAGTGCGATCTAAGCTCTGATGTAACGACTTGATGCTTTCTTCGACGGGTGTGGCGTCGGTTGCCACACCCGTTTTTTTCGTCTGAAGGAAAGTGCTGATGAAGATTGTTTCTCGCGATAAATGGTTCGAAGTACAACACCTGAGTGACGGCATTCGGCTGATTCACGAGCCGTATATTCGGCCGTTTTACCGATGCAACCTCTGGCACGTTCAGGGCCGTGACAAAGACTTGTTGCTGGATAGCGGTTCAGGGCTGGTCAGCCTTCGTGAGCAGTTGCCGTGGCTGACTGAACGCCCGTTAGTGGCAGTGGCCAGTCATTGCCACTTCGACCATATCGCCGGCCACCATGAATTTGCCGAACGACTGGTGCATCCCGCCGAGGCAGACATTCTGGCGGCGCCGGATGGCGAAAACGATTTGAGCCGCGCCTTCGTCGGCGACGACATGTTTGAAGCGCATCCGGACTGCCCGTTGTGCTACGCCGAATACCGGGTCAAAGCCGCGCCGGCCACCGGGTTTGTCGAGGACGGCGATGTGCTCGATCTGGGCAATCGCACACTGCAAGTGCTGCACACGCCGGGGCATTCGCCGGGTGGCATCAGCCTGTATGAGGCGGCGACGCAAACCCTGTTCAGCGGCGACATCATTTACGACGGGCCGCTGATCGAAGACGCCTACCACTCCAATCTTGAGGATTACGCCGTCAGTCTGCGGCGTTTGCAGGCTCTGCCGATCCGCACGGTGCATGGCGGGCACTTCGACAGCTTTTCCGGGGAGCATTTGCGCTCGATGATTGACGAGTGGTTACGCGGCCACGCCTGAGGCCTGCTTCACTCAAGCACAACAACAATCAGAAAATCTGCCATGAGAAGAGCTGCCGTGCGTGCCGCCGTGCATCGATATATCCGGCGTCTGCTGGAAACCCGTGAATTCAACGACAACACCAGCCTCGTGCAATTGGGCCTGGAGAAAGCTGATATAGAAGATTTGATCTTTCATCTGGAAGATGAATTCGGACTGACGGCGTTCACCGCCGAGGAAGACCGCATGCTCAAGACCGCGAAGACCGCGAATGACTTGAGCCGGTTTTTGCTGGAGATCGGCCGTCATTAAAAGCAAGAGATCGCAGCCTGCGGCAGCTCCTGCATTAATCCATGTAGGAGCTGCCGCAGGCTGCGATCTCTTGACCTTGAATCCTTTGATCTCGGATCGGGGGCGTTACCGGCGCCGTTGTTGACGGCGGCGCTGCTCGTCATCGGTGCGGATCGGTACAGGTTGCAGAGGCGGTTCGATCAAGCCGAGGGCAACACCCAAGTCGTGCAGCCAGTTTTGAATTTTCTCTTTCATCGTCATGCCCCCTTCAGGGTGGTGCTGAGCGGCCGGAATTCTGAGGCCGCTTCGCACTGATAATAGTCCGAAGTCCTACGCAATGCTCGGCCAAATCCGCAATGATCTGTTACTGAATTGAACAGGAATCGCCGGCATTGGTTCAGGCGGTTTCGCGGGTTTCGATCTGAGCCGCAGGATAGACAGCCTGCTGCACCTCGATCCAGGCATTGAGGTTGGCGCCGACCATGCCTTTGCGCCACATGAGCCATGTTGTCGCACCCACGAATGGCTCGGCCAACGGGTGCGCGGCGACGCTCTCGCGCCCCGGCAGGCTGGCCAGCATCGACTCCGACATCAGCGCCACACCACTGCCGGCGATCACACAGGCGAGCATGCCCTGATAGGACTCGATCTCCATCGCCCGGCCCATCGTCGCCTGGTAGTGCGAAAACCACGCCTCCAGACGCATGCGATAAGAACACCCGCGACGAAAGGTGAACACCGACCGCCCTTCGACATCTCGGGCGCCACGCACCGGCGGATGATCAATTTCGGTGATCAACACCAGTCGTTCCTCGCACAACGGCACACCGTCGAGGCCAGCCAACTCCAGCGGGCCATCGACCAACGCGGCATCCAGGCGTCCGGTCAGCAACCCCTCCAGCAACTCGCCACTCGGTGCTGACTGCACTTGCAGATTCACTGCTGGATAGCGCTTGTGATACTGCGCCAGCAACGCCGGCAGATGAATCGCCGCCGTGCTGTACATGGTGCCCAGAGCAAAATCACCGGCCGGCTTGCCACCCATCACCGCCGCGCTGGCCTGATCGCGCAGGGCAAAGAGTTTGGCGGTGTAGTCCAACAGGACTTTTCCTGCAGGCGACAGTTGCAAACGCTGACGCTCACGGACGAATAGCTCGACACCGAGCTGCTCCTCCAGTTGCTTGAGCCGGGTCGATAGATTCGACGGCACGCGGTGCAGGCGTTCGGCGGCGCGGGTGATTGACCCCTCTTCGGCCACGGCCTGAAAGATCCGCAGTTGGCTGAACTCCACAACCTTTCTCCAGAACAGAACAAGTTACTCACTATTATTCAATTTTAAAGAAAGTCAATCAGTCCTAGCCTGACGGTCATTGATCCTTCAACGGAATCCCGACCATGTCGCCATTGATTCGCTTATCCGCCTGCTTCGTGGCCCTGATGATGGCCATGGGCATCGGGCGTTTCGCCCTCACCCCGCAAATGCCACACCTGCTCAGCGAAGGGCAGATCGACCTGACGGCCGCTGGTCTGATTGCCGCGGCCAATTACCTCGGTTATCTGCTCGGCGCGGTGGACGCGATGTTTGCGCATCGCCCGCAGCAGGTGCAACGGCGCCTGCACGGCGGCTTGTGGTTGTGCGTGCTGCTGACCCTGGCGTCGTTCTGGGCCAATGGCTTCTGGTCGCACTTGCTGTTGCGCTTCGGCACCGGGGTGGCGAGCGCCTGGGTGCTGGTGATGATCACGTCTTTAAGCCAACCCTTGGCGGCGGCAGCGGGTCGCCCAGGTTTGGGTGCTCTGGTATTTGCCGGGCCAGGTCTGGGGATTTTTCTGACGGGGGTGTTGGCGCTGGTCTCACATCTGCTGAATCAGACGTCCGCAACGTTGTGGCTGATTTATGCCGCAGCGGCGTTGGTGATGATGTTGGGTGTCTGGCGTCTGCTGCCAACGCCTGTCGCAACGACAACGGCGGTTGCTGCGCCGGTCAGTCCGTCGAATCGGGGCATTGGCCGGCTGGCGGTGATCTATGCGCTGTACGGCGTCGGCTACATCATTCCGGCGACCTTCCTCTCGCAAATGGCCAATGCGCAGTTTCACGGGCAATGGCAGGCGGATCTGTTCTGGCCCTGCTTCGGTCTTGGCGCTGCGATTGGCGTGTTGCTGGTGAGCCTGCGGCGTCAAGATCGCGCAACGACCCGTCACTGGTTGATGGCGACGCTGTGGCTGCAAGCGGCCGGGGTGTTTGCCTGTCTGCTGGGCAGCGGACTTGGCCTGGCAATGGGTGTGATCCTGTGTGGCATGCCGTTTCTGGCTTGCATGCAACTGGTCATGCAGCGCTCGCGGGAACTGGCGCCGCACGCCACCCAGCGCAACGCAGGGATGCTCACTGCCTGCTTTGCGGTCGGCCAGCTCAGCGGCCCGCTGCTGGCCGCGTTGAGCAGCCATTTCAGCGGCGGTTTGCAGCCCGCATTAGTGATCGCCGGCAGCGGTTTGCTGCTGGCCGGCGGCCTGGCGATGCAATCGACTAACGTTGGCCGAGCGCTTTGCGCAAACGCCGGCGCAACCACTGCTCGGCGCTGACAAAGGTGATACCGAGCAACACCAGCACCGCGCCGATGATGAAGTTCACGCTCAGTTGTTCGCCGAGCAGCAACACGCCAAAGGTCACGCCGAACAGCGGCGTCATGAACGAGAACACTGCAAGGTTCGCCGCCAGATAACGGCGCAGCAACCAGAACCAGATCAGGTAACTGAAGAACGATACGACGAGCCCCTGAAACAGCACACTGGCGACGGCCACAGTGGTGAGGCTGACATGAGTGATCTGGCCGCTGAAAAGCGCGATCAACAGCAGGCCGAGGAAACCGACGATCAACTGATAAAACAGGGTCAACGTCACCGGCGCTTCCGACAATCGCGAGGCGCGCACCACCACCGTGGTTGCGCCCCAGCAGGCACCGGCCAAGACACCAAAGGCATCGCCCAGGAGCATGCGCCGATCAAGGTCATTCCAGGACACGCCGCCAGCGAAAGCAATCGCAATGCCGATAAACGCGAGCAGAATCCCCAACCATTGCAACGGTCGCAGTCGCTCACTGGCCAACAGGAAATGCACGCCCAGCGCGGTAAAAATCGGCGCGGTATAGAGGAACACCGACATGTGCGCGGCAGTAGTCAGTTGCAACCCTTCGGCGATGAAGAAGAACTCCAGACCGAACAACGCACCGGCCAGCAGCCCGCCACGCCAGGTCACGCCAACCTGATCCCAGCCGCCTTTCCAGCAGATCAGCAATCCCACCAGCAACGCAGAGATCCCCGAGCGCGCGGCCGCTTGCATGACTGGCGCGATGTCGGGCGCCGCCCATTTGATCATCACCTGCTGCACACCCCAGATCAGGCACAGACCGATCATCACTTGCAGGGCAAAACTGTCGGCATTGCGCCGCTCGACACTCACCGCAACACCTCGAACACACACAACATGGCAGGCCATCCAATGGTCAAAAACAATGCCGGGGATTATCAATCAGTCAGAGGGAAAAAGCCGTCTGGAAAAGACATTTAGTTCTTCAGTGGCGGCAGGGGTGAATGGCTGTCGGCTGCGCCGCCATTCGCTGGCAAGCCAGCTCCCACAGTGACAGGTTGTCCGCTATTCCACTGTTCGACACAAAACCCTGTGGGAGCCTGGCTTGCCAGCGATGGCGTCAGTTCAATCAACCCTGCTCATGGATCTGAATGCAGTCGTTTAGCCAACAAAAACCCAACACTACAAGCCACTGCCGTGGCAAACGTCCCCCACGCCCAATCCATCAATGACACCTGCACCGACCACCCGCGCAACGTCGCCCAATTGGTCAGGTCGTAAGTGCCATACGCCACCAGCCCCAATAACGCCCCCCGCTTCGCCGCCCATTGCCACGTCACGGCCGGCAGCACCACAAACACCACACAACCAAAAACATACAGGCAATAAAAAACCGCTGCCGGAACCAGCAGCGGTTTTTCGAGCATCAGCGGACCGAGCAGTTCGCGATAGGTCGGCGCCATCAACAGGCCGAGCCAGATACCGTCGAGCAACAGAAACGTCACCAGCGTGGCAACGTAGGCAATCAGCGCTTTTTTCATCGATCCGACCTCGTGTGTGCCCCATGCAACATGGGCCACCCAAGGCTCAGGTTAGTTCAATGCGATCGGCATGAATGACGATCTTGCCTTCCTTGTACAGCGCACCGATGGCCTTCTTGAAGTTGCCTTTGCTGACGCCGAACAGGCTGCTGATCAATGCCGGATCGCTCTTGTCGCTGACCGGCAATGTGCCGCTGTTGTCGCGCAACTTGGCGAGGATCTTCGAGTTCAGGCTGCTGGCCGCTTCCTGGCCAACCGGTTGCAGGCTCAGAGCGATCTTGCCGTCGGCACGGATTTCCTTGATATAGCCCTTCTCGATCATGCCGGCGCGCATGAACTTGAAGATTTCGTTCTTGTGAATCAAACCCCAGTGCTTGTTGTTGATGATCGCCTTGAAGCCCATGTCGGTGGCTTCGGCAACCAGCAGATCAACTTCCTGGCCCTGGCTGTAGTTGGCCGGGGTCTTGTCGAGGTAGCGATCCAGACGCGCGGTCGCGGTGATGCGGCGGGTGTGCTTATCGAGGTAGACATGCACCACGCAGTATTCGCCGGCGGTCATCTGGCGCTTTTCTTCGGAATACGGCAGCAACAGATCCTTCGGAAGCCCCCAATCGAGGAACACACCGATGCTGTTGACTTCAACGACTTTCAGACTGGCAAATTCGCCGACCTGAACTTTTGGTTTTTCCGTGGTGGCGAGAAGTTTGTCTTCGCTGTCCAGATAAACAAATACGTTGAGCCAATCTTCATCTTCGGTAGGAATATCTTTCGGAATATAACGATTGGGCAAAAGAATCTCGCCGTCAGCACCGCCGTCCAGATATAAACCGAAGTTAGTGTGTTTCACCACTTGCAAACTGTTGTAACGCCCGACTAAAGCCATTTTCCGAAACCCTCATTGCGTGGGCGGCATTCTACCCGTTTTTGGCGTGCCCGTCGGGCGGCAGATCCGCACGCTGTTGAAACCCGCTCAACGCCTTGATTTTCCTTGCTCACGCCAGTGCTTGAGTGCCGCTCGTCAGGCAGGCACAAGCGCTCGCGGGTGAAAACCTGAATGTCGTAACACCTGAATGTTCTTATTTAAAACAGCAGGTTAGCCGAATATTTCGAACATTTAATCGAGAATAATGCAGCAATGAGGTTGGTTATTCCCGGGGATATTTACCAAGCAATTGTCAAGTTATTCCTGTACGATGCCTGGCCGAGTTACTTTTCTACAGGTTAATGGCCGCCATGCGTGTAAAAGCATCCACCAGCAAAGCAAAGCCAGCTCCAGCCGTTGAAACCAGCGAATCGATCAACGATCAGATCGCAGCGTTCCTCAAGTCCGGCGGCGAGATTCAGCAAATTGCCAAAGGCGTCAGTGGCCAGACATTCGGCCCGTCCAAGCAGATCAGCCTGGGCAAGAAGTAATACCCGGTTTACACCCGTCCAGAGGCGCTTTGAGCTTCGAAGCGTCTGGACTGGCACCGCGCAACATACCCTCCGCATTAAACAAAAATCCTTTTAAATCGACGAACGGCCTTCAACGCCGAGCATTCGCCGGTATCCTTGCACGCGTCTAGATCAAGCGTTTCAGCAGGCCCGCCGCCCTGCCCTCGCTGTTCATGGAGTGACGCATGCGCAAACCATCTTGTTTATTACTCGTAGGCCTATTGGCCAGTGCGACCGCGCACGCGCAGATTTTCCAGCGTGAACTGGGCGACTTCGACCTCAAACTCGGCACCACGCCGACACGTAGCATGGCCCAGGGTCTGGTCAAACCCGCGGCAATCGGTTCCTTCCACGGCGGCCTCGACCTGAGCCACGACAGTGGCCTCTACGTTGGCCAGTACGCGCCGAGCATGGGCATCACGCCGGGCAAGAACCTCGAGATCGACTCCTACGTCGGCTTTAAACAGCCTTTCGATCAAACCCTTGGTTACGAAGTCGGGATGATCCACTACAGCTATCCCAAGGTAGAAACGCTCGACAGCCAGGAGCTGTTCGGTGGTTTGACCTTGCTCGGCAGCCGCTTCGGCGTGGCCTTCAGCAACGACCCGGATAAACAGAACAACACCTTGTTTGCCGATCTTGGCGGCAATCAACCGTTCGGCATCGGCGTCAGCATGAAATACACCACCCACCAACTGAACACGCCGGTAGCTGTGGACGGTGGTTATGTCGGCAGCTTTACCGATTGGTCAGTGAAATTGTCCCGGCCATTCATGGGCGTCGATCTCGACCTGATCTACAGCAACTCCAGCCTCAGCGGCAGCGATTGCTCGGCCTACTCCGGGCACAACAGTCAGTGCGACGGCCTCGTCACCCTCAAGGCTGAACGCGCGTTCTATTGATCGGCTGAACTGCCGGGTTCATTCTGCGTTCACATAGGAATCAGTCCCTCGAAGCCAGGCTCACGCAAGGATTCGCCCATGTCTCGCTGGTTCAAACACATCGCCGCGCTACTGATCTTCACCCTCGCCCTCGGCGCCTGCAGTCGCGTCGGCCTGGCCTATCGCAATCTCGATGTGATCATTCCATGGACGCTCGGCGATTACCTGGACATGAACGGCGAGCAGAAAGACTGGTTCAACGAACGCCTCAAGGACCACCTGAGCTGGCATTGCACCACGCAATTGCCGGGCTACCTGGACTGGCTTGATCGCCTGCAGACAATGGTCGAAACCAATCAGGTCACCGATGCCGCGCTGCAGGCCCGCACGGTGGAGGCCAAGCAGGCCATCGCCGAAACAGCGCGGGAAATCACCCCGTCCGCCGTCGAGCTGTTGCAAGGTCTGGACGACAAACAGGTGGCGGAAATGAATGACGCGTTTGCCAAGGATTTGCGCAAGCGTCAGCAGGAATACCTCAAACCACCGCTTAAGCAGCAAATTGCCGAACGTGGCGCGCGCATGGTTAAACGTCTGAACGATTGGCTGGGGCCACTGAGCGCCACGCAGGAGCAGCGGGTCATGGCGTGGTCGACCGCGCTGGGCGATCAGTACACGCAATGGATCGCCAATCGCGCCCATTGGCAGAAGCAGTTCAGTGCCGCAGTCGCACAACGCAAAAGTCCCGAATTCCCACAGAGAATCGAGACGCTTCTGGTCAATCGCGAGACCTTATGGACAGCGGATTACCGCAAGGCCTTTGCCGATACTGAGGCGCAGGGACGCTCGCTAGCAGTGGATCTGATGGCCGAAAGCACGCCGCAACAGCGGCAGCGGTTGTTGAAGAAGATCGAAGGGGTGCGCAAAGACTTCAACGACCTCAAATGCCTCAAGGCCGCGAAGCAGAATTAGAAGATCAAAACATCGCAGCCTTCGGCAGCTCCTACACCGATTTCTGTAGGAGCTGCCGAAGGCTGCGATCTTTTGCCCTGTGGAAAATCAGGCGATCTGGGCTTTTGACGCCACTCCATCAAACGTCGCCTCAGCCAGCGCATCCTCCTGCTCATCCAGCACCTGACGCGGGTGATCGTTGCCGGGAATGCTGCTGTCGATCAGGCTCAGCAAGCTGGAACCGCGCGGCGTCAGGACAAAATTGTTACCCGTGCTGCCCTCCTCATCCGGACGCGGTGCGATGTAGCCGCGCAACAGCAGCAACCTTTCATAGTCGCAAGCCAGCGTTTTCAGATGATCCAGATTCTCGATCGGCTCGCCAGCGCTGGCTTTCGCCGCGGCATAGTCTTCGGCGTAGGCCCGTGGGGCAAAACTGTGGCCGGCGCTGTTCTGCACTTCGTGCAGCAAGCGTTCAATCAAATCCCAGTTATAAGTCGTCATCCTGATACAACCTCCGGTGCGCGTGATTTATGGCGCGTTCATAGGTTGTGACCGGAGTGGCTGTCAGCCGTTCAGCCGCATTTCCCGAGCCGACCGACCGGCGGTCTGTCGATTTTCAGCAGGGTTAAACGACTAGTCTGAAACAGACGGTTTCAACCCCGCAGGAGAAATCATCATGAACATTGAGAATCATCCGGTGGTATCGCGCGAAGAATGGCTCGCCGCCCGTAAGCAACATCTGATTCACGAGAAAGCCTTCACCAAGGAACGCGACCGGCTGAGCGCGGAACGTCGCGCTTTGCCATGGGTGAAGGTCGACAAGGACTACCACTTCCAGGGTTCGAACGGTGAATTGAAACTCACTGACTTGTTTGGCAAACACAGCCAACTGGTGGTTTACCACTTCATGTTTGCCAAGGATTGGGAGGAAGGGTGCCAGGGTTGCTCGTTCCTCAGTGACCATATCGATGGCGCCAATCAGCATCTGGCCCATCACGACATCGCCGTTGTGGCTGTTTCTCACGCCCCATTCAATGAGTTCCAGGACTTTAAACGGCGCATGGGCTGGAAGTTTGATTGGGTGTCGTCAGAGGGTTGTGACTTCAACTACGACTTCGGTGTTTGCGCCCGGGCAGAAGATGTCGCGGCGGGAAAGGCTACGTACAACTACGAAAAAACTGACAGCGCCGAGGAAGAAATGCCCGGGCTGAGCGTGTTTTATCGCAATGCGAATGGCGACATTTTCCACACCTACTCAACCTATGCTCGCGGTCTCGACATGCTGGTCGGTGCCTACAACTACCTCGATCTCACGCCCAAAGGCAGGAATGAAGACGAGATCATGGAATGGGTTCGGCATCATGATCGTTATGAGCAAGGTGCTAAATCGAGTTGCTGCCACGAAGAGCAATAAGCACTGAACTTTTCCCGCGCTCAAGGCCTCAACCGGTTAACCCGCCTTAACCGGAACTGAGGCCTGCCCCGATGAAAACCCTGATCAAGCTCACCCTCGCCGCCACCCTCGCTTGCGCCCTGCCCGTCTGGGCCTGTACGCCGGAGGAGGCCACCGCCAAACGTGAACAACTGGCCAAGGAAGTCGCCAAGCTCACCGAACAGAATCCGGCCAAGGCCAAAGAGATCAATGCCGAGTTGCAGAAAATGGATCTTGGTACGGCCAGCAAGGACCTGCCGGACAAGTGCCAATTGATTGATCAGCGGTTGAAAGAATTGAGTACGGCTGAGAAAAAAGCCGAAAGCTAAAAGCCAGGTCAAAACATCGCAGCCTGCGGCAACTCCTGCATCGATCGCTGTAGGAGCTGCCGCAGGCTGCGATCTTTTGCGCCTGAAAATGCATTAATGCATTTATTTATTTGCATTACTGCATATCCCTGACTAGGGTTACCTCGAGCAAGGAGATCGGAACCGGCCACAGAAGATGGCAACCGTTAAGCACCGATCGCTCAGCAATACCGCAACACCCTCACAAGCAAGATGCTTGTTTTCATTCATGGAGGATTGAAAAAATGTTAACCACAGTAGCAACACGATTCACCGGCGAATCACTGCCAAGGTGCCTGGCCAGCCATCTGCTCGACCCGCAACTGGTCGAAGTCGAGGCCGCTGAACAGATCAGCGCCCTCGCCGCTGGCAGCCTCAACTTCAACATGCAGAAACAGACCCAGACCAACTGGTGCTGGGCCGCCGTGTCCGCCTCGGTTGGCAACTATTACGGCACCGGAAACTGGACGCAGTGCGGCGTGGCCAGCACCCAGCTCGACCGCAACTGCTGCAATCAGCCGGGCCCGTGCAACGTCTACGGCTATCTGGATTCCGCTCTGCAAACCACCCGCAGTTACAACGGCATGAATCAGGGCTCGCTACAGATGTCGGCCATTCAGAACCAGATCAGCATGGGCCGCCCGGTCGGCTTGCGCTGCGCCTGGTACGGCGGCGGTGCGCACTTTCTGACGATCTACGGCACCAATGGCGATTACGTATTGGTTGCAGACTCGATCTACGGCTATTCGACCCGCGCGCTGAACGCGTTCCCCCGTGCCTATAACGGCGGCGGCAACTGGACCCACACTTACTTCACCGTGAAAAACTAGGAGGGCGACATCATGCAACTGACTTATCCAAAGGCGCCTTCCAACGGCGTACAGACCTTGCGTCCGGCGCTGCACGCCGCTTTGCAAACCCAGGGCTTTGGCGCCAATCGCCAGTTCGCCAATGCAGCACCTGCGAAGATCAGCCTTAGCGAGGCCTATCGTGGCTACTCGCTGAGTCTGGATGACCTGAGCCAAGGCAAAGGCCTGAAAGATGCCCGCCTCGGCGACTGGCATTACCTGGTGTTTGCCGACGGCGTAACGATTGCCGATGCGCAGTTGGCCGAGGTGCGCGGGCATGTTGAATTCGCCTCGCTGAATCACGGCGATCACGCCGCAGCTACGGTGGGTGCGCTGAAACTGGCGGAACAAGCGCCGCAATTACACGGCAAAACCGTTGAGCTGCGCGTGCTGTTTGTCTCGGCACTGCACGTTGTGGCGATCTGGCTGCATGCCGATGGGGAAGATGTGCTGATCCCGATCGAGCCGACGCCCAAGGAATTGGCGGGTACCGGGTTGTACAGCGAAGCAGCACTGCTTGCCGCATTGAAACCAGCGGCCGATCAGGCTAAACGGCGCTTTGACGCCGACACCAGTGGCCAGCTCGGCAACTGATGGACGAAAAAAAACCGGACAGTGTCCGGTTTTTTTTGTGCGCCTGAAACGCCTTACTCAGCCGCAGGTTCTGCCGGCTTGCGGCGCTTCAGCGGCGCCATGCCATCGCTGCTCACCAACGAGTCCGGCTTCGGACGGTTGGCGCTCTTGCGCTTGGTCGGCGTCTTGGCAGCGGTTTTTTTCTTGTCGCCCTTGGCGTCAGTCTTTTTCTTCTTCACGCCAACGGCTTTGCCCGAAGCCTTGACCTTTTTCGGTCCGCCGTAGGTGCCTTTGACTTCCTTGATGGTACGGCGCTCGAAGCTCTGCTTCAGGTAGCGCTCGATGCTCGACATCAGGTTCCAGTCGCCGTGGCAAATCAGCGAGATCGCCAGACCGTCGTTACCGGCACGGCCGGTACGACCGATGCGGTGCACGTATTCGTCGCCGCTGCGGGGCATGTCAAAGTTGATCACCAGATCCAGACCATCCACGTCCAGACCACGGGCCGCGACGTCGGTCGCTACCAGAATCTTCACGCCACCCTGCTTCAGACGGTCGATCGCCAGTTTGCGATCCTTCTGGTCTTTCTCACCGTGCAGCACGAACGCTTTGTATTCCTGAGCCACAAGGCGGCCGTAGATACGGTCGGCCATGGCGCGGGTGTTGGTGAAGACGATGGCCTTCTGATAGGTCTCGTTGGCCAGCAACCAGTTCACAATCTGCTCTTTGTGCTGATTGTGGTCGGCGGTGATGATTTGCTGGCGGGTGGTCGAGTTCAGTTGGCTGACCGCGTTGAGCTGCAAGTGCTCAGGGTTGTTCAGCACCTTGCCGATCATGTCGCGCAGGCCAGAACCACCGGTGGTGGCCGAGAACAGCATGGTCTGCTGACGGTTCGGGCATTCGTCCACCAGACGCTGGACGTCTTCGGCGAAGCCCATGTCGAGCATGCGGTCGGCTTCGTCGAGCACCAGCACTTCGACTTCTTTGAGGTCGAGGTTGCCGGCGTTGAGTTGCTCGATCATCCGGCCCGGGGTGCCGATGAGGATGTCCGGCACTTTGCGCAGCATCGCGGCCTGGACCTTGAAGTCTTCACCGCCGGTGATCAGGCCGGACTTGATGAAAGTGAACTGCGAAAAGCGCTCAACTTCCTTCAACGTCTGCTGGGCCAGCTCGCGGGTCGGCAGCAGGATCAGCGTCTTGATGCTGACGCGAACCTTGGCCGGGCCGATCAGGCGATTGAGGATTGGCAGAACGAAAGCGGCGGTTTTGCCGCTACCGGTTTGCGCCGTCACCCGCAGATCACGCCCTTGGAGCGCCAGCGGAATGGCCGCGGCTTGCACAGGCGTTGGCTCGACAAATTTCAGCTCGGCCACAGCTTTAAGCAGGCGTTCGTGCAGGGCGAATTGGGAAAACACGGGTGCTACCTCGAAGATATGCAAAAAAACAGCTGCATAGGTTACCGGTTTCGAGCGCTCAGGCCGAGTTTCTTTATACAAACGGCAAAAAATAACGCCATCGGGTGGACTCAACAGCGTCCTGAAAACGCCTTCCGAGCCATCGAAACATCTTCTATCTGTCAGCACACCTCAGGAAGTCAGAGAGCGAGCTTTTGAGTCAAGTCGCTGTTCCTTATCACGAAAAATCACCAGCAAAACCATGCCTGCAAACGTGAATAAATGGCCGGCAGCCATGCCATACCATATCCCTTTGGCGTCAAAACCTCCCGCATAAGCCAGCGCAAGTCCCAAACCGAGACCTATCGGCCAGTTACCCAAGAGGCTGATAAAAAGCTGTTTTCCGGTTTCACCATAGCCCTGCATAACTCCGCGCAAAATAATGGCTACCGAATCAAAGACAAACAAGAACAATGCAATCTCGATGAAGTCTTCGGTGAGCTGCAAGGTATCAGCTGACCCAGAGGAATCGGGTAAAAACAAAATGGGAATATCCCCTTTGAAAGCAAACATAACCAACAGCAATACGATCGAAAACAACAAACCAGCAAACAGGACAGAAATGATGTTGCGCCGTGATTCCGACAACGAAATAGACTTTGAAACCAATATCGCAGAAGCGTCACTGAAGCCGAACATCAAAACGATGACGATTTCTATAGAGAGCACAGCCAAGGCATTGGCCGCAATCGCCGACTCGCCGAAGGGTGACATGAAAAACGCAGCAACCATGGTCGAGGCAATAGTCGAGAGTTCGAGCAGCCCGATCGGTGTGCCAATAGAAAGAACCTGCGATACCAAGTGCCGACTGAATTTGAATCTATTCGCAGAGAACACGATTCGCCGCTTTCGATACAGATGATCACCCGCCACCAAAATCGCCATGAAGCTGCAGAGCAATGTCGAAATCCCGACACTCGGAAGCCCCACGTCGAACACCGTGAACAGACAGTAGCCAACGAGCAACTTCGCCAACAAATACAGCAGCGATTGCTTGAAAACCTCCCATGGTGCATGCAGCACAGAAAGATAAGTAACCAGAATGGTAAATACAAAAGACGGCAGCAAACTGATCGTGAGAGAGAGAAAAAGCGGAAACATAAGACTGGTCAGTTCACGCGGCTGCTCGAGAACATTGAGCAACCATTCGCCACCTATCAAAAAGGGACTCGCCAGCAATGACACAACCGCCAACGCGATTACACTGTTCAGGACAACCTGCGTGGCCTCTTTATACGCGCCGGCCTCAACCAACTTCCCTAGCATCGGGATGATCGCAAGAATAATTCCATCCCCGAGAATTTTTATAAAAAAATACAGGTTAAACGCCAGGGAAGCGGCCGCAAGTTCTTGCTCCCCCAGTCGCCCAATAAAAAAATAATCGATCGCTCCCGAGGCAAATACGATCAAATTCGAAACAGCCAGAGGCAGCGCCAGTCGGTAAACACCTAATATATTACTCAAGCGAATCATCAATAGTCCTTTAGCGTCTTTCTGGCAATGCACTGTATTAAACAATGAGGGCCACCATCGTCCATTATAAATTCAGACAGATCTACTTCGACCAACGTACAGCCGAGCTTCTGGAACACTGCCCTGGTTGCGGGGCAAAGTACAGTTGTCAATAGCACACCGTCGCCGAGATTGACAAAATTACAGGCAAACGGCGTTTCGGTTACGTCCACTGGAATGCAGTCAATCCCTTCCGTCCTTAATCGGTCTATTTCCTCTTCGTCAATCTTTCCAGCAGCATAGACAATCGTATGCTTATCAATAACGCCCAAGGCGACGTCGAGATGCCTCAGTGTGACGTCGTAATTGACTATTAATGCCTTCCAGCCGTTGTCTATGAATAAATCCTGAATTTCAGTCGCACCTGAATGGGATGTCCTCAATTGGTTCGTCCCGATGACAACCAGACCGTTTCGTACAACGATGACGTCTCCGCCCTCCAACGTCCCTTGTTGAGCCTCATGTGCTAGAGGCCATCCATGATCAGATGCAAACTCTTTGATCAACTGCGTCTCTTTCTCTCGCTCACAAAAACCCATGTTATTTACATAGACGCCGAACGGCGTAAAAATGCTGCTATCTCGGGTATAACATTGATAGGGCAAATCAAGCTCAGACTTTACATATAGGCAGTGAATATCCCGCTTTTCCAACTCACTGACTAACCTGGCGTACTGGCCCAAGGACTTCTCGGTCGGAAACTCAGGACAGGCGTGACTGAGCAAAGGCTGAGACAACAAAACCGCTTCGAGTTTTTCGTATTCGTTATCTATACATGGTGTAATCAAGATTCCGCTCCCTTGGATATCTTCCTGCACCAAGACTCAATTACGCTATGCGTCCCGGTAAAATAAGTATAGCAGTGTTCTGCCTTGTTATAATCCGGCACTGCCAATAGTACCTCATGAACTTTCTTGAGGTTGTGATACGGCACCGTCGGCAATAAATGGTGAGTCAAATGCAAACCATTGAAATGCGGATGAACCATTTTCCTCAGGAACCCCGTGGAAGGATGGTTTCTGGCGAAGCTCATGATTCCACCGGGAACAAGACCAACATGATCCGATATGATCACAAAGCTGATGATCGCGTGATAAACGGTTGCTCTGGAAATAATCCAGAGCCCGACGAAAACAGCAACGGCCTCCAGATCAGAAAAATAAAATATTAATCCAAGGACTGCACTCCACCATAGCAAACAATTCAATGCCAACTTCAGTTGCACCGGCAAACCAAAAGCATTACCCAACCACGACTCCAGGCTTAATAGCTCAGAGCAGTAAAGCTTTATCCAGCCCTTTTCAACCAACTGGGGATCATGCAGATAGTCACTGTCTTTTTCCGGATCGCCGAGATATCGATGGTGCTGCCCGTGAATACTTCTATATGAATCAAGCGATAGGATCATCGGCAATGCACAAAACAACTTGGTCATGACGTCATTCAGTAAAGCACTAGCGGAAAGATTACGGTGTGAACCTTCGTGCACCAATACGACGAGTGCACGCTGCCGCGCGCCCATAAGAATGACGCTTAACGGAATGAACCAATAACTGAAATTCAACACCAGGCAAACCGAAAACGCAATGATGAAATATTCCAAAGCGATATAGCAGATGCTTTTCAGAGTCGACTGACGCATGAGAGCAGAGATATCCTCGCGCAACTTCAACGCGTCCAAATCTGATCTTAACTTCTTTAAATCCAGTCTGATCTTATCCTCAAAAAGATTCCTCTCCATGAAAGGCCCCCTCCACCAGAACACCACCTTTGATTGAAAAAAATCTGTTCCCGACATTCTCAACAAAACGTCGATCGTGAGAAACAATTAATGCCGCAGAGTTCATGCGCCTGATTTCATCCTCCAACATTTCCTGGGACTTGATATCAAGGTGGTTCGTGGGTTCGTCCAACAGCAAAAAATTTGGTTTGGTCTGCCGTAGCGCCAACAGAGACAGTCGCGCCCTCTCGCCGAAGCTGGTTCGCAGCATGCTTTTTTTTGTATCAAGATAGGTGAAGCCCGCCGAAGCCAGCAGTGCAACAGCCCTAGTTGAATCGGGCTCAGCGTTTTCTAAAACAAAATCGAGTATGGACTTATCAACTGATAGCCTGGACGGGCTCTGCTCGAAGTACCCGACTCGAGCGCTAGGAGTCAGTTCCAGCGCGTCGCTCGACAATCCCGCGATAACACGAAGAAAAGATGACTTGCCAGACCCATTGGCGCCGGTGATAACAATCCTGTCACCTCGTTTTATTTCCAACTCTGGAACCGTGAACAACAACTCTCCCGAAGGATTATTCACCTTGAAATCATAGAGTTTGATCAGATACTTCGCCTCGATCGACTCGGTTTCCAATTTGATTTGCACAGTATCAACGGTCTGCCGATCGGGTAACGTCGTCTTTAGCACTCTTATCTTTTTTTCGATCTGCTTGGCTTTCTGAGAGGCCTTGTCAGAAAAATTATTGACACCCAACTGACGTTGTAATTTCGCACTTTGAGTCAATCTTTCAATTTCTGACTTTCGGTCCTGCAGGGAGTTCTCGAGTTCGCGTTCCTTCTCATACATAAAGCCTTTTGCACGAGAATACGAGTAGGGAAATCTGTATACCCCTATCCGATCAAGGAAAAGTGTTTGCTGAGTCACAGCGTCGAGAAAAAAACGATCATGGCTGGCAACCAACAACGTATTGACCCAGCCAACGGTTTGCAAAACATCAACGAGAATATCTGTCCTGTACATATCCAAGTGATTGGTCGGTTCATCAAGGATCAACAGATCAGGCTCGGATATCAGAGCAGCTGCAAACATCAACATTTTGTTCCAGCCACCGCTTAACTCACGGATTTGCAACTCCCGATACTTCTTCGGAAATTTCAATGACTCAAAAGTGTAGTCAATTTTCCAGTCATCCACGGCATCCGTGAGATAACCACGCAGAAAAACGTCGCATGTCACATTACCTTGAGCGAGCTCAATCAAACCTTGATGGACATAGAAGGATTTCAGACCTTTTTTTCTGGTCAGTGATCCGCTGTAATCATCTGAACTACCGGAGATACATTTGAGCAGGGACGACTTGCCGGAACCGTTGCTACCCACCAGGCCTAATCGGTCACCCTCGGCAAGAGACAGCGCCACGCCTTCAAATACCGGTTCTGCGCCGTAACCCAAAGATAAATCTTCTAGTTTAACCAGGGACATGATTAGATTTACTCCAGTCTCTTACCAGGCACTTTCTTTTATATGATTTCACATCGGCCAATGCTGCGACTTCCTGATGATGCAGATTTACAGAGTAACCAAACAGAGCGATCAGTCTTTCGTTGAAATGACCAAGCAACTTCGGCATTTCGCAGTATGTCGGGCCGCTGTAAATCGTCTGCAATAAAACGTCGGTAGCGCTGGTTTGAATAACGCGAAACTCATTCAGATTAAGATCGTGTTCCACCAGGACATCATCGACAGCTGCGAGAATCGATGCACTGGGCACTACGCGATTATCCGCAGTCAGAAACGCGTCATCACTTCTGCCGTTGACTTCAGAAATCCGCGCCCCATGACGCCCACAACTGCAAGCTTCATGAGCAGAAACTTCGCGAGCGAGATCACCGTGTTCAAATCGAATCAAGGGCATGAACCAGTTGTTCAGATCTGTACAGATGACCGTCCCCAACTCGCTGGCATCTTTATCAATAATTTCGACATGCACACCGTCCTCAACCACGTGATACATACCGTGACTGCATTGAGTGGCGATTAAACCAAACTCCTCGGAACTGTACTCATCAAACACGGCAACACCCAACTCCCTAGCGTAAAAATCACGCTCGGATTGCGGGCTGTATTCAGAATTTGTCACTATTGCCTCTACACCATAGTCGCTCAGCCGCAGGCCCATTTCTTTGATGAGTGGCAGGTAACTCGGTAACGTCGATATTACGCGTGGCCGGAGAAACTCGAGGTGTTGACCCAGCGGTGTGGCCGGGAAGAGATCGGGCAATTGAAATGTTCGATACGTTCCGTCAAAGGAAGAAACCCACAACCCGGCGTGGTGGATCAAATAGATCCAGTCACCTGACTCCAGCGGACGTTTCAGACAGCTGTTATAAAACCGCAACACCTCCGAGTAGTCCCGCAAGATATCCGGTTGATCGTGAAAGCTGATAAACGGTGTGCCGCTGGAGCCGGAGGTCCTCGTGGAGGGTGTACTGATTATTTTATCTGGCGAGGAGACTCGTTCGACCATCTCAAATTCCCGCAACTGCCTTTTTGTCACGATCGGCAACTTGGAAAAATCCTCAAGGCTAGCAATCGCCCCGGGCTCATACCCTACGCTCGTGTAGAGCTGCCGATAGAACGGTACTTTTTCATAAGCGAAATCAACCAGGCGCTTCAATCGTTCAAGTTTGAACTGATTGATATCTTCTTTAGAAAAATGCTGGAACTTCTCCATCGCCTGCGCGTTGGCTGACCAAAAACGCAACGCATCAAGTTGTATGACCCGGGAATCGGTATCCGGTTTCGAAACGCTCTTCGCCAGTTCTTCAATCTGTTCGATCGCATTCGTAAACTTCTGACAATCGTATGTCATTAATCCGGCATCCATGCTCAAGTTACTAATCCTCTACCGTGCAAGATTTATGATGCATCAGTACACACAGCCTGGATGAGCGTCCAGGTTGATCCGGGGAGATATGCGGAATGCCTCTGCTACCGCAAGCCTCACCGTCCTTGATCTGTCCATCGTAGATCAGGATATCGCCCGAATATGTCTTCCACAGAGCGTGTTCAAAGGCAAGTTCAAACGTTTCCTGCAGGCCTATCGATTCATCGTCTTCGCCAAAATGAGCCATTTTCACGTCAGGCATGAACAACGCCCCGCCATGCCCTTCCCAGCCAGTCTCGAGAAGTGAAGTAATGGCTGTTTCGCGAACACCGTAATACATATCCGAATGGAGGAATGGCGTTAGTGTTCCTTGTGACGCCATTTCGTCTTTAGAGATGATGATCGACAGTTGCTCAACGAAGAAGCTTGCTCCAGAACGTTCTACCTCCGCCAAAACGTCAAGGAGCCTGTTGACGAACAGGTCGCCAAGTTCAGTTTTACCGCGAACAGAATGCGCACGACTTTGCCACCAACTCAGACCTCCCACCTCTGAGTCGCGGACATCGTAGCTCCTCAACTCCAGCGTAAGATGAATATTCCCGTCAGGTCGGCCGGTAAGTCCTGCCGCTTTTTCCAGAATCGACATTGATTCTGCGACCAGATCGCCCTCCTCCGGATACTTCATCACCCAACGCCATTCAGAAGGTGCGAACGCTTTGACTAGCTCAATAGGCCAATCGGCGCGCGCGAAGTGACGCTTCAACCCTTCGTTCAAGAACCCTTCTTTCCAGACCAGCAATGCCGACTGATGACCCAGTGCACCGTCGCGTTCAGACAACGCTGCATAATCGCCATCGACAATCACGCTCTCGCTGGAATGACAAAGTTCATAATTCTCTACTATCGACGGTAGTCTATGCATTAACGTAATCCTCAAATGCATAAGCCTTGATATTTTTTATCTTGTTATCCGAAGACCACAGGTAAATATCCGGCTTGGCTACACCATTGAAAAAACTGCTTTTAACCATAGAATAAGGGAGCATGTCTTCAAACACGACTTTGGAGCCGACATGGAGCTCGGCATCAAACTCATAGGTACCCACTACATCACCCGACATGCAGGACAAGCCACATAACGTGTATGAAAACTGACTCACTGCAGCCACTTTTCCATTGATGACGCGCGGGCTATATGGGATCTCGAGCACATCTGGAATGTGCGCAGGTACGGAAATATCCAATATCGCGTTTTTATTTTCCCTTCCGTTAATATCCAGCACCCCTGCTACCAGGTACCCGGCGTCCAGCACCCATGCTTCGCTCGGTTCCAGGTAAATGTCCAGATTATACTTATCGCGAAACGTCTTTAGTCGGTAAATGATCCGATCCAGATCGTAACCCGGCGAGGTGAATAAACTTCCTCCACCAAAGTTTATCCACGTCAAATTCCCGCCTCGTATGACCACGTCGAGTTTTTGCTCGATGAGGTCCAGATTAGTACAGAACTCCTGTGCATCTCTTGACTGGCACATATTATGGATTAGGATCCCGCTGTAGGCAGTGTCCAAAGCATCGAGTTCGGTAAGCTTGATTCCCAAGTGAGAGTTGGGTCTGCAAGGATTATATAAATCCTTTTCCACGACGGATATTTCCGGATTAACCCGCACGCCGATTCTGGCATGTAGCTTTATATCGTGACTCGCTTGCAAGCTCTGGAAAAGCTTGAGTTGCTCTGCAGAATTAAAAACCAGAAAATCAGCTTTCGCGGAATATTCCAGAATTTCCGCCTGGGTAAATGCGGGCTTATAAATACTCAGCACCGCTGGTTTTCTCAACCCGCCTTCAGTGACACTTCTGAATTCGAAAGACGAACCTGTTGAGTAACCAGACACACGCCCATCAAAAAACTCATTGAGGATACCGACAGCATTGAACGACTTCATCGAAAACAGCACCGTACATCCTGCACGTTGCTCAATCATGTTCATAATGGATACATTGCGCTCGAGCAATGACGAATCACATAAATAATAAGGCGTCTTAACTTCAGTGTTCATGGCCATCAAGACATCTTTCATGTCGCATGCCCGCCCAGCTTGACAAGTTTATGATAAAAACCATGTTCCATCTGTCCATACTCTGGCCACATTTCTGCCAACCAGTTATGAGCTTCCTGCATTCTTTTATTCGGAATAGCAGGAAACAAGTGATGTACCAGGTGAAAACAGTCATGTCGTGGAAATGCTATAGATCGCATAACCGGGTTCTTGATATAGCAATTCCTGGATTTATAGAGAGCATCCACATTATCAAGGAGGCCACCATGATCAAGATAATCTGTCAGGTATTTTATAACTTGGTATGCAGTGGCAAATGGCACAAGGAAATAGGCAAAAAATACCAGCGGGGAAAAGGTTGCGAAGATAATGAGAAGTACGATATAGCTGCCCCGGACAATTTTCGCCCACAATGGATCTCGCTTCACATAGATCTTCACAAATATATATTCACGCACGTGTCGCAACGACATGGCAAACAACAATTGCTTCCATACCGCGACGGGCGTAACCGCCTGAGAGAACCCAAACTTTTCAAAGCCACGGAAATCCCCGTCCGCTTGGTAGTCTCCCAAATATCTGTGATGGCTGGCATGCTCCTCTCTGAAGTCATAGTAAGAGCCAAACTCGATAATCCCGAGAATGACTCCAATCCGTTCGTTCCATTTTCTTTCCCGAGTGAAATACAAATGAAAACACTCGTGCGACATGTTATTTATTGCCCGCCATCGAGTACCAATGAAGAATATCAACGGGAAATACAAGACCATGCCCAGCATCAGGCTATAGGTAAAGACAAAATAACTTAACGCCGCAGCCACGATACCGGCGGAGATATGCATAATTGCAATACCGCATGCCATCAGCCTGGAGACTTTACCTCCTTTGAACTGAGCAATTCCCTGTTCTAGCATTTCCCATTGAGTATTCATAAGCGATCCTTCGCTATTCAAGTGTACCGTTGATATTTGCCTGACCTTCTCACATCCAGTGTTGCACAATGGAACGAGCCACCGAATGACTGAAAGTTTCGGAAGTCACAAGGAATCACCTCGTATCCCCAACGTCTGAAGGCGGCAATAAAATCGGCTTCCTGCCGTTCGACAATAACAGTGCGGTCATCCAGCGAGAGCACGTTGGTGTGAATCCATTTGCTGGTCATATATAGCGGGTGCGAGTCTGGAATCGTACTGGGAGGCGGGACCAAAATTTCCCAATCCTTGAAAAACTCCGGCAGTTTGCTTACCCATGCCTTATTGACCAGCACTCGACCGGGAGACAGCGGCATGATTGTGGTGTCGATGTGCATGGGTGAGGCGTCATCAAACTCATAAATATGTATTTTATAGTTTTCTCCAAGCTCTCTTTGCAGCCACTGCACCCCCAACATGTTAGTGACATGGCTGCGTTGCCCGACGATGTCTGCACCAATCCGAAGAAAATCGGCAGCGTCAAAGAGAGGCTCATGCTCCTCGATCACTTGATCAAAGTACTCCTCGGGAAAGGAGTGCCCCTGTTTCCACATCGTATCCCTGAGCATTGGCTTCGGCGCGGATGTAATGTGCGCACCGCGTTTAAAGTAATCGTTCAGAATATCCCTGAATGGAAAAGTCTCAAAGTAGCGACTGCGCCAGGCCATGGGTGTTTCGATAATCTTGTTGCCCAACGCAAACATGCCATCTCTAGGCATGGCGCTGTAATACCCTCCATTCGTAGAGAAGAATGGCGTGACAATGGGTCTGAAATGATCGTGTTCGTTAGGCCTTTTGACCGTAATACCCAATCCTTCGAGCAGTGATGCCAGCCCATCAACCTCTTTTCGAGCGCGCGTCACGTGTTCTTTGTCAAAGCGCTTGCCAGAGTTATCAATAAAAAACTGCTGGGTTCTTTGAGGTATCACTGCCTTCAGGTTCGTGTCCCACTCTGGAATCCTGAAGTCATCAATAATACCTACGATGACCTCTTCCAGCGGATCCCACTCGGTGTAGACACTCACAGGTGATTGAGTGACTTCCTGTTCGATCAATTCACTCTTTTGAATACTTTGAAATTCCATTTTCAATAATCCATGCGCATTACTTTGGGGGCGATCACCGATCTCGATAGCGATACCGCATCGATGTACTGTGGATCGTATTTGCTGCTACTGAGTTTTCGCTGCATTTGTTCAGTAGACAGTTCTACTTTCCCCGCATGGCCAACCAGCCAGACCCAATCCTGTTCATCAACTTCGAAGTAGGTGACGTGGTGAAATACCTTCTGCATCCGCTCGTAAGACTCTTTCAGGGTCTTGCACCGCCATAAGCAAGAGTTACCTGCCTGGGTAATGAATGCGCCATCCGGACTCAGCAAGGATTTTACATCGGCCCAAAAAGACTCATTATAAAGCCCTTCTGTTTCCGGCCCTTCATCGGGTATATCCATCACGATGAGGTCGTAGGTTTTTCCCTTGCCGAGCAAGTTCGTTATGTACTCCTTGCCATCACCGATAATTATTTTTATGGCGCTGTCATCATTGGCACTGACATACCTTTTTATTTCTTCTTCGGTGTATCCATACGGAAGGTGTTCACCGCAGGCTCGCATGCACTCTTCGTCGATATCTACATGAGTGATTTGACTCACCCCTGCTTCCTGAAGAATTTTTACCGCCACCCCCTCGGACGAGCCAATAACCAACGCCGACTGCGGTAAATTTGGCATACTGAGAAGCGCTGGCATTACTTGCCCTTCATGATAAGCCAATTGGCTTAACTCGGAGCTTTGCCGCTCGTTATTACAGAACAGGGTTCTACCGTGGGCGGTATCCGCAATAAGGATATCCTGAAATCTCGTGCGCCCCTGGAAATGCGTTCTGTATATCTGCCACGTTCTGCTGACCCCATCCGATATAGGCTCTTGCAACAACATAGGTTCAGAAACTTCGCTCATCCTCACTACCCTCCTCATGCTGTAACATCCTCATCCATTGATGACTTACATTGAGCTTTACTTACTGACAGCCACGCCTCACAGTCTTTATTTGATGCTCATCACAATCGAGTGCAGCACAGATAAACTCGAAAGCCTTATCCGGATCGCACTGCGTCCCACAAGTGAAAATATCGAGAAATAGCGCGCCGAGTTCCGGGTAGGTATGAAAGGAAGCATGAGACTCTTCCAGTAAAACCAGAACTGTAACGCCTTGCGGATCAAACTGTTTGGACACAGTTCCACAGACTGTTGCGCCCGCTTTAGTCGCCGCAGCGCACAAGAGCTCAGTCAGAAAACTTAGGTCGTTTAGTTTTTTCGGAGCGACATTATAAAGCTCGCCAAGAGTGTGCTTTCCGAAGAAAGCTCCAGAGTTGTTTTCCATGCAAGTTCCGTCTGCAAGGTAGAAAGTTTTTGCAGACTACATTTGCGTTGAACGATAAGTAAATCCGTAGAAGTGTAACTGAATGTTACATTATTTAAAGCACTTCAAAATCATCAACTTAAAACTATTAATAGGCGCTAAAAACCCATAACTAACGATTAGTCAGGATGGTGCGACGTCCATTTTGCTGACCTCTATCAGTGCAAAACTTATTTATTGTGACTTGCCAAAATTAACGTTCTGGATAGATACGCTTCGAGTTCCCAGGCGCTTTACAGGTTTCGCGCCAACCGACAACTTTCTGACGTCATTAATCAATCTAAAAAAAGACGTAAATTCACAAATTCATCTATGCGAACAGCGATCATTCACACCTTGTACGGCGCGCCCGGACAGTGCTATGCCGAGCCCCCCACACACCAATGCAGGCGCATTTTTTGTTGCCTGATTTATCATCAACGGCAATACCGCGCGTTTTAAATGCTCTAATTACTCATCGCGTCTCACAGAAGAATCGTTCTCCCATGGATTTCAAACAGCTCTGGCTTACAGCCCAAGACCTCTGGGGCACCCTGGAACAGCATCCGTTTCTGCAATCCGGCCTGGCGCTGATGTTGCTGTTGGTCATCGCGCTAGTGCTCGGACGAGTTGCGCGCTACCTGATCCTGCACGCCAGCCGCATGCTCGGCCGCCAGCCGGCGCTGCACTGGATCAATGACTTTCGCCATAACAAGGTGTTTCAGCGCCTGGCGCAGATGACGCCGTCGTTGGTCATCCAGTTCGGCCTGCATCTGGTGCCGGAATTAAGCAAAACCGCCATGATCTTTCTTGGCAATGTGGCGTTGTCGTTCACCATTCTTTTCCTGCTGCTCTCGGTCAGCGCCCTTCTCAATGCGTCGCTCGACATCTATGCACGTACCGAACACGCCCGGACGCGCTCGATCAAAGGCTACGTGCAACTGGCGAAGATGGTCTTGTATGTGTTCGGCGCGATCATCATCGTCGCCACACTGATCGACCGCTCACCGCTGTTGCTACTGTCTGGTCTGGGTGCAATGTCGGCGGTGATTCTGTTGGTCTACAAGGACACGCTGCTGTCGTTCGTTGCCAGCGTGCAGTTGACCAGCAACGACATGCTGCGTGTCGGCGACTGGATCGAGATGCCACAGGTCGGCGCTGACGGCGATGTGGTCGACATCACCCTGCACACGGTCAAGGTGCAGAATTTCGACAAGACCATCGTCTCGATCCCGACTTGGCGGCTGATGTCCGAGTCATTCAAGAACTGGCGCGGCATGCAGCAATCGGGTGGGCGACGGATCAAGCGCAGCCTGTTCATCGACGCCAGCGGCGTACGTTTCATCCGTGATGACGAGGAGGAAAAGCTCTCCCAGGTGCATCTGCTCACCGATTACATGAGCCGCAAGAAAGCCGAATTAAAAGCGTGGAACGAGGCCCAGGGCAATGTCGCGGCGATGTCGGCCAACCGTCGACGCATGACCAATATCGGCACTTTCCGCGCCTATGCGCTGGCGTATCTGAAGAGTCATCCGGAGATTCAGCCAAACATGACCTGCATGGTGCGGCAGATGCAGACCACTGCGCAGGGCATTCCGCTGGAGATCTACTGCTTCACCCGCACCACGGCGTGGGCCGATTACGAGCGGATTCAGGGGGATATTTTTGATTATCTGCTGGCGGTATTGCCGGAGTTCGGGCTGAGTCTGTATCAGCAGCCGAGTGGTGGGGATTTGCGCTCTGGATTGCTGCCGGCGGTGCTCGGCGCAGCCAGCATTCCTGAACCGCAGAAACACCTCATGTAACCCCACCACTCCTACAGGGGTTATGCAGTGGCTGGGGATTTGCGGATGCCCAGTCGGCTGATCCATACGGCGGCAAGGATGACGCTGCCACCGAGGAACAATCTTCCAAGTTCCTCATGCTGATTCCAGATCAGCAGATTCAGCAGCAACCCCACCGGTACATGCAAATTGTTCATCACCGCCAGCGTGCCGCCGTTGACCATGCACGCGCCCTTGTTCCACCAATACATGCCCAGCGCGGTCGAGACCAGGCCGAGGAACAGCAACACGCCCCACTGCAACGGTGCTTCCGGCAGGAAATTCGCTTTGCCGAACATCAGGAATGCGGGCAACACCACCGCCAGTGCACCGAGGTAGAAGAAGCCGAAGCGCCGATAGTGCGGTAGATCGCTCGGGTGCTTGGCCACCAGATGCTTATACATCACCTGCCCGGCGGCATAGGTGAAGTTGGCCAGTTGCAGGAGCAGGAAGCCCATGAAGAAGTCCGGACTGATGCTGTCGAAGCGAATCACCGCCGCCCCGCTCACCGCCACCAGCGCGGCGATCAGCGCCCATGGGTTGAAGCGGCGGTTCAGCGCATCTTCGATCAGCGTCACGTGCAGCGGCGTGAGGATGGTGAACAGCAACACTTCGGGCACCGTCAGCACCCGGAAGCTCAGGTACAAGCAGACGTAGGTCACGCCGAACTGCAAGGCGCCGATCAGCAGCATGCCGCGCATGAATGAAGGTTCCACCGAACGCCAGCGGGTCAGTGGAATGAACACCAGCCCGGCCAGCACCACACGCACCAGCACCGCGAAATAGCTGTCGACATGACCGGCCAGGTATTCGCCGATCAGACTGAAGGAAAACGCCTGGATCAGCGTGACAAAAAGTAGATAGCCCATGCTCGCCTCGAAATCGAATGGCGGCGACGATAGCGGTTTTTCCACCCCGCAACCAACAAAAATCCCCCTGTAGGAGCTGCCGCAGTCTGCGGCAGCTCCTACAGGGGATCGGTGAGTTACGGGCAAAAAAAAGCCCGATCTCGCTAATGCGTTCAATCGGGCTACAGCACTCAGGAGCAACAAGTGCAAAGGGAGGTTCGATGCGCGTAGAGCCTTGAAGGGGTTGCGCCAGGTCACTTAAACAATCGGGGATTATCTGGCGATTAACCTATCAAGCGACCTGGGACAGCTTGGCGTTGGCCTGATTCAGGCCTTTCTCCTGGAAGTCGCCACCGAGATTCATGCCTTCGGCGTGAATGAATGTCACGTCGTTGATGCCGATGAAACCCATGACCTGACGCAGGTACGGTTCCTGATGATCCGCCGGGCCGCCGGCGTAGATGCCGCCGCGAGCGGTGAGTACGTAGGCACGTTTGCCGCTGAGCAAGCCTTGCGGGCCGGTTTCGGTGTACTTGAAGGTCACGCCGGCACGCAGCACGTGGTCGAGCCAGGCCTTGAGGGTGCTCGGGATGGCGAAGTTGTACATCGGCGCGGCCATGACCAACACGTCGGCGGCGAGCAATTCATCGGTCAATTCGTTGGAGCGGTTCAGCGAGGCTTGTTCGCTGTCGTTGCGCTGCTCGGCCGGCTTCATCCAGCCGCCCAGCAGGTTGCTGTCCAGGTGTGGCACCGGGTTCGCGGCGAGGTCACGTACGGTGATCTGATCGTTAGGATGCGCCGCCTTCCACTGACTGATGAAAGTCTGGGTCAGTTGACGGGAAACCGAATCTTGTTGGCGGGCGCTGCTTTCAATGATCAGAACGCGGGACATGGTGTGTAGCCTCCATCCGAGAATGTTGTAGGTCGATGGAGTGAAGGTTAAACAGAGTCGAATCGATGAAAAAGCGCAAATAATTGCTGCAAAGTATCGAATAATTCGTTTAGATGCTGAACCATGCTCCTATAGGAGTGAGCCTGCTCGCGATAGCGGTGTGTCAGCTACATCTGTGCTAACTGAAACACCGCTATCGCGAGCAGGCTCACTCCTACAGGGATCGGTGTTATTTCGGGCTGCAGGTCAGTTTGATGCGCAGCTTGATGATCTCGCGGGTGAACTTGGCCGTGGCGTTTTTATGTTTGCCGGCCGGTACCTCGATTGTGCGGATGCGCGGTGCTTCCGGACCATTGCTGAACACCGCTTTGCAGGATGCATCGACATCACCGTAGTTGGCCACCCGAATCGAGCCGATGTCGTTATCGGTGTCGAAGGTTTCGTAATCGATCTTCATGCCATTGAGATCTTTCTGCACATCGATCGGGTACGCAAAAGCAGTCAGCGGAAGCAACGCCAGCAGCACACAACAGAATTTTTTCATTCGGCAGTCTCCATGAGGGACGGCCAGCTTAGGACAAGAGGAGCTATTGATGAAAGCGCCCCGCGTGACCCTGGATCAATGGCGAACATTGCAGGCCGTGGTCGACCACGGCGGATTCGCCCAGGCTGCCGAGGCCTTGCACCGTTCGCAATCGTCGGTGAGTTACACCGTCGCCCGTATGCAGGACCAGCTCGGCGTGCCGTTGCTGCGCATCGATGGGCGTAAAGCCGTGCTCACCGAGGCCGGCGGCGTGTTGCTGCGTCGTTCGCGACAATTGGTGAAACAGGCCAGCCAACTGGAAGATCTCGCCCATCACATGGAACAGGGTTGGGAAGCCGAGGTTCGGCTGGTGGTCGACGCCGCCTATCCAAGTGCGCGGATTGTCCGCGCGTTGACCGCGTTCATGCCGCAAAGTCGCGGTTGCCGCGTGCGTCTGCGCGAGGAAGTGTTGTCGGGTGTCGAGGAAGTGCTGCTCGAAGGTGTGGCCGACCTGGCCATCACTGGCCTGAGCATTCCCGGTTACCTCGGTGCGGAATTGAGCGACGTCGAGTTCGTCGCCGTCGCCCATCCCGATCACCCGCTGCATCGACTCAATCGCGAACTGAGCTTTCAGGATCTGGAGACCCAGATGCAAGTGGTGATTCGCGACTCCGGCCGCCAGCAACCACGGGACGTCGGCTGGCTCGGCGCCGAGCAGCGCTGGACCGTTGGTAGCCTTGCCACGGCGGCCACGTTTGTCAGCAGCGGCCTCGGTTTTGCCTGGCTGCCACGGCACATGATCGAGCGCGAACTGAAAGATGGCTCGCTCAAGCTGCTACCGTTGGACAGGGGCGGCAACCGCAATTCCAGCTTCTATCTGTATTCGAACAAGGACAAACCCTTGGGCCCGGCCACGCAAATCCTCATCGAACTGCTGCGTACCTTCGACACTTTGCCGCTGGACGCACCGTTCGCCGCCCCTGAACAAGCCTGACACGGAGTTCACCGATGGCGTATTTCGAGCACGAAGGTTGCAACCTGCACTACGAGGAATATGGCCACGGTACGCCGTTGCTGCTGGTTCACGGGCTCGGTTCGAGCACACTGGACTGGGAAATGCAGATCCCGGCACTGGCCGCGCATTACCGGGTGATCGTCCCGGATATTCGCGGCCACGGGCGCTCGGACAAACCGCGCGAGCGCTACAGCATCGCCGGTTTCAGTGCCGATATGCTGGCGCTGATCGAGCACTTGAACCTCGGCCCGGTGCACTACGTCGGGCTGTCGATGGGCGGCATGATCGGCTTCCAGTTCGGCGTCGATCAGCCGCAAATGCTGAAAAGCCTGACCATCGTCAACAGCGCACCCGAAGTCAAAATCCGCAGCCGCGACGATTATTGGCAATGGTTCAAACGCTGGAGTCTGATGCGACTGCTGAGCCTCTCCAGCATCGGCAAAGCCCTTGGCGGCAAACTTTTTCCGAAACCGGAACAAGCCGATCTGCGGCAGAAAATGGCCGAACGCTGGGCAAAAAACGACAAACGTGCTTATCTCGCCAGCTTCGATGCGATTGTTGGCTGGGGCGTTCAGGAACGACTTTCCCGAGTGTCCTGTCCAACGCTCGTCATCAGCGCCGACCGTGACTACACGCCTGTCTCGCTGAAAGAAACCTATGTAAAACTGCTGCCGAATGCGCGGCTGGTGGTGATCGCCGATTCGCGCCACGCCACCCCGCTGGATCAACCCGAACGCTTCAACCAAACGCTGCTGGAGTTCCTCGCCGCAGCCGATACTCAATCTCAGGATCACTGACCCATGTTGAAAAAACTCGCCCTCGCCGCTGGTACTGTGCTGTTTGCCGCCAACCTGATGGCTGCCACGCCGGCCAAAGCACCGCACGTGCTGCTGGACACCACCAACGGCCAGATCGAAATCGAACTGGACCCGGTCAAGGCGCCGATCAGTACCAAAAACTTTCTCGATTACGTCAACAGCGGCTTCTACAACAACACCATTTTCCACCGTGTGATCCCGGGCTTTATGGTCCAGGGCGGCGGCTTCACTCAACAGATGCAGCAAAAAGAAACCAAGGCCCCTATCAAGAACGAATCCAAAAACGGCCTGCATAATGTCCGTGGCACACTGTCCATGGCCCGCACCTCTGTACCTGACTCGGCGACCAGCCAGTTCTTCATCAACGTCAAGGACAACGACTTCCTCGACCAAGGCGACGGCTACGCAGTATTCGGCAAAGTGGTCAAAGGCATGGACGTTGTCGACATCATCGTCAACTCGCCAACCACCACCAAAAGCGGCATGAAAGATGTACCTGCCGACCCTGTTTTCATCAAGTCGGCCAAAGTCATCGACTAAGCTGTACAGGGCGTATCGAGCGGCGCTGGCCTGATCCCGCGCCGCTCACACCGATAAAAGGAGAGCCCGTACTCCGGGCGGTTATCTGATGCTCTATCGCCGTTTCGAACAACTGATCGACATATTCCGCGAGGCGCCGACGGCGTCCCCTCCAGATCGCGTCTGGCCCTTCTATACCTATTACCTCAAACAAGTCTGGCCAAGTTTTGCCGCCCTGCTCGTCGTCGGCCTGTTCGCCGCGTTGATCGAAGTGGCACTGTTCAGTTACCTGAGCCGTATCATCGACCTGGCCCAAGGTACACCGAACCCGAATTTCTTCAGCGACCACGCCCTCGAACTGACGTGGATGCTGGTGGTTGCCCTCGTCCTGCGGCCGATTTTCTTCGGCCTGCACGACCTGCTGGTGCATCAAACCTTGAGCCCCGGCATGACCAGCATGATCCGCTGGCAGAACCACAGCTACGTGCTCAAGCAAAGCCTGAACTTCTTCCAGAACGACTTCGCCGGACGCATCGCCCAACGCATCATGCAGACCGGCAACTCGCTGCGTGATTCGGCGGTGCAAGCGGTGGATGCGCTGTGGCACGTAGTGATCTACGCAATCAGTTCGCTGGTGTTGTTCGCCGAGGCTGACTGGCGCCTGATGATCCCGCTGCTGACGTGGATCGTCGCCTACATCGGCGCGTTGTATTACTTCGTTCCGCGCGTGAAAGATCGCTCGGTGGAAGCTTCCGATGCGCGCTCGAAACTGATGGGCCGCATCGTCGACGGCTACACCAACATCGCCACGCTGAAGCTGTTCGCCCACACCAACTTCGAACAGCACTACGCCAAGGAAGCCATCGAAGAACAGACCGTCAAAGCGCGAATGGCCGGCCGCGTCGTCACCAGCATGGACGTGGCGATCACTGCCATGAACGGCCTGCTGATCGTCGGCACCACCGCGTTGGCCCTGTGGTTGTGGACGCAGTCGTTGATCACTGTCGGTGCGATTGCCTTGGCCACCGGCCTGGTCATCCGCATCGTCAACATGTCCGGCTGGATCATGTGGGTGGTCACCGGCATTTTCGAAAACATCGGCATGGTCCAGGACGGTTTGCGCACCATCTCGCAACCGGTCAGCGTCACCGATCACGAACAGGCCAAACCGCTGGACGTGGCCCGTGGCGAAGTGCGTTTCGAGCACGTGGATTTTCACTACGGCAAGAAGCGCGGGATCATTGGCGACCTCAACCTGAACATCAAACCGGGCGAAAAAATCGGTTTGATCGGGCCGTCCGGTGCCGGCAAATCAACGCTGGTCAACCTGTTGCTGCGCCTCTACGACGTCGAGGGCGGGCGGATCATGATCGACGGTCAGAACATCGCCGAAGTCGGCCAGGAAAGCCTGCGCGCGCGGATCGGCATGATCACGCAGGACACCTCGCTGCTGCACCGTTCGATCAGAGACAACTTGCTGTACGGTAAACCCGATGCGACCGATGCCGAGTTGTGGGATGCGGTGCACAAGGCGCGCGCCGATGAGTTCATTCCGCTGTTGTCGGACGCTGAAGGTCGTACCGGGTTTGACGCGCATGTCGGTGAGCGCGGGGTGAAATTGTCCGGTGGCCAGCGCCAGCGCATCGCCATTGCGCGGGTACTGCTCAAGGATGCGCCGATCCTGATCATGGACGAAGCGACCTCGGCGCTGGACTCGGAGGTTGAAGCGGCGATTCAGGAAAGTCTGGAAACCCTGATGCAGGGCAAAACCGTAATCGCCATTGCCCACCGTCTCTCGACCATTGCGCGCATGGATCGGCTGGTGGTGCTGGAGAACGGCAAGATTGCCGAGAGCGGCACCCATGCTGAATTGCTCGCCCACCGTGGTCTGTATGCACGGCTATGGGCGCATCAGACCGGGGGGTTTGTCGGCATCGACTGACCCCTCCAAGAGCGTGGGAACGATCACCGCCACAGCCCGCCAACCACGGGCGCTGGCGGTTTTTTTGTGGCCGCTGGAAATCGGCAAAAAGCCTGCTGTACTCAGCCAAGGCTCCGGAACGGAGCCTGTCGTAAGTCTGCAAGGACGCACAACTCGATGCAGTCTCGATAGCAGGGCTATCAAGGACGCCTCTCATGTCTCTGTTCAAACGTTCAGTCACTGAGTTGTTGGGTACGTTCTGGTTGGTATTGGGTGGTTGCGGCAGCGCGGTGATCGCCGCGTCTTCACCGTTGGGAATCGGGGTGCTGGGGGTGGCCCTGGCGTTTGGTCTGACGGTGCTGACCATGGCGTTCGCCATCGGCCACATCAGCGGATGTCACCTCAACCCGGCCGTTTCGGTCGGTCTGTTCGTCGGCGGTCGGTTTCCGGCCAAAGAGCTGCCCGCTTACATCATTGCCCAAGTGCTCGGCGCAATTCTCGCGGCAGCGCTGATTGCGCACATCGCCAGCGGCAAAGAGGGCTTCGATATCGCCGCCGGCCTGGCGTCCAACGGTTATGGCGAACACTCGCCGGGCAAGTATTCGATGGCCGCCGGGTTTGTCACTGAGTTGGTGATGACCGCGATGTTTGTGATCATCATCCTCGGCGCCACCGATAGACGCGCACCACCAGGACTGGCACCGATCGCCATCGGCCTGGGCCTGACGCTGATCCACCTGATCTCGATTCCGGTCACCAACACTTCGGTAAACCCGGCCCGCAGCACGGGGCCGGCACTGATGGTCGGGGGCTGGGCGATCGCGCAACTGTGGATGTTCTGGGTCGCGCCGTTGATTGGCGCGGTGGTCGGTGGCGGGATTTATCGCTGGTTGGGCAAGGAAGCAACCTGAGGGGGTGCCTAAGATCCCTTTGTAGGAGCTGCCGAAGGCAGCTCCTACAGGGGATTTATGTCTGACGGTAGGGTAAGGCTGTTTTGGCTTCTTCGGCGTAGGCGAGGATGCCGGCGCGTTCCTGATGCAGGAAATCTTTCACTGCTGCTTTCAGACCTGGATGCCGCAGATAATGCCAAGAGTGGGTGATCACCGGTTCAAACCCACGAATCAGCTTGTGCTCGCCCTGAGCGCCAGCATCGAAACGCTGATAACCCTGTGCAATCGCGTAATCCATGCCCTGATAAAAACAGGTCTCGAAGTGCAGTCGATCAAACTCCGCCAGACAACCCCAATAGCGGCCGTAGAAACTGTCGCCACCGACCAGACTGAAGGCCATCGCCACCGGCCGTGAGCCCTGTTTGGCCAGCACCACGCGGATTGCCTCGGGCATGCGCTCGGCCAGCAGACTGAAAAACTCTCGCGTCAGATATGGCGTTTGCCGACGCACTGCATAGGTATTGGCGTAACAGGCGTAGACAAAATCCCACTGCGCCTCGTCCAGCTCGCGCCCCTCCAGCCATTCGAACTCAAAGCCCTGCCCCGCCACCTGCTCGCGTTCCTTGCGCATCTGCTTGCGCTTGCGCGAACTGAGCACGTCGAGGAAATCCTGGAAGTCACGATACCCACGATTCTGCCAGTGATACTGACAGCCGATGCGTTGCAGCCAGCCCGGTTGTTCGGCCATCGCCGCGTCGGTAAACGGGTCGGTGAAATTGATGTGCGCGCTGGAAAGCCCTTCAATTTCCAGATAGCCGGGCAGGCTCTTGAGCAGTTCAAAACCGTCTTCGACATTGGCCGCCAACAAGCGCGGGCCGCTGACCGGACTGAATGGTACGGCGCTCAACAGTTTGGGGTAGTAATCGATGCCGGCGCGGGCGCAGGCGTCGGCCCAGCCATGATCGAACACGTACTCGCCGTAGGAATGCCACTTGCGATAACTGGGTAACGCGGCGATCAGACGATCATCTTCGATGTGCAGCAAATGCTCAGGTTGCCAGCCGGTGTGGGGGCCAACGCTGCCGCTGTCTTCCAGCGCGCTGAGAAAGGCATGGCGCAGAAATGGCTGGTTTTCAGGCACCAGCGCATCCCAGCTTGCGGGAGCGATTTGCGACAGGTTTTGCAGGCGTTGCAACGGCATCAAAAAGCTCTCCACAACAGGACTTCAGCGCCCGGCGAGTATCGCCGATTGCGCGGCATTGCACACCCGCAATCGGCCGACAGCGCTCTAGATCAATAGTTCAGGGCGAATCGATATCGTCATCAACCTGCCATCACTGTGCCACTGCTCTGTCATAAACCATCGCGATACTGGCGCCTGTTTTTAGAGCGCCGGGTTCTACCCGGACACTGTTTTCCGACGTTCGAATCGTCGGTTGTGCCCCGGATGGTTCAGCCATCCCCTCTCATCTTCGGAGATTGCTATGCGTCTTGCTTCCACGAAAACTGCGGCGGCCCTGTGCGGTGGCTTGTTGCTGGCCATGAGTGTTCCGGCCAGTGCTGCAGTCGACGCCAAACTGCTCGACATGCTCAAGGCTAACGGTTCCATTTCCCAGGCGCAGTACATCGAACTGCAAACTGAACTGGCCAAGGATCAGAAGGCTCAGCAAATCGCGCAGCAGGCGCAGCAAGAGACCAACGAACAAGTCGCTGCTGTTGCGAAGAAGACCAACGAGCAAAGCGTCTTCGACCAGAAACTCGCTTGGGCCGCAAAGACCCAGTTCAAGGGCGATGTGCGGATCCGTCAGGAAACCATCAAGATCGACGGCGAACCGAACAACGGTGGCCGCGACAAGGATCGTCAGCGCATCCGTGCCCGTCTGGGTGCCTACACCGAGATCAACCCGCAAGTCGACACCGGCATCCGTATCGCCACCGGCGGCGGCGATGATGCCCGTTCGACCAACCAGGACCAGGACAACTACTTCGACAAGAAGCAGATCTGGCTCGACCTGGGTTACATCGACTACCACCCTGACCAGATCAAGAACCTGCACATCATCGGCGGCAAGATGCTCCAGCCGTGGGTCAGCATGGGCGACGTGATCTGGGACAGCGACATCAACCCGGAAGGTCTGGCCGTTACCTACAAATACCCGTTGGGCAGCAGCGCCGAATTGTTCGGCAGCCTGGGTAACTACAACCTCAAGGACAACGTCGACGGCGATGGCGTGCAATTCCGTCACGACCTGCGTCTGACCGCTGGCCAGTTGGGTAGCCGCTTCAACATCACCGACAACCTGAAAGTCACCTTGGGCGGCAGTGTCTACGCCTACCAGAACGACGAAGACAGCCGCTGCACCGGCACTTCCACACCGTGCGCCCTGGCGGTCAACGGCAACTCGGCCAACAACGAATTCCGTCTGTATGAAGGGTTCAGCCAGGTTGATATCGGCGGTCTGCCGATGCCGCTGTCGTTCTACGGTCAGTACGTGAAGAACAACGATGCCGTAACCGATCAGGACACCGCGTGGCTGTTGGGTGCCAAGTCGAAAGTCTTCGGCCTGAACCTCGATTACAACTATCGTGACGTGCAGCGCAACGCTGTGGTCGGCGCCTTCACCGACTCTGACTTCGCCAACGGCACCACCGGTTCGCGTGGCCACAAGTTCAAGGTCGGTTACGACATCGACAAGAACTTCGCCATTGGCGCGACGTACTTCCTGACCAAGGCCGACTTCGCCAGCCGTACCCAGCGTGACGCTGACGCCAACACCCTGCAGCTGGATGCGGAAGCCAAGTTCTAAAACGCTTCACCCTTTAGCCCGGTGCGGGCGGGACGATCCCCATCATCCGTTCGTTTCGCTCGCGCCGGGCTATTTCTGCAGGATGCAAAAATCCCCTATAGGAGCTGCCGAAGGCTCGGGCCGCGATCGGACGATCGTTTGATCTTGATCTTAAAAAAGATCAAAAGATCGCAGCCTCGTTTCACTCGACAGCGCCTACAGGGGATTATCTTTTCGTCGTTGCTCGGCCAGACGTTCGGCCAGTTCTTCGACGCCTTCTTCCGGATTCTCCGGCAGCGCCTTCAAGGTCGCTTGCATCAAACGCATCTGACGAATGAAACGCCGACAGTTCGGGCAAAACATCAGGTGATGACGCACCATCAGCTTTTCGCGAAAGCTCAATTGGCCATCGAGATAATCACTGGAGCGCGCCACTTGTTCCTTACAGGTCAGCATTCTCCGGTCTCCTCAAAATGCTCCACGGTCGCGAAGACTTTCAGCCGCGCACGATGCAGCAGCACACGGACATTGGAGAGCGAGATCTCCAGAAGATTACAGATCTCCTCCAGCTCCAATCCCTGGCGCTCGCGCAACAGCAAAACGCTGCTTTGCAGTTCCGACAGGCTCAGCAGTGTGTGCTCGAGACAGTCGCGCAATTCGCCTTCAGTGAGCAGCGCTTCGGGGGTGTCCTGGTGCCAGGCGAATGGAGCGACCAGCCAATGGCCGTCACCGGGAGAAAAGCGGTCGTCGTCGATCGTGCCATGAGGCGATGGCAAATCATCCATCAACACTTCCCGGCGATTTTGCTTATAACGACTTTTGGCCGAGTTGGCCGTGATGGTCAACAGCCAGGTCTTGAGACTGGAGCGGCCTTCGAAGCTGGCAATGTGACGCACCACCGACAACCAGGCGTCCTGCACCACTTCTTCGACGTGACGCTGGCCGACAATCGCATACGCCACAGCGCGCATGGCGCTCTGATACGTCGTCACCAGTTCCTTGAAAGCCTGTTGCTCGCCCGCCAGCAGGCGCGCAAGCAGTTGGGTGTCGTCAGCCGCCATCCAGAAATTTCCTTGTGCCGATTCCGAAAATGATAGCGGCAGGTCTTCACCTGCCGCCATTTCCGAAAAATTACAGCGTTTGAGCCGATTCGGATGTAGGAAAGGTCGGCGCGATTAAGAGGAAATTAAACCTCTTTTCAACGCTTGCGCAGAATCACGCTGCCGATCGAATAGCCCGCACCGAACGAACTCAAGACAGCCAGCGAACCGGCAGCCAGATCGTCCTGATATTTGTGGAAGGCAATCACCGAACCGGCGGAGCTGGTATTGGCATAAGTATCGAGAATCACCGGCGCTTCTTCTTCGGTGGCCTCGCGGCCGAGCAGTTTGCGCACGATCAGGTGGTTCATGCTCAGGTTGGCCTGGTGCAGCCAGAAACGTTTCACGTCACCGACATTGAGCTGGTTCTCTTGCAGATGCTCGCCGATCAGCTCGGCAACCATCGGGCAGACATCCTTGAACACCTTGCGGCCTTCCTGCACGAACAGCTTGTCGCGGGTACCGATACCCTCTTCCGCTGCGCGGTTGAGGAAGCCAAAGTTGTTGCGGATGTTGTTGGAGAACTTGGTCAGCAGTTTGGTGCTGACCACGTCGAACTGGTGCTTGGACGTCGCAGTGTCAGCACGCTCGATGATCACCGCAGTCGCGGCGTCGCCGAAGATGAAGTGGCTGTCGCGGTCGCGGAAGTTCAGGTGACCGGTGCAGACTTCCGGGTTGACCATCAGGATCGCCCGGGCCTGGCCCAGTTGCACGCTGTTGGCCGCTGCCTGAATGCCGAAGGTCGCCGAGGAGCAGGCCACGTTCATGTCAAAACCAAAGCCTTGAATGCCCAAGGCTTCCTGGACTTCGATGGCGATGGCCGGGTAAGCGCGTTGCAGGTTGGAACAGGCAACGATCACACCGTCGATGTCAGCGGCAGTTTTGCCGGCGCGTTGCAGGGCCTGTTCGGCAGCGCCAATGGCCATTTGGCAAAGCACCGACCATTCGTCGTTGGAACGCTCCGGCAGGCGTGGGGCCATGCGTTGTGGATCAAGGATGCCGTCCTTGTCCATGACAAAGCGGCTCTTGATGCCAGAAGCCTTTTCGATGAACGCGGCGCTGGATTCGGTCAGGGCCTGGACTTCGCCGCTGGCAATGGCCTCGGCGTTGTCGGCGTTGAACTGGGCGACGTAGGCGTTGAAAGACTGCACCAGCTCTTCGTTGGAGATGCTGTTGGCCGGGGTGTACAGGCCGGTGCCGCTGATGACGACGTTATGCATGGTCGTTTCTCTAATCTGTTCAGGCAGAAAGTGCTGGAACCGTCGTACCAACACACAAAGGGTCTATTCCCATCCGGGGGACGCAAACCTGGCATCGCTTTATTCCGTCTCGCACCACGGCCGAAGGCTCTGGGTCGCGAAACCGGCGTTTATGGTCGCGAAGTTTGCCATAAACGCGGACTTTTGGCGCCTTTCTCAAGATCAACACGGATGATCGTTCCCACGCTCCTGCGTGGGAATGCAGCCCGTGACGCTCCGCGTCACTGGACGCGGAGCGTCCCCAGAGGCATTCCCACGCAGAGCGTGGGAATGATCAGCGTTACGGTTCGACCTGGCTCCACTGTTTGTTCAGGCGTTTGTCGGAAATCGGCACTTTGGTGCCCAACTGTTGGGCAAACAGTGAGACCCGGTATTCCTCCAGCCACCAGCGATACAGCTCAAGCTGCGGGTCGCGTTTGCCTTCCTGCGCATGTTTGGCGGCACGGGTCTGGTATTGCGCCCAGAGGCCGGCGAGCTCACCGCTCCAGACGCGATCCTTCTGCACCTGCGCGCCGAGTTTTTCGAAGCGCTGTTCGACCGCTTTCAGGTAGCGCGGCAACTCCTTGAGCCACTGCATCGGCGTCTCGCGGACGAAACCCGGATACACCAGATTGTTGATTTGCTGCTTGATGTCATTCAGCGCCACGGCTTGCGCCAGATCGATCTTGCCCTTGAAGCGCTTTTGCAGGCCGTGCCAGAGCTTGAGAATCTCCAGCGTCAACCGGGCCACGCGCTCGGCGTGCTCGGTCCAGTTGCCGCGTTTGCGCTCGGCCAATGCCGCCAACCCGGCGCCATCACGGGGCAACGGGTCTTCGCCTTCAAGAATGCAGCTGTCGAGACTGGCCAGCAGAATGTCTTCAACCAGCGCATCAACGCGGCCCAGCTCGCGATAGAGCAAGCCCAGTTCGGTCTGCCCCGGCAACTTGCCGCGCAAGAATTTGGCCGGCTCCGCCAATTGCTGCAGCAACAAACGCTGCAAGGCGCGACGATGCTGGAACTCAGCCTCGGCCGGGGTCGAGAAGCGCCCTTCCTTGACCGTACCGCCCTCTTCGACCAGTGCCGGATACACCGTCATCGACAGCCCGGCGATCTTCTGCTGGGTCTTTTCCGCCACCGGGGCGAAGACTTTCGCCTCCACCGGTTGCTGGCTTTTCGCGCTCTGCGGCACGGCCAGTGCAGCCTGACTGGCTTCGGCAAACCGCGCAGTCAGCTCGGCCAGGTCGCGACCTTCACCGAGGAATTTGCCCTGACCATCGACGATTTCCAGGTTCATCCGCAGATGCCCTTCGACGCCTTGCTCAGCTTCTGCCCACGCCTCATCGCTGACCCGCGCGCCGGTCATGCGCAGCAATTCGCGGCCCAGCGCTTGCGGCAACGAACCTTCAGCAAAGGTCATGCGTTGCAAGGCAGCCTTGATGAAGTCCGGCACCGGCACAAAATTCTTGCGCAGCGCTTTCGGCAAGTTGCGCACGAGTGCGATGCACTTGGCCTCGATCAGCCCCGGCACCAACCACTCCAGGCGTTCCGGCGGCAGCATCGGCAACAGCGGTGCCGGTACGCGCAGGGTCACACCGTCACGCGGGTGATTGGGTTCGAAGTGATAGGTCAGCGCCAGCTCCAGATCGCCGATGTGCAGAGTGTCCGGGTAATCGCGCGCGGTGACTTCACTGGCCTCGCGGGCCAACACGTCTTCTTCGCGCATGATCAACAGCTGCGGATTCTTCTGGCTGTTGATCCGGTACCAACTGTCGAAGGTCGCGGTCTGGTGAATCTCCGCCGGCAGCCGCGCATCGTAAAACGCATACAAGGTTTCTTCGTCGGCGAGAATGTCGCGGCGACGAGCCTTGGCTTCCAGTTCGTCGAGCTGTTCCAGCAGTTGCTGGTTGGCGGTCAGGCACTTGGCTTTCGACTGAATCTCGCCACGTACCAGACCTTCGCGAATAAACAACTCACGGGAAACCACTGGATCGACCGGGCCGTAATGCACCGGACGGCGGCCGACCACGATCAGCCCGAACAGGGTGATCTGTTCAAACGCCACGACCTGACCGCGCTTCTTCTCCCAGTGCGGTTCGAAATGGTTTTTCTTGATCAAGTGCCCGGCCAGCGGCTCGATCCAGTCGGCGTCGATCTTGGCGACCATGCGCGCGTAAAGCTTGGTGGTTTCCACCAGTTCGGCGGTCATCAGCCATTGCGGACGCTTCTTGCCGATGCCCGACGACGGATGAATCCAGAAGCGTCGCTGACGCGCACCGAGGTAGTCGCCGTCTTCGGTTTTCTGGCCGATCTGGCTGAGCAACCCGACCAGCACGGCTTTGTGCAGTTTCGGATAATCCGCCGGCTCTTTATTCAGGCTCAACTGCATGTCGCGGCAGATCAGGCTCAACTGGCGGTGAGAATCACGCCACTCGCGCAGACGCAGGTAGTTGAGGAAATTCTTGCGGCACCAATTGCGCAATGGGCTTGCGGTCAACGCCTGGCGCTGCTCTTCAAAACCACGCCACAGATTCACCAGACCGGCGAAGTCCGAATCGACATCCTTCCACTGTGCGTGAGCCTGATCGGCCGCTTGCTGACGCTCCGGCGGGCGTTCGCGCGGGTCCTGGATCGACATGGCGCTGGCGACGATCAACACTTCCTGCAGGCTGCCGAGCTTGGCCGCTTCAAGCAACATGCGGCCCATGCGCGGGTCGACCGGCAGGCGTGCCAACTGACGACCGAGCGGCGTCAGCTGGCTGTTGCGATCGACTGCCGAGAGTTCTTGCAGCAGGTTGAAACCGTCGCTGATCGCCTTGCCATCCGGCGGCTCGATGAACGGGAACGCGGTGATCTCGCCGAGGCGCAGATGCAGCATCTGCAAAATTACAGCGGCGAGGTTGGTGCGCAGAATCTCCGGGTCAGTGAACTCCGGGCGCCCATTAAAATCTTCTTCGCTGTACAACCGAATGCAGATGCCCGGCTCGACCCGGCCGCAGCGACCTTTACGCTGATTGGCGCTGGCCTGGGAAATCGCCTCGATCGGCAAGCGCTGGACTTTGGCGCGATAGCTGTAGCGGCTGATGCGCGCGGTGCCGCTGTCGATCACGTAGCGGATGCCCGGCACGGTCAGCGAAGTCTCGGCAACGTTGGTCGCCAGCACCACGCGACGGCCCGGGTGCGACTGGAAAATCCGCTGCTGTTCGGCCGGCGACAGGCGCGCGTACAACGGCAGAATTTCAGTGTGTTTGATTTGCGCTTTGCGCAGCATGTCGGCGGCGTCACGAATCTCGCGCTCGCCGGGCAAGAACACCAGCACATCACCGGGACTGCGACGCTCGCTGCGCTCGTAAGCGGCGATTTCGTCGAGGGTCGCGAGGATCGCCTGATCCACCGTCAGGTCATCCTCGACGCGGTTGCCCTCTTCGTCCTGCTCCAGCGTCAGCGGGCGATACCAGGTGTCTACCGGGAAAGTGCGACCGGACACTTCAACAATCGGCGCATCATCGAAGTGCTTGGAGAAGCGCTCCAGATCGATGGTCGCCGAAGTGATGATGACTTTCAGATCCGGGCGACGCGGCAGCAGGGTTTTCAGATAACCGAGCAGGAAATCGATGTTGAGGCTGCGTTCGTGGGCTTCGTCGACGATGATCGTGTCGTAGCGTTCGAGGTAGCGGTCGTTCTGGGTTTCCGCGAGCAGGATGCCGTCGGTCATCAGCTTGATCAGGGTGTTGGAATCGCTTTGATCCTCGAACCGCACCTGATAGCCGACCAGCGCACCGAGCGGCGTGCCGAGTTCTTCGGCGACGCGGCTGGCGACGCTGCGAGCAGCGATTCGGCGCGGTTGGGTGTGGCCGATCAGACCGTGCTGACCGCGACCGATTTCCAGGCAGATTTTCGGCAACTGGGTGGTTTTGCCCGACCCGGTTTCGCCGGCGATGATCAACACCTGATGCTTTTCCAGCGCCTTCTTGATCTCGTCGCGCTTGGCCGCAATCGGCAGACTGTCGTCATAACGAATCACCGGCAGGCTGGCCTTGCGCGCCAGCACCTGATCACAGGACGCCTGCATGCGCGTCACCCACTGGGCCAGTTTGTCCTCGTCAGGCTTCTTGCGCAGCTCAAGCAACTGCCGCCGCAGCCGGTGACGGTCGGCAAGCATGGCGTGATCGAGGTTTTTCAGCAGTTTGTCGATGGAGGGCGATTCGTCGGTCATCGGGTAGGCAATTCGGTCGTCTATATGTGCAGGGGCGGATTGTCGCAGATTTGGGGGATTTGTGGCGTGTCAGGGGGATTGCGGCCCTCACCCTAGCCCTCTCCCTGAGGGAGAGGGAACCGATTGGGGGATGCTTCAAAGGTACATCGACCTGAAAGAGCTTTGCCGAACCCATAATCGCCAAGGCATTTCAGGTCGGCGTTTGACTTGAGACACCTCGGTCGGCCCCCTCTCCCTCTGGGAGAGGGCTGGGGTGAGGGGCTTTTAAAAGAGTTATTCGTTATCGAGGCCTTTGCGCCGATACGGGAAGACGTCGATGACTTTGCCGGCGCGAATCGCCTCCTGCAAACTCTTCCAGTAATCAGCGTTATACAACTCGCCATGCAACTGATCGAACAACTTGCGCTGCCCCGAATCAGCAAACAGAAACGGCGGAAACTCCTCGGGAAACACATCCAGCGGCCCGATCGAATACCACGGTTCGGAGGCCATCTCATCTTCGGGCGTGCGCGGCGCAGGAATGTGACGGAAGTTGGCCTCGGTCAGAAAGCAGATCTCGTCGTAGTCATAAAACACCACACGGCCGTGCCGGGTGACGCCAAAGTTCTTCAGCAGCATGTCACCGGGAAAGATATTCGCCGCCGCCAGTTGCTTGATCGCCAGGCCGTAATCCTCCAGCGCCTCGCGCACCTGCGCGTCGTTGGCGTTCTCCAGATACAGATTGAGCGGGGTCATTCGCCGCTCGGTCCAGCAGTGACGGATCAGCACCGTGTCGCCCTCGACTGACACCGTTGATGGCGCCACCTCCAGCAGTTCTTCAAGACAGGCCGGATCAAACTTGCTCAGCGGAAAACGGAAGTCGGCGAACTCCTGGGTATCGGCCATGCGCCCTACCCGGTCGACACTTTTCACCAATCGGTACTTCTCGATCACCGTGGCGCGATCGACGTTTTTCGACGGCGAAAAACGGTCCTTGATGATCTTGAACACGGTGTTGAAGCCCGGCAGGGTGAACACGCTCATGACCATGCCGCGCACACCCGGCGCCATGATGAACTGGTCGTCGGTGTTGGCCAGATGGTTGATCAGCGCGCGGTAAAACTCGGATTTGCCGTGCTTGTAGAAACCGATCGAGGTGTACAACTCGGCAATGTGCTTGCCCGGCAAAATGCGCCGCAGGAAGCCGATAAACTCCGCCGGCACCGGTACGTCGACCATGAAATACGAACGGGTGAACGAGAAGATGATCGACACGTCAGCTTCGTCGGTGATCAGCGCGTCGATCTGAATCCCGCGCCCTTCGCGGTGCAACAGCGGGATCACCAGCGGCCATTGCTCGTCGCGGGTGTAGATGCGCCCGACCAGATACGCGCCCTTGTTACGGTACAGCACCGAGGAAAACAGCTCGACGCTGAGTTCCGGGTCCTTGCACACCCAGTCCGGCAGGTTCTCGCGCAGTTGCGCTTCGAGCCGGCGCAGGTCACCCGGCAAATCGGCGTAGTCCTCGCTGAAACGGTAGTCGGCAAAAATACTCGCGAGCATCCCCGACAGTTGTCCCTGCGGCTTGTATGTGCGGGTTTGCGCAGCGCGGGCGCGGCGCAGGCTCGGGCGCGTGGTGTGGATGAACATGCAGCCGTCGCTGATCAGGTCGTGGCTGAACAGCCCGCAGAAAATCGAGTTGTACCAGGTCTCGGACAGCTCATCGTCGAAGCGCAGGTCGATGACGCTGATGTAAGCGCTTTTCACCAGCGGCCAGCAGCTGACATTCATCAGCGTTTCGTCGTCGAAGTATTCGCGCAGGCGGGCGATGGTTTCGCCGACCTTTTCTTCGTAAAGGTTGATCCGTGCTGCCGACGCCGTTTGCGTCTCCTGCCAGCGCGCCTGCTCGAAGCGCTCCCGGGCACCGTCGGTGATGCGCCGGAAATGCTCGCGGTAATCGTCAAAGCCATCGAGGATCATGCGGGCGATGTCGGTGGCTGGCCATTGCTGCGGCATAGATAAGACCTCGGCGTGCATTGGGAAATCTGTGCCTGAGCTTAGCCACGGATACGCGCGCAGGTGAAGTGCAATTTCTGCCAAATCTGCGTCAGGGTTGTACAGCGACACAGTTTTTAGCAAAGTTTTTTAAATCGACCGTTCGGTCAGTTAATCACCTTACCGGTCTTTCTGGCCGTCCTGCGCCAGCCCGCGAATTCTCTGGGCTTCGGATCCAATACTGATCAGGCGCGTCTAGTTCGTGGCTTTGCTGCCAATGCACTTACCGTCAGTGCCGATTCCAGATTGGTCTTACCAAAATAGTGGCACTTTGATATACAGCCCGCCATTACCCGCCTCATAACAAGATCCTCGCTGACGAGGACGACCTCCCCCCCTTCAAAGATCAAGGAGCACACTGATGTCTATCCGGAATCTGCGCATAGGTTTGCGCGCCAGTTTGAGCTTTGCCGTTTTGGCCGGTCTGCTGGTGGTGGTCGGCCTGTTCGGGCTGGGCCAGATGAAAACCCTGCGCGAAAGTGCAGCGGTGATCGAAGAGTCATGGATGCCCAGCATCGAGAGCATTCATGACGCGGCGGCGAATATCGCCAGCATCCGTCTCGAATCCTTGCGTCTGATCGCCATCACCCAACCCGCAGTGCGCGACAGAAGCAAAGGCATCCTCAAAGCCCAACGCGATGAGTTGCTCAAACGCCTCAACGATCACAAAGCCTTGATTGCCAACGATCAGGAACAAGCGATGCTCGACGGCTTGAACGCAGCCGTCGGCAAATACCTGAGCATTTTCGATCAGATTGTCAGCCAGATTGACGCCGGTCAGAACGAGCAGGCGGCCACCCGTTTGAGCAACGAGCTGGCACCTCAGGGTACTGTGCTCGACAAGACGCTGGAGCAGATGATCAGCCTCAATCAACAAGGTGCCGACGCCGCCGCCGATGCCGCCGCAGCCATGTACCAACGGGCATTGTGGATCGTCGCGACCATCATCGTGATTGCCCTGATTGCCACGCTGCTGTTGGCCTGGCAGTTGACGCGCAGCATCACCACCCCGATCAATCAGGCACTGGGTGTAGCGCGACGCATTGCTGCCGGTGATCTCAGCGGCCAGATCGTCAGCACTGGTAAAGATGAGGCTGCGCACCTGCTCGACGCCTTGGCCGAGATGCAGGGCAATTTGCGCTCGACCATTCGAGGAATCAGCGAATCGGCACAGCAACTGGCTTCCGCTGCCGAGGAAATGAGTTCGGTGATGGAGCAAAGCACCCGCGGCCTGCAACAACAGAACGATCAGATTGAACAAGCCGCTACAGCAGTCACCGAGATGAGCACGGCGGTGGATGAGGTCGCGGCCAATGCGGTGTCCAGCGCCGAAGCGTCCGCTGCATCCAACGAAGACAGCAAGCACGGTCATGTACAGGTCAGCGAAACCATCAGTTCGATTCAGGAGCTGGTCGATGCGGTACTCGGTGCTTCCGAACAAGCCGAGGGCCTGGCCACTCAGGCACAGGACATCAGCAAAGTACTGGAGGTGATTCGCGGGATTGCCGGGCAGACCAACTTGTTGGCGCTCAATGCGGCGATCGAAGCGGCACGCGCCGGTGAGGCCGGGCGAGGCTTTGCGGTGGTGGCCGATGAGGTGCGTTCGCTGGCGCAGCGCACGCAGAATTCCACTGAGGAAATCGAGCTGATGATCAGCAGCATTCAGCAAGGTACGGGGTCGACCGTGGCCGCGTTGCAGAGCAGTGCCGAGCAGGCTGGCCAGACGTTGCGCCGAGCCAACAGCGCGGGTCAGGCGCTGGAGAAAATCACCGCGTCGATCTCGCAGATCAACCAGCGCAACCTGGTGATCGCCAGCGCGGCCGAGCAGCAGGCACTGGTGGCGCGCGAAGTCGATCAGAATCTGGTGACCATCCGTGACCTCTCCACGCAAACCGCCGCCGGGGCGACTCAGACCTCGGCGGCGAGCCAGGAGTTGTCGCGTCTGGCGGTCGATCTCAACGGTCTGGTGACACGCTTTGTGATCTGAGCGCAAAGTTGAATGCCCGAATAGCGGTTGCCATCGTCAGGGCGCTCGGCAACACTCTCGTCCCGATCAAGGAAGGAGACCCGCCGTGAGCCCTGTCGATATTTTCCGTATGTTGTCGCTGGCGGCCATCTGGGGCGCGAGTTTTCTGTTCATGCGCATTATTGCGCCGGTGATTGGCACGATCCCGACCGGTTTTTTTCGCGTGTCGATTGCGGCCGTTGGCCTGCTGGTGATCCTCGGGCTGATGCGCGTGCGCTGGGATTTCAAAGGCAAATTGAAAACCGTGATGCTGCTGGGCGTGATCAATTCGGGGATTCCGGCGACGCTGTATTCCGTTGCGGCTCAGGTGTTGCCAGCCGGCTACTCGGCGATTTTCAATGCCACCACGCCGTTGATGGGCGTGCTGATTGGCGGGTTGTTCTTCAGTGAAAAACTCACTGTTGCCAAGTTGGGTGGGGTGTTCCTCGGCCTGTTCGGTGTTGGCGTGCTGACCCGCGCCGGCCCCGTGGCGTTCGACTTGCAGTTGTTGATGGGCGCCGTCGCCTGCCTGCTGGCGACCACTTGCTATGGCTTCGCCGGTTTCCTCGCGCGGCGTTGGCTGGATCAGGCCGGTGGACTGGACAGCAGATTGTCGGCGCTGGGCAGCATGCTCGGTGCGACGTTGTTCCTGTTGCCGCTGTTCGGCTATAGCGTAATCACTGCACCGCCAGTCAGCTGGGGCGGCTGGAATGTCTGGCTGTCGCTGTTGGGCCTGGGGTTGGGCTGTACGGCGTTTGCCTACATCATTTATTTCCGCCTGCTCAGTTCGATCGGTCCGGTGAAGTCGATGACCGTGACCTTCATGATTCCGCCGTTCGGGGTTTTGTGGGGGGCGTTGTTGCTGGATGAGCCGTTGTCGATGGCGCACATTTATGGCGGGGTGTTGATTGCGCTGGCGTTGTGGCTGGTGTTGAAGCCGGCGTCGGTGAAACCTGCGCAGGCGACAGCCCGCTAGACTTCTGGCGCTGCTGAAATGGCTATCGCGAGCAGGCTCACTCCTACAGGGGAATGCATTCCAATGTGGGAGCGAGCCCGCCTGTCAGCTAGTCAGTTTTACGGAAGACAAACGCCAGACCGACAATGATCAACAGCATACCCAGCACGCTCAATGCCGCCAGGCGATTGCCGAAAATCAAGTAGTCCATCACTGCCGTCACCGCCGGCACCAGATAGAACAGACTGGTGACATTCACCAGATTGCCTCGCGCGATCAATCGATACAGCAACAGCGTCGCCAGCACCGAGACCACCAGCCCCATCCACAAAACAGGTACGATAAAGCCTGTGCTGTGTTCAAAGTGGAACGGCTGAAACGGCACGAAGATCCCGCACAACAACAGCCCGGCCAGATATTGCACGGGCAGCGTGCCGAGGGGATTGTCGGTGATGCGCTTCTGCATGATCGAGCCCAGCGTCATGCTCGCCAGCGCCAGCAGACCAAACAGCATCCCCGCCCAGGACATCCCGGCCAGACCGATGCCTTGGTAAACCACCATGATCAGCCCCGCCAGACCCAACGCCAGACCAAACATCCGGCTCGCCGAGCGCTGCCGCTCCATCAATACCACCGTGAGAATCGGCTGCACGCCCATGATGGTCGCCATCACCCCCGGGGTGACTTTGGTGTTGAGCGCCAGCAGATAGAAAATCTGATAAGCCCCCAACAACACCACGCCGGTGGCGATCGCAAACAGCATCGGCCGTCGACCCTTGGGCAACTTCAGTTTGAGCAGCGGCGCCAGCAGCACCAGCCCGCACAAGGCAATCACAAAGCGAATCAGCAGAAAGGCAAACGGCGAAGCGTGGGCCAGGCCCCATTTGGAGAAGATCGCACCGCTGCTCCACAGCAGGACGAACAGGCTCGTGGACGCAGCCGCGAGCGCGGTTTTTTTCGACAGGACAAACATGAATACCACCTGTAGTCAGGCAAATAGCCAACTCAGCCGAAGCTGAAATTCAGTAGGTTTTTCTGGCGGGCGCAGGGGTCAGCAAAAACTGCCGATCAGCCCGAAACGCCAACGCCCGGCGGTGATACGACTGCGCACACCGGCGTGCTACTGACAGGTGGAGGGTAATGACTGATCTGCTGGGGCTGCTGATTCCCGCACGGCACGACGCCAGCGTTGACCGCTGAATCGACTACCGCGTTGATGAGGGATGCAGGCATAGGGGCAGATCTTTTTTGAAGGGCTGGAAGGTGAACCATGGGGCTCACGAGCGCCGACTATAACCAGCGGGCGACATCGATTGCAATGATTTGGGCAAAGGGCCGGCAGGGACAGTTGGCCGCAAGGTGAATAGGCTGGATCGCAATTGCGACACCCCACCATCGAGGACAAGGAATGCACGGGATCACATGCCAAGGGAACGGACGTATTTGTGCTACCAAGTGTATAAATCACAGGCCAGAAAACAGGCTGGGGTTACTTTCGCAAAGCTGCACAAAGACTTGTTGCAGCAAGGGATAGTGGATGTTGATCACTCCAGAGTTCGTTTCGAAGCAATCGATGCTCAAGCGCTGAGTGCCTATGAAGAATGGTTTGATCCTCATTTCTCTTGGCGAGATGTTGTCAGGTGGAAGGCCAAAGAACCCCTTAGCTTCAACGCCGGAGGCACCATGAAGGCTGCCGTTGAAAAAAAGGCGCCAGGCGCCAGACCGATAAAAGCTGATAGAAAACGCTCTTCTGGAAAGTTGTCTGAACAGGAGTTGCATCGAATCAGAGAAGCATTGGTGAATCCAGCCGCGGAAGAGCCAGGAGGCGTCCTCGCTGGCGCTTCGTTCACCTTCTCTTCATAAAAAAACCGCTCACAAGGAGCGGTTTTTTTATTACAACATCCAGCCTCAACCAAACAGCCAATACCCCAACAACGTCAACACCACCACCGCCAGCACCGGTCGCATCACGCGGTAGGCCTTCGGATGACGGCGTTTCCACTGTTTGACCACTCCACTGAACTTGTCGCTGAAGTTCTTGCTCCAGGCGTAAGCCTGGTTGATCCCGCCGACGCGCTCGTCGTCAAGGTTCTGCGGTGCGGTGGCGCGGCCGAGCCAGGCGCTGATCGAGCGGTTGATGCGGGTCATGAGGCGGTTGCTCAGCGGACGCTCGACGTCGCAGAACAGGATCACGCGAGTTTGTTCGGTTTCGTTCTTGACCCAGTGCACGTAAGTTTCGTCGAACATCACGTCTTCGCCGTCACGCCAGGCGTAAACCTGACCATCGACGAAAATCCGGCAATCGTCGGAGTTCGGCGTCGACAAGCCGAGGTGATAACGCAGGGAGCCGGCGAACGGATCGCGATGCGGGTTCAAGTGGCTGCCACCCGGCAACAACGCAAACATCGCACCTTTTACGTTGGGAATCGCACTGACCAGTGCCACGGTCTTCGGGCACAGGGTTTCAGCCGACGGCAGCGGTTTGTCATACCACTTGAGGTAGAAACGCTTCCAGCCCTTCTTGAAGAATGAGCCGAAACCGGCGTCGTTGTTCTTTTCCGCCGCGCGAATATAGCCTTCATCGAACAGATGCATGGCCTCGTCGCGAATGGTTTCCCAGTTGTCGCGCAGTACGTCCAGTTCCGGGAATTTGCTGCGATCCAGATACGGCTTGGACGGCACGCCGGAGAACAGGTACATCAAGGCATTGTACGGAGCGAACAGTGCCGAGTGGTTGACGAACTGGCGCAGAACCGGCAAACGCGCCTTGCCGCGCAAATGCACATAGAGGATGCTGCCCACAAACAGCAGCAGCACCGACACCTTGGCGGCTAACGAAAAGCTCATCAACGACTCCTTGAATAAAGACAACGCTGCGCAATGCCCTTTACCCGACATGGCAGCCGGCCATGATAAACACTACCGGCTTCGGACAAAACCCGCCTTACACAAGATTCAGTGTTAAGCATTGCGCAACAAAGCATTTATTAGCATAACGATCCTGAACCCCGGCTGACCTGAATCAACTGGATTACTGCTGAGTCTCCTGCTCAGTGAACAGATCGCTGAACAACATGCTCGACAGATAACGCTCACCCGAGTCCGGCAGAATCACCACGATAGTCTTGCCCTGCATCTCCGGCGTCTCCGCCAGACGCACTGCTACCGCCATCGCTGCACCGCAGGAGATGCCGCACAAAATCCCCTCTTCCTGCATCAAGCGCAGGGCCATCGCCTTGGACTCTTCGTCGGTGACCTGCTCAACCCGGTCGACCATCGACAGATCGAGGTTCTTTGGCACAAAACCGGCGCCGATCCCTTGAATCTTGTGCGGGCTCGGTTTGATTTCTTCACCCGCCAGCGCCTGGGTGATCACTGGCGACGACATCGGCTCCACCGCCACCGACAGAATCGGTTTGCCCTGGGTATTCTTGATATACCGCGAAACGCCCGTGATGGTTCCGCCCGTGCCAACCCCAGCCACCAGTACATCCACCGCACCATCGGTGTCGTTCCAGATTTCCGGACCGGTAGTTTTTTCGTGAATCGCCGGGTTCGCCGGGTTATCGAACTGCGCCGGCATGAAATATTTGTCGGCATCGCTGGCAACGATCTCGGCAGCCTTTTCGATGGCGCCTTTCATGCCCTTGGCTGGCTCGGTCAACACCAGCTCGGCGCCCAGAGCCTTGAGGACTTTACGGCGTTCGATGCTCATCGAAGCCGGCATGGTCAGCATCAACTTGTAACCACGGGCAGCGGCAACAAACGCCAGACCGATCCCGGTGTTACCCGACGTCGGCTCGACAATGGTCATGCCCGGCTTGAGTTTGCCGCTGCTTTCGGCGTCCCAGATCATGTTGGCGCCGATCCGGCACTTGACCGAATAACCGGGGTTGCGCCCCTCGATCTTGGCCAGAATGGTCACGCCACGCGGCGCGATGCGGTTGATCTGCACCAGCGGCGTATTACCGATGGAATGGGCGTTGTCAGCGAAAATACGGCTCATGGCTGGGTCCTTATGCAGCATTGAATTCAGCCTTCAAAGGTATGCCTGTTGCCCATCACAGTCCAGTCGGGTCGAACGTCTGCGCGACGTGACAGTCAATCGCTTACATCGTCAGGGAATTGCCGTCATGAAGCGTCGCTACAGTTGGCCATTAGGGATTTTCGCCGTCGTCGTTGTGCTGCTGATCGCGCTGCACATCGCCCTGCCCTACATGGTGCGCGACTACCTGAACGGCAAACTGGCGGACATGGGTGACTATCGGGGTCAGATCACTGATGTCGACTTGGCCCTATGGCGCGGCGCCTACAAGATCAATGGGCTGAAGATCGTCAAGGTCGACGGCAAGGTACCGGTACCGTTCGTCAACGCACCGCTGATCGATCTGGCAGTCAGCTGGCATTCGCTGTGGTACGACCATGCCGTCGTGGCGCAGGTGAGATTCGTAAATCCTGAAGTCAATTTCGTCGATGGTGGCGCTAACAAACAGAACTCACAAACAGGTCAAGGCACCGACTGGCGCGCGCAACTGGGCAAATTGCTGCCGATCACTCTCGACGAAGTACAGATTCAGGACGGCAAGATCAGTTTCCGCAACTTCAATTCAAAACCTCCAGTGAACATGAACGCGACCGATGTCGACGCGAGCATCTACAACCTGACCAACGTGGTCGACAAACAGGGCAAACGCGACGCCCGCTTCGAAGGCAAAGCCCTGCTGCTGGGTCATGCACCGCTGGAAACCACCGCAACGTTCGACCCTCTGAGCAATTTCGAAGACTTCGAGTTCCGCCTGCGCGCCAAAGACATTGAACTCAAGCGCATGAACGACTTCGCATCGGCCTACGGCAAGTTCGACTTCAACGCCGGCCACGGTGATGTGGTGATCGAAGCCCAAGCCAAAAAAGCCCAGGTCAACGGCTACATCAAACCCCTGCTGCGTGACGTCGAAGTGTTCAACTGGCAGCAGGACGTGGAAAACAAGAACAAGAGCATCTTCCGCTCAGTCTGGGAGGCTTTGGTCGGTGGTACTGAAACCGTGCTGAAGAATCAGGCGAAAAACCAGTTCGCCACCAAGGTCGAACTCAGCGGCAACGTGCATCAGCAAAACATCAGCGCGTTCGAAGCATTTTTGCAGATTTTGCGCAATGGTTTCGTACAGGCATTCAATGCCCGGTATGAGCGGCCGAAGCCAGATGCGGGTTAGGGTTCATTTCTGGAAAAGCATCCAGATATAGAGTATCGGCGCCAATCTGAATATCCGGGGCCGGCCATTCAACGGTCCAACCGTTATCGCCCAAGATGGCAGTCGCAAAGACTTGGGGATCAAGCAAGGGCTGCAACTGCTTATACGTTTGAATATCTCGACTCAAATCGAGTGTCAGCGCGCGACCATCAACAAAGCAGAGTGCAAGCCGACTATCAGAGAGCGCAGTAACTGCCGCCAAGCGTGGTCGTTTCATGGATAACATCAATTCAGCGCCTCCGGGCAGATGGGGACTGCTTCGCAGCCCAGCGGGAGCAAGCTCCCTCGCCACAGATTCAGTGGACATCCTGAAGGCTATCGCCAAATCGGCGATACCTGAATACTGGCCATCGGCCGAGACTGAGTCAACATGTGACGCCCCATTCAGAGACTGAATAAGCCGTCTGCGTTCACAGTCGACCGGACTGCGCGTTATAGTCGGGCATCCGATTATTTCGCCCCCGCCCTGCCCGTCAGGTCGGCGTTACCGTTCGAGGATTAGCAGATGAAGTTCGAAGGCACCCAGGCCTACGTCGCCACCGATGACCTGAAGCTGGCGGTCAACGCCGCCATCACCCTGGAGCGGCCGCTGCTGGTCAAGGGCGAACCGGGCACCGGCAAGACCATGCTCGCCGAGCAATTGGCCGAATCGTTCAATGCCAAGCTGATCACCTGGCACATCAAGTCCACCACCAAGGCCCATCAGGGTCTGTACGAGTACGATGCGGTCAGCCGTCTGCGCGACTCGCAACTGGGCAATGAGAAAGTCCACGATGTGCGCAACTACCTGAAGAAGGGCAAACTCTGGGAGGCTTTCGAGTCCGAAGAGCGGGTCATTCTGCTGATCGACGAGATCGACAAGGCCGACATCGAGTTCCCCAACGACCTGCTGCAAGAACTCGACAAGATGGAGTTCTACGTTTACGAGATCGACGAAACCATCAAGGCGAAGAAGCGCCCGATCATCATCATTACCTCCAACAACGAGAAAGAGCTGCCGGACGCCTTCCTGCGCCGCTGCTTCTTCCACTACATCGCCTTCCCCGACCGCACCACCCTGCAAAAAATCGTCGACGTGCACTATCCCGACATCAAGAAGGATCTGGTCAGCGAAGCGCTGGACCTGTTCTTCGATGTGCGCAAGGTGCCGGGCCTGAAGAAGAAGCCTTCGACCTCCGAACTGGTCGACTGGCTGAAGCTGCTGATGGCCGACAACATCGGCGAAGCGGTATTGCGCGAACGCGATCCGACCAAAGCGATCCCGCCACTGGCCGGTGCCTTGGTGAAGAACGAACAGGACGTGCAACTGCTTGAGCGCCTGGCGTTCATGAGCCGTCGCGGCACCCGCTAAGAGGCTGATGCCATGTTGCTCAACCTGTTCAATGAAATGCGTGCAGCCAAGGTGCCGGTGTCGGTGCGTGAGCTGCTCGACCTGATCAACGCGCTGAAACAGCGCGTGACCTTCGCCGACATGGACGAGTTTTATTACTTGTCGCGGGCGATTCTGGTGAAGGACGAACGCCATTTCGACAAGTTCGACCGCGCGTTCGGCGCCTACTTCAATGGCCTCGAAAAGCTCGATGATCACTTGCAGGCGCTGATTCCCGAAGACTGGCTGCGCAAGGAGTTCGAGCGCTCGCTGAGCGATGAGGAGCGCGCGCAGATCCAGTCCCTCGGCGGTCTGGACAAGCTGATCGAAGAGTTCAAGAAGCGCCTGGAAGAACAGAAGGAACGCCATGCCGGCGGCAACAAATGGATCGGCACTGGCGGCACCAGCCCTTTCGGTTCCGGCGGCTTCAACCCGGAAGGCATTCGGGTCGGCGATGCCGGCAAGCGCCAGGGCAAAGCGGTGAAAGTGTGGGATCAGCGTGAGTACAAGAACCTCGATGATTCGGTGGAACTGGGCACGCGCAACATCAAGGTTGCCCTGCGCCGCTTGCGTAAATTCGCCCGTCAGGGCGCAGCGGAAGAACTCGATATCGATGGCACCATCGACCACACCGCCAAGGACGCCGGTCTGCTGAACATCCAGATGCGCCCTGAACGCCGCAACACGGTGAAGCTGTTGTTGCTGTTCGACATCGGCGGTTCGATGGACGCCCACGTGAAGATTTGTGAGGAACTGTTCTCGGCCTGCAAGACCGAGTTCAAGCATCTGGAGTACTTCTACTTCCACAACTTCGTTTATGAATCGGTGTGGAAGAACAATATGCGCCGCACCTCGGAACGCACTTCGACCCAGGACCTGCTGCACAAGTACGGCGCCGACTACAAAGTAATCTTCATCGGTGACGCCGCGATGGCGCCGTATGAAATCACCCAGGCCGGCGGCAGTGTCGAGCACTGGAACGAAGAGCCGGGTTACGTGTGGATGCAGCGCTTCATGGAGAAGTACAAGAAACTCATCTGGATCAATCCGTATCCGAAAGACACCTGGGGCTATACCTCGTCGACCAATATCGTGCGCGATCTGATCGAGGATCAGATGTATCCGTTGACGTTGCGCGGGCTTGAGGAAGGGATGCGGTTTTTGTCCAAGTAAGATTGCGAACGTAAATACTGAAAGGCAGACCGTATGAAAGCGGCTGCCTTTCAGGCTCGCGAATTTACCAATCTGTCGCGAGATAAGACTTGCAGAGCCGGTCCATGAAAGAGGTGTCCAGAATCGCGGGGCCGACAGCAGTCGTTTTTTGCCCGCGGCGTTTTTTCTTCCCTCTGGCGACAACTTTCGCCCCGCCATTTTCCAGCGCTACCCTGCGATTTTTTTCAATGTCCGTTTCAGGACTCAGGGTCACTTCACTCTTCATTTCGCCCTCTGGCGCCAGAAAGCGAAACCTTACGCTTTTCACCTCAGCACCCGCGTTGGTCTCCACGGTCATCAGCTCCATGGCGTTACCACTCGCCTCCGTGCGGTGATTCCAGTGAAACATACGCATCATGTCGACGGTTGCGGTGGACATAAATGTCTCGATACGCGCAACGATGTCCTGATGACCGGCCCGGTCGGCGTCCAGTCGTTGCACATTGTAGAAACGATCGATGCTCGCCCGATAAATCGGCACGCAGTCCACACCCTCATAAAAACCGACAATGTGCCCATCGACACTGTTCGCACATTCACCCTTTTATTGGGCCATTACTGTCATAAAACGCATCTGTAACTTCCTTGTAAAAGATGAAGACCGATAGTTCCATACATGCTCGACAAGCGATGTAGGGCGACGTACTGATGCGCCAGGAAAAATCTCGGTCTTCCGTCCGAAGTACGGACAATTACAAGTAGGACTTCAGGTAGTTGATATGGTCATGCCATGCACGCTCTTGCATGACTGGCGTGAACCGCACCCTGTCACCCGGGAGACATTGCGCCAGCCTCGCCAGCGCCAAGGGTGTCAGCGCCCCCAAGCGTGGATAACCACCAATGGTCTGACGATCATTGAGCAACACGATCGGTTGCCCGTCCGGCGGTACCTGCACCGCCCCGAGTGGAATGCCTTCGGAAATCATCGGCTGCCCCTGATATTCCAACGCCTTGCCCAGCAAACGAATGCCCATGCGATCAGCGCGACTGTCCAGCGTCCAGGCACTGTTGAAGGCATCAAACAAACTCTGCCCACTGAACTGGCCGATCTGTGCGCCGAGCACCAGATCCAGCGGTGCATTCGCTTTCAAATCCGGTCGTAAATCCAAAGGCACTTCGCGAACACATAGCGATTTCCTGTGATAACTCAGCGTCGCGCCCTTGGCCAACGGCAAGCCCATACCGTCCAGCCCACCGAACTCTTCACGCACCACCGTCGCGCTGCTGCCCAAGACCTTGGGGGCCTCGAAGCCGCCGGGCGCCGCCAGATAGGCCCGGGCACCGAGCAACGGTTGCGTGAACAGCAACTTCTGTCCTTTACCCAACTTGAAACTGCGCCACGGCGCCAGCGGTTGACCATCAATCTGTGCGCCAAGATCAGCTCCGGCCAGTGCCAGCAAACAATCCTCTGCAGCGACGACGGCAAACCCGCCGAGGGTGATTTCGATCACCGTTGCATCGAGGTTATTGCCGAGCAACCAGTTGGCCCAGCTCATCGAACACCAATCCGCCGCACCGCCCTGGGTGACGCCCAGGTGCCGCACGCCAAACCGTCCTGCGTCCTGCAACAGGCACAACGGGGTACTGGCTTCAATCGTCAGTCGGCTCATGTCTGCGCCTCCAGTGGTGTGTCATCACCACCCAGATTGACGAACTCGGCATGACTGACCGCTTCGAATCGCACGGTGTCGCCCGGTTGCATCAGGCTGTAGCCGTCGCGATTGCGGTCGAACAACTTGGCCGGGGTGCGGCCGATCAGGTTCCAGCCGCCGGGAGAGACCACGGGGTAAGCCGCCGTCTGCCGTTCGGCAATGCCGACGCTACCGGCAGCCACTTTTTTGCGTGGTGTGTTCAGGCGAGGCGCGGCAAGCACTTCTTCGACCAACCCCATAAACGCGAAACCCGGCGCGAAACCAAGGGCGAATACCTGATACTCACGTCCGCTGTGGCGACGGATCACTTCATCCACCGCCAGACCGCTGCGCTCGGCCAGCAAACTCAACTCAGGGCCGACACTCAAGTCATACCAGACCGGCAACACATGACATTGGCCGCCAGTTCGCGCATTCGGTGACAGATCGATCAGCGCTTCGGCGATCAATTCCCGCGCCTGACCCGGACTCAGTGCAGTCAAATCGTAATGCACCATCAGCGTCGTATAGGACGGCACCAGATCGATCAGTTGCTCACCGAATACCGCATGCAAACGCTCACTGGCAGCGAGCATCCACGGCATGTTGGCTTCGGCGATTTCATCGAACAGACGCAGCATCAGGCAATCCAGTGCCACCACTTCAATCCTTGGGTTCATAAGGCGCTCTGCTGATTCAGGGCCTCGCGAATGCGCTGCACGGCCGCTACCGAACTGGCGTTGTCGCCGTGCACGCAAAGGGTGTTGGCGTGCAGGCGCAAGGCGCTGCCGTCGCTGGCGCTGAGGTTGTCGCCACGGGCAATGGTCAGGGCTTGCTCGATGATTTTTTCCGGATCGTGATGCACCGCGCCCGGCAATTGTCGTGAAACCAGTTTGCCGGCACTGTCGTAAGCGCGGTCAGCGAAGGCTTCGAACCACAATGTCACGCCATATTCATCGCCGATCTGCTGCGCCGCCGAGTTGTCGCGGGTGGCCATCAGCATCAACGGCAGGCTGCGGTCATAAGCGGCCACTGCCTGAATCACCGCACGCAATTGCGCCGGGTTGGCCATCATGTCGTTGTACATCGCGCCGTGTGGTTTGACGTAGCTGACGCGCCCGCCCTGGGCCTTGCAAATGCCGTCGAGCGCGCCGATCTGGTAATGCAGGATGTCTTGCAGCTCTTGCGCCGAATACGCCATGGAGCGGCGGCCGAAACCGACCAGATCCTGATAAGCCGGGTGTGCGCCGATCTGCACGCCGTGGCTCAATGCCAGGCTGACGGTCTTGCGCATGATGCTCGGGTCGCCGGCATGGAAACCGCAAGCCACGTTGGCACAATCGATGAAGGGCATGACCTCGGCATCCAGACCCATGGTCCAGCTGCCGAAGCTCTCGCCAATGTCGCAATTCAATAGCAGGCGGCTCACGGTGAACACTCCTGTAGGTGCTTGTCTTTTTATCTGTAGGACTGTGCTAAGCAGGTTATCAGTTACTGCGCATCGAGTTGCTTGCCACGGGTTTCCGGCAGGCTCAATGCCGCGATAATCACCACGCCGTAAGACACCGCCGCAAACGCGCCAATGCCGACACTCAACGGCACCTTCTGGCTAAGCAAGCCGATCAGCAGCGGAAACAAAGCCGCCAGTGCCCGACCGATGTTGTAGCAAAAGCCCTGCCCCGAACCGCGAATTCGCGTAGGAAACAATTCAGTCAGAAACGCGCCCATGCCGCTGAAAATCCCTGAAGCAAAGAAGCCCAACGGGAAGCCCAGCCACAGCATCACGCCATTGCTGACCGGCAGTTGCGTGTAGAGCAGAACGATGGTGAACGAGCCGACCGCGAACAGGATGAAGTTCTTTTTCCGCCCGAGCAGGTCTGTCAGATAAGCGCTGATCACGTAACCGACGTAGGAGCCGACAATCACCATCGCCAGATAACCGCCCGTACCGAGCACGCTCAAACCGCGTTCGTTTTTCAGAAAGGTCGGCAGCCAGGAAGTGATCGCGTAGTAACCACCGAGGGCGCCAGTGGTCAGCAGTGAAGCGCGGAACGTGGTGAAGAGCATGCCCGGCGCGAAGATCTCGTAGAACTTCGATTGATTCTCCGGCGTTTGTTGGGCTTTAGCCTCGCGATATATCTCCGGGTCCTTGACCAGACGACGGACGAAAATCACGAAAATCGCCGGCACAATGCCGAGGATGAACAGCGCGCGCCAGGCATCTTCCGGTGGCAACACGGAAAACAGCAACGCATACAGAATCGCCGTCAGTCCCCAGCCCAGCGCCCAACCGGATTGCACCATGCCCACCGCTTTGCCGCGATCCTTGGCGCGGATCACCTCGCCGATCAGTACCGCGCCAGCCGTCCATTCGCCGCCGAAACCGAAGCCCATCAAGGTCCGGGCGATCAGCAGTTGTTCGTAGTTCTGCGCGAAGCCGCAGAGGAAGGTGAAGAAGGCGAACCACAACACCGTGAGTTGCAGGGTGCGCACGCGACCGATGCGGTCTGAGAGAATCCCAGCGACCCAGCCGCCGATGGCCGAAGCGATCAACGTGCTGGTGTGGATCAGCCCCGCTTCGCCGGTGGTGATGCCCCACATCGCAATCAGCGTCGGCACGACGAAGCTGAGCATTTGCGTGTCCATGCCGTCCAGACCGTAGCCGATCTTGCAGCTCCAGAACGTACGGCGCTCCTGCTGATTGATGTTGCGATACCAGTCGAACGGCCCGGGGCGCGCCGTTGCCGTGGATGCTTCTAGGGTGTCGGGAGCACGCATGGCTTATCTCCGCAGGTTTTTTATTGGTCTTGTTCGTAGCCCCGACGACGCCTATCGTGGGGACCGGATGCGTCGATTTTTCGTCGCGCGGCCCTGCTGCGTCCAACGAATAAAACCCCGCCTTAGCCATAAGAAAAATTTGTCACCCGAGCCTTGCCCATGAACCTGAAGTTTCTCGAGACCTTTGTCTGGGTCGCCCGACTGAAGAGTTTTCGCCTGACCGCCGACAAGCTGTTCACCACCCAGGCGTCGATTTCCAGCCGCATTGCGGTACTGGAAGGCGAGCTGGGGGTGAAGCTGTTTTTGCGCGATTCACGCGGTGTCAGCCTGACGCCCGAAGGGTTGAAAGTGCTGGAGTACGCCGAGCAGATGCTCGACACCATGTCGGCGCTGAAACAGTCGATCGAGACCCGCTCAAGCAAAGTCGGCCGCGTGCGCATCGGCGTGATGGACACGGTGATTCACACCTGGCTCAGCCCGTTGGTGGCACAGATGACGGACCTGTATCCACGGGTGGAAATCGAGCTGGTGGCGGATACTTCGTTGAACCTCTGCGATCAGTTGCAAAAAGGCTTTCTCGATATCGTTCTGCAAACCGATCTGATCCGCCATGAAAGCGTGCGCAGTCTGGAGCTGGCCAGCCATCCGCTCGGCTGGATCGTCGCCAGCAATTCGATCTATAACCGCGACTATGCCGACCTTGCCGAACTGGCGCAGGAACGGATCATCACCTACTCGAAAAACTCCCGACCGCATCAGGATCTGTTGGCTTTGATGCAAGCCAGTGGCGTACTCGCGCCACGCTTGAATTGCGTGAACTCGGTGTCGGCGATTACCCGCTTGTTACGCGATGGATTTGGGATTGGTGTGCTGCCGCCGGTGCTGGTTGCGGAGGAGCTGGCGCGGGGCGAATTGACCTTGCTCAACATCGATCAACGGCCACCGAATCTGCAGGTGGTGGTGTCGGGCGGGTGGGGGTTGAGTGGGTCGAGGAGATTGTGACGTTGTGTCAGCAGGTGCTGGAGGGGTATGCGATCAAGATGGGCACTGACTATATCGCCCTGACACCGTGATCATTCCCACGCTCCGCGTGGGAATGCAGCCCGGGACGCTCCGCGTCCCTCGAAAGCCGAACGCGGAGCGTCCGTTGAGGCGTTCCCACGCAGAGCGTGGGAACGATCATCAGAGACCGCGCACGTCGCGGTCTTCGATCGGCCGGCTCTGGCGCAGACGCCGGCCACCGAGTACGACCCAGTCGATCAAGCGGAACAGGCATTCAATGCCGAACGACAGCAGCAACGCGCCGCTCATGCCCCAGATCATCGCTTCCGGCGTCAGCAGGATCTGATAGCTGTAACCGTTCCAGGTTTCCTTGCGGATATCCGGATCCGCGGCCAACACCACTTGCAGGAAGCGGATGTACCACGGCCCTTGCATCGCCTGGAACTGCTTGTCCAGCGCGATCTGGCGGCTGAGCAAGGTGCTCAGGCTGTCAGCATCGCTGCGAAATACCGGGTCTTCACTGGCGCGATAATGCGCGACCAGCGCCTGCATATCACCCTTGAAGAACTGCTCGGCGGTGCCCTGAAAACCGCGCAAGCCAGTCTGCGCTTCGATCAGATGCGCCTCGACACGTTTCGCGTAATCGTTGATGAAGCCTGGCACCTGGACACCGATCAACAGGCCCGCCGCAAACAACACCAGCCGTACATAACTGAGCAACATGGGGTGCAATCCTTATTCGGTCTTGCCCTGACTGACGCATTCGCCGCGTCGCCACAGGCTCCATTGGCCCGGTTCGTAGCGGGTCCAGGTTTCGTTTTCGGTCAAAGGTTCGGTGGCAATCACCGTGACCACGTCGTTGGGCGTGGTTTCCGCCTGGAAATCGACGATAACGTCGACATCCTTCAGGCGCGCCGGGCCGAACGGGGCGCGACGGGTGATCTGTGCGAGTTTGGTCGAGCAATAGCAGAACAGCCAGTCGCCGTCGCTGAGCAGGCAGTTGAACACGCCTTTGCTGCGATATTCAGCGCAGGCGGCGACCAGATCGGGCAGCAGCTCTTCTATATCGACCGGTTCCGGGAATGCTGCACGCACGCGGTTGAGCAAATCGCAGAACGCCGCTTCGCTGTCGGTATCGCCGACCGGGCGGTAGAAACTTTTGATCGGGGTGAAATCGGCGAGCTGGCCGTTATGCGCGAAACACCAGTTGCGCCCCCACAGTTCGCGGACGAACGGGTGGGTGTTGGACAGGCAGACCTTGCCGACGTTGGCCTGGCGGATGTGGCCGATGACCACTTCGCTTTTGATTGGATAGCGCTGCACCAGATTGGCGACTTCCGATTCGCAACTCGCCGCCGGGTCCTGAAACAGACGCAAACCCCGGCCCTCATAGAAGGCAATGCCCCAGCCGTCGCGGTGCGGGCCGGTGCGACCGCCACGCTGCATCAGGCCGGTGAAGCTGAACACGATATCGGTCGGCACGTTGGCACTCATGCCCAGTAATTCACACATGTGCGGACTCTCGGGTTACAGGCGCGGCTCGACCCGCATGCGCTGCGGGTTGTTCGGCAAGGGTGGACGACCGTAGCGGTCATCACCGGCGCCGCCAAACGGTTGATCGTCATCGCGGTCATCGGCGCGGGCGGCAGCTTTCGCGGCTTCGGCCTGCTCGCGGCGCGCACGCGAAGCACGCTCGATCGGCAAGCGGATCAGCACGAAAATCAGGTAGATGCCGAACGCGATCATGCTGTACATGAACAGATCGGAGATCGCCCGCCAGGCGTTGTTGCCGACCTTGAAGGCCAGGTCCAGCGCGGTGATGGCAATGGACGGCGCAACCTTGGCTTTCACCGGGTCGATGATGGTCGGGCTGAACAGCAACACCGCCATCAGCACACGCAGCGGTTCGCGCAACCAGCGCCACATCCAGGTGGTCAGGCGCATCCATACCAACAGGCAGCCCACAGCGGCAAAGGCGTAGAGGCCCCAGGCGATCAGATAGTCGTTCTCGGTCATGGTGTCCATGGCAAGGCAGGCAAAGAGGCGCTTATAGTAACGACTTTTCGCCCGTGCGGCTTGTCCCAATAGACATGCGACCTGTGGGAGCGAGCCTGCTCGCGATGACGGACAGCCTGACAACATTGATGTTGAATGTGCCGGCCTTATCGGGAGCAGGCTCACTCCTACAGGGCCTGCGACGGTTTCAAAAGCTGCGAAAACCCCATTCCGTAATTTGTCCGAGAGCCTTCCATGCCCCAATCCGCCAACGTCATCAGTGCTCCGATTGCCCACAAGGCGCCCGGTGCCGACCCGTATGCCTGGCTGCAGGAACGCGACACCGACGCGGTGCTCGATTACCTCAAGGCCGAAAACGCCTGGCAAGAGGCGCAAACCGCCGATCAGGCCGAACTGCGTGAAACCCTGTTCGAAGAGATCAAGAGCCGAATCCTCGAAACCGACCTGTCCCTGCCCTCACCTTGGGGCCCGTATCTGTATTACACGCGCACTACAGCGGGCGACGAATACGCCCGGCACTACCGTTGCCCGCGACCGGCGGACGATAGCCTGACCCTCGATGAAAACCGCGAACAACTGCTGCTCGACCCGAATGTGCTGGCCAACGGCGGGTTCTTCTCACTCGGTGCGTTCAGCATCAGCCCCGATCACCAGCGTCTGGCCTACAGTGTCGACGCCTCGGGCGATGAGATTTACACGCTGTTCGTCAAGGAACTGGCCAACGACAAAGTCAGCGAACTGGAATTCGAAGACTGCGACGGCAGCATGACTTGGGCCAACGACAGCCTGACCCTGTTTTTCGGCGTGCTCGACGACACCCATCGTCCACACAAGTTGTTCCGCTATCGCCTCGATGGCACTGCTGCCGAAGAAGTTTTCCACGAGGCAGACGGGCGTTTCTTCCTGCATTGCTACCGTTCCAGCTCTGAGCAGCAACTGCTGCTCTCGCTGGGCAGCAAGACCACCAGTGAAGTCTGGGCGCTGGATGCCAATCAACCGCACCTGCCGTTTACTTGCCTGGCCCCGCGTGTCGAAGACCATGAATACGATGTCGATCACGGCCTGCTCGATGGCGTGTGGACGTGGTTTATCCGCACCAACCGCGACGGCATCAACTATGCCTTGTATCAGGCCCCGGACACCGGCATCGCGCCGACCGAAGCCGAGTGGCAAAACCTGATCCCCCACAGCGATACGGTGATGCTCGATGGCGTCAGCCTCAACACCGAGGCCATGACCCTGAGCCTGCGCGAGGGTGGCCTGCCGATCATCGAAGTTCACCCACACGGTCTGACGCCTTATCGCGTGCAATTGCCGGACGCGGCCTACAGCCTCTATGTGCAAAATAGCCTGGAGTTCGAGAGCGACCGTATTCGTCTGCGCTACGAGGCGTTGAACCGCCCGGCACAAGTTCGCCAACTGATCCTAGCCAACGGCGAACAAACGGTGTTGAAAGAAACCCCGGTGCTCGGCCCGTTCGACGCCGATGCCTACGTTAGCCAACGCCTGTGGGCGACGGCGCCGGACGGTACGCAAGTGCCGATCAGCCTGGTGATGAAGCGCGAAATGGTCGGCAAAGCGGTGCCGCTTTATCTCTATGGCTATGGCGCTTACGGTTCGAGCCTTGATCCGTGGTTCTCCCATGCGCGCCTGAGCCTTCTGGATCGTGGCATGGCCTTCGCCATCGCCCACGTGCGTGGCGGCGGCGAGTTGGGCGAAGCCTGGTATCGCGCCGGCAAGCAGGAGCACAAGCACAACACCTTCAGCGACTTCATTGCCTGCGCCGAGTTTCTGATCCTCAACGGCATTACCACAGCGGACAAATTGGCAATCAGTGGCGGCAGCGCGGGTGGTTTGCTCATCGGTGCCGTGCTCAACCAGCGTCCGGATCTGTTCGGCGTGGCGATTGCTGAAGTGCCGTTCGTCGACGTGCTCAATACCATGCTCGACCCGGAACTGCCGCTGACCGTCACTGAGTACGACGAGTGGGGCAATCCCGAAGAGCCGGAAGTCTACGAGCGGATCAAGGCTTACGCGCCCTACGAAAACGTCAGCGCGCAGGATTATCCGGCGACGCTGGTAATCGCCGGCTACAACGACAGTCGCGTGCAGTACTGGGAAGCGGCCAAGTGGGTGGCGAAACTGCGCGCGACCAAGACCGACGACAACGTCCTGCTGCTGAAGACTGAACTGGGCGCCGGGCACGGCGGGATGAGCGGGCGCTATCAGGGATTACGTGACGTAGCACTCGAATACGCATTTGTTTTCAAGGTTTTGGGCCTGGCCTGAGGAACTCCGACGGTCACTTGGGTCTTAATTGCAGACCCAAGAGGCCGATACCCCACAGATCCCTGTAGGAGCTGCCGAAGGCTGCGATCTTTTGATTTTGATTTTTTCAAAGGCAAGATCAACAGATCGCAGCCTTCGGCAGCTCCTACCAGGGACGTGTGAAGCCTGAAACAGTGAAAACAAAAAGACCGTGACGACATGTCAGAACCGACCTTCCTGAACAACGAAATCCGCGACTGGCTGATGGACTGCGGCCTGTTCGATCAATTGCAGCTGGCCGACTTTGCGGCCGCTTCCGGCTACTTCAGCATCAGCACCGTGGCTGAGGGCGAGGCGATTTTCCGTGAGGGCGATGCCGGCAGTTTCATGTGCATCATTCACACCGGTCAGGTCGCCGTGCAGAAAACCGGGCCCGATGGCCAGGTCATCACCATGGCCACCCTGCGCAGCGGTAGGGCGTTCGGTGAAATGGCCGTGCTCGATGGAGAGCGACGTTCGGCCACCTGCATTGCCGCGAGCAACTGCCAGTTGCTGAACCTCGGCAAGGATTCGCTGGAAAAAATGCTCAACGACGCGCCGAAAATCGCCGCGAAGATCATCCGCGCCCTCGCCGTTTCCCTGTCGAAACGCCTGCGCATGGCCGACGGCCAACTGGCGGCGCAACAGGTTTAACCGCCGGGAGATTTTGCCTTGGTGCCGCTCGGTTCAATGCCCGGCACCGGTTGATCCTTGCTCGGCGGGCTGGGCATTTCGATCGGCACCAGCGGCGGGCTGCCACTGCCGGCGCCCGACTTGGGAATGGTGATCGGCGTGATCTGCGGATACGGCGTCGGTGTCGCGGTACCGGGCGAGCCGGGTTGCGGCGCCGGGCTGACCGGAATGGTCTGTTGCGCCTGCACTGCAGTAATCGAGAGCGCGGCCAGGGCAATGACCGTTAGAATGGTGCGCTTCATCAAGGGCTCCGTTTGGCCTCTAGTCTGCGCTCAGGCTACTCCCAACGGGCCTGCTTGCCTTCCCCCTTGTAGAGATTTCCATGAAACGTTTCGTTCTGCTCGACACCACCCCGATCCCTGAAAGCGGCGGTGCCCTGTGCCTGTTCGAGTATGGCGAGGATTTTGTCATCAAGATCCAGGGCGGCGACGGCGGGCAATTGATGAACACGCGCATGCACGGCTCTGAAGATGCCTTGGCCGAGATCCCTTGCCGCAAGGTCGCCGGGCGTCCGGATTCGCGGGTACTGATCGGCGGTCTGGGCATGGGTTTCACCCTCGCCTCCGCGCTCAAGCATCTGGGTAAAACAGCCGAAGTGGTGGTCGCGGAACTGGTCCCCGGCGTGGTCGAGTGGAACCGTGGCCCGCTCGGGGAAAAGTCCGGTCGTCCGCTGCTCGATCCGCGCACGGTGATCCGCCAGGAAGACGTGGCCAAGGTGCTGCAAAGCGAGCCGAACGGCTTCGACGCGATCATGCTCGACGTCGACAACGGCCCCGAAGGCCTGACGCAGAAGGCCAACAGTTGGCTGTACTCCGCCGCTGGTCTGAATGCCTGCGCCAAAGCCTTGCGCCCCAAAGGCGTGCTCGCCGTATGGTCGGCCAGCGCCGACCGGCTGTTTTCCGACAAATTGAAGAAGGCCGGTTTCAAGGCCGAAGAAGTCCAGGTCTTCGCCCACGGCAACAAGGGCACGCGCCACACGATCTGGATTGCCGAGAAGCTCAAGGGCTGAGCTAAACTCTGCCCATAACCGTCATTAGTCTTTTACAAAGGTGAACCCATGAGTTCGTCCACCCCAACCAATACGTCGAAGCTGGATCGCATCCTCGCCGACAACCAGCGCGACAAGGAAATGGGCTACCGCGACAAAGCCCTGAAGATGTACCCGCACGTCTGTGGCCGCTGCACCCGTGAATTTTCCGGCAAGCGCCTGAGCGAACTGACCGTGCACCACCGCGACCACAACCACGACAACAACCCGCAGGACGGCTCGAACTGGGAGCTGCTCTGCCTGTACTGCCACGACAACGAACACTCGCGCTATACCGACCAGCAGTATTTCAGCGAAGGCTCGCTGAGCACGCCGAAGATTGCCAAGGCAACGCACAACCCGTTTGCCGCGTTGGCCGGGTTGATGAAGAAAGAAGACTGATCTTCATTGCCTGAACTGGCCTCATCGCTGGCAAGCCAGCTCCCACAATGATTTTGATCGCTCACAAATTTTGTGAACACCCGAGATCCCTGTGGGAGCTGGCTTGCCAGCGATAGGGCCAGAGCAGAAACCGCAGATCTCGAATCTGCCCGCCCTCTCCCAATCCCCGTATAATTGCGCTCTTTTTCCCGAAGGCACCCCGCTCGTGGCAGACAAACGGTACAGCTGCATTGGTTTGTATAACCCCAAATCACCGGAGAACGTCGGTTCGGTGATGCGCGCCGCAGGCTGCTATGGCGTGGCGTCGGTGTTCTACACCGGCAAGCGTTATGAACGCGCCGCCGACTTCGTCACTGACACCAAACGCGTGCACTACGACATCCCGCTGATCGGCATCGACGATCTGAAAAAGATTCTCCCGCTCAACTGCGTGCCCGTCGCCGTGGAACTGGTCGAGGGCGCCCGCCCGCTGCCGGAATACACTCACCCGGATCGCGCCCTGTACATCTTCGGCCCCGAAGACGGCTCGCTGGATAAAGAGATTCGCGACTGGTGCGAAGACGTCGTGTACATCCCGACCACCGGCTGCATGAACCTCGCCGCGACGGTCAACGTCGTGCTCTATGACCGCATGGCCAAGGGCTTGAACACCCGCTCCGGGCCAAAATTCCGCTAAAACATCGCACATTCGATGGAACGAGCTGACCGCTCCGGCAGTCAGCTTGTTTATCCATTACTCATTGCCTGGAGAAAGATCATGACCGAGCTCAAACGCGTCGAACGTATCGAATCCACCCCGTTCCAGAGCCGTTCCGAGCAGAACGTCGAAGGCTGGGAGCGCATCGGCTCGCTGGCTGGCGGCGTGATCATGGTCGGCAAAGGCCTGCGCCGCGGCGGGGTGTTCGGCTTGATTCAGGTGGCGATTGGCGGCGTGGCGATGGCGCGTGGGATTACCGGGCACAGTTCGGTGAAGAGCCTGATCGAGAAGAGTCGTCAGGACATGAACAATGTGCGGGCGAAGATCGAGCGGGCTGGGGAAGAGTTGAGCAAGCTGAAGGCGAATGCCGAGGCGGCGACCAGCACCGCCACGGTGACCGGCAATGATTCGGTGAAGTCGCCGAAAGCCGGGGTTTGATCCGAGATTTGCGGTGGGGCTGACGGCCTCATCGCTGGCAAGCCAGCTCCCACAGGTTCTGTGGAGACCACAGAATTTTTGCCCAGCCCCAAATCGGCTTATTGGTTGTGCACTGATTTTGTGCCCATCCCAAAACACTGTGGGAGCTGGCTTGCCAGCGATAGCGGTGTCACTGAAGCAACGCGGTATCAAGGACTTTGGAGGACTCGCCAAGCACGCTCTCCGCCAGTTGCACAAACTCCTTGGTACTCACCGTCCCCAAATGCATCGCCCCACGCAACACATCATCCAGCGAACGCTTGTTGCGCGTCTTCAAGCGAATCTCGCGATCCAGCTCCTGCAATACCACCACCGCCTTCGAAACCTGTGCCGGGCTGATCTGCTCGCCGCGCAAGGTCGTGACTTTCTGGCTGTCCCTGGCCAGTTTCGCCTGCAAACTTTGATAACGCTCATCGCTCATGCCACCGGCGCGGCGCACCAGTTCAATGGCGTAATACTCGGCAAAACCCTCGCTGATCCAGTCGCTGCGCTGCTCGTCGTTGATCCGCCCGAACACCTGCGCCAGCTCACGCACCAGCGCGCTGCTGCCGCTTTCGCTGACCAGCGGCAACCGTGTGTTCACGTAGATGGATTCATGCGCACCGAGGCTGCCGCGCCACATCGGGTCGTTGGCGCCGACGATCAACAGTTTGGTCGGATGGCGCGGATAGACCGCCTGCACCTGCGGCCAGACGAACGTCAGCAACGTCATCACGTCCATCCTGCGCATGCCCTGCCCTTGCGGCGAGGCCACGGTGACTTCGGTTTCGCCCAAACGTGTGCGGCGGCTGCCGAGTTGGCCGGCGAGCATCCAGCCGGTCGGGCGGTCGAACAGGCGTGAGGGGTTGTCGATGCGGAATTTGTTTTTGCCGATGCGCGGCCAAGCGGTTTCGATGCTCTTCCAACCGTCGGGCAATTCGAATTGCAGACGCGCGACCAGTTCGGTGCCGTCCTGTTGATCGAGTTTGGCTGGCGGTACCAGTTCGTCGCCACGCATCAACGCCCAAGTCGGGGTCATGCGCGTGTCGAAACTACCGTTCTTGCGGCCGTGGCTGATGCGCACGCGGTAGCTCAGGCTGGACTTTTCGCTGGCGGGACGCCAGACCCCGCGCGCCTGTTTACCCGGGCTCAGCAGCCACTGGCCGTCAGCCTTGAAGTCGCTGTAATGGCTGCCGTCGCCAAGATCGAAATCGAGACTGCGCACCGCCTCACCTTTGGCCAGGGTCAGACGCACCTCGGCCTGATCACTTTGTGGCAACAGGCGCACGTGATAATCCAGATCGACTTTCTTCACCGCCCAGACCGGCGCACTCAGTGCCAGCAGCGCGATCATCAACGCCCGCTGCAATCCGACAGCCATACACACTCCCTGGTAAAGCTTGCGTGCGCAGGGATCAGCCTGCGCGGAAAATCAGGTGATCTTCCCAGTCATCCTCCGGCACGCTGCCTTCAGCGAGCATGCGCCCGGATTGGGAGATCCGTTCATGGTGCACCGCGTCGCGGTCACCGCACACCAAGTGGTGCCACAGCGGCAGATCCTTGCCTTCGCTGACCAGTCGATAACCACAGGTCGGCGGCAGCCATTTGAATTCTTCAGCCTGGCCCGGGGTGAGCTGGATGCAATCCGGGACAAATTTGATGCGATTCGGGTAATCGCTGCACTGGCAGGTTTTCAGGTCCAGCAGTTTGCAGGCGATGCGTGTGTAATAAACGCTGTTGTCCTCTTCATCCTCGAGTTTCTGCAGGCAGCACAGACCACAGCCGTCGCACAGCGATTCCCATTCCTGGTGATTCAGCTGATCGAGGGTTTTGCGTTTCCAGAACGGTTCGACTTCGGCGGCCATGGCTCAAGCATCAACATCAGGTGGTGAAAAGGCCGCCAGTCTAGTGCTCAAGGCCTTGCGGGCCAAGCGTTGGCGACTGCCGGTTATGCGGGACTTGTCAGTTTTTGTGGCGGCGCGTAGCTTTGCCAGTCGCAAGGAGCCTTGCCCGCAAGCCATTAACGCTCGACCGCGTTGCATTGTGGTGAACCCTCAGGCTCGGAAAACCCCATCGTTCAGCGCAACTGATCCCGCCGGGTTTTCATTCAAATCCCTGACTCAAACGTAGCAAGGAATCTCTCGATGAGTGCCAACCCTCGCGTTGCCGATTACGCCATTCACCCACAATTCACCGACCGCTGGTCGCCGCGCGCCTTTACCGGCGAAGCGATTCCAGAAGAAACCCTGCTGAGCTTCTTCGAAGCGGCACGCTGGGCGCCCTCGGCGTACAACTCGCAACCTTGGCGCTTTCTGTACGCGCGTCGCGATACGCCAAACTGGGAGCGTTATCTGGGCCTGTTGAATGAGTTCAACCGTAGCTGGGCGCAGCATGCGTCGGCGCTGGTGATCGTGATTTCGAAAACCACGTTCACTGCACCGGGCGCCAGCGAAGAAACTCCAGCGTTGTGGCACACCTTCGACACCGGTTCGGCGTGGGGTCATCTGGCGCTGCAAGCGAGCCTCAGCGGCTGGCACACCCACGGCATGGCCGGGTTCGATCAGGAGCTGACGCGCAAGGAGCTGAACATTCCTGAAGGTTATGCACTGCACGCAGCGGTGGCCGTTGGCAAACTCGGTGACAAGGCAACGCTGGCTGAATACCTGCAGGCCCGTGAAGAGCCGAGCCCGCGTCGCCCGCTGAGCGAACTGGCGGCGGAAGGCGACTTCACCCTCTAAGCCACAGCGCAAATGATCGTTCCCACGCTCCGCGTGGGAACGACTCAAGGGACGCTCCGCGTTCCAATGGGACGCAGAGCGTCCCCGGCTGCATTCCCACGCGGAGCGTGGGAACGATCTGAAGCAAGGAGATCAGTAGCCGCGGTTGAAATCCACTTCCCCGCGCAACGCCTCACCCGCCTGATACGCCTTCAGGTTCTCGACAAACAGCTGCACCATCAACGCCGGTGACGTCGGTGCCGAGCTGTGCCCGGTCAGCAGCAAGCCCCACGCCGTCCAGAACGGATGCCGTTGCGGCAGTGGCTCCTGACGGCAAACGTCGATCACCGCCCCCGCCAGATGCCCTTCCTTCAACGCTTCCACCAGATCGGCATCGACCACCGCAACCCCGCGCCCGGCATTGATAAACAACCCGGTCGGTTTGAATTGCTTGAACAGCGCCGCGTCGTAGATATCGTGGGTGTGCTCGGTATTCGGCAGCAGATTGACCACGTAATCCACCTCGCCCACCAGCCGTGGCAGATCGGCCATCGAGCCGACTTCGACAAACGGCGCCTGCTCGCGGGCAGTGCTGGCGATGCCGTATAACTCGATGCCGAACGGCAGCAGGAACTGCGCCACGCTCTGGCCGATGTCACCGGTGCCGACGATCAGCACTTTGCGTCCGACCAGGCTCTGGCCGCTGCGATTGTCCCACTTGCGTTCGACCTGGCTGACCAGGCGCGCCAGCACTTCGCGCTCATGGCCGAGGATATAGGTCAGCACGTACTCGGCCATCACCTGACCGAAAATCCCCACTGCACGGGTCAAGCGGTAATCACGGCGCAAACCGTCCGCGAGTAACGGCGTAATGCCGGCCCAGGTCGATTGCAGCCACTGTGGCTGGTGCCCTTGGCGCAGCAGGGTCGCCAATAGATCCGGTTGCCCAAGCCACACCGGGCAATCGGCCGCCTGCCGGGCCAGCTCGGCGGAGTCGCCGCTGGTCAGTACTTCAAGCTCGGGCGCTGCCTGACGCAGCAGCCGGGCGTATATCGCGTGGTCGTGTTCAGCAATCAGAACGCGCATCTTCAAACCTTTCGCAAACCGTGCAAACGGCCGCCGGATTCGGGCGGCCATCGCGGTAAAAACAGTTCCAGGGTAAACCGAGACTCAGAACAGAGCCTCGCAGATCAGACCGGGTCGTTGCGTCGCAACAACTCTTCGGGCAAGTGCTCGATGTACTCGTCCTCGGCCGGCGGCATCTGCAGGTGGTAGCCCTGCTTGTCGAGGTTCTCCAGGACCACGACGATGTCTTCGCTCGCCAGTTTGCGCTCGGGCGACAGCACCAGATCGAAGGAATGCTTCGGCTTGCCGAACGCCAGCATCAGCGCTTCCGGCACACGCTCAAGCGCATCGCTCTTGAGCACGTAAAGGTACATGCCGCTGCGCTTGGAGCTTTGGTAGATGGAACAAATACGTTTCAAGGCTGTTCTCCGGCGGTGGCCAGGCTGTCGAGCAGCTTCTGACCCATGAGTTCGCGGCGCCAGCCACGCAACGACTCAGGCAATTGGTAAGGACCCTCGGGATAACCGCTTTTGACCAGGGCTTCGAGGGTTTTCTTGCGCAGCATCAGTTCCGGGGCAATGCCCAGACGCTCGGCCTCCGCCTGACCCAATGCGCGCAGTTGTTTGATCAACGCAGCGGCTTCGATCGGCAACGGCTCCGGTACAGCCGGCGGCCATTGATCAGGCCCCACACTGCCAGAGCGCTTGATCAGATCAAGCAGAAATTGGCCGTCCTGACGCACGGTACGCGGGTGCATGTCTTCGATCTTGCCCAGGGCGGCGAGGTTGTCCGGTTGCGTGCGGGCCAGCGGCCACAGCGAATGCTCGCGGACAATGCGGTTGCGCGGCAGATCGCGGGCGCGGGCTTCTTTTTCACGCCAGGCGCACAGTTCACGCAGTACGGCCAGTTGCGCACGCGAGAGTTTCCACGCCAGTTTGGCCTCGCGATAAACCTCGTAAGGATCGGTTTCGCGGCGCAGGTTGGCGACCAGTTCGGCACCGTCCTCCAGCACCCAAGCGAATTTGTCGTCAGACAGTTTCGGCCGCAGCTGTACGAAAACCTCCGCCAAGTGCACGGCGTCTTCGGCGGCGTAGCTGATTTGCGTGTCGGACAACGGACGCTGCAACCAATCGGAGCGAGTCTCGCCCTTCGGCAGTTCGATGCCGAGCACTTCCTGCACCAGCCGCGAATAGCCCATCGAGAAACCGAGGTTCAGGTAAGCCGCGGCCAGTTGTGTGTCGAACATCGGCGCCGGCAGGCTGCCGGTCAGGCGCAACAGCACTTCGAGGTCTTCGCTGCACGCATGCAGGACTTTGAGCACTGCCGGGTTTTCCAGCAGAGCGGCCAGCGGTTGCCAGGCATTGATGGTCAGCGGATCAATCAGGTAGGCGCGTTTGCCGTCGCCGACCTGCAACAGACCGGCAATCGGGTAGAAGGTGTCGACCCGCATGAATTCGGTGTCGAGGGCAACGAACGGCAGCTGCTGCCACTCGGCGCAAAACTGCGCGAGGCTTTCGTTGTCGCGAATCCAGTGAATATCGATGGCCACACGGCTCTCCCTTGAAGAATGGCGCGCAGTATATATCGCCACCGGCGATTTACGCGCCTGTGAAGGGCAAGAGCTGTAACGAAATGTCCTGCCAGAGAGCAAGAATAGTCTGACAGTGGAAACAGACAGGCCCGACGCGTCAGCACGACGGAGCCGATTGGACTCATTCCTTGGCGAGCACGCCGTCGATCACCGCGCCACGGCAACCGGCAAACATGTCCAGATCCGGCTGATAGACCTTGCTCTTGACCTCCAGCAGACCCAGCATCGAGTGGAACAGGTTGTCCTGGCTCAGCGGTTTGTCGCGGCTCATCTGCAGGCAATGGGTGTCGACCGAATAAGCCTTCTGATAGTTATCGGAGAACCACGCCAGCATCGCGACATGCTTTTGTTGCTCCGGCGCCAGCATGTAAGGCGTGCCGTGCAGGAACAGGTTGTATTCACCAAGCGACTCACCGTGGTCCGACAGGTACAACATGGCGGTATCGACTTTGTCCTGATTGCTGCGCAATACATCGATCAGGCTCGACAGCACATGGTCGGTATACACCAGCGTGTTGTCGTAACCGTTGACGATACTTTCGCGGCTGCAGTTATTCAGCGCGTTACTTTCACATACCGGGGTGAAGTGCTCGTATTCCTTCGGATAACGCTTGAAGTATTCCGGGCCATGGCTGCCCATTTGATGCAGAACCAGAACGGTGTCCTTGTCGAGATGATCGATAAAACTCTGCAGGCCTTGCAGGAGGATTTCGTCGCGGCACTCGCTGTTGGCGCACAGCGCCGGGTCTTTCAGGTTGCTGACATCTTGCAGGGTGACGCGATCGCAAGTGCCTTTGCAGCCGGACTGGTTGTCACGCCAGATCACGTCGATACCGGCACGCTTGAGCACGTCGAGCAGACCTTCTTCATTCTTCGCCTTGCTGGCGTCGTAATCCTTGCGACCCATGTTGGAGAACATGCACGGCACCGAAACAGCCGTTTCCGTGCCGCAGGAATGTACATCGGTGAAGGCAATCAACCCGGCTTCCTTATCGAGTTGCGGCGTTGTATCGCGGTTGTAGCCAAGAATGCCGAAGTTCTCCGCACGGGCGCTCTCACCCACAACCAGCACGGTCAGGGATTTGCGCGGCTGGAGTTTCAGATCGGGATTACGCTGGGCGTCTTCGCCGATCTTGGCGAACGGTTGCTGCGCCGAAACCACTTGCTCACGCAGGTAACCAGCCGAAGCGCCAATGTAATTGCTGGGCACCAACATCAGGCGAATTTCGTGATGATTGCGAAACAATGAAGACAAGCCCTGATAGTTGGCCAGGGCTACGCCGCCAATTACCGCGACCGAGGCGACACTGACAATAACTTTACTGAGCAACTCACGGTGCCAGCGACGATAATTAATCGGTAACTTCCACAAAAAAAATGAAGGCAAGACACCGAGCAACAAAATATAAGCAAACAACTTTAACGAGAGCAGATCTCGCACTTCCGTTGCATTGGTTTCGGCAAAGTTACGAAACATGCCGGCATCGATCATGACGCCATATTGACTCATGAAATAAGCCACGCCGGCGCTGACCAGGAATATCAGCGTCAACAGCGGTTTGAGCAGCGGACGAAAGGCCAGAAACGTCAGCACAATGTTGAATGCCGCGAGGATCATTACCCCGAACGCCACGCGCATGGCGATGCCCTTGCCATCGGCGCCGGTAATCTCGAACAGGTGTTGCCAAAGGACAACATTGCAGCCGATTAAAAGAAAGGCACTGGCAATCAACGTCACCCATTCCGGGCGCACGGCTTTTAACTTCAACATAGAAAGGGCGATTCCTGAAAAGAAGAGCCTCGGTCCATGAAAGAAATTTCAATTGTGAAAATTTCATTAACTAAGGCACGAGAAACTTTAAGCAGGCAAGCATCAATTTTTTGTGAAAAAGACGCCAACGAATAGTTGGCTTTTGGCAATGCGCTTAAACTTGCGAAGTATTTGAGAATGGTTCAGCTTTTATTCAGCAGACAATGCGGCCCCTGTAGGAGCTGCCGCAGGCTGCGATCTTTTGATCTTGATCTTTAAAGCCAGATCAAAAGATCGCAGCCTCGTTGCACTCGACAGCTCCTACAGGGATCGGTATTTGATTTTTAAAAAGGGCTGTGGATTTTCTGGTTTGCTCGGCACAAGCGGTTCCGCGCCTAATCGTCGGCCCCGCTCAAAGGTCTGATGATGGAAAACGTCCGCGCCACTGCTCGCCCCGCTGTCTGGCTGATGCTCGCGATCATGCTCGTCGCCCTCAATCTACGTCCGTCGATGGCGGCGGTCGGCCCGTTACTGTCGGCCATTCGCGCTGACATCCCGCTGAGTTTCAGCGTCGCGTCACTGCTGACCATGCTGCCGGTGATGGCCATGGGGCTGGCGATGTTTTTCGGCATTGGCATCAGTCAGCGGCTGGGCGAGCAATGGACGGTTTTCCTGTCACTGCTGATCATTGGCCTGGCGACGCTGTCGCGGCTGTTTATCGAATCGGCAGCCGAACTGATCGTCAGCGCCGTGTTCGCCGGCCTCGGCATCGCGCTGATTCAGGCATTGATGCCGGCGCTGATCAAATCGCGCTTCGCCGACAACGTCGCTCTGTGCATGGGCTTGTATGTCACGTCGATCATGGGCGGCGCCGCCATTGCGGCCTCGTTCGCACCGCTGGTGATGGTGCAGACCGGGAGCTGGCGCAGCGGTTTGGCCATCTGGGCGATTCTGGCATTGCTCGCGTTGCTGTTCTGGTGGTCGCAACGCAGCCAACTGTCATCCACGGTGATGGCGGCAACCAGGAAAGATTCGTTGTTTGCCCATTCCCGCGCCTGGTTACTGGCCATCTTCTTTGGTTTGGGGACGGCGTCCTATACCTGCGTGCTGGCCTGGCTCGCGCCGTACTACGTGGAAAAAGGCTGGAGCGAACAAGACGCCGGGCTGTTGTTAGGTTTTCTGACGGCCATGGAGGTGATTTCCGGCCTGGTGGTGCCCGCGATCGCCAATCGCAGCCGGGATCGGCGGGTGATGCTGATGGCGTTACTGATGCTGATCATCGCCGGGTTTTGCGGCCTGATCCTCAGCCCGCAACAGCTCAGCCTGCTGTGGCCCTGCCTGTTAGGGCTGGGCATTGGCGGTTTGTTTCCGATGAGCCTGATCGTCTCGCTCGATCACCTCGACAACCCGCAACGTGCCGGTGGGCTGACCGCATTCGTGCAGGGCATCGGTTACTTGATCGCCGGCCTTTCGCCGCTGCTGGCCGGAATGATCCGCGATTGGCTCGGGAGTTTCGAGTGGGCCTGGTGGTCGCTGACCGTTGTGATGGGAGTGATGCTGTTGATGGTGTGGCGCTTCGATCCCAGGCATTACGCCCGACACTTTCCCTCGTCGAGCTAAAGGCTTCTGGCCATCTTTCAGCGGTTTGATTGGCGACGTCGTGTTACTAAAACTTTCTGTCCCACAACTGACTGTGAAACGTCCTACAGGGCTTTGTCCTGGCACCATCGTTCCGTTAGGATCGTTCGCACACGTTTGCGCGGATTCAGCGCAAGGAGCACAGCGAGACAGAACGGATGCTGAACAGTAACTTGCTTCGAAAGCTCGACATGCAGGATCTCATGGTGTTTATCGCTGTTTATGAGCAAAGCAGCGTTACCGATGTGTCAGAAACCCTGTTCGTCAGCCAGTCCACCGTCAGTTACTGTTTGAAAAAACTGCGCACCAGTTTCGAAGACGAACTGTTCATCAACACCCGCACCGGCATGCGTCCGACCTACAAGGCCAGCACCATGTATGGCCATGTGCAGAAGATCCTCGAAAGCATCAACCTGTGCCACGCCGGCGCCCCCACGTTCGACCCGACCCGGCAAGCCGTCACCTTCAACATCTGCGCGCCGGAATACTTCGAGCAACTGATTCTGCCGCGCCTGTTGAAACGTTTCGATTTCGATGACTTACCGGTGATGGTCAACATGCACAAGTTCGAGACCGACGTCCCGGCGGATGAACTGCGCGACGGCAGCCTTGATCTGGTGATCAGTTTCGGTCCCAATTTCCACCGCCATCACACTGACCTGAAATCACGGATGCTGCTGGAAGATGATCTGGTCTGCGTCTTCGACAAACGCGCCACGCCACTGGAACCGCGCCTGAGCCTGCAGGCCTTTACCGAACGTCGGCATGTGTTTCCGACGCCGTGGACATCGACCACCAACATGGTCGACGGCTGGCTCGCGCGGCAGGCGCAAAAACGCCAGATCGTCGCGCGCTCGAACAGCTACAGCGCGGCATTGAAAATGATCACCGGGACTGACTTCATCCTCACCCTGCCCCGCCGCATCCAGCGCTTGCTGACCAACGAAGCGGTGTTCAATCACTGTGAGGCACCGAACGGCTTGCCGGGCTTCACCCTCGACATGCAGTGGAGCCAGAGCGTTGATCAGGACAGCGCCAACCTGTGGTTGCGTGAGCAGGTGGTCAAGGTGTGCAGCGAACTCGAAGCGGCCTGAGTCCTACACGCCAATCGCGGTTTTGCTGTAGGACTCGCGATCCATGTCGACCAGCTCAACGCACAGCTGCACCTCGACACCGGCCGGCCATTCGCACAGGTCCTGCAAGACTGCCAACAGGCTTTCTGACAACTGCTTCTTGATCTGCGGCGAACGCCCGCTGAGCAGCGCCAGCTTCACATAGACGAAGGCGCGCTCGGCCATAGCGGTACCGACCTTGAAGGTCTCGACTTTTACCGCACGGCTCTTGATATCGAACTCCGCCGCGAACTGACCGGAGCCCACCAGGGTGTTGTTGAGCCGCATCAACGCGACGTCGGCGTTCAACTGCGGCAGGTTGGCGGTGTATTCCATGTGCAGGTGTGGCATTGCAGATCCCCGATGAGTTGGCAGAAAGGTCGTACATATAGCACATGTGGCTCATCACCAATCCCTGTAGTAGCTGTCGAGTGAAACGAGGCTGCGAACTTTTGATCTTGAGATTTGAAGATCAAAAGATCGCAGCGTGCCGCAGCTCCTACACGGTGTTGTGGCTCAGGATGGGGTCAGTGGTCGTTCGCTCATGAATTGCTCCAGCCGCGAACGCAACCAGCGTTCGGCCGGATCGCTGTCCACATGGCTGAGCCAGACCATCGACAGATCCAGCGTCGGCGTCTTGAACGGAAACGGTTCCTTGAACAGCAGCCCCGAAGTGGCCATGGCCGCGGCGGTGTAATCCGGCAGGCTGGCAATCAGGTCGGTGCCGGCCAGCAGCGCCGGCAAAGCACTGTATTGCGGCACCGACAGCACCACCTGACGCGTGCGCCCCAGCTCTGCCAGCCACTCATCGGCAAACCCACTGACGTTGGCCGTGTGCGAAACCAGCACGTGCGGCCGCGCGCAATATTCATCCAGCGTCAGCGGCGTATCGCTAGCGTCGGCGCGCAGGATGCTCGGCTGGATGTGCCGCAGCAATTTGCGTTTGGCATTGGCCGGCAGACCTCGGGTCTGGCTGATGCCGACCGTGATATCACCCGCCGCGAGCAGGTCGGGGATGCGCCAGTAATCAACGTGTTGCACCACAAACACCACGTTCGGCGCTTCCTGGCGCAGCGCACGCAACAGCGGCGGCAGCAGGCCGAACTCGACGTCATCGGAAAGGCCAATGCGGAAGGTCATGGTGCTGACGGCCGGGTCGAAATCGCGGGTCAGACTCAGCGCGACCGAAAGTGAATCCAGCGCCGGCTTGAGGTGGCGGAAAATATCTTCGGCACGGGCCGTCGGTTCCATGCGATGGCCGACGCGGATAAACAGCGGATCGTTGAGCATCGTGCGCAAACGATTGAGCGCCGAGCTGATGGTCGGCTGGCCAAGGAACAGCTTCTCGGCCGCCCGGGTCACGTTGCGTTCGAGCATCAAGGTCTCGAACACCACCATCAGGTTGATGTCGGCCTTGCGAAGTTCATTGCGGTTCATCCATTGCCCCCTGCCCCCCGGAATACCGGCAGTGTAGAAAGGCCGAAGCCCCGGCGTCCATCGCCACGGTGCGTCAGTTCACCGTCAAGCGCTTCAAGCCAAGCCCCATGACCCGGGAATCGTCGTTCAAGCCCAATTGTTGCGGACTGATGGCATCGGGCAAATGAAACTCGATTGTCAGGCGATCATCGTCCGCTAGATGCTGACGGATCGCAGGACTGATCGGGATCTCCAGATGATTACCCTGATGTTGCACCAGGCGCGTAGTCAGCACCTGCTCGCCATTCACACTGACGATCACTCGCTGCGCCGGGTGTTGCGGCAAAACGAATGCCATGACCTCCAACGCAATCGAGCGCGCCTCGGGTGTCACCCGCAAGTCGAGTTGCGCCTGCTGCCCCGCCGACCATGTTCCCCAGTTTTCCGCGGTCGACCAGCCGCTGACCAACTGCCGGGCGGAGTAGTTGAAGATCAGCGTCTGACCGGGACGCATCAATGCCAGTAGTGACATCCGCCGCCCTTCATCCGGCATGCTCAGACACTGCGAACAACGCTTCCAGCCCGGCGCCAGCACTACCAGGCCATCCACTCGGGTCAGCAGATCCGTTTCACTGTTGACGCTTTGGGCGGCATCAGCCAGCACGGTGTCGTCGAGGATGTACAACGAGTCGGCGTCGTACTGCCCAGACTCAAGCATGCGCTGCGCTTTTTGCCGCGCCTGCTCCAACGCTTTGGAACTCATCCGCCCCAGATAAACGGCGTCGGTTTTCAGGCCTTGAGTCGCGGCAAAATCGGCGATCACTTGCCAGCGCTCAGACTGATTCTGCGGCATCAGACTGCGGATATTCGGGTAATGCGCCGCCGCACTCGCCCAGAACGGATCACGCATCGGCGTTGCCCATTCTGCGGACGGCGTCATCATCTTGCCGTTGCGCAAGCCCATCCAGCCGTTGCGCGTGTCGACGACCTGCAACGTCAGCGCCAGCGCCAGCAGCGCGACGACGATGCGTGGCCGGTAACCGCGCACCAGCAGGAACATCACCATCAGGATGAGCGCGTACAACACCGGCCAGAACATCCGCCCCGAGGCGCGAAAAACGTTCGCCAGTTTGATGGCGATTTTCGGTAGCGGGTAGCTGAACGTGTGTGCGCCGACGCCGATCTGGTTCGATAGCGCAAACAACGATAAACCGATCAACGCCAGCATTAGCCAAGGGCGAACGCGAAGCTCATCCTTCAGCGGTTGGCGGTTTCTCAGCCAGGCAATCAGCGCCAACGGCACCAGCAACAACACGCCAAGGCCCGGATAATTGAAGCCTTCGTAATCGCCGCTGGCTTTTGGCAGGTCCGGCAAAATCAACGACCAACCTGCCGGATCCAATGGCGACAGCAGGTTCATCCGGTACAAACCGAAACCGCCGGATTGCGCGCCATCAGCAATAGCGAAGTATCCGACCTGCCAGCAACACACACTCACCACGGCAAACAGCGAAACGCCTTCGAGCAGACCCTGTCGCCGCGTCAATTGTTGGCTGAAGGTCTTGCCGAGCAGATCCGCCACCCAGATCAGCGCCACCATCGCCAGCAGATACGCATGCACCATGGCGGTGACCGCCAACAACGCGCCCCAGGCCAGACGACGTCGATACAGGTTCGGTAATAACGCCAGGTACAGCGCCGCCAGAATCAGGAAATGCCCGGACAGGGAAAGGTGCCCGCCCATGCGCAGGAACATCGGCGGCGAAAACACCAATAAACCTGTGCCCAGCAAGCGAATCAGCGGATTCCCCGTCATCAGCCCCAGCAGTTTCCAGCCAAACCACGCTTGCAAGACGAAACACGCCAGCAGCCACAGGCCGAAGTACTGGAAGGTCGCCGGTAACCACGCGTTGAACGGTTTGAACAGCAACGCCAGCAGCGGATTGGAGTCGGAGAAAATAATCGAATTGCCCAACTCCAGACCATAGAACGGGTTAAGCCCGAGCGGAAAGGTCCAGGGGGAGTGCCGGAAATATGCCCAGCCCAGATAATGCGTCGCCGGATCGCCCTGCTCCAGCCAGGCAATGTTTTGCGGATCCAGCGCTTGCGGCCCGATTACGCAGAAAAACGCCAATACGCCGAGCAACAACGGCAAAAGACCGAGCACCGGATGGTTTGGTGAAGCCTTCATCGATACGTCCAGAAATTGTGCAAGACAAAGGTGAACGCTGGAATCGTCAGTGCCACCGCAACAATACCCAGCAGATAGTGCAACCCGGCAATCTGCGCAGCCCAGGCAACGAACATCGCCAGGAAAAAGCCCCCCACGGATACCAGCAGGAAGCGCAGCAGCGTTCGGCCGTGCAAACGGGCAGAAAAAATCCAGGTGGTGTTGATCACGTAGGACACCACCGTCGCCACGGCAAATGCCACGCCGTTGGCCAGCGGCGGTTGCGCGGCGATGAAGTTGATGAACAGCACCGCCACCAGCGCATGCAGCGCGGTGACGAACAGCCCGGTCACGGCAAAGCGCACACCACGCTGGATCAATGCTGATTTTTGCGCCGAGGTCACGGTTTTTGAGCCAGCACGAACACGCTCAACCCGGCCAGACGGTTCGCGCCCATCAGCGGCAGTTCAAGGTTGCACAAGGTTTTGAGGACACCGTTCACCAGCGGATGATGACGCTTGAGTTGCGAACGCGGCGGCTGGGCTTGCGCGCCTTGCGGCAGCAAGCGCAACGCCGCCGCAATGGGAAACACCGCGCCGAAATAATAGGCACCGCGCTGCACCGTCAAACCAGCATCACGCGCCAGCGTTTCGAACTGAGCCAGCGTGTAGCGGCGCTTGTGCTCGAGAAAGTCGTCGTGACCGCTCCACAAGAACTGGAACGCCGGCACTGTCATCAGGAATCGACTGCCCGAGGGCACTTTATCGACGTACATCTTGAGCAAACCGAGATCGTCATCGACATGCTCCAGTACGTCCATCAACAACACCAGATCGGCATCGATGGTTTCGATCCCGCGACGGTAGTGCACCGGTTTGCCGGCGGTGGTCGCGCTGGAGTCGGCGGGATAACTTATATCCACGCACCACGCTTCGCGTGCATCGGTGTGCGTCAGCAAATGGTGGGAGAAAAATCCCGAACCGGCGCCGACATCGAGGATTCGCTTGATCGGTGCTTCACCGAGCATCCGTGTGGTGGCTGCGGCTTTCGAGCAGTAATACCAGTGCTCGTTGATGGCGTCGCCGAGGATGTCGGTTTCCTTGAGATCCATGTATCAGTCCTTGGGGTCGTAGACGCGACGCACCAGAAAAACCGGCCGGCGTTTGGATTCGATATACGTGCGGCCCAGGTACTCGCCGAGCACTCCGATGCCAATCAATTGCAGCCCACCGAGAAAGGTCACGGCCACCATCAGCGAGGCATAACCGGGCATGTCGACACCGTGGATCAATGTGCGCAAGACAATGAAAATGGCGAAGGCAAACGACACCAGCGACACTAGCGCACCGACATACGTCCAGACCCGCAATGGCTCGGTGCTGAAACTGGTGATGCCCTCCAGCGCGAAATTCCACAACCGCCAACCATTGAACTTGCTCTGCCCCGCCACCCGCTCCGGACGCTCGTAATCGACGTGGGTGGTGCGAAAGCCGACCCACGCGAACAGGCCTTTCATGAAGCGTCGGGATTCGGGCAAGGTCAGCAAGGCATCGACCACGCAGCGATCCATCAAGCGAAAATCACCGACGTTCTCGGGTAAAGGCTGTTCGGCAATTTTGTTGTGCAGGCGATAGAACCAGTGGGCGGAAGTCTGCTTCGCCCAGGTGTCGCTGCGGCGGCTGATGCGGTGACCGAGCACCACTTCAAAGCCTTCTCGCCAGCGCTCGATCATCAGCAGAATGACTTCCGGCGGGTCCTGCAAATCGGCATCGATGGGTACCACGATCTGTCCAGTCGCGATCTGCAAACCGGCGGACAGCGCCGCTTCTTTGCCGAAGTTGCGGCTCAGGTCGACGATACGCAGGCGCACATCCTGACGCTGATGCTCGAGCAGGCGTTCGAGCGTGGTATCGGTGCTGCCGTCATTGACGAACACCAGTTCAAGATCGATTGACGTCTGCGTCTGAAAGACTTCATTGATGCGCCGCAAAAACGTGTCGAGGCTGTCCTCCTCATTAAAAACGGGGACCACCAGCGATAACGTCACCTGCCCGGCCTGCTGCGTTCCGTGCTCAGTCAAAGGAGTGCTCTTTTTATAGTGATTGTCGGTCGCCGAACGATATTCGACGCCATGAGCCGTTCCGTATTAAGCAGCAGCGTCGACAACGTTGCAAGGATCAGACGGCGTCATTTTGGCCAATCCACAGGCCTATTGCTGCGCTCTAGCCCGCGCTCTTCAGAAACATCCGCCAACGATTGGAAACAAATGTCCGATAGCCAAAAAAACCGTCTGCGCTAGGCTTGCGACCATGCGCCACACAGGCTGTCGCACAATGAATCGCATGGAGCGAACTGAATGTATTTCGAGATTTACAGGCAATCCAAAGGCACCCCGAGCACCGGCAAAGGACAATGGCGCTGGAGACTGAGGGCGGGCAACCACGAGACCATTGCCAGTGGCGAGTCTTATGTGAACAAGGCGGATTGTTTGCATGTGATCGGACTGATCAAGGCTGTGCAGGGGGAGACGCCGGTTAAGGAGATTTAACCGCGCGGGTCGATGCAGTCTTAGTCCCCATGCCAGGGAAGAAGTGAAAAAACTTATTAAGATCGGTATGCAAGGACAAGGCGATGCATAACTCGACGCATAGCGATGTGTATGACTTGATCAAACGGAAGCTGGTGCATTCGCAGTCGTGAATGCCTGATGTGGAGGCGATGTTGCTTCTGCTGAAATGAGAAAGCCCCATAGATTTTCATCTACGGGGCTTTTTCCGTGTAATGGCGAAGAGGTAGGGATTCGCCGCCCTTATTAACCCCATGACGAAATCTCCCTTTCGCAGCAGATTTCGCTAAACGCCTAAGCTGTTTTCCTTTTGCTGCTCGTCGCGGCAATTCGACCGGAGTTTCCTTGGCAACGAAATAGTGGCACTATCGCGACCTCCCGCCCTCACCCTGCAACTAGCAAGAAAATGAGCCAACGTCAATGACAAACCCCAATTTAAAATACAGAAGAGACATAGACGGCCTCCGCGCGCTGGCTGTTATTTCTGTTGTGATTTTTCACGCATTCCCGACTCTGGTGCCTGGGGGATTCGTAGGCGTTGATATATTCTTTGTCATATCCGGCTTTTTAATCGGCACCATACTACTTAAAAGCATTGACCGAGGCACTTTCAGTTTTTCAGATTTTTACGCCAGAAGGATACGTCGAATCTTTCCAGCCCTGACCCTGGTGCTAATAACCTGCTGGGTTGTTGGAAAGCTTGTCTTGTTACCGAATGAGATGACCGAACTCTCCAAGCACATCGCAGCAGGCGCAGGATTTGTAGCAAATTTTGCATTCTGGTACGAGAGTGGATATTTCGACACCGCAGCAGAACTAAAACCATTACTGCATCTATGGTCACTCGCAATTGAAGAGCAATTCTACCTGCTTTTCCCCATGATACTTTGGGCGGCCTGGAAGGTAAGACTTAGCGCTATCAAGCTAATTCTGGCTATTGGATTAGTATCACTGATTTTGAATCTCTACTTCATAGGTGTAGATCCAAACGCCACATTCTACCTACTGCCGACCCGCGCATGGGAACTGCTGGCAGGCACCTTGCTGGCTTGGGCCTGTTTACAGCCGTGGTGGGCGTCGAAGTTCGAAGGACAGCAATCCAGACTCAATGACGCGCTCAGCGCTGCCGGGCTCGCACTCATATTCTTCGCACTATTTAGCTTCAAGCCGAGCGATCAATTCCCCGGCTGGCGCGCAATACTTCCTGTGCTGGGGTCGGTACTCCTAATAGCAGCAGGACCTTCATCTGTAATTAACCGAAGAATTTTCTCAACACGGGTGGCTGTCGCCATAGGTTTGATCAGCTTTCCGCTGTACCTCTGGCACTGGCCTCTGCTTGCGTTCGCCCGCATAGTCCAAAGTGAAGAAACCAGTATCGAGATAAGATCGGCGGCGGTCGCAGCATCAATATTACTAGCATGGATTACTTATTCATTAATCGAGAAGCCGCTTCGCGCCGGAATAGTAAAGCAGCCGCGCCAAACCCCGGCTTTTGTCGGGTTGATGATAGTTATCGCGATTGGCGGATTTGCAACCTATAAACACCCAGCCGCTACCCCGCTGGAGACCAAAAACGAAGTAGCCCGAGCCATCGAGATAAATACCGCAATTTCGCTGACGAACTGCGCAACCAGATTTCCCGACTGGAACACCATGACTGATAACCCGTGCCTGATTCAGGATGGCTTGATTACCAGCGCAGTCATAGGCGACTCACATGCGGCACACCTGTTTGCAGGTCTAAGCACCTACTCTAAGGCCGACAAGGGTTTAGCTGTTTTTCCGGCCAGTTGCGCTGCGCCATTTTACGATACATCTACCGCACAAAAGGACAAAGCCGCCGCGAAGGTTCGCGCGAATGCCTATCGCCTCATCAATGAGGCATATGATTACGCCTCAAAAAACAGCAGCGTAGTAAACGTACTTCTTGCGCATAACCCAAAATGTTCTTGGGAGGACGCTGTAGACATTCGAAACCCTGGCGAGAAGGATTTCAGAAAAGTTCTGGAATCAGGCATGAGGAGATCCTTCGAAATGCTATCTGAAGCCAAGAAGAATATTGTGGTGGTGCTAGACAACCCAACCCTGCCGTTTGACCCATCGGCATGTGTCACACGCCCTTTCCGAATTACTGAAAAGAATGATGGCTGCTCATTCCCAAGGAAAGTTTACGATCAGGACAGCGTAAATTCCGCCTATAACGAAATTGTTCAACGCGTGGCAAAAGACTTTACCAACGTAAAAATAATCGACTTAGCGTCGTTGTTCTGCGATTCCGACAGTTGCTACGCTGCGAAGGGCGGAAAAGTTCTATACAACGACAGAAACCACCTATCTATGTACGGCTCGCAATACGTTGCTCCGTACATTCTAGAGTCCCTGCGCCACGAAAAAAATGAGCGCACCACGCAGCTTTAGTCGTTATCGATAGCTATTTGACCCGGGCAGAGCTGAACTGGCTGAAATCAAGGATGACAATATGAAATTTCGTGCACTCGGGAAAGATTGCTGAATGCACGCTGTCTTTGGCCAGGTCAGCACTGACATGATCAATGCGAGCGCAAACGGATTACATTAATAAAAGCTTGGCACAGACGGGGTGCAATCAGCCCCCGTTCGCCGATGTCTCTGATGCCCCATAACTCCAGTCAATCTGCCAGCCCATTGGGGCCACCACTGTCTTACGAGCGATAACCTCGCCCCCTCCCGATCTGCCAGCGAGTGCAGCTCGAACGCCACCCAATATACGCGACCGACTCAGAGCCCCCTTGCAGCCCCTCAAGCAGCTCAGGGATGCGCAGCAGTCGCTCATTGCCGAACAGAGCCAGACTGCAGTGTAGGGAACCGCGCAACACCCCAAAGCGCCCTTACGGTTCCTTTTGCCCTGGAAACGCCCTGAACGAAAGCCCGAAAACGAAAAAGCCCCCGTAATCAGCAATGATTACGGGGGCTTCGTCTTGTTCAATAATGGCGGAGAGATAGGGATTCGAACCCTAGGTACCGGTGAAGGTACAACGGATTTCGAATCCGTCCCATTCGGCCACTCTGGCATCTCTCCAACGGCGCGCATCATAACAACACTTTTACCGAAAGCAAACCCTCTTTCGAAAATTTCTTCGTGCTATCAGATGCTTGCGTCGATTAAAGCGGTACACCCAGACGATTGGCGACTTCTTCGTAGGCTTCGATGACATCACCGAGGCCCTGGCGGAAGCGGTCTTTGTCCATCTTCTTCTTGGTGTCCTTGTCCCACAGACGGCAGCCGTCCGGGCTGAACTCGTCGCCGAGGACGATGGAGCCGTCGCTGAACACGCCGAATTCAAGCTTGAAGTCGACCAGCAGCAGGCCGGCGTCGTCGAACAGCTTGGTCAGGACTTCGTTGACCTTGAGCGACAGTTCTTTCATGCGAACCAGTTGCTCGGCGGTGCCCCAACCGAATGCCACAACGTGGGATTCGTTGATGAACGGGTCGCCCTTGGCGTCGTCCTTCAGGAACAGTTCGAAGGTGTAAGGGTTGAGCTTCAGGCCTTCTTCGACACCCAGACGCTTGACCAGGCTGCCGGCGGCGTAGTTACGCACGACGCACTCGACCGGGATCATGTCGAGCTTCTTCACCAGGACTTCGTTGTCGGCCAGCAGTTTGTCGAATTGGGTCGGTACGCCGGCCGCTTCGAGTTTCTGCATGATGAAGGCGTTGAACTTGTTGTTGACCATGCCTTTGCGGTCGAGCTGCTCGATGCGCTTGCCGTCGAACGCCGAGGTGTCGTTGCGAAACAGCAGGATCAAGCGGTCAGCGTCGTCGGTCTTGTAAACCGATTTGGCTTTGCCGCGGTAGAGTTCTTCACGTTTTTCCATGATGGGCTCCGCTTGCTAAGTAGGTGGGCTAGGCGATGTGGCGCCAGTCGAGCCCTGAATCTTGATCGGCCAGTTGCAGCCAGTCCGGGTCGCACCCGAGGGTGTCGACAAAACATTGCCGGGCCAGCTGCGGCAGGTTGTTCTTGCTGCTCAGGTGGGCCAGGACCAGATGTTGCAAGCCCTGCCAGCCCAACTCGGACACCAGGAATGCCGCCTGATGGTTGTTCAAATGTCCCAGCTCGCCGCCCACCCGTTGCTTGAGAAAGTACGGGTAATGACCACGGGCCAGCATGTCACGACAATGGTTGGACTCGATCATCAACGCATCGAGGTCCCGATAACCGTCCAGCACCCGCTCGCAGTAGGACCCCAGGTCCGTCAGCAGGCCGAAACGCCGCTGCTCGTGATCACTGAAGACATACTGGGTCGGTTCCTGCGCATCATGGGCCACGGCAATGACCCCGATGTTCAGTGCGCCGATCTGCAGTTGCTCGCCGCCGGCCAGAAAGCCCGCGGGTTCAATCGGTTTGCGCATCCCGCGCAGTGTGCCGCGACTGAGGTAGACCGGTAGATTGTAGCGCCGAGACAGCAAACCCACGCCATGCACGTGGTCGGCATGTTCGTGGGTTACGAGTATCGCGCTCAGTTGCGCCGGGTTTACACCCAGGCGCAACAGGCGTTTTTCGGTTTCCCGCAGGGAAAAACCACAATCCACCAGCACGTACGTATCAGCACTGGCGATCAGCGTGCCGTTCCCTTGGCTACCGCTGCCGAGAACGGCAAAACGCATGGTTGATCAGCCCAGGTTGTCCTGAATCACGCTCAACACTTTGCGTGCCACTTCAGCCGGCGCGACGGTGTTGATGTTTTTCTCGACGGTGACCTGAATGTTCTCGCCAACCTTGCTCAGGCGAACCTGATAACGCTCGGCACGGGCTTCAACTTCTTCCTTGCTCGGCGCGCTGCCGAACAGGCTGCTGAAGAAACCAGGCTTGTCGTCTTTCTTCTCGGCTTTTTCGGCCAGGTTGATGTAGTACAGGCCGAGGCTGCGGTTGATGTCTTCAACGCGCCATTCGCCTTGTTCCAGTGCACGGCCAACGCTCGACCAGGCACGGTCCAGATCGGTACCGACGTTCAACACCGGGTTACCGCTGCCGTCTTCGCTGAGGCTGACACGGCTCGGCGTATCGAAATCACGCGAGGCCAGCATCGACACCGAACCGCCCTTCTCGGAGATCCGGCTCATGCTTGCGAGCATGTCATCGACCAGCGCCGCGTCCAGACCCGTGTTGACCGAACGGTTGGTGAAGGCCACATCGGCAGTGCTACCGGCAGGACGCTCGGCGCTGACCACGTAGATTTCACTGGTGTTGCGCTGCACGCCCGGCTCGATACGCACACGCACGCGGGTTTCGCTGTCGCTGGCGATACCGGCTGCGCTCAGGCGCTTGGCCATGGACGCGGACAGTTCGTCGGAATGCTGCCAGGTGGTGGTGAATTCGCCGGTTTGCGGGCGCTGTTCATCCAGACGGAAACCGTTGTCCTGGAAGAACTGCACCGCCACTGGCCAGACTTCGGCCGGTGGGTGCTGGGCTACGACCCAACGCGAATCACCGCTCTTCTGCAGCGAGTAATCGCTGGCATCGGCAACGGCCGACAGCGGCTGAGGACGCGGCACAATGTATTCGCCCTTGGCGGTGTCATCAGCAACGTTGCGCGGGATCGGCAACAGCGGATCCAGACGCTTGGAAGTGCTGACATCCGGTGGCAGTTGCATCGGTGCAGTCTGTTGCGCTTCCAGGTAATCGCTACCACGGTCACGGAAATAACCTTCCGGGCCCCAGACCCATCCGCAGCCACTGGTGCTGGAGATAATCAAGGCAAGTGCGGAAAGTCCGGCCATTCGCTTCATGCGTTGTACTTCCTCAATTAAACCAGGACGCTGCACTGGCGCAGGGCCGAGCGCAGCGTTTCATGACAAGGTGTGCTCAGCCAGGTCAGTGGCAGGCGGATGCCTTCGTGCATCAGGCCCATTTCAACCAAAGCCCACTTCACCGGAATCGGGTTGGCTTCGATGAACAGGTCTTTGTGCAGCGGCATCAGTTTTTCGTTGATCGCCCGTGCGGTGTCGGCGTCGCCTTTCAGCGCGGCCTCGCACAGATCAGCCATTTCGCGCGGAGCGACGTTGGCGGTCACCGAGATGTTGCCTTTGCCGCCCAGCAGGATCAGTTCAACGGCGGTCGGATCATCGCCGGACAGCACGATGAAGTCCTTGCTCACGCCATCAATGATCGCTTTGGCACGTTTCAGGTCGCCGGTGGCTTCCTTGATACCGATGATGTTCGGCACGGTGGACAGGCGGATCACGGTCTCGGCCTGCATGTCGCAAGAGGTGCGGCCAGGAACGTTATAGAGAATCTGTGGAATGTCGACAGACTCGGCGATGTGTTTGAAGTGCTGGTACAGGCCTTCCTGAGTCGGCTTGTTGTAGTACGGAACGACCAGCAGGCAGGCATCGGCGCCGGCTTCTTTGGCGTTGCGGGTCAGCTCGACGGCTTCGCGGGTCGAGTTGGCGCCGGTGCCGGCGATGACCGGGATGCGCCCGGCAACCTGTTTGACCACGGCTTTGATGACGGCGATGTGTTCTTCTACATCAAGGGTTGCCGACTCGCCGGTAGTACCGACCGCGACAATGGCATGGGTGCCGTTCTTGAGATGGAAGTCCACGAGTTTGCTGAGGCTGTCCCAGTCAAGACGCCCTTGTGCATCCATGGGAGTGACCAGTGCCACCATACTGCCCGCAATCATGAAACCGCTCCTGCCGGAAAAAGAGAGCGGTAATGGTACTGGCGCCAAGATGCTTGCACAAGCGAAGTACTGCGCTGCCGCCATTCCCCTTGGCGCCGCTTTTCGCTACCCTTCAGACTTTGATCGGTACTGATCAGCTTGTACGCCGGGTTCCAGCCTCCCTTTTCGGCCTCCCAGACCCCGTTCCTGCGTCGCATCGGCGCGCTCCCGCTATAGTGGAGCGAGCCGCGAGCTTGCCGGGCCTCTTTGTACGGACCGCCAGAACAGGCACTCCACGGCAGCCAACGCCCGTAAACCTACCGACCGCTCATCGCTTTAGGAATGCTGCATGTCCACCCCCACAGTTCGCGAACAATTCCTTGTCATCAGTGCCCTCGGCGCCAACCCCATGGAGCTGACTAACGTCCTGTGCCGCGCCAGCCATGAAAATCGCTGCGCCGTGGTTACTTCGCGCCTGACTCGCCATGGCGAGTGCAGTGCGCTGATCCTTGAGGTCTCCGGCAGCTGGGACGCCCTTGCTCGCCTGGAAGGCAGTCTGTCGGGCCTGTCCAAGAAACATGCTTTCACCGTCAACGTGGTGCGCAGCGCGCCGCTGGAAAATCGTCCGCAGGCGCTGCCGTACGTGGCGTATGTGAGTTCGGCGTATCGCCCGGACATCATCAATGAGCTGTGCCAGTTCTTCATGGATCACAACGTCGAACTGGAAAACCTGACCTGCGACACCTATCAGGCGCCGCAGACCGGCGGCACCATGCTCAACGCCACGTTCACCGTGACCCTGCCGGCCGGCACCCAGATCAGCTGGCTGCGCGACCAGTTCCTCGATTTCTCCGATGCGATGAACCTGGATGCACTGATCGAGCCTTGGCGCCCACAAAACCCAATGTAAGGAAGCTTTCATGGCCGTTGTCATCGACCAACCGGTTGCCGATTTCGAAGCGCCTGCCACTAGCGGGCAGACCGTCAGCCTGTCTGCCCTGAAGGGCAAGCAAGTGGTGATCTACTTTTACCCGAAGGACAGCACGCCGGGCTGCACCACTGAAGGTCAGGGCTTTCGTGATCAGTACGCCGCGTTTCAGGCAGCCAATACCGAGATATTCGGTATCTCCCGCGACAGCCTGAAGTCCCACGAGAACTTCAAGTGCAAGCAGGAATTTCCGTTTGAGCTGATCAGTGACAAGGACGAGGCTGTCTGCCAATTGTTCGACGTGATCAAGTTGAAAAAGCTGTACGGCAAGGAATACCTGGGCGTTGATCGCAGCACGTTCCTGATTGATAAGGACGGTGTGCTGCGTCAGGAATGGCGCGGTGTGAAAGTGCCGGGGCATGTGGATGCCGTATTGGCTGCTGCTCAGGATCTGAATAAAGCCTGATGGTTTTGCGTCATTTTTACTGACGCCTTCGCGAGCAGGCTCGCTCCCAGATTGGATCTGTGGCGCTCACAAGTCCAATGTGGGAGCGAGCTTGCTCGCGAATGGGCCCTAAGTGTCACCAAACAATTTGCATCAACCGCTACAGCAGTGGCGCCACCGCCGGCTCTTGGCGCGGCCACGCATCCAGCACCGCCTTGAACAGCGTCGCCAGCGGGATCGCAAAGAACACGCCCCAGAATCCCCACAACCCGCCAAACAACAGCACCGCGCAGATAATTGCCACCGGGTGCAGGTTGACCGCCTCCGAGAACAGCAATGGCACCAGCACGTTGCCATCCAGTGTCTGAATGATGCCGTACACCGCCATCAGATAGATGAACTGATCACTCCAGCCCCACTGGAACAATGCGATCAACAGCACCGGCACGGTCACGACCACAGCGCCGACATACGGCACCACCACCGACACACCGACCAGCAACGCCAGCAGTGCGGCATAGTTGAGCCCAAGGGCGACAAAGGCGATGTAGGTCACACCGCCACAAATCACGATTTCAATGACCTTGCCACGAATGTAGTTGGCGATCTGCCGGTTCATTTCCTGCGCAACCCGAGTGATCAGCGCGCGCTCACGTGGCAGATAACCACGCACCCACTCGCCGATCATCGCCCGGTCCTTCAGGAAGAAGAACACCAGAATCGGCACCAGCACCAGGTAGATCATGATGTTCACCAGCAGCGGCAGACTCGACAGCGAGAATGTCAGCGCCCACTGGCCGAACTTGCCGATCTCGCCGCGCGCGGCCTTGATCGCCTGCAAAACCTGCTCGTCGGGCACCAGATGCGGATAGCGCTCGGGCAACAGCAACAGCAGCGATTGCCATTTGGCGAGCATCCCGGGCAGCTCGTTGAACAGCGTGATCAACTGATGCCAGAGCAACGGCAGCACCACGACGATAAACAGCATCAGCACGCCCATGAACAGCGCAAACACCAACCCTACCGCCACGCCACCCGGCACGCGCAGACGTTCCAGCGTGACCACCAGGCCCTGCATCAGATACGCCAGCACCATCCCCGCCAACACTGGCGCGAGCATGCCGCCAAGTGTGAGCACGGCCGTGAAGGCGAGAAACAGCAGCACCGCCAGCACCACGGCTTCTTCATCGGAGAAGTAGCGCTGAATCCAGTCGCGTAACACTTTGAACATCAATAATCCTTAGATTTAACGCTGTCGGTTTCAGGCCTTTTTCAACCAGTAACGGTAGACGCCTGCTTCGTCTTCTTCGCGCAGCAGCGTATGACCGGCCAACTTGGCAAAGGTGCGAAAGTCGCGCTGTGACCCCGCATCAGTCGCGATGACTTTGAGAACAGCGCCACTCTGGAGCTTGTTGAGTTCCATTTTTGCCTTGAGCAACGGCAACGGACAATTCAGGCCACTGGCGTCCAGTTCCACGTCATGGGCTACAGCGTCAGTCATTGCGTCACTCCGGTTCGGGTCGTCGAGCTGCCTAGAATATCTGGTCGCAGCTCCGGTGTCCGGCTACAGTAAGGTCTTTGTCTTCTAAGGCTTTGTGCATGACTTTTCTGCGCCCTACCCTGCTGACGCTCGCTTGCCTGCTCGCCTCACCAGGCTTTGCCGACGATCTGCCGTCACTCGGCGACGCCAGTTCTGCCATTGTCTCGCCGCAACAGGAATACCAGCTCGGCCGCGCCTGGCTGGCGATGTTGCGCAGCCAGGTTTCACAGCTCAACGATCCGCAGCTCAAAGACTACGTCGAATCCAGCGTGTACAAGTTGGTGGAGACCAGCCAGGTCACTGACCGGCGCCTTGAATTCATTCTGATCAACAGCCCGCAGCTCAACGCTTTTGCCGCGCCGGGTGGTGTGGTCGGGGTCAACGGCGGCTTGTTCCTCAACGCACAGACCGAGGGGGAATACGCCTCGGTACTCGCGCACGAATTGGCGCACTTGTCGCAACGCCACTTTGCTCGTGGTGTAGAGGCTTCGCAACGGATGCAGGTGCCGATGATGGCCGCGCTGCTGGCCGGGATCGTCATTGCGGCAGCCGGCGGCGGTGACGCCGGTATCGCGACCATCGCCGGCACTCAGGCGGCGGCGATTCAATCGCAGCGGACCTTCTCCCGTCAGAACGAACAGGAAGCCGACCGTATCGGCATTCTCAATCTGGAAAAGGCCGGGTATGACCCGCGCTCGATGCCGACCATGTTCGAACGCTTGATGCGTCAATATCGTTTCGACGCCAAGCCACCGGAATTCCTGCTGACTCACCCGGTGACCGAATCGCGTATCGCCGACACCCGTAACCGCGCCGAACAGGCCAAACCGGGCGGCATTGAAGACTCCAAGCGCTATCAGTTGATCCGCGCGCGCGTGCAGTTGATCTACGAAGAAACCCCGGGCCTGGGCGCCAAGCGTTTCCGTGCGCAGCTGGATGAGAATCCGAAAAACGATGTGGCGCGCTACGGTCTGGCGATTGCACAGATCAAGGGCGGCCAATTGAATGAGGCGCGTGAGAACCTCAAGCAATTGCTGGCAACATCGCCTAACGAAATCATCTACAACCTTGCTCAGGTCGATCTGGACATTACCAATAATCGTTTGCCGGATGCGCAATCGCGGGTTGACCGCATGCTCACGCAATATCCGGGCAACTATCCCCTGAATCAGGTTCGGGTGGATCTGCTGCTGAAACAGAATCGTGCGCCGGATGCCGAAAAAGCACTGGAAGCATTACTCAAGTCACGTCCGGATGATCCGGACGTCTGGTATCAGGTCGCAGAGACTCGTGGCTTGTCGGGCAATATCATCGGCCTGCACCAGGCGCGCGCAGAATATTTCGCACTGGTCGGCGACTACCGCCAGGCCATCCAGCAACTGGACTTCGCCAAGCGCAAGGCTGGCAGCAACTTCCCGCTGTCCTCGCGGATTGACGCCCGTCAGCGTGAGCTGATGGAGCAGGAGCGGATGATCAAGGACATGATGGGCTGATCGTTACCCACCAAGACAAAAGCTTCAGGCATAAAAAAACCGCCTCTTTCGAGGCGGTTTCTTTTTTACCTTACCGCTGGGTTATTCAGCCAGCTTGAAGGTGATGAAGCTGGCACGGCCTTGGCGCAGCACGCGCATCGACACCGAGCGGTTCTTCGGCAGCGCTTTGGCGATCTCACCGAACTCCTTGCTGGAGCCGATGGCCTGGTTGTTCAGGTGAGTAATCACGTCACCTGGTTGCAGACCGATCAACGCTGCAGGACCGTCCTGCACTTCCTTGATCACCACACCACCTTTAAGGTCGTAGGTTTTCTTCTGCTCGGCAGTCAGTTCGCCCACGGCAACACCGAGACGGTTGCTGGTGGTTTCAGCGCCAGACTTTGGCAGTGCATCCAGTTCTTTGTCTTCGTCCGGGATCGCGCCAACCGTCAGCTCGACGTTCTTGCGCTTGCCTTCACGAATCACTTCCAGATTGGCTTTGGCGCCAGCCTTCAGCGCGCCGACCAGATGTGGCAGGTCAGCAGACATGACGATCGGCTGGCCGTTCATGCTCAGGATCACGTCACCGACTTGCAGACCGCCCTTGGCTGCCGGGCCGTCATCCTGAATCTGGGCAACCAGCGCGCCGGCCGGTTTATCCAGACCGAACGACTCGGCGAGATCCTTGTTCACTTCCTGGATGACCACGCCCAGCCAGCCACGGCTGACCTTGCCACCGCTCTTCAGTTGGTTGGACACATCCATTGCCACGTCGATAGGAATCGCGAACGATACGCCCATGAAGCCGCCCGAACGGGTGTAGATCTGCGAGTTGATGCCGACCACTTCACCGCTCAGGTTGAACAGCGGACCACCGGAGTTGCCCGGGTTGATCGGCACGTCAGTCTGAATGAACGGCACATAGTTTTCGTTCGGCAGACTACGACCGACGGCACTGACGATGCCTTGGGTCACGGTGTGGTCGAAGCCGAACGGCGAACCGATAGCGACGACCCACTGGCCGGCTTTCAGGTCCTGGGATTTGCCAAGCTTCAATACCGGCAGATCCTTACCTTCGATTTTCAGCAGCGCCACGTCGGAACGTGGGTCGGTGCCGATCAGCTTGGCTTTCATTTCGCTGCGGTCGGCGAGGCGGACGAGAATTTCGTCGGCATCGGCAATCACGTGGTTGTTGGTCAGGATGTAGCCATCCGGAGAGATGATGAAGCCCGAGCCCAGCGACTGCGCTTCACGCTGACGACCACCACCGCCCGGCGAACGCTGTTGAGGCGGCATGCCACGTTCGAAGAACTCGCGCAGCATCGGCGGCAGGCCTTCCAGATCAGGCATCTGCTGGTTCACTTTGCGATCCGGCAGTTTCTGCGTGGTACTGATGTTCACCACGGCTGGCGACGCTTGTTCGACCAATTGGGTGAAGTCAGGCAGATCGGCTGCTTGCGCAGCAGGTACAGCCTGACCGAGCAACAGCACGGTGGCGAAAATGGAGAGATAAGATTTCAAACTTGGTATCGACATACAGCTCCCGTTACGACGAGCAGGGTTAAGCGATATGGAGCAAGGAACACCGGAAACCACCGACCGGCATTTTTGTTCCGGCAACAACAAACAAGGCCAGAGCCGTGAGGCTCTGACCTATAAAAAATTTTCAGGGTATTTGCAAATGAAAATGCTCAGCAAACATTTCATCTACGTCTCGACAAAGAAGTGGTAACGACTGAAATCAGCTCACTGCTTGCTGGTTGCAGTGCCATCGGTATTACGCATCGACAGAGCAATTCGTTCGGCAGTACCAATCGGGATCTCGCCGACCACGGTGACCATCATTTCGCCCTCAGGCGTGGTCAGGCGGCGGGAAACGGCAACGGTCGGGCCCAGCTGTGTCCGCGTGTCAGTGACGGTTTCGCCGTTCAATGGCTCAAGGAAAACCGAAAAACGCGCCAGACCGTCGTCATACAGCAAGCTGTTGACCTGAGTCTTGGTTTCCGGATCTTTGTGCGAAGTACTGCTGGTCAGTTCGAAGCCCGGCGGCAACCATTCAGAGTGCCATACCTGAGCGGCCTTGACCGCCGAAGCCTTGTCGCTGTCCAAAGTAACTGCCTTGCAGTCAGCGTCAGCCTGCAAATCTTTGTCAGACGGGACTTCATCAGTATCAAGACTGGTGAACTGGAAGCGCTCGAGCAACTGCCCCTTGTCGTTTAGCAGTAACGACTTCAGCGGCAAGCCCGTTTTCTTGTCCAGATGCAACTCAAAACCGTAACGATGCTGATCGCGAGGCGTCAGCGAAACAATCACTGCGTCCCGCCCAGCCACACGCGACTTGCCAATGACGGCGAGGTCATACCAGTTTTTCAGCTTTTGCGGATCGAGAGGACGAGCGGCCGAGTTGGGAGAATCCCCCAGACCGGCAATCAGGGTGCCGCTGACGCATTGAGTGTGTCCATCAATGCGCACGACTTCCTGCGCCGAACCATCGAGCTGAAGTAAACGCTCGCGGACCTGGCCATTCTGGACGCGATGCCAGATGTTATGGGTAGAAAAGCTACCGTTACGCTCGTAAACGAATGTGCCGTGAAAGCTTTGCTGCTGCTCGGCCTGGCCCAGACGGGTCAACCAGTCCTGGGCCTCATCAGCGTGGGCTGGAACAATGAACCAGCCACTGAGCAGAAGCGAAAGTAGAGGTATGGCGCGCATGATCCTCCTTAACGGTTTTCCAGGCTTGCAGCACGTGCGTATGGCAACGCGCTTTCAGTACCTTTCAGTGCAGCCTGCTGAGCGTGCTGACGCAGGTAGCCTGGCAGACGCTGATCGTGCCAGCCTGGCTGACCTTGCAGTACGCCGTTGGCCATCGGGCCAGTGGCTTCCGAACTCTCACTATAGCCTGCCAGAACAGCCGGGCCTTTGACCTGTGGGGTCGCCAGAGTTGGCTGATTGGATTGCTGAGCCAGTTCGACACCAGCGATTTCGTCTTGGTTGTACAGGCGAACACCGGCCAGAACGGCAACAGTCACCGAGGCTGCAACAGCCAGACGGCCAAGGTTACGCCATGGGCTGCGCGATACTTTGGCCGGAGCCGTTTCGTCTTCCAGTGCAGCAGACACTGCCGCAGCGATGTCCAGACGTGGCAGCAGCAGATCCTTGTGCATGGCTGCCCGAGCGATCTGGTAACGAGCCCAGGTCTCACGGGTTTCTACGTCGTCCAGTGCATTGAGCACCCGACGCAATTCCAGTTCGTCCGCTTCGTTATCCATCACTGCGGACAGCGATTCCTGCAGGGCTTCACGACTCATGGCGTTCCTCTCTTGGCTGTCGCCGCTGTCTCAGTTTTCCTGCAACAACGGCTGCAGGGCTTTATCGATGGCCTCCCGGGCGCGGAAAATCCGGGAGCGCACGGTACCCACCGGACATTGCATGACGCTCGCAATGTCCTCGTAACTCAGACCATCGAATTCACGTAAAGTTAAAGCTGTACGCAAATCCTCTGGCAGTTGCTGGATGGTTCGATGGACGGTGCCTTCGATCTCATCCCGCAGCAGTGCACGTTCTGGTGATTCGAGATCCTTGAGGCCGTGATCGCCATCGTAGAACTCTGCATCCTCGGAACTTACATCGCTGTCCGGCGGCCGACGGCCGCGTGAAACCAGGTAATTCTTCGCCGTGTTAATGGCAATACGGTACAGCCACGTATAAAACGCACTGTCGCCGCGAAAGTTTCCAAGTGCTCGATATGCCTTGATAAAGGCTTCCTGAGCCACGTCCTGGGCTTCATGGGTGTCGTGCACGAAACGCACGATCAACCCGAGAATCTTGTGCTGATATTTCAGCACCAACAGATCGAAAGCTCGCTTGTCGCCGCGTTGAACGCGCTCGACCAGCTGCTGATCCTCTTCCTGGGTTAGCATGAACACTCCTCGATAAGCCCGAAGGAGACTTGCATAACTAAACGACCAGACTTGCAAACATAGACTCGGGCTTTTCGCAAAAGTTCTCCCCCTCCAGGCAAGTTTCCTGCGGGCTCTGATTTGGCACGCACGAAAAACGCAGCTCGGGATAAACCGGCTGCGCGAATAATCTTGTCATCGGTTTCGCCGGCAGGAATCCAACCGCGGATTCCGCACTGAAGCCGACACTGTCCCTTATCTCTGGCACCGACTATTGATCTTGGGCCTTTGGCAAAAGTTCCAATTATTTATAGCCGTCGCCACCCGACATTGGGCGACTCTGTGCAGAAAACGTCTGTTTCAGCGCCGATACAGTCGCCTTTCCCCCAAACAGGGAAAAAAAACTTCCGACGAAGCACACCTTTTTCCCGTCACAGTAGTTTCACAATGCCATATCGGCCCGGCTATTGTGCCGTCCCCCCCCTCTATATACTAGTGGGCTGTGTGGCTGTCTTGACTTGCCGATCCAGCGGTCTTGCGCCACCCCCGACCCGGGTCGCTTTGAGCGGAATCCTGTAATGAGCCAACAATTCCAACACGATGTTCTGGTCATAGGCAGCGGTGCTGCCGGTTTGAGTCTCGCGCTGACCCTGCCAGGTCATTTGCGCATTGCCGTATTGAGCAAAGGCGATCTCGCCAACGGTTCAACTTTCTGGGCCCAGGGTGGCGTCGCCGCCGTGCTCGATGACACTGATACTGTCGAATCCCATGTAGACGACACCCTGAACGCCGGCGGCGGGCTGTGCCATGAAGACGCCGTGCGCTTCACTGTGGAGCACAGCCGCGAAGCCATCCAGTGGCTGATTGATCAAGGCGTCCCCTTCACCCGCGACGATCAGTCAGGTACTGAAGACGGCGGGTTCGAGTTCCATTTGACCCGAGAGGGCGGCCACAGCCATCGGCGCATCATCCACGCCGCTGATGCTACCGGCGCGGCCATTTTCAAAACCTTGCTGGCCCAGGCCAAAGAGCGTTCGAACATCGAGCTCCTGGAGCAGCGGGTTGCTGTCGATCTGATCACCGAACGACGTTTGGGCATGGACGGCGAGCGCTGCCTCGGCGCCTACGTACTCAATCGAAAAACCGGCGAAGTCGACACCTACGGTGCACGCTTCGTGATTCTGGCCTCCGGCGGTGCCGCCAAGGTCTACCTCTATACCAGCAACCCCGACGGCGCTTGCGGTGATGGCATCGCCATGGCCTGGCGTTCGGGTTGCCGGGTGGCGAACCTGGAATTCAACCAGTTCCACCCGACCTGCCTGTATCACCCGCAGGCCAAGAGTTTTCTGATCACCGAAGCCCTGCGTGGCGAAGGCGCGCATTTGAAGCTGCCCAACGGCGAACGCTTCATGTATCGCTTCGACAAACGCGCCGAACTGGCACCGCGCGACATCGTCGCCCGGGCCATCGACCACGAAATGAAGCGCCTGGGTGTCGACTGCGTCTATCTCGATATCAGCCACAAGCCCGAAGACTTCATCAAGACGCACTTCCCCACTGTTTATGAGCGCTGCCTCGGATTTGGCATCGACATCACCAAACAACCAATTCCCGTCGTACCGGCGGCGCACTACACCTGCGGTGGCGTGATGGTCGATCAACATGGCCGCACCGACGTGCCGGGCCTGTACGCGATTGGCGAAACGAGTTTCACCGGCCTGCACGGCGCCAACCGCATGGCCAGTAATTCGCTGCTGGAATGTTTCGTCTATGCCCGTTCGGCAGCAGCCGACATTCTCGCGCAACTGGACGATATCACCGCGCCAAACGCCCTGCCCGTCTGGGACGCCAGCCAGGTCACCGACTCGGACGAGGATGTGATCATCGCGCACAACTGGGATGAACTGCGGCGGTTCATGTGGGACTACGTCGGTATCGTGCGCACCAACAAGCGCCTGCAACGGGCGCAACACCGTGTGCGCCTGCTGCTGGACGAGATCGACGAGTTCTACAGCAACTATAAAGTCAGCCGCGATCTGATCGAGTTGCGCAATCTGGCGCAAGTCGCCGAACTGATGATCTGCTCAGCCATGGAACGCAAGGAGAGTCGCGGCCTGCATTACACCCTCGACTATCCTGATCTGCTGCCCGAGGCACTCGACACTATTCTGGTGCCGCCCACCTACGCCGGCTGAACTTGAGCCGTACTCGCAGGCGTCGGTGCAGATCCGCCGCCTGCGAGTCCCGGGGCACACAGATCGATCTGACCCGCCACTCGCCGCGCAGGCGAAAACGCAGAACCACGATCAATGGCAGCGCGAGGCTGTCCTGGCGCAACTGCACCGACTGCCAACCATCAGCCTGATTCCACAACTGCCAGCCATCGACGTCCCGGCGCAATCCGCGAAAAGCCCGACGGTGATTCAGCAGAATCTGCCGAGGCAACACCCAGACGCCATGAAGCAGGCAGGCGAAAGCCCCGAGCAGACTGGCCCAGAGTGGAATCGATAGCAGAAACAATGCACCCAGTGCGAACGCCTGGGCCAGCAGATACGCCGCCAGCAACTGCCGTGAGGCATGCCAGCGGCATTCGAACGTGTTACTTGGGCTGGACACGGTCCAGGATCATGCGAACCATGCGCTGCAGTTCCGGATCTTCAGACTCGCTGCGCTCCATGAACCAACCGAACATGTCCTGATCCTCGCACGTCAGCAGACGGACATACAGATCGCGATCCACCTGGTTCAACGTCGCGTAAACCTCCTGCACGAACGGCACCAGCAACACGTCAAGCTCAAGCATGCCGCGACGGCTGTGCCAAAAGAGGCGATTCAGTTCAACTTGTTCGACCATGGAGCCCTCCTCAAATTTGGCGGCAAGTATACAGCCCCGAGACAGGTCGCACAGTCGGCTTTGGTCGGGGACCACCGATCCTTTATCAACTACCCATTTCAACAACGCGCCCTTATGATGTGCCCCAGTCTATTTACCCTGCGATGACCCATGGCCGATTCTGCTTTTTTCTGCACCCTGTCTCATGAAGGCGTTCTCGCGGTTCGCGGCGCGGATGCCGGAAAATTCCTGCAAGGCCAGTTGACCTGCAACCTCAATTACCTCAGCGACACTCGCGCCAGCCTCGGCGCCCGCTGCACGCAGAAAGGCCGGATGCAGTCGAGCTTCCGCATTCTGCTCGAAGGTGACGGCGTGGTTCTGGCGATGGCCAGCGAGCTGCTGGAGCCGCAACTGGCGGACCTGAAAAAATACGCGGTGTTCTCCAAATCGAAACTGACCGACGAAAGTGCCGCTTGGGTACGTTTTGGCCTGGAGCATGGCGATAACGCCTTGACCAGCCTCGGTCTGGACCTGCCGGAGGAAACCGACAGCGTTGTGCGTAATGAGGGTCTGATCGCGATTCGCGTCTCGCCGGATTGCGCCGAACTCTGGACACCGGCCGATCAGACTGACGCGATCAAAGCCAAATTGTCCGCAGCCCTGCCTGAAGCCGAGCTGAATCAATGGCTGCTGGGCCAGATCCGTGCCGGTATCGGTCAGGTCATGCCAAGTACCCGCGAGCTGTTCATCCCGCAAATGCTCAACCTGCAAGCCGTTGGCGGCGTGAGTTTCAAGAAAGGCTGCTACACCGGCCAGGAAATCGTCGCGCGCATGCAGTACCTGGGCAAACTCAAGCGTCGTCTGTACCGCTTGAGCCTGGACGCTGCTGACCTGCCAGAACCTGGCACACAACTGTTTGCACCAAGCCACAACAGCTCCATCGGCGAAGTGGTGCTGGCCGCCAAGGCCGGGCAAAACATTGAACTCCTGGCGGTGCTGCAGGCCGAAGCTGCCGAAGCCGGTGATTTGCATCTGGGCACCCTCGAAGGTCCCGCGCTGCATCTGCTCGACCTGCCTTACGAACTGGATCGCGACCGCGAAATCCAGCGCTGATCGCAGCATTTGTTGCAACACCCTAGAGAGTTTAAATGAGCGAACTGGCGGAAAAAGTCCAACAGGATTTGGTTGAGGCCATCGATAACGATGACCTGGTTCTGCCCACGTTGCCGGAAGTGGCCCTGCAGATTCGCAAGGCCGCTGAAGACCCGGAAATCAGCGTCAGCGACCTGAGCAAAGTCATCGGCCGGGACACGGCGCTGTCAGCGCGCCTGATCAAAGTGGTCAACAGCCCGCTGCTGCGCGCCGCACAGGAAGTCACCGACCTGCACACCGCCATCACCCGGCTGGGCATCAACTACAGCAGCAACCTGGCGATCGGTCTGGTAATGGAGCAGATCTTCCACGCCCGCTCCGAAGTGGTCGAACAGAAGATGCGCGAAGTCTGGCGCAAGAGCCTGGAAATTGCCGGGGTCAGTTACGCGTTGTGCCGCCGCTACACACAACTCAAACCCGATCAGGCAGCGCTCGGCGGGCTGGTGCATCAGATCGGCGTGTTGCCGATTCTGACCTACGCCGAAGATCACTATGAGCTGCTGTCGGATCCGGTCAGCCTCAACCATGTGATCGATCACATTCATCCATTGCTGGGCGACAAGCTCCTGCGGGTCTGGGAGTTTCCGGAACGTCTGGTGGAGTTGCCGGGGCGCTATCAGGACTTCAAGCGCGATTCGACGGCCATCGATTACGTCGATCTGGTGCAAGTGGCGAGCCTGTATTGCCACAAGGACACTGATCATCCGTTTGCGCGGATTGATCCAATGACAGTTCCGGCGTTCAGGAAGCTTGGGATCGACCAGGAGAACAAGGAACTGTGCGCGGATCTGGAAGAGTCGCGGACGATGTTTTACTGATCCGAGACCGAGGCGCGCCCTTCGTGAGCAGGCTCGCTCCCACAGGAAAATGCATTCCAGAGTGGGAGCGAGCCTGCTCGCGAAGGGGCCAGCAAAACCACCACAATCACCCGGCTATAAAACTGACCCGCACCTTCAACCCCGCCTGCTCGCCATCATGCAAGCTGATCTGGGCCAGATGCGCTCGACAGATCTCACCGACGATTGCCAGCCCCAGCCCTGAGCCCGCCACCTGCTGATTACGTCGGTAGAACCGCTCGAACACGCGATCGCGATCCTCCAGCGGAATACCCGGCCCGTCATCTTCAACCTCAAGTACCGCCGGCGCGGTCACCCGTAGAATCACGTTGCCGCCCGGTGGCGTATGCGCCAAGGCGTTGTCCACCAGATTGCTCAGCAGCTCATTCAGCAGGGTCGGCTCACCGCGCAGCCACACCGGTTCGTCCGCCTCCAGCGCTAGCGCCACCCCGCGTTTGTGCGCCAGTGGTGCCATGGCCATGCCCAGTTCCCGGGCCAACTGACTCAGATCGAGCAACTGCGCGCCGCCCTCGGCAATCGCCCGGGCGCCGTTTTCAACGCGTGCCAGCGACAGCAACTGATTGGCCAGATGAGTCAGGCGATCAGTGCTTTGTGCCGAAGACTCCAGCGTCGAACGCCAGACTTCCGCATCGTTGGAGCGCAGGCCCAACTCAAGCCGCGCCTTCAGCGCTGCCAAAGGCGTACGCAACTCATGGGCCGCATCGGCGATGAACTGCGCCTGCCGTTCAAACTGCCCACGCAGGCGCTCGGTGAAATGGTTAAGTCCACGCACCAGCGGCCATAGTTCATGCTGCACTTCGACCAATGGCAACGGACGCAAGTCGTCGGGCTGACGCTCTTCCACCGCCGTGCGCAGGCGCTCCAATGGGCGCAGTGCCGCACTGACCGCGAACCAGACCAACAACAACGCACCGATCGCCAACATACCCAGGCGCAGCAAAGTATCAGCCGCCAGACTGCGCGCCATGCTCACCCGTGCCTCATCGGTTTCGGCGACGCGGATTTCCGCCATGCCGTTCATGTTCGGCTCGGTCACTGCTTTAAGCAGGCTGACCACACGCACGTTTTGCCCTTTGTAGGTGGCGTTGTAGAAACGCGCCAACGCGGGATAACTGTCGGTGCGTGGTGTCCCCGGTGGCGGCCCGGGCAGGTTTTCGTAGCCGGAAATCAGCTTCTGATGGATGTCATTGACCTGATAGTAAATCCGCCCGGCGCTGTCATAAGCGAAAGTGTCGAGTGCCACGTAAGGCACATCGGCGCTCAATGTGCCGTCACGTTGCGACAGGCCTGCGGCGATGGTTCGCGCCGAGGCCAGCAGCGTGCGGTCGTAGGCGGTGTCGGCGGCTTCGCGACCATTCCAGTAGGCACTCAAGCCGCTGGCGAGCATCAGCACCACCAGCAGCAATGCAAGGTTCCACAGCAAGCGCCAGCGCAGGCTGCTGGGCTTATGCATCGCGGCTTTCCAGTAGATACCCCAGACCACGGAACGTCACGATCGCCACCGGTTGGCCGTCGAGTTTCTTGCGCAAGCGGTGCACGTAGATTTCGATGGCATCGGGGCTGGCCTCTTCGTCGAGACCGAACACCTGGGAGGCCAGTTGCTCCTTGCTCATCACCCGCCCCGGCCGGGCAATCAGCGCTTCCAGCACCGCTTGCTCGCGGGACGTCAACGTCAGCAATTCTTCGCCAAGGGTGAAACGTCGGGTGTCGAGGTCGTAGGCCAGCACGCCACAGCGCTGCTGGCGTTCGCCACCGAGCACACTGCGACGCAGCAAGGCTTTGACCCGCGCTTCCAGTTCGGTCAGTTCGAACGGTTTGGCGAGGTAATCGTCGGCGCCCAGATTGAGGCCGTGGACGCGATCCTTCACATCGCTACGCGCCGTCAGCATCAACACCGGCAGATTTTTTCCACGTGCCCGCAACCGCGCGAGGACCTCGAAACCGTCCATGCGTGGCAGGCCGACATCGAGGATCGCCACGGCGTATTCCTCACTGCCCAGCGCCAGATCGGCGGCCACGCCATCGTGCAACACATCCACGGTCAGACCGGTGCTCTTGAGCGCCTGCGCAACGCTTTCGGCCAATTGCAGATGGTCTTCGACGAGCAGAACACGCATGGATCTTTACCTCATTGAGTGATGGCCAACGCCACGCTTTGCCGCGGAGTTTACAGCCGCAACCGCCGCTGTGAAGCCCGAAAACCTTGAAAGTCTGCTGAAAGGTTAGCGAAAGGTTAGCTGGTTAGAGTCGGCCCACGGACAGTTCCGACTGCCGTCGCTGATGCCACACAGCGCAACGAAAAACGCCTCGAAGCGTTTTCGACCAATAAGAACAATAAACGGAGTACACCCGCATGCCGTCCATGCAGCCTCAGGCGTCCACGCCTGTTCGCCCTTCCCGTTTCAGCCACACCGCCCTCGTCAGTGCCGCCGCTCTTGCCGGTTTTTCGCCGTTGAGTTTTGCCGACTTCATTGAAGACAGCAGCGCCACCTTCGAAACCCGCAACATGTATTTCAACCGCGACTTTCGCGATGGCACCAGTGCCCAGCAGTCCAAGCGTGACGAATGGGCTCAAGGCTTCATGCTCAATCTGCAATCGGGATACACCGATGGCACCGTCGGGTTCGGTGTCGATGCGTTAGGCATGCTTGGCGTCAAACTTGATTCGAGTCCGGACCGCACCGGCACCGGCCTGCTGCCGACCCACGATGATGGGCGCGCGGCTGACGAATACTCGAAAGTCGGCCTGACCGGCAAAGTGAAAATCTCTGCCACCGAACTTAAAATCGGCAGCCTGATTCCTGAATTGCCGATCCTCAAACCGAACGATGGGCGCATTCTGCCGCAGACCTTTGAAGGCGGTTTACTGACCTCCAAAGAGATCAAGAACCTGACGTTCACCGGTGGCCGTCTGGAGAAAGCCAAGGATCGCGACAGCACCGATTTCGAGGACATCGCCCTCAATAACAAGAACAGCCGTTTTGCTGGCACCGCTGCCGGCAAGCATTTCGATTTTGGCGGCGTGGATTACAAGTTCACCGACAAGATCACCGGCAGTTACCACTTCGCTCAACTCGACGAAGTCTATAACCAGCACTTCTTCGGCCTGGTCGCCTCACGGCCGATGGGCCCGGGCACGTTTGCCACTGACCTGCGTTTCGCCGTCAGCGATGACCAAGGCGCAGCCCGTGGCGGCGAGATCGACAACCGCTCGCTCAACGGCCTGGTCAGCTATGCGCTGAGCGGGCACAAGTTCAGCGCCGGTTATCAGCACATGTCCGGCGACAGCGCCTTCCCGTATGTCGATGGCAGCGACCCGTATCTGGTCAACTTCGTGCAGATCAACGATTTCGCCGGCGCAGAAGAACGCTCCTGGCAGGCTCGCTACGACTTTGACTTCGCCAAGCTCGGCATTCCAGGCCTGAGCTTCATGAGCCGCTACTTGAGCGGTGACAACATCAAGCTCAAGAACGGCGAAGAAGGCAAAGAGTGGGAACGCAACACCGAGATCAAATATGTAGTACAAAGCGGCGCCTTGAAGGATGTCGCCGTGCGTTTGCGTAATGCCACTTACCGCTCCAACTACTCGGCTCGCGATGCAGACGAAGTGCGTTTGCTGGTGAGCTACAGCGTTGCGTTGTGGTAATGGCCGGCTGAAGAAAAACACGTCGAATAACAACAATGCCCGTGGAGAATCGAATGAACCTGTCACTGCGTAAAGTTGCACTGGCCGCCAGTTGCATCCTGTTTGCCGGCCAACTGATGGCTGAACCGAAACGTCCGGAATGTATCGCCCCGGCCTCCCCCGGCGGTGGTTTCGACCTGACCTGCAAACTGGTGCAGAGCGCACTGGTCAACGAAAAACTGCTGACCAAACCGATGCGCGTCACCTACATGCCCGGCGGTGTCGGCGCGGTGGCGTACAACGCCGTGGTCGCTCAGCGCCCTGCCGATGCCGGCACGCTGGTGGCGTGGTCGAGCGGTTCGTTGCTGAACCTGGCCCAAGGCAAGTTCGGGCGTTTCGATGAAACCAACGTGCGCTGGCTGGCAGCGGTTGGCACCAGCTACGGCGCCATCGCGGTGAAAAGCGATTCGCCCTACAAGACCCTCGACGATCTCGTTCAGGCTCTGAAGAAAGATCCAAGCTCGGTGGTGATCGGTTCCGGCGGCACCGTCGGCAGCCAGGACTGGATGCAAACCGCCCTGATCGCCAAGGCTGCCGGGATCAACCCGCGTGACCTGCGTTACGTCGCCCTCGAAGGTGGCGGCGAAATCGCCACCGCCCTGCTCGGTGGCCACATCCAGGTCGGCAGTACCGACATCTCCGACTCCATGCCGCACATCCAGAGCGGTGACATGCGTCTGCTCGCAGTGTTCGCCGACAAGCGTCTCGACGAGCCGGAAATGAAAGACATCCCGACCGCGCGCGAGCAAGGCTACGACATCGTCTGGCCGGTAGTGCGCGGCTTCTACCTGGGGCCAAAAGTCAGCGACGAAGATTACGCCTGGTGGAAAGACTCGTTCGACAAACTGCTGGCCTCGCCGGAGTTCGCCAAGCTGCGCGATCAGCGTGAACTGTTCCCGTTCGCCATGACTGGCCCGGAACTGGACACCTACGTGAAGAAGCAGGTCGCGGACTACAAAGTGCTGGCCAAAGAGTTCGGCCTGATCCAGTGATCGTCCCTGTCTAGCGGCTGCGTTCCCGCTGACGGGGACGCAGCACAGGAGCTCCCATGCTTATTCAACGCATTTTCGCCTCCGTGTTGTTGCTGGTTTGCGCCGGCCTGGCACTGATGGCGTGGCCGTACCAAGCGGCTTTTTCCTACGAACCGGTGGGCCCGCGCGCCTTCCCTCTGCTGATGCTCGGCCTGATGGGCGCGGCGCTGCTGTACATGGTGTTCCGCCCGGCGCCGATCAAACACAGTGAAGACGAGCCGCCACTGGATCGCGAAACCCTGACCAAGATCGCCATTTGCGTCGCACTGCTGCTGGTGTTCGCCGGCCTCTTCGAACCGCTGGGTTTCATCCTCAGCAGCATCCTCATCGGCATTCCGATGGCGCGCCTGTATGGCGGTCGCTGGATGCCGAGCATCGTGGTGACGACGCTGATGGCCATCGGTCTGTACCTGCTGTTCGACCGTGTGATGGACGTTCCGCTGCCCCTTGGCCTGCTCGACGTGCTGGAGAACTGATATGGATACCCTCGGTTATTTGGGTCAAGGCTTCGGCGTTGCGCTGAGCCCGTACAACCTGGTCACGGCCCTGACTGGCACACTGATCGGCACTGTCGTCGGCCTGCTGCCGGGCCTCGGTCCGATCAACGGCGTGGCACTGCTGATTCCGATTGCCTTCGCCCTCGGACTACCGCCGGAGTCGGCGTTGATCCTGCTCGCGGCGGTATATCTGGGCTGCGAATACGGCGGGCGGATCAGCTCGATTCTGCTGAACATTCCGGGCGAAGCGTCGACCGTGATGACCACCCTCGACGGCTACCCGATGGCCCGCAAAGGTCTGGCCGGTGTGGCGCTGTCGCTGTCGGCGTGGAGTTCGTTTATCGGCGCGTTTATCGCCACCTGCGGCATGGTGTTGTTCGCGCCGCTGCTGGCGAAATGGGCGATTGCCTTTGGTCCGGCGGAATACTTCGTGCTGATGGTGTTTGCGATTGTCTGTCTCGGCGGCATGGCTGGTGATCGACCGTTGAAAACCTTTATCGCGGCGTTGATCGGCCTGTTCCTGTCGAGCGTCGGCATCGACGCCAACAGCGGCGTTTACCGCTTTACCGGTGACAACATTCACCTGACTGACGGCATTCAATTCGTCGTGCTGGTGTTGGGCCTGTTCTCGGTCAGTGAAATTCTGTTGCTGCTGGAGAAAACCCATCGCGGCCAGGAAGCAGTGAAAGCTACCGGCCGGATGATGTTCAACTTCAAGGAAGCGTCTTCGGTGTTCGTAGTGAACATCCGTTGCGGCCTGCTCGGTTTCATCATGGGCGTATTGCCGGGTGCCGGCGCGACGCTGGCCAGTGCCGTGGCCTACATGACCGAAAAACGCATCGCCGGCGCCAGCGGCAAATTCGGTCAGGGTGATGCCCGTGGCCTCGCCGCGCCGGAAACCGCCATTGGCGCGTCGGCCTGCGGTGCGCTGGTGCCAATGCTGACGCTGGGCGTGCCAGGTTCGGGCACCACGGCGGTGATGATCGGCGCGCTGTCGCTGTACAACATCACCCCGGGCCCGCTGCTGTTCCAGCAACAACCGGACATCGTCTGGGGCCTGATCGCCTCGTTGTTCATCGCCAACATCATGCTGGTGATCCTCAACATTCCGATGATCCGCATCTTCACCCGCATCCTCGCGGTGCCGAACTGGGCACTGGTGCCGGTGATCGCGATCATCACCGGGATCGGCGTCTACGCGGTGCACGCCACCACGTTCGACCTGTTCCTGATGGTCGGCATCGGTATCTTCGGCTACATCCTGCGCAAACTCGACTTCCCGTTGTCGCCGGTACTGCTGGGCTTCATCCTCGGTGGTCTGATGGAGCAGAACCTGCGTCGTGCACTGTCGATTTCCAACGGTGCGCTGGAGATCCTCTGGTCGAGCCCGATCACCTTCGGTGTCTGGGTGCTGACCGCGATCATGCTGCTGATGCCGCTGCTGCGCATCTGGCGCAAACGTTCGGTCGCGCGTCGCGCCATCGCCGATGTTTGATCGCGCCTCACTGAAATCCTGGTGGGGAACCCCGCTGGTCGGTCTGCTCGGCGGTTATCTCGCCAGTCAGATCGGCTGGCCACTGCCGTGGATGGTCGGCTCGTTGCTGGCGATCATCCTCGTGCGCTGCCTGACCCCGTGGCAACTCACGGAAATCCCTGGCGGCCGCAAGTGCGGCCAGTGGATTGTCGGCATTGGCATCGGCCTGCACTTCACCCCGGTGGTGATGGAACAGGTGCTCAGTCATTTCGGATTGATCTTCTTCGGCGCGCTGGTCACCAGCCTGTCGGCGGTGGTCGGTGTGTGGTTGATGCGCCGTACTGGCGAGGATCGCGCCACGGCGTTTTTTTCCAGCATGCCGGGGGGTTCCGGGGAGATGGTCAACCTCGGCGCGCGCAATGGCGCGCTGCTCAGTCATGTTGCGGCGGGGCAGAGTTTGCGCGTGCTGGTGGTGGTGCTGTGCGTGCCGGCGGCGTTCAAGTATTTGCTTGGCGATGGCACACCGATTTCTCATGCCGGCAGCGTCGATTGGCGCTGGCTGGCGTTTCTATTTCCGGCGGGTGGTTTGCTTGCGTGGCTCTGGCAGCGTTTGCGCCAACCCAATCCGTGGTTGTTCGGGCCGTTGCTGGTGAGTGCGGCGGTGAGCATTGGCTGGGATCTGCACATTGGCTTGCCCAATGGCGGCAGTCAGATTGGCCAGTGGTTGATTGGCAGCGGTTTGGGTTGCCACTTCAATCGGCAGTTTTTCCGTCGCGCGCCATCCTTTATGGGGCGGACGTTGATTGGCACGGCGTTGACCATGTTGATCGCCTCACTGGCGGCGTTGGGCTTGAGCGCGCTCACTCATCTGGATCTGCGTTCACTGACGCTGGGCATGATGCCTGGCGGCATCGCCGAAATGAGCCTGACGGCGGAGACGCTGCAACTGTCTGTGCCGCTGGTGACAGCGATGCAGGTGATGCGGTTGCTGTTTGTGCTGTTTCTGGCGGAGCCATTGTTCAAATACTGGAATCGTAATCCCGAGTAAGACCGAGTTGCCCCCATCGCGAGCAGGCTCACTCCTACAGGGGAGCGCATTTCAACTGTAGGAGTGAGCCTGCTCGCGATGCTTTTTAGATCGGCGGCAAACGCCACTCGATCGGCGTCTCGCCATTCTGCTCAAGAAACTTGTTGGTGCGGCTAAAGTGCCCACAACCCAAAAACCCGCGATATGCCGACAATGGTGACGGATGCACCGACGTCAGCACCAGATGCTTGGTCGCGTCGATCAGCTTCTGCTTGCTCTGCGCATGGGCGCCCCAGAGCATGAACACCAGATGCGGCTGGCGCTCGCTGACCAGTTCAATGATCCGATCAGTAAAAAACTGCCAGCCCTTGTCCTTGTGCGCATTGGCGTTGGCGCGCTCGACGGTCATGGTCGTGTTGATCATCAGCACGCCCTGATCGGCCCAGCTCTGCAGGTAGCCGTGATTGGGAATGTCGATGTTGAGGTCGCGCTTCAACTCTTTATAGATGTTGACCAGCGACGGCGGTGCCGGCACGCCCGGTTGCACCGAGAAGCACAAACCGTGGGCCTGCCCCGGGCCGTGATACGGGTCCTGGCCGAGGATTACCACCTTCACTTTATCCAGCGGCGTCGAGTTCAAGGCATTGAAAATCATCGGCCCCGGCGGATAGATTTCCTTGCCGGCCGCCCGCTCCTGCTGCAGAAACTGGCGCAACTCTGCCATGTAAGGCTGGTCGAATTCAGCACGCAGTGCCTCCTTCCAGCTCGGTTCGAGTTTGATACGGTCGTCAGCAGTCATGGTCATACCCGGCAAAAACAATGGGGCGAACCCTAGGAAAGCCGACCACGCTTGTCAATTGATCTGACGCAGATCCGGCACTTTCCCACACAACGATCATACTGATCGTTCAAATTCCCGATCGAGGTCACGATGAATCTGCACTTCGAAGAACTCACCGGCACCGACGGCGCCCGCATCGGTATCGCCAGCCTGGATGCTGAACAATCGCTGAACGCGCTATCGCTGCCGATGATCAACGCCCTCAGCGACAAACTGAACGCCTGGGCCAAGGATCCGCAAATCGTCTGCGTGCTGCTGCGCGGCAACGGCGCCAAGGCCTTCTGCGCCGGCGGCGAGGTGCGCAGCCTGGTCGAGGCCTGTCGTGCCCACCCCGGCGAGGTACCACCGTTGGCCGCGCAGTTTTTCAGCGCAGAATATCGTCTGGATTACAGCCTGCACACCTATCCGAAACCGCTGATCTGCTGGGGCCATGGTTACGTGCTCGGCGGCGGCATGGGCTTGCTGCAAGGCGCGAGTACGCGGATCGTCACGCCGAGCAGTCGTTTGGCCATGCCGGAAATCACCATTGGTCTGTATCCGGACGTCGGCGCCAGTTGGTTTCTCGCCCGGCTGCCGGGCAAGCTCGGCTTGTTTCTGGGCCTGACCGGTGCGCACATGAACGGCCGTGATGCGATCGATCTGGATCTGGCCGATCGCTTCCTGCTCGACGAACAACAGCCGCAACTGATCGAAGGCCTGTTGCAACTGAATTGGCAGGAACAGACCGACATGCAACTCAACAGCCTGCTCAAGGCCCTGCAGCAGGAAGCCGTGGCGCAGTTGCCCGAGGCGCAGTGGCTGCCACGGCGGCAGCAGATCGACGAACTGCTCGACGTCAGCGATGTGGCCTGCGCCTGGAAAGCCATCAGCCTGCAGCGCGACAGCAGCGATCCGTTGCTTGCCCGGGCAGCGAAAACCATGAGCGAAGGCTCGCCGCTGACCGCGCATCTGGTCTGGGAACAGATCATCCGCGCCCGGCACATGTCGTTGGCCGAAGTCTTTCAGATGGAGTACACCCTGAGCCTCAATTGCTGCCGGCATCCGGAGTTCAGCGAAGGGGTTCGCGCGCGGTTGATCGACAAGGATCAAAAGCCGCACTGGCACTGGCCGGATATCAACAATGTACCGGATGCGGTGGTTGACGCGCACTTTCACAAGGTTTGGGAGGGGCGGCATCCGTTGGCGGATTTGACGCAGTATTGAACTGACGCGATGCTCGCGATGACGACTGGATTCCCATCGCGAGCTGGCTCAATCAGTCGCCATACGACTCAGACATTCAGCTCGTAAAACTGAATGATCTCCGTCATCGCCCGCTGCGCTTCTTCGTCGCCCTTTATCAAAATGTCTTCGACATCCCTCAATGGCGGAAGAGGGTGCAGACGTTCAGCAATCTGCATCGAGCTGTAGTCTTGAGTCGCTGTTCCTTCGCTGGCTCTTATGAAGCCGATTGCGCTTTCGCCTGCGGCAAAATGATTGGAAACCCGGATTTTCGGTGCCATGCCGTAATCCACCACGATCACCAGATCATCGCGCTCACGGTGAAACTTCAAGCTGTCGATCGTCAGCCTGCGTTCGGAAAAGTCGATCCCGTCAAGGCCGTCTCCGCGATTGATGATCACGTCCCTGCCGAGGCCATCGTATCGGTAGATATCATTTCCGGCGCCGCCGGTCAGCGTGTCATTGCCCGGCCCACCCAACAGCAGATCATCACCGGGGCTGCCCGTGAGCACGTCATCCCCTTCCATGCCTCGGATTTCCCCCGCGCCGCTTATCGTGTCGTTGCCTCGACCACCGACTAACGGCAGCGCCCGTCCGTCTCGCAGAGACGTAAAACGCGTTGAATTGTTAACGGCTACACCCGTATGAAAAGTCTCGGGCGCAGGGCCCAGCTGACTTGACTCCAAGAGTTGCTTCAAACTCACGACCGACCCATCGGCGAAATTCAAGAGCTCAATCCCGGCCCCCTCAAGTTCACCGTTGAGGGGCAGGACGATGCGAACCTTCTGTATCCCACCCCAATTGATATCGAGTGTCGGATGGAGCATTTTCGCTCTTGGCGGATTGCGGTGTGCCCCGCGACCAGGGTTGGGTTCCAGCGCGACATGTGTGGTTTCTATCAGCGCAGCACCCCAGCTCAATTGCAGTGCATTGCGCTGCGCATCTGCTGGAAGGACGACCGTGTCCTGATCGATCAATCCGTACTTGTCTTTCCACCCCGCTGCGCCAACTTCTGCTCGGTGGAAAACAGGGTTCGGCACATCCGCAATCGTGGTAGTTGCTCCGGCGTGCGCTTGCACGATGTAGGTGTCGGCACCGTCTTCACCGTAAAGCCAATCATCCCCTGCCCCGCTGACCAGATAGTCGGCGCCCTCGGAGCCCAGCAAGGTATCGTCACCTGCACCTGCGGATAAAAACGCGCCCGGTGTTCTGTCGCCGACAGTGCCGTAGTCAAGTGGGGAGCCTGCATAAGCGACAATCAGATCGTCTCCCGCGCCGCCGTGGAAAACGTTTTCCACTTCGACGTTGACTCGCCCGCCGGCATCGTCGCCAGAGACGATTTTGCGTTTGATCGTTTCAGTTGTGACATCCCAGCGAAACGCCTTGGGCACCGTTTCCCCCGAACCGAAGCTTGCTGCCGGATAGATGTACCAGCCCTCAAGCGCGCCGGATTCCTTACGGTCTTCAACCAATACATCTCCGGTATTGAATGAAAAGCCGTTGGCCGAGCCGGATCGATAATAGCGAGGCGCCTGACTCGAAGAGGCTATCGCCCCATCGGCTTTCACCTGCTTATGTTCGACACGGGTTGTGGTTTTCGACTGCCTTTCACTGACCACGGCATGCCCTGCATCAACCTTCATCCATGGCGGCGCGTCAGACAGTGTTCCCGTTTCGACGCCGTCATCGCTCAGCTCGGTGTGAGTGATGTAACCGGTGTCGCTAGTCGTGATATGACTGCGAACCCAGACGCCTTGATCACTCAAGGTGAAACCTGTGGCGTGTTTGCGGGCGTAGCGCTTGGATTTGATTTGTGCGAGGAATTTTTCAGTCCAGTCAACGGGGTGATCAGATGCCACAGGGCGTTGCGCCGCGATGGTTACATCGTCTGGCTGAACCGGATCTTCAACTTTGCTTTGCTGGATTCCTGAGGCGGTTACAACTTCCGGTACAGGTGACTCGGGCACCTTTATCGGCGGCAATGTTTTACGCAGGACATCCTCATAATCAAGTACAACGCCATCGCTGAAACTGAATGTGGAATCCTTCCACTGCTCGTGACTCTTGATGAGTATCGCGTCGCCCGCGCCGTTGGCCAGCCGCAATACCGTGCCGACGGCAACTTCAATAATGTCGGCTTTCAGACTTTGTGCGGAAAAGCCTGCGCCGAACCTGATGATGTTGCAGCCGCCGGCATCGGTAACAATATCCAGACCATCGCCAGCGCCGAAATAGTAAACATCAGCGCCGTCACGGCCTTCCAGCACGTCGTTACCGGCACCGCCATCAAAAACGTTATTGCCGGAATCGCCGCGAAGGTGGTCTACGCCCTCCCCGCCCAATAACGTGTCGTTGCCACCACCGCCCAGCAAGGTATCGTTGCCTGATCCACCGTCCAGATAATCTGCGCCGTGTTCGGCCTCGGCTGTCTGCTCGTAGTCGCCGGATAAAATGTCATCATCAGCGCCGCCATAAAGCGTGTCGGCGCCCAAGCCGCCCAAAAGGGTATCGTTTCCTTCATCGCCTTGAAGGTAATCATTGTTGATTCCACCTGACTGCAGGTTGGACACATCGCCATCCATCGCGTCAGCTCCTGCCCCACCGATCAGGGTATCGGAGCCACCCATTCCCTGAAGTGTGTCATCGCCCGCTCCACCATCAAGTAAATCATTGCCGTGATAACGAACCGGATGCTCAGCATAATCCCCGGCCAGCGCGTCGTTACCTTCACCTCCGAGCAGCAGATCATCCGCCCCACCGCCCCAGAGCTTGTCGTCTCCTGCACCACCGTCCAGCAGGTCATTTCCAAAAAAGTGGGCGGCGTCCCCGGCAACGCCGTTCAGTACATCGTCATCCCCCTTGAGAGTGTCATTGCCTGAGCCACCATAAATCGCATCGGCTCCACCGTTACCAGTGAGCCAATCATCGCCACTGCCACCGTCCAATACATCGTTGCCATGGTGTTTGCTTTGCAGGCCACCGCCCCAGTCGAGGTTATCGCCCATCATTGTGTCGTTACCGCTTCCTCCGGCCAGCGTGTCATTTCCACCATCCCCCGAAAGAAGATCATCTTCAGTTCCGCCATCAAGCAGGTCCTCGCCCCATCCACCATTGAGAACATCACGACCGCCCTGGCCGTAGAGAACATCGTTATCACCCTGCGTCGGACTGTTAAAGGAGGCCTTTGAAAAGACAGTTCGGTGACTGGTGACACCACCATCTATAAGAACGTCGACGCGTTTGAATCCCCATTTCTGCTCCAGCGCGCCGGTCGTTTCATCGCCTGATAAAATGTCATCCCCCGCACCTCCAATCAGCGTATCCCGATCGTTACCGCCCAGAAGCACGTCTTGGGATGCCGTACCGATGAGCAAATCGTGACCTGCTCCTCCATCAAGCCAATCACCTCGAGCTGTTTTCCCTTTAACGTCGCCAGCGGCCATGGCTTTTTCGAGCGTCGTCTGTTTATCCCCAAACAATTGATCGTTTCCATCCTTGCCGAACAATCGATCAGAACCGCCAAGTCCGAGAATGACGTCGTCCTTGGCAGAGCCGTAAAGCACATCGGCCTTGTTTCTCTGTTTTACGTTGGCCAATAGCAAGGCGTTGCCCAGCTCATCGTATGAGAACTGATCACCGGGAACATTGGGGTCGATATCCTTCGCTTTCCAGTCGCCCTTAAGAACCAGATCGGGAGCAGAGACCGTATGGCCTTGGTATTCAGGAAGTCGGATGCCAAGCAGCCCGGAGCGGAAGTTCTTGATAACGACGAGATCGTTCAGGCCATATTTGATGTTGAGCGTGGGTTCAGTGAGTTCTTCGATGAGGGTCAGGGTGATGGCCTGATCCTCGGTCGACCAGATATTGCCCAAAGGGGCGCGACGTTTGAGTGAAGGAATCGGCGAGCCGTTGATCCATAGCTGCCCATTTGGGGTGGCGTCGAAGATTTCATCGATGCCATCACCGCTGGAAAACTCATAGCGGTCGCTGCCCTCGCCACCGATCAAAGAGTCGTTACCCTTTCCTCCGACCAGAACATCATCACCGGCCATTCCGTGCAGCGCATCATTGCCGTCGCCTCCGGCAAGCAAATCGTTGCCGCGTCCACCCTCAATGACATCGTGACCTGCCAGCCCGTTGATCGTGTCATTGCCCGCGCCACCATAAAGATGATCAGTGTTCGCACCGCCCGCGAAAGACCGCGCGCCGTCATCACCGAACATGACCAGCGAGTTCAACACACCCGTGGTCATCGGCACCTGTTTGGCTGAGGCGAGATCGGAGTAGGAAAACTTCTGCAGCGAGTGTTCTCCAAACGAGCGCTGAGTTCGGGCAATCAAACGGGCCAACATCTGCGCACGATCGGTGAGCCATTGCGCGGTAATGAAACCTTCGCCAGTCAGCGGATCGTAGAGCTCCAGTCCGCGTCCGGGGTAACCGTCAGCTCGCTCAAGGACGATTTCACTGAGTTGCTTCAGGGAATTGCGCAGCGCCAGGCCGATGGGTGTCGACTCGCCAGCCAGTTTTGCCCATGAATTCGCGTTTCCGTATTCACCTATTGATCGGGTGACGATGCTTTGGGACTGCTCTGGTGGAAATGCCGAGAAGAATGCGTAAGCGTTGGTGGCGAAGGTTTCATCGGTGGTAGGTGGCGCTGCTGAATCGCCGTCGTAGGTGCGCTTGAACATGTCCAGAAATTCGTTCTGGCCGTAACGCAACATCAGGTCGACCACGGCGGAAACCGGCGTGCCTTTCACGACATGCTGAATCAGGGGATTGAGGCTGCCACTGGCGAGCGCGATATTGATTTGCTCCGGCACGACAGAAAGCAGACTTTGCAATGGGTTGATGCCGAAATTGCTGATCGCCGCTCGCAGGCCGACACTGTATGAATCGATGGCGAACAGAATATTTTTATAGTCATCGAGCCTGTTGGCTTGTGCCTGAATTGGTGGGCCGCCATCTTCCCGTTCCGCATCACCAGCGGAGATTAATCTCCAGGTTTCATAGGGTGGCATTCCACCCAGCAGGCTGAACCCGACTGTCCCGGACCAACCGGCGTTATGGCTCACGGCTGTATCTTTCTCTCCGCAAGCCTCACTAAACAGTGCCTTGCCGATCGCACTGGCATCAATCTCTGCAATCTGGCTGATGGACGGCACCGTCCAGGGTGCCAGTCGACCGGCGAGAGATCCGTCGATCAAGGTATTGATGAAATTGGCGGCGACCTGATTCGATGACAGTTGCATCAGCTCTTCACTGAAAATTTTATTCAATCTCAGTTCACCTTGCCGCGACGTATAACCGCGAATCAGGGCGGAGTAGGCACCGTTTCCACCGTTGGCATCAATGGCCACGGCAAGCCAGAGCCTGGCACTTTTCAGAATTTCTCCCGCTTCTTGATCGACAGCGGTAACCTCAGAAACTCTTCTGCCGATAATATCGAATAGCTTTTGATACAGGGGAGCGCAGTTAGCCCCCGCTATTCCCAGTGCCTCGTACTCAATTTTTTTTGAGAGAAGCCTCATACCTTTGCAAATATTGGCTGCGTTAAAGATCGCTGTTTTTTCCATATCGCTAAAAACATAACTCATCGTTACTTCCTTGTAATAACTGAGCGTGAAAGATAATCACTGAGAAACTTGAGCATCTCAGGTGCTTCGCGTAGTGACGATAGACCGAGGTCTACGCTGCCGTGCCCCCCAGCAAAGTCAAAGCTATCCAGATTGACAGTGCAGAAAAAGTTCAACTTGCCAAAATCCAGATTTTCCAATTCTGCTCTGCTGAGCCTTGCCAATTTCTCGTCAGTCAGTTGTTCCTCGGAAGCCGGGCGAATCAAACCGTCACAGTCTATCAACCGAGGGGTGCCATCACGCCGCGGCCAGCCAGTAATGACAAACGTTCTGACGGAATCCACATTCTTGAAATGCGGCGGCGGAGCATCCAGCCAAATCTCTAACCCCGGATAATTTTTCAACTTCACAATCAACTCATCCGGCCAGTTGATGTGGCGATAGCCCCGTTCATGGGGCTCGGTGGTTTCTTTTTTTGTATAAAGCCCAGCATTCAGTTTATAAAGACGCCAACTTTCAGGAATCGACTTCAGGCTCTGATCCTGGTACCGGCGCAAGCCCGTCCCGGTCCACCAGAAATGCCCCTTGAGCGTATTGGCCAGACACGCTTTCTTATTCGCCAATTCAGGCATGCCCACATAAAACTCCGGGACCAGAGTCTTATCCACATAGCTGCCGCCCAGTATGGGCACCTGCTTCAGGCTCGCCAGCTTCTTTTGACAGGCCTCCTGATCCGCGTAATAGATTGCCATTGCCTCAGCGACTTCTTCTTTACGGATATAAAAATCAACCACGCAGTAACAGACATAAATAAACAAGCCGTATTTCAACAACGTCTTAAACCATTTAACCCATTGCTTACGCGACATCCCGAGCATTTCAAAGCTCCCGGTCAAACTGAGTTTCAGGCTGTTTCTTGAGATGTCCGGACATCGCGCTTTCAAATAGCTCAAAGTAGTGTTTAGTGCCGTACTCCACATCAAATCTGCTCGCCGTCAACTTCGCGGCGCTGCGCAGGCTGTCGTACTCATCAACGGAATCAAGAACCTTGGTAATACGTTTGGCGATACCGTGATGATCGAAGAAATCCACCAGCATTCCATTGTGACCATCGACGATCACCTCCCTTACCGGAGCCGTATCTGACGCTACTACCACACACCCAGCCGCCATCGCCTCCAATAACGACCACGACAAAACAAACGGATACGTCAAATAAACATGAATCTTTGAGCAGTCCAGAATCGCGCGGTAAGTCCGGTAAGGAAGCTTCCCAGTGAAATGAACGGTGGAATGATCGAAACTTACCTCTGCCTGCATCCTGCTGCGCCAATTTGCATAGCCAACCGGCTTACACCCATAACTGACGTCATCACCGCCCACTACGATTATCTGCGCATCGGGACACTCAGCCTGAATATGCGGGATCGCTCGCATAAAACTGTGAAACCCGCGATAAGGCTCAAGATTCCTCGCGACATAAGTAACGATCGGCTGCCCGGCTCTCAGCTCGACGCCATTGGGCAACCTGACGGCCCCAACTTTCGCCAAGCAAGAACTTTGAATGACGCCCTCGTGAATAACCCGAATGGCCGACTGATAAGCGGCCGGAAACAGATTGCGCTGCCACCGCGTAGGCGCAATGGCAATGTCACATTGTTCGAGATTCAAAAGATGCAGCGAATTGAGCACTCGCAGCCTTGATGACTCTCTTGTGGCTCGCGGGAATTCAGGGTCGAACCCAGAGTCCGCGCCCTGCGCTCGATAGTAATATTCGCAATAGTGAATAAGCGGCGTGTCAGGATAGACATCCTTGACGAAGAGCGTTTCCCCCCATCCGGGATGAGCAAGAATCACGTCCGGCCGATAACCCGAATGTTTCAGTCGGCTCAGAATTTGAAAAACTTTCTCTCCATCAGTCACCGCTTGTTCGTAACGGATCAGATAGGGGTGAATAGCGCCCGCTGCTCTGCTGGCGGCGCGGTATCGATATATATTCACCTCTGCGATACCCGGCGCCGTATCCCGACCTATCGCCAAAACCTCGTAACGGCTGTCAATCGCCGCCAGCACCACGTGACGGAACTGGCCCGGAAAGTTTTGGTGAATCACAAGAAGCTTCATAACGGCATCGTCCTTTTATTCGCCGCTAATGAACTGAGTTTTGCTCACCTCGATCGGCAGGAACAAACGCTAACAAATGCAAGGAAATGAAACTGTAGGAAGCGTCCGGGAATGCCCTAGGAGAAGGCTAATGGGACGACTTTTCGACGGGCATAAAAAAGCGGTGCGGCACCCGTTGGCGGATTTGAGGGTTTACTGAGCCTATCGCCGGATTGGACAGGAAGTCCGTTTACATCCTCTCCGGCCGCGCGACACTGGGCTCATCTGACCTGTACGCAAAGTCTCACACTTGGTTTATGGCGTTTGTTCACGGAGTGTTTTTACTCTCGTGGACGCTGGAAGCGCCCCCCGCGTTTCCCAAGGACGACTCTTTGACTATGGACAGTCTCATGACGGGCAATACCCTCGTAATCACACCTTCGCAGATTCACCCGCTCCCACTTGACGATCAATCCACGCCAGAACCTGACGACATCGACTCGTCAAACGCAGGTACCGGCAGTGCCATCCGGCAACCGCTGGGTAATCCGGGTGGGGCGTTGTCCTGGCCGATTCCACTGAGTCCAGACGAACAACGGCGCTTGCGCCTGATCACGATGAATCATGCGCACCATTTGGGCGATCAGCCGCTGGTGATGCAAACCAAGGGCGGTGTGCTGGAGTTTCTGCGCTATCGCTGCCCACTCCCGGATAACATCGTGAACGATCCTGCCCGGGTACTTGAAACCCTGCTCGGCTGTGCGCAAGGGCAACTGATGGGCAGAGCTTTGCAACAGAAAATGCAAGGCATTGACAGCGCAAGCAGTGCGATCGATTACCTGCTGGCGGGCATCACACTGCAGCTGGACCCCGAATCGATCGCAACCCCTGATCGGCACAAAACAGCCGGCTTTGATCTGGCCAGTGATCGGCATTGGGGTCGGCACGCCTCTGAAGTTGCAGGTGAACTGGCTGCTCATTTAAGCCGTGAAGGTAGAACCAGCGCTGACTTGGCGAAAGCCGGTGCGTACCTTTTGTTGGCCAGGCTGGCCCCGCAGTTTCTGATTGCAGAGACTCCTCAGAATGTGAAAGTTGGCAGTCTGGCTTGGGCCAACCTGACCATGGCAGCAATGGCCATCGAAGCTCAAACACCGGGCAAAGTCCCCGGCCTGACGTTTGCCCAGGTCATGAGCATGGCGCAAAGTGCCCGCCTGGCAGACCCTGCGTCTACCCAGCGCATTCAGACAGCTGCGTTACTCGATTGGGCCGTGGCCAACGAAATCATCCTGAAAATAAACGATGACAGCTACACCGCCGGACAACTTGAAACGATAAGAGCGACATTTAACCAGGAGCTGGATGAGCGGCTTGCTGCCGCCAGAATACTGGACAAGGAATTACCGACACGAAAAGACATTGCCCTGGCCATATTGATGGAGCGATTTGGCGATTTGGGTCCGCTTTTCGACGTCAAGGCACTCCACACAGATACATATCGTGGCGAGCGTGGACAGACGGGTTTTAGTGGCATTCATTCGCTACTGGATTACGCGATGATGGATTTGCCGAATCCACGGCCGCTGGCATCGAGTGACTCGCGTATTCCCTTGGAGGCATTGAACAGTAACCCGACATTTGGCGTGCGGGAGGCTTTCGAACAGCAATTCACGCGCGCCATCGAGGCTAAAAAAACCGCTGTCAATACAACGGTCAGGCACATGATCTCCCTGCTCCCACGAGAGGACCGAAAGAATTTCGAGTTTGGAAAAATCAGCTTTTTCCAGCAAGGATCATTTTTGTCAGATGGCTTTTTCAACCATACCCCCTGTCCGAACGCGCCCGGACTGCTCATTGGAACGCAGTTGAGCGGCCACTTCCACGCATATGAAATCAACATCAATAAAGACACGATCGAACGCATAGCTCCGCACAAGGCAAAGCATCAGGATTCCAGGGAAGCCAACAAATATTTTACGACCAGAGAGCTTGTCCCCCGTGAGGCGGCAAATGAACTGGGTCGTGAGCGCACCGTCAGCGAATCACTTTTGAACAGTTTCAACAGCGCTCGGTCCCGTGCGATTGCCGATACCTTTGTACAACATCTTGATCTGGATGACCCCACAATCAAAGAGCTGGCACGCGGGCAGACGCCTATGGACGAATATTACCGGCCCAAGGCGCTGGGGGAGTTTTTGTTGAACCTGATTCCCTTCAGGTCCGCCATCGTCAATTTTCAGAAGGGCAACTACGGCGAGGCGGTATTTGATCTCACAGTGGATGTATTCGGTTTTCTCACTGCGGGCGCCGCCACTGCCGGAAAATTGATCAGGATCGGCAGGACAGCTCTTTCCGCCGGGACCAAGACACTGAAGACCGTTCATGTTATCGGCGTCGCCACCATCGAGGTGCTCAACCCGGTGGGTGGCCTGGGTAATCTGGCCAGACTCCTCGCTACCGGCGGCGCTCATCTACTCTCCCGAGGTGCCAAAGCCGTCAACCGGCTCAGGGGCGCCGCTGACAGCTACGACGTATTGAAAGCTGTCAGCACACAATATGATGCGGCGGCAACAGGCACCATAAAAGTGGCTGGCCAGACTGTGGAAGGCGCCGCCGTGTTGAAGAATGGTCACTGGTATTCATTTGATGCCAACACGATGCGACCTTATGGCAGCCCGATCGAGGAGTTCGCGGTCGCCACCCAGGCGGTCGCCGGCAGAGTGATCACTTCACACGTCGATGAGTTACTCGAGCTGAGCCATGATCTGTTCGGGCATTACGGTGTGCCCGAGTCCACAATCACCGGGCTCTCTCGCAACAGCCAAGGGGTATATGTTGCCGCCGATGGGCATCTCTCCCACATACGCCATACCGATAGCAGCGGTAAATCGGCGGTGTACGAGGTCAGACAGATCACTCGCACGGAAGACGGCATTGTGCAGGCGCGGGTCTATCACAATAACCGGCAAACCGAATTGCTGATTCAGCATCTCCGGGATGAGCAGTGGCAACGACTGGGCGCGCAAGGGGCTGGGCGGGAGATTACCGCATTGCATTTGCGGATATGGGAAGCATTGTCGACGGCGCAACAGCAACAAGTTACTCGCAGCGGCTTCGCCCGACAGTATCTGCTACCTCGCAAAACATTTGAGTATTACGTCAAGCCTGATGGCCAATTGAACGCCACGGGCGTGCTGGTGCGCGACCGCCCCGTTGACACGCCATTCAATCTGCCGAGCGAAGCGCATGTCCGCGAATGGCAGAAAATGACGCAGAACGCCCGTGACGTAATGACCATGGGCGGATTTGCCGGTCTGCATCACCTGAACCCGGCAACCTTCAGAAGTTACGTCAGGGCCGACGGTGGCCTGGGGCCGGCTGGCGAAGTGCTGCTGCACAGAGCGGCCGGGCGTACCTATAACCCATTTACAGATGACTATCTGCACCAGTGGAATGCGCTCTTCAGGCAGCCGGACAACGCGATGACAGCCACGCAGTTCATGCATCAACATCAGCTCAACCCCTTCATATGGCAGAAGCACGTCAAGCAAGATGGATCGCTGACAGAGGAAGCTGTCAAACGTCGCGATAAGGCGGGACAAAACATCGATCAGCCTGTCTCGCTTCAGCAAGCAGAAGCGCAGGTGATTCGGCAGATCGAGGTGCCCGGCAAGAGTCCGAAGGGCAAGACCCAGAGGGTCACTGCCGAGCACCTGCGGCGATGGGAGGCACTGCCTCAAGCAGAACAGCAGCAGCTAACCCGAGAAGGCTTTGCACTGCAGAATAATCTGCCGCGAAAAACATTCGAGTACTACGTGAAGCCTGACGGCCGATTGAGCGAAACCGGCGTACTCGTACGCGACCGTCCGACAGACAAAACCTTCAATCGGACAAGCGAAACGCACGTCCGTGATTGGCAAAACATGACTCAGCAAGAGCGTGACACCATCACAATTCAAGGATTTTCCGGTCATCATTATCTTCAACCAGAGACCTTTGCGGGCTATGTGTACGCCAATGGAAGCTTGAGGCCAGCCGGACAATCGCTACTGCACCGCGCGGCCGGTGGCACCTATAACATTTTGACCGATGAACATTTGCGTCAGTGGTACGGGCTTTCCAGACAGCAAGACAACACCCTCACGGCAGAGGATTTTGTCCGTCGGCACTCACTCAATCCTGCTACATGGCAATCGAAAGTCAAAGTCGATGGAACCCTCAGAACCGCAGCCTTACGGCGTATCGAAAGCGGAGCACAAAGCACAAGAGTGCGCAAACAAAGGATCACTACCGAACATTTGCGGAACTGGCTGGCGTTACCGCAAGCGGAGCGACAGAGCCTCACCCGCGCAGGCTTTGCCCGACAGAACAATCTGCCGCGGAAAACATTTGAGTACTACGTGAAACCTGACGGCGAGTTGAGCGCGACCGGCATATCAGTACGTGACCGTCCTGCCGACCTGGCCTTCAACCAGCCGGATGAAACACATGTCCGTGACTGGCAGAAGATGTCTCAGCAGGAGCGAGACACAATGACCGTGGAAGGTTTTGCCGGTCATCATCATCTTCATCCGAATACACTTTACAGTTATGTCCGGGCCGATGGAGGTCTGGGGCCACGGGGGCAGGCCTTGATGCACAAGGCCGCAGGCCATACTTACAACGCAATTACCGACGAACATTTACGCCGCTGGGACGTGCTTTTCAGGCTTGCGGACAACACCGTCTCGGTGACCGCGTTCGGGCGCCAGAACGGACTCGATCCCCGCCAATGGATGAGCTACGTCAACATTGACGGCACGTTAAAAGACACAGCCTTGCGACGTCTCGAAGGAGTGGGGCAAAGTACCCTGCCACGCCTTGAAGACCAGCCCCCTGAAACGATTGCGCCACAAAAGCGCCCGGCGCCGGTCTCGCTGGACTCACCGCAACCGAAGAAGCCCGCCGAGGCGCCAGAGCGTGTCGACGAAATTCCAGGCCTCTCTTCCGACATCTTGCCAGTCACCATCAAGATTGAACCTGGGGCTTCCTCGTCGTTGCCTCATCAAGCCGACAACACATTGCCGATCCTGCAAGATCCGCAAAACCCGACAATCAGCCGGACATTATCCGTAGAGGGACCGATTGATGACATCCGTATCGCCAACTGGAGTGGCCTGCTTGACGGTCTCGATAGCGCAAGCAAACAACACGTATCAACTCAGATCAAGGAATCGATCAAAGACTGGTTGCATACCGAAGGGCAGCATCAGGCGAGGTTTGATCAGACTCTGGAAGTGCTCACGGCCCTGGATGACGGTGGACCCAATCGCGGCGCGTCGGTATGGGCGCGCCGCGATATTGCCAAATTTGAGGTGCTTGGACCGTACGCGGGCAAATTCCACGAATCAGAAGCGTCATTGTTTCGGGAGATACGCAAACAAGGTTCACGGGCTGTACTGACCTATTTGTTCGGCACACGTTCGGGCAATCGCTCAGTGAGTGCGCTGCACACGGGCAATACCCTGAGCCTGATCAATACCTCGCAACTGGGCAATGGCCCGGCATGGAGGTCGAATAACGTCATTACCATCGCCGCGGGGAAAAACCTGACCTTCTACGTGGCGCTGAATGACATTCGCAAGGGAGATGAATTACTGGTGGATTACGGCCTGTCCTACAAGCCGGTGCCTGATATAGCGATCAAACCGGACCCTAGTCGCTGATCATCAGATTCAAGCGCCAAAGCGACCGCGGCCTTAAGTCATTTAGTGCGCTTAACAGTTGGTCTTCATCCTGACGATATCCTCAGGCACAAAAAAGCGGCGCTTCAAGCGCCGCTTTTCATTTGCGGGTGATTACCAGCGGTTACCACGCCCATTGTGATCGCCGCGTCCACTGTGTCGGTCGTAGTTGCCACGACCGCGATGGTCGTTATCCCAACCGCCGCGACGGTGGCCATTCCAGCGCCCGCGATCGTTGTCGTGCCAGCGACGGCTTTCGTAGTAGCGCGGGGCCGGTTGGTAGTAACGCGGCGCCGACTGGTAATAGCGCGGTTGCTGGTAGTACCGCGGGGCTGGCTGGTAGTACCGCGGGGCTGGCTGGTAGTAACGTGGCTGCGCGTAATACGTGCTGCCACCCCGGTAATAGGTGCCGCCTGTGTTGTAGTAGGCCGGTGCGGGTGACGTGTAGACCTCTGAGCTGTAATACGAGTCCGCGTAAGAGTACGGGACGCAACCGGCAACGGAAAACATCAACGCAGCAAGCAGAAGAATTCGTCTATACATGGCGGCCTCCTGGACCGCGGGTTGGCCACACCAGCGACGCTGGCAGGCGACAGTCATTTAATCGGTGACTGTCGAAAAATCAGACAGCGTTTTCGGCATCTGGTGCGTTCCTGCAACAAGTTGAAACAAGTGATTAATGAAATCCTGTTCATTTGGAAAACGCTGTCATTCAGCCGCTGATTAATGGTGGCCACCGTGATATCCGCCGCCGTGATAACCCCGTCCGTAACCACCCCGATACCCGTAGCCACCGTGGTAATAACGCGCACCGCCGTAGTAGCGTGGCCCGTAATAACCACCGTAGTAATAAGGCGAGTAATAGCCGGGATAGTAGTAGGTGGACGGATACGCATCGTAGGGACCGGCGTAGTAATAACAACCGGACAGACCGAAACCGAGCACCGCTCCCAGCAGCGCCCTTCGCAACGTTTTTTGAATGAGCATGGCGGCCTCCTGAAAGACCCGCGACAGCAGTCGGCACAGACCGGCTGACATCTGTTTTGACTGGCGAAGCCATGCCGAGTGCCAACACCGCAAAACCATCAGATCAGCGGCAACCACGCTGCATGACGGTGCAGCCGCGCACCAACACAAAGCGCCACATCGCCCTCACCTGCAAACCGACGCCACCCGCGCGCCCGAGCCAGAGCGCCTGACGCAACTTGGCACGCGTCTCGCTTTAGCAAACCCGTGCAGGAGTCATCACAGGTTCGCGGCACCACAATTTGCAATGGCTGACTAGGGTTCCGGCTCGCAATCGCGAGTGGCTGGTCCGAGAGTTGGCGACCTCCAGTTGAGGTTACACGGCGGGACAAAAGCCCGGGAGACAAGCCACCGTTCGCGGTGCCGCGTTGCCTTCCTGTCCGCCCTTGATCAACTGGAGAATCCACCATGACCCGACTACGTTTGCCCGCCCTGCTCGCCGCCGCCTTCGCCGCGCTCATCAGCACGCAATCCCCCGCCGCCCAGAAAGACCACTTCAGCGTCTGCTGGACGATTTACGCCGGCTGGATGCCCTGGGAATACGCCGGCAGCCAGGGCATCGTCGACAAATGGGCGAAGAAATACGGGATCAAGATCGACGTCGTGCAGCTCAACGACTACGTCGAATCGATCAACCAGTACACCGCCGGCCAGTTCGACGGCTGCACCATGACCAACATGGATGCGCTGACCATTCCGGCCGCCGGCGGCGTCGACAGCACCGCGTTGATCGTCAGCGACTTTTCCAACGGTAACGACGGCATCGTCCTCAAGGGCGCCGGCAAGAAAGTCGCCGACCTCAAGGGCATGGACGTCAACCTGGTCGAACTGTCGGTCTCGCACTACCTGCTGGCCCGCGCGCTGGATTCGGTCGACCTGACCGAGAAAGACCTGAAAGTGGTCAACACTTCCGACGCCGATATCTCCGCCGCTTTCAACACCGAACAGGTCAACGCCGTCACTACTTGGAACCCAATGCTCTCGGACATCAAGGCCAAACCGGGCGTGACCGAGGTGTTCAATTCCAGCCAGATTCCTGGCGAGATCATGGACATGATGGTGGTCAACAGCGCCACCCTCAAAGACAACCCGGCGCTGGGCAAAGCACTGACCGGTGCGTGGTTCGAAGTGGTCGAGTTGATGAACGCCAAGAACGCCGCGAGCAAAGCTGCGCTGGAGCACATGGCCAAAGCTTCGGGCACCGACCTCGCTGGATTCCAGGCACAACTCGACACCACCAAACTGTTCGCCACGCCAAGCGAAGCGCTGAACTTCGCCACCAGCAAACAACTGCCGGAAACCATGCGCAAGGTCGCCGAATTCTCCTTCCAGCACGGCTTGCTCGGCGAAGGCGCGAAAGACACCAGCGCGGTCGGCATGGCCTTCGCCAACGGCGTGACCAGTGGCGACACCGGCAACCTCAAGCTGCGTTTCGATCCGACTTACGTGCAGATGGCCGCCGACGCCAAGCTGTAAGCCACGGAGGATTTGGCCATGCGCCTGATCAATCGCCACCCGGATCGCCCCAGTCGCCTGCTGTTGGTGATCCTGCCGTTCGCGCTGGTGTTGTTCGCCTACTTCATGGGTTCGGCCGAGCGCCTAGCGGAAAACCCCAACGACAAACTGCTGCCCAGCGCCGTGCAGATGAGCGACGCGGTCAAACGTCTGGCCTTCAATGCCGACAGCCGCACCGGTGACTACCTGTTGTGGCAGGACACCGCGTCGAGTCTGCGGCGTCTGGCCATCGGCCTCGGCATCGCTGCATTGGCCGGGCTGTGCCTGGGCATCGCCGCCGGCACGCTGCCGTTGTTCGGCGCGCCGTTGTCACCGCTGCTGACAGTGCTGTCGATGGTGCCGCCGCTGGCGATCCTGCCGATTCTGTTCATCGTCTTCGGTCTGGGCGAGTTGTCGAAAGTCATGCTGATCGTGATCGGCATCACCCCAGCCCTCGCTCGCGATCTGGAACAGCGCGCACGGGAAATTCCCGTCGAACTGCTGATCAAGGCGCAGACCCTCGGCGCCTCGACCTGGACGCTGATGCTGCGCGTGGTGTTGCCGCAACTGCTGCCACGCTTGCTGATTTCGTTACGGCTGATGCTCGGTTCAGCGTGGCTGTTCCTGATTGCCGCCGAAGCGATCGCCTCCACCGACGGCCTCGGCTACCGGATTTTTCTGGTGCGGCGCTATCTGGCGATGGACGTGATTCTGCCGTACGTGGTGTGGATCACACTCCTCGCCTGGCTGATGGATTGGGGCCTGAAATACCTGACCCGTCGCGCCTTCCCTTGGTATGAGGGGGCGGCCAAATGAGCTTCATCACCGTGAAAAACGTCTGGCAGCAATACGCCGATCAGGTGGTGCTGGAAGGCTTGAACCTGAGCGTCAACGAGGGCGAGTTCTGCACCCTGGTCGGCGCGTCCGGTTGCGGCAAATCGACCTTCCTGCGCCTGCTGCTCGGCCAGGAAACCGCGAGTCGCGGCGAGATTCTGCTCGACGGTCAAGCGCTGGCCAGCGAACCGGATGCCAGCCGTGGTGTGGTGTTCCAGCGCTACTCGGTGTTCCCGCATTTGAGCGTGCTCGACAACGTCGCCCTCGGCCTCGAATTGCCGCGTGCGCCGCTGATCGGTCGGTTGTTCGGCAGCGCCAAACGTGAGGCGCGCGAACAAGCGGCGGCATTGCTGAATAAAGTCGGCCTCGGCCATGCCCTCGACAAATACCCGGCGCAGTTGTCCGGCGGCATGCAGCAACGCTTGGCGATTGCCCAGGCACTGATCATGAAACCGCGGGTGTTGCTGCTCGACGAACCGTTCGGCGCGCTCGATCCGGGCATCCGCAAGGACATGCACGCCTTGCTGCTGGAGCTGTGGCGCGAGACCCAGTTGACCGTGTTCATGGTCACCCATGACCTGTCCGAAGGTTTCAGCCTCGGCACCCGTCTGCTGGTGTTCGACAAGGTGCGTCTCGACCCGCACGCCCCCGGCGCCTATGGCGCACGCATCACCTACGACATCCCTTTGAACAGCGACCGCCGCGCCCAACGCGCCGCCGTCGACGCCCTGCCGTTGCCACTGGCAGGCGCCCTTCGCACCGCTTGAGAGGACTGCTCCGATGAATAAGCCGATGACTGATTCGATCCAACTGTTTCCACCCTTCGCCGAAGAAATGCTCCCCGGTGGCGGCCACCGTTCCTTCGTGTTGAAGCGCGGCCAATTGCTGCGCCTGACCGATCTGCGAGGCGGCGCCAACGTCAGCCTGACCCTGCTCAACGCCAATGAAAAAACCGAGCGGCTGAACCTGCCCGACAGCCTCAAGTGCCAACACACCGCCAAACTCACCAGCGGCCACTGCCTGTACTCGGACATGGGCCGCGTACTCGCCGCAATCACTGCCGACACCTGCGGCTGGAGCGACAGTCTCGGCGGTGTGCTCTGCGCCGAAGAAGTCGCAGAAAAGTACGGCCAGGGCCGCTATCAGGAACTGCGCAACGGTTTCTTCCGCAACGGCACCGACAACCTGTTGGTGGAACTCGGCAAGTGGGGCCTGGGCCTCTCCGATCTGCTGATGACGCTCAATCTGTTCAGCCGGGTCAACGTCGATGAGACCGGGCGCTTCCACTTCGTCGAGGGCAATTCCAAGGCTGGCGATTACATCGAACTGTACGCGCCGATGGACACGCTGGTGGTGCTCACCGCGCTGCAACACCCGATGGATCCGGCGCCGGAATACGCACCCAAACCACTGAAGCTGAGCTGGATGAACGCCGACGCCAGCGTCGCCGAACACTGCCGCACCTCGCGCCCGGAAAATGAGCGCGGCTTTATCAACACCGACCGTTTGTTCGCCTGAGGATCGCTGCCATGTCAGTTGCTATCGCCACTTCGCAAAAACAACCCGACGCAGCGGTGTATCGCGCCACAATCCCGGCCGGTGAACCCTGGCTGATGGAGGTCAAGGCTGGCCAGACCCTGCGCATTCTCGACCTGGAAGGCAATCAGGCCGTCGATACCTTGTTCTACAGCCTCGCCAACCCCAAGGAACGCTACGACGTGCAGCGCACCTTGCGTCGACAGAACAGCGTCTACCTGAGCACCGGCAGCGTGCTGTATTCCAACCTCGGCCACGCAATGCTGACCATCGTCGCCGACACCTGCGGACGCCACGACACCCTCGGCGGCGCGTGCGCGCAAGAGAGCAACACCGTGCGCTACGCCCTGGAAAAACGCTACATGCACAGCTGCCGCGACAACTACCTGCGCGCCTGTGCCCATGATGGGCGACTGGGCAAAGGTGACATCGGGCCGAACATCAATTTCTTCATGAATGTGCCGGTAACGGCGGATGGCGGGCTGACCTTCGAGGACGGGATTTCGGCGCCGGGCAAGTACGTCGACTTGCGTGCGGAGATGGATGTGATTGTGTTGATTTCCAACTGTCCGCAGTTGAACAACCCTTGCAACGCCTACAACCCGACACCTGCGGAGCTGCTGGTATGGAACTGAAAATCAGCCGTTTGCGCCGTTGGCTTTTCGCCCTGTGCCAGGCCCGTTCCGGGCAATGCCTTAAAAAGTGAAACCAGCACAAATCCCATTGTAGGAGTGAGCCTGCTCGCGATCGCGGTGTGTCAGACACATCAGTTTCGATTGATCCGACGCTATCGCGAGCAGGCTCACTCCTACAGGGGCTCGGTGGTGATCTGAAGTGGTTTTTTCATCCGGGACGGCCCGGATGTCTGTCGAAAAACAGCGGGACGGCCCGCTTCCCCTTCAGGGGTTATGCCATGTTCGAAAAAGTCCTCATCGCCAACCGTGGCGCCATTGCCTGCCGCATCCTGCGCACCCTCGGCGCACTGCAGGTCAAAGGCGTGGCGGTGTATTCCGAAGCCGACGCCGCCAGCCTGCACATCCTGCACGCGGATGAAGCGCACAGCCTCGGTGAAGGCGCTGCCGCCGGCACCTATCTGGCGGTCGAAAAAATCCTCGCCATCGCCAAGCAAAGCGGCGCCACCGCGATCCATCCCGGCTACGGATTCCTCTCGGAAAACGCCGCGTTCGCCGAAGCCTGCGCAGCGCAGAACATCGCCTTCATCGGCCCGACGCCGGAGCAACTGCGCGTGTTCGGCCTCAAACACACCGCCCGCGCGTTGGCCAAACAACATGGCGTGCCCATGCTCGAAGGCACCGAACTGCTCGACAGCCTCGACGCCGCGCTGATTGCCGGCGAACAAGTCGGCTACCCGGTGATGCTGAAAAGCACCGCCGGCGGTGGCGGCATCGGCATGCGCGTGTGCCGCAGCGCCAGCGAACTGAGCGAGTCGTTCGAAGCGGTGAAACGCCTCGGTCAGAACAACTTCAGCGACGCCGGCGTGTTTATCGAGAAGTACATTCAGCGCGCCCGGCACCTGGAGGTGCAGATGTTCGGCGACGGACGCGGCGAGGTCATCGCCCTCGGCGTGCGCGACTGCTCGGTGCAGCGGCGCAATCAGAAAGTCCTCGAAGAAACCCCGGCGCCGAACTTGCCCGACGGCATGGCCGACGAGCTGTGCGCGGCGGCGATCAAACTGGCGAAGGCGGTGAACTACCGAAGCGCCGGCACGGTTGAATTCGTCTTCGACAGCGACGCGCAGCGCTTCTACTTTCTCGAAGTGAACACACGGTTGCAGGTGGAGCATGGCGTCACTGAGCAAGTATGGGGCGTGGATCTGGTGCGCTGGATGGTTGAGCTGGCGGCGGGAGATTTACCGCCGCTGAGCGAGTTGTATCGTCAGCTGAAACCCGAGGGCCACGCGATTCAGGCGCGCCTGTACGCGGAGGATCCCGGCCGCGATTTTCAGCCGAGCCCAGGCTTGCTGACAGCCGTGGAATTCCCGCCGGCCAACGGTATTCAACTGCGCATCGATACCTGGGTTGAGGCCGGTTGCGAGATTCCGCCGTACTTCGATCCGATGATTGCCAAGGTCATCACCTGGGCGCCGAGCCGCGAACAGGCGCGCGCCGAGTTGCATCAAGCGTTGGGCGACAGTCTGTTGTACGGCGTGGAAACCAACCGCGATTACCTGCGGCAGATTCTCCTCGACGCGCCGTTCGCCAGCGGTGAGCCGTGGACCCGTTGTCTGGAAGGTCTGGTCTATCGCGCCAACACTTTTGAAGTGCTCAGCGCAGGCACGCAAACCAGCGTGCAGGATTATCCCGGTCGCCTCGGTTACTGGGCTGTCGGTGTACCTCCATCGGGGCCGATGGACAGTCGCGCGCTGCGTTTGGGCAATCGTCTGCTCGGCAACGCTGACGGCGCGGCGGCGCTGGAAATCACCATGAGCGGGCCGTTGCTGCGCTTCAATTGCACAGCAGTGGTCGCGGTGACGGGGGCGCCGATTGCCTTGACGCTTGAAGGCACAAGCGTGCCGATGAACACCGCGCTGCTGATCCCGGCGGGCGCGACGTTGCATCTGGGCAGCATCAGCGGCGCCGGGGCACGCAGTTATCTGTGCCTGCGCGGTGGTTTGCAGGTGCCGGATTATCTGGGCAGCAAAAGCACTTTCACCCTCGGCCAGTTTGGTGGGCATGGTGGTCGGGCGTTGCGTGCCGGGGATGTGTTGCATATCCCTGCGCTGACTGACCGCAGTGCTGGCCAGCAGTTGACCGAGCAGCACATCACCGCGTTGCCAGCGGTGCGGCAGATCAGGGTGATTTACGGCCCGCACGGCGCACCGGAATATTTTACGGAAAACTACATCGGCAGTTTTTTTCAAACCCAGTGGGAAGTGCATTTCAACTCCAGCCGCACCGGTGTCCGCCTGATCGGGCCGAAGCCGGAATGGGTGCGTGCCGACGGTGGCGAGGCCGGGTTGCATCCATCGAACATTCACGACAATCCGTATGCCATCGGCGCGGTGGATTTCACCGGTGACATGCCGGTGATCCTCGGCCCGGATGGCCCGAGCCTTGGCGGGTTTGTCTGCCCGGTGACGGTGATCGAGGCGGATCTGTGGCAACTGGGGCAGCTCAAGGCTGGCGACAAGATCCAGTTCATTCCCGTCGACCTCAAAACCGCCCGCGATCTCGCCCTGAAATGGGATAACTGTGGGAGCTGGCTTGCCAGCGATGGGGCCCGTCCAGACACCGCATTAACTTCATCGCTGGCAAGCCAGCTCCCACAGGATCTTGTGTCGCCTGTGGTGCTGGAGTTGGGTCAGGGTGATATGCGCTTGGTTGGGCGGGTCTCTGGCGATACTCACCTATTGTTGGAAATCGGCGAGCCTGAACTCAATCTCGTCCTGCGCTTCCGCGCCCACGCCCTCATGCAAGCGCTGGAACACAAATCCCTGCACGGCGTGATCGACCTCACCCCCGGCATTCGCTCATTGCAAATCCACTATCAACCCGAGCAACTGCCGCTGGCCGATCTGCTCGGCATCGTCGCCGGTGAATGGGACGCGGTGTGCGCCGCCAACGACCTGCAAGTGCCGTCGCGCATCATCCATTTGCCGCTGTCGTGGGACGACCCGGCCTGCCAGTTGGCCATCGAAAAATACATGACTACTGTGCGCAAGGACGCGCCGTGGTGCCCGAGCAATCTGGAGTTCATCCGCCGCATCAACGACCTGCCCAACCTCGACGAAGTGCAGCGCACGGTGTTCGAGGCGAGCTATCTGGTGATGGGGCTTGGCGACGTTTACCTCGGCGCGCCAGTCGCCACACCACTCGATCCGCGTCATCGTCTGGTCACAACCAAATACAACCCGGCACGCACCTGGACCGCCGAGAATTCGGTGGGCATCGGCGGTGCCTATATGTGCGTGTACGGCATGGAAGGTCCCGGCGGTTATCAGTTTGTCGGGCGTACCTTGCAAATGTGGAACCGCTATCGCGAAGTCGCCGCGTTCGACGGCAAACCGTGGCTGCTGCGCTTCTTCGATCAGATCCGTTTTTACCCGGTCAGCGCCGACGAGCTGCTGCGCATCCGCCGCGATTTTCCGCTGGGGCGCTTCGATCTGAACATCGAACACAGCCAACTCAACCTCGCCGAGTATCAGACGTTTCTCAGCCGTGAAGCCGAGAGCATCAACGCGTTTCGTGCTCAGCAACAAGGCGCATTCAACGCCGAGCGCGAACGCTGGATCGCCAGCGGTCAGGCGCATTTCGACAGCGAAGAAGCCGTGGCGGAGTCCAGCGAAGACGCTCCACTGGCCGACGGTGAGCACAGCGTCGACAGCCACATTGCCGGCAATCTCTGGCAGGTGCAGGTCGAGGCCGGCAGCCGTGTCGCGGCGGGTGACGTGCTGGTGATTCTCGAGTCGATGAAGATGGAAATCCCGGTCCTCGCGCCGATGGCCGGGGTGGTGCGCGAGATCCGCGTGCAGCCCGGTTCGGCGGTGCGCGCCGGACAACGGGTCGTGGTGCTGGAACTCGACTGAAGCCAATTGGATAAGGATCAACTCATGAATCTGCAACTCGATGTTCTGCGCCAGGCCTATCGCAATGGCGACACAACACCACGTCAACTGCTGGCGAAACTGCGCGAGAAAGCTGCCGCGCTGAACCCGGATTATCACCTGTTCATTCATCTGCTCAGCGTCGTTGAACTGGAGCCCTACCTTGCCGCCCTCGACGGCCGCGACCTCGACAGTCTGCCGCTGTATGGCGTGCCGTTTGCGATCAAGGACAACATTGATCTGGCGGGTATTGCCACCACCGCCGCGTGCCCGGACTTTGCTTATGTGCCGGAGCGCTCGGCGACCATCGTCGAGCAGTTGATCGCCTTGGGGGCGATTCCGCTGGGCAAGACCAACCTCGATCAATTCGCCACGGGGCTCAACGGCAGCCGCTCGCCGTATGGCGCGTGCCCGAACAGCGTGCTGACGGAGTATCCGTCCGGTGGCTCCAGCGCCGGTTCGTCGCTGGCGGTGGCGTTGGGCGTGGCGAGTTTTGCCTTGGGCACTGACACCGCAGGCTCCGGTCGGGTGCCGGCGGCGCTGAATAATCTGGTTGGATTGAAGGCGAGCAAAGGCCTGATTTCCACGGCCGGTGTGCTGCCCGCATGCCGCACGCTGGATTGCGTGACCACGTTTACCGCGACGGCGCGTGAAGCCAGTCAGTTGCTCGCGTTGATGGCAAAACTTGATCCGCGCGACGAATACAGCCGCCGCAATCCATCGTGGAATGACGGCTCGGCGTTTGGTGCGCCACGCGCATTTCGATTCGGTGTGCCGCGCGCGCAGGATCTCAAGTTTTTCGGCTGCGTCGAAGGCCCGCTGCTGTTCGGCGATGCCATCGACCGGCTCAAGGCCCTGGGTGGCGAAGCGGTTGAACTGGACCTGTCGCCATTCCTTGAAGCCGCGCGCCTGCTTTACGAAGGGCCGTGGGTCGCCGAACGCTATAGCGTGGCAGGCGAGTTGATGGAGCAGAATCCCGAAGCGGTTTTGCCGGTGATTCGTGCCGTGCTGGCCAAGGCGCCGGCGGTGAGCGGCGTACAGACCTTCCGTGCGCAATATCGGCTGCAAGCCTTGAAAGCGCTGTGCGATCAGGCACTCGAAGATCTCGACTGCGTACTCACACCGACTATCGGCCGCCCGGTGACACTGGCCGAACTGCACGCCGAACCGGTTTTGCGCAACTCCGAACTGGGTTACTACACCAACTTCATGAACCTGCTCGACTACGCCGCCGTCGCCGTGCCGAGCGGGTTTATGGCCAATGGATTGCCGTGGGGCGTGACGCTGTTTGGCCGGGCGTTCACCGATCAATATCTGCTGAGCGTGGCCGATGCGCTGCAGCGTCAGCAGGACTCGGCATTGCCCACGCCCGCAAACGTTGCGCGCCATGATCGCGCACGCATCGTGGTGTGTGGCGCGCATTTGCAAGGGTTGGCGTTGAACTGGCAACTGACGCAGCGTGGCGGGAGATTGCTGGAGACGACGTTGAGTTCGCCGGACTATCAACTGCACGCGTTGGCCGGCGGCCCACCGCTGCGTCCGGGCATGGTGCGGGTCAAGGCTGGCGGTGTGGCGATTGCGGTGGAGGTGTGGGAATTGCCGAGCAGTGAGTTGGGCTCGTTCCTCACCGGGATTCCGGCACCGCTTGGGTTGGGCAAGGTGCAACTGGCGGATGGACGTTGGGAGAGCGGGTTTATTTGTGAGCCGTATGGTCTGGAAGGGGCGCTGGACATCAGCCATTTGGGGGGATGGCGGGCGTATCTTGAAACTCGGAGTTGATCCAGAAACCAGCCCTCACCCTCTCCCGGAGGGAGAGGGGACTGACCGAGGTGTCTTTAAGATAGTTGCCATTCGGTGATACCGAGCCGAACACAATTTTTGAAATCACCACAATCTAGCTCCCTCTCCCTCCGGGAGAGGGCTGGGGTGAGGGAGCGATCCTCCACACACACCCTCAACGTCATATCCCCCGCCATTTCAGGCATAAATCCCGCAGTCTTTTCCCGGCCATCCCACTAGAATGCATGCCATCGGGCCACTGCTAACGGATCTGCCATGCCGCTTCGTTCTCCCCTGTACTCGCAACGCTCACTGGTCCTGACGCTGATCGCCCTGCTCGGCGCCGGGTTCCTTGCCACGTCGTTACTCAGCTACTACGCCTCCCGCGCGTCGATCCGCGACAACATCGTCAACACCGAACTGCCGCTGACGTCCGACACGGTCTACTCGGAAATCCAGAAAGACCTCGTCAGGCCGATCCTGATTTCCTCGATGATGTCCCGCGACACCTTCATGCGCGACTGGGTGGTCAACGGCGAGCAAAATCCCGAGCAGATGACCCGCTACCTCGACGAAGTCATGACCCATTACGGCGCCTACACGGCTTTCTTCGTCTCCAACAGCACCCTCACCTACTACCACGCCAAAGGCGTGCTCAAGCAGGTCAAGGTCGATGAGCCGCGCGACGCCTGGTACTTCCGCGTGCGCGACATGAAGGACCCGTACGAGATCAACGTCGACCCGGATCTGGCTAACAAGGACAACCTGACGTTCTTCATCAACTACAAGGTTTACGACTATCACAATCGCTTCATCGGCGCGGCCGGGGTCGGTCTGACCGTGGACGCGGTGATCAAGTTGATCGACAAGTATCAACAGCGCTATCAACGCAGCGTGTACTTCGTCGACACCTTCGGCCGACTGGTGTTGACCGGCGCCGAGGGCGGGCCTGAAGGCGCGCACATCGGTCAGAGCCTGAGTGAACTGGAGAGCATGAAAAGTCTGGTGAGCCAGTTGCCGAAACCGCACAGCGGCAGCTACGAATATTCCGCTCATGGGCAAGGGCATTTCCTCAACGTACGGTTTATTCCGGAGCTGAACTGGTACCTGTTTGTCGATAAACGCGAAGACGGCGCGCTGAGTGAGATTCGCCAGTCGCTGTACCTGAATCTGCTGATCTGCCTGCTGGTGACGCTGATCGTTCTGGCGCTGCTCAACCGCGTGATCAAGCGTTATCAAAGCAAAATCCAGGCGCAGGCCATTCTCGACAGTCTCACCGAACTGCCCAACCGCCGTGGCTTCGACATTCTCGCCGCGCAGGCTCTGCACGAAGCCCAACGCGAAACCAAACCGCTGACGGCGTTGCTGCTCGACCTCGATCATTTCAAGGTGTTGAACGACACCTACGGGCACATGGCCGGCGATCAGGTATTGATCGGTTTTGCCCGCGACCTGCAAAGTTGCCTGCGCCACGCCGACATTGTCTGCCGCTGGGGCGGTGAGGAATTTATCGTTTTACTGAAGGACACCGACGGCGACACCGGTCAGAAAATTGCCGAAAAGATCCGCCAACACGTCGAACAGCACGAATATGCCTACGACGGCCACCGCCTCCATCTGACGGTAAGCATCGGCGCCACCACCCTGCAACGCGATGACACCTTGCACAGCCTGCTGTCGCGGGCCGATCATGCGATGTACCGGGCCAAACAAACCGGCCGCAATCGCACCTGCGTGGAAATGCCTCACTCGACTTATGCCTGATTCTGACGTTAAACCCGACCATTGCCCGGCCTGCGGCGCCCGCAACGACTGCAGCCTCGCCGACCCGCGCAGCGCCGACCGCGAATGCTGGTGCTATGGCGTGAGCATCGACCCGGCCGTGCTTGAAGCGCTGCCGCCAGAACTGCGCAACCAATCCTGCCTGTGCCCGCGTTGCGCGCAAGTCGAGGCGCAACTGCAAGCGGCCAAGCGGCCGATCCCGTAAGATGCGCGCCCCTTCATTTACTGAAACCTGAACATGCGCGTCGACCGTTTCCTCAGCAACCTGCCCCGCTACAACCGTCAGCAGGTTCGCCTGTTGCTGGTGGAAAAGCGCGTGCGGATTGACGGAAAAGTCGTCAGCGATCCGCACAGCGAAGTGCTGGAATTCAGCCGTGTCGAAGTCGATGACGAAGTGCTACAAGTCGGCAAAGCGGCGCGCTACTTCATGCTGCACAAGCCGCCGGGCTGCGTCAGCGCCACCCGCGATCCGCAACATCCGACCGTGCTCGACCTGATCGATGAGCCGGACAAGGACGATCTGCACATCGCCGGACGCCTGGACTTCAACACCACCGGCCTGATGCTGATCACCAACGACGGCGCATGGTCGCGACGCCTGACCCAGCCGCAGACCAAACTGCCAAAGGTCTACTACGTCGAGACCGAGCAGGAGATTGGCGCGCAATATGCGATCACCTTTGCCGAGGGCATCTACTTCGCCTTCGAAGACCTGACGACGCAACCGGCGCAGCTGGAGCTGCTTGGCCCACGGTCGGCGCGGCTGAGCATCGTCGAAGGTCGCTACCATCAGGTGAAGCGCATGTTTGGTTTCTTCAACAACAAAGTCCTGCGCCTGCACCGCGAATCCATGGGGCTTCTACACCTCGATAACGCGCTAAAACCGGGCGAGTACCGCGCTTTGCGCACCGAAGAGATCCATTTGTTCTAAGCCGGCGACCGCTCAGCAGAAGTTGTCGAACAATTTACCAACGGCACTTGCGCGATCCCGACTCCCCTGCTTGAATCAGGACGTCGGCCAGATTGTGACCGATGAGTCACAACATACATCCAAGAAACTTTTTGCCGGTAGAGAGCCTTCAAGGCTCCGCCTCAGCCGGCAGACTGCCCGCCAATAACAATACCCGTCGACCGCAGTCATGGATCGACATGGGCCAAGCAAATTCCAGGCGTATGCCTACCTGTCACAAAGCTCGTGCAATCTCTATTTGCGCGCATACCCGCTTGCTTGCCAGGAGTCTTATGACATGAGGCCAGAAATCGCTGTGCTGGATATACAGGGTCAGTATCGGGTTTACACGGAGTTCTATCGCGCAGACGCCGCAGAAAAGACCATCATCCTGGTCAACGGCTCGATGGCCACGACTGCGTCGTTTGCACAGACTGTGAAAAACCTGCACCCGCAATTCAACGTGGTCTGCTACGACCAGCCCTACGCGGGCCGGTCAAAAGCCCACAATCGCCACGAGAAACATCTGACGAAGGACGTCGAAGGGCAGATTCTGCTCGAGCTGATCGACCACTTCGCCGCCGAACACGTGCTGTCGTTTTCCTGGGGCGGCGCCGCGACCCTGGTCGCTCTCGCCCACCAGCCACGGCGCATTGAACGGGCGGTGATCAGCTCGTTCTCGCCAGTGATCAACGCGCACATGCTCGATTACCTCGAACGCGGCGTCGACTACCTCGGCCAGCGCGACGGCGACCGCGTCGGCCATCTGGTCAACAGCACCATCGGCAAACACCTGCCGTCACTGTTCAAACGCTTCAACTATCGCCACGTCAGCAGCCTGGCCGAGCACGAATACGGGCAGATGCACTTCCACATCAGCGACGTACTGCACAGTGATCGGCAGTGCTATCTGAACGCAGCGAAAAAGATCAACGTGCCAGTGCTGTTTCTAAACGGCGAATGGGACGAATACACCGCTGCCGAAGACGCACGCCTGTTCGGCAACCACGTGGCGCAGAGCACGTTCACCACGCTGCAAGCCACCGGGCACTTTCTCGACATGGAACACAAGGCCGCGTGCCGCGACAGCCAGAACGCCCTGCTCGGCTTTCTGAAACCGGCACAGCAGACCAGCCGAACGCGTTACTCGTTTGTTCAGGATCAACATGCATTGGCTATTTGAAAGAGTGTCATCGCGCGCGAGGCTGCGGGGCTGGGATTTTGCTTTACGCACCGCAGTGCTCGCCCGCGATTGACCGTTTTCAGTGATTCAAAGCGTTCATGAGTAAAAGAAAAACTTCAAATCCGTGGCCGAGTCTGGTACAAAGTCAGCCGCTCTGAGCGGGTATAGTTTAATGGTAGAACAGTAGCTTCCCAAGCTTCCGACGAGGGTTCGATTCCCTCTACCCGCTCCACTCAATTTTTGTCTCACGTTGTTTTTTTTGACGGGGGATGCAGCGATAGAAAAAACCGGCCTATAGGGCCGGTTTTTTTGTGGCTGGGATTTGAGGTTGGCCAAATGGGGCAGTTCGGAACCTTTCAGAAACACTCCGCTAGTTGAAGATGCGCTCTCCCCCTGTACGCTTTTGTTCTCTCTAACGACAATCCTTGAGAAGCGTGCGAGGCACGAAATGGTACCCATGCTCGGGATCTATGAAGGGGCAATTCCATGACAATCGAATTCGAAGGGGAGTACGCAAGCCCATTCGCAGACTTCATCCGTAATGCGAAATCCCATGAAAAAAAGCGAGTTTACCGTGAAGTGCTGACCGCAGCTACCAAGAAGCAGAATGAGGTGATGCTGGCTGCATGTAACAAGCATTCGGCGGTTGGTGCAGTTTCAATGCGCAGGCTGAGCGAAGTGATGACTTCAGGGGATTTCTCCCGTTGTGATCAGATTCAAGAATTGCTCTGAGTTGATGATGAAAGCTCCAGCCTCAAGTGCCTTGGAAACTTTGGTTGGCCCCGCATTTTCACCATAACAAAGAAACGTCAGCGTCTTGCCTGCCGTACTCATGACCTTCAACCCATATTCCACTGCCTTTTGCTCAAGCTCAGCCCGTTGTGCAGCTGCGAACCCAGTGAAAAGAATTTGATTGATCCTACCCGGTGACATTTTCGGATCAGGCGTTTGCGAAGCGGCTTCTGAAGCAACGAGCGCCGGTGGCTTTCGATCGTGCTGAAGCCTCGGAGAAGGAGGAGCGGCCTCCTTTAAGAGCAGCTCAGCCCCAAGCAATACTTCGATGATGCGATCCTTGCGATAGGTTTTAGGAAAGGTATCGCTGGCCGATCGTCCTTGAATGTAAACCGAATTCTCTGACCATTGAATCAACTCCCGCTGACTTAAATCGCCCTTTGCATCTCTATAGCTGAATTTTAGAGTCGACATCCGTTTCACTCCCTTCTGACGATCACATGGGCAAATTCCATGCATAACTACGCTGGCTATATCGAGAGGTGATTTCCTTTCAACAGGCTCGTTGAGGGTCCATGACCTTCGCCCATTAGAGTTCAACGTTAGCAGCCCGAGCAGTGACGTCAGAAAAAGATGTGTTCCATTATTTTGCAGCGGAAGATCGCCACATGAACATAAGCAAAACCCGGTAACACACCCACCTCACCATCGCTTCTGCCTTATCTAGACTGCGCTAAGCGACCCCGCCCGTCAGAGGACCACTACCGCCCGGTGGTTATAGTGTTGATCATATTAGTTCAATGGGTATAGTACCCACCAAGCACACCACAGGGAGGTGTTGTGAATAGCCGTTTTTTAATCGGCCAACTCGTCGCAGACGGTTGGTATCTGGTAAGGATCAAAGGAAGTCACCATCACTTCAAGCACCCGAGCAAACCAGGACTGGTCACCGTGCCACATCCAAAAAAGGATCTGCTGAAGAAAACGGCCATCAGTATTTTGCAGCAGGCGCTGCTTTGACTCTCTGAGTCAGTTGCGCCATGGAGGACAACGAATATGCTCTACCCGATTGCGATTTCAATTGGCGATGACCATCACGCCTGGGGTGTAGAAGTCCCGGACATTCCTGGATGCTTTTCCGCCGGAGAGGATATGGACGATGCCGTCGCCATGGCTCGCGAAGCCATCGAAGGTCATTTCGAGATTCTGGCGGACGACGACGCCCCCATTCCAGCGGCCAGCAAACTGAGCCTGCACGTGGCCAACCCGAAATACGCCGGTTGTGCATGGGCCGTGGTGGATATCGATGTGCTCAAGTATTTGGGCAAAGCCCAAAAGCTCAACATCACCCTGCCGGGCCATTTGCTCAATCGCATTGATGAGTATGTGTTGCATCACCCGGAAGAGAAAAGCCGCTCGGGCTTTCTGGCGTCGGCGGCTCTGAAAGTTTTGCAGCAGGGTTGAACCTTGGCGCGTCAACCCGTGCTGGCCTATCCTACCCATTAAACCTAATTACATTTTCTTGTGAGTTAAAGGATATTTTCAGGTTTAATCCACAGTATATTGCGTACTGAGAATCAAAACTGAACGCCGACGGTACACACGACATGCTGGATTTAAGCCTCACCACCGCAAGCGAGATCGTCAAACGGATTTGCCACCGCCTGCGCACAGAACGATTGGCTTTGGAGATGACACAGGCAGACGTGGCCGCTCGCGCGGGCATTGCGACGAATACGGTGTCAAACCTTGAAGCCGGTCGTAATGTGAGTTTCGACAACATGGTGCGAGTGGCAATGGTTCTCGGGCGCGAAAAGGAACTCGAAGGGTTGTTTCTGCCAAGGCTCGAAACTCTAGACGATATCATTCGCTACGAAAAAACGGCCAAGCGTCATCGCATCAAAAGGAAAGCCGACAATGCTTGAACAAGTGGACGTCTACTACGAGGGCTGGGGTGAACGTTGGCGGTGGGGCACACTTGCTTCGACGAAAGCCCTGACCGGTCGCCCGCAGGTCATGTTTGAGTACAGCGATGAGGCAAAAAACAGAGGGCTGGAACTCTCCTCCTTGAGGCTTCCATTACAGGGAGCCAGGTTAAACCGGGATTTCCCGTCACATCAGTTGGGACTGCCTGGGCCGGTTTATGACTCGCTGCCAGATGGCTGGGGCATGTTGCTGATGGACCGATTGTTCAAACGTCGAGGCCTCAACCCCGCGCGCATAGGCCCCTTGGAGCGGCTAGCCTACATTGGCAACAATGCCATGGGGGCCATGTCGTTTGAACCTGTTGCACCCGAGGCGCTGGAACCGCAAATGCATGTTCCCATCGAGTTGCTCGCGTCCGAAGTGCAGGAAGTACTCAAAGGTAAAGGTGGAGAGCTTCTCCAGAAGCTGCTACTGGTCGGAGGTTCTCCACAAGGCGCCCGACCAAAAGCGCTGGTGTATCGCGATCCGCACACTGACGCCTTTACTACGGCTGCCACTCCCGGTTTCGAAGCCTGGTTGGTGAAGTTTCCGGCTCAGCAAGAACATCCCGAGGTGTGCGCCATCGAAATGGTCTATGCCGAATGTTTACGCTTGTGCGGTATCCAAACCCCTGACACTCGTTATTTCAGCCTGTCTGAAGGAATGGCCGCTTTTGCCACCAAACGCTTTGACCGACAAAACGACTTGCGGGTGCCCATGCAGAGTCTTGCAGCCTTTACCGGTGCGGACTTCAGATCCCCAGGGGCGCTGGACTACGTCAACTTCTTGCGTGCGACTCATAAGTGCAGCAATGACGTACGAGAGAAAGCCGTAGCGTTTGAGCGGGTCGTCTTCAATGTCGCATTCAATAACCGAGACGACCATCCGAAGAACTTTGCTTACATCATGTCGCCTGGCGGAGACTGGAAATTAGCGCCGGCCTATGACGTCACTTTCTGCGAGGGGCCGGGAGGCTATCACCAGATGGACGTGATGGGTGAAGCCTTGGAAATTGGAAGAGAACACCTGCTCAACCTTGCAGTGGAGGCTGAAGTAAACGCCGCTACGGCCGCCGACATCATTGACCGATTTTGCGAGGTGGCTAGCCGATTCACAGCCATGGCTGAAAGTTTGTATCCGGGTGTGATCACCCAGGAAACCTTGCGCACCATTCAACAACGCATCGACCAAAACATCGGGCTACTTGCCGGAAGTCGTGCTGCCAGGTAGCCGTCTCGAGAAACCGGCACTCATTGGCCGGTTTCTTTGGCTTCTTGAAGCGAAAGGGTTAACCCGCCGGCACAACCTTATCCAGCGCCTGATTCACCGCCAATTCCCCCAACATGACGACCTGCGCGATGCCGAGTGCAGTCTTGCGGTGCGAGGTGTCGAGCAGCGCGGCGAAGTTGTTGAGCAGGGTGGTGGCCGAGCCGAGTGTTTCGCTGGCGTTGGCCAGCAGGGATTCGGTGTCATAGGCAGGGTTGGCGAGGTACATCGGTTCGGGTTCGCGGGAGGAACCCATGATCTGCGCGGTCGGGCTGAGGTAGTGGTCGAGCGCGCGTTCGGCGGCTTCGTGGAATTTCTTGGAATTGGGTGATTCGTAGGGGGATGCCGGATCGGTTTCCGGCGGATTGGGCGTAACTTTGAACATTGGATTGAGACCTTTTAGTAAGGCCGCAACCGATCTCGCTACTAAACGGATGGGTGGCAGCTGTGCGCAAGTTAGTAGACCGGACCCCAATCCAAATCCGGCGCACCCGAGGGCGCCATGCGCACAGCCACCATCAGGTGCAGGCATTCGCCTGACTGAGTGGTACTCATGCAGCTATTTAGATTGAGGATACCGGGCTACTAAACCCGATCACTGGAAATCAGTGACGCGAACCAAGTTACCGACCGCCCCCCAAGCGCACAAGCCGGCGGATTCTGGCGTAGCGGTAGGCAACGGCGCAAGGATTTGTAGGCTTCAGGACGTAACACCGCACGCCTCTAAACACTTCAGTCGGAACATGTTTATGAAGCGATAACAAATAGCGATTTCCCCGACATTACAGATCCACAACACTCCACCGGTTTTCACCTCCCGCCCAACCGACTAGCATTTCCTCATCAACCACCACCCTCCCCCTGCGCGGCCATCGACGAATACGCGCCATCACTTTCGAGGGATTCCAATCGCGGCCACATTGCCGCTGACGACCGAACTCAAAAGAGCACTTCACCATGACGCAAAACATTTACGACGATCCCGAATTCTTCCAGGGTTACAGCCAGATGAACCGTTCCATCGGCGGCCTCGACGCGGCGCCGGAGTGGCCAGCGCTCAAGGCGCTGTTGCCCTCCATGCATGGCCTGAACGTGGTGGATCTGGGCTGCGGTTATGGCTGGTTCAGTCGCTGGGCCATTGAGAATGGCGCGGCCAGTGTCTTGGGGCTGGATGTCTCGGAAAAGATGCTGGAGCGGGCACGGGAGACCACCACGACGGCGAATATTCGCTATGAGCGCGGCGACCTGGAACAGCTCGACCTGCCCGCCTGCAGTTTCGATCTGGCTTACAGTTCGCTAGCGCTGCATTACATCAAGGATCTGCCGGGGTTGTTTGCGCACCTGTACGCGGCGCTGAAACCGGGTTCGCATTTTGTGTTTTCCATTGAGCATCCGATCTTTATGGCGCCACGTAATCCGGGTTGGTTGATTGACGCTGAAGGCAACAAGCGTTGGCCGCTGGACAGCTATCAGTTGGAGGGTGAGCGAGTTACGAATTGGCTGGCTGAGGGCGTGATCAAGCAGCATCGTACGGTTGGGACGTTGCTCAATTCGCTGATCGATGCAGGATTCACGATTCGACATGTCAATGAATGGGGGCCGAGCGATGCTGAAGTGGCGGCGCAACCGGCTCTGGCAGAAGAGCGAGAGCGGCCGATGATGATGTTGGTGGCGGTGCAGCGCTGAGCCCTCACCCTAACCCTCTCCCAGAGGGAGAGGGGACTGACCGCAGCGCCAGTACGAGCTACGCCGACGTGCGAAATCGAGGCGAACTCAGGTTTTGCAAGCAACACCAATCGGCTCCCTCTCCCTCGGGAGAGGGCTGGGGTGAGTGGGCCAATTTATTTCAGCGCGTCGCAACGATAAATAACCGTGGAAATGGCAACAACACCGAGCCATCCGCCAATGCCGGATAAGCCTTCTCAACCTTCGCCAGATATTGCTCCAGGTACTGCGCCTTTTCCGCCTCGCTCAACGGACTCAAAAACGGAATCAACCCGCTGCCCTTGAACCACTCCACCACCCCCGCCGCCCCGCCGGACAGCTGATGGTGATAGGTCGTACGCCACACATCGACCCGCGCGCAGTGTGGTCGCAGCATCGAGAAATAATCACTGGCGCTGGCCATGTCGGTACGTTGCCCCGCAGCGCCGGAAAGCTTGCTCGCCCACGGACCATTAGCAGCGACTTCACGCATCAAGCGGTGTGAGGATTCATTGAGATTGTCCGGCATCTGGATCGCCAGGCTGCCACCGGCCGACAACTTGCTAGCCAACGCCGGCAACAACGTCGCGTGATCCGGCACCCACTGCAACACGGCATTGGCGAAGATCACATCGAACGGCCCGGCATCAGCCCACTGATCAATCTCGGCCACCTCGAACTGCAAATCCGGCAAGCGTTTGCGAGCCGCGTCGATCATGTCTGCCGAGCTGTCCAGCCCGCTGACCTTCGCCCCGGGAAAACGCTGCACCAGCAACTCCGTCGAGTTGCCGGGACCGCAACCGATATCGACCACAGTTCGCGTTTCAGGCGTAGGAATCGCGGCGAGCAGATCGCGGGCCGGGCGGGTGCGTTCATCTTCGAAAGCGACGTATTGTTTGGCGGACCAACTCATTGCGTTCTCCTGTCGGGACATACCAGCGGTTCGTCACGATACAGGCCGCACAGCAAACAGTTCCAGAGCGACTGAATTGCAAAGGGTGTCGGACCAACCCATCGGCTTATCGCCAATGGGTTGGTTCTAATAAATCAGGTGACCGTCCGTCGAGCCAGACAAAAGCGATTTTGACAGCTAAAAAATCATACCTATAGTCAAGGAGCGGCAATCGGAAGGAACCCGAATCAGTCGATTTCGTGCAAGGAGCACGGCCTGTTCATTTCTCGTGATCAGTGGGTTCCCCCCAGTAGTGTGCTCGCAAAAGCCATACGGCAAGCAAGCGTCGTCGTGCCTGGATTGCAGTCCGACGTTCACTATGAAAAAGGAGCATCACCATGTCTCGAGTGACGGATATTCTGGTTTCCATCGACACCGAAACCATTCTGAAAAAATATCCAAACATCAGCAAGGATCCGAAGAACCCAACGCTGATTGATTGGAAACATGTGTACATGGTCACCAATCAGGACAACGTCGTCAGTGGTCAGGCCGGTGGCGAACTGGATCTCAAGGCTCAGGTCGGCGATCTGATCCGCTGGCGTGAAACCAGCCTGTCGCAGAGCTTCGAACAGGCGGTAATTTTCTACAAATTCGTCCCCAACGCCGGAGAGAACCTGATCTCGCCGCCCTCGCCGCGCAAGGCCACAGCGTGCGTTGCTGTGCCCAACACGAGCAATCCATCCGTACCAAGCTGCCAGAAAGTCGACAACCACTATTGGTCATCCGAAACCCTCGACTGTGGTCGCGTGACCTATCACTTCCACTTCCTGATCGTCGATCGCAACTGCCAGATCATCGGCTGCTGTTCGTGGGATCCGTTCATCTCCATTCATAACTGATGATGTGTCGAGCCCTTTGGTGACAAGGGGCTCAACCGATCCGCTGCCGCTGCGGCCGGAACAGGAAGTGTTGCCTTGACCGAAGCGGCTGTCGTTTTGTGCCAACATCATGAAAGGAATCCATGATGACCAGCGAACCGATCCCGTCGCCCTCATCCGGCGTTAGCAGCGCACACAACGTGTTGCTGATCGTCGATGCCGAATCAGTACTGAAGCATTACCCAAATCCAAGTCTGGACGCCGCCGCGCCGACGAGCATTACCGATGGTTTTATCTTTTTCGCAACTGGTAACAATCCGAAAGAAATAGTCATAAATGACAGCTCAATAACAATCCAGGTCGAAACTGGCTGCGACCTGCACGTTCGTGGACGCTCCGTCAGCCTGATCGCCGAACACAGTGTGGTTGTGTACCGCATGACCGTGGCTGATAGCGGTGTGCTTTCCGAACCGAACCTGCAAATTCATACCAACCTGACGGTGCCCGCGCCCAACCCGGACGACCCGACCACGCTGGGCAGTCGAAAAGCTGACGACCACTATTGGACCTGCACGCCGAAGAAACCTGGCGATGTGCAATGCGAACTGAGTTTCATGCTGGTCAATCAGCAGTGTGAGGTGGTGGGTTACTTCCACTGGACCGTCGACGTCGAACTCGAGGTTTAGAGTACCAATGCCAAAACCGGTCGTGAGGCCGGTTTTTCAGGGACATCTTGCACATCAGTAGAATTTTCATAACGTCGCCAATGTCTGAATTTCAAGCATTCCCCCAATAAGGAACACGGCTATGAAATTCGCAAAAATCTCCCAGAAGCTCGCTCTATGGGCCGGTAGTCCGAAGACCTTCATGGGCGCGTTGATCCTGATCGGGTTGTGGGGTTTGAGCGGGCCGATCTTCGACTACAACGACACTTGGCAACTGATCATCAACACCTCGACCACCATCATCACCTTCCTGATGGTGTTCCTGATTCAGAACACGCAGAACCGCGACACCGACATTCTTCATTTGAAAATCGATGAATTGCTGTTGGTGACCAAAGAAGCGCAAAACGCAATGCTCGGGCTGGAGGCGCTGGATTTGAAGCAGCTGGAGGCGTTGCGCAGACACTACCGCTCGCTGGGCGAGGGTGAGGTGTTCAATCTTGAGGGATTGGGCGAGAAGAGTAAGTCGAAGCAGGATTTAAATGAGTGTTGAGGATTGAAAGCAAAAGATCGCAGCCTTCGGCAGCTCCTACAGGGATTGAGTAGGAGCTGCCGAAGGCTGCGATCTTTTGCTCTTGATTAGCGGCTGGCCTGCAACTGGCGAGCCATCTCCAGATGGCTTTGCAGTTTCGGCAAGGTCTCGTCAGCAAACGCCTTGATCTCCGGCACGTCGGTGGTCTGCGCTTCCTGCTGAATCTGCTCGATGGCCTCTTCAGTGGCTTTGACCTGACTGGCGGCGTAGGCCTGATCAAAGGAGGCGCCGTCGGTCACTTGCGGCATCAATTCCTTGGCCTTGTCGGCCAGCTCTTCACGAGGCGCGACGGGCAGGTCAAGTTTCTTGGCGATTTTCGCCAGGTGCTGGTTGGCCGTCGTGCGGTCGTTGATGACGACGATGGTGTAGTCCTTGACCTCTTTCGATTCGGCCTTGCTGTGGGCCAGACGACTGGCCTCGATGTCGGCCATGCCTTTGGCCGAGGCATCGTTGATGAAATCGGCGGGCGACTGGGCAAAAGCGCTGCTGGCACAGAGGCCCAATAGCGATGCAAAACTCATGGTGCGTATACGGGTGGCCATTCGGCTCATGGTCGCGCCCTCCTTACTTGCAAAATTCAAGCGGGAGCTTACGCCCCCGCCTCTCAATCAAAACTACCTTCACCGACTACTTCGATTTCTGAGCGGGCTTGCGGCCCATGTCTGGTTTTGGCTCTTTGTCGACGGTCGTTGTGGTGGTTTTCCCACCTTTGCGACCTGCTTCAGAGGCCTTCGTTCGATCGTTGGCGAAGTTTCCCGAGTTCGAGTTTCTTGAGTTAGGCATGATTCTCTACCTCTTGGTAATGATCGTGGCGAGCAGGTGCCCGCCTAGATTGAGAATTTTCTGGCCGGCAAAGGTTTAGAAAAATTGCAGTCGCTGCGACGAACGGCGGCCCCGGATCAACTATTCAACGCGTGATGGTTCAGGCGTTTGGCGGCGTACATCGCCTGATCGGCATGGCGAAACAGTTGCTGCTCTTCACTGCCGTGCTCTGGATAGCGGGCCACGCCGATACTTGGTTCGATGTGCAGGTTGTGGCCATCGAGACGCATCGGTTGCACCAGCACCTGTCGGATTTTTTCCGCCACGCCGTCAGCATCTTCCGAGACCTGGACACTGTGCAGCAACACGACAAATTCATCGCCGCCGATTCTGGCCACGGTATCGGTTTCCCGCACGCAGCCCTTGAGGCGATTGGCTACGGTTTGCAGGAGCATGTCGCCGACGGCGTGACCAAAGGTGTCATTGACCTGTTTGAAGCGGTCCAGATCGACATACAACAAGGCCATGTGCCCGGATTGCTCGCGCGCGCTGGCCAACGCAGCCTTCAAGCGATCGCGCAGCAATTCACGATTGGGCAACTGCGTCAGTTGGTCGTACTGCGCCATACGTCGCAGGCGGGCGTGCAATTGCTGACGCTCGATGGCCGTGGCGACCTGGGCGCAAACGTATTGCAGCAGTTCCTTGTCTTGCTCGGTGTAGCGCTCGCCGCCGGGCAGGCTTTTGACGATCAAGGCGCCGATGGTGCCGTTTTTCGAGTTCAACGGCACACCGAGCCAGCAAGGCGCGTTCTGCCCGGCCACCAGTTCGGCGAAATCGGCTGGGGAATCTGCACTGTCCGGCGTCAGAAGAATCGGCTGGCCGCTACGGATAACTTCCGCGCACAGGCGTCCGGTGACGGTGCCCGGTTGCTCGGGCTGCAATTCGTGATCATCGACGTGATAAGGGAAATTCAGTTGTGCGCAGTGCTCGTCGTACAGCGCCACGGAGAAATTCATCGCTGGCAACCATTCGCCGATGATCAGATGAATACGCTTGAACAGCGCCAGCAGATCTTCCGCCGCATGCGCCGCTTCGGAAATCGCGTACAACGCTGCCTGGCGCGATTCGGCCTGTTTGCGCTCGGTGATGTCGCGCGCCACGGCGATGCGCAGTTGATCGACTTCCGACCAACGCGCCGACCAGAGGATATGCACGACGCTGCCGTCCTTGCGCAGGTAACGGTTTTCGAAGTTGAGCTTGGGTTCGCCGCCCATGATTTCGTTTGCGGCTGCGAGAGTGCGCTGCCGATCCGCCGGGTGCACCAGCTCGATCATTTGCCGGCCGATCAACTCTTCAGGCGAATAACCGAAAACACGCTCACAAGCGGCACTGACAAAAACGAAACGACCCTGCTTGTCGACCGCGCAGACGGCGTCCAGCAACAGATCGATAAAACTCGCCAACGGCGCGGAATTTCGGCTTTCCATGGTTCAGCGTGGGTGTCCGGACAATGCAGCACTGATCAACCATCCCTGACCTTTTTATTGCGCCTCCCTGCACACATTTTCAAGCCTTGTTCGGCATCAGCCCCGGCAGTGCATGCACCAGCGCGTTGATGGCAAAACCGATAAACATCACGCCGCACAAGCGGGTGATAAGCAACTCATGACGCTGATACAGCGTGCGAACCCGTTGCGCGCCAACCACGCCAATCAGAATAGCGTAGGCCAGCAGGCCGCCGAGGAAACTCAGGGCAATCAACGCCGGCAGCATCGACCAGTTGAGCAGTTCGGCGCGGCTCGACAACAGCGCGGTGAAGGTCGCGACCGCCACCGGATAGGCCTTGGGATTGGTCAAGCCGAACAGAATGCCGTGCCAGAACGGATTGCGCGCCGCGCCCTGCGGCTCGTCACCGTTGCGACGCTGGGCGCGCACCGCGCGCCAGCCGAGCCAGAACAAGTACAAACCGCTGAGCACACCGAGCACATCAAACGCGGTGCTGCCGATTTCCCGGGCGCCGACAATTGCGATCAGCGCCGTACTGCACCAGACCACATCACCGAGCAGGTGCCCGCAAAGAAACCCCGCCCCGGCCCGTCGCCCGTGGGCTGCACCGATGCCAAACACCGCCAGCACCCCCGGCCCGGGCGTGATGCCGTAAATGAAACCCGAGGCCAGCACGGCCATTAGCAACGATGGAGTCATGGAAAACCTGCAAGCGCCAGAACACGTGGCCGCCAGTCTATAACAGACAAATGTGTCTGATCATGACTCGTCGTAAAAACGCATGCCGGCGTACGGTTTTTGCCGACACGCTGCCAGCCGTGAAGCGAGATCGCCGACGTGAATTTCCAGCTTGTGGCCGTCGGGATCGAGAAAATAGAACGACGCACCTTCGCTGCGGTTATCGCGCCACTCTTGCACGTTTGCCGCTTTTAGCTTCTGCACGAACGTTGAGAAATCGGCTGCATCGAGGCTGAAAGCGTAATGGGTGTAATCGGCGCACGGTTCGCTTGAACGCAGCGGATCAAGCGACAGACACAACCACAGCCCCGGCAGCGACAGGTAAGCGCCGGCATCCCACGTGGCTTCGACGCGCAACTGCAGCAGATCACGGTAGAAGGCGAGGCTGCGATTCAAATCGCTGACCGCGAAGGTCAGATGGTTGAGGCCGGTGAGCATCGGGTCAGTAACCTCTGAGGTCTTCGGGGACGATGTATTGCTGGCCGTCGTAGGTCAGGGTGATCTGTTTTTGCTTCAGACGTGTGGTATTGGAAACGCACTCTTTACCCGACTGGGTGTTTTTCATTTTGCTGCCGCTGGTCGTGACGATCAAATCGGCCAGACCATGATGACTGGAAGAGCCGATCTCGACGGTTCGGCGAATCGTCTTTGTGTAGCCTTCGCAATCATTCATGAACTCGCCATTGCTCTTGGCAACCACCAAGCCCTCCAGCACCGGACGCAACTCATTGCCTTCGCGAACATACAGCGCCAGATCGGTTTTCTCGTAGGGAATGGCGTGGGAACTGTGCGCGAACTTTGAACGCAAGCCGAAAGCCCGAACCTCCGGCGCCAGTCGATAACGGGCAGTGTCGATGCGCAGATCCTCAAAGCGCACGGCATCGGAGTTGTAAGCCCCCGGTTTACGGTAAGTGACGATGGGGTTGTAAGTGCTCGCATTGACGATCGACAGATCCAGATCGAACACCCCGGCCTCATCGTCGCCGGCGTCGGCAAGGTAAGTGGATTTAACCGAAATCGCCTGGCTCTGCACGGCCGGCCAGACTTTGCAGCGCGACAGGGATTTGCCGTCGAAGTCTTTGGTCTGGCAAGCGGCCTGGGCTTGAGGAACGAGGGCCAGAATACTGAGGGCTATAAGGAGTCTGGTGGGCGTGAGCATTGTTCTTCCTTGATAAAAGTCGGGTTAAGCAGGCCGGTTAAAGGCCTTTGAATTCTTGCGGCAGGACGTACGCTTTTCCGTCGTAGCGGAGAGTGGTCAGCACGGGCTTGTCGTTCGTAGTCTTCATTTCGCAATTGTCAGGCGATCCTTCTCCGACGAGACCGGTGGTGACTGATTTAACGACAAGGTCGGCAAAACCATGAGAGCTGGTTTTACCCATTTCGATGGTGCGAACAGTGGTCGCGCGTTCTCCCGCGCAATTGCCGTCCCATTCACCACTGAAGCGGTAAACCACTAATCGATCCAACACAGGACGCAGTTTGCTTCCCTCTTTCACATAGAGCGACAGCACGGTTTCATCCAATGGATTAACGCGAGACGAGCCTTTGAAATTTGCCCGAATACCAAAAGCACGAAGTTCAGGCGTGAGTTTGTAGCGCGCGGTGTCGATCTGCACGCTATCCAGCGCGAACGCATCAGAAAAAAATGCAACAGGTTGATGGTAAGTGGCGATGGGGGTTGGGTCGTCTGCTGATAAAACGGATAAACCCAAATCGTAAGAGCCAATCTTATCGCCATCGGTGTCAACTGGATCCGGCTCAAACTTCAATAGCAAAGAGATGGTCAGCCCTGGATAAGCAGGCCAATCCTTGCACTGGCCAAAGTCCCAGTTTCCCGACACCGCGGGTGGCGTGCAATCGGCCAATGCCTGCCCCGCCAGCAACCACCCGCACAATACCGCACACCCGATCCAGCCAGACTTCACTGTCACTTCCTTCTCCTTGTACCTTTTCAGCCGCGCACTATCCCCTCCTCAATCGTCCGATTCAACCAGTTCAACGCTTGATCCCCGCCCCGCCGCTTATGCCACGCCAGCACAAACGTGAATGGCGCAATCTCGAACGGCGGCGGCACCACGATCAGTTCGCGCTGATCAATCTCGCGCACGCTGCGTGAAGACACCGTAAGAATCAGATCCGTGCCACTGATGAACTGCGGCGCGACGTTCCAGTGCGGCAGGCTGATCGCGACGCGGCGACGCTCACGCAATGACGTCAATGCGCGCTCGATTTCCGGCGTGCCGCTGCCGCGCATTTCCAGCAGTACATGTGGACGTGACAGGTAGGTCGGCAAATCCAGAACACCGTTGCCCGGCAACATCTGTCGATCCAGCAGGCAGACGTAGCGCTCTTCAAACAGTACCGAGCTGCGCAGTTCGTGGGGCATTTCCGGGAAGACGCCGGCGGCGACATCGATATCGCCATTGAGCACGCCTTCCAGCATGCCTTCGCGACTGGCATGGCTGATTTGCAGGTCGATCCCCGGCGCTTCCCGGCGCAGGGTGCGGATCAGCGTAGGCAGAATGATCGCTGCGCCGTAGTCCGACATCGCCACGCGAAACGTCCTGCGCGCACTCGCCGGATCGAAGGTGTTCGGCGCCAGCAGCGATTGCACCTGAGCCAACGCTTCGGCCAGCGGCGCGACCAGTTCCAGCGCTCGCGCGGTGGGCACCAGCGTCGAGCCGGCACGCACCAGCAGCGGATCGCCGAGCAGATCGCGCAACCGTGCCAGCGCATGGCTGACCGCCGGTTGACTGAGGTGCAAACGCTCGGCGGCGCGGGTGACGTGCTGCTCGCTGAGCAAGGCGTCGAGGATCACCAACAGGTTGAGGTCGATACGGCGCAGATCATTCATCTGATGCATGTACTGGATGACGAAACGGAATTTAAATCTGCTCGACGAATACCCTAGAGTCCAGCAAAACCTCTTGGAGTGATGAACATGAGTACGTTGCAGTGGGCCGGTTTGCTGGTGCTGGCCGCGTTTGCCGGGGCGGTGGTGCCGTTTCAGAGTGCGATCAACAGCAATCTTGCGCGTGGGCTGGGACATCCGTTGTGGGCGACATTGGCGTCGTTGCTGGTCAGCGTGATCGTGTTGCTGCCGGTGATTCTGGCGTTGCGTTTGCCATTGCCGTCGTTGGCGTTTATCAGCAAGGCGCCATTGTGGATGTGGGCCGGTGGTGCGTTTGGTGTGTGTTTTGTGGCGTTGGCGGTAGCGTTGTTGCCCAAGCTTGGCGCTTCAGGGTTTGTCGCGCTGGCGTTGGCAGGGCAAGTCATTGCGTCGATGGTGCTGGATCACTTCGGGTGGTTCGGGCTGGTTGAGAAACAACTGACGGTATCGCGGGTATCGGGCGCGCTGTTGTTGATTGCCGGAGTGGTGTTGATTCAGTTTGGCGGGGTGTTTGAGAAGAATACAGTGGCTGCTGGATGATCGTTTGAATCGATGTTTTTCAGTGTCTGGAAGTCAGTCTTCGCGAGCAGGCTCGCCCCCACAGGGGATCGAATTTCAATGTGGGAGCGGGTTTGTTTGCGAACGCGTCACAGCAGGCCACCGATCTCGGAGGATTGCCGTTCTGCCAATCAACCGACGGGGGGATTTCACAGATCACTGACCGATGCGGTAAGCAAGCGAATCAGTTGCACCCTGCCATTTCTGTTCCCCAAGACCAGCACCGATGAATTCTGCATACAGGCACTCTTGGCAGGCCACTCGATCTGCGCCGCACCCTCGACGTTGAATGCCGGATCCACGGCGCCATTTGCCAAAAAGCCTCCCGTCAGTAAACCTCGTGTGCCCCCCGAGGTTTGTCCAACCGTGACGATTCGATGGCCGGCGCTGTCATCCAGGGCGAACCCTTCCGTCCAGCTCCTGAGATCGAGGGTCCCTGTCGCAGGGGTGATAACCGGATATTTGCCATTGAATGTTTCATCCTTTTCGCCGGTGTGGGTGATGCCGCTGATAAACGCGTGCTGGAATTTGTCCCCTGCCGACGCTTCGACCGCCGAACCGAGCAAGAGCAAGCGCTCTGACGTTTGCACAATGACCTGCTCGACCGAGCTTTCGAGCGGCTTGTCATCCTGTTCAAGGTTCAACAGCAATGTCCCCTTGTTGCCAAACGCCTCTGCGACGTTTCCGCTGCTGTCGAACGCCATGACCAATCCCTGATTGGTTATTTCCGTTTTGCCATGCACCAGAATAAGCCCATCGTCGAGTTGGATGATCCCTCGCAATGAAATTGCCACCTCCTTAAGCGTCAGGACAATCCAGCCGTTGGCAGCGAACGATGAGTCGTCGGAGCCATCCAGTAGGAAGCGCGTCAGCAAGCCACTGCCCTTTTGCGAGGTCACGAAAAGCAGCCTGTCCGGCTCCGCCGCCAGGGGCGTGGACTTCGCCAGAATCAGACCGCCACCCGTGGCGCCTGTCAGCAGAGGAATACGCGTGGGCACAATCCGATAACCGCTTTTATGGTCATCGTCATCGTCATCGTCGCCGAACCCGGTATCAGGCGAGCCGTCGGGCATGAATCGAGCGATGACCTGTTGGTATTCGATGGCTGTGTCTTTGCTCTCGCCAATCACGCCGCACAGGTAGATCCGGCCGGTTGCATCCACGATCAACTGTCCGGCTTGCGAGAGCAGACCATTGCCAAATCGGCCGCGAAGATAGCCGCCATTACCAAAGCCCGGATCTGGATTGCCATTGGCATCCAGACGCGCCAGGCCGTAGTACGAAAGGCCCGATACCTCAACGGTTGCGCTGACCATGATTTGCCCCGACGGCGTTATCGCCACCCCATGGCCAATGGTCTTGCTCGCTCCGGGAAAATTCAGCGTTCGCAGGCCAAAGCGATCATCCAGCTCTCCTGCTGATTGTGCTTTTGCTGTTTTGGGGGCTTTCGATGCTGTGGGTGCTGTGGCTTTCGGCATGTTCGTGTGCTCCTAGAGAGATCGAAGTCGACCCCCGTTGTCAGAGCATTCGATCCGAAGTAGCCACGCCGGACAACTGACAGAAATGACAGTTTTTTAGAAGAAAATGAAATTGCGTATCAAGCAAAAAAAGCTAAAAAACTGGTAGTTTTTACAGGTTCGAAACGGGACACGCCGTGCCAGTGTTTCGTTTCAAATCAGCCTGAAACGAGAAACACAATGAGCACTCCCGACAAGCCCAACACGCAACCTGTCCCGCCCCCGACCATCACGTACCCCGAAAAGGACAAGAACACGGGGGTTGCAACACTGTTTCTCGGCAGCGGTATACCGGGTGCTCTGGTGCAGGTTTGGAACATTGAAGAGACGCATTCGCTGGGTGGAGGACAGGTCAGCAAAAATGGACGATGGGCGTTCAGCTTCAGCGGAGCCCAGTCCCCGGGGGAGCATGGGATTAAAGCCCGCCAGGAGGTGGAAGGCGTCAAGTCAGGTTGGAGTGAGGAGCGCAAATACAAGGTGCTCTTGCGGCCCCCCATCAACATTCCGGTCGTTATGGAACCGGAGGAAGAAGCCGAGGTAGATGCCGTTCCGGTCTTTCGTGGCGATGTCACGCAGCCCATCGGCAGAGTTAGCATTATCGATTTGGACAACGGCCTGGAGATTGCCAGAGCCGACGTCGACAGCGAAATGCAATGGCATACTCAACCTACCCTCCCCCTGAAGGAAGGCAGGTATCGAATATCCGCCATTCACAACATCAATGGAAAATTGTCTGATTGGGGCCGTGTTCGAACGTTTACGGTGACCTCTGAGGGCAAGGGCTGACCCCGTCGTAACCGCTCAAAACGCGTTACGAAAAATCTCCTCGATCTGGCGCTGATCGGCCGCCCGAGGATTGGTCAGACCGCAGGCGTCTTTCAGCGCATTGCTGGCGAGCAGCGGAATGTCACTGAGCCTGGCGCCCAATTCGCGCAGGCCATCGGGAATCTCGACATCTTTGGCCAGGCAGCGGATCGCATTGATCGCCGCCTGCGCCCCCTCTTCGGCGCTGAAACCGCGAATGTCGGCGCCCATGGCGTGGGCAACATCGGTCAGCCGATCGGCACACACCAGCGCGTTGAACGTCTGCACATGAGGCAGCAGCACGGCGTTGCACACGCCATGGGCCAAGTCGTAGAACCCGCCCAATTGATGCGCCATCGCATGCACATACCCGAGCGAGGCATTGTTGAAGGCCATGCCGGCGAGGAACTGCGCGTAAGCCATATTTTCCCGCGCGGCGAGGTCGCTGCCGTCACGTACAGCCAGGCGCAGGTTGTTGCTGATCAGGGTCATGGCTTTCAGCGCACAGGCGTCGGTGATCGGATTGGCGGCAGTCGAGACATACGCCTCGATGGCGTGAGTCAGCGCATCCATGCCGGTGGCGGCCGTCAGACCTTTGGGCATGGCGACCATCAGCTCGGGGTCATTGACCGACAGCAGCGGTGTGACGTTGCGGTCGACGATGGCCATTTTCACGTGCCGTGATTCGTCGGTGATGATGCAGAACCGGGTCATCTCGCTGGCGGTGCCGGCGGTGGTGTTGATCGCGATCAGCGGCAGTTGCGGCTTGCTCGATTGATCGACGCCTTCGTAATCACGGATCTGCCCGCCATTGGTCGCGCACAGGGCAATGCCTTTGGCGCAGTCGTGCGGCGAACCGCCGCCCAGCGAGACGACGAAATCGCAGCGACTTTCCTTTAGCAGCCCCAGACCCGACTCGACATTGGCAATGCTCGGGTTCGGTTTGGCGCCGTCGAAAATCACCGAATCGATGTCCTGCATCGCCAGTTTCTCGGCGACCATCGTGGCCACGCCAGCCTTGGCCAGCCCCACGTCAGTGACGATCAACGCTTTGCGAAAACCGTAGTTGCGAATGGCGACCATAGCTTCATCGAGGCAGCCGTTGCCCATGATGTTTACCGCCGGAATGAAAAAAGTGCTGGTCATGCGCGCATCTCCTGACAGGGGCCGAATCGACTGCTCCGGTTCGGCGGATAGACACAGCATCGACCGATCGGTCACGAGCGATCTTGATCTGGCTCAATGCCCGCTCGTGATAAAGTCGCCGTCCATCAGCCCCTTTGTTTTGAGACCGCCTACGCAATGACCGATTTTCTCGATGTCGACGCCAGCCTCGAAGACTGGAACACCCTGCGCGCCACGACCGACTTCAACGGTCTGTTGGTAGGCAATGGCGCCAGCCGTGCGGTGTGGGACGACTTCGGCTACGACTCGCTGTTTGAAAACGCCCGCACCGTCGAAGAAAAACCGCTGAGCCCGTCGGAACTGGCGGTGTTCGACGCGATGCACACGCGCAGTTTCGAGCAGGTACTCGGCGCACTGAAAACCACCAGCCGGGTCAACAAGGCGTTGGCTGTCAGCTCGGCGGCGCCGCGCAATCGTTACTACGCGATCAAGGAAGCGCTGATCAACACCGTGCACGCCGTGCACATTCCGTGGCGACTGGTGAAGCCTTCGACGCTGGCGACGTTGAACGAAGAACTGGCGCGCTATCGCACCGTGTTCACCACCAACTACGACTTGCTCAATTACTGGGCGCTGCAACATCAAGGCGACGCCATCGACGACCTGTTCAACGGCGCCAATGCGAGTTTTGATCTGAGCGAAACTGCCACCGACAAACCGCGCCTGTTGTACCTGCACGGCGGTCTGCATCTGGTGCGCAATCAGGACGGCACGGCGCGCAAACTGACTTCAACCGAAGGCACGTTGCTCGGTAGTTTTGCGATCAACAACACGATCAAGACACTGGATGACGTGCCGCTGTTCGTCACCGAAGGACCGAGTGCGGACAAGCTCAAGACTATTCGCAGTTCGGATTACCTGTCGTTCTGTTATGAGCAGTTGCTCGGGCATGGCGGCAGTCTGTGCATCTTTGGCCATGCCTTGGGCGAGCAGGATGCGCACATCGTTCGGGCGCTGCGCTTGGCGAAACCTGCAACGGTGGCGATCTCGATTTATCCGCGCAGTGCGGCGTTTGTTCAGCATCAGAAGCGGCATTACGCGCAGGTGTTCGAAGGCACGGGCGTTGAGTTGCGGTTTTTTGATGCCAAGAGCCATGCGCTCGGCAGCCCTAAGTTGTCGGTGCCGGTCGAGGTTTAAAGCAAGATCAAAAGATCGTCCGAAGACTCGGGCCGCGTTCGGACGATCTTTTGACTCTAAGGTTCATTCTTCGGCGCTGTGTACCACCACCAGCAACTGCGCCTGCACCTCGCCAACCGAGCGGATCCGGTGAGGTTTCTGCGCATTGAAGTGCAGCGCGTCACCGCGCTCCAGCAGCACCTTCTCGTTCATGAAATCCACTTCAACCTGCCCTTCGTGGACGAACAGAAACTCCTCGCCCAAATGCTCCTTGAAGGTTTTGTCAGTGAACTCGCTCGGCGGGTAGATGATGAACGGCAGCAGGTTGCGCTCGCTGACCTGATGCGCGAGCACGGCATATCCCGGACTCTGGTCATTGGCCGCCAATGACTGGCGCTCATGGCTGCGCACCAGGCTGTAGCTGTCGAGGCTGACGTTGTCTTCGGAGAACAATTCCTCGACTTTCACGTTCAACGCCTTCGCCAGTTTCAACGCGGCAGCAATCGACGGGGTGTTCAGCCCGCGCTCGACTTTCGACAGATAACTCTTGGTCATGCCGGACTTTTCGGCCAGCGCCTCAAGGGTTACGCCAAGTTTTTTTCTTAACAATTTCAAACGGATAGACATGCGCGGCGGTTATTCCAGCAAGGAAGCGACGATTTGTGCTTGCCAATGACACTTTGTGTCATATAGCCTCTTTCGTGTCATTTGCAATCACCCAAAGGACACAGACATGGCCAAGACATTAGCACTACCCAAAGACCAACTGGTCAAGCAAGCACTGACCCAGATGCAAAAAAGCCTGGCGGATAATACGTGGACGGACCGGCAAAAGCTGGCCCTGACTTGCCGGATTCTCTTCGAGAACGGTCACGACTCAGGTCTGGCCGGGCAAATCACCGCCCGTGGCCCGCAGCCCGGCACCTATTACACTCAGCAATTGGGCCTGGGTTTCGACGAAATCACCGCGAGCAATCTGTTGCTGGTCAACGAGGATCTGGAAGTCCTCGAAGGTCACGGCATGGCCAACCCGGCCAACCGTTTCCACAGCTGGGTGTACCGCGCACGCCCGGATGTGAATTGCATCATTCACACCCACCCGACGCACGTCGCGGCGTTGTCGATGCTGGAAGTACCGCTGCAGATTTCCCACATGGACCTGTGCCCGCTGTACGACGACTGCGCATTTCTCGAGGGCTGGCCGGGTGTGCCGGTGGGCAACGAAGAAGGCGAGCTGATTGCCGGTGCGCTGGGCGACAAACGCGCGATCCTGCTTTCGCACCACGGTCAGCTGTCGACCGGTACGACGATTGAAGAAGCCTGCGTCATCGCTCAATTGATCGAACGCGCGGCCAAACTGCAACTGCTGGCGATGGCCGCCGGCACGATCAAACCGATCATCCCTGAGCTGGGCCGTGAGGCGCACGACTGGATCGCCAAGCCGAAGCGCCACGCCGCTGCGTTCAACTACTACGCCCGGCAGAACCTGCGTCAACACGCCGATTGCCTGAACTGAAACCTGTTACGGAGAGATTCCCATGTCCACTATTCACGGCATCATCGGCTACACCATCACCCCGTTCGGCGCCAATGGCGAAGGGCTGGATTTGCCAGCGCTCGGACAATCTATCGATCGTCTGATCGACAGCGGCGTCCACGCCATCGCCCCACTGGGCAGCACCGGCGAAGGCGCTTACCTGAGCGACGCGGAGTGGGATCAGGTCGCCGAGTTCAGCATCAAGCATGTGGCCAAACGCGTGCCGACCATTGTCAGCGTGTCCGACCTGACCACCGCCAAAGCCGTGCGCCGCGCGCGTTTCGCCGAAGCTCATGGCGCCGATGTGGTGATGGTGCTGCCAGCTTCGTACTGGAAACTCAGCGAAGCGGAAATCCTCGCCCACTACCGCGCCATCGGCGAGCGCATCGGCGTGCCGATCATGCTCTACAACAACCCGGCCACCAGCGGCACCGATATGTCCGTTGATTTGATTCTGCGCATCTTCAATGCCGTGGACAACGTGACCATGGTCAAGGAGAGCACCGGCGATATTCAGCGCATGCACAAGCTGCAATTGCTCGGTGAAGGTCAGGTGCCGTTCTACAACGGCTGCAATCCGCTGGCGCTGGAGGCGTTTGCGGCCGGGGCGAAAGGCTGGTGCACGGCGGCGCCGAACCTGATCCCGAAGTTGAATCTGGATCTTTATGACGCGGCCATGGCCGGCGATCTGGATCGCGCGCGGGATTTGTTTTACCGCCAGTTGCCGCTGCTGGATTTCATCCTCAAGGGTGGGTTGCCGGCGACGATCAAGGCCGGATTGCGTCAGACCGGGCTGGAGGTGGGTGATCCGCGCTTGCCGGTATTCCCGTTGAGTGAGGCGGGCCAGACGCAGCTGCAAGCAATCCTGAAAACCCTGCGCTGATCCACTGACAACGCAAAAACCTGTGGGAGCTGGCTTGCCAGCGATGGCGGTGAATCATTCAACATCAATGCTGAATGAAATGGCCTCATCGCTGGCAAGCCAGCTCCCACAGGAATGGTGTTGGATTTGAAAGCGGGTTTAGAGAACCGGCAAAGTCTTGTCCTTGATCACTTTGCTCGGCCCGTTCACCTTGACGCTGGCAATGCCTTTATCGCACGCCGCATCCGATGAATACGCCTCGCTGCTGCCGATGACCTGATGATTGGCCGCTTTCAGGTTGAAATACGGATGGCCGTCCTTCGTCGACTTCTTCTCGTAGCGCTCATCGAGCGGGCTGTTGGTTTGCACCGCCGCGATGCCGCCGTCGGCCGCTGCGCGAGTGGTGTACAGCTCGCTGGTCAGAATCGTTTCGGCATTCGCCGCTTTCAACACGAACCTGAACTGGCCGTTGCTGCTTTTACTGAGTTCGTACCATCCGGACATGTTCGTTGCTCCTTGGCGATTGAGAGATTTCGCGCAAATGAGTAAAGACCAGCCCCAGCCTTCTGTCGCCTGTACCGGCCCAATCGCTGGCAAGCCAGCTCCCACAGGGGTCTGTTGTGTGCCCTATAACTGTGCCGCATCACAATACCTGTGGGAGCTGGCTTGCCAGCGATGGGGTCAACCCGGTCTGGCCTATTTCACCACCGCCCGCACCACCGACAACTCCGGCGCACTCACCCGCCGCTGACTCAGATAGCGCATACAACTCACCCGCAGGAACGAGGCAAAATTCACCACCTCACCGCGATAATCCATCACCTCTTCATACAGCTTGGCGATCAGTTGGTTGGTGGTCATGCCGTCGACCTCGGCGATTTCGCTGAGGATGTCCCAGAACTGATTCTCCAGGCGCAGCGTCGTCACCACGCCGCAGATGCGCAGCGAACGCGAGCGTGACTCATAAAGAATCGGGTCAGCCTTGACGTAGAGCTCGCACATCGGCGGATCCTCGTTACAGGGTGATTTTAGTGCCGAGCAAGCCGAGGAAACCGGCCAGCCAGTTCGGATGCGCCGGCCATGCCGGCGCCGTGGCCAGATTGCCTTGAACGTGGCCGTCCGTCACCGGAATATCGATGTACGTCCCGCCCGCCAGTCGCACTTCCGGCGCGCAGGCTGGATAGGCGCTGCATTCGCGACCTTCCAGAATGCCCGCTGCTGCCAGCAGTTGCGCGCCGTGGCAAACGGCAGCAATCGGTTTTCCGGCCTTGTCGAAGGCGCGCACCAGGTCGAGGACTTTTTCGTTGAGGCGCAGGTACTCCGGCGCACGCCCGCCGGGGATCAACAGCGCGTCGTAATCGGCTTCGCTGACCTTGGCGAAGTCAAAGTTGAGGGCGAACAGGTGACCGGGCTTTTCGCTGTAGGTCTGATCGCCTTCAAAGTCATGGATCGCGGTGCGCACGGTTTTGCCGGCAGCCTTGTCCGGGCATACGGCGTGAACGGTATGACCAACCATTTGCAGGGCCTGGAATGGCACCATCACTTCGTAGTCTTCGACGTAATCGCCGACCAGCATCAGGATCTTTTTCGCGGCCATGGGGAGGTCTCCTCTGGTGGAATGCTTGGGAGTATTCAAGGTAGACCTATTCGACAGTGACGGGTAACAACGGGCTACTACCGAGTTGACGCCATCGCGAGCAGGCTCACTCCTACAGGGGTAGGCATCTCAACTGTAGGAGTGAGCCTGCTCGCGATGGCGTCAGCAAACTGTACGGATAAGTCTGTGCCTAGCTGTAACAGCCCGCAACGCCCGGTTTATGGCTTGATGAAGGTCATTCCCAACCACCTTCAATTTCGGTCCCCATCATGTCCTCGCGCGAAAACACCGGCATGGCCCTCGGCCTGCCCGGCGTGGTGATCTTCAGCCTCACCCTGCCCTTCACCCGCATCGTGGTGCAGGAACTGCACCCGCTGCTCAACGGTTTGGGCCGCGCATTGTTCGCAGCGATTCCGGCGGCGCTGCTTCTGTTATGGCGGCGCGAAAAGTGGCCAACCTGGCAGCAAATCAAAGGCCTGAGCCTGGTGATCGCCGGGGTGATTCTAGGTTTTCCGGTGTTGTCGGCGTGGGCCATGCAAACCTTGCCCGCGTCCCACGGTGCACTGGTCAACGGCTTGCAACCATTGTGCGTTGCGCTCTATGCCGCATGGCTGTCCCACGAACGTCCATCGAAAGCCTTCTGGGCCTGTGCGGCGTTGGGCAGTGCATTGGTGCTCGGTTATGCGTTGTACACCGGGGCCGGCAGTATTCAGGCCGGTGATCTGTTGATGCTCGGCGCGATTGCCGTCGGCGGCTTGGGTTACGCCGAAGGTGGCCGGTTGGCCAAGGAGATGGGTGGCTGGCAGGTGATCTGCTGGGCGCTGGTGCTGTCGACGCCGCTGTTGATCGGGCCGGTGCTGTATCTGGCGCTTCAGCATCAGGGCGCGGTATCGGCCAAGACCTGGTGGGCGTTTGGGTATGTGGCGTTGTTTTCGCAGTTTCTTGGGTTCTTTGCGTGGTACGCCGGGCTGGCCATGGGTGGGATTGCCCGGGTCAGTCAGATCCAGTTGTTGCAGATCTTCTTCACCATTGCATTCTCAGCGCTGTTCTTTGGTGAACATGTCGAGCCGATTACCTGGCTGTTTGCCTGTGGCGTGATTGCAACGGTCATGCTCGGTCGTAAAACCGCGGTGCGCCCGGCGCAACCTGCCACAGCTTGAACACATAACCTTGTAGGGACCGAGTCAGGCGAGATAGCCATCCGCGCGCAGCAAGGTTTCCAGGCAGTGTTCGCTGATGTTGTAGAACGCTTTCAACTCTTCGATCTTCACCAACAACTGCGCTGGGTCGACCGGCTCGGCGCGTTTCACCGCCAGAATCATTTTGTTCTTGTTGGTGTGTTCCAGCGAGATGAACTCGAACACCTTGGTCTCGTAACCACAGGCTTCAAGGAACAACGCACGCAGGCTGTCGGTGACCATTTCCGCCTGCTGACCCAGGTGCAAACCGTATTGCAACATCGGTTTGAGCAGCGCCGGGCTCTGGATCTGCAGGCGAATCTGTTTGTGGCAGCACGGCGAGCACATGATGATCGACGCGCCTGAGCGGATGCCGGTGTGGATCGCGTAGTCAGTGGCGATGTCGCAGGCATGCAGGGCGATCATCACGTCCAGCTCGCTCGGCGCCACGCTGCGCACGTCACCGCACTTGAACACCAGCCCCGGATGATTGAGTTTCGCGGCGGCAGCGTTGCACAGGTTGACCATCTCTTCGCGCAACTCGACGCCGGTGACTTCGCCTTCCGCCTTAAGCGTGTTGCGCAGGTAATCGTGAATCGCGAACGTCAAATAGCCCTTGCCCGAACCGAAATCCGCCACGCGTACAGGTTGGTCCAGCGCCAGCGGCGACGAGGTCAGGGCATGACTGAATACTTCGATGAACTTGTTGATCTGCTTCCACTTGCGCGACATCGCCGGGATCAGCTCATGTTGCGCGTTGGTCACGCCCAAGTCTTTGAGGAACGGTCGGCTCAACTCAAGAAAACGGTTTTTCTCACGGTTGTGCTCGGCGGACGGCGCCTCGCGCAATTGCTGAGGTTTGCTCTTGAACAGCGAAGGCTTGCCCTTTTTGCTGTATTCCAGCTGGGCTTCGTCAGTTACCGCGAGTAAATGCGCATTCTTGAACGAGGCCGGCAACAGCGCGGCAATCGCCGCCACGCCGTCGACCAGGGTCAGGTTTTTGGTGATGTCGCGGGTTTTGTAGCGATAGACGAACGACAGATTCGGCTGCGCTTTGACCGTCACTGCTTTGATGATCACCCGCTGCAAATCCACTTCTTCGCCGACGTACTTGGCCAGCACCAGTTTGATGAAGCCGTTCTGGTCGAGGCTGGTTTGCAGCAGCTCGATGAACTGGGCGTGGTGATCGGGCGCGGGCTTGGTGGCAGGTGCAGTAACGGACATGGCAAAGCGGCCTCGGACGGGCGAAATCGGGAATGGCGGGTATTTTAGGGGGGATGGGGGTTGGGGACACGCTCTTATTTACCCAACGGTTTTAAAAGCGGCCCTCACCCTAGCCCTCTCCCAGAGGTAGAGGGGACTGATTGGGGGATATTGACGAGATACACCGACTTGAACGATTTGCCTTGAATCCATAATCGACACGGTTTTTCAGGTCGATGTCGAGCGCAAGACACCTCGGTCGGCCCCCTCTCCCTCTGGGCGGTCCGACGTTTCGGGAGGGCTGGGCGGGCGGCGTTCCGATGAGGGTTTGGATCTAAAACAGGAAAAAAGTACTTCAGCCCAACACCACCAACCGATTCGGCAACTCATTCCTCACCTGCGTCACCGGCACATGTACTTTCAGCAACTCCCCACACGCCTCGATACACGTCACAAACCCTTCCAGCGTGCGCCCCTGCCTGACCTGCTCGGTAAACGCCGCGACAATCGCATCCCAGGATTTATTATCGAGCCGTTTGGAAATCCCCTCATCCACCAGAATCTCCACATACCGCTCCGCCTCACACACAAAAATCAGCATTCCCGTGCTGCCCACAGTGTGGTGCAGGTTCTGCTCGAGAAACTGCCGCCGCGCCAGGTTCGACGCGCGCCAGTGCCGTACGCGGCGGGGAATCAGATGGGTGGTGATTTTCGGCAAACGAAACAGCAGGCACAGCACGATAAACGCGCCCCATTGCACCAGCAGCAGACTGCGCAGGGTCAGCCAGCCGGTCAGGTAGTGCACGACGCCCGGCACCACCAGCGCCAACAGGCTCGCCCACAGCAGCGGGATGTACGCGTAGTCATCAGCGCGCGCCGCGAGCACCGTTACCAGTTCGGCGTCGGTGTCGCGCTCGACCCGGGCAATCGCCTCGGCGACTTTGCGTTGTTCGTGTTCGGTCAGTAATGCCATGTTGAAAAGTGCCTGCTCATTATTCTTCTGATTTCACCAGCCGCCGGACGAACCACCGCCGCCGAAACTGCCCCCGCCGCCGCTGAAGCCCCCGCCTCCACCGCCGCCGCCAAAACCGCCACCACCGCCGAAGCCGCCACCACCGCCGAAGCCGCCCCCTCCTCCGGAGCCACCCCGGCCGGCAGGCAGGATACCGAGCATCTGGCAGACAAACACCGTCAGGATGAACAACATCACCAAAAACACGAACAATCCCGGGTGCCGCGAGATGAAATCATCGGACGGATCACCACTGGACTCATAAACCGTCGATGGCTCATCCAGCGGATTACCACCGAGCACCACCAGCATCGCCGCTACGCCGTCGCTGATGCCTTTGCTGAAGTTGCCGCTTTTGAATGCAGGAGTGATGACTTGATGAATGATCACTGAAGTCTGCGCGTCGGTCAGCCGGTCTTCGAGGCCATAACCGACTTCGATGCGCAGTTTGCGCTCGTCACGGGCAACGATCAGCAGCGCGCCGTTGTTCTTGTCCTTCTGACCGATGGCCCAATGTCGACCGAGTTGAACGCCGAAGTCCTCAATGGTCGTGCCTTGCAGATCCGGCAGCGTGACCACGACTAACTGCTCGCCGGTCGCCTGCTCGTGGGCCTGCAACTGCTGGCTCAGTTGCGCACGCACCGATGGCTCGAGCATCTGCGCTTCGTCCACCACCCGCCCGCTCAGCGTCGGGAACGTCAACTCGGCGTGGGCGCTGAAGGCTAATACCCACAGCACCAACACCAGGCCCATTTTCAACACGCGCATGGACAACCTCGAATCAGAATTTCACTTCCGGGGCCTTTTCCGCGCCGGGCGTGGTGGCTTCGAAGGTTTCGCGGATCGGCAGATCGCTGTACATCACGCTGTGCCAGAGGCGACCGGGAAAGGTGCGGATCTCGGTGTTGTATTTCTGCACCGCCAGAATGAAATCGCGGCGCGCCACGGCAATGCGGTTTTCCGTACCTTCCAGTTGCGATTGCAGGGCGAGGAAGTTCTGGTTGGCTTTCAGGTCCGGATAACGCTCGGAAACCACCATCAGGCGACTCAATGCGCCGCTCAGTTGATCCTGCGCCTGCTGGAACTGCTTGAGCTTCTCGGGATTGTCGAGAGTGCTGGCGTCGACCTGAATCGACGTGGCTTTCGCCCGCGCCTCAATCACTGCCGTGAGAGTTTCCTCTTCATGCTTGGCGTAACCCTTGACCGTCTCCACCAGATTGGGGATCAGGTCGGCACGGCGCTGGTACTGGTTCTGCACCTGGCCCCATGCGGCTTTGGTCTGTTCGTCGAGGGTCGGGATATTGTTGATGCCGCACGCGGTCAACAGCGTGGCCAGCACCAGCAGTGTGGCGACCTGCAAACGTGAGCGATTGGTTGGGCTTACATTCATCGCGGTGATGCTCCTTGGCACATATCATTATAAAAACCGAGCGCGAAACATTCTCAGCGGGCTCTTGGGGCATAATCGGCCGCGTCGCTGGATTACGACGGGGCAATGGGCTAAAAAGTGCCCTGCGTGATCATGCGGCCAAGTGTCGGCTGCCGTTTTTGGCTCTGTTTCTTTGAGCCTGTACCCGAACAACAATAGTCGCTCCCTAAATTTTGGCTGGCCGGCGTTGCATCGCCGCTTGGGCCCTTGAGAAAACTATTCATGAAGAAGCTGTGTTTGCTGGGTCTGTTCGTCAGCCTGGCCAGTCATCAAGTATTGGCCGCCACGACCCCGGTACCCCTGGAAAACAAGGATGCGTTCATCAGCAACCTGATGAACCAGATGACCCTCGATGAAAAGATCGGCCAGTTGCGCCTGATCAGCATCGGCCCGGAAATGCCCCGCGAGCTGATCCGCAAAGAGATCGCTGCCGGCAATATCGGCGGTACGTTCAACTCGATCACCCGCCCGGAAAACCGACCGATGCAGGACGCTGCGATGCGCAGCCGCCTGAAGATTCCGATGTTTTTCGCGTACGACGTGATCCACGGTCACCGTACGATTTTCCCGATTCCGCTGGCCCTCGCCTCGAGCTGGGACATGGACGCCATCGGCCAGTCCGGACGTGTTGCTGCCAAAGAAGCAGCCGCCGACAGCCTCGACATTACCTTCGCGCCGATGGTCGACATCTCCCGCGACCCGCGCTGGGGCCGTAGCTCCGAAGGTTTCGGTGAAGACACCTACCTGACCTCGCGCATCGCCGGCGTGATGGTGCGCGCCTATCAGGGCGCCACCCCGAGTGCGGCCGACAGCATCATGGCCAGCGTCAAGCACTTCGCCCTGTACGGCGCGGTCGAGGGCGGTCGCGACTACAACACCGTCGACATGAGTCCGGTGAAGATGTACCAGGATTACCTGCCGCCGTACCGCGCTGCGATCGATGCTGGCGCCGGTGGCGTGATGGTTGCGTTGAACTCGATCAACGGTATTCCGGCCACCGCCAACACCTGGCTGATGAATGATCTGCTGCGCAAGGACTGGGGCTTTAAAGGCCTGGCGGTCAGCGACCACGGTGCGATCTTCGAACTGATCAAGCACGGCGTGGCCCGCGACGGTCGTGAAGCGGCGAAGCTGGCGATCAAGGCCGGCATCGACATGAGCATGAACGACACCCTCTACGGCAAAGAGCTGCCGGGGCTGCTCAAGTCCGGTGAGATCGAACAGAAAGACATCGACAACGCCGTGCGTGAAGTGCTCGCGGCCAAGTACGACATGGGCCTGTTCAAGGACCCGTACCTGCGCATCGGCAAGGCTGAAGATGATCCGGCCGACACCTACGCCGAGAGCCGTCTGCACCGCGCCGAGGCCCGCGAAGTGGCGCGTCGCAGCATGGTGCTGCTGAAGAACCAGAACGAAACCCTGCCGCTAAAGAAAGACGCGAAAGTCGCGCTGGTCGGCCCGTTGGCCAAAGCCCCGATCGACATGATGGGCAGTTGGGCGGCCGCCGGGCGCCCTGCGCAATCGGTGACGCTGTTCGATGGCATGAGTTCGGTGATCGGCAACAAGTCGAACCTGATCTACGCCCGTGGCGCCAACATCACCAGCGACAAGAAGGTCCTCGACTACCTGAACTTCCTCAACTTCGATGCGCCGGAAGTGGTCGACGATCCGCGCCCGGCCAACGTGCTGATCGACGAAGCAGTGAAAGCTGCCAAGGATGCTGACGTGATCGTTGCAGCGGTAGGTGAATCCCGTGGCATGTCTCACGAATCCTCCAGCCGCACCGACCTGAACATCCCGGAAACCCAGCGCGAGCTGATCCGCGCGCTGAAAGCCACCGGCAAACCGCTGGTATTGGTGCTGATGAACGGCCGCCCGTTGACCATTCTCGAAGAGAACCAGTCGGCTGACGCGATTCTGGAAACCTGGTTCAGCGGCACCGAGGGCGGCAACGCCATCGCCGACGTGCTGTTCGGCGACTACAACCCGTCGGGCAAACTGCCGGTGACTTTCCCGCGCTCCGTGGGCCAGATCCCGACTTACTACAACCACCTGAGTATTGGCCGGCCGTTCACGCCGGGCAAACCGGGCAACTACACCTCGCAGTATTTCGATGACACGACTGGCCCGCTGTTCCCGTTCGGGTATGGCCTGAGCTACACGCAATTCGCCCTGAGCGACATGGCGCTGTCGTCGACCACCCTGAACGCCACCGGCAAGCTCGACGCCAGCGTCATGGTGAAAAACACCGGCAAGCGCGACGGCGAAACCGTGGTGCAGTTGTACATCCAGGATGTCACCGGCTCGATGATCCGCCCGGTGAAAGAACTGAAGAACTTCCAGAAAATCATGCTCAAGGCCGGTGAACAGAAAGTCGTGCACTTCACCATCAGCGAGGATGACCTGAAGTTCTATAACGCCCAGCTCAAATATGCGGCAGAGCCTGGCAAGTTCAACGTGCAGATCGGCCTGGATTCCCAGGACGTGACGCAGCAGAGCTTTGAACTTCTGTAATTTTTCAGGCAACACATAAACCTGTGGGAGCTGGCTTGCCAGCGATGAGGCCGGCACATTCAACATCTCTGTTGACTGATACTCCGCCATCGCTGGCAAGCCAGCTCCCACAGTGTTTTTTTGGTGTAGCAACTATCCCCGGCGATCCAGCAGATTGACCACCACCCGATCCACCCAGCCCCACACCCGCTGCTTGACCCGCCGCCACAACGGCCGGCGCTGCCACTCCTCCAGACTCACCTGCTGGCTCAGCCCGAAATCCTTCACAAAACTCGCCTCTACCGCTGCCGTCAACGACGGATCCAGCGCCTCCAGATTCGCCTCCAGATTGAAGCGCAGGTTCCAGTGGTCGAAGTTGCACGAACCAATGCTCACCCAATCGTCCACCAGCACCATTTTCAAATGCAGAAAACACGGCTGGTACTCGAAGATCCGCACCCCGGCCTTGAGCAGTCGTGGGTAGTAGCGATGCCCGGCGTAACGCACCGACGGGTGATCGGTGCGCGGCCCGGTCAACAGCAAACGCACATCGACACCGCGCGCCGCCGCCTTGCGCAGGGAGCGGCGAATTTTCCAGGTTGGCAGGAAGTACGGTGTGGCCATCCAGATGCGTTTTTGCCCACTGTTCAAAGCGCGGAACAGCGACTGCAGAATGTCACGATGCTGGCGGGCATCGGCATACGCCACACGGCCCATGCCTTCGCCCTTGTCCGGTACGCGCGGTAATCGCGGCAAGCCAAAATGCGCGGCCGGGCGCCAGGCGCGGCGATAGCGGTTGGCGATCCACTGGCGATCAAACAACAATTGCCAGTCGATCACCAACGGACCGCTGATCTCGACCATCACTTCGTGCCATTCGCTGGTGTCGTGCCCCGGCGTCCAGAACTCGTCAGTGACGCCAGTACCGCCGACCACGGCCAGACGCTGATCGACCAGCAGCAATTTACGGTGATCACGATAGAAATTACCGATCCAGCGCCGCCAGCTCAGGCGATTGTAGAAACGTAGTTCGACTCCAGCGTGTGTCAGGCGCTGACGCAGATTGAGCGTAAACGCCAGGCTGCCGTAATCATCGAACAGGCACCGCACACGCACGCCACGTTCGGCCGCCAGCACCAGCGCTTGCACGATGGTTTCGGCGCAGGCGCCGGCCTCGACCAGATACAGTTCGAGTTCGATCTGCTCCTGCGCACCAGCAATCTGCTCGAGCATGCGCGGAAAGAAATGCGGGCCGTCGATCAACAGTTCGAACCGGTTGCCATCCCGCCACGGGAACACCGCGCCGCGCATGTCAGCGCGCCGTGAAGATCAGCACCGCACCCACCGGCACCGACAGACTGATCGCCGACAGATCGGCGAGTTTGCGCAGGCTTTCCAGCCCCGGCACGAGGTCGAAATCCTCGGCGTTGATCACCAGCGGCTCGAGGGTGACCACTTGAAAACGACGATCATCGAGACGCGTCGCCAGCAGTTCGGCGGGATATTCGTGTTGTTTGCCGTGCAAATTGACGGTGAGTGGCAGGCGCAATTCCAGCTGCGCACCGGGGGCCAGATCGTTGATCGGGCGCAAATCAATCTGCGTGGTGATGGTCGCTTCTGGAAATTGCTCGATCTGGAACAGCTCCTTGCGCATGCGCTCATCGCGCAGCGGGATGCCGCTGTTGATCGAATCCAGCTCGACTTCGACTTCGGCGCGCCCATTGGGGTCGACCTTGCCGTGCAGCACCAGAAAGCGCTGCACTTCGGAAACATTGGCGTTTTTCGTGCTGACGAACGACAGCCGCGACGACTCGCCGTCCAGATACCAATTGGCCTGCGCCGGCAGCGCAACGGCAGCGAGCAGCAGGCTGGACAGGGTTGCACAGAGGGAGCGGTTGAACATTGAACACTCGTGGGGCCGATAAACCTGCACGAACCTTAACCGCCTATGCCGTTATTGCAAACTCGGTCGCCGCAAATCTATCAATTGATGAAAATCCCTGTGGGAGCTGGCTTGCCAGCGATGGCGGTGTATCAGTCACACAAATATTGCCTGTGCCGACGCAATCGCTGGCAAGCCAGCTCCCACAGGGGCCTCTGTTCACAGGAGGATTGCGGGTTTTCAGGGGTTCAGGCGGCAGCCCAAGCGTTCGCTCAACCACTGGGCGCGGTGGCTGCGGCCCATGCCGCTGACCGTGATGGTTTTGCTGGCAGGGTCATCGGTGAAACCGCTGGTCGGCAGCCACTGCTTTACGTAGCCACGGCAGTATTGCGCGTCGTTATTCATCACATAGCGGCACGAACAATATTCCTTGGCGGTGTACGCGCTGATGATGTCGGGGAAGGCCCACAGATTTTCGCGCTCGTAGACGACCCAGCCGAGCAGCAAAACCAGCAGCAACAGCAAAAAGCGCTTCATGGCCGCACCGCCTTCAGCACGCGTTTGAGCAATTCGTTGTGTCGATAACTGCCGTCGCGGTCATCGGCGTAGCGCACGATCACCAGGTTGGCGCTGGGGATTACGTACAGCGCCTGGCCCCAATGGCCAAGCGCGGCGAAGGTGTCGGGCGGTGCATCGGGCCACGGTGACAAGGCGCCATCGGCCGGACGATTGAGCCACCATTGTCCGCCGGGCACCGCTTCGTCCTGATGAGCCTTGTAACCGGCGAAGGGCTGCCGATTGAAGTCGACCCAATCCTTGGGCAGCAATTGCCGATCGTTCCAGCGCCCGTCACGGGCCATCAACAGCCCGACGCGCGCCAGATCCCTTGCCGTCAGGTAAGCGTAAGACGACGCGACAAACGTGCCGCTGGCATCGGTCTCCCAAACGGCGTGGCGAATGCCCAACGGCTCGAACAACGCCTCCCACGGATAATCCGCATAACGCTGCGGGCCGACGATCGTTTTCAACGCTGCCGCCAAGAGATTGCTGTCGCCACTGGAATAGCGGAAGGCCTGCCCCGGTTCGGCGTAGGCATCGTGATCGGCGGTAAACGCAGCCATGTCGCGATGACCACGGGTATAGAGCATCGCCACCACCGAGGATTTCAGCGGGGCGTATTCGTAGTCTTCCTGCCAATCGATACCAGAGGCCCAGTGCAGCAGATCGGCGATTTTTATCGCCGGGTATTTGGTCAGTAACGGGTAAAACTTCGCGGCCGGATCGTCGAGTTTGAACAGGCCCTCGCCGTAGGCCACACCGAGCACGCTGGCCATCAGGCTTTTGCTGATCGACCAGGTCAGGTGCGGGGTTTGTGCTGTGGTCGGGCCGGCGTAGCGTTCGTAGATGATCTGGCCGTCGCAGATGATCAGCAGCGCGTCGGTGCGGATGCCTTGGCGGGTGCTGTCATCGCGGGGCGGGAAGGCGTAATGATCCAGCGCCTCTGTATCGGTGACCTTCGGGCCGGTTGGCCATTCTTCACCCGGCCATTGTTCGGCGTGAACGGTGAAGGTGATCAGCAGCAGAAACAGCGACAGGCCTTTGCACATGGTGGGGGCTCATGGAAAGAACCTGCTGAGACTAGTCGGGGTTTATGACAAGTATGCGGTGTTATTTAGATTGCTATCGCGAGCAGGCGAAGGCCTACAGGGGCTCGCATTTCAACTGACGAAACTCGATCAACTGTAGGCCTTCGCCTGCTCGCGATGAGGCCCTTCAGCCCGCCACCAAAGCCTTGGCCAAGCGCTTGGCCCTGGCCCCTGCGGCCAACTGCATCACCCCTTGATCGCGCTGCCACATCTGCGCCCATTCTACCGGCCCGTCAGCCAAGGCCTGACTCACCTCCCCCTCCAGCGCCGCAAACTGCGCAAACAACCCACCCAGCAACACATGCCCGACGGGATTGTTCGGCGGTTGCCGGCTCGCCTCGGCACACCCGGCCAACAGCGCCAGCAAACGCAATTGCAGCGCTTGCGGCCAGTCACTGTCCTGCCCGACGCCATACAGCCACGCGGTCATCGCGCTCAGCACATAAACGTCCTCCAGGGTGCGGAACGGTTTGACGTAAGCGTCCCAACCATCGCCGGCCAACAACTCGCACAACGCGTTATCAAGCTGCAGCCGACCATGGCTGATGTCCGGCATCAATGGCAGCGCCGGCAGTTTCTCTACCGTCACACCGGGCTCGCCGGGATACACCACCGCCAGACTCAAGCGCGGCGTTTCACCGGGTGCTTCACTGCGCGCAGCGATCAGCAACCAGTCCGCCGCATCGCCGGCCGTAACGAAATCCTTGCGCCCACTCAGGCGCAAATCGCTCAGCCGCGTGTGCATGTTAGACGGACGCAGACTGCGCTGTTCGGTCGCACACAACGCACCAAGGCTCAGCGGCGCACTCGGCCACAACATGCGCAAGGCCGCTTGATAACCGACCAGAAACGCCAGCCCCGGCGTCGCCATCCGCCGCCCGCCCGCGACCGCCAATTCGAACGGCGTGACGTTGCCCAGTTGCTGCAACAACGTCGCAAAACCCTCGGCCAGGTCAGCAACGGCGGGCAATCGGTCACGGCTGTGCAGCAGATCTGGCCAGGGCATAAGAGGCTCCTTGTGGGCTGTCATATAAGCATCACCAAAGGTTCATGGCGATGACACCGGGGCTACATAGCCTGACTTTGCACAACACGGCTGCATAAAGAAAGTCGATCGGCTGCAACCCACGACGGGTTAAAGGCCCGTACGGAGATTCACATGACTCAGATCGCCCGCATCAGCGACACCGGCAATGAACGCCGCCTGCAAGCCGAACGCCTGATCGGCGCCGAGGCCTTGCAGCAAGCCCAGGCCCTGCGCTTCAACGTCTTCAGCGGCGAGTTCAACGCCAAATTGAAAGGCGCGGAGCTGGGTCTGGACATGGATGATTATGATGTTCACTGCAGCCACATCGGCGTGCGTGATCTGAACACCGGCCGTTTGGTCGCGACCACGCGTTTGCTTGATCACACCGCCGCCAGCAGCCTCGGCAAGTTCTACAGCGAAGAAGAATTCAGCCTGCACGGCCTCGCCCATCTGCAAGGCCCGATCCTCGAAATCGGCCGCACCTGCGTCGACCCGGCGTACCGCAACGGCGGCACCATTGCGGTGTTGTGGGGCGAGTTGGCCGAAGTGCTGAATCAGGGCGGCTACAGCTATCTGATGGGTTGCGCGAGCATCCCCATGCAGGACGGCGGCATCCAGGCCCACGCGATCATGCAGCGCCTGCGCGAACGTTATCTGTGCACCGAACACCTGCGCGCCGAGCCGAAAAATCCGCTGCCGACGCTGGATATTCCATCGAACGTGATCGCGGAAATGCCGCCACTGCTCAAGGCCTATATGCGCCTGGGCGCGAAGATCTGTGGCGAACCGTGCTGGGATGAAGACTTCCAGGTCGCCGACGTGTTTATCCTGCTCAAACGCGACGAACTCTGCCCGCGCTACGCCAAGCACTTCAAGGCGGCTGTGTGATGAGCCGGTTGCGCGTATACGCGCGGATCGCGCGGGTGCTGCTGGTGGTGGCGCTGGGGTTGACCATGGCCAGCGTCTTTGGCGTGTTTGAACGCATTGGCCTGGCGCATTCGATGGAGCGGCGTCAGCGCTGGTCGCGCTTCTTCATGGCGCGCCTGAGCAACGCCCTGCCCTTTCGGGTGACGGTGCACGGTGAGCTGCCGAAGCAGCCGATGCTGTGGGTCAGCAATCATGTGTCGTGGACCGACATTCCGCTGCTCGGCATGCTCACGCCGCTGTCGTTTCTGTCCAAGGCCGAAGTGCGCACCTGGCCGGTGGCCGGTTGGCTCGCGGCGAAGGCTGGCAGCCTGTTCATCCGTCGCGGTTCGGGCGACAGCCAGTTGATCCGCAAGCAGATGACCCGTCATCTGCAAACCGAGCATGCGTTGCTGATGTTTCCGGAAGGCACCACCACCGATGGCCGTTCGCTGCGCACCTTTCATGGTCGCTTGCTGGCGGCGGCGATTGATTCCGAGGTGATGCTGCAACCGGTGGCGATTCGTTATCTGCGTGACGGCGAAATCGACTCGCTGGCGCCGTTCATTGGTGATGATGATCTGCTCTCGCACCTGATGCGCCTGTTCAGCAATGATTGCGGCGATGTTGAAGTGCACTTGCTCAAGCCGATGGCCTGTCAGGGACGAGAGCGTGCTGCGCTGGCGTTTGAAGCGCAGCAGGCGGTGCAGAAGGCGTTGTTTGGCGCAATTCCGGAAACCCTACAATCCCCAATGCGTCCGGCAATCGCTGCCTGAAATACAAATCCTGAAATCGCCTTGGCCCCTGTGGGAGCTGGCTTGCCAGCGATAGCGGTAGACCAGCCGACACGAATGTTGAATGTGCTGACGCCATCGCTGGCAAGCCAGCTCCCACAGGGATTCAGGGTGTTGGTGGGGATTGGGCGAAGTCCTGGAGTTGCGGGTAGAAGAGCCGGAAGTCTTCACTGAGCGGCTCATACAACCGCCGCAATTCCTGCATCGCCCCCGCCAGTTCCTCCGGCCGGCTCAGTCGCCGCGAGATCCCGCGCAACACCTGCTCCAGCACTTCAAATTCCTGATACGAACCCAGCCAGTCATTGGCGACCATGTGCGGGGCAATCTTCGCCAGTCGCTCGGGCAGTTGCCGCTCGCGGGTCAGAACCCGATAAACGTCAGCGGTGAAAACCTCCAGCGGCTGATCGGCATACAGCCGCCAGTCCCGCGCCAGGCAATGATCGAAAAACACATCGAGCACAATCCCGGCATAACGCCGGCGCGTGTCGGAAAACCGCCCCAGGGCGATATCCACCAGCGGATGGCGATCGGTGAATACATCGATCCGTCGATGCAATTGAATGGCCGCCTCGACCTCGGGCGCAAACTGCCCTTGCAGCCGGCCTTTGACGAAGTCGCCATACAGACTGCCGAGCAGTTGCCCGGGGCGCTGGCCACCGAGGTGTAAATGTGCGAGATAGTTCATGGGCGCAGCTTAGCACTGCGGCCCATAAGCCATACACCCATGTATCGTTATAACGCGATATACCAATTTATGCTGGCGTCAGATCAAAATCATATTGGTGTATCGCGATCTAACGATTTATATTTCGCCACATCGCGATATAGCGTTGTACACATTGTGAGCACCCTGCCATGAACCTCGACCTCGACGAAATAATAAAAGCCCTGGCGCACCCAGTACGGCGAGACATCCTCAACTGGCTGAAAGACCCGAAGAACGAATTTCCGGAACAGTTGCACAACCACGAGTACGGCATCTGCGCCGGGCAGATCGATCAGCGCTGCGGTTTGTCGCAGTCGACCGTTTCTGCACACCTCGCGACGTTGCAACGCGCCGGTCTGATCAGCAGCCAGAAGGCCGGTCAATGGCACTTTTTCAAACGAAACGAGGACGTGATCCAGGCGTTCCTCAGCACCCTCAGTAAAGAGCTCTGACCCTTAACGTCAGCCAGCCGACAAGGAAACCTGCATGCCCCTCTCGCTCCTCATCCTCGCCTTGAGCGCCTTCGCCATCGGCACCACCGAATTCGTCATCATGGGCCTGCTGCCCAATGTGGCGGCTGACCTCGGTGTGTCGATTCCCGGCGCCGGTTGGCTGGTGACCGGATACGCCCTCGGCGTGGCCATCGGTGCGCCATTCATGGCAATGGCTACCGCCAAACTGCCGCGTAAAGCAGCACTGGTGGCGTTGATGGGCATCTTTATTGTCGGCAACCTGCTCTGTGCGATTGCCAGTGATTACAACGTGCTGATGTTCGCCCGGGTGATCACTGCGCTGTGCCACGGTGCGTTCTTCGGCATCGGTTCTGTCGTCGCGGCCAATCTGGTGCCAGCGAATAAACGCGCTTCGGCAGTGGCGTTGATGTTCACCGGCCTGACCCTGGCCAACGTCCTCGGTGTACCGCTGGGCACCGCGCTGGGTCAGCAATACGGCTGGCGCTCGACTTTCTGGGCAGTGACCGTTATCGGCGTGATCGCACTGATCGGCCTGATCCGTTTCCTGCCGGCCAAACGTGACGAAGAGAAGCTCGACATGCGCGCCGAACTCGCCGCCCTCAAAGGGGCCGGGATCTGGCTGTCGCTGAGCATGACCGCGCTGTTCGCCGCGTCCGTCTTCACCCTGTTCACCTACGTTGCCCCGCTGCTCGGCGAAGTCACCGGTGTGTCGCCGCGTGGCGTGACCTGGACGCTGATGCTGATCGGCCTGGGCCTGACTGTCGGCAACATCATCGGCGGCAAACTCGCCGACAAGGGCATGGCCGCGACGCTGATCGGCGTGTTCATCGCCATGGCCGTGGTCTCGACCGTACTGACCTGGACCAGCGTCGCGCTGATCCCCACCGAAATCACCCTGTTCCTCTGGGCCACCGCGTGTTTTGCCGCCGTACCGGCGCTGCAAGTCAACGTGGTGACCTTCGGCAAAGCCGCACCGAATCTGGTCTCGACCCTGAACATCGGCGCCTTCAACGTCGGCAACGCCCTCGGCGCCTGGGTCGGCGGCAGTGTCATCGCTCACGGCTACGGCCTGACCAGCGTGCCACTCGCAGCCGCCGCGCTGGCCGTGCTCGCTCTGCTGGTGACCCTGATTACTTTCCGTCAGAACGGCAATGCCGATCTGGCCCCTGCTACCAACTGATTAACTTTCACCTACGAGGGTTGTAGACATGGCAACTATTTTTGATCCGATCAAACTGGGCGACATCGAACTGGCCAACCGCATCATCATGGCCCCGTTGACTCGCTGCCGCGCCGACGAAGGCCGTGTGCCGAACGCGCTGATGGCTGAATACTATGTACAGCGTGCTTCCGCTGGCCTGATCCTCAGCGAAGCCACGTCGGTGACGCCGATGGGCGTTGGCTACCCGGACACCCCGGGCATCTGGTCCAACGATCAAGTGCGCGGCTGGGCCAACGTGACCAAAGCCATTCACGGCGCTGGCGGCAAGATCTTCCTGCAACTGTGGCACGTCGGTCGCGTCTCGCACCCGTCGTACCTCAACGGTGAAGCACCGGTGGCACCGAGCGCGATCCAGCCGAAAGGTCACGTCAGCCTGGTGCGCCCACTGGCCGACTACCCAACCCCGCGTGCCCTGGAAACCGCTGAAATTGCCGACATTGTCGACGCCTACCGCACCGGTGCCGAAAACGCCAAGGCCGCCGGTTTCGACGGCGTGGAAATCCACGGCGCCAACGGTTACCTGCTCGACCAATTCCTGCAAAGCAGCACCAACCAGCGCACCGACAACTACGGCGGCTCGCTGGAAAACCGTGCACGCCTGCTGCTGGAAGTGACTGACGCCGCGATCGAAGTCTGGGGCGCCGGCCGTGTCGGTGTGCACCTGGCACCGCGCGCCGACTCCCATGACATGGGCGACGACAACCTGGCAGAAACCTTCACTTACGTGGCTCGTGAGCTGGGCAAACGCGGCATCGCGTTCATCTGCTCCCGTGAGAAAGAAGGCGCCGACAGCCTCGGCCCGCAACTGAAAGAAGCCTTTGGCGGCACGTACATCGCCAACGAACGCTTCACCAAGGACAGCGCTAATGAGTGGCTGGCCAGCGGCAAGGCTGATGCCGTGGCGTTTGGTGTGCCGTTCATTGCCAACCCGGATCTGCCGGCGCGCTTGAAGGCGGATGCGCCGTTGAATGATGCGCGTCCAGAGCTCTTCTATGCCAAGGGTCCGGTTGGTTATATCGACTATCCGACGCTGTAATAGGCAACACGCAGAAACGCGAAAGCCCCCGACTTGTGAGAGTCGGGGGCTTTTTTTGTGTTCGCCGGGAGAGCGATTGCGCGGCTGAGTACGTAGCCCCTCATCGGAACGCCGCCCGCCCAGCCCTCTCCAGAGGGAGAGGGAGCCGATCTGTGTGCTTTTCAAATCTGGAGTTCGACCTGATATCTCAGGTCGGCGTATCTCGAAAGAACACCTCGGTCAGTCCCCTCTACCTCTGGGAGAGGGCTAGGGTGAGGGCAAGCGGCTCACACTCATTCACACAGAAGACACAAATTCCCTACAAAATGCGTAGCTCGCTACGTTTAAACTCCCCCCGCTGCGAAGCTATATAAAGGCAGGCCAATTGACATAGGCTGTGCCAATTACGCATTTTGTTTCATTTGCGCAGGCTGGGGCTCAGGCGCAGCATATCCAACCCTGTATCGACCCAACGTTCGGCCTCGGCATGCAGCTCAAAGCTGTCCGGCGCCAGAAGCCATCCATACAGAAGGCCATCGATATAGCTGTGAATGCTGATGGCCGCACGGGCAGTGTCGAGATCTTCCGGCAATTGGCCGCGATTTACCGCATTACGCAACGTCAGCGCGATGCGCTCATTGCAATCGAGACTGACGTCCCTGCGCTGCTGGCGCAAATCGCACATTTCATCGGTGAACTCGCACTTATGAAACAGAATTTCGTTGATACGCCGGGTTTTCGGGTCCAGCGCAACTTGATGAAACAAATGAATCAGCAGTTGGCGCATGCAGCCCAGTGGATCGAGTTCATCTTCGCTTTCGCTGGCCCTGGCCAACTCATCCAGCGGCTCACGCAGCGAATCCAGCATGGCCTGGACCAGGTCGGCCTTGTTGCTGAAATGCCAGTAAATGGCACCGCGCGTGACCCCGGCCAAGGCCGCGATGTCGGCCAACGTCGTACGAGCGACGCCCCTTTCATAAAAGGCTTTCTCCGCCGCTTCCAGAATCTGGCTACGGGTTTCTTGAGCTTCCTCTTTGGTACGACGGACCATGACAGTAAAACCTCAAACAGGATGTTTCAGGGATGGCTGAATATCCGCTGAATAAAGAGGGGGCGATCTCTCACGGATCAGCTCCCCGGCCTACAATTTCAAACCTTGCGACGAGTTTTGTAACAGGGTGGATACGACGCCAAGGTATTTACAAACAACCATGAACGTAAGTATATTCCTTAGCAAGCTACTTATCCACCCGGTATCCTTTTTTTACCCTTACACACTTCTTGTGCGCTTTTTGCGCGCCTGACCCGAGGATCTTCATGCAATTCAAGCCAGCTGTTACCGCTCTGGTCACTGCCGTCGCCCTGGCATCGCTGCTCAGCGGATGTAAAAAGGAAGAAGCGGCACCGGCCGCTCCTCCGCCTCAGGTCGGCGTCGTCACCCTGCAACCACAAGCCTTTACCCTCACCTCCGAGCTGCCGGGTCGCACCAGTGCGTTCCGTATTGCGGAAGTTCGACCGCAGGTCAACGGCATCATTCTCAAGCGTCTGTTCAAGGAAGGCGGCGATGTCAAAGCCGGCCAACAGCTGTATCAGATCGATCCGGCGGTCTATGAAGCGACCCTGAAAAGCGCCGAAGCCAGCCTGCGTTCGACCAAGTCGATCTCCGACCGCTACAAGCAACTGGTCGACGAGCAGGCCGTGAGCCGTCAGGAATACGACACGGCCGTGTCCAACCGCATGGAATCGGAAGCGTCGCTGCAGAGCGCGCAGATCAACGTGAAATACACCAAGGTCTATGCGCCGATCTCCGGCCGCATCGGTCGTTCTTCGGTCACCGAAGGCGCACTGGTCAGCAATGGTCAGGCCGACGCAATGGCGACGATCCAGCAACTGGACCCGATCTACGTTGACGTTACCCAGTCTTCGGTTGAACTGCTGGAACTGCGCCGTGAGCTGGAAAGCGGTCGTCTGCAAAAATCCGGCGAAAACTCGGCAGCAGTCAAACTGACCCTGGAAGACGGCAGCCAGTACAAGCTCGACGGTAAGCTGGAATTCTCCGAAGTCACGGTCGACCCGACTACCGGTTCGGTGACCCTGCGTGCAGTGTTCCCGAACCCGGATCACACCCTGCTGCCAGGCATGTTCGTCCGCGCCCAGTTGCAGGCCGGTGTCAACGCCGCCGCCATTCTGGCACCGCAACAAGGCGTGACCCGCGACCTCAAAGGCACTCCGACCGCACTGGTCGTCGGCCCCGACAACAAGGTTGAACTGCGTCAGCTCAAGGCCAGCCGCACTGTCGGCAGCCAGTGGCTGATCGAAGACGGCCTGAAGGCCGGCGATCGCTTGATCACCGAAGGCCTGCAGTACGTGCGCCCAGGTGTTCAGGTCAACCCGTCCGAAGCCACTAACGTAGGCAACAAGAACCCGGCCCCCGCTCAGGCAGCTGACAAAGCCGCCGGCGGCAAAGGGGAGTAATCCATGTCAAAATTCTTCATCGACCGTCCGATTTTCGCTTGGGTAATTGCCCTGGTGATCATGCTGGTCGGGGCACTTTCGATCCTGAAACTGCCGATCAACCAGTACCCGAGCATTGCGCCGCCGGCCATTGCGATCTCCGTGACCTACCCGGGTGCTTCGGCGCAAACCGTGCAGGACACCGTGGTCCAGGTGATCGAGCAGCAGCTCAACGGTATCGACAACCTGCGTTATGTGTCCTCGGAAAGTAACTCCGACGGCAGCATGACCATCACCGCGACCTTCGAGCAAGGCACCAACTCCGACACCGCGCAGGTACAGGTTCAGAACAAGCTGAACCTGGCCACCCCGCTGTTGCCGCAGGAAGTGCAGCAACAAGGTATCCGCGTGACCAAGGCAGTGAAAAACTTCCTCTTGGTCATCGGCGTGGTATCGCGTGACGGCAGCATGACCAAGGACGACCTGTCCAACTACATCGTGTCGAACATGCAGGATCCGATTTCGCGGACCGCCGGTGTCGGTGACTTCCAGGTCTTCGGTGCCCAGTACGCGATGCGCATCTGGCTCGATCCGGCCAAGTTGAACAAGTACAACCTGACCCCGGCTGACGTCAGCTCCGCCATCTCGGCGCAGAACGTTCAGGTGTCGTCCGGTCAGCTCGGCGGTTTGCCGGCGCTGCCAGGCCAGCAACTGAACGCGACGATCATCGGCAAGACCCGTCTGCAGACCGCCGAGCAGTTCAAGGCGATTCTGCTCAAGGTCAATCAGGACGGCTCGCAAGTGCGCGTCGGCGACGTCGCCGATGTCGGTCTGGGCGGTGAGAACTCGACCATCTCGGCACAGTTCAACGGCAAGCCATCGTCCGGTCTGGCGGTGAAACTGGCCAACGGTGCCAACGCCCTCGACACCGCCAAAGCCCTGCGCAAGACGATTGACGAACTCAAGCCGTTCTTCCCGCAAGGCATGGAAGTGGTGTTCCCGTACGACACCACCCCGGTGGTAACCGAATCGATCAAAGGTGTGGTTGAAACCCTGGTCGAAGCGATCGTGCTGGTGTTCCTGGTGATGTTCCTGTTCCTGCAGAACTTCCGCGCCACCGTCATCACCACGATGACCGTGCCGGTGGTATTGCTCGGTACGTTCGGCATCCTCGCGGCGTTCGGTTTCAGCATCAACACCCTGACCATGTTCGGTATGGTGCTGGCCATCGGCTTGCTGGTGGACGACGCCATCGTCGTGGTGGAAAACGTCGAGCGGGTGATGAGCGAAGAAGGCTTGTCACCGAAGGAAGCGACCAAGAAGTCCATGGGCCAGATCCAGGGCGCACTGGTCGGTATTGCTCTGGTTCTGTCGGCGGTACTGTTGCCGATGGCGTTCTTCAGCGGTTCCACCGGTGTGATCTACAAGCAGTTCTCGATCACCATCGTCTCGGCCATGGCCCTGTCGGTACTGGTCGCGCTGATCTTCACCCCGGCGCTGTGCGCAACCATGCTCAAGGCGATTCCGAAAGGCGAGCACGGCACACCGAAAAAAGGCTTCTTCGGCTGGTTCAACCGTAACTTCGACCGTGGCGTTCGCAGCTACGAGCGCGGCGTTGGCAACATGCTGTCGCGCAAAGCCCCGTATCTGCTGGCGTATCTGCTGATCGTTGTTGGCATGATCTGGCTGTTCACCCGTATTCCGACCGCGTTCCTGCCGGAAGAAGACCAGGGCGTACTGTTCGCCCAGGTGCAAACCCCGGCCGGTTCCAGTGCCGAACGTACGCAAGTCGTGATCGACGAAATGCGTTCCTACCTGCTGGAGAAAGAATCCGGTGCGGTCGCCTCGGTGTTCACCGTGAACGGCTTCAACTTCGCCGGTCGCGGTCAGAGCTCGGGTCTGGCGTTCATCATGCTCAAACCGTGGGACGAGCGTGACGCGAGCAACAGCGTGTTCGCCCTCGCCCAGCGTGCGCAGCAACACTTCTTCAGCTTCCGCGACGCGATGGTGTTTGCTTTCGCCCCGCCAGCGGTACTGGAATTGGGTAACGCCACCGGTTTCGACGTGTTCCTGCAGGACCGCGCCGGTATCGGTCACGAAAAACTGATGGAAGCGCGCAACCAGTTCCTCGGTCTGGCAGCGCAGAGCAAGGTGCTCTATCAGGTGCGTCCGAACGGCCTGAACGACGAGCCGCAATACCACCTGGAAATCGACGATCAGAAGGCCCAGGCCCTCGGCGTGAGCATTGCCGACATCAATAGCACGCTGTCGATCTCCTTCGGTAGTAGCTACGTCAACGACTTCATCGACCGTGGTCGGGTGAAGAAGGTGTACGTGCAAGGTCAGGCCGGTGCTCGCATGAGCCCTGAAGACTTGAAGAAGTGGTACGTGCGCAACAGCGCCGGGACCATGGTGCCGTTCTCCGCGTTCGCCAAGGGCGAGTGGATCTACGGATCGCCGAAACTGGCGCGTTACAACGGTGTAGAAGCGATGGAGATCCTCGGTTCTCCGGCGCCGGGTTACTCCACCGGTGATGCGATGGCCGAAGTCGAAGCGATTGCCAAGAAGCTGCCGGCGGGTGTCGGTATTTCCTGGACCGGTCTGTCTTATGAGGAACGTCTGTCCGGCTCGCAAGCGCCGGCGCTGTACGCCCTGTCGCTGCTGATGGTGTTCCTGTGTCTGGCGGCGCTGTACGAAAGCTGGTCGATTCCGATCGCGGTTATGCTCGTGGTGCCGCTGGGGATCATCGGTGCGCTGCTGGCCACCAGCCTGCGCGGTCTGTCCAACGACGTGTACTTCCAGGTGGGGCTGTTGACGACCATCGGTCTGGCAGCTAAAAACGCCATTCTGATCGTCGAGTTCGCCAAGGAACTGCATGAACAGGGACGCAGCCTGCGGGATGCGGCGATTGAAGCCTGCCGCATGCGTCTGCGACCGATCATCATGACCTCGCTGGCCTTCGTCCTCGGTGTTGTACCGTTGGCGATCTCCACCGGCGCCGGTTCAGGCAGTCAACATGCGATCGGTACGGGCGTGATTGGCGGTATGCTCACGGCCACGATCCTGGCGATCTTCTGGGTCCCACTGTTCTTCGTTACGGTTTCGTCCCTGGGCCAGCGTAAAATCGCTGACGAGGATGAGGCTACTGAAACTCCTAAAGAGGCTGGCCAATGAGCAAGTCGCTACTCTCCATCGCAGTCGCCGCCTTCGTGCTGAGCGGTTGCTCGCTGATACCTGACTATCAGCAGCCTGAGGCTCCGGTCGCAGGTCAGTACCCGCAGGGGCCGGCGTACTCGCCGGCCCAGGCTCCGGCGCAGGCCGCTGCCGAGCAAGGCTGGAAGCAGTTTTTCCACGACCCGGCGCTGCAACAGCTGATTCAGGTGTCGCTGGAAAACAACCGCGACCTGCGTGTCGCGGCGCTGAACATCGATGCTTACGCGGCTCAATACCGCATCCAGCGTGCCGACCTGTTCCCGGCGGTTTCGGCCAATGCCAGCGGCAGCCGTCAACGTCTGCCGGCTCGCGCGTCGACGACTGGCGACTCGATGATCAGCAGTTCGTATTCCGCCACCGTCGGCATCAGCGCTTATGAACTCGACCTGTTCGGTCGCGTTCGTAGCCTGAGCGAGCAAGCGCTGCAACAATACTTCGCCACTGAAGAAGCACGCCGCAGCACCCAGATCAGTCTGGTCGCCAGCGTCGCCAACGCTTACCTGACCTGGCAAGCGGACAAGGAACTGCTCAAGCTGACCCAAGACACCCTCGGTGCCTTCGAAGAAAGCTACAAGCTGACCAGCCGCAGCAACGAAGTCGGTGTCGCTTCGGCGCTGGATCTGGCGCAGTCGCGCACCTCGGTCGAGAACGCCCGGGCACAACTGGCGCGTTACACCCGCCAAGTGGCCCAGGACGAAAACAGCCTGACCCTGCTGCTCGGCACCGGTATCCCGGCCAATCTGCAAACGGCCAAGCCGCTGGCGGATGACCTGCTCAGCGACGTACCGCCGGGGCTGCCTTCTGACTTGCTGCAACGTCGTCCGGACATTCTGCAGGCCGAGTACAACCTGAAAGCGGCCAACGCCAACATCGGCGCGGCCCGTGCAGCGTTCTTCCCGAGCATCAGCCTGACCGCCAACGCGGGTAGCCTGAGCCCGGATCTGTCCGGTTTGTTCAAGGGTGGTTCGGGGACGTGGTTGTTCCAGCCGCAGATCAACCTGCCGATCTTCAACGCCGGCAGCCTGCGCGCCAGCCTCGACTACGCCAAGATCCAGAAGGACATTGGCGTGGCGAACTACGAGAAATCCATTCAAACGGCCTTCCAGGAAGTCGCCGACGGCCTCGCCGCCCGCCAGACCTACACCGAACAGCTGCAAGCGCAGCGTGACTTCGTGCAGGCCAACCAGGATTACTACCGCCTGGCCGAGCGTCGCTACCGCATCGGTGTCGACAGCAACCTGACCTTCCTCGATGCCCAGCGTCAGCTGTTCAGCGCGCAACAAGCGCTGATCACCGACCGCCTCGCGCAGCTGACCAGTGCGGTCAACCTGTACAAGGCATTGGGCGGTGGCTGGAATGCACAAACCGCGCAGAACGAACCGCTGAAAGAAGAAGCACCGAAGATGAAGTTGTTCTGATCATCATCAGGTGAACACAAGGAGCCCACCGATTGGTGGGCTTTTTGTTGCCTGTCTGAAAGTTGTGGTGTCTGGGCTGGCCCCATCGCTGGCAAGCCAGCTCCCACAATGTTCTGTGGTGTACCCAACATTGTGAACGACACAAAAACCTGTGGGAGCTGGCTTGCCAGCGATGAGGCCCTCCCATTCACCCAAAACCCCGAGCAAATCTTGCGTTCGATAATCGCCCAAAAACCGCTTCCGCCGATTGAATCCCCACCACCGCCCCCCGCACCATTCGATCAACAAAACCAATAACAACAGGTTCGACACCATGCTCCCGCGCCCTGCTCCGACCGGCTGATCGCCGTCGCCTCACCCCCTGAATTCATCGCATTTCTGCACCGTAAAAAACGGCCGCAGCGCACCCGTTCGCCCTAAAAAAACAAGAGAGACCCCAGCTATGACAACCTCCCCTGCGCCTTACGCATTTCCCGGTCTGATCGTCCTGGCCCTGGCCGGCGCGGCGCTGCCCGCTGCGGCTGAAGAGGCCGGTTTCATCGAAGGGGCCAAGGTCAACCTGAACCTGCGCAACTTCTACATCAACCGCAACTTCACCAATCCGACCAAAGCTCAGGGCAAGGCCGAAGAGTGGACGCAGAGCTTCATCCTCGACGCGAAATCCGGCTTCACCCAAGGCACCGTCGGTTTCGGCCTGGACGTGCTCGGCTTGTATTCGGTGAAGCTCGATGGCGGCAAAGGCACCGGCGGCACCCAATTGCTGCCACTGGATCGCGATGGACGCCCAGCGGACAACTTCGGCCGCACCAACGTCGCCTTCAAAGCCAAGCTTTCGCAGACCGAAGTGAAGGTCGGCGAGTGGATGCCGGTGCTGCCAATCCTGCGTTCGGACGACGGCCGCTCGCTGCCGCAGACCTTTCGTGGCGGGCAGATTACCTCGAAAGAAATCGACGGCCTGACCCTCTACGGCGGTCAGTTCCGCGCCAACAGCCCGCGCGACGACAGCAGCATGAGCGACATGTCGATGACCGGCAAAGCGGCGTTCACCTCTGATCGCTTCAACTTTCAGGGCGGTGAATACGTTTTCAACGAAAAACGCACACAGATCGGCCTGTGGAATGCCGAACTCAAGGACATCTACAGCCAGCAATACGTCAACCTGATTCACAGCCAGCCACTCGGCGACTGGACCCTCGGCGCTAACCTCGGCTTCTTCTATGGCAAGGACGATGGTAGCGCCCGCGTCGGCGATCTCGACAACAAGACCTGGTCGGGCATGTTCTCGGCGAAGTACGGCGGCAACACCTTCTACGTCGGCCTGCAGAAACTCACTGGCGACAGCGCCTGGATGCGGGTCAACGGCACCAGCGGCGGCACGCTGGCCAACGACAGCTACAACGCCAGTTATGACAATGCGCAGGAACGCTCCTGGCAAGTGCGCCATGACTACAACTTCGTGGCGATGGGCATCCCCGGCCTGACCCTGATGAACCGCTATATCAGCGGCGACAACGTGCACACCGGGACGATCACCGACGGTAAGGAATGGGACCGCGAATCGGAACTGGGCTACACCGTGCAGAGCGGCGCGCTGAAGGATCTCAACGTCCGGTGGCGCAACTCGACCATGCGCCGGGACTTCAGCAACAACGAGTTCGACGAGAACCGCTTGATCGTCAGCTACCCGATCAGCCTCCTCTAAACACCGATCCACCCCTGTAGGAGCTGCCGCAGGCTGCGATCTTTTGATCTTAAAAACAAGATCAAAAGATCGCAGCCTGCGGCAGCTCCTACATTGGAATTCTCGCCACTGGTCAGGAGAAGTGGCACTTTGCCGGTCGGCAGGTAAAGTGACAAAACCTGAAGGACTCAGGTGCTTCACCTTTCCGCTTCCGTCGTCGTAGTCGGTCCTCAAGCTGGGAGCCAGGTTGTCATCGGAAGACACCAACGATCACCGGAGGACCCCCTCAATGATCTCTCGTCTTGCAACACCCGACTGGGACGCCAAGGCGTACCAGCAGTTTTCCCGTCTCAGGCAACGCCCGGTCCATGAATTGCTCGACCGTGTCGACCTGCGGAACCCGCAACGTATTTACGACCTTGGCTGCGGCACCGGCATTGCCACGCAGTTGCTGGCCGAACGCTGGCCGCGCGCGCAGTTGCAGGGTGTCGACAGCTCCACGCAGATGCTCGATGAAGCGCGCTGTCTGCCGATCCGGGCGCAGTGGAAGTGTTGCGATCTGCTCGACTGGCGGCCGGAGCAGCCAGCGGATCTGCTGCTCGCTGCCGCCGTACTGCACTTTATCGGGGGCCATGAAACGCTGCTGCCGCACCTGCTCGGTTATCTGAATCCCGGCGGTTGTCTGGCGGCGCACATGCCGGACTGGCGCGATGCGCTGTGGTATCGGCTGATGCTCGACACCCTCGAAGACGGCGGCCCCGGCGGCACGCCAATAGGCACACCAGAACTGCGTCAGCGCATGGCCGCACGGCCGTTGTTGGCACTGGAGGATTACTACCGTTTGCTCGCGCCGCTGACCTCGTCGCTGGATATCTGGGAGACCGAGCAGTTGCAGGTAGTCGACGGTAAATCGCCGGTGTATGACTGGGTGAAGGTCTCGGCGCTGCGGCCGGTGATGCAGGCGCTGAATTCAGCGGAACAGACGCGGTTTATTTATCACTACCTGATGCGGGTGCATGAGCATTATCCGCAGGAAGCGGACGGGCATACGTTGTTTGCGTTCAAGCGGATATTTATTGTTGCCACGGTTTGATTGGTCGCGGCCACTATTGCTATCGCTGGCAAGCCAGCTCCCACAGGGATTTTCAGCGAACACAGATTTTGTGCACACCTGAAAAACCTGTGGGAGCTGGCTTGCCAGCGATGGCGTCAGCTCAGGCAACATCACTCCCGGGATTCGACTCCTAGCTCATCCCAAACCGATTCAGCCAGATGAAACGTCGCATTCGCCGCCGGAATCCCGCAGTAGATCGCGCTCTGCATGATCACTTCCTTGATCTCGCCCCGGCTCACACCATTACTGGCCGCCGCGCGCAGATGCAGTTTCAGCTCGCCTTCGCGGTTCATGCCGATCAGCATGGCGATGGTGATCAGGCTGCGGGTATGCCGAGGCAAACCCGGACGCGTCCAGATATCACCCCAGGCATGCCGGGTGATCATCTCCTGAAACTCCGAGTTGAACTCGGTCAACGTGGTCAGGCTGCGATCGACATGCGCATCACCGAGCACCGCGCGGCGCACTTGCATGCCTTCGTCGTAACGTTGTTTCTCGTCCACGAAAATCCCCTTATCAGGCGTTTAGAAACGCCAACACACGATCACTGAAATCCGCGCCAGCCTGCACGTTGGACAGGTGCGCCGCGTAGAACTCGGCGTACTGGGCACCGCGTACATGCTCCTGAATGAAATGCCCACCGGCCGGCGGCGTTACCGCATCTTCAGTGCCGGCAATCACCAACAACGGCACGTTGATCGACGCCAGTTGCTCGCGGAAATCGGCATCACGCACCGCCGCGCAGTTGGCCGCATAACCTTCAGGCGAAGTGGCCGCGAGCATGTCGGTAATCTGCTTGGCTGCGGCCGGATGTGCAGCGGAAAAATCCGGGGTAAACCAACGGGCAATCGATGCATCACGCAAGGCAACCATCGCCGCCGCGCCGTCACGCAACACGGTTTCGATGCGTGGATTCCACACCGACGGATCGCCGATTTTTGCCGCTGTGTTGCAGACGATCAGCTTGTCCAGGCGATGCCCGGCGTTGATCCCCAGCCATTGGCCGATCAAGCCGCCCATCGACAATCCACAGAAATGCGCACTCTCGATATGCAGTGCATCCAGCAGACCGAGCACGTCATAACCCAGTTGTTCGATGCTGTAAGGCCCCGGCGTCACCAGCGATTGGCCATGGCCACGGGTATCGAAACGCAGCACGCGAAAATGCTCGGTAAATGCCGGCATCTGCGCGTCCCACATGTGCAGATCAGTGCCCAGCGAGTTGGACAGCACCAGCACCGGCGCATCGACCGGACCTTCAATTTGATAGTGCAGTTCGCCATCGGCGAGTTGAACGAAAGCCACAGCCCTCTCCTTTCAGACAGACAATGCGTTGTGTTCGGCCACCGCACGCTCGACCCAGACTTGCGCCTGACCGAGGTAATGGGCGGGATTCAAAAGTTGATCGAGTTCAGCGCTGCTCAACTCGGCGGTGACTTGCGGTTCGTCACCGAGCACGGCGCGCAAATGGCGTTGTTCGGCCACCGCGCGTTTGCAGCATTGCTCAAGCAGATGATGCGCGGTGTCGCGGCCAACACGCTGGGCAAGGACGATGCTCACGGCTTCGGCCAGCACCAGCCCCTGCGTCAATTCAAGGTTTCGGCCCATGCGCTCGGCATCGACTTCCAATCCATCGGCGAGTAACCGAGCCTGTTGCAGCGACCCCGAAACGAGGCAGCAAATCTCCGGCAAGGTTTCCCATTCGGCATGCCACAGGCCGAGGCTGCGTTCGTGCTCCTGCGGCATCGCGCTGAACAGCGTCGAGACCAGACCGGGCACGCGCGTCGCTGCGCCAATCAACACCGCTGCACCCACTGGATTGCGCTTGTGCGGCATGGTCGACGAGCCACCCTTGCCCGGTGCCGATGGCTCGAACACTTCTGCTGCTTCGGTCTGCATCAACAGGCTGATGTCGCGGCCGAATTTGCCGAGGCTGCCGGCGATCAAACCGAGCACTGCGCCGAACTCGACCACGCGATCACGCTGGGTGTGCCACGGTTGTTCGGGCAAGGTCAGTTGCAGTTCTTCGGCCAACGCTTGGGCAATCGGCAAGGCCTGTTCGCCCAACGCGGCGAGGGTCCCGGATGCACCACCGAATTGCAGCACTAGCAAACGCGGTTTGAGTTCGCGCAGACGCTGACGACTGCGAGTGACAGCGCCCAACCATCCGGCGATTTTCATGCCGAGGGTTACCGGCGTCGCATGTTGCAGCCAGGTGCGTCCGGCCAGCGGCGTGGCGGCGTAACGTTGCGCCTGAACCGCGAGGGAATCGGCCAATTGCGCCAGATCGCTTTCAATCAGTGCCAGCGCCTGCCGCAATTGCAGCACCAGCCCGGAATCCATCACGTCCTGACTGGTCGCACCCAAATGCACATAACGCTCGGCTTGTGCATCGGTCGCGGCAATCTGTTTACCCAACGCCTTGACCAGCGGAATCGCCGAATTGCCGGCCGTGGCAATCGCCTCGCCCAGTGCCGCGAAATCATACAGACCGGCACTGCAAGCCGTCGCAATCGGTGCCACCGCAGAGGAAGGAATCAAACCAACCCGCGCCTCGGCCCGGGCCAGCGCCGCTTCAAAGTCGAGCATCGCCTGCACGCGGCCCTGATCGCAGAACACTTCACGCATATCGCGGGCAGTGAAGTAGGCATCGAACAATTGATTGCCCGGTCGCTGAGTCATAAACAGTCCTTGCCGGCGCGGGCCATGACAGCCCGGGCACTTCGGGTTAGAGATCGTGGTGCAAATACGCCGCCTGTTTCGGCAGGCGCAGACTGAACAGGAAGGCGATCGCCATCATCGCCGTCACGTACCAGTAGAAGGAGTTTTCCATGCCGATGTTCTTCAGGCTCAGGGCGACGAATTCCGCCGAACCGCCGAAGATCGCATTCGCCACCGCGTAAGCCAGACCGACGCCGAGGGCGCGGACTTCCGGCGGAAACATTTCGGCTTTAACCAGGCCGCTGATCGAGGTGTAGAAACTGACAATCGCCAGCGCTACGGTGATCAACACAAACGCGAGGAACGGGCTGCTGACGCTTTTCAGGCTCAACAGAATGGGCACAGTAAACAGCGTACCGAGCGCGCCGAACCAGAGCATCGAATTACGTCGACCGATCTTGTCGGCGAGCATGCCGAACAGCGGCTGCATGCACATATACAGGAACAGCGCGCCGGTCATGATGTAGCTGGCGGTCTTGGCGTGCATGCCGGCGGTGTTCACCAGATACTTCTGCATGTAGGTAGTGAAGGTGTAGAAAATCAGCGAACCACCGGCGGTGTACCCGAGCACGGTGATGAACGCAGCTTTGTGATCGCGGAACAGCGCGGCGATGCTGCCGGCATCCTTGTGTTCTCGGGTTTCCTTGTTGGTGGTTTCTTTCAGACTGCGACGCAGAAACAGCGAAATCAATGCCGCCACCGCACCGACCACAAACGGAATCCGCCAGCCGTAGGCACGCAGGTCTTCTTCGGTGAGGAATTGCTGCAGAACCACCACCAGCGACACGGCCAGCAATTGGCCGCCAATCAACGTCACGTACTGGAACGAGGCGAAAAATCCGCGCTGGCCCTTGAGGGCGACTTCGCTCATGTAGGTGGCAGTGGTGCCGTACTCACCGCCGACCGACAGGCCTTGCAGCAAACGTGCGAACAAAAGCAGCACCGGTGCCCAGACGCCGATGTCTTTATAGGTTGGCAGGCAGGCGATCAGCAACGAGCCGAAGCACATCATCAGAATCGAGATGAGCATCGAATTCTTGCGCCCGTGCTTGTCGGCGACCCGGCCAAAAATCCAGCCACCAATCGGGCGCATCAGGAAGCCGGCAGCGAACACGCCAGCGGTGTTGACCAGTTGCACCGTCGGGTTGTCGGAGGGGAAAAACGCCGGGGCGAAATAGATCGCGCAGAAGGCGTAGACGTAGAAGTCGAACCATTCGACGAGGTTGCCGGACGAGGCGCCGACAATGGCAAAGATGCGCTTGCTGCGCTCTTCACCAGTGTAATGGGAGGTAGTGGTTGTCATTGTTTTTCACTCGATAGGGACAGTGAGAGTCTAGACATACTTTGCAACAGTCCCGTTCCACATCCTATATCGATCGTTCCCACGCTCCGCGTGGTAACGCATTCGGTGACGCTCCGCGTCACAGTGGACGCGGAGCGTCCATGGCGGCATTCCCACGCAGAGCGTGGGAATGATCAGTTGTCAGCGATCAGTAATCGAAGAACACGGTTTCGGCATCAGTGCCCTGCAGAATCACATTCCACTGGTAAACACCCGAAGCATCCTGTTTGGCCAGCAACGTACTGCGACGTTCAGCCGGCACACATTCGAGCAACGGATCATCAACGTTGGCCGGCTCGCCCTCAAAGTAGATCCGCGTCAGCAAGTGCTTCACCAGGCCACGGGCAAACACCAGCACCACCAGATGCGGCGCCTGGGTCGAGCCCTTCAGGCCTTCAACCGTGCCCGGTTTGATCGTGGTGAAGCGGAAGCGCCCTTCCGCATCCACCGGCACCCGGCCAAAACCTTCAAAGTGCGGATCGAGCGGTTTGTCCTGCTCGTCTTCCGGGTGGTCGTACTTGCCGGCGGCGTTGGCCTGCCAGACTTCGAGCATGGCGTCGTTGACGACATCGCCGTTGCCATCCACCACTTGCCCGGTGATCGCCACGCGTTCGCCCAGAGTCTGTTCGACGGTGAGGTCTTCACGGTTCAGCCAGGTCAGACCGATGTGGTAGTACGGCCCGACGGTGTGGGACGTGGTCGCAGTCAGCGTCATCTTATTTCTCCATCGGCGTGGCTTCACGCCCGCGCAGCACGATGTCCCAGCGATAACCGAGGGCGTAGGACGGAATGGTTTTTTCCAGATCGAAACTGGCGATCAGGCGTTCCTTGGCCGAAGTATCTGGCACGCAGTTGTAGATCGGGTCGTAGGCCAGCAGCGGATCGCCCGGGAAATACATTTGCGTGACCAGACGGGTGAGGATGCTCGGCCCGAACAGCGAAAAGTGGATGTGCGCCGGGCGCCAGGCGTTGTGGTGGTTGCCCCACGGGTAGGCGCCGGGTTTGATGGTCTGGAATTGATACCAGCCGTCGGCGTCGGTGACGGTGCGGCCGGTGCCGGTGAAATTCGGGTCCAGCGGCGCGTCGTGCAGGTCGCGCTTGTGGTTGTAGCGGCCGGCAGCGTTGGCCTGCCAGATCTCCACCAGAATCCCCGGCACCGGCAGACCATTTTCATCGAGCACGCGGCCGTGAATGATGATGCGTTCGCCCTGCGGCTCGCCTTCGTGCTGCGCGGTCAGGTCATTATCGGTGTCGCCCACGTGCTCGGCGCCGATGGTCGGCCCGGTGATTTCCGACAGCGAGTGCGGCAGAAACACCAACGGCTTCGACGGCGAGCGCAGGTTGGTGGATTGATACGTCGGGTGCAGGTACTCAGGCTGAGTGCCTTCCTGCGGACGACGGTAACCAGGCTTGTCAGACATGTCGCTTTCCTCTGTTCTTTTTCGTCACGGCTTGCGTCAGACGCGTTCGATGGCCAGGGCCAGACCTTGGCCGACACCAACGCACATGGTCGCCAGACCTTTCTTGCCTTGAATCTTTTCAAGCTGATGCAGCGCGGTCAGCACCAGACGCGCACCGCTCATGCCCAACGGATGACCGAGGGCGATCGCGCCGCCATTCGGATTGACCTGCGCGGCGTCATCCGCCAGACCCAGTTCACGCAGTACCGCCAAACCTTGGCTGGCAAACGCTTCGTTGAGTTCGATCACGTCGAAATCGCTGACCGCGACGCCGAGGCGCTCGATCAATTTGCGCACCGCTGGCACCGGGCCGATGCCCATCACCCGAGGGGCGACACCAGCACTAGCCATGCCGAGCACTTTGGCGCGGGCGGTCAGGCCATGTTTTTTTACGGCTTCGGCGGACGCCAGAATCAGCGCGGCGGCACCGTCGTTGACGCCGGAGGCATTGCCGGCGGTGACGGTTTTGTCCGGGCCGTTGACCGGTTTCAGCTTGTTCAGCGCTTCGAGGGTCGTGTCGGCGCGAGGATGTTCATCCTGGCTAACCACGGTTTCGCCCTTCTTGTGGGCGATGCGCACTTCGACGATTTCTTCAGCGAAGTAGCCAGCAGCCTGCGCAGCGGCGGTACGTTGCTGGCTGCGCAGGGCAAAAGCGTCTTGATCGGCGCGCGAGACTTTATAGTCGTCGGCGACGTTATCGGCGGTCTGTGGCATCGCGTCGACGCCGTACTGCGCCTTCATCAACGGGTTGATGAAACGCCAGCCGATGGTGGTGTCTTCCAGCTTCATGTTGCGCGAAAACGCTGCGTCAGCCTTGCCCATCACAAACGGCGCGCGGGACATCGACTCGACACCGCCGGCAATCGCCAGCTCCATCTCGCCGCTGGCGATGGCACGGAATGCCGTGCCGATCGCATCCATGCCCGAAGCGCAAAGACGATTGAGGGTCACGCCCGGCACGCTGTCCGGCAGGCCTGCCAACAGCAGCGCCATGCGCGCGACGTTGCGGTTGTCTTCGCCGGCCTGGTTGGCGCAACCGAGGAACACTTCGTCGATGGCGCTCCAGTCCACCGACGGATTGCGTTCCATCAGGGCCTTGATCGGCACAGCGGCCAGGTCGTCGGCGCGAACGGCAGACAAACCGCCGCCGAACCGGCCAATCGGGGTGCGAATCGCATCGCAGATATAAACCTCACGCATCATGCTTCTCCCGGTGCCTGGCCGTGGGCGGCGGCCGTGCGCGCTTCGAGATCGCGCAGCGCCGTCAGTTCGACGTCGGTCGGTTCAGCGGTGGTTTCGACGTTGTCAGCAAAACGAACCGCCCAACCGGTGGCCGCGACCACTTGCTCGCGGGTCACGCCCGGGTGCAACGCGGTGACCACGAATTCGTGGGTGCCCTCTTCCGGCTCCATGATGCACAGGTCGGTGATGATCCCGACCGGACCGGCGCCCGGCAGGCCCAGACGTTTGCGCGAATCACCGCCCTCGCCGTGACCGACCGAGGTGATGAAATCGAGTTTGTCGACGAACGAACGCGCCGACTGTTTAAGGATGATCAACACGCTTTTCGCCGAACCGGCAATTTCCGGCGCGCCACCGGCACCTGGCAGACGCACTTTCGGCGAGAAGTAATCGCCGACCACGGTGGTGTTGATGTTGCCGAAACGGTCGACCTGCGCGGCGCCGAGAAAACCGACGTCGATGCGCCCGCCCTGCAACCAGTAGCGAAAAATCTCACCGGTCGGTACGACGGTGTCAGCGGTTTCAGCGAGTTCGCCGTCACCGATCGACAGCGGCAGCACACTTGGCTTGGCGCCAATCGGACCCGATTCGTAGATCAGCACCACGTCCGGCGAAGAAGTCAGGCGCGCAAGGTTGGCGGCTTTCGACGGCAGGCCGATGCCGACGAAGCACACCGAGCCGTTCTTCAGGCGACGGGCCGCGGCGACGGTCATCATTTCATTGGTGGTGTAAGTCATTATTTGGCCTCCGAAGCAGCGGCCAACTTGGCCTGGAACGCGCTGAAGTCAGCGCAGCCATGGATGTATTCGTTGATCCACGCAGTAAACGTCTCACGGTCTCGGGCGATCGGATCCCACGCCTGATAGAAACGATTGTCGCGCTCGTTGTAACCGTGGGCGTAGGAAGGATGTGCGCCGCCGGGAACATGGCAGACCGCGCTCAAGGCCCAGGTCGGCAATACACAAGAGTTCATCGGCGCGTTGAGGTCATCGACGATTTCTTCAACCGTGACGATGCAGCGCTTGGCGGCCAGTGCGGCTTCTTTCTGCACACCAAGAATGCCCCACAGCAACACGTTGCCCTGGCGGTCGGCTTTCTGTGCGTGGATCACGGTCACGTCCGGACGCACCGACGGCACCGCCGCCAACACTTCACCGGTGAACGGGCAGGTCACGGTTTTGATCAGCGGATTGACCTTTGGCAGGTCGGAACCGGCGTAGGCTCGCAGCACCGCGAACGGTAGTCCGGAGGCGCCGGCGACGTAGGCATTGGCCAGGTCGGCGTGGCTGTGCTCTTCGATTTCGAGAGCGTGCGGCCATTGCTTCTCGACCGCATCACGCAGACGGTGCAGCGAACCCACGCCAGGGTTGCCGCCCCAGGAGAAAATCAGTTTGCGGGCACAACCGGCACCGATCAGTTGGTCGTAGATCAGGTCAGGCGTCATCCGCACCAGCGTCAGATCTTTCTTGCCCTGACGAATGATTTCATGACCCGCTGCTGTAGGGATCAGGTGAGTGAAGCCTTCGAGTGCGACGGTGTCACCGTCATTGACGAATTGCTTCACCGCGTCGTGCAGCGAAAGGATCTCAGCCATGGAGCGGGCTCCTGTTTTTGTAATGAATCGCCAGTGATAAAAAGGCGCGAGGTTCAGCGCCGGAGTGACTGAAGATTAAGCCTGGGAAAATTACCAAACAATCCGATAATCGACTGAGTGTTCGTTTATCGAACAGATTGTTGTCAACCTATCGGTTCGTGTTGCCTGCAAAAGATCGCAGCCTTCGGCAGCTCCTACAGGGTTACGCGTTCACATGTAGGAGCTGCCGAAGGCTGCGATCTTTTCGCTTTACATCGAAATATCAGGTCGCATCCGCATGACTGACCATGCCTTTGATCAGCACCGCCGTGGTGGCCAACGCCGCCGGAATCACCAACGCCGTCAGCACCTGCTCGAAATTCCAGCCCAGGCCCAACAACGTCGCGCCCATCCACGCCCCGAGAATCGCGCCAAAGCGGCCAATCCCCAGCATCCACGAGACCCCGGTCGCCCGCCCTTGGGTCGGATAAAACCGCGCCGCCAGTGACGGCATCGCCGACTGCGCACCGTTCACGCACATCCCCGCCACCAGCACCAACGTCGCCAGCAACGTGATATTGCCCAGGCTCTGCCCCACCGCGTAGGCAAACACCCCGGCCAGCAGGTAGAACGTGCCGATGACCTTGTGCGGATTGAAGCGGTCCATGGCCCAGCCCACCGCCACCGCACTCAACACCCCGCCAAACTGGAACAACGCACCGATAAACGCGGCTTGTTCCATGCTCGCGCCACTGTCACGCATCAGCGTCGGCAGCCAACTGGTCAGCAGGTAAACGATCACCAGGCCCATGAAATAGGTCAGCCACAGCAGCAAGGTGCCAGTGCTGTAAGTACCGGAGAAAATCACCGCGAACACGTTTCGCGCCTTGACGGTTTTCTGTTCCGGCACGCTGAAGCTGGAAGCCTGGGCCACAGTGAGCGGATCAATCGGCGCCAGGGTTTTGCGGATTTTGTCAGTGCCACGATTGCGGACTACAAGGTAGCGCGCCGATTCCGGCAGCCAGAACAGCAGCACTACGGCGAGGATCAGCGGCAAGATCCCGCCGATCAGCAGCAGGCTGTGCCAGCCGAACGCGGGGATCAGCTTGGCGGAAATAAACCCGCCACCGGCCATACCGAGGTTGAAACCGCAGAACATGCTGGTCACCAGCAGCGATTTCTTGCGCTCCGGGGTGTATTCCGAGAGCAGCGTGGTGGCGTTGGGCATGCCGGCGCCCAGACCCAGACCGGTGAGGAAACGCAACACCAACAGTTGTTCGACGTTGGTGCTGTATGCCGACGCCAGGCTGAAGGCACCGAACAGCACCACAGCGCCGACGAGTACGACTTTTCGCCCGAAGCGGTCAGCCAATGGACCGGAACCCAGTGCGCCAAAGACCATACCGATCAACGCCGCACTCATCACCGGGCCAAGACTGGCGCGGTCGATGCCCCAGTCCTGCGACAGCGCCGGGGCAATGAAGCCCATCGCGGCGGTGTCGAGGCCATCGAGAAAGACAATCAGGAAACACAAGATCACCACCCGCCACTGATAGCGCGAGATCGGTTGGGCATTGATGAAGGTCTGCACGTCGAGGCAGTTACCTACAGCGGACTGAGGCTGGTTCATTATTTTTATTCCACGCAAAAAACGCAGTCGAACGGCGGCCGGCCAGAGAGAGGCACGGTCACGAGAATAGAAGGTCTGGATCAGGCGTTGCGGGAAACCCGGCAACAGCGGGTGGAGCGGAGACAGTCGGAGAGCGTGCGCATGGTGAGTTGCCTCTTGTCATTATTATGGGAGTCGACAGTCCGGCGGGCTCATTCACATCAGCGCCGGATGACGCTGCCGCGACATTAATGATCCGAGGGTTTTAGCGTCAATTCGATAAACGCAACACTGTGCGTTTATCGAACAGCTTCATCAGGCGAACAGCTGTGCGCTGAGGTCGCGACTGGCACTGAGCAAGCCCGGCAGGAAGCGCTGCTCCAGCTCGGTCCGACTGACGCGACCGGCGTGGGTACTGACGTTGAGCGCCGCCACCACTTGGCCCGAGGCATCGTAGACCGGCACGGCAATCGAACGCAGGCCTTGTTCCAGTTCCTGATCGACAATGCACCAGCCTTGCTGCCGCACTTCCTGCAGACATTCGAGCAACGCATCAGGGGTATGGATCGTGCGACTGGTCTTGGCGACCAGTTCGGCGTGATCGAGGTACTCACGCAACGACGTATCGTCGAGGGCTGCCAGCAGAATCCGGCCCATCGATGTGCAATACGCCGGCAACCGACCGCCCACCGACAGATCCACCGATATCAGCCGTTGGGTGGTCGCCGAACGCGCGATGTAGAGAATGTCGTCGCCTTCAAGCGTGGCCATGTTGCAGGCTTCGTGCAGTTGCTCGCTCATGCGGTCGAGGTAGGGCTGGGCGGACACCGCCAACGGCGTCGACGACAGATACGCGTGGCCGAGGGTCAGCACTTTGGGCAGCAACGAATAGGTGCGCCCGTCGGTGGTGGCGTAGCCGAGTTTGATCAGCGTATGCAGACACCGGCGCACGGCGGCGCGAGGAATTTCCGTGCGGTGACTGATTTGGGCGATGGTCAGATGACGCTTGCGCTCCTGAAACGCCTGCACCACCGCCAAGCCCCGGGCCAGCGAGGTCATGAAGTCCGGATCACCGGTCAACGCCTGGATGCGTTTGGCCGGCGAGGCGACGATCGGCGGCGCCACGGAGGTGAAAGAGTTGCGCATTTGATCGTTCATTTCTTGTCCTTTTATCCGGCACGGATCAATGGGCTATACAAGCGGCTCGCCAACAAATGCACAAGCGTCGGACCTGCAAGATTGGGCGATTATCGAACCGCGGGCCGATAATCGCAATCAGCCATGCGGCTCGCGTCAACGCTCCAAGGGTTCGGCTGAACTTTGGCTTTTATCTGAATCACGGCCTTAGTTGTTCGACTAAATGGCGCCAAAAACAGATCGCTCGCTAAATAGTGGGCGTCTGCACTTCAACTAGCGAGAAAAGTTGCGAGTCACAAAACAATCACACATTCAGAACCGTTTTTAACTTGGCAAAGATAGTCATTCCTGAATCGACCGCTATAATGCACCTCAGTGGCACCTCGTTTTTAAACGCCGAGGTCGTCACCCGCTGCGGCGATGTCCATCGCCAACAGCCCGGCCAGCGCCTGACGCGCATCACTCATGCAACGCCTGCGCTCGCTGAAACAGGAAACTGATGCTGCGTCAGTTTTTATCTGGTGCCGTAGCCGCCTGTAACACGGAAGTCTTGATCGCCCCACCGATTACACCAATGCCTGTTCAGGTGCTGGATGCTCGGTGGCTTCGTTCAATCGATTCGTTGCAGTGCGTTTCACCAGACACTTAACTCAACTCATACAGGTAGCACTGTGACGAAAGACGAACTGCGCGCGGAACTTGAGCGCCAGGAACAACGTTACAAGGAAGTTTACGGCGGGGAAGTCACCACCTACGCCGCTCAGCCCGAACCGGAACGCAAAGCGTGGCGTAAACGCCCGACCGTTCAGGATCAGGTCTTCAAGCAAGAAATCGAAAAGATCGAAAAGGAACTCAAAGCCGAAGAGCCTTGAGCCACAGTTTTTCGATCGTTGAAGGTTTTACGTCCACACCGGTTACAAGCGCGGTGGAACGACGATGCCTTGCGCGCCCGCTACCCGCGGGCAGCGGCCATCATCCGATCTGGCAGACTGAGGACGGGCGTCCTACAGGTTTCACAGATATTTCAGACAAGCGTTCGAGACCTCTCTGCGACGATGAAATCGCCTGCGAAATGAGCCTTTTACTATATAAATCAATGACTTGAAAAACCCTGTGCTGCGCTGGGTTTTCATGCGCTGCAACAAATTAAATCGAAGAAGTGTGTAACCGATGAGCAGGTAGGGGATCGATTTCCAGTCTTTTCTGGCATAATCGCGCCCCCTTACGACCGGGTCAGAAAACCTTCATGATCGATTTATTCAGCGGACTGGATGCTTGGGTGCTTGTGAGCCTCTTGCTCGCCCTGACGTTTGTCCTCGCCTTCGAGTTCATCAATGGATTTCATGACACCGCTAACGCGGTAGCCACTGTTATCTACACCAAAGCCATGCCGCCCCACCTGGCGGTGTTCTTTTCCGGTGTGTTCAATTTCCTCGGCGTGCTGCTGGGCGGCGTTGGCGTGGCGTATGCCATTGTCCATTTGCTGCCGGTTGAACTGCTGATCAATGTGAACACCGGCCATGGCCTGGCGATGGTGTTCTCGTTGCTCGCCGCGGCAATCGCCTGGAACCTGGGCACCTGGTACTTCGGTATCCCGGCTTCCAGCTCGCACACCTTGATCGGCTCGATCCTCGGTGTCGGCCTGGCCAACGCCCTGATCAACGACATTCCGTTGGCCGACGGCGTGAACTGGCAGAAAGCGATCGACATTGGCGCCTCGCTGGTGTTCTCGCCAATGGCCGGCTTCCTGATCGCCGCGCTGATTCTGATCGGCCTGAAATGGTGGCGTCCGCTGTCGAAGATGCACAAGACACCGGAACAGCGCCGCAAGATCGACGACAAGAAGCATCCACCGTTCTGGAACCGTCTGGTCCTGGTGATCTCGGCGATGGCCGTGAGCTTCGTGCACGGCTCCAACGATGGTCAGAAAGGCATCGGCCTGATCATGCTGGTGCTGATCGGTATCGTGCCTGCGCAGTTCGTCCTCGACCTGAACAGCACCACGTATCAGATCGAACGCACCCGCGATGCGACCCTGCACCTGAGCCAGTTCTACCAGCGCAACGCCGATTCGCTGGGTGAATTCCTGGCCTTGGGCAAGAGCGTGGAAGGCGACCTGCCGGAGAAATTCCGCTGCAACCCGCAGCAGACCGAACCGACCATCAGCGCCCTGCTGCACACGCTTAAAGGCGTAGCGGACTACCACTCGCTGTCGTCGGAAAGCCGTATCGAAGTACGTCGCTACCTGCTCTGCCTGGACGACACCGCGAAGAAGGTTGGCAAGCTGCCTGGCCTGGAAGCCCGTGAAAAGGCTGACCTCGACAAGCTGCGCAAAGACCTGACCACCACCACTGAATACGCGCCGTTCTGGGTGATTCTGGCGGTTGCACTGGCCTTGGGCCTGGGCACCATGGTTGGCTGGAAACGCGTGGTGCTGACCATCGGCGAGAAGATCGGCAAGCAGGGCATGACCTATTCCCAGGGCATGTCCGCGCAGATCACTACTGCCAGTTTGATCGGCATGGCCAACATCTTCAGCCTGCCGGTGTCGACCACTCACGTGCTGTCTTCGGGCGTGGCGGGCACCATGGTCGCCAACAAGAGCGGCCTGCAGGGTGGCACGGTTCGCACCATTCTGTTGGCTTGGGTGTTGACCTTGCCGGCGACTGTGGCGCTGTCCGCTGGGTTGTTCTGGCTGGCTTCGAAGGCGCTGGGGAGCTGATAGATAGCGGGACATGAGAAAGGCGCGATTCGAGAGGATCGCGCCTTTTTTTGTGTTTGGGGGTTTGGAATTGGGGGGGGCATATCCGTTGCTGCGGGTGTTGCCGCTGGCGGTTTCGCTCTTACAGCGAGTCACCTTTTCCAAACGCCGAAAAGGTAACCCAAAAGGCTTTGCCCCGGCGTACGGCACTTCGCTGAGGCTCAGTGTTCCCTCGCTACGGTGTCCATCCGGGGCATCGCCTACGGTTTGCTTCGCTGCACCTCCTCTCGATGTATGCGGCTGCGCCGCACGGCGCTGCGCGCCTACCCCCCGGATGAACACCTCCGCTCGGCCTGCCGAAGGGGCAAAAGATCAAAAGCCAAAGCCAGAGCAAGATCAAAAGCCAGATCAAAAGCCAGATCAAAAGCCAGATCAAAAGCCAGATCAAAAGCCCCTCACCCTAGCCCTCTCCCAGAGGGAGAGGGGACTGACCGAGGTGTTTGGGAGAGGCACGCCGACGTGAAATACCGTGCCGAACTCAGATTTTGAAGCCTTGAAGCAAGAGCCCCTCACCCTAACCCTCTCCCAGAGGGAGAGGGGACTGATCGAGGTGTTTGGGAGAGGCGCGCCGACGTGAAATACCGTACCGAACTCAGATTTTGAAGCCTTGAAGCAAGAGCCCCTCACCCTAGCCCTCTCCCTGTATGTACCGGAGACATGGTGGACACATGTTCGGAGACATAGTGGACGGTTTTAGATCTTCTTACCTGCCGTCACGATCTGCAAGTTCAAGTCGATTCGGGCGATACGATGTCTACTCCAGTAGACATCGTGGATGCCGTCCTCCGTCGTTTCCCGGATAGCTACTGACCTCCCGTGAAAAGCCTTTCCAACTGAGTATTCACGGTTCCTCCAGTAGATCTCTCCTTTTACCTGAACCTTCCTGACCACATCCCCATCGTCGTACTCCGGTGCCGCTGGTTGCTCCTGGTATTCCCGTGGGCTGCTGCTGTAACGAGTAGCAGGAACCTGCATGTCCAGCGCTTGATGCGGGCGCTTCTGGTTGTAGATATCACGCCAGATATCAAACGCCCGTTGTGCATCGTCCAGATCGATGAAGAGTTGGCCTTGCAGGACTTCCCTTTTCAGACTGCGGTGGAAGCGCTCCAGCTTTCCCTGGGTTTGCGGGTGATAAGGTCGGGAGTGGCCGACCTTGATGCCCTGGCTCATCAGCCAGACCTCCAGCGCGGTATAAACGCCGGTCTGGTCACCCCATGGCGAACCGTTGTCCATCGTCATGCGCAGAGGCAGACCGTAGCGCCGAAAGGCCCGCATTAGTTGCTCCTGGACGGTTCGGCGCTGCTCATTGGCGCACGCAGCGATGCACAGTGAGAACCGTGAGTGATCGTCCAGTATCGTCAGCGGATGGCAACGTCCGTGTTTCAGGCTGATATGGCCTTTGAAGTCGATCTGCCAAAGATCGTTGGGCGCCTCGTGCTCGAACCGGATAAACGGTTTGACCTCGGCAGCCTTTGGATCAACGCGCGAATGACGCTGTAAAACCGCATGCACGGTGCTGACAGAGGGCATCACTTTGCCGTCGTCTTCCAACACGCGCTTGAGCTTGCGAGCGCCCCAAGCGGCGTACTCCTGACTCACGGTCAAAATCTGCTGCTCAACCTCATCAGCGCAGCGTTTGGGTGACGTCTTCGGTCGTCGAGACTGATCGATCAACCCTTGCGCACCGAGGTTTTCAAACCTGTTGAGCCATTTGTAGGCAGTGCTTGGGCTGATATTGAATCGACGGCAAAGCTGCCGAACATTGGCCCCTTCTTGCCGAGCCAACAGCACGAATTCTGAACGAAGCTGCACGGTGGACACCTCTTCCCAAGACACAGGCCATCTCCTTCGCGATAAGCAATGTGTCTATTAAAATGTGTCCACCATGTCTCCGAACACCTGTCCACCATGTCTCCGGTACATACACTCCCAGAGGGAGAGGGGACTGACCGTGGTGTTTGGGGAAGGTACGCCGACGTGCGATACCGCGTTGAACTCAGATCTTGAAAAGCCCACAAATCGGCTCCCTCTCCCTCGGGAGAGGGCTGGGGTGAGGGGAAAATCCACCACAAATCCAAAGCCGACCACGCCCCGCTCTTCACCACTCAATAGGCCGAGTGTCAGCTCGCCTGCTCTTGATCTTGCTCCACGGGCGACGTCGGAAGGCTGAGCGGAGGGATTGATCCGGGCGTGGGAGCGCAGCGACCGTTTGGCGAAGCCAAACACAGCGAGAGGAGGTGCAGCGAAGCAAACCGTAGGCGCTGCGCCCGGATCGATCCCGCAGCGAAGGACCCCCGAGCCCCAGCGAGCGGGCCGCACGTAGGAGCAAGCCTTTTGGGTTACCTTTTCGGCGTTTGGAAAAGGTGACCCGCCGTAAGGGCGGAACCCTAAGCCGCCGTTACCGCAGCAACGGATATTCACAAAGCACACCCAAAGCATGGTCGGCCCAAAGGCCGCCAAGACACAAAAAAAAAGGGGCAACCGAAGTCGCCCCAAAATGCCTTGCGTGCTCATCAATCCAGAAGAATCACTTCTTGCGCTTATTCGCATCCTTCCAGATAAAAAATCCAAACCCTGCAAAAAACAGAACCATCAGCCCTACAGTCAGGACCCCGGCAAACACCACGTTATCGAAAAACATGACTGGCCTCCTGGGCCTCTGCTCTGCTGCGATGGAACTAAGTTACCAAACACACAGGCGCACAAATTGACCGGGATCAATACCAGCAACGAAGGAGAGTAAAGGAGGGAAATTAAATGACCTGCATCAACGGATGCAGGCAGAGATCAACGCTTTTTCGGCTTGTTTTTCGACTTTTTCTTGGCTTTTCCCAGCGGCATCGCCTGTTCGAACGCCTGGCGCACTTCGTTCAGCCGCTTCTCTTTAATGTCATGCACGCGCTTGGCGCGTTCAGTACTGAGGTCAATCAGTTTGTCGTCTTGGCTCATGGCGTCAGTACATCACTTGAAAGAATCACAACTGCCACATCACCGGCAGGACTGCGCCAATAATGCAACGTCACACCAGCGCTGAACAGCCGAAGATCAGATCTCGATATCGACCCACAAGCCCTGACGCGGCTGATCTTCCATCAGCGGCACCACCGGCACGGTGTTATCGGCGTTCAACTCGGTGCCGGGCACGGCCAGGTGTTCTTCCGGGTCTTCATCGGCTTCGCGACGACGGCGATCACGTTCTTGCTGACGGCGCTGCTCTTCACGCGCCAGCAGTCGATCCTCTTCAGGATCGCGCTTTTGCAAATCGATCGTGCTTTCGTTGGAGCTTTCCTGCACCGGCACCACCGGAGGAATGTCCGGGCGCTGGCGGATCGGATCCTGCTGGGAAGTGATCGGCACAGCGCTCAGGGGGAGCATCGGTGGCAACATATATGGGGTCTCCTGTCAGCAGGCTATCGGCTGCGGCAAAGGCGCCTTGAGCCATCCGTCGCAAATCTGTGACGCACTTGGCACGTGTAGGAGCTGCCGAAGGCTGCGATCTTTATCAGACAGCTCAAACCTCAAGGGTTCTCAAAGATCAAAAGATCGCAGCCTGCGGCAGCTCCTACGCCAGTAATCTTTGGCCCTGAAGCCCTCATTCCGTTAAGATAGCCCGCTTTTTCAAGGTGGGAGTCAGGCAGCATGGCGCAGCAGTATCAACCGGGGCAACGCTGGATCAGTGACAGCGAAGCAGAGCTTGGTTTAGGCACCGTTCTGGCACAGGACGGCCGCTTGTTGACCGTGCTTTACCCGGCCACTGGCGAAACCCGCCAGTACGCGCTACGGAATGCGCCCCTGACCCGCGTGCGGTTCTCGCCGGGTGACAGCATCACCCACTTCGAAGGCTGGAAGATGACCGTGCAGCAAGTCGACGATGTCGACGGCCTGATGGTCTATCACGGTCTCAACGGGCAGAACGAAGCCGTCACCCTGCCGGAAACCCAGCTGTCGAACTTCATCCAGTTCCGTCTGGCCAGCGACCGTCTGTTCGCCGGCCAGATCGATCCGCTGGCGTGGTTCTCGCTGCGTTACAACACTCTCGAACACACCAGCCGCCAGTTGCAATCATCGCTCTGGGGCCTGGGTGGCGTTCGCGCGCAGCCAATCGCGCACCAATTGCACATCGCCCGTGAAGTCGCCGACCGTATCGCCCCGCGCGTTTTGCTGGCGGACGAAGTGGGTCTGGGTAAAACCATCGAAGCCGGTCTGGTGATCCATCGCCAACTGCTCTCGGGCCGCGCCAACCGCGTGCTGATCCTCGTCCCGGAAAACCTCCAGCACCAGTGGCTGGTGGAGATGCGCCGCCGCTTCAACCTGCAGGTCGCGCTGTTCGACGAAGAACGCTTCATCGAAAGCGATGCCACCAACCCGTTCGAAGACACGCAACTGGCGCTGGTCGCGCTGGAGTGGCTGGTCGATGACGAGAAGGCTCAGGACGCACTGTTTGCTGCCGGTTGGGATCTGCTGGTGGTCGACGAAGCGCACCACTTGGTCTGGCACGAAGAAAAGGCCAGCCCGGAATACTCGCTGGTCGAACAACTCGCCGAAGTCATCCCGGGCGTGCTGCTGCTCACCGCCACCCCGGAACAACTCGGTCAGGACAGCCACTTCGCCCGTCTGCGCCTGCTCGACCCGAACCGTTTCCACGACCTGGCCGCCTTCCGCGCCGAGAGCGACAACTATCGCCCGGTGGCCGAAGCCGTGCAGGAACTGCTCGACAAGGGCCGTCTCTCGGCCGAAGCGCACAAAACCATTCACGGCTTCCTCGGCAACGAAGGCGAAGCCCTGTTGACCGCGGTCAACGATGGCGACACCGAAGCCAGCGCCCGCCTCGTGCGCGAACTGCTCGATCGCCACGGCACCGGTCGCGTGCTGTTCCGTAATACCCGCGCCGCCGTGCAGGGTTTCCCTGAGCGCAAACTGCACCCGTACCCGCTGCCGTGCCCGGACGAATACCTCGAACTGCCGCTGGGCGAACACGCTGAGCTGTACCCGGAAGTCAGCTTCCAGGCGCAACCAGACGCCAGCGAAGAAGAGCGCTGGTGGAAATTCGACCCGCGTGTCGAGTGGCTGATCGATCAGCTGAAAATGCTCAAGCGCACCAAAGTGCTGGTGATCTGCGCCCACGCCGAAACCGCGATGGACCTGGAAGACGCCCTGCGCGTGCGTTCCGGCATCCCGGCCACGGTGTTCCATGAAGGCATGAACATCCTTGAGCGTGACCGCGCCGCCGCTTACTTCGCCGATGAAGAGTTCGGCGCGCAAGTGCTGATCTGCTCGGAAATCGGCAGTGAAGGTCGCAACTTCCAGTTCGCTCACCACTTGGTGCTGTTCGATCTGCCGTCGCACCCGGACCTGCTCGAGCAGCGGATCGGTCGTCTCGACCGGATCGGCCAGAAGCACATCATCGAACTGCACGTGCCGTACCTGGAAACCAGCCCGCAAGAGCGCCTGTTCCAGTGGTATCACGAAGCGCTGAACGCGTTCCTCAACACCTGCCCGACCGGCAACGCCTTGCAGCATCAGTTCGGCCCGCGCCTGCTGCCGTTGCTCGAAGAAGCCGACGACAGCGAGTGGCAAGCGCTGATCGACGAAGCGCGCAGCGAGCGCGAGCGTCTGGAAGCCGAGTTGCACACCGGCCGTGACCGTTTGCTGGAGCTCAACTCCGGCGGCGCTGGCGAAGGTGAAGCGCTGGTCGAGGACATCCTTGAGCAAGACGATCAGTTCGCCCTGCCGATCTACATGGAAACCCTGTTCGACGCGTTCGGCATCGACAGCGAAGACCATTCGGAAAACGCCCTGATCCTCAAGCCGAGCGAGAAGATGCTCGACGCCAGCTTCCCGCTGGGCGACGACGAAGGCGTGACCATCACCTACGACCGCAACCAGGCGCTGTCGCGCGAAGACATGCAGTTCATCACCTGGGAACACCCGATGGTGCAGGGCGGCATGGATCTGGTGCTGTCCGGTTCGATGGGCAACACCGCCGTCGCGCTGATCAAGAACAAGGCGTTGAAGCCAGGCACCGTGCTGCTCGAACTGCTTTATGTCAGCGAAGTGGTAGCGCCGCGTTCGCTGCAACTGGGCCGTTACCTGCCGCCGGCCGCCCTGCGCTGCCTGCTTGATGCCAACGGCAACGACCTGTCGGCGCGCGTCTCGTTCGAAACCTTGAACGATCAGCTGGAAAGCGTGCCACGTGCCAGCGCCAACAAGTTCATCCAGGCCCAGCGCGATCAGCTGACGCCACGGATCAACGCCGGTGAAGACAAGATCGCCCCGCGTCACGCCGAGCGCGTGGCCGAGGCCCGTCGCCGTCTGGCGGCCGACACCGACGAAGAACTGGCGCGCCTGACCGCGTTGCAAGCGGTCAACCCGACCGTGCGCGACAGCGAACTGGTGGCGCTGCGTGAACAGCGTGAGCAAGGTCTGGCGATGCTGGATAAAGCGGCGTTGCGTCTGGAAGCGATTCGGGTGTTGGTAGCGGGTTAATCGCCCTGCCCCATCGTTGAAAACAAGAAGGCCCGCAGCAATGCGGGCCTTTTTTGTTGCCTGTGATTTTTCAGCTGATGCTGATGGCCTCATCGCTGGCAAGCCAGCTCCCACAGGTTTCGGGTCGTTTACAGATTATGTGTACGACTCGGTCACTGTAGGAGCTGCCGAAGGCTGCGATCTTTTGATCTTAAGCAGTCGCTACTGCAACCTCAGGCTCAACCACAGCAACCAAGCCCTCCTTCATCCGCTGCGCATCGCGCACAAAACACCGCGCCGCCAGAAACAGAAACACCATGGTCAGAAACAGCGCCACCGGAATCAGGTACATCGCATCATGCAGGCCGACTGCCTTAAAGGCCTCGGTCATCTGCTCCGCACCGGACGCCAACATCGCCGTGTGCGCAAAATGATCCGACAAACCACCCACCACCACCGGCCCCAACCCACCGCCGAGCAGATACAACCCGGCAAAGAACAACGCCATCGCCGTGGCCCGCAGACGCGGTTCGACCACGTCCTGAATCGCTGTATAAACACATGTGTAAAAGTTGTAGGCAAACAGCCAGCCAACACTGAACAGCGCGACAAACACACCAATCTCGATACGCCCCGAATGCAGCGCCCACGCCGTACACAGCGTCGAGATAATCAGACTGAACGCGGCAAACAGCAGCCGCCCATTGGCCACGCGCTGGTGAATCTTGTCGGCTATCCAGCCGCCCAGGGTCAAACCGACCAGTCCGGTCACGCCGACAATCATCCCGGTCGCCACCGCCGCTTCCTGCAACGGCATGAGGAAATAGCGTTGCAGCATCGGCACCAGAAACGAGTTGCAGGCATAGGTGGCGAAGTTGAAGCACAACCCGGCCATCACCAGCCAGAGAAAGGTCGGCACCGCCAGAATCCGGCGGATCGGCTTGTCGACTTTCTCTTGCGAAACCTGCACGGTCTCCGCTGCGCCGCGCTTCGGCTCTTTGATAAAGAACATGAAAATCGCCAGAAGCAGACCCGGCACCGCTGCAATAAAGAACGGCGCGCGCCAGCTGTCGAACGCCTTGACCATCCAGCCGATGGTGAAGAAAGCCAGCAACAGGCCCAACGGCAAACCGAGCATGAAGATGCCCATGGCCCGCGCCCGCCGATGAGCCGGAAACAGATCGCCAATCAGCGAGTTGGCCGCCGGTGCATAACTGGCCTCACCAATGCCGATGCCCATGCGCACGATCAGGAAACTCCAGAAACTGCCGACCAGACCGTTGACCGCCGTCAGCGCACTCCACGTCGCCAGGCCCCAGCCCATCAGCTTGCTGCGCGAACCGGTATCGGCCATGCGCCCCAGCGGCAGGCCGGCGATGGCGTAAACAATGGTGAATGCGGTGCCGACGATCCCCAACTGGAAGTCGCTGAGGTGCCATTCCATGCGGATCGGCTCGATGATGATCGCTGGAATGGTGCGGTCGAAGAAGTTGAACAGGTTGGCGAGGAACAGCAGGAACAGAATGCGCCAGGCATTCGCCGCTTGGGTCGAGTTCTGCATGGGTCCGTCTCTTTATTGTTATAGGGCTTCACTGCCAACGCATCCGAGCCCGGAACCTGCAATCTAGTCAGCCACGCAAAGGCTGTCTGTGATCATTCGTCTGCCTGATATCGGCCCATGGCACTGTAACGAAACGTAAGCCCTTGATAAGTCTGTAATCCCCCGAAAACCGGGGCTTTTGCGGCAAAACCTTGCCACAAAAAAATAGTTTCGCGCCCCCCTTCCCAAGTCCGCGGCAAAGCCTAGAATGGCCGCCGGATCCGTCCGGATCTCCCGATCAATCCCTTTGATACCCTCGCCCATGTCTGAAGTCAGTCCGTGTCTGAATTGCGGTGCCTGCTGTTCCCATTTTCGCGTGTCTTTCTTTTGGGGTGAGTGCTCATCTTCCGGCGGCACGGTGCCTGATGAACTGGTCACACAGATCAGTCCAAGCCGGGTGGCGATGAACGGCACCGACTGCAAATCGCCACGTTGCACGGCGCTGGTCGGTGAAGTCGGCAGCGAGGTGAAGTGCTCGATTTATGAACTGCGCTCCAGCCCCTGCCGTGAATTCGAATCTTCATGGGAAAACGGCGAACAGAATGTCGACTGCGACAAGGCCCGTGCACGTTTCGGCTTGCCGCCGCTGCAGCCGGACTGGGCGCAAATCCCTTTCGAACAGATCGCGTAAGCCTTTAGCGCCAATCGCTATGGCGCTAATGCCGAAATCATTAGCGCCAATGTGCCACTACCACTTGCACCCCGAAATCGGCCTCTATACTCCTGACATTCAACTGCGTTCAACGCGCACTCGGGACGACTTCAGAGACGGGGCATGCTATGGAGTGGCTTGGTTTGCAGTTTGTTACCGAGCTGCCGGAGAGCGGGCAGGTCATTTTAGATTGCACACATAATCCCTTGTTGGTACTGGTGGCCTATCTGGTCGCCTGTGCGGCGAGCTTTGCCACTCTCGACATGGCCGAACGGGTCGCGCACGCAGAAGATCTCGGCTCGCAACGGCTCTGGCGCTGGATCGGCGCGACCTGCCTGGCCGGCGGCATCTGGGCCATGCACTTCATTGGCATGCTGGCGTTCCAGGCGCCGATCGAAATCCATTACGATTTGTCCATCACGCTGTTCTCCCTGCTGATCGCCCTGCTCGCCTCATGGCTGGCCATGCACACGCTGAGTGAAGCGCAGCCCAGTCTTTTGCTGTACCTGAAAACCGCCATCGTCATCGGCCTGGGTATCGCCGGCATGCATTACGTCGGCATGGCGGCGATGGAGTCGAGCGCAACGGCCTACTACCAGCCAACGCTGTTCGTGCTGTCGATCGCCATTGCCATCGGCGCCAGTTTCGCCGCGCTGTGGGTCGCCGGATATTTGCGTGAAAACAGTGGCCTGTTCCATCAGATGCTCAGGTACAGCGCGGCCCTGCTTCTCGGCGCCGGCATCTTCAGCATGCATTTCACCGGGATGGCCGCGCTGAATCTGGTCTTGCCCGAAAGCAGCCTGCCGATACCGGTAGCCGAAACCAACCATCTGCAATTGGGCCTTACCGTAGCGCTGATTACCTTGCTGATCCTTGGCAGCGCGATCAGTGCGGCGCTGGCCGACAAGAAACTGCAGAACAAAGAAGAGGATCTGCGCCGCGTCAACGCCCTGCTCAGCCAGCTCGATCAGGCGCGCATGTCGCTGCAACAAGCGGCCAACTACGACGCCCTGACCAACCTGATCAACCGCCGCGGGTTCAACCAGATCTTTGCCGAGAAACTCTGCCAGAAAGCCACCGAGGGCGGCATGCTCGCGGTGATGTTTCTCGACATCGACCACTTCAAGCGGATCAACGATAGCCTCGGCCATGACGCCGGTGACGAACTGCTCAAGGTCATCGCCAATCACATCAAAGGCTCGGTGCGCAGCCATGAAGACGTGGTCGCGCGTTTCGGTGGCGACGAATTCTGCATCCTCATCAACCTGCATGACCGCGAAGAGGCCCGCAACATGGCCCAGCGCATCATGCTCAAGATGAAGGAGCCGATCGAGCTGGCCGGGCGCCGCATGGTGATGACCACCAGCATCGGCATCAGTCTGTTTCCGGAGGACGGCACCACCTGCGAAGAACTGCTCAAGCACGCCGACCTGGCGTTGTATCAATCCAAGGGCGCAGGACGTAACGGCCTGCACTTTTTCAGTTCCAACCTCAAGACCCGCGCCAGCTTCGAGCTGCAACTGGAAGAAGAACTGCGCCATGCCCTGCGCGAAGAAAACGGTTTGATGCTGTATTACCAACCGATCTTCGAACTGAAAACCGGCCGCGTCACCAAGCTTGAAGCGCTGATTCGCTGGCAGCATCCGCTGCATGGCTTGCTGACCCCGGATCGTTTCATCTCGATTGCCGAAAACAACGGCTTGATCGCCGAACTGGACAACTGGGTGCTGCGCCGCGCGTGCAAGGATCTGGGTGAACTGTCGCGCCATGGCTGCGAAGAACTGAAAATCGCCTGGAACTGCTCGCCACTCAATCTCACCCGGGATGAGCTGGCCAACGAAATCGAAAGTGCCTTGCGCACCGCCGGGGTGGCACCGGAGCGGCTGGAACTGGAAGTCACCGAAAACGCGCTGATGGGCAACATCGCCAACACCCTGGTGTTACTGCGGCAGATTCGTGCCCTGGGTGTATCGCTGTCGATCGACGACTTCGGCACCGGCTACTCGTCGCTGGCCTACCTCAAGCGCCTGCCGCTCAACACCTTGAAGATCGACCGCTCGTTCATCCTCGATATTCCCACGGCGACCGCCGACATGGAGATCGTCCAGGCGATCATCGTCATGGCGCACACCCTGCATTTGCAAGTGGTCACCGAAGGCGTGGAAAGCCTGGAACAGTACGAATTCCTTGAACGCTCAGGCTGCGACTTCATTCAAGGTTACCTGCTCAGCCGCCCGGTGCCGCTGGACGAGCTGCGCCCGGTGCTGGAGGAAATCAATCAGCGCAAACATTCACACGCGGTCAATCCGTTGATTCTGGCGCGCGGTACATTTGCACCAGTGTCGCTGGATCCTGCGCCAAATAACCTTGCGCCCCATGCAGGCGCATCAGTTGTGCGGCCAATCCGCTGATCGGCGTCGCCGAACCCTGTTCGCGGGAAAACTTCACTGCCGTATCAAGATCCTTGAGCAAGGTGCGCACGTGCCATTTGATCGGTTCGAAACGGCTTTCGGCCATTTGCGGGGCGAGGATCTGCAACGGTTTCGAATCGGCAAAACCACCCGCCAGCGCCTCGGCGATCAGGCTCGCATCGACCCCGGCCTGCTCCGCCAGCGCCACCACTTCGGCGATCACCAGTGCGTTGCAGGCGACGATCATCTGGTTGCAGGCCTTGGTCACCTGCCCCGCGCCGATGCCGCCCATGTGCGTGACGCGCTGACCGAGGTTGAGCAATACCGGGCGCACACGCTCCAGATTTGCCGCATCGCCGCCGACCATGATAGCCAAACTGCCCGCCTCGGCACCGACCACGCCGCCGGACACCGGTGAATCCAGCCAGGCCATGCCGGTTTTCTCCACCAGTTCTGTCGCCATTTCGCGAGTAGCCGTCGGTTCAAGGCTGGAAAAGTCCACCAGCAACTGGCCGCTTTTCGCGCCTTCGGCGATACCGCCCGCGCCAAATACCACCTCGCGAACCACTGCCGTATCGGCCAGACACAACATCACCACGTCGGCGTGTTCGCACAATTCAGCGGCAGTCGCCACCTGCCGGGCACCGGCCTCGACCAGTGGCGCGCACTTGGCCGGGTTGCGATTCCACACGGTCAGCGGGTAACCCGCCGCCAACAAACGGCGGCACATGGGCAGGCCCATCAGACCGATTCCGGCGAACCCCAACGAAGGTAGCGTTGACATCATTTTGCCTCTTTTCGATTAAAGATCGCCGAATAATGGCCGATTCATCAACGATCAGGAAAGGATTCCCCCCAGCGACAGTCAGGCCAAAACCCTGACGCTCGGGCTCAATTCGCGCAATTAAAAGACGCGAGATCTTATTCCGTGAGGTTCGCAGGCAACTGGCCAGCGAGCCAACCAGTCCAGGTATATGGCGCACAATGACTTCTAAAAATAATCCCGCCACTGCGGTATCCGATCTGACTTTGAGCCCCGCCGCCAACAGCCCGTCATCGTCGAAGCCATTGGTCCCGTCGCGCCCGCTGTCAACCCAGCAATACCTGTACTTCACCGAAACCAATACCGACCGCATCCTCGACAACCTCGACGGCCTGCGTGATCTGGTGTTCCCGCGCCCACCGCACCTGGAAGGCGACAACGAACAGCACAACGACCAGGAATTCCCCTCGGTGTGCCTGATCGGCCTCGGTCGCTGCGGCTCGAACATCGCCCTTGATGTCGCGGAGCTGGTGTACAACGCGCGCAAGTTCTACCTCAACGAATTCAATAACGAAGACCGCGCGGCGGATCGCCGACTGGCCGACAAGGGTTACAGCCCGGCGCAGTGGATCAAGAACAACCTGCGCATCGGCCCGAACAAATCGACCAAACCGGTGTTTCTGGTCGAACCGCTGGTGATGCTCGGCGACCTCGACAAGGACATCGCCGGGCGCATCCGTTTCTCGCGCAAGGGCGAGAAAAGCGGCTTCCTGCGCGACTACAGCAAAATGAAGATCATGGACTTGTCCGAAGTCCACGCCGGTGGCGCCGGTAACGCGCCGATCCTCGGCCAGTACCTGGCGAAGATCATCCTCAACAAGGACACCCAGCGCTTCTCCAGCCCTGACTGGAAAATGATCCACTCGTACCTGATCGACAGCTGCGGCATCAAGGCCAACCAGTCGCGCCTGTATTTCTCGATCTTCAGTGCCGGCGGCGGTACCGGTTCCGGCATGGCTTCGGAATTCGGTCTGGCCCAGCAGCACTCGTACATGAACAAGACGTTCGACACCAAACCGATGGACGAGCATGACGGCAAGAGCGGTCATTCGTTTGTGTTCGAACCGATCTTCACCAGCGGCATCTGCGTGCTGCCGAACATTTCCGATCACCGCAGCGAAATGTCCGAGGCGCTGCACATCAACGCCGGTCGCCTGCTGTGCAAATACCTTTCGGAAGAATGGGATTTCTCCTACAACTTCGCCAATGAAGACAGTAGCGAAGCCAGCGTCATGGGCCGTATCCGCCCATGGAACGCAATGATGCTGATCTCCAACGACATCATGCGTTACGCCGAAGAAAGCGATGACGGCAACATCCAGAACATTGATGTCAATGCGATGGAGAAGCACGCCAACCAGTACATCTCGCAGCAGATCTTCAACATTCTCACGGCGCAGGCAGTCACCACTGACTACGACCAGAACTACTTCCGCCGCGCCGGCATCGACATCGGTGAGACCATTCGCCTGGATGCTAACGACTTGTTCATGAGCCTGGCAGGTCCGGTGGCAATTGCCTACGCAGAGTCGGTGGTACCGGAAACCCCGCCGCCGAGCAGCGACAAATTCAAGGTGTTCGATAAAGAGCCGCAGCGTCTGAACATCGATGACCTGTTCTTCCGCTCGATCGATCTGCCGCATTTCAACAAAGTGACTCAGGCCATCGAAGGCATCAGTCTGCTGCCGATCGAGTCCAAGCGTTATCGCGCTTCGCTGGAGCAGTACAAGAACTCCGGCTACGACGCCGCGGCCCTGCACGACCTGCACTTCTTCAAGAACTGCTCGTCGGTGGTCTCGATCGTTTCGCTGCCGAAAGACTACAAGCTGTCGTACATGGACCTGAACCGGTTGAAGACGCACCTCAACAGCCTGTTCCCCAACACCACGCTCAAGCGTTACGCACTGGTAATCGGCGCCTCGGCCAACCTGTCGCTGACCACGTTGATTGCGAAGAGCCCGTGCCTGTCGGACGACTTCCTGACCCTGATCGTCGCGTTTATCAAGCGTTGCTTCGCGAAGAACCCGTACCGCTTCGACGAGACCCTGGACAACTCGATTCTTGATTTCATCATCAACGAAGAATTCGACGAAGATCGCATCGACGACCTGCTCAACGAATTCGAGAACCCGGCGAAGATCCTCGACACCAACTGGTACGCGATCAAACCGATGTACGAGAAGAAGTACCGCGAGCTGATCAACGACAAAGAGAAGTTTGTCTCGATCAATGACATTCGCCTGTCGCGTGATTGCGTGAAGAAGTCGATCAAGTACCTGCGCGAGATCTACCGCCACCGGATTGGCAAGACCAAGGTTATTTCGCTGAATAACCATACCGGCAAGTCGTTTACGGTCTGATCGAAGGCCGAGTCGCCGCCATCGCTGGCAAGCCAGCTCCCACAGGGTCCGGGTGAACACAATTATTGTGTAAACCACAAAACCTGTGGGAGCTGGCTTGCCAGCGAAGAGGCCCTGAAATTCACTGAAGATTTCAGCCTTTCCAATATCCAGAAACAATTAAGCAGCCGTTAGGCTGCTTACTAAACTGTTCCCGTTACGTTTACGTCACCGTGAGGTCACCCGCGCTTGTGGCGATTCTTCACGGCAACGTGCCATCACGCTACTCCGCTACACACTTTCCGCTGACGGCCGGTCGCACCATCAAGGTGCGACGTCAGCAGCGACTGCCCTTTCCTGGATCAGAATCCACGGCGAAACCACCACTGCCCACAGCTGTGGATCACGTTCGAAAAGATCCAGCGCCCGCGATTCAGACAGCTTGGCGACTTTGTCTGCGGCCAGCCAGGCAGCCACTTTCTCGCCTTCATCCGACGCCACGGCCTCGGCAGCGGCGATCAAATCGAGCATAGGGTCGACCCACAATAGGGCACCCTTGGCGAAGAACGGCTCCAACTCTTTCCAGGTAATAGATGCGGTTTCACCAAGCAGCTTGGCATAGAGGGTGCTAGGTTCTTGATTCATGGGAGCTGTCCGGAAAAGAAATCGACGCGAATAATAACGTCGGTGGTCCGTCAGCAAAACCCGGTTGCAAATGGCTGTACCGAACGAAAAGAGCAGGAACGCCAGGGAATGCTGCTGATTGGGCTATATGCCCACGAACGCCCCGCCGCAATTCTGTCTTTTTCATTCAAAAATGCGACACCCCCAAGTTTTGCCCCTCGGCGCCCGCTTCCCAGGCTGACAACCGGCGCTCTACACTGTACCGGTACAGTTGCCGGGGGCATTTCCGGAGGGTATCGCAAAGATATCTGACCCGGTTCTGCTGCTACGGCGCCAGAACTCAAAAAAATTACAACAGTAAGAGTGGAGCACTATGACTAAGGCTACTAAGCAGATTTCCAAACTGTTTGCCGCTATGGTTCTGGCCGGGGTTGCCAGCCATTCGTTCGCAGCTGACACCATCAAAATCGGTATCGCCGGTCCTAAAACCGGTCCAGTAGCCCAGTACGGCGACATGCAGTTCAGTGGCGCAAAAATGGCCATCGAGCAAATCAACGCCAAGGGCGGCGTCGACGGCAAGAAACTTGAAGCCGTTGAATACGACGATGCCTGCGATCCAAAACAAGCGGTAGCGGTTGCGAACAAGGTCGTCAACGACGGCGTCAAGTTCGTCGTCGGTCACCTGTGCTCCAGCTCCACTCAACCGGCTTCGGACATCTACGAAGACGAAGGCGTGATCATGATCACCCCGGCTGCCACCAGCCCGGACATCACCGCCCGTGGTTACAAAATGGTCTTCCGCACCATCGGTCTGGACAGCGCCCAGGGCCCTGCCGCCGGTAACTACATTGCCGACCACGTGAAACCGAAAATTGTCGGCGTCCTGCACGACAAGCAACAGTACGGTGAAGGCATCGCCACCGCGGTGAAATCGACCCTCGAGAAGAAAGGCACCAAAGTTGCCGTGTTCGAAGGCGTCAACGCCGGCGACAAAGACTTCTCGGCGATCATCGCCAAACTCAAGCAAGCCAACGTCGATTTCGTCTACTACGGCGGCTACCACCCGGAGCTGGGTCTGATCCTGCGTCAAGCACAGGAAAAGGGCCTGAAAGCCAAGTTCATGGGTCCGGAAGGCGTGGGTAACGACTCGATCACTCAGATCGCCAAGGACGCGTCCGAAGGCCTGCTGGTGACCCTGCCGAAATCCTTCGACCAGGATCCAGCCAACATCGCCCTGGCCGATGCCTTCAAAGCGAAGAAAGAAGATCCAAGCGGTCCGTTCGTGTTCCCGTCCTACTCGGCGGTTGAAGTGATTGCCGAAGGCATCAAGGCAGCCAAGTCCGAAGACGCGACCAAAGTGGCTGAAGCCATTCACGCCGGTACCTTCAAGACCCCGACTGGCGACCTGAGCTTCGACGCCAAGGGCGACTTGAAAGACTTCAAATTCGTGGTCTACGAGTGGCACAACGGCAAACCTAAAACTGAAGTATCGCCTCAGTAAGGCGCTGCCTGACTGACTGCCAATAAAGCCCACGGCGTGCCGTGGGCTTTGTTTTACGAATGTATTGGGCCGCGCTGGCGTGATCCGCCAGTCTCCCCACCTGAAAATCTCAAAACCGTCATCAGCGGTTCGCTGGCAAAACCCGGATTCGAAGTGGATAAAGATCCACGGGGCCGGGCGGGAAAATGACTCCACCAGTGAAATGCGTATCAGGTTTTTAGGAGCGCTGTAATGCCTGACATCTATCACTTCTTCCAACAGCTGGTTAACGGCCTGAACGTTGGCAGCATGTATGCCTTGATCGCCATCGGCTACACGATGGTTTACGGCATCATTGGAATGATCAACTTCGCCCACGGCGAGGTGTACATGATCGGCTCTTACGTGGCGTTCATCGCCATCGCCGGGTTGACCATGATGGGACTCGACAGTGTCCCGCTGTTGATGACGGCGGCGTTCATCGCCAGTATCGTCGTCACCAGTTCCTACGGTTACAGCATCGAACGGATCGCCTACCGCCCCCTGCGCGGCAGCAACCGTCTGATCCCGCTGATTTCCGCGATCGGTATGTCGATCTTCCTGCAGAACACGGTTCTGCTGGCGCAAGACTCCAAGGACAAAGCTATCCCCAACCTGATTCCGGGCAACATTGCCTTCGGCCCAGGTGGCGCACAAGAAGTGCTGATTTCCTACATGCAAATCGTGGTGTTCGTGGTGACCCTGATCGCCATGCTCGGCCTGACGCTGTTCATCTCCCGCTCTCGCTTGGGTCGCGCCTGCCGCGCCTGCGCCGAAGACATCAAGATGGCCAACCTGCTCGGCATCAACACCAACAACATCATCGCCCTGACCTTCGTCATTGGTGCCGCGCTGGCAGCCGTTGCGGCTGTGCTGCTGAGCATGCAATACGGGGTGATCAACCCGAACGCCGGTTTCCTCGTCGGCCTCAAAGCCTTCACCGCTGCGGTACTTGGCGGTATCGGCAGCATCCCCGGCGCCATGCTCGGCGGGCTGGTGCTTGGGGTGGCAGAAGCCTTTGGTGCCGATATCTTCGGCGACCAGTACAAGGATGTCGTGGCTTTCGGCTTGTTGGTTCTGGTGCTGTTGTTCCGTCCGACCGGCATTCTGGGCCGTCCGGAGGTTGAGAAAGTATGACTAGGAATCTTAAACAGGCACTGTTCAGTGCCTTGCTGGTGTGGGCCGTGGCCTACCCGGTACTCGGTTTGAAACTGACCATCGTCGGCATCAACCTGGAAGTGCACAACACCAGCCCGACCGTGCTGGCGACCATCGCCATCTGTTCGGTGCTGATGTTCCTGCGCGTGCTGTTCAACCAGCAGATCAGCAAAGCCTGGCGTGCGTCGCCGGGCCTGCCGCTGATTCCGGCCAAGGCGAGCAACTTCCTCACCCTGCCAACCACCCAGCGCTATTTCATCATTGCGCTGATCCTGGTGGCGCTGGTGTGGCCGTTCTTCGGCTCCCGTGGCGCGGTGGATATCGCGACGCTGATCCTGATCTACGTGATGCTCGGCCTCGGTCTGAACATCGTCGTCGGTCTGGCCGGTCTGCTCGACCTCGGTTACGTCGGTTTCTACGCCGTCGGCGCCTACAGCTACGCGCTGCTGTCGCACTACTACGGCTTGAGCTTCTGGATCTGCCTGCCGATTGCCGGCCTGATGGCGGCGACGTTCGGCTTCCTGCTGGGCTTCCCGGTGTTGCGTCTGCGCGGTGACTATCTGGCGATCGTGACCCTCGGCTTCGGTGAGATCATCCGTCTGTTCCTGCGTAACCTGACCGACATCACCGGTGGCCCGAACGGCATCAGCAACATCGAGAAACCGACGTTCTTCGGTCTGACCTTTGAACGCAAGGCTGCGGAAGGCATGCAAACCTTCCACGAGTATTTCGGCCTGCAATACAACTCGATCAACAAGGTGATTTTCCTCTACCTGGTTGCGCTACTGCTGGCGCTGGCGGCGCTGTTCGTCATCAACCGTCTGCTGCGCATGCCGATCGGTCGTGCGTGGGAAGCGCTGCGTGAAGATGAAATCGCTTGCCGTGCACTGGGTCTGAATCCAACGATCATCAAGCTCTCCGCGTTCACTCTCGGCGCTGCATTCGCCGGTTTCGCCGGTAGCTTCTTCGCTGCGCGTCAGGGTCTGGTGACGCCGGAGTCGTTCACCTTCATCGAGTCGGCGATCATCCTCGCCATCGTTGTGTTGGGTGGCATGGGCTCGCAGTTGGGCGTGATCCTGGCGGCCGTGGTGATGATCCTGTTGCCGGAAATGATGCGTGAGTTCAGCGAGTACCGCATGTTGATGTTCGGTGCCCTGATGGTGTTGATGATGATTTGGCGTCCACAAGGTCTGCTGCCGATGCAACGCCCACACATGGAGTTGCGAAAATGAGCCGCGAGATCCTTAAAGTCGAAAACCTGAGCATGCGCTTCGGCGGTTTGCTCGCGGTCAACGGTGTGGCCCTGACCGTCAAAGAGAAACAGGTGGTTGCATTGATCGGGCCGAACGGCGCGGGCAAGACCACCGTGTTCAACTGCCTGACCGGTTTCTATCAGCCCACCGGCGGCAGCATCCTGCTGGACGGTGAGCCGATTCAAGGCCTGCCGGGCCACAAGATCGCCCTCAAAGGCGTGGTGCGTACCTTCCAGAACGTGCGCTTGTTCAAGGACATGACGGCGGTCGAGAACCTGTTGATCGCCCAACACCGTCACCTCAACACCAACTTCCTGTCCGGCCTGTTCAAGACCCCGGCGTTCCGCAAAAGCGAGCGCGAGGCCATGGAATTTGCCGAGTACTGGCTGGAAAAGGTCAACCTCAAAGAGTTCGCCAACCGTACCGCCGGCACCCTGGCCTATGGTCAGCAACGGCGTCTGGAGATCGCCCGCTGCATGATGACCCGTCCGCGGATCCTCATGCTCGACGAACCGGCCGCTGGTCTGAACCCGAAAGAAACCGAAGACCTCAAGGCGCTGATAAGCGTGCTGCGTGAAGAGCACAACGTGACGGTGCTGTTGATCGAACACGACATGAAACTGGTCATGAGCATTTCCGACCACATCGTCGTGATCAACCAGGGCACGCCTCTGGCTGACGGCACGCCGGAACAGATCCGCGACAATCCTGAAGTGATCAAAGCCTACCTGGGGGAAGCGTAAATGCTGCAGTTCGAAAACGTTTCCACCTTCTACGGCAAGATCCAGGCCCTGCACAACGTCAACGTCGAAGTCCGTCAGGGCGAGATCGTGACCCTGATCGGCGCCAACGGTGCCGGCAAGTCGACGTTGCTGATGACGCTCTGCGGTTCGCCGCAGGCGCACAGCGGCAGCATCCGCTACATGGGTGAGGAACTGGTCGGCCAGGACTCGTCGCAGATCATGCGCAAGAGCATTGCCGTGGTGCCGGAAGGTCGTCGGGTGTTCGCCCGTCTGACCGTTGAAGAAAACCTCTCCATGGGCGGTTTCTTCACCGACAAGGGCGACTATCAGGAACAAATGGACAAGGTCCTTGGCCTGTTCCCGCGCCTGAAAGAACGCTTCAACCAGCGCGGCGGCACCATGTCCGGCGGCGAACAGCAGATGCTCGCTATCGGCCGTGCGTTGATGAGCAAGCCGAAACTGTTGCTGCTCGACGAGCCGTCGCTGGGCCTGGCACCGATCATCATCCAGCAGATTTTCGACATCATCGAAATGCTGCGCAAGGATGGTGTGACGGTGTTTCTGGTCGAGCAGAACGCCAACCAGGCGCTGAAAATCGCTGACCGGGCGTACGTTCTGGAGAACGGTCGCGTGGTCATGCAAGGCACCGGTGAAGCGCTGCTGACCGACCCGAAAGTACGCGAGGCGTATCTCGGCGGTTGATGCATGTCGCCAAACAAACAAACGGCCTTCGGGCCGTTTTTTTGTGCCTGCACAATTTTCAGATTCTCCAAAAATCCCTTGTAGGAGTGAGCCTGCTCGCGATGGCGTCGTGTCATTCAACATCGCCAGTATCTGACATGACGCCATCGCGAGCAGGCTCACTCCTACAGGGTTTTGCGTTTTTCCAAAAAGATTATGAGCGGGCTGTAACGCAACGCCACCTCGTTTCTCTAGAGGGACAAGCAAGCGCAAACGCGCTTGTAAAAACCCTGACCAAGACTGGAGAAACATCATGACTGCTACCACTCGCACCCTGTCCGCCACCGCCCTGGTTCTGGCCCTCGGTTCTGCCCTGAGCATGGCTGCTGTATCGACCGTCCACGCCGCTGACGCCGACATGGAAAAATGCTTCGGCGTGGCCATGAAAGGTCATAACGATTGCGCCGCCGGTGCAGGCACTACCTGTGCCGGCACGTCGAAAATGGACTATCAGGCCAATGCCTGGAAACTCGTTCCAAAGGGCACCTGCGCCACCACCGAGAGCAAGACTTCGCCGACCGGTTTCGGTCAGATGGAAGCCTTCAAAGCCAAGTCCTGATCGTTGGTCTGCCTGAGTGACGATCATGCTCACAATCAACGACCATGTTCCCTCCGGCACTCAGGCAGCCCGCACCGGGCTCCCGTCCCGTGCCGGGCTGGGGCTCAAGACCGGGCACTTTCGTGAAGTGCTCGGCTCACAACCGGACATCGGTTTCTTCGAAGTCCACGCCGAAAACTACATGGTGGCCGGCGGTCCGTTTCATCATTTTCTCGGTTTGATCCGCGAGCAGTATCCGCTGTCGCTGCACGGTGTCGGCTTGTCCATCGGTGCTGAAGGGCCGCTGGATAAACAGCATCTCAAGCGCCTTGCCGAACTGATACGGCGCTATCAACCGCAAGCCTTTTCTGAGCATCTGGCCTGGTCGAGCCACGGCCCGGTGTTTCTCAATGACCTGCTGCCACTGGCCTATGACACGCCGACGCTGAACCGCGTTTGCGAGCATATTGATCAGGTGCAGAACACACTCAAACGTCCCATGTTGCTGGAGAATCCAGCGACCTATCTGGCCTTTCAGCGTTCGACCATCGATGAGCCTGACTTCATCGCCGAGGTCGTACACCGCAGCGGCTGTGGACTGTTGCTGGACGTCAACAATGTCTACGTTTCTTGCGTGAACCATCAGCGTGACCCACTGGCGTATCTCGATGCGCTGCCATTACACACGGTGGGTGAAATTCATCTGGCCGGGTTCGCCGAAGATAGCGACAGCCTTGGCGATCGCTTGCTGATCGACGATCACGGCGCGCCGATCGATCAAGCCGTCTGGGGTTTATACCGGCAAGTGCTGCAACGCATCGGCCCGGTGGCGACGTTGATCGAGCGCGACAATCAAGTGCCGGCGTTTGCGGTGCTGCTGGCGGAAGCTCAGCAAGCTGATGCACTTTTGCTGGATGCTGGAGCACGCACATGAGTACTCAACGCGCTTTCGCTGCCGCGCTGATCGACACCCGGTTACCCTGCCCCGAAGGCCTGTGCAGCGCCAACGGTGCTGATCCGGCGAGCCGTTTCGCGGTGTATCGCAACAACGTACAGGCTTCGCTGATCAATGCGTTGAGCGACAGTTGCCCGGTGGTTGCGCAATTGGTCGGCGATGAATTCTTCCACGCCATGGCGGCCGTTTTCGTACAACAGCTGCCGCCGCAGAGTCCGTTGATGAGTCGCTACGGAGAAACATTTGCGGACTTCATTGCAGCGTTTGAACCGGCCGGCGGCGTGCCTTATCTGGCAGACGTGGCGCGCCTTGAGCACTTGCGCACCCTCGCCTACCACGCGGCCGACACCCTGCCCGTCCGGCCAGAAGAAATCACGGCAGCGCTGGCTGATGCGCAAACGCTGACTGAATTGCGCTTCGAATTTCACCCCTCCCTGCACCTGCTCGACTCAGCCTTTGCCGTGGTGGCGATCTGGGGCGCACATCAGCAAGGCTCGACGCTGGAAGGCGTCGACATCAACCAAAGGCAACACGCGCTGGTGTTGCGCAATGACCTGGACGTCGAAGTGTTTGCCCTCGACCCCGGCGCCAGCAGGTTTATCCGCAATCTGATCGATGGCCAGCCACTGCTGGCAGCGGCTGAAAACAGCCCTGAATTCGACCTCGCGCAAACCCTCGGCTTACTGATCGCGCGCAACGCCATTACCCAATTGAATAACAAGGAACTGCCATGAAAACGCTCATCACCCGCGCCATCGCGCTGCTGGAAAAAATCCCCCACAGCCTGATCGCGTTCATTGCACGTTTCTCGATTGCCGCGGTGTTCTGGAAATCAGGGCAGACCAAGGTTGAAGGCCTGGCCATTGACCTGATCGACGGCAGCTTTCAACTCGGCTGGCCACGTCTGGCCGACTCGACGATTCCGTTGTTCAAGAGCGAATACCACGTACCGCTACTGTCGCCAGAGATTGCCGCGCACATGGCGGCGTTCGCCGAGCACTTCTTTCCGATGCTGATTCTGATTGGCTTCGCTACGCGGTTTTCGGCGCTGGCGTTGTTGGGCATGACCCTGACCATTCAACTGTTTGTGTATCCCGATGCCTATCCGACTCACGGCACCTGGGCGGCGGTGTTGCTGTATTTGATGGCGACGGGGCCGGGCAAGTTGTCGATTGATCATCTGATCGCCCGCCACTTCACCAACTGAACGCCGACCTGTAGGCGCTGCCGAAGGCTGCGATCTTTTGATCTTGCTTTGAAAAAAACAAAATCAAAAAATCGCAGCCTTCGGCAGCTCCTACATGGGGTTTATGTTCATATGATCAGTGCTGAAGTCGATCCAGCGCCTCGCCGCTGCGCTTGAACCAACCGATCAGATAATCCGCGAGCACTTGCGTGCGTTTTGGTAATTCACCCTGATACGGATGCACCAGGTACATCGGCATACGTCGGGTCTGAAAGTCACGCAGGAGCCAGCGCAATCGGCCGTCAGCCAATTCCGCCTGCAGCAAGTAGGAAGGCAACCGCGCAATCCCGGCGCCACTGAGTGCGGCTTTCTTCAGCAAGTTGTAATGGTTGCTGGCAAACGGTCCTGATACTCGCACCCGTAACAATTCATGCTGCTGGTGATACAGCCATTCCTCACGTCCGCTGTAGTGGCTGTTGAGCAAGCAGCGATGCTCGGCCAGAGCCTGTGGCGTCAGCGGTTCACCGAAACGCTCGAGATACGCCGGGCTGGCGCAGGTCATTTCCTGCCAGGCCAGCAACGGCTTGGCCACCAGCCGTTGGTCATTGGCCACCTCGCTGCGGATCGCCAGATCAAAGCCGTCCCGTGACAGATCGCGGTAACTGTTGTTCAGCTCCAGCTCAATCTGCACCTCAGGGTATTGATGCGAGAACTCCAGCAACAAACCATCGAAGAAGGTTTCCCCCAACGAAACCGGCACCGTCATGCGCACCGGGCCGGCCATATCGTCCTTCAACCGCGCCAAGGCCTGACGCGCCCTTTCCACCTGGACGACCAGCGCCTGCGCTTGTGGTAACAATGCTGCGCCGGCAGCGGTCAGGCTCAAGCGTCGAGTGGTGCGTTGCAGCAACACCACAGAAAACCGCGCTTCGAGCTGGCTGATGCGCTTGGACAACTGCCCTTTGCTACAGCCCAATTGCTGCGCCGCCAAGGTAAAACTGCCCGCTTCGATCAGCACCGCGAACGCCGCCAGATCATCCATTTCGCTCATGGATTGTTTCCATTTGAAAACCAAAGGTTGCCTATTAGCGCGCTTATCCACAGAAAAAACCACTCTAGACTGAAACCTCGTTCAATCACTTGAGGTACAGCTCGATGAAGATTCTGTTGATAGGCGCTGGCGGCACCATTGGTTCGGCGGTGGACAAAGAACTCTCGCAACGCCACGAAGTCGTCCGCATCGGCCGCAACAGCGGTGACTTGCAGGTGGATATCAGCGACAGCGCATCGATCCGCCAGCTGTTCGAAAAAACCGGCAAGTTCGACGCACTGGTGTGCGCCGCCGGCAACGTCACCTTCGCACCGCTGGGTGAGATGACGGAAGACAGCTTCGCTCTCGGCCTCAAAGACAAACTGATGGGCCAGGTCAATCTGCTGCTGATTGGCCGCGAGTTCGCCAACGACGGCGCGTCATTCACCTTCACCACCGGCGTGCTCAGCCACGATCCGATCCGCAGCGGCGCCTCGGCAGCGTTGGTCAATGGTGCGCTGGACAGTTTTGTACGCGCAGCGGCCATTGAATTGCCGCGTGGCCTGCGAGTGAACTCGATCAGCCCGACCGTACTGCTCGAAGCCATGGGCAGCTACGCTCCGTATTTCCGTGGTTACAAGCCGGTTCCTGCGGCAGATGTGGCATTGGCCTACGCGAAAAGTGTCGAAGGCCTGCAGACAGGTCAGACATTTCACGTGGGCTAAACCCTTGTGATGAACGGTCAGGCTGCGTAACGTGGCGGCACTTGTCTGGAGAGCCGAAGATGCGTGTTGCCCGTTCGTTAGTCCTTGTTGCCCTGCTGCCGTTGTTTGCCGCTTGCCAGTTGCTCGATGGCCAGCGAGAAAGTGCCTCGCACGTCGGGCAGACACGGATGCAGGGCCAACTGACCGCCGCTGACGGCAAACTGGTGTTCCAGCCATGCCAGGATCAGCGCCAACTCGTCGTCAATGACATTGGTGGCACCAGCATTCTGCAAGAGGCTGCAACCCTCGCCGACGAGCAAGGCAAACTGTTTGCCGACGTCCGCGGAAAAGTCGCCGGTGATCGACTCGACCTGACGCAGCTGTATCGCGTCGAGCGTTCCGGCACTGCCTGTGATGATCCGAATTTCAAACTGCTGATCCTGCGCGCCGCCGGTCACGGTCCGGAATGGAATGTCAAAGTCAGCGGCAAAGGCATGGTCATCGACCGCGCAGGTCAGCCGCCACTTGCCGTGCCGTATATTGAAGATCAATTGGGCGACGGTCGCTTCAATCTGAGCAGCGAAGCCAACAACCAGCGCATCGAGTTGTGGGTCGCGCCGCAACGCTGCGTCGACAGCAGCACCGGTAGCGTGCAACACATGAGCGCCGAGTTGCGCATCGACGGTCAGGTGCAACGCGGTTGCGGGTATTTCGGCGGATCGCGCAACGACTGAGCGTTTTAGCCTCACCGGATCCGGCCTTTGCGGCTTATAATCGCGGCCTTCAAACGCCCTGGCGCAGTTGTGCGCCCCGCGAACCCGGATCCTCGCCATGTTACGAATCACTGAACTCAAGCTGCCAATCGACCATCCCGAAGAAGACCTGCGCGTTGCCATCGTGCAACGTCTGGGCATCGCCAGCGATGATCTGCTCGATTTCACCTTGTTCAAGCGCAGCTACGACGCGCGCAAAAAGTCCTCCGAACTGTGCTTCATCTACACCATCGACCTCCAAGTGCGCGACGAGGCCAAAGTGTTGGGCAAGTTCGCCGACGACCGTAACGTCAACGTGGCGCCGGATGTCAGCTACAAGTTCGTCGGCCAGGCGCCAAGCGACCTGAGCCAGCGCCCGATCGTCGTCGGTTTCGGCCCGTGCGGGATCTTCGCCGGCCTGCTGCTGGCGCAAATGGGCTTCAAACCGATCGTCCTAGAGCGCGGCACCGAAGTCCGCCAGCGCACCAAGGACACCTGGGGCCTGTGGCGTAAAAGCGTGCTCAACCCCGAGTCCAACGTGCAGTTCGGCGAAGGCGGCGCGGGCACGTTCTCCGACGGCAAGCTGTACAGCCAGATCAAGGATCCGAAGTTCCTCGGCCGCAAAGTCCTGCACGAGTTCGTCAAGGCTGGCGCGCCGGAAGAAATCCTCTACGTCAGCAAGCCGCACATCGGTACATTCCGTCTGACCGGTATGGTTGAAAACATGCGCGAGCAGATCCGCGAACTTGGCGGTGAAGTGCGCTTCCAGGAACGCGTCACCGACGTGCTGATCGAAGACGGCCAACTGGTCGGCGTCGAGCTGGCCAGCGGCGAAACCCTGCATTCGAAACACGTGGTTCTGGCCCTCGGCCACAGCGCCCGCGACACCTTCCGCATGCTCCACAGCCGTGGCGTGTTCATGGAAGCCAAGCCGTTTTCGGTGGGTTTCCGCATCGAACACCCGCAATCGCTGATCGACCGTGCACGTCTGGGCAAATACGCCGGGCACCCGAAACTCGGCGCTGCCGACTACAAACTGGTGCACCACGCCAAGAACGGCCGTTCGGTCTACAGCTTCTGCATGTGCCCGGGCGGCACCGTGGTCGCGGCGACGTCCGAGCCGAACCGCGTGGTCACCAACGGCATGAGCCAGTACTCGCGTAACGAGCGCAACGCCAACTCCGGCATCGTCGTCGGCATCACCCCGGAAGTCGATTATCCGGGTGGCCCGCTGGCAGGGATCGAGTTGCAGGAACGCCTGGAATCCCACGCGTTCATTCTCGGTGGCAGCGATTACAAAGCACCGGCGCAACTGGTTGGCGACTTTATCAACGACATTCCATCGACCGAACTGGGTGAAGTCGAGCCGTCGTACAAACCGGGCGTGGCGCTGGGCGATCTGGCCCTGGCCTTGCCGGATTTTGCCATCGAGGCAATCCGCGAAGCCTTGCCGGCGTTCGAGAAACAGATTCGCGGGTATTCGCTGCATGATGCGGTGTTGACCGGGATCGAGACGCGTACTTCGTCGCCGTTGCGCATTACCCGTAACGAGACGCTGCAGAGCATGAACGTGAAGGGCTTGTTCCCGGCCGGTGAAGGCGCGGGTTATGCGGGCGGGATTCTGTCGGCAGGTGTTGACGGGATTCGCATTGCCGAAGCCGTGGCACGCGACATCCTCGGCCTGACTGACTAATCGTCTGAACCGACACAAAACCCTGTGGGAGCTGGCTTGCCAGCGATGAAGGAATCAGATTCATCATAGATGTTGACTGACCCTCTGCTATCGCTGGCAAGCCAGCTCCCACATTGTTATGTGTATTTCTTCAGATGTTCGCGCGTAGCACTGAGGTCGGCAGCGCCTCACCGCGCTCGGCACTCGCCGCCACCGCTTCGATCAACCCATTCAATTCATACCCCTGCGCCTTCAACCAATCCTGATCGTAATAGGTGTCGGCATACCGCTCGCCACCATCGCACAAAATCGCCACGATCGATCCCGACTCCCCCGCCGCTTTCATCTGCTGCGCCGCCATCAAGGCGCCGATCAGGTTGGTCCCGCTCGACCCGCCGACATGCCGCCCCAGCCGCTGCGCCAGATAATGCATGGCCGCCAGCGACAAGGCGTCGGGCACTTTGACCATTGCATCGATCACCTTGGGCAGGAACGACGCCTCAACGCGTGGCCGGCCAATGCCTTCAATGCGCGAACCGCACTCCAGGCGCAAACCGGCGTCGCCGGTCTGGTAGTAATCGAAGAACACCGAACGCTCGGCATCCGCGCACAACACGCGGGTGCAATGCTGGCGATAACGCACATAACGACCCAGAGTCGCGGTGGTGCCGCCGGTGCCGGGGCTGGAAATCAGCCAGCTCGGTTCCGGGTGCTTCTCGTAACGCATCTGCTGGAAGATCGATTCGGCAATGTTGTTGTTCGCGCGCCAGTCGGTGGCGCGTTCAGCGTAGGTGAACTGGTCGATGAAGTGGCCGCCATGCTCGCGGGCCAAACGCTCGGATTCGGCGTAGATCTGCGTCGGATCTTTCACCAGATGGCTCTGACCACCGTAGAACGCGATCTGGGCGATCTTCTCTTTCGAGGTGGTCGCCGGCATCACCGCTATAAACGGCAAACCGAGCATCCGTGCAAAGTACGCCTCGGAAATGGCTGTAGAACCGCTGGACGCCTCGATCACCGGGGCGCCGGGCTTGAGCCAGCCGTTACACAATGCATAGAGAAACAGCGAACGAGCCAGGCGATGTTTAAGGCTGCCGGTTGGATGACTGGACTCATCCTTGAAATACAACTCGATACCCGCAAAACCTGGCAGCGGCAAAGGGATCAGGTGGGTGTCGGCGCTGCGCTGAAAATCCGCCTCGATGATGCGGATGGCTTCGCGGGCCCACTGTCGGTTGTCGCTCATGGTGATGGTTCTCGTTGAATCGGGCAGGAGAGGAATCTATTCGAATGGCTCGCTCATCAGCTTAGGAAAAATCCTATAGCGCGCACAGATACAGCTGAGTCTCAATATGTCAGGCAACTGCTAGGCTCAGCGTGGCTTGAGCCAGACGCCTTGTAACGCCATATAACAAAAAAGAATATAACTTTTGTTTTAACAACTAACAGTACGGGTTAGGGTGTCCCACCTTTTTGACTATTCGATGGAGAGCGACCTTGCCTCTGCGTAGCACTTTCACGCGTTTCTTTCAGTTGGAAGCTGCCAGCGGTCTGTTATTGATCGCCGCTGCTGTCCTCGCCCTGATTATCAACAACTCGCCACTGTCGTGGCTGTACACCGGCCTGCTCGACACCCCGGTGGTGGCGCAGATCGGTGCGTTGAAAATCGCTAAACCCCTGCTGCTGTGGATCAACGACGGTCTGATGGCGATGTTCTTCCTGCTCATCGGCCTGGAAGTGAAACGCGAAGTCCTCGACGGCCAACTGTCGAAACCTTCACAGATCGTCCTGCCCGGCGCGGCAGCGATCGGCGGCATGTTGGTGCCGGCGCTGATCTACTGGTTCCTCAACCGTGACAATCCGGCAGCCCTCGACGGCTGGGCGATCCCGACCGCGACCGACATCGCCTTCGCCCTCGGCGTGCTGGCCTTGCTCGGCAAGCGCGTGCCGGTATCGCTGAAGCTGTTTCTGATGACCCTGGCAATCATCGATGACCTCGGCGCCATCGTGATCATTGCGATCTTCTACTCCGGCGAACTGTCGACTCTGTCGCTGGGGCTGGCGGCAGCGTGCATTGCAGCGCTGGTGGCGATGAACCGGCTCGGGGTGGTCAAGCTCGGGCCGTACATGATCATCGGCTTGATCCTCTGGGTTTGCGTACTCAAGAGCGGCGTCCATGCCACATTGGCCGGCGTGACCCTGGCCTTCTGCATTCCATTGCGCACGAAAAACGCGGAGCCGTCGCCGTTGCTGACCCTCGAACATGCGCTGCACCCATGGGTGGCCTACGGCATTCTGCCGCTGTTCGCCTTTGCCAACGCTGGCCTATCGCTGAGCGGCGTCACCGTGGAAAGCTTCACCCATCATGTGCCGATGGGCATTGCGGTGGGCCTGCTGTTGGGCAAGACGGTCGGTGTTTTCGGCCTGACATGGCTGGCCGTGAAGATCGGCATCGCCACCCTGCCCCAAGGCGCCAACTGGGGCCAGGTCATGGGCGTAGCTATCCTTTGCGGTATCGGCTTCACCATGAGCCTGTTTGTCGGTTCGCTGGCGTTTGAGCCGGGTGTGAGTGACTACGCTGGCATGGACCGGATGGGCATTTTGACCGGCTCGATTCTGGCGGCGCTGATTGGTTATGCGGTGACGGCGGCGGCGAGTCGCAAGAACTCCCAACCGATATAACCTCTGTGGCGAGGGTCAAGCGCCCTCGCCACAAACTTCCTGCGTTCCCGTTACACAGCGAACAATCCCCACGTCTTTAGCGACGCGTCCTACAGCCATCATTTTCCTGCTTCGTTAACGTTGCGCAGCCCTTTGCGAAGGGCTGTCGATGGATGAGCAAAAGGACGATCAGTGGCTGGCAACAAGGACATTCCTCGGGTTTCCAACCCACCGCAAGGCGACGGGCATCACGTCACCTACCGCTACATGACGGCCACTGAACTGGCCGAGCGCGACGCCAGACAAAACGCTTACGACGCCATGCTGGCGCGGCAGGAGGCTTTCGAGCGCAGCCGTGAGGTGGCGGTCAAAAAGACAGAGCCCGTCCGTGCCGGCTGCGTATTCGCCAAGTCCTGCAAATTGCCGGATGCGATTATCGATTACTCCAGTCCTTCGGGGATGGTGCCGACCGACAGCCTGAAGGATTACGGCGACCTGATCCTGCTGGGCGCGCGTGAGGCCGATGAAAGCGGCGCAGTTCCTCTCAAGAAAATCGGTGCAACCGCTATTCCGGCTGGATTTGGCAGTCTGGTTTTGGCGGGATCGGTGTTTGAAACACTGCCCGCAGCTGTATCTAGTGCGGCTGTTGCGCCTTTAGTTGGTTTGGTTGCGCTGTTCATGCCATCGAGCCTTGGTGACAGCGCGCTCTATACCGACGAACAACTGCGTGGACTTGAACAGGCGCGAACGCGTGTTCGGTTGAGGGTCGAACAGCAGGCCGACGGCAGCCTGAAGGGCTACGGCTTCTACACCGGCAAGAATCGCGATTGGGAAATGGTTGATGTCGTGCAGTTCACCGTGCGAGACAGCCAGTTCATTGCGGATCTGGGCGAAGGCGTCGAGCTGATCTGGACGCCCGCCGTGGATGGCTCAGACATCCTCGGTATTCCCGCGCTGGAGGCTGCACCGCAGGCACCGCACATCTGGGTTTATCCGCCGACGAAAGCGGCGGATGGAATTCTGGTGAATCCGGTTTATCCGCCAGAGTATCGGGATTTCATTTTGGTGTTTCCGGCTAATTCGGGTGTTAGGCCGGTATACATCGTAGTCAGTACATCATCACGTAAAGGCTTACCGTCCGCGGGGCATAGTTATCATAGGCCTCCAAAAGCAGAGGAAATCACTGCATTTCCCGGACTGATAAAGGTGCAGAAAAAGAATCCTATACAAGGAGGCGGAGGACTTCGGGAACGGTGGAAAGATGCGAAAGGTAGAAAAATCTACGAGTGGGACTCGATGCACGGAGAGTTGGAGGTTTACCGAGCAAGTGACGGAACTCACCTAGGCGCGTTTGACCCTTTTACGGGGGAGCGACGCGAAGATGCGAAAGATGAAAGAAGCATCAGAAAAAAATATTTGTGAGGTTGATGATGGGATTAAAACTGAGGCTAGAGTGGTACGACAAGCAAACTGATCTGTGCGAAGGCGAAGAGTATTCCAAGGATTTAGGGGATGATGAGGGCGTTTTGAATGCCTTGGGAATACCGGTGGAAAACAACATAAACAATGGCGGTTTCAATGTTTTCGAAGAATGGGTTCCAATCATTCAGCCGTATTTTCAACATGGCATCGTCTTCAAAACTTACGATTATCAGATCTCTTTTGACTACAGCGATGTCTGGTGACGGTCTCTTATGATTTATAGGATTGAAGCATTCGATAGGAAAACAGAGTTTCTCGTTTTTGAAGAAGACCTGCCTAGCGGATGCGACGAGAACTTGGCTGCCATCATGAATTGGTCTTGTAAGCAGGAAGGCTGGGAGGGTTACGATCTTTCAAATGATCAGCTTGCCGCGCTGGAGAAACTGCTGGGAAGGAATGTCTTCGATCCGAAGGTCACCTTCCAACTGACGTGCAATGGACGTTGAAACGCATTAAAAAACCCCGACCAGTCACCTGATCGGGGTTTTCTTTACCCTGAATTCCGCTTAGTGCGAAACGCGGCTGGTCCCGCCAACGGTGGAGATGCGCACGCGCTCGCCTACGCGGAACACTTCATTCTCCTGAACCTGCTGCACATAGGCACGCATGCTGCCGTCGTCTTCACGTACGGTGATTTCCACACCCTGGGTACGGGTCAGACCTTCTTCGGTTGCCGAACCGATCAAACCGCCCGCCACTGCACCGATGACTGCAGCAACGATGCTGCCCTTGCCGCCGCCGATGGCGCTGCCGCCGACGCCGCCGACCGCTGCACCAGCGAGGCCGCCGATCGGGGTTTTGGTGCCTTCGATTTTCACCGGGCGCAGGGATTCGATGGTGCCCATGCGAATCGTCTGCACGCGACGCGCTTCGTCACGGGAGTAGGAGTCACCGGTCAGGCTCGATTGGCAACCGGTAAGCAACATCGCCATCGTGGAAAAGGAAGCAACCAGCAGAACAGACTTACGCATAGCATCAACTCCAAAGAAACATATAGTCATTAAACTCCGTGGCTTGACGCCTGTCACGACACTGCCCGGATAAATTGGCTTTCATTCAGGCGCGGTACAGACACCTGCACGCTCTCCCTGACGTAGCCCCTACAGTAGCGCCAAATTGGCAAATCTGCGCCACCGACACCAAGGATTTTCATGGATTACTTCATCATCGTCGTCACCACTGCCGCCGGTTTGTACTTCCATGGGTGGTTGTACGTGCGGATCAAACGCTGGATGGATCGCGACCTGGCGCTGTCATTGGCCGGCAAGGACGAGGGCAAACGTGCCTTCATGCTCGAACAACTGGCTCGCGCTCAGGCGCAAAAGATCAAGCGCCGGGATCTGCCGAAGTGGCTGGAGGCCGCCGCGGCAGACTATCCCGCTCGGTAGACTGCTCAGGGTGCCAGACGTTCAAGAATCCAGTCGGCGCCCTGCACACGGTAGTTGAGGCGATCGTGCAGACGGCTCGGACGGCCCTGCCAGAATTCGATGCGCTCAGGCAGCAAGCGGTAACCGCCCCAGTGTTGCGGGCAGTCGGGCTGAGTATCGGAGAAACGCTGCTCGGTGGCCTTGAGCAAATCTTCCAGCTCACCGCGCCCGTTGATCACCCGGCTCTGCGGTGATGCCCAGGCACCGAGGCGGCTGCCCAGTGGCCGCACCTGATAATAGGCATCGGACTCCGCGGGCGTGACCTTGACCACCCGCCCTTCGATGCGCACCTGACGTTCCAGGGTCGGCCAGAAGAAGGTCATGGCGGCGAACGGGTTGGCCGCCAGGTGCTGGCCCTTGGCGCTGTCGTAGTTGGTGAAGAAGGTGAAGCCCTGCTCGTCCAGGCCCTTGAGCAGCAGAATGCGACAGTGCGGTCGCCCATCCTGGTCGACCGTGGCCAGGGTCATGGCGTTGGCTTCCACCGGCACCTGTTCGGTTTTCACCGCGTCGGCGAACCACTGGTGGAACAGCGCAAAAGGCTCGGCCGGGGCTTGCGCCTCGGTCAGACCATCCCGGGTGTAATCACGACGCATATCTGCCAGAGCCTGGGTCATGGCGCATTCCTTTCGTTAGCGGATCACTTCTTGGTGGCATCCGTCGCGGCGACTTTCTTGTCGGTCGCGGCGGCTTTGGCTGGCGCAGTCTTTTTCGCTGGGGCCTTGGCCGGGGCCTTTTTAGCCGGCGCCTTGGCAGCAGCTTTTTTCACCGGAGCTTTTTTGGTCGCTGGCACAGCTGCTTTTTTCGCGGCTGGGGCCGGGGTCACCGGTTTGGCGGCTGGCTTGACGTCTTGCGCGGCGACCATGGTCACTGGCTTCGGTGCCGGCATGTTGTACTTGCTCAACAGGGCAACCATGGTGTTCTGCGGGGTCACCAGCAGTTCAACGCGACGGTTCAGGGCACGCCCCTCAACGCTGTCGTTGGCGGCACGCGGCGCTTCGGAACCCATGCCGCGCAGCATCAGGCGATCACGCTGCAGGCCGCTGAGACGGAAGATCGCCGCAATCGATTGGGCACGTTCCTGGCTCAGCTTGATGTTGGCAGGCGCAGCACCACTGGAATCGCTGTGGCCAAGGACCAGCACGGCCGTTTTCGGGTCGGCTTCAAGGATTTTCGCCACGCGGGTGAACGGGCCGAGGGTGACCGGCAGCAACATGGCTGGACGATCCGGGTTGAACGAGCCTTCGACCGGTGCAGTCACGACCAGCACGTTGTCACGGCGTTCGAGTTGCAGATTGCTGTCCTTGACCGCTTCGCGCAGGCGCGGCTCGTAGTCGTCGAGCCAGGCTTGAGTGACTTTCGGATCGGGCATCGGCACGGCTTTGGTGGTTGGCTGATCCTTGCCGCCAAACGGCCACCACCATTTGCCACCCGCGTCGGCTTCAGCTTTGGCCACGGTTGCCGGTTTTTTCGCTTCCGGGGCGACTTCAGCCTTCATGTCGGCTTTGACCGCTTCATCATCAGAACCGAACGGCCAGTACCACGGGTTGCTGCTTTCAGTCTTGGCCACGGGTGCGGTGGCCGCAGGTTTCAGAGGGGCTGGAGCCGGTGCTGGCTCCTTGGCCGCAACCTTGTCGGAAGAACCGAACGGCCACCAACTGCCGCCGTCCGCATCGTTTTTCGGGGTCTGTGCACAACCGGTGATCGCTACACACAGGGCCAGGGCGAGGGTCTTTTTAGATGACATTGAAAATCCACAAAATGAAGTAATGAAAAATCAGAGCACTTTCGCCCGGATAAACAGCCGTTTTGAAACGAAAAACCGCTTGAGGTTCCGACCCTGGGACCTCGGGTGCAACTTTACAGACAAGTGGCAAGCACCCGCGCGAGCTTCTGCGCGCGCGGATCCATCAAGACGTACGGCCCAAGGGTATTTGTCACAAAACCGAAGGCAACATCATGCTCAGGATCAGCGAAACCGATGGAACCGCCCGCGCCCGGATGACCGAATGCACGAGGGCCGAGACCATAAGTGGCGTTGGGCACATCCGGTTGATCAAGCATGCAGCCCAGACCGAAACGGGTCTGGGTCAACAGTGTCTTGTCTTCGCCGAGGCTGTGTTCGCGGGTCAGCTCTTCGAGCATGTCGCTTTCGAGGAGGCTGCCATCGAGCAGGCCCGCGTAGAAACCGGCCAGACTGCGCGCATTGCCGTGGCCATTGGCCGCCGGTTGCTGCATGCGCCGCCACTCCGGCTTGTTGGTGCTGGTGAGCACCGACGGCGGGTTGGTAAAAGCGCGGGTGGTCATCGCGGTGGGCTCGCGCATGGTCACCTGCAGCAGACGTTGCGCGGCGGCATCACCGGCGTTGCCCTTGCCGCGCGCGATGTGCGCCACGCGGTGGAACTCTTCGTCAGCCAGACCGACGTGAAAATCCAGACCCAGAGGTTTAGCGACACGAGCGACGATGGATTCGCCCGGCCCACGACCGTCAGCGCGGCGCAGTAACTCGCCGATCAGCCAGCCATAAGTGATCGCGGCATAACCATGGCCAGTGCCCGGCGTCCACCATGGTGCTTCGGCCGCAAGGGCATCGACCATGGTTTGCCAGTCGTAGAGGGCTGCCGGCGCCAGCAGCTCGCGCAGCGCCGGCAAACCGGCCTGATGACAAAGCAATTGGCGCAGGGTCACGGACTCTTTGCCGGCGGCGGCGAATTCCGGCCAGTAGCGGGCGACCGGAACATCCAGTTGCAGCTTGCCTTCACCGACCAGTTGCAGGGCGGTGACAGCGGTAAAGGTTTTGGTGCAAGAGAACAGGTTGGCGATGGTGTCGCTGTGCCAAGCCTCAGCACCATCCTTATCGGCAGTGCCGGACCAGAGGTCGAGAACGGTTTCTCCGCCGACCTTGATGCACAGGGCTGCGCCGCGTTCCTGGGGATCGTCGAACAGTGCGGCAAAAGCTTCGCGCACCGCTTCGAATTGAAGCTCGTAATGTCCCTGAATCTGCACCCGCAACTCCCCGCAAAAACGCTCTACAAAGTGGCCCGCATTGTTCCAGCCCCAGAGGGATTTGGGAACAGCTGCGGGCCAGACGGTTGAAAGCCAAGTCAAAAGATCGCAGCCTGCGGCAGCTCCTACATGGATTGCGTTTCTCAGTAGGAGCTGCCGCAGGCTGCGATCTTTTTAAAGCGTCTCGCGTTAATGACCATTCCCCGAATGCCCACCGGCATGCCCTGCCCCCGGCCCTTTGCCGGCCTCGCCTTTGCGCCCGCCCTCAGCCTCATGCCCCGCCGCTGCGGCCGCTTTCTCAGCCTCTTTGCCAAGCTGATCAATCGCCTGCAAGTTGCTCTTGCGCACCGATTCGACAAAGCCCTGATACGGCAGATCCGTCACCCCGACCAGACCGAAATGACCGTTCTCACCATCGAGCAAACGCCCGGTCACCGGTTGATCGAGATACTGGAACCAGTGCACGCCGACAATCGACGGTTCGCTCAAGGCCTGCTTGAGGAAGTTGGCGTACGCCGGGCCGCGATCGTCTTCCTTGGCCACTGGCGTGACGCCGCCCCAGAACGGGCCACGATCCGCTGAGCCAAAGTTGAATTCGGTGATCAATACCGGTTTGTCCAAAGCGCCCAACGCAGCAAAGTCATAACCATCCTGCGGTTTGAGCGTGTACATATTGAAACTCAGCACATCGCAATACTGCGCGCAGGACGCCACGGCTTCCGGCGTACTGATGGCGAAACGGCCGCCGAGCAGCAACTGGTTCGGCGCGTGCCATTTCAGCGAGTCGGAAATGGTTTTGAAGTAGGTGTCAGCGAAGACTTTCTGGAAATATTTGAAGTCCGCTTCGATTTCCGGATGTTCCGGGCTCGGCAGCGGAGGCACAAAACCCGGGTCTTCCATCAATTCCCACGCCGGCAGATCGATGCCCCATGCCTTCGACAGCCCGGCCTGATTGCGGTATTTGTCGCGCAGTTGCTTGAGGAACGCGCGTTTGGCCGGCACGTCGGTGGTCATTTTCAGCGTGCCATAGGCCAGCGCGTAGCGGGATTTCGGATCGTCACCGGGACCGGCCCACGCCAGTTCATTGTCGGCGTAGTAGCCGATCAGCCACGGATCGTCGCGGTGATCGCGGGCAGCGATAGCGACGGCGCGCTCGGTGGCCATGGCGAAACGCGGATCGAACGGATCTGGCATGCCGCCCCACCAGTCGCTGCCGGTGCTGATGCTGGTGTAGTCGCCAACGATCGACAACGGCAAGGTGTACGGCACACGATCTGCATCACTCAGCGAATCGGCACTCCAGTTGCCAACCGTGTTGAAGCCCCAGGCTTGCAGACGATCAAGCGTGTGGCTGGCCCACTGTTGCTCATCGATGGTGGCCTTGCACGGTTCGGCAGCTTTTTCTGTTGTCGCTTGTACGGTTTCGGTTTTGGCCGCTTCAGCGACGCCGGACTTCGGCTCGGCAGGTACTGGGGCAGGCTCGGCGGCTTGGACGGCGGCCGTTTCAGCGGCTGCAGACTTCGCCGCTTCCGCTACCCCGGACTTGCTTTCACTGTCGGCTTTGCACGGCTCACCGTACACGCGCTGCAGGTTGGCGCCGTAGAAGTCGTACCAGCGCCCGTTGCCATAACCGCGGCCCTGATCAACACCATTGCCGCCACGGTTGTCACCCTCGCCAAAGTGCTTGGCCAACGGGTCTTCAGGTTTAGGCAAGGATTCGAACATGTATTCACGACCGGCCACGTAGGTCTGGTTGACCTGCGGGCTGACGGTGTTCACGCCCAGCGAGTAAAACGGATGCCCTTCAGGCGTGACCAGATACCAGCGGCCATCACGTTTTTCGGTGCGGAAGAAACCGCTGGCCTTGAACGCCGGGCCTTTGTTCCAGCCACCGAATTTGTCCAGCGAGGACTTCTCACGCTCGGCCAGCCAGGTTTTCAGCTGTTGCTGTTCCTTGGCGGCGGCGGATTTCAGTTGTTCATCGTTGCTGACCTTTTCCGGCCACTTGCTGCGGGTCGATTGCCCGTAGGCGTCGACCAGATTGCCGTACACCGCTTGGGTGACCGAATCGCCGTCCTGCACGCCGAAACGCTCCAACAGCAAGCTCTGGGCGACTTTCGGCTGATCCATCGACAGGCTCACCGAGACCACTTGGCTGCGATCGATTTCGCCGCTGCTGGCGGCCAGCAGGATCCGCTGACCATCGACTGTCATCGGCATCGGCGGCCCGGCTTTCATGCCCTGACTCAGCGGCGTCGATGCCACTAGCGGTACCAACAGGGTTTGCGCAGGACCTGCTGGCAAGTCGACGCGACTGACCAGTGTCCGACCGTCGTTGCTCTGAATCTGCACGTAGACCGTCACCGCCCAGTCCATAGCGCTCTGCAAACGCAAGGTCATCATGCCTGACTGCGACCAGTCCCAGGCGCCAGTCTGCGGCGTCAGGCGCAAGGTCGGGCGGGCCACCGGATTGAACGTCACCCGGCGCAGCACTTCACCTTCCGGTGTCTGTTCGGCGTTGGCCTGCGGCAGATCCGCGTTTTCGGTGGCGATTTTCACCACGTCGGCAGGACGGACAAAGTTGAACAAGGTCTGCTGACCCGCAGGCGCCGCGAACAGCGGCGTGGCGAAGATCAAGGCGAATACGGCAGGCAACGAACGGCGGATCATAAGAACGGAGTTCTCCCTAACGACCAACAATGGCCAATGGAAAAGCGATAGCAGAGAGATAGACAACACGGCGGGCAAAACTGCCCACCGTTGTCTCAGGATATTTCACGACGGAAAGGAGGCAACGCATTGAGGATCGCCTTGCCATAGCGCTGGGTGACCAGGCGCCGATCGAGCAAGGTGATGGTGCCGCGGTCTTCTTCGGTACGCAGCAGACGCCCGCAAGCCTGAACCAGCTTCAGCGAAGCATCGGGCACGGAGATTTCCATGAACGGATTGCCGCCACGGGCTTCGATCCATTCCGACAGCGCCGCTTCGACCGGATCATCCGGCACCGAGAACGGGATCTTGGCGATCACCACGTGCTCGCAGTAGGCACCCGGCAAGTCGACACCTTCGGCAAAACTGGCGAGACCGAACAGCACGCTGGAATCACCGCCATCGACCCGCGCCTTGTGCTTGTTCAGGGTTTCCTGTTTCGACAGGTTGCCTTGAATGAACACTTGCTTGCGCCAGTCGCGGTCGAGGCCGTCGAACACGTCCTGCATCTGTTTGCGCGAGGAAAACAGCACCAGGGTGCCGCGCGAACCTTCGACCAGATCGGGTAACTCACGAATGATCGCTGCCGTGTGGGCCGCCGCATCGCGCGGGTCGGCCTTCAGATCCGGCACGCGCAACACACCGGCGTCGGCGTGATGGAACGGGCTCGGCACGACGGCGGTAACGGCTTTTTTCGGCAGGCCGGCGCGCATGCGGAAGCGGTCGAAGGTACCCAGAGCGGTCAGCGTTGCCGAAGTCACCAGACAGCCGTAGGCCACGTTCCACAAGCTACGACGCAAGGTTTCCGCCGCCAGAATCGGGCTGGCGTTGACCTCGATGTCGAATAGCGAACCGCTTTCGGCCAACGTCAGCCAGCGCGCCATCGGCGGGCTGTCTTCCGGATCTTCGGCGGTAAAGGCTGTCCACAACTCCCAGTTGCCCGAAGCACGGGACAACAGGCTGCCGAACAGCGGGTACCACTCTTCGGCCTGATTGCTGGCGATGCCGATGTTGACCTCGCCGTCCATGCCTTCCTTGAGCAGGTCGGTGAGGCGCGTGAACAGATCGTTGAGACGGGCAAAGCCTTTCTTCAGCTCGATGCCCATTTCGCGCATGTGCTCGGGAATCACCCCGGCGACGAAACGATGGCGTGGACGCTCACGGCCCTCGACGTCTTCGCCCGGTTTGAAATCGGCGACCTGCTCGCAGGCGCTGAACATGAACTGCTGCTGGGCCTTGATCTCCCGCGCCAGCTCCGGCACTTGTTCGATCAATTTGCCGAGGTCGCCCGGCAGCGGGTGCTGGGCCAGCAATTTGGTCAGGTTCTTCGCGGTGGTTTCCAGCCAGTCGGCGGTGGAACGCAGGCGTGTGTAGTGGGCGAAGTGACCGATCGCCTTGTCCGGCAGGTGGTGACCTTCGTCGAACACGTAAATGGTGTCGCGCGGATCCGGCAGTACCGCGCCACCGCCCAGCGCCAGGTCAGCCAGGACCATGTCGTGGTTGGTGACGATGACGTCGACCTTGCCCATGCCTTCGCGGGCCTTGTAGAAGGCGCACTGGCCGAAGTTCGGGCAATGCCGGTTGGTGCACTGGCTGTGATCGGTGGTCAGGCGCGCCCAATCGGCGTCTTCCAGCGCATTCGGCCAGCTGTCACGGTCGCCGTCCCACTTATTGCCGGCGAGTTTCTCGATCATGCTGGTGAACAGCTTCTGACTGGCCTCATCGACCTCGATCTTGAAGCCTTCTTCTTCGAACAACTGGGCAGTGGCGGTTTGCGCGTGGCCTTCCTGCAACAGCATGTCGAGCTTGGACAGGCACATGTAGCGGCCACGGCCCTTGGCCAGCGCAAAGCTGAAATTCAGCCCGCTGTTGCGCATCAGGTCGGGCAAATCCTTGTAGACGATCTGCTCTTGCAGGGCGACGGTCGCGGTGGCGATCACCAGGCGCTTGCCGGCCAGTTTCGCGGTGGGGATCGCGGCCAGGCTGTAGGCGACTGTCTTGCCAGTACCGGTGCCGGCTTCCACCGCGACAATCGCGGGGTCGCCACTGCGCCGGCCTTCGTCGTCGGTGTCGATATCCCCGAGGACTTTGGCGATTTCAGCGATCATCAGGCGCTGGCCGTAACGCGGCTTGAGGCTCTTGGCCTCTAGAAAACGCGAGTAGGCGCCCTGGATCGTGGTTTTGAGTTCAGTGCTGATCATTGAGTGTCGGGCGCAAAAAACGCTGGATAAATTTTCAGTGGTTTGGATCGGCGGCTATCATACCCCGCGAATCGATCCTGCGCAGAACGGAGTAACCCAATGACACTTTTTAGCCTCGTCTACCCGCTGCATGTCTTGTCCGCCCTGGTCTGGGTCGGCGGCATGTTTTTCGCCTGGATGGTCCTGCGCCCGGCGGCTGTGAAGGCCCTCGACGGCCCAGCCCGCCTGACCTTGTGGGTGGAAGTGTTTCAGGGTTTTTTTCGTTGGGTCTGGGTTGCGGTGATCCTGTTGCCGATCAGCGGTGTGGGCATGTTGCATTTGCAGCAGGTCGGCTTTGAGACCGCGCCGAAATATGTGCAGGTGATGATGGGCTTGTATGTGGTGATGACGGCGCTGTTTATCCGCATTCAGGGGCTGATGCTGCCGGAGTTGCGTACGGCGGTGGACGCGAAGGACTGGCCGGCGGGTGCGGCGGTGCTGGGGCGGATTCGCCGGGTGGTGGGGCTTAATCTGATTGTCGGGCTGGTGCTGGTGGCGATTGCGGCTGCAAGGCCGATGATCTGAAAATCAAAAGCCCCTCACCCTAGCCCTCTCCCGGAGGGAGAGGGGACTGAATGGGGGATATTGAAGAGTTACGCCGACCTGAAGGATTAGCTTTGAATCCATAATCGACACGGTTTTTCAGGTCGATGGATAGCCTGAGTCACCTCGGTCGGCCCCCTCTCCTCCGGGAGAGGGCTGGGCGGGCGGCGTTCCGATGAGGGTCTGCCTTTAAAGGCGTTGCACAGTCACAGCCCCCGCCGCCCCCACTGGCCCAGGCTGTCCATCCGCCCCGGCCTTGCCGTTCTTGCCGCCATCGGCGCGATACACCAGGCAGCCCTTGGACTTGCCACCCTTCCCTGCTTTGCCGCCAACGCCTGCCGGACCGCCAGCACCGCCCGCGACATTGACCTTGATCAGCTCGGCTGGAAACTCGCGCGGCACTTCAAGGCGCACCAGCGCTCCCGGTGCACCCGGTTGGCCGTCGCTGCCGTTACTGCCATCAAAACCGTGCCCGGCCGAACCGTAGGTGCAGCCCGGGTCTTCGCCATTACCGCCATCGAGGCCGACAAACCCCGGCGCACCGGTGCCGCCACGGGCATCGACCAACAGTTGCGGCGCGTTCAAAGCTTTGAATTGCAGATTCAGATTGCGCCCGGCACGGGCGGCTTTCTCATAAGTCCCCGGTGCACCCCGTGCAGTAATCCGGCTGCCATCGCTCAGCTCTGCACGAGCTACCTTCATCTCCAAAGCGTTCTCGCTCGGAACGATCGCGATACGGGCTTCATGGCCAAGACGTAACTCGCCCACGGTCAGTTCGGTCACGTTGGCAGGAATCAGCAACGTGCCGTAATCGGCCACTTCCAGTTTTTCCAGCTGCAACGTGCTGGCGGTGTTGGGCAAACGCATCAGCGAGTTGGTTTCAACGCTGACCACCTGGGCACAGGCCAATGGGCTGATAAATGCAGCGAGCAGGCAAAGTTTACGCATGGGAAGAAGCCTCCGGAGCGGCCGGGGCCGGGATGGATTGCAAGTGGAATACGCCGAACAGCAGGATGCGGCCACGGTCACGCCAAGGGTGCGAACGGCCTTTGAGGCTGCGATTGCACAGCAGCACTTCGAGTAGATGAATCAGCAACAGCAGGCCGCCGGCCAGATTGACCAGCAGATGCAGCGGATGTACGAACGGCACCAACTGATTGGCCAGCACCACGCAGCAGAACAGCAGGGTCAACAACCGCCCCAGCCCCCAGAACACTTTCATACGCTCCCCCGTGTTGCGAATTATTCTTTGGGCGCACAGTAACGGCTTCTGCGGGGGATAAGCCAGAGGCACAAATGAAAAAACTTCGCCGCGCCGCCAAATGGCTGCCGGAACGACTTTGATAATCGTCCGGCAGCTCTAGCCTGCGCCCTACAGAGGCGTCCTAGCGATTGATATGCAACTCCACGCGACGGTTCTGCGCGCGCCCTTCATCGGTTGCGTTATCGGCCACCGGTTCACTTTCTCCGCGCCCTTCGCTGGTGAGCTTGTTCGGCGCCAGCCCCTGACTCAGCAGATACGCCGCGACACTGCTCGCCCGCCGTTCCGACAAGGCCTGGTTGTAGGCATCCGAACCTTTGCTGTCGGTGTGACCAATGACCTTGATGCTGACCACGTCGGCATTGCGCAGCTTGTCCATCAGCGTATCGAGCTGGGCTTTCGCCGCCGGGGTCAGGTCGGATTTGTCGAAATCGAACAGCACGTTGCCGGCATCGCTGAGGGTGATGACTTCAGTTTGCGGCGCAGGCTCCGGCACTTTTTCCGTGACCGGGTATTGCGGTAGCGGGCAACCACGGTGATCGACCGGGGTATTTTCCGGGGTGTCCGGGCAACGGTCGCGGCGGTCGAACACGCCGTCGCCGTCTTCATCGCCGTCCTGGGCATAACAGATCAGTCCGCCGGTAAGAATCCCCAGCGCTGCGCCGCCACCGGCCCAGCCGCCACTTTCAATGGCGCCGAGACCGCCACCGACCAGCCCGCCGATAAGGCTGCAGATCGGCCACGTACGTTGATTGAGGGGTGCAGTGCCATCGCTGTGGGTGGCGCAACCGGTGAGCAAGCTGCCAAGCAGTAGCACCGGCAAGACGGACCTTGAGAAAACAGTCATTGTGAAAGCTCCTGTGTCACCGGCCCATACCGGTTACACAGGAGTAAAGACCCGCATCCGCGACTGCACAAGCCGCGGATGCGAGAGGGGCTTAACGCTGGATTTTGATTTCGGTACGACGGTTTTGCGCGCGACCGTCAGCGGTTTTGTTGTCGGCCACTGGCTGGCTTTCACCCAGACCGGACACCGAAACGAAGCTGGCGCGTGGCACACCTTGCTGGATCAGGTAGTCCACCACCGAATGCGCACGACGATCCGACAGTTTTTTGTTGTAGGCATCGCTGCCCACGCTGTCGGTATGACCGGTCACGGTCAGTTGCGCAGTCGAGGATTCCTGTTTCAGGCGGGTGGCGACCTTGTCGAGCACTTGCTTGTCAGGGCCGGTCAGCGTCGCTTTGTCGAACTGGAAGTGCACATCACGGATGACAATGGTTTCTTCCTTGACCACTACCGCTTCTTCAACCACCGGCGCAGGGGCTGGTGGAGGGCAACCGTCAGCGTCGACCTGTACGCCTTTAGGCGTGCCCGGGCACTTGTCGCGACTGTCCGGCACACCATCGCCGTCTTCGTCGCCATCACCGTGAACCCAGCAATAGGCCGCTGCCGTGCCGCCGACCAGCAACGCACCGTAGCCGGCCCACGCCGAACTTTCGGTCGCGCCGAGACCGGCACCGACAACACCACCGACCGCCGCACAGGTCGGCCAGTCGGTTTTCTGTAAACCTGCGCAACCAGTCAACACACTGGTTAGCAGAATCAAAGGTAATGCTGTCCGAACTATGCTCATCTGGTTTTCTCCTGAGGGATCGGCTTAAAACCGATTCAGGGAGTAAAGACCGGAGTTTTAATCTCCGCCAGCAATAGGCCACCGCTGTTTGCGAGCCTGTTCACAGGACTTCGGCACATTTGCCGCAAACGGGCGGAACAGGGCTCTTTGCCCGCACCGTCAGGCAGGCTAGTCTTGGCGGTCTGATTGAGGAGCTTTGATGAACGTCGCCATTTCTTCCCGCACGCCGCAACAGGCGCTGGCCGCTTTGCTGGATCGCTACGCCCCGGCGCGTCTGCTGCTGATCGGCGCCAGTGAGTTTCCGGCCTTGAGCGCTTTTAAACAGGCGCATCCAGACACCACCGTGGCCCATGCCGCGCCGGGCCCATTGCCTGCTGAACTGGCGGCGCAGCGTTTCGACCTGGCGCTGGTGGTCGATTGTCTGGAACATTTGCCCAAACGCGATGGCCTGAACCTGTTGGGCGGGATTCGCAATCTCAACGCCAGCCGCATCGCCGTGCTGGCAGACCTGTCAGCCAGCGGCTGGCAGGAAACCGACTTCTATTCGCTGGCGCTGCAAGCCAGTGAACGTTTTCAACGCGACGATCAAGTGCTGACACTGTTCACCTATGATCTGCTTGACTACAAACAAGTCCCCGACTGGCTCAACTCACGGTTCTGGGCCAATCCGGAAAACTTCGGGAAATACTGGTGGTAATGCAATGAGTACAGCCATTTGCCCGTGCGGCAGCGGCAATCTGCTGGAGGCCTGCTGCGGCCACTATCACGACGGCCACCCGGCGCCGTGCGCCGAAGCGCTGATGCGTTCGCGCTACAGCGCCTATGTGCTGGGTTTGATCGATTATCTGGTGGCGACCACCCTGCCTGCTCAGCAAGCGGGACTGGATCGCCAGTCGATCAGTAACTGGAGCGCGCAGAGCACCTGGCTTGGCCTTGAGGTCGAGAGTTCGGAAGTGCTCGGCGGTCAGCCAGAACACGCCTTCGTCACTTTCACCGCGCGCTGGCACGATGATCAGGGTGAGCACAGCCACCGCGAGCGCTCCTCGTTCGTGCAGAACGCCGGGCGCTGGTACTTCATTGATCCGACGGTGCAGTTGAAGCTGGGGCGCAACGACAGTTGCCCGTGCGCCAGTGGGCAGAAATTCAAGAAGTGCTGTGCAGGGTATTTCGGCGCTTGAGGTTGAAGATCAAAAGATCGCAGCCTGCGGCAGCTCCTACACAGGATTTGCGTTTCCCCTGTAGGAGCTGCCGCAGGCTGCGATCTTTTAGCGTCTAGACTGGCACCAAAGGGAGTTAAACCATGCTCGGTCGTCGGCGCACCTGCCAATGCTTCATTCTGATGCTGATGCTCAATCTCGGCGGTTGCGCGTCGTGGTTCAGCGATGACAGCGTCGACCCCGCCGTGCATCTGGTCAAAGTCGAAGTGGTGCGCGCCAAACTGCTCGAACAGAAATTCATCCTGCACTTTCGCATCGACAACCCCAACGACAGCGACCTGACCGTGCGCGGCCTGGAATACCGCATTCATCTGGCCGACATGCTGCTGGCCGAAGGCGAGCATGAACACTGGTTTACGGTCGGGCCGAAACGCAGTGCCTACTTCAAGGTGCCGATCCGCACCAACCTGTGGCCGAAGGTAAAAGACGTGGTGAAAATGCTGAAAAATCCGAATCAGCAGATTCCCTATCGTTTGCAGGGTGAGATGGAAACCGGTTTATTCATCGCTCACTACGTGCACCTTGAGCGCAATGGCGTGATAATCCCCGCCGATTTAATTCCGGAGCAACACCGATGACTCAGCAACCTCATGTCCATGGCCCTGACTGCAACCACGATCATGATCATGACCATCACGATCATGACCACGGCCACGTTCACGGCCCGAACTGCGGCCACGCCCACCAGGAACCGGTGCGCAACGCCCTGAAAGACGTCGGTCGCAACGACCCTTGCCCATGCGGCAACGGCAAGAAATTCAAGAAGTGCCACGGCGCTTGATGCTCGGGGCGAAGACCCTCTTCGCCTGACAGACCGCTTTCGCGAGCAGGCTCGCTCCCACAGTCAATCGAGTTCCTTCAGTTGGAATACGGCCCACTGTGGCAGCGAGCCTGCTCGCGAAGGGGCCGGCACATACGGCGAAATTTTTTCAGCCAGCCTTTAGAATCTGCGCAGCACTGACCACCGTCGCATACTCCCCGTGCAAATTCCCCAGCGACATCCCGTGCACCTCTTCAGCGGTACGCAGCGTGCCGAAATAGTCGGCCTTGTCGAAGGTGAAACAGGCATCCTCCGCGACCCACGCATCGAACCCCAGATTGCCCGCCGTGCGCGCCGTGGATTCCACGGAGTTGTTCGTCGCCACGCCAACAATGATCAACTGCCCGATCCCCGCCTCACGCAACCGCGCCTCTAATCCAGTGGCACAAAACGCATCCGGCACCTGTTTCTGAATCAGCCATTCACCGTCCTGCGGCAAAAACCGCTGCTGAAACTCCACCCCCTCCTGTTCCGGCCAAAATACCGAATCCGGCTCGCGCGACAAATGCTGCACATGCACCACCGGCCGACCGCTACGCCGCCAAAGCCCCAGCAGATCAAGGATTCGCTCCTCCGCCTGAGGATTATTCCTTCGCCCCAAACGCGGCTGCAGGATGCCTTTTTGCTGGTCGATGATGATCAGTGCAGCATTGGCCTGAAGCTCCATGGCGATTTTTCTCACGCGGGGTCATTGAATTCTGCGCAGTTCAGCATCACCTCTTCCTACTAAGCAAGCTATCGAACGCACACGGGACGACCTGACGCCGGCGTTTGCTGTCCGCACACACGTCCATTTCTGCTTTGGAGTTTTCCATGATCGATCTGTATTACTGGACCACCCCCAACGGCCACAAGATCTCCCTGTTCCTTGAAGAAGCCGGCCTGCCGTACAACGTCCATCCGATCAACATCAGCCAGGGTGAGCAGTTCCAGCCGCACTTTCTGAAAATCGCGCCGAACAACCGCATTCCGGCCATCGTCGATCATGAACCGGCCGATGGTGGCGAACCGCTGTCGCTGTTCGAATCCGGGGCGATTCTTTTGTATCTGGCGGAGAAAACCGGAAAGTTTCTGCCCAAGGACCTGCGCGGTCGACAAACGGCGCTGCAATGGCTGTTCTGGCAGATGGGCGGACTGGGGCCGATGGCCGGACAGAATCACCATTTCAGCCAGTTCGCACCGGAAAAAATCCCCTATGCAATCAAGCGCTACATTGATGAGACGGCGCGGCTGTATGGCGTATTGAACAAACAACTGGCCGATAACGAATTTGTCGCCGGCAGCGAATACAGCATTGCCGACATGGCGATTTATCCGTGGATCGTCTCGCACAAATGGCAGAGTCAGAATCTCGAAGACTTCCCCCATGTGCAGCGCTGGTTCAACCACATCAAGGATCGCCCAGCGACAGTGAAGGCCTACGCGTTGGTGCAGAAAATCAATCCACCGAAGTCCTGAATCGCCGTGATTCTGATCGTTCCCACGCTCTGCGTGGGAATGCAGCCCGGGACGCTCCGCGTCCCTTCAAAGCCGAACGCGGAGCGTCCGTTGAGGCATTCCTTTGCTGCGCGCTGAAACGATCGTCGAGAACTGAAGAAATAACTCTGTCGCCCGCTTGCACGGCACCCTCCTGCTCACTAACGTAGCGCCTTTACTGACGCTACCCCCCGCAGGAGCTTTGCCATGGCCTCGCCAGCCCTCACACATTTTCTTCCCCGGTTCGGCGTTGCCGCAGCAGTGGCCGGTGTTTTGGGCCTGTCCGGTTGCCAGACCTGGAACGCTCAGGACACCCTCCCGCCGACCTCCGGTGTGCAACCGCTCAAGGGCCTGGCGCAGAACGTGTCGGTACGCCGCAATGCCATGGGCATGCCGTTGATCGAAAGTAATACTTTCCACGACGCGCTGTTCAGCCTCGGCTATGTGCACGCCAGCGACCGCATCAACCAGATGGTCACCTTGCGCCTGCTCGCTCAGGGGCGTCTGGCGGAAATGTCCGGCGCGTCGATGCTCGACGCCGACCGCTACATGCGCGCGGTCAATCTGAAGAAAAGCGCCGGCGAGCTGTACAAAGCCTCGTCGCCACGCCTCAAGCGTTTCTTCGAAGTCTATGCGCGGGGTGTCAACGCCTACCTGTTCCGCTACGCCGACAAGTTGCCGGGCGATCTCGCCTCCAGCGGTTACAAGCCTGAATACTGGAAGCCGGAAGATTCGGCACTGATTTTCGCCCTGCTGAATTTCAGCCAGTCGGCCAACCTGCCGGAAGAAATTGAATCCTTGGTGCTCGCGCAAACCGTGACCAGCGACAAACTGGCCTGGCTGACGCCGTCCGCGCCGGACGAAAACCTGCCACTGGCCGAGGCCGACAAGCTGCAAGGCCTCAAGCTCAACGGGCAAATCCCCGGTCTGACCGAGCTGAGCAACGCCAGCCAGCAACTGTCGGCGCTGAACCTGCTGGGCACCACGTCTTCAAACAACTGGGCGATCGCCCCGCAACGCAGCCGCAGCGGCAAGAGCCTGCTGGCCAGCGACGCCCATGGGCCGCTGGCCGCGCCGTCGCTGTGGAGCTTCGTGCAGATCCGCGCGCCGAAATATCAGGCGGCGGGCGTCACCGTCGCCGGTTTGCCGCTGGTCCTCGGTGGCTTCAACGGCAAAGTGGCGTGGAGCACGACCAGCGTGCTCGGCGATAACCAGGATCTGTTCCTGGAAAAAATCCGTCGCCAGGGCAGCAGCCTGACCTACGAGGTCAACGGCAAATGGCAACCGCTGGGCGTGCGCAACGAAACCTACTTCGTCAAAGGCCAGCGGCCGATTCGCGAAGCGGTGTACGAAACCCGTCACGGCGCGTTGCTCAACAGCGCTCAAGCGGCGGCGCAAGGCAGCGGTTTCGGTCTGGCCTTGCAAACCCCGAGCTTCACTGACGATAAATCGCTGGACGCATTTTTTGACCTGACCCGCGCACAAACCGTCGAGCGCGCCTCGGATGCCAGCCGTGAAATCCGCGCCATCGCCCTGAATCTGGTGTTCGCCGATGCGAGCAACATTGGCTGGCAAGTCACCGGGCGTTTCCCCAATCGGCGTGAAGGCGAAGGTTTGCTGCCATCGCCGGGCTGGGAAGGTCGCTATGACTGGGACGGTTACGCCGACCCGATGCTGCACCCGTACGATCAGGACCCGGCACAAGGCTGGCTCGGCACCGCCAACCAGCGCGTGATTCCACACGGTTACGGCATGCAGTTGTCGAACTCCTGGGCGGCGCCGGAGCGTGGCGAGCGTCTGGCGGAGCTGGCGGGCAGCGGCAAGCACGACAGCCGTAGCGTGATCGCCATGCAATACGACCAGACCACCACCTTCGCCGCCAAGTTGAAGAAAGTCTTCGAAGCACCGGGCATGAAACAACCGCTGAAACAGGCGATTGACGCTCTGCCGGAAGCGGATCGCAGCAAGGCGCGTGAAGCGTTCACGCGGTTGATGGCGTTCGACGGCAAGCTCAGCCCGACCTCGGCGGATGCGGCGATCTATGAGTTGTTCCTGCAGGAAAGCATGAAGCAGATCTTCCTCGACGAACTCGGCCCGGAATCGAGCGCGGCGTGGAAAGCGTTTATTGCCAATGGTGATTTGTCTTATGCGGCGCAGGCCGATCATCTGTTGGGGCGTGAAGACAGTCCGTTCTGGGATGACATTCGCACGCCACAGAAAGAGGACAAAGCCGTGATTCTCGCCCGCAGCTTTGCCGCAGCGATCAGCGCTGGCGAGAGTCAGTTGGGTGGCGATCACAGAACCTGGCAGTGGGGCAAATTGCACAGCTATGCGTGGAAGAACAGCAATGGTCAGATCGTGCGCGGGCCACTGGCGGCGGGTGGTGATCACACCACGTTGAACACTTCCGCGTTTGCCTGGGGTCAGGATTTCAGCACCACACGTGCGCCGTCGATGCGCTTCATCGTTGACTTCGGTCAGGCTGAGCCGCTGATGGGGCAGAACGGTACAGGGCAATCGGGTAATCCGGTCAGCCCGAATTACCTCAATGGCATCGATGCGTGGTTGAAGGGGCAATACATCGGCTTGCCGATGCAGCCGCAGAACTTTGATCGGGTGTATGGCAAAACTCGTTTGACCCTTACTCCCGGCAAATAAGCTGAACGGCAAAAGCCCCTCACCCTAACCCTCTCCCGGAGGGAGAGGGGACTGACTGGGGATGCTTGAGTCATACGCCGACCTGAACGTGCACTGCCGAATCCAGAATCAACTCGGTTCGTGCCTTGCCGAATCCGTAATCGACTCGGTCTTACAGGTCGATGTAGCTGGCCAGACACCTCGGTCAACCCCCTCCCCTCTGGGAGAGGGCTGGGGTGAGGGGCTTTTGATCTGGTCCAGAATCTGTGCTCGACTCGGTTTTTCAGGTCGATGTCACTCACCAGACACCTCGGTCGGCCCCCTCTCCCTCTGGGAGAGGGCTGGGGTGAGGGTTGCTCTTCAAAGTCGATAGAACTTCCGGACACGCGCCAGCCTCATAGCTAACAAGCCCCCCATTTCTGGTAACGACATGGACCTTGTTATCGCCCGCCCCGAAGGCCTTTATTGCCCTGCGGGAGATTTCTACATAGATCCGTGGCGCCCCGTCGAGCGCTCGGTCATTACCCATGCCCACGGCGATCACGCTCGTACCGGCAACCAGCATTACCTCGCCAGCAGCGCCAGCGAAGGGATTTTGCGCGCGCGTCTGGGGCAAGACATCAACCTGCAAACCCTAGCCTACGGTCAGCGCCTGACGCACCACGGTGTCACCTTGAGCTTTCATCCGGCCGGCCACGTGCTCGGTTCGGCCCAAGTGCGTCTGGAATACGGCGGCGAAGTCTGGGTCGCGTCCGGCGATTACAAGATCGAACCGGACGGCACCTGCGCCCCGTTCGAACCGGTGCGCTGCCACACCTTTATCACCGAATCGACCTTCGGCCTGCCGATCTACCGCTGGCAACCACAGGCGCAGGTGTTCAGCGAGATCAATCAGTGGTGGGCGGCGAATATTGCCGCCGGCAAGGCCAGCGTGTTGTTCTGTTACTCGTTCGGCAAGGCCCAGCGGATTCTCCACGGCATCGATGAATCCCTCGGCCCGATCCTCAGCCACGGTGCGGTCGAACCGCTGAATCGGGTCTACCGCGAGGCTGGTGTGTACCTGCCGCCGACGATCTACGCCGGCGACTTGAAAAAAAACGATCCGATCATGCGCCAGGCCCTGGTCATCGCTCCGCCCTCGGCCGGAGGCAGCACCTGGATGCGTCGCTTCGGCGAGTTCAGCGACGCGTTCGCCAGCGGCTGGATGCGTTTGCGCGGCACCCGGCGGCGGCGCGGCGTCGATCGTGGTTTCGTGCTTTCCGATCACGCTGACTGGCCCGGCCTGCTCTGGGCCATTGAGCAAACCGGCGCAGAGCGGGTGATGGTCACCCACGGCTCGATCGGCGTGCTCGTGCGGCATCTGCGCGAACAGGGTCTGGATGCCCAGGGTTTCAATACCGAATACGGTGATGACGAAGAAGAAAACCTCGCCACCGAACCGACCATCGCCGAGATGCCAGCATGAGAGCATTCGCCGAGTTGTACGCCGAACTCGACGCGACCACGTCAAGCAACGCCAAACTGGCGGCAATGCAGACTTACTTCGCCCAGGCCGAACCGCATGACGCCGCGTGGGCGGTGTACTTCCTCTCCGGGGGGCGGCCCCGGCAACTGGTGCCGGTCCGAATCCTGCGCGAACTCGCCGTCTCAGTCTCCGGCCTCGAGCCGTGGCTATTCGAGGAAAGCTATCAAGCGGTCGGCGACCTGGCGGAAACCATTTCTCTGGTACTCGCGGAAAACCTGCACAGCTCCGACGCCGGCCTCGCCGAATGGATCGAAGACAAACTCCTGCCGCTGCGCGGTGAAACTCCGGAATACCTCAGCCGACAACTGCCCGCCCTGTGGGCGCAACTGGATCGATCGAGCCTGATGCTGTGCATCAAATTGATCACCGGCAGTTTCCGCGTCGGCGTCTCGAAACTGCTGGTTACCCGCGCCTTGGCGTCGATGGCCGGGCTGGACAGCAAACGCGTGGCGCAGCGTCTGGTCGGCTACACCGACCTGTCCAATCGGCCGAGCGCCGCCAGCTACCTGAAACTGATCGCCCCGGAATCCAGCGATGAGCATGCCCAGCGCGGCGGCCAGCCCTACCCGTTTTTCCTCGCCCACGCCTTGTCGCAACCGGTGGAAGAATTCGAAGCGCTGATCGGCCCGGCCAGCGACTGGCAAATTGAATGGAAATGGGATGGCATCCGTGCACAAGTGGTCAAGCGTGAAGGCCGGCTGTGGATCTGGTCGCGGGGCGAGGAACTGGTGACCGAGCGCTTTCCCGAATTGGAAGTGCTGGTACACGGCTTGCCCGACGGCACGGTGATCGACGGCGAAATCGTCGTGTGGAAAAGCACGCATCCGCGTACTGAAGATGCTTTCGATCCGCAATCGACCGAACCTGCGGCGGTGCAACCCTTCGCCTTGCTGCAACAACGCATCGGCCGCAAAACCCTCGACAAGAAAATCCTCGAAGACGTGCCGGTGGTGGTGCTCGCTTACGACTTGCTTGAATGGCAGGACGAAGACTGGCGCAACCAGCCGCAGGCCAAACGTCGCGCGCAACTGGAAGACGTCATCGCCCGCTGTAACAGCCCGGTATTACTGCCCTCACCGGTGCTGACCGGCAGCGACTGGTTCGACCTCGCCCGCCAGCGCGAGTCATCGCGGCGCTTGGGTGTTGAGGGCATGATGCTCAAGGCGCGGGATTCGCTGTACGGCGTCGGCCGCACCAAGGACATGGGCGTGTGGTGGAAATGGAAGGTTGATCCGTTCAGTGTCGATGCCGTGTTGATTTACGCCCAGCGCGGTCATGGTCGGCGCGCCAGTTTGTACAGCGATTACACCTTTGCCGTGTGGGACGGCCCACCCGAGTCCAGCCAACGCGCGCTGGTGCCGTTTGCCAAAGCCTATTCGGGGCTGACCGATGAAGAAATGCGCCAGGTCGACAGCATTGTGCGCAAGACCACGGTGGAGAAATTTGGGCCGGTGAGTAGCGTGAAACCGAGTCTGGTGTTTGAACTCGGCTTCGAAGGCATCGCCCTGTCGCGGCGGCACAAGAGCGGCATCGCGGTGCGTTTCCCGAGGATGTTGCGCTGGCGGCAGGATAAAACCGTGGAAGAAGCGGATAGCCTCGCGACCTTGCAAGATCTGTTGGCCTGACCCCAATCTCCCGGACATTGATCGTTCCCACGCTCCGCGTGGGAATGCAGCCTAGGACGCTCCGCGTCCCCCCAAAAGCCAAACGCGGAGCGTCCGTTGAGGCATTCCTTTGCTGCGCATGGGAACGATCAGCCACAAAACAGTGCATGCTTTCTGCAATGCCCATTTCCGGGCATTCAAACGCCCTCATCCCTCCGCGCCCAACCTTTTAAAACACTTGTTCGGGACTCTGGTTCGGAAATTGCTACTTTCTATAGGTCGTACGCGTTCCAGTAACAATAATTCTGCGCCACAAGCGCTCATATTGGTTCTTAGGGATTGAATAATGAAAAAAGCATTGCTGACCCTTTCTGCACTGGCGTTGTGCATGGCCGCTGGCTCCGCGCTGGCCAAGGAATACAAAGAGTTGCGCTTTGGCGTTGACCCTTCGTACGCACCGTTCGAGTCGAAAGCGGCCGACGGCAGCCTGGTGGGCTTCGACATCGATCTGGGCAACGCGATCTGCGCCGAACTGAAGGTCAAGTGCAAGTGGGTCGAAAGTGACTTCGACGGCATGATTCCGGGCCTCAAAGCCAACAAATTCGACGGTGTGATCTCGTCGATGACCGTGACCCCGGCCCGCGAAAAAGTCATCGACTTCTCCAGCGAGCTGTTCTCCGGCCCGACCGCTTATGTGTTCAAAAAAGGCTCCGGTATCACCGCAGACGTCGCATCCCTGAAAGGCAAAACCGTCGGCTACGAGCAGGGCACCATTCAAGAAGCCTACGCCAAAGCCGTGCTGGACAAGGCCGGCGTGAAAACCCAGGCCTACCAGAACCAGGATCAGGTGTATTCCGACCTGACCTCTGGCCGTCTCGACGCCGGTATCCAGGACATGCTGCAAGCCGAACTGGGCTTTTTGAAGTCGCCACAGGGCGCCGACTATGACGTCAGCAAGCCAGTCGACAGCGAATTGCTGCCAGCCAAAACCGCTGTCGGTATTAAGAAAGGTAACACTGAGCTGAAAGCGCTTTTAGATAAAGGTATCAAAGCGTTACACGATGACGGCAAATACGCCGAGATTCAAAAGAAACACTTTGGCGATCTGAATCTGTACAGCGGCAAATAATGCCCCGGCGCCCATCCTCGATGGGCGCCTTTTCCATCCGCTCAGGTTGCTGATTTATGTTCGAAAACCTCTTACAAAATCTGGGGCTCTCCGCCTTCAGCCTCAAGGGTTTTGGCCCGTTGCTGTTGGAAGGCACCTGGATGACCATCAAATTATCGGCGTTGTCGCTGTTGGTGGCCGTGTTGCTCGGCCTGCTTGGCGCCAGTGCCAAACTGTCAAAAGTCAAACTGGTGCGCCTGCCCGCGCAGCTCTACACCACGCTGATTCGCGGGGTCCCGGATCTGGTGCTGATGCTGCTGATCTTCTACAGCCTGCAGACCTGGCTGACGTCTCTGACCGATTATCTGGAATGGGAATACATCGAAATCGACCCATTCAGCGCCGGGGTGCTGACCCTCGGCTTCATCTATGGTGCGTATTTCACCGAAACCTTCCGTGGCGCGATCCTCGCTGTGCCACGCGGACAGGTTGAAGCGGCCACCGCGTATGGCCTCAAACGCGGCCAGCGCTTTCGCTTCGTGGTGTTTCCGCAAATGATGCGCTTCGCCCTGCCGGGTATCGGCAACAACTGGATGGTGATGCTCAAGGCCACCGCGCTGGTGTCGATCATTGGTCTGGCCGATCTGGTCAAAGCCGCGCAGGACGCCGGTAAAAGCACTTATCAACTGTTCTACTTCCTGGTTCTCGCCGCATTGATCTATCTGCTGATCACCAGTGCCTCGAATTTCATCCTGCGCTGGCTCGAACGTCGCTACGCCGCCGGTGCCCGGGAGGCCGTACGATGATCGAACTTTTGCAGGAATATTGGCGAGCCTTCCTTTATACCGATGGCCAGAACATTACCGGGCTGGCGATGACGATGTGGCTGCTCAGCGCCTCGATCTTCTTCGGTTTCCTGGTGTCGATTCCGCTGTCGATTGCACGGGTTTCGCCGCACTTCTACATTCGCTGGCCGGTGCAGTTTTACACCTACCTGTTCCGTGGCACGCCGTTGTATATACAGTTGCTGATCTGCTACACCGGGATCTACAGCCTGGCCGCCGTGCGTGCGCAGCCGTTGCTCGACAGTTTCTTTCGCGATGCGATGAACTGCACGATCCTCGCCTTCGCCCTCAACACCTGCGCCTACACCACGGAGATTTTCGCCGGGGCGATCCGCAGCATGAACCACGGCGAGGTCGAAGCGGCCAAGGCTTACGGGCTGACCGGCTGGAAGCTGTATGCCTACGTGATCATGCCGTCGGCGCTGCGCCGTTCGTTGCCGTATTACAGCAACGAAGTGATCCTGATGCTGCACTCGACCACCGTGGCCTTCACCGCGACCATCCCCGACATCCTGAAAGTCGCCCGGGACGCCAACTCGGCGACCTTCCTGACTTTTCAGTCGTTCGGCATCGCCGCGCTGATCTACCTGACCATTACCTTTGCGCTGGTCGGCTTGTTCCGCCTTGCTGAACGCCGATGGCTGGCTTTCCTCGGGCCGACTCACTAGGACACCTTTGCAATGCGCCACCTGATTCATGACTTGCTGGCCCCGCTGCCGGGGACCGCACGACAGATCCACAGCTTCCACTTCGGCCCGGAACAGGCCAAGGGCAAGGTTTACATTCAGTCTTCGCTGCATGCCGACGAATTGCCGGGCATGCTCGTCGCCTGGCATCTCAAACAGCGTCTGGCCGAGCTGGAGGCCGCCGGGCGCCTGCGCAGCCAAATCGTGTTGGTGCCGGTGGCCAACCCGGTCGGCCTCGAACAAGTGCTGATGGACGTGCCGCTGGGCCGTTACGAACTGGAGAGCGGGCAGAACTTCAACCGCTGGTTCGTCGACCTCAGCGAGGAAATCGGCAACGCCATCGAGGGCAGGCTGAATGACGATGCACAGCACAACCTTGAACTGATCCGCAGCCATCTGCGCAATGCCCTCGCCCGCCAGACTGCCAGCACGCAACTGCAATCCCAGCGCCTGATCCTGCAACGGCTGGCCTGTGATGCGGATATGGTGCTCGACTTGCACTGCGACTTCGAATCGGTGGTTCACCTCTACACCACGCCCGAAGCGTGGCCGCAGGTCGAACCGCTGGCGCGCTATATCGAAGCCCAGGCGAGCCTGCTGGCCACTGACTCCGGCGGTCAGTCGTTCGACGAATGCTTCACGCTGCTGTGGTGGCAATTGAAAGAGCGCTTCGGCGAACACTTCGAGATTCCGCTGGGCAGTTTCTCCGTGACCGTCGAGTTGCGCGGCCAGGGTGACGTTACCCATCCGCTCGCCAGTCGCGACTGCCAGGCGCTGATCGATTATCTGATCCAGTCCGATGCGATCGTCGGCGAGACCAAACCGCAACCACCGCTGCCGTTCCCCGCCACGCCGCTGGCCGGTGTGGAACCGGTGACCACCCCGGTCGGCGGCCTGCTGGTGTATACCGCCACGGCGGGGCAATACCTCGAAGCCGGGCAGCAGATCGCCGAAATCATCGACCCTATCCACGACCGGGTCACCCCCATTCATTGCACCAGCGCCGGCGTGATGTACGCCCGTTCGCTGCGACGCATGGCCACTGCCGGCATGGTCATCGCCCACGTCGCGGGCGCTGAAGCCTATCGCAGCGGCTACCTACTTTCGCCTTGAGGATGTCTGTCCCATGTACAAACTGACCGTTGAAGGCCTGCACAAAAGCTATGGCGACCATCAGGTGCTCAAAGGCGTTTCGCTCAAGGCCAAGACCGGCGACGTGATCAGCCTGATCGGTGCCAGCGGCTCGGGCAAAAGCACCTTTTTGCGCTGCATCAACTTTCTCGAACAACCCAACGACGGCGCCATGAGCCTCGATGGCCAAGCGATCCGCATGGTCACCGACCGCCACGGCATGCACGTCGCCGATGCCGATGAACTGCAACGTTTGCGCACGCGGCTGGCGATGGTGTTCCAGCATTTCAACCTGTGGAGCCACATGACCGTGCTGGAAAACATCACCATGGCCCCGCGCCGGGTGTTGGGTTGCAGCAAACAGGAAGCCGACGATCGTGCGCGGCGTTATCTGGACAAGGTTGGTTTGCCGGCGCGAGTGGCCGATCAATACCCGGCGTTTCTCTCAGGCGGTCAGCAACAGCGCGTGGCGATTGCCCGGGCGCTGGCGATGGAGCCAGAGGTGATGTTGTTCGATGAACCGACCTCGGCGCTCGATCCGGAATTGGTCGGTGAAGTGTTGAAGGTGATTCAAGGGCTGGCGGAAGAAGGCCGGACCATGATCATGGTGACCCATGAGATGAGCTTCGCTCGTAAGGTTTCCAGCCAGGTGTTGTTTCTGCATCAAGGTCTGGTGGAAGAAGAAGGCGCCCCCGAGGAAGTCCTCGGCAACCCGAAAAGCGAACGCCTCAAACAATTCCTCAGCGGAAACCTCAAGTAGCCCACGTTCCCCTGTAGGAGCTGCCGAAGGCTGCGATCTTTTGATCTTGTTTTGTAGAGATCAAGATCAAGATCAAAAGATCGCAGCCTTCGGCAGCTCCTACACGGTCACCCTGATTAAACCTTTCGCCAACTGATGTGGTCACTGGAAGAACCCCTCCAGAGCGCGCGCAGCCCGCATGGCGAAATCCTCCGACCTGGCAAAAATCTGGTTCAGCGCCCGCGGCTGGAAGCCGTTCGCCTTTCAGAAAGATGTATGGGCGGCGGTCAAAAAAGGCGAATCCGGCCTGCTCCACGCCAGCACCGGTGCCGGTAAAACCTATGCCGTGTGGTTTGCCGCGCTCAATCGCTTCGCGCGCTCGCAGCCTGCCGTCGAAACACCGCGCAAACGCAAATCACCGGCCGAACCGCTGACCGTGCTGTGGATCACCCCCATGCGCGCCCTCGCCGCCGACACCGCGCGCGCTTTGCAAACACCGGTCGATGACCTGCAGATCCCGTGGAACATCGGTCTGCGCACCGGCGACACCAGCAGCAGCGAGCGCGCCCGCCAGAGCCGACGCCTGCCGACCACGCTGATCACCACCCCGGAAAGCCTGACCCTGCTGCTCGCCCGCGCTGATGCACAGGTAGCGCTGTCGACTCTGCGCATGATCGTCGTCGATGAATGGCACGAACTGCTGGGCAACAAGCGCGGCGTGCAACTGCAACTGGCCCTCGCCCGCCTGCGGCATTGGCAGCCTGAGCTGATCGTCTGGGGCGTCTCGGCCACCCTGGGTAATCAATCCCACGCCGAGCAGGTGCTGATCCCACAGGGCGGCGGCATCAGCATTCAGGGGCAACGCGAAAAAACGCTGAAGGTCGACACCCTCCTCCCACCGGCCATCGAGCGTTTTCCCTGGGCCGGGCATATCGGTCTGAAGATGCTGCCGCAGGTCGTTGCCGAACTGGATGCTTGCGCCAGCACCTTGGTCTTCACCAATACGCGGGCGCAATCGGAAATCTGGTATCAGGCGCTGCTGGAGGCACGGCCGGACTGGGCCGGGCTGATCGCGTTGCATCACAGCTCCCTGTCTCGCGAGACTCGCGACTGGGTCGAACAGGCCTTGAAGAACGGGCATTTGAAAGCCGTAGTCTGCACTTCAAGCCTGGACCTGGGCGTGGATTTCCTGCCCGTCGAGCGCGTATTGCAAATCGGCTCGGCCAAAGGTGTCGCGCGCCTGATGCAACGGGCCGGACGCTCGGGCCATGCACCAGGGCGCACGTCGCGGGTGACGCTGGTGCCGACGCACAGCCTTGAGTTGATCGAAGCCGCCGCCGCCCGCGATGCCGTCGAACAACGGCGCATCGAACCACGCCTGTCACCGCACAAACCGCTGGATGTGCTGGTGCAACACTTGGTCAGCATGGCCCTCGGCGGTGGGTTTATTCCTGAAGAGTTGTACGAAGAAGTCCGCGGCGCCTGGGCCTATCGCGACCTGACACCCGCTGACTGGAGCTGGGCGCTTGCTTTCGTACGCCATGGCGGGATGTCTCTGACAGCCTATCCGGATTACCGCCGGGTCGAGCCAGACGAGCACGGCGTCTGGCGCGTACCGGATGCGCGATTGGCGCGGCGCCATCGCATGAGCATCGGCACCATCGTCAGTGACGCGAGCATCCATCTGAAATTCTGGAGCAAGGGCGGCGGTGGCAAACAGTTGGGCAGTGTCGAGGAAGGCTTTATCGCGCGGCTTAAACCGGGTGACGGTTTTCTCTTCGCCGGACGTTTACTGGAGTTGGTGCGGGTGGAAAACATGACCGCTTACGTCAAACGCAGCACGGCGAAGAAAGCCGCGGTGCCGCGCTGGAATGGCGGGCGGATGCCACTTTCCAACGAGTTGGCCGAAGCCGTGGTCAGGCGCTTCAGTGCCGCCGCGCAGGGTGAGTTTGTCGGCCCGGAAATGCAGGCGTTGCGACCGTTACTGGAAACGCAGATGCACTGGTCTGGCTTGCCCACCGCCGAAAATCTGTTGGCCGAAGTGCTGAAATCCCGCGAAGGCTGGCACCTTTTTCTCTACCCGTTTGCCGGGCGCCAGGTGCATCTGGGGCTGGCGAGCCTGCTGGCCTGGCGTGTCAGCCAGCGCCAGCCCGTGACGTTCTCGATCGCGGTGAACGATTACGGCCTGGAATTGCTCAGCGCCACGCCCGTCGACTGGGCCGAGCATTTGAATACACAACTGTTCAACGCCGATCACCTGTTAAAGGATGTACTGGCCAGCCTCAACGCAGGCGAATTGGCGTTGCGACGCTTCCGTGAAATCGCCCGGATTGCCGGGCTGGTCTTCGCCGGTTACCCCGGTGCGCCGAAAAGCACCCGGCAGGTACAGGCGTCCAGCGGTTTGTTCTTCGAAGTGTTCAAACAATACGACGCCGATAACCTGTTGCTCGCACAGGCCGGGGAAGAAGTCCTACGAGAGGAATTGGATATTCAACGTCTGGAACAGACACTGGAGCACATCAACCGGATGAAACTCGACGTGCATCAGATAAAGCGTCCTACACCCCTGGGGTTTCCACTGCTGGTGGAGCGCATGCGCGAAAGCATGAGTTCAGAGAAACTCGCCGACCGCATCAGACGGATGGTTGGAGACCTGGAAAAATCCGCCGACAAGGGCAAACACCGATGAACGCGCCCTACCCTGTGCGACTGGCGGGTGAAGACCTCTGGTTGCTGCCGGAAAAGGCCCTGTACTGGCCGGCGCAACAGGCCTTGCTGATTGCCGATGTGCATTTCGGTAAAGCCGCCGCCTACCGCAGCCTCGGTCAACCGGTCCCGCAAGGCACTACCGCGAGCAATATTGCAGTGATTGACCGATTGCTGGCGAAAATGCCCTGCCGACAGCTGATATTCCTTGGCGATTTTCTCCACGGACCCGGCTCGCATGCCGTGGGGACTTTGCGCGAACTGGCCGAATGGCGTGCGCGTCATGTTGATCTGCCGATGACGCTGATCCGCGGCAATCACGACAAACGGGCGGGCGATCCGCCGGAATCGCTGAATATCCGCGTCGTGCCCGAACCGCTGCTGATCGGGCCATTCGCCCTGCAACATGAACCGGACCCGCATCCTGAACGACACGTACTGGCCGGTCATGTGCATCCGGTCTATCGGTTACATGGCAAGGGCCGACAAAGCTTGCGCCTGGCGTGTTTCAGACTCAGCGAAGGCATCAGCCTGCTGCCGGCCTTTGGCGCGTTTACCGGGGGATATCCGGTCGAGAAGGAGCAAAGCTGCAGAATTTTCGTCATCGGTGACAACGAAATATGGCCAGTCAGTTGACGTCTTCACAGACCTCATCTGACTGGCCATTGGTTTTCAATGCAGATCAGGCAACCGGTGCCGGTGGCGGCTCGTCTGGAAGGGTCGGTTCGCCCGGCTCGGTCGGTTGTTCGTTGGGGGTATCGGGATCGGGCTGTCCGGGAATTCCGCCGGCCATGCTCAGTGGCGGATGCGCCAACAAGGACCAGGCCAATACGCCAATCTGATTGGGCTCGAGCCTTGCCAGTTCGGCAGTGATTTGCGGATCGATCTTCATAGGGCACTCCTCGCGAAGGCCCGTTTTGCCGAAAGCAAAAACGGGCAGTACACCCCATAGAGTGTCTGCCCGCCAAAGAATTCCCGCGATCTGTCGGATGGACCGATCAGGTGCGCGGCAAGGTCACGCCACGCTGGCCCTGGTACTTGCCACCGCGATCCTTGTAGGACACTTCGCATTCCTCGTCGGATTCAAGGAAGAGCATCTGCGCCACGCCTTCGTTGGCGTAGATTTTCGCCGGCAGGTTAGTGGTGTTGGAGAATTCCAGCGTCACGTGGCCTTCCCACTCTGGCTCAAGCGGGGTGACGTTAACGATGATGCCGCAGCGCGCGTAGGTGCTTTTACCCAGGCAGATGGTCAATACATTGCGCGGAATGCGGAAGTATTCGACGGTGCTGGCCAGTGCAAAGGAGTTCGGCGGAATGATGCAGACGTCGCTGTGGACGTCGACGAAGCTGCCCGGGTCGAAGTTTTTCGGGTCGACGATGGACGAGTTGATGTTGGTGAACACCTTGAAGTGATTGGTGCAACGTACATCGTAGCCATAGCTCGATACACCGTAGGAGATCACACGGCTGTCATCGCTGCCGCGCATCTGGCGCTCGACGAACGGTTCGATCATGCCGTGTTCCTGCGCCATGCGGCGAATCCACTTGTCCGATTTGATGCTCATGGCGGGGTGTCCTGAATAGCGAGGTGGAAAAATTCTGTCCGGCATCTTACCGGGCGCGCCGCCGGGTTCAAAGTGCGCGGTGCAATTCTCGCCGAACACCCATGAAATACGAGCTTTGGCGACGAACCGTCACACCGCCGATCCCGAAAACAGAGAAACCTTCGCAAGAAGCATTGGCACTTCTCGGAAACTGGGTTAAGGTGGCGTCACTGTGTTGCTTGTGTCACTGAGAATCTCTACACGATATGTTGAATTTCGATCCAACCATCTACAAGAATTTTTCCTGCTCTTTGCACTCAGTCTCGGCCAGGGTTCTTCCTGAGTCGCAGTTATCTTTGTTCAAGGAGTTACACCATGTCTAATCGCCAAACCGGTACCGTTAAGTGGTTCAACGATGAAAAAGGCTTCGGCTTCATCACTCCACAATCCGGTGACGACCTGTTCGTTCACTTCAAAGCTATCCAATCCGACGGCTTCAAAAGCCTGAAAGAAGGCCAACAGGTTTCTTTCATCGCTACCCGCGGTCAGAAAGGCATGCAAGCTGAAGAAGTACAAGTTATCTAACTTGTAGCTTCTTTAGAAAAGAGCCCCGCCCTTAAAAGCGGGGCTTTTTTGTGGGCGTCTGTTTTTCAGCTCGCAAAAAAAGATCGCAGCCTTCGGCAGCTCCTACAGGATTTACATCAATCCTCTGTAGGAGCTGCCGAAGGCTGCGATCTTTTGCTTGCGCCTTACCAGGCCACGCCAAACCCGGCGGTATAACGGGTCTTGCTCAGATCGGCATCGTTGGTGCCACTGATGATGTCGCGCTCAGCCTTGAGGTTAAGCGAAGCCCAGTCGGTGACCTTGTAACGCAGCCCCAATTCAGCATCCAGTGCGTAATCAGCAACTCCGGACAGTGGTTTGCCCACTTCACCGTTGGTGAAGAACTCGACTTTCTTGCCAATCAGGTAACGGTTGTAATCCCATTTCATGGCGACAGAGTAGAAGTTGTCCTTGCTGCCATCGCGGTACTCATAGTCCGTGCGGTTGAGCAGCGAGCCCAGCGAGAACGCGCCCAACTCGTCATCCCAGAACTGGTAGCCAGGACCGGTACCAACCACGCGCTGACGCGCCAGCTCTTCGATGTGATCGCGCTTGTAATTCAGACGACCCTGCCAGAACCATTTATCGGTCAGGAAGCGGTCGAGTGCATATTCGGCGCGCCAGTTGTTGGTGGTGGTCTCGTCGTCCTGCACTTCGCGGTTGTACTCGCCTTCGGCGGTATGACGCCAGCGACCATGACGTGCCGTGGTCTTGAAGCCGACATCGTAGTCATCGGTGTCCTTCTCGGCGCGCTGATAATCCAGCGCCAAGTCGACATTGCCCTTCCAGACCAGATCCTCGACCACCGGTTTCGGTTTGAGAATCTGCTGAATGCTCGCCAGCTCGACGGTTTTCGGCGCCTCGCCATTGGCCAGGGTGACCTTGCCATCTTCGGCGGCCGTCAGCGACTTGGACACTTCGCCGGTGTAGGCATCCTGTTTGACCAGCAAGTGCTGATCGCTGTCCAGCGTCTTGACCTCTTTCCAGTCGATGGTGACCGCACCGGCGTATTTGGTCTGGATCAACAGCTTGCCGCCGTCGAATACCGTAATGGTACCGCTCAACTTGTCACCGTTCTTCAACCAGACGGTATCGGCAAGCAGGGGCGTGGACGCGCTGAAAACAGCAAGGCACAGCAAGGATCTGGAAAACATAAGCGAATCGAAGGCTCAAGTTTGCGAAAAAGGTCGGCATTATCCGTAGGAATAAGACCCTGACAAGGACTGACCGAACGATTTCCGATGAGTTCATTTCTCAATTGCGCGATCACCGATTACTCTGAAAGCCATCAAACTGTTCATGCTCAGGAACCGCGTACGTGACAGACCCGCTCGACAGCGTTGAAAACGATGCGCAAATCCGACGCACGGCGCTCTACTCGACGCTCGCCCAAGTGCCCGAAGGCAAAGTCGTCAGCTATGGTCAGTTAGCTGAACTGGCCGGGTTGGGGCGCGCCGCCCGCTGGGTCGGCCGCACCTTGAGCCAGCTACCCGGTGATACCAAACTGCCCTGGCACCGAGTGCTGGGCGCCGGCGGTCGGATCAGCCTGCCGGTGGGCAGCCCATCGGGTGATGAACAACGGGCCAGATTGCGCATGGAAGGCATCACCGTCCTGAACAATCGTGTGGATATTCAGCGCCATGGCTGGCGTCCGGTAGAGCACAGCGGTTAGAGTGCGCGCTTTGTTTTCGCAATCTTGAGGCAGACTTCAGCCCATGCCCCGTAAAACCTGGCGCGCCGCGCTAGCCGCTTATGCCAGTCCTTCGACGCTCGTGCTGTTGTTGCTCGGTTTCGCCGCCGGCCTGCCGTACATGCTGGTATTTTCAACGCTTTCCGTCTGGCTGCGTGAAGCCGGTGTCGCCCGTGAAACCATCGGCTACGCCAGCCTGATCGGCCTGGCTTATGCGTTCAAATGGGTCTGGTCACCACTGCTCGACCAATGGCGCCTGCCGTTGCTGGGCAAACTCGGCCGTCGCCGTTCGTGGTTGGTGCTCTCGCAGGCCTTGGTGATTCTCGGCCTGGTCGGCATGGGTTTCTGCGATCCGCAGAAGCATCTGTCCTGGCTGATCGCGATTGCCGTCGTCGTCGCCTTCGCCTCCGCCACCCAGGATATCGCGGTGGATGCCTATCGCCTGGAAATCGCCGAAGACAACCGCCAGGCCGCCCTCGCCGCCAGTTATATGTCCGGGTACCGCGTAGCAGCGCTGCTGGCCACCGCTGGCGCACTGTTTTTCGCTGAGGGCTTCGGCTCCACAGGTTTCAATTATCAGCACTCGGCCTGGGCCGGCACTTACGCGCTGTTCGGCGCATTGATGATTCCTGCCCTGCTGACCACGCTGTTGATGCGCGAGCCGCCAGTGCCGCTGCGCACCCAATTGCAGGCCGGGCGCTATACCTTCATGCATCAACTGATGTCGGTATTTGTGCTGATTATCTTGCTGGTCTCGGTACCGGCGATGTTCACCCAGCTCTACAACACCGATTTTGCCAGTGTGCTGTTCGGCGACATGAGTCCGCTTGACCTGCTGCTCGAAGACCGCGCCTTCCTGCGCGCGATTCTCTATACGCTGCTCACCGGTCTGTGTCTGTCGACCATGGGTCGTCGCGGCCTCGCACCGGTGCTGACACCGGTCAATGACTTCATTCTGCGCTACCGCTGGCAGGCACTGCTGCTGCTCGGCCTGATCGCCACCTATCGGATGTCGGACACGGTAATGGGCGTCATGGCCAACGTGTTCTATATCGATCAGGGTTTCACCAAGGATCAGATTGCCAGTGTCAGCAAGATCTTCGGCCTGATCATGACGCTGGTCGGCGCCGGCATGGGCGGTCTGCTGATCGTGCGCTTCGGCATTCTGCCGATTCTGTTCATCGGCGGCGCGGCCTCGGCCGCCACCAACCTGCTGTTCGTCATGCTCGCCGACATGGGTCCAAACCTGCAGATGCTGATGGTGACCATTTCCCTCGATAACTTCAGTTCGGGTCTGGCGACGTCGGCGTTCGTTGCCTACCTGTCAAGCCTGACCAACCTGAAGTTCTCCGCCACCCAATACGCCCTGCTCAGCTCGATCATGCTGCTGTTGCCGCGCCTGATGGGCGGCTATTCCGGGGTTCTGGTCGAGAAGTTCGGTTACCACAGCTTCTTCCTGATCACTGCCCTGCTCGGCGTGCCGACGTTGATTCTGATCGCGTTGCACTGGTTTCAGGAAAGCCGCCGCGAAGGCCCGACGCCAACGCCCGAGCCTGTGCCGACGCCGGTCGCAGAAGAATCGTAAGACGTTTCGGCAACGGCGGGAGGAATCTCGCCGTCGTGCCTCCCCACTGACCTCACGCCTGTACGTCGGCAAAACTCGCCGGTACACTGCGGAGTCATTTCCAGTCATAGCAACCGACAACGGCCAACCATGCGCACCAGTCAATTTTTGCTCGCCACACAGAAAGAAACGCCTTCCGACGCGGTCGTGATCAGCCACCAGCTGATGCTGCGCGCCGGCATGATCCGCAAACTCGCCTCGGGCCTGTACACCTGGCTGCCGATGGGCTTGCGAGTCATGCGCAAGGTTGAAGCCATCGTTCGCGAAGAGATGAACGCCGCCGGCTCTCTGGAAGTGTTGATGCCGAGCACCCAACCGGCCGAGCTGTGGCAGGAATCGGGGCGCTGGGAAGAATACGGCCCTGAGCTGCTGCGCATCAAAGATCGCCACGGTCGCGACTTCTGCGCGGGCCCGACCCACGAAGAAGTGATCACCGATCTGATGCGCAACGAGTTGAGCAGCTACAAACAGCTGCCAATCAACCTGTATCAGATCCAGACCAAATTCCGTGACGAAATCCGCCCACGCTTCGGTTTGATGCGTGGCCGTGAATTCATCATGAAGGACGCGTACTCGTTCCACGCTGATCAGGCGTCGCTGCAGGTCACTTATGACCGTATGCACCAGGCGTACTGCAACGTGTTCAGCCGTCTGGGCCTGAAATTCCGTCCGGTGGAAGCCGACAACGGTTCGATCGGTGGCGCCGGCTCGCACGAATTCCACGTACTGGCCGAGTCCGGCGAAGACGACATCGTCTTCAGCAACGGCTCCGACTACGCAGCGAACATCGAAAAAGCCGAAGCGGTGCCACGCGAAACCTCGCGTGCCGCTGCGACCGAAGAGCTGCGCCTGGTCGATACCCCAGACACCAAGACCATCGCGGCGCTGGTGGAAAAATTCAATCTGCCGATTGAGAAGACCATCAAGACCCTGATCGTGCGTGCCGAAGAAGAAGGCAAGCTGATCGCGCTGGTGATTCGAGGCGACCACGAACTCAACGAAATCAAGGCTGCCCAGCAACCGGGCGTTGCCAGCCCGCTGGTCATGGCCACCGATGCCGAACTGCGTGACGCCATTGGCGCCGGCGCCGGTTCGCTCGGCCCGCTGAACCTGCCGCTGCCAATCATCATCGACCGCTCGGTCGAACTGATGAGCGACTTCGGTATCGGCGCGAACATCGACGACAAGCACTACTTTGGCGTGAACTGGGAGCGCGATCTGCCGGTTCCGACCGTGGCCGACCTGCGTAACGTAGTCGCCGGTGACCCAAGCCCGGACGGCAAAGGCACGCTGGAAATCAAACGCGGTATCGAAGTCGGCCACATCTTCCAGCTGGGCAACAAGTACAGCAAGGCGATGAAGTGCGAAGTGCTGGGCGAGAACGGCAAGCCGGTAACCCTGGAAATGGGCTGCTACGGCATCGGTGTGTCCCGCGTGGTGGCGGCTGCCATTGAGCAGAACAACGACGAAAACGGCATCATCTGGAGCGACACTCTGGCGCCGTTCCAGATCGCTCTGGTTCCGCTGCGTTATGAAACCGAGCAGGTGCGCGAAGCCACCGACAAACTGTACGCCGAACTGACGGCCGCCGGTTTCGAAGTGCTGCTGGACGATCGCGACAAGAAAACCAGCCCGGGCATCAAGTTCGCGGACATGGAGCTGATCGGCATTCCTCACCGGATCGTGGTCAGCGACCGCGGCCTCGCCGAAGGCAACCTGGAATACAAGAGCCGTACCGAAGGCGAAGCGCAAGCATTGCCGGTGGCCGACGTATTGTCCTTCCTGCAGGCCCGTATCCGCCGCTGAAACCAGATAGAGACGTCATGTTCAAGCGAAACACCTTAGGCCTCGGTGGCACCGCCCTGTGCGGTGCCCTGCTGGTCAGCGGCTGTGCCAATCACATGTCACAACGCAGCGAGCACGAAGAGCGGGTCGAGCGGAAGTTGCTCGACCATAGCCTGCAGATTGATGTCGGCGAGCCTAAGGCGCTTGAGCTGCCGCAGCGACGCGTGAAGATCAACGAACAGAAGACTTTCGAAGTCACCGAGTTCGAAGTCACCCGTCGCTACGATCGCTACACGCCTTACCAGCCTTGGCGGGAGGTCTACGAGATCCCGCTGGGCGTGGTGGCCGTGGTCGGCGGCGTCGGCGCGAACGTGGTCAACGTTTTCGCTCTCGGCAATCTGCCGGACAGCGTCACCAAGGACTGGCTGAGCTACGGTTTTGCCGGGCTCAATCCGTTCATGAACGTGCAGTCCAATGGTCGCGCGCAGCAGAACCTGGCGGGTATCGATGAAGTCCAGCGCGACAAGCGCACGGAGTATTCGAGCCTGCCGTGGAGCGAGCGCCCGGTGCAGGTCAAGGCTGGCAAGCAGACCTTCGACATGACCACCGATCGTAACGGTGTGCTGCGTCTGAATCTGCTCGACAGCCCGTTTGCCGAAAATGACCTCAATCATGTCGGCAAGCTGCAGATCAGCGTCGAAGACAGCAAGGATGACGTGCACTCTGATTCGTCGCTGATGATCAGCAGTCATCTGCGCGGCAAATTGCTGGAGGCGCACGGGCTGATTTACGACGACCTGGAAGACGACGAAGTGAGCCAGTGGGTACACCGGGTCAAACGTCTGTCGGAACTGGGTCTGGAAGAAGAAGCCAGCGAGCTGGAACAAAGCCTGATCGAACTCACGCGCAACGATCCTGAGCTGCAGACCGAGTTTCTCAAGTCGCTGACCAAGGATGCGGGGCGTCTGGTGGCAGATCCAGGACCGAATTAAGGCCTATTAAAAGATCGCAGCCTGCGGCAGCTCCTACATTGGAACGCATTTCAATGTAGGAGTGAGCCTGCTCGCGATGAGGCCCTTACATTCCGCAAAAATCTACCGCTCAAACAACTCCATCTGCTCAAACCCGCCGCGCAAATCCTCAAGCCTGACCCCCACCCCCAACAACCGCACCGGCTTCCCGCCGCGATTGAACGCCTGCGTCAGCATCAACTGATAGCTACCGAGATCCCGCCCTGCCCCGGCCTGCTCCAGCGTCGTCTGGGTAAAGTCATGAAACTTCACTTTGACGAACGGCTTACCCGGCCGATAACTGCTGTCGATCCGCGCCATACGGGTTTTCAGGGTTTCCAGCAGCTCCGGCAGTTTGTCGAGGCAACTGCGTAGATCCGGCAGATCAACGTCGTAAGTATTTTCCACACTGATTGACTGACGCCGGCTGTCGTTGTGCACCAGCCGGTCATCAATCCCACGGGCCAGACTCCAAAGTCGCTCGCCAAAACTGCCGAATTCGCGCACCAACGCGAGCTTGTCCCACTCGCGCAGGTGCAGGCAGTCGACGATGCCGAGCCTGCCCAGTTTGTCGGCGGTGACCTTGCCGACGCCGTGCAGCTTGCTTACCGGCAAATCGCTGACAAAGTCTTCGACCTGATCCGGCGTAATCACGAACAAGCCGTTGGGCTTTTTCCAGTCACTGGCAATTTTCGCCAAAAACTTGTTCGGCGCCACACCGGCAGAAACGGTGATGTGCAATTGATTGGAGACTCGACGACGGATGTCTTGGGCGATGCGTGTGGCGCTGCCACCGAAATGCGCGCTGTCCGATACATCCAGATAAGCCTCATCCAGCGAAAGCGGCTCAATCAGGTCGGTGTAATCGGCAAAAATCGTATGAATCTCTTTCGAAGCCTCGCGATACGCATCCATGCGTGGCTTGACGATGGTCAGGTCCGGGCACAGTTTCAAGGCATGCCCCGACGCCATCGCCGAACGCACGCCATACGCGCGCGCTTCATAGTTGCAGGTGGCGATCACCCCGCGCCGGTCCGCCGAGCCACCCACCGCCAACGGCTTGCCGGCCAGACGCGGGTCATCGCGCATCTCGATGGCGGCGTAGAAACAGTCGCAGTCAATGTGGATGATTTTTCGCTGAGTCATGTCAGAAAAGGAAACGTGGCGAACCGGATCGGCAGTATCTCACTGACACCTGTATATAGCACCAGTGGTATGAATGTTCTTTCCAAGTGGTAGGAAATGTCCTTTGAATTTATTTTCTCAATCGACGAGTGGCCGCCAATAGAGCTGAAAGCCTTGCCCCGCCTGACCTGCAGCGTGACAAACACCCGAGAAAAAGCGCTAACCGATTGAACCTCAACAGTTTTTATCCAGATTGCGGGTTGACACCCCGGCGTTCCTCTGTAGAATGCCGACACACAGACGCGGGATGGAGCAGTCTGGTAGCTCGTCGGGCTCATAACCCGAAGGTCGTCGGTTCAAATCCGGCTCCCGCAACCAAACATCAAAAAAGGCTACTCGAAAGAGTGGCCTTTTTTGTGCGCGTTTGTTTTGTAGATTTCCTCTTCTTATAGAGAAGGATCGCCAAACAGGAATTCTTTGCATTTCCGAAACTTAACGCACCACCTGCGACCGTTTGACGCGATTGCACACTTATTTGACCCTTTACGGGATTAGCGGTTGACACCTCGCCGTTCGCCTGTAGAATGCCGCCACACAGACGCGGGATGGAGCAGTCTGGTAGCTCGTCGGGCTCATAACCCGAAGGTCGTCGGTTCAAATCCGGCTCCCGCAACCAAACATCAAAAAAGGCTACTCGAAAGAGTGGCCTTTTTTGTATCTGTTGAAAAAGTCCTTTCGCAACAATGATCTGTCACTGTGCAGTGAACCGCTTGGGATCTTCAGAAGTGCTGAGTTGCGACTATGCTTGAGTCGCAGGCCAGGCCTCTGCAATCCAGGAACTGCCCTCGCCGATACCCGGTGAGAGGCGTAGTATTTTGTGATTATTTTTTTCTACAGGGATTGGTAACTTGGCTGGATACCTCCATCCTGTCGCGCACAATCCAAGAGGTGATTGATGCGCGCCAACTCGTCTGATCCACAAGACACCGTCACAGCGGAACACCCGATCAAACCCGAGCGTCTGCGCTTGCTGGATCGGTTGAGCAAATACCGACAACCGATTGGTCTGGCGGTGACTTTGCTGCTGTTTGCCATTGCGCTGATTGCCTGTCGTCATCTGCTCGCCGAACTCGATCTCGATGCGCTGCACGACTCGATTCTCGACGTACCGAAACCCGCGCTGATCGGCGCCTTCGCTGCGACCGTGGTCGGTTTCATTATTCTGCTCGGCTACGAATGGTCGGCCAGTCGCTATGCCGGCGTGACCTTGCCACCGCGAACATTGGCGCTGGGCGGATTCACCGCGTTTGCGATTGGCAATGCAATCGGTCTGTCGCTGCTGTCCGGCGGCTCGGTTCGCTACCGTTTATATGCTCGACTGGGTCTGGGGGCGTCGGAAGTCGCGCACATGACCTTGTTCGCCAGTCTGTCGCTGGGTTGCGCCTTGCCGCCGCTGGCTGCACTGGCAACGCTGAGTGACCTGCCTGCTGCCTCTCAGGCGCTGGGGTTGTCCGAAGGCCTGCTCGGCACAGTGGCCGCTGTCGTGCTGTTGCTTGGCGCAGTACTGGCTATCGGCATCTACCGTCGGCGCCTGCCGGAACAACCGTTGCGCGACAACCTGCTGGTCAGGGTTGGCCGCCGCACGCTGCGCTTGCCGGGTCGGCGCCTGACGTTCCTGCAACTGATCATTACCGCCCTCGACGTTGCGGCTGCCGCCACTGTCCTTTATCTGTTGCTGCCGGAAGCGCCACCGTTTGGTGCGTTCCTGCTGGTGTACCTGCTGGCATTGGCTGCCGGCGTACTCAGCCACGTCCCCGGCGGCGTCGGTGTGTTCGAAGCGATCCTGCTGGCCGCTTTCGCCGATACTCTCGGTGCCGCACCACTGGCCGCGGCGTTGCTGCTGTATCGCTTGATCTATGTGGTGCTGCCGCTGCTGGTCGCCTGTGTATTCCTGCTGATCAACGAAGGTCAGCGCCTGTTTCAGACTCAGACCATGCGCGCGGCGTCTGGTCTGGCGGCACCGATTCTGGCGGTGCTGGTGTTCTTGTCCGGTGTGGTGCTGCTGTTTTCCGGCGCCACGCCCGAGATCGACACACGTCTGGAACACATCGGTTTTCTGATCCCGCACAGGCTGGTCGACGCGTCGCACTTCGGCGCCAGCCTGATCGGCGTGCTCTGCCTGATGCTCGCTCAGGGCCTGCGTCGTCGCCTGTCGGCGGCGTGGATGCTCACCACCATTCTGTTGCTGGTTGGCGCGCTGCTCTCGCTGCTTAAAGGCTTCGACTGGGAAGAAGCAACACTGATGACACTGACGGCTGCGCTGCTCGGTGTGTTCCGTCGCTCGTTCTATCGCCCGAGTCGCCTGACCGAACTGCCCTTCTCGCCGCTGTATCTGGTGGCCAGCCTGTGCGTCCTCGGTGCCTCGACGTGGTTGCTGCTGTTCGCCTATCAAGACGTACCGTACAGCCATCAACTGTGGTGGCAGTTCACCCTCGACGCTGACGCGCCACGCGGCCTGCGTTCGCTGCTCGGCGCTGCGGTGCTGTTGCTGGTAATCGCGCTGACCTGGCTGCTGCGCACCGCACGTCCGGTCATTCACCTGCCGACGCCTGACGAACTTGATCGTGCGGCGAAAATCCTGATGGCCTCGTCGCAACCCGACGGTGGCCTGGCGCTAACCGGTGACAAGGCACTGCTGTTTCACCAGAACGACGAAGCGTTCCTGATGTACGCGCGCCGTGGCCGCAGTCTGGTGGCGCTGTACGACCCGATCGGCCCTGGCCAGCAACGCGCCGAGATGATCTGGCAGTTCCGCGACCTCTGCGACATTCACCACGCCCGCCCGGTGTTCTACCAGGTGCGCGCGGAGAACCTGCCGTACTACATGGACATCGGCCTGACCGCGATCAAACTGGGCGAAGAAGCCCGGGTCGATCTGCATCGCTTTGACCTGGAAGCCAAGGGCAAGGAGATGAAGGACCTGCGTTACACCTGGAACCGTGGCACCCGCGACGGTCTGTCGCTGGAAATCCATGAGCCGGGTCAGGCGCCGATGGATGAGCTGAAAGTGATTTCCGATGCGTGGCTGACCGGCAAGAACGTGCGTGAGAAAGGTTTCTCCCTCGGCCGTTTCAGCGACGATTACCTGAAGCATTTCCGCATCGCAGTGATTCGCTTCGAAGGCCGCCCGGTGGCGTTCGCCAACCTGCTCGAGACTTACAGCCATGATCTGGCCAGTCTCGACCTGATGCGCGCGCACCCGGACGCCCCCAAGCTGACCATGGAATTCATGATGGTCGGCCTGATTCAACACTATAAGAGTCACGGATACGCGCGCTTCAGCCTGGGCATGGTGCCGTTGTCGGGGTTGCAACCCCGGCGTGGTGCACCGCTGACCCAGCGTCTGGGCTCGATGGTTTTCCGCCGTGGTGAGCAGCTGTACAACTTCCAAGGCTTGCGCCGCTTCAAAGACAAGTTCCAGCCTGACTGGGAACCCCGTTATATGGCCGTGCCCGCCGGACTCGATCCGCTGGTGGCGCTGGCCGACACTGCTGCCCTGATCGCGGGCGGCTTGACTGGATTGGTGAAACGCTGATGATTCAACGCTCCCTGAAGTACATCCTGGCCGCACTGATTGTGTTGGCCGTGATTGCCGGCGGCGGTTTCTGGTACCTCAAACGTCCGGCACCGGAACCAACGCTCGAACCTGTCACGGCGGCAGACGGCACCGTTTTGACCCGCGTCATCCCCGGCACCAAACCCAAGGCGCAGGTGCTGGTCGCGGTCAACGACGACCAGAAACTCTCTGAAAAACAACTGACCACCCTGAGCCGCAGCGCCTCGGCGCAAATCGTTCAGGTGATTCTGCCCAAGGACTGCCTGCTGCAAAGCCGCGCCCTGCAAACCGGTCTGCGCGAACTGAACGGCCCGGCTACGTTGGTCAGCGGTATCGGCCCCGGCGCGGTATTGGCCTGGCGTTGGTTGTCCGAGCAAAAGGACGACAAGGCCCAAGCGATTTCCGTGGACCTGGCGCTGGAAAAACCTGGCTGCACTCACCTGTTGCCGAAATCCGCCGCGCATGGTCACTGGCTGGTGGCATGGAACGACAACCCGGATGATGCCAGCGCGGGTTTTGTACGCGATCAGCCGAACGCCGAAACCAGCATCAGCGACTACGACATCAACCTGCCGCAAGTGCTGAACAACGAACTGCGCAAGATCCTCGTCGGCGGCGACAAGGCCAACGGCGGTCTGGCGATCCCGGTGGTTGAAGTGCCGGCCGGTCAGGCGAAAGACACCGTGACCCTGTTCCTCTCCGGTGACGGCGGCTGGCGCGACCTCGACCGCGACGTCGCCGGTGAAATGGCCAAGATCGGCTACCCGGTCGTCGGCATCGACACCCTGCGCTACTACTGGCAGCACAAGAGCCCGGAGCAAAGCGCGCTCGACCTGACCGAACTGATGCAGCACTACCGGCAGAAATGGGGCACCAAACGCTTCATCCTCACCGGTTACTCGTTTGGTGCGGACGTGTTGCCAGCGATCTACAACCGCTTGCCAGAAACCGAGCAGCAACGCGTCGACGCAATCATCCTGCTGGCCTTCGCCCGCACCGGCAGCTTCGAAATCGAAGTCGAAGGCTGGCTGGGTAACGCCGGCAAAGAAGCCGCCACCGGCCCGGAAATGGCCAAGCTGCCAGCCGCCAAGGTCGTGTGCATCTATGGTGAAGAAGAGACGGATGAAAGCGGTTGCACGGACAAGACTGCAGTGGGTGAAGCGGTGAAACTGCCAGGCGGCCACCACTTCGACGAGAACTATCCGGCGCTGGCCAAGCGTTTGGTGGATTTGATCGAGAAGCGTCAGAGCAAGGACTCGGTCGCCGAAGAGTGATCTGAGCCACGCCCACAAAAAGCCCCCGCAACTTCGCAGTTGCGGGGGCTTTTTACATTCAGCAGCCACGAAAATCCCCTGTGGGAGCGAGCCTGCTCGCGAAAGCGGTGGGTCAGTTTACAGATTCGTCGACTGACACTACGTCTTCGCGAGCAGGCTCGCTCCCACAGGGGTATTGGGCTGGATTCAGACAACCCGTCAGTCTCGCTGGCCAAGCTGGACATCTATCCACGTGACATCATCGTCGCCAACGCTAAAGTCGCTATCCCGCGCCGCCAACAAACTGCTTTGCTGCACTTGCGTCAAGTCCGCCCAAAAGCCATCAGTGACAAACACCAAGCGCTCAACAGCGTCCAGTGCACAACAAACAAAGTCAGGGTTCGGGACCCGATTGATCTTCAAGCATCGTGTTACCGAATTTCGCGCCGGGTCTTGTGCCAATTCACAGTGCGAACGGTCGCGCCGCCAATTGGCCTTGCAGTGAGGTGGCGTAATCCACTCGATGGCTCCCGCCAGCGGCACAATCCCGCATGAACAGTCACCTTCGTACGCAACGGCGAGTCGGCCATGAGCTACCAAGCCAATCAGGTAACAGATGGCTCCCGCCTGATCAGCAGGCAACGACGCATGAAAATCCGACAGTATTGAACCCAATAGACGCTCAACAGCTGCGGGGTCTGCAGGATAGCCCCCCTGCTCCATCTGTGTGGAATGAGCCGCCAACATGCCGCTTACGAAGCTTTCAGCCAGCTGTCCACTGCCGCGCCTGGAAGTGCCATCCGCGACAACAAAAAACCCACTGTCACCTTCACAGGTAGCTCCGGCATAGTCATTATTTGCCCTGCTGGCTTGCCCAGTGATTGATCGGGAGTGGTATCTCATGCGCTGGCCAGCGCTTTCAAACGCCGGTGAATAATCTGCCCTCTGCCTGGATTCGCCTGCACCGAGCCTGAACTTTCGATCACATAGCCAACCCCGTCGAGCGCCATCAGTTTGTGGATTCCATCTGTGACGAACGCCTTAAGGTCGCTGTCAGCCTGGCCCACCTCCTCCAACAGCTCAGGCCGACCATCGATCAAGATGATCATGTCCTCGACATCCTTGTGATAAGGATCACCATTTCCCCGACCGGCGAAAGCTTCCAGTTTCGTCGCGAGAAAATATGTGGGCTGGAATATCTGGATGACAGTGCCGCTGGGTAGGGTGAATTTATCCGCCCTCGCCAGCCCCTCGACGAACCAGCGGTTGGCATAGCCGAGCACTGCAGGGTCGGAAGGCATGACATCCACAACAACGTCATTGAAGCGAAAACGACAATTGACCTCGTCCTCACCGGTGATCTTGAATCCCTTGGCAGCCAGCCGTTCAGTGAGTTGGTTCCAGGCGCTGATACCGGCCAACTCGATCACTAGATCAACGTCATCAGTGAAACGAATGTCGTCCAGCACTGCTGTATCTGTAACCAGCATGGCGGTTGTGCAACCGCCAACAAAAGCAACTTCGGCGAGAAACGCCTCGCCCAAGCCTTCAGCCACGAACTCAATAAGTTCGTAGTTGTGATCCGCGTTTGACGACATGTTATTTAAGCCCCATCCCTGCCTTCAGAATACTGATTGCCACACCACACTCACGCGGACCACCCAGACGGATTGCATCAGCGAGCGCCAGATAGTGGTAAAGGATCCGGTCTTTTTTCACCGCTTCCGGCACTGTTTTGTAAAGCGGCTCTATCGCTTGGCCTCGCTCGGTTCCATGCGCATCCGGCCAGACCGGAATCAAACCACCCGCACTCTTGATGCTTTTGGACAGCGCGGGTGCCGCAAAGCCTGTGGGTATGCCACGAACCATCGCGCCAGGCTTGACCGGGAAGAAGTACTTCAGCGCGTGCTCGGTAATTTTCAGCAGTTCCCGGCGGTGCACTTTGGCAAGCCCGGTATCGTAGTCATGAATGAGCAATCCAGATTCCCGGCACCGGGCGAGAGCATTTGAGACTTCGCTTTTGCTCAGTCCGAGAGAGGCAGACAGCGCACGCAGAGAGTAGCGATCGCTCCAACTTGTCAGCGGTGGATCAGATGCTGGTTCCGCCCATCCCTCCCAGCCTGGCCCATCAGCGAAAGGCGAATCGAATTCGCGGCGCTGGAAGACTGTGTCTTCCCCATCAGTGGAATAGGTAACCAATGGCTTCCCCACACTCGCCCCAGCGGTCATTCGGCTGACGACATAAGGCCTGAGCAGCTCTTCGACCCTGTCCGAATTCGACTCGGCCTCCATCTCCCCCAAGAGATTCTCTTCCTGAGCATGGAGACTGGCCATTTTGAACAAAAGCAAAATATCTTGACTCTTCATTTAGTTCAAAACCTCAAGTGTCCACATTCCATAAAACGTGGACACTTGTCTCACTGCCGAGGCCGGGTCGTCAAGCCCTTGGGTCGATCACTAATCGCTGCATACCTTGCCCGCATATCGTCATGGCTGATTGCGTGGGCCAAATCAAAGATGAGCAGTCGTTCACTGGCCTTCTTTTCGATCCGAAGGTCCTTTGGTTCATCCTGTAATTCTTGTTCCGCTGATGCCGTCATACGTACCTGAATGCTTTGCACACGTCGGTTCGTGCGTGACGTTTAGTATCGTTTACTTCCAGTCTCGCAATATCGGATGACGCCCACAGACCTTGTAGGCAAACTCCGAAACTCGTGTTGGGGCGCTTTGCCGCTCTATTGCGCTGTTTTTCGACGGGATACTCTCCGGATGTCGCTGACCCATTCAGCGATCGGGTGTGGTAACCCGGTTAGGCAAAGTGCAACAGTGCCTCCATCACGACATCAGGCGTTCTTTTACGCCTGTAATTTACTGTCATGGCAGCTGTACGTGGGAGACCTTCGGGTCTGCCGGTTTCTTTGCTCTCCCGGTTTACCACCCTGCGTACAGCTGCCACCCATTCGTGTGGTAACGAATGCGGCAGCTCCTCGTTTTAGGGAGCAAAACAATGAGCAAAGAAATTCCGTCAACGCCTTCAGACCTTACAACCATCGGCTTCACCCCTTTCCTCTACCACTCGGATCAAGCGTTCTTCAACGTCCGCGCCGGCATCCCGATCATCGATGCCTTGTCCCAATCCTCCGACCTGCTGTCCCTCGCCAAATCCTTCGCAGAAGACGCTGCCTTCATCAGAGACACCGATCGCCATGCCTGGGCCGCGCATTACCTGACGGTGATGGGCAAAGCCTTGATTGATGATGTGATTCAGGCGTTGATGCCACGACCTGCGCGGACGAAGACTGAATCCGAAACCGAACTGGCTGAACCCACCTCATAACCTTGTGGGAGCTGGCTTGCCAGCGATGGCGGTGATTCAGTCGACATTGATTCTGAATGTGCCAGCCTCATCGCTGGCAAGCCAGCTCCCACAGGGGATTTGTGGTGGATTTGAGGTTTATCAGCGGACACAAAAAAGCCCCCGCCAGCCACTAGGCTGACGGGGGCTTTTCAGTTGAAGCGAGGATTACATTTCTACCTGCGTGCCAAGTTCAATCACCCGGTTCAACGGCAAATTAAAGAAGCTCAAGTTCCCATTGGCATTCTTCAACATGAACGCAAACAGCGCTTCACGCCAACGCGCCATGCCCTCAAGTTTCGAGGCAATCACCGTTTCGCGGCTGAGGAAGTAGGTCGTGCGCATCGGGCTGAAGTCCAGATCATCGAGATGACACAGCTTCAGCGCCTGCGGCACGTCCGGCTCGTCGGTGAAGCCGAAGTGCAGGATCACCCGGAAGAAGCCTTCGCCGTGGGCCTCGACTTCGAAGCGTCGCGATGGCGGTACACGCGGGATGTCTTCGTAGACCACCGTCAGCAACACCACTTGCTCATGCAACACCTGGTTATGCAGCAGGTTGTGCAACAGCGCGTGCGGCACGGCGTCGGAGCGCGCGGTGAGGAACACAGCGGTGCCCTGCACGCGATGCGGTGGTTGCACGCGGATGCTGCTGATAAAGATCGGCAGCGGCAGTGCGCCTTCGTCGAGGCGATCGACGAGCAACTGCTTACCGCGTTTCCAGGTGGTCATCAGCACAAACAGCGCGATACCGGCAATCACGGGGAAGGCACCGCCCTGAACGATCTTCGGCACGTTGGCGGCGAAGTACAGACCGTCCACCAGCAGGAAGCCGATCAGCACCGGCACCGCGAGGATCGGCGGCCATTTCCACAGCAGCAGCATCACTGCCGACACCAGAATGGTGGTCATCAGCATGGTGCCGGTCACCGCCACGCCGTAGGCCGAGGCCAGTGCGCCGGAGGACTCGAAACCGAGCACCAACAGGACCACGCCGACCATCAGCGCCCAGTTCACCGCGCCGATATAGATCTGGCCCTGCTCGTCGCTGGAGGTGTGCTGGATGTACATACGCGGGATGTAACCGAGCTGAATCGCCTGACGGGTCAGGGAGAATGCACCGGAAATCACCGCTTGCGAGGCAATCACCGTGGCCAGCGTCGACAGACCGACCAGCGGAATCAGCGCCCAGCTCGGTGCCAGCAGATAGAACGGGTTACGCGCTGCTTCCGGGTTTTCCAGCAGCAAGGCGCCCTGACCGAAGTAATTGAGCACCAGCGCCGGCAACACCAGGATGAACCACGCCCGGGCAATCGGCTTGCGACCAAAGTGGCCCATGTCGGCGTACAGCGCTTCTGCACCGGTTAGCGCCAGCACCACGGCGCCGAGGATCGCCACGCCCATGCCCGGATGAACGACGAAGAAATTCACCGCCCAGATCGGGTTCATCGCATGCAGCACTTCTGGCGCGTGGCTGATGCCATACACACCGAGGGCGCCGAGGACAAGGAACCAGGTGACCATGATCGGCCCGAACAGAATGCCAATCCGCGCCGTACCGTGTTTCTGGATCAGAAACAGCGCCACCAGCACCACCAGCGACAACGGCACGACCCAATGGTCGATACCATCGAATGCCAGCCCCAGACCTTCAATCGCCGACAGTACGGAAATCGCCGGGGTGATCATGCTGTCGCCATAAAACAGCGCCGCGCCGATCAGTCCGCAAACCACCAGCAACGACCGCAACTTCTTGCGATGCCCCGCCGCGCGCCGCGCAAGTGCGGTGAGCGCCATGATGCCGCCCTCGCCCTGGTTGTCGGCGCGCAGCACGAACATCATGTATTTGATCGACACGACCCAGATCAGCGACCAGAAGATCAACGACAGAATACCCAGCACGCCATCGTGATTGACCGATACGCCGTAAGCGCCGGAAAACACTTCTTTGAGGGTGTACAGCGGGCTCGTGCCGATGTCGCCGTAAACCACCCCGACCGCCGCGACCAGCATGCTCAGCGGCTTGGAGGCCGAACCCTCGGCGCCTGCCGCATGACTACTTGCCTGACCCATCCAACACTCCTACTTCTCAGAACCGGCTTCTTGAATGAAGCACTATGCTTTGTGGTGCAGCATGCGCTGTTTTACCTGTTGTTACAGACGTTTTGTTGACTGTAAAAAATTGGTAAAGCTCAACGGCGCGAAGCATAGCGCAGCACTCGTCGTATTTCCCTGCATAAAGCTGGTCAAGTGCGTTGCCCGCCGCTAGAATTGCGCACTTTTTGATCAGAGGCGCGCCCTAAGCGCCCGTCCGTCGGCTTTCGCACCAAGAAAGCGATGTCACAAAATACCGAGGTTAGACATGTCCACCACTCCTGCGCCGGCCAATCCAAAGGTTGGCTTTGTATCTCTGGGTTGCCCGAACGAAATCCAATATAGACAATTTTCTTCGGTGAAGAATCGACTTTACCCCTAGTTCTAACCACCAAAAAACGGATGCACCTGGAGCGATTTCACCTCTCTGTCCCAACAAAAGTGCTAATACCGGGCAAAAAAAAACCCGCCGAAGCGGGTTTTTTTTGGCTTGTACTTCAAGCCACTTTCTTAGCGTGCTTTGCTTTGAGATTGCTCTCTAGCTTATTGGTAAGCTGGCCTAGTGCGGCACATTCGGCCTGCAAAGCCTTAAGAATACGACGCCGCTTCAGTTCATTGGTCATATGAAGCTCCTCTGGTTAAGTTCATTACATTCATGGTCAAGGGCCATCACGTCATTTTTTTCGATCGCGTTAGCGAGCGCTTGGACATGAGTGGCGTATTCGTGCGCCTTCTGAACAGTCGCCTCACCTTCAAGGCCATCACACTCGTCAAGCTGTTGCATCAATCCACAAATAAAATGCAAGCGACGAGCGATCTCAGCGACTGTCGGATTTTCTTCCTGCAGGCTTTCAATACTGAAAAGCTTGCATTGGCGCAGTACCCGATTTGCAACATCAAGCACGATATCGTATGCGTCTTGAACGTTTTGCGGGATCTTGTACTGAATATGATCGTCCGAAACCGAAAAAGTTTGAGTGCCTTCAGTCATATTCCCTTACGCCAATGAGTGATAATTCGACAAGCTTTTTTTGGAGCCGCGATTCTACAGCCGCTCCGTCGAAAAGTCACTACGCCACTAGTCGGAAGGTTGACATCAATCGCTACCCGTCTGAATCAGCTTGCTTCCTCTCTGCAATGACTATAGGCGGTAAGGTGCCACAACTGTCAACCGAATCATCGATTGATTTTTCCAATCGCAAGGACGACAAATCTCATCACCAATAATCAGCCGCCAAGCATCTGTTCATGAACACAAGCTAATGTGAACAGATGACAACAAAATGATCCCGAACTCTTAAGATGTAGACAAAACGATCATTCACAAGGTTCGAAAGAAAATTTGTTGCCAACAGAATGACAAGCAACAAAAACACTGTACATGCATACAGTTAAATATTCAATCGCTATCGAGGATCTGCTCTGATCCTGAAAAAGACCGCCGGGTTCGCGAGTTCCTACGCTGCGCGCACCTTCAATCAGATGCGCCTTAATGCAAAGTCTGGGACGTTGTAAAAATGGCTACAGGCGGCGGCCTACAAGACTTCAGTCATAACAGTGCCCCGCTAGCGCTGGTCGGATAACACGCGGAACCGTGAACAAGCTCAAATTGAAAAACACGTCTAAATCGCTGTTTTTTAATTTTCACTTCAATGAAACCGGGCGCTTCAGCGATCCCTCCACCACGACTAACTCATGCACCGCTGAACCGCCGCCCTGCATTTCCCTTCAAAAATTCGCATTCTGTGCAATAGGCGATCGTCCGCAGAGCCCCACGGCCCGCCTGGGCTGTAGGTACGTTTGCACTACATCTGGATTTGCACAAAAAAAGGACACGAAGCGCGTCGGCGGGAGGGGGATAAGTGCTTTTTCAGGAGCTTTTTTGTGTAGTCGGGTCGATTAGCTGCTATCCATTGAAGAAGAGGGCGACGACTAAAATCTTTTCTTTATCTCGCCTTAGCCTGCTGCGAGATGACTACGATCCCGAACTACTCCACAAGGACTACCACCATGCCAGATAGCCCTGACTGCAAAATTGCCACCGCAGATGCCCTGACATTGCTTTTGCACAACCAGCACGCTCTAGGTGCGGCGATAGAAGAGATCACCAAATGGCTCTCAGATAATGGAGTGAAGAGGGTTGCCGTTGATGCTATTGCCGCAATGGAAACCTTGGATACAAATGCAAAAGCGATCACAGATGCGATTATGCGAATAAGACAGTCTGGGTAAGACAGCTAGAGCCAATTGCGCTTCTTGTTTTTCAACCTCATTTGAGGAAGAATAACCGGAAGCCAAAGCGCACTAGGAGTCAGCAGATGCAAGCTTGCCAAGTATTCAGCGACCAGGACGCAGTTACCACCCGCCTTGAACTGTTGAGCCTAGAGCGCGACGCGCTACGTGAGGCCGTCAATCAAGCTCACCTTCAACGCGCTCGTTTAACGCCTAACCATCCCAAAATATTCTCCGGCCTTGAAATGTGGGGCTGGATGGTAAAAGCAGTACGCGATCAACTGCGCCCCTTGGGCTGGGTTGCGCATGAAACGTCGAATTACCCTCTTACCTTTCACCCGGTGCACAATCTCGCAATTGCGATCGCATCGGGAGATAGCCATGTCGGTAACCCTTTTGGGAGGCCGAGCAGCCGGTCCAGAAAGGGCAAGAATACTGTGCATGCCGTTGAGCAGAATTGTCAGTTCGACATGTTTGCTGACTTGTTGCCGGAACCAGAAGAATTGCCTGACATAGGCGCTCATGAGACGTGGGTCTTGCTTCACCACACCGACATAGTGAAAAAAGAAATTCGCATCGAACTCTCACGCCCGTCGGGAATGGGTAAAGGTAACAAGATCATTTCATGGTCTGAACGTATCATGCTTGGCAGCATCTCCCTTGATGATGATTTCTTTGAGGTTACCCCTCCTAGCGGTCCAGACATCGACATTGAAATTCGGCGTAAAGTCTCGTGATAGACCATGTTTAACCCACAACGATTTGCGCTCGCTCGTCGCCGGCGCGGTATGAAAAAGCGTGAGCTTGCGACTCACATAGGAGTAACGGAGCGATCAGTTTCCGGCTACGAAAGTGGCACCCAGGAGCCTGAGTCAGGAACTCTTGCAAAAATCGCTAAGGCGCTTCGGTTTCCAGAAGCGTTTTTCTTTGGCGATGACCCTGAGGTGCCCACGCCAGATGTTGCTAGCTTCAGATCGCTCTCAAAAATGACTGCCGGCCTTAGAGATTCAGCCCTCGGTGCAGGCGCAATCGCGCTCATGTTGAACGGCTGGATCGAGCAACGGTTCGATTTGCCAGAACCGGATCTCCCTGACCTCGGATCCGAACGCGGTGCGCTCACAAATTTTGATGGTCTCGATAACCTAAACCTCTCTAACAATGTGCAAGCACCAGAGGCGGCGGCAGAAATGTTAAGGGCACACTGGGGCTTAGATGAGCATCCGGTAAAGAACATGATTGCCCTTCTTGAGTCGAAAGGCGTTCGTGTCTACTCGTTGGCGATAGATGCGAAGGAGGTTGATGCTTTCTCGCTGTGGAGTGGCGGCAGACCGTTCATGTTCTTGAACACTTTCAAGTCGGCCGAGCGTTGTCGCTTTGACGCTGCACATGAATTGGGACATCTGGTTATGCACCAGCATGCCCACCCACAAGGACCTGATTTGGAGCGCGAGGCGAATGCCTTTGCATCCGCTTTTCTGATGCCACGCGCAAGCGTACTAGCGATGGCTCCTCGCTCAATCACTATCAAAAGCCTCATTAAGTACAAGAAGCTCTGGGCCGTATCCGTGGCTGCGTTAAATTACCGGCTGCACAGTCTTGGACTTTCGACGGAGTGGGCCTATCGGACACTGTGCATTCAGATTGCTCAAGAGGGCTACCGCACCGAGGAGCCAGAATCTGTTACTCATGAACGATCAGTTGTTTTGGAGAAAATTTTCGCTGCGTTACGGGCCGATGGACTTGGTAAAGCTAACGTTGCAGGAGAATTGGGAATCAGCCCCGATGAGATCAATGAGCTGACGTTTGGCTTGATGTTGAACGTATTGAAGGGACAAAGCGCTAACAGGTCGGATACAAGCGGGAAATCCAGCCCTCATCTCCGCCTGGTCAAGGGTTGAAGCGATTCAAGAACCAAGCGCTAATCACCACCGTGTAAAAAGACACAGGGGCCAATGGCCCCTGCTGATGTTGCGCTACATTTCCCGAGCGAGAATGACCAAACGAATCGTCCAGTAAGCAGCTTGAAGCGCCCGGATAAGCTCTTCAGGTAAAAAACGATTTATTAGTAGCTTCATTTGAGAAAACTCTAATCGTTAGTAGGACCCGATACCTAGTAGTGAAACGTAACGGAGTATCCCACCCTACCTATCAACTCAGCCTGCCAAAAATCATAACTTATGAAAATAAATCGTTAATTATGTTTATCTGTTAGTACTACAGAGTTCATAACTAACGATCTTTTGACAAGCATTTGAGCTTGACTGGCCTATCACAGGACCATACCCTTTGAAATTCCGGTATCAAAGATATACAGCTACGGGTGGTTAGGAAGAATCCTAACACAGCTTTCTAACCAGATAGCGAACAGCCTGTAGCACAACCAAAGCCTGCGCCTGCGCGGGCTTTGTTGTATCTGGCGCCCGGCCAGCCCTTTGCGTACCCACGTCATGCGCCGCCAAGCACCGTATTCTCTGGGTCTCAATAAAAACCGAGTTCCGTTTAACAGAACGGCTTACCTCATAAAGTATCACGATATGTTGCGATGCGATCCGACGAACGGTAGCGCCCGTCTTTCCGGACATAAACACTGTAAACAGTAAGGCACAAGCAGATTCAAGTGAATGCAAGCTACAGCAACTAAGCGCTTGTGCGGAAGCCAGCGAAACCCAGCGGAAGTTGGCGGAAAATATAAAACGTTTTATTAAAGTGTGATTGGCTTCAGTTTCGTCGCTAGTGCCAACGCTTTTGCAGATTTGGCGGCAAAAGCTGACGCATCAGCAGGCGACGGCGTTGGACCAGGCAAGTGCGTATGTGCAGCCAATTGCGTGTTCATCTCTTGCAGCAGATCGAGCATTTCACACACCACCTTGAACAGATTCACACTTTCCGAACCGATCCAGTTTTTCGGCGCTTGCATCTGCTGACTCGACCCGGCCACGCTCTTTCGCAAGCCCTCAATCCGTTCCTGCATATCACCGCCAACCGTGGCGTTGTGCTTCTGCCCCACAACCACATTCAGATCCCGCCCGGTCGCTTGGTGCAGATCGTCCACCGCCGCCAGGCTCGCAGATCCGCCCGACATCAGCTTGAGCGCGCCCAGCGCTTCGATCTTTTTCACACCACCTACTGACTCGGTTGAGTGGTCGTCGATCGTCTGCGTGTGGCTTTGGAACTGCTCGCGGTTGTCCAGGGCTTCAACCTCGCGCTCGATCGCCTGATCCCGGATCTTGCCATCGGTCTGGCGTAGCCAGTTACCGTCGGCGTCGACACGCTGCTGGGCGGCAGCGCTGTGTTGCCACACCTGATCACCTTTCGGCACCTTCGGCATGCTCAGCCCATGCGGCAGGATCGATTGGATGTAGGGCTTGTTCGGCAGGCCGTAGGCGAAGCACACCACGACCCGCGTGCCTTCCTCCGGAAAGGCGTAAATGCCCATTTCCTCGCCACCGGTGGGCAGCGGCAAAGGAACGCCAGTGAGCGGTGGCATGGTCGGATCTGGTTCGTCATCCGGGCCGAGTACGACAATGTCCACGGCGTAGCGCGGGCGGAAGTCGTCGCACAGTCCGGCGTCCGCCGGCGCGTCGGCCACGGCGGTAACCTGGGCAAAGCGCGGCAGGTGGTAACCACCGGTGAGTTCGGGAAATTGCCGCTCTACAGCGCGGCGGATTGCGTCTTCCATCGGATAGCCATCTGGTCGTTGGTCAGCGTCACCGTGGTGATGCGCTCGCCGTTGTTGATCGTTGCACCTGGTCGCACGCCGGGAAGGGCCGCGACCATCGCGCTCTGGTTGCCCTGGTAGCCGTCGAACAGCTCCGTGGGTATTTGTAGCGGCGCACGTGCGCCAAAAAAACTGTCGGCCCAGCTGCCGGCGAACACTTCACCGTTGCCGAGCTGGTGCCAGGTGAAGTCGGGAATGCTGAATACCCGTGCGAGACTGTCCATCGCTTGGTAACCGGCGGCGAGGCTGTAGAAGTACGGCGTCTTCACGCTTGCATATGGTTGATCCGGAACGCGGAAGCGCAGCCCGGTCTGTTCGCTGACCTGGGCCAGCACGGCGCGCAGATCCACATGACGTAGGTTCAACGGCAGCGGGTTGGCCAGCACGGCGGCCAGCTCACGACAGAACAGCACCTGTTCGACCGCGTTGGCGGCCGTGCAGCGCTCGACGTAGCCGATAAAGTGCCGTTGCAGCGTGCCCTCGTTGTAGCCGATATCCAGCGTCACCAGCCCTTTCAGCGGCACAGAGGATTGAACGGTGAAGTTCGCCCGGCCGGGGCTGGTAGCGTCCAGCCTGACGTCCTCCTTGATGAGAGCGATCGGGGCGCCGTTGATGGAAAGTATCTTGTGCAGCTTCACGTCTGCTCACTCCCGCCCAGCCACTTATCCACACGTCCCAGCACCTTTTCAAAGCCGCTCAGCGCGGGGTTGTCGCTGGTTCCTTCGCCGTTGCCGGCACCGCCGTCACCGACCGGACTACCCGGGCCACCTTGAGCGTCGACCTTGTTGCCGGCGCGCCGGCCTTCGACTTTTTCCGGGTTCGATTCGCGTTCGCTCAGTGTGAACTGCACCAGCCAGGCTTTCAGGGTGTCCGCTTCCCGCGCACTGACGCCGTCAGAAAACTCCACCTGACGCACGCCGAAGGTTTCGGCTGTGTCGTTGACGATCCGATACAGATGCAACTGACCGCCGCCGGCGGTGGTTTCAGCCATTCGCAGTAGATCTGTCAACTGGGTTTTATCCACAAAGGGAATCATCAGCGAGACGGCCAACGTCTTGGGCTTAAAGCCCTTGTGGGCCTTGTCGGTGTTGCTGGTCTGGCCGGACATATCGCCGCTTTCGATCCGTAGGTTGGCCGTGACCTTGAGGTTCTTGCCCTGGACTCTTTGCCCGTCGAGTAACAGCGTCATAGGCCCACCAGTTCACGCACAAAGCTCAGTCCTTCTTTGCTGCCGACCAACAGAACCCCGGCGCATTGAATCCATTCGTGGCCGGGGGCATCGCCGGCCAACAGTTCGCGGCGTAGTTCGCCGGCAGTGCCCGGGCCGATCAGCCGCGCGCGCACGCTGACGTCAGGGTTTCCCCCAGCCAGTAGCTCTTTCAGGTCAGCCAATTGCTTATCCCGTCCCTGCTGTTGGGCACTCTTGCGCGCTGCCAGCGCTGCCAGATCGGCCAACGGCGAGCTGTCGGCGGCGTAGCCTTCCAGCACGGCTATCTGCCCCGCCATCGACTGTTTGGCAGCTTTAACCACTGTGCAACGTTCCAGCGGCAAACCCTGCCAGCGCGGCAGCGGCCCGGCGCCGGGGATCTCCCACTTTTCGCTTTCCAGCTTCAGCAGGTGTTGCGCCCGGCGCTCGGTGCGCACCAGGTCAGGAATCGGCAGTAGTGCATTGAATCGCGCCAAGCCGCTGGCCAGCTGTTCCAGGCGCGTGCCCAGGAACAGGATCGACAGCGCGTATTGCGGCCCGGTCGGGCGCCCGCTGTCGCTGGCGTCTTCCAGTTTCTTTGCGAGATGCTCCAGCGCGTTGGGCGCTGACAGGAAGCGCTGATAGCCCGCACCCTGGCCAACGCCGCTTTGAAACGGTGTCACGACTAGGCAAGCCGGCACCTGGCCCAACTGCTCGGCCAGCGCTGCGCGGCCGGCGGCGATCGCGCTTTTGGCAGCATCACCCACCGGCCCCGGGTTGGTGTTGGCCAGCCCGGTCAATCCAGCCAACCGCTGGGCGGTGCTGGCCAGTTCGCCACCGGCCAGATCCTTGGCCGCTGACAGCCCGCCTATCCACTGCGTGGCCAGCTCCGGCCAGCGCATCGTCACCGGTGCCCAGGTCATGCCGGCGGCGTCCAGGTGATGGCTTTCATTGCTTTCAAATCTTTATCTTTTTGGGCTTTCGCCACAGCTTGGCGCAGTGTTTCCGCGTGCTGCTGCGCTCCCTGTCGAAAGCGCACCAGGTCAAGGCTGACTTTCTGCAACTGTTCGATTGTGTGAAGTCGGAAAGCCAGCACCTGTTCGGCGTCATAGCATGGGTAAACGTCGTCCAGACCCAGCAGCACCTGGCCGTTCAAGTTCACCTGGTCATCAATCGCACTGCTGTAACGGTATGGCTCGCCCAACGCACTGGAGTTGAAGCCGCCGGCAATGTAGGCGGTGCAATCGGAGGCGATCGCTTGCAGTTTCTTGTCTCGAAGTGCAGCCAACACGGCGTCGATATCATCAACCCATTCACCATCTTTCCAGACTTGGTTCGGCCCGGGTTTCTTCATGGTGAAACCCGCCGGCACCCCTTCGAAGCCTTCCAGTGTTCGCTGCTCGCCGGTGTCGGTGCTGTACACCACTACGCCGCCGAAGTAATCCACCAACTGCCAAGCCTTGCCGTTCCACCATGCGGCTTTGTGTTCCGGGATCGCGGGCGGCTGCGCTTCGACGCATCCACCAGGAATCAAGTAAACGCCCGGCTCCAGCGGCGATTCATCAGCTTTTACGGCCCCAACGAAGATGCCGAGGTGATCTGTCTGATATACAAATTTTTCAGTCATGCTCGATCTCAATATTTGATGCAGTAGAAAAGGGCCATGTTGCGGGGGCGGGTCTCGGTGCCGCCGGCGGCAGCGACCGTTACGCCGTGGGTGTGCGCTCCGCCGCCGCCCACGCCGACGTTGTGTGCGTGAAGCCCGGCGGCGCCGATGCCAACGTTGTGTGCGTGGTTGCCCTGGTAGTCGGTGCGCATCGGTTGGTTATCGGCGTTTTTTCCTCCTGCCATTTCCAAGTCGACGATGCTGCCGCCGCCCGCTGGGTAACCCACAGAGATACCTTGGCCCGTAGCTGCAATGCGCCATCCATGGTCGTGGTTACCTTGAGCATCAGTCCACGCGCTGTGGACGTGGTTTCCTTGCGCATCAGTCCACGCAGCGTGCAAGTGATCGCCCACCGCCGCCGCTGACGCAGAGTGCGCGTGGGAGTGGAGTTGCATGTCCTGATACACCCCGAACGCTCGGCCGGGATCCAGACCGCGACCGTCGTCCCAGGCGCGTGGGAATAATCCGCGCATGTCCGGCAAATTAAACGTGGTTGAACCGTCACCAGCGCCGTAGTGCGTCCCAAGCCAGGCAAAGAGCTGCGCGTATGTGGCACGGGAAACGGCTGCGCCGTTGCACTTCAACCATCCCGCCGGAGCGGCGGTCATAGCAAACGCAGCCACCATGCCGGTCATCGAATCACCGACTTGTTTTTGCAGCTTGTTCAGTGCGGCCGTCGACGCGACGATCTGACTGCTATTGGTTCCAGGATCATCGCTGATTGCGTTGGGCAAGTTGCCCAGTCCGACGTCTGCTTTGGTGGTTGCCCGGGCGCGCAACTCCGCGTAATCCCCTTTACGCGCCGCCAAATGTTTAATGAGTGCACCGGCGATCGGCTCAGGCTCACGGGCGTCATAAATTTCCGTCGGAGATGCGTAATAAGCGATCGGCACGCAGTAATGGCGAACACCCGCAGCGTCGGTGTAGTCACCTTGCTGTCCGAAAATCACTTTCCACGTCGCGACCCGATCGCTTAATTGCCGCTCCAGGCAAACGTCGAGTGTCACAGTTCCAACGGCAACGCCCGATAAAGGCACAGGCTTTTCCATGAACACCCGGATGCCTTCGATGTAGGCAGTGCCAGCGCCCAACTGGAAACCGTTTTCGCCCTTCCCGAATGCCAAGGAGTTACCGAAAAAGCAGGCGCGGCCGTACACCTCACGGTTGCTCAGGCGCTCTCGCTCATCAATGCCGGCAAGGCGCACCGTAAAGTCATGCTGCCAGGTGCTGGCATCGATCTTTACGCCGGTCAGTTTCATAGCGCCGTCAAAGGCCACCAGGAAATTGCGGGTAACGTTGTTGCCGATCTGCTCCGGCGGAATGTTCCTGCGCTTTTGTTGCAGAGGCACCGACGACGCGGCGAACAAGATGCCGTCGGCGTCCTCGAGGCCGACCCAGTTAAAGTCCCAGTCGCCAACGTCAGACCCCAACTGTGCGCTGTACACCACCTGGTTCGGATTCACGAAACCCGCGTTCTTTTCCGGGATGGTGTAGACGTGAACGATCTGCGCAGCCGGTGGCTTGCCGGCAGCGCGATCGAGCGGCGCGGTCGGATCAAGCCCGGGCACATTCGCAAAGATGAATCGGCTAACGATCAGCGGCTTTTGCTGGCTTTGTTTAAGGGCGATTTGGCTTTCGCCGGCCAAGGTAATACTGGCGCTCACGGTGCGCTCCTACAGGCTGGCAACCAGCGTTTGCTGGTCGTCGTTGAAGTCGATCAGGGCAATTTGCAGCCCCACGGGGGTGATGGTGACAAAGTCGTAGCGCCGGCACGTTCGGCCGTATTGCTGAATCAGCACGCGCAAAAGCTCGGGATTGAGCGACAGTTGCGCGTTGCTGAACTTCAGCAGCACCACGTCCCAATCGCGGTCGGGCTGACGTTCCTCGATCTCGACGTAACCCACGCCCAGTCGCTCGAAAATTCGTTTCAACCCGGCGGTGCTGCCGGCGTCGACCGAGTTGATGAATGCGTATTTCACGCGCAGTCGAAACAGTGACTCGGGTTCGCCCTTGAAGCGCGTCACGTCCCGCTGCCAGGCCCACAGTTCAAGGATGCTCATGTGGCAGGTGTCGGGATCAATCTGCGAGTAAGGCCAGCGCAGCCAGCCGGTGACGGTTTCCCACCACGCCTGTGCAGCCGCGACCAGTTTCGAAAGCTCGGTACCGCCAAGCCAGAACGGCAGTTTCAGTTTGTTCATTGCAGGTTCACCTTCAGCGACGTCAGGCGCGGGATGTCCAATCCGCTGGTGATGTCGACGCCGGGGGTAAACCGCAGTGAGGCAATATCGGCAAACTGCTGGTGCAGTTCCTCAGCCAGTCGACTAAAGCTGAAGCGCGACTGGGGATAAGTCAGCGTCGGCTGATAATCGCGGGGCGTGCTTTCCCGAAACGCGGCCCGGATGAATAGCTCGATCTCACTTTTCAGCGCCTCGATCTGCTCGGTGCTCAGGTTCGGTTGCGGCCAAAGCGTCATCGCAACACTCACAGGCACTTCAGGCATCACCATGGCCAGCAGATCATCGCCGTGGCCATGGTTGCCCTGGTCGCGGATGTGCGAATTGATTTGCTCCAGGTAAGTCGCCGCCGGCACGCCCGCGTCAAACAACACGAAGGCGTTCGCACTGCCCGGCCCACGTGGAGCGCCGTGTTCGAAGTAAACGCCGTCCGGACGAACACCCGGGAAAGCCGAGATCATGGCGCGATATACCGCATCGGTGTGCCACTGGTTCACCGCCGAGAACTGGTTGCGCACGCGCAAACGCAGCTGGTCGTTCGGCTCCGGATCCGCACCGGGTGATTCCAGCCAACCGTCCTTGTTCACCACCTGGACAATTCCCGATACCGGCACAGGCAGGATCGCGTAGTAACCCGGCGCGAGATTGAAACCACTGCCCGATTCGATTGCCTCCACGGGGACTTCCTGCTGTAACTGACCGGCTACGAACGTCGCCGGCGCCGTGGTAATCAGTTTGTACACGTTGCCGTTGATGGCGGCCGACTGCACCACAATGCCTTTTTCCAATTCCATGACGCCGTCCGGCAAGGCCCGGGTAAACAGCAATTTACCGCGGGCTTTGGTGGCGCCTTTACGCTCGACGTTGACCGCCCAAGCGAGCATGTCCAGCCAGGCGTCCACCGCCGTTTTGACAAAGAAGTTCGGCAGTACCGTCAGGCACAGAAAGTCCAACAACCACAACACCGGTTTGGTCACCAGCGCCGTCACCACCCGCCAGAACGGCGAATAACTGCTGGTATTGGCCACCTTCGCGCCCTGGGCTTCCACTTCCTTTTCCCACGCAGCTTTCAAACCGGCCTCGGTGGTCGGGATGCCGGCGTCGGCGATCACCTTCTTAAAATCGACCTGGCTCACAGACTTACCTCAATCGAACCAAATTTCAGGGTTTTCGCAGTGACCAGGTACACACCTGGTTCCTGCTGGGTGATGCGTGCCGTACCGGGCACCAGGCGCTGGTCGTCCTCCACCAACAATTCCAGTTGCTGGATGCAGTCGCGCTGCCGCAACCGATCGCGCTCGGCCACCAGTGTCACCAGCAACCCGCTGTCGCGGATCATGTGAGCGATGTCCTGGGCGATGCAGGCGCGGTCATCGACCAGCAGCGGCTGGTGTGACGGATCCAGCGCCAGGTCGTTGTTGACGATCAACAGGTCTACGTACTCGCTCATCCGCCGACCGCCATTGCGACCATGTTTTCCATCTCCAGCGGCGTCATGTTCTTGCCCGTGTGAATGTTCACGTTCTCCACATGCGTGCCCTTGTTCTGGCTGCTGTTGTTGTTCTGGATACTGGTCAGCAGACCACCGGGGGGCACCGCTGAAGGGCGCGCCGGTGAAAGGCTGGAGATTGCCGCGTTGATGGTCTGCTGGGCTTTCTGCGCGGCGTTGGCGGTGTCAGCGGCATTGGTCGCGGCATCGACGCCGGGCACTTCAGGCATGCCGCCAAAACGCGCTTCGATGTTCACGCCCGGGATGCTGTTCAGCAGCTCGATCACGCCGTTTACGGCCTTGGTGAAAATGCCGACGATGCTGTCCCATGCGGCCTTGGCCATACCTGACCAACCGCCCATGGAGTTAAACCAGTCAGACAGCTTCTGGAGCTTGTCAGCGACGAACTGGAACGCAGCCGTGTTCATCAGGGCGGACGTCCATTCGTCCCAGTAGTGAACCGCCGCGACAATGACGGCCACCAGGGCGAGAACACCGACCACAATCCACACCATCGGGTTGGCCAGCAGCGCCGCGTTGACCAGCCAGATCGCGCCCTGCCACAGCAGCATGGCGCCGCGTACCAGGGCAAGGCCCGCGCTGAGCGTGTAGATCACGGCCATGTAAGCCAGGATCGCCAGTTTCTGCAGGACGAAGCCGGCAACGGTGCGCAGGTTCAGCAACTGCACGATCTTCCAAACCGATAACAGGCCCAGCCAAGTCATCCGTGCAACGCCGACCACGACGGTCAACAACGACATCGCGCCGACGATCGCCATGATGGTCAGTGCGGTGATGCCGATCACCCGGGTGATGTTGGGAAAGAGCTGCGACCAACGCACCAGGGTTTTGCCGATGTCGACCATCTTGTTCATAAACGGTGTCAGTACCGGGATTAGCACCTGGCCAAACACCACACGCATGACCTCGACCAGGGACGCCCACTGTTGCCAGGGATCGACCATGGCCCTGGCCATCTGCTCGGCATTTTCCAAACCGCGCACCTTGCCCAGTTGCTCGATGCCGTTGCGCAGTCGATCGGTGTCCTTGGCCAGCGCGCCGATCACCTGGGCACCTTCGCCGCCGAAGGCCTCCATTAACTCGGCCCCGGCCGACGCGCTGGTCAGATCCCCGAACTTGCCCTGCAGCTTGTCCAGAATCGCCATCATCGGCAGGACTTTGCCCTGCTGATCGGTGAACTTCATGCCAAGTTTTTCCGACGCCGCACCGATGTTTTCGAAGAACGCCTTATAGCGCCCGCCGGCGTCGCCGCCCTCCATGGTGCTGCTGAGCGTGCCGATCACCGCCATCTGTTCGGCAAGGTCGACGCCAGATGTGGTGGCGACCGCGCCGGCCTCCTTGAAGGCGTCTTTCATCGCGGCGCCGCTCGTGCGAAACAGCTGCACGGCCAGCGCGGTTTGCCCGCCGAGTTTTTCCACCCATGCGCCCTCCCCCATCGCATCCGCTTGGGACTTCTGCAGGTTGTAGAGCGTGCCGACGTATTCGCCCATGGTTTCGGCGTCGGACTTGGTGGCCTTCGCCAGCAAGTTGCTGGTGTTGGTGAACGTGGCGAGCTGGTTGCCGGCAAGCCCCTTGATGGCGCCCTCGATCAGGTAAGCCGAGGCCACAAAATCCTTGGCGTTCTCGCCGTAGCTCACCGCAAATTCCAGCGACTTGGCATTGAGTGCCGACAACGCATCCTCGGCCACGCCCAACGATCGGACGTCGCCCAGGGCGCGATTGACCTCCAGCGCCGGTTCCATGGACTCACGGATCCCGACCACAGCAGCGGTCACGCCGCCCAGGCCAAGCCCGATCGTCTTGATGTGTTTTTCACTCTGATCAGCAAGCTCGGAAAAACCCATTTTCACCTTGCCCAGAGGCGCGGTGACCTTGTCCTGCAAGCTGAGAATGAAAGCCAGGCTGGCGCTACGGTCTGCCAAAGTCGTTACCCGTTCAGCGCAAGGGCGATGCCGTTAGCCACGGCAAACTCCATGCGTTTCCAGTATTCGTCCTCTAGCCACTTGGCGGTTCCCATCGCCTCGGGCGTGGGTTCCGTACCAGGTAGCCATCGGTTCGTCAGGGCCATGAGCTGGCCCAGGCCGTTTTCGCTTAAGCGCTCAGCGTGCTCGTGCGCTTTTTTACGATCACCTCAACGTTCGGCGCGTACTCCTCGAGCAGCGCACCGGCGATCTGCATCACCATCACCGGGTTGCCCAGCAGTGGTTTCAGTACGGTTTTTTGTTCCTGCAGCACAGTGGTCATCAACAGGTTGTTGCCTGGGGCGACCTTGTTGGTTTGGGTCAGCGCGTTGAAGTACTTGGTGACGTCGGCCGGGGTCAGGTTGAAGGTGAATTCCTGTTCGCCGACTTCCAGGGTGATTTCGGTGTTGTTCTGTTGGCTCATTGGGTAGATCTCTTGTTGAGGTTGGAAAAATTCGTGTCCTGGTGCGCTGGCGTTCGCTGGCACACGCCACGGACGTATTGCTGCAGTCCGACGATCATTTGCCGGCTTAAGGCGAGCTGATCTCGGAGGGTGAAATAATCCGGTCGAGCGTCTGCTGCGAGTTCGGCGCGTCCTGCATCAGCCACGCGGCCGGTGCCGGCGGTGGCGGACAAAGATCCGGAAGCGGGACAGGTGGCGCTGACGTACAGCCGGCCAGTGCCATCGCCAACAGCGCGGCGCAGGCGCTTGTTTTCAGTGAGTACATCGGTCAATTCCTTGGTGTTTCGTTGGTCGATCGCGTCCCGCTCGGCCAGCATCTCGCCGCTGATGCGTGCCGCTTCCCGCAGGCCGGTGGCCTCCCATTTCGCGCTATCACGCTCACGCCTGACTTCGTCGCGCTGGCCTTCGAGCGAGTCAAAACCGATCCAGGCGACCAGGCACAACACGACCAGGAACAAGGCTTGGCGCGGCATCACAAGCCCTCCGCACACAGCCGGGATTCGGCCAGCCGGCGGTTGTGCAGGCCCGGAATAAAGCGCTTCTGGCCCTTGGCGTCAGTCACAAAGGCCCATACCGGCGTCTTGCCGTCCGGCGCCCATGCCAGAGCTTTGCAGCCTTCGGCGAGGCGGCCGGCGTTGATAAGCGCGACCGCTCGACTGGCGCAGGTGCTGGTCACGCCGAAGTTGTGGCCATGACTGGTGAGTGCGTCGAACGTGGTCTGTCCCACGTTCGGGTTCGTGATGCACTCGGCCAACTGCAGCTGCGTTTTGCGGATCACCAGTTGCTCCACCTCGGCGCACTTGGCGGGCAACCAGTAGTCGCCGACCACGACCGGGTACGGGCTCGTAAACCGGGTGACGCCTTTGCAAACCGTGGGCAGTCCGCCGGCGAGCTTGTCCGCGTAAACGGTGTTCTGGCCGTTGCCTTCCCAGGTGCCCAGGAAGATCACCAGCGGCGTGCTGGCCAGCGCGATCGCACCGGCCATGACCCTGCCGCGCAGGCTCATGGGAACCACATCCGCAACAGTGCCGGCACCACCATCTGCAGGACGGCGCCAACCAGCGTCAGGATGGTCAGCAAGCGCCCGACCTTCGAGCCGATCACGTTCACCGCCAGGGTCAACGCCTGCTGGCCTTTGTTCAGTTCCTTGAGCTGGCCAGTCATGTTTTCGAATTGCTGCTCAAGCTTGGTCACGCGAGTCGGCACGGTTTCGTGACGACCTTCAAACTCGTTCATGCGGTGCTCGATCACGGCAAGTTGCCGCTCCAGCGTTCCCAGACGCGAAGTTTCAGTGGTCATCGGCGTTTACTCTTCTCGATGTCCGTCTGGCACGGGACGCACCGGGTTATGCCACCGTGCGCCTGGCGCGCCGGCGGGATTGGTGTGTCGCAGTCCTGGCAATGGGTCAGGCTTGGCCCGACTGGCACAGGCGTCAGCAACTGGGCCTTGATCGCCTGGTCACGTTGACGCTGCTCCAGCTCCTGGGCGCGGTCGAACCAATCCACCATTAGCGGATCCCCTCGATCTCAGTAGCGTCGAGGTACGGAACGCCGTTGATGTGGATAAAGTCGGGACTAGTCACGTCAAACGGCACTTTGTGCTTGGTCTTCTCGCCGCCTTTTGGATCGATCGACAACAAGCTGGAGATCTTCACCTTGCAGCCGAACGCCTCCACGCGCAGTTCCTCGTCTTCGCCGGCTTTGGCGAAGAACACTGCGTCGAACGGCTTGAGCTTGCGGAAGCTGCCCGCCGATCGCGCCGCGTCGATCAGTAACTGAAAGTTGGAGCTATCCAGTTCCAGTTCGCCGGCAGCGGCCACGTCGCCCTCTACGTAGCCGTCAGGCACGCCCCGGGTTTGGGCCACAGCCGAGTTGTCGGTAATGTCCAGGGTGCAGCTCTCGACGTGCAGCGACAGATCGCCCAGGCTCACGTCGAAGTTCTTGCCGCCAATTTTCGCCATGGGGCGTTACTCCGTTTTGTCAGTGGAAAGATCCAGGGCAATGTTCGCCGTGAGGTCTTTCGGGCAGTTGAGGGGTTTGAGCTTGATGTAGGCCGCAACCTTGGTTTTGCTGAGCCATTCCAGCACCAGGTCGCCATCCTTCGGCGGCTCAATGTCACCAGGAAACACCTCGCCGGCGAACTTGACGGACTTGGCCATGGCGCGCAGCGGGGCCATCAGTTGGTTGGTGTTGACCGCCATGCTGTTGGGCGTGCTGTTCAAGCGGCGATCGGCGACACGGCGGATCAGTAGCGGGCGAATCAGGCGCGCGGCCTTGTCGGTGATGCGCAGGTACTCCACGACCTGAAAATCGCTGCCCGGGGTGTCCAACATGTTGCAGTCGCCCCAGTACACGCCTGGGTAATCCGGATAGATCTGCGACACGGAGAGCCGCGCCCGATCCAGCTCACTGCGCACAGCGGACGGCAGCGGGATCAGCTCGCTATCAGTGGGCACCTGGCCAAGTCCCAGCACCGGGCCGGTGGCCACGCGCATTGGGCTATCAGCGATGCTTACCGCCGAGTTGGCCAAGCGACCGGCCAGCACGCCTAGGTCATTACCGTGAAGCTGCGGCACCGTTGCAACGCGTGGTGCGGCCACCCCTGCTACCAATGCTTTTTGCTCGGTGAGGTATTGCGCCCAAGTCTGGTCAACGGTGTTGCCGGCAGTACTTGCCAGGAAGAAAACACGACGCCCGTAGGTGTTGTTCAGCGCAACGGCAGCGTCGTGCATGGCCTTCAGTTCATCGGCCTTCACTACGGGCTTGGTAACAATCACCGCTTCTACGGAAACGCCCTGTTGCTGCGTTTTCTGCAACGCGGTGGCCCAGTCACCCTCGGGGCCGATCGGTGCCGCGATGCAGGCCCAGCGCTGACCACCGTTCTGGCGTGCCGCAGTGATTTGCGTTTTAAGGTCGCTGGCCGGAATGCCCAGCGCCGTGTCCAGGTCGCTGTCGGTGTTCAGCGGGATGAATTGGCCGACGTTTTTGGCGGCGGGGCCGATGAAAAGAAAGTAACGCTCAACCTCTGTCACGGCGCCCTGGCCTAGATTGAGATTGTCGACGGTGACTTGACCGAGTGCCATGCAGTGCCTCGTTAGCGGGGTGAAGTTAGGATTTGTTGCAACACCTGGTTAATCAGGAGATTGGTTTCGCGTTCAGTTTCGGCGCCGATGAACTGGCGTTTCGGCAAGGTGATTTCCCAGCTTTGCGCGCCGGTGCTTTCGCTGCGCTGGTCGTCGAGGATCCGTATCAACAGGCCGGCTTTGGCGTAATTCACATGCTCCTGAATCCACGCTACAGACGGCCGGGTCAGCGTCTTTTTGCCTGCTAGGCGCACACGGAAGCCCAACCGGCGCAAGCGCTTGGCCTGCTTGTCGGTTGCTGCCAAACCCGGTGGGGTCTTGTTCCATCGGCGCATCTGTTGGGCGGTGCGGCGCTCACTGACGCCGTTATGCTGCTGCGCGGCGACCCATCGGGTCAGGGCGTTTTTCCAGCCCAATTCCGCTTCATCAGCGGACACCCGGGTGACCACCATCAACTTGGCCAGGCCGGCTTCCATCTTCTTTTTGCCCTTGCTGTCGCCCTTGCGCGGGGCGAAGGGCGTGCCGTCCAGGTTCTTCTGCTCACGCACGCGCTTGCGGCTCATCGTCCGCACGCGTTTGGTGACCTGGTTCAGCAAGCGGCGGCGCATTTGCGGCGGCAGACTCAGCAATGCCAGCTGTTCACGCACGCCCAAGCGACCGCGAATGTCGAGTTCGAACGTGCTACGGCCGGCCATCGGTGGCCACCTCGCCGCGCTCTGCAACCCACAGATCAAACGGGACAAAAGCCCAAGTCTTGCCGAAGGCGTCGATCTCGCCGGCGGGGTCTTCGGCCAGATATTGCGGCTCGACAAACTCCAGCGTGATTTCCACGTCGAACAGATCGTTATCCAGCGGCTCTACAAGGAATTCCGGCGGAGGCAGTTCATGGAGGTCGCGGTTGGAGTCGTGTTTTTCCAGCCAACTGCCGACCAACGCCATCATGCGAGCCGGGTTGGCGGCGAAACGCTCCAGGACAATCACGGCGCGATAGTGCATATCGGCGAAGTGCATGCCGTCGACGTCGGGTTTCCAGATCAGCGAAAGCTTTACCTGCTCCGTCCAGCTGTCGAGTTGTTCAGGCTCGACCAGGCGGCGTTCCAACAGATACGCGGTCAGTCCTTGCAGCTTGGTCATAGCAGCACCGCCGTTACGCGGCTACGGCCTTGCAGCGACCGAACGGCCTGCTGGCTGAATTCGAGGTACGTTTCCTTGCGCTCAGGGGCTTCCTTGCCCAGATTCTCGGCACTTTCACGACGAATTACTGAAGCAAACTCCGGCAACAAACTGGCTTTGGCGCGACAATACACAGCGCGCTTGTACGTCTCTGCTTGAAAGGTGCGCTCCGGAAGGACGGTGGTGTCTGCAGACTCAACGCGTGACACTCCAGCGTCCTTCCATCGCGCTTTTAACTTCGCCAAGTCACGATTTACGTCTGTCATGGCGGTAGTCAGGTTGATGACCAGCATTTCGATCAGGTGCTCTGCCGGCAACCGATAACCTTTCTGGAACTCGGACACGGAGAGGTCCGGCCAGAAGCCGTCGTTCTCGATCGCTTGTTCCACAATGGTGGTGGGTTTCCCGGAAAAGCTCATTGCTGGCCGCTCGAATAGGGCGGGGAGCCTGTTTTCAGTGGGACGGTCCATAAATGGGCGGCTCACTTCCACAGGTCCCCGCTGGGGGGGTAGTCGGTTATTCGGAAGCCGGGTTAGCGGCCGCTTGTTTTTCCAAGGCCTTGCGGACCTTTTTGATGCGGGTGTCGTTGCCGGCTTTCGGGTACAGCTCGGTGGAGCGTTCCAAATGCTTGAGCGCGGTTTCCCACTGCTCAGCCTCCATAGCGCGCATGCCGATCAACTTGTGGTATTTGCTAGGGATCTGCTCAGGAAGGTCCCATTCACCGTCAACGCGGGGCAACAGGTCGGACAGGTAGGGCTCAGGACTGCGGCCGGCGTTGTATTCGTCGTACGCCCAATCGGCGATTGCATCCGCAACAAAGGTCTGGATGTCTCGGCGATTGAATCGCTCCGGCATCTTTTGGCCCTGCTCCATCAGAAAGTCGGCCAGCTCCAGTGCGTCTTCGAACTGGGCGGTATCGAACAGCCAGACCATCACCTGCACCGCAACGCGATTGGTGAAGTTCAGCCCCGACTCGCAGTAGCGCTGCACGTATTCCTGGTACTTGGGCAGCAGCTCGTTGCGCTTGAGCAATTGGCGTCCTGCCAAAGCTCCCTTCATCGCGCTCAGGCGCGCCAGATCCTGATCTAACGACGCTTCCTGCAGCATCAGGTTCTTGCGTGCATTGGCCGGACTGCTCAGCGCGTCGGCCGGGGTGTACGGCATAGCCGCGCTCGACTGCGCTGCGGCAACAGCAGTCACACCCATGGCCAAGGTGCGGCGCTTGTGCGCCAGGGCCAGGCTCACGCCAGCAGCTCCACGTTCTCGGTCAGAGCGATCTTTTCCAACTGCTCGATCACGTAACCTTCGTTGCGGCTGTTGTAGTCCTCGACGCGGGAGCGCTTCGGGTTGTCGACGGCCTGCTTGCGCCAGCTGGAGTCCTGGAAGTAGATCGACAGGTTGTCCCAACTGGTGACCAACACGGCATTGACCGGGAAGTTCGGCACGCTGAACGAAGGCAGACCGCCGTAAGTCGCGATGACCTGCAGGTTTTCGATGCGCTCTTTTTCGGTCGGGGTGTCGCCCTGTTTGGTGTACAGCTTGGCCTTGTCAGCCGCCAACAGATCGGAACCGATGATCGCAACCAGGTCGCCGTCTTCGCGCAGGATCTCGTCGACCATTTGCTTGGTGTCATGCACCAGGGCATCGAGGTTGGCGTAGTCGCCGCCGGCGCCGAGTGTCACCTTGCCTGCAGCAGCGCCTTCCTTGAGCACCTGCTGCGGGGCCTGCTCACGCAGTTGTTGCAGCCAGCCCTTGTTCACGTCCTGCAGCTTTGGATTCGCAGCCAGATCGGTTTGAGTTGCCGCGTGCGTGCCGTGGAAGCCGATCACAATGCGGTCCTGGGCGATACGCTTCTGCACCGCGCCTGAATAGCGATCCTGGAAGTCCGGAAACTTCGCCCAGGCGTCGATCTTCGCGTATGGCAAACCTACGTCGGACTGCGTGTCGCTCAGTTCGTAGGTAGTGTTTTCCAGCGCCGAAGCATCCTTGGCCTCGCGATCGGTGGTCTTGGTGTTGGTGCGGCCGGTCACTGGACCGTTGACACCAATGAACACTTTTTCGCCTTTGATCTCGCTGACCGGAACGACGTTGATGCGCTCCAGGAAATCGGCCTTGGCGGTGATCGAATCGTTCAGCTCTTGCGCGATCGACGGTTCAACGCTGAAAGACTTGCTGGCGCGCTCAACACCGTAGGTTTCGGCGATCGCTTCCTGCAGCGCGGCATATTGCTTGGCGCCCTTGGCGCTCAATGGCTGACCCATGTCAGAGCACCCGCTTTTTGGCAGTGGTCACTGGACCGGGGTTGCGTGGCAGCTGGCGGCCGGTCGGGGTGTTCTGCAGCGCAGAGAATTGCTTCTGCAATGCTGCCATGCTGGCGAGCAGGGCTTTGTTCGTGGCGCCGCCCTTGCGGCCGAACTCACGCTCCTCTTCGGCAGTGGTCACGATGCCGTCGACCGCCGCTTGCACGTCATCGATCGGTGCGGCTTCAGGCTCAGGAGCCTCTTCCGCGACGGGCTCAATCACAGCCTGAATGCCAGCAGCGACAATCAGCAATTGAGCCAGCAGGGCTTTAAGGGCCGTTGCTGTAGCTTCATCCATTTGGGGTTTGCTCTCGGTTGGGGTGGTGGGTTCGGCGGGCGGGGCGTCCGCTGCAAAGCGCTTGAACAGGCCGGTGAGTAAGCCAATCAGCTTGCCCACTTCGCCCTGGGGTTCCTCTTCAAAGGAGCCCAATTCCACGGACGCGGCGTAGAAAGCGTCCTTGTGGGTTTTCTTCGAAAAATAGAGTTCCTGCGTGCCCAGGCTGGCGGGTTCATCAGTCACGCCCAGGCCGGTCAGGTACGCTTTGCCACTGCCGGCGAAGTTCGGGGTGATCTCGATGCTGGTGAACAGCTTCTGGCCCTGGTCATTCAGGTACAGCAGTCGATCGTTGGGCTTGAGCTGGGCTTCCAGGGCAATTTGCCCCTCTTCCAGATCGTCGCCCGCTTCCACCAGACGCACGGCGTAAACAGTGCCGTGGGAACCGCTCCAGCGCTCGTGGTCACACCAAATCACAGCCGTGTACTTGGACGGCTTATAGGTTTCGGCGATATCGCGCAGTTCCTGGGGAAGGATCTCGCGACCATCGGCGGTGGTGCCGCTGGTGGCGACACGTTTCCAGAACGAAACAAGGGAACGGGGCATGGGCGATAACTGCGCTCAATCGGTGATTTGAGCCGCCAAGATATGGAGCGAATCGCTCTCTAACAAACGGTTCAATTGCGCGTTTCTCCTAGATTCAAAAACTAGGAGGATCACGGAATTTAACACCGCGTTTTCACCGTTTTCGCCGCATAGACTGCGGCCCATGTACTACTCGACCGAAGTTAAAGAAGCCGCCAAACGCCTGTTTCTGCGCCGCTGTAAGGCCAAGGAAATTCAGGCGCAACTCAACTTGCCCAACATCCGGATCGTCTATTACTGGATCCGCCAGGGTGGTTGGGAGGACATGCTGTCGGACGAGGAACCGCTGACCGCTGTTGGCCGGCGTATCACCTTGTTGCTGGATAAGGTCGGCAGCCTTTCCAAGGACGATCTAAATGAACTCGACCGGCTGACCGCCGTGCGCGAACGACTGCTAAAGCAAGCCGCAAAACCGGCGCCGGCGGCAGCATCGATCGGAGACGATCCGGGCGATGCCTCGGAACCTCGCCAGCGGCCGCGTGGCGAACGTTCCGGCCGTGGTGAAGGCAGCGGCAAGAAGAAAGAGAAGAAGGCCAAGAACGACATCAGCGGTCTGACCGAAGTCGACTTCCTGGATAAGTTCATCAGCAAAATGTACCGCTACCAGCAGGAGCTGTTCGCGGCCAAGCAAAACCCGCTGACTTGCCGGATCCGCAACATCCTCAAAAGTCGTCAGGTCGGCCTGACCTACTACTTCGCCGGCGAAGCGTTCATGGACGCAGTCTTGAGTGGCGACAACCAGGTCTTTCTGTCGGCCAGCCGATCACAGTCCGAGATCTTCCGCAGCTACATCATCCAGTTCGCCAAGCAGTGGTTCGACATCGAGCTGACCGGTAACCCGATCGTGCTGAGCAACGGCGCCGAACTGCGCTTTCTCAGCACCAACAGCAGCACCGCCCAGGGCTACCACGGTCACGTCTACGTCGACGAATATTTCTGGATCCGCGACTTCGAAAAACTCAGCACCGTGGCCAGCGCCATGGGCACCCACAAAAAATGGCGCAAGACCTATTTCTCGACGCCCAGCGCGGTGTCGCACCAGGCCTACCCGTTTTGGACTGGCGAAGAATTCCGCAACAGCAAGCGCGGGAAAAAGGCCGGCGGCACCTGGCCGATCGAGGCGGCGTATACCCAAGGTGCGCTGTGTCCGGACGGCCAATGGCGCAAAACCATCACTATCCAGGATGCGATCGACGGCGGCTGCGATCTGTTCGACCTCGAGCAGCTGCAGCTGGAGTACGACGAGGACAAGTTTCAGCAGCTCTTCTACTGCAAGTTCATCGACAGCACACAGAGCGCGTTCGGCCTCAAGGATCTGGAGCGGTGCTATTCCGACCTGTCGCTGTGGGAGGACTACAAACCCGAGGAGGAACGACCGTTCGGCAACAGCCCGGTCTGGCTGGGCTATGACCCGAGCCGGACTCGCGACGACGCGACGTGCGTTGTCATCGCCCCGCCGCTCGAGCCAGGCGCGAAGTTCCGGATCCTGGAAAAGCACAGCTGGCGTGGTCACTCGTTCACCTACCAGGCCGCTCAGGTCAAGAAGCTGACCGAGCGTTTCAACGTCCAGCACATCGGCATCGATGTCACCGGCGTAGGTTATGGCGTGTTCGACCTGGTGCGCGACTTCTATGCCAAAGCGACGCCGATTCACTACAGCCTTGAGACAAAAAACGCCCTGGTGCTCAAAGCTCAGGACACGATTCAAGGCAGTCGCATCGAGTGGGATGCCGGCTGGACCGACATCGCTCAAGCCTTCCTGACCATCAAACGCGGCGCCACCAACAGCGGCCAGATCACCTACAGCGCCTCGCGTACCGACGCGACCGGCCACGCCGATATCGCGTGGGCGGTCATGCACGCCTTGGCCAACGAACCTTTGAATACCAACAAGCGGCGTCGTAGCCGCTACGTCACGAGTGGAAACAATGCCCAAGCATCGACGCAGAAATCGCCCGGTCAACCAGCACGCGCAACAGCAGCAGCCCATGCGGGCGTTTACGTTTGGCGAACCCGAGCAGGTGCTGTCGGGCAACATCGGCGAGTACCTGGGGGTGTTCCTCAGCGACGACGGCGAAATCTACAAGCCGCCGGTGTCGCGTCCCGGCCTGGCCAAACTGCTGCGCGCCAACGCGCACCACGGCGCAATCCCGAAGTTCAAGCGCAACCTGCTGCTGCGTGAGTTGATTCCCTCGGCCGGCTGCAGCGCTCGAACGATGGGCTGCGCGGGGTTGGATTACATGGTATTTGGCGAAGCGTTCTTCTACCGCGACACCAACGCTTTCGGCCAAGTCCTGGAGCTGCAGCACCTGGCAGCGATCAACATGCGGATCAAGGTCGACGGTGGCTTCCGGATGCTGCTGCCCGACAACAAGTTCATGGACTTCGATCAGGACGAGATCGAGCACGTGCTCGACTATGACGTGGAACAGAACATCTACGGGGTGCCGGACTACCTGGGCGGCATGCAGGCACTGCTGCTCAACGAAGCTGCCACGTTGTTCCGCCGGCGCTACTACAGCAACGGTGCCCACGCCGGTTACATCTTCTACACCAACGACCCCGACCTGACCGAGGAGGACGAGGACAACCTGCGCGCGCAGATCAGCTCCAGCAAGGGTGTGGGCAACTTCCGATCGATGTTCGTCAACATCCCGAACGGCAAAGAGAACGCCATCCAGATCATCCCCGTGGGCGACTTCCAAGCCAAAGACGAGCTGGAGAAGGTGAAGAACATCACCCGCAACGACGTGATCGCCGCTTGGCGAATGAACCCAGCGCTCGCCGGCATCATTCCGGAGAACAGCGGTGGTTTTGGCGACATCGAAAAGATTGACCGAGTCTATACCAGCAATGAGATCCGGCCGATTTGTCAGCTGTTCGACCAGGTGAATGCCACGCTACGCCCGGACAGGCGAATTAGTTGGAAAGCCCCAAAAGAAGACGAAAAAACCACTGACTAAATACACAGTATTAGGTGATTATCACCGTAGGTGACGGCATAATAATGGCTCTGAAACCCTGGGGAGGGAACCATGCGAATTTACTGCACTGCCTGCGACTACAAAGGACGTATCAGTTCACGGGAGGAAATTACTCGTGGCTATGTGAAGCTCTACTGCCAGTGCCTGGACGCGAAGTGCGGGCACACTTGGGTATCCGAACTTACGTTCAAGCATTCCTTGAGACTTCCAGCACAACACCTCGACACACTCCTTCTAGAGAGAATCAGAAGTTTGCCGGCGGATCAGCAGCAAGAACTGTTCCTGCAGGTCGGCTCCTCGCAACCAGGCTGACCCAAGTACCCTGTTCGCAACCTCCCCGACGCGCCCCATCCTCTCCGTTCTCGTGGCCCCACTGCACATCTCTCAAAACCCACACCCGAATGCCTGCAGCGCAGGCATATAAGCCGCCTACACGATCTCACCTGATACCCACAACTCTGGCGCGGCGGAACCCGCGCAGCGGCCGGTGGTCTGACAATTTCGCCCCAAAAATCTTAGCCGCGCCGCCCGATCGTGCCCGCGACCGCCGCTCGCAAATTTCAATTGCACCTCGGCGCGCCCGATCACCGCTTTTGACGCCTGCTGGATCCACGGCACTGGGTGCCGGGTATCCAGCACGGGGTGCAGGGCACTGCCCTGCCGCTGGGCGGGCGCGTAGCCCGCGATCCTCATAAAAAGCTGAGCGCAGCGAACTGAGCCCTTAGGCGAAGGCATCATCTTGTACCCAACACACCGACCCTGTGGACACCTCGAAAGCCTCTTTTTATACCCAACGGGGGTGCTGAAGGGGGTATAAAATTCCATTTAATTCAAAGGCTTTCTGGTTGCCCCGTTTGCGCGCCGGCGGCGCGGCTAAATCGCGCTGTAAAGGAGACGTCCACATGGCCGATTGCCGCCATGGCGATGCACGGCGGAAGGTTGAGTGCTGAGATAGGGTGTTTTCTCGACTGCCAGACGTAGCCTGGCCTCGCAGGGGATGCGATCGTTTCGGGGGGCTAGGTGTCTTTCTTGACCTGGATACTGCGCATCAGGCGCGCCAGGGAATCGTCCACGCCACCAGGCCTACTGTCGGGCGCCTGGGAAGCCCTAATACGACCGGGTGAATTGACCTGCTCTGGCATCTCACCCTGGCTGTGAGCCACCTTGCGTGCCTCACTACGTTCCCAGTTGGTACGTGATTGCTCGCGCCGTAGGGCTTCCAGGGACGCCCTCTCCTGACGCGCCAAGCGCAGCCCGCTGATGTCACGCAGCTCCTTTTCACGCTTCTTCAAGGCTGCCTTTTTCGCCCGATACCAGAGGTACCGCACACCAAGGTCAGCAAAGAACTTTTCCGTGAATCGCACCAGGACACGAGTTCGCACCAGGTTAAGTCCCGCTTCATCCTTTTCATCCAATCGAATTTTCTCGACACGCCGGTAAACATAGTCGGCCAGTTCCATGCTGTGCAGCAGGCGATTGAAGGATGCTGCAGAGACGCCGCTATCCTCTGCGACACCGCACTGGGTGTTGAGGAAGAACTGCCCCCGCTTGACATCGAGCCACCCCAAAACGCCCGTCGCCAGATCGAGGCGTAGCAGCATCTGCTCTGCAACCTTGGCCAGCGCATCGAATTTCTCAGAGCGTGTACGGCGACTACCATGGATGGTGTCCAGATCGCGAAGGTACATACCGCGCAGGTCGCCGATCTGACTAAGACGCTTGAACGCCATCCGCAGTAGGGGGTTTTTAAGCTGCTGGCCAGTAAGCCGGCGCGGAGCGGAGTACCGTGGTGTTCGAGCAGGTGCTCGAAGAGCCGCGTGGGGATCTTTCTTGTCGCGATGCACAGCAGTAGGCCGACCCTTTTTGGGGCCGGCCTTGCGGTCGCTCGATCGCGATTTGATGTCCTTATCCGGCGGAGTCACAGGCGGGTATTCACCTGTTGCAGGATAGGTTTCTGGTGCTGCTCGAGCAGCACGTCTTCGGCACGCGAGCGAAGCTCACAGCAGCGCGCTTCGACGGACCGGAGCTTATCGACAAAGCTAGGTAGCTTGTCGATGTCTTGGAGGTCGATATGACCGTCTGCAAGGATCTCGCTGCCCAAGGCAACTGTATCGCCCAGCCTAGCCACGAGCAGGCCGAACGCACAAAGCGGATTACCGTCACCTTCCTGCTCGCGTGCGCCAGTTAGACCGTGACGACTGGCGAGCTCATTGATGCAATCATCTTTAAATTCGCCGTCAAGAGCTTCTACCCAGGCCTCTTCAAGCCAGCAAGGCAAATCTACCTCACCGTTGAGCCAGCGGCCTACACGGCGCAGCCAGGCGCCTGATGCTCTCAGGAACGACGCGCTGTCGCTGCTCTGAGCCAGTATTTCAAAGTCGGGTACGTCTTTACTGACGGCCTTGGCGGGGATCTGGCGATGAAGATTACAGCTCAGCGCCTGGGCGAAATCCTCTTGGCTCAAACCGGTGCGGGCAATCATCTCAGCGGCATGAGCAACAAGTACTTGATCACGGGAAACGGGCTGCTGTCCGTGTGTGGACGTGGTCACGGCTGTTTACCGAATTTAGACTGCCCCAACGCTTTCTCGTGGCCGGACTTCAAACCATCGGGTGACGCCGAGTGTTCCTGACAAGGAAACGGGCGGGTCTCCTGGGCTGCACATGCACCATCGTCACTGATCGTTACGGTGATGTTTCGATGAGTTCTTAGTGCTTTCGCGATCGACGCCGGTTTCACACCGAGCGCACGCGCTACAGGCGCCTGACCCATCCGTTGCACTAAATCACTAAGGGACATCTCTTCCATGTCATACACCTAAGATTGATGAATGATCGAAAGATTAACCGCTAACATATTTTTTATCAATGCCTAAGGCTAACCTTATGAGTTAGCCAGCGGCTTATACTTCGACAATGACTAAGAAAAAGCCCATCGCCCCTGCCCTATTCGCGGAATGCCAAGCAGCCCACGAGCTCTATCTTTCTAAGAAGAACGCTCTCAAGCTGAATCAACGGAAGATTGCCGATGCCGCAGGCATAACACCGGTTTCGGTGAACCATTATTTGAAGGGTATAAATGCGCTCAATGCCCGCTTTGCTTCGGTGCTGGCGAAGCTGCTAAATGAGCCGGTCGAGAGCTTCAGTCCACGCCTTGCTGCCGAAATCGAGGGGATGGCGGCTACAAGTGGTCATTCCAACATTTCCCCAATGCTGCAACCTCACCGAGAGGCCCGGGAATATCCATTGATCTCATGGGTTGCCGCCGGCGAGCAGATCGAATCTTCCGTCTGCTATCCGACCGGAATTGCAGACGATTGGCTGTCGTCTACGGAGAATGCAGGGCCACGTGGTTATTGGCTCAAGGTCAAGGGAAAGTCGATGACATCGGACACACCGCCTAGCTTCCCGGAAGGCACTCCGATATTGATTCGCCCTGAAGGCTTTGACCTCATCAGCGGCAAGTTCTACATCGCCCGCCACACCGTGAGCGGCGAAACCACCTTCAAGCAATACAATCTAGATGCTGGGGTAGGCTACTTGGTGCCACTCAATCCAGAGTACAAGGCGGTAGCTCTGGACGGTACTTGGGAAATTATCGGCCGTGCGATCGATGCGAAAATCACCGGTATGTAACGTCGTTGATAACCCACCGGCGTGCCTTAAAGCATTCCGATCAGCTTCGCAGCTCATCCTCTAGCCTTGCGTGGACATAACTTGCCTGCATCGCCCTGAGCTGATCCCGGCGGGGCACTGTGCACCACGATATGACCTTGGCCAATTTTGAAGTTCTTCATTACAGCGATGCACACGTTCCACGCCTCGCGTGCAACAGCATCGCCGGCTTCGACCACATTGCCCTGGTCATCGATAATCGCAAGACGTGCAGGACGCCCGTCGGCTGTGCTGAATTGATAACCGCTGCTGACATTGGCACTGATACGGCCAAGCTCCAGCGTGCCTGTCTTGGGGATCCCGATCATGGTCTTACCCCTACTTCAATACCTACAGAGCACTTGTTCACGATCAAAGCGATCGTACTGGCGTGGAGATCACGGCGACTTTGGGCTGTGTGTATCGCGCTCCAGTTTTCTTTTGCAATTGCGGCATCGAGTTCAGCGTTTGCACTCCGATACCCCTCAATACTTTGACTGAACAGTCGTTTCGCATTTGGCTCCAGGATGGAAATGGTCAACTGCCCATCGGCGTCTGGAGTGATTCTCGGATCGTTGCAAAGAGCAAGCTCCTCAAGAAGGCGCGCAATTCGTTCGGCAACGTGATCAGTTTTCGGGATGGTCAAACTGTTTACAGTGCTACCCAGTCTGACCTGAACAGATACATCTTCTAAGCCCTGCTCAATGGCAACAATGGCCGTCGCGCAGCAGCGTCCGTCTTCTGCAAAAAAATGGTGCGAAAAGGTGCCGTTCTGAGTGACCTGGTCTGATAACTGAGAGCGCGCATCCGACGAAAGGCAAAGGGCGTACATCGTGTAAACCTCCAAAGCGATCAGGGCACCGCAGCGCAATATCCTGAACTGATGGAGATAAATTAGCCTCAGGCTAATTTTATGTCAAACACCTGCGGCATATTTTTTCGTTCTTTTGTTAGCCGCAGGATAATCAGAAGGGGTGGTGATTGGTCCAGCTCAATTGAGCAATCCCGTCGCCTAGGTGCTTCAAGCTCACGCTTTCCTCGTTATTCAAGTGCTCTAGAAGTCGATCCCAGTCATCGGAGCGCTCGCCAGATAATCGCCGTATTAACGTTCGCCGCAGGACTTGGGCGGAGGCCCTGTTGACCTGTCGGTAAATACGGCATGCAAGTTGGTCGAATGAGGTGGACGGCTGCATCGGAGAAACGCGGTTTTGCTGAAGCACAAAAGCATCCTGCTACTACTGTATATTCAGACAGTATATAGGAAATTGAGCTTAGCTAATATTTGGCCTAATCCCAGTCCTCACTCGCCACCCAATCGCCTGTTTTCCGATGGATCCGAAGCATACGGTGCTGCCCCGTGCGCGAGAAAAGTTGCACATCAATGAACAGACCTTCGCGGTCGGTTGCGTCCACACCCCGCATGAAAATGACAATTCGACTGAATGTGTCCATGACCAACTGCCTGACGCTTTCTCTTGCTCCGTAATCTCCCGTTTCTACTTGGGCAGACAGATCCGCCCATCGCTCAGCCTGGGCTGGTTGAGCAGCCCCTGCGGATATTGAGCTCACCTCATACTCCAATGTGGAAACGCTTTGTTCAGCATCTCTAAGTTGTGATTCCAACTCCCTTGCCTTACGGACAAACGCCAGAGGGGCGGCGCCACTCTCGTCTGCTAAAAGCGCGTCAGTTACCTTGCCTAACTGAACTGTGATCTTCGCAACAGCGGCCCTTGCATCCACAAGCTGACGATGGACAGCCTGACCGTCATCGCTTGGCTGCATCAGTCGCTGGAGGTTGAGCTGATCCGTGCAGAACTTGAGTAACGCTTGCTCGATTGGGACAACGCTGCAGCTTCCACCGGCGGAGCACCCGCCGTTTTTGCTATACGAAGTGCAGTGCAACCTACGATTGCCGTCTGCAATACTTCCATCCACACGTCTACGCTTCATTATGTTTTGCGCAACTAGCGCTGTACCGCAGTAGCCGCAGTAGGCCAATCCGACCCCGGTGATGATGCCTGGTATCTCCCCCGCTCCTCGACGACGCAACCGTTGGCCAGCAAGGTGCTGCAGATCATTCCATTCTGCATCGGACAGGACACGCGGGTAATACTCCTCCAGCTCGTAATCCTCGCCCTCCAGACTCAACCGTTTGACACCTCGCAACGCAGGCAACTTAATCGTCCGGTAAATCTGCAGTCCGGAGATTCCTCCCTCAGTCAGTTGAAATCCCTCTTCATGCATGATGTTTGCAGCACGGCCGGCACCGAGTCCCAAACGATAAAGCTCAAGCGCCCGCTTTACTGCTGCGACACGCTCTGGGATCAACTCCCATCCCTCGTTGGTCAATCGCACCCACTGTGGGTCTTTACCGTTGCGGATCACCCCACGAAACGAACCGGATATCCACCCTTCACATTGACGACGGATTGCGGCTTTGACTCGCCTGCTCTTCGTGTCTGACTCTTCATGCGCCCGGATCATCACCAGGAGCGAATACACCAGGTCCATAGGCTGAGCTTTCAATCCAGCTCTGTTGTACTCGCGGCCGTCGCTGGCAGTAACTACCGTGATACCGGCGTTGATGATCTGAGCAAGTTGAGCCTGGGCTTGGATAGGCTCGGCGCGACTCAACCGGTCCAATCCTTCGACAATCAACACCGAACCGGAAGCAATGCGTCCATCTTCAATCGCACGCAGGAAAACGCCTAAAGCGCCTTGCTTAACATGCCGCTGATGATAGGCGGACAAACCCTCGTCTCTCAGAGACAAAGATCCATCTAAAACCAAGCCTTTCTCAGACGCCCATCGCTCAGCGTACTTCATTTGTCGATCGACGCTATTACCTGAAGCTTGGCGGGGATCCGAAAAGCGTAGGTAACTATAAACTTTGGCCTCTCCAAAGCCCCCGAAAGCTTCCATCAGGCGTCAGCCTTCTCTTTTTTTGCTGCAATATCTTTCACTTTCTCAAGCATCCCGGTGAGTGAATCAAACAGCTGAACCATATGATTAACATCACTATTTTTTGAGTTTATTGGGTCGGGCCACTTAATCTCTTCCGCTAGAACTTTTAGAACCTGAGCTTTAGATTCCGCAAAATTAGCAGGATCTTGACTCGAAAACTCTTTAACTGCTAAATATGACAGCAAATATCTATCAAATACGGACTTTACTCGCATAAACTGAATGGATGAGTCAATAAAACTTCTGTACTGCTTAAGAAACCAAGCCGCCAAAAACTCCACCACAAGAAACGTAAACGAACAAGAAACAACGCCAAAAATAAGTTGTTTATCTACACCCCATACATGAGCCACAACCTGCCATACGAATATTGACGCAACATAAAAATAGATACCCCGCCGCAAATACATCGTACCAGTATCCAAAAGTTTTGAAGCTTTCTTGTCTGACAGTTCAATATGACCTTCAAGCGACTTAATGAGGCCCTGTATGTAAGACTCGATAGCACTCGATTCTTTTACCTCTCTCGTGTGTGCCTCCGCACTACTAACCCCTCCATTACTCGGAGCACTTTCTTCTTTACCATGCTTAATTTCGTCAATTTCATTCATCAACTCGAGAAGCCGAATTTCGAGTCGCTTTGTATTTGCACCCTCATAGTCGATATCTATAAAACTTTTAGAAACTCGAGTCTTATTCACAAAAGCTTCATAGATTATTGAAGTAGCCAAAGTAGCAACCAGCAAACCACCTGCCAATACGACGACTGTATTGTAGTCGACAAACTTTATACCGCTATTGACCCACAGATCACTTTTCAATACATAAGTTGCAAAAGCGCAAAGCACCATAATAAACAGGCTAACGACCGCATATTTCTGTCGACGCCTTATTTTCCTAGCAGCATGATCATCAACTTCCCAAGAATACACTATGTTGCCTGGTCGTTTGGTAAATCCGCCTTGAGAAGTCACATCCTCCTGAAAGCCTTTATAACGAGACTGCTCACTGTAGTAATACATAAAAAGGCACTCCCTACCTAAAACATCACAATTCGCAATTGATAATCAACCGCAACTATTTTTTTGCACATTTTTTGTACAGCGTCTAGAATCGCGCGCCACGAAATTCGCTCAGGGCAAACCCTGCAGGTTGTAAGTATATGAGTAATATCCCACGTGTAGGGTTTGTATCGTTAGGGTGCCCGAAAGCACTGGTCGACTCCGAGCGCATCCTGACCCAGCTGCGCATGGAAGGCTATGACGTGGTGTCCACCTATCAGGACGCCGACGTTGTAGTCGTCAACACCTGCGGTTTCATCGATTCGGCCAAGGCTGAGTCGCTGGAAGTGATCGGCGAAGCGATCAAGGAAAACGGCAAGGTGATCGTCACCGGTTGCATGGGCGTGGAAGAAGGCAACATCCGCAACGTGCACCCGAGCGTGCTGGCCGTGACCGGTCCGCAGCAGTACGAGCAAGTGGTAAACGCCGTGCACGAAGTGGTGCCACCGCGTAAGGATCACAATCCGCTGATCGACCTGGTGCCGCCGCAAGGCATCAAGCTGACCCCGCGCCACTACGCCTACCTGAAGATTTCCGAAGGCTGCAACCACAGCTGCTCCTTCTGCATCATCCCGTCGATGCGCGGCAAACTGGTCAGCCGTCCGGTCGGTGATGTGCTCGACGAAGCTCAGCGTCTGGTCAAATCCGGCGTTAAAGAGTTGCTGGTCATTTCGCAAGACACCAGCGCTTACGGCGTAGATGTGAAATACCGCACCGGTTTCTGGAACGGCGCGCCGGTGAAAACCCGCATGACCGAACTCTGCGAAGCGCTGAGCACCCTCGGCGTCTGGGTCCGTCTGCACTACGTTTACCCATACCCGCACGTTGACGAGCTGATCCCGCTGATGGCCGCCGGCAAGATCCTGCCGTACCTGGACATCCCGTTCCAGCACGCCAGCCCGAAAGTGTTGAAGTCGATGAAACGCCCGGCTTTCGAAGACAAGACCTTGGCGCGCATCAAGAACTGGCGCGAAATCTGCCCGGACCTGATCATCCGTTCGACTTTCATCGTCGGCTTCCCGGGCGAAACCGAAGAAGACTTCCAGTACCTGTTGAACTGGCTGACCGAAGCCCAGCTCGACCGCGTCGGCTGTTTCCAGTACTCGCCGGTAGACGGCGCGCCAGCCAATGATCTGGATCTGGAGATCGTTCCGGACGAGGTCAAGCAGGATCGTTGGGATCGCTTCATGGCGCACCAGCAAGCGATCAGCTCGGCACGCCTGCAAATGCGCATCGGCCGTGAAATCGAAGTGCTGGTCGACGAAGTCGATGAGCAAGGCGCTGTTGGTCGCTGCTTCTTCGATGCCCCGGAAATCGACGGTAACGTGTTTATTGATAACGGCAGCAATTTGAAGCCGGGTGACAAGGTCTGGTGCAAGGTGACTGACGCTGACGAATATGACCTGTGGGCAGAGCAGATCTGATCTGAAGATCAAAAGCCCCTCACCCCAGCCCTCTCCCAGAGGGAGAGGGAGCTGACCGTGTTGTTCTTTCGAGGTACATCGACCTGAGCTATCCGGTCGAACTCAGGTTTGAAAAGCACGAAGTTCAGCTCCCTTCCCCCTCGCCCTCTCTGGGGGAGAGGGGACTGATCGAGGTGCTCTTCAGAATGACGGCGACTTGAAATATCGAGTCGAACTCAGGTTCTGAACAGCACGAAGATCAGCTCCCTTCCCCCTCGCCCCCTCTGGGGGAGAGGGTTGGGGTGAGGGGGAGAGATCTTGCTGGCGACAGAAATAGCCAGCCAGACACCGCAATAAATACGGAAAGCCCCGCTCTTTTTACGAGATGCGGGGCTTTTTTACGGCTATCGTTTAGCGGGGGACGGACTCCCTTGAAACGGACAAGAGGCAGACGGGCATGCGTCACCATTCGGTCATCCACACACCGAAACTCAGCGATTACCAGGAACTGACCCAGGTCTGGGAGGCCTCGGTCCGCGCGACCCATGATTTTCTCCCGGACAGCTATATCGAGCTGCTGCGCAACCTGGTGCTCACCCGTTATCTGGATGCGGTGATGCTGATCTGCACCAAAGACGCCAATCAGCGCATCACCGGGTTTGCCGGTGTTGCCGCGGGCAAGATCGAAATGCTGTTCATCGACCCCGATCATCGCGGTCAGGGCTTGGGCAAGAAACTGCTCAACTACGCGATGCAGCACCTGAATGCTGATGAACTCGACGTCAACGAACAGAACCCACAGGCATTGGGCTTCTACTTCAAGCAGGGTTTTGAAGTGATCGGCCGCTCGGAGGTGGATGGCATGGGCCAGCCGTATCCGTTGCTGCATATGCGGTTGCGTCAGAACCAGCAGCGCTCCAGTAACGGCTGACACACCATGGCCCCCTGTGGGAGCTGGCTTGCCAGCGATGCAGACGCCTCGGTCTGACAGATTCACCGAGGTGATGCCATCGCTGGCAAGCCAGCTCCCACAGGGAATACGGACACCGTGAAAATGGAACCGGACTTAACCGGCGCCACACAGGTACAATGCCCACCCCTTTTTTGTTACGGCCCTGTCATGACTGACCCGATTCGCCTCTCCAAACGCCTCATCGAACTGGTCGGTTGCTCCCGCCGGGAGGCCGAGCTGTTCATTGAGGGCGGCTGGGTCACTGTGGACGGCGAAGTGATTGACGAGCCGCAATTCAAGGTCGGCGACCAGAAGGTCGAGCTCGACAAGGACGCCAAGGCCACTGCGCCGGAGCCGGTGACCATCCTGCTCAACGCCCCTGCCGGCATGGACGTTGAAACCGCCATGCAATCGCTGAGCGCCGAAACCCTCAGCGAAGAACACCGATTCAGCAAGCGCCCGTTGCGCGGGCACTTCCTGCGCCTGACCGCCAGCGCCGACCTGCAAGCCAAGGCTAGCGGCCTGCTGGTGTTCACTCAGGACTGGAAAATCCTCCGCAAGCTCACCGCCGACGCCGCCAAGATCGAGCAGGAATACATCGTAGAAGTCGAAGGTGACATGGTCGCCCACGGCCTCAACCGTTTGCAGCACGGCCTGACCCACAAGGGCAAGGAGCTGCCGCCGGTCAAGGCCAGCTGGCAGAACGAAAACCGTCTGCGCTTCGCCATGAAAAACCCGCAGCCCGGCATCATCGCCCAGTTCTGCGAAGCGGTCGGCCTGAAGGTCATCGGCATCCGCCGCATCCGCATCGGCGGCGTCTCGATCGGCAAGGTTCCGGTCGGCCAATGGCGCTACCTGTCCGGCAAAGAGAAGTTCTAAGACTTCCACTGCCGCCACACATTCCGGTAGCGCGCCCGCGTGCTGCCCACAACGCTTATCAGGATGACTCACATGATTCATAACGACGTATTGCGCAGCGTGCGCTACATGCTCGACATCAGCGACAAGAAGGTTGTCGAGATCATCAAACTCGGCGGCATGGAAGTCGCGCTCGCCGACGTGGTGACCTGGCTCGACAAGAAAGAAGAAGACGAAGAAGGTTTCGTGCGCTGCCCGGACGAAGTCATCGCGCACTTCCTCGACGGTCTGGTGATCTTCAAGCGTGGCAAGGACGAAAGCCGTCCGCCGCAGCCGATCGAAGTGCCAGTGACCAACAACATCATTCTGAAAAAACTGCGCGTGGCCTTCGAATTGAAAGAAGACGACATGCACGCGATTCTCAAGGCTGCCGAGTTCCCGGTGTCCAAGCCTGAGCTGAGCGCACTGTTCCGCAAGGTTGGCCACACCAACTATCGCCCGTGCGGCGACCAGTTGCTGCGCAACTTCCTCAAGGGTCTGACCCTGCGCGTTCGCCCGGCCTGATCCCCTTCTGCGGTGGCGACTGATGGTCGCCGCCGCAACGCATGATTGTTCATTCCCTCCAGAAATAATGGCTCCGCTTCGTGCGGCTGACGACTAGGGTGTACTGATCCCTAATCCTCAGGACTCGCCATGCACCCGTATTTCTCCCTGCAAGGCCGCACCGCTCTGGTGACCGGCGGCACCCGTGGTATCGGCAAGATGATCGCCAAGGCCTTTGTCGAGGCTGGTGCCCGCGTCTATGTCTGCTCGCGCGATGCCGAAGCCTGCCATCAAACGGCTGAAGAACTCAGTGTCCTGGGCAAATGTCATGGCATCGCCGCGAATCTGGCGACGGAAGAAGGCGTACAGGAGCTGGCCGCGCGCCTGGGTGAGCAGATCACGCATCTGGATATTCTGGTGAACAACGCCGGCACTACTTGGGGCGCGCCGCTGGAGAGCTATCCGGTCAAGGGCTGGGAGAAGGTCATGCAGCTCAACGTGACGTCGGTGTTCAGTTGCATCCAGCAATTTCTGCCGCTGTTGCGCAAGGCTGGCTCAGCGGCGAATCCGGCGCGGATTATCAACATTGGTTCGGTGGCGGGGATTTCTTCGTTTGGTGAGCAGGCGTATGCCTACGGGCCGAGTAAAGCCGCCCTGCATCAATTGTCGCGGATTCTGGCGCGGGAGCTGGTGAGCCAGCACATCAACGTCAATGTGATCGCACCGGGGCGGTTTCCGAGCAAGATGACTCAGCATATTGGTAATGATGAGAAGGCGCTGGCTGAGGATACGGCTTTGATTCCGATGAAGCGTTGGGGGCGGGAGGAAGAGATGGCGGCGCTGGCGATCAGTCTGGCGAGTACGGCTGGGGCTTATATGACCGGGAATATTATTCCGCTGGATGGCGGGTTCAGTCTCTGAGATCGGCAGCGCGACCATCGCTGGCAAGCCAGCTCCCACAGGGTTCTCGAGTGTCCGCACGATTTGTGTAAGGCACCAAAACCTGTGGGAGCTGGCTTGCCAGCGATGGCGGCCGCTCGACCACCACCAGACTTGAGGTCTGCCGGGTTATCATGCCCACCCCTGCCCCCGCTTCGAATGCAAACCATGACTTACAGCGTTTCCCCCATCGGCTTCGTGCGCTCCTGCTTCAAGGAGAAATTCGCCATCCCACGCCAGCCACAACTGGCCCCCGCCGCCCGTGGCGTGCTGGAACTGGTGGCGCCGTTCGATCAGGGTGACGCCGTGCAGGGCCTGGAACAGGTCAGCCATGTGTGGCTGTTGTTCCTGTTTCATCAGGCACTGGAAGACAAACCGCGCCTGAAAGTCCGCCCACCGCGCCTGGGCGGCAACAAGTCCATGGGCGTGTTCGCCACCCGCGCGACTCACCGGCCGAACGGCATCGGTCAGTCAGTGGTGAAACTGGACAAGGTCGAAGCCCATCGGCTGTTCATCTCCGGGATCGACTTGCTCGACGGCACGCCGATTCTCGACATCAAACCCTACGTGCCTTACGCCGACATCATTCCCGAAGCTTCCAACAGCATCGCCAGTGCAGCACCGCAACTGATTGACGTGCAGTGGACGGACTCAGCACTGAAACAGGCGCACACACACGCTCAGCGCCTTGGCGAACCCTTGGTTGAGCTGATTGAACAGTGCCTGGCGCAGGATCCGCGCCCGGCCTATCAAACCCCGGTGCCTGAGCGTGAATATGGCGCACAGTTCTGGGATCTGGACGTGCGCTGGCATTACCCGACACCGGAGCAGATACGCGTGCTGGAAGTCATTCCCGCCATGGTCTGAAACCGCGCCCAATGTAGTAGCTGCCGCAGGCTGCGATCTTTTGATTTTGCTCTTCAAAAGCAAGATCAAAAGATCGCAGCCTGCGGCAGCTCCTACAGGGAAATGTTCGGGCATAAAAAAGCCCCCATTGCCTGCAAAGGCAATGGGGGCTTTTTCAGTGGGGATTACTTCTCGACGAACGCACGCTCGATCAGGTAATCACCCGGCTCGCGCATCCGCGCCGAGATCTTCAGGCCGAAGCTGTCGAGCACTTCGCTGGTCTCGTCGAGCATGCTCGGGCTGCCGCAGATCATCGCGCGGTCGTCCTGCGGGTTGATCGGAGGCAGGCCGATGTCGCTGAACAGCTTGCCGCTGCGCATCAGGTCGGTCAGACGGCCCTGATTCTCGAAAGGCTCGCGGGTCACGGTCGGGTAGTAGATCAGCTTGTCACGCAGCGCTTCGCCGAAGAACTCGTTCTGCGGCAGGTGCTCGGTGATGAATTCGCGGTAGGCGACTTCGTTGACGTAACGCACGCCGTGGACCAGGATCACTTTTTCAAAGCGCTCGTAGGTTTCCGGGTCCTGAATGACGCTCATGAACGGCGCCAGGCCAGTGCCGGTGCTCAGCAGATACAGGTGCTTGCCCGGGTTCAGGTCGTCCAGCACCAGGGTGCCGGTAGGCTTCTTCGAGATGATGATCTCGTCGCCTTCCTTCAAGTGCTGCAGTTGCGAAGTCAGCGGGCCGTCCTGCACCTTGATGCTGAAGAACTCCAGATGCTCTTCCCAGTTCGGACTGGCGATCGAGTAAGCGCGCATAAGCGGGCGGCCGTTGGGCTGTTGCAGGCCGATCATCACGAACTGACCGTTCTCGAAGCGCAGACCCGGATCGCGGGTGCACTTGAAGCTGAACAGAGTGTCGTTCCAGTGATGAACACTGAGGACACGCTCGTGGTTCATGTTGCTCATGTACGTTTGACTCCTGGAGATTGGGTCTGCGCTGGCTTTTGAAGGCGACGGTGCGCAATTGCATCGCATTCTAATAGCGACGACAATATCTGTTAACTGGATTATTAAGATAAGGGTTATCGGTTATATCGATATGCGATTTACTCTCCGTCAACTGCAAGTCTTCGTCGCCGTCGCCCAGCAGGAAAGCGTATCCCGTGCTGCGGGTCTGCTCAACCTCTCGCAGTCGGCCGCGAGCACCTCGATCACCGAGCTCGAGCGCCAATCCAGCTGCCAGCTGTTCGACCGCGCCGGCAAACGGCTGAGCCTCAACGCCCTCGGCAAACAGCTGTTGCCACAAGCGGTGGCGCTGCTCGATCAGGCCAAGGAAATCGAAGACCTGCTCAACGGTAAATCCGGTTTCGGCTCGCTGTCGGTGGGCGCAACGCTGACCATCGGCAATTACCTGGCGACGCTGCTGATCGGCAGTTTCATGCAACGCCATCCAGAAAGTCAGGTGAAGCTGCACGTGCAGAACACTGCCAATATCGTGCAGCAAGTCGCCCATTACGAAATTGATCTGGGTCTAATCGAAGGCGATTGCAGCCACCCGGATATCGAAGTGCAGAGCTGGGTTGAAGATGAGCTGGTGGTGTTCTGCGCGCCGCAGCATCCACTGGCCCAACGCGGTACGGCGACCATGGAGGAGCTGACGCACGAGGCATGGATTCTGCGCGAACAGGGTTCCGGCACGCGGCTGACCTTCGATCAGGCCATGCGTCACCATCGCAGTGCGCTGAATATTCGTCTGGAGCTGGAACACACCGAAGCGATCAAACGCGCGGTGGAATCAGGACTGGGGATTGGCTGCATCTCGCGGCTGGCGCTGCGTGACGCGTTCCGACGCGGCAGCTTGGTGCCGGTGGAGACGCCGGACCTGGATCTGGCCCGACAGTTTTACTTCATCTGGCACAAGCAGAAATACCAGACTTCGGCCATGCGCGAATTTCTCGAGCTGTGCCGCGCTTTCACCGCCGGGGTGCAGCGCAGCGACGAGATCGTTTTGCCGACAATCGCTTAAAGCAGAATCACTGCCCACACCAGCGCAATCATGCTCAGTGCGACGAATTGTGCGGCGCTGCCCATGTCCTTGGCGTTCTTCGACAGCGGGTGCAGCTCCAGCGAAATGCGGTCGATGGCCGCTTCCACAGCCGAATTCAGCAACTCGACGATCAGCGCCAGCAGGCACACGGCAATCAACAGTGCCTGCTCAACGCGGCTGACATTGAGGAAGAACGTCAGCGGAATCAGCACCACATTGAGCAGTACCAATTGGCGAAAGGCTGCTTCACCGGTGAAGGCTGCGCGCAGGCCGTCCAGCGAGTAACCGGAGGCGTTGAGGATGCGTTTCAGGCCGGTCTGGCCCTTGAAAGGTGACATAACGTAGAAACCAACCAAAAAGGAGTGGGAAAGCTAGAGCAACAAAAGTCAAAAAAGCGTGAAGACGCCAGCCATTATTGGCTCGGAATTGACTCAAGTTGTTGCAGCAGTAAAGCCGCTTGCGTACGAGTGCGCACATTCAGCTTGCGAAAGATCGCCGTGACGTGGGCCTTGATGGTCGCTTCCGACACACTCAGCTCATAGGCAATCTGCTTGTTCAGCAGGCCTTCGCAGACCATGGTCAAGACGCGGAACTGCTGCGGGGTCAGGCTGGCGAGACCATCGCTGGCGGCTTTGGCTTCATCGGAAACGGCGACTGCCTCGAACGCCTGCGGCGGCCAGAAAACATCGCCATCGAGCACTTTGCGCACGGCCTCCTGAATCACGCTGAGGTCGCTGGACTTGGGGATAAAACCACTGGCGCCGAACTCACGGGATTTGACCATCACCGACGCTTCTTCCTGCGCCGAAACCATCACCACCGGAATCTGCGGGTACTGCCCGCGCAGCATGACCAAACCGGAAAACCCGAAAGCGCCGGGCATGTTCAGGTCCAGCAGGACCAGATCCCAGTCAGCCTTTTCGGTCAGGCGAGATTCCAGCTCGGCGATGCTCGCCACTTCTACCAGCCGGACGTCCGGGCCAAGGCCCAGCGTCACCGCTTGATGCAGGGCGCTACGAAACAGAGGGTGGTCATCGGCAATCAGGATGTCGTATGTGGCCATTTTTCAAATGATCCTGTTTTTGATGGCAGACCCGGTGCATTCCGGTCTGGCCAAAGCAACTCAAGATGCCGCTTGAAAGCGGTATCTACAGGGGCACGTTCAACGCCAATCAACAGCAAACACGGCGTTTCAAACCTTGGCCGCACCCCAATCGGCGCCAAGCATGCCCAGCGAAGACGGGGTGGTCAAGCAGCACGGCCGCTGGCTTGTACAGTATGGGCCACTATTGGGCCAACTCCGGCTGCGGCTTTCGTATATAGGGCAACAACTCGGCGTGAGCCGGCGTTGACTCATTCATGTCCAGTTGCTGTTTGGCGCCCAGATAATGCTGGCTGAACACGTCAAAATAGGCGTCCAGCGCAGAGGCGGCGTCGCTGTCACCAGCCAGTTCCAGGCACAATGCCGCGACTTCGGCGGTGCACAGGTGCTCACTGCGGGTCGAACGGCGCAAGCGGTAACGCGAGAGTTTGTCGGGCAGCAGACTGAGAATCGGCAAGCGATCAAAATACGGGCTCTTGCGGAAAATCTTCCGCGCTTCGGTCCAGGTCGCATCCAGCAGAATGAACAACGGGCGCTTGCTGCTATCGATCGCGACAGTATTGGTCACTCGCGACGGCTCCACGTATTCGCCGGGAAACACCAGATACGGTTGCCATTGCGGATCATTGAGCAGCGCCAGCATCTGCGGATCAGGCTCGGTACGCGACCAGATAAACGCATGGTTATCGCGCACCACGTCGGCTATCAGCCAACCGGTGTTGCTCGGTTTGAACACTTCCTTGCCGGTCATGATCAGGCACACGCCCGATCGGGTTTCGACACTCGGACGCCAGGCGCACAAACAATGGCTGATGATCACCCGGCAGTCGCGGCAACGCTCGGAGCGAAAGCCACGGGCCTGAATCGGCTTGATGCCCTCGTCCTCGCGCTGATCGCGCAAGCGGGCTACGGCGTTGGGGGCATGATGGGTCACGGGCAACGCCTTACGGCAGGAAAACTCGACACGCACAGCACTCGGCAAGGCTATAAAGGCCGGCAGTTTACCAGAGCGGCGAGTGCAAACCTGTACCGTCCCGACCGGCTCCCCTATAATCCGGCGCCACTGAACGCACAGCCACAGGGCTGGTCGAACCACCAGTCACTGAATCAGGAGAGTTTCATGCTGCGCCTTATCGTTCCTACCGCTGCCATTCTGCTGGCGTCGTCCTTCACCGCTCAGGCTGCATCCCTGAGTGAGCAGAATCTGAACCGAGAGCTGCGCAACGTCGCCGCCCAGAGCAGCGTCGGCACGCCTCGGGCAATCAATGAAGACATTCTTGATCAGGGCTACACCGTTGAAGGCACTCAGTTGATCAACCACCTGAGCGTACAGAAGAGCCACGCCGACAAAATGCGCGCTGACCCTAAAGCCGTGTATTTCCAGTTGGGCGCCTCGGTATGCAACAACCCGTCGTACCGCAAGCTGATGGCCAAGGGCGCGATCATGCGTTACGACTTCACGGAAGTGAAAACCAACAAAGCGATCGGCTCCGCCAGCTATCAGGAATCGGATTGCCCGAAAGCCGCCCCGGCGAAGAAGAAGTAACTATCGCGAATTGGCGCGCCGCTGTTCATCCTCGGCGCGCAGTTCAGCCAGCAAAGCCTGTAAATAGTGCGAACGACGCTCGCCACCCGCCAACCGCCGGCAGCACTCCTCTTCGAGACTGAGTTGATTGGTCTCGGCTGATGCCTTCAACATCCGATACAACTGCGTATCGATCTCCAGAATCACTCTGGCCATGTGTCCCGCCTCCTTGCCACCCGCAAATCCTTGAATCGCGTGCACCTTGCGTACGGTTATTGACCTAAAGCTGTCGTAAGGCGCCTGTACGTTAGTTAATCAGAGGGTTTGCCATTCGGTGCACGTTCGGACGAGCGGTGAAGCAACGCGCGGAAAATCAACAAACGATTGCCAGCCAAAACTTTACGGCGCAATGATCAAGTCAGCGCAAATGCGCGCGAGGGTCTAGATTCAGAGTATTCCCGATCATTTTTCAACGGCAGACAAGGAACTGCCGATCGTGTGTTTTTTGCAGCGCGGCACTGACGCCGCTCGTCAGGGCCATCCGCTCTGTGCAGAAGGAGACGTTGAATGCCTTACCAACCGAATGACCTCTTGAGCCGTCATTTTCAGGAAAGCGGTCCCGACCTCATCAGTAAGGTCGAAGAACAACTCAACCGTGTTTCACCCAACAGCCCGAATATCCCCATCTACCGCGACATGATCCTGACCGTGCTGCGCATGGCCCAGGAAGACCATAACCGCTGGAATGCCAAGATTACCTTGCAAGCCCTGCGCGAACTGGAGCAGGCGTTTCGGGTCCTGGAGCAGTTCAAAGGCCGACGCAAAGTCACGGTATTCGGTTCGGCGCGCACGCCGGTCGAGCATCCGCTGTATGCGATGGCCCGTGAACTCGGCGCGGCGTTGACCCGCTCGGGGATGATGGTCATCACTGGCGCCGGGGGCGGCATCATGGCTGCCGCGCATGAAGGTGCCGGCCGCGATCACAGTCTCGGCTTCAACATCACCCTGCCCTTCGAGCAGCATGCCAATCCTACGGTGGACGGCACCGGCAATCTGTTGCCGTTTCACTTCTTCTTCACGCGCAAACTGTTTTTCGTCAAAGAAGCCGACGCGCTGGTCTTGTGCCCGGGCGGTTTCGGCACGCTGGATGAAGCGCTGGAAGTGCTGACATTGATCCAGACCGGGAAAAGTCCATTGGTGCCGGTGGTGCTGCTGGATGCGCCGGGCGGCACATTCTGGCAAGGCGCGATGGACTTCATTCGCCAGCAACTGGAGGAAAACCATTACATCCTGCCGACCGATATGAGACTGATGCGTCTGGTTTACACCGTTGAGGAAGCGGTGGAACAGATCGCCCAGTTCTACAGTAACTTCCACTCCAGCCGCTGGCTCAAGCGCCAATTCGTGATTCGTATGAATCACAAGCTCAGCGATCAGGCGTTGGCGCACATGCAGGAAGCATTCGCCGATCTTTGCCTGAGTGACCAGTTTCATCAACACGCCTACGCCGGCGAGGAACACGATGAAGCGCAGTTCAGCCATCTGGCACGACTGGCCTTCGCTTTCAATGCCCGAACGCATGGGCGTCTGAGGGAGTTGATCGATTACATCAATCTGCCGGAAAACTGGGCCGATTCAAAACCGCAAACAGCGCAACGCAGCCGCGAGCCGTCAAAGGCAATTTGAAGGCAAAAAAAAACGGCCCGCTATTTTCATAGCGGGCCGTTTTTATTGAAGCGGTTTAATCGTCCATGCCGCGACCGCTGAACAAGCGGTTGATCATCTCCATCGAGAACCCCCGATACGCCAGAAACCGGCCTTGCTTGGCCCGCTCTTTCGCATCAATCGGCAAATGTCCGGAGAACTTGCGTTGCCACGTTTCCTGCAGTTGCTCCTGCCAACTGATACCGCTTTCGCGCAGGGCGAGTTCGATATCGGCGCGCTGCAAACCGCGCTGGCTCAGTTCCTCACGAATCCGCAGCGGGCCATAGCCGGAGCGGGCGCGGTAGGAAACAAAGCTTTCAAGGTAACGGGCTTCGGAAAGCAGCCCCTCTTCCGTCAAACGGTCGAGGGCTGTTTCGATCATCTCCGCTTCAGCGCCGCGCTGACGCAGTTTGCGCGTCAGCTCGACTCGACCGTGCTCGCGGCGTGCGAGCAGGTCCATGGCGGTTCGCCGCACAGCGACGAGGGTATCGAGTACGGCGGTGGTCATCGCTGCAATCAGATATCAGCGTCGGCCAGGTCGTCTTCAGTCTCTTTGACTGCAGAAGCCTTGGAATCGATCACTGCAGGCGTCAGCAGTTTGTCACGCAGTTGCTTCTCGAGCTTCGCAGCGATTTCCGGGTTGTCTGCCAGGAACTTGGCCGAGTTGGCCTTGCCCTGACCGATCTTGGTGCCTTCATAGGCATACCAGGCGCCGGACTTCTCGACGAAACCGTGGAGCACGCCCAAGTCGATCATCTCGCCGTTGAGGTAGATGCCTTTGCCGTAAAGAATCTGGAACTCGGCCTGACGGAACGGCGAAGCGACCTTGTTCTTCACAACCTTGACGCGGGTTTCGCTGCCGACCACTTCGTCGCCTTCCTTCACCGCGCCGGTACGGCGGATGTCGAGACGGACCGAAGCATAGAACTTCAGCGCGTTACCACCGGTGGTGGTTTCCGGGCTACCGAACATCACGCCGATCTTCATACGAATCTGGTTGATGAAGATCACCAGGCAGTTGGCGTTCTTGATGTTACCGGTGATTTTACGCAGCGCCTGGGACATCAGACGGGCTTGCAGGCCCACGTGCATGTCACCCATTTCACCTTCGATTTCGGCCTTCGGTACCAGTGCAGCCACGGAGTCGACGATGATCACGTCAACAGCGTTGGAGCGCACCAGCATGTCGGTGATTTCCAGCGCCTGTTCGCCGGTGTCCGGCTGCGACACCAGCAGGTCGTCGACGTTGACGCCCAGCTTGCCGGCGTACTCAGGGTCGAGGGCGTGTTCGGCGTCGACGAATGCGCAGGTCGCGCCGGCTTTTTGAGCCTGGGCGATCACGGACAAGGTCAGTGTGGTTTTACCGGAGGATTCAGGACCGTAGATTTCAACGATACGGCCTTTTGGCAGGCCGCCAATGCCGAGCGCGATGTCCAGACCCAGAGAGCCAGTCGAGATAGCCGGGATCGCCTGACGGTCTTGATCGCCCATACGCATCACGGCACCCTTGCCGAATTGACGTTCGATCTGACCCAGGGCCGCAGCCAAGGCTTTCTTCTTGTTGTCGTCCATTAAAGTCCTCACGTAATCAATAAGGCCTGACGGCCAACACCTGTATAAGTAGCCAGTATTATTCCACAGCGTTCGCGGATCGCCTACCCCTGATTTTCGATTTCTCGTGCCGCTAGTCGCAGGAGCCCCTCTAGCGCGGCCTTCACCGTTTGTCGGCGGACTTCATCGCGGTTGCCGGGGAAGTGCTGAACCTCACTGGTGACCGTTTCGCCAACACCCCAGGCCAGCCACACAGTGCCCACCGGTTTGTTCGGTGAACCACCGTCCGGCCCGGCCACACCACTGACGGCTACGGCAAATCGCGCCAGGCTTTTGTCCTGGGCACCACGCACCATCGCCTCAACGACCTCGCGACTGACCGCACCCACCGACTCGAACAATTCACCCGGCACATTCAATTGCTGGGTTTTCTGTCGATTGGAATACGTGACGTAGCCCGCCTCGAACCACGCCGAACTGCCCGGAATCCGCGTGATGGCTTCGGCGATCCCGCCACCGGTACAGGACTCAGCGGTGGTGACGTGGGCATTGAGCAGTTGCAGACGTCGGCCAAGGTCGGCGGCCAGTTGAGTGATCTCTTTCACGGCGTGCTCCGGATCGTGTGGAATGCCTCCACCGTACACGAGCCGGTTGCGCTTTCAATACACAGACTCATTCAAAATGTTCGGGCGCGAGCGCTCTGACATACGCCTGACACGCCTGCAAGGCGATCAGTCCACGGTCGCCGGTGTCGGTGATGGCGATAATTCGTTGAGCATGCGCCGGGTCAAGTCGGGCGCGTACGGTTGCATGATCCACGTTGCCGGCGCCGGCGGTGGCTGGCACGTTGCAGCCTGGGGCAGCGTCGCTGGCGTCGAGAAGGACTGACAGGCGCACATCAGCAGTGGCAAGACGATCGCGCAGGCGATCCTGATCACGTTGGGCATCGCTCAGCGCTCGGTAATGGGTTTGTTCACTGGCCGCGAGCCGTTGCTCCAGCGCCAGACGTTTATCCTGCTCGGCCTGCTGCGCGGCGGCGGCGGTCTGCGTCAGTTGATTGAGGGTTTCGGCGTTTAACCGGGCCTGCTCGGCCAATTGCCGTTCGTAGCGCCACCCCTGAAACTGCCAGGCCGCAGCAAAAGCACCAGCGGCCAGCAATAAGATGCCGATCACTCGCCAGGGGATTGGCATAGCACTGCCCTCGCCCGCGCCCAGATTTCCAGGCGATCCTGCAAGCCGTTCAACCCGCCGTTGATTCGCCGGGTGATGGTGTTGAACTGATCGCGATCGGCCAGTTCATTCAAGCCGTTCTGCTCCCAGAACCATGCCGCGGACTCGGCAGCCCATTGTGGCTGTTCGAGCAGTTCGGGCAGGGACAACAGACGTTCATCACCGAACAGGCCAACGCTGCACTGGCGATAGTTGCTGCGACCAGTGATCTGGATCAGTCCGCGACCACGATACTTCTGCCCGTCGCCATCGGCCTCCGGAGTATTGCCCAGACGTAAAGCCAAAGTGCCGGTGTCGTATTTGCTCAGGTATTGGTTGTTGCCCAACTCCCGCACATAGCGCAGTTGCCCGGACTCGTGCCCGACCTGCGCGAGGAACGCCGCGACGCGTTTGGGCGAGTCGATATGACGGCGCGCCATCGCGCTGTTGAGTGCAGAAACAAAAACGCCCGCTTGGGAGCGGGCGTTCGGCATGATGTCGATAAGGTTGCTTTCAGTTATTTGCATAATGCTTGATCCTCCCTGGATATTGCCCCGATTGAATCATGGTTGGCGGCCAATGCCCGTCAGCCATTTTTTTGCCAGAGTTTTCAGCGTGCTGTCCGGTGCAAGTTCTTCGGGCACGTCGAACACCCAACCGAGGGTACCGAAGTGGGCGGTCCAGTCGATTTGCGGTACCGGAGTGATTTCAGTGATGTCGACCCAGAGCAGATCCGGATGAAACATCTCGGCCATATTGCCATCGGTGGAGAACAGCTCGACCACGGAGCTGTTGAAGATGCGTGCGTAGGTTTTCATCAGGCGTACTCGTAGATGATCACAACACCGGGGGCGCCTGCTGCACCCGGTCTGCCCGGCTGGTTGGTGGCGTTAGCAATCCCGCCCGCGCCTGAGCCATAACCTGAACCGGGCGCAGCCACACTCAATGCGACACTGCTCGCATAACCACCACTGCCAAGAGGCGAGTTTGCGCCATGCCCGGCAAGTGTTGATCCGGTGAGGCACATCCCTGGGTTACCGGCCGCACCCGCCGAATTGATAATGTTGCCTCCAGTTGAGGCTTGGCTGGGAAAACCACCCACATACAAGCCGAATCCAGGAAGCGTGAGCGGGGAACTCCAGGGAGAACCTCCACCACCGGTGGCCGAAGCCAGTGAGCCAAGCGAACTTGTTCCACCACTTCCCCCGCCTACGCCAACAGCACCCGCCGCGCCGCCCGCCCCAACCGTAATGATTTGGCTCTGCCCGATCGCGGCAGATGATAACCAGGCTTGTGCGTAGCTACCGGAAGCGCCACCGCCTGTAAGGGAAACCTGGGTAGAGTTCGTCGCACCGATTCCCGAGCTGCCACCACCTCCGCCGACGATGGTGACCAATACGTTCTTCATTCCCACTGACGGCACATAGTTGCCGGATACGGTAAACGTCTTTACCCCCAACAACCGGCCGCTCGCAGCACTACCACCGCTCGCATACACCAGCACCCAACTGTCCAGCGCCGCGCTATACACCACCGAACACACACTGCTGCCGACAATCTCCGCTGGCCGCAACGCACTCAGCCCAAGGCTCAATAGCGGCCGGGGCATCAACCCGTTCGGTGCAAACGTACTCGCCCCGGTATTGGCATTACCGGCAGTAAAGCGCAGCGCCAATCCGTCCTTCAGTGCGGTGACGGCAGGCACATAATTGGCCATGTAGAGATTGGCCGCGCCGATGTCAGTGGCATGTTTGTCTTCACCTGCCTGACTGAGCTTTTTCATCGCTTGCAACAACTGGGTTGCATCGGCTTCGCTCGGCTCAAGGCCGGCGGATTTGACGACGTTCAACAATTCATCGGTAACGCTGTTGCCCCAGGTCGCAGGGATCAACGATCCGGGCAATCCCGCGACGACGTCTTCATTGACGAATTTGCCATTCACCAGCCCGACGCTGGGAACGCTTTTTGGATAGTCCACGTTAGTTCCTCAACTGCCTGTCCGAAGCAAGCCTTCCAGCCAGTCAGGCTCAACTGGTCGGGAAGGTAAACTCGGAAAGTCCGGATCATTCGGCCAATCGCGCAGTGCCTGCCGATACGCCAATAGTTGTTTGAATTCCTCGGAGCGCAAAGTCGTGCCCTCGCCCACTTCCAGTTCTTCGGCATCACGAAACACCAGCCACTGGGTGTTCTGCAGAACGTGGTTGCGCCATGCGCGCTCGTGGCTGGCAAGCGTTGCAGGAGAAATGACGGGGTCGATCAAAACGGGCTGACCACTGGCACTGGCGCTGATGACTTTGCCGCTTGCCTGCCCGGCGAACAGTTCGGCGTATTGCGCCTTGGTGATTTCTACTGCACCTTCAGGTAAGTCCGCGCCGGCTTCTTCGATATGATCGAATCCAAGCGTCTGAGCAAAAAAGTAAATAGCCATGGTTATCTCCCCCAAACCAATACTCGACCCGAAATTCCCGGCGACACTTTTACACCATTGCTATCAATGCTCCTGACCCGCGCAAAAGCCACCGTAGTAGTCGAATTTCCCAAATCGAACCCCCAAACGCTGGTATTCGCGGTAGACCAGCCGAACGGGTTACCTTCATTGGCGATACCCCCCAACACGACGTTAGGAAACCTGATAGGCAACGTTACCCTCATCTCACCGTTTGCATCCGAAGATCCCAACACCCACTGGACGATCAGGCCACTGGGGAGCTTTTGATAACCCGCCGTCTCGAATTGCGCAGCGTACGAGGAGGAATATTTGAGGCTGGCAGTGCCATAAACCACCCACACTCCAGACTCTCTGACAAAGTTCGCACTCTCACCATTGTTCAAAACGATCCACGCCAGATACGCCCCTTGCGGACTGATTTGCGTGCCGGTTTTACTGGCCACCGTGACGGGCGCACTGTTACGGCAATGCAGGCTGATCGTGACGCCGTTCGGCACCGCAGCGGCATCCGGCAGCGTAACGGTGTACGCCGCGTTGCCGCCCAGACCGATCGAGCAGCCGACATCTGCCTGAGTCAATTGGGTGGCGGTGGATATACTGCGAGTACTGGCATAACTGCCCAGCGCCCGTTGCACAAACTCGGACGTTGCTGCCGAGCGCCCAACATCAAACTGCGGCGCGGTCATGAACAATGCCGGGCTGCGCAACGCCGCCAACAACTGATTATTCGACACCTCGTTCGGCGTCATGCCCGCCGCCTGAATGACGTTGAGAATTTCTTGCGTGACGCTGTTGCCCCACGTCGCCGGGATCAGCGAACCGGGTTTTCCGGTAACCGGGTCCTCGTCGACAAACTGGCCATTGACCAGCCCGACACTGGGCACACTCTTGGGATAGTCCAAGGCTTATCTCCTTAATCTGAAAAATTTTTGGCGCGGGTCTCAGCCAATGGGTGCGGCTAACCACGCGGGGACCGAAGGCCGGGAAACTATCGAAGGAAACTGGCTTGAATCAGGCCAGTCGCGCAGTGCCTGACGGTATTCCAGCAACTCCAGATACTGCGCGGCCTTGAGCGTCGTCCCACGCCCCAGCGCCTGCTCGTCGCGATGCCGCGTCACCCACCACTCTGTGGCCGACAGGCTGGACTGACGCCAAGTGCGCGCTGCTGCCAAAGGTTCCTGTTCTTCGACGATGGCTTCGGTGGAAACGACCGGATTGTCGACTATCGGCAACGGCGCAATCTCTTGGCGCAGTTCGCCAACGGGCGCGCCGATCTCGATCTGCTTGCCCTCCGGCACCTGCACCATCGTCTCGATGAAAGCGGGGGCAAACAGTTGGGTAATCGAGTAGCCGCCCGTATCGATCAGTTCGACCGCAACACCGTTTTCCACTCGTGCATAACGGGCCATTACTCGTACTCCCAGATTTCACAGAAGGCGTTGCCGCCAGCACCGCTGACGACTGAAGCCGAAGGGTTGACCGAGCATGAACCGCTGCCACCAGAGCCACGGCTTCCAGCATTGCCAACCGTATTAGAGCCGGTGAAAGAAGCCCCGCCGTCGAACGGACTCGCAGCCCCACAACCCGAGAGCAGTCCCCAATTGGCGTTACTCATCCCGAATCCTCCGGTGATGCCACGGGCGCTGCAAAGATTGCCCCCGGTGATCGTCCCGCCCACTCCGCCCTGAATGAATCCAGACGATGTAGCCGAAGTCACGATCGCAAGTTTTTGCCCACCACCTCCCCCCGAAACGCTCATGTAGGCGCCGAAAGAAGCGCCACCGCCCGCCATGCCTGTGGAGTTGCTGATTGCACCACCGGCGCCCAGCGAAACGGGTACGCCAGCGAGCATTTGTGCGGTGACGTCATACAGGCTTTCCGCGTAAGCACCGGAGCCACCACCGCCACCAAGAATTTGGTTACCTGCCGGCACAGGCTCACACCCGCCTCCCGAGCCACCCGCCCCCACCAACCTCACACGAATGCGTTTGGCCTTGGGATTGGGCTTGTAAACTGTGATCCCGACCGTCTCGATCTGCCGGACCGCCAGCAGTCGTCCCACCGCATCGATGATGCCGTAGCCACTCAAAGTCGTCGGGGTGTTTCTCAATTTGGTGAAATCGACCATGGCTCCGATGGCCGTCGCCAATTGGTCGGTTTTGGCTTCATCAGGCGTCACCCCGGCCGCCTTGATCGCGTTGAGAATTTCTTGCGTGACGCTGTTGCCCCACGCAGCGGGAATCAACGATCCCGGTGTTCCGGCGAGCGGGTTTTCATCGACAAAGCCGCCGTTGACCAGCCCCACCCCGGGAATACTTTTTGGATAATCCATTGCACTGCTCCCTGTGCTGAATTCAGTTGGCTAAGGATGTGCCGGGTGCGACCGGCCAGGTAATTTCATCGGGGAAACCGGCCTGTTTTTCGATGCGGTTCAGCTCGACGCTGTAGAGCTTCCATTCGATCAGCAGCAGTTGTTCGTCATGGCTGGCATCGCCGATGTCTTCGGCGTATTGCAGGGGCGCGATGCGCAGCACCGCATCGCGAAGCAACGCGTCGCGTTGAACGAGGACGATGCGTTTGCGATCCGCCAGTTGCGCGGCCTCATCGACCTGCCAGGCGTTGCCCAACCAGACGTGAAAGCCACCCGGAAAAGGCAACCGGGTGAAGCCCTCCGGCAATTCGCCAAGCGCGCTCCAGGTTTCCCGAATGCCTGTGTCAGTGCGATAGACATCCCCACGACAATCGATCTGCTGTTGCAACGAACCCTTGTTATAGGCCCAGGCAAACCCCTCAGGCGCAGGGGAGAGTTCGATGCTCAGCGTCACAGCATTGCTTGGCAGTTGCAGACCGATCCCGGGCACCAGCGGAAACTCGACAGGCCCGGTCAATGCACCGCTGTCATCTATCAAATAATTGAACATGTGCACCTCAGATAAATTTGATTCGCGCGGGATAGGCGATGTTTCGCGGTCGGGTTTCGCCAGCGAAATTGCCGATATTGCCGATGTAGGCATCATTGTCGAATGCTGGGTTGGGATAGGTCGTTGCCACCGTTGCTGAAGTCGGTAAAAAATTGACGTTGGTGGTAACGTCCCAGGCGGTATCCGGAATCGCTGGAGCAGGCTTGAATGTCGCCCCGGTTCCCGTCGGCAGATAATGGTTGTGGCTTTGCAAGGCGTGCATTTGGAGACTGCCTATTACACGTCCAGCATCAACGCTTCTGCTCTCACTCAGCACCCGCAAAAACTCACCCCGAATCTCGGGAATTCGAAAGTTCGAAGCGCCATCGCCACTGGTCCAGCCACCTTCTCTGCCCGCTCGGGCCGCTTCGGTCGTCAGTGCCCCGGACGCCTGAGCAAAATCCCACAGCCACGGCCATTCGGCGCGCTTGAACAGATCACCGTTGGGAACGCCATAACCTCCCGGGTTAAGCGTTGTGGTGGTCTCCAAAAACGGGCGTCCCAAGGCGGTATTGTCGAAGCGTCCTATCGGCCACCAGCTCCCGGCTCCGTCACTGCGCAGATGCCACCAGTCACCTCCCCCCATCAACACCAGAAACGGATAACCGCTGGCCGACAAGTAGGTGTGAAAGCGAATCCTGTCGGTGCCGGATGCTTGAACAACGAGGCGATTGCCGCTGTTGTCGACACGACGAAGAATCACATCGCGTACACCCAGAGAAACATCCGCCGGAGGTAAAGTCAGGGTCACGGGGGCGGGACTGCCATCGATCAAAACAAGTCCGAGTTCCTGCTCAGTCAGTGACTTGGAAGCTGCAAGCCGGGTAATCACCGAGCGCATCGGACTGGCATTACTGACAATCGACTGAATCGCCTTGAATAGCTGGCTGGTATCCGCCTCGGAGGCCACCAACCCACCGCCGCTGATCACACTCAGAATTTCCTGAGTGACACTGTTGCCCCACACCGCCGGAATCAACGATCCCGGCGTACCCGCCACTGGGTTTTCATCAACGAAGCGGCCATCAACCAAGCCGACGCTGGGGACGCTTTTTGGGTAATCCATAGGTTGTTCGTTCCTTTGAAATGACAAATGACCGGCGTCGACACGGCGCCTTTTAGGTGCCTGCCCGCGGTCTGTTTTCTGAAAATAAAAAGCCCACATTGAAGTGGGCTTGGGTGACGCTGAACGGAGGCTTTTCGGCTTAGTTGGAAAGGCCGCTGGCCAGCTCGCGAATGGCGACCAAAGCTTCCTCACCCGCGCTGCGCGCCAGATCCATGTTGCCCTTGGCGGCCTGTGCGCGAATTTGCGCTTTGGCTTTCAGGCGCAGCGTACGCAGCGCCAGCAGATGGTCGGTCAGTTGATCGGCCTTGCTCAGAATCTGCTCGGCGGCCTGTTTAGCCGTGCGCCCTTTGACAACCCACGCGGCGACTGACAGCGGCACTTCCTTTTTCGGGTAACCGGCGTCCTGATAAGCCTGCGCGTCAGCGGCGGCCTGGGCGTACTCCAAGGCTTTGAGGGGGTCGCCGGCCAGCGCGGTGCGGATGTTGTCGGCGGTGGCGTCGACTTTGGTACACAGACGTTCAGTTTCCTGCTCGTTCAGCACAGCCTGCTTATCGCCGTTCACGACCCACTTCTCACCGTCCCAGTCATGGGCGGCAGAAGGTTGAGGAAGGCGCATTTCGCCGTCGAACTGATGAAGTTCCTGAATCACGATCATCGAATAAGCTCCCACGACAGTTGGACGTTCACGGCGTCTGCAAAGTTGATCGCAATCCCGACGCTGTAGTCGGTGACAGGGTGGCTCTTGATGCCCATGCTGAGTAACAGCTCATCACTGTCGGCGTTCGACTGACCAAGGTTGTGTTCTGCCTGATAGCACTGCCACAACGAGCGCAGATTGGCATGGTCGAAACTGGCGGCCAGCGTTGAAACCGTCACGTCGTTAACGATGTTGTTGGTAAACAACACACAAGGGGAAACCGTTGCCGGGTTCCAGCCCCCGGGGTTGTTGGAACTTCCTGCAATAATGGGCGAAAGGAAGCAATAGTTACCGCCCGCCCATCCCGTTGACGGAAAGGCGACCGACGTCACTGCCGTCGAGGACGGCGTTGGATTGCCGGCAACCAATCGGGCAGAACGTGCGTGCGGATCCAGCGGCAGGAAAATCGCGCCGGTCCCGTTGACGGTCTGGGTCCAGGTCAAGCGGGCACGGTTGTAAATCGTTCGCACCGTCGGCACCGAACCCGGTGCGCCGGTCACGACCCAGGCCAGGCACATGTCCAGTGCCGTTGACTGGAACCCACCACCGGCGGCACCGTTTACCGTTCCTTTCAACGACTCGGGCGTCACGTCATGAATGTTGCCACGCTGCACGTAGAACGTCAGCGCACCACCGGAAACTTGCGCGCGCAGAAAGTAATGGCTGCTGGGCAACAGATCCACGCTGCTCCAGGCCGATGTCACAAAAGTGCGCGAGCGGCCCAACTGGCCATTCACCACTTCCTGCCCCAGGCTGATAAACGTACCCGCCGCGATCGAAACCTTGCCACCGCTGGTAGCGGCAGCTGCCGGGCTGACCGTTAGCCGGCCATCGGCAGTGGCTACCGTTGGTAGCGGCAACGCCACCAGTGGCAACGCCAGATCCTGATTCCAGCCCTTGGCCGTCACCGATTGAATCGCCTGCAACAGCTGATCGTATTTCTTCTCGTCCGGCGTCAGCCCGGCCGCATTGATCACATTGAGAATTTCCTGCGTAACCCCGTTACCCCAATCCGCCGGAATCAGCGATCCCGGGGTTCCGGTCATCGGGTTCTCATCGACAAACTTCCCGTTCACCAAGCCGGCGCTGGGAACACTGTTCGGATAATCCATGGCTCATGCCTCCCTAGTCATAATTGATGTGCACCTTGGTGTGCGCCGGGGCGCTGCGGTGGATCAGGCATTCCAGCGCCGAGCCCGGGTTGACGCCAAAACGCTCGCCCCAGTAGCTCGCGCCGTAACGCCGGCCGAGCAGCAAGCGGCCGCCGGTGTTGAGCGTCCACATGAACTGCGCTTCCCACGTGCCCCAATGCGCCGAGCCAAAACGCGAGCGGCCCATGCGTGGGGCTTCGAGTTCGGTGATGGTCGCGTTGGGGTAGCCCTGGCTTTTGGCGATGTCGAGGTAGTAACCGACAGCCTGGCTGCCGACCGCGAGCAAGCGCCGGCGTACGGCGAGGCGGCGGTCGTCGAACAGCGGCGTGGCGCCCAGGCACGGGTCGGGCAGGTTCATCACCCGCTCCCAGTCCGGCACCAGTTCGCTGACGCCGGCCGGGTCCATCTCGTTGAGCAGGTCAGCGGCGCGGGCATCGAGGCGGGCCAGTTCGACGGCGACGCCTTGCAGCACTTCTTCGAGTTCCGGCACACGCTCCGGGTCCCACGCCGGGCCACTGGGCAGCAAGGCGCGCAGTTGCGCCTGATATTGCGCGGCGGTTCTTATGCCCCCCATACGCAACCTCCGAAGGTGAGCAGTTCGCTTTGCCCGGCAGGCACGTCAGCGGCCGGCGCGGTCAGGGTGTGATCGTACTCACCACCGGCGCTGCTGATGGCTTCGCGGATATGGCTGATCAGCAGCGGCACACCCAGGTCGGCCTCGCGGTTGTGCAGGTCGCGCAACTGCGCTTCAACGGCGGCGCGCACAGCGGTGGTGTCCGGATTGACGCTCTTGAAGCGATACACCACCGGCACTTGAATCGGCCGCTGTACGTGCACTTCCGCAGTCACCGGACGCAGCGGTTCGATGTACGCCTGAACCTCCGCCAATTGCTCATCGTTGGGCACCGGTTGCGGGTCTTCATCACGCATGATGAACACCGTCACCGTGCCTGGCCCGAGCAAGCCACCACGACACCAGGCGCGCGTTACGCCCGGCACTTCCAGCGCCCAGGTCTCGTAATCACTGGCCGAGCCGCCATGGGGAATGACGCGGTAGGAACGAATCACCCGCGAGCGCAGCGACTCCAGACTTTCCCGTGCCACGCCGCCGCTGAGCCCCGGCGCCAGCACGACAAAACTGGTGCCGACCACCCCGGCAATCGGCTGCACCGGTGTCAACGCCAGACCGGCGTCGGCATTACCGAGGCTGCCGGCATCCAGCGCGGCGATGGTAGTGGTGTTGCTGCCATTGACCGTGGTGCGCGCGGCGGTGACTTTGTAGGTGCGACCGTCGTTCGATTGCAGCAACGTGTCGACGTCCAGCACTGCACCGGCAGTGGCGGTAAAACTGACGCTGCCGCTGGCGACTTGCGCGGGTTTGCGCGGTTGATTCAGACGCAGTGCGGCGATGCGCTCCAGGGTCGATTCATCGGCCTTGTCCGGCAGGATCTGCTCGGCAATCCAGTCGAGATAACCGTACAAACCATAAGCCGCGCCACCGAGGGTGCGGGCCAGCACTTGCGCATCGGACTGGCGCAGCGAATCGCCGGCCAGGTCGCTTTGGGTGCGCTTGATCAGCACCGGCAGCGAAGGGGTTTCAAACGGCATAGATCACCTGCCAACTGTTATCGGGGTTGATGTCCAGACGTTCGCCGTCAGCCAGGGTCAGGACCGTGCGCAGGTTCAGGCGCTGGGCGTCGAGGCGTTCGCTGATGATGTCGATGGCGCTGCAGTGGCCGTCGTCGATCAGCCATTGCAAGGCTTCGCGGGCATAGAACTCGGCGTCCATCTGCGTTTGTCGGGTCAGCTTGACCCGGCGCAACAGCCACAGCCGCGAGCCGATGCGGTCGTCGGCAACGGTGGGAAACGTGTCGCCCCACCAGCCGAAACGCTCTTCGTCGTCAAGGGCGTCGTCATCGGCGGCGCGGCGCCAGGTGAACAGGCTGATGAGCACGGCGCGGGTCAGCGCGGCGTGGAGGTTTTGGCTGATCAGCATCACTTGCCTCCTGCCGGCGCGCCGGTCTGGCCGTTGCCGGCCTGTACGCCGACATGCACGTGGTTGATCTGGCTGATGCCACCGGCGAGCTGATCGCCGCTGGAGACGATCTTGCCGGTCTGATTGATCACTGGCGTATCGAAGTTCACCGCGCTGCTGGCGCGGATGTTCAGCGTGGCGGTTTCGATATCGATGATCCGCCCGCGCTTGAAATGAATCTTGTCGCCCTCGTCGGTGTAGATCGCCACTTCACCAGCGGCCAGCGCTTGCAAGCGATAGCGGCGGTCGGCGATGACCAGGGCGATGGCATGGGATCGGTCACCGCCGATGAAGGTGACGACGCCCTCGGCGCCGGCCAGCGGATGGCTGGTGAAGCCGTAGGGTTCGAAATGTTCCATGTCGTCGTTCACTTCACCGGCGGTGAGGCGCATTTGCAGCGATTGCAGCTTGGATGCCGAATTGGCGAGCACGACAGTGCCGCGCGCCAGCAGGCGTGTCAGTAGGCTCATGCTTGGTTCCTGTAAGAAACGGGCCGAGGTCAAAAGATCGCAGCCTTCGGCAGCTCCTACATAAGATCGGCGTACACCTGTAGGAGCTGCCGAAGGCTGCGATCTTTTCCGGGCCTATGAGGTTGTTTTAGGAGGGCTGGGATTGGCATCGAAGGTGTGCGGAGGGGCCATTTGCAGCGTGGTCACCGAGCCTTGCGCCGACAGCGAATAAGTGACCTTGGAAATCAGCATGTCGCCATCAAACCCAAGCACCGGATCCGTGACTTTGACCAGCGTGTTGTGCCGCCAAAGATCACCGTTGGCCTGGCGCCAGCCCTGCACCTGATACGTGGTGGTCTGCGCCCGCCCCATACGGGTGGCGCTTTCCCACTGGGCGCGTTGCTGGGCCAGTTCGAACGTCAGCGCGGTGCCCTCGTTGATGATCGTGGTGCGTCGACGTTTGAAGCTCAGATCGGTCGCGCTGGATTCAACCTCGCTGACTGCCGCCCCGCTCTTCTTGTCCGAACCTTTTTGCTGGCCGATCACCCGGTATTCGGAGAACACCTGGCTGTAATCCATCGACGCGCTGGCGGACAAAATATTCTTGCCCAGCTCCAGCGCATCACTGGCCCGCCCACCGCTGCCCGGCTTGGCCAGCACCAGCCGGCCCTGCTCGTCATCGGTGGAAAACACCCGCAGCAGCGAGAGCAAACGGTCGATCGACTGAAACACCGTTTCACCCGGCACGATCGTGTGTTTGGTCAGCCGCGCGGTCTCGGGGATTTCATTGACCACCATCAGCCCGTACTCCATCGCCAGCGCCTGAACGATGCTCAGCAGCGGTTGTTCCTGCCACTGGTTCGGCGTGTTCCTGGCGGCGCAATCGACCAAATCCTGGGTCTTGGAACTGCCCTCGATGGTCAGGCTGATCTGGCGTCCGTCATAGCGGATCGGCGCCTTGAACACATAACCGGTGAGCACCAGGTCCTGGCCGATTTTCACTTCGCAGGGGTCACCCGGCTTGATCCGCTGGTCCACCGTCTGCCCCGGCCACTGCCAGGTGATGTCAAGTTTGAAAGTGCGGAACTGGCGCTCCAGATCAGCGGTGATTTCCACGCTTTTCCAGCCGCCGTATTCCATGTTGTTGACGGTCAACGTGACGCGGTTATCCATCTCGCTCATGGCTCACTCCCTGGACACTTTCACGTCGTTGGGTGAAAAGCCCGGATGGTTCATCGCGTTGCTCTGAGTCACTTGAGTCACTCGTGTGGCATCGGCAAATTGCTTGTAGGCCACAACCAGCGCCGGCAGGCTTTCCTGGAACGATTTAGTGACCTGTCGCACACCGGATGACGCCACTGCCTTGAGATGCGCCAGCAGCGCTTCCTTGACATCGTTGATTGCCTGGTGGTGCTTGGGATCGGCCTTGTCCAGCATTGGATCAATGGCCACCCCGACCGCCTTCTGCAGCGCTTTCATTTCGTCGGTCACCGGTACTTCCTGACGGGTCACCGGTTGATCCGCCTGATGTGCCACCGAAGGTGTCGACGACAGTTTCACCGCGGGGGTCGCCACTGGCATCGACGCCACCCACTGCGCCACTTTGACCAGCATCGTGTCCTGCACCAGATCGGCCATGGCCTGCGCCGCGGCGTTGGTGTCCTTGCCGGTGGTGATCTTCGGTGCATCCGCCTTGCGGATGGCTTCGAGTTGTTGGGAGACGTCGGCAATCACGCCACGGTAGCCCTCCTTCGCGAATGCCTTGAGCTCTTTGATATCGCCGAGCAAACCTTTGAACTCAGCCGCCACTTCCTTGGGCAACTCTTTCACTGCCTTGACCAGTTCGGTGATCTGCCGGTACTGCTCGATCAGCGGCTTGAGCTGTTCTTTGATCACCTCATAAACCCCGGTGAGGCTGTTGCGCAGATTGGCGATGCCGATCCGCGCAGCCTTGATCAACGTCATCGCCTGCTCGAAGCGTGCCACCGCCGAACCCAACAGCGTGTCAGCCTTGGCCAGCAACACTTTCTGTGTGCTGACGGTAGCGGTCGGAAACGGCAACGGTTGGTCTGGATAGAACTTCAGGGTAAAGGTCACCAACCCGCCGTCCTGGCGGGTGTGGGTCATGTCGCATTCGCCGACCTTGACTTGCAGGCGTCCGAGCCACGGATGCACCAGTTCACCACTGCCCGCCTCCAATGCCTTGAGCAGCTTGTCACGCTGCTCCAGGCAATCGGCGCCGATGATGAATGCAGTGACGTCGTGGGTCTTGGCCTGCTGACCGAGATCTTCGAAAAACGGCAGGTCACGCTGCGGATATTCATGCAACTGACCTTTGCGACCGACCGGGGTTTTCGCCTGATCGATCCAGAAGCCGACACCACGAAAGGATGCCGGCAACAAGCGGTCACGCCAGTTCATTGGAACCTCCCATCGACAGCGAGCGATAGCCGATGCGCGAAGACAGCGCCAGGCCCGGTTGATTGGTTTGCGGTTGATCGGTGCGCAGCCCGGCCGGCGCATTTTCGAAGCGCACGGTCAGGCCGCCTTCGAGTTGCGTACGGTTGTTGGCCGCGCTTTGCTGGATCAGGGCGCCAGAACTTTGCGGTAACGAACCACCCTGCAGCGCACCGTTGGCCGATGTTTGAGGACTTGCCCCGAAGAACGCCGGCGCCAGCTCTCCTTTCCCTTCGGCATTGGTCTGGCGTTGCGCTTCGGTGAACGTTTCAACCTTGCCGGTGACCTTGGCGATCAGTCCGGCAAAGCCGCCGTCGAACAGCTCCTTGATCGGCGCAATCACGGTTTGCAGCTTTTGCCACAACTCGCCGAACCACTCGGTGATCGGCCCCCAGTTCTTGATGATCTGCCCCAACGGGGTCCATTCGAACATGGTGTGCAAAAACTCCAGCACCGGCGCGGCCAACGCCTGCACCACGCCCCACAGCGCCGAAAACACTTCGCTGATCGGCTGCCAGTACATGGCGATCTGTTCCAGCGGCGACCATTCGAACAAGCTTTGGAAGAAACTTTTGATCTGCTGCGCCGACGTTTGCAACGCGGTCCAGATCGGTTCGAAGAAGGTCACGATGGCGCCCCAGTTGTTGACAATCATCCCCAGCGGGGAATAGTCGAACAACGTGCCGAAGAAATCCTTGATGGCTTGTGCCGCCGGTTGCAGCGCCGTCCAAATCGAGGCAAAGAACCCGGTGATCGCCCCCCAGTTGTTGATGATCATGCCCAACGGTGTCCAGTCGAACAGACCTTTGAGAAACGCCATCACCGGCACACTCAAGGCCTTGAGCAATTCCCAGATCGCCGAAAACAGCCCGGTCAGCGGCGCCCAGTTTTCCAGGATCATGCCGGCGGGCGTCCACGAGAACACCGATTTGAAGAAGTCGATCACCGGCGTGGTGACGGTTTTTACCTTGTCCCAAATGCCCGAGAAGAACCCCGCGACCGGTAACCACAGCGCCGCCAGCGCATCCAGCGGTCGCCAATCGAGGATCGAGCGCAACGTCGCCATCGCACTCGCACCGATGTTTTTCACGCCCTCCCACATGCCTTTGAAGAAAGCACTGATCGGCGTCCAGTTGGCATAAATCAGACCGGCCGCCACCGCGATGCCCATGGCGATCAGCATGATCGGGTTGGTCTTGAGCACCATGCTCATCACGTCCATCACTTGGGTCATGCCGGTGACGGCGGTTTGCATCGCCGAGAAGGCAATCGCCCCCGCCGCTAGGCCTTCGACCAGTTTCGGGTTGTCGGCGAGCAGACTGCTGACCTGGGTCAGCATCGGTTCCAGCCCGACCACCAACGCCCCCACCGCCGGCACCAGTGCCGCGTCCACGGCTGCGGAAACCTTTTCCATCGACGCACTGAACACGTTCATGTTTTGCGCAACGACTTTCGGTGTGGCGGGCAAGTCGACGGTTTTTGCCGTGTCGCTGACTTCAGTCAATTTGCCCTGAAACGCTGCGGCCGATTTGATCCCGTCCACAAACGGCGTGATCACGCTGCCGCCCTTGAACAGACCACTGATGTCCAGTTTGCCGAGGCCGGTCTGTTCGAGGTTGTTCTTGAAGCTCTCGACCTTGACTCGCAAAGCGCCGAGTTTGGGCGACAGTTCATCGATGCCGGTAAGCAACACCGACGCTTTAGCTTTGGTTTCTTCTGCCATCACTGCACCTGCTGCATCGCATTGATCCGTTGCGCGTGCTCCAGCGATTCGCGGAGCACATCCAGTGGCCTGGCCATCATCTGTTCGGGGTCAACCTTCCAGAACCAGGCCAGGTCATAGGCGACGGCGATCAGGTCGGTGATGGCGCCGACGCCGCACTCATGAAAAAACTCGCAACGGCCCAGCTCAGCGCATTGAGGTCAGCCAGATCGAGCTGGTTGACCGACGACGGCGGAATGCCGGCGCACACGGCGATGTATTTGGCCGCCACGTCCATGTCGAGGCTGACTTCTTCGCTCTTGTCGATCTTGTACGGCAGCGCCTTGATCGCTCGCACTTCCTGCACCGTCGGACGGCGCAGGACGAGTTCGGTCAGGGGCTCGCCGTGAGCTTCGATCGCAACCTGAAGCTTCACGGCGCCGCTCATTGCCAGGTCCCCTTGATGCCCTCGAACTTCAGTTCGATGGTGGCGTCATCACCCTTGGAAACTGGCTCTTCGACCAGGTAGGCACCGGCCAGCACGTAGACTTTGCCGTTGCTGAATTCGCAGGTGACGGTGATGTCGGTGCCTTCGATCAGCTTCTTCAGCGGGAAGTCGGCGGTGTGCAGCGCGGTCACTTTGAAAGACGGCGCGATGTCGGTTTCCTTGTAGAAGCCGGGTACGACGGTTTCGCGTTTGACCGCCATCAGCGGGGCTTCGCAGCCGCCATTGATGGTCAGTTGTGCGCCGTCGACTTTGACGTAGCAGGTGCCTGCAATCAGTTGACCCATGGTGTTACTCCCTTGAATAAAAAAGCCCACGCGAGGTGGGCTGAATGCTTGTGGTCAAACGCGGCGATCAAGCCGCGTCGTCGTACTGCAGACGGAATTGGTTGAGCAGCGCGAACACGCGCAGACCGTTGATGTAATCCGGCGGGAACAGCACGTTCACGCGGCTAGGATCCTGCACGTCGCGTTCGACGATCAGGTGTTCGGCGAACAGCTCGGCGTTCTCGACGTGGCCTTCCAGTTCGAGCTTGGCGTACTGGGCGATCAGCTCACCGCGAATGGTCGCCGGGGTGACGATTGGCTGGCCGGCGCCGAAACGAGTGCCGTCGGAGGCCAGTTTGTGCCGACCGTATTTGCTGGTGATCACGCTTTGCAGACGGCGCACGATGAACGCCGACTGGTGCATGGTTTCGCTGTCCAGGTAGGAGTTGTCGGCCTGACCGTAAGCGTTTTTCTGGTAGGTGGTGATCGAACGCTGGATGCGCACGTAACCGCCTTCGTAATACGCGGTGGCGATGCCGTAGTTGAGCAGCGACTGTCGCTCGGTCAGGGTGAAGCGTTCACTGGCCGGCGCCGGATCAACGCCCGGCAGGCTGCCGCTTTGCGTCGGACGGCTGGCGTCGGCGGAGATGAACACGGCGGTGCGTGCAGCCAGTGCGGCAGCTTGTACCCAGAACGGTTGCGGAACGCCCGGCTCCAGCGCCTGAATGGTCATGTGCTGATCGTTGCGCGCCTGGCCTGCTGCGACCAGCGTACCGACGGTGCCGCGTTTGGCGCTGTAGACGTGACCGAACAATTGCTTGGCCCACGACCAGCGACCGGTGCTGTCATCCATCACTGCTTGCCAGGTGTTGAGCGTCGACAGATCGGACCATGGCAGTGCGATGAATTCGAACGGCTCGTCACCCAGTGCGGCGATGGCTTCCACCTGATCCGGCACACCGGCGCCGCCAGTCATGGCAGTGATCGCAGTGGTCAGGCCGGCCGGGGTATCTTCGCCGTTGCTCTTGCCCAGGCGATTGAATTGCAGGCTGATGTCGTTACCGCTGTCGCCAGTCCATTTGGCGTTCAGGGTGACCACACCTTCGGCAGCAGCAGCGCTGACCGGCAGGTCGGCGGTAGCGTTGATTTTCTGTGCCAGTGCGGTGGCTGCTTGCGCAGCAGTGGCACCGTTGACCACGGTGGCTTGCACACGCACGCCGCCGACATACAGATTGAGCACGCCAGCCTGAGTGGCAGTGCCGGTCAGGGTCAGCACGCCTTTGGCGATCGCGCCTTCGGTGTTGTGCAGCGGCAGGCACCAGATCTCACCGATCGGGTCGGCCTTGCGGAAGGTCTCGTACATCGAGGCGAGCATCGAGCCCTGACCTCCGATGCTTTTGGCCAGCGCAACGCTGGAGACCAACACCAGTTTGCCGACTTCGGTCGGGGCAATGTTGTCGTTGACCTGAGCGACGATCAAACGACGCAGGGTCGAACTCGCGCTATTGGCGGCCGAGTTGTCCATTTCGGCATAGAACAGCGGCACACGAATGTCCGCGGGGATGTTGCTGAATCCGATCGCCATTATTTGGCTCCCTTTTGTTTGGCTGGTGCGGTTTTGAGGGTGATATCGCCGTCGGCCAGACGTCGGCGCCACCAGGCGCTGTCCAGCACTTCACGGCCTTCCAGCGGCAGCAGATCGCCGGCCTCCGGGTCAGGTACAACGCGGCCTTCGGCCGGCAGTACGGTGATGCGATTGCTCATGGGGTTACGTCTCCAGAGAAAGTCATTTCCACGCGCCCATCAGGGCCCGGGCGTTTCAGGTTGGGGTCGGCCGGGTCGATCGTATCGACCCGCACGGTGGCCCCGGTAAAGGACGACAAACCGTCCAGTTCGCGTTCGTGCCAACTCTCCGCAGGCTGACTTGGCAGATTGCGGCCGAGCTGGAACTCGGCAAAAAAACGCAGCCGGTAGAAGGCGCGGCTGCTGTTGATCGAGACCATCTCGCCGCCGTCGTAAACGATGGCGCTGTAGTCGGAATCGGGCTTGAACCCCACCACCGCGCGCCACAGTTCGGCGCGCAGGTCGTGCAACAGATCCAGCGCTTTTGTAGCGTCGCTGGCGTCAAGCACCAGGACGATTTCGAAGCGCTCGCGGATCGGTTGGGCGATGAGGTTTTGTGTGGTGCTGTTGCTGGCCAGATCGGCGCTTGGCAGCACGTGGGCCGAAGGTGTTGGCAGATCCGGGTTGCCTTGCAGCAAGGCCAGATCGAGGCCCACCGAAATGTGATTGGCAAGGCCAGGGCATTGCCCACGCAGTTGCGTGAGGATCGGGGTGATCTTCATGGAGGTGTTCCAAAATAGTGGGAGTTACCGCAGGCCCCTGTAGGAGTGAGCCTGCTCGCGATAGCGGTGTGTCAGGCGCGTTGGTTTTGAATGTGGCACCGCTATCGCGAGCAGGCTCACTCCTACAGGGGGGGCTCGTGGGTCAGTCTTTGGACTCGGCTTTGGGGTCGAGGCACGACGCATCGATCAGGCAGCGATAGCTGTTCTCGCGATTGCCACTGGCGGTGACCTTGTCGATCGACCAGCGCCCGCGCATGAAGTCCGGCCAGGTCTCATCGAGCAACACCAGGCCTTCGGCGGCCAATCGTGGATCGCCTGGGCAGGTGATCTTCACCTTGTACTTCTGCCGGAGCATTTTGCGCACTTCGCCCTCGCCGACGGCGATGGCATCCGCTTCATTGGGTTGCTTCTGGCGGATGGTCTTGAACGGCGCGAGTCCCGTCTCGACCCAATGCAAAACGCCTGTAACAGCATCGACAAAACAGGTCTTGCAGCCCTTTGCCTGTTCGCGGGCGGCCTCTTCCAGCGTGGCGCTGATAAAGGCGTGATCGCCGGGACGATTGTCATGGGTGACCGACAACGTCACATCCTGCAGTTTCTGCCCCGAGATTGATTTGATCTGCCCGGGTCGCGCCAGCACATACGCATCGCCATAAGGTTTGGCGACCAGGTTGTACTTCTTCGCCAGCCGCGTCAGAAAGCCCATATCGGTTTCATTGGACTGGTCGACGTGGGCGATCTTGATCATCGACACGTCCGCAGCGACACGCGATGAAAAACCGTGCTGCGACACCAGTTTGCTAAACAGTTGACCGAGCGTCGTCGGTCCATGACTGGCGGTGCGGCGCTGCTTGAAGCCGGTTTCATCATCCTTGCTGAACGGCGCTGCAGTGGCCACCAGGGTCAGGCGAAACGGAAACAGCGTCGGTGTCAGGCGAGTGACTTTGAACTGGCCCTTATCGACCATTTCTTCCATTTCCAGGTAACCCACCAGCAGGCCGATTTTCCCGCCGAGGCTCGGCAGCCCTTCGAGGCCCTCCAGATCAATGGTCAGGGTCAGTTGATCCGACTCGATGCCGGCGGCATCGATGTGCTCCCAACTGATCAGACGCTGGTTGAGAAGATCCGCGTTTGCGCCATAAATCTGCACGACCGGGGTAAAACCCAATGCCATACAACCTCCTTAATCCCAGGCCGTGAGCGCTTTGATCGCAGCAGGTTTGCTGTCGAGTTCAGGCAGCACGACCCAGATGCCAGCGGGCAGAACCGGGCCGTGTTCGGCCAGGGTCGGATTGAGTTTCCACAGGGCTTCTTCAGCGGCATCGTCGCTGCGCCCGGTTTCGCGGTAGAGCAGCAAATTCACCGAATCACCGGCCACGCTTCGAACCTTACGCATTGTTGAACTCCGCCAATTCGATGACCCAATCGACCACCATCGCCGTACCGTCATCGATGATCTGGGTCTGGGTTTCCTGAACGTTGTTGATCCGCCAAAGACCCCAGTTGCGACCAATGCCGTCAATCAATGGCAGCGGTATGCGCAGTGCCTGCAAGGCGCGCAGTTCATCGAGCCGATCCATGGCCACGGCGTACATCGACCTGCCGGTGATGGTCAGGGTTTCCGACTTCTGGCCGGTCTGGCTGGATTTCGGTTTGCTGGTGAGGATCTGTATTTCGCTCCAGCCGCCATCGGACTTGCGCAACAACTGGTGGTACGCAAATTGACGCGAGAGGCCGAAGATGAAATTGCCCAGTGCCATTTGTTGTTTCATCAGGCGACTCCATCGGTCAGGGCTGCGTCACGGCGGGTGGCGAGGGGGTTGGTTGGCATGATCTGCCCCAACTGCCCCATGGTTGTTTGGACCACCAGATTGGCGAGCGCCTGGGCGCTGGCCAGATCCTGGCCATTGATCTGTATTGTTGAGTTGAACGTGACAGGCTGGCTGGCGGCTGTGGTGGCTGGGATCGCCGAGGTCGCCGAGGTCGTGATCAGATCCTTGCTGACCTGAGCAGGCGCGCCAAGACGATCGACTTGGGTCCCCAGCTTGTCGCCCAGCGACTCACCGATGGCTCCCCCCGCCATGCTTCCGAGCCACCCGCCAATTGCAGTGCCCACGCCAGGCAGAATCAACGTGCCAAGCGCGGCACCGACAGCGGCGCCCGCTGAAGACCCGGCCAACGAAGCACCGGATGACACCACTGAACGCGTGTCCCCGTGCCTCACACCATTGACCAGTTCATAACCTGCGCTGAGCAGGCGCAGCGGCGGCGCTTTTTTGGCCAGCAGCGCGCCGGCCTTGGCGTAGGAGCCGGACAGCGGCGCGGCGTGCATTGGGCTGGCGCTCGATGAGCCGGCGAATGCCGTCATGCTTGCCGGCCACGCTGAGATCTGGCGAATGAGAGGATTGCGAGCTGCAGAGCTGCCGGAGCTTATCAGTGGTTGATGGCTCTTTCGTTGGGTCAAAGAACCGAGGCTCACCCTGCGTGGTTTCAGGCCTCCACGCTTTCTCTGGGCAGGCTTTTTCGGATCTGGTTCATCAAAAGTCGAGTTCTCAACGGGTTTACCGCTATCGCCGGCAACATCGATATCAGCAATCCATTTGCCAAGTCCCTTCGGCAGTTTCGTTGCGATACCCTTCACAAGCTTGCCAACGAAATTATCGGCGGCCTTTGCCAGCAATGCCCCCACAAACGCCGTAATCCCCGCCGCCGCAATAGTCAGAGACGTGGCGACTTTCGGGTTTGCCTCGGCTTTTTCCGCCGCCCAGTTCAATGTATTGGTAAGCGAGTCCAGCGTTTGTGCATCCGGAGCTACCGCTGTCGCCAAACGATTTCTACTGGCCTCCAAAGCATTCCAGCTCTGCTGAGGACTCCCGCCTGTCGGATCGGCTGACCTTTGCACCGCACCTTTGTACTGCGGCTCGATGCTTTGGGTCGGTCCTTGAAGGGGAACCGGCGAGACCGGCGTATCAGCAGGTTTCGCCATCAACTGATGCAAACCGTCGCTGCCGGTCGACAACGTCTTCAGCAACTCGGTCTGTGGATCAAGCGGTTTTCTCGCGGTCAGCAACGCAAATGTCTTTTCGACATCCTGCGGTTTCTCCAGCAGTTTGCTGACGCCTTCATCACCGTTGAACAACGTCTTGATCAGTGCCGATTGTTCGCTCGCAGGCTTTTGTTTAAGAGCCTCGAGTGCTTTGAAAACGGTTTGCGGAACATTCTCGGTGAGCTTGTCCGGCTGTAGTCCAAGTGTTGCCCAAGCGGCACGCTCGGCGACAGAGCCTTTGGTACCTTTGGCCAACGCAGCGCTGATGCTTTTCACCGATGTAGCGGCGCCAGACGTGTTCACATCTGCGTTGAGCAAAGCGGCCGCAAGAGCAGCCAGTTGCTCAGGTGCAATACCCGCCGCGACTCCTGTTTCGCCAGAACTCTGTACCACCGAGCCGATGTCGGCTGCGGTCGCTTTCAGCGAATTCTTCCCGAGATGAATACTGGCGTCGGCCAAGCTTTGAGCCTGCGCGCGATCAAGCTTGAGCGAGGTTCTCCAGACCGTCAGCATTTCTCCAGCAGCTTTCAGCTCAATGCCAAACGCTGTCGCGTTCGTGGCGGCATCACGGCCGAAATCCAGCAGTTCCTTTTCCTTTGCGTCGCCAGTGAGATTGGCGCCTACCCCGGATTTGCCCGCGGCATATTCGACCTCGGCCAGGCTAACCGCGGTCGCACCACTGCCCGCCACCGCTTTTTCGCTGGCCATTGCCAGGTTGGCGATCTCCATGCTCTTGAGATCGCCGTCCATGCCCGGCACTTGTTTTAGCCTGGCCATGGCCGTTTGAAGCGCCATGGTCGGCTGCAGAAACGCGGGAGGCTGACGCTGTTCGATCTCGGCCGTGAGTTTTGACTTCGGCGCAGTTACTGGCGCCGACGTCGGCGAACTGGCCTTCGACAGCGATTGCAGCGCGACCATGACTTCCCGGAGCTTGATCTGCTCCTTGATCAACAACCGGATGTCCTGACTGGCGGTCAAGACCGCCAGCTTCAACTCCGCCAGCGGATTGGCGATAACATCGAATGCAGACCTCTCACCTGCCAAGCCAGTGTTGCTGAACCCGACGCTGCTGTTCGCGCTGGCCAGCATTGGCGAATACCTTGTTTCTGCCATGCCGCTCTACTCCTGTTTCACGCCAAGGCGAGTGATCGCTATGTCGTAGCGGCGCAACGCCTTTTCGGCGTCCCATTCCAGAATCTCCGCTTCACTTACCGGGTAAATGAGCGGGACGATATCGAGGATTACTTCGATGTCGCGTTCCGAAAGTAGGCCGCCGGCTGGTTTAAAAAATCGTCGATGCGCACCTGCAATTGCGTCCAGTCCGGGACGGTCATCAGGGCCAGATCGGGGATCATCAGGCCGGTGCAATGGGCGGTGATGAACTCGGCGCGTTCCTTGGCCGTTTTCAGTTTCTTCATCACTTTGGTCGCGCGCAGTGCCGGCATTTCCAGCGACAGCGAGGTTACGGTGCGGCCGGTCACGGCGAGCGGTTGCAGCAACTGCACCTGGTCGGGATCGGCGGATTTTTCCGCGTCTTCGACCTGATCGAGAAAGTACGACGCAGGGCGTGTCGACATCTCGTGCACGTACTGGGCGATGCTCACGTAATCCGGGCGCTTGAGCTGGTCGAGTTCCTTGACCGAGAGGCCGGTGGCGAGCAGCGCCAGTTCGAAGAACTGATCGTCTTCGTCATCGCCGGCGCGCTCCAGCGCGTCTTTTTGCGCGGCGTAGAACAGCGGCTTGAGCTGGATCGTTTCGATCTGCGAACCGTCATCGCCGGTGATCGGCGACAGCAGGTCATGCTGGGGTGGCATCCACGACATGAATGAATTCCTTGGTGATTCTTGAGGGGTGTAGCAATTCCCTTGTAGGAGTGAGCCTGCTCGCGATAGCGGTCTTTCAGGCACATTGATGTTGAATGTGCTGGCCCATCGCGAGCAGGCTCACTCCTACAGGGTTTTGTGGTGATGGGAGGGTTACGGCATCAGCACCGCACGACGCGCATCACCGAGGATGTCGACGCCGTTGAGCACGAACTTCTGGGTGCGCACGTCGATGTCGATCACCGGAATGCCGTTTTCCAGGCGGTTGTAGGTACGGCACGAGAAGTCCAGCGTCGTCAGGGCTTTGCCACCCATTTTGATGGCGTCCTCCCCCATGGTTTTGAGCTTGCCGCCGATGGTGTGATAGGTGAACCAGGTGTTTCCGTCCTGATCCTGACCGGCTTCACGCACGTTCAGCAGAATGTCATCGCCCAATTTCACACCCATGGCGAGCAACACTTCGGCGCCCGTGCCCTGCAGCTTGATCTGAGCATTCAGCGGCTTGGCACTCTTGGCCATTTCCTCAACGATGAAGCGTCCGCCCGTCATGTTTTCCATGTCGAAATCGATTTTCGGCGGGGTGAATTCTTCAACGGTCGCCGACAACGGCAGGCCTTGCAGAGTGGCCGCGATGGCCTGTCTTACGCGGTTGGTAAACATTAGAGAACGTCCTCCAGGAACTGCTCGATGATTTCATCGCGGGCGTTGAGTTGGTAAACCATGTGTTCGTTCGGCGCGTAGCGGCCGTAGTCGATGACCACGTACCAGGTGCCGTTCTTGTACTTCTCGACGCTGTTGAGTTCCGGGTGCAGATACACGCTGCCGCCAGGAATGGTTTCGTCGGCGACCAGGGTTTGCAGCCAGTCGTTGATGCGCTTGACCTCTTGATCCATGAAGGACTTGGTGAGGTTCTTGGCCATGGCTTTCTGGCCGGCCTTGACCAGCTTGCGGCTGATCGCATCTTCGAGGCCAACATAGCTGATGAACTTGCCGGTGATCGAGCGGTTACCCAGCAGCGAGAAGCCGCCGAGCACGGTGCGGGCGTAGTAGCTGACGCCGTAGCGGTTGAGCAGGTCGCCCTCGGTGGAGGTGTCGAGAATGTTGTATTCAACGACCCGCGAAACGTCCTCGGCGTAGGTCACCTGGTTGCCCGGGCTCTCCCACTGCTTGACCTTGGCCAGCGCGGCAATCGCCAGGCTGGAAGGCGACAGGAAGACGTTTTTCTTCGCCGCTTTCGAATACACGGCGGGCATGTTGTGCACCACCAGGCAACGGTCAAAACCGAGATCGGCGCCGCCGAGTTCCTGGCTGTACAGCACTTGATCGGCGACCGAGGCGTCCTTGCCGTCCAACACCACACGGGCCTTGATGCGCTTGCCGAACGAGGCGAACTCGCTGGCCACTGCTTTGGTGCCGGTAAAGCCCGGCGCGCCGATGATGGTCAGGTCTTCCGGAACACTGCCCAGTGCAGCCAGACCGAGCTTGCGACCGGTCAGCGGATCAACGCCGCCAATCACTGCGTTAACGGTGTCGGCCGGTGTCGCGCCCGCTTCGACGATCACCACGTAAACCGGCACCTTGACCACTTTGAGGATCTGGTAAACCGCGTGGTACAAAGTGCCCTCTTCCGAACCGGTCGGATCGAGCAGCGCCTGGGTGGTGAAGCTGTTGATGCGGAACGGTGCGTTGCGCGGAATCAGCGGATCGGCTTTCGGCGCAGTGCCGACCAGACCGATGACGTTGTCACCCAGGCCACCCATGGCCTCAGGGGATTCGGTGGCATTGACGGTAATGCCGTTGTGCTCGAAGTTCAGAACCTCAGCCATATTCAGTCAGCCTTCTTGGCAGCGGCCTTTTTGGCCTGGGTGGTTGGGGTTTTCAGTTCCAGTCGACCGGCGAAGTGCAAGGCACTGGCCTCGACGTCGAGCAGATCAAGGTCTTGACCGATGCTCGACCAATGCCCACCGCCGGTGGGGAATGGGACGAGCACGGTGTAGGTTTGGCGGGTTGCCATTCGGGTTTCTCCAAAGACGAAAAAGCCCCTTGGTTTCAACAAGGGGCTATCAGTTGCTGATCAGCGGATAAGAAAACGCCCCGTCAGTGCGGGGCGTTTTTATTCAGGCAGGCTAGCGAGCCATTCCGGCGCTGCCGGGCGGTGTTCGCTCAAGGGCAACTCACCGCCCTCCGGCCACAGACGAAGCACATGGCGATAAGTCTGCAACTCGATGTATTGCGCCGGGGTCAGCTGGGTTGGCCAACGGTCCACCTCGTCGCGGTGACGATTGACCACGGGATCAGTGAGCGCGATCTGCTGTTTGCGCCAGTAGCGTTCAATGCTCTCAAGTTCTGCAGGCGTTGGCCCCGGCCGATCAACCAGCACCGGATAGTTATTTTCATTCATGACAATCATCTTGCCGGTAGACAGCCCGTTCAATAACTCGAGCCAGTACTCCTGAGAAATTTCAACTGCATCGCTTGGAATTTCGGTATGAAAGGCGGAATCGTAAAAACCGCCCGTGGAGGGTGCGTAAAACATAGGTTCTTCCTTGTGTGATTAACGACGACTCTAAAACCACCCTCGTGAGTGGTCAGATATGAAAACGCCCCAGAGAATGGGGCGTTTACTGATGCGCGGTGATCGGTGGAGAGAGCGGCCAACCTTCAGCGAGCATTTCATCTTTATAAGTTCGCGCCTCGAGGGCCCGGAGCAAATCCAGTTCGCGATCAAAGCAGGCCTGGACATGGCTGCGCACAGCCTTGGCAATGGCGAGAATCTGCTCGGCGCCGATCTCGACAAAACCATCGAGGGTTTTGAAGTTGCAGCGATACTCGGGGTCGAGAATGGCAGACAGACCTGTGCTGGCGATCAGCGCCTGGCTGTCGCGAGTTGTTTCTATATTCAATCCCTCTATGGCGATACCGTGTGTTTCATGCAAGAACCGCGTTTGCGCAAACAGTTCGGGGTAATTCGGCTCCGCTATTGCAAAGGGTACTTTTACGACCTCGCCATCGACCAGCCTCCACTCACCCGTTTGATCGGTTCTGGTGGCGAGAAAAACTTCATCGCTCAGTTCGACCGCTTGTTCAGGAATGACTGAGTGAAGGGCCGAGTCATAACGTCCGGTCAACTCACCGGTTTCACTAAATGTTGCAAACTTCATAGCTAACCCTCGACTGGTTCTCGGCCTCAACGGCCGATAGCCAGAAAATAAAATTGTGCCGGGGTGGGGCCAATGTTGCGAATGGTCACGTTCGCCCTACTCTGAGCTCGAACCTGCCCGATATAGGTCGAGCCCGTCGGCGCATCCACTGCAGCATTGGGATAAGTCGTAAACACTGCTGGCACAAACAACGGGAACGCTACCGGAAAGGGCTGGAGGTAATTTGCGCCGGATGCGATTGCGTTCGTCATCCCCCACTGAATGATCAAACCTCCGAGCCACGTCGGAAATACGACGTAGCTACTGCCCAAGTTCTCAGAAATGCCAATTGAAAAGCCCCAACGCATTTTTTTGGGGGTGACTACAGTTTTGTCATCAGTGCCCGCGTCTGTCTGGGCTTGGGTGGCGATTTTTGCTGTGCCTTGATTGCTTTCGGAAGCTTGTTGCGCCAGAGTCGCCAGCGCAGTGATATCGATGTTTCCCTGATTGATCGACGCATCCCAGGCTTTGATGCACCACATGACGGCGATGTTGCGGGGGCGGGTTTCAGCGCCTCCGGTACTGGCAATGTAGCTTTGAGGGCCGCCGCTGGACGCATATTGCGCACCACTTCCCACCCTGTCACCGGCAGCCGAGTTGGTGATCCCCAGAACGGAGCCAGTGCCTACTGGACCTGTTGCGAACAGGGCATCGTGATAGTGGGACTTTACTTCGTCCCCCTGATAAATTCCGATCTGCCGCCCGGCATCCACACCGCGCCCATGATCCCAGCCGCGCAGGAACTCACCGCGTGATTCCGGCAAACGGAAGTTGCCTGCGCCTTCATTACCCCTGTTGTAAGTGGCGCCGAGATAGGCAGCCAGATCCGGATAGGTAGCAATGCTCTGCACACTGCCATCCAGTTCCAGATAACCGGGAGCGACGATGCCGGTCGGAAATGCCAGAACAGCGCCAACTGGAACAGCGGATTTAAGCCGTTCGACTTCCTTGACCAGCGCGGCGACATCGATGGTTCCCTGATTGACCGGGGCGTTCCAGGCTTTGATGCACCACATGACGGCGATGTTGCGCGGACGGACAGTGATTGCCGTATTCGCAATGTCGTTGCTGCCGGTAGCTGCGGCGTAGGACTGCGAAATACCTGTAAGAGAAGCATCACCATCTGAATTCAATCGGGCTTTGAAGGCTGCTACATTGTCATCCTGAGTGTTATAAAAACTGCCCACAACTTGCGATGTTTTCGTGGCATCCCCTGCGCAAACCGCCGTAGCGGCCTGTTGGCTGCCAATAGTTCGCTCGACATCCACTCCGCGCCCATGATCCCAACCGCGCAAGAACTCCCCACGCGCCTCGGGCAAGCGGAAATTGCCAACACCCTCGTCACCCTTGTTGAACTTGCCGCCCAGATAAGCGCTCAGGTCCGGGTACGTAGCACTGCTCTTGACGCTGTTATCCAGCTCCAGAAAACCCGGCGGTGGTGCATCAACCGGAAACGCGACAATCGAACCCACCGGCAACGCCGACGCCTTGGCAATCAGCGCTTCAACTTCAGCCTTGGTGTACGAATCCTTGATGCCGAACCCGGCCAACGTTTCAGGGTTCGCACCGGCAGTCGCCCGGCCATATTCATCAACCGTCAGACTTTTGTAAGTCCCGGCGGCAATCCCGGTGCGCCCGGCGAGCATCTTGAACGTCAGCGCGGTCGTGCCGAGGGTAATCGGCGCATTGGTGGTCAGGTGCCACAGCGAATCGCCGTTCGTGGCGCCCTCCTCCACCATCACCGTCAGGCCCGGCGTCACCTTGGCGCTGGTATTGGCATCGGTCGCCCGCACCCAGTCGCCATTGGCGACGATCCACAGTCCGTTGTCCTTGGCCAGCGTCTGATTCGCAACCAGCACGCGGTCACCAGCGATCACTGCGACACCGTCAATTTGCTGCGCACCGTTCAACACGATGTTGGTGGATGCCGCAACGCGCACCGATTGCTTACCATCCAGCTTGCCGAGCTCTTCGGCGAGATAACTCATGACCCAGGCACGCGTGGCCTTAACCACCGTGTCATCAATCAACAACGTCACCAGCGACGCATTGCTGGTCTCGAAAATCGAGCGAATGTAGAACTCTTTACCCGAACCCGACGTGGCCAGAACCGGTTTGAACGACTCCGGATATTTGACGATGGCGTAGAGAATCCCGGTGTCAGTCCACAACCCGGCCTCTCGTACATACCAACCGCCGACATCCGGCGGAATGGTCACTTCGGCGAGCAGCCAGCTCGGATTCTTCTCGTCCTGGAACAGCGCATTGAGCGGCCCGCGCCAGACTTCGCGTTTCAGTGCCGTGGCGGTCGCGGCCGGGTTGTAGACCGCGCCGCCGCCGTCACCGACGGAAATCTGCGTCAACTTGATCGGCGTGCCCGCGGCCTTGCACGCCGTTTCGTAGGCAATCCCTGCGTTGGTGAGCAGGGTGTAATAGTCAGCCATTCAGGCCCCCTGAGGATAAATAGTGGATGTTTCGACGGTGTACATGCCGGCAGCCATGAACGCCTCTCCCGAGGTTTCCAGCCCTTCGATGAACACCGGATAAACCGTGGTCAGCTCGCCGCAGAACGTCGCGGCGCCGATGACGTGATTGCCGAAAGCGCTCAAGCCAACGGAGACCGTCAGCACATCGCGCTCGCTCTTGGCATCCGCCAGGCGTCGGTCGAGACGGGCATCGATTTCTTCGCTGTAGGGTTGGTCGCTGAAGGCGCGAACGGAAAAGCTGTACGGCGCACCGGGCGGTGTCTGTTCGTACCAGGCGCGGATTTCCGGGCGCAGCTGCAAACCCTTGGCGGCGTTTTCCAGCGCCTTGCGAGTGCCGGCCTGGCGCGCGGTGGGCCAGGCCAGTTCGACGGTCAGGCGTTTTTCCGCTTCCGGTGCGGCTGTACTCCATTCGGCGACACCGCGATCCGCTGCCAGATACGGCAGGAATGCGACCGGTGTTTCGCCCGGGTTCATCAGTTCGGGAAACGGCGGTGCGATGCGATCAAGCAGTGCGCCGAAGCCCAGATCCAGACCTCGTTCGAGTGCCGAGCTGTTGGCAGGCAGCAGCGTCGGACGCTGAGTTTGCTCACTCATAGCGTCAGCACCTCGACTTCGACTGCGGTGCAGTAAGGCGCTTGAAACGCCGTCGTCACGATTGGCGCCAGCGGTTCAAGAATCTGCAGTTGCACGGCGCCGGCGCTGTGCAGCGTGTAGTCGATCCAGCTCGGATCGACCCGGCCTTCGAGGCGATGACAACTGTCGGCGTAGGCCTGTAGTTGCTGTTGCGCGGCGACTTTGGTCAGGCCTGAATCGGGGCCGGAATTGATCTTGGCGACGACGCGAATCTTGTAGCGCTGAATGTCGGCAGCCTTGACGGTGACGAGGTCGGTTTCCGGGCGCACATCTGGCCGGGCGAAGTGTTCACGCACGCCTTCAAGCAATCCTTCAGATGGCGTCCCATCACCCTCTCGCGACAGCACCGTGACCTGCACTTCACCGGGCGCGGTGCGTCGACCGTTGCCATCCTTGACCTGCGCGGCGAGACCATCGGGGTTGAAGGAGTAAGTGACACTCACCACACCGGCATCGGTGGATTCGACCTTCACCGTTGGCCGCTCGCCGAGGGTGAAGACTTCGCGGCGATATTGCATCCGTGAGCCCGCTGCCGGTGCATGCGGTGCCAGGTAATAACGCAAGCGAGCATCGTCGTCGCTTTCGTAAATCGCCGGCACCGGTGGAAATGCTGCCGGATCACCTGGATCAAGCAACTGCCGCTCAAGGCCCATGTCCGCCAGCCGTGCATCGAGGTTGCTGCCCGTCGCCCACCACGCCAGCATCTGTTTGATGCGAGCGTTGTATTTGCGCTCGTGGGTTTGCAGTCGGACGCAGAAAGCTTCCAGCGCCAGGGTCAGCAGTTCACTTTCGTTTTCCAGGCTGGTCTTGAGTTTCGCAGCACTGTCCGGCGAACGCGCCCCGACATATTCGACGACGAAAGTCTTGAACTCAGCGAGCAAGTCTTCGAAGGCTTCAACGGTGATCAGCGCGGGTTCGGCCAATTGGTTCTGGCCGGGGATCAACATGCTCATGTCACGACCTCGAAGGTTTGTTGACGATTTTTCCAGGTGCCGGCGAAACGCAGCAGCAGACCGGCGCCCTGACGGCTGGCGACGATCACTTGCGGCTGAAAATCGCTGATCCCGTTCTGCGTGTTGTAGAACGCTTGCGCCGCGTGGCTCTGGGCCAGAAGCAGGACGTCGTCGCCGAGGTTCTGCCCCAACAACGAGGGGATCAGCGATCCGTACAAGGGCCTTTTTTGCCGGGTACCCAGCGGCGTAGTCAGGGCCCGGGTCGCGCGCTGCACAAATTGCAGCCAGTCGTCGACCGTGGCCCCGCTGTCTCTATCGATTCCGATCATGGAAGGCTCTTGATTCAGGGGCTGATGACACGGCCCTGGTGATCGACCAATGGGCCGCTGAAGTGCACGCCCGAAGCGTCAATGGTCAGGCCGACTGCACCCAGTTGCAGGGTGATCAGTTGCGGTGTCATTGCCAGTCGTGCCGGGCCGATGCTCAGCTCCAGCGATTCACGAGAACCGTTGAAAGCTGCCGGGCCGTTTTGCCAGTGCAGGGTGTGTGAAGCATCGTCGTAGCCGCTTTCGCTACCGTCCTGATGCACGCGACGGGTCAGCGTCGGGATCGTAGAGGCTGGCGGAAAACGGTCACTGTTCAAACCGAACAACGCCACGCTCTGTGCACCGCTTTCGCCGCTGCCGTAGTTGAACAGCAGACACTGCTCGCCCACCGTCGGAATCCGCGATTCACTCTGCGCGCCAGCGCTGGGATTGAAGAACTTGATGGCTGGCGTGAGCAAGCCGCCGTGACTGACCTGACAGGTGTTGCTCGCGGCGTCAACGGTCTGGCAAATGCCGATGCGGCAGAAGCTCTCGGCACGGCGGTGCAGGTCGTCGATTTCCGCTTCCATTTCGGCCAGGCGCTCGATGATCGGGCCGAGTTGCATGCGCAGTAATGCGTCGAACATCGGTCAGGCCTCCAGCGCGGTGTATTGGTCCGGGTCGTCGATATTGCTGACCTCCCAGGTGCGAGCGAATTTCGGCGTGCCCAGTGGATCGTCCAGCAAGGTCGGGCCGAGGTAGAGGGTCTGGTTGAACGTCAGGGTCCAGGCTTTGTATTGCTGATCGCCGCGAATGAGCAATGACGGCAAGCCATCAATATTCATCGGCAGATCGCATTGATCGCCGGGCAGGTTCCAGCGGTTGTCAGTAATCAGGTTTTTCAGCACCGCGATCAGATCGCACGCTGCAAATGCGCTGGCGGCAAGGGCCGGGATGACTTGCAGGGAGACCGTCATGACATGAGCAATTCGCCCGTCAGCGGCACGCACTCCCGGCCCATTGCGGTCGAAGTCGATCAGCACCCAGGCCTGATCGCCCGGTGCAGTGAAATCATCATGATTGCCGACGCTGAGGTTGAGTCCGGTAGTGTTGCGCAGTGTCGTCGCGATGGCTGTGAACAGTTGCGACGGCTGCTGGATCGGTGTGGGCATACATGACCTCCTTTTCAATCGTCCACGCGCAGCCCTGCCGCCAAAATGGCGGCACGGAGAAGTACTGAAGTTAAGGGTGGTCGCGAGGCGGTACTTCGCAGACGCCGATGCGCTTGGCAGCCCAGCGTTCGTACAACCCGATTGCCACGTCGGCGCCGGCCATTGCGGTCAGGCAACCGAAGGCGCCGGCGGCCCAGATCGACATGCCAGCGGCATACAGCAGCATGATCGCCGACACGCCGCAGATCATGCAGGCGCCGGAGCGCAGGGCCAGGCGTCGCAGCAGTGACCAGCCACGGGCACCTTCCTTGTCGGCGCGCCACATTTCGCCGGACACCCCGCCAACGACGGCAAGGAGGATGACCAGCCAGATCGGCATGTCGGCCAGGGCTTGTTGCTCATTTGTCATGTCACGCCTCCGGGGTAGCGTTGAGGAACCAAGAAATTGTGAGCAGACCCGATGCATTGAGGTCATCTCTCACGTTTGAGTAAAACCAGCGCTCCCCGTCTACAGGCGTTACAAACGCTCGACAATGACGTCATCGATAAAGGCAAAGTTGGCGTACGGGTTCTGCTCGTTGGAAAACGCCAGCGTTGTCTGCGGCGTGGTTGCGGTGAAATCGTAGGTCAGAGTGGCCCATTCAACTGCAACGCCTTTGGCGGTCGGCGTGTTGAAGGTCGCGGTTTGACCTGCCACTTTCATCTGGATGACGCCGTCGCCCGAGCGGCTGGCAAAACGCGAATTGCCCGCACTGAAGGTCACTCGGTATTTGGCGCCCACGGTCGTTGCAAAGTTCTGCTGTATTCCACCGCCGTTGCCGTACACGTAGTTGGCCAAGTCAACGATCATCACGCCATCTGCTGCAACAGAGCCGCCAATCGCATTAGGCATATTGAAATATTCGGCACCAGACAGAAATGTCGTCCAGCCTGTGATGGCGTTGGCTTTTGCGGGAGTGTCCAAAATGCAGCCTGCGCCGCAGGTTGATTGCTCGAAACTGCCGTTCACCAACAGATTGGCAGCCAGTGCGTGGGTACCTGTGCCGAGCAGTACAAAAGTCGTGAAAAGCGCAGCGATTTTATTGTTCAACATGGTTTGTTTTTCATCCCTGATAAATTTCGGAATTGGTTGTGGTCTTCTGGCTCAAGGAACCAGGCACGATGGGTCTGCTTTCACAGCAGACTTGATGCGTCAGTAAGGAGCGACCGGCCACATGATGTTTGCCGGATAACCCGACTGTTTATCGATGTCGCTGAGAGCGATGCAGTACTGTTTGTGAGCCAGCAGCAGGGCCTGCTCTTCTGCCGTGGCCATGGCCAGGTCAACCTTGAACTGCAACGAGTTCATCAACAGCCAGTTGGCGGCCGCATTCAGCAGTTGCCATTTCTGCTGTTCGGCTTCATTTCGCAGGTCTTCCTCGGTCGGTGGAGAAAAGGTCCAGATTCCGTTGAATGTGGCTCCCCACCCCACTCGAACATCCGAGCCGGTGACATCAACCCAGACGGAGGCTGGCGAAGCCGGTGCTTCAGGAGCGATTTCGCTCTCTTTCAGTTGGACCACTCTGTTGTATTCGACCAGTGCATAAAGATTCATGTGTATTCCTCGATGTGTGTTTTTCAATGCATGTCGTGTTTGATCAGGCAGGCATTCCAAAAAGCCCGGCGCTGAAGCCGGGCTTTTCAGTAATGCGCTCCTTCGCCTTCCTTCAAATCCTGTGTTCAAGAAGGAAGCTGACTTTTCGGCGCTACTGGCGCGGTACGAGTCCATTCAAATTGTTTTTCCGACCGCGGTCCCTGCCCGCCGGATAACTGCTTCTGGTGCTTTACGCTGCACACCCGGGTCAGTTGCCAACCCTCTGAACCGTTGAGGCCGGTTCATCGCTGCCTGTTCTTGTGGAACTAAAGAGCTTTCTTGCCAGCCGCTTTGTCGAGCGGCTTGGTGGCAAGAATATGCATGTATGCATATCCAGTCAATGCGCAAATGCATTTATTTATGCATTAGAAATGCGCAAACGCATGAAAGCCCCGCAGCGAAAGGGTTTGGTGGTTTTATCCAGGCGAAAAAAAACCCGCCAACGAAGGCGGGTTTATCTGGAAGAGGTCTGGTTAGCGGGCGTACATGCCCCACCAGAAGACGTGACCGAGGATGACGATCTGCTCTTCCTGGATTTCCTGGAAGCTGTAGTCCTCGTCTGGATGCTCATCGCGATTGAAGCTGCGCAGACGAATGCCGGTAGGCAAGCGATAAAGCTGCTTCACGCGCAATTGGCCGTTGTGATTGATCGCGTACAGGTCGCCATCGATGATGTCGCCGATGCCGCACTTGCCCGCATTGACGCCGACGGTGGCACCATCACGCAAGACCGGCAACATGCTGTTGCCACGCACTGTCACGCATTTGGCCTGGTCGAACTGCACCCCGTTATGGCGCAGGCTGCGCTTGCCGAAGCGCAGGCTAGAGCGCTCGCTCTCTTCGATGACGAATCTTCCTGATCCAGCAGCCAATTCAACCTCGCGAAGGAACGGCACCGACACTTCGTCATCATCGACCGGCGTATCGTCGTCCCACAGCATTATGTCCTTGAGTTCCGCGTGTACGTCATCACGCACGGCACCGGCCGACGGCGCGACATCCGCGCGCCCGCGCAACTGATCGGTGCTCACGGCGAAGTACTCGGCGATCTTCGAGATATGTTTATCCGAGGGATCGACGATCTTCCCGCTGAGAATCCGCGAGAGAGTGGATTGAGGCACGCCGGTGCGACGGTGGAGCTCCGTGGGGGAGATCCCGTGCTGGTCGAGCAGTGCTCTTAAGACGGAGGCTACGTTGCGTTTTTGCATAACGCGCATAGTGCTTGAAGTTTTTAATGAAGACAAATGCTGATTTGCATAAATCGTGCATAAATACACCTTTCGGTGAAGAAAACCGTCACCCGGCTGCGATGCCTGCGTCCGGCAGACTGCCCATGGTAACCTTGCGCCCATCGCGCGAAAGCCTGGCCGATGCCCCCGCTTTTGCCCTACATCTTTTAACGAGTTGCCTGACAATCCGATGAATAAAGCCGTCTCCGACCTGTCCTCCCACACTCCGATGATGCAGCAGTACTGGCGCCTGAAGAATCAGCACCCGGATCAGCTGATGTTCTACCGCATGGGCGACTTCTACGAGATCTTCTACGAAGACGCAAAGAAGGCTGCCAAGTTGCTCGACATCACCCTGACCGCGCGCGGGCAGTCGGCGGGACAGGCGATTCCGATGTGCGGGATTCCTTACCACGCGGCGGAAGGCTATCTGGCGAAACTGGTCAAGCTCGGCGAATCGGTGGTGATCTGCGAGCAGGTCGGCGATCCAGCGACCAGCAAAGGCCCGGTTGAACGTCAGGTCGTACGAATCCTCACGCCGGGTACGGTCAGTGATGAGGCGCTGCTCGACGAGCGCCGCGACAACCTGATCGCTGCGCTGTTGGGTGATGAGCGTCTGTTCGGTCTGGCCGTGCTGGACATCACCAGCGGCAGCTTCAGCGTGTCGGAAATCAAAGGCTGGGAAAATCTGCTGGCGGAACTGGAGCGGATCAATCCGGTGGAGTTGCTGATCCCGGATGACTGGCCAAGGGACCTGCCAGCGGAAAAACGCCGTGGCGTCAGCCGTCGTGCGCCGTGGGATTTCGAGCGTGATTCAGCACTGAAAAGTCTTTGCCAACAGTTTTCTACTCAGGACCTGAAAGGCTTCGGCTGCGAGAACCTGAGCCTGGCCATCGGCGCTGCCGGTTGCCTGCTGGCCTACGCCAAGGAAACCCAGCGCACCGCCCTGCCTCACCTGCGCAGCCTGCGCCACGAACGTCTGGATGACACCGTGGTGCTGGACGGTGCAAGCCGTCGTAACCTCGAACTCGACACCAATCTGGCCGGTGGCCGCGATAACACCCTGCAATCGGTCGTCGATCGCTGCCAGACCGCCATGGGCAGCCGCTTGCTGACCCGTTGGCTGAACCGTCCGCTGCGCGATCTGACCGTGCTGCTGGCGCGTCAGACCTCGATCACTTGCCTGCTCGATCGCTACCGTTTCGAAAAACTGCAACCGCAGCTCAAGGAAATCGGCGACATCGAGCGGATTCTCGCGCGGATCGGCCTGCGCAACGCGCGTCCTCGTGACCTCGCACGGCTGCGCGACGCCCTTGGCGCACTGCCTGAACTGCAAGTGGCAATGACCGATCTGGAAGCGCCGCACCTGCAAGGTCTGGCGACCACCACCAGCACTTACCCGGAACTGGCGGCGTTGCTGGAAAAAGCCATTATCGACAACCCGCCTGCGGTGATCCGTGACGGCGGCGTGCTGAAAACCGGTTACGACAGTGAACTCGACGAGCTGCAATCGCTGAGCGAAAACGCCGGTCAGTTCCTCATCGATCTGGAAGCCCGCGAGAAAGCCCGCACAGGCCTGAGCCACCTGAAAGTTGGCTATAACCGCATTCACGGCTACTTCATCGAACTGCCGAGCAAGCAGGCCGAATCGGCGCCAGCGGATTACATTCGTCGGCAGACGCTGAAAGGCGCCGAACGCTTTATTACGCCGGAACTGAAAGAATTCGAAGACAAGGCGCTGTCGGCCAAGAGCCGCGCCCTCGCACGCGAGAAGATGCTTTACGAAGCGCTGCTGGAAGACCTGATCAGCCAATTGCCACCGTTGCAGGACACCGCTGGCGCACTGGCCGAACTCGACGTGTTGAGCAACCTCGCCGAGCGCGCGCTGAACCTCGACCTGAACTGCCCACGTTTCGTCAGCGAGCCGTGCATGCGCATCTCCCAGGGTCGTCACCCGGTGGTCGAGCAGGTGCTGACCACGCCGTTCGTGGCCAACGACCTCAGTCTGGATGACAACACGCGCATGCTGGTGATCACCGGCCCGAACATGGGTGGTAAATCCACCTACATGCGCCAAACCGCACTGATCGTGCTGCTGGCGCATATCGGCAGCTTCGTGCCGGCCGCCAGTTGCGAACTGTCGCTGGTCGATCGCATTTTCACCCGCATCGGTTCCAGCGATGACCTCGCGGGCGGCCGTTCGACCTTCATGGTTGAAATGAGCGAGACCGCCAACATCCTGCACAACGCCACCGAGCGCAGCCTGGTGCTGATGGACGAAGTCGGTCGCGGCACCAGCACCTTCGACGGTCTGTCGCTGGCGTGGGCTGCGGCGGAGCGCCTGGCTCATTTGCGCGCCTACACACTGTTCGCTACACACTACTTTGAACTGACCGTGTTGCCGGAAGCCGAGCCATTGGTGGCCAACGTCCACCTCAACGCCACCGAGCACAACGAACGCATCGTGTTCCTGCACCACGTGCTGCCCGGCCCTGCCAGCCAGAGTTATGGCTTGGCAGTGGCGCAGTTGGCCGGCGTGCCGAGTGAAGTGATCGTGCGTGCCCGCGAGCACTTGAGCCGACTGGAAGAAACCGCGTTGCCGCATGAAGCGCCGAAACCTGCGGCCAAGGGCAAACCGGCGACGCCACAGCAAAGCGACATGTTCGCCAGCCTGCCGCATCCGGTACTCGATGAGCTGGCTAAACTGGATCTGGATGACCTGACCCCGCGTCGTGCGCTCGAAATGCTCTATGCATTGAAGAACCGGATATAAGCACTGAAGAAGCGGATATAACGCAAACGGCTTCAAGCTGTTAGAATCTCGCGCGGTTTGGGATGCTGCTGGCTAATAGCCTGGCCAGCAGGTATCGCTCCCGAACCTGGCGACCCCAACCGTGAAGGGGCAACGCTGCCGCCGCCTGAGGAGAAAATTAGAAATGACCTTCGTCGTCACCGACAACTGCATCAAGTGCAAGTACACCGACTGCGTAGAAGTCTGTCCGGTGGACTGCTTTTACGAAGGCCCGAACTTCCTGGTGATTCACCCGGATGAGTGCATCGACTGCGCCCTGTGCGAACCGGAATGCCCGGCCGTAGCCATCTTCTCCGAGGACGAAGTTCCGGAAGAGATGCAGGAGTTCATTCAACTCAATGTTGAGCTGGCTGAAATCTGGCCGAACATCACCGAGAAGAAAGAATCGCTGCCGGATGCCGAAGAGTGGGACGGCGTCAAAGGCAAGATCAAAGACCTCGAACGCTGATCTGCCCCGCGCTCGAATGAAAAGGCCCCTCGCGGGCCTTTTTGCTTTTCTGTGTTCTGCTTTTCTGCGGGCGAAAAAAGGGGCGGTATGACCCGCCCACATTTTTTCCCTATTCCCTGTATTCCTTTTCATCGTCCTGATGAATCGCGTCCTGCGATGTCCGTTCCCCTCATCCTTGAAGGGCGTGTCTGTCCGTCGACACAACCCAGATACTAGAGAATTCCCCGGCGAGAGCAATCGGCCCTGAGACCGTAGAAGCGCTGTAATAAGCACTTCACATTAAAAAATAAATATATAAATCAATAAGTTAAATAGCCACGCCGAGAATAATCGACGTCTGCCGTCCTGTAAAAATAGTGAACACCTACGAAAGAGTAAGCCAAGGCTTACACCGCGAGACTACAAACGATGGAATTGCCAACCGTACGTCCGGCAATCAACAGCGTTGTAAGGGACAGCCACCAAATCCAGGCCAACAAAAAGCCCCGAACCAGTCGGGGCTTTCTGCGGGCGGACGTGAGAGGCGCTTACTGGAACAGCGACTCGCTCGACAGGCCATTCTTCTCAAGAATTTCACGAAGGCGCTTGAGGCCTTCTACCTGAATCTGCCGCACCCGTTCCCGGGTCAGGCCGATCTCCAGGCCTACGTCTTCCAGCGTGCTGCTCTCGTGACCGCGCAGGCCGAAGCGACGTACAACCACCTCGCGCTGCTTGTCGGTCAGCTCCGACAGCCATTGATCGATGCTCTGCGACAGGTCGTCATCCTGCAACAGTTCGCACGGATCGGTCGGACGATCATCGGTAAGGGTGTCCAGCAGGGTTTTATCCGAATCCGGACCCAGCGAGACGTCGACCGAAGAAACCCGCTCGTTCAGGCCCAGCATGCGCTTGACCTCGCCCACCGGTTTTTCCAGCAGGTTGGCGATTTCTTCGGGTGAAGGTTCGTGGTCGAGCTTTTGCGTCAGCTCCCGTGCAGCCCGCAGGTACACGTTGAGCTCCTTGACCACATGGATCGGCAACCGGATGGTCCGGGTCTGATTCATGATCGCGCGCTCGATGGTCTGACGAATCCACCAGGTTGCATAGGTCGAGAAGCGGAAGCCGCGCTCGGGATCGAACTTTTCCACCGCCCGGATCAGCCCGAGGTTGCCCTCTTCGATCAGATCCAGCAGCGACAGCCCCCGATTGACGTAACGCCGGGCGATTTTGACCACCAGCCGCAGGTTACTTTCAATCATGCGCTTGCGCCCGGCCGGATCGCCACTTTGCGACAAGCGCGCAAAATGAACTTCTTCCTCCGGGGAGAGCAATGGGGAAAAGCCGATTTCGTTGAGATACAACTGCGTGGCATCAAGTGCACGCGTGTAGTCGATGTACTTATGTTGTTTAAGTGAAGCGGAGTGTTTGGATTTGGAACGAACGGAAGGTGGAGCAGCCCCTTCATCATTCGACATCGAATCCGAATCGATGCCGGTCTCCATAAGGAGAACCTCATCGTCGATGTCAAACTCCGGCACTTCTTTACTGAGAGCCATTGTTATAGTCCTTTGGTGAGTTCGACCCCAAGCTCAAGCGACGCCTTTATCCTTGGCAGCGCTGGAGCCTGTCCCCTCTACGTGACGGAACAGGCTGGCTTACAAATCAACGTCTTGGCAGGAACTGCAGCGGATCCACAGGTTTACCTTGGCGGCGAATCTCAAAATGCAGTTTCACCCGGTCTGTACCCGTTGACCCCATTTCGGCAATTGTCTGTCCGACCTTGACCTGCTGTCCCTCCCGAACCAACAGCCTGCGGTTATGTCCGTAGGCACTGACGTAGGTTTCGCTGTGTTTGATGATGACTAATTCGCCGTAGCCCCTTAAGCCACTCCCGGCGTATACCACCGTCCCATCAGACGCAGCTAAAACAGGCTGTCCCAAATCTCCGGCGATATCAATTCCTTTATTCAAACTACCGTTTGAAGAGAATTTTCCAATCAGAATGCCATTAGATGGCCATCCCCAGCCGGTCGGGGCCGGGCCTGCCGGAGGCAGTGGCGCGGGCGCTTGCTTGTTGGCGACGGACGGTGCAACACCCGCAGAACCGCCAGTAGAACCGGTGGTTGTGGTGGTCGTCGTGCCATTTGCCTGGCGCCGGATTACCGTGGTTTTACTCGAAGAAGAAGGCGAAGAACTGCTGTTGCCGACCACCGCCGTCGGCGTTGAACCGGTGCGGCCATCGAAGCGAATCGTCTGACCCGGATGGATCGTGTACGGCGTAGGAATATTGTTCCGGGCCGCGAGGGCTTTGTAGTCCCAGCCGTAGCGAAACGCGATCGAAAACATCGTATCGCCGGGACGGACTACATACTGTCCGGTCGTCACGGTAGGCCGCTGGGCCACCGCATTATTGCGATCGACCACCCGCACATTGCTCGATTTGGTGCTGGAGCAACCGACCAGCAAGGTGCTCAAGACAAGGCCAGTCACCAGGCGCTGAAAGCTCGTGTTACCCATACGCTGCGCAATGACTGTGAGACTCACCCGCCGCTCCCTTTGTGGTGGCTGAAAAATGTGAAATGCCGGATGTCGGCATGAGGTGTCGCAAGTATAACGGGCCGGATCGGCTTTACCTTTAATGAAGCGAAATCGCTTCGCGCACACGTTTGCAAGCTGACAATCTGCTGCGTTTAAACCATCGCTGCCGGAGTAAGACACAGGCGAACGAAAGGAATTCAGCGTGCGTAAACAAATGCTCAGGCCAGCGGCCCATTGAGCAACGGCACGAAACGAACAGCCCCCAGAACATGCCGGGAAAAGCCGTTTTCCTCACGCACGATCAGCAACAATTGCTGCACTTCTCCGGAACCCACCGGAATCACCATGCGCCCGCCCGGAGCCAATTGGTCGAGCAAGGCTTGCGGAACATCGGTGGCCACGGCGGTGACGATAATGCCGTTATACGGCGCCAGCGCCGGCCAGCCTTCCCAGCCATCGCCCCAGCGGAACACCACATTGCGCAGGTTAAGTTCGACCAGGCGTTCCTTGGCGCGGTCCTGCAGCACCTTGATCCGCTCGACCGAGAACACTCGCTCGACCAGTTGTGACAACACCGCGGTCTGGTAACCGGAACCGGTGCCGATCTCCAGCACTTTATCCAGCGGTCCCGCCTCCAACAGCAGCTCGCTCATGCGCGCCACCATATAAGGCTGGGAAATGGTCTGGTTATTGCCGATCGGCAGCGCCGTGTCCTCGTAAGCGCGATGTGCCAGCGCTTCATCGACGAACAGATGACGCGGCGTACGCCGAATCACTTCCAGCACCTTGGCGTTGGACACGCCCTCTTCGTACAGGCGCTGGATCAGACGTTCACGGGTACGCTGCGAGGTCATACCGATGCCGCTGCGCAGCCTGTCTTCGTGTTCACGGGCCATCAGCGCAGTCCCTCCAGCCAGCCATCGAGACTTCTGAAGGCATCATTGAAGGTGCGATCAAGCTGCAACGGCGTGATGGAGACATAACCTTGCATCACCGCATGAAAGTCGGTGCCGGGGCCGCCATCCTCGGCATCGCCGGCGGCAGCGATCCAGTAACCGGCCTTGCCACGCGGATCGACCACTTTCATCGGCGCGGCCGCGCGGGCGCGATGGCCGAGTCGGGTCAGCTGGATGCCACGAATGTGATCGATGGGCAGGTTGGGAATATTCACGTTGAGCACCGTGCGCGGCGGCAGGTCGAGCCCGGCATGGGCTTCAACCAGTTTGCGCGCAAAGTACGCCGCCGTCGGCAGATTATCCACCTGCCGTGAGACCAGCGAAAAAGCAAACGACGGACGCTCGAGGAAACGTCCCTCAAGAGCGGCCGCCACTGTCCCGGAATACAGCACGTCATCGCCAAGGTTGGCGCCGAGGTTGATGCCGGAAACCACCATGTCCGCCTCGCGTTCCAGCAGGCCGTTCAGGCCCAGGTGCACGCAGTCGGTCGGTGTGCCGTTGAGGCTGATAAAGCCGTTGGCAAGGTATTGCGGGTGCAGCGGACGGTCGAGCGTCAGCGAACTGCTGGCGCCGCTTTTGTCCTGCTCCGGGGCGATAACCACGCACTCGGTGTAATCCGCCAGCGCAGCATAGAGCGCGGCAAGACCGGGTGCGGTTACCCCATCGTCGTTAGAAATCAGAATACGCATGGGCTGTCCGTCTGCCCCACCGGCACCAGATCAACGAGTTCGCGCACCAATACGGTGGCGAAGCATCCGGCCGGGAGGACGAATTCCAGTTGCAGAATGTCAGGCTGGGGATAATGCCACGTCAACCCGCCAATGGGCAGCCGCAGGATGCGACGTTCGTGGCTCATGCCGGCATGAACCAACCAATCGCGCAGCTCTGCTTCATCGGCGGCGATCCCCTGCTCCAGTTCATGGACAACACCTGCGGTCGGCGAGTCACCTTCGCCCCACTGTGGACCGGTCGGATGCAGATCGAGAATCGCCAGACGCGGGTCGCTGCATTCAGCTTCTCCGGCCGGGAAAAAACTGCGGCTGTCGGTGAACGCCAGCAGATCGCCGACCTGAGCTTTTTGCCAAGTACCATCGGCAACACGCGCCGCCAGCACTTTGTTGAACAGAAAACTGCGCGCGGTCGAGAGCAGGCGCGAGCGCACATTGCGCTGCTCCGGCAAAGCCTTGCGCGCCGCCCACGCACGCGCATCAACGACGTTGCCGCCGTCATGGCCGAAACGCTGGGCGCCGAAATAATTGGGAATGCCCTGTTTGGCGATCAGTTGCAGACGCTGTTCAATCGCGTCTTTGTCGCCAGTGAACTGAGTCAGGCGCAAGGTGAAACCGTTGGCCGAATGCGCACCGCGTTGCAGCTTGCGCTTGTGCCGGGTGGTCTTGAGGATCTTCAGCGTGTCGTTTTCCGCCGCTGACAGATCCGGATCGGCCTTGCCCGGCAGTTGCACGCTGAACCACTGACGGGTCAGCGCCTGACGATCCTTCAGCCCGGCATAGCTGACGGTGCGCAACGGCACGCCGGCAGCCTTGGCAATACGCCGTGCGGCTTCTTCAGTGTTGAGGCCGCGTTTTTCGACCCAGATCCACAAGTGCTCGCCGTCGCCGCTGAACGGGATGTCGAGCACTTCATCGACCTGAAAATCTTCGGCGATGGCTTTTAGTATCGCGCTGCCGAGAGCTTCGCCATAGGCACGCGGGCCGAGCAATTGCAGTTCATTCATGCGCGCAGCAACAAGGCAACGGAGTGCACGGCGATGCCTTCTTCGCGACCGACAAAGCCAAGCTTTTCGGTGGTGGTAGCTTTCACGTTCACTTGATCCAACTCAACTTGAAGATCCGCCGCGATCAGCGCGCGCATCGATTCGATATGCGGGGCCATTTTCGGCGCCTGGGCAACGATGGTGTTGTCGACGTTGCCGACTTTCCAGCCCTTGGCATGGATCAGCGCGACCACATGACGCAGCAGCGCACGGCTGTCGGCGCCCTTGAATTGCGGGTCGGTGTCCGGGAAGTGTTTGCCGATATCACCCAGCGCCGCAGCGCCGAGCAAGGCATCGCTCAAGGCGTGCAGCAAAACGTCACCGTCGGAATGAGCGAGCAGCCCGAAGCTGTGTGCGATACGCACGCCGCCCAGAGTAATGAAATCGCCTTCAGCGAAACGGTGCACATCATAGCCGTGGCCAATACGCATAAAAAAAACGCCCCGATTTTTGTCAGGGCGTGATTCTACCTGCATTAACCGCGCAGGGCGCGTGCGTGATGCTGCAAGTGGTCGTCTATAAAGCTTGAGATGAAGAAATAGCTGTGGTCGTAGCCCGGTTGCAGACGCAATGTCAGCGGATGGCCCGCTTGTTTTGCTGCTTGTTGCAAGGCTTCGGGTTTGAGCTGAGTGGCGAGGAAGTCGTCGCGATCACCCTGATCGACCAGCAGCGGCAGTTTTTCGTGGGCCTCGGCGATCAGCGCACAGGCATCCCACTCTTTCCACTTCGAACGATCTTCGCCCAGGTAACGGGAGAACGCCTTTTGCCCCCATGGGCAATCCATCGGGTTGTTGATCGGCGAGAACGCCGACACCGATTGATAGCGACCCGGGTTTCGCAATGCGCAGACCAACGCACCGTGACCGCCCATGGAGTGGCCGCTGATGCTGCGTTTGTCCGAAGCGGGGAAATGCGCTTCAACCAGTGAAGGCAATTCCTGCACGACATAGTCATGCATCCGATAGTGGCGCGACCAAGGTTCCTGGGTGGCATTCAGATAGAACCCGGCGCCAAGGCCGAAATCCCAAGCGTTGTCCGGATCACCCGGGACATCGGGGCCGCGCGGGCTGGTGTCCGGCGCAACAATGATCAAACCCAGTTCGGCAGCCATGCGCATCGCGCCGGCCTTCTGCATGAAGTTCTCATCGGTGCAGGTCAGGCCTGACAACCAATACAGCACTGGCAGCTTGCCGCCCTGCTCAGCCTGCGGTGGCAGGTAGACGGCGAACACCATGTCGCAACCGAGCACGTCAGAGCGATGGCGATAGCGCTTGTGCCAACCGCCGAAACTCTTCTGACAGGAGATGTTTTCCAGATTCATATGAAGACTCCTACGTGATCACGACCACAAGCCTTCAAGACTTGTAGCCATGTCGCCACGATTGATCAGAAATGAATGACGGTACGAATGCTCTTGCCTTCGTGCATCAGATCGAACGCTTTGTTGATGTCTTCCAGGCCCATGGTGTGGGTGATGAACGTATCCAGCGGGATTTCGCCGCTCTGGGCCATGTCGACGTAGCTTGGCAACTCGGTACGACCGCGCACGCCGCCGAACGCCGAACCGCGCCAGACGCGACCGGTCACCAACTGGAACGGACGGGTCGCGATTTCCTGGCCGGCACCGGCCACACCGATGATCACCGACTCACCCCAACCTTTGTGGCAGCACTCAAGGGCGGCGCGCATCAGTTGCACGTTGCCGATGCATTCGAAGGAGAAGTCGACGCCGCCATCGGTCATGTCGACGATCACTTCCTGGATCGGACGATCGAAGTCTTTCGGGTTTACGCAGTCGGTTGCACCGAGTTGCTTGGCGATTTCGAACTTGGCCGGATTGATGTCGATGGCAATGATGCGCGCAGCCTTGGCTTTCACCGCGCCGATCACCGCTGACAGACCGATGCCGCCGAGACCGAAGATGGCCACGGTGTCACCCGGTTTGACCTTGGCGGTGTTGAGCACTGCGCCGATACCGGTGGTGACGCCGCAGCCCAGCAGGCAAACCTTTTCCAGTGGCGCGTCCTTGGAGATCTTGGCCACGGATATTTCCGGCAACACGGTGTATTCCGAGAACGTCGAAGTGCCCATGTAGTGGAAAATCGTTTCGCCCTTGTAGGAAAAGCGCGAAGTGCCGTCCGGCATCAAACCTTTACCCTGAGTGGCGCGAATTGCCTGACACAGGTTGGTCTTGCCCGACTTACAGAATTTGCACTGGCCGCATTCCGGGGTGTACAGCGGAATCACGTGATCGCCCACCGCAACCGAGGTTACGCCCTCGCCGATGGCTTCAACGATCGCGCCACCTTCGTGGCCAAGGATCGACGGAAAGATGCCTTCCGGATCAGCACCGGACAGGGTGTAGGCGTCAGTGTGGCAAACCCCGGAAGCCACCACGCGCAGCAACACTTCGCCGGCCTTGGGCATGGCGACATCGACTTCTACGATTTCCAGCGGCTTCTTGGCCTCGAAGGCAACGGCGGCGCGCGACTTGATCATGCTGACTCTCCAGTGAATCCAATGAATAAAAAACCAGACAAGGAGTGTAATACATGGCTTTACGATGAATAATCCGGACAAAAGCAAAACATTATTGCCATACAGGGATAATCCCCATGTCCGAAAACCGCTGGGAAGGCATCGACGAGTTCGTCGCCGTCGCCGAATGCAGCCAGTTCACCGCCGCTGCCGAACGTCTTGGGGTTTCGTCCTCGCACATCAGTCGCCAAATCGTCCGACTCGAAGAGCGTTTGCAGACGCGCCTGCTCTATCGCAGTACCCGGCGCGTGACACTGACCGAGGCCGGGCAGACCTTTCTGCAACATTGCCAACGCTTGCAGGATGGTCGCGAAGAAGCCCTGCGTGCGGTGGGCGACCTGACCAGTGAGCCGAAAGGCATGCTGCGCATGACCTGTGCCGTGGCTTACGGCGAACGCTTTATCGTGCCGCTGGTAACGCGGTTCATGGGGCTTTATCCGCAGCTGCGCATCGATATCGAACTGAGCAATCGCCAACTCGACCTGGTGCATGAAGGATTGGACCTGGCGATTCGTCTCGGTCGCTTGCAGGACTCGCGGCTGGTCGCGACACGCCTGGCGCCACGGCGAATGTTTCTCTGCGCTTCACCGTCCTACGTTGAGCGGTACGGCCGCCCACACAGCCTGTCGGAATTGAGCCGACATAATTGCCTGATCGGCAGCTCGGACATCTGGCAGCTTGAGCAAAACGGCCGGGAGTTTTCCCAACGGGTGCAGGGCAACTGGCGCTGCAACAGTGGGCAAGCAGTGCTGGATGCGGCGTTGCAGGGGGTCGGGCTGTGTCAGTTGCCGGACTATTACGTGCTGGAGCATCTGCACAGTGGCGCGTTGATTTCCTTGCTGGAGGCGCACCAGCCACCGAACACGGCGGTGTGGGCGCTGTATCCGCAGCAGCGGCATTTGTCGCCGAAGGTGCGCAAGTTGGTGGATTTTTTGAAGGAGGGATTGGCTGAGCGGCCGGAATATCGAGGTTGAAAAGCAAAAGATCGCAGCCTTCGGCAGCTCCTACAAAGGCATGCGAACCCATGTAGGAGCTGCCGAAGGCTGCGATCTTTTGATCTTTTAGCGGCGATTCGCCCAACGCTGACGCAACCATTCGAGATCTTCAGGCCGGGTCACCTTGAGGTTATCCGCCCGCCCTTCAATCAGTCGCGGCTTGAGACCGGCCCACTCCATCGCCGAAGCTTCATCAGTAATCAGCGCATCCGCCACCAGACTGTCCGCCAACGCCCGATGCAACGCGCCGAGGCGAAACATCTGCGGCGTATACGCCTGCCAGATCACGCTGCGATCGACGGTTTCCAGCACCCGACCGTGCTTGTCGACGCGCTTCAACGTGTCGCGCGCAGGGACGGCGAGCAAACCGCCGACCGGATCATCCGCCAGTTCATCGAGTAACTTGTCGAGATCTTCGCGACTCAGATTCGGTCGTGCCGCATCGTGCACCAGCACCCAATCTTCATCATCGGCACCCTGCGCATGCAAGTGCAGCAAGGCATTGAGCACCGAACCAGAACGCTCGGCCCCGCCTTCAACCCGCTGAATGCGCGGATCGCTGACGCACGCCAGGTTCGGCCAGTAAGGATCATCAACCGCAAGACTGACCACCAGTCCTTTAAGGCTTGGGTGATCGAGGAAACAGCCGAGGCTGTGTTCGAGAATTGTGCGCCCGCCCAATTGCAGATATTGCTTGGGACGGTCCGCGGCCATTCGGGCACCGACGCCCGCGGCAGGAATCACGGCCCAGAAGGCCGGCAGGGAATTGATCATTGGGCCAACTGGTAAAGGGTTTCGCCGTCCTTGACCATGCCCAGTTCGTGACGAGCCCGCTCTTCAACGGTCTCCATGCCCTTTTTCAACTCACTGACTTCAGCGTCCATCACGCGATTACGCTCCAGCAAACCTTCGTTCTCGGCGTGTTGATCAGCAATCTGCTGATTCAGCTCGGCAACTTGCGCCAGACTGCCATTGCCCACCCACAGGCGGTATTGCAGACCGGCCAGTAGCAAGAGCAAAACGAGAAACAACCAGTAAGGACTGCGCATCGAATATCAGGTATCCAGTGAAAAAAGACAGCCACGCCAAAACTTTGAAGCATCTGATAGCACGAAGCCTGGAAGACCCAGGCTTGTGCTGTTAAGGCATCAGATTAGTGGCAAATCCATCGCTGTCACGACTTTTTCGACACAATCCGGTGTCCTTCCATCGATTTGTACTTAGCCGCGAAACTCGCTGCGACCGTTGTACTTGGCCTTGCCATTCAACTGCTCTTCGATACGCAGCAGTTGGTTGTACTTGGAAACGCGGTCGGAACGGCACAGCGAACCGGTCTTGATCTGGCCAGCCGAAGTACCCACAGCCAGGTCGGCAATGGTCGAATCTTCGGTTTCGCCGGAACGGTGCGAGATCACTGCGGTGTAACCGGCTGCCTTGGCCATCTGGATGGCTTCCAGGGTTTCGGTCAGGGTGCCGATCTGGTTGAACTTGATCAGGATCGAGTTGGCGATGTTTTTATCGATGCCCTCTTTAAGGATCTTGGTGTTGGTCACGAACAGGTCGTCGCCCACCAATTGAACCTTCTCGCCGATCTTGTCGGTGAGGATTTTCCAGCCAGCCCAGTCGGACTCGTCCAGACCGTCTTCGATCGAGATGATCGGGTAACGTTCAGTCAGGCCTTTCAGGTAGTCAGCGAAACCTTCAGCGGTGAACACCTGGCCTTCGCCGGACAGGTTGTACTTGCCGTCTTCGTAGAATTCGCTGGCCGCGCAGTCCAGGGCCAGAGTCACGTCGGTGCCCAGTTTGTAACCGGCATTGGCCACAGCTTCGGAGATTACTTTCAGCGCGTCTTCGTTGGACGCCAGGTTCGGTGCGAAACCGCCTTCGTCGCCAACGGCAGTGCTCAGGCCACGAGCCTTCAGCACAGCTTTCAAGTGATGGAAAATCTCGGTGCCCATGCGCAGACCTTCCGAGAACGACTTGGCGCCAACCGGCTGCACCATGAATTCCTGGATGTCGACGTTGTTATCGGCGTGCTCGCCACCGTTGATGATGTTCATCATCGGTACCGGCATCGAGTAAACACCCGGAGTGCCGTTGAGGTTGGCGATGTGTGCGTACAGCGGCAGGTCCTGGTCCTGCGCAGCAGCCTTGGCCGCAGCCAGAGACACAGCGAGGATGGCGTTGGCGCCCAGAGTTGCCTTGTTTTCGGTACCGTCGAGCTTGATCATCGCGTGATCCAGGGCTTTCTGGTCGCTTGGGTCGGTGCCCAGCAGCAGATCGCGGATCGGACCGTTGATGTTGGCTACCGCTTTGAGCACGCCCTTGCCCAGGTAACGGCTCTTGTCGCCATCACGCAGCTCGAGCGCTTCACGCGAGCCAGTGGATGCACCGGACGGCGCGCAAGCGCTGCCGATGATGCCGTTGTCGAGAAGCACGTCCGCTTCCACGGTGGGATTGCCACGGGAGTCGAGAACTTCACGACCTTTGATGTCGACGATTTTTGCCATTGTTGTAAACACTCCAAAGTTGACGAAAACGACGCAGCTAGAGGAAATCTTTTTACCGTCGGCAAGGGGTGTGCAGCGGGCAGACTTGCAGACGATAACGCTCATGCCCGAGGGCATGAGCGACAAATCGTGCGGTACTTTACCGGAGAATTGAGGCTTACGCGGTTTCTACCGTCGGAAAACTCTTCACCAGTTCGTCCAAAGCTTTGAGCTGGGCCAGGAATGGCTCCAGTTTGTCCAGACGCAAGGCGCAAGGGCCGTCGCATTTGGCGTTGTCCGGATCCGGATGCGCTTCGAGGAACAGACCCGCCAGCGACTGGCTCATGCCCGCCTTGGCCAGATCCAGAACCTGTGCACGGCGACCGCCTGCGGAGTCGGCACGACCACCCGGCATTTGCAGCGCGTGGGTCACGTCGAAGAATACCGGGTACTCGAACTGCTTCATGATGCCGAAGCCGAGCATGTCGACCACGAGGTTGTTGTAGCCGAAGCTCGAACCACGCTCGCAGAGGATCAATTGATCGTTACCCGCTTCCACGCACTTGTTCAGGATGTGTTTCATTTCCTGAGGCGCGAGGAACTGGGCTTTCTTGATGTTGATCACAGCATTGGTCTTGGCCATCGCGACGACCAGATCGGTCTGGCGCGACAGGAAGGCCGGTAGCTGGATGATGTCGCAGACCTCAGCGACGACCGCGGCCTGTTCAGGCTCGTGGACGTCGGTGATGATCGGTACGCCAAAGGCTTGTTTGATGTCCTGGAAGATGCGCATGCCCTCTTCCAGGCCAGGACCGCGATAGGAGGTCACAGAAGAACGGTTGGCCTTGTCGAAACTGGCCTTGAACACGTAAGGGATACCGAGTTTCTCGGTGACTTTCACGTACTCTTCGCAAACCTGCATGGCCATGTCACGGCTTTCCAGCACGTTCATGCCGCCGAACAGCACCATGGGTTTGTCGTTGGCAATTTCGATGTCGCCGACGCGGATGATCTTCTGTGCCATCGGGATTAAGCCTTCTTCTGGTGTTGAGCCAACGCTGCTTTGACAAAACCGCTGAACAGCGGATGGCCATCGCGTGGTGTCGAGGTGAACTCAGGGTGGAACTGGCAAGCGACGAACCAAGGGTGATCGGCCGCTTCAACCACTTCAACCAGCGCCGCGTCAGCGGAGCGACCGGAGATTTTCAGGCCGGCTTCGATCAGTTGTGGCAGCAGGTTGTTGTTCACTTCGTAACGGTGACGGTGACGCTCGACGATCACATCCTTGCCGTAGCAGTCGTGCACCTTGGAGCCGGCTTCGAGCAGGCAGTCCTGAGCGCCGAGACGCATGGTGCCGCCCAGATCAGACGATTCGGTACGCACTTCAACGGCACCGGTCGCGTCTTCCCACTCGGTGATCAGACCGACAACCGGATGACCGCTGGCGCGATCGAACTCGGTGGAGTTGGCGTCTTTCCAGCCCATCACGTTACGGGCGAACTCGATGACCGCCACTTGCATACCCAGGCAGATACCCAGGTATGGAACCTTGTTTTCGCGAGCGTACTGAACGGCAGTGATCTTGCCTTCCACGCCACGCAGACCGAAGCCGCCCGGTACGAGGATCGCGTCGACACCTTCGAGCAGCGCAGTGCCCTGGTTTTCGATGTCTTCGGAGTCGATGTAGCGCAGGTTGACCTTGGTGCGGTTGCTGATGCCGGCATGACTCATCGCTTCGATCAGCGATTTGTAGGCGTCCAGCAGCTCCATGTACTTGCCGACCATGGCGATGGTCACTTCGTGTTCCGGGTTCAGCTTGGCATCAACCACCGCTTCCCACTCGGACAGATCAGCGCTACCGCATTGCAGACCGAAACGCTCAACGACGAAATCGTCCAGACCCTGCGAGTGCAGGATGCCCGGGATCTTGTAGATGGTGTCGGCGTCTTCCAGCGCAATTACCGCACGCTCTTCAACGTTGGTGAACTGGGCGATCTTGCGACGCGACGAGATGTCGATCGGGTGATCGGAACGGCACACCAGCACGTCCGGCTGCAGACCGATCGAACGCAGCTCTTTTACCGAGTGCTGAGTTGGTTTGGTCTTGGTTTCGCCAGCGGTGGCGATGTACGGCACCAGCGTCAGGTGCATCAGCATCGCGCGCTTGGCGCCGACTTCGAAACGCAGTTGACGGATGGCTTCGAGGAACGGTTGCGACTCGATGTCACCGACGGTGCCACCGATTTCAACCATCGCCACGTCAGCGTCACCGGCACCTTTGATGATGCGGCGCTTGATTTCGTCAGTGATGTGCGGGATCACCTGGATGGTCGCACCCAGGTAGTCACCACGGCGCTCTTTGCGCAGCACGTGTTCGTAGACACGGCCGGTGGTGAAGTTGTTGTTCTGGGTCATGGTCGTGCGGATGAACCGCTCGTAGTGGCCAAGGTCCAGGTCGGTCTCGGCGCCGTCGTGGGTGACGAACACTTCACCGTGCTGGAACGGGCTCATCGTGCCCGGATCGACGTTGATGTACGGATCCAGCTTCAGCATGGTGACCTTAAGTCCCCGCGCCTCCAGGATGGCTGCCAATGAAGCCGATGCAATGCCTTTCCCCAATGAAGAAACAACACCGCCCGTGACGAATATGTAGCGCGTCATGAAAAACCCTAGAAGTCTGCGTTAAAGCGGTACGAGCCGCCGGGGAAAGCGAAGGAAGGCCGAAGCCCCCGATCACCTGCATTAATCACAGTGCACCTTTCAAAAAAACCGCCGCGTTGGGACAGACCGGCAGGTGAAACACCGGTACGTTGCTCGCTACACATTTTTTGGAATCGCCCAGCAAAGACTGCTTGGTAATCGGCAACTCCTGCAATTCAGGCGAATCCACAGAAGTTGTATCAAGAAGGGAGCGTAGTCTACCGGAATGCTCCTTTCAGCTCAAACCTTGATCTTCGTCTGTTGGCAGCCAATGCAATTTCCAGCCGCCCTGCACAGGTCCATCAAGTCCCGGCAGGTTCGCCACCGCGAGCAATTCATCACCGCGAAACAGCAGCGGCAATCTGCCACGGACGAAGCCCGGCACCGCGCGCTCATTGAGCAGGCGCTTGAGATCGCGGTGACCGCGATCCGCCAGGTGCATGACTTCGCCGCCCTGACGATAGCGAATCTGCAAAGGCCCGGAAGGCGCCTGCCCGCTGAACATGACACGGCCATTATCGGCCAAGCGTAGCGCTGACGACGGCGCTTGCCAGTCGGCACCGATCACTGGCTTGCGCAACCAGTTGCCGCTCAGCCACCACACTCGACCGGCGCTACGGTGCAGCTCGCCCTCAGCCAGCCGCCAGACGGGTGAAGCATCGTGAGCGGCCGCGCACAGATCCGTCCATCCCGACCAATGGTCAGTATCGGGCAGTTGTGTGGAGGGCTCGAGCCAATGGCTGATCGCGTTTCGTTGGCGGGCCGCGGACAGTGCGGCGAGGGGTGCCAGTTCCAGCGACGGCAATCCCAGCCATTCGAATTCATGAGCGGTGGCGGCTTGAGCCAGATCAATCTGCGCCAACTCATCGAGCAGTCCCTGGGCCTCACGCAGATGCGCGGCGCTGCGGACCATGCTCGCCTGCGCCTGCGGCCAGCGCCCGGTCAGCAGCGGCATGACCTGATGGCGCAGATAGTTGCGCGAGAATTGCCGATCCTCATTTGATGGGTCTTCAATCCAGCGCAATTGATGAGCCTGCGCATACGCTTCCAGTTCGGCCCGGGAGATTTCCAGCAACGGACGAACCAGCGTGCCCTGCCCCACTGGCCGCCGCGTCGGCATCCCGGACAATCCGCGCACACCGGCGCCACGTAATAACCGGAACAGCAGCGTTTCCGCCTGATCATCGCGATGCTGGCCAGTAAGCAACACGTCATTGGCTTGCGTCAGTGAACCGAACACGGCGTACCGCGCATCCCGGGCCGCGCGCTCCAAGCTTGCGCCCGCTTGCACCGTCACGCGTTCAATCAGCAACTGCACCCCCAGCGCATCGCAGACAGACTGGCAGTGTTGTGGCCACGCATCAGCCGCAGCCTGTAGGCCGTGATGGATATGAACAGCGCTTAGCGCAGGGAGGGATTCAGATTTTGCCAGAGAGGCAAGCAGATGCAGCAGGACGGTGGAATCGAGACCACCAGAGAAGGCGATGCGCCAATGAGCGGCATTGCGCCAAGGCTCAAGGTTGAGCAACAGCCGGGAAGGCAAATCAATCATGGACGGACCCATATCTAACTCTTTGCCCCAAAACAAATGTAGGAGTGAGCCTGCTCGCGATCGCGGAGTGACAGCCAACACATTGGTTGAATGTTACACCGCGATCGCGAGCAGGCTCACTCCTACAAGGGGACTGCGTTCGACTTAGAGACCGTAGCTCATCAGCCGATCATAACGACGCTTCAACAGCGCTTCGTTATCGAACTTCTTCAGCATCGCCAGTTGCGAGCTCAGTTCGGCACGGATCGAAGCCGCCGCAGCCGCCGGGTCACGGTGAGCGCCGCCCAGTGGCTCGCCAATCACCTTGTCGACAATGCCCAGACCTTTCAGACGCTCGGCAGTAATGCCCATCGCTTCAGCCGCATCCGGCGCCTTTTCCGCGGTTTTCCACAGAATCGAAGCGCAACCTTCCGGCGAGATCACCGCGTAGGTCGAGTATTGCAGCATGTTCAGCTGATCGCAGACGCCGATCGCCAGTGCACCACCGGAACCACCCTCACCGATAACGGTAGCGATGATCGGCGTTTTCAGGCGCGACATCACGCGCAGGTTCCAGGCAATTGCTTCGCTCTGGTTGCGCTCTTCAGCGTCGATACCCGGGTAGGCGCCCGGGGTGTCGATGAAGGTCAGGATCGGCATTTTGAAACGCTCGGCCATTTCCATCAGGCGGCAAGCCTTGCGGTAGCCTTCCGGACGCGGCATACCGAAGTTGCGGCGTACCTTCTCGCGCACTTCACGGCCCTTCTGGTGACCGATGACCATCACCGGCTGGTCTTCCAGACGGGCGATGCCGCCAACGATGGCCGCGTCGTCAGAGAAGTGACGGTCGCCGTGCAGTTCGTCGAACTCGGTGAAGATGTGCTCGATGTAGTCGAGGGTGTACGGGCGTTTCGGGTGACGCGCCAGGCGTGCGATCTGCCAGCTGGTCAGCTTGCCGAAGATGTCTTCGGTCAGCGTTTTGCTTTTGTCCTGCAGGCGGGAGATCTCATCGCCGATATTCAGCGAATTGTCATTACCGACCAAGCGCAACTCTTCGATCTTGGCTTGCAGGTCGGCGATCGGCTGTTCGAAATCTAGAAAATTCGGGTTCATAGGCGTCCGTCTTGGGTCGTGTCCCAAATGAGCTTGGGCCGGCCGGTTGTCTATTCGCGCCCTACCTTAAGGGAGAGGCGCGCTGAGGTCGAGATTAAAAATTCAGGTTGCGGGCAAGCGCAATGATGGCACTTGCCGGTCAACGGTATTGGAGGAAGACGTTGTCTCGCCCGAACTGGTCACGCAGGGCTTGAATCAACGCATCCGCCGGATCAATTCGCCAGGTCTCGCCGAACTGCAGCAAGGTCTTCGCATCCGGGCTGGTGTACTCCATGGTGATCGGGCACGCGCCGCGATGACGCTTGAGCAAATCACCCAACCAGCGTAGCTGATCGCCTTTCAGGTCCTGGGTTTGCAGCTTCAGGCGCAGGCTCTCGGCGAGGTTGGTGCGCGCATCTTCCATGCTCATCACGCGCTTGACCCGCAGGCGCAGACCACCGGAGAAGTCATCGTTGCTGACTTCGCCTTCGACCACCACCATCGCGTCGGTCTGCAACAACGATTGCGCAGAGTGGAACGCATCGGCAAACAAGGAAGCCTCGATCCGCCCTGAGCGGTCGTCGAGGGTGATGAAGCCCATCTTGTCGCCCTTCTTGTTCTTCATCACGCGCAGGGCAATGATCATCCCGGCCACGGTCTGCGTGTCGCGCGCCGGTTTCAGGTCGATGATGCGCTGGCGGGCGAAACGGCGAATTTCACCTTCGTATTCGTCGATCGGGTGACCGGTCAGGTACAGTCCCAAGGTGTCTTTCTCACCTTTGAGACGTTCCTTGAGGGTCAGCTCCTTGGCCTTGCGATGGGACGCATAAACATCGGCGTCTTCCTCGACAAACAGCCCGCCGAACAGGTCGGCATGGCCGCTGTCGTGGGTGCGCGCGGTTTGTTCGGCCGCCTTGATCGCCTCTTCCATCGCCGCCAGCAGCACGGCACGGTTACGGTCGATATTGGCCTGGTAAGCCTTTTGCTCGTCGTGGAAGTACGGGCCCAGACGATCCAGCGCACCGCTGCGGATCAGGCCGTCCAGCGTACGTTTGTTGATGCGCTTGAGGTCGACACGGGCGCAGAAGTCGAACAGATCCTTGAACGGACCGGCCTGACGCGCTTCGGTGATCGCCTCAACCGGGCCTTCGCCGACGCCTTTGATCGCGCCGAGACCATAGACGATGCGGCCATCGTCGTTCACCGTGAACTTGAACTCCGAAGTATTCACATCCGGCGCGTCGAGACGCAGCTTCATGGTGCGAATTTCTTCGATCAAGGTCACGACCTTGTCGGTGTTGTGCATATCCGCCGACAGTACCGCGGCCATGAACGGCGCCGGGTAGTGAGCTTTCAGCCACGCAGTCTGGTACGAGACCAGGCCGTAGGCGGCGGAGTGGGATTTGTTGAAGCCGTAACCGGCGAATTTTTCAACCAGGTCGAAAATGTTACCGGCGAGGTCGGCGTCAATATTGTTGGTCGCGCAACCTTCAATGAAACCGCCGCGCTGCTTGGCCATTTCCTCAGGCTTTTTCTTACCCATCGCCCGACGGAGCATGTCCGCACCACCGAGGGTGTAACCGGCCATAACCTGGGCAATCTGCATCACCTGTTCCTGATACAGGATGATGCCGTAAGTCGGCGCCAGAACCGGCTTCAACCCTTCGTACTGGTAATCCGAGTGCGGGTACGCCAGTTCGGCGCGACCGTGCTTACGGTTGATAAAGTCGTCCACCATGCCGGACTGCAGCGGGCCTGGACGGAACAGGGCCACCAGTGCGATCAGGTCTTCCAGGCAGTCGGGCTTGAGCTTTTTGATCAGCTCTTTCATGCCGCGCGATTCAAGCTGGAATACCGCAGTGGTCTCAGCTTTCTGCAACAACGAGTACGTCGGTTTGTCGTCCAGCGGGATAAACGCGATATCCAGCGGCGGCTCGTTGACCTTGGCGCGGTCGCGGTTAATCGTTTTCAGCGCCCAGTCGATGATTGTCAGGGTCCGCAGACCGAGGAAGTCGAACTTCACCAGACCGGCCGCTTCAACATCGTCCTTGTCGAACTGGGTTACCAGACCGTCACCGGCCTCGTCGCAATAGATCGGCGAGAAGTCAGTCAGCTTGGTCGGCGCGATAACCACACCACCGGCGTGTTTACCGACGTTACGCACAACGCCTTCGAGCTTGCGCGCCATCTCCCAGATTTCCGCCGCCTCTTCATCGACCTTGATGAAGTCACGCAGGATCTCTTCCTGTTCGTAGGCTTTTTCCAGGGTCATGCCGACTTCGAACGGAATCATCTTCGACAGACGATCGGCCAGACCGTAAGACTTGCCCTGTACCCGCGCCACGTCACGCACCACAGCCTTGGCGGCCATGGAACCGAAGGTGATGATCTGGCTTACCGCGTTGCGGCCGTATTTTTCGGCCACGTAATCAATCACGCGGTCACGACCGTCCATGCAGAAGTCGACGTCGAAGTCGGGCATGGAGACCCGTTCCGGGTTAAGGAAACGTTCGAACAGCAGGTCGTATTCCAGCGGATCGAGGTCGGTGATCTTCTGCACGTAGGCCACCAGCGAACCGGCACCCGACCCCCGGCCAGGACCTACCGGTACGCCGTTATTCTTGGCCCACTGGATAAAGTCCATAACGATCAGGAAGTAACCGGGGAAGCCCATCTGGATGATGATATCCAGCTCGAAATTCAAGCGATCGACATAGACCTGGCGCTTGGCTTCGTAGTCTTCGGTGGTGTCTTTGGGCAGCAGTACCGCCAGGCGTTCTTCGAGACCGTCGAAGGACACTTTGCGGAAATACTCATCGATGGTCATGCCATCGGGGATCGGGAAGTTGGGCAAAAAGTGCGTGCCCAACTTCACTTCGATGTTGCAGCGCTTGGCGATCTCGACGGTGTTTTCAATCGCGTCGGGAATATCGCTGAACAGCTCGATCATTTCCTCGGCGCTTTTCAGGTATTGCTGATCACTGTAATTCTTCGAACGGCGCGGATCGTCGAGGGCACGGCCCTCACCGATGCACACGCGGGTTTCGTGGGCGGCGAAGTCTTCCTGCTTGATGAAGCGCACGTCGTTGGTTGCCACCAGCGGCGCGCCCAGTTTGTCGGCAAGCGCTACGGCACCGTGCAGTTGCTCTTCATCGTTAGGACGATTGGTGCGCTGGATTTCCAGATAGAAACGATCCGGGAACACCGCCATCCATTCGCGCGTCAGGGCTTCGGCTTCGGCCGGATTGCCGCCGATCATGGCCATGCCGATCTCGCCTTCTTTGGCGGCGGACAGCATGATCAGGCCTTCGTTGGCTTCGGCAACCCACTCACGCTCGACAATGATCATGCCGTTGCGCTGGCCTTCGATGAAGCCGCGCGAGATCAACTCGGTGAGGTTGCGATAGCCCTTGGCGTTCATCACCAACAGGCTGATGCGACTCAGCGGTGCATCCGGGTCTTTGTTCGACAGCCACAGGTCGGCGCCGCAAATCGGCTTGATGCCGGCGCCCATGGTGTTTTTATAGAATTTGACCAGAGAACACATGTTGTTCTGGTCGGTGACCGCGACCGCCGGCATGTTCATGGCGGTCAGCGCCTTGACCAGCGGCTTGATCCGCACCAGCCCGTCGACCAGGGAGTATTCAGTGTGCAGGCGTAGATGAACGAATGAAGCCGGCATAGTGATCCTGTCCAGTTACATAGAGACAACAAGGCCCGGATTGTACCGGGCCTCGAACAAAACATCAGCCTTGCGACTAAACCTGCGTCAGACCTTCCAGCGCTTCATAAGCCTGACGCACCGGGGCGAACGAGCGCCGGTGAATCGGCGTCGGGCCAAGGCGCACCAAGGCTTCCAGATGAACGGGCGTCGGGTAGCCTTTATGGCCGCCGATGCCGTAACCCGGGTAGATCAATTCGAATGCAGCCATTTCACGGTCGCGACTGACTTTGGCCAGAATCGACGCCGCAGCAATGGCCGGCACCTTGCCGTCGCCCTGCACCACCGCTTCGGCGCGCATCGGCAATTGCGGACAGCGATTGCCGTCGATCATCGCCAGTTTCGGCTGAATGTGCAGGCCGGCGACTGCGCGCTGCATGGCCAGCATGGTCGCGTGCAAAATATTCAGCTCGTCGATTTCTTCGACTTCGGCGCGGGCAATGCACCAGCTCAGGGATTTCTCGATGATTTCGTCGTAGAGCTTTTCGCGCTTGGCTTCGGTGAGCTTCTTCGAATCGTTGAGGCCGAGAATCGGCCGATTCGGATCGAGGATCACCGCTGCCGTGACCACTGCACCGCACAACGGACCACGACCGACTTCATCGACGCCGGCGACCAGTTCTTCGACTTCGGCGACCAGGGTGAAATCCAGGCCCATCTGCATGCTTGCCTTGCTCATCGTGTCTGACCGATCAGGTTGAGGACGGCGTCCGCCGCCTGATTAGAAGCATCCAGCCGCAGTGTGCGGTGGATCTCGTCGAACCCGCGGGTCTGTTCTTCGCCGCCTTCGATCAGCGGCGACAGGGTCTGCGCCAATGCTTCGACCGTCGCATCATCCTGCAACAATTCTGGAACCAGCAGACGCTGGGCCAGCAGATTCGGCAAGGACACGTACGGGCTCTTGACCATGCGTTTGAGAATCCAGAACGTCAGCGGTGCCAAGCGGTACGCCACCACCATCGGCCGCTTGTACAACAGCGCTTCGAGGGTCGCGGTGCCGGAGGCGATCAGCACGGCGTTGCACGCAGCCAGTGCCAGATGGGATTTGCCGTCGAGCAGGGTTACCGGCAGATCACGCCCCGCAAGCAACTCTTCAAGCTGCGCGCGGCGCTCCGGATTGGCGCACGGGATGACAAAGCGCAAACCCGGGCGCATCGCGCGCAGGCGTTCAGCAGTATCGAGGAACAGCGCACCGAGACGGGAGACTTCGCCGCCACGGCTGCCGGGCATCAACGCCACCAGCGGGCCGTCGGGCAAGCCCAACTCGGCACGCGCCGCAGAGCGGTCGGCCTCCAGCGGGATGGTGTCGGCCAGTGTGTGGCCAACGAACCGCACCGGCACGCCTTTCTCTTCGTAGAATTTTGCTTCGAACGGCAGCAGTGTCAGCATCAGATCGCAACCTTCGCGGATCTTCAGCACGCGCTTCTGTCGCCATGCCCACACCGAAGGGCTGACGTAATGCACGGTTTTGATCCCGGCCTGACGCAGCTTGAGTTCGATATTGAGATTGAAGTCCGGCGCGTCGATACCGATGAACACATCCGGTTTCTCGGCGATCAGCGTGGCGATCAGGTCCTTGCGGCGCTTAAGCAATTCGCGCAGGCGCCCGAGCACTTCCACCAGGCCCATGACCGACAAGCGCTCCATGGGAAAATAGGAGGTCAGGCCTTCGGCCTGCATCAACGGGCCACCGACGCCGATGAACTCGACCGCCGGATGCTGCGCCTTGAGGGCGCGCATGAGACCGGCGCCGAGAATGTCACCGGAAGCTTCACCCGCTACCAGCGCGATACGCAGATTGGCCATGATCAGCGAGTGATGCCGCGAGTCGACGACTGGATGGAGTCGCGGAATATCGCGACTTCCGGGAACTGCGCTGCAGGTTCGGCCAGCTCAGCCAGCGCCTGCTCGACCGTGAGGCCCTGACGATAGACGGTTTTGTAAGCGCGACGCAGGGTGTGGATCGCGTCCTCGCTGAAACCGCGACGGCGCATGCCTTCGAAGTTCATGCTGCGCGCTTCGGCCGGGTTGCCGAACACGGTGACGAACGCCGGAACGTCCTTGCCGATGGCGGTGCCCATGCCGGAAAAGCTGTGGGCGCCAATGTGGCAATACTGGTGAACCAGGGTGAACCCGGAGAGGATCGCCCAGTCATCCACATGCACATGGCCGGCCAAAGCCGTGTTGTTGACCAGAATGCAGTGGTTGCCGATAACGCTGTCGTGGCCGATGTGGGCATAGGCCATGATCAGGTTGTGATCGCCCAGCGTGGTTTCCGAACGGTCCTGCACGGTGCCACGGTGAATCGTCACGCCTTCGCGGATGACGTTGTGGTCACCGATCACCAGACGGGTTTCTTCACCCTTGTACTTCAGATCGGGCGTGTCTTCGCCTACCGAGGAAAACTGGTAGATGCGATTGTGTTTGCCGATGCGGGTCGGGCCTTTGAGGATTACATGCGGCCCGATCACGGTACCCTCGCCGATTTCCACACCTGCGCCGATGATCGACCACGGGCCGACCTCGACGCCATCAGCCAGAACGGCCGATGGATCGATGATTGCGCGAGGGTCAATCAAACTCATAGCTTGCGTTCCGCACAGATGATTTCAGCCGAGCAGACCGGCTTGCCATCAACCGAAGCCTGGCATTCGAACTTCCAGATCTGGCGCTTGCAACTGATGAACTTGGCTTCGAGGATCAACTGATCGCCCGGCAACACTGGCTGACGGAAGCGCAGCTTGTCGGAACCGACGAAGTAGTAAAGCGTGCCGTCGGCAGGCTTCACGTCAAGCATTTTGAAACCGAGGATCCCGGCAGCCTGAGCCATCGCTTCGATGATCAGCACGCCCGGCATGATTGGATGCGCAGGGAAGTGACCATTGAAGAACGGTTCATTGATGCTGACATTCTTGTAGGCGCGAATGCGCTTGCCTTCAGTGTCCAGTTCCACCACCCGGTCCACCAGCAGGAACGGGTAACGGTGAGGCAGGTATTCGCGAATCTCGTTGATGTCCATCATTTCGGGGGGAAGCCTATGTAAAGATTGGGAGCGCGACTGACGCGCACTCCTCTAGCAAATCAAGGAGGCAGTCTAGAGGCTGTGCACACTTGATATGGAAATGGTATCAGCCATCTGATGAAGCATTGCCGTCAGGGGTCACTTCCCCTACGCGCTTTTCCAGCTGTTTCAAACGTCGCGCGATATCATCGAGCTGACGGATGCGGGCCGCGCTTTTGCGCCATTCGGCCGCCGGTTGCATGGCTGTACCGGAAGAATAGGCACCCGGCTCGGTAATCGAGTGGGTCACCATGGTCATCCCGGTGAGGAAAACGTTGTCGCAAATTTCAATGTGCCCGACTAGGCCAACACCGCCGGCGAGCATGCAGTGCTTGCCGATTTTGGTGCTGCCGGAAATGCCGACACACGCCGCCATGGCGGTGTGATCACCGACCTGAACGTTGTGGGCGATCTGGATCTGGTTATCGAGCTTAACGCCATTGCCGATCACGGTATCGGCCAACGCGCCGCGGTCGATGGCGGTGTTCACGCCAATCTCGACATCGTCGCCGATGGTCACACCACCGATCTGGGCGATTTTCTGCCAGATGCCTTTTTCATTGGCGAAACCGAAACCTTCGCCGCCGAGCACGGCACCAGACTGGATCACCACACGCTTGCCGATGCGCACGTCGTGATACAGCGTCACGCGTGGCGCGAGCCAGCCGCCTTCGCCAATTTCACTGCGCGCGCCGATGAAGCAATGCGCGCCCAGTGTCACGTTTGCCGCGATCCGCGCACCGGCCTCGATCACCACGAATGGGCCGATGCTGGCGGCTGGATCAACCACTGCGTCAGGCGCAATGACCGCCGACGGATGGATACCCGCAGTGGCTTTTGGCTTGGGATCGAACAGATGCGAGATTCGCGCGTAAGCCAGGTAAGGATCCGGCACCACCAACGCATTACCGGCAAAACCTTCGGCATCGGCTTCTTTGAGCAGCAGTGCTGCCGCCTGCGAGCCGGCGAGGTATTTGCGATATTGAGGGTTTGCCAGAAAGCTCAACTGAGCTGGGCCAGCCTCTTGCAAAGTGGCTAGCCCAGTAATTTTCGTCTCAGGGTCGCCACGCAGGGTGGCGCCGAGGAACTCGGCCAATTGGCCGAGCTTGATATTCACGGTCATGGGTTACTTCAGCTGATTCATGCGCTCGATAACCTGGCGCGTGATGTCGTACTGAGGTTTGACATCGATCACTGCACCACGCTCGAACACCAGATCAAAACCACCTTTCTTGATGACTTCTTCCACTGCGCTATCCAGCTTCGGCTTCAGTTGCTTGAGCATTTCGCGGTCAGCAACGGCTTTGGCTTCGTTCAGCTCCTTGGACTGGAACTGGAAGTCACGGGCCTTTTGCTTGAATTCCAGCTCCAGACGCTCACGCTCACCCTGCTGCATTTTGTCGCCACCGGCCATCAGACGATCCTGAATACCCTTGGCGCTGCTTTCCAGCGTTTTCAGCTTGGTCAGTTGCGGACCGAACTTCTTCTCGGCATCCACGGCGTACTTCTTCGCAGCGTCGGATTCCAGCAAGGCCATCTGATAGTTCAGAACGGCAATTTTCATGTCGGCAAATGCCGGGCCTGCCACCATCAAGGAGGCCAGGAGAACCAATTGAGTCAACTTACGCACGATGCACTCCTACAAAATCCATTGTCGTTATCTTGGGTCAGACGCTTAGAACGTCTGGCCGAGGGAGAATTGGAACACTTGAGTTTCAGCCTCATCCGGCTTCTTGATCGGCATGGCCAACGCGAAGCTCAGAGGACCCAGTGCGGTGACCCAGGTCACACCCACACCCACGGAACTGGCCATGTTGCTCAGGCTGATGTCGTTGCACTTGGTGTTCGACGTCGAGCCGTTTGCATTGGTAGTGTCCTTGCACTGCGAGTCAAATACGTTACCCACATCCCAGAAAACAGAGGTGCGCAGCGAACGTTGATCTTTCACGAACGGCAGCGGGAACAGAACCTCGACACCACCCTGGATCAGGACGTTACCACCGAACGGCAGTGGATCCTGGTCCGGGTCAGCCAATGTGCCCGGGTTGGTGCCACGGCTCGGCGTACTGCGCGGGCCGAGGGTGCTGTCCTTGAAGCCACGAACCGAGTTGAAACCACCAGCATAGTAGTTTTCATAGAATGGCAAGCCATCGGTTCCGCCGTATCCATCGCCATAACCCAGCTCGGTGTGCAGACGCAGGGTGTAGTTCTCGCTGATCGGCTGGAACAGCTGACCGCGGTAATCCAGTTTGTAGAACGACAGGTCGCTGCCCGGCACGGTGGTTTCCAGGGTCAGACTCTGGGAACGACCACGGGTCGGCAGTACGCCTTTGTTCAGGGTCGATTCGGACCAACCGGCCGAAGCCTTGAAGTTCAGGTACTTGTCGCCTTCCTTGTTAACGAAGTCGAAAATCTCGTCAACGGTGTAGGTACCGGTCTTGATCTCGTCCTGTTGAACCGACAGGCCAAAGGTCAGACGCGAAGTCTCACTGATCGGGTAGCCAACGTTCACGCCGGCACCCAGGCTGTCGACCGCATAGCTTGCTACGTCGACGTCGAGGTCTTTGTAGTCGGTGGTGCGATAGAACGCGTTGTAACCCAGGCTCACACCATCGGCGGTCCAGTACGGGTCAACGTAGCCGAAGTTGTAGCGGCTCTGGTATTCACTGCGGGTCAGGCCGACGCTGACGCGGTTACCGGTACCGAGGAAGTTGTTCTGGGTGATCGAACCACCGAGGATCAGACCGGCACTCTGGGCGAAACCGACACTGGCGGTAATCGAACCGGAAGCCTGCTCTTCCACGGCGTAATTCACGTCAACCTGGTCGTCGACACCTGGCACGGCCGGGGTTTCAACGTTGACCTCTTTAAAGAAGCCCAGACGCTCAAGACGGGTTTTGGATTGGTCGATCAGGTAAGTCGAAGCCCAACCGCCTTCCATCTGACGCATTTCACGACGCAGCACTTCGTCCTCGGACTTGGTGTTGCCACGGAAGTTGATGCGATTGACATAGGCTCGCTTGCCCGGATCAACGGCGAACAGAATATCTACAGTGTGATCATCATCGTGCGGCTGAGGTACGCCGTTGACGTTGGCGAAGGTGTAACCCTCGTTACCCAGTCGACGGGTGATCAGTTCGGACGTGGTGGTCATCAGCTTGCGCGAGAACACCTGTCCCTTCTGCACCAGCAGCAGGGATTTGACTTGGTCCTCAGGGACTTTCAGATCACCGCTGAGCTTGACGTCACGAACGGTGTACTTCTCGCCTTCGTTGACGTTGACAGTGATGTAGACGTGCTTCTTGTCCGGGGTGATGGATACCTGGGTCGAAGCGATATCCATGTTGATATAGCCACGGTCCAGGTAGTAGGAGCGCAGACGCTCCAGGTCACCGGAAAGCTTTTCACGGGCGTACTTGTCATCGTTCTTGAAGAACGACAGCCAGTTGGTGGTTTTCAGCTCGAACAGATCGGTCAGGTCTTCCTCAGGGAAAACCGTGTTACCCACCACGTTGATGTGCTGAATGGCCGCAACGGTGCCTTCGTTGATCTTCACTTTCAGACCAACGCGGTTACGCGGCTGCGACACCACTTCGGTATCAACGGTAGCCGAGTAACGGCCTTGCGCGACGTACTGACGTTGCAGTTCGTTACGCACACCCTCAAGGGTGGCGCGCTGGAAGATCTCGCCTTCAGCCAGACCAGACTGTTTGAGACCTTTCATCAAGTCTTCAGTGGAGATCGCCTTGTTGCCTTCGATCTCGATACTGGCGACCGACGGGCGTTCAACGACCGTGATGACCAGAACGTTGCCTTCGCGGCCCAGCTGGATATCTTGAAAGAAACCGGTTTTGAACAACGCACGAGTGGATTCCACCAGGCGACGATCATCCGCCTGCTCACCGACGTTCAACGGCAAGGCACCAAAGACGCTACCCGCGGAGACCCGCTGGAGGCCATTGACGCGAATATCAGAGATAGTGAAGGACTCGGCGTGAACTTCGGCGATCATCAATACGGTGAGAACCGCAGTTAGCAGCAGACGTTTCATGAAGTCCTTTCTTATTCCAACTGGCAATAAACAAACTGCCGCAAAATGCGGCAGATTCGCAATTCAGCGAAGCGTTACAGTCGACCCAGATCGTTGACCAGAGCAAGCAACATCACCCCGACCACCAAACTGATACCGATCTGTATCCCCCAACCTTGCACCCGATCCGACAAGGGACGACCACGCGCCCACTCGATCAGATAAAACAACAAATGCCCCCCATCCAGTACAGGAATGGGCAGCAAATTCAGAACCCCCAGGCTAATACTCAGATAAGCAAGGAAATTCAGGAAATCAGCGACGCCCGACTGGGCAGAAGCGCCCGCCACTTTAGCAATGGTTATCGGTCCACTCAAGTTTTTTACCGAGAGCTCGCCGAACAGCATTTTCTTTAGCGAATCGAGCGTCAGAATGCTCATGGTCCAAGTGCGACGGGCACCCTCGCCAATGGCAGCAAGAGGCCCGTAACTGACCTCGCGAATCATCTCCGGCGGCCAGTCGACAGCTTTTACACCTGCACCCAGATATCCGCTTGGCGATTTGCTTTCACCGCGCGCCGCCAGAGTGACAGGGACGTCGATTTGAGCACTGTCGCGCTCGATGCGCAGCATGATTTTGGTATCAGGACGCGTACGAACGGTATCGACCACTTGCTGCCAGTCATTCAGCGTCTGGCCGTCAAGGGCCAGCAGGCGATCACCCGTCTTCAGACCGGCAGCCTGAGCCGGGCCTTTCGGATCAAGCTCGGCAAGCACCGGTGGCAAAGCCGGGCGCCACGGACGAATACCCAAAGAGCGGATCGGGTCTGGTTCATCAGCACCTTTAAGCCAGTTATCCAGCTTCAGCTCACGCGGCGAATCCGCTGTCGAACCCTGCTCACGCACCAGCAACTGCAGAGAACCGCTTTCGCCCAGACGCCGGACCAACTGCAGATTGACGGCCGCCCAACCGGTAGTCGGCTCTCCATCGATCGCCACGATCTCTTCACCTGCGCTCAAACCGGCACTGGCGGCGATACTGCCGGATTCAACCGCACCGATGACCGGACGCACCTGTTCGCTGCCGAGCATCGCCAACACCCAGAAGAACACCAGCGCCAAGAGAAAATTGGCAATGGGGCCGGCCGCAACAATGGCGATACGCTGACGCACGGATTTGCGGTTGAACGACTGATCAAGCTGATCGACCGGGACTTCGCCCTCACGTTCGTCGAGCATTTTGACGTAGCCGCCCAGCGGAATCGCGGCAACCACAAACTCGGTGCCTTGCTTGTCGTGCCAGCGCAACAACGGCATGCCAAAGCCTACGGAAAAACGTAGAACCTTGACGCCACAGCGACGCGCGACCCAGAAGTGGCCGAATTCGTGAAAGGTGACCAGCACACCCAAAGCGATCAGGGTGCCGGCAATCATATAGAGCGCGCTCATCTATTTTCTCCGCAATCCTGTTCAGTGCCGCGTGTAGCCATTGTGTAGCAAATTCTATCGATCGTGGCGCTTCAGCCACTGCTCGGCCAGAACTCGCGCCTTGGCGTCTGCCGTAAATACGGCATCGAGGTCTGCCAATGCTACGACCGGTTCGAGGCTCAATACCTCCTCGATGATACTCGCGATTTCCAGGTAACGAACCCGTCCGTCGAGAAACGCTGCCACCGCTACTTCGTTCGCTGCGTTGAGCATCGCCGGAGCACTGTCGCCAGCTTCGGCAGCTTGCCGGGCCAGACGCAGGCAAGGGAAGCGTTCTTCATCCGGCGCCTCGAAGTCCAGGCGCGCCACAGCAAACAGATCCAGCGGTGCCACGCCGGAATCAATGCGCTCCGGCCAAGCCAGGGCATTGGCAATCGGCGTTCGCATGTCGGGATTGCCCAACTGCGCCAGCACCGAGCCATCGACATAATCGACCAGCGAGTGAATCACGCTCTGCGGGTGGATCACCACCTCGACCTGCGAGGGCTTGGCATCAAACAACCAACAGGCCTCGATCAGTTCGAGACCTTTATTCATCATGCTGGCCGAATCGACCGAAATCTTGCGCCCCATGGACCAGTTCGGGTGAGCACACGCCTGCTCAGGTGAAACATGCGCCAACTCACTCATCGGTGTCTGTCGGAACGGACCACCAGAGGCTGTGAGTAAAATCCGACGGACACCGACCGAGCTCAATCCACGGGCAAAATCCTGTGGCATGCACTGAAAAATCGCGTTGTGTTCGCTATCGATCGGCAGCAGCACCGAACCGCTCTTGCGCACTGCCTGCATGAACAGGGCGCCGGACATCACCAGCGCCTCTTTATTGGCCAGGAGAATCTTCTTGCCGGCCTCGACGGCCGCCAGGGTCGGACGCAGCCCTGCTGCACCGACGATTGCCGCCATCACGGCATCGACCTCAGGAGCAGCAGCGACCTGGCACAGGCCCTCCTCCCCCACCAGCACGCGGGTGGGTAAACCGGCCGCACGCAAATCATCCTGCAAACTGCGCGCAGCGGCAGCTTCCGGCACCACGGCAAATTGCGGCACGTGACGCACGCACAAGGCGAAAAGCTCGCTCAGGCGCGTGAAACCACTCAGCGCGAACACCTGATAACGCTCAGGATGGCGGCCAATGACATCCAGCGTACTCAGACCGATCGAGCCGGTCGCACCCAGAACGGTGACCTGTTGAGGGCGACTCACGGTGCAGCCATCCACAGCAGCACGGCAAACACCGGGATGGCCGCTGTCAGGCTGTCGATACGATCAAGCACACCGCCATGACCAGGTAGCAGGTTACTGCTGTCCTTGATGCCGGACTGACGCTTGAACATGCTTTCGGTCAGGTCGCCAACCACGGAGATGAAGACGATCAGCGCAGCGCCAATCAAGCCTTTAAGCAACTCGGCGACCGTCCAGTCGCGAACAAACGCGACAATGGCAGTAATCACCAAACTCAGCGCAAGACCACCATAGACGCCTTCCCAGCTTTTGCCTGGGCTGACTTGCGGGGCCAGCTTGCGCTTGCCGAATTTGCGACCAGAGAAGTAGGCACCGATATCGGCCCCCCAGACCAGCACCATCACGGCCATGATCAGCCAGTTACCCAGCGGATACTGTTTGATCTGCACCAGACCTTGCCAGGCCGGCAGCAGAATCAGCAGGCCGATGACCAGTTTGGTTGCCGCACTGGACCAATGCACGCTGGACCGCGGATAGGTCAGCACCAGCCAGGTTGCCACCGCCCACCACAGCACGGAAGCACCCAGCACCCACGGGGCAAGCCCGGGCAGGATGTACATGATAAACAGCATGAACGCGACCACGGCGGCAAAACCCACGCGGAACGTTTGTCCGGTGAAGCCTGCCAGACGCGCCCATTCCCACGCACCCAAAGTCACGACCAGACCGATAAACAAGGCAAAACCGGAGCCTTCCAGCAGGAAAAACCCGCACAAGGCAATCGGCAGCAGGATCAGTGCAGTGATGATTCGTTGTTTAAGCATTAAACCCGGGCTCCAGCTTCGACCTGTTCGCTCGTTTTACCGAAGCGACGCTGGCGCGAAGCGAAATCGGCCAGCGCATTGCGCATGGCATCGTGTTTGAAGTCCGGCCAGAACAGGTCGGAGAAGTACAACTCGGCGTAAGCCAGTTGCCACAGCAGGAAGTTGCTGATGCGATGCTCGCCACCGGTACGAATGCACAGGTCTGGCAACGGTAGATCGCCGGTCGCCAGACAGGTTTGCAGCAGATCCGGAGTGATGTCTTCCGGACGCAGGTGCCCGGCCTGAACTTCACGCGCCAGACGCTGCGCAGCTTGTGCGATATCCCACTGACCGCCGTAATTGGCAGCGATCTGCAGGATGAATCGGTTGGCGCCCGCCGTCATCGCTTCGGCTTCACGCATTGCCGCCTGAAGCTCCGGATGAAAGCGCGAACGATCGCCAATGATGCGCAGGCTGATGTTGTTGTCGTTGAGGCGCTTGGCCTCACGACGCAAGGCCTTGAAGAACAGGTCCATCAAGGCACTGACCTCATCGGCCGGGCGCTGCCAGTTCTCACTGGAAAACGCGAACAGGGTGAGCACTTCGACCTTGGCCTCGGCGCACACCTCGATTACGGCACGCACAGCATCCACGCCCGCTTTATGCCCGGCGACACCCGGCATAAAGCGTTTTTTCGCCCAGCGATTGTTGCCATCCATGATGATCGCGACATGGCGCGGCACCGCGGACGGCGCAGTCTGCTTGGTCTTGTCCATTAAAAGCTCGAACCTTATACGGCCATCAGATCCGCTTCTTTTTGCTTGGTAGCCGTGTCGATATCAGCCTCGGCCTTGTCGGTGAGCTTCTGAATATCGGCAGCGGCACGACGCTCTTCGTCTTCGCTGATTTCTTTGTCCTTGACCAGTTTCTTCAGCTCGCCCAAGGCGTCACGACGGATGTTGCGCACGGCAACACGAGCGTCTTCAGCAGCACTGCGCGCCTGCTTGGTGAAGCCCTTGCGGGTTTCTTCAGTCAGGGCAGGCATGGAAATCAGCAACAACTCGCCCAGGTTGGTCGGGTTGAGGTTCAGGCCAGCGCTCTGGATTGCCTTGTCGACCGCTGCGAGCATGTTGCGCTCGAAGGCCACGACTTGCAGAGTGCGCGAGTCTTTTACAGTGATGTTGGCCACTTGGGTGATGGAGGTGTCAGCGCCGTAGTACGGCACCATCACGCTACCCAGAATGCTTGGGTGAGCCTTGCCGGTACGAATCTGGCCGAATGCATGGGCCAGAGAGTCCAGGGATTTTTGCATGCGCTCTTGAGCGTCTTTTTTGATTTCGTTGATCATTGTTGACCTTCCTCGATCAGGGTGCCTTCAGCGCCGCCATGGACGATGTTCAGCAGGGCACCAGGCTTGTTCATGTTGAATACGCGCAGCGGCATCTTGTGGTCGCGGCACAGGCAAATAGCTGTCAGATCCATTACACCCAGCTTGCGATCCAGCACTTCATCATAAGTCAGATGATCGAACTTCTCGGCATGCGGGTCTTTGAACGGGTCAGCGGTGTAGACGCCATCGACCTTGGTCGCTTTGAGCACGACGTCGGCATCGATCTCGATTGCGCGCAGGCAGGCTGCAGAATCCGTGGTAAAGAACGGATTACCGGTACCGGCCGCGAAAATCACCACGTCCTTGGAGTTCAGGTGGCGCATGGCCTTGCGGCGATCATAGTGATCGGTCACGCCAACCATGGAAATGGCCGACATCACGATGGCCGAGATATTGGCACGTTCCAGCGCATCACGCATGGCCAGGGCGTTCATCACAGTGGCCAGCATGCCCATGTGGTCGCCTGTCACCCGATCCATACCGGCTTTGCTCAAGGCTTCGCCACGGAACAGGTTGCCACCGCCGATCACCAGACCGACCTGCACGCCGATGCCGACCAGCTGGCCGACTTCCAGTGCCATCCGATCCAGCACTTTTGGATCGATCCCGAACTCTTCCGAGCCCATCAGGGCCTCGCCGCTAAGCTTGAGTAGAATGCGTTTATAGCGAGCCTGATAACCACTGCCCTGCTGAGCCATTGCGAATCTCTCCTGCGGCGTATTTAAAATTCTTTGCGAGCTGTTTACAGCTGGCGTTCACTCTAGCTTGGCGCTGCTTCAGCGCCATCGGAACATGGCTTTGTAAGTCAGTTCCAAGTGGAAACCAATAAAAAATTGGCAACCCCATCTGAAAAGAGGCTGCGCGCGTGAGCGGGCAGCCTCTTTCGGGCGACAGTTGAAAAACCGTCTTATTGCTTGGCGGCAGCCAGCTGGGCAGCAACTTCTTCAGCGAAGTTGTCGACCGGCTTCTCGATGCCCTCGCCTACTTTGAAGTAGGTGAAGGAAACGATTTCAGCACCGGCTTTCTTGGCCAGTTCGCCAACCTTGATTTCAGGGTTCTTGACGAACGCCTGCTCAACCAGGCTTGCTTCAGCCAGGAACTTGCTGATACGGCCTTTGACCATATTTTCAACAATGTTTTCTGGCTTGCCTTTGATTTTTTCTTCGTTCAACTGCAGGAACACAGCTTTTTCACGTTCGATAGCTTCAGCCGAAACTTCCGATGGCAGCAGGAACTCAGGGTTGCTGGCCGCTACGTGCATAGCGATGTCTTTGGCCAGTTCAACGTTGCCGCCTTTCAGAACAACTGCAACACCGATCTTGTTGCCGTGCAGGTAGCCACCAACAACGTCGCCTTCTACGCGAACCAAACGACGGATGTTGACGTTTTCGCCAACCTTGCCGACCAGTACCAGGCGAGCAGCTTCTTGAGCTTCGATCAGCGGAGCAACATCAGTCAGCTTGTCAGCGAAAGCTTTTTCAATGCTTTCAGCAACGAATGCCTTGAAGTCGTCCTGCAGAGCCAGGAAGTCGGTCTGCGAGTTCACTTCCAGCAGAACAGCAGATTTGCCGTCTTCTTTCAGAGCGATGGCGCCTTCAGCGGCAACGTTGCCAGCTTTTTTGGCAGCCTTGATTGCGCCCGAAGCACGCATGTCATCAATGGCTTTTTCGATGTCGCCGTCAGCCTTTTCCAGGGCTTTCTTGCAATCCATCATGCCTTCGCCGGTACGCTCGCGCAGTTCTTTAACCAACGCTGCAGTAATTGCTGCCATTTTCAAATTCCTCTTGGATAGGTTTTCAACCATTCCACCCGATCGAACGGGCGTTCAATTCGTCCCAAACCCCACGTTGTAGCTGCTGCACGTTACAGAAGCTGTAGCTGCGCCGCCGACAAATGGTTTTCGAGGTGGCAAAAAGGGGGCCAAGCCCCCTTTTTGCTTACTGAGTCAACGCCAGGGCGTTAATTACTCAGCTGCAGCCTGAGTTTCTTCAGCTGCGAATTCTACAGTGCCGCCAGCAACATTGTTGCGACCACGGATTACTGCGTCAGCCATCGAACCCATGTACAGCTGGATAGCGCGGATTGCGTCATCGTTGCCTGGGATGATGTAGTCAACGCCTTCCGGGCTGCTGTTGGTGTCGACAACGCCGATTACCGGGATGCCCAGCTTGTTGGCTTCGGTGATCGCGATGCGCTCGTGGTCAACGTCGATCACGAACAGTGCGTCTGGCAGACCGCCCATGTCCTTGATGCCGCCCAGCGAACGATCCAGCTTCTCAAGATCACGGGAGCGCATCAGCGCTTCTTTCTTGGTCAGCTTGGCGAAAGTACCGTCTTCGGCTTGAACTTCAAGGTCACGCAGACGCTTGATGGAAGCACGAATGGTTTTGAAGTTGGTCAGCATGCCGCCCAACCAGCGGTGATCGACGTACGGCGAACCGCAACGTGCTGCTTCTTCAGCAACGATCTTGCCAGCGGAACGCTTGGTGCCGACGAACAGAATCTTGTTTTTGCCCTGGGCCAGACGCTCTACGAAAGTCAGAGCTTCGTTGAACATTGGCAGGGTTTTTTCAAGGTTGATGATGTGAATCTTGTTACGCGCGCCGAAAATGTACTTACCCATTTTCGGATTCCAGTAACGGGTTTGGTGACCGAAGTGCACACCGGCCTTCAGCATATCGCGCATATTGACTTGGGACATGATAGTTCCTTAATAAGTCGGGTTTGGCCTCCACGTATCCCAATGACCAACCAGTGGCATAAAGCCAAAAGCACCCAGGTCATCGTGTCGACACGTGTGTGGATTTAAGCTTTTCGGGGTATCCCCGGAAAGCGGCGCATTTTATACCACAGGGTGCGCAGAAACGGAACCCGGAATCTGTATTCGCACCAAGGACATGGGCGCAGCCCCCTTGGAATCGGCCCCGAACGCACCATTGTATAGAGAGAAGCGATGCACGCGGGCGCTGAATTGCGCCGTGCGTCTGTTAGAATCGCGTTTTTCAGGGTCGCAAAACGCACACCTGCCACCCTATTCGTATCAGCAAGCGCCGCCGAGCGCAGAGAGAGCCTGTATGACCGTCAACCTCAAAACCCCCGAGGACATCGCTGGCATGCGTGTCGCCGGCAAACTGGCCGCCGATGTGCTGGAAATGATTGCCGAACATGTCAAACCGGGCGTCACCACCGATGAGCTGAACCAGATCTGCCACGACTACATCGTCAACGTGCAGCAAGCCATCCCTGCCCCGCTCAACTACAAGGGCTACCCGAAGTCGATCTGCACCTCGATCAACCACGTGGTCTGCCACGGCATCCCGAACGACAAACCGCTGAAAAACGGCGACACCCTGAACATCGACGTCACCGTGATCAAAGACGGCTACCACGGCGACACCAGCCGCATGTTCCATGTCGGCGAAGTGCCGGTGTGGGCCGAGCGCCTGTCGCAGATCACTCAGGAATGCATGTACAAGGCGATCGAAATCGTCAAACCTGGCTGCCGCCTCGGCGACATCGGCGAAGTCATCCAGAAGCACGCCGAGAAGAACGGCTTCTCGGTGGTTCGCGAGTTCTGCGGCCATGGCATCGGCAAGGTCTTCCACGAAGAACCGCAGATCCTGCACTACGGCCGTGCCGGCACCGGCATGGAACTGAAGGCCGGCATGACCTTCACCATCGAACCGATGATCAACCAGGGCAAGGCCGACACCAAAGTATTGGGCGACGGCTGGACCGCGATCACCAAAGACCGCAAGCTCTCGGCCCAGTGGGAGCACACCCTGCTGGTCACCGACACCGGTTACGAGATCTTCACCCTGCGCGCCGATGACACCATCCCGCGCGTCTCGGCCTGATCCACACAACGCTCCCAGCCTTATAGAAGGAAAGCCAATCGATGCCGCAGGTGGATCCCGAACTCTTCGACCGCGGCCAGTTCCAGGCTGAACTGGCCCTGAAAGCGAGTCCCATCGCGGCGTTCAAGAAGGCGATCCGCCAGGCTCGCGAAGTACTCGACACGCGTTTTCGCAATGGCCGCGACATTCGCCGTCTGATCGAAGACCGTGCCTGGTTCGTCGACAACATCCTGCAAAAGGCCTGGGAGCAGTTCACCTGGAGCGAAGACGCCGACATCGCGCTGGTCGCGGTCGGCGGCTACGGCCGCGGTGAGTTGCACCCGTATTCCGACATTGATTTGCTGATCCTGCTGGACAGCGCCGATCACGAAGTTTTCCGTGACTCTATCGAGCGTTTTCTGACGCTGCTGTGGGACATCGGCCTGGAAGTCGGCCAGAGCGTGCGCTCGGTCGATGAATGCGCCGAAGAAGCCCGCGCCGACCTGACCGTCGTCACCAACCTGATGGAAAGCCGCACCATCTGCGGCCCCGAGCGTCTGCGTCAGCGCATGCTCGACGTCACCAGCACCGCACACATGTGGCCGGCCAAGGAGTTCTTCCTGGCCAAGCGTGCCGAGCAAAAGGCCCGTCACCACAAGTACAACGACACTGAATACAACCTGGAACCCAACGTCAAAGGCTCGCCCGGCGGCTTGCGGGATATCCAGACGATTCTGTGGGTGGCCCGGCGTCAGTACGGCACCCTGAACCTGCGCGCCCTCGCCGGCGAAGGTTTCCTGGTCGAAAGCGAAAACGCCCTGCTCGCCTCTTCCCAGGAATTCCTCTGGAAAGTGCGCTATGCGCTGCACATGCTGGCGGGCCGCTCCGAAGACCGCTTGCTGTTCGATCACCAGCGCACCATCGCCGGGCTGCTCGGGTTTGAAGGTGACGACGCCAAACAGGCCGTCGAAAACTTCATGCAACAGTATTTCCGCGTGGTAATGAGCATCGCCCAGCTCAGCGACCTGATCATCCAGCACTTCGAGGAAGTCATCCTCGCCCCGGAAGACGAAGCGCCGCCGCAGCCGATCAACTCGCGCTTCCAGCTCCACGACGGCTATATCGAGGCACGCAACGACAACGTGTTCCGCCGCACGCCGTTCGCCATGCTCGAGATTTTCGTGCTGATGGCGCAGCAGCCGGAGATCAAAGGCGTACGCGCCGACACCATTCGTCTGCTGCGCGAGCACCGTCACCTGATCGACGACAACTTCCGCAACGATATTCGCAACACCAGCCTGTTCATCGAGCTGTTCAAGTGCAAGATCGGCATCCACCGCAACCTGCGCCGGATGAACCGTTACGGCATTCTCGGGCGTTACCTGCCGGAGTTCGGCTTTATCGTCGGGCAGATGCAGCACGACCTGTTCCACATCTATACGGTCGATGCGCACACGCTGAACCTGATCAAACACCTGCGCAAATTGCAGTACACCCAGGTCTCGGAGAAATTCCCGCTGGCCGCCAAGCTCATGGCCAAACTGCCCAAGCCCGAACTGATCTACATGGCCGGTCTGTACCACGACATCGGCAAGGGCCGGCATGGCGATCACTCGGAAATCGGCGCGGTCGATGCCGAGGCGTTCTGCCAGCGACATCAGTTGCCACTGTGGGACAGCCGCCTGATTGTCTGGCTGGTGCAGAACCATCTGGTGATGTCGACCACCGCGCAGCGCAAGGACTTGTCCGATCCGCAGGTGATCCATGACTTTGCCCTGGCTGTCGGCGATGAAACCCGCCTCGACTATCTCTATGTGCTGACGGTTGCCGACATCAACGCGACCAACCCGACGCTGTGGAATTCGTGGCGCGCCAGCCTGTTGCGCCAGCTCTATACCGAGACCAAGCGCGCCTTGCGCCGCGGCCTGGAAAACCCGGTGGATCGCGAAGAACAGATCCGCCAGACCCAAAGTGCCGCGCTGGATATTCTGGTGCGTGGTGGCACCGATCCGGACGATGTCGAGCAGTTGTGGGCGCAGTTGGGCGATGACTATTTCCTGCGCCACACCGCCGGCGACGTGGCCTGGCACAGTGATGCGATCCTGCAGCAACCGGTCGATGGCGGGCCGTTGGTGCTGATCAAGGAAACCACCCAGCGCGAATTCGAGGGCGGCACGCAGATCTTCATTTATGCGCCGGACCAGCATGACTTCTTCGCCGTGACCGTGGCGGCAATGGATCAGCTCAACCTGAACATTCACGACGCCCGGGTTATCACCTCGAGTAGCCAGTTCACCCTCGACACCTACATCGTGCTCGACAACGAAGGCGAATCCATCGGCGACAACCCGGCACGGGTCAAGCAGATCCGCGAAGGCCTGACCGAAGCCCTGCGCAATCCGGACGACTACCCGACGATCATCCAGCGTCGCGTGCCGCGCCAGCTCAAGCATTTCGCCTTTGCGCCGCAGGTGACGATTCACAACGATGCCCAGCGTCCGGTGACCGTGCTGGAATTGACCGCACCCGACCGCCCGGGACTGCTGGCGCGGATCGGCGGGATTTTCCTCGAATTCGACCTGTCGCTGCAGAACGCCAAGATTGCGACCCTCGGCGAGCGGGTCGAAGACGTGTTCTTCATCACCGACGCTCACAACCAGCCGCTGTCCGACCCGTTGCTGTGCAGCCGTTTGCAGGATGCGATCGTTGAGCAACTGAGCGTCAATCAGGAACCCGATATCAAATTGTCGCGCATCAGTATTTGATGGCGCCCCGGATTCAAATGGCTTTGCGAGAGACCCAGCCCCAATGAACAACGCTCTGAACCAGCTCCAGCCGTACCCGTTCGAAAAGCTCCGCGCCCTGCTCGGCACCGTAACGCCGAACCCGGAAAAACGCCCGATCGCCCTGTCGATCGGCGAGCCGAAACACCGCTCGCCAAGCTTTGTCGCTGAAGCGCTGGCTAACAGCCTGGATCAGATGGCGGTGTATCCGACTACCCTCGGTATCCCGGCGCTGCGTGAAGCCATTGCCGGCTGGTGCGAGCGGCGATTCGGTGTGCCTGGCGGCTGGATCGATCCGGCGCGCAACGTACTGCCGGTGAACGGCACCCGTGAAGCGCTGTTCGCGTTCACCCAGACCGTGGTCAACCGTGGCGACGACGCGCTGGTGGTCAGCCCTAACCCGTTCTACCAGATCTACGAAGGCGCGGCGTTCCTCGCCGGGGCCAAGCCGCACTACCTGCCGTGCCTCGACGAAAACGGCTTCAATCCGGATTTCGATGCCGTTTCGCCAGACATCTGGAAACGCTGCCAGATCCTCTTCCTCTGCTCGCCGGGCAACCCGACGGGCGCGCTGATCCCGGTCGACACCCTGAAAAAGCTGATCGCTCTGGCCGACGAGTACGATTTCGTGATCGCCGCCGACGAGTGCTACAGCGAGTTGTACTTCGATGAGCAAACGCCGCCGCCGGGCCTGCTCACAGCCTGTGTCGAACTGGGCCGCAAGGACTTCAAGCGTTGCGTGGTGTTCCATAGCCTGTCCAAGCGCTCCAACCTGCCAGGCCTGCGCTCCGGTTTCGTTGCCGGCGACGCCGACATCCTCAAAGGCTTCCTGCTGTATCGCACCTACCACGGCTGCGCGATGCCGGTACAAACGCAACTGGCCAGCGTGGCGGCGTGGAATGACGAAGTGCATGTACGCGCCAACCGTGCGCTGTATCGCGAGAAATTCGATGCGGTGCTGGAAATCCTCAGCCCGGTGATGGACGTGCAGCGTCCGGATGGCAGCTTCTACCTGTGGCCGAACGTGCAAGGTGATGACGCCGCGTTCTGCCGCGATCTGTTTGAGCAGGAGCACGTGACCGTGGTGCCGGGCTCGTACCTGTCTCGTGATGTCGATGGCGTCAACCCGGGCGCAGGGCGTGTGCGCATGGCGCTGGTTGCGCCACTGGCCGAATGTGTCGAAGCCGCCGAGCGGATTCGCGCCTTTATCACCCGTCAGCAATAAGTAGTATTTGGCCCGCGCCAGGCAATCTGGCGCGCGGTTTTATCACCGCGATACATATCAAAGCAATTACCGACTTCCTACCTGCCCGCTCCAAAGATAGTCTTCAGATGAACAGTTACCGTAACTATCCGTCGCGCCCTATCGATTAAAAAACTTCCGGGCACCACCCTAAGCACCTTGTCAATCAATATGGATATTGATCATGCACCATTACCCCTTCGTCAAAATGCGCAGTCGCAACTTCACCTCGGGAGAACGTCACAAGCGTTCTATCGTCTGTTCCAACCGGTTATGGGACAACGCCAGTACGGTAACTTTTTCGTTCATGGAGGATTTACCCGATGAATTGGCCTACCGGGTCGAACGGATAATTCGTCAATGGGAGCCCTTTGTCAGCCTGACATTTGCCCTGGTCGAACAAGGCCTGGGACAGATCCGTATCGCCCTGAACGGCGAAGCGAACTGGTCGGAAATCGGCACCGAAGCGTTGGAAGTCGATCCAGAAGAACCTACGCTGGTCATCCAGACTGAACCGCAACACCCGCTGTTTGAAGCCACGCTGCTGCATGAGTTCGGACATGCACTGGGGTTTCATCATGCCCATCTGCATCCCGATGCCAATATTCCATGGGATATAGAAGCTGTGTACAAGTACTTCAGCGAAACTCAGGGCTGGAACCGCGAAGAAATTGAACTGAATATCTTCCGCCTCGACAGTTGCGACATTACTTCCAGAGGAGAATACGACAGCCTTTCCATCTTGCATTATCCGGCACCCAACTTTCTGACCCACGGCAACTTCGAGATTGCCTTCAACCTGAAACTCAGTGAACGGGACAAACGCCTGGCCAAAAAAAGTTATCCGGCCATTGATTATCAAGCTCAGGTTATTTGACCTGCCCCAAGTTGGCCTCGCTCAAATCCAGATCGGCCAACACTTCTCGGAGAACGTCATCACCTATCTGATGCTGACGACTGAGACTATAGAGCTCCAGGCGCTGCGCCCTCAGCGCCTTCAAGCGCAGGCGACGCTCAAGCAGATCCATCTGGAACGCCAGGGCCTGCGCTTCGGCGGAATCGTTGAAGACATCCAGTTGATGGCGATACTCGGACATGATCCGCGCCTTCAGCTCGGCTGACAGAGCGGCTTGAGCAGCGTCCTGCGGGGTAGTTTCTTCGGTTTCGAGCGCGTGAATCGCCGCCTCTGCGGTTTTACGCCACGCGTCGCGCACTTCCTGGCGCCGTTTGTCATCCGGACTTTTCTCGATGCCGCGCAACAACAGCGGCAGCGCGATGCACGCCGAAATCAGCGACAGCAAAATAACCCCGGCAGCAATGAAGATCAGCAGATCACGCTCGGGAAACGCCTCCGCCCCCATCAACATCGGCACCGACATCACGCCGGCCAGCGTCACCGCACCGCGCACACCGCCGACGGTCAGCAGCCAGCAGGAGCGCGCGGTCGGCACTTGCGTCAGATCACCCTTACCGCGCAAACGCCGCAGCAATACCGATAAACGCCAGATGCTCTGCACCCAGATAAATCGCAGTAATACCAGCGCGAGGAAAATCGCCACTACATCCAAGCAACGGTAAAACAACGTCGGCCACAGCGTCGGCTCGTGGCTGACCACGGCTTTGATGATGTCCGGCAATTGCAGGCCGAGCAGGAGGAAAATCAGCCCGTTGAAAGCGAACTCCAGCAGCGACCAGACACTGCGATTAAGCAAGCGAGTGCTGGTCTGTCGTGGCAGCAGATCGAGCCAGCTCTGCATCATCCCCGCCGCCACGGCCGAGAGAATGCCCGACACGCCAAGACGTTCGGCCAATACATAAGCGGCGAACGGCAACAGCAACATGAACACAACGTGCGTCGCGGGATCGTCCCAACCGCGAGCGATCATCCACGCCCGCAAGCGCCCGACCAGCCAGCTCAATGCCACACCGACCGCCAGTCCGCCGAGCGCCACCACGACAAAGGTCAGGCTGGCGTTGGTCAGCGAGAACACGCCCGTGATGGCCGCCACCAGGGCGAACTTGAAGGTCACCAAACCCGAGGCATCGTTCATCAGCGCCTCGCCCTGCAATATATGCATCAGCGGGGTCGGCAAGCGATTTTGCGAAATGGCCGACACCGCCACGGCGTCCGTAGGCGACAACACTGCCGCCAGGGCGAAGGCCACCGGCAGCGGAATTGACGGCAATAACCAATGAATGAAGTAGCCGGCGCCGACCACGGTGAACAGCACTAGTCCCACCGCCAGCGTAAGGATCGGCCCGCGCAGGTGCCAGAACTCGCGCTTGGGCATGCGCCAGCCGTCGGAGAACAACAATGGCGGCAGAAACAGAAACAGGAACAATTCGGGATCGAGGGCCACGTGCAGCCCCAGCGTCGGCCAGGCGAGCAAGGCGCCGGCGGCAATCTGGACCAGTGGCAGCGGCAGCGGGATGACCCGTCCGACCAGACGCGAGACGCTGACCAGCATCAGCAGGATGAGGACGGTGTAAGCAGTTTGCATAAAGCGGAAATCTCAGACAATCGACAGCGTTGAACTGCCATATTAGCCGCTTAGGCTGTGTCTGACCGTTGCACCTATGTCGCACGCCCGCAACGCAGTCCCCTTGTGGGAGCGAGCCTGCTCGCGAATGCGGTTGATCAATCAACACTCAATTGACTGAAGCGGCCCCTTCGCGAGCAGGCTCGCTCCCACAGGTTTTGCAGCGTTACGACAACCGTGGCCGACGAAACCGTTTGGTCATGGCATAATCCGACACCATTTTTCTCCAGCACCTGTAAAGGGGGCGATTCCTTGACCGTTTCAAGTAAAACGTTGCACCTTTTCGGCATCAAAGCCTGCGACACCATGAAGAAGGCGCGCACCTGGCTCGATGAACACGCTGTCAGCTACGACTTTCACGACTACAAGACCGCCGGCATCGACCGTGAGCACCTGACCCAATGGTGTGACGAACATGGCTGGCAAACGGTGTTGAACCGTGCAGGCACGACCTTTCGCAAACTCGACGACGAACGTAAAGCCGATCTCGACCAGTCGAAAGCCATCGAACTGATGCTCGCTCAACCCTCGATGATCAAGCGCCCGGTGCTCGATTTCGGTGACCGAACCCTGATTGGCTTCAAGCCAGATATCTACGCGGCCGCTCTGAAGTAAGCAGCCCGTCACTCTTTGTAGAGGTGTATTTACATGTCCAATTCCCTGTTCAGCATCGCCTTTGGTGTCGGCACTCAGAACCGTCAAGGCGCGTGGCTGGAAGTGTTCTACGCACAGCCACTGCTCAACCCATCGGCCGAACTGGTCGCCGCTGTTGCGCCGATCCTCGGTTATACCGAAGGCAACCAGGCCATTACCTTCACCACCGCTCAGGCTGCGCAACTGGCTGAAGCCGTAAAAGGCATCGACGCCGTGCAAGGCAAGCTGTTGACCCGTCTGGCCGAAAGCCACAAGCCGCTGGTCGCCACCCTGCTGGCAGAAGACTCGCAACTGACCTCGACACCTGAGGCTTACCTCAAGCTGCATCTGCTGTCGCACCGTCTGGTCAAGCCGCACGGCGTGAGCCTGGCCGGTATCTTCCCGTTGCTGCCGAACGTTGCCTGGACCAGCCAGGGCGCCATCGACCTGAGCGAACTGGCGGAAATGCAACTGGAAGCGCGTCTGCGCGGCGAGTTGCTGGAAGTATTCTCGGTGGACAAGTTCCCGAAAATGACCGACTACGTGGTTCCGGCTGGCGTGCGTATCGCTGACGCCGCGCGTCTGCGTCTGGGCGCTTACGTCGGTGAAGGCACCACCGTGATGCACGAAGGTTTCATCAACTTCAACGCCGGCACCGAAGGCCCGGGCATGATCGAAGGCCGCGTTTCCGCTGGCGTATTCGTCGGCAAGGGTTCGGACCTGGGCGGCGGTTGCTCGACCATGGGCACCCTGTCGGGCGGCGGCAACATCGTGATCAAGGTCGGCGAAGGCTGCCTGATCGGCGCCAACGCCGGTATCGGTATCCCGTTGGGCGACCGCAACACCGTTGAGTCGGGCCTGTACGTGACGGCCGGCACCAAGGTGGCGCTGCTCGACGAAAACAACAATCTGGTCAAGGTTGTGAAGGCGCGTGAGCTGGCCGGTCAGACTGACCTGCTGTTCCGTCGCAATTCGGAAACCGGTGCTGTGGAGTGCAAAACCCACAAATCGGCGATCGAACTGAACGAAGCGCTGCACGCTCACAACTAAGTGCTTGAATAATCCATTGTAGGAGTGAGCCTGCTCGCGATGCTTTTAGCGCCCTCACGGACGCCATCGCGAGCAGGCTCACTCCTACAGGATTTGGCGTACATCCCGCCCCTCTTCACCAGGGCTAAAAACTGTGATGATTCCCTCCCCGTGGCGTGCCGATTTCCCGGCCATCGCCGCGCTGCAACGGCAAGACCAGACCTATCTGGACAACGCCGCCACCACGCAAAAACCCCAGGCCCTGCTCGACGCACTGACGCATTACTACGCCAACGGCGCGGCCAATGTGCATCGTGCGCAACACCTGCCCGGCGCCCATGCCACGCAGGCGTTCGAGGACAGTCGGCTGAAGGTTGCCCAGTGGCTGAATGCCGGTGACAGCGGGCAGATCATCTTTACCCATGGCGCCACCAGTGCGCTGAACCTCCTGGCGTATGGCCTGGAACATCTTTTCCACCCTGGCGATGAAATTGTCATTAGCGCCCTGGAGCATCACGCCAACCTGCTGCCGTGGCAGCAACTGGCCCAACGGCGAAGTCTCAAACTGGTGATCCTGCCGCTGGATGCCGACGGCCTGATCGACCTTGCTGCCGCTGTGCATTTGATAGGCCCGCGCACGCGATTGCTGGCAGTCAGTCAGTTGTCCAACGTGCTCGGCGCGTGGCAGCCATTGCCGGCGTTGCTGGGCATGGCCAAGGCGCAGAACGCGCTGACCGTGGTCGATGGCGCGCAAGGCGTGGTGCATGGTCGGCATGACGTGCAGGCGCTGGGTTGCGACTTTTATGTATTTTCCAGCCACAAGCTCTATGGGCCTGATGGCCTTGGCGTGCTGTTCGGGCGCAATGCCGCACTTGAGCAGCTGAAGCCCTGGCAGTTCGGCGGCGAAATGGTCCTGGAAGCCAACTATCACGACTCGCGCTTTCGCCCTGCGCCGCTGGGTTTCGAGGCCGGTACGCCGCCGATTGCCAGTGTCATCGGCCTTGGCGCCACGCTGGATTATCTGGCGGGTCTGGATCAGGACGCTGTGTCTGCCCATGAAGCCGCGTTGCATGACTATTTGCTGCATGGACTCGCGGCGCGTAACGGCATTCGTCTGCTCGGCAAGCCGCAATTGGCGCTGGCGAGTTTCGTCGTTGAAGGTGTGCACAACGCTGATTTGGCGCACTTGCTGACTGAGCAAGGCATTGCCGTGCGCGCCGGGCATCATTGCGCGATGCCGCTGCTGAAAAGCTTTGAGCTGGCCGGGGCGATTCGTGTGTCACTGGCGCTGTACAACGATTCGGAAGATCTGGAGCGCTTTTTTGAAGCGCTGGATCAGGCGCTGGAGTTGTTGCGATGAGCTTGCCGCTCGAAGCCGCCGAGGCGCTGCAGACTTTTCAAAACGCGGCCGGCTGGGAACAGCGGGCGCGGTTGTTGATGCAGTTTGGTGATCGTCTGACAGCGCTCAGCGATGCGGACAAGTGCGAGGCTAACCGGGTGCATGGCTGTGAGAGTCAGGTGTGGCTGGTTGGGGAGTTGCGTGACGGTCACTGGCAATTTGCGGCGAGTAGCGATGCGCGGATGATTCGCGGGTTGGTGGCGTTGCTCTTGTTGCGGGTAAATGGCTTGTCGGGCGCTGATCTGAAGCAAATTGATTTGCCGGACTGGTTCAATCAGCTCGGCCTTTCGCGGCAGCTATCGCCATCGCGCAGCAATGGCCTCAATGCAGTGCTCCAGCGAATGAATGAGTTGGCTGGTTAATCGCCATCGCTGGCAAGCCAGCTCCCACAGGGTTCTATGGTGTTCATAGATGCAGTGAACTTACCCAATACCTGTGGGAGCTGGCTTGCCAGCGATGAGGGCATAAGCCCCAGCATCAAGCCTGAGGTTTAACTCGGTCAGCCGGACGCCGAACCCCCGCAACAATCTTGTCCACAGCCTTGGTCGCCGCGACCATGCCAAACGTCGCCGTGACCATCATCACCGCGCCAAATCCACCCGCGCAGTCCAGCTTCACACCGTCGCCGACAAAGCTCTTCTGCAAACAAATGCTGCCATCCGGCTTCGGATAACGCAGTTGCTCCGTGGAAAACACACACGGCACGCTGTAATGCCGAGTCACGGTGCGCGAAAAACCATAATCGCGACGCAACGTCGAGCGCACTTTCGAGGCCAACGGGTCGTTGAACGTACGGTTGAGATCACACACCTGAATCAGCGTCGGATCGATCTGCCCGCCCGCGCCGCCCGTGGTAATGATCTGGATCTTGCGGCGCTTGCACCAGGCGATCAGCGCAGCCTTGGCGTTGACCGCGTCGATGCAGTCAATCACGCAGTCGATGTTCGGCGTGATGTATTCAGCCATGGTCTCGCGGGTGACGAAATCCGCCACGGCGTGCACGGTGCAATCCGGGTTGATCCCGCGCAGGCGCTCGGCCATCACCTCGACCTTGGGTTTGCCGACGGTGCTGTCCAGCGCGTGCAACTGACGGTTGGCGTTGCTGACGCAGACGTCATCGAGATCGAACAGCGAAATCTCACCGACACCACAACGGGCCATGGCTTCCGCCGCCCAGGAACCGACGCCACCGACGCCGACGATCGCCACATGGGCCGCGCGCAAACGCGCCAGGCCTTCGATGCCATACAAACGGGCGATGCCTGCAAACCGCGGATCTTCTGTACTCATGACCATTACCCCAAAAACCGGCGCGCATTATAGGGCTACACAGCGACAAGTTTTAAGCTTCGCGCTACAAGTGTAAGAACTTAAGTCAAAGTCGGCTGCCCAATGTCGGGCATTTCCCTGTCTGATGTACGACTTGTGAACTGCCGGTGTAGGATGCGCGCCCCTCGGGCGTCTAGCCGACCGATCCTCCGTTCCACAGCCTTTGGAACCCGAAATAGCTATGTCATCGCGTAAATTTGGACTCAACCTGGTGGTGGTTCTGGCAATCGCCGCCCTGTTCACCGGTTTCTGGGCGCTGATCAATCGCCCGGTTTCGGCGCCGAACTGGCCGGAGCAGATCTCCGGTTTCTCCTACTCGCCGTTCCAGCAGGGACAATATCCGCAGAAGGATCAGTATCCGACTGACGACGAAATGCGCCGCGATCTGGAGATCATGAGCAAGCTGACGGATAACATCCGCATCTACTCGGTGGACGGCTCGCTGGGAGACATCCCGAAACTGGCTGAAGAGTTCGGCCTTCGGGTCACCCTCGGCATCTGGATCAGTCCGGATCAGGAACGCAACGAACGGGAAATCACCAAAGCCATCGAACTGGCCAATACGTCACGCAGCGTGGTTCGCGTTGTCGTGGGTAACGAAGCGCTATTTCGTGAAGAAATCACCCCAGAGGCATTGATCGTTCTTCTCGATCGCGTGCGTGCAGCCGTGAAAGTACCGGTCACCACGTCCGAGCAATGGCACATCTGGGAGAAATACCCACAACTGGCCAAGCACGTTGACCTGATTGCCGCGCACGTTCTGCCGTACTGGGAATTCATCCCCGTCGACAAGGCCGGGCAGTTCGTTTTCGACCGCGCCCGCGACCTGAAAAAGCTGTTCCCGAAAAAACCGCTGCTGCTCTCCGAGGTCGGCTGGCCGAGCAACGGTCGCATGCGCGGTGGCGCCGATGCGTCGCCGGCAGATCAAGCGATCTACCTGCGCACCCTGGTCAACAAGCTCAATCGCCAGGGCTTCAACTACTTCGTGATCGAAGCGTTCGACCAGCCGTGGAAGGCCAGCGACGAAGGTTCGGTCGGCGCCTACTGGGGCGTGTTCAACGCCGCGCGTCAGCAGAAATTCAACTTCGAAGGCCCGGTCGTGGCGATCCCGCAATGGCGCGTGCTGGCAATCGGTTCGGTGGTGCTGGCGCTGTTGTCGCTGACCTTGCTGATGATCGACGGCTCGGCCCTGCGTCAACGTGGGCGGATCTTCCTGACCTTTATCGCGTTTCTTTGCGGTTCGGTATTGGTGTGGATCGGTTACGACTACAGCCTGCAATACAGCACATGGTTCAGTTTGACGGTCGGATTCCTCTTAGCGCTCGGCGCGCTCGGGGTGTTTATCGTCTTGCTGACGGAGGCGCATGAGCTGGCCGAAGCGGTGTGGATTCACAAGCGTCGGCGCGAGTTCCTGCCGGTCGAGGGCGATTCCAGCTATCGGCCGAAAGTTTCGATCCACGTGCCGTGCTACAACGAGCCGCCGGAGATGGTCAAACAGACCCTCGACGCCCTCGCCGCCCTCGATTATCCGGACTACGAAGTCCTGATCATCGACAACAACACCAAGGATCCGGCGGTGTGGGAACCGGTGCGCGACTACTGCGCAACCCTCGGCCCGCGCTTCAAGTTCTTCCACGTCTCGCCCCTGGCCGGTTTCAAGGGCGGCGCGCTGAACTACCTGATCCCGCACACCGCCAAAGATGCCGAAGTGATCGCCGTGATCGACTCCGATTACTGCGTGCACCCGAACTGGCTCAAGCACATGGTGCCGCACTTCGCCGACCCGAAAATCGCTGTGGTGCAGTCGCCGCAGGATTATCGCGACCAGAACGAAAGCACCTTCAAAAAGCTTTGCTACGCCGAATACAAAGGCTTCTTCCACATCGGCATGGTTACTCGTAACGACCGTGACGCGATCATTCAGCACGGCACTATGACCATGACCCGGCGTTCGGTTCTGGAAGAATTGGGCTGGGCCGACTGGTGCATCTGTGAGGACGCCGAACTCGGTCTGCGCGTGTTCGAGAAAGGCCTGTCGGCGGCGTATTACCACGACAGCTACGGCAAGGGGCTGATGCCGGATACGTTTATCGACTTCAAGAAGCAGCGTTTCCGTTGGGCCTACGGTGCGATCCAGATCATCAAGCGTCACACCGGCAGCCTGCTGCGCGGCAAGGACACCGAACTGACGCGCGGCCAGCGTTACCACTTCCTCGCGGGCTGGTTGCCGTGGGTCGCGGATGGCATGAACATCTTCTTCACCGTCGGCGCTTTGTTGTGGTCGGCGGCGATGATCATCGTGCCGCAACGAGTCGATCCGCCGCTGCTGATCTTCGCGATTCCGCCTCTGGCTCTGTTCGTGTTCAAGGTCGGCAAGATCATCTTCCTCTACCGTCGCGCCGTTGGCGTGAACCTGAAAGATGCATTCTGCGCGGCGCTGGCCGGGCTGGCGTTGTCGCACACCATCGCCAAAGCGGTGCTGTACGGCTTCTTCACCAGCAGCATTCCGTTCTTCCGCACGCCGAAAAACGCCGACAACCATGGCTTCTGGGTGGCGATTTCCGAGGCGCGGGAAGAGCTGTTCATCATGCTGCTGTTGTGGGGCGCGGCGCTGGGGATCTTCTTGGTCAACGGCATGCCGAGCAACGACATGCGTTTCTGGGTGGTGATGTTGCTGGTGCAGTCGCTGCCGTATCTGGCAGCACTGATCATGGCGTTCCTGTCGTCGTTGCCGAAACCTGCGGCCAAGCCTGAGCCGGCAGCTGCATAATCGGTAACGGATAACGTCAAACGGCGGCCTTCGGGCCGCCGTTTTGCTTTAGAATGACCGCCTTTTTCAATGCCAACAAACTCGGTAGGAGCTGCCGAAGGCTGCGATCTTTTGATCTTGCTGTTGATTTTAAAAAACAAAATCAAAAGATCGCAGCCTTCGGCAGCTCCTACAGGTTTACCGTGCGCACCCGGAGTTATTTACATGACGGCCCACGCCGACCTTTCGCCGACCCTCCAACTCGCCATCGACCTGATCCGCCGTCCGTCCGTGACGCCGGTCGACGCCGATTGCCAGAAGCAGATGATGCAGCGCCTGGGCGATGCCGGTTTCACTCTCGAGCCGATGCGCATCGAAGATGTGGATAACTTCTGGGCGACCCACGGCAGCAACGACGGCCCGGTGCTGTGCTTCGCTGGCCACACCGACGTGGTGCCGACCGGTCCGGTGACCGCGTGGCAGATCGACCCGTTCAACGCGGTGATCGACGAACACGGCATGCTCTGCGGCCGTGGCGCGGCAGACATGAAAGGCAGCCTAGCGTCGATGACCGTTGCCGCCGAGCGCTTTGTCGCCGACTACCCGAACCACAAGGGCAAGGTCGCGTTCCTGATCACCAGCGACGAAGAAGGCCCGGCACACCACGGCACTAAGGCTGTGGTCGAGCGTCTGGCGGCACGCAACGAGCGTCTGGACTGGTGCATCGTCGGCGAACCGTCGAGCACCACTCTGGTCGGCGACGTGGTTAAGAACGGCCGTCGCGGCTCGCTGGGCGCCAAGCTCACGGTCAAAGGCATTCAGGGTCACGTCGCCTATCCGCATCTGGCCAAAAACCCGATCCACCTCGCCGCTCCAGCGCTGGCCGAACTGGCCGCCGAGCATTGGGATCACGGCAACGATTTCTTCCCGCCGACCAGCTTCCAGATCTCCAACGTCAACTCCGGCACCGGCGCGACCAACGTGATTCCAGGTGATCTGGTGGCGGTGTTCAACTTCCGTTTCTCCACCGAATCGACCGTTGAAGGCCTGCAGAAGCGTGTGGCCGATATTCTCGACAAGCACGATCTGGACTGGCACATCGACTGGGCGCTGTCCGGCCTGCCGTTCCTCACCGAACCGGGCGCACTGCTCGATGCGGTGTCCGCGAGCATCAAGGACATCACCGGTCGCGAGACCAAAGCGTCCACCAGCGGCGGTACTTCCGATGGCCGCTTCATTGCGACCATGGGCACGCAGGTGGTTGAACTGGGGCCGGTCAACGCGACCATTCACCAGGTCAACGAACGCGTGCTGGCAGCCGATCTCGACGTACTGACCGAGATCTACTACCAGACCCTGATCAAGTTGCTCGCCTGATGCTTGCTTGCCCCATTTGCAGTGAACCGCTGAATACAGTGGACAACGGCGTGGTCTGCCCCGCCGGCCACCGCTTCGACCGCGCGCGGCAGGGTTATCTGAACCTGCTGCCGGTGCAACACAAGAACAGCCGCGACCCTGGTGACAACCAGGCCATGGTCGAGGCGCGCCGTGACTTCCTGAACGCCGGCCATTACGCGCCGGTGGCCAAGCGTCTGGCCGAACTGGCAGCGAGTTATGCGCCAGATCGCTGGGTCGACATCGGTTGTGGCGAGGGGTATTACACCGCGCAAATCGCCGAGGCCTTGCCGAACGCTGATGGCTACGCGCTGGACATCTCCCGCGAAGCAGTCAAACGCGCCTGCAAACGTAATCCGGCGATTAGCTGGTTGATCGCCAGCATGGCCCGCGTGCCGTTGGCGTCGGGCAGTTGCCAGTTTCTCGCCAGTGTTTTCAGTCCGCTGGACTGGGAGGAAGCCAAGCGTCTGCTCAGTGTCGGCGGCGGTCTGATGAAAGTCGGCCCGACCAGCGGCCACCTGATGGAATTGCGCGAACGCCTGTACGACGAAGTGCGCGAATACACCGACGACAAGCACCTGGCCCTGGTGCCGGAAGGCATGGCGCTGGCGCACAGTGAAACCCTGGAATTCAAACTGACACTGGACAAGCCCGAGGATCGCGCCAACCTGTTGGCGATGACACCCCACGGCTGGCGCGCCAGTGCCGAGCGTCGCGCGGCGGTGATCGAACAGGCCGAGCCGTTCGAGACCACCGTGTCGATGCGCTACGATTATTTCGTTCTTCAATAACTTTTGGTCTCGGGCGATTGCCCGGGGCCGGCTAAATCCGCGAATGGATTTTTCAGACCCGCAGTGAGGACATCCATGCGCCAACCGGATATCGAGATTTACCTGAAAGACGCCGACGTCGACCACAAGGCCATTTCGGCCTGGCTGGGCGCCGCGTTGGGCCCGTGCAGTGACTGGGTACAGAAAGGCCAGACCTACAAGTGCAAGGCCGGCAACGTGCCGGTGACCTGGCTACCGAAAGCGGTGGGCAAATGGAACAGCCTGTACCTGGAAAGCGACCAGACGCCGTGGGACGACGACATCGCCTGCGCCCGCGCCGCATTCGCTGCGCTGAACGTGGAAGTGCGTTGCGCACCGGGCACGTGGGTTGAAGAAGAAGGCGAGGAAACGGCGGATCGCTGGATGCGCATCAGCGCCGATGGTGAAGAAGAAATCACCTGGAAAACCGCCTGATACTGATCGTTCCCACGCTCCGCGTGGGAATGCAGCCAGGGACGCTCTGCGTCCCAATGCGGACGCGGAGCGTCCGTTGAGGCGTTCCCACGCAGAGCGTGGGAACGATCATTACAGGCCTACAACATCCTCAGCCTGCAAACCCTTCTCGCCAGTAATCACCGCGTATTCGACCTGCTGGCCTTCAGTCAGCGACCGATGCCCTTCGCCGCGAATCGCGCGGTAGTGCACGAACACGTCCACCCCGTCTTCGCGCTGGATAAAGCCGTAGCCCTTGGCGTCGTTGAACCACTTCACGTTGCCGGTTTCACGTGTTGCCATCTGTTCATACTCCTTTTTTATTATTGGACAGGCTTTTCGCAGGAAAGCCTTTGCGGAACGTCAGCCTGCGCCCGACGTCCATAAATGGGCCCCGGCGACAGACCGCCGAGTATATGACAGGCGCGAAAACTCTCAACAGGAGATTACTTCGCCGCTTTTTTGCCGATTTTCGGTGAATACGGCAAACTGTCGACCTCCCGAGCAACCGCTCGGTTTTATTCACTCATGCAGAAGCCGTATGACCCGTTCCCCGTTCCGCCGTCTTGTGTTTGGCACCTTGCGCCGACTGTTGTATCTCTGGGTTCGCTCGGAGACGATCAACCAGTCGTCGTTCACCCTCAACCTCGACCGCAGTCGTCCGGTGTTCTACGTCCTGCAAAACCCTTCGCTGACCGATCTGGCCGTGCTCGACACCGAGTGCACCAAGGCCGGCCTGCCGCGTCCGGTACTGCCGGTGTCGGTGGGTTCGCTGATCGAACCGGCGGCGTTTTTCTACCTGACGCCGGACCCAGACTGGCTCGGCCGCCAGGACAAACGCGGTGCGCCGCCGACCCTGACCCGTCTGGTCAGCGCCCTCACCCAGAACGCTGCCGAAGACGCGCAGATCATCCCGGTCAGCGTGTTCTGGGGTCAGTCGCCGGACAGCGAAAACAGTCCGTGGAAGCTATTGTTCGCCGACAGCTGGGCCGTCACCGGGCGCCTGCGTCGACTGCTGAGCATCATCGTCCTCGGCCGCAAGACCCGCGTGCAGTTCTCCGCGCCGATCCATCTGCGCGAATTGATCGAGCACAACAAGGGCCACGAACGCACCGTGCGCATGGCCCAGCGCATTCTGCGTGTGCACTTCCGCAACCTGAAAGCAGCGGTCATCGGCCCGGACATTTCCCACCGCCGTAACCTGGTCAAAGGTCTGCTCAACCAGCCATTGGTCAAGCAAGCGATCCTCGACGAAGCCGAGCGCGAAAACATCTCCCCGGAGAAAGCCAAGGCCCAGGCCTTGCGCTACGGCAACGAGATCGCCTCGGACTACACCTACACCGCGATCCGTTTCCTCGAAGTGGTGCTGAGCTGGTTCTGGAACAAGATTTACGACGGCATCAAGGTCAACCACATCGAAGGCGTGCAGAAGGTCGCCCAGGGTCACGAAGTGATCTACGTGCCGTGCCACCGCAGCCACATCGACTACCTGCTGCTCTCCTACCTGCTGTTCCGCAACGGCCTGACCCCGCCGCACATCGCCGCCGGGATCAACTTGAACATGCCGGTGATCGGCAGCCTGCTGCGCCGTGGCGGCGCGTTCTTCATGCGCCGCACGTTCAAGGGCAATCCGCTGTACACCTCGGTGTTCAACGAATACCTGCACACGCTGTTCACCAAAGGCTTCCCGGTCGAGTACTTCGTCGAGGGCGGCCGCTCGCGCACCGGGCGCATGTTGCAACCGAAAACCGGGATGCTCGCGATTACGATGCGCAGCTTCCTGCGTTCGTCGCGGATGCCGATCGTGTTTGTGCCGGTGTACATCGGTTATGAGCGCGTGCTTGAGGGGCGTACCTATCTGGGCGAACTTCGCGGGGCAAGCAAGAAAAAAGAATCGATCTTCGACATTTTCAAAGTCATCGGCGCGCTCAAGCAGCGTTTCGGTCAGGTCGCGGTGAACTTCGGCGAACCGATCAAACTCGCAGAATTCCTCGACGCCGAGCAACCGGACTGGCGCCAGCAGGAACTCGGGCCGCAGTACAAGCCGGCGTGGCTCAACGAAACCACCAATCGCCTTGGCGAGAAAGTCGCGCAGCATCTCAACGAAGCCGCCGCGATCAACCCGGTCAATCTGGTGGCGCTGGCGCTGCTGTCGACTACACGTCTGGCGCTGGATGATCGCGCCATGGCGCGGGTGCTGGATCTGTATCTGGCGCTGCTGCGCAAAGTCCCGTACTCGCCGCACACCACACTGCCGGAAGGCGACGGCCGGGCGCTGATCGAGCATGTGAAGGACATGGACCTGCTCGCCGAGCAGAACGATGCGCTGGGCAAGATTCTCTATCTGGACGAGCAGAACGCCGTCCTGATGACCTACTACCGCAACAACGTGCTGCACATCTTCGCGCTGCCGGCGCTGCTGGCGAGCTTCTTCCAGAGCACCTCGCGCATGAGCCGCGAGCAGATCCTGCGCTACACCCGCGCGCTGTATCCGTACCTGCAATCGGAACTGTTCATTCGCTGGACGCTGGACGAACTGGACGGTGTGGTCGATCAGTGGCTGGAAGCGTTCGTCGAGCAAGGCCTGCTGCGTTTCGAGAAAGATGTGTACCTGCGCCCGGCGCCAAGTTCGCGGCATTTCGTCCTGCTGACGCTGCTGTCGAAGAGCATCGCCCAGACCTTGCAGCGCTTCTACATGACCGTGTCGTTGCTGCTCAACAGCGGCCAGAACAGCATCAGCGCCGAAGAGCTGGAAGACCTCTGCACGGTCATGGCCCAGCGCCTGTCGATCCTCCACGGCCTCAACGCCCCGGAGTTCTTCGACAAGAGCCTGTTCCGCCACTTCATCCAGACCCTGCTCGACCTCGACGTGCTGCGTCGCGACGAGGCCGGCAAACTGAGTTACCACGAACTGCTCGGCGAACTCGCCGAAGGTGCTGCCAAACGTGTGTTGCCGGCGGAGATTCGTTTGTCGATCCGTCAAGTCGCGCTGCATCGCAGTGAAGACGCTGCAGATCAGGTCGTCGCCCAACCCGAGACCTGATGTAAACCTGGTGGGAGTGACGGTGCGACGATTCGACTTGCTCGCGAAGACGGCGTGTCAGACAACTGAAATGTTGAATGCTAAACCGCCTTCGCGAGCAAGCTCGCTCCCACAATGAAAAGGAGAACTTCCGATGCAAAAACTCACCCTGCTCGCCGCTGCCACACTGCTGAGCGCCTGCCAATCGACCACCCCCGCTGGCAAAGTCGGCCTCGACGGTGAAGTGTTCTACCTGCAGCGCATCGCTCTGCCACCGAGCGCGACCCTAAGCGTCAGCCTGCAAGACGTTTCATTGGCCGACGCGCCAGCCGTCGTATTGGACGAGCAAAAAGGCCAGGTCAAAGGCCAGGTGCCGCTGCCTTTCCACCTGAGCTACGACCCGGCGCAGGTCAAACCCGGCCATCGCTATTCGGTCAGCGCGCGCATCGAAGTCAATGGTGAGCTGATGTTCATCACCACCGAAAACCATGCCGTGCAACTCGACGGTAACGACCCGCAGCCGCTGAAAATCCGCGTCGACGCCGTTCGTTAATTCATTTTCCGCAGCCCTTTTCCGCAACAAGGAAGCCGCCATGCTCCGCCCTACCCTTCGCTTCGCCGGCCTGTGCGCAGGCCTGATGATCTCCGCCAGCGCGCTGGCCCTGTCGCTCAGTGACCTGTCGCAAAAAGACGCCACCGGCGGTCTCAAGGATGCTCTGACCCAAGGCGCACAAATCGCCGTCAAACAACTGGGCACACCCGGCGGTTTCAGCAACAACCCCGACGTGAAGATCGAACTGCCGGGCAAACTCGGCAAAGCCGCGAGCAAGATGAAAGCCTTCGGCATGGGCGCCCAGGTTGAAGAACTGGAAACCGCGATGAACAAGGCTGCCGAATCCGCTGTGACTCAGGCCCAGCCAATCCTCGTCGACGCCGTGAAGAAAATGAGCGTGGCAGACGCCAAAGGCATCCTCAGCGGCGGCAAGGATTCGGCCACGCAATACCTCGACAAATCCAGCCGCGAACAGATCCGCGCCAAGTTCCTGCCGATCGTCAAACAGGCGACCGACAAGGTTGGCGTAGCGCAGAAGTACAACTCGTTCGCTGGTCAGGCTGCTGCGTTTGGCGTTGTCGATGCGAAGAGCGCCAACGTTGAAAACTACGTCACCGAACAAGCGCTGAATGGCCTGTTCGAGATGATCGGCAAACAGGAAGAAACCATCCGCCAGAACCCGGCCGCTGCGGCGACCAGTCTGGCGAAGAAGGTGTTCGGCACACTCTAAACAGCCACGACACGGGGGCGAATCAATTCGCTCCCGTGCTTCCCTCCACGTAAAGGACTACGTAAAAAGAACACCCACTCCCGCCCCATCTTCCTTCTCTCCAAAAGCTGCAATTGGTCCAGCCCCTCCAGAACCGAAGTCGCCTCGTTATACGAGCAACCAAAATTTTCCGCCAAATTGCCTGCCGTGAACTCCTTAGCCTCCCCGCTTTTTGCCGCCTGATACACCGCGCGCTGTATTTCCGTCATCTGATCGAAGTAGCCAGAATTCGTCAGCCAGCGCTCGAACTCTTCGGTGTAGGCCACGCTCTTGCGGTAAACATCGGAAAACCCAAGCACCGCACGCTGGATCACCGAACACTGGAACTCGATGAAATAAGTCAGATCCAGCTCATCCGCCTCGGTATGCAGGTATGAGCGTCCATATTTCACCGGCGCATTACGCAGTAACAAACTGATCGCTATGTAGCGAAACGCCGCAAATTCATTCTTGAACATGAACCAGTAAAACAACGCCCTGGCGACTCGCCCATTGCCGTCGCGAAAGGGATGTTCGTAGCCCAAGGCAAAATGCAGTGTGATCGCCTTGATCAGTGGATGCAGGTAGCTCGTCTCTTGCGGTGAGCCTTCGGGCAGGTTGATCCAGTGCGACAGTCGCTCAAGCCGCGACACCAATCCTGCTGCAGGTGGCGGCCGGTGCACCGTATTGCCCGCCCCGTCCTGGACGACCACCTCGTCATTGGTCCTGAACACCCCAGGGGAATACTGCTCGTCATCGATACCCTCGACCCCCACCCGATGAATCGCCGCAATCAAATCCACGCTCAAGGGTTCGTAACGTCTCTCCCAGGCAAAATTCATCATCCGGTAATTACCCATCACCATGCGTTCATCCGGAGTGCGGGGCTGGCGCTGCTGCTTGAGCATGTCCTTGGCCACACGCGTAGTCGTCGCAGCGCCTTCCAACTGGCTACTGGCAATCGCTTCATCTTCGATAAGATCATTGAGCAGATAACTGAAATGCGCCCGTTCGCCAATCTGGCTGGTCATGTACTCCAGCGCAGCCGTACTGGCCTGTCGATCGACGATGGAGATGGTCTTCTGCGCCAGCGGCGTCAACAGATACTTCCCCCACTGCACAGGCTCGCCCAGTGGCAGAAGGTTAATGTGCTGGGCAGCCCGTGCCTTCTTGACCAAGGCCCAACAGAGCTTGGCATCCAGCCCTGGCGCCCAGCGATAACGCAACGCTTCAAATGGCAGATAACGACCTTGATCATCGAGCGGCTTGAGCAGCGCAAGATAATCCTCCAGACGATGTTTGTGGGGCGGGCGCACCAACAAGTCGAAAACGGGGTCGGTTCTGCCTTTCAATGCTGGCGGCTTTTTCATCAAGACAAACTCAGGAACGCTGGAAGCAGAGGCTGGAGTACAGCATCCGAGGCACCAAGGCTCAATATCGGAGGTTTCTGAAAAAGATGTAGGAAGTGGCTGAGGTAGAGCGGACTACGGGTAATCAGCTAGAAACTGGTCGGCAGTCAGCCCGCCATCGCTGGCAAGCCAGCTCCCACAATTGGCTTGGGTGTATGCAGGTAGAGATTGGGCGGCTGTCAGGACCTCATCGCGAGCAGGCTCACTCCTACAGTTGGATTGCGTACATCTGCAAAAAACAGGTCGGCTGTCAGGCCGCCTTCGCGAGCAGGCTCGCTCCCACAGAAGAGCAAACCGCTTCTGCTCCTCACCACTCAACAGGATGAGCGTTAGCTCGGCTGCAGCTTTTGATCTTGATCTGAAGGCCCGTCGGCAGGCTGAGTGGAGGGATTGATCCGGGGGTGGGAGCGCAGCGACCGTTCGACGAAGTCGAACACATCGAGAGGAGGTGCAGCGAAGCAAACCGTAGGCGATGCCCCCGGATCGATCCCGGAGCGAAGGAACCCCGAGCCCCAGCGAGCGGGCCGAACGTCAGGGCAAAGCCTTTTGGGTTACCTTTTCGGCGTTTGGAAAAGGTGACTCGCCGTAAGGGCGAAACCGCCAGCGGCAGCACCCACAAAAACGGATATACACCCAAAACCCCAAGAACATGGTCGGCCCGAAGGCCGCCACGTCAAACGCAGATCAAACCTCCCGGCGAACCCGGAACCAAGCCGCATACAACGCCGGCAAAAACAACAGCGTCAGCGCAGTCGCAACAATCAACCCACCCATGATCGCCACCGCCATCGGCCCAAAAAACACACTCCGCGACAACGGAATCATCGCCAGCACCGCCGCCAAAGCCGTCAACACAATCGGCCTGAAGCGTCGAACCGTAGCCTCGATAATCGCCTGCCAAGGCTTAAGCCCCGAGGCAATATCCTGCTCGATCTGATCCACCAGAATTACCGAATTGCGCATGATCATCCCGGACAACGCAATCGTCCCCAACATCGCCACAAACCCGAACGGCTGACGGAACACCATCAAAAACAACGTCACCCCGATCAACCCCAACGGCGCCGTCAAAAACACCATCGCCGTACGCGAAAAACTGCGCAACTGCACCATCAACAACGTCAGCACCACGACAATGAACATCGGCACCCCGGCATTCACCGACTTCTGCCCACGCTCGGAATCCTCCACCGTGCCGCCGACATCCAACAGATAACCATCGGGCAACTCGGCACGAATCGAATCCAGCGTCGGCATGATCTGCTTCACCAACGTCGCCGGCTGCTCCTTGCCATAAATATCCGCGCGCACGGTCACGTTCGGCAGACGATTACGATGCCAGATGATCCCTTCCTCAAAGCCGTATTCCAGCGTGGCGATCTGCGACAACGCCACACTGCGGCCGTTATCCGTCGGCACCGCCAGACTCGGCAACAACGACAGTTCAGTGCGTTCATGCACCGTGCCGCGCAACAGAATCTCGATCAACTCATTGTCTTCGCGATACTGACTGACACTCGATCCGGTCAACGAACTCTGCAGAAATTTCGCCAGATTCGCCGTGCTTACACCCAGCGCCCGGGCACGATCCTGATCGATATTCAGATACACGACTTTGCTCGGTTCCTCCCAATCCAGATGCACATTGGCCACATGCGGATTCTCGCGAACCTTGGCTGCCACCTTACGCGCCAGCGCGCGAACTTCTTCGATGTGTTCACCGGTCACGCGGAACTGCACCGGATAACCCACCGGCGGACCGTTCTCCAACCGCGTGACCCGCGAACGCAATGCAGGAAATTGCTCGTTAAGCGTTTCGATCAACCAGCTGCGCAGCGCCTCACGCTCCTCGATGTTCTTCGCCAACACCACAAACTGCGCGAAGCTCGCCGCCGGCAATTGCTGATCGAGCGGCAGATAGAAACGCGGCGATCCGGTGCCAACATAGGCGACGTAATTGTCGATGCCGGCGTGCTCCTTGAGCATCGCTTCCAGACGTTTGACTTCACCGGTGGTATTGGCCAGCGACGCACCCTCAGCCAGTTTCAGATCGACCATCAACTCCAGCCGATTCGAGGCCGGGAAAAACTGCTGCGGGACGAAACGAAACAACATCACCGACGCGATAAACAGCCCCACCGTCAGCACGATCACGGTCTTGCGATGCATTACGCACCACTCGACCAGACGCCGAACGCGCTGATAAAACGGCGTGCCATACGGATCAGCCTGACCATCGCCAGTGCCATGTTTGGCCGCATGAATTTTCGCCAGATCCGGCAGGAGTTTTTCTCCCAGATATGGCACGAACATCACGGCCGCGACCCACGAGGCCAGCAACGCGATGGTCACCACCTGGAAAATTGAACGGGTGTATTCGCCGGTGCCGGATTGCGCCGTGGCAATCGGCAGAAATCCGGCGGCAGTAATCAATGTCCCGGTGAGCATCGGGAACGCGGTGCTGGTCCAGGCATAGCTCGCTGCGCGGATGCGATCAAAGCCCTGCTCCATTTTGATCGCCATCATTTCCACAGCGATGATCGCGTCGTCCACCAGCAAGCCCAGCGCCAGCACCAACGCGCCAAGGGAGATTTTGTGCAGGCCGATGCCGAGGTAATACATGCAGGCGAAGGTCATCGCCAGCACCAGTGGAATGGTCAGCGCCACCACCATGCCGGTGCGCACGCCGAGGGAGAAGAAGCTCACCAGCAAGACAATCGCCAGCGCCTCGACCAGCACCTGAACAAACTCGCCGACCCCGGTTTTCACCGCCGCCGGTTGATCGGAAACTTTGCGCAATTGCATGCCGGCCGGGAGGTTTTTCTGAATGCGCGAGAACTCGCCTTCCAAGGCCTTACCCAGAACCAGAATGTCGCCGCCATCCTTCATCGCCACCGCCAGACCAATCGCGTCTTCGCCCATGAAACGCATGCGCGGCGCCGGCGGGTCGTTGAAACCGCGACGCACATCGGCGACATCGGAGATGCGGAACGTACGATCACCGACGCGGATCGGGAAGTTCTTTATCTCCTCGACTGTCTGAAAATTCCCCGATACCCGTAGTTGCAAACGCTCGCTACCGGTTTCAAAGAACCCGGCGGTGGACACCGCGTTCTGTTCTTGCAGCGCTTGTTGCACCGCCGCCAATGGCAAGCCGAGGGTCGCCAGTTTGACGTTGGACAGCTCGACCCAGATTTTCTCGTCCTGCAAACCGAGCAAGTCGACCTTGCCGACATCCTTTACCCGTTGCAGCTGAATCTGGATGCGATCGGCGTAATCCTTGAGCACCGCGTAATCGAAACCGTCGCCGGTCAGCGCATAGATATTGCCGAACGTGGTGCCGAATTCATCGTTGAAGAACGGCCCCTGAATATCCGGCGGCAAGGTCTGACGAATATCGCTGACCTTCTTGCGCACCTGATACCAGAGGTCGGGGATTTCCTTGGAGTGCATCGAATCGCGAGCAATGAAGGTGACCTGGGATTCGCCGGGGCGCGAGAACGAGACGATGCGCTCGTATTCGCCGGTTTCCATCAGCTTCTTTTCGATGCGTTCGGTAACCTGCCGCGAGACCTCCTGCGCGGTCGCGCCCGGCCAGCGAGTCTGGATCACCATCGCTTTGAAGGTGAACGGCGGGTCTTCGCTCTGGCCGAGTTTGGTGTAGGACAACGCACCGACGATGGCCAGCAGAAGCATCAGGAACAGCACGATCTGGCGATTACGCAGCGCCCATTCGGAAAGGTTGAAGCGCATTGGGACTTACTCCTTGTCCGCCAGATTGACCACACGGTTGGAGCGATCCACCGGACGCACCTGCTGCCCTTCGAGCAACACATGCACGCCGGCAGCCACCACCCAGTCACTGGCGCTCAAGCCTTCGAGCACCGGCACGGTTTTTTCGCCGAACGGGCCGACGCGCACTGGGGTTTTCTTCAAGGTGTTGTTGCCGTTGACGACCCAGACGTAGGTCGCGCCGTTTTCGGCGGTGAGCGCCGAGAGCGGCACCGACAGCGACACGGCATCGGCCGATTGCACAAACACCCGGGCGCTCTGGCCCAGTTCGGCCGGGACTTTGCCACCGGTGAAGGAAATGCGTGCGGCGAAGGTGCGCGAGCGTGGATCGGCGGCGGGCGACAGTTCGCGGATCTGCCCGGCGAAGCGCTGATTCTGTTGCGTCCACAACTCAACAGTGACTGGCTGACCGACCTTGAAGCGCCCGAAGCTCTGCTCCGGCAGGCTGATCAGCACTTCGCGCTCGCCGTCGGTGGCGAGGGTAAACACGGTTTGCCCGGCGGCGACGACCTGTCCGACTTCCACCGAACGCTTGGCCACCACACCATCCTGCGGCGCACGCAACACCGCGTAACTGGCCTGATTGGTCGAAACGTTGAATTCAGCTTTGATTTGTTTGAGGCGGGCTTCACCGGAGCGGTAAAGGTTTTCGGCATTGTCGTAGGCCGAGCGGCTGACCATCTGCCGATCCATCAGGGTCTTGTAGCGATCGCGCTCGGCACGCACCAGGTTGAGATTGGCTTCGGCGGCGGCAACCTGGGCGCGGGTGGCTTCCAGCTGCAGGCGCACGTCCTGCGGATCGAGTTCAGCGAGCGGTTGATCTGCCTTCACGCGCTGACCTTCATCGACCAGTCGTCGGCTGACTTTGCCGCCAATGCGGAACGCCAGATCGGGTTCGTAGCGAGCGCGAACCTCGCCCGGATAACTTTCCATCGTCTGCGCCGAAGGCTCTGGCTGCACCACCATGGCCGGTCGCACGGTGACTTGCGTCGCCTCTTCCTGACCACACGCTGACAAAAGGAACGCCAGACTCACTGGCAACGCGAGGGACAACGCATGGCGGAACATGGTGACGGACCTTTCGCTAATGGTGCTTGGAATAATTATACTGGCGGGTATGTTATTAATAGCAAACTCACCAGTCCAGTATTAAAAGCGAAGAATGTCGAACAATCTTTCAGCTCCAAACGGTCCGGGCCGTCCCAAGGATCTGGCCAAGCGCCAGGCGATCCTCGACGCGGCGAAAATTCTGTTTCTGAGTCATGGCTATGCCAACACCAGCATGGACGCGGTCGCCAGCGAGGCTGGCGTGTCGAAGCTGACGGTCTACAGCCATTTCAACGACAAAGAGACGCTGTTCTCCGCCGCCGTCGTGGCCAAGTGCGAGGAGCAATTGCCGCCATTGTTCTTCGAATTGCCCGAAGGCATCGCCGTGGAAAATGTGTTGCTGAACATTGCGCGAGGCTTTCATCACCTGATCAACAGTGATGAGTCGGTGAACTTGCACCGCTTGATCATGGCGCTGGGCAGTCAGGATCCGAAGCTGTCGCTGATCTTCTTCGAGGCCGGCCCTCAGCGCATGGTGCAAGGCATGGAGCGGTTGTTGACGCGTATTCACGAGACAGGCGCGCTGAGCATCGATCTGCCGCGCAATGCCGCCGAGCATTTCTTTTGCCTGATCAAGGGTGCGGGGAATTTTCGGCTGTTGTATGGCTGTGGGGAGCCGTTGACTGAAGAGGCAGCGGAAAGCCATGTGCAGGAAGTGGTGGGGTTGTTTATGCGGGCGTACAAAGCCTGATTTCTGCGGTGTCGGCACTGACGCCATCGCTGGCAAGCCAGCTCCCACAAGGATTTGGGTGTGATCAAAAATCGTGTACACACCACCAAACCCTGTGGGAGCTGGCTTGCCAGCGATGAGCGCGACTCGGTATCAAGCCTTGAGCGCTTTCTTCGGGTAGATGTCATAGCGGCTCGATTTGCCATCCAGCGCATGACTCGGCTTCGGCCCCTCAATGCACGGTGCCTTGCGCGGTCGTTTGACCACCACCCGGTGCGTCGCTAATGCCAAAGCGGCCTGCAACAGCGCCGGCGCATCCGGATCATCACCCACCAACGGCCGGAACAGACGCATTTCCTTTTTCACCAGCGCAGTCTTCTCGCGATGCGGAAACATCGGGTCGAGATAAATCACCTGCGGCGGCTCACCTTCCCAGTTCTGCATGACTTCGATGGAGTTGCCCTTGAGCAACTTCATCCGCGCCACGATCGGCGCCACGTCGAAATCTTCCGCCGCCCGCGCCAGACCATCTTCCAGCAGCGCGCCGATCAGCGGCTGGCGTTCGATCAGGCTCATCTCGCAACCGAGACTGGCCAGCACGAACGCATCCTTGCCCAGCCCCGCCGTGGCATCCAGCACGCGCGGGCGCACGCCTTGAGCGATGCCGACAGCCTTGGCGATCATCTGCCCGCTGCCGCCACCGTATAAGCGCCGATGCGCCGCACCACCTTCAACAAAGTCGACCCGCACCGGCCCCGGTGCATCCGGGCCGAGCTGTTGCAGCTGCAAACCCTGCTCGCCGACCTGCAAGGCAAACTCGCCGTCCGCCACTTCAAGCGGCAGGCCCAGGCGCTCGGCCCACTGCCCGGCTTGCGCTTCAAACGTCGGGCCGAGGGCCTGAACATGGATGCGGCAGGCCGCAGGTTGCTCGATCATGGAAAACACGCTCAAAAATTCAAGGATCGGCAAAAACCGCCGATAATTCATTCAACGCGCATTTTGCCAGAGCTGAGCGTCAACCGAAAAAAATGTCAGGCATTCTTCCCACATCGATTGGCTACATCTCGCCCCATGGCGACTTTAGCCGTCACAACACTCAAGCACTGAGCGGCGTCAGTCACCTGTGGCAGGATTTCTTTGCCCAGGCGATGGCCGAACAGACGAGTGAAGTGGTGCCTGCCTGTGGCACGTTCCCTCCGGTTGACCTGAGCAGCCCTGAAGAACCGACCATCGGCAGCGAGCTGCACGCGCACATCGTCAGCCAGCGCGAGTGCGATGTGGTGGAAACCGAAGTGCGTCCGCCAGAGCCGCTGTTCCTGCCGATCGCCGAATTCGAAATGGACTTGCTGGACAAACCATTCCCGCCGTTCCCGCCAGAAGAACTGAAAGCTCAGCAAGAGCAACAGGATTTCGACAGCAGTTGGGTGCGTCCGGTGGTGATCAACAATGGTCAGCCCGTTCCAGAGCCTGGCCCGGCCCCGCAGAAGAAACCGCTGTACCTGCCGATTGCCGAATTCGATCTGGATCTGCTGCAAAAGCCTTATCCGCCGTTCCCGCCGGAAGAAATCGTCGAGCAACAGAAGGCGCTGGACTTCGATAATGGCTGGGCCCGCCCGATCGTTCTGCAGAACCTGCGCCTCGCCGCCTAAACCTCAGCGACACACGCTCCAGCGCCCGACATCGACATGAAAGTGATTGCGGTGGGCGGCGTTGTAATCCGGACTCAACACCACACTGAATGCCTCACAGGCACCGTCGCGCAACTGACGCAGAAACTGCGCGTCCTGATTTTGCTTGGGCCAGTCCTTGAGCACGCTGACCGTGCGACCATCGGCCAGACGAAACCCGGCGATGTCCAGCGCATCAGCACTGGCATGACGGCTGAGCGCGCCGCTTTCGCGATTGTAGACATTGCGACAGGCAAAGCTGCCGAGGTGATCGACACGCGCGACCTTTTGCCCGTAAACGGATTGCGCGGCGGGTTGCAGCGTGTGGTGTTCAAACATCGCGTAGGCCACCGCCAGCGGACAACTGGCGAGGAAGCTGCTGCTCAGCGCCACCTCACCACCCTGTACGCGCAAGACGCCGATCAGTGGACACTTGGCGTCGGGGCTGTCGGATTGCCGCGTGACGCGCAGATCAGAGCTGCTCAACGCCTGGGCGCAGAGTTCAGGATCGCTGCGCAAGCGCATCAGCTTGTAACCGGTCAGCCAATTGGGCGCGGCTTTGACGTCCAGTGGCGCCCATGGATTCCATTGCGGCGGTACGTCCAGCCAACCGCGCCAGACACTGACCGCAGCGCCGCCAATCGTCAGCAGCACCAGCCAGAATATCCACCGCCCCATGTTCAGCCTTTGAAAAACTGGTTGGCTTTGGCGTACGGCATCGAGTGCGAGGTAAACCCGAACGTGCCGGATTGCTGGATCTCTTCAGCGGCGCGGAAGAACTCGCCGAACGCCGCCAACGCCAATGCCGAGCCGGTGCTGATACGCCGCACACCCATTTCTTGCAACTCCTGCACGGTCAGTTTCAAACCGCCGGACATCAACACATTGACCGGTGTCGGCGCCACCGCGCGCACCACTGCCAGCACTTCCTCGGCGTTGCGCAAACCCGGCGCGTACAACACGTCGGCGCCCGCTTCGGCGAAGGCCTGCAAGCGGCGGATGGTGTCGTTGATATCAGGATTGCCGTGCAGGTAGTTTTCCGCGCGCGCCGTCAGGATGAACGGGAATGGCAGCGTGCGCACAGCGGCGACAGCCGCTTCGATACGTGCCACAGCGTGTTCGAAGCAATAGATCGGCGCATCCGCGCGGCCCGTGGCGTCTTCGATCGAGCCACCGACCGCTCCCGCCGCTGCTGCGCGAAGCAGGCTTTTCGCAGCCTCGGCCGGATCATCGGAAAAACCGTTTTCCAGATCCACCGCCACCGGCAAATCGGTGGCCGCGACAATCGCGCGGACATTGGCCAGGGTCTCGTCGAGACTTAACGCGCCATCGGCCTTGCCCTGGGAAAACGCGTAACCGGCACTGGTCGTTGCCAACGCCTGATAGCCGAGGCTGGCGAGCATTTTCGCCGAACCGGCATCCCACGGATTGGGAATGACGAAAATCCCCGGACGTTCATGCAGGGCTTTGAAGGCGTGTGCTTTAACGGCTTGGGCATCCATCGGCAGGCTCCTGAGCAGGATAAAAATCCGCTTCAGAGCAGGCCAAGTTGCTCCGCAGCGGGTTCTCTGTATAGCTCAGGCAGCGCCGGCAGGCCAGGCAAACGTTGCATCAGTTGTGCGTGAAAACGTTGCGCCAGCTTCGCTGCGAGGAGGTTGTCGGCGGTGTGCAGGAAGATGTACGGCGTGCGGCCCTCTTCGATCCATTCGGCGATTTTCGCCACCCACGGCAGCAGGAACGAGTCGTTGGCTTCCAGTTCCGGATGGCCAATGAAACGCACCTGCGGGAACTGCGTAAACGCCGCCGGGCGCGTCGGCACTCGCGGCTTTTTCGATTGCGCGTGGATCACCGACGACTCGGTCGACAGGCAGCTGAACAACGCACGCGGATCAAGGCAAATGCGCTCGACACCACGATCCAGCAGCAGACGATTGAGCAAACGTTCGCTCTCGCCCTTGGCGAAGAACTGCTCATGCCGTACTTCCACCGCCAACGGACAATCCAGCGCATCGATGAACGCCGCCAGTTCAGGCAGGCGATGCGGCGTGAAGCTTTTCGACAGTTGCAGCCACAGCGGCGAAACACGCTCACCGAGCGGCTTGAGTAATTGCAGGAAGGTTTCGGCGGCGGTCAGTTGCTCGCGCAGGTCTCCGCTGTGGCTGATGTCGCCGGGGAATTTGGCGGTGAAGCGAAAGTGCTCGGGCATAACTTCAGCCCAACGCTGCACAGTCGCGGGCGATGGACTGGCATAGAAGGTCGTATTGCCTTCAACGGCGTTGAACACTTGGGAATACAGACCGAGGAAGTCAGAGGTTTTTGCATCTACCGGGTACAGATATTCGCGCCAGGCGTTTTCGCTCCAGGACGGGCAACCGAGGTAGTAAGGCAGATCCATCAGATGTACAGATCGAGGCCCAGCACGTCTGCATCCCAATCGACAAAACCGGCGGTGCTCAGGTAACTGGCCAAGGCCATCGCTACGCTCTTTTTCATCGCACGGTGATAGATCATGTCTTGCTGACGGGCAGGCAGATTGCTCAGGCGTTGGGCCGAGGCTTTGGCAGCGCGGGCGGCCAATTGCTCTTCAGTCGGGAATTCCAGCTCGCCGTCGATATCGTCGACGGATTCATCCAGCGCCACATTGCCTTTGCGAGGCTTGCGCTTGATGGGGTAGGACTGAGAGGAAAGGCCGTCTATACGCATAATTTCATGCTCGGTATCGATGATGGCAATTTAGCGGCACTTGACCGACTTAGCAAACCGCCGAGTGATAACTAGAACACATAAAGCGCAAAAGGTTTAAAGCGGGGGTTAGAAACTGACGATTGGCTTCAGAAGATCAAAAGATCGCAGCCTGCGGCAGCTCCTACATTTGGAATGCGATCCTTGTAGGAGCTGCCGCAGGCTGCGATCTTTTTAAAGGCTCAACGAGCCTTGGGGGTGGCGACTTTGTCGCGCAGGTAAACCGGTTGTGCATCATCCGCCGGGATCGACTCGCCGCGCTCCCAGGCGAAACGCGCCAAGGTCAGCAAGTCTTCGGCGTGGGGCAACATGCCGGCGTCGGAGCCGGTCAGATCGACCGCGATCCGCTCGCCATAACCCCAACCGGTGCCAGCACCAAACCAGTTGCCACTGGCATCGGCCGGCAGCGCGGCGACTTCCGGTGGCAACACCGCTTCGGCACCGACCAGACGCATCTCCCCTGCCGTCTCACGGTAGCAGCCCCAATACACTTCATCCATCCGCGCATCGATCGCCGCCGCGACCTGGCTCACGCCGTGCTCACGCAGCGCACGTTGCGCCAACACGGCCAGATTGGACACCGGCAACACCGGACGATCCAGCGCGAACGCCAAACCCTGGACCACACCAATGGCAATCCGCACACCGGTAAACGCACCCGGGCCACGACCGAAAGCAATCGCATCGACCGCTTGCAGCGTGGTGCCGGCATCGGCCAGCAGTTGCTGGATCATCGGCAACAGCTTCTGCGCATGCAGCCGCGGGATCACCTCGTAATGGCTCGTGACCTTGCCGTCATGCAGCAAGGCAACGGAGCAAGCTTCAGTCGCGGTGTCCAGGGCCAGCAAGGTGCTCATCGATGTTTCCAAAACAGGGGTGGGAAAAAGTGCGTCAGTATAAACAACTACGGCCCGCAAGCGGGCCGTGGATGATGCAGCCGATCAGACTTTTCAGCTCAGCGCGGCCAGCACCTTGGTGGTGATCGCATCAACCGAACCAACGCCTTCGATGTGGCTGTACTTCGGCTTGCCAGCGTTTTTCTCGGACAGGTTCTGATAGAACTCCACCAGCGGCTTGGTCTGCGAATGGTAGACCGACAGGCGATGACGCACGGTTTCTTCGGTGTCGTCCTTGCGCTGTACCAGCTCTTCGCCGGTGATGTCGTCTTTGCCCGCGATTTTCGGCGGGTTGTAGACGATGTGGTAAACGCGGCCGCTGGCTTCGTGAACACGACGGCCGGCGATGCGTTGAACGATTTCTTCGTCTTCAACAGCGATTTCAACCACGGCATCCAGCTCGACGCCGGCAGTCACCAGGGCTTCAGCCTGCGGAATGGTGCGCGGGAAGCCGTCGAACAGGAAACCGTTGGCGCAGTCTGGCTGAGCGATACGGTCCTGAACCAGTGCGATGATCAGGTCATCCGACACCAGGCCGCCGGCATCCATGATGCTCTTGGCTTGCACGCCCAGCGGAGTACCGGCCTTGACCGCTGCACGCAGCATGTCGCCGGTGGAAATTTGTGGAATGCCGAATTTTTCGGTGATGAACTTAGCCTGAGTACCTTTACCGGCCCCGGGAGCTCCCAGCAGAATGACGCGCATTAGATGTGCTCCTCAATTTTTTTATAAAAAGCTTTTACAAAACAAAGGATTCGCCTCTTGGGACGAATCCTGAAAATACGGGTCGTGGCCGCACAAACGGCCAAAGGCTGATCAAGATACACAGCAGGCTGCGCCCACACAAGACGCCAAAAGTCGGAGAAACCGACGCCCCCCGCGACCTTGCGACGCGGTAACCCAAGTCGCAACCCCATCAATAACTGTCGCCTGGCGGCATTTTCATCCGTCAGGCAAAGCGGCACCCGGCATTTGTGTGCGGTGCCGCGCGCCACGACAAAAACGTTAGCCGGTATTTCGCAAACCGGCGGCAATCCCCGCCACAGACACCAGCAACGCCTGTTCCACCGGGCTGCCCTGCTCGACATCCTGCTGTCGCGAACGGGCCAGCAATTCGGCCTGCAATAGATGCAGCGGGTCGAGGTAGGTGTTGCGCAGCCGGATGAATTCGAGGGTGTCAGGGCTATGTGCCAGCAGCTGCGACTGGCCAGTCAGGCCAAGCACCACCGCGCACGCCTGCGACAATAGGTCGCGTAACTGCGCGCCCAACGGCAACAGATCCGGCTCGACCAGACGTTCATCGTAGGACAGCGCGATATCCGCGTCAGCCTTGGCCAGGACCATCTCCAGCATGTCGATGCGCGTGCGGAAGAACGGCCACTGCTCGCGCATTTGCCCAAGCAACTCGCCCTCGCCGCGCTCCAGCGCCTTGCTCAGTGCCGATTCCCAACCGAGCCACGCTGGCAGCATCAACCGCGTTTGCGTCCAGCCGAAGATCCACGGGATTGCCCGCAGGCTTTCGATACCGCCGGCCCGGCGTTTGGCCGGGCGACTGCCGAGCGGCAAACGACCCAGTTCCTGCTCGGGTGTGGACTGGCGGAAATACTCGACGAACTGCGGATTTTCCCGCACGACCTGGCGATAAGCACTGACACCGTCAGCCGCCAATTCATCCATCAGATGACGCCACTCTGGCGTCGGTGGCGGCGGTGGCAGCAAGGTCGCTTCAAGCACCGCCGCCAGATACAGATTGAGGTTTTGCTCGGCGATGTCCGGCAGGCCGAATTTGAATCGAATCATTTCCCCCTGCTCGGTGGTGCGGAACCGCCCCGCCACCGAACCCGGTGGCTGCGACAGAATCGCCGCGTGGGCCGGGCCACCGCCACGGCCCACAGTGCCGCCGCGACCGTGAAACAGCAGCAGCTCGACTTGCTGCTCGCGGCAGATTTCCACCAGGCGCTCCTGCGCGCGATATTGCGCCCAGGCCGCCGCCGTGGTGCCGGCGTCCTTGGCCGAGTCGGAGTAACCGATCATCACTTCCTGCGGGCCTTGCAGTCGCGCGCGGTAACCCGGCAGCAGCAACAGCCGCTCCATCACCGGCCCGGCGTTGTCGAGGTCGGCGAGGGTTTCGAACAGCGGCACCACGCGCATCGGCCGCAACACGCCGGACTCTTTGAGCAGCAGTTGCACGGCGAGCACATCGGAAGCGGCGCCGGCCATGGAAATCACGTAGGAACCCAGCGACGCACCCGGCGCGGCGGCGATCTCCTTGCAGGTGTTGAGCACTTCGGCGGTATCAGCAGAAGGCTTGAAATGCGCCGGCAGCAATGGCCGACGATTGCTCAATTCGCGGGTCAGGAAGGTGATGCGCTGCTCTTCGTCCCAGTCTTCATAGCGACCGAGACCGAGGTAATCAGTGATTTCAGTCATCGCCGAACTGTGCCGCGATGAATCCTGCCGCACATCGAGGCGCACGAGGAACAGGCCGAAGGTCACCGCGCGACGCAAGCAATCGAGCAACGGGCCGTCTGCAATCACGCCCATACCGCATTCGTGCAGCGAGTTGAAACACAGCTCCAGCGGATCAAGCAGATCGCGGTTGTTGTGCAGCACATCGGCCGGCGCCGGGGTTGGCGCAGTCAGCGCGGCGTGCGCCCAGTTGCGCGTGGCGCGCAGGCGTTCGCGCAGTTGTTTGAGCACCGCGCGATACGGTTCGGCGCTGTCGCCGGCTTTGGCTTTGAGGGCTTCACTGGCCTGCTGCATCGACAGTTCGGCCGCCAGATGATCGACATCGCGCAGGTACAAATCGGCGGCCATCCAGCGCGCCAGCAGCAACACTTCGCGGGTCACCGCAGCGGTGACGTTGGGGTTGCCGTCTCGGTCGCCGCCCATCCAGGAAGCGAAGCGAATCGGCGCCGCTTCCAAGGGCAAACGCAGGCCGGTCGCTTCGTACAACGCCTTGTCGGCCTTGCGCATATGGTTGGGGATCGCTTGCCACAGCGAGTGCTCGATCACCGCGAAACCCCATTTGGCTTCATCAACCGGTGTCGGTCGTGTGCGGCGGATTTCTTCGGTGTGCCAGGCTTCGGCGATCAGCCGTTGCAGGGTATTTTGAATCTGTTCGCGTTCGGCTGTGGTCAGGTCGCGATGATCCTGCGCGGCGAGTTGCCCGGCGATCGCGTCGTACTTCTGGATCAGCGTGCGGCGTGCCACTTCGGTCGGGTGCGCGGTCAAGACCAATTCAATTTCCAGGCGCGCCAATTGCCGGGCCAGCGACTCGGCGCTGTGGCCTTCGCTGCGCAAGCGCGCGAGCAATTCCGGCAATACGCGGGATTCGAACGGCGCCGGCTGCGACTCTTCGCGCCGATGGATCAACTGATACTGCTCGGCGATGTTCGCCAGATTGAGAAACTGGTTGAACGCCCGGGCTACCGGGAGCAACTCGTCTTCGCTCAATTGATTGAGGCTGGCGCTCAGTTCAGCGTCCATCGAGCCACGCCGATCGGCCTTGGCGCCTTTGCGAATCTGCTCGATCTTGTCGAGGAAAGCCTCGCCGTACTGGTCTCGAATGGTGTTGCCCAACAGCTCTCCGAGCAGGTGAACGTCTTCGCGCAAGCGTGCATCAATATCGGTCATCAGCAATTCCCCAGCAGTAATCCGGACGGCTTAGAAACGAGTGCATGACCTAGAGAGTGCCGCTCTACGACGCTTCTTACAAGCATCCGACCAAGGGACGTTAAACCTTGCGGGCGAAAGCTAGTCTCAACAGTAAGCCGTACAACGGCTTGCCGCCGGCCCCGGCGGACACTCACCCAGACCTGCCATGAGCAGGTGCGAAATGAGGTCATCATGAAAATTCGTGAACTCGCCCAGCATTGGGAAGAAAACGCCAAGGGTCGCCTGACCGACACTGGCTACTCGATTCATCTGGACGTCGAAGCTGCTGCGCGTCTGGCAGCGATTACCGAGATGTACCCCAAACGGCATGTCGAAGAATTGCTCGGCGAACTGATCGGCGCGGCGCTTGAAGAGTTTGAGGCGAGCCTGCCGTATGTGAAGGGTTCGACGGTGGTGGCGACGGATGAGGAAGGTGATCCGTTGTATGAGGATGTCGGGCCTACGCCGCGGTTTCTGGCGCTTTCGCGCCGGCATTTGCATGACCTCTCGGCCGCAGCAGGCAAGCAAAAACACTGATCCGGCATTGCGTTAACCCTGTGGGAGCTGGCTTGCCAGCTCCCACAGGGAATGTATTTTTCCTCCAGCACTACGTCTTTCTTTCCCCGCGCGTACCGCTTCATCCCGCCAAAGTTCCCGCTTTAGAGCCTTGTCCATTCAGTCAAAAATTATTTTGGCGATAGGCCATCTTTTCTGAACTTTTGAAAAATCCCGCCGGTCGGAACCTGTAACCACGCCTGGAACGAGCGTTTCAAAAACGCGCTTTCACACGTCGCTTGCGGCTCCTCGACCAGGATGGATTCAGATGTATTCAGGAGATGCCTAATGGAGTTGAAGACCATGAAAAACCAAACCTCGTTTACCCACCTGCGCGGTCTGAAACTGGCTGCTCTGGCCATCGGCACCAGCTTCGTGCTGGCCGGTTGCGCCGGTAACCCACCGAGCGAGCAATACGCCGTGACCCAATCGGCCGTGAACAGCGCTGTCAGCGCCGGCGGTACCGAGTTCGCTGCGGTTGAGATGAAGCAGGCGCAGGACAAACTGAAACAAGCCGAAATCGCCATGCACGACAAGAAGTATGACGAGGCTCGCACCCTGTCCGAGCAAGCCGAGTGGGACGCTCGCGTCGCCGAACGCAAGGCTCAGGCCGCAAAAGCCGAACAGGCTGTGAAGGATTCCCAGAAAGGTGTTCAGGAACTGCGTCAGGAAAGTCAGCGCACCGTGCAGTAAGCACGCATCCCGACCGCAAAGCTGAATCTCTTATCGATAGAAAGGACGAAAATTATGCGTAAGCAACTGATGATCCCCGCTCTTCTGGCCGCAAGCGTTGCTCTGGCTGCCTGCTCCACTCCGCCTAACCCGAATCTGGAAAACGCGCGCACCAACTACGCCGGCCTGCAAGCCAACCCGCAGGCAAGCAAAGTCGCGGCGCTGGAAACCAAAGACGCCAGCGATTACCTGGACAAGGCCGACAAGGCTTACCTGGACAAACAAGACGCGGCCAAAGTTGACCAACTGGCTTACCTGACCAACCAGCGTGTGGAAGTGGCCAAGCAGACCATCGCCCTGCGCACCGCTGAAAACAATCTGAAGAACGCAGCTGCCCAACGTGCTCAAGCGCGTCTGGATGCTCGCGATCAGCAGATCAAACAGCTGCAGGACAGCCTGAACGCCAAGCAGACCGATCGCGGTACGCTGGTGACTTTCGGTGACGTGCTGTTCGCCACCGACCGTGCCGACCTTAAATCCAGCGGCCTGGTGAACATCAACAAACTGGCGCAATTCCTCCAGGAAAACCCGGATCGCAAAGTGATCGTCGAGGGTTACACCGACAGCACCGGTACAGCCAGCCACAACCAGTCGCTGTCCGAGCGTCGCGCCAACTCCGTGCGCACCGCACTGGTGAAAATGGGCGTTGATCCAGCGCGTATCGTCACCCAAGGCTACGGCAAGGAATACCCGGTTGCCGAAAACGGCAGCGCTTCCGGTCGTGCAATGAACCGTCGCGTGGAAGTGACCATTTCCAACGACAACCAGCCAGTGATGCCACGTTCGGCGGTCAGCTCGAACTAAGCGCCCTGCTGTAACGCAAAAGCCCCGCCTGAGTGATCAGGCGGGGCTTTTTTGTGCGGGCTGAAATCGCGCCCCCTCACCCCAGCCCTCTCCCGAGGGAGAGGGAGCCGATTTGTGGTGCTTTCAGAATTTGTGTTCGACACGATGGATCAGGCGGGGCTTTTTGTGCTGGCTGATATCGCAGCCCCTCACCCCAGCCCTCTCCCGAGGGAGAGGGGGCCGATTTGTGGTGTTTTCACATTTGCGTTCGACTCGGTGGATCAGGTCGGCGTAACTCGAAAGAACACCTCGGTCAGTCCCCTCTCCCCCTGGGAGAGGGTTAGGGTGAGGGCTGAACCTGCAGAATCACTGTTCCAGCTTCTGCGGAGTCTCCTCACCCATGCAACGCACGGCTTTCTTCTGGGCGTTAATCAGCACACCGGTCAAACCTTTCTGCTCGGTATCGAACAACACCAACACGCCATCAATGCACTGCGCCACTTGCGCCGCCGGGTCGAGCGAGACCTTGTAGTCTTCGCCCGGCACGGTCTTGAGCATGGTGAATTCATTGAGCAGCAACGCATCCTCGGGTTTGGCGAAGTGCAGGTAGCCGTAGTACCACAGCGCCCCGACGGTGCCGAGGATGCTGCAGATACCGGTGATGATCAGCGGGATGGCGTTGCGTTCTTCAGTCATTGCGGACTCTCATCTTCAGAATTCGGGGGTGTCGGGTAATTGGGGATTTCGCCGAGACGGCGCAGGCCGTTGAAATGCTCGGGATCGTCGAGGTAGCGCAGCATGACCTGACGCCACACCGGGTCGCCGAAGGTCTGCACATGACCGCCACGGGTCAGTTGCAGCACACGCGGTGGCGGCGCAGCTTGATACAGACGGATGCCGTTGGAAAGCGGGACCAGCGGATCGTCGATGCTGTGGAAGATCAGCTTCGGCACGCCGTTGAGTTGCGGCATCGACTTGATCGCGCTGTCGCCATCCGGCACCAGCCACGACAGTGGTACCTGAAATGGCCAGGTCAGCCACGAAGTGCTGAGAGCATATTGGCCGACACTGCGATAGCTCGCGGGCACGCCGTCGAGCACCAAAGCCTTGAGTTGTTTCTGCCGTTCGGGATGCTGCACCAGCCAATGCACGGCCATCGAACCGCCGAGGCTCTGACCGAGCAGAATCAGCGGCTTGCCTTTGACCTCGGGCGCCTTGTCGAGCCAGGCAAACGCAGCGTCGATGTCCTGATAGATCGCCGGCAAACTCGGCTCGCCCTCGGACAGGCCATAACCGCGATAGTCGACCAGCAGCACTTGATAGCCGTTTTTCGGCAGCCACCAACTGCCACCGAGGTGCATCGGCAGGTTACCGCCGTTGCCGTGCAGGTGCAGGACGGTGCCTTTGACTTCGACACCGGGTTTCGCCGGTAGCCACCAGGCGTTGAGCTTCAAGCCATCAGCGGTAACCAAAGTTACCGTCCGGTATTCGAGCTTGGCTTTTTCCGGGGTAAAGATCTGGCCCGGCTCGGGGTAGAACAACAGCGAACTGCAACCGCCGAGGGTCAGGAGCAGGCAGAAGATGCCGAGGATTCTCATCCGGTGAAACCTCGCAAAAGAAATTGGCAAACAAACGATTCAGAGAAAAACAAATAACCCTGTGGGAGCTGGCTTGCCAGGGATGGCGGTGGGTCAGCCAACATCAATATTGACTGACAGAATGCAATCGCTGGCAAGCCAGCTCCCACAGGGGATATTGGTTGTTCAAAGAATATTGGAGTAATCCGCTTCGATCCGGTCCAGGCTCAAGTGATTGAGGAAGTTGGAGAAACACATCCACGCCGACAACGCATTCAAATCGCGGAACTGATCCGGCAGGTATTTCGGCGGCACCACCAATCCTTCATCCACCAGCTGGCGCAAGGTCCGCATGTCTTCCAGTGTGGTCTTGCCGCAGAACAACAACGGAATCTGCTCAAGCTTGCCCTTACGCACGGCCAACTGAATGTAGTTGTAAACCATGATAAAACCCTTGAGGTAGGACAAGTCTTTGGTAAATGGCAGCCCGGTCGGTGTCGATCCACGGAAAACCCGACTGGCGTTGCCGTAACTTTCCGCCATCTCAAAGCCCTGCTCGCGGAAGAACTCGAAGATCTGCAGGAAGTCGGCGCCCTCCTCGACCATGTGAATGGCGCGGGTGCGGTTGGTCAGTTTGCGCAGGCGACTCGGGTAGGAGGCGAACGTGATGATTTCCATCAGGATCGCCAGGCCTTCCTGGGTCACCGTCGACGACGGTGGGCCTTTGGACAGGAAGGTGCAGATCGGCTGGTTCAGCCCGTTGAGCGTGGTGCCGACGTGCACCAGGCCTTCGTGGACTTCCAGCGCGCGTACGTCGCGATCGTTGAACATCGCGTCGGTGCGGATCTTGATGTAGTCGGCGCCGGCCGCCGCGTCGGCAACGATGCCGTCGGACTCGAACACGCGGATGGTTTCCTCGGCCTCGCCGAACACTTTGTTCAGACGGGTCTGCAGCAAGTGCACCGCGTCTTTGGCGGTGAGAATTTTCGGCTCGTCCTTGAGGTCGCCACGGCCATCAATGTTGTTCAGGTAGTCGGACATCATCAGGCCGAGGTCGGCCAGCGTTGGGTCACCGGCGTGGAATGCATCGGAGGCGGCGCCGTACAGTTCCTGCGAAATCAGGCCGAAATCCTCGGTGCCACGCGCTTCAAGCATGCGCACCACCATGCGGTATTCCTTGCACATACGGCGCATGATCTGCCCGACCGGGTTGAACTGGCCGAGCTGGCGGGTGATGTCGCGCTCAATGTTCTGGAACTCCAGCTTGACCTTGCTCGAATCGAAACTCAGCGGCCGATTGAGGTAGTAGTCGCGATCGACGGCGGGCATTTCCTTGCCTTTGGCCTTGAGGAAACCCTTGCGGATGTTCTCGTCCCACTTGACCGCGTCGAGCACACGGATCGGCGTCTGCGCCAGCACAATGCGGTCGGACAACATGCGTATCGTCTGCTGGTAATCGTCCACCCGAAACTCCTGTAGAAAACTGAATTATTTGGCGCGGGCCTGACGCTGGTAGCGCACGGCTTCCACGAAAACATCGGAATTGGCCGGATCATCGAGGTATGCAAAAACCTTGTCGAGGTTGCTGTCGACCTGTACGCCGTCGCCATCGTCAGTCTGGAAAACCTGACCGTCGAGGGCTTTCTGGTTGATCGCTTGATTGATCTGGTCGAGATCGAGGTTGTAGACCACCAGTTCGTGTTTGTCGGTGAGCTCGAAGCCGGCGATGGTGAAGTGGCCGCCGAAGCGCGCCGGCACTTTCGCCGACAGATACCAGCGGCTGCCGTGGCGCGACACGGTGAAGGGATAGGCTTCACGCTCGTGGGGTTTGGCCTTGAAGTACGTGACGGCCTGATAGCGATCGTTGCCCAGGCGCGTCAGCTCAAGGTTCATCGGCTCGCCCCAGGCATTGGTGCTCGACCATTTGCCGAGCAGGCCTTTGGGCGCCGGTTCGCTGGCGGTCAGCGGTTCCTTGAACGTCACCAGACAGCCACTGAGCAGCAGGAACGACAAGGCGATCAGCACGCCACGCCAGGCTTTCATTCAATACTCCCTATGAACATTGGCCGCCCTCATGGTGATCGATCGTTCCCAAGCTCTGCGTGGGAATGCATTCACTGACGCTCTGCGTCATGTCGACGAAGGGACGCGGAGCGTCCCCGGCGGCATTCCCACGCAGAGCGTGGGAACGATCTTGTGGTCAGACCGACGCGAGCACCAGGTGCATATACCGCGTCAGAATGCCGAGCATGTCCTCTTCGGCCAAAGGCTCGGCGTCGTTGAGCAGGCCCTGATATTCCATCCGTCCGATAATCGCCGTCAACACCTTGGCATCTTGCTGCGGTTCACGCGAGCCCAACACCTGGAACAACTGGCAGGTACCCTGCAACAGAATCTGCTGATGTGAACGCACCAAAATCGCCAGGCGCGGGTTAAGCAACGCCTCCTGACGGAATGCCTGTTCGGCCATCAAATGCTCACGCCGGTTAATCAACTGCCGGTGCACATAGTCGGCCATCAGCCGCGCAATATCGTCCGCCAGTTGCGAGCGCGACTCCGGGCTGCCGTCGCCACTGACGACCATGTCACGCAACAGACCTTCATTGTTGACCCACAACTTGGCCATGTACGCCGCGCTGCGTTCAACGTATTGGGCGAAGGTATCGGTGAGCAGGTCATCGATGTCCTTGAAGTAATACGTGGTCGCCGACAGCGGCACACCTGCCTCGGCGGCCACTGCACGATGGCGCACGGCGCGCACGCCGTCGCGCACGACAATGCGCATCGCGGCGTCGAGAATGTCCTGGCGACGCTGCTCACTGCCCTGTCGGCTGGCCTTGCGACCCTGGTACTGAACACTTTCAGCGACCGCAGTGGCGATACCCGCTGCACCCTCTTGAGCTATTGCACCCATCACGACAGAACTTCCTCTGCTATTGCAAAATTAACCAATTGATACATTTGTACCAGACAGGCAATAAAAAGCCGCCTGTTTTAGGCGGCTTTTTAACTGAAACGTTTACGCTTGCGGTCGCATGTGCGGGAACAGGATCACATCGCGGATCGACGGCGAGTTGGTCAGCAACATCACCAGACGGTCGATGCCGATGCCTTCACCGGCCGTTGGCGGCATGCCGTACTCCAGCGCGCGAACGAAGTCGGCGTCGTAGTGCATGGCTTCGTCGTCGCCGGCGTCCTTGTCGGCCACCTGCGCCATGAAGCGCTCGGCCTGGTCTTCCGCGTCGTTCAACTCGGAGTAGGCGTTGGCGATTTCACGGCCACCGATGAACAGCTCGAAACGGTCGGTGACGTTCGGGTTGTCATCGTTGCGACGAGCCAGCGGCGAGACTTCGAACGGGTACTGAGTGATGAAGTGCGGCTGTTCCAGTTTGTGCTCGACCAGCTCTTCGAAAATCATCACCTGCAGCTTGCCCAGACCTTCGAAGCCCAGCACCTTGGCACCGGCCTTCTTGGCGATGGCGCGGGCCTTGTCGATGTCGTTCAGATCATCGGCAGTCAGCTCAGGGTTGTACTTGAGGATCGAGTCGAACACCGACAGACGCACGAACGGCTCGCCGAAGTGGAACACCTTGTCGCCGTACGGCACGTCGGTGCTGCCCAGCACCAGCTGCGCCAGCTCACGGAACAGTTCTTCGGTCAGGTCCATGTTGTCTTCGTAGTCGGCGTAAGCCTGGTAGAACTCCAACATGGTGAATTCAGGGTTGTGCCGAGTCGAGACGCCTTCGTTACGGAAGTTGCGATTGATCTCGAAAACCTTTTCAAAACCACCGACCACCAGACGCTTCAGATACAGCTCAGGGGCGATACGCAGGAACATTTCCATGTCCAGCGCGTTGTGGTGGGTTTCGAACGGCTTGGCCGCAGCGCCGCCCGGAATGGTCTGCAGCATCGGCGTTTCGACTTCGAGGAAGTCGCGCTTCATCAGGAAGCTGCGGATGTGCGCGATCACTTGCGAACGGACGCGGAAGGTCTGACGCACGTCTTCGTTGACGATCAGGTCAACGTAACGCTGACGGTAGCGCTGTTCGGTATCGGTCAGGCCGTGGTGCTTGTCCGGCAGCGGACGCAGCGATTTGGTCAGCAGACGCACGCTGGTCATTTCAACATACAGGTCGCCCTTGCCGGAACGCGCCAGGGTGCCTTCGGCAGCAATGATGTCGCCCATGTCCCAGGTTTTCACCGCGGCCAGGGTGTCTTCCGACAGGGTTTTACGGTTGACGTAGACCTGGATGCGACCGGTCATGTCCTGGATCACCATGAACGAACCACGGTTGAGCATGATGCGACCGGCAACCTTGACCGGGATTGCAGCCTCTGCCAGCTCTTCCTTGGTCTTGTCCGCGTATTTCTTCTGCAGTTCTTCGCAGTAGTTTTCGCGGCGGAAGTCGTTCGGGAAGGCATTGCCCTTGGCGCGCTCGGCAGCCAGCTTTTCCTTGCGCAGGGCGATCAGGGAGTTTTCTTCCTGTTGCAGGGCTTGCGGGTCGAGTTGTTGGTCGCTCATGTCTTTAGATATTCCATCAGGTTCGTTGCCCCCGGACCTTGCGGCCCGGGGATCGCCAGCAGGGCTGGCTCCTACAGGGATCGGGTTGAAGCAGCCGATGCTGTATTGCGTCTTTTACAGGCCCGATTTCAGGCTGGCATACAGGTATTCGTCGATGTCGCCGTCGAGTACCTTGTCGCAGTCGCTGCGTTCGATGTTGGTGCGCAGATCCTTGATCCGCGACGCATCGAGCACGTACGAGCGAATCTGGTGACCCCAGCCGATGTCGGATTTGGTGTCTTCCAGCGCTTGCGATGCGGCGTTGCGTTTCTGCATTTCCTGCTCGTACAACTTGGCCCGCAGCATTTTCATGGCGGTGTCCTTGTTGGCGTGCTGGGAACGTTCGTTCTGGCAGCTGACCACGGTGTTGGTCGGTACGTGAGTGATACGTACGGCCGAGTCGGTGGTGTTTACGTGCTGACCACCGGCACCCGAAGAACGATAGGTGTCGATTCGCAGGTCTGCCGGGTTGATTTCGATTTCGACCTTGTCGTCGATCTCTGGCGAGACGAACACCGCGGAGAACGAGGTGTGGCGACGGTTGCCGGAGTCGAACGGGCTCTTGCGCACCAGACGGTGCACGCCGATTTCGGTACGCAGCCAGCCAAAGGCGTATTCGCCCTTGATGTGCACGGTCGCACCTTTGATACCGGCGACTTCACCGGCCGACAGTTCCATGATGGTCGCGTCGAAACCGCGTTTATCCGCCCAGCGCAGGTACATGCGCAGGAGGATGTTGGCCCAGTCCTGGGCTTCGGTGCCGCCGGAACCGGCCTGGATATCCAGGTAGGCGTTGTTCGGGTCCATTTCATGGCTGAACATGCGGCGGAATTCCAGCTTGGCCAGATTTTCCTCGAGACGGGCCAGCTCGGCGACGACATCGCCCACTGCGCCTTCGTCGTTTTCTTCGACGGCCATGTCCAGCAGATCGCGGCAATCGGCCAGGCCGGCGTTCAGTTCATCGAGGGTATCGACGATCTGCGCCAGCGCCGAACGCTCGCGGCCCAGCTCCTGGGCGTATTCAGGTTTGTTCCAGACACTCGGATCTTCAAGCTCGCGATTGACTTCAGTCAGACGCTCATGCTTTTGATCGTAGTCAAAGATACCCCCGAATAGTTTCGGAGCGCTCGGACAGGTCCTTGATGGTGTTCAGGATCGGGTTGATTTCCATGACGGGCAGCACTCGTTGGCGAACTTTTGAAAGCCGGCGAGTATAACGTAATCAGGCTGTCACGGCAGCCCGTCTGGCGGGTGTGGGGATCATTAAAACCTTTGCCCTCACCCTAACCCTCTCCCAGAGGTAGAGGGGACCGATTGGGGGATATTTGAGAGATACGCCGAACTGAAAGGGCTTTGCCGATTCCATGATCGCCAAGGATTTCAAGCAGAAATTGGCGTATGGGCCTGCCCTCACCCTAGCCCTCTCCTAGAGGTAGAGGGGACCGATTGGGGGATGTTCGGGAGGCACGCCGACTTGAAATGGCTTTGCTGAATCCGGAATCGCCAAGCCTGAAGATCCATAATCAACTCGGTCGATCAGGTCGATGTACAGCGCCAGACACCTCGCTCGGCCCCCTCTCCCTCCGGGAGAGGGCTGGGCGGGCGGCGTTCCGATGAGGGAAAGCCGTTATTCGATCCCGACCTGGTTACGACCGTTGTTTTTAGCCAGATAAAGGCCACGATCCGCCGCCGAAATCAGCAAGCGACAATCACTACCCGCCTGCGGCACCATCGTCGCCAGACCAATACTGATGGTCAGGCTCGCCCCTTCCGCCGGGGTGTTGTGCGGAATTTTCAAGGATGCCACGGTCTGCCGCAGTTTCTCCGCCACCAGCCGCGCACCGCCCGGCGAGGTGTTCGGCAGCACCAGCACAAACTCTTCCCCGCCATAACGCGCCGGCAGATCCGACGGTCGCGCGCTGGCGTCACGGATCGCCGTGGCGACCTTGCGCAGCGCTTCGTCGCCTTCAACATGGCCAAAGCTGTCGTTGTAGGACTTGAAGTAATCGACATCGATCATCAACAACGACAGCTGGCTCTGATCGCGCAACGAGCGGCGCCATTCCAGTTCCAGGTATTCGTCGAAGTGCCGACGGTTGGACAGCCCGGTCAGGCCATCGGAGTTCATCAGCCGTTGCAGCACCAGATTGGTGTCGAGCAATTGCTGCTGGCTGACCCGCAGCGCGCGATACGCCGCGTCGCGTTGCAGCAGCGTCATGTACGAGCGCGAGTGATAGCGGATGCGCGCCACCAGTTCGATGGTGTCCGGCAGTTTCACCAGATAATCGTTGGCGCCGGCGGAGAACGCCGCGCTCTTGATCAGCGGGTCTTCCTTGGTCGACAGGACGATGATCGGAATGTCCTTGGTCGCCGGGTGATTGCGGTATTCGCGCACCAGGCTCAGGCCATCGAGGCCGGGCATCACCAGATCCTGCAGAATCACCGTCGGCTTGATCCGCACGGCCTGCGCGATGGCCTGCTGCGGGTCGGAGCAGAAGTGGAAGTCGATGTTTTCTTGATTCGACAGCCCACGGCGCACCGCTTCGCCGATCATCGCCTGATCATCCACCAACAACACCATGGCGGCGTTTTCGTCGGTTTTAATGTCGTCGATCTGTAAGTCATTCATGGGCGGTCACCTGTGTACTGCGGGGGCCAGGATTGCCGATAAACCTGTTCATTTGGGGAAAACCTCCAGCAATCGTGGCGCTATCTTTTCCAGTGCACGGATTTCAACCGCGGCATCAATCGCCGCAGCAGCCTTGGGCATGCCGTACACCGCACTGCTTTGCTGATCCTGCGCGATGGTCAGGTAACCCTGCTGACGCATGAGCTTAAGCCCTTGCGCCCCGTCGCGCCCCATCCCGGTCAATAAAACCCCGACGGCGTCGCCATTCCAATAGCTGGCGACACTCTCGAAAAACACATCGATCGAGGGCCGATAGATTTCGTTGACCGGCTCGGCGGTGTAGGCCAGCGTGCCGTTTTTCAGTAAGCGAATATGGTGATTGGTGCCGGCCAGCAGCACCGCGCCGGCTTGCGGCGGTTCGCCCTCGCGGGCCAGACGCACATCGAGGCCGCTGGCGCTGGCCAGCCATTCGGCCATGCCGGCGGCGAACACCTGATCGACGTGCTGCACCAGCACAATGGCTGCCGAAAAATCCTTCGGCAAGCCTTTGAGCAGGACTTCCAGCGCCGCCGGCCCACCAGCCGACGAGCCAATCGCCACCAGCCGCTGGCACGAAGCGGAACTGCGCTGGGCCGGTGGCGCCGGCCGCGAACGCGTGGGCTTCTCGCCGATCAGCCAGCCAATATTGAGGATCTTGCGCAGCAACGGCGCGGCGGCTTCCCGAGCGTCGCCGGCGCCGAGTGCCGGAGTATCGACCACATCCAGCGCGCCGTGGCCCATGGCTTCAAAGACCCGATGCACGTTCTGCTGGCGGTCGACGGTCACGATGACAATGGCACACGGGGTTTCGGCCATGATCCGGCGGGTGGCTTCGACGCCGTCCATCACCGGCATGATCAGGTCCATCAGGATCAGATCCGGGGTGTTTTCGGCGCACAGTTGCACCGCCTCGGCGCCGTTGCGGGCGACCCAGACCACCTGATGCGCCGGCTCGAAGGCCAGCGCCCGGCGCAGGGCCTCCACCGCCATGGGCATGTCGTTGACGATTGCGATCTTCATGCCCGCGCTCCTCCAATAAGCTCGACCACTGCGTCGAGCAGGGCGTCGTCATGAAAACTGGCTTTGGCTAAATAATAGTCAGCGCCGGCATCGAGGCCACGGCGGCGATCCTCTTCGCGATCCTTGTACGACACGACCATCACCGGCAGCGATTGCAGGCGATTGTCGCGGCGCAGCAGAGTTACCAGTTCGATGCCGTCCATGCGCGGCATGTCGATGTCGGTGATCAGCAAATCGAAGTCCTCCGAACGCAGTGCGTTCCAACCGTCCATGCCGTCCACCGCCACCGCAACGTCGTAGCCGCGATTGAGCAGCAGTTTGCGTTGCAGTTCGCGCACGGTCAGCGAATCGTCGACCACCAGCACGCGTTTGCGCGCGGCTTCGGCGGCTTGATTGCCGTGACGGGCGATGCGTTCAAGGCGCCCGGTATTGAGCAGTTTGTCCACCGAACGCAACATGTCTTCGACGTCGACGATCAGCACTACCGAGCCATCGTCGAGCAGGGCGCCGGCGGAGATGTCCTGCACTTTGCCCAGCCGCTCGTCGAGTGGCAAGACCACCAGCGTGCGCTCGCCAATGAAACGCTCTACGGCAACGCCATAAATTGCATCGCGCTCGCGGATCACCACGACTTTGAGGGTTTCGCCACTGTTCTGGCTGGCCGGGCGGTTGAGCAACTGGCTGGCCGCGACCAGGCCGACGTGCTGGCCCTCGTGCCAGAAATGCTGACGGCCCTCGACCTGCACGATGTCTTCCGGGGCCAGGTCGCACATGCGTTCGATGTGCGCCAGTGGGAAGGCGTACGCCTCTTCACCGACCTCCACCACCAGACTGCGCACCACCGACAAGGTCAACGGCACTTCGAGGTGAAAGCGACTGCCCTCGCCTGCGGTCTGCTCCAACTCTACGGCGCCGCGCAACTGGCGAACCATGTGTTGAACGGCATCGAGGCCGACGCCCCGCCCGGACACTTCGGTGACTGTGTCGCGCAGGCTGAAACCGGGCAGAAAGAGGAAGGTCAGCAGTTCTTCCTCGCTCAACTGCGCCGCCGTTTCCGCTGGGGATAACTGCCGCTCGACAATGCTGCGGCGGACTTTTTCCAGGTCGACGCCGTTGCCGTCATCGCTCAATTCCAGCACTAGCAGACCGGCCTGATGCGAGGCGCGCAGGCGGATCAGGCCCTCTTCAGGCTTGCCCTTGAGCAGCCGTTGCTCCGGGGTTTCGATGCCGTGATCGACGGCGTTGCGCAACAAATGAGTCAGCGGTGCTTCGAGTTTCTCCAGCACGTCGCGGTCGACCTGGGTTTTCTCGCCTTCGATCTCCAGGCGTACCTGTTTGCCGAGGCTGCGACCCAGATCCCGCACCATGCGCACCTGACCGGTGAGCACATCGGCGAAGGGCCGCATGCGACAGGCCAGCGCCGTGTCGTAGAGCACTTGCGCGCGTTGGCTGGCCTGCCAGGCGAATTCGTCGAGTTCGGCGTTTTTCTCGCTCAGCAGTTGCTGGGATTCGGCGAGCAAACGGCGCGCGTCTTCCAGGGCTTCCAGCGCTTCAAGGCTCAGCGCGTGTTCCTTGAGGTGCACGTTGAGGTTTTCCAACGCGCGCAGGCCGTTGTTCTGCATGCGCTTGAGGCGTTGCATGGTCGCCAGGTGCGGTTTCAGGCGTTGGGTTTCCACCAGCGATTTGCTCGACAGATCGAGCAGGCTGTTCAGGCGCTCGGCGGTAACGCGCAAGACGCGTTCGCCACCTTCGGTAGTGCGTTTGTTTTTGCGTGGCGCTGGCTCTGGCGTCTCACTCGCAACGTCGATGACGGGCGCTGGCGGCGCCGGCTCAACTCGCGGAGCTTGCAGTTGCAATTCGGCCATGACTGGCGCTGCGACAGCAGTCGCGGACGATGGATCCAGCAACTGCGCCATCAACGCCACATACGCTTCGATGTCAGCCGGTTGCGGAGCATTCGCTGGCGTGGCAATGCGCATCAGCAAATCGGTGCCCTGCAACAGCGCATCAATGTGCTCGGGGCGCAGCAATAACCGCCCTTCCTGCGCACTGACCAGGCAATCCTCCATGACATGCGCAACGCTGACACCGCTGTCGATGCCGACAATCCGCGCCGCACCTTTGAGCGAGTGCGCCGCGCGCATGCACGATTCCAGTTGATCGGCCTGGCTCGGGTTACGTTCCAGCGCCAGCAATCCGGCACTGAGCACTTGGGTCTGGGCTTCGGCTTCGAGGCTGAACAACTCCAGCAGCGAGGCGTCGCGCATTTGCTCGGGGGTCATGTCAGGCTCCGGGTCACGGCGGACAACAGCTGTTCTTCATCCAGCCAACGCAGGCTGCGACCCCGATATTGCAGAACACCACGGGTGTATTTGGCACTGGCTTGCGCGCCGGATTGCGAAGCCGCATCGAGAATGCGTTCATCGATGGCATGAATGCCGTCGACCTCATCCACCGGCACCACCACCGGTCCGCCATGGGCGGCAATGATCAACATGCGCGGCATGATTCTCGCGCCTGTGGCTGGCGCCGAGTTGCCATCCAGATCAAGCAACTCAACCAGCGACAGGCACGCCACCAGCGCGCCGCGTACATTGGCCACACCGAGCAAGGCGCGCGAGCGCTGGTGCGGCAACGAGTGAATCGCCTGCAACGGCGCCACTTCAACAAGGCTGCGCGTCGCCAGACCCAGCCATTCTTCGCCGAGACGGAACATCAGCAACGAGCGGGTTTTCACATCGCTTTCTACGGCAGTCGCCACCGGGTCGCGCTCGTCCTGCTGCAACGCATAACGGTCGAGCAAGCGCGTGGCAGCGGCGGAATACACCGAGCAATTGCGGCAATGAATGTGGTCTTCAAGCAGCGGACAGGACTTGTCGCCATGAATGCCGATGCGGTTCCAGCAATCGTCGATGGCCCGGGCGTCTTCGTGGGTGACGTTCAAGGTGTCGGACGGGATCATCGTTTACGCTCACTGTCGGCGGTGCGCCCGCTGCGGGCGGCGCGCTCCTGCAATCGTCTGGCACCGACGCTGTCGCCCTGGGCCTGCAGCAATGCGGCCAGGTGCATCAACGCTTCGGGATGTTGCGGTTCGAGGTACAACGCCTTGCGGTAGAAACCCTGGGCTTCGAGGGTCAGGCCGGCGACATCGCTGAGCAAGCCGAGCCAGTAAAAGACTTGGGCCACCGGCTCGTGGCTGCGCAAATACTGTTCGCACGCCGCCCGGGCTTCGGCGCTTTTGCCTTCGTTAGCCAGTGCAGCGATGTTGGCCAGCAACGTCGCCGCGTCCGGGTTCGCGCTTTTGCTGGCGATTGGCAGTGGTGTTACGGCAGCAAACGGTCGATTGCGCACCGGCGCTGGCGGCGTGCTGCGCTGCGGTTGGCTGATCGGCACCGCGATCGGTTTGGCTGTCGGCAGCGGTTCGGGATGCGGCTCACTGTGGCGACTGAAGGCAAAGGATTGCGGGATGCCGATCGAACGCATGCCCAACCGCCCGAGCAGACTGCCCTCGGCCGGGCCGATAAACAGCACGCCATCGAAGTGCGTCAGGCGCTTGAGCACCTCGAACACCAGTTTTTGCGTCGGCTGATCGAAATAGATCAGCAGGTTGCGGCAGAACACGAAATCGAACGCCGGCTCACTGGCCAGCAGCGTCGGATCGAGCACGTTGCCGACCTGCAAACGCACTTGCTCACGCACGTTCTCGTTGACCCGATGGCCGTCCTGCTCAGGGGTGAAATGCCGTTCGCGAAAGTCCAGATCCTGACCGCGAAACGAATTCTTGCCGTACAACGCGCGCCGCGCCTTCTCCACCGACAGCGGACTGACGTCCATGCCGTCGACCTTGAACTGATGAGGCTTGAGCCCGGCATCGAGCAAGGCCATGGCAATCGAATACGGTTCTTCGCCGGTGGAACACGGCAGGCTGAGGATGCGCAAGGCACGCATGTTGTTCAGTTCGCCAAGGCGTTTGCGGGCGAGTTTGCCCAGCGTCGCGAAAGATTCCGGGTAGCGGAAAAACCATGTCTCGGGAACGATCACCGCTTCGATCAACGCTTGTTGTTCATCCCGCGAGCCTTGCAGCAACTGCCAATACTCATTGGCATGCGCCGCTTGCGAGAGCGTGGTGCGCTGACGCACCGCGCGCTCAATGATCGCCGGGCCCACCGACGTCACATCGAGGCCGATGCGCTCCTTGAGAAAGTCGAAAAAACGTTGATCGCCGCTCATGGCTGCGCCTCAAGCTGCGCCGGATTCAACGGCGGATCGGGGAACAGCAAAGTACGCACGGCGTCATCGAGCAAATCATTGACCCGTACCCATTGCACCAATCCCTGCGCATCTTCACGCACCGGGCCGAGGTAAGGCGCCTCGCGGTTGTCGAGGCCGTAAGGCTGAAACTCTTGCGGATGGCAACGCAGGGTGTCGGTGGCCTGTTCCAGAATCAGCCCAAGCCATTGCGCCGGTTGCGACTGATCAGGCTGGAAATTGACCAGCACCAGACGCGTGCTGGTACGCGCCTGAGCGGGATGGCCAAAGGTCAATGCGCTGAGGTCGATTACCGGGACTACCGCACCGCGATAAGCGAACACACCGGCAACCCATTGCGGCGCCCGCGCGATCGGCTTCAACGGCAGGCGCGGCAACACTTCGGCGACTTCAGTAGCGCGCAGGGCGTAACGTTCGCTACCGATGCGAAACAGCAGGAACAACGCCGGCTTCGCCACCTGCGCGGCGCTGCGTTTGGCGATGATTTCACTCATCAGACTTTGAATCGCGAAACGCCGCTGCGCAGCCCGACGGCCACCTGGCTCAGTTCGTCGATGGCGAAACTGGCCTGACGCAACGACTCGACGGTCTGGCTGCTGGCATCCCCCAACTGCACCAGCGCGTGGTTGATCTGCTCGGCACCGGTGGCCTGCGCCTGCATGCCCTCGTTGACCATCAACACCCGCGGCGCCAGCGCCTGCACCTGATGGATGATCTGCGACAGCTGCTCGCCAACCTGCTGCACTTCGGACATGCCACGGCGTACTTCTTCGGAGAACTTGTCCATGCCCATCACACCCGCCGACACCGCCGACTGGATCTCGCGAACCATTTGCTCGATGTCGTAAGTGGCCACGGCGGTCTGATCCGCCAGACGCCGAACTTCCGTGGCGACCACGGCAAAGCCGCGACCGTATTCACCGGCCTTCTCGGCTTCAATCGCCGCGTTGAGCGACAACAGGTTGGTCTGGTCCGCGACCTTGACGATGGTCACCACCACTTGGTTGATGTTGCCGGCCTTCTCATTGAGGATCGCCAGTTTGGCGTTGACCAGATCGGCCGCGCCCATCACCGAGTGCATGGTGTCCTCCATGCGCGCCAGACCTTGCTGGCCGGAGCCGGCCAGCACTGAGGCCTGATCGGCGGCGGTGGACACTTCGGTCATGGTGCGCACCAAGTCGCGCGAGGTGGCGGCGATCTCGCGCGACGTCGCGCCGATTTCGGTAGTGGTGGCAGCGGTTTCGGTGGCGGTGGCTTGTTGTTGCTTGGAGGTGGCGGCGATCTCGGTCACCGAAGTGGTCACCTGCACCGAGGAGCGCTGGGCTTGCGACACCAGCGCGGTCAGCTCGGTCATCATGTCGTTGAAGCCGGTTTCGACGGCGCCGAATTCGTCCTTGCGATCGAGGTTCAGACGCGAACTGAGGTCACCGGTGCGCATGGTTTCGAGGATCTGCACAATGCGGTTCATCGGCGCCATGATTGCGCGCATCAGCAACAGACCGCACAGGCCAGCGGCGAGGACAGCGACCAACAGGGAAATGAACATGCTGACTTTGGCTGCGGCCACGGCATCGTCGATATTGTTCATGGCCTGATCGGCGACTGTCTTGTTTTCGCCGATGATGTCGTTGAGCTTCATGCGCCCGGAATACCAGGCAGGCGTGAGCTTGTCGTGGAACATCCTGACCGCGTCCGCTTCCAGGTTGCGTTTGTGCAGATCCAGCACGGCATCCTGAATCTGGATGTAGGCGTCGTGATACTTCTCGAACGCGGCGAACTCGACACGATCCTCGTCGGTCGCCATGGTTTTGCGATAGTTGGCCATCTGCTCCTGCAGACGCGCCTCGAACGCCTTGTAGTCAGCCGCGTCCTCGCTGGAAATCCCCTGACCTTCCTTGAGCCCGAGCAGTTCCTGAGTCTGCAGATAGCTGTCGACCCACGCGCCGCGAATCATCGAGCTGTAATAGACGCCGGGAATCGCGTCATCACGCACGCTGTTTTCACTGACCTCGATCTTCAACAGCCGTGAATACGAAACGACGACCATCAGCAACATGATGGCGATAATCACCGCAAAGCTCGCCAAAATGCGTTGGCGCAACGTCCAGTTCTTCACAGTGATTCCTCGTGCCTAGTCGAAATGCGGGGAGTATAGCCGAGGGCGGTGTTTCATTTATAAGACGCTTTGTAACCCTCGGGCCTGTCCGCCTTGGTCGCGGGAGGGCTCTGGGCTGGGACTGTCCGACAATTGCGGGTGGGCGTGCCAGTGGGGTAATGGCAAAAGGAGGCGATAGATCGGCCATGGCGTATGCAGTGAGGCTGAAACATCATCGCGAGCAGGCTCCGTGCACGCCGGAATAACCTGTGGGAGCGAGCTTGCTCGCGAAGAGGCCGGAACGGTCAACATCGATGTCGTCTGACCCGGCGCTTTCGCGAGCAGGCTCGCTCCCACAGGGGGTTGCGATTGTTAAAGCACGCTGTCTCTACACAGAGGCCAGCCGCACCTGCTTCTCCAGCTCCACCTTCAAACCTGGCTCCAGCTTCAACTGGCGCGCCAGTTCATCCAGATATGACTTCTCCATGAAGTTCTCCTCATCCACCAGCATTACACTGGCGATGTACATTTCTGCCGCCATCTCCGGCGTGCTCGCGGCCCGTGCGACGTCGGTGGGGTCGAGGGGTTTGTTGAGTTCGGCGTGGAGCCAGTTCTGTAGCTCCTGATCGTTGTCGAGTTTGGTGAATTCGCCTTCGATCAGTTGACGCTCGCGGTCATCGATGTGGCCGTCGGCCTTCGCGGCAGCGACCAGCGCCTTGAGAATGGCCTGGCTATGTTGTTCGGCCTGCACCGGAGGCAGACGGTCGAGGGTCTGTGGTTCGCGTTGCGGGGCCGTGCCTTTTTGCGCGTTGTAGTTGCCGTAGGCCTTGTAGGCCAGTACGCCCAGCGCGGCCAGCCCGCCGTAGATCGCGACTTTACCGCCGACCTTGCGCACTTTCTTGTTACCGAGCAACAAGCCCATCGCGCCAGCAGCTAACGCGCCACCACCTGCGCCGGACAAAAGACTGCCGAGGCCGCCAGTGCCTGAAGAACCGCCGAGCAAACCGCCCAAGCCACCGGCCGCCGGTTTGTTGTGCGTTCCGCCAGCCTTGTTCTGCAACAGATCCTGGCCAGATTTAAGCAGTTGATCGAGCAATCCACGGGTGTTCATGTTCCGCCTCCAAAACAGGGGTTATCCGGATCTATAAGGCCCTCAGCCTAGTTCGAAAGTGCCCCAGCCCGGCCCGCGAGTGTGCTTCCAGATGTTGCTCAGTACGCCCAAGCCGTTCGCAAAAATAGATATACACTCAGGCCAATCTATAAAAACCGCCCACTGGGTACCCCTTCTCATGATGACCTTGCGTCAGATTCGTCATTTCATCGCCGTGGCCGAGACCGGCTCGATCTCCGCCGCCGCGCAAACTGCATTCATTTCCCAATCGACTCTGACGCTGGCGATCCAGCAACTGGAAGAGGAAATCGGCGTCAGCCTGTTCAGCCGCCACGCCAAGGGCATGACCCTGACGCATCAAGGTCATCAATTCCTGCGTCAGGCGCACCTGATTCTCGCGACCGTCGACAACGCCAAGCGCAGCCTGCAACAGAGTACCGATCAGGTCGCCGGGCAGTTGATCGTCGGCGTGACCAGTCTGGTCGCCGGTTATTACCTCGCGGATCTGCTCACCCGTTTTCAGCGCGCGTATCCCAATGTCGAGATCCGTGTGATGGAAGACGAACGCCCCTACATCGAGCATTTGCTGGTCAGCGGCGAGATTGATGTCGGCGTGCTGATCCTCTCCAACCTCGAAGATCGTCACGCTTTGCAAACTGAAGTACTGACCCACTCACCACACCGTTTGTGGCTGCCAGCCCAGCATCCGCTGCTGGAACACGACAGCATCAACCTCGCCGACGTTGCCCGCGAACCGCTGATTCAACTGAACGTCGATGAGATGGATCGCAATGCCCAGCGTTTCTGGCGCGGTTCCGGGCTGCAACCGAAGATCACTCTGCGAACCGCGTCCACCGAGGCTGTACGAAGTCTGGTCGCCGCCGGTTTGGGCGTGTCGATTCAACCGGACATGACTTATCGCCCGTGGTCACTGGAGGGCGACATCATCGAAGCGCGTCCGATCGCCGACCTCAACCAGACCCTCGACGTTGGTCTGGCCTGGCGTCGTGGCACCGCGCGCCCGGCATTGGTCGACCCATTCCTGACCGTAGCCCGTGAACAACCCCACGGCGGACGCAAGCCATCTATTTAATCGAACGCAGCCTTCAGTATTTAGAATTTGTCGACCTCGGAGCCGCGCACTAGTCTTGCTGCATCTATAAGACGGTCGGCTCCCGATATCAGGGAGCAACAATGGCCACACAAGAAAAGAGATCGCGGAAGATGGCTGGCGCGCAGACCCCGATGTGTACCGCGTTGTTGATCGACGGCGAATTGGTCGCTGGGGAAGGTTTTGTCGAGCCGATTCTTAACCCGGCCACCGGTGAGATCCTCACGCACATCGCCGAGGCCAGCACCGAGCAAGTCGAAGCCGCCATCCTCGCCGCCCACCGCGCCTTTGCCGAATGGTCGCGCACCACACCGCAGCAACGTTCCAACCTGTTGCTCGAGATTGCCAACGCCGTGGAAAAACACGCCGATCACCTCGCCCGCCTCGAATCGCTGAACTGCGGCAAGCCGCTGCACCTGGCGCGTCAGGACGATCTGACCGCGACCGTCGATGTATTCCGCTTCTTCGCCGGCGCCGTGCGCTGCCAGACCGGTCAGCTCAGCGGTGAATACCTGCCGGGTTACACCAGCATGGTTCGTCGCGATCCGATTGGCGTGGTCGCCTCGATTGCGCCGTGGAATTACCCGATCATGATGGCCGCGTGGAAAATCGCCCCGGCCCTCGCCGCCGGCAACACGCTGGTGTTCAAACCCTCCGAGCACACGCCGCTGTCGATCCTCGCGCTGGCGCCAGCGCTGGCCGAAATCCTCCCGCGCGGGGTAATCAACATTATCTGCGGGGGTGGCGAAGGCGTCGGCAGCCATTTGGTCGGTCACGCCAAAGTGCGCATGGTCTCGCTGACCGGCGATATCGTCACCGGGCAGAAAATCCTCCAGGCCGCCGCGAAAACCCTGAAACGCACGCACCTCGAACTCGGCGGCAAAGCCCCGGTAATCGTCTGCAACGACGCTGACATTCAGGCCGTGGTCGAAGGCGTGCGCACCTACGGTTACTACAACGCTGGCCAAGACTGCACCGCCGCCTGCCGGATCTACGCGCAGGCCGGGATTCACGACAAATTGGTCGCCGAACTCGGCGCCGCCGTCAGCAGCCTGCGCTTCGCCGGCAAACGTGACGCCGACAACGAAATCGGGCCGCTGATCAGCACCCGCCAACGCGACCGCGTAGCCAGTTTTGTCGAGCGCGCACTCGGCCAACCACACATCGAGCGGGTGACCGGTGCGGCGGTGCATTCCGGTGCCGGTTTCTACTATCAACCGACGCTGCTCGCCGGTTGCAAACAAAGCGACGAAATCGTTCAGCGCGAAGTGTTCGGCCCGGTGGTCACCGTGACCCGTTTCGACGAACTCGCGCAGGCCGTCGACTGGGCCAACGACTCCGAGTATGGCCTCGCCTCGTCGGTCTGGACACAGAACCTGGACAAGGCGATGCAAGTCGCCGCGCGCCTGCAGTACGGCTGCACGTGGATCAACAGCCATTTCATGCTGGTCAGCGAAATGCCCCACGGCGGGCTGAAACGCTCCGGTTACGGCAAAGACTTATCCAGTGATTCGCTGCAGGACTACAGCGTGGTGCGGCACATCATGGCCCGCCACGGCCAGCATCTCTGACTACGCTAATAACAAGCCGACAACGGCATGCTTCACCGCGTTCACAACTGCCCCGACCATAATTTGAAGAAGAGGGTTCAACCATGTTCGTGCACAAGACCGCACTGCTCAGTGCAATCACCACGGCCCTGCTGGCCAGCGCCAGCCTGCAAGCGGCCGAGCCGTTAAAGGCTGTCGGTGCTGGCGAAGGTCAGCTGGATATCGTTGCGTGGCCGGGTTACATCGAACGTGGCGAGAGCGACAAGGCTTACGACTGGGTCACCGGTTTCGAAAAAGAAACCGGCTGCAAGGTCAATGTGAAGACCGCTGCGACCTCCGACGAAATGGTCAGCCTGATGGCTAAGGGCGGTTACGACCTGGTCACCGCGTCGGGCGATGCCTCGCTGCGGTTGATCGTCGGCAAGCGTGTGCAACCGATCAACACTGCGTTGATCCCGAACTGGAACACCCTCGACCCGCGCCTGAAAGACGCGCCGTGGTACGTGGTCAACAACCAGACTTACGGCACCCCGTACCAGTGGGGCCCGAACGTGCTGATGTACAACACCAACGTATTCAAGACCGCGCCGAGCAGTTGGAACGTGGTGTTTGCCGCGCAGGATCTGCCCGACGGCAAGCCGAACAAGGGCCGCGTGCAGGCCTATGACGGGCCGATCTACATCGCCGATGCGGCGTTGTATCTGAAATCGACCAAGCCCGAATTGGGCATCAAGGATCCGTACCAACTCACCGAAGATCAGTACAAAGCCGTGCTCGACCTGTTGCGCGCGCAGCAGCCGCTGATCCACCGCTACTGGCACGACACCACGGTGCAGATGAGCGACTTCAAAAACGAAGGCGTGGTGGCGTCGAGTGCCTGGCCGTATCAGGTCAACGGTTTGATGAACGAGAAGCAGCCGATTGCTTCGACCATTCCGAAAGAAGGCGCTACGGGTTGGGCCGATACCACGATGCTGCACGCCGAGGCCAAACACCCGAACTGCGCGTACAAGTGGATGGACTGGTCGCTGAAACCGAAAGTCCAGGGTGATGTGGCGGCGTGGTTTGGTTCGTTGCCGGCGGTGCCAGCGGCGTGCAAGGAGAGCGAATTGCTCGGCGCTGAAGGTTGCAAGACCAACGGTTTCGACCAGTTCGACAAGATCGCCTTCTGGAAAACCCCGCAGGCTGAGGGTGGCAAGTTTGTGCCGTATAGCCGCTGGACCCAGGACTACATTGCGATCATGGGCGGCCGCTAAGCCCGGGAGCACCTCGGTCTAGCTCCCTTTCCCCCTCGCCCCCCTGGGGGCGGTCCGACGTTTCGGGAGGGCTGGGGTGAGGGGGTAGCTTTTGCCTTTGCTCTTGATTGAAGGGCAACGGCCAATAAAGCCACCCTCACCCCCCACCCTCTCCCGGAGGGAGAGGGTGCTAAAAGCAATTTCAGCGCCCTGCACACCTACTGTAGGAGCTGCCGCTGGCTGCGATCTTTTCGACGCACACACGACTTTTTTGAAAGCCCGTTTTACCGGAGCACCGCACCATGACGCTTGCAGTCCAGTTCACCAACGTTTCCCGGCAGTTCGGCGAAGTGAAGGCCGTTGACCGGGTTTCCATCGATATCGAGGACGGCGAGTTCTTTTCCATGCTCGGCCCTTCCGGCTCGGGCAAAACCACGTGCCTGCGCCTGATCGCCGGGTTCGAACAACCGAGCGCCGGCTCGATCCGCATCCACGGCGCCGAAGCGGCCGGGTTGCCGCCGTATCAACGTGACGTCAACACGGTGTTTCAGGACTACGCGCTGTTCCCGCACATGAACGTCCTCGACAACGTCGCCTACGGATTGAAGGTCAAAGGCGTCGGCAAAACCGAGCGGCACAAACGCGCCGAAGAAGCTTTGGACATGGTCGCCCTCGGCGGTTACGGCGCACGCAAACCGGTGCAGTTGTCCGGCGGTCAGCGCCAGCGCGTGGCCCTCGCTCGCGCCTTGGTCAATCGTCCGCGCGTGCTGTTGCTCGATGAGCCTTTGGGCGCGCTCGATCTGAAACTGCGCGAACAAATGCAAAGCGAATTGAAGAAGCTGCAACGCCAGCTCGGCATCACCTTCATCTTCGTCACTCACGATCAAACCGAAGCGCTGTCGATGTCCGATCGCGTCGCCGTGTTCAACAAGGGCCGCATCGAACAAGTCGACACGCCGCGCAATCTGTACATGAAACCGACCACCACATTCGTGGCTGAATTCGTCGGCACCTCGAACGTGATTCGCGGCGATCTGGCCCGCCAAATCAGCGGCCATCCGCAGCCGTTTTCGATCCGTCCGGAACATGTGCGTTTTGCCGAAGGCCCGCTGGCCAGTCACGAAATCGAAGTCAGCGGTCTGCTCCACGACATCCAGTATCAGGGCAGCGCCACGCGTTATGAATTGAAGCTGGATAACGGTCAGACCCTGAGCATCAGCCACGCCAACAATCAATGGATCGACAGCAGCGCACAGCACCAGACCGGCCAGCGTCTGAGCGCGCGTTGGGCGCGGGAAGCGATGATCCCGCTGCACGATAACGTGGCGAGCGGGGTGTGACATGAGCATGCTCGCGATGACTGCATCGCCGCCGTTGCGCCGGTTTTCCAACCTGCTCTACCGCAAGCCCAACCTGTACTTGTCGATGCTGCTGGTGCCGCCGCTGCTGTGGTTTGGCGCGATCTACCTCGGCTCGCTGCTGGTGCTGTTGTGGCAGGGTTTCTACACCTTCGACGACTTCACCATGGCGGTCACGCCGGACCTGACCCTGGCGAATTTTGCCGCGCTGTTTCAGCCGTCGAACTTCGACATCATCCTGCGCACGCTGAGCATGGCCATCGTCGTGTCGATCGCCAGCGCCATCGTTGCGTTCCCGATTGCCTACTACATGGCGCGCTACACCACGGGCAAAACCAAGGCGTTTTTCTACATCGCAGTGATGATGCCGATGTGGGCCAGTTACATCGTCAAGGCGTATGCGTGGACGTTGCTGCTGGCCAAGGGCGGCGTGGCGCAGTGGTTCGTGCAGCACCTTGGATTGGAGCCGGTGTTGCAGTTCATTCTGGGGATTCCCGGAGTGGGCGGCAGCACCTTGTCGACCTCGCATCTGGGGCGGTTCATGGTGTTCGTTTATATCTGGCTGCCGTTCATGATTCTACCGATTCAGGCGTCGCTGGAACGTCTGCCGCCGTCGCTGTTGCAGGCCTCCGCTGACCTTGGGGCCAAGCCGCGTCAGACCTTTATGCAGGTGATCTTGCCGCTGTCGATTCCGGGCATCGCCGCCGGTTCGATCTTCACGTTTTCGCTGACCTTGGGCGACTTCATCGTGCCGCAACTGGTCGGGCCGCCAGGTTACTTCGTCGGCAGCATGGTGTACGCGCAGCAAGGTGCGATCGGCAATATGCCGATGGCCGCCGCGTTTACGTTGGTGCCGATTGTGTTGATCGCGGTTTACCTGTCCATCGTCAAACGACTGGGGGCCTTCGATGCGCTCTGAAAGGGCTTCAATCGGGCTACGAATCGCAGCCTGGGGCGGGCTGGTGTTTCTGCACTTCCCGATCCTGATCATCTTCCTTTACGCCTTCAACACTGAGGAAGCCGCGTTCAGCTTTCCGCCAAAGGGCTTCACGTTGCACTGGTTCAGTGTGGCGTTTTCGCGGCCGGATGTTCTGGAGGCGATCAAGCTTTCGTTGCAGATCGCAGCCATCGCCACGTTGATTGCGATGGTCCTCGGCACCTTGGCTTCAGCAGCGTTGTACCGCCGGGATTTCTTCGGCAAACAAGGCATCTCGCTGATGCTGATTTTGCCGATTGCGCTGCCGGGGATCATCACCGGGATCGCACTGTTGGCGACGTTCAAGACGCTGGGGATCGAGCCGGGGATGTTCACCATCATCGTCGGCCACGCGACCTTCTGTGTGGTGATCGTCTACAACAACGTCATCGCCCGCCTGCGCCGTACTTCGCACAGTTTGATCGAGGCCTCGATGGATCTCGGCGCCGATGGCTGGCAGACCTTTCGCTACATCATCCTGCCCAACCTCGGCTCGGCGTTGCTGGCCGGCGGCATGTTGGCGTTTGCGCTGTCGTTCGACGAAATCATCGTTACCACGTTCACCGCCGGGCATGAACGCACGTTGCCGTTGTGGCTACTTAACCAACTGAGCCGGCCACGGGATGTACCGGTGACCAACGTCGTCGCCATGCTGGTGATGATGGTGACGATGCTGCCAATCCTCGGCGCGTATTACCTGACGCGTGGTGGCGAGAGCGTCGCCGGCAGCGGCGGCAAATAACCGAATAACGGTTTCGGCAGAACAATAAAAGTATTAGTGAGGACAACAGACATGCAAACCAAACTCTTGATCAACGGCCAACTGGTCAACGGCGAAGGCCCGGCGCAACCGGTGCTCAATCCCTCGCTCGGCGAAGTCCTGGTAGAAATCAACGAAGCCAGCGAAGCCCAGGTCGATGCCGCCGTGCGCGCCGCCGACAACGCTTTCGCCGACTGGTCGCAAACCGCGCCGAAAGACCGTTCGCTGCTGCTGCTCAAACTCGCCGACGCCATCGAAGCCCACGGCGAAGAACTGGCCAAACTGGAATCCGACAACTGCGGCAAACCCTACAGCGCCGCGCTCAACGACGAGATTCCGGCGATTGCCGACGTGTTCCGTTTCTTCGCCGGTGCCAGCCGTTGCATGAGCGGTTCGGCCGCTGGCGAATACCTGCCCGGCCACACCTCGATGATCCGCCGCGATCCGGTCGGCGTGATTGCCTCCATCGCGCCGTGGAACTACCCGCTGATGATGGTCGCCTGGAAAATTGCCCCGGCGCTGGCCGCGGGTAATACCGTAGTGCTCAAGCCGTCGGAACAAACCCCGCTGACCGCGTTGCGTCTGGCCGAACTGGCGTCAGAAATCTTCCCGGCCGGTGTACTCAATCTGGTGTTTGGTCGCGGTCCTACCGTGGGCAGCCCGCTGGTTACCCATCCGAAAGTGCGCATGGTTTCCCTGACCGGCTCCATCGCCACCGGTGCCAACATCATTTCCAGCACCGCCGACAGCGTCAAACGCATGCACATGGAGCTGGGCGGCAAGGCGCCGGTAATCATCTTCGACGACGCCGACATCAATGCGGCGGTTGAAGGGATTCGCACCTTCGGTTTCTACAACGCCGGGCAGGACTGCACTGCCGCGTGCAGGATTTATGCGCAGCAAGGTATCTACGACAAGTTCGTCGAGAAACTCGGCGCGGCGGTCAGCAGCATCAAGTATGGCTTGCAGGATGATCCGTCGACCGAACTGGGGCCGTTGATCACTGCACAACATCGCGACCGTGTTGCCGGGTTTGTCGAGCGTGCCGTGGCGCAGTCGCACATTCGTTTGATCACTGGTGGCAAGGCTGTCGACGGTAACGGGTTCTTCTTTGAACCAACCGTTTTGGCCGATGCGCAGCAGGACGACGAGATTGTCCGTCGCGAAGTGTTTGGGCCAGTAGTTTCCGTGACCAAGTTCACCGATGAAGCGCAGGCGCTGGAGTGGGCCAACGATTCGGACTACGGCCTCGCCTCCTCTGTATGGACGGCGGATGTAGGACGCGCGCATCGCATGTCGGCACGCTTGCAGTACGGCTGCACGTGGGTGAACACGCACTTCATGCTCGTCAGCGAAATGCCCCATGGCGGTCAGAAATTGTCCGGCTACGGGAAAGACATGTCCATGTATGGGCTGGAGGACTACACCACGGTTCGGCATGTGATGTTCAAGCATTAACAGCGAAAAGATCGCAGCCTGCGGCAGCTCCTACATGATGGACACCGCTCTTCTGTAGGAGCTGCCGCAGGCTGCGATCTTTTCCGCGACACACGGACGATGTCGGCGATTCACCACCAGGCTTCACAGAAACCAAAACAATAACTACCGAACCGGGCGGCGCCTGCAAAGCCTCGCCACGGCTTCGGCCATCCGAAATCTGCCGATTTCACGGAGCAAAACACACATGAGTTCCTCACCCGATCTCGCCGCAGCCGTTGCCGACAGCGATGCCGAACAACTGCGCAAACTGGGCTACACCTCGAACTTCAACCGCAGCATGAGCCTGTGGGAAAACTTCGCGTTGGGCTTCACTTATCTGTCACCGGTCGTAGGGGTTTATACCCTCTTCGGCCTGTGCCTCGCCGCCGGCGGCCCACCGATGTTCTGGGCCTACTTGCTGGTCGGTTGCGGCCAATTGCTGGTGTGCCTGATCTTCGGCGAAGTGGTTTCGCAGTTCCCGATTTCCGGCGGTGTTTACCCTTGGGCACGCCGATTGGTCGGTAAAAAATGGGCATGGATGGTCGGCTGGATCTACTCCATCGCCCTCTGCGTCACCATTGCTGCAGTTGCCGTCGGCGCTGGCCCGTACCTGGCCGCCATGCTCGGTTTCGAGCCAAGCAACAACACCAACATCGTCATAGCCCTGGTGCTGACCCTGTTCGCCACACTGGTCAACCTCAGCGGCACCAAAGTGCTGGCGCGTATCGCTATGTTCGGCTTCCTCTGCGAACTGGTTGGCGCAGTGATCGTCGGTGTTTACTTGCTGGTATTCGAACGCCATCAACCGCTGAGCGTGCTGTTCAACACCTTCGACATCAGCGTCGACGGCTCATACCTGCCGGCGTTCCTCACCGCGTCGTTGGCGGGGATGTTCCTCTACTACGGCTTCGAGGCCTGCGGCGACGTCGCCGAAGAAACCCCGAACCCGAGCGCAAAAATCCCGGTGGCCATGCGCATGACCATCTACATCGGCGGCATCGCAGCAATGTTCGCCTGCCTGGCGCTGATCCTCGCAGTGCCGGACATGCAAGCGGTGATCAACGGCACCGACAAAGACCCGGTCACCACCATCCTCAACAACGCCTTCGGTCCGGTCGGTTCGAAAGTGGTGATGGGCGTGGTGATGATTTCCTTCATCTCCTGCGTCATCAGCCTGCAAGCCGCGGCGAGCCGTCTGCTGTACTCCTACGCTCGCGATGAAATGGTCATCGGCAGCCGACTGCTGAAAAAGATTTCTCCTACAACCCAAGTGCCGGTTGCTGCGCTGTTCGTGTCCGGCGTCTTGCCCGCGCTGATCATCGCCCTCGGCTTCTTCCTGCAAGACGCCGTGGCCACCATCGTCAGCTTCGCCGCCATCGGCATCTACCTCGCATTCCAGATGATCGTCCTGGCCGCACTGTACGCCCGCAGCAAAGGCTGGAAACCGAGCGGCAAATTCACCCTCGGCGCATGGGGCTGGCCGGTGAACATCGGCGCGCTGGTGTACGGCGTTGGCGCAATCATCAACATGGCCTGGCCACGTACGCCGGATGCGGCTTGGTATGTGAACTATGCGATGGTGTTGAGTACTGCGATCGTGATTGGGTTGGGCTTGGTTTACATGTGGATTGGCAAGCCGTATGACCATGGCAAGGCGCCGGCTGGGGATGCGTGGAAGGTGAGTCGCTAAGAGCCTGTGATCCCGGCACCGACAAGGTGCCGGGGTTCAGGCAAGCCGTGAAACATCATCAAAAAGAAAGCTCTGCCTGATCGTGCTTCAACAGGGAAATACGGTCGAACAGTTTGATTTTTTCATTGGCTTTTTGCTTGGCGTGATCGGACATGAATGCAATCAACTCTTCGAGCTGACTAACGTCTCCGACTACTTTGAATTGCTTTTCCTTGTTGACGAAAACAAGCGACTTCTTCTTTCTCGACAACAATTCAATGACGTTGCTGAGCGTACCGGTGCTCTTTGCATCCCAGATCATCAAGCCGTAGTCAGCCGCTTCGGCCATGACGACGTCTTTCTCGGTGAAGAAAGCTCTCGACCCTTTGGAATGCTTGGAGTCGACTGTTCTGGCGGGCCAGTGCCCTAGGTTGTTCCTCGGCGCCGAACCGCTGCAGAACACCGTGGTTCTGGATCGTTCGAGACTCAGCAGGTACTCCTGAATGGAGGTATCGGCGCCCCCAGCATCACCCACCACCACCTCAAAATCTGACGCTACGATATTATTGATGCGCTCTTTAACCTTCGGATCAAGGTTCTTGATGTTGATAGAGCCGGCAATAAATACAGTCGTCATTGAATTCACTTCCAAGTTAGCGCTGCGACGTAAATTTTCCCTACCTTCGGATATTTACGCAAAACAGCGCAGGCCGCGTCCATGGACGCCCCGCTATCAAACAAATCATCTACAACCAAAACATTCCAGCGCCCATCAGTGGTGATTTCATCATTGACGCTGAAACTGTCTCCAATCGCAGCAACCTTGTCTGCTTTCGAATGCAAATCCTTGAGCGACTTTCCCGTGGTCGCTTTTCGAAGCAAATCCGAGAAAACCGGCCGACCGATAATTCGTCCCAACGCCTGGGCAACCTCAGTTACCGGTTGTCGCTGACGAATATTTGAAGCAGGCATAGGCACTACAAACCCGACCTGATCAAGTTTTGGGAAGACATTTGTCGCTACTGCCTGAGCAAGTGGGCTGACCTGAGTCCAGTCCTTCTGGTATTTGAGCCGGTAGGTCGCCTCGCCAATCTCAGTGCGCTGATTATCGAAGCATGGGTGTCCGCGATCATCGTTGCCAAGAAAGGTACTACTTACCATGTGTTTGTCCAGCACCCAGCCCTGATCCCAAGGGCCGTTGATCTGCTTGAGAGACACCTTCATTGAATTCTCCGTTACTCCTAACAATCCTTTGAGCCCTGAAACCAAGGGCCGAGCATCTGCAGCGATGCGCAAGATTCAAACAAATAACGGAAAAAACACTGGTTAGGGGCGGGCTCGCTGGCACCTATGCAAAAACAGGCATTTCCTACAGATACGACCCTCAGAGATAAATCCTCTTTCCTACAGAAGGTATCGATAGAGCCGACTTGGCGTAGTAGGTGGCTAGCCGATAGGCTTTCTCTCGGCGGCGAAATCAGCGGCCCGGTGTCGGAGCCGGAATAAATATCAACACGGCGTGACCGCACTCACTTGAGTGGCGGCTCTATTCTCAATATTGGAGTCGAAAAATGCCTAACCACGTACAAATTCCTTCTGAAAGCTCCGCTTTCTTCACCCCCGTCGTCTTCACCCGCCACAAGCGTTTCCTCCACGCCTTCATGCAAGATCACGAAACCTGGTTCTGTGTTCAGGATCTCGGTCGCTTGATGGGCTATCCGCTGAACGAACGCCTTACTCTGAAACTCGATCCCGACCAGCGTCGCCATGTCCTTCTGCGTCGGGACGGCGAAATCATCGATTGCGCGATGGTCAGCGAATCCGGCCTGTTCGCCCTGCTCGTCCATCACTTCGTCCCGGAAAACCGACACCTGCGCCAATGGCTGAGCCATGAAGTCATCCCGATGCTGCGCGAAACCCATTCAAGCTCTGTGAAAAACCACCCCAGCGTGAGTTCGATGCATTGGGCAGGCGTCACCGTGCCATTGCTGCACTGGCAACAGCAGGCGTGGGTCAAATGGCGGGATGTGCCGGAGTTAATGCACGGCCAACGGCCGTATCCGGTTCTGGCCACTTGCAGCTAAGGCTCATAAACAAAAAACCTGTGGCGAGGAAGCTAGCTCCCTCGCCACAGGTTTAGCGTGTCCCCTCTAGCGAGTTGAATTCAGATGAGTAGAACTGTTCTCAAATTTCCTCAGATTGAGGAAGTCATTCCCTGCGATGAAAGCTTTGCGATCTCTTACCTGAAACTAAACGACAGTGCCGAGCTTCAGAAAGCCATTGCCGTCGGCATCGACGATGCCGACGCAGGCAATTTGATTGACCTGGCCAGCGTAAAAGCCAAATGGCTTTCCCGGTGCCCACCCCAGCGTTAAAACCGCGAAACACTCCGCATCGCATCCACCAGGTACCGCATCGCAATCCGGTCGTTCTCCGAAAGCTCCCGATATCGCTCAACCAGCTTCACTTCGTCAGAGCTGAGCCGACGCCTTTTGCGGCCGCTGCCGAGGCAGGGAAAGATGCCCAGCATGTCGGTGATACCTTGTATTTTTGCCATGGACGATGTCCTTCAATACTTCAAAGAATTGCTAAACCACCACATCGCCCTGCCCCTTACAGCAGCGCCGTGTGCCCTACCGGTCAGCACCGGTCATGCCCATAGAATAGAAATTAAATCGGCGCTGAAAAGCGGTTTTTAGAGTAATTAGTCGAAAAAAGCAGATATGCCGTGTAAATCAGAATGCCCTGTCAGATATTTAACCGACATGTCTTGTTTCATTGACACACTGGCGCGGTGAATCAACGAATTTTGCATTGCGAGCGAACCGTTTAAGCTAGCGGGCATCTGTTAATAGTCCGTTGCGTTTGGCCGAAGGCTTGTCCGAACCGTTATTTCTGATCCAGCACGTGCCAGGAACGGCGCGGGATTGCACACGACAGGTTGTATTTATGCATCGCAGGAATTTGCTCAAAGCGTCCATGGCCATTGCGGCTTACACCGGTCTTTCGGCCACTGGCCTGCTGGCCAGCCGTGCGTGGGCGGCCAATGGCGGCGCCGCCGATGGCGAGGCGCAGGCCTTCGACTTCGAAGCGCTGAAGCGCCAGGCCAAGCAACTGGCTGGCAGCGCCTATCAGCACACCAAACAGGTGCTGCCGCCAACCCTGGCGACCATGACCCCGCAGAACTTCAACGCGATCCGCTACGACGGCGAGCATTCGCTGTGGAAGGAAAACAAGGGCCAACTGGACGTGCAGTTCTTCCATGTCGGCATGGGGTTCCGTCAGCCGGTGCGCATGTACAGCGTCGACGCCAAGACGCGCACTGCCCGCGAGGTGCATTTCCGCCCGGCACTGTTCAACTATGAAAACACGTCAGTCGACACCCAGCAGCTCAAGGGTGACCTCGGTTTTGCCGGCTTCAAGCTGTTCAAAGCGCCAGAGCTGGATCGTCACGATGTGTTGTCGTTCCTCGGTGCCAGCTATTTCCGTGCGGTAGACGCCACTGGCCAATATGGCCTCTCGGCGCGCGGCCTGGCGATCGACACTTACGCGAAAAAACGCGAAGAATTCCCTGACTTCACCAAGTTCTGGTTCGAGACCCCGGACAAGAATGCCACCCGATTTGTGGTGTATGCCCTGCTCGACTCGCCAAGTGCCACTGGCGCTTATCGTTTCGACATCGATTGCCAGGCCGAGCGCGTGGTAATGGAAGTCGATGCGCACATCAATGCGCGCACGGCGATCGAGCAATTGGGCATCTCGCCGATGACCAGTATGTTCAGTTGCGGCACCCACGAGCGCCGCATGTGCGACACCATCCACCCGCAGATCCACGACTCGGATCGTCTGGCGATGTGGCGCGGCAACGGCGAGTGGATCTGCCGTCCGCTGAACAACCCGGCGACTCTGCAGTTCAACGCGTTTGCCGACACCGATCCGAAAGGTTTCGGTCTGGTGCAGACCGACCACGAGTTCGCCAACTACCAGGACACCGTCGACTGGTACAGCAAGCGCCCGAGCCTGTGGGTAGAACCGACCACGGCGTGGGGTGAAGGCTCTATCGATCTGCTGGAAATCCCTACCACCGGCGAGACCCTCGATAACATCGTGGCGTTCTGGACACCGAAAAAACCGGTGGCTGCCGGCGATTCGCTGAACTATGGCTACAAGCTTTACTGGAGCGCATTACCGCCAGTGGGTACGCCGTTGGCACGGGTGCACGCGACCCGTTCCGGCATGGGCGGTTTCGTTGAGGGCTGGGCACCGGGCGAGCATTATCCGCCGGTTTGGGCCCGTCGCTTTGCCGTGGACTTCACCGGTGGTGGTCTGGATCGTCTGCCGCAGGGCACCGGGATCGAGCCGGTGGTGACCTGCTCGAACGGCAAGGTGCAGGACTTCAGCGTGCTGGTGCTGGATGACATCAAGGGTTACCGGATTCTGTTCGACTGGTACCCGACCAATGACAGCGTGGAGCCGGTGGAGCTGCGCTTGTTCATTCGCACCAATGACCGCACGTTGAGCGAGACCTGGCTGTACCAGTACTTCCCGCCGGCGCCGGACAAGCGTAAGTACCCTTGATGATTTGAGGCGCCTGCACGGGCCTCATCGCTGGCAAGCCAGCTCCCACAGTGTTTGGTGTTGATCACAATTTTTGTGTACGACGCCAAACCTGTGGGAGCTGGCTTGCCAGCGATGACGGCAGTATTTCAACAAAATATCATCAGACAAAACAAAGCCCCGGCCATCACTGACCGGGGCTTTTTGCTTTACCGCGACTGACTCAATCGCGCAGATCAGACTCATGAATCGGCTGATCCCGATGAGTCGCACGCTGGTACTGCGCCGGCCACACCGCTTTGCGCCCACCCAGATCATCGTCCGCGTGCAGCGGCCAGTACGGATCACGCAGCAGCTCGCGGGCGAGGAAGATGATGTCGGCCTGACAGGTGCGCAGAATGTGCTCAGCCTGCGCCGGCTCGGTAATCATTCCCACAGTGCCGGTGGCGACGCCTGACTCCTTGCGCACACGCTCGGCGAAACGCGTCTGATAACCCGGCCCCACCGGAATTTCAGCGTTGGCTGCTGTCCCGCCCGACGACACGTCGATCAGATCCGCGCCAAGGGTGTGCAGGCGTCGCGCCAGCTCCACGGTTTCGTCCGGATTCCAGCCGTCTTCCACCCAGTCAGTCGCCGACACGCGGACAAACACCGGCAATTCCTCAGGCCAGACCGCTCTCACCGCTTCAGTGACTTGCAGCACCAGACGAATGCGGTTTTCAAACGAACCACCGTACTGATCGCGGCGCTGATTGCTCAGCGGCGAGAGAAACTGATGCAGCAGATAACCATGCGCCGCATGCACCTCAACCACACTGAAACCAGCCTTCAGCGCGCGTTTGGCGGCGTCGACAAACGCCTGAATGACGTCGGCAATCTGCCCCTCATCCAGCTGTTTCGGTTGCGTGTGCTGCGGATCGAAAGCAATCGGCGACGGCCCGACTGGCGTCCAGCCGCCATCTTCCGGTTTGACGCTGCCATGCTTGCCGATCCACGGCCGATGGGTGCTGGCCTTGCGCCCGGCGTGGGCCAATTGAATGCCGGCGACTGCGCCTTGCGACGTGATGAATCGGGTAATGCGTTGCAGCGGTTCGATTTGTTCGTCGTTCCACAGGCCCAGGTCTTCGGCGGTGATCCGCCCGTCGGCGGTAATGGCCGTGGCTTCGGTGAAGACCAGGCCGGCACCGCCCACGGCGCGGCTGCCGAGGTGCACCAGATGCCAGTCGTTGGCCAGGCCGTCGACGCTCGAATATTGGCACATCGGTGACACGGCGATGCGGTTGGGCAAGGTCAGTTGGCGAAGAGTGAAGGGTTCAAGCAGCAGACTCATGGGGCACCTCTCAAATCAGTGGGCAGGCTCCAGGGTTCTGTTTGAATAGTCGACGAGTGACAGGAAAAAGGCGCAGCACCCGCCCCCGCGGGCAAAAAATTCGACAAGACGTCACAAGGCCAATCAAGCAGTGCTTAGAGCCTAGTCGACAACGGGGGATCGCGGGAAATTCAAGAAAAGATCGTCCGATCGCGGCCCGAACCTTCGGCAGCGCCTACAGGAAACCGCATTCCCATGTAGGAGCTGCCGCAGGCTGCGATCTTTTGATCTTCAGCGCGGTTCGATGTGGGCAATCATCAACTGAACAGTCTCATTACCCCGAAACTCATTAACGTCGAGTTTGTAAGCCAGCTCAACCCACTGAATCGTTGGATTCGGCCAGATATCCCGGTCGATACCAAACGCAATACCATCCAGCTTCACCGAGCCACATTCACTCTTCAGCACCACTTTCAGATGACGTTCACCGACCACGCGCTGCTCGACCAACTGGAACACGCCATGAAACAACGGCTCCGGGAAGTGCTGCCCCCAAGGCCCGGCATGGCGCAAGGCGCGAGCCAGTTCGAGGTGGAATTCTTCCACCGCCAGTGTGCCGTCCGACAGCATGCGCCCGGTCAGGTCTTCCTCGCGAAGTTGCCTACGCACTTCAGCGTCAAAGGCCTCGGCAAAAAGCGGAAAATTCTCCTGCGGCAAGGTCAGACCGGCGGCCATTGCGTGGCCGCCGTACTTGGCGATCAGGTTCGGATGCTGCGCCGCCACCACACTCAAGGCATCACGAATGTGGAAGCCTTGCACCGAGCGTCCCGAGCCCTTGAGCAAACCATCGCCCGCATCGGCGAAAGCAATGGTCGGACGGAAATAACGTTCTTTCATGCGTGAAGCGAGGATGCCTATCACACCCTGGTGCCACTCCGGATCGAACAGGCACAAACCAAACGGCATTGACTCCACTGGCAAGTCCTTGAGCTGCGCCAGCGCTTCACGCTGCATGCCCTGCTCGATAGATTTGCGATCCTGATTCATGCCGTCCAGTTGTGCGGCCATTTCCCGGGCCAGGTTGGCGTCGGCGGTGAGCAGGCATTCGATGCCCAGACTCATATCATCCAGACGCCCGGCGGCGTTGAGGCGCGGGCCGACGATGAAGCCGAGATCCGTGGAAGTAATGCGTGCAGCGTCACGCTTGGCCACTTCAAGGATCGCTTTGATCCCCGGCCGTGCGCGTCCGGCGCGAATTCGTTCCAACCCTTGATGCACCAGAATCCGGTTATTGGCGTCCAGCGGCACCACGTCGGCAACGCTGCCCAGCGCTACCAGATCAAGCAGTTCACCGATGTTCGGCTGCGGCTTGTTCTCGTACCAGCCGAGGCTGCGCAAACGCGCGCGCAACGCCATCAACACGTAAAAAATCACCCCGACGCCGGCCAGTGCCTTGCTCGGGAATTCGCAACCGGGCTGGTTCGGATTGACCAGCGCATCGGCCTGCGGCAGCTCATCACCGGGCAAGTGGTGGTCGGTGATCAAGACCTTCAGACCCGCACGCTTGGCTGCTGCCACGCCTTCGACGCTGGAGATGCCGTTGTCGACGGTGATCAGCAATTGCGGCTCGCGGGTCAGCGCAACTTCGACGATTTCCGGGGTCAGGCCGTAGCCATACTCGAAACGGTTCGGCACCAGATAATCGACGTGCGCCGCACCGAGCAAGCGCAAACCGAGCATGCCGACAGTGCTGGCCGTCGCGCCGTCCGCATCGAAGTCGCCGACGATGAGGATGCGCTGACGTTGTTCCAGCGCCGTCACCAGCAGGTCTACCGCTGCGTCTATGCCTTTGAGTTGCTGGAACGGGATCAACCGCGCCAGGCTCTTGTCCAGCTCTGCCTCGGACTGCACGCCCCGCGCCGCGTACAAGCGGGTCAACAGCGGCGGCAGATCACCGAGAAAAGGCAGAGTGGCAGGCAGTTGACGAGGTTCGATACGCATGGGGTGACGGAGACTTCTCTTGATTACGTGGGATTATTCCGGTGGTGACGCGGGATCAGCCGCGCTCACCTTGCAGCCATTGCAACTGGACTTCGTGCTGACCACGGTCGTCGGTGACGAAGATCGTCCCTTCGCTGATCATCACGTCCCACTTGATAACGCGGGGCATGTCCTTGGCCAGGGTTTCCAGCACTTCTTGCGGGACAGCAGCGATGTTGACGTTTTTCAGGTTCTTGATCGCCGGGATCACCTTGGTTTCCCAGACACGCAGGCTGCCGTAGGCCAGCAGGCTGGTGCGCTCGGTGCGACGCGAGCACCAGGTCAGACGGTCGGCGTCTGGCTGGCCGACTTCGATCCAGTGCAGAACACGGTCATCTAGGCTCTTTTCCCACAGCGCAGGTTCATCCACGTCTGACAGACCACGGCCGAACGACAACTGCTCGTTGTACCAGAGAGCGTAGGCCAGCAGTCGCACGGTCATGCGCTCTTCGGTTTCCGAAGGGTGACGGGCGATGGTCTGCTTGACGCTCTCGTAGACACTGCGGTCGAGGTCGGTGAGGTTCAGTTCAAATTTATAGGTAGTGGACGGCTGGGCCATGAACGGGCTTCTTGATACGAGGAAAGTCGGCAAGTCTAACCGATGCGGTAGGCAATCATCGAATTGATGGCGATCAAGCTGCGGCGTCTGACAGCCGGCTATGTTAAAACGCTGTATCTGCTTAGCCTTGTCCTACAGGATTCAGTATGCCGTTCGCCAACAAACCGCTCAGCGGTGTGAAAGTCATTGAATTGGGTACATTGATTGCCGGGCCGTTTGCCTCGCGCATTTGCGGCGAGTTCGGCGCCGAAGTGATCAAGATCGAATCGCCGGACGGCGGTGATCCCTTGCGCAAATGGCGAAAACTGTACGAAGGCACGTCGCTGTGGTGGTTCGTTCAGGCGCGCAATAAAAAGTCGCTGACGCTGAACCTCAAACACCCTGACGGTTTGGCGATCCTGAAAAAACTGCTCAGTGAAGCGGACATCCTCATCGAGAACTTCCGGCCCGGTGTGCTGGAAAAACTCGGCCTGAGCTGGGAAACCCTACACGCCTTGAACCCGAAACTGGTGATGGTGCGCCTGTCCGGTTTCGGTCAGACCGGTCCGATGAAAGATCAACCGGGCTTCGGCGCGGTGGGCGAGTCCATGGGCGGTTTGCGTTACATCACCGGTTTTGAGGACCGGCCACCGGTGCGTACCGGGATTTCCATCGGCGATTCGATTGCTGCGCTGTGGGGCGTGATTGGCGCACTGATGGCGCTGCGTCATCGTGAGGTCAACGGTGGCACCGGTCAGGTTGTCGATGTGGCGTTGTATGAAGCCATTTTTGCGATGATGGAAAGCATGGTGCCGGAGTTCGACGTGTTCGGTTTTATCCGCGAGCGCACCGGCAACATCATGCCGGGCATTACACCCTCTTCTATTCACACCAGCGCCGACGGCAAACACGTGCAAATCGGCGCCAATGGCGATGCAATCTTCAAACGCTTCATGCTGATCATCGGCCGCGAAGATCTGGCCAACGATCCGACACTGGCCAGCAATGACGGCCGCGATAATCGCCGCGACGAGCTGTATGGCGTGATTGATCGCTGGGTCAATTCGCTGCCGCTGCAAAGCGTGCTCGACCTGCTCAATCAGGCCGAGGTGCCGGCCAGCCGGATCTTCAGTGCCGAGGACATGTTCAACGATCCACAGTACCTGGCCCGAGAGATGTTCCTGCACGCCAAGCTGCCTGACGGCAAAGACTTCAAGATGCCGGGCATTGTGCCGAAACTCTCTGAGACACCGGGCAGTTCAGAATGGGTCGGACCGCAACTGGGTGAACACAATGCGCAGGTACTTCACGACCTTGGCTACGACGAGAGACAGATCGCCAAGTTGCGCGAAGACGGAGCCATTTAAGCTGAAACACCGGCATACATCGCACACCAACCGCGCCCATCACTGGTGGACGTGGCGGCTGTTCGGCCTGTTGTTTTTGCTCATGCTGTCGACTGGCGCGCAGGCGAAACCGACGCTGATCTGGTTGCTGCGTGACCTGCCGCCACTGACCATTTTCGAAGGCCCGAAAAAGGGCCAGGGTGTGATCGATCAACTGATGCCGTTGCTGATCGCCGGCATGCCGCAGTACGAACACACGCTGATGCGGGTCAATCGCGCCCGTGGTCTGCAGATGCTTCATGAAAACCCGTTTGCCTGTGACCCCGCGCTGCTGTGGAACAAAGAGCGCGCACAGTGGGTGGCGTATTCGATCCCGGCGATTCGCGCCGTGAGCAACGGCCTGGTGGTGCGCCAGCAAGATCGCTCGGTCCTTGAACCTTATCTGGTGGACGGCGAAGTCGACCTGTCGGCGTTGCTGACCGCCACCGACAGAAAAGTCGGCGTGGTCGCTGAGCGCAGTTATGGCGAATTTATCGACAACATTCTGCATCAGGCCCCCAGCGGCGCACTGACGCCCCATTACGGTAACGATGCACTGACCAATCTGCTGTCGATGCAGCGTTTGGGCCGGTTGCAGGTGGTGCTGGGTTACTGGCCGGAAATCCGCTATCAGGCCAGGCAGGCGCAGATCGCCGAGGATGAGCTGGAGTTTTATCCGATTCGCGGCACGGGAAAATATCTCTCAGGCTACGTGGCGTGTTCCGACACCACCCAGGGACGTCAGGCCATCAGCGAGATCAACCAACTGCTGCGCACCCTGCCCCATGACCATCTCAATCAGCTCTATGCCGCCTGGCTGGACACCGACCGACGTGAGGATTATCTCGAAGAAGCCCGCACATTTTTCGAGCACCAGGCAGCGCAATAGGCAAACGCCGGACAAAAGAAACCCCGAGAAGTGGGGAGACGACTCGGGGTTAAACGTGGCCTACATAAAGACCCGTAGCAGCAAGCGACAAGCACCGGAGCACAATGCTTGATCCTGCTGTTATGGGGTCTGACTGACAGGGATGCAGGAAGGTTCCCACAAAAAATATTTCATCTTTACAACGCCGCACGTTTGTCCAGTGCTGCGTTGCGCAATGCCGCGATCACACACGGTTCCAGCCGTCCTTCAGCAATCAGAACGTCGCGGTGCAAACCGTCAACGACATCGGTCAGTTGGCGCTTGTCGCTCAGTTGTGCCTGATTGAATTCGCGTTCCACCACAATGGCGCCGCTGCTGTTCTTCAAGGTCACCAGGCATTCGCCATGGGAACCGTTTGGAGACAACGAAACCTGATACGGGCTCAGAGCCTCACCGAGCAATAGACTGATACTTTCCATCTCGATCTCCACTCAATAGTCCGAAAACTGTGTGCCTGGGGCGTGTTCACAATAAATGACCACCGGCCCGAGAAGAAAGTTCTGCATACCGACTACCCCGTTCCTGGAGTGTCACCGGTCTGTCAGAGCATGCACGGCGAAGATGACAGAAAAATAACCGTCCCGGTCAACCCCGCACGGGTGGCGAAGCAGCGATCAGGTAACTGTCGAGCAAACCGCGCATCAACACCGCCGACACCGGCGTTTGCAGGCGCCCCAACAGCCGCAAGTGGTGTTCGCACAGCAAGGGTTCGAGATCGTTCAGCAAGCTCGAAGCCACCGTTCCCAGCATGATCAGCGCACGCGCCTCATGCTGAACCGCCAGATGATGGATCAGTGCCAGGCCATCGCCGCCCTTGAGTTGCGGATCGCAAATAGCGATGTCGACCGCACCGCGATGGTCCAGCGAAGACAGCGCCGAAGCCAGCGACGGCGCCGTCAGTACGTCGTAGATGCCAATGGCATTGAGCATTTGATGCAATGCCATCAGCTGGAACGGATTGGGTTCAAGTATCAGGACTTTAAGCGAGCGCATAAGCGACCTCTGGAGCGACAATCGCGGACTCTCACCGCAGTTGTTGTCACTCTAGGGCAGCCGTCCTAAGCCTCCCATCGGAAAAGTAGTCACGTCTTATAGGACATTTCCCATCTTCATTGCAGACATCGACACCCGCTCTCTGTACGGCGCTGAGTGATGTCTGTCCAACCGCCCAAAAGCCCCCGCAGTTTGCCGTCGGCGCTGTAAAACGGCACCGTCCACTGATAGACCTCACGGGGGCCACTCTTGAACTGCAATCGCCGTTTGCTGAAACGCGATTTGCGCGTGCGCAACTGCACCATGAATTCATCGTGCAACATCAGCGCCGTCGCTTCGGGCAGCGCGTTGACCTCGATCAGCAAGCGCCCCAGCACCTGATCCAGTCGAACCGACAGGGCCTCCTCATAGCTACGATTGCACATGATCAGTCGCCCTTGAAGATCACGGACAAACACCGGATCCGGCATGGAGTCGATCAACGCATGCTGAAATGCCAGTTGATCGCCGAGATCCTTTTCCGCCGCGCGCCGCAGTTTGATCACGGCGGCCAGACGCCGATTCCATATCAGCGACAGCAGGCCGAACACGCCAAGCCCGACCATGCCCCAGCAACCCCATTCAAGCATTTGCTGCCAGACTGAAGGTACGGGCGCCGGTGCAATACCTTCCAGCCATTTCAGGCGGATCGCCCGCAGTTCGGCTGCGGGAAACGCTTCAAGGGCCTTGTTGAGAATACTCAGAAGCACTGGCATGCCTTTGCGCACGGCCAGGTTATCCGCTTCCCATTTGCCTTCGACCAGACCGCCGACCTTGAGCAAACCCAGCGGGTAAAGCTGTGCGCCAATTTCGTTTTCGATGGTGGCGTAGGCTTCGCCGCTCTCGACCAGCGCCCGCGCCTCGGCGTAAGTCTTGACCGAGCGGATCTCGATCGAGGGGAAGTCACGCCTGATCATGTCTTCCAGCGCATGCCGGGCCGGCAGCACCAGCACCCGTTTGCTCAATTGCTCGAAAGACTCCAGCCGCGGCGCATCAGCGCGGCCGACGAATACCCAGCCCGCGCCACCGAAGGCGTGGCTGTAATCCAGAAACACCTTGCGCTCCTCGCTCATGGCCAAGGTTGTACTGATATCGGCCGCTGCGCTCTCCAGGCGCTCGAGCATGTGATCCGTTGAGAACGACTCCTGATGCTCAAACTGCAGCCCGGTCATCGCCGTTATGCGCTTGAGCACGTCGTTGTTCAAGCCGCTCCACTGCCCGTGCTCATCCTGAAACAGATACAACGGGTACTGCACCGACGTCACCGTCACCTTGGGGTTGTCGCGAATCCATTGACGCTCGTGTGGAGCCAGTTCGATGGGCTGGACTCTGGACGTCACGGCATCAGCGTGCAGCGCCAATTGCGCCGCCATGCTGCAGCGCATCAACGCCAACAATCCGAACAAAAACAATACACCCAGTGCCGGTTTCAAACCTCTATAAAACAGCATTGCCACTTCCTTCGTGATCGACTCACCCGTCCTTCATGGGTGAAAACCCGAGCAGTGTGGCAGCAGAAACAAAAAAGCCCGTCAGGAGACGGGCTTCAAAATGTGACAGCTTTTAATGGCTCAAAGCGGCTTGCCGCGGTTGCCATGCTGGCTGACAAAGGCTTGCACGGCTTTCAGCTCGTTTGGCAAAACGGTGCAGCGCTCGTTTCGCTCAAACAAATCAGAAAGATGTGCAGGTAGCTCGAGCGCTTTTCCTACACCGGCTTTCTCCACCGCATCCGGGAATTTTACCGGGTGCGCGGTACCGAGGATGACCATTGGAATGTCCAGGCTGCGACGACATTCGCGCGCAGCTTTGACGCCGATGGCGGTGTGCGGATCCAGCACTTCGCCGGTCTGCTCGTAGACTTCGGCGATGGTCTCGCAAGTCTGCGCATCGTCTACGGCCAGCGAGTCGAACAGTTTGCGCGCTTCAGTCCAGCGCTCTTGCTCGACGCTGAAACCGCCGCCCTGCTTGAACGAATCCATCAGACCGGCGATTGCTGCGCCGTTGCGACCGTGCAGGTCGAACAGCAGGCGTTCGAAGTTCGACGAAACCATGATGTCCATCGACGGCGACAGCGTGGCGTGCAGGGTGTCCTTGACGTACTGATTGCCGCTCATGAAGCGGTGCAGAATGTCGTTGCGATTGGTGGCGACGACCAACTGGTTGATCGGCAGGCCCATGTTGCGTGCCAGGTAACCGGCGAAGATATCGCCGAAGTTGCCGGTCGGCACCGAGAACGACACCGAACGCGCCGGACCGCCCAACTGCAGGGCGGCGTGGAAGTAGTAAACAATCTGGGCCATGATCCGCGCCCAGTTGATCGAGTTCACCGCCACCAGACGCGTGCCTTTGAGGAAGCTCTGGTCGGCGAAGCTCGCCTTGACCATTTCCTGGCAGTCATCGAAGTTGCCTTCGATGGCGATGTTGTGGATGTTCTCGCCGAAGATCGTGGTCATCTGGCGACGCTGCACCTCGGACACACGGTTGTGCGGGTGCAGGATGAAGATGTCGACGTTTTCGCAGTGCTTGCAGCCTTCGATGGCGGCCGAACCGGTATCACCGGAGGTGGCGCCAACGATGACGACGCGCTCGCCGCGCTTTTCCAGCACGTAGTCGAGCAAGCGACCGAGCAGTTGCAGAGCGAAGTCCTTGAACGCCAGGGTTGGGCCATGGAACAGCTCCAGCACCCATTCATTGCCTTTCAGCTGACGCAGCGGCGCCACGGCGCTGTGGGCGAACACACCGTAGGTTTCTTCGAGAATCTTTTTGAAATCCGCATCCGGGATGCTGCCGGTGACGAACGGGCGCATCACCCGGAAGGCCAGTTCGTGATACGGCAGGCCGGCCCAGGAAGCGATCTCTTCCTGGGTGAAACGTGGCAGGTTTTCCGGAACGTACAGACCGCCATCGGTGGCGAGACCGGCCAGCAGGACGTCTTCGAAATTCAGGGCCGGTGCCTGGCCGCGGGTACTGATGTAACGCATGACTGACTCCAATGGAGAGTGTTCACAACAACGGCCCCGTTCACGGGGCCGGTGCAGGACAACAACTTAGTTCAGGTGCTCGACGCGGATCCGCACAACCGGACCGTTGACGCCGGCCAGCGCTTCGAGGGCGGCGATGGCGTCGTTGATGCGCTGCTCGACCACACGGTGGGTCAGCAGGATCATCGGTACCAGACCGTCGTGTTCCTCGACTTCCTTCTGCATGATCGACTCGATGTTGATGCCGCGCTCCGAGAGGATGCTCGCCACCTGAGCGAGAACGCCCGGATGGTCCTTGGCCTGAATGCGCAGGTAGTAAGCGCTTTCGCAGGCTTCGATCGGCAGGATCGGATGGGCCGACAGCGAATCCGGCTGGAAGGCCAGGTGCGGTACACGGTTTTCCGGGTCGGAGGTCATGGCGCGAACCACATCGACCAGATCGGCGATCACCGACGAAGCGGTTGGCTCCATGCCGGCGCCAGCACCGTAGAACAGCGTCGAACCGGCGGCGTCACCGTTGACCATCACCGCGTTCATCACGCCGTTGACGTTGGCGATCAGACGATCGGCCGGGATCAGCGTCGGGTGTACGCGCAACTCGATACCGGCGGCGGTGCTGCGCGCCACACCGAGGTGCTTGATCCGATAGCCCAGCGCTTCGGCGTAATTCACGTCAGCGGTGGTCAACTTGGTGATGCCTTCGGTGTAAGCCTTGTCGAATTGCAGCGGAATGCCGAACGCGATGGAGGCCAGAATCGTCAGCTTGTGCGCGGCGTCGATGCCTTCAACGTCGAAGGTCGGATCGGCTTCGGCGTAACCCAGTGCTTGGGCTTCGGCCAGCACGTCTTCGAAGGTACGGCCCTTCTCGCGCATTTCGGTGAGGATGAAGTTACCGGTGCCGTTGATGATCCCGGCGACCCAGTTGATGCGGTTGGCGGACAGGCCTTCACGGATCGCCTTGATCACCGGAATGCCACCGGCCACGGCCGCTTCGAACGCCACGATCACGCCTTTCTCGCGTGCCTTGGCGAAAATTTCATTACCGTGAACGGCAATCAGAGCCTTGTTCGCGGTGACCACATGCTTGCCATTCTCGATGGCCTTGAGTACCAGCTCGCGGGCAACGGTGTAGCCGCCCATCAGCTCTATGACGATGTCGATCTCAGGGTTCGTGGCCACTTCGAAGACATCGTTGGTAATCGCAATACCGGTCGTCTGGAACTGAGGCTTTGGCGTGCGCATGGCAATTTGTGCCACTTCGATTCCACGCCCGGCACGACGAGCGATTTCCTCGGCGTTGCGCTGAAGTACGTTGAAGGTACCGCCACCGACGGTCCCTAACCCACAGATGCCTACTTTGACCGGATTCACTGTGAACTCCCCATAAAACGGCCGACGCGGGGTCGGCCGGAAAACAACCGCGTGCTCGCGGCTCTCTATTAATGGCCCGGCGATGCTGCTGCCGGACCATGATCGTCACGGCTGACCGTGACGATACGAATTACTTCGCGCCCAGCGCCAGTTTGGCGACTTGTGGCGCAGGCTGGTAGCCCGGAATCACTTGTCCGTCAGCCAAAACGATGGCCGGTGTGCCGTTCACGCCGATCGACTGACCGAGGGCGAACTGTTTGGAAACCGGGTTATCGCACTTGGCGGCCTTGATTTCCTTGCCATCGACCATTTTGTCCATCGCGGCTTTCTTGTCTTTCGAGCACCACACGGCTTGCAACTGCTCATCGCCCGGCGAGTTCAGACCCTGGCGCGGGAACGCGACGTAGCGCACTTCAATGCCGCGCTTGTTCAGCTCAGGCACTTCGGCGTGCAGTTTGTGGCAGTACGGGCAGGTGGTGTCGGTGAACACGGTGATGTGCGATTTGGTTTCGCCCACGGCCGGATAAACCACGGTTTCGGCCACCGGGATGGCATTGATCAGTTTGGAGATGCCCAGGCGTTCGGTCTTCTCGGTCAGGTTGACCGGTTTGCCGTCCTTGAGCTGGAACAGGTAACCCTGAACGATGTACTGGCCGTCGGCGCTGGCGTAGAGCACGCGGCTGCCCTTGAGCTTGACTTCGTACATGCCCGGCAACGGGCTGGCGCTGATGCTTTCTACCGGAACCTCGAGTTCGAGTTTTTCCAGGCTTTGACGAATGGCTTTGTCGGCCGCGTCATCGGCGACGGCAAAGGTGCTGACCAACGCAATGGCTGCGGCGGCGAAAATCTGGGTCAGACGCATGAGAACTCCTGAAGGCGGACAAATGGAACGATCAGAACGCCCGTGCCGGAACACCGGGTCATAACCGTCCATCGTGCAAACCGGCAAAGCCTAACACATAAGGCCACGGTGGCCGAATGCGCCTGTCGCCATAGATCACACCGCTTTATGTAGGAGCTGCCGAAGGCTGCGATCTTTTGATTTTGTTTTCAAGATCAAAAGATCGCAGCCTTCGGCAGCTCCTACAGGGGAAGGTATGGAGTTAACCTCTTGGATGGTGTTTGGCGTGCAGATCCTGCAATCGAGCGCGGGCGACGTGGGTGTAGATCTGCGTGGTGGACAGGTCGCTGTGGCCGAGCAGCATCTGCACCACGCGCAAATCCGCGCCGTGGTTGAGCAGGTGCGTGGCAAACGCGTGACGCAAGGTGTGCGGCGACAACGACTTGCCGATGCCCGCGACCTTGGCCTGATGCTTGATCCGGTGCCAGAAGGTCTGGCGGGTCATCTGCTCGCCGCGCTGACTGGGGAACAGCACATCACTTGGCCGGCCGCCAAGCAGTTCGCCACGGCCATCACGCATATAACGCTCGATCCAGACAATCGCCTCCTCGCCCATCGGCACCAGGCGCTCCTTGCTGCCCTTGCCCATCACTCGCAACACGCCCTGGCGCAAATTGACCTGCTCCAGCGTCAGACTGACCAGTTCCGTCACCCGCAAACCGCATGCGTACAGCACTTCAAGCATGGCGCGGTCACGCTGGCCGATCGCTTCGCTCAGATCCGGTGCTTTGAGCAGGGCTTCGACGTCGGCTTCCGACAGGGACTTAGGCAACGGCCTACCGAGTTGCGGCATGTCGACGCGCAACGTCGGGTCGACGCTGATCAGCTTTTCCCGCAGCAGATAGCGATAAAAGCCACGCACCCCGGAGAGGAATCTGGCTGTGGAGCGCGGTTTGTAGTTCTGCTCCAATCGCCAGGCCAAATGATCGAGGATCAGCTCGCGACCGGCGTTGATCAGCTGCAGATTTTTCTCCTGCAACCAGCCATTGAACAGCGCCAGGTCGCTACGATAAGCGCCACGGGTATTATCGGACAGGCCTTTCTCCAGCCATAGAGCGTCGAGGAATTGGTCAATCAGCGGATGGTCGATGGCAGGCATGGGCGCTCAAGACACACAGCCTCATGGACTGTGCGCAAATGTAGAGTGAACTGTAGGAATGGGCGCTAGTCTTTCATAGCCGGCTAATTCAAGGAACAGGGAGCATCAATGAACGAGCAGCAAATTCTCTTGGCGTTTGGCGGGATCGGCGCAGCGGCGCTGGGTTGCCAATGGCTGGCTTGGCGCCTGAAGCTGCCGGCGATTCTGTTTCTGTTGCTGACCGGCATTCTGGTCGGCCCGGTGCTCGGCTGGCTCGATCCGCAGGAAATGTTCGGGCCGCTGCTGATGCCGTTGGTGTCGCTGGCGGTGGCGCTGATTCTGTTCGAAGGTAGCCTGACCCTGCACCTGTCGGAGTGGAAAGAGATCGGCAGTGTGGTTCATCGCCTGGTGACCATCGGTGCGATTTCGACCTGGATCGTCATCGCCGTCGCTACACACTTCCTGCTCGGCTTCGACTGGATGCTGGCCATCCTGTTCGGCAGCCTGACGCTGGTCACCGGCCCGACCGTGATTGTGCCGATGCTGCGCGTGGTGCGACCGAAAGCCTCGATCGCCAACATTCTGCGCTGGGAAGGCATCGTCATCGACCCGATCGGCGCCCTCCTCGCTGTGGTGGTCTACAGCTTCATCATTGCCAGCGCTGAGGGGCATGGCCTCAAGCAGAGTCTGTTCACCTTTGGCGGCGTGATTCTCTGCGGCGCGGTGTTCGGCGTTGTCGGTGGCTGGCTGCTCGGTACGGTGATTCGCCGGCAATGGCTGCCGGAGTATCTGCATAACCTCGCTTCGCTGGCAGCGGTGCTGGGGATTTTCATTGCTTCGAACACCGTGATGCACGAGTCGGGACTGTTGGCGGTGACATTGATGGGCATGTGGCTGGCGAACATGAAGGGCGTGGATGTACGGCACATCCTGCACTTCAAGGAAAACCTCAGCGTGCTGCTGATTTCCGGGTTGTTCATTCTGTTGGCGGCGCGCCTGGATCTGTATGCCCTGATCGGACTGGGGCCGCTGGTGCTGATTCTGCTGTTGGTGATTCAGTTAATCGCCCGGCCGCTGAACGTGCTGCTGAGCACTGCCGGATCCAGCCTGAGCTGGCGAGAGCGAGCGCTATTGTGCTGGATTGCGCCACGCGGGATCGTTGCGGCGGCGGTTTCGGCGATTTTTGCGATTCGTCTGCATGAGGCCGGTCACGAGGGCGCGTTACTGCTGGTGCCGCTGACGTTTGCGGTGATTATCGGCACCGTTGTGCTGCAGAGCGCGACCGCACGACCGCTGGCACGCTTGCTGAAAGTCGCGGAACCCGCGCCGAGCGGCTTCCTGATTGTCGGCGCGAACGGCCCGGCGCGGGAGTTGGGCAAATCGCTGCAGCAACTGGGCAGCCGCGTGCTGCTGACCGATTCGAGCTGGGAGAATATTCGTGCGGCGCGCATGGAAGGGTTGCCGACGTACTTTGGCAATCCGGCCTCGCAACATGCCGATGCGCATCTGGATCTGGTCGGGCTGGGGCATCTGCTGGCGCTGTCGCCGTCGGGTGAACTCAATACCTTGGCGGCGATGCGGTTCCGTCATGACTTTGGGCATCAGCGTTTGTTCGGTCTGGCCAGCGGTCATGAGAGTCGGCGCAGCGATAAACATCGGGCGAGTCTGGAACATCGAGGCAATCAGTTGGGCAGCGAGGCGTTTACTTACGCGAAGTTGGCCAGTCAGATGGGTCAGGGCGCCGAGTTGTACAGCACGACATTGACGGATGGGTTTGGCTGGGAGGATTACCGCGCACTGCACGGGAATCGCGCCACGTTGTTGTTCATGCGCGATGACAGTGGCTGGGTGCATGTGGTGACGCCGGAGACTACCGTGAAACCTGGGCCGGGGTGGACGTTGTTGGCGTTGATTCAGCCTGAGAACGGCGGCGCTGCTTAAATCGAATCGCTGGCAAGCCAGCTCCCACAGATATCGTGTAGTTCACAGCTTTTATGCTCGACACATAACCTGTGGGAGCTGGCTTGCCAGCGATAGCCGCAACGCGGTATCAGATCAAGCCGCAAACCCCGGCAGCACCGGCACCGGTCGCTTGTCGTCGTCGATGGCAACGAAGCTGAACTGCCCGTGAATGGCCTTCTCGCGACCATCACAGCTCATGCTCTCAACAAAGACTTCTACCTCGACCTTGAGGCTGGTGTTGCCGACCTTGATCACCTTCCCGACCAATTCAACGATGGACCCGGCCGGGATCGCATGATTGAAGTCGATGCGGTCGGTGGACACAGTCACCAACGGCAATCGGCAGAAACGGGTGGCGGTAATGAACGACACCTCATCCATCCACGCCAGCGCAGTGCCGCCGAACAGGGTGTTGTGGTGGTTGGTGGTCGGCGGGAAGACAGCCTTGGTTACGCGAGTCACCGAGAGTTCGGTGCGGCGCTGGATTTCCTGGTCGCGGGTGGTCATGAAATAGACTCGATATCTGGCTTCCGAATACAAGCAAGATCAAAAGATCGCAGCCTTCGGCAGCTCCTACAGGATGGGGGCAGTTTTATTGCGGGCAACAAAAAAGCAGCCCGTAGGCTGCTTTTTTCTGCATCGGAAGCTGGACTTAAGCCAGTTTTTCCTTGATGCGAGCTGCTTTACCCGACAGGTCGCGCAGGTAGTACAGCTTGGCTTTACGTACGTCACCGCGACGTTTAACAGCCATGCTGTCGATCTGCGGGGAGTAGGTCTGGAAAGTACGTTCTACGCCAACACCGTTGGAGATTTTACGAACGGTGAACGCACTGTTCACGCCGCGGTTACGCTTGGCGATTACAACGCCTTCGAACGCTTGCAGACGGGAACGATCGCCTTCCTTCACTTTCACCTGAACGACAATAGTGTCGCCTGGGGCGAAGGTAGGGATTTCTTTGGTCATCTGCTCTGCTTCGAGTGCAAGGATGATTTTGTTGGTCATGCTGTGCTCCTAAGGTAAATCGTTCGATCTACCATCGATACGTTGTTAACTATCGTCCCGCTCGCGGATGTATTCCTCGAGCAGCTTCTTCTCTTCTCCAGAAAGCGAGCGGCTTTCCAGAAGATCGGCGCGTCGTTCAAAGGTCCTACCAAGGGACTGCTGTAAACGCCAACGCCGGATATGCGCGTGATTGCCACTCAGCAACACGTCGGGAACACGCTGATCCGCATACACCTCAGGTCGGGTGTAGTGCGGGCAATCCAGCAGACCATCCGTAAAGGAATCTTCCTCAGCGGAATCCGCATGCCCTAAAGCTCCAGGCAGCAGTCGTGTAACCGCATCGATCAGGACCATCGCCGGCAGCTCGCCGCCAGACAGTACATAGTCGCCAATCGACCACTCTTCATCGACATGAGCCTCAATAAAGCGCTCGTCAATGCCTTCATAACGGCCGGCAATCAGGATCAATGCATCCGATTGTGCCAGCTCGCGTACCGCCGACTGATTCAGTTGACGGCCTTGGGGGGACAGGTAAATCACCTTCGCCGCCTCCCCGGCTGCTGCCTTGGCCTGAACCAGAGCATCTTCCAGGGGCTTGATCTTCATCACCATGCCCGGACCACCGCCAAACGGGCGATCGTCCACAGTGTGATGCCGATCCGTCGTGTAATCCCGCGGGTTCCAACAGGTCAGCTGCAAGAGCCCCTGTTTGACCGCTCGACTGGTGATGCCGTAGTCGCCGATGGCGGAAAACATCTCGGGAAACAAACTGATCACTTCTACGCGCAAGTTAGCCACGCTTAGAAGTCCGCGTCCCAATCCACCTTCATCTCGCCCGCGGCCAGGTCAACGGCCAACACACATTGCGCCGTATAGGGCAACAAGCGTTCGCGATCATCCAGGCTGCCAGCGCAAGGCTTGACTACCATTACATCATTGGCGCCGGTTTCCAGAAGATGATCGACTTTCCCGAGCATTTGCCCCAGTTGATCGATAACCTTCAGACCTTCCAGCTGGTACCAGTAGTACTCGCCGTCGGTCAATTCAGGGAACAGGTTGCGCGGCACGCAGATCTCATAACCGGCCAGAAGACGAGCTTCTTCACGATCATCAAGACCCTTGAGCTTTGCGACCAGGAACTTATCGCTCCCGCGTCCACTGACCAGCTCGACCTGTTTGACATTGCCTTCACGCTTGAGCGTCCAGGTTTTGTACTGCAACAGGTTTTCAGTCGGATCAGTAAAGGAATAAACCTTCACTTCGCCGCGAACGCCATGAACAGAATAAATTTTGCCAATAACGATCAAATCATCGGCAACAGCAGGCGTCGCGTTCATATTGCTCAGGCCGCAGCCTTTGCAGATTCCTTCAGCAACTGAGCAACACGCTCAGAAGGCTGTGCACCAACGCTCAGCCAGTAGGCTACGCGCTCTTGGTTCACGGACAGACGGATTTCCTGACCACGGGCAACAGGGTTGAAGAAACCAACCTGTTCTTTGTGGGAGCCGTCACGCGGGTTACGCGAGTCGGTTACGGTCAGGTGGTAAAACGGGCGCTTTTTGGAGCCGCCAAGGGCAAGACGGATTGTTAGCATGTGAACATCGTTCCTGTAGTCGGTGCTGCAAATCTAAATGCACAGCGGGCATGGGTGCCCGAAAGGCCGCATATTCTAAGGAATATCCGGACTTTTGCAAATGACTTTTTCCGGCGCCTATGGCATGCCGTGCAGATCTGCATATAGAGCCGTCGATGAAAACGGCCAGTCAGCTCCCGCCGAGTGCGGGTTTGCTGTTGATCCTGCGTCCTTGCAGGGTCTGCGCCGGTGCGACGACCGGCGAAGTCTTGGTGTCCTGTCTCACCCGTTTCGCTCACTTTTGGCGAGCAGAATGGGTGAGACGGGACACCTTACATTTTCGGCATGCCACCGCCGGGCAACATTCCGCCCATGCCGCGCATCATTTTCGCCATTCCGCCCTTGGCGGAGAATTTCTTCATCATCTTCTGCATCTGCTTGTGCTGCTTGATCAAGCGACCGATGTCCTGCACCTGAGTGCCGGAACCCATGGCGATCCGGCGCTTGCGCGAACCGCTGATCAGCTCAGGGTCACGGCGCTCGGCCGGGGTCATGGAGTTGATGATGGCTTCCATCTGTTTGAATTGCTTCTCTGCGGCGTTCTGGGCATTGCCCATTTGCGACAGGTTGACGCCGCCGATGCTCGGCAGTTTGTCCATGAGCCCGCCGAGGCCGCCCATGTTCTTCATCTGTTGCAGCTGATCGCGGAAGTCTTCGAGGTCGAAGCCCTTGCCCTTCTTCAGCTTCTTGGCCAGTTTGTCGGCCTTGTCTTTATCGAGGGTCGCTTCAGCCTGTTCGATCAGGCTGAGCACGTCGCCCATGCCGAGAATCCGCGAAGCGATACGCTCAGGATGGAACGGATCGAGCGCTTCGCTCTTCTCGCCCATACCGATGAACTTGATCGGCTTGCCGGTGATGGCGCGCACCGACAGTGCGGCACCGCCACGGGCGTCGCCGTCGACCTTGGTCAGGATCACACCGGTCAGCGGCAGGGCATCACCGAAGGCCTTGGCCGTGTTGGCCGCGTCCTGACCGGTCATGGCGTCGACCACGAACAGGGTTTCGACCGGGTTGATCGCGGCGTGCAGCGCCTTGATCTCGCCCATCATCTCTTCGTCGATGTGCAGACGACCGGCGGTATCGACGATGACCACGTCGATGAATTTCAGTTTCGCTTCTTTAATAGCGGCGGTGGCGATGTCGACCGGCTTCTGGCTCAGGTCGGACGGGAAGAACGTCACGCCGATGTCGTTGGCCAGGGTTTCCAGCTGTTTAATAGCCGCAGGACGGTAAACGTCCGCCGACACGACCATGACCGACTTCTTCTTGCGCTCTTTAAGGAAGCGCGCCAGTTTGCCAGCGGTGGTGGTTTTACCCGCACCTTGCAGACCGGCCATCAGAATGACGGCTGGCGGCACAGCGCTCAGGTTCAAATCTTCGTTGGCCGCGCCCATCAGGCTTTCGAGTTCGGCCTGGACGATCTTCACGAACGCCTGGCCCGGCGTCAGGCTGCGCGACACCTCGGTGCCGACAGCGCGCTCCTTGACCGAATTGACGAAGTCCTTGACCACCGGCAGGGCGACGTCGGCTTCGAGCAACGCCATGCGCACTTCACGCAGGGTGTCTTTGATATTGTCCTCGGTCAGCTTCGCCTTGCCGGTGACATGGCGCAGCGTCTGCGAGAGACGGTCGGTTAAGTTTTCAAACATTGCGCGATCCTTTCAGGCCCTGTGTAGACCGGGATAATGGCGGCCCAGACCGGAATCAACATGTGCTCGGCGAGCCTGCGGCGTGGGCAGGTCGCGGATTATAGCGAAGACTGCGGCTGGCGGACACCTCGCTGTCAGCTTCCTGAGTCTTTCGTGCGATGGCGGTTCTATGCCAAACTCAGCCCCTTTCGGGCTTGCCTAACAGGATTTATGCTCCCCTTGTCACCCAGTTTGCTGACCACCCTCGCCGCCGCCCTTCTATATGCCGCTGCGACCCTTTATCAGAGCACCCGCTTGGCCACTGGCGCCAAGGCGAACAAGCGCCTGTTGGTTAGCCTCGGCGCCTTCGCCGTGGTGGCCCACGCCGCCAGCCTGCTCACGCATTTGCTGACCCCGATCGGTCTGGGCCTGGATTTTTTCAGCGCCTCCAGCCTGATTGCCGCGGCGGTCATCGCGCTGACGCTGATCGCCTGCTCGCGGATCCCCGTGGAAAACCTGCTGGTGCTGCTGTTCCCGCTCGGCGCCATCACCGTACTGCTGGCGCAATTCGCGCCGACCGGTACGGTGCAGATCATCGATGAAGAGCCGGGCATCCTCGCGCACATTCTGTTGTCGATCCTTGCGTACGGCATGTTCACCATCGCGGTGTTCCAGGCCTTGCTGCTACTGGTGCAAGACCACCAGCTCAAGCACAAGCACCCGTCCGGGCTGATCAAGAACTTCCCGCCGCTGCAAACCATGGAAAGCCTGCTGTTCGGCTTCCTCTGGGCCGGCTGGACGCTGCTGTCGCTGTCGCTGATCTCCGGCTGGCTGTTCGTCGAGAACCTGTTCGCCCAGCATCTGGTGCACAAGACCCTGCTGGCGTGCCTGGCCTGGATCGTGTTCAGCGTGCTGCTGTGGGGCCGCAACCGTCTCGGCTGGCGCGGTCACAAGGCGATTCGCTGGACCCTCGCCGGTTTCTGCCTGCTGATGTTGGCGTATTTCGGCAGCAAACTGGTTCGTGAATACATCCTGCACATCTGACGGGCGGCATAAATGGACGGTTTGCCCATAGGGCCGATGCTCGCGGTATTTGTCCTGCTGATTTTATGGTCAGGGCTGTTTACTGCCGTCGAAATCGCGCAACAGCAGTTGCTCGCGCAACGCACCGCCTCGCGCGCCAGCGATAAACCGCTGGCGAAGCTGAGCTTCCCGCTCGACAGCCTGATTCTCTGCAACACCCTGTGCCGCGCACTTGCCGTGGTGATTGCGACGTTGCTGGCAATTTTCCTCTGCGAAGAAAACGGCCCATGGGCAGCCTGCCTGGGTGTTGGCGCAATACTGCTGGTGTTCGCCGATTATTTCCCGCGCAGCGTCGCCCAACGGTATCCGGATGCGGTGCTGGCATTTGGCAATACCTTGTTGGCGGTGCCGCTGAAGATTATTTATCCGGTTGCCTGGCTGTTCAGCCGCGTCAGCGGATTGCTCATGCGCCCGTTTGCGCGCAAAACCCAAGTGGTGCAGCAGAGCGAAGACGATCTGCCTTCTGATCGTCACGATGATCCCGAGCATCCCGTTCACGCTCACCCGGTTTCCGGTATTCATGCGTTGGACAACATCACGGTCAACGACATTCTGGTGCCACGCAGTGACGTCGACGGCATCAACCTCGACGATTCGATCGAAGAAATCATCGAACAACTGCGCCACAACAAGCGCACCCGCCTGCCGGTGTTTCACAGCGACATCAATCAGGTTGAAGCGGTGCTCAACACCCGGCAGATCCGCCATCTGCTGAACAACGCTGATCTGACCCGCGAAGCGCTGCTGGCCGCCAGTTACGAACCGTACTTCGTGCCGGAAAGCACACCGTTGCAACTGCAGTTGCTGAACTTCCACAAGCAGCAACGGCGCTTGGGCATGGTGGTGGATGAGTACGGTGAAGTGCTCGGCATCGTGACACTGGAAGACATTCTCGAAGAAATCGTCGGCGAATTTGAGAGCGAGCACAGCCTGGATAACCCGCATATTCATCCGCAGACTGACGGGCGGATGGTGATTGATGGCACGGCTTCGATTCGCGAATTGAACAAATGTCTGGGTTGGCATTTGCCGAGTGATGGGCCGAAGACGCTGAACGGGTTGGTGACTGAGGCGCTGGAAACGATTCCGGCGAGTGCGGTTTGTTTGAAGATCGGGCGTTATCGACTGGAGATTCTTGAGACTGAGGAGAACCGGGTGAGCAAAGTGCTGATCTGGCATACCTCGTCTGTGCCTGCTTTGGTGCCGGCCAGGTAAAAGATCAAAAGATCACAGCCTTCGGCAGCTCCTACCCTGCGATCTTTTGCTCTTGTTTGATCGTTAGCCCCCTTCCTATAATCAAATCAGCTTACCCAAGCCCCGCCAAACCGCGTGCTTACCCCGCACCCGACAGGTTTCGGCCATTTCATATGCAATCCGGCGACTGTTCCTACCTGAAACAGCGACCGCGCCTCATCCCACATCCCTGGGTGCTCGACCATAATAATTCGCTCCAACGGAGCTCATGACTGTCAGGGATCACCGCATGACGACCAGTACCGCTTTCAGCGACACCGCGCCTGCCCAACCGACCAACTCCGCCACCCGCGTGGCGACGGCGAGTTTTATCGGCACCGCGATCGAGTTCTACGATTTCTACGTTTACGCCACCGCCGCCGCGCTGGTGATCGGGCCGGTATTCTTTCCGCAGACGTCCGGCACGGCGCAGATGCTCTCGGCGTTTCTTACTTTCGGCATCGCATTTCTGGCCCGACCGCTGGGCTCCGCGCTGTTCGGCCACTTCGGCGACCGTATCGGGCGCAAGTCGACACTGGTCGCATCCTTGCTGTTGATGGGCGTGTGTACGACGCTGATCGGCGTGCTGCCGGGTTACGCCACGATTGGCGCGTGGGCACCGATTCTGCTGTGCGTGCTGCGCTTCGGGCAGGGGCTGGGATTGGGTGGCGAATGGGGCGGTGCCGCCCTGCTGGCCACGGAAAACGCGCCGAAAGGCAAACGCGCGTGGTTCGGTATGTTTCCGCAGCTTGGCCCTTCGATTGGTTTTCTCGCGGCCAACGGCTTGTTTCTAACCCTGGCCATGACTCTCGATGACGAGCAGTTCCGCAGTTGGGGCTGGCGGATTCCGTTTCTGCTCAGCGCAGCGCTGGTGATGGTCGGTCTTTATGTGCGATTGAAACTGCATGAAACACCGGTGTTCGCCAACGCCATCGCCCGTCAGGAACGGGTGAAGGTGCCGCTGGTCGAGTTGTTCAGCCAGTACTGGGCGCCGACACTGCTGGGCGCGGCGGCGATGGTGGTCTGTTATGCGCTGTTCTATATCTCGACGGTGTTCTCCCTTAGCTATGGGGTTTCCACACTTGGCTATAGCCGCGAAACCTTCCTCGGATTGCTGTGCTTTGCCGTTTTGTTCATGGCCGCTGCGACACCGCTTTCAGCCTGGGCTAGCGACCGTTACGGGCGCAAACCGGTGCTGATCATTGGTGGCGTGCTGGCGATTCTGTCTGGATTTCTGATGGAGCCGTTACTGACTCAGGGTTCGACCTGGGGTGTGGCGCTGTTTCTGTGCATCGAGCTGTTTTTGATGGGCGTGACATTTGCACCGATGGGCGCACTGTTGCCTGAGCTGTTTCCGACCCACGTGCGTTATACCGGTGCTTCGGCGGCGTATAACCTGGGCGGCATTGTCGGGGCCTCGGCGGCACCGTTCTTCGCACAGAAGCTGGTAGCGATGGGTGGTTTGAGTTATGTCGGCGGGTATGTGTCAGCGGCGGCGGTGCTGAGTTTGATTGCGGTGCTGTGTTTGAAAGAAACGCGCAATAACGATCTGAATCAGGTTGCCTGACAGATCGCTATCGCGAGCAGGCTCACTCCTACAGGGGAACGCATTCCAACTGTAGGAGTGAGCCTGCTCGCGATGGACGCGACCCGGTTTACAGCTCTACAACAACAGCCTGAGCAGCACGGGTCGCCTTGGCACGAGCAGCCTCGATCGACTCATCCCGCGCCAGCGCCACGCCCATGCGGCGCTGGCCATTCACTTCCGGCTTACCAAACAGACGCAATGCCGTGTCCGGCTCGCTCAACGCCGCGCCGAGGTTGGCGAATGCGGTCTGCGTCGACTGCCCTTCCACCAGAATCACCGCCGAAGCCGATGGCCCGAACTGACGGATCAGCGGTACCGGCAAGCCCAGAATCGCGCGAGCGTGCAGGGCGAACTGCGACAGATCCTGCGAAATCAATGTCACCAGACCGGTGTCATGCGGACGCGGCGAGACTTCGCTGAACCACACCTGATCACCTTTGATGAACAGCTCAACGCCGAACAGACCACGACCGCCCAACGCCTCAGTCACCGCTTTGGCAACGCGCTCGGATTCAGCCAGAGCAATCGGGCTCATGGCCTGAGGCTGCCAGGATTCCTGATAATCGCCCTTCTCCTGACGGTGACCGACCGGCGCGCAGAACGTGGTGCCGCCAATGTGGCGCACAGTCAGCAAGGTGATTTCGTAATCGAAATCGATGAAACCTTCGATGATCACCCGACCTTTGCCAGCGCGACCGCCTTCTTGCGCGTAATCCCAGGCTTTCTGCACGTCATCAGTGCTGCGCAACAGGCTCTGGCCTTTGCCCGACGAGCTCATCACCGGTTTGACGACGCATGGGAAACCGAGGTCCTCAACAGCTTTGCTGTAGTCCTCGAAGGTGTCGGCAAAGTGGTACGGCGAGGTCGGCAGATCCAGCTCTTCAGCGGCCAGACGACGGATGCCTTCGCGGTTCATGGTCAATTGCGCAGCGCGCGCGGTCGGGATCACGGTGAAGCCTTCGGCTTCCAGCTCGACCAGGGTGGCGGTGGCGATGGCTTCGATTTCCGGCACGATGAAGTGCGGCTTCTCGGCTTCGATCACGGCACGCAGGGCGGCGCCGTCGAGCATGTTGATCACGTGGCTGCGATGCGCAACTTGCATGGCCGGCGCGTTGGCGTAGCGGTCAACGGCGATTACTTCAACGCCCAGGCGTTGCAGCTCGATCACCACTTCCTTGCCCAACTCACCACAGCCACACAGCAATACGCGGGTCGCGGTTGGCGACAACGGAGTTCCGATACGGGTCATCTCAGGTCCTCAAAGAAGCGGATCATCGAGGAAAGCAGCGCCAGACGCGCTTTCCATGGGGAGAAAGCGCGGCATTTTACATGAACCTGAGGGTTTGGCTTCAGCCGGCGACAGCCTGTTTGCGCTCACGCCAGGCCATGATCAGCCAGACGGCAGTAACGCCGGCGAATTTCGACAGCAGAGCAGTGATGATCACCGGCGGCGTCAGCAGGTCGATCATGCCGAAGAAGATGAAGGTATCGAGAGGAATGCTCAGTGCCGAACTGATCCACAAGCGGTCGCGCAATGGGCGTTTGGTGATGCTGAACACCAGCCAGTCGATGATTTCCGACACCGCGAACGCCGTGGCGCTGGCCAAGGCGATGGAGGGATCGGAGGTGACGTAGGAGAGCACCAACGCCGCCAGCATCGCCACGACTGCGCCGTGGCCGAAGCGGGTTTGCACCATGTCGCGCAGTATGAAGACCAGACCACCCCAGGCCGACCAGATGATGTCCAGGTGCGGCGCGGTGGAGAAGGCGAAGTTGATCAGCACAACGCTGCTGATGTAGGCGATGAGGAAAATCATGGAGGCGACCTGGCAGATTGGCGCACAGATTACTTGACCGGCAAATCAAGAGCCACCCCCTCACCCCAGCCCTCTCCCCCAGGGGGCGAGGGGGAAAGGGAGCAGATCTTCGTTGAATCGAATCCCGAGTTCGACTCAAGAACGCAGGCCGGTATGGACCGAACAATCAACCCGGTCATTCCCTCCCCCTTCAGACGAAGGGAAAGGGAGCCGATCGGAGGCTTTTCAAAACCTGAGTTCGACTCGGTAGCTCAGGTCGATGTAACTCGAACCATCAACTCGGTCAGTCCCCTCTCCCTCTGGGCGATCCGACGTTTCGGGAGGGCTAGGGTGAGGGCCATCCCAAGCCGATCACGACTTCGAAGGGATCATCCACACCAGCCCACTCGCCTTCGCCCGCTCATGACACAGCCCCAGCACCACCCGACGCTCGTCATTGCTCATGCGGCCCCAGCGGGTGATCTCCTCGACCGTACGCTGGCAGCCAGTGCAGATGTCAGCCTCATCCAGCGCACAAATATTCACGCATGGCGAGGCTACTGGTCTTTCTGGCGTGTTCATTCTTCCTGCTCAACCAGATCGCGGGCATAACGCTGCGAGTTATGCACATAGTGGGCGGCGCTAGCTTCGAGCATCTTCTTTTGCGGCTCGGTCAGCTCGCGCACAACCTTGCCCGGCGAGCCCATCACCAGCGAACCGTCGGGAATCTCTTTGCCTTCGCCAATCAGCGAGTTGGCGCCAATGATGCAGTTCTTGCCGATCTTCGCGCCGTTGAGAATCACCGCGTTGATGCCGATCAGGCTGTAATCGCCCACCGTGCAGCCGTGGAGCATGGCGTTGTGGCCGATGGTCACGCCGGTGCCAATGGTCAGCGGATAGCCCATGTCGGTATGCATCACCGTGCCGTCCTGCACATTGCTGTTCTTGCCGATCAGGATCAGTTCGTTGTCGCCGCGCAGCACGGCGTTGAACCAGACGTTGGCGCCCTCTTCCAGTTTGACCTTGCCCACCAGCACGGCATTGGGCGCGACCCAGCTCTGTGGGTGAGTCTCGACACGGGCGTCGCCCAAACGGTATTTCATCTTGTCTTCCTCAGCGCCCACGGTGATGGCCATTCGAACGATGGCTCAGGTGTTAATAAAGCTTTTAGGGGGTTGGTGCAGACTGATCTTGGCGTCATAGAGCAGATTGATCAACTCGACGATCATGATCGCCGTCAGCCCCCAGATCTTGTATTCACCAAATCGATAACTCGGCACGTACCAACTGCGGCCCTGATAGTCGATGCGGTGCGTGTGTTCACGGGGGTCTTCGCGGAAGAATTCCAGCGGCACAGTGAACACCGCGGCAATCTCGGCATCGTTGGCCAGATACTCGACAAAATCGGGGATGACGCCGACATAAGGCGTGACCTTAATGCCGTGCAGGGAGATCAGCGGACTGAGCGGGCCGATGATTTCGACCAGGCCGGGCGGCAGACCGATCTCCTCTTCAGCTTCACGCAGCGCGGTGAAGATCAGATCCGGGTCTTCCGGATCGCGGCGACCACCCGGGAAGGCGACTTCGCCACCGTGGGTCGAAAGCCCGCTGGCGCGCAGGGTCAGTACCAGTTCCGGTTGGTCACTGCGGGTGATCGGCACCAGAACGGCGGCCTCGGGGAAACGTGTGTCAGTCTCCAGCGTGCGCGGTGTGTGGTTGCTTACCCTATGCAGTAGCTCGTCCAGCATGAGTGTTCTCGATCTGTGCCTTACTTTGCATCATGCACCAATCGTTGCGAGCGCCCAAGCCCCCGAAACCCGTCGTGTCGCGAAACGACAACTTGCCGACCGACACCGCTGCACGCCAAGATAGGCGCAGCATTCAGGAAGCCCAGCATGAAATTTTGCAGCCACTGCGGTAACCCGGTCACCCAACGCATTCCCGAAGGCGATTCGCGGCTGCGATTTGTCTGTGACAGCTGTCAGACCATTCACTATCAAAACCCCAATATCGTCGCCGGTTGCGTACCGACCTGGGGTACAAAAGTGTTGCTCTGCCGCCGCGCCATCGAGCCGCGCCTCGGTTACTGGACCTTGCCCGCCGGTTTCATGGAGAACGGCGAGACCATCGAACAGGCCGCCGTACGCGAAACTGCCGAGGAAGCCTGCGCCCGCGTGCGCAATCTGAGCATCTACACATTGATCGATGTGCCGCACATCAGTCAGGTGCATGTGTTCTTCCGCGCCGAGCTGGTCGATCTGGACTTCGCCGCCGGCCCCGAGAGCCTCGAAGTGCAACTATTCGACGAAGCCGACATTCCCTGGGACGAGCTGGCTTTCCGCACGGTGGGGCGTACCTTAGAATGCTTCTTCGCTGATCGGCGTATCGAGGCGTATCCGGTTCGGTCGGAATCGATTCCTCCGTTGGCGCAGCCGGTCATTATTTAATCAAGACATTGGCGTGATGGCCGACAAAAAGATCGCAGCCTTCGGCAGCTCCTACATGTACACATACATATAAAATGTTGGTTATCTGCGTCACTCCCTGGGGAATCGTTTCAATGCGCTGGTTGCTTGCCCTGTTCTGCCTGTCGTTCGTTACCGTCTCCCAAGCGTCCTTCGTGACCACCGTGACGCCTTCGAATACCCCGCTCATCGAGAAAGTCCTGGTGCTCAAAGCGGCTCATCAACTGCAGTTGATCGCTGACGGCAAGCCGCTGAAGACCTATCGCATTTCGCTGGGCAAAGGCGCGAAGAAAGGCCCGAAACTGATAGAGGGTGACAAGCGCACGCCAGAAGGTTTCTATTGGATCGACTGGCGCAAGACCAGCGACAAATTCAACCTGTCGATGCACATTTCCTACCCGAACATCAGCGATTCGGCCCGCGCCCGACGTGAAGGCGTCGAGCCCGGCGGCATGATCATGATCCACGGCACGCCGGATTCGGAAGAAACCCCGGAAGACCTGTTCCACACCCTCGACTGGACTGACGGCTGCGTCGCCATGCGTAACGTCGACATGCGCGAAGTGTGGAATCTGGTGCCGGACGGCACGATGGTCGAAATCCGCCCTTAACTTCCTCACGACCATTGGTCGGCATTAAAAAATAAATCAAAAAGATCGCAGCCTGCGGCAGCTCCTACAAGGGTGATACCACTCTCAACTGTAGGAGCTGCCGCAGGCTGCGATCTTTTGCTTTTCCTGGCCAACCACTAATACCACTTGAAACCACACCCCCTGAATACCGCCAATTCATTAGACATGGCGCTGTTTCATCGCGTTGACATGGTATTCAAGTGGTATTAATTTCCGCCCCACAAGCGAGCCACAACAATCCTATACTCGCGACGGAAATGCCCTACATGAACGACCTCCATACCTTACGCCCGGACGACTCTCAGCCGACGCCGCTGTACCTGCAACTGGCACGCAATCTGGAAGCAGCGATTCATGCCGGGCAGTGGAAGTCCGAGCAGGCGATGCCCTCGGAACGCAACCTCAGCGAGCAACTGGGCATTTCCCGGGTGACTGCGCGCAAGGCATTGGAAGTCCTCCTCGATCAAGGCCTGATCCGTCGCCTGCAAGGTTCCGGCACGTTCATCACCCCACGCCTCGAACAACCGCTATCGCGCCTCTCCGGTTTCAGCGAGATGCTGCGCCTCAAGGGCTTCGTGCCCAGCTCGCAATGGCTGGAACGCGAAATCACCCTGCCGACTCATGAAGAATTGATCCGCCTCAGCCTGTCGCCGAACGACAAGGTTGCGCGCATGAAGCGTCTGCGCAAAGCCGATGACACGGTCATGGCGATCGAAATGAGCACCCTGCCCGCCTCGATCATGCCCAAGCCGCAACTGGTCGGCGATTCGCTCTACGAATACCTCGACGGCATCGGCAAACCGATCGTCCGCGCCTTGCAGCACATTCAGGCGATCAACGCCTCGGACGAATTCGCCGCGCTGGTCGGCATCGCTCCCGGCACCGCGATGCTGCTGATGACCCGGGTCGGTTATCTGGAAGACAACACGCCGATCGAAGTCACCGACACCTATTGCCGCAACGACTACTACGACTTTGTTGCAGAGCTTCGTAGATAAAGAGCTGCGCCGCTGAGAGCGGCCCAAAGCGAGAATCAAAATGTCCGAAGACAACATCCTCACCGCCAGCGGCTGGGTTCGCGGCCGGCTGGTCCACGAACACGGCAAAGTCGTGTCGATCGAAGGCGTGCCTTGCGATCCGGCGAGTAATGACTTGCCGTATCTGCTGCCCGGTTTCATCGATCTGCACGTCCACGGCGGCGGCGGCAAAGACATCATGGAAGGCGCCAGCGCTTTCGAAACCATCACCAGAACCCACGTGCGTTTCGGCACCACCTCGCTGCTGGCGACCACCATGACCGCGCCGAGTGCCGAGATTTCCAGCGTTCTAAAAGAAGTCGGAGAGTTCTGCGAACAGCGTCCGAAAGGTGCCGCCCGCGTCCTCGGCGTCCACCTCGAAGGCCCGTACATCAACCCGGGAAAACTCGGTGCGCAACCGAACTTCGCCCACACCGCGTTGATGGCCGAAGTCGAAGAGTACCTGGCACTGGCGCCGATCCGGGTGATCACCATCGCCCCGGAAATCGCCGGTCATGACGGTTTGATCCGTGAGCTGAGCAGCCGTGGCGTGCGCATGCAGATCGGTCACACCCTCGGCAGTTACGAGGAAGGTGTCGCCGCCCTCGATGCCGGCGCCACCAGTTTCACTCACCTCTACAACGCCATGAGCCCGCTGCATCACCGTGAACCGGGCATCGTCGGCGCGGCATTGGCCCACGCTAAATTCGCAGAGCTGATTCCCGATCTGCTGCATGTGCATCCCGGTGCCATTCGCGTGGCACTGCGCTCGATCCCCTGCCTGTATTGCGTGACCGATTCGACTGCCGCTGCCGGCATGCCCGACGGTGAATACAAGCTCGGCAGCCACACCGTGACCAAATGCCTGGGCGGCGTGCGCCTGCCGGACGGCACTTTGGCCGGCAGCACCCTGACCATGGATCAGGCCCTGCGCAATCTGGTGAAGATTGGTCTGCCGATCGCCGAAGCCTCACAACGTCTTTCGCAATTCCCCGCCGACTACCTCGGCATTACTGAACGCGGGCGCCTTGCACCAGGTGCCTGGGCCGACTGCGTGCGGCTCGATCGCTCACTCACACTGACCGCCGTCATGGTCGAAGGAGAAGACATTGACTTCAAAAATGCTTGAGGAGGCGCTGTCCTCGTTCGAGGCCGTGCAAGCCCAACTGCAACAACTCGACCCGCAAATGATCGAGATCGCCGGGCGCCTGCGCCGGCAGCCACCACAAGTGGCGATGACCGTTGCGCGCGGTAGCTCCGACCACGCGGCGAGCTACTTCGCCTACCTGACCATGCAGCAACTGGGTGTGCCGGTGGCGTCGTTGCCGATGTCGGTGGTGACCATGCAACAGGCGCCGTTGAAGGTCAGCGGTCAGGTCGCGTTCGCCTTTTCACAATCGGGGCAGAGCCCGGATCTGGTCAACAGCCTGCGTCTGTTGCGCAAGCGTGGCGCGTTGAGCGTGTCGATGGTCAACGCCGCCGACTCGCCACTGGAAGCGGCGTGTGAATTCAGCCTGCCGCTGCTCGCTGGGACTGAAAGCAGCGTCGCCGCGACCAAGAGTTTTATCGCCACCCTCAGCGCCAGCGCCCGGTTGATCGCGCACTGGAAAGAGGACAGCGAATTGCTGGAGGCCGGCAACGCCCTGCCTGAAGGTCTGCGCGAAGCGGCGAAACAGGACTGGAGTGTGGCTATCGAAGCCCTGCGCGATTGCGAGCGCTTGATGGTCATCGGCCGTGGCGCCGGTTTCGCCATTGCTCAAGAGGCAGCGCTGAAATTCAAGGAAACCTCGGCAATTCAAGCCGAAGCGTTCAGCAGCGCCGAAGTGCGTCACGGCCCGATGGCGCTGATCGACGAACACTATCCATTGCTGGTTTTCGCTCCACGCGGCGCCGAACAGGCCGGCCTGCTGAGCCTCGCCGCAGAGATGCGCCAACGCGGCGCCCGCGTATTGCTGGCCGCGCCGGACGATGTGAGCGAACGCGATCTGACCCTGACCCGCGCCGAACACCCGGCCCTTGATCCGATTCTGGCGATCCAGAGTTTCTACGTGATGGCCGCAGGTCTGGCCGTGGCCCGTGGCATGGACCCGGATCAACCACGCCATCTGAGCAAAGTGACCCGTACGCACTAATTGAAGCAAGCCTGTAGGAACTGCCGAAGGCTGCGATCTTTTGATTTTGATCCAAAAAAACAAGATCAAAAGATCGCAGCCTTCGGCAGCTCCTACAGGGACATCGAACCGAGATTTAACCGATGAGACCGAGCCATGCACAACAACAATAAAGAGCTGACCCTCAGCGCCCCGCTCAGCGGCCCGGTGCTCACGCTCGCCAAAGTCCCGGACGCGGTGTTCGCCAGCGGCGCGATGGGCGACGGCATTGCCATCGACCCGATCAACGACACGCTGTATTCGCCGTGTGCCGGGGTGATCATCCACGTCGCGCGCACCGGCCACGCCCTCACCGTGCGTGCCGACAATGGCGCGGAAATCCTTTTGCATCTGGGTCTCGACACCGTTGAACTGAACGGCGAAGGCTTCTCGATGCTGGTCAAGGATGGCACCCGCGTCAGCAAGGGTCAGCCGTTGTTGCGCTATGACCTGGACAAGGTCGGCCAGCAATGCAAAAGCCTGGTCAGCCTGTTGATCCTGACCAACAGCCAGGATTTTCAAGTGCGGCCGATTACGCTGAAAGCGGTGAAGGTTGGCGAGCCGCTATTGCACATTGTTGCGCGTAACAGCGTGGCGGCGAATGTCGCGGAGGTCGGCGGACCTGAGGTTCATGGTCATGTGCTGGTGGCTCATCGCGGTGGTTTGCATGCCCGCCCCGCTGCGCTGATTCGGCAAACTGCGCAAGCTTTCAAAAGCCAGTCGCAACTGCACTTCGCTGGCAAATCGGCGCCGTGCAACAGCCTGATCGGTTTGATGGGCCTGGCGGTTGGCGAGCAGGATGAAGTGCAAGTCAGTTGTCAGGGCACGGACGCTGAAGCAGCGTTGCAAGCGTTGCTCACCGCGTTGGCCACGGCGCTGCCGGATGATCATCACGCGGTGGCGCCGGTCAGTATTGCGCCTCTTAAACGCCCCGCCGAAGCAGGTGTGCTGCACGGTGTGTGCGCCGCGCCCGGACTGGTCGGCGGGCCGCTCTTTCGCTTGAACGCGATCAGTTTGCCGGCGGATGCCGGTCATCATGATCCGCTGCAACAACTGCAGATTCTTGAGACGGCGCTGACTCAAGTAAGGAGAGAAATCGACGGCACCCTCGCCCAAGCGAAAACACACAAGAACGCCGATGAAGAAGCGATCTTCGCCGCGCATCTGGCACTGCTGGAAGATCCAGCGCTGCTCGACGCCGCGCAGCAAGCCATCGAACAAGGCACTGCGGCGACTCACGCGTGGAGCCAGTCGATCGATGTGCAGTGCGAAGTCCTGCAACACACCGGCAGCGCGCTGCTGGCTGAGCGCGCCAACGATCTGCGCGACCTCAAGCAACGCGTGTTGCGGGCATTGCTCGGCGAAGCATGGCATTACGACGTGCCGGCCGGCGCCATTGTTGCCGCTCACGAACTGACACCCTCGGATCTGCTGCAACTCAGCGCGCAAGGCGTTGCCGGGTTATGCATGGCCGAGGGTGGTGCGACCTCGCACGTGGCGATTCTCGCGCGTGGCAAAGGTCTGCCGTGCATGGTGGCGTTGGGTTCGGCCTTGCTTGATCAGCCGCAAGGCCAAGCGGTGGTGCTCGATGCCGACGGTGGACGCCTCGAACTGACGCCGAATGCCGAACGTCTGGCTGAAGTTCAGCAGGCGCAAATTGATCGTCAGCAACGCCGCGACGCACAGCAAGCCAAGGCTCACCTGCCTGCAGAAACCCGCAATGGCGTGACTATCGAAGTCGTCGCCAACGTCGCCTCCAGCGCTGAAGCCGCAGACGCCTTTGCCAATGGTGCCGATGGCGTCGGTTTGCTGCGCACCGAGTTCCTCTTCGTTGATCGTCAGACCGCTCCGGATGTCGAAGAACAGCGTGCGGCCTATCAAGGCGTACTGGATGCGATGGGCGAACACTCGGTGATCATCCGCACCATCGACGTCGGCGGCGATAAACAACTCGACTACCTGCCGCTGCCCATCGAAGCCAACCCGGTGCTCGGTCTGCGCGGCATTCGTCTGGCTCAGGCTCGCCCGGAGATCCTCGATCAGCAACTGCGCGCGCTGCTGCAAGTCAGCCCGCTGCGCCGCTGCCGGATCCTGTTGCCGATGGTCACTGAGGTCGACGAACTGCTGCACATTCGTCAACGCGTCGATGCGCTGTGCCTGGAACTCGGTGTCAGTCAGCGCCCGGAAATCGGCGTGATGATCGAAGTCCCCGCCGCCGCTCTGCAAGCCGAACAACTCGCCGAACACGCCGACTTCCTCTCGATCGGCACCAACGACTTGTCGCAATACACCTTGGCCATGGATCGCGATCACGCCGGTCTCGCCGCACGGGTCGACGCCTTGCACCCCGCGCTATTGCGCCTGATCGCCATGACCTGCGAAGGCGCGGCAGTCCACAAGCGTTGGGTCGGCGTCTGCGGCGCCCTCGCCTCCGACCCGCTGGCGACGCCGGTACTGATTGGTCTGGGCGTTACCGAATTGTCGGTCAGCCCGGTGCAAATCGGTGAAATCAAGGATCGCGTGCGCCAGGTGCACGAAGCCGAATGCCAGCGCCTCAGCCGCGACCTGCTCAAGCTGAGCAGCGCCGCCGCCGTGCGCCACGCCTGTCATCAACATTGGCCACTGCGCTAACAAAAACAACAAGGACAAACGCCATGTATCAACTCTTTATCGAAGGCCTGCAACGCCTCGGCCGCGCGCTGATGCTGCCGATCGCGATCCTGCCGATTGCCGGCCTGCTGCTGCGGCTGGGTGACACCGACCTGCTGAACATCGCGATCATCCACGACGCCGGTCAAGTGATCTTCGCCAACCTGGCAATGATCTTCGCCATCGGCATCGCGGTCGGTTTTGCCAAGGACAACAACGGTACTGCCGGTCTGGCCGGGGTAATCGGTTATCTGGTGATGATCTCCACGCTCAAGGTGCTCGATTCAACCATCAACATGGGCATGCTCGCCGGTATCGTCAGCGGCCTGATGGCCGGCGCGCTGTACAACCGCTTCAAGGACATCAAGCTGCCGGAGTACCTCGCATTCTTTGGTGGTCGACGGTTTGTGCCGATTGTCACCGGGTTCGCGGCGGTCGGTCTGGGCGTGGTGTTCGGTTATATCTGGCCGCCGATCCAGCACGGCATCAACGCCTTCGGCGCGCTGATGATGGAAAGCGGCAGCATTGGCGCGTTCGTGTTTGGCGTGTTCAACCGCCTGCTGATCGTCACCGGACTGCACCACATCCTCAACAACATGGCGTGGTTTGTGTTCGGCAACTTCACCGACCCAACTACCGGGGCATTGGTGACCGGCGACCTGTCGCGCTACTTCGCCGGTGATCCGAAGGGCGGCCAGTTCATGACCGGCATGTTCCCGATGATGATCTTCGGCCTGCCGGCGGCGTGTCTGGCGATGTACCGCAACGCCCTGCCGGAACGCCGCAAAGTGATGGGCGGGATTTTCCTGTCGATGGCTTTGACTTCGTTTTTGACCGGGGTGACCGAGCCGATCGAATTCGCCTTCATGTTTCTGGCGCCGCTGTTGTATTTGCTGCATGCGCTGCTGACCGGGTTGTCGATGGCGATTACCAATGCGCTGAACATTCACCTCGGCTTCACCTTCTCCGGCGGCTTTATCGACATGGTCCTGGGCTGGGGTCGTTCGACCAACGGCTGGCTGGTGATCCCGGTCGGGCTGGCCTATGCCGTGGTGTATTACGCGGTGTTTGATTTCTGTATTCGTCGCTTCAATCTGAAGACGCCGGGGCGTGAGGATGTGGCGACCGCTGAGAAAGCCGTCCTCACCGAAAACCAACGAGCCGGTGCTTACATCAAAGCCCTCGGTGGTGCGGAGAATCTGCTGACCGTTGGCGCCTGCACTACCCGTCTGCGACTGGAGATGGTCGATCGCAACAAGGCCTCCGATGCCGATTTGAAAGCGCTGGGTGCGATGGCAGTTGTGCGTCCGGGCAAAGGTGGAAGTTTGCAGGTGGTGGTCGGGCCGCTGGCCGACAGCATTGCAGATGAGATTCGCCTGGCGATGCCGGCGGTGGGCCGTGCGGTTCTTGCTGAGCCTGTTGCGGTTGTCGATGAACCGAAAGCGGTTGTGGTCGCGGGTTCTGAAGCTCAGCAATGGCTGAATGCACTGGGCGGTGGCGACAATGTGCTGCAACTGGACTGCATTGCCATGAGCCGGATTCGCTTGCTGCTGGCAGATGGCAAGGCGTTGTCCGAGGCGCAGTTGAAGGAATTGGGTTGTCAGGGTGTCAGCCAGTTGGAAGGTGGCGTTTGGCATTTGCTGGTGGGTGACAAGGCTGCGAGTTTGAGCGGAGCGCTTGAGGCGTTGGTCAATCGCAGTGAGGTCAGTGCCAAGGTTTGAGCCTTTACATCAGGCTCTACTCGAAACAACTGATACAAAAACCCGGCGTTGGCCGGGTTTTTTCATGCTGCTCAAGTTCAGGACATTCTTGCGCGCTGTTCCGCCTCGTAATGCCGAGTCTGGTACGGCATGAGCGCCTGAATCTTCAAACCCAGACTTTCCGTCAAACCCCAAGCAACCGCCAACTCGTCGCGGCGATTGCGTAATAAAACAGCTGGTTGAGAAACGACGTGTTGCTTGGGTGTTTTGGCGTTGAAAAGCTCGAGTGCATGGAGCGTTTCCAACACGCGGCTATCCGATACACATGCGAAACGTGTAAATCGCTCCAGCAGATAAGCTGCTCGCCGCAGCTCGACTTCATCGCTGTGAAACTTGAGAAATGTTGATATCTCACTCTCAAGATCGGATTTTGAATACCAGACCTCTTTGGCTGCATCGACCAGCGCCGTCCCATCGGCTTGATCCAGCGGTCTTCTGACCAACGTATCCAATGCCGAAGAGAGGACATGATCATCAAGAGAGTTCGACATCTGGTTCCTCCAGGTAGTCCTGCAAGATATTGAAGAGCACTGAGGCAGGTTGCTCTTTGTTGCCAACATATACATCAATTGCTTGCAATGCCAGACGCCGGAAATCACTCGTCAGAATGAAACCGGCTCTGAGAAGCGCCTTGATGTCCGCAACGTCGTGATCGGTAGCCCTGCCAAGTTTTGTAATTGCAATATCCACCGGAGCAGCGATGTGAATCTGGAGCGGGGACGTCTCCGGAAACTCAGTCATGGGAATACTTCGCACCCAGTAGTCTTCATGGATCGGGCCAAAACTAGTGTTGTATTGAAGGTCGTAGTTCAGCTCCATCACTCGAGCGGAGCGTTCGTCGATAAAAGGCTCCGGAACTTGAGCTAGAAGCGCTTGAAGGTCGAACCCTGGCGGAAGGCAAGCTTCATAAATCTCCGCATCGACATCCATGGAAATACGATGATTTGTGTAGAGATGTACGGCGCAACCACCAAAGACGATGATTTTGACTGCCCCCGGATCGGTATTTTCCTGCGTCAATTCTGCTTCGACTGATTTGAACATCGAAACCAATGCCTTCCCCAAGGCAGTATTCGTGTTGATGCGGGGAGTGACTACGGGTAGCAATTCCATTTTTGAACCTCAGAGTCATGTCGATGGCTCACGCGATACAACCTGTTACCCAGCTCGCTGTTTGCCAGAGACAGATCAAGGTATGGATGCGACTTCCGAGGGACAACCTGAAAGAATGGTAGGAAATTTCCCGAGTTTGCTGACGCTCTGAAACTCGTCTGACGCCTGTCAGTGCCTCATCGCTGGCAAGCCAGCTCCCACAAGAGAATGCGTTTCAACTGTGGGAGCCAGCCTGCTGGCGGTGAACGATGACGCGCTCGTCAGGTTTGTGGGTCGACTCGATCCAGCGCTCGATTTACTGCCAGTTCGGCGAGCATGACGATTTGCTGGATGCCTAAAGCCGTACTGCGCTGCGAACCGCTTAGCTCATTGGCGAAGTTGCTGGCGGCGTTGCTTGCGCTGGCCAACGACTCAACGGCGTGGGCGAGCAGGCTTTCGGTGTCGACCTGGGGGCAGACCATGAACATGGTGCTTGGTCGCCGGGGCTTTGCGGGTTCGGGGCACAGGTAGAAGTCGAGGGCGCGCTTGATGGCTTCACGGTTGCGGGCCTGCTCTTCGGCGCGCAGGGCTTCTTCGAGTGGGGTTTTGGTTTCGGGTGGATCTGTAGTGGTCAACTAATCCCGGACACGACGTTAAGTTTTTTCTCGGCCTGAGCTGGGGCCAGTCCGTTGTTGAATTGGTGCGGTCTAATCCAGTTGTACCGATGCATCAGGTAATGACTGATGTCGCGGTGCGCTTCTTGAGCTGTCATGTAGCCCACGGTCGGTATCCATTCAGTTTTCAGGCTGCGAAACACACGCTCCATCGGCGCGTTATCCCAACAGTTTCCACGACGGCTCATGCTTTGGCGCATGCGGTAACGCCAAAGCCGTTGGCGAAACTGGCGACTGCCATATTGCGAGCCCTGATCCGAGTGAAACAAAAGCCCTTGAGGCTTGCCACGCTGCTCGTAAGCCATGTCCAACGCCTTGATGACCAGATCCGCATCCGGCTTGTTCGACAGCGCCCAGCCCACCACTCGGCGCGCGTAAAGATCCATAACCACAGCTAGGTAATGCCATTTCCCTTGAGCCCAGATGTAGGTGATGTCGCCACACCAAACCTGATTCGGCGCCGGCACATCAAACTCTCGATTCAATATGTTCGGAATGTCGGGCCGCTCAACCGTCGCTTGTTTGTAGGCATGTGATCCAGGTTGTTTACTGACCAACTCCAGTTCCCGCATCAGGCCTCGCACCTTGAACCGCCCAATTTGCTCGCCGTCTTCCTGCATCATCGACACGATGCTGCGGCTACCGGCGGCGCTTCGACTTTGCGTAAACAGTTCGTTAACCCGGCTGCGCAACCGAAGCCGCTCAACGTCTGGAGTTCGGCGCCTGAGACGGTGGGCGTAGTAACACGAACGAGTGACATCAAAGACTGCGCAAAGCCAATCAACCGGCTCTTGGGGGCTCAGTTGATCAATCAGCGCGTGCGCTCGTGCTCTTCCGACATCAAGAGCGCGGTAGCCTTTTTTAAAATGGATTTCTCCCGCTCAAGTCGAGCGATTCGAGCTTCCAATTCCTGGATTTTCTGTTGCTCTGGCGTCAGCGCTTTACTCTGCGGAGTAACGCCAGTGCGCTCCTGCTGAAGCTGATTAACCCAGCGGCGCAACGCGGACTCAACCACACCAAGCGAGCGGCTGGCTTCGATATGGCTATAGCCTTGATCGAGCACGAGGCCTGCGGCCTCGCGTTTGAATTCAGCGGAAAAAGAACGACGTTGTTTGGTCATCAGACACCTCTATCTGGCGAGCATTCTCGCCTAAATGGGTGTCCGGTTTCATTAGACCACTACAATCGGGTACGGGCTTGTTCATTGCAATGATCTCTAATCAAATGATTGAAGCCATCACTGGTCGTTTCTCACGCGACGAAGAGGTGGCAGCTATGTGCGGAGTGAGAAACCGGTAAGAGATCAACCCGGCCGAACCGAAGTCCGCCCGCACACAGCCGCCATAGAACATTACCGGCAGCAAATGAGCTGGCGGCGATTATGGTGCTACTGACGTTTGATTAAAACCTCTTACCGGGTTCTCACACCCGATCACCGATTTGCGGTGACAGCCAAAGACTAGAGACCCGACGTCCGACGGACAACCTGAAAACCTTGTGGGAAGGTTCTGGTAAGTCCGAACATTTCTAAACGCCCGCCCCCCCCCCTCACCTAACCCTCTCCCTGAGGTAGGAGGGACTGACCGAGGGAGAGGGCTGGGCGGGCGGCGTTCCGATGAGGGGCGATCCAGCACAAAACCCAAGTCGATCACACACCACTCAAACAGGATGAGCGTTAGCTCGGCTGGCCCCACATTGTCGGCACTGTCAACTGTCAGGTCTGACAGTTGTGTTCATTTGCTTTCTGTTTATAACTTGTCCGCCAGAGGCAGTACTCACCAGTTGTCGTCGCCTTGAACTCTTTAACTTATAGGAGATAACGAGATGACCATTACCGTCGAAACACTGGAAAACCTGCGAAAAGACTTCGTCAGATATGACCAAAATCAAGATGGTAAGCTCACCGTTCGCGAATATGAACAGGCGATGGAGCCTTACACCTCACCCGAAACGTTGGCAGAGGCAATTAAGGAGCTTGACCTCGACAACAACAATGAGATCACCTGGTTTGAATTCCTCACGGATTACGTGAACGACGTGGCTGGCAGAAAAACGATCAGTTGGCAGGTGATAGAGAAGTTCGACAGTGACTTCAAACGCTATGACGCAAACAACGACGGAAAGGTGTCATTCAATGAGCTTTACGATGCCATGAGTAACTACTCCAACCCGACCAAGCTCGCCGACGAATTGGACCAGTTTCATCAACGTCATGACGTCGACAACGACAAAGCGCTCACGTGGGATGAGTTTTTCATCAGTCTTGTAAGGTCGTTTGAGTAAGGCAGAAAGAGAGGATCCATCAGAAGAAGCATCGGATGAACGCGGCGAGGTAAGACTTACCGTAATCATTGATGATTTGGCCAGCCTAACCCCAAGCAGGCTCACTCCATTGGTTTTGTTTGCATTCAGTTAGAGATTGGTCGGCTGGCAGGCCACCATCGCTGGCAAGCCAAGCCCCCACAGAGGAAATGTATTTCAAACTGTGCGAGCCAGCCTGCTAGCGATGAACGATGAAGCGGACGTCAGGTTTGTGGATCGACTCGATCCAGCGCTCGGTTTACCGCCAATTCGGCGAGCATGACGATTTGCTGGATGCCTAACACCGTGCTGCGCTGAGAACCGCTTAGCTCATTGGCGAAGTTGCTGGCGGCGGTGCTTGCCGAGGAGAAAGATTCGCAGGCGTGGGCGAGCAGGCTTTCGGTGTCGACCTGGGGGCAGACCATGAACATGGTGCTTGGTCGGCGGGGCTTTGCGGGTTCGGGGCACAGGTAGAAGTCGAGGGCACGTTTGATGGCTTCACGGTTGCGGGCCTGCTCTTCGGCGCGCAGGGCTTCTTCGAGTGGGGTTTTGGTTTCGGGTGGATCGGGGACGGGCTTGGTCATGGATCGGTCCTTACTGATTGGAGCCATCCAAATACCGTTTCTCACGCGGCGAGTGGGTGGCAACTATGTGCGGGGTGAGAAACCGGGCAAGGACCAGCAAACCTCCGGCCGGACCGAAGTCCGCCCGCACATAGCCGCCATAACAATGCAGCAGCGAATCAGCTGGCGGCAATTATGGGACTACTGGCGCTGGAATGACACTTACCCGAGTTCTCACACCCGATCACTGAAGATTCAGTGACAGCCAAAGACTAGAGATCCGACGTCCGACGGACAACCTGAAAACCTTGTGGGAAGGTTCTGGTGATCTCACATCCAATTAAACAACGCGAATCGCCTCCCTCGTGTAGGAGCTGCCGAAGGCTGCGATCTTTGGACTTTGACGTTTCAACATCAAAAGCAAAATCAAAATCAAAAGATCGCAGCCTTCGGCAGCTCCTACAGGGGAACGAATACCCCCTCGGAGATTGGTCGGCTGTCAGGCGCCCCCAAGAGCGTCAATGTGAGTCCAACCCAAGCGGCAAAGCCGCCCCACTCAACAGGATGAGCGCAAGCTCGGCTGCCGCTCTTGATCTTGATCCACCGGCCCCGTCGGCAGGCTGAGCGGAGGGATTCATCCGGGGGTGGGCGCGCAGCGCCGTTCGACGAAGTCGAACACATCGAGAGGAGGTGCAGCGAAGCAAACCGGAGGCGATGCCCCCGGATGAGTCCCGGAGCGAAGGAACCCCGAGCCTTAGCGAGTGGGCCGAACGTTGGGGCAAGCCTTTTGGGTTACCTTTTCGGCGTTTGGAAAAGGTGACCCGCCGTAAGGGCGGAACCCTAAGCAGCCGTTACCGCAGCAACGGATATGTACCCGGTCAGCCAGCACATCATTGCCTGATCCGGAGCCTTCGCGAGCAAGCCCGCTCCCACATTGGAACCCCATCGCACAAAAAATCGCGGACAACAAAAAACCCGCAGACAATCACTCATCTGCGGGTTTCCTGTTTAAGCAGCAAGAAAGATCAGAAATCTTCCAGCCGCCACACCTCATAAGCCGGTGTCTCGTAGGGATGACTGAGCTTCAACGCCGCTACAGCAGCAACGATCAACTCATCCGCCACCACCAGCTCAACCTTCCATTCCTCAACCCGCTCGATCTGCCCCGCTTCACCAATGAACGGCTGACTGCCGTCCAAAGGTCGAAACTGGCCAGACCCAAGCACCTGCCACGCACAGTGGTCATAGTCACCGATTCGCCCACCACCGGCAGCGAACACAGCCTCTTTGACCACCTCGACATGACTGTCGGGAACAAAAAAAGCGAGCTTGTACACAGGCCTTAGTTAACCCAGACGCGCGCGTTACGGAACATGCGCATCCACGGTGCATCTTCGTTCCAGTCTTCCGAACGCCACGAGTTCTGCACGGCACGGAACACACGCTCCGGGTGCGGCATCATGATCGTCACACGGCCATCACGGCTGGTGAGACCGGTAATCCCGCGCGGCGAGCCGTTCGGGTTGGCCGGATAACGCTCGGTGACCTTGCCGTGGTTGTCGACAAAACGCATCGCCACGCAACCCGACAGATCGGCTTCCAGCAGTGCTTCTTCGCTGGAGAATTCGGCGTGACCTTCACCGTGAGCAATGGCGATCGGCATACGCGAACCGGCCATGCCCTGCAGGAAGATCGAGTTCGATTCCTGAACCTGAACCATCGCCACGCGCGCTTCGAACTGCTCGGAACGGTTGCGCACGAAGTGCGGCCAGAACTCGCTGCCCGGGATCAGCTCGTGCAGGTTGGACATCATCTGGCAACCGTTGCACACGCCGAGGGTGAAGCTGTCGTTACGCTCGAAGAAGCCTTGGAACGCATCGCGGGCGCGGCTGTTGAACAGTGCCGATTTGGCCCAGCCCTCACCGGCGCCGAGCACGTCGCCGTAGGAGAAACCACCGCAGGCCACCAGACCTTTGAACTCGTTCAGGTCGACACGGCCGGCGAGAATGTCGCTCATGTGCACGTCGATCGCGTTGAAACCGGCACGGTCGAACGCGGCAGCCATTTCCACCTGACCGTTGACGCCCTGCTCACGCAGCACGGCAACCTGTGGGCGGATGCCTTTCTTGATGTAAGGCGCGGCGATGTCCTGGTTGACGTCGTAGCTGAGCTTGACGCTCAGGCCCGGGTTGTCTTCTTCCAGCAGCACGTCGAACTCTTGCTCGGCGCAGTCGGCGTTGTCACGCAGACGCTGGATCTGGTAGCTGGTTTCAGCCCAGGTACGTTGCAGCAGACGACGCTGGCCTTCGAACACGGTGTCACCGTTGAAGGTGATGTTGATCTGGCCATTGTTGATCGGCTGACCGATCACCGACACGCAGTCGCCCAGACCGGCCGCGCTGAATTGCGCGAGGATGTCTGGCGTGGCGTCCTGACGAACCTGGATCACCGCACCCAGTTCTTCGTTGAACAGGATCGCAGCGATTTCGGACGAGGACTCGGCAACGCTGTCGAGGTTCAGGCTCAGACCGCAGTGGCCGGCGAAGGCCATTTCCACTACAGAAGTCAGCAGACCACCGTCGGAACGGTCGTGGTAAGCCAGCAGGTGACCGTCGGCGTTGAGGCCCTGGATCACCGCGAAGAAGGCTTTCAGGTCTTCGGCGTCATCGACGTCCGGCGCGTGTTTGCCGAGCTTGCCGTGTACCTGTGCAAGGATCGAAGCGCCCATACGGTTCTGACCGCGACCGAGGTCGATCAGGATCAGGTCGGTGGTGCCTTTGTCCATGCGCAGTTCCGGGGTCAGGGTCTGACGGATGTCAGCCACTGGCGCGAAACCGGTCACGATCAGCGACATCGGCGAGGTCACGGTTTTTTCTTCGCCGTTATCGTTCCAGCGAGTGGCCATGGACATCGAGTCCTTGCCCACCGGAATGGTGATGCCCAGCTCAGGACACAGCTCCATACCGACCGCTTTCACGGTGTCGTACAGACGCGCGTCTTCGCCCGGGTGGCCGGCAGCGGACATCCAGTTCGCCGACAGTTTGATGTCGGAGATCTTGTTGATGCGCGAAGCAGCGATATTGGTCAGGGTTTCGCCGATGGCCATGCGGCCCGACGCCGGAGCATCCAGCAATGCCAGCGGAGTGCGCTCGCCCATCGCCATGGCTTCACCGGTGTAAACGTCGAAACTGGTGGCGGTGACGGCAACGTCAGCCACCGGAACCTGCCACGGGCCGACCATTTGGTCACGGGCAACCAGGCCGGTGATGGTGCGGTCGCCGATGGTGATCAGGAAGCTCTTGCTCGCCACGGCCGGGTGATGCAGAACGCGCTCGATGGATTCGGTGATGTCGAGGTTCGACGGATCGAAGTCATCGCCCAGCTCGGCTTCACGAACCACCGAACGGTGCATGCGCGGGGCTTTGCCCAGCAACACTTCCAGCGGCATGTCCACCGGGTTGTTGCCGAAGTGGCTGTCGGTCACGGTCAGTTGCGGTTCAGCGGTGGCTTCACCGACTACTGCAAACGGGCAGCGCTCGCGTTCGCAGATCGCCTGGAAGCGCTCGAAGTCTTCCGGGCCGACCGCCAGAACGTAACGTTCCTGGGATTCGTTGGACCAGATTTCGTGCGGGGCCATGCCCGGCTCGTCGTTTGGAATGTTGCGCAGTTCGAAACGACCACCGCGGTCGCCGTCGTTGACCAGCTCCGGGAAGGCGTTGGACAGACCGCCCGCGCCGACGTCGTGGATGAAGCTGATCGGGTTCTTGTCACCCAGTTGCCAGCAACGGTCGATGACTTCCTGGCAGCGACGCTCCATTTCAGGGTTTTCACGCTGCACGGAAGCGAAGTCGAGATCCGCCGAGCTGGTGCCGGTGGCCATCGAGGAGGCCGCGCCGCCGCCCAGACCGATGAGCATCGCCGGGCCGCCGAGGACGATCAGCTTGGAGCCAACGACGATCTCGCCTTTCTTGACGTGCTCTTCACGGATGTTGCCCATGCCGCCAGCCAACATGATCGGCTTGTGGTAACCGCGAACTTCGTCACCGTGCGGGGTGGTGATCGACTGTTCGAAGGTACGGAAGTAGCCAGTCAGGGCCGGACGACCGAATTCGTTGTTGAACGCGGCGCCGCCGAGCGGGCCTTCGATCATGATATCCAGCGCGGTAACGATGCGCTCAGGCTTGCCGTACGGCACTTCCCACGGCTGTTCGAAGCCCGGGATCTGCAGATTGGACACGGTGAAACCGGTCAGGCCGGCTTTTGGCTTGGCGCCACGACCGGTTGCACCTTCATCACGGATCTCGCCACCGGAACCGGTCGACGCGCCCGGGAACGGAGCGATCGCGGTCGGGTGGTTGTGGGTTTCAACCTTCATCAGGATGTGCACCGGCTCCTGCACCGCGCCGTACTGGCGGGTTTCAGGATTCGGGAAGAAACGGCCGGCAACGTTGCCGACGATCACCGAGGCGTTGTCCTTATAAGCCGACAGAACGCCTTCGCTGTGCATCACGTAGGTGTTCTTGATCATGCCGAACAGGCTTTTTTCCTGGTTCTCGCCATCAATATCCCAACTGGCGTTGAAGATCTTGTGGCGGCAGTGCTCGGAGTTGGCCTGGGCGAACATCATCAGTTCGATGTCGTGCGGGTTGCGCTTGAGGCCGTTGAAGGCGTTGACCAGATAGTCGATCTCGTCTTCGGCCAGGGCCAGGCCCAGCTCGGTGTTGGCTTTTTCCAGCGCGGCGCGACCACCACCAAGGATGTCGATTGCAGTCAGCGGCTTCGGCTCGGCGTGGCTGAACAGACCGGCGGCCTGTTCGAGGTTGGCCAGCACGATTTGCGTCATGCGGTCATGCAGTACATCGGCAATCTGCTGGGCTTCGGCTTCGCTGAACTGACCGGCAACGTAGAAGGCGATACCGCGCTCCAGACGCTGGATCTTGCTCAGGCCGCAGTTGCGGGCGATGTCGCTGGCCTTGCTCGACCATGGCGAGATGGTGCCGAAACGCGGCAACACCAGAAACAGACGACCGGTCGGCTCTTGTACCGGAACGCTTGGGCCGTACTTCAGAAGGCGCGCTAGCACCTGCTGTTCGTCGCCGGTCAGGACGCCGGTGACTTCGGCGAAGTGAGCGAATTCAGCATACAGGCCACTGACAGCTGAAACCTTCTGGCTCAGTTGCTCAAGGAGTTTGCTGTGGCGAAAGGCAGAAAGGGCAGGAGCGCCGCGCAGGATCAACATCTTCGGGACAGCCTCGGGAAGGGGTGTGCTTTGAGGCCGTGCATTCTAGCCTAAACCGCCCTCAACATCACCCGAAACGCTACGCACGGTTGCACTCGGGTATCAATCTGTGTTTCCGACTTCAGAGTCAGGTAAATCAACCATTCAGAGGCCGCTTATTTTTACTGTAACAAAAAGCCGTAAAGGCCCGTTTCTGTGGGGTTTCGTCCGGTTTTGTGATCGCTAGCAGACTCGCCCTGCACTGTCGAGATATGGCGCCCGTGGCCGTTTGCGTATACTGCGCAGATGTTTTTCCCAACGGCTTTGCGTCCGCGGTACGCCAAATGGCTGATCGCAACCGGACTCTTCCTGATGCTCGGTGGCTGTGTTGATAAACCCAACACACTCGAGCGCGTAAAGGAGGATGGTGTGCTGCGGGTGATTACCCGTAACAGCCCCGCCACCTACTTTCAGGATCGCAGCGGTGAAACCGGCTTCGAATACGAGCTGGTGAAGCGCTTCGCCGACGATTTGGGTGTCGAGCTGAAGATCGAGACCGCCGACAACCTCGACGACCTGTTCGACCAGATCGGCAAACCGAATGGCCCGGTGCTGGCTGCCGCCGGTCTGGTCAGCAGCGAACAGCGCAAGAAACAGGTGCGCTTCTCGCACTCCTACCTTGAAGTCACCCCGCAGATCATCTATCGCAACGGCCAGTCGCGGCCGACCGACCCGGGTGATCTGGTCGGCAAGAAGATTATGGTGCTCAAAGGCAGTACCCATGCCGAACAACTGGCGGAGCTGAAAAAGAAATTCCCCGGCATTGAATATGAAGAGTCCGATGCGGTTGAAGTGGTCGACCTGCTGCGCATGGTCGATGAAGGGCAGATTGACCTGACCCTGGTCGACTCCAACGAAGTGGCGATGAACCAGGTGTATTTCACCAATATTCGCGTGGCCTTCGACCTTGGCGATGCGCGCAGCCAGAGCTGGGCGGTCGGCCCGGGAGAAGACAATAGCCTGCTCAACGAAATCAACGCGTATCTGGACAAGGTGCAGAAGAACGGCACCCTGCAACGCTTGAAGGATCGTTATTACGGCCACGTCGATGTCCTCGGCTACATGGGTGCCACGACCTTCGCCCAGCACTTGCAGCAGCGCCTGCCGAAATACGAACAGCACTTCAAGAATTACGCGAAGAAAGAGAAAGTCGACTGGCGCCTGCTGGCAGCCATTGGTTATCAGGAATCGCTGTGGCAGCCGACCGTCACCTCGAAAACCGGTGTGCGCGGCCTGATGATGCTCACACAGAACACCGCTCAGGCGATGGGTGTGTCCAACCGCCTCGATCCGAAGCAGAGCATCATGGGCGGCGCCAAGTACCTGGCTTATATGAAGGACCAGCTCGACGATTCGATCAAGGAACCGGATCGCACGTGGTTCGCCCTGGCGGCGTACAACGTCGGCAGCGGTCATCTGGATGACGCGCGCAAGCTGACGGCCAAGGAAGGGTTGAACCCGGACAAATGGCTGGACGTGAAGAAGATCCTACCGCGCCTTTCCCAGAAGCAGTGGTACAGCAAGACGCGTTATGGCTACGCCCGAGGCGGCGAGCCGGTGCATTTTGTGGCGAACATCCGTCGTTACTACGACATTTTGACCTGGGTGACGCAGCCGCAGCTTGAGGGTGATCAAGTGGCTGAAGGCAATTTGCATGTGCCCGGCATCGACAAGTCAAAACCCGCGCAAGAACCTGCCCCGCTTTAAAAGCATAAGATCGCAACCTTCGGCAGCTCCTACAGGGTTATGCGTACACCTGTAGGAGCTGCCGAAGGCTGCGATCTTTTGATCTTAGCCCTTGAGAGCGGCCGCCAGAATCAGCGCCTTCATTTCCGATACTGCAGACTTGAAGCCGACGAACAACGCATGTGCCACCAGCGCATGGCCGATGTTCAGTTCGTTGATACCCTTGATTGCCGCTACGGCTTCAACGTTGTGGTAATGCAAGCCGTGACCCGCGTTAACGATCAGCCCTTGGGCCAAACCAAACGCCACACCGTCCGCCACACGCTTCAATTCTTCAGCCACTTCGGTCGGGGTTTCGGCATCGGCGTAACGACCGGTGTGCAACTCGATGGCTGGAGCGCCAACACGCTTCGACGCCGCTATCTGACGCTCGTCGGCATCGATGAACAGCGACACTTCGCTGCCGATCTTCGACAGACGTTCAACTGCTGCCTTGATGCGCTCTTCCTGCCCCGCTACATCCAGACCGCCTTCAGTGGTCAGTTCCTGACGGGTTTCCGGGACCAGGCAAATGTGTGCCGGACGGATGCGTTCGGCGAACGCCATCATTTCTTCGGTAACGCCCATTTCAAAGTTCATGCGGGTTTGCAGCACATCCTTGAGCAGCAGTACGTCGCGCTCTTGAATGTGCCGGCGGTCTTCACGCAGGTGCACGGTAATGCCATCAGCGCCCGCCTCTTCCGCGTCCAGCGCAGCCTTGACCGGATCCGGGTAGCGCGTGCCACGGGCCTGACGCAGGGTGGCGACGTGGTCGATGTTCACGCCAAGAAGAATGCGATTACTGGTGGTCACGGATGCGCGCTCCTGAAGAAAAAGATTCGGCGCACAGCATACACGGTGAAGGGTCTGTTTACGTCTGGGCGCGGCGGCAACGGGATGCTGGCTGAGTGCAGGGCAAGGCGCGAGGAACGAAGTTTGGTTGCGCCAAATGAGTTCCGAGCAACGCGGCCCTGCGCACAGCCAGCGCCCGTTGCGCCGCTTCCAGACGTAAACAGACCCTTAGGGCTTGCGAAACAGCTCACGACTGACGAGAGGGCGACCGCCCAAATGAACGGCCAAGGCCTGCCGCATCAAGCGCTTGGCGGCGGACAGCGCACCGGGCGCGGTCCAGTCGGCTTCGGCCATGGCCAGTAATTCGACGCCGTTGAACAGGCCCGGCTGCAGCAGGAAAACCCGTTCAAGCCCCGCATCCACTTGCAGACGATAGAGACCGTCTGGCGCGACGGGCTCGCCATGGACGTCGGTATTCAACGAAAAGCCGTAACCGAGATCGTCCAACAGTCGCCACTCGAAGGAGCGCAGCAATGGCTCCAGCGGTCGACCTTCAGCCAGCGCTAGCAAAGTCGCGGCGTAGTGATCGAATACGCCCGGATGCGGGTCTTCAGCGGGCAGCAAACGAATCAGCAACTCATTGAGATAGAGACCGCTGAACAGCGCTTCGCCGTTGAGCCAGGCAGAGGTGCCAGAACCCTCCATGCGCCCGACATTCTTCAGCTCGCCCTTGCCGCGGAACTCCACTTCCAGCGACACGAACGGCCGCGCCAATGTCCCGGCCTTGCCCCGCGCACTGCGCAACACCGCCCGCAGCCGACCTTGCGGCGTGAGGAAATCCACCAACGCACTGGTTTCGCGGTAGGCGCGAGAATGCAGGACGTAGGCGGGTTGGGCAGGAGGCGGGTTTTGCGACATGACGTTTTTCCCGGTCGGGATTGCAAAAAAGATCGCAGCCTTCGGCAGCTCCTACAGGTGTAAACAAGACATTGTAGGAGCTGCCGAAGGCTGCGATCTTTTGATCTTCGAATCGCTTACAGGTCGCCGTAACCCAGCGAACGCAGCGCACGCTCGTCGTCGGACCAGCCGCCCTTCACCTTGACCCACAGGTTGAGCATGATCTTGGAGTCGAACAGCAGCTCCATGTCCTTGCGCGCTTCGGTGCCGATGCGTTTGATGCGCTCGCCCTTGTCGCCAATGATGATCTTCTTCTGGCCGTCACGTTCAACGAGGATCAAGGCGTGGATGTGCAGGGTTTTGCCCTGCTGCTTGAACTCTTCGATCTCGACGGTGATCTGGTACGGCAGCTCAGCGCCCATCTGGCGCATGATTTTCTCGCGCACCAGTTCAGCGGCGAGGAAACGGCTGCTGCGGTCGGTGATCTGGTCTTCCGGGAAGAAGTGATCGTTCTCCGGCAGATGATCGGCAATGACCTTTTCCAGCGCGTCGAGGTTGTGACCGTGTTGCGCCGAAATCGGAATGATCTGCGCGTTCGGCAGTTGTTCCTGCAACCAGCTCAGGTGCGGCATCAGCTCGGCTTTGTCTTCGATGCGGTCGGTCTTGTTCAGCGCGACGATCAGCGGACCCGTCACGTACTGCACGCGTTCAAGAACCATCTGGTCTTCGTCGGTCCACTTGGTGCGATCGACCACGAAGATCACCACGTCGACGTCTTTCAACGCCGCCGAAGCGGTTTTGTTCATGTAGCGGTTCAGGGCCTTTTCGCCACCCTTGTGCATGCCGGGGGTGTCGACGTAGATCGCCTGCACGTCACCTTCGGTTTTGATCCCGAGCATATTGTGGCGAGTGGTCTGCGGCTTGCGCGAAGTGATCGCGAGCTTCTGGCCAAGGATGTGGTTCAGCAACGTGGACTTGCCAACGTTGGGACGGCCGACGATGGCAACATAGCCACAGCGAGTTGCGTTTGTATCAGTCATTGCCATTCTCCACGCCCAGGGCAATCAGTGCTGCGGCGGCCGCTACCTGTTCGGCAATACGACGGCTCACACCCTGACCTCGGCTTTTTTCATTCAGTAAGACAACTTCGCACTCGACGAAGAAGGTTCGGCAGTGCGGCTCGCCCTGGATATCTACCACTTCGTAGCGTGGCAGATCGCAACCGCGCGATTGCAGGTGTTCCTGCAGGCGGGTTTTCGGATCCTTGTTGGTGTCGACCAGCGTCAGGCCTTCGAACTCACCGGCCAGCCAGGCCAGCACGCGCTCACGCGCCATGTCCATGCCGGCGTCGAGATAGATCGCGCCGATCAAGGCTTCGAGGGCGTCGGCCAGAATCGATTCGCGACGGAAACCGCCGCTTTTCAACTCGCCGGAACCCAGTCGCAGGTAATCGCCAAGGTCGAAACCGCGCGCCAGTACGGCCAGCGTCTCACCTTTTACCAAACGTGCGCGCAAACGCGACAACTGGCCTTCGCGGGCCAGCGGGAAGCGATCGAACAGCGCCTCGCCGGCAACGAAGTTGAGGATGGCATCGCCAAGGAATTCCAGGCGTTCGTTGTTGCGCCCGGCAAAACTGCGGTGCGTCAGAGCCAGCAGCATCAGCTCCTGGTCCTTGAAGGTGTAACCGAGCTGACGCTCGAGACGGCTTAGAGAAACGCTCACGGTTTACCCACGCTGAGTTCGTGGCTGGATTCCACTGCCATCGCCGGGATGCGGCGCAGGCCTGGGACAATTAACGCTGTGTTCAAAAATTAAATCCTGGCGATTGCGAAGCCGATTGTGCCGACTCCAGAAATGCATTCGGCGCTGTGGTCAACAGCGCCGTGTGTGATTACTTGATCAGGCCAACCCGCGAGAAATTCGGCAGGTGACTGAGTTTCGGTTCTGGCCAGCTCATCCAGACCGCGAAGGCCTTGCCGACGATATTCTGGTCGGGAACCATGCCCAGCAGATCCTTGGGAATGTTCGGATCATCCCAGTAGCGACTGTCATTCGAGTTGTCGCGGTTGTCGCCCATCATGAAGTAGTGCCCGGCAGGCACTGTCCACGAGCGATCCGGCGTGGCGCGGTAGCGGCTCATTTCCTTGCGGATCAGATGCTCGGCGGCGCCCAGTTTCTCTTTGTACAGTTCGGCGCTGCCCAGCGTGCCCGGCTCGGCGCCGACCATCTGCTCGGCAATCGACTCGCCGTTCACAAACAGACGCTTGTCGGCGGTGTAACGCACCGTGTCACCCGGCAGCCCCACTACACGCTTGATGTAGTTGACGTTCGGATCGCTCGGGTAGCGGAACACCATCACATCGCCGCGCTGCGGATCACCGACTTCGATGATTTTCTTGTCGATCACCGGCAGGCGGATCCCGTAAGAAAACTTGTTCACCAGAATGAAGTCGCCGACATCCAAGGTCGGTTTCATCGAGCCCGAAGGGATCTGGAACGGCTCCACGAGGAACGAGCGCAGTACCAGCACGATGAACAACACCGGGAAGAACGACTTGCCGTATTCGACCAGCAGCGGCTCTTTATTCAGTTTTTCAACGACCACCCCGTCAGGCTGGCTGACGCTGCCTTGATAAGAGGCAATGGCAGCACGCCGACGCGGTGCCAGGATCAACAGATCAAGCAACGCCAACAGGCCGCAGACGAACACGGCGATGACCAGCAACAGCGGGAAATTTAGTGACATAGGACCTAACTATCCAACCTGAGCACGGCAAGGAAGGCTTCTTGTGGAATTTCCACGTTGCCGACCTGCTTCATGCGTTTCTTACCGGCCTTTTGCTTCTCGAGCAGTTTCTTCTTACGGCTGACGTCACCACCGTAGCATTTGGCCAATACGTTCTTTCTGAGCGCCTTGACGGTTGTCCGGGCAACGATCTGACCACCGATGGCGGCCTGAATGGCTACGTCGAACATCTGACGAGGAATCAGTTCTTTCATCTTCTCGGTCAACTGGCGACCTTTGTAGTGCGAGTTGTCACGGTGCACGATCAATGCAAGGGCATCGACCTTGTCGCCGTTGATCAGCACGTCCAGTTTCACCAGATTAGCCGATTGGTAACGATCGAAATGGTAATCCAGCGAAGCATAGCCACGGCTGGTGGATTTGAGACGGTCGAAGAAGTCCAGGACCACTTCGTTCATCGGCAGGTCGTAAGTGACTTGCACCTGATTGCCGAGGAACAGCATGTCGACTTGAACGCCACGCTTCTCGATGCACAGGGTGATGACGTTGCCCAAGTGTTCCTGCGGCACCAGAATGTTGGCGCGCACGATCGGCTCGCGCATGTCTTCGATCGACGACACATCCGGCAGCTTGGACGGGTTGTCGACGTAAATCGTTTCACCGGTTTTCAGCACCAGCTCGAAGATTACCGTCGGCGCCGTGGTGATCAGGTCCAGGTTGTACTCGCGCTCAAGGCGCTCCTGGATGATTTCCATGTGCAGCATGCCGAGGAACCCGCAACGGAAGCCGAAGCCCAGTGCGTCGGAGCTTTCCGGGGTGTATTGCAGCGACGAGTCGTTGAGGGTCAGCTTCTGCAGCGCTTCGCGGAAATCCTCGAAGTCGTCGGAGCTGACCGGGAACAGACCGGCGTAAACCTGCGGCTGGATGCGTTTGAAGCCGGGCAGCACTTCAACGTCCGGGGTCGAGCTCAGGGTCAGGGTGTCACCGACCGGTGCACCGTGAATGTCCTTGATGCTGGCAATGATGAAGCCCACTTCGCCGGCCTTGAGGTCAGCGGTGGCGGTGTGTTTCGGGTTGAACACGCCAACGCTGTCGACCAGGTGGATCTTGCCGGTGGACTTGACGAGGATCTTGTCGCCCTTCTTCACGCGACCATGACGCACGCGCACCAGGGAGACAACGCCCAGGTAGTTGTCGAACCAGGAATCGATGATCAACGCTTGCAGCGGATCTTCGATGTTGCCGGTCGGCGCAGGAATGGTCTGCACAAGGCGCTCGAGCACTTCGTCGACACCCAGGCCGGTTTTGGCACTGCAGGTGACGGCGTCGGTGGCGTCGATGCCGATGATCTTCTCGATCTCGTCCTTGACGCGCTCAGGATCAGCCTGCGGCAGGTCGATCTTGTTCAGCACCGGCATGACCTCAAGGCCCTGCTCGATGGCGGTGTAGCAGTTGGCCACGGACTGGGCTTCAACACCCTGACCCGCATCGACCACCAGCAAGGCACCTTCACACGCGGCCAGGGAACGGCTGACTTCGTAGGTGAAGTCGACGTGGCCCGGGGTGTCAATGAAGTTCAGCTGATACTTGATGCCGTCTTTGGCGGTGTAATAGAGGGTAACGCTGTGGGCCTTGATGGTGATCCCGCGTTCACGCTCCAGATCCATGGAATCCAGTACCTGGGCTTCCATTTCACGCTCGGCCAGGCCGCCGCACATCTGGATGAAGCGATCGGCCAGCGTCGACTTGCCATGGTCAATGTGGGCGATGATGGAGAAATTGCGGATATGACTCAAATCACTCACGGATCAACACTCAAAAAGGCTGCAGGCATAGCCCGCCGAAAAATAGCCGGGAATTGTACCTGATACACGGCGCAAGCGTCACGTTCGCCTGTCACCCGGATTGCATGCAAAAACGCCCCGATCTGTCGACCGAGGCGTTTTCGAGGTTTAAAGCACAGGTCAATCGCCTGTCATCAACCGGCTCTTCGCAGCAGCCAGACACCCGCCAGCGCACAAACCCCGGCCGGCACCAGTACCGCGAACAGCGGCGAGAAACCGAACACCAGGCTCGACGGGCCGAGCAAATCCTGGACGATACGGAAGGTGAAGCCCACCAGAACACCGGTGAACACGCGCTGACCGAGAGTCACCGAACGCAACGGACCGAAGATGAAGGAGATCGCCATCAACACCAGAGCGGCAGTGACCAACGGCTGCAACACCTTGACCCAAAATGCCAGCCAGTAACGGCCGTTGCTCAGGCCTTGCTCGGACAGGTAGTGGATGTAACCCCACAAGCCACTGATCGACAGCGATTCCGGCGCCATGACCACGGTGCTGAGCAATTGCGGGCTCAACGCCACGTCCCATTGCTCACTCGGGGTATTGACGACTTCCGTGCTGCGTTCATGGAACAGCGTGGTGGCAACGTCGGTGAGTTGCCACTTATTGCCGTCGAACTCGGCCTTCTTGGCGAAGCTCGAACTCAGCAGATGGCGCTCCTTGTCGAAGTGATAGCGGGTCACGCCATACAACAGGCCGTTCGGTTGCACGGCGTTGATGTGGATGAATTCTTCACCCTGACGGTGCCACATACCGTGCTTGGCGCTCTGCGCGTCGCCGCTGCCTTGCGCCAGCGAGCGATTGGCCTGCGCCATGCTTTCGGTTGCCGGAGCAACGTACTCGCCGATCAGCACACCGGCCAGCATCAGCACCAGCATTGGCTTCATTACAGCCCAGACAATACGGCCGATGGACACGCCTGCAGCGCGCATGACCGTCAGCTCACTGCTGCTGGCCAGACTGCCGAGGCCGATCAGGCAGCCGATCAATGCGGCCATTGGCAGCATTTCGTAGAGACGGCGCGGCGCGGTCAGCAGTACGAAGCTCAGGACATCAACGAGGGTGTAGGTTTCGCTGACGTCACCCATCTCATCGATGAAGGCGAACAGCGTCGCCAGGCCGAGAATGATGGCGAGCACGGCAATGATCGCCATGAACACGCTGCTGCCGATGTAGCGATCGAGTTTAACCACGGGCCACCTCCAGCGCTGCGGAGCGACGGCTGGCCATCTTCAGGCGTAGCGGCTCCCAATAGAGCAGGCCGAGACCGATGAACAGGAAGATCGCGTGCACCCACCATAGGCCAAGGGCCGGCGGGATCTTGCCTTTTTCAAGGGCGCCGCGGGCGGCAATCAGAATGGTCAGGTAAGCCATATAAAGAAGAATCGCCGGCAGCAGCTTGAGGAAACGCCCTTGGCGCGGATTGACTCGCGACAGTGGCACCGCCATCAAGGTCACGATAAATACCAGCAGCGGCAGGGACAAACGCCATTGCAGTTCGGTTTTCGAGCGAATGTCATCGCTGCCCAGCAGAGACGAGGTCGGCATGGCGTCGCGATCGGTGACTTCTTCGCTGACGTCCGGCTTGGGCAACAGCACGCCGTAGGTTTCGTAATGAATGGCACGGTAATCGGCCTGACCCGGACTGCCGTCGTAGCGGTAGCCGTTATCGAGGATCAGATAGCGGTTGCCGTCGGGGCGCACTTCCTGGCGACCGCTTTCAGCCACCAGCACGGAAATCCCGCGATCCTTTTGATCGGCGCCGAGGTTCTTCTGCGAAATGAACACGCTACCCAGGTTGACGCGATCGTCACTCAGGGTTTCGGTGTAGGTCACCCGGGTGCCGTCACGCAGGGCCTGGAAGCGTCCCGGCTCGAGGGTATCGAATTCGGTCAGCGCGTCCTGCTTGTTCAGCAGCAACTGGAACTGGTTGGCGCCTTGTGGGGCCAGCCCAAGGCTCAGCCATGCCACCACCAGCGCAACCAGGGTCGCTGGAAACAAGGTCATGCGAAACAGCTTCTGCTGGCTCATGCCGGTGGCCGACAGCACGGTCATCTCGCTTTCGAGATACAGACGACCGTAGGCCAGCAGGATCCCGAGGAACAGGCCCAGCGGCAGAATCAGTTGCAGAAACCCCGGCAGACGAAAGCCCATGATCAGGAACAGCGAGCCCGGATCGAGCTGACCGGCAGCGGCCTGAGCGAGGTATTTGATGAAGCGACCGCTCATGATGATGACCAACAGCACGGCACTCACGGCGCTGAGGGTCAACAGGACTTCGCGGGACAGATAACGGAAGACGATCAAACCAGACACTCCAGGGTTGTCAGGCTAAGGCGGCCAAACAAGCAAACACATCGACCGGCCCGCAACGCAGAGCCGTCGAAAAAAGATGCGGCATTATCCTGTGATTGGAGGCGCCTGTCACTGCGCACACTCATCCATGTCTGTAATCCTTTGCAGATCGTACAACCTAGGGGGCGTTCTCAATTAGTTTTCACACCGCGCCGGGTCTGCTGTTGTGCAGGGCAAGGCGCGAGAAGCGTGGTTTGGTCATTCCAAATAAGCTTCGAGCAACGCAGCCCTGCACAACAGCAGGCCCGGCCCTTCGGGTTGTGCCTTAAAGCCGGCCAGTCTGCGTTGCAGGCCTTGGAAAGGGAACAACCATTCCCAGCGGCCTGCGCCTTGCCTGGCTGGCTTTAAGGCGACAACGCGGTGTGAAAACTAATTGAGAACGCCCCCTAGGGTTGTCAGGCGCGGGGAGCGAGGTTCAAACTGCGGCCCTTGTCGCAGGCTTTGGCCTGCGCCTCTTCTATCTATAAGCAGGCGACTGCGGACACCGTCGAACGCCTGCGTGTTGACCATTCATTCAGGGATCCGGACATGGAACTGGTTGTAAAAAGCGTTGGCCCAGAAACGTTGAAAACCGCCACCCTGGTGGTTGCCGTCGGTGAAGGCCGCAAACTCGGTGTCGCCGCCAAACAGGTCGACGAACTCAGCGGTGGCGCGATCAGCGCCGTTCTCAAGCGTGGCGATCTGGCCGGCAAGGTCGGCCAGAGCCTGTTGCTGCACAGCCTGCCGAATCTGAAAGCCGAGCGCGTGCTGCTGGTCGGCGTGGGCAAGGATGAAGAACTGGGTGACCGCCCGTTCCGCAAAATCGTTGCCGGCATCCTCAACACCCTGAAGGGCCTGGGCGGCAGCGACGCCGTGCTGGCGCTGGATGAAATTATTGTTAAAAATCGCGACAGCTACGGTAAAACCCGTCTGCTGGCGGAAACCCTGGTGGACGGCGAATACACCTTCGACCAGTTCAAGAGCCAGAAAGCCGAACCGCGCGCCCTGAAGAAAATCACCCTGCTGACCATCAAGGCCGCCCAAGCCGAAGTGCAACGCGCCGTGAACCACGCCACTGCGATCGCCAACGGCATGGCCTTCACCCGCGATCTGGGCAACCTGCCGCCGAACATCTGCCACCCGACCTTCCTCGGCGAACAAGCGAAGAACCTCGGCAAAGAGTTCAAGGATCTGAAAGTCGAAGTCCTCGACGAGAAGAAGATCAAATCCCTGGGCATGGGCTCGTTCTACGCCGTCGGCCAAGGCAGCGAGCAGCCGCCGCGCCTGATCGTCATGCAATACAACGGCGGCAAGAAATCCGAGAAGCCGTACGCACTGGTCGGTAAAGGCATCACCTTCGACACCGGCGGCATCAGCCTGAAGCCAGGCGCCGGCATGGACGAAATGAAATACGACATGGGCGGCGCTGCCTCCGTGTTCGGCACCCTGCGCGCCGTGCTTGAGCTGAAACTGCCGATCAACCTGGTGTGCATCCTCGCCTGCGCGGAAAACATGCCGAGCGGCAACGCGACACGTCCAGGCGACATCGTCACCACCATGAGCGGCCAGACCGTGGAAATCCTCAACACCGACGCCGAAGGCCGTCTGGTGCTGTGCGATGCGCTGACCTACTCCGAGCGCTTCAAGCCACAAGCGGTGATCGACATTGCCACCCTGACCGGCGCTTGCGTCGTCGCACTGGGTGCGCACACCTCGGGTCTGCTGGGCAACAACGACGAACTGATCGGCCAACTGCTCAGCGCCGGTAAAGCCGCTGACGACCGCGCCTGGCAACTGCCGCTGTTCGACGAGTACCAGGAACAACTGGACAGCCCGTTTGCCGACATCGCCAACATTGGCGGGCCGAAGGCCGGCACGATCACCGCCGCGTGCTTCCTCTCACGCTTCACCAAAAACCTCAACTGGGCGCACCTGGACATCGCCGGCACCGCATGGACCAGCGGTGGCAAGGACAAGGGCGCCACTGGCCGTCCAGTACCTCTGCTGACCCAGTACCTGCTGGATCGCGCCAAAGCCTGAACCCGCTGATGGGCGGCGTCACTCTCGGGTGACGCCGCTTGCCGCTCTGGAACCGCAATGACCAAAGTCGATTTTTACATCCTGCCCAGCGCCGACCCGTCGGCTCGCCTGGATTTTGCCTGCAAACTCACCGAGAAAGCCTGGCGCATGGGCCATCGCATCTATCTGCATTGCAGCGATGCGGCTCAGCGTGACGATCTCGATGCGCGCCTGTGGGCATTCAAGGGCGAAACGTTCGTGCCTCACGGCCCGGCTGACAGTGAACCGGACGGTTTGATTGTGCTGGGGTTGGGTGACGACTGCGGTCAGCATCAGGATTTACTGGTCAATCTCGATCTGAAAGTCCCGGCCTTCGCCAGCAAATTCGCCCGGGTGGCGGAAGTGGTGGTCGAAGATCCGACGATTCGGGCGGCCGCGCGGGAGAGTTTCCGTTTCTACCGCGAACAGGGCTATCCTCTGCAAGATCACCGTTTACAGCGACTCTGAGCATTCCAATGGACACTCCGAAACCGCAGCAAAAGCCAACACACCTGCTGGACGATCTCGAATCGATTCGCCAGTTGCTCGGCGACGACAACCTGCAACCACCGCTGTTGACCGACACGGTCGACGACGGCGAACAGGAACAGATTCCGATGTTGTTTGACTCTGTCGGCGCCGAGCCGGCTGCTGTCGAACCATCACCCGCGCCAGCCCCGACACCCGCCGCGCAACCTGTGGCACCTGTGAATAAAGGCCCGGACGCCCTGCTCCACCTCGACAGCGAACTACGCGCCGCCGCGCAATTGATCATGCAGGACGTGATCGACGACTTCGCGCCGCACATCGAAACCGAAATCAAACGCCGGCTCGATGCGCGGATGGAACGGCTGCTGAGTCAGTACGAATAACCCGTCCCGTGTAGGAGCTGCCGCAGGCTGCGATCTTTTGGCCTTTGTTTTTTAAAGACAAGATCAAAAGATCGCAGCCTTCGGCAGCTCCTACATTTAGATCTCCATCCGGCCCGCCCCGCTCGCCCTCGGCCCCATGCCCCGCTATACTCGTCGGCTTTTCCTGAATTAATGCCAATAGGGTCCCGCCGCGCATGGATAAGACCTACCAGCCGCACGCCATTGAAACTTCCTGGTACAACACCTGGGAGTCCGAGAACTACTTCGCCCCGCAAGGCGCGGGCGACTCCTACACCATCATGATCCCGCCGCCGAACGTCACCGGCAGCCTGCACATGGGGCACGGTTTCAACAACGCGATCATGGACGCCCTGATCCGTTTCCGCCGCATGCAGGGTCGCAACACCCTGTGGCAACCGGGTACCGACCACGCCGGTATCGCCACGCAGATGCTGGTGGAGCGTCAACTCGAAGCCCAGGGCCAGAATCGCCATGATCTGGGCCGCGAAAAATTCCTCGAGAAAGTCTGGGAATGGAAGGATCAGTCCGGTGGCAACATCAGCCGTCAGATCCGCCGCCTCGGCTCGTCCGTTGACTGGAGCCGCGAGCGCTTCACCATGGACGACGGCCTCTCGGAAGCCGTTAAAGAAGCCTTCGTGCGCCTGCACGAAGACGGTCTGATCTATCGCGGCAAGCGTCTGGTCAACTGGGACACCAAACTGCACACGGCGATTTCCGACCTCGAAGTGGAAAACCACGACGAGAAAGGTTTCCTGTGGAACCTCAAGTACCCGCTGGCCGACGGCGCGAAAACCGCTGATGGCAACGATTTCCTGATCGTCGCGACCACCCGTCCGGAAACCATGCTCGGCGACTCCGCCGTTGCGGTGAACCCGAACGACGAGCGCTACCAAGCCCTGATCGGCAAGTTTGTCGAGTTGCCACTGGTTGGCCGCCGCATCCCGATCATCGCCGACGATTACTGCGATCCTGAATTCGGCACCGGTTGCGTGAAAATCACCCCGGCCCACGACTTCAACGACTACGAAGTCGGCAAGCGCCACAACCTGCCGCTGCTGAATATCTTCGACAAGAATGCCAACGTGCTGCCGGCAGCCCAGGTGTTCAACCTTGATGGCACGCTGAACGACAGCATCGACGGCGCGATTCCGGCTGAATACGCCGGTCTTGAGCGTTTTGAAGCGCGTAAGCAAATCGTTGCTGCGTTCGACGCCGCCGGCCTGCTGGTCAGCGTCAACGACCACGGCCTGAAAGTACCGAAAGGCGACCGCTCCGGCACCATCATCGAGCCGTGGTTGACCGACCAGTGGTACGTGTCGACCAAGCCTTTGGCCGAGCCTGCGATTGCCGCCGTTGAAGACGGCCGCATCCAGTTCGTGCCGAAGCAGTACGAAAACATGTACTTCTCGTGGATGCGCGACATTCAGGACTGGTGCATCAGCCGTCAGCTGTGGTGGGGCCACCGGATTCCGGCCTGGTACGACGAGTCGGGCAAAGTCTACGTCGGTCGCGACGAAGCCGAAGTACGTGCCAAGCACAACCTCGGTCCGGACGTGGCGCTGCAACAGGACAACGACGTACTCGACACCTGGTTCAGTTCGGGTCTGTGGACCTTCTCCACCCTGGGCTGGCCGGAAAAAACCGAGTTCCTGAAGAAATTCCACTCCACCGACGTACTGGTGACGGGCTTCGACATCATTTTCTTCTGGGTTGCCCGGATGATCATGCTGACCATGCACCTGATCAAGAACGAGGACGGCACGCCGCAAGTTCCGTTCAAGACCGTTTATGTGCACGGTCTGGTGCGCGATGGCCAGGGCCAGAAGATGTCCAAGTCCAAGGGCAACGTCCTGGATCCGCTGGACATCATCGACGGTATCGAGCTGGAAGAGCTGGTGCAGAAGCGCACCTCCGGCATGATGCAGCCGAAACTGGCGAAGAAGATCGAGAAGCAGACCCGCGAGGAGTTCGCCGACGGCATCGCCAGCTACGGCACCGACGCCCTGCGCTTCACTTTCTGCTCGCTGGCCTCGACCGGTCGCGACATCAAGTTCGACATGGGCCGCGTCGAAGGCTATCGCAACTTCTGCAACAAGATCTGGAACGCCGCGCGTTACGTTCTGGACAAGGGCGAAGACTGCGGCCAGAACGGCGAAGCCTACGAGCTGTCGCTGGCGGATCGCTGGATCATCTCGCAGCTGCAACGCACCGAAGCCGAAGTGACCCGTCAACTCGATCAGTTCCGTTTTGACCTGGCAGCACAAGCGCTGTACGAGTTCATCTGGAACCAGTACTGCGACTGGTACCTGGAACTGTCCAAGCCAGTGCTGTGGGACGAGAATGCGCCGGTTGAACGTCAGCGCGGCACCCGCCGCACGCTGGTTCGCGTACTGGAAGTGGCGCTGCGTCTGGCGCATCCGTTCATGCCGTTCATCACTGAAGAAATCTGGCAGCGCATCGCGCCGCTGGCTGGTATTCAGGGCAAGACGATCATGCTGCAAGCGTGGCCAGTGGCCAACGAAGAGCGCATCGATCCCGCGGCCGAAGACGACATCGAATGGCTCAAGGAACTGATGCTCGGCACGCGTAACATCCGTGGCGAAATGAACATCGGCCCGGGCAAACCGCTGCCAATCTACCTGAAGAACGTCAGCGCTGAAGACCAGCGCCGTCTGACCGAGAACGAAGCGCTGCTGAAGAAACTGGCGCGACTGGAATCGATCACTGTTCTGAAAGCCGGCGAAGAAGCGCCGCTGTCCGCCACCGCACTGGTTGGCGAGATGGAAGTGCTGGTACCAATGGCCGGCCTGATCGACAAGGGCGCTGAACTGGCGCGTCTGGACAAGGAAATCCTGCGTCTGCAGGGCGAAGTCCAGCGCGTTGGCGGCAAACTGTCCAACGCCGGTTTCGTCGACAAGGCCCCGGCCGAAGTCATCGAAAAAGAACGCGCCAAACTGGCCGAGGCTGAACAAGCCCTGGGCAAACTGGCCGAGCAGCATGCGCGGATTGCCAGCCTGTAACTGGTAAATCGCAATAAAAAAGGGAGGCCCAGGTGGCCTCCCTTTTTTATGGTTCCCGCCACCTTCCCCTGTAGGAGCTGCCGAAGGCTGCGATCTTTTGATCTTGTTTTTCAGGATCAAGATCAAAAGATCGCAGCCTTCAGCAGCTCCTACATAAATCAAAATCCCCAAGTCCAAGGTCATGGGTCACAGGTTCGGCGCATGGCTCATCAATGTGGGACAATACCCGCCACTTTCAGCCATACCCGAATCGACCACGCCCATGAACGCCCCCCGCACACCCAAACCTGCGCGCAAGAAGCCTGACTCCGCGACCCCGGCCAAGACCGTCGAGCCGCGTGAAAAGGCCAGCCTGCACCCGCGCAATCGCCATCAGGGTCGTTACGACTTCCCGGCACTGATCAAGACCACGCCGGAACTGGCGAAGTTCGTGATCACCAACCCGTACGGCAAGGAAAGCATCGACTTCGCCAGCCCCGATGCGGTGCGCGTGTTCAACCGGGCGCTGCTCAAGTCGTTCTATGGCATCCAGCATTGGGACATCCCGGCAGATTACCTCTGCCCGCCTGTTCCAGGCCGTGCCGATTACGTGCACTTCCTTGCGGATTTGCTGGCCAGCATGAACGACGGCAAGGTCCCGCGTGGCGCGATCGTCAACGTGCTGGACATCGGCATGGGCGCCAACTGCGTTTATCCGCTGATCGGTAACAGTGAATACCGCTGGCACTTCCTCGGCTCGGAGATCGATCCGACCGCCGTGGCCGCAGCCAAAGCCATCGTCCAGTCCAACGATCTGAGCAAGGTTATCCAGCTGCGTCAGCAGGAAAACCGCAAGCACATCCTGATCGGCTTGCTGGAGCCGGGCGAGCGCTTCGACCTGACCATGTGCAACCCGCCGTTCCACGCCTCGATGGACGAAGCGACCAAGGGCAGCGAGCGCAAATGGCGTGCACTGGGCAAGGCCGACCCGAAACGCAAACTACCGGTGCTGAACTTCGGTGGCCAATCGGCCGAGCTGTGGTGCGAGGGCGGTGAAGCGCGCTTCGTGACGCAATTGATCGCCGAGAGCGCGAATTTCCAGCATAAAGTGCTGTGGTTCAGCACCTTGGTGTCGAAAGCGTCGAACCTGCCGGCCATTGAAACCGCGCTGAAAAAGGCCGGCGTGCTGGAAAGCCAGGTCGTGGAGATGTCTCAGGGCCAGAAGCAAAGCCGTTTCGTCGCCTGGACGTTCCAGACCAAGTCCGAGCAGCAGATCTGGCGCCGCGAGCGCTGGGTTCGCTGATAGCTGCGCAGATGCCCCTGTAGGAGCTGCGGCACGCTGCGATCTTTTGATCTTGATCCTGAAGAACAAGATCAAAAGATCGCAGCCTCGTTTCACTCGACAGCTCCTACAAGGCGGTGTCATTCCTCGCCAAATCGCAGACACAAAAAAACCGTGCCCGGATCGCTCCGGTGCACGGTTTTTTTTATCGCTGCGTCTTACTTGTTCACAGCGTCGGTCAGGCCTTTGGCCACAACCAGCTTGATCACTTTCTTAGCAGGGATTTCGATGGCAGCGCCAGTCGAAGGGTTACGGCCAGTGCGGGCAGGACGCTCGGTCACTTTCAGCTTGCCGATACCTGGCAAGGTGATTTCGCCGCCGTTTTCCAGCTGATCGGCAACGATTTGGCCCAGTTGGTCCAGAGCGTTACGCGCGGTGGTTTTCGGCGCGTCGATAGCTTCAGCGATGTCGGCGATCAGTTGGTCTTTAGTAAGAGCCATGTAGTGTTCCTTCCCTATCAAATTCATATGGATTGCAGAGTGCAGTGTCAGCCATCGAGCCCGATCTTCTGGATCTGGCACCCTCGGCGATAACCACGACGAGTCGGGTTATAGATACCGAAATCAGGGTTTGGTTCGACCTGACAAATGCTGATTGCACGCTTAACGCAGTGACTTCGCGTAAGACCGGGCAAAACTAGCACAGAGCCGGGGAAATATCCGCCTCTAGCTACCCATTTGGTCAGCTTTATTGCGCTAAATCGGTAAAAAACTGCATAAGCGCCAGAGCGCGCCCCGGTTTTGCCCTACAACCCGCGCCAAAACCAGTGGTTGCGGTACACTGGGCGCTTTTTCGGGGGAGCCTGCCCTCCTCCCTTCCAACAGCCGAGAAGCCCATGCCGATCCGTCATTGCATCGTCCACCTGATCGACAAAAAACCCGACGGCACACCCGCAGTTCTGCACGCCCGTGACACGGAACTGGCCGAGTCTGCAGCCATCGAAAACATGCTCGCCGACCTCAACGAGAGCTACAACGCCAAACAGGGCAAAGCCTGGGGCCTGTTCCATCCGGAGTCCGGCGCGTTCCCCTTCAGCGGCTGGCTGAAGGAATACATGGAGGGCGGCAAGGACTTCACTGCGTTCAGCAAAGTCGCGGTCGAACACCTGCAAAAACTGATGGAAGAGTCGAATCTGTCGGTCGGCGGACACGTGCTGTTCGCCCACTATCAGCAAGGCATGACCGATTACCTGGCCATCGCCCTGCTGCACCACAGCGAAGGCGTGGCAGTGACCGATGAACTGGACGTGACCCCGTCGCGCCACCTCGACCTAGGTCAGTTGCACCTGGCGGCGCGGATCAACGTCTCTGAATGGCAGAACAACAAGCAGTCCAAGCAATACATCTCGTTCATCAAGGGCAAGAACGGCAAAAAGGTTTCGGAATACTTCCGCGACTTTATCGGCTGCCAGGAAGGCGTCGACGGCCCGGGCGAGACCCGGACTCTGCTCAAGGCTTTCAGCGACTTCGTCGAGAGCGAAGACCTGCCGGAAGAATCCGCTCGCGAGAAGACCAAGACCCTGGTCGATTACGCCAGCAGCCAGGCCAAACTCGGCGAACCGATGGGTCTGGAAGAGTTGTCCGAGCTGATCGACGAAGAACGCCCGAAAGCCTTCTACGATCACATCCGCAACAAGGACTACGGCCTGTCGCCTGAAATTCCGGCGGACAAACGCACCCTGAATCAATTCCGCCGCTTCACCGGCCGCGCCGAAGGCCTGTCGATCAGCTTTGAAGCGCACCTGCTGGGTTCGAAGATCGAATACGACGAAGAGGCTGGCACCCTGGTGATCAAAGGCCTGCCAACGTCGCTCACCGATCAGTTGAAGCGGCGTAACTGATGCTCGGCAATGTGCTGAAGAAGGTTGCACTGGTTCTGCTGGTGGTCGTGGTTTATCAGAACTGGGGCAAGATCGAGCGGGTGTTCAACCCGTCACAAATGGTCTCGGAGCAGACACGGGCGCAGGCCAATGTCGTGCTCTACGCCACTGACTGGTGCGGCTACTGCAAGCAGACCAAACGCTTTCTCGACAGCAAGGGGATTGCGTTCAAGGAGTTCGATATCGAGAAGGATGCCGAGGCGCGCAAGGCGTATGAGGCATTGGGTGGGCGCGGGATTCCGCTGATTGACGTTAACGGCACATTGATTCGCGGATTCGACCCGGACGAAATCCTCGCCGCCTTGAAGTAACAGCAGGATCAAAAGATCGCAGCCTGCGGCAGCTCCTACATGAGATCGGTGTAGGAGCTGCCGAAGGCTGCGATCTTTTGCTTTTAGCGGGCTTCGATACGGAATCCAAAACGCGGGAAGTGCACATGCACCACGCCGCCGCGCTCGTCTTCGCGCCGAATGATCAACTCTTCGCTGCCGGCAAACAGCAACTCACCCACCACCGGATCAACCCCGTAATCCGTCGCAGCAATCGCCACCTGCTGACCAGCCTTGAAACCGTTCGGATCAACGAACTGCTCATCCGGCAATGCTGCCGGTGTCGCCTTGCGTGCAACCTCAAGCGCCTCTTCCGACGTCATCGCACTGGCTGCGCCATGACCAAAGCCCAGCACTCGCCCCAACCAGGCTGCAACCGCCGGATACTCATCCACCAGCGGTGCCGTGACGTGAGTCGCTTTCAGGAACCACATGGGATGCGCCAGTGCAAAGTCGGCAATCGACGGCTCGCCAAACAGGAAGTCACCCTGCTCGCGCTGCAACTGCTGCTCCAGCCGCGCCATGATCGTCGGCCACTGATGCTTGGCTTGTTCGGCAGACAAACGCGTGGCGCTGCCACCACTGAACAGACCGGCACGGTCGGCGATAAACGCTTTTATCGCTTCCGGTGGCAGCTTGGCGAAACGCACGGCAACCGATTCCGGCTGGAACACCAGACTCACGGCATGCTGGAACACCACCGAATCAGCCCAAGTGGCAAAACTCGCGGAGGTGAACTCCTGACCTTCAGGGAAGAACGCCGGCAAAGCCTTTTCCTGCTCCAGGCGCCGCGCGATTAACGATGTGTCGCAATAGATGTCAGCGCCAATCTGCAACACCGGTGTCTTGCGGTAGCCGCCAGTCAGCGCGGTCAGATCCGGTTTCGGCATCACCGGCGAAATATGCACCGAGCGCCACGACAAGCCTTTGAAACCCAACAGCAGGCGGGCCTTCTCGGCAAATGGGGAGGTCGGGTAGTGGTGCAGAATCAACTCGGACATGCTCGGCTCCGCCGCTCAGATAGTGAGCCAGCAGCTTAGCGCGCATTTGCTTAGCAGCCTACAGATCTGCCTGATGGGAACCAATCAGTCAGATTGATAAGAGCGCCAAAGTGATCTGGTCATCCTGACATCGCGCCAGCGCGCTGCCTTACAGATAAAGTCATAGAACTCATGCTAGTTACACGCCTTTTTTCGTATCAGTTTAAAGACACCCAGTGTTACGCGCAAAGACCCACAAATTCCTGAACCTTGGTTGCGCAAGGTTACGAGATCTTACCGGTCCGCAAACTTGCGCGTAGCCGCCACTCAATTTATCCCTAATTGAGCTACAGATAATTACGATTAGTTCTAAACACCTGTCATATCTGACAGTTGAACTAAAAAGCTTTCGCACCAACAATAAAGATCAGCACATCAGTAAAAAGTGCTCAATTAATTAAAACCATATTCAATAAGGAAACGAGAAATGGACATTAAAGTGCTTAACCGTTTGCGAGATCTTCAACAACGAGAAGACAAGTGCACAAACCACCCGTTTATCCACCCGGAATTCCCCGGAGTAAAAACCGATAAAAAATATCGATTTTTGAAATTCGATGAAGCCACTGACGACCTTACCTTACGTGAAGTCTGGGATAACGGCCCACCGGAGGACATCACCATAAAGGCCAGCACAGTTACAATCGTTGACAGGAGGAGCGATTACGGAATTAACTGTGTTGACTGGATTGAACAAAAAGAGGACTGGAAGGTATCTAAACTCATATAAACTCGATAAATCTTCTCTATACCTCCAAACCCGGCGGTATTTTCTGGCATCACTCCCGCAAACGCCGGGTTATTCGCCACGCCGCGATCACGTCATTGCGCGTGATGTTCTCGATGCGCTCGAAGTCATTTTTCGTAGCAATGTCACCCACAGGAATAATCTGAATCGCCTTATTACTGCTGCCAGGAGTATTGACGAACGGCGAGCGGAAATTTGCTGAGGATGCTGCGTTTGAGAAAGGTACCGACCGGCATACTTGGCTGCGCATTGTTTGGCAGCGATGGGGAAGGCTGTTGTCAATGATGTGGTGAAGACTCTTGCGCCTGAAAAAAGCCGTCCTGCGTAGCTCAACCTGCTGCCACTCCACGTGCCCCATTTTTTGGAGTTTTAATGCCTAACGGGATGTACTGATACAACGCGCCCTTCACCGCGTCCGGCGACGACAAAAATTGAATGAGGTCGCTAGTACAGCATGGAGCATTTACAGCCCTTCGAATTGGTATTTGAGGTCGCAGGTAAAATGAACTCACCGTCAAATTCGAATTTGGGTTGCATCTAGACAGGAGAATTTCTCGTAGGGAAAGAGTTGGAAAAACTTTTGAGGCGCAGGAGTTGAAGCACGTCCACAAAGTGTCCACACCAATTGGGATCACATTCCGAAGAGAGGGTAAATGGTGCTGGAAAACGCAACCGGAACGACCTTCCCCGCGTCTCCGTTGCCCAATTAAGTTGATGCAAAATCAACTCGGACATGCTTGAGTCGGCAGCTAAGCGCGCATCGGCTTGGCAGCCTAGATATCTGCCCGATGGGACGCGACCAGGCATTCCTTTGCGCTTTTCTTGAGCTTTTTGATCAAGCGTTCCTGACGCAACGCATCGCTCTTGTCGCGGCACAGCTCGGTGTAGACCAGCGCCATCGCCGGGCTGGAGAGGAAGAACCGTGCACCTTTGCCGCTTTGATGCTTGGCGAAACGGCGCACCGGGTCATCACTGATCCCGCAGTACAACGAACCATTGGCGGCGCGAACGAGGTAGACGAACCAGGATTTGCTCACCGGTTCGGCGACATCGACAGATTTTTCGCTAAGGCTGGTCACTTCGGGATCAAGACGTGTAGGAAACAGGCGGCGATCTTATCAGCGACCGGCCTGAAATGCCTTCAGTCCCTTCAATGCCTGGGCGCGCACGGCGTTGCGCACCAGCGGCGTCCAGCCCAGTAGCAGGCCTTTGAAACCGAGCGCCTGACGCGACCAGCGCCACAGATCAAAATGATCGTGGTGCTCGCAGATCTTGCCGTCACGGAACACGAAGCGGGCCTGGATATCGTTGACCACGACGTTGCCGGTCTGGCTGAACAGGTAGGTTGCGACCCAATGTGCACCGCCGCTGCGTTCATCGGCACGAACGTTGTCGAAGGTCAGCGAGAAGTCTTTGGCGCGGGTGGTGAGCATGCGCCACATGTCGCCGGCATCGCGGCCACGCAGTTCGCCGAAGGCCGGGTCGCTGAACACTACATCGTCGGTGTAGCAGGCGGCCATGGCTTCGGCGTCGAGGCGCTGGAAGGCCTGGTAGAAGCGGGTGATCAACGCGGCGTGGGCTTCGCTCATGGGCAATCTCCAAGATAGGTACAGATTGCCAGCACGATAGTCTGCAATGTGCAGAAACACTATCGGCATTCGCAAACCGAATACCCGCTGTACACAAAACCCATGTAGGAGTGAGCCCGCTCGCGATAGCGGAGTGTCAGTCAGCGCAACGTTGACTGGTATAAAGCTATCGCGAGCAGGCTCACTCCTACAGTTTGAACCGCGTCAGATCTTCTCGCTTTGCACTTGCACGTACAGCGCACGCCCGGCGCCAAGCCCGGCGATGATCGCACCTGTACCGGTGATGCCAAAGATCCAGCCGACGGCATTCCAGCCGCCGGTCCAGTCATGCACCACGCCGACCGCGAACGGCCCCATCGACGCCAGCGTGTAACCAAAACCCTGAGACATGCTCGACAGGTTCGCCGCGACATGTGAATCCCGCGAGCGCAACACGATCAAGGTCAGCGCCAGACTGAACGTACCGCCCTGCCCCAGACCCAACAGAATCGCCCAGCCCCACAGCCCTTCGATCGGCGCATACAGACAACCGAACAGACCGCCGAGGGTCAGCGCCATCACCACCACAATCGCCAGACGCTGATCCTTGCCGCGAGTGGCCAGCCACGGCGCAGCCAGTGAACTGGCCAGTTGAATGATCACCGAACCGGACAACACCAGACCGGCCTGGGTTGGCGTCAGTCCACGACCAATCAGGATCGACGGTAACCAGCCGAAGACGATGTAGGCCAGCGATGATTGCAGGCCCATGTACAAGGTCACTTGCCAGGCCAGCGGATCACGCAGCAGACCGCGTACGCGGTATGCAACATTGTGCGCGCCATGTTTCTGCCCGACTTGCGGCAACCAGAACACCGCTGCAACCAACGCCGGAATCACCCAGAAACCCAGGCCCATCGCCCAGCTACCACCGAAATGCTCACTCAGCGGCACGCTGGAACCTGCCGCCATCGCTGCGCCCAGGCACAGCGCCATGGTGTAGACACCGGTCATGGTGCCGGCGTGTTTGGCGAAATCGCGTTTGACGATGCCCGGCAACAGAACGCCGATGATGCCAATACTGGCACCACCCAATACGCTGCCGGCGAACAGGCCGATCTCACCGAAGTTGCTGCGCAAAATGATCCCGCCCGCCAGTGTCAGCAAAATCCCCAGCACCACCCGCTCAGCACCAAAACGTCGCGCCAGAATCGGTGCCAGTGGCGCAAACAAACCGAGGCACAACACCGGCAGCGTAGTCAGCAGACCGGCCTGAGCCGCCGACAAGCCAAGACTTTTCGACACATCGCTGAGCAGCGGCGCCATGCTCGACAGCGCCGGACGCAAGTTCAGCGCCACCAGAATCAAGCCGAGCAGCAACAACCACGGTCGGCGTACCAGCGGATGGCTTTGTTGCACTTGTTCGTCATCAGCCTCGGCGTCGATCAGCAGTTCTTCAAGTTCTGCCGTGCGCTTGGGGGTTGTGGATATCTCGTTGCGGGACATGGATTTCTCGGTTTCAAGGTTCATTGATCAACTGCCTCGATAAGGCTTTGGCCCGTTCCGGGTCGCGTTGCTCGACCGCATCGAGCAACTCGATGTGCAGGTCGAACACTTCCTGACGGCGCGGGACGATGTTCAGGGTCTGGCGCAATTGCGCGCCGACGATGCTGGAGAAATAGCGGTACAGCTCGCTGAGGGTCGGGTTGTGCGCGGCGTCGACCAAACGGCGGTGGAACACCAGATCGCAGGCGATGTAGGTGTCGAGATCGCCGTGGTAATGGCTGCCGCTGGTGCCGAGCGCCTCGCGCAATGCGACGAGGTCTTCTTCGGTACGACGTAACGCCGCCAGGCCGATGGCCTCGACTTCGAGGATGTGGCGGGTTTCCCGTGCCTGTTCCAGCGAGCATTGCGACAGCGCTTTCAGGGTATCCATCGGATCGACCACTGCGCGCAGGTAACTGCCGTCGCCCTGACGAATCTCGATCAGCCCGGAAAACGCCAATACGCGCATGGCTTCGCGCACGGTGTTGCGGCTGATGCCCAGTTCGGCGCACAGCTCGGGTTCAGTCGGCAAACGCTCGCCGACCTGCCAGGCACCGCCGTTGATGCGCTGACGAAGTTGATCCAAGGCCTGATCGACCAGGGATCGTTTGATGAGTGGAGAAATGTCTGACATAGGATTCGCCCTTTCATCCAATCATAGGATGAATTTTCTGACATGTTAGTCAGACCCGTGTAGGACGGCAACCACCTAGGGTCAATCGGAGACACATGAAGCGGTATTTTCGATTGGTCAAAATTACCCTTTAAGGGTAATTTCAGGGACAGGGTTTTGGTTTCTTATGGAAAAGAACACACCCCATTACGACTTGGCGGTGATCAAGGCGGAAGTCAGACGACTTGGCAGACAAGCTTTCACCAAGACCGCGGACAAAACCGGTCTCGATCTCGGTTTTAGCTTCGCAGAAATGCAGGAGATCGTTTTCGGGTTGCAGAACAGGATGTTGTACAAATCGATGACCACCTATGACGATCATCGAGTCTGGCAGGACGTGTATCACATCAACTCAAAAGGCCTGGAGATTTACATCAAGGTGACATACCGCCCTGCCGGCGGCGCACCGGTAATCTCCTTCAAGGAGAAAAACCCATGAAAACCCGGCAATGTTTCAGCTGTGGTGCCCGTGAGGGAATGAGGCATTTCGAGGGTCGCGGTGAGACCCTGAGTGTCAAAGGCATGGAGCGCCGCGTAGATGATCTCGCTGGCTGGGAATGCCGGCAGTGCGGGGAAATCGAGTGGGATGACGGCACCGATAGCGCTGATCGTTACACGGAAGCAGGCGATGAGCTGGTTATCGCTGCAAGACAAATGATCGGTTCCGAGATGAAGCGCATCCGGCGCAAATTGCACCTGACGCAAAAAGAGACGGTGCAACTGCTGTCAGGTGGAGGCCACAACGCATTTTCCAGGTACGAACGAGGCGAATTGCTGCCGCCGAAGGCGTTGATGCTTTTGATGCGGCTGCTGGATCGTTACCCGCACTTGCTTGCCGATGCGAAAGTCTTGGCCGAAGGGGCTGACTTGAGAGGTGCGTTCAAGTACACCGTGCACAAGGAACACGAAACCCTCACCGTTTCCTGACTCCAAAAAACAAACCCGGCACAAGGCCGGGTTGTTTTTACACACAAACCATCAATGCAAAATCTGACTCAAGAACAGCTTCGTCCGCTCGTTCTGCGGGTTATCGAAGAAGTCATTCGGCGCCGCCTGCTCAACGATTTCACCTTTATCCATGAAGATCACGCGATTGGCCACAGTCCGCGCAAAGCCCATTTCGTGAGTCACGCAAAGCATGGTCATGCCGTCTTCAGCCAGACCGATCATGGTGTCGAGTACTTCCTTCACCATCTCCGGATCGAGCGCTGAAGTCGGTTCATCGAACAGCATGATTTTCGGTTTCATGCACAGGGCGCGGGCGATCGCCACACGCTGTTGCTGACCACCGGACAGTTGCCCCGGAAACTTGTGCGCCTGCTCCGGAATGCGTACGCGTTCCAGGTAATGCATGGCGATTTCCTCGGCCTTGCGCTTGGGCATCTTGCGTACCCACATTGGCGCCAGGGTGCAGTTCTGCAGAATGGTCAGGTGCGGGAACAGGTTGAAGTGCTGGAACACCATGCCGACTTCGCGGCGGATCGCTTCGATCTGCTTGAGGTCGTTGGTCAGTTCCACGCCGTCGACGACGATGCGGCCCTGCTGGTGTTCTTCCAGACGATTGAGGCAGCGAATCGTTGTCGATTTTCCGGAACCCGACGGCCCGCACAGGACGATACGCTCGCCCTGTTTGACGTTGAGGTTGATGTCTTTCAGCACGTGGAACTGGCCGTACCACTTGTTGACGCCCTGCATCTGAATAATGCCTTCAGAACCTGCAGGCTTTTTGATTGCTTCACTCATTTACAGAACTCCTAACGCTTGTGGCCAGTGTCGAGCTTGCGTTCCAGATGCATGGAATAGCGCGACATACCAAAACAGAAAATCCAGAACACCAGGGCGGCGAACACGTAGCCTTCGGTGGCCATGCCCAGCCATTTCGGATCGGCAGCGGCTTGTTTGACGCTGTTGAGCAGGTCAAAGAGGCCGATGATGATCACCAGACTGGTGTCCTTGAACAGCGCAATGAAGGTGTTGACGATGCCGGGAATCACCAGCTTTAGGGCTTGCGGCAGAATCACCAGGCCCATCGAACGCCAGTAACCGAGCCCCATCGCTGCAGCCGCTTCGTACTGGCCTTTGGGGATCGCTTGCAGACCGCCGCGCACCACTTCGGCGACGTACGCCGACTGGAACAGGATCACGCCGATCAGTGCCCGCAGTAGCTTGTCGAAGTTCATGCCTTCAGGCAGGAACAGCGGCAGCATCACCGACGACATGAACAGCACCGTGATCAACGGCACGCCGCGCCAGAATTCGATAAAGGTCACGCAGACCACACGAATCGCCGGCATGTTCGAACGTCGCCCGAGCGCCAGCACAATCCCCAGCGGCAACGCACCGGCGATACCGACAGTGGCGATGACCAGGGTCAGCATCAGGCCGCCCCACTGGCTGGTTGCCACCGGGGTCAGACCGAAACCGCCGTGCAGCAGGGTGAAGGCAATGATCGGGTACAGCACCAGAAAGCTCAGCCCGTAGATCGCTTTACGCGGTACGCGCGAGATGAACAATGGCGCCGCGCCGATCACCGCCAGCCACACGGTCAGGTCGACACGCCAGCGCAGTTCCGTCGGGTAGTAGCCGTACATGAACTGGCCGAAACGCTGCTGAATGAACACCCAGCAGGCGCCCTCCTTGGTGCAGTCGGCGCGGGTGGTGCCAACCCAGTTGGCATCGACAATCGCCCAACTGAGGATCGGCGGCACCACGAGATAAATCAGGTAGAACGCAAACAGCGTCAGCAGGGTGTTGAGCCAGCTGGAGAACATGTTCGCGCGCATCCACGCCACCACGCCGATGCTGCTGTTCGGTGGGGGCATGTCGGGTTTGAAAGTATGAGTACTCATGCGCTTTTCCTTACCGCTCGATCAGCGCAATGCGCTTGTTGTACCAGTTCATCAGCAGGGAAATGCTGATACTGATCGCTAGGTACACGCTCATGGTGATGGCAATCACCTCGATCGCCTGACCGGTCTGGTTAAGCACCGTGCCGGCGAACAGCGACACCATTTCCGGGTAACCGATACCGGCTGCCAGCGAGGAGTTCTTCGCCAGGTTGAGGTATTGGCTGGTCAGCGGCGGAATGATCACGCGCAGAGCTTGCGGAATGATCACTTTGCGCAGGGTCGGGCCGTTGCGCAGGCCGAGGGAACGCGCGGCTTCGGTCTGGCCGTGGCTGACCGACTTGATCCCGGAACGCACGATCTCGGCGATGAACGCCGCGGTGTACACGGTCAAGGCCAGGGTCAACGCGAGCAGTTCCGGGATCAGCACCCAGCCGCCAACAAAGTTGAAGCCTTTAAGCTCGGGCATTTCCCAATGCAGCGGAGCGCCGAAGATCAGTGCGCACAAGGTCGGGATCACCAGCAGAATCGCCAGACCGACCCAGAACTTGTGAAACGGCACGCCGGTTTCTTCAAAGCGTTTGTTGGCCCAGCGGGTCATCAGCACGATGCCGACAATGGCCACCACAATGCTGATCACGAACGCCCAGAAACCATCAGCCGCCAGTGCGGCCGGCATGTTCAGGCCACGGCTGCTGACGAAGAAGGTGTCGCCGAAGTTATGGCTGTTGCGCGGCCCCGGCATGGTCAGGAACACCGCGAAGTACCAGAACAGGATTTGCAGCAGCGGCGGAATGTTGCGGAACACTTCCACATACACGGTCGCCAGTTTGCTGATGATCCAGTTCTGCGACAGCCGCGCCACACCGATGATGAACCCGAGGATCGTCGCCAGAACCACGCCGATCACGGTCACCAACAGGGTATTGAGAAGACCGATGACAAAGACGCGGGCATAGCTGTCCGCTTCGGTGTAGTCGATCAGGTGTTGAGCGATGCCGAATCCGGCACTGCGCTCCAGAAAGCCGAAACCGGAGGTAATGCCCCGGTGCTGAAGGTTGGTTTGCGTGTTGTCGAACAAGTACCAGCCCAGCGAGACCACCGCCACAACGGTGATGATCTGGAATAGCCACGCACGCACTCGTGGATCGCTGAGGCTGAGCCTCTGCTTTGGTGCGCCGATTGAATTTTGCATGAAGTGCCCCGGAAAAAATGGAACAAGAACATCACCCGGCGGTTGGCCCACCGGGTGATAGAACCATTAGCGCACTGGTGGTGCGTACTGAATGCCGCCGTTGTTCCACAGGGCGTTCAAGCCGCGGTCGATTTCCAGCGGAGTGCTCTTGCCGAGGTTTTTCTCGAAGATCTCGCCGTAGTTGCCGACTTGTTTGACGATCTGCACAACCCAGTCTTTCGGCAGTTTCAGGTCTTTGCCGTATTCGCCGTCAGCGCCGAGCATACGGGCGACGTCCGGGTTCTTGGTCGATTTGGCTTCAGCTTCGACGTTCTTCGAAGTGATGCCGGCTTCTTCGGTGTTGAGCAGCGCGTAGCCAACCCAACGGACGATGGCCAGCCACTCGTCGTCGCCATTACGTACGACCGGGCCCAGTGGTTCTTTGGAAATGGTTTCCGGCAGAACCACGTAGTCCTTCGGCGATGCCAGCTTGGAGCGCTGGGCGAACAGTTGGGACTTGTCGGAGGTCAGCACGTCGCAACGACCGGATTCCAGCGATTTGGCGCTTTCATCGGAGGTGTCGAAAGTGATCGGGGTGTATTTCAGACCGTTGCCACGGAAGTAGTCGGAAACGTTCAGCTCGGTGGTGGTACCGGCCTGGATGCAGATGGTTGCACCGTCCAGCTCTTTGGCACTCTTCACGCCCAGCTTGTTGTTCACCAGGAAGCCGATGCCGTCGTAGTAGGTAATGAAGCCCGGGAATTTCAGGCCCATGCCCGCGTCACGCGAACTGGTCATGGTGGTGTTGCGCGACAGGATGTCGATCTCGCCCGATTGCAGCGCGGTGAAGCGCTCCTTGGCGTTCAACTGACTGAACTTGACCTTGGTCGCGTCGCCGAATACGGCAGCGGCCACAGCGCGGCAGACGTCAGCGTCGATCCCGAGGATCTTGCCGGTCGCGTCCGGTACCGAGAAGCCCGGCAGACCGTCGCTCACGCCACACTGCACGAAACCTTTCTTCTGCACTGCATCCAGGGTTGCACCCGCCTGAGCGAACCCGCTGACACCGAGTACTGTTGCTGCAGTCACGATGGCCAGGGTGGATTTCAACATCTTCATTCAAACCTCCAGTTTTGCTCTTGTTGTGTCGGAGCTTGAGTCCAGTCGCACCCTTTTGAGGCGTTGTTGACCCGTGTTGGCTTTTTTTGGGGTCAACCGACGTAAGACCTTCGCTATGAGTCTAGTAGGAGAAAATCCACATCATGGACAACTCACTTCTCACCAATCGGCCGAACGGGCTGTAGCCCTTTCACGTTCGCTGCGCCCGTAGCGGCCATTGGCGAACATCCATCACCGGATTCTTTGCCATCCCGTCGCGGGTCGTACACTGATAGTGTTACCGCCACGCGTAGGATGCTTCGTACAGAACCTTCCATAGCAAAGCCCGTACCACACCTGTCACGGAATCGATTCGGCGACAGGTCAATAGCAAAACTTGTAACCTTGCGACATCTTCTTAACGGATCAACCGGGCGCGCACTCGAATCACGCACTTATTGAGAGCGCCCGCACATATTTGGAGCAGACATGACCGAGCCCTTGATTCTTCAGCCTGTTAAGCCCGCAGACGCCTGCGTGATCTGGCTGCACGGCCTCGGCGCCGACCGCTACGACTTCTTGCCGGTAGCGGAAGCGTTGCAGGAAAGCCTGCTGAGCACACGCTTCGTGCTGCCGCAGGCGCCGACGCGTCCAGTGACCATAAATGGCGGATATGCCATGCCCAGTTGGTACGACATTAAAGCCATGAGCCCGGCGCGAGCGATCGACCGTGATGAGCTGGAAGCGTCGGCGGATCGCATCATCGAATTGATCGAAAACCAGCGCGCCAGCGGAATAGACGCCTCGCGGATTTTCCTTGCCGGTTTTTCCCAGGGCGGCGCTGTCGTTTTGCACACCGCTTTTGTGAAATGGCAAGGCGCACTCGGTGGCGTACTTGCTCTGTCGACCTATGCACCGACGTTCAGCGATGACATGCAGCTTTCAGCCAGTCAGCAGCGGATTCCCGCGATATGCCTGCACGGTCAGTTCGACGGCGTGGTACAGAACTCGATGGGACGCAGCGCCTACGAGCATTTGGTGAAGCATGGTGTCACCGTGACATGGCAGGAATACCCAATGGAGCACGAAGTGTTACCCGAGGAAATTCGCGACATCGGCGTCTGGTTGAGCGAACGCCTGCGCTAAGCGTCGAGATTAAAATCACCCTTTGATCCCTCCTACTACGCCGCGCCCGTTTCTTGCATTACACTGGCCGGCGTACATTCCTTAACCAATTGATGAGATGACCGTGCTCGAAGCACTCAAGAAAATGTTCGGTAAAAGCGAGGCTGAGCAGCTCGCGCCAGTTCCCAGTGCGCCGTCGCACGCCCCCGGTCATCGCAACGATGCGCCCCAGGCCGACCGCCCCGCTGCCGTAGCAGCACCGAAGCAAGACCCGAAACCCGCTCCGGCCGCGCCAATCGCCGCCGAGCCTGCGCGCAGTGAAGAGCCGAAACCGGCCAGAGCGCGTCGCGAACCAAAGCCCAAGGCCCCGGTCATTCCATGGAAACTCGAAGATTTCGTTGTCGAGCCACAGGAAGGCAAAACCCGCTTCCACGATTTCAATCTTTCACCAGAACTGATGCATGCCATTCAGGATCTGGGCTTCCCGTACTGCACGCCGATCCAGGCGCAAGTGCTGGGTTTCACCCTCGCCGGCAAAGACGCCATTGGTCGCGCGCAGACCGGTACCGGCAAGACCGCCGCGTTCCTGATCTCGATCATCACCCAACTGCTGCAAACGCCGCCGCCGAAAGAACGCTACATGGGCGAACCCCGTGCGCTGATCATCGCGCCGACCCGTGAGCTGGTGGTGCAGATCGCCAAGGACGCCGCTGACCTGACCAAATACACCGGTCTCAACGTCATGACGTTCGTTGGCGGCATGGACTTCGACAAGCAGCTCAAGCACCTCGAAGCGCGTCACTGCGACATTCTCGTGGCGACCCCCGGCCGCCTGCTCGACTTCAACCAGCGCGGCGACGTGCACCTGGACATGGTCGAAGTGATGGTGCTGGACGAAGCCGACCGCATGCTCGACATGGGTTTCATCCCGCAAGTACGCCAGATCATTCGCCAGACCCCGCCGAAGTCCGAGCGCCAGACCCTGCTGTTCTCCGCGACCTTCACCGAAGACGTGATGAACCTGGCCAAGCAATGGACGACCGATCCGTCCATCGTCGAAATCGAAGTCACCAACGTCGCCAGCGAAAACGTCGAGCAACACATCTACGCCGTGGCCGGTGCCGACAAGTACAAATTGCTCTACAACCTGGTCAACGATAATGGCTGGGAGCGGGTGATGGTCTTCGCCAACCGCAAGGACGAAGTGCGCCGTATCGAAGAGCGTCTGGTGCGCGACGGTGTGAATGCTGCGCAGTTGTCCGGCGATGTGCCGCAACACAAACGCATCAAGACCCTCGAAGGTTTCCGCGAAGGCAAGATTCGCGTGCTCGTCGCCACCGATGTGGCCGGTCGCGGCATTCACATCGACGGCATCAGCCACGTGATCAACTTCACCCTGCCGGAAGTCCCGGACGACTACGTGCACCGCATTGGCCGGACCGGTCGTGCTGGCGCCGATGGCGTGTCGATCAGCTTCGCCGGTGAAGACGACTCCTATCAGTTGCCGTCCATCGAAGAGAAGCTCGGTCGCAAGATCAGTTGCGAAACGCCACCGACACATCTGTTGCGCGCGGTCGAGCGCAAGCGTCCGCAGTAAGCGACACTTGAAGGAAAAGCGCAGCCGGCCACGGACTGCGCTTTTTTTTTCGTCCGGCATTTCATCAGGCGCTTGCGAGAGATAACTAAAAGTCCATAATAGACAAATTAGTTTATATCCAGACTCCGGAGCCTGATATGTCCAGTACGCCCTACGTGATCGACCAACATCAGGCCCGCGAGCTGCTGGCGCGCATTGATGTGCCGCAGATCCTGCGCAAGCTGTTCCGCGATCTCGCTGCCGGACACGCCGTGCAACCAGCGCAGCAACTGGTGGAGTTCCCGCAGGGTGCCGGCGACTTCATCAACTATCTGGGCGTGTTGGCCGAGGACGGGGTTTACGGCGTGAAGACCTCGCCGTACATCGTTCGCGAGCAGGGTGCGCTGGTAACCGCGTGGACATTGTTGATGTCGATGAAAACCGGGCAGCCGTTGCTGTTGTGTGATGCCGGTGAACTGACCACCGCGCGTACTGCAGCGACTACCGCAGTGGCAGTCGACGCCCTTGCACCGCTGAATGCCACACGACTGGCAATCATCGGCAGTGGCAAGGTTGCGCAGGCGCATCTGCACTATGTGAAATCGCTGCGTGACTGGCAGAGCATCAGCGTGCATTCACCGTCTCTGCTCGAAGACGCTGATACTCAGGCACGGTTGAAAGCCATCGTTGCCGATCTGAACATTGCCGACAACCGCGAAGCCGCCCTTGCCGAGGCCGATGTGATCATGCTCTGCACCTCGTCCGCCGGACCGGTGATCGATCCTGCCGCATTGAGCAAGCCGGCACTGATCACTTCGATCAGCACCAACGCCCCACGCGCCCACGAAGTTCCACCGCAGAGCCTCAACGACATGCAGGTGTTCTGCGACTATCGTCTGACCACGCCGGGTTCGGCGGGCGAGATGTTGATTGCCAGCGAACAGCATGGCTGGAGCAAGGATTCGATTGTCGGCGACCTCGCCGATCTGCTCAGCGAAAAAGTGCAGCGCCCGGATTACGACCGCCACGTGTTTTTCCGCTCAATCGGCTTGGGCCTGGAAGACATTGCTCTGGCCAATGCGATTTACCACCTGAACAACTGACCACTGTAGGAGCTGCCGAAGGCTGCGATCTTTTGATCTTGATCTTAAAAAACCAGATCAAAAGATCGCAGCCTTCGGCAGCTCCTACAGGGATCGCATTCCGATTGGGGAGTTGCCAATGACAGATCCCCAGAGAACCCCGATAGTTTTGGAGTTTTTCATGAGCCAGGCAGATTTCATCATCATCGGCGGCGGGATTGCCGGCGCTTCCACCGGTTTCTGGCTGTCGCCGCACGCTAAAGTGATCGTGCTCGAACGCGAATCCCACCCGGCCTATCACTCCACCGGGCGCTCCGCCGCGCTGTTCACTGCCGCGTACGGCACACCGCAAGTGCGTACACTGACGCAGGCCAGCCGGGCGTTCTTCGACAATCCGCCAAGCGGTTTCTGCGAACACCCATTGCTGACCCCGCGCGGCGAAATGACCGTCGACTTCAGCGGTGACGCCGCCGAACTCAATAACCAATACCTCAGCGCCAAAGCCACGGTGCCGGAGATGCAACTGCTCAGCGCCGACGAAGCCTGCGCGCGGCTACCGATCCTGCGTCGGGAAAAAGTCCACGGCGCGATCTACGATCCGAGCGCCAGCGACATCGACACCGACGCCTTGCATCAGGGCTACCTGCGCGGCATCCGTCGCAATAACGGTGAAGTGCATACCGATTGCGAAGTACTCGGCCTGAGCCGCGACGCCGACGGCCTCTGGCACGTGCAAACCAACGGCCAGACTTTCAGCGCACCGATGATCATCAACGCCGCTGGCGCCTGGGCCGACAAAATCGGCGTTTTGGCCGGTGCCAAGCCGCTGGGCCTGCAACCGAAACGCCGCGCCGCATTTATTTTCGCCGGCCCCGAAGGCGTCGATATTCATCACTGGCCAATGCTGGTCAGCCTCGACGAATCCTTCTATATGAAGCCTGACGCCGGCATGTTCCTCGGCTCGCCGGCCAACGCCGACCCGGTCGAACCTCACGATGTGCAGCCGGAAGAACTGGACATCGCCATGGGCATCTACCAGATCGAAGAAGCCACGACGCTGACCATCCGCCGCCCGACCCGCACCTGGGCCGGGCTGCGCAGTTTCGTTGCCGACGGTGATCTGCTCAGCGGTTTCGATCCGCAGGTGCCAGGTTTATTCTGGGTCGCCGCGCAAGGTGGCTACGGCATCCAGACTTCGCCGGCGATGGGCCAGGCCAGCGCGGCGTTGGTGCGTGGTCAGCCGCTGCCCGAGCACTTGCTGCAGTTCGGCCTGAGCAGCGCCATGCTCTCCCCTGCCCGCCTCGCCTGATCGTCCCCCCGGATGACGCGTCCAACGGATTGCGGCACACTCGCACCGCCTCCTGATCACGGGGGCGTTGACGCTGCCTGGAGCTCCACTGTCATGACCGCCCCTGAATTCGACCCGGCGCTGGATAACTTCCGCGCCATCGCCGATGCCATCGCCACGCTGTTCTTTCCGCACGCCGAAGTGGTGCTGCACGACCTGCGCACGCAGAAGGTCGACTACATCGCCAACAACCTGTCCAAACGCGAGATCGGCGACGACTCGTCACTGGAAGACATGCTCAGCGAGGATGTCAGCGACCGCAATATCGGCCCGTACGAAAAGCTCAATTGGGATGGCCAGAAGATCCGTAGCCTGAGCAGCGTCCTGCGCGACAGCGAAGGCCTGCCGCTGGCGGTACTGTGCATCAATCTGAATATTTCGCTGTTCGAGAATGCCAAGGCAGCGCTGGACCTGTTCCTCTCACCGAGCAAACTGATCCCGCAACCGGATTCACTGTTTCGCGATGACTGGCAGGAACGCATCAACACCTTCCTTCACGCCTGGCTGCGCGAGCGGCAACTGAGCCTGAATGTGCTGACTCGCGATCACAAACGTGAACTGGTGCTGGCGCTACACGCCGAGGGAGCGTTCAAGGGCAAGAGTGCCTCGAACTATGTGGCCAATGTGCTGAACATGGGGCGGGCGACGGTGTACAAGCATTTGAAGGAATTGAAAGGCTAGAGATTTGCGGTGATTTCTCTGACGCCATCGCTGGCAAGCCAGCTCCCACAGGTTTTGTGTACGCCGCAAATCCTTGTGGGAGCTGGCTTGCCAGCGATAGCGGACTATCAGTCGCCGTAGATGTCGGACTTGAAGTACTTCTCGGAAATTTTCTGGTACTCGCCACTCGCGCGAATGCCATCAATGGCGCCATTCAACTGGCTAACCAGTTCAGCATTGCCCTTGCGCACCGCAATCCCCGCGCCCTCGCCCACGTACTTCGGATCCTTCAACTCAGGCCCGACAAACGCATAACCCTTGCCACGCGGCATCGACAGGAAGTCATTGAGTGGAATGGTGTCAGCAAAAATCGCATCCAGCCGCCCCGCCGCCAGATCCATGTAAATCTCTTCGTTGTTGCTGTAGCGCTTGACGTTGATGCCCTTCGGTTCGAACACCTCGGTGGCATAACGATCGGTGGTGGTCGCGCGCTGCACGCCGACATTCTTGCCCTTCAGGCTGGCGTATTGATCGTCGACGGTGGCGCCTTCCTTCATCACGAGGCGTGACGAAGTGAAGTAATACTTGTGAGTGAAATCCACCGACTTCTTGCGGTCTTCGTTGATCGTCATCGATGACAGCGCCATGTCGATTTTCTTCACTTTCAGCGAAGGAATCAGGCCGTCAAACTCACCTTCGACCCACACGCACTTGACCTTCATCTGCGCGCACAGGGCGTTGCCGATGTCGTAGTCGAAACCGACTATTTCACCTTTATCGGTTTTCGAGGCGAATGGCGGGTAAGCGGCTTCGATACCGATGCGCAGGGTTTGCTCGGCGGCGAACACGCTGGCGGAGGCCAACAGGCTGAGGGCCAGACCGGTGATGAGGGGGAGTTTCTTCATGTTCGTTCTCTCGCGGGTTGTTGTTGGTTTGGCAAGATGAAGGAGAGCAGCTGCTAGCGGGGAGCTTCGAGCGGCAAGATTGAAGCATGTTGTACTTGTAAATCCATCTTGGACTTATATGTACAAATCGTCAATTCGGGGCAGAAGCAAAAAGATCGCAGCCTTCGGCAGCTCCTACAGGGGTATGCCGACCCAATGTAGGAGCTGCCGAAGGCTGCGATCTTTTGATTTACTTCTTCCAGCGATCCGCCGCTGCATGATCACTGTCCCGCCCTTCAACCCATCGCGGCCCGTCGCTGGTGTTTTCCTTCTTCCAGAACGGTGCGCGGGTTTTCAGGTAGTCCATGACGAAGGCACAAGCATCGAAGGCGGCCTGGCGATGGGCACTGGCAGCGCCGACAAACACGATCGGTTCGCCCGGTTCCAGTGCACCGATGCGATGCAGCACTTCCAGCTTCAACAGCGGCCAGCGCTGCTCGGCTTCGCTGGCGATCTTGCCGAGGGCTTTTTCGGTCATGCCCGGATAGTGCTCGAGGAACATTCCCGCTACATCCAGGCCATCGTTGAAATCGCGCACGTAGCCGACAAAACTCACCACTGCGCCGACGCCGACATTGGCCGCGTGCATCGCGTTGACTTCAGCGCCCGGATCGAACGGCGTGGCCTGCACGCGAATAGCCATGGTTCAGCCTCCGGTCACGGTAGGGAAAAACGCAACTTCGTCGCCATCGGTCACTGGTTCGTCGAGCTGGCAGAGGTCTTCGTTGCGTGCACACATCAGGTTTTGTTCGCTCAGCACCTCGGCGCCGTCACGTTGCGCCTGCATTTGAAGAACATGTGCTCGCACGTCGTCGACGGTAGCGAAATCACCCTCAACCTTCAGCGAGTCCACACCCAGCGCTTCACGGTAACGGGCAAAAAACTTCACGGTCAGGTTCATGGCTGCTCCGCTTGAAAGTGGCCGCTCTTGCCGCCGACCTTCTCCAGCAAGCGCACGCTTTCGATGGTCATGCCACGATCGACGGCTTTGCACATGTCGTAGATGGTCAGGGCGGCGACACTGGCGGCGGTCAGCGCTTCCATCTCGACGCCGGTCTGCCCGGACAGTTTGCAGCGGGCGACGATGCGCACGGTGTCTTCGCCATCAGCGCTGAGTTCGACTTTGACGCCAGTGAGCATCAGCGGGTGGCAGAGGGGAATCAGATCACTGGTTTTCTTCGCCGCTTGAATGCCGGCAATGCGCGCCACGGCGAACACGTCACCCTTTGGGTGGCCGCCGCTGACGATCATCTGCAGCGTTGCGGGGAGCATGCGCACCAGCGCTTGGGCCGTCGCTTCACGGAACGTCACGGCTTTTTCGGTGACGTCGACCATGTTGGCGCGACCTTGGGAATCGAGATGAGTCAGCACGGGATTACTCCTGATCAGGAGCGTGGATTGTAAACCTGCGGGTCAAATTTCCGCACGCACGAATATGGTGTTCTTCGTGTAGGAGCTGCCGAAGGCTGCGATCTTTTGACTTTGATTTTTAAAAACAAGATCAAAAGATCGCAGCCTTCGGCAGCTCCTACATTGGGATTTGTGCAGGGGCATAAAAAACCGGGCGGCTTTGAGGGCCGCCCGGTTTTGGGTGAAGGGTTACAAATGCGATTCGGCGTATTCAGCCAGAATCGAGCGAGGCACCCCTTGCAGGGTGATGTGCACACCGTTGGGGAAATCCTTGAAACGTTCGGTCAGGTAGGTCAGCCCGGAGCTGGTCGCGGACAGGTAAGGGGTGTCGATCTGTGCGAGGTTACCCAGGCACACCACTTTCGAACCGGCGCCGGCACGGGTGATGATGGTTTTCATCTGGTGCGGTGTGAGGTTCTGGCATTCGTCGATCAGAATCAGGCTCTGCTGGAAGCTGCGACCGCGAATGTAGTTGAGCGATTTGAACTGCAACGGCACTTTGCTGAGGATGTAATCGACGCTGCCATGGGTGTTTTCGTCATCCATGTGCAAGGCTTCGAGGTTGTCGGTGATGGCGCCCAGCCAAGGCTCCATTTTTTCCGCTTCGGTGCCGGGCAGGAAGCCGATTTCCTGGTCCAGACCCTGCACGCTGCGGGTGGCAATGATGCGGCGATAACGCTTGCTGACCATGGTCTGCTCGATCGCTGCGGCCAGTGCCAGAATGGTTTTCCCGGAACCGGCGGCACCCGACAGATTGACCAGATGAATGTCCGGATCCAGCAGCGCGTACAACGCCAGACTCTGATAGATGTCGCGCGGTTTAAGCCCCCAGGCCTCTTGGTGCAGCAGCGGTTCCTGGTGCAGATCGAGGATCAGCAGCTTGGCCTCATCAATCTCCTTGATCCAGCCGACAAAGCCCTGTTCATCAATGATGAACTCGTTGATGTGCACTGCCGGCAAGTTGTCGATCAGTTGCACTTGATGCCAGGTGCGGCCGTGATCCTGACGGGTGTCGACCTTGCTCACGCGGTCCCAGAAGGAGCCGGTCATGTTGTGGTAGCCGTTGGGCAGCAGGGACACATCATCGACCAGTTGGTCGGTGCTGTAATCCTCGGCATCGATGCCACAGGCGCGCGCCTTGAGGCGCATGTTGATGTCTTTGGTGACCAACACGACCGGTTTCTTCGGATCGCGGGTATGCAGGTCGATCAGTTGGTTGATGATTTTGTTGTCGTTCAGATGCTCGGGCAGAATCAGGTTCGATTCGGCCTGTTTGCTCATCAGAATTGACAGCAAGCCCTTCGGCCCGCCTTTGCCGCGCTGGATCGGCACACCCAGTTCGACGTCTTCCGGGGACGCATCGCCCAGGGTCTTGTCGATCAGCCGGATGGCCTGACGGCATTCAGCGGCCACGCTGTGATGCCCGCTCTTGAGCTTGTCCAGCTCTTCAAGCACGGTCATCGGGATCGCGACGTGGTGTTCTTCGAAATTCAGCAGGGCGTTTGGATCGTGAATCAATACGTTGGTATCGAGTACATAAAGGATTGGCTGGTTGGAGGAAGGGCTACGTCCGTGATCATCCATACTCGGTCACCTTTGTCAGAGCCAGTAGACGCAATACCTGAGCGGTGCTGCGCCTCGAAGTGACTGCCGAAATCTCACCTGCGGAGATTCAAGTGACTGCAAACAAACGGGTCTTGGAAGACGCCACCTGTGTTGCAGGTTTCGGCGGTCTGTCTTCGTAATACTCCAAAACCGATGACATAAAAAAGTACTTTGACGGTTTTTTTAAGTTTATTTTGCAGAGTGACGAAAAGCCCTTGGCGGACTGTCCATAGCCCGCTAAAGTCGGAAGTCCACCTGCACCGAAATTCCGTAAAAAATCGCCCCAAGCCCAATGTTTCCGGGCTTTTGCCGTTTCTCAGCGAAACGCGTCCTGACAGTCCTCCCAACCGATGCCGCTTTGCGCGGTTTGCGTGATCAGCCACGGCAACGAGGTCTTCACCGCGTCTTGTTTCATGTTGAAATTGATTACCCCGTGGCGCCACAACAGCATCAGGGTCAGCACCCGCTGCGCACTCGGCGCGCCCTTGAGTTTGCCCGCGCCGTCCTGGGCATCGATGTCCCACAGCGCCACTTGCAGGCCCTGGGTGTTGAAGAAACCTTGCGCATCGCTGCGGCGCTGCCCTTCCGGCGGACGGAACAGCGGCACGTAGTTTTCCGGCAACTTGTTCTTCACCAGATCAGCGCTGCGCCGCACCGAATCCTGCCAGTCCTGCCAGTGGCTGTGGGAGCGGAACTCCCAACCTTGAACGCCGACGCACTGTTTCGAGAACTCTGCTTGCAGGCTGCTGACCGAGCGATCAGCCAGCCGCGCCTGAATATCCTTGCCCAAGACAAAGAATGTGCCGCTCAGGTTTGCCTTGCGCAGGTATTCGGTGAGCCAACCGGTGTTGTCCGGTTGCAGGTTGGCGGCGCTGTCGAACGTCAGCAGAAACAGGCGGTCGTGCATCTCGTCGCCGTTGCGCTCGTAGTCTCCGAAACGATCGAATTCGTTGCTGGTCTGTGGGGACAGAGCGGCCTTGCGCAGCAACTCGTCGAGATATTGCACATGGAAGATCCGGCTCGGTTCGGCCCACTTGGTGTAATAACTGTCGTCGCTGACCACGAACTTGGCGGCTTGCTCGCGCAGCGTCGGCAGGTCTTCGACAAGGAAACAGAACGAGGCGTCCTGATCACAGCTTTGCTGGGCGTAGTTGTAGTTGGCCAGCAGACGCTGCCAGAGGCGTTGACGCAGAATATTGACCGCATCGATGTTGACCGTGCGCAAGCCCAGACGCGGACCCAGAGCAGCCTCGTCCATCGACTCAGTGCCCAGCAGGACACGGGCGAACATGAGGATTTCCGCCCGTGAGGCCACGTCAAACAGCGTCGGGTTGCTGAGCTGCTCTGGCCAGGTACTGCGATCCAGCGTCGCCACATCGCCCGGCGCCGCGACGGCACCGACGCTCAACAGCCACGCGGTGAATAAAAGAACAATGCGCAAAAGGGATGTCTCCATAACAAAACCCGCGCGGCACTATAGCTGATGTGCAAGGCTGAAGGACGCCGCCCTCACCCCAGCCCTCCCGAAACGTCGGACCGCCCGGGGGGAGAGGGAGCTGACCGAGTATCGCTTTCGATATCCGCCAATCGGAACTACCGAGTCGCACTCAAATTTTGAAATCAGTGAGATCGGCTCCCTCTCCCTCTGGGAGAGGGCTGGGGTGAGGGAAACATCCACCAGCCGTCGCAAATGCCCAAGCTTCCCCACACCTATTGCCCCCATAGCTGGAGTCAACTCGGACAACCCCCTAGAATCGCCCCCACGATTAAAGGAGACGACTTCATGCTGATGGTGATTTCCCCCGCCAAGACCCTCGATTACGAAACACCGCCGGCGACCCAGCGCTTCACCCAGCCGCAATACCTTGACCACTCGCAGGAACTGATCCAGCAACTGCGCGACCTGACGCCTGCACAAATCAGCGAGCTGATGCATGTGTCCGACAAGATCGGCGGGCTCAACGCCGCGCGTTTCGGCAGCTGGACGCCTGCGTTCACCCCGGACAACGCCAAACAGGCGCTGCTCGCCTTCAAGGGCGACGTCTACACCGGTCTCGACGCACAGTCCTTCAGCGAAGCCGATTTCGATTACGCGCAAAAACACCTGCGCATGCTCTCCGGCCTCTATGGCTTGCTGCGCCCGCTCGACCTGATGCAACCGTATCGCCTGGAAATGGGCACCAAACTGGCCAACGCCCGGGGCAAGGACTTGTACGCTTTCTGGGGCACGCGCATCAGCGAATGGCTGAACGAAGCGCTGGTCGATCAGGGCGACGATGTGCTGCTCAACCTTGCGTCCAACGAGTACTTCTCGGCGGTCAAACGCACGGCCCTGAACGCGCGGATCATCAACACCGAGTTCAAGGACCAGAAGAACGGCCAGTACAAGATCATCAGCTTCTACGCGAAGAAAGCGCGGGGCCTGATGAGCCGTTTCGTGATTCAGGAAAAGATCAACGATCCGGCCCTGCTCAAGCAGTTCGATGTACAGGGTTATCGCTACAGCGCCGAGCAGTCGAAACCGGACAATCTGGTGTTTTTGCGCGACCACGCCCCCGAATAAAGCATGCCCAATGCACGACTCTTTCTATAAAGAGTCGTGCAGCTCGCACGATGTCAAAAAACCCTCGCCACATTTCGCCATTTTAATGGCGCCAGAAAATCCTCCCTGTCTTTTCTAAGATTAGTTTCACTCGACACTGATCATTTTTTTCAGTAGTGGCACCTAAATTTTTTCACCGTAGTGGCACAAAACTATCTAACGTGATTTTTCGCCTGTTATTAAAGGTCGAAAACGAAAGTGCTATCAAATTGAGACTAGTGCCATCTCTGACAATATTTCAAGAAATTTCAGATTTCGCGATGAGCGGGCAGGAACTTCGTTCGAATGCATAGCTCATACCACCGGTAACGATTCTCGCCGAGTTTGTACGAGATAACTTACGCGGAGCAGATGGCCATGTAACCAAGTTGTCACAGCAACTTGCCTAGATGACTAACTAGTCTCAAAACAGACGATGGACAGGAGATACGCACCATTAATATCCCCTACAAAGGCCATGGCCGCGCCCTTATAAACGTGCTCGCCTGAGCACCCAACCGCTTGATTTACGGGACTTTCATCCCGACATCGAGCGCGCAAGACGATTGCACAAGAGTCTTCTCCAAAGAAGATCGGATGCATAACAGGGCACGTCATAACAACAAGGCCTGGTTACGCACATCTTGAGTGCACTTATTTAGACACTCGAAACTTAGTATGCCTGCACACGGCATTGTGGCGCCTGTATGCCGCACTTTCGAGTGCACTAATGAACGCTGAACACCATTAACTCCGGCCCTCTAAGGCCTGATATATACAGAGGTAATTGCGATGCGCATCAGCATATTTGGTTTGGGTTACGTTGGCGCAGTATGTGCCGGTTGCCTGTCTGCACGGGGCCATGACGTAGTTGGCGTCGATGTTGCCAAAGACAAGATCGACATGATCAATGCCGGCAAATCGCCGATTGTTGAACCGGGCCTGGGCGAACTTCTGCAACAGGGTATCCAGACCGGTCGTCTGCGTGGCACGACCAACTTCGCCGAGGCGATTCGCGACACCGACCTGTCGATGATCTGCGTCGGTACGCCGAGCAAGAAGAACGGCGACCTCGAACTGAACTACATCGAAGCGGTATGCCGCGAGATCGGTTTTGTCCTGCGTGAAAAAACCACTCGCCACACCATCGTCGTGCGCAGCACCGTACTGCCGGGCACTGTTGCCAACGTGGTGATCCCGATTCTCGAAGACTGCTCGGGCAAGAAAGCCGGCGTCGACTTCGGCGTTGCGGTCAACCCTGAGTTCCTGCGTGAATCCACCGCGATCGCCGACTACGACCTGCCACCGATGACCGTCATCGGCGAGTTCGACAAGGCCTCGGGCGACGTTCTGCAATCGCTGTACGAAGAACTCGACGCACCGATCATCCGCAAGGACATCGCCGTCGCCGAGATGATCAAGTACACCTGCAACGTCTGGCACGCAACCAAAGTGACCTTCGCCAACGAGATCGGCAACATCGCCAAAGCGGTCGGCGTCGATGGCCGTGAAGTGATGGAAGTGGTCTGCCAGGACAAGACCCTCAACCTGTCCCAGTACTACATGCGCCCAGGCTTCGCCTTCGGCGGTTCGTGCCTGCCAAAAGACGTGCGCGCCCTGACCTACCGCGCCGGTTCCCTGGACGTCGAAGCGCCGCTGCTCAACTCGCTGATGCGCAGCAACGAATCGCAAGTGCAGAACGCCTTCGACATCGTTGAAAGCCACGACAAACGCAAAGTCGCCCTGCTCGGCCTGAGCTTCAAGGCCGGCACCGACGATCTACGCGAAAGCCCGCTGGTGGAACTGGCCGAGATGCTGATCGGCAAGGGTTACGACCTGAGCATCTACGACAGCAACGTCGAGTACGCCCGAGTTCACGGCGCGAACAAGGACTACATCGAGTCGAAGATCCCGCACGTTTCGTCCCTGCTCAACGCGGACTTCGATTCGGTGATCGACAACTCCGACGTGATCATCCTCGGCAACCGCGACGAGAAGTTCCGCCCGTTGGCCCAGCAAGCGCCGCACGGCAAGCAGGTCATCGACCTGGTCGGCTTCATGGCCAAAGCCACCGACGCCGGTACGCGCACCGAGGGTATCTGCTGGTAATGCAGACCTAAGCGACAAGCTTCGAGCTGCAGGACTTGCAGCTCGGAGCTTGCAGCTTGAAGCCTCCCTTACCTTCGGATGACGCTGATGAGCAAGCTCAAACATTTTTTTCTGCAATCAGCCGGCTGGCTTTTTTATCTCAGTCTGCTGATGGGCCTGGCCTTGATGCTGCCCACGTCCACATTCGACTCCGAGTCGAAGGACTTCATTTTCCTGATTGGCGCCGTGGGTATCTGGCGCTACTCGATGGGTGCAACGCACTTTGTGCGCGGCATGATTTTTCTCTACATCGTTTACCCGCACCTGCGCCGCAAAGTGCGCAAGCTGGGTAAGGCGGCGGACCCGTCGCATGTGTTCCTGATGGTCACCAGTTTCCGGATCGACGCGCTCACCACTGCGCAGGTCTACAGCTCGGTGATCCGCGAAGCCATCGACTGCGAACTGCCGACCACCGTGGTCTGCTCGATCGTCGAAATGTCCGATGAGCTGCTGGTCAAGGCACTGTGGGCACGGATGAATCCGCCCGACCGCGTCAAGCTCGACTTCGTGCGCATTCCCGGCACCGGCAAACGTGATGGCCTGGCCTATGGTTTCCGCGCGATCTCCCGTCACCTGCCGGACGACCGCGCCGTGGTGGCCGTGATCGATGGCGACACCGTGCTCGGCGAAGGCACCGTGCGCAAGACCGTGCCGTGGTTCCAGCTGTTCGGCAACGTCGGCGGCCTGACCACCAACGAGTTCTGCGAAGTGCGCGGCGGCTACATCATGAGCGAATGGCACAAGCTGCGTTTCGCCCAGCGCCACATCAACATGTGCTCGATGGCCCTGTCCAAACGCGTGCTGACCATGACCGGTCGTATGTCGGTGTTCCGCGCCACTGTGGTGACCAACCCGGAATTCATCGCCGACGTTGAAAGCGACTCGCTGCAACACTGGCGTCTGGGTCGTTTCAAGTTTTTGACCGGCGACGACAAGTCGAGCTGGTTCAGCCTGATGCGCCTCGGCTACGACACTTTCTACGTGCCTGACGCGGCGATCAACACCGTTGAACACCCGCCGGAAAAGAGCTTCATCAAGGCCAGCCGCAAACTGATGTTCCGCTGGTACGGCAACAACCTGCGGCAGAACTCGCGAGCGCTGGGCCTGGGTGTGAAACGTCTCGGCGCGTTCACCTCGGTGGTGCTGTTCGACCAACGCGTGTCGATGTGGACCTCCTTGCTCGGCCTGACCGTGGCGCTCATCGCCAGCTTCAAATACGGCACCGCGTTCATCCTCGTTTACCTGCTGTGGATCGGCATCACCCGCCTGATCCTGACGTTGCTGTTGTCGTGTTCCGGTCACCGCATCGGCCCGGCTTACCCAGCGATTCTGTATTACAACCAGATCGTCGGTGCGCTGGTGAAGATCTACGTGTTCTTCCGCCTCGACCAACAATCCTGGACTCGCCAACCGACATCCCTGACCCGTGATCTCGCCAGCTTTCAACGTTGGTTCAACACCTGGTCGTCTCGGACCATGACCTTCTCCGCCGGCAGCATTTTTGTCGCCGTGCTGCTGATGATGGTCTGACCCGCCCCTATTGAATTAACAAGGAAATCGCCCCTATGAATACCGCCGTCAACGCCAACGTAGTGCATGAATCCGAAGCCCAGCGCCAACACGCCCGCGTGAAAATCCCGGCCAAACTGCGCTTCTTCGGTCCCGACCGGACGCCGGTCGAAGCGCGGGTCATCGACCTGTCTGCCGGTGGTCTGGCATTCAACGCCGGGCAGCTGCCGCTGACCATTGGCCAGGTGTACAAGGCGCGTCTGCAATTCGTCATCGACAACCTCGGCATCGCCATGGACGTTGAACTGCAAGTACGTTCCTTCGATCGCCAGACCGGCCGCGCCGGCTGCCAGTTCCAGAATCTGGAGCCGCAGGACATTTCCACCCTGCGCCACTTGATCACTTCGCACCTGGCCGGCGACATCGTCAGCATCGGTGAAGTGCTGGCGACCCTGCAGCGCGACAACTTCACCAAGGCGCGCAAGGTCAAGGACGGCGGCTCCGGCATGACCCCGTTCGGTCGCCTGAAAGCGGTGACATTCAGCGCCGGTATCTTCGCGGTCGGTCTGGTCGCGGCGGGTTTCATTTTCAAATCGGTGTACGGCATGTACTTCGTCAGCCACGCGCAGGCCGGTCTGGTCAGCGTGCCGGGGATGAACATCACCATGCCGCGTGACGGCACCGTGCAGAGCCTGGTCAAGTCCGACGGCGTCGCGGCGAAAGGCGCGCCACTGGCGACCTTCAGCACCAGCATGCTCGACGTACTCAAGGGCCATCTGGAAGAAGATCAACTGTCGCCGGCCAAGGTTGAAGAACTGTTCGGCAAGCAAATGACCGGCACCCTGACCTCGCCGTGCGATTGCACCGTGGCCCAGCAACTGGTGGCTGACGGTCAATACGCGAGCAAGGGCGATGTGATCTTCCAACTGGTGCCGCGCAATACCCAGGCCACCGTCGATGCGCGCTTCTCCTATCGCCAGTTCGGCGACGTGCGTCCAGGCACCCCGGTGAGCTTCCAGATTGCCGGCGAAGACAAGACCCGCACCGGCAAGATCGTCAGCAGCACCAGCCTGAAGAGCGCCGACCTGTCTTCCGATATCCGCGTGCAGATCCAGCCTGACGAGCCGCTCGACAGCAGCCTCGCCGGCCGTCCGGTGGAAGTGAACAGCGACCGTGGCCCGAACCTGAACTGGCTGATCGACAAAGCCATGGCTGCCGGTCTTTAAGTCGAGGACATGCCTGTGACTACTCCACCCATCCTGAAAACACCGCGATCCCTGTGGGAGCTGGCCTGCCGGCGATTGGATCAGCGCGGTGTGTCTGATGTACCGCGCCGCCTGAATCGCGAGCAGGCTCACTCCTACATGGGGACGGTGTGTGCCTTGGCATTGGCGGTGAGTCTGGCCGGTTGCGCCGGCCTGCCCGATCAGCGTCTGGCCAACGAAGCGCTCAAGCGTGGCGACACCGCCACCGCCGCGCAGAACTATCAGCAACTGGCTGATCTGGGTTACAGCGAAGCGCAAGTCGGCCTCGCCGATATCCAGGTCGACAGCCGCGACCCCGAGCAGATGAAACAGGCCGAAGCGACTTACCGCGCCGCTGCCAGTGTTTCGCCGCGTGCTCAGGCGCGTCTCGGTCGCTTGCTGGTGGCCAAGCCGGGCTCCACCGAAGCCGAGCACCACGAAGCCGAAACCCTGCTGAAAAAAGCCGCCGCCAATGGCGAAGGCAATACGTTGATCCCGCTGGCGATGCTGTACCTGCAATACCCGCACAGCTTCCCCAACATCAACGCGCAGCAGCAGATCGATCAGTGGCGCAAATCCGGCTACCCGGAAGCCGGTCTGGCGCAGGTGCTGCTGTATCGCACCCAAGGTACTTACGACCAGCACCTGGATGACGTGGAAAAGATCTGCAAAGCCGCGCTCAACACCACCGACATCTGCTACGTCGAACTGGCCACCGTGTACCAGAAACGTGCGCAGCCTGAGCAACAAGCCGAGCTGATCAAGCAGATGCAGGCCGGTTACAGCCGTGGCACCGTCACCGCCCAGCGCGTCGATTCCGTCGCCCGTGTACTGGCTGATTCGACCCTCGGCAAGCCCGACGAGAAAACCGCGCAGTCGCTGCTCGAGCCGATCGCTCCGGGCTACCCGGCGTCGTGGGTGACCCTCGCACAACTGCTCTACGACTACCCGGAACTGGGTGACGTCGATCAGATGATGAAGTACCTCGACAACGGCCGCGCCGCCGACCAACCGCGCGCCGAGTTGTTGCTGGGCAAGCTCTACTACGAAGGCAAAATGGTCCCGGCCGACGCCAAAGTCGCCGAAGAACATTTCCAGAAAGCCGTTGGCCGCGAAGTCGCCGCCGACTACTACCTCGGCCAGATCTATCGCCGTGGCTACCTGGGCAAGGTCTATCCGCAGAAGGCTCTCGACCACTTGTTGACCGCTGCGCGCAATGGCCAGAACAGCGCCGACTTCGCCATCGCCCAACTGTTCTCCCAAGGCAAGGGCACCAGGCCCGACCCGCTCAACGCCTATGTGTTCAGCCAATTGGCCAAGGCGCAAAACACCCCGCAAGCCGATGAGCTGGCGACCACCCTCGCCGCGCAACTGCCGCCCGAGCGTCTGGCCGAAGCCCAACGTCTGCTGCAACAAGAGCAAGCCAGCCGTGGCGCTCTGAACCCGAACACGCTGCAACTGCACGCCCTGCAAGAAGAAGACGGCGAGGAAAAATTATGAAGTTGAATCCATTCGTGAAGGCCGGCATTGGCCTTTCGTTCGCGCTGATCTGGTCTTGCCCGACACTGGCCGCGATGACTGAAACCCAGAACTTCGGCCTCGAAGTGAAAGTCACCGGCCAGTCCGAAGACGACCGTGACCTCGGCACCGCCAGCGGCGGCGACGTCAACGGTGTCGGCCTCGACCTGCGTCCGTGGATCTATGGTGAAAGCGGCGCGTGGAGTGCCTACGCCATGGGCCAGGCCGTGACCTCGACCGACATCATCGAAACCGACACCCTGCAACAATCCGACGGTGAACAAGCCACCGACAACAGTGATCGCAAAACCAAGAAAAACTACCTGGCGATGCGCGAGTTCTGGGTCGGCTACAGCGGCCTCACCCCGTACCCGGGCGAGATGCTCAAGTTCGGTCGTCAACGTTTGCGCAATGACGACGGCCAATGGCGCGACACCAATATCGAAGCGCTGAACTGGACCTTCGACACCACCCTGTTGCGCGCCAACGCCGGTGTCGCCGAACGCTTCAGCGAATACCGCACCGACCTCAAAGAGCTGGCGCCGAAAGACAAGGATCGCCTGCACGCTTACGCCGATGCAGCCTATCAGTGGACCCCGGGCAACTGGGTCGGCATTCGCGGTCATCACACCCACGACGACGGCAAACTCGATTACGCCGAGCCGGGCGTGCCGCGCGACTCGCTGGATAAAACCGAGAACGGCGACATCAGCTGGATCGGCCTGACCGCCGACAGCGACGCCTACAACTGGCGCAACACCAACACCGTCAACTACTGGGGCAGCATCACCGGCATGAGCGGCGACCGCGACTCGGTCAACGCCCTCAACGCCGATGGTTCGCGCCCGGCACAAGCCAAGCGCAGCGAAGACGTCAACGGCTGGGCCACCGACATCGGTGTGCGCTTGCGCCTTGATCCGCAATGGCAAGTCGGCGGTGCCTACGCCCGCGCCAGCGCCGATTACGAGCAGACCGGTCTGGAGAGCAACCGCTCCAACTACACCGGTACGCGCTCGCGGGTTCACCGTTTCGGTGAAGCCTTCCGTGGCGAAATGAACAACATGCAGACCGCGACCCTGTTCGGTTCGTGGATGGTCAACGACGAGTACGACGCCAGCCTGATCTACCACAAGTTCTGGCGCGTCGACGGCAACAAGCCAGTGGGCAGCAACGGCATCAACGCGGTGGAAAACAACACCGACGACGCCACCGGCGCGATCCTCTCCAGTACTTCGCTGCCGCTTGAAGACGGCAACAAGGATCTCGGTCAGGAGATGGATCTGGTCGTCACCAAGTACTTCAAGCAAGGCCTGTTGCCGGCGGCGCTGAGCCAGTCGATCGACGAGCCTTCGGCCCTCGTGCGTTTCCGTGGCGGTGTGTTCAAACCGGGCGATGCCTATGGCAAGCAGGTTGATTCGTACATGCACCGCGCGTTCATCGACGTGATCTGGCGCTTCTGATGCAAACCGCCAAGGGAGTGCCCGACATGATCAGCACCAGGACAGGCTCACTCAGCCTGCTGGCCGGCGCGATGCTGCTGGCCAGCGCCAGCGCCTTCGCGACTGTGGAGCCGGTTAAGCCGGTGACCACCGCCAAAGAGCTGCAACAAGCCAAGACCTACACCGTCAGCAGCGCGCCGACCGAAGCGCTGAACCTGGCCGCGCCGAAACTGCCGGACATTTCCGGCTACACCGCCGAAGCCGCCGCCGCGAAAATCGTCCGCAGCAAAGCAGGCAAAGTCAGCGTGCGCCGGATGATGCAGGAAGACGCCCTTAAGGACTTTATCGGCGGCGACAACAAGATGGCCGAATGGGTGGTGCGTCAGCACGGTATCCCGCAGGCGATCTTCGTCGACGACGGCTACATGAACCTCAAGGATCTGGCGCAGAAACTGCCCAAGCAGTATTTCAGCGAGACCGCGCCGGGCGTGTACCTGTCGAAGCTGCCGATCGTGGTTGGCCGTAAAGGTATCCTCGAAATCGACGGTCAGACCCAGGAACTGCGCCTGTCGCAAGAAGCCGGTGCGTTCATGGTCAACGACGGTCAGTTGTTCGTGCGTGACACCAAAGTCACTGGCTGGCGCGAAAAGGACAACGGCCCGGCAACCTTCCGTTCGCCGAAGGAATTCCGACCGTTCCTGCTCGCCTGGGGCGGCACCGAGACCTACATCGTCAACAGCAAGATGGCCAGTTTCGGTTACGCCAACAGTAAGTCGTACGGCGTGAGTATTTCCCAGTACACGCCGAACATGGCCAAGGTCCTCAAGCGTCCTGAACCGACTGGCTGGATCGTCGGCTCCGAGTTCTCGGACATGTGGTACGGCTTCTACTGCTACGAGACCCGCGACTTTGTGGTCAAGGGCAACACCTACAAAGACAACATCGTCTACGGCATCGACCCGCACGACCGTTCCCACGGTCTGATCATCGCGGAGAACACCGTCCACGGTACGAAGAAGAAGCACGGGATCATTATTTCCCGTGAGGTCAACGACAGCTTCATCTTCAACAACAAGAGCTTCGACAACCACCTCTCGGGCCTGGTGATCGACCGTAACAGCGTCAACAACATCATTGCCTACAACGAGATCTACAAGAACCACACCGACGGCATCACCCTCTACGAGTCCGCCGACAACCTGCTGTGGGGCAACAAGGTCATCAGCAACAAGCGCCACGGCATCCGCATTCGTAACAGCGTGAATATCCGCCTCTACGAAAACGTCGCCATGGCCAACGGTTTGACCGGCGTCTACGGCCACATCAAGGACCTCACCGACACCGACCGTGACATCAAGCTCGACCCGTTCGATGCCCAAGTGTCGCTGATCGTCGTTGGCGGTGAACTGGCGGCCAATGGCAGCGGCCCGCTGTCGATCGATTCACCGTTGAGTGTCGAGCTGTATCGCGTGTCGATGCTGGCGCCGACCAAATCCAGCGGCATCAGCTTCAACGGCATCCTCGGCGAGCGCCAGGATGAAATTCTCGACCTGCTGGTGCGCCAGCAGAAAGCCGTGCTGATCGACCCTGTCGAACGCCAGACCGAAATGCGGGACTGAGGATAATTTTATGCACCCACACTTGATCAGATTACTCAGCCTGTCGGCCCTGACCGTGGGCATTCTCGCGGCCAGCAACGGTGCGCGCGCCGATGAAGCGGCCGGCGCCACGCCGCCAAAGTTCAGCGCCGAACCGTGCTGCAACCTGTGCCCGGCTGCGCATGACGCGAAGAACTACACCACGCGCTATCAGCAGAACTTCACCACCCTGGTGCAGGCGCAAGGTGACTGGCTGTTCCGGACGCAGGAAGACCTGCGTACCGAGTTCAACACCACCCCGGCCGGCTACAAACGCCTGCAACAACTGCACGATGCGTTCAAAGCCAAAGGCGTTGAGCTGGTGATCGTTTACCAGCCGACCCGTGGTCTGGTGAACCGCAACAAGCTCAATCCGCAGGAAAAAGCCGCGTTCGATTACGAGAAAGCGCTGGGCAACTACAAGACCATGCTCGGCCGTTTCGCCAAGATGGGTTACGTGGTGCCAGACCTGTCGCCGCTGACCAACGAATCGCTGCCGGACACTCTGCCCGCCCACGATTTCTACTTCCGTGGCGACCAACACTGGACGCCATACGGTGCACAGCGCACGGCGAAAATCGTCGCCGAAAAGGTCAAGCAGATTCCGGCCTTCGCCGACATTCCCAAGCGTGAATTCGAAACCAAACGCTCCGGGCGCATGGGCAAGACCGGCACCCTGCACAACATGGCCGGGCAACTGTGCGGCACCAGTTACGCGATCCAGTACATGGATCAATTCACCACCGAGCCTAAGGGCGAGGCCGGTGACGGCGACCTGTTCGGTGATTCCGGCAATCCACAAATCACCCTCGTCGGCACTTCGCACAGCGGCAAGAACTACAACTTCGCCGGCTTCCTCGAAGAAGCCATCGGCGCCGATATTCTCAACGTCGCCTTCCCCGGCGGTGGCCTGGAAGGTTCGATGTTGCAGTACCTCGGCAGCGACGAATTCCAGAAGACCCCGCCGAAAATTCTCATCTGGGAATTCTCGCCGCTGTACCGCCTCGACCAGGAAACCATCTATCGCCAGATGATGTCGCTGCTCGACAACGGCTGCGAAGGCAAAGACGCGCAAATGTCCGCGAGCACCACGCTCAAGCCGGGCAGCAAACAAGAACTGCTGGTCAACAGCAAGAACCTGAACCTGCAGAACAGCAGCCATCAGGTCGACATCCGCTTCGCCGACCCTTCGGTGAAAACCCTGCAAGCCACCCTCTGGTACATGAACGGTCGCCACGAGGACATCAAGATCGAGAAACCGGAAACCTCCGACACCGACGGTCGTTTCGCCTTTGAGCTGCGCACGGACGAAGACTGGGCCTCGCAAAACCTGCTGGCAGTCGAAGTCCAGGGCCCGGAAGCGGGCACCGCGCCGCAGAAAGTCGAAGCGAAAATCTGCAAACGCAACGTATTCCCGGGCGCTGGGCAACAAACCGCTCAGGTCGGGCAATGAGGTCTGCTATGCGAAACTCGAAACTGAAAACTCTTTTAGCGCCGACGCTGCTCGGGCTGGCGATCTTCGCCGGCACCGCGCAGGCCGCCGCACCACTGCGTCCACCTCAGGGCTATTTCGCGCCTGTGGATAAATTCAAGACCGGTGACAAAAGCGAAGGCTGCGATGCGATGCCGACGCCCTACACCGGGCCGCTGCAATTTCGCAGCAAATACGAAGGTTCGAACAAGGCCCGCGCGACACTGAACGTGCAGTCGGAAAAAGCCTTTCGCGACACCACCAAAGACATCACCACGCTGGAACGCGGCACCGCCAAACGGGTGATGCAGTTCATGCGCGACGGGCGTCCGGAGCAGCTCGAATGCACGCTGAACTGGCTGACCGCGTGGGCCAAGGCCGATGCGTTGATGTCGAAAGACTTCAACCACACCGGCAAGTCGATGCGCAAATGGGCGCTGGGCAGCATGGCCTCTTCGTACATTCGCCTGAAGTTCTCCGACTCGCATCCGCTGGCCCAGCATCAACAGGAAGCGCAGTTGATTGAGGCGTGGTTCAGCAAAATGGCTGATCAGGTGGTCAGCGATTGGGACAACCTGCCGCTGGAAAAAACCAACAACCATTCCTACTGGGCTGCATGGTCGGTGATGGCGACCTCGGTCGCGACCAACCGCCGCGACCTGTTTGACTGGGCGGTGAAGGAATACAAGGTTGGCGTCAATCAAGTCGATGCCGACGGCTTCCTGCCCAACGAACTCAAGCGCCAGCAACGCGCCCTCGCCTATCACAACTACGCCCTGCCGCCGCTGGCGATGATCGCCAGTTTTGCTCAGGTCAATGGTGTTGATTTGCGTCAGGAAAACAACGGTGCGCTGAAGCGTCTGGGTGATCGGGTGTTGTCTGGGGTGAAAGACCCGGATGAATTCGAGAAGAAGAACGGTAAAGAGCAGGACATGACCGACTTGAAAGAGGACATGAAATTCGCCTGGCTCGAACCGTTCTGCACGCTCTACACCTGCCCGCCAGATGTGATCGAGAAGAAGCACGGCATGCAACCGTTCAAGACTTTCCGCCTGGGTGGCGACCTGACCAAGGTCTACGACCCGTCCCATGAAAAGGGCTAAAAGCCCCTCACCCTAACCCTCTCCCGGAGGGAGAGGGGACTGACCGAGGTGGCTGTGCGAGTTACACCGAAATGAAATACCGAGCCGATCTCAGGTGTTGAAAAACAATCGAGATCAGGCTGCACAGAAATACCGAGTCGATCTCCTTTTCTGAAAACCATGGAGATCAGGCTCCCTCTCCCTCCGGGAGAGGGCGGGGGGTGAGGGCAAGTTTTCAAGGCCCTGCACAACCCTGACAGAAACACCGTTTCACCCCTCCACTACCACGGGGGGTTTGGGGGGGCTTTGGCCCTTGACTGTTGGTTCAAACATGGAGAGATCGGGATGGTATTTTCATCCAACGTGTTCCTGTTTCTGTTCTTGCCGATCTTTCTCGGCTTGTACTACTTGAGCGGGCAACGCTATCGCAACCTGCTGCTGCTGATCGCCAGCTACGTGTTCTACGCCTGGTGGCGTGTGGACTTCCTCGCGCTGTTCGCCGCCGTCACGCTGTGGAACTACTGGATCGGCCTCAAAGTCGGGGCCGCCGGCGTCAGAACCAAACCGGCGCAGCGCTGGCTGCTGCTCGGCGTAGCAGTCGACCTGTGCATCCTCGGCTACTTCAAGTACGCCAACTTCGGCGTCGACAGCATCAATGCGATGATGACTTCGGTCGGTCTTGAGCCGTTCATCCTCACCCACGTGCTGCTGCCGATCGGTATCTCGTTCTACATCTTCGAGTCGATCAGCTACATCATCGACGTGTATCGCGGCGATACCCCGGCCACGCGCAACCTGATCGACTTCGCAGCGTTCGTGGCGATCTTCCCGCACCTGATTGCCGGCCCGGTCCTGCGTTTCCGCGACCTCGCCGATCAGTTCAACAACCGCACGCACACCCTCGACAAGTTCTCCGAGGGCTGCACGCGGTTCATGCAGGGTTTCATCAAGAAGGTCTTCATCGCCGACACCCTCGCGGTGGTCGCCGACCATTGCTTCGCCCTGCAAAACCCAACCACGGGTGATGCCTGGCTCGGCGCGCTGGCGTACACCGCACAGCTGTATTTCGACTTTTCCGGTTACAGCGACATGGCCATCGGTCTGGGCTTGATGATGGGTTTCCGCTTCATGGAAAACTTCAAACAGCCATACATCAGCCAGTCGATCACCGAGTTCTGGCGCCGCTGGCACATCAGCCTGTCGACCTGGCTGCGTGACTATCTGTACATCACTCTCGGCGGTAACCGTAAAGGCACGCTGATGACTTACCGCAACCTGTTCCTGACCATGCTCCTCGGTGGCCTGTGGCACGGCGCGAACATCACCTACATCGTCTGGGGCGCCTGGCACGGCATGTGGCTGGCGATTGAAAAAGCGCTGGGCCTGAACACCTCGCCGCGCAGCCTCAACCCGATCCGCTGGGCGCTGACCTTCCTGCTCGTGGTCATGGGCTGGGTGATCTTCCGTGCCGAGAACCTGCACGTCGCCGGTCGTATGTACGGCGCGATGTTCAGCTTCGGTGAATGGTCGTTGTCGGAACTTAATCAGGCCAGCCTCACCGGTCTGCAAGTGGCGACTTTGGTTGTTGCGTACGTGACGCTGGCGTTCTTCGGTCTGCGCGATCTGTACACCAATCAACCGCCAGCCAAGAGCAAACCTGAAGTCAACGTCGAGGCCAACGGCCCTGCCACCGCGACGCCGGGAATGATCAAAGCCGCACCCGGCGAAAACCCGGCGAGCATCCACGAGCCTGGCTACACCGTCGGCGTCGAAGCCCAGGTACAACCGGCCTACTGGAGCGCGGACTGGTCGCGTTACGTGATGCGCGGCCTGATCCTGCTGCTGTTCATCGCCTCGATTCTCAAACTTTCGGCGCAAAGCTTCTCGCCGTTCCTTTACTTCCAGTTCTGAGGGATCTGACATGACCCGCTCATTACGCATCTTCTACATCGCCCTGTTCCTGGTGACCCTGTTGGTCTTGGGTCTGTGGTCGGTACGCAGCTTCTTCGGCTTCAGCACCAACGCCGATGCGACGGTGCTTAACGGCCGCTGGACCAAGGCTGTGGAAACCCATTACGACGAAGAATTCCCGATCAAGCGTCTGGGCACCAACCTCTGGGCCGCGCTGGATTTCAAACTGTTCAACGAAGGTCGTCCGGGCGTGGTGCTCGGTCGCGATCAGTGGTTGTACAGCGATGAGGAATTCAACCCGATCGTCAACGAAGAGCTGAACCTGCAAGGCAACTACGCGCTGGTCGAAGGCGTGCGCCAGACCCTGAAAGAGAAAGGCGTGAAACTGGTGATGGCGATCGTGCCAGCCAAGGTTCGTCTGTACCCGGAGCACCTGGGTGAAGTGAAACCGGCGAGCATTCACGAAAACCTCTATGAGGATTTCCACCACCGCGTCGCGGCGGACAAGATCCTCGCCCCTGACCTGCTCAAGCCACTGCAACAGGCCAAGCAGAATGGTCAGCAAGTGTTCCTGCGCACCGACACGCACTGGACGCCGGAAGGCGCCGAGATTGCCGCGAACACCCTGGCAAAAACCATCGCTGACAAGTTCCCGCTCAGCGGCGAGCCGCAGCGCTTTGTTACCACGCCAGCGGAGAAGGTCACGCACAAGGGCGACCTGCGCTTGTTCCTGCCGCTCGATCCGCTGTTTGAAAACCTGATGCCGGCGCAAGAGCCGCTGCAAAAGCGCAACACCGTCGCGGCTGGCGATCAGCCTGCCGGTGACGACGCGCTGTTCGCCAGCAATGAAGTGCCAGTGGCACTGGTCGGCACCAGCTATAGCGCCAACCCTAACTGGAACTTCGTCGGTGCACTGAAACAAGCGCTGCACAGCGACGTGGTGAGCTACGCCGAAGACGGCCACGGCCCGATCCTGCCGATGCTCAGCTACCTGAAAAGCGATGACTTCAAGAACAGCCCGCCGCAGGTGCTGATCTGGGAGTTTCCTGAACGTTATCTGCCTGTGAACAACGAAATCGGTGACGCCGACCCGCAGTGGGTCGCAGAGCTTAAACAAGCCGGCGCGCGCCAACAAAACGTAGCAATCAACACTAAATCCGAGACGCCCGATCGGGCGCAAAACTGAAAGAGAGGTACACCATGACTTTCACTACTACTCCTCGTCGTCTCGCAAAACGCATTGCACTGGTTGCAGGTTTGAGCGTGCTGTCGGTTCAAGCTTTCGCCGGTGGCGACGCTGCACTTTACGGCCCGACCGCACCGAAAGGCTCGACCTTCGTGCGTGTCTACAACGCCAGCAACGCTGAAGTCAGTGCGACTGTCGGCAGCACCAATTTGAGCGACGTTGCGCCACTGGCCAGCAGCGACTTCAGCTTCATGCCGGGCGGTGATTACAGCGCCAAGGTCGGCAGCCAGACCCTGCCGGTGAAACTCGCTGGTGACCACTACTACACCCTGGTCAACAACGCTTCCGGCGCGCCGCAACTGATCGAAGAGCCGCCGTTCAAGAACAAGCAGAAATCCCTGGTGCGCGTACAGAACCTCAGCGACAAGCCGCTGACCCTGAAGACCGCCGACGGCAAGACCGACGTGGTGCCGAACGTGGCCGCCAAGGGCCGTGGCGAACGTGAAATCAACCCGGTGAAAGTCAGCCTGGCGCTGTACGAAGGTGACAAGAAAGTCGGCGACGTGAAGCCGGTCGCCCTTGAGCGCGGTGAAGCCGCAGTGCTGTACGTCACCGGTTCGGGCAGCAGCCTGTCGCCAGTCTGGGTGAAACGCCCGGTATCGACTCGCTAACGAATTTTCCGAACTGACCCGGCTCCCTGTGGGAGCTGGCTTGCCAGCGATGCAGACACCTCTGCTCTGCAGATACACCGAGGTGATGCCATCGCTGGCAAGCCAGGCTCCCACAGGGACCGAGGTGAGAGTTCGGACACGAGACAAAAACAAGAGTGAAACGACACAGCGTTCGTGCCTCTAACCAATCGATTTTATGGAGTAAACAATATGATTCCGGTGATCTTGTCAGGTGGTAGCGGTTCGCGTCTCTGGCCGCTTTCGCGTAAGCAGTTCCCTAAACAGTTCCTCGCCCTGACCGGCGAACACACTCTATTCCAGCAGACCCTCGAGCGTCTGGTGTTCGAAGGCATGGACACCCCGATCGTGGTCTGCAACAAGGATCACCGCTTCATCGTCAACGAGCAGTTGGCCAACCGTAAGCTGGAATGCCAGCGCATCCTCATGGAACCGTTCGGCCGCAACACCGCGCCGGCCGTGGCGCTGACCGCGATGATGCTGGTCAATGAAGGTCGTGACGAGTTGATGCTGGTGCTGCCGGCCGACCACGTGCTGGAAGATCAGAAAGCCCTGCAACGCGCCCTCGCCCTCGCCACCGTTGCTGCCGAAAACGGCGAAATGGTCCTGTTCGGCGTGCCGGCAACCAAACCGGAAACCGGTTACGGCTACATCAAATCCACCGGCGACTCGCTGCTGCCCGAAGGCGTCAGCCGCGTTTCGCATTTCGTTGAAAAACCTGACGTCAAACGTGCCACCGAGTACGTCGAGTCCGGCGGTTACTACTGGAACAGCGGCATGTTCCTGTTCCGCGCCAGCCGCTTCCTCGAAGAACTGAAAAAACACGATCCGGACATCTACGACACCTGCCTGCTGACCCTCGAGCGCAGCCAGCAGGACGCCGACACCATCACCTTCGACGAAGCCACCTTCGCCTGCTGCCCGGACAACTCCATTGACTACTCCGTCATGGAAAAAACCCAGCGCGCCTGCGTGGTGCCGCTGACCGCAGGCTGGAGCGATGTTGGTTGCTGGTCGTCGCTGTGGGAAGTCAACGAGAAGGACGCCAACGGCAACGTCACCAAAGGCGATGTGGTGATTCAGGACAGCAAGAACTGCATGATCCACGGCAACGGCAAACTGGTGTCGGTGATCGGTCTGGAAAACATTGTCGTGGTCGAAACCAAAGACGCCATGATGATCGCCCACAAAGACAAGGTTCAGGGCGTCAAGCAGATGGTCAACACGCTCAACGAGCAGGGCCGCAGCGAAACCCAGAACCACTGCGAAGTCTATCGTCCGTGGGGCTCGTACGACTCGGTGGACATGGGCGGGCGTTTCCAGGTCAAGCACATCTCGGTGAAACCGGGCGCGTGCCTGTCGCTGCAGATGCACCACCACCGCGCCGAGCACTGGATCGTGGTCAGCGGCACCGCCGAAGTGACCTGCGACGAAAACGTGTTCCTGCTCTGCGAAAACCAGTCGACCTACATCCCGATCGCCTCGGTGCATCGTCTGCGCAACCCGGGCAAGATCCCGCTGGAAATCATCGAAGTACAATCGGGTTCGTACTTGGGTGAAGACGATATCGAACGCTTCGAAGATATCTACGGCCGCTCCACCCCGATCGAACGCGGCGTGTCGGTGAAAACCATCGCGCAGTAACGATCGACAACGTTCAGTAGAACAAGAAGCCCCCGTCCAGCCCACTGCGTCCCCTATCCGCAGCGGGTTGGGCGGGGGCTTTTTTTCAGCCGAGCGAATGTTGTCGGATCAGTTTTGGCCGGGAACTTCCTCCCAGCGATTGCTGCCTCCCGGCGTATGGCGTCGGTGCAATAAATCCAATGAAGTCCTGAGTCCGTTCCAGCGTTTGAACAGTGTTCGATGTTTGCATTGAAAGCCCTGCAACCGTTTCGAAAAGCTCAGGATCTGAACTGCCGGCAGTCGCCAACTCGTTCAAGATGGCTGACATCCTGAACGTTGCCATGTCGATGTCTACCGGAATATGTTCGTAAGCTTCACTTAACGCTTCGGCATTCAAACCTCGCGAAGCATGGGCGAACTCCCGTACCGTCTGGACCAGACCCGGTGCCTCCGGTCCCAGTTTGTCGGCGATTATCTCGATTACTTTGTCCTCCGCCTTGGTGCCAGCCATTTTCACCAGACGTGATCGACCGTCGGCAGTGCGCGGATCATGGGCGGCCAACTCCAGTTTTACCTTGGCGAGACTGGGTTTCGTTTTTGGCGCCACGCTTTCAACGAACGCCTTCGGATTCATCTCGCTGCCCTTGAAGTTGATAGGACGGTTCAACTGAAAGGTGTCCACGACCTTTTCGATGACGACGTTCGCCAGCGCGGTGCCGGCCTTCGAACCCACCTGCCCCCCGAGTGCACCCACTACCGGCCCCAATGTTCCCCCCAACGCTGTGCCTGCCGCGCCCCCCAAAGCCTTAGCTCCAGTTCTGACCAGACTGCTGCTCAGTTGCGTCGTCACCCGCCTGACCAGCGCCTGAAAGCGGTGCCGCGCCTGCGTGTGATTGAGTAACGAATTTCTGACATCCGCAGCAGCCGAAGTCATCGAATCCAGCAATGCCTTCTGCTCTTGTGCACTGTCAGCCAACTCTGACGTATCGGTCTTTTTACCGCCGTCGCTGTCGGCATGCCGCATCGGTGAGTTACCGACCATCTGGTACAGATTCGGCCCGTCGATAAAACCTTTCGGGTCAGGGTTGAGCCAGCGCTGCAACCACGGCATGTAATAACGAAAACCATAGTAGTACAGACCCGTGGCATCACGCTCCTTGCCCGAATAACGCACGGTTTTGTAACTGATGTCGCTTTCCTCACTCCACGCGGTCGCCCCGAATGGATAGAAATGCTCGCGGCTGATCAGTTGCGCATCTGCCGCCAGTTCCAGACTGATCGATCCCAGATGATCATTGAAACTGTAGCGATACTGATCGTTAACGCCTGCTGGCGGCGGACTCTCCCAGTGCAGAACACGAACACTGTTCAGGGCGGTCTGCACCGTGATGACTTGCAGCACCTCGCCGGTGCCGGCATCGGTGCGCAATTCCAGTTCAGGGAGGTAGCGTACCTGCGTAACGACAGCACGAACCCTGGTCTGCAGCGACCGAATCTTGCGTACACGCTGACCAGCGCCGTCGTAGAGATAGACTTCGTGATCATCCGCAGCGCAATCGCGTTGCACCGCCACGAACGCATCCAGTTGATTGCGCAGATTCCACTGCAACTGCCGGCCTTGATCCAGCAGCAGCAAGTTACCGCGAGCGTCGAACGCTGCGGCGATCTCTGCCTCGTCGGGGGGCACGCCATTGCACCAGGGCAGGCAGCGATTGCTGTAGCGGGCAGCCTGCAGATCATGACCTGGACTCTGTGCACCGACGTGGGTCAGCTTGAGCAGATTGCCGCCAGCGTCATAACCATAGGTTTGCAAATAGTTGGCGATCGCTGTCGGGCCGCCATCGCCCGGCCCTGCCTCCCATCCGCGGGCCTCACACAATTGGTAGAGGCTGTCGTAGGTGAAGCGGCTGATCGGTTCGATGCGCTGGTTGGCGAAGTAGCGCACGGGCAGCGCCCGGTCTTCGATGCTCAGCACATTGCCTGTCCGGTCGTATTGGTACAGCAGATTCTGCAAGACCACACCCTGACCGGTTTCGGCGTGACGCGTCATCAGACGTCCATCCTCTTCACGGTAGGTCAGCGTTGTCAGCACGCCATTGCCTGCCAGTTCCTGCGTGACCAGCCCTTCTGCGTTGTAGTGAATATCGCTGACCACCGCCCGCCACTCAGTCTGATGGCTCAACTGCAGACGGCGGGCGCGCAAGCCTCCATCGAGGGTCAACTCACTGACATGCCGGTTACCCTTCGCATCGATCTGCTCGAGCACCGCCCCGAGGGGCCCGAAACGCCAATGGGTCATTGCGCCCTCACCGGGCTCGAGCAAACGCTGGCGCTCATCGATTGGCTCAGGCCAATCCGGGGAGACGGGTTCAAGGGTGAAATGCCGGGTACTTTCAACGTTCTCCCCGGTGATCGCGAAGACCTCGAACAGCACGCTTCCCGCCGGGTCTTCGTGACGAATCAGTTGGCCAAGCTGATTACGCGCCTGATCGGCATCACCCGGCTGACCATATCCAAAACGCTCGGCGCAACGGCGTGGTTGCAGCTCACCAGCTTCGAACACTGCCGTCGGCCGCAGTAACAGGTCATGCTCAATGTCCCGGCGGGTGCCTCGGCTGTCCCAATCCGTCAATGTCTCTGAGCCCAGACCGAACAGACTGAGCTGCACCCCGGCGTCGACGCTGTTCGAGCGCAGAATCTGCCCGTTCAACAAGTAAACGGTGCTTAGGTTGGCCGGCGCTAGCGGATCATCGCTTTGTAGCGCCCACAATCGCGGGTCCCACTGCGTCACCGCGCGACCCGCCGCATCGTGGGCCGTGCGATGGATGCGCGGTTCAAGTGCTTGATTAACGTCGCAACGCCAGTAATCGACCCTGCGAACGGCCAGCCCGCGTGGGTCGTTCACTGCCAGCACCGGTGTTTTGCTGAACATGTCCACGTAGCTCACCCCGCTCGATAACTGCGTCCTCTGCGCCTGCAATGATCTGAGCAGACGCTTGGCGATGCGCCTACTGTCAGAAATTACAGTTCCGACCAACGGTTAAATCCCGTGCGCAACAAATGTCCATTGCGCTGAGCCTTCGGTAGGATGGTGCGCACAAACTCACGGAGCGTTCCCACATGATCATCGGCATCTTGCTGGTCATCACTTGGCTGATCCTCCTGCTGCGCTATCCGGCCAAGGCCTTGCCGGTTTCCGTGGCGGCGGCGATTGGCCTGGGTTTCGTGGCCATGTGGGTGGTGTGGCTGGACAACCGCGAGATCAAGCAACTGGCGCGCCTTGAGATGCGTATCGCCTACGCTCCCGAACAATGCCCGGCGGATCGTCCGCTGCAACTGAAAATGAAAAACGCCAACGACGTGCCCCTGACCGAACTGCGCTGGCGCATCGCTGCCTATGCGCCGGGTGACACGGTGAATCTGGCCGACAACCAATACACTGCCCCGCGCTATCGCGGTCCCGGCGAATTGCAGGCCGGCGGCGACTGGGAAGACTGCCTGCCGATGCCGCCGCTGCGTCCCGGTTATCGCCCGCAAACCCTGGAGTTTCGCGCCGAGCGCTTGCAGGGTAGTTTCTCCGATTGATCCTCCCTTCCCCACTTTTTTGCACAAGGAATGCGCCATGCCCGTTGCGTTGATTACCGGTTGTTCCAGCGGCATCGGCCGCGCCCTCGCCGATGCGTTCAAAGCTGCCGGGTACGAAGTCTGGGCCAGTGCGCGCAAGACTGAAGATGTGGCGTTGCTGGCGTCTGCCGGGTTCACCGCCGTGCAACTCGATGTCAATGACAGCGCGGCGCTGGAGCAACTTGGCGAGCGGATCAACCAGCAACACGGCGGCCTTGATGTGCTGATCAACAACGCGGGGTACGGCGCCATGGGGCCGCTGCTCGATGGCGGTGTGGCGGCCATGCAGCGCCAGTTCGAGACCAATGTATTTTCGATTGTTGGCGTTACGCGCGCACTGTTCCCGGTGCTGCGCCGGGCCAAAGGATTGGTGGTAAATATCGGCAGTGTTTCAGGGGTTTTGGTCACACCGTTTGCCGGTGCTTACTGCGCCTCGAAAGCGGCGGTGCATGCCTTGAGCGATGCACTGCGCATGGAACTGGCGCCGTTCGGCATTCGCGTGATGGAAGTTCAGCCGGGGGCGATTCAATCGAGCTTTGCCAAAAACGCCGGGCACGAGGCCGAGCAATTGATCAATGAACAATCACCGTGGTTTCCCCTGCGCGAAGGTATTCGCGCGCGGGCCAAGGCGTCGCAGGACAAGCCGACGCCGGCCAGTGAGTTTGCGGCTGAACTGTTGAAGGCTGTGCAGCAGAACAAACCACCACGGTTGATCCGCATCGGCAATGGCAGTCGCGCGTTGCCGTTGTTGGCGGCGTTGCTGCCAAAGGGGTTGCTGGAGTCGACGTTGATGAGGCGCTTCGGTTTGCGCGGCAAACTCTGAGACCGGGTCGACGCCATCGCGAGCAGGCTCACTCCTACAGGGGATCCTCGGTGTGACACAGATCCAGTGTAGGAGTGAGCCTGCTCGCGATTCAGTCAACGCGGTCGGTCAGTTATCCACAGCATCCTGCCGCACCACCACCGTGCAAGTAATCCCCGCCGCCAACAAAACACCCTCCGGTACTTCATCAATGTGAATCCGCACCGGCACCCGCTGCGCCAACCGCACCCAGTTGAACGTCGGGTTCACATCGGCGATCAGTTCGCGGCTTTCCGGGTTGTCGCGGTCATAGATGCCGCGGGAAATGCTTTCTACGTGGCCCTTCAAGACTTCGCCGCTCATCAACTGCATATCGGCCTTGTCACCGACTTTCACGTGGGGCAGTTTGGTCTCTTCGAAGAAGCCGTAAACCCAGAACGAGTTCATGTCGACCACGGCCATTTTCGCCTCGCCGATGCGCGCGTAGTCACCGCGATGCACGTTGAGGTTGGTCACGTAACCGTCGACCGCCGCGCGCACTTCGGTGCGTTTGAGGTTGAGTTCGGCAGCTTCCAGTTGCGCCTGCGCGTGTTGGTAATCGGCGAGCGCGGCATCGGCGATGTTGCTGGCGTCGTCACGGTTTTCCTTGGAGATCACCAGGTTGTCCAGATCGGCGCGGCGATGGGCGTTGACCTTGCGCATCTCCCACGTCGACTTGCGCGAGGCGACCAGCGACTGCGCCTGTTTCACCGCGATGCGGTAGTGCTCCGGGTCGATCTGCATGAGCAAATCGCCCTTCTTCACCAGTTGGTTGTCGCGCACCGGCACGTCGATCACTTCACCGGTAACGTCGGCGGCGACGTTGATGATGTCGGCGCGAACCCGGCCATCGCGGGTCCACGGCGTGTTCATGTAGTGCTCCCACAACGTGCGGCCGATCCACAATGCCAGGGCCAGCACCAGCAGGGTCGCGAGCAGGCTGAAAAACTTTTTCATCAGAACGTTCTCAACGGTAGACAGTCAGCGCCATGGCGCCGAACAGACAGGTAAACAGACTCAGACGCAGCAGCGCCGGGTGCCAGAAAAAACGGTACAGATCGAACCCGGACAGGAACCGGTCCACCGCCCAGGCCAGTGCCGCAGCGATAAAAAACATCAAGGTCATGGTCGGCATGTACACGCCGTGGAAGGCGATTTCACGAGGCATGGGCAAGTCCTTCGGGCTTGGCGATGGCGTAGGCAGCGAGCGGTGATTGCGGGTCGAGCAGCGAGGTACGGATGAAGTGCAGATAGCTCTTCACCCGACGCAATGCCGAGGTATCGAAGTGTGGGGCGAACGGCTCATCGGTGGCTGCGACGCGGCTGATTGCGTGGTCAACCGCGACCAATGCGCGCTCGAGATTGCTGGAGTTCGGTTGCAGGAACAGTCGCACCAGCGCGCGGCCCATCACGCGGATTGCCTGCCGCCACGGCTGTGATTCGGCATAGGCAGGGTGCACCGGCAGGATCGCCTGTTCCTTGCGCAACTCGATGATCGCGTGACCGACTTCCAGTACCACGAACATCCAGCGCAGCAAGTTTTTTTGCACCTTCGGCTGACCGGCCGCGAGGCCGTAAGCCTGATGCAACAGATCACGTGTGCGGCTCTCGAAACTCGAGGCCAGACCTTTCAGTTTGCCGCTGATCGCGTAGACCACTTGCCCGCGCAGATCCTGCTCCAGACGCTTCCACAACCAGCGGCTGTTCGGCGGCAGAATAATTGCCCCGGCAGCGGCACAGACCAACATGCCCATGACCATGGCGATGTAGTCGTTGATAAAGGTGTAAGGGTTGTAGATGGTCAGGTTGTCCGGCACCGAACCGGTGCTGAAGAAGATCAGCAAACCGAAGCCGACGCCGGCGTATTGCGGCCGCGAGGTGAGGAACGAGCCGAGCACGATCACCGGCGCGAGCATCACGCACAGCAGCGGGAAACCATCGATCCACGGGAAGATGAAAAACATCTCGACGAAGCCGATCAGGGCACCGAGGAAGGTTCCGCACGCCATCTGGAACGCCATGCGTTTCGGGTTCGGCGTGGCGGCGGAAAGGCCCACGGTCGCGGCCGCAATCAGGGTCATCGTCGCGCCGCTTGGCCAAGCGGTGGCGACCCAGTAACTGCCCAGCACGATGAGAATGAACGAGGCGCGAATGCCCGAGGCCGCTGCCGCCCACCAGTTGGTTTGCGGGGTGAACGGCTCGTCCCAGCGCTCGCGTTCGTGGCGGTGATCGGCCAATGAGGCGTGGGTCTGTGCATAACTGTGCAAGTCGTCGACGAAGCGATAAAGCAGTTCGTAAGCGGTGTGGAAATCCAGTTGTTCGGCTTCGCTCGGCTCGGTGTCCTGAAAGATCGCGCGCAGGCTGCGCACGCGGGCCGGCAGGCCTTCCTTGTAGCTCGCCAGTGCGGTCGCCAAACGGCCGGCATCGGGGCTGGTCAGAGCGCGGCCACTGAAGCCGTCGAGCACTTCGGCGAGATCCTGCAGGCCCGGTTTGATCGCGGCGACAACGTGTTCTTCGCCATTGCCGCGCAAGCGCTCGAGCAATTGATGCAGGGCGTTGAAGCGCGTAGTGATGCCCATGAATTCGCTGTTCAACCGACTTAGTCGACCGTTACGCCGACGCATGTGCGGGTCTTCGAACACGGTCACGCTGCGCAGCCCTTCCAGCCCCACGGCTTCAGCAATGAAGCGCACATTGCTCGCCTCGAAAGACTCGGCCTTGCTGCGCCCGCGCAAGCCATCGGTGACGAACAACGCGAACACACCGAAACGCTGATACAAGGCGTTGCGCATCGCCGCGCTGGCGGTTTGCGGCAGGATCGCGGCGCTGATCAGGGTCGAGCAGAGAATCCCCAACGAGATCTCCAGCACCCGCCACACCGCCGCCATGAACGCTCCGTCCGGGTGCGCCAGCGCCGGCAGCCCGACCATCGCTGCGGTGTAACCGGCGAGGACAAAACCGTAAGCGCGGAAGTTGCGGCAACGCGCAGCGCCGGCCGAGCAGATGCCGACCCAGATCGCCAGCGAGCCGAGAAACAGCTCGGTGTTTTGCGCGAATAACGCGATCAACGTGACCATCATCGCCGAGCCGGCGAGGGTGCCGAGGAAGCGATAGAAACTCTTGGCGAACACCTGGCCGCTCTGCGGCTGCATGACGATGAACACGGTGATCATCGCCGTGCGCGGTTGCGGTAATTCCAGACGCATGGCCAGCCACAGGGTGAGGAATGCGGCGAGCAACACCTTGAAGATGTAGACCCAGGTCACGCCATCGCTGCGCGCCCAGTCGAAGAAACCACGGCGCCATTCCAGGGAGTAGAGCCAGCGCAGAGGTGCGGGCAAGGGGGTCATTTAATTGTGCTCAAGAATTCAGGCAAGACGCGATCCCTGTAGGAGTGAGCCTGCTCGCGATGGCGATTTTACATCCAACATTTCTGTTGACTGATACACCGCTATCGCGAGCAGGCTCACTCCTACAATTTGATGTGTGTTCAATGCAGGAGAACCGGGGTTTTCGGCGCTTGGGTTTTCTCGGCAGTCGGCACGTCGTTGCCAGCCCCGAGGCCACCACCCAGCGCAGTCACCAACTCGGCATGCGCAGTCAACCGCGCCGCCTGCACCTGCTGCTGCACCTGCTGCTGTTTGAACAGCAACGTCTGCGCATTGAGCACGTTGAGGTAATCGGTGAGGCCGCGCTGATAAGCGATCATCGCGATGTCGTAAGTCTTCTGCGCCGTGGCAACGGATTCGGCGGCGAAGCCTTGCTGCTTGTCCATCGACTCGCGGCGGATCAATTGGTCAGAGATGTTCTTCAGCGCATTCACCAGCGTCTGGTTGTAATGCGCCACGGCGATGTCGTAACCAGCGGAGGCTTCACCGAGTTCGGCACGCAGTCGGCCACCGTCGAAGATCGGCAAAGAGATCGCCGGGCCGACGTTGTAGTTGAGTTTCTTGCCGGTCAAAAACTCCAGCGCGCCACCGCCGGTCGCCATGTAGCCGAGGCTGCCGACCAGATCGACGTTGGGGTAAAACCCGGCATGCGCCACATCAATCCCACGCGCCTGCGCCGCCACTTGCCAGCGACTGGCGACCACGTCCGGCCGCTGACCGAGCAATTCGGCGGGCAGAGCCGACGGTAGTTTCAACGCAGCAGCGAGCGACAGCGTCGGACGCTGCAACTGCGCGCCCGCCCCCGGACCTTTGCCGGCGAGCGCGGCAATCTGGTTGCGGCTCAGGGCGATTTCTTCGTCCAGCGCATCGATCTGGCGGTGGGTTTCCGGCAACGGCGTTTCGGCCTGGCTGACTTCGAAATGTGTGCCGATCCCACCATTCAGACGTTTTTGCGCCAGATCGAGAATCTGCTGTTGCTGCTTAAGCGTCGCCGCAACGATGTCGCGTTGGGCGTAATGCAGCGACAGTTCGATGTAGGCGCGGACGATGTTGTTCTGCAATTCAAGCTGCGCCAATCGCGCCTCGGCCGCGCTCATATGCGCAAGATCCACCGCTCGCTCGCTGCTATTGCTTTCGCGACCCCAGAGGTCGAGGGCGTAGCTGAAACCCAACGCGGCGTTGTTGTCCCAGGTGGTGGTGTTGGCCAGATCGCCCGGGCCGTAGAACTGATCGGTCGGCCAGTTGTGGCGTTTGAGGGTCGACTCGCCATTGATTTGCAATGACTCGGCGGATTCGGCGACACCGGCCAAGGCTTTGGCCTGACGCACCCGCGCAGCGGCCATGGCCATGCTCGGGCTGCCCTGCACGGCGAGGTCGATCCAGCGATTGAGTTGCGGGTCGCCGTAGGCTTGCCACCATTGCGCGGTGGGCCAGTTGGCGTCACGGGCGGCGTGAGCAATGGCATCGTCGGTGGCCAGCGAGTTGGCCTCCATTGCCATGCCTTGTGGAGCAATTCCGTCCGTTGAGATGCAGCCGCCAAGACCCAGGGTAAAAGCCAGAACACTGAGCGGCAAAAGCGCTCTGTTGATGCGACGCGGCACAGCTGCGAATTCCTGAGAAGGGGGTAGATCGAGGACCCATGTAGGAGCTGCCGCAGGCTGCGATCTTTTGATCTTGATTCCCTTAAAACAAAACCAAAAGATCGCAGCCTGCGGCAGCTCCTACAGGGATCGGCGCAATTCTATGGAACGCCCTGTACGGCGATAAGCTGGGATTTCTGTGAATCTTTGTTACGGTTAACGAGATAATCCTTAAGTCTGGGGTCTCAGCCCCCGAAACTTCGTGTCACAATTTGCCATCTCCCTTGAGAGCACCCCATGGACACTTTGCAAAACATGCGCGCCTTCAGTTGTGTCGCCGAAGCCGGCAGCTTCACTGCCGCCGCCGTGCAACTCGACACCACCACCGCCAACGTCTCGCGCGCGGTCTCCAACCTGGAAGCCCACCTGCAAACCCGCTTGCTCAACCGCACCACGCGGCGCATCGCCCTGACCGAAGCGGGCAAACGCTACCTGCTGCGCTGCGAGCAGATCCTCGCCTACGTCGAAGAAGCCGAAGCCGAGGCCAGCGACGCCCACGCGCGCCCGGCCGGGCAATTGAAAGTGCACACCATGACCGGCATCGGCCAGCACTTCGTCATCGACGCCATCGCCCGCTACCGCAAGACTCACCCCGACGTCACCTTCGACCTGACCCTGGCCAACCGCGTGCCGGACCTGCTCGACGAGGGCTACGACGTGTCCATCGTGCTCGCCAGCGAATTGCCGGATTCGGGTTTTGTTTCGCAACGGCTGGGCATCACCTACAGCATCGTCTGCGCCTCACCGGCCTACGTGAAAGCCAACGGCGCCGCGCAAAAACCCAGCGACCTGCTCAACCACGCCTGCCTGCGCCTGGTCAGCCCGGTGATTCCGTTGGAGAAGTGGGCCTTCGACGGCCCGGAAGGCCAGGAAATGGTCACCATCAACAGCTCGCCGTTTCTGGTGAACTCCGCCGACGCGATGAAAACCGCGATCACCAGCGGCATGGGGGTGGGCGTGCTGCCGGTGTATGCGGCGATCGAAGGTTTGCGCAACGGCACGCTGGTGCGGGTCATGCCGAACTATCGCTCGCAAGAACTGAACCTGTATGCGATCTACCCGTCGCGGCAATATCTGGATGCGAAGATCAAGACGTGGGTTGAGTATTTGCGTGGGTCGTTGCCAGAGATTCTCGCCGCCCACCAGGCCGAATTGGCCGCTTACGAATTAAGCGGCAGCCTCGCCGGCGCGCGCGTCGCCAACTGATTTTCAACACACCACGAACCCTGTAGGAGCTGCCGCAGGCTGCGATCTTTTGATCTTGCTGTTTAATCGCAGCCTACGGCCGAGCCTACAGAAACGGCAATTTCGCGGATGTTTCCGACAGGTTTTGACGGTTGTCCGTCGGAAGTGCCGTGGCTAGGATTTGGGTGTCGCTGACGCATCAGCGACCGGGTCTGGAAAACCCGATTTCAACTACCAAAGCTCATGGCATACTGCGGCGCTTTTTAGCTCGCAATGTTATGGCGGCTGTGCGCGGGAGGCCCTTGGGCCTGCCGGTTTTGGTGAGTTGACCGGTTTTTCCAGTCCGCGCGCAGCTGCCACCCTTTCGCCTGGAAAACGAAAAGTGGCAGCTTCAACTCAACTTGCCACGAGTATGTTTCCTATGTTCAAACCAACGCCTAATCCACCCGAAACCGACGACACCACCCCCTACGAATTCCCCGGCTCAAAGAAATTCCACGAAGCCGCCGACCGCGCCCTCGACCACTACCTCAAACCCAACGCCCTCACCCTGCGCTTCCACAAACCCAGCACCATGTTCCAGGTCGCCCCCGAACAGGACAGTGAAAGCCTGCTGGTCCACGCGTGCGAATCATTGGCCCAGGCCAGCCTGATGACCAGCGACATCGCCGCGTACATCGACTTGCCGCAACGACGGACGATTCTGGCGATTCAGCAGATCATCATGCTCGCCGAACTGGCGGTGAACCGCGTGCTGGATAATCACGAAATCCCCCATTCCCCGACACACAACTAAAAGCCCCTCACCCTAGCCCTCTCCCAAAGGGAGAGGGGACTGACCGAGGTGTTTGGGCGAGTTACACCGACGTGAAATACCGAGTCGAATTCAAACTCTGAAAGGCTCAGAAATCGGCTCCCTCTCCCTTGAATGATGCCGGATGACGGCCTGACGCAATTAAGCATTGTCCAATGGCCGCAAACCTGAAGTGGGCAATCAAGTTCCACAAATCATCTTCCGATTAATTTTTAATAGCCAATCGATATAGGAGACCTGTCAGATCTGACAGTGCCCATTTTATCGCTTTAGCCGAACAATGGATGTCGTCACACCAACCTAACCTTGAAGGAGCAAGACATGTCGATTAAAGATCTGGAACTCGACAAACTTAAGAAATCAGGTGAAGGCACTGTAATTGCCAAACTAAACAAAGACTATATCACCGACAAGTTCGAAGGAAAACCCGACCATTTTATTACCGATAACAAGATAGTCGCGCTAAAAGCAACTTACCAAAAATCCTCTACCACCTCATTCACTATCAACCTCACTTTTGACGCAAATATTAAGCTTGGGAGGAATGAATTCAGCACGGAGCACTTTCCCTCTCCGTTCAGATTTTCATATACGTCAGGCTCACATACAAAAGGCTATACAAGCGTTAAAAATGCAGGGTTCATTGTTGTAGAAGAGTTCAACATTGCCAAAGGCATTTTCAAGGCAGCCTTCAACTTCAGTTTTGTAGATTTCGACACAAATGAGCTGCATCAAGTTCATGATGGTCAGATTGATGTCAAAGGCCTTGAAACTATCGAGGTGTAAAGGTAGATCGCAAAGTCTGACCCAAGGCAGACACAAGCAGGTATCAGCCAATGTTGATACCGCTTCCCCAAAGCCACCGTGTTTCAGATCTCCCCCGAACAGTACAGCGAAAGCCTGCTGGTCCACGCCTGCGAATCACTGGCACAAGCCAGCCTGATGACCAGCGACATCGCCGCCTACATCGACCTGCCGCAACGACGGACGATCCTGGCGATTCAGCAGATCATCATGCTCGCCGAACTGGCGGTGAATCGCGTGCTGGATAACCACGAAATCCCGAAATCCCCGGCACACAACTAAGAGCCCCTCACCCTAACCCTCTCCCAAAGGGAGAGGGGACTGACCGAGGTGTTTGGGCGAGTTACACCGACGTGAAATACCGAGTCGAACTCAAATTTTGAAATGCCCACAAATCCAAAGCCGACCACGCCCCGCTCTTCATCACTCAATAGGCCGAGTGTCAACTCGCCTGCTCTTGATCTTGCTCTTGATCCACGGGCGACGTCGGAAGGCTGAGTGGAGGGATTGATCCGGGCGTGGGAGCGCAGCGACCGTTTGGCGAAGCCAAACACAGCGAGAGGAGGTGCAGCGAAGCAAACCGTAGGCGCTGCGCCCGGATCGATCCCGGAGCGAAGGAACCCCGAGCCCCAGCGAGCGGGCCGCACGTAGGAGCAAGCCTTTTCGGTTACCTTTTCGGCGTTTGGAAAAGGTGACCCGCCGTCAGGGCGGAACCCAAAGCCGCCGTTACCGCAGCAACGGATATTCACCAAGCACACCCACAACATGGTCGGCCCAGAGGCCGCCAAGACAACCCCGAGCCAGAAATGTTAGCGTGCTTGGTATCAAGCCCGAACAAGAGCCAACAACGATGAAAAAGACTGTCCTGGCCTTCAGCCGCATCACCCCACCCATGATCGAACACCTGCAACAGGAGTTCGACGTCATCGTCCCAAATCCAAAGAACGGCGACATCAACGCCCAATTCAACGAAGCCCTGCCCCACGCCCACGGCCTCATCGGCGTCGGCCGCAAACTCGGCCAGGCGCAACTCGAAACCGCCACAAAACTGGAAGTGGTCTCAAGCGTCTCCGTCGGCTACGACAACTACGACCTCGACTACTTCAACCAACGCGGGATCATGCTCACCAACACCCCCGACGTGCTCACCGAAAGCACCGCCGACCTCGCCTTCGCCCTGATCATGAGCAGCGCCCGCCGCGTCGCCGAACTCGACGCCTGGACCAAGGCCGGCCAGTGGCAAGCCAGCGTCGGCGCCCCACTGTTCGGCTGTGACGTCCACGGTAAAACCCTCGGCATTGTCGGCATGGGCAACATCGGCGCCGCCGTCGCCCGCCGTGGCCGCTTCGGTTTCAACATGCCGATTATCTACAGCGGCAACAGCCGAAAGACCGAACTGGAACAGGAACTCGGCGCGCAATTTCGCAGCCTCGATCAACTCCTCGCCGAAGCCGATTTCGTCTGCCTGGTGGTGCCGCTCAGCGACAAGACCCGCCACCTGATCAGCCATCGCGAACTGGCGCTGATGAAACCCGACGCCATCCTGGTGAACATCTCACGTGGCCCGGTCGTCGATGAACCAGCGTTGATCGAAGCCCTGCAAAACAAGCGCATTCGTGGCGCCGGCCTCGACGTCTACGAAAAAGAACCGCTGGCCGAATCACCGCTGTTCCAATTGAGTAACGCCGTGACCCTGCCGCACATCGGCTCGGCGACGAATGAAACCCGCGAAGCCATGGCCAATCGTGCGCTGGCCAATCTGCGTAGTGCCCTGCTCGGCGAACGCCCGCAGGATCTGGTCAACCCGCAAGTCTGGCGCGGATAAAAAAATACGGGCAAGTGCGTTATCGCACTTGCCCGTTAGTTACGCGTTACACAACTTGAAATTGAACAAAAAAGCCAATCAAACAACAGCATTATAAGCTCTGCCTGCCTGTCGAATAATCGACAAACGCTATGGAGAGCCAATACCTTGAACACCCTGACAACCGACAAACTCATTCGTTACAGCAAAGTCATATTAATGGCTTACATCAGCTTCTTTGGCGTGCTGGTGATGATCCACAACTTTACCGACTACAATTCAAACTACACCTACGTGGCGCATATCCTGAGTATGGACACCACCACGGCCAGTGAAACCATCAAGTACCGAGCCATTGAATCACCGATGATCCATCACCGGATCTACTGGTTCATCATCACGCTGGAAGTCACGTATACCGTGCTGTGCCTGATAGGCACGTATCAGCTATATCGCCACATAAATGCGTCCGCAGAAGTATTCCACGAGGCAAAAAAGTTCTCGATCATGGGCATACTGGCGGCAATCTTCATTTATTACGTCTGTTTGCAAACCGTGGGTGTGGAATGGTTCGACATGGACACTTCGCAATCATGGAATGCCAAGGACTGGGCGCGACATATCGTTGATTTCATCTTCCCGGTAATGATTTACATCACCTTGAAAGTAGAGCGCTGAAGTTCAGCGCTCGTTTATTTCAAGCCAACTTTCCCTGTACTGGCGCCACGACCACCTTGGGTTTGCGGAACACCAACACATTGCCCAGCATCACTAACACCAGACCGACCAGCGCCGGCGCTGTCCACTGATAACCTTCAGCAAAAGCCGAGACGTTCAGCGCCACGACCGGAAACAGCACGGTGCAGTAAGCCGCACGCTCCGGACCCATGCGCCCGACCAGCGTGAGATACGCGGTGAAGCCGATGACCGAACCGGGAATCACCAGATAGAGCAGCGCACCGACGTAACGCGGACTCCAATCCATATCGAACGGAATACCTTTGACCAGACACCACACCGACAGCATCGCCGCGCCGTAGGCCATACCCCAGGCATTGGTGGTCAGCGGTTTGAGGCCGGCCTTCTGCTGCAGGCTCGAGAGCATGTTGCCAGCCGAAAAACACAACGTGCCGCACAACGCCAGGCCGAGACCGAGCAAGGTTTGCGGACTAGCCTGATGCCCCGCCAGTTCCGGCCAGAACAGCATGCCCAGGCCAAACAGGCCCAACGCACCGCCCATCAGCACATTGCGCGCAATGCGCTGGCCGAAGAACACCCGCGCATTCAGCGCGTTCCACAACGTTGCGGTCGAAAATACTACCGCGACCAGACCACTGGGAATCCACTGACTGGCGGTCAGGAAGCACATGAAGTTGACGCAGAACAGACACAAGCCCTGAGCCACGCAGATCAGATGCCCGCGACGGTTCATCGGTTGCAGGCGACGGCTGAGCAGCAACAGCGCAAACAGCACCAGCGCGGCGAGGCCGAAGCGATAGACGATCGACACCGGAATCGCCACCACGCCCAGTTGCCATTTCAAGGCAATCCAGGTGGTGCCCCAGATCAGCACGGTCAACAAATACAACGACAGGTTCATGGCGACACTCCTCGATAGGCCTTGAGTGTCTGCCCGAGCCCGGTTTGCGCGCTTGCAGAATCTTGCGCTTTTGTCTGGCGGCAGGCTGGCAGCAAGACGTCTACGGAGTAGGATGCAAGGCGTTGAAGAGAACCGATCATGGCCGCCATCGATACCCTGCAAGTCTTTCAAGCGCTAAACAGCTCGCCGAACGCACGTCTTGTGCACAGCGCCGAGCTCGGCGACGGCTTGTCTGCCGCTTTGTGGACCAACCACCACGATGCGCAGGATTATGAAGCGCCGAGCCATCACACCCTGTCCTGCTACATCGCCGGTGGCACCGGTACCTTTCGTCGCGATCAACCCGGTCAGAAAGGCGGGCCGGACAAGCTGTGCATCCTCCCGGCCGATCACGAGTCAGGCTGGGTGATCAACGGTGATATCCGCTTGGCGCATCTGTATTTCAGCGCCGAACAATTTGCCCTCGGTTGCGTCACGTTGCTCGATCGCGAACCACGTGAGATGCAATTGCGCGAGCAGACGTTTCTCGAAGATCCACAACAGGCCCAGCGCTTCCGGCAGTTGCTGACGCTGAATTGGGACGAACCTGCCGAACGCTTGCTGACCAGCAGCCTCGCCCATGAATTGATCAACCATACCTTGCTCAGTCAGGTCGGCGCACGTCAGGGTCTGCGTTTGAAGGGCGGATTGGCGCCGCACCAGCGTCGGCAACTGGTGGATCTTATCGACACTCAGTTGGCCGAGCCGATCAGCCTGGGTCAATTGGCCGGATTGTGTGCGCTTTCGGAATACCATTTTGCGCGGATGTTTCGCACGAGTTTCGGCCTGCCGCCGCACCAATACGTGCTGGCGCGACGCTTGAGCCGGGCGCGGGAGTTGTTGCGCGGGACCGCGTTGCCGTTGGGTGAGATTGCACTGGCGTGCGGGTTTGCCAGTGCCAGTCATTTCACTAATCGGTTCAAGCAGGTTTTGGGCGGGACGCCGGGGGAGTATCGGCAGGCGTTTTTGCGTTGAGCCCTTTTCCCCTCACCCCAGCCCTCCCGAAACGTCGGACCGCCCGTAGGGAGAGGGGGCCGATTGGGGGATGCTCAAGCTTTACACCGACCTGAAAGTGCTCTTCTGAATCCATAATCGAATCGATATCTCAAGTCGATGTATCGCGCAAGACACCTCGGTCAGTCCCCTCTCCCTCGGGGAGAGGGTTAGGGTGAGGGGCTTCTGATCTTGCCTTAAAACTCCAAAGTGCTGGACAGCGAAACCTGCCGCGCATCCCCCATCGACACAAAGAACCGGCTCGCCGCCGAGGTGTAATACGTGCGATCAAACAGGTTCTTCACATTCAGCTGAAACTTGACCTTCTGCCCCTCAACCCTGGTGTCGTACGTGGCAAACGCATCGGCCACGGTATAACTCGGCAGATCAAAATCATTCACCGCGTTACCCGCACGTTCCCCGACATAACGCGCCCCGGCACCGACGCGCAACTGGTCGCCACCGATCACGCTGCCGAAGTCATACACCGCCGACAACGAACCAGAATTCTTCGCCACGTTTTGCAGGCGCTTGCCTTTGTAGTCCGGGTCTTCGGTGACTTCGGCATCGGTGTAGGCGTAGCTGCCGATCATGCTCCAGTGATCACTCAACTGCCCGGTCAAATCCATTTCCAGACCCCGCGAACGCACCTCGCCGGCCGCGCTGTAGATCGTCGTCGGGCCTTCAGAGTTGGCCACCAGCACATTACGTTTTTTGATGTCGAACAACGCAATGTTGCCAGTGACGCGTCCCGGCATATCCAGGCGTGCGCCCAGCTCCCATGACTTGGCTTCTTCCGGCGCGATGCTGCCGTCGAGCACGGTGTTGCTGCCGCTCAGCGGGGCGATGGTCGAGTTGGGCTTGAACGATTCGGTGTAGCTGCCGTAGAACGACAAGGCGTCGGTGTAGCGATACACCAGACCTGCGCGCGGGACGAACTTCTGGCCGTTGCTGTCGGTGTTGGCCTTGAACGGCACGCCTTTGCCGGCGTACTGGTCGTATTCCTGGAAACGCCCGCCGGCGACCAGAATCCACTGGTCGTTGAGGTGAATGGAGTCCTGCATGAACACCGAATCACTGCGCAGTTCATCGGTCTGCGCGCTGTCGGGGGCGCTGACGGTTGTACCGGCGACTTCGCGGCCATACACCGGATTGAGGTAACTGAAGGTGGTCAGGCTTTTCTGCCGGATCAAGTCCTCGCGGTAGATCTTGCGGTACTCGTCATCAACGCCGAACACCAGATCATGCTGCATGCCCAGCACTTCGACCTTGCCTTCAAGACTGGCGGTGGTGAAACGGTCAGTGCTGATCGCGTTCTGTGTGCCGTCCATGCTGCGGGTCAGCGTGCCCTTGTTGGTGTCGATGGCCGTCACGCGGACTTGGCTGGCGTCGTAGGTTTCGCGGTTCCAGCTGTAGCCGAAGTGCGCTTTCCAGTCGTCGTTGAGCTCGTGATCAGCTTCAAAGTGATACAGGTCCGAGCGGCCTTCCATGTTGTTGAACGGCTCGTCCAGACGCTCCTTGCGCGAGATATCCAGCGGGTGATTGGTGCGTGGATCGATCAGCGTGCCACGGTCGAACGGCGTGAGAAATTCGCGGTGCTCGTAGGCGAACAACAGCTTGGTGCTCTCGCCGAACCAGGCCAGCGACGGCGCGATCAGGGTTTCACGGTGGGTGCCGAAGTTGCGCCAGTAATCTTCGTCTTCGTGATCGAGCACCATGCGGTAGGCCAGCCCGGAATCACCCAGCGGGCCGGTGCTGTCGAGGCTGCCGCCGCTGCCATTCTTGCCCTCGCCGTAAGTCGAGCCACGCAAGGTCAGCGCATTGTATTGGGTGAGTTCCGGCTTCTTGCTGACCATGTTGACCACGCCACCCGGGTCTTGAATGCCGTAGAGCAACGAGGCCGGGCCTTTGAGCACTTCGACGCGATCCACCGTGGCGTTCATGCCACGCCCCTGCACGATCGGCATGCCGTCGCGCATGATCGAGCCGTTACGGTTGTCACCGAAACCGCGGGTCATCACCGAATCCTGAGTGCTGCCCAAGGTGTTGCCCTGGGTGATGCCGCTGACATTGGCCAGCGCGTCATCCAGATTGCGCGGCGCCTGATCACGGATGACTTGCGCCGGGATAACGTTGACGGTCTGCGGGATTTCCTGCAACGACGCCGAAGAGCGCATCACCGAACTGGTTTCCGGCGGCTGGTAGCTCATCGACTCGTCGCGCATCGAAGTGATGGTCGTGGCACCAAGGTTCAGCGCGCCTTCGGTGGGTTTCGGCTCCAGCGCCAGCGTGTGGCTGTCGGTGCGGCGGAAGTTGAGGCCAGAGCCACTGAGCAGTCGTTGCAGCGCTTGCTCGGCACTCATCTGGCCATTGACTGCTGGCGCCGTGAGGCCGTACGGCGCTTCGTCGGTGTAGACCACGCTCTGCCCGGTGACGCGGCTGAAGTCGCTCAAGGCTTGCGGCAGCGGCTTGGCGGCCAGGGAAAAACTGAACTGCTTTTGCGCCTGGCTGCTGGTAGTTTCAGCGGCCAGAGACACGCTTATCGGCAGCAATGCCAATGCCGAAAAACTCAATGCCGACACGCCCAACCACTGTTTGACCGAACCCGATTTTGCCCTGGACTTCATGACTCAATGACCTGTGTAGAACCGCAACGGATGCGAATGAATCGCAGTTTCAGTCACTACACGGATGGGGCTCGGGTTTACCTCACCACAAATCCGAAAATATTTTTGCAGATCAAAAGATCGCAGCCTTCGGCAGCTCCTACAGGAGATCGCATTCCAATGTAGGAGCTGCCGAAGGCTGCGATCTTTTGACTTTGCCTCAACGCAAAATAATCAGATGCCCCAACACCTGATGCTGCTCAAACCCCAACACCCCTTGCAGTGAACTGAGCACCGCCTGCGGATCCTTGCTCGGAAAACTGCCACTGACCTTGCGCGCCGCCAGCTCTTCGTTGAGCAACACAATCCGTCCCGGGTAATAACGCCGCAGATCCTCGACCACATCGGCCAGCGTCGACTTGTAATACGTCAGCCAGCCCTGACGCCAGGCCAGTTGCGCTTCGCTGTCCACGGCATGAAGGTTTTGCGCCGTGCCTTCAGCGTAAGCAACTTGCTGGCCGGCGGTGAGAATCTGTTGTTCGCCATCGCGATCCGCCGTCACACCAACGCGCCCGGACAACACCGTGACCTGCGCGCCATGCGGTTGCAGTCGCACTTCGAATTGCGTGCCGAGCACCCGCGCCTGACCTTTCTCGGCCTCGACCATAAAGGGCTCGCCGGTGTGCGTAACCGTGAAAAACCCGGCACCGCGACGTAACTGGACATGCCGCTCGCCACGGCTGAAATCCACGGCAATCGCACTGTCAGCATCCAGCGTTACTTGCGATTGATCAGCCAAGGTCACGGTGCGAATTTCCCCCGGCGCTGAAACGTAATCCGCGCCCAGATCATCGATCCAGCGCTGCGGCTGCCAGCCGGTGCCGAGGCTGACCATCAACAACAGACACGCCGCCATCGCCAGCGCCCCCGACCATCGCAACAGCGCTGGACGACGCGGGCGATCCATCGCATCGAGGTAGCCCTGCAACGCCGAGGCTTCTTCATCGGCCAGCGTTCGCGCCGGGCCTTCGCTCAATTCCCAGAGCACTTGCGCCTGCGCATACGCTTCGGCATGCGCCGGATCAGCGCGCAGCCATTGGCTGAAGGTCAGTTGATCGCCGGCACTCGGCCGATCATGCAACAGGCTCAGCCAGGCAAACGCGGCCTGCTCTTGCGCGGGCGTGGGGATGACGGAGTCGGATGGCTTCACGGTGCGTTCCCTGGCAGGCGTGGCGCGGGTTCGCGCAGGCTGGCCTTGCAGGCCTCGAGGGCGCGCATCATATGTTTTTCCACGGCACTTTGGGACAGGCCCATGGCTTTGGCGATGTCCGCGTATTTGCGACCGTGGATGCGATTGAGCAAAAAGATTTGCCGGGTGCGCTCGGGCAAGGCGCGCAACGCCGCTTCGACATGCTTCAGATCATTGCCCGCTTCCAGCGCCGCTTGCGGTTCGCTGCCGTGGCTGTCCGGCGCCTCCGGTTGCCAGCCTTCGTTGACGCGCGTGCGTGTGCCTTCGCTGCGCAGATGATCGATGGCGATGTTGCCGGCGCAGCGCAGCAGATAGGTGCTGAGTTCTTCGACCTGCACCAGCGGTCGCCGCCAGAAACGCAGAAACAGATCTTGGACCAGATCCGCCGCCGTCGCCCGGCAACCGACGCGCCGGTTCACCAGCGCTTCCATTTGCGAACGCTGGGACAGGAACACCTGAAGAAAATGCGCACGCGCCCCACGCGGCTCGTCGTCGCGGGATTCCGGTGGCAGATCGATCAGCACTTCAGCACTGCGCCCATGCGGCGACCGGGCTGGCCAACAGGCTGAACCCGGCCAGCGCCAATGCGAAACGCGGGCGATACGGCAGCAACAATACCAACGCCAGGGCACTGAGCATCAGCACGGCGAACCAGTCGACCAGACCGAAGCTCCAGCCATTGGCCTTCACCGCCGCCCAAAGCGACAAACACAGCAATAACCATCCGCCGACTTTCAGGCCCTGGCGGCGACGCGTGGACGGTTTGTGACCGAGCAATTCATCGTGGTGACGAGGCATCGACAGGCACAACGCGGTGAATCCGGTGTAGGTGAGCAACAAGGGCAAGAGCATCAGTTCGCCCCTTGTTCAAGGGTGATCGGCCGGGCCTGTTCGCGGCGGGGCTTTTTAATGCTGACGGTGTTGCCAGCACGCTGCATTTTCCACGCGGCCCACGCCAGAAACACACCGGTTGCGAGGCAGGTCAGATCAAAACCGGCCAACGCCCAATCGCTCTGCATCAAAGCCACGCCGAGGTTCCAAGGGGTGGTCAGCGCATTGATCAGCGGCACCGCAACAAACAGCGCAGCACCGAAAACAAGCTGCTCAACCCAGGCTTTGCGCCCCGGTCGCAACATCGCGTGCAGCACGCTCAAGCCCCAGGCCATGAAGAACGCGTTCACCTCCCAATCTGCACGTTCGGCAAGGCTCACCGGCAACAGACGATTGGCCAGGAAAAACACCGCCACCGCAGACACCAGCCCGGCCATGCTGGCGATATTCAGCACTTCCACCAGCCGCAACTCGAACGGCATCACACCGCTCTTGGCGTGTTTGAGTTGACGCTTGCCGAACCAGATCACCAGCCCGGTGCCAATCATTGCCGTGCCGGCCAGCCCGCAGATGAAGTACAGCCAGCGCAAGACCGGCCCGGCGAAGTGGCCCATGTGCAAACCATAGAACGCGCCACCCACCGCCATCGCCAGCGGCTGGTCCGGTGTGCTGCCGAGCATCTGCCCGGTCACACCGTTGAAGGTCACGGCGCGGCCGAAATCATGCACCACACGGTCGCCGGCACGGGACAGCACCACCGTCGCATTGGCATCGCCCGGATTGCTCACGGAAAGGCGCGCCGTGTGGCCGCCCGACCATTGCTCGCGGGCCTTGCTCAACAGCGGCGCCATGGCCGCCAACGGCGCAGCGATAGCGGCGCGCTCGGGTGTTTTCGAGGCCGGGAAAACCTCGTCATAAAACGTGCGCACGTCACTGCCGTAAGACGCAACGATGCTCGCCGGCATGACCATCGACATGAAAATCACCAGGCTGCTGTAGGTGATCATCAGGTGAAACGGCAACACCAGCACACCCACCGCGTTATGCCCGTCGAGCCAGGAGCGCGGGCCCTTGCGCGGGCGGAAGGTGAAGAAGTCCTTGAAGATTTTCTTGTGGGTGATGATCCCGGTGATCAGCGCAACGAACATCACCATCGCGGCAATGGTCGCCAGCCAACGGCCCCACGGATAAGGCATTTGCAACTGGAAGTGGAAACGGTAGAAGAACTCGCCGCCCATGCTGTCGCGGCCCTGCACTTCTGCGCCGGTTTGCGCATCAAGGGTTTTCGATTCGAAGCGCCCGCGCTCGCCGGGCTTCGCCGGCGCGGCCTGCCAGCGCACGGTAAGACCGGGATCACGGGCATCTGGCAGATCGATCAGCCAACGTGAGGCGCCAGCCGCGTGTTGCTGCAGATAATCCTGGGCCAGCGCCAGGCTGGTCTCGGCACTCACCGATCGCGCAGGGATTTCCGGCTGCATCCAGTGGCTGATTTCATCTTTGAAATACGCCAGCGTCCCGCTCAGGAAAATCGCGAACAGCAACCAGCCGAACAGCAGCCCGGCCCAGGTGTGCAGCCAGGCCATCGCCTGACGAAAGCCCTCTTTCATGCCAGGCCCAATCCGCGTGCCGCGCCAGAGACAGTTGCCAGAATCACACTCGGTACCAGCAAACCGACCCAGGCCGACCATGCCGTACGACAGGCAAAACACCAGAGCACCGCCACCAGGTAGACCAGAAAGGAAATGGTCATGCCGGTCACCACCGCTTCGGCACGGCTCAGCGGCAGCCACAGTGTCAGGGTGACACTGGCCAGCGCCGCAACGAGATAACCGCCAAACACCGCGGCCAACACCCGTGAGGTGACGGCCAGACGATAGGACATGGGAAGTGTGGCGAGTTTGCCTTTCATGTTTCGACCCTGAAACGAAAAACGTCCGGCCGATCAGCCGAACCTATAGGCGAGCAATATTAATGATAAATATTCTCATACGCAAAAGCATCTGATTGCCGGTTGAGCGCTTCACCCCCTACAATGCGAACAGTTCTTGTTCTCTAACGCACACTCTCTACCGCGTCAAGAAAGCGCCCGGAGTTCACCGTTGTCGTCCGCCCATCCCGTCGAATCGCTCTATCAGGCCCATCACGGCTGGCTCACAGGCTGGTTGCGGCGCAAACTCGGTTGCCCGGACAGCGCGGCAGACCTGGCGCAGGACACGTTCATCAAGGTGCTGACCGCCCGCGAGCCGCCGGTGATCATCGAACCGCGCGCCTTTCTCACAACGTTGGCCAAGCGCGTCCTGTTCAATCATTACCGCCGTCAGGATGTCGAACGCGCTTACCTCGACACCCTGGCGCAGATGCCGGACATGGTCGCGCCGTCGGAAGAAGACAAGGCGATCATCCTGCAAACCCTGATGGAGCTGGATGAGTTGCTCGACGGTTTGCCGCGTCAGGTCAAACGCGCATTTCTACTGGCGCAGGTGGATGGCCTGACTTATCCACAGATTGCCGCCGAACTCGGCATTTCCGTGGCCACGGTCAAACGTCATCTGAACAAAGCGGCAATGCGCTGCTACTTCGCGCTATGAACCGCACACCAGACTTCTCCTCTCAGGTGGCGGAACAGGCCGTGCACTGGCTGATGGAAATGCAGCAAGGCGCGCTCTCCCCGCGCCAGCAACACGCCTGGCAACAATGGCTGGAGGCGCACAGCGAACACCGGCGGGCGTGGGAGCATATTCAACGAGTCAATCAGCGTCTGCGCGGCGTGTCTTCACCACTGGCGCATGCGGCATTGAACGGGGCGAAGTCCGGCAGTCGTCGTCAGGCACTGAAACTGTTGCTGATTCTTGGCGCGGGCTCAGCCGTCACGTGGGGCATGCGCGAGCACAATCCACTGCCGTCGTTCCTCGCCGACTACCGCAGCCCGATCGGGCAACGGCGCAAGGTGGCGCTTGGTGCCGGCGATCAGTTGCAACTCAACACCGCCAGTGCCGCCGATGTCGATGCCTCGGCGCGACTGATACGCTTGCTCGAAGGCGAAATCCTCCTGACGGCCAAGCAATCGTTCGAAGTGCGCACCGCTCAGGGCATTCTTGAAACTCACGGCGCACGTCTCAATGTGCGTCAGTTTGCCGATCACACGCAGGTTGCCTTGTTCGAAGGTCGCGTCGAACTGAGCAGCAATGGACGCGCGCCGATGCTGTTGCCGCTTGCACGGCAACTGAGTTTCACCTCGACCTCCGTCAGCGCAGCCAAACCGTTGGATGCCAACAGCGGCGCTTGGGCCGACGGCATGCTGGTGGCCGCGCATATGCGATTGGGCGACTTCCTTGATGAGCTTGGCCGTTACCGTCGCGGCCAACTCAATTGCGCCAAGAACGTCGCCGATCTGTTGATCTCCGGGACGTATCCACTGGACGACAGCGAGCGGATTCTCGATCTGCTGGAAATCAGTTTGCCGGTAAAGGTGAAGCGCTTTACCCGTTATTGGGTGAGCGTCGAAGCGCGGGTTTAAAGCAGCAGAATCAAAAGATCGTCCGAAGGCTCGGGCCGCGATCGGACGATCCTTTGATCTTGAAAAATAAATGAGCCGTTTTTCAGATCTGGCGTGACAGAGAAGGAAAGCCCCCTTGATTCAACCTTCTCAGGATCATCAACATGCACTCCACCCGCCTCACGCCACTGGCCCGCAGCCTGCGCAATCTCGTCCTCGGCGCCAGTCTGAGTTTCAGCGCCCTGCCCGCCGCAGTGGCTGCCGATGCCAAGGCTTATCACATCGCGCCGTCGTCGCTGGAAAACGCTCTCAACCAGTTTGGTCGTGAAGCAGGCGTGTTGATTTCATTCGGTTCGCAAGTCACCAGCGGTGTGCAAAGTCGAGGTCTGGAGGGCAGCTACACGCCCGAACAAGGTTTGAATGCGCTGCTCGAAGGCACCGGTCTGCAAGCGCGCGCCGAAGGCAACAACGCGTTCAGCCTGCAACCGGTGGTGGATGCCGCGCTGGAACTGGACACTTCGAAAGTCGTCGGCGACTGGCTGGGTGACGCCGCGCAAATCAACGTGTTCGAACATCCCGGTGCTCGCGACGTGATCCGCCGCGAAGAGTTCGAACGTCAGGGTGCAACTCAGGCGCGTGATGTGCTCAACCGTATCCCCGGCGTCAACGCCCCGAAAAACAACGGCACCGGCAGCCACGACATGGCGCTGAACTTCGGCATTCGTGGTTTGAATCCACGCCTGGCCGCGCGCTCGACGGTGTTGATGGACGGCATTCCGGTGCCGTTTGCGCCTTATGGCCAGCCACAACTGTCGTTCGCGCCGATCAGCATGGGCAACATGGATGCCGTGGACGTGGTACGCGGCGGTGGCGCCGTGCGTTACGGCCCGCAGAACGTCGGTGGCGTGGTCAACTTCGTGACCCGGGCGATTCCCGATGAGCCAACGGTCAAGGGCGGTTTCCAGACGGAAACCAGCCCATCTTCGAGCCATGACGGTTTCAAGACCAGCGCCAACCTGCTGGCCGGCGGCACTAACGCCAATGGCCTCGGTGGCGCGTTGCTCTACTCCGGCACCCGTGGTGGTGACTGGCGCGAACACAGCGACACCGAGATCGACGACCTGATCCTCAAGGGCAAATACCAGCTCGACGAGGCCAACAGCTTCAACGCCATGGCGCAATATTACGAAGGGAAAGCCGACATGCCCGGCGGTCTGAACGTCGCTGATTACGACGCCGATCCGTATCAATCGACGCGTCCGAAAGACCAGTTCTGGGGCCGGCGCACGATGTTCAACTTCGGCTATCGCTATCAGGAAGATCGCCGCGAATTCACCGCCAACACCTTTTTCACCAAGACCTTGCGCAGCGGCTATCTGGATCAGGGCACATTCCTTTCGCTGTCGCCGCGAGAGTATTGGGTTCGCGGCCTGGAAACCCGTTTCGCCCAAGGCTTCGACCTCGGCCCGACCAGCCATGAAGTCGGCGTCGGCTACCGTTATATCAACGAGGCCGGCCACGAATTGCGCTATCGCACGCCGATCAGCAGCAACGAATACCCGACCACCAGCAGCCGCAACGACCGCGATACCCGTGGCGGCACCGAAGCCAATGCGTTTTTCGTCGACGACCGCATCGACATCGGCAAATGGACGATCACCCCTGGCGTACGTTACGAGATGATCGAATCGCAGCAGACCAACAACCTGACCAACGTCAAATACAAGGGCGACTACAACACCGCGCTGCCGGCGCTGAACGTGCTCTATCACCTGACCGACAGCTGGAACCTCTACGCCAACACCGAAGGCTCGTTCGGCAGTGTGCAATACAGCCAGATGCCCAACCGTGTAACCAGCGGCGAAGTGAAACCGGAAAAGGCGCGCACCTGGGAAGTCGGCACGCGCTATGACAACGGTGCGTTACGCGCGGAGATCGGCGCGTTCCTGATCAACTTCGATAACCAGTACGAAAGCAACCAGACCAACGACTCGGTAATCGCCCGTGGTGAAACCCGCCATCAGGGTATAGAAACTAGCATCAACTACGCGCTGGATGACTTGAGCCCTGCGCTCGCCGGTTTTGATGTCTATGCCAGCTACGCCTACGTTGACGCGACCATCCGCGAAGACGGACCGAACAAGGGCAACCGCGTACCGTTCTCGTCGAAACACAAGGGCACGATTGGCGTTGGTTACACCGAGGGGCCATGGAAGCTGAATCTGGACAGCAGCTTCCAGAGCGATCAGTTCGCCGACAACGCCAACACTTCGAAGGAAAGTGCCGATGGCAGTACCGGGAAGATCCCGGGTTACATGCTGTTCAGCAGCCGCGCGGGGTATGACTTCGGGCCGCAGTTGTCGGATCTGAATGTGGCGGTGGGGGTGAAGAACATCTTCAACACGCAGTACTTCACGCGGTCGTTTGATGACAACAACAAGGGCAAGTATGTGGGGGAGCCGCGCACGGTTTATGTGCAGACTTCTGTAGCGTTCTGAGGGTTGAAGAGCCCCTCACCCTAACCCTCCCGAAACGTCGGACCGCCCAGAGGGAGAGGGGACTGATTGGGGGGATGCTTGCGAGGTACGCCGACCTGAACGTACTGTGCCGAATCCATAATCGACTCGACCTGAAACCGCTTTGCCGAATCCATAATCGACTCGGTCTGTCAGGTCGATGTACCACGCCAGACACCTCGGTCGGCCCCCTCTCCCTCCGGGAGAGGGCTGGGGTGAGGGTTCTCGGCTACAGTGAAATATCCAACCAACTTCACAAGGATCGTGAAGCATGCAAACTCGCCCCACCCTCGCCCAGTTCGCCCGCCATCTACGTGTTAATCAAACCGACTGCGAACACCTGCTCTGGCAAAAAATCCGCTCTCGCCAAATCGCCAATCTGAAATTTCGTCGGCAGTTTCCGTGCCCGCCTTACGTGCTGGATTTTTACTGTGCCGAGCTGAAATTGGCGATTGAACTGGACGGCGGTCAGCACTATGAAACGCGAGAAGTGATTCATGACCAACGCCGGACACGCTATCTGAATCAAAAGGCTATTGAAGTCGTGCGTTTCAGTAATCTGGAGGTACTTCAGCAGATGGATGAAGTACTGGAGCAGATCATACGAATTGCGGCAGTTCGAAGATTGCCCTCACCCTAACCCTCTCCCAGAGGGAGAGGGGACTGACCGGGAGATGCTCGTAATTTCCGTCGACCTGAAATTGCTTTGCTGAATCCATAATCGACTCGGTATTCCAAGTCGACGTACCTCTTCAGACACCTCGGTAGGCTCCCTCTCCCTCCGGGAGAGGGCTGGGGTGAGGGACTTTTCTGCTTACAAACAAAAAACGGGCCTGCTTTCGCAGGCCCGTTCTCATTGGTTGGCTTATTAAATCAGCGTATCAACTGTTGATCGCTGCCTGTTCATTCTCGTCAAACTCTTCCGCCAACAGCTTGTCGTTGGCCTTGCCGGTGAGTGGCACCACAGCGGCACGTGGCTTACCTCGCAGTTTGCCGAAAAGGTGCTCCAGGGCGTGCTCGAGTTTTTCGGCAGCGCCGTCGATCGCCTGTTCCAGCGAATCGGCCTTGTGGGTCACGGAAATCGGTTGATGGCCTTTTGGCCGCGCTTCCAGTTGGCAGCGCAAGTCATGGGGACCTGGTTTGTCACCGTTCTCGTCGCTCAGGTGGACTTCGACACGGGTCAGGTCTTCTTCATAACGTTCGAGCGTGCTCTCAATGGTTGTACGTACCCACTCCTCCAGTCGTTGACTACTTTGAATATGGTTATCGCTGTTGACTTGGATTTGCATAGTTCATCCCTTATTTCAGCTAGCTCGTGAGAGGCCTTGAGTTGAATTTCCTGACCTCCTGGTTACAACAATCGGCCCGACTGCCGAACATTTCAACCCCTGAAAAAAGATAAATATTCATTCGCAAAAAAAGCCGGACAACCGGGCAAAGCACTGGTAAGGTCGGGAGTTGGGTCGCCTCGCAACCCTGCAAAATTCGCTCACAATTGCCCGTCATTCAACGGGTGCAAACTGCGAAATATCCCCGCCTCCTCGACCAGCCAATCATGCACCGCACGCACGCCCGGATGGCTCAACGCCCCCGGCGCATACAGCAACACGTAACGTTTGTGATTCGGTACCGACAGGCCGAACGGCACAATCAACGTGCCTCGTTCCAACTCATCGTTAAGCAAAGTGCGGCGGGCAATCGCCACGCCCATGCCGGCGATCGCCGCTTCGATGGTCAGGTGATTGCGATTGAAGGTATGCCCGCGCCGTACGTCGGCGCCTTCAAAGCCGATCGCGTTTAAATAAAACTCCCACTCTGCGTATTCATAACTGCCACGCCAGGCAGTGATGTCGTGCAATAACGGAAAATGCACCAGATCCGCCGGCCCATGCAGCGGCGGACGCCCACGCAACAGGCTCGGTGCACACACGGGAAAAATCTGCTCGTCGAGCAAGGCTGTGGATAACAATCCCGGGTAACTGCCGTCGTTCAGATCGATCGCCAGATCAAAGTCACCCTCGTGTAACGGTACGCTGCTGTCCTCGGCGACCAGCCGCAGCTGAATGTCCGGATAGCGCTGCTGCAGGCGTGGCAAGCGCGGTGTCAGCCACTTGCTGAGGAACGACGGAATCGAGCGCACGCGCAAAATTCCGCTGATCATTCCGGCGTCCAGTCGACGCAATTCGGCATCGATGCTGCCGTACGCCTCATTGACGGTAATCGCCAGCCGCTGCCCCTCCGCGCTCAGCTCGACACCGCGCGCACGCCGATGAAACAAACGAAAACCCAGGCGCTCTTCCAACTGACGAATCTGCTGACTGACCGCCCCCGGGGTGATGTGCAGTTCTTCGGCGCAACGGGTGAACGACAGGTGCCGCGCGGCACAGGAAAACACCTGCAGCCAGACATAGGTCTGGGCATGCAATTGACGACTCATCGTTTAGTCCTGCTAAAGGCTTACTTAGGAAGTTTCGTTAGTCACGTAGGACCGAGGTAGGCAGTATCGCCGACATTGCGCTTGTCCTACAAAAAATGGCAGCGATTCCTACTCCATTGCTTGTAAGGGTTTAGCATGGCTATCAGTGTTTTCGATCTATTCAAAGTCGGCATCGGCCCGTCCAGCTCCCACACTGTCGGCCCGATGCGGGCGGCAGCAACCTTCGCTCAGGCGCTGATCGATCAACATCTGTTGAACGATGTACGCCGTGTGGAAATCCGTTTATACGGTTCGCTGTCGGCCACTGGTGTCGGTCACGCCACCGACCGCGCCACGGTGATGGGCCTGATGGGTGAATGGCCAGACAGTATCGATCCGGCGACCATCGATCCCCGCATCCAGCAACTGCGTGAGACAGGCCAACTGTCCCTCGCCGGTCAGAGAGAAATTGCCTTCGACTGGCAGCGCGATCTCCTGATGCTTGACGAGAGCCTGCCCTACCACCCCAACGCCATGTCCCTGACAGCCTTTGGCGAAACGGCCGAACTGTTCGAGCAAACGTACTACTCAGTTGGCGGCGGTTTTATCATCGAAGCGGCCGAAGCCGAGTCCGGCGTAGCCCCGGCCGGTGACGTGGTGTTGCCGTACGATTTCTCCAGCGCCGCCGAACTGCTGGCGCTGTGCAAGCAGCACAACCTGCGCGTCTCTGAACTGATGATGGCCAACGAGCGCGCCTGGCGCAGCGACGCGGAAATCCGCCAAGGCCTGTTGCACATTTGGTCGGTGATGCGTGAATGCGTCGAACAAGGCCTGCGCCACGAGGGGATTCTGCCCGGCGGCCTGAACGTGCCGCGCCGCGCGGCGAAATTGCATCGCAGCCTGCTGGAAATCGGCAAGCCCAACGTGATCAGTTCGACGCTATCGGCAATGGAATGGGTCAACCTGTTCGCCCTCGCCGTCAACGAAGAAAACGCCGCCGGCGGGCGCATGGTCACCGCGCCGACCAATGGTGCAGCGGGGATCATTCCGGCGGTTCTGCACTACTACATGAAATTCAACCCGGACGCGTCTGACGATGATGTCGTCGCTTTCTTCCTGGGCGCGGCCGCCGTCGGCATTCTCTGTAAGAAGAATGCCTCGATCTCCGGCGCCGAAGTGGGCTGCCAGGGTGAAGTCGGTTCGGCTTGCGCGATGGCCGCTGCCGGCCTGGCCGATGTGCTCGGCGCCACCCCGGAGCAACTGGAAAACGCCGCCGAAATCGGCCTGGAACACAACCTCGGCCTGACCTGCGACCCGGTCGGCGGCCTCGTGCAAGTGCCATGCATCGAGCGCAATGCCATCGCTGCCGTGAAAGCGATCAACGCCACGCAAATGGCCCTGCGCGGCGACGGCAAGCACTTCATTTCCCTCGACCGGGTGATCCGCACCATGCGCGACACCGGCGCCGACATGCACGACAAATACAAAGAGACTTCACGGGGCGGCCTTGCCGTGAGCTGGGTGGAATGCTGAGGCGCACTCCCTGACCGCCCCGGCAGACCGCACCCGACGGTCTGCCAACCGTGAGCCCGAGCAAAAATAATAACGAGGCGATACCGATGACCGATGTACGTACACCTGCTGCCGAAAATCCCGCTGTAGATCGCACACGCAATGCAGAAACGGCCCACACGGGCTGGAGCAAATTCGACACCACCTGGATGCTCGGCCTGTACGGCACCGCGATCGGTGCAGGGACTTTGTTTCTGCCGATCAACGCCGGTGTCGGTGGTTTCTGGCCGTTGCTGATTCTCGCCGTGCTGGCTTTCCCGATGACGTTTTTTGCCCACCGTGGCCTGACCCGATTCGTGCTGTCCGGGCGCTCCGGGGATATCACCGAAGTGGTCGAAGAACACTTCGGCATCGGTGCCGGCAAGCTGATCACGCTGCTGTATTTCTTTGCGATCTTCCCGATCCTGCTGGTATACAGCGTGGCGCTGACCAACACCCTGAGCAGCTTTCTCGAACACCAATTGCACATCGCCCCGCCGCCACGGGCGATCCTCTCACTGGTGTTGATCCTCGGTTTGATGGCGATTGTGCGCTGTGGGCAAAGCGTCATCGTCAAAGCCATGAGCGTGCTGGTTTATCCCTTTGTTGCGGCGTTGCTGCTGCTCGCGCTCAGCCTGATCCCGAACTGGAACGGCGCGTTTTTCGCCAGCGCTCAAGAGGCCATGCCGATGTCTGTTTTCTTCAAGACAATGTGGCTGGCGATTCCGGTGATGGTGTTCTCGTTCAACCATTCGCCGATCATCTCCGCGTTCGCGGTTGATCAGAAACAACGCTACGGCGAGCAGGCCGAACGCAAAAGCAGCGGCATCCTCGCCATGGCCCACGGCATGATGGTGGTGACGGTGATGTTCTTCTGCTTCAGTTGTGTGCTGGCGCTGTCGCCGGCGGATCTTGCGGCAGCGAAGGCGCAGAACATTTCGATCCTGTCGTATCTGGCCAACCATTTCCAGACGCCAGTGATCGCTTACGCCGCGCCGCTGATTGCGCTGGTGGCGATCACCAAATCCTTTCTCGGCCACTACATCGGGGCCAGCGAAGGTTTTCAGGGCATGATCGTGAAAAGCCTGCGCAGCCGTGGCCGGGTCATGTCGGCGAGCTGGCTGAACCGCGCGACCGCCGTGTTCATGATCCTCAGCTGCTGGGCCGTGGCGACTTTCAACCCGAGCATCCTCGGCATGATCGAAACCCTCGGCGGGCCGGTGATTGCCTGCCTGTTGTTCCTGATGCCGATGTACGCCATCCGTCGCGTGCCAGCGTTGCGCCAGTATTCGGGCCAGATGTCCAACGTGTTTGTGGTGTTGATCGGTCTGATTGCACTGTCAGCGATCATCTACTCGGTTCTGCCCTGAAAACGCGCCATTAAAAAAGGCGAGCCGCGTGGCTCGCCTTTTTTATGCCCGTGTTCATTGTTCGACAATTTTCCCGGCACAGCCCTTGCTACTCCCCTGTGAGAGCTGTCGCAGGCTGCGATCTTTTGATCTTCATGATCGAAATCAAAACACCGAAGATCAAAAGATCGCAGCCTCGTTTCACTCGACAGCTCCTACATGAAGCAACAAATACAGGCCACGGAATCGCCGATGATCCGGTTGGGCGAACCAACCCGATCACGGCCGGTCAACAACTGCACGTTCAATCAGGCGGTGACGCATCATGGACAATCCTTTTCAGATCATTACCGATGCCTTCGCGCCGGACTATCAGATCAACCTGAGCATTCAGGGCCTGGACGGCAGCATCATGCTGACCCTGTCCAATAGCGGCCGAATCGTGGCCAAGCGCATGATCAGCGCCGAGCAGCGCAACGACCCCGTGCGCCTCAAGCGTCTGGTGCAAAGCATTCAATTCGGCATCGCTATCGAACAGGGCCACAGCGCCATGGCGATCCTCGAAGCCATGACCAGCGGCAGCGGAATAATCCCGCCACCGCCACGTGTCAGCGGCCGGCCAGGGCAAGCGGCCGGGCTTTAAAGCTCACCCTTCTCGACTTCCGGATGCTCGCTGGAACCGGCGCCAAGTTTGCGCTGCGGTTTCTCGATCTTCACCGAAGGAAATTGTGACGAGGCGTAACGCACCACCAGAATCGAGAACGCCAGCAGCAGAATCCCGCCGCACAGGTAGATGATGCCCATGTCCGGCGGGTTGTGGTGCGAGACGTTGGAGATCAGCAAGCGGGTCAGCGCGGTGATCGCCACGTAGATCAGGAAGCGCACCGGCATGTGGTTGGTCTTGAAGTAGATCCCGACCATCGCTCCCAATTCCAGATAGATGAACAGCAGCAGAATGTCATCGATCTTGATGTGGCCTTCCTCGAGCATCCCGAGAAACTCCATCACCGCCGCCCACGCCGTCACCGCACCGATGGCGAACAGCGCCAGATAGTGGAAGGTCTCGACGAAGAGGTTACCCAGGGACTCGGCCAGTTGATGCACGTTTTGCCGCAGTTTCTCGGCCCAGTTGATTTTCACGATGATGTTCCTTAGCTCGAATGCGAGCGGATGATGCGTGTTGGACGTGACGGTTTTCTGCACGTAACGGTTTTCATGCAGAAAAGAGGCCACGCCATCATGGCGAGACGCCGCCAAACCCGCGCCGTGGCGTTTGGTCGCACCGCTGTGCTTTTGTGGGAGCGAGCCTGCTCGCGAATGCAGCGACACGGTCTCCCTGACAAACCCGAAATCCGGTCTACATTGAAAAGCCACTACCCATGGCGCAGGGATTCGCTTATCCTTTTCGCTGTATATGGATACAGTAGTCGTCAAGACAACTTAATGTGAAGGCATGTGAGGTGGTGAATGGCCGTCGAAGTGGTATACCGCAGCAGCCGAGATCTGGAGCGCTTGTTCATGGATAAAGCCGAAGCTGACCGTCATGACAAAATGCTCGAACTGGCCGAATATCTGGCCGATGTGCTGCAAAAAGCCGTTCCGTCGCTGACTGAACAGCAAGTGGAGGAAGCCGGGATATACATGGCGAAGAATCGCGATGTGTTCGCCCGGGCGTTCAAGAGCCAGCCGGATGCACTGTCCGAGCTGCTCAACGCACCGGCCGAGCCGGTCGATAATGCGCAAGCAGCGGAACCCGCTGAAACGCCGGCGAAGCCAGCCAAAGCAGCAAAAGCCGCGAAGTAAGCAACGCCCTAAAAGATCGTCCGAAGGCTCGGGCCGCGATCGGACGATCTTTTGCTTTTTCAGCGATACAAAACTTTTTCCGCCAACTCATCCGCCACCCGCGCCGGCGAACGTTTTTCCGCCTGTGCATGGGCAAATACTTCGGTGAGTCGAGAGCTGATCTTCGACAGATGCGCGGTAATGGTGGTCAGTTCTTCGCCGCGATGCTTGAGCGAGACGTAGATCAAGCCTCCGGCATTGATCACATAGTCCGGCGCATACAGAATCCCGCGCCGTTCCAGTTGATCGGCGACATCCAGGTGCGTCAGTTGGTTGTTTGCCGAACCGGCCACGGCCGAGCAACGCAGTTGCGTGACCGTGTGGCTGTTCAAAACCCCGCCCAGACCGCACGGCGCGAGGATGTCACACGGCGTACTGAGCAACGCGTCGTTAGCGATCGGGTGAGCGTTGAGTTGTTCCATCGCCAGTTGCACTTTGCCATGGTCAATGTCGCTGACCAGCAGTTCTGCCCCGGCGGCGTGGAGTTGCTCGGCCAACGCGTAACCGACATTGCCCAAGCCCTGAATCGCGATGCGCAAACCTTCGAGATTGTCGCTCCCCAGCCGTGCCATGGCGGTCGCCCGAATGCCGGCAAACACGCCCATCGCTGCGTGTGGTGCGGGGTCACCGGCCGACGTGGTGCTGGTGACATGCTGGGTCTGCTGAGCGATGCAGTCCATGTCCGCCACCGAGGTACCGCTGTCGATGGCGGTGATGTAGCGACCATCAAGCTGATTGATGCAACGGCCAAACGCTTCGAACAGTGCACCACGGTTTTCCACGTGCACAGGACGCACGATCACTGCAACGCCACCGCCCTGCGGCAGCCCCGCCAGCGCGGCTTTGTAGCTCATGCCCTGAGCGAGGCGAATGGCATCTTCGACGGCAGATTCGTCATTGGGATAGGCAAGATAACGACATCCACCCAAGGCTGGCCCGAGGCGACTGTTATGGATGGCAATGACCGCCTTCAACCCGGAGACCGGGTCAACGCTAAGGTGCAGCGATTCCAGGCGAGTGCTTTGCATGAGCGCAAACATCGTTGGGCTCCCGAATCACTTCTTGTAGAACGCCAGTATAGGCCTGCGCCTGAAAATTGCTGGAGCACACCGGAATAAGCGCCCGCGCCGACAACAGCTTTGCGGCATAACCCGACAGCGGTGCTGCGAGGCACTGGACGAATGACCCGGACCGGGCTAAAACGAGGCATTCCCCGGAGATTTCGATGAGTGCGCGTCAACGTTTTTTCGAATGCCTGCACCGTTCACCGCCCGCGCTGTTCGAAGCCGCGCTATGGATGGCGGCCGAGCACGAAAAAGCGGTCGATCCCGAAGCGCTGTTACTAGAATTCAAAGACCTGCAACAACGCGTCAGTTACGGCTTGCCGATGCTGCCGGTCAGTGAACTGGCGCAGCCCCTGTTGCGCCGCATGACTGATCTGGGCTTTGCCCAGGACGACTTCCTGCCGCTGCGCCCGCAGGCGGCGCTGTTGCACAAAGTGATGCAGACCCGTCGCGGCCAACCGTTGGCATTGGCGCTGATTGCCCTGGAGCTGGCGCGAGGGCTGGAGATTCCTCTGGTCGGGGTCAACTTCCCCGGACACTTCCTGCTGCGCGTGCCCGGCGCCGATCACCTGCTTGATCCGTGCGGCGGCCGGCGCTTGTACCCCAATGATTGTCGCGAACTGTTGCAGCGCCAGTATGGGCCGAATATGAAGCTCAACGCCGAGCATCTGTTGACCGCCTCGCCGGTGCAAATGCTTCAGCGCCTGTCGCGCAACCTGCGGCAGTTGCACCTGACACATGATGACTTCATTGCCGCACTGATCGACGCCGAACGCGTGCTCGAACTGGGTGACGCTGGCGCCGCTGATTACCTGGCCCGAGCCAGTCTTTATCAGCGGCTCGACTGCCCGAATGCCGAGCGCTTTGATCTGGAACACGCGCTGATGCTCAGCGACGACCCGATTCAGCGCCTGCGGCTGACTGAACGCCTCGGACACCTGCCGCCCAACTCAGTCGTCCATTAAAAGCAAAAGATCGCAGCCTTCGGCAGCTCCTACATTGAAATATGCATTCCCATGTAGGAGCTGCCGAAGGCTGCGATCTTTTGCTCTTCAGGATTTGACAGATATCCCCACTCCAACTGCCGAATTTCCTTCGGAAGGCGAACGCACCTGAATAATCAGCAGCGCGGCGATGACCGCCGGGATCGCACAGAAGAAGAAAATCTGCGTCACTGGAATGTGCATCGCCAGCAGCAGGCTGCCAAACAGCGGCCCGAGAATCGAACCGAAGCGACCCACGCCCAATGCCCAACCGGTGCCGGTCGCACGCACATGCGCCGGGTAGAAATTGCTGGCAAACGCATTCAGCGTCAGTTGCCCGCCGATGATGCAGAACCCGGCGGCGAACACGCAGGCGACCAGATAACGCGGGTTGTCGTGATTTAGCCCGAGCAGAATCGTGCACAGCGCCGCACCGGCCAACACTGCGGACAACAATCGCACCTTGCGCTTCAAGCGGTCAGCGAACCAGGCCATGCAGATCGCGCCCAAGGTGCCGGCGAACAGAAACATCGACGTCACCAGATTGGCTTCGTTGAGTTTCAAGCCACTTTCCAGCAGCAGCGTCGGCAGCCAGCTGATCATGAAATACAGCAGAATCAGGCTGACGAAAAACGTTGCCCAGATCAGCAAGGTCGGTCGCGCGTAGCCATTACGGAACAATTCGACCACGGTCAGTTTGCTGCCCTGCTCACGTTCGTTCTGCTCGGCAGTCGCCAGCGGTGGTTGCCAGTCCGGCAGCATGCGCGCGGTGACTTTGCGCAGCCGCGTATACGGCGGTTCATCACGCAGCAAACGTGGCAGCGACTCCGGCAGCATCCACCAGAGAAACGGAAACAACAGCAACGGCGTAACGCCACCGGCGAGAAACACTGCTTGCCAGCCGAACTGGTCGATGAACCCGGCGGCGACGAAACCACCCGCCGCGCCACCGAACGAAAAACCACACGCCGCCAGCGTTACCATCAAGGTGCGCAAACGCGGTGGCGAATATTCCGACATCAATGCCATTGCACTGGGCATCGCCCCGCCCATGCCGATGCCACAAATAAAGCGCGCGATCATCAGCGTGTTCAACGAGTCGGCGAAGACCATCAGCACCGTCAGCGTGGCGTAGATCAGTACGCAGGCGAGCAAGATCCGGCGTACGCCAAAGCGGTCGGCGAGCGGTGTGACTGCGAGCGAACCGAGCGTGAGGCCGAGCAGGTTGGCGCTGAAAACCGGGCCGAACGCAGACTTTTCCAGGCCCCAGTCCTGCGCCAGCGCAGGCACCACGTAACCGAGCACCTGGGCGTCATAACCGTCGGTGACCAGCAGCAAGGCGAGCAGGATCAAGAGCAACCACTGATAGCGGGACACAGGACGGGCGTCGAGTGCCGCCCGAAAGCTGGCAATCTGGTTGTGCATCGCAAGGTACCTGTTTTGTTTTTATGATTATGCGAATGGCGATATTCCCTTGTAGGAGTGAGCCTGCTCGCGATAGCGGTGGGTCAGTCAGAAACTGAGTGACTGACACTCCCTCATCGCGAGCAGGCTCACTCCTACAGGGTTATGGGGTGTCTGGTTGGTTGGCGGGATGCGCCTTGATGAACGCAGGATGTTCAGCCGCCAGTGCGGCGACCCGACGAATGTTCGGATACGCCTCAAGGCTGACATTGAACCGCTCAGCCGCATACAACTGCGGAATCAGGTACACATCGGCCACACACGGCCACTCGCCGAAACAGAAACCCTCATCGCCAATCAACTGCTCCACCGTCGCCAGCCCTTGGCTGATCCAGTGACTGATCCACTCCACCACCTGCGCCTCATCGTGCCCTAACTGACGCAGGCGATTGAGCACACTGACGTTGTGCAGCGGATGCACATCGCAGCCGATCACCGCCGCCACACCCCGCACCTGCGCACGGGCAAGCAGATCTTCAGGCAGCAACGGCACCTGTGGATAACGTTCTTCCAGGTACTCAATGATGGCCGGCGACTGAATCAGCAAACCGCCTTCGTCAGTGCGCAAGGCCGGCACCCGGCCCTGTGGATTGATCGCCAGATACGCCGCTTGGCGATGCTCGCCACCCGGCGGTGCGATCAGATTGACCGGCAACGCCTGATAGTCGAGACCCTTCAGCGCCAGCGCGATTCGCACCCGGTACGACGAGGTCGAACGGTAATAGGTATAGAGATCCATATGCCGCTCCTGTCAGCGCGCCGGCAACACTTTGCCGCGGCACTCGCCGAAGCCGATCGAAGCAAAACCATCGCGAGCGCAACGAGCGCGCAGAATGATTTCGTCACCGTCCTCGAGGAATTTACGCACCTCGCCAGACGCCAGTTCAATCGGCTTTTTACCGCCCTCGGTGATTTCCAGCAGGCTACCGAACTGACCGCTCTCAGGGCCGGACAAGGTGCCCGAACCGAACAGGTCACCGGCCTGCAACTGGCAGCCGTTGACGCTGTGGTGCGCGACCATTTGCGCGACGGTCCAGTACATGTAACGGGTGTTGCTCAGCGTCAGGCGATGAGCCGGCAGGTTCTGCTCGCGCATGGCTTCGGTGAGCAGCAACACTTCCAGTTCGATGTCGAAGGCACCGCCGTCCTGATCGCGCTTGTCGAACAGGTACGGCAGCGGCTGCGGATCACCTTCAGGACGCTTCGGTTGCGCGGTGCGAAATGGCTCCAGCGCTTCTGCGGTAACCACCCACGGCGAGACGCTGGTGATAAAACTTTTCGACAGGAACGGACCCAGCGGCTGGTATTCCCAAGCCTGGATATCGCGTGCCGACCAATCGTTGAGCAGGCAGAAACCGGCGATGTGATCAGCCGCGTCAGCGATGGCGATCGAATCGCCCATCTCGTTGCCCTGACCGATCCAGATGCCCAGCTCCAGCTCATAGTCCAGGCGTGCGCACGGACCAAACGTCGGCTCGGTCTGACCGGCCGGCAAGGTCTGGCCTTTCGGACGCCGTACGTCAGTGCCCGACGCGCGCACGGTGGAGGCGCGACCGTGATAGCCGATCGGCACATGCTTGTAGTTCGGCAGCAGCGGGTTATCCGGACGGAACAGTTTGCCGACGTTCTGCGCGTGCTCGATGCCGACGTAGAAGTCGGTGTAATCGCTGATGCGTGCCGGCAGATGCAGCTGGCAATCGGCGGCCAGTGGCAGCAATTTCGCGCCTTGGGCTTCGATGTTGCCACGGTGAGTGCTGCCTTCGCTGAACAGTTCCAGCAGACGCGAACGCAGAGCCACACGTGCCTCGCGACCGAGTTCGAAGAACGCGTTCAACTGGCCGCCGTGCATGGCTTCGACCGCACTGCGCGCGACGCCGTCGAACAGCCCGGCTTCCAGCGCCACTTGCAGATCGAAGATGTGTTCACCAATCGCCACGCCAGCGCGCGGCGGCGCACCGTTGCTGCTGAACACACCCAGCGGCAGGTTCTGCAGCGGGAAATCAGCGTGGCCGTTGGCCGAGGCAACCCAACTGCGGGTAATGGAAGTCTGAGTCATGGGTTATCTCCGGGTCGGGTCGAACGTCGCGGGCAGCGTGGCCCAGCAAGCGTCGTAAGTGGATTGCAGTTGCGGGCAGTCGAGGGCGAAGCGGCTTGGGCGCAGCACCTGGCTGGTCTCGAACATGAAGGCCATGGTGTTGTCGATTTTTGCCGGTTTGAGTTCGGCGTTGATCGCTTTGGTGCAGGTCTCGCCATCCGGGCCGTGGGCGCTCATGCAGCTGTGCAGCGATGCACCGCCGGGCACAAAACCTTCGGCCTTGGCGTCGTATTCGCCCTGGATCAGGCCCATGAATTCGTTCATCAGATTGCGGTGGAACCACGGCGGACGGAAGGTGTTCTCGGCGACCATCCAGCGTGGCGGGAAGATCACGAAGTCGAGGTTGGCCAGACCGTGCACGCTGGTCGGCGAGGTCAGCACGGTGAAGATCGACGGGTCCGGGTGATCGAAGCTGACGGTGCCGATGGTGTTGAAACGGCGCAGATCGTATTTGTACGGCACGTTATTGCCGTGCCAGGCGACCACGTTCAGCGGCGAGTGATTGAGTTCGGTGGCCCATAGCTGGCCGAGGAATTTCTGCACCAGCGTGGTCGGCTGCTGGAGGTTCTCGTAAGCGGCGACCGGGGTGAGGAAGTCGCGCGGATTGGCCAGACCGTTGCTGCCGATCGGCCCCAGATCCGGCAGGCGCAACGGCGCGCCATGGTTCTCGGCGACGTAGCCGCGTGCTTGCGGGTCGAGCAATTCGATACGGAATTTGAGGCCGCGCGGCAGCACGGCGATTTCCAGCGGCGCCACTTCCAGCACACCGAGTTCGGTGGCGATGCGCAATCGACCGAGTTGCGGCACCAGCAGCAGTTCGCCGTCGGCGTTGAAGAACACCCGTTCCATCGAACGGTTGGCGACGTAGTTGTAGATGCTGATGCCGGACGGCTTTTCCGCGCCAGCGTTGGCGACCATGCTCACCAGACCGTCGATGAAATCGGTTGGCTCGGCCGGGATCTCCAGCGGATTCCAGCGCAGGCGATTGGGCGTCACTTCGCCCAAAGGACCGCCGGCCAGTTGTCTTTCCAGTTTGACGAAGGCCGGGTGATTGGCCGAAGGCTGAATCCGGTACATCCAAGTGCGCCGCGCTTCACTGCGGGTCATGGTGAACGCGGTGCCGGAGAACAATTCGGTGTAGAGACCGTACGGCGCTTTTTGCGGGGAATTCTGGCCGACGGGTAGCGCGCCGAGCAACGCTTCAGAGCTGAATTCGTTGCCGAAACCGGACTGATACGCCAGCGCCTGAGCGGTTGAATCGAGGTTCATGGAGCCTCCTGAACAGGGAGTCGGCAGTGGCCCATCGCTCTGGCTCAGAGGTTTCGGCACGCCGGGGTTGTTATTATCGTAATTCGATTACGCATAACGTAATTTGCTCGCTATCCAGCGTCAAGCTATAAAGACGCCCATTCGTTTCGGAACCCGGCCGCACCATGGAAAAAACCAGCGACAGCAACGGCAAACAGAAAGTCCGCTCCGCCGAAGTCGGCACCGACATCCTCAAGGCTCTGGCCGAGTTGTCGCCGTCCACTTCGTTGTCGCGACTGGCCGAACATGTGCAAATGCCGGCGAGCAAGGTTCACCGCTATCTGCAGGCGTTGATCGCCTCGGGATTCGCCGAGCAGAACACCGCGACCAACCATTACGGCCTCGGCCGCGAAGCCTTGCGTGTAGGCCTCGCCGCACTCAACAGTATGGACGTGCTGAAAGTCGCCGCCCTGCCGTTGGCCGAACTGCGCGACGAACTCAACGAAACCTGCTTTCTGGCGGTGTGGGGCAACCAAGGCGCAACCGTTGTGCACATCGAGCCGGCGGTGCGTGCAGTGACGGTGGTGACGCAATTGGGTTCGGTATTGCCGTTGCTCAGTTCATCGACCGGGCTGGTATTCAGCGCTTATCTGCCACATCGCGAAACCGATGATTTGCGCGTTCAGGAGATTGCCGCTGCCGATCATCCGCTGAAGGACGAGAAGACTTACGTATCACTGTGTGAACAGATCCGCGAACGCGGTCTGCATCATGTGCATGGTTTGCTGATGCCGGGTGTGGATGCGTTGTCCGCACCGGTGTTCAACGCTGTCGGCCAGGTCGCCGCCGTGCTGACCATTGTCGGCCCGACCTCGCTGTTCCACGCCGACGAAAACGGCCCGGCGGCGCAGCGGTTGCTGGCGGCGACGCGGGCCGTGAGTTGGCGGATGGGTTATGAACGATAAACGCTTTACGCATTGAGCGAGCAGCAAGTGCTCAAAAGCGGTCAATGAACGGTTGTTTTACTCAGTCCGGAACTGGCACTTTCCATCAATGTGTTGAAGAACTCGACCAGCATCTCTTTCAACTCTTCCTGGCCTGTGTAGTAAGTGACCAGCTCCGCGACCGTCCGCGCATCTTCGAACAAACTGAGCAAGGACCGTTGTGCATGTGTGATTTCCTTGACGGGGGCACCCGCAGCTGCGGCCTGGCCCAACGTCATCAGCCCGGTCAGCGCTTCCTGGACATGTCCCAGGGCAGCGCGGTAGTCACCTCGCTTGTCCGACTGTGAGGCGTCGTAGATGCTTTTCATCATCTGCACAGCCACCACGACAGTGCCCACGGGAGGCACCAGCAGGCTCACGATGTTCGCGGCCTTCAACAGGTTGTCATAAATAATACCGGTGATTATTTCATTGAGACTGGTGGTGCGTTCGTCGATATCGCTCAATACACGGCGCACTCGCTCGTCATGGAAAGTGAACAGATCAGGCAATAACGAACGCTGCTGGGTGCGAATGACCGGTTTGGTATCGGCGGTTGCAACCAGATTGTCGAAATAGTCGTTGATCACCTTTTGGTCGACCAGCAATATCCGCTGGCTGTAGTAATTCCTGAACGGGCCGTATCGAAAACGAATCGAAGGAATGAAATCAGCGATGGGCCGGAAGCTGACCAGATCCGGCGCGTCAGGCGTATAGAGCAAATCGAGCAACCCTGAAGACATCTTCAGTCGGAAAATATAAACGCCGCCAACCGTGCGGTCCCAGGCAGCCGTCAAACCCGGCTCGACGATGTTGAACTTATACAGTCCGACGTCACCTTCGGCGACGCTATTCACAATTGACTGATAACCGCCACTTTCTTTCAGATTATCGATAGTCCGCTGGATAGCAGAAAAAGACTCTACTGACAGTCTGCCATTGGTAAAGTCGGCAAAAGCATTGCGGTACATTTCACAGCGGATTCTTCGGGCGTGTACCGCGCGCTTGAACGCGTAGTCAGGATGAGCGCTGTTCTGATATTGCGCTTTCAGCATGGCGGTATATCTGTCGCCGGGACGGAAAGTTTTCGACAGTGAGGACAGGTCTCGGATATCCAGTTTTTCAATGCTGGGATGGCCATTCACCAAATAGTATTTCGGGCTGAATTTCGTTTCGTAGCCCGGATGCACGGCCTCAAAGGCGAGTCCCTCAAGCAAAACGTCAGTAACGCTCTTACGAAACTCTTCGGTTTGAACAATGATCTTGTCGGGATTGACCGAAACCTTGCTGCCACGAGTACGCAAAATGTCTTCTATCTGAGCTTTCACCGAGTCATAAGTGAACTGCTCGAATGTCGGAAAACCATTGTCTCGTGCATCAACTGTAGAGAGTGCCTTGAGTTCGGTGGTCAGACGCGAATAGCGCTTGCGGCCTTCGATGCCCAGTGCTCGATAACCAGCCGGAGCAATGGCCTTGTGCAGGGCAACTTCGGCTCGGTAAGCGATATTTACGTAGTCTGCCAACGGTGCCTTGAGATTCAGGCCAAGATCGACCGGCCGGCCATCGAGCGTGTAGCGGTAGTTCAGTTTTGTGGGATCGCTGCCGAGCAACTTACCTGCTTCGTGCAGGTAGTCTGGATGGATCAGCAATGCAGCGTATTCACGATCTGCGGACAATGCCGACTCCAGCCAGACGTTCGCCGCATAAACATCGGAAAACTTTTGCAGTTCAAATTCACCGCCAGGCATTTTGACCAGCATCAGCGAGGGTACATATTCTCTGGCCGAAATGATCAGGACATCTTTCAACGCTGGTACTTGTGATTTGATTCCCAATCCCTGAATAGTCACCGTGGCGTCATTGGCCATGGCTCGCGCGATGATATTCGCATCGGTGGAGTCCAGCTTTCCAGAGTGGCGAGCAACAAAAACTGCAAACGCCATCTGGCTGAAGAGGTAGTTGCGATAAGCCTCTTGGTAATCAACCGAGGGCGAGGATGCAAGGCTGCTGGTAAATTCCAGTCGCAGGTTGCGACTCTCCAACCACTGCTCAAGCGCCACCGTCGTCAGCCGACTTGCGTCGGGAACGCCGATGATAGTCAGGGCGGCTTTATAACCATTGTCATGCAGACCGAAAACGATAAATTCTGTCAGCGTGCGGGTTTCTTCCTGTTCGATAGTACGCCCGGCAACTTGCAGAGTGTACGAGCTCTGGACACTTATCGCTTCTGGATCCAGGTGCTCACCGAGAACCCTGTCCGCCCATTCAGCGAACGTACGCACCACATAATCCTTAAACGAAAAACACGCATGGAACGCGCTTGAAAACGCAGCCTGGTATTGATCCTTGGATTCTTCAAGCTCGTTATATCGTTGTTGAATATCGCTACCAGCGCCATGGAGCCAAACCGGCCAGTCGGTGCGTTTCAACGCAGTCCGAAGCAGATAGAAGCGGGTGTTGATACCGTAGCGCAGAACATGCAGGCTTTGATTGTCCTGCAACACCGAGGTAAGCGGATTTTCCAGTTGTTCCCGACCACTGAACAAGGATGACACGCTTTCAAGCTGGCCTTTGAGATGAGTCTCTACACAAAAGGCGTGAGGACTTCGCGTACCCTTCAGGTATCTGATCTGGTCACTACCCAAGGACAATCGCTGCTGAAGTTTGCTGTGCAAATCGGTATTTTTTTCAAAAAACTCAAAGCCGTATTCCGGCGTGTGCACAAGATAGGACGTCGACTCGTTGAGCAGCGGCATTTCTGCATCCGGACGCTCGGCGTTGTCCAGAACGAAACAGGGCTGACGCGACAGAAGGTAATCCTGCGTCGGGCGCAGGTTGACTTCAAACGCTGCGCGGCCGGAGTCTGCGTCAAGAAGATGAGCGAATCTCTCACCCAACAGGGCATCAAAATTGTTGGCCATGACCGACAGGGACAGCTCTGCACTCGTGACCACGGCGTACGCTTCGATGAAAGTCTGCTTATTCGACAGAGGTGCAGTGTCCGGGCGAATGGTTTTCGCTGGCGCCGCCCAGAACTTTGCGATCTCGGCTCGCAACGTTTTTTCCAGTCCTGCAGCTACAGCCGCGATCAGATCCTCGACAATAAACGTATTCAGAACATTGACTTTGAATTGCTCACTGAACGTGTCCGGCAGAAAAAACACACCATCGCCGCCCACTATGTAAGCGGGGCTGACGTTGTTATCCAGACAATGAACTGTGACGTCCCAAAGAGTGCCTGAAGGCCGGTTTTCATTGGCGGGAAAAGCAGGATCCGTATTGATATAGACTTTGTCGATATCGACCGTTTTACCCAAGCGCTTTAACTCACTCCCAAGCAAGTTGCGAAGAATATCCAGCACGCTTGGCATGGCGTCGATGATCTTGAATAGACCTGCTTTTGCCTGGCTGGCCTTTTTCCACTCTTCAGCCCACGTAACTTGCTCACCCAACGAACCACGCATCAAACTTTTAAATAACTTGGCCACAACACTTCCTTACTTGACTATTCAGAGCTGCGAGTGCAGCTATGCAGAGGGTCGCAAGGTAGTTTCTTTTTCAATCAACATGAAGTTCGAACAATTTACAAAACATGCCAACAAACAACCAAAATCATTTTCACCAGCAAAAAAAATTAAAACACTAAGCCAATATCCCCATCAACTTTGCTTTCGCCACCGCCTGAGTTCTGCGCTCCACCCCCAACTTCCCATTAATCCGTCTCGCATGTGTTTTTACTGTATGTAACGAAATAAAAAGTTGTTCTGCAACTTGCTGATTCGAAGCACCTTGAGCAATCAACATCAGCACTTCGCGCTCACGCCGACTGAGGCCCGACGCCAGATCAGGGTTATCGCATTGCCTGGCAGGAATCTGCTTGGCAGACACTGTTCCGAGACTGCCCCGGCGTAATTCCCACTCCCGCATGGCGTGCTGCAATTGACAGCGCTCCACCAGCATTCCGGCACGCTGGAAAGCTTGCTGCGCCGCCTCTGTGTCACCGTTCGATTCGGCCAACTGGGCGAAGGCCAGCAGCAACTCCGTTTCCGCAGTCAACATGCCTCTGCCCTGCGCCTGATTGAGCAATCGTTCAATGGTTGGCAGACAGTTTTCATCCGGATTCAACTGCGTATGCGCGCAGGCCAGCAGGTATTCAATGCGGATAATCAGCTCGAAAGTGGCGGGCGGCGCCTGGAGTGCAGAGGGTCCACGGTAATGCCTTAACAGCCGGCCCAACGCCTCTTGCACCAATTGCGGTCGCCCCTGCTGCAACCAGAACTGGCTGCTGACCTGAAGCACGACACCGCGATAGACCGTATCGGGAATCTGCCGCTGCTGCATGACCCTTTCGGCCTCGCGCAGGCGCTCGAAAGCGCAGGCATAATCGCCTCGATTGCCGGCCAGTTGAGCCTGCCCGAGGTAGCCATACAAGACCCGCTTGTCTTCACTGCGCAAACAATCTTCAAGGCCTCGGCTGAACAGATCCGCAGCCTGCTCTTCCAGACCCATGCACAGCGCCAGCCGACCTCGTCGCAGGGCAATTCGGCCCAGCAGCGGCGTGGGTACCAGGGTGCGCTGACGCAGCAAATGCTCAATGTCCACCAGCAGACTTTCGGCACGCGCGGGCGCTCCTCGCTGCTCGAGCCATTGCGCATGATCAAGCTCCAGCAACCCTTCGAACAACAGGGAGCCATGCGCGCGCGCCAGGCACAGCGCCTCGCGGTTGAGAGCATGGGCCTGATCGAGTTCACCGCACAGTAACGCCTGCTGCGTCAGTCCCGACAGACACATCAGACGGGCTTGCCAGGCATCGTCGGTCAACGCTGACAATGCCTCCTGAAAACAGGCGCGCGCCGGCTCCATTTGCCCCTGCAAGTGGCAGAGCCAACCTTGTTGCGCCTGCCAACGTGCCAGCAGTTGCTGCTCCAGATGCTTCGTCGGCTGCGGCATGAAGCGGACGAGATGAGCCATGCATTGCGCGGCCTGTTCGAATCGGCCGGCGAACAGCAATGCCCCCGTGACCAGCCCGATCAATTGCGGTGTCATCAAGGTCAGCTCGCGACTTTGCTGCTCATGCAAGCGCAACAGCAGGACGACCGTCTGGTCTTCCAGCAGATCCTCGAAGCTCAAATGCTGCAACAGGCTTACGGCCGTTTCGTACTCTTCGGCCAACAACGCTTGCTCGAACGCTGCTCGCCAATCCTGCACCGCAGTGAACCACTGACAGGCGCGCCGATGCCACGAACGCGCACACGGCCAATGCGACTCCTGCATGATTCGCGACAGCGGGCGAAAAACCTGCAGCCAATCGACGGACTCCTGCCAAGGCTCGATAAAGCAGCCCAGCACTTGTAGGTCATGCAACAGCTGTGCGCCTTCGCCGGGGCCGAACAAATGCTCGCATAATGGCGCGTTGAACCGCGGCAATTGGGCCAGAACACGCCATGCCTCATCCTGCTCTGGCGTCAGGTTGCTGAAGAGTTCGTGCTGCAGATAATCGAGCAGGGTGTCGACACGCTGTTGTGGCTGCAGCTTTTGCGACCAGTCGCACTTTTGCAGCAGCGCCATACGCGCACCCGCGCACCAGCCGCCAGTACGCTGGATGATACCGGCGGCGACACGGTCCGCCTGGTCTGGCGGCAAATGGCGCAACACCGGTACAAGCTCATCGTGGGTCAGTGCCAGGCTGGCGCGCTCGGATTCGTAGAGTTCGTCATCGAGCAACAGGCGCGGCCAGTTGCACTGTGGCCGGCGGCGAGTGCTGATCCACCAGGTGAGCGCCGGGCTGCTGACCGCCAACAAACGATCCAGTAAAGCATCCAGAGCCGGATCCGGCAGACGGCTGTAATCGTCGATAAACAGCGAAGTTGTCCTGGGCCAACGTGCCAGCTCCGCCATCAGCTGCGCAACGTCAAGGTCCTCGACCAGCCCGAGCACCTGAGTCAGACGCAGGCAAAACTCCTCGCAGCTGAGCGCTGCTCCCGCCAGCGGCAGCCAAATCGTCTCGCAGTCTGCACGCACCTGCAGAAGACATTCGCTGAGCAGTGCGGTTTTGCCACTGCCAGCGGGTGCGCACAACAGCCTGACCCGCGCGTTCGAAGCCAGAAGAGGCGCACTCAAGCGAGGGCGAGGCTGATGATGTGAAGAAAGTCTGGGCAGAAATCCGGGTCGATCCAGGCACGGGGTCATGGCGGTCATCGGGTGAGCCTTCTTATCGTTGTGCGCTCACCCTAGCCCTCTCCCGTGCGCTTGTTGACGAGTATTCAGCACGCTGATTGACGACCATAAAAAAGGCGACCGTGCGGTCGCCTTTTGCGCTGCCGATGTATCAGAACCGTTACCGCACGCCCTCTGCGCGCAAGGCCGATGGCGTGTAGTCAGCTGCCTTGGCTTCGAAGCCGAACTCGAAACTGTGCTTCTCTTCGTTCTTCATTCCCAGGGCAATGTAGCGACCGGCGATGATGTCGTAGAGCGCTTCGAGGGTATAGGCCTGCGCCTGGTGATCGTAGTAGTACTGAGCATGCCCTTCGGCGACACGCCACAGTTGCCCGCGACCGTCGTAGTGATCGGCGAGCGCCACCTGCCAGCTGTCCTCGTCGATGTACATGTGGCGCTTGGCGTAGATGTGCCGCTCGCTCGGTTTCACCGTGCCGATCACTTCCCAGACGCGGTGCAGTTCATAGCGGGTAAGGTCCTGATTGATGTGACCAGCCTTGACGATGTCGTCGTATTTCAGGCTCGGCGAATCGAGTTTGTAGCTGTTGTAAGGAATGTACATTTCCTTTTTGCCGACCAGTTTCCAGTCATAGCGATCCGGTGCGCCGGAGAACATGTCGAAGTTATCCGACGTGCGCAGACCATCGGCGGCGGTACCCGGGCCGTCATAGGCCACTTGCGGCGCACGACGCACCCGGCGCTGGCCGGCGTTGTAGATCCAGGCCAGACGCGGCTCTTTCACCTGATCGAGCGTTTCATGCACCAGCAGCACGTTACCGGCCAGCCGCGCCGGCGCGGTCACCGACTGTTTGAAAAAGGTCAGCACGTTGGCGGCTTTTTCCGGATCGAGATCCTTCATCAGTTGCGGCACGGCGATCTCTTCTTCAAAGCGGATCGGCGTGTAGCTGCCGTTAGTCTGCGGCGTCACCTGGGTGATGATGCGCCGCAGGTTACCGCCGTGATATCGGGTGATGTGGTTCCACAACACCTCCACACCGTTCTTCGGAATCGGGAATGCGTAGTAGCGGTTGCCTGTGAAGTTGGCCAGGCCATTACCATCGTTGATACTGGTGACATTCAGCGCGCTGCGTTTGGCCGACTCATAGATCTCCGCTGGCACGGCGACGGTGCGATGGGTCGGGTAAACCGGGATTTTGTAGGTTTCGGGGTAACGTTTGAACATCGCCACCTGACCGTCGGACAGCTTGTCCTTGTACTTGTCGACGTTGGCCGCGGTGATCGTGAACAGCGGTTTCTCGTTGGCGAACGGGTCGGCGAGGAAGCCTTTGCTGTCCACCGCACCGGCGTTTTTCGGGATGCCACCGGTCCATGCCGGAATCGAACCGTCAGCGTTGCCAGCCTTCTCGGCGCCGAGTGGCGTCAGGCTGGTGCCAAGTTTGTTGGCTTCATCCGGCGACACCGCCGCCATCACATTGGCCGCCAGCAGACTCAGCGCCAGCACACCACATTGCAGAATCGTTTTGCGCATTGCAGTCATCCTTCTCGGGCAGATCAGAAGTTCACGCCGAAGCTCAGAGCCACGAAGTCACGGTCTTCGAGGACGTTGTAATCGCCACCGAAAAAGTCGGTGTAACTGAGGCTCGCGGTGTAGGTGTTGCGGTAGTCGGCATCGACGCCGACGCTGATCGCTTTCGCGCCTTCGTTGAACAGGCCGTTGGGGCCGTAACCGGCGACGTCATGCGACCACGACAGGTTGGGTTTGAGGTTGATACCGCCGATCACGTTGGCGTAATCGAGGATCGCCCGGGCGCGGTAACCCCACGAGGTCGAGGTGACGAAACCGTCGGTGTCGCCACCAAAACCGTACTGCCCGTAAACCGAATCACGGCCATAACGCAGCTTGTCGCGTGACTCCAGTCCGCCGACCCGCACCACAGCGGCTTCACCGACCAGGGTCAAGCGCTGAGCGCCCCAGACCTGATCGAAGAAGTGTGTGAGGGTGCTCTGGATTTGCGTGACTTCTTTGCGCCGATAGCCTTTGTTGTCCGCTCCCGGTGACGTCGCAAGTGGAGACGCCGTGCCACCCGCAATCGGGTTGAGCAGCGCCAGTGTCAGGTCGTTGGTGTTGACCTGCACCGGAGCGTTCGGACGGTAGCTGATCTCGCCGGTCCACGCGGTACCGGTGGGCAATGTGGTGGAGAAACTCGCGCCGTAGAGGCGAATGTCTTCCGGGTATTCAAGGTAATACCCACCGCGTCCGAGCATCACGCTCTGCGCCAGACCGGAACCACTGCCGGGGGCCAGGCCATTGGCGATGCCGACCATGCCCGGCAATGCCGCCAGCGTCGAAAGACCGGCCGTGGTCGTGCCTACCGCCGGCGTACGACTGTGGTAGTTCATGAAATAGAGACCGTACTCGGTGTCGTCGCCGAGCCAGCGCAACGCCGTCCCCCACTGCCCGGAATCCCGCGCATCACGGTCACCACCACGAGGAATCACCACACCCTCACGGGTCACCTGAATCCCTTGGCCAAAGGCCTGGGTCAGCGGCACAAACGGCGCGATCGCCGGGTTGCCGACGGTGTAGCCGTTGTTGCAACCGTCCGCCGCCACATCGACACCGAAGAAGGTGCCGCAGTTGTCGAGAACGGTCTGGTCCCATTCCAGTTGGTAGAAGCCTTCAACGGTCAGTTGATCGGTCAGGCCTTGCGAGCCAAACAACATGTTGACCGGAATCAGGCCTTCCTTGATCTCCGCACCGGGGCGGCGAAACGCCGAGACGTCGATCGGGTTGATGCTGTTGATCGAGTTACCGATGAAGGTACTTTCGCCCCAGCTCACCACTTGCTTGCCGGCACGCACGGTGCCCGGCAGGTCGGCGATGGAATAGTTGTGATAGACGAAGGCATCAAGAATTTGTGCGCCGGAAGATTTCGCGCCCTCTTTTCGACCGCTGTCGCTGATCGGCTTGAACTCGCGGTCTTCATCCTTCAGCTCGAAGTCGTACCAGTACTTACCGCGCACGAAGACACCGGTGTCGCCGTACTTGAGTTCAAGGTCGTGAATGCCTTTGAAGATTTTCGAGAAGGTCTCGCCCTTCTTGAAATTCAGACGCCCGTCATCACCGGTCGAGGATTGCCCGGTCCCCCCATTGACCGTGCCGACCAGCGACTTGTCGGCATCGCGCATGCCCCAACTCGCACCGATCGACAACGACGAGTCGAAGGTGCCTTCAATCTCGCCAATGTTGAACGCAACCGCTTGCGCCTGGGCGCAGCAACCCAGAGCTACCGCGGCTGCCAGCGCCTGCGGTGTGAAGATGGCGCGCATTGTTGTTTTTGTCATGCGTCTTCCCCGGTGAGTGACAGAAGGCCCCACCCTACTGCCGGGCAACCGCGTCGATAAGCGCACCAAGGAGGTATTCGTGTTGTCGCTCGAAAGGATGAATGGCCTTGCAGGACCGGGCTTTGCGCCGCTCATGGATCGGCTGGATGGAGGATCATCAGTGCAGCGCATGGTGCGCATTGGTTCATCGGACTGTTGCATGCCCCGCAACAGTGCATGTCCGGAATCGGTATTTTTCCTACACGCTCAAGACCTTATTCTGAACGCGCTTTCACGGGACACGCCGCAAAGCCCGAAGCCAGCTACGCTAAGTGACTGAAGCGAATGGCAACAGATTCCAGATAAATCGAAAGTTCGGTTTATCGCCCCGGTGTTCACTGACGTTGATTTGTAGCTCCTTGATCCAACGTCTTACCTTGGCCGCTGCGTTTGCAGCGGCCTTTTTTATGGGCGTTGAAAAAAAACCTCTACAACTTGCAAACACTTTCCGAGAACAACGTAGGACATTTCCTGCAGCGCAGAAGAATTCTCCCTACTTTGTTATTAGCCTGCGAAAACCCTCTCGAAACAAAGCCCTGTTACTTACGGGCTTCTCAGATTTTGTAACCGCAAGTCTGATGTAACTTGAAACACCTAAACCCCTCGCTGGTGACACGGACGTCGCTATCGGTCGCGCTGACTTGCCAGCGAATTATCACGCACATTCAAAAGGACATGAATATGCAAAAGCCTCCACCCTTTGTGTTAACCGAAGCTGTTCATACGACGGCAACAGCCCCCCCCAACACACCTTTGATTAGAGGGACATCACCGAACCTCTCCCAAAGCGGCACATTTGCTATTCCCAACAATGTTCAAGTCAACTCTCGGGAGTTTACTGCCCACAGCCTGAGAACTGCTCGTGAGTTTCAAACTCGAACAGAGCAACTGCCCCAATCAATTGAGCAGGATCTGGCCGCAACGCGGCTGGAAGGTGCAACCCACCCACTTCCTCCCGCGCAAGCAATCCTTCGTGAGTTGGGTGTACGACATACCCTCATTCAAAGAAAAACCGCTGAATTTCATCAAAAAATAGCACAAGCCAATCAGTTCTTTGGAGATGACCCACTTAATAAAGACTTCCATGCCTACTTTCGAAAAGCCCAAAGCATCGATAGAACCGTTAATGCGCGGGGAATTGCGATGCAGACCTGGGCTGCCTCGTACAGAGCCGCACACGAAGCGAAATTGCTGGCGCAATCAATTCAGATGCTCAACCAGCAACAGGTCAACGTGCAGAACTGGCTGGCCGCCGTTCAGACAAATGATCAGGCGCAAGCACAAGCGGCGGCAGAAGCTCGGCGAGTAGCGGCAGAACACGCACGGATTGCCTTAGAACAGCAACGTCAAAGAGAAATTGCTGAAGCTGCACGTCAAGAGCAGGAGCAAATTCGTGCCCGTGAACAGGCGCGACTTGCCACCCTGGCGAAAAAGCAGGATATGGATGCATACCTGGCAAAATACTCCGCCCAGTTGGCACGCATTCTTGCTGAAATGAGAGCTGAAGCTCGGGAACAAGCGCGAATCGCGGCATTGAAGAGCGCTTTAGCCGAAGCACAAGCAAAAGCTGAAGCAGCCGCACAGGCGTTTGCTGCCGAGCAGGCTCGTCTTCAAGCGCAAATGGAGCAGCGTGTAGAAGCGAACCAGCAGGAAGGTCATTCAGCAGAGATCCAGCATGTATATCCGGCTTCAGGAGCCGTGGCTTCAACCAGTCCGGTTTTGTCTTTTGCCTCCAAAACCATTCGTCTTCCTCCGGCATCGTCATCCGGGATTCTCAGCGCAATGCGCACAGGATTACTGGCCGTGAAGGCTGCAGGCGCTGCGCTGATCAGCGGTCCGGTGCTGGTAGGTTTCGCGGCACTGTTAATGCCATCACGCTTGGGCAACGGCGAACGCTTTTCCATGAGCGTTCCACTTGCGGAGTTGTCGCCGGAGTCTCCTCAGACATTGCGCGAAATAGCGGATCGGCAAGGCACATTAGAGCTGCCCGTGGGCTTAGGCGTAAGGCGGCTCGGGGCTGGCGCTGAAGTCTTCGTCGCTACAAACGATGACTTCCATATCCGCTCGAGTGTGCTGGTTCTGAATGCGGCTTATGACTTGCTGAATGATGTTTATGAAGTAGCGCTGCCAGATTCGCCGACGGACTTTCTGACCTGGACGCCCGCCATCTCGCCGGGTGACAGCTCGACTGAATCGCCCGTGGTAGATACCGACTCCCCGGCGTATACGGGCGCTCCGATTGTTCCGATCGAAGGACGGTTGGACCTGAATCCGATTCTGGTCGAAGGCTGGGAACGATTCATCATCGTGTTTCCCGATGACTCGGGGATTGCGCCGCTTTATGTGGTGTTCAGCAGTCCGTACGCGGGAGGTTATGTAAAAGGGAAATACAGCGGTCGGACCTACAACCCAGAGCAGTCTGGTGGACCAGTACTTGATCTGGATTGGCGAACGGCTGTAATCACGCAAGCTGGAGTCACCAACGTGAAATTACACGTAGCGAGATTCAACCAATCAGACGCTAACGACATCATGATTCAGCGATTAGAGAGAATTTTAAAAGGTGATCTGAATTTTACTGACACTGACCTGCGTTACTACACTCACGAATTGAGAGAGCTGGAGCGATACAGAAATTTTGGCTATAGCGACGACACATCGCCCTCTGAGGAATCCACGATATGGAACAATGCCCATACTGCGACCCTTGAGGACTACAAACTCGGCAGCGAATTGACTCTGCTCTACAACGAAGAGGCAGTCAACGCAATGAATGCTCAAGATGAACGGGAATATCAAAACGACATGCGGAGTTTCGTCCAATGACTACTGTCGAGAAAATCATAAAAAACGAACCGATTGCGGACGTCATTTCACTCTTAGCACTTTGTTTTCATCCCATGCGCCTCGATCAAATGTATGCACGTTATCGCAAGGATACAATCTCCCACAGTGTCTTCATCGACACATATAACTCGCTGTTCAGAGATGGGGTGTTGTCCTACGACGAAAATGGAAAAACCATTAAAGGTCCCAATTGGACACCGCCAGCGTTCATGACAGAAAAACGCTACGACTAAAACACAAAAAACCACCCGACCATCACTTGCATTAGTCGGGTGGCTTAAGTACTTAAAGCGAATACTTCTGCAAATTCGCCATCATTTCCTTCAGCGCCTCAATGTTGTCCTTCGGATGCGCCGCCCCTTCGAAATCGCAAATCTGCTGCCAGTGCGCCGCGACATCTTCCGGCGAGAAGCCTACGCGCGGATCAAAACCGGCACCGAGGCTGCGTTCCCAACGCACCTTGCCCATCCAGCCGCCCCCGACCTCGAACAGCCCTGACGTTTCCTGACATTGCTCACTGGCCAGATACACCACCAGCGGGCTGACCAGTTCCGGTTTCAATTGCTCGAACACTTGCGGCGGGATCAGGCCTTCAGTCATACGCGTGCCGCCGGTTGGGGCGATGGCGTTGACGAGGATGTTGTTTTTACGGCCTTCGATGGCCAGGGTGCGGGTCAGGCCGTAAAGGCCGAGTTTGGCCATGCCGTAGTTGGACTGACCGAAGTTGCCGTAGATGCCTGAGGTCGAGGCGGTGAAGATCACCCGGCCGTAGTTTTGCTCGCGCAGGTGCGGCCAGGCGGCGCGGGTGACTTTGTAGGCGCCTTCGACGTGGACGCGGTAAACCAGATCCCAGTCGGCGTCGTCCATTTTGTGGAAGGTCTTGTCGCGCAGGATTCCGGCGTTGTTGACGACGACATCGACCCGGCCGAAGACGTCGAGGGCGTTTTGTACCAGTTTGTCGCCGTCGGTGACCGAGTCGTGGTTGGCTTCGGCGATACCGCCAGCCCCACGAATTTCCGCAACCACGCGATCAGCGGCGGAGGCATTGGCGCCTTCGCCCTGAGTCGAGCCGCCAAGATCATTGACCAGCACTTTGGCGCCCTGTTTGGCAAACAACAATGCGTGGGCGCGTCCGAGGCCGCCACCGGCTCCGGTGACGATGACGACTTTATCTTCGAAACGCACAGACTCATTCATCGCAGCAACTCCAGCAGGCCAGTATTGATCCTGAGTGTCAGGCACAGGGCTTTGGGTCACAACGAACACGGCTGAGGCTGAATGGTGCGCGATAAGGTTGGGGGATGATGAGGGTGTCAAAGAAACAAAAGATCAAAAGATCAAAAGATCAAAAGATCAAAAGATCGCAGCCTTCGGCAGCTCCTACATTGGATTTGTGTAGGAGCTGCCGAAGGCTGCGATCTTTTGATCTGTCAGGAGCAGGCCACTTTGCGCGGCGGCAGCACAAAACGATCGCGAAACGCCAGATAGTGCTTGAGCACCTGCACCGGCGCCTCGGTCTGGGGATAGTGACCGATCCCCGGCAACAGCACCGTGTCCGCGTCCGGGATCAACTCGCGATAGCGCTCGACCATGTGCGCCCCGGAAATCGGATCGACTTCGCCATCGATCACCCGCAGGGGGATTTCGCCACGCTGCATCGCGCTCACCCAACGATCACGCTGCACCCGGCGCTCGGGAATGTAGCTGATCAATTTGTGCATGATCCGTGGCCCGCGATTGCTGTCGACCAGGCTCCAGAAATCGTCCAGCTCGCTTTCGCTCGGACGCGTTTGCGGACCGAAGATCTGCCGGAAGCTTTTCACCAGAGCATCGCGTGTAAACGCGCGGCCAATCATCCAGCCCAGTGGACTGAGCAGCAGTTTTTGCATCAGCACCGGGCGATGGGTTTCCGGAAACAATCCGCCGTTGAGAAACACGCAACTGGCGATCTCGATCTTGTCTTCGTAGTGTCGGGCAAGCAGTTCTTGCGCAACGCTGTCACCGTAATCATGCGCCAGCACATGCACCGGTTGTTCGACCTGTAAATGCGCGAGCAAGGCCTGTTGCAGGTCAGCCTGTTCCAGCAGGCTGTAGGTGTGATTGAGCGGTTTGGCCGAATCGCCAAAACCGAGCATGTCGCAGGCAATCACCCGATAACGCTGGGCCAGTGGCTGCCACAGGTAGTGCCAATCCCAACTGGCAGTCGGAAAGCCGTGGATCAGCAACAGCGGCTCACCCTGCCCCGCCGCCCAGTAACGAATCGGCTGACCACGAAAGACAAACGTCTGGCTGCGTTTACGCCAGACACACAGAGGAATCTCGGCAAGAGGCATTAGAGTTTATATCCGGGGTCTTGTTTATCGAGTTTGCGCAGCAACGCCGGCCAGGCCAGCGCGCCACCCATGCCTTGAGCACTTTTGGTGACGCCAGCGATCATCGCTTTGGCGCCTGCCAGAATCTGCGGTTCGATAGCGATGAGTTCCGCGCCACCGGTTTGCGCCATGACCTGAATGTCGCACGCGCGCTGGAAGGTAAACATCATCAGAAAGGTATCGGCGATGGTGCCGCCACAGGTCAGCAGACCGTGGTTGTGCAGCATCAGGAAATTGTTCTCGCCCAGATCCGCCTGAAGGCGCGCCTTCTCTTCATGGTTCAGCGCCACGCCTTCATAGGCGTGATACGCCAGGCTCGACAGCACGAACAGCGACTGCTGGCTAATTGGCAACACGCCCTGCTTTTGCGCCGACACCGCGACACCTGAGGCGGTGTGCGTATGCAGCACGCAAACCACATCGTGCCGCACTTCGTGCACGGCGCTGTGGATGGTGTAGCCGGCGGGGTTGATCTCGTAAGGGCTGTCCATGAGTTTGTTGCCGGCCTGATCGACTTTCACCAGGCTCGACGCGGTGATCTCATGGAACATCAGACCGAACGGGTTGATCAGGAAATCTTCGGTGCCCGGCACCTTGGCGGAAATATGCGTGAAGATCAGATCGTCCCAGCCATGGGCGGCGACCAGACGATAACAAGCGGCGAGATCGACTCGGGTCTGCCATTCCGCAGCACTGACCTGGTCTTTGACATTAAGGGACGATTGGACGGGGGCTACGCTCACTGTATGCACCTCTGCGTTCTTATTGTTCTGCACGTGTCAGCAGTCTAGTCAGGCGCAGAGCATCGCGTAGTTGCATTGGCAGCCAGCTTGATGACTGAGCGGGTCAGCCAGGCAAACTCCTTGGATCCATGTCAAAGCAACGACGCCAACAAAGGCGCGGCAAACAGATTGAGCAATCCGGTCAGCACCATCACCAGCCCGGCGACAGAACCTTCTTCGCCGCCGACTTCATGGGCCCGGCTGACCCCGGCACCGTGCGCGCCAACCCCGAACAACGCACCACGGGCCAAAGCACTGCGCAACGGCAACCACTTCAACAACACGCCGCCGAGCATCGCGCCAAACACCCCGGTGAACATTACAAAAACCGCCGTCAACTCCGGCACGCCCCCCAGGTTCTGTGCCAGCGGCATGGCGAACGGTGTGGTGATCGAACGTGGCACCAGCGACATCGTCACCGAACTGTCGAGCGCCAGCGCCCTTGCCAGCCCGAACGAGGTGCCGATCGAGGCAGCACTGCCGGCAACCATGCCCAACAGCAGTGCTGACCAGTGCCGCATCAGCAAGCGCCGTTGCTGCCAGATCGGCACGGCGAAAGCCACGGTGACCGGGCCCAGCACCAGCATCAGCCAGTGGGTATTGCTGGAGTATTCGGCATAAGCCGTGTGCAACGGCACCGCGAGCGCCAGCAGTAACGCCGGCACCAGAATCAGTGGCGACAAAACGTAGCGCCCGGTGCGCCGATACAACCAGCGGCTGAACAGGTACGCCAACAGGGTGAAGGCCAGCCAGAACATCGGCATCCATTCAAGCTTCATGGGACCGCCTCATGCGCACGGCAAGCTCGACTGTGAAAGCCGTTACCAGCATCACCATCAAGGTGCTGGCGGCAATCACCAACAAGATCCGCCAGCCGTCATTGCGCAACAGCGCGCCGTAGTCGAGCAGACTCATCAGCGCCGGAATGAAAAACAACAACATCTCGGCCATCAGCAAGCCCGCGCCCAATTGCAGCGCCGCCGGTTTCACCCAGCCAAAGGCAAATGCCAGCAGCAACAGCGCCATGCCGACTACGCCACCGGGAATCGGCCACGCCAGCCAGGCCGCCACTTGGCAACCGAGCAGGTAAAGGCCGAGCAATACCGCGAGTTCGGCGAGAAGACGAGACAGATGTTTGAGGGTGACGACGTTCATGATTTTGCTCCTGACAGGGGCATATTTTACGAAGCGCGCTGCCATCCCAGAAGCGAATTGTTAGACTTAATACCATTCCAAAATGGAATCAGGCTATGGAACTCAAACAGCTGCGCAGCTTTGTCGAAGTCATGCATCAGGGCGGCTTCACCCAAGCCGCAAAAACCCTGCACATCAGCCAGTCAGCGGTGAGCAAACAAATCGCGCAACTGGAACAGAGCCTCGGCACGCCATTGCTCGAACGGCTCGGTTCGCAACTGCGCCTGACCGCCGCGGGCGGCGTGGTGCTGCAACGGGCCGAGAGCATGCTGCGCTTGCGCAATGAATTGCTCGCAGAACTGGATGATCTGAGTCATCTGGTGCGTGGAGAACTGCGCCTCGGACTGCCACTGCTGGGCAGTGACGCGCTGTTCGCCGGGCTGTTTGCCGAATACCGACGACGCTATCCGAATATCAACATTCAGTTGCTTGAGGGGGGCAGCCGCAATGTTGAACAAGCGGTGCTCAGCGGTGAACTGGAGTTGGGCGGCAGCCTGTTACCAAAGGATCCGCAATTCGACTGTCAGCCGTTCTGTGATGAGCCTCTCGACGCCCTGCTGCCGGCAGATCATCCGCTGGCAGGTCGGGGTGAGATCGGCCTGGAAGAATTGGCCGAGACGCCATTCCTGCTCTATCAACGCAGCTTCGTGCTCAACGACCGCTTGCTGCAGGCATGCCAGCAATTGGGCTTCACGCCGAAGGAAGGCGGACGCAGCGGTCAGGCGGATTTTCTTGCGGCGCTGGTGGCCGCCGGGCAAGGCGTGGTGCTGTTGCCCAGCGTGGTTGCACGCGGCCTGGTGCGGCCAGGCGTGGTGCGTCTGACCTTGCGAGCGCCGGATTATCTGCGTTGGGATATCGCGTTTATCTGGCGTCGCGGTGCGTATCTGTCGAAAGCCGCACAGGCGTGGCTGAGCCTGCTGCGCGAGCGGGCGATCAACCCTTGAGCGTGTCGATCAACTGCGCCAGCCAAGGCTCGGCGTCGGTTTCCGGGGTGACGCTTTCGCTGGCGTCGATGCGCAGCATTTCTTGCACTTCACGCACACCCAGTTCGCCGAACAGCTCTCGCATTTGCTCGCCACCGCCGCAGAAGGTGTCGCCGTAACTGGCGTCGCCCAAGGCAATCACTGCGCCCGGCAAACCGCGCCATGCGGCTGGCAACTGGTCGCGAATCGCCGAATACAGCGGTTGCAGGTTGTCGGGCAATTCGCCCATGCCGGTGGTTGAGGTCACCGCGAGTAACGCTTCGGGGCCAAACGCCTGAAGGTCGGCGAGGCTGGCGCGCGAGTTGTAGAAGGTTTCAAAGCCAGCGTCTTTCAACAGGTTCTGGGCGTGGCGGGCGACTTCTTCGGCGGTGCCGTAGACCGAACCGGAGAGGATGGCGACTTTCATCAATCTGATCCTGAAACTGAAAAAAAGAGCGGCGATAGTAACAGCCTCCAATGCAAAGCTGCGACTGGATCTCAATTGGCGGTAATGGCCAGTAGACAGCGCCTACGGTTCTTCTAGAATGCGAGCCACTGACAACTCTGAAAGGATTCAAAGATGATCAACGCAAGCTTGTTGCAAATGGTGATCAACGCGTCGAACGACGGCATCGTGGTCGCTGAAAAAGAAGGTGAGCAGGACAACATCCTGATTTATGTAAATCCGGCCTTTGAACGTCTGACCGGCTACACCAGCGAAGAAATCCTCTACCAGGATTGCCGCTTCCTGCAGTCCGGGGACCGCGACCAAGAGAGCCTGGAACTGATTCGCGACACGTTGCGCGGCGGCGGATCGTGCCGGGAAATCCTGCGCAACTATCGCAAGGACGGCACGCCGTTCTGGAATGAACTGTCGCTTTCCACAGTAAAAAACGCCGATGACGGGCAGACTTATTTCGTTGGCGTGCAGAAGGACGTCACTGTTCAGGTCAAGGCTCAGCAACGCGTGGTGCAGCTGGAAGCGCAAGTCGCCGCACTCGAAGCCGAACTGGCTACGGTGAAAGCGACAAACGGTCAAAACAAAATCGCGAACTAAGTGTCATTAACTACAATCACCAATGACTTTGTAACTATATCTTTTGAGTTAGCCATGCAGCGCGACGCCCTCCTCACTCAGGATGAGCTGGATTTCATCCAGACCATGCAGCACAACCCGCAACTGAACGTGCGGGATGCGACGTCGAGTCTGCTGGTTAACGGCGGTTCACAGATCCGCGATTTGCTCACGCGCCTGGCCGCGCACGAGCAAGTGACCATTCAGGCCAACTTCGAAAACCAGCAGATGACCTTCCCGTTGCACCTGGTGGAAGATGAGTTTCACGCACTGCATCTGCGCCTCGGCGTGCCGAGTATTTACGAAGACGGCCCGATGGTACGGCCATGGCGCTTGACGCTCGAAGAGCCGGTAGCCCTGGAAAACGCCAAAGGTCAGCCAGGAATGTTGTGGGTACACGAGGTTTCGCACAAAGGTGTGCTGCTGGAAGTGCGCAACAAGACCAAACCGCCCAAGCATTTCGCGTTGTGGTTCAGCCCTTCGGGTTACGAGCGGATTTCATTGCGCGGTAATTTCGAACGAGAAACCGAAAGCGGGTTCTACGCCTACGAGTTGAGCCAGACCGATACCGACGAAACCGAACGTCTGCGCCAGTTCATCCTGCAGCAACATCGCTTGACGCATCCTGCCCTTCACACCTGAGTTTCAGGTATCCAGATTGCCGGCCAGAAACTGCAGCATGCGTTGACGCATGTTTGCGCCTTCATTGCCCAGACAGGCAACAGAGGATCCGGCCAGGCTGTCCTGCGCCAGATCCGAAGCGTCGCCCGCCAGCATCAACTGACAATCGAGTCTCAATGCCAACCGGTTCAAACGTCGAGGCAATTCGGTGCTGGGCGCGTGATTGGAAAACAGGACGAGTGCATCAGGTTTGATCTTTTCGCACACCAACGTCAGCTCATCGAATGGCTGACCTGTCGTCAGCACGCGAACACCGGAATTGCTATCGCTGAGAAACAGCGCCGCCACCAGCAATTCCAGCTCTCGACATTGCCCGGCCAGCGCGCTGACGATCACACGACGCGGTTGAGTGCCACGCAGCATTACGATCCGTTGCAACACCCGCGCCCGCAGGAACCCGTCGAAGAACAGCCACTCGCTGGTCTGCCCGAAAGCGTCTTGGCGCTGCAGCAATTGCAGCCACAGCGGCATGAGGATGTCCTGAAACACCACCGGCAATGAGTATGAAGAGAAAATCTGACCATAGACGCGGTCCAGTTGCTGGTCGTCGAACGCACTCACCGCCTGCTGGATCTGCTCCTGCCATTGCAGGTAATCGGCTTGCACCAAATCATCGGGGATGATGTGCGCCAGCACTTTCTTCGGTTCGGTTTTAGCCAGGATCTTGCCGACTTTACTCACGGCAACACCACGATCAATCCAGTCAACGATGCCGCGCACGCGCTCGATATCGGTCATCGAGTAGAGCCGGTGCCCACTTTCGGTGCGTGTCGGCTGAATCAAACCATAGCGTCGCTCCCAGGCGCGCAAGGTCACCGGGTTGACACCGGTGAGGCGCGCAACCTCGCGGATCGGGAACAGATCGGCGCGCTCGAGCGCAACAGATGCCTCCAAAGCAGGGCTTGCGTCGGTGATCACAGGCATATGGCGCTCAACTTCCATGTCGGTTCAATTGGATCCCATTCTAACGCTTATGTCCCATTGGGTTTCAAGTGATGAAATGCGACGAAAGTCGCTGGTTTATTCGCGAAAAAACGGAATAATCCTTGCTTGCTGAAAAACGCAGGCCTCTACCCCGGTCCTGCGTCAGGCGAAATTCCTACCCGGAGTGACGCACTCGAAATACGGAGATACAAAATGTCTACTTCCCCCGTCACGCTGATGGTTGCCCGTCGCGTCGCCGACGGCCGTTATCAGGATTTGATCGCCTGGCTGCGCGAAGGCGAACAACTGGCCACTGATTTCCCCGGTTACCTGGGCTCTGGCGTGCTCGCTCCCCCCCCCGGCGACAACGAATTCCAGATCATTTTCCGCTTTGCCGACGAACACACGCTGCATGCGTGGGAACATTCGGCGTCCCGCACCGCGTGGTTGAGCCGTGGCAGCGATCTGTTTGCCCACCCGAAAGAGCATCGGGTCAGCGGTATCGAAGGCTGGTTCGGCGCGGCCGGTCAGCGTCCACCGCGCTGGAAGCAGGCCGTCGCGATCTGGCTGGCGTTCTTTCCAGTGTCACTGCTGTTCAACTTTGTCCTCGGCCCGTTGCTTGCCGACATGAGTTTGTTGCCGCGCGTGCTGATCAGCACGGCGTGCCTGACGCCACTGATGGTTTACTTCTTTATTCCATTGTCGACCCGCTTGCTGGCGAACTGGCTGAACAGCACGCCGGTGCGACTGCCTGTTTCGGCAGCACCTCAGAAACATTAAAGATCGCAGCCTCGTTGCACTCGACAGCTCCTACAGGACTGAATACAGACCAGAGTAGGAGCTGCCGAAGGCTGCGATCTTTTCAGGCTCGTCGCTGTTATAGTTTTTGCTCCAGCCGCGACGCGAGCCGTTCATGACCCTTTCTTCCGCTCCGATCCTCATCACCGGTGCCGGCCAGCGTGTCGGCCTGCATTGCGCGCAGCGGTTACTCGAAGACGGCCATCGCGTCATCTTCACCTACCGCAGCGAACGCCCCGGCGTGCAAACGCTGCGTGATCTGGGCGCCATCGGCCTGTTCGCCGACTTTTCCAGCGAGGCCGGGATTCTCGCCTTTATCGAAGCACTGAAAACCCACACCGAGAGCCTGCGCGCCATCGTGCACAACGCTTCCGAATGGCTGGCCGAAACTCCGGGCAGCGAGGCCGAAGCCTTCACGCGCATGTTCAATCTGCACATGCTCGCACCGTATCTGATCAACCTGCACTGTGGCGAATTGCTGCAACGCTCGACGCCCGCCGACATCATCCACATCAGCGACGATGTCACCCGCAAAGGCAGCAGCAAGCACATCGGCTATTGCGCGACCAAGACCGGGCTCGACAGCCTGACCCTGTCCTTCGCCGCCCGCTATGCGCCGGCCATCAAGGTCAACGGCATCGCGCCAGCCCTGCTATTGTTCAATCCCGACGACGACGCGGCGTACCGCGCCAAGGCCCTGGCAAAATCCGCGCTGGGCATCGAGCCCGGCAGCGAAGTGATCTATCAGAGCCTGCGCTATCTGCTCGACAACCCTTATGTCACTGGTACGACCCTGACCGTCAACGGCGGAAGGCACGTCAAATAACACCTGCCTGCGAGGCTGCCCATGAGCCGCTCACTGCCCGAGAACTACCGCGAAATCCTCATCGGCCTCGGTGAAGATCCCGACCGCGAAGGACTGCTCGATACGCCAGTGCGCGCGGCCAAGGCCATGCAATACCTGTGTCACGGTTACGAACAGAGCGTCGATGAGATTGTTAACGGCGCGCTGTTTGCCTCGGACAGTGACGAAATGATCATCGTCGCCGACATCGAGTTGTACTCGTTGTGCGAACATCACCTGTTGCCCTTCATCGGCAAGGCCCATGTGGCTTATATTCCGACAGGCAAGGTGCTGGGCCTGTCGAAAATCGCGCGACTGGTGGACATGTTCGCCCGGCGCCTGCAGATTCAGGAAAACCTCACCCGGCAAATTGCCGATGCGGTGCAACAGGTCACCGATGCTGCCGGCGTCGCCGTCGTCATTGAGGCCAGACACATGTGCATGATGATGCGCGGTGTCGAAAAACAGAATTCGACCATGAACACCTCGGTCATGCTCGGCGCGTTCCGCGAGTCGAGCAACACCCGCCAGGAGTTCCTGCAATTGATTGGACGGAGCAAGTAAATGCCACAACTTCAGCCGGGAATGGCGCGCATCCGGGTCAAGGATCTGCGCTTGCGCACCTTTATCGGGATCAACGAGGACGAAATCCTCAACAAGCAGGATGTGCTGATCAACCTGACCATTCTGTATGCCGCGCAGGAAGCGGTGCGTGACAACGACATTGATCACGCACTGAATTACCGCACGATCACCAAAGCGATCATCGCCCACGTCGAGGGCAATCGCTTTGCGCTGCTTGAACGCCTGACTCAGGAATTGCTCGATCTGGTGATGAGCAACGGTTCGGTGCTGTACGCCGAAGTCGAAGTCGACAAGCCCCATGCGTTGCGATTTGCCGAGTCGGTTTCGATCACACTCGCCGCCAGCCGCTGAGTGCGTCTGGCGCATTGGCCGTCAGACTTTTATCATCCGCGCCACGAATTGACTGCACAGAGCCCATCATGACCGAGCAACAACGCCTCGAACTCGAAGCCGCCGCCTTCCGCCGGCTGGTCGCCCACCTGGACAGCCGCAAGGACGTACAGAACATCGACCTGATGAACCTCGCCGGGTTCTGCCGCAACTGCCTGTCGAAGTGGTACAAGGCCGAAGCCGACGAGCGCCAGATCGAGGTCAGCCTCGACGATGCTCGCGAAGTGGTTTACGGCATGCCATACGCCGAGTGGAAAGCCCAATATCAGCAAGAAGCCAACGCCGACCAGCAAGCGGCGTTCGCCAAAGGAAAAACCCATGAGTGATCTGAACACCCTGCGCACCAGCCTCAAAAGCGGCGAACACGCTTTCGCCGACACCCTGGCGTTCATCGCCGCCGGTTACGATTATCAGCCGCAAGCCTTCAACAACGGTGGTGTGGAAAACGCCGCCGGACAGAACGAAGGTTCGTGCAAGACTTTGGGTCTGGCGTTGCTGGAAGGTCTGAGCGATGAAGAAGCGCTGTTGGCGTTCGGCGAGCATTATCGCTCGGTAGTGGCGACGCCTGAGGGCAGTGATCACGGCAATATTCGCGCGTTGATCAAACACGGTCTGGCCGGCGTCAAATTCACCGCACAGCCCCTGACTCGCCGCTGATTCCAGCTGCAACGCCCCCCCCTGTAGGAGTGAGCCTGCTCGCGATAGCGGTGTATCAGTCGACTCATATGTTGACCGGTACACCGCTATCGCGAGCAGGCTCACTCCTACAATGAATTGCGTTGGAGCAGGAGTAACGGGCACAAAAAAACCGGCCGAAGCCGGTTTTTTTATGCCTGCGATCTTAGAACGAAGCGTTCTGCAGACCGTCCAGGTAACGCTCGGTGTCCAGTGCCGCCATGCAGCCAGCGCCGGCCGAGGTGATCGCCTGACGGTAAACGTGGTCAGCCACGTCACCGGCGGCGAAGATGCCTTCGACGCTGGTCGCAGTCGCATTGCCTTCACGGCCGCCGTGCACCACCAGATAACCGTCTTTGAGGGTCAACTGGCCTTCGAACAGCGAAGTGTTCGGAGTGTGGCCGATGGCAATGAACACGCCGTCAACGGTGATTTCATCGAAACTGCCGTCGTTGTTCTTCAGACGCGCACCGGTCACGCCCATGTTGTCGCCCAGGACTTCGTCGAGGTTGGCGTTCAACTTGAGGATGATCTTGCCTTCGGCGACGCGAGCGTTGAGCTTGTCGATCAGGATTTTCTCGGCGCGGAAGGTTTCGCGACGGTGGATCAGGGTTACGGTGCTGGCGATATTGGCCAGGTACAGTGCCTCTTCAACAGCGGTGTTGCCGCCGCCGACCACTGCAACAGGCTTGTTGCGGTAGAAGAAACCGTCGCAGGTCGCGCAGGCCGAAACGCCTTTGCCCATGAACGCTTCTTCCGAAGGCAGGCCCAGGTAACGCGCGCTGGCGCCGGTGGCGATGATCAGGGCGTCGCAGGTGTAGGTCGCGCTGTCGCCGGTCAGAGTGTAAGGCTTGGCAGCGAAGTCGACGGCGTTGATGTGATCGAAAACGATCTCGGTTTCAAAACGCTCGGCGTGCTCGCGCATGCGTTCCATCAGGGCTGGACCGGTCAGACCGTGGACATCGCCCGGCCAGTTGTCGACTTCGGTGGTGGTGGTCAGTTGACCGCCAGCCTGCATGCCGGTGATCAGCAGTGGCTTGAGGTTGGCACGGGCCGCGTATACCGCAGCGCTGTAACCGGCAGGGCCGGAACCGAGAATAATCACTCGCGAATGACGGACTTCAGACATGACCTGCTCCTGTTGACCGGGCCGAAAAACGGGCACGGATCGCCGGACTGCCGGCGGGAATAAAAAAGGACCGTGGAAAACCTTGGGGAAGGCTTGAGCTCGACAGTCCTGTAAAAAGTTGGGTGCAGCGTATCGAGGGGGGCAAGATTAAGGAAATACGGTTTAACAATCCAGCTCATAGGTGGTCTCTATGCCGACACACTGACGAGATGGACGTCTTTGTTACAGTGAATGTCGATCGCTCTGCCGCGCTTTCACAGGCGTTGCAAAGTCGGTAAGGTCGGCGCGTTTTCCCTTGCTCGGAGCACCTTATGCCCGCCCCTGTTCTGTCCGGCCCGCAATACCTGCGCGAAGGCCTTAAACTGGTCTTGAGCCCAGGCTTGCGCCTGTTCGTGTTATTGCCGCTGGCGATCAATCTGGTGCTGTTCGTCGGATTGATCTATCTGGCCGGCCACCAGTTCAGCCTGTGGGTCGATACGCTGATGCCATCGCTGCCCGAATGGCTGAGCTTTCTAAGCTACATCCTCTGGCCCTTGTTCGTGGTGCTGGTGGCGTTGATGGTGTTTTTCACCTTCACGATGCTGGCCAACGTGATCGCCGCACCGTTCAACGGCTTTCTTGCGGAAAAAGTCGAAGTGGTGGTGCGTGGCACCGATGATTTCCCGGCGTTCAGCTGGGGTGAACTGATTGCGATGGTCCCGCGCACCCTCGCCCGGGAAATGCGCAAGCTCGGCTACTTTCTGCCCCGCGCCATCGGTCTCTTCATCCTGTCGTTCATCCCGGTGGTAAACATCATCGCCGCACCGCTGTGGTTGTTGTTCGGCGTGTGGATGATGGCGATCCAGTACATCGACTACCCGGCGGACAACCACAAACTGGGCTGGAACGAGATGCTCGCCTGGCTGCGGCAGAAGCGCTGGCAGAGCATGAGTTTTGGCGGGATCGTCTATCTGGTGCTGCTGATTCCGGTGGTCAACATTCTGATGATGCCGGCGGCGGTGGCCGGGGCGACGTTGTTTTGGGTGCGTGAACGCGGTGCTGAGAATCTCGTCACTCAACGCTGAGCACGTCACAAATCCATCATCCGAACGTCACAAGCACGACATGGCCTCAGTCGACACTGAGGCCATGACGACAGCTCTACACATCACCCTGATCAGCGAAACCTTTCCACCGGAAATCAACGGGGTGGCCAATACTCTTGGCCGCTTGTGCGATGGGCTGCGCGCGCGCGGCCACCAAGTGGAACTGGTGCGCCCGCGTCAGGCCGGCGATCCGCAGCGCAGTGAAGACGACGCGTTGCTGTTGTGCCGTGGCTGGCCGTTGCCGGGATATCCGGGGCTGCAATGGGGGCAATCGTCGATGCACAAACTGCTGCGCCGCTGGAAACGTCAGCGTCCCGATGTGCTGTACATCGCCACGGAAGGCCCACTCGGCTTATCGGCCCTGCGTGCGGCGCGGCGTTTGGGCATTTCGGTGGTCAGCGGGTTTCACACCAACTTTCAGCAATACACCAGTCAGTACGGCCTCGGACTGCTGACGCGAATGCTGACGCATTATTTGCGCTGGTTTCACAATCGCTCGGCCATGACTCTGGTGCCGAGCGTCAGCCAGCGACTGGAACTGGAGCGACGCCATTTCGAGCGCTTGGCGCTGTTGTCGCGCGGTGTCGACAGCCAGCTATTTCATCCAAGCAAACGGCTGAATGCCTTGCGTGAGCAATGGGGCCTGTCCGAGCAGGACATTGCGGTGATTCACGTAGGACGACTCGCGCCGGAGAAGAACCTTGGCCTGCTCAAACGCGGCTTCGAAAAACTGCGGGACACTTATCCACAGCGCAATCTGAAACTGATCGTGGTCGGCGACGGGCCGCAACGGCTAGCGCTGGAAAAGGATTTGCCCGAGGCGATTTTCTGCGGCTCACAGCGTGGTGAAGCGTTGGCGGCGCACTACGCGTCCGGCGATATATTTCTGTTTCCCAGCCTGACCGAAACCTTCGGCAATGTCGTGCTGGAGGCACTGGCCTCGGGACTTGGTGTGGTGGCTTACGATCAAGCTGCAGCGGCGCAGCATATTCGCCATGGTTACAACGGCGTGCTGGCGATGCCCGGTGATGAACAGGCGTTCTGCGAGGCGGCGGCGTGGTTGCTGGAAGAGGATGAGGCGTTGCGCTGCGTGCGTTTGAATGCGCGGCAGCATGCGAGTCGTCAGGGATGGCCGGCGGTTATCGAGCAGTTTGAAAAGCATTTGCGCGGGGCTTGTGTGGGGGAGCAGGTTGTCCCGAATGCGCAGACATTGCCTTGAATTATTGTTGCGTTTGAAACCGCCATCGCTGGCAAGCCAGCTCCCACAGGGATTTCCAGTGACCACAGGTCGTGTGAACCCCCATGAAACCTGTGGGAGCTGGCTTGCCAGCGATAGCGTCAGTAAGGGCGCTGGTTAAACCAGCGTCATCAACGCCTCACGGCTGAACGGCAAAATATCCTGTTCACGCCCTTCGCGGACTTTTTGCGCCCAATCCGGATCGACCAACAGCGCGCGCCCAACCGCCACCAGATCGAATTCCTCTTTGTTCAAACGCTCCAGCAGGTTCTCCAGACTGGCCGGTTGCGCGACCTTGTCGGTGTTGACCATGAACTGCAGGAACTCGCCATCGAGACCGACGCTACCGACGGTGATGGTCGGCTTGCCGGTGAGCTTGCGGGTCCAGCCTGCCAGGTTCAGCTCGGAACCATCGAACTCCGGCTCCCAGAAACGCCGCGTCGAGCAGTGGAAAATATCCACACCGGCGTCGGACAACGGCTTGAGGAATTCGCCCAGTGCTTCTGGGGTTTGCACCAGACGCGCGGTGTAATCCTGCTGCTTCCACTGCGAGAAACGGAAGATGATCGGGAAACCTTCGCCAACGGCCGCACGCACCGCTTGAATCAGTTCGATGGCGAAACGCGAGCGGTTAGCCAGGCTGCCGCCGTATTCGTCGCTGCGCTGGTTGCTGCCTTCCCAGAAGAACTGGTCGATCAGATAACCGTGGGCGCCGTGGATTTCCACGCCGTCCATGCCGATGCTTTGTGCGTCTTTGGCCGCCTGGGCGAAGGCTGCGATCACGTCCTGGATGTCTTGCTTGGTCATGCCGTGCACCACGACCTGACCGTCCTTGAGTTTTTCCGACGGGCCGTAAGCCGGCACGCTGGCGTCCGGCTCGGTGCCGATGCGGCGTACGCTGCCCACATGCCACAGCTGCGGAACAATCTTGCCGCCTTCAGCGTGAACGGCGTCGACGACTTTCTTCCAGCCGGCCAATGGCGCATCACCAAAGAACTGCGGCACGTTCGGGTAACCGTTGGAGGCGATGTGGCCGACGGTGGTGCCTTCAGTGATGATCAGGCCGACACCGGCCGCCGCGCGACGACGGTAGTACTCGATGACTTTCGAATTAGGCACGCCGCCCGGGGAGAAGGAGCGAGTCATCGGCGCCATGACCACGCGGGTCGGCAGTTCGAGGGCACCGAGGTGGAACGGTTTGAACAAGGCTTGAACGGGCATCGATGGGCTCCACAGAGAAGGCTTTATGACGGCGATAATATGGAGACGTGAACCCTTTGAACAGCACTATTGATTTGGGTGATTAAGGATTAAAAGACGCAAAGCAAAAGATCGCAGCCTTCGGCAGCTCCTACATGGGGTTTTAAGGTCACCTGCAGGAGCTGCCGAAGGCTGCGATCTTTTGATCTTGCTGTTTCAGCTCAGCGCTTTTTCAATCGCATGCACAATGGTCGGATCATCCGGCGCCGTACGCGGCGAGAACCGCGCCAACACCCGGCCGTCCTTGCCGAGCAAAAACTTTTCGAAATTCCAGGTAATGTCACCGGGAAACTCCGCGCCCTCGCCCGCCAACAGACGGTAGAGCTGATGACGCTCGTGGCCGTTGACTTCGAGCTTGCTCGACAACGGAAACGTCACGCCATAGTTAAGGCTGCAGAAGTCCTGAATTTCTTTTTCAGAACCGGGTTCCTGACCGGCAAACTGGTTGCACGGCAGGCCCAGCACACTGAAGCCTTTGCCTTTGAATTGCTGATGGAGGTTTTCCAGCGCCGCGTACTGTGGGGTCAAGCCGCACTTGGAGGCGACGTTGACCACCAGCACGACTTGGCCCTTGAACGGCGCCAGCGGTAGCTCCTGGCCATCCAGGGCTGTCAACTTAAGGTCGTGAAAAGCACTCATGACGAACTCCAGGATTCCCATGTTCTACTCGAAACAGCCACTTGGCGAGGCCACCAAGGACAGCCGCGGACTAAAAAGGCGCCCGCAGGCGCCTCTCCAGTACTCGAAGCTTAGCGCAGAAAATCAGTGGTGATGGCCACCTTCGCCATGGACGTGGCCATGAGCGATTTCTTCCTGGCTGGCATCACGAATGTCAACGATCTTCACTTTGAAGTTCAGGCGCTGACCGGCCAGTGGGTGGTTACCGTCGACAGTCACGTCGTCGCCGTCGAGGTCACGGATGGTGACGATTTGCATCTGGCCGTCCGGCGCCGAAGCGTGAAACTGCATGCCGACTTCCAGTTCGTCAACGCCTTCGAACATGCTGCGGCTCAGGGTGCTGACCAGCTCAGCAGCGTATTCACCGTAAGCGTCTTCCGGCTCAACGGAAACTTCCAGCTCGTCACCAACAGCTTTGCCTTCCAGCGCTTTTTCCAAGCCTGGAATGATGTTACCTGCGCCTTGCAGGTAGACCAGCGGAGCGCCGCCGGCGGAGCTGTCGATGACCTCACCAGCGTCGTTGGTCAGGGTATAGTCGATGGAGACAGCCTTATTGGCGGCGATCAGCATGGGGCGAGACCTTTTGCATAAGAATATAGAAAGGCCAAGTTTAGCGAAGCAAACGCGCGAAAGCGAACACAACCCGGACAAACGGGTTTCGACGATCGCAGGCTTCCATCAAGACGAAGAAGGCCATTGGGTGGCCGAGCTTTCCTGTGGCCACACCCAACACCTGCGCCATCAGCCGCCCTGGCAATCACGTGCCTGGGTGCTCGACCCGGCGCAACGTATTGAAAAAATAGGCCAACCCTTTGCCTGCGGTTGGTGCGCACAAGGCTCGGTTAGCGATAACCTTGGCGACTGAATTTCGGCAGATTGTCAGTAAAAGATGATCGCCATTGCCATGCACCCTTAGAGAATTCGCATGCAAACTTTTTTTATCGCGCCCACCGATTTTGGCGTGGGTCTGACCTCCATCAGCCTCGGGCTGGTGCGTACGCTGGAGCGAGCGGGCCTGAAAGTCGGCTTCTTCAAACCGATTGCGCAGCCGCACCCCGGCGACACCGGCCCTGAACGTTCCACCGAACTGGTGGCGCGCACACATGGCCTGAAACCACCGCAGCCGCTGGGCCTGGCCCACGTCGAGCGGATGCTTGGCGACGGTCAGCTCGATGAGTTGCTCGAAGAAATCATCACCCTGTATCAGCAAGCCGCCATCGGCAAAGACGTGCTGGTCGTCGAAGGCATGGTGCCGACCCGCAGCGCCAGCTACGCCGCGCGAGTCAACCTGCACCTGGCCAAGAGCCTCGATGCCGAGGTGATTCTGGTTTCGGCGCCGGAAAACGAAGTACTTGCCGAGCTGTCCGGTCGCGTCGAGTTGCAGGCGCAATTGTTCGGTGGGCCGAAAGACCCGAAAGTCCTCGGCGTGATCCTCAACAAGGTCAAGACCGACGAGAGCATGGACGCCTTCGCCACGCGTCTGAAAGAGCATTCGCCGTTGCTGCGCAGCGGTGATTTCCGTCTGCTTGGCTGCATTCCGTTCCAGCCTGAACTCAACGCACCACGCACCCGTGACGTCGCCGACCTGATGGGCGCGCAAGTGCTCAATGCCGGTGACTACGAAACCCGGCGCATGACCAAAATCATCATTTGCGCACGGACCATGCGCAACACCGTCGAGCTGCTCAAGCCCGGCGTGCTGGTGGTGACACCGGGTGATCGCGACGACATCATCCTCGCCGTCAGCCTGGCGGCGATCAACGGCGTGCCGCTGGCCGGTCTGCTGCTGACCAGCGACACCTTGCCTGATCCACGCATCATGGACTTGTGCCAAGGCGCGTTGCAGGCCGGTTTGCCGGTGTTGTCGGTGAGCACCGGCTCTTACGATACCGCCAACCTGCTCAACGGCCTGAACAAGGAAATCCCCATCGACGACCGCGAGCGTGCGGAAATCATCACTGATTTTGTCGCCAGCCATCTCGACGCCAAGTGGCTGCACCAGCGTTGCGGCACGCCACGGGAAATGCGCCTGTCGCCCGCCGTATTCCGCTATCAGTTGATTCAGCGCGCGCAGGCGGCGAACAAGCGCATCGTCCTGCCCGAAGGCAGCGAGCCGTTCACCGTGCAAGCGGCGGCGATCTGTCAGGAACGCGGGATTGCCCGTTGCGTGTTGCTGGCCAAACCTGCAGACGTCGAAGCGGTCGCTCGCGCCCAAGGCATCGTGCTGCCGCCGGGGCTGGAGATTCTCGATCCGGATTTGATCCGCGAGCGCTACGTCGAGCCGATGGTCGCCCTGCGCAAAACCAAAAGCCTCAATGCACCAATGGCCGAGCAGCAGCTGGAAGACACCGTGGTGATCGGCACCATGATGCTTGCACTGGATGAAGTCGACGGCCTGGTATCGGGCGTGATCAACACCACCGCCAATACCATCCGCCCGGCCCTGCAGTTGATCAAGACCGCCCCGGGCTGCACGCTGGTGTCGTCGGTGTTCTTCATGCTCTTCCCGGAGGAAGTGCTGGTTTACGGTGACTGCGTGATGAATCCGCACCCGAGCGCCAGCGAACTGGCCGAGATCGCCCTGCAAAGCGCTGACTCGGCGGCGGCATTCGGCATCACTCCGCGTGTGGCGATGATCAGCTACTCCAGCGGCGAATCGGCCACCGGCGAAGAAGTCGAGAAAGTCCGCGAAGCCACCCTGCTCGCCCACGAACAACAGCATTCGCTGCTGATCGACGGCCCGCTGCAATACGACGCTGCTGCCAACGCCGACGTGGCCCGGCAACTGGCGCCGAACAGTCAGGTGGCCGGCCGCGCCACGGTGTTTGTGTTCCCCGATCTGAACACCGGCAACACCACGCACAAAGCCGTGCAACGCAGCGCCGATTGCGTCAGCCTCGGGCCGATGCTGCAAGGCCTGCGCAAACCAGTGAATGACTTGCCGCGCGGCGCGCAGGTCGATGACATCGTCTACACCATCGCCCTCACCGCGATTCAAGCCGCCAACCGACCTATGGATGTGTAAATGCTGGATTTTCTACCTGCACCGTTGCGCGGCGTGATTGCCTCGCTGCTGTTGGCACTTAATACGATTCTGCTGTGCTCGTTTCTGTTCTGCGTGGCGCTGATCAAAGTGTTGCCGTTCGATTTCGCCCGGCGAGCTTCGCTCTGGCTGATGAGCCATACCCATGAAGCGTGGATCAGCAACAACAAGGGCTGGATGAACCTGGTGCGCCGCACGCGCTGGCACATCAGCGGTTTGCAAGGCCTCGACTATCAACACTCATATCTGATCACCAGCAACCACCAGAGCTGGGTCGATATTCTGGTGCTGCAATACGTGCTCAACCGCCGTATTCAGCCGCTGAAATTCTTCCTCAAACAGGAACTGATCTGGGTACCGGTGATCGGTCTGGCCTGGTGGGCGCTGGGCTTTCCGTTCATGAAACGCTACTCCAAGGCGTACCTGGCCAAGCACCCGGAGAAGAAAGGCAAAGACCTGGAAACCACCCGTAAGACTTGCGCGAAGTTTCGTAATAACCCGGTGGGAATTTTCAACTTCGTCGAAGGTACGCGGTTCACTGAAGGCAAGCATGCGCAGCAGCAGTCGCCGTTCCAATACCTGCTCAAGCCCAAGGCTGGCGGAATTGCGTTTGTGCTGGATGCGATGGGTGAACAGCTGGAGTCGATCGTCAACGTGACCATCCACTACCCGGCCGGGCGTCCCGGGTTCTGGGACCTGCTGTGCGGCAATGTGCGCGATGTAGTGGTGCACTTTGAAGAGCTGAAGATTCCGCAGCAGTTCATTGGCAAGAATTACGATCAGGACGGCGAATATCGATTGCAGTTTCAGGGCTGGATCAATCAGCTGTGGCTGGACAAGGATGCGCTGCTGGAACAGATGCACCGCGAATATCCAGCGAATTAAAGATCAAAAGATCGCAGCCTTCGGCAGCTCCTACAGGGTGTACGCCGATCCAATGTAGGAGCTGCCGAAGGCTGCGATCTTTTGACACTCTCAAAGCGACAAAAAAGCCCGCCGATGATCACTCATCGGCGGGCTTTTTCTTGCAGCTTGAAGCTAGAAGCCAGTCGCTGCTTCAGTGCTTAGATCGCGCCACGCTTGCGCAGCAGATCCAGCACTTGCTTGACGCTCTCTTCCACACTCAGCGTCTGCGTGTCGATCACCAGATCGGCATTCAGCGGTACGTCGTACGGGAAGGATTCGCCCGGGATGTTGTCGCCAGCGGCGGCATACAGACCTTGCGGATCACGCTCGGCGCACACGGCCGGCGAGGCCTGTACGTAGACCGTCAGCAGACGATCCTTGCCGATCAGATCCTTGGCTTGCTCACGCCCTTCAGCGCTTGGCGCGACGAACGAGGCCAAGGTCAGCAGACCCGCTTCGTTGAACTGACGCGCGACGTGCGCGGCACGACGCCAATTCTCGGTGCGACCGGCGCGATCCTGTGGCAGGCCTTTGTTCAGGTCCTGACGCAGGTTCTGGCCATCCAGCACAAACACCGCACGGCCCATGTCGAACAGCTTGCGCTCGACCGCGTAAGCCAGCGTGCTCTTGCCCGCGCCCGACAGGCCGCTGAACAGCACAGTGGCCGGTTGCTGACCGAAGCGCTGAGCGCGTTCTTCAGTGGCAACATGCGCCAGTTTGCCGTGATGGGTGGCGGTACCGTGGGTCACTGGCTGCGCGACGATCATGCCGGCGCCAACGGTACCGTTGGTCAAACGGTCGATGATGATGAACGCGCCGGTGGTGCGGTTGCTTTCGTAACCGTCGAGGGCGATCGGCGCGTCGAGCGCGATCTTCACCTTGCCGATTTCGTTGAGCTGCAATGCGCTCGCCGGGCCTTCTTCGAGGGTGTTGACGTCGACCTTGTTGACGATGCTGGCGATCGAGCCCGGCACGTAACTGGTGGCGCGTTTGATGTCGTATTTCTTGCCAGGCAGCATCGGCTCTTCAGCCATCCACACCAGCATCGCTTCGAAGCTGTCGGTGACCGGCGGCACGTTGTCGGCATGCACCAGCAGGTCGCCACGGGAGATGTCGATTTCGTCTTCCATGGTCAACGTTACCGCCTGACCTGGACCTGCGTGCTCCAGCTCACCTTCGAAGGTAACGATGGATTTCACGCGGCTACTCTTGCCCGACGGCAGCACCACGACTTCGTCGCCCTTGTGCACGATGCCGCTGGCCAGGGTGCCGGCGAAACCACGGAAGTTCAGGTTCGGGCGGTTGACGTACTGCACCGGGAAACGCAGATCGGTGAAGTTGCGGTCGCCCGCGACTTCCACGGTCTCGAGGATTTCCATCAGCGACTGGCCGGTGTACCACGGCGAGCGCTCGGACTTGTTCACCACGTTGTCGCCCTTGAGGGCAGACATCGGCACGAAGTGCATGCTGGTCGGCTTCATCTTCAAGCCTTCGGCGAACTTCAGGTAGTCAGCCTTGATCGACTCGAACACGCCTTCATCGAAGTCCTTCAAGTCCATCTTGTTGATGGCGACGACGATGTGTTTGATCCCCAGCAGGGAGGCGATGAAGCTGTGGCGACGGGTCTGGGTCTGCACGCCGTAACGCGCGTCGACCAAAATGATCGCCAGGTCACAGGTGGAGGCACCGGTGGCCATGTTGCGGGTGTACTGCTCATGGCCGGGCGTGTCGGCGATGATGAATTTGCGTTTGGCGGTGGAGAAATAGCGGTAGGCGACATCGATAGTGATGCCCTGCTCACGCTCGGCCTGCAGGCCGTCAACCAGCAACGCCAGGTCGATGTCATCACCGGTGGTGCCGACTTTCTTCGAATCGCGGGTAATCGCTTCGAGGTGATCTTCGTAGATCATCTTCGAGTCGTGCAGCAGGCGCCCGATCAGGGTGCTCTTGCCGTCATCGACGTTACCGCAGGTCAAAAAGCGCAGCAGTTCCTTACGTTCGTGCTGGCCCAGGTAGGCGAGGATGTCCTCGCTGATCAAATCAGATACGTGCGACATGACAGCCCCTTAGAAATAGCCTTGACGTTTTTTATCTTCCATCGAGCCGGCACCATCGTGGTCGATGACTCGGCCCTGGCGCTCGGAAGTTCGCGTCAGGAGCATTTCTTGAATGATGTCCGTGAGGCTTTCGGCCTCGGACTCCACGGCGCCCGTCAACGGGTAGCAGCCAAGGGTGCGGAAACGCACTTTCTTTTTGACGATGCGCGCTTTGTCTTCATCGGACAGGTGCTCGAGGATGCGCTCGTCGTCGATCATGATCAGCGTGCCGTTCTTCTCGATCACTTCGCGTTCGGCGGCGAAGTACAACGGCACAATCGGGATGCCTTCGAGGTAGATGTACTGCCAGATGTCCAGTTCGGTCCAGTTCGACAGCGGGAATACGCGGATCGATTCGCCCTTGTTGACCTTGCCGTTGTAGACGTTCCACAGCTCGGGACGCTGATTTTTCGGGTCCCAGCGGTGCTTGCTGTCGCGGAACGAGTACACGCGCTCTTTGGCACGGGATTTCTCTTCATCGCGACGGGCGCCGCCGAAGGCTGCGTCGAAACCATGCTTGTCGAGTGCCTGTTTCAGGCCTTCGGTTTTCATGATGTCGGTGTGCTTGGCACTGCCGTGGGTGAACGGGTTGATGTTCTGCGCCACGCCATCGGGGTTGATGTGGGTGATCAGGTCCAGGCCCAGTTCTTCGACCATCTTGTCGCGGAACTTGTACATCTCCTGGAATTTCCAGCGGGTGTCGACGTGCATCACCGGAAACGGCAGTTTGCCCGGAAAGAACGCCTTGCGTGCCAGGTGCAGCATCACGGCGGAGTCTTTACCGATGGAGTACAGCATCACCGGGTTATCGAACTCGGCGGCCACCTCGCGGATGATGTGGATGCTTTCCGCCTCCAGCTGTTTCAGATGCGTCAGTTTGTCGACCATGGCTACTCACGAAAACTTTCTTATGAACGGCCAGCGGGCCGTGTTCGAGCGGGGAATCCTAGCACAGCGGCCTCTTCTAATCAGGACGCCAACTAGATCGAAAGGGTATATGAATATGCCCACTCGTTTGGGCGCCGCCCCCTGTAGGCGCTGCCGAAGGCTGCGATCTTTTTGATCTGGTCTGTTAAAAAACAAGATCAAAAGATCGCAGCCTTCGGCAGCTCCTACAGGGGGCGGCGTGAAATCAGATCGGGTTGGGGCAGTCGATGAAGATGTGTTCGACGGCAAAGCGTTTTGCCAGGTAGTCGCCCAGCGCCTGTACGCCATAGCGCTCGGTGGCGTGGTGGCCGGCGGCAATGAAGCTGATGTCGTTCTCGCGGGCACTGTGGAAGGTCTGTTCGGAAGCCTCACCGCTCAGATAGAGATCGACGCCTGCGGCGACGGCTTGATCGATATAGCCCTGACCGCCGCCGGTGCACCAGCCGACCCGGCGGATCATCGGATTACCTTCAATCAGCAACGGTTCGCGGCCCATGACTTCTTGCACCTTGCGGGCGAAATCGCGCGCGGTCATCGGCTCTTTCAAAGACCCGACCAGACCAACGATTTTAAGATTATCCGGATCCAGCGGGCCTTCAACAGTGATGTCCAATTGCCGAGCAAGCTGCACGTTATTGCCGACATCAGGATGCAAATCCAGCGGCAAGTGGTAAGCGAGCAGACTGATGTCGTGCTTGAGCAAGGTCTTCAGTCGACGCTGCTTCATGCCAGTGATGCAAGGGTTCTCGCCCTTCCAGAAGTAACCGTGGTGCACCAGCACCAGATCGGCCCCGGCCTCGACGGCGGCATCCAGCAAGGCCTGACTGGCCGTGACGCCACTGACGATGCGCATCACTTGCGGACGGCCCTCGACCTGCAATCCATTCGGGCAATAATCGGCAATTTTCGCACTGCCGAGGTAACGGTCGGCTTCTTCGACGAGGGTGCTGAGGGCAACGGCCATGAAAGACTCCTAAATATCCCGTTCAGAGGCGCGCGCGGCCTCGTATAATGCGCGACATTATGGGCGGTCTGACCCCGCCTGCAACTCTTCCAGGACGTGCTTAATGCTCAAGGCGCTGCGTTTTATGGGCTGGCCACTGTTGGCCGGCGTGCTTATCGCTCTGTTGATTATTCAGCGTTACCCGCAGTGGGTCGGGCTGCCGAGCCTCGACGTCAACCTGCAACAGGCCCCGCAAACCACCAGCGTGCAGCAGGGGCCGGTGTCCTATGCCGATGCGGTAACTATCGCAGCGCCCTCGGTGGTCAATCTGTACACCACCAAAGTCATCAACAAACCGGCGCATCCGCTGTTTGAAGATCCGCAGTTCCGCCGCTTCTTTGGTGATAACTCGCCAAAGCAGAAACGCATGGAATCGAGCCTCGGCTCCGGCGTGATCATGAGCCCGGAAGGCTACATCCTCACCAACAACCACGTGACCAGCGGCGCCGATCAGATTGTGGTCGCCCTGAAGGACGGCCGTGAAACTCTCGCCCGCGTGATCGGCAGTGATCCGGAAACCGACCTCGCGGTGTTGAAGATCGATCTGAAAACCCTGCCGGCGATCACCGTCGGCCGCTCAGACAACATCCGCATCGGCGACGTCGCACTGGCCATCGGTAACCCGTTTGGCGTCGGCCAGACCGTGACCATGGGCATCATCAGCGCCACCGGGCGTAATCAGTTGGGTCTGAACAACTACGAAGACTTCATCCAGACTGACGCGGCGATCAACCCGGGCAACTCCGGCGGCGCACTGGTCGATGCCAACGGCAACCTCACCGGCATCAACACGGCGATTTTCTCCAAGTCCGGCGGCTCGCAAGGCATTGGCTTTGCGATCCCGGTGAAACTGGCGATGGAAGTGATGAAGTCGATCATTGAGCACGGTCAGGTGATTCGTGGCTGGCTGGGGATTGAAGTGCAACCGCTGACGCAGGAACTGGCCGAGTCGTTCGGTTTGTCCGGGCGCCCGGGGATTGTCGTCGCGGGGATCTTCCGCGATGGCCCGGCGCAGAAGGCAGGCCTGCAGTTGGGTGACGTGATTCTGAGTATCGATGGCGAGCCGGCCGGCGATGGTCGCCGTTCGATGAACCAGGTCGCGCGGATCAAGCCGACCGACAAAGTGACGATTCAGGTGATGCGCAACGGCAAAGAGATCAAGCTCACCGCTGAAATCGGCCTGCGTCCGCCACCGGCACCGGTGAAAGAAAAAGAAGAATAAAACTTTGCTCGCGCGGAATGCGCGGATAAAAGACATTCTCAACAGACATGTTATATTGTTTCAATTCTAAGAATTGGAACAACATAACATGTCGTCTCGAACAAAGGCTTCCCTGCTCGGCCTGAGCCTCGGCTTGCTGGTCGATCCCGCCTTCGCCGAAGAACCCGAACCGATTGAACTCGACGCCATCAGCGTCATTTCCGACTATGAATCGCCGACCGGACCGGTCAAGGGATACCGCGCTACGCGCTCGTCCAGCGCGACCAAGACCGACACGGCGATCCGCGATATCCCGCAGGCGATCAGCGTGGTGCCCGCCAGCGTGCTCAAGGATCTGGGCAGCACCAGTGTCGAGCGCGCACTGGATTTTGCCGGCGGTGTATCGAAGCAGAACAACTTCGGCGGCCTGACGCTATACGAATACAGCGTGCGCGGCTTCACCACTTCGGAGTTCTACAAGGACGGTTTCAGCGCCAATCGCGGTTATCCGAGCACACCCGACGCGGCCAGCATCGAGCGCATCGAAGTGCTCAAAGGCCCCGCCGCCAGTCTGTATGGCCGAGGCGATCCTGGCGGCACGGTAAATATCGTCACCAAGAAACCGCAGCCCGGAGCGTTCACCACCCTGCAAACCAGCGCCGGCAGTTGGGACCGTTATCGCACCGCACTGGACGTCAACACGCCGCTGGATGATCAGGGTGATGTGCTGTCGCGGATCAATCTCGCGGTCGAAGATAACAATAGCTTTCGCGATCACGTCGACAGCAAACGCGTGTTCGTTGCGCCCTCGATCAGTTGGCAATTGAACCCGGACACGTCGCTATTGGTGGAAAGCGAAATCGTCCGTCACAGCTCGACGTTCGATCGCGGCATCGTCGCGCCCAACAACAAATGGAGCGGTGTTTCGCGTTCGACTTTCCTCGGCGAACCCAATGACGGCAACATCGACAATCACAACAATCTTCTTCAAGCCACGCTGGAGCATCATCTCAACGACAGCTGGAAACTGCGCCTGGCCAGCCACTACAAGGAAGGCAAGCTCTGGGGCGACGCCTCGGAACAACGGGCGCTGAACGCCGACGGCCACACGGTCAACCGTCGCTTGCGCGAACGCGATACAAGTTGGCACGACAGCATCACCCAACTGGAATTGCGCGGTCTGTTCGACCTCGGTCCTTGGCAGCATGAACTGCTGATCGGCACCGAGCATGAAAACTTCCGCAAGAACGAACGCGTCACCACCATTGCCGGCGGCCCTTACGCCATCGACATCTATAAGCCGATCTACGGCCAGCCAAAACCCAACGGCGCACGCTCGGGCACTGACTTCTTCGAACAGGTCGAAAGTCATGCGCTGAACCTGCAGGATCAGATCATCTTCACCGACAAATTGCGCGGAATGATCGGCGCACGTTTCGAACATTTCGACCAGCACATCGACGATCACAGCCGTAACGCCAAGAGCAGTCAGCGCCATGACGCCCTCACCCAGCGCGCCGGCCTGCTCTATCAACTGACGCCGAACACCGGCCTGTTCGCCAACGCCTCGACCTCGTTCAAACCGAACAATGGCCTAGATGCCTCCGGCAAATCCTTCGATCCGGAAGAAGGCGTCGGTTACGAAGTCGGGATCAAGAACGAGCTGTTTGACGAGCGCCTGAGCAGCACCCTCGCCTTCTTCCACATCGACAAGGAAAACGTCCTCGCCCTCGACCCGGCCAGCGACACCAGCCGCGCGATGGGCAAGGCGCGCAGTCGCGGTTTCGACCTGCAAGTCACCGGGCAAGTGACTGACGCAGTGCGGGTGATCGGCGCGTTCGCTTACATCGACGCCGAAGTGACCCAGGGTGACGCGGCAATTCCCACCGGCAGCCGCATCCTCGGCGTGGCCAAGCGCAGCGGCAGCCTGCTTGGGGTTTACGAGTTTCAGGATGGCCATTTGCGCGGCTCGGACGTCGGCGCAGCGTTTACCTATGTCGGCGACCGCTCGGGAGAGTCCGGCAGCGACTTCGAACTTCCGGCGTATCACACCGTCGACCTGCTCGCGCATTACAAGGCCAGCGACAAGGTCACTGTCGGCCTCAATCTGAACAACCTTTTCGACGAAAAGTATTACGAGCGCTCCTACAGCAACTACTGGGTCAACCCCGGCGAGCCGCGCAACTTCACCGTCAGCCTGACACTCAATCTGTAAAAGGACGTCACCATGCAATACGACAAAACCCTTGTGCTCATCGCCGCGCTGTTCGCAGGCGAAGTCTCGGCTCATGGCCTATGGACCGAAGAGCGTCGCGGCAATATCGAAGTGGTCTATGGTCACGGCGCTGAGGACAACGCGTTCAAAGCGCAGAAGATCAGCGGCGCCTGGGCTTACGACGTTGCCGGCAAGATGATTCCGGTGAGCGTCGAGCGCCTGGCGGATCATGCTCGCCTGAAACCTTTGAAGTCGCCGGCGGTGATGGCCGTGGCATTGAACAATGGCATGTGGTCGCAAACGGCCGACAAGAAGTGGGTCAACGAAGGCCGCAGCAAAGTGCCGGGCGCCATTGAGGCAACCGAGACGTTCAAGTACAGCCTGGCGATTTATCAGCCGGGGGCGAAGTTGCCGAAACTCGATCAGATCAAACTGCTGATTCTGCCGGAGGTTGATCCGCTGACGGTTGGGCCGGGCAAGTCATTACCGGTGCGGGTGTTGCTCGATGGCAAACCGGCGGCTGGGGTGAAGTTGATTGGCGATTATCGCAGTGCGCCGAACACATTGAGCACCGCGACTGACAAGGATGGTCGGGCGCAGGTGTTGGTGAGGAATGAAGGGTTGAATGTGATTGCGGCGCAGGTTGAGGTGCCGGTGAAGAACAGTGTGGATGTGAATAGTCGTGGGTTGTTCAGTTCGCTGACATTCCTCGGCGAGCCGCATCACGAATAAAAGCACACCCTCACCCCAGCCCTCTCCCAGAGGGAGAGGGAGCCGACCGATGTGCAGGGCGTCATGCATCGACCTGGAAGACCGAGTCGATTATGGATTCGGTAAAGCAGCATCAGGTCGGTGCAGTTCAACAGCATCCCCCATTCAGTCCCCTCTCCCTCCGGGAGAGGGCTAGGGTGAGGGGCTCTTGCTTTTATAGATCGCCAAGCCCATCGATCAGCGCCTGATTCTGCTCCGGCGTGCCAATCGAAATCCGCAGGAACTGCGCAATCCGCTCCTGCTTGAAGTGCCGCACAATCACACCCTGCTCGCGCAATTTAGCCGCCAGCCCCGCCGCATCATGCTGCGGGTGCCGGGCGAAGATGAAGTTGGCCGCCGACGGCAGTACTTCAAAACCCTTGGCCTGCAACTGTGCAATCACCCACTCACGGCTTTCGATCACCAGACGGCAAGTCTTGCCGAAATGCTCGCGATCTTCGAACGCCGCCGCCGCACCGACAATCGCCAGACGATCCAGCGGATAAGAGTTGAAGCTGTTCTTGATCCGCTCTAACGCCTCGATCAAATCCGGATGCCCAACCGCCAGACCAACGCGCAAACCCGCCAGCGAACGCGACTTGGACAACGTCTGCGTCACCAGCAGGTTCGGATAACGGTCCACCAGAGTGATCGCCGTCTCGCCGCCGAAGTCGATATAGGCCTCGTCAACCACCACGACCGAATCCGCGCTGGCCTTGAGGATCTGCTCGACCGCGTCCAGCGCCAGCAGGCATCCGGTTGGCGCATTCGGATTCGGGAAAATGATCCCGCCATTCGGCTTGGCATAGTCTGCCGGGTCGATCTGGAACTGCGCATCCAGCGGCACCGCATCAAACTCGATGCCGTACAAACCGCAATACACCGGATAGAAGCTGTAGCTGATGTCGGGGAACAACAGCGGCTTATCGTGTTGCAGCAAGCCGTGAAAAATGTGCGCGAGCACTTCATCCGAACCGTTGCCGAGGAACACCTGATTGCTCTGCACACCGTAATACTGGGCGACGGCGGTTTTCAGCAGGTCGCTGTTCGGGTCCGGGTACAGACGCAGGTTGTCATTCAGTTCGGTCTGCATCGCTGCCAAGGCTTTTGGCGACGGGCCGTACGGGTTTTCATTGGTGTTGAGCTTGACCAGTTTGGTCAGCTTCGGTTGTTCGCCCGGCACGTAGGGCACCAGATCCTTGACGAACGGGCTCCAGAATTTACTCATCGCTCAGTTCCCCTGCCCTTTTAGAAAGTCTTCGTCTTTGATGCGGTATTCGGCACTGCGTGCGTGGGCGCTCAGCGATTCTCCACGGGCCAATACCGATGCCGTTTTACCCAGCTCGGAAGCGCCGGCCTCGGAGCAGAAAATGATCGACGAACGCTTCTGGAAGTCATACACACCCAGCGGCGAGGAGAAGCGCGCGGTGCCGGAGGTCGGCAGCACGTGGTTCGGGCCAGCGCAGTAGTCGCCCAGCGCTTCGGAGGTGTGACGGCCCATGAAGATCGCGCCAGCATGGCGGATCTGCGGCAGCCAGGCTTGCGGGTCAGCGACCGAAAGCTCCAAGTGTTCCGGGGCAATACGGTTGGCGACTTCGATCGCTTGCGCCATGTCCTTCACGTGAATCAGTGCACCACGGCCATTGATCGAAGTTTCGATGATGGTCGCGCGGTCCATGGTCGGCAGCAGTTTATCGATGCTCGCGGCGACCTTGTCGAGGAACTCGGCGTCCGGGCTGACCAGAATCGCCTGGGCGTCTTCGTCGTGCTCGGCTTGCGAGAACAGGTCCATGGCGATCCAGTCCGGATCGGTCTGACCGTCGCAGACCACGAGAATTTCCGAAGGGCCGGCGATCATGTCGATGCCGACCTGACCGAATACGTGACGCTTGGCCGTGGCGACATAGATGTTGCCCGGGCCAACGACTTTGTCGACTTGCGGCACGCTTTCGGTGCCATAGGCCAGCGCCGCAACGGCTTGCGCGCCGCCGATGGTGAACACCCGGTCGACGCCGGCGATGCACGCAGCCGCCAGCACCAGCTCATTGATTTCACCGCGTGGCGTCGGCACCACCATGACCACTTCGGTCACGCCGGCGACCTTGGCAGGAATCGCGTTCATCAATACCGACGACGGATACGACGCTTTGCCCCCCGGCACGTACAGACCGGCGCGATCCAGCGGCGTGACCTTCTGGCCCAGTACAGTGCCGTCAGCTTCGGTGTAACTCCACGAATCCTGCTTCTGTTTTTCATGGTAGCTGCGCACGCGGGCTGCGGCTTTTTCCAGTGCTTCGCGCTGTGCCACGGTGATGCGCGTGAGCGCCAGTTCCAGGCGCTCACGCGGCAGAATCAGATCGGCCATCGAAGCGACTTCGAGGCCGTCGAACTTCTGGGTGAACTCGACCAGCGCCGCGTCACCGCGTTCGCGCACAGCCTTGATGATGTCCAGCACGCGCTGATTGACCGAGTCGTCAGACACACTTTCCCAGCTCAGCAGATGATCCAGATGATGCGCGAAATCCGGGTCAGCAGCGTTGAGTCGGCGAATTGCAGTCGGTGCGGTCATAGCGAGAGCCTCATAGGAATGGCAAAAACTCAGGCGCCCGAAACTATCATTCGATCCGCTTGGGCACCTGAGAATTCTGGCTATGAGGCGGATAGACGGCGCGACTTGGGGTCGCGCAGGTAAATCAGCCGCGGTGTCGCGATTCCACTGCGTTGCGCAGGGTATCGATCAACGCCTGGATTCGGGCGTGTTGCATTTTCATCGAAGCCTTGTTGACCACCAGGCGCGAGCTGATCGTGGCGATCAGTTCCTGAGGTTCCAGGCCGTTGGCGCGCAGGGTGTTGCCGGTGTCGACCACGTCGATGATCTTGTCAGCGAGACCGATCAGCGGTGCCAGCTCCATCGAGCCGTACAGCTTGATGATGTCGACCTGACGGCCCTGCTCGGCGTAGTAGCGCTTGGCGACGTTGACGAACTTGGTCGCCACGCGCAGACGGCCCTTGGGCTCAGGCGCGCCGATCTTGCCGGCGGTCATCAGCTTGCACTGGGCGATCTGCAGATCCAGTGGCTCGTAGAGGCCCTGGCCGGTGTATTCCATCAACACGTCTTTACCGGCAACGCCGAGGTCAGCCGCGCCATGCTCGACGTAAGTCGGCACATCGGTGGCACGCACGATCAGCAGACGAACGTCGTCTTGCGTCGTGGGGATGATCAGCTTGCGGCTCTTGTCCGGATTCTCGGTCGGCACGATGCCCGCTTCGGCGAGAAGCGGCAGGGTGTCGTCAAGGATGCGGCCCTTGGACAGTGCGATGGTCAACATGGGAAACGTCAGTCCTTATCAAGGTACTCATGTCCGGTCGCAATCGGCGCCGGACACACATCGAGCCGGAAACCGGCTCGACTCTTAAAATCAGTGGACACGTCCCTGTGTCCCAATGCAGCAATCAGCCCGGAACGCGACGGATCTTGGCGCCCAGCATCTGCAGTTTTTCTTCGATGCACTCGTAACCACGGTCGATGTGGTAGATGCGGTCGATCAGCGTGTCACCTTCGGCAACCAGTGCCGATATCACCAGGCTGGCCGAAGCACGCAGGTCGGTGGCCATTACTGGCGCGCCCTTGAGGACTTCAGTACCGGTAACGATGGCAGTGTTGCCTTCGACCTGAATCTTGGCGCCCATGCGGTGCAACTCGTACACGTGCATGAAACGGTTTTCGAAGATCGTCTCGATTACCGCACCGGTGCCTTCGGCAATGGCGTTGAGCGAGATGAACTGCGCCTGCATGTCGGTCGGGAATGCAGGGTACGGCGCGGTGCGCACGTTGACTGCTTTCGGACGCTTGCCGTGCATGTTCAGCTCGATCCAGTCTTCACCGCAGGTGATTTCTGCGCCGGCTTCACGGAGTTTTTCCAGAACGGCTTCGAGGATGGTCGGATCGGTGTCCTTGACCTTGACGCGGCCGCCGGTCACAGCGGCAGCGACAAGGTAGGTACCGGTCTCGATACGGTCAGGCATGACTTTATAGAAAGCCGAACCCAGACGCTCGACGCCATCGATGGTGATGGTGTCGGTACCGGCGCCGGAAACCTTGGCGCCCATGGCGTTGAGGAAGTTCGCCAGGTCAACCACTTCAGGTTCACGTGCGGCGTTCTGCAACACGCTGCGGCCCTTGGCCAGAGCAGCGGCCATCATGATGTTCTCGGTACCGGTCACGCTGACGGTGTCGAAGAAGAAGTGCGCACCGCGCAGGCCACCTTCAGGGGCCTTGGCCTTGATGTAGCCGCCTTCGACGTCGATGACCGCGCCCATGGCTTCGAGGCCACGGATGTGCAGGTCGACCGGACGCGAACCGATGGCGCAACCGCCAGGCAGTGCCACTTCGGCTTCACCGAAACGGGCAACCATCGGGCCCAGTACCAGGATCGACGCACGCATGGTTTTCACCAGTTCGTACGGCGCGATCAGGGTCTTGATGGTGCGCGGGTCGATTTCGACGCTGAGCTTCTCGTCGATCACCGGCTCAATGCCCATGCGACCGAACAGCTCGATCATGGTGGTGATGTCGTGCAGGTGCGGCAGGTTGCCAACGGTCACCGGGCCATCGCACAGCAGGGTGGCAGCCAGGATCGGCAGGGCAGAGTTTTTTGCGCCGGAAATGCGGATCTCGCCATCAAGACGAGCGCCACCGGTAATAATCAATTTATCCATAAGAATCTCGACGCCCTTAGGCTCAGGTGCGCTCGGCCCAGGCCGCGCTGCTGAAAAATTTCATAGTGACCGCATGGATGCTGCCATCGGTGATCCATGGGTTCAAATGGGCATAGATCTGCTGCTGACGCTTCACCGGGCTCAACGCCGCCAGTTCATCGCTAATCACGTTCAGCTGGAAATTGCAGCCTTCGCCCTCAACTTCTACCAACGTTCCGGGCAGCTTTCCTTCAAGGAAGCTCTTCACTTCTACGGCCTGCATGCTCAACCTCAATCGGCGCCCTGTGCGCACGGGTCGGACATCATACAAAAAAGCCCCGCGCCTGCGAACCCCGCATGGCAGGACTCTGACGGGGGGCTTCTTTATAGATGTGGGTTCAGGGGTGCGCCAACAGTTCGGTCAGTTCACTGACCTGAGCAATTTCGCGCATGTCTTCGGGCATCGCACGGATGCTGACAGCCTTGCCGGCCGCATTCGCATCGCGCATGAAGCACAGCAGCAACGACAAACCGACGCTGCTGGACTTCTTCACCGCCGAGCAATCGATCACCAGCGAAGCAGCCTTGCTGGACTTGATCAGCGCCTGGCCTTCCTTGCGCAGGTCGGCACCGGTGCGATAGTCCAGCACGCCACTGAGCAGAAGCTCGTCGACATCACTCATACGAACTGCGGCCTCATTCATTGCGCGGGGTTCTTTTCGGTGGCTTCCTTGGCCTTGGCCACTTCCCCGGCCCAACCATTGATGGTCTTGTCCAGATCGTTGCCATTGCGCTGCATCGCGTCGGCGAACTGATCACGGAACAGCTTGCCGATGTTGATGCCGTTGATGATCACGTTGCGCAGTTTCCACTCGCCGTTGATCTTCTCGAGCGTGTACTGCACAGGATAGATCGCGCCGCTGCTGCCCTTGACGGTCATGTTGACGCTGGTGCGATCGCCCGATTCGTCCTTGGCAGGATCAACGGTGATGCCCTGATTGTTGTACTCAAGCAAGGCGTTACCGTAGAACTGAAACAGGCCTTTTTTGAAGTTTTCCTGGAAGGTCTGCATCTGCGCCGGCGTGGCCTTGCGCGAATACTTGACCGTCATGATGCTTTTGGAAATGCCTTCGGCATCCACTACCGGCCCGACGATGGTGTTGAGCGCCGCGTAGAAATCAGTCGGATCCTGCTTGTATTTCTCTTTGTTGGCAGCCAGGTCGGCCAGCAACCGGGTGGTCGTGTCCTGAACCAGATCATGTGCCGAAGTCGCAGCAGCCACGGCGTTACCCATCAACGGCAAGGCCGCCAACAGCACCAACAGGCTGCGTCGCAAGATAGAGATCATTCAAAAGCTCCTCATTTGGCGTCTTTGCTAACGGTATTGAGCAGGAATTTACCGATCAGGTCTTCCAGTACCAGTGACGACTGGGTGTCGTGGATGGTTCCGCCATCCTTCAGCGGTTTGTCTTCACCGCCTACGCTGATACCGATGTACTTCTCGCCCAGCAGACCAGCGGTCAGGATAGACGCTGTGGAGTCGGTCGGCAGGTTGTCGACCTTTTTATCCACTTGCAGGGTGACCCGACCGGTGAAGCTGTCGCGATCCAGATCGATTGCCGTGACCTTGCCGATGGTCACACCGGCCATGGTCACTTTGGCTCTGACCGTCAAACCGGCGATATTGTCAAAGTAGGCATACAGTTTATAGGTGTCGGTGGTCGACGTCGGAGACAGACCACTGACCCGCAAAGCAAGCAGCAACAAAGCCAGGATCCCTGCCAGCAGGAACAGGCCGACACCGATTTCCAGGGTGCGGTTTTGCATCAGAAATCTCCAAACATCAAAGCGGTCAGAATAAAGTCCAGGCCGAGCACTGCCAGCGAGGCAAACACCACGGTCTTGGTGGTGGCACGGCTGATCCCCTCGGAAGTGGGCTCACAGTCGTAGCCTTGGAATACGGCGATCCAGGTCACTACAAAGGCGAAAACAATACTTTTGATCACGCCATTGAGCACGTCACTGGTGAAATTCACGCTGTTCTGCATGTTTGCCCAATAAGAGCCTTCATACACACCCAGCCAGTCGACAGCCACCCACGAACCGCCCCAGATGCCCACCACGCTGAATATCATCGCCAGCACTGGCAGGGAAATGAAGCCGGCCCACAGGCGCGGGGCAATGATGTACTTGAGCGGATCGACGCCGATCATTTCCAGGCTGGAAAGCTGTTCGGTGGACTTCATGTTGCCGATCTCTGCCGTCAACGCCGAACCGGCACGACCGGCGAACAACAGCGCTGTCACCACCGGGCCGAGCTCACGCAACAGGGTCAGCGCAACCATCTGCCCCACGGCCTGTTCCGAACCGTAGCTCGACAGAATGCTGAAGCCCTGCAGCGCCAGCACCATGCCGATGAAGATCCCGGAAACGACGATGATCACCAGCGACATCACGCCGACTGAATGCAGTTGCTTGACCAGAAGGCTGAAGCCACCGCTGATCCCGCCACGCCCCAGCAAGGCATGAAACAGAAACAGCGTCGCACGACCGAACACCGCGACGGCGTCGATCGCCGCCTCGCCGAACCGGCGCACGCGTTCTATTAATGAAATTCTGCGCATCAGCGCTTCCCCAGAAGATCTGCGCGGTAATCCGTCGCTGGAAAATGGTACGGCACCGGGCCATCGGGATCGCCGGTCATGAACTGGCGGATCCGCGGCTCGTCCGAGTTCATCAACTCGTCCGGCGTACCCTGACCCAGCACCTGACCATCACCGACGACATAGATATAGTCAGCGATGCTCGCGGTTTCAGCCAGATCGTGGGACACCACGATACTGGTGATCCCCAGAGCATCATTGAGCAGACGGATCAGACGGACCAACACGCCCATGGCGATCGGATCCTGCCCGACGAACGGTTCGTCGTACATGAGGATCTGCGGATCGAGCGCAATCGCCCGCGCCAGTGCGACACGGCGCTTCATGCCACCGGACAGCTCATCCGGCATCAATTCGATGGCACCGCGCAGACCGACCGCCTGCAATTTGAGCAGGACGATGTCGCGGATCATTTCTTCCGGCAAATCGGTATGAACACGCAGTGGGAAAGCGACGTTCTCGAACACATCGAGATCGGTGAACAGCGCGCCGCTTTGAAACAGCACACCCATGTGCTTTCGCGCATCGAACAGATCGCTGCGCGAAAGCGCAGGCAGGTTCTGGCCGTTGACCCAGACTTCGCCGCTGGCAGGGCGCAATTGTGCACCCATCAATCGCAGCAGCGTGGTCTTGCCACACCCGGAAGGTCCCATGATGCCGGTGACCTTGCCGCGCGGGATGCGAATATCGACGTTATTGAAAATGCTGCGCGCACCGCGCTTGAAGGAGACTCCCTTCAGCTCGACCGCGTAGGCGTTATCGGCACTCATCTAAACTCCTTGCGATGCAGCCTCTCACTCGGACGCCTGTCTTTACTTAAAAAGCACGTACATCCCGGGCAGGCCGAACTGGCGGCGAACTATATCACTGCAAAGGCTAAGCGCCCAAGGCTTGTACCAGCCTGTGTTCGGCGATATGACAGGTGCGCAGGCTCTTTTGCCGGCTTTTGGTAACGAGGAATGACAAAGCACGACGAACTTGCGTGAGCCTTTGCAACATAACCGCTATAATCGCCGCCTTTTCATCGGGCTATACGATTTCTGACATGAGCCAATCCAGCGACCTGATTCAATCGGCACAACGCACCATCCAACTCGAAGTGGAAGCCGTACAAGGCTTGCTGCCCCATATCGACGCCGATTTCGTACGTGCTTGCGAGATGATTCTGGCCAGTAAAGGCCGTGTGGTCGTGGTTGGCATGGGCAAATCCGGGCACATCGGCAACAAGATTGCCGCGACCCTGGCCAGCACCGGCACCCCTGCATTTTTCGTGCACCCGGCCGAGGCCAGCCATGGCGACATGGGCATGATCACCCGCGACGACGTGATCCTGGCCCTGTCGAACTCCGGCTCGACCAATGAAATCGTGACTTTGCTGCCGTTGATCAAACGTCTGGGCATCCAGTTGATCAGCGTCACCGGCAACCCGCAATCGCCGCTGGCCAAGGCGGCCGAAGTCAATCTCAACGTTCACGTCGAACACGAAGCCTGCCCGCTGAACCTGGCACCGACCTCGTCGACGACCGCAGCACTGGTCATGGGCGATGCGCTGGCCGTGGCACTGCTGGAAGCACGCGGCTTCACCGCCGAAGATTTCGCTTTCTCGCACCCGGGTGGCGCCCTCGGCCGTCGCCTGCTGCTGAAAGTGGAAAACGTCATGCACGCCGGACAAGAGTTGCCGCAAGTCCAACGCGGCACGCTGCTCAAAGACGCATTGATGGAAATGACCCGTAAAGGTCTGGGCATGACCGTTATCCTTGAAACGGACGGTAAACTCGCCGGGATCTTCACCGACGGCGACTTGCGCCGCACGCTGGATCGCAGCATCGACATCCGCAGCGCCACCATCGACCAGGTAATGACGGCCCACGGCAAGACTGCCCGCCCGGAAATGCTGGCCGCCGAAGCCCTGAAAATCATGGAAGATCACCGAATCAACGCATTGGTAGTCGTAGACGAGGAAGATCGCCCGGTCGGCGCCTTCAACCTCTCCGATCTGCTGCGCGCAGGAGTCATGTAATGAGCAACGATCTGCTGCAACGCGGCAAAGCGATCAAACTGGCGGTTTTCGACGTCGACGGCGTTCTCACCGACGGTCGCCTGTACTTCCTTGAAGACGGCAGCGAGTTCAAGACCTTCAACACCCTCGACGGTCAAGGCATCAAAATGCTGATGAACGCCGGCGTGCAGACCGCTATCATCAGCGGCCGCAAGACACCCGTCGTTGAACGTCGAGCGAAAAACCTGGGGATTCCCCACCTGTTTCAGGGCCGCGAAGACAAATTGGTTGTTCTCGACGGTCTGCTTGAGCAACTGGGCCTAAGCTATGAAGAAGTCGCTTACCTCGGTGACGATCTGCCCGATCTGCCGGTGATTCGCCGTGTTGGTCTGGGCATGGCCGTAGCCAACGCCGCCGATTTCGTCCGCGAACACGCCCATGGCGTAACCCGCGCCCGTGGTGGCGAAGGGGCCGCCCGCGAATTCTGCGAATTGATCCTGCGCGCCCAGGGCCGCCTCGATGCGGCCAACGCCGCGTACCTGTGAGCCAAACCATGTTTAGCAAAAAATTTCGCAACTTCCTGCTGTTCGGCTGTATCGCGGCGATATTTGCCGCGGTGGGCTACTGGAACATCAGTCCGGAACGCTTCCTCGACAAGCCACCGGTGACGTCGGTCGAAACGCCTATCGACTGGTATGCAACCAACACGCACACCCTGCAATACCTGCCGGACGGCAAAGTGCAGTATGAAATGACCTCCGACAAGGCCGAGCACGTCAAGGCTACCGATGTCACCCTGGTCACAAAGCCGGACCTGAACATGTATCGCGGCACCGACTTCCCTTGGCACGTAACCAGCGAACGCGGCGAAGTGAACTCGGGCGGTACCGAAGTTGAACTGATCGATTCGGTACGCGTACAGCGCACCGATGAGAAAAAACGCGGCACTCTGATCACCAGCACCCGCATGACCGTGTTCCCGCAGCAAGAATATGCGCAGACCGAGCAACCCGTTAGAATCGAGGGTGCTGGCGGTGTATCGACTGGCGTCGGAATGAAAGCGTACCTGAAGGAAAGCAGGATACACCTGCAATCGAACGTAAGAGGACAGTATGAGGCTCGTTAAAACCCTCCCTATTTTGCTCAGTCTGGGCGCAGCACTGGGAAGCGTGAGCGCCTGGGCTCTGCCGAACGATCAGCAGCAACCTATCCGCATTCAGGCCGACGACGCCCAACTGGATGACAAGAACGGCATCGCCACCTACAAAGGTGATGTGATCATCACCCAAGGCTCGATGATCGTTAAAGGCAACACGGTGACCATCACCCGTACGCCGGCTGGCGATATCGATGTCGTGACGTCGGTGGGCAACCTCGCCTACTTCGAACAGTTGCAGACTCAAGGTGATGCCAAGCCTGTACAGGGCTGGGGCGTAACGATCCAGTACCACGCCGCGCAAAACCGCGTTGTACTGATCGACAAGGCCAAGGTTGTCGATAAGGACAACAACACGACGCAAGGCGAGAAAATCGTCTATGACACCGTGAAGAAACTGGCCAGCGCCGGTCGCGCTACCGGCAGCAAGGTCACCGAGGCGCGTCCGCGCATCGACATGGTGATCCAGCCGAAGAAGAAAACCGACGAGAAAACCCAGTAATGGCAACTCTGAAAGCTCAGCACCTGGCCAAGGCCTATAAAAGCCGCCAGGTCGTGCGTGATGTCAGCCTGTCGATCGACAGCGGCCAGATCGTCGGCCTGCTCGGCCCGAACGGCGCCGGCAAGACGACCTGCTTCTACATGATCGTCGGCCTGGTACAGGCCGATCAGGGTCGCGTGCTGATCGATGATCTGGACGTCAGCCACCAGCCGATGCACGGTCGTGCCAAGGCCGGTATCGGCTATCTGCCGCAAGAAGCGTCGATCTTCCGCAAACTGTCGGTGGCCGACAACATCATGGCCATCCTCGAGACCCGCCAGGAGCTCGACAAGGCCGGCCGTCGCAAAGAGCTGGAAAACCTGCTGCAGGAATTCCACATCAGTCACATCCGCGACAACCTCGGCATGAGCCTGTCCGGTGGTGAACGCCGCCGTGTGGAAATCGCTCGCGCGCTGGCAACGGCACCGAAATTCATCCTGCTCGACGAACCGTTCGCCGGTGTCGACCCGATTTCGGTCGGCGACATCAAGCAGATCATCCACCACCTCAAGGCCAAGGGCATTGGTGTACTGATCACCGACCACAACGTCCGTGAGACGCTGGACATCTGCGAAACCGCTTACATCGTCAACGACGGTCAGTTGATTGCCGAGGGCGATGCAGAAACCATCCTGGCCAACGATCTGGTCAAGGAAGTGTATCTGGGCCACGAGTTCCGCCTGTAAGCGCAACAGTGCCCGGTGCGCCGCCCGGGCGCTGTATCGATTCAAGCAGGATTTAATACGCTTTAATTGTTACAGCGCTCTAGGCAAACACTTCAGTTTCAGGCATATAATTTGCTTAAGTTTGGCGCTTCGGCGCCCTGTAGTGGATGGCGCATAGCGCCGGCGAATAAGGTGTTAAGCCCCTGCCATGAAACCATCGCTAGTCTTGAGAATGGGCCAGCAGCTGACGATGACACCGCAGCTGCAACAGGCCATCCGTCTGCTCCAATTGTCGACCCTGGATCTGCAACAGGAAATCCAGGAGGCTCTGGAATCCAATCCGATGCTCGAACGCCAGGAAGAAGGCGACGACTTCGACAATTCCGACCCCATGGCCGACAACGCCGAACAGAAGCCCGCCACCGAAATCCAGGAACCGTCCTATCAGGAAACTGCCCCGACGGTGGACAACCTCGAGGAGGGCGAATGGAACGAGCGCATCCCCAACGAGCTTCCGGTCGACACCGCTTGGGAAGACGTCTACCAGACCAGTGCCAGCAGCCTGCCGAGCAGCGACGATGACGAGTGGGACTTCACCACACGCACCTCCGTCGGCGAGAGCCTGCAAAGCCATCTGCTGTGGCAACTGAACCTTGCACCGATGTCCGACACCGATCGCCTGATCGCCGTCACCCTGATCGATTGCATCAACAATCAGGGCTACCTGGATGAAACCCTCGAAGAGATCCTCGAGGCGTTCGATCCGGAACTGGACATCGAACTGGACGAAATCGAAGCCGTCCTGCACCGCATTCAACAATTTGAACCAGCCGGCATCGGCGCCCGCAACCTCGGCGAATGCCTGCTGCTGCAATTGCGCCAGCTGCCAGCCAAGACGCCTTGGCTGGCTGAAGCCAAGCGTCTGGTCAGCGATTACATCGACCTGCTCGGCGGCCGCGACTACAGCCAGTTGATGCGTCGCATGAAGCTCAAGGAAGACGAACTGCGTCAGGTCATCGAACTGGTGCAGAGCCTGAATCCGCGCCCAGGCTCGCAAATCGAGTCGACTGAAGCCGAATATGTTGTCCCTGACGTTATCGTGCGCAAGGACAACGAACGCTGGCTGGTCGAGCTCAATCAGGAGTCGGTGCCACGCCTGCGCGTCAATGCCCAGTACGCCGGTTTCGTGCGTCGCGCCGACACCAGCGCCGACAACACCTTCATGCGCAATCAGTTGCAGGAAGCCCGCTGGTTCATCAAGAGCCTGCAGAGCCGCAACGAAACCCTGATGAAAGTTGCCACCCAGATCGTCGAGCATCAGCGCGGTTTTCTGGAGTACGGCGACGAAGCCATGAAGCCGCTGGTCCTGCATGACATCGCCGAAGCGGTCGGCATGCACGAATCAACGATTTCACGGGTGACCACACAGAAATTCATGCATACCCCGCGCGGTATTTATGAGTTGAAATACTTTTTCTCCAGCCACGTCAGCACCTCCGAAGGCGGCGAATGCTCGTCCACAGCGATCCGCGCGATCATCAAAAAACTGGTTGCAGCGGAAAATCAGAAAAAGCCGTTGAGTGACAGCAAGATCGCTGGTTTACTGGAGGCACAAGGCATTCAGGTGGCTCGCCGCACCGTCGCCAAGTACCGCGAATCCCTCGGGATCGCGCCTTCGAGCGAACGCAAGCGGTTGATGTAAGCCACGTTACAGCGTTCCAGTGGCAGGCTTTTCGGCCTGCCGCTTTATGCACTGGCAACGAAGGAGAAGCTGTATGCAAGTCAACATCAGTGGACACCAACTGGAAGTGACCCAACCTCTGCGTTCCTACATCGAGGAAAAACTCCAACGACTGGAGCGACATTTCGACAAGATCACCAACGTGCAAGTCACGATGTGCGTCGAAAAGCTGAAGCAGAAAATTGAAGCCACCTTGCATATACCCGGCAGCGAAGTGGTCGCTAACGCAGAAGATACTGATATGTATGCTGCGATCGACTCACTGACCGACAAGCTGGATCGCCAACTCAAAAAGCATAAGGAAAAGACCCAGAGCCTCCTTCAGGGCGCTACCGGTCGTTAACATCCCTAATCCATGATCCGACTTGAAACCATCCTGACCCCCGGCCGTTCCCTCGTGAACGTGCCGGGCGGCAGTAAAAAGAAAGCCCTCGAACAAATTGCCAACCTGATCGCCCGCGAAGTGCCGGATCTGGAGATGCAAGATGTCTTCGAGGCGTTGATTGCCCGTGAAAAACTCGGCTCCACCGGTTTTGGTAACGGCATCGCCATTCCTCACTGCCGTCTCAAGGGTTGCCAGTCGCCTATCAGCGCCTTGATGCACCTTGATACGCCAATCGATTTCGACGCCATTGATGGCGCTCCGGTTGACCTGCTGTTCGTACTGCTGGTCCCGGAAGCCGCCACCGATGCGCACCTGGAGTTGCTGCGTCAGATCGCCAGCATGCTCGACCGCAAGGACGTGCGCGATAAACTGCGCAGCGCCGCGAGCAACGAAGCCTTGTATCAGGTTGTCCTGGACGAGCAGAACGGGCATTAATCATGCGCTTGATCATCGTCAGCGGCCGTTCCGGCTCGGGTAAAAGTACGGCTCTGGATGTCCTTGAGGACAATGGCTATTACTGCATCGACAACCTTCCTGCAGGCTTGCTGCCGGAACTGGCCGAACGCGCGCTGATTCACACTGAGCTGGCGCAACCGCTGGTGGCCGTGTCCATCGATGCGCGCAACCTGCCGAGCCACCTGACGCGCTTTCCGGAGCTGCTTGAAGATGTCCGGGGAAAGCACATCCAGTGCGACGTTCTGTATCTGGACGCCGACGAAGAAACCCTGCTCAAGCGTTTCTCCGAGACTCGCCGTCGCCATCCACTGAGCAACGCCAACCGCTCGCTGGCCGAGGCGATCCAGGATGAAACCGCCCTGCTCGGCCCGATTGCCGACCTCGCGGACCTGAAGATCAACACCACCAATCTGAACCTGTATCAGTTGCGCGACAGCATCAAGCTGCGCCTGCTGAACCAGCCGGAGCCGGGGACCGCATTTCTGGTCGAGTCCTTCGGCTTCAAGCGCGGCATGCCGGTCGACGCGGATCTGGTATTCGATGTGCGCTGCCTGCCCAATCCGTACTGGAAGCCGGAACTGCGCGCGCAATCAGGTCTCGATGCGCCGGTGGCTGAGTACCTTGCGGCGCAGCCAGAGGTCGAAGAAATGTTCCAGGACATTTTCACTTACCTGCACAAGTGGCTGCCGCGCTTCGCTGCGAGCAACCGCGCCTACGTCACCATTGCCATTGGCTGCACCGGCGGGCATCACCGCTCCGTCTACCTGACCGAACGCCTGGGTCAGGCCCTGCAGAAAACCCTGAAGAACGTCCAGGTTCGCCACCGCGACCTCACTTAAAGGATTCACACCGCGATGCCTGCTCTGGAAATCGAAATCATCAACAAGCTGGGCCTGCATGCCCGCGCATCGGCCAAGTTTGTTGGAGTGGCCGGGCGGTATCCGGATTGCACGATCAGAGTGGGTCGTACACCAGAGACCACGATTGATGGCAAAAGCATCATGGCGATGATGATGCTGGCGGCTGGCAAGGGCACCAAAATCTATCTGAGTACTGAAGGGCATCAGGAACAGGAAGCCCTGGATGCGCTGGTGGCGTTGATCTACAACTACTTCGACGAAGGCGGCTGACAGCCAAAGTCAAAAGATCGCAGCCTGCGGCAGCTCCTACACTGGAATGCGTTCCCTGCAGGAACTGCCGCAGCCTGCGATCTTTTGCTCTGCTTCAACCCAACGCCGTATCCATCACCATCATCAGACAAAACCCGATCAGCAAACCAAGACTGGCCAGCTTGTCATGACCATTGCGTCGCGACTCGGGAATCACTTCGTGAGTCACTACCAGCAACATCGCCCCTGCCGCGAGCGCCAGACCTAACGGCAACAACACCTGCGCCAGACTGACCAGCCAGGCACACAACAGTGCAAACACCGGTTCAACCAGACCAGACGCCGCGCCGATCAGAAACGCCTTGATCCGCGACATCCCCGCCCCGGCCAGCACCAAGGCAATCACCAGACCTTCCGGTACATCCTGCAAAGCGATGCCCATGGCCAGACTGTCCGCATCCGGCATGCCGCCGCCGGCGGAAACGCCGACGGCCATACCTTCCGGTATGTTATGGGCAATGATGGCGAATACGAACAGCCAGATACGCGGCGCAATTACCGGATGCTCAGGTGTGCCGACCAACATTTCCGGCGAAGCTCCGGATAACTGACGATCAACCAAATACAGACCGAATGCACCGAGCATGATGCCGAAGCAAATCAGGCCGCTGGATGACCAAGGTGTCAGACCCAGATTTTCGGCGGCGGCAATGCCCGGCACGATCAGCGAAAACGCCGTCGCCGCCAGCATCACCCCCGCGCCAAATCCCAGCAAGGTGTCACTGAGTGCCTGCGGCATGCGCCGAATCACCAGCACCGGAACAGCGCCAAGCGCCGTGCCGAGGGCGCAGATCGCGCCGCCCTGAAGCGCCCGTGACAGTCTCGGTTCCAGATTCAGCCATTCCAGTCCGTGGGCAACCAGCAAGGTCATGCCCGCCAACAGCAATAGCGAGCCCACTGCGTAGCGAAACATACGCCCACTTCCGATCGCCAGTGTTTCAGTGCCCATAGTCAGCCTTGGATTGTTTTTATAAAAGACTTAAACCAGTGCGGCGTGATAGCGCGCAGCAACTTCAGGCCAATTGATCACGTTGTAGAACGCGCTGATGTATTCCGGACGACGGTTCTGATAACGCAGGTAATAGGCGTGCTCCCACACGTCGAGACCGAGAATCGGCGTGTTGCCGTTCATCAGCGGACTGTCCTGATTGCCGCTGCTCTCCACGATCAGCTTTTTCTCGGGCGTCACACTGAGCCAGGCCCAGCCGCTGCCGAATCGGGTCAGTGCGGCTTTGGTGAAGGCTTCCTTGAAGCTGTCGAGACCACCCAGTTGCTCATCAATCGCCTTGGCCAGCGCGCCATCCGGTTTACCGCCGCCGCTCGGCACCATCACTTCCCAGAACAGCGAGTGGTTGGCGTGACCGCCGCCCTGATTGATCACGGCCGCACGGAGTTTTTCCGGCAGATCCTTAACGCTGGCGACCAGTTTTTCTACCGGCCACTCCGCATATTCAGTGCCTTCTACGGCGGCGTTGAGGTTGTTGATGTAGGTCTGGTGATGTTTGGTGTAGTGAATCTCCATGGTCTGCGCATCGATATGCGGCTCGAGGGCGTCGTAGGCGTAAGGCAAGGCAGGCAAGGTAAAAGCCATTTCAATGGACTCCATGGTGATGTGGGACAGGCGCGCGGCGCGCATTGCCGGTATCCGGGTGCAGCAGGCGCTGGGTGCGCGGGTATTCGCCGTGTTCACTGATGAAATTCAGCAGCTCGACGTAGGTCTTGCTGCTCTGGCGCAGCGCCGCTTCACGTAATGCAAGGCGCTGACGTTCGTCCTGCATGGTCTGCAACAGCCGTTGGTGGATGGCGCAGAGGTATTCGGCACTCTCCTCCGGCTGGTTCAGGCGCAAGTGCAGATCCGCCAGGTTGTGATGGGAGATGACGCAGGCCGCCACCGCTTCGTCGGCATCGGCCCAGCGTTCGAATAACACTTGCGCCAGGGCCAGGGCTTGCAGATAAGCCTCACGGGCGTCGATCAATTCGCCCAGCATGAAGCAGCGATTGGCCCGTTCGATCGTGCGTTTCCAGTGCTCCATGGTGAGCCTCCTCCAAAGCGGTTGCAGGGTTTACACGCCGCCGGCGGTGAGTTTCTCGGGGTTGAGCAACTCTTCCAGTTGGCTGCGCGACAGGTCGGTGTGTTCCATTGCGACGTCGATCACCGCGCGGCCTTCCTTGTAGGCCTGCTTGGCGATCTCGGCGGCTTTCTGGTAACCGATAATCGGGTTGAGCGCGGTGACCAGAATCGGGTTGCGTGATAGCGCCTCTTTCAGGCGCGACTCGTTGACCTTGAAGGTGGCGATGGCCTTGTCGCCGAGCAGACGGCTGGAGTTGGCCAGCAGTTCGATGCTGCTCAACAGGTTTTGCGCGATGATCGGCAGCATCACGTTGAGTTCGAAATTGCCCGACTGGCCGGCGACAGTGATCACCGAATCGTTACCGATGACTTGCGCGGCGACCATGGCGGTGGCTTCCGGGATCACCGGATTGACCTTGCCCGGCATGATCGACGAGCCCGGTTGCAGGGCTTCCAGTTCGATTTCGCCGAGACCGGCGAGCGGGCCGGAATTCATCCAGCGCAGGTCGTTGGCGATTTTCATCAACGACACAGCGGTGGCTTTTAGCTGACCGGAGACGGCGACGGCGGTGTCCTGCGAGCCAATCAGCGCGAACAGATCCTTGCCCGGGGTGAATTGCACGTCGGTCAGTTGGCTGAGCTGACGACTGAAACGCGCGGCGAATTCAGGATGTGCGTTGATCCCAGTGCCGACCGCCGTGCCACCCTGCGCCAGGGATTGCAGGCTTGGCAGCAAATCCTGCAGGTGAGCGATGTTGGCTTTGATTTGCTGCGCCCAGCCGTTGAGCACCTGGCTCATGCGCACCGGCATGGCGTCCATCAAATGCGTGCGGCCGGTTTTGACGTGATGATGCACTCGCCCGGCCTTGCGCTCGATCACTTGCACCAGGTGCAGCAGCGCCGGCAGCAATTGTTCGTGCAGGGCCAGCGCGGCGCTGACGTGGATGGTGGTCGGGATGATGTCGTTGCTGCTCTGGCCGCAGTTGACGTGATCATTGGCATTCACTGGCTCATCGAGCAGGCGACTGGCGAGAGTGGCAATCACTTCATTGGCGTTCATGTTGGAACTGGTGCCGGAACCGGTCTGGAAGATATCCACCGGGAAATGCTGCATGAAATCGCCTTCGAGCAGGCCTTGCGCGGCGTCGCTGATGGCTTTGCCCTGCGCGGCTGTGATCTGGTTGAGTTCAACGTTGGCGCGCGCGGCGGCGGCTTTGGCGAGGATCAGTGCGCGAATGAATTGCGTCGGCATAGGTTTGCCGCTGATCGGGAAGTTATCCACTGCGCGCTGGGTTTGCGCACCGTAGAGAGCGTCCACCGGCACCTGCAGTTCGCCCATGCTGTCGCGCTCAATACGTGTCTTGGTCATCTGAAAATCCTTGCACCAGTTCAATAAGAGGAATCGAGGGAAGCAGTTCGCAAGTGGCGAGCTGCCAGGTATAGCGTTGCCAACGTTTGAGCCGGCATTTGCACAGGGACAGGCGTTCCATTTCACGCAATGGGCGCCAGGCTTGATCGAGACAGAGGCTACGCCAGTGCCACGGCAAGGCGATGTCGGTGGCCGTGTCGAGCAGAAGGCGGAAGGAGGTTTCAGCGATGGTCCAGGGAGAAGTGGCCGTACAACAGGCCAGATACCGGCCTTCGGCCAAGTAATGTTCGATCACGCGCGGCTCGTCAGGATCCATCGCGCAACGGATCTGGCGACTCATCCAGCGCCAGCTTTCGAGATACGGCTGCTCGTGCAAGGCAGAACTCATGATCCGGGGCTCATCCGATAATGAGATTTATTATTAGATGATAATGAGAACCAAAACAAGAGCTCCGATTTACGCAGAGTTCATTGTGGGAGCGAGCCTGCTCGCGAAGGCGTCCTGTCAGTCACCGCTGCGGTCGGCTGTTAAATCGCTTTCGCGAGCAGGCTCGCTCCCACAGGGTTTTGTGTGGAGACAATAAAAAAGGCGCGCCATCCGATGGGGTGGCGCGCCCTTTTATTTTTGACGAATGGGGTTTAGCTGCCCGCCACCGTCATCCGCTCGATCAACACAGAGCCGGTGCGGATGTTGCTACGCAGTTCCAGGTCATTACCCACCGCAACGATCTGCTTGAACATGTCGCGCATGTTGCCGGCGATCGTCACTTCCTGCACGGCGAACTGGATTTCGCCGTTTTCAACCCAGAAGCCTGCCGCCCCGCGCGAATAGTCGCCGGTGACCATGTTCAGGCCATGGCCCATCAATTCAGTAACCAACAAGCCACGCCCCATACGCTTCAGCAGCGCCGCCTGGTCTTCATCACCATGGGTAACGAACAGGTTATGCACCCCACCAGCGTTCGCCGTGCTTGGCATGCCGAGTTTGCGCCCGGAGTACGTGCCGAGGATGTACGACACCAACTCGCCCTTTTCGACGAACGGTTTGGCATACGTCGCCAGACCATCACCGTCGTACGAAGCACTGCCCATTGCGCGCATCAGGTGCGGACGCTCGTCGATGGTCAGCCACTCCGGAAACAACTTCTGCCCTAGGGTGCCTTCAAGGAACGACGACTTGCGATACAGACTGCCGCCCGACACCGCCGAGAGGAAACTGCCGAACAAACCGCCCGCCAGCTCTGCGGAAAACAGCACCGGCACCTCGCACGTCGGTACCGGGCGCGCGCCCAAGCGGCTCGCCGCCCGTTGCGCGGCACGCTGGCCGATGCTCACCGGATCGGCCAGAAGACTGCCCTGACGGTTCACGTCGTACCAGTAATCACGCTGCATCTGGCCGTCGGCCTCAGCGATCATCACGCAGCTCAGGCTGTGTCGGGTCGACGCATAACCGCCGATAAAGCCGTGGCTGTTGCCGTAAACGCGGCAGCCCTGATGGGTGCTCAGGGTAGTGCCGTCTGCGTTCTTGATCCGCGCATCGGCGTCGAAGGCCGCTGCTTCACAGAGCAGGGCCTTCTCGATGGCCTGCTCCGGGGTGATGTCCCACTCGTGGAAAAGGTCAAAATCGTGCTGTTCCTTGGCCATCAACGCTGCATCAGCCAGACCAGAAGCCTCGTCTTCCGACGTATGCTTGGCGATGGCCAGTGCCGCTGCGACGGTCTCGCGAATCGCATCCGGGCCGGTTGCCGAGGTGCTGGCCGAGCCTTTGCGCTGGCCCACGTACAGCGTGATGCCAAAGCCCTGATCGCGGTTGAATTCAACGGTTTCGACTTCGCGCTGGCGCACCGACGTCGACAGGCCCTGCTCCAGCGACACCGCTACTTCACAGGCACTGGCGCCCTGACGCTTGGCTTCGGCGATGATCTGCTCGACTTGTTCTTGCAGTGCCGGCAATGCCTGCGGGCCGACGCTTTCAACTGCACTCATGCTCATCTCCACTCAAATTCTGCTTTCGGCTGGGGTCATCGAGCGACCGGGCCGGACAAGCGGCCCCCGACTGGTTATCATGGCGGCGTTTCTTTGCGGACTGCCACCATGGTTGATTCTTACGACGACTCCCTCGATACGGGAGAAAAAAGCAAATCTCAGGTCAAACGCGAGCTGCATGCTCTGGTTGACCTCGGCGAGCGCCTGACAACACTCAAGCCAGACTTGATCGCAAAACTGCCGCTGACCGACGCTATGCGCCGGGCTCTGGCCGATGCGCCCAAGCACACCGCGAACATCGCGCGTAAACGGCACTTGCAGTTCATCGGCAAACTGATGCGCGATCAGGACACTGACGCGATTCTGACCTTGCTCGATCAACTCGATGCCTCGACTCGTCAGTACAACGAGCGTTTCCATAACCTGGAACGCTGGCGTGATCGCCTGATTGCAGGCGACGATGCCGTGCTGGAGAAATTCGTCGTCGAGTACCCGGACGCCGATCGCCAGCAACTGCGTTCCCTGATCCGTCAGGCTCAGCATGAGGTTGCGCAAAACAAACCTCCTGCTTCCAGCCGCAAGATCTTCAAGTACATCCGTGAGCTGGACGAGACTCAACGCGGCCTGCGTTGATATTCGCCACCGGGTGGCCGCCCTGCGCGCCACCCGAAGCTCCACCTCTTCTTATGCGCCCGTGCCACCCACGGTGATCGCATCGATTTTCAGCGTCGGCTGACCCACACCTACCGGCACCGATTGCCCATCCTTGCCGCACGTGCCCACACCGCTGTCCAGCGCCAGATCGTTACCGACCATCGACACCCGGCTCATCGCCTCGGGGCCGTTGCCGATCAACGTCGCGCCTTTGACTGGCGCGGTGATCTTGCCGTCTTCGATCAGGTACGCCTCGCTGGTGGAGAACACGAACTTGCCGCTGGTGATGTCGACCTGACCACCGCCAAGGTTGGCGCAGTAGATGCCCTTCTTCACAGAGGCGATGATTTCTGCCGGATCGCTTTCGCCGCCGAGCATGTACGTGTTGGTCATGCGCGGCATCGGCAGATGCGCATAGGACTCCCGACGACCGTTACCGGTGCGAGCAACGCCCATCAAGCGCGCATTGAGTTTGTCCTGCATGTAGCCTTTCAGTACGCCATTTTCGATCAGCGTGGTGCACTCGGTCGGCGTGCCTTCGTCGTCGACGCTCAGCGAACCGCGACGGCCGCTCAAGGTGCCGTCATCGACGATGGTGCAAAGCTTCGAGGCAACCATTTCACCCATGCGACCGCTGTACGCCGAGCTGCCCTTGCGGTTGAAGTCACCCTCCAGACCGTGGCCGACCGCTTCGTGCAGCAGCACGCCAGACCAGCCCGAACCCAATACCACCGGCAAGGTGCCGGCCGGCGCCGGAATCGCTTCCAGATTTACCAGCGCCTGGCGCAGCGCTTCACGGGCATAGCCCATGGCGCGGTCTTCGGCGAGGAAATAACGGTAGTCGGTACGCCCGCCACCGCCATGCCCGCCGCGCTCGCGACGACCATTCTGTTCAACGATGACGCTGACGTTGAAACGCACCAGTGGCCGCACATCCGCCGCCAGGCCGCCGTCGGTGGATGCCACCAGAATGCGTTCCCAGACACCGGCCATGCTGACGCTGACTTGCTGGATACGCGGGTCGAGGGCACGGGTAGCCACATCGATGCGCTTGAGCAGCTCGACTTTCTCGGCACGAGTCAGTACTTCCAACGGGTTATCCGGCGCGTATAACTGTGCGACATCCTGCGTGGTGAACGCCTGCACCGTGCCGTTCTGCCCGGCCCGGGAGATCGAACGCGCGGCACGGGCCGCTGCGCCAAGCGCTTCGAGGGTGATCGCGTTGCTGTAGGCAAAACCGGTTTTCTCACCGGACTGCGCACGCACGCCCACACCCTGGTCTAGGTTGAAGCTGCCTTCCTTGACGATGCCGTCTTCCAGCGCCCACGACTCGGAGATCTGGCCCTGGAAATACAGGTCGGCCGCATCGATACCAGGACCGGCCAGATCACCGAGCACGCCTTGCAGGCTCTCGATCGTCACGCCACCGGGCGCCAACAGGTGATCACTGACTGAGGACAACAACTCGCTCATAGGTTTACGCCTTAAATTCGTGTTCTGAAGCAGGCCGCTGTGCGCCCTGCGAGAAAAACCGCCGATGGCTCACCACCGGCATTCGCGCCCTGATGGACGCTTGTTCAATACTGTCGCGTTCGGCCAACAACACCGCTTCGCCTTGATCCTGACTCGCCAGCACGCGCCCCCACGGATCGATAATCGCCGCATGACCGAAGGTTTCTCGCGGTCCTGGATGGCTCCCGCCCTGCGCTGCGGCCAGCACATAACACTGGGTCTCGATGGCCCGGGCGCGAATCAGCACATCCCAATGCGCTGCTCCGGTTACCGCAGTAAAGGCCGACGGTGCGGTAATCAACTCGGCACCGGCGGCGCGCAACTCGCTGTAAAGCTCGGGAAAGCGCAAGTCGTAACACACGGTCAGACCAAGTCGGCCTACCGGCGTGTCGGCAACCACCACGCCACTGCCATAAGCATAGTCATCGGATTCGCGGTAACGGCCGCGATTGTCCGCCACATCGACGTCGAACAGATGCAACTTGTCATAGCGTGCAACGATTTCACCCTGATCATCGACCAGCAGCGAGCAGGCATTGGCCTTGGCCGTCGGTTGATCCACCGGCGGCAACGGCAAGGTGCCGGCCACTATCCATAACTTGAGGTCGCGGGCGGTCTGTTTCAACCATGGCAGGATCGGTCCTTCGCCCAATGCTTCGGCGCGGCCGATGTCAGCGATGTCGCGACGGCCCATGGCGGCGAAGTTTTCCGGCAGCACCGCCAGCTTCGCGCCGCCAGCAGCAGCCTGTTCGAGCAGGCGTCGGGCCTGAGCCAGATTGGCCAGCACGTCGCTTTGGCTGACCATTTGAATCACCGCTAAAGACATGGCCGCTCCTCGGAATCTGCACATAAATCTGTAGGAGCTGCCGCAGGCTGCGATCTTTTGATCTGACTCTTAAAACAAAAGATCGCAGCCTTCGGCAGCTCCTACCAAGGCGTAGTGTCTGCTAGTTAAAAAGGCTTGTCGAAGGTGATTTTCGGCTCTTTCCAAGGGCCTTTGACGGTGTACTTCACACTGGCGAAGCGCGCCACGCGGTCACCGATCAACTTGTCGATAAGGAACAACGCACCGCCAACCGCTGGTGCGCCAACGATCAGCGCAGCAATCGGCAGGTTGTTGGTCACCGGCAAGGTCACCAGCAACTTGGCGTCAACCTTGTCGCCGACCAGATCCAGCGTACCGTCCAGCTCAAGGTTGCTGGAAGGACCGGTCAGGCGAATCGGCTCGCGGGTGACATACACACCGTTGTTTGCCACCAGCAAACCTTTGACCCGGTCGTAGCTCAAGCCTTTGCCGAACAGATCAGAGAAATCCAGACGCAAACGCCGGCCGATGGAGTTGAAGTTGAGCAGGCCGAACACCCGCAACGCCTGCGCGCCGCCCTCCACTTCAACGAACTGGCCTTTGTTCAGCGACGCATCAAGCGTGCCGGAGAAACGCTTGGTCGCCAGCCACGCCGGCGAGCCCGGCCAACGGCCATCGACGTCCATGTGGAATTCTTCGCTGGTTACGCTCGGGGCAAAACCCCAGCCCTTGAGGACGTCGGCGAGGTTCTTGCCACCAATGCGACCTTTGAACCAACTGTTGGTCGCACCCGGCGCACCTTCCCAGCCACCATTGCCCTGCAACAGGATGCCTTTTAGACCCATGTCGAGGTTGTTCAGGGCGATGCCTTTGGCGGTCGGACGCACCTTGAGCGACCAGCCGCCGACCAGATCCGGGCCGAGGAACAGTTGATTGATGGTGATATCCAGTGCCGGAATCTTCGTCGGATCGACAGAGACCAAAGGGTCCGGCGAATTCTCGTCAGCCTGCACCGTCGGGTCCGGCGCCGGCAGTTTCACGTATTGCAGATTGACCGCGATCGGCACGCCCTTGGCGTCCGGCAGACTGGCCGAGCCTTTCGCCTGCTGGCTGTCGAGCGCCAGATTCCACGCGCCCGGCTTGCGGTTGAGCTGTACCGACGCCTGATCCAGCGTGGTCCCGAATGCGGTGAGCTTGCCGACCTTGAAATCAGCACTGTTGAGTAATTGCTTGGCGCTGCCGCCCGGATCCTGCCCGGCATATTTGTTGACCAGGTCCTGCCACGGTGCGACGTCCAGTTCCGAGAGCACACCGCGAATCCGCAAACCCTTGGCGCCCGGCAGCACTGCTTCGCCGGCTCCGAGGAACAGCTCGCCACGGCCCTCGGCGAAATTGGTCGGCGGTGCAGCAAAGGTGAAGTTGGCCAATTGGTCGTAATTGACCCAATAACGCCGTTCCTGCCCCTGCAATGTCATGCGGAACACGGTATCGCGCCCGACATCCGCCGTCATGCCGAACGGTGCCGGCAGATCCACGGCAACGCCTTTGAGATTGGAGCTGACCATCAACTGACTGTCGGCGCCATCCAGATTCAACTGCAGTTGATACGGAATCACCCCCGACACTGGCAATGGCTGCGTGACACCCAACCAGTCGGTGAGTTTCTTCACTTCGACCTGCCCGGATGCCGCCACCCGAGTCTTGAGCTTGCCGGGACTGCCATCGGCGAAGATCTGCGCAGTCACCGGTTTGTCGAATGCGCGCGCGGCGATGTTCTGCCCGCTCAGCCCTTTGGCGCTGTCAAAGCGGAAATCGCCCTTGAGCTGAGTCAGCTCCAGCTTCGGCTCAGCCAGCTTCAGGCGCCCATTGGCGGTTTTGAAGTCGACGAGGATTTTCGGCTGGTCGCCACCCTTGTCCAGCGGGATATCGAGCTTGAGCTTGCCTTGCAGATCCCCGGCCCCTTCCCAACCGGCAAAGGTTTCACCTGTGCCGATCGGTGCGTCCTGAAGAATTTTCAGTCCATCACCGAGGCCGCCGGCAAAGCCGCCATCGAGATACATGTGCGTGTGTTGTCCAGCCGGCACATGCGGGATATTGACGAACACATCGCTGACCTGAGTGTCGAGCAACTGCCCCTTGTCAGCCCAGATCCGCACGCCACTGTCTTCGATGAACACGTCACCACTGACCTTGCTGACGTGCGGCCAGCCCGGCTGGAAGGCCAGTTCAGCGTCATGCACTTTGAAGAACAGACTGATGCTGCGGTCGGCCTCACCGGCATTCTTGCTCAGCGAGCCCTGATACTGGAAGAAACCCTGGTCGACTGCACCTTTGAGGATTGCTGTACGCAGCCACTCGTCGAGCGCCGGGCTCAAGACTTCGGGCAGGTATTTGGCCGTGTAGCGACCATCGCCCTCGACCAGACCGACCCGCAGGTCCATGTAGTCTTCCTGGCTATGGTCGAAATGCAGGCGAATCAGGAAGTCGCCGGCAATCTTGCCCTCTTCGCCGAGCACCTTCAGGTACGGAGCGATCAAGGTGAAACCGTCTTTATCGAGTTTCCAGGTCAGACGGGCGTTGGCCTGAAGGTACTGCCATGGCTTGGCGAAAATCGGGTCGAGGTGCAGGACAAAATCCTTGCTGTCCATGCGCAGTTCGCCACCGTCGAGGTTGCCGCTGAGGCTGCCGCTGACATTTCGTGCCGCCGGCGCTCCGTGATAGGCGTCGAAACCGACGTTATCCAGGTTGGTGGCGAAACTGAATTTGTTGCCGTCGGTAGCGTTGGGGCGAAAATCCAGCAACACATTGCGCAGACCACCGGTGACTTTCAAATGATCAACGGCCGTAGCGAAACCTTGCGGTAACGGCCCCAACGCATTCAGCAGTGGCGTGATCGGGGTCAGATCGAGACGATCCGCCTGCAAGTGCCAGAGCTCGTCCACCTTGTCGGTCGCGCGCGTCTGCTTGAGCTGTACATGCGACTCCCAACGTTTTTCAGCGAAATTCATCGCCAGCGAATCGAGGGTGAGAGTCGCGCCCTCGGCACTGTTCTCGTAGTAGGCATTCAGCGCCAGATTATTGATCTGGATCGGCTTGCGATCGGCATAGGCGCCGGTCAGTCGCGGCGCGTTCAAACGGAGCGCTGCACTTTGCAGCGTGCCCTTGGCCCAATTGACCCAGAGCTCACCGCCGGCCTTGATCTCGGAAAAATTCCATTGTTGGGTCAGACGCTCCGGCAGCCACTTCGACCAATCGCTCTGCGGCAGGCTGGCGTAACCCTCCACCACACTGTCCTGCCATTGATCAGGACGAATTCGCGTACGCAGGCTCAGCGCAACGGGCTGGCCGTCCGGCAGGGTCAGACGGGCATCGAGCCGTTGGCGGCTGGCGCCGGTTTTCAGATTGAGGCCGACATAGGTGAGCGTCAGCGGCGCGTGATCCTGCGGCTGCAAAGTCACCTGACTGTCGAGCACCGACAGTTGTTGAATCATCTGCGAGCGATTGAACAACTGCTGCGGATCGAGCGGCTGATCGTTCTGCACCGGCAAGCCTTCCAGTGCCCAACTGCCGTCTTCGGCCTCTTTCAGGCTGATCTTCAGACCATTGAGTTCCAGGTGGGCAATGCGCACCTCGCGAGCCAACAGACTGGCCCACAAATCCGGTACTACCCGCACGTGATCAAGACGCAATGCATTGGTACCGGCCCCGACCATCACGTCATGAGCCAGCAGGATCGGCGCAAAACCGCTCCAGTTCCCTTCCAGTTCACCAATCTGCAACGGCATGCCAAGGGCGGCGCTGGCCTTGTCCTCGATGTCGGCGCGATATTCGGCCACCAGCGGGGTCAGCTCACGGCCAAGACTGACGTACAACGCCATCAACACCAGAACCAACGCGCACAGGCCCAGCCCCCAGCGGGTGAGTGCGGCCAGAATGCGTGTCAGACGCTCCATGTCAGATGGCTCCCATGGCAAAAATACTGCGAAAAGCTGAGGCCAGCCGCGGTGGAATAAACGTGACGCAGGGGATCAGAGCAACACCACGTCATATTGTTCCTGGGAATACATGGTTTCCACCTGGAAGCGTATGGTGCGCCCGATAAACCCTTCAAGTTCGGCGACGTTACCGGATTCTTCGTCAAGCAGGCGATCGACCACTTTCTGGTTCGCCAGCACCCGATAACCCTCGGCCTGATAGGCCCGCGCTTCACGGAGGATCTCGCGGAAAATCTCGTAACAGATGGTTTCCGCGGTTTTCAGTTTGCCGCGCCCCTGACAACTGCTGCACGGCTCGCATAGCACTTGCTCGAGACTTTCGCGGGTGCGCTTGCGGGTCATCTGCACCAGACCCAACTCGGTGATGCCGATGATGTTGGTCTTGGCGTGGTCACGCTCCAGCTGTTTTTCCAACGTGCGCAGCACCTGGCGCTGGTGTTCTTCATCTTCCATGTCGATGAAGTCGATGATGATGATCCCGCCCAGATTGCGCAGGCGCATTTGCCGGGCAATGGCGGTGGCCGCTTCGAGATTGGTCTTGAAGATGGTTTCTTCGAGGTTGCGATGACCGACGAAAGCGCCAGTGTTTACATCGATGGTGGTCATGGCTTCTGCCGGATCCACCACCAGATAGCCGCCGGATTTCAGCGGCACCTTGCGTTCGAGGGCTTTCTGGATTTCGTCTTCGACGCCGTACAGGTCGAAAATCGGCCGTTCACCCGGGTAATGTTCCAGACGATCGGCGATTTCCGGCATCAATTCGGCAACGAACTGCGTGGTTTTCTGGAAAGTTTCCCGGGAATCGATGCGAATCTTCTCGATTTTCGGGTTGACCAGATCACGCAGGGTACGCAACGCCAGACCGAGGTCTTCGTAAATTACGCTCGGTGCGGCGATGGTTTTGATCTGCTCGTTGATCTGATCCCACAGGCGACGCAGATATCGGATGTCCATGAGTATTTCGTCGGCGCCAGCACCTTCTGCGGCGGTGCGCAGAATGAAACCGCCCGCCTCTTTGATGCCTTCTTTGGCTACGCAATCGCTGACCACCTGTTTGAGGCGCTCACGCTCGGCTTCGTCTTCGATTTTCAGGGAAATGCCGACGTGGGCAGTACGCGGCATGTACACCAGATAGCGCGACGGGATCGACAGTTGTGTGGTCAAGCGCGCGCCTTTGGAGCCAATCGGGTCCTTGGTGACCTGCACCACAAGACTTTGGCCCTCGTGCACCAGCGCGCTGATGCTTTCCACCGCAGGGCCTTCGCGCAGGGAGATTTCGGCAGCGTGAATGAACGCCGCGCGATCCAGACCGATGTCGACGAATGCGGCCTGCATGCCCGGCAATACCCGAACAATCTTGCCTTTATAGATGTTGCCGACGATCCCGCGTTTTTGCGTGCGCTCAACGTGGACTTCTTGCAGCACACCGTTTTCGACCACCGCCACGCGCGATTCCATCGGCGTGATGTTGATCAGAATCTCTTCACTCATGGCAGGATCTCGTTCAGGCATGTTCACGATAATGGCCGCATCTGGATTCGTACGACGCTCATTGCGCGTTCAGGTTTTGCCAACAGGGTATGCCGAAATGGCCTAACAGTTCTGCGGTTTCGCAAACAGGCAACCCGACCACAGCCGAGTAACTGCCATTGAGGCCGGCGACAAACACCGCGCCGAGCCCCTGAATGCCATAACCGCCGGCCTTGTCCCGTGGCTCGCCACTGGCCCAATAGGCGGCGGCTTCTTCACTGCTGATCGGGCGAAACCGCACCAGACTGCGCACCACCCGCGACTCGCAGCGCTCGTCTTCCAGCACAGCGATGGCGGTCAGCACTTCATGCTCCTTGCCGGACAACATCATCAGCATGGCGCATGCGTCGGCTTCGTCCACCGGTTTGCCAAGAATTTTGCCGTTCAGCACCACGGCGGTGTCGGCACCCAGCACGCAGAATGGCTGAGCAGACACGACGCTACGGCGCCCGGCCTCGGCCTTGCCGCGCGCCAAGCGCTCGACATAGGCCGACGGCGATTCTTCGGGTAATGGGGTTTCGTCGATATCCGCACTGATGGCGGAAAACGGAACGCCGATCTGCGTGAGCAATTCACGGCGACGCGGCGATCCGGAGGCGAGGTAAAGCGGCTTCATCAAAACATCTCCCTGTTCAGTGCCCTACTTCACCGGCTCAATTGATTTTGTAGCGTCGGCGCAATCCGCGTAGGGCAAAGCTGACCCAAGGCCAGAGCAAGGCACTGACCAGCGCCGGAAGTACCAGCGCCAGGGTCGGCTGACGATTACCGGTCAACGCGCTGAGCCACAATTGCACCAGCTGCGCGAGGCCGAAAATCACCAGAATTACCAGGCATTGCTGCCACATCGGGAACATTCGCAGGCGTTGTTGCAATGAGAGCACGAGGAAGGTGATCAGTGTCAGGATCAATGCGTTCTGCCCAAGCAGCGTGCCGTAGAGCACATCTTCAGCCAGTCCGAGGCAAAACGCTGTGACCATGCCGACCGTTTGCGGCATGTACAGTGCCCAGAATGTCAGGAGCAGCGCCAGCCACAGCGGACGCAGAATTTCCATGAATTGCGGCAACGGCGAGACACTGAGCAACATGCCGATGAGAAACGTCAGCCAGACAATCCAGCCGTTTCGCGATGCGGTAGCCCCGACCATTATTCTTGTCTCCCGGTTGTCGCCGGTGCACTGACAGGCGGTTTGACCGCAGGTCGCGCAGCAGGCTGGGCAGCTGGAGGTTTGGTTGCCGCCGGCGTAGCTGCCGGTGGTTTAGCAGGCGCAGGCGGTTTACTGGCAGCGGGTTTGGCCGGTGTGGCGCTGGCTGCAGCGGTCGGTGCGGCAGGTGTTGCGGGCGTCGGAGCAGCCGCCGCAGGCACAGTCACGGACTTCGGCACAGTGGCCGGAATAATCGGACCACCGCCAAAGGCATCAAGATTTTCCTGCGCTTGCGCGGCATCGTTGGCGCGCTCTTCGGCGGTGCGGTTGTCACTGAATACCAACAACAGGTAACGGCTGCGGTTGAGTGCGGCAGTCGGCACGGCGCGGACAATCGCGAACGGCTGGCCGGAATCGTGGATCACTTCCTTCACCGTGGCGACCGGGTAACCGGCCGGGAAGCGCTGGCCAAGGCCGGAGCTGACCAGCAGATCGCCCTCTTTGATATCGGCCGTGTCAGCGACGTGACGCAACTCCAGACGCTCCGGGTTGCCGGTGCCACTGGCAATCGCCCGCAGACCGTTGCGGTTCACCTGCACAGGAATGCTGTGAGTGGTGTCGGTCAACAACAATACACGGGAGGTGTAAGGCATCAACTCGACCACTTGCCCCATCAGACCGCGTGCATCGAGCACCGGCTGCCCCAGCACCACGCCATCACGCTCACCTTTATTGATGATGATGCGATGAGTGAAAGGGTTGGGGTCCATGCCGATCAACTCGGCCACTTCGACCTTTTCATTGACCAGCGCAGAGGAATTGAGCAACTCGCGCAGCCGAACGTTCTGCTCGGTAAGGGCGGCAAGCTTCTGCATGCGACCCTGATACAGCAGGTTTTCGGTCTTGAGTTTTTCGTTTTCGGCGACCAGTTCGGTGCGACTGCCGAATTGACTGGCAATCCCTTCCCAGAGCCGTCCGGGCAGGTCGGTAATCCAGTAGGCGTCCATCAACACCAGCGACGCTTGTTTGCGCGCGGGCTTGAGCAAGTCGAAGCGGGCATCGACCACCATCAGCGCGACCGACAGCACGGCCAGCACCAACAGGCGCACACCCAACGAAGGGCCTTTGGCGAAAAGCGGTTTAATAAGCCGCTCCTCCCAGGCAAATGTTCTGTTTATTCATACGGCATCAAACCGGCCTGGATGAAGACTGACAGAAGATAAACGCCAACAGGCAGCACTGCAAAGTGCTGCCTGCGCGCTCACCCACGTATTGCACTCGGCGACTTATTCGCTCGAGAGCAGATCCATGGTGTGCTTATCCATCATTTCCAATGCACGGCCACCGCCGCGAGCAACACAGGTCAGCGGATCTTCGGCAACGATGACTGGCAGACCGGTTTCCTGGGCCAGCAACTTGTCGAGATCACGCAGCAGCGCGCCACCACCGGTCAGCACCAGGCCACGCTCGGCGATGTCGGAAGCCAGTTCCGGCGGCGATTGCTCCAGCGCGCTTTTCACGGCCTGAACGATGGTAGCCAGAGACTCTTGCAGAGCTTCCAGCACTTCGTTGGAGTTCAGGGTGAATGCGCGTGGAACGCCTTCGGCCAGGTTGCGACCGCGAACGTCGACTTCGCGAACTTCGCCGCCCGGGTAGGCCGTGCCGATTTCCTGCTTGATGCGCTCAGCGGTGGATTCACCGATCAGGCTGCCGTAGTTACGACGCACGTAGGTGATGATCGCTTCGTCGAAGCGGTCGCCGCCAACGCGCACGGATTCGGCATAGACCACACCGTTCAGGGAGATCAGCGCGATTTCAGTGGTACCACCACCGATATCCACGACCATCGAACCGCGTGCTTCTTCGACCGGCAGGCCGGCACCGATCGCAGCAGCCATCGGCTCTTCGATCAGGAACACTTCACGGGCACCGGCGCCAAGGGCCGATTCACGGATGGCACGACGCTCAACCTGAGTGGATTTGCATGGAACGCAGATCAGCACACGAGGGCTAGGCTGCAGAAAGCTGTTTTCGTGAACCTTGTTAATAAAGTATTGCAGCATCTTTTCGCAGACGCTGAAGTCGGCGATCACGCCGTCCTTCATCGGACGAATGGCAGCAATGTTGCCCGGCGTACGGCCGAGCATGCGCTTGGCTTCGGTGCCGACAGCAACGACACTTTTCTGGTTACCGTGTGTCCGAATGGCCACAACCGATGGCTCATTCAGGACGATACCGCGCTCGCGCACGTAAATAAGGGTGTTGGCAGTGCCCAGGTCAATGGAAAGATCGCTGGAAAACATGCCACGCAGTTTCTTGAACATGGGAAAGGGACCCTAGGCAACGCGTGGGTAAAAAAGTGCGGCAAACTCTAACAACGACAGGGATTTTGGGCAAGGCGCCAATATGTTAAATTGGCCGCTTTTCTGTGCACCAAGCCCCACAATCGCGGCCTTATGACCGTAGAAGTGCGGTAGTGTTCCGACAATCTAACACACGGACGCCGTCCGTTCTGTTTTCCACAGGAGAATCCCGATGGCGCTAGAACGCTCCGACGTGGAAAAAATCGCTCATCTGGCCTGCCTTGGCCTCAATGATGCCGATCTTCCACACATTACTTCCGCTCTCAACAGCATTCTCGGTCTGGTCGACGAAATGCAGGCTGTTAATACCGACGGAATCGAGCCTCTGGCCCACCCGCTGGAAGCCAGTCAGCGCCTGCGCGCCGACGTCGTGACCGAGAGCAATCACCGCGAGGCCTACCAGTCCATCGCACCAGCGGTCGAAAACGGCCTGTATCTGGTTCCGAAAGTCATCGACTAAAGGGAAAGAGCCTGCAATGCATCAAATGACTCTGGCCGAGATCGCCCGCGGTCTCGCCGATAAAAAGTTTTCCTCCGAAGAGCTGACCAAAGTCCTGCTGGCGCGCATTACCCAGCTTGATCCGCAGCTCAACAGTTTCATCAGCCTCACCGAAGAGCTGGCCATCGAGCAGGCGAAAGCCGCCGATGCCCGCCGCGCCAACGGTGAGAGCGGCGCCCTGCTCGGTGCGCCGATCGCTCACAAAGACTTGTTCTGCACCCAGGGCATTCGCACCAGCTGCGGCTCGAAGATGCTCGACAATTTCAAAGCCCCGTATGACGCCACTGTCGTCGCGAAGCTGGCCGCTGCCGGTGCCGTGACCCTAGGCAAGACCAACATGGACGAATTCGCCATGGGTTCGGCCAACGAGTCGAGCTGGTACGGCGCGGTGAAAAACCCGTGGAACCTGGAACACGTACCGGGCGGTTCGTCCGGCGGTTCGGCGGCGGCGGTTGCTGCTCGTCTGTTGCCAGCGGCGACGGCCACCGACACTGGCGGTTCGATTCGTCAGCCGGCGGCATTCACCAACCTCACCGGCCTGAAACCGACCTACGGTCGTGTTTCGCGCTGGGGCATGATCGCTTATGCATCCAGCCTCGATCAGGGTGGCCCGTTGGCGCGCACGGCCGAAGACTGCGCAATTTTGTTGCAAGGTATGGCTGGCTTCGATCAGAACGACTCCACCAGCATCGATGAGCCGGTGCCGGATTACTCCGCAAGCCTCAACGAATCGCTGCAAGGCCTGCGCATCGGCGTACCGAAGGAATACTTCAGCGCCGGTCTCGACCCGCGCATCGCCGAGCTAATTCAGAACAGCATCAAAGAGCTGCAGAAGCTCGGTGCGGTGATCAAGGAAATCAGCCTGCCGAACATGCAGCACGCGATTCCTGCCTACTACGTGATCGCGCCGGCAGAAGCCTCCTCGAACCTGTCGCGTTTTGACGGCGTGCGTTTCGGTCATCGCTGCGAGCACCCGAAGGACCTGATCGACCTGTACAAGCGCTCCCGTGGCGAAGGCTTCGGCGCGGAAGTCCAGCGCCGGATCATGGTCGGTGCCTACGCGCTGTCCGCCGGTTACTACGACGCCTACTACCTGAAAGCGCAGAAGATCCGTCGCCTGGTGAAGAACGATTTCATGGCTGCCTTTAATGAAGTCGACATCATCCTCGGCCCGACCACGCCGAACCCGGCCTGGAAGCTTGGCGCCAAGAACAGCGACCCGGTCGCTGCCTATCTGGAAGACGTCTACACCATCACCGCCAACCTCGCCGGCCTGCCGGGTCTGTCGATGCCGGCCGGTTTTGTCGACGGTCTGCCGGTTGGCGTGCAGCTGCTCGCGCCGTATTTCCAGGAAGGTCGCCTGTTGAACGTTGCCCACCAGTATCAGCTCAACACTGACTGGCACACCCGCACCCCAACCGGCTTCTGAGGAGACACACATGCAATGGGAAGTCGTGATCGGGCTGGAGATTCACACTCAGCTCACTACCCGGTCGAAAATCTTTTCCGGTAGTTCCACCACATTCGGTTCCGAGCCGAACACCCAGGCCAGCCTGATCGATCTGGGCATGCCTGGCGTGTTGCCGGTGCTGAACCAGGAAGCGGTGCGTATGGCGGTGATGTTCGGTCTGGCGATTGACGCCGAGATCGGCCAGCACAACGTGTTCGCGCGTAAAAACTATTTCTACCCGGATCTGCCGAAGGGCTACCAGATCAGTCAGATGGAATTGCCGATTGTCGGCAAGGGTCACCTGGACATCGCCCTCGAAGACGGCACGGTCAAACGTGTCGGCATCACCCGCGCGCATCTGGAAGAAGACGCCGGCAAGAGCCTGCACGAAGAGTTCAACGGTGCCACCGGCATCGACCTGAACCGTGCTGGCACGCCGCTGCTGGAAATCGTTTCCGAGCCGGACATGCGCAGCGCCAAGGAAGCCGTGGCTTACGTCAAGGCGATTCACGCGCTGGTACGTTATCTGGGTATTTGCGACGGCAACATGGCCGAAGGCTCGCTGCGTTGCGACTGCAACGTGTCGATCCGTCCGAAAGGCCAGGTTGAATTCGGCACGCGCTGCGAGATCAAGAACGTCAACTCGTTCCGCTTCATCGAGAAGGCGATCAACTCCGAGATCCAGCGTCAGATCGAGCTGATCGAAGACGGCGGCAAAGTGATCCAGCAGACCCGTCTGTACGATCCGAACAAGGACGAGACCCGTCCGATGCGTTCGAAAGAGGAAGCCAACGACTACCGTTACTTCCCCGATCCGGACCTGCTGCCGGTGGTCATCGAAGAGTCGTTCCTCGGCGAGGTGCGCGCCACCCTGCCGGAACTGCCTCCGCAGAAACGCGAGCGCTTCCAGAGCCAGTTCGGTCTGTCGGCGTACGACGCCAACGTGCTGGCCACCAGCCGTGAGCAAGCGGACTACTTCGAGAAAGTCGCAGCCATCGGCGGCGACGCCAAACTGGCGGCGAACTGGGTGATGGTCGAGTTGGGCAGCCTGCTCAACAAGCAAGGCCTGGACATCGACGAGTCGCCGGTTTCCGCTGAACTGTTGGGCGGCATGCTGCAACGCATCAAGGACAACACCATCTCCGGCAAGATTGCCAAAGTGGTGTTCGAAGCGATGGCCAACGGCGAAGGCAGCGCGGACGAGATCATCGAAAAACGCGGCCTGAAGCAAGTGACCGACAGCGGCGCGATCTCCGCGGTACTGGACGAAATGCTCGCGGCTAACGCCGAGCAGGTTGAACAGTATCGTGCGGCGGATGAAGCCAAACGCGGCAAGATGTTCGGCTTCTTCGTCGGCCAGGCGATGAAAGCGTCGAAAGGCAAAGCCAACCCGCAGCAGGTGAACGAACTGCTGAAAAGCAAGCTCGAAGGCTGATTCCGGCCCGGCGCTCGGGGATCGTTCCCACGCTCTGCGTGGGAATGCCGCCCCGGACGCTCCGCGTCCATTGCGGTGTGACGCAGAGCGTCACGGGATGCATTCCCACGCTGGAGCGTGGGAACGATCACTTTGGAGTATCTGAATGAAACGTCTGCTCGGCGCCTGCGCCCTGCTCTCCTTGCTGGCCGGTTGCGCCAGCACCGATATCATCGACCCGCACGGTTACGACCAGACCGGCGTCGCCTCCTATTACGGTGCCAAGCACCACGGTAAACGCACCGCCAGTGGCGAGCCGTTCAACCAGAATTCCCTGACCGCCGCCCATCGCCAGTTACCCTTCGGCACACGGGTGAAGGTCACCAACCTGAAAAACGATGAATCCGTCGTGGTCCGCATCAATGACCGTGGCCCGCATACCCGTGGACGCCTGATCGACGTGTCCCGCGAGGCTGCCGAACAACTCGGCATGCTGCGCAGCGGCACCGCACGGGTTCGCGTGCAGGCCCTCGACGACTGATGGAGCGCTGACCATTTTCGGATTAGCCGACTTACCCCTGATCAGCGTGATCGAACTGCTCGCCGGCCTGTGCCTGCTGATCTTCGGCGCAGAGCTGATGGTGCGTGCGGCGGTGCGTCTGGCGGCGCGTCTGCATGTGCGGCCGCTGATCATCGGTCTGACCATCGTCGCCCTCGGCAGCAGTGCGCCGCAAATGGCCGTCAGTCTTCAAGCGGCACTGGCGCATAACCCGGACATTGCCGTTGGCAGCGTAGTCGGCAGCAGCATCTTCAACATCCTTGTCACCCTCGGCCTTTCCGCGCTGATCATTCCTCTGCGCGTTTCGCGGCAATTGGTGCGCCTCGATATTCCGCTGATGATCGGTGCCAGTCTGCTGGTGTTCGTATTGGCCTGGAACGAAGAGATCGGTCGCTTCGACGGCATCCTGCTGTTGGCCGCATTGGCGCTGTATCTCGGCTTGCTGCTGCGCCAGTCACGACACTCGACGCGGCCGCACACGGAGCGCATTGAAACAAGCCAAGCGTCGTGGATCGGCAGTTCGCTGATGATCATCGTCGGTTTGGCGATGCTGGTATTTGCCGGGCACCTTTTGCTCGGAGCTGCCGTGGTGGTGGCAACTGATCTTGGATTTTCCGAGCGTGTCATTGGCCTGACCGTTGTCGCTGTCGGCACCTCGCTGCCGGAACTGGCGACCTCGCTGATCGCCGCACTGCGCGGGCAACGGGATATTGCCGTCGGCAACGTGATCGGTGCCAACCTGTTTAATCTGCTCGGGGTACTCGGCCTGACCGCATTGATCGCGCCGACGCCGCTGTCGGTGTCGCCGAACGCACTGGATTTCGATCTGCCGGTGATGCTCGGCGTCGCCGCGCTGTGCCTGCCGGTGTTTTATTCCGGTTACCGCGTGACGCGAGCCGAAGGTCTGCTGCTGCTCGGTTTGTATCTGGCGTACGGGCTGCACGTGGTGTCGTTCACCACCGGCATGCCCCTGGCCGGCAAGCTTGAGCGAATGATGTTGTTTTACGTCCTGCCAACGCTGCTGACGTTCTTGTTGTTCACGTCGATACGCGCCTGGCGCCGCCAGCACCACAAGAGGGATATGCCATGACCGAATCGAAGAAGTCCGGGGTTGAAGTCCGCCGTCAGGTAATGGGCGATGCGTTTGTTGATCGCGCCTTGGGCAACGCCACCGAGTTCACTCAACCGTTGCAGGATTTCGTCAATGAACACGCCTGGGGCGGTGTGTGGAATCGCGAAGGTCTGCCGCTGAAAACCCGCAGTCTGATCACCCTCGCCGCGCTGACCGCATTGAAGTGCCCGCAAGAACTGAAAGGCCATGTGCGCGGTGCGCTGAACAATGGCTGCACGGTGGACGAGATTCGTGAGGCGCTGCTGCATTGCGCGGTGTATGCCGGCGTGCCGGCGGCGATTGATGCGTTTCGCGCGGCGCAGGAAGTGATCGACAGTTACGAGAAAAGCTAAAAGATCGCAGCCTGCGGCAGCTCCTACATGGAAATGCGGTCTCCTGTAGGAGCTGCCGCAGGCTGCGATCTTTTGATCTTGCCTTTATATCCACCCACCCCACTGCAAAACAAAGATCCCGACATTGGTGGTGATCGCCGCCATCAACGTGGTCATCACGATAATCGCCGCCGCCAGTTCATGATTGCCCTGCGCCGCCCGGGCCATGACAAAACTTGCCGCCGCCGTCGGGCTGCCGAAGTACAAAAACAGAATCCCCAATTCCGCGCCGCGAAAACCCCACAACCACGCCCCTAACGTCGCCAGCACCGGCAACCCGATCATCTTCACCAGGCTGGAACTGAGCGCCATGCTGCCGCTCTTGCGCAACGCCGCCAGCGACAGCGTGCCGCCAATGCAGATCAACGCCAGCGGCAAGGTGGTCTGCGCCAGATACTGACCGGAGGTCTCCAGCCATCCCGGCAAACCGATCTTGAAATAGGCAAACGGCGCCGCCGCAATCACGCTGATGATCAGCGGATTGCTGAACACGCTTTTGCAGATGCTCCACGGATCGGACTTGATCACCGGGCTGTACACCGCCAGCACGATGGTCGACAGCGTGTTGTAAAACAGGATCACCAGCGCCGCGAGAATCGCCCCGAGGGAAATCCCGTAATCGCCGTACATACTCGCCGCCAGTGCCAGACCGATGACGCCGTTGTTGCCGCGAAACGCGCCTTGGGTATAGATGCCGCGATCTTCGCGCGGGCAACGGAAAATCGCCCAGCCCCAGGCCAGGGCAAAGCTCACCAGCGTGGCGAGGGAGAAGTAGATCAGCAAGGACGGTTGCAACGCGGCGTGCAGATCGGCATGCAGAATGCCGAGGAACAGCAGCGCCGGCATGGTGACGTTGAACACCAGCGACGAAGCGGTATGAATGAAGTTGTCGTTGATCCAGTCGATGCGCTTGAGCAGCACACCAAGAAACAGCATGGCAAACACCGGCGCGGTGATGTTCAGGGTTTCGAGGAAGATTGCCAGCATGCCGGGGAGCCTTGGGTGAGCGTCGTTAGGGGGCTAATGATAAGCCAAAAGCTTGAAAAGCCCCTCACCCTAACCCTCTCCCCGAGGGAGAGGGGACTGACCGAGGTGTTTTGCGGCATACATCGACCTGCAAGACCGAGTCGATTATGGATTCGGCAAAGCACTTTCAAGTCGATGTACTTCTAAATATCCCCGGATCGGCCCCCTCTCCCCGAGGGAGAGGGGACTGACCGAGGTGTCTTGTGTCATACATCGACCTGCAAGACCGAGTCGATTATGGATTCGGCAAAGCACTTTCAAGTCGATGTACTTCTAAAATATCTCCGGATCGGCTCCCTCTCCCCGAGGGAGAGGGGACTGACCGAGGTGTCTTGTGTCATACATCGACCTGCAAGACCGAGTCGATTATGGATTCGGCAAAGCACTTTCAAGTCGATGTACTTCTAAAATATCTCCGGATCGGCCCCCTCTCCCCGAGGGAGAGGGGACTGACCGAGGTGTTTTGCGGCATACATCGACCTGCAAGACCGAGTCGATTATGGATTCGGCAAAGCACTTTCAAGTCGATGTACTTCTAAAATATCTCCGGATCGGCTCCCTCTCCCCGAGGGAGAGGGGACTGACCGAGGTGTTTTGCGGCATACATCGACCTGCAAGACCGAGTCGATATGGATTCGGCAAAGCACTTTCAAGTCGATGTACTTCTAAAATATCTCCGGATCGGCCCCCTCTCCCCGAGGGAGAGGGGACTGACCGAGGTGTTTTGCGGCATACATCGACCTGCAAGACCGAGTCGATTATGGATTCGGCAAAGCACTTTCAAGTCGATGTACTTCTAAAATATCTCCGGATCGGCTCCCTCTCCCCGAGGGAGAGGGGACTGACCGAGGTGTCTTGTGTCATACATCGACCTGCAAGACCGAGTCGATTATGGATTCGGCAAAGCACTTTCAAGTCGATGTACTTCTAAAATATCCCCGGATCGGCCCCCTCTCCCCCCGGGAGAGGGCTGGGGTGAGGGCCGAGCCGGTCACGCATCAAGTAATCGGCGCCGGGTTGAACAACGTAATGTCGTTATGCAGCTTGTGCTTCTCCGCCCACGTCTGCTGTTTGCCGCTGGCAACATCCAGGTAGTAGTGGAACAACTCCCAACCCAGTTCCTCGATCGTCGCGCGCCCGGTCGCAATCCTTCCGGCGTCGATATCAATCAGATCAGGCCAGCGCTGCGCCAATTCCGTCCGCGTCGATACCTTCACCACCGGCGCCATCGCCAAACCATACGGCGTACCCCGCCCGGTGGTGAACACATGCAAGTTCATCCCCGCCGCCAACTGCAACGTCCCGCAAACAAAATCACTCGCCGGCGTTGCACAGAAAATCAAACCCTTCTGCTTGAACCGCTCGCCCGGGCCGAGCACGCCGTTGATTGCGCTGCTGCCGGATTTGACGATCGAACCCAGCGACTTCTCGACAATGTTCGACAGCCCGCCCTTCTTGTTGCCCGGCGTGGTGTTGGCGCTGCGATCCGCTTCACCCTTGGCCAGGTAACGGTCGTACCAGTCCATCTCGCGCACCAGTTCCTCGGCGACGGTTTTGCTTTCGGCGCGTGAAGTCAGCAGGTAAATCGCATCGCGCACTTCGGTGACTTCGGAAAACATCACCGTCGCCCCTGCACGCAACAACAAGTCCGAGGCATAACCCAGCGCCGGGTTGGCGGTGATCCCGGAGAACGCATCGCTGCCGCCACACTGCATGCCGAGGATCAACTCGGACGCCGGCACGGTTTCGCGGCGGCGCTGGTCGAGCTTCTTCAAACGGACCTCAGCCAATTCCATGATCTGCTCGATCATCTCGGTGAAGCCGTGACTGGAATCCTGCAAGCGATACAGCCACGGATCGCTGAGATCCACCGACGCATCGTCTTCGTGCATCACCTGCCCGGCCTGCAATTTCTCGCAACCGAGGCTGATCACCAACGCCTCGCCACCGAGGTTCGGATTACGCGCCAGATTGCGCACGGTGCGAATCGGGATGTAAGCGTCGGTGGCAGTAATCGCCACGCCGCAGCCATAACTGTGGGTCAGCGCCACGACGTCATCGACATGCGGGTACTTCGGCAGCAGCTCTTCCTTGATGCGTTTTACCGCGTGATCAAGCACGCCGGTGACGCACTGCACCGTGGTCGTGATCCCGAGAATATTGCGCGTGCCGACGGTGCCGTCAGCGTTGCGATAGCCCTCGAAGGTGAAGCCTTCCAGCGGTGCCTGCGCGTCCGGCACCTCGGTGGACAGCGGCAAGCTGTCCAGCGGCGGCGCGGTCGGCATGCGCAGTTGATCTTCCTTGACCCAACTGCCACGGCGAATCGGCTGCAATGCGTAGCCGATCACCTGACCGTAGCGAATCACCTGGCCGCCCTCGGGAATGTCTTCAAGGGTGACCTTGTGGCTCTGCGGCACAAATTCCAGCGTCACCAGGCCATCGGCAAACTCAGTGCCGGCCGGTGCGCCCTGGTCGTTGACCACGACCACCACATTGTCCCGCTCGTGCAGGCGGATGTGGCGCGGCGAGTCGGAATGTTCAATCAACTGCATGACGCCGCTCCTCAGGAATGCGCTTGGGACAATTTACCGCTGGCTTCAACACCGCCGTTGGTTGGCGGCTCTTTGAGTACCACACGTTTGATCGGGCCAACGATGACCAGATAGCTGAACACCGCGACCAGTGCGTTGGCACCGACGAACACCAGCGCCCATTTGAACGAACCGGTGGAGCTGATGATGTAGCCAATCACGATCGGCGTGGTGATCGAAGCAATGTTGCCGAAAGTGTTGAACAGGCCACCGCTCAGACCGGCGATCTGTTTTGGCGAAGTGTCGGAAACCACCGCCCAACCGAGTGCGCCAACGCCTTTGCCGAAGAAGGCCAGGGCCATGAAGCCAACGACCATCCATTCCACTTCAACATAGTTGCAGGCAACGATGCTGCTGGAAACCAGCAGGCCGGCAATGATCGGCGCTTTGCGCGCGAAGGTCAGCGAGTGGCCCTTGCGCAGCAGGTAATCGGAAATCACCCCGCCGAGCACCCCACCGATAAAGCCGCAGATTGCCGGCAACGAGGCGATGAAACCAGCCTTGAGAATGGTCATGCCACGCTCTTGCACCAGATACACCGGGAACCAGGTCAGGAAGAAATAGGTGATGCCGTTGATGCAGTACTGGCCCAGATACACGCCGAGCATCATGCGATTGGTCAGCAACTGACGGATGTAATCCCACTTCGGACCGTCGGACTTTTTGCCCTTTTGGTCCATATCGACCATGCCGCCGTTTTCAGCGATGTGTTTGAACTCGGCTTCGTTGATACGCGGGTGTTCACGCGGGCTGTAGATCACTTTCAGCCAGACCAGCGAGAAGATGATCCCGAGAATCCCCATAACGATAAACACGTGCTCCCAACCGAAGGAATACACGATCCAGCCCATCAGCGGTGCGAACAACACGGTGGCAAAGTATTGCGCCGAGTTGAAGATCGCCGAAGCAGTGCCGCGCTCAGCGGTCGGGAACCATGCGGCGACGATACGCGCATTGCCGGGGAACGAAGGCGCTTCAGCCAGACCGACGAGGAAGCGCAGCATGAACAGCGCAACGATGGCGGTGGACATGCCGAACTCACCGACAAAGCCTTGCAGCACGGTGAACAGCGACCAGGTGAAAATGCTCAGGGCATAGACTTTTTTCGAGCCGAAGCGATCGAGCAACCAGCCACCGGGGATTTGCCCGGCCACATAGGCCCAACCGAATGCGGAGAAGATGTAGCCGAGGGTGACTGCGTCAATGCCCAGATCTTTTTGCAGGCTGGAGCCGGCAATGGCGATCGTGGCACGGTCGGCGTAGTTGATCGTGGTCACCAGAAACAGCATGAGCAGGATCAAATAGCGGACGTGAGTCGGCTTGGACGATTGCATGTAGAGGTACTCCCACTGATTATTTTTATGCGCGGGTGAATCTTCTTTGGTCTTGCATCTATTCCCTGTAGGAGCTGCCGAAGGCTGCGATCTTTTGATCTTAAAAGATCGCAGCCTTCGGCAGCTCCTACAGGGTTATTGCGTTTATCAGGAACCGATGTAACTGGTCTTCACGACCGTGTAGAACTCTTGCGCATAACGGCCTTGCTCACGTGATCCATAGGATGAACCTTTACGGCCACCGAACGGAACGTGGTAATCGACGCCAGCGGTCGGCAGGTTGACCATCACCATCCCGGCTTGCGAATGACGTTTGAAGTGGTTGGCGTACTTCAGCGAGGTGGTCGCAATACCCGCCGACAAACCGAATTCGGTGTCGTTGGCCATCGCCAGCGCCGCGTCGTAATCGGCCACGCGAACAATGTTGGCCACCGGGCCAAAGATCTCTTCGCGGCTGATGCGCATCGACGCTTCACTGTCGGCAAACAGCGTTGGTGCGAGGAAGTAGCCTTCGGTATCGCACGTCACCAGACCACCACCGCTGACCAGACGCGCACCTTCGGACTGGCCGATGTCGATGTACTTCATGTCCTGTTCAAGCTGTGCCTGGGAAACCACTGGACCGATGTCGGTGCCGGATTTCAGTGCGTGGCCGACCTTGATCGACTTCATGCGCTCGGCCATGGCTTCAACGAACTTGTCGTGAATCCCGGCGGTGACGATCAAGCGGCTCGACGCTGTGCAACGCTGGCCGGTGGAGTAGAACGCGCTCTGCACCGACAGCTCGACCGCTTGCTTGAGGTCGGCGTCATCGAGAATGATCTGCGGGTTCTTGCCGCCCATTTCCAGCTGAACCTTGGCCTGGCGCGAGACGCAGTTGACCGCGATCTGACGACCCACGCCCACCGAACCGGTGAAGCTGATGCCGTCGACTTTCGGGCTCTGCACCAAGGCATCACCGACCACACGGCCGCTGCCCATCACCAGATTGAACACGCCGGCCGGGAAGCCTGCGCGGGAGATGATTTCCGCCAGTGCCCAGGCGCAACCCGGCACCAGATCGGCGGGCTTCAACACCACGCAGTTGCCGTAGGCCAACGCCGGAGCAATCTTCCACGCCGGAATCGCAATCGGGAAATTCCACGGGGTGATCAGACCGACCACGCCCAGTGCTTCGCGGGTCACTTCGACGTTGACGCCCGGACGCACCGACGGCACGTAGTCGCCGGACAGACGCAGGCATTCACCAGCGAAGAACTTAAAGATGTTACCGGCGCGGGTCACTTCGCCGATGGCTTCGGGCAGAGTCTTGCCCTCTTCGCGGGCCAGCAAGGTGCCGAGTTCTTCGCGACGGGCGAGAATTTCCGTGCCGACTTTATCCAGCGAATCGTGACGGGCTTGAATGCCCGAAGTCGAGTACGCCGGGAATGCCGCGCGAGCAGCGTCGATGGCGGCGTGAACCTGAGTCAGGTCAGCCTTGGCATAGTCGCCGATGGTGTCGCTCAGTTCCGATGGGTTGATGTTGGCCGAGTAGTCGGCACCGGCAACCCATTCGCCGTTGATGTAGTTGTCGTAGCGTTTTGCAGTTGTCACAGGGGCAGCCCTCAAATCTCAAAGCCTTCACGCAAAAAGCCGCTGATTGCTCAGCGGCCTCGCTTTTATCGGGTGTTACTGCGCACCTTGCTTGTCGATCAGCGCGGCGAGCATTTCGTACTCTTCGCCAGTCAGGTCGGTCAGCGGTGCCCGCACCGGGCCTGCGTCATAGCCAGCGATTTTCGCGCCTGCCTTAACGATGCTCACGGCATAACCGGCCTTGCGGTTGCGGATGTCGAGGTACGGCAGGAAGAAGTCGTCGATGATCTTGCCGACGGTGGCGTGATCTTCACGAGCGATCGCGTGGTAGAAGTCCATCGCGGTTTTCGGGATGAAGTTGAACACCGCCGAGGAGTAAACCGGTACGCCCAGCGCCTTGTAGGCTGCGGCGTAGACTTCGGCGGTCGGCAGACCACCCAGGTAGCTGAAGCGATCACCGAGGCGGCGACGGATCGACACCATCAACTCGATATCGCCCAGACCATCCTTGTAGCCGATCAGGTTCGGGCAGCGCTCGGCCAGACGTTCCAGCAGCGGTGCGTTGAGGCGGCAAACGTTGCGGTTGTAGACGACCACGCCGATGTTGACCGATTTACACACGGCTTCAACGTGAGCGGCAACACCATCCTGGCTCGCTTCGGTCAGGTAGTGCGGCAGCAGCAACAGACCTTTGGCGCCCAGACGCTCGGCTTCTTGAGCGTATTCGATGGCCTGACGAGTCGAACCACCGACACCGGCTAGGATCGGCACACTCGTTGCGCAAGTGTCGACGGCAGTCTTGATGATTTCCGAGTATTCGCTGGCGGCGAGGGAGAAGAACTCACCAGTGCCACCGGCGGCGAACAAGGCTGAAGCGCCATACGGAGCCAGCCATTCCAGGCGTTTGATATAGCCCGCGCGGTTGAAATCGCCCTGCGCGTTGAAATCGGTCACCGGGAAAGACAGCAGGCCGGCAGAGAGGATGGACTTCAGTTCTTGTGGATTCATTATTCGAACACCCTGGTAGCAACGTTTTTTGTGAGTTGATCGTTCAGCCTTCGCTGAAGTTGTAGGTCATCGTACAACTTAAAAGATAACCGTCAACTGCATTTCATCGTTGTGGGTGGTTTTTTGTCGGACAAAAGTGTTTAAGCCCTAGCGCGAATTCTCGCAAAGGCCCGTGATTACTGGGTTCGATTGCAGAAACGTCTGGTCAAGATTCGTTTACTGAGCGCCGTTGCTACGCCGCGTAATGTGTGACGACCGCCACGAAGGATCGTGGCGGATCACTCGAAGGAACCCGAAATGTCCACGAATTACGCTGCTCCGACTCTCTCGAAAATGGCTGCTCAGTCCTCCTGCACCCTCACGCTTCAGCTATCGACGCTGCCTGATGTCTTGATCGTACAAGTCCCGGATTCCAGCGATTTTCCGGCGAACTGGAGCGTCTACCCGATTCTCGGCGACGACCCTGAGGAACCGGAATGGGCAGGTGAGGAAGTGAACACTGGCACTTGGGACGATGCCGAGGACGAGATGGAAAAGCTCACAGGGATCGAGTTGCAGATACCTAAAGAGGCGCTGCGGCCGTACCTGAACAGGGTGGTTGAACTGCGCTACAAGTTTTGCGACGAGTCGAGCATGGAGCCGTTTTCGGAAGTGTTGAGGTTGCGGATCGAAACTTGATCATGATTTTCGATTGACTAGCTCACAACGCTTTGGCACAGGCGCTTCGCGTGATAACCGTTCGTCGAGACTGGTATTTCTTACAGGTGCGTAAGAATGGGTATTCCTGAGCTAATGACGTCAGGAGATAACAAACCGACTCCGATCGTAGTGTGTCATCACTACGCGATTGCAAAGGTTTGATTGGTTATAAAAGGAATTTCGATCATGAATGTTCAAGTAAAAGCACTCGCTCCCCCCCGCCTCCGCGAAGCCATCGAGCACAATGGAGAGTTCACACTCTACGTTCACAACCTGGTTGATCCTGCCCACGGCGAAGTCCAGTCATATCCAAATGTTAGCAAGGGAGACAAGATCACATTCAAGGTCAGCACTTCCACAGGGAATGAATACAACTGGGAACTTGCCGTAGGGTCACCCGCCGATGCTCCATTTGTATTCGAGATCCCGAAAAAGATATTTGCAGAAAAGCTCGTACCAGGTGCCACCGCTAAATTGAGTTATAGCGTGCAGACCTCGTCAGGTAATACGGCTGAGTCTCCGGATCTGCGGGTTTACCTCAAACACTAATAAATACTAACCCTGCGCCTGCGCCTCTTCATGGGCCTGGCGCAGTCTTTCACGGCTGTTGGTCAGGTGCAGACGCATCGCCGCACGCGCTGCATCGGAATCCTGACGGGCAATCGCGTCGTAGATTTCTTCGTGCTCACGGCTCAGGCGACTCATGTAGTGCTGTTGATCATCATGGGCCAATCGCGCCGAATTCAGCCGCGTACGCGGAATGATGCTGGTGCCCAGGTGGGTCATGATGTCGGTGAAGTAGCGGTTGCCGGTGGACAGGGCGATTTCCAGGTGGAAAGCAAAGTCCGACGCCACAGCATCACTGGCATGGGCAGCGCTTTCATTAAGCGCATCGAGCGCGGCGCGCATGGTCGCCAGTTGCTCGGCGCTGCGACGTTGCGCGGCAAGGCCGGCAGATTCGACTTCGAGGCTGATGCGCAATTCGAGGATGGCCAGCACATCACGCAGGGTGACGACGGTGGCCGGATCGATACGGAAACCGCTCGGACTTGGCGTGTCGAGTACGAAGGTGCCGATGCCGTGGCGAGTTTCCACTTGGCCGGCTGCCTGCAAACGGGAAATCGCCTCGCGCACCACGGTGCGGCTGACGCCATGGGCTTCCATGATCGCCGACTCGGTAGGCAATTTGTCACCGCGTTTAAGCAGGCCATCGCGGATCTGCTCGCTCAGCACCGTCACCAGTTCCTGGGCCAGGCTGCGGCGCTTGCGCGGGAGACGCGGGGTGTCGATCAGGTTTTCCATGGTGTGCATCTAGTCTCGAAAATTCGGCTTGTGGGCATGATAGCTCAAGCGGGTTGTACGATCACTTTCCATTTCCATACAAAACCTGTGGGAGCTGGCTTGCCAGCGATGAGGCCATACCTGTCAATGAAGATGTCGACTAAACCGACGCCATCGCTGGCAAGCCAGCTCCCACATGGGATGTGTGTTGATTAGGCAGTCACGGTCTGTTCAACCAAATGCCCGCTGTCGATCCGCACATGCCGTGGGTGGAAGCGTTTCAAACTGCTGCGATGGCCGACGCTGACAATGCTCAGCCCCGGTATCTGATCAATCAACGCCTGATACAGCGTCGCTTCATCTTCCTCGTCCATCGCCGAAGTCGCCTCGTCCATGTACAACCACTGCGGTGCGTAAAGCAGCGCACGGGCGAAGGCCAAGCGTTGCTGTTCACCCGGCGAGAGCATGCGTTGCCAGTGATTGGCCTCGTCCAGCCGCGCGACCAGATGCGGCAAACGGCAGGTTTCCAGCACTTGTGCATAACGTTCAGACGCGTAGGTGTCACCCGGTTGTGGATAACTCAGTGCCTCGCGCAGGGTGCCGATCGGCAGATACGGCTTTTGCGGCAGGAACAGATACCGCGCCGCCGGCAAGCGGATGTTGCCGTGCCCCGCCGGCCACAAATGCCCCATCGCCCGCAACAGCGTCGACTTGCCGCTGCCGGAACGGCCGCTGAGCATGACCCGATCACCCGGCTCCACGGTCATGTCGGCATTGGTCAACAGATGACGACCATCGGCCAGGTCCAGACCAAGGTTATGCACCTGCAGTTCGCTGCCCTGATTCTGCACGTCGATCGCCGGGATGCGCTCTTCGTTGTCGGTCATGGCCTGGCGGAAACTCAGCAAACGATCACAGGTTGCGCGCCACGCGGCCAGATCCGAATACGCACTGATGAACCAGCTGAAATTCTCCTGCACGTTGCCGAATGCCGAGTTGATTTGCATCAGCTCACCCAGTTCGATCTTGCCCGCCAGATAACGTGGGGCCGCGACGATGAACGGGAAGATGATTGCGATCTGGCCGTAGCCGGAAGTGAAGAACGTCAGGCGCTTGGATACGCGCATGATGTCCCAGAAGTTGTGCCAGACCAGCCCGAAACGGCTGCTCAAACGACGATTTTCGTTCGGTTCACCGTTATACAAGGCGATGCTTTCAGCGTTCTCGCGCACGCGCACCATGGAGAAACGCAGGTCTGCTTCGAAACGTTGTTGTTGGTTGTTCAGGCCGATCAAGCGTCGACCGATCAGGTGCGTCAGCCAACTGCCGACGGCGGCATAAATCAGCGCACACCAGAACATGTAGCCGGGAATCTCGATGCCGAACACTTCGATGCTGCCGGAAACACCCCACAAAATGATCGAGAACGACACCAGACTGACCACCGTGCGAATCAGCCCGAGGCCAAGGCTCAGGGTGTTGGCGGTAAAGGTGTTGAGGTCTTCGGAAATCCGCTGGTCGGGGTTATCGGTGTAACCGCCCTGCTCCAGCTGATAGTAGTTCTTGTGGCCGAGCCAGCGCTTGAAGTGGTTCTCGGTCAGCCACGCCCGCCAGCGAATCGTCAGCATCTGCGTCAGGTACAGGCGATACACCGCGCCGAGAATCGCCACCGTGGCGATGCCGCAGAAATACAGGATCAACTGCCAGAACGCCGCTTCGTCCTTCTTTTGCAGAGCGTTGTAAAAATCCTTGTACCAACTGTTGATCCACACCGAGATCGCCACGCTGAACAGCGACAACGCGATCACGGCAATCAGCAATGTCCAGGCCTTGCCCTTCTCTTCGCTGCGCCAGTAAGGCGTGGTCATCGCCCACACTTTACGAAAAAACTGCCCGCGCACAGCATCGTTGACCGCGGAATATTCAGCGTTCTGATTCATGGATAAGGCTCGATATAGAAAAGAACAGACACGCACCGATCATAGATGATCGGTGCGTTTTATCGCGAGGGCTGGCGATAGTCGTTCAGCGCAGGTTCAGCGACGAACCGGGCGCTTCTGCAGTTTGCGCTGCAGGGTGCGGCGGTGCATGCCCAGGGCACGGGCAGTGGCGGAGATGTTGCCTTCGTGTTCGGTGAGCACACGCTGGATGTGTTCCCATTGCAGGCGGTCAACCGACATCGGGTTTTCCGGCACCAGACTGTCGAGATCAGCATGCTCGGAGAGCAACGCGGCCAGCACGTCGTCGGCGTCGGCCGGTTTGCACAGGTAGTTGCAGGCGCCGCGCTTGATCGCTTCGACTGCGGTGGCAATGCTCGAATATCCGGTGAGAATCACCACGCGCATTTCCGGGTCCAGCTCCAGCAACTTGGGCAGCAGTACCAGACCGGAATCGCCGTCCATTTTCAGATCGAGCGCAGCGTAATCAGGCAGATCGGCCTGGGCGATGGTCAGGCCTTCTTCGGCGGAACCGGCGGTGCTGACGCGAAAGCCACGGCGAGCCATGGCACGGGCCATGACGCGGGTGAAGGTTGCGTCGTCGTCGACCAGCAGCAAATGCGGCAGTTCTTCGCCTTCGACTTGGATTTCGTCACTCATGTTGGTCTCCTCGGGCGCCGTGGGGCAGGCGCAGCTCGGTGAGCGTGCCGCCTTCCTCATGACTATAGAGTTTCACTGAGCCGCCGGCGCGTGTCACGCTGGCCTTGCTCAAAAACAGGCCCAGGCCGAAACCTTTGCCCTTGGTGGTAAAAAACGGTTTGCCGATCTGCTCGGCGATGGCCAGCGGCACACCGGCGCCGTGGTCACGAATGCTGATGGTCACCGTTTCCGCGTCCCAGTCCAGGGTCACCTTGAGGTTTTCCGGGCAGGCGTCGGCGGCGTTGTTGAGCAGATTCAACAGCGCCTGAGTCAGATCCGGCGGCGGCGCCATGCGCGGCACGGTGCCTTGGCCGAGCCGGTGGAAGCGGTAACTGGCTTCCGGACGCATCAGGTGCCAGCGGTTCAGCGCTTCGTCGAGCCAGTCGGTGACGTCCTGCATCTCGACGGCCAGACGCCGGTTGGCCTCGGCGGCCCGCACCAATTGCTGCAAGGTCTCCTTGCAGAGTTTGACCTGATCCTGCAGCACTTTCAGATCGTCCTGCAGCATTGGGTCGGGGTGATCCTGCTGCATTTCCTTGAGCAATACGCTCATGGTCGCCAGCGGTGTACCGAGCTCATGGGCGGCGCCGGCGGCCTGGGTGGCGACAGCGAGCAACTGCTGATCGCGCAGGCCTTCTTCACGGCGGATCGCACGCAATTCTTCCTGACGGCGCAACTCTTCAGCCATTCGTGCCGCGAAGAAGGTGATCACCGCCGCCGCGAGCGCGAAGCTCAGCCACATACCGTAGATCTGCAGGTTCTCGCGGGCCACCGGCAGGGTTTCCAGCGGATAGAACCGCGTCAGCATCACCGTGTACAGCGCCAGCGCGATGCCGGAGAGGATCACCGAATAGCGCCACGGCAGTGTCACCGCGGCGATGGTCAGCGGTACCAGATAATAGGAAACAAACGGGTTGGTCGAACCGCCGGAGAAGTACAGCAGCGCACTGTGGATCACCAGATCGCAGGCCAGTTGCAGCGCATATTCGAGTTCGGTCACTGGCCACGAGGTACGCAAACGCACCGCGGTAAACACGCAGAGCAGCGTCGAGCAGCCAAGGGTCATTGCCAGTTGCACCCACGGCAACGGCAGCAGTTGCAGCCAGTAGGCCAGGCCTACGGAACCGGCCTGCGCGGCGAGCACCAGAGTGCGAATAAAAGTCAGCCGCCAGAGGTTCTGGCGAGTGGCGGAAGTCAATTGTACGGGGGCGAGCATGAGCTCTCCTGATGAGCGCTCCAGGCGGATCGCACGGAGTATAACCAAGCCACGGCCTTGAGAGGCGAAAGTGCGGCAAACGACCACATGGCGAAGACATCTTCGGCGGCTATAAGGGCCTCTTCGCGAGCAAGCTCGCTCCCACAGGGGGGAATGCATTTCAAAGGTGGCAGCGAGCCTGCTCGCGAAGGGCTGCACAGCTGACCCGCCGATGTGTATAGAAGTTGTAACTGGGCGAACCGGATCATAAAAGCTAGAGTCTGATGGTTTCACGCAGGCCCCCGAACCATCACCTGCGCCCTCATCAAGGAGCTTTCATGCACACATTCCGCCGCAGCGCCGCCCTTCTCGCCCTGACCGTCGGCAGCGTCGCCAGCCTTCCGGCCCTGGCCGCCGATGAGCTGCACTACAACCAGATTTCCCTGCGCGCCGAAGTCAGCACGGAAGTGGCCCGCGACCTGATGATTGTCACCCTCTACACCGAAGAGCAAAACACCGACCCGGCGAAACTCGCCGCCGACGTCAGCACCACCATGAACAAGGCATTGGCCCAGGCCAAGCAAGTCAAAGACATCACCTTGCGCCAAGGCAGCCGCAACAGTTACCCGATCTACGACACCAAAGGCCAGAAGATCACCGGCTGGCGTGAACGCGCCGAACTGCGCCTGGAAAGCGCCGACTTCGCCGCCCTGTCCAAACTCACCGGCGAACTGCTGGGCGACCTGAAAATGGGCGGCATGGACTTCGCCATCGCCGACCCGACCCGCAAGGCCAGCGAAGACCAGTTGCTCAAAGAAGCCGTGACCGCCTTCAAAAACCGCGCGCAACTGGCCACCGATGCACTGGGCGGCAAGGGTTACAAAATCGTCAACCTGAACCTCAACAGCAACGGTTATCCACAAACGTACCTGCGCGCACCGATGATGATGAAAGCGGCGGCGATGGACTCGGCGCCAGTGACGCCAGAAGTTGAAGCGGGTACCAGCCAGGTCAGCATGACCGCCGATGGCTCGATTGAAGTGTTGATGCAGTGATTTGATCTGGGCTGAATGAAAAACCGGCGATCAGAGCATGGTCGCCGGTTCCACCCTACAACCCCCGCAAAGCAGGCGACAACGTTGATAGGTCAGACAAGACTTCTACTGTTCTAGAGGTTTAAGTCCCAATCTCATCGACGATGCGCTGTGCATCTTCCCTCGTAGCGCATAACTGTGAATAAGGGGTTCCGTCCTTATAACAAACTTGAAAGCGGGAGAAGCCCCATTCATATTCGTAAATCCTGAAGGCTTTGTAGTCAGTAATAATCGGATAACTCATGGTCAAGTCCTTATGTGTTTTCGTTCAAGCCTCTAAGTCGCTCCTTGCAGTAGCGAAACGTACTCGGCTTGAAGAAATACTCAGGCGCATTGGAAAGATTATCTACTGTCATAAATTACAGGTTTGCGGTGAGCTTCATATCGAATTGAAATAAGCCATTGAGTCAAGCATTCATCTGCTTATGAAACCAAAAAACCGGGCCGTTACTGGTGATAATCACCATTCTTGTACCTGGATTTTTGGTGAATGAACCGGCTCCATAGCGAGCACGCTCGCGCCTACAAAGGGAACGCGTCCCAAATGTGGGAGCGAGCCTGCTCGCGAAGAACGATAACGCGGTCTCAGGTCTGCGGATCAACCCGATCCAGCGCCCGATTCACCGCCAACTCGGCCAGCATAATGATCTGCTGAATCGCCAACGCCGTATTACGCTCGGGCCGGCCCAGTTGATCGGCAAAGTTACCGGTTAACGTGTTCGCCGACGCCAGTGATTCACAGGCATGCGCCAGCAGGCTTTCGGTGTCGATGTTTGGCTGGATCAGGAACATCGTGCTGGGTTGCCGGGGCTTGACCGGGTCGGGGCTGAGATAGAAATCCAGGGCGCGTTTGATGGCTTCGCGGGTTTTGATCTGGTCGTCGGCGCGGATGGCGTCTTCGAGTGGGGTATCGAGGGGTGGGTCAGGTATCAATTTATCCATGGAAAATTTCCTTATTAACTGACGCCATTCATTTCCGATCTCACTCGAGAAATGAGGTGGCAACTATGTACGGAGTGAGATTACCGGTAAGGAAACCAACCCGGCCGGACAAAGTCCGCCCGTACATAGCCGCCATAAAAACTGCTGACAGCATGAGCTGGCGGCGATTATGGGGTGGCTTGTGCAGGTTTCCAAATTCAATAACCGGGAATCTCACCTCCCGATCGCCGAGTCTTCAGCGACGCCCAAAGACTAGAGAGCCCACGTCCGACGGACAACCTGAAAACCTTGTGGGAAGGTTCTGGTTATCTGACACAGATTTAAACAGCCAAAAGCCAACCCTCACCCTAGCCCTCTCCCAGAGGGAGAGGGGACTGACCGTGGTGTTTGGGAGAGTTACGCCGACGTGCGATTGCCGTGTTGAACTCAGATTCTGAAACAGATCAAAAGCCCCTCACCCTAGCCCTCCCGAAACGTCGGACCGCCCGCAGGGAGAGGGGACTGACCGAGTTGTTTGGGAGAGTTACGCCGACGTGAAATACCGAGTCGAACTCAGATTTTGAAATGCCCAAAAATCGGCTCCCTCTCCCTCGGGAGAGGGCTGGGGTGAGGGGTAGCCACAACACAAATCAACAGCCGAACACCGCTTGGCTCTTCACCACTCAACAGGATGAGCGTTAGCTCGGCTGCAGCTCTTGATCTGTAGGGCGACGTCGGAAGGCTGAGTGGAGGGATTGATCCGGGCGAGGGAGCGCAGCGACCGTTTGGCGCAGCCAAACACAGCGAGAGGAGGTGCAGCGAAGCAAACCGTAGGCGCTGCGCCCGGATCGATCCCGCAGCGAAGGAACCCCGAGCCCTAGCGAGCGGGCCGTACGTAGGAGCAAGCGTTTTTGGTTACTTTTGAGGCGTTTGTCAAAAGTGACCCGCCGTAAGGGCGGAACCCTAAGCAGCCGTTACCGCAGCAACGGATATACACACAAGTGCTAGATATGCCGAGATAGACGCTTCAACAGGAAAAACGATATTTCCGCCCCCCCCCCGCCCCAGCTACTCTTCCACGATTACCACAGCCGATTCCCCGGGGACCCCATGCCAAGATCCACCCTAAAACCGCTCTTGATCTCCCTCGCACTAACCGCCATAGCCCCGATCGCCAACGCCGCCACAACCCTGGTCTACTGCTCCGAAGCCAGCCCCGCCGGCTTCGACCCCAGCCAATACACCAGCGGCACCGACTTCGACGCCTCCGCCGAAACCGTCTTCAACCGCCTCACCCAATTCAAACGCGGCGGCACCGACATCGAACCCGGCCTGGCAACAAAATGGGATATCTCCCCGGATGGCCTGCAATACACCTTCCACCTGCGCCAAAACGTAAAATTCCACACCACCGACTACTTCACTCCCACCCGAGACTTCAACGCCGACGACGTCCTCTTCACCTTCCAGCGCCTGCTCGACCCGGAAAACGCCTTCCGCAAGGCCTACCCCGCCGAATCCCCCTACTTCACCGACATGGGCCTCAACACCACGATCAAATCAGTAGAAAAACTCGACGAGCAAACCGTGCGCTTCAACCTCAACAACGTCGACGCCGCGTTCGTGCAAAACCTCGCCATGAGCTTCGCCTCCGTGCAATCAGCCGAATACGCCAACCAACTGTTGAAAGAAGGCAAAGCCGCCGACCTCAACCAGAAGCCGATCGGCACCGGCCCATTCGTGTTCAAGCGCTACCAGAAGGACTCACAAATTCGCTACGCCGCCAACACGGCCTACTGGAAACCCGAAGACCTCAAAATCGATAACCTGATTTTCTCCATCACCCCGGACGCCGCCGTGCGCCTGCAAAAACTCAAGGCCGGCGAATGCCAGGTCAGCGGCTACCCACGCCCGGCCGACATCGAAGTGATGGAAAAAGACCCGAACCTGCGCGTGCTCAAACAGGCCGGTTTCAACCTCGGCTTCCTCGCCTACAACACCACCCACGCGCCACTCGACCAGCTCAAAGTGCGGCAGGCGTTGGACATGGCCATCGACAAACCGGCAATCATCAAAGCCGTCTACCAAAGCGCCGGCCAGTTGGCGCAAAACGCCTTGCCGCCGGCGCAATGGTCGTATGACCCGAACATCAAGGACGCACCCTACGACCCGGCAAAAGCACGGGTGCTACTGAAAGAAGCAGGGGTTGCGCCGGGTACAACCATCAACCTCTGGGCGATGACAGTGCAGCGCGCCTCGAACCCGAACGCGCGGATGTCGGCGCAGATGATCCAGCAGGATTGGGAGAAAATCGGCATCAAGGCCAACATCGTCAGCTACGAATGGGGCGAGTACATCAAGCGCGCGAAAAATGGCGAACACGACGCGATGATCTATGGTTGGACAGGTGACAACGGTGACCCGGACAACTGGCTTGGCGTGCTTTACAGCTGCGCGGCGGTAAAAGGCAGCAACTACGCCAAATGGTGCGATCCGGCCTACGACAAACTGGTGCAACAGGCCAAGTTGTCCACCGACAAAGCACAGCGGGTAAAACTGTATCAACAGGCGCAACTGATCCTTAAACAGCAAGTGCCGATCACACCGATTGCCAACTCCACGGTGTTTCAGCCGCTGCGCAAGGAAGTTACTGACTTCCGGATCAGCCCGTTCGGTCTAACCCCCTTCTATGGCGTGGGTATAAATAAGTAACACCGAGCCCCAAGGCGGCGCGCACAACGTGACCAACGCACCGTTTTGGGGCTTCATTTGCACCGTAAAAACCACCCGCAAACGGTCAAATGCGTCAGAAGTTATACAGATGCGACATTAAGGTACGTTCGTGCCACGCTTTGAGGCCGGCAGTCACTCTGGATCTTGCAATGGGTATGGCCCCTGCATAAGTATCCGCAGGCACGACTCACGAGGTCGTACCTCACAACTAAAAAATGACAACAAATCATGAGGCCAACATGCTTAAACACGCGGTCATTCCGTTTTTAGTCGGCGCAGGCTTGTTAGCCTCCGCACCTTTCGCATCCGCTGCGACTAACCTGGTGTTCTGCTCCGAAGGCAGCCCGGCCGGTTTCGACCCAGGCCAGTACACCACCGGAACCGACTTCGACGCCTCAGCCGAAACCATGTTCAACCGTCTGACCCAGTTCGAGCGCGGCGGCACCGCCGTGATTCCTGGTCTGGCGACCAAGTGGGACATTTCCGATGACGGCCTGACGTACACCTTCCACCTGCGTGAAGGCGTCAAGTTCCACACCACCCCGTATTTCAAGCCGACTCGTGAGTTCAACGCCGACGACGTACTGTTCACCTTCAATCGCATGATTAACAAGGATGACCCGTTCCGTAAGGCGTACCCGACCGAATTCCCGTACTTCACCGACATGGGGATGGACACCAACATCACCAAGATCGATAAAGTCGACGATCACACCGTCAAGTTCACTTTGAAAGAAGTAGATGCCGCGTTCATCCAGAACATGGCCATGAGCTTCGCCTCGGTACAGTCCGCCGAGTACGCTGCCCAGCTGCTCAAGGAAGGTAAGGCTGCCGACATCAACCAGAAGCCGATCGGCACTGGCCCGTTCGTGTTCAAGAGCTACCAGAAAGACTCCAACATCCGTTACACCGGCAACAAGGACTACTGGAAGCCTGAAGACGTGAAGATCGACAACCTGATCTTCGCCATCACCACCGACCCGTCGGTACGTATTCAGAAGCTGAAAAAGAACGAGTGCCAGGTCACCCTGTTCCCGCGTCCGGCCGACCTGAAAGCGCTGAAAGAAGACAAAACCCTGAAAATGCCTGACCAGGCTGGTTTCAACCTGGGTTACATCGCCTACAACGTGATGGACAAGGTCAAGGGCAGCAACGAGGCCAACCCGCTGGCAGACCTGCGCGTTCGTCAGGCGCTGGACATGGCCGTGAACAAGCCGCAAATCATTGATTCGGTTTATCAGGGCGCAGGCCAACTGGCCGTCAACGCCATGCCGCCGACCCAATGGTCTTACGACACCACCATCAAAGATGCCAAGTACGATCCTGAGAAAGCCAAACAGCTGCTCAAGGAAGCCGGCGTCAAGGAAGGTACCGAGATCGTGCTGTGGGCGATGCCGGTGCAGCGTCCGTACAACCCGAACGCCAAACTGATGGCTGAAATGCTCCAGTCCGACTGGGCCAAGATCGGCTTGAAAGTGAAGATCACCAGCTACGAGTGGGGCGAGTACATCAAACGCTCCAAAGGTGGCGAGAACCAGGCCATGATCATTGGCTGGAGCGGTGACAATGGTGATCCGGACAACTGGCTGAACGTGCTGTTCGGTTGCGACTCGCTCAGCGGCAACAACTTCTCCAAGTGGTGCGACAAGAAGTTCGACGGCCTCGTCAAAGAAGCCAAACGCACGACCGACCAGGCCAAGCGCACCGAACTGTACAAACAGGCGCAACACGTCCTCAAAGATGCAGTCCCGATGACACCTATCGCTCACTCGACGGTGTACCAACCCATGCGCGCCAACGTGCAGGATTTCAAGATCAGCCCATTCGGCTTGAATTCCTTCTACGGCGTCAGCGTCAGCAAATAAGGCACTGCAACGGCGACGTTTATAACGTCGTCGTTGTTTTACCTGCCGGGAAGTTAGGAAATTGCCTACAGCCAATTCCACTGTGGATTACCGCAGCGGTATAGGACGCGTCGCCTTTTCCTACGAGCTTTAAGGCATTTACGCATTTACTGCCAGAACCGCGGCCCCTACCGTCGGGTACTGACCAGTGTCTGCGTGGGCCACCGGTTTGCCGTACGCACTGGATTGAGCTCGATGCAGCCAAAACGTCTCCGGATGAGACGACGGCGCATTGAACAACACTAAAAAAGAGGGAGCGTCATGCGCCATACCTTGATTTATTCCGCATTGCTGGGGGCCGGCCTGTTGGCCGCCTCGTCCGCCAGTTTCGCCGCCAGCAAAAGTCTGGTGTTCTGCTCTGAAGGCAGCCCGGCGGGCTTTGATACCGCGCAATACACGACGGCCACCGATAACGACGCCGCCGAACCGATCTACAACCGACTGGTCGAGTTCGAAAAAGGCGCGACTAATGTCGTCCCGGGCCTGGCAACCACGTGGGATATTTCCGAGGATGGTCTCAAGTACACCTTTCACCTGCGTGAAGGTGTGAAATTTCATACAACGCCGTACTTCAAGCCGACCCGCGACTTCAACGCCGACGACGTGTTGTTCACGTTTAATCGCATGCTCGATGCACAGCAACCTTTCCGTAAGGCTTATCCCACCGAATTCCCGTATTTCAACGGGATGAGCCTGAACAAGAACATCGCCAAGGTCGAGAAGACCGGGCCGCTGACCGTGGAGTTCACGCTCAACAGCGTCGACGCAGCGTTCATTCAGAATATCGCCATGAGCTTCGCCGCCATCCTGTCCGCCGAATACGCCGACAAACTGCTGGCCGAAGGCAAGCCAAGCGACATCAACCAGAAACCGATCGGCACCGGGCCGTTCGTGTTCAAGAGTTATCAGAAAGACTCGAACATTCGTTACACCGGTAATAAACATTACTGGGATCCGAGCCGGGTCAAACTCGACAACCTGATCTTCGCGATCAACACCGACGCCTCGGTGCGCGTGCAGAAGCTCAAGGCTGGCGAATGCCAGATTACCCTGCATCCGCGCCCTGCCGATGTTGAAGCGTTGAAGGCCGACCCGAAACTGCAACTGATTTCCAAACCGGGTTTCAACCTCGGCTACATCGCCTATAACGTCCGCCACAAGCCCTTCGACCAGCTCGAAGTGCGCCAGGCGCTGGACATGGCGGTGAATAAACAAGGAATTCTCAACGCTGTTTATCAGGGCGCCGGTCAACTGGCCGTCAACGCCATGCCGCCGACCCAGTGGTCCTACGACGACAGCATCAAAGACGCCGCCTACAACCCGGAAAAAGCCAAAGAGCTGCTCAAGGCTGCCGGCGTTAAAGAAGGCACCGAGATCACCCTGTGGGCGATGCCGGTGCAGCGCCCGTATAACCCGAACGCCAAACTGATGGCCGAAATGCTCCAGGCGGACTGGGCCAAGATCGGTCTGAAAGTGAAGATCGTCAGCTACGAATGGGGCGAGTACATCAAGCGCACCAAAAATGGCGAGCACGACATCAGCCTGATCGGCTGGACCGGTGACAACGGGGATCCGGACAACTGGCTCGGCACGCTGTACAGCTGCGATGCCATCGGCGGCAACAACTACTCCATGTGGTGCGACCCGGCTTACGACAAGCTGATCAAACAGGCCAAGGTCGTCACCGACCGCGACCAACGCACCGTGCTCTATAAACAGGCCCAGCAATTGCTTAAACAGCAAGTGCCGATCACGCCTGTCGCCCACTCGACGGTCAACCAGCCGTTAAGCGCGAGGATCGAAGGGTTCAAAGTCAGCCCGTTCGGTCGCAACGTGTTCTCGGGTGTCGGTATCGATTAAACCAGATGATTAGCCGCAACGCTGGGGGGCGCTGTCTAGCCCCTCACGCAAGCGCTTTGCCGAAATTCGCCAATCCGGCTTTTTGCAAACGTTTGCGATGTGTGAACGAGTTCTAAACCAATAACCGGCATACCAAAAAAAGCCGGCATAAAAAGAAAGTAAAGGAGCTTCACCCATGAAACTGAGCAGCACCGCGATACTGGCTCTGGCCATCAGCAGCGTCACCGCCACGGCGTACGCAGAAACCCAAAGCCAGGCGTTCACTCCAGTAACCGTCAACGAGAAGAGCGCCCAGGCCGAGGCCACCGGCTTCCTCGAAGGTCAATCGATCAGCGGTTCGACCCGCAACTGGTACGCCAACGAGCAACTCAAGCGCGGCGGCAAGTTCGCCTATCGCAAGAACGGCCAATCGACCGAAACCGACCGCCGCATCAACTGGGTGCAAGGCACGATCATCAAGTACAACTCGGGCTTCACCGAAGGTACTGTCGGTTTCAGCACCGAAGTGGCGGCCTACAACGCCATCGCTCTTGAGCGTGACCGCGAGAACCTCGCCTCCAACAACGGCGGCGCACCGGGCACTCGTCCAGGCGCAGGCAACAACCGTACGCTGACCAAAGAAGGCGGTGACGCTCAAGGTCAATGGAGCAAAGTGGGCCTGGCCAACATCAAGGCACGTATCTCCAATACCACCCTGACCGCCGGCCGCATGAACTTCAGCAGCCCGCAGGTCGACGTGATCGGCAACCGTCCGCTGCCGTCGAGCTTCGAAGGTATCGCGATCCACAGCGAAGAGCTGAACAACCTCTCGTTCGACCTGGCAACGTTCGACCGCGTCTCGCCTCGTACCGAAGAGAGCCTCAGCAAGTTCCGCTCCGAATACGGCAACATCGACGCCGAAGCTGACCACGTGAATACCGCCGGTATCTCGTACCAGCCGTTCGCCAGCCTGACCACCAGCCTGTGGGGCACCCAGGCTGAAGACCTGTGGAACCAGTACTACTTCGGCGCCACCCACGTGCTGGGTGACAGCTCGATCCTCAGCCTGACCACCGGCCTGAACTACTACAAGACTGTCGACGAAGGCAAAAAACTGCTGGGCGACATCGACAACGACACCTACTCGCTGTCGTTCGGCCTGACTCACCTGGCACACACCCTGACCTTCTCCTATCAGGAAGTGAACGGTAACGAGTACTTCGACTACCTGCACGAAACCAACGGTATCTACCTGGCCAACTCCCTGCTCTCGGACTTCAACGGCCCGAACGAGAAGTCCTTCCAGGTTTCCTACGGCATCAACATGGCCGAATACGGTGTACCGGGCCTGAAGTTCAACATCTACCAGGCGCGCGGCTGGGGCATCGACGGCACTCACTACAAAGGTGGCGGCTACGACGGTGTGCAATCGATGGACGGCGAGCACCACTATGAATACGGCATCGGTGCAACCTATGCCGTACAGAGCGGGCCACTCAAAGCCACCACGATTCGCGGCACTTACACCGCTCACCGCGCCAGCGAAAACCAGGCCGACGGCAGCATCAACGAGTTCCGTCTCGTGACCACGATTCCATTCAACATCCTGTAAAAAACGCCAACCGACGGCTGACTCATGATGAGTCGGCCGTTCGGTTTTTTGTCTTCAACCGATTGCAGAGGGTTATCGATGAAAATGCTTCCCCTACGTGCGGCCATCGCGGCTGCGTTGCTGAGTGTCGCTGTTGGCGTCTCGGCCAAACCCTTGGTGGTCTGCACCGAAGCCAGTCCGGAAGGCTTCGATATGGTCCAGTACACAACTGCAGTCACGGCGGACGCTGTGGCCGAAACCATCTTCAACCGCCTGGCTGACTTCAAGCCCGGCACCACTGAAGTGATCCCGGCTCTCGCCGAGTCCTGGGACATCAGCGAAGACGGCCTGACCTACACGTTCCACCTGCGCAAAGGCGTCAAGTTTCACACCACCGAATATTTCAAGCCGACCCGCGACATGAACGCCGACGACGTGGTCTGGAGCTTCCAGCGTCAACTGGACCCGAATCACCCGTGGCACAAACTGTCGAGCGTGGGCTTCCCGTACTTTGAGAGCATGGGCTTCAAGGAACTGCTCAAAAGCGTAGAAAAAGTCGACGACAACACGGTCAAATTCACCCTGACCCGCCGCGAAGCACCGTTCCTGGCCGACCTCGCGATGGCGTTCTCCTCGATCTACCCGGCCGAATACGCCGATCAGTTGCTCAAGGCGAACAAGACCGGCGACCTCAACAACAAGCCGATCGGCACCGGCCCGTTCATCTTCCAGCGCTACGCCAAGGATGCGCAGGTGCGCTTCAAGGCCAACCCGGAGTATTTCCGTGGCAAGCCGCCAGCCGATGCGTTGATCCTGGCGATCGCCACCGACAACAACGTGCGCCTGCAGAAGCTCAAGGCCAACGAATGCCAGATCGCGCTGTATCCAAAACCGGATGACATCCCGAGCATCAAGAAAGACGCCAAGCTCAAGGTCGATGAACTGAACGCGATGACCGTTTCGTACATCGCCATGAACACCCAGCACAAATACATGAGCGACGTGCGCGTGCGTAAGGCGATCGATATCGCCTTCGACAAAGCCGCTTACGTCAACGCGCTGTTTGGCCCGGGCAATGCGACCGTCGCGGTCAACCCGTACCCGGACACGCTGCTGGGCTACAACCACGACCTGAAGAACCCGCCACGCGACCTCGACAAGGCCCGCGCCCTGCTCAAGGAAGCCGGGGTTCCGGAAGGCACCGTGTTTACCCTGTTTACCCGTAACGGCGGTGGCCCGACCAACCCCAACCCGATGCTCGGCGCACAAATGATGCAGGCTGACCTGGCGAAAGTCGGGATCAAGATCGACATTCGCGTGATGGAATGGGGCGAAATGCTCAAACGCGCCAAGGCCGGTGAGCACGATATGGTGTCGGCCGGATGGGCGGGCGACAACGGCGACCCGGATAACTTCCTGACGCCTATGCTCAGTTGCGAAGCTGCCAAGAACGGCGAAAACTACGCGCGCTGGTGCAACGAGAAATTCCAGGCACTGCTCGACGAAGCACGGGCTAAAGTAGATCCGGCCGAACGCGCGAAACTCTACGAGCAGGCTCAGGTCCTGTTTAATCAGGATCAACCGTGGATCAGCATGGCCCACACCCGGATGTTTACTGCAATGCGCAACAACGTAGAGGGCTATCACATCAGCCCTCTCACCACTAATAACTTCGCCACCACCCAGGTGAAGTAGATAAGAAACTCCCGGTGTTCCTGACCCCAGGGACACCGGGCACGCCTAACCGGCTGATGAGGTACCACACAAGATGTTTAGTTTTATTGCCCGCCGACTGGGGTTATTGATCCCCACGTTTTTCGGCATCACCTTGCTGACTTTCGCGTTGATTCGCATGATTCCGGGCGACCCCGTGGAAGTGATGATGGGCGAACGTCGGGTCGACCCCGAAATGCACGCTCAGGCAATGGAACGCCTAGGTCTGAACAAGCCACTGTATGCCCAGTATCTGGACTACATCGGCAAACTGGCTCAAGGCGACCTCGGCGAATCCCTGCGTACGCGTGAAAGCGTATGGACCGAGTTCACCTCTCTCTTTCCGGCGACTTTGGAACTGTCCATGGCCGCCCTGCTGTTCGCCGGCATTCTCGGTCTTCTGGCCGGGGTGATTGCGGCACTCAAGCGAGGATCGCTGTTCGACCACGGGGTGATGGGCATCTCCCTCGCGGGCTATTCGATGCCGATCTTCTGGTGGGGCCTGATCCTGATCATGTTCTTCTCGGTGAGCCTGGGCTGGACCCCGGTTTCCGGGCGGATCGATTTGCTCTATGACATCGAGCCGCGCACCGGTTTCATGCTCATCGACACGCTGCTGGCCGATGACGTCGGCGCGTTCTTCGACGCGCTGCATCACCTGATCCTGCCAGCCATCGTGCTCGGCACCATTCCGCTGGCAGTGATCGCGCGGATGACCCGTTCGTCGATGCTTGAAGTGCTGCGCGAAGACTACATCCGCACCGCCAAGGCCAAGGGCCTGTCGCCGTCGCGCGTGGTGTTCGTCCACGGCCTGCGTAACGCGCTGATTCCGGTACTCACCGTGGTCGGTCTGCAAGTCGGCACCCTGCTGGCCGGTGCGGTCCTGACCGAAACCATCTTCTCCTGGCCCGGCATCGGTAAATGGCTGATCGAAGCCATCGGCGCCCGGGACTACCCGGTTGTGCAAAACGGCATCCTGTTAATCGCCTGCCTGGTGATTCTGGTCAACTTCGTAGTGGACATCCTCTACGGCTTTGCCAACCCACGCATCCGTCATCAGCGCTGAGGTCAATAACCATGAGCACTCCAACATCCTCAGTAGCCACCGCCGCCGCCAACGCGGATCAAAGCCTGCTGTACCCGTCGCCGTACAAAGAATTCTGGCAAGCCTTCTCGAAGAACAAGGGCGCAGTTGCCGGCCTGCTGTTCATGCTGCTGATCATTTTCTGCGCGCTGTTCGCGCCGTGGGTCGCGCCGCATAACCCGAGCGAGCAATACCGTGACTTCCTGCTGACGCCGCCGGCATGGCTGGAAGGCGGCCAGATGCAATTCCTGCTCGGCACCGATGAACTGGGGCGTGACCTGCTGTCGCGTCTGATCCAGGGTTCGCGCCTGTCGTTGCTGATCGGCTTGTCGTCGGTGGTGATGTCGCTGATTCCGGGGATCCTCCTCGGTCTGTTCGCCGGGTTCTTCCCGAAGATGATCGGCCCGACCATCATGCGTCTGATGGACATCATGCTGGCCCTGCCGTCGTTGCTGCTGGCTGTGGCGATTGTCGCCATCCTCGGCCCTGGCCTGATCAACACCGTGATCGCCATTGCTGTGGTTTCGCTGCCGTCCTACGTGCGTCTGACCCGTGCCGCCGTGATGGGCGAACTGAACCGCGACTACGTGACCGCCGCGCGCCTGGCCGGTGCCGGTCTGCCACGTCTGATGTTCATCACCGTGCTGCCGAACTGCATGGCGCCGCTGATCGTTCAGGCAACTTTGAGCTTCTCCTCGGCGATTCTCGATGCCGCCGCACTGGGCTTCCTCGGCCTTGGCGTACAACCGCCAACCCCTGAGTGGGGCACCATGCTGGCCTCGGCCCGCGACTACATCGAACGCGCCTGGTGGGTAGTCAGTCTGCCTGGTTTGACCATTTTGCTCAGCGTGCTGGCAATCAACTTGATGGGCGACGGTCTGCGCGATGCGCTGGACCCGAAACTCAAGAACGCCGCCTGAGGAGATTCCCATGTCACTGCTAGAAATCAAGAATCTCAACGTTCGCTTCGGCGACAAGACCGCGACCCCGGTGGTCGACGGCCTCGACCTGAAAGTCGACAAAGGCGAAGTACTGGCCATCGTCGGCGAGTCGGGTTCGGGTAAATCCGTGACCATGATGGCGCTGATGGGCCTGATCGAGCATCCCGGCATCGTCACCGCCGACTCGCTCAGCTTCGACGGCAAAGACATGCTCAAGCTGAGCAACCGTCAGCGTCGGCAAATCGTCGGCAAAGACCTGTCAATGGTCTTTCAGGACCCGATGACCGCGCTGAATCCGAGCTACACCGTCGGTTTTCAGATCGAAGAAGTGCTGCGCCTGCACCTGAAAATGTCCGGCAAGCAAGCGCGCAAACGTGCGATCGAACTGCTGGAAAAAGTTGAAATCCCGGGCGCCGCGAGCCGTATGGACGCCTACCCGCACCAACTGTCCGGCGGTATGAGCCAGCGTGTTGCGATTGCCATGGCGATTGCCGGCGAGCCGAAACTGCTGATCGCCGACGAACCGACCACGGCTTTGGACGTGACGATTCAGGCGCAGATCATGGATCTGCTGCTGGCGTTGCAGAAAGAACAGAACATGGGCCTGGTGCTGATCACTCACGACCTCGCGGTCGTGGCGGAAACCGCCCAGCGCGTCTGCGTGATGTACGCCGGTCAAGCCGTTGAAGTCGGCCAAGTGCCGCAACTGTTCGACATCCCGGCGCACCCGTACAGCGAAGCGCTGCTCAAGGCGATTCCCGAGCACAGCCTCGGCGCCTCACGCCTGTCGACTCTGCCGGGTATCGTCCCGGGCCGCTACGACCGTCCGCAGGGTTGCCTGCTGTCGCCGCGCTGCCCGTACGTGCAGGACAGCTGCCGCACGCAGCGTCCAGGCCTTGATCCGAAAAGCAACAGCCTCGCGCGCTGCTTCTTCCCGCTGAACCAGGAGGTGGCGTAATGGCCGTCGTACTTACCGCCCGCGACCTGACCCGTCACTACGAAGTCTCCCGTGGTCTGTTCAAGGGCCACGCGACCGTGCGCGCACTCAACGGTGTGTCGTTCGAACTGGAAGCCGGCAAGACCCTCGCCGTGGTAGGCGAGTCGGGCTGCGGCAAATCCACCCTCGCCCGCGCTTTGACGCTGATTGAAGATCCGTCGTCCGGATCCTTGAAAATCGCCGGCCAGGAAGTCGCCGGCGCCGACAAAGCCCAGCGCAAGCAACTGCGCAAAGACGTGCAGATGGTCTTCCAAAGCCCATACGCCTCGTTGAACCCACGGCAGAAAGTCGGTGACCAGCTCGGCGAACCGCTGCTGATCAACACCAACCTCTCCGCCGCTGAGCGTCGCGAGAAAGTCCAGGCGATGATGAAGCAGGTCGGCTTGCGCCCTGAACACTATCAGCGCTATCCGCACATGTTCTCCGGCGGTCAGCGTCAGCGTATCGCCCTGGCCCGGGCGATGATGTTGCAACCGAAAGTGTTGGTGGCGGATGAGCCGACTTCGGCACTGGACGTGTCGATTCAGGCGCAGGTGCTGAACCTGTTCATGGATCTGCAGCAGGAGTTCAACACCGCTTACGTGTTCATCTCGCACAACCTCGCGGTGGTGCAACACGTGGCCGATGACGTGATGGTGATGTACCTCGGTCGCCCGGTGGAACTGGGGCCGAAGAACGACATCTACGAGCGTCCGCTGCACCCGTATACCCAGGCGTTGCTGTCGGCAACCCCGACCATTCACCCGGATCCGAACAAGCCGAAAATCAAGATCGTCGGCGAACTGCCTAACCCGCTGAACCCGCCGCCGGGCTGTGCTTTCCACAAGCGCTGCCCGTATGCGACCGAGCGTTGCAGCACGGAAGAGCCAGCGTTGCGCCAGCTCGACAGCCGGCAGGTGGCTTGCCACTACGCCGAGCAGTTCCTCGACGGCGCGGCATAAGCAAATCTGGAGAGCGACACGAAACCTGTAGGAGCTGTCGAGTGAAACGAGGCTGCGATCTTTTGATTGTCAGAATCAGAATCAAAAGATCGCAGCGTGCCGCAGCTCCTACAGGGATCATGTTTATTCAGGGATAAAGTGTTGAGCAAACCCCTTCCACCTCGATTGCGCATCAGTCGAGGCAGAAGGGGTTTTCTTTTGCCTGCGATTTATGTCTGGCTATCGCCTTCGTCGTCCGGATCATCAGGGTCCGGCTCATCGGTGGTCGAGTCGTCGTCATCGGCGCTGCCACCCTGCCCCTGATCGCCCGGCTCGGATTCAGACTTGGCGAGCATCAAACCGCTATGCCCCACCTGTCCGTTGAACGCCTGGGAATCATGATCCTCGCACTCGGCCCAGGCCGTCGCGGTGCCGAGGGACAGCATGACCATCACTTTCAACAGTAATAAAACCCGTAGCAATCTGCTTTTCATAGCCGACTCCATCCATTTTCAGGTGAGACATTCGTGCCTGACTGGCGCTGTGTGAAATCTAGTTCCGATCCATCGGGTTCACCAGATAGGACGCTAACGAGCGCGCAGAAATGCCCTCGACAGACAGAATGCTTTCGAATAATGCCAATAGCCGGATCAGCTAAGCGACCGGGCGCACGCGCGTGGCCTGCCAAGTCAGCGGGATGGAAATCAACACCATCAGCGCACTCGCCAGCCACACACTGTGGCCCCCGAATTGACCATACAACTGGCCACTGAGCACCGGTGACAACAGCGCACTGGCGCTCCAGCTCATAAAGAACAGGCCGAAGTACTGACCGCTTTTGCCGCCTAGGGCAAAACGCATCGCCAGCACATTCAGCGGCGGCATGAAAAACGCCTCGCCCAAGGTCCAGATCAGCGTCGACAGGCAGACGTAAAACAGCCCGGAACCGAACGGCAACATGCCGAGCCCGCAGGCCAGCAACACACTGCCGAGCAGCATTTGTCGACGCATGCCCCATCGCTCGCCCCAATGCGACAACGGAATCTGCAGGGCGATCACCAACAACGCATTGAGGCCAAACTGCCAACCGATCGCTTCGGTGCTCAAGTGATAGTAATCACGCAGATAATTGCCCAGGGTGCTGTAGACCGTGTCGAACGCGATGCCAAGCACAGCCGTCGCCGCCAGCAACCAGAGGAACGGTTTGTCGCGATACGGCCCCCCGGAACCTGCGTCATCCGTGGGCCTTTCGTCATTGATCAGCACTGGACGCTGCCACGTGGTGCGGACAAACCACAGCAAGGCCAGCAACGTCATTGCCGCACTGGCGAAAAATACCCAGCGAAAATCAGCCTGCGCCAAAACCCCGCCCGCCCCCCCGGCAGCGGCCATCCCGAGGTTGCGCGCCACCCGGCTCAAGGCCTGCGCACGCGAGCGCTGCGCCACCTCGCAATATTCCATGATCAGGCGCTGATGCAGCGTGCGAATGGCCCCATCGAGGGTTCCGCTGAGCAACAACAATGCCGCCAGCAACGGCACCTGCGTCACCAGCCCCAGCAGCAACAGCACCCACACCGAAACAAAGAACAACGCCGCCGTCAGCCGCGCCGTGCGCACATGATCACTGAGCCAGCCACCGAGCATCGAACCGACCAGCAAACCCGCACCGTACGCCGACAGCAACCAGCCAACCGTCTCGATCGCCAGCCCCAGCTCCTGACGCAGGTACAGTGCCATGAACAGCTTGACCATGCTGCTCAAGCGATTGATGAACAACAGCGCCGCGAGCACCCAGGCCATTACGCTGAAATAGCCGTTCAGTCGTAGCAAGTGAGTCAGGCGACTCGTCATTCCCTTGACCTCTCAAAGCGACTTGCGTGGAGCTGGAACACTAACGGCCAGCAGGCTGGTTGTCGCGTTCGAGAACATCGAGATCACAAAAAACGGAGTCGTACTACAGCCATTGCGCACGATAAAACCGTGCCGAAGATCAAAAGCCCCTCACCCTATCCCTCTCCCAAAGGGAGAGGGGACTGACCGAGGTGTTTGGGAGAGCTACGCCGACGTGAAATACCGAGTTGAACGCAGGTTCTGAAACAGGTCAAAAGCCCCTCACCCTAGCCCTCTCCCGGAGGGAGAGGGGACTGACCGCGTGGGCTGGAAGAGATACGCCGACGTGAAATACCGAGTCGAACTCAGATCTTGAAAAGCCCACAAATCGGCCCCCTCTCCCTCGGGAGAGGGCTGGGGTGAGGGGTAGCCACAACACAAATCAACAGCCGAACACCGCTTGGCTCTTCACCACTCAACAGGATGAGCGTTAGCTCGGCTGCAGCTCTTGATCTGTAGGGCGACGTCGGAAGGCTGAGTGGAGGGATTGATCCGGGCGTGGGAGCGCAGCGACCGTTTGGCTCAGCCAAACACAGCGGGAGTAGGTGCAGCGAAGCAAACCGGAGACGCTGCGCCCGGATCGATCCCGCAGCGAAGGAACCCCGAGCCCCAGCGAGCGGGCCGCACGTAGGAGCAAGCCTTTTGGGTTACCTTTTCGGCGTTTGGAAAAGGTGACCCGCCGTAAGGGCGGAACCCTAAGCCGCCATCACCCAAAAAACGGATATACCCCCAAAACCAAAGCAAAAAAAAGCCCCCTAGGCACACACCGAGGGGGCTTCGGACAAACCAACTCAGAGCTTAGTGATGCTCACGCGTCGCGCGGAATTTCACATCCGGCCAACGCTCTTCCATCAACGCCAGGTTAACCCGCGTCGGCGCAAGATAGGTCAGGTGCCCACCGCCATCGACCGCCAGGTTCTCCACAGCCTTGTTGGAAAACTCCTCAAGCTTCTTCTTGTCGCTGCACTCAATCCAGCGCGCGGAGTACACAGTAATCGGCTCATACGAGCACTCAACCTTGTATTCCTCCTTCAAACGGCTGGCGACCACATCAAACTGCAGCACACCCACAGCGCCAAGAATGATGTCGTTGCTGCGCTCCGGGAAGAACACCTGCGTTGCACCTTCTTCGGCCAGTTGCTGGAGACCCTGACGCAACTGCTTGGATTTCAGCGGATCACGCAGGCGCACACGACGGAACAGCTCCGGCGCAAAGTGCGGAATGCCGGTGAAACCGAGGGTTTCACCTTCACTGAAGGTGTCGCCAATCTGGATGGTGCCGTGGTTGTGCAAACCAATGATGTCGCCGGCAAAGGCTTCTTCAAGCTGCTCACGCTCGGAGGAGAAGAACGTCAGGGCGTCGCCGATACGCACGTCCTTTCCGGTACGCACGTGGCGCATCTTCATGCCTTTCTCGTACTTGCCGGAGCAAATGCGCATGAAGGCGATGCGGTCGCGGTGCTTCGGGTCCATGTTCGCCTGGATCTTGAAGATGAAGCCCGAGAACTTCTCTTCCACCGGCTCGACGGTACGCTCGTTAGCGACACGGGCCAGCGGACGCGGTGCCCAATCAACGACGGCGTCGAGCACATGATCAACACCGAAGTTGCCCAGTGCGGTACCGAAGAACACCGGGGTCAGCTGACCGTCGAGGAATTCCTGTTGGTTGAATTCGTGGCAGGCACCCTGAACCAGTTCCAGCTGCTCGATGAAACGCTCGTACTCGTCGCCCAGATGCGCACGCGCTTCGTCGGAGTCGAGCTTCTCGATGATCTTGGTTTCGGTGCGTTCGTGACCGTGACCGGCGGTGTAGACAATGATGTAGTCATCGGCCAGGTGGTACACGCCCTTGAAGTCGCGGTAGCAACCGATCGGCCAGGTGATCGGCGCGGCCTTGATCTTCAGCACGGCTTCGATCTCGTCGAGCAGTTCGATCGGGTCGCGGATGTCACGGTCGAGTTTGTTGATGAAGCTGACGATCGGCGTGTCACGCAGACGGCAGACGTCCATCAGCGCAATGGTACGCGGCTCGACACCTTTACCGCCGTCGAGAACCATCAATGCCGAGTCCACCGCGGTCAGGGTGCGGTAGGTATCTTCGGAGAAGTCTTCGTGGCCCGGGGTGTCGAGCAGGTTGATCATGTGTTCGCGATACGGGAACTGCATGACCGACGTGGTAATGGAAATACCCCGTTGCTTCTCCATCTCCATCCAGTCGGATGTCGCATGGCGATCGGATTTACGGGATTTCACCGTACCGGCCACTGCAATCGCCTTGCCCATCAACAGGAGCTTTTCGGTGATCGTGGTTTTACCGGCATCGGGGTGGGAAATAATGGCGAAAGTGCGGCGTTTCGCGACTTCGGCGGCCTGGTTGGTCATGGGAAATCGCCTGGCGGTGATTCAAAAAAGGGCCGCGATTATAGCCCAACTCGATGCAATAACCGAACCGTTGAGCACATTAAGGGTGGCCAAATGCTGCCGCAGATGGGAACCTTTTGAAGCACGGAGACGTCCATCCCCTGTTACGAATTTTCGTCAGGGGCTGAAAAATCAGCAAGTTAGCCTGACGAGGCTGCGCTCATGGCTCGCTTTCAGACCGCTTTTTGCCGGTGCTGAGGGAGCTGCTTCTCGCGAACGTTTATTCCCGGCAGCCATGTATGGCATGCCACACGGGAGGGCGTTCGCCGACTACAAAAAAAGGAGTCCGCCTGTGGCTATCCGCTATGGCAAAGGGCTGATGGGAGGTGCGGTGGTGATCGCGCTCCTGGCCCTGCTGGTCCACTGGATCGGCATCAACACGATCGAACACTACCGCGACGATTTGTTGTTTTACCTGCAAGCTCATCTGATTCTCGTCCTCGCTTCAATGCTGGCCGCCCTTGTCGTGGGCATCCCCGCCGGCATCTTCCTCAGTCGCCCGACCATGGTCGGCCGCGCTGAACGCTTCATGCAGATCTTCAATATCGGTAACACCGTACCTCCCTTGGCCGTGCTCGCGATTGCCCTGGGCGTCCTCGGCATTGGCAGTGGCCCGGCGATCTTCGCTTTATTCCTCGCTTCGTTGCTGCCGATTGTGCGCAACACCTACGAAGGCCTGAAAAATGTCCAAGGCTCGCTGAAAGAAGCGGCCGTCGGCATCGGCATGACCCCGCGCCAAGTGCTGTGGAAAGTCGAATTGCCCAACGCTGTGCCGATCATCGTCGGTGGTGTGCGCGTGGCGTTGGCGATCAACGTCGGCACCGCGCCGCTGGCGTTCCTGATCGGTGCCAACAGCCTTGGCAGCCTGATCTTCCCTGGCATCGCCCTGAACAATCAGCCGCAACTGCTGCTCGGCGCCGCGTGCACCGCGCTGCTGGCCTTGCTGCTCGATGGCGTCGTCACCCTCGCCAGCCGACTCTGGCTGGAACGCGGTTTGCGCCCGTCTTAAGGCTATTGCGAAGGAATATTTATGAAACGACTTAGCTTGATGTTAGGCCTGATGTTGAGCAGTGCCCTGCTGTTTGCAGGCATCGCCCAAGCCGCTGAAAAACCGGTTATCCGCCTCGGCGCACGAGTATTTACCGAGCAGACCCTGCTCGCGGAAATCACCGCGCAATATCTGCGCAGCAAAGGCTACGACGCGCAGATCACCGGTGGTCTGGGCAGCAACCTCGCCCGCAGCGCCCACGAAAGCGGGCAGCTGGACATGCTCTGGGAATATACCGGCGTGTCGCTGGTGGCCTACAACCACGTCACGGAAAAACTCGACAGCGCCCAGTCCTACGCCCGGGTAAAAGAACTCGACGCGAAAAAAGGCCTGGTCTGGCTGACCCCGTCGAAATTCAGCAACACCTATGCCCTCGCCCTCCCTAAAAAGGTCGCCGAGGAATATCCGCAGATCAGCAACATCAGCCAGTTGAACGAAGTGCTGCGCGCCGAGGCCAAGACCAATCATCTGGTGGCGCTTGACACCGAGTTTGCCAACCGCTCCGACGGCCTGATCGGCATGGTCGATCTCTACGGCATGAACCTGACCCGCAAGAACATCCGCCAGATGGACGCGGGCCTGGTTTACACCGCGTTGCGCAACGGCCAAGTGTTTGCCGGTCTGGTCTACACCACCGACGGTCGCCTCAACGCCTTCGGCCTGAAACTGCTGGAAGACGACAAGCATTACTTCCCCGACTACACCGCCGCGCCGGTAGTGCGTCAGGCCTACCTCGACGCGCACCCGCAATTGGCCGAGCAACTCAAGCCGCTGGCCGAACTGTTCGACGACGAAACCATGCGCCAGCTCAACGCGCGGGTCGACGTCGATCACGAAAGCCCTTCGAAAGTGGCCGCCGATTTCCTGCGCCAGCACCCACTTAACTAAGGAGGAAAAGTCATGGAATTTCTGAACGCCTTTTCCCACCTCGACTGGCAGCAGGTGATGCACCTGACCTGGCAGCACATCACCCTCGTCGGCATTGCCGTGACCCTGGCGATTGTCGTTGGCGTGCCGTTGGGCATTCTGATGACGCGGTTTCCGACTCTCGCCGGCCCATTGCAAGCCAGCGCCACGGTGCTGCTGACGGTGCCGTCGATTGCCCTGTTCGGTTTGCTGCTGCCGTTCTACTCCAAGTTCGGCCAGGGCCTCGGCCCGATGCCGGCGATCACCGCCGTGTTCCTTTATTCACTGTTGCCGATCATGCGCAACACCTACCTCGCCCTCACTGGCGTGGAACCGGGTATCCGTGAAGCCGCGCGCGGCATCGGCATGACCTTCGGCCAGCGTCTGCGCATGGTCGAGTTGCCGATCGCCGTGCCGGTGATCCTCGCCGGCGTGCGTACCGCCGTGGTGATGAACATCGGCGTGATGACCATCGCCGCGACCATCGGCGCCGGCGGCCTCGGTGTGTTGATCCTCGCTTCCATCAGCCGCAGTGACATGTCGATGCTCATCGTCGGCGCACTGCTGGTCAGTCTTCTGGCCATTTTCGCTGACCTGTTTCTCCAATGGCTGCAACGCTCGTTGACTCCAAAAGGACTGCTCAAATGATCGAACTTCAAAACCTCAGCAAAACTTTCCAAAGCAACGGCAAAGACGTCAAAGCCGTGGACTCGGTAAGCCTGACCGTCAATGAAGGCGAAATCTGTGTGTTCCTCGGGCCATCGGGTTGCGGTAAAAGCACCACGCTGAAGATGATCAATCGCCTGATCAAACCGACCTCGGGCAAGATCCTCATCAACGGCGAAGACACCACCGACCTCGACGAAGTGACCCTGCGCCGTAACATCGGTTACGTGATCCAGCAGATCGGCCTGTTCCCGAACATGACCATCGAAGAGAACATCGTTGTCGTGCCGAAACTGCTCGGCTGGGACAAACAGAAATGCCACGACCGCGCCCGCGAGTTGATGAGCATGATCAAGCTGGAGCCCAAGCAATATCTGCATCGCTACCCGCGTGAACTGTCCGGTGGCCAGCAACAGCGCATCGGCGTGATCCGCGCACTGGCCGCTGATGCACCGTTGCTGTTGATGGATGAGCCGTTCGGTGCGGTCGACCCGATCAACCGCGAGATGATCCAGAACGAGTTCTTCGAGATGCAGCGCGCGCTGAACAAGACTGTGATCATGGTCAGCCACGACATCGACGAAGCGATCAAACTCGGCGACAAGATCGCGATCTTCCGCGCCGGCAAACTGCTGCAGATCGATCACCCGGACACGCTGCTCGCGCACCCGGCGGACGACTTTGTCAGCAACTTCGTGGGGCAGGACAGCACGCTCAAGCGTCTGTTGCTGGTGAAGGCAGAAGATGCGGCGGACAACGCACCGTCGGTGAGCCCGGAGACGCCGGTGGCTGATGCGCTGGAATTGATGGACGAGCATGACCGTCGCTACGTGGTGGTCACCTGTGCCGAGAACAAGGCGCTGGGTTATGTGCGCCGTCGTGATCTGCACCGTCAGACCGGCACCTGCGCGCAGTTCCTGCGTGAGTTCAATGCCACGGCAGCGTACGACGAACATTTGCGCATCCTGCTGTCACGCATGTACGAGTTCAATCGTTCGTGGCTGCCAGTGATGGATGCCGAACGGGTGTTCCTCGGTGAGGTGACGCAGGAGTCGATTGCGGCTTATCTGAGTTCGGGGCGTTCGCGTGGGATGAAGACCAGTATTGTCTCGCCGGCTGAGGCGGTGGTCGCCTGATTAACCGGTAAAAACACAAAACCCTGTAGGAGTGAGCCTGCTCGCGATAGCGCAATATCAGTCAATGAAGATGTCGGCTGAAAAAAGTCATCGCGAGCAGGCTCACTCCTACTGGACCGGGGGTGTTACCAAGTCATTCACAAGGCGGAAAAGAATCTCAACACCTGAGAACCAGACAGCATGCGCTGGATAGCCGTCCAAACAGCCAAAATCCCCCTCACCCCCATCTCTCGCGGCCATCGTCGCCGATGTTGCGCCCATCACACTTACCCGCGAATTCGCCGACAAAATCCCCGAACGTGCAGGTATTTTTAACACTGGAAAATTCTCGGGGAACATCTGCCCGTCATCTCGGTCGGCTACAAAGAGTGATGAACGCGACGCACGTCAGAAGCGTGCAAAAACGCGACATTTTTAGTTGATCTCACGCCCCTCACGCCCTAAAGTTCGCGCCGAACGTCCATGCTGGAAACGATCCATCCGGCTCAAGTACTGACGACGAGACAGCAAGGCCAAGGGAAAGCTGCACATCCCATGGCCTTTTTGCTTTCGGCGACATGCCTTGGGAAGTAGGCGAACCAAAGTGGGGATACGGAGGACGTTCATTTGCACCCATTGTTAATTTCAGTTTGCCAGTAGGAGTTCCCAGCATGTCGATCCAGGTCGAAGACTATTTCGCGCGCGCTACATTCGACAAAATGAAGGCGTTCGCCGACAAACAGGAAACCCCGTTCGTGGTGATCGACACCGCGATGATCGCCCAGGCCTACGATGACCTGCGCGCCGGTTTCGAATTCGCCAAGGTCTACTACGCGGTCAAGGCCAACCCGGCCGTCGAGATCATCGACCTGCTCAAAGAGAAAGGTTCGAGCTTCGACATCGCCTCGATCTATGAGCTGGACAAGGTGATGGATCGTGGCGTCAGCCCGGACCGCATCAGCTACGGCAACACCATCAAGAAATCCAAGGACATCCGCTACTTCTACGAGAAGGGCGTGCGTCTGTTCTCCACCGACTCCGAAGCCGACCTGCGCAACATCGCCAAGGCTGCCCCGGGTTCGAAAGTCTATGTGCGCATCCTCACCGAAGGCTCGACCACGGCTGACTGGCCACTGTCGCGCAAATTCGGCTGCCAGACCGACATGGCCATGGACCTGCTGATCCTCGCTCGCGACCTCGGCCTGGTGCCTTACGGCATCTCCTTCCACGTCGGTTCGCAGCAACGCGACATCAGCGTCTGGGACGCGGCGATCGCCAAGGTCAAAGTGATCTTCGAGCGCCTGAAAGAAGAAGACGGCATTCACCTGAAGCTGATCAACATGGGCGGTGGCTTCCCGGCCAACTACATCACCCGCACCAACAGCCTGGAAACCTACGCCGAAGAAATCATCCGTTTCCTCAAGGAAGACTTCGGTGATGACCTGCCGGAAATCATTCTCGAGCCGGGCCGTTCGCTGATCGCCAACGCCGGAATTCTGGTCAGCGAAGTGGTGCTGGTTGCACGCAAGTCACGCACCGCTGTTGAACGTTGGGTTTATACCGATGTGGGCAAATTCTCCGGCCTGATTGAAACCATGGACGAAGCGATCAAGTTCCCGATCTGGACCGAGAAGAAAGGCGAGATGGAAGAAGTCGTGATCGCCGGCCCGACCTGCGACAGCGCTGACATCATGTACGAGAACTACAAATACGGTCTGCCGTTGAACCTGGCGATCGGTGATCGTTTGTACTGGCTGTCGACCGGGGCGTACACCACCAGTTACAGCGCGGTTGAGTTCAATGGCTTTCCGCCGTTGAAATCGTTTTACGTGTAAGCGCAGCTGCGAGTTTCAAGCTGCTAGCTGCAAGTGAAAAGCCCATGACGTGTCATGGGCTTTTTTTGTGTCTGGCTTTGAGATTTGTGGTGTGCTTTCGATCTATCCCCCTCACCCCAGCCCTCTCCCCCAAGGGGGCGAGGGGGAAAGGGAGCAGATCGGGGGCCTTTCAAAAGCTGAGTTCGACCGGATATCTCAGGTCGGTGTATCCGGAACATCCAACTCGGTCAGTCCCCTCTCCCTCTGGGAGAGGGTTAGGGTGAGGGCTCTTGGCACCGAAGCGCATACCGCTCAGCCAACGCCTGAATCCTCAGATCAACAGCACTCGCCAACGCCTGACTCGCCACCCGCAAAAAATTCAGATTGCCGCCGACCAAAGCTTTCTCAAGCCAATCGACCGCCTGATCAATCCGCCCCTCATCCGCTAAAACTGCAGCAAAACTGAACTGCCCACGAAAATCCCCACCCTCGGCCGAACGCCGATACCAATCGCGCGCCGCAACCGGATCCGCCGGGCACTCCTGCCCTTCCTCCAGATAGCGCCCCAGCAGATTCATCGATTTCGCATGGCCCAATTCAGCCGCGCGCCGATACAGCGCCAACGCCTGTTGATGATCCACCGCCACTCCCCGCCCGGTCGCGAGCAGATTGGCGAGGTTGTACATCGCCCAATCCAGCCCGGCATTCGCTGCGATCCGGTAATGCGGCGCAGCAACCGATGCATCCGCAGCAACGCCCCAGCCATGCTCATGACAACGCCCGAGCATATTGCGCGCCATCAGATGCCCGCGCGCGGCAGCGATGCCGAACCAGCGCAGCGCCAGCGCTTGATCCTGGGCGATGCCTTGGCCGTCGAGCAGGATTTGTCCGAGCAACGCCTGCGCTTCAACTTCGCCCTCCCCCGCCGCCAGCAAAATCGCCTGCGCAGCACGGGCCGGACTTTCGCCGAGCATGGCGCTAAGTTGTTCGCCGTCGAGGACTTCCTCGCGGCGCAGCTGGAAACTCATACCTCGACCCAGCGCCGCAGCAAGTTGTGATAGGTGCCGGTGAGGCGGATCAGCGAAGGGTGATCAGGCAGGTCTTGAGTCAGTTGCTGAATCGCCCCGTCCATCTCGAACAGCAACGCGCGCTGGCTGTCTTCGCGCACCAGACTCTGTGTCCAGAAAAACGACGCATAACGCGCACCGCGAGTGACCGCATTGACCTTGTGCAGGCTGGTGCCCGGGTACAACACCATGTCGCCGGCCGGCAACTTCACCCGCTGGGTGCCATAGGTGTCCTGGATTTCCAGCTCGCCGCCGTCGTAATCCGCAGGCTCGCTGAAAAACAACGTCGCCGACAGATCGGTGCGCACGCGCTCGATGCTGCCCTTGGGCTGGCGCACGGCGTTGTCGATGTGGAAATCGAAGCTGCCACCGGCCGTGTAACAGTTCACTAACGGCGGGAAGACTTTGTGCGGCAGCGCGGCGGACATGAACAGCGGGTTTTTCCACAGCCGCTCCAGCATCGCCGCACCGATTTCCTTGGCCAGCGGATGACCTTCTGGCAGTTGCAGATTGTGCTTTGCCTTGGCCGATTGAAAGCCGGCGGTGATCTTGCCATCGGCCCAATCGGCCTGCTCCAGTGCCTCGCGGATGCGCTGCACTTCGTCTTTCGCGAACAGCCCGGGGATGTGCAACAGCATGGCAATGACACCTGATGGCAAAGAGGCGGCAATGGTATTGATTCTTATTGGCTCTGTAAAACCCGAGAGACGAATGAACTGGCAAAAACCGTAAGGTTAAATTGTAAAGAATGTAAATTCAGTGCGAATAACAATGTTTCGCAATTGATACGAATACCTGTTTACCCTATATTCCGCCGCCTCAAATCCTTGGGGAGGGGAATAAAAATGGCACGTCAACACGCACAATTACCGGTCAGTTCACCACGTCTGCTTGCCTCTGCAATCGGTGTGGCAATCACCGCCGGCTCCGCTGGCCAGATGGTGTTTGCTGCCGAAAAAACCGACAGCAAAGCCGCCGGCAATGCCATCGCCCTGGACGCCACCGCCATCACCGGCGAAGCCCAGGACTCGACGTCCTACCAGGTCGAAAAAGCCTCCTCGCCCAAGTACACCGCGCCGCTGGTCGACACGCCGCGCTCGGTCACCGTTATTCCACAGCAGGTTCTGAAAGACACCGGCGCGCTGAACATGCAGGACGCGCTGCGCACCGTGCCGGGCATCACCTTCGGCGCCGGTGAAGGCGGTAATCCACAGGGCGACCGTCCGTTCATTCGTGGTTTCGACGCGCAGGGCGACACCTACCTCGACGGCGTGCGCGACACCGGTTCGCAGAGCCGCGAGATCTTCGCCGTGGAAAACATTGAAGTCAGTAAGGGCCCGAACTCTGCCATCGGCGGTCGCGGCGCGGCAGGCGGCAGCATCAACCTGGTGAGCAAGAAAGCGCACCTGGGCAACTCGTTCGATGGTGGTTTCACCTGGGGTTCCGATCAGACCCAGCGTTACACCCTCGACGGCAACTATCAGTTCAGCGACACCGCCGCCGGCCGTCTGAACCTGATGAGCCACGAGAGCAACGTCGCCGGTCGCGACAAAGTCGATTACGACCGCTGGGGCATCGCCCCGTCCCTGGCCTTTGGCCTGGGCACCGACACCCGCGTCAACCTCGACTACTACCATCTCGAAAGCAACGACACCCCGGATTCGGGCGTGCCGTACACCATTCCTGCTGGCGGCTCCGCTGCACGCACCAAGTCCAATCCGGACAAGCCGTACGCCGGCGGTGACCACAGCAATTTCTACGGTCTGGATCGCGACTTCCGCAAGGGCCGCACCGACACTGCGACCTTCGCCATCGAGCATGACCTGAGCGATTCGCTGACGATCAAGAACACCCTGCGCCACGGCACCAGCATGCAGGATTACATCCTGACCCAGCCGGACGACAGCAAGGGCAACGTCAACAATGGCAGCCTCTGGCGTCGTGCCAATACGCGGGTGAGCAACACCGAAACCACCACCAACCAGACTGACCTGTTCGGCAATTTCTACGTCGCCGGCTTCAAGAACAGCTTCTCCACCGGCGTCGAGTACACCCGTGAGGAAAGCCAGAAGTCTTCGTATAACGTCAACACCGACACCACGCCGCGCACCAGCGCAGTGACCACTAACTGCAACCCGGGCCTGATCGGCGCAGCCAGTGGCTACAACTGCACCTCGCTGTCGAACCCGAACCCGAACGATCCGTGGAACGGCGCAATCTCGCGCAACTACGCCGGCACCGACACCCAGGCCAACACCTACGCGCTGTATGTGTTCGACACCCTGGAGCTGAACGAGCAGTGGCTGGTGAACATGGGCCTGCGTTACGACCACTTCGACACCGACTACAAGACCTACAACGCCGCTGGCACCACCACGTCCAAGGGCGATGACACCAGCGAGTTCGTCACCGGTCAGTTCGGCGTCGTCTACAAGCCTGCGGAAAACGGCAGCATCTACGCCTCCTACGCCACCTCGGCCACGCCACCGGGCAACACCTTGGGCGAAGGTCAGGAAGGCAACCCGTTGGGCGGCACCCCGGATCGCAGCGGCAACCTGCTGAGCAGCGACATGGAGCCGGAAACCACCAAGAACTATGAAATCGGCACCAAGTGGGATCTGCTCAACGATCGCTTGTCGCTGACCGCTGACATCTTCCGCACCGAGAAAGAAAACGCTCGTGTGCAAGTCGACACCACCTCGTACGAAAACGCCGGCAAGACCCGTGTGCAAGGTGTCGAGCTGTCGGCCAGCGGCAAGATCACCGACAAGTGGCAAGTGTTCGCCGGTTACGCCTTCATGGACAGCGAACAAGTCGATGGCGGTCCACTGGGCCGGGCCAACGATGGCAACGAGCTGCCTAACACGCCGAAAAACAGCGCCAGCCTGTGGACCACTTACCAGGTCACGCCGAAGCTCACTATCGGTGGCGGTGCGTTCTACGTCGACGACGTGTACGGCAGCGTGGCCAACACCACCATGGTTGACTCGTATGTTCGCTACGACGCGATGGCGGCTTACAAGCTGACCAAGAACGTCGACCTGCAACTCAACGTGCAGAACCTGACCAACGAAACCTACTACGACAAAGCCTTCTCGACCCACTTCGCCAACCAGGCGGCGGGCCGTACGGCATTGTTGAGCACCAACTTCCACTTCTGACCCTGTAGGAGCTGCGGCACGCTGCGATCTGTTGATCTGGCTTTTGATTCTGAAAAAAAATCAAAAGATCGCAGCCTTCGGCAACTCCAAAAAAAAACAGTGGGCCCCGTTCATTCAATTGAACGGGGCTTTTGTGCGTAAGAAAGAACGCTTCTCGATAACCCACGGCATAATGCGCGCCGTGAAGACAATTTCCGAATGGACGGCGAGTGACGTGTTGAAGAAAACCCTGTTCCAGTTGCACTGGTTTTTTGGCATCACCGCAGGCCTGGTGCTGGCGTTGATGGGCATCACCGGCGCGGCCTATTCGTTTCAGGACGAAATCCTGCGGGCGCTGAATCCTTCCGTTCTGCAGGTGGAAAAACAAGTCGCCGGCGTGCTGCCGCCCGTCGAACTGGTCGAGCGCATCGAAGCCACGTCGGGCAAAAAGGTTTCGATGCTCTGGGTCGAAACCGACAGCGGCAACGCGGCGAAAGTCTTCTTCACCCCGCCCAAGGGTGAACGGCGCGGTGAGATGCGCTATTTCGATCCGTACACCGCCGACTTCATGGGCGATGCCGTCGGCCAGGATTTCTTCGGCCTGATGCTGCAACTGCACCGCTTCCTCGCCATGGGCGATACCGGCCGCAACATCACCGGCGCCTGCACGCTGATTCTGTTGTTCTTCTGCCTCTCCGGCCTGTACCTGCGCTGGCCACGTCAGTGGAACAGCTGGCGCGTGTGGCTGACGCTGGACTGGAAGAAAAAAGGTCGCGCCTTCAACTGGGATCTGCACTCGGTGGCCGGCACGTGGTGTCTGCTGGTCTATCTGCTGCTGGCGTTGACCGGGTTGTCCTGGTCGTATGAGTGGTACAACAAAGGCCTGACCAAATTGCTCTCCGACGCGCCGCAAAACGAGCGCGTGCGCGGTGGTCGCGGCCCGGCGCCGGAAGGCCCGGCACCGACCGCCGACTACGCAGCGATGTGGAGCAGCATCTACAGCGCTGCCGGCCCGGGTCTGGCCGCCTACAACATCCGTATGCCGGCCGTCGCCGGCCAACCGGCAACGGTGTTCTACCTGCTCGACAGCTCGCCGCATGATCGCGCGCTGAACCAGATCACCCTCGACCCGGCCACCGGCATCGTCAAACGCGTCGACCGCTACGCCGACAAGAGCTTCAAGGCGCAACTGCTGACCAGCATTTATGCGCTGCACGTCGGCAGTTATTTCGGTCTGGTCGGGCGGATCATCATCACCCTGGCTGCGGTGTGCATGCCGCTGTTTTTCATTACCGGATGGCTGCTGTACCTCGATCGTCGACGCAAGAAAAAGCAGATCAAGGATGCGCGCAAAGGTCTCGCTCAACCGGCGGGCGATGCGTCGGCCTGGCTGATCGGCTTCGCCAGCCAGAGCGGTTTTGCCGAGCAACTGGCGTGGCAGACCGCCGGGCAATTGCAGGCAGCCGGATTGCCGGTGAAGGTGCAGCCACTGGCCAATGTCAGCGAGCAGGATTTGCGTGAATCGAACAACGCGCTGTTTGTGGTCAGCACGTTTGGCGACGGCGAAGCACCGGACAGCGCGCGCGGGTTCGAGCGCAAAGTGCTGGGCAAGGCGGCAACGCTCGATAGCCTGAATTACTCGGTGCTCGGCCTCGGTGATCGTCAGTATCAGCACTTCTGCGGCTTCGCCAAGCGACTGCATCAGTGGCTGAGCGAGCACGGCGGCAAGACCCTTTTCGCGCCGGTGGAAGTCGACAGTGGCGACCCGTACGCGCTGCGCCATTGGCAAACCCAACTCGGCCTGCTCACCGGGCAAGCCCCCATCGATACCTGGCAAGCGCCGAACTACGACAACTGGACGCTGACACGCCGCGAACTGTTGAACCCGGACAGCAGCGGTGCGCCGGTTTACTTGTTGGGCCTGAGCACACCGAACACCAGCAGTTGGCTGGCCGGCGACCTGGTCGAAGTACTGCCACGCAACTGCCCGTGGGCCATCGAACACTTCCTCGACGGCCTCGGCATTCGTGGCGAGACCACAGTAAAAATCAACGGCCTCGACGAACCTCTGGAAGTCGCGCTGGCGTCGCGGCAATTGCCCGAGCACCGCGCACATCTGGTGGGTTTGCATGCGCAATCGCTGGTCGATGCAATGGTGCCGCTGGCCATGCGCGAATACTCGATCGCCTCGATTGCCGCCGACGGTGTGCTGGAGTTGATCGTGCGTCAGGAACAGCATGCCGATGGCACCCTTGGCATCGGTTCCGGTTGGCTGACCGAGCATGCGCCGGTGGGCGGCAGCATCAGTTTGCGGGTGCGGCGCAACAGTGGTTTCCATCTGCCGAACGAACCCGTGCCGATGATTCTGCTGGGCAACGGTACGGGTCTGGCCGGGTTGCGCAGCTTGCTCAAGGCGCGGATTGCCGATGGTCAACAGCGCCAGTGGTTGCTGTTTGGCGAGCGTAATCGCGAACATGATTTCCTCTGCCGCGCGGAGCTGGAAGAGTGGTTGATCAATGGCGATCTGGAACGGCTGGATCTGGCGTTTTCGCGGGATCAGGTGGAGAAGGTTTATGTGCAGGATCGTTTGCGTGAATCGGCTGATGAGCTGAAGAGATGGCTGGCGGAGGGGGCGGTTATTTATATCTGTGGCAGCTTGCAGGGGATGGCTTCGGGGGTTGATCAAGTGCTCAACGATATTCTCGGCAGCGCCGAAGTGGAGCGGTTGATTGAGCAGGGTCGATATCGGCGTGATGTCTATTAAAGAGCCCCTCACCCTAACCCTCTCCCGGAGGGAGAGGGGACTGATTGGGGGAGATTCACGCAATACGCCGACCTGAACGTCCCTCACCGAATCCATAATCGAGAAAGGCTTTGTGCTGATCTCATAATCAACTCGGTCTTTCAGGTCGACGTACCTCTTCAGACACCTCGATCGGCTCCCTCTCCCTCCGGGAGAGGGCTGGGGTGAGGGTTAGCTTTTGATCTTCAAGCGGGCTGCAATTTTTTCTCAAAAACCGCCACCCCATTCAAATCCCGCAACACCACACTCATCTCCCCACTCCCCCCTTCAATATTCACCTCGCCAAAAAACTGAAACCCGGCAAACGGCGAAGTGTTCTGCGCCGGTGGCGCCTTCTCGAATACCACTTCCGGCCCAAAGGTCTTGTCCAGCGGATTAGGCCCAAAGCTCCCGGCATTCAACGGCCCGGCGACAAACTCCCAGAACGGCTCGAAATCCTGAAACGCCGCGCGATCCGGGTGATAGTGATGGGCCGCGCAGTAATGCACATCTGCCGTGAGGAAGACAAAATTGCGCACCTGCTGCGCACGCAGATAGCCGAGCAACTCGGCGATTTCCACCTCGCGCCCCTGCGCCGGTCCCGGATCACCGTTAGCCACCGCTTCCCAACGCGCGACACCCGGGCTGACCTCGCCATCCGGCACGCCAAGGCCGATCGGCATGTCGGCGGCGATGACCTTCCACTGGGCTTTGGATTTCTTCAAACCGCGCTTGAGCCAGTTCAGTTGCTCACGCCCCAGGAACGGTTTCGCCGCGCCGAGGTTGTCGTCATTGGCGCCGCGATAACTGCGCATGTCGAGCACGAACACATCGAGCATCGGGCCGTAACTGATCTTGCGATAAATCCGCCCGCCGCCGTCGGCAGCCTGCAAACGCATCGGCGAGTATTCCAGCCACGCCTTGCGTGCGCGCCCGACCAGGGTGTGGATATCTTTCTCCTGATAGCGCTCGTCGAGCTGCTTGCCCGGCGACCAGTTGTTGACCACTTCATGGTCGTCCCATTGCCAGATCTGCGGCACTTCGGCGTTGAAGCGACGGATGTTTTCGTCCATCAGGTTGTAGCGGTAGTTGCCGCGATAATCGTCGAGGGTCTGTGCGACTTTGCTCTTGGCTTCGGTGGTGAGGTTGCGCCAGATGCGTCCACCTTCGGTGGTGAGCTGCGCGGGTACGGGGCCGTCGGCATAGATGGTGTCGCCGCTGTGGATAAAGAAGTCCGGCAGGCGCAGACGCATGGCTTCGTAGATGCGCATGCCGCCGATGTCCGGGTTGATGCCGAAGCCCTGGCCGACGGTGTCACCGCTCCAGACGAAACGAATATTGCGCCGCGCCGTCGGAGCGCTGCGCAGGTGACCCAACCATGGTTCGCTGGCGACGCCGGTGCGGGCGTCCTTGAAATACACGCGATAGAAAATCGCCTGATCGGCGGGCAGCCCGGTGAGCTCGACCCGAGCGGTGAAATCTGTGCGCGCATCGGCGAGCGCCGAGACCAAGCGGCGGGGATGGCGAAACTGGCTGCGGGTGTCCCACTCGACCACCATATGCGCCGGGCGATCGCTGCGGCTCCAGATCATCGCGCGGTCGCCTTGCAGGTCGCCGGACTGCACGCCGTCGGTCAACTGCGGGCGATCCTTGACCGAGGCAATCACTGCCGGCGCCAGGCTTGGCATCAGCAGACCGGCGCCAACGACTTGCATGACACGCCGGCGACCGGGGTTGAAATCGCTCATGATGTTCTCCCTGAAAAAAGGAAAACTTAAGCACGCGATCATGAAACACACATGACACCAGACACACCGCAGAACCAATTGTAGGAGTGAGCCTGCTCGCGATAGCGGTGTATCAGCCGACACTCATGTCACTGACAGACCGATATCGCGAGCAGGCTCACTCCTACAGGGGTTTGCGGTGTCAGTCAGGCCTTGGCGGGTTCCAGCGCCAGCTCGACGGCTTCCGGGCGTTTGACCGTCGCATAGACCACAGCGGTCAACAAACTCCCCGCGACAATCGCCAGCAAATACAACAACGCATGGTTGATCGCATTCGGAATCGCCAACACAAACAAGCCACCGTGCGGCGCCATTAGTTTGCAGCCGAAATACATCGACAGCGCACCGGTCAGCGCACCACCGGCAATGCTCGCCGGAATCACCCGCAACGGATCTTTCGCGGCAAACGGAATCGCCCCTTCGGAGATAAAGCACAGCCCCAGCACCAGCGCTGCTTTACCGGCTTCGCGCTCAGTCTGAGCGAACTTGCGCCGCGCAATAAACGTGGCGATACCAAGCCCGATTGGCGGCACCATGCCCGCGGCCATGGTCGCGGCCATCGGCGCATAACTCTGCGACGCCAGCAGCCCCACCGAGAACGCATAGGCGGCTTTGTTGATCGGCCCGCCGAGGTCGACGCACATCATGCCGCCGAGCAACACACCGAGCAGAATCGCGTTGGTGGTGCCCATGCTGTCGAGGAAATGCGTGAGCGCCCCGAGCATGCCGGCGACCGGTTTGCCGACCACGTAAATCATCACCAGACCGGTGAACAGACTGGCGAACAACGGGATGATCAGAATCGGTTTCAGTGCTTCGAGACTTTGCGGCAAGGCGACATATCGACTGATCGCCTTGGCCGCATAACCGGCGATGAAACCGGCGACGATGCCACCGATAAAACCAGCACCCAACGTACTCGCGAGCAAGCCGCCAATCATCCCCGGCGCCAGGCCCGGACGGTCGGCGATCGAGTAAGCGATGTAACCGGCCAACAGCGGCACCATCAATTTGAACGCGGTCTCGCCACCGATCTGCATCAACGCAGCGGCCAGCGTGCCTTCTTCCTTGAACGCGGTGATGCCGAACACAAACGACAGCGCGATCATCAAACCGCCGGCCACCACCATCGGCAGCATGAACGACACGCCGGTCAGCAGGTGTTTGTAGATGCCGGTCTTCTCTTGCTTCGCCGGAGCTTTGCCGTCAGCCGCCGCGCTTTCCACCGCACCTTCGGCCAAGGCTTTTTTCAGTGTGGCTTCGGACTGCTTCAAGGCGATCCCGGTGCCGCAACGATAGATTTTCTTGCCGGCGAAACGCTCGGTGGCGACTTCGATGTCCGCTGCCAGCAACACCACGTCTGCGTCGGCAATTGCCGCTGCACTCAACGGGGTTTTCGCGCCCACCGAGCCTTGGGTTTCGACCTGCAGTTCGTAACCCAGACGCTTGGCGGTTTGCTGTAGGGCTTCGGCCGCCATGAAGGTGTGGGCGACACCGGTCGGGCACGCAGTGATAGCGACGAGACGTGGCGCGCGCGGCGCATCAGCAACCGGTTCAGCAGCGCCGGCGACGTAAACTTCAGCCTCTTCAGCTCCACGACGCAGCACCGCTTCGACATCCTGCAGCGCTTGTGCCGGGGCAATCTGAAAGACTCGTTTACCGACAAAACGCGTCATGTCGACTGCGCCTGTGGCGACCAGCAAAACCCACTCGGCCGCTGCAATGGTCGCCGCCGACAACTCGCGTTCCGGGTGCGCAGCATCGACCACTTCAACGCTGGTGCTCCAGCCCTGACGCTGCGCCGCCGCATCGAGCAAACGCGCGCACAGCACACTGGTGACCATGCCGTTCGGGCAAGCCGTAACAATGGCTAATTTCATGACCAACCCTCTTATTGTTCTGTCAGGGGGCGCACGCGCACGCCCTGTTCGAGCTGCGCCAGTTGCGCAGCGTCGTTGATGCCAAAACCGATCTGGGTCACCGCCATCGCCGCAATCGCGGTGGCCGTGCGCAGGGTTTGTTCAGGCGTGTCGGCGCTGAGCAAACCGTGAAGCATGCCGGCCAACAGCGAATCACCAGCACCGACCGTGCTGGCGACGCTGACCTTCGGCGGCGTGGCGTGCAGTGCCGAACCGACGCTGAACCAATTCACACCGTCAGCACCGTGGGAAATCACCACGTGCTCGATGCCTTGCGCATGCAAGCGCGCCGCTGCTTGCGCTTCCGCCGCGTGGGAAACCACGTCGCAACCGAGGGCGTCGGCGAGTTCTTCGGTGTTCGGTTTGATCAGCCATGGACTGGCTTTCAACGCTTCGCGCAACGCTTCGCCGCTGGAGTCGAGAGCGACTTTCAGACCGAGCTGGTTGAGCCGTTCGATCAGTTCACGCAACCACTGCGCCGTGACGCCGCGCGGCAAACTGCCGGCGACCACCACCGCATCGTGACCCGGTGCAATCTGCAGCAGACGCTCCAACAAGGCCTGCTGCGCGGCGGCGTCGACCACCGGCCCCGGGCCGTTGATGTCGGTGATACGGCCATCCTGTTCGGCGACCTTGATGTTGCTGCGCGTCTCACCCGGCACGCGGATAAACGCGTCGACAAAACCGCGCTTGGCGAACAGGGTTTCGAACGCTTGCAGATTGTCTTCGCCGAGAAACCCACTGACCGTCAGTTGATGGCCTAGATCGGCCAGCACTTGCGCGACGTTCACGCCTTTACCAGCGGCGTGGGTGTGCATCTCGTCGCTGCGATTGACCTGACCGGCCTCCAGCCGTGGCAGTTCGACGGTGAGGTCGAGCGCCGGATTAAGGGTCAGGGTAAGAATCTTGGCCATTACAGGGCCTCCACTAATGCGCGCACTTCGTTGGCGCTGCCCACGGCCAGGGCCTGTTGAGCAAGGGTTTGCGCCTGGGTCAGGCTGAGTTCGCGGATGCGTGCCTTGACTTCGGCAATGCTGCGGCCAGAGACGCTGAGTTCATCGACGCCGAGGCCAACCAGCACCGGCACCGCCAGCGGATCCGCCGCCAACTCACCGCAAACACCGACCCACTTGCCGTGGGCATGGGCCGCGCGCACGGTGATGTCGATCAGTTGCAGCACCGCCGGGTGCAAACCGTCAGCCTGCGCCGACAGGGTCGGATGGCCACGGTCGATGGCCAGGGTGTATTGCGTCAGGTCGTTGGTGCCGACGCTGAAGAAGTCGACTTCCTTGGCCAGCACCGGCGCGAGCAAAGCGGCGGACGGCACTTCGATCATGATCCCCAGTTGCAGATCGGCGACCGGGATTTCCAGGCGCAGACGTTCAGTCATGTCGCGGGCCTGACGCCATTCTTCAACGCTGCCGACCATCGGGAACATGATCCGCAATGGACGGTTGTCCGCCGAACGCAGCAAGGCGCGCAATTGCGCTTCCATGATCTGCGGCCGCTGCAAGGTCAGGCGAATGCCGCGCACGCCGAGGAACGGGTTTTCTTCCTTGGCAATCGGCCAATACGGCAGCGGTTTGTCGCCACCGACATCCAGCGTGCGAACCACCAACGGGCGACCGGCGAGGCCATCGAGGACGCGGCGGTATTCGGCTTCTTGCGTGGCTTCGTCCGGTGCTTGCGGATGGGCCATGAAAATCAGTTCGGTACGCAGCAGACCGATGCCTTCGGCGCCCTGCTCCACCGCGCTGATCACGCCAGCGCTTTCGCCAATGTTGGCAAAGACTTCGACGGCGTGACCGTCGGTGGTGTGTGCCGGTTGATGACGTTGTTCGGCGGCAATCTTCAGCCGTTGTTCGCGGGTATCGCGTTCTTCGGTGGCGCGTTGCAGAGTCGCGGCATCGGCGTCGACGTGCAGACGACCGCGTTGGCCGTCGAGCAGCAATGGCGTGCCCGGTTGCAGCAGCAACACTGCCGCGCCAGCGCCAACCAGCGCCGGAATCCCGAGCGCTCGCGCAACGATTGCACTGTGCGCGGTGGCGCCGCCGCGTGCGGTGAGAATCCCCGCGACACGCGCCGGGTCCAGCCGCGCGACGTCGGACGGGCCGACTTCGTCCATCACCAGAATGTACGGTTGTTCAGGCTCGCTCGCGGTCTGCACGCCACACAGTTGCGCCAGCACGCGGCGACCGATGTCACGCAGATCCGCCGCACGCTCGGCGAGCAAGGCGTCCTGCAACGACTCCTGCTGTTTGGCCGCCGCTTCGATCACCGCCATCCATGCCGCTTCGGCGCTTTCGCCTTGTTTGAGGCGGGTGTCGACTTCGTCGGTGAGGTCCGGGTCGTCGAGCATTTCCTGATGGGTGATGAAGATCTCGCGGATGGCTTTGGCTTTGCTGCGCTCGATCAGGCCCTGAATATCGCTGCGCACATCGCTGAGCGCTTGCTTGAGACGTTCGCGTTCGATGGCAGCGGACTCGCCCCGCAGCGGATAATCGATGGTTTGCTGCACTTGGATGTGTGCCGGGCCGATAGCGATGCCGGGTGCCGCCGGGATTGCTTGCAACTGGCTGCCGGAGGCCGGGGCGAGCAGCACTTCGGCGATGTCGGCGATGACTTCGCGTTGCTGGCTCACCGCTGGCAGCGGCTCGACTTCTTCGCCGAGACCCTCTTCGATAGCGGCCAAGAGTGCCGGCAAAGCGTCGGCGGCAATGCTCGGCTCGGCGATCAACTCCAGCACCTGACCACGACGGGCGCCAAGGCTGAGCAGTTTGCTCAGACTCTTCACCGACACGGCGCTGTCCTGACCGTCGACGATGCGCACGCGAATCTCGCCATCAAAACTCTTCGCCAGTTGCGCGAGGATCTTCGCCGGGCGCGCGTGCAGACCGTGGGCGTTGGCCAGGGCAATACGCGCGCTCGGCCAGTCGGCGGGCAATTCACCGCCGAGCACTTCGAGAACTTTGCGACTGCTGGTAGCGCGGCCCAATTCATGGCCGCGACCTTCGATCAGCAACGCACACAGGCGTTCAAGCAACGCTTGATGTGCCTCGCCGAGGCTGGCCAGGCAGAACAGACCGCTAAGCGGCTGACCGAGGTAGCGCATCGGTTTGTCCGGCGTAACAAACGCCAGGCCCGGACGCTTCACCGTTTGCTCGCTGTGCAGCCACCACAAACCATCGCCCAGCGGCAGCGCTTCGACCTGCTGCAACACGCCGGCAAAACCGTTGCTCACACAATCGGCCTGACGCAGCAGACGCGCGCCACGCCAGACCAGTTCTTCGAAATCGTCGGCCGAGACACCGAGGCCAATCATCTGCGCATCGAGCGCCAGTTCCTGCGGCGCGCCTTGCAGCAATTTCAGCAGCGCCTCAGGTGAACTGGCGCGACGCAGGGCCTGGCCCAGATCGGTCTCGCCGAGGGCACGGGTCAGCAGTTGCAGCAGGCGCAGGTGTTCGTCGGATTTGGCGGCAATGCCAATCGCCAGATAAACGATCTGGCCATCGCCCCAATCCACGCCTTCCGGGAACTGCATCAGGCGCACGCCAGTGGCGAACACCTGATCGCGGGTTTCCGGGGTCCCGTGGGGAATGGCAATACCTTGACCGAGAAAGGTCGAGCCCTGGGCTTCCCGTGCCTGCAATCCAGCGAGGTAACCGTCGGCAACCAGACCATCGGCCACCAGGTGATTGGCGAGCAGTTGCAGGGCAGCGGGTTTATCCACAGCCGATTGGCCCATGGATATCTGCTCTATAGTGAGCTCGAGCATGCGATCTCCTTTTTGGCGCTTTATGAGTGCCAGGTATTGTTTTGGATGGTTTGCAGCTTAGGCGCTTTACCGCTTTGCTTTTCAGCGGCAGTTTTGGCGGTTTCACGGCAGAACCGGCCAAAGACGTCTAAAACGTAGAAAATACGCTTGCTGAAACGTTTAATCTAGATTGATCGGCACGTTACTCGATAATGTCCCATCCTTGAAGTCCAACTTGTCGGATGCGCTGCGACAATAGTCGCCTGCCCTAATCGGGTAGGATTGGCGAAAATGTCGCGGCAAGCTCGAAAAAACAAGGAAATCCCGGGTTGAAACTCAGTGATATCGCGCGGTTGGCCGGAGTGTCCGTGACCACCGCCAGCTACGTCATCAACGGCAAGGCCGAACAGCAACGCATCAGTAACGCCACCGTCGAGCGGGTGCGGGCGGTGGTCGATCTGCACGGCTTCACGCCAAACCCTCAAGCGGCCGGGCTGCGCAGTCGGCATACGCGCACGCTGGGCTTTATTCTGCCGGATCTGGAAAACCCCAGTTACGCGCGGATCGCCAAGCTGCTCGAACAAGGTGCGCGAGCGCGCGGCTATCAATTGCTGATCGCCAGCTCCGACGATGCGCCAGACAGCGAGCGGCAGTTGCTGCAACTGTTCCGCGCGCGTCGTTGTGATGCGTTGATCGTCGCCAGTTGCCTGCCCGCCGGCGATGATAGCTATCGGCAGTTGCAGGCCAAAGGGCTGCCGATCATCGCCATCGACCGGGTCATGGAGCCGGAACATTTCTGCTCGGTGATCAGTGACGACCGCGAAGCCAGCCTGCACCTGACCCAGAGCTTGCTCGACCCGCAACTGAAGCAGATTGTGCTGCTCGGCGCGCGCCCGGAACTGAGCATCAGCCAGGAACGTGCCGCCGGTTTCAAAGAGGCGCTGGTCGACTTCAAGGGCGAAGTGCTGGTCGAACACGCCGAATCCTTCAGCCGTGAGTGCGGCAAGCAACTGATGGAAGAACTCCTGCAACGTCTGGGACATTTGCCCGACGCGTTGGTGACGACTTCCTACGTGCTGCTACAAGGCGTGTTCGATGCGCTGCATGACTTCCCGCTGAAATCGCGGCCGCTGCGCCTGGGCACCTTCGGCGATACGCAGTTGCTGGATTTCCTGCCGCTGCCGGTCAACGCCATGGCCCAGCAACACCAGTTGATCGCCGACAAGGCGCTGGAACTGGCGCTGGCCGCTGTCGAGCAGTCGGAGTACAAGCCTGGCGTGCAGGCCATTGCGCGGACCTTCAAGCAGCGTATTCACCGGGACTGAGCCGTGGAGCTGATCGACAGCCACACCCACCTCGACTTCCCCGACTTCGACGCCGATCGCTCGGCGTTGCTCGCCGAAAGCCGCGCGCTCGGGGTGCGGCGGATGGTGGTGTTGGGTGTCCATGAGGTTAATTGGCAACGGGTGTGGGATCTGGTGCAGAGCGATGCGGATTTATACGCGGCATTCGGTCTGCACCCGGTGTATCTCGATCAGCATCGCCCCGAAGATTTGTCGGCACTCGGAGATTGGCTGACGCGATTGCGCGGTCATCGGCAGTTGTGTGCGGTGGGCGAGATCGGTCTGGATTACTTCATCGAAACCCTCGACCGCGAGCGGCAACAGGCGCTGTTCGAGGCGCAGCTACAACTGGCCGCGGATTTCGAATTACCGGCATTAATCCACGTTCGCCGTAGTCATGCGGCAGTGATCTCAACGCTCAAACGCTTCAAGCTCAAACGCGCGGGAATCATCCACGCCTTCGCCGGCAGCCGTGAAGAAGCGCGGGAGTACATCAAACTCGGTTTCAAACTGGGTCTGGGCGGCGCGCCGACCTGGCCACAGGCGTTGCGCATGCATCGAGTGATTGCGCAATTGCCGCTGGAGTCGATCGTGCTGGAAACCGATTCGCCGGACATGGCGCCCGCGATGTTTCCCGGTCAGCGCAACAGCCCGGCGCATTTGCCGGCGATTTGTGAGGTGCTGGCCGAGTTGATGAGCATCACAACCCAGCAATTGGCCAGACAAACTACCGCTAATATCGAGGAATTATTTGATTGGCATTAGACCATATCGGGTTCAGCTCTTGTAAACGCGAATAGCCTTGAATGCCCCAACCACTAACCTTAAAAGGCCCGCGACTCTAACAAAAACCTTATAAAAATAAAAAACAAAACGAACGACTGCTTCGACACCACAAACCCAACAACAGCCGCTCGCATACCTGACTGCTTCCTTACATGTCGAGCAAGACAACCAGACTTCGACTTACCCCTCACACAGTATATTGCTGTCAAGGGTACGTATAATAAATGGAGTTTTCTCCACTCACATCTGCGAAGGGAAGGTCAAAAACGAATCTGACATAAACGCGGGCTCGTCTATTTGCCGCTATATAACCTCCGACGCGCCAAGGATTCCATTGATTGTCTTGGCGCATGCTGTCTGGAGAGTCGATTCCCCACCACTGGTTTGAATCAAAACTGAAATGGATGTTCGCCTTATGCCGGCTAAAACCGTCTGGATCATTAATGGTGTAGTGGGACGCATAACAATAAAACATTCCGCCGTCATTACCCCACCAGTAAGTATATTTAATTTGCCCACGATAGACTCTATTATCCGCAATCAAAATCCCCTCGTAGGTTTTTGCACCTTTGGATAACTTATCAATCTCCTCGCTCGTGAGAATATTTTTCTCAGTGACGTTCTCGATGTTTTTTGTAGAGCCGGGAGTAGCATCTTTATCTTTCATGATCGCTCCATGGATCGGGATCAACAATAGTCGAAATATAAGTGCAGCCTTTGTTAGGCCAACATTAGTAAATCTGACTATTTCATCATGCTCTACTGTCAAACCTGACAGTCCCGACAAACGGCTATCGCTGATCTTGCGGTGTTTTTTATACCTGATCACATAGCGTTCAACTGTGCCCGTTGCCAATTATTTCCTGCCGATAACATTCACTCAGCCCACCGATAGCGTTGAGGTGGCCGCAGGCGTTACGCATGCATCGAGTGATTGCTCTTTTGATCCTGGCTTGAAGAAAAGATCAACAGATCGCAGCCTCTTTTCACTCGACAGCGCCTACAAATCAGTCGGCGTGCGCCTTGGCGGCCTCCAGAACCAGCGTCAGATGCTGACGCTGGCGCGCGTAACGGACGACCACGAAGTACACGAAGATCGTGATCAGTGATGCGTTCAGTTGCTCGTTGACGCTAAGCAATCCCACCCATTCCATCACCAACGCCACCAGCAGCGCGGTGCAGACTGTTACTGAAGCGCTGAAACGCAGTAGCGCCAGTGAATCGAGGGACTTGAAGCGCTTGATCTGTTGCGGGCAACGCAGCTCCAGCGCTTGCTGGCAATGCTCGCAGCTGAACGGTTCATTGATCGAGATGGCATTGAGTTGCCACGGTTTGAGCAGCAGCGTGGTCTGGCAATGAGCACAACGGCCCTGGACTCCCAGAGTTGCGGCAGACATGAGCGGCCTCCTCTACCGAACGATTGGGTATGGATACTGGCTCATTGCAGGGGAAATGCCAGAGTCTGCAGAGAAACAGGATTGGGCTTACGGGCCGAAGTGAAAAAGTACTACAAAAGGTTCTGATAAAACCCAGAACCCGGTGGGAGCGAGCCTGCTCGCGAAGGCGATGTGTCAGGTGACAGAGATGTCACTAACAGATTGCATTCGCGAGCAGGCTCGCTCCCACAGGTTTCGTGCGTGCCTCAGACGCGGAAGGCGCTGATCAGCTGTTTGAGTTCTACCACCTGGGCCGACAACGCCCGGCTGGCATCTTCGGTCTGGTGCGCACCTTGCGCCGTACGTTCGCCGGCGCGGTTGATCTCGACGATGTTCTGGTCGATGTCGTGGGCCACCGCCGTTTGCTGTTCAACCGCAGCGGCGATCTGCTGGTTCTGATCGACGATCATGCCCACCGCACCGAGGATGTTTTCCAGCGCCTGCTGGACCTTCTCCGACTGCCCGACCGTGCCATTGGCCATCTGATGGCTGACGCCCATGGCTTTCACCGCCGCGCCGACACCGCCGTGCAGTTTGGCGATCATCTGTTCGATTTCTTCGGTCGATTGCTGGGTGCGTTTGGCCAGGGTGCGCACTTCGTCGGCAACCACAGCAAAACCGCGTCCCTGCTCACCAGCACGGGCTGCTTCGATCGCGGCGTTGAGCGCGAGCAAGTTGGTTTGTTCGGCGATGCTCTTGATCACTTCCAGTACACGACTGATCGCCTGGCTGTCACTGGCCAACTGGTTGATCACCAACACCGACTGATCGATTTCGCTGGCCAGCGCGGCAATGCTGCCCTGTTGTGATTCGACCAGACCGCGACCGCTGATAGTCTCGTCATTCACACTGTGGGCACTGCTCACCGCTGCGGCGGCACTGCGCGCCACCTCCAGTGAGGTTGCCGACATCTGATTCATCGCCGTCGCCACTTGCTCAATCTGCGTGCGCTGTCCGGCGACCGCCTGGTTGCTTTGCGCCGAGACGTTTTCAACCTGCCCGGCCTGACGCTCGACCTCGCCGACGGTCTGCCCCACGCGCTCGATCAAGTCATGAATCTTGCGCACCGTGCCATTGAACACTTCGCCCAACTCACCCAATTCATCGCGACTGTTGGCCATGAAGTTGACCGTCATGTCGCCGGCCGCGACCTTGTCCATCATCGCGCCCAAGCGTTTCAGCGTGGTGCGGGTCGAGGCGTAGAAACCACCATAGAGGTAGAAAATCAGCACAAACACCACCGACAGCGCCACCGCCTGCAAGACCATGTGCGTGCGGTTTTGCGCCAGACGTTGCTGCAATTGAGTGTCGAGGAATTTCAACGTGGCTTCGTTGAGCTGGTAAGTCCGGTCGATCAGCCCGGTGACCTGATCGTAAAACGCCTGCCACGGTGCATCGAGCGTGTCAGCCATCACCACTTGTTCTTCGAACAGTTCGCTGGCCTGTTTCAGCGAGCCCTTGCTGCTCTCGGCCGCCGCGCTGAGGTTTTCCCGCGCGGCTTTGCTGGAGCCGAGGGCGTCCTGCAGCTTCAGGCCGTATTCGGCCTGGAGTTTTTCGATCTGCACCATCAGCTCATCAAAACGCGTGCTCGACGAACTGTTAAGAAAACCCTGGCCCAATGAATACGAACCCATGGCCCGGCCTTCGCCGAGGGTTTGCGTGACGGTCGGCGTGATCAGGGTGACCAGTTCGCTGAGCTGACGGATATCGCTCTGATTATCGCGGCTGAGTCCGGCCTGACTGCTGATGATCTGGCTGAAAATCTGCGCACTGGCCAACAATTTGCCGATCAGCGCGCTTTTGCTTTGCAGCGAGTTTTCCGTTTGCTGGGCCTTGAACGCGACGATCATTTCATCGCGTTTGCCGTCGAACACCTGAATCTGTTCGGGATCGTCGGTCATCGCCGTCAGCCCTTGCAAGCGCGTCAAAACCGCTTGCTCGAGGGTGGTGATCTGCGCCTCGACATTGCCGGCCTTGCCGGACTGGCCGAGGGTGACGTTGATCTGCACCAGATTGTTGAGGGTTTCCAGATCCCGGCGCAGGGCCAGGCTGCTGCCCAGCAGATCGAGGCTTTGCAGTTCGACCCGAGTGCCCTGGAATTCGCGATAGGAATCGCGCACCAGATAGAAATTGGTCACCAGCATCGGCACCAGGAACAGCACGCTGATCAGGCTGAACTTCATGCCGAAGCTCAGACGGTTCATCAGCGAGACGGCGGGATAGAGCAAGCTCTTCACTGGAAGTCTCCCTTGGTTTTTCTTGTTTTTATTGGCAGGCGCGGGGCGACAGCAGATAGCCACTATCGGGCGCCATCTCTGTATAGCTCAAATCGAAGGGAGGTTTTGTAACTTAAGGTTAACGACATCGCAGCCCGCGACACACAGACCTCCTCGTAGGAGCTGCCGCAGGCTGCGATCTTTTGATCTTTCCTGAATCAGTGAACCAGAACCGTCCACAAGGCAAACCCGGCATACCACAGCACCGCCGCGCGCAGCAGTAGTTCCCACAGGCAATCGAGGGTGTTGATGCCGTCCGGCCCGACCACGGGAGGTGGAATCTCCCCCGCCGCCAGACCGACCCGATTGATCAGTTGCGCAGCACTGATATTCCAGTTGAGCAATTCATGCAGCATCACCCGACTGACCGCGACAAAGTTGCCGACCAGCGCCAGACTCGCCGCCAGCAAGCGTACCGGCAGCCAGTCAAAGGCATGCCGCAGTTGCGCGGCACGCTCGACCAATGCCGGGTTCTGCCCGTGTTCCTGCGCCAGCGCCAGCAGGCGATACGCCAATGCCGCCACCGGGCCGAGCACGAAATACCAGAAGATCACCGCAAAAAAGCTCTGATAAGCCTGCCACAGCAGATGCCCCTGCACGCTTTCAAGCAACTGCTCACCGCTGTCGGCGCAAATGTTCAGATCGCGTTTGGCCACATGTGCCGCCGCTTGCAGATCCTCGCGACGCCAGGCATCGCGAAACGGCCCAAGACCGCCAAGCAAGTCGCCGCGCCCCAGGCTGTAAATCACCACCAGCAAATGCACCGGCAACGCCAGCAAGCCGTAGGCCACCGGTTCCAGCACCACTAGCAACAGCGCCAGCAACGCCACCGGAAACAGCACCAGAATCGTCAGCACCAGCCAGGGCTGTTTGGCCAGCCGCGCGCTGGTTTCGAGTTTGTTCAGTTCGCGGATCCATCCGCCATCGCGTTGAACCCGATGGCGCAGGGCCGAAAACTTCTCGATCCACAACGCCAGCAGTAACACCAGAAAACTCATTGTCCTTCCTCTTGTGCCAGGGCTGCGCGATAACGCGCCCAGTCGAATGCCGGGCCAGGATCGGTCTTACGCCCGGGTGCTATATCGCTGTGCCCACAAATGCGGGCGCCGGTGATGGCCGGAAATGCGCTTTGCAATTGGCGGGTCAACGCCGTCAACGCCTGATACTGCGCGTCGGTGAACGGTAGATCATCAGTGCCTTCGAGCTCGATGCCCACGGAAAAATCGTTACAGGTTTCCCGTCCTTCGAAGACCGACACGCCGGCATGCCACGCCCGCTCAAGACAGGAGACAAACTGGGTGACCTTGCCGTCACGTTCAATCAGAAAATGCGCCGAGACGCGCAGATCAGCGATCCCTGCAAAGTAGGGGTGTTCGGTGACATCCAGACGATTCTGGAAAAACTCCTGCACCTTGCCCGTGGCAAACTGCGCCGGCGGCAGGCTGATGTTGTGAATGACCAACAGGGAAATTTCGCCCGCCGGGCGTTCATTGAAGTTGGGCGATGGGCAGACCTGCACCCCGTGACACCACCCGCTAGCGGGATCCAACTGCATACCGATTCCTTCAACGCCGACTGTGTAGGCGCCCAGTATGCCGCGATCAGCCCCCGGCGCGCGATCACTTGCCGCGATTGAGTCGCCGCAGATTGCCCAGCACCGACTCCAGCGCGCGGTCGAACAGCAAGGTGTCATCCAGCGCACGTACCGCGCCGCGCTCGAATTCCACGGCCAGCGCGCTGCGGCTGCGCTCCAGCACCTTCATGCCGGTGCGATCGACAAATACATACTTGCCGGTGGCTTCGATGATGGCCGCCAGTTTGCAGCGCAGACTGTGTTCATCGTCTTCCTGAAACGCCACCCAACTGCCCAGGCGCAGTTGCTCGACCTGGCGCAGACCGGCGGCATCGTGGGGCAAGCGTACCGACGTCAATGCCATGCTGCTGTCGTCGGCGGTTTGCAGCACGATCTGCTGCGACACCTCGATCATGGGCGCGGCCTGATCAGCCGCAACGGAACGCTCCAGCACCTGCACATGCAGGGCTTCCAGTTCACTGAAAAACTCGCTGGTGGCAAAGGGGTCAAACGCCGAACTGCTCAGACCATCACGCAGCGACTTGAGCAACCCCGGCACCAGTGCCAGCAAGCGCAAGCTGGATTCAGCGTCTTCATGACGCTGCACACTCCAGATCAATTGCTCCATGGTCTGCACATCGGCCTGCCATTCGGCTGACTGATCACCATGCTTGAGGCACGTCAACAGCAATACTTTGCTCCAAGCGTCCTGTACGAAGGTGACCACGGACGGTGGAAGTACTTTACCCAGCAGCGCTTGATTCAACGCCCGCTCGACCCGGCGCCGCGCCAGCTCGGTTCTCGCTCGCCCCTCTTCGGCGTCACGCAGGCGCTGTTCAAGCAACTCGCTGCGGCGGCGCTCATCGCTGGTGAAGGCGAGAAAATCAGCCAGTAACTCGGAGAAAATCGCCGGATCATCGACAAAATCGGTCAGCAGACGCTGCACCACTTGTTCGATACGCAGGTACAAGCTGTCGCGCGCCTCACCGTCGCAGCCGCCCCAGCCCATGGCCGCCTCGGCGATTTCGTTGAGCAGGCGCCGCGCCGGATGACTGCTGCGGCTGAAGAAACTCTTGTCGAGCACCGCGACCTTGAGCATCGGGATCTGCAACCGGGCGATCAGGGCCTTGAGCGAATCCGGCACATTGCGGTCTTCAAGAATGCAGTCGAAGACCATGGCAATCAGATTGATCACGTCTTCGTCCGCATCGCCCACGATCCGCGATTTGCCACTTCTGACGCTGACCCGGGTCAGCAGTTGTTCGAGCTGATTGCGCAGATCGAAGTCATCCTGAGCCGCCAGCGTCGGCACGTACTGTTGCAAGTGCGAGAGCAGGCGCAGCAGGTCGCGAGTGGAAATCGGCTGCGCCGCAACGCTGGATTCCAGCGTCGGCGCGACACTGCCACGGACGTGCGCGAGCAGTTGCTGCAGTGCGGCGAAAACCTCCTGCACGCCTTCGTCGACGGGCGGCGTGTCGTCGCTTTCATCGCTGTTCACATTGGCGATCGCACGATCAATCGCACGGCGCGCCGGGGCCGCTTTCAGCTCGGGCAACACTCCGGTGGCGAGCAGCAATTGATTTGCTTCGGCGTAAAGCTGCTCGGTGTCGGTCAAGACATAACGCTCGAAGAGTTTGAGCAGGATCAGCTTGACCTTGATCTCCACGCCCAGGTTTCGCCCGGCCTGCAGGAAAAACTCGCAAAGCATCGCCGGGCCAAGCGGGTTGTGTTGATCGTCGAGGGTGTTGCCGAGCAGCGCGTTAAGCCGCGCGGTCAGTTGATCGAGCGCGAAGCCGTCACGCTTGAGTACGCGACCAACCATGGTCTCGACCGCCACGCTGCGCTCCATGTCGTCGCTGCGGGGGGCCAACTCGTCGTATATCAAGGCATGGGGCAGCGTGTTGTGCGTGGGATCGTATTGCGTCAGACCGACGAAGGCTTCGAAGAATTGCTCAAGAAAGCCGCGCTCGATGTTTTTACGCTTGAGGCGCAGGTCGCGCATGGCTTCGAAAAAGATGTTCTGCTCAATGTCGTTGCGCGCCCGGTCGGCCATTTCAAACAGTGTGTCGTCGGCGTTATCGAACAGTTCCTGCAAACCGTGACGCAGTTGCTGGGCAGCCTTGTCGCGAACCTGAAGCAGAATCACAGGCAGGCGGGCGAGCGGCGAATGATTCGCCTGATCGGTAGCCGCCTTGTGCAAAGGCACTACTTTCCCGTCGTTGTGCATCCAAGCCTCCTGAAACGGTGATTCGTTCGGTCACTTTCAACATAAGCCTCCTGTGGGAGCGAGCTTGCTCGCGAAGGCGATCTGTCAGTGACATTGTTGGTGACTGACACTGCGCTTTCGCGAGCAAGCTCGCTCCCACAGGTCTCAACAACTTTGGCCGCTCTGCACGTCAAAGCTATGACGTCAAATGCAAGGCGAATTATCTTTCATAACTTGCACCCGGCGCCATAGCCGTCAGGGTTTCCCCTATACCGCCCCTTTCAGTGACCACGCCTGGCCGGTTTTGCTCAAAGAAAATCGACCGGATGCAGGCTGGCACGCGCGTTCTCGCCTTGGGTTGGCTCGCGCCATGCCCCTATAATCGAACCACTTTGTTTGTGGAGCCCGTTATGCCGAATCTACGTCTCGCCGATTTGACCGCCGAAATCGAAGCCAACGTGCGCCGTGCGTTGCTCGAAGACATCGGCAGCGGCGACATTACCGCGCAACTGATCCCGGCCGAACGTCTGGCCAAAGCCACCATCATCACTCGCGACGCAGCTGTCATCTGCGGCACCGCTTGGGTCGATGCAGTGTTTCGCCAGCTTGATCCGCGGGTCGCGGTGCACTGGCAAGTGATCGATGGCGAGCGGGTAAAGCCCAATCAACCGCTATTTCATCTGGAAGGCCCGGCCCGTTCGCTGCTGACCGGTGAACGCAGTGCGCTGAACTTCCTGCAACTGCTGTCCGGTGTGGCCACACGCGCGCAGTACCTGGCCGATTTCGTCGGCACCACTCAGGTCAAGTTGCTCGACACCCGAAAAACCCTGCCAGGCCTGCGGCTGGCGCAGAAATACGCGGTGACCTGCGGTGGCTGCCACAACCATCGCATCGGTCTGTACGACGCGTTCCTGATCAAGGAAAACCACATCGCCGCCAGCGGTGGCATCCCGCAGGCCATTGCCGCCGCGCACAAGATTGCGCCGGGCAAACCGGTGGAAGTCGAAGTGGAAAGTCTGGAGGAGCTGAAAGAGGCACTGGCCGCCGGCGCCGACATCATCATGCTCGACGAACTGAGCCTGGATGACATGCGCGAAGCCGTGCGCCTGAACGGCGGCAAGGCGAAACTGGAAGCCAGCGGCGGCATCAACGAAAGCACACTGCTGCCGATCGCCGAAACCGGGGTGGACTACATCTCGATCGGCGCGATGACCAAGGATGTCAAAGCGGTGGACCTGTCGATGCGCTTGAGCCTCTGAAGGATTCACGCAATAAAAAACGCCAGCCCGGTTGAGGCTGGCGTTTTTGTTTCAGACCACCAGATTATTCATCTCGCAGTACTCGTCCCACTCGACACCCAGCACTTCGGCCGCCTCTTTGTGCAGCACAAGGCGCTGTGCCTCGAACTCCTGCGGCGTGCTCGTGTACTTGAGTGTCAGCTCCCACGGCTGCAGGCCCTGGGCTTCGGCTTCGTCTTCGAATGCCCACTGAATCTGGTCTTTCTGATCGTCGGAACTGAGATCCTTGATCTCTTCCAGCAGCTGGGGCGCATCAAGCTTGTACTTTTCCAGCGCTTGTTCGTGACGTTGCTCTTGAGTTAGTTCGGTCATGGCGTTCTCGCTGATCGTAAGAATGGAGGATGGATCTGGATCATCAAGGATCTCTCTGACGCGGATTTTTCCGGCCTTCGGAACCATTCGGGATCATCTGAAAACTGCTGGGCGATGCTCATGCAGGCACTGAATATAGGACGTTTGCATGACGAATTACACGGCTCTTTACATCTCTCGCACAAAAAGTTGACCTGCGGAACATAAATGCGGATTTCGAGTCATAGCGATGTGCCACTTCGGCACGTCTCCGCTGTTCACAAGGAAAACCAGTGATGCGCAGCTTTTCGAAGATTCTCTCTGTTGTGCCCGCTACCGCGCTGATGGCTGTTCTGGCCCTGCCTGCAAACACAATGGCTGTCGAGTTGAGCAGTAGCAGTTCCTCCTACGGCGACAAGGTTGCCCTGATTCACAACGATTACGGCAAAGATGTCGTCATCAGAAGCGACATCAGCGTCGACGAACTGCAAAAAATGCGCGACACGATCAGTGACCAGTCGCGGCAGATCGAAGAGCTCAAACGCAGCAACGGTTCGAACTCCAGCTCCAGCGGCAAGGAAATCGATGATCTGAAAAACAAGGTCAAAGACCAGGACCGTGAACTGGACACGCTAGGTCGTCAGGTCGAAGACCTCAAGCGCAACAGTGGCTCCAGTTCCAACTCGAACAGCAGCGAGATTTCGAATCTGAAGCAGAAAATCAACGATCAGGATCGGGCGATGGATCAGCTCAAACGTACCGTCGAGGATCTGAGCCGCAAGGTAAAGTAGAGAAAATGGTGTTGAGACAGGACCCCAACCCAGACGGAAAACCCCAGCACTATCCTGAATAAATAGAGCTGAGATTTTCTTCTGGCTAAACGATGTACTTTTTGTGAAGTGCTGGCCCTCCTTGCGAGGGCCAGCGGCTCAATTGACAGACTCGGACGGTTTGAGCTTCGGGCGAGTTAAATCGTAGAACCGCATGATCCCCTTCTGGCACGGTTTCTCTACGAACTTCCAGATGAGCGCCGCACAGGCGATGGACGTGATCGCTACAAACCAAAACCGAGTGTAGGGGCCGTAGTCAGACAGTAACTGTTCCTGTGTCGTCAGACGGATTACGACTTGGTGAATCAAGTAAACAGAGAAACTGATTTCGCCAAGGAACACTAGGGGCCGCCACGACAAGGCGCGCGACACGATACCTTTGTCCATATAGAAGCATGTGATGACGGCGGCAAAGAGCAACGCCATCGATGAATGCCGAAAAAACTCAGATAACGCAATATGCGAAGCCCCAACGATCACAGACGCTGAAGAGCTTAGGAATGGTGTAACAAAGATAATCGACAGAATTGCCAGAATTTCTAGAACAGTAGCCGGACCTTTCTTGACTGCATCCAGTTGTGCACCAGACAAAAGCCGCTGACAAACAATGCCAAGCATGAACTCTTGAATTCGACTAACCGGACTGATGTAAACCAAACCGTGCGATGAAATCTGATTAAGTTTATCTGCGGCGTAATAGACAACGCCGAGCGCGTCCAGCGCATACGCGAACAACCCGCCAAAAGCTATTGCCGCACAAAGCTTCAACACTGGCGTGCTGGAGAACCACAGCAGCAACAGCGGGAACGCCATGTAAAAGAATATCTCTGTGGAAATACTCCAAGAGACAGCGTTGAACGAGAAGTAGACATCAGGAATTGGAACTGCTGCGTGCAGCATCAACAAGTTCAGAATCAGTGTATAGACGTTACTGGCTGACTCTAACAACTCGCGCTGATAGGGAATGCAGGCCAGTAGCATCAATGTGCAAAATGCATGTGCTGGCCAAAGCCGTGCAAACCGAGCAACATAAAACCTCGACAGTCCTCCGCGAATTCCTTTTTCCGAATAAACGTGAGAAAGAATAAAACCGGACAACACGAAGAAAAAAGTCACCCCAGCATCAAGCGGAAGTCCTGCCAGAAATTCCGGTGGAAAAAAATTCCCTTTGGCGTGGTGAATAAGAATCGCGAATGCCGCAAAAAATCGGAGGGCCGTTAGCCCTCCAATCTGTCTTGTGCTCATTTTGTGACATACCCTGTCGACTGAAATTTTCGGGATACTATCACGATTGCATCTGGCCACTGGTCACTACGCGAACAGGTGCCTGCCTGGGACCAACCGTTTAGCGATTAGGCTGTGCCGTTGGCTCTAGCGCCCAGGCGCGATTTTGCAGGTCGCGGGCTTCCTTAAGGTAATTTCCTGGTAAATGCCTAGCGACATACGGCGCCACTTGCCATGCCGATGGAATCTGAAGAACCAGGACTTGGTGATATTGGTGGCGACGGCATAGGAATGATGGTGTGAAAGTTGCCGAACGCCGAAGAACGTTGATGTGGTGCCCGAGACAGGAATCGAACCTGCGACCTTCGCGTTACGAGTGCGCTGCTCTACCGGCTGAGCTACACGGGCGGTGGGCTAAACCTAGCACCGGTCTTGAAGTCCGGCAACTTCGCAGAATGTCCGGGTATTTCACAGACAAAAAAATGCCCCACCGTTTTCACGGCGGGGCATTTTTATTGCGCTAACGCTTTGGGCTGATTAAACGCCCGAAGCCTTGGCCGCTGCCACGTCTTTGATGGACAGCTTGATACGGCCGCGGTTGTCCACGTCCAGTACCAGCACTTCCACTTCCTGGCCTTCTTTCAGGATGTCGGTCACTTTCTCTACGCGAGCGTCGCTCAGCATCGAAATGTGCACCAGACCGTCCTTGCCCGGCAGGATGTTGACGAATGCGCCGAAGTCGACGATGCGCTCAACTTTACCGACGTAGATCTTGCCGATCTCGGCTTCAGCGGTAATACCCAGAACGCGCTGACGTGCAGCTTCAGCAGCTTCCTTGGTTTCACCGAAGATCTTGATCGAACCGTCGTCTTCGATGTCGATCGAAGCCTTGGTTTCTTCGCAGATCGCACGGATGGTCGCGCCACCTTTACCGATAACGTCACGGATCTTGTCGGTGTCGATTTTCATCGCGATCATGGTCGGAGCGTTGGCCGACAGTTCGGTACGCGACTGGCCGATGATCTGGTTCATCTGACCGAGGATATTCAGGCGCGCTTCCAGGGCTTGGCCCAGAGCGATCTCCATGATTTCTTCGGTGATGCCCTTGATCTTGATGTCCATCTGCAGCGCAGTAACGCCTTTGGCGGTACCGGCTACTTTGAAGTCCATGTCGCCCAGGTGGTCTTCGTCACCGAGGATGTCGGTCAGGACGGCAAATTTCTCGCCTTCTTTAACCAGACCCATGGCGATACCGGCAACCGGCGCCTTCATCGGCACACCAGCGTCCATCAGGGCCAGGGAAGCGCCGCAAACGGAAGCCATCGAGCTCGAACCGTTGGATTCGGTGATTTCCGAAACCACGCGGATGGTGTACGGGAACACGTCAGCGGCTGGCAGCATGGCCGAAACCGAACGACGGGCCAGACGGCCGTGACCGATTTCACGACGACCAGCGCCACCCATGCGACCACACTCGCCCACCGAGAACGGAGGGAAGTTGTAGTGCAGCATGAACGGGTCTTTTTTCTCGCCTTCCAGGGTGTCCAGCAGCTGTGCGTCACGGGCGGTGCCCAGAGTCGCGACTACCAGAGCCTGGGTTTCACCACGGGTGAACAGCGCCGAACCGTGAGTCTTCGGCAGAACGCCGACTTCGATGTTCAGCGGACGTACGGTTTTGGTGTCGCGACCGTCGATACGTGGCTTGCCGTTAACGATGTTTTCGCGAACGGTGCGGTATTCGATTTCGCCGAAAGCGGCTTTGACTTCGCTGGAAGAAGGCTGGCCTTCTTCACCGGACAGCTTGGCAACGACTTGATCCTTCAGCTCGCCCAGACGCGCATAACGGTCGGCCTTGACGGTGATGGTGTAAGCCTGGGAGATCGCCTCGCCGAACTCGGCACGGATAGCGCCCAGCAGTTCGGTGGCTTCTGGCGCAGGAGCCCAGGTCCAGGTTGGCTTGGCAGCTTCGGCAGCCAGTTCTTTAACCGCGTTGATCACAACCTGGAACTCGTCGTGAGCAAACAGTACCGCGCCCAGCATCTGGTCTTCGGTCAGCTCTTTGGCTTCCGATTCAACCATCAGTACGGCGTCGGAAGTACCGGCAACGACCATGTCCAGGCTCGAAGCAGCTTGCTGCTCGTAAGTCGGGTTCAGCAGGTAGCCGGTGCTTTCGTGGAAAGCTACGCGAGCGGCGCCGATCGGGCCGTCGAACGGAATGCCCGAGATGGCCAGGGCAGCCGAGGTACCGATCATCGCAGCGATGTCCGGATCGGTCTTTTTGCTGGTGGAAACGACGGTGCAGACAACCTGCACTTCGTTCATGAAGCCTTCTGGGAACAGCGGACGGATCGGACGGTCGATCAGTCGGGAAGTCAGGGTTTCTTTCTCGGAAGGACGGCCTTCACGCTTGAAGAAACCGCCAGGGATCTTACCGGCAGCGTAAGTCTTTTCCTGGTAGTGAACCGACAGAGGGAAGAAGCCCTTGCCTGGATCGGCTTGTTTTGCACCGACTACAGTCACCAATACGCTGACGTCGTCGTCAACGGTGACCAATACTGCGCCGGAGGCCTGACGGGCGATACGGCCAGTCTCGAGGGTAACGGTCGATTGACCGAACTGGAATTTTTTGATTACCGGGTTCACGGTGTCCTACCTTCTTTGTGGCTCTTGGGGGAACTGGTTTCTTGCGAATTCTTGGGCAATGTCGGGAATCGGCCCAACGCCTGTCCAGGGTAAAACGTGTATCCAGATAAAACTTGAGGCTGGGAGCCTGCAAGCCGTCGGCGGTAAACCGCAGACGTCCGACAGACAACCAACCTCATAGCGCAATCGCTGATTAGCGACGCAGACCCAGGCGACCGATCAGAGTCTGATAACGACCCAGATCCTTGCCTTTCAGGTAGTCCAGCAGCTTGCGACGCTGGTTTACCATGCGGATCAGACCACGACGGGAGTGGTGATCTTTACCGTTGGCCTTGAAGTGACCTTGCAGCTTGTTGATGTTGTGGGTCAGCAGTGCAACTTGCACTTCTGGCGAACCAGTGTCACCAACAGCTTGCTGGTAGTCAGCAACGATTTGAGCTTTTTCTTGAACGTCGAGAGCCATGAGGCAATCCTTTTATCAGGAAGCTGTTTCAAAGAAACAACTTCAACAGGCCAGGGACAAATCCCTGTATCTATAAATGAGTAGTGACCGTGCCTGTTGACAGCCACCCTCGCCAGCCTGCTTTGACACAGACCGGTTTCGGTCATTCCGACCGAATCAGTCGACGTGGCGCAATGCGCCCGTCTTCGCTCACTTCACCGATACCGATGAAGCGACCATTGTGATCCTGTACCCGCACCATGCCGAACTTCGGAGCATCCGGGGCACGCACCGGCTGGCCGTTGAGCCAGTAGAACGCGCTCGCTTCCGAGAAGTGCAGCAGTGGCCAATCCTGCAGGCCGCTGTCCGATGGCATCAGGAAGCGATCAACCGCTTCGTTGCCGCCTTCGGCATGAACCGCCTCAAGCTCTTCGAGGGTCACGGTCTGCGCCAGGGTGAAAGGCCCGGCCTGGGTACGGCGCAATTCAGCGACGTACGCACCACAACCGAGTTGCTCACCGATATCCTCCACCAGGGTGCGAATATAGGTGCCTTTGCTGCAATCCACCGCAAGTCGCGCAGTATCGCCTTCGAAGGCCAGTAATTCCAAGCGCGCAATAGTAACAGAACGCGGTTCGCGCTCCACTACTTCGCCTGCACGCGCCAACTTGTACAGCGGCTGGCCATCACGCTTGAGCGCCGAGTACATCGGCGGTATCTGACTGATTTGCCCACGAAATTTCGGCAATGCTGCCTCGATATCGGTGCGACCAACGGTCACCGGGCGCTCCTGCAAAACTTCACCTTCGGCATCCGCCGTGGTGGTGGTCTTGCCCAGCTGCGCCAGGGTTTCATAAGCCTTGTCGGAATCGAGCAGGTACTGCGAGAACTTGGTGGCCTCACCAAAGCACAACGGCAAGACACCGGTGGCCAATGGATCGAGGCTGCCGGTGTGACCGGCCTTCTCGGCATTGAGCAGCCAGCGAACCTTCTGCAACGCGGCGTTGGAAGTGAACCCCAACGGCTTGTCGAGCAAGATGATACCGCTGACGTTACGACGGATACGTTTGACCTGAGCCACCGAATTACTCCTTGGTGTCTTCAGGTTCAGCAGCGACCGGATGCTGATTGTCTTCAGCCACGGCACGCTCGATCAGGGCCGACAGGTGCGCACCACGGACAACGGATTCGTCGTAGTGGAAGTGCAATTGCGGCACGCTGCGCAGTTTCATTTCACGGGCCAGTTGCATCCGCAGGAAACCTGCGGCGGCATTCAGCACCTTGATGCTTTGCGCGATATCTTCGGCGTTGTCCTGGCCCATCACGGTGATGAAGATCTTCGCGTGACCAACGTCACGGCTGACTTCTACTGCGGTAATGGTGACCAGGCCGACGCGCGGGTCTTTGACTTCGCGACGGATCAGTTGAGCCAGCTCGCGCTGCATCTGATCGCCGATACGTTGGGTACGGCTGTATTCTTTTGCCATGATTTTGTTACCTGTTACTGCCCCGCGGCGAAACCCGCAAGGTCTGAAAGCGGCAAACGCCCGGCCTGACAAAAGCCAGACCGGGCGTTGCGTTTAGAGTCCGGGTGATGCGCCACACTGTTGAGTGCGGCCGACCATCACGGCTCCTGAAGTGCGCGAGTTAGAGGCTGCGAGCAACCTGAACCTTCTCGAAGACTTCGATCTTGTCGCCGACTTTGACGTCGTTGTAGCTCTTCACGCCGATACCGCATTCCATGCCGGCACGTACTTCGGAAGCGTCATCCTTGAAGCGGCGCAGGGATTCCAGCTCGCCTTCGAAGATAACGATGTCTTCACGCAGTACACGGATCGGACGGTTACGGTGCACAACACCTTCGATCACCATGCAACCAGCGATCGCGCCAAACTTCGGCGAACGGAACACGTCACGCACTTCGGCCACACCCAGGATGTTCTCGCGAACATCGCTGCCGAGCATGCCGGTCAGGGCTTTCTTGACGTCTTCGATGATGTCGTAGATCACGTTGTAGTAACGCATGTCCAGACCTTCCTGCTCGACGATCTTCCGTGCGCCAGCATCGGCACGCACGTTGAAGCCGAACAGTACAGCGTTGGAAGCCAGTGCCAGGTTAGCGTCGGACTCGGTGATACCACCAACGCCGCCGCCCACTACGCGCACTTGTACTTCGTCGTTGCCCAGGCCATTCAAGGCACCGTTCAACGCTTCCAGCGAACCACGGACGTCGGACTTGAGGACGATGTTGAGCGTCTTCTTCTCGGCCTGCCCCATGTTTTCGAAGATGTTTTCCAGCTTGCCAGCATGAGCGCGAGCCAATTTGACTTCGCGGAACTTGCCTTGACGGAACAGAGCCACTTCACGGGCTTTCTTCTCGTCGGCAACCACGCTCATCTCGTCGCCAGCGTCCGGAGTACCGTCCAGGCCGAGGATCTCGACAGGGATGGAAGGACCGGCTTCCTTGATTGGCTTGCCGTTCTCGTCGAGCATGGCACGCACACGGCCATAGTTCGAACCGACCAGGACCATGTCGCCTTGGCGCAGGGTACCGTCTTGAACCAGAACGGTTGCAACCGGGCCACGACCTTTGTCGAGACGCGATTCAACCACAACGCCACGGCCAGGAGCCGATGGAGTTGCTTTCAGTTCGAGAACTTCAGCTTGCAGCAGAACGGCTTCAAGCAGCTCGTCCACGCCAGTACCGACTTTCGCCGACACCGGTACGAACGGCGTATCACCGCCCCACTCTTCGGAAGTCACGCCGTGAACCGACAGCTCGCTACGGATGCGATCAAGATCGGCGCCCGGCTTGTCGATTTTGTTCACTGCAACAACCAGTGGAACACCAGCCGCTACTGCGTGCTGAACAGCTTCAATGGTCTGCGGCATCACGCCGTCGTCCGCTGCAACCACCAGAATCACGATGTCGGTCGCCTTGGCACCACGAGCACGCATTGCGGTAAACGCGGCGTGACCCGGGGTGTCGAGGAAGGTGACCATGCCGCGTTCGGTTTCAACGTGGTATGCACCGATGTGCTGGGTGATACCACCGGCTTCGCCAGCAGCTACCTTGGCACGACGGATGTAGTCGAGCAGGGAAGTTTTACCGTGGTCAACGTGGCCCATTACGGTCACGACTGGCGCACGGGAGAACGACTCACCTTCAAACTTCAGGGACTCGGCCAGGGAATCTTCCAGAGCGGTGTCGCTGACCAGGGTCACTTTGTGGCCCAGTTCTTCGGCTACCAGTTGAGCAGTTTCCTGATCAAGCACTTGGTTGATGGTCGCTGGAGTACCCAGTTTGAACATGAACTTGATGATTTCAGCAGCCTTGACCGACATCTGATTGGCGAGATCGCCAACAGTGATGGTCTCGCCGATCTGCACATCACGCACGACAGGGCCGGTTGGGCTCTGGAAACCGTGGGCGTTGCGCTTCTTCAGCTTGGCCTTGCCGCGACCACCGCGACGGAAGCCATCGCTTTCTTCGTCGGTAGTGCGTGGCGCCACACGTGGAGCCGGCGCTTTTTCTTTGACCGATGCGCGATGCGGAGCGTTTTTGCGCTCGCCATCACCACCACCGCTGCGACGATTGTTGTCGTCGGCACGCGGCTTGTCAGGACGGCGCTGTTCGTTCTGCTTGTTGCGAACATCAGCAGACGGAGCTGGAGCAGCGGCAACCACCGGCGCGCTTTCGCGAACAGGTTCGGCAGCTGCAGCCGGCGCCGCAACGGCGTCGCTGGTAGCGGTCTGCGCAGCAGCAGGCTGGCGGCGCGCTTCTTCTTCGGCGCGCTGCTTGGCTTCTTCTTCAGCCTTCTGACGAGCAGCATTTTCTACTGCGCGACGCTCATCCAGTTCACGCTTGCGTTCGGCTTCGATTTCTTCCGGGCTACGCTGTACGAAAACTTTCTTTTTGCGAACTTCTACGCTGATGCTTTTGCTACCAGCCACACGCAGGGTGCTGGTGGTTTTACGCTGCAGCGTGATCTTGCGTGGTTCTTCCACTTTCGCCTTGTGGCTGCTTTTCAAGTGAGTCAGCAGGGACTGCTTCTCACTGTCAGTCACATTTTCTTCGGCGGCGGTGTGCGGCAGACCTGCCTCACGCATCTGCTGCAACAGGCGCTCTACCGGTGTTTTGACCTCATCGGCCAGTTGTTTCACCGTGACTTGCGTCATGCACTTCTCTCCTCAGGCCGCGCCTAATTACTCGAACCAGTGGGCTCGGGCGGCCATGATCAACTTGCCGGCACGATCATCGTCAATGCCGTCGATGTCGAGCAGGTCGTCAATAGACTGCTCGGCCAGGTCTTCGCGGGTAATTACGCCGCGCACCGCCAGTTCCATCGCCAAATCCTTGTCCATACCCTCAAGCGAGAGCAGGTCTTCGGCCGGATGGGCGTCTGCCAGCTTTTCCTCAGTAGCGATGGCTTTGGTCAACAAACGATCCTTGGCACGAGCGCGAAGCTCGTTGACGGTATCTTCGTCAAAGCCGTCGATGTTGAGCATTTCTTCCAACGGTACGTAGGCAATCTCTTCCAGGCTGGTGAAGCCTTCATCTACCAGCACCTGTGCCAGGTCTTCGTCGACTTCCAGCTCGTCGATGAAGTTGCGCAGGATGTCGCCGGTTTCTGCTTGCTGCTTAGCCTGGATGTCCGATTCGGTCATCACGTTCAGGGTCCAGCCAGTCAATTGGCTGGCCAGACGCACGTTCTGACCACCGCGACCGATGGCCTGAGCCAGATTGTCTGCGCCAACGGCGATGTCCATTGCATGGGCATCTTCGTCAACGATAATTGCCGCAACCTCAGCCGGGGACATGGCGTTGATCACGAACTGAGCCGGGTTGTCATCCCAGAGGACGATATCAACACGCTCACCGCCCAACTCACCCGACACTGCCTGGACGCGCGAACCGCGCATACCGATGCAAGCGCCCTGCGGGTCGATGCGTTTGTCCTTGGAGCGGACGGCGATCTTGGCGCGCGAACCCGGATCACGGGACGCTGCCATTACTTCGATCAGGCCTTCGGCAATTTCCGGCACTTCGATGCGGAACAGCTCGATCAGCATTTCCGGCGCGGTACGCGACAGGATCAGCTGCGGGCCGCGGTTCTCGGTGCGGATTTCCTTGAGCAGCGCACGCAGACGCACGCCGACACGGAAAGTTTCGCGAGAAATGATGTCTTCACGGGCCAGCAACGCTTCAGCGTTGTTACCCAGATCGACGATCACGTTGTCGCGGGTGACTTTTTTCACGGTGCCGGAGATGATTTCTCCCAGGCGCTCGCGATAAGCGTCGACCACTTGAGCGCGCTCGGCTTCGCGAACTTTCTGCACGATGACTTGCTTTGCAGTCTGCGCAGCGATGCGGCCGAACTCGATGGATTCGATCTTTTCTTCAACGACGTCGCCAACCTTGGCACCTGGATGCGTTTCAGCAACCTTGGTTGGCCAGGTTTCGATGGCCGGATCGTCGAGATCATTCTCTTCGACGACCGTCCAGCGACGGAAAGTTTCGTAAGAACCGGTGTGGCGGTTAATTTCCACACGCAGGTCAACTTCGTCTTCAAAACGCTTTTTGGTAGCAGTGGCCAGAGCCAGCTCCAGCGCTTCAAAAATCACGCTTGCCGGTACGCCCTTTTCATTGGATACCGACTCAACAACCAGCAGTACTTCTTTGCTCATCGTACGCCTCGCCTTTCGCAAGCCATTGGATCCGCGGGATCCGCGTCTCAGTCAAAACTGGGAATAATGTTGGCCTTGTCGATCATATCGATCGGCAACAGGAACTCATGGTCATCTACCTGCACCACGACATCCTGTTCTTCTACACCGCGCAGAAGGCCCTGAAAGTTGCGTCGACCTTCAAAAGGCGAGCGCAGCTTGATCTTCACTTGTTCACCGGCAAATTTTGCAAACTGCTCAAGAGTGAACAGTGGGCGCTCCATGCCAGGCGAGGAAACTTCGAGGGTGTATTCAACGGAGATAGGATCTTCAACATCCAGTACACCGCTGATCTGACGGCTGACAATGGCGCAATCGTCCACCAGCACGCCGCCCTCTTTATCGATATAAACGCGCAACATCGAGTGACGACCCTGAGCCGAAAACTCGATACCCCAGCATTCATAGCCCAGGGCCACGACCACCGGGGCCAGCAAGGCCTGCAACTCTTCTAGCTTGCTCGACACCTGAACCCCCTAGTGCATGATATGTGCATGCTTTGCAAAATAAAAAAATGGGCGAAACGCCCATCCTTGAAACGCCGTCGAACAGCGGCGTTGAAAGTGTCCAGCTAACAAAAAGCCCCTTAAAAGGGGCTCCTTAAACTGGTTGCGGGGGCCGGATTTGAACCGACGACCTTCGGGTTATGAGCCCGACGAGCTACCAGACTGCTCCACCCCGCGACAAAGCTGGGGCGGAAGTATACGACCGATCCCTTATAGGGTCAATGTAACCTTCCACCTGCAAGAAAGCCCGCAACAGCGGGCTCTCCTGACTAATTGGTACCGAGAAGGGGACTCGAACCCCTACACCCTATGGGCACAACCACCTCAAGGTTGCGTGTCTACCAATTCCACCACCTCGGCAAAACTACGTTTGAAACCTTCTTACTTCTGCTCTTGAGCTGGAGGTACGTCAGTCGCTGGAGTAGCCGACTTTTGCTCTTGAAGCACCGGGACATCATCAGAAGCCGGTTGTTGTTGCTTAGGCACTTCCAACACTGCTGGATTTGGGAGACCTGCCTGAGTCAGCTGATGAGCCTTCTCTTTAGCAAAGTAACCTAACCCCAAGCTGGTTATGAAGAAACCGGCGGCAAGTATAGCAGTAAACTTACTAAGAAAGGTAGAGGAACCTTGGCTTCCGAACACAGTATTTGAAGCACCTGCTCCGAAAGACGCGCCAGCGTCCGCACCCTTACCCTGCTGCAGCAAAACCAGAGCAACTACGCCCAATGCACCCAGCAGATGAAAAACGACTACGACTGTTTCCAGCATTTTTTCAGTTTCCCGCGGCGCGACAGATCGCACCGAACTCATCTGCATTCAGGGAAGCTCCACCAATGAGCCCCCCATCGATATCCGGCATGCCGAACAGTTCGACCGCATTGGCCGCCTTCACGCTGCCGCCGTATAGAAGCCGCACACCTCGTGCGACTTCAGAATTCTCTGCCGCCAACTGCTCGCGAATGGCTTTATGCACATCCTGAGCCTGTTGCGGCGTTGCAGTCAGTCCGGTACCAATGGCCCAGACAGGCTCGTAAGCAATGACTGCCTTGGCAAAGGCACCTACACCCAGCTCCTCAATGATACTGCCCAGCTGACGCCCGACAACCTCAAGAGTTTTCCCGGCTTCGCGCTGCTCGAGAGTCTCCCCTACGCACAACACCGGAATCAAGCCGCATGCCTGTGCCGCTGCGAACTTGCGATTCAGCATACCGTCTCGCTCGCCCATTATCTGGCGGCGTTCGGAGTGCCCGACAAGTACTAGGGAACAACCTGCATCCACCAACTGACTCGGAGCAATTTCACCGGTCAATGCACCTTGCATGGCTTCCACCGCAGAATTCTGCGCACCGACCGAAATCGATTTGCCTTTCAAGCCATCAATCACTTGATTGATATACAAGCAAGGCGGGAATACCGCGACATCAACACCGCTTGGCAAGGCCAGATGACGAAGGCCGTTGATCAGCTCAGCGACGCTGGCGCGGGTACCGTGCATCTTCCAGTTACCAGCTACCATAGGGCGACGCATGCTGTACCTCGTCGGTCAAAGTGGGCGCAGATGTTACCCAACACAATCATGGCTTGCAAGCCGAATCAGGCAGAAACTTCAGTTACCAGTTTTGCCAGCTCTTCGGCGTAGTTGCGAACCTGGGTTTCGTCCTCGCCTTCGACCATTACGCGCACCAGAGGCTCTGTCCCGGACTTGCGCAAAAGCACGCGTCCGCGTCCTGCCATTGCCTGGGTGACGCGCGCACTGGCTTCCTTGACAGCCGGGTGTTCCAGCGGACTTTCGCCACCACCGAAACGCACATTGATCAGCACCTGAGGGCACTTGCGCAAAGCCTGACGTGTTTGCGCCAGTCCTTCATTGCGGGCCTTCAGTGCCATCAGCACTTGCAAAGCTGCGATGATCGCATCACCGGTTGTGGTGTGATTGAAGCAAACGATATGCCCCGAATTCTCGCCACCGACCAGCCAATTGCGCTCAAGCAGTTCGGCGATCACGTAGCGGTCGCCGACATTGGCACGAATGAACGGAATCGAAAGATCGGCCAGCGCCAACTCCAGACCCAGGTTGCTCATCAATGTACCGACCACGCCGCCCTGCAATTTGCCACGCTCATGCAGATCACGAGCGATGATGAACAACAATTCGTCGCCATCAACGATGGCGCCCGTGTGATCGACCATCAAAACCCGATCACCGTCGCCATCAAAGGCAATACCTAGATCAGCATGTTCAGCCAGTACCGCCGCCTGCAGCTGCCCCATATGGGTCGAGCCGCAATTCTCGTTGATGTTCAGACCGTTAGGCTGGGCCGACAGTACGACGACTTCTGCACCCAGCTCCCGGAAGACACTCGGAGCCACTTTATAGGTCGCGCCGTGCGCACAGTCGATGACGATTTTGAAGCCGGAGAAACTGGTACCGGTTGGCACACTGCTCTTGCAAAATTCGATGTAGCGACCCGATGCGTCGTTGATCCGCGAAACCTTGCCGATTTTGCTCGACTCGACCACGGTCATCGGAGTATCGAGCAATTCCTCGATCATCAACTCCAGCTCATCCGGCAGTTTTGTGCCCTTACCGGAGAAAAATTTGATGCCGTTATCGTCATGCGGATTGTGCGAAGCACTGATCACGATACCGGCCTCAGCCTGGAAGGTGCGCGACAGATATGCGATAGCCGGCGTCGGCATCGGGCCTAGCAGCATCACATCAGCTCCCGCCGACGTCAGACCAGCTTCAAGTGCCGACTCAAACATATAACCGGAAATCCGCGTGTCCTTGCCGACCAGCACTTTGCAGGCGCCCATCTTGCGAAAGGCCATGCCGGCCGCCCAGCCGAGCTTGAGCATGAAGTCAGGAGTAATCGGGTATTCACCGACTCGACCACGAATGCCGTCAGTACCAAAGTATTTCTTGCTCATAAGTGCTCCATCATTCTTATTCGGCTGATTCCACGGCCGCGATCATCCGCACCACGTCTACCGTTTCCGCCACGTCATGGACACGCAAAATTCGCGCACCTTTTACCGATGCCAATGCCGCCAATGCCAATCCACCGTGCAGCCGTTCGCCCACAGGACGATTCAGGGCGTGGCCAATCATGCTTTTTCGAGAAACACCAACAAGCAGCGGCCGACCCAACGCATGCAGGGCTTCCATGTGCTTGAACAAGCTTAGATTGTGCTGCAGGGTTTTGGCGAAACCGAAACCCGGATCGAGGATGATGCGCTCGGCAGGAATACCTGCCGCCGCACACTGTGCCATGCGCTCAGCGAGAAATTCGCCCACTTCGCGCGTGACATCCTGATACTGCGGATTGTCCTGCATGTCACCGGGCTCACCGAGCATATGCATGAGGCACACCGGTAAACCGGTAGCTGCCGCCGCATCCAGCGCACCATCGCGCTGCAGCGAGCGCACGTCGTTGATCAGCCCGGCGCCCAACCGCGCAGTTTCGCGCATGACGGCAGGAGTAGACGTATCCACCGAGATGATCACATCAAGCTCGCGATTGATCAGCTCGACGATCGGCGCGACGCGCTCAAGCTCCTCAAGCGGAGAGACAGCTCGCGCACCGGGACGCGTAGATTCGCCACCGACATCAATCAGCGTCGCACCGGCTGCAACCATAGCTTCGGCGTGACGCAAGGCCGCATCCAGCTGACTGTATTGGCCGCCGTCGGAGAAAGAATCGGGGGTGACATTGAGAATGCCCATGACATGCGTCTGGGCCAAATCAAGAACCCGGTTGCCGCAAGGCAACCGGGTCAGGGACTGTACAGAAGTCATTTCAAACCTTAAACGTCAGCAGCCGGACCGCCAATCGGTGTTTCCGGACGCTCGTCCCGAACCACTGGTGGTGGCGGAGTACCTGTGCCACCCGACCAGTCGCGAGGCTCGCGAGGTGTACGACCTGCCATGATGTCATCGATCTGTTCAGCATCGATCGTTTCATACTTCATGAGGGCATCAGCCATGGCGTCGAGCTTGTCACGGTTATCCGTGAGGATCTGTTTGGCCGTGCCGTAGCACTGATCAATGATGCTGCGCACTTCGGAGTCGATCAGCTTGGCTGTCTCACCGGAGAAGCTGGCAGCCTGCCCACCACCGCCACGACCGAGGAATACTTCACCCTCTTCCTCGGCATACATCAACGGACCGAGTTTTTCCGACAAGCCCCACTTGGTCACCATGTTCCGCGCAATCTGACTGGCACGCATGATGTCGTTGGAAGCGCCGGTAGTCACACCGTCGAAGCCCAAGGTCATTTCTTCCGCAATACGGCCGCCGTACAGCGAGCAGATCTGACTGATCAGCGCGCGCTTGGACAGGCTGTAGCGGTCTTCTTCCGGCAGGAACATCGTCACACCCAGCGCACGACCGCGCGGAATGATCGACACCTTGTAGACCGGATCATGCTCAGGGACGACGCGACCAACAATGGCATGGCCAGCTTCGTGATAAGCGGTGTTCTGCTTTTCTTTCTCGGACATGACCATCGATTTGCGCTCGGCGCCCATCATGATCTTGTCTTTGGCCAGTTCGAATTCTTTCATTTCAACGATGCGTTTGCCGCTGCGCGCAGCAAACAGCGACGCTTCGTTGACCAGGTTGGCCAGGTCAGCACCCGAGAAGCCCGGAGTACCACGCGCGATTACGGCCGGAGCGACGTCGTCTCCCATTGGCACCTTGCGCATGTGAACCTTGAGAATCTGCTCGCGACCACGGATATCCGGCAAACCAACCACGACCTGACGGTCGAAACGGCCCGGACGCAGCAGCGCAGGGTCGAGTACGTCTGGACGGTTGGTTGCAGCGATAACAATGATGCCGTCATTCATCTCGAAGCCGTCCATCTCAACCAGCAATTGGTTGAGGGTCTGCTCGCGCTCGTCGTGACCGCCACCCATGCCGGCGCCACGATGGCGACCGACGGCGTCGATTTCGTCGATGAAGATGATGCAAGGCGCGTGCTTCTTCGCCTGCTCGAACATGTCACGAACACGACTGGCACCGACACCGACGAACATCTCGACGAAGTCAGAACCGGAAATGGTGAAGAACGGAACCTTGGCTTCGCCGGCAATCGCCTTGGCCAGCAAGGTTTTACCGGTACCCGGAGGGCCGACCATCAGCACGCCACGAGGAATGCGACCACCCAGACGCTGGAACTTGCCGGGATCACGCAGGAACTCAACGAGTTCGCCGACTTCTTCTTTGGCTTCGTCGCAACCAGCAACGTCAGCCAGAGTGGTTTTCACCTGATCTTCGGAGAGCAGGCGCGCCTTGCTCTTGCCGAAGCTCATCGGTCCGCCCTTACCGCCGGCACCGCCCTGCATCTGGCGCATGAAGAACATGAACACCGCGATGATCACCAGGATCGGGAAGCTGGCTACCAGCAACTGGGTCCAGATGCTTTGCTGCTCAGGCTGCTTGCCTTCAACCACAACGTGGTTGTCGACCAGATCGCCGATCAGGCCATTGTCCTGGATTGCCGGACGAATGGTCTTGAAGCTGTCGCCGTCGTTACGCTTGCCGGTAATCACATAACCATCAACGGCTACGCGCTCGACCTTGCCATCCTTGACCTGCTGGATGAAGTCGGAATAGTTGAGGGTCTGCGGCTCGTTAGGGCTGGAGAAGTTGTTCATCACCGTCACCAGGACAGCCGCGATGATCAACCACAGGATCAGATTCTTTGCCATATCGTTCAATTAACTACCCTCTGAAGCAAGCTCCGCTACTGGCGCGCGCTTCGCATGATATTCACCGGCCTAACTTACTACATTACCTACGACTCTGGCAGGCGCCGTCTGTAACCCTTTGTGAAACACTTTCTACACAATATTCGTTAATGCTAGCCGGGCGAAATACTAAAAACCTATCACCCCGCACAAAAACCTCGTTTTACTCGCTACGCCCGCGATAACCCCAAGCCAGCATGTATTGCTCGCGGGAGCTGCCACGAGAGGAGTCCGGCTTGATCATCTGGATCTTGTCGAACTTCTTGCGAGCATCCTTCAGGTAAACATCAAACCCTTCACCCTGAAAAATCTTGATCACGAAATTACCACCCGGCTTGAGTATCCGTTCAGCCAGATCAAGCGCCAACTCGCAAAGGAACATGGCTTTTGGCATATCCACTTCAGGCGTACCACTCATATTGGGGGCCATATCGGAAATCACAAGGTCCACCTGCGAATTACCCACAGCTTCAAGGATCCGCCCGAGCACTTCGTCCTCGGTGAAGTCACCCTGAATGAAGGTCACGTCCGGAATGCTGTCCATTTCCAGGATGTCCGAGGCGATCAAACGCCCCTGACCACCGATCAGCCGGCTGGTGACCTGCGACCAGCCACCGGGCGCTGCACCCAGGTCGACCACGCTCATGCCGGGACGGATCAGCTTGTATTTCTCCTGGATCTCCAGAAGCTTGTAACTCGCACGCGAGCGGTAGCCATCCTTCTGTGCTTGTTTCACATAAGGATCATTGACATGTCTTTTCAGCCAACCAAGGCTTGTCTTGGAACGCGCCATTGGGCACCTCGTTGATAAGGGTCGTGATTAATTGGGCGGATCCACGAGCCCTCGGGTAAAATGGCCGCCATTTTACAGAATCCAGACGAAAGGGTCAGATTATGCCGCTCACTCCAGAGCAGAAGAAACAGTACAAATCCATTGGCCACCACCTGAAACCGGTTTTGACGGTGGCTGACAACGGTTTGACTGAAGGTGTTTTAGCCGAACTTGAACGCGCCTTGGCGGATCACGAGCTGATCAAGATCAAGCTCAACATCCTCGATCGCGAGTCGCGCCTGGCGCACATCGCAGAACTGTGCAAGGTTGGCAAAGCGGACCTGGTGCAGGTCATCGGCAAGATGGCACTGATTTACCGCAAGAACTTCAGCGTCAACAAGCAGCTGTCGAACGTTCATCGCTTCAAGTGATGAAAGGGGTCAAGGGTGTGCCTGGCGCACCCTGCCACTCCATCCCGGCACAGGCTGCATCACCAGCACCAGCCCGGAAAACCCCAGAACCAGATAACTGAATACCTGCCAGCGCTGCGCATCCGGCCAGCCGACACGCACTGCGACAAACATCGCACACGCGTACATCGCCATCAACAGCACCTGTCCGCGAAAATCTCGCCATAGACTGGCAAGGCCCTCGGCCTGTACCAGCACCAAAGCCTGAAAAATAACGCATGCGGCGGAAAACTCCACCACCAGCACTTCAAATGCACTGGCGACTTCATCGATCAGCAACGGTGCCAGGCCAATCTGGCCCAGCGCCGGCTGCAAACCGAGATGAATCAGCCATAGACCGCCGACCCAGAGCATCTGAGTCAGCTGCCAAAGCATGGCGCCCGCATGCAGCGGGCGCCCTTTTTCAGATGTGACGGACTTCGACAATCTCGTACTCGATCACGCCGCTTGGCGTTTTCACGGCGACCACATCGCCCTCTTCCTTGCCAATCAAGGCACGGGCCAAAGGCGAGCCGACCGAAATCTTGCCGAGTTTGAAGTCAGCCTCATCCTCACCCACGATGTGGTAAGTGACGCTTTCATCGGTCTCGACGTTGGCGATTTCGACGGTGGTACCGAAAATCACTTTGCCGGTGTGCGGAATAGTTGTGACATCGATGATGACCTGATTCTGAATCCGGCCTTCGATGTCGCGAATCCGCGCCTCGACCATGCCTTGCTGTTCGCGGGCGGCATGGTATTCAGCGTTCTCTTTCAAGTCACCCAACTCGCGGGCCGTACCGATGTCCTGGCTAAGCTTCGGACGGACGACCTTGGTCAGGTGAGCGTGTTCTTCTTCCAGGGCTTTAGCGCCCTGGACGGTCATTGGGTATTTGATCATGCCTTCAATCCTGCGTGTAGATCCTGCAAGCGGCGCACGGTCTTTTCCGGACCGAACTTCAGCGCTTCACAGATAGCTTCGCCAGCAGCAATGGTGGTGGTGCAATAGATCTTGTGCTGCAAGGCATTACGACGAATGGAGTACGAATCAGCGATCGACTGACGACCTTCGGTGGTGTTGATGATCAGGGTGACTTCGTCATTCTTGATCATGTCGACCACGTGCGGACGCCCCTCGGTCACCTTGTTCACACGGCGCACTTTCAGGCCTGCGGCTTCGATCAGCTTGGCAGTACCGGCAGTGGCAACCACTTCGAAACCCAAGTTGATCAGATCGCGGGCTACGCCTGCAACCAGTGGCTTGTCGTCATCGCGCACGCTGATGAACGCAGTACCGCCGGTCGGCAGCACTTCGCTGGCGCCCATCTGGGCTTTGGCGAATGCTTCACCGAAGGTGTCGCCGACGCCCATCACTTCACCGGTCGACTTCATCTCTGGGCCAAGGATCGGGTCAACGCCAGGGAATTTGGCGAACGGGAACACCGCCTCTTTCACGCTGTAGAAGTTCGGGATGATTTCTTTGGTGAAGCCGATTTCTTTCAGAGTCTTACCGGCCATTACGCGGGCAGCGATCATCGCCAGGGAAACACCGATGCACTTCGATACGAACGGTACGGTACGGGAAGCACGCGGGTTGACTTCGATGACGTAGATGTCTTCGCCTTGCAAAGCCAGCTGCACGTTCATCAGGCCGACAACGCCCAGTTCCAGGGCCATTTTCTTGACCTGTTCGCGCATCTCGTCCTGGATATGCGCCGGCAGCGAGTACGGCGGCAGCGAGCACGCGGAGTCACCGGAGTGAACGCCAGCCTGTTCGATGTGCTGCATGATTGCGCCGATGACGACGTCTTTGCCGTCGCAGACCGCATCCACGTCCATTTCGATGGCGCAGTTGAGGAAGTGGTCGAGCAGCACCGGGCTGTCGTTGGACACTTGCACTGCATCACGCAGGTAACGCTTGAGCTCGTCTTCCTTGTAAACGATTTCCATCGCGCGGCCGCCCAGTACATAGGACGGGCGCACCACCAGCGGATAACCGATTTTCGCGGCAGCGCGAACCGCTTCGTCTTCGCTACGCACGGTGGCGTTAGGCGGCTGACGCAGGTTCAGGCGCTCAACCATTTGCTGGAAGCGCTCACGGTCTTCAGCACGGTCGATGGCGTCAGGGCTGGTGCCGATGATTGGCACGCCAGCCGCCTCCAGAGCACGAGCCAGTTTCAGCGGAGTCTGGCCGCCGTACTGAACGATCACACCTTTCGGCTTCTCGACGCGGCAGATTTCCAGCACGTCTTCCAGGGTTACCGGCTCGAAGTACAGACGGTCGGAAGTGTCGTAGTCGGTGGAAACGGTTTCCGGGTTGCAGTTGACCATGATGGTTTCGTAGCCGTCTTCGCGCAGAGCGAGGGCAGCGTGAACGCAGCAATAGTCGAACTCGATGCCCTGGCCGATACGGTTCGGACCACCACCCAGAATCATGATCTTGTCGCGACCCGACGGTGCGGCTTCGCACTCTTCCTCGTAGGTCGAGTAGAGGTAAGCGGTGTCGGTGGCGAACTCGGCGGCGCAGGTGTCAACGCGCTTGTAGACCGGGAACACTTCCAGCTTCTGGCGGTGCGTACGCAGGTTCTTCTCGGTCACACCCAGCAGCTTGGCCAGACGCTGATCGGAGAAGCCTTTGCGCTTGAGCTTGAACATCAGGTCGCGGTCGATAGCGGACAGACCGAGGGTCTTGACCTTCTCTTCTTCCTTGATCAGATCTTCGATCTGCACCAGGAACCACGGATCGATCATGTTCATGCCGAAGATGTCTTCGACCGACAGGCCAGCGCGGAAAGCATCCGCCACGTACCAGATACGCTCAGCGCCCGGCACGGTCAGTTCACGCTTGAGCACGCTCATGCTTTCCGGGTTGCTCAGGTCGAGCTTCTCGTCCAGACCGCAAACGCCCACTTCCAGACCGCGCAGAGCTTTCTGCAGGGATTCCTGGAAGGTCCGGCCGATGGCCATGACTTCACCGACCGACTTCATTTGCGTGGTCAGGCGTGCGTCGGCCTTGGCGAATTTCTCGAAGGCAAAACGTGGCAGCTTGGTCACGACGTAGTCGATCGACGGCTCGAAGGACGCCGGGGTCTTGCCGCCGGTGATGTCGTTCGACAGTTCGTCGAGGGTGTAACCCACAGCCAGCTTGGCCGCAACTTTGGCGATCGGGAAACCGGTGGCTTTCGAAGCCAGTGCCGAGGAACGCGATACACGCGGGTTCATTTCGATCACGACCATGCGGCCAGTGTTCGGGCAGATACCGAATTGAACGTTGGAACCGCCCGTCTCGACGCCGATCTCGCGCAGTACCGCCAGGGAGGCGTTACGCAGGATCTGGTATTCCTTGTCGGTCAGGGTTTGCGCAGGAGCCACGGTGATCGAGTCACCGGTGTGCACACCCATCGGGTCGAAGTTTTCGATCGAGCAGACGATGATGCAGTTGTCCTTTTTGTCGCGGACAACTTCCATTTCATATTCTTTCCAGCCGATCAGCGATTCGTCGATCAACAGCTCTTTGGTCGGCGACAGGTCCAGACCACGGGCGCAGATTTCTTCGAACTCTTCACGGTTATAAGCGATACCGCCACCGGTGCCACCCATGGTGAAGGACGGACGGATGATGCACGGGAAGCCCAGGGTTTCGAGAACCGCGTTGGCTTCTTCCATGCTGTGGGCGATACCGGAACGCGGGCACGCCAGGCCGATGGATTTCATCGCCTTGTCGAAACGCGAACGGTCTTCAGCCTTGTCGATGGTGTCAGCGTTGGCGCCGATCATTTCTACGCCGAACTTCTCCAGAACGCCTTCGCGCTCCAAGTCCAGGGCGCAGTTCAGAGCGGTCTGGCCGCCCATGGTTGGCAGCACCGCGTCCGGACGCTCTTTTTCGATGATCTTGGCAACGGTCTGCCACTTGATCGGCTCGATGTAGGTAGCGTCGGCCATGTCCGGGTCGGTCATGATGGTGGCCGGGTTGGAGTTCACCAGGATGACGCGGTAACCCTCTTCGCGCAGGGCTTTACAGGCCTGGGCGCCGGAGTAGTCGAATTCGCAGGCCTGGCCGATAACGATCGGGCCAGCGCCGAGAATCAGGATGCTTTTAATGTCTGTACGTTTTGGCATGGGTTTGTCACTCAAATCCGCAGGTCAGTCGGCAAGCCGTCTTGATCGATTTCTGAAGTCTCGAAGGGGCCGCCGGTGTCGGGGCCGCCCTCGAGGGGCTTCTCTCTACAGTCTCAAGGCGAACGCTTAGCGTCGCTTGGCCATCTCGTTGATGAAGCGGTCGAACAATGGCGCAACATCATTCGGGCCCGGGCTCGCTTCAGGGTGACCCTGGAAGCTGAACGCGCTCTTGTCGGTGCGCTCGATGCCTTGCAGGGTGCCGTCGAACAGCGATTTGTGGATCGCACGCACATTGGCTGGCAGGGTTTCTTCGTCTACCGCGAAACCGTGGTTCTGGCTGGTGATCATCACGACGCCAGTGTCCAGATCCTGCACCGGGTGGTTGGCACCATGGTGGCCGTGGCCCATTTTCAGGGTCTTGGCGCCGGAGGCCAGTGCCAGCAGTTGGTGACCGAGGCAGATGCCGAATACCGGAATTTCGGTTTCCAGGACTTCCTTGATCGCCTTGATCGCGTAGTCGCATGGCTCCGGATCACCAGGGCCGTTGGACAGGAACACGCCGTCCGGCTTCAGCGCCAGTACATCGGCAGCTGGAGTCTGGGCAGGCACCACGGTGACGCGGCAGCCGCGCTCGACCAGCATGCGCAGGATGTTGACCTTGACGCCGTAGTCGTAGGCAACCACGTGGTACGGCAGCTCGGAAGCGTCGATGGTCGCGTGGCTGTCGGTTTTCAGATCCCAGACAGTCGAACGCCATTCGTATTGAGTCTTGGTGCTGACGACTTTCGCCAGGTCCATGCCCTTCAGGCCCGGGAAGCCTTGCGCAGCGGCGATTGCCGCTTCTTCGGAGATGTTGTCGCCGGCCATGATGCAGCCGTTCTGTGCGCCTTTTTCACGCAGGATGCGGGTCAGGCGACGGGTGTCGATACCGGCGATGGCCACAACGTTGTTGGCTTTCAGGTAGTCGGACAGGGACATCGTGTTACGCCAGTTGCTCGCTACCAGCGGCAGGTCACGGATGACCAGGCCAGCGGACCAGACGCGATCGGACTCGGCGTCTTCCGGCGTGGTGCCGGTGTTGCCGATGTGCGGGTAAGTCAGGGTAACGATCTGTTGGGCGTAGGAAGGATCGGTAAGGATTTCCTGATAGCCGGTCATTGCGGTGTTGAACACCACCTCACCAACGGTTTGACCGTCGGCACCAATGGCTTCGCCGCGAAAAATGCTGCCATCAGCAAGGGCAAGTATGGCTGGCTTAGTCAAGAAGACCTCCCGTAAATAACGCATGAAAGGGCGATCGCAGGTTGTAAAAAAGCGGAGTGACGTATGGACACGTCACCCCGCTTCTTCACTGAATTATTCTGCGCGCTTTTAGTGGACACACTAAAGCTGTAGCTTACAGAAAAAGGCTTTTTTGGTCCACCGCTAAAGAGCCTAAAAGGCCGGAGAATGCGACAGGTCGTCGCCAAGCGGAGAAAAACCAGCGCAAACAGGGCGTTTGCGCTGGGTTCAGCAGTGTATCAACGCAGGTCGAGCACGTCTTGCATGTCATACAGGCCAGGCTCGCGACCATCCAGCCACACCGCCGCACGCACCGCGCCCTTGGCAAACGTCATGCGGCTCGACGCCTTGTGCGTGATCTCCAGACGCTCACCTTCGCAGGCGAACAGCACGGTGTGGTCACCCACCACATCACCACCACGCACGGTGGCGAAACCGATGGTTTCACGCTCACGAGCGCCGGTATGACCCTCACGACCGTAGACCGCGACTTTCTGCAGATCACGCTCCAGCGCACCGGCGATCACTTCACCCATGCGCAACGCCGTACCCGAAGGCGCATCGATCTTGTGACGGTGATGAGCTTCGATGATTTCGATGTCGGCATCATCACCCAGCACACGCGCTGCCATATCGAGCAACTTCAGCGACAGATTGACACCAACACTGAAGTTGGCCGCGAAGACGATAGGAATGTCCTTGCCCGCCTCGACCAGCAACTGCTTCTGCGCAGCGTCCAACCCAGTAGTGCCGATGACCATGGCCTTGCCTGCCTTGCGGCAGAACGCCAGATTTTTCAGCATCACTTCCGGCAGCGTGAAGTCGATCAATACGTCGAACTCTTCAGCCACAGCTTCGACATGCCCGGACAACGGCACGCCGATGCGACCCAGCGAGGCCAGCTCACCGGCATCGACGCCGATCAGCGTGCTGCCAGGACGAACCACCGCGGCGGTCAAACCGGTCAGCGGCGCACTCTGCTGCACGGCCTCGACCAGAATCTTACCCATGCGCCCAGCAGCGCCCATCACAGCTATACGTCGCATGCCGACTCCTTAGAGATCGCCGAAGAAGCGCTTCACACCGTCGAACCAGCCAGTGGTTTTCGGCGAATGACTGTTGTCGTCTGCCAGCGAGCTGCGGAACTCCTCCAGCAGCTCGCGCTGACGACGATTCAGATTGACCGGCGTCTCGACCGCCACACGGCACATCAAATCGCCCGCACCGCCGCCACGTACCGGCGCCACGCCTTTACCACGCACGCGGAACTGCTTGCCGGTCTGAGTACCCTCAGGGATTTTCAGTTTGACGCGACCGTCGAGGGTCGGGATTTCCAACTCACCACCCAGTGCTGCGTCAACGAAGCTGATCGGTACTTCGCAGAACAGATGCTTGCCATCGCGCTGGAAAATGTCGTGCTCGCGCACATTGATGACTACATACAGGTCGCCCGTCGGACCACCTTGCGTACCCGCCTCGCCTTCGCCGGACAGACGAATGCGGTCGCCGGTATCGACACCAGCCGGCACTTTGACCGACAGGGTTTTGTACTCTTCAACGCGACCGTCACCGTGACAGGAATCGCACGGATCGGAAATGATCTTGCCTTGGCCATGGCAACGCGGGCAGGTCTGCTGCACCGAGAAGAAGCCCTGCTGCATGCGCACCTGACCGATGCCGCCGCAGGTCGGGCACGTCGATGGCGACGAGCCTTTTTTCGCGCCGGAACCATCGCACGGCTTGCAATTGACCAGCGTCGGCACACGGATATTCACGGTGGTGCCGCGCACCGCTTCTTCCAGGTTCAGCTCCAGGGTGTAGCGCAAGTCGCTGCCACGCTGAGCGCCGCCACGGGAACCGCCGCGACCGCCACCGAAGAAGTCACTGAAGACATCACCAAAGATGTCCGAGAAGTTCTGACCACCGAAGCCGGCGCCACCACCACCCATGCTCGGGTCGACGCCGGCATGGCCGTACTGATCGTACGCCGCACGCTTGCTCGAGTCGGACAGCACTTCGTAGGCCTCATTGGCCTCTTTGAACATTTCTTCCGACGCTTTGTCATCGGGATTACGGTCCGGGTGGTGCTTCATCGCCAGACGACGGTAAGCCTTCTTCAGGTCCGCATCGCTTGAGCCGCGCTCAACACCCAACACTTCGTAATAGTCACGCTTTGCCATAAGTCTTCTGCACTCTTGAGGACGTTCGGCAAACCCCTCCTGAGGATGGCCAAACTCGTTGAGCCCCAATACAGGCCCGGACCCAACTCACGTCAATTCAACGATCCTGGTCTTTGTTTCTTGCGGTACTTTCGGCACGAAAAGCAGGAGCATTCCCGGCCATACCGCCAACATCCGAACCTTGTCGCATGCTGTAAAAATTCGCATATTCCAGATACGCCAACGCGGGAGCTAGCTCCCGCGCGGCGACATCCTACCAGTCACTGCCTGAAGGCAGTCAACCGACCGACCAACAACTTACTTGTGGTCTTTGACTTCTTCGAACTCTGCATCGACAACGTCGTCAGCCTTCTCAGCCGATTCGCCTTGCGGGGCCGCGCCATCAGCTGGCTGAGCCTGTTCGGCGTACATCTTCTGAGCAACCGGAGCGGAGACTTTCGACAGCTCCTCAACCTTGGCTTCGATAGCAGCTTTGTCGTCGCCTTTGACAGCGGCTTCCAGAGCAACCACAGCAGCTTCGATCGCAGTCTTCTCTTCAGCGGTGACTTTGTCGCCCGCGTCGGCAATCATCTTGCGAGTCGAGTGAACCAGTGCGTCACCCTGGTTACGGGCAGCGGCCAGCTCTTCGAACTTGCGGTCTTCCTCAGCGTTAGCTTCGGCGTCACGCACCATGCGCTCGATTTCTTCGTCGGACAGACCGGAGTTGGCCTTGATCACGATCGACTGGGTCTTGCCGGTCGCTTTGTCTTTCGCACCAACGTGCAGAATGCCGTTAGCGTCGATGTCGAAGGTCACTTCGATCTGCGGCACGCCACGTGGAGCTGGTGGAATGTCGGCCAGGTCGAACTTGCCCAGGGACTTGTTCTGAGTGGCTTGCTTACGCTCGCCCTGCAGCACGTGAATGGTCACAGCGCCCTGGTTGTCGTCGGCAGTCGAGAACACTTGCGATTTCTTGGTAGGAATCGTGGTGTTTTTCTCGATCAGCGCAGTCATCACGCCGCCCATGGTTTCGATACCCAGGGTCAGCGGGCTAACGTCGAGCAGCAGAACGTCTTTCACGTCACCGGCCAGAACGGCGCCCTGAATCGCAGCACCCATGGCAACAGCTTCGTCCGGGTTAACGTCTTTGCGAGCTTCTTTACCGAAGAAATCGGTAACCAGCTTCTGTACCAGCGGCATACGGGTCTGACCACCGACCAGAATCACGTCGTTGATCGCGCCAACGTCCAGACCGGCGTCTTTCATGGCGATGCGGCAAGGTTCGATGGTGCGCTGAACCAGGTCTTCAACCAGTGCTTCGAGCTTGGCACGCGAAATCTTCACGTTCAGGTGCTTAGGACCGGTCGCATCTGCAGTGATGTACGGCAGGTTGACGTCGGTCGACTGAGCGGAAGACAGCTCGATCTTGGCTTTCTCAGCGGCTTCTTTCAGGCGCTGCATGGCCAGCGGATCACCTTTGAGGTTCATGCCGCTTTCTTTCTTGAATTCGTCAACGAGGTAGTCGATCAGACGAATGTCAAAGTCTTCACCGCCGAGGAACGTGTCACCGTTGGTCGCCAGAACTTCGAACTGGTGCTCGCCATCAACTTCAGCGATCTCGATTACGGAAACGTCGAACGTACCGCCACCCAGGTCATAAACAATCACGGTGTGATCGCCCTTGGCCTTGTCCATACCGTAAGCCAGAGCGGCTGCGGTTGGTTCGTTGATGATACGTTTTACGTCCAGACCGGCGATGCGGCCGGCGTCTTTGGTCGCCTGACGCTGGCTGTCGTTGAAGTAGGCCGGAACGGTAATCACCGCTTCGGTCACGGTCTCGCCGAGGTAGTCTTCGGCGGTCTTCTTCATCTTTTTCAGGATTTCAGCCGAGATTTGTGGCGGTGCCATTTTCTGGCCGTTCACTTCAACCCAGGCATCGTTGTTGTCAGCCTTGACGATCTTGTAAGGGACCATCTGGATGTCTTTCTGCACAACTTCTTCGTCGAAACGACGACCGATCAGACGCTTTACCGCGTACAGAGTGTTGTGCGGGTTGGTCACAGCCTGACGCTTGGCCGACTGACCTACCAGGATTTCGCCATCGTTGGCGTAAGCGATGATCGACGGCGTGGTACGCGCGCCTTCAGCGTTTTCGATAACTTTTGCTTTGCCGTTTTCCAGCACGGAGACGCAGGAGTTGGTAGTCCCCAGGTCGATACCGATAATTTTGCCCATGTTAACTCTCCCGAAACTTTGGATTTTTTTGCCGCAGCAGTGGTGGCTGACTGCGGTAATACTTAAACGCTTGACTTCTAAATGGGGGCCTTGCGGCTAATTTCAAGCCTTCTCGTCAATCGAAGGCGAAATTGGCGCAGGCGCCTTGCTGACCACAACCATGGCCGGGCGCAACAGGCGACCGTTGAGCTGGTAGCCCTTCTGGAACACCTTCAGAACGCTGTTCGGTTCTACGTCGGCGCTTTCCTGCATGGCCATCGCCTGATGTTGAACGGCGTTGAACGGTTCGCCATGCGGATCGATCGCTTCCAACTGATAACGCTTGAGGGTGTCGTGGAACATTTTCAGCGTCAGCTCGATACCTTCGCGCATCGGGCGGATGCTTTCGTCGTCCGGGTTCGACAGCTCGAGGCCGCGCTCCAGGCTATCGACGATCGGCAGCAGGTCGCCGGCAAATTTTTCCAGGGCAAACTTGTGCGCCTTCTCGACGTCCTGTTCGGCACGGCGACGGACGTTCTGCAGATCGGCAGCAACACGCAGAGATTGATCCTGCGCGGCGGCCAATTGCTCTTCGAGCACTTGTACACGGGTCGCCAGGTCATCACCCGAACCTTCGGGCGCCTGATTGGCTTCTGGGTTTTGCGTATCTACTGTCTGTTCGTCAGCCATAGAATTCTCCTTTCAATTTCGTCCGCGAGCCTGACTCGCGCTTCTGCCCCGATATATGGGGCCGCAAAATCAGGCTTCAAGGGCCTTCAAGCATTAACCCTACAAAAAAGTGTCGAATATTCATTCCTCAATGCGCTAAGCAGATTTGACCTTCAAGCAAATCGAGCTAAGGGCGGGCATTGTCAGCCTGAAACAAAACACTGTATAAATAACCAGACCTAAAGCTTGGGAGCGGCCTTTATGCTGGTGCACCTGTCCGTACATAACTACGCCATCGTTGAACATCTCGATCTCGAACTCGATCGCGGGATGAGCGTGATCACGGGTGAAACCGGCGCCGGCAAGTCGATCATGCTCGACGCGCTGGGCCTGACTCTAGGTGATCGTGCCGACAGCGGCGTGGTTCGCCCCGGCGCCGACAAGGCCGACATCCTCGCGACCTTCGATCTGGCGGACATCCCTGAAGCCAGCGCATGGCTGGCCGAGCGCGACCTGGAAACGGATGGCCCGTGCATTCTGCGCCGGGTGATCACGTCGGAGGGTCGTTCGCGTGGCTACATCAACGGCACCCCTTGCCCACTCGGTGACCTCAAGTCGCTGGGCGAATTGTTGATCGATATCCACAGCCAGCATGAACACCAGTCCCTGCTGAAAACCGATACCCATCGTCGCCTGTTGGACGAGTACGCCGGCGCTACCGACCTGGCCCGCCAGGTTCAGCTCGCCGCCCAGCGCTGGCGACAGACTCGCCAGGAACTGGAACGCCTCTCCAATTCCGGCGACGAACAACGCGCGCGCCACCAATTGCTGAGCTATCAACTCGAAGAGCTGGAAAATCTCGGTCTCGGCGATAACGAACTTGAGCAACTGGAGCAGGAACACAAAAACCTGACCAACGCCGAGACGCTGCTGGGCATTTGCCGGCAAGTGGTCGAGCAATGCAGCGAAAGCGATTCTGGCAATGTATTGAATGCACTGACCGCCAGCCTCAACCGCCTGTCGAGCGTGAATAACTCCGTCGGCGCACTGGGCGAAGCCAGCAGCCTGCTGACCAGTGCGCAGATCCAGGTCGAAGAGGCCGTTGGCGAACTCAATCGCTTCCTCGATAACTTCGATGCCGATCCGGCACGCCTGCAGTATCTGGAAGAACGCCTCGACGCGATCTACACCCTGGCGCGCAAGCACCGGATCCAGCCGACCGAAGTGGGTGAGATGCAGCAGAAGTTGCTGGATGAAATCGAAACCCTCAACGCCAATGATGAATCCATCGAGCGCCTCGGTGAAGAGCTGGCCTCCTATGCCCGCCACTATCAAGAGAAGGCACGGGAACTGAGCGATTTGCGGCATCAGGCTGCCGGCAGTCTCGCCAGCGCGGTTGAGCAGGAGATTCAGCGACTGGGCATGCCTGGCGGCCGATTCACTATCGAATTGAAGGCTAACAGCAGCGATGAGTTGCTGCCCAACGGGCTGGAACAGGTCGAATTGCTGGTCAGCGCCAACCCGGGCCAGCCGCTGAAGGCACTGGCAAAAGTCGCTTCCGGTGGTGAGCTGTCACGGATCAGCCTGGCAATTCAGGTGATCACCGCACAGACCTCCCGCGTTCCGACACTGGTGTTCGACGAAGTGGACGTCGGCATCGGCGGCCCGACGGCTGAAATTGTCGGCCAACTGTTGCGCCGTCTCGGCGATCGCGGCCAGGTATTGACCGTGACGCACTTGCCACAAGTAGCAGCGCAGGGTCATCAGCATCTGTTCGTGCACAAGGTGCGCGGTGAAGAGGCAACGCACACCGCCGTCTCCAAGCTGAGCAAGAACGACCGTATAGAAGAAGTGGCGCGCATGCTCGGCGGCATCGATCTGACTAAAGAGTCCTTGGCTCACGCGAAAAAAATGGTCGTTACCGCCAAGGTTTAGGAACGACAGAAAGCACGAAGGCGACCCTTGGGTCGCCTTCGTTCGTTTCGCGAATGTGAAATTCACGCGACATGCTTACTTTTTCTTGCGGATGTACAGCACCAGATTGTGATCCACCAACTCGACACCGTGCTCCTCGGCAATTGCCTTCTGGAGCTTTTCGATTTCCGGGCTGACGAATTCGACAACCTCACCGGTTTCCACGTTAACCATGTGGTCGTGGTGACCACTGTCGGCCAACTCAAAAACCGCGTGGCCGCCGTCGAAGTTGTGACGGACCACGAGGCCAGCCGCTTCGAACTGGGTCAGAACACGGTAAACCGTGGCCAGACCGACGTCCTCGCCAGCTTCCATCAACGCCTTGTAGACGTCCTCGGCGCTCATGTGACGCTGCTCTGTAGAGTCGAGCATTTGCAGGATCTTGACCCGTGGCAGGGTCACTTTAAGGCCGGCTTTGCGTAGTTCGCTATTTTCAACCATGGTCAGCTTTCTCGCGATGCTGCTTCGCAGCTTCTCTTAATGCGGGTATGATCGGCGTTTACGTTGTCCCAGCCAAGATAGTGGAAGTCGCCCACCGATGCAAAACACCAAGCTCTTGCTAACCAGTTTCACCTTTGTGGGACTGCTCGCACTCGCCGGTTGTTCATTCCCCGGGGTTTACAAAATCGACATCCAGCAGGGCAATGTCGTCACGCAGGACATGATAGACCAGTTACGCCCGGGAATGACCCGGCCGCAAGTACGGTTTATCATGGGTAACCCTCTGCTTGTCGACACGTTCCATGCCGATCGCTGGGATTATCTGTACAGCCTGCAACCGGGTGGCGGTGAACGCCAACAGGAACGCATCAGCGTTATTTTCAACTCAAACGACCAGCTTGTCAGCCTGTCCGGTGACTTTATGCCGGGCGTAAGCCGTGACGAAGCCATTCTCGGCAAGGACAGTGGCACTACGGTGACCGCTCCTGCTGAAAACGCCGAGAAGCCAACACCGGAAAAACCGGTCAAGCCAGGTTCCTTGCTGGATCAGATCCAGAAGGACGTCGATGGGGTAGAAACCGTTCCGGTTCCAACACCAGAGCCGCTGGACACCTCGCCGCAATAATTTGCGACGCAATAAAAAACCCGGAAATTCCGGGTTTTTTATTGCCTGCAATTTTTCTTTTTACGCGTTTCGAGCCTTGGCTTCGGCAGCCTTGGCAGCACGCAAACGTCGAACTTCTTTGGGGTCGGCAAGCAATGGGCGGTAAATCTCGATGCGATCTCCCGCCTGAATTACCCGCGTACCCGGATCAGCCACTGCTTTGCCGAAGATTCCCAACGGGCACTCCGCCAGATTCAGCTCAGGGAATTCGCTACCGATACCTGACACCAGAACCGCGGCGCGAACCGTCGCACCCTCTTTCACGCTGACAGTGCGTAAAGCCTGACGGTCCACGGCGGCGTAAACGACCTCTATCTCAATCACCGGCTCAACCATGCATCTGCTTGGCGCGCTGACAGAACGCGTCCACCAGCGTGTTGGCAGCCTGATTGAACAGCGGCCCCAACGTCGCGCGTACCAGTGGCCCGGCGTAATCGAACGAAAGATCCAGACTGATCTTGCAGGCCTTCTCATTCAAGGCCTTGAACACCCAGACGCCGTGCAATTGATTGAACGGACCTTCTTCCAGGTTCATCTCGATCGACTGTCCCGGCACCAGCGTGTTGCGCGTCACGAAATGCTGGCTGAGACCGCCCTTGGCCACGCCAACGCTGGCGCGCATATGCTCCGGCGAACTTTCCAGCACTTCAGCGGCTGAGCACCACGGCAAAAATTCCGGGTAACGCGCCACGTCGTTGACCAGGTCGTAGAGGAATTGCGCCGGGTACGGCAGTAATGCCGATCGTTGAATATGTGTCGTCATGTGAGCGTTACTTCCAGAGCTGAGCGGCAAACACTACAAGAATGCCGATGGGCGCCACGTAGCGCATCAAAAACAAAGACAGGGCGAACAGTGCCGGATTGCGGATCGACAACTCGTCGCGTACCGCTTCACGCCCCATCACCCATCCGGCAAACAGCACAAAACACAGGCCACCGAGCGGCAACATGATCCGCGAGGTGAAGAAATCGATCACGCCAAAGAAGTCCAGACCGCTCTGCGCACCCCATTGGTAGAGGTGGAACATCCCGCCTTCGTTCACGAAAAATTTGGCTTCCTTCCAGATATTAAAGGAGAACACCGTACCCAGACCGACGAACCAGCAGATGAACGCCAGCCAGAACGTCACCCACGCGCGACTGACTTTCGTGCGCTCAACCAAATAGGCAACCATCGGCTCCAGAAGCGAAATCGCCGAACTCCAGGCCGCAATCGCCACCAGCACAAAGAACACCACGCCCATCAGTTGCCCGAAAGCCACGTTACCAAAGGCAAATGGCAGGCTGACGAACATCAGGCCCGGGCCTTCGCTTGGGTTCAGGCCGCCGGCAAACACAATCGGGAACAGAGCTAGACCGGCGACCAGCGAAACAAAGGTATCGAGCAGGGCCACACCGACAACCGTGCCGGACAACGACGAACTCTTCGGCATGTAAGCGCCGTAGATCATGATCGAACCGACACCGACGCTCAGCGAGAAGAACGCGTGCCCCATCGCCGGCAACAAACCGTCGAGGACTTTTTCCGGGTGGAAATCGAACATGAAATGCACGCCTTCCATGAAATGCCCGGTGGTCATGCTGTAACCCAGCAACACCAGAATCATCACGAACAGCAGCGGCATCATGATGCGCAGGCTGCGCTCAAGCCCGGCGACCACGCCTTTGGCGATGACGAAGGCCGACAGCAGCATGAAAATCGTGTGCCAAAGTGTCAGGCGCCATGGATTGGAGATGACATTGCCGAAATAAGCACCGACCTGATCGGCCGTGGCGCCCTGAAAGTCGCCGCGACCCATGTCGACGATGTAGTCCAGCGACCAGCCGCCGACCACACTGTAGAAAGACAGGATCAGCAATGCCGTGATCATCCCGGCAAATGCCCCCCACGACCACTTGCCCGAGTGCCCGGCTTCCAGCGCCAGCACCTTCAAGGCGTTCGCCGGACTTTGCCGGGCGCGCCGGCCGATCAGGGTTTCAGCGAGCATGACCGGGATGCCGATCAGTGCGATGCACGCCAGAAACATCAGCACAAAGGCGCCGCCGCCGTAGACCCCGACCATGTAGGGGAACTTCCAGATGCTACCCAGTCCCACGGCCGAACCGGTCGCGGCGAGTATGAAAACCCAGCGGCTAGCCCAACTGCCGTGGACAGAAACCTTGTCTGTCGACATCGTTTATCACGCCCAAGCGTTAGAAAAAGAGGCCGCATTGTCCGGGATTCACTCAACCTGCTCAAGCACGCAGCATCACCGTAGCCGACAGCCGTTTATCTCCATATAATGCCGCCCCTATGGCTAAACAGAAGAAACACCCAACAGGGACCATCGCGCAGAACAAAAAGGCGCGACACGATTACTTCATCGAACATAAGTTCGAGGCTGGTCTGGTCCTGGCCGGCTGGGAAGTAAAAAGTCTGCGGGCAAGCAAGCTACAGCTGGTCGACAGCTATGTGCTGCTCAAGGATGGCGAAGCGTGGTTGCTCGGCAGCCACATCACGCCTCTGATGACCGCAAGCACCCACGTCATCGCCGACCCGGTGCGCACGCGCAAATTGCTGCTCAACCGCCGCGAGCTGGAAAAACTCGCCGCCGCTGTGCAGCAAAAGGGTTACGCCTGCGTCTGCCTGTCCTGGTACTGGAGCAAGCACATGGTCAAGTGCGAGATCGCTCTGGGCAAGGGCAAGAAGGAATACGACAAGCGTGATACCGAGCGCGAGCGCGATGCCGGTCGTGAACTGCAGCGTGCGGTGCGCAATAAGGGCAAGGAAGACTGATCTTCCGACCTTGAAAGCAAAGATCGTCCGATCGCGGCCCGAGCCTTCGGCAGCTCCTACACTGGGATTCGCATTTCCCTGTAGGAGTTGCCGCAGGCTGCGATCTTTTGCTTTAAAGAATCACATTCCCTTGCGCCGCTCTGCCCGAGCCATGCGCTGAACCTCCTGCCGCACCTCTTCCAGCACTTCCTGCACATACAAAATATGTCGACTGGAGACTTCCCGTGCCTGCTCCGCGCGACCTTCAATAATCGCCAGATACAATTCCCGATGTTGAGTGATCAGCATGTCGCGGGTTTCCGTGCGCTGCTTGTACATGCCGCCGATGTTGGTGACCACGTTGCGCTTGAGCAGATCGAACAGCCCGCGAATGGTGTGCAGCAACACCGCGTTATGGCTGGCTTCGGCAATTGCCAGATGAAATTTCGCATCCGCCGCGCCCTCCTCCGCCCGGCTGACTTCATCGTGGCGCGAGTAGCAATCCTGCAACTCTTCGAAGGCTGCGGTGAGCCTTTCACGATCGACATCAGTTGCGCGCAATGCCGCGTAATAGGCGCACGATGCCTCCAGAGTGTGCCGAAACTCGAGCAAATCACGCTGTGCTTCGGGGTTGCTTTCAAGCAGTTGCAACAGCGGATCGCTGAACGTCGACCCGAGGCTTTCCACTACATAATTGCCGCCGCCCTGACGACTGACCAGCAGCCCTTTCGCCGCCAGTTTCTGAATCGCTTCACGCAGAGATGGCCGTGATACGCCAAATTGTTCGGCCAGCGTGCGCTCCGCCGGCAGCCGTTCGCCGGACTTCAGCGTGCCCTCAAGGATCATCCCCTCAAGTCGCTCGACAATATCGTCAGACAAACGGCGCTGACGTATCTGATCAAACCCCATAACTCATTTCTCCACGATCCCGACCGCTCGCCGGGCTCTCTATTCTGGCCTATCGGCGCCTTCTCGACACCTACCAGACGCCAGTTGCCGAAACCGGATCAGATGCGATCTGCACCGCTTGTTCGACAAAAGTTTTAGGGCGGCAAATTGACACACCGCCATCAAGGCTTTTACCCTAGCCAACAGCGATTGTAAATTGGTCTTACCAATTATCCAAGAACGCTGACAGTGCCTGACCAACAACAATTAGGGGCCACCCCATATGCAAACCTGGCAACAGCTCTACAGCCCGCTCGGCAGTCTCGGCGTGTCCGCACTTGCGGCCGTCATTCCCATCGTTTTCTTTTTCCTCGCGCTGGCGGTGTTCCGCCTCAAAGGCCACGTGGCCGGGAGCATCACCCTCGCCCTGTCGATTGCCGTAGCAATCTTCGCGTTCCAAATGCCGGTCGACATGGCCTTTGCCGCCGCCGGGTATGGCTTTGCCTACGGTCTGTGGCCGATTGCCTGGATCATTGTCGCAGCGGTATTCCTCTACAAACTGACAGTGAAAAGTGGTCAGTTCGAGGTCATTCGCAGTTCGGTGTTATCGATTACTGACGACCAGCGCCTGCAAGTGCTGCTGATCGGTTTCTGCTTCGGTGCGTTCCTGGAAGGTGCCGCCGGTTTCGGCGCGCCCGTGGCGATTACTGCCGCGCTGCTGGTCGGCCTGGGCTTCAACCCGCTGTACGCCGCCGGCCTGTGCCTGATCGCCAACACCGCGCCGGTGGCGTTTGGCGCCTTGGGGATTCCAATCATTGTTGCCGGCCAAGTCACCGGCATCGACGCGTTCAAGATCGGCGCCATGACCGGTCGCCAACTGCCGCTGCTGTCGCTGTTCGTGCCGTTCTGGCTGGTGTTCATGATGGACGGCCTGCGCGGCGTGCGTGAAACCTGGCCGGCTGCATTGGTCGCGGGCCTGAGCTTCGCCGTCACTCAGTACTTCACGTCCAACTTCATCGGCCCAGAGCTGCCAGACATCACTTCGGCACTGGCCAGCCTGATTTCCCTGACCCTGTTCCTGAAAGTCTGGCAGCCGAAACGCGCCGCCGGCCAACACATCGCCGGTGCCGTTTCCGCCTCGGTGGTGACCGCCAGCGTCGGCGGTTTCGGCCAGAAGCGCACTACCGTGGCGTCGCCTTACAGTCTCGGGGAAATTTTCAAAGCCTGGTCGCCGTTCCTGATTCTCACTGTGCTGGTGACCATCTGGACACTGAAGCCCTTCAAAGCGATGTTCGCCGCCGGCGGCTCGATGTACAGCTGGGTGTTCAACTTCGCGATCCCGCATCTTGACCAACTGGTGATCAAAACCGCACCGATCGTGGCTGCTCCAACAGCAATACCCGCGGTGTTCAAACTCGACCCGATTTCCGCGACCGGCACGGCAATTTTCTTCTCCGCGCTGATCTCGATGCTGGTACTGAAGATCAATTTCAAAACTGGTCTTACCACTTTGAAAGAAACCTTCTACGAACTGCGCTGGCCAATCCTGTCGATCGGCATGGTGCTGGCGTTCGCCTTCGTCACCAACTACTCCGGCATGTCTTCGACCATGGCCCTGGTATTGGCCGGAACCGGCGCGGCATTCCCGTTCTTCTCGCCGTTCCTGGGCTGGCTCGGCGTGTTCCTCACCGGCTCGGATACCTCGTCCAACGCCCTGTTCAGTTCGCTGCAAGCGACCACCGCACACCAGATCGGCGTCAACGACACCCTGCTGGTGGCGGCGAACACCAGCGGCGGCGTGACCGGCAAGATGATCTCGCCACAATCGATCGCCGTGGCCTGCGCCGCGACCGGGCTGGTGGGCAAGGAATCGGATCTGTTCCGCTTCACCCTCAAGCACAGCCTATTCTTTGCAACGATTGTCGGTCTGATCACCTTGGCTCAGGCTTACTGGTTCACCGGCATGCTGGTGCACTAAACCTACAAGAAACACAGAAAAAACCGACGCCGGTTCGTGATGCCGGCGTCAGCAATTCACAACCCGGTCTGTAAGGCTGCTGAAAGCAACGCTCTCTATATTCAGCAGCCTCAGCGGACGGATAACCGGGACCACCCGGAGACACGCCTGATGAGCGAGCTTTTTTATAACGCCGTGCCAAACGCGACCCGCGTGGCACCGCCACTGCCCGAACCTCGGCAATATCCCAACGAGAAACCGTCGCGGGTCTACCTGTTTGGCACGTGCGTGGTCGACCTGTTCTACCCCGAAGCCGGGATGGACGCGATCCACTTGCTGGAGCGTGAAGGGATCCGGGTCGAGTATCCGCAAGGGCAGAGTTGCTGCGGCCAGCCGGCCTACACCTCGGGTTACACCGAGCAGGCACGGACGGTAGCGCGCTCGCAACTGGCGCTGTTTGCCGGAGATTATCCGGTAGTGGTGCCGTCGGGTTCCTGCGCCGGCATGCTGCGCGAGCATTACGCCGACTTGTTCAAGGACGAGCCGGAGACGTTAAAACAGGTTCAGGCCCTTGCGGCCCGAACCTATGAATTGGCGGAGTTTCTGCTGTTCGTCTGCAAGGTGCAGCTCAAGGACAGCGGCGAACCGGTCAAAGTCGCGCTGCACACTTCATGTTCGGCACGTCGCGAAATGAACACCCACCTGCACGGTCGCGAGTTGTTGGCGCAGTTGAGCAACGTGGAACGGGTCAACCACGACCACGAAAGCGAATGCTGTGGCTTCGGTGGGACATTCAGCGTCCGTATGCCAGACATTTCCGGCGCGATGGTGGCTGACAAGACCAAAGCGTTGAAGGATTCCGGCGCGCACAAGGTGTTGAGCGCCGACTGTGGCTGTTTGATGAACATCAACGGCGCATTGGAGAAACAAAAAGAAGCGCTACGCGGGCAACATCTCGCCAGCTTCTTGTGGCAACGAACCGGAGGTGCGCAATGAGCACTTCCGCGATTATCCCTACGGTCGCCGTAGAAGAAGATTTCCGCACCCGGGCACACAATGCCTTGGGTGATCAGCAGCTGCGGAACAACTTCCGCACTGCCATGGACTCACTGATGGCCAAGCGGGCAGCCGCTTTCAGTGATGCCCACGAAAGAGAACATTTGCGCGCACTGGGCAATTCGATCAAGGCCCGCGCGCTCTCCAAGCTGCCCGACCTGCTCGAGCAACTGGAACAGAACCTGACCCGCAACGGTGTGACAGTGCACTGGGCGGAAACGGTGGACGAAGCCAATGGCATCGTCTTATCGATCATCCGCGCTCACGAGGCGCGGCAAGTGATCAAGGGCAAATCGATGGTCAGCGAAGAGATGGAGATGAACCATTTCCTCGAGGCTCGGGACATTGAATGTCTGGAGTCCGACATGGGGGAGTACATCGTCCAGCTCGACCACGAGAAGCCTTCACACATCATTATGCCGGCGATCCACAAGAATGCCGGTCAGGTCGCGTCCTTGTTCCACGACAAACTTGGCGTGGAATACACCAAGGACGTTGACCAACTCATTCAGATCGGTCGCAGAGTCCTGCGGCAGAAATTCTTCGAAGCGGACATCGGCGTCTCCGGTGTCAACTTCGCCGTCGCCGAGACCGGCACCCTGCTGCTGGTGGAAAACGAAGGCAACGGGCGCATGACCACCACCGTGCCGCCGGTGCACATCGCCGTCACCGGCATCGAAAAAGTCGTGGAAAACCTGCGTGACGTGGTGCCGCTGCTGTCACTGTTGACGCGTTCGGCGCTGGGTATTCCGATCACCACTTACGTCAACATGATCTCCGGCCCGCGCAAGGAACACGAACTCGACGGCCCCCAGGAAGTGCACCTGGTACTGCTCGACAACGGTCGCAGCCAGGCGTTTGCCGACAGTGAATTGCGTCAGACCTTGAACTGCATCCGCTGCGGCGCCTGCATGAACCATTGCCCGGTCTACACCCGCGTCGGTGGCCACACCTATGGCGAGGTGTATCCCGGGCCGATCGGCAAAATCATCACCCCGCACATGGTTGGCTTGGCCAAGGTTCCGGATCACCCGAGTGCCTCTTCGCTGTGCGGTGCCTGCGGTGAAGTCTGCCCGGTAAAAATTCCGATTCCGGCGATCCTGCGTCGCCTGCGCGAAGAAAACGTCAAAGCCCCGGACAGCCCGAATCAAGTGATGCGCGGTCAGGGCAGCAAATATTCGCGCAAAGAACGCTTCATCTGGAACGCCTGGGCCAGGCTCAACAGCTCTCCAACGCTGTATCGATTGTTCGGTTTCTTCGCCACGCGCCTGCGTGCCCTGACCCCGAGTAACGTCGGCCCGTGGACGCAAAACCACAGCGCGCCGAAACCTGCCGCTCGCTCACTGCACGACATGGCCCGCGAGCATCTGGCCAAACAGGGAGACCGCTGATGAGCGCCAAGCAAAATATCCTCGGCAAACTGCGGAAAAGTCTGACGGGGACCACACCTATTGCCGACGACTTCGACGTCGATCTAGTGACGCAGCCTTACACCTACAGCGCCGAACAACGCATTCCGCAACTGCGCAAATTGATGGAAGCAGTGCACACCGAAATCCACCTGACCTCGGGCGAAGCATGGCCGGCGTTGCTTGCGCAATTACTGCGCGACCGTCAGTTGCCGAGCCTGTTGATTGCACCGACTACCGCGCACGGGCAGAAAATCACACAGCACTGGGCGAACAATCCTGATCTGCCAGCACTGAAATCCTACGACCGGCCGATGGAAGAGTGGAAAGCCGAGCTGTTCAACGACACTCCGGCGAGTCTCACCGGCACCCTCGGTGCAATCGCCGCTACCGGCAGCCTGATCATGTGGCCAACCCGCGAAGAACCGCGTTTGATGAGTCTGGTGCCACCGGTGCATTTTGCCCTGCTCAAGGCCAGTGAAATCCGCGACAACTTTTATCAGGTGCAGCAGGAATTCGAATGGGCGCAAGGCATGCCGACCAACGCGTTGCTGGTGTCCGGCCCGTCGAAAACCGCCGACATTGAACAAGTGCTGGCCTACGGAGCCCACGGCCCGAAAGACTTGGTGGTGCTGATCTTGGAGGACCAATGACGCTTCCGGCTAATTTTCTGCGTGATGCGCAACAACTGATTCCGGCCGAGCGCCGCTTTGATGATCCGTTATCGACTCTGGCCTTCGGCACCGACGCCAGTTTTTATCGACTGATTCCGCAACTGGTAATCCGCGTCGAATCAGAGGACGAAGTCGTGGCCCTGCTGAAGCTGGCTCAGCGCGACCATGTTCCGGTGACGTTCCGCGCGGCCGGCACCAGCCTGTCCGGTCAGGCGATCAGTGATTCCGTTTTGATCGTGCTTGGGGATAACTGGAACGCTCGCGAGATCCGTGGCCAAGGCACGCAGATTCGCCTGCAACCGGGGGTGATCGGCGCGCAGGCCAACGCGTGGCTCGCACCGTTCGGGCGCAAGATCGGCCCTGATCCGGCGTCGATCAACGCCTGTAAAATTGGCGGCATTGTTGCAAACAACGCCAGCGGCATGTGCTGCGGCACGGCACAAAACACCTATCACACACTGGCCGGGATTCGTCTTGTACTGGCCGATGGCACGCGACTCGATACCGAAGATGCTGCCAGTGTTACAGCGTTTCGCAGCAGTCACGGCGATCTGCTCGAACGCTTGGCGACATTGGGCCGCGAGACCCGTGCCAACGCCGAACTGGCTGCACGAATCCGCCACAAATACCGTCTGAAAAATACCACCGGCCTGTCACTCAACGCCTTGGTGGATTTCGATGAGCCTGTGGATATCTTGAGCCACTTGCTGGTCGGCTCCGAAGGCACCCTCGGTTTCATCAGCGCGGTGACTTACGACACGGTGATCGATCACCCGAACAAGGCGTCGGCGCTGATCGTCTTCCCGGATGTGGAAACCTGCTGCAACGCCGTCACCGTACTGAAGAGCCAACCGGTGTCCGCCGTAGAACTGCTCGATCGACGCAGCCTGCGCTCGGTGCAAGACAAACCGGGCATGCCTGCTTTCGTACAACAGCTGTCGAACAATGCCTGCGCGCTGCTGATCGAATCCCGCGCCGCATCGTCCACTTTGCTGCAGGAGCAACTGGGGCAGATCATGGCGTCGCTCAGCGGCTTCCCAGTGGAGAAGCAGGTCGACTTCACCGAAGACCCTGCCGAGAACGCCAAGCTCTGGGCGATCCGCAAGGACACCTTCCCCGCTGTCGGCGCGGTGCGCAAAACCGGTACCACGGTGATCATCGAAGACGTGACTTTCCCCGTCGAACAACTGGCCATCGGCGTGAATCGCTTGATCGAGTTGTTCGACAAACATGCCTACGACGAAGCGATCCTTTTCGGACACGCGTTGGAAGGCAATCTGCACTTCGTCTTCACCCAAGGCTTCAACAACCCGGAAGAAGTCGCACGCTATCAAGCGTTCATGGACGATGTCGCGCAACTGGTCGCGGTGGAATTCGGTGGCTCGCTGAAAGCCGAACACGGCACCGGCCGCAACATGGCGCCGTTCGTGGAACTGGAATGGGGCAGCGACGCCTATCAACTGATGTGGCAGCTCAAACGTCTGCTCGACCCGAACGGGATTCTCAACCCGGACGTGGTGCTCAGCGAAGATCCACAGATCCATCTCAAGCATCTGAAACCGCTGCCGGCGGCCGACGAGATTGTCGATAAGTGCATCGAGTGCGGTTTCTGCGAACCGGTCTGCCCATCGAAAGGACTGACCCTGAGCCCGCGCCAGCGCATTGTCATCTGGCGCGATATTCAGGCGAAAAAACGTGCCGGCGTCGATACCCGCGAACTGGAAAAAGCCTACGAATATCAAGGCATCGACACCTGCGCCGCCACTGGTCTGTGCGCGCAACGTTGCCCTGTAGGCATCAATACCGGTGAGCTGGTGAAAAAACTCCGAGCCCGACACGCGACGCATCAGAAAACCGCTGACTGGATCGAAGGAAATTTCGCCAAGACCCTGCAAGGCGCACGCTTCACCCTACACGTGGCCAACGGCGCACGAATGATGCTCGGCGCGCCGCGTCTGGCGAAGCTTTCGGCAACCATTACGCGACTGTCCAAAGGTCAGGTGCCGTTGTGGACGAATGCGATGCCGCAGCCAGAGAAGGCCATTCGCTTCAGCCCCAGCGTCTCAGACGAACGTCCGCGTGTGGTGTATCTCGCAGCGTGTGTCTCGCGAGTCATGGGTCCGGCGGCGGGTGATAAAGAGCAAGTGTCGCTCTACGACAAAACCCGTGGACTGCTGGAAAAGGCCGGTTACCAAGTGGTCTTCCCGGACAATCAGGACAACCTCTGCTGCGGTCAGCCCTTCGCCTCGAAAGGCTACGCTGAACAAGCCGAACACAAGCGTCAGGAGTTGATCAGCGCCCTGTTGCACGCCAGTCGCGGCGGACTTGATCCAATCTATTGCGATACCAGTCCGTGTACGTTGCGACTGGTGCAGGACGCAGGAGAAACCCGTCTGGATCTGTACGACCCGGTGCGCTTCATCCGTACGCACCTTCTCGAACGACTGGACTTCACTCCGCAAGACGCACCGATCGCGGTACACGTGACCTGCAGCACGCAACATCTGGGCGAAAGCCAGGCGTTGATCGATCTGGCGCGCAAGTGCAGCAATAACGTGGTGATCCCGGAAGGCATTCATTGCTGCGGGTTTGCCGGCGACAAAGGCTTCACCACGCCGGAGCTGAACAGCCACTCGCTGCGCACGCTAAAGGATGCGGTGCAGCATTGCAGCGAGGGGATTTCCACCAGTCGCACCTGTGAGATCGGCCTGACGCAACACGGCGGAATTGACTACCACGGGCTGGTCTATCTGGTGGATCGAGTGACCCGGGCGAAGGCCTGCTGAAGAAAAATAGAACCCTTGAGTTCGACTGTAGTCCACAGAATAACCCCGACTGATCGGGGTTTTTCTTCCATACGGTTGCCCGTCCTGACGGCCAGCGAAGTCTGGACCCACTCGGTTCAAGGAGATACACATGAAACGTTCTGTACTGTTAGGTCTGTTCGTTACTGCATCGATGATGGCGTCCACTTCGTTCGCCGCGGACAAGCCTGCTGACCTGTGTGATGCGAATATTCAGACCCTCAATAATATGAAGGGTCAGCTGTCAGCGAAGCCAGAAGTGAGCCAGAAGGTTGAAACCACTGTGACCAGAGCCCACGACCTCAAGGCCAAAGGTCAAATCGATAACTGCGTTGCGGAAACCTCGCAACTCATCTCGGACCTTCAAAAAGCAGCCGGCACCAACAATTGATCAAAGCCCGGCCAACCTTCGGGTTGGCCTTACGGGCTGATTGGCGTACACTGCGCAGGCTTGTTGCTCAAACAGATGTACTGAGCAATGAGTTCGGGGCCGTTTAGGATTCGACGCCGGTTGCGAAACTTTAGGTGCATGCCGACTTGGTAACAGAAGTCGTAAATCCACTGTTGCAACTACTTATAGTTGCCAATGACGACCAATACGGTGTTGCTCTCGCTGCTTAATTGCAGCTGACAATGCTCCTGGTACCTTCGGGTCCAGCAATCATCAGGGGATGTCTGTAAACCCAAAATGATTGTCATATAGAACAGAATCGCCGTGCAGTACGTTGTGGACGAAGCGGCTAAAACTTACACAACTCGCCCAAAGCACCCTGCCCTTCGGGTCGCTGAGGGTTAACTTAATAGAAACGGCTACGCATGTAGTACCGACAGCGGAGTACTGGCGGACGGGGGTTCAAATCCCCCCGGCTCCACCACTTCATCATCTAAAGACGTCCACGGACGTCTTTTTTTGTGCCTGAAATCCAGCAAAATCAAGGGTTTAAGCGCTACCGGGCTCTGCAGAGGTTTTTTGAGTTCCAGCCGTTTGGGTATTCCAAATGGTATTCCAAGCCATCCGGTGCTATTTTTTGGAATACCAAAACGGTGTCAGAGGTAGCTCTCATGCCTGCTCCAGCCCTTCGCCTTTCCGACCGCCAGCTCAAGGCAGTCAAGGCAAAAGACAAGGATTACGTCCTCAGCGATGGTGACGGCCTTCAGCTCCGAGTCAGGAGCAACGGCTCGATGCTGTGGAACTTCAACTACCGCGAGCCGGTAACAAAAAATCGTATCAATATGGGGCTGGGCACGTACCTAGAGCTCTCACTAGCGAACGCCAGGAAAAAAGTGGTGGAAGCGCGCGAGCTGCTTGCACAAGGCATTGATCCCAAAGTGCAACGCAATGCACAGGACGAAGCCAAACGAGCGGAGACGGAACATACGTTCGAGAACGTGGCCACCGCCTGGTTCGAGCTGAAGAAGGACTCCGTCACGCCGGCGTACGCCGAAGACATTTGGCGCTCGCTCACGCTGCATGTATTTCCAGACCTGAAAACAACGCCGCTCTCAAAAATCAGCGCACCAATGGTCATCGAACTGCTTCGCCCAATCGAGGCCAAAGGCAGCCTCGAGACAGTGAAGCGATTGAGCCAACGGCTCAACGAGATCATGACCTACGGGGTCAATTCAGGATTGATCTTTGCGAACCCCCTCAGTGGCATTCGCGCAGTATTCAAGAAACCCAAGAAACAGAACATGGCCGCGCTACGACCCGATGAGCTTTCCGAGCTCATGATCGAAATCGCGAACGCCAGCATCAAGCGGATCACCCGCTGCCTGATCGAATGGCAACTGCACACTATGACCCGTCCTGCCGAAGCGGCTACCGCCCGATGGGTAGACATCGACTTTGACAAACGCATCTGGACCATCCCGCCGGAGCGCATGAAAAAGCGTCGCCCGCATACCATCCCGCTGACCGAACAGGCACTCGCGTTACTGGAGGCGCTCAAGCCCCACAGCGGCCACAGGGAATACGTGTTCCCGGCAGATAGAAACCCGCGCACCCACGCCAACAGTCAGACTGCCAACATGGCGTTGAAACGCATGGGCTTCCAGGACCGCTTGGTCAGCCACGGCATGCGCTCCATGGCAAGCACCATCCTGAACGAGCATGGGTGGGATCCGGAGCTAATTGAAGTCGCGCTGGCGCATGTCGACAAGGACGAAGTCCGAAGCGCTTACAACCGAGCTGACTACATCGAACGCCGGCGTCCGATGATGGCTTGGTGGAGTGAGCACATCCAAAAAGCGGCCACTGGCAACCTGTCGGCATCTGCGATCAATCAAACCAGGGGCCACAACGTCGTGCCGATACGGTGAGCGCTCACCGGACGCCGCGGGTAACCGAAAATGACTCCCCAGATGGAGTGATGGTTGATTTGGCGACAGCGGCGACACCGGCGGCGACCCGCGCAATACCTGGCCTGCAGCATGGCGACAGAAGTGGCGACTGTCGCCGTTGCAAGCCTCACTCTTGGGGCTTTCTCGGCCAAGCCCACGCGAGCGGGAAGGCTCTGCATTCCCACTCGCATGGGCTCTACGTGAATACATCTCGCTTGACCACCTAATTGCATTGCCACTGACCAGTTGTTTGCAGCCGACTTGACCAGTCATTTGCATTCGCGCTGACCAGCCGTTTGCAGTTGATAGGTGTCAGCGGGTGCCACTCAGCGCGAGTACGTCAGCCAAGCACTAAAGGACTGCAACCGGCCAAAAGCGGTCACTTACCGAAGGCAAAGTCGGAGGGGATTCTCACCGAATGCCCTCGGCTGCCTTGAGTCAATTGCGTGTTATTTAAGGTGCATCAGTTTCGTCTTCGCCCTCATAATCGTAGTCAATCAAGCTTGCCGACACTTCACCAAGCTCAAATTCGCCTAAAGCTCTGGTGCCGAGCAGCAAAGTATTTTTAATTTCGATATTGAATCCAATATCGCGACCGGGAACATCATCATCCCGTCTATGAGAGCCGCTTGCTGAACCAGTAAAAGTAACACTCAAGCCATCATCAAATGTAATAGAGTCCAATTCGTCGATTTCAATTTCGTCAAAGATAGTATCAGATTCTGCGATGGGTCCAGAGAACTCATCACCATTAAGCAAATCATATTTTAGACTTTCGCAGATATCTCTACAAACCTCTTCTACTTGATCCTCGGTGAGTAATTTATATTCTAGATTTTCGAAGACTGATATCACATGGTCAAATAGAAGGTCGGACCCTAGGTTCTCGTTTTCGGTTCCCTCGTCTTGCACGATCGTTTCGAGGCTTGACGCAAACTCTTTAGGATCGTAGTAGATGTATGAAACTTGTGATAGCTTTTCGTTGTTAAAATTTTCGTCGTGGACTAAGGAGTGAAAGTCTTCGTAGCCAAAAATCATCGCTACGATCTCACCTAGTCCAGCTAGAGATAATTGAACACCATCTGCTTTCAGGCTTTCCTCGATTGCCAGCATGAAGCTGTAAGAAGATGGAAAGCGATTTGATGCCTGTGCTGATTTTAGCTGAGCACTTGCCAAATTGAATCGTTGTCGTTCAAGTGCAGCATTTTTCTGTTTTTTCTCTTCTTCTAGCTCAGCTTGATTCGCTCGGCTTTTGGCTTCCGCCGCTGAGGCTGTAGCCGCTTCCGATGCCGCTATTGCCGCTTCGGCTTTTTCTTTTAGCCTTACGCTTCTGAGTTTCAATTGTTCGATTGTTTCTTTTCGGCGGTCAATGTCTAATTGGACGTTCTGCTCTAAAAATTTCTTGTCAGGATCTGCTAGCAGCTTTTGTCTATTCAATATTTCCTGTTGCTTAACCTTGCCGACTTCGATTGATATGGCTTGCTGATGCAAACGTTCGTTTGCAAATTTTTGTATCGATTTCAGCGCGAGGGATGCCCAAGGGAAAGCAAATAAGAATAGCAGCGCCATACATAAAGGGATTATAAGCATTGTATTTAATCCAATTATGTCGGTCTCTTTAAAGTACTTGCCAAGAGCATTAATTCGTTCTGTGGCGGTTCCGTCGCCCCATATCAGGATTGCCAAATGACTCCAGTTGCAGACTATCCATGACCCTATGAATGCGCCGATAAATGGATCTTCAACCTTTGTTTTCGTGTTTCCAGAAATTGACTGCATTATATCGTCGAGAAATTTCATTCCGGATGACCTGCTTTCCTATATTCAAAGTAACGCATGGAGTGGGCCCAAGGCGTTAACGAGTATGGCGATTTTAGGGGATGATCGATACTGCCAGATGACTACGAAGGCTCACAAACTCGTTACGGTACAGGCCTTACCTCTGCCACTCCTTCATTCAACACCCAGGCCTGATAGAGAGAAATGGCTAGGGATCGCCAGGGGGACACAGCAAGAAGACCCGGATGCCTGAGCCAACATTGAGCCAATGTGTCCGCTTGGGTCAACTGCGTCCCCTCGCGACAGGAAAAAATCGGCCAAAAGCGGGCTTTCGCAGTAGACGGTTGTTGGCTATAGACGGACTGTTGCGCACTGCTAGTGCTATATAGTAGCTTTGTGCCATTTACAAATGGCAGATTTCGGCCGCTCGATATATTTTTCTCAGAGTCAAACATGCTCAAGTCAATTACCATCCGCCGATTTAAAAACCTCAGAGATGTCGAAATCCCACTGGAGCGCATAAATATCCTTGTAGGTACAAACAATTCGGGGAAAAGCAGCATCCTTCAAGGAATAGCTTTTGCTGTAAGTATTGCTCAGACATCTAAGCTTCAGGGTGAGGTCACCACTCTTTCTCCTGAGCAATTAATTTACACTCCTCTCCGAGATGTTTCAGCCCTTGCCTTTGGCGGAGATTTGAAACAGAGCAGACAACATGCGATTGAAATTTTATTCAATCAAGAAACAGTAGATCCGCAAGGCCAGAGCATTGATTCCAATACATCAGTTGAAATTAGACGTGGAAAGAACAAAAACATTGCCTTGAGCGTAAATGATGGCGGCCTGAAAGAAGATATTTCATCCCTTGATAATCAGTTTGCAATGTATGTGCCCGGCTTGGCCGGAATTCCTTCCTCAGAGCCTTATAGGACGCCTGCCGCACTACGAAAAGCAGCTGCCCGCGGTGATGCTAACGCCGTATTAAGAAACATTCTTTGGAGTCTAAAGTCTGACAATGACGCCTGGGAAGTATTCAGCGAACACCTTTCACGCGTTTTTCCGGAAATTGTTGTCAACCCAAAATTCGACCCTAACGTGGACGAATTTGTTGACGTAACAATAGAAAGACAGGGGGTCAAGCTACCTATTGACGCAGCGGGTACCGGTTTTTTGCAAACAGTACAAATTCTCGCCTACGCTGCCAAGTACAAACCCAAATTGCTTCTCTTAGATGAACCAGACTCTCATATACACCCTGACAGACAGCGCCAGTTAATAAATCTTCTATCTGAACTGGCGGAGAAAGATGACTTTCAAGTAATTGTGGCTACGCACTCCAGGCATTTACTGGATGTCCCAGGCGCCTATTTTCATTGGATGGCGCAAGGAAGTCGAGTGAATATTGAACCAGACGAAAGCAGTCGACTACGCATATTAACGGACCTAGGCGCCCTAGATAGCGGCGATAGGCTCAAGAATGGAAATATAGATGTCGTCGTGCTAACTGAAGATAGCGATCAAAAATTTCTCAAGATCCTCATGGTCTCTTCAGGCGCAGAGGAAGAGAGAGTTCAAATTTGGTCTTACTCTGGCTGCACAAAAATAGACGCAGCAGTAACCTTGTGCCGTTTTATTCAAGATCACGCACCTGGAACAGAGGTGCTTGTTCACCGTGATAGTGACTACCTGACAGACGAAGAAACAAATCAGATGAAGGATATTTTTTCTGCAAAAAATATCCGGATATTCCTTACCCAAGGAACGGATGCTGAATCACATTTAATTAACGTCCAACATATTCGAACATTCTATCCTCAGCTATCGGAGCTCCAAATCAATCAAGCCATTGAAGAAGCCACCGAAGCAGTTAGAGAATACTCTGTCAAAACGCTTGCTAAAAATCTCTTAAGAGAAGAAAAAGCGAGGAGAAAAGCAAATGGCGATAATGGTGACCCAGACATTGTTGCGTTGGCAGATCAGGCTCGGGCTGATTTCGCTGCTTGCTCTGAAAGATGGCGCCATGGCAAGAAAACCTTGGGGCAACTCAAGTCAAAACTTCAGGTCACGCTTGGTGAGAACCTCAATATTGTTCGCCCTTCAGATAACTTAGCCGTTGAGGTTCTCGCAGAGGCCATTAGAGCAGTTCGAGAGCGAAGAGGGGCGCACCAAGTAGGCGATCAAGCCTGACGCAAGGAACGCCCGCTTTGGGCTGCGGATTCAACTAGCCAGAAGCGGTCAGTCTTGACCAGCGACTATCGGTTGCAGCCCTTGGCGACAGGCAGAGATCGGCCAACAGCAGTCATTCAATGACCTCATGAAACTTAGGTCGATTTATTCGGCCAAAAGCGAATGTTGAACATGGTGATGGAAAATGACTAGTGTCACGGATATTTGACTAGAAGAGAAGCGTGGAGACACGAACTAGCATTTTATAGATGCTCGCCAACCCCACAAGAAAAGAATAAAAAATTGTTCAAATCGCCCATTAAAATGATTTAAACTTTCCTGGCAATAGCCGCGCAAAGTTAGACGCCATCGATTACAAAAGACATATTTGCACCCGACTTATGCCTTCCAAGCTTACTAGAAAATGGGGTGGATTTATTTATGGACAATGAATCTACCATTTTCTCATGCGGCAGTCATGCGACGTAAGCACTTCAGCACCATCAAACTAAGGTGAAACATGGACTTGTACTCTCAATTGTTCGGCATTAATAATGAGTTCTTCAATGAGACCGGTAAGCCGATCCACATGAATGAAAACTATTTCAAAGATTTCCACTACAGTTTTATTAGTGATAGAGAGCAGGCAAGAAAGAAGAAAGGTAGATGCATCATGCCCGATTGTGATAAGAGGTGCGTGTCATCACATACAATTCCTGAGTCATCAGTATTAAAAAGGATTGCCCATAAAAAAGACGTTCTTTATCCAACGTTCGACGCCAAACTAGGTAGGTATGTATGCAAACCTATTAATATAGGGAAAGCTTCCGCTTTTCCGGGCTTTTGTGTTGATCATGAAAAACTTTTTAGTGGCTTTGAGACCCATGGAGACTTTGAGGATTCATCTATAGCCTTGCAAAACCTGAGAGTGGTTTTCAGGTACTTATTCGAAGCTTCGAGCCTGCTCAATGTTTTTAAGCGAAAGCTGACATTATATAAAAAAGAAATTACGGATTATCAGCAAAAACGATTTAATGATGTGAGCCACTTGCTGAAGAAAGGTATCGTGCTAAAAAATGTTGAGGATGAGATAACTGAGCACCTCAAGATCCAAATTAGCAAATTGGAATATTCATTTGCAACCATCAATAACGAAGATCTTGTCCCGCTCGTTGACACTCTGACAGGAGTGGACTGCTCAGTTACAATAATTGCTGCCCATCTGGATTGCGAAGTTCCTGTGTGTCTTGCTGGCAAAAGTGAGTTAAAGTCCGGCGATAAAAAATACACTGTTCACCTTTCGATATTTCCGGGACCAGAAAAAACATTTTGCTGCTTTTCTCTGCCGAAATCGTACGAGCAAGAATTTACAAGAATTTTAGAAAAATATAAAAGTGATCTTGAGTTTTTGAAATTCATTGAATCATGGATGGTTCACGGTACTGATTTTTGGTACATCAGCCCGATAGAATGGGCAAGTTACTCCCAAGAAAAACAGGAGAGAATTCTCACTCTGCTCAAATGCACTGATAACTTCCCTGATGAGGAACTGAACTTCACAATATTTGATAACCTGCGCGCTGATTTAGCTAAACCAGAAGCGAAATCCCTAGGGGAAAATTAATAGCCAGCGACGGCTTACGGCCCAGAGTGTGTAAAAACGCAGGCGCCGTTTTGAAGGCTGCGCTGCTACGCGAAATCTGCCAGTGTTTGGCTAATCAGCAGAGCTGGAATTTACATAGGCGCGCGATTTTAGCTCCCAATCAGGCCGCCAAAGCTGCTCGAAAACGTTTTTACACAGCCTCGGCCGAAAGCAATCAGTCAGGACTGGCGGCTATTGGCCGTTCTCCGCCGGTCGTCACTACGGCGTGTGCTGGTCAAGTCGAATGCAAACGGTTAATCAGCACGAATGCAATTGACTGGTCAGTGACAATGCAAATGGTCAAGTCCATGCAATTACGCAGGTTCACATTAAAGACCGACGAACGACCACCCGACCATGGAAAACCACCGACCTCCAAGGTCTTCCTGCGCTACCGATTGGCGAAAGAGCCGCCCCCAAAATACTGTTGACCGCGAGCGGAACGAGCGCTAAACCAGAATTGTACAAGCGCTGTCCTTGACAGCACCCAGGTAGCCAGAACCTTTGAGGCTACGCCACATTGTGGTGGTTCACCCCCAAGTGCGATTAGCGTCCGGCGGCTCGCACGGTCACAGCGATGTGATGGATGCCTACTTCTCAGCTTTGCCCATTGCGGCAACTCAGGCCTTCTCCTGGCTGCTCTGCAGCAATTTATTCGCTTGGCCATTTCTTGCGCCAACCTGTTGCCCGTCTCTTTGCCCCCTAAAGAGACGGGCGCATATCACACTGCTGCTGCCCCACTCGCACGGGCCTTTGCGGCTTTCCCCCTCGTGACAATCGGCGTGACAAACACCGAATGCTCACTCACCACAGCGATGCCGATGATGGTGCCGCAGCCCATGAAATGGACTGCACCTGACTGACAGTCAGGCATGCCCCGGTCATCACATCACTGCCTTCACCTGACTCAGGATCTCGCGGCATTGGTCTCGTCAGCCAGTGCAGCCTCCACCCGCCCACTTCTTCGGAGGTGTTCAGGAGGCCAGATCATGAGATGCCCAAGCTCCCGGTCGTAAGGAGCCGTCAGTCCCGCGCTAGTGGACAAACCTCACAGGTCGCAGGGGCCTTGATCCCTGATAACACTCAACAACCGTGGCGGGATGAGTGAGGACGAAGTCGATAAACCCAGGAGAATGGCGATGCAACTGTGCGAAGCGTTCGAGCCACCACTACCATTGCTGGAATACCAGCAGGCGCCACTGCCCTACCCGGTCGAAGCACTCGGGGATTTGTTAGGCCCTGCGGTCGAACGATTGGCCGAGGTGATCGGCGTGCCCTGCGCCATGGCTGCACAATCGGTGCTGGCTACTGCTGCCCTGGTGAGCCAGGGCCATGCCAATGTCCAACTCGACGGCCGAACCTATCCGCTGTCCCTCTACCTGCTGACGGTGGCGTCCTCGGGTGATCGCAAAAGTGCGGTGGATCATCTGGCACTGAAGGCGGCGCGCGACTGGGAACAACAGCAGTGGACCCTGTATTCGAAAAAGCTCAAAGCCTATCGCGCCGCCAGCAGCATCATGGCCAAACCTAAAACCTCTAAGAAACACGCGGAGACGGAAGGCAGTGAGCTGTCCGAGCCAGTGCCGCCGAGATTGATCATTGCCGAGCCCACCATTGAGGCTCTGGTCAAAAGCCTGTGCCAGGGCTTGCCCAGCATGGGCTTGTTCAATGATGAAGGTGGCCAGTTCTTGGGCAGCAGCACCATGAGCAAAGAGAACCTGCTCAAGGCGATCACCACCTTGTCGACACTGTGGGATGGTAGCCCGATCGACCGGGCGCGTTCCATGGCCGGAGAAAGCCTGCGCGCCTATGACCGCCGCCTCAGTCTGCATCTGATGCTGCAGCCCTACCTGGCCAACCAACTGTTCAAAGACCCGGTGATCAATGGCCAAGGCATCCTCGGCCGCTGCCTGATCAGTTGGCCCGAGCGCCTGGCTGGCCAGAGACTCTACAAGGCAATCGACCTGACCCGAGATGCCAAAGTCCAGGGCTACCAACAGCGGATCACCGCCCTGCTGCAAAAGCCCTGGTCGCTTCACAAGGATGGCTCACTCAATCCCGCCACGCTCGAGCTGACTGCCCGTGCCCGTCGTGCCTGGATTGATATTCACGACACCATCGAGTGCCAGTCTGGCGAGTTCGGCGAGCTAGCCGGTGTCCAGCCTTTCGCGGGCAAAGCCCCGGCGAATGTGCTGCGCATCGCGGGCGTGCTGGCCATGGTTGAAGAGGCCAGTCAGTTAGATGAAGCACACATCCAGCGCGCCTCCACGTTGATGGATTACTACCTGGCCGAGATCCAGCGCCTGACCGAACAGGAGCCAGTCAATAGCCGACGCGAAGAGGCGGATCGGCTGCTGCGCTGGCTGGTGCAGAAAGGCTGGACCCACTTCAGCATCCGAGACGTCAATCGCAACGGCCCTCGTTTTGCCCGCAAGAGCGCTGACCATACCGCCTCTTTATTGGTCGTACTGATCACTCATCGCTGGCTGAGCAGTCGCGATGGAAGAACCTTCGAGGTACGCCATGTTCCGCCTCAATGACGCGGTGCGCCGCTACCAAGCGCAACATCAACCGCAGCCAGAATCGCGGCGTGTCGCCACCTCTGTCGCCACCCTGTCGCCGCGCCCCAGGCCAGAAACGACGCGGGTTGTCGCCACTGTCGCCGCTGTCGCCACACCACCACTTGATCCTGCCTACCTCGTCCTGCTGATTGAGCAACTACGTGAAGAAGGGGCACTGTTGCAACACCACGAGAACGCCCTCCTGATCCGCCCGACACACTGGCGGCAGGTGGACAGGCTCAGCCCCCACTGGAAAGCCCTGCTGCTCTTTCTGCAAACAAACGAAAACGGTGATGATGATGGCTCTGGTCGGTCGGCGTGAGGGTCGCAACTTTGGCTACGGTCGGCAGCTGAGCTACGCTGGCCCACAGGCGCTCAAGGATCTGTTTGCCGACGGCCACTTCGCCACGGTCAAAGCGCATAGCGATCGCTGGCAAGCGTTCGTGCGTTGGTGTCGGTCAGAGGATGGACCCGGTTACAACGATGCGCGCCAGATCGATCGACAGACGCTGCAAGACTACGCCGCTTACCTGCGCCAGCAGATCCAGCAAGGCGAACTCTGCATCGCTACTGCGCAGAACCGTCTGAGCAGTGTTAACCGCACCCTCGCGGCACTGCGCGGTGATCAGGACGTGAGGATCGCCAGTCCGAGCCAGGCGTTGGGACAGCAGCGCTCGAGCGTACGCACCCGCGCGCCGGATGGCCAAGACCAGCAACAGGTACGGCGAGTATTCGAGGCGCTTGGCAAACAGCAACACGAGCGGGTGGCCGCGATTGTCCTGTTGGCCCGAGTAACCGGTATGCGCCTGCGCGAAGCGATCCTGGCTGACCTGCCACGCTTGCACCGCGAAGCCGAACACTTAGGCCGCATCAATATCCAGGACGGCACCAAAGGCGGCCGCTCAGGCGCATCAGCGCCGCGATGGGTCGCGGTAAATGAAGAGGTGAAAGCGGCGCTGCTGTTTGCTCGTAAGGCATCGCCGCCCCGCAGCCGCAACTTGCTGGCCCGAGACGAAAGCTACGCCGCGTTCCTGCAACAGACCGTACTTCCCGCCCGTGAAACGCTGCATGAACACGGGCTGAAGGGTTTTCATGAACTGCGAGCGGCCTACGCCTGCGAACGTTACGAGCAGCTCACTGGCCACGCGGCTCCGGTCAATGGTGGTCACTGCTATCGCATTGACCGCGACCTTGATCAACAGGCGCGCCAACAGATCAGCCTTGAACTCGGGCATAACCGGATCGATGTGATGTCGGCCTACATTGGAGGTCGAGCATGACCAAGTCCTTCGATATGGCGCTGTTCCTGAGCGGCGTACTGACCGGCTCGAAGGTCACTCAGCAACGCCACCTACGCCAAGCCCGAATCATGCAAGCGACCATTCAACAACGATGGCAACGCGATAATCCCTGGACCTGGCAGCTCAAGCATGTGCGCTGGTTTCTCACTCAACACCTGAACGACCATTGCGACGCCACCCGGTATTATTATCGACTCACAGCTCTGTTGATCTGGGAGCGGCTAAGGAATGACCGGCAACTGCTGATGGATATCTCGATGCGTCTTGGATAGACGACACACCGGCCTTAACAATTGACAAAACGATTGCTCTCAAATAAGGAAATCAAATGAAAGCCAGATTTTTGCCACCTAGAGTCGGCCATTATGGAAATCTCGTATGGCGTAGAGAGGAGTTCGTAAATAAAAATGCTGAAATATCAAGCTCACTTAAAAAACTGAGAAGCCTCGGGTACTGGGCAAGTGCATTCCCAGAAGGCGATGGCGTGACATTTAGCGCACCAAGCTTTACTGCCGACGAAGACGACAGAGATATACTTGAAGACTTCAGGAACTGCTTCGACTGGATTGACATTGAGCAAGCTCAGTCTCACGACTCCAATACCGAAATAGCTGAACTGGAGACAGATAACAGAACATTAAACTGCACAATTATAATCCCTCTAGAAAAAATCTACATACAAAAAACCTTAACCCTGGGAAAGTATAAATATTTCTGCCGCAAAGAATTGGACCAAGAGCCCTACGAGCGGTTATCAGACTTAGAAACTGAGTACGTACAATTCAACTGCAAACTAAACTATCGAGACCTACTAAGGCTCAATCGCACTATAGACCATAACGACTACGTTATAAATAAATGCTTATCTTTAGCAGAACATGCTTTAGACATCATAAGATACTCCCACAGCTCCTTTAAAAATAAAGCATTTACGCCAAATCCGGCTGGACAGCGCGATGATGGCTTTTATGATGTCGAAATCATCCCATCTGAGAGAACACACTTGAAACCGCTGAAACTTAGCGGAATATCAAAGCCACTATCGGTTAGTAATAATTGGCTAGGACCTCAAGTCGACGACCTGTTCTATCCAGGCACTCACTATTTAGCCGCCATCTACAATGAAGAAATTACAAGCGAAATATCCTCATCCGTAACTTCATCATTACGCTCGTGCAGGCAGTCGTTTTACTCGATTGGCAGCGAGTCACAATTCTTAAATCTTTTATTTACACTCGACGGCCTTGCCGATCCTGAAAAAAAATGGACGGGTTGGAAACATCGGAGTTACATAGCCGCCCTTATTTGCGAACGTTCCCCCAACAAATTCCAATCCATCCTTGAGGAGTTCGACCGCATATACAACGACATCCGAAACAAACTAGTTCATGAAGGAAGAGATTTTTACCAGATCCCCGATGATCCGGACGACGTATCCGAGACGATATTTTGCTATATTAAAACATTAATCCAGCTAATTGCTGACAAAGGCTTCTCTAATAAATCCGAATTAAAGCAATACGCCATGACGCTATTAAAGGAACAGACCTATAAAGACAAATGTCATGAGGTCGTTCAACGAGTATCTATAGCTCGAGAAAAAAAACCTGAGCATCCTTCATGGTAGGTTTACACTACGGAGCAGCCCTTTAATTTTTCGGTGAGTCACAAGCCCTCCCCAAACATTTTCAAATCAAAAAATAAATTTTGGCCAGACCACTATCTTTATAAACAGCTTGCACCCTATTGCACGTAAACGTGGTCTGACCCCAGTTTTCCTGCATTGCTTTCCAGTTAAAATTGAAATTCCACGCTATTAAGCAGCTCTTAAAAACAAACAATGGAGCTTGCAAGACCGACAATAAACCCAGTAGCGTTTACTACAGCCTATAACGCCCCCCTATCATTACGGTAGGTACCAATCGATAATATCTCGCACATGATAAGGCGCCTCGTAAACAGTGCTTTTAAATACTATATTTGACTCCGATATAGATTGCACATAACCGGTGATCTCTTCGATATCTTCGGGCGCAAAACCGTAACGCATAAGTAGCATATGCATCGAATTATTTGTTCCAAACCTTAACAACTCAATCATCTTGTCTGCACGGGCATCAGCGGTTAACGTTTTGTAGACTTTAAAAGCCGCTATAAAAACGTCCGACAGGGAAAAAGATATAACCTGATCTAGATAGTCATATGTATCAAAGACGATCACATCGTAACTGACATCAGTTGCGGGCGTCCCATCCTTGTGAAGTGAATATACATAAAGACCACTATGAGGTAACTTATGAGCCGGCTGAGAAAACTCAGCGGCGCCACGACGCCCAAAGCTCCTACGTGATATACGGCTATATCTAACCCCTACAATCTCCTTGAATGATCGCCCTTGAAACGTTTGAAGCATTATACTGATTGCACTTTCAAAGACATTCATCTCCCCCTTGCCTAGCTCTCTGTCCAAAGAACGCTCGAAGATAACTAAAAAATAGTCATTCAAGCGAATTCTGGTATCACGATTTTCATCTCCCTGAAGGACACTTCTAATAGTCAAATTTGAGCCATAAAGCACACCCAATATTTCTTTGGCAGCGTCAATAACTTCAGGAGAGGATAATCTATCAATTTTTGTAGAGGGCAAATGGAGCTCGTCGTCAAATGTCCCATCTTTCATAGAATCTAAGAGCTCGGCGTTATCACTATCTTCGTCATACGGCTGATCTATGACTGACCTTTCGTTCAACACAAATTTATCGTTAATCCTAGTAATGAAAAGATCAGCGCTTCTTGTAAACACATATCCATAATCGAATATCGCTTGTTTTGAAAGCCGCCCCGCTCGCCCAATCAAGTTTTTAAATGAAAGTGACTTTTCTTCGTCACTCTCGCCTTGAAATCGCATATTGTCTAGCCAGACGATATCGAAGGGCATATTTACACCCTGAGCAAGGGTACTGGTTGCAAAACAAATTTTTGCAAAACCTGCCCGAATGAATTCTTCGACCAAAAAGCGCACTTCTAACGGAACTGATCCATGATGGATGACTACTCCTTTTTGCAGTAGTTCAACCATTCTTGAGCGGTGGTCAATTTTGTTGGCACCAAGCAAATTCTCGACAGAAGTTATTATCTGCCTGGCCTTAGGATGCGTAATGCTAGGAAATTTGGCTATATGCTCTTCATACCCCTCTAGAAAGGAGCCATTATAAATAGATGCTTTGGACACATAAATTAAAATGGAATGATCACCACTAAAGGCAAAAGACTCAAATCCACCCTCAAACTTTACACAATTGCGTAGAAGATTACCTTTCTCTTCGAAAGGTGAAAATATATAGCAGTTGCCATTTGAATGCTGGAAGACACAAATTTTTCCCACTGTCCCATGAGTGTAAGACCTAGCATAACCATTACCTTCAGGAATATCGTGCTTCTTAAACTGAGCGTCAGGATTGTCCACGAAAGGATGAGCGAAAATAAGTTTTGCTGATGAGAATGTTTTTTGTATTCGCCTTACTAAAACATCAAAAATCACACCCCGCGACCGATCTTCAGAAACGTGTGCCTCATCAAAGAAAAAGACTCTTAAATCCAGCTTGGCTGAAGTTGTAAAAAGATCTCTAGCTCGCTCAGGAGTGAGTACAAATATTCTACGAGGATTTCGACTTGTAAAAATAGCGTCAACAAATGGAGTGATCATCACCCCCTTATCGCCATCAAACCTCTCCTTCATAGTATTTATATATTCAGCAATCAAGGCTCTAGAAGGTACAACAACAACTGCATCACCTTCTTGCTCAGCAATGAAATCCCGAATCGAATAGGACTTCCCAGCACTAGTTGGCGCCGATATTGATACAAATTGCTTGCTATCAATAGCTCGACGAACACTTGCCTGCACGGGAGTCAAGTATCCCCCGTAGGCTTTTTTATGAGCTTCACCTATGGAAGATAGAAGCAAAGAGTATAGGTTCTCAGGCCTAATCACCTTATAGAAAAGTCCTAGCGCGGAGATTATTCGCTCTTCAAGCTGAGAAAACACATCCGGATGAAACACTCTATATAAAGATAGAGTTTCTAATATACCTGAATTAATCGGCCCTATCCTATGGACTTCATCAAGCACTCCAACCAGATCTTCAAAAGGAGTTAAACTATTTCGAATCAATCTAACCTTCATGAGTCACACCAATCATATAAACAAATTTCACGCTATGATTTTCGGAAAACTCTGCAGCTTTCTTTAGTGCATTTCTATATACTGTGAGCTGATCATCAGCATGAATCGAAAACGCCGCAATAACACCATGAACATTATTATCAAGATTAGAAATCCCTTCGCTTGTAGCCAGGCTTACTAAGTGAACCCTATCTCGTTTGTGTTTTTTTACCGTAACGAAATCTCCAGCTTGTTTTAGCGCACGCCCATACGAAGTAGTGCTTGAGCAATACTTCGCCTCTCCAAAATTTATGATATGGCCAGGGCATATACTATGAAAATCGAAGCCTTCATTCTGTTTAGCTTGAGGCTTCCAAAGCTCCGCGATGGGTATGAGAGTGTGTTTGAAAACAACCTCAAGAGCTTTGGCCGCTCCCATTGAGACCATTAGCTCACCAAACTCATCAACGACAGAGTCTTCTCTTTCAGCAGCTTTAAATATTTCGACAAGAAGCTGCGCGGTTTCTTGAACAGTGTATTCATAGGAGGATCTGGTGCCGGCATCCAAGGTCATCATCCATGAAGTATCCACTACAGACTCGGAAAGCACCTTGGCTATTTTTGATATCTGGGACACATGAACATGGCAGAGTTTTACGAAGTCAATTCCATTTGCATTAAATACCTCGGTGAACTCACACCCCCAGCTAGAATCCGGAAGCGTCCCGCCATAAGTTATCGTCACGTAGATTCCTCCTTGAAAAGCGGGCTAAAAAAAATAGGAAGTACGCCACAACAGTCTGCGGGTCTTATGAGGTCTGGAATTATGAGAAAGAAGGAATGCGGAAGAAAAGCGCACCCTAACTGACGAGAATCAGCTCTAAGCGAAAAGCAAGGCACGTCCACTCTATAGGTAGTCTTAGCCACAAATCGAATCCCTGATTAGGCACATCGCCATCACGGATGAGGCTAGCGCGCTAGGCTTAGAAGGTAAAGAGCCTGCAGTAACTACATTGGTCTAATTTTTGGAAAACTACTGCCTAAACCAGTCTGGATGGAAGCAGGAAATCTCTGCTATGAGCCGCCCTGGCTTGGCGGGGCAAGCGCGAGGATTCATCATGCTGAGCCACAACACTATGCCGCAGTGCCTATGCTTGATGGCCAGCGTGAGGTCAAAAGAAACGATGGTAGCTGCCGAAAGGATTGGGGATGAAGGAGACAGATTTACTTTCCGGGCTCCAAGCGCTGCAGCCTCACCGACTGAGCGTCTTACTTTCATTAAGCCAAATACAAAAAAGCCTCTTTTTTGGTTTTTAGTATTCCAAATGGTATTCCATCGAAAAATCAGAACAGATTTTAATCATCAAAAACAATAGGTTAGCAATTTAATTCAGATTCCCCCGGCTCCACCAACTCTCAACGACAAAGCCCGCCAAGTGCGGGCTTTGTCGCATCTGGCCGTCCCATCCAGCCCCTACCGCCAAAAACCAATCCCTCCCCACACACCTCAATGCTCATGCCGATGATGCACATCCGGAAAATGCGCATGCCGATGACGCATCGGCGTATGCACATGCGGATGACTGTGCGGCTCCGTTCCATCCCACTCAAACCCGTGCGCATGCTGATGATGCTCGTCGTGTATGTGGCGATGCTCATGCTCGAGCCGTTCGTGCTGATGCTCATGACTATGGTTTTCCATCAGGTGAATCCATACCCCCACGGCCATTAACGCTGCGGCGAGCAGGAACATCAGCGACACCGACTCGCCCAGCAGCAGAATCGAGATCGCTGCGCCCAGAAACGGCGCGGTGGAAAAGTACGCGCCGGTGCGCGCACTGCCCAGCCCGCGCAGGGCGAGAACGAACATCACCAGGCTGACGCCGTAGCCGATAAACCCGACCAGCAGGATGGGCACCAGCGAGTCGGCTGCGGGCAGTTGTTTGCCGATGAACAAGGCGAGGCCGCAGTTGACCAACCCCGCCACAAGACCTTTGCTGCCCGCGATAAACAGTGCATCCGAGGCAGAGACCTTACGCGTCAGGTTGTTGTCGATGGCCCAGCAAAAGCAGGCGAAGGCGACGGCGAGCGGCCCTGTCCAGTCCTGCGCCGACACGGCCTCCTGCGGCCATGACAACACGACACCACCGGCCACGATGGCGAGCATGCCGATCACGATTCGCCGATCGGCATTTTCCTTGAACACGACCCACGCCAACAGTGCCGTGAGCACTGATTCCAGATTGAGCATCAGTGACGCGCTCGCGCCGGATGTTCTGGTCAAACCGAACATCAATGCCACTGGCGCCAGTACACCGCCGAAGCCGATGGCTCCGATCAGCCACGGCCATTCGCCGGTGCCGAGTCCGGAGCGCTGCCAGCCTCGATCGCGGGCAAAACGCAGGACGGTCAGACCCAGCCCGCTGCCCAGATAGAGCAACCCGGCCAATAGAATCGGTGAAATCTGTACCCCCAGCAGCTTGGCGAGTGGCGTGCTGGCGCCAAACAATGCTGCCGCAACCAAAGCGTAGAGAACGCTCACATTCATGACGGAATCACTCACTCGGGCTGATGGAATGCCGGTGATGATCATGGCAGAACTCAGGTGAGAATTATGTGAACGGTTTCCTGATGGATCGAACATCCAACGCTGGCCGCCCCTTCAAGCACACGCTCAAATCCAGCAACATTTAATCCGCGCAATCCAGGACGCTGGCTCGACGCAGCCTCTATGCTGCAAACATCGAGATGAATGGAGTTGAAGATGAAGATCTGGATCGCCGCCACACTGGCGGCACTGATTTCCCTGCCTGTCCACGCAGCAGATGCTGGCGCTGTGCGCATCGAACCGATCGCTTTCACAACCAGCGCCGACAGTGTCCAGCGCAAACAGTCGATCAAGGGTGACCAAACGGCGGAGTACCGATTCAACGCCAGGACCGGCCAGATGCTCACCGTCGATTTCAAACCATCCAACACCTCCGCTTACTTCAACATTACTGCCAAGGGCGCGGATTACGCACTGTTCAACGGCTCGATCATGGGCAATCACTTTTCCGGCACCTTACCTTCCGATGGCGAGTACACCGTTCAGGTATACCTCATGCGCAATGCGGCACGGCGCAATGAAGTCGCCAACTATGCGTTGTCTCTGAGGCTCGCCACTGCTGATGCGGCGGACGGGACGAAACCGTTCGAGCAGACATTGGAATTGCAGGGCATCCGCTTTCACGTCAGCCGTGAACAGGCCGATGGCCAAGCCGTTTTGCGCATTGAACCCAAAGGCCTGGAAATCGACAACAGCGCGATTACCCGGCCGCTCAAGGGCGATATCGTCCGCGCCGAGATTGGCGACCTGAACAACGACGGCTCGCCCGAAATCTACGTTTTCACCCGCATTCCCGGACGCGGCATGCCGGGCGATCTGATTGCCTATTCAGCCAACAACAAGAAATCCCTGAGCGAAATCTACCTGCCGCCGGTCAGCGACAATCCAAACATCGCCGAGGGCTATCAGGGCGAGGATTCGTTTGCGGTGGTGGAAAACGCCTTGGTGCAGCGCTTCCCGGTGTATGACAGCACTGATGCAGGCGCAGGCCGCACGGGGAAGATGCGCCAGGTTCAATACACGTTGGTGACGGGCGAGGCCGGGTGGGTTCTGCGCGGAGATAAGGTGGCGGAGTATTGAGTTCCCGTCCGGACCACACGTCTTGAAATGACTATCCGTGATCACCGCGACTGCCGTTTGGTTTTATCGCTACGCCCGCCCTCCCACATCGAACGTCCTAGGAAAATTCCTGCAACACGCGTCGACTTTGATGAACTGGTGCACAGTTCCTCAGGGCGTTACGCTCCACGACCACTGCCATCCAGCGGACGGTTTGGCAGCCGCAATTGCAGTGAATGTTCACTCCACGGAGCTACGTCATGAAGAAAATCCCCCGTCTTTCGCTGGTTGGCCCGGCACCGTCCGACGCGCCAACGTCCAGCACCCAACCGCAATCGAATAACAGCGCACACAGCGAAGCGCACAAACGGCGCCGTAGCATCCCGCTCAATCAACTCATCAGGGTGCGCGACGATGTCGACACCCTGACCCTGCTCACCCACGCCAGCGAGATCCTCGATTCCCTCGCGGCCATCAGCGCAACCTTTGCCGATGAGTTCGACGGCTCAAAACGCCATGTGGCGGTGGCCATGAAGCAATTGAGCGCACTGGCCGAGATCCTGATTTGTCGGGCACGGGACAATCTTGATCCGCAGAAACCGCTGAACACTACCGGGCCTGAAACCCGCCATTGACGGGCGAAACCCCGGCGCTCGGTTGCGCATCGGACTGCATTGGGGCCGCCCATCGAGATGAATTTTTCTTCACTGCAGCTGCGCGGCCAACCCTTGTACAGTCCGCTCGCTCATTCAAGAAACTACGGTTCGCCCGCGCTCCTGCGGGCTTTTTTTTGCCTGAAACAAAGTCCTGTCTTCGCCACGACTTGCCGTAACCCCGGTGATTGCGCGACTCTGCCTGCAGATCCCACAAGCCGGAGCGCCCGATGCCGCTGTTGACCCTGCCCTGCAAACGCCTGACGCTCGCGATACTTTCACCGGAGCAGGCCGAGCTGGAAAGCGAGTTCTACCGACGCAACCAGCGCCACCTCGCGCCCTGGTCACCGATCCGCACCACTGAGTATTTTTCCACCGAGCAGATTCGCCGGCGACTCGACGTGCAGGCCAGCGCATTCGAGGCCGGGCTGGCCATGCATTTTGCGCTGTTGACGCCGGATGGCCAGCAGATGATCGGCGCGTGCAACTTCAGCGGCATCATTCGTGGTGCCTTTCAGGCGTGTTATCTGGGTTATCACATCGATGAGGCCCAACAGGGTCAGGGCTTGATGCAGGAAGCGCTGGAGGCTGGCATCGCTTACATGTTCGATACCCAGAACCTGCATCGGATCATGGCCAACTACATTCCCGGCAACGATCGCAGTGAGCGCTTGCTTGAACGCCTGGGCTTCGAGCACGAGGGTTACGCCAAGGCGTATCTGAACATTGCCGGGCGCTGGCAGGATCATGTGCTGACGGCGCTGGTCAATCCGCTGTTCGAAACGCCGGAGAAGCGTTGGTCACGACAACTGGCCTAGCTTCACAATTTGTTCAGGATTGCCGACGTATGCTCAGGCCTCCCGCCCCTTCCGGTTGCCTGAACCCCATGTCACGTGCCGTCACTTCGCTGTTTCTGCTTGCCGCCCTGCTGTTTTTCTTCGCATTGGGCGGCCATCAATTGCAAGGCTCCACCGAGGCCCGCGTGGCTGGCATCGCCATGGAGATGCATCTGGACGACGACTGGGTGACACCTCGTCTGTTTGGTGAACCGTTTCTGGAAAAACCACCGTTAAGCCTGTGGCTGGATGCTGGCGCCATGCGTGTGTTCGGCGTTTCACCGTGGGCCGTGCGACTGGCGTCGGCGGTGGCGGGCTTGCTCAGCGTGATGCTGCTGTACGGCATGTTGCGGCGTTTCGAGCGGCCGAAAATGATTGCCTGGACCGCAGGCATTCTGCTCGCGACCATGGCCAGTTACTGGAGCAACGTGCGCGGGGTCGGTGAGGACGCGTTGCTCGCCCTCGGCGTGACCACCGCGCTGCTGGCCTTTTTCCAGGCGCAACGGGCGTCGACCGCGGGCAACTCGCTGTTGTTTGTCGTTGGGATCGCCATCGCTACATTGAGCAAGGGTGTGCTGGGGCTGGCCATGCCGGGCGTGGTGATTTTCGCCTATCTGCTGGCCGACAACCTGATGGACAAGCGCCTGAAAATCGCCGACTGGTTACGCCCGGGTTTACTGACACTGGTCGGTTTGATTCCGCTGCTGATCTGGCTCGTCATCCTCTTCCAGCACGGCGGTGCGCAGGCCGTCAAAGAGGTGCTGCTGACCAACAGCGTCGGGCGCTTCAGCGGTTCGTTCGTCGAAGCCGGGCACTATGAACCGTTCTATTACTACCTGGCCAAACTGCCGGAAGCCTTTCTGCCATGGAATATTCTGGTGTACCTGGGGCTCTGGCATTTCCGCAAACAATTGAAGGCCGACCGTTACCTGCTGTTTTTCAGCCTGTGGATCGTGGCGCAATTCATCATGCTGACGTTGGCGTCGAGCAAACGCACGGTGTACCTGATGTCGATGACACCGGCCGCCGCGGTGATCGCAGCGGAGTATGCAGGCGTGCTGTTCGAGCGCTTGAAGCAGTATGAATCCGGTAATGGATTCGTAGGCCGAATCGCCCGGCAGCGTCAGACACTGGCAGTCGGTGTGCTCACGCTGGTGATCGGCAGTTACCTCGCCGCCGCGCAGTGGGCACTGCCCCACGCCGACAAAAAGCTTTCGTTCCTGCCGTTGAGCGCTGAAATTCAGACGCTGCAAACCGCTGGGCATCAAGTCGCGCTGTTTCAGGCCAATGAGCGGGTCGGTGGCGCTACGGTCTTCTATACCCAGCAAGTGCTCAAAGGCCTGGATACCGAAGTGCAGTTGCGAGATTTCCTCGCGGCCTCGCCATCCCATGTCGTGGTGATGGCCGGCGACAGCGAACCCGCCGCCCCACTGAAAGTGCTCAAGACCATGATGGTCGGACGACAGGCGTATTACTTCGTCGGCTATTGAGACCTGCGCAGGCCCATAAAAAACCCGCCGTGATGGCGGGTTTTCATTTCATCTGAACGGGTTCAGAGAGAGACCTCAGGCTGCGCACTGAAAGCTTTCTGTGCGCGCTTGCCCAGCAACGGCACATCCAGCCGCGCCCGCCCGTAGAAGGCCAACGCCGTCAGCAAACACGCCAGCCACACGAAGATTCCGGCCCAGAACGTGTGGGACATGTAGTGCCAGCCTTGCAGGACGCGAGTAGTGCCATAAACGAACCCCAGCAACAGCGAGCCCCACAAGATGGCACTGGAAAAACGCCATTGATAACGTCGCGCCACGAAATACAGCGCCAGCATGGTGAAGCCGCCCGACGCATGACCACCCGGCCAGCACCGGCCACTCCCGGCTTCGTGGAACAATTGAAAATTGCTGTACCACTCAATGTGGGCCATTTTCCCGCCGTACAGCGTGGTCTCGATCGGGCAGTAAACGCTGGTGTGGGATTTGAGGAAATGAATCACCCCGGTGCAGACCGCAAATGCGACCACCACAAACAGAAAATCCCTACGATGATCAGCGGCAAATCGCAGCACTGGCGCGACTTTGCTGCGCTCCAGCATTGCACCGAGTCGCGGACGTTTCTGCGGATTGACCAATGGCCAGACCAGCGATAACAGCGCGCCGATCAGGGCGATTTCTGCCGTCCAGTTGGGAATGATCCGCGCCCATTTATGCGTGAGCTTTTCGAAGAAGTGGATTTTGTCGAGTGGGAAGGTCTGCGTCAGCGGATCGAACAGCAGGTTGCTGAAGGCGATGTCGATCTTGGTCATGTCGAACATCAGGAACACCAGCGCCGCACAGGCCAGCGGAATACCAAAGTTGTAAGCGTAGAAGCGGGATTTCATCGGCTATTCACCGTGCGCCAGTCGGAGGCTTCAATAAAGCCGAGCATCTTGGGAGCCGCCGGGCTGGCAGCGGAAACAAACAATGACGAGCCATAACCCATGTCCGAGGTCGGCACTTTGAGGTCTTTCTCGATTTGCGCCATGCATTCGCTGTGGGTCACCAGGACCAGATTGCGACCGGGCAGCTTGTGGGCCAGCGCATCCTGCAACATGCGCCCACGGCAGTTGATCAACCAATCGTCACCGCTGGCGGCATGGTTGAACATGTAACCGGCGGTCTGCACCGTGCGCATCGACGGGCTGTTATAAATGTCGGCGTTGTTCAGGCCCAGTTGTTCGAACTGTGCACCGACCGCCACCGCGACACTGCGCGAGCGATCGGTGATGCCGTCGTTGCCACTCAGGCAGGCAGCTTTAGAGTGATCGCAGCGCTCGACGTGACGCACCAGCACGATCATCTCGCCCTTGGCCCAGCCCGTCGCCAACGCTTGCGCACCCGCCACGTTGCCGTGGGCCAGGTCCGGCACCGCCGCCGGCGCCAGCAACCACAGGGTCAGTGGCATAACCAATACCGATGACGCCAACACCACCCAAGTGTTGCGAAAACGCGCCAAAAAGCTCAGATCGATCGAGCGTTTGACGCCGAACAGACTCAGTCTCAATTCCACAAAAACCGCCTCGCCACTCTGCATCACGGGTTCATTCGATGCGGCGAAGGTACAGAGGCGGGCGTAGGCAGCCAGTGAAACCCATGTGAAAAAAGTCTTGGGATCCGATGTTACAAATTCCGTAGGACAAAATCCTTTCAGCTCTGGGAAATGCGGCCGATACAAACCTGCTAACACCCTTGCTGGCTCAAAAAAACAACAATCTTCCAGCCTAACTGACGACAAGAAACCCAACGTTTCTGGAGGATTTTTGATGAATAGCTGGTTCGGCAACATCAGCGTGAACATGAAATTAGGCCTGGGCTTCGGCCTGGTGCTGGCCCTGACCTGCGTGCTGGCCCTGACAGGCTGGACCAGCCTCGGTGGCCTGATCGACCGCAGCAACTGGATGAGCGATATCACCCAGCTCAATGCCGGTCTGACCAAACTGCGCGTGGTGCGCCTGCAGTACATGCTGACCAACGGCGATGAAACCGCCGCGCAGAATGTGCAGACCACCCTCGAAAGCTTCGCCGCGCAGCAACAGAAGCTGATCAACAGCTTCAAGAGCCCGGAAAACGTCAAACTGCTCAAGGAGCAGGCAGCGACCATCGCTGAATACCAGACGTCGCTGAACAAAATGCGTAACGCCTATCGCACCGGCAACAGCGCCCGCGACAGCATGAGCGTGAGTGCCGAGACCGCGTACAACCAGATCGAATCGATCAGCAAACGCGTGCAGCAGATGGACATGAGCGAACAGCGTTTCGAACAGTTCCAGGCGATCACCGCCGCCAAGGAAGCGTTCATCCTCGCGCGCTACGAAGTGCGCGGCTATACCGCCACCACCAACGCCGAAACCGAGCAGAAAGCCGTCGGCCAACTGGATGTCGCAATCGCCAGCCTCAAGCAACTGAACGTGCATTTCGCCGACTCTCAGCAAGACGCGCTGCGTCAGCTGGAAACCGCACTGGTCAACTATCGCAGCGCATTGATGGCGTACAAAAACGCCAACACCGACGCGGTGCAGGCCCGTAAGGAAATGACCGATCAGGGCGCCGCCATCGTTACCACGAGCGAGCAGCTGTATCAGATCCAGCTCGACCGTCGTGATATCGAAAGTGCCCAGGCGCGCACCTTCCAGTTGATCAGCACCCTGCTGGCGCTGTTGGTCGGCGTGATTGCTGCGGTAATCATCACCCGTCAGATCACCCGTCCGCTGCAAGAAACCCTCGCCGTGGTCGAGCGCATCGCCAGCGGCGACCTGACCCAGAACGTTACCGTCACCCGCCGCGACGAACTCGGCGTGCTGCAACAAGGCATCGCACGCATGGGCGTGACCCTGCGTGACTTGATCAGCGGCATCCGCGACGGCGTCACCCAGATCGCCAGCGCCGCTGAAGAACTCTCGGCCGTGACCGAGCAAACCAGCGCCGGCGTGAACAGCCAGAAGGTCGAAACCGATCAGGTTGCCACCGCGATGCACGAGATGACTGCCACCGTGCAGGAAGTCGCACGCAACGCCGAAGAAGCCTCGCAAGCGGCCGCCGCCGCTGACGGCGAAGCCCGTGAAGGCGACAAAGTCGTAAACGAAGCCATCGCGCAGATCGAACGTCTGGCCAGCGAAGTGGTGCGTTCCACCGAAGCCATGAGCGTGCTGCAACAGGAAAGCGACAAGATCGGCAGCGTCATGGACGTGATCAAGGCTGTTGCTGAGCAGACCAACCTGCTGGCCCTCAACGCTGCGATCGAAGCCGCGCGCGCCGGTGAAGCCGGTCGTGGTTTTGCCGTGGTCGCCGACGAGGTTCGTGGCCTGGCTCAGCGCACACAGAAATCCACCGAGGAAATCGAAGGCCTGGTCGCCGGTCTGCAGAACGGCACCCAGCAGGTTTCAGCGGTAATGAGCAACAGCCGCGCCCTGACCGACAGCAGCGTGGCGCTGACCCGCAAGGCTGGCGCCTCACTGGAAAACATCACCCGCACGGTGTCGAACATCCAGTCGATGAACCAGCAGATCGCCGCAGCGGCTGAACAGCAGAGCGCCGTGGCCGAAGAGATCAGCCGCAGCATCATCAACGTACGCGACGTGTCGGAACAGACCGCAGCGGCGAGTGATGAGACGGCAGCGTCGAGCGTTGAACTGGCGCGTTTGGGTGGTCAGTTGCAGCAGATGGTCAGCCACTTCCGCGTTTGATCTTCTTATAGCGCTGAAGCCAAAAACCAATCGCGGGCAAGCCCGCTCCCACAGATTTTTCGGTCGTTCACAGATATTGTGTTCGACTCATGACCTGTGGGAGCGGGCTTGCCCGCGATTGCGTCAGGCCTTTCACCGCTTAGCGTCAAACCACACCGTGCATAAAAAACTCGACTGGCACTTTAAAGAACTCGGCGAATCCCTTTATCTGAGCAACGGTCATTTTTCGCTTGTTATTCAATATCTCTGAAACAGCACTCTGAGTTGCGATCTCAGACAAGTCCTTCTGTTTAACGCCTCTTTCCGACAGCAGAAACGCCAGCGCTTCAGATTGGGACGAATAAGCAATCAACACCGTTTCATTTTCGTACTCATAAACCCGATCAGCCACAAACTCCGCAAACCGTGCCGCAGCATGATCCTCGGTGTTCGCGTGGGAATAAAGCTCATCAATCAGGGCCATTCGCACTTGCAGATCGTCATCATTTTTTATCGGATCATGGCAGGCAGACAACAACTTGGACAAAGTCGCTAGCTGATCGCCCAGCCCCTCAAGCATGGGTGAAATATCGGCTATGAAGGAATCCAGTCCTGTCGCTTCGACTTTATTACGCTTCATTGAGATCACCTTTATTTTCGTTAAACATAAATAGCGTATTTCATTCTGGCCAACTACTTGACATCACCCTTCCACCATTTGTCATATCCGGCATGGGGAAGAATGTCCTTGATATAGATAGTGCCAGTCTTCGTGTTGATCCACGTAATGACACGGCACTCGTTTTTCTTGATATCAAAAACGTAAATATCAAGCGGACCTTTCTTGCTCGTCAGCCTCAGCTTCGAGTGAGGGATACGATCAACGTTCCAACCTGAGGCGCTGGCCCAGTCTTGACGAAGCTTCTCAAACGACTCGAAGCGCAGCGATGCTCTGTCGAAGATGGTTAGCCACAAGGTGAGAGGATCTCTCCACTGGCCATGAGTCTCAATGGCCCGCGCAACCGCCGCTTTTGTGATCACTCTCATACAATTTTCGGTTCTGGTATCCCTACATGCGCCCAAATTATCTCAAATACAGATATCTGTAAAGTAGATATATTTAGCTCCACAGAACAAACCCGAAGCCAAATGTATCAGTGGCTTCGGGCTTTTTTCTGTCAGTGGTGCGGACTTAAACTTCAGCCATCACCGCGTCCCACGCTGCCGCAACGCCGACGGCATAAAATACGCATCCTCCGGCACCGGCTGCGCGAAATCGACAGTCTCCGCTTCTTCGTTATCAAGGTTCTGCACGTAGTAACGCCGCGCCTGCAAATCGTGGAAAACATCCAGCGCACTCCACGTCGTCGGCAGGTCATAAAAGTTTTTCAGGTAAGCCATCGACACCCGCCACAACTCCCCTCGCCCGTCGTATTGATCAACCAGTGCCGCGCCCCAGCTGTCTTCATCGAGAAACAACACGCGTTTGGAATAGATGTGCCGCGACCCGGGTTTCAGGTTGCCTTCCACCACCCAGACCCGGTGCAACTCGTAGCGGGTGTATTGCGGATTGAGGTGGCCGGGGGTCAGCAATTGCGCGTACTTCACCTCGGGGCTGGCGACTTTGTAGTTGTTGTAGGGGATGTAGATTTCCTGTTTGCCCTTGAGCTTCCACTCGTAGCGATCCGGTGAGCCGTTGAACAGGTCGGTGTCGTCGGCGGTGCGCAGGCCATCGGATGAAGCGATCGGCGTGTCGTAAGCGAGGTTCGGTGCGCGGCGCACGCGGCGTTGGCCGGCGTCGTAGATCCAGGCCTGGCGTGCGTCCTTGAGTTGATCGAGGGTTTCGTGCACCAGTGCGGCACCGCCGGCCAGGCGTGCGGGGCTTTTCACGAAGGCGAGGTAGTAGAACAGGATGTTTTTCAGGTCGGCGAACTGGCCGTTCGGGCGGTAGTAGTTGAACAGCGCTTCCTGCTGCGAGGTCACCAGCGCGAAGCTGCCGTTGCGCTGCACCGGTGCTTCGGAGGCGCGGCGCACGACGTAGATGCCGCGATAGCGAGTGATGTGGTTCCACAACACTTCAACGCCATCCTTGGGCACCGGAAAAGGTACGCCGCCGTAGGCATCAGAGAAGCCACTGCCGCCTTCGAGCAATTTTGCTGAGGTGGCGTTTTTCAGGGTGTTGTCGTACAGCCATTGCGGCGCTGAGCCAGATCGCCGGGATGGGTAGATCGGCATCTGAAAGGTGTCGGGATAGCTGTTGAACAGAGCGATCTGACCGGGGCTGAGGTGGGCCTTGTACTGGTCGAGGTTGGCTTTGGTGATGGTGAACAGCGGTTTGTCTGCCGCGTACGGATCGGGGTGATGCTGGCCGGGTTTGTAGCCGGCCGGCGCCTGGGTGATGCCGCCGGTCCACGCAGGGATGGTGCCGGCTGAGTTGCCCGCGCGCTCGGCGCCTATGGGGGTCAGCGTGGTTTTCAGTTGTTCGGCTTGTTGTGGGGTGATGGCGGCCAGTGCGGTGCCGGCGGCAAGGCCTAAAACAAGCCCTAGCGAAGCCTTGGTCAATCTTGAAGTGCGAACCATGATCTTCTCCAAAATACAGAAACCTGTGGGAGTTGCGGTGCGACGACTCGACTTGCCAGCGATTGCGCTGGGTCAGCCATCATTGATGTCGAATGTGCTGCCGTCATCGCGGGCAAGCCCGCTCCCACAGGGGGACGGGGTGCCGCAAGTTTTGTTCTGGGCAATCAAAGGAAATACTTGAGGTTGAACCCGACGTTGTCGCGGTCGCGAATGCCGTTGTTTTGCCCGCCGCCATAGAACTCGGTGTATTGCAGTTCGGCTTCGAGCTTGTTCTGGTAGTTGGCCTTGATCCCCAGCGTGTAGGCCTTGCGACCTTCGATGGTGTTGCCGGCCTGATAGCTGTTGCCCTCGAAATCGTCCTTGTAGACGATGTAGGGCGAGACGTTGACCCCGGCGTACACGTCGTTCCAGGTGCCGTTGAGCATCGCCGTATAGCTGTAGGAATTGCGATTGACCTGATCGTCGCGATCACCGCCGGAGACATAGGAATAGTTACCGGTGCCGGCGTAGAAGCGACGGCTGCCGTCATACGCGGTGTATTGCAGACTGCTGCCGCGCAGGTGCTCCGAGGCCAGTTCGAAGATACCGAACAGCGAGTCGAACGAAGCGGTCGGGCCAAAGTTGTAAATGGTGCCGAGCGAGGTGTTGAACGCTTCGACGCGTTCGGCGTTGTTGATCTCGCTGTTGAGATTGACCATCTGCCCGCCGACGTTGATCGACCGCCCCGTCACCGCCACTGCCGCACCGTTGGCCAAATCACCAATCAAATCATTAGTGGCCGCGACACCGATCGGCAGGTTCGGCCGATAAGCAATTTCACCAAACACCGAAGCCTCACCCAACGTGGTGTTGAAGCTGAAGCCGTACATGCGGATGTCTTCGGCGTAGCGCCGATGCGCCTGAATATTGCCCATCACATCGGCCGTCGCCAGACCGTTGGCCAGCGCCCCGGCCTGACTGCCGGCGACACCGGACAACAGGTTGGTCAGCGCGTCCATGTCGATGCCTTTGTACCCGCCCAGATCGGCAGCGATGGTCGGTTCCTTGGCGTGGTAATTGACCATGTACAACCCGAACTCGGTGCTGTTGAGCTGCTCGGCGATGTAGCGAAAGGCAAAGCCGAACTGGCCATCGTTGCGCGCGTTGTAGTCCTTGCCGATGCTCGCCACTTTCAACGTATTGCCATAGGCCGGCGTCACGCCGTTGGCGTACAGGCCAGTGGTTTGCAGGGCGGAGCTCAGTAACGGGTTATTGCCCAACGCGCTGTACAAACCGATGACGTTGCCAAACCCCGGAACCGGCGTGTCGAGCGCTGTGCCGCTGAAGTTGTTGTAACCGGTGTTGCCACCGTCAGCGAACAAGTCGGTTTGCGAGTAGAAGGTGCCGACCGGATCGATGCGGGTTTCCTTCCAGTTGGTCTGGTAGAAACTCTCCATGGTCAGTGAGTCGGTCAGGCCGATGTTGAAGCTCAGCGCCTCGACCGGCACCAGCACTTCCTTCACTTCCGCGCCAGGCAAGCGGTACTTGGCGGCGTCCACCGGGTTGGTGGTGTTGATCCCGCCGCGATAGAAAATCCCCTCGCCCCAGTTGAACACCTGCCGACCGATGCGCGCCGTCACCGGCATCTGCGCAACGTCCCAACTACCATGCACATAGGCGTCGAGCATCTCGATGCGGCTGCCGGCGATGTCGCGGGTCTGACTGGTGAAATGATCGTCCTGCGGGTAGCTCTGGCTCGGTTGCGACGGGCTGTTGTTGTCGTAGTAGTCGTTGCGCTTGTCCATCAGTTGCGTGTCGTAGAACGCGGTGCCGCGCACAAACAAACCGTAATTCTGATAGTTGGCTTCAAGCTCGGAGGTGATCTTGTACACCTCGGAAACCAGCCCGGTGTCAAAGTTGCGATTGCCGTCGTTGGTGTTGACGTCATCGTTAGTCTTGTCGCGGCCCTGCACCCGCCACAAACGGCCGTAAGACAAGGTCGTGTCGAGGGAACCGGTGACCTGCTTGTCCATGAAGTTGAACTCCACCGCGTGCGCCGCATCGACTGCGCACAGTTGCAGCAGCCCGGCCAGGCCGACACCGGGGAGCGCCGCGCCCGTCAGGCGCAATCGAGAGTTGATCATGTGTTCCTCCTTCCCTGTTTTTATTGTTTTGGTGTTCGTTACCGCGCTACGGCGCCAATCCCGCGCTGACGTAAATCCGGCTGTGCGCGCCGAAATGCCCTAGCAACTTGAACAGTTGCTGATTGAGTGCCGGGTGGTCGAAATCTTCGCTATGAAGTTGATTGCCGCTGCTGAAATCACTGCTGACGGGCGCGGTTTCCAGCCACTGGCCGATGGCCTCGTCGAACGCTGCGGAATCGTTGACCGACTCGGCACTGACCACTTCGCGCAGGTAGTCGACCGAGTACGGCGGGTAGGTTTTGTCCTGAGCCACATCGGCGTAAGCCGCCAGCATCGGGTGCGGCTGACCGGTGCGCAGCAATCGGCGCAGCCAGGTCGACTGGTACTTCTCCACTTCCATGTGTCGAGTGGCGACGCGCTCGATTGAGGCCTGTTTGTCCTCGGCGAAACCGGCGATTGCCTTGCCTTCCAGCAGCAGGAGATTGGCGAGTTCGACGCCCGGTAATGGCTTGGCGTGATACGGCTGGGTCAGGTCCTGAATGTGGTGCAGGCCCCAGCCGAGAAAGCGATAACCCCAATACGGATGACCGCTGGCAAACGCCAATCGCGCCAGGCCCATGTATTGATAGGCGCGCCAGTCCGGCCAACTGCGTTCAAGGAAACCAGCAGCGGCATACACCACCGCGCTTTCATGGAAGAAGCCCATGTGGAACGGCGCCTGCGAGCTGTACTGGAAACGCGCGTCGCCGAACGGCTGCGGGCCGAAGCCATAGGCCGCGCCGACTGCGCCGGGGTTGTCGCTGAACAGGTTGATGTCGTGGCCGTAATCCGGTTCGTCGGCGGCGCTGGCGAGCACGGCCAGCGCTGCGACTTTTTCGTGCTCGGCGACAACGATGAAACGCTGGCGATTCCACGGTGACAGGGTCTGCTCGACCATGACCTGATTGGCCTGCAGATGCTCGCGCTCGAGCAGGTCTTTGCCGGGCAATGGCTGGATGACCATCGCCAGGTAAATCTCGGGATTGATGCGCAGTGCCGTGAGAAAGTCGTGGCGCAGATTGTCACTGGGCACCGCTGGCAATTTCAGGTTATCGGGGCGTGGCGGGTACTGAGTGAAGTGCGCACGGGCGAAGCTTTCCTGCTGCTCCAGCAGCGCCAGCACGGCCGGGTATTGCTCGGTGAGAAACCGCTCCAGCGGCTCGACTTCAACCTGCGGTGCATCACGCAACGCCGGCAGATCCTGCAACGCCAGATAGCTGCCGACCGTATGGTTCGACCAGCCCCAGGCGCTCGGGGCCGTTGCACAAAGCAGCAACAGGAGGAAGGTCAGCTTCATTGCTTGTCGTTCTTATAGGAGGTGCCGTGGGGGATGAGCCTAACAACCGACCCCGCCGCTGACACTGTCCGATCTCACCAGAAAAGTTCTCCGATGGCGCCACATCGAATCGCAATACGCTCCCTGTAGGAGTTGCCGAAGGCTGCGATCTTTTGACGTTGATCTTAAAAAACAAGATCAAAAGATCGCAGCCTTCGGCAGCTCCTACAGGGGATTGATGGTGTTCTTTCAGGCGGGGTATCCGGTGATTTTGCGGATGCTTTGATACAGCGGTTTGAGCTGGCGGTACATGCGCAAGTAGACCTCTTTGTACAGTTGCTCATAGATTTTCCGGGCCTCGGGCTGCGGTGTGAAAACCGCGCCGACCCGGGTCATCGCCGCGATGGCCGTGGGGAAATCCGCATGCAGCCCCAATCCCACCGCACAACAAATCGCCGCGCCCAGACCCGACGCTTCATACACATGCGGACGCTCCGCCGGCAGGCCGAAAATATTCGCCGTGAGCTGCATCGCCGCATCACTCTGCGAACCGCCACCGGCAACGCGTAGACGCTTGACCGAGACCTTCGAACGCCGCTCGATATTCTCCATGCCCTGGCGCAAGGCATACGCCAGTCCTTCCAGAATCGCCCGGTAAATATGCGCGCGGGTGTGCACGTCGCCGAAGCCGATCATCGCTCCTTTCGCCTCGACACCCGGCTCGCGAATCCCCGGCGACCAGTACGGTTGCAGCATCAAACCCATCGAGCCGGGCGGCACCGCCTCAACCAAAGCATCGAACAACTGCTCAGGCTCGATGCCCTGCTCTTTGGCCTGCTGCATCTCGCGTAGACCAAACTCGTTCTTGAACCAGCTGACCATCCAGTAACCGCGATAAATCATCACCTCGCAGTTGTACTGATCCGGCACTGCCGAGGGGTACGGCGGAATCAACGGGACGATTTCCAGATAGCGCGTTCGGGTGCTGGTGATCGTCGCCGTGGTGCCGTAAGACAGGCACACCGTACCCGCATCGACCACGCCGGCACCGACCACTTCGCAAGCCTTGTCGGCGCCGGCAGCGATCAGCGGCAAGCCTTCGGGAATGCCGGTGTGGCGAGCGGCTTCAGCGGTGATGTAGCCGAGGGTTTCACCGGGTTTTTGCAGGCTCGGCAATTGCTCGGGGCGCACCGCCAGTGCCTGCCATTTCCAGTCACTCGGCGCGGCCCATTTCAGCCGTTTGAAATCGAACGGCAGATAGCCGACGCAGCAGCCCACCGAGTCGACAAAGCGCCCACACAGTCGATGGGTGAGAAACCCCGAGAGCAGTAAAAACTTGTCGGTCGCCGCCCACACGTCAGGCTGATATTTTGCTATCCAGTTAGCCTCAGCCTGGGCGCGAAAGTAATCCACGGTGCCTTGCGCGCCGACCAGTTTGAACAACCAGCCCCACGGTCCTTTGATCCCGCCTTCGACTTCGCTCTGCCGTTGATCGAGCCACAAAATCGCCGGGCGCAGCGGTTTGCCCTCGGCATCGACATTGATCACCGTGCCGCGCTGAGTGGTCAGTGACACCCCGGCAATCTGCGAACGATCAATGCCGGTCTGCGCCCACACTTGCTGGCACGCCTCGCCGAGTTTCGCCCAGTAATACTCCGGATCCTGCTCGGCCCAGCCCGGCTGCGTCGAGTAATACGCCTGCAACTCGACCTTGCCTTTGCCGAGCAGATTGCCCTGCAAATCGAAAAGCAGCGCGCGCACGCTCTGGGTGCCGTTGTCGATGGCCAGCAGGTAACGCTTGTTCGGGTGGTTATCCATGGAGCTCTCTTCAAGGGGCATCAAAGCGTGGCATCCGGCAAACCGTGATGGCGTTGCCACAACGCCCGATAACGCTGTTCTTCCTGCTGCCAGTGTTCGTCGCTCCAGGCCAGTCGTGGCTGGCAGAGTTGGCGAATGGCGGCGAAATACTCTTCGCCACCGCGCGGTAACAGCAGACCGAGACGCGTGCGGCGCAGGAGCAAATCGTCGAGGTGCAGAACCATTTCCGACTCACAGGCGAAAGCCAGTTCGGCCCACAGAGTGTCCGTAGCGCCGACCGTGGCGTGGCCGATTTCTTTGATCAATTGCGCCAACTTCGGCAGATCTCGACCATGCCTCCCGGCCAGACGTCGCCACTGATGGCTGCTCAACTCAGAAATCGCCAGCACAGGAACAGCGGCAAACACGGGCGCGGCGTCATCGACGAAAGGACGTTCGAGCATCGCCGCGCAGGCCTTGAGCACTTCGATGGCTTGCGGGCGAAACGTGGTGAGTTTGCCGCCGGCCAAGGTCACACAACCGGGCTCCTGCCACAGCACATGCTCGCGGGTTTCGTTCGACGGTTTGTCTTGATGCGCACCTGCGCTGCCCACCACCGGACGCACGCCGGACCAGGTCGACAACACATCCGCCGCGCTCACTTCGGCGCCGGGAAACTGTTGCGTGCAGGCGGCCAGCAGATAGTCGAGTTCTTCGCCGCTGATGCTCGCACTCTGATCCAGATCCTCACGATGATCGAGGTCCGTGGTGCCCACCACCGTCGCGCCTTCCCACGGAAAAACAAACACCGGACGCCGATCGCGCTCATGCAGAAACGTGAACGCCTGCGCCACCGGCAGACGCCAACCCGGTAGCAATAAATGACTGCCGCGTAACGGTCGTAGTTGCCGTGACGCCTCAGTCGGCCGCAAGCGTTCAGCCCACGCGCCAGTCGCCACAGCGAGCACGCCGCAGCGCAATTGCAGGGTAGCACCAGCCTCGCAATCCTCGACCTGAACGCCACACACTCGGCCGTTTTCACGCAGCAGATGTTCGACGCGCACGCCATTGACCACGACCGCACCCTCGGCACGCGCTTCACTCAACACACGCATCACCAGCCGCGCATCATCGGTCAGCGCATCGACAAAACTGGTGCCGCCGAGCAAGTCGTTTTCCCTCACGCCCGGCGCCAGATAACGCAGTTGTTGCGCATCATGAAAACGATGGCTGCGCCGTCCCGCCAAGGCGTCGTAAACGCTCAGCAAGCCACCCAACACCCGAGGCCCGGGAAAGCCGCCGCGATAGTGCGGCATCATGAAACTCATCGGCTCGACCAAACCCGGCGCTTCGTCGAGCAAGCGTTGACGCTCGCGCACTGAATCGCGGGTCAGGCGCCACTGGCCCTTGGCGATGTAACGCAAACCGCCATGGACCATTTTCGAAGAGCGGCTGGAGGTGCCCCAGGCGAAATCGCGCTGCTCCAACAAAAGGCAGCGCCAGCCTCGACGCGCTGCTTCACGCAGGATGCCGGCGCCGCTGATGCCGCCACCAATGACGATCAGATCCCAGGTTTCATCCGCCAGTGTTGGCAGAATCTGCTGGCGCCATGCGGCGTTCCAGTCCTGACTCATGGCCGTCACTCCGGCAGCAGCGTGCCGGGGTTGAGGCGCCCGGCCGGATCGAAGTACTTGCTCAACGCCTGCAACGTCTCCATCGCCAGTGCGCCCTTCTCACGCAACAGGTACGGCGCGTGATCCTTGCCGACGCCGTGTTGGTGGCTGATGGTGCCGTGGTTGTCGACGATGGTCTGGCTGGCCGCGTGCTTGAGTGCTTTCCAGCGCGCCAGCGTCGCCGGGTAATCCGCCGCCGGGCGAAACACGTAGGTGGTGTAGATGCTCGAGCCTTCGCCGTAGACGTGGGACAGGTGGGTGAACACATGCACGCGTTCGCCTTCGGCGGCCAAGGCCTCGCGCAGGCTGTTTTCGATGAGGTCGAGCAGGTTGTCGACATTGCTCCAGTCGGTGGCGGTTTCGAGGGTGTCGACCACGTAACCGGCGTTCCACAGGTTTTCGCGCAGGTAGGGGAAACGGAACCGGTTCTGCGCCCATTTCTTGCCGAGCAAGGTGCCGGTGAACACGCCGCCGAAGGCCTTCAGATGCTGTCGTGCCTGGGTCAGCGACAGTGCGTTTTGTCGACGATTGCCAGTTACGCCGAAGGTCAGCAGGCACTTGCCCGCACCGGCGCCGCGCAGTTTCAGATACTTTTCCAGCCAGGCGATTTGTTGCGGATGACCGGCCAGCGCCAGCTGCGTTTCGGTTTCCACGGCGTTGGATAAACGCAGCATCGACAGCGGTACGCGCGCCTGGGCCAATTGGCGGATGGCTTGCAGGGCCTTGGTCCAAGAGGGCAGAAACACGCCGTAGAAACGCTCATCGGCAGGCAGCGCGCTGATCCGCACTTTGACTTCGGAAATGATCCCGAAACGGCCTTCGCAACCGAGCACCACTTCGCGCAGATCAGGCCCGGCGGCAGAGGCCGGAAACGTCGGAATTTCCAGAGGCCCGGCGAAGGTTTCCAACGTCCCGCCCGCAAATAACTGCTCGATCCGGCCATAGCGCAACGACTGCTGACCGCTGGAACGACTGGCGACCCAACCGCCCAACGTCGACAACTCCCACGACTGCGGGAAATGCCCCAGCGTGTAGCCACGCGCACGCAACTGACTTTCCACCTGCGGCCCGCTCGCACCGGGGCCGAACGTCGCCAGCAGGCTTTGTTCGTCGAGATCGATCAGGCGATTCATCCGCGCCAGCGACACCGTCACCACTGGCCGCGCAGAATCTGGTGGATTGATGTGTCCGGCCACCGACGTGCCGCCGCCGTAAGGGATCAGGCACAAGTCCTGTTCGTGAGCGAGCGCCAGCAACTGGCGAATGTGTTCAGCGGTCTCGGGGAACGCCACCGCATCCGGATAATTGCCCAACGCCCCTTCGCGCAACGCCAGCCAGTCCGGCAGGCTCTGGCCCCGCGCATGCAGCAAACGGTCATTGGCATCGACGCTGTACAAGGTATGTGCTTGCAATCGCGATGTAGGCACGCGCGCCAATGCGGCCTCAAGCGAAGCATCGGGCAGCGCGCGCCCTTCGCCCAGTCGCTCATGAAGAAACTCCGCGCCCTGGGCCGGCAGTTCGACCACCGTGGTTGCATCTCCCCAGCCGTTCCAGCGTCGCATGCGTGTGTCCTTCTAACCGTCGGATCAGTGATATTTCAGGCCCCCATACTAGCCAGCGGCCGCAAAGTGTCACGGTCGCATCCGGCCAGTTCGTGTAGCCAATTGAGTCAAACGTCGCGCAAGCGTCAGCCATTTACTTTAGTCGGGGTTTCAAATTACCTTTCAGGCTATTCGTCCGCCTCCGCCGCCATTGATCAAAGGAATGGGATCATGCAATCGCTTGGCTTCACCTCGGTTCCGCCGCTGCTCAAATACCTGCGCCACGCCGAACAGCTGGGCATGGCCATCGAGCCGGCGTTGGCGGCAGCGGGTTTGCAGGCGCAGCAGTTGAGCGACAACACCCTGCGTTTGCCCGGTGAGGCGCATGAACGGTTGCTGGATTATTTCTGCGAACACTCGGGCGATCCGCTGTTCGGCCTCAACGCGGCGAATTTCGTCCTGCCCAATTCGTGGAGCGTGCTCGGTTACATCACCATGAACTGCGCGACGCTGGGCGATGCGATGAGCCGGATCATGCCGTTCGAAAAACTGGTCGGCGACATGGGCGTCAGCCGCGCCGAGGTGCTGGATGGCCACGTGCATCTGATCTGGACCTGCCGGTATCAGCGTCCACGGATTCGTCGGCATCTGGTGGAAAACGTGTTGGGGTCATGGCTGCACTATGCGCGCTGGATCGCTGATACGCAGATGTCGCCGGCCGCAGTCTGGCTCGAACATCCATGCCCGGCCGAGGCCACGCCAGCGCAGTACGAAGGTTTTTTCGATTGCCCGGTGTTGTTCGATCAGCCGTATTCGGCGCTGGTCGTGCCGCTGGCGTATTTGCAGTTGCCGTTGCGCCAAGCGGATGCGCAGTTGCTGCGGACGCTGGAAGAACATGCGTTGGGGTTGATGGCGACGCTTGAGGATGCGTCGCTCGAACAGCAAGTGAAAAACATACTGCGGCAGTTGCTCAAGGAGGGTTTGCCGCGCAAGGAACAGGTCGCCGAACAGCTCGCTGTTTCCGTGCGGACGTTGCAGCGGCAATTGCATCAGGCGGGGACGTCGTATCAGCAGATTCTCGATGATTTGCGTCAGGAGCTGGCTGAGCATTATTTGCTCAACAGCACGCTGCCGATTCAGGACATTGCGCAGTATCTGGGGTTTACCGAACCGAGGTCGTTTCACCGCACGTTCAAGAGTCGGCGGGGGATGCCACCGGGGGAGTTTCGGCAGATGCATCGGGGATGAATATTCCGGCCCCATCGCTGGCAAGCCAGCTCCCACAGTGTCCGAGTCGTCCACAAAATCTATTACTTGCACATAAACCTGTGGGAGCTGGCTTGCCAGCGATGGCGTCAGTGGCAGCCAACAATTCCTACAGGCAAATCTTCGATACTTGAGCGCAATAAACATCCCGCACCACAGGTGTTTAAAGACACTCAGCGTTACGCGAAACAACCCACAAATCCTTGCGCCGTAACCTACGCCTAAGCCAGAATCCGCCGGCTTGTGCGCCCTGAGCATGCTGCGTAACTTGATTGCGTCACTGATTCCCAGTGATCGAGCTTAGCGGCTCGGCTACATTCGCTCCCCGCTGCACCAGTATCATCCCGTCAGGTATTTGCCTGCGCTTGATGGTGGCTGTGCGCATGGCACCTTCGGGTGCGCCGGGGTGGGATGCGACCGGTCCGCTAACTTGCGCACAGCTGCCTCCCTTTTGCTTAGCGGCGAAATGGATGCGGCTTTAAAAGGTACGCTCCCATGTTCAAAGTAACGCCAAACCCGCCGGTCACCGACCCGGCCTCCCCCTACGAATCCGCCGATTCGAAGAAATTCCACGAAGCCGCCGAGCGCGCGCTCGACCATTATCTCGCCCCACCCACCGCGCAGATCATGGCCACGCCTTACCAACCCAACCGCCTCTACATGGCCAACCCGGCATCCGCGACTGAACCCTTGCTGGTCGACGCCTGCGAAACACTGGGTTCTGCCTCGGTGATGCTCAACGACTTCGCCGCCGTGCTCGAAGGTTCGCACCGCAAGACCCTGCAAGGCATCGCGCAAGTGGTGATGGTGGCGGAAATGGCCGTCAATCAGGTGCTCGATAACTTCGTGCCGACCGAGTAACGAAAAAGCCCGCGACCCAAACTGTGATGGTTAGGTGGCGGGCTTCTTTTTTCGGTGGGCCATTTTCCCCTCACCCCAGCCCTCTCCCAAAGGGAGATGGGGCCGACCGAGGTGTCTGGCGCTATACATCGACCTGAATGACCGAGTCGATTATGGATTCGACCGAGCAGGTTCAGGTCGGTGTATCTCTCAAGCATCCCCGGATCGGTCCCCTCTCCCTCCGGGAGAGGGCTAGGGTGAGGGCCGACCGAGAGATGTTCGCTAAATACACCGACCTGAAAGTGCTGCCGTAAATCCATAATCGCTGCAGATCTTTCAGGTCGATGTACAGCGCCAGACACCTCGGTCAGTCCCCTTTCCCTCTGGGAGAGGGCTAGGGTGAGGGGCTGTTCAGTTCAGAGACAGATCGCGTTGGTAAACACCAGCCGATTACCAAACGGATCAACGATCGTCATGTCCTGACTCCCCCACGGCATCGCCTGAATGCCCGGGTGCGAAAACTTGTAATCCTTGGCCACCAACTGCTGCTGAAACGCCTCCAGCTCATCCGTCTCGATCCGCAGCGCCGAACCCGGGCACGCATCGCCATGATGCTCGGACAAATGCAACACACACTCCCCACGCGACACCTGCAGATACAACGGAAAATTCGCCTCGAAACGATGCTGCCAGTCGATCTTGAAACCCAGAAAATCGACGTAAAACTCGACAGCTTTGGCTTCATCGAAGATCCGCAGGATCGGGGTGGTTTTGCCGAAGCTCATGGGGTGCTCCCTGACTGATTGGCCCCACAGTGTAGACGGGGTGGATATCAGCAATTCGGCCTGTTGATGGCTTTCTTTAGTCGCAATGTGCCACCACTGTGACGCAGTCCGCGAAACCTCAGTGAAAGTTGTCGCGCAGATCACCGTGGCGAGCGAGAAACCGCCCTTCCCTGCGACCATTCGCCTGTCCGTTGCGATAACTCAAAACACCGTTGATCCAAACGCCGTCGATGCCCTGCGCGGCCCGTTGCGGCTCATTGAAATCCGCGACATCACGCACCGTCGCCGGATCGAACAACACCAGATCCGCCCAATACCCTTCACGAATCTCACCGCGTTCCTTCAAACCAAATCGCGCCGCCGACAGACCGGTCATCTTGTGTACGGCGGTGTGCAGCGGAAACAGCCCGATATCACGACTGAAATGTCCGAGAACCCGTGGGAAAGCACCCCACAGGCGCGGATGCGGGAACGGGTCTTCCGGCAGTCCGTCAGACCCGACCATCGACAACGGATGAGCGAGGATTCTTCGTACATCCGCCTCGTCCATCCCGTAATACACCGCACCCGCCGGTTGCAGGCGTTTCGCGGCATCAAGCAACGGCAGATTCCATTCGGCAGCGATGTCGATCAGGTCTCGGCCGCTGACTTCCGGGTGCGGCGTCGACCAGGTGATTGTGATGCGATGCGCATCGGTGACCTGCTTCAAATCCAGTGTCGATGAACTCGCCGCGTACGGATAACAATCGCAGCCGACCGGATGAGTTTTGGCGGCCTCTTCCAATGACGCGAGCAGTTGCGGACTGCGCCCCCAGTTACCAACGCCGGCACATTTGAGGTGGGAAATGATCACTGGCGATTTCGCATGTCGACCGATCCGAAACGCCTCGTCCATCGCCTCTAGAACCGGGGCAAATTCGCTGCGTAAATGCGTGGTGTACACCGCGCCGAATGCCGTCAGCTCTTCGGTCAGTTGCATCACTTCATCGGTGGAAGCGTTGTAGGCGCTGGCGTACGCCAGACCTGTGGATAAACCCAACGCACCGTGCTCAAGGCTTTCGCGTAACTGCTCACGCATCGCAGCGATTTCTTCTGGCGTCGCGGTGCGGAACAAGTCATCGAGATGATTGCTGCGCAGCGCCGTATGGCCGATCAGTGCCGCCACGTTCAGAGTGGTATTGGCCGCTTCGACCGCCGCGCGGTAGTCGCTGAAGCGTGGATAAACGAATGCCGCCGCCGTGCCGAGCAGGTTCATCGGGTCCGGCGGATTGCCCTTCAATGTCACGGGCGAAGCGCTGATCCCGCAGTTGCCGACAATCACCGTGGTCACGCCCTGGCTGAGCTTGGGCAGCATCTCGGGTTGGCGAATGACCACAGTGTCGTCGTGGGTGTGTACATCGATGAAACCCGGCGCCAGCACGCGCCCGGCCGCGTCGATTTCCTCGGTCGCAGTGGCATCGTGCAAGTCGCCGATACGCTCGATGCGGCCATCGCGAATCGCCACGTCCGCGTGGTAGCCGGGCACGTTGCTGCCATCGATGATCAGGGCGTTGCGAATCAAGGTGTCGTACAGCATGTCAGTCTCCCAGCGGCAGGTGATCGTCGCCGCCACGGTATTCGTCGAGGGCGAGTTTGATCCGCCGCAGACGCTCTTGATTGTCTTCAGGATTGGCCAGTGCCAGCTCGGTCGCCAGCACATCGATGGCGAGCAGCATGCCGTAGCGGGCCGCCGTCGGTTTGTAGATGAACGAGGTTTCTGCACCTTGCAGCGGCAGGACGATGTCGGCCAGTTCTGCCAGTGGCGAGTCGGCGCGGGTGATCGCCAGAATGCGCGCGCCGTAGTTGCGCGCCAGCTCGACAGTCTCGAGCAATTCCGGGGTGATGCCGGTCAGCGAACAGACGATAAGCACTTGTTCGGCGTTGAGGCTGGCGGCGGTGACGCGCATCATCACCGCGTCATGACACACCGCAATCGGGTAGCCGAGGCGCACCAGCCGAACCTGCAATTCGTCGCTGCAAAGCGTCGAGCAACCGCCCATGCCGAAGGCGTGAATCATCCGTGCCTGACCGAGCAATTTCACCGCATCGGCGAAGCGTGACTCGTCGAACCCGGCCAGGTGCTGGCGCAGCGTGGTTTCGATATCGCCGACGATCTGCCCGTAAAACGCCGACTGCTCAGGCGTGCCCGCCGGGTCGAGAAATCGGCTGCCGACGCCGCTCGCCTGGGCCAGTTGCAGGCGCAGATCACGCAGGTCGCGGCAGCCCACGGTGCGGGCGAAACGCGACAGCGTGGCGGTGCTGACTTCGGCGCGTTGCGCGAGGTCTTCGAGGCTGGCGCTGGCGGCGAAACCAACGTCATCGAGCATCAAACGGGCGATGCGGCCTTCACCGGCGCTGAAGGAATCCTGGCGGGCGCGGATCTGGTAGAGGATGTCCATGGGCGGCGGGCTCCGGTTACAGCAGATAAGAAAGGCCGACGGTCAGGCCGAATGCGACCAGCGAGATCAACGTCTCGAGCACGGTCCAGGTCTTGAACGTCTGCGCGACCGTCATGTTGAAGTATTCCTTGATCAACCAGAAGCCGCCGTCGTTGACGTGGGAAAAGATAACCGACCCGGCACCTGTCGCCAGCACCAACAGCTCAGGGTGTGGATAACCCAGACCAATGGCCACTGGTGCGACCACGCCGGACGCGGTGGTCATGGCCACGGTCGCGGAACCGGTGGCGACGCGCATTAACGCCGCGAACAGCCAGCCCATGATCAGCGGCGACAGGTGGAATTCATGGGCGAGGCCGACAATCTGATCGGTCACACCGGCATCCACCAGAATGCGGTTCAAGCCGCCGCCAGCACCGACCAGCAACGTGATGCTGGCAGTCGGCGCCAGACATTCGTTGGTGAATTTGAGAATAGATTCGCGGTTGAAGCCCTGGGCGATGCCGAGCGTCCAAAAGCTCAGCAAGGTCGCCAGCAGCAGCGCAATCACCGAGTTGCCGATGAACAACAGGAACTGGTTGAAGCCGCTGCCCGGCGTGGAAATCAGGTTGGCCCAGCCGCCGATCAGCATCAACACCACGGGCAACAGAATGGTCGCCATGGTGATGCCAAAACCCGGCAGTTTGTCGCGCGGTTCGCGGTCGAGGAATTGCTTTTCCAGCGGGTTATCCGCCGGCAATTGAATGCGCGGCACGATGAATTTGGCGTACAACGGGCCAGCAATGATCGCGGTGGGAATGCCGATGGCGATCGCATACAGCAAAGTCTGCCCGACCGACGCCTGATAAGCCTGCACAGCAAGCATCGCCGCCGGGTGCGGCGGCACCAGCGCATGCACCACCGACAGGCCGGCGACCATCGGCAAACCGACCATCAGAATCGACACGCCGACGCGTCGCGCTACGGTGAACGCAATCGGCACCAGCAACACAAAACCGACTTCGAAAAACAGCGGCAGCCCGACCAGAAAGGCGATGCAGACCATCGCCCAATGCGCGTTCTTCTCGCCGAACTTGTCAATCAGCGTACGCGCCATCTGCTCGGCGCCGCCGGACTCGGCCATCATCTTGCCGAGCATCGTCCCCAGCGCGACCACTAGCGCAATATGCCCCTCCGTCTTGCCCACCCCGGCCTCATACGCCCCCACCACACCCGACGGCGGCATCCCCGCGACCAGCGCAAGACCAACGGAAATCAGGGTGATGACGATGAAGGGGTTGAGCCGGTAACGGGCAATCAACACGATCAGCGCAATGATGGCGACGGCAGCATAGACCAGCAGCCAATAGCCGAAGGTAGGTGTCATGCGGTACTCCTCGAAAGGGTCACGTTCGAATGGGTTTTGAAACTCATAAATCATTTCGAGATCGAGATTTCAAATTCCATGAAAGTAATTTTCGTGGAGAGGTAAGTCGTGTCGCTAATGAGTATGTTTTGTCGTGATTAATGAAAATCACACCCTGAGATTTTCGTCAGCGAAACCTTTTATAAAAAATCAAGCAGACGATTCCAATGCATGTCTGGAAACAAACAACCAGCAAAAACCAGGCAAAGAACAATAAAGCCGAAGCAGAATAATCCTTTCAGAAGTTTACCTACCAACTACTTAGTTCAAATTTTTTCGCCTTACCTGCAATAGAGAAAATTCCTACAATTAGAACTCCCCGCAGTAAGTTATGTTCATTGCCCGAAAGAAACAATATTAACCGGAAAGCCAAACAATGAGCGACATAAAACTTAACAAACTCAAAATACTTACTGCCACTGCAGGCACTGCAAAAACTGCAACCCCTCAGACTTTTGAAATACATGACATAGCTATGGAATCCACTCTCAGCGTGGCTCAACTGTCCAGAGACCAATACAAGCAAATACAAGAAACCCCCGGTAAAAAGCTAAATGCCGAAATAGCTCACGACTACGCCAGCAGTCTTGCCCGGCAAATAACACGGGAGCAAATGGAGCGCCAGCTTCACAAGACAGATAAAAAACGCGATAAGCGCGCTCTAAATGGCGTTGCGCCAATTTATGAAAAACTATTTGAAGAAAATTGGAATAGTTTTTGCGCCCAAAACGATTTAAATGCTATCGACTCGCCAGCAGCTTATCTGCGCGCCCTGTACATTTTTTCTGGCCAGCTTGATTCGGAAGAAAAATACGCGCGCAGAATAAGCGCGATTCGTCCAGATATTGCCACTCAACAGATAGATGCTTCCAGTGTTTTTGAACCACTCCCGGCATTGCAACTCGTCAACAGGGTGCTGGGCGATAAAATAAAAAATCACCCAGAGCACGACAACGACAAGACGTCTCAGGAGATAATGTCCATACAGTCTAAACCTCTTTTCTTCCCCTACCATCACCCTCATCGACAATGTGTAGTAGCGCTCGCTGCGAAGAACCTTGGATTGGGCATTCTTGACTATAAATTGCAATTGCAATTGCCAAATATGTTTTTTCAGGACTCTGACAAGGTAAACGTGGAACTGCTTTGTAAAGCTCAGATAAAGATGTCGAATCTGAGCGAAAGGCAAATCGAAATCCTGACGGCCAAGCTCGCGGAATATAGCAGTCCAACAGACACGGAGACAGGTGCTATACACAGCGTTGTAGATAGATCGATGATAAACGAAGGTCGCTACGACCTTAACCTGTTTGCCTCCCAAACCCATTGCTCGCCGTCGGAAATCAAACAATTCATTGATCTTCAAATTTCCAGATCATACCCATCAAGCGATAAGCACCTTGTAGTGGACAAAGCACCCGACAGCGAAGAAAAAATCATTTCGCTGACTTACGAAAATCCAGACGCACATATGTTTACTGCCCTTGATCGTGTCCAGCGCATGATACGTTTGCACAGGTGGAGCAACATTTCACCGGGGGAACTCGACACTCTGGTCTACAGTGCAATTTACAGCGATGGCAGTGACACATTTATTCCCAGGTCCACGCTGCGCGCCGTGGGTGTTTATCAATATCTCAATCAACATTATGGGATTGAGGCAGAGGAATTCGCAGCCCTTCTGTACCGCTTACCCACCCAGTCGGTCAACGGCCGGGCTTCTTTGTTTGATCGTGTTTTCCACCGCGATCTCCCGGCAGGCAATTTATTTAAACAAGAAGGAGGACTCCCTGAAATATCTGCCATCCGCCTTGCCGACGGTATGGATCTTCAAATTACGCAAGAGTCGCGCGACTTGTGCATAAAATTGGCCACAACCCACTTGAAAAGCCTGCATCAAAACTTACAGACCGCTTCATCTCTTTATCGTCAGGCACGCATAGCGCGGCTGTTTGGTTTATCCCCCCTTGAATGCACGGAGCTAGTCAATTTACTGGGGGGCAAAGCATTCGAGCGATTGCTGGTATCAGGAGAATTGAGCAGCAAATGCGAACCCGACATCCTCCATCTGTTGATGGCATTGGACGGGGTGATGACTTGGTTACGATCAGCCGGCCTTACAGTCGCACAACTGTTGCGCATGCTCAAACGCCACTTGCCTTCTGCTCGTGAAACACTTCCCGTGCATGTCGCTGCGATAAGTGCCATGCGAGATACCACCGCTGAAAAAGAACAGGCCCTTGCTGTGCACCAGTTGCTGCAGGACGTCGCAGGGCTTTCGGTGCAATACGTTCCGTGCGTCATGAAAATGGCCAATACCACCGAGCAAAAAATATGTGCGGAAATCAAGAAAGGAAAATCCCTGCTATTACGCGAGTCACTGGCCGCCGCTGAAATCTGCCAGGCATTAAACATAAGCAGCGAAATATTGCTCAACTTGCTGAGCGATCACAAACTAATCAAATCGGACTGGGGAAGCGCATTTAAACTGCAAGACCTCTATTGTCTCGAACGCTTCGCCAATTACAGCCGGCACGATCCAGGCGCGAGTCACGAGCTTCTCGGCTTACTAAAACTTTCCCGTACCAATGATTCAAAAACAGCCAACGACGCGTTGGTAAATTTTCTTGTTACCGAGCAATCCCTGACCACTCTGACCAAGGAGTTACCCACGGAGAAAGTTGAAAACATGCAGCAACTGGACTGGATCATCCGCCACCTTGAATTATCCAAAAACACGGGGCTTTCGTTGAAAAAACTGCGTGACATCTTGAAGTTGAACAGCGAAAGCTCAATGAATGAATGGCGTACCGTCGCTGCCGAACTTCTCCACAATGCAAATGTTTAAGGGAATAAACGTGAACAACATAGAAATTCAAAAGCAGTTGGAAGAGGGGCTGCGCGATGCCCAGGTAGCTTATTATCTCCACCTCGAAGTGTCTGCAAACCCCAAAACGGAAGTCAAGACTGCCGAAGCGCTTTACGATCACTGTTTGCTCGATGCACTCATCAGCAACGATGTTTCGGCGACGCCGGTCAGCTTTGCCATCTCCAGCCTTCAACATCACATCGAACTGATTTTTACTCGCGGTTCGTCCGGTTATTCAAAGAGCGAGGAGCAGCGCTCTTACTGGCACAATGTTTTGAGTCATTACCCGACTTGGGCAGCCCACCAGCAACTGATGTATTTCCCTTCGCTTTATCTTGATCCAGCATTGCGGGTCGATAAAAGCGAAAACTTTTGCCAACTGGAAAACGATTTGACACAGGGACGGATCGACTCAGCGACCGCGCAAAAAGCAATACTGGGTTATCTGACCCGGTTTGAAGAAGTGGCGAACCTGAGTATCCTCAATGGTTATATCGATGGTGATGACGTCGACAACGGTGTTCATTATGTGCTGGCCAAATCGCGCTCAGCTGATCGCTATTATTGGCGCTCGCTCGATATGTCGCAGCGGCCAGTGAGGCTCACCACTGAGGGAGCCGAGAAACTCAAGCGCCCTGATCCTCTAGCCTGGAGTCAATGGGAAAAAGCAGATGTTCCGATTTCACAAAATGCCATTCAACACACCATTCGGCCCGTTTGGTTCAACAATCGACTATATGTATTCTGGGCAGAGAGTCACCATCAGCATCCTGACCAGCTTACGGATAAAAACACAAGAGGACAAAGCAACCCACAACTTAAACTTATTTATGCGTGGCGTAAAATCGACGGCACCTGGAGCCTGCCAAAAACATGTCTCGAGGGCTTTTTCCAAGGTTACCCGAACACAAAAACCGAGGATTTTAATAAACGTGTCTCGATCTACGCTTATGAACAAGATAATCAGATCGCAATAGGCCTGTCACTGGGTGACGTTAGCCTGACTGGCCATATCGATAAGAATTTTTTTGTTAAAGCAGCGGATAGAAGTACCTTTACCAAAGCACAAACAGAGAAATTGAAGGCCCTTTTAGAGGCCGTTAACCCTCGACGCGTAATGACGAAAAACAATGAAAACACTTACTGGGATATCGTTGATGAAGACTCATCGCAACTATTAAAACGTACCGTTCAACCGGATGAAACGACTCTATCCCATGAGAACATGATCAGTCTCGACACCGGTTTTGCCGCCGAAATGATTCGCCGCGCGGAAAACAGTCTGGACGAACTGTTCAACCTCGACTCACCGACATCCGAACTGTCCGCGCCAGGTTCAGCCCACACGAGGGATAAGGCGCTGGATTTTCATGGCGCTTACGGACAGTACTTCACAGAACTGTTTTTGTACGTCCCATGGCTGCTCGCGAGTCGCTTGAATGCCGAGCACCGTTACGAAGAAGCGATAAAATGGGTCAGTTACCTCTTCGACCCTTGGGGCCAGGATAACAATGGCCAGCAACAACTCTGGAAATCAGAACCCCTGAATCCTGTCGAAGAGCCTTCCTATGCGCATAAAAACCCCTACGACCCGCATCAGATTGCGCTCAGCCATCGCGTGCATTTTCGCAAGGCGGTGTTTTTTCTCTATATCGACATTCTGCTCAATCGCGCTGACGAGGCTTATCGCCGCCTGACAACCGAGAGTCTTAACCAGGCGAAGTCGCTCTATCTGCAAGCGCGTCATCTGCTTGGCAATCGCCCGGTGATCAACGGGCGGAAAGACCTCTGGGAGCCGATCACACTTGAGACACTGGCAAACGATGACCTGACGGAGATGAAACAGCTTGAACAGGAGCTCATCAAGAAGGATGGCAACGTCCCGCTGCATCTGAACAGGCAAAAAAACCCGGTACAACTGCAGCTCCCGGCGATCAAACATCTGCGTATTCCATTCCATCCGGATTTACTCAAGCGTTGGGATCAGGTGGACAGTCGCCTGTATAACTTGAGGCATGGTCTGGACATCGCCGGTAAACGCCAGTCCGTTCGCTTGTTCGAATCGCCTCAAGACCCACGCACGCTGTTGCTGACAGCCAACTCCGGTGGCCAGAGCGGCACGCCTTCGGCCCTTGCCTCGACGCAAATCCCGCATTACCGCTTCAATGTGATGCATGGACAGGCGTTGAGCGCCGTTGACAGTCTGATTCAGTTCGGCTTTACGCTCCTCTCACTGATCGAGCGTCAGGAACAATCGCAATTTCAGGAAGTGCAGCAACAGCAGGCCTGGGCGCAGGCATCGCTGGCGGTTGACTTACAGACACAGGCATTGCGCGGCGAACAGCAGAATCTCAAAGCGTTGCAGGTGGGCAAAGCGATCGTGCAGCAGCGGTTTGAGCATTTTGAAACGTTGCTCAAACAGGACCTCAGTGCCGAGGAGACCAATGCCAGTCAGTTGTACTTGCGCAGCGGTGTAGCCGAACAACTGGCTTTAGCCTCCCAGGCCGGTGCCGGTGCCCTGATGCTGGCGCCGAACACTTTCGGCCTGGCCAATGGCGGCATGCGTTGGGAGGGCGCATTGCATGCCTTGAGCGCCATCGCCCAAGGGGGAGCGGCCGCTGACCGAACGGCCGCCAGCCACCTGGATCGTACGGCACAATTCACCCGGCGCCGTGAAGAATGGACACTTGCGCGTGATCAAGCCGCACTGGAGCTGACCCAGATCGACGCCCAGTTGAAATCGCTGGAGGAACAGCAGAAAGCCACAGAGCTATTGATGCGTCAGGCGCAAACAGCTTTGTCCCAGGCCAAGAGCAACTACGACTTCCTCAGCACGCGCTTCTCCCAGGCACAGTTGTATCAGTGGCTTGGCACTCAACTCGCCCCTATCTACAGTCAGGCTTACGACATGACCCTGGTACTGTGCAAGGCCGCCGAGGCAGCCTGGCAGTACGAGATCGCCGATTTCAGCACAGTCTTCCTGCCGCATGGCACGTGGCAAAATTCCCGGCGTGGGCTTGGAGCCGGGGAGCCGCTAAAGCTGGCCTTGATGAAAATGCATGCAGACTACTTGCAGCGCAATTGCAGGGAACTGGAGATTCGCAAAACGGTATCGTTGCGTCAGCTCAAAGCCGCCAGCAATGAGGACTGGAGCAAAGTCCTGAGTGATTTCAAATCCACAGGCAAGTGCAATTTCGCCTTTACAAAAAAACTGTTCGAGCAGGATTACAAAAAGCACTATCTGCGCCGGATCAAAACCATCAGCGTTTCCTTCCCGGCAGTTCTCGCGCCGTATGAAAACGTTCGGGCGACCCTGATGCAGCTCTCCAGCGAAGTCCAGCTGACATCCGCACCGGACTCGCCAGCCCTGAAAAACCAACGGGTCAACGAAATGATCGCGCTGTCGACCGGCGTTGACGATAACGGCCTGTTCACTCTTAATTTCAACGACGAGCGCTACCTGCCATTCGAATTCACCGGCGCCATTTCCAGTTGGAGTCTGTGCCTTTCCAATCAACAAGAGCGAACGACTTTCATCGACTCGCTGACTGACGTGCTTGTTCACATCAGCTACACGGCCAGGTCGACGGGAGGCCAGCAATGAGTCGCCCTGAGTCCGTTTCCATCAATATTCCGGCGCTGCCCAAGGGTGGTGGTGCCATTCAAAGCGTGGGTAAAGGCTGGGGGCCTGTAGGACCGACCGGCGCTTCCAGTTTCCAGTTGGCGTTGCCGATCTCGACGGGGCGCGGGTTTGACCCGGCCATGACCCTGGGTTATTCGAGCTCGGCAGGCAACGGCGTGTTCGGCATCGGATGGAATCTGCCGACACCGGCAGTGACCCGCGTGACCGGCAAAGGGGCGCCCACTTACACCAGCGAAGACGAAGTTGCCGGCCCGGACGGCGTCGAGTGGTATCCGGCGCAGTCGAGCCGACACGACAAGTACAATAATCTTGATCTGAAAAAAAGCTACACGGTAACGCGCTATCTGGCTCGAGTGGAAAGCGCTTTCGACCGGATTGAACACTGGTCTACCGACGATGACCCCGCCGGTTTCTGGCTGGTTCATGCCGCCGATGGCACCCTTCACCTGTTCGGCCGCCAGGCCATTGCACGACGGGCCGACCCTGCGGATCTACAGCGCGTCGGCGAATGGCTGCTGCAAGAAAGCGTCAACGCTTCAGGCGAGCACATCTACTATGAATATCAGGCCGACGTTGCTGCTGGTAAAGCGACGGCACAGCGTTATCTGAGCCGTGTCTGCTACGGCAACGAAAAATCTCAGCAACACCTGTATCTGTGGCATCCGAAGCGCCTGGAGTCCGTGCGCTGGCATTTTGAACTGGTATTGGACTACGGCGGACGCGATACCGGGTACTCGCAAAAACCCGGATATGTCGCTGGCAATGCAGTCCATCGCGAAGATGAAGTTCTCAATTACGCTTACGGGTTTGAGTTGCGCACGAAGCGCTTGTGCCGGCAGATTCTGATGTTCCATTGGTTCCCCACCGAACTGGGAGACGACCCGCAGCTAGTCAGGCGCCTGCTGCTCGACTATCAGCAAACCGAGGCGGGTTACCATTTGCTGTCAGCCGCTCATCAGCAGGCATTCGACGCGGCGCCCGAGCCCGAAAGCCATCCGCCTGTTGAATTCAGCTACAGCGAATTCAATTTGCAACCATCGGCCTCTGCCTGGACATCCTTCAGCCAGATGCCCACGGTCGAGAGCCACCGCATGGAGTGGGTCGACCTGTATGGCGAAGGCTTGCCAGGGTTGCTCTACCGACACCAAGACCACTGGCGTTACCGTGAGCCGTTACGCGGCAAGCCGAACACCGACCACGTCGTGTACGGCGAAGGGCAGCTTCTGCCCGCCCTGCCAACGCTGAACAATGCATCCCGGCAATCGCTGTCCGACCTGACCGGCGACGGGCGTCTGGACTGGGTCATTGCGCAACCGGCCATGAGCGGTTTTTTCTCCATGTCGCCGAATCGGTCGTGGACCGACTTCAACGCTTTCAATGCGTTTCCTCTGGACTTCTTCAACAACAAGGCCCTTCAGGCCGATCTGATGGGCGAAGGCTTGGCCGATCTGGCAATGATCGGGCCACGCAGCGTCCGGCTGTACGCCAACCAGAGGAGTGACGGGTTCAGCGCTGCACATGAAGTCGCCCGCTCCGATGACGAAGATAACCTTCCGATTTTCAGCGACTCGAAGCAGGAGCTGGTCGCGTTCAGCGATCTGCTTGGCAGCGGCCAGCAGCATCTGGTGCGCATCCGTCACGATGAAATCAAGGTGTGGCCGAACCTTGGTCGCGGGCGTTTTGGCACGGGCCGGGTTTTAACCTGGCCCGGTCTAGCGCGCGAAACTTTCGACGCTTCGCGCATTCGTCTTGCGGATCTGGACGGTTCGGGCGCCGCAGACCTGATTTACCTGACAGCTGAACACGCGATGATTTTCGTCAATCGCGCCGGCCACGGCTTCGATTCAGCAGTGACGTTGACCTGGCCCGAGACTTGGCGCTTCGACGATCTGTGCCGTGTCGATCTGGTCGACACCCGTGGTCTGGGCTGCTCCAGCCTGGTGCTCCATGCGCCCCGAAACTCCCCACATCACTGGCGCTATGACTTCGTCCCGCACAAGCCCTACCTGCTGACCACCTCAAACAACAACATGGGGCAGTCCACGAGCATTGTTTACCGCAGTTCCGCGCAGGAATGGCTGGACGAAAAAACCGAGCGCATGAAGGGGAAAAAGGTCGACCTGACCTGCCACTTGCCCTTTGCCTTGCATCTGGTCAGGAGCCAGACGCAACGGGATGAAATCACTGAAAATCAGCTGACTCAACGCTTCAACTATCGCCAGGGCTACTACGACAGCAAGGAGCGGCAACTGCGCGGATTTGGGCTGCTGATCGAAAGCAGCAGCGAACGCTTGTCCAGTGCCGACCTCATGCCGCCGAGCAGAACCCGCCAGTGGTTTCATACCGGCCAGCCAAGCGAGCCATCTCGCCGCGGCTACGACATATCCGACAAACACGCGCGCCCCTTGGGCAATGTCTATGTGAGTCGGTATCAGGACGCAAAAGACCTCGCCGTCGAAGCGACCGATGAAGCCACCCGCCGGGCGATTGCCAGGGCCCTGTGCGGGCGCCTGTTGCGGCGCGAGGTCTTTGATCTCGGCGCAGGGTCGAAATTGCGCAAGCTGCTGCAGGTTGAAGAACACCGTTATCACGTGCGCCTGCTGACACCACAACAGGTTGCGCGAGACCACGTCCGTGTACTGCCTCTGGAACTCGAATCGATTAATTACAACTACGACGGCTTCGTTGCAGATCCGCAATGCCTGCACACGATCAATGCCCGCCGGGACCGGTTCGGTGCCGTAGAGCAGAGTTTCCAGATCCATTACGCGCGACGCCTGACCGCCAGTGACACCGCCCCCTTCGATCAAGTCCATGAAAGCGACTGGTGGAAAGACGCCCATGACCCGGCGCAACAGCGCTTCTACATCAGTGAGCACTGTGCCGAATACATTCATCTCAGCGATGATCAGGACTGGCGTCTCGGCCTGCCATGGCGCCAGCGCAGCCAGGCATACGAAGCAGGTAAGTCAACGGCAGTCGATGGGTTGAACCCAAGTGACATCAATTACGAAAAGTTCGCGAAATGGCTTGTCGACTCTGGCGTTGCGAAGACGGGAGTGTTGACCGGATTGTCCGTACAACGCTATCAAAACGCCCGGAGCGGCCTGGTATTGCCCGACGGCGTGGCTGAATTCGCCGGCATTGGCGCCTACGTCGAAACAGCTGAATTTGATCAATCAGCCCTGCGTGCCTTCGATACCCTGGCGCCCGATCTTCGGCCAGACGACGCGTTGCTGAGCCGTTTTGGCTATGAGCGCATGAGCGACTGGCTCGCGCCCGCCGGGGCGCAAAACACGTTCTGGTCGGTCAAGAGCGGCTTCGTGACCGTGGCCTCAGGAAAAGGCTTCCATAAACCTGAGTCCCTGCAAGCCACCGCACTCCAGGGTCGGGTGACCGTAGAGCATGATGCGTATCACTGCTGTGTGCTCGCCATTCGTCAGGAGGATGGCTGCACCACCCAGGCCAGATACGATTACCGTGTCATGGCACCAACGCAAATCACCGACGCCAATGGCAACATCAATGAAGTGCTGATGAACCCTTTCGGTCAGGTACTGGCCAGCAGTGTGCATGGAACCGAGCAGGGCCGACCGGTCGGATTCGCCAGGCTGAGCAGCTACCGACGACCGGACTCGCTCACACCGTCGAGCGCAATTGCCGATCCGCAGGGCGCACTGCAGAAAGCTGCAAGTGTCGCCGCCTACGATGTGTTCAGCTGGATGGGCCGCATTAAAGAAAACGCACGGCGCGATATCGAATGGCTGAAGCGCTGCGTAGCACAAGGTCTTCTGTTACCCGACGGCCACATCTGCACACGCGCCCGCGAACTTGCCGCCAGTGGCGCTCGGCTGAGCGGTGATGCGCAACAACTTGCAGCACTGATTCAGCAGGCACATCGCGAGCCCGTGCACACAGCCTTGTTGAGTGCGGACCGTTATCCCGACGATCAGCAGCAGATCCATATTTCCCTGAGCTGCCTTGATGGCTTCGGGCGGGAGTTGCAAAGCAAACAAAAGGTCGATCCGGGACTGGCATACCTCGTCGGCGACGACAACAGACTCGTCCTCGTTAACGACGTCGCGCACGAAAGCGCCACCACCACACGCTGGTGCGTCACCGGCAGGCAGGAATACAACAACAAGGGCCTGCCAATCCGCATCTATCGACCGTACTTCGCCGATCGTCACTGCTACGTCAAGGACACGTCGATGCGCACACTGGACCATTACGACCTCCAGCATTACGACGCACTGGGCAGACCGACCGAAACATTTCTGGCAAAACAGGGCGCGATTTCATACCTGCGTCGCCACCGTTATCACCCTTGGTATTCAGTCATGGAAGACGAGAACGACACCCTTGAAGAAGTCATGTCCGCCACCTCGAAAGGAGTGCAAGCATGAGCGCCCGCCTGCACAACAAGACACCTGACGTCAGCGTCATCGACAGCCGTGGACTGATGGTGCGCCACATCGCTTATTACCGCAGCAGTGAATCGGAGGTACCCGCAACCCCCAGGGTCACGCGGCATACCTACGACACTGCCGGACACCTGATCGAGCAGTGGGATGCCAGACAGGACGCACGAAAACTCGTGCCTAATCGCACGATGTCCTACTCGCTGGCCGGCACGCCATTGGGCGTGGTTTGTGTCGATTCCGGATGGAGCCTGTCACTGGCTCAGGCCACCGGCCAGCCTGGCAGGCGTTGGGATCAACGCGGCAACCTCTGGAACATGGAATATGATCGCCAGTTACGCCCGGTGAGGGTCGATGAACAATCGCCCGGTCAAGCCATGCGCGTTGCCGAACGCTTTACCTATGGCGACAGCTCTGTCGACTCGGCACAGCGCAATTGCTGCGCCCGACTGGTGCGTCACGATGACAGTGCGGGCACGTTGTCGAGCAATGCCTATGCGCTGTGCGGAGAACCGTCCGACCAAACACGGCAACTGTTAATCGCTGCACAATTGCCCGACTGGCCAGACACCGTCGAAAAACGTGACGCCCTGCTTGAGGATCGACGCCATACCACACATTGGCAGTACGACAGCAGCGGTACGATGCTCGAACAAACCGATGCGAAAGGCCACACCCAACGCTACAGCTTCAATGTCGCCGGGCAGCTCAAAACGCTGCACCTGAAGATCGCCGACCAGCCCGCCGAACGCGTGATCATCAGCGACATCGAGTACAACGCGTTTGGGCAGATCCAGTCCCAACGGGCCGCAAACGGCGTGATCAACCGCGCGAAGTACGATATGGCCAGCGGTCGTCTCTGTGAGCTGAGTGCCTCGAAGGCTGGCCGGGTCCTGCAGGATTTGCAGTATGTCTTCGACGCAGTGGGCAACGTCTTGTCCATTGCCGACAAGGCCCAGCCCGCCAGCTTCGCGAACAATCAACAGGTACAGGCCGTCAGCCGCTTCACGTATGACAGCCTTTACCAATTGACCAGCGCCACCGGCCGCGAGGCACAGGCAGCAATCACCCAGCCGAAACTGGTGCCCGCTGCCAGCATGACCATTGCGGTCGGAGAGTTGTTCAACTACACCCAGCAATTTTCTTACGACACGGGCGGCAATCTGACGACCTTGCGCCATGTTCGCGATGGCAATCAATATACGAGAAACCTGCACATTGCCGAAGACAGCAATCGTCTTGTTGCCTGGAACCAGAGCGATCCGGCCACCGACACGGCCATGGGCTGGGATGTCCATGGAAATCTGCTGACCTTGCAGCCCGGTCAGCCGCTGCAATGGAATGCCTTGAACCAATTGGCTGGCGTGACACTGGTCAGCCGTGCCAACGGCGCCAATGACGAGGAACGCTACACCTATGATGGCAGCGGTCAGCGGGTGCGCAAATCCCGCACGTTTCACGGCGGGACGCTCACCCATCGCGATGAGGTGGTTTATCTGCCGGGACTGGAATTGCGTTCGCAGAACAAGCAGCGTCTGGAAGTCATTACTCTGCAGGCCGGTCGATGCAACATCCGTTATCTGCACTGGACTGAGGGCAAACCTGCAGCCATGGGCTCCCGCCAGCAACTGCGCTATAGCCTGGACGAACCCTGTGGATCTTGCATGCTGGAACTTGATGACGACGCAAATCTGATCAGCCAGGAAGCGTACTACCCTTTTGGAGGCACGGCCTGGAGCGCCGCGCGGTCAGCAATCGAGGCGCAATACACAACGGTGCGCCACTCGGGCAAGGAACGCGACAGCAGCGGCCTGTATTACTACGGACACCGCTACTATGCCCCTTGGTTGCAACGCTGGATCAGCGCGGACCCAGCCGGAACCGTCGATGGCTTGAACCTGTTTTGCATGGTGGGCAACAACCCGATCAGATATAGCGATCAGGGCGGACTACAGAAATTTGAAGCGGTAAACTATGTCGATATTGCCGATAGCGCAATCGAGCGTGCCCCGAATGCGCACTTCAAAAATCGAGCTTATTCAATTTTCTCGGCAAAAACCGGCGATTACCTGAAGGGAATTCAACATTCGCGATCCACAGGTGATTTGAACGGAACGCTAGCTCAAGATAATACAACTCAGGCGCCCGCCACCTCCAGGGATATACCCAGGGGGGTGAAAAACCGTACGGCACACGCAGCCTATACCCGGTCAGACGACCCGGCGTCACCGCTGATTGGTTCATTTTTCAATTTGCCTGGCAGTCCCAGTGGCAAGAATCCGTTTCCTGGTATCGAGGTGAACGGGACGGACTACACCACCAAAGGCATTCCGACTTTCAATGCCGTCAAGACACGCGTACAGAAGGGACAGGCGATCTGCGAGCCTTTTAAAGAAATCGAGCTACTCGCGCCCAGCGATCTTGGCACGTACTCGGTAACGGATATAAACGCATTTTTGAAGGGTGTGGAAGACCAATATCGAATATTTAGTGCAACGCCATTGCAGACCAGAACCAAGAAATTGATCGAAGACCATATCCACGCCAACCCGGTAATCCCGATACGAGCAGGGGTGGCTGGGCTCCACGCAGATGTGCAAGCCATCAATCATGTGGCTAGCACTCTGCCGAAAATAGATAGAGAGGGCAACGTCGACGAAGTTGCGTTCCAAAAAGCGATGTTCAATACAACCCTGTACGTGCAAAAGCTGACCGTCCCTGGCAGTCTGAACTTCCCCGCCTGTGGCAATTGCTCGGGAATCATTCCAAAAAATGTTGCCGTGGCCACTGGCTTATCGCCCTTCGCTCGCCATGCGCCGGAAATACGCAGGAGACACTCTTCCGGCTGAATAACAGGCTGGGCGATGGTATAGAGCGACTGTCGTGCCACAGATTGATCGCATTCCCCTTGAAAAGGATGCGATCAATCTGCACTCGTCGATAGCCGCACTTCGGTTGAGCGCGAACTCACACCATCTCTTCACGAATCCACTCAACCACCGACGTACGCTTCGGCACCCAGCCCAGCAGTTCGCGGGCGTGTTTGCCGCGTACGCGGCTGTTGGAGCCGAGGCCATAGTTGGCCATTTCGTAGCCCCATTCGGCTTCAGCGTCTTTCAACGGCCAGTCTTTTGGTTGACCTAGGTTCAGGGCTTCGGCCATGGCGGTGGTCATGTCGATGAACGATGCTTCACCGCTTTCAACGAAGTAGAAAGTACCCGGAACGTTCTTGGTCAGCGCCAGCAGATACAGGGCGACGACGTCTTCGATGTGCACGTTGGACCAGATGTTCTGGCCTGTGCCGACATGGCGCACCACGTCACTTTTGCGTGCTTGCTTGAGTAGTCGCGGCAACTGCACGCTGTCGCGGTTGACGCCCAGGCTATGGCCGTAGATCAGCGTGTTGCAGATGACGGCGGAGTTCACGCCGTCCTTCGCTGCTGCAAGGATCAGGTTGTCGATGGCCACACGTGCGGCCTTGTCGACGGTCGGTTCTGGCAGGTTGTCCTCAAAGTAGATGACATCGCTGGACTTGCCGCCCGAGGCATCGCCGACGATGCTCGAACCGCTGGTGTGCAGGAATACTTTATTGGAACCGCGCAAGGCATCGAGCAGCGCTTCGACCGCACCGCGATGGTCGCTGCTGGCGGCGTTGATCACCGCATCCGCAGCGCGGGCCTGTTCGACGAGCAGTGCTTTGTCATCAAGAGTGCCGATGACCGGGGTGATGCCAAGCGCTTTCAACTCAGCAGCCTGCTCGGCGCTGCGCACCAGTCCGGTGACTTGATGCCCGGCCTGAACCAGACCGGTAGCGATCGAACCGCCGATAAATCCGGCAGCGCCGGTGACGAATACGTTCATGAATTAACTCCCTGCGTGAGTAAGTGATGGGACGAGTATCTGCCCGTGAGCCGGAGGGAAAAACCCGCCCCTGCCCAATTCACTCTTGCGCAGAGGTCACGAATCAGCCCTTGAAATCAGCGCTGGCGTAGGCGGCGAGTTTGCTCTGGATAAAATCGAGGAAGCACTGAATGCGCAGCGCCAGTTGCGAGTTACGGTAGTACACGGCGTTGATCGGTTGGCGATAACCGCTGTTGAATTCACCGAGCAGGACTTTCAGGCGCCCGGCCCGAATGTCATCGATGGTCATGAAGTGCGACAGACAGGCGATGCCCTGACCTTCCAGCGCCAGGTGGCGCACGGTCTCGCCGCTGGAGGCGCTGATCGCTGGGGTGATTGGCCAGCGGTCACCGTGCACGTAGCGCAGCGGCCATTGGTTGAGGCCTTCGTTCTGGGTGAAGCCGAGCAAGGTGTGTTCGCTCAGGTCGGCGACTTGCTGCGGCGCGCCGTGTTTTTCCAGATAGGCGGGGCTGGCGACGATCAGCAGCGGACTGCAACCGAGCGAGCGCGCGTGCAGCGTCGAATCGGCGAGAGTGCCGATGCGGATGGCGACGTCGGTGCTTTGTTCCAGCAGGTCAATGATCAGGTCGTTGCTGTTGAGTTCGAGCTGGATGTCCGGATAGAGGCGGCGGAATTCGTCGATATACGGGACCACCGCGTGGAGCATGAACGGCGATGCGGCATTGATCCGCAAGCGCCCGGACGGGGTTTGCTGGCGCGAGGACAGGCGTTCTTCGAGTTGATCCATTTGATCGAGAATCAGCTTGGCCTGCTCGAAGAAATACTTGCCCTCCTCGGTCAGGTCCATGCGCCGCGTGGTGCGGTTGATCAGCGTGGTATCGAGCTTGGCTTCCAGCTTCGACAACGTGCGACTGACCGCCGACGGCGTCTGCCCGACCTGTTCGGCGGCGGCGGAAATCGAACCGCATTCGATCACGCAGACGAAAATCTGCAACTCATCGGATCTGGCTTTCACGGGTGTCCTCTTTGAAATCGCCAAGATCGCAGATGACTGCAACGCGCTGTAGGAGCTGCCGCAGGCTGCGATCTTTTGCTGTTACCACCGATAGTAGCCCGAAACCATTCAGGCCTTGAGAGCAAACACCTCGGTCAGATGCTGCTCATAGCGCGCCACATCAGCCTCGATATTCGGCCGCTTCATCACGTCGACACAGAGGAACGTCGGCAAACCGGTCATGCCCAAAAACTCATTGGCTTTGTGAAACGGGAAGTACACCGCGTCGACGCCTTTGGCTTCGAAGAAATCAGTCGGGTCATCGAACGCTTGCTGCGGTGCATTCCAGGTCAGCGACAGCATGTATTGCTTGCCCTGAATCAGACCGCCACTGCCGTACTTCTGCGAGGCATCGGAACGGGTGCGGCCGTCGCTGGCGTAGAGGCTGCCGTGGCCTTCGGTGAAGACTTCGTCGAGGTACTTTTTCACCGTCCAAGGCGCGCCCATCCACCAGCCTGGCATCTGATAAATGATCACGTCGGCCCAAAGGAATTTGGCGACTTCTTCAGCAACGTCGTAGCCCTCGTCGATGAAGGTGGTCTTGACGTCGACACCGCCGCGATCGAGCACGCTCAGCGCAGCTTCGTGCAGGGTGGCGTTGTAGCGACCGTCGGAGTGAGCGAACTTTTTACCGCCATTGAGCAACAGCACTTTTTTCATGAGAAAGCCTCGGCGCAGCCATTGGGCTGGGTGGAGAAGAGAAATGGGAATGGCGGCAGATTAACGATCCGCCTCGCGCGGAATAAGCCGGTTTTGCGCAAAATACATTTGATCAAAAAGCACGAATCGAATGCCGATTGTTGCCATAGCATTTGCGGCCATCAGAATTTGAGGAGTTGCTGCGATGAGTGAACGCCAGGGTTTTATCCTGCACGCCAAGACCCGCCCGGAAAAAGCCGAAGCCTTCGAGACGCTGTTTCGCGCTTACGTTGAGCCGAGTCGCGCGGAGCCGGGCTGCATCGAGTACCACATGCTGCGCGACAAGGAAGACCCGACGCTGTTCATCTTCTACGAGATCTGGGCGTCGCAAGCGCACCTGGATGTGCACTCGAACCTGCCGCATATGAAAGCATTCTTTGAGCAGCGCATGGATTATCTGGAGCGCGATTTTGATATCCGCCAGATCGAAATGCTCAGCGAAGCCTCGGCTAACCGCTGATCAACAAATGGGCGCCGAGCGCGCCCAGACCGATAAAGAACACCCGCTTGAACAGCACGGCGCTGATGCGTTCGCGCAGCCATTGACCAAGCAACATGCCGAGAATGGCCGGGATCAGCGCCAGCAGCGAAGCGCTTAGTTCGTCGCCACCGAGCGCGCCACGCCAGAGCAATCCAGCGGCCAATGCCAACGTCGAAACGGTGAATGACAGGCCCAGCGCCTGCACCAGTTGATCGCGATTCAAGCCAAGCGCTTGCAGGTATGGCACCGCCGGAATCACGAAGACGCCGGTGGCCGAGGTGATGACGCCGGTGATCAAACCGCACGCCGGGCCGAGCCAGGTTTCATGACGCGGCTGGATGCGCAGTGTTGGCAGAAACAAGCCACTCAACGCATAGAGCAACAGCGCCGCGCCCAACCCGCGCACCAGCCAATGCCCGCCCGCCATACCGATCGATAACGTGCCGATTGCGGTGCCGAAGAAGATCATCAGCAGCATCGGCCACAGGCGTTTGACCAGTCCTTTGAGGTGACCACCAAAAGCCAGTTGCCAGACGTTGGTCAGGGTTGCCGGGATGATCAGCAAAGCGGCTGCCTGCGACGGCGCCATAGCCAGACCGAGCAGCCCCATGGCAACGGTCGGCAGGCCGAGGCCGATCACGCCTTTGATCAGGCCGGCGAGGATGAAGGTCATGATGACCAGCATGGACAGGGCCAGGCCGAGGTGCTGGTAGAAATCTGTGAGTGTGTGCATCGCGCTACTCTGCGCCAGTCGGGGTTGGCTGAAAATCTGCCATATACTGAGGCTGCCTCTCTCCTGACAAGAGGCTGATATTTTTTTGAAGCTGTTGGCCTCATCGCTGGCAAGCCAGCTCCCACAGTTTTTTTGTTGTTCACACATTTTGAGATCAACACTGAAACCTGTGGGAGCTGGCTTGCCAGCGATGGGGCCAGCCCAGACACCACAAAAACCAGAGGCTGCCAATCATGCACTTCGACCTCACCGACCTGCGCCTCTACCTGCACATCCTCGACACCGGCAACATCACCGCCGGCGCCGCCCGCAGCCATTTATCCCTGGCCGCCGCCAGCGCCAGGATCCGTGCCATGGAAGCCTCACTCGGCACCGATTTTCTCGAGCGCGGCCGCCGTGGCGTCACGCCGACACCGGCCGGCAAAGCCCTCGCCCAGCATGCGCGCATCCTTCTGCAACAAGCCGAACGCCTGCAACAGGATCTGGCCGACTATGCCCAAGGCGTCAAAGGTCAGGTGCGCTTGCTGTGCAACACGACCGCGATCACCGAATACCTGCCGGAAGTACTCGCGGACTTCCTGCGCGATCATCCCAATCTCGACATCGACTTGCAGGAACTGCCCAGCGCGCGCATCACCCACGCCTTGCGCCAAGGCGCGGCGGACCTCGGGATCGTCTCCGATGCGGTCGACACCCATGGCCTGCAAACCCGGCCCTTTCGCGACGATCCATTGGTACTGATCCTGCCCCCTGACCATGCTCTGGCGAGTCGGCCGTCACTGACGTTTGGTGAAACCCTGGCGCACGACTATGTCGCGCTTGGCAGCCACAGCGCGCTGGCGATTCACCTGGAGGAACAAGCGCTGCACATCGGCCAGCGCATGTCGATCCGGATCCGCGCCGATGGCTTCGAGGGGGTCATGCGCATGGTGGCGCGAGGTGCGGGGCTGGCCATCGTGCCCAAGGTGGCCATCGAGCGCTGGGCGGCAGTGCACTCGGTAACGTGCCGGCCGCTGGACGAAGTCTGGGCGCATCGCACCTTGCAACTGTGCGCACGCGACTTCGACCACCTGCCCGGTTACGCCCGGGCCTTGTTTGATGCGCTGGTGCCTTGACTCTACCGCTAGGGGCAGACTCTATCCTGTGCGCTTCATTTCAGGAGTACACACAATGAGCAAACGAATGCTCGTGATACTGGGTCACCCCTCCACCGACAGCTTTTGCGGGGCATTGAGTGAAACCTATGTTCAGGCCGCCAAAGACGCCGGGCATGACGTGCGGTTGCTGCGTCTGGATGCGCTGGAGTTCGACCCGGTCCTGCACGAAGGCTACAACAAGGTGCAGCCACTGGAGCCGGACCTGCTGCAAGCGCAGGCCGATATCACCTGGGCCGAGCACCTGACATTTGTCTATCCGATCTGGTGGGGCGGGATTCCGGCACTCTTGAAAGGCTTCGTCGACCGGATTTTCCTGCCGGGTTTCGCCTTCAAATACCGCGAAGGCAAAGCCTTCCCCGACAAGCTGCTCAAGGGCCGCACCGCGCATTTGCTGGTGACCATGGACACGCCGTACTGGTACTACAAATGGATTTATGGCATGCCCGGGCTGCATCAGATGCGCAAGACCACGCTGGAATTCTGCGGCATCAAGCCACTGAAGACGCTGACCTTCGGGCCGATCCTCGGCTCCAAGCCAAACCAGCGCGATGCCTGGCTGGAACAGGCGCGCGTGACCGCCGCCGTCTAAGGCTTTCCAGCCGCCTCAGCTGACGGCGCACAAGCCGCCGTCAGTGCCTCTTCGGGCTCCCCTTCACGCGCCCGTCCGTCGCCTGTGCACGTCATTTACGCGCAGTTGCAATTTTCAGATGGTATTGGACATATAATCGCCGCCGATCCGGCATGACGCCTGATCGCGCTAGCTATGTTTGACCATCGAGACGGACCTTTATGTATATCGGCAAAGCCGCCCAGCTGTCGGGCACCACAGTCAAAAGCATTCGCCATTACGAAGAAATCGGCCTGTTGCCCGAGCCCAAGCGTGAAGGCAAATACCGCATCTACAGCCAGCAAAGTGTCGAAGTGTTGACGTTCATCAAGTGCGCCCAGCAACTGGGCTTCAAGCTCAAAGAGCTGCAGGTGATCCTCAACAACTACCGCGGCGACGAATTCCCGTGGGACATGGCACAAAGAGCCATCGCCGAAAAAAAAGCCGAACTGGTAACCCAGATCGGCGATTTGCAGCAATTGCATGATGGCCTCGAGGCGTTTGAACACAACCTCAACGACGCCCGCCAGGAATGTCAGTTCGAACGCATCGCCCGTTATGGCGAAAAAAACCCGGTCAATACACTGAACTGAAAACCCTTCTGCGCCGCATGACCAGACTCGCCTGCCGTCTCAGGGCAGGCGCGACCGTGCGTTGGCAAATCAGCCCGGCACCGGCTCCCCCTCTGTGCGCAGTGCTGGGGCCGGCGCATGCACCGGCGCAATCGCCGCAAAGAACCACGGCGATACCAGTGTCACCAGGACAATGGTCATGACCCCGCTGGAAAACAGCGCCATCGCCACCAGTGCGCCGAGATCGACAATCGGCTTGAAGTCGGAAAACAGCAGCGCCATGAAACCCACGGAGAAGATCACCACGTTGATCACCGTCGAACGACCGACGCTGTGCATCGCCTGCAAAATGGCCGCGTCGATTTCAATGCCTTGCTGCACCAGCAACTTGATCCGCGACAGCAGGTGCACCGCGTAATCCACCACCCCGACCACCAGGAACGTCACCAGCGTCGTGCCGATGTTCAGCTCGATACCGAACAGGAACATGAAGCCGTAGACCGTCACCGACGTGGTCAGCAAGGTCAGCATGCCGAGCACCCCGAGGCGCACCGATTTGAGCCAGTACATCATCATCAGCGTGACGACCAGCAAAGCCAGGGAAAAACTCAGCACCTGGCCCTGAGTGATTTCCTGCAGAACGCCCGTCCAGATCAACGGCGTGCCCGCGTGGGTCACCTCCAGGTTCGCCGGTTTGTTCACCAGCAACCAGGCATCGAGGCGATCGAGCATGCCCTGATAGTCGCTGGCGACCGACGAGGTCATGGTGTACAGGGTCAAGGCCTTGGAGAAATCGGCGTTGAGCACGTTGTTCAGGTCCGAACCGCCACCGTTTTCGAACAACATCACATGCTGCTCGATCAGCGAATTGCCCGGCACCTCAAAACGCTCGACCTGCCCGTCTTCATTGACTGATGTCACTTTCTCCACGGCATTCGGCACCCGCAGATACTCCGGGTTCATGTCGTTGAGCACCAGGTTCATGCGCTTGACGTAGGTGGCCAGCGAGTAGCCGTAACTGACGTTCGGTTGCTGCTTGATGAAGTGGTCGAGCTTGTCGATGAACTGCACCACTTCGGTGGTCAGCACGCCGCGTGGTTCTTTGCTGTCGATCGCGATCCAGCCCGGCGCCGTGCCCGCCACTTTGGCGTGGTTGATGAACTGATCGGACACACGAATGTGGCTCTCAGGCTTGAAGTAAGCAATGCCGGAGTCTTCGATATCGACGCGGAAGGTGAACACGGTGGCCAGCGCCAGCAGCGGCAGCATGACCATCAGGATCGGTTTGCGAAAGCGGATCATCCAGGCACAGAACGCGACCAGATACCGCGAGATGATCGATTCCTTGTGCACCTCAGCCTTGGCCTGCTGCGGCTGATCCTTGCCCCAGATCGAGATCCACGCCGGAATCAGCAACAGCGAAATGATCAGCGCCGCGGTCAGGCCGATCGACATGAACACGCCGAAATTGCGGATGCTGACAATGTTGTTGGTGGTGGAAATCATGAACGTGGCGATGGTCGTCACGGTCGTCAACACCACCGGCACCACCATCAAGCGCTGGGTTTCGCGGTTGGCCTCGCGATTGCTCTTGCCGGCGTTTTTCTGCTCGTAATATTCAGCCATCACGTGGATCGCATCGGAGCAGCAAATAGTGAACAGGAACACCGGCAGCACACTGGTCAGCAGGTCGAACGGCACCCGCAACAGCGCCATCAGGCCCAAGGTCCAGATGGTGCAGAACAGAATGTTGAACAGCGGCAGCAGCACGCCCAGCGGTTTGCGGAAGAAGAAAATCAGCAGCAAGGTAATCAGCAGAAACACGATCGGGAACAACACGGCCAAGTCGTGATCGATGATTTCCTGCTGCGCGGCGATGAAGATCGGCATGCCGGCAATGAAGATTTCGTCCTTGTACTCCGGGTGCTCGGCCTGATACTGCGCGACGATGCCGCGCACGATCTGATAAGCCCGCAGTTGCGCCTGAGCGTCGTCCTGCTTGGTGCCGAGTTCGGCCACCAGCATCGCAACTTTCTTGTCTTTGGACACCACCCCGTCGACCATCAACTCGTTACCCATGATCTGCGACTCGACCAGCGCCGGGTCCATGTCATAGGCATTCAGGGTTTTGTGGATCAACAGTTCGCCGTCGTCGGTCAGGACGATGTTTTCCAGATCGCCCATCGAGGCCATTTCGCGAATCGGATTGATCCGTTCGGCGAGAAAGGTCAGGAACAGCTGATCGTGGGAATCCCAGTTCTGGCTCTGAGCATGATCACGCAATGCCTTGGCGTTGGCGTAATCGTTCTGCGAAAAACCACCCTCGAGAATGTCCCGGGTCAACAACTGCGCACGGCTGTCGTCTGGATGCCGGGCGACGATCTGCGCCAACTGCTCCTTGTCGGCATCGTTGGCCAGGATCATCTTGCGCACCGACTGCGACATCGAAAACAACGCGTTGAGTGTTGATTTGTTGAACACCGTTTGCGGGTTGTTCAGCGCCACCATCACCGAGTCGAACGTGCCGGTGAACTCACCCTGTAAATCGATGATGGTCTTGCGCGCCGGGTGGCTTTCCTTGAGCAGGTAGGGGTTGGTGTCGGACACCAGCGCGCCCAGCGTATAAGTGAAATACGCCGTAATTGCCACCAGCAGGAAAACAATCGCCCGCGCATAGCGCTCGACGAAATTCAGATATCTTTCCATGATCATGCGGTTCCAGGTCGTCGGGGTCGGCGCTTAGCGGGCAGACACGGCAAAGTCCGGCAGATCACCGGTTTTCAGCCCGCGTTTGATGGCGGTCTGGGTGAAGAGGCGGTCTTCCAGAGAAACGTTGTATTGCAACTGGTTGAAGCGCATTTCCGAACGCGTGCCGTCGATGAAGTGCTCGGTTTCACTGAGCACAATGCTGTCGATCGAATCGATGGTCGCGACTTTCTGCGTGCGCATCTGCTTGATCAGCACACCTTTGACGTCGAAGAAGTCCTGACGCATGACCAGGAAATTCTGCTTGTCGATCCACACCTTCAGCTTGTTGTAACCGGTCTTGGCCAGCACTTCGGGGGAGGCGGGTTCGCGCTCGATCACGTAGCAGTCGCGGCCCTTGATCTGTTCTTCGCCGACGAGTTTCTGCGAGTAGTCCTTGACGCGAATCTTGTCCAGATCGGCGTACGAATACTCACTGCCCATGAACGAGCCACGCTTGTCGGTGGTGGAGATGCGGCGGGTCTGGCGGCTGACCGGCAGGTACATCCACTGGCTGTCTTCCAGGCCGAGGGTTTCGTGCGGGTTTTCGATGTGGAAGGCAACGTCACGCACGTCAGTCGGTGCGGAAAAGTACATGCTGAACTTGTCGCTGTCCGGGTAATCCTTTTGCAGGTAGGTGAACTCGCGAACGCGGGTATTGCCTTTTTTGTCATGCAGGATCAGCGAAACCTGGGACATGAAGCTGTTCCCGTCATTGCGATCGCGTACCTGACGGATGATCTCATCGGCATTGCCGGCCTCGGCGGCATTGGCGCAGGCGCTACCGAGGATCAATGCGGCGGCGGTCAGACTTTTCAAAAACGGCAACATGACAACTTCCTTTTCGTTGGATGAATGCACCTGCGCGCAAGAGCGGCAGGCGTGATGGGTCAGAACAGATAACCGGCCGACAGCCGCACTTGGTCGCGCTTGCTGTACTCGCCGAAAGTCTTCTCGGGCTTGCCGAAGAACACGTCCACTTCCAGGCCGAGCTTGATGTAGTCGACCGGCTTGTAGGTGAAGATGCCTTGCAACAAGGCGTCGTCCTGAAACGGCGGTGAGCCAGCGACCACCAGACGACTCTTGAGGCGGTCCTGCCAATGAGTGCCTTCGGCTGACAGGGTGAACAGCGGTTCGTGTTTGTCCTGCAACATGCCGTCCTGCCAGTCGAGCAACACCTGCTCCTGCCACTGCGCGGAGATCAGCCAGTCGCGCAACAGGTAGTCGACACCCAGCAGCGACTTGACCATCGGCGTGCTGTCGGCACCGTAGGCGCGGGTCGGATTGGTCACTCGCCAGTTGTCGAAATACGCCACCTCGCTGCGCACCACGATGCTGTGCCCGGCGTCGATCGCCAGCCCGGCACCGCCCATGGTGTATCGGGGAAACTGCCGTTCCAGCCGCGTGCGGCCGTCGTCGGCGAGGCCTTCGACCGCGTACACCGGGTCCTGCTGACGCGCGCTCAAGGCAACAAAACTGGTGTCCACCGCGCCGATCCGGCCATTGGCGCTCAAGCCATAGGAATAGCCCTTGTCGCCGTCATAGCCGGGTTTGGAATCGAGCAGGAAATACTGCGGGTCCGGCGTAGCAAACAGTGGCGCGGCAAATTCACTGCCCTCTACCGGCGCCCGGTTTTTCACGAAGTCAGTGATCCACAGCGCCTCCAGTTCCCACTCGCCCACCGGTTGCGCAAAACGCACCATGGGCACGGCGATGCGGCTGTCTTCGAGCAGCGGCGTCAGGCCATCGCGATAGTCCAGCGGGTTGATCTGATCGAGCACGCGCAATTCATCCGCGCGGCCCCAGACCACTTGCTGCCAGCCCACCGTCACCTCTCCGTCACCCAGCGAATGGCCGACGTAGAGGTGCCGCCAATCGGCGTCGAAACGGTACTTGTCCCGCGCCCGCTCGCTGTACGGATTGTTGCCGTCATAGCGCGCGTCATAACGCACGCGGCCCTTGGCCTTGTAGTAACCACCCTCCCAGTTGTCTTCCAGATTGGCCTTGAAATACACGGCTTTCTGCGTGACCTGATCGTCACCGTGCAGACGCACGGCCGTGGCCACGCCGACTTCACCGTCGGCGTAATCGGGCTTGAGATCAGCGACGGTCAATTCGGCCATCGCGCCGGGTGCAGCCATGCACGCCCACACCGCACCCACGATGTGACTGTTGTGAAATCGAGGCATCGCTACATTCCCAACCCGACACCGCCATCGATCACCAGACTCTGCGCGGTGACCCCGCCAGCCTCGGGGCTGGCCAGGTAACGCACCATCGCCGCCACTTCTTCGCTCTGGATGAAACGGCGCATCGGCAGTTTCTTCTTCGCGTTGCGCACGATCTGCTCCTGGGTCAACCCGGCAATCGCCGCTTGCGTCGCCAACTCACCCTGCAACATCGGCGTATCGATCCACGCCGGCAGAATCGCGTTGACGGTGATCTGCCGCGAAGCGAGATCCAGCGCCAGCGCCTTGGTCATGCCGACGATGCCGTGCTTGGAGGCGCAATACGCGGTGTTGCGCACCTTGCCGGCACGGCCGAGGATCGACGACATGTTGATGATTCGCCCACGGTCCGGCATCAGCGCCAGACACAGCGAGGTCACGTAGAACGTGCCGTTGAGGTTGACCGAAATCACCTTGTGCCAGTTGTGCAGGTCTTCCGGCTCGTTCTCGTTGCAGATGCCGGCGCTGTTGACCAGCACATCGACGTATTCGACTTGCGATCCGAGGGTTTTAAAGAACGCTTGCATGGCCGGCAGGTCGGCAATGTTCGCCGCATGGGTTTCGACCCGCGCCTTGATCTGCTCCTGTCGCTCGTCGACCCAGCGCTGCAGTTCGGCCAGATCGAGATCCAGCAGGATCAAGCGATTGTCGGCGTCGGCGGCAAAGTTCTCGGCAACCGCGCGGCCGATGCCTTTGGCCGCACCGGTGATCAGAATGGTCCGGCTCATGGCATTTTCAACCCGCCGTTGACCGACAGGACCTCCCCGGTCAGGTACAAACCGCGATCGGCGAGGTACAGCACCGCTTCGGCAATTTCCTCCGGTTCGGCGTAGCGTTTGATCAGTAGACGCGACTGGATTTCTTCTTCCTGACTGCCGATCAGCGCCGTACTCATCTCGGTCTTGACGATGCCCGGGGCGACCGCGTTGACGCGAATGTTGCGCGGCGCCAGCTCCACCGCCAAGGCACGGGTCAAGGATTCGACCCCGCCCTTGGCAGCGGCATAGTTGCTTTGGCCTTTGCCGGGCTTCTGTGCCGCCACCGAACTGATGTTGACGATGCAACCGCTACGCTGGCGCAACATGCCCGGCACCACCTGCTGACAGCACAGCATCGTGCCGATCAGGTTGGTCTGGATCACCTCGACCAGGTCGCGCGCTGACATCGTCGCCAGCAAACCATCGCGGGTGATGCCGGCGTTATTGACCAACAGATCGATACGCTGAAAATGATGATCGACCCGCTCGAAAAACGCCTTGATGCTGTCGCCGCTGCTGACATCGCACTGCAACGCCAGGCAATCGATCCCCGACGCCTGTACCTCATCGCGCAAGGCCATCGCCGCGACTTCATCGCGTACGTAACTGAACGCGATCTGATAACCCGCCCCGGCCAGGGTCTGGACAATCGCCCGACCGATGCCACGACTGCCACCGGTCACCACTGCTACTTTATTCGGCATGACCGTTCCTTAAAGCGAGTTATCGGTTTTGAATTGCGCGAGGCTGAAGCCGTGGGTCGCGGCCAGTGCTCGAATCTGCTGCACTTGCTCGCGGCTGATGTCGCCGTAGGAGTAGTGCTGTTTCATACCGGACAGGCCCATCAGCACCGACTCGGCCATGCACGCGTACAACTGACCTTGCTTGAGATAGGCCCGAACGTTTTTCACCAGGCCATCGCCCAGCGGCGTCTGCACGATGCCGCCGTGCATGTAGAGCACGTCGGAGCGTTGGCTGGCGAGGTTCTGGTCAACGTTCAGCGGTACGGCGATGTCGCAGATCACGCTGTTTTCGGCGAAGTGCTCGGCGAAAAGAAACGGCTGCGGTGCGTTAGCCGCGCAGAGCACGATGCGCGCCTGTTTCAGCACATCAAGATCGTTGCTGACGGTGATAAAGGCGTTCGCGCCCAGGCGTTCCTCGACCAGTTTTGCCACGCGCTGCCCCAGATCGGCACTGCTGCCGTGGGACTGCAAGATCCCATCGATTCCATCAATTTGCTGCAGGCGACGGGCGAGGCGATCGTGTTCGGCGACACCCTTGAGGATCGCGCGGGCGGCTTCGGCGTAAATCTGGTGAGCGGTTTTTTCCAGACGACGCAGGGAACCGTCGCGGCCGCTGCCGATGAGGATCAGGTGCTCGACGCTGGTCGACAGCAGTGAGGCGTAGGTCGAGGCAATATTGCCCGCCGCACCGACCACCGCAGCGGTCTGCTCGCTCAGTTCCAGGCCTTGCTGCTTGCAGCCCTGCTCGATGGCTTCCAGGCCCATGCCGATGGTCAGTGCGTTACCGGAGGTCAGCGCCATGTCAGGAATCTGCAGCGCCTGGCAGTTGTTGGTGACGATCGAGGTGTACATGCCCAGGCCGGCGACGGTGTAGCCATCGGCGCGGGCATCCTTGATGCGATTGCCGACTTCTTCGCGGATGGTCTGCAGATCGCCGCTGGCGATGTACGCCGCCATGGCATCGGAATCCATGCACAGCGGGTACAGGGTGAACTCCACGGCAGTGCCGAGTTTCGAGCGAATCTGCACCGGGCCGATCGGCGCGGCTCGGCGCTCGGGCGCCATGCGCTTGATGAACTCGCGTTTCTGTTCAGCGCTCAGGGTCGACAGTGAAGGATCGACGTCGCTGAGCATGTCCGAATCAATCAAATGGTTGATGAACGCCACGCGAGCCACCACACGCACGTTCTCGTCAGACTTTGGGCGGGTTTCGCTCTCCTTGAAGCTGACCTCGCGCGCGGGCACGTCAGCGATGCTGTCGGCGCACACACCGGCGGCCAGCGGGAAGGCGTCGCGGCGGCGCAGCATGTCACAGACTTTCTGCAAGGAAGCGATCAGTCCATCGATCTCTTCGAAGGTGATGCACACCGGCGGTTCCAGTCGGATCACATTGGCGTTGCTGCCCGACGGCGCCACGCGCAGGGATTCGAATTGCAGCAAGTAGCCGGCGATGATGTAGCCCAGCGCATCGTTGTACTGCGCCGAGGCCTGAACCAACGAACTGGTGCCGGTCAGGTCGTGCAGTTCGAAACCGAGCAGCAAGCCACGGCCACGCACGTCGGCGATGACGTCCGGATAGGCCGCCTTGAGTTCCAGCAGCGAAGCCTTGAGGTATTCGCCTTTCTTGTTCACGTCCCTGAGCATCGCGCTGTCGTTCTCGAACAGACGGCGCAGGGCCGACAGGGCGATATGGCAGGACGCATCATCTTCGGCAAAGGTCGAACTGTGGATGTAGCTGAAATCGTTTTCGTAGTGGCTGGCGCGAATCACCGTCGCGGCAATCTTCATCAGGCCACCGCCCAGCGCTTTCGACAGGCAGTAGTAGTCACCCTGCAAGTTGAAATGGCTGGCACCCAGCAAAGTGCCGGTGCGGCCGAAACCCGATTGCACTTCGTCGATGATCAGCGGGCATTGCTGCTCGTTGCACAGGCGCCGCAGGCCCAGATAGAACTCATTGGCGAACTCGTTGATGCCGCCCTCGCCCTGAATCGGCTCCAGCAATACCGCGGTGATCGCGCTGAATGCTTCGCGGCGCACTTGCAGGGTTTCGCCGTTCCATTCCAGGCTCAGCCAGTGACGTACGTGACGGGCCGGCAGTTCTTGCAATTGCTGGGGCTGCTGCGGGTCGATGAACTCGACGTTGAGGCCGAAACGGGCGAACGGCTTGCGGTACTGCTTGCCGTACGTCAGTTGAACGGTGTTGACCAGTTTGCCGTGGAAGCTGCCGCGCACAGCGAGGAACACCGGCTCAACATGCAGTTGCGCCAGGTTGTGCTGACGCACCGCTTCGGCCACTTGGCGCACGGTGACGCAGGACAGATTCTGCGGCAACAGACCGGCGGGCAAATCGAGATCGTCAATGTCCAGTTCGACGTAAGCCTTGTCGCTGGCGACCAGATTGGCGAGAGCGAAATCGCGCTCGTCGAATTGCTTCTGCAGGTTTTTCTGACGGCGGTATTCGGCGTGCTTGACGGCGATTTCCACCGACTCGGCGCCACTGTTGGAGAAGGTCGAAATGTAGCGTTCGCTGTTGTTCAGCTCACGGTTGAACGCTTCACTGAGTTCACGCCCCAACTGCCCCGCCGCACCGCGCACCGACATCTGCGCGTTGAACGGTACATCGGCACGCAACAGGTCGACGAGTTGATCGACAAATTGCGGATCGTTGTGACCATACAGCGCGGCGCCGTAACCGCCGAGGAAGTCAGTGACCGTCACCTCTTCGCCCTGCCGGTCGCGGTAAAACAGTTTGCTGCCCAGCGCTCTGTGGAACTGGCATTCGAGGCCCAGGGCCTGCATCAATTCAACGAATTTCGGCCGTACGTAATCGCGGTAATCCATGACAGTTCTATCCCTTGAGTAAAAAATCAGCTGCGTTTCGTTGCGTGCCGACGGTCAGTCGGCTGCGTGAAATTCGAGGTGGTAACCGGCACTGAAGCCGTTGTCGTCACGGTTGATCACCAGGCAATCGTGCAGCACGGCATCGCGCGGCTCAGCCATGACAAATGGCAGATGCGCATCCAGCGGTTGCTCCAGGCCACTGACCGGCGGGATGCTTTGCGCCTGCAAGGCCTGCCGGGCGAAGATCAGATCAACCAGACTCGGTGCACCACTCAGAATGCCGGTCAGCGATGTGCTGCTGGTGATGTGCGCGGCACCGGTTCGTGCCAGCGTGCGGGCCAGATCGGCATCTTTTTGCGGCTCGCCAGTGGCGCTGCTGATCAGCAGATCCACCTGTTTGTCCGGCAGGTTCAGCGAATCCAGACGCGAGTGTGCGAACAGTGCGGTCAGGCAGGTTTGCGGGCCTGCCGGCAGGTCATCGGCGCGACGCAACACCAGCGCCGCCGCACCTTCGCCGGCAATGCCGCCACTGCCCTGGCGATCAAAGGCACGCAGGCTTGGCGATCCTTCGGTGCTGATGACCCCCGCCTCGGCCAGTGCGGCGAGCGCCAGCGGATCCAGTTCACTGCCCGCGCCCACCACAATGGCCGCGTCGATCCGACCGCTCTGCAACGCCGCGCAGGCTTCGCGCAGCGCCGCCAGATTGCCGGCCACGCCCTGCATGTAGGCGTTGCATTCGCACTCAAGCTTCAAGGCCAGACTGACGACGCCGAGCAGACCGTTGCTCAGGCTCTTGAGCACCAGGAATGGATCGAGTGCGCGCTCCTGCAACACGCGTTTGGCCAGACGCTGCATGTCGGCACCGGTCTCGGTCTGACATTCGTGCAGCAGTTCGCCGTAAGACGCGAGCGAGGGATGGGTGTAACCGCCCTGGCAGCAATACAGACCAAAACGCACGTTGTCGCGACCCGGTTCAAGCCCGGCTTCTGCCAACGCCTGGCGCACCGCACTGACGCCCCAGATCACCGCCGGCGGGCAGTAACGCTGGAGGTTTTGTGCAACGTCCTGACGGCTACGTTGATGATCCCGATCAGCGACGTGTCCGAACGCAATGACACGCTCGCTGTGGAACAGCGAAGAGCTCAGAGGCGAGATCGCGCTACGTCCTTCGCGGGCCGCCGACCAGAAACCCTCCACGCCCCAACCGGTGGGCAATACACAACCGCTGCCGGCGATCGCGACACGTCCAGTGGCGTCAGTCATTGTCCATGCTCCCGATATTTGCCAAGGGCCAGCGAGGTATTGAGGCCACCGAAACCAAAGGAATTGCTCAGCGCGTAATCCACTCGGCGGCTGACCGCCTGACCGGCGCAGTAATCCAGATCGCACTGTTCGTCGGCGTCATGCAGGTTCACCGTAGGCGTCACCAGATCGTTGAGGCAGGCCAACGCGGTGACGATGCATTCCGGTGCGCCAGCGGCCGCGATCAGGTGACCGAACTGTGATTTGTTGGCGCTGACGGCCAGGGTTCGATAATGCTTGTGCTCGGCGAACACACTTTTGATCGCGAGGGTTTCGGCAACGTCGTTGAGCGGCGTCGAGGTGCCGTGGGCATTGATCAGATCGATCTGCTGCGGGCGCAGCCCGGCGTCGTCGAGCGCGGCCTGCATCGCCAGTGCCGCGCCACGTCCTTCGGGTTGCGGTGCGGTGACCTTGTAGGCGTCCAGACTGCTGCCGAAACCCAACACCTCGGCATACGGCGTGGCGCCACGAGCCAAGGCATGTTCGAGGCTTTCCAGCACAACGAAACCACCGCCCTCGCCGGCAATCAGACCGCTGCGGTCACGATCGAACGGACGGCACAGATCAGCGCCCCAGCGTTGCTCGCCCGACGCGGCACCCAACAGATACAACGCGGCCATGGTGTCGAGGTTGAGCACCGAGTCGGCGCCACCCGCCAGCGCAACGCTGACTTCTCCGCGACGAATCATCTGAAAGGCGTTGCCAATGGCTTGTGAAGCGCCGGCACAGGCACTGCTGATGTTGATCACCGGCCCTTCACAGCCCAGGTCGTCGGCGATTACCCGCGCCAGACGGTCGTTGCTCTGACGCAGCGAGCCATCGGCATTCACTTGCCCAGCCCGTGACATCAGGTATGACCAGCTCGGGGTGCCGCCATTCGGGGCTTCGGTCAGCAGCATGTCAGCGAGCATGTGCTGCGGTGCTCCCGAGGCACACAGCACCGCCGCGCCCCGCAACTGTTCTGGCTGCAAGCCGCTGTCACCGACTGCCTGCGTGGCAGCCACCCAGCCAAACCGACTGCGCTTTTCCAGCGGCATCGTCCAGGCCGGATGGCTTTGCAGTTTTTCCGGCAACAGGCGCATGTCGACCGGTGCCGCGTAGCGCACCGCGAACGACGCCTCTTGCACGTCGTCCGGCTGCCATGGCCGCACGCAATGTTCGGCGCCGAGCATTTTTTCCCAGAGGGTCTGCCATTCGAAACCGAAACCGGTGACGGCGCCCATGCCGGTGATCACAATCCGTGTCGCACTCATGCGTGCTTCTCCATGGTTTCACTGGCCAATAGCAATGCGCCCCAGTGACCGGCGCGAGTGTGGCTGACAAGCAACGTGTAGCCCGGCGTCGCCGCTACTTCACAGCTCAGGTGCAGTGTCAGTGCGACTTCTGTCAGCAAACCGCTGGCGCCCAGTTCACCGGTCATGGTGCGGGTGCTGCGAATCTCGCGCGGGAAAGCTTCGAGCAACTTCATCACTTGCCCGTCAGCGCAATTGCCGACGATATGCTCGACGTCGCCGACTCGCAGTTTCTCGACACTCAGGACCTGGTCGATCACGCGCCGCCCCACCACCACAGAGCGTTGCGGATCGGTGCTGTAACCACGGGCAAACCCGGCAATGCGCACGGCGTGTGCCGCACCCGGCGCAGGTGTCGACGCCAGCAACAGCGCCGCGGCGCCCTCACCGAAAATCGGTTCGCTCGCCTGATCGGGCTCGCGCAGGTACAGGGCCGGCGTCAGGTTCGGACTGCTGCTGACCACCAACGCGGCGTCGGCATGCCGCTCGCCAATCTGCTGGCAGGCTTCGATCAGCGCATCCAGTCCGGCGTTGTCCTGAGAACAAAATCCGCCCATTGGCCCGTGGCAACTCAATGCTTCGGCGACATAAGCCATGACGCTGCTGTTGAGCAGGGTCAACGCATGCAGGGGCGGTGTGTTGGCCAACAATTGGCTGAGTTGTTTGTGTGGCTGTTCGATGATCGCCTGCACCGCATCCCAGCAAGGGCTCGGCGCATCGACTTCAGGAATGGCCGCTGTCAGGGCAATGCGTGAGGCAGGCAATTGCAGCGCCGCCAGTGCTGGCGCCAGCCGTGCGGCGCAATGCAACAGGCGCAAGCCCTGCGGTTCGACACTGCGCTGGATCTTGCGATCAAACAGGTCACTGGCCAGTCGCGGCGTCGGCAAGGCAAACGCCTGACGCTGTGCATCAAATGCCAGCGGTTGCGCCGCGCAGGGCGTGCCGAGCAAGTCAGCACATTCACCGCCCGCCACGTTCAGCACCGCAGCGGCATTGAGATAGATGGCTCGGTTCATGTCATGCCCTCCCCAGAATCAGCGAGCTATTGATGCCGCCGAAGCCGAACGAGTTGGACATCACCACGCTGATCGGCTGTCGTACCGGCTCGCTCAAGAACTTCAGCGAAGGGTATTCGGCACGCTCGGGGGCGTAATTCAGAGTGGGCAACAGCACGCCGTCACGCAGGCTCATCAGCGACAGCACTGCTTCGATCGCACCACTGCCTGCCAGTGAATGGCCGATGGCGGACTTGTTGGCGGTGAAAGTCATGAAGTCCTGGCATCCGCCGAACAGACGCTGTAGCGCCAACGCTTCACAACTGTCATTGGCCTGCGTGGAGGTGCCGTGGGTGTTGACGTGTTGCACGGCGCTGCGCAGCAGCCCGGCGTCCTCGATTGCTGCTTCCATGCATTCCTCGTATTTACTGCCATCGCGGCTGCTGGAGGTCATTTTCTGCGCCTCGCAGACATTCGCGTAACCCAACACCCGGCCCAGTGGCGCGGCCTTGCGCCGCTGCGCGTGTTCAGCGGATTCGAGAATGAGCATCGCCGAGCCTTCGCTGAGGACAAAACCGCTACGGTCAGGCATGAACGGGCGGCTCTGTTCGCTCGCCGGCAAGTCGGCCTGACAGAGCGCGCCGAGGCTGTTGAACATGTAATAAGGCAATTCATTGGCCATCAGTTCGACGGCGCCGCAGATAGCCAGATCGATCTCGCCGCGCTCAATGGCCCGGTAAGCACTGCCGATGGCCATGGTGCCGGCGGCACAGGCATCGGAATGGGTCGAGATGTGATCGCGGATGCCGAGCCGATCGGCCAGGTGTTGCGTCTGTTGATCGACGCGCCGGATGAAGGGCACGCTGGACGCTGCCGGACTGTCCAGCAGACGGTCGAGGTCGACGCGGCCGGCCTCGTCCATGCAACGGCTGAGCCGCTGCAGGTCGTGGCTGTCGGCACAGTATTTGTTGGCGCCCAGGAACAGACCGCTGCGACTGTGGGCAAAGTCTGCCGGCGTCAGACCGGCATGCTCCAGCGCCTGCCGGGCAACGTATTCGGCCAGCACACTTTGCCGTGGGTGCAGCGCCGCGTTGCCGCCGAAACCGGCGCCGATCCGCTGCCACTGCGTATCGTCGATAAATCCGGCTGCGCTGTTGTTGAATCCCAGCGCCTTGAACCGGGGATGTTCGCGGACACAGGATTGCTTCCGGCAAATCCGCTCGAACAACGTGGCAGCGTCCAGCGCCATGGGCGCCACCAGACCGAACCCGCTCACATAGACTTCTCGTGCCCGCATGAGAACTCCTACACCGCTTCTTTGGTGTGAGTGGTAACAAACTGCTCAACCAATTGACGCGACACTTCATCGCCATCCGCCGGCACCAGACGCGCACTGCACGCGCCGCAGACCACTTGTTGGCGCTCGTTCAGAATCGCTTGGTGGGCGTTGCAATCCGGGCAGGTCGCCGGCAGGTAGTTGAAAAGATTGCGGCACTGGTTAGCCCAGTTACGCACGGTGGTCGCGGCGAACACCTGAGCCGGCTGCATGCCCGCCTTCAGTTGATCCGGGGTGTAGGCGCTGAGGCTTTGCTCAAGCAGGTGCTTGCCGCTTTCGGTAATGCGACCGTTGGCGAGAAACTCGCTGGCATCACCGCAAACCGCCACTGCATGGTCGAGCACGCTGGTTTTCGGCAGTGTGCAGCCATATTGGCGGCCCAGTTGGAAGCTCAGGTCGACGATGTCCAGCGAGTCGGCACCGAGGTCTTCGACAATGCTGCTGTTTTCTTCGATGTCATTCGCATCCATCACCAACAGCTGTGCGAGGATTTCGCGAGTGCTGGCAACGACATGTTCCAAGTCCAATGGATTGTTCATTTCTATCTCCCTATATGTCGTGACTACTTCATGAATTCGACTTATGAAAAGTAACTTTTCCCACAGCAACTTCTCACGCGGCGGGAATCTAAACTCTGCCCTTAAGGGGAGAGTCAACGAACTATTCAAGGTTTTTTTACAACTCGAAAAAAGTCTGCAAAACCCCACAGACACCGCACCTCCTTGGTGCGGCGAACGACTTATTTACTTAACAAAGACGGGGTATGGTGGGGCGCCCGCGCTATCGGGCAGGCTGACTATCGAAAGCAACTAAGGACACAACGGAACCGACGTACTAAAAGCAAAAACCAGACATGTAAAATAGTTATAACTTCATAACCTTTGTTTTAGATCAGTACTGCTGTTAATTGATTTTGCTGGAAGGTTTACGCTTCCATCCGTAAAACGCTGGCAGCGTTTATGGATATCTGAATGTCGAGCACAGACATCTGGGCAGAGGCACGGCGCTATAGGGTGCAGCTTCCGTTTGATCGCCTTGTCTGGAGCCGACACATGACTGCCCCTATCACCGTTCTGCGCGACACCCACCCGCTGCCGATACTCGACGCCTGCAAATGGGAAAAACTCGAAGGCGACCCGCACACCGTCAACCTCAATGCCTACACCAGCGAAGACGGCAGCAAGATCATGGGCACGTGGATCTGCACACCAGGCAAGTGGCGCGTTGATTATGTGAAGTGGGAGTACTGCCATTTCCAAGAAGGCTACTGCGTGATCACCCCGGACGGCATGGCGCCGATTCACCTGCGTGCTGGCGATATCTTTGTGGTTGAACCGGGCATGAAAGGCACGTGGGAAGTGGTCGAGACCGTGCGCAAATATTTCGTGTTTGCCTGATGCAAAAAAGCCGGGAGATCACCCGACGTGATTTCCCGGCAAATGTCCCAGATTCACTCAAATCCCTGTGGGAGCTAGCCTGCTAGCGATTGCGATCAATCTGGCAAAAATGAGTTGCCTGACACTCAGCCATCGCTAGCAGGCTAGCTCCCACAGTTTGTTCAGCGCTGTCCTTCTATTGCAGGCTTGCGATAGCTGTTGATTATCGCCGAGAAATCCTTCCCGCCGTCCCCGCGCTGACTCATCGCCTGATACAACTGCTGCGCCACCGCGCCGAGCACCACCGGTTGGTGCGCCTGACGCGCCGCTTCGGTCGCCAGACCCAAATCCTTGAGCATCAGTTCCGCACCGAATCCACCGGTATAACCGCGCGAGGCCGGCGCCGTTTCGACGATGCCCGGCCACGGGTTGTACATTTCCGAACTCCAGCAACGCCCGGTCGAGCTGTTGATGATCCCGGCCAGCACCGACGTATCGATGCCCAATGCATCGCCCAGCGCCATGGCTTCACTGACGCCGACCATCGAAATCGCCAGCAGCAGGTTGTTGCAGATTTTGGCGATCTGCCCGGTGCCGACTTCACCGCAATGCACAATGTTGCGGCCCATTTGCGCCAGCACCGGTTGCAGGGTGGCGAACAGTTCCGGAGTGGCGCCGACCATGAAGGTCAGCGTCCCCGCCGTTGCACCGCCAGTGCCACCGGACACCGGCGCATCGGCCATGGCCACGCCTTGTTTCGCCGCAGCCGCTGCCACATCGCGGGCCGTCTGCGGATCAATGGTGCTGCAATCCACTGCCGGCACACCTTGGCGAATACCAGCCAACACACCGTCCTCACCGAGCCAGACGCTGCGCACATGCACAGCGGCCGGCAGCATGGTGATCACCAGTTCGGCATCCTCGGCAGCCTCACGCGCCGAAGCACGAATGCTGCCGCCCAGTTGCTCCAGCTCCGCCAGCACGGTTTTGTTCAGGTCGACCAGACTCAGCGAATGGCCGGCCTTGATCAGGTTGCGCGCCATCGGCGCGCCCATGTTACCCAGACCGATAAATGCGATTTTCATGGCAGTTCCTCAGCGCAGGTTGATAGTGGTGTTCACGCCGTCGTTGACGCTGTCGTCATCGAACCAGCGCGCCGTGACCGTTTTGGTCTGCGTGTAGAACTGCACCACTTGCTTGCCGTACGGGCCGAGGTCGCCGAGTTTCGAACCGCGCGAACCGGTGAAGCTGAAGAACGGCACCGGCACTGGAATCGGGATGTTGATACCGACCTGACCGACGTCGATTTCGGTCTGGAATTTACGCGCCGCCGCACCGCTCTGGGTGAACAGACCCGTGCCATTGCCGAACGGGTTGGCGTTGACCAGCGCAATCGCCTGATCGAGGGTGTCGACTTCCAGCACCACCAGCACCGGGCCGAAGATTTCCTGGGTGTAGATCTGCATGTCGGTGGTCACGCCCGAGAACAGGGTCGGGCCGACAAAGTTGCCTTGCTCGTAGCCCGGCACTTTGATGTCGCGACCGTCCAGTTCGAGCTTGGCGCCTTCTTTGATGCCGCTTTCGATCAGGTCGAGAATCCGCGCCTTGGCTTTTTTCGAGATCACCGGACCGACATCGGTGCCCGGCTCGCTGCCGGCGTTGACGGTGAGTTTCTGCGCCAGCGCTTTCAGATCCGGCAACCATTGTTTCGCCGCGCCGACCAGCACCACCACCGAGGTGGCCATGCAACGTTGCCCGGCCGCACCGAAACCGGCGCCAACCAGCGCATTCAGCGCTTGCTCGCGATTGGCGTCGGCCAGCACCACGGCGTGGTTCTTCGCGCCCATCATCGATTGCACGCGTTTGCCGTGCTTGCCGGCCAAGTCGTAAACGTGGGTACCGACAGCGGTCGAACCGACGAAGGACACGGCTTTGATGTCCTTGTGCGTGCACAGGCCATCGACCACATCTTTACCGCCATGAACCACGTTCAACACGCCCGCCGGAACGCCGGCCTCAATCGCCAGCTCGACCAACAACATGGTCGACAGCGGATCCTGTTCCGATGGCTTCAAGACGAAGGTGTTGCCGCAAGCGATGGCCATCGGGAACATCCACAGCGGAATCATCGCCGGGAAGTTGAACGGCGTGATGCCGGCGCACACGCCGATTGGCTGGCGCAGGGTGTAGGTATCGACACCGCCGGCGACGTTCTCGGCGAACTCGCCCATTTGCAGGCTGCCGATCGAGCAAGCGTGCTCGACCACTTCCAGGCCACGGAAAATATCGCCCTCGGCGTCGGCAATGGTTTTGCCCTGCTCGGCGCTCAGGACCACGGCAATGCGTTTGGAGTGTTCGCGAATCAGCGCTTGCAGCTTGAGCATGATGCGCATCCGCGCGCCGATCGGGGTCAGTTTCCAGGTCTGGAAGGCGCGCTGTGCAGCGCTGACGGCGGCATCCACTTCTGCGGCAGTGGCAAACGGCACTTTGGCCAGCACTTGCTGGGTCGCCGGGTTGACGATGTCGTGCCACTCGGTGGTCTGCGACTCGACCCATTCGCCATTGATCAGCAGCTTGACCTTCTGGACCGTGGTTTCGTTGGGCGTAAGCGATGCGTTCATGCTGGTCTCCGAAACTTGTTTTTATCGTAGGAGCCAAGGCGAAAGGTTCGCCTTGAGATGAGGCGTGTGTCACGAATTGGTTGTCGGACTGTTTTTGGAGTATAGATGTGCAAACTTCTAATAAGAACGCACATATAAGCCCGTCCATCATGCAAAAAAACATCACCTCGCTAGGCTCGCTGAACTGGGACGACCTCAAGTTTTTCCTCGAAGTCGCCCGCACCCGCAAGGCCAGTACCGCCGCCAAACGGCTGGCTGTCGACTACACCACCGTGTCGCGGCGGATCAGTTCGCTGGAAGCGGCATTGGGCACTTTGCTGTTCGAGAAGTCGCGAACCAGCGGCTTCGTCCTGACCACCGAAGGCCAGCGTTTGCTCGGTTATGCCGAGTCGATCGAAAGCACATTGCACATGGCCTGCGAGCAGGTGTCAGGCTCCGGTGTAGCGTTGTCTGGGCATGTGCGCATGGGTTGCACCGAAGGCTTCGGCAGTTTTTTCATCACCCCGCAGCTGAGCCATTTCGTCGACGCCTACCCGGCGATCTCGGTGGACATCCTGCCGCTGCCGCACTTCATCAGCCTGTCCAAGCGCGAGGCCGATATCGTCATTGCTCTGGAACGCCCGGAGCATGGACCGTACGTCTGCTGCAAATTATGCGACTACCGTTTGCAGCTCTACGCAACCCAGGACTATCTGGACCAACACCCACCGATCCGCCGCCCGGCAGACTTGGGCAAGCATCAATTCATCAGTTATGTGGATGACCTGGCGTTCAGCTCGGAGCTGCTCTACCTGGCGAATGTGCTGCCCGGTGCCAGCGCCAACTTGCGCAGCACCAGCGTGATCGCACAGTTTGTCGCCGCGCAGCAAGGGCGTTCTCTAGCGATTCTGCCGTGCTTCCTCGCCGCTCAGGATCCGCGCCTGCTGCCGGTACTGCCGGAGGAAATCGACATCACCCGGCAGTTCTGGATGTACTGCCGGGAGGATCTGCGCAAGCTGAAACGGATCACCCTGTTGTGGGACTACATCCGTGAGGTGACTGAGCGAAATCAGGATCTGTTGATGGGCAAGACGCGCGAAATGCAGTTCGCCGACTAGTCGGCGCTGACCACAATCGAGACCCGGCGGTTTTCCGTGCGACCGGCCGCCGTATCGTTGGACGCCACTGGCTCTTTGCTGCCCAAGCCCTGCAACTGGATGTTCTCTTGTTTCATGCCGACCGTGCCCAGCACGTTGGCGACACTCTTGGCACGGCGCAGCGACAGTTGCTGGTTGTAGGTTTCCTTGCCTGATGCGTCGGTATGACCATCGACGCGCACGCGCTCGATGCCGACACTCAGCAATGCCTTGCCGATGCGTTCGACGATCTCGGTGCTTTGCGTATTCAGGCTTTCGACGTCGCTGCCAAACAGCACTTTGCCGGACAGGCCAAACTCCCAGCCCTCGTCAGTCAGTTCAAAGCCCTGTTGTTTGAGGACCGCGACTTGCGCCGGGCTCAGGCCTTTTTGTGGCGCAGTCTGGCAACCGGTCAGGGCCAGAACGGCCATCAACAGCACAGCGTAAAAAGATCGAATGGACAGTGTGAACACGAGAGTCAGCTCCTGGTTTGAACGGAATCGACCGGGTGCTCCGCCCCGGCCGTGAATTGGGCGCCGCGCGACAGGCGCTTGGCTTGATACATCGCCGCATCGGCAGCATCGAGCAAGGCCCCGGGCGTAGCGCCATGATCGGGAAAAACCGCAATGCCGATACTGAGCGAGGTCACCACACTGGTGTCGCCCGGCAGCGCGATGGGCATGTCCATGCTGGCGAGGATCTTGTCGGCAATACGCTCGGCATCTTCGACCTTGTGCAGCGGCGTGAGCAGCACGGCGAACTCGTCGCCACCCAGCCGCGCCACCAGATCTTCTTCGCGCAACTGCGCACGAACGCGATTGGCCACCGCCACCAGCACCGCATCACCGGCGGCGTGGCCGAAGTTGTCATTGATGCCTTTGAAGCGGTCGCTGTCGAGAAACAACACGGCAACGCGCTCATCGTGTTTGCTGGCATTGCGCAACGCGCGGATCAAGCGTCCTTCGAAAAACGCTCGGTTTGGCAGACCGGTCAGGCTGTCGTGACTGGCCTGGTGAGCGAGGGTTTCGTTTTCGTTTTGCAGATGGGTTTGCCACGACTCCAGTTCGTCGAGCAAGGCGTTGAAGTCATTGCCGAGGTTGTCCAGCTCAGCGATCTGCGCCGGTGGTACACGGCGGTCCAGCGCTCGTTCGCTGCGTGCGGCGTGGGCCACGGCGGCCAAGCTGCGCAGGGGGCCGGTGATTCCGCGTAACTGGCGCCGCGCCAGGTAGAGCGCGACCCAGGCGCTGATCGCGGTACAGAGGATGATTCCTGCCAGGCCGCTGAGCAGAAAACGCATCAGGCTGCCGCCATGACCGGTGAGCAGTACACGACCGATTTCACGGTCCTGATGCTCGATCGGCAGGCTGATGGGTTTTTCCAGGACGGCGCGGGTGATCTGCATTTCCAGCTCAGAGAACAAACCGTTTTCCGGGCGTTGCCAATGCGCGAGCAGTTGTCCCTGGCTGTCCAGTACCTGGGCATCAGCGACCTCTTCGGCAGAAGCAATCAGCGCCAGCGATTCGTTGGCGGCCGTCTTGTCGTTGAACACTACTGCGGCTTCCACGGTGTAGCTGATCGAACGGGCGATCAAATGCAGGTTGTGATCGGCATAAACCCGTAACGCCAGTACGCCGAGCAACGTCAGCGAAACACTGGCCATCGCCACGCCCACCAGTGCGACCGTCAAATGCCCTCGGCCAATGACCGAACCCAGCGTTGGGCGGCTATTCGATCTGAACAGGTTCATGGTGCCGCCGGTTTGCGACGCGACAGCTGCAGCACGCTGGGGTGAATGCGCACGCCGCTGCGGGCAACGGAGTCGAGATTGACCTCGAAGGACACTTGCTCATCGCCAACGCGCAGACAGAACAGGCTACCGACCGTGCATTGATCGCCACCTTCGCTGATACTCAGTACTGGATGACCAATCAGCGAAGCGAACAAGCGAGTGCGTTCATCCGCCGTAAGTTTGCCGATGTACACCGCATCGCATTCGCTGACGATGGCCGGGTTGTCGGCCAGCAGGCGACGTACGGTGACCGGCCGGCCAGTGGCTTGCGTGGTGCCTTTGACCAAGTCGTCGGTGTATTCGGTCGGGCCAACGATGCACAGGCGCAATTGCGCCGGCTCCACCGGCCAGCGCGCGTAGCTGAGAATGCCAAGAACGACCTGAGTGACAGATTTGGCCCGTTGTTCGGCCATGCCCGTCGGCGCTTGCGACTGTGCGACAGCCGCCCCCGTCAACAACCAGAGCAGACCGACAAGCAACGCGTGCTTGCAGACAACTACGCGCCCTGTCGCCCAGACAGACACCTTCATGCAGGGATTCTCTTGGATCGTAGCGAAATGATGCCGCAACGATAGCACAGCAGTGAAACACCAGCGAGACAGTGACCACTGACCGGTTGGTCAGTAATCGCCACCCATCGTCGGGATTCTCACCTCGCGGGCACGCCCCCTTCCTCCAGTTCCAGCATCAGCCCGCTCAGGCGTTTGACCTTTCGCTGCACCGCTTCCTCAAATACCCCCGGCCGGGATTCAATCAGGGTGAACCAATGCTTGGCCCGGGTGATGCCGGTGTAGATCAATTCTTTGGTCAATACCGGGTTCAAGGCGTCGGGCAGGATCAGCGCGGTGTGGGCAAACTCCGAGCCCTGGGACTTGTGCACCGTCATGGCGTAGACGGTTTCGACGTCATTGAGCCGGCTGGGCAATACGAAACGCACGCCGCCCTGGCCATCGTTGCGCGGGAACGCCACGCGTAACACCGGTTTGCCCGCGTCGGGTCCTTCGCGCTCGGGCAGCTTGAGGGCGATCCCGATGTCGCCGTTCATCAAGCCCAGACCGTAATCGTTGCGAGTCATCAGGACTGGCCGACCTTCGTACCATTGCTGATCGCTTTCGATCAGACGGGCCCTCAGCAGCGCGGCGGTGATCCGTTGATTCAGACCTTCAACGCCCCATGGCCCTTTGCGCACTGCACACAACAGCTGAAATGTATCGAACGCCTGCAAGACTTCGCGGGCCCAAATAATCCAGTCCGGATGTTCGAGGGGTCTGCCCGACGGTGGACGCTGATCACGCAGAACACTCAGATAATGGCGGTAACCCTGCGGGCCGTCGCCGTGCCCCTCCAGCAACAGGCGCTCCAGTTTATGATCCTGTTCGCCCTTGAGCGGCAACGAATACACATCGTCATAGTGCCCGGCCGCGAGCAACTGACGCGCTTCATCCGGCAGCTGCTGATTGACCCGACGCGCGAGCTGACCGATCCCGCTGCCCTCGCCGAAACGCCGGGAGTGACGCAGCATGACCACTTGCTGGGCCAGCGGGTGAGCACCCTCGACGTCTTCATGCAAGCCACTGTCCTGCAGCGACTCACCGCTGACCGATTCCAGCCACTGTCGGGTCTGCGGGTTGTACCAGCCACCCTCGGCATCCCGGCACAAATCGCCTAGCACTGCGCCGGCCTCAACAGAAGCCAATTGATCCTTGTCACCGAGCAACACCAGTCGTGCATGGGCTGGCAAGGCATCGAGCAGATTGGCCATCATTTCCAGGTCGATCATCGAAGCTTCGTCGACCACCAGCACATCCAATGGCAGGCGATTGCCTGCATGATGCCGAAAGTGCCGGGTGCCGGGACGACTGCCCAGCAGACGGTGCACGGTGGTGACGTCGCAAGGGATCTTCGCCCGCACCTCTTCGCTGACTTTCAGCGACTGCACTTGTTGGCTGATGGACTCGGTCAGCCGCGCCGCAGCCTTTCCCGTCGGTGCCGCCAGACGAATCCGCAGCGGATGACCGGTGGCGACTGCCGGCGCTTGCAGCAGAGCCAGCAACCGCACCACTGTGGTGGTCTTGCCAGTGCCCGGGCCGCCGGTGACGATGCTGAAGGCGCCACGGGTCGCGATGGCACAGGCGAGTTTCTGCCAGTCGATCACCTCACCGGTTCTCGCTGATCCGAACAACTCATTCAACCGCTGCGGCAGATCGTCCGGAGTCGGCTCGACTTGTTGCAGACGCTCGCGCAACGCCGTGTCGATGCGCCGTTCGTAGGTCCAGTAGCGTCGCAGATACAGGCGTTTGCCCGACAGCACCAGCGGGCGTTGCTCTGCGCTATCACGGGTGTCCGCCGCCAGTGCGACCAGGGAGCTGCTCGCCAGAACCTTGCACCAGTGAGCGCCATCGAGCGCCTCGAGCAATTGCGAAGGCAGCAGCAACACACCACCTTGCACGTCTCCTTCGGGGGGCAGCGACAGCGCGAAGTCAGGAGCTTTCAGGGTTTCATACAGATCGAGACAGACATGACCGTGGCCAAGTTGATGACTGGTCAGGGCGGCAGCGAGCAGCACCAGCGGATCCGTATCGCGCTCGAGTTCGTGAAGGAACGCGACGAATGCTTTGTCCAGCGCACGCAGCCAGCCACGCTCGACCCAACGAGTGAGCAAGATCAACAGATCATCGGCGCTGGTCAGCGGCGAAAGCCTCGACAGGCTGTCGGCTGCCAGCGGCGTGGGGAGCAGATCGGCAAAGGTGCGGCTCATAGCAGGACTCCCTGTTCCCAGGCGGGCTCGGTCTTGGGTTCAGGTTTTCCTTGAAACATTCGGTCGAGACGTTCGATCAGCTCACGTGGCGGCCGGGCGAAATACACCCCGCGACTGTCAGCACGTGTGCCACGCAGGAACAGATACAACGCGCCGCCGACATGCCGGTCGTAATCGTAATCAGGCAGTCGTGCCTTGAGCTGGCGATGCAACGCCAACAGGTACAGCACGTATTGCAGGTCATAACGGTTGTCGAGGATCGACTGCTCCATGGCCTGCTCGGTGTAGGCCAGGTCGTCCACGCCAAGCCAGTTGGATTTGTAGTCGGCCACGTAGTAACGGCCATTGTGTTCGAAGGTCAGGTCGATAAAACCTTTGAACATGCCGTTGAGTTGCACCGGTTCTGCCGCCACACGGGCCACGCCCCTGTGAGTGTGCTGCCGCACCAGTTCGTCGAGTTTGACTACATCGACCTTATGGCTGGCGAACCAGAATTCCATCTCGACCCGATACTGCTTCAGTTGCTCCAGAACAACTGGCGGCTGCCCACCTGCAATCGGCAATGACGACTGCAGTAAATGTTGCAGCCAGTCACTCAGAGTATTGATCCAGCCCTCCCAGCCGCGCAAATTGCAGCGCCGGGCAATCGCATCTTCCAGCGCTTCGCGGGAAACGGCGAAGCCGTCGTCACCGGCCCATTCCAGCAAACCGTGAAGAAACGTTCCCGGATTGGGACCGCGCGGGAAGCGGTGGATATCGGCACCGCCGGCAATGATGTCGCGCGGCGCGTCGGGATCAAGGCGTTCGTCATCAAACAGCTTTTGCGCTTGCGGGCTGTCCGGTGCTTCATCGCTGCCGATACTCAACACATCGCTGATGCGCAGAGCGCTGTAGGAGGCGATCCACCAGTTTTCGCTGGCTTTGCGCTTGGGCAGCAGTGTCGCACTCAGCACGGCATCGTTGCGCGGGGGCTGGTAATGCTCGTCGGTGGGTTGGGGCATTTCATCGATATGGATAGCCGGGCAATCCTGTTGCAGGTCTTGCAGCCAGCGTTTCAGTTCGCTGGACTCGCCAAGCGATGCGCCACCACCAAGCAGATAACCCAGCGCCGATAGGTGCAGCACCGAGCTGTTGTTATTGCCCCGTTTGAGATCCGTCACGCCTAACCAGCAGGCATGTTGTGCGCGAGTCAACGCAACGTAGAGCAAGCGCAAGTCTTCGGCCAGACGCTCATCGTCCGCTTGCGCTACCAACTCGGCAGTTGGTTTCAGGCTCACCTGAGCCCTGCCCTCGGCGTCGTGATAATGCAGTGGCAAGCGACTGCCATCCACGGGTTTTGCCGAGCAAATGAACGGCAAGAACACCAATGGATACTCCAGGCCTTTGGACTTGTGGATGGTCACGACCTTGACCAGTTGCTCATCACTTTCCAGACGCAGAATCTGCTCTTCGCCGGCCTGGCCGGACACTGCCAACAATTCGGCCAGATGGCGAATCAGCGCTTGTTCACCGTCCAGTTCCGCAGCCGCTTGCTGCATCAACTCCGACAAGTGCAAAAGGTTGGTCAGTACACGCTCGCCATCGGTGCGTTTCATCAAGGTTTGCGGCAGGTGGAAGTCGTGCAGCAGGCGGCGCAACATCGGCAGCACACCTTGCTTGCGCCATAGCTCGCGATAGCCACGGAACTGCATGACCCGGGTTTCCCAGACCAGTTCGTCCTGGTTCAGACGTTCCAGCTCGGCCAATGGCAGGTTCAGGGTGATACAGGCCAATGCGGCTTTCAGGGAGCGCTCGACATCCGGCTCGGCACAGGCCTTGAGCCAGGACAGCAGATCGTGAGCTTCTTGAGCCGCGAATACCGAATCCTTGTCCGACAGATAAACGCTGCGCACACCTCGGGCGGCGAGTTCAGCGCGTACGGCCTGGGCTTCTTTGCCGTCGCGCACGAGAATCGCAATGTCGGACGGCCTCAGACCTCTGAAGTCTTTGCCGTCCTGAACAAACCCCGCGTCAGCGCTTTGTCCGCCATTGAGCAGCGCGGTGATTTCGCTGGCGCACGCCGCTGCCAATTGCTGGCGATAGACCACGCCGGACAGTGGCTGGTCGCTGGACAAGTGCCAGACATTCAACGCTGCGACTTCCTGCCCGGCAACCTGCAGGCGTTCCTTGCGGCCCTGAGATTCCACGGGCAGGAACGGCACCGGGTTGTCGCCGTTTTTCTCGCGGAACAAAAACGCGCCGCGTCCCTGCTCTCGGGACTCGGCGCGCTCGAATACATGATTGACCGCGTTGACCATGCCATGGCTGGAGCGGAAGTTGGTGCCCAGTGTATGCAATCGGCCAGTGGTGGCCTGACGCGCGCGCAGGTAGGTGTAGATGTCTGCACCGCGGAAAGCGTAGATCGCCTGCTTCGGGTCACCGATCAGGAACAGGCCGGTCTCGGGACTGTTCTCTTCGATGCGATAGATGCTTTCGAAGATTCGATACTGCACCGGATCGGTATCCTGGAATTCGTCGATCAGTGCGACCGGGAACTGCTCGCGAATCAACGTCGCAAGACGTTCGCCTCCGTCGGATTGCAGAGCGGCATCAAGGCGCAACAACATGTCGTCAAAGCCCATCTCGGCGCGACGCCGCTTCTCTTCTTCAAAGCGTGCGCCGACCCATTTGGCAGCATGTTGCAACACAGCGGCATCGGGGGTCGGCAATGCATCGAGGCTCGACTTGAGCTTTGACATGGCATCCAGACCCGGGTGACCTGGAGCCTGGCCTTTCCACGCTTCCGCCATCCCGTCGGGGGTCAGTCGAGTGAAACCAGTACCGATATCCAGTTGCTCCAAGGTCTCGTCTTCGGCCCATGCCTTGAGCTTTTCGAACCACGGCTCAAAGTAACGCGCCTGCATCTTGCGCCCGTCGACGGTTTTGCTCGCGACGCCTTGCTGGCAAATGGCGAGCAATTCGTCTGCCCACTGGCGCCAGGGCATTTTCAGTTCGATCAACGCCACGCGGCGTTCTTGCAGACACTCATCTATAAGCTCCGCAGGCGCCTTGCCCTCGTCGCTGTCACGCTCACTGGCGAACAGCCCGCGCACGCGAGGCAATAACGCCGCCGGCCCCCCCCAATTGCTGCGAACCCAATTCAAGGCATCGCCCTGCATCGGGTAACAGAACAGTCGCCAGTAATCGCGCAGCACTTCGCCGAGCAAGTCGCTGTGATCGGTTTCCAGGGATTGGGTGAACAAGCTGCCGCTGTCGAACGCATGCTCACGCAACATTCGCTGACACCAACTGTGGATGGTTGAGACGGCGGCCTCGTCCATCCACTGCGCGGCGACATCGAGGCGGTTGGCACAACCGGGCCATTGTTGGGTGTCGAATTGGTCACGCAATTCGGCGATCAATGCATCGGGCGCAGCCGTTTCGTCACGAAAGAATCGAGCTGCCTCGGCCAAACGCGTACGTATGCGCTCACGCAGCTCCTTGGTCGCGGCATCGGTGAAGGTCACCACGAGAATCTGTGGTGGCAGCAATTCGCGGCCGAATCCACTCGCCTCGTCACCATGTCCGAGGATAAGCCGCAGATACAAAGCCGAGATGGTAAAGGTTTTACCGGTACCGGCACTGGCTTCGATCAACTGGCTGCCCTGTAGGGGAAAGGCCAGTGCGAGGGGAGTCTTTGTACTCATGCGCGAGTCCCTTCGGTGGACAGCGAACGCCAAGGCGCTTCAAACAGTGGGCGATACAACGCGTCGCACCAACCGGAGAATGTTTCGTCCTCCAGCAATGCATCGAAGTCGGCGTATTGCCGGGACAACGCCGGGCTCTCGCGGCGCTCACCTTCGCTGGTCTGCCCGTCACCTTCATACGCTTTACGTGCCACGGCTTCGGCCTTCAGAGGGTCGGTCTGGGAAAGCCACGCAAAAGCGGTTTTTACCGCGATTGGCAGTGGCTGTCGCATGCCTGCCTGCCAGGCGAGGAGCAAGTCGCCAAGAAAACGTATCGCCCGTGCTGGCTCCATGGGTTCAAGCAGCAAGGTATCGTCGCTGGCGACCAATGCTGTCGTCAGCGAAAGTCCACTGGCGCAGGCCACCAGATGATTGATCCAAGGCTTGGTCAGGCGATGCCATTTGCGGCTTTTGATCGAGCCAATGCTGTTGGGAATGGTCGTGACCGACAACAGGCCACCGTCGGTGCGCTGGTGCAAACCGGCAAGCCAGCCTTCAAGACGCAAACCCTGCAACTCTAGATTGATCGGCATCGCACTGTTCAGAGGGGTCGGCCAGAGTGTCAGCAATTGTTGATAACGCTGCAGCAAATCCGGCAAAGGTTCGATCAGCTCTTGTTGCAGGCACTCGCCGAACCCGGCCATTGGCAGCAGACCGCTGTTCTGCAGACGGCGGGCCTGGGCAGTCAAAGCCTGATCGACATTGTCCGGCTGCCTGAGAGCGGCTTCGAGCAGGCTGTCGCTGAGCGTATAGCGCTGCAATGCGTCCAATACGAAGGGCTCTTCGTCAGCCAGCGGTGCTTCGGCAGCCTCGAAATACACCTTGAGGCGCTGGGTGAAAAAATGCCGAACCGGATTGCGTAAAAAATCCTGCAACAAAGCCAGGCTCAACGGCTCCTCCTGCACATAAGGGGTAAGTAGCTGAGTTTCGTTTTGAGGCTCATGCTGTTGATGCAGAACCTGCCATTCGCTGGCATAGCTGAAGAGTTGATCGCCGTCATGAAAATAGCGCGCACTGAACGGTTGCAGCGGATGCTCTTGCGTCATGGCACTTAACAGATCACCGCTTTCGTCGAGCAATCGCCAACCGCTGGCGAGGTGATCGCGCAACTGGCCGATCAATACGGAAGCCGGTCGTTCACTGTTGTCGCGAATGCTGCGGCCGACCCAACTGATGTACAGCTGATTGCGCGCTGACAAAAGTGCTTCGAGCAAAAGATAGCGGTCATCTTCACGCCGCGAACGATCTCCCGGACGGTAGTCGCTGCCCATGAGGTCGAAGTCCAGCGGCGGCTGCGCCCGTGGATAGTCGCCGTCGTTCATTCCCAGCAGGCAGACCAGTTTGAACGGAATGGCACGCATGGGCATCAGCGTACAGAAGTTCACGGCGCCAGCCAGAAACCGCTGAGACAATCGCCCTTGGTCCAGCCCCGCGAGCCAGGCTTCACGAACCACGGTCAGTGGTAGCTCATCCGTCAGACCGACGGCCTCACACGTTTCCAGCCAGGTTTCGCGCAGTTCCTCGAGTTGGGTCAACAAATAATCGTCATGCTCGTTACTAGCCTTGAAGAACAGTTGCATCAGCGCCTGCAAACGGTATCCCCACTCCTTGGGTTGAGCGGGTTGGGTGAGCTGTTGGTGGGCAAGTTCCAGGGCATCGAGCAGAGCCACCAACGGCCCGATGAGTGCGGCGTCGAGTCCGCCGATCTCATCGTAGGGTTCAATTCCTTCACACGCATTGGCACTGCCGACGGCGTAACCGAGAAGCATGCGGCGCAGACCAAAATGCCAGCTGTTTTGCTCTAGTTCGTCGGGTAACCCCAGGCCCGCGCGTTGCTCGGCGTTCATGCCCCAGCGCACGCCCGCACCTTCGATCCAGCGGTGCAGTGTTGGCAGGTCGCGCTCTTCCACACCAAAACGCGCGCGAAGTGCGGGAACGTCGAGCAGGTCGAGGATTTCACTGACCGGGAAACGACTGTCGGGAAGCTTGAGCAGGTGTTCGACTGCGATCAGCAGTGGATCGCGGCCGCGCTGCCCCTGATCGGCCAATGTGAAGGGTATGAATCGCGGATCATGGCGATCAAGCTGACCAAATACTGCGCGGATATGCGGTGCGTAGCTATCGACGTCAGGCACCATCACGATCACATCGCGCGGACGCAGATGCGGGTTGGCACTAAAGCGCGCGAGAAGCTGGTCGTGCAGTATTTCAACTTCACGTTGAGCGCTGTGGGCAATGTGAAAACGGATCGACTCGTCCTTTGCCAGATCGACAGCAGGCCAATGTTCACGTGTTTCGTTGAGTGGGCGCAACTCCAGGATATCGTCCTGTAGTTGATTGAGCAGATTGTGTGGTTGAGTTTCGCTGAACAGGTCTATGCGGCCATCGCGAAAAGCCGCCCGATAGCTATTGGGATCGTCATAGCTGTCGAGCAGGTTTATGTAGTCCCGGCCTTGTTTGCCCCACGCAGCCAATAGTGGATGGGCGTGTTGATGCAGCGTTTCAGGGGCCAGCACTGCGGGCATTCCAGGCTTGCGCGATTGCCGTTTGTATTGATGCCGCAGCAGATCTTTGTCGGCGACAATATCGGCCCAGTGGTGCCGGCACGGGTTGTGTACACACAGCAGGACCTGACTGAAACGCGCAAGCCCGGCCAGCGCCTCAAGCACTTGGGCTGGCAGTGAAGAAATCCCGAAAACGATCACTCGCGATGGCAATCCCGCAGGCGCTTCGGTGAGGTTGTTGATGCGTTCGATAAACCGTTGATGAACGCCGGCACGACTCTGCGCCATACCTTGCTCGCCCACGTCATCCAGCAGCGCACGCCACAGTTCTGCCTGCCAACAACTGGTCGGGGGCAGTGGCTTTACTTCTCCCCTGACGTTGCGCAGTTGATGCCGACCTTCGGCCCAGTCTTCAAGCCAGTCGGCCCGGTACACCTGATATTGGTCGAACAGATCCGCCAGGCGTTCGGACAATTGATAGCGTTTGCGCAGGTCGGCGTCGTGGGTAAGGAAGCGTTGCAATGGCTCGAAATGCGGGCGATCAATGACCTGTGGGAGGAGGCGCATGAGACGCCAGGTCAGCGGGGCCTTATCGAGCAGGGATTTGGGAGGAATTTCATCTCGGCCTAATACCATGCGATAAAGCTGCCACATGAAACTGCCCGGCAGTTGCACATCAATCGCCGCCGCAATGCCGCAACCTCCGAGGTCGTCGTCCTCTGGATCTTCAGCCAAAGCCAATTTGAGCCACTGGGCAATACCGTTGCTCTGCACCAGAGCGATTTCGTTTTCCAGCGGGGCCAGTGGATAGCGCCGCATTATGCTGATCACAAGGCTGCGCAGCTCGTCCAGGCTATTGCTCTGGACCACCATGAATGCAGCGTTGAGGGACTGGGCGTCCGGCATAAGGGTTTCCTTGGAGAAGTACAAAAGCCAGGGCAGAACCTTAGCATTGTCGGCAGGGTATGACAGCCGGACGGCGTCCGTGAATGCTGTAAGAACTTTCCTGCGGGCAAAACAAAACCCCAACTGCTTTCGCAATTGGGGTTTCGGAATTTAATCTTGACGATGACCTACTCTCACATGGGGAAACCCCACACTACCATCGGCGATGCATCGTTTCACTGCTGAGTTCGGGATGGGATCAGGTGGTTCCAACGCTCTATGGTCGTCAAGAAATTCGGGTACTGAGTCGTGGCCTTGTGGCCTCGCTTCAGCAAATTGGGTATGTGACAGCTGGTGTTTTGTGAGTCTTTCGAACTTTCGGTTCGTTTCGTCTTCACACACCGCAATCTGGTCTCTTCGACGCAAATTGCTTGGGTGTTATATGGTCAAGCCTCACGGGCAATTAGTATTGGTTAGCTCAACGCCTCACAGCGCTTACACACCCAACCTATCAACGTCGTAGTCTTCGACGGCCCTTCAGGGAACTCAAGGTTCCAGTGAGATCTCATCTTGAGGCAAGTTTCCCGCTTAGATGCTTTCAGCGGTTATCTTTCCCGAACATAGCTACCCGGCAATGCCACTGGCGTGACAACCGGAACACCAGAGGTTCGTCCACTCCGGTCCTCTCGTACTAGGAGCAGCCCCTCTCAAATCTCAAACGTCCACGGCAGATAGGGACCGAACTGTCTCACGACGTTCTAAACCCAGCTCGCGTACCACTTTAAATGGCGAACAGCCATACCCTTGGGACCGGCTTCAGCCCCAGGATGTGATGAGCCGACATCGAGGTGCCAAACACCGCCGTCGATATGAACTCTTGGGCGGTATCAGCCTGTTATCCCCGGAGTACCTTTTATCCGTTGAGCGATGGCCCTTCCATACAGAACCACCGGATCACTAAGACCTACTTTCGTACCTGCTCGACGTGTCTGTCTCGCAGTCAAGCGCGCTTTTGCCTTTATACTCTACGACCGATTTCCGACCGGTCTGAGCGCACCTTCGTACTCCTCCGTTACTCTTTAGGAGGAGACCGCCCCAGTCAAACTACCCACCATACACTGTCCTCGATCCGGATAACGGACCTGAGTTAGAACCTCAAAGTTGCCAGGGTGGTATTTCAAGGATGGCTCCACGCGAACTGGCGTCCACGCTTCAAAGCCTCCCACCTATCCTACACAAGCAAATTCAAAGTCCAGTGCAAAGCTATAGTAAAGGTTCACGGGGTCTTTCCGTCTAGCCGCGGATACACTGCATCTTCACAGCGATTTCAATTTCACTGAGTCTCGGGTGGAGACAGCGCCGCCATCGTTACGCCATTCGTGCAGGTCGGAACTTACCCGACAAGGAATTTCGCTACCTTAGGACCGTTATAGTTACGGCCGCCGTTTACCGGGGCTTCGATCAAGAGCTTCGCGTTAGCTAACCCCATCAATTAACCTTCCGGCACCGGGCAGGCGTCACACCCTATACGTCCACTTTCGTGTTTGCAGAGTGCTGTGTTTTTAATAAACAGTCGCAGCGGCCTGGTATCTTCGACCGGCATGAGCTTACGGAGCAAGTCCTTCACCCTCACCGGCGCACCTTCTCCCGAAGTTACGGTGCCATTTTGCCTAGTTCCTTCACCCGAGTTCTCTCAAGCGCCTTGGTATTCTCTACCCAACCACCTGTGTCGGTTTGGGGTACGGTTCCTGGTTACCTGAAGCTTAGAAGCTTTTCTTGGAAGCATGGCATCAACCACTTCGTGTTCTAAAAGAACACTCGTCATCAGCTCTCGGCCTTAAGATCCCGGATTTACCTAAGATCTCAGCCTACCACCTTAAACTTGGACAACCAACGCCAAGCTGGCCTAGCCTTCTCCGTCCCTCCATCGCAATAACCAGAAGTACAGGAATATTAACCTGTTTTCCATCGACTACGCTTTTCAGCCTCGCCTTAGGGACCGACTAACCCTGCGTCGATTAACGTTGCGCAGGAAACCTTGGTCTTTCGGCGTGGGTGTTTTTCACACCCATTGTCGTTACTCATGTCAGCATTCGCACTTCTGATACCTCCAGCAAGCTTCTCAACTCACCTTCACAGGCTTACAGAACGCTCCTCTACCGCATCATCCGAAGATGATACCCGTAGCTTCGGTGTATGGTTTGAGCCCCGTTACATCTTCCGCGCAGGCCGACTCGACTAGTGAGCTATTACGCTTTCTTTAAAGGGTGGCTGCTTCTAAGCCAACCTCCTAGCTGTCTAAGCCTTCCCACATCGTTTCCCACTTAACCATAACTTTGGGACCTTAGCTGACGGTCTGGGTTGTTTCCCTTTTCACGACGGACGTTAGCACCCGCCGTGTGTCTCCCATGCTCGGCACTTGTAGGTATTCGGAGTTTGCATCGGTTTGGTAAGTCGGGATGACCCCCTAGCCGAAACAGTGCTCTACCCCCTACAGTGATACATGAGGCGCTACCTAAATAGCTTTCGAGGAGAACCAGCTATCTCCGAGCTTGATTAGCCTTTCACTCCGATCCACAGGTCATCCGCTAACTTTTCAACGGTAGTCGGTTCGGTCCTCCAGTTAGTGTTACCCAACCTTCAACCTGCCCATGGATAGATCGCCCGGTTTCGGGTCTATTCCCAGCGACTAGACGCCCTATTAAGACTCGCTTTCGCTACGCCTCCCCTATTCGGTTAAGCTCGCCACTGAAAATAAGTCGCTGACCCATTATACAAAAGGTACGCAGTCACCCAACAAAGTGGGCTCCCACTGCTTGTACGCATACGGTTTCAGGATCTATTTCACTCCCCTCTCCGGGGTTCTTTTCGCCTTTCCCTCACGGTACTAGTTCACTATCGGTCAGTCAGTAGTATTTAGCCTTGGAGGATGGTCCCCCCATATTCAGACAAAGTTTCTCGTGCTCCGTCCTACTCGATTTCATGACTAAGAGATTTTCGCGTACAGGGCTATCACCCACTATGGCCGCACTTTCCAGAGCGTTCCGCTAATCTCAAAGCCACTTAAGGGCTAGTCCCCGTTCGCTCGCCACTACTAAGGGAATCTCGGTTGATTTCTTTTCCTCAGGGTACTTAGATGTTTCAGTTCCCCTGGTTCGCCTCTTGCACCTATGTATTCAGTACAAGATAACCATCTTATGATGGCTGGGTTCCCCCATTCAGACATCTCCGGATCAAAGTCTGTTTGCCGACTCCCCGAAGCTTTTCGCAGGCTACCACGTCTTTCATCGCCTCTGACTGCCAAGGCATCCACCGTATGCGCTTCTTCACTTGACCATATAACCCCAAGCAATCTGGTTATACTGTGAAGACGACATTCGCCGAAAATTCGAATTTCTCAATTAAGAGAACTCACAAATTTTACCTTAGCCTGATCCGTTACCAGTGAAAGTAACGTTCAGTCTATCTTTCTATCACATACCCAAATTTTTAAAGAACGAACTAGTCAAAGACTAGAAATCAACATTCATCATCACAGCGATGGAATGCTCATTTCTAAGCTTTCAAACTTCAGAAGCAGTAGTGGTGGAGCCAAACGGGATCGAACCGTTGACCTCCTGCGTGCAAGGCAGGCGCTCTCCCAGCTGAGCTATGGCCCCGTATTTCTACAGGCGTTTCCCACACAAAATTGGTGGGTCTGGGCAGATTCGAACTGCCGACCTCACCCTTATCAGGGGTGCGCTCTAACCAACTGAGCTACAGACCCAATTTCGGGCTGCTTCTTTCGTCTTCTTCAATGAATCAAGCAATTCGTGTGGGAACTTATGAAGCAGCTGATGTCGTCGATTAAGGAGGTGATCCAGCCGCAGGTTCCCCTACGGCTACCTTGTTACGACTTCACCCCAGTCATGAATCACACCGTGGTAACCGTCCTCCCGAAGGTTAGACTAGCTACTTCTGGTGCAACCCACTCCCATGGTGTGACGGGCGGTGTGTACAAGGCCCGGGAACGTATTCACCGTGACATTCTGATTCACGATTACTAGCGATTCCGACTTCACGCAGTCGAGTTGCAGACTGCGATCCGGACTACGATCGGTTTTATGGGATTAGCTCCACCTCGCGGCTTGGCAACCCTTTGTACCGACCATTGTAGCACGTGTGTAGCCCAGGCCGTAAGGGCCATGATGACTTGACGTCATCCCCACCTTCCTCCGGTTTGTCACCGGCAGTCTCCTTAGAGTGCCCACCATGACGTGCTGGTAACTAAGGACAAGGGTTGCGCTCGTTACGGGACTTAACCCAACATCTCACGACACGAGCTGACGACAGCCATGCAGCACCTGTCTCAATGTTCCCGAAGGCACCAATCCATCTCTGGAAAGTTCATTGGATGTCAAGGCCTGGTAAGGTTCTTCGCGTTGCTTCGAATTAAACCACATGCTCCACCGCTTGTGCGGGCCCCCGTCAATTCATTTGAGTTTTAACCTTGCGGCCGTACTCCCCAGGCGGTCAACTTAATGCGTTAGCTGCGCCACTAAGAGCTCAAGGCTCCCAACGGCTAGTTGACATCGTTTACGGCGTGGACTACCAGGGTATCTAATCCTGTTTGCTCCCCACGCTTTCGCACCTCAGTGTCAGTATCAGTCCAGGTGGTCGCCTTCGCCACTGGTGTTCCTTCCTATATCTACGCATTTCACCGCTACACAGGAAATTCCACCACCCTCTACCATACTCTAGCTCGACAGTTTTGAATGCAGTTCCCAGGTTGAGCCCGGGGATTTCACATCCAACTTAACGAACCACCTACGCGCGCTTTACGCCCAGTAATTCCGATTAACGCTTGCACCCTCTGTATTACCGCGGCTGCTGGCACAGAGTTAGCCGGTGCTTATTCTGTCGGTAACGTCAAAATTGCAGAGTATTAATCTACAACCCTTCCTCCCAACTTAAAGTGCTTTACAATCCGAAGACCTTCTTCACACACGCGGCATGGCTGGATCAGGCTTTCGCCCATTGTCCAATATTCCCCACTGCTGCCTCCCGTAGGAGTCTGGACCGTGTCTCAGTTCCAGTGTGACTGATCATCCTCTCAGACCAGTTACGGATCGTCGCCTTGGTGAGCCATTACCTCACCAACTAGCTAATCCGACCTAGGCTCATCTGATAGCGCAAGGCCCGAAGGTCCCCTGCTTTCTCCCGTAGGACGTATGCGGTATTAGCGTTCCTTTCGAAACGTTGTCCCCCACTACCAGGTAGATTCCTAGGCATTACTCACCCGTCCGCCGCTGAATCCAGGAGCAAGCTCCTCTCATCCGCTCGACTTGCATGTGTTAGGCCTGCCGCCAGCGTTCAATCTGAGCCATGATCAAACTCTTCAGTTCAAACATCTTTGGGTTTTTAAGAAACCCTAAACTTGGCTCAGCAATCGTTGGTTACATCTTTGATTTCTCGCGGAGTAACTTGTGATGCTGATAATCTTGTTGACTATCAGTCTGACTCCACAAGCACCCACACGAATTGCTTGATTCAATTGTTAAAGAGCGGTTGGTTAAGATCTTTCGTCTCAACCGAGGCGCGCATTCTACAGCAGCCTCATTTGCTGTCAAGTGATTATTTTCAGAAGTTTTCGAAGAATTCTTCAACAACTTCAACCACTTGCGCTTCCGATCTCTCGTCAGCGGGAGGCGAATTCTACAGCGTTACACGCTGCTGTCAACACCTCTTTTTCAACTTCCTTTCGGCTTCGATGAACTGAAGCAACTCACTGCCGAAACCTGCATAACTCATTGAATCTCAAGGAGTTTTCCGTTTCGACTGCGCCGGAAGTGGGGCGAATTATAGACATCTGAAATCTGCCGTCAACACCTATTTTCATAATTCTGTCACATCAGTCAAAAATCCCCGAAAACGCGAAGGCCGACCCCAAGGGGTCGGCCTTCGCTGCACTGCCCTACTTACAAGCTAGGAAAGGCGAACTGCGAAGCCTCATGGCTCGCCCGTTGCGGCCAGCGCTGGGTGATCGCCTTGCGACGGGTGTAGAAGCGCACACCGTCCGGACCATAGGCATGCAGGTCGCCAAACAGCGAACGCTTCCAGCCGCCAAAGCTGTGATAAGCCACCGGCACCGGCAGCGGTACGTTAACGCCAACCATGCCGACCTCGATCTCGTCGCAGAACAGGCGCGCCGCTTCACCGTCACGGGTGAAGATGCAGGTGCCGTTGCCGTATTCGTGATCGTTGATCAGTTGCATTGCCTCTTCCAGACTGTTCACACGAACGATGCACAGTACCGGGCCGAAGATCTCTTCCTTATAGATGCGCATCTCTGGGGTGACGTTGTCGAACAGGCAGCCACCGAGGAAGAAGCCTTCTTCATGACCGGCCACGCTGAAACCACGACCATCGACCACTAGGGTCGCGCCCGCTGCCACGCCGTCGTCTACGTAACCGCTGACTTTGTCGCGCGCCTGACCGGTCACCAGTGGGCCCATGTCCAGACCGCAAGAAGTGCCGGCACCGATTTTCAGCGCTTGGATCTGTGGAACCAGTTTCGCCACCAGAGCATCCGCCACCTGGTCACCCACACACACAGCGACCGAAATCGCCATGCAGCGCTCGCCGCAGGAACCGTAGGCCGCGCCCATCAGTGCGCTGACCGCGTTGTCCAGATCGGCATCCGGCATCAACACTGCGTGGTTCTTCGCGCCGCCCAGTGCCTGAACGCGTTTACCGCGCTTGGTGCCTTCGGCATAGATGTACTCAGCGATCGGCGTCGAACCGACAAAGCTCAGCGCTTTGACTTCCGGCGCTTCGATCAGCGCGTCTACTGCAGTCTTGTCACCGTGAACCACGCTCATCACGCCTTTCGGCAAACCGGCTTCCAGCAGCAACTGTGCGATCAGCAGTGTCGAGCTTGGATCGCGCTCGGACGGCTTGAGGATGAAGCAGTTGCCGCAGACGATCGCCAACGGGTACATCCACAGCGGCACCATGGCCGGGAAGTTGAACGGGGTGATCCCGGCAACGATGCCCAGCGGCTGGAAGTCCGACCATGCGTCGATGTTCGGGCCGACGTTGCGGCTGTACTCGCCCTTGAGGATTTCTGGAGCTGCGCAAGCGAACTCGACGTTCTCGATACCACGCTTCAGTTCACCGGCGGCGTCTTCCAGGGTTTTGCCGTGTTCTTCGCTGATCAATTGCGAGATGCGCGCTTCGTTCTGCTCCAGCAGTTGCTTGAAGCGGAACATTACCTGCGCACGTTTGGCCGGTGGCGTGTTGCGCCAGGCCGGGAACGCTGCCTTGGCGGCATCGATGGCTTTCTGGATGGTTGCCTGGCTGGCCAGTGGCAGCTTGTGGATAGCCTGACCGGTAGACGGGTTGAACACATCAACTGCGCGACCGTTCTCGGTCACCAGTTCGCCATTGATCAAATGCGGGATAACGCTCATCGAAAAACTCCTGAATTCTTGTCCGCAGACGCCCACGAGGGGCGCCGGCTGTTTGTACTTATATATAGAGGGAAAAATCAGTCGAGCTTGTTCAGCACTTCGCCGACCGCATCGAACAGACGATCGAGGTCTTGCGGCTTGCTATTGAAGGTTGGGCCGAACTGCAGGGTGTCGCCGCCGAAGCGCACGTAGAACCCGGCTTTCCACAGGGCCATGCCCGCTTCGAACGGACGCACGATGGCGTCGCCGTCACGACCGGCAATCTGGATCGCGCCGGCCAGACCGAAGTTACGGATATCGATAACGTTCTTCGAACCTTTCAGGCCATGCAGCGCGTTTTCGAAATGCGGTGCTACTTCAGCGACGCTCTGCACCAGATTTTCCTTTTGCAGCAGATCGAGCGCTGCCAGGCCAGCGGCGCAAGCCACCGGGTGCGCCGAGTAGGTGTAGCCGTGCGGGAATTCCACCGCGTACTCAGGGGTCGGCTGATTCATGAAGGTCTGGTAGATCTCGGAGCTGGCAATCACCGCGCCCATCGGGATCGCGCCGTTGGTGACTTGCTTGGCGATGCACATCAGGTCCGGGGTCACGCCAAAGGTGTCAGCACCGAACATGTTGCCGGTACGGCCGAAACCGGTGATCACTTCGTCGAACACCAACAGAATGCTGTGCTGGTCGCAGATCTCGCGCAGACGTTTCAGGTAACCCTGCGGTGGCACCAGCACGCCGGCGGAACCGGCCATAGGCTCAACGAACACAGCGGCGATGTTAGAAGCGTCGTGCAGTTCGATCAGCTTCAGCAGTTCATCAGCCAAAGCGATACCGCCCTGCTCCGGCATGCCACGGGAGAAGGCGTTGCTGGCCAGCAGCGTGTGCGGCAGATGATCGACGTCCATCATCGCCTGACCGAACAGCTTGCGGTTACCGTTGACGCCGCCGAGGCTGGTGCCGGCGATGTTCACGCCGTGGTAGCCACGGGCACGGCCAATCATTTTGGTTTTGGTCGACTGCCCCTTCAGGCGCCAGTAGGCACGGACCATTTTCACCGCGGTGTCAGCGCACTCGGAACCGGAGTCGGTGAAGAACACGTGGTTCAGATTGCCCGGGGTCAGCTCGGTGATTTTCTCAGCCAGCTGGAACGACAATGGGTGGCCGTACTGGAAGCCCGGCGAGTAATCGAGGGTGCCCAACTGCTTGGAGACCGCTTCCTGAATTTCCTTGCGGGTGTGGCCGGCGCCGCAGGTCCACAGACCGGACAGCGAGTCGTATACCCGGCGGCCCTTGTCGTCGATCAACCAGCTGCCTTCGGCGCCAACGATCAAACGCGGATCGCGCTGGAAATTGCGGTTGGCGGTGTACGGCATCCAGTGCGCGTCCAGCTTCAGTTGGCTGGCCAGTGGCGACGGCGCGTTTTCAGGCATGTTCATCGGGCAAAACCTCGCAGGGCATAAGCGTCAGGGAGATAAAAAGCGTTGTTGCAGCTAAATTGCCACGCGGATAAAGTCGGTGAAATCCAACTCTTCTAACCTTCAGTTAGAACTTTGCTAAACAATGAGAACAATAAGATGAGCAGCCGCCGCCCCGATCCGCTGGCCCAAGTCAGTGACTTTGATATCCGCTTGCTGCGGATTTTTCGCAGCGTGGTGGAATGCGGCGGATTCTCGGCAGCGGAGACGGTGCTCGGCATCGGTCGCTCGGCGATCAGTCAGCAGATGAGCGATCTGGAGCAGCGCCTCGGCTTACGTCTGTGCCAGCGTGGGCGCGCCGGGTTTTCGCTGACCGAAGAAGGTCGCGAGGTGTATCAGTCGGCGCTGCAACTGTTAAGTGCGCTGGAAAGCTTCCGCACTGAGGTCAACGGCCTGCACCAGCATTTGCGTGGCGAGTTGATCATCGGCCTGACCGACAACCTGGTCACCCTGCCCCACATGCGCATCACCCACGCCCTCGCGCAATTGAAGGAGCGCGGGCCGGATGTGCAGATCCAGATCCGCATGATTGCGCCGAATGAGGTCGAACAAGGCGTGCTTGATGGGCGCCTGCATGTCGGCGTGGTGCCGCAGGCCAGTGCGTTGTCGGGCCTGGAATATCAGCCGCTGTACAGCGAACGTTCGCTGCTTTATTGCGCGGTGGGTCATCCGTTGTTTTATGTCGATGACAAACAGCTCGATGACGAACGCCTTAACAGTCAGGACGCGATCGCGCCGACCTTTCGTTTGCCGGCGGAGATTCAGGCGCATTACCAGGCGCTTAATTGCACGGCCAGCGCTTCCGACCGCGAAGGCATGGCATTCCTGATTTTGACCGGACGCTACATCGGTTACCTGCCGGATCACTACGCCAGCCTCTGGGTGCAGCAAGGTCGTTTGCGTGCGCTGAAATCGCAAACACGTTTCTACGACCTGAGCCTCGCATCGGTCACGCGCAAGGGGCGGCGCCCTCATTTGGTGCTGGAAAGCTTTTTGGAGAGTCTGGCGGCAACGCGTTGAAAATCCTCCGAGGCCCACCAGCGTTGGGCCTTAGCAACAAATTCGACAAATAACCTGAGCAAGTGGACAGCTTTTTGCAAAGCAGGATCAACCTCGATCCTTCAACAAGAAGCCTTAAGCCATGCAGCCAGATTCCGCACCGTCCAGCGACCTGATCTACGGCCTCGACGACCGCCCCAAACCGCTTGCCGCGATACTCGCGGCGCTGCAACACGTGCTCGCCAGTTTCGTCGGCATCATCACCCCGCCATTGGTGATCGGCTCGGCCCTCGGGCTGACCGCGCATTTGCCGTACCTGATCAGCATGGCCTTGATGGTTTCGGGCGTCGGCACCTTTATTCAGGCGCGGCGGCCATTCGGGATTGGCGCGGGAATGATCTGTCTGCAAGGCACCAGTTTTGCTTTTCTTGGTGCGGTGCTGTCGGCGGGGTTTCTGGTTAAGCAACGTGGCGGCAGCCCGGAAGACATTCTGGCGATGATCTTCGGTGTGTGCTTTTTCGGCGCAATCGTGCAGATCGTCCTCAGCCGCTTCATCGGCCAGTTGCGCAGAGTCGTCACACCGCTGGTGACCGGGATCGTCATCACCCTCATCGGCATCAGCCTTATAAAGGTCGGCATCACCGACCTGGGCGGTGGCTTCAATGCGCCGGACTTCGGTGCGCCGGGCAATCTGGCGTTGGGCGTGTTTGTGTTGCTGACGATCATTTTGCTCAACCGCTCGAACACGCCATGGGTGCGCTTGTCGGCAATCATTATCGGTTTGCTGCTCGGCAGCCTGGCCGCGTGGTTCAGTGGGAAACTGGTCCCGCAGCCGCTGCCTGACTTGCCGCTGGTGAGTTTTCCTACACCGTTCAAGTTTGGTTTCAGCTTCGACTGGACGGCTTTCCTGCCGGTCGCGCTGATTTATCTGATCAGCACCATCGAAACCGTCGGCGACCTCACCGCCAACTGCATGCTCGCCCGTCAGCCAATCAGCGGCCCTTCTTATATAAGCCGCCTGCGCGGTGGCGTACTCGGTGACGGCGTGAGCTGCATGATCGCCGCGACCTTCAGCGCCTTTCCCAATACCACGTTTGCGCAGAACAACGGCGTGATTCAGTTGACCGGCGTCGCCAGCCGCTACGTCGGCCTGTACATCGGCGCGATCCTGTTTTGTCTCGGCCTGTTCCCGATGATCGGCGCGGTGCTGCAGCAGATCCCGAAACCGGTGCTCGGCGGCGCTACCTTGGTGATGTTCGGCGCGGTGGCTGCGGCCGGCGTGCGCATCCTCGCGCAGTCGCCGCTGGATCGACGCAGCATGTTGATCATCGCCACGTCGTTCGGCGTCGGCCTGGGCATTGCCGCGCAACCGAACCTGCTGCACCTGCTGCCGAAACTGGTGCAAAACCTGTTTGATTCGGCGATCACCAGCGGCGGCCTGACCGCGATAATCCTTTGCCTGCTGCTGCCGGAGTCGAAAATCGAGGCTGCTGAAGCGCACCCGCCGCTGAACAAGATCGAACAGGCGTAACGGTTTTATCGCTCAAACACTTGTCGGATGCCTGTGGGTGCGCTATCAACGCAACTGGTTGCACCCACAGACAAACCCGGAAGTGCCTATGACCTTTGAAGTCCCAGCCCATGGCGGCAAACCCGCCAGCCGCATTCGTCAGAAAAACGAAGAGACCATCCTCAAAGCCGCCGAAGACGAGTTCGCCCGTCACGGTTACAAAGGCACCAGCATGAACACCATCGCCCAGAATGCCGGGTTGCCCAAGGCCAACCTGCATTACTACTTCACCAACAAACTCGGTTTGTACGTGGCGGTGCTGAGCAACATCATCGAGCTGTGGGACAGCACCTTCAACACCCTCACCGCCGAGGACGATCCGGCCGAAGCGTTGACTCGCTATATCCGCGCCAAGATGGAATTCTCCCGTCGTCAGCCACAGGCCTCGCGGATCTTTGCGATGGAAGTGATCAGCGGCGGCGAATGCCTGAGCGAATATTTCAATCAGGACTACCGCGCCTGGTTCACCGGCCGCGCGGCGGTATTTCAAGCGTGGATCGATGCCGGCAAAATGGACCCGGTCGATCCGGTGCATTTGATCTTCCTGTTGTGGGGCAGCACCCAGCATTACGCTGACTTCGCCACGCAGATCTGCCGCGTCAGCGGTCGCAGCAAGTTGACCAAGCAGGACATGGAAGACGCCGGCAACAACCTGATCCGCATCATTCTCAAAGGCTGCGGCCTCACTCCTCCTCTATAAGACGTTTATGCCTTTCACCCTCAGCGGTTTTTGCGAGTACCGCGAAGAGATTCGCAAAAGCCGCTTTATCACCTTTGCCACGCCGATCGGCAGCCCTGCCGATGCTCAGGCGTTTTTTGAACAGCACAGCGATTTCAACGCCTCGCACAATTGCTGGGCGTGGAAACTCGGCGATCAATACCGCAGCAATGACGACGGCGAACCGGGCGGCACGGCCGGGCGACCGATTCTGGCGGCGATCGAAGCGCAGGATTGCGATCAGGTCGCGGTACTGGTGATCCGTTGGTACGGCGGTATTCAACTCGGCACTGGCGGTTTGGCCCGGGCCTATGGCGGTGGCGCGAACAAGTGCCTGCAAACCGCGGCGAAGATCGAGTTAATCAGCCGCGTGCCGCTGAGTTGCGCCTGCGGGTTTGCCGAGTTGGCGTTGGTGAAGTTGCGGGTTGCGGACTTGGGTGGACTGGTTGTCGAAGAAAACTTCACGGCGAACGGCGTTGAGTTGAAGTTGGCTGTGGGGGAAGCGCAGATCGAGGTCTTGCAAACGCAGCTAGCCGATTTGAGTCGTGGGCGGATTTTGCTTCAACGATAAAAGATCAAAAGATCGTCCGATCGCGGCCCGAGCGTTCCGCAGCTCCTACATTTGAAATGCGCTCTCCTGTAGGAGCTGCCGAAGGCTGCGATCTTTTAGGGCATCACCCTTTTCCGTTATTACTCGGACTTGCCCACATCTGCTGTGCACCCGACTGTGGATAACCTGAGTACATTCCGCTGTAACCCTTCTGTCACGTGGCTTTGCGCGGTTTGTTCACTTTTCGTTCAATTCTCTCGACGAAAGGAAAATTTCAAACAGAAACAGTCAGTTAGCGTGGTTTATCACCATTAGAAGAAAGCACCGCAGTGCTTATGCCCAGGTTTGCAGCTTGCGCACAATAACTGTGGAGCAACCTGTGGATAACCCGTTCATGGCTGGCGCAGTCGCAGGTCCTGCCTAGTCCACAGGGGTTTGCTCGTTTTTTGATCAGTTGCCGACGGGCAAAACTGGAGCCCGATCAACGGCTTTGCTCTGAATTGGTGCCGTGAGCCCAGCCAATTTTGCAGGCAATGCTCTGCTTCAGGCACTCGCACACGCGGCCCGCTTGCGTTCCTGACTCAATGGCCAGGAAATTGCTTTATCCACAGGCACAACTCCAAGCAAGTCGAGCCTGCCATGCCAATCGCCCCTCTTACTTCGCGCCTGCAATTGCGCCATATCAGCAAACGCTACCCCGGTTGTCTGGCCAATGACGCCATCGACCTGAGCATCGCGCCGGGGGAAATCCATGCCCTGCTCGGTGAAAACGGCGCGGGCAAAAGTACCTTGATGAAAATTATCTACGGCGTCACCCAAGCCGATGCCGGCGAGATGTTCTGGCTAGGTCAGCCGGTGAATATCCGTAACCCGGCACAGGCGCGGCAGTTGGGCATCGGCATGGTGTTCCAGCATTTTTCGCTGTTCGAAACCCTCAGCGTGGCGCAGAACATTGCCTTGGCAATGGGCGCTGCGGCCGGCACACCGAAACAACTGGAACCGAAAATTCGTGAAGTGTCGCGCCGTTATGGCATGGCGCTGGAACCGGAAAGACTTGTCCACAGCCTGTCGATCGGCGAGCGGCAACGAGTGGAGATTATTCGCTGCCTGATGCAGGACATTCGTCTGCTGATCCTCGATGAGCCGACTTCGGTACTGACACCGCAGGAGGCCGACGAGTTGTTCATCACCCTGCGCCGCCTCGCTGCCGAAGGCTGCAGCATTCTGTTTATCAGCCACAAGCTTGGTGAAGTGCGCGCGTTGTGTCATAGCGCAACGGTTCTGCGCGGCGGGCGTGTCGCCGGACATTGCGTACCTGCCGAATGTTCGGATCAGCAGTTGGCGCAGATGATGGTGGGCGAAGCGGCGGCGTTGATTGGCGATTATCCGAAGGTCAGCGGCGGCGCGGCGTTTTTGCGGGTGAGCGGATTGAGTTGGCACAACCCGGATCCGTTTGGCTGCTCGCTGAAAGACATCGCCCTGGAAGTGCGCAGCGGTGAAATCGTCGGCATCGCCGGGGTCGCAGGTAATGGTCAGGATGAGTTGCTCGCCCTGCTCAGTGGCGAGCAAACCCTGCCCCGCGCCGAAACTGCGACCATTCGATTTGCCGAGCAAAACGTCGCCGATTTACGCCCGGATTCACGGCGCAAACTGGGTTTGGCATTCGTGCCTGCCGAGCGTCTCGGCCACGGCGCAGTACCGGAATTGAGTCTGGCCGATAACGCTCTGCTTACCGCGTTCCAACAAGGCTTGGTCAGCCACGGTTTGATCGAACGCGGCAAAGTCGAAGCCCTCGCCCGACAGATCATTCAGCGTTTCGGCGTAAAAACCCCGGACACGCAAACCGCTGCGCGCAGCCTGTCCGGCGGCAACCTGCAGAAATTCATCCTCGGCCGGGAAATCCTCCAGCAACCGAAACTGCTGATCGCTGCGCACCCGACCTGGGGCGTCGACGTCGGCGCCGCCGCGACCATCCACCGCGCATTGATCGCTTTGCGCGATGCCGGCGCGGCGATTCTGGTGATTTCCGAAGACCTCGACGAACTGTTCCAGATCAGCGACCGCCTCGGCGCGTTGTGCGGTGGACGTTTGTCGGCGTTGCACAACACCACCGATACCCAACTCAGCGACGTCGGCGGCTGGATGGCCGGTCAGTTCGACCACGCCCCTTCAGCCGCCACGGTTTAACGGAGTTTCAAACATGCTGCTTTCCCTCGAACCCCGTGGCCAGCAATCGCGCCTGATGCTGTGGTGCTCGCCATTACTGGCGGCGACGCTGACGCTCGGCTGCGGCTCGCTGCTGTTTATCGCCCTCGGCCACGACCCGCTGCAAACCTTGCACACGCTGCTGATCGCACCGGTCAGCGATTTGTATGGCGTCTCCGAATTGCTGGTCAAAGCGCTGCCGATTCTGCTTTGCGCACTGGGGTTGGCCGTGGCGTACCAGGCGCGAATCTGGAACATCGGCGCCGAAGGCCAATTGCTCCTCGGCGCGCTCGCCGGCAGTGCCTTGGCGGTGAACATCATCGGCATGCAAAGTCGTTGGGCGCTGGTATTTATTCTGCTCACCGGCACCGTCGCTGGTGCGGCGTGGGCCGGGCTGACCGCGTGGTTGCGCACGCGCTTCAATGCCAACGAAATCCTCACCAGCATCATGCTCAATTACATCGCGCTGAACTTGCTGCTGTTCTGCGTGCACGGGCCGCTGAAGGATCCGGCCGGCTTCAACTTTCCCGAGTCGGCGATGTTCGGCGACGCCAGCCGTTTGCCGTTGTTGATGGAGGATGGCCGCGTGCATGCCGGGGTGTATTTCGCCTTGCTCGCACTGGTCGCGGTGTGGGTGTTGTTACAGAAAAGCTTTGTCGGTTTCCAGATCAAAGTGCTTGGGTTGGACAAGCGTGCCGCAGGGTTTGTCGGCTTTCGCGAGAAGCGGTTGATCTGGTTGGCGCTGTTGATCAGCGGTGGGCTGGCCGGCCTGGCCGGCGTCTGCGAAGTCACCGGGCCGATTGGCCAGTTGGTGCCGCAGGTGTCACCGGGGTATGGCTATGCGGCGATTACCGTGGCGTTTCTTGGGCGTCTGAATCCGATCGGGATTCTGTTTTCCAGCCTGTTGATGGCACTGCTGTACATCGGTGGCGAGAGTGCGCAAATGAGCCTGAATCTGCCGCAAGCGATCACCCAGTTATTCCAGGGAATGATGCTGTTTTTCCTGCTCGCCTGTGACGTGCTGATTCTCTATCGGCCACGTCTGAAACTGCGCTGGGTGAAGCGTACTTCGACCACCGCCGTAACTGCCGGAGCGCTGTGATGGATATCGATCTGTTGAGCAATATTTTCTACGCCATGGTGCGTTGCGGCACACCGCTGTTGCTGGTGGCGCTGGGGGAACTGATCTGCGAGAAGAGCGGCGTGCTCAATCTTGGGCAGGAAGGGATGATGCTGTTTGGTGCGGTGATCGGTTTTATCGTCGCGCTGAACAGCGGCAACCTGTGGCTCGGTGTGTTGCTGGCGATGTTGGCCGGGATGCTGTTGTCGTCGCTGTTTGCCTTGGTGGCGCTGGTGTTCAACGCCAATCAGGTGGCGACCGGGTTGGCCCTGACGATTTTTGGTGTCGGGTTGTCGACCTTTGTCGGCGCGGCTTGGGTGGGTAAACCGTTGGCCGGTTTTGAGCCGCTGGCGATTCCTTATCTGAGTGAGATTCCGCTGATCGGGCGGATGCTGTTTGCTCAGGACTTGCTGGTGTATCTGTCGTTCGCGCTGTTTGCGCTGGTGGCGTGGGTGATCGTCAAAAGTCGTGTCGGGTTGATCATTCAAGCGGTCGGCGAAAATCCGGATGCGGCCAGTGCGATGGGGCTGCCGGTGTTGACCGTGCGCACGTTGGCGGTGCTGTTTGGCGGAGCGATGGCTGGGTTGGCCGGGGCTTATTTGTCGCTGGCGTATACGCCGATGTGGGCGGAGAACATGACCGCCGGGCGTGGCTGGATCGCGTTGGCGCTGGTGGTGTTTGCCAGTTGGCGGGTGTGGCGGTTGTTGCTCGGGGCGTATCTGTTTGGCCTCGCCAGCATCCTGCATTTGGTGGCGCAGGGATTGGGGCTGGCGATTCCGTCGAGTTTGCTGGCGATGCTGCCGTATGTGGCGACGATTGTGGTGTTGGTGCTGTTGTCACGCGATGCACTGCGTACGCGGTTGTATGCGCCGGTTTCGCTTGGGCAGCCTTGGCAGTCAGGGCATTGATGTAGTGATTTCAATGGCCCCATCGCTGGCAAGCCAGCTCCCACAGGTTTAGTGCTGATCACAAATTTTGCGCACTACTCGAACACTGTGGGAGCTGGCTTGCCAGCGATGAGGCCCTGACAGGCAACACTTGAGCGATGCCCCACGCCAGTTCGAAGACCAGGAAAACCAGCAAAATCGAACTGGCGCCATGGGCCAAGGCATACGCCTGCCAAGCCGCAAACAGAAACCGCGCCACCGCGTCATAGCGTCCATAAAGCGCCTGCGGATCACGAATCCGCAGCACCGCCCACACGCACACCACCGAGCCCAGCAGATTCGCCATCAACAGGTGCACAGGCTCAAACGCCGGCAGTTCACCGGGCAAATTCAGCGCGGTCAAAAACCCATGCAAAGCGGCAAAACTCCACGGCGTGGCAAACGCCGTCGTGACGACCAGGTCATACCAGGCACTGCCGCGCACCACGTTGCGATATTGCGTTGAAGTCCACATCATCCATGCTCCAGAAATTTGAGGAGCAACCACGGTAAAGCCTGGAGTATGCTCCAGGGTCAATAGCCCTTTTGAGAGCCCGCATGCGCATCGGTGAATTAGCCCAGGCCAGCGCCGTCAGCCGTGACACCCTGCGTTTTTACGAGCAGCGCGGGTTAATCGCGGCGCAACGCAGTGCCAACGGTTATCGCGACTATCCGCCGGAGATGGTGCAACTGGTGCTCTATATCAAAACGGCGCAACGCCTGGGATTTACCCTCGGCGAGATCGGCAACAGCGTCGCCGCGTTGTGGAATGCCCCCAATCCTGACAACGCCGTGGCGCAGTTGCTGCGCGACAAACTGCAACTGATCGAAACCCGCATGCGCGAACTCGACGCGCTGCGTCAGGAGTTGCAACTTCGCCTCGGTCAGGCCTGTCCATTGAATCCATGATCCTCATTCATCAAGGAAGCCCATCATGTCTGCAAAAAACGCACTGATCATCGGCGCCTCCCGGGGCCTTGGCCTCGGTCTGGTGAAAACCCTGCTGGCCGACGGCTGGCAAGTCACCGCCACCGTGCGCAATCCGCAAAACGCCGAGGCGCTGCAAGCGCTGGGCAAAGTGCGGATCGAGAAGCTCGACATGGACGATCAGCAAGCGGTGATCGCTCTGAGTCAGCAGCTCAAAGGCGAAACCTTCGACCTGCTGTTCGTCAACGCCGGGGTCAAAGGCCCGGCCGATCAGACCCCGGGCGGCGCGACTCTGGCTGAAGTCGGTCAGCTGTTTTTCACCAACGCGGTGGCGCCGATCAATCTGGCGCAACGGTTTGTCGGGCAGATTCGTGACGGCAGCGGTGTGCTGGCGTTCATGAGTTCCGGGCTGGGCAGTGTGACGGTGCCGGACGCGCCGGAACTGGCGTTGTACAAGGCCAGCAAGGCTGCGCTGAACTCGATGACCAACAGTTTTGTCACGCAATTGGGCGAGCAGAAAATGACCGTGTTGTCGCTGCATCCGGGTTGGGTGAAGACCGATATGGGCGGCGAAGGGGCTGACCTTGATGTGGAAACCAGCACCCGTGGATTGATTGATCAGGTGAATGCGTACACCGGCAAGGGCGGACATCACTTCATCAATTACAAGGGCGAAACGATTCCCTGGTAATTGATGATCCCCTGTAGGAGCTGCCGAAGGCTGCGATCTTTTGATTTTTTTAAGATCAAAAGATCGCAGCCTTCGGCAGCTCCTACAGGGGTTGTGTATTTTGGTGATGTTGTCCTGTCGGGTTGGGCTTGCCCGGCGTGGCAATTTGTTTGAAACTGCGCACCTCGTCCCCCGCGGCGACCCTGGATCAGCAGACAGGGCATCACTGAGCTGGCAACCCTGAACCCCATTTTCAGAGGAGCCGGCAACATGCCCGCGACCCGTACCTGGTTAAAAAATCCCCTCGCCATTTTCACCTCCAACGAGCTCGATGCCCGTGGCGGTCTTGTCGTGCAAGACGGTGTCATCGTCGAAGTCCTCGCCGCTGGCCAACAGCCGTCGGCGCCGTGCAATGCAGTGTTCGATGCCCGCGAGCATGTGATCCTGCCGGGCCTGATCAACACCCACCATCACTTCTATCAAACCCTCACCCGCGCCTGGGCGCCGGTGGTCAATCAGCCGTTGTTCCCGTGGCTGAAAACCCTGTACCCGGTGTGGGCGCGCCTGACGCCTGAGAAACTCGCCCTCGCCAGCAAAGTCGCTTTGGCCGAGCTGCTGCTGTCGGGCTGCACCACCGCTGCCGACCACCACTACCTGTTTCCGGACGGTCTGGAAAACGCCATCGATGTGCAAGTCGAAAGCGTCCGCGAACTGGGCATGCGCGCCATGCTCACTCGCGGTTCGATGAGCCTCGGCGAGAAGGACGGCGGTCTGCCGCCGCAGCAAACCGTGCAGGAAGGCCAGGTGATTCTCGACGACAGTCAGCGCCTGATTCACGAGTACCACGAACGTGGCGACGGCGCGCAGATCCAGATCGCCCTGGCACCGTGCTCGCCGTTCTCGGTGACCCCGGAAATCATGTCGGCCAGTGCCGAACTGGCGAACAAGCTCGACGTGCGTCTGCACACACACTTGGCTGAAACCCTCGATGAAGAAGATTTCTGCCTGCAGCGTTTCGGCCTGCGCACCGTCGATTATCTCGACAGCGTCGGCTGGCTCGGCCCGCGCACCTGGCTGGCCCACGGCATCCACTTCAACCCGGATGAAATCGCTCGCCTCGGTCAGGCGGGCACCGGTATCTGCCATTGCCCGAGCTCGAACATGCGTCTGGCTTCCGGCATCTGCCCGAGTATCGATCTGACTGACGCGGGTGCGTTGTTTGGTCTGGGCGTGGATGGTTCGGCGTCCAACGATGCGTCGAACATGATTCTCGAAGCGCGTCAGGCGCTGTACATCCAGCGTCTGCGTTACGGCGCCGAGAAGATCACCCCGGAACGCGTGCTGGGCTGGGCGACCAAGGGTTCGGCGAGTTTGTTGGGCCGTACCGATATTGGTGAGATTGCTGTGGGCAAGCAGGCGGATCTGGCGCTGTTCAAGCTTGATGAGCTGCGCTTCTCGGGTAGTCATGATCCGATTTCGGCGCTGCTGCTGTGCGGCGCGGATCGTGCGGATCGGGTGATGATTGGTGGCAAGTGGCGTGTGGTCGATGGGCAGGTTGAAGGGCTTGATCTGAAAGGCCTGATTGCCGATCACAGCCAGGCGGCTCGGCAGCTGATCGCAGGTACCTGATCCCCCCTCCCCATCTGATCGTTCCCACGCTCTGCGAGGGAATGCATCTCGGGACGCTCCGCGTCCCAGCGGCGGACGCAGAGCGTCCATGGCGGCATTCCCACGCGGAGCGTGGGAACGATCAATCATCAGAGACCGAGCAGGGACAGCATGATGAAGGTCGCGAACAGCACGAAGTGCGTCATGCCTTCGATGGCATTTGTTTCGCCGTCATTCAAGTTGATCGCACTAACGATCAGCGTGATGAAGATCATCACCGTCTGCACCGGCGTCATCGCCATCTGAAACGGCTGGCCGGTGTACAGGGCCATCGCCTCCATCACCGGCACCGTCAGAATCACCGTCGACAGTGACGCGCCCATCGCAATGTTCACCACCGACTGCATGCGGTTGGCCAACGCTGCACGCAACGCGGTCAAAATCTCCGGCGCCGCGGAAATCGCCGCCACCAGAATCGCCGTGATCACCGGCGGTGCACCCGTGCCTTCCAGGCCCAGATCGAGGGTCTTCGACATCACCTCGGCCAGGGCGCCGATCACCACAATGCCAAACACCAGAATGCCGATCGACAGACCGATGCTCGGTGCCTTTGCCTGAGCGTCCTGCGGTTCTTTCTTGCGGCGTTTGTCGGGGTAGCTGTAGCTGAAAAAGTAACTGTGCGGGCCGACCTGCATGCGCAGAAACAACGCGTAAAGCACGACCATCGCGCCGATGGTGAACGCTGAATAAATCTTCCAGTTGGCCTCGGGAATAAACTCCGGCACCACCATCGACACGCCCATGGCGGTGAGGATCATCACGCTGTAGCTGCGCGCTGAATCGTCGTTGTAAGACTGCTCGCCGTGCTTGATCCCGCCCATCAGCGCAGCGAGGCCGAGGATGCCGTTGATATCGAGCATCACTGCCGAATAGATCGTGTCGCGCACCAACGTGGGCGACGCTTCGTTGCTCATCATGATTGCCAGAATAACCACTTCGACCAGCACGGCCGCAAGCGTGAGGATCATCGTGCCGTAAGGGTCGCCGACCTTTTCGGCGAGCAATTCGGCGTGATGGGCGACGCGCATCGAGGCGGCGACGATGAAGGCGATCAGCACCAGACCGGCAGTCAGCGCGACGATCTGGCCGCTGTGCAGCATCCAGTGTTCCAACGGATAGGCAACGCACGCGGCGATAACTGCCAGCAGGAGAAAGCTTTCTTGCTTGAGGAGGGTGAGCATGGCGAGCCTTTTGCCGAAGAGAGCGAATGAGCTACTGACTGCGGAGCGGCGCTAACGTTTCGTTACACCTTAGCGCACCAAGCGATGGCGTGAACTCGCGGACTTGCACTGCGTTGGTCCTGGCGCTGAAAAGATCGCAGCCTTCGGCAGCTCCTACAGCTTGCGCATTCCCATGTAGGAGCTGCCGAAGGCTGCGATCTTTTTTGTTTGTTGTCCTGTTGGTCAGCAATTTGCATTGGCCCTGACCACACACAACAAAACGGAGCTCCAATTCATGCAAATACGTCCGCTGCACAAACTGCTGTGCGCCGCCCTCGGTCTGGGGATCAGCCTGAGCGCCAGCGCTGCCGATCCGCTGAAGGTCGGTTTCGTCTACATCGGCCCGATCGGTGACCACGGCTGGACGTATCAGCATGAACAGGGGCGCAAGGCACTCGCGGAGAAATTCGGCAATCAGATCACCACCAACTACGTCGAGAACGTCGCCGAAGGTGCCGACGCCGAACGGGTGATCCGCAACATGGCCAAGGACAAGTACGACCTGATCTTCACCACCTCTTTCGGCTACATGAACCCCACTGTCAAAGTCGCCAAGCAGTTTCCCAAGGTGACCTTCGAACACGCCACCGGCTACAAACAGGACAAGAACCTCGGCACCTATCTGGCGCGCACTTACGAAGGTCGCTACGTCGGCGGCTTCCTCGCAGCGAAGATGACCAAGACCAAAAAGATCGGTTACGTCGCCTCGTTCCCGATCCCCGAGGTGATCCGCGACATCAACGCGATTCAACTGGCCCTGAACAAGTACAACCCGGGCACCGAGATCAAAGTGGTGTGGGTCAACTCGTGGTTCGACCCGGGCAAGGAGGCCGACGCGGCCAACGCGCTGATCGATCAGGGCGTCGACGTGGTGTTCCAGCACACCGACAGCCCGGCGCCGATTCAGGCGGCTGAGCGTCGTGGCGTGTACGCGGTGGGTTATGCCTCGGACATGGCGCACTTCGGGCCAAAAGCGGTGCTGACCTCGATCGTCAACGACTGGGCGCCGCACTATATTCAGGCGACGCAAAGCGTGATCGACCACACCTGGAAATCCCAGGACTACTGGGGCGGGCTGAAGGAAGGCACGGTTGAACTGCCGATCAGTGACTTGGTGCCAGCGCCGGTGAAAGCCGAGGCCGAGCAACTCATTGCCGACATCAAGAGCGGTGCGTTGCAGCCGTTTACCGGGCCGATCAAGGATCAGGCCGGCGTGGAGAAAATCCCCGCAGGCGTGAGCGCGACGAATGCGGAGCTGGCGTCGATGAACTATTACGTTGAAGGCATGAAGGCTGAGATGCCGAAGTAATCCCCCTGACCCCGATCGTTCCCACGCTCTGCGTGGGAATGCCGCCCGGGACGCTCCGCGGCCCTGCCAAAAGCGGACGCAGAGCGTCCATTGAGGCATTCCCACGCGGAGCATGGGAACGATCTCCCGTACTTTTCAAGGATTGTGTATGGATCAGCTTCCGATCATCGATATCAGCCCGCTCTACAGCGACGATGAAAACGCCTGGCCCGCCGTGGCCGGGCAAATCGACCACGCCTGCCGCGAGTGGGGCTTTTTCTACATCAAGGGTCACCCGATTTCGGCGCAACGCATCGACGCGGTGCTCGATCAGACTCAGCGTTTTTTTGCTCTGCCCGCAGCGGAAAAACTCAAGATCGACATCACCCAGACCCGCCACCATCGCGGCTACGGTGCGATCGCCACCGAGCAACTCGACCCGAGCAAACCCAGCGACCTCAAAGAAACCTTCGACATGGGCCTGCACCTGCCGGCCAACCATCCCGACGTACTCGCCGGAAAACCGTTGCGCGGGCCGAACCGTCATCCGGCGCAAACCGGCTGGGCCGAGTTGATGGAACAGCATTACCTCGACATGCAGGCTCTCGCCCAAACCCTGCTGCGGGCAATGACTCTCGCGCTGGGCATCGAGCGCGACTTCTTCGACAGCCGTTTCAACGACCCCGTCAGCGTCCTGCGCATGATCCATTACCCGCCGCGCCACACCGCCAGCTCCGCCGAGCAGCAAGGCGCCGGCGCGCACACCGATTACGGCTGCATCACCCTGCTCTATCAGGACAGCGCCGGTGGCTTGCAAGTGAAGAATGTCAAAGGCAAATGGATCGACGCGCCACCGATTGAGGGCACTTTCGTGGTCAACCTCGGCGACATGATGGCGCGCTGGAGCAACGACCGTTATCGCTCGACGCCGCACCGCGTCATCAGTCCGCTCGGGGTCGATCGCTATTCGATGCCGTTCTTCGCCGAGCCGCACCCGGACACGCGCATCGAATGCCTGCCCGGTTGTCAGGACGCACAACACCCAGCGAAGTATCCGACCACCACCTGCGCCGAATTCCTGCTGTCGCGCTTCGCCGATACCTACGCTTATCGCCGTGAGCAGGAAGCCGTTTGATGGATCGCTTGGTCAGGTTTTGCCAATTGTTTCGGCGAGCATCTGTAGAATGCCGCCATTGCACCTGATGAGAAAAGAATATGTACGACTGGCTCAACGCCTTGCCCAAGGCTGAACTGCACCTGCACCTGGAAGGCTCGCTGGAGCCCGAGCTGCTGTTCGCCCTGGCCGAACGCAACAAGATCGCCCTGCCGTGGAACGACGTGGAAACCCTGCGCAAGGCTTACGCCTTCAACAACCTGCAGGAATTCCTCGACCTGTATTACCAAGGTGCCGACGTATTGCGCACCTCGCAGGACTTCTACGACCTGACTTGGGCCTACCTGCTGCGCTGCAAAGCACAGAACGTCATTCACACTGAACCGTTCTTCGACCCGCAGACCCACACCGACCGGGGCATCCCGTTCGAAGTGGTTCTCAACGGCATCGCCGCGGCACTCAAGGATGGCGAGCAACAACTGGGCATCACCAGCGGTTTGATCCTCAGTTTCCTGCGCCACCTCAGCGAAGAACAAGCCGAGAAAACTCTCGATCAAGCGCTGCCGTTCCGTGATGCGTTTGTCGCGGTCGGCCTCGACAGCTCCGAGATGGGCCACCCGCCGAGCAAGTTCCAGCGCGTGTTCGACCGTGCCCGCCACGAAGGCTTCCTGACCGTCGCCCACGCTGGCGAAGAAGGCCCGCCGGAGTACATCTGGGAAGCCATCGACCTTTTGAAGATCCAGCGGATCGACCATGGCGTGCGCGCCATCGAAGACGAGCGCCTGATGCAGCGGATCATCGATGAGCAGATCCCGCTGACCGTGTGCCCGCTGTCGAATACCAAGCTTTGCGTGTTCGATCACATGTCGCAGCACAACATCCTCGACATGCTCGAGCGTGGCGTGAAGGTTACGGTGAACTCCGATGACCCGGCGTACTTCGGTGGTTACGTGACCGAGAACTTCTACGCACTGCATGAGCATTTGGGCATGACCCAGGATCAGGCCAAGCGCCTGGCGCAGAACAGCCTGGATGCGCGACTGGTAAAGCCATAAGCAACACCGCAAAACCCTTGTAGGCCTTCGCCTGCTCGCGATAGCAGGGTGTCAGCTAAAAAATCTATATCTGACACTCCGCTATCGCGAGCAGGCGAAGGCCTACATTGGATCGGTGTTAGCCGATAGATTGGGTTTCAGTCAGCTCTTCCAGGGTTTTCCCGCGCGTCTCCATCCCGAACAGCCACACCACCCCCGCCGCTATCGCAAAGCACGCCGCGCCCAGCGCAAACACCCCGCCCTGCCCGGTAATCGGGAACACCAGCCCGGTCACCAACGGCCCGAGCAGCGACCCCACGCGGCCAATTGCCGAGGCGAAGCCCGAACCGGTTGCCCGTGCCGACGTCGGATACAACTCCGGCGTGTAGGTGTAGAGCACCGCCCACATACCGAACAGGAAAAACTGCATCAACAGCCCGGTGCTGATCAGCAGCGCAACGTTGCCGCCAAACACCGCGCTCTGCCCATACAGAAACGCCATCACCCCGCCGCCGAGCAACGTGACGATGCACACCGGTTTGCGCCCCCAGCGCTCGACCAGCCACGCCGCCATCAGAAACCCGGGAATCCCGCCCAGGGAAATCAGCACCGTGTAATACACCGACTGCGTCACCGCGAAACCCGACTGTTGCAGCAGCGCACTGAGCCACGACGTCAGCCCGTAAAAGCCAAGCAGCGCAAAGAACCAAAGACTCCAGATCATTGTGGTGCGCTGGCGATACTGCGGCGACCAGATCTGTTTGAGCGCCGAAAAGAAGTTGCCCGGCGGCGTCACAGTGCGCGGCAAACGAATCGGTTCCGGCAGCGCCGCACCGCCCAGCGAGTTGCGCACCCGCGCCTCGATGCCGTTCAACACCTTGTCCGCAGCGTCATCGCGCCCCGCCTGTTCCAGCCAGCGCGGTGACTCGGGAATGAAAAAGCGGATCGCCAGCACAAACACTGCCGGCACGGCCAACACCAGAAAGATGTCGCGCCAGCCAATCAGTGGCAGCAGAAAGTAGGACAGCACGCCAGCAGCGACGAAGCCGAGCGGCCAGAAGCCGTCCATCAACGCGATGTAACGACCGCGACGTTGCGCCGGAATCAGCTCGGACAACATCGACTGGGCGATGGGAAACTCCATGCCCATGCCGATCCCCAACAGGATGCGGAACAGTGTCAGCGTCTCGACCGTTTGCGCCGTCGAGCACAGATAACTGGCCACGCCCCACAGCACGATGCTCCACTGAAACACCGGTTTGCGCCCGAAGCGGTCGGCGAGCATGCCCGACAGCGACGCTCCCAGCACCATGCCGAAGAAGCTCGAACTGGCGAGCAGCCCCGCTTGCGCACTGCTCAGGCCGAACTCGGCTTTGATCGAGCCGAGCAGGAACGTCATCATCGCCAGGTCCATGGAGTCGAAGAAAAACGCCAGAGCAATAATGATGAAAATGATCCGGTGATAACCGCTTATTGGCAGTCGCTCCAAGCGTTCCGCCGCGCTGTAGCCGTGTGTGTCCATGCCGCCTCCCCCCATCCGAAATATCCCCGGATCGAGTGTGCGCGATAGCGCTCAGGCGTTGCTGCTGGATGCGACCTGTTCGCAGTCGTGGACGACGCCAGAAGTGCTGACGTCGAATGCGAGTGCTCTACAACGCCATTTCCAGTTCGGTTTCCTTGGCGAAGCGGTGCAGTTCCCGTTGGCCAGTGGCCGTCAATTGCAAGGCTCTGGAATCGTTGGGCAGGGTCAGCCAACCGGACTGCATGAACAACTGCAGCAACGCGGCACCCAGTGAGCCTCCCATGTGCGGACGACGCTCGCTCCAGTCCGGACAGGCACACGCCACTTGTACGTTGCGATGGGCCAACGCTTGAATGAACACACCGCGCCCAGCCAACAATTTCGCCCCCTTATGGGTCACCACGACGCGTTGCTCAAGCTGTTCGATCCAACCGGCATCAAGCAGCCGCTGATACAGATCCGCCGCCAGCGTACCGCCCAGATGGTCATCGCAAAAACGCGCACGCAACAGTGAGGACGGCGCGGTCTGCGGTTTGGCCATGGGGGTGGTGCGTTTGAATACCTCGGGAATGTCCCTTGGAGCACTGGCAATGGTAGCGCTGGCCAACGCTTCTATTGCAGCGCCGACCTCCGGTGCCGAGAGACGGAAAAACCGTTTGCGACCGCGGACTTCGACCTTCAACAGACCACCCGTGGAAAGCCGCGCCAAGTGCGCGCTGGCCGACGACGGCGACAGCCCTGCCAGTAGCGCAAGCTCCTCGGTTTGCCGGGCCGAGCCATCCATCAACGCCCACATCATCGCGCTGCGCTTGGGGTCGGCCAGCAACGTGGCGATCTGGCTGATGCAAGGTGCATGTTCCATGTGTTCACTCCCTGTTGAATCGTATCGTCTACTGCTCGGAGACATCTTGGCCGGTAATGAGTCATCGGCCAAGACGCGAAAATCGCCATGAACCGGGACAAGGCAGGCCAGTGACGCAGCCTGCTCCAGCACAGAACCCGCAGCAGTTGCGCGACCATCACTCGAATACTGGCGACGCGGTGCGAGGGTCTCCGGGCCGGGGTGTCGGTGCTGGCATGAGGCGGGCGCTAGTATAAGCGGGTTAGCTCCCGCGTCCCGCGCCGGGGCCTGCGCAGGTGGTGATTGTTCCTGACAGAAATTTCTCTATTTACCTGCGACTAATGATCAACTTCCGAAAAAGCGGGAAATTGACTACTCAAATCAGCGCATCGGCTGGCGAGCATTTCCCGCAGAAGGTTCACCGGCTTACTCAATTGAGCGCGATGGGCGCACAACAAATTCAGCGGTGCGCGCTCACACAGCAACTCCGGCAGCAGCACTTTGAGACGCCCGGCGAGCACATCGGCGCCCACGTCCAGCCACGACTTGTAGGCAATTCCGGCGCCGGCCACCGCCCACAGGCGCACCACGTCGGCGTCATCGCTGAAACGGTCACCACTGACGGTCAGGCCGACTTCACGTTTGCCGTCATGAAAACTCCAATGGTCATGCACCCGACTGCCGAGCATGTACAGCAGGCAGTTGTGCTGGGCCAGTTGTTCGAGCTGGCGCGGTTCGCCGTGCCGGGCCAGATACGCCGGCGAGGCACACAGCACACGACGGTTATGCGGGGCGATGGGCAAGGCGACCAGGCTTGAGTCTTCCGGTTCGCCATAACGCAAGGCGATGTCTACCGGTTGGCGGAACAGGTCAGCAATGCGGTCGCCGAGCAGCAAACGCACGGTCAGCTTCGGGTGTTCGCGCTGGAACGCGTCGAGCCATGGCAGCAACAGATTGCGGCCGAAGTCCGAAGGTGCCGACAACTGCAAGACCCCACTGACCTGATCCTGGCCGCTGGCCAGCAAGCGCCGGCCTTCATCGAGATTGCTCAACGCCGCGCGGGCGTATTCGAGAAAGCCTTCACCTTCGGCCGTCAGACGCAAACTGCGGGTCGAACGCGCGAGCAACCGCGCGCCGAGTTGCTGTTCGATCCGTTTCAACGCCGCACTGGCCACGGCCGCAGACATGTCCATTACCCGCGCTGCCGCCGACAGACTGCCCAGATCCGCCGCCCGGACAAACAACTGCAAGTCATCGAAACGCAGCATGCTCAGCCTCGATTATCAAAAAAATATTGAAAGAGACTGCTCTTTTAGCCGGTTTTATCTCGCAGAGAAATAGCCAATCATCACTCCATCGCATTCATCCCGCTTCTCTGGAGCCGAGCATGTCCCAGCCTTTCACCGCTATCGCCACCCTGATTGCCAAACCCGGTCAACAGGATCTTCTCGAACAGGGCTTGCGCGCCCTGGTTGAACCGAGCCGCGCCGAACACGGTTGCAGCCAGTACGACCTGCACCGCGACCTCACCGACCCGCAGGTGTTTTATGTGATCGAACACTGGGCCAGCGAAGCGATTCTTGAGGCGCACAACAACAGCGCGCACTTTCAGAACTTCCAGGCCACTGCCGGCCACACCATCGAACACTTCCAGCTCAAGCGCCTTGGCGTGATTGCCTGATCTTCTTCTATTAACTGTACGGAGCCCTTCATGAAAGCCATTGCCTATTACGCTTCCCTGCCGATCAGCGACGCCAAATCCCTGCAAGACATCGAACTGCCAGAACCGGTCGCCGGCCCGCGCGACCTGCTGGTGGAAGTCAAAGCCATTTCGGTCAACCCGGTCGACACCAAAGTGCGGCAGAACGTGGCACCGGAAAACGCTGCAGCGAAAGTGCTGGGCTGGGACGTCGCCGGTGTGGTCAAGGCTGTCGGCAGCGAAGTGACGCTGTTCAAGGCTGGCGACAAGGTTTTCTACGCCGGCTCCATCGCCCGTGCCGGCGGCAACAGTGAACTGCACGTGGTCGATGAGCGCATCGTCGGCCATATGCCGAAATCTCTCGGGTTTGCCGAAGCTGCCGCACTGCCGCTGACCGCGATCACCGCATGGGAATTGCTGTTCGAACGCTTGCAAATCCGCGAAGGCAAAACCAACGAAGATCAGAGTTTGCTGATCGTTGGCGCGGCCGGCGGGGTTGGCTCAATCCTCACGCAATTGGCCAGGCAACTGACCGGCCTGAAAGTCATCGGCACCGCATCACGTGAGCAAACCCGTGACTGGGTCAAACAACTGGGCGCCGACCTCGTCATTGATCACAGCCAGCCGCTGAGCGAAGAGCTCAAGCGCGCCGGGATCGACAGCGTGACCCACGTCGCCAGCCTGACCCAGACCGAACAGCACCTCGATCAACTGGTCGAAGCGCTGGCGCCGCAAGGCAAACTCGCACTGATCGACGATCCGAAGTCGCTGGACGTGAGCAAACTCAAGCGCAAGAGCCTGTCGCTGCACTGGGAGTTCATGTACACCCGCTCGCTGTTCGAGACGCCGGACATGATCGAACAGCACAAACTGCTTAACCGCGTGGCGCAGCTGATTGATGCCGGGACGTTGAAGACCACGGTGGGCGAGCACTTCGGCACGATCAACGCGGCGAACCTGCGTCGTGCTCATGAGCTGCTGGAAAGTGGCAAAGCCAAGGGGAAAATTGTTTTAGAAGGTTTCTAAAAAACCGCACAGCGCAGCCTTCGCCGAACCTAGAGCGGTCGGCGGGGCTGCGCTGTTTTTTGCCGTCAGTCCGATGCTTGACCGTTGTCACAATTGCGATCGTATTCAGGTCTACAATCGAAGCCTCTGCGATACATCTTTTACGCAAGGGAGGTCAGCAATGAAGATCCTGATAAAAGAAGTGGCAAAGTCTCAATGGCAGGTTCGCCTGGACCAACACGCCGTGACATTCCGCAGTGAAGCCGAAGCACTGGCCTTCACCCGCACCCTCGAAGCGCGACTGTGCGCGCCCCATCAGATTCCCGACCGCAGCCAGCAGCGCGCTGCCGGCTGAGGCTGTTTTATGCCTCGGCCTGAGCTTGCGCCAGTGCCCGGGCATTCTGCAGACGGCGGGTGAGCAGCGCCACGCACACCACCAGCAAACCGCACAGGCTGATAACAATCGCCATCGGCACGGCTGTGCCGTCGTGCAACACCCCCACCAGTGCCGAAGCGCCGGCGGCGACGCTGAATTGCATGCAGCCGAGCAGCGCCGAGGCACTGCCGGCGCGCGCGCCCTGGCCGTTCATCGCGCAGGCAGCGGCGTTGGGGCTGATGCAGCCCAGGCTCGACACGCAGATGAACAGTGGAATCAGCAGCGGCCACAAGGATTCGGTGTGCATTGCGCTGACCGCGAGCAGCGCCAGCCCGGCAGCGAAATACACCCACACTGCCCTCGACAGCAGGAACGCCGGGCCGCGTTTGGCCAACATCCGCGCATTGACCTGCGCCACCAGAATGAAGCCCGCCGCATTGGTACCGAACAGCCAGCCGAAATGTTCGGCCGGGACGCCATACAACTTGATGAAGATAAACGGCGAGCCGGCGATGTAGGCAAACATCCCGGCGATGGCGATGCCACCGGTCAGGGCATGACCGAGGTAAACCCGATCCTTGAGCAAGCGCCCGTACTGGCGCAGGGCGCCGGACAACGGCTGGCGCGGCATGTGCGCCGGCATACTTTCCGGCAGCCCCAGCGCCACGGCCAAACCGGCCAGCGCGCTGAACCCGGTCAACACCAGGAAGATCGACTGCCAGCCTGTGGTGTTGACCAGCAGACCGCCGAGCATTGGCGCCAGAATTGGCGCCAGGCCCATCACCAGCATCAATTGCGAGAAGACTTTCGCCGAACCCACCGCGTCGCACTTGTCGCTGACCACCGCCCGGGAAATCACCATCCCCGCACAACCGCCCAACGCCTGGACGAAACGTGCGCCGATCAGCCATTCCAGGTTCGGCGCATAAGCGCAGGCGAGCGATGCCAGGGTGAACAGCGTAAGCCCGACGAGTAACGGGATGCGTCGGCCAAAGCGATCCGCCACCGGCCCATAAGCCAGTTGGCCGATCGACAACCCGGCGAAATATGCCGCCAGCGTCATCTGCACGTGTTTCTCGTCGGTGCCGAACGCCAGCGCCATCGAGGGGAATGCGGGTAAATAGAAGTCGATGGCCAAGGGCCCGAAGGCGGTCAAGGCACCGAGAATCAGAATGGTACGGAAGTTCATCAGGCATCCAGGTTGCAAGTCGGCAGCCCGACAGTCTAGCCGCGCCCGGACGCCTTGAACATTCCGATAGCTCGCTAACGATCAATTTCAGACGAGCTTCACCTCATATCCCTCTTCGCGAATCGCTTCGATGACCTGATCAGCACTCATGGCGCTTTCGACGCCGACCTCTTTCGCCGCCAGATCGACCCGCACGCTGGCGGCCGGATCCTTGGCCTGCACGGCGTTGGTGATGGCTTTGACGCAGTGACCGCAGGACATGCCTTGAACGTTGAACACTTGCATGGAATGACTCCTTTGAGTGAGGTTGCCGCCACTTTCGAGCTTGCCACGATGGCAAGGTCAAGTTCTTCAATAAACTGCCGGGCTGGCAATCGGCGCCGCGCTCGGCCAAGCTGCGTACATCAATGACTCGATTCAGGAGATTCAGCCATGCGCTGGTCAGCTTTCAGCCTGTTTGGCTTTCTCGGCCTTTTTGCCGCCGTCCCTCAGGTGCAAGCCGCCGGCGAGGACTATGCGGTGCTGATCATTTCCCGCGAGCGTCTGGAAGTATCGACCTCGTGTGAGATCGGCGTGTACATCCAGGATCAGCTCTCGGCGCGGTTGCTGCAGGAGCAAAGCATTTCCTTCAACCTGCCGCCTGGCACTGTTTCGCTGCGCTTGAAGTTGCTGCCGGGACAAGTCGCCGGTTGCAATCCGGGGATGCTCGCGCCGGGGTCGCAGGAGATCAAATTGCATGCCGGTGATGTGCTGAAGTATCGGTTGGCGATGAATTCCGAAGGCGTCTACTTGAAACCTGCGGCTCTCGAATACTGAGTCGCTAGCCAAAAGATCGCAGCCTTCGGCAGCTCCTACAGGGATTGCATTCCAATGTAGGAGCTGCCGAAGGCTGCGATCTTTTGCATTTGAGATTGGCGCTTGACCTTGCCCGCATGGCAAGGTTGATCCTTGTAGGCATCTACTACAGGGAGTACGACCGATGTCCGATTCCATCACTTTCGATCTGCCGATTGCCGGCATGACCTGCGCCAGTTGCGCCGGGCGTGTCGAGCGGGCATTGAGTAAAGTCAGCGGCGCCAGTGCCGTCAGCGTCAACCTCGCCACCGAGCAGGCCCGCGTGCAGGCACCCGGCGACAGCCTGCCGGCCTTGATGGAGGCGGTTGAACGCGCCGGTTACAGCGTCCCGCAGCAAACCCTGGAACTGAACATCGAAGGCATGACCTGCGCCTCCTGCGTCGGTCGCGTCGAGCGTGCGCTGAACAAAGTCCCTGGGGTGAAAGGCGTCAGCGTCAACCTGGCCAACGAACGTGCGCACCTCGAACTACTTGGCCAGGTCGATCCGCAAAGTCTGCTCGACGCGGTGAGCAAGGCCGGCTACTCAGCCAGCGTCTGGCAAGCCGAACACCCGCAAACCGATATCCAACAGCAGCGGCTGAAACATGAACGCTGGGCGCTGATCTGCGCGATCGCCCTCGCCCTGCCGCTGGTGGCGCCGATGTTGCTGCAACCGTTCGGCATTCACTGGATGCTCCCGGCTTGGGCGCAATTCGCCCTCGCCACGCCGGTGCAGTTCATTTTTGGTGCGCGCTTTTACGTCGCCGCGTGGAAAGCCGTTCGCGCTGGTGCTGGCAACATGGACTTGCTGGTCGCCCTCGGCACCAGCGCCGGCTACGGACTGAGTCTTTATGAATGGGCCACCGCTGCCGGGCGCATGCCGCACCTGTATTTCGAAGCATCGGCGGTGGTCATTGCCTTGGTGCTGCTCGGTAAATATCTCGAGAGCCGCGCCAAACGCCAGACTGCCAGCGCCATCCGCGCCCTCGAAGCGTTGCGGCCGGAGCGGGCGATTCAAGTGATCGAAGGCCGCGAGCAGGACGTCGCTATCAGCGCCCTGCGCCTGGGCGATCTGGTGCTGGTCAAACCCGGCGAGCGTTTCCCGGTCGACGGCAAAGTCATCGAAGGCCAGAGCCACGCTGATGAAGCACTGATCAGTGGCGAAAGCCTGCCGGTACCGAAACAACCGGGCGACAAAGTCACCGGTGGCGCGATCAACGGTGAAGGTCGCTTGCTGGTGCGCACTCAGGCACTCGGCGCGGAAACCGTACTGGCGCGGATTATTCGTCTGGTGGAAGACGCCCAAGCGGCCAAGGCACCGATTCAGAAACTGGTGGATAAAGTCAGCCAGATCTTCGTGCCGACGGTGTTGCTGATTGCCCTCGCTACGCTGATCGGCTGGTGGCTCTACGGTGCGCCAATGGAAACGGCACTGATCAATGCTGTCGCGGTGCTGGTCATCGCTTGCCCATGTGCACTGGGCCTTGCCACGCCGACGGCGATCATGGCCGGCACCGGTGTAGCAGCGCGTCACGGCATTCTGATCAAGGATGCCGAAGCGCTGGAGCGCGCCCATGAAGTCAGCAGCGTGGTCTTCGACAAGACCGGTACGCTGACCTCCGGCACACCGCGTATCGCCCACTTCAGCGCCATCGACGGTGACGAAAACAACCTGCTGACAGTGGCCGGCGCTCTGCAACGCGGCAGCGAACACCCACTGGCCAAAGCAGTGCTGCATGCAGCCGCCGAGCGCGGCCTGACGGTGCCCGAGGTCAGCGACAGCCAGTCGCTGACCGGTCGCGGCATCGCCGGCAATCTCAACGGCCGACGCCTGGCGCTGGGCAATCGGCGGATGCTCGAAGAAAGTGATTTGAGCGCGGGCAACCTGAGCGAATCTGCCCAAGTATGGGAGGCCGAGGGCCGCACCCTGTCGTGGTTAATCGAACAAAGTCCTGAACCGCAAGTACTCGGCTTGTTCGCCTTCGGTGACACTTTGAAACCCGGTGCACTGGAAGCCGTACAACAACTGGCCGCGCGAAATATCCACTGCCACCTGCTGACCGGCGACAACCGTGGCAGTGCACGCGTCGTCGCCGAGGCCCTGGGCATCAGCAATGTCCACGCTGAAGTGCTGCCAGCGGACAAAGCCGCTACCGTCACCGAGCTGAAAAAAACCGGCGTGGTCGCCATGGTCGGTGACGGCATCAACGACGCGCCGGCCCTCGCCGCTGCCGACATTGGTATCGCCATGGGCGGCGGCACCGACGTGGCCATGCACGCGGCGGGCATCACCTTGATGCGCGGCGACCCACGGCTAGTGCCGGCGGCGCTGGAGATCAGCCGCAAGACCTACGCGAAAATCCGCCAGAACCTGTTCTGGGCCTTCGTCTACAACCTGATCGGTATTCCGCTGGCCGCCTTCGGCTTCCTCAACCCGGTGCTGGCCGGTGCGGCCATGGCGCTGTCGAGCGTCAGCGTGGTGAGCAATGCGCTACTGTTGAAAACCTGGAAACCCAAGGATCTGGAGGAGCACCGATGAACATCGGTCAAGCAGCCAAACAAAGCGGCCTGAGCGCGAAAATGATCCGCTATTACGAGTCAATCGGCCTGCTCAAGGCAGCGCATCGCACCGACAGCGGTTACCGGGTCTACGGTGACGATGACCTGCACACGCTGGCGTTCATCAAGCGCTCGCGGGACTTGGGTTTTTCCCTGGAGGAAGTCGGCAAGCTGCTGACCCTGTGGCAGGACCGCCAGCGCGCGAGCGCCGATGTGAAGGCGTTGGCGCGCCAGCACATCGACGAGTTGAATCAGAAGATCCGCGAACTCGGAGAACTGCGCGATACCCTGCAAGACCTGGTTGAGCACTGCAATGGCGACCATCGCCCCGACTGCCCGATTCTCAAGGAACTGGCGTCGGGCTGCTGCGCGCAACCCGCCCGCGCTTGAGCGCCAACAGTTTTACCGTGAGCAAGGTGCACAGGGGAATGCCGTGGAACAGCATGACCACGGCCCCCGGCGCCCACCACGCGTAGAACGGTGCGGCGATCAACATGCCGATGCCGAATCCGGTCATTTGCAGCAAGGTCAGCACGCTGAAAATCGGCAGGCGCAAGCGCTCGGGTTCGCGCTGCAGACGCGACATCAGCCCGACTTCGGAAAAGCCGTCACCCAGTCCCGCCGGCAATGAAAACAGCAGCAGGCCGTAGAGGCTGTGTTGCTGGAACATCAGGATAAAGCCGCAGGACATCAGCGCCACGCCGAAGAAAAACAGTCGTTCGAGGTGGATGTTGTCCGAGCCTTTGAGACGGCTGGCGATTCGTGCGCCCAGCAGTTTGCCGCTGGCCCACACCGCCAGCATCAGCCCCAGCGTGGTACTCGCCGACTCTGGCGTGAGCAGTTTGGAAATGATCGGAAAGCCAACGTTGTGCGCGGCGCTGCCCAGGGTGTCGGCCATGGTCACCGCAAGCATCGCAGCAACCACCGGCGCAGCACGCAAGCCCTGTTTGAGGGCTGACCATTCGCTGCGTTCGGTTTCCTCGCTGGCTGTTGCAGGTTCGAAACGCAGCGGCACGATCAACAATGCTGCCATCAGGTACGTCAGCGCATTCAGGGCGAACACCGTTTCAAAACCAAAACCCGCTACCAGCAAACCCGATACCAGACTGCCACCGACCATCGCGGCAGATGAGGCCGAGGTGATCCAGGCGTTGGCCTTGAGCAGTTGATCGGCGGGGATCAGACGCGGCAACTGGCTGTTGAGGCCGATGGCGAACATCGAGTTGCCCAGTCCCAGACCGAAGGCAATCACCGGCAACAGCATGGCTTGCTGGCTGACAGGCACAATCAATAACAGACCCAGCACACTGGCGCGCAGCAGATCGAACGCGATCAGTGGCGCGCGTCCGCTGCATCGCCGGTAAAACGCGGTGCCGATCAAACTGGCAAAGATCCCCCCACCCACGCGGCTGGCGAGGAAAATCCCGACGCTCATGGCGCTGTTGCTCAGCAGGTAGACGTAGGTGGCCAGCGCGACCATGTTGAGGAAGGCGCCGAAATCGGAGATCAGTCGGGCGGTGACGATCAGGTGGGTGTTGCGCAGGGTGGTCACATTCAGTCCTTGAGTGTGGCTGGAGCGGTGGACAGTAGACGCGAAATTGCGTTGATCCGAAAGGGCCCTAACCCTCTCCCAGGGGGAGAGGGGACTGATTGGGGGATGCTGTGGAGATACGCCGACCTGAAATTTCTTTACCGAATCCAAACAGGTCCAAATGCTGACCTCGTCCAATCCGTAATCGACCCGGTGTTTCAGGTCGATGTATGACGCAAGACACCTCGGTCGGCCCCCTCTCCCTCTGGGAGAGGGTTGGGGTGAGGGGCTTCTAGGGATTCTGATTCAAACAAAAAACCCGGCCGAAGCCGGGTTTCTCATCAAGCAATCACTGCATCCACGGTGGCGGCGGTGGTTCGTCGGACTTGCCTTTCGGCTCGTCGTCCGCTGCGCGGATGGCCTGCTTGCGTTCCTCGTCGAGGCGCGCCGCTTCGATCTCGCGCAATACCCCGCCCACATCGGCCAGGTCTTCCGGATCATCGAACTCACCGGTCAGCACACTGTTCGGGTGCAAGGTGCCGGCTTCGTACAACGCCCACATTTCCTTGGCGTACTTGGTCAGTTTCAATTCCGGCGCAAAGCGACCGAAGTACGAAGCCATGTTGCCGACATCGCGCTCCAGCATGCTGAACGCATGGTTGTTGCCGGCAGCGTCGACGGCTTGCGGCAGGTCGATGATGACCGGACCGGTCGGCGTCAGCAGCACGTTGAACTCCGAGAGGTCACCGTGCACCAGACCGGTACACAACATCAGCACGATCTGCGAGATCAGGAACGCGTGATACTCGCGCGCCTGATCCGGCTCCAGCACCACGTCGTTCAGACGCGGCGCGGCATCGCCGAATTCGTCGGCCACCAACTCCATCAACAGCACGCCGTCGAGGAAGTCATACGGCTTGGGCACCCGCACGCCGGCACCGGCCAGACGAAACAGCGCCGCCACTTCGGCGTTCTGCCAGGCATCTTCGGTTTCTTTGCGACCGAACTTGGAGCCCTTGGCCATCGCCCGAGCCTGTCGGCTATTACGAACCTTGCGGCCTTCCTGATACTCGGCCGCCTGGCGGAAACTGCGTTTGTTCGCCTCCTTGTAGACCTTTGCGCAACGTAACTGATTGCCGCAGCGCACCACATAAACAGCTGCTTCTTTACCACTCATCAGTGGGCGCAGCACTTCGTCGACCAGACCGTCCTCGATCAGGGGTTCAATGCGTTTTGGAGTCTTCATCAGCTTTTATTGTGGGTCCTTTATTACCAAACACGCGAATGTCACTCGTTATACGGCAATCCTCGCATCACGGGGAGGGGTTGCCGACCTGTGAACGTTGAGAATGCACACACTGTGCCGGATTAAACAGGGCCAACTCTGCGTTCGCGCATCGACCGTCGAGAATCATAGCCGAGCCTGTTGTACTTGTTGGTACATGTCTTCAAGGGCATTTGCGACAGAATCTGACATTTGGCTGATGCCCCCTTCGGAAGATTTTTGCAAAGTCGCCTCAATTTCCCTGTTTCGCAGCCGAAGTCCTCAATGACAGAGGGATTTGTCCGACAATCGTTCCACAATAATCAGCGATGCCGCACTCAGGGCAACGGGTGATCCATAACGTTTTCGGCTGCCAATAAACCACAAGTCATCTGCACTGCGTGGGCCTACAAGAAAATCTGGAGCGCGGATGAACATCAAACAGAAATTGACGTGGGCGTTTGCAATCATCGCCTGCTTGCCGGTGGTGCTGGTCGCAACGCTGGTGGTGATGAACCTGCGCAGCGATGCCCGGGACAGCTTTGTCGACAGCAGCGGTCGCGAGATCCGTCAGGTCAGCAATGCCATGCAGCTGTTTTTTGATGGCATCAGCCAGAACGTCGATTACCTGGCGTCGCAACCGCTGATCAAAAACACCGACGACAGCCTCAAGACCTACATGGGCGCCAACGCCGAATCCATCCCGCAGGGCGAGATGGACAAAAAGGTCTTCGCGTTCCTCCAGGACCTGGGCAACGCTCACCCGGCTTACGCCTACGCCATCGTCGGCACCGCTGCCGGTGGTTACGTGTCGTGGCCGGACGATCCCAAGCTCAACAACTACGACCCGCGTCAGCGGCCGTGGTACAAGGCTGCCCAGGCCAAACCGGGCAAGCCGTTGCGTACCGCCGCTTATTACTGGGCGCAGGACGATGCGACCTACGTCAGCACCGTGCGCACCATCGACAACAAACTCGGCAGCAACGGCGGCGTGGTCAGCATCGACGTGACGCTCAAGCAGCTCACCGAGATCGTCAAACAGATCAAGCTGGGCGAAACCGGCTACCTGATGCTCCTGGAAAACAGCGGCACGGTGCTGGTCGACCCGAAACAGCCGGAACACAATTTCAAGCCGCTGGACAGCCTCGGCGAAGGCTATGCGCAACTGGCCAAGGCCGGCAAAGGCCTGGTGGAAGTCGAGCTTAATGGCGAGCGCTACATGGCCAACGTCTGGCCGTCGGAGCAATTGGGCTGGACCTTCGTTGGCCTGATCAAGCAGAGCGACGTGATGAGCTCGGCCACGCAACTGACCTGGCTGATCGCGATCATCGCTGCCGTGCTGGCCGTGCTGTTCGCCGTGGTCGGCGCCAGTTTCGCCAGCCTGATCGTGCGTCCGATCCGCAGCGTCGCCAGCGGTCTGGAAGGCATCGCGCAGGGCGAAGGCGACCTGACCAAAAACCTCGACATTCGGGGCAACGACGAAACCGCGCAACTGGCCAACTGGTTCAATCAGTTCCTCACCGCGATCCGCAGCCTGATTCAGCACATCGGCGGCGCCGCCGGGAAAATCCTCGCGACCTCGCAGAGCTCGACCCGCGTGTCGAGCGACATGGCCGAAGCGGCCGGGCGGCAGCGTGAAGCCGTCGACATGGTCTCGACCGCCTTCCACGAAATGGTCGCCACCGCCAACGAAGTCGCGCGCTCGTGCAGTCAGGCGGCGGACTCGGCGGACAGCGGCCAGCGTCAGGCTCGTCAAGGCCAGCAGCAGATTGATGCGGCGGTGCACAGCGTCGACCAACTGAGCCAGGAGCTGGAGCAATCGGCGCAGTCGATGCAGCAACTGGAGCGCGACAGCAACGATATCCAGTCGATCCTCGGCACCATCCGTTCCATCGCCGAACAGACCAACCTGCTGGCGCTCAACGCCGCCATCGAAGCGGCGCGTGCCGGTGAACAGGGCCGCGGTTTTGCCGTGGTCGCCGATGAAGTGCGCGCACTGGCCAAACGCACCGCGGATTCGACGGCAGAGATTGATGGCCTGCTCGGCAATCTGGCCAAGCGCACCAGCCAGGTCACGCAACAGATGCACGCCAGCCTGCAAGTGTCGCAGCAGTCGGTGACACGCATCGGCGAGGCGCGCGAGAGTTTCGGGCAGATCCGCGAGTCGGTGGACGTGATTCGTGACATGAACACGCAAATCGCTACCGCCGCTGAAGAACAGCATCAGGTGGCTGAGGACATTAACCGGCACATCAGCCAGATTCACGGGGATGCGCAGTTGGTGGCAGAACTGGCCAACTCGGCGCGTCTGGATTCGCAGAGTCTGGCGGGGTTGTCGAATGAGCTGGATGGGTTGGTCAGACGGTTTCGTACCTGAACCTCAACAGCGACCCCAGCCCTCTCCCAGAGGGAGAGGGGGATGACCGAGGTGTCTGGCGGCATGCATCGACCTGAAATACCCCGTCGATTATGGATTCGGTAAAGCAAGATCAGGTCGGTGTAACTCTAAAGCATCCCCCAATCAGTCCCCTCTCCCTCTGGGCGGTCCGACGTTTCGGGAGGGCTAGGGTGAGGGGCTCTTCAAGCGTTAGCGTTCGATGATGGCGGTGACGCCTTGCCCGCCCGCCGCGCAAATCGAGATCAGGCCCCGGCCCTTCCCCGCCGCGTCCAGCAACTTCGCCAGGTTCGCGACGATGCGCCCACCGGTCGCGGCAAACGGATGCCCGGCCGCCAGCGAACTGCCCTTCACATTGAGTCGGCTGCGATCGATCGAGCCCAGCGGCGCATCAAGACCCAGCCGGGTTTTGCAATATTCCGGATCTTCCCAGGCCTTCAGCGTGCACAGCACCTGAGCCGCAAACGCTTCATGAATTTCGTAGTAGTCGAAGTCCTGCAGGGTCAGACCATTGCGCGCCAGCAACCGCGGCACCGCATACACCGGCGCCATCAGCAGCCCTTCGGCGCCGTTGACGAAATCCACTGCCGCTGCTTCGCCATCGCGCAGATAAGCGAGGATCGGCAGGCCACGCGCCTTCGCCCATTCCTCACTGCCGAGCAGCACCACGGACGCGCCATCTGTGAGCGGCGTGGAGTTACCCGCCGTCAACGTGCCTTTAGCGCTTTTCTCGAACGCCGGTTTCAGCGTCGAGAGTTTTTCCAGGGTCAGGTCCGGGCGCAAATTGTTATCGCGAGTCAGACCAAGGAACGGCGTCATCAGGTCGTTGTGCCAGCCTTCGCTGTAGGACGCGGCGAGTTTGTGGTGGCTTTCGAGGGTCAGTTGATCCTGCTCTTCACGCGGGATCTGCCAGGTCTGCGCCATCAATTCACAGTGCTCGCCCATCGACAGACCAGTGCGTGGCTCGCCGTTGCGTGGGAAATCCGGAATCAGATGTTTCGGTCGCAATTGCAGAAAGGTTTTCAGTTTTTCGCCGGTAGTTTTGGCGCGATTGGCTTGCAGGAGAATTTTGCGCAGGCCTTCGCTGACACCGATCGGCGCGTCCGAGGTGGTGTCGACGCCGCCAGCAATACCGCTCTCGATCTGGCCGAGGGCGATCTTGTTTGCCACCAGGATCGCCGCTTCCAGACCGGTGCCGCAGGCTTGCTGAATGTCGTAGGCCGGCGTGGCCGGGGACAGGCGCGAGCCAAGCACGCATTCGCGGGTCAGGCTCATATCTCGTGACAATTTCAGCACCGCGCCCGCCACCACTTCGCCGATGCGCTGACCGTGCAGGTTGTAGCGTTCGATCAGGCCTTCGAGGGCGGCCGTGAGCATCGCCTGATTACTCGCGGTGGCGTACGGCCCGTTGGAGCGGGCAAAAGGGATACGGTTACCGCCGATGATCGCGACGCGGCGCAGCTGACTCATGAATAACTCCTTTTCAAATTGATCGAATTTGATGCAGTCCCCTGTGGGAGCGAGCCTGCTCGCGAAAACGCCGGCACATTCAGCATCTTCAGTGGCTGACATATCGCTTTCGCGAGCAGGCTCGCTCCCACAAGTACCGCGTTCCTCTGCAAGACCTGCTAAACCTCAGTGTCTAGCGTAGGCCTTATTGCGTGGATCGAACGATTGATTGCCATCGACAGTCCACACTTTGAACCCCAACTTCTGGAGAGCGTTCCATGTCTGACCGCTATATCGACTTCGCCAACTCGTCCATCGGCCATCGACTGGTCGGGGCGCTGGGTCTGCCGTCGCCGGTGCGACTGGAACGCTGGCAGGCCGGGCGCCTGCGGCCGGTGGAAGGTGCGCTGCTGATCGGCGGCGGGCCGCTGGCCGAACGCGTCAGCGCTTTCGCCAACCGTTTGACCGAGAGTATCTACCGCTACGGCGAGCAACCGACGACCGCGACTGAATGGATTCCCGGCCACGGCCCGAAACTCAAAGCCGTGGTGTTCGACGCCAGCGAACTGCTGCACACCGACCAGCTCAAACAGCTGCGCGAATTCTTTCAGCCGTTGATGAAGAACCTTGAGCACAGCGCGCACCTGGTGATTCTCGGTCGTGCGCCGGAAAGCCTGACTGACCCGTTTGCCGCGAGTGCGCAACGAGCACTGGAAGGGTTTTCCCGTTCGCTGGCCAAGGAGCTGCGCAGCGGCGGCACGCTGCAATTGATCTACGTCGGCGAAGGCGCTGAAGATCAACTGGAAGGTCCGCTGCGGTTTTTCCTCTCGCCGAAAAGCGCGTTCGTGTCCGGGCAGGTGATTCGCCTGACGGCGTGTGCGACGCAGGTGACTGACTGGACGCGGCCACTGGCCGGGCGCAAGGCGCTGGTCACCGGTGCTGCACGCGGCATCGGTGCGTCCATTGCCGAAACCCTGGCCCGCGATGGTGCCGAGGTGATCCTGCTCGATGTTCCCCCGGCCAAGACGGATCTGGAAGCCCTCGCCGCGCGCCTCGGCGGTCGTGCGATTACCCTCGATATCTGCGCCGAAGACGCCGCCGCGCAATTGATCGAACAACTGCCTGACGGCCTCGACATTCTGGTGCACAACGCCGGCATCACCCGCGACAAAACCCTGGCCAATATGACCCCGGAATTCTGGGACGCGGTGCTCGCAGTCAACCTCAATGCCCCGCAAATATTGACCAAGGCGCTACTCGACAATGGCACGCTGCACGATAATGCGCGGGTGATTCTGCTGGCCTCAATCAGTGGCATCGCCGGCAACCGTGGGCAAACCAACTACGCCGCGAGCAAGGCCGGGCTGATCGGTCTGGCGCAGGCATGGGCGCCGACGCTGCTGGAACGCGGTATCAGCATCAACGCCGTCGCCCCCGGTTTTATCGAAACGCAGATGACTGCACACATTCCGTTCGGCCTGCGCGAGGCTGGCCGGCGTATGAGTTCACTGGGCCAGGGCGGTTTGCCGCAGGATGTCGCCGAAGCGGTCGCGTGGCTGGCGCAACCAGGCACCGGCGCATTCACCGGGCAGGCGCTGCGGGTTTGTGGACAAAGTGTTCTGGGGGCTTAGGCATGAGCATCGAATGGCATACGCTGGATCGCGAACCGAATCTGCCGGGGCTGTACGCACGGGCGGCGACACGACGGAAAATCACCGGCACGCAATTGCCTGACGGCGGCTTGCGCTGTTGGGTCGATGTCGATGGCAAACGTCTGGCGGCCTATCGCAAGGTGTGTGGATTCGTCGATGACGGTCTGCTGCCGCCGACGTATCCGCACATCCTCGCCTTCGCCCTGCAGATGCAATTGCTCACTGCCAAAGAGTTTCCGTTTCCCCTGTTGGGGCTGATTCATTTGAGCAACCGCATTCGCGTGTTGCGCCCGATGGGCGGGATCGGTCGGGCGCAAGTCAGCGTTCGCGTGCACAACCTGCAACCGCACCCCAAAGGTGCGACGTTCGATCTGCTGACCACGCTGGATGATCAGCTCGGGCCATTGTGGGAAGCGGAAAGCCAGATGCTCTGTCGCGGCGTCAAGCTTGAGGGCGAGCCGGTCGAACAGACCTGGGAGCCGTCGCAATCGCTGGTGGAGGTGGCGCGCTGGAAAGCCCCGGCCGATATCGGTCGGCAATACGCCAAAGTGTCCGGAGACTACAACCCGATTCACCTGAGTTCGGCAAGTGCCAAGCTGTTTGGCTTCCCAACAGCCATCGCCCATGGTTTGTGGAACAAGGCTCGAACCCTGGCGGCGCTGGGCGATCATTTGCCCAAGGCCAACCTCGAAATCGCCGTGCATTTTCGCAAACCGGTGCGCCTGCCCAGTGAGGTGACCTTGCTGGCGAGCGCGGCGGGTTCCAGTGGAGAGTTGCGGCTGATCGGTGCACAAGACCTGGAGCACATGGTCGGGCAGTGGCAACCGATTGCCTGAGCACTCGGGAGACCGTTAATTGTGTGTATATCACTTAAGTTTTTCCCAGCCTTTCCCCCTTCGCCGAAAAAACCCGGGCCTTGATTATCAAGGCCTTTTTTTGCGCGGCTATATCGTGGGTATTAGTCCTTAGGCGCTGAACTTCACCCTCTATATAAAGGCGTTAATACCAACTTGAGAATGGCCTGAAACCCGCCCCTGGACTGAGATTGAGCACAACGGTCGAAGGCATCACCGACGACAGATCGGCGAGCCATCGAAGTCAACGAACGTTGTGACAGGTGCAAGGAATTACGATCATGAAAACTCAAGGCGTATGGTGCAAATCGGCAATCGCTCTGGCATTGATTCTCTCCCTTGGCCTCACCGGGTGCAGCAGCGGTGGTGGCGGTCATAAAAGCAGTTCCGGCAGCTCTGCGGCGGACGGTACCGCTGGCACTGGCGGTACGGGAGGCACCGGTGATACTGCGGGCACTGGCGGAACCGGTGGCACCGGTGATACTGCCGGGACTGGCGGAACCGGTGGCACGGGTGGTACTGGCGGAACCGGTGGTACAGGTGGCACAGGTGGCACCGATCCGACCAATCCAACCAACCCGACAGATCCGACCGATCCCACCAACCCGACCAATCCAACCACCACCCCGTTGGTCACCACCACACTGGTGCAGGATGTCGGCACCACCGTGGCCGGTGTCGGCGATGGCGTCGGCCAGATCGGCGATTCCCTGAGCACCGTTCCTGTGGTCGGTGGCGTGGTCCAGAGTGCGGCCAACACCGCTGGCAATGTCGTCACTACGTTAGGTAATGGTGTGAGCAACGGCATCGGTAAACTGGCCACCGACCCTAACGGCCTGACCACCACCGTCGCTTCGGTCGGCGGCGTGGTCACCGATGTAGGCAACGGCGTCTCTGATCTCAGCGGCAAACTGACAACGGCAACCGGCAGCGTGCCGGTGGTCGGCGGTGTGGTGACCAAAGTCGCACCGTTGCTTGATGGTGTCGGCGAGAAAGTCACCATGCTCGGCAATACCCTCGACACCACACTGACCAGCGGCCCGACCAGCCAACTGACCAACAAACTCGGCGGTAGTCTGGTGCCGGTGATTGCGATGGTCGAAAGCACCACGGACAAACTCGGCGCGACCACAGGTCTTGGCGATCCACTCAAAGGCGTGGTTGCGCAAGTCGGCGGCGCGGTGAACACCCTGGGCGGCAAGGTCACCGACGCGGGTAACGGCAATGCCTTGACCAACACACTCGGCGGCGCATTGAGCAATACCGGCACCGCGGTGGGCAAGGCCGGCGGTCTGGTGTCCAACGGCACCGGCGCGGGTACTGGCGGTGGAGTGGGTGGTGGCTTGGGCGGTGGCCTCGGCGGCACCGGTTTGCTGCAAACCGTTGGCGGTGCGGTGGTCAACGTTGGCGCAGGCTTGAATGCCGGGAATACCAATGGCGTCGTCAGCGCAGGTGGTGTTACCGCTGTCGGCCTGGGCAATACCGTGGCTTCGCTCAACACCGTGCTGGGCGGATCGGGCACCCCGATCACCGCGACAACTTCACCTCTGGCCACGGTCGGCGCCACCTTGGGCAATGGCCTGAACCCGGTCACCAGCGCTGTTACCAACGTGACTCAACAAGTCGGCGCGGCGACCGGTATCGGCTCACCTGTTGCAGGTCTCACCGGTCAGGTTGGCGGTGCGGTCAGCAGTATCGGCAATACCATTGCAGCGACCAATAACCCGGTCACCACCGCGGTCGGTGGTCTGGTCACCAACGTCGGCGGCACCGTCGCTGCCGTCGGCGGTCTGGTCAACGGCGGTACCAGCGGGGGTACCACCGGTGGCGGTCTAGGCGGTGTACTCGGCGGTCTAACCGGCGCCTTGGGAGGCAACAAACGCTAAATTGCACCTGGCCGATTCGACGGCCTCACCTACAGCGCCTACGCTTGGTTGAGGGCGGAAGATTCCCACGAGTCTTCCGCTTTTTTCTTAGGAAAAAAACAGCTCTGCGCTGTGATCTGACCATGGAGTGTCCTATGCGCGTAATGGCATCCCTGCTGTTCCTCAGTCTCAGTTCCGCCGCCCTCGCCGACACCCTGCCCAGTTTTCTCAACAGCAACGAAACCATCCGCAACCTGCCTGTGCCGAACCTGCCGGCCGATGCTTATCGCCCGAGCGCCACGCCCGTGCAAGTGCCGGACGCCGGTGCCGCCGCTGCGCAACCGCTGCTGATGGATACCAAGATCAATCTGCAAACCGTGCAGATCGAAGGCGGAACCCTCTACCCGCTCAACGAGCTCGCCGAAATCTATAAGCCCCTGATCGGCCACCAAGCCACGCTCGCCGACCTGATCGAAGCCACGCGCAACATCACTCGACGCTATCAGCAGGACGGTTACCTGCTGTCCTATGCGTTCTTGCCGCAGCAAAACTTCAACGATGGCGTCGCGCGCGTGGTGCTGGTGGAAGGCTACGTGCGGGATGTCCAGATCCAGGGCGATGTCGGCCGAGTCAAAGCGCTGCTCGACAAACTGGCGGCGAAGATCCAGGCCGAACGGCCGCTGACCCGCAAGACCTTCGAGCGTTACACCACGCTGATGACGCGCATCCCCGGCGTGACGATTCAGGCCCAGGTGCCACCACCGGGCACCACCGACGGCGCGACAACCCTGGTCGCCCAGGCCAGCCGCAAACCCTTCACCAGTACGCTGAGCACCACCGAAGACAACCGCAACGGCACCCAGGCTTTGCTCGGTGTCAGCAGCAACTCGCAAACCTCGATGGGCGAGCAACTGAGCCTCAGCGGTTTGTTCCCGCCGGGTGACGATCACGAACATTACTACCGCCTCGACTACAACCAGTTCCTCAATGACGAAGGCGCGCAACTGGCGCTGTCCGCATCACGCTACCGCGCCGATCCCAGTACCGAAGTCCTCATCGACGGCGGTGGTCGACTCAGCACCCATCGAGAAAACGACCGCTACTCCATCGGTTTCACTCTGCCGCTGATTGCCGCCTCCAACGAATTGCTGACCGCCGGCTCGCGCCTGTACGCAGTCGACGACAAGACTCGCTACAACGGCATCAACTTCCCGTTCAGCACCGAGTTCCGCACCGACGTACGCGCTCTGGCCTTCGAAGGCGACTGGCGCAAGGCCGATGCCCGGCAACTGCGCATTCTCAGTGGCGGCGTGTATCAGGGTTTCGACAGCCTGGGCGCGCATACCAACTACGACGACATCGACCTCGATTTCTTCCGCGTACGCCTGTCCGGGGTGCAGAGCAACAAGTTCCTCGACAACTGGCAAGGCGTGCTGTCGGCCGCGCTGTACTGGAGCGACGACACCCTGCCCGACAGCGAACGCGCGGTGTTCGGCGGGCAGAATTTCGGTCGCGGTTATCCCGACGATCAAGCGTCCGGCGACAAGGGCTGGGGCGTAGCGTACGAGGTCAACTACAGCTTCAACCGCGACGGCAACTGGGTGCGCATCCTGCAACCGTACGTGGTGCTCGACCGCTCGCGCAGCTGGTTCAACGAACTGCCGGTAAAGGCCAATAATCTGTCATCGGCAGCAATCGGACTACGCTTTGGCGACGCCAAGTACTACAACATTGCGCTGGAAGCGGCGAAGGCGATGTCGGATGAAGCGCTGGACACGTTCAATCGCAAGCCCAGGTACAGCATAAGTTTCAGCTACCAGTTGTAAGCTGAAATACCAAGGAGGCTTCGGCAGCGGCGGGTGGAATGTACAACCGGCAGAAATGGGTCGGATTGCAGGCCGCCTTCGCGAGCAAGCTCGCTCCTACAGTTGGATTAAGTGCATTCAGTTAGAAATTGGTCGGCTGTCAGGCCGCCTTCGTCGGAACGCCGCCCGGAGCAAGCTCGCTCCCACAGAAAAGCAAAAGCGACCCACGCCGCTCCTAGGCTTTTCACCACTCAACAGGATGAGCGTTAGCTCGGCTGCAGCTCTTGATCTTGATCCACGGGCGACGTCGGAAGGCTGAGTGGAGGGATTGATCCGAGGGTGGGAGCGTAGCGACCGTTTGGCGAAGCCAAACACAGCGAGAGGAGGTGCAGCGAAGCAAACCGTAGGCGCTGCCCCCGGATCGATCCCGGAGCGAAGGAACCCCGAGCCCCAGCGAGCGGGCCGCACGTAGGAGCAAGCCATTTTGGTTACTTTTTCGGCGTCTGGAAAAAGTGACCCGCCGTAAGGGCGGAACCCTAATCAGCCACACCCGCAGCAACGGATAGGCCCCCCAATCACCCAGCCACATTCCTCGAAGGCTTGGGAAACAAATTATCCAGAGTTTCCAACAACCTGACGTAATAAATCGGCTTGCGAAACAGATCCACAACCTGCAACCGCAACAGATCACTGACGTCTTCCATATCCGCATGCCCCGACATCACAATCACCGGCAAATGCTGCCGAGAAGTATGCTCACGCAACCGCTTGATCAACGACATCCCGGACTCCTCCGGCATACGCAAATCAGTAATCACCAGCGCGATATCGGGATGGCGAGTCAGATGATGCAACGCCAGCTTCACCGACGTCGCCGTATGGCAAGTAAACCCTTCACCCTCCAGCAACTCTGCCAGCTCCAGCAATGCGTCCTCTTCATCGTCAACCAGAAGCAACTGTTGGCGCGGCAGCGAAGGAGCATTCATGGGCAATCCCTGAAAACTGAAAGTGAACCCGAGTGTAGCGCGGCATCAACCAGGCATCAGCTTCGTTCAGCTCAGGACGGCGGTGCGGGGGCCGTCACGGCAGTGCCGCCCAGTGCCACCAGCAAATTGTTGAACATCACCAGTACCCGGGCGCCAACGGGGGTGACGAACACGATGACCACCACCGCCACCATCGCCACGACAATCGCATACTCGATTGCCGACGCTGCTTCAGTACTGGCAAAGAAGCCGCGGACACGCACTTTCAAATAATCAAAGAGCATCGCAATTCTCCTCGCCAATCAGGGCCTGGTTACCGCTGTGCCACCCAGCCCGGTCAGAATGTTATTGAAGTAAGCCAACACCCGGTTACCCAGCGGAGTGACAAAAGCCACAACGACTACCGCAACCATCGCCACCACGATCGCATATTCGATCGCCGACGCGGCTTCTTCGTTTTTGACCAGCAAACGGACTCTGGCCATCAAATAATCGAGGATCATCCGACACATACGACTACTCCTTTGCGCCTTTGGCGCCAATGTCACGCTGCAGCGGCCAAGACCCACCGTGCCATTTGAGCATTGTCAACAAACCCCCGCCCAACAACTGTAAGAACGGATTAATCACAAAGGATTAATCACATCGCGAAGTTGCCGATTGCTGCTGTTAATTGGCCAAGACTCATACTTTCGTGAGTTATTTTCCTGTCAGTAATGGCGTTTTGGCTTGGATCAGCTAGCGTGGAAATAGCGAAATAGTTGCATGTTCATAGCTGCCGGATTGGGAACTTCTCTCGTTAGCAAGTGCGGTGGGTAGTGCAGCAGGAAAGGGAGAGCCGTCATGAACAGTCGCGTCACCATGGGCCTTGCAGCCATCCTGTTATTGGGAGCCATTTTTGTCGGTTACTGGGGACTGGTACTCAGTCGTCAACCAGCGCCCGTCGCCGCCGCCCCCGTCGCCCCAACTGTCACCGTTGAAAAAACTGTCGCGATCGCCGAAGACCAGACCCGCCAACCGGTAGTGGTGTTGCTGCACGATGTGCCGCCGTTCACCGCACTGACGGCCGCCGATGTCACGGTGGAAAAACTGCGCAGTGCCCCGGCCGGCAGCTTGAGCAATGTCGATCAGGCCATCGGCCGTACACCTTGGCGGCACCTCAGCGCCGGCACCTGGCTGAATGATGAAAGCTTCAGCGCCGGCGGCTCACTGGCACGCATGATTCACCGCGATGAGCGCGCATTGACCGTGGCGGTCGACGAAGTGATCGGCGCGGCTGGACAACTGATCCCCGGCGATTACGTCGATGTCTTGCTCTACCTGCGCCAGGATTCCAGCAACCTCGAACAATCGGCGCAGATCGTTCTACCGGCCATGCGCGTGCTTGGGGTGGGTGATCAGTACGGCCTGACCAACGACGGCCAACCGGCATCGCCGGCCCTGAGCGCCGATGAAAAACTCAAACAGGATCAACGCCGCATCGCCGCGCGCACCGTAGTGCTGGCAGTGCCGGAACAACTGCTCAGTCGCCTGATGCTCGCCACACAAGCCGGCACCTTGCGCCTGGCCGTACGCAGCAGTGAAGAACAACGCCTGGCCAAGTACTGGGCCGGCGAAAATCAGTCCGCGGCCCATGTCGACACGGCTAACCGACAACTCTTCCAGTTCACCCAACTGGCCATGGGCGCGGCACCGAAAGCGCCCTCCAGCGGCGGCTCCGCTGGCGCTGCACGGCCGGCGGTGGAAATCATTCGCGGCAATCAGATCACCCAACAAAACCCATGACTGCGCAAGGATCCAAGGGCATGCAGAGTCGTTTCAGGCCGACATTCAAAACCATGCTGCGCGCCCTGCTACTGATGGGTCTGTCGATGGACGCTGCGTTCGCGGCGGTCGGCAACTGTTCGGCACTGGGGCGCATGCCGCCGGTGATCGAAATCGGCGAAGGGTTTCAACAGGACGTGCAGTCCCCGGTAGCGATCACCCGTCTGGCGATTGGCGATCCGAAAATCGCCGACGTACACGCCAACGGCAGCTCGTCCTTTCTGCTCACCGGTGTGGCGCCCGGCGCCACCAGCCTGATGGTCTGGACGTCGTGCTCAAGCGAGCCGCGCCAGAGCATGGTGTTCGTGCAGGGCGCCGCCACCGCTGCGTTGAGCAGCAGCCTGCCGTCGGATGATCCGAGCCTGCCGTCGCAAGTGCAGACCGACATCCGTTTCGTCGAAGTCAGCCGCACCAAACTCAAGGAAGCCACCGCCTCGCTGATCGGCACGCGCGGCAACTTTCTGTTCGGCTCGCCCGGCACCCTGCCCCCCATTGATGGCGTGCCGCAGCCACGTTTGCCGGTGGACAACTCACTGTTCAACTTTTCGTGGATCGGCGGCAAGACCATGGCGATCATCAACGCGCTGGAAACCAGCGGCTTCGCCTACACCCTCGCACGGCCGAGTCTGGTCGCGCTGAACGGTCAGAGCGCAAGCTTTCTGGCCGGCGGTGAAATACCGATTCCGGTGCCCAGTTCCGGCAGCGACAGCGTGTCGATCGAATACAAGGAATTCGGCATCCGCCTGACTCTGACGCCGACCATCATCGGCCGTGATCGCATCGCGTTGAAGGTCGCTCCGGAAGTCAGCGAACTCGACTTCAGCAATGCCGTACAAATCGCCGGCACCACTGTGCCCGCCCTGACCATCCGCCGCACCGACACCAGCGTCTCACTGGGCGATGGCGAAAGCTTCGTCATCAGCGGCTTGATCAGCACCACCAACAGCTCGCAGGTGAACAAGTTTCCCGGCCTCGGCGACATCCCGGTGCTCGGTGCATTTTTCAAAGGCTCACAGATCAAGCGCGAAGAGCGCGAACTGCTGATGATCGTCACCCCGCACCTGGTGCAGCCATTGGCCGCCGACGCCCAGCTGCCATCATTACCCGGGGAAAAACTGCGCAATTACGACCCGAATTTCTATCGCATGTTTTTTCTTGAAAACGGCAACTTCGACAAGCGCAGCGGGTTATCCCAATGAGCCAGAATCTGAGCCAGACCTTTCTCGCCATCACCCGCAACAGCACCGATCTGGAGTGGCTGCAAGGCGCGCTCGCGCCGCTCGGTCAGGTGGTCAGCGCCGGTGGCGGCAGTCTCGACGAATTGCTGGCACTGGTGGACGTGACCTTTGCCAGCCTGGTGTTCGTCGGCCTGGATCGCGAACACGTGGTCGCCCAGAGCGCATTGATCGAAGGCGCGCTGGAAGCCAAACCGATGCTGGCAATCGTGGCCCTTGGCGACGGCATGGACAATCAGTTGGTGCTCAATGCCATGCGCGCCGGCGCCCGGGATTTTGTCGCCTACGGTTCGCGCTCCAGTGAAGTCGCCGGGCTGGTGCGGCGCTTGAGCAAACGCCTGCCGCCCGTAGCACCGAACACGCAGTTGGGTGGCCTCACGGTCATGTATGGCGTGCAGAGCAGTTCCGACGGCGCACTGCTGGCCAACCACATGGCCTTGGTGGTGCAAAAGAGCGGTCAGCAAACCTTGTTGCTCGACCTCGGGTTGCCGCGCGGTGACAGCCTCGCCCTACTCGGGCTGGAGAGCTCGTTTCACTTCGGCGATGCCTTGCGCCACTTGCGCAGGCTCGACGCCACGCTGATCGACAGTGCCTTCACCAGCGCCGAGGCCGGCCTGCGCATTCTCGCCTACGCCAGCAACGATGAACCGCTGGAAAACACCAGCGCCGCCGAGCTGTACATGTTGCTCAGCGCCTTGCGCCAGCACTTCCAGCACATCGTCGTGAACCTCACCGGACAGACCGACAGCGAAGCCTTGCGCACCTTTGTCAGCCACTGCGACAAGTTGCTCTGGTACACCGATCAGAACGTGCTCAACTGCCGGCGCAACCTCGCCGTGCTCAATCTGTGGCGGGAAAAAGGCATGAAGCTCGACCACGGACGCCTGCTGATCGACCGCTACCTGAGCAACGTTGCGCCTAATTCGGAAACCCTCGGCAAAACCTTCAACCTGGAAGTGATCGCCACGCTGGCCCTCACCCCGGAAGTGCGCCTGAACGCCAAAAACCAGGGCGTCAGTCTGTTCGAACTGGCCCCACGGGAAAAACTCACCCAGAGCCTGCGCGCCCTCGGTGAAAGGTTAGCGAAACGTTCCGAGGGCCTGGCCAAGCCTAAAGTGACCTGGTTCGACCGCTTGCGAGGCACCTCATGAGCGCAGAAAAACTCTTCGGCGCGGCGCCCCGCAGTGGCGTCGGCAACAGCGATCACGAAGGCCTGAAACTGGTTCTGCATCGCTACATCATCGACGCCCTCGAAGAGTCCGGCAAAAATCTGCTGGAAGGTTCTCGTCAGCAACTCGCACAGTTCGTCACCGACAAAGTCGCCGAGTACATCGCGCGTTTGCACCTGGCGATTTCCCGCTACGAAATGGAGCGCCTGGCCGAAGAGATCGTCGACGAGTTAACCGGTTTCGGCCCGCTGGAAGTGTTGCTGCGCGATCAGTCGGTGACCGAGATTCTGGTCAACGGCCCGCACCGGGTGTTCATCGAACGCGACGGTGTGCTGCACCAGAGTGACCTGCGGTTTATCGATGCGCATCACGTCGAACGCGTGATGCAGCGCATCCTCGCGCCACTCGGTCGGCGCCTCGACGAATCTTCGCCGATGGTCGATGCGCGCCTGCCGGATGGCAGTCGGGTCAACGCGATCATTCCGCCGATTGCCCTCGATGGCCCATGCCTGTCGATCCGTAAATTTCGCAAGGACATGCTCAAGAGCAGCGACCTGATGGCGATGCAAACCATCGACCTGTCGATCTTCGAGTTTTTCCAGGATGCCGTCGGCAAGCGCTGCAACATCCTGATCAGCGGCGGTACCGGCACCGGCAAAACCACGCTGCTGAATATTCTCAGCCAGTTGATCAACCCGCACGAACGTCTGGTGACCATCGAAGACGTCGCCGAATTGCAGCTCGGTCACCCGCATGTGGTGCGCCTGGAAACCCGGCCGCCGAACGCCGAAGGCCACGGTGAAGTGAAGGCCAGCGACCTGATCCGCAACGCCCTGCGGATGCGCCCCGACCGGATCATCCTCGGCGAGATTCGTGGCGTCGAAGTGGTCGACGTATTGACCGCGATGAACACCGGTCACGACGGCTCGATGAGCACCGTGCACGCCAACAACGCCCAGGATGCCCTGCTGCGCCTGGAAACACTGGTCGGCCTGACGGGCCGTTCCATCGCCGAACGCACCCTGCGCCAGATGATCTGCGCTGCCCTCGACGTGATCATTCAGTTGACGCGCATGCCTGACGGGCGCCGCTGCGTCAGTGAAGTGGTGGAAGTGGTCGGTATTCGCGAAGACGTCTACGTCACCAATACCCTGTTCCGCCTCGACCGCCGCACGGGCTTCGGCTTCCTGCGCGAAGCGGTCAATCCGGCCGGCGACAAGCTACGCCACGAGACGCATCTGGGCTGACGGCAAGGAGCACCGAGCATGCTGGGACCGATCATTCTCATCGTTATCTGCCTGACGCTGCTGGGGCTGTCGATCCGTCTGTTCCTGCAAGGCCTGCGCAAGACCGCCACGGAAAAAGTCCTCAACCGTCTCGCCGCCGGACAGCCGCAACTGGCGCCAGAAAAACCTGTGTGGGTCGGACTGGAGCGGATGTTTCTGCGTGCCGGGCTGGGCCGCCCGACCGAGCGTTTCGGCCTGTGGCTGAGTCTGTGGGCGCTGGCGATGGCACTGGGTTATTTTCTCGCCGACTGGATCGGCCTGCTGCTGATGATCTTCATTCCGCCCCTGGCGTTACGGCTGTACATCGCCGTGCTCTACCAGCGCCGGGTCAAACGCATGATCGAGCAACTGCCACAGTTGCTTGATCACACCGTGCGTAGCCTGAAGTCCGGGCGCACCCTGAGTGACGCGGTCATGGGCGGCATTGAAGCCAGCGAAGATCCGCTGAAAAAAGCCATGGGCCGGGTCCAGCGCAACGTGCAATTGGGCGTGAACTTGCCGGATGCCGTCAGCGACTTTGCCGAACTCTATGAACAGGACGAACTGCGCATGTTTGCCCTCGGACTGAAGGTCAATCATCGCTACGGCGGCAATGCCAGCGAACTGCTGGAGAACCTGATCAAACTGATCCGCGAACGCGATCAGGGCGCGCGGCAACTGCGCGCCCTTACCGGCGAAACACGCATGACCGCGTGGGTGCTCGGCTCGTTGCCGTTACTGCTGGTGAGTTACTTCATGCTGACCAACCCCGGCTACATGCTCGGGATGTGGAACGACGCGAGCGGGCAGCACATGCTGATCAGCGCCGCCGTGTTGCAAGTGTTCGGAAGCCTGGCGCTGTGGCGCATGTTGCGGAGCGTTTGACATGGTCTGGCTCGCGGCTCTGATGTTGCTGCTTGGCGCCTTGATGCTGGTGATCAATCACCTGCTGGTGGAGCGCCGTCGAGTGCGCCAGGTCAACCAGCGCCTGCAGGGACAACTGGTGCGCGAGAACCGCTTCGGCAGCTGGTTGCGCGCATTGGGCAGCAGTAAGTTCGGGCAACGCTCGGTGAGCATCGACAGCGAAACCCAGACCCTGCTCAACCGTATCGGCTGGCGCCGCGCCAACGAGCGAGCGCTGTTCGCGGCCTGCCAGATCGGCACGCCGTTGCTGACACTGGGCCTGGCGATCTTTCTGCAAGAAGTATTTTTCCCCCAGGCCAGCAACCGCTGGATCGTGCCGATGCTCGCCACCGGCGGTGGCTATCTGCTGCCCAAACGTCTGCTGGCTTACGCAGCGACGCGGCGGCAGAAAACCATTGCCGTGGAGGTGTCGACCTTCATTCCGCTGCTGCGCATCCTTTTCGAATCCGGCATGGCAGTCGAACAAGCCCTGCGGGTACTCAGCATTGAAGCGCAAAAACTGCTGCCGGAACTGACCAGCGAACTGCGCCTGATTCTGGCCCGTGTCGACAGCGGCCTGGAACTTGGCCAGGAGTTGAACAAAGCCGCGGTGATGCTCGCCGTAGATGAATTCAGCGACACCTGCGTGATCCTCCAGCAACTGATTCAACAGGGCGGCGGCGCGATGAAGTCGCTGCTGGCGCTCAAGCAACTGCTGGATGACCGCCGCCTGACGCGCCTGCAGGAATACATCTCGAAAATGTCGGCGAAGATGTCTGTAGTGATGATGCTGTTTTTGTTTCCGGCACTGCTGATCGTCCTCGCCGGCCCGGGCTTCACCGCCATTGCCCGCGCGTTTGCAAACTGACCTTGCTCATGGAGAGCGTTTGATGAAAGTACTGATAGTCATGGCAAGTCTGTTGCTGCTCGGCGGTTGCGCCACCGACGGCCAGGCACCGTGGACGGCGCTGCTGTCACCGAGCAGTTGCAGCAAAATGACCCAGGAGCAGGAGCTGGCCCTGAACCTCGCGGACGACCTCGCCAACGACGGCAAACTGCACGCCAGCCTGGCCAACCTGCAAAGCCTGCCGGACAACATCAGCGAAGTGCGCCTGCGCAAAGCCAAGGTCTATCGCTTGCTCGGCCGCAGCGAAGCCGAGCCGCTGTACCGCGGCCTGCTCGGCGGCTGCCTGACCGCCGAAGCCGAACACGGCCTCGGCCAACTCTACGCCGCCCGTGGCGACAACGGCCAGGCCCAGGCCCACCTGCAACGCGCCGCGCGCCTGGCGCCCACCGACGAAAAAATCCGCAACGACCTGGGCGTGGTCTATCTCAACCAACTGCGCCTGAACGACGCCCGTTTCGAATTCCTCACCGCGATCGAACTCAAGCAGAACAACCAACTGGCGACCCTGAACATGGTCACCCTGTTGCTGTACCAGAACGACTGGCCACAAGCTGCCGAAATCATCAGCCGCGCGAAACTGACCCCGGAACAATTCACCGAAGCCCAGCAACGCGCAGAAAAACTCAAAGCCCCGGTCAAGACCAAACCAGCCACCAGCAATCAAGTGGCCGCCGTCGCTGACCCGTTGCCGTCATCGCTCAAGTAAGGAGACAGCCATGCATCCCTTCAAAGGCCTGTGCTACCTGACCCTGCTCAGCCTGCCCCTCAGCGCCGCCGCCATCGACGCCGGCCCCGCCTCGGCGCAACAACAGGAGACCGAAGGCTGGCTGGTCCTGCAAAGCCGCAACAAAGCCGCCTCACCCAAGCCACAAACGGCGACCGCAACCGAACGGGATCTGGCGATGCAGCGGTGGCTGAAGAAGTACAAATATGAGATTCCGGATTTTTATGATCCGGATGCGGGTGGGAAGATCGAGAGCAAGAATTAGTGATGGGGTGACCTTGCGAGCGCTTTCGCGAGCAGGCTCGCTCCCACCTTTTGAAATGCACTCCACCTGTGGGAGCGAGCCTACTCGCGAAGAACGATGACACAGTTTGCCTGCCGAATCAGGCCTGCGGATCCACCCGATCCAGCGCCCGGTTTACCGCCAGCTCGGCCAGCATGACGATCTGCTGAATCGCCAGCGCGGTATTGCGCTCGGGCCGGGCCAACTGATCGGCAAAGTTACCGGCCAGCGTGTTGGCCGAAGCCAGGGATTCGCAGGCGTGGGCGAGCAGGCTTTCGGTATCGATTTTCGGATGGATGAGAAACATCGTGCTGGGCTGGCGGGGTTTTGCAGATTCGGGGCAGAGGTAGAAATCGAGAGCGCGTTTGATGGCTTCGCGGTTCTTGACGAGGTCGTCGGCGCGGATGGCATCTTCGAGCGGGGTGATGGGTTCGTGGGGTGGGTCGGGGATCAGTTTGTCCATATCAACTCCTACTTGGCTGAGGAGCCAACCTTTGTCGTTTCCACACGACAAAAGGTGGCAGCTGTACGCAGGGTGGAAAACCGATAAGTAGGCAACCGGCCAGACCGAAGCCTGCCCGCGCACAGCCGCCGCGACACAGTTTGCAGACGAAAGAAGACGCCGACAATGATTGCGGTAGCGATGCAACGCATCTACTTGAAATTCAGGTTTCCACACCCGGTCGCTGAATTGGCAGCGACAGCCAGAGACTAAAGAGCGCACGTCCGACGGACAACCTGAAAACCATGTGGGAAGGTTCTGGTTATCTGGCACACATTTAAACAGCCAAAAGCCAACCCTCACCCTAGCCCTCTCCCAGAGGGAGAGGGGACTGACCGGGGTGTTTGGTAGAGGTACGCCGACGTGAAATATCGAGTTGAACTCAGGCTTTGAAAAACACACAAATCGGCCCCCTCTCCCTCGGGAGAGGGCTGGGGTGAGGGGCGAATCCAACGCAAATCAAAAGCCGCCCCCCCTGCGCTCTCCCACAGCTGAAATGCATTTCAAAATGTGGCAGCAAGCCTACTCGCGAAGAACGATGACACAGTTTGCCTGCCGAATCAGGCCTGCGGATCCACCCGATCCAGCGCCCGGTTTACCGCCAACTCGGCCAGCATGACGATCTGCTGAATCGCCAGCGCGGTATTGCGCTCGGGCCGGCCGAGCTGATCGGCAAAGTTACCCGCCAGGGTGTTGGCCGAAGCCAGGGATTCGCAGGCGTGGGCGAGCAGGCTTTCGGTATCGATTTTCGGATGGATGAGAAACATCGTGCTGGGCTGGCGGGGTTTTGCAGATTCGGGGCAGAGGTAGAAATCGAGAGCGCGTTTGATCGCTTCGCGGTTCTTGACGAGGTCGTCGGCGCGGATGGCATCTTCGAGCGGGGTGATGGGTTCGTGGGGTGGGTCGGGGATCAGTTTGTCCATTGAAACAACTCCAAAGTCTTTGCCGCCACCCACTGCCATTCTCACGGGGCAAAAGGTGGCAGCTGTATGCGGGGTGAGAATACCGGTTATGGACACCCGGCCAGACCGAAGTCTGCCCGCACACAGCCGCCATGACACATTGCAGACAGCAGACAAGCTGGCGGCGATTATGCGTGCACAAAGACTTGATGACCATAAATTGCCGGGTTCTCACACCCGATCGCTGAGTGTTCAGCGACAGCCAGAGACTAAAGAGCGCACGTCCGACGGACAACCTGAAAACCGTGTGGGAAGGTTCCGGTTATCTGCAACAAATTTAAACAGCCAAAAGCCAACCCTCACCCTAGCCCTCTCCCAGAGGGCGAGGGGACTGACCGAGTTGTCTGTGGAGAGCTACGCCGGCGTGAAAGACCGAGTCGAATTCAGACGATAAAACAGATCAAAAGCCCTCACCCGCTCCTAACCACTCAACAGGATGAGCGTTAGCTCGGCTGCAGCTTTTGATCTGCTGGCCCCTTCGGCAGGCTGAGTGGAGGGATTTATCCGGGGGTGGGAGCGCAGCGACCGTTTGGCGAAGCCAAACACATCGAGAGGAGGTGCAGCGAAGCAAACCGTAGGCGATGCCCCCCGGATAGATCCCGGAACGAAGGAACCCCGAGCCCTAGCGAGGGGCCGAACGCCGGGGCCCAGCCTTTTGGTTACTTTTTGGCGTCTGAAAAAGTGACCCGCCGTAAGGGCGGAACCGCCAGCCGCAACACCCAAAAAAACGGATATACACACCAAACCCCAAGAACCTGGTCGGCCCAAAGGCCGCCAAGTCAATGCGCCGTAACCCTCTGCCGCGCAGCAGAAGCACTCGGCGACAAAGCCAGAGCCAACTGCGTCCGATTATGCATATGCGTCAACCGCAACACCTGCGAAACATAAAGCTTCACCGTGTTCTCGGTAATCCCCAACTCACAGGCAATCTGATAATTGGTCTGCCCCTTGCCCACCAACCGCGCCACATCCAATTGCCGCGGCGACAACTGATTGAAAATCGCCGGCATCTCCTGCGCCTCAGCCTCAGCAGACTCACCACCCAATCCATCGCGAGCCACCGACGAAGGACTACGCCGTACCTTGTCCAGATCCTGATAAAGGTCATCAATCGACTCAGACAGATACTGCAACTTCTGATTCAAATGCCCCAGTTGCAGATTCTTCTGCCGTTCCTGCAGAGCCGCCTCCTGTCGCCGCACACCTTCGAGCAATTCATCCAGATCAATCGGCTTCTGATAGTAATCAGCAATCCCGGCCCGCAACGCCTTGATCACATCCTGCTTGTCGGCACGCCCGGTGAGCATGATCGCCTCAAAAGCCCGATGCTTGCCCGCCAGTCGCTGCAACGCCTGAATCAACTGAATGCCATCCATGTCCGGCATGTGCAGATCACTCAGCACCAGACCGATTTCCGCGTCCTCAGTGAAACGCTCGATCGCCTGCAGACTCGATTCGCACGGCACACAGCGATAACCGCTACTTTCAAGAAACTCGCACAGCTCCTCAACAATCAACGGCTGATCGTCGACCACGAGGACTTTTACCGCAGACGTAAGCTTGTTCACGTGCTACTCCATGTGCCAGGCCAAAGCTGACCATTCCTGTACTGCCAGCCTTTGGCTGTATAACCAGTTCCTTTGAAAGTAGACGTACTTTCCGACTATGTACATAGGACTAGTGGCGCTTGGCGACTAGTGGATCCAAAGCATGACAAACACGGCCCCCACCAACACGAACGGTGCAAATGGCAGCTTTTTTGACTTATCTGGCGCCAGATATCGCAGACGATCTCTAAGCCCTTGACTCATATGGAGCCAGACTCTTGGCGCCAGCAGCAGCCAGACCACACTGGCAAACCCTGCGCCAATAAACACGCCAAGAATGAACAGACCGTCCGTCGCAAGGCCCAGAGCTGTCATTAATTTCACATCGCCGGCACCCATCCGGCCCATGAAAAAACCCGGAAGGGTCAGCGCCAGAGCGATCAGGCAAGCCCAACCGCCCTGCCCCGCATCAGCGCCCAGCCAAGTGCTGCCGGTCCACAGCAGCCAGATCAGCGCCAGCGCGGCGACGCCGAAGGTCAGCCCATTGGCGATGCGTCGCTGGCGGGCGTCTTGCGCCGCGCACAGCCCCAGCCAGATCAAGAGGACAAAACTGTACATCGGGTAAAAACCGTCCATTTTTGCGGAATGATTCTATGCTGATACTACGCAGTGACAGTCAGGGTAGACGCACTCATGAAAACCGGCTTTCGGAAGTCGCAAAAAGGTGCGGTGGCGATCGAGTTCGCCTTGGTGTTCATCATCTTTTTCGCCGTGTTCTACGGTCTGGTCAGCTACAGCCTGCCGTTGGTGATGATGCAATCGTTCAATCAGGCCACGTCCGAAGCGGTACGCCGCAGTGTCGCGGTCGACCCCAACACGCCCGACTATTCAACGGTCGTGCTTAACACCGCGAATGCCACGCTGACCCAGCAATTGTCCTGGATTCCGCCGGTCTTCAACCTGGTGGTCGGCGTTGATACCAGCAGCCAATACAGCGCGTCAGGCCTGCTGACGGTGCGAGTGGATTATCCAGTCAGCAAGTTGAATCAGGTCATGCCGTTTCTGGTGCTTCCGGTCGTTGGCACAGTGCCTAGTCTGCCCACCTATCTGACCGCCAAATCGAGTCTGCAATTTTGACGTCGGGGGACAAACTGTTCGGGCGCTTGCTCAAACGCACACCGCCCGCCGCCCATGAGTTGCCCGACCCTCTCGGCTCACCCGCAACAGGCTTGCACCTGTACCTGAACGATGACGGTGGCGTGCTGCAAATGGCTGGGCCGTTGCGGCATCTGCTGGCGCAGTTCAAGCCTCACGATCACCCTTTACCGCTGAGCACCTACCTGCTGCCGCACAGCACACTGGCCATCGAAGGTCGACCAAGGGAATGGCAGGGGCTGCTGCTTGATCTCGACTTCTTCGGTCTGGGCGAGCAGACCGTGCACCTGCGTGGCTGGGTGCAGCCGCAGGGCGAAGGCTGGCTGATGCAGTTGATCGATATCGCCGACTTGCTGCTCGAACGTCAACAATCGCGTCAGCGGGATGCCTGCCAATTGATTGCCGGGCAGATCAGCGAACAGTTACGCGCGTGCAGCCAGTTGCGTTTGCCAGTGATCGTCAGCGAACAATTGCAACTGATCGCCCAGCGCTGGCATATCCCTTGTGTGGCCCTGGCCTTGCTCGATGACGAGCAACAGGGTTGGCAAATCTATCGCCAGTATCGCGCTCACGATGCGCCGAATCTGTGGCATGACCAGCAGCGTCTGGGCACGCCGCTGGACAGCCTGAACGGTGTCGCGCCACAGCGTGTCGGCGCACACCATGGCCTCGACGAACACTCGCGGGTGCAAGTCCTGTTCGGCAATGCCGAAGGTTTCGCGGTGCCGTATAGCGATGAACGCGGCGTGGTGGCTTGGCTGCTCTGCGGTTTTTACTCCGTGGACAGCGCCGCGCCGTACCTGACCGAGCGCGACTGGATCGCACTGGTCGGTGCACTGGCCGGGCCTTTACTGGGGCGTTTGCGTGAACAGCAACATCACCTGCAACTGGAACGCATCGAAGCGCTGCAAACCCTGCTGGGCACCGGCTGGTGGGAGATCCTTGCAGGCGACAACAACATTCAACTGGCGCCTGCGCTGGCCGCAGCCCTGAAGGTGAACCCTGGCGGATTATCGCTGGAAGACTGGCTGAGGCAAATCCATCCCGTCGACCGCGACGAGTTGCGCAGCCGTCTGCAAGCCTTGCAGCAACAGGGCGAAGCCCTGACGCTTTCGGTGCGTCTGAGCAGCGATGATCCCGCGCAGGCCCCCCTGTGGTATCGCGTGCAGGGCCAAGTGATTGGCAGCGGCGAGTACCGCCGGTTGGTCGGTTTCATGCTCGATATCAGCGACATTCAGAACCAGCACCAACGAGCCGCTGCCGCACATGCACGGCTCGACAATCTGATCGCCAGTTCGCCCGCAGTAATTTACGTCCAGCAGTACCACGAAGGTGCACTGATTCCGGCGTTCTTCAGTGCCAGCCTGCAGCCGTTGCTGGGCTGGAGCCTTGATGATTGCGGGAACGGGGCCTTGGTCGAAATGATCCACCCCGAAGACCGTGACCTGTATTTCGCCCGCAGTCGCCAGCTGTTGCGCGAAGGTTCAGTGCGCGCGCGTTATCGGCTGCGCGATCGTCACGGTGAATATCACTGGCTGCTCGATGAAGCCAAGTTGCTGCGCAATGACCTGGGCCTGCCCGTGGAAGCAGTCGGTCTGTGGCTGGACGTCACCGAGGCGACCCTGGCGGCCGAGCAGGTGAAAAAGAGCGAAGAGCGCTATCGGATTCTGGTGGAGGACTCGCCAGCGATGATCTGTCGTTATCGCCCGGACCTGATTCTGACCTTTGGCAACCGGCCGCTGGCGAGGTATCTGGAATGCACGCCGGAGCAACTGCCAGGGGTCGATCTGGGCAGTTGGATGTCCGAGGAACAACGCGCCGCATTCGTCCAGCGTCTCGGATCACTGACGGCGGAACAGCCGGTGAGCACCGCAGAAATCAGCCTGCAACTGCCCGGCCGCGAACACGCCTGGTGGGTCTGGTCCGATCGCGGTGTATTCGATGAACACGGCCAATTGATCGAAGTGCAAGCGGTGGGCCGCGATAACACCGAGGTGCGCCGCTCGCAGCAGCAACTCACGCAAAGCGCGAAAATGGCCACCCTCGGCGAAATGGCCACCGGCCTGGCCCATGAAATCAATCAGCCGCTGAACGTCATGCGCATGGCCATCGTCAACGTGCTCAAGCGTCTGGGCAACGGCGATGTGCAGGTCGACTACCTGACCGACAAACTCAACCGCATCGACGCGCAGGTGCAGCGTGCGGCGAAAGTGGTCGATCACATGCGCGTATTCGGCCGGCGCTCGGAGATCGAGCAGCAACTGTTCAACCCCGCCTCGGCCATTGAAGGCACGCTGTCGCTGCTGGCCGAGGGCATGCGCGGCAAAGGCGTGGATTTGCGCATCAGCGAGACCGGGTTCGAGGTCCAGGTGCGCGGCTACGTCGATCAGCTTGAACAGGTGTTGATCAATCTGATGGTCAATGCGCGCGACGCGTTGCTGAGCAAACGCGAGAAGGATTCATCCTTCAAACCGTGGATTTCGATCTATGCCGAACGCGATGAACAGTGCGTGCGGTTGTGGGTCGAGGACAACGGTGGCGGTATCGATCCACGTTTGCTGGAGCGGATCTTCGAGCCGTTTTTCACCACCAAACCGATCGGCGTCGGCACCGGTCTGGGATTGTCTGTGAGCTACGGCATCATCGACAACATGGGTGGCCGGTTGAGCGTGCGCAACTCGGTGGAGGGCGCACGGTTCTGCATCGAATTGCCGGTTGCCGTGGACGCCTAGATCACCAGATAGGCCTTGCCGGTCTGGCCGCAGGTCATGTTGGCGCCGACGTCGACGTCCATCAGATTGATGCCCAGACCTTTGAGCAGGTTGTTCAGCAGCGGGTCGAGCAATGGGCTGACCAGATTGGTCACCACTGGCAGTAACTTGCTGGTGACATCGCTGATCAACGAGGCGACGCCGGTAACAACGGCACCCAATGGATTACTGCCCTGGGGTTTGTAGACGATCAGGTTGATGCCGGCGAGGGTGTTCGACAAGCTGCCGACGATGTTGTTGGTGGGTGCGGCTGACTGAATGCTTGGGGGCAATTTGAGGTTGGCCGGGGTGGCGAATGGCGTGGCGCTGGAGAAGACCAGATCCTGAGTGTTTTGCGCGACGCTGGTGTCGAGCATGATGCCGATGCCTCCCGCGCCGAAAGGGACATGGGTGGCAGGATCACAGGTGCCGAGCAGCAGGATTTTGTGACAGGTGACGATCCCCAGATCGATCAGCGCCAAGGGTGCCACCGTGGGTTCGGCCGCCGAAGAGAAGGCATTGGTCGGATCGATCTTGCCGAGTTTCAAATCAGCGATGGACGTGATGGTATGCGCGGTCAGGCTCTTGGTGCCGGTGGTGCCCGTCGGACAGCTGTAATCGGTGACATAACTCTTGGCGCCACCGGCATCCAGACTGATGTCGATTTGCGGTGATGGCAGCAATTGTGGATCAAGTTGCTCACAACCGGCGCCCAACAGGCACAGGACTGAATTGAGCGTACTGACCAGATTCAGACTCAGTAGTGCATTGAGGGTCGGGGTCAAGCCACCGACCAGCCCCAGCACGGCATTGGTCAGCCCGGTGACGCCGCTGAGCACCGGCAGACTGACTGACACCAATGTGCGCACCTGCGCCGTACGCACATAAATCCGGTCCGCCCCGGTCGGGTTGACCTTGGCCCGCGCCGGATCGCCAATCGCAGAAAACTGCGGCGGTTCGATCACTTTCACCCGCACCGTGACATTCGCCAGCCCGAGCACGCTGATCGGCAATGTCGCCGCCACCGCACTCTTGCTGTTGGCCAGTTGCACCACGCCCTGAATCAGTTGCAGCAGTTGCAGATTGGCGTCCAGCCCTGCCGCCGTGGTGCCAGTCTGCAGTTGCAGGATGTCGCCGAGTTTGACCGGCGCGGCATTGATTGCCGCGACCTGCAATTGGCCCAGTGCAGTGATCACCTGGGCGGTCGCGCCATTGAGCTGCACCACCGTCGCCGCCGCCTGAATCAGTTGCGTCACGGTCGCCTGGGTGTTGAGCAACTGCGTGTAATTGCCGGCCGCGACGTTGAGATTGATCGCCAGTTGATCAAGGTATTTGAGCAAGTTGATGTCGGTGTTCAGCAGGCCATCCCAGCCCAGAGCCGTGAGATTGACGTTACCGCCCAATAATCCGGAAAACAGTGGATTGAGGATGTTCGACTGCGCCGTATCGATGCTGGCCAGGGTGCTGCGAATATTCAACTGGGCCACCGTCGGCTGCGGTTTGGCGGCCACCGCCGAGGCATTGAGCGTGGTATTGAGACTGACCGGTGTGCCGCTGAACAAGGCCTGTACGCCACCGGCAAAACTGCTGGTCACCGTGCGACTGGCGACGACTTTGACCGCTGCCGCTTGCGTGGCATCCACTGCGAACGTGCGCAGGCCGGTGGCGGCCGTCACCAAGGTGCCGCACGTGGTGGCGAGGGTGTTGCTGGCATCGACGAGGTAGCCATTGCGCACGGCGCTTTGCCCGGCATAACTGGCGGCGCTCAGGCCCGGCAGGCAATTACCGCCACGGCTGACGGCTTCGAGGGCGGCGTTGTCGACCACGCGCTGCAATTTGCGTTGTTCCATGTACAGGCGACCGGTGTCGACCACCAACAGCAGCATCACCACCGCCAGACTGAGGGTGGCCGCCGCCATCAAGCCAATCGCCCCGCGCTGCCGGGCCGGGCTGTTGAATCGCGAACGAGGCGACATGGCGCACTCCTTTGCCGCTAGCTCCATTGGTGCAACTGAGTGTAGACGCGCAATCCCCGGTAGGAGCTGCCGCAGGCTGCGATCTTTTGATCTTGGCCTCTAAAAAAGCAAAATCAAAAGATCGCAGCCTTCGGCAGCTCCTACAAGGGTTCGTCGCAGGACAAAAAAAAATGGGAGCTCAAGAGCTCCCGCTTTTCCTGAACGGATTCAGCGCGGTGGATAGTTGACCAGAATCCGCCCGACCGTCTCGCGGATGGCATTGCTGCGATCCTGCGGATTAGGCTTGCTGGCGAGCATCTGCTCATCACTGCCGCGCCACACCAGTTTGCCGTCCTTGCCGTCGAGCAGGTCGATCTGGATGGTCGCGACCTTGTAGGTGATGTTGCGCGTTTCGTTGTACATCGGTGCGCCCCAGTAGCCGTTCCACGGGCCACCCCAACCGCCGCCGTAGTTGGTTGTTACTTGCTGCTGACGATCCTCGACGATCAAGTAGGTCTGCACACTCAAGTCACCCTTGGCGCCCGCAGCCGCCGGGCGCAAGCCACGCTGATCGAGTTGGTCGGCGACTGCCTGGCGGATGCGCTGTTCGGTCAGGTCGCTTTTGATTCGCGGATCATCGGGGCGATATTGCAGGGCGGGGTCTTTCCAGCTCCAGCTGCGATAGGCGGCAAAGTCGCGGCTGGCATCGAAGTCGTGGTTGACCTGGTTGGCCGCGCAGGCGGTGAGCAGCGCGGCCATGGCCAGTAGAACGAGACGGCGGAACATGGTTTTTCTCCGGTTGAAGACATGAACCTGCGGCAGCTTCTGATTGGCAGGAAGCTAACCGGGAGGATACGCCGACATGGCCTTTTCCACAGCCTCGCGGATCGAATCGGTGCGATCGATTTCGCTGCCCTTGTTCGCGGTTTCAGCACTGGCGCTCCACACCGGTTGCCCCGTGCCGGCATCGAACAGATCGACTTGCACCACCACAACCTGCTCCGAATACGTGCGTACGATCGGCACCGTGTTGTACATGCCATAACCGCGACCATATCGATCATAGCCGCCGTATCCGCCGCCGTAATAACCGTAGTCGTCCTGGACCTGACGCAAGCGGGTTTCCAAACGCAGATTGGCGCTTACCAACAAGTCGGCCGGGCGCTTGTCGTGCAGCGGGCGCAAACCGCGCTGATCGAGGGCATTGCTCACCGCCTCGGCCACTTGCGCCGAATCGGCCCACGCCGTACCCGGCGGCAATTGCCCATTGAGCCAGGCCCAACTGCGATAGCGTCCGTAGTCACGCGGCGGCGCCGGGTACGCGCTGCGGTCGAAGGTGGCGGCGGCCTGGGGCGGTGCAGGCGGCAAGGGCCGCGATTGCGTCACGTACGGGTTGCTGCTTTGGCAGGCAGCCAACCCCAGACAGATCAGCAATAACCCGGATTGAGCTTTCATGTCGCGCTCCGATCAGATCGGCCGGCAGATCCAGTGCAAGTAGCGCCCAAGCCCGGCGAAGCTTGGGTGACGGCGGTGAGCGAGTTCCATCTCGAGCAAATCCGCGAGTTCGGCGCGGGCCTGGAACTCCACCGGCATGTAGTCGTGGAAAACGCGAATCCCGCTCTGGGTTTCGACCTGCCACAGGCCGTCGAGTTGCGTTGCCAATTCCCGTGGGTCCAGCGGTTGTTGCGGGGTCAGGCTCTGCTTTTCCCCGGCCATGCTGTTCTTGCGCATTTTCTTGAAATGGCCTTTGAGCAGGTTGCGGTAGATCAGCGCATCACGGTTGTAGAACGCCAGCGACAACCAGCCACCAGACTTGGTCAACTGATGCAGCACCGGCAGGATCGCGTGGGGTTCGGCGAGCCATTCCAGCACGGCGTGGCAGATCACCAGATCGTACGGTTCAGTAAGTTGCCCGAGCAGTTCCTGCCATGGCGCCTGAATGAACGTCGCGGTTTGCCCGGCTTCAGCGAAACGCTGGCGCGCGCCTTCGAGCATCGGTGCGGCCGGCTCGGTGAAGGTCACATCGTGACCGCGTTCAGCCAGCCACAGCGACATGTGGCCAAGGCCGCCGCCAATGTCGAGCACCCGCAACGGACGACCCGGCAATGCCTCGATAAGATCGGCCTGCAACACCGCGAGGCGAATCGCGCCTTTGGCGCCGCCATAGATTTTTTCGGCGAACCGCGTCGCCAACTGATCGAAATGCCGGTCGCTCATCAGCTGAACCGCCGTTCGCTGTCGGCGAGCTTGGCGCGCACCACTTCATTCATGTCCAACCCCAATTCGCTGCACAGCAGCAACAGATACAGCACGATATCGCCGACTTCCTGCCCGGCGTGGGCGAGTTTGTCCGCCGGCAACTGGCGCGACTGGTCTTCCGTCAGCCACTGGAAGATTTCCACCAGTTCAGACATCTCGACACTGGCCGCCATGGCCAGATTTTTCGGGCTGTGAAATTGCCGCCAGTCATTGCGGTCGCGAATGGCGTGCAGGCGTTCGGTCAGTTCAACAAGGTTCATCGGGCTCTCCTGAAGGCGTATAGCTTCGGGGGGATACCCACCAAAGGCAAGCGGCGCAGGTGATCTGATGTGGGAGCGAGCCTGCTCGCGAATACGTTGTGTCATTCAACCCATCAGTTATCTGATCCACCGTATTCGCGAGCAGGCTCGCTCCCACACAGAATGGGTGCAAACCTTCTATCATGCAGGGAACTCGGCCACCTGCGTTGTGGCCCAAGGCTCAGCTCTTTCATCAGGATGCACACATGCAGGTAGAAAGCTTTTTCGAATGGCTCGGCCAGGCGCTCGGTTCGGTCATCCGCTTTATCGTCGACGGCCTCAGTGGCTTGTTCAACATTCTGAGCAATGCCGGCGGCAACTTTGTCGACGGGCTGGCCAAAACCCTGGGCATGGACACCTCGATCATCAGCATCATCGCGCTGATTGTCGGGTTGATGCTGTTGTGGTCGGCGATTCGGGCGTTCATGAATGCCTCGATCATTGCCGGGATCATCTGGTTGTTGCTGGGGTTGTGGTTATTGAGCTGGATTATTCATTGACCCTGTAAAAGCCCCCTCATATCAGGGGGCTGATCAAATACAGGATCAATCAATTCAAAGCTGGCAGCACTCAACTCCCGGATTCTTCGGGCCTGGCTTCTACGGTGTAATGAATATCGATGTCCTCATGTGCGTGAATAACAATTGGAGCGGTGCTGGAATAGGCAAGCAGGCTGTCCCTGAGTATCAGATCGTAAGTCTTGGCATCACGACCGCATTGCAGTCGCTGTGTAGTCAGTTCATAGGGTTTATCGATCTTGTAATAACCCTCCGGAATTGCCTCCAGATCACCGAAAAACAGATTGCCCCCCATTCCGCAGTCTGTCCAAAGATTGCATTCTCCAATAACGGTGATCCTGGCCTGAATCCGTACGACCAGCGTTTGCGCGTCGTCGCGCCTCGGCAGCCAGAAAACATGTTTCCGATCAGGGGCTTTTATCCGGATATTCTCCGGGCGTTCGGAATAGTCCCTGTCGCGCACAGTTTCCTGAGACACAGGTTCGTGGATGATGTTTCGCTCGTTTTCCATTTCGTTTCCTTACAGCCTGATCATTAGTAAACACAGGCCAATTCAATCCATTAATGTTCCGGACATGCGCCGCAGCGAAATACCCGGCGGTTTTTTTGTTCAACAACCGCTCAACCGCTAATCGCCGCGCGCTTTTTTTCAATCGCGTACGAAATATCAATATGCTCGTGCGCATGAATAACAATGGGTTGTCTGCTCGAATAATCGAACGTGTTATCCGTGAGCACTAACGACACCGTTTCTTCGTGGGTGACCGGGCATCCCTTTCTTGTCGACAGGGTAATCGGCAAATCAAGTCGAAAATATCCCAGCGACTCTTTGTGAAGTCTGCCTGGCAATGTAGTCGTCACGTTGCAATCAACGCTTCTTGTTATCTCAGCCTTGATGAGGACCTCAAAGGACGCTTCATCGCTGCGTTTTTTCAGCCAGATAATGTGCTTGCGATAGGGGGCGCTGACTATCGCGTTCTCTGCGCTTTCGAAAAAACCGGTGGAGCGAAGCGCCGTCACAACGGCGTTGACGATGCCAGAGATGATGCTTTCAGAGTGATCCATTGCGCCTTCCAGTAATTTGTTTGACTGCTTGAGGGCGATTGAACCCCGTGTGCAAATCTGGTGTGCGGTACATAGATATACGCGGCATGTTTTTGAGCTGGGCGCATAACCCGATGTGTCGTCGGGGAGCGCCATTGCCGCCCGACGCAGATTTCGGGTGCGGTAAATCCGCGGTGCATCGCTACAATGTCCGCTTCCCCAAGGAGCCTGCATGCCCACTCTGATCGCCGACTGGCGCGACCGCCCGACGCACCGCAAGGTCTGGGCACTCGCCGCGCCCATGATTCTGTCGAATATTTCCGTACCGCTGGTGGCGCTGGTCGACAGCACCGTCATCGGCCACCTGCCCCACGCCCATCAATTGGGCGCGGTGGCAGTCGGCGCCAGCCTCTACACTTTTCTCGCTTGGGCCATGGGTTTTCTGCGCATGGGCACCACCGGGTTTGCCGCACAGGCTGCCGGGCGCAGCGACGGTGCGGCATTACGGCAGATTCTGTTGCAGGGCCTGCTGCTGGCGATGGGACTGGCACTCGTGCTTGGCACGTTGGGTGTGCCGCTGAGCGGCGTCGCGCTGCACTTCATGCAACCGTCGTCGGAGCTGGATCAGCTCACTCGGGACTTTTTCCACACGCGGCTGTTCGGCTTGCCGGCGGCGCTGGCCAGTTATGCGCTGGTCGGCTGGTTCCTCGGCACGCAAAACGCCCGGGCGCCGCTGGCGATTCTGCTGAGCACCAACCTGATCAACATCGTTCTCAATTTGTGGTTCGTCATCGGCCTGGACTGGGGCGTGGTCGGTTCGGCGCGGGCCTCGGTGATCGCCGAGTGGAGCGGCGCCCTGCTCGGCCTGCTGCTGACACGCAAGGCATTGCGGGCGTATCCGGGGCACATTGTCTGGGCGGCGCTGAAGGTCTGGCAGAGCTGGCGCCCGTTGCTGGCGGTCAACCGCGACATCTTCATCCGCAGCCTGGCGCTGCAATCGGTGTTTTTCATGATCACCGTGCAAGGCGCGCGACTGGGTGATTCGACGGTGGCCGCCAACGCGCTGCTGCTCAATGGCTTGCTGTTGACGGCGCATGCGCTGGACGGTCTGGCCCATGCCGTCGAAGCTTTGTGCGGACACGCCATCGGCGCCCGTGATCGCCTGGCCCTGCGTCGATCGCTGGTGGTTGCCGGCGGCTGGTCACTGATCGCCAGCCTCGCCTTCGCCACGTTGTTTCTGCTGGCCGGGCACCTGTTCATTGAGATGCAGACCGACATCCAGAGCGTGCGCGACACGGCCTTCGTCTACCTGCCCTACCTCGCCGTGCTGCCGCTGATTGCAGTCTGGAGCTACTTGCTCGACGGCTTGTTCATCGGCGCCACCCGCGCGCGGGAAATGCGCAACGGCATGTTGATCACTGTGGTGCTGTTGATGCCGTTCGCCTGGGCGTTGCAAGGTCTGGGCAATCACGGGCTGTGGATATCTTTTCTGCTGTTCATGGTGTTGCGCAGCCTGACGCTCGGCGCACAAGCCTGGTGGCTCAAACGCAACGATGGCTGGTTCAGTGGCGGCGTTCACTGAGATGGAGTGTGGGCGATAAACCCGACCACCTGATCGAGCACCGGCGCCAGTTGCCGCAACGGTCGTGACAAGGTCGCAACCAACGTAATGTGATTGGGCCGCGAGTAATACAAGTCCTGCACAGGCACCCCTGCCTCGCGCAGTTTGCTCGCAAGCCCGCCGGTGTTGCGCGTCGGGTTGACCAGATCATCCTCGGTCGCGGCAATCAGCAGCGCAGGCGGTGCGCCGCGACTGACATGGTTGATCGGCTGCGATTGCGGCGGCGAGTCCGGCCAGAAGAACACCGGGCGCACCTCGGGATTCTTGATTGGCAGAAAGTCGTAAGGCCCGGCGAGACCGATCCAGCCGCGCAAATCCTTGGGCGACATGCCCACCGCCGCGAGCCACTCACCATCCAGCGCAAGCATCGCTGCGTTGTATCCGCCAGAGCTGTGGCCCATCACATACAAGCGCTGCGGGTTGCCGGCAAACTCGCGGATATGCGCTTTGGTCCACGCCACCGCCCGCGCGCCGTCCTGCAGAAACAGTGGATAGCGCACCTGTGGATACAAACGGTAATCCGCCACCACCGTGACTATCCCCCGGGACGCCAGCGCTTCACCGACAAAGCGGTAGTCAACGCGCGAGCCACTGTTCCAGCTGCCGCCATAGAAAAACACCACCACCGGCGCGCCCGCCATCGGCTGATGCGGCACATACACATCGAGCTTCTGCCGAGGGTCGTCGCCATACGCGATGCCCATGGTTTTGTCGTAGGTGCTGTCCGGCGTCAGCGCGTTGAGCAACTGCACGGGCGAGCAACCGCTCAGCGCCAGCAGCAACACACTGCCGATCACAGCGCCCACCCCTTGCCGGAATAACCGTGTCATACGCGCCGAACCTCGCCTCAGGACTGATCGCCGCGCCACTGGCGTCGTACATGGTCAAGCCGCTGCTGTTGGGTCAAACCCACCGGCGGTGGCACCAGCACGGCACGCGGATGCAGCAAGCGTAGCCATAACCAGCCATCGAGCACGGTGCGGTCGCTGAATCCCAGCGCCAGGCCTTGTTGAACATGGGAGGACATCGTCGCGTAATCGGTTCCCAACGATTGGCACCAGCGCCAGATGTGCTGTTCCAGCAAGCAGGTTTGCAAGCGTTCGCGCTGGCGCCGGGTCAGGCTTTCTTCGATGCTCAGCGGTTCGACGGCAAGCCCCGGATTGCGCAACTGCTGCCAGCCCTGGCTGCCAATCGCGCGGTCGGCCCAAGTGCCGCCGAACCAGCGCAACTGACGGATCGGCCCGAGCCAGCGGCTCAATTCGGAGGCGTCGCAAGCGTCGAAAAAATAGCTCGCGGTCTGCCGGTTGTAATAGCTGAGCAACGCCCGATGACTCAATCCGAACGACACTGTGAGCATGCGCTGCAAGTGCCTCAGCAACTGTTGCGCCGAGACCTCACTGCCCAGCAACAGCCCACGCCAGGTGTCCGGATCGCGGTGACACAACGCGGCCAATGCCGGGCAATCGCGCAACTCGATCAACACCGGGCCATGCTCGCTGACCGGTTCAAACTCGGTGCCATCGAACAGCTTGAAGCACCGCACATCGGCAAAGGCCTGGCGCAATACCAGCAAGGCCTGCGGTGCATCCGGGCCATCGAGCAACAGCCACTGCGCCATGGGCTCAAGCGCCGCGCCAGTCATGTTGTGCCGCTCTGTTCAAGGGCGGTGACCAGTCGACAACTGCACACCGGCTCTGCGCAGTGACTGAAACTGCCGCCGCCGGGGATCAGGCACAACAGCAGCAACGGCTCGCCGGACGCCAGCAGTTGCTGCAGGCCTTCACTCACCAAGCTGTCGGGCAGTGGCGGGGCATCGTCAGGCTCGGCGACGGCAAGTGGCGGTTGCAGTACACCGCTGATCATCGGCTGATCCGGATCGCCCTCGAAAAAGCTCACCACCACCTCGACGCCATCGCTCAGCGCCGCCATTGGCGTTTGCGCCACGGATGGCGCGAGCGGTAGCCAACAGTGACTCGGCGCGGCGCCTTCACCTTGATAGAGCCAATCGAATTGCACCGCCACCGGGCGCTGGCAATCAGGCTGCGGCTCGTCCACCGTCACCACCCACGCCCGTTGCAGGCTGTGCATGCGCGAGGGCGCAGTGGCTGATGCACACGGCACCTGCAACGCACCAAACAAGCGATTGGCATAAGGACGTTCGAGGGAGGGATCGGCGCGATGTTCAATGCGTGTGAGCAACCATGGGCGATTGCATTCGGCGAAAGGATGACCGGCCAATCGCAGCCAATGACCGCTGCGCAACGCCGCCAGCTCACTTTGTCCTTCGGCCTGTTGCTGGCCCGATGAGCTGGCCTGCACGGTCTCTTGCAACTGCCATTGGTGCAAGGTGCGAGAAGCGTTATGCCCATTGTCCTCGCGCTGATACCGCGCGGCACCGGCCAAGGGCAACTGCGCCGGATCATCGGCAAAAACCAGACAATGCCGGTCACGGTCGTGTTCAAAGTAATAGTGAATCCGCGCCTGCGCGCACAAGCGCTGGAGCAGTTGCAGATCGGACTCGCGGTATTGGGTGCAGAACGTCCGGGGCGCGTACTCCCCGCGTAACTCGAAGCGGCGCTGGGCACCGACGATGCCGTGCTCTCTGAGCACCTGTTCGATGATCTGCGGCACCGAACGGCCACTGAAGATTCGTTGGCTGAAGCGCAGCGCGAGGCAACCCAGTTTCGGCCCCAGACGGATCCGGCTCAACCGCAAACCCTGTCCATGATCATGCTCATGCTGGACAAGGCTCTGCAATTGCCCGTGCACACCCTCCCCCGACGGCCCGAAACAGAGGAACGCCGAACGGTAAAGCAGACCGGCGAGATCCAGGTGCGGATCGTCGATCAACACATCGATCTCGAACGCAAAGGATTCGCTGAGGGCTTCGCTACCGGTAAAGGCCAGGACTTCGAAGGGGTCGGACAGGCCCGCTACATCGAGACGAAACGACGACTCGTTGACTGGTTCGAACATGGGCGGATCTCTACAGGAGGGGCGGTCGGGGATTCTCGCCGAGAGCCATGGCCGAGTAGAGAGCTGAAGTACAACTTAGGAAATGACCTACGTGAAAAGCAGACCGGATGACTTTGCTGGCCGGGGATGCCAAGCATTTCGCGAAGATTTTGGGAGATATCCCACCGGGTCATGCGAATTTTCCACCACTTTCGGAAAAAATTCGGACAACCCGGCGAGATCGCCACCTGGCGTCAGGAGGACAGGTAGGAGGAACGGGTCAGGCCCAGACGCAAGGCATCGAGAAATTGCGTACGCTCGCTGGCACTGATGCGGGCACTGGCGCACTTGTCGCGGTAGTGAGTCATCAGTTCTTCCGGCGACAAGTGCACGTAACGCAGCATGTCTTCGATGGTGTCGTGGGTCTCGATGCCAGCGTGGTACACGCCGCCATCGGCGTTCTGGTAGATGTTCACCGAGTCGGTGTCGCCGAACAGGTTGTGCATGTCGCCAAGGATTTCCTGATAGGCGCCGACCAGGAATACGCCCAGCAGGTAGTCTTCGCCTTCATTCAAACCGTGTACTGGCAGGCTGGTTTCGATGCTCTGCTCGTCGACGTACTGGTTGATCTTACCGTCGGAATCGCAGGTCAGATCCTGCAACACCGCGCGGCGCAGCGGCTCTTCGTCGAGACGGTGCAGCGGGATGATCGGCAGGACCTGATCGATCGCCCAGGTGTCCGGCAGGCTCTGGAATACCGAGAAGTTGCAGATGTACTTGTCGGCCAGCTTGTCGTTGAGTTCGTCGAGCACCTGACGGTGCGAACGCTGACGCGCTTTCAGCGAGTTGTGCAGGCGACGGCAGACAGCGAAGTAGCATTGCTCGGCCAGGGCTTTTTCAGCCAGGGTCAGTTTGCCGTCGGCGTACTGCGCAGCCACATCGCTCATGTAGTGCGTGGCACGCCAGTAGGTTTCGGTGACCATTTCGATGTCGGTCGGGCCGAGCAGATCAACCAGCCACTGCACGGTTTCCGGCAGCGCTTCCTTGTTTTCGATCTGCGGGATTTCGTCGTTGTGCTTCTCGACGTCGGTGACCTGCACGACCAGCATCGCGTGGTGCGCGGTCAGCGAGCGGCCGCTCTCGGAGAAGATGTGCGGGTGCGGCAACGCCTGCGCGTCGCAGAACTCCTTGAGCATGCCGACCACGACACCGGCGTAATCGTCCATGTCGTAGTTGATCGAGCTGGCGTTGCGCGAGTGCGTGCCGTCGTAGTCGACACCGAGACCACCACCGACGTCGATGTGATCAACCGGCAGACCGAGGTTGCGCAGCTCGCCGTAGTAACGGATCGCTTCCTTGAAGCCGTGCTGGTAGTCGGCCAGGTTGGCGATCTGCGAACCCATGTGGAAGTGCAGCAGACGGATGCCCTGATCGAGACCGGCCGCGCGGAAACGCTCGACCACCGACAGCAGTTGCGCCGCCGACAGACCGAACTTGGATTTTTCGCCACCAGTGTCCGCCCACTTCGACGACGCCAGCGACGACAGACGCACGCGCAGGCCGACCTGTGGCTTGACCTTCAGCGAGGCAGCTTCTTCGATCACCAGACCGACTTCGGATTCTTTCTCGATGACGATGAACACGTTGTGACCGAGCTTCTGACCCATCAGCGCCAGACGGATGAACTCACGATCCTTGTAACCGTTGCAGACGATGGTGCCGCCCTTCGGCGCCAGCGCCAGCACGGCCAGCAGCTCAGGCTTGGAGCCGGCTTCCAGGCCGATGGACACGTCCTGGGTGGCAATGATGTTCTCGATCACCGCTTCTTGCTGGTTAACCTTGATCGGGTACAGCGCGGTGTACTTGCTCTGGTATTCCAGACGCTCGATGTTGGCATCGAAGGCGCCGGTCAACTGGCGGACACGGTCTTGCAGGATGTCGGGAAAACGGACCAGCAACGGCAAAGACAAACCGCTCTTGCGCAGTTGGTCGACTTGCTCGAACAGGTCGATAGGCGAGCTGCTCGGGCCGTTCGGACGAACTTCGACGCGACCGGCGTCATTGATCGCGAAATACCCGGCCCCCCAATGGCGAATCCCGTAAACACTGCGGCTGTCCGCAACTGTCCATTGGCTGCCATCGTCTTTGCGTGTGCGTCGTACGGACATCGAAGTCCCCTATAAAGAAGTCATAGTGCGTCGCCTGATCGCAGGCCGGCGCAGTCTAAAGAATGAAAATGACGGTTCGTCAGTGCGGCGGTAGACCTCACTGACTGCGTGGAGTTTAGAAACCGGTCATGAACAGGCTCTGTGAAAACCATGGAGACGACGCCGGATCTGAAGTGTTTCAGCGCCGGATCAAGCCGCAGATGGATTTCACAGAGGCTGCTAGCCGCCGGACTTCTTCGCTTTGAAACCGTGCTTGATCAGCTCAGCCAAGAGTAGCTCGACATGATCGCCCTGGATTTCGATGATGCCGTCTTTCAACGCCCCGCCAGTGCCGCAACGTTTCTTCAACGTTGTCGCCAACTCTTTGAGCGCGTCTTCGGCCAGTGGCACGCCGGTGATGGTGGTCACCGTCTTGCCGCCACGGCCCTTGCTCTCGCGACGCACGCGGGCAATGCCGTCACCGGCCGGGATCACGGTTTGTTTGCAGATACAGGCGTCTACCGGCTTACTGCATTCCGGGCAATGACGACCTGCGTCGGTGGAAAATACCAGGCCACCAAGGGCGGCGAAGGATGCGGCTTTTTTGGCCACCGGCAATCCTCTTGGGAGGACAAAGACTGATCGCGACCTTGGGCAAGGTCATCGACCGCGAAGCCCCACTCAGGCAGGGGCAGCGCTACTGCACCGGATGCTTCAATAAAAGCAGGACGGTGCAGCTTGAAAAGGTCGCGCAGTGTAACGGCAAAAATCCCGATTGCTAAGTGCCAATCGGCGCCAATTTATGTGTTCTTTGCGACGTCGCTTTGCTGCGCCTTCAGATAGCGCTTCAAAGCGGCCAGAGAGTCCGGGCAATAAGGCTTCTGCTCGATTTCCCGCATGACCTGATCGACTGGAATAAAGCGCGCTTCCAGCACTTCTTCAGGTTGCAGGTTCAACGGGCCGTCCCACACCGCAGAAAACGCCGAACACCACAGACGATTGCCAGTGTCTTCGAAGTAGAAATGGTCATGGGCCGTCAACTCTACGCCGCTGACACCCAATTCTTCTTCCAGCTCACGGGCCGCCGACTCGGCGTAGGTCTCGTCCGCCTGCACCATGCCGCCCGCCGCGACATCCCAGTAGCCGGGATAAATCGCCTTGCTCAAGGTGCGCCGGTGCACGCAAAGCTCTCCGGCGGAATTGAACAACATGATGTAGGTGCCTCGACCAATCAGCCCACGCTCGCGCAGATCGGCACGGACGAGCGCGCCGAGCAGGTTGTCCTGCTCGTCGACCCAGGCGATCTGTTCGGCATCCGAGGCGGCGCGATGGGCCGCCTCTTTGGCGTTCTGACTCATAATCAGCCCTGATTGAGCAGTTGACGCAAATCGATCACAGCGGCGTTGGCACGGGAAATATAGTTGGCCATGACCAGCGAGTGGTTGGCGAGGACGCCGAAGCCGCTTCCGTTAAGAATCATAGGACTCCAGACCGGTTCCTGCGAGGCTTCCAGTTCACGGATGATCTGACGCACGCTGACCGTGGCATTCTTCTTCGCCAGCACATCGGCGAAGTCGACCTCGATGGCGCGCAGCAGGTGCGACAGCGCCCAGGCCTGACCACGCGCTTCGTAGAACACGTTGTCGATCTGCATCCACGGAGTCTCGACGACTTCTTCGTCAACCTGTGGTACTTCGCCGATCGCCGGCACTTCGGTTTTCAGCGCGGTATTGAGCTTGACCCGGCCAACGCTGGCCGACAGGCGTTGCGACAGCGAACCGAGACGGGTGCCGACATCGCCCAGCCAGTTGTTCAGGTTGTCGGCGCGGGCATAGAACAGCGCGTTTTTCTGGGTTGGATCAGACAGGCGAGCCTGATAGCGGCTCAGCGAGTTGATGCCTTCCTGATATTCCGACTCACTCGACGGCAGGATCCAGCTTTTGTTGTCGAAGTTGAAACGCGGCTCGGCCTTGGCCAGATCGGCATCTTCCGCCGACTGCGATTGCGAACGGGCAAAGTCTTTACGCAGAGCCCGGGTCAGGTCACGCACCTGCACCAGAACGCCGTATTCCCAGCTTGGCGTGTTGTCCATCCACAGGCCTGGCGGGAAGCGGTCGTTGGAAATGTAGCCGCCCGGTTTGTTGAGCAAGGTGCCGGCAACAGTCTTCAAGGTTTCGACGGTGGTGTAGCCGATCACCATCTGCTTGCCTTCTTTCTCGGCAGCCACTTGCGCATTTTGTGCGACCGGAAACAGCGCCGGCTCCTGGCTCCAGTACCAGCCCAGGCCAATGGTCACCAGCAGATAGAGGCCGATCAGCGTGGCCAAAGCTCGGCTGAACAGCACCCCACCGACATAGCTGCGGGCGGCCGACTTGGGCTCGGCGGCACGTTCAGGCGCGCTGCCCGCGCGGTTTTTCCAGTCCAGCATGGCGATATCCTTTCAATCACTTGGGTTCAACGGTTCGACCACAACCATACAACAACGTGCCAAGGCCGGGCACCCGCGCGTAAAGATAAGCCGCAATTCGTATGGCCGAATGACGCTTCGACGATGACTAAGGGAATCCCCGATGCCCACGCTTCAGCCCATTGGCTTGAAAACCATCGCAAAGGTCACTCAGCGCTCGGGTAAAAGCACGACAGCGTGGTCATCCTGATCACCCTGTTTAGTCAGGGAGTGCCCGGTCTACGGGGACTTGTCAGACGCCAAGGTCAAAAACAAAACCGTCCGGTCAGAAACTGAATGGTGACGCATTGCAGATTATTGACGTACGACACTCGTGTAAGGGAAAAGAGGTGCTAGCATAGAGCCACCAGTCGATCTCAGCATGCAGCCTAACTAGTAGTCAGGATATGACCGAGCCAGAAGACCCCAGCCGTGAGCGTCTCAAGCACCACTTTGCCCAGCGGGTAATTCATCAGGCACGTCAGATTCTTGAGATATGGCAGCGCCTGCAACGCAGTGAGTGGTCCACTGTCGACCTCGCCGAACTGAGCGAGGCCAACCTGCGCCTGCTGCGTTTTGCCGAGCGCTTCGAACAGCCCGAACACACTCAACTGGCGCGGCACATCAGCCAGTCGCTGGAAGCGGTGGACGCCAACCGCGGACGCCTCAGCAGCGGCCTGATCACCGACCTCAATCGCTTGATGCAGCGCTTGTCGCGTACCGGCCTGCGCCATGGCGACCAACTCGACCAGACTTTTTTGCCGCCCCTGCGCAAACCGATCTACGTAATGCTGCAGGACTACGACCGCGCCGAGCGGCTGGCCAAGCAACTGGAATTTTTCGGCCTGAGCGCGCAGGCGCTGGACAGTGTTTCAGCCTTTCGCTCCTCAATGGTCGAGCGTCTGCCAGCAGCGATCGTCATGGACGTGGATTTCAGCGGCGCCGGCATCGGCCTGAAGCTCGCCGCCGAAGCCCAGGTTGGCCTGGAAGAACCGCTGCCGCTGCTGTTCTTCAGCCTGCACGAAACCGACACACCGACGCGTCTCGCCGCCGTGCGTGCCGGTGGCCAGGAATTCCTCACCGGCACTCTCGAAGCGTCGAGCCTGCTGGAAAAGATCGAAGTCCTCACCTGCGTCGCCCAATACGAACCTTATAAAGTGTTGATCATCGACGACTCGCGCGCGCAGGCCCTGCACACCGAACGCCTGCTCAACAGCGCCGGCATCGTCACGCGCACCTTGATCGAACCGATTCAGGCGATGGCCGAACTGGCGGATTTCCAGCCGGACCTGATCATCCTCGACATGTACATGCCGGCCTGCACCGGCACCGAACTGGCCAAAGTCATTCGCCACAATGATCGCTACGTCAGCGTGCCGATCATTTATCTGTCGGCCGAAGACGATCTGGACAAGCAGCTCGACGCCATGAGCGAAGGCGGCGATGACTTCCTGACCAAACCGATCAAGCCGCGCCACCTGATCACTACCGTGCGCAACCGCGCCGCCCGCGCGCGCAATCTGAAAGCACGGATGGTCCGCGACAGCCTTACCGGCCTGTACAACCACACGCATATTCTGCAACTGCTCGAGGATTGCTCATTCCGCGCCCGCCGCGAGAACAAGCCGCTGAGCTTTGCCATGCTCGACATCGACCACTTCAAACGGGTCAACGACAGTCACGGCCATCCGATGGGCGACCGTGTGATCAAGAGCCTCGCGCTGTTTCTCAAGCAGCGTTTGCGCAAAACCGATTTCATTGGCCGATACGGCGGCGAAGAATTCGCCATCGTCATGCCCGACACTGATATAGAAGCCGCGCACAAAGTGCTCGACGAAATCCGCCAGCGCTTCGCCGAAATCCATTATCCGGCGCAGCCGCAGGATTTGTGGTGCACCTTCAGTGCCGGCGTGGTGGAAATGCACGATGACTGCGACAGCCTGATGATGGCCAGTCAGGCCGACGAAGCGCTGTACCGGGCCAAGGGGGCCGGGCGCAACCGGGTACAGACCGCGCGCGACTCAAAGCAAAGTGCCACTTTTTCATCAGATTCCACTGATTCGGTCATAACCCTGTAACAGAACCGCAATAAATTCAGGCGCTTACCATTTCTGCCGTTGGTAGCCGTCATGCGCCTGAAGTTGCTCACCAATCTCAATACGCTGCTGCTGGTCGCCGTGTGCCTGGCACTCGGCGCTACGCTGTGGTGGTCGCAAAAAGCCCTCGAACGCCCGTATCTGTTGATGGAGCGTTATCTTGGGCTGTCGCAACAATTTCAGAACGAGGTGGCACGCAACGTTGAGGACTACCTCGGCAGCGGTGATGCCCTGCGCCTGAGCAGCGCCAGCCAGGCCATCGATAGCCTGCGCAAAGAACTCGATGAGTTGCCGCCGGCGCTGGCTGAAACGCTGCGCCCGAGCCTGTCGGGCCTGGATGAGTTCAGCAAAACCGACTTGCTCGCGGCCGGCAAACTGGCGGGTGATCCGCAGGCGTTGCTATTGCAGGCCGAGCGCGAATTGAGCGCCAGCCTCGATCAGTTCAGCACCTACGCCAACGGTAATCCGGCTTATCTGGCGCCGTTGCTCATCGCCTCTCAGCACTTGGGCAAACTGTCACTGGCGCGGGGCAAACTGGTCAGCAGCGGGCGCAGCGAACTGGCGGCCGATGTTGAGCGCGAAGTCACCAGTATTCGCTCGCAGGCTCAAGCGCTTGATGCCCTGCCGCTGCTCGGCGTCGTCGCCAACAATGAATCGGGCAGCGACGACTTCGCGGCGATGATGGGCATCGAGAACAGTGAAAAAACCGTCGCCGAAGATGTCGGGGTCGGCCTCAAGCGTGAACTCAACAGTTTGTTGGCCCGCTACCCGGCGGAGCTTGCGCGCACTCGCGACCAGATCCAGAAACGCGCCGACCTCAGCGCCGCCACTCACCAGAAAATCGCCGCCGTACAGCAAGCCATCGCCGGACTAGAGCCGGTGGTACGCGCCCAGCACGGCCAGATCCAGGGCGAAGTGCGCTTGATGCAAGGCGTGATGATCGGCCTGATTCTGCTGATCGCGTTGCTGATCGATACCTTGCAGCGCCGGCTCTCGCGCACCCTGACCAATCTGGCGCCGGCGCTGTCGACCTGGGCCGAAGGCGATTTCAGCCGCGATATTCAGTTGGGCAAGACCAACCGCGAACTGCACGACATCGAAGCCTCGCTAAACCGCTTACGTGCCTATCTGGTGGATCTGGTCGGGACGATTCGTGGCAACGCCGAACAAGTCGCGGGCAGCAGCCGCACCCTCGCCGAACTGAGCAACGACTTGCACAGCGGGGCAGAACATCAGGCCGGCGATACCGCGCTGATCCGCGATTCCCTCGGCGAACTTGAAGCGACAATCCAGCAAGTTGCCGGTGATGCACAACAGGCAGCAGAGGCCAGCCGTCACGCCGGACTGGCCGTTGTGCATGGCCAGACCGTGATCGGCCAGAGCCTGACCGGCCTGCACGCGCTGGTCGGTGAAGTTCAGGGCAACGCGCAGATGATCGAGCATTTGGCCGAAGAGTCGGCAACCATTGGCGGCGTGTTGACGGTGATCCGCTCGATTGCCGACCAGACCAACCTGCTGGCGCTGAACGCGGCGATTGAAGCGGCGCGCGCCGGGGAAATGGGCCGTGGTTTTGCCGTGGTGGCCGAGGAAGTGCGCTCGCTGGCACAACGCACCGCCGGTGCTACAGCGGAAATTCAGACGCTGATCGCCGGCCTGCAAACAGCGGCGCGGCAATCGGTCGAAGGCATGCGCGCACAGGTCGAACACGCCGAAGCCACAGCCAACCAGGCGCAAGCAGCGGATGGCGCGCTGGATAAAATCGTCGGCGCGATCCAGACCATCTCCGAGACGGCGATCCGCATTGCCGATGTCACTGCGCAACAGAGCGGCGCTGTCAGCGAGATTCGCGATCACAGTGAGCGGATTCATCAGTTGGGTGGGGATAACTTGCTGCGGATCGGCCAAGGTCGCGAACAGGGCGAGAACTTGCTGGTTCTTGGCGGGCAACTGCATACAGCCGTTCAGGCCTTTCGTGTCTGATAGACCGCTATCGCGAGCAGGCTCACTCCTACAAGGGATCGCATTCCAACTGTAGGAGTGAGCCTGCTCGCGATAGCGTCATTTGTATCACCGCCTATCTTGCAGAAATGACCGGATCAAATCACTTGGTCACATATTTCGCGCAAACATCGGCCATCGTGCTGGCTATTGCATAGAACTGGACAGTCACAAAGTCTTTGCGGCATAGTCGCCGGGTTCTGACGATTGCTCACTCATAACAAGGACTACGCAGATGGCAACCCTCCTGGTGCTGCACGGCCCCAACCTGAACCTGCTCGGCACCCGCGAACCCGGCACTTACGGTTCAACGACCTTGGCGCAGATCAATCAGGATCTGGAGCGCCGCGCCCGTGAAGCCGGCCATCATCTGCTGTATCTGCAAAGCAATGCCGAGTACGAATTGATCGACCGCATCCACGCTGCGCGCGGCGAAGGTGTCGATTTCATTCTGATCAATCCGGCGGCTTTTACGCATACAAGTGTCGCATTACGTGACGCGTTGCTGGGAGTGAGCATCCCATTCATCGAAGTGCATTTGTCCAACGTGCACAAACGCGAACCTTTCCGCCATCACTCTTACTTCTCCGATGTAGCGGTGGGAGTGATCTGCGGCCTTGGCGCCAGCGGTTACCGACTGGCCCTGGAGGCTGCACTAGAACAGCTTGAAACACAGGCAACGACTTGAACTACAAGCGTTAAGCGCCCCTGACCGACCCTTGGGAGTTGATGATTCATGGATATCCGTAAAGTTAAGAAACTGATCGAATTGCTGGAAGAGTCCGGCATCGACGAGCTCGAGATCAAGGAAGGCGAAGAGTCCGTACGCATCAGCCGTCACAGCAAGACCCCGGCTCAGCAGTACTACGCGCCGGCGCCGATGCAAGCGCCGGCTGCCGCACCTGTTGCTGCTGCTCCGGTGGCTGCTGCAGCCCCGGCTGCCGCTGCTGCTCCAGCGCTGAACGGCACCGTTGCCCGTTCGCCGATGGTCGGCACGTTCTACCGTAAATCTTCGCCAACCTCGCCGTCCTTCGTTGAAGTCGGCCAGACCGTGAAGAAAGGCGACACTCTGTGCATCGTCGAAGCCATGAAGATGATGAACCACATCGAAGCTGAAACCAGCGGTGTGATCGAGTCCATCCTCGTCGAAGACGGCCAGCCGGTTGAGTACGACCAACCGCTGTTCACCATCGTTTGAACTGCGGAGAGCCTTTGATGACTGCGAAGTTGGAAAAAGTTCTGATCGCTAACCGCGGTGAGATCGCCCTGCGGATTCTGCGTGCCTGCAAAGAGATGGGCATCAAGACCGTCGCCGTTTACTCCAAGGCCGACAAAGAGCTGATGCACCTGGGTCTGGCAGACGAATCCGTCTGCATCGGCCCGGCTTCTGCCGCGCACTCTTACCTGCACATCCCGGCCATCATCGCTGCCGCTGAAGTGACTGGCGCTACCGCCATTCACCCAGGCTACGGTTTCCTCGCGGAAAACGCCGATTTTGCCGAGCAGGTCGAGAACTCCGGCTTCGCTTTCATCGGCCCGAAAGCCGAAACCATCCGCCTGATGGGCGACAAGGTTTCGGCCAAGCACGCGATGATCGAAGCTGGCGTGCCAACCGTTCCAGGCTCCGACGGCCCACTGCCGGAAGACGAAGAAACGGCGCTGCGCATCGGTCGTGAAGTCGGCTACCCGGTGATCATCAAAGCCGCTGGCGGCGGTGGTGGTCGCGGCATGCGTGTGGTGCACAAGGAAGAAGACCTGATCGCCTTCGCCAAACTGACCCGCACCGAAGCTGGCGCGGCGTTCGGCAACCCGATGGTGTATCTGGAAAAATTCCTCACCAACCCGCGTCACGTCGAAGTGCAAGTGCTGTCCGACGGCCAGGGTCACGCGATCCATCTGGGCGACCGCGATTGCTCGCTGCAACGTCGTCACCAGAAAGTTCTCGAAGAAGCGCCGGCACCGGGCATCGACGAGAAGGCGCGCGAAGAAGTATTGGCTCGCTGCGTCAAGGCGTGCATCGACATCGGCTACCGTGGCGCCGGTACTTTCGAGTTCCTCTACGAGAACGGTCGTTTCTACTTCATCGAAATGAACACCCGTGTTCAGGTGGAGCACCCGGTTTCGGAAATGGTCACCGGTATCGACATCGTCAAGGAGATGCTCAGCATCGCCGCTGGCAACAAGCTGTCGTTCACGCAGGAAGATGTGGTGATCCGCGGTCACTCGCTGGAATGCCGGATCAACGCTGAAGACCCGAAAACCTTCATGCCGAGCCCGGGCACGGTCAAGCATTTCCACGCCCCAGGCGGCAACGGCGTTCGCGTCGATTCGCACCTGTACAGTGGCTATGCGGTTCCGCCGAACTACGACTCGCTGATCGGCAAGCTGATCACTTACGGTGCCACCCGCGACGAAGCCATGGCCCGCATGCGCAATGCCCTGGACGAAATCGTGGTTGACGGGATCAAGACCAACATCCCGCTGCACCGTGATCTGGTTCGTGACGAAGGCTTCTGCAAGGGTGGTGTGAACATTCACTACCTCGAGCACAAGCTGGCTGGCGAGAAGCACTAAGCTTCAGCCCGCACCTGACAAAGCCGCCTTCGGGCGGCTTTGTTGTTTCTGCTGCAAAGTCAAAAGATCGCAGCCTGCGGCAGCTCCTGCCTTGGAATGCGAACTCCTGTAGGAGCTGCCGCAGGTTGCGATCTTTTGATCTTCAACCATGTTCGTGTTCTGCCGCGCGCTCGCGTAAACTTGCGCGCTTCTCGCCGGCCGCTAGGCTGCAATCAATATTTTTCAAAGGTGCCCGCCATGCCTTGGCTGCAAGTACGTCTCGCCATCAGCCCGGAACAAGCCGAAACCTACGAAGACGCTTTCCTTGAAGTGGGCGCCGTGTCGGTGACCTTCATGGACGCCGAAGACCAGCCGATCTTCGAGCCGGAACTCAATACCACTCCGCTTTGGGCGCACACGCACCTGCTGGCGCTGTTCGAAGGCGGTACCGAACCGGCACCGGTTCTGGCCCATCTGGAACTGCTGACCGGCAGCCCGCTGCCCGAGCATCACAGCGAAGTCATCGAAGATCAGGACTGGGAACGCAGCTGGATGGACGGTTTTGAGCCGATGCGTTTCGGCCAGCGCCTGTGGATCGTGCCGAGCTGGCACGCTGCGCCGGAACCTGATGCGGTCAACCTGCTGCTCGATCCAGGCCTGGCCTTCGGCACCGGCACGCACCCGACCACCGCGCTCTGCCTGGAATGGCTCGACGGTCAGGACCTGAAAGACTGCAACGTGCTCGACTTCGGTTGCGGCTCGGGGATTCTGGCGATCGCCGCCCTGCTGCTCGGCGCCAAGGAAGCGGTCGGCACTGACATCGACGTGCAGGCGCTGGAAGCTTCGCGCGACAACGCCGGGCGCAATAACATTGCCGATGAGCTGTTCCCGCTGTACTTGCCGGAAGATCTGCCGCAAGTTCAAGCCGATGTGCTGGTCGCCAACATTCTTGCCGGCCCGCTGGTTTCGCTGGCGCCGCAACTGTCCGGGCTGGTCAAGTCCGGTGGACGCCTGGCGCTGTCGGGCATCCTCGCTGAGCAGGGTGACGAAGTGGCTGCAGCTTACGCGCAGGACTTTGATCTCGACCCGATCGCCAATCGCGATGGCTGGGTGCGCATCACTGGCCGTCGGCGCTAATATGTCCGCCTGCATAATCCGGATCGCCGCATGACCGACAGTTTCGTCACCCAGTGCCCGCATTGCCAAACCAGTTTCCGTGTCAGCCATGCTCAATTGAGCGTGGCCCGCGGGGTGGTTCGCTGCGGCTCCTGCCTGCAAGTGTTCAACGCCGCCAAACAGCTGCTGGAACAACACGCCGGCAAGGACGCGGTGACGCCGGTTGCACCACCGCTCGCCGAGCTGCCTGTCGAGGCGTCGCCGAGCATTGCCGCGCCGCCTGTTGTCGAGCCCCCCGCCATTGAACCTGCGGCACCGCGTGCCATCAGCCAGAAACAATGGAGCGCCTCGGCGCTTGATCTCGACAGCCTCGATCTGGACGAAGAACTGGCCCGTCTCGAACAACGGGAAATCCAGCCCGCCACCGAACTCGGCCGCCCGCGCGAAGAGTCCCTGAGCGCCCGACGCGACAGCCCCGAGCCCGATGATGCCGCGTGGCCTGGCAGCCTGTTCAGCGAACCCGCCGATGAGCGGATCCCTGAGCCGGACGACGAGCCGCAAGCCGACGACATTGAACCGCTCACCTCCGAGCGCACCGAGCCTTCGCTGTCGCTGGAACCGGTGGATGTGGATGACGAGCCGGCGATTCCGCATCTGCGCTTGCATGATCCGATCGACCCGAATGCCCGCCGCGAACGCTTGTCGGCCAGCGACGAGGTCGATGACGACGATTTGCCATCGATCGAACCGCTGCGCAAAAAGCGCGAGCGCGCAGAACCCGGCGTACGCGCCGAAGTCCTGCAAGACCTGACTGACGACCCACTGCAACTGGACTGGCAGAAACGCCGCTCACCGTGGGGACGCCGCTTGCTTTGGCTGTTGTTGGTCCTGCTGGCGGCAGGTGGACTGGCTGCCCAGTACATTTCCTATCATTTCGATGAACTGGCTCGACAGGATCAATACCGCCCGTGGTTTCAGCAAATCTGCCCGCAGATCGGCTGCACGGTGCCGTCGAAGGTCGACATCGCCCGGATCAAGAGCAGCAACCTGGTGGTGCGCAGTCACCCGGAGTTCAACGGTGCACTGGTGGTCGACGCGATCATTTATAACCGCGCGACGTTCTCTCAGCCCTTTCCATTACTGGAACTGCGCTTCGCCGACCTCAACGGTCACCTGATCGCCAGTCGTCGTTTCAAACCCGGCGAGTACCTTAGAGGAGATCTCGAAGGTCTGGCCGAAATGCCGCCGCAGACGCCGATCCATATTGCGCTGGATATTCTCGATCCCGGCCCCAAAGCGGTGAATTACAGCCTGAGTTTCCACTCACCCGAGTGAATCCCTGCATGGCTTTCGAATTGACGGCGGTTTTCTGACTTTGCCAGCCACGACCAAACCGGCGGCGATAACAGAATAACTGTTCAGATTTTGTTCAATTCAGCCTTTATCCAGTCATCGAGAGCGGGTATCATGCCAACCCTTTTTCGAACTCTCATGATCCGGCCCCACCTCAGGGAAGTCCTATGTCGGCGGTACGCATCGGCCCATACACATTGCAGAACGGCTTGATTCTCGCCCCGATGGCGGGCGTCACCGATCAGCCCTTTCGTCAGCTGTGCAAGCGTTTGGGCGCAGGGCTTGTAGTCTCGGAAATGGTCACCAGTGACATGAGCCTGTGGAACACCCGCAAGTCGCGCATGCGCATGATCCACGAGGGCGATCCCGAGCCACGCTCGGTACAGATCGCCGGTGGTGATGCACAGATGCTGGCGGACGCAGCGCGGGCCAACGTCGAACTGGGCGCACAGATTATTGATATCAACATGGGTTGCCCGGCAAAGAAGGTCTGCAACAAGGCCGCCGGTTCCGCGTTGTTGAAAGATGAAGCACTGGTGACCGAGATCCTGCAGGCCGTTGTGGCTGCGGTTGATGTGCCGGTCACCCTGAAGATCCGCACCGGCTGGGATCGCGACAACAAGAACGGCCTGACCGTGGCGAAGATCGCCGAGCAGGCCGGGATCACCGCGCTGGCAGTGCACGGCCGCACTCGCGCCGATCTGTACAAGGGTGAAGCCGAGTACGACACGATTGCCGCGATCAAGCAGGCCGTGTCGATCCCGGTGTTCGCCAATGGCGATATCGATTCGCCGGAGAAGGCCCGTTACGTGCTTGACGCGACCGGTGCCGATGGCCTGTTGGTAGGCCGCGCCGCCCAAGGGCGGCCATGGATTTTTCGCGAGATCGAACACTTCCTGCGTACCGGCGAGAAATTGCCGGCGCCGGAGCTGATCGAAGTGGAACACATACTGCTGGAGCATCTGGCCGCACTTCACGCTTTCTATGGGGACGTGATGGGCGTGCGCATTGCGCGCAAGCATGTGGGCTGGTATCTCGCAACCTTGCCGGGCGCCAGGGAGTTTCGCGCCCACTTCAATCGTTTGGATGGTACGGAAACACAATGCGCCAATGTTCGGGAGTTCTTCGCCGAGCATTACAAGAGCCTGACAGGGGACGAAGAAGGGGTGGCCGCATGACGATGATGACCGAGACTTTAGTGAGTGGAACAGCACCCGTGAGCGACAACGTGAATTTGAAACAGCACCTCAATACCCCGAGCGAAGAAGGCCAGACCCTTCGCGGGAGTGTCGAGAAGGCGCTGCACAATTATTTCGCCCACCTTGAGGGCGCGTCCGTCACGGATGTGTACAACCTGGTGCTCTCCGAAGTCGAGGCTCCCCTGCTCGAAAGCGTGATGAACTACGTCAAGGGCAACCAGACCAAGGCCAGTGAGCTGCTGGGACTTAACCGCGGCACGCTGCGCAAGAAACTCAAGCAGTACGATCTGCTGTAAGCATTCAATCAAACCAGAAAGGCGCCCGCGTAAAAAACGGTCGCCTTTTTTGCTGACTTCCTTTGCTTTTGATGGAAATTGAGATGACCGACCAGACTACCCGCCTGCCGATCCGCCGCGCCTTGATCAGCGTTTCCGACAAGACCGGGATCCTCGAATTCGCCAAGGAGCTTGAAGCCCTGGGCGTCGAGATCCTCTCCACCGGCGGGACGTTCAAGCTGCTGCGCGACAACGGTGTTGCCGCAGTGGAAGTCGCGGATTACACCGGTTTCGCCGAGATGATGGACGGTCGGGTGAAAACCCTGCACCCGAAAATCCACGGCGGCATCCTCGGTCGTCGCGGTATCGACGATGCAATCATGAGCGAGCACGGCATCAAGCCGATCGATCTGGTTGCCGTTAACCTCTATCCGTTCGAAGCCACCATCAACAAGCCAGGCTGCGACCTGCCGACCGCCATCGAGAACATCGACATCGGCGGCCCGACCATGGTCCGTTCGGCAGCGAAAAACCATAAAGACGTAGCAATCGTGGTAAATGCCAGCGATTACGCCAGCGTGCTCGAAGGCCTCAAGGCCGGTGGCCTGACCTACGCTCAGCGTTTCGACCTGATGCTCAAGGCCTTCGAACACACCGCCGCCTACGACGGCATGATCGCCAACTACATGGGCACCGTGAACCAGGCCGCTGAAACCCTGAGCACTGAAGGCCGCAGCGAATTCCCGCGCACCTTCAACAGCCAGTTCATCAAGGCCCAGGAAATGCGCTACGGCGAGAACCCGCACCAGAGCGCGGCGTTCTACGTGGAAGCCAAGCCTGCCGAAGTCGGCATCGCCACCGCGACCCAACTGCAAGGCAAAGAGCTGTCGTACAACAACGTGGCCGACACCGACGCCGCGCTGGAATGCGTGAAGAGCTTCGTCAAGCCAGCCTGCGTGATCGTCAAGCACGCCAACCCATGCGGCGTGGCAGTCAGCCCGGACGCTGAGGGCGGTATCCGTCAGGCCTACGAACTGGCTTACGCGACTGACACCGAATCTGCGTTCGGCGGCATCATTGCCTTCAACCGTGAACTGGATGCCGAGACCGCCAAAGCGATCGTCGAGCGTCAGTTCGTGGAAGTGATCATCGCCCCTAGCGTCAGCGAAGAAGCCCGCGCCATTGTTGCGGCGAAAGCCAACGTACGTCTGCTGGCCTGCGGCGAGTGGTCGGCTGACCGCGCTGCAGCGTGGGACTACAAGCGCGTCAACGGCGGCCTGCTGGTACAGAGCCGCGACATCGGCATGATCAGCGCCGATGACCTGAAAGTCGTGACCAAACGTGCGCCGACCGAACAGGAGATCCACGACCTGATCTTCGCCTGGAAAGTCGCCAAGTACGTTAAGTCCAACGCCATCGTCTACGCCAAGAACCGTCAGACCATCGGTGTCGGCGCAGGCCAGATGAGCCGCGTAAACTCGGCACGTATCGCCGCAATCAAGGCTGAGCACGCCGGTCTGCAAGTGGCCGGTTCGGTGATGGCATCGGACGCGTTCTTCCCGTTCCGTGACGGTCTGGACAACGCGGCCAAGGTCGGTATCACTGCGGTGATCCAGCCGGGTGGCTCGATGCGCGATGCTGAAGTGATTGCTGCTGCCGATGAGGCTGGCATCGCGATGGTGTTCACCGGCATGCGCCACTTCCGTCACTGATTATTGCTTGATCGTACCCACGCTCTGCGTGGGCACGCAGCCCGGGACGCTCCGCGTCCCTCGGACGCAGAGCGTCCGTAGAGGCATTCCCACGCAGAGCGTGGGAACGATCAGCCCCCACAGAATTAGCGTCATCCGAGGTTTTTGAAATGAATGTTTTGATCATTGGCAGCGGTGGCCGTGAACACGCCCTGGCCTGGAAAGTGGCTCAGGATCCGCGCGTGCAGAAGGTTTTTGTCGCTCCGGGCAACGCTGGCACCGCCATTGAAGCCAAGTGCGAAAACGTCGCCATCGACGTGCTGGCCCTTGAGCAACTGGCCGACTTCGCCGAGAAAAACGTTGCCCTGACCATCGTCGGCCCGGAAGTGCCGCTGGTGGCTGGCGTCGTTGACCTGTTCCGCTCCCGTGGCCTGGACTGCTTCGGTCCGACCGCCGGCGCTGCGCAACTGGAAGGTTCGAAAGCCTTCACCAAGGATTTCCTCGCCCGTCACAAGATTCCGACCGCCGACTACCAGAACTTCACCGAGATCGAGCCGGCCCTGGCTTATCTGCGTGAAAAAGGCGCACCGATCGTGATCAAGGCCGATGGCCTGGCCGCCGGTAAAGGCGTGATCGTCGCCATGACCCTGGCTGAAGCCGAAGACGCCGTGCGTGACATGCTCGCCGGCAACGCTTTCGGTGACGCTGGTTCGCGCGTGGTCATCGAAGAATTCCTCGACGGCGAAGAAGCTTCGTTCATCGTCATGGTCGACGGCAAAAACGTTTTGCCGATGGCCACCAGCCAGGACCACAAACGTGTTGGCGACGGCGACAGCGGCCCGAACACTGGCGGCATGGGTGCCTACTCCCCTGCCCCGGTGGTCACCGCCGACGTGCACAAGCGCGTGATGGATCTGGTGATCTGGCCGACCGTGCGCGGCATGGCTGAGGAAGGCAACGTCTACACCGGTTTCCTGTATGCCGGTCTGATGATCGACAAAGCCGGCAACCCGAAAGTCATCGAGTTCAACTGCCGCTTCGGCGATCCGGAAACCCAACCGGTGATGCTGCGTCTGCAGTCGAGCCTGGTGCTGCTGGTTGAAGCGGCGCTCGCGCAAGCGCTGGACAAGGTCGAAGCCCAATGGGATCCACGCCCGAGCGTCGGCATCGTGCTGGCCGCTGGCGGCTACCCGGGCGACTACGCCAAGGGCGCAGCGATCAACGGTCTCGATGCTGCGGCGAAGCTGGAAGGCAAAGTCTTCCACGCCGGCACGGCACTGAAAGACGGCAACGTCGTCACTGCCGGCGGTCGCGTGCTCTGCGCCACCGCAATGGGCGCCAGCGTCGGTGAAGCGCAGCAGCAAGCCTACAAGCTCGCGGCCGCCATCGACTGGGAAGGCTGCTTCTACCGCAAGGACATTGGCTACCGCGCCATTGCCCGTGAACGTGGCGAAACCCAGGAATAAGCTGTCGATCAAGTCCGGCGAGGGATACCGTTCCTCGCCGGGCTGTTCCGCCGCCGCGCATCGTTATATTCTGGCATCAACCTACGAAGGGATTTCGCCGTGCGCTGGCTCAGGATTGCCATAAGCTTCACCGTCACGTTGCTGACCTTGCTCTGCATGCTTCCGGCCCAGGCCGCGCAAGGCAGTGGCTGGTCGGTATTGCTCGACGATCAGGGCAATCTGCAACTGAGCGATATCCGCTCCGCTCGCTACACCAATCAATTCAGCCCCATCGACCTTGACCGCCTCACCGCGTCCGAACCCGATGGCGCCTTGTGGCTGCGTTTCAGGCTGGCACCGGGCAAGCACGAGCAAGTGCTGCGCATCTTTGCCCCCGACCTGTCACAGCTCAATCTCTACGTACTCGACGGCGACAAGCTGATCGAGCAACGCAACACCGGCACCGACCAGCCGCAGGCCGAACGGCCGTTGCCGAGCAGCGACTTCATGTTGCCGTTGCCGCAGAGCGACAAACCCCTCGACGTGTATCTGCGCCTGGTGTCCGACCATCAGTTGCGCCCGCACGTCACCCTGCAATCGGCGGTGATGAGCGCGGCCAATCACAATCAGACGCTGGTCTTCGGTTTACTGTTCGGCTGCCTCGGCATGCTGCTGTTGCACAATCTGGTGCGCTACGCCTATTCCCGCTCGCGCAGCAGCTTATGGCTGGCGGTCTGCGAAGGCCTGCTGGGCCTGAGCCTGTTGCTGCTGCTCAACCTCGCCGGTCCCTGGCTGCCGAACTGGCATGCGGTGCAGACGCCGGGCGCCTATCTGGCGTTGCTGCTGACGGCGCCGGCCGGGCTGATGTTCGCCTATCGCTTCTTCGCCCCGCTCGGCCCGCATCCGCTGAACAAACTGTTGCTGGGCGACATTCTGTTTATCGTGACCTGCAGCCTGTTGCTGCTGTTCGTCAACACCCTGCCGCTGAACATCATCACTTATGCACTGGTGGCGCTGGCCGGCCTGAGCATGTTGTTCGTCGCGTTCTATCACTGGCAGAAGGGTTACCGCCCGGCGCGTTTGTTCGTCGCGGCGATGGTGGTGTTCAACATCGGCACGCTGATCATTCTTCCGGCCTTGCTGGGGCTGACATTGGTCTCGCCGCAAGGCTTGATCATGACCCTGATGGCATTCATCTGCATCAGCGGCCTGCTGATGAGCATCGCCCTCGGTGAGCGTCAGCGCAGCATCACCGAAAGCCGTTTCAGCGTCAGCCGCGACCTCGCCGCAAGCAATGCCGAGATCAACGCCAAAGCCGAATTCCTCGCCAAGATCAGCCACGAAATCCGCACGCCGATGAACGGCGTGCTCGGCATGACTGAACTGCTGCTGGGCACGCCACTGTCGGTCAAGCAACGCGATTACGTGCAGACCATCCACAGCGCCGGCAACGAACTGCTGACGTTGATCAACGAGATCCTCGACATTTCCAAGCTTGAATCCGGGCAGATCGAACTGGACGACGTGCAGTTCGACCTTAATGCCTTGATCGATGACTGCCTGAGCATTTACCGCGCCAAGGCCGAACAGCAGAACGTCGAACTGATCAGCTTCATCCAGCCGCAAGTGCCGCGAGTGATCAGCGGTGACCCGACACGTCTGCGTCAGACGCTGCTGAGCCTGCTGGAAAACGCTCTGAAGAAAACCGATGAAGGTGAAGTGCTGATCGTCGTCGCGCTCGACGAACGCAGCAGCAAGCCACGCCTGCGCATCGCTGTGCAGGACAGCGGCCAACCGATGGATCAGGAAGAACGCGACGCGCTGATGCACGCCGAACTGCACAGCAAGCACTTCCTCTCGGCGAATCGCTTGGGCGGCAATCTCGGTCTGGTCATCGCGCGGCAACTGATTCGTTTGATGCAGGGCGAATTCGGCATCAAGAGCGGCGCCAATCAGGGCAGCACCTTATGGTTGACCCTGCCGCTGGATCCGGATCGCCTCGAACACCCGACCTCCGATCTCGACAGCCCATTGCAAGGCGCACGAGTGTTGGTGGTCGACGACAACGACACCTGTCGCAAAGTACTGGTGCAGCAATGCAGCGCGTGGGGGCTGAATGTCAGCGCCGTGCCTTCCGGCAAGGAAGCGTTGGCCCTGTTGCGCACCAAGGCGCACCTGCGCGATTACTTTGATGTGGTGTTGCTCGATCAGAACATGCCGGGCATGACCGGCATGCAGCTCGCGGCCAAGATCAAGGAAGACCCGAGCCTGAACCACGACATTCTGCTGATCATGCTCACCGGCATCAGCAATGCGCCGAGCAAGATCATCGCGCGCAACTCGGGGATCAAACGCATCCTCGCCAAACCGGTGGCCGGCTACACCCTCAAGACTACGCTGGCCGACGAACTCAACCAGCGCAACAAAGGCCAAGTGGTGTTCCAGCCGCAAGTGGTCACCCCAGCCACGGCTGCCAAAGTGCCGAGCGACTTCCGCATCCTCGTTGCCGAAGACAACACGATTTCGACCAAAGTGATTCGCGGCATGCTCGGCAAGCTCAACCTGCAACCGGACACCGCCGCCAACGGCGAAGAAGCCCTGCAAGCGATGAAAGCCCAGCGTTACGACCTGGTGCTGATGGACTGCGAAATGCCGATTCTCGATGGCTTCTCGGCGACCCAGCAACTGCGCGCGTGGGAAGTCAGCAACCAACGCATCCGCACGCCGATCGTGGCATTGACGGCGCACATTCTCGCCGAACACAAGGAGCGCGCGCGTCAGGCCGGGATGGATGGGCACATGTCCAAGCCGGTCGAGTTGTCGCAATTGCGCGAGCTGATCGAGCACTGGGTTGCCCAGCGAGATCAGCAGAACCGGACGGCGTCGACCTTCTGAGCAGGATCGTATTGTTATTCGATCAGATCTCCAGGCCATCAAGGTATTTGAGTGAGCCGGTGATGACGGAGTTTTTCACCTTTTCGCGAAACTGTGCGTAATGCAGCGTGTTGAATGTAATGGCAGCAATTTGTTCAACGCTGTTGTGGATGAGTGTTTCATCCTCGCTGAACAAAAAACCGCTGGCCTCTCTCTCGATCTGGAACTGGCGGTGATAGATGCCCATTTCCACTTTGTTCGGGCCACTCATCACGCAGGGGATCATTTGAAAATATCCGACATTGGCACACAGGCTCGTGGACTCGAACAGCCTGAGTGCCAATGCGTCACGCTCCATCACCTGCAGCGCACGCCGCATAGGTTCGCAGAACTGTTCACCCAATACCGCCGCGATACGCTGCGTTGCCTGACTGGCCATCAGATTATTGCGCGACGGCGTCAAGGTTTGCGGTTTCGGCACGTCCCATCCGACAAATTTCAGGACATTCCTGTAGTACTCGAACCAGTCCCCCGATAGTCCGTCCTCGAACGCCGCGCGCGTTGCTCTTTGCGCATAGGCTGTGCTCATGTAGATGTCGTCTCGATGGGTCGCAGGCAGGCCACCGGCAAACGCCACGACACTGCCGCCCACCACCGCAGCCTGCGGTGTAATCAAGTCCTTCATGCCGTAATCTCCTTGGGCAGATTCAGCACTGCCACGCTGTCCGCAAGTTTGTCCCTGACTTTCCTGGCAATCGCCTCACGCGCGCCGCTGTAGCGAATTTCCGACAGACTTGCCCGGGCGTGATGCACATGGACCAAGCCTTGAACCTCTTCGCACTGATACAACTGTTGAAATGGATTTTGGCTTAACTCGAGTGACGCCTCGAACTCAACAAACGCGCTTGCTATCGAATCGGCAGCATTCGCGACAATTACCAGTAGATGTACCTTCGCCAACGGCGGCGGCATGCTGTCCGACTCGGCCGTAGCCGATATTTTCATGAAACTGCGCAATCGCTGGATGGCGAGTTCGTCGCCCGGTATTTGTGCCATTCGCTGCAGAACAACACCCATTATTCGGGTTTCAGACATGGCATCATTGCTTAACGCTGTATTGAAAAACTCCAGCGCGGACTGACTTCCGGGATTGCTGACCTGCCATGTCTGCTTCGACTTCTGATGGCGCAACCAGAAATCATCAAGGACACTCACGTACGTGCCGTACCAATCCGGGGACAGGGATTTTTCACGTTTCTTATTGGCAACCAGTTGCGCCAGCAAAATCGAATTGACCAGATCGCTATAAACTTCCAGCCGTTCACCATCGGGAATAATCACCACACAAGCCCCGACAATCAGAACTAAACACTCATCATCCATGTTAGGCCTCCGTAATAAAAAAGGGCAGTCGCCATGACTGCCCTTCTTCTGTCAATCAGATTTCATACTCTTCGATTTTCGATACCACGTTCAGACCCAGCTTAGTCCTGATGGCCATGCGCGCCTTATCAGCAACTTCGGTATTCTTGGCAAAGATCGTTTCACCGGTGTACAACTTCACATTGCGAATATCCACATCGACAAACATAACTTTAGTAGAAGTATTGCGACGCAGAAAACGCACAGCGCCGACGGCCATGATGGCTTCACCATTAACTTCGGTACAGACGCCAGCGGTGATGCCGCCAACGCCGTGGTTCAGCAGATTGCGCTCATACAGAGTCAATGCGGTGTCGCGTTTTTTCAAAGCGGCGATGGCGTCGCCCGCCGTCTTCAGCATCAGCGCAGTTGCAGGACCAGGCACCGCAAGACCCGCTACCACCGAGCCGAGAATTTCCAGGACCAGTTTATCCATCCGTACGCTGGTGCCCGCAACCTCCAGATCGTTGTAGTACTTGGTAACAGGCGTCCAGCCTGAGTTGGTCATGACCTCGCGAAACAGCAGATACCACTCCAGGCCCTGGCTTTCGAGCGGGAATTTCTTGTTGGCTACAAGTGTCGCGAAAAGAAAGGCATTTTGTGCGTCGGTCCGATTGTCATCCGTCAGATGAGCAGAAAATGCCAAAAGACCCTCGCCAACAACTGCCGCCTTTGTCGGCGCTTCCACGGCGTCACCCGAATTAAGGGTCAGGGCAACACCACGACCTTGAATAGTTGGAACCTCATCAATTTCATATTGCTGCAAAGCACTAATGCAGTTGGCGACATAGAGTTGTTGCATTACTGGGTTATTCACTTTCAATTCCTTATCATCATTTAAGCAAGTCTTCATTAACTTGCGAAAACGACCATAACCAAAGACACCAACACCCCACAAACAAAAACATGTAACACTACTTACCAAAGCAATAAAACCACAACTAACAAACAACTAAACCAATAACAATCAGCGCTATAAAAGTCGATACCCCAACCCCGCAAAGCGCTGATAGACTCCATCCCCACTCTCCTTCCCAGCGAGACATGACCATGCTCCACGTGTTGTTCAGCGTTTACCTGAAGATGCTGGTGCTCTACAGCCCGTTCTTCGTGCTGTCCTGTTTTATCAGTCTGACCCGCGGTTATTCGCGCAAGGAGCAACGGCGGCTGGCCTGGAAGGTCGCGGTGGCGACGCTGGTCTCCAGCGTCCTGCTGTATTTGTTCGGACGGGTGATTTTCGATGTGTTCGGCATCACCGTGGATGCGTTTCGCATCGGCGCCGGCAGTGTCCTGTTCATTTCGGCGCTGGGCATGGCGCAGGGCAAACCGGCGGTACAGGCCGACAACGTGCAGCAGGACGTCACCATTGTGCCGCTGACCATCCCGTTGACGGTTGGCCCGGGCACAATCGGTGCCTTGCTGGTGATGGGCGTCAGCCAGCCGCATTGGGACGACAAGCTCACCGCGATCATCAGTATCGCGCTGGCCAGCTTCACCGTGGGCGTAGTGCTCTACCTGTCCAATCGTATTGAGCGGATTCTGGGGGATCAGGGATTGCAGATCGTCAGTCGTTTAATGGGATTGTTTGTCTGCGCCCTGGCGGCGCAGATCATTTTTACCGGGATCAAAGGCTATTTGGTGCCCTGAAACCGGCCCCCGAGTGCGCCGGCCAAAATTAAAACGCCGCGAACGACAACGTTCGCGGCGTTTTGGTTTTCAGACGAATTCACCGGTCAGAGCGAATGGTCAGCCAGCACCGCCAGGCTGGCAGTTGCGTCATTGCCCTGCACGCTCGCCAAAGCCTTGAAGCATTGTTCGAGTGCGAACACGTACTGACGGCCAGCGATTTTGACAGCCAGTTCGCATGAACCCTGCTCCTCGATCCCGCGTACGATCAGACTGTGGCCATTGTCCGGATCGGCCAGTACCAGGTGGCCATCGATCCGCGACATCAGCCAATGCCCACACTCGGGCATATCCAGCACCAACAAGCCAGGTTCCGTCTCCTGCTCCGCGGATGGGCGCCGCACATCGACAACGATGCAATCGAGTCGCTGCCAGGTTGCGGCCGATATCCGATAACCCTCCGTGCGCGAACCGAAGGTCAGAATCAACCGTTCGACGCTGTCCGCAAGCAATGGCTGTACCTCAGTGAGGTCATCACTCACTTCCAGCACCATGACCTCCTCGTCACGGTGGGCGTAGCTACCCGGCAACCAGACGCCATCGACCGTTCCGGCGCTGAAGATCAATGGGTCAATCGGGTCGAACAGCAGCGGATTGGCCGCATCACGCGTACCAAGGAACGTAGCCCATTTTCCATCGTCCCGAGCAGACACCTCGAATAGTCGATCAAGCTTCGGCACGTAGTATTGGTAGCGATTGCCGGTATTTTCAACGGGAAGAAACGCGGCATGGTCTTGCCCGTCCAGCAGCTTTTTTAAACGCTCCTGCAATTGCACAGACGTCTGGCCCGGGACGTATGACCAGCGGTTTTCCATGCCGACAATGCGCGCCGGCTGCTGATCCTGCAGTTGCAGCGTCACACCTTCGCGGGTACGCCCGAGCAGCCCGTCGCCATGCGGCAGCACTTCGCAAAACGCCCACGATGACCAAACTCGCTCGGCCTGTGGCAACGCTTGGCGATGCAGCAACACGCTGCCGTTGCCGAACGCCGCGTGCATCTGCTCGAGAGCAACCAGCGTCTGGCGCCACAGCTGCCCGGAAGTAATATCAAGCAACCAAACTGCTTGCCGGTCGGGCGTTAGCCCCAGCAACGTAAGCTCGTGGCTGCCCATGGCGTCCATCAACACAAGTTTTTCGTCAATACACCACACTGGCAGAAACGTCTGACTCGCTTGGGCACGCAAGCCGATGATTGCAAACGCGGTGCTGCTGTATTCCATGGCAAGCGCCGGTAATGCCGTCAGCCAGTCGGGGTTTTGTTGCAGCCAACGTTGGCCGAGGCCGACAAATTTCAGCACAGGTCTATCAAGCTCGGACAGCCAGTTGTCGTCCTTGACGCCGAGGTCGACTTCGAACATTCGCCCATCGTCTTGGGTGGCCAGGAAGCTTTCGCCAACGCGCGTAACATCGATCACACCTTTCGCAAGCGCCTTGTGCCATGGCACGTTGTCACGCAGTTCTATGCCATGACTGAGCATTTGACTTTGCCGGCTGTAAAACAGCAGCGCAGCGGCGGGATCAGAGGATCGCGGCATCAGCATCACCCTGTCCGCGTCACTGTCGGTGTCTGCTGGGAAGTACCTGTCGTGATGCGCGGCAATCCATGCCCGCTCAAGCAACTGATCGAAGGACCAGGCACGGGCGTGAATGTATGGCGCGTAGGTCCAGGTGCTGATGGGCGAAGCCATACCAGGTGTCTCGTCTGCGTAGGGACGGCGTTGTTTCTGGCGATGGCGGAAAAACGCGATTCGCGTGCCCTCCTCGGGCTTGAGGAAAGATTTTTCCAGACCGGGCGACCACATGTGGATGTCCGTCAGGGTCACTTCGCGGTCGGTCAGATGAAACTCCAGTGTCGTGCGCACATTCATGGACTTTTGTTCTAGCAACTGCTGCGAGACTCGCAGAGTGCCGTCCGCCAGTTGCCCGAAAGCGCTGATTTTCGTACCGGGCTCCACACTCAATAACCGATAACGATGCACGACCAGGCCGCTGATCACAGCCACGCGCCAGACCGTGGCATGCTCGGGATGATAAAACCACGCGTGCGCAGCGCTGGCGGCGCCCAGCATCAGGCCGTCGTTGACTTCGCGCGGCAGCTCGCGCGCGTACAACAAGCGTTTTCGAGCGACATCGTAAAAAGCGGTTGTGCGCACAGCGTGGCTGGCCGGATTGAACGGCACCCTGAACCGGTGAAGCGTGACGTAACCAGTGCCCAGACGCCCTTCATTGTCTCGCTGGCGCAGATGGGCAAGGACATCACGCGGATTGTCTTTAGCATCGTTGAGGGTGATGGAAAGCAGGCGCAGCGACTGACGTTGCCAGTCCAGTTGAAACAACTCTCCCCCGGCCAGTTCGATCAGCCCCTCGAAGGCCGACAGCACGATACCGTCGACCGTTAGTTGACGCCCCGCCAGGTATGTCTGCAGGGCGCCGTCGTCCATCTTGGATACGTCATCAAAGCAGACCTGCTCAATGCTGGCCCAAGGAGCATGCACCAGCCATTGCGTCGCTCCATTGAATTTCACGGTTTTCAGTCCCGGGGTCAGACGGAGCTGGCAGCGGTCTGACGTGGCGCTGATTTCGTAGGACAGCTTGTGCTGGCACTCCATCGGCAAGGTCGGCACCGCTAGTTGGCGCACCTGCTCGTCCAGCACCACGCTGATCGTTGTCGCTTTATAGACCGGATGCAGTTTGTAGAGGATGTGTTTGAAAGAGGGTGTGCTGTGCAGATAAAAACGCCGGTTGCCCTGCTCGTCGTATTCCAGCTTGTCCGCCGCACTGTCGCGCAATTGCGGATAGCGTGTGTGGATGCGCTTATCCAGATGTCTCGTCAGCGTATCGCCCAGTGCCGCGAACGGATTGAAGTACGAGTAAAAGTCTGGCTCAGGCATTTCACTGGCGTTACGAGGCTCGACCTGCTCTCCCGGCAGAGGCTCGTACACATAGCCCGCGCCTCCCAGTTGATATTCGTAGCCGTAATAGCAGAGTGGTGTGCAAGGCAGCACCACGGTATGCAGTGAAGCGGCCCCGTGGATATTCAGCGCTGCGCTCTCGGGGAGACCGAAAGCCTGGCGGATATTGAGGGAACGGTGTATCTGCTGCGGGTCATCGTTGTATTTCGGCAATTCGAGTGCGCCGCCGCCCCATGGATAAAAGCGCTGGCTGTCAAAGCTAACCCGCCTGTCCTGCAGATCCAGATGGGTGATCACGGCTTCTGGCGGGAACTGCAATACACCCTCTGCGACAGTGAAAGCGCCCGGTTTGTAAGCGTTGTGGATGGCACGCAAATGATTGCCGACCGCTGTTGCCTTGTCGGCAATCTGCCCAAGATTGCTGGCGATGGCCGTGGCACCGATGCCGATGCCGAGTAACGGCACAGACAGAAAAGCCGCCGCTGCGCCAACCGTTCCGCCTGCCGCCAATGCAGCAACATCCAATCCCAACGCTATTGTGTTGAACGCCAGAGACGTGGAGAACTGCGAGCGCTGCTCGTGATTTTGCGCCAGTGACAGGTTATGGATGTCGAAGCCGATGTTGACCAGCGAAAACGCAAAACCAACGCCGGTTGCCCCGCGATCGAGCACACGGCCGGACAACGACGATTGGCGCAGGACCAACGCCTGTTCACTGGCCACCACTTGCCGCACCAGGTTGATCATCTGTGCGGTGTCGCTGAGCACGCCAAAACCCAACTGCGCATAGCTGACGTAAACCTGGACTTGAAGCGCAATCGACAAGGCTGGCAACTGATCCCCGGCCTGGTATTCACGATGGCGCAGTTCGCTGATCAGCGTCTGGATCGCAAAGGCGAAACTCAAGCGGCTGCCTCCATCAGCCTCGGCCGGGCCACTGGGTTTGCCTGCCTTCACGCTCTGATGCAGATGCTGCTTGAGCTGAGTGAAGCGCGGGTCGGCCGTGCTCACGGTTCGCACTTGATGCGGATTCTGTGCATCGACCAACGTCAGCGAAAAGTCACCGTCCGCCTGAGGTGTGAGCGTTTCCAGCAACGGCAGATATTCACGCCCCAACGAGTGCTCACTGCGCAACTGCTGCATGGCCTGAGCAAACGCCTGCGCCCAATAGCGCGCATCCACTTGCGCCAGGCTGGCACCCATCCGCGCGTTTTCACTGAGCGAACGCTGGCGCGCCACGGCCTGCTTTGCCCAGACTGGGCCACTGCGTGAATCACGCGAAGGAATGCGCAAAAAACTGTCCAGGGGCAAACCCGTCGATAGCGTGCGGGCCGCCATTGCCTCAGTGTTCAACTCGATCACGTTGAATCGCGCCCCGGCCATGTCGCCCAGACCGTAGAGCCTGGCCAGTGCACTGTCGCCGGCGCTCAGATAACGCTCAACGCCAAGTTTCACCTGCGCGCTTTCGGCGAACGCATAAATGGCAAAGTTCGGGTCGTAGAATCGATAGACGAATTGACCTCCTGCCTGCACTTTGGCCACCAGCAAGGCGTGATCGCCGGTGTCGAGCAACAGGACGGTGGCTGCACTTTTCGCCTCCAGTGTCTGTATGACCGAGTCCAGACTCTGCAAGCCACGGGAGTCACCAATGGCACTGGCAGGCAAGGCTCGCAGTTCATTCAACGCACTGAGCAATGCCTGTGAACTGGGTTGCTGGTGGTTGATGTTGGCCGTGGCAACATGCCCCACCAGTGTCCGTTCGGCCGACTCACCGGCAGCCACCGCTGCGCCCATCAGCAACGCCAGCGGATAACACCGGCGCCCCGGATCACTGCTCGTGTGCATCAGCAAATCCTGCGACAGCTGCCGGGCCGAGGTCGCGCCGGCCTCGAAGAATATCTCGCGCACCTGCGCACTGCGCTGGAGAATCCGCGAGCGGAACTCGCCTTGCGCCGTGTGATTGATCTGCCCGATACGTTCGCCCCATTGGCGCAAGGTCAAGGGTTCAAACAGTGCCTGAACCTTGAGTTCGCGGGCTGTCAGGACGTCATGCGCTTGTCCACGCGCCAGCCCGGCCTCGAAGTCGGGCGACTGCCGCTGGCGCAGGGCTTTTTCAACCGCATCATAGCGAGCGAAAGTACCGTCGCCGTCAGTCTCGACAGCAAGGTCGCGCACGGTTTGCCAGACGCTGGCAAAGCTCGCGTCGTCCAGACTTGTCGCGCCGAAAATCCCCCCGAGCATGACGCGCACCAACGGGCTGAGTTGTTCCAGCGGCAGAGAATCATGGGCGATGCGGCTGAGCAGTTCATTGAGGTTGCTTGAGGATTCGGCGCCCTGGGAAACGGGCAGCTCGCGCACAGGTTGCGCAAGGATCAACTGACGATTTTTAAAGCCGATGGAAAAGGCTTTGGTGAAGCTGATGTCACCGCTGAGTTTGTCCCTCATGGCTCGCACAAAGGGTTCGCCCAGATCATCCATCAATTGTTGCAGGACCGACGTCAGCAGCACCGCTTTACCGCCCACCACCGGCCAGCCTTGTTTGAACGTCAGCGTCTGTTGCGGCTGAAGCAGATCCGCCAGTTGCCCGGTATAGCGTGATTTGAGTTTGCCGGTTTTCCACTTTTCCTGCTCTTTGGCCAGCCATTGCTCGGCGTCATCATTGACGGTCCAACCGGAGATCGCTTCCTCCTCGGTCTGCACGTTGTAACCCTCGGCCAGTCGCAAGCGCTCCTGAACCGTAACCTCGTTGTGCGGCAGGAGGTGAGTCTCGACGTAATTTTTCAGCCCGGTCACCGCTGCACCGGGTCCGGTAAACGCAATAGTGCCGCGCGATCCGACGCGAATACCATCACGGTAGTAGCTTAAAATCGCCTCGCTCAACTTACCCAGAAAATCCTGCAGCGTGCGCGTCAGTTGCCCCTGCTCGATTTTCTCGTTCATGACGTTTTCTATGACATCGAGCAATCGTTCAGTCTGTGACCAGTCTACCGACGATGCGATGGCCGCCTGCTCAACGGCCTGCAGGCAGTCATAGTTGAAGCGGATCAATTGCATGACCGCGAGCGTCATCTCGCTTTGCGGCTGTGCCAGCAGATAAGCGTTCATCTCTCTGCTGAATTGCGTGCCCATTCGCAGACCGTGTTGCGGGCTGACGACTTCACGCGGTGCGACAAATATATGCTTGACGCCGGGCTTGCTGCGGGCAAAGACCAGCAGTGCCTCGCGATGTGCGGCAGGCAAAGTGTCCGTGTGATCGGCGTAGCGCAGGCGGTCGCGACCGGGCATCAACGTTTCATCATGATTGAGCAAAAGCTGCAACACCCCCAGCCGTTGCTCGTCACTGAACCCGCTGATGTCGACACCGCCCAGTCTGTCAGCCAGCGGCGGCAGATAATCCATGTCGCTGTAACGACCACCCTCGGCATATTCGGTTTGCAAGCGAACAACATCGCTTGCCGCCGCAAAGTTACCGCGCATTGACACTTCGCGTTGATAGACATCCTCTAGAAAGTGCCCGGCGAACTCCCGTCGAACATCACGCAACTGCAAGTCGCTGCCGGCCATTTGCTGATGGCTTTGCAAGCAGCGTTGACGGAAGGCTTCCAGCGTCGTGCGGTCTTTGCCGTAAGCGCGCACCATCAGGTCGATCCGGGCCTGATCAGCTTTCCCTTGCCATTGCGGTTGTTGCAGGTACTCGAACATCTCGCGCTTTAATACACGCGCACGATCTTCGATCATCTTTGCAAGTTCATCGGGGTTGCTCACGGTGTCCCCGCCAGACTCCATTGCAGCAACTCTGGCGCTGTCGGATATAACCCGATTCATTTCGAAAGCCAGTAACGCATCGCTGTCGTACCAGAGATTGAACTGGTAATTCTCGGCAGCCAGCACCTGACGCCAGATGTTCATGTAATCGCGCTGGATATTGCCAACCTCACTGCCACCCACCCAGACGAAGTGCATGACTGCGGGTATCGGACTGGGCACGTCACTGAGCATGTTTACAGTGCCTGCCAAGCGGGCGATGTAAGCGCGCAATTGTTCTTCGACGGTATCGATCAACGCTATTGCGGGCGCTGAGTTACGCTTTGCCAAGCGTTCAAAATTTTCCAGAAAGAGTGTTACAACCTGCAGCTTTTCAGCGAGGCTGGTGGCTAGTCCGGCCTGCTCGTAAAGCGCCACCAACATTGCATATTCGGCAGAAGCGGAAAACGCCTTGAATGCGCGCTTTAACGCGGAGTATTCATCGGCGGAAATAAAATCAAACTCGTCAACATATTGCTCCATGACACCCATCAAACTTCATCCTTTATTCGTTGAGAGAATCCTCGACGAAGTTAGTCTGCCTGCGGGGTAACTTCAAAAAGCACAAAACTCAAATAGTTTCCCAAGAAATATCAAACAACAGACAAGTTGCTTCCGCGCACGATTCGGTAACAAACAGACGCGTGCCCCGTCGTTCGATAAACAAGCGAAGCGGCGCTCCCAACGGATGCACCGCCGTAATTCAAAATTAATCGTCCGGGAATGAATTTCGACTTGATGTCACACCGAGGCAACTTATTTACAACTTGCCTCGGCTCGGCACTCAGGAAAGCGGCTTTTCGCCGTACCAGCGCGGCGTGTAAACCCAATCACCACCGCTGGCACGCGCAAACGTGCAGGTGGTCGAAGAACCAATCAGCACCATGGTGCGCATGTCCACCTGCTCGGGAGTTAATGCGCCAAGTGTCGTGGTGCGCAGGGTCTGTCCCGGACGGCCGATGTCGCGGCCCAACACCACGGGGGTTTCAGCTGAGCGATGCTGCGCGACAATCTCCAGCGCCCGGCCCAATTGCCACGGACGTGCACGGGAGATCGGGTTGTAGAACGCCAAGGCCAGATCCGCTTCAGCAGCCAGATCCAGACGCTTTTCGATGATCGACCACGGTTTGAGGTTGTCCGACAGCGACATCACGCAGAAGTCATGGCCCAGCGGCGCTCCGGCTTGCGCGGCGGTGGCCAGCGAAGCGGAAACGCCCGGAAGGATTTCCAGATCGACGCTGTGCCACGCCGGATCAGCCGATTCGTGCAACGCTTCGAGCACTGCCGCAGCCATGGCGAACACACCCGGGTCGCCCGAGGACACAACGATCACCGAACGCCCCTCGGCGGCCAGTCTGAACGCGTGACGGGCGCGTTGCATTTCTTCGCGGTTATCGGTGCAGTGCTGCACTTGATCGTCGCGAAACGGACCGGCCATGCGTACGTAGGTTTCGTAACCGAGCACATCGGTCGCGCGAGCCAATTCGGCTTTTACCGCCGGCACCATCAGTTCGGCAGCGCCGGGGCCGAGGCCGATCACCGCGAGACGACCGCGTGGCCGGCCAATGTTCGAAACATCCAACGGCTGTTCGGCGACCGCGATTGCCATGCCGTGGCCGGCAATGACGGTTGCCTCAGGCACTGCGACACGTGCCTGCGATTCGATGTCGCTTTGCGCCGCGACAAAGCGCAGCGGTACACCCAATTCAAGCGCCGCTTCACGCAAAAGTGGCGAAGCCATTTGCGTCTCGCTGGCCAACAGACAGGCCAGCGACTGCACGGCGATTTGCGCCTGCTGCAATGCGCTGCGAACGGCACACGGCAGGTCCGCAGTTTCCGCGCTCACCGCCACCGCCACACTGCGTGGATAGATCAGTAACTCATTGGCACTTGCTTCACGCTCGGCACTGCCGACATGAATCGAGCGCTGTGCCTGCGGATCTTCCGGCAGTTGCGCCTGATCCAGCCACGGCGCCGCGCCTTCGATGCGCACGCTGTGGCCGGCCAACAGATCGGAGACAAACCGCTTGCCCAGTTCCAGATCGCCCAGTGCGTAACCGCTCGGAGGATTGAGCAGGCAGGTGCCAAATCGCAACTCGCCGCTGGTGGTGATCGCCGCTGCGACTTGCAGCCCGGCAGCGATCTCTCGCGCCATGACATTCACCCCGCCAAGGCCGCCCAACAACGGCACCACGGCGCTGCCGTCTTCGGCCACGGCGAGCACGGCAGGTTCGGCGCCCTTTTCCAGCAACAGCGGCGCCAGCGTGCGAATGACGATGCCGGCTGCGCACAGGGCAATGATCGGCGTGTCCTGCTGATATAGCGCGCGCAGGGTCGCGCCGAACTCCTGATAGGTGCAATCGGCGCCTTCGACGCGCCCGGCGAGGCCGTGGATCTGCGCCGCCGGATAGACTTGCTGAATGCGCCGCGCGGTGGCCAGGCTGCCCTGACCGAGAATGACGATGGCTGGCGTGGATTGAGTCATCAGCCTTGCCACCGTTCGCCCGGCACGATGATCAGCGAGAAGTACGGCGACGACATCGGCTCGACCTGATCCATCGGCACGATCTTCTGATTGGCCATGGTTGCGCGCTCGACGTACAGCGCACGTTCGGCCAGACCGAGTTCTTCCAGCACCTGCCGCACTTTCGGGAAATTGCGCCCCAGCTTCATGATCACCGCCGCGTCGGCATCGGCCAAGCGTCGCTTCAACTCTTCATGGGGCAACACGCCGGAGAGCACCGACAGGCTCTGATTGCGATACACCAGTGGCGCACCCAGCACCGAAGCGCCGCCCAGCATCGAACAAACGCCGGGCACTACTTGTGCTTCGTAACGGCTGGCGAGGCGATCGTGCAGGTACATGTAGGAGCCGTAGAAGAACGGATCACCTTCACAGATCACCGCGACATCGCGACCGGCATCCAGATGTGCCGCGATGGTTTCGGCAGCCTCATCGTAGAAATCGCTGATGACCTGTTCATACGAGAGCGGAGCCGGCAGCACTTCGGTGGTCACCGGGTACACCAGCGGCAGCAGATTCTGTGCGTCTTGCAGGTGCGCTTCGATGATGCCGAACGCATTGCCCTTTTTGCCCTTGGCAACGAAGTACGCCACCACCGGCGATTCGCGCAGCAGGCGCAGGGCTTTGACAGTAATCAGTTCCGGATCACCCGGGCCGACGCCCAGACCAATCAAACGTCCTTTGGCCTGCATCATTCGATCTCCGTGGCGAGGGCATTAACGGCGGCGGCGGCCATGGCGCTGCCACCGAGGCGGCCTTGCATGATCACGAACGGTACGCCACGGCTGTCGGCGGCCAGGGCGGCTTTCGATTCGGCAGCGCCGACGAAGCCGACCGGGAAACCAAGAATCAATGCCGGTTTCGGTGCCCCGGCGTCGAGCATCTCCAACAGATAGAAGAGTGCGGTCGGTGCGTTGCCGATCACCACTACGCTGCCTTCCAGGTGCGGACGCCAGAGTTCCAGCGCGGCGGCGGAGCGGGTATTGCCCAACTCGCGAGCCAGCTCCGGCACGCTCTCGTCGCGCAAGGTGCAGATCACTTCGTTATTGGCCGGCAGGCGTGCACGGGTCACGCCTTCGGAGACCATCCGCGCATCGCAGAGGATCGGCGCACCGGCGGCCAGCGCATCGCGCCCGGCCTTACCCGCACCTTCGGAGAATTGCAGGCCGTCGACGGCTTCGACCATGCCGCAGGCGTGGATCACCCGCACCGCGAGTTTTTCCAGATCGGCCGGGATGCGCGCCAGATTGGCCTCGCTGCGAATGATCGCGAAGGAGTTGCGATAAATCTCCTGACCGTCGCGGATGTAATCAAGCATCAAGGGGGCTCCGAGAGCGGGTGGCGAGCAGGGTCGCGACCGCTTCAATAGTAAGGTTGCGTGCGTGCAGCGCGCCGAAACCCGGCAGCGTCGCATCGCGAAAATAGAGGTCGTAATGACCGGAATTGACGGCCAGCAACGTAACCGGGGCACAGTGGGCGGCGGCGCACGAGCGCGGGCAACCACTGAGGTGGATGTTGAGGGCAGCAGGCAGCAACGTCGCCAGAAGGCGGGCGTCCTGCTTGGTGTCGGCCAGGCCTTTGCTGCAGCCATTGGAACCGGTGCAGGCGATCAGCCGTGCAAGCGGTTCGCCAGCGCGGGTCTGCAGGTTCAGTCGCTGAAAACCTTCCAGCACTTGGACCGCATCACCTGCATTGACGTCGGGCAGCAGCAGGCTTTGCCAAGGGGTGAAGCGCAGGCTGCCATTGCCGAACTGGCGGGCCAGTTGCGCCGCCCCGCGCAGCATCACCGGATCAAGACGGCCCAGCGCCGGCACTGCACCGATGTACACCCGCCCCGAGGTATTTTGCGGATGAGCGCCGATGTGCAGATCGTCCGCCACGGCCGCGCGCTGCCAATGGCTGATCGGCTTGATCGGCAAGCGCGTGCTCAGTTGCCCGATAAACGCCGAGAGCGGCAACTCGTCGAGCAAATGGCGCATGCGCGTCTGCTCGGGCCGCGCCAACTCAAGAAACAATTCCAGCACCGCAACCACCAGTGCATGGCCGTGTTCCAGCGCCACTGCGCCGACCGCGCGATCCGTTGGGCATCCGGCCAGACCGAACGCCAACAAGGTTTCACCGTCACACTCGAACGCTGACAACCACAGATCATGGGGATGTTCGAGCATCGCCAGTGCTTCACCGCCATCGAGTTGCACGGCGAACTTGGCGCTCAGCTCGTGGAACCGTGGATGGCTTTGCAAGGTGTCGAGGATCTGCCCGGCGAGGCCTCGAGTGTCGAAATGCATCTGCCGATCAATCCCGGCCGCAGGGCTGAGCATCAGGTTGCGCACATCGTCAGCGGCCGCCGTGCGCGGACCAAGACCGGCGGCAAGCAAGCCTTCGATCAGTGCCGCAGATTGCTGGCCGATCCCACGGATTTGCAGATTGGCGCGGTTGGTCGCCTCGATAGCCCCGCCGAACTGTTCGGCAACGTCGGCCACCGCGTCAGCCTGATCGGCGCTGATCGAACCACCGTTGAGTTTGATCCGACAGATACCGCCGTCCAGTGCCTGGACAATACGCAGCAACCCCGGGCAGGCCGAGGGGCGTAAGGCGGTGGACATCGGGTGTTCGTTCAAGGGGCTGACCGGCTGCGTGGGAAAGGCGCTTCGCGGGCGAAGGCGCGGTATTATGCCTGCTTTGTCCGCTGGCATGAAAAGACTGCCCGTCGGAACGGCGTGTTTAGAGGAATATAGATGTCACCCTGGCTGACGGTAGTGGGAATCGGTGAAGACGGCTTCAAGGGCCTGGGCAAAAACGCCCGGCGTGCCCTGCTGGGCGCCTCGCGGATCGTCGGTGGCCAGCGTCAACTGGATTTGCTGCCGGTGTGTATTCGCGGCGAACGGCAATTGTGGCCCAGCCCGTTTTCCCTCGCGCCGGTGCTGGCGCAGCGTGGCGAAGCGGTCTGCGTGCTGGCCAGTGGTGACCCGATGTTCTACGGCGTCGGTGCCAGCCTCGCCCGCCAGGTGCCAAGCGAGGAAATGCTGATCCTGCCAGCGCCGTCGTCCTGTTCACTGGCTGCCGCTCGTCTCGGCTGGCCGTTGCAGGAGGTGGTGACGCTGTCGCTGGTGGCCCGACCACTGGCGGCACTCAATGCACAACTGTTCAGTGGCGTGCGTCTGTTGTTGCTAAGCAACGACGGCCAGAGTCCGACTGCTGTTGCGCAATTGCTCCGTGAGCGCGGATTTGGTTCGAGTCGCCTGAGCGTGCTTGAGCATCTTGGCGGTGACGCCGAACGGCGCATCGACAGCACCGCCAATGCCTGGAATGCGACGTCGGTGGCCGACCTCAATGTCATCGCTATCGAATGTCTGGCCGACGCCGACGCCCCGCGCCTGTCACGTTTGGCCGGACTGCCGGATTCGGCATTCCAGCACGACGGCCAGTTGACCAAGCGCGACGTACGCGCCATCACCCTCGCCCGTCTCGCCCCGACCCCCGGCGAACTGCTCTGGGATGTCGGCGCCGGCAGCGGTTCGATCGGCATCGAGTGGATGCGCGCGCACCCGAGTTGCCGCGTCTTGGCCATTGAAGCCGACGAAGGTCGCCAGCAATTGATCGAACACAACCGCGATGCGCTGGGTGTGCCCGGTCTGCAATTGATTCGCGGCAAGGCACCGCAGGCGCTGGCCGGACTGGAGCGCCCGGACGCGATTTTCATCGGCGGCGGCGTGACCCGTGAAGGCGTGTTCGAAACCTGCTGGGAACAGCTCAAACCCGGTGGCCGTCTGGTCGCCAACGCGGTGACCCTGCAAAGCGAAGTGGCCCTGATGAACTGGCGCGAACGTTACGGCGGCGAGCTGACGCGTATCCATGTCGCCCAGGCGCAACCGCTCGGCGAATTCGACACTTGGCGTCAGGCGCTGCCAATCACCCTGCTCGATCTGGTCAAACCCCTCGATGCGTGACGAAACTGCCGAACAACCCGCCCCCCTGCGCAGTGGCCTGACCACCGGCAGCTGCGCCACCGCCACCAGCCTTGCCGCCGCGCGCCTGCTGCTCGGCGGGCTGTCCGCCGATGCAGTGCAGATCGTGTTGCCGAAGGGCAAACAGGTGCAGATGCGCCTGGAGTTCTGTCGTTTGACCGACGACGGCGCCGAGGCCGGGACGATCAAGGATGCCGGTGACGATCCCGACGTGACCCACGGTGCGCTGCTCTACTCGCGGGTGCGGCTGCTGAGTGAGCCGGGAATTCGCTTCAATGCCGGTGCCGGCGTGGGCACCGTGACTCGGCCGGGGCTGGTGCTCGGCGTTGGTGAGCCGGCAATCAACCCGGTGCCGCGCAAGATGATCAGCGATCACCTGAGCCTGCTCGCCGCCGAGACCGGCTACGGCGGCGGTTTCGACGTCACTGTCAATGTCGAGGGCGGCGAAGCGCTGGCGCTGAAAACCATGAATCCACGGCTGGGCATTCTCGGTGGATTATCGATCCTCGGCACCAGCGGCATCGTCCGGCCGTTTTCCTGTGCGGCTTACATCGCTTCGATTCATCAAGGCATCGACGTGGCGAAAACCAACGGTTATCTGCACATCGCCGCCTGCACCGGCAACGCCAGCGAAGACACCATGCGCCGGGTCTACGATCTGCCGGAAATCGCCCTGATCGAAATGGGCGACTTCGTCGGCGCGGTGCTCAAGCATGTGCGCAAAGTGCCTGTGGATAAACTCAGCCTGTGCGGCGGCTTCGGCAAGATCAGCAAACTGGCCGCCGGGCACATGGATCTGCACTCGCGGCATTCGAGTATTGATTTGCCGCAACTGGCGGAGTGGGCGGCGGCGATTGGCGCCGATGCGGCGTTGCAACAAAGCATTTGCGAGGCCAATACCAGTCAGCAGGCGCTGGCCATGGCCAGTGCGGCGGGGATCGCCCTCGGTGATGAAGTCTGCCGCCATGCGCTGAATTTCGCCTGCAGCGTGGTGCCCGCGCAGGTGCAGGTCGAGGTGTTTGCGATTGATCGTCAGGGCGGGATCGTCGGGCATGCCGGAGGTTCTGCATGAAGCGGATTTTGCTGCTCGGCGGCGTCACGGAAGCGCTGGCAATTGCTCGCACGCTGGGGGCAGAACATATCTATAGCCTCGCTGGCGTTGGCCGAGTACCGACCGACCTGACCTGTCAGGTGCGCGTCGGTGGCTATGGGGGCGCTGAAGGTCTGGCGCAATTCATTCGTGACGAAGGCATCGATCTGTTGCTCGACGCCACGCATCCCTATGCCGCACAGATCAGCCAGAACGCCGCGACCGCCGCGCGACTGACCGGCATTCCCTGCTGGGCTTTGCGCCGTCCGGCATGGCAGCCGCAACCCGGTGATGACTGGCGCGAAGTCAGCGACTGGGCCGAGTTGATCGCGACCCTCAAGCCGTTTCGCCGACCGCTGTTCACCCTCGGCCGCGAACCGCTGCAACACCTCGATGAAATCCCCGCCGACCAGTTCTGGACCCTGCGCGCCCTCGACGTCTATCCCGGCAACCAACGCTGCGAAGTCATCGGCGCACGCGGGCCGTTTCTGCTGGAGGATGAGCGAGCGCTGTTCGAGCGGCGGCAGATCGATGTGTTGATCAGCAAGAACAGCGGCAGCACCGCGACCGAGCCGAAGCTGGAAGTCGCGCGTGAGCGTGGGGTGCCGGTGATTGTGTTGAAGCGACCGGGGTTGCCAGAGGTTGATCGGGAATTTCGATCAGCGTCTGAAGTCCTTGAAGCCCTGACGACGTCAGACTTTTCCTGACTTCGAATTTATTTGCGAATTTACCTGCAATTTTTGAGGACGCAGCCGACTGTTTTTCACTACATCCTCACCCCAATACTTCGGTTCCTTTAATCCCGACAAGCAGACAGCCAAGAAAAGCGGCTTGCCAGCTTGTATCCCAAGGAATACGATCCCGACATGATCGCTTTTGAACGATCCCGCATATTTTCCGAATGGCTCGACTCCTTGAAAGACATCAAAGGGAAAGGCCGAATCATCTCCAGAATTAAAACAGCCGAAAATGGCAACTTCGGTGATTGCGGGTTCGTCGGTGACACTGTTTATGAAATGCGTGTTCATTACGGCCCCGGTTACAGGATGTACTTCACACGCAAAGGCGAAGTGATTTATCTACTGCTGATCGGGGGCGACAAATCGACACAAAAAAGAGATATCAAACGCGCCGTGCAGATGGCTCATAACATCGGAAATGAGGAGTAAATCATGACCGAAGAATTCGCCCGTTTTGACGCCGCCGAGTACCTCAAAACTCCCGAGGACATGGCGGCGTATCTGGATGCCTGTTTTGACGACGATGAAGGCGACGGCGTCCTTATCCGTGCAGCGCTCAATGACATCGCCCGGGCTCAAGGCATGACACAAGTGGCGCGGGATGCAGGTTTGGGCCGCGAAAGTCTTTATAAAGCGCTGAGTAGCACTGGCAATCCCGAATTCGCAACTATCATGAAAGTCATGAAGGCTCTGGGTTTGCGATTGCATGCCGTAACACTGTGAACGCGCTGCGACACCAAACCGCACGACGCTTTTTTACTTATCGGCCCTGATCAGGCTAAATAGCCGCGCCTGATCGCCCACCCAATGGATCTGTCCCATGAACCGACACCGGCTAGCAATTGCCTGGATCGCCTGCTTTGCAGTGCTGTTCAACATGCTCGCCATGCCGATGACGGGAGCGATGGCGCAGGCGGCCAATTCACCGGCCGAACAGTTGCTCTGGAGCAGTTTCTGCACCGGCAGCGGGACCAAGATGGTGGCGATCAACATCGGCGCCACCGATCAGAAGGCCCCGAGCAACGACACTCATTCGAACATGCAGCATTGCTGGTGCTGCTCGGGCTCGGCGCCGCTGGTGGCGTTGCCGGGGCATTCGCCGCAGCTTTACTTCGCCCGTTATGAAAGCAATCGCAGTGTGGCGCCCGCCTCGTTGCAAACACCCACGCCGCGCCAGCAATGGCCGAGTCTCAATCCCCGCGCCTCCCCTCTGGTTTGATTTGTTCGCGCAATTGACCTGCGTTTCAAATCGTTCTGGAGAACTGTCATGTTGAACAAACTCATCGTCGTCGCTGCGCTGCTGTTGCCGGCGTGCTTTGCTCATGCCCACGAATACAAGGTGGGCGAACTTGAGATCGCCCATCCGTGGTCGCAAGAGTTGCCGCCAAATGCGCCGACCGTTGCTGCCTATTTCATCATTCACAACGCCGGCAAGACGGACGATCGCCTGCTCAGCGTCGACTCGCCCATCGCCCCGGAAGCGCAACTGCACGAACACGTCATGCAGGGCGATCTGATGAAGATGCAGCAGGTGCCGAGTGTGGCCATTCCGGCCGGCGGCAACGTGACATTCGCGCCGATGGCCTATCACGTGATGCTGCTCAACCCGACCGATCGCAGCCTGCTCAGCGACGGCAAGCGCTTCCCGCTGACGATGCATTTCGAGAAGGCCGGTGACGTCACCGTCGACGTCTCGGTGCAGAAGAAACCGCCGGAAACCACGCAGGCCCACGCGCACGCCCAGTAAGCCTTCCGGCAGACTCCGCCCATGCGCCCGCAGAGCGCCAGGCCCTCCCGGCAACGCCGTCAGACTCAACACCTGACTCGCGGCAGCTGGATCGCCCTGTTCGCCATGTTGATGATCTTCATCGGCCCACTGATTTCTCAGTCGATGCCGATGGATCAACACGCCTCGACATCGATGCCGATGAGCATGGACATGTCGATGGACATGCCGGGCATTGATCACAGCGGCCATGATGCAAAGCCCAGCGCCGAACACTGCCCACCGCAATCCTCGCACCACGTGCTGTGGGAAAAGTGCGGTTATTGCAGCCTGCTGTTCAATTGCCCGGCACTGACCGGCGGCGGTGATTTCGTCGCCTGCAACATCCCGCCGCTGAACACCTTCACCCCGCCCTATCCACGTCTGGGCCACGCCCGGCAGACCTTCTTCCCCGGCGCCCGCAGCCGCGCCCCGCCCGTCGCAGCGTAAACACCGCACCTCTGATTGCACACGGTGGAGAAGACAGCTTCAGGCTGCCGGCCGTGTCGTTTACGACTGTTTGATGGAAATTGTCATGTCCAGGTTTGCTGCTGTTTCACGCTCGGGTGCTGCCCCGGCGTCCTTCGCTTTGAACGAATCGCGGATTCGTTTCAGGCACGCTACCGCCGTCCTTTGCGGCGTTCTGCTGTCCCCGCTGGTGCTGGCCGATGATCACGCCGCGCACAACGAAGAACTCAGCCCGACGGTGATTACCGCAATCGCCCCGAGCTCGCCGCTGACCATCGTCACCAATCCAAAAGACCCGCGCCAACCGGTGCCGGCCAGTGACGGCGGCGATTATTTGAAGACCATTCCGGGCTTCGCACTGGTACGCAATGGCGGCACCAACGGCGATCCGGTGCTGCGCGGCATGTTCGGCTCACGCCTGAACATTCTCACCAACGGCAGCATGATGCTCGGTGCCTGCCCGGGCCGGATGGACGCACCGACCTCGTACATCTCGCCAGAAACCTACGACAAACTCACCGTGATCAAAGGCCCGCAAACTGTGCTGTGGGGGCCGGGCGCCTCGGCCGGCACCGTGCTGTTCGATCGTGAGCCGGAGAGCTTCGGCGAACTCGGCACCCGCGTGAACGCAAGCATTCTGGCTGGCTCCCACGGACGTTTTGACAAGGTTGTCGACGCCGCTGCCGGTGGCCCATTGGGCTACGTGCGAGTAATCGGCAACACCGCGCATTCCGACGACTACCGCGACGGCAACAACGACATCGTCGCCTCGCGCTACGACAAGTGGAACGGCGACATCGCGGTCGGCTGGACCCCGGACGCCGACACCCTGATCGAACTCACCGCCGGCAAGGGCGATGGTGAAGCGCGCTACGCCGGACGCGGCATGGACGGCTCGCAGTTCCTGCGCGAGAGCCTCGGTTTGCGTTTCGAAAAATCCAATATCACGGACGTGCTGGAGAAACTCGAAGCGCAGATCTACTACAACTACGCTGACCACGTTATGGACAACTACACCCTGCGCACGCCGTCCGGCACCGGCATGATGGCGGGGCCGATGGCGTCCAATGTCGACCGCCGCACCCTCGGCGCGCGGATCAAAGCGACCTGGCGCTGGGCTGATATTCAGTTGATCACCGGCCTCGACGCGCAGACCAACGAGCACCGCCAGCGCAGCGGCATGGGCATCGACACCTACAAGGATCAGCCGTACAGCAAGGACGCCGATTTCCATAACTACGGCGTGTTCAGCGAAATGACCTGGTACGCCGCCGACCGTGATCGCCTGATCACTGGCGCCCGCGTCGACCGCGCTTCGGCCAAGGATTACCGGCAAACCACTGGTTCGGGAATGATGACTCGCCCGAACCCGACCGCCGACGACACCCGTGCCGACACCCTGCCGAGCGGTTTCGTCCGTTACGAGCATGACCTCGCCGACAGCCCGACCACGCTCTATGCAGGCCTCGGCCACGCGCAACGCTTCCCGGATTACTGGGAGCTGTTTTCGCCCAAGTCCGGCCCGGCGGGATCGGTCAACGCGTTCGATTCGATCAAACCGGAGAAGACCACCCAGTTCGACTTCGGCGTGAACTACAAGCGCGCCGACCTCGAAGCCTGGGCCTCGGGTTACATCGGTGTAGTCCGCGATTACATCCTCTTCGACTACTCCCCGGGAATGATGGGCATGAGCACCTCGCGCGCCGAGAACATCGACGCGCGAATCATGGGCGGTGAACTCGGTGCCGCGTACAAACTCACCGATAACTGGAAAGCCGATGCGACCCTGGCCTACGCCTGGGGCAAGAACAGCAGCGACGGCACGGCCCTGCCGCAAATGCCGCCACTGGATGCACGCTTCGGTCTGACCTATAGCGAAGACAACTGGAGCGCCGGCGCACTGTGGAGGGTGGTTGCCGCGCAGAACCGTATCGACCAGAACAAGGGCAACGTGGTCGGCAAGGATTACGACAAGAGTTCGGGCTTCGGCGTGTTCTCACTCAACGGTGCCTATCGGATCAACAAGAACTGGAAGGTCAGCAGCGGCGTCGACAACCTGTTCGGCAAAGCTTACGCCGAACACCTGAACCTGGCGGGCAACGCCGGGTTCGGCTACCCGGCCAATGACCCGCAAGCGATCAATGAGCCGGGGCGCACGCTCTGGACCAAGGTCGACATGAGTTTCTAACAAGAAAAGTCAAAAGATCGCAGCCCGCATGTACCCCTGTAGGAGCTGCCGAAGGCTGCGATCTCTTGATCTAGAAAAATTCGCCCAGCGGAGCACACGTGATGAAACAGCCCAAACCGAATTTCTACAACCTGGCCTGGCGTTGGCATTTTTACGCCGGTCTCTTCGTCGCCCCCTTCATGGTGATGCTGGCCCTGACCGGCATCATTTACCTGTTCAAACCGCAACTCGATTCGCTGATGTACAGCAGCCTGCTCAACGTCCCCGCAGGGCATCACACTGTCCCGGCCGATGACCTGCTGCAACGAGTGAAAAGTGCCTATCCGCAAGGCCAGGTCACCCAGTATCTGCCGCCAGTGAACGCCGAACGCAGCGCACAGTTTGTGGTGAAAAACGCCGGCCAGGAACTCAACATCTTCGTCGATCCGTACCACGGCGACATCCTCGGCGAGCAGGATGCCAAGCAGAACCTGCAGGCCATTGCCCGGGCGATCCACGGCGAATTGATGATCGGCACCGTCGGTGACCGCCTTATCGAAATGGCCGCCGGTTGGGGCGTGGTGCTGGTGGTGTCCGGCCTGTTCCTGTGGTGGCCGCGCGGTCAGGCCGCGGGGATTCTGTGGCCGCGGTTGAACAGTCGCGGTCGCGTGTTGTGGCGTGACCTGCACGCGGTCACCGGGTTCTGGGGCGCGACCTTGCTGCTGGTGATGTTGCTCAGTGGCATGACCTGGACCGGCTTCTGGGGCAAGCAATACGCGCAGGTGTGGAACGTGTTCCCGGCGGCGATGTGGGACAACGTGCCGACCTCCGACGTCGAGGCTCGAACCCTTAACAGCGCCACCCGCCAGACCGTGCCTTGGGCGATGGAAAACACGCCGATGCCGATGTCCGGCGATCACGCCGAACACATGAACCACGGCGCCACCAACGCTGGCCCCGCAGCACCCGCCATCAGTCTGCAAGACGTGCAAAACATCGCCACCCAGCGCAAAGTCGAGCCGGGCTACAGCATCACCCTGCCGACCACCGCCACCGGCGTGTTCACCATCGCTGTGTTCGCCGATGACCCGCGCAACGATGCGACCCTGCACGTCGATCAATACACCGGCAAGGTCCTCGCCGATGTGCGTTTCGAACAATACGGCAGCGTTGCCCGCGCCACCGAAATCGGCGTGATGCTTCACGAAGGCAAGATGTTCGGCACCTTCAATCAGATTGTCGTGCTGCTGATATGCCTGATGATTCTGCTCAGCGCCGTAAGCGGCGTGGTGATCTGGTGGAAGCGTCGGCCACAAGGCAAATTGGGTGTGCCGCCGCTGCGTCATGACCTGCCGAAATGGAAAACCGGCGTGGTGATCATGTTGGCGCTGGCGGTGGTGTTTCCGCTGGTGGGGGCTTCGCTGGTGGTGGTGTGGTTGCTGGATCGATTGCTGCTGGCGCGGATGAACCGACCAACCGGGTCTGCCTCGACTTCTTCCTGAACCCGCACTCGATCTTCTTCAACGCCAATCCCGTGCAGGGTCGCCTGCACGGGATTTTTTTGCGCCCCAATCTGGCGCGGCGGCCTGCACCAACGCGCCATGGACGTTCCTTCGTGGTGCATGCGCCATGCAGTCAACCGCTCTAACACGACATTTTCTTGCCAAAACCCGACCGGGCACAGCCCTTGCAAAACACCCTTCAGTCGTCCGCATCTGCCAACCAAAAAAACTTCAAACGTTCATGGAGATCGCACAATGAAGCGTCGCAGTTTGATCAAGGCTTTCACACTCACGGCATCCATTGCCGCGATGGGCATGACCTGGACTGTCCAGGCCGCCGAGACCATCAAGGTCGGGATTCTGCATTCGTTGTCCGGCACCATGGCGATCTCCGAAACGTCGCTCAAAGACATGGCGCTGATGACCATCGACGAGATCAACGCCAAGGGCGGTGTGAACGGCAAGATGCTTGAGCCGGTGGTGGTCGACCCGGCGTCGAACTGGCCGCTGTTCGCCGAAAAGGGCCGGCAGTTGCTGACCCAGGACAAGGTCGCCGTGGTGTTCGGCTGCTGGACCTCGGTGTCGCGCAAATCGGTATTGCCGGTGTTCGAAGAGCTCAATGGCCTGTTGTTCTATCCGGTGCAATACGAAGGCGAAGAGATGTCGCCGAACGTCTTCTACACCGGCGCCGCGCCTAACCAGCAGGCGATCCCGGCGGTTGAATACCTGATGAGTGAAGAAGGCGGCAGCGCCAAGCGCTACTTCCTGCTCGGTACCGACTACGTCTACCCGCGCACCACCAACAAGATCCTGCGCTCGTTCCTGCATTCCAAAGGCGTCGCCGACAAAGACATCGAAGAGGTCTACACGCCGTTTGGTCACAGCGACTATCAAACCATCGTCGCCAACATCAAAAAATTCTCCGCCGGTGGCAAGACTGCGGTCATCTCGACCGTCAACGGCGACTCCAACGTGCCGTTCTATAAAGAGCTGGCCAACCAGGGTCTGAAAGCCACCGACGTACCGGTTGTAGCGTTCTCGGTCGGCGAAGAAGAACTGCGCGGCATCGACACCAAACCGCTGGTGGGCAACCTCGCGGCGTGGAACTACTTCGAGTCGGTGGAGAACCCGCAGAACAAGAAATTCGTCGCTGACTGGAAGGCCTACGCGAAGAAACACAACCTGCCGGGCGCCGACAAAGCCGTGACCAACGACCCGATGGAGGCTACTTACGTCGGCATCCACATGTGGGCGCAAGCAGTTGAAAAAGCCAAATCCACTGACGTCGACAAAGTCCGCGAAGCCCTTGCCGGCCAGACTTTCGCGGCGCCGTCGGGCTACACCTTGACCATGGACAAGACCAATCACCACCTGCACAAACCGGTGATGATCGGCGAGATTCAGGCTGATGGTCAGTTCAACGTGGTGTGGCAGACCGAAGGGCCGATCCGTGCGCAACCGTGGAGCCCGTTCATTCAGGGCAACGACAAGAAGCCGGATTATGCGGTGAAGAGCAACTGAGGCGGATTCAGTTTTTGAGGCGGGCTTTAGATTCCCCCCCTCACCCCAGCCCTCTCCCTCAGGGAGAGGGGGAAAGGGAGCCGATCTTCATGCCTTTCAAAGCCTGAGTTCGGCTCGAATTCGCAGGTCGCAGCACATCGTTCAAACACCTCGGTCAGTCCCCTCAATTTCAAGAGGGAGAGGGGGAAAGGGAGCCGATCTTCATGCTTTTCAAAGCCTGAGTTCGACTCGAATTCGCAGGTCGCAGCACATCGTCCAGACACCTCGGTCAGTCCCCTCTCCCTCTGGGAGAGGGTTAGGGTGAGGGGGCGGTTGAACAGGACACCACTAATGCCCACTGCCATACACCGCTTTCTCATAGCCATCGCACTATTGCTGCCAATGCTGGCCCATGCCGGCGACGCCGAAGACTTCGTCGCGGCCAATCCTGTGCAGCAAGCCAAACTGCTGGAAACCTGGGCCGCGCAGCCCGACCCGGCGCGTATCGAATTGCTCAACGCCCTGCAACAAGGCGAGCTGACGATCGACGGCCAACCGAAAACCCTGCGCCTGAACAATCGCCTGCGGGGTCTGATCGACACCGCCATGGCCAGCCATCAATTGCTCGCTGCCGACGCCAAAATCCGTCTGACTGCCGCGCAGCAATTGCAGAAAAGCGCGAAACCCGCGCAGCTGAAATTCCTCGACCAGCAACTGGCTGGCGAAAAAGATGAAAGCGTCCGTGCCGCCCTGAGCCTGGCGCTGGCCAATCTGCAACTGGTCGACACTGATCCGGCCGTACGACTCGCGGCGGTGCGATTGCTTGGCGAAACCGGCGATCCACTGGCGCGCACGCGCCTCGAAGGTTTGCTCGAACCCGGCGTCGAAGCCGATGCCGGCGTACGCACGGCGGCCGAAACCAGCCTCGCCCAAGTCAAACGCAAACTGCTGATCGGCGAGATCCTCGGCCAGGCGTTCAGCGGCATGTCGCTCGGTTCGATTCTGCTGTTGGCAGCGCTCGGTCTGGCGATCACCTTCGGCCTGCTCGGCGTGATCAACATGGCCCACGGCGAAATGCTGATGCTCGGTGCCTACTCGACCTACGTGGTGCAGTTGATGTTCCAGCGTTACGCACCGCAAGCGATCGAGTTCTACCCGTTGATCGCGCTGCCGGTGGCGTTCTTTGTCACGGCGGCGATCGGCATGGCGCTAGAGCGCACGGTGATTCGCCACCTCTACGGCCGCCCACTGGAAACCTTGCTCGCCACCTGGGGCATCAGCCTGATGCTGATTCAACTGGTGCGCCTGTTGTTCGGCGCGCAGAACGTTGAAGTGGCCAACCCGGCATGGCTGTCAGGCGGGATTCAGGTTTTGCCAAATCTGGTGCTGCCGTACAACCGCATCGTGATCATCGCCTTCGCATTGTTCGTCGTCGTGCTGACGTGGCTGCTGCTGAATAAAACCCGCCTCGGCCTCAATGTCCGTGCCGTTACCCAGAACCGCAACATGGCCGCCTGCTGTGGCGTGCCGACCGGTCGCGTGGACATGCTCGCCTTCGGCCTCGGCTCGGGCATCGCCGGCCTCGGCGGCGTGGCGCTGAGCCAGATCGGTAACGTCGGCCCGGACCTCGGCCAGAGCTACATCATCGACTCGTTCCTGGTGGTGGTGCTCGGCGGCGTCGGCCAGTTGGCCGGTAGCGTGTTCGCGGCGTTCGGCCTGGGCATCGCCAACAAGATTCTTGAACCGCAGATCGGTGCGGTGCTTGGCAAGATCCTGATCCTCGCGCTGATCATTCTGTTTATCCAGAAACGTCCGCAAGGCCTCTTCGCACTGAAAGGACGGGTGATCGACTGATGAACCAGCCTCTGTTAGTCACGGCCACGCAAAAGGCCGGGCCGAAAATCACCCTCGCGATTGGCGCGGTAATCCTCGCTCTGCTGATCGCCCTGCCGCTGCTGTCGTTATTGTCGCCCGACAATGCGCTGCACATCTCGGCGTACACGCTGACGCTGGTTGGCAAAATCCTCTGCTACGCCATCGTCGCCCTGGCGCTGGATCTGGTCTGGGGTTACGCCGGTTTGCTGTCGCTGGGTCACGGCCTGTTCTTCGCTCTCGGCGGTTATGCGATGGGCATGTACCTGATGCGTCAGGCCGCCGGCGATGGCTTGCCGGCGTTCATGACCTTTCTGTCGTGGAGCGAATTGCCGTGGTACTGGACCGGCACCAGCAACTTTATCTGGGCGATGTGTCTGGTGGTGTTGGCGCCGGGATTGCTGGCGCTGGTCTTCGGTTTCTTCGCTTTCCGTTCGCGGATCAAAGGCGTGTATTTCTCGATCATGACCCAGGCCCTGACCTTTGCCGGCATGCTTCTGTTTTTCCGCAATGAGACCGGGTTTGGTGGCAACAATGGCTTCACCAATTTCCGCACGATTCTCGGTTTCGGCATCACTGAACCGGGGACCCGCGCGGTGCTGTTTCTGGCCACGGTGTTGCTGCTGGTGGCGAGTCTGTTCATCGGCTGGCGCCTGGCGCAGAGCAAGTTCGGTCGTGTGCTGACGGCGTTGCGCGATGCGGAAAACCGCTTGATGTTCTGCGGCTACGACCCGCGCGGTTTCAAGCTGTTCGTGTGGGTGTTGAGTGCGGTGTTGTGTGGCCTGGCCGGGGCGTTGTACGTGCCGCAAGTGGGCATCATCAACCCGAGCGAAATGTCGCCAACCAACTCCATCGAAGCAGCGGTATGGGTTGCCCTTGGCGGTCGCGGCACGCTGATCGGCCCGCTGCTCGGCGCCGGTGTGGTCAACGGCATGAAGAGCTGGTTCACCGTGGCCTTCCCGGAATACTGGCTGTTCTTTCTCGGCGCGCTGTTCATCGTCGTGACGCTGTACCTGCCCAAAGGCGTGATCGGTCTGCTGAAGAAACGAGGTGAACAATGAGAGTCACGGCGAGCGCTGAATTCATGCTGGAACCGGCCTTCTTTCCCGTCGAACCGAACAAGGACGCCGGCACCAGCCGCGACTCGATCGGCCTCGGCCAGCGCGTCGGCCCGGGCCTCGACACCCGTCACGGCACGATCCTCACGCTGGAAGACATCAGCGTCAGCTTCGATGGCTTTCGTGCGCTGAACAATCTCAACCTGTACATCGGCGTCGGCGAATTGCGCTGCATCATCGGCCCTAACGGCGCGGGTAAAACCACGCTGATGGACGTGATCACCGGCAAGACTCGGCCGAGTCACGGCAAAGCCTGGTTCGGCGAAACGCTGGATCTGACTCAAATGAGTGAAGTGCAAATCGCTCAGGCCGGCATCGGCCGCAAGTTTCAGAAGCCGACGGTGTTCGAGGCGCTGAGCGTGTTTGAAAACCTGGAACTGGCGCAGAAAACCGACAAGTCGGTGTGGGCCAGTTTGCGTGCGCGCTTGAGCGGCGAGCAAAAAGATCGAATCAGCGAAGTGCTGGAGACGATTCGCCTGACCACCTCGGTCAATCGTCAGGCAGGCTTGCTCTCCCACGGTCAGAAGCAGTTTCTCGAGATCGGCATGTTGCTGATGCAGGATCCGCAATTGCTCCTGCTCGATGAGCCGGTGGCGGGTATGACCGATGCGGAAACCGAGTTCACGGCTGAACTGTTCAAGTCGCTGGCGGGCAAGCATTCGCTGATGGTGGTGGAGCATGACATGGGCTTTGTCGGCTCGATTGCCGACCACGTCACCGTATTGCATCAGGGCAGCGTTCTGGCGGAAGGCTCACTTGAGCAGGTGCAGGAAAACGAGCGCGTGATTGAGGTTTACCTCGGCCGCTGAAGCTGCAAACACTCATCAAAACTGTGGGAGCTGGCTTGCCAGCGATGAGGCCGGCACATCCAGCATTAATGCCGACTGATCCACCGCTATCGCTGGCAAGCCAGCTCCCACAGGGTTCTGTGTGCAACAGGGAGAATTTGGAAATGCTGCAAGTCGACAAGCTGCACCAGTACTACGGCGGTAGCCACATCCTGCGTGGCCTCTCGTTCGACGTGAAAGTCGGCGAAGTCACCTGCCTGCTCGGCCGTAACGGTGTCGGCAAAACCACCCTGCTCAAATGCCTGATGGGCCTGCTGCCGGCCAAAGAAGGCGTAGTCAATTGGGAAGGCAAACCGATCACCACGTTCAAGCCACACCAGCGGGTTCACGCCGGGATCGCCTATGTGCCGCAGGGCCGCGAGATCTTCGGACGCCTGACGGTGGAAGAGAATCTGTTGATGGGCCTGTCGCGTTTTCCCGGCAGTGAAGCCAAGGAAGTCCCAAGTTTCATCTACGAACTGTTCCCGGTGCTGCTACAAATGAAGCAGCGTCGCGGCGGTGATCTTTCCGGCGGTCAGCAACAGCAGTTGGCGATTGGTCGCGCATTGGCCAGTCGTCCGCGTTTATTGATCCTCGACGAGCCTACCGAAGGCATTCAACCTTCGGTGATCAAGGAGATCGGCGCGGTGATCAAGAAACTCGCGGCGCGCGGTGATATGGCGATTCTGCTGGTTGAGCAGTTCTACGATTTCGCCGCGGAACTGGCCGATCAATACCTGGTGATGTCCCGGGGCGAGATCGTCCAGCAGGGTCGCGGTGAAAATATGGAGGCCGAGGGTGTACGCGGGCTGGTAACGATCTAGTACAACGAATTAATCTGTAGCTTCCTAACGATAATTACACACCATGAATTCGACTGTTGCACCTGCCCTGTTTACCCCGAGCTGGCACGCCGCGCTGGAACTCGCTTATGCCCGTTTCGGCGACTGCACGCGCCCGGTCATGCGCCGACACCTCGGGCCGCTGCGGGTGCAAAAGCACCTGTACGCCGAAGGCCCTGAAGTCTGTCAGCACATCATCGTCCACCCGCCGGGCGGGATTGCCGGCGGTGATCGGCTGGACATCAGCGCGCGCGTCGAAGCCGACGCCTGGGCGCAGATCACCAGCCCCGGTGCCGCCAAGTGGTATCGCGCGGGTGGGCCGGCGTATCAAAAACTGGATTTGAAAGTGGCAGCCGGCGGGACGCTGGAATGGCTGCCGCAGGAAACCATCGTCTATAGCGCCGCGCAGGCTGAGCTGAGCACTTCGATTGAACTTGAGGGTGATGCACGGCTGTTTTACTGGGATGTGGTGGCGCTGGGTCGCCCGGCCAGTGGCGAACGTTTTGACCACGGGCATTTTCAGGCGCACCTGGATATTCGCCGCGATGGCCGATTGCTCTGGCACGAGCGCCAGCGCATTGTCGGTGATGACGGTTTGCTTGATTCGCCGATCGGGCTGGATGGCAATCCGGTGTTTGCGACGTTGTTGGTGACCGGTGAGATTGAGGCTGAGTTGCTGGAGCGCTGCCGCTCGCTGGATCACCACGTTCGCGGGGATTTGACGCAATTGCCGGGACTTTTGGTTGCCCGTTGTCTGGCCAGTGAAGCGTTGCTCGCACGGGCCTGGCTCATCGAGTTATGGCGCTTGCTGCGTCCGGTGCTTCTGGATCGCGAGGCGGTGTCACCGAGAATATGGAACACCTGAAAGCAACCCTCACCCCCCGCCCTCTCCCGGAGGGAGAGGGAGCCCGACCGAGTCGTTTGAAATGAATTTAACTGACTGAACGAATACCGCTGACTGAACCGGCCATTGAAAACAACCGAGATCAGTCCCCTCTCCTTCGCAAGAGGGAGCCTGACCGAGTCGCTTGAAATGAATTTAACTGACTGAACGAATACCGCTGACTGAACCGGCCATTGAAAACAACCGAGATCAGTCCCCTCTCCTTCGCAAGAGGGAGCCTGACCGAGTCGCTTGAAATGAATTTAACTGACTGAACGAATACCGCTGACTGAACCGGCCATTGCAAACAACCGAGATCAGTCCCCTCTCCCTCGCAAGAGGGAGCCTGACCGAGTCGCTTGAAATGAATTTAACTGACTGAACGAATACCGCTGACTGAACCGGCCATTGAAAACAACCGAGATCAGTCCCCTCTCCTTCGGGAGAGGGCTAGGGTGAGGGGCTGCTCCAACTGGCACCCCACACCGGCAAGAACCTCACAAATCTGCCCTGATGGAACCCCACAATGGACCTGACCCCACGCGAAAAAGACAAGCTGCTGATCTTCACCGCCGGCCTCGTCGCCGAGCGGCGTCTGGCGCGCGGCGTGAAACTCAATTACCCGGAAGCCATGGCCTACATCTCCGCCGCTCTGCTTGAAGGCGCGCGTGACGGCCAGACCGTGGCCGAGCTGATGCACTACGGCACCACCCTGCTCAGCCGTGAACAAGTGATGGAAGGCATCCCGGAAATGATCCCGGAGATCCAGGTCGAAGCGACGTTCCCCGACGGCACCAAACTGGTCACCGTCCACCAACCGATCGTCTGAGGCTACGCCATGACTTACACCATTCGCGACGCCGTCCACGCCGACCTGCCGGCGATCCGCGACATCTACAACGATGCCGTAATCAACACCACGGCGATCTGGAATGAACAGGCCGTCGACCTCGGCAACCGCCAGGCGTGGTTCAGCGCGCGTCAGGCCCAGGCCTATCCGATTCTGGTAATCATCGACGGTGACAACAGCGTACTCGGCTACGCTTCATTCGGTGACTGGCGGCCGTTCGACGGCTTTCGCCATACCGTCGAACACTCGGTTTATGTGCGCAGCGACCAGCGCGGCAATGGCCTCGGCCCGCAATTGATGGCAGCGCTGATCGAGCGCGCCAGAACCTGCGACAAACACGTGATGGTCGCCGCCATCGAAAGCGGCAACGCCGCCTCGATTCGCCTGCACGAGCGCGCCGGTTTCAGCATCACCGGGCAGATGCCGCAGGTCGGCACCAAGTTCGGCCGCTGGCTCGACCTGACCTTCATGCAACTGACCCTCAACCCTGGCGCGGAGCCGCCTGACGCCAACAAGGAGTGACACCGATGAACGCCGCCCAACTGCGCCGCGTCAATGCTGAAAGTTTTGCCCACTACCGTCAGGGCCTGATTGATCTGCTGCTTGATGCGGTCGGTTACGGCGCCAGTGTCGGCTTCATGGCCGACCTCGATGCGGCTCAGGCGCGCGCCTATTTCGATGAGGTGCAGGACAACGTCAACAAAGGCAGCGTGCTGCTCTGGGTGGTGGTCAAGGACGAGCAGGTGCTGGCCAGTGTGCAACTGGGCCTGTGTCAGAAGGCTAACGGTCTCAACCGCGCCGAGGTGCAGAAACTGCTGGTGCGCGAACACGCACGGCGTCGCGGTCTCGGTCAGCAATTGATGAGTGCGCTGGAACTCGAAGCGCCCAAACACAAGCGCGGCATGCTCTACCTCGACACCGAGGCCGGCTCGCCCGCCGAAGATTTCTACAAGGCGTTGGGTTACACCCGCGCGGGCCAGATTCCCGATTACGCCTGCGACCCGCACGGCACCTATCGACCGACCGCCCTCTATTACAAGATTCTGCAAGGAGCCCAGTGATGATTCCTGGCGAGTACCAGATCCAGCCCGGCGACATCGAACTCAACGTCGGCCGTCGCACCGTCAGCCTGAAAGTCGCCAACAGCGGCGACCGGCCGATCCAGGTCGGTTCGCACTATCACTTTTTTGAAACCAATGACGCGCTGACCTTTGATCGTGCAGCGAGCCGTGGCATGCGCCTGAATATTCCGGCGGGGACGGCGGTGCGCTTCGAGCCGGGGCAGAGTCGCGAAGTCGAGCTGGTCGATTACGCCGGGCATCGGCGGGTGTTCGGGTTTGCCGGACGGGTCATGGGTGATCTCTGATATCGGCGTGCACCGCTGCCCCTCACCCCAGCCCTCTCCCGAGGGAGAGGGAGCCGATCACCGACAGCCGCCCCACCGTGAACAGTCCCCTCTGCGGAGCCGATCACCGATAGCCGACCCACCGCGAACAGTCCCCTCTGCGGAGCTGATCACCGATAGCCGACCCACCGCGAACAGTCCCCTCTGCGGAGCTGATCACCGATAGCCGGCCCACCGCGCACAGTCCCCTCTCCCTCTGGGAGAGGGCTAGGGTGAGGGTCGATGGCTCACCACTATTTTCCTGAAGGACGCAGCATGAAGATTTCCCGTCAAGCCTACGCCGACATGTTCGGCCCCACCGTCGGCGACAAGGTGCGCCTGGCCGACACCGAGCTGTGGATCGAAGTCGAACAAGACTTCACCACCTATGGCGAAGAAGTGAAGTTCGGTGGCGGCAAAGTCATCCGCGACGGCCAGGGCCAAAGCCAACTGCTCGCGGCCGAAGTCGTCGACACGCTGATCACCAACGCGCTGATCATCGACCACTGGGGCATCGTCAAAGCCGACGTCGGCCTCAAGGACGGGCGCATCGCCGCGATCGGCAAGGCCGGCAACCCCGACGTGCAGCCGAACGTGACCATCGCCATCGGCGCCGGCACCGAAGTGATCGCCGGCGAAGGCATGATCCTCACCGCCGGCGGCATCGATACGCACATCCACTTCATCTGCCCGCAGCAGATCGAAGAAGCGCTGATGAGCGGCGTCACCACCATGATCGGCGGCGGCACCGGACCTGCCACCGGCACCAACGCCACCACCTGCACCTCCGGGCCTTGGCACCTGGCCCGCATGCTCCAGGCCGCCGACGCCTTCCCGATGAACATCGGCCTCACCGGCAAAGGCAACGCCAGCCTGCCGGAGCCGTTGATCGAGCAGGTCAAGGCCGGCGCCATCGGCTTGAAATTGCACGAAGACTGGGGCACCACCCCGGCGAGCATCGACAACTGCCTGAGCGTCGCCGATCAGTTCGACGTGCAGGTGGCGATCCACACCGACACCCTCAACGAATCCGGTTTCGTCGAAACCACCCTCGGCGCGTTCAAGGGCCGCACCATTCACACCTATCACACCGAAGGTGCCGGTGGCGGTCACGCACCGGACATCATCAAGGCCTGCGGCTTCCCTAACGTATTGCCGAGCTCGACCAACCCGACCCGGCCGTTCACCCGCAACACCATCGACGAACACCTCGACATGCTGATGGTCTGCCACCACCTCGACCCGAGCATTGCCGAAGACGTCGCGTTCGCCGAAAGCCGCATCCGCCGCGAAACGATTGCCGCCGAAGACATTCTTCACGACCTCGGCGCATTCTCGATGATCAGCTCCGACAGCCAGGCCATGGGCCGCGTCGGCGAAGTCATCACGCGCACCTGGCAGACCGCCGACAAGATGAAAAAACAGCGCGGCCCACTGCCGCAGGACGGCGCAGGCAACGACAACTTCCGCGCCAAACGCTACATCGCCAAATACACGATCAACCCGGCGATCACCCATGGCATCAGCCATGAAGTCGGTTCGATCGAAGTCGGCAAATGGGCGGATCTGGTGCTGTGGCGCCCGGCATTCTTTGGTGTGAAACCGACGCTGATCCTCAAGGGCGGTGCAATTGCCGCCAGCCTGATGGGCGATGCCAACGCCTCGATTCCGACACCGCAACCGGTGCACTACCGCCCGATGTTCGCCAGCTACGGCGGCTCGCTGCATGCCACTAGCCTGACCTTTATCAGTCAGGCTGCGCAGGAAGCCGGGCTGCCGGAAGCGTTGGGTTTGAAGAAAAAGATTGGCGTAGTGAAGGGCTGCCGTGACGTGCAGAAAACCGATCTGATTCACAACGACTATCTGCCGAACATCGATGTTGATCCGCAGACCTATCAGGTCAAGGCTGACGGGGTGTTGCTGTGGTGTGAACCGGCGGAAACATTGCCGATGGCGCAGCGGTACTTTTTGTTCTGACCACAAAAAAAGGCCCTTCGGGGCCTTTTCAATGTTGAGTCAGAAACTCCGCGTTATCGTTCATCGCTGGCAAGCCAGCTCCCACAGGTTCTGCGCCGATCCGAGATCTACATTCCAACGCAAAACCCTGTGGGAGCTGGCTTGCCAGCGATAAGGCCAGCTCAGCCACAACAAGATTTTCAGGCTGACTACTCCACCACCAACCGCCCCAAACGCTGCCGCAACATACGGTTCTCGGCACGCAACTCACGCACCTCCTCCAGCAGGTCCAGCGCCAGCGCAACGCCCTCCCACTCCAGTTCCAGATCACGGCGCAACTTCGCCGCCCGTTTGGCCAACGCCAATTCGTAATCGGTGAAGCGCCACTCCCGGGGCTGCGCGCCCTGAGGTTCGAGGATGCCGTGCTCGACGATTTCGATCACGTAGACGTCCGACAAATCGGCCGCCTCACAGAATTCTGCCAGGTCCAGTTGAACGATCAGGGGGCTGCTCATGATGGGCTACTCCGTCGTCGAATTCAGAAGTTCTCGCGCGGGTTGAACGCGGCTTTCTTCGCCAGTTCCTGCCACAGCGCCTTGACCTCGTCGTCCGAGGTTTTCGGCATCACGGCTTTGAGCTGGACGAACAGGTAACCGCGCTCGCCCGCCTTGTTTTTCAGGCCATGACCTTTGGCGCGCATGCGTTGGCCGTTCTGGCTGCCGGCCGGCACCTTCAAGTTGATCTTGCCGGTCAGGGTCGGCACCGCCACTTCAGCCCCCAGCGCCAGTTCCCACGGTGCCAGCGGCAAGGTGATGATCAGGTTTTCGCCTTCAACATCGAATTTCGGGTGTGGCGCAAAACGAATGGTCAGGTACAGGTCGCCATTCGCCCCGCCACCGACGCCCGGTGCGCCCTGGCCTTTGAGGCGGATGCGTTCGCCGTCGGTCACGCCCGCCGGAATTTTCACGTTCAGGCTCTTGCTGGTATTGCTGACGTGCTGGCCGTTGGCGTTGTATTGCGGCACCTGGAAGGTGACTTTCTTCGATTCGTTAGCGAGCGTCTCCTCGAGGAAGATCGGCAGTTCCATTTCCACGTCTTGCCCTCGGCGCCCAGCACTGCGTTGTTGCCGACCTTCGCCGCCACCGAAACCGGGGCCGCGATTGCCGAAGATCGAACTGAAGAAGTCCGAGAAGTCGCCGGTGTCAGCACCGCCGCCGCCAAAGCCACCACGGCTCTGCCAGCCCGGTGGCCCCTGGAACGGCTGACCATGCTGGCCATAACGGCGCAGCTCGTCATATTCGGCGCGTTTGTCGGCGCTTTTCAGCGCTTCATAAGCTTCCGAGGCGTCTTTGAATTTGGCCTCGGCGTCTTTTTCCTTGCTGACATCGGGGTGGTATTTGCGCGCCAGCTTGCGATAGGCAGCCTTGATTGCCTTGTCGTCTGCTGTCGGCTCCACGCCGAGTATCTTGTAATAGTCTTTGAAGTCCATCGAAGGAATCACCGTCCGTTATCGATTTCGCGCCGATGCCAGCATGCGCCGATTCGCGCGTGCCAGGTTGACCGATCTCAAGGTTGTGACCGGGTGGCGCAGCAGAAGTTTATCGGCAGTGGACGGCGGTTCTTGCGACCGCCGGTGGTTCTGCCGGCCCATGCCAGCAAGTTTGGGGCAAAGCTTGAGGTTTCAAGGCAGTTTAGTCGTGAAATAGCAGATGACCGGCCTTCGATTCTGGCGCGCACTGACATACACTGCGCGGCCGTTTTTTTGACCGGAACCGAAAGACATGAAAGACGCCTCTCCAGCCCGTGCCTGCGGCATCGACTTCGGCACGTCCAACTCCACCGTCGGCTGGCTGCGCCCCGGCATGGAAACGATGATCGCGCTGGAAGACGACAAGATCACCCTGCCGTCGGTGGTCTTCTTCAACATCGAGGAACGCCGCCCGGTTTACGGCCGTCTGGCGCTGCACGAGTACCTGGAAGGCTACGAAGGCCGGCTGATGCGCTCGCTGAAAAGCCTGCTCGGTTCCAAGCTGATCAAGCACGACACCAGCGTGCTCGGCACGGCGATGCCGTTCAAGGACCTGCTCGGCCTGTTCATCGGCCAGTTGAAGAGCCGTGCGGAAACCGCCGCTGGTCGGGAATTCGAGCAGGTGGTGCTCGGGCGTCCGGTGTTCTTCGTCGATGACGATCCGCTGGCTGACCAGGAAGCGGAAGACACGCTGGTCGAAGTGGCGCGCAAGATCGGCTTCAAGGACGTGTCGTTCCAGTACGAACCGATCGCCGCCGCCTTCGACTACGAGTCGACCATCGAAAAAGAAGAGCTGGTGCTGATCGTCGACATCGGCGGTGGTACCTCCGACTTCTCGCTGGTGCGCCTGTCGCCCGAGCGTCGTGGCCTCGATAACCGTCACGATGACATCCTCGCCACCGGCGGTGTGCACATCGGCGGGACCGATTTCGACAAACAGCTGAGCCTGCAAGGTCTGATGCCGCTGTTCGGCTACGGCAGCCGCATGAAGAGCGGCGCCTACATGCCGACCAGCCACCACATGAACCTGGCGACCTGGCACACCATCAACTCGGTGTACTCGCAGAAATCCAGCCTGGCGCTGGGCAGCATGCGCTACGACATCGAAGACACTGGCGGCATCGATCGCCTGTTCAAGTTGATCGAACAACGCGCCGGGCACTGGCTGGCGATGGAAGTCGAAGAAACCAAGATCCAGCTGACCCACACCGACAGCCGCCATGTGCCGCTGGACCGGATCGAGGCCGGGCTGAGCGTGGAACTGACGCGCGCGCTGTTCGAGTCGGCGATCGACGCCTTGCTGGAGCGGGTACGCGGCAGCGTTACGCAGCTGTTGAACGATGCCGGTGTGGCGGTGGATCAGGTTGATACGGTGTTCTTCACCGGCGGTTCGAGCGGGATTCCGGCGCTGCGCAACAGCGTCTCGGCGATGCTGCCGAATGCCCGACATGTTGAAGGCAATATCTTTGGCAGCATTGGTAGCGGTCTGGCGATTGAAGCGATGAAGCGCTACGGGTCGATGGCCTGATCCAGAATCGGCGGCGCGCCATTCGCGAGCAGGCTCGCTCCCACAGTGGGTCGCATTTCAACTGAAGGAATGCGCTCAAAATGTGGGAGCGAGCCTGCTCGCGAAGAGGCCCGCTCAAGCGCTACAAGGCTTGGATCAAACCATCCCGCCCAACTTCAACTCACTCTTCAGGTACGCATAATAAATCGGCCCCGCCACCACTCCCGGCAAGCCGAACGCGGCCTCGAACACCAGCATCGCCAACAGCAACTCCCACGACTTGGCACTGATCTGCCCGCCAACGATGCGCGCGTTGAGAAAGTACTCGAGCTTGTGGATAAAAATCAGATAGCCCAGCGCGGCAATCGCCACCCAGATCGACAGTGACAGGCCGACGATGGTGATCAGCGTGTTCGACATCAGGTTGCCGATCACCGGCAACAGGCCGAGCAGGAAGGTCAGCACGATCAGGGTTTTGGTCAGTGGCAACTTGATGCCGAACATCGGCAGGATCACCGCGAGGAAGATCCCGGTGAAGAAGGTGTTGAGCAGGGAAATCTTGATCTGCGCGAAGACAATGTTGCGGAAGGCCTGCACCAGCAAGTGCAAGCGATCAAACAGGGCCGCAGCCAGCGGTTTGCGCTTGGTCACGTCGGGGATGCGCTGCAAGGCAATGATCGCGCCGAGCACCATGCCGATCAGCAGCGTGACGAACATGTGTGCGGCGTCTTTGCCGACCAGTTGCAGGTCGGACAGGTGCTTGCTCATCCACTCGCCAATCGCCACGCGAAACTCGGCAGCACTGGCCGGTAGATAGGCGTCGATGAACGGCGGCAATTGCCCGCGCGCGCGGTCGACCACACCCATGAATTTGTCGAGGGAAGCGCCGGGGTTTTCCGCTTCATGCAGGAGAAAACTGATCGCGCCGGCGAAGATCAACGCCAGCACACTCACCACCAAAGTGCCGAGCAACGCCACCGCCAGCCAACGCGCGCGGCGGCCTTCGATCAGCCGTTGCAGTTGCGGGGTGAGCATGTTGACCAGTTCAAATACCAATAGCCCGGCCAGCAGACTCGGCAACAAGCGCAACGGTAGCACCAGCAGCAAACCGCCGAAAATGATGATGCAACTGACCCAGAACACTACATGACGCTCAGAAAACGTTGGCATACAGCCTCAAAACGAACGGCGTAAAAGGATTGGCAGTCTGCCAGCGTTCCGGGGTGAGCACTAGAAATATGCGGTGCTTCAGGTCCCCTCACCCTAACCCTCTCCCAAGGGAGAGGGAACCGATCGAGGAATGGCGAAAAAATCCGGCGACCTGCCAGTCCTGTATTGAATCCAGAATCGGCCAGATAGTTCAGGTCGATGGATATCTGAAAACAACACGGTCAGTCCCCTCTTCCCTCCGGGAGAGGGGACTGATTGGGGGATGCTCTGGATACCCGGTGACCTGAAATAGCGCCATGGAATCCATAATCGACCGGTTTTTTCAGGTCGACGAGTTTCTTGAGACACCGCGGTCAGTCCCCTCTCCCTCTGGGAGAGGGTTAGGGTTAGGGTGAGGGCGCACCCCACAGAACCAGGTTATTTTTTCTTCAGGCAATCACTCATGAACGTCTTGCGCGCATCGCCGGTCAGGGCTTTGGTTTTCGCGTCGGCGTTGCAGGTTTTCATTTTTTCCTGCTGCGGGGTCAGGGCCTTGGCATCGTTGGCCGCTGGCGTTGCCTTGAGGCAGGTGCTCATGAAGGTTTTGCGCTCATCGCCTTTCAGACTCTTGGCGGTCGCATCGGCATTGCAGGTGGTCATTTTGTTCTGTTGCGCCGTGGCGGCGAAACCCTGGGAACACAGGAGCAAACCAATCATCAACAACGGCACACGCAACATCTTCATGGAGTTTTCTCCTTGTCGCCGCTCCGATGGGGGCGGCCTCTGCTGGAGTGTAGCCAAATCTTGTTACACCTTCCTGCCTTCCAGATGGCTACGGCGATACTGCTCCGGCGTGCAACCGGCCTGCCGCGCGAACATGGCGATAAATGCCGAGCCGCTGCTGTAACCAAGATCGAAGGCGATTTCCTGTACGCTGCGCGACGTCTCCAGCGCCTCGATTGCCGCGAGATAACGCAGACGCTGGCGCCACTCGCCGAAACTCATCCCCAACTCCCGAACGAATTGCCGGGCCAGCGTGCGCTCACTGACGTGCACTTGCAGCGCCCAATGCGCCAGCGGCTGATTGTTGCCCGGTTCGGCCTGCAAGGTTTCGAGGATTGCCAGCAACCCCGGACTGCTCGCGTACGGCAGATAACACTCATGCACTGGGGCCTGTTGCAGTTGATCGACCAACACCTGCGCCAGACGCTGATCGGCATCGAGTTCGGGAATCTTCACGTCGCGGGCGGCGAAGTCTTTGAGAATCGCCTTGAGAATGTCGCTGATCGCCAGCGTACAGGCGCGCTTCGGCAGTTCGGCGCAGACCTTGGGGTCGAGGCACACCGCGCGATAGTTGACCGGTTGATGGCTGTAGAAACTGTGCTCGACCTGCGGCGGTACCCACACCGCGTACTGTGGCGGTGACATGAAACGGCTGCCGTCGACGTCCATGTGCAGCACGCCATGAGCGGCGTACTCCAGCGTGCCCCACGGATGGCGATGCGGCGCGGCGTATTCATGGGCATTGAAGTCGGCGTAGCGGAAGTACACCGCCGATGGCAGTTCGCTGAAATCCAGCAGATCGATGTGTTTGCTGTTCATGCTGTCCGGTTTCAGAGGCAGGTTGTCCGGTTCGAAGTATAGGCCTGCATCCAGACAAGGGATAATCGCCCTTCATCAACGTAATGGTTTCAACTCATGCAATACGCGTTTCCGCTGCTGGCGATTTTTATCTGGGCCGGCAATACCGTGATCAACAAACTCGCGGTCGGGGCAATCTTCCCCGCCGAGATCGGTTTCTATCGCTGGCTCCTCGCCGGTTTGCTGTTCACCCCGTTCATGCTCAAAGCGGTGATCGCGCACTGGCCGCAGATCCGCCCGAACCTGGGCAAGATTTTCATCCTCGGCGTACTCGGCATGGCGGTGTATCAAAGCCTCGCCTACTTCGCCGCAACCCTGACCACCGCCACCAACATGGGCATCATCCTGTCGCTGATGCCGTTGATGTCGCTGGCCATGGCAATCATCAGTCTCGGTCAGCGCCTGACGGCGGGGGCCCTGGTCGGTGCGGTGTTGTCGTTTGCCGGTGTGCTGGTGGTGGTGTCCTCCGGCAGCCTCGGCGCTTTGCTGCAACACGGCGTGAACATGGGTGATGCGATGATGCTGATCGCGACCCTGGCGTATGCGATCTACAGCACTTTGCTGAAAAAATGGCAGTTGCGCCTGCCGCCGCTGGTGTTGCTGTATTTGCAGGTGCTGGTGGCGATTGTCGTGTTGTTTCCGCTATACGCAGCTTCGCCGAAGACCGGGCTGACTCTGCAGAACATTCCGCTGGTGCTGTATGCGTGCCTGCTGGCGTCGATGCTCGCGCCGCTGGCGTGGATGCAGGCTGTGCAGCGTCTGGGGCCGAGCCGCACGACGTTGTTCTTTAACCTGCTGCCATTGATTACCGCGCTGATTGCGGCGGTGGTGTTGAAGGAGCAGTTGGCGATGTATCACTTGGTGGGCGGGTTGTTGACATTGGGCGGGGTGATTCTTTCCGAGCGCTGGACGACCGTGTTGGGCCGCCGAATCAGCGTTGCCTGATGGAAAAGATCGCAGCCTGCGGCAGCTCCTACATGAGTTCGGGGCGTTCACAAAATCTGTGTTCGACACTGAACCCGTAGGAGCTGCCGCAGGCTGCGATCTTTTGATCCTAAAGGCCTGCAGCCTTCAGCCGCGCCGCATGCTCGACAAACAACCGCACCGGATCCGCGCCCTTACCCACCAGCCCCAGCGACTGGTTAACAATGTCGAAGTGATCCAGCGGATAGTCATCGCCAATCACCGTGCCCAGATGCGAGCTGTACCGTCCGACCATCCCATCGCACTGCCCCGGTTCACGCACAAACGTTTTCGCAAACAACCGGCAACTTCGATTCGTCCCGTCAAACAAATTCCCGCCACGATCAGTCTTGCCCGGCTGCAATGTCCCCGACCACGAGTAATAGCGCACACCGTTGACCTCTTCCGGCCCGTGCCCGCCCCACGTTTCCGGCAAGCCCTGTGGATAACGCTGGTTGAACAGCGCCACGCCCTCCGTCGTCAGTGATTGATGCGAGGCGTGAATATCCACCGGCAGTTTCGGCCCGTGGTAACCGGTTTCCATTAGCGCCATCAGCCAGCCGACAAAACGCAGCAATGCCTCAAGCACACGACCCTTGGCGCTGTCCGCCGGGTAATGTTTTTGCAGATAGTCGGCCAGTTCCGAACCATGATTCGGTCCGGCGACCGACGTCACCGAGGCCACCAGATCCGGCCGTTTCGCCGCCGCATAGCGCGCCGTCAGCGAGCCCTGACTGTGGCCGAACAGGTTGACCTTTTGTGCCCCGGTCTCGCGCAAGATCTCATCGATGCGCGCCAGCAACTGCTCGCCGCGCACCTCAGTCGAATGGAGCGGCGACACTTGCACCGCAATCACCGTCGCACCACCCCGGCGCAGTGCCTTGATGATGCCGTACCAGTACGGATAGAGCACCAGCCGGATAAACCCGAGCATTCCGGGCACCAACACCAATGGATAACGCGTCGACATGGGCAAACATCCTTGTGGTCGGTGAGTGGATGCCAGACGTGCAAAACGCCCGCCAAGCATCCTCCCTGATCATGACAACTCAACGACCAGCCTACTTCAGGCCCACCACCCCCGCCACAATCAGCCCTACCGAAACCAGTTTGACCAGCGTCAGGCTCTCACCCAACAGGGCAAAGCCGAGGAACACCGTGCCCAGCGAACCAATCGCGGTCCAGATCGGGTAGGCGATGCTCACCGGCAACTCACGCATCGCCAGGGTCAGGAAGTAGATCCCGCCGAGCGCCGCAATCACCGTGATCAACGAGGGCCACAGCCGGGTGAAGCCCTCGGCGTACTTCATGCCCATGGCGAAGGTCACTTCAAACCCGGCGGCGATCAGCAAGAACAGCCAGGCCACCTAGAACTCCCGGGCAAGGCTGAGCAAACGCTGCTCCGCCTCGGCCACCGATACCGCGAAAGTGCGTTCGGCGGACTCTTCGCCCTCGGCCGCGACCACGCTGACGTCATTGATGCCGATGAAACCCAGCGCCGTGCGCAACCATGGATCGGCGTGGTTCAAGGCTTCCAGTTCACCACCCGGACCGAAGCCGAAGCCACCGCGACTGGTGACGATCAAGGCTTTCTTGCCCTGCAACAAAGGCGTGTACTGGGCGACGCCATTGTCCAGCGTGTGATCGAAGGTCAGCCCCAGGCGCACGATCTGATCGACCCAGGCCTTGAGGCCGCTGGGCACGCTGAAGTTGTACATCGGTGTGGAAATCAGCAGCAGGTCGTGCTCGAACAACTCGCCGACCAATTGATCGCTCAGGGCCAGATCGGCCTGCATCGACAGTGGGCGTGCTTCAGGCTGTGGATAAAACGCGGCGGCGACAAAGGCTTCGTTGACCGCCGGAATCAGTGCCCGCCCGACCTCGCGGCGAGTCACTTGCGCCTGCGGATGACGCACCTGCCAGGCACTGAGAAAATGTTCCGCCAGACGCCGCGAATGGGAACGGTCGCCACGTGGGCTGGCATGGATCGCAAGAATTTTGCTCATCTGAAACTCCTTGAGGCTAGACTTGAGTTGGCGTGTCGTTGCAGATTGCAGGTGTCACCCCTAAGCCTCAAATGAGCAAAAGTCAGTCTGGATGAGTTTATTTCATCCATGGAGTTTTCAATGTTCGCCTCGCTGCCTCTCACCGCCCTGCGCGCTTTTGAATCGGCGTCACGGCTGCTCAGTTTCAAGGCTGCCGCCGAAGAACTGTCGGTCACGCCCACGGCGATTTCTCACCAGATCCGGTCGCTGGAAGACTGGCTCGGCCTCGCGTTGTTCGAACGCCTGCCACGCCAGGTGCGCCTGACCGAGGGCGGCGAGCGCCTGTTTCGCAGCCTGCACGGCGCATTGCTGGAAGTGGCGCAGAGCGTCGATACCCTGCGCCCGCAGCGCAACGCCAGCACGCTGACGCTATCGACCACCGCCGCGTTTGCCGCGCTGTGGCTGGTGCCGCGCCTCGGACGCTTTTATGCGCAGCATCCGAACATCAACGTGCGCCTCGACACCCACTGCGAAGTCATCGATCTGCATCAGGACGCCAGCGTCGATCTGGTGTTGCGCTACAGCCTCGACGACTACCCGAACCTGTACGGTCTGTGCCTGTTCGATGAATCGTTCGGCGTTTATGGCTCGCCCGAGCAAGTGGCGCTGGCCGCGCGGCGTACGCCAACGTTGATCAGCGTGCGCTGGCACAACTCGAAACTGTATGCCCATGGCTGGGAAGCGTGGTGCGCCAAGGCCGAGGAAAACTGGCTGAACCAGCAACCGGCGATCCGCGAATACGACGAAGAACATTACGCCCTGCAAGCGGCGATCGCCGGGCAAGGGCTGGTGCTGGCGAGCAATATTCTGGTGTCGGAGAGCGTCGCCAGCGGTTTGCTGGTGCCGTACAAGGGCGAGGTTCAGGTCGATGGCGCCGGTTACAGCGCGTTGTGTGTGCCGGGGCGTGAGCGGCATCCGCCGGTGCGGGCGTTTTTTGCCTGGTTGCGCGACGAAGCGCAGCGCTCGGGACTGGTGCCAAGGTCGCAGCAAATCGGGTAAAACTTTTTGCAACGCTCATGACTCACAGCTTAGGTAGCGACCGCGTCCGCAGAACGTGGCGACAATCGGATTAGCCTCCAGGAGATCGAAATGAGCGACGACCTGCATCTGTCAGATGTTCAAACCTTGCGCGACCGTGCGCGCCAACACGTCGAGAATGGCGCCGTCACCGAGGGCTACAGCGCCGACCGTGAAGAGGTGCTGCGCTTGCTCAATGAATCGCTGGCCACTGAACTGGTCTGCGTGCTGCGCTACAAGCGCCACTATTTCATGGCCAATGGCGTGAAAGCCCATGTGGCCGCCGAAGAGTTTCTCGAGCACGCCACCCAGGAAGCCGAGCACGCCGACCGTCTGGCCGAGCGCATCGTGCAATTAGGCGGCGAGCCTGAGTTCAACCCCGACCTGCTGTCGAAAATGTCCCACGCGCAATATGTGGCCGGCAACACCCTCAAAGAGATGGTCTACGAAGACCTCGTTGCCGAGCGGATCGCCATCGACAGCTATCGCGAGATCATTCAGTACATCGGCGAGAAAGACCCGACTACGCGGCGTATCTTCGAAGATATTCTGGCGCAGGAAGAAGAACATGCCGATGACATGGCTGACATCCTGAACGACCTGTAACCCCTGACGACTGATCGTTCCCACGCTCCGCGTGGGAATGCAGCCCGGCACGCTCCGCGTGCCTTTTTATTGCCGAACGCGGAGCGTCCGTTGAGGCATTCCCACGCAGAGCGTGGGAACGATCAGGAAATCGCCTTCGCGAGCACCGATTACTTGGTCGGTTTTACGGTGACAGGCGCCTTGCCCGCCTTCATCTGCTCCAGCAACGGCGCGCACTGATTCGGCTCACCGCCACTCGGCGCCACCAGCGCCAACAGCCCCGCCGCCGGTGCGGCAATCACGCCCAACGCAACCATCCCCGCTCCACGCAACATCAGCGGCACGGCCTTCACGCCGGCATCCGGCTTGATGAACTTGCCCCGCACATACAGCGGCGAACGCAGGGAGATCAAACGCCAGCCCTTGGATTCCGGCGTCACCGTCAGATCCAGTTGCTCGGTGGCCATGTTCGCCGTGCCGTCGATATAGATGATCGCGTTCTCGGTATCGAAGACAAACAGCTGCGTGGTCGCCAGACCGGTCTTGATGTCAAAGTCGGCCGCTGCGCAATTGATCTTCACTTCCTTATCGCCAAAGATCTTGCCGACCACATAGTTGCCGACGTTGAGCCCGGCCAGTTCCATCAGCTCACGGCTGATCGCGCCGTCGTTGATCAACATCTTCAATTTGCCGTTGGCGCCGCCCAGCAGCTTGGCCACCGAGTTGCCGCGACCAGTGATATCGGCGTCGCCATTCAGCTCACCAAAACTGGTCTTCATCGGTTCGAAAGTCGGGAACAGCTCCTTGAGCTTGAAGCGGCGCGCGGTCAGTTTGGCCCGGCCTTCCAGCGGTTCGGTGCGGCCGTTAAGGCGAATCTGTGCATCGAGATTACCGCCAGCGACACCGAAGCGCAGTGGCTCCAGACTGAGCTCACCGTCATTGAGCTTAAGGTGGGTATAGAGGTCGTTGAACGGCAGTTTCTCGCTGTGGACGATGCGCTTGCCGGTGAACTCGACGTCGGCGTCCATCGCGCGCCAGCGATCAGTCTTGAACTCTTCCACCGGCAGCACTTTATCGGCCGGCTGTTTGCTCTCGCCACCGCGGGCCTTTTGCTTGTCATTGGAGTCGGCGCCGATCAGCGGTGCGAGGTCAGCGAACAACAGTTGATTGGAGAGCAACGCGCCGCTGAGTTTTGGTCGCGGCTGGCTGGCGACGTAGGTCAGGTCACCATGAATATCACTGCTGCCGATCTTGCCGTTGAACTGCTCATAGGTAAATTTCGCCCCGGCCTCGTCATGCAGCTTGGCGATCAAATGGCCGTCGGTGGCGTACGGTGGCGTATCCGGCAGGGTCACGCCGGTCAGCGGATAGAGATTGCCGAGGCTGGCGCCGGCCAGTTTCAAGCGCAGATCGAGGGCGCCGAGATTGAGCGGATCGGTCAGCGTGCCAGCCAGTTCGATGCTGGTGTCGCCGATCTTCGCCTGGGCCTGCAGCGGGAATGGCTTGCGCGCATCCTGCAAGGCGAGCAACCCGCCGATCTTGCCTTGGCCGGTGAGGTTCTGCCCGTGGTATTGGCCTTTGACCTTCAAGGCAAACGCATAATCCTGCGGCGCACCGCCCTTGTCCTGCGCGGTTTTCGCCGCCTTGGCACCAACGATGTCGCTGTACGGGATCGGCTTGCCCAGCGGATCGATCAGCACATCGAGATTGGTCTTGAGTGTCTGATCGTCGAGGGTGACGTGCCCCTTGTCGAACCCGATCGCGCCGATGTCGACCACCCAGTTCGACGGTTCAGCGTTCGGATCTTTCGGGTCGAACTTGAACGTCCAGTTGGCGCGGCCATCGGCCAGACGCTGCAACTGGGCATTGGGCTCGGTCAGGTCGATGCGCGGAATCACCACCCGTTGCGCCAACAGCGCCAGCGGCGAGATACGCAGCTCAACGCGCTTGAGCGTGACCATCTGCGGTTGCTTCGACCAGTCCGGGTTGCCCAGGCTCAAGTCCTCGGCGACCACGTGCGGCCACGGCACCCACGCGCGCCAGCCACCCTCGTCCGGCTCGCGCTGCCAGATCACCGCGAGATTGCCGTTGATGGCAAACGGTCGGTGCAGTTCTTCCGAGACTTTGGCGTTGAGCGGCGGTTTGATCCGGTTCCAGTCGAAGAACACGATGATCAATACCAGCACGGCCAGTAGCAGCACGAGGATGGCGAAGGTCCAGCTGAAGATTTTTCCAGTGCGCGTCATGCACAAAGCTCCTGATCACGACCGCACGCAAAGACTGCAGCGCACGGCTGAAACGGCGGGCCAAAGCGGCCCTCATGAAATCTACGACTGGCAAACCAGCCGCAGGTTTAATCGAAAGGCCGATTACTGCGCAAAAAGTCGCGCGAAATCTGACCAACCAGTCGAACAGTGTTACCGCGACCGCACTTTTGCGAGGCGCGAGTGAGTCGGAAATACCCACCCCGGTGCAAAACCGTCGGCCGGAAAGCCGCGATCTAGAGCCTCCCGGCAGAACAATCAATTCTGTTGATTATTACCATTGCGTTTATGAACTTTTATATCGACTTATCGAGAGTAGCATTGCCCTCGTACCCACTTTATCGCCCTCCCAAGGAGCAACCCATCATGAAACGCCAATTACTGCTCAGCCTTACCCTGTCGATGCTAGCCAGCACTGCTTTCGCCCTGCCCGCTGCCGACCAAGCGACTCCGCAAGTTAAATCCAGCCACTCGGTATTCAGCCAAACCGTAGCAGCTGATGGTTCGGACCGTACTCCACAAGGCCAGACCCTGGCTGAAGGCGGCCGCGATCGCCTGGAAGAGAAAGGTCTGGTTCAAGACGGCTACGACAAGACTCCTCAAGGTCAAACTCTGGCGTCTGACGGTAGCGACCGCACTCCACAAGGCCAGACCCTGGCGTCCGACGGTAGCGACCGCACCCCACAAGGCCAGACCCTGGCTTCTGACGGCGGCGACCGCACCCCACAAGGCCAGACCCTGGCTTCCGATGGCGGCGACCGCACTCCACAAGGCCAGACCCTTGCCGAAGGTGGTGGTGACCGTGTGATCGAACGCAACAGCGCTTTGAGCTAAGCCCATGGCGGCCTCGAAAAAAAGCCCAATCCACGGATTGGGCTTTTGACTTTTCCGGCCCGATAAAATCTTCCGCTGCATGCCCTCCCGTTCGACGCCGACAAAGCCGATTTGCTAGAGTGCGGCGCTTGTCCTGCCAAAGAACACACCCTGCGATGCTGCCCCGCGCCGAACAGAAACAACAGACCCGCAACGCCTTGATGGACGCTGCCCGCCACCTGATGGAAAGCGGCCGAGGATTCGGCAGCCTGAGCCTGCGTGAAGTGACGAAAACCGCCGGGATTGTGCCCACCGGTTTCTACCGGCATTTTGCCGATATGGACGAGTTAGGCCTGGTGCTGGTCAGCGAAGTCGGCCAGACCTTCCGCGAAACCATTCGCTTGGTGCGCCACAACGAATTCGTCATGGGCGGCATTATCGACGCCTCGGTGCGGATTTTCCTCGACGTGGTCAGCGCCAATCGCTCGCAATTCCTGTTTCTTGCGCGCGAGCAGTACGGCGGTTCGCTGCCGGTGCGCCAGGCGATCGGGCGCTTGCGCGAGAACATCAGTTCCGACCTCGCGGCCGACCTGACGATGATGCCCAAGCTGCAGCATCTGGATGCCGCCGGTTTGAGCGTGATGGCTGACCTGATCGTCAAATCGGTGTTCGCTACCCTCCCCGACATCATCGACCCGCCCGCCGAAGCCCTGCCGGAGCATCTGACGCCGCAGGCGAAGATCACCCAGCAACTGCGCTTTATCTTCATTGGCCTCAAGCACTGGCAAGGGCTAGGCAGTACCGAGTAACAACCTCTTCCTTACTGATACATCCGGTCCCCTGTAGGCCTTCGCCTGCTCGCGATAGCGGTTTAACAGCTACATATTTGCTGACTGACACTGCGCTATCGCGAGCAGGCTCACTCCTACAAAGGTGCGGTGTCACAGCCTCTATTTGGTGCATAAAAAAATCTTCACGCACCAAAACCTTTCATATTCCCGCAACATCTTGAAACATCCACTACGCTCCGACAGGGATTTCCTACATCTCGTCCGATTGGCAAGGCCCTTGCTCTAGCCAGAGTATTGTCCATAGCTGGAAGTTTTCCGATGCTGGTGATTCACCGCAGAATCGACCCTCAACCCGTCTGGGCCGCCGAGTTGCACCTGACCTTCGAAGCACGGAGCAAAAGCCGTTTGCGCTGTTTCAGTGCCGAGGACGAAGACGTCGGGTTGTTTTTGGAGCGCGGTCAGTCGCCGCTGTATGACGGCGAATGCCTACAGGCTGAAGACGGCCGCATCGTCCGCGTCTGCGCCCGTCCCGAACACCTGTTGCATGTCACCTGCGCCAACGCCTTCGAACTGACCCGCGCTGCCTATCACTTGGGTAACCGCCACGTCGCCCTGCAAGTCGGCGATGGCTGGCTGCGTTTGCTCGACGACTACGTGCTCAAAGCCATGCTGGAACAGCTTGGTGCGCAGGTCGAAGCGATCGAAGCGCCATTCCAGCCGGAGCACGGCGCCTATGGCGGCGGCCATCACCATTCACGCCACGGCGACGAAGACTTCAATTACGCGCCGAAACTCCATCAGTTCGGCGTACGCCTGTGAATCCGGCCTGGGCGCTGCTGCGCCTGGCCAGTCCGCAGCTGCCGATTGGTGGCTACAGCTATTCACAAGGCCTGGAAATGGCGGTGGATAACGGCCGCGTCAACAATCCGGACAGCGCTCGGCGCTGGATCAGCGATCAGTTGCTGCTCAACCTCGCTCGCTTCGAAGCGCCGCTATTGCTCGCGCATTGCCAGGCGGCGGCGGATGAACAGTGGGCTGATTTGCAGATCCTTTGCGAAAGCCATCGCGCCAGTCGCGAGACGCGCGAGTTGCATCTGGAGAGCCGGCAGATGGGCTATTCGTTGCAGCAGTTGCTCAACGGTTTGCCAGAACTCGACGCATCCGCCCGCAGCTTTCTCGATCAATGCACTGAACCGCATCTGGCCCTGTGCTGGGCGCTGGCCGCGCGTGCCTGGGGCATCAACCCGCAGGACGCGCTCGCCGCATGGTTGTGGAGCTGGCTGGAAAACCAGCTCGCCGTATTGATGAAAACCCTGCCGCTGGGTCAGCAAGCCGCGCAACGCCTGACCAGCGAACTGCTGCCGCTGCTGCAACAGGCGCAGCAGGACGCCAGCCGAATCGATCCCGAACACATGGGCAGCGCCGCGTTTGGTCTGTCCCTGGCGTGCATGGCCCACGAGCGCCAGTACAGCCGACTCTTCCGTTCTTAGGAGAAATACTCGATGAACACACAACCTCTGCGCGTCGGCATCGGCGGCCCGGTCGGTTCCGGCAAAACCGCGTTGACCCTGGCCCTGTGCCTGGCGCTGCGCGAGCGCTACAACCTCGCCGTGGTCACCAACGATATCTACACCCGCGAAGACGCCGATTTCCTCGTGCGCAACGAAGCCCTTGCACCGGAGCGGATCATCGGCGTGGAAACCGGCGGCTGCCCGCACACGGCGATCCGCGAAGACGCCTCGATCAACCTTGAAGCGGTCGATCAACTGAACCGGCGTTTTCCGGGGCTGGATCTGATTCTGGTGGAATCCGGCGGCGACAACCTCTCGGCGACTTTCAGCCCGGAGCTGTCCGACCTGACCATCTACGTGATCGACGTCTCGGCCGGCGACAAGCTGCCGCGCAAGGGCGGACCGGGGATCTGCAAATCCGATCTGCTGGTGATCAACAAGATCGACCTCGCACCGCTGGTGGGCGCCTCGCTGGAGATGATGGACAGCGACACCAAACGCATGCGCAACGGCAAGCCGTTCGTTTTCAGCAACCAGAAAACCGGTCAGGGCCTTGAGCAAATCATCGCCTTCATCGAACGCCAGGGCCTGCTGACCGCAGCCTGATTCACTGCTCAACAAGGAAGCTTATCCATGACACTCAAACGTATTCTTGGCGCTGTGGCGCTGCTGCTGACGCCGGCATTGGCTTTCGCACACCCGGGGCATGGCGACAGTGGCTTGATCGCCGGTATCAGCCACCCGATCGGCGGCCTCGACCATTTGCTAGCGATGGTGGCGGTCGGTTTGTGGGCGGCGCAGCAGCAAGGCGCGGCGCGCTGGGCGCTGCCGTGCACATTTGTCGGCACCATGTTGATTGGCGGCATGCTTGGGTTTGAAGGGCTGGAATTGCCGGCACTGGAAAGCGGGATTGCCGCGTCGGTGCTGGCGTTGGGTCTGGCGGTGGCGCTGGCGGTGCGTCCGCCGTTGGTCATGGCGGTGGTGGCGACGGCGGTATTTGCGCTGTTCCATGGCGTGGCGCATGGCTTGGAACTGCCGGACATGAGCAGTCCTTGGGCGTATGCGGCGGGTTTTGTGGCCGCGACAGCTGCACTGCATGCGGCGGGTTATGGAGTAGTGCGTTTCCTGCCTAAGGCTGCGGCACCGTTGGTGCGCCTTGCAGGTGCTGCCTCAGCAATAACAGGCGCCTGGCTGCTGGCAGGCTAATCTCCATCGCCTGTACCGGTCTCATCGCTGGCAAGCCAGCTCCCACAAGGATATTTGGTGTTCACACAATTGTGGACTGACCCAATCACCTGTGGGAGCTGGCTTGCCAGCGATGACGGCCGATCAGACACCAAGACTCTAACGGCCGCCGCTCTGCTACCATGTCGCGCAATCGCCCCAGCCGTGACGACGTCCGCCCATGCCCCACGCTTCCCGCTCCACCTCCCTGCCTGAATTGACCGCCCTGTTTGGCGCTGTGCAACAGCACTTCGTCGACGTGATCGTGCCGCTCTGGCAAGGCCCGGGCTGGAACGCCGACATGGCGTTGCCCTATGAGGCGCTGGACGCCGCGCATCAGCCGCTGCCACCGCAGCGCTACCGGGCGATGGCCTGTGCGCGACAGCTGTATCTGTTTTCCAGTCTGATCGGAGTTGTGGATAACGCTGAAGTCCGTGCGGCGGCGCTGTTCCGCTCCTTGCAACGGCACTTTCATGATGCCGATCATGGCGGCTGGTTCTATAGCATCGATGCGCAGGGCAAGCCGCTGGATCAGCGCAAGGATCTCTACACCCACGCGTTTATCCTGTTTGCCTGCGCGCATTATTGGGCAAAGTCCGGCGATCCGCTGGTCGAGTCGACGCTGAACGCGGCCCTGGAAATCATTGGCCGACGCTTCGCCACCGGCGATGGATTGTACGAAGCCTGCCTGGAACGCGACTGGATCACCCTGCAAACCGGTCCGCTGCAAAACCCGTTGATGCATCTGGCCGAAGCATTCCTCGCGACCCTTGCCGTGCGCGAAGATGCCCAGACGCAGAAAGCACTGCTGGAGTTATGCACAGCCATGCACAAGCGGTTCGTCGATCCGCAATATGGCGTGTTGATGGAGAAGCCTCTCGGCGCTGTGGATAACTGGTATGAGCCGGGGCACCAGTTCGAATGGTATTTCCTGCTGGAATCGTCTGCGGTGTTGCGGGGTTCGAAACTGCACGCGGCGCTCGACCGGGCGTTTGCCTTCACCGAGCAATACGGTGTGGTGCAGCCATCCGGCGCGGTGCGGGCAATGCTCGATCTGGAAATGGACGGACGCCCGCGAGACTCGACTCAGCGGATCTGGGCTCAGGCGGAATATCTGCGCGCGCTGACCTTGCGTCAGGGCAGTGAAGCGGTGGTGCTGCGCCAGTTGCAGGCGTTGCAGCAGCGGTTTCTGCACGCGGGTGGCTGGCATGAGTGTCGGGATGAATTGGGCGAGGTGAGTCGCAAGGACATGCCTTCGACTACGCCGTATCACTTGGCGACTTGCTATAGCGGCCTGGCTGAATATCTGCGCTGACGGATAAATAGCTATCGCGAGCAGGCTCACTCCTACAGGGAACGCATTCCAAATGTAGGAGTGAGCCTGCTCCGGGCGGCAATCCGACGAATGGCCGTTACGTGGTCTTCAGGCAATCCATTTCTTGTCCCCGGTAAAACTGATGGTCAACCAGCGCGCCGCATCCGGCTTGCCCAGCTTCGCCGAAATCTCCTCGCGCAACGTATCCAGCTGTCCGACATGGCTCAGCGCATAATCCGCTGGCAACACCACATGAATCTCGATAAACCGCGCCCGCCCGTGCTTCTGCACGTACGACACGTAATCGTCGAAACCATGCTCGGTTTTCGCCGCGTCCATCACTTGGCGCACCTGATCATCCAGCGTGTCCGGGGCAATCCCCAGCACATCGCGCAGCGCCGGCCCAAGGATCTTGAACGCCGGCGGCAACATGGTCAGCGCCAGCACGATCAGGATCAGCGGATCGACATACACCGCCCACTGGCCATAACCCTGGGACTTGAGCAGCAACGCCGCAAGGAAACTGATCAACAGGCCTACCGACAGCATCGCGTCCACCAGCCAGCTGATGTTGTCGAACTGGATCAGGCTGGATTTGAGCTTGCGGTTACGCTGGCGCACGTAGAAGAAGTAGGCGAATTCGACCACGGTAAACACCGCGGCATAAATGATCACCAGTCCTAACTCGATGTCGCGGCCACCGTTGATGATGCCGAACACGCCGTTGAGAAACGCGTAGATCGCGATCAACATCAGGAAGCTGCCTTCGATTAGCAGCACCATGGGTTCCAGGTGCCAGAAACCGAACTGGAAACGGTGGTTGCTTTCCTTGGCGATCAGCTTGGCAGTGATCAGCATCAGGACTTTGATGAACGTTGCGATCAGCGAGAAAAAACCATCAAACAGGATGGACTGGGAACCTGAAACAAAACCGGTGACGATCCCGGCAATCGCCACCGCCAACATCAGAATGGTCGATTGTTTGAGCAGTGCCTGCTCACCTCGGTTACTCACTTTGACTCCTCGAAAAACCTTGAAAACCGCGGGGTGCGGTTGGGTTGTTGCGAGGGGAGTTTACCTTATCGCCATTTTTTGCCTGTTCTGGCCTCATCGCTGGCAAGCCAGCTCCCACAAGTATCGAGCCGTTCACAAGATTTGTGTACGCCAATAAATCTGTGGGAGCTGGCTTGCCAGCGATTGGCCTTAACGCGGTGTCAGGCCTTATTGCGCTCAATGGCAAACCCGGCCCAGGTCTGACTCACCGGCATCAATTCCAGGCTGTTGATGTTGATGTGCGCCGGCGCATTCATTACCCAGAAAATCGTTTCGGCGATGTCCTGCGGCTGGATCGGCTCGGCACCGGCGTAAGTCGCGTTGTAACGCTCCTGATCGCCAGCAAAACGCACCAGCGAGAACTCGCTTTCGCACAGCCCCGGCTCGATGTTGCTGACCCGCACACCGGTGCCCTGCAAGTCGCAACGCAGGTTCAGCGAGAACTGTTTAACGAACGCTTTGGTCGCGCCATACACGTGGCTGCCCGGGTACGGATAGTTGCCCGCGATGGAGCCAAGGTTGACGATGCCGGCGCCACGGCCATGGGCAATCAGGCGCGGCAGCAGCAGGCGGGTTGCGTACATCAGGCCTTTGACGTTGGTGTCGACCATGGTGTCCCAATCGTCCAGATCGCACTTCGGCGCCGGGTCCACGCCCAGTGCCAGACCTGCGTTGTTGATCAGGCCACGCAGCTTGGCGAACGATGGCGGCAAGTTGGCAATCGCCTCCTCCATCGCCTTGCGATCGCGCACATCGAGCACCAGGCCATGCACTTCGGTCTGCTTCGACAGCTCGGCGCACAGCGCATTGAGGCGTTCTTCACGACGACCGGTCAGCACCAGTTTCCAGCCAGCCTCGGCAAAACGGCGGGCACAGGCTTCACCAAATCCGGACGTCGCGCCGGTGATAAACAGGGTGTTGGACATCGTGTTCTCCTTGCTTCGACCGCCGGGGCAGCCCTTGGAATAGAAAATCAGCAGGCAGCATGCCCGCACGCGCATTCACGGGCAACACCCACAAGCTGTACAAAAAACAACCAATCGCACCAACGCTATAGCAACCGTGGCCTGTAGCCATGTGCACGCATGTTATCCACAGTCCCTTCCACAGTTTCCGGGGGCAAGTGCAAACGCGCAAAGCCGCGCCACACAAGGCTTTGCGGGCGAAATAGAAAGTTTTTTGCTTGACCCTGAAGTGGCGGATGTGCGGGACATGGCATTTTGCACGAGCGGACAGTCAACACAGTGATTGCGCGAGGCCAGTAATTACGGCCCTCAGCGCAGTCTTTCCAGAGTTTAATCACAGACTTATCCACAGGCTTGTTGACATGCAATGGCCGCTGAGGTGGCACCCAAAAAAAGGTTGACAACGACGTCTCCTGCTCTCGTAAAAACGCCTGATCAAAAAACAACCACATCCTTGCAGGCCACGGCTTACAAGGCGCGCAGCCAGATACACCCACGTTATTCACAGCCAGCTCCACAGTAACCGGGGACAAGTCAAAACTGTGGAAAAACAGCCATTTGCAGCGTCTATATGTCGCGCTTTGGCAGCTATGGGAATTTGTTTTCCACAATTCCACGCAAGACTTGAAATCACTGATCAATTCCCTGTAGGAGCTGCCGAAGGCTGCGATCTTTTGATCTTTAAAGACAACATCAAAAGATCGCAGCCTTCGGCAGCTCCTACACAGGCGTGCGGTATGTTTGCGGAATGAAAAAGCCCCGGGACTTGCGTCGCCGGGGCTGTGCATAACGCTGGAAGAATCAGTGCCCGCCCAGATAGGCGTTACGCACCTCCTCATTCACCAGCAACTCTTTACCCGTGCCGGTCAGGCGAATCTCGCCGTTGACCATCACATACGCGCGGTCAGACAGTTTCAGCGCATGGTTGGCGTTCTGCTCGACCAGAAAAATGGTCATGCCGGTTTTCGCCAATTCGCGCAGGGTCGCAAAGATCTGCTTCACCACAATCGGCGCCAACCCGAGGCTAGGTTCATCGAGCAGCAACAGCTTCGGTCGACTCATCAGTGCCCGAGCAATGGCGAGCATTTGCTGTTCACCGCCAGACATGGTCATCGCCCGTTGGTTACGTCGCTCTTCCAGCCGTGGAAACAGCGTAAACATGCGCTGCATGTCCTCTTTGGCGTACTTGTCGCCAATCGGGATGGTGCCCATCAGCAGGTTCTCCTCGACGGTCATGTCGGGAAACACCCGCCGCCCTTCCGGCGACTGCGCAATGCCGTTGGAAGCAATGTAGTGCGAGGACTTGTGGGTGATATCGACGCCTTGATAAAGGATCTGCCCGCCCGCGGCCCGTGGCTGGCCGAAGATCGACATCAGCAACGTCGATTTCCCCGCCCCGTTGGAGCCGATCAGGCTGACGGTTTCCCCTTCATTGATCTGCAGCGACACACCTTTGAGGGCCTGGATCGGACCGTAGAAGACGTCGAGGTCTTTGAGTTCGAGGATCGGTTGCGTCATACCAGCTCCTCTTCATCGGCGCCCAGATAGGCCGCGATCACTTTCGGATCGTTGCGGATCGCTTCAGGCCCGCCTTCGGCGATGACGATGCCGTGGTCCAGCACCACGATGTGATCGGAAATGCTCATTACCATGCCCATGTCGTGTTCGATCAGCACCACGGTCAGATCGTGCTCGTCGCGCAGCAGCCGGATCATCGCGCTCAGCGCTTCGGTTTCCTGAGGGTTGAGGCCGGCAGCCGGTTCGTCGAGGCAGATGATCTGTGGCCGCGTGCACATGGCCCGGGCGATCTCCAGACGGCGTTGCTGGCCGTAGGAGAGTTCACCGGCGAGCCGGTTGGCGCAGTCGACCAGATCGACCACTTCCAGCCAGTAGAAGGCGCAGTCCAGCGCGTCGCTTTCGGCCTTGCGATAGCCCTTGGTGTTGAGGATGCCGGCGAGCATGTTGCGGTTGACCCACATGTGCTGGGCCACCAACAGGTTTTCCAGTACCGACATTTCCTTGAACAGACGAATGTTCTGGAATGTCCGCGCCAGGCCTGCACGGTTTACCAGGTGCGTACCGCCGAACATCTTGTAGTACATGCGGCTGAGGAAGGATTTCGGCGAGACAAAATCCGTCGGTTTGAACGACTCACCCAGCAACTGAATGACGTTGGTCTGCTGGCCGCGCACATTGAGTTCGATCTTGCCGCCGGTGGCTTTGTAGAACCCGGTCAGGCAGTTGAACACCGTGGTCTTGCCGGCGCCGTTGGGGCCGATCAGGGCGAAGATCGAGTTGCGTTTGACCTTCAGGCTGACATCGCTCAAGGCCTTTATGCCACCGAAATGCATCATCAGTTTTTCAACAGAGAGTACGACTTCACTCATGGCGCAGTCCTCTCATAGTGAATGGCACCTTTGCGTGGAGTGACCCCGGTACGGCTGATGCGAATCAGCCCGCGTGGTCGCCAGATCATCATCAACACCATCAGGATGCCGAACAGCAGCACGCGATATTCAGCGAAGCCGCGCAGCAATTCCGGAGCGACGGTGAGTACGAATGCCGCAATCACCACGCCGATGGTCGAGCCCATGCCGCCGAGCACGACAATGGCGAGGATCAGTGCCGATTCGAAGAAGGTGAACGAGGTCGGGTTGACGAAGCCCTGGTAGGTGGCGAAAAACACCCCGGCCAGACCTGCGGTCGATGCACCGATAGTGAACGCCGAGAGCTTGACCAGCACGTGGTTGAGGCCCATCGAGCGGCAGGCGATTTCATCTTCCCGCAAGGCTTCCCAAGCGCGACCGACCGGCATTTTCACCAGCCGATGCTTGATGTACAGCACAGCCAACACCACGAGGAACAACACCGCGTAGATGAAGTAATACTTCACGTCCGGGTTGTAGGCGATGCCGAAGAACTCGTGAAACGGCACCCCGCCATCCTTCGCCCGTTTGCCGAATTCCAGACCGAAGAACGTCGGCAGTGGCGCCGGCATACCGTTCGGGCCGCCGGTCAGCGACAACCAGTTGTTGAGGACCAGGCGAATGATTTCACCGAAGCCCAAGGTCACGATTGCCAGATAGTCGCCGTGCAGACGCAACACCGGGAAGCCAAGGATGCACCCGGCCAGCCCGGCAGTGATCGCCGCCAGCGGCAACACCGTCCAAAAGCCCAGACCGAGATACTGATAACCGAGCGCCAGACCGTAGGCACCGATGGCATAGAACGCCACGTAACCCAGATCGAGCAGACCGGCCAGACCGACCACAATGTTCAACCCCAACCCCAGCAGCACGTAGATCAATCCGAGGATCACCACGCCCAGCAGATAGGAGTTGGAAACAAACGGCACGATGATCGCCAGCACAATCAGCAGCGGGATGATCCAGCGCAGGCTCGATTTATGGTCGCTTGGCAGCACATGCACACCGGAACCGGTGCTCTCGAATCCGTCGAGGATCTTCAGGCCCTTGGGTGTTTGCAGGAACAAGCTGAGGGCGAAGCGGCCGATCATGACAATGCCGATAATCCACGCCACGCGGGTCGGCTCAAGATTGAAGCTGTAACCCTCGAGTACGACGCCGACAATCGGCCCGAATACGATCAGGGCAATCAGGCCGGCCAGAATCGCCTCAACCAGGCTTTTTTTGATATCAATGCTTTTTTGAGTGGTTGAAGACATCGCTTACACCTTCGACACAAGAGGACGGCCCAACAGGCCCTGCGGCCGGAAGACCAGAACAAGTACGAGCAGCGAGAAGCTGAACACGTCTTTGTAGTCGGAGTTGACCAGACCGGAGAACAGCGACTCGGAAATGCCGAGGATGATCCCGCCGAGCATGGCCCCGGGCAGCGAACCGATCCCGCCAAGCACCGCCGCGGTGAACGCCTTGATGCCGATGATGAAGCCGGCATAGAAGTCGAAAGTGCCGTAGTTCATGGTGATCAGCACGCCGGCCAGCGCCGCCATGGCTGCACCGATGATGAACACATAGGAAATGACCCGATCGGTATTGATGCCGAGGATCGAAGCCATCTTGCGGTCTTGCTGGGTCGCACGGCACATGCGTCCGAGCTTGGTGTACTTGATGACGTAGGTCAGCAGGCCCATGCCGACGAACGCGGCCACCAGAATGAAGACTTTGGTGTAGGTCAGTTGCACGAAGCCAGTACCGACTTCAACACGCCACGCCCCGGTCAGCAGGGTAGGCACACCCTGTTGTTTGGCGCCTTGGGCGATCTGTGCGTAGTTTTGCAGGATCAGGGAGATACCGATGGCGCTGATCAACGGTGCCAGTCGGGTCGAGTTGCGCAGGGGTTTGTAAGCGACACGCTCGATGACCCAGCCATACACCGCCGTGATCACGATGGTGAAAATCAGGGTGCCGAGCATCAGCAGCGGGAAGGATTCAATACCGAAGTACGCCAGCAGAGCCAGACTGATTGCCGCCAGGTAAGCAGAAATCATGTAAACCTCGCCGTGGGCGAAGTTGATCATGCCGATGATGCCGTAGACCATTGTGTAGCCGATGGCGATCAGGCCATAGACCGACCCGAGGGTCAGGCCGTTGACCAGTTGCTGCAGGAAAATACCATCCATAACGCAATCTCACGCAGTGAGAACCTGCACACCTGTGATGTGCGGTTCTTCTAGGAAAAATACAGATTTACGTCGGAGCAATGTCAGAGCGCGAACAGTTCGATCACCGCAGGACCTTGTGGGAGCTGGCTTGCCAGCGATAGCGGTAGAACATTCAACACAGTTGTCGACTGTCAGGCCGTCATCGCGGGCAAGCCCGCTCCCACAGGGATTTGCGGAGTTCAAACGGTCGCGTCAGCCCTTACTTCTGTTTTTCCAGCTGGTGATATTTGCCGTCCTTGTCCCACTGGTAAACCACGTAGTCGGAGACTTTCAGGTCGCCCTTGGAGTCCCAGGTTTTTTCGCCCATGACGGTTTTCACCGGATTTTTCTTCAGCCAGGCTGCGGCCTCTTCGCCCTTGTTGGACTTGGCACCGTTGAACGCGGCAGCCAGGGTCTGCACCGAAGCGTAGGCGTACAGGGTGTAACCCTCAGGCTCGGTACCGGCCTTGCGGAAAGCGTCTACCACAGTCTTGCTGTCTGGCAGCAGGCGCGGGTCGGCGCCGAAGGTCATCAGCACGCCGTCGACGAATTGCGGGCCACCGGCGGTGGTCACCAGTTCGTCAGTCACGATGCCGTCATCGGACATGAACTTGACGTCTTTCAGGCCTTGTTCACGCAGCTGGCGAACCAGCGGGCCGGCCTCCGGGTGCAGACCGCCGAAGTAGACGACGTCGGCGCCGGCGCCACGGATCTTGGTGACGATGGTGCTGAAGTCTTTTTCGCCACGGGTCAGGCCTTCGTACAACACAGGCGTCACGCCGCGCTTGACCAGTTGTGCCTTGGTGGCATCCGCCAAGCCTTGGCCGTAGGTGTCTTTGTCGTGCAGCACAACGACTTTCTTGCCCTTGAGCACATCAACGATGTAGTCGCCGGCCACGATGCCTTGCTGGTCATCACGCCCGCACATACGGAACATGGCGCTGAGGCCGCGCTCGGTGACTTGCGGGTTGGTCGAACCCGGGGTGATCGCGATGATCCCGGCTTCGTCATAGATTTCCGACGCTGGAATGGTCGAAGAGGAGCAGAAGTGGCCGACTACACCGGCGACTTTCTGGTTGGTGAGGTCCTTGGCGACCGTCACGGCCTGCTTCGGCTCGCAGGCGTCATCGCCTTTGACCAGAACGATTTTCTCCCCGTTGACGCCACCCGCCGCGTTGACTGCATCAGCCGCTGCCTGTGCACCCTTCATGTACTGCTCGCCAAATGCCGCGTTGGCGCCCGTCATTGGACCCGCTACACCGATTTTCACATCAGCTTGAGCAAACGCAGAAACACCCAATGCAGTAGCCACTGCGAGGGCCAGAAAGCCTTTCTTGTAAAACGTCTGGGACATGAGGTGGTGCTCCAAGGTTTTTTTTAGTTGGCACTGCGACTTCACTTCACTGAATGCTCAGAGCAAGGGCCGTGCCATCGGTTTTTTATTCTTCAAAAAGTCGCTGCTTTCTTGTTATTTCGACTGTTTCGTTCCCATTTTCATTGGGCGTGCAACCGTCTAAACCGCGGAAGGTGAAACCATTTATTTTTTCAGGCGCAACCCGCACGCGCCATCATTGCAACCGCGGCGCCAAACGACGTGCAACCAGCGTGTAACAGCCCGCGTCACCGAACTGCACACTGCTGGTGCGGGACTGCTACAACCCGCACCATTACAGGCTAGTCGCTGCATCGAAAAGCGCCGCTTCCGGCAACATATTTCAACACTCAAATGACGATGCGCAGGCACTGGCCCGCGTGATACAGCGAGAAACCGGCCTCGTACAGGCAACTGCGCAAGCCCACGCCGGCCAAGGGCTGCATCGGTGCGAAGGGAATCGGCAGGGCTTGCGGATTGCCGTTACACAGATAATCAGCGAAAGCCTTGCCGACCACGGTGCCGGTAGTGACGCCACGGCCGTTGTAACCGGTGACGGCCACCAGTCCCGGCGCCGGCTCGAACAAACGCATGAGGTGATCGGGTGTAAACGCAATGCGCCCGGTCCAGGTGCATTCCCACTCGACGGGTTTCAGACTGGGGAAGTAATGCTGCTGCACGCGATCGGCCCAGGCCTTGAGAAACCAGGTCGGCTTCTGATTGCCGTTGCCGAGGCTGCCGAGCAATAACCGGCCTTCTTTGTCGCGACGAATGCTGCTCAGCACTTGCCGCGTATCCCACGAGCCCTGCCCGCCCGGGAGAATTTGCTGCGCGGCGTCTTCGGTCAACGGCACCGACGCGACCTGATAGTAGTAACCGGGGAAGAAGTTGCGCTTGAGCTCGGTCCAGTCGCCTTCGGTGTAGGCGTTGGAGGCGATGACCACTTGCTCGGCCAGCACCGAACCGTGCTCGGTCTGCACCGACCATTTCGTGCCCTGACGCTCAAGGCGAGTGACCGGTGAATGATCGAACAGTTGCCCGCCGAGACCGCTTACCGCATTGGCCAGCCCGGTGACATAAGCCATCGGATTGAGCGTACCGGCGCGGCGATCAAGCAACGCAGCGGCGATTTTTTGCGTGCCCGTGGCTTGCTCGCACGCCTTGCCAGTGAGCAATTCGACTGGCGCGCCACGGCGTTTCCATTGTTGTTCACGACTGCGCAGATCCGCTTCGCCCTTGGCGTTGTGCGCCATGTGCAGGGTGCCTTCGCGGCGTAACTGACAATCGATGTTGTACTTATCCACAAGGCTGAACACCAGCGCTGGCGCCGCCCCGAGCATGCGATTGAGCTGACTGCCGACCGCTTCGCCAAACCCGGCTTCGATCTCGTCCGGTGGAATCCACATGCCAGCGTTGACCAGCCCGACGTTGCGCCCGGAACCACCGTGACCAGCGCGATGGGCCTCCAGCACGCAGACGCTTTTGCCCTTTTCCAACAGATGCAGCGCCGCCGACAACCCGGTAAACCCGGCGCCGATCACGCAGACATCGACCTTCACTTCGCCCCGCAGCCCGGTGTTATCCGGCCTTTGCGGTGTGAGTTTTTCCCACAGACATTCTTCGCGTAACGGCATTGCCAGACTCCAACAGAAACCTAACAAACACTGCAAAATGATCGTTCCCACGCTCTGCGTGGGAATGCAGTCAGGGACGCTCTGCGTCCCAAAAGCGAACGCGGAGCGTCCGCTGAGGCATTCCCACGCAGAGCGTGGGAACGATCGATCTCAACCTATCAGTCGAATGTGATGCCCTGCGCCAGCGGCAGCTCCAGCGAGTAGTTCACGGTGTTGGTCTGCCGGCGCATGTACGCGCGCCACGCATCGGAGCCGGACTCACGACCGCCACCGGTTTCCTTCTCGCCACCAAAAGCGCCGCCGATTTCGGCACCGCTCGGGCCGATGTTGACGTTGGCGATACCGCAATCACTGCCCACCGCCGACATGAACTGCTCGGCTTCACGCACGTCCGTGGTGAAAATGCACGACGACAAACCTTGCGGTACAGCGTTATTCAGGCGCAGCGCTTCCTGGAAATCGCTGTAGCCGACCACGTAGAGGATCGGCGCAAAAGTTTCACTGCAGACCACGTCGCTCTGCTCCGGCATTTCAACGATGGCCGGCGAAACGTAGTAAGCGTTAGGGAATTGATCTTCGAGTTGGCGCTTGCCGCCGAACACCCGGCCGCCCTCGCTCAATGCCTGTTCCAGCGCGTCCTGCATGTTTTCGAAGCTGTGCTTGTCGATCAGCGGGCCGACCAGATTGCCTTCCAGCGGGTTGCCAATGCGCACTTTCGAGTAGGCAGCCTTGAGACGCGTGACGATTTCTTCTTTGACCGACTCATGAGCGATCAGACGGCGCAAGGTGGTGCAGCGCTGGCCGGCCGTGCCGACCGCACTGAACAGAATTGCGCGCACGGCCATGTCGAGATCCGCGCTCGGGCCGAGGATCATCGCGTTGTTACCGCCCAATTCCAGAATGCTGCGAGCGAAACGAGCGGCGACTTTCGGCGCCACTTCGCGGCCCATGCGTGTGCTGCCAGTGGCGCTGATCAACGCAACACGCGGGTCATCGACCAAGGCTTCGCCAGCGTCGCGGCCACCAATAATCACCTGGCAAAGATTCGCTGGGGCGTCGGTGAAATTCTTCACTACACGATCAAACAGCGCTTGGCAGGCCAACGCGGTCAGCGGAGTTTTCTCCGACGGTTTCCACACCACCGGGTTACCGCAGACCAGCGCCAGCGTGGTGTTCCACGCCCACACCGCCACCGGGAAGTTGAACGCGCTGATCACCCCGACCACGCCCAGTGGGTGCCAGGTTTCACGCATGTGGTGGCCCGGACGCTCGGAGGCGATGGTCAAACCGTACAACTGGCGGGACAGGCCGACGGCGAAATCGCAGATGTCGATCATCTCCTGCACTTCACCCAGACCTTCCTGGGTGATCTTGCCAGCCTCCCAGGAAACCAGCTCGCCAAGATCAGCCTTGTATTCGCGCAGCACTTCACCGAATTGACGCACCAGCTCGCCGCGACGCGGGGCCGGCACCTTGCGCCATTGCTCGAACGCATGATCTGCGCGACTGATGTGCTGCTCGACTTCGGCCGGGCCTTCCCAGTTGACGGCGGCGATGCGGCTGCCGTCGATCGGCGAATGCACCGGCACTTTGCCGTTCTGATAAAGGGCCGGGTTCACACCAAGACGATCAAGCAATGCGGCAACCATGGGTCACTCCTCAAGCAAAAAACTGAATGTGTGCGGACGCTTTTTCGCGACCGGGCAGGCCTTTAGTTGTAGCGTCACAATGGCAAGGCAACAAACGACCTTTACGCGAGATATCATTCCGTTTATTCATGCTGGGCATAGAAAGACAAGAAAAGGATCAGCCATGCTGAACAAACGCCACCTGCCATCGATCACCGCATTGCAGTGTTTCGAGGCCGTGACCCGTCACCTGAGTTTCACCCGCGCCGCCGAGGAGCTGAACCTGACCCAGAGCGCAGTGAGCAAACAGGTCGCGCAGCTTGAAGAGCTGCTGCAGCACTTGTTGTTCCGCCGGGTGCGTCGGCGCTTGCAGATGACCCCGGCCGGGGATTTGTACTTGGTCGAAGTACGAAAAATCCTCACGCAAGTGGAAATGTCGACGCATTACCTGCGTTCCTACGGTGGTGAAACCGAAGTCCTGCGCGTGTCTACGCCATCGACCTTCGGCGCGCGCTGGCTGGTGCCGCGCCTGAAAGGCTGGCGTCTGCGCCATCCATCGATTCACCTGGATTTGTGCAACGAGCAAGAAGCGGATGATCTGCTGCAAGGGCGCAGTGATCTGGCGTTCTATTTCGGTCAGGGCTCACGGCCCGGCACTGAATGCCTGAAGTTGTTCGGCGAAGAACTGGTGCCGGTGTGCGCGCCGGGCAGCCTGCCGGACACGCCGTTCACTGATCCGACGCAACTTACCGATCTGGTCCTCCTGCAAAATGCCTCGCGCCCGCAAGCCTGGCACGACTGGTTCGACAGTCAGGGTTACCAGACCGAACACAGCTACCACGGGCCGCGTTTCGAAACCTTTTATATGTGCATCCGCGCCGCGCAGGTCGGTTGCGGTGTGGCGTTGTTGCCACGGTTTCTGGTGGAAGAGGAATTGGCCGACGGCAAACTGGTCATTCCCTTTGAGCATGCCATGCCCAGCACTGATGCCTATTACCTGGCGTACCCGGAGCATGCGGCGGAAGTGCCCAAGGTGCGGGACTTTGTGAAGTGGATGCTCGAACAGATCGACAGCCCGGAAATTTGACTCGATTGAAAAATGTGAGAGCGAGCCTGCTCGCGAAGAGGTCGGCACATTCAATACCCATTTCGACTGAATTGACGCCTTCGCGAGCAGGCTCGCTCCCACCAGGGTTCTGCGGTGATCTAAAAAATTGCTGGCAATCTTCGTCCCTGATATGCGCCACTAGCGCCATTGTTTGAGACCGCGCACAGGCGCGGCGCACCTGGAGACCCCGTTATGAGCGAGAGCGTGTTTGCCGATCGCATCGTGCAGAACCTGCTCGACACCGACTTCTACAAACTGACGATGATGCAGGCGGTGCTGCACAACTACCCCAACGTCGAAGTCGAATGGGAGTTTCGTTGCCGTAACAGCGAAGATCTGCGCCCGTATCTGGCCGAGATCCGTTTTCAGATCGAGCGTCTGGCCGAACTGAGCCTGAGCGCCGATCAACTGAGTTTTCTTGAGCGCATCAGCTTCCTCAAACCGGATTTCCTGCGTTTTCTCGGATTGTTCCGCTTCAACCTGCGCTATCTGCACACCGGTATCGAGAACGGCGAACTGTTCATCCGTCTGCGCGGGCCGTGGCTGCATGTGATTCTCTACGAAGTGCCGTTGCTGGCGATCGTCAGCGAAGTGCGCAATCGCTATCGCTACCGCGAAACCGTGCTTGAACAAGCGCGCGAACAGCTCTATCGCAAGTTCGACTGGCTGACCGCCAACGCCTCGGCCGACGAGTTATCGCAGTTGCAGGTCGCCGACTTCGGCACCCGCCGGCGCTTTTCGTTCGGCGTGCAGGCAGAAGTGGTGAACGTGCTCAAGCACGACTTCCCCGGCCGTTTTGTCGGCACCAGTAACGTGCATCTGTCGCGAGAACTGGACATGAAACCGCTGGGCACCATGGCCCACGAATGGATCATGGCGCACCAGCAACTCGGCCCACGGCTGATCGACAGCCAGATCGCCGCGCTCGATTGCTGGGTCCGCGAATACCGTGGCCTGCTGGGGATCGCGCTCACCGATTGCATCACCACCGATGCGTTTCTCGGCGACTTCGACCTGTTCTTCGCCAAGCTGTTTGACGGCCTGCGCCATGACTCCGGCGATCCTGTGGTGTGGGGCGAAAAATGCATTGCGCACTATCACAAGCTCGGCATCGACCCGATGAGCAAGACCCTGGTGTTCTCCGACAGCCTGACCCTGCCCAAGTCGCTGGAGATCTTCCGCGCCCTGCACGGCCGGATCAATGTCAGCTTCGGCATCGGCACCAACCTCACCTGTGACATTCCGGGTGTCGAACCGATGAGCATCGTGCTTAAAATGACCGCCTGCAACGGCCAACCGGTGGCGAAGATCTCCGACGAGCCAGGCAAGTCCCACTGCAAAGACCCGAATTTCGTCGCTTATTTGCGACACGTTTTCCAGGTTCCTGCCGATTCCAGTCTATCTAGCAAGGAGTGAATTCATGCAAGCCGTACAGCGTGAGATTGCTGAACAGCTCAAGGTGCAACCGCCGTTCGCCGACTACCAGGCCCTGCAGGCCGAAGTCGCCCGGCGCATTACCTTTATTCAGGATTGTCTGGTCAATTCCGGGCTCAAGACGCTGGTGCTGGGCATCAGCGGCGGCGTCGACTCGCTGACCGCCGGCCTGTTGGCCCAGCGGGCGATGCGTGAGCTGCGCGACCAGACCGGCGACAACAGCTACAAATTCATCGCCGTGCGCCTGCCGTACGAAACCCAGTTCGACGAGCACGACGCCCAAGCCTCGGTGGATTTCATCGCCCCGGACGAACGTCACACGGTCAACATCGGCCCAGCGGTGAAATCGCTGGCCAGTGAAGTGGCGGCGTTTGAAGGCAAGCACGCGGTGTCGGTGGACTTCGTATTGGGCAACACCAAGGCGCGCATGCGCATGGTCGCGCAGTACACCATCGCCGGCGCGGCGCACGGGTTGGTAATCGGCACCGATCACGCGGCGGAAGCGGTGATGGGTTTCTTCACCAAGTTTGGTGACGGCGCCTGCGATCTGGCACCGCTCAGCGGTCTGGTAAAAAATCAGGTGCGCGCGATTGCCCGCAGCTTTGGCGCGCCGGAGTCGCTGGTCGAGAAAGTGCCAACGGCGGATCTGGAAGATCTGTCGCCAGGCAAACCGGATGAAGCATCGCACGGCGTGACCTATGCCGAGATCGATGCGTTCCTGCACGGTGAGCCGGTGCGTCAAGAAGCGTTCGACATCATCGTCGCGACCTACAACAAGACTCATCACAAACGCGTGATGCCGTTTGCGCCTTAAGCGCTGACGGAATGAAAAAGCCCGCTGAGGAGTGATCCTCAGCGGGCTTTTCTTTGGCCATTGCTTTCATTGATGCGAATGGCCCCTTCGCGAGCAGGCTCGCTCCCACATTGATGGCGCAAACCTGTGGGAGCGAGCCTGCTCGCGAAGAACGATGACGCGGTTGACCGGCTTACTTGACAGTAATGGTGCCTTTCATCATCGAGATGTGGCCTGGGAACGAGCAGAAGAAGCCGTATTTATCAGTGCCGGCCAGCTTCGACACGTCGAAGGTTACCGAGTCAGTTTCCTTGGCACCGATGATTTTGGTGTGCGCGATCACGCGAGCATCGCCATCTTTCAGGTAGTTTTTGTCGATGCCAGCAGCCAGGCCATCAGTGGCGATTGGCTGCATGTCCGCTTCTTTGCTGATTACCAGGTTATGGCCCATGACGTTCTTCGGCAGGCTGCCGGAGTGAGTCAGTTCAACGGTGAAAGTCTTGCAGCTCTTGTCGATCACGATTTCCTTGGTGTTGAAGGACATCTGATCGGTGGAGTCAACGGTGGTTTTGCACTCGGCAGCCATCAATTGGCTGCTGGCCAGCGCCAGCAGGGATACCGCAACAACTTTGGAAAACATGGTGAATCTCCAAGGCAGGGTTAACAAAAACACGAATGGTGGAAAGACTGCCTGAAATCTTCGCAAGTTCCTATGACTTGAGTCAAAAATTGTATACAACTTTCAGGCTATGACACTCATCGAGACAATCTAACGGCCAGAATTCCGGGCCCGGTCTATGATCGGCGCATCTACTGAGACGGAGTGCCTGTCATGTTCTTTAACGGTCTGTTGTGCAGTTTGCTCGCCGCCTACGCCTGTGGCGCCAGCGGTACCTTTGAATCACCGGAACGCGAAGTTTAGCCCTTGGATCGAGGCGTGCCAGCCATTACCCTGTGACGGATTGACCCAGGAGGAAGGCATGTCTCTGAAATCCGTTTGTGTATTTTGCGGTGCCAACGCCGGCACTGTTCCGGCTTACACCGAAGCCGCCATCGCCCTTGGCCGGGCCTTGGCTGAACGCAAGTTGACCCTGGTCTACGGCGGTGGTGCTGTGGGGCTGATGGGCATTGTTGCCGATGCGGCGCTGGCCGCTGGCGGCGAAGTGATCGGCATCATCCCGCAGAGCCTGATGGACAAGGAAATCGGCCACAAAAGCCTGACACGCCTGGAAGTGGTCAACGGCATGCATGCGCGCAAGGCGCGCATGGCTGAACTCAGCGATGCGTTTATCGCCCTGCCCGGCGGTCTCGGCACGCTGGAAGAGCTGTTCGAAGTCTGGACCTGGGGTCAGCTCGGCTACCACGGCAAGCCGCTGGGCCTGCTGGAAGTGAACGGCTTTTACAGCAAACTCACCGCTTTTCTTGACCATATCGTCGGCGAAGGCTTCGTTCGCGCGCCACACCGTGACATGCTGCAAGTGAGCGAATCGCCGCAAACACTGCTCGATGCCCTGGATAACTGGAAGCCGACCATCACGCCCAAGTGGGTCGACCAAAAACCCGGCTAACCACGAGGCACCGATACAGGGCAGAATATGCGCCGCTCAACCTCACCTTCGACCCAAGAGGATCGCCCATGGCCAAACCCAATTACTCCTTCGCCAAACGTCAACGAGACCTGGCAAAGGAACAGAAGAAAGAGGAAAAGCTTCAGCGCAAGAAACAAACCGCTGAAGAAGCAGCACTGAACCCTGACGGTGAAGTGGCGACGCAAGATGATGTTGATGCAACCGATGCGACTGAAACACCGAAAGATCAGGCGCCCGACGCCTGAACCCCACCGGGTTTGATGATCGAATCAGGCCCTGCGGATTTGTGACGGGGCTGGCAGTTTCACTGCTGGCCCTCACAGCCCTCCCCCTTCCCAAGCACACCCAAATTCCCATGTGAGAGCGAGCCTGCTCGCGATAGCGGTGTGTCAGTTGAAATATTTGCTGCTGACACACCGCTATCGCGAGCAGGCTCACTCCTACAGTTTGATCGGCGTTAATCCAGAGGCATTACGGTGACGCGCACTTCCGGGTCGTGATTGCCGCCACCGAGGATCACCCCACGCAACGGCGACACATCAGAGAAATCCCGCCCCCACGCCAATGTGATGTGCTCCAGCGCCGGTTGCACATTGTTGGTTGGATCAAAATCCACCCAGCCCAGCACCGGACAAAATACCGACACCCACGCATGCGATGCGTCGGCGCCGATCAAGCGTGGCTGCCCCGGCGGCGGCTGCGTCAGCAAATAACCACTGATGTAGCGCGCCGCCAGCCCTCGCGAGCGCACGCACGCCAGCATCAAGTGCGCGAAGTCCTGACACACCCCGCGTCGCCGCTCCAGCACTTCCACCAGCGGGGTCGCCACTTGGGTTGCTTCGGCATCGAAGGTGAACTCGCTGAAGATCTTCTGCATCAAGTCCTGCACGCCCAACAGCAACGGTCGGCCCGGCGGGAAACAACTCTGAGAGAACTCGACGAAGCTGCGCTTCAAATGCACGTACGGTGACTGGAAGCGGTAGCGACAGGCTTCGAGCAACTCAGCGGACAACGGCTGGCTGCTGTAGGTCAGCGCATCGCGGGTCAGCTCCCAGGCGGGCGACTGATTGAAATCCAGCGCAGGCCGCGCCAGCACTTCCACCGTGAGTTGTGCATTGACCTGCAATTCGTCATGCGGGCGTTCGAAGGCCAGTCGGGTCAACGGATTGCCAAACACATCCAGCTCATCGCGCCGCGCTGTCGGATCCGGGCTGATCAGCAATTGCTGATCGGTACAACGCTGCCAATCGCATTTCCGCGGCCACAAGTGCGCCAGTTGCTGCGCCAGGGAAACCGGGCTGTCGTAGTGATAACAGGTGTCGTGGAAAATCTGGTATCGAGCATTCATCAGACGGACACCGTGCGTTGGCTAACGTCATCGACATGAGCGAAATGACGCAGAGCCAAGCGATCCGAGACCTGCCCACTGGCCTCGGCAATCTCTTGCAGCAGATCCGCCAGACCGCTCAAAGCCGCTCGTACGCTGGACTCACCGAACAATGGATTCTCCAGACAACCCAGATCGAACCGTGCCAGACGCTCGACCAGTCGCGGCAACCCCGCTTCCCGTGGCGCGCCAAAATCATCGTTCAAACGTTTCAACGTGCGCGTGACCAGTTTCAACTGGAACAACACCGCGTGCGGGTTCTGCTCGTCCAGCAGCAATAGGTCGAGCACCGGAATCAATTGCGCCACGGCCAGATAACGTGAGCGATAGGTGATGCTGCTGTTGCCCAACTCCAGCAACCACTCCAGGCCCGCCTGATCGAAAGCACCGGCGCCACGCAGAAACGCCGCGAGGCTACTGCTGAGAAACTGCAGTCGCTCGATACGCCGGCCAATCATCAGAAAGCGCCAGCCTTCGTCGCGGGTCATGTCGTCGAGGGCAAACCCGGACAACGCCGCCAGCGACATCACCAGCCGGTTGAGGAAATCCAGCAGTTCGCCGAAGTCAGGCTCGTCGGTGTCCAGTTCCATCGCTTCGCGCTGCAACTCCACCAGCGCCTGCCAGTTCTCCCGCGAAAGCTTGCCGCGCACCTGTGACGCCGCCCACTGCAAGCGTTGCAGGTTGGAACGCAGGCTGAACGACCAGTCTTCACCGAGCAATGCAGCGAGCAAGCGCTCGGGCAGCTCTCCTTCATCCGGCAACAACGTCAACCGCTCACCGAGATCGACCGCCGCCTGCAACGCTTGCGGGTCATCACCATCGACATACCGCGCAAGCATGATGCGCAGCAGCCGCGCACTGTCGTCACAGCGTTCGCAGTAACGGCCGAACCAGAACAGGTTTTCCACCACTCGCGAGGGTAGATATGGATCGCGCCGCACCAGATCGTGCACCCCTACATTACGCTGGCTCTTCCATTGCTCGCCGCTGGGTGGACGATCGCCAATTACCCAAGTGTCCTTGCTCGCCCCGCCGCGCTGCATCGATACCACTTCGGCATCAGCCTCGGCGGCCACCCGGGTCAGACCACCGGGGAGCACACGATAACCATCACCACCCGCCACGGCGTACATGCGCATGCCGATCGCCCGCGGTTGCAGTTGACCGTTTTCGGCCTGCCAGATCGGCGCCTGGGACAGTTGAGCCAATTCTTGCGCCACATAAGCATAAGGGCGCGCCTGCATGCGCTCGGCAAGCGTGTGACGCTGCTTTTCACTCAGATCACGGCCAAATACAGGCGTGAAGCTTTGCGAGGGAAACGCCGGTTTGATCAACAGCTCAGGTAGTTTTTCCAAGGCCTGCGCCAGTACCGGTGGCTCGCCGCACCACCACGTCGCGATTGACGGCAAGATCAGCTCTTCGCCGAACAGGTATTGATTGATCTTCGGCAGAAAACCCAGCAACCCCGGCGATTCCAGAACGCCGCTGCCCAACGCGTTGGCCACCAACACGCGGCCCTGACGCACCGCTTCGAGCAGACCGGGCACGCCGAGCGCCGAATCCGTACGCAGCTCAAGCGGATCGCAGAAATCATCATCGAGCCGGCGCATGATCGCGTGCACCCGACGCAGTCCGCTGAGGGTTTTCAGATAGACCGTGGCATCGCGCACCGTCAGGTCACCGCCCTCGACCAGCGGGTAACCGAGCTGACGAGCCAGATACAAGTGTTCGAAATAGCTTTCGTTGAAGCGCCCAGGCGTGAGCAGCACCACCAGCGGCGCCTCATCGTCACTCGGTGCCTGCCGTGCAAGGGTTTCCTGCAATGTGCGGAAAAACCCGGCCAGATGCTGCACCTTCAGATCCCGGTACAACTCAGGAAAGGCGCGGGACACGATGGTGCGGTTTTCCAAAGCATAACCGGCGCCCGACGGTGCTTGTGTGCGATCCGCCGTGACCCACCAGCGCCCATCCGGCGTGCGCGCCAGATCCACGGCATACAGATGCAGGTACGCGTCTTCCGGCGGTGCAATGCCCTGACAAGGCCATAGGAAATTGTTGTGTCCAAACACCAGTTCAGCCGGCAACAGGCCTTCGCTGATCAATCGTTGCGGCCCGTACAAATCAGCCAACACCGAATTGAGCAGACGTGCACGTTGAGCGATGCCCGCCGACAAATGCTGCCATTCATCTGCGGCAATCACGTGGGGCAACAGATCCAGCTCCCACGGCCGATCCGCGCCTTTGGGATCGGCATAGACGTTATAGGTGACACCGTTTTCCTGAATCTGCCGCGCCAGCAAAGACTGTCGCTGCATCAGTTGCGCCGGGGTGCTGCGCTGCAACTGATCGAACAGCCGCCGCCAGTGCGGGCGCACCGCGCCACTGCCGTCGAGCAGTTCGTGATAAGTGCCCGCCGTCAGCGGGTAGCGGTCTAGCAGGTCAGGCATGGAAAGCTCGGCAGACAGCAAAGAACGGTCAGACTAACGCAGGCACATGACATGCGGATATACGAAAAATCCGCATGTCGCGTGCGATCTAGAAACGTCGCAAATCGATTGTCATCGGTAGCTCGTCACTGATTTCCACGTTGGGTATAGGAAGTTTCCCCGGCGTGTGTCCGACGCGGAAGAATCGCGCCATGCGCCGGCTCTCCGCTTCGTTGGCATTGACCGGCAACGTCTCGTAATTACGCCCGCCCGGATGGGCAACGTGGTACTGGCAACCGCCCAGCGAACGGCCCATCCAGGTGTCGAGCAAATCGAACACCAGCGGTGCGTGCACGGGAATCGTCGGTTGCAGACAGTTGGCCGGTTGCCACGCACGGTAACGCACACCCGCGACGAACTCGCCCACGCGCCCGGTCGGGTGCAACGGCACCGCGATGCCATTACAGGTCAGCAAATAACGCTGCGGCGGCAGCCCTTTGAGCTTGACCTGCAGACGTTCCAGAGATGAGTCGACGTAACGCACCGTGCCGCCTGCCGCGCCCTCCTCGCCCAGCACATGCCAAGGCTCCAGCGCCTGACGCAGCTCCAGTTCGATGCCGTTGACGGCATAATCGCCGACCTTGGGAAAACGAAACTCCAGATGCGCGGCAAACCATTCCGCGCGCAGCGGATAACCGGCGTTGTTCAGCTCCACGATGACGTCGGCGAAGTCCTGCTCGATAAAGTGCGGCAGCAAGAAACGATCGTGCAGCTCGGTGCCCCAACGCGCCAGTTTCGGCGGCGCATAAGGCTCACGCCAGAAACGTGCGACCAGCGCCCGCAGCAACAGCTGCTGGGCCAGGCTCATGCGCGCATGGGGCGGCATTTCAAAGGCGCGCAGTTCCAACAAGCCAAGACGTCCGGTGGCGCCATCCGGCGAATACAGTTTGTCGATACAGAACTCGGCACGGTGCGTGTTGCCGGTGACGTCGATCAGCAGGTTGCGCAGCAGACGATCCACCAGCCACGGCGCGCACTCCTCACCCGGCTCGGGCATCTGCGCGAAAGCGATTTCCAGTTCGTACAGTGCATCATTGCGCGCCTCGTCGACACGCGGCGCCTGCGACGTCGGGCCGATGAACAATCCGGAAAACAGATACGACAGCGACGGATGGTTTTGCCAGTAGCTGATCAGGCTGCGCAGCAGATCCGGGCGACGCAGAAACGGTGAGTCCGCCGGCGTCGCACCACCGAGCACAAAATGGTTACCGCCGCCGGTGCCAGTGTGGCGACCATCGATCATGAATTTCTCGGTGGTCAGTCGGGTTTGCCGTGCCTCTTCATAGAGAAACTCAGTGCGTTCGACCAATTCGTCCCAGGTCGCCGACGGCTGCACATTCACCTCGATCACACCGGGATCCGGGGTGATGCGGAAGTTGCTCAGGCGCGGATCGCTTGGCGGCTCGTAGCCTTCCAGCAACACCGGGCAATGCAGTTCTTCAGCCGTCGCTTCGATGGCGGCCACCAGTTCCAGGTAATCCTCGACCCGTTCCAGCGGCGGCATGAACAGGTACAAACGTCCCTCGCGCGCTTCGGCGCAGAACGCGGTGCGGGTCAGCCAGTCGGCGGACTCGTCGATTTTCGGCGCGCGTTCGTCAGGCGCCGCCGCTTCTCCCGGACTGTTGAGCTGCGCGGTGTCTGGCAACGCGGCGAAGTCCTGATTCGGATCCTGTGGATGAATAAACGGATACTCGGCCGCCTTCACCCACGGCTGCGAACCCAGCGGCAAGCGATAACCCAGCGGCGAATCGCCCGGCACCAAACGGCAATGTTCGTCGCGCAGATACCAGCGCCCGCTCTGCCATTGGTCGCCCTTGGCAGTGCGCGCCAGCGGCAGCACCTGGCCGATCACCTTGTTCAGGCCCTGACTGAAGACCTTGCGCAGTCGCGCGCGCTCCAGCGGTTCCTCAAGACGTGAATCTTCGGCGCTGACATTGCTCGGCAACGTGCCCTCGCGCCAGAGGTAATAGAAATTGTCCTCGTAGGCCGGGAAGACAAAGCGTGTAGGCAATTTCAGGCGTTCGGCAACGCTGGCGAGAAAGCGCCCAGCCAATTCGCCATTGGCGCCGTAATCCTGCTGTTCGTCGGCGATCAGCGCACCGTTGCGCCAGATCGGCACGCCGTCGCGGCGCCAATAGCAATTGAGCGACCAGCGCGGCAGTTGCTCGCCCGGGTACCACTTGCCCTGACCGAAATGCACCAGACCATTCGGCGCGTAGTGTTTGCGCATGCGCTGGAACAGTTCGGCGGAGAGCTGACGCTTGGCCGGCCCCAACGCGGCGGTGTTCCACTCGGCACCGTCCGGATCGTCAATGGAGACGAAAGTCGGCTCGCCGCCCATGGTCAGGCGCACGTCATCCGCCAGCAGGTCAGCATCGATCTGCCGGCCCAGCGCCTGAATTGCCAGCCACTGCTCATCGGTGTAGGGCTTGGTGACGCGCGGCGCCTCCCAGATCCGTTCCACCGACATCTCATGGCTGAACACACATTCGCACGGCTCGACCAAGCCACTGATCGGTGCCGCCGAGGACGGATCGGGACTGCAGGCCAACGGGATATGCCCTTCACCAGCAAACAGCCCGGACGTGGCATCCAGGCCGATCCAGCCGGCACCCGGCAAATACACCTCGCACCAGGCGTGCAGATCGGTGAAGTCGACGTCCGTACCGGACGGGCCGTCGAGGCTCTTCACATCGGCGGTCAGTTGAATCAGGTAGCCGGAGACAAAACGTGCCGCCAACCCGAGGTTGCGCAACAACTGCACCAGCAACCACGCCGAATCCCGGCAAGAGCCAGAGGCATGTTCGAGAGTGTGTTCCGGGGTTTGCACGCCCGGTTCCATGCGAATCAGATAGCCGATGTCTTCGCTCAGGCGCTGGTTGAGCGCCACCAGAAAATCCACCGCCGGCAACGGCGTGCGGTCGATTCCGTCCAGATAGGCCTTGAATTTCGGCGTCAGCGGCAAGGTTTCGAGGTACGGCGCCAGCTCCTTACGCTCATCGGCGGCGTAGGCGAAGGGGATTTTCTCGGCGTAGGGTTCGAGGAAGAAGTCGAACGGATTGAACACGGCCATTTCGGCGAGCAGATCGACTTCAATACGCAACTCATTGGTCTTCTCGGGGAACACCAATCGGGCGAGGTAGTTGCCCTGCGGATCCTGCTGCCAGTTGATGAAATGCTGCTCGGGCGAAACTTTCAGCGCATACGACAGAATCCGCGTGCGGCTGTGGGCGGCCGGGCGCAGGCGAACGATCTGCGGGCCGAGTTCGACAGCGCGGTCGTAGCGGTAATGCGTGACGTGATGCAATGCGACATGAATCGACACGGCGTGCCTCCTGCGAGCCTAAGCGTATTCGAAAGCGCGCAAGACTTATGCCATGCAGAGGCTTGGGCGCTTTCCCGGAATGCTTAGGGCAGTACAGCACCAAAATCGGGCGATGCGGGGAAATGGTTTGGGCTGATTGCACGTAAATGTTGCGAAGAGCCCCTCACCCTAGCCCTCCCGAAACGTCGGACCGCCCATAGGGAGAGGGGACTGACCGAGGTGGATGTAAGAGGTACGCAGACGTGAAAGTCTTGAGTCAAACTCGGATTTTGAAAAGCATGGAGATCTGCTCCCTTCCCCCTCGCCCCCTTGGGGGAGAGGGCTGGGGTGAGGGGGATGGATCTCCCGGACAACGCAATATCCAGCCCCAGAAATGCACAACGCCAACCCGAAGGTTGGCGTTCTGTTCAGCTCAAGCGATGTTTAGCGCGGTACGACCGGCTTGCGGGTCGGTTTCGGCCCCTTGCCTTTCGCGGCGTCTTTACGCTCTTTCGCAGCCTGCTGGTTGCGGGCAAACGCCGCCGCCTTGGCCTGTTCCCGCTTGTCCCAAGGATTACCGCCATCACTGGCACGCGGCGGCAGGCCGGTGTGCTGAGTGAGGATCTTGGTGGTCTTCTCTTTGCCTTCCTTCGCCACTTTATGGCTGCCGGCCGGCGTCGAGTTCTTGCGACGGGCGCTCTGGTAGCTGTCAGTCGCCGGCTGATGAGTCGGGATCAACTGATCCTTGCCCGAACCGATCAAGTCGCCACGGCCCATGCGGATCAGCGCTTCACGCAGCATCGGCCAGCCTTTCGGGTCGTGATAACGCAAGAACGCCTTGTGCAGACGACGCTGCTCTTCGCTCTTGACGATGGTCACGCCGTCGCTCTTGTAAGTGACCTTGCGCAGCGGGTTCTTGCCCGAGTGGTACATCGCGGTGGCGGTGGCCATCGGCGACGGGTAGAACGCTTGCACCTGGTCAGCGCGGAAGCCATTGCCCTTGAGCCACAGGGCCAGGTTCATCATGTCTTCGTCGGTGGTGCCCGGGTGGGCGGCGATGAAGTACGGAATCAGGTACTGCTCTTTGCCCGCTTCCTTGGTGTACTTCTCGAACATGCGCTTGAACTTGTCATAGCTGCCAATGCCCGGTTTCATCATCTGGTTGAGCGGACCTTCCTCGGTGTGTTCCGGGGCGATCTTCAGGTAACCACCAACGTGGTGGGTCACCAGCTCTTTGACGTACTCCGGCGACTCGACCGCGAGGTCGTAGCGCAGGCCGGAAGCGATCAGAATCTTCTTCACACCCGGCAAAGCACGAGCACTGCGGTACAGCTGAATCAACGACGAGTGGTCGGTGTTCAAGTTCGGGCAGATGCCCGGGAACACGCAGGACGGCTTGCGGCACGCGGATTCGATTTCCGGCGTTTTGCAGGCGATGCGGTACATGTTCGCGGTCGGGCCGCCGAGGTCGGAAATGACGCCGGTGAAGCCTGGAACCTTGTCGCGGATCTCTTCGATTTCGCGAATGATCGACTCTTCGGAACGGTTCTGGATGATCCGGCCTTCGTGCTCGGTGATCGAGCAGAAGGTGCAGCCACCGAAGCAGCCACGCATGATATTCACCGAGAAACGGATCATGTCGTAGGCCGGGATCTTCTCCTTGCCATACGCCGGGTGCGGAACGCGCGCGTAGGGCATGCCGAACACGTAGTCCATTTCTTCAGTGGTCATCGGAATCGGCGGCGGGTTGAACCAGACGTCGACTTCGCCATGCTTCTGCACCAGCGCGCGGGCGTTGCCCGGGTTGGTTTCGAGGTGCAGCACGCGGTTGGCGTGGGCATACAGAACGGCGTCGCCACGGACCTTTTCAACCGATGGCAGACGAATCACGGTCTTGTCACGGGTCATGCGCGGGCTGGCCAGAATCTGTACGACCTTGGCTTCCTGCGGATCTTCAACCGGACCTTTTTCCTGCTCGATGGCGCAGGCCTGGGTGTCCTGGGTATTCACGTACGGGTTGATGATCTTGTCGACCTTGCCCGGACGGTCGATACGCGTCGAGTCGACTTCATACCAGTCTTTCGGCGTATCGCGACGAATGAACGCGGTGCCGCGCACGTCGGTGATGTCTTCGATCTTGTGCCCGTAGGACAGACGCTGAGCGACTTCGACAATTGCGCGTTCGGCGTTGCCGTACAGCAGAATGTCGGCGCTGGCGTCGATCAGGATCGAGTTACGCACGCGATCCTGCCAGTAGTCGTAGTGGGCGATGCGGCGCAGCGAGGCTTCGATGCCGCCGAGGACGATCGGCACATGCTTGTAGGCTTCCTTGCAGCGCTGGCTATAAACCAGGCTCGCGCGGTCCGGACGTTTGCCGGCCATGCCGCCAGGCGTGTAAGCGTCGTCGGAACGGATTTTCTTGTCCGCGGTGTAGCGGTTGATCATCGAGTCCATGTTGCCCGCCGCAACGCCGAAGAACAGGTTCGGCTCGCCGAGCTTCATGAAGTCGTCTTTGGACTGCCAGTTCGGCTGCGCAATGATCCCGACGCGAAAGCCCTGAGACTCCAGCAGCCGGCCAATGATCGCCATGCCGAACGACGGGTGATCGACGTAGGCATCACCGGTAACAATGATGATGTCGCACGAATCCCAGCCAAGCTGATCCATCTCCTCCCTGCTCATCGGCAGGAATGGCGCTGGCCCGAAACATTCGGCCCAATATTTTGGATAGTCAAATAACGGCTTGGCTGCTTGCATGTCGACGACCGGTGTTGAAGTGAAAATTCGCGGGCGCGGAATATAGCACAAAAAATAACCAATTCCGACGGCAATGGTCGGTTTCTCTTACAACCGGCGTCGAGCCTGCCCGATAACCCGTAACCGGCAAAAAATCATCGTTCAAACTTAACATTCATCAGTCCGGTGCCTGCGCCAACTGATATGGCAACCCTTCAAGGATGAAGCAATGTCACCCAAACAGCCCGCCAAGGGCAGCATTAAAGTCAACACACCAACCAGCCCGGATGCGCCGCAGCAAGGCAATACCGGGCGAGCGCCACGGACGGGGCCTGAACCGTCCCTGTCTGTCCACCCTGCAACGCGGCCGGGTGGCACTCACGGCGCTCACGGCACTGACAGCCCTGAGGTAACAAGACCACCGCCCGTCGTCATCACGCACACGACAACCGCCTCGGTGAAAACAGGCGCAACGGGACCAAAATCGCTGGAGAGTTACCGTATCCTCGCACCTGACCGTTTGCCCCGGGCCAATACCGAGGGCTTGAGGATGTACAAGGGCCGCGAATACGTCGATGTCGCGCACGACAGCATCGTGATGGTCGGGGTCGATCCGCAGACCGGCCTCTACCGCGCCCAACTCGCGGCCGAGCGCGTGGCCTCTGGTCCGCTACTGCTGCGCGACAGCGACAGCGGTCTGTGGCATTCGCTCGAGGACGGTGACGCCGTTACCTTGATCGACACTCACCTGCAGACGTTGCACACCAATCTCGATCTCACACGTGCCAAGGCCGACAGCGACGGGTTGTTGCGCCACGAGGGTCGGCTGTACCTGCCCCTGCACAATCAGGTTTATCAGGTCATGCACGATGTGAGTGCATCCACGGCGACACACAAAGCGTGGCGCATCGTCAATCCGAAAGACCCCGTGGCAATCGACAGCGCAAATATCTTCCGGGCCAGCCGCAGCGGCGAAACGCGGTCGGTCAGGCGTGATGAGGGCAATCGCTGGGTCTATCATTTGCCAGATCTGAAGGGAGGTATTCAGGACGCGGAGATTGTCCGCCTGAGTAAAGACACGTTGATGCAGATGTATGAGCCTTTTCACAAGGCCCACACGGAGTTGACGAACTCGTCGGACCGGCATAACACCCTCTGGGCGCAAACCCAGAAACTGGCGGAAGGCAGCGCAGAGCGAATCGCAAAACTGCTGAGTCTCGAAGTGCATTTGCTCAAGCATGTGCAGAAACAGGCGGATTTCGTGGAGTCGCTGGTGCTCAACAGAAAATGGCTGGTCCTTGCGAAAGCCAGCGGGCTGTTCAAGCAGGAACTGCACACCTTCCGCATAGAGCGCGCCGAGTTCCTGAACCGCCTCATGGCAGCCATGGATCTGCGGGTGAAGCCAACGATCTCCAGTCTCGATGCCGACAGTTGCAAGCGAATCATCCCTCACCTGAACAAGAAGCTGAGGTTTATCGAAGAACGTGAAGTGGTGCTGGCAGAAATCAGAAAAGCCGACCCCGGAGCGGCGCCGATACTCGAAGAAATCAGGCAGCAAGTTCCGTCGGCCGAGCGCATCAACTTCAACAAGCTGACCCTCTATATACACCTGTTTGCGGGCACACCCGAGCATTCGCCCAATACCACCATGCCCTCGCTTTCAGCCGTCGACCTGGTCACCGCAGACCTGAAAAACATTCCGCAACATGAGCATCCGATGGCACTGCTTTTGAGCCTTGATCAGATCAGGGCGGACAAGTCCCGATTTGAAATGCAACTGGCCGCCAACGCTGACACCGATGCTTTGAGGGCCGGGTATCTGAGGGAAATCCTCGATCTGATTGATCCATTCGAGAAGCGAATCGAAAACCGGCTGAGCGACATTCTGGAGTCGATCGGGCGCGATCGCGAGCTGCCCAACATCGACCACGATATCGATTTCGATTTCCTTCCAGCACTGCCTGACCCTTCCGAAAGCCCCCGCCCGTCAGCCCCCAGAAAGATTTTCCGGGTCCGCCAGCACGGCACGTACCGGGTTCTGGTCGGCGAAACGGAAACGGCGCTGGACGGCAACGTCATCGTCAAGGTGCCGGACCCGTTGCGTCCCGGTTCGCCATCCGCCCGCTACGAAAAAAGACAGGGCGAATGGTTGCCAGTGCGGCCACCCATCGTCAGTACACCCAGACCACAACTGGTCGCCGAGGCAAAACGGTTACTGGTCGACGTTGAACAACACGTCGCCAAGGCCAAGGTGGACGAAGCGAAAAAAACCAATCCGACCGAGATTCTTGAAGGCTTGGGCAAAGAGGCGGAAAGCCTCAACGAGCAGGCAAGGCGCCTGGAAAGCCATGAAGACGCGACCAATGACGCCGAGATCCTCGCCCTGGCTGCGCGATTGCGCAGCGCTGCCGAGTCACTGGATGCGCATGGCCAAAGTGTTCTGGTGCGCATGTACAAGAACAGGGACGTGCTCGACATCATGCGTTTGAACTACCTGATGGATGCCGAAGAAGTCCGCGTGAGCAAAACCGTTGAGCGCAAGCAATCGGGCAAAGGCAGGGACAAGTCGTTTCTCGATGTTTATTCGATCACTGATCGCGCCGACGGCACTCCGTTGTGGGAGGCACATTTCCACTATGACCAGCACAACGCCGCGCCGCTGAGTTTCACTACACGAGGCGGTCACCTCAAAACCCTCGAACAGAGCCGACGCGGCATCGACGCTCAGCGCCGCGATGAACAGGCTGGCTTGCCGCACGTGGCCATCTGGCGCCAGACCTTCGATGGCAAGACCGCGCGCAAAATATTTGCACTGGCCAGCCCGGCTGGCGTGCCTTCCAAGCCTGAGTAAAGAACTCAGGGCCATACGATCAATCAGGCAATGACGCCGCCCCTGCCATCAGCTCCCGCTCAGGCGAGCTGATGCGCAAACCTGCAAGGATAGAAAGACATGCCCGTTAAATCGCCTCCCAGAGGCAACAATTCCGGCAATCCCCCGGTTCGCCAAAACGCTGGGGCAGACGTGGACACCCCGCGCCTCGACTTGCCAGCGCGCGCAGATTTAGAGATCTCGATACCCGGTGGGCAAACGCCACGACCGGGCCGCTTACCAACGCCAGCCGATATCGATGCGATCGAGCCGGCTCCGCGCATCACGATTCATCGACCCGCGTTGCCGTTTGAAAATCCGCGTGCGCCTAGCCAGTCCCTGGAACATTACTGGGTGCCTGCGGCCACAGGTTTGTCGGATCGCAACGCTGACGGCTTGAGAACGCACAAGGGCCGCCAGTATGCCGATGTACCTGGCGGCATCGTGATGGTCAGCAAAGATGCGCAAACAGGACTGTATCGCGCCAGGCTGCCCAGCGAGTCCAGCCCCTCGGGGCCCGTGCTGCTGCGAGACTCCAGCGCGGGACTCTGGCATGAACTGGAACACTTCGAGCCCATCGGGGTGCCATTATCGAGCACCCGCCTGGAAGCTTTCCGTACGCCACTGGATTTCAGTGACGTTCAAAGGGGCAGCGATGGCCTCCACCGGCTCAACGGCAAGCTCTATGCGGTGATCGACAAGCACAGTTATCAGGTTCTGCACGACACCGATGCCTCTACCCCGTCGACACCGGTGATGCGCATCGTCCGCGCGCAAGATCCGGTTGCCGGCGACAGCACCAACACTTACATCGCCACACGTCCCGGGCGCTCGGAGCCGATCATTTTCGATGCTCGCGACGGCTGGCTGGGGACGCCGGTCGGCGGTATCGGCGGCATGTTCCGCAGCGAGCCAGGCAGCCCCGCGCAGCCCGGCTTGCTGCAACGGTTTGCCACCGCGATCAATCATTTGCGCACGCCAGAGTCCCGCGCTCGAAAACTCTTCCCGGCCCTCAACAACGAGGAAATCACCCGGCTTCTGCATTCGCACGGGGATGACGTCCGCGGCTATCTGTCCCAACGCGAGGCCAGTTATAGGGCGCTCAAGGCGGATCTCGCTTCCTGGATCAGGAAGACATCCTCGCAGGCCCCCACCGAAGCTGCACATCCCGCGGTGGAGCGTGCTGTCGAAGAAATAAAACGTTGCTGGAAGCGGCAGACGGGGACGACGCTGAAACTTGATTTGGCAGAGGCAATCCTTGCGCCACTGACGGCTGATTTCAGCCATGTACGAACTCTGGAGCTGAAAGCGGTCGCCTGGTCGGACACCGCCGATACCTTCCTTGGCAGTTTTCCCAACCTCGAGAAACTGTCGGTGACTCACTCCACTCTGGATAAGCTGCCGACCGATATCGCGCCGATGACCGTTCTCAAGGCTCTGGAGCTGAACTCGAACCGAATCCAGCTCAATGAGCAGACAGCAGTAAAACTGGGCGCACTCGAACAGCTTGAACACCTCGACCTGTCGAGCAACCCGCTTGGCAGAATCCCGGACTTTCGCGGCATGTCGCAACTTCGGTCATTGAACCTGAGCAACACTGGACTGGATCACTGGCCCAGCGGTTTACGCGATCAAGTGGCACTGGACGTGGTCGACTTGCGCAATAACCAACTGCGCGAAATTCCACAGGCGAACCTTGCCCCGTCAAGCAATGAACTACTGGCGATCGCCCGTATCAACTCGGTTACCCTGATTGAAGGCAATCCCTTCCCGGCCGGCTACTGGCGAACGCTTGAGGTCTATTGGCGCCGCGTAGTGGCCGACTATCCGGCGATGCGCACCGGCCCCCGCGCCGACGCGTTCAGACTGGATGGCGACATTCCCGAAGTGGCGATGGTGCGGCATATGTATCCAGACAAGGATCCGCAAGCCGCCAGGGAATATCTGCTCGCCCTGGGTGATGGCGCCGAAGAGCAGATCGCACGACGCCTTGCCGGTTTCGCGTTACTGGAAACGCAACTGCAGGCCTACATCGCCGACAGTCAACCCGGCCCGGCCTATGCCAGGGGCCCGGAAAGAGTCAACGCCACCCGCCTGGCAAGGATCATCAGAGGCTGCTGGCTAGGCGAATCGGACGGCGTACTGAAACTGCCACCGCTGTACGGTCCATTACCCCTGCTGACCGTGGATTTCAGCCACATCAAATCCCTCAGTCTCGACTCGGTCATCTGGTCGGACACCGCCAATACGCTTCTGTCCAATTGCCCCAATCTGGAAAGCCTGAGCATCGTTAACTCCGGCATCGATAAACTGCCGCAAAAAATCGCCGAGATGGACAAACTCAACTATCTGGACCTGAGTTCAAACCAGATAAAACTGGATGAGCAAAGCGCTTTGGCACTCGGTGCATTGCACCAGTTGAAACAGATCGATCTGTCCAACAATCAACTGCGGGCAGTGCCCGACTTCAGCACCATGTCCGGGTTGCAAGCCTTGAACCTGAAAAACACAGGCCTCAGTCAGTGGCCTGCCGGGCTGCTCGACAAAACCGCTTTGAACCACCTGGACCTGCGCGACAATCGCTTGAGCGAGGTTCCCCAGGCCAACCTCAACCCGACACCCGAGACGCTGGCTGTCGTCGCGCGGATCAACAACGTCACGCGGCTTGAAGGCAACGACTTCCCCTCTGCGTACTGGCGAAAATTCGACGGCTACTGGCGACGCCTTAAAGAGTCTCACCCCGAGCTGATGGAGCCGGCCCATCCCGCCGTATTCGATAGCGAAGACTCCAGGGCGCAGCGTTATCGAAACCTGTTCCCGAGCAAAACCATCAAGGAGTGCAGAGAGTTCATCTGGAATCATGACAAAGGCACCGTTGCACCACGCTTGCTCGGGCTGGAACAAGAATTCGATCTTTTGAAAACCCAGCTCGACGACTGGGTCTTTTCCGGGGGCGGCAACCGCCTGCGTTACGTGCGTGCCAATCAACTGCAAATCAACGCCACCACCCGCAATGACCGCACCGCAGCGCGGGATCGGATCATCAGTTGCTGGCGCCGCGAAACAGCGCAAAAACATGCATTCGACGGCACGTCGATCGGTCTGGAACTGGACTTGAGCGGCCTGACCTTGCCGACCCTGCCGGATCTGAGCATCGACTTCAGCCATGTTGGTTCACTCAGATTGAGCGGCATGAACCTGACGGAGTCACCGGAAGGCTTCCTCACCCGTTTTCGTCATGTGCGCTGGCTGGACATGTCGAACAATCGCCTCAGGGACTTGCCCCCGGCGGTAGGAGAAATGCACGGGATGACGCGCCTGTTTCTGCAGCACAACCAACTTGAGCTCAATGCAGAAACGGCGCGGATACTGGCCGGACGCACAACACTCAGAGCACTCTGGATCGACAACAATCCCCAGCTCGGTGTGATCCCGGACTTCAGCCTGATCACCGATATGCGCGAGGTCAGCCTGGCGAACACCGGCATCACGCATTGGCCAACCGGACTGTTTGATCAACCCCTGCTGACCCGGATCGATCTGAGCAATAACCAGATCACCACGATTCCCGACTTTGTCACTGCTCCGCCCCCGGAGCGCCTGGCGCATTCGGTCCAAGTGAACAGTGGCACGTTACTGACGAATAATCCGATTACTGATGAGACGCGGATACAAATGGGCGTCTATCGCATGCAACTGGACGAAGCGCAAACCGGGCTTCACAACAGATTCAACCTGTTCACAACGTCATTTCCTTTAGCTCAACGCCCCATTGCAAGGACCGCCGCAGAGCCCACCCTGATCTGGACCAACGGACTACCCACTGATCAAGCGTTCGCCAGAAACACTCAATGGCGCACGTTGCGCGAGCAGCCAGGCTCAGACGGCTTCTTCAACATCCTCGCAAGCCGTGCGCACCATGCCGATTTCCGGCGTCAGGTCTGGGATGTGATCGATGTCATCAGCCAAGACGATCCACAGTCGCGAACCTTGCGTCGAGAACTGTTCGATCGCGCGTGCGAAGCAGGTTGCACTGACCTTGCCGCAGCCACCTTCACCGACCTGCAAGTCCTGGCCATGACTTACAAGGCGCGCGTTCAGGCCAGGCTCGATTTGAATGGCGCCCCCTTGGTGGCGTTGTCCAAAGGATTGTTCCGGCTCAAACAGGTCGACGACATCGCCGCGGCAGAGATCGCTTCAAGCAGGGCAATCATTGACGATCCGGCAACCTCCCGGGAGCTGCGAAACAGCCACCACCTGCGCATACGCGATCCCCATGAAATGACCATGGCCTACCGCTTTGGTCTCAAGGATCGGCTGCAATTGCCGTTTCAGCCACAGGCACTCACGTTTATCGGCATGGCTGGCGTTACCCCGGCAATGCTGGATGCGGCGTATCGCAAAGTCTCGACGCTGAATGGTTCGCCTGAAGAGTTTCAGGCGTTGGTGTCGATGGATTTCTGGCAGGACTTCATCATTCACAAATACCAGGCGCAATTCGATGCGAGTCGCCAGCCGTTTCAGAATCGCCAGGAAATTCTCGACAGCCAGTCATCACAAGGCCTGCTGAGCGAGGCTCAATACAACATGCAAACCGATGATGTGACGGCGCAGTTGGCGATTGTCGAAGCGACATTGATCCAGACGCTGACGCGGCAGGAATTGCAGCCTCGAACAATGATCGAGGCGCCTCCTGCCGACGTCACGCCTGCGCAGGAAACCCCGGGAACGAGTGGTGCAATGCTGTAATCGATACGTCGCAGCAGGCCGATGGACTTCGGCCTGCTGTCACTCGTCGTCGTCGAAGTTGTAACTGCCTGGGGCAAGGTTTTCGAAACGGGTGTACTTGCCGATAAACGCCAGGCGGATAAAACCGATCGGGCCGTTACGCTGCTTGCCGATGATGATTTCGGCGATGCCCTTGTGTTCGGTTTCCGGGTGATACACCTCGTCGCGGTACACGAACATGATCACGTCGGCGTCCTGCTCGATCGCTCCGGATTCGCGCAAGTCGGAGTTTACCGGGCGCTTGTTGGGACGTTGTTCGAGGGAACGGTTGAGCTGCGACAGCGCCACCACCGGGCAGTTGAATTCCTTGGCCAGCGCTTTCAGGGATCGCGAGATCTCGGAAATTTCGTTGGTACGGTTGTCACCGCTGGAACCGGGGATCTGCATCAGTTGCAGGTAGTCGATCATGATCAGGCCGACGTCGCCGTGTTCACGCACCAGACGCCGGGTCCGCGCACGCATTTCCGACGGGCTGATACCGGCAGTGTCATCGATGAACAGTTTGCGATCGTTGAGCAGGTTGACCGCCGAGGTCAGGCGCGGCCAGTCATCGTCTTCGAGTTGACCGGAACGCACTTTGGTCTGGTCGATGCGCCCCAGCGAGGAGAGCATACGCATGATCAGCGATTCGCCTGGCATCTCGAGGGAGTACACCAGAACCGCCTTCTCGCTGCGCAACACGGCGTTTTCCACCAGGTTCATCGCAAAGGTGGTTTTACCCATCGACGGACGGCCGGCGACGATGATCAAGTCGGACGGCTGCAGGCCGCTGGTCTTCTCGTCGAGGTCGGTGTAGCCGGTAGACAGGCCGGTAATGGCGTTGTCGGTATTGAACAAGGTGTCGATCCGGTCGATGGCCTTGGTCAGCAAATCGTTCACACCCACCGGGCCGCCGGTTTTAGGCCGGGCCTCGGCAATCTGGAAGATCTGCCGTTCGGCTTCGTCAAGAATCTCGGCGGCAGTACGACCTTCAGGGTTGAAGGCGCTATCAGCGATCTCGGTACTGATGCCGATCAACTGGCGCAAGGTCGCTCGTTCGCGAACGATCTGCGCATAGGCCTTGATGTTGGCGACGGATGGCGTGTTTTTCGCCAGCTCGCCGAGGTAACCGAGGCCGCCGACTTGCGAGGTCTGACCTTCCTTGTCCAATTGCTCGGACAGGGTCACGACGTCGATCGGCATGTTCTGATCGGCCAATTTGGCGATCGCACGGAAGATCAGACGGTGGTCATGTCGATAGAAATCGCCGTCGGAGACTTGATCGAGCACGCGTTCCCAGGCGTTGTTGTCCAGCATCAGACCACCGAGTACAGCCTGTTCGGCTTCGATGGAATGCGGCGGCACCTTCAGGGCAGCGGTTTGCAGATCGTATTGCTCGGGAGCGGAGATATCGTTCATGGCCACTTGTGTTGTTTGGAAAAACAGGGAATTCAGAAAGACAAAGGGCACGACCTGTATAACAGGATCGTGCCCGATGTTAACCGTCTGACGGACAAGCCGCCAGCCGATCAGTGTTGCTTAAGCTGCTACCACGACAACGCGTACGGTGGCTTCAACTTCGGCGTGCAGGTGCACAGCCACGTCGAATTCACCCACGTTGCGGATGGTGCCGTTCGGCAGACGAACTTCGCTTTTCGCAACTTCAACGCCGGAGGCGGTCAGTGCGTCAGCGATGTCGTGAGTACCGATCGAACCGAACAGCTTGCCTTCGTCGCCAGCGGTGGCAGTGATGGTCACTTCCAGCTCGGCCAGTTGGGCAGCACGGCTTTCAGCCGATGCTTTACGGTCTGCGGCAGCTTTTTCCAGCTCAGCACGACGCTCTTCGAACGCAGCCAGGTTGGCAGCGGTCGCAGCGGTAGCTTTGCCGAAAGGCAGCAGGTAGTTACGGCCGTAACCGGCCTTAACGTTTACTTTGTCGCCCAGGTTGCCCAGGTTGGCGATTTTTTCCAGAAGGATCAGTTGCATGTGAAAATCCTCTAACTTTTAACCTTCACCGTTCGCGCTGTCGGTGTCTTTCGACACGTGACGACCGCGAAAATCAATCAGGCTGTCGACAATGGCCAGGACCACGAGCAACGGATAGATCAGCTGCATGAACAACAGCAGCGTGACGTACAACCCCACCAGCCAGAAACCGGCCAGTCGCTTCTGCCCGACCAGCCCATGAATCAGGGCAAGTCCGGCGAACACCAGCGGTACACTGCACAACGGCGTCAACATGGCCATCTGTGCACCGAGATTCGGGCCCAGAAGCATCAACGCCAGCAGCAACATCGCCGGCCCCAGCGGGATCCGGATGGCGCGAAACTCGCGACCAAAACCACCCGGGTTGTACAACAACGCCTGCCAATGCCGCCCGACAATCAGGCTCAGCACGCTGACGATTTGCAACAGCGCCGCAATCAGTCCGGTCAGGACTGGTGCAATCAGGGACGCGAAACGCGCTTGCTCATCGACCGACAATTGCTTGTAGGTCTCACCGAGAAGCGCCGGCATGACCTTTATCAAGGCCTGCGCGAGCATCTCGATCTGGGCCGCAAACGCGGCCCCGAGCACCACCGAAAACACCACTCCAATCACTACGCTGACCAGCAGCGTGCGAACCCAGGACTCACTTGCGCGCAAAACCAACGCAAGTCCCGAAGACCCCAGCAGCACCAGAAGTGCGCGTGGATCATCGGCATACAGCCACCAGATCAATGCCGGCAGCAGCCCCAGAGACAGAACACCCAGGGCGTCCGTCAGTCCGCGCCGCAGCAGCACAAGGCTCCCGGCGGCAGCGCCCAACCAATACAACAACGGCAATGTTGCACATCCGGCCACCACGAGAGTGGCCTGCATACGGCCTCGCATGATGAACTCAGCTAAGGCACGCATGCATTCAATCCTTTGCTACTTGTCGACTGCCCGGTCTCAGCGGCCGTGGCTGTCGGTGTAGGCCAGCAGGGCCAGGAAGCGGGCGCGCTTGATAGCGGTGGCCAGCTGACGCTGATAACGAGCTTTGGTACCGGTGATGCGGCTTGGAACGATTTTGCCGGTCTCGGATACGTAGGCTTTCAGAGTGTTGAGATCTTTGTAATCGATCTCTTTCACGTCTTCAGCGGTGAAACGGCAGAATTTACGACGACGGAAGAAACGTGCCATTTGATAGGCTCCTTAATAAGGTCCGTGGATTACTCGTCAGCGTTATCGCTGTCGTTCTCTTCGCCTTCAGCGCTTTCAGCGCCTTCGTGCTCAGGACGATCGCGACGCTCACGGCGCTCACTGCGGTTTTCTTCAGCCTTGAGCATCTCGGACTGGCCGGTAACGGCTTCGTCGCGACGGATGACCAGGTTACGGATCACTGCATCGTTGTAGCGGAAGTTGTCTTCCAGCTCGGCCAGGGCCTTGCCAGTGCACTCAACGTTCAGCATCACGTAGTGAGCCTTGTGAACATTGTTGATTGCGTAGGCCAGTTGACGACGGCCCCAATCTTCCAGACGGTGGATTTTGCCGCCGTCTTCTTCGATCAGCTTGGTGTAACGCTCAACCATGCCGCCGACTTGCTCGCTTTGATCCGGGTGGACCAAAAAGATGATTTCGTAATGACGCATGAATGCTCCTTACGGGTTGTAGCCTGCCGCTCAAAAACGGTCAGACAAGGAGTGAATGACACTTATGGACTTGCTGGCGCGGGGCACATGCGTGCCTGCCGTCACAGCAAGGGGCGCAATTGTAGAGAAGGGACAGAAGAGGTGCAAGGCAATTGGTGATTATTTGAACAACCAACGATCTTCGCCTTCCCACAAAACAATGTAGGAGTGAGCCTGCTCGCGATGAGGGGGTAACATTCAACTTTGATGCTGAATGTTGCACCGCTATCGCGAGCAGGCTCACTCCTACAGGGGATTTGCAGCAGATCAGGATTTCTTGGTGGCAGCCTTGGCTTTGGCACCGCGCTGACGCTGCGCTTCGAACAGGCACACGCCAGTTGCCACGGACACGTTCAGACTGCTGACACTACCGGCCATCGGTAGCTTCACCAGATAGTCGCAGTGTTCGCGAGTCAAGCGACGCATGCCTTTGCCTTCGGCGCCCATGATCAGGATGGTCGGGCCGGTCAGGTCCTGGTCATAAATGCTGACCTCAGCCTCACCCGCCGTACCGACAATCCACAGACCGCGTTGCTGGAGCTTTTCCAGAGTGCGCGCGAGGTTGGTCACCGCAACCAGCGGAATCACTTCCGCCGCGCCGCAAGCGACTTTACGCACGACCGGCGTCAAAGTTGCCGATTTGTCTTTCGGCACGATCACCGCCAGCGCGCCGGCCGCATCGGCCGAGCGCAGGCAGGCGCCGAGGTTGTGCGGATCGGTCACGCCGTCGAGCACCAGCAACAGTGGCGCGCCTTCGGTGCGGTCGAGCAGCTCGTCGAGCATCGCTTCACCCCAGACCTGGCTCGGGCTGACTTCCGCGACTACGCCTTGGTGAACACCTTCAACCCAGGCGTCCATTTCGCGGCGCTCGGCCTGACCGACCTGGACACGATTTTCGTTGGCCAGCTCAACCAGGGTCTGCACGCGCGGATCGTTGCGGCTTTCCGCCAACCAGATCTGCTTGACGCGTTTCGGGTGGTGACGCAGCAACGCTTCTACCGCGTGAACGCCGTAGATTTTTTCCAACTGACTCATGACTTCGCCTTCGGTTTACGTGCCCCGCCACTTTTGGCTGGAGCAGAACCCGCTTTTGGCGGGCCTTTACGGTGTTTGCTCGGTTTTGCTGGCTTGCCGCCGGAGGCCTTTTCAGGCGCCGACCGTCCGGTCTTTCCCCCGGACGCCGCTTTACCACCGTTTTTGGCATCGGAAAGCAGAGCTTTCTTCATTTCACGGCTTTTGCGCAGCTCGGCGTTTTTCGCTACGGCGTCGCTTGGGCGATAGGCTTCGGCAGCTTTCTCTTTAGCAGGGCGACGACCAGCGGTTTTCGCTGGCGCTGCTTCGGCTTTTTCCTTCGCGGCCGGTGCGGCAGTTTCAGCACCACGCTTTTTGCGACCGATCGGCGCGCTGATGGTTTTTTCCGCCATCTCGAAGTCGATCTTGCGCTCGTCGAGGTCAACGCGCATGACCCGCACTTCAACGGTATCGCCCAGACGGAAGCTACGACCGGTGCGCTCGCCCGCCAGGCGGTGATGCACAGGATCGAAGTGGTAGTAATCGCCCGGCAGCGCGGTGACGTGCACCAGACCTTCGACATAGATATCGGTCAGCTCGACGAACAGACCAAAACCGGTCACTGCGGTGATCACGCCCGGGAACGATTCGCCCACGCGATCCTTCATGAACTCGCACTTGAGCCAGTTCACGACGTCGCGGGTCGCTTCGTCGGCACGGCGTTCGCTCATCGAGCATTGCTCGCCGAGCTGCTCCAGCGCTGCTTCGTCGTACGGATAGATGCGCGCCTTCGGAATGGTCATCGCACCGGCACGGCGAACGTGCGGGGTGTCCTGTTTCGAATGGATCACGCTGCGGATCGCGCGGTGCGTGAGCAAATCCGGGTAACGACGGATCGGCGAAGTGAAGTGGGTATAGGCTTCGTAATTCAGGCCGAAGTGGCCCTGGTTGTCAGCGCTGTACACCGCCTGGCTCAGCGAACGCAACATCACGGTCTGGATCAGGTGGAAATCCGGACGATCCTTGATGCTTGCCAGCAATGCCTGATAGTCCTTCGGCGATGGACCGTCCTTGCCTTTGTGCAGGGACAAACCGAGCTCGCCAAGGAACGCGCGCAGTTTTTCCAGACGCTCCGGTGGCGGACCATCGTGGACGCGGTACAGCGCAGGGATTTCGTGCTTCTTCAAGAACTCAGCAGTGGCGACGTTAGCCGCCAGCATGCATTCCTCGATCAGCTTGTGCGCATCGTTACGGGTGGTCGGACGAATTTCGGCAATCTTGCGCTCGGTACCGAAGATGATTCGGGTTTCCTGCGTTTCGAAATCGATCGCGCCACGGACGTGACGGGCAGCCAGCAGAACCTTGTACAGCGCATAAAGCTGCTTGAGGTGCGGCAGAACATCGTTGTACTCACCGCGAAGCTGACGCGCCTCGGTGATTTTCGGCGTTTCCAGCATCGCACTGACTTTGTTGTACGTCAGACGAGCATGGGAATGGATCACCGCTTCATAGAAGCAGTAGTCGGTCATTTCGCCGGACTTGGAGATGGTCATCTCGCAAACCATGGCCAGACGATCGACGTGCGGGTTCAGCGAGCACAGACCGTTGGACAGTTGCTCAGGCAGCATTGGCACTACACGCTCGGGGAAGTACACCGAGTTGCCGCGCACTTGTGCTTCGTTGTCCAGCGCCGAGCCGATCTTCACGTAGCTGGAAACGTCGGCAATCGCCACGTACAACTTCCAGCCGCCGGAGAACAGGCGCAGCTTGCCCGGTTTGGCTTCACAATAAACAGCATCGTCGAAGTCGCGGGCATCTTCACCGTCGATGGTGACGAACGGCAGATGGCGCAGGTCGACGCGCTTCTCTTTGTCTTTTTCTTCGACTTCCGGCTTGAGCTTGGCCGCTTCTTTCAGAACGGCTTCAGGCCAGACATGCGGAATGTCGTAGGTGCGCAGGGCGACATCGATTTCCATGCCCGGCGCCATGTAGTTGCCGACCACTTCGACCACGTCACCTTGCGGCTGGAAGCGCGGCGTTGGCCAGTGGGTGATTTTCACCTCAACGAACTGACCGATCTGCGCGTTGGCGTTACGGCCCGGCGTGACCAGCACTTCTTGCTGGATCTTCGGATTGTCTGCGACGACAAAACCGATGCCGCCTTCTTCGAAGTAGCGACCAACGATGGTTTCGTGAGCACGCGACACCACTTCGACGATCACGCCTTCGCGGCGACCGCGACGGTCAAGACCGGAAACACGCGCCAGTGCACGGTCGCCATCGAACACCAGACGCATCTGCGCCGGGCTCATGAACAGATCGTCGCTGCCATCGTCCGGCACCAGGAAGCCGAAACCGTCACGGTGACCGCTGATGCGACCAAGGATCAGGTCAAGCTTGTCGACCGGCGCGTACGTGCCACGACGGGTATAGATCAGTTGAGCGTCGCGCTCCATGGCGCGCAGGCGACGGCGCAGGGCTTCGATCTGGTCTTCTGTGGTCAGACCAAACTCTTCGACCAGTTGCTCGCGGGCAGCAGGCGAACCCCGATCGGCGAGGTGCGCCAGGATCAGTTCGCGGCTAGGAATAGGGTTTTCATATTTTTCCGCTTCACGAGCGGCCTCGGGATCGAGGGACTGCCAATCGGCCATTAGAGAGTTTTCACCTTGTCTATATGCGGGTTAGTTTGGCATAGGCGCCATGAAACGGGAAATTTCCGACTCTATAAGGCCCTTATCAAGGGCTGTAGCGTCACTTGAAAGCCGTTTTGCACACCGCCGGTAAAAAAAATCATATTTTTTGCTGAGAGGGGTTTACAGTTAAAAAGACGCTCCGTATAGTGCGCGCCATCGACGACGCACAAGCGTTGCCGATACTGCCCAGATGGTGAAATTGGTAGACACGCCAGCTTCAGGTGCTGGTGACCTTACGGTCGTGGAAGTTCGAGTCTTCTTCTGGGCACCAATTTCGAGCTTGAGACTAGATCAGTTTCAAGGCTCACACAAAACCCGCGAAAGCGGGTTTTTTGCATTCTAAGCCCAGGTTTTCTTAAAACTGATTTATTAAAATTAAATCAGGGGTTTACAGATCAAAAGTCGCTCCGTATAGTGCGCCACATCAACAGCGGCAACGCTAGCGATGATTGCCCAGATGGTGAAATTGGTAGACACGCCAGCTTCAGGTGCTGGTGACCTTACGGTCGTGGAAGTTCGAGTCTTCTTCTGGGCACCAATTCAAATTCAAGGTCACGACCTTGGATTTCACAGAAACCCGCGAAAGCGGGTTTTTGCGTTTCTGGCTTCCAGAAATCCAGAATCCCCCCTGCAGGAGCTGCCGAAGGCTGCGATCCTTTGATCCTGTTTTTAAAGCAAGATCAAAAGATCGCAGCCTTCGGCAGCTCCTACAGTTCAACGTAGAGGCCGTACCAGAGCTGGCAGCCTCTCGCAAGGCGCACTTGAGAAACAATATCGTTTATCATTGTTGCAAGTTTTTGCAATGCGACAGTGAGGAACCCTGCGAATGACGTTTCGAAATACCCTGCGCCGAGGCCTGACCTTCACCCTCCTCGGCCTGGCGCTCGCCACTCCCCTCACCCAGGCTGCCGATGCGGTTTCCCTGACTCTCTATAACGGCCAGCATAAAGAAGTCGGCGACGCGATCGCCAAAGCCTTCGAAGCCAAGACCGGCATTCACGTCAACGTGCGCAAAGGCAGCAGCAATCAACTCGCCAGCCAGATCATCGAAGAAGGCGACCGCTCCCCCGCCGACGTGATCTACACCGAAGAATCGCCACCGCTGAACAATCTCGGCGAACTGGGCCTGCTGGCCAAGACCGATGACGCCACGCTGGCCGTGCTTCCGGAAAAATACGTGGCTGGCAACGGCACCTGGATCGGCGTGACGGCGCGCGTTCGTGTGGTCGCCTACAACCCGAAACTGGTCGACGAAAAAGACCTGCCGAAATCGGTAATGGAATTCTCCGATCCACAGTGGCAAGGCAAAGTCGGTTTCGTACCGACCAGCGGCGCCTTTCAGGAACAAGCCGTCGCCATCATCAAAATGCACGGTCGCGATGCCGCCGAGGAATGGCTGACCGGCCTGCGCGCGTTCGGCAAGACCTACAGCAACAACATGGTCGCCCTCAAAGCTGTGGAAAACGGCGAAGTCGCTACCGTACTGGTGAACAACTACTACTGGTTCGCACTGCAACGCGAGAAAGGCAAACTGGATTCGAAACTGCATTACTTCACCGGTGGCGACGCCGGCGGCTTGATCACCGTGTCCAGTGCTGCCGTACTGAAATCCAGCAAACATCCAAAAGAAGCCCAGCAATTCCTTGCCTATATGGCCAGCGAAGAAGGCCAGCGCGTGATCACCCAAACCACCGCCGAATACCCGCTGCACAAAGGCATGGAATCGGATCGCGGGCTCAAGCCGTTCAGCGAACTGGAAGCGCCGAACGTAACCCCGGCCGATCTGGGCAATGCCGAAGAAGCCTTGGAACTGGAACGTGAAGTTGGCTTGAACTGATGGCCGCATCGTTATCCGCCCCCGCCGCGCGCGGGGGTTACGTGCCAAAACGCAAGCGGCCTTCAATCTGGCTGGTATTGCCAGTTTTGTTGCTGGTGATACTGAGTCTGTTGCCGCTCGCCTATGTCGGGCTCAAAGCCTGGCAGGCCGGTTGGGCCGAAGCGCTGCACTTGTTGTGGCGCCCATATGTGTTCGGCCTGCTGTGCAACACCTTGGCGTTAATGGTTGGCGTAACCCTTACGTGCGGCGTGATCGGTCTGTCGCTGGCCTGGCTGCTGGAGCGCAGCAATCTGCCGGGACGACGCCTGTGGGGTGTGATTCTGTGCCTGCCGTTCGCGGTGCCGGCGTTTGTCAGCAGCTTCACCTGGGTTTCGTTGAGCGCGCAGTTCGAAGGCCTTGGCGGGGCGATTCTGGTCATGAGCCTGTCGAAGTATCCACTGATCTTCCTGCCCGTGGCGGCAACCCTGCGCAATCTTGATCCATCCCTTGAAGAATCGGCCCGCACCCTTGGGCAGAATCGCTGGGGCGTGTTTTTCCGTGTCACCCTACCGCTGCTCTGGCCTTCACTGCTAGCGGGTTCGTTGCTGATCGCCCTGCACATGCTGGTGGAATTCGGCGCGTTGTCGATCATCGGCCTGCAAACCTTCACCACAGCGATCTATCAGCAATTCGAACTGGAATTCAGCAACGCCAACGCGGCGATGCTGTCGGCCGTATTGCTGGCGCTGTGCTTGGTGTTGCTGTGGCTGGAACTGCGCGTACGCGGCAAAGGCCGGCATGTGCGCACCGGGCAAGGCGCGGCGCGTCAGGCTGAGCAGGTTCGGCTAGGACCATGGGCAGCGGTCGGTCAGTTGTATTGCCTGATGCTGGCGATTGTTGGCAGCGGAATTCCGCTGGGGATGTTGGCGTATTGGCTGGCGGTCGGTTCGTCGGCGGCTTTTCCGGTGGCCGCGATTACTGAAGCCCTGCTCTCGTCTTTGGCGCTTTCTCTTGGCGGGGCGGCATTGTGCCTGGTGCTGGCAGTGCCAGTCGGATTGCTGGTAGTGCGCTACAAAGGCCAACTGGCGATCTGGGCCGAACGCTTGCCGTATCTGCTGCATGCACTGCCAGGATTGGTGATTGCGTTGACGCTGGTGTATTTCGCTCTGCATTACGTGCCGGCGCTGTACCAGACGTCGGGGCTGCTGCTGATCGCTTATGCGCTGCTGTTTCTGCCACTGGCGCAGGCGCCGATCCGCACGGCCCTGAACAAGGCTGCGCCACAGCTGGAAGAAGCTGCGCGGACGCTGGGCGCGTCGTCGTTCACCGCGTTTTGCCGGGTGACGTTGCCGATTATCTTCCCGGCATTGGGCGCGGCGTTTGCGCTGGTGTTTCTGGATGCGATGAAGGAATTGACGGCGACGCTGCTGTTGAGTCCGACCGGGCTCAATACGCTGGCGACCGAAGTGTGGGCGCATACCGCGAATGTCGAATTTGCGGCGGCGGCGCCTTATGCGGCGTTGTTGATTTTGGTATCGGGGTTGCCGGTTTATTTACTGACGACTCGAATGTATCTGAGTCGCTGATATCGCTATCGCGAGCAGGCTCACTCCCACATGTTGACCGAGTTCCATCAGAGGAACGCGATCTAATGTGGGAGCGAGCCTGCTCGCGAAGAGGCCCGCCCAGACGACCTCAAGCCCTGAACTGCCCCAGACTCGCCTTCAACTGCGCAGCCAAGCCATCCAGCACCTTGCCACTCGCCGTGGTCTCCACCACCGCCTGCGCCGCTTTCTCGGCCTGCGCATGAATCGTCTCGACGCGCCCACGCACCGCCTGCGCACCTTGCGCCTGATGCGCCGCTGCCTGGGTTGCCAGACCAATCGCCGCGTGCACCTGCTCGACAGACGTTTGTACCGACTGCTGCAACCGCGCGCTGTCACGCAACACCAGCAAACCTTCGCTGGCCTGACGCCCGGCCTGGCCGATCGCCTCGACCGCCTCACGTGCGCCCTGTTGCAACGCGACGATATGCGCCTGAATGTCACCGGTAGAACTTTGTGTCTTGCTGGCCAGCGCCCGAACTTCGTCCGCTACCACCGCAAAACCACGCCCGGTCTCGCCAGCGCGCGCAGCTTCAATGGCAGCGTTTAGCGCCAGCAGGTTGGTCTGCTCGGCGATCCCGTGAATTACCGTCAGCACCACTTCAATCTGCTCGCTCTGCTGCGCCAGTCGCTCGATCACTTTTGCACCGGTATCGACTTGTCCGGCCAGCGCCTCGATCAGGCTGCCGACCTTGGCGGAGGTGCGGGTGTTTTCATCAGTGGCCTGGCGAATATCCACAACCTGCTTCAACGCCGCTTGCATCGCATGGCTTTCCGATTGCGCTTCATCCGCCATTTGCGAAAGTGCGCGCAAACTCTCCGCCACTTCATCACGCTGCATGCCCGCCGCCGCATCTGCACCGGCATTGCGCAGGGTCATCGCACCAATCTCGACGCCGGTACGCTGCGCCACATCACCCGCCTCACGCACGATCGGTTGCAACTTATCCACAAAGCGATTGACCGCCGAGGCCATGTCGCCAATTTCATCGTTGCTGTTGATCTGCACACGCTTGGTCAGGTCGCCCTCACCCGCCGCCAGATCATCCATCGCGGCGTTGAGCATCTTCAGGCGATTGACGACGCGATGGCCGAGCACGACTGCCAGCAACAGCAACACGCCGCAACCGACCAACGCCAGGCCCATGCCGATCCGCCAGCGCAGGGTCGCAGCCGCCTCTTGAACAGTATTGGCGGTATTGGCTTTCATCTCGACGGCCGTTGACTGCGCCGATTGCAGGCGCGCCTGCATGGCTTTGGCACTGTCGGCAGCGGCGCCTTTGAGGCTATCGCCGACCAGCTGATCACTGCTCGCGATCAGCGCGGAGAAGCGCTTGTCCAGTGCCGCCAGATCGGTTTCCACCGACGCAGTGGAAACGCCCATCAGCACCTTGCCGATTTCCACGCCATTGGGGTTGATCGAGGCCTCGAGGTAATAAACCGACGGATCGTTTTTCGCCGCATCCAGCACTTTATCCAGTGCACGCTCGCCCTGGCCTTTTTCCAGCAAAGCCTTGTTGATCGGATTTTCGCGATTGAGATAACGGGTCAAATGCTGGCCGGTAGCGTCGTCGTAGACCACGAACAGCACGCTGGGATTGCGCTGGGCGCGACGGGCGAACTCCGACAGGGTCGGCACGTCGCTGTCCCACATGGCACGCGGTGCAACGGAGGCGAGCAATTGCGCCATGTCATTGGCCGAATCCTTTAGATCCTTTTCCAACGTCGCACGCAACTGCGCCTGCTCGTCTTTCAGTCGCAAAGACAGACCGGCAGTCAGCCGCTGGCGGGTGCTGGCAGACAAGGCATCGAGGCTCGACGTGACTTCACGCCCCGCCTGCTCCAGCTCACCGGAGAGTTTCTGGCTGTCGGCGCCCAAGCGCACCGCCAAATCAGCTTCCAGCGCGGTGACGGTGCTCCGCGTCAGGGCAACCGCCACCAACACCTGCACCAAAAGGGCGATACCAAGGGTAACGAACACGGGCCGCAACAAACGGCTTTGTAACAGTGAGAGAACGGCCGACACTGTGAATCCCTCTACTTCTGACGCCATTAATTTGATGGCACTCTTGTAGACAGATTCACAGCAAAGGTCATGCCGTCCAACAGGCATAAACGACAAAGGCCCCGATGAAGGGGCCTTTGTGTTTTTACATCAACAACTTATCAAGCAAACGGATGACGCAGAACGATGGTTTCGTTGCGGTCCGGGCCCGTCGAAATAATGTCGATCGGCGCGCCGATCAGCTCTTCAACGCGTTTGATGTAGGCACGAGCGTTAGCTGGCAGCTCTTCCAGGGTCTTGGCGCCCACGGTCGATTCGGTCCAGCCCGGCACTTCTTCGTACACAGGCTGCAGGCCTACGTAGCTGTCAGCGTCGGTCGGCGCAACAGCATTGCCTTCGGCATCTTTGTAGCCAACGCAGATGTTGATGGTTTCCAGACCGTCGAGCACGTCCAGCTTGGTCAGGCAGATGCCCGAGATGCTGTTCACATCGATCGCGCGACGCAGGATAACCGCATCGAACCAGCCGCAACGACGGGCACGGCCGGTGGTCGCACCGAACTCGTGACCTTGTTTGGCCAGATGCGCGCCGACGTCGTCGAACAGCTCAGTCGGGAATGGACCCGAACCAACGCGAGTGGTGTAAGCCTTGGTGATGCCCAGGATGTAATCCAGGAACATCGGGCCAACGCCGGAACCGGTCGCCACGCCACCAGCGGTGGTGTTGGAGCTGGTCACGTACGGGTAGGTACCGTGGTCGATGTCGAGCAACGAACCCTGAGCACCTTCGAACATGATGTCTTTGCCGGCGCGACGCAGGTCGTGCAGCTCGGCGGTGACGTCAAGCATCAGCGGCTTCAGCAGCTCAGCGTATTCCTTGCACTCGGCCAGGGTCTTTTCGAACTCGATGGCCGGCTCTTTGTAGTAACCGACCAGCATGAAGTTGTGGTAATCCACCAGTTCACGCAGCTTGTCTTCGAAGCGCGGCATGTTCAGCAGGTCGCCAACACGCAGGCCACGACGAGCGACCTTGTCTTCGTACGCCGGGCCGATGCCGCGACCGGTGGTACCGATCTTCAACTCGCCACGGGCCTTTTCACGGGCCTGGTCCAGCGCCACGTGGAAAGACAGGATCAGCGGGCAGGACGGGCTGATACGCAGGCGCTCGCGCACCGGTACGCCTTTCTCTTCCAGCTTGGTGATCTCGCGCAGCAGGGCGTCAGGTGCAACCACCACGCCGTTGCCGATCAGGCACTGCACGCCTTCGCGCAGCACGCCCGACGGAATCAGGTGCAGGACGGTTTTCTCGCCGTCGATCACCAGTGTGTGGCCAGCGTTGTGGCCACCTTGGTAGCGCACTACGGCTGCAGCATGTTCGGTCAGCAGATCAACGATCTTGCCTTTGCCCTCATCACCCCATTGGGTGCCCAGGACTACGACATTCTTACCCATAACACTTGTCCTCATTCGCGCAAACTTGGTGCCGGCGATGGCCGGCAGGAAAACTCAAGAAGCCAGTGGCGATACTTGCCAAAGCCCGTTCTGCTGAATCAATTGCCGGTCGCAGTCCGCATCACGGGCGGCGGCCAAAGGTTGTCCAGGCAACGCCTGAACGACACGCTGACCCTCACTGCGCAACTGGCAAACCTGCTGCCAGAGTGCCGCATCCGTACTGTCAGGCATCCAGATACCGCCAGACGGTAGCTCGATCTCAGCACGCCCCAGGGTCACCAGGGTTTTCAAATCGGTGGAGAAGCCTGTCGCTGGACGGGCGCGGCCAAAATCTGCGCCGATGTCATCGTAACGACCGCCCTGAGCGATGGACTGGCCAACGCCCGGTACGAACACCGCAAACACCACACCGGTGTGGTAGTGGTAGCCACGCAGCTCGCCCAGATCGAAGTACAACGGCAGCTCCGGGAAGCGCGCCGACAGACGCTCAGCGATCGCCAGCAAATCTTCCAGTGCTGCCAGAACCGGCGCCGGCGCATTGGCCAGACGCTCACGGGCAGCGCTTAACACTTCACGGCCGCCGCACAGATCAACCAGCGCACGCAGCATGCCGGACAGGTCGGCCGGCAGGCCTTCGGTCAAGGTAATGACCTCGTCGATGGCTTTGCGTTGCAGCGCGTCGAACAACTGCTGCTCGACTTCACCGGACAGACCGGCGGCACGCGCCAGGCCACGGTAGATGCCGACATGACCAAGATCCATGTGCACATCCGGCACGTCGGCCAGTTGCAGCATGGCCAGCATCAGGCTGATCACTTCAACGTCGCTGCTCGGGCTGGCGTCGCCGTACAACTCGGCGCCCAACTGGATCGGGCTGCGCGAGGACGACAATGCCCGCGGCTGGGCATGCAGCACGCTACCGGCGTAGCACAGACGGCTCGGGCCTTCGCGACGCAGGGTGTGCGCATCGATGCGCGCCACTTGCGGCGTGATGTCGGCACGGAAACCCATCTGCCGGCCCGACTGCGGGTCGATGACCTTGAAGGTACGCAGATCCAGGTCCTGGCCCGCGCCGGTCAGCAGGGATTCCAGGTACTCGATATGGGGAGTCACGACAAACTCGTAACCCCAGCTCTGGAACAGATCCAACACCTGACGACGCGCGACTTCAATGCGCGCCGCTTCCGGTGGCAGTACTTCTTCGATGCCATCTGGCAGCAGCCAGCGGTCTACCGTTGCCATTACGCCATTCCCCTTTGATCCGGGCGGCCAGCCTGCGGGCGAGCCTTGAGTGAAGCAGAAAATGACCGGTCCGTTCAAAACGCACGCGCATGAACGACGCGGCGAAAGGCCTGTTACCGGCTTCGCCCATCACTTTCCTCGAAATACTCTCGGGCCATTCAACCCGATGCCTGCAACAAAAAACAGCAATCAAACGTGCAGACGCAAAAAAGCCGGGAATTTCCCGGCTGCCGCATCATACACACGTTTTCCCAAAGGATCACCCCGCCCGAGGTATTAGCCGCCGGGCGGAATGATTCAGGTCAACGGCGTATCAAGGCTTGGCCTTTTCCAGGTAGTGGAAAAAGTCGCTGCTTGGGTCGAGGACCAATACGTCGGATTTGTTCGCGAAGCTTTCACGGTAGGCGCGCAGGCTACGGTAGAAACTGTAGAACTCCTGATCCTGGCCGTAGGCCTTGGAGTAGATCGCAGCGGCCTGGGCATCACCGTCACCGCGAACCTCTTCGGATTCACGATAGGCTTCAGCCAGCAGCACGCGGCGTTGACGATCGGCGTCGGCACGGATGCCTTCCGCCAGCTCGTTACCCTTGGCGCGGTGCTCGCGAGCTTCACGCTCACGCTCGGTGCTCATACGTTCGAACACGCTGCGGTTCACTTCTTTAGGCAGATCGATGGTCTTGACCCGGACATCGACCACTTCGATACCCAGCTCTTTTTCCGCCATTTTGTTCAGCGATGCGGTGATGTCAGCCATCAGTGCATCACGCTCACCCGACACCACTTCGTGCAGGGTGCGCTTACCGAACTGGTCACGCAGACCGGACTCCAGACGACGGGACAGACGCTCGTCGGCGATTTGCTTCAGACCGGAAGTCGCGGTGTAGAAGCGCTCGGCATCTTTCACGCGCCACTTGGCATAAGCGTCGACCATCACGGCTTTCTTTTCCAGGGTCAGGAAACGCTGTGTCGGTGCATCCAGCGTCATCAGACGTGCGTCGAATTTACGCACCTGGTTAACGTAAGGCACTTTCACATGCAGGCCTGGCTGAACATCCGCCTGAACCACACGACCGAATTGCAGCAGCACCGCACGCTCGGTCTGAGCGACGATGTAGAAGCAGTTCCAGCCCACCAGCACGACAACGACGCCAACAATAAGGGCGATCAGCGATTTATTGCTCATCAGCGGGTCTCCCTTGTGCGCGATTGCGGCAGGTCAGTGACATGCGGCGTGACGTCCGTGTTGTTACTGGCGGCAGCCGAACCGGTGACCGGTGCATTGCTGCCCGAACTGTTCTGAATCATTTTGTCCAACGGCAGGTAAAGCAGGTTGCTCTGGCCGTTCTTGTTGCCGGTCACGAGTACCTTGCTGGTGTTGCTGAAGACTTCCTGCATGGTGTCCAGGTACAGACGCTGGCGGGTCACCTCAGGTGCCTTGCGATACTCGGCGACCAGTTTGGTAAAGCGGTCGGCTTCACCCTTGGCGCGCGAGACCGTCTCGTCTCGGTAACCGTTGGCATCCTCAAGGATACGCTGGGCCTGACCACGGGCTTCCGGCACGACGCCGTTGGCGTAGGTTTCAGCCTGGTTGCGCGAACGCTGCTCGTCTTCACGGGCGCGGATCACGTCATCGAAGGCTTCCTGCACTTCACGCGGTGCCGCTGCGCTCTGTACGTTGACCTGAGTGACGGTGATACCGGTGCGATAGGTATCGAGGAAGCGTTGCAGACGCTCCTTGATTTCGCTGGCCATCAATTCACGACCTTCGGTCAGCACCTGGTCCATGGCGGTGGAACCCACCACGTGGCGCAGGGCACTGTCGGTCGCATGCTGCAGGCTGATTTCCGGCTGATCGACGTTCAGCACGAAGTCCTGCAGGTTGCTGATCTTGTACTGCACGGTCAGCGGCACTTCGACGATGTTCTCGTCTTCGGTCAGCATCTGGCCCTGCTTGGTGTAGGCACGCTCACGCGTGACGTTTTCCATGTACTTTTTATCGATCGGCGGGAAATAGATGTTCAGGCCCGGGCCGACAGTCTCGTAGTACTTGCCGAAGCGCAGCACCACGGCTTGCTCCTGCTCGTCGACCACGTAGACCGCGCTGTACAGCCAGACAGCCGCCAGCACAACGAGGCCGATGCCGAGCAGACCGCCGAAGCCGCCACTGCTCTTGCCCGAACCACCGCCGTCATCACCACGTTTCTTACCACCACCGAACAACCCGTTCAGGCTTTCCTGCAGCTTTCGGAAGGCCTCGTCGAGATCCGGTGGCCCCTTGCGGTCGCCATTATTGCGGCGTTTGCCACCCCAAGGATCCTGATTATTCGAGTTGCCACCCGGCTCATTCCAAGCCATAGCGCTCTCCATCTGATAAAGCAAAGACGCACCCACGGCGCGCCGACCAATGCTACAGAATGCCTGCCGTTGCGGCACAACCGCTTTGTCAGGCTTTTATTGCAAAGTGTGTTGCTCGATGAATTCCATCGGCTGCAATCCTTCGCGGCTTACCAGTCGATTCAACTCGACACGGGGCAAACGAACGGCCAGCAAACTGATGCCTTCTTCGTCGTGCTCTTCTTTCTGCACCGCACCGAGTTCGAAAAACTGCGCACGCAGTCGCGCGAATCGTTGCGGCAAACGCAGGGTACCGACAAACAAATCACTGCCAAGTAATTCGGCAATGGCTTGTTCAAGCAACTCCAGACCACTGCCATCTCGCGCCGACAGCCAGACCCGCTGGGGCTTGCCGTTTTCGTCGCGCTGGATTTGTGGCTCAACGCCTTCAAGCAAATCGAGTTTGTTATAGACCTCGAGGATCGGCAAGTCCTGGGCACCAATCTCGCCCAGTACCACCATCACCTGCTCGATCTGCAACATGCGATCCGGTTCGGCCGCATCGATCACGTGCAACAACAGATCGGAATTGCTCGACTCTTCGAGGGTAGACCGAAATGCCTCGACCAGCTTGTGCGGCAAGTGACGAATGAAGCCCACCGTGTCTGCCAGAACAATCGGCCCCAGATCGTCCAGTTCCAGACGACGCAGGGTCGGGTCCAGCGTGGCGAACAATTGGTCGGCCGCGTAGACATCGGATTTCGTCACGTTGTTGAAGAGCGTGGACTTACCGGCGTTGGTATATCCCACCAGAGACACGGTCGGAATATCGGCACGGGAACGACCACGTCGCGATTGCTCGCGCTGGCTGCGCACCTTCTCCAGCCGCCCCTTGATCTGACGCAGGCGAACCCGCAGCAAACGGCGGTCGGTTTCCAGTTGGGTTTCACCTGGGCCGCGCATACCGATGCCGCCACCCTGACGCTCAAGGTGAGTCCAGCCACGAACCAGGCGGGTGCTCATGTGGTCAAGCTGGGCCAGTTCGACCTGGAGCTTGCCTTCATGGGTACGGGCGCGTTGGGCGAAAATATCGAGAATCAGGCCGGTACGGTCGATCACGCGACACTCGAAAACACGTTCGAGGTTACGTTCCTGACTCGGCGTGAGGATGTGATTGAAAATCACCAGATCAGCTTCTTCAGCCTTGACCAGGTCGCGCAGTTCCTCGACCTTGCCGCTGCCGATCAGGTATTTGGCGGTTGGCCGATGACGCGGCACGTTAAAAAACGCAACGGTCTCGGCGCCGGCCGAATTAGCCAATTCCTGAAACTCCTGCGGATCTTCGCGCGCCTCAGGGTCCTGTCCATCCAAGTGAACGAGGATGACTCGTTCACCACCACCGTGGCGCTCAAAGAACAAAGGAGACTCCTATCAGGCGTTACCTGGCTCAGCGTCACCTGCTTCGGATTCGGTTGCGCTAGGCAGACGAATTGGACGAACCGGCACTACTGTCGAGATAGCGTGTTTGTAAACCATTTGGCTCACGGTGTTTTTCAGCAGGATCACGAACTGGTCGAACGACTCGATCGTGCCTTGCAGTTTGATACCGTTGACCAGATAGATGGAAACCCCAACTTTCTCTTTACGTAAAGTATTCAAGTAAGGGTCTTGTAGCGAATGCCCTTTTGACATGTGCCGCACTCCTTTAAGGATTCAATAATAAAAAATAGGTAATTCAGATGGCTTTGGCCGTCACACCCCCAAGGATAGACGGCAATTGCAAGGACTCAGCTCAATATGGAGATGGTCCCAAGGTATTTCAAGGCGCGTGGCAGATTGTCGCAATCAAGACTGTCCAGCCAGTGTATATCTTCCCAGCTGCGCAGCCAGGTGAACTGGCGTTTGGCCAATTGGCGCGTGGCGATGATGCCGCGCTCCTGCATTTCGGCCAACGTCAGCTTGCCATCCAGGTAGTCCCAGACTTGGCGGTAGCCTACCGCACGTATAGACGGCAACCCCGAATGCAGGTCACTTCTTTTACGCAGGGCTACGACCTCGTCGATGAACCCCTGTTCCAACATAATTGTGAATCTTTGTTTAATGCGCTCGTGCAGTACCTGACGATTCGCCGGGGCAATGGCCAAGTTCGCGACAGTATAGGGCAATTGTTGCAGTCCCGAAGCGGCTGCTTCAGTACTTTGCGCAGATTGTTGCTGGCGCAGCTCGGTCATGCTCTGACCGCTGACTCGATAAACTTCCAGCGCGCGACTCAGGCGCTGCGGATCGTTCGGGTGAATCCGCGCTGCGGATACCGGATCGATGGTCGCTAATTGGTCGTGCAGGGCTTGCCAGCCAAGGCGTGCAGCCTCTTCTTCGATCTGCGCACGGACCTCGGGATCGGCGGCCGGCATGTCTGCCAGGCCTTCGACCAAAGCCTTGTAATAGAGCATCGTGCCGCCGACCAGCAGCGGAATTTTCCCGCGCGCGGTAATTTCGGCCATGGCTTGCAGGGCATCACGACGGAAATCCGCAGCGGAATAGGCTTCGGCCGGATCGAGAATATCGATCAAACGGTGCGGATATTCGGCCAGCAGTTCTTTCGAAGGCTTGGCGGTGCCAATGTCCATGCCGCGGTAGACCAACGCCGAATCAACGCTGATCAGCTCGCACGGCAGCACCTTGGTCAGCTCGATGGCCAGATCGGTTTTGCCCGCAGCGGTCGGGCCCATCAGAAAAATCGCTGGAGGGAGTTGGCTCATCAACGACCGCGCAAGAACAGTTTGTCCAGATCGTCCAGGCCCAGTTGGGTCCAGGTCGGTCGGCCATGATTGCATTGACCGCTGCGTTCGGTGTTTTCCATGTCACGCAGCAGGCCGTTCATTTCCGGCAGGGCCAGGCGCCGATTGGCGCGAATCGCGCCGTGGCAGGCCATGGTGCCGAGCAATTCGTTGAGGTGTGCCTGAATCCGGTCGCTGGTGCCGTACTCCATCAAATCCGACAGCACGTCGCCGACCAGACGGTTGGCTTCAGCCTGCTTCAACAACGCCGGAATCTGGCGGATCGCCAAGGTTTCCGGGCCCAGACGCTGCAATTCAAAGCCCAAGCGCTGAAACCATGCCGCGTGCTCTTCAGCACAATCGGCCTCGCGCTGGCTCACGGCCAGGGATTCCGGCACCAGCAGCGGCTGGCCGCTGAGGCCTTCGCTGGCCATGGCGATTTTCAGACGCTCATACATGATCCGTTCGTGGGCGGCGTGCATATCCACCAACACCAGACCTTGGGCGTTCTCGGACAGAATATAAATGCCTTTGAGCTGCGCCAGCGCGTAACCGAGCGGCGGAATGTCTTCCTGACCGGCCGGCAATGCGTTGGCATTGGCTTCCGGCAGCGGTGCGAAAAACTCTCGATAAGCAGCTTGCGCCTCGGCAGCCGGCGGCACTGCCGATTGCGGACGTGGCGTGTATTGATACTGATAAGCCCCGCCAGCACTGGCACCGGACGAAGTATTGAACGCCGGTTGCGCCTGCGGTTGCTCCAGCAAGGCATTGGCCGCCAGACGCATTTCACCCTGTGGGCCGAACTCACCGGCATCGAGGCCCGTTGGGCGCACGACGGCTGTGGTCACGGAACCGGCAAGCTGATCTTCCGGACGCACATCGCCCAACGCTCGGTGCAAGGTGCCATAAAGGAAGTCATGCACCATGCGCCCGTCACGGAAGCGCACTTCGTGTTTGGTTGGGTGCACGTTGACGTCGACCGCCGCCGGATCGACTTCGAAAAACAGTGCAAAGGTCGGGTGCCGGCCGTTGAACAGCACGTCGCGATAGGCCTGACGCACAGCGTGGGCGACCAGTTTGTCGCGCACCGCTCGGCCATTCACGAAGAAATACTGCAAATCCGCCTGACTACGGTTGAAGGTCGGCAAACCGACCCAGCCCCACAGGTGCAAGCCGTTGCGCTCGATCTCGATCGGCAACGCCTGCTCAAGAAACCCCGAACCGCAGATCGCCGCCACACGCCGAGCGCGGGCCGCATCATCGTGGGCTTCGTGCAGGCTGAGAATGGTCTTGCCGTTGTGGCGCAGATGAAACGCGACGTCGAAACGCGCCAGCGCGAGACGCTTTATCACTTCTTGCAGGTGATCGAATTCGGTTTTTTCGGTCTTGAGAAATTTGCGTCGCGCCGGGGTGTTGAAGAACAGGTCGCGGACTTCCACCGAGGTGCCGACCGGATGCGCCGCTGGCTGAACCCGAGGCGCCATGTCGCGGCCTTCGGTTTCCACCTGCCAGGCCTGATCGGCGTCGCGGGTGCGCGAGGTCAGGGTCAAGCGTGCCACGGAGCTGATCGACGCCAGTGCCTCACCACGGAAACCGAGACTCATCACCTGCTCAAGGTCTTCCAGGTTACGGATTTTACTGGTGGCGTGACGAGCCAGGGCCAGCGGCAGATCATCGGCGGAAATACCGCTACCGTCGTCGCGCACGCGCAGCAGCTTGACGCCACCCTGCTCGACGTCGACATCAATGCGTCTGGCGCCGGAGTCGAGGCTGTTTTCCAACAGTTCCTTGATCACCGAAGCCGGGCGTTCAACCACTTCACCGGCGGCAATCTGGTTCGCCAGCCGTGGGCTGAGCAGTTCGATGCGGGCAGCAGCGTTCAACACTTCGTTCATTCTTTGGACGCCAATTCGGTGCCTGGAATGGTCAAGTGTTGACCGACTTTCAGCTCATCACTTTTCAGGTTGTTGGCGGCGCGGAGCGTGGCCGGCGATACCTGATAGCGCACGCCGATCATCGCCAGCGTTTCGCCCGGACCGACGCGATGATCGCGCGGGCCTTGGACAATTTTGCCAGAATCACGCAACCAGGCGATGTAGGTGCCCGGTGGCGGGTTCTGCTGGAAGAACTGACGCACGCCGCTGCTGATCGAACGCGCCAGCGCTTGCTGGTGGCTTGATGCCGAAAGCTTGTTCGCTTCGTTGGCATTGGAGATGAAGCCGGTTTCGACCAGGATCGACGGGATGTCCGGCGACTTCAACACCATGAATCCGGCCTGTTCCACCCGCTGTTTGTGCAGTGGCGTGACGCGGCCGATGTTGGTCAGGACTTTCTGGCCGACGTTGAGGCTGGAGGTCAGCGAGGCGGTCATCGACAGGTCGAGCAATACGCCGGCGAGCATGCGGTCCTTATCATCGAGGCTGACGTTGCCGGCACCACCGATCAAGTCAGAACGGTTTTCGCTGTCGGCCAGCCAACGCGCGGTCTCCGACGTTGCACCACGATCAGACAGGGCAAACACCGAGGCACCGAAAGCGGCGGCAGATGGCGCGGCGTCGGCGTGAATCGAGACGAAAAGGTCGGCGCCCTTCTTGCGGGCGATCTCGGTACGGCCGCGCAACGGGATGAAGTAGTCGCCGGTACGGGTCAGTTCGGCGCGGAAGCCTTTCATGCCGTTGACCTGACGCTGCAGTTCACGGGCGATTTGCAGTACCACGTCTTTTTCACGCTGGCCACGCGAGCCGGATGCACCCGGGTCTTCGCCACCATGGCCGGCGTCGATCACCACAATAATGTCGCGCTTGCCGGCCGGGGCTGGCGGCAACTTGATCGCAGGTTCGGTCGGGGTTACCGGCACCGCTGGCACGGTCGCCACCTGCGGCGTTGGCGCCGGCGGCGGTGCGGCGTCAGCCGGGTTGTCGAACAGGTCGACCACCAGACGATTGCCGTATTGCGCATTTGGCGCCAGCGAGAAGCTTTTCGGGGTGACGGCTTTCTTCAGGTCGATGACCACGCGCAGGTCGGTTGGCGTGCGCTGGGCCGAGCGCATCGCGGTGATCGGCGTGTTTGCGGTCTGTACATTCAGCGGCGCACCGAGGGTGGCGCCGTTGATGTCGATCACCAGCCGGTCCGGTGAGGTCAGGGTGAAGACGCTGTGCTGCACCGGGCCACTCAGGTCGAAGACCAGTCGCGTGTTGTCCGGCGCCCGCCACAGGCGCACGCTGTTGACCTTTGAATCGGCCACAGCGTTGACGGTTACTGCCATCAACAACAGTCCAGCGGCAGCCACCAACGCGCGAAAGCGCATACCTAACCCCATCATTTAATTGGATTCCAATGCCAAAGCGGCACACCAGGCCTCGCCACGCGAACCCTGGGATAAAATTTTCAGCGAACGCCCGCTGTCTTGCGGGCTAATGGTAATGGTCAGGTCAGGCTTTGGCAAAAAGCCTGCACCTTTATCGGGCCATTCGATCAGGCACATCGCATCGTCTTCGAAGTAGTCGCGGATGCCGAGAAACTCCAGTTCTTCCGGATCGACCAGGCGATACAGGTCAAAGTGGAAGGCGCGGATGTCACCGATTTCGTAAGGTTCGACCAAAGTGAAGGTCGGACTTTTTACCGCGCCGAGATGGCCCAGCCCGCGAATGATGCCTCGCGACAGGGTGGTTTTGCCCATGCCCAGATTGCCTTCGAGAAAAATCAGGCCATGGCCTTGAGTCACGCGGGCGATCCGTGCGCCAAAGTCGCTCATGGCCTGTTCATCGGCCAGGTACAGGGTTACTTCAGACACGGTGCTTGCTCCTCCAACAACTGACGAATGGCTGGAATCAGATCACTGGCCGCCAGCCCACGGCCCAATTTGCCTTGTTGCGCCCCGGCGTTGGCGTGCAGCCACACGGCCAGACACGCGGCGTCGAAACTTTGCATTCCCTGCGCCAGCAACGCGCCGGTCAAACCGGCCAGCACATCGCCCAACCCGGCGGTCGCCATCGCCGGGTGGCCCTGATGACACAGCGCCAGACGCCCATCGGGATGTGCGATCAGAGTACCGGCACCTTTGAGAGTTACAGTCGCTGCATATTTTTTGCTCAATGCCCGCGCGGCGGCCGGTCGGTCAGCCTGCACTTCGGCGGTACTGATGCCGAGCAACCGCGCCGCTTCGCCGGGATGCGGGGTGATCACGCAATCCTTGGGCAGCTTCGCTAAACCGCTCGCCAGCAGGTTCAACGCATCGGCGTCCCACACTTGCGGCAACGGCGCATTGGCAGCTGCTGACAGCAACGCCCGGCCCCAACTGGCCTGGCCGAGTCCGGGGCCGATCACCAGTGTCGAGACTTTTTCCAGCAAACCCATCAATTGATTGGACGACGATGTGCCGAGCGTCATCACCTCCGGCACACGAGTCAGCACAGCCGGGACATGCTCCGGTCGCGTCGCCAGCGAAACCATTCCGGCGCCGCTGCGCAAGGCGCTTTCGGTGCTGAGCAGGATCGCCCCGCCAAACCCGTGATCGCCACCGATCAGCAACACATGGCCGAAACGGCCCTTGTGCGAAGTCGGCCTACGTGCCGCCAGTTTCGGAAGATTAGCCGGGGTGAGCCGTTGGGCGATGACCGGAATGTCACGATAGATGTCGGCGCTGGCTTGCAGATCATTAAACAGCAACGAGCCGATGTGATCCGCCGCATCACCTGTGAACAAACCGAGTTTCAGGCCGATAAAGGTCACCGTCAGATCGGCCTGCACGGCGGCGCCGAGCACATGCCCGGTGTCTGCACATAAACCAGAAGGAATATCGACGGCCGTTACCGGCAAGCCGCTGGCGTTAATGGCTTTGATCGCCGAGAGGTAAGGCTCGCGCACGTCACCGCTCAAACCGGTGCCGAGCAAGGCATCAAGAATGACGCCGCGCAGTTCGCTGCGAGCCTGCCAGCCTTGCACCGCAACACCTTCAGCCCGCGCCTCGGAGTGGGCGAGAGCGGCATCGCCCTGCAATCGCTGCGGATCGCCGACTGCCAACACCCGCACCTGCCACCCGGCTCGCTGTGCCATGGCCGCGACCAGATAACCGTCGCCAGCATTGTTGCCATGCCCGGCCAGCACCGTCAGTTCGGTCGCCGACGGCCATTGCCGAACCAGCGCGCGCCACGTTGCATGCGCCGCGCGCTGCATCAATTCGAAGCCCGGCGTACCGGCGGCAATCAGCCGCGCATCGAGTTCGCGCACCTGTGCGGCGCCATACAGCGCGTCGGGTAATTCATCTTTCGTGTGCGGCATGCGTCTTCGGGCTCCGATGTCTGGCAGAATTATACGCACCTCAGCTCCGGTTTCTCTCGCCTCATGTCCGCCATCACCACAGACCTGCCCGCCCTCGCCCAATCGATCAAGGATTGGGGCCGCGAGCTGGGCTTTCAGCAAGTCGGCATCAGCGGTCTGGATCTGGCCGAGCATGAGCAGCACCTCGCACGCTGGCTCGAGGCCGGCTACCACGGCGAAATGGACTACATGGCCGCCCATGGCAGCAAACGCTCGCACCCGGAAGAACTGGTGCCGGGCACATTGCGCGTGGTCTCGCTGCGCATGGATTACCTGCCCGGCGACACGCAAATGGCGCAAATGCTCGCGCAACCGGAAAAAGCCTACGTGTCGCGTTATGCCTTGGGCCGCGATTACCACAAATTGATCCGTAAACGTGTGCAGCAGTTGGCCGACAAGATTCAAGCGCAGATCGGCCCGTTTGGTTTTCGTGCGTTTGTCGACAGTGCCCCGGTGCTGGAAAAAGCCATCGCCGAACAGGCCGGGCTGGGCTGGATCGGCAAAAACACCCTGGTACTGAACCGCAAGGCTGGCAGTTATTTCTTTCTCAGTGAGCTGTTCGTCGACCTGCCATTGCCGGTGGATGAGCCGCACAGCAGCGAACATTGCGGCCGCTGCACCGCGTGTTTGGATATCTGCCCGACCAACGCGTTCGTCGGGCCGTATGTGCTGGACGCGCGACGCTGTATTTCTTATCTGACCATCGAACTGAAAAACGCGATTCCTGAAGACCTCCGCCCGCTGATCGGCAACCGCGTGTTCGGTTGCGATGACTGCCAGATCGTCTGCCCGTGGAACCGGTTCGCCAAGCCCTCCGGGGAAAGCGACTTCAAGCCACGGCACAATCTGGACAACGCCGAACTGGCTGAACTGTTCATGTGGGATGAAGACAAATTTCTCAGCAGTACCGAAGGCTCACCATTGCGTCGGGCCGGGTATGAACGCTGGCTGCGCAATCTGGCCGTGGGACTGGGCAATGCGCCCTCGAGCATTCCAGTACTGGAAGCATTGAAGGCGCGCCGTGACTACCCGTCAGCGCTGGTACAAGAGCACGTCGAGTGGGCGCTGAAGCAGCACGCCCAACGTCAAGGCGCGTCGTTATAAACGAACTTGGGCATTTCCCAGTGGAAACGGATTGCCAGCAGGCGCAGCAGGAAGCCGCCGAACAACGTGATCAGAATCGCCTGCTCGCTCGGTACGTTCAGGTACAGGCAAAGCATGTAACACCACGCCGCCGCGAACGAGACGCTGGCGTACAGTTCACGGCGGAAGATCAGCGGGATGTCGTTGCAGAAGATGTCGCGCAGGATGCCACCGAATACTCCGGTGATCACGCCGCTGACCGAGGCCACCAGCATGCCGTGGCCCATTTCCAGCGCGGTCATGCAACCGATCAGGGTGAAAGCCACCAGACCCACGGCGTCGAGCACCAGAAACAGCGAGCGCAGATGACGCATCCAGCGGGCGGTGAACACCGTGAACATCGCCGCTACCGAGGTCAGCACCAGGTATTCCGGATGTTTGACCCAGGTCAGCGGGTAATGCCCAAGCAACACGTCGCGCACCGAACCGCCGCCCAACGCCGTGACGCAGGCGATCAGCACCACGCCAAACCAGTCCATGCCGCGACGGCCGGCAGACAGCGCGCCGGTCATGGCTTCAGCGGTGATGGCAATCAGATAGAGCATCAGCAACATGGTGGCGATCCAGGCAGGAAGGCGCGCAGTCTAGCCATTTCGATGCGGCACCAAAAGGGGGCAAATGCTTTACCCGCCCCCATCGCCAGTATCAGAACTTGATGAAGTGCTTGCGGTAATGCTGCAACTCGGCGATCGATTCGCGGATATCGTCCAGCGCCAAGTGCGTGCTGCCCTTCTTGAAGCTGTCGCGCACGTCCGGCGCCCAGCGCGCGGCCAGTTCCTTGAGGGTCGACACGTCGAGGTTGCGATAATGGAAGTAGCTTTCCAGCGCTTTCATGTGCGTATAAAGGAAGCGACGGTCCTGGCAGATGCTGTTGCCACAGATCGGCGACTTGCCCCTCGGTACCCATTTTTCCAGGAAGGCGATGGTTTCAGCTTCAGCTTCGGCCATGTTGATACGGCTGTCGCGCACGCGCTGGGTCAGGCCGGAGTTGCCGTGGGTGCGGGTGTTCCACTCGTCCATGCGCGCGAGGACTTCGTCACTGTGGTGGATGGCGATCACCGGGCCTTCGGCCAAGGTGTTGAGGTCACTGTCGGTGACGATGGTGGCCATTTCGATGATGACGTCGTTTTCCGGATCCAGACCGGTCATTTCCAGGTCGATCCAGATCAGGTTCTGCGGGTTTGGCATATGTCGGCTCCTAGGCAATGCTGCGCAGTTTAGCCTAGGCCGGTGGCCGGGCGTGCTAAACTCGCGGCCGTTTTACCTAATCGCTGCATTCTTCAGACGGAACACCCATGGCCAAACGCCAACTCAATCGTCGTCAAAACTGGCGCATCGAAAAGATTCAGGGCGAACGCGCTGCCCGCGCCGCCAAACGCGAGTCCTCGGCGGTCGAGGCCCTTGAGGGCGGCGATCTGGGCCCGGAACAAACAGGTCTGGTGATCGCCCACTTCGGTGTACAGGTCGAGGTCGAGGCGGTTGACGGTGATCAGGCCGGCCAAGTGTTCCGCTGCCACTTGCGCGCCAACCTGCCAGCACTGGTGACCGGCGACACGGTCGTCTGGCGCGCCGGCAACCAAGGCATCGGGGTGATCGTCGCGCAACTGCCGCGCACCACCGAACTGTGCCGTCCGGACAGCCGGGGTCAGCTCAAACCGGTCGCGGCCAACGTCGACATGATCGTCATCGTCTTCGCGCCGCTGCCGGAGCCGCATGCCAACCTGATCGACCGCTATCTGGTCGCGGCGGAACATGCGGGCATCCGTCCGTTGTTGCTGCTGAACAAATTCGACCTGATCGACGAGCAGAACGCCCCGGCGCTCAATGCGCTGCTGGCGGTGTATCGCACGCTGGGTTATCCGGTGCTGGAAGTGTCGGCGCACCACGGCAATGGCATGGAACAACTGCAACAGCAGCTCGACGGGCGCATCAGCGTGTTCGTCGGCCAGTCCGGTGTCGGCAAGTCGTCGCTGGTCAACAGCTTGCTGCCTGAAGTCGAAACCCGCGTCGGGCCGTTGTCCGAGCTGTCCGGCCAGGGCACGCACACGACGACCACTGCACGCCTGTTCCACTTCCCCGGTGGTGGCGAATTGATCGACTCCCCGGGCATTCGCGAATTTGGCCTGGGCCACGTCAGCCGCGCTGACGTTGAGGCAGGTTTCATCGAGTTCGATGATTTGCTCGGCACTTGCCGTTTCCGCGACTGCAAGCATGATCGCGAACCGGGCTGTGCGTTGCTCAAGGCGCTGGAAGATGGCCGCGTGCAGCAGCAGCGCATGAACAGCTACCGCTCGATCATCGCCAGCCTGCCGGAAAACGGTTATTAAATAGCCGTACCGGCGGCCCTGAGACCCGGGGTTGCCGGTTGTCGGATTACGCCTGACAAATCCCTAAAACGCTTAAACAACAGACGTTTCTGTAGGCGTCCGCACACCCGCTTGCAGGACATTTCTCTTTTGCTGCCAGCACCTTGTAGGCATTACGCAGATGCCTACAGTCAGTTCCCCCTTCGCACTTTCGCGACCTCCGAGGAACCCCATGCAAACCTACCATTTGTTCAGACCGGTAACGAGTCGACACGGACGACCAACAAACACAACGCCGAGGTGTTTCACGACGCACTGAAAAACAGGATTCGTCGCGGTTTCTAGAGCCTACCAGCACGCAACAAAAAGCCGCGTACCAAACGCGGCCTTTTGTTGCTATGCACGCTAAATCTACAGAATGGAATGCCAATCAGTCAGTCGGCAACTTCGGTGCTTGTTTCGCAATACTCTTTTCGTGTGATTTAACTCGGCGCTCAAGTTTGCGAATGTCTTCTTCAACAGGGAGTTCCTCGGGTTTGATACCTCGTTGATCCAACATGTCACGCACACTCAGATTGTTTTGAACATGCTCCTTGGCAATAGCCGTCTCACCCTTCAAATCGACCTGAAGTACATTGTGATTGGTCATCTCCGTCGCGAGGTTTTTGGCCGCAATAGTCAACGTAGGTAGAAAATCCGCCAGTGGTCGACTCTTGACGATGCCATAGCGATCTTTCATCGCTTGCGTTGTTTGCCCACCAAAGAGTGCGGCATCGCCCCGAGAACGAATGCGAGCGAAGCCTTCATCGTCCACTCCTCGTTCGTAGATATTCTGCGACAGTTCCTTTTCAGACTCACGCAAGCGATCACGTGCATCAAACCGTGCTTGCAAGCGCATCCGGTCTTCAATCAACTCCTGTTTACGTGTTTGCAGCGCGAAATAACTCTGAGCGAAAGCAATGGGCTGCTTACGTGGATCACCATTCTGAGCGATCAGGTAACAGGCGTAACGAGTGAGCATGAAATCGTCGATGGCACGCTGCCCACCCTTTCCGACTTCGATCATTTTCGTGACGCCACGAAAATGATCCTGTGCAACGGCTCCAGTGGCTTCACATGAAGCTATAGCTCGCTGGATAACCGTAAGAAAGTTCTCCCAACGGGCATAACCCAAAGGCTCTTGCAGCTCGCGAGCAAACCAAAACTCGATGCCCTCACCGGGAATACGTTGTACCAGTTGGTCAAACTGCTGTTGCAATAAAAAAATGCTTGGACTTCCCATGGTGACGATTCCTTGTCGTTTAGGTGGTTTAGGTGGTTTAGGTTCATCAGCAGTCATCAGAAAAACAACTGGCAGCTGCCTCGGAATATTATCAATGAGTGCGGTGGCGAGAGTGTGTCCGCCTATCGACAGCAGGCAAAAAAAAGCCGCGAATCAAACGCGGCTTTCTTCAACCTCCGAACCTACTTCGGCTCAGGCTTGCGAAACGCATACAGATGCTGACGCACAATCCCGCCCGGCAATTCCTTACCAAACACGCCATAACGCACCGGCCACTCTTTCGGCGGCAGCTTGAACGTGCCGAACAGCATGTCGATCAGCGGCGTGTGGATCGCGTAGTTTTTGTAGATGTAGTCCTTGTGCCGGGCGTGGTGCCAATGGTGATAACGCGGCAGCACGATCAGGTAGTTCAGCCAGCCGCCGTTGATCCGCACGTTGGCGTGAGCCAGCACCGCTTGAACACCGACCAGAATCACATAGGCATTCAGCGCTTGCGGCGCGAAGCCCAGCAGCATCAACGGCACCAGCACCCCGGTGCGGGTCAGCAGGATTTCGATGAAGTGCACGCGCGAACCCGCGAGCCAGTCCATGTGCGTGCTGGAGTGATGCACCGCGTGAATGCGCCACAGCCATGGCACGACATGGTAGAGCCGGTGCAGCCAATACTGACCGAGATCGGCGACCAGGATCGCCAGCAGAAACTGCACCAGCAACGGCAGGCTTTGCACGCTGGCCTGCAAGCCAGGCGACACCGCCCAACCGGCGATGTAGCTTGAGGACGCGGTGATGAAGATCAGGATGAACTGCACCAGCATGTGGCTGACAAAAAAGTAGGTCAGGTCGGTGCGCCAGTGGGGGCGCAGGATGTTTTGCTCGGGATCCTTGGAGTAGAGCTTCTCCAGAGGAATGAACACGATGGCCGACACCAGCAGCGCCAGCACAAACCAGTCCAGCCCCAGCGAATAAGGCGTCTGCCCGATCGAGCTGACCTGCACATTGGTACCACCGAGAAATACCGCCAACCCCGATGCAACCAGACCGGTAATCCCCAGGCGTTTGCGTTTGTTCAGCAGGATATTCAGGGTGCCGAGGCTGAACGACAGCACCAGACCGAGCAACAGCGTGGTGCGTGCGAACTGCTCGTCATAGACCTTGCGCAGTTCGGCCGTGGTCAGCCATTCCGGGAAGAGGAAGCAGAACACCGCCAGCAGGCTCAACAGCCCGAGGGTGGCCGAAATATAGCCACTGACCCGCCCCTCGCCAAACTTGAAGGGTGCGTTGCCATGCCGTTGAAAATAGGCTTTGAGTCTTTCCATAACTGATCTTCCGTGATTGCGAAAACTGCGACTGGTCATTGCGACGCAGGCAGATACAAAAAAGCCACGGTGACCGTGGCTTTTTGTGAATCACTGCTTGGGGGCTGGGGGAGCAGGCGCTGGCGCCGCACTCCCCGGCCCGGCCGGTTTCGGCGCGGCGTCGTCGAACAGGTTCAGGCGTTCGCGCAGTTCGTGCGCTGGCACCGGTTGCTGATCCGCCGGCAGTGCATTCGGGTCGACAGGCGCTGCCGGAGCAGCACCGTTCTGCCCCTGATCCGCCGGTTTTGCCGGATCGGCACCTTGCGCACCTTCGATGGCCGCCTGGGCTTTTTTGGTCAGCACCACAATGTCGATGCGGCGGTTGACCGGGTTGAACGGGTTTTCCTTGTCGAACAGCGCCGACGAGGCATAACCCACTACCCGCGCCACTTGCGCATCCGGATAGCTACCGGCGATCAAGGCACGACGCGCCGCGTTGGCACGGTTGGCCGACAGCTCCCAGTTACCGAAATCGCCCGTGCCGGTGTAAGGCTTGGCATCGGTGTGGCCGCTGATGCTGATCTTGTTCGGCACGGCTTTGATGGTGTCAGCCATGGCCAGCAGGATGTCTTCGAAGTACGGCTTCAGGCGTGCAGAACCGGAGTCGAACATCGGCCGGTTCTCGGCGTCCATGATCTGGATGCGCAAGCCGTTCGGCGTGATCTCGAAGAGAATCTGATCCTTGAACTTCTGCAGTTGCGGGTTCTCGTCGACCTTGTTCTGCAGTTCTTGCAGGAGCAGCTCCAGACGTTCCTTCTCGACCTGCTCGGCCATGCCTTCAACCTGCTCGGTGTCGACCGTGACCTTGTCGGGTTGCGGCTGCGACTTCACTTCCGGGTTGAGGGTGTTTTCCGGCGCCAGGGTCGGCGTGCCGCCCAGGTCAATGATGTACGGCGTACCGCTTTCAGAGAAGCCGACCGGGTCTTTGAAGTAACCGGCGATGGCGATCTTCTGCTCCGGCGTTGCGGTAGACAGCAGCCACAACACCAGGAAGAACGCCATCATCGCCGTGGCGAAGTCGGCGAAGGCGATTTTCCACGCCCCGCCGTGATGCCCGCCGGCTATGCGCTTGACGCGCTTGATGATAATCGGCTGATTATTTTCCATTTCTTAGCGACCGCGAACGGCTTGTTCCAGCTCGGCAAAGCTTGGACGGTGGGCCGGGTACAGCACCTTGCGACCAAACTCGACCGCCAGCGATGGCGGCATGCCGGAAGCCGAAGCCACCAGCGAGGCCTTGATGGCTTCGTAGACGTTCAGCTCTTCCTTGGCATCGTGCGCCAGGGAGTGCGCCAGCGGGCCGAAGAAACCGTAGGCCGCGAGAATACCGAAGAAGGTACCGACCAGTGCCGCACCGACGTGCAGACCGATGGACTTCTGATCGCCTTCACCCAGCGAGGCCATGGTCACCACAATACCGAGTACCGCCGCGACGATACCGAAGCCCGGCATGGCGTCGGCGATGCCGTTCACCGCGTGGGATGGATGCTCAAGGTCTTCCTTGAGGCTGTACAGTTCCATGTCGAACAAGCCTTCCAGCTCGTGCGGGGCCATGTTGCCGGACGACATAATGCGCAGGTAATCGCAAATGAACGCGGTCATGCGCTCGTCTTTGAGCACCGCCGGGTACTTGGCGAAGATCGGGCTCGCAGCGGCGTCTTCGATGTCGCCTTCGATGGCCATCATGCCTTCGCGGCGGCTCTTGTTGAGGATCTCGTAGATCAGCCCGAGCACTTCCAGATAGAACGTGTGGCTGAAGCGCGAACTGAACATGCTCAGGGATTTCTTGAGCACGTGCATCGTCATGTAGCCGGGGTTGGCCTGGAGGAATGCACCCAGTGCCGCACCACCGATGATTAACACCTCAAAGGGCTGGATCAGGGCGGCAATCTTGCCGTGGGAGAGCACGTATCCGCCGAGCACGCTCGCGAATACGACGATGATGCCGATAATTTTAGCCATAGGTAGAAAGTACTTACTTAAGTCGGGTTCAAGGTCATATTCGGAAGTTAAAAAATCTCTTCTTCTACTTATCGGCAAAACTGCGCCAGACTATAGCCAGTTCAGGCGAAAAGCCAATTTAGCCCATGCCGGGCGCGTCTACAGTCAGTGAAGATCCCGTCCAGACATGGCTAATGAAACGAACGTCCCACACGCAAAACCGACCACGCTCGACGGCTGGGTAAAGTTGCTCGATGGCGTGCGACTGCCCGTGCCGCAAGAGGCTCACGACAAAGTCTGCCGGGCGATCCGTGACAATCGCAGCTCGCTGCGCGACATCGCCGACCTGATGCAGGACAGCCCGGCACTGGCCTTGAGCATCATCCGTGAGGCGAATCGTCACACCCACGGCACCATGGCCACACCAGCGGAAAATCTCGAGGTGGCGATCAATCGTCTGGGCCTGGCACGGACCGAAGAACTGCTGGCGCGCCTGCCCGCTGAACCGCAGATGCAAATCCCCAAGGCCCTGCGCCAATTGCAGATGATCAGCCAGCACGCGACGCAACAGGCCAACGGTTTTTTCGCCAGTCGCCTGGCGCGGCTGTGGCAGGACATTCATTGGGGCAGCCTGCTGTTTCTGTCGCCGCTGTGGCCGTTGGCGCTGACCTATCCGCAATTGCTTGAAGAATGGGAACTGCGGGTTATCCACAAGGGCGAATCGGCGCGCGTGGTCGAGAAGCAATTGTTCGGCGTGCGCCTGCTGAAAATCGCCGAGGCGCTGGTGCAAGTCTGGCACCTGCCGATCTGGGTGCAGCAAGGCTATAAACTGCTGCTCAGCGAACAGCGCGAACTGGTCAAAGTCCTGCGCATCGCCCGTGACAGCGAACATCCGCTGCGCCAGCAAAACCGCCTCGACGATGATCCGACCCTGCGCCGCTGGCTCAATCAGCCGGCCAACACCGTGCTGCTGGCCAACGGTCTGGCACTGTCGGCGCAACAGGCCTGGGACAGTCCGCACAGCGAACGCTGGCAGTACCTGACCAGCCTGTATCTGCAGATTTCCATGGACGAGGTGCAACAACAGTTGCACCAGCAAGCCGCCAACAGCGCGCGTCATCATGCGATGCCGGACTTGTGGCACCCGGCGGTTTCGTTGCTGTGGCCGTGGGGCACCCGTCGTTTGCCGGCCGGCATGTTGCCGGCCGCCGCGCCCACCGCTGAAGACCTGGGCCAGTGGCGCAAGCAATGCGCCGAACTGCTCGCAGAACCGAGCCGCTTCACCAATGCCATGAGCCTGACGGTCGCCGCTCGCGACGCATTGGTCGCCAGCGGCATGCGCCGCGTAATGATCCTGATGGCCGACCGCACGCAGTCCAATCTGCGCGTGCATCAAACCGCCGGGCTGCCGAAAGAAGCGGCGGCGCTGAATTTTGTCGTCGGTCAGAGCAAGGTCCTGCAACGGCTGCTTGCGCAACAGGCGCAGGTACGCATCACTCCAGAGAACGATGCGCAATTCTCCGCCCTGCTGCCAGCGAGCCTGCGCACGCTGTTTCGCGGCGAGCATCTATTCCTGCGTTCACTGGTCAACAACGGGCGGGTGATCATGATCGTCGTCGCCGATCAGGGCGGCGGGCCGTTCGCCGACATCACCGTGCAGGCCTTTGGCAAAACCGCGCAGTGCATCGAAAAAGCCCTGCACAGCTTTAGCAGCCGTGGCCGATGAGGCTGCGCTACAATTCCCCCCTTTGTGCTCTGGAGACCTCACATGTCTGACTTCTCTGGCTTGCCGCTCGTCATCGAGCCGAGCGACCTGCTCCCGCGCCTCGATTCCCCTGAACTGATTCTGGTGGATCTGACCAGCGCTGCCCGCTACACCGAAGGTCATCTGCCCGGCGCACGCTTTGTCGACCCGAAACGCACCCAGTTCGGCCAGCCGCCGGCGCCGGGCCTGCTGCCGGCCAAAGCCGATCTGGAAGCTCTGTTCGGTGAACTGGGCCACCGCAAAGATGCGGTCTACGTGGTCTATGACGACGAGGGCGGCGGCTGGGCCGGGCGCTTCATCTGGTTGCTCGACGTGATCGGTCACGACAAGTACCACTATATAGACGGTGGTCTGCCGGCATGGCTGGCAGATGGCATGCCGATGTCGATCCAGGTGCCTGCAGCCGTCGGTGGCCCGCTGCCGTTGACCTTGCACGACGGGCCGACTGCCACGCGCGAATATTTGCAAAGCCGTCTCGGTGCTGCTGATCTGGCGATCTGGGATGCGCGCGGGCCGCTGGAGTATTCCGGTGAGAAAGTGCTGGCCGCCAAGGCTGGGCACATCCCCGGCGCGGTCAATTTCGAATGGACTGCCGGCATGGACAAGGCCCGTCAGCTACGCATTCGCACTGACATGCCGCAGATCCTCGAAGACCTCGGGATCACCAAGGACAAAGAAATCATTACCCACTGCCAGACCCATCACCGGTCGGGCTTCACTTATCTGGTGGCCAAATCCCTCGGTTATCCGCGGGTCAAGGGCTACGCCGGTTCCTGGGGCGAATGGGGCAACCACCCTGACACGCCCGTCGAGATTTAAGGTTTTTAAGGACAACTAATGAAAGAGCGTCTGTTTATCCTCAGCCAGTACCTGCTGCCTCATCACCTGCTGTCGCGCCTGGCTGGCTGCATTGCCGAGTGCCGCGTGCGCTGGTTCAAGAATGCCTTTACCCAGTGGTTCGCCAAGCGTTACCAGGTGGACATGTCGCAAGCACTGGTCGAAGACCTGACCGCTTACGAGCACTTCAATGCCTTCTTCACCCGCGCTCTGAAAGACGGCGCGCGTCCGCTGGACGAAACCCCGGGCGCGATCCTCAGCCCGGCCGACGGTGCGGTCAGCCAGCTCGGCCCGATCGAGCACGGTCGCGTGTTCCAGGCCAAGGGCCACAGCTTCAGCGTGCTGGAACTGCTCGGCGGTGATGCGGCCAATGCGGCGCCGTTCATGGGCGGCGACTTCGCCACCATCTACCTGTCGCCAAAGGACTACCACCGCGTGCACATGCCGCTGGCCGGCACCCTGCGCGAAATGGTCTACATCCCGGGCCGGATTTTCTCGGTCAACCAGACCACCGCCGAAAACGTCCCGGAACTGTTCGCCCGTAACGAGCGTGTGGCGTGCATCTTCGACACCGAGCGCGGGCCGATGGCCGTGGTGCTGGTGGGCGCGATGATTGTCGCTTCGATTGAAACCGTGTGGGCCGGTCTGGTCACACCGCCGAAGCGCGAACTGAAAACCTTCCGCTACGACGAAGCTGCGCGTGCGCCTATTCATCTGGAAAAAGGCGCGGAACTGGGGCGCTTCAAACTGGGTTCGACCGCCATCGTGCTGTTTGGGCCGGATCAGGTGAAATGGGCTGAAGAGCTGACGGCAGGTTCGCCGGTGCAGATGGGCCAAGGCCTGGCGCTGCCAAAAGCCTGATGCAGATTTTGCGGGAGCAGCGTTGTGCTGGTCCCGCAGATTCCACTATTTGCTGCTATGGTTTTTGGCATGAGCCAGACCATCTCTCCCCCACCGTTGCGCGCCTCGATCCCGACGCAATCGCGCCTGTCGTTTTGCGAAGCCACCCCGCGCGACCTCAAGCGCTGGATCGCCGGCCTGCCCAAGGCCAACATCGGCGAAACCGCTCGCCTGCTGTATCAAGGCCTGGGCGAACTCAACCAATTGCTCACACCCAGCGACAACCGCCTCAACCTGCTGGAGCTGTTGCGCCCCGAGGTTTATTTCGTCTGCCAGCATCTGGAACGACACTTCCTGCATCAAGCGATCATGCTCGACGAACGTTCGCGCAAAATCAGCAATCTGTGCCAGGCGCTGCAAAGCCATCTGGCCATCGGCTATAAACAGATCGTGCTGCGGATTGCGCCGAAGTACAGCAAGGATCGCGCGGCATTGGTCAGCACGGCCCTGCAACGGGCGGCCCATGCACTCAAAGGCCAGTTGCTGCGCGCCACGCAGCTGTATAGCTCGCCGCCGGAGCATGTGTGGTTCGAACTGCATCAGCTGTATCGCACCGCCTGCGAACTGCAGCTCCAACAGCGCCGGGTCCATGACGACCTCGCCAGCCTCACCACCGAACTCAGTTTCGAACAGACTTACATCGCCGCTCTGCTGCTGGGCAGCGCACGCTGCAATCAATTGCGGCAAAACCAGATCGCCCGATTGGCCGAAGTAATCGAACCGTGGAGTGCCCTGCTCAAATTGCATCCCGGCCGTACGAGCGAAGGCCTGTTTGCAATCAGCCCGGCAATCGATGCCGGCCCACGCTACCGCAACATGTTTCGAAATGAAGAACAGGCCGGATTGCTCGGCTTTGATCCGCAGCCGCTGGTGAACGCCATCGAAGCGCATCTGCAGCATCAGCACACCTCACCCCCCCTGCCAGTGCCGACCGGACTGAGCCTCGATACCCTGCAGCACCTGCATGCCACTTGGGGACAGGCCGCCGAGCGCAGTTTTCAGCGCACCGTCGGCCAGGGCCATCTGACCGTGTGTGTGGGCATGAGCGCTCTGCACTTCTACCTCGGTGGCGAGCGCAGCTTCAGCGAACTGCTCAAACATCCCGGAACGCGCTCGGCGAACTTCAGCAGCGCCGTGATCAAGGGTGAAAAGGACAGTTGGAGCCAGGCCTTCGACGCGGCACCGCAGAGCAAGGCTGATGATTTTTTGCCGTACGAGGAAATCCAGTACGACCATTTGCCCGAGGATGAAAACGGCACGGACAGTACGCCGCACTACCCGACCCATGTCCTGCCGGTGATCAATCACAGCCCCGGCGGATACTGCCTGGCGTGGCCAAATGAAGTGCCCGCCGAGTTGCAGGCCGGAGAAATGCTCGGCATCCAGGACAGTGTCAGTCTGGGCTGGAGCATCGCGGTCATTCGCTGGATCCGCCAGGTACGCGGCGGCGGCACGCAAATGGGTATTGAACTGGTGGCGCCACATGCCCAGCCTTGCGGCCTGCAACTGGTGCGCTCGCGGGACGATCACAGTCAGTATTTGCGCGGACTATTGTTACCGGAGATCAGCGCGATCGATCTACCGGCAACCCTGTTGGCACCGCGCTTGCCGTTTCAGGAAGGCAACAAGGTGATGATCAACACTCAGGGCGAAGAGCACCGCGCCGGGCTGGATCGGCGGGTGGCGAGTACACACAGCTTCAATCAGTTCGCCTATCGCTCGCTGGAGACTGCGCGCAATGGCGGGAGCGAGGAGGATTTTGATTCGTTGTGGAAGTCACTTTGAAGCAAAAGATCGCAGCCTGCGGCAGCTCCTACAGAAAAACGCATATTCCTCTGTAGGAACTGCCGCAGGCTGCGATCTTTTGATCTTGATTACAACTGCCCGTCGCGATCGCGGAAACCCAGCAGATACAGCACGCCATCCAGACCCAACGTCGAGATTGCCTGCTTCGCCGATTGTTTCACCAGCGGCTTGGCGCGGAACGCCACGCCCAGCCCGGCAATCGCCAGCATCGGCAAATCATTCGCGCCGTCGCCGACCGCGATGGTCTGTTCCAGACGCAAACCTTCCTTGTGCGCCAGCTCTTTGAGCAAATCAGCCTTGCGCTGCGCATCGACAATCGGCTCGATCGCCACGCCGGTGCACTTGCCGTCGACCACTTCCAGCTCGTTAGCGAACACGTAGTCGATGCCGAGTTTGGCTTGCAATTGCTTGGCGAAATAAGTGAAGCCACCGGACAGGATGGCGGTCTTGTAGCCCAGACGCTTGAGTTCGGCGAACAGTGTTTCGGCGCCCTCGGTCAGGCGCAGGGAAGCGCCGATCGAGTCGAGCACGCTGACATCCAGACCTTTAAGCAAAGCCAGACGTTCTTTGAAACTGGCGCGGAAATCCAGCTCACCGGCCATGGCGCGTTCGGTGATTTCAGATACCTGCTCGCCCACCCCGGCAGCCTTGGCCAGCTCGTCGATGACCTCGGCTTCGATCAGCGTCGAGTCCATGTCGAACACCGCCAGACGACGATTGCGACGGAACAGCGAATCTTCCTGGAAGGCGATGTCGACGTTCAGCTCTTGGGCAACGCTGAGGAATTCGGCACGCAGCGCTTGCGGATCAGCCGCTTCGCCACGCACGGAAAACTCGATGCAGCCCTTGCCCTTATCAGCCGGGGTGTCCAGCGGCATGCGACCCGACAGACGGTCGATGTGATCGATGTTCAAGCCATATTTGGCGGTGATCGAGCTGACGGCCTGCAACTGGCCGGCGGTGACTTTGCGGGTCAGCAAGGTAACGATGTGGCGTTTCTTGCCCTGATTACCCACCCATTGCTGGTAATCCTCTTCGGACACCGGGGTGAAGCGCACCTGCTGGTCGAGCTCATAGCCCTTGAACAGGATGTCCTTGAGCACGGATTTACCCTGCTCGGAATCGGGGATTTCGACCAGGATGCCGAACGACAGGGTGTCGTGGATCACCGCCTGACCGATGTCGAGAATGTTCACACCACCTTGTGCCAGAACGCCGGTAATGGCCGCAGTCAGACCCGGACGGTCGACTCCCGTGATGTTAATCAGGACGATTTCGCGCAACGCGCACCCCCGCAACTGGAAAAAAACCGCATTCTACCCACTTTCAGTGACCATCGGGCACCGCGAGCGCTTTGCCGGTCTAGGGCCTGTCGCTATACTGCGCGTCAACTTCACGGACAAAAGAGCCGAGCTCAGTGAACCGGCCAACGCCAGTTAAAACCGATAACTTCTTCCTGCTGATCTTCCGTGCACTGCGCCACCGCCGTGTACCGATTGCATTGCGCATTGCCAGCCATAACGTGATCCTGGTCGCTCTGGCCCTGGTGATCTATGCCGGCGTGATGGGTTTGCAATTCAAGCAGGCCATGCACCAGCAGGCCGATGCGCTGGGCGAAAGCCTGACTACGCAGACCGCGACCTCTGCCACGGAGCTGTTGGTGTCCAACGACATCCTCAGCCTCAACGTGCTGCTCAACAACCTGACCAAGAACAAACTGGTGGCCCACGCGGCGATCTACAGCGTGGATAACCGCATCCTCGCCGAGTCCGGTCAGCGCCCCAAGCACAGCCTGCTGGGCGAAGCCGAGGGCATGTACGAGAGCAAGATCACTTTCCAGGACGTCACTGCCGGGCAACTGCGCATCAGTCTGGACATGGATCAGTTTCAGCAGCCGATGACCATCAGCCTGCAAAGTATGGGCATTCTCAGCGGGATCCTGTTGGCGCTGTCGCTGGCCCTGAGCCTGCGCATGGGCCGCTACCTGTCGACGCCGTTGCTGCAACTGCGCGTCTGGTTGCGCCGCATCGACGAACACACGCCGGGCATCGACCGTCAGGATGAAATCGGCGATCTGGCGCGTCAGCTGCACGCCAACTACGCGCCGGAGCCTGCACCTGAACCGGAGCCGGAATTCGAGGACGAAGAAGACGAGCCGGAATTCGAGGTACGCAACTTGCGTGATCCGAGTTTCGACGAAACCCGTCCGATGGCCGCGCAGAAGCCTGCACCGCGACATCTGGTCAGCACCGTCGAAGACGATGATGACGATGACGCATTCGCCGACCTGCGCGACGAGTCGCTCAATGGCGCGCCGCAACCTGTCGTCCGCCAACCGTCGCCAAGCGTGCCGCAGCACACCGCCGTGCTGGCCGTGCAACTGGGCTCGCAGGAGCAACTGCGCCGCTTGCCACGGGCACGTCTGGAAGAGTTGCAGGAGCGCTATCGCGACTGCCTCGACCAGGCCGCTTCGCTGTATCAGGGCGAAATCGAAACCCTGAACGACGGCAGCACGCTGATGCTGTTTCACACCGAAGACAGTGGCGATGATTACCTGACCAACGCGATCTGCTGCGGCGAGCTGCTGCGCGCGTTGGGCCATCAGCTGCAGATTGAGGTCGCGGACAGCGGCATCACCCTGCAATTGCAACTGGGCCTGACCTTGGGCGATGAATTGTTCGGCCTGAGCCAGATCGATCTGCTGCTGACCGATTCGGCACAGGACGCACTGGCCTTGTCGCAGCACAGCCGCAACCTGCTGCTGGTTGAGCGCAAGATCAGTGATGACGCGCTGATTCGCCAGCGTGCGCGGATCCGCCCGATTGCCAGCCCTGAGGGTGCCTGCTGTGTAGAGCGGTTGATGGAGCCTTATCCGTCGATGCTGGAACGGCAACTGGCGCGGATGCATGAGCGTCGGGCTTAAGTTGTAGGAGCTGCCGAAGGCTGCGATCTTTTCGCTGCTAAACATAAGGCTCGCAGACGAGTGATTGTCTGCGGGCTTTTTTGTAGGTAATAGAAAAGCCCCTCACCCTAGCCCTCTCCCGGAGGGAGAGGGAACCGATCCGGGAATACTGAAGACCTACAGCGACTTGAACGCCCAGCGGTGAATCCATAATCGCCAAGATCTTTCAGGTCGATATATAACGCCAGACACCACGGTCGCCCCTGCTCTACCGAATCCATAATCGCCAAGCTCTTTCAGGTCGATGCATAGCGCCAGACACCTCGGTCGGCTCCCTCTCCCTCGGGGAGAGGGCTGGGGTGAGGGGCTTTTGATCTTTCACGCAGAACCCCCAGACACAACAAAGCCCGCACAAGGCGGGCTCTGTTCTGACTCGGTCCAGGCTTAGAAGCGGAACACTTCCATATCTGTCCGAATCGGTGAGGCCATCGGAATCTTCGGCTGCTTCTCGGCTTCCGCTGCTGGCGCCGCCGGCTTCGGTGCCGATTTACGCGGCGCCTCGGCCACCGGCGGCTGATTGGCCAACGGCTTCAGCGCCACCGACAATTGCTCGGCCAGACGCTGCAGCAAAATACCCTGTGCCTGCACCTGCGAAGCCGTACTGCCGGCATGCAGCTCTTGCAGGTGAACGATGCGGTTATCGCGCACCTGACCACGGCGGTCGATCAAACGCCATTGCGCATCAAGTATCGCCGGTTGTTTCTGGCCAGAGTCCAGACGCGTAATGGTCAACAACACCTGCACATCCGGAGTGAACCCCGTTGTGGCCGGTGCCAGCACCACACGTTGGCTGTCCAGATGGCCAGCGACCTGACGCATCAGCAACTGATCGATATCCGACGAAAGGCTGCCAGCCCAACGACCGTCGGTCGCCGCTTGCAGACTGCCGTCTGGTTGACGTTGCAGTAATGTTTCACGTTGCAGGTAATCGGCTACGACTACCGGGCCTAACAAAACCGCCATGCCTGCGCTTTGCGCAGGCTGAACCGGACTTCCGCTGTCCAGTTGATACAGCGACACCGGCTGGTGAACGCTGCAACCCGCCAGGCCCAAAACGCCGGCGAGCAGGAAAATAAGGGGGCGCAGAGCTGTCATCATCCCGTCCAGGTGGCCGCCACAAGGCTGACCACAGTGAAAATACTCAATAAATATGAAGAACGCTCAGCCACGCCGGCGCTTGGAAAGGCCATATCATCCGTGAATATGCGTTCCGACTCCAGCGCCAAAGCGTCGATCTACGCGTTAAATCGTGGATCGACGCCTCTAGGACGCCTAATTGAGGTTTTCGACGAGCAGCGCATCCACTCTCTGGAAGCCCCTTGGAAGCTTGTTGCCACGACGTCCACGTTCACCTTTGTAGTGTTCGAGGTCGTCGGCCTTCAGCGACAGGGTGCGTTTTCCGGCCTGCAGCACCAACGTGGCGCCTTCCGGAATGACCGCGATGTCCGTGACATATTCTTCGCGACTGGCCACGCGCTCACCGGAAATGCCGATGATCTTGTTGCCTTTGCCCTTACCTAATTGTGGCAGATCGCTGATTTTGAAGATCAGCAGGCGACCTTCGGTCGTGACCGAGGCCAGCCAGTTGTGCTCACGATCAGCTACCGGACGCGGCGCGATGACTTTGGCGTTGTTCGGCAGGCTCAACAGGGCTTTACCGGCCTTGTTCTTGGCTTGCAGGTCTTCGCCTTTGACCACGAAGCCGTAACCGGCGTCGGAGGCGATCACGTACAACGCATCGTCTTCCGGCATCAGCACACACTCGAACGAGGCGCCCGGCGGCGGCGTCAGACGACCGGTCAACGGTTCACCCTGACCACGCGCCGACGGCAACGTGTGCGCGGCGACCGAATAGCTGCGGCCGGTAGAGTCAATCACCACGGCAGACTGGTTGGAGCGCCCCGCCGCCGAGGTCTTGAAGCCGTCGCCGGCCTTGTACGACAGGCCGGTAGCATCAATGTCATGACCTTTGGCCGAACGGATCCAGCCTTTTTCCGACAGCACCACGGTGACTTTCTCGTTCGGCAGCAGATCGTGCTCGGTCAGCGCCTTGGCTTCTGCACGCTCGACGATTGGCGAGCGACGGTCATCGCCGTAAGTTTCAGCGTCTTTCAGCAGTTCGGTGCGCACCAGCTTCTTCAGCTTGGCTTCGCTGCCCAGCAGCGCTTGCAGCTTGGCTTGTTCCTTGAGCAGTTCGTCCTGCTCGTCGCGCAACTTCATCTCTTCCAGTCGCGCCAACTGCCGCAGACGGGTGTCGAGGATGTAGTCGGCCTGAATTTCGCTGAGGGCGAAACGCTCGATCAGCTTGGCCTTCGGATGCTCCTCGGTGCGGATGATGTGGATCACTTCATCGAGGTTGAGGTAGGCAATCAACAAACCGTCCAACAGGTGCAGACGACGCTCGACCTTGTCGAGGCGGAATTGCAGGCGGCGACGCACGGTCAGCACGCGGAATTCCAGCCACTCGACCAGCAAGGCACGGAGGTTTTTCAGCTGTGGTTTGCCGTCCAGACCGATGATGTTGACGTTGACCCGGTAGGTCGACTCCAGCTCGGTGCTGGCGAACAGGTGCTGCATCAGCGCTTCGTGATCGACGCGGCTGTTGACCGGAATGATCACGATGCGGCACGGGTTTTCGTGGTCGGATTCGTCGCGCAGGTCAGCGATCTGCGGGGCTTTTGACGGTTTGGCCTGCATCAGCGCGGCGATCTGCTCCAGCACCTTGGCACCGGACACCTGGTGCGGCAGCGCGGTGACGATGATGTCGCCGTCCTCGACGTGGTAGACGGCGCGCATGCGCACCGAGCCCTTGCCGGTTTCGTACATCTTCAGCAGGTCGGCGCGCGGGGTGATGATTTCTGCTTCGGTCGGATAGTCCGGGCCTTGAATGTGTTCGCAGAGTTGCTCGACCGTGGCTTTCGGCTCATCGAGCAGGCGCACGCACGCGGTGGCGACTTCGCGCAGGTTGTGCGGCGGCACGTCGGTGGCCATGCCCACGGCGATACCGGTGGTGCCGTTGAGCAGAATGTTCGGCAGGCGCGCCGGCAGCACCAGCGGCTCCTGCAGGGTGCCGTCGAAGTTCGGCCCCCAGTCGGCAGTGCCCTGGCCGAGTTCGCTGAGCAGCACTTCGGAATAACGCGACAGACGCGCTTCGGTGTAACGCATGGCGGCGAAGGACTTCGGATCGTCCGGCGCACCCCAGTTACCCTGACCGTCGACCAGCGTATAGCGATAGCTGAATGGCTGGGCCATCAGCACCATCGCTTCGTAGCACGCCGAGTCACCGTGCGGGTGGAATTTACCGAGCACGTCGCCGACGGTACGCGCCGACTTCTTGTGCTTGGAATCGGCGTCCAGGCCCAACTCGCTCATCGCATAAATGATGCGACGCTGCACCGGTTTCAGGCCGTCGCCGATATGCGGCAAGGCACGGTCCATGATCACGTACATGGAGTAGTTGAGGTAGGCACTTTCGGTGAAGTCGGCCAGCGAGCGGCGTTCTACACCGTCCAGGCTGAGATCAAGGGGGTTGCTCATGCAGGCCTCATCGGTTCGTTGTCTGGCGCAGCAGCATGGTGCCACCGCGCTGAGTAAATTCAAGTTTGTTCAGGGCGCTCATGCCGAGCAACACCTGATCGCCATGCAGCCCCGGCGCCACCAGTGCGCGGACGTCGCGCAGCACGATGTCGCCCAGTTGCAGGCGGTCGATTTTGGTCCGGTAGCCCTGGCTCAGGCCGTTGGCCGTGCTCAGGGTCACACCGAAACCTTCTTCCAGTTTCAAACGCTTGGCCAGATCCGCCGGGATCGCCACATCGGTCGCGCCGGTGTCGAGCATGAACTCCACCGGCTCACCGTTGATCTGACCGCTGGCGACAAAATGCCCTTGGGCGTTGCCGGCCAGCTTCACCTCGATAAAACCTTCGCCCTGCTCCGAACTGACGACGACGTTCGGATTCTGCTGACGTTGCTCCCACTGGCCGAAAAACCGCATAGCCAGAAACAGCGCCGCGCACCACGCCAGAATCATCAGCACCCGACCGGCGCGCTTGCCCGGCGGCTGTTGACTCATGGCTTGGCGCTCCAGCCGCCATCAGGTGCGGCGAAGCGCCAGACGATCGGCCGAACCTCACCGTCGGCCCGCGGGCCGAAATTATTGTCGACGCCGACCCATGCACCATCAGCGTCAACGATCAGCGCCTCTTCCAGCCCGAAGTTCTGCGAATAACGGCGGTTGGCCTGTAACAGTTCAGCGGCGTACGACCAGCAACGCTCGACCTTGGCGGTCTGCGCATCGCGCCGACAAATCTGGAAGGCGTTGCGCTCAAGGGTAAACAATTTGCCGTTGAACAACGAAAGGTCGGAAAAGTCTCGGTCGACCGCTCTGGCCTTGGGGAACTGCGGCGGCTGCATTTCCTTGCCGCCCTCGCTGAGCAGCACGCAACGACCGTCGCAATCCCACACTGTCTGCTGGCGCTTGATCAGCAGCAAGCCACGGCTTTGCCGCTCGGCGGCCAGCCACATCTGATCGCCCGCCGGGCTGATCGCCAGGCCTTCAAAAATCGCATTGAAATGCAGGAGCATGCCGCTGGCCCGCGCTTCGCGAACCATCATCGGCGAGATCTTCAGCCAGTTGACCGGGCCGCTGACGGGCACCTGCAAGACCGCCGCATGGCCCTCGCTGACAATGTAGCGATTGCCGGTGCTGTCGCAACTGATGCCTTCGAAATCCAGGTCGCCACCGCGCACGAACGAGGCGGCCCAATTGCGCGAGCGCAACCCCCACGGTAGACCGGTCTCCGGCACCAGGGGCACGTCGATGTGCAAGGCTTCGGCCTGCCAGACCTGATCGGCGGTATTGAGCCGATATATCTGATCATCATCGCGGTCCGACACCGTCCACAACTCGCCGCCACACATGGCCAGCCCCGACAGGTTACCGCCGCGCATGCCGTCGACGGGGTGTTCGGAGAGCACGCGCAATTCCTGCAAAGGCTCGGCCGACACGCTCATCACACTCAGCAGCAACACACCCGCCAAGGCCCAGCCAAACCGCATCAGGCCAGCACCTCGGCGAGGTTGCCTTTGGATTCGAGCCAGGTCTTGCGGTCACCGGCGCGTTTCTTCGCCAGCAGCATGTCCATCATTTCCGAGGTTTCGGCAAAATCCTCGCCCAGCGTCAACTGCACCAGACGTCGCGTGTTCGGGTCCATGGTGGTTTCACGCAGCTGCGGCGGGTTCATCTCACCCAGACCTTTGAATCGGGTGACCTGCGGTTTGCCGCGTTTCTTCTCGGCGACCAGGCGGTCGAGAATGCCGTCGCGCTCGGCTTCGTCGAGAGCGTAGTAGATCTCTTTGCCCAAATCGATGCGGTACAGCGGCGGCATGGCGACGTAGACGTGACCGGCATCCACCAGCGGGCGGAAATGCTGGACGAACAACGCGCAGAGCAAGGTCGCGATGTGTAGACCGTCGGAGTCGGCGTCGGCGAGGATGCAGATCTTGCCGTAACGCAACTGGCTCATGTCCGCCGCGCCCGGGTCGACACCGATGGCCACGGCGATGTTGTGCACTTCCTGACTGGCCAACACTTCACTGCCGTCGACTTCCCAGGTGTTGAGGATCTTGCCGCGCAACGGCAGGATCGCCTGGAACTCTTTGTCCCGCGCTTGCTTGGCGGAACCGCCGGCGGAATCACCTTCGACCAGAAACAGTTCGGAACGCATCGGATCCTGCCCGGCGCAGTCGGCCAGTTTGCCCGGCAACGCGGGGCCTTGAGTGACGCGTTTACGCTCGACCTTCTTACTCGCCTTGAGACGACGACCGGCGTTATTGATTGCCAGCTCAGCCAGGGCCAGACCGGTTTCCGGGTTGGCGTTGAGCCACAGGCTGAACGCATCCTTGACCACACCGGAGACAAACGCCGCCGCTTCACGGGACGACAGACGCTCTTTGGTCTGGCCGGAGAATTGCGGCTCCTGCATTTTCATCGACAGGACGAACGCGATGCGCTCCCAGACGTCTTCCGGCGCCAGCTTCACGCCGCGCGGCAGCAGACTGCGGAATTCGCAGAACTCGCGCATGGCGTCGAGCAAACCCTGACGCAAACCGTTGACGTGGGTACCGCCCTGCGCCGTCGGGATCAGGTTGACGTAGCTTTCCTGCACCGCGTCGCCACCTTCCGGCAGCCACAGCAGCGCCCAGTCGACCGCTTCTTTATTACCGGCGAAAGCGCCGCAAAACGGCTCGTTCGGCAGGCGTTCGAATTCGCTGACGGCGTCGACCAGATACGAGCGCAGGCCGTCTTCGTAGTGCCACTCGACTTTCTCGCCGGTGCCTTTGTCTTCGAAGCTGACCAAAAGGCCCGGGCACAACACAGCCTTGGCCTTGAGCACGTGCTTGAGGCGGCTGATGGAGAATTTCGGTGAATCGAAATACTTCGGATCCGGCGCGAAGTACACGCTGGTGCCGGTGTTGCGCTTGCCGACGGTGCCGACGATTTCCAGCTCGGTGGCTTTGTAGCCATCGGCGAACGTCATCTGGTATTCGTTGCCGTCACGCTTTACGCGCACGCGCACTTCGGTCGACAAGGCGTTGACCACGGAAATACCCACGCCATGCAGACCGCCGGAGAACTGGTAGTTCTTGTTGGAAAACTTGCCGCCCGCGTGGAGCTTGGTGAGGATCAGCTCAACGCCCGACACGCCCTCTTCCGGGTGAATGTCGACCGGCATGCCACGACCGTCGTCGCTGACTTCCAGGGAATGGTCAGCGTGCAGGATGACCTGCACCGATTTGGCGTGGCCGGCCAAGGCTTCGTCGACACTGTTGTCGATGACTTCCTGGGCAAGGTGGTTCGGCCGACTGGTGTCGGTGTACATGCCGGGGCGTTTGCGCACCGGGTCGAGGCCCGAGAGGACTTCGATGGCGTCGGCGTTATAAGAGCTAGCGCTGGGAGTGGCCATAGGGTCTCGTCGTCAGTCATTCATGAAATAGGGGCAAGACTTCACAGTGCGGTGAAATCGATTGCCTGATACACATCGGCACCAATGCCGGCAAAACTCAGCAACGCCGGCAATTGCCCGGCAAAGCCTTGGAAACTGTGGTCGCCGCCGGCCTGAATGCGCAAGGCACAGGCGCGGTAATACTGCTGGGCGAGGCGATAATCCAGTGTTTCATCGCCGGTCTGCAACCATACCTGATAGCGCTGGGCGTCCTGAGGCGCCGGCACTTCCAGTTCGGCCAGGGCCGTGACGTGGTCGTGGGTCAATTCCCAGGTTTCATCGGTATACAGGTTTTTCTGCGTGCCCAGATAGCCGTCGAACATCCGGTGCGGGCTGACCGCCGGGTTGACCAGCAGGGCTTTCAGGCCATGGCGCTCGGCCAGGTGAGTCGCATAGTAGCCGCCGAGTGAGCTTCCCACCAGCAGCGGGCTGCCCAGTTCGGCAATCGCTTGTTCCAACTGACCGATGGCTTCACGCGGGTGGTGATGCAGGGCCGGGACACGCAGTTTGTCGCTCAAACCCAGCTGCTCCATCACGGAGACCAGCTGACAGGCCTTTTTCGAGGCCGGGGCGCTGTTGAAACCGTGGATATAGAGGATCGAACCGGACATTTGAGCTCCCTGGGTGTCGGTTTGGGTTTGCGGAGTTTACAGGGAGAGAAGAGCGGATTGGGGGTGGTTTCGAGAAATTGGTTATTCAGCAGGGGCGGCCCTCACCCTAGCCCTCTCCCAAAGGGAGAGGGGACTGAATGGGGAATATTCAAGAACTACACCGACCTGAAAGTGATTGGGCGAATCCATAATCGACTCGGTATTTCAGGTCGGCGCATGACGCAATACACCTCGGTCGGCTCCCTCTCCCTCTGGGAGAGGGCTGGGGTGAGGGGCTCTTGATCGAAAATCAGTAACCTTCGGAACCGTAATCAACGGTAAAAGCAAATCCGGTGACACGTTCCACGCCAGTCTCCAATCGCCCATCCGGCAACAACCGCAACCAGCGATACCCCGGCGCCTGCTCCCCCACCTTGAAGTCCGCACTCCCCGGCTCGAACTGAATGCAGGTCGAAGGCGAAGCCATCAAGCGCACGCCATTGCGCTCACGATCAATCTCCTGATGCACATGCCCCCACAACACCGCGCGAGCCTGTGGAAAACGATCCAGCACCTCGAAAAACGCCTCGGGATTGCGCAAACCAATCGGCTCCATCCACGCGCAACCGATCGACACCGGGTGATGATGAAAACAAACCAGATGATGGCGCTCCGGCGCTTCGCTCAGGGAGCGGGCCAGCAGCTGCAATTGATCATCCTGAAGATACCCCGGCACCGAACCCGGCACCGCCGAGTCCAGCAGCGTCACCCGCCAGTTACCGATATCGACTACCGACTCCAGCAACGCGCTCTGCACGGCGGCCTGGGCCATGATCATCGGTTCGTCGTGATTGCCGGGAACCCAGCGCGCCGGGGCAGCGATCTGCGCGCTCATCTGGCGAAACTGCTGATACGACGCCAGCGTGCCGTCCTGCGAGATATCGCCGGTGGCCAGAATCAGGTCGATCTGCGGCTGCTGCTCCAGCACCAACTCGATCACCTGTTGCAGGCTCTCGCGGGTGTTCATGCCCAGCAGCGTACCGTGCGCTTCAGCGAACAGATGGCTGTCGGACAACTGCACCAGCAGCGGCGAATCGGCGGAGGTCAACGTGGATACGCTCGGCAAGGCGCTCTCCCAAGGCAAAAGCACGGAATCGATAGTGCCGCAATTATGCTGGGGGATCACTGAAAGAGGAAACTGCCGAACCGGACGCAGTTCACAACTAGCGTACGACTTCGTACTCGTGCCCCAACGCCAGGCAATGACTCAGCCATTCCCCCAGGAACAGATTGAGCTGGGCCTTTTCATCTGGCTGATGCATGGCCGCGTTCGGGTAAGGATAGATGCCGCGAAAGCGTCGTGCATGTTCGGCGCTGACCACTTCGGCCATGCGCGCGTCATGATAGACCTGCACTTCCAGTTGCGGCACCGGCAGCCAAGGCAGGCTGTGTTCCTGACGCACTTGCAACGTTGTGGTGTATGGGCAGGTTTGCAGCACTTCGAGGGCCAGCACGCCGAGCATCTGCTCGCCCTGGGTCACGGCGATGCGCCGCGCCTCGGGCTCGTTGCGCATGTCCGGCAGCAGTCGCATCAGGCGCGCGTAGTTGGCCTCGCAGGCGGCTTGCAGCCCCGCGAGGTCGACTCGATAACGATCGCGCAACTTGTTTACGACCATAACCCCCTCACTTCGGCGCGGTTCAGCGCCAGCCACTGCAAAGCGATGATGCTCGCCGCGTTGGCAATGCGACCGTCACGGACGGCCTGCAAGGCATCTTCAAAGGCCCAGACCGTGACGCGGATATCTTCTGCCTCTTCTTCCAGGCCATGCAGGCCGCCAACGCCGTCAGTGCTGCAACGCCCCAGATACAAATGCACGAACTCGTTGCTGCCGCCCGGCGACGGGAAATACTTGGTCATCGGCCACAGGGCCTTGATGTCCAGCCCAGCTTCCTCCTGCGCCTCGCGGTGAGCAACTTCTTCCGGCACTTCGGCCTTGTCGATCAGACCAGCGACCAGTTCGACCAGCCACGGGTTGTCGGTCTTGCCCATGGCGCCGACGCGAAACTGCTCGATCAACACCACCTCGTCGCGCTGCGGATCGTAAGGCAGCACACACACGGCATCGTGGCGTACAAAGACTTCACGGTTGATCTCGCGGCTCATGCCACCGGCGAACAATTCATGACGCAGGTGCAAACGGTCGAGTTTGTAAAAACCCTCGTAGCAGCGCTCGCGTCGCACGACGTCGACGGTGGTCGGAATGGCGTTGGCAAAATCAGTCATGAGCATCCTCTTTACTGCAGATCCATTACGAGTTGCCGCTTGTTACTGGCAACCTCGACTTCGCGCCATCCTAACGCGCCCGCACCGTTTGATGCAGCCCCTTTACCGTCAGCGGGATGGACGGTGGAGGCGAAACCCACTCTAATTAGCTTAGTGGCGAACTGACTGCTTCTGCGAGAGTCGAAGCGGATATCTTTTTGCCTTCCCCTGCTTTCGAAAGGACGCCCATGTCGCTTTTCAAAATTGCCTCCGTGGCCGCCATTGCCCTGACTCTGGGTGCGTGCGCCAGCCTGTTCCAGCCCAACTACCGCACGCCGCTGGAAACCACCCGCGATGCATCGGAACAACTGAAACCGGGCTGTTCCAACCCTGATTGCCCACTGGTGAACATCGACACCCTGCGCTTCCCGGCCGAACCTGCGCTGGACGGCATCATCGAAAAACGCCTGCTGCAAATGACCCGCACCGAGAAAAACGCCCAGGTAGCGCCAACCCTGGCGGCCTATCGCGAGCAGTTTCTGGCCAGTGCCGGCCCGCGCAACAGCAGCTACCTGCAAGCGAAAGTACGCGAGCAGCATGACGGCTTGGTGATCATCGAGGTGTCGAGCTACCTCGACACCGGCGGTGCGCATGGCACCCCGGGGCGCGGTTTCATCAACTATTCGCGCCAGCAGCACAAGGTGCTGAACCTGTCCGACATGCTCGTGCCGGGTCAGGAAGAGGCGTTCTGGAAAGCGGCGCAGGTCGCGCACAACAGTTGGTTGATCAGCACCAAGCTCGATCAGGAGCCGGAGTTCGTGGCGAACTGGCCGTTCGTGAAGACCCCGAACGTGGCGCTGACCTATGGCGGCGTGATCCTCAAGTACGACGTGACCACCATCGCGCCTTACGCGCTGGGCCACGTCGAACTGAAGATTCCTTATCCGCGTCTGAACGGCATTCTCAAGCCTGAGCTGTTTCCCGGCCGTAACTGAAGGCCCGGCCCAGCACTAGTTGCAACAGCCCTGCCAGCACCAGCGCCGGCAGGGTTGCGCCGACATCCGGATACAGATTCGCCAGCAAGTGGTAGGTGCTCACGCCACCCAGCCACGCTAACAACGCCGGCCAGCGCAATGCCGCCGACGCGACCTGAGCGCTGCGCTTGCGCAGGATGAAGTGATCGACCAGCACCACGCCGAACAGCGGCGCAAACACCGAGCCGATCAGCAGCAGGAAATTCTGGTACTGCGCCAACGGCGCCAGCAGGGCGATCAGCGTGCAGATCACGCCAATGGCCAAGGCCAGATGCTCGACTTTCAGGCGCAACAGAATCCCGCTGGAAACCGCTGCCGAGTGAATGTCGGCGAAGGCGTTTTCCGACTCATCCAGCAGAATCAGCAACAGCGGAATGCCCAGACCTGCACCGGCCAGTGCCAGCAGCAACGCGTTGACTTCACCGCTCGGCGCGAACGCAAGCGTGTAAGCGACGCCAAGGCTCATCAGCCAGAAGTTGCCGATAAAGAAACCGACCGCAGTGCCACCAAAAACATTCTTCGCACGCTTGCCGAATCGCGAGTAGTCGGCGATCAGCGGCAGCCACGACAGCGGCATCGCAATGGCAATGTCAAAGCCCACAGCGAATGGCATCGAACCGTCACCGGCACGCGACCAGAGATCGGCCAGATCGGCTTTGGCAAACAGGTTCCAGGTCAGCCACAGGCACGCCGCCAACAGCAGCCAGATGCCCCACTTGCGCAGGATCTGCCGCACAAAAGTCAGCGGCCCGCTAACAGCAAGCAACGTCGCCAACGCCCCGAAAAACAGTGTCCACAAAACCGGGTTCGACCACAGCGAACCTTCGCTGAACGCGCGGGTGCCGAGCAGGCTGGCAGCGTCGCGCATGACGATGATTTCGAACGAGCCCCAACCAATCAGTTGCAGCAGGTTGAGCAGCGCCGGCAGGCTCGCGCCTTTGCTGCCGAGGCTGAGTTTCAGCGCGGCCATCGAGGACAGACCGGTGTCGCTGCCGATCACGCCAACGGCGGCCAGCAACAGTACGCCGACCAACGTGCCGAGGAAAATCGCCAGCAGCGAACCGGACAGGCCCAGACCTGGCGCGAGTAATGCGCCGGTCTGCAAAACCATCAGGCCGATGCCGAGGGAGAACCACAAGGAAAACAGATCGCGACCACCGAATACACGCTTGTCGGCGGGTACGGCGAGGTCGGGGGAATAAGTGCTGGGTTGAATGCTCAAGGGTGTTATCTCAGAGGGACACTTGTTGTGATCGTTCCCACGCTCCGCGTGGGAATGCCTCTAGGGACCAGTGACGCGGAGCGTCACGGGCTGCATTCCCACGCAGAGCGTGGGAACGATCAGTACGGGCTCAAACCTTTTTGTACAGCTGACTGCCTTCCTTCTTGAACCGCTCGGCCTGTTCCGCCAGGCCTTGGGCGACGTCCACGTCGACCGCGTCGATCCGCTGGTTGGCCGCATACTCGCGGACTTCCTGAGTGATCTTCATCGAGCAGAATTTCGGCCCGCACATCGAACAGAAATGCGCGACCTTCGCCGAATCCTTCGGCAGGGTTTCATCGTGATACGAACGCGCGGTATCCGGATCCAGACCCAGGTTGAACTGATCCTCCCAACGGAACTCGAAACGCGCCTTGCTCAAGGCGTTGTCGCGAATCTGTGCGCCCGGATGCCCTTTGGCCAAGTCCGCTGCGTGCGCGGCGATCTTGTAAGTGATGATCCCGGTCTTCACGTCATCCTTGTTCGGCAGACCCAAGTGTTCCTTCGGCGTCACGTAGCAGAGCATCGCGCAACCGAACCAGCCGATCATCGCCGCACCGATACCCGAGGTGATGTGGTCGTAGCCCGGCGCAATGTCGGTGGTCAGCGGGCCGAGGGTGTAGAACGGCGCCTCATCGCAGCACTCCAGCTGCTTGTCCATGTTCTCTTTGATCAACTGCATCGGCACGTGGCCCGGGCCTTCGATCATGGTTTGCACGTCGTGTTTCCAGGCGATCTTGGTCAGTTCGCCGAGGGTTTCCAGTTCGCCGAATTGAGCAGCATCGTTGGCGTCGGCAATCGACCCCGGACGCAAGCCATCACCCAGCGAGAAGCTGACGTCATAGGCTTTCATGATTTCGCAGATTTCTTCGAAATGCGTGTAGGCGAAGTTTTCCTTGTGATGCGCCAGGCACCACTTGGCCATGATCGAACCGCCACGGGAAACGATACCGGTCACGCGTTTGGCGGTCAGCGGCACGTAACGCAGCAGCACGCCGGCGTGAATGGTGAAGTAGTCGACGCCCTGCTCGGCCTGCTCGATCAGCGTGTCGCGGAACAGCTCCCAGGTCAGGTCTTCGGCCGCGCCGCCGACTTTTTCCAGCGCCTGATAGATCGGCACTGTGCCGATCGGCACCGGCGAGTTACGGATGATCCACTCGCGGGTTTCGTGAATGTGCTTGCCGGTGGACAAGTCCATGATGTTGTCCGCGCCCCAGCGAATGCCCCAGGTCAGTTTCGCCACTTCTTCTTCGATGGACGAACCCAACGCGCTGTTGCCGATATTGCCGTTGATCTTCACCAGGAAGTTACGGCCGATGATCATCGGTTCCAGTTCGGTGTGGTTGATGTTGGCCGGAATGATTGCGCGGCCACGGGCGATCTCTTCACGGACAAATTCAGGGGTGATGATTTTCGGCACGCTGGCGCCGAAGCTGTGACCCGGGTGTTGCTGATCCAGCAGGCCGGCGGCGCGGGCCACCTCAAGCTTCATGTTTTCGCGGATGGCGACGAATTCCATCTCGGGCGTGATGATGCCCTGACGCGCATAGTGCATTTGCGTGACGTTGGCCCCAGCCTTGGCGCGGCGCGGGTTGTTGACGTGGGCAAAGCGCAGCTTGGTCAGTTCCGGATCGGCGAGGCGCTCGCGACCAAAGTTGGAACTCAGACCCGCCAGGCGCTCGGTGTCGCCACGGTCATCGATCCACGCCGAACGCACATCGGCCAGGCCTTTGCGTACGTCGATCACCACGTTCGGATCGGTGTAGGGGCCCGAGGTATCGTAAACGGTGACCGGTGCGTTGATTTCACCGCCGAAGTCAGTCGGGGTCACATCAAGGGTGATTTCGCGCATCGGCACGAGGATGTCCGGGCGCGAGCCCTGAACGTAGACTTTTTGCGAACGGGTGAACGGCTTGACCGATTGCTCGTCGACCTTGGCCGAGTCACTCAGGTTGATCGCGTTTTTTGATTTTGTAGTCATCACGGGCTCTCCAGACAGCATCCAGGCAGTGGATTGTCGGAGCAGAACCTGAAAGGCACGGACGCACCAGGACCGGTGCTGTGCATCGTCGTCGAGCGTTCGATTGTCGAACAATTTCCCGGACGAAGCACAAGAGGACTCGCCGGGTGACGAGAAATCTTGTTCCCTACGCAGGCGCTAACCTGATCAGGTTCAACGGGATCCGAAATTATTCGATCTCAGCCTCATAGCAAGGCACCCCGACAAGAACCCGGCCAGTCTAGACACAACCGGCAAAGAACGCCAACACCGCAGCAAACACCATGATGAATGGCGCAAATACACAGGTTGGGCCGATTGTTGTGATCGATTTGCGCAACTACACTCGCTTTGCCCCGCCACGCCTTGACGCTGCGGGGCTTGCGCCTTACCTTTGGCGCCCGGATTACTTCCATAATATTAATGCTAGGGATCGCCTCATGCTGCGCAAACTCTCACTGGCTGTTGCCGTGTCTTGTGCGTCCAACGCAATGGCCTGGGCAGCAGAAGCGCCCTTGTCGACCAAAACCGATCTGGTCAGCGTCTATCAGGAAGCGGTCGACAACAATGCCGACCTGGCCGCCGCCCGCGCTCAGTACGGTGCGCAGAAAGAAGTCGTGCCACAGGCCCGCGCCGGTCTGCTGCCGAACCTGTCGGGCGGTGCCGAAGTGGCCAATGTGCGCACGTCGATCGATCAACCCTCGGCCACTGCCAATCGCAGCGCTCACTCTTATCAAGCGACTCTGGCCCAGCCATTGTTCCGCGCCGATCGCTGGTTCCAGTACCAGGCCGCGAAGGACGTCAACGAGCAAGCCGCCCTGCAACTGTCGGCGACTGAGCAGAACCTGATCCTGCAATCGGCCGAAAGCTATTTCAACGTGCTGCGCAGCCAGGACAACCTCGCCTCGACCAAGGCTGAAGAAGCCGCATTCAAGCGCCAGCTCGACCAGTCCAACGAGCGCTTCGATGTCGGCCTGTCGGACAAGACCGACGTGCTGCAATCGCAAGCCAGTTACGACACCGCACGAGCCAACCGCATCGTTGCCCAGCGTCAGGTCGATGATGCCTTCGAAGCGCTGATCACCCTGACCAACCGCCAGTACAACTCGATTCAGGGCATCGTCCATACGCTGCCGATCCTGCCGCCGGCGCCGAACGATGCCAAGGCGTGGGTCGACACAGCGGCGAAACAGAACCTTAACCTGCTGGCGAGCAACTTCGCCGTCAGCTCGGCCGAAGAAACGTTGAAGCAGCGCAAGGCCGGCCATTTGCCAACCCTCGACGCCGTGGCCAAATACGAAAAGGGTGACAACGATGCGCTGGGATTTGCCAATCCGAACTCGTTCGGCACGCCTTATCACGGCAACGTCGAGCAGAGCACAGTCGGCTTGCAACTGAACATCCCGATCTACAGCGGCGGGCTGACCAGCTCGCAAGTGCGCCAGTCGTATGAGCAACTGAATCAGAGCGAACAACAGCGCGAATCCCTACGCAGGCAGATCGTCGAGAACACCCGCAACCTGCACCGTGCGGTGAACACCGACGTCGAGCAAGTGCAGGCGCGTCGTCAGTCGATCATTTCCAACCAGAGCGCGGTGGAAGCTACCGAGATCGGTTATCAGGTCGGTACGCGCAACATCGTTGACGTGCTCGATGCGCAGCGTCAGCTGTACACCTCGGTGCGCAATTACAACAACACGCGTTATGACTACATCCTCGACAACCTGCGTTTGAAGCAGGCGGCGGGGACACTGAACCCGGGTGACCTGGAAGATCTGCGGCGGTATCTGAAGGCCGATTACAACCCGGACAAGGATTTCCTCCCGCCGGATCTGGCCAAGGCCGCCGAGGCGCAGCTCAAGGCCCGGCCTTAAGCCTTAAAAACAAAAGATCGCAGCCTTCGGCAGCTCCTACAGAGGAACATTTTCCAATGTAGGAGCTGCCGAAGGCTGCGATCTTTTTGCTTACTTGATCAGTCTGCCCAAACCATCCAGCAAACGCTGCAACGCGCCCTGATTGCGGCGCATTACCGCCAGCCCGGCCTCGGCCATACGCTGCGCATCACGCGGCAACTCGAACAAGCGCTGAACTTCCACGGCCAGCCCTTCGGCATCATCGACCTCGGCCAACGCCCCGGCTTCACGCAATTGCGCGGCGATATCGAGGAAGTTGAACAGATGCGGGCCACTGATCACTGGCTTGGCCAAGGCTGCCGGCTCCAGCAGATTGTGCCCACCATTGGCCACCAGACTACCGCCGACAAACGCGCTGTCCGCCAGTGCATAGAGAAACAGCAATTCACCCATGGTGTCGCCGAGCAGCACGGATGTCTGTGCATCAACATTGCTCCCGGTGGAACGCCGCACCGTGGCAAAGCCTTCGCGCTGGCACAGTTCGAACACTGAATTGAAGCGTTCCGGGTGACGCGGCACCAGGATCAGCAACGCATCAGGGTGATTGGTCAGCAAGCGACGATGGGCGTCGAGGATCACTTCGTCCTCGCCTTCGTGGGTGCTGGCGGCGATCCACACCGGACGCTCCAGCGCCTGCCATTGGCCACGCAGTTCAGCGGCGCGTTGCAGCAGTTGCGGGTCGATGGTCAGGTCGAACTTGATCGAACCGGTGACTTCGACTGTTTCCGCACGCGCACCCAGATCGCGGAAGCGCTGGGCTTCGGCTTCGGTCTGCACGGCGAACAAACTCATCTCGGCCAGCATCGGCGCGGTCAGCTTGCTAAAGCGGCCATAGCCGCGTGCGGAGCGCTCGGACAAGCGTCCGTTGGCCAGCGCCACCGGGATTCCACGCTTGGCGCACTGATGAATGTGGTTAGGCCACAACTCGGTTTCCATGATCACCGCAAGCTTGGGCTGAACGCGATCAAGAAAACGCGACGCCGCACACGGCAAGTCGTAGGGCAGATAGCAATGCTGAATGCGCGGCTCGTTGGCGAACAGCGCCTGAATCCGCTCCGACCCGGTCGGGGTCATGCAGGTCACGGTAATTGGCAACTGTGGATAACGTTGCAACAAAGCGCGGATCATCGGTGCGGCAGCGATGCTTTCGCCCACCGATACCGCGTGCACCCAGATGCCGCCGGGTTGCAACCTCGGCATGCCGTAGGAAAAACGTTCGCCAATCCGCTTGGCATACGCCGGCGCCTTGCGCGCCCGCAGCCATAGCCGAATCGCCACCAATGGCAGCCCCAGGTAAAACAGCGCGGTGTAGAGAGTTCTATTCATGGCGGCGGAGTTTATCGACTTTTGCCACCGATCGCCCGCAAGTGCACGGCAAAACGTTCGGCCAGCCAACGCGCGGCCGGGCCGAGCGGTTCGTCGCGGCGCCAGACCAGTTCAACCACCAGCGCCGGCGGCGTCCACTCACTGTCGAGTTCAACCATCAAGCCCTGATACGCCGAGTACTGCACCACGTGGCGCGGCAACCAGGCCCAGCCCAGATCGCGCACCAGCCATTCGGACATCACGTAGAAACTGTCGGCGCGCCACACCTGCGGGCTGGCCGGCTCGTTGCCGGGATAGACGCTGGTTTGCGTCGACATCAGCAACTGTCGGTGTTGCGCCAGTTGTTGGCAGGTCACATAGGACTGCGCCGCCAGCGGGTGCTTGATGCCACAGACCGTGACCATTTCCACGCTACCGAGGACGCGGCGCTCCAAGGCCTCGGGGATTTCATCGTGATAGAAAAGCAGGCCGAGGTCGGCGCGACGTTCGACCAGTTTTCGCGCGACCTCGCCTTGCGCGGCGCTGGTCAGTTGCACTTCAAGGCTGGGGAATTGCTCGGCCAGTTCACCGAAACTTTCCACCAGCGCCTGATAGGGCATCGCCTCGTCCTGGGCCACGCGCAGTTGCGCTTCCTGACCACGCATCATTGCCATCGCCCGGCCATTCAGACGCTCACACTGGCGCAGGACTTCCCGCGCTTCTTCGAGCAATGCTTCGCCCGCTTCAGTAAGGCTTGGCTGGCGACCGCTGCTACGCTCAAACAGGCTCACGCCCAGATCATCTTCAAGCATGGCAACAGCGTTGCTGATCGCCGATTGCGCCTTGCGCTGCTGGCGCGCCACGGCGGAAAACGAGCGATGTTCGGCCACATCGACAAACACCCGAAGTTGATCCAGATTCCACTGCATGCTGATTCGCCAACCCATCTTCAGAACAGATAGGTAATGACTTTACCCCATCTGGTGAATCACTAGAATGCCGCCTCAGCAAGCAACGTTTTACATTGAGGATCATGAACCATGAACGCCTACGCCTACCTGGCCATTGCCATCTGCGCCGAAGTGATCGCCACCGTATCGATGAAGGCCGTCAAAGGCATCAGCACCCCCCTGCCGCTAGTGCTGGTCATCGTCGGCTACGCGATTGCGTTCTGGATGCTGACGCTGGTGGTGCGCACCGTACCGGTCGGCGTTGCCTATGCGGTCTGGGCGGGTATGGGCATTGTGATGGTCAGCGTCGCGGCGCTGTTTATCTACGGGCAAAAACTGGATATCCCGGCGATGCTGGGGATGGCGTTGATCGTGCTGGGCGTCGTCGTGATCCAGTTGTTCTCGAAAACTGCCGGGCACTAAAGCCCAACCACATTCCCTTGTAGGAGTGAGCCTGCTCGCTCCCACATTTGGATTTGTGTTCGGCCTGTTGATCATCGACAAATCCGCCCCTTTCCCGAGTCTGTATACTGCGCCCTCGTCTTGAACACTGAGGTCGTTGCATGCCATCCGTTATTTCCACCGACGTTCTGATTGTCGGCGCTGGTGTCGCCGGCCTCTGGTTGAACGCGCGTCTGCGCCGCCAGGGTTTTTCGACCGTGCTGGTGGAAAGTGCCAGCCTCGGCGGCGGGCAAAGCGTTAAATCCCAGGGCATCATCCACGGCGGCGCCAAGTACGCGCTGCACGGTGCTCTGACCGGCGCCTCGGAAGCCATCGCCGACATGCCGCGCCGCTGGCGTGAAGCGCTGGCCGGTAATGGCGAGCTGGACCTGTCCGGTGTGCGCCTGCTGTCCGAGGCCCATTACCTGTGGTCGCCGGGGACCCTCGCCGGCAACCTCACCAGTTTCTTCGCCAGCAAAGCGGTGCGCGGCCGCGTTGATCAGGTCAAGGGCGAGCAACTGCCGCCAGCCCTGCAAGACAAGCGCTTCAAGGGCAAGGTCTATCGTCTTGCCGAACTCGTCGTGGATGTGCCAAGCCTGATCCAGCGTCTGGCCGATCTGGCCGGCGATGGCCTGCTCGCCGGGCAAACCATCGAGCCGTTGCTGGAAGCGGGCGTGCTGGTCGGGTTGCAAGTCGACGGCCGCGAGATTCGCGCTCAGCGCATCGTCCTCAGCGCCGGCGCGGGTACCGCCCAACTGCTTGAAGACCTCGGTCTGAGCCAGCCGGCCATGCAACGCCGGCCGCTGCACATGATCCTCGCCAAAGGCCCGGGCCTGAAACCGTTGTACGCCCACTGCCTGGGTGGCGGCAGCAAACCGCGGATCACCGTAACCACACACCCGGCGGCTGACGGCCAATGGGTCTGGTACATGGGCGGCGACATCGCCGAAAGCGAAGGCGTGCACCGCGAGCCGGCCGAGCAGATCGCCACCGCGCAGAAAGAGATCGCACAGTTGCTGCCGTGGATCGACCTCAGCGCCACGCAATGGGCGACCCTGCGGGTTGACCGTGCCGAACCACTGCAAACCGGCCTCACGCGCCCGGACAACGCCTTCCTCGCCGAACAAGGCCGCTTGCTGGTCGGCTGGCCAACCAAACTGGCGCTGGCACCGGACTTCGCTGACCGGGTCATCGCCTCTCTCGAGCGCGACGGCATCCAGCCGCAAGCCGCCGAACCTTTGCCGGCGCTGCCAAAACCACCCATGGGCGTTCCCGCCTGGGAGCAACTGCTGCCATGACCATTGCCAATCTGCACGACCTTCATCGACCGTTGGGCAGCACCGGCCTGATGGTTTCGCCACTGGGTCTGGGCACGGTCAAACTCGGCCGTGACCAAGGCGTGAAATACCCCAACGGTTTTCAGATTCCCGGCGACGACGAAGCGCGCATGCTGCTGCGTCAGGCGCGGGAATTGGGCATCAACCTGATCGACACCGCCCCGGCCTATGGCCGCAGCGAAGAGCGTCTCGGCCCGCTGCTGCGTGGCCAGCGTCAGGACTGGGTAATCGTCAGCAAGGTCGGCGAAGAGTTTGCCGATGGTATGTCGCGCCACGATTTCAGTGCAGCACACACACGAATGTCGGTGGAACGCAGCCTGCAACGTCTTGAAACCGATTTTATCGACCTGGTGCTGGTGCATTCCGACGGCAACGACATGGCAATTCTCGAGCACGAAGAGGTGTACGCCACCCTCGCGGCGCTCAAGGCCGAAGGCAAGATTCGCGGCTTCGGCTTTTCCGGAAAAACCGTCGAAGGTGGCCTCAAGGCACTGGAGCAAGGTGACTGCGCAATGGTCACCTACAATCTGAACGAACAAAACGAGAAAGCTGTCATTGACTATGCTGCTGTCCACGGCAAAGCCATTCTGGTGAAAAAAGCCTTGGCCAGCGGTCATGTCTGCCTGAGCCCGGGCGTCGACCCGGTGCGTGCCAGCTTCGAATTGCTGTTCGCACAGCCTGGCGTGGCCAGTGCTATTGTCGGCACGATCAATCCGCTGCACCTCGCCCACAACGTTGCGACCGTTGCCCAGGTCCTACGTGGTCACTGACGCCGCCTCGCGGCCTTAAGCAGGAGCCGATATGCCGCGCACGCTCATCAGAAAGAACCCGAGCAACTTCAAGACCCTGCCGCTGTACGTCGAAGCCACCCCCGAAGGCCTGACCTATCAGAGCGTCGGCATGCCGCTGAACTTCGCGCAGACCTTGCAGCGGCGCAAACCGGTGAGCGTGGCCGACACTGAGCGCTTCTCGCTGGAGCTGGCCAATCTCGGCGTTTCGGTACGTCTGACCCTGCATTGGCAGAATCGCGATTATTGGGTGCTGGTGCGCCAGCGCCGACAGGACCGTGGCGACGTCGTGCTCAAATTGATTTCCGGTTACGTGCCGGCTCATGAGCTGAATATCCCGCTACACACGGCCATTCAGGAAATTGCTGAAGAGTGTTTGCTCGAGACACCGGAAGGCTGGCTCGGCGGGCGCTTCAACGACACCTGGCTGCCAGCCCCCTACTCTGCAGCTCTGCATTATCGCGAAGCCCTGCCGTTTCGCCTGACCCCGTTGTCCGGCTCAGCGCGACCGATCCGTAGCGCCAATCTGCAATTGCTCGAACGGCCTCGGGCCTACGTACACCTGCCGACCGCGTCACTGCAATTGATCTACGACTTGCGCCTGGATGTGCCCAAGGAGGCCAAGTCCCTGAGTCTGTTCCACGTCGACGAGCGTCTGGAAGGTGATCAGCTGGTGGCCAGACTCGACCGCAAGCGCCCCGACCTGTACTTGATGCCACTCAAGGACGGCGCGCCACTGGCCGAGCTATACACGCTCAAGCGCGACAAACTGGTGCCGGCCAGCACCCGAGGTCTGTATCTGGCCGAGAGCTTTGCGACACAAACCGGCTGGGTCGTGCGCGAGGAGCGGATTCGCTGGAAGGACTGGCTGGTGCAACAGGGTCTGCAACCGGCGAAAGCCCCGCGTCAGGGGCTCAAGCAGTTGAGTATCAAGGCGCTGCGTTTGGTCGGGCTGGGCAAAAAAACCGCCAAATAGCGGTTTAGCGGCGGCGATCCCACCACGTGCGCAACGCGGCGAAGAAATGGAAGTAGCGGTTTTCGCGCTTGCCCATGCCACGCTTGGGCGAGAACGACTCCTCGGCAAATGCGCCGGTAATGCGCACTCGTGATGCCTGAGTCGGCAGTGTGCAGATTTTGGCATCCACCTGCTGCAACGCATATTTGAGCAAGCGCTCGGAATGCAGCTTGCGACCTGTCGCCTTGCAGAAATCGAAAATGCGCTCGACCCGTTTGCCGTACGCGACATAGGTATCGCGCCCGCAAACCGCGAAACGGTCGTTCAAACCACCCCACCACTGCCAATCAGGAATGTAGGCGTTGTGTCGCCGCACCTGCGGATGATTGAACACATAGCCGGGCAGCGCGGTGTGGAAGAAATTGTCCGGGCGCACGAACACAACGAAATCCGGATCGAAGGATTCGATCATCGAGGTCACGGTGTGCAACGAGTTGAGCTGATAGATCAGATTACGCAGCGACGCATAGTCATCGGCCCAAGTGTCGCCCTGTGCTTTGACCTGCTCGAAATCCCAGCGCTCCAGCACACCTTCGGTCGAGGTGAGCGTGCCGGTCATCGACTCGAACGGCTGGTAATTGTCCGCCTTCAGTTCACCCTTCTCGCCGGACCGCGTGTTCTGCACCTCATCGATCTTGTACAGATGGTAGAAGCACTTAACGTCGCTGCCCGCAGGCAACTGCGCCAGAACGTTCTGTTCGATAGAGGGGAAGCAGATTGTCGAATTTCTCGGGATCCCGAAAAAAGCCACGGCAATTTTCAACACTCAACAGCACCTTTTGAAAATGGTTCGGGCCTGACGGCAACCGGATTCACGATGTGGCTTACTTTTGCCGAAACAGCTTTTGCCACCAGCGACGGGGTGGCAGCGGCACCACAATGACGTGCGATTTCTGCAGCCAGTCGCGCTCGTAATCCCAGGCATGGCCACCCCACAGCTTTCCTGCTTCGTTGGAAAACCCCAGGGTCATCAGCTGATAGGTATAACCGGCGTGATCACGTAACCAGTCGAACAACACCAGCGTGTTAAAACCCGTGGACGGCCCGACGTAGCGTTTACCGCCCGGCCGGTTGACCGGGTAGTTCCACAGCGGCGGCAGCGGAATGCGATCCCAATACATCGCCACACGCGGCAATGGGCACATCGGTGCGGCACAGCCCACCAGCATGCTGAAACAGCGTTCATTCGCCTGTTCGAACATGCGCTGCACCGGCGGCGCGTAAGGCAGACCAAAAAAATAGGCGTCCTGCGCGTTGTAGCCATGCACGAAGACATTGACGCTGTGCTTGTTGAGCAGCGCCGCTTTGATGCAGGTATTGAAGCTGACGACGACATCATCGGCGCCAATGTCCAGCGCCTGAAAGTCTGCCGCGGTGATAGCCGGATTGTTGGCAACCAGCACGACCCGAGGTGCACGGCCGAGACGCTCGAGAAGGTCTGCAGGCAGAGCGCCCAGAACGGACTGATCACCGCCGGGCAGCGCATCCAGCGCCATGTGTTCGTCGGGTTGCGACGCTTGATGATCCTTCATTCAGACTGACACCTTCATCCCGTAGCGCAGTTTCACCCAGAACCGTGTGAACGCCGAAGGCGGCTGCCATGGGCGCATCTCACGCTGGATTTCCGTGGCCAGTGCCTGACCGACACGGGCAAAGGAATAACGGCTTTGCGCAAATTCCTGGCCGTTGCGGGCAATGCGCTCCGCGAGTTCCGGATCGCTCTGCAACAGCTTGATCTTCTCCACCGCCTCTTCTTCGCTGCGGTAGAACACGGTGTTGTGCATGTCTTCAAAACCGAGCAAGCGGTCTTCTTCGCCTTGGCTCCAGGCCAGCAACACACAGCCGCAAGCCATGGCCTCGTAGTTCTTGATCATGAACTCGTTCATGCCGATGTCGGCGCTGACGAAAATCCTGATGCGATTGAGCGTCTGCAGGTATTCCTCACCCGACTTGGTGCGGGTCACCAGCATCCCGGTCCGCTGCGAGAGCGACTCGAGCATGGCTTTGCGCTCGGCATATTCGGTACTTTTCAGGCTGCCCAGAAAGCCGATGGGAATATCCCGCTCGACGCCGGTGTTGTGCAGCATCTGCTCGTCATAACCCTTGGAGACGAACACCGTGTCGATGCCCTCAGCCAGCATCTTGCGCGCGACCACAGCACCGGACACCAGCGCCCGACAACTCGGCAGGCGACGGTAGAGGCGTGAATACACGCCACGATACTTACTCGCCGGCATGTAGTTCTGGTAGGCGTCGTGTTCGAGGAAGACCAGCCCGGGAATGCACTTGAGCACCCGCAATTGCGGGGCCAGGCGCTTGACCCTGGAAAAGATGACCACACGATCGAAGTTCTGATAACCAACCGAGGCCAGAAACGGCCCCAGGTTCATTTGTTGCCGCTTGCTCAAACGATAGATGAAACACTCATCACAGTTCTGCTGCACGATGTCGTAGAGCCGGTCGAGAATGACCCGCTGCTCGTCCATCACCAGGAGCATGACTTTCATAGATTAATTGACCACGCGACGTAGGCAGGCAAGCGCATCGGATTCAAAGCTGCCTACATCAACGGAAACGGTAAAATCCCCAAGGCAAAATCCGTTCACACGCAGTACACAACAGTAAAAATTCATCTGATCAACGACTGCGGATCTTCTCGACAATCGCAGTTGTCGAGCTGTTTTCCACAAGCCCCAAGACCTTCACGGTGCCGCCATAAGCGCTGACGATATCAGCGCCGACCACCTGATCGATGCCGTAATCGCCGCCCTTGACCAGCACGTCCGGTTTGACCTCGCGCAGCAGGTTTTCCGGGGTGCCTTCAGGAAAACTGATCACCCAGTCCACCGCGCCGAGGCCGGCGAGAACGGCCATACGCCGGTCGACGCTGTTGATCGGACGGCCCGGGCCTTTGAGGCGGCTGACCGAAGCATCATCGTTGACCGCGACAATCAGGCGATCGCCCTGTGCCCGCGCTTGTTCCAGATAGGTCACATGCCCGGCATGCAGGATGTCGAAGCAACCGTTGGTGAAGACGATCTTCTCGTTGTGCGCGCGGGCATCGGCCACGGCGAGCAGCAACTGCTCAAGACCCAGCACACCACGCTCGGAACCTTCTTCACGCTGGATGGCGCGACGCAGCTCCGGAGCACTGATGGCGGCCGTACCGAGCTTGCCAACCACGATGCCGGCGGCCAGATTGGCCAGCGCAACGGCGTGGGGCAGGTCTTCACCGGCGGCAATCGCTGCGGCCAGAGTCGAAATCACCGTATCACCGGCACCGGTGACATCGAACACTTCACGGGCACGGGCCGGCAAGTGCAGTGCCGGCTGGTCAGGACGCAGCAGGGTCATGCCGTGCTCGCCGCGCGTCACCAGCAGCGCACCAAGCTCCAGGTCGTGCATCAGGGCGGCGCCCTTGCTCACCAGTTCATGCTCATCGACACAACCGCCGACGATGGCTTCGAATTCGCTGAGGTTCGGGGTGATCAGGCTCGCGCCGCGATAAATCGAGAAATCCTTGCCCTTGGGGTCAGCCAGTACCGGAATGTTCTTCGCACGGGCGGCCTGGATCAACGCCTGATGGTTTTTCAGGGCGCCTTTGCCGTAGTCGGAAAGTACCAGGACCTTGATGCCTTCGAGCAGGTCGTCGACCTGTGAACCGAGGGCCAGGGCATCGGTGGCGAACGGCTCTTCAAAGTCGATACGCAGCAGTTGCTGGTGCCGGCTCATGACCCGCAGCTTGACGATGGTTGGCTGGTGCGCAATGCGCTGGAACAGGGCACGTACGCCCGCGCCTTTGAGACTGTTGCTCAGGCTGTCGGCGGCTTCGTCGTCACCGGTCACACCGACCAGAGACGCCGGTGCACCCAGCGCGGCAATGTTCAAGGCAACGTTCGCGGCACCGCCCGGACGATCTTCGATCTGCTCGACCTTAACGACCGGCACCGGCGCCTCAGGGGAAATCCGTGAGGTTCCGCCATGCCAGTAACGGTCGAGCATGACATCGCCGACTACCAAGACCGGGGCTTGATCGAAACGCGGCATGGACAACTTCATGGAGCAACCCACATACAAAATGAACAGGGGCGCGATATTAACACAGGGTAAAGCGCCGTCCGCCTCAATCTGAAAGGTCGCGCACCCAGAACAATTCGTGACGCCGGACCGCCTTGCGGAAAAACTCGTTACTGCCTGTTGCTGGCCAGCGACGACCCGCCAGGACTTGCTGGATCCAGCGGCGTAATTGCCGTTTGAACACTTGCCCGCCCTGCAGATCGTGCTCCATGGCCAGTGCCATGGCTTTGTCCAGTTGCACATCTGCTGACAACAGCGGACTCCACAGCCGGTCAGCCGGCAATGGCTCGATGGCCGGCGGCAGCGCAATACCGGCACCGGCTGGGCCCATCGGCCAGCGATCGTTGTCGTGCAGGTGATTGGCGTACATCAGCAAGGTTGTCGGTTTCCACTGACTCAGCTCGATAGCCTCAAGCAGCGCCTGGGTAGACGCCACATGATCGCTGTGAGGATCGAGCTCAGGATGCGGTGTGACAATCACTTCTGGACGATAGTGCTCAAGCAGGGCCTTCAGGTCGCCCAGCAGATTTTGCCAGGTCGGCTGCCCATCGATGTCGGCGGGCAGGCTCAACGGATTGTGCCGGCGCACGCTGCGCACATCGTTTTCCTGCGACTCACGGGAGCCGAACGCCTTCACAGGCGCTTCGGCCATCGACGGCAGTTGCAAGCAGTAATAACCCAATTGCACACAGCGATCGGCAGGCACGCCCCCCCAAAGCGGGATCACCAGACTGTCCCAACTGCGCAAACGGCCCTTCAAACGTGCCGCTGCGGCTTGATCAAGGCCAAGACGCTGGAAGTCTTCAGCCTCGATCTCGCCCTGGGTCAGGGTGACGATACTGACGTCTTCGCAACGGCTGTACAGGCCGAATGCGGCGAGTTCGGCATCATCGGCATGGGGAGCAATGACCATCACCCGCTGACGGGAATAATCAGGATTGGCCATGACCCACAACACACCGGTCGCGGCGGGTACGCAATATCGGCCACGCAGCGCCAGAGCACCTTGCGCCAGCGCAGTGGCCTGCCCGGACAGATTAAGGAAACGCCGCCCTTTGACGCCACGCTCGAAGTCTTGGCGATCATCGCCCACCTCGACGCAGGGATCGAGCCAACGCCCCAGCCAAGTGGATTTCACTTCCAGCTCGAGTACCAGCGTCTCGCCCTGCGCCAGCGGCTCGCTCAGCTGTACGACACCGCCCGCAAGGCTCACCGCCTGCCGCGCGGTTTGCGCCGGGAAGTTGTAGTAATAGTCGTCAGCAGGCCGATAGAACAGATGATCGGCGAACCAGGCCTCGTGTGCGACCCAGGCCAGCACCAGCACCAACGGCACCAGCCACCACGCAACCAACCATCCGATCAGCAACAACCCCACCAGAAAGGCGACCAGGAACAGACGCTTGTTGCGCCGATGGGCCTTGAGAAGCTGTTGTTTGCGAGTGCTCATGGATTCAGACCTTGAAGACCGGCACCTTATGGCACCAGCGATCCTTGTACTCCCGGTCGGCGCGACCGAATGAGTAACGCAAAGGCTTGCCCAGCGCTTGCGCGTGCGCCCAGGCGTCTTGGGTGTTGACGAAACTCAGCACACTGCCGGGACTGAACTCGCGGCTCTGCGGGTCAACGCCACCATTGATGTACTCCAGCGACACCCATTGCGGGGCCTCGACGCGATACAGCACCTGAATGGCCACGGGCGCCGAATCGAGCATCACCACCGAACCGGTCATGAACTCGCGCAGCAACGTAAACACTTCAACCAGCCCGGCCTTGCCCGGCACCTCAAAACCCCAGCGACGCTGAAACAGATCGCCGTAAGCGGCAGACTGTTCCTGCGGGGTGAAGTCGGACATCGGCACCAGCGATCCGCCCGCCTCTTCCAGCAGACGCTGTTCGCGACGCTGGTTGTAGCGGAATTTCTTCGAATACTCTTCCGGCAACCGGGCAAGGGCCAAACCCTCAGGCTGCGGCTTTAACGTACTGATCTGCTCGGCATTGAGTTGCGATACATACGCCACGCGCTGACGCACCGGCACGCTGACATCGGGGGCAATCGGCAGAATGATTTCCGCGTTGCCCATGTCCAGCAAGCCACGCTTGCCCTCGCGCTTGAGCACTTCCTTGGACAAGGCGACATGCCGGCCCCAGCAAGGGATGGCGGCAAGCACATCACCGCCAACGATCCAGCCCAGGTAACGCAGCTCGATGCCTAGGAATGTCGACAAGCGCTCGACGACTTCCGGATGCGTGGCAAAGCTGCCGCCAAATCGCTGCCAGGCCCGGGCGTAGCTGTCCCGGTCGATCTCGGTCCAGCCACGTTCGCGAAAGCTGCGAAACATCGTCAGCATACGTCGGTCGCGTGTGCCGGCTGAGGCTCGTCACCCTCTTCGAACTCTTTGGCATGCAGACGGGCGTAATAGCCGTTTTGCTCAAGCAATTGCGCGTGAGAGCCGCGCTCGACGATACGGCCTTCGTCCATGACCAGAATCAGGTCGGCCTTTTCAATAGTGCTCAAGCGGTGAGCGATCACCAGGGTCGTGCGGTTTTTCACCACATGATCCAGGGCAGCCTGAATATGCCGCTCCGACTCGGTATCCAGCGCAGAAGTGGCCTCATCGAGAATCAGCAACGGCGCATCCTTGAGCAGCGCCCGGGCAATGGCGATACGCTGACGCTGACCACCGGACAGCAGGACGCCGTTTTCGCCGACCATGGTTTCGTAGCCCTGCGGCATCTTGATGATGAACTCATCGGCATACGCCTCGGTGGCTGCGCGCTTGACCTCATCGAACGGCGCGCCGGCCAGGTCGCCGTAGGCGATGTTGTTGGTCACCGTATCGTTGAACAGCGTGACCTGCTGGGTCACCAGAGCAATCTGCCGACGCAGGCTGCGCAGGGTGAAATCCTGCACCTGCACACCATCGAGCAGAATCTGGCCCTGAGCATGATCATGCTGATAAAAGCGCGGAATGAGGCTGGCCAGGGTCGACTTGCCACTGCCCGAGCGGCCAACCAACGCGACCATTTGCCCCGGCTCGACAACAAAGCTGATGTCGTTGAGCACCGCTTTGTCGGTGTCGGGGTAGTGGAAGCTCAGATTGCGCACTTCCAGACGACCTTCGAGACGATCCTGCTCGACCGTGCCCCGATCCACTTCCGCCGGCTCATCCAGTTGCTCGAAAATACTTTCGGCACCGGCCACACCCTTCTGGATGGTCGAGCTGACTTCCGACAACTGACGGATAGGCTTGGGCAACAGGCCTGCCATGGTGATGTACGCCACCAGATCGCCCGGCGAAGCGTCACCGCGCAGATACAGCACGAGGAACATGACCACGGCCATGGCACTGTACGTGACCAGTTGCAGCATCGGCGTGTAAACCGCACCGGTCTTGGTCATCGTCAACTGCTTGTCGGTGTTGCTCTGGCTGGCATCGCGAAAGCGATCCTTTTCGTACTGCTCGCCGCCGAAGCTGCGCACAACGCGGTAGCCATGAATGGTCTCGGAGGCGACGTGCGTGACGTTCCCCATCGAGACCTGAATCTTCTTGCTTTGCTTGCGGAATTTCTTGCTGGTGCTGTTCACCATCAAACCGATCAACGGCAGGATGGCGACCATCACCAAAGTGAGTTTCCAGTTCATCCACAACAGTGTGCAGAACAGGAAAATCACGGTCATGCCTTCACGGATGACGACTTTGATCGCATCCGTTGCAGCACCGGTGACCATCGTCACGTTGAAGGTGATCCGGGAAATCAGATGGCCGGAATTGTTCTTGTCGAAGAAGCGATTGGGCAACTCCAGCAATTTATTGAACAGCACCACCCGCAGGTCATGCACCAGCCCCAGCGAAACCCGCGCCAGGAAGAAGTTGCCCAGGTACGAGCCCACGCCCTGCCACAGCGCGATGAAGACAATCATCAGTGGCACGGTTTCGAGCAACTGCAGCTTGCCCAGATAAGGGTTGCCCGGGAACAGACTGGCTTCAGGATTGGCCAGACCGTCGACAAAGTATTTGAGGATATAAGCGAGCATCGGTTGAGTCGATGCGAAGATCAGAAACCCGACGATGCTGAGAAGGAAAAGGCCGGCATAAGGCCGCACGTAAGCCAAAAGGCGGAAATAGATCGCCAGCGTGGACTGGGCTTTCGGTTCAGGACTGCTCATGGTGATCCGCGCAATTCAGTGAGGCGCCGATGATATCACACGCGTTTTTGCCCCGATAAACATGACTTCAAGCCAGCCTTCGACCAAGTCGGTTAAGATACCCCGCTAATGATGGGGAGCCCGATATGCAATCGATTGATCACAGCACTTACGAGGCACTGCGCAAAGGTGCACACGTACTGGAGGCCGACGGTTCCGGCGACAAGGTGCTCAGATTGGCCGATGGACGCATGCTCAAGCTGTTCCGCCGCAAGCGGCTGCTCAGTTCGGCGCTGTTCTACCCCTATGCACAACGCTTTGCCGACAACACCCGGGCACTCGAACAGCGTGGCATCCTCTGCCCGAAAGTCATCGCGGTCTATCGCATCCCGAGCATCGAGCGCGACGGCGTGTATTACAGCCCGCTGGAAGGCAATACAGTGCGTCAGTTACAAGGCACTGACGAAGAGGCTGACACACTGAGATTCCAGCTGGGCGGGTACTTCGCCCTGCTGCACGAAAAAGGTGTGTACTTTCGGTCGCTGCACTTCGGCAACGTCGTGCAAACCCCCGACAACCGTCTGGGACTGATCGATATCGCCGACCTGCGCTGCCAGAAGCGCGCACTCAGTGACAGTAAACGCCTGCGCAACTTCGCTCACTTGCTGCGCTACAAGGAAGACCGCCAATGGCTGCTGGGCCAGGACGCCGGCGAAACCTTTGTCGAAGGCTATCGCCAAGCGTTGCCGAGCCACCGACAAGCGCCGCTGATCTCACGCCTGCGTCCGCTGCTCGGTTAAGCCTTAGCGTCCGATGATCACCACGGTGGCACCTTTGCGATTGGCGAAATGCTCGATGATGCGCAGCTTGTGCGCCACCAGCCAATCCTTCAGCCAAGGCTCGTCACCTTTGGCCTCGATGAGGAAATATTGATAGTCGCCAGCGTGAGCTGCCGACATTGCTTCCTCTGCGGTCAGCACCGGCATCACGTAGCCGCGACCGGCGTAATAGCTGATCCGCCCATCCTCGAAATAGGTCTTCGCCCCTGGCTCGACGTGGGCAGACATCCAGCGCCCGGCCTCTACATAATGGGTTTTGCCGGCGCCGGTAGAGATGACATTCGAGAGCATCACCAACATCCCTAGAACCACCAGCCACTTGCCGCAACGCGGGAAGTCGCGAACGAACGCCGCCAGCCCCATCGCCAACACGGGCACAAACAACAGATTCAGAAAGCTCAGGTAGCGCGTATTCATGAACTGTTGTTTGATGAAAAACAGCACCAGCACCACCAGATAAAGCAGCGCCGCCCAGGCGAAGGGGCGATAGTCGCGCCAATAGATTCCCAGAACCCCCCAGTTGCGTCGCAGGACGAAGGGGACGGCGAAAGGCCCCATCAGCTTCACGAAACTGATGGTCATGGTCGCCAGGATGCCGAAGAAAATGATCCGGCCAGATTCATCCTGGGAGTACTTGTTGATGAGCGAATTGGCAAATTGATCGCACAGCATCCGGAAGGAAGCAAACACGCTGTGTGGCGCAATCATGTCCAGATACAGCATCACGCGCGCCGACAGGAGCACACCTGAGACCGAAACAGCCAGCAGCCCTAGAACCGGCAACAGCGAAAACTGAACGAACTGCATCCGCCGGTTCGACGACCACAGATTGGGCAACTGCCACAGCGCCAACGCCGGAACCAGCAGCAAAGCCTCCAGCCGAAACAAGGCTGCCGCGACGATAGCCACATGAATGAATGCCGCCCGCAGCCAGCCGCCACGGGCTTGCCAGCGCAGCGCGAGCCAGAGTGTCAGGGTGCAGAAGAACCAGAAACCGCATTCACGGATGATGTCGTTTCGAAAGGCATTCACCGCCGGCATTGCCAATACCACCAGACAAGCCCAACCGGCGAGATGTACCGACCGTTGACGTACGCAGTCCACCATCAGCGCGCTGGTGCCGGCAAAAAAGAGCGCGCACCAAAGATATGCACTCAGCTCCAGCGGCAAATGCAGGACGGTATGAGTAGCGGCCAGCAATAAGGAAAACCAGGGCCAGTCGAAAGCGGCCCAGGCCACATTAGGCCCGTGCTCGGTGACCTGTTGCGCGATATCAATGTACAGCGCGGCATCACGCCCCACTGTGGCGGTGCCCATGACCGCTATCAGCGATAACAGCGCACTGCCCAGAAACGCCAGCCAAACCGGATATTCGTCGATGATTCTGGAGACTTGAGCTCCCACCTTGCCGCCCTTACCTTTCACCCAGCCACCTCACCGACATCCATTACAGGGTCCGCATAGTCTCCGCGACCCGTTTACCGAAACAGCACCCGCAACGCCTTGCGCGTGTAGGACCAGCGCGAAAACGTCCGCCAGTCTGCACGCAAGGCCTTAAAGTAAAACGATTTGGCCAGTTTGTACTCGCCATGGGAATAACAGTCGCGAAACAACGACAGGCAACGCTGCGCCATAAACGCCTGGCGCAAATCAAACATTTCCTCGGGCATCCGCCGACTGGAAAAAACTTCGCTGACCACCTGCTCCGTTCCGGCAGCAAGGCTTTGGCGCAGATCATGGCGCATGCTGTCGGCGTGCTTGTAAATCAGCGCCAGGGGCTCGTCCAGAACGGTGCAGGGGTAGCGCGCCAGCACTTGGGCGAATACTGGCAAGTCCTCGACGTTGCGCAAATTTTCCGGGTAATTACCCAAAACGAATACATCGCGGTGCATCGCACAGGCACCGTTGGAAATCGACACCGTCTTGTTCAGCAGGTAACCCTGCAGGCGCTGGCGGGGCGTCACAGGCAGCGGCTTGGCCGCCTGCAAGCTGCGTCGCCCGTCTGCAAACACCGACCAGTGCGCGCCGATCACCATCAGGCTGTTTGGATTACTTTCGAGGTGCTGCGAAAGTGCAGCCAAGGCACCGGGCGCCATCTCATCATCAGAGTCGAGAAACACCAGATACCGTCCGGTTGTCTCTTCCAGCCCTCGATTGCGCACCGACGACAATCCGCCGTTACTTTTGCGCAACGCACGAAAACGCCCGCCGTGCTTGAGCAGGAGTTTTTCGACTACCTCGGGCGTATCGTCCGTCGACCCGTCGTCGATGACCAGCAGATCCGCGGTCGCTTCATCCAACTGCGCCAACACCGATTCCACTGCACGTGGAAGCGTTCGCGCATAGTTGTAAACCGGAATGACGACGCTGATCAGTGTTTCAGTCAAGTTCGTATCCTTTTACACCCGCTTTTACGACCAGAATATCTTCCATGATCAGGTATTCCAGGTCAGAACCGAAAAACATGTTCAGCGCGTCGGTCGGCGAGCAGATCATCGGTTCGCCACGACGATTGAGCGAGGTGTTCAGCGATACGCCGTTACCGGTCAGGTTTTCCAGCGCCTTCATCATGTCGTAGTAGCGCGGGTTGTATTCACGCTTGAGCACCTGGGCACGGGAGGTGCCGTCTTCATGGACGACTTCCGGCACGCGGGTCTTCCACTCTTCCGCCACTTCGAAAGTGAAGGTCATAAACGGTGCCGGGTGGTCGATCTTGATCATTTGCGGCGCAACGGTGTCGAGCATCGACGGGCAGAAAGGCCTCCAGCGCTCGCGGAACTTGATCTGGTGGTTGATGCGATCAGCCACGCCAGCCACGCTCGGGCAACCAATGATCGAGCGCCCGCCCAATGCACGCGGACCGAACTCCATGCGCCCCTGGAACCAGGCGACCGGATTACCATCGACCATGATTTTGGCAATCTGTTCCGGCATGTTGTCGAGCTTGCGCCAGGTCGGCTTGCTCTCATGACGGGCGCAGGCGGCGATCACGTCCTCGTTGCTGTACGACGGGCCGAGATAGACGTGCTCCATCTTCTCGACCGGCACGCCTCGGGCGTGGGACACGTAGGCAGCCGCACCAACCGCAGTGCCGGCATCGCCGGACGCAGGTTGCACGAACAGTTCCTTGATGTCGTCGCGGGCAATGATTTTCTGGTTCAGTTTGACGTTCAGCGCACAACCACCGGCGAAGGCCAGTTTGCCGGTTTCCTTGAGTACGTCGCCCAGATAGTAGTCGATCATCTGCAACGCCAGTTTCTCGAACAGCGCTTGCATGCTCGCGGCGTAGTGGATGTAAGGCTCGTCAGCGATGTCGCCTTCGCGCTTCGGACCCAGCCACTCGATCAGTTTCGGCGAGAAGTAGAAGCCTTTGCCCTTCTCTTTGTAGCGACGCAGGCCGATGACGTTGGCGTAGTCGGTGTTGATCACCAACTCACCGTTTTCGAACGAGGCCAGACGCGAGAAATCGTACTTGCTGGCATCGCCATACGGCGCCATGCCCATGACCTTGAACTCACCGTCGAGCATCTCGAAACCGAGGAACTCGGTGATCGCACCGTACAAGCCACCGAGGGAGTCAGGATCGAAGAATTCCTTGATCTTGTGGATCTTGCCGTTTTCGCCATAGCCGAAGAAGGTCGTGGCGTACTCACCCTTGCCGTCGATACCGAGGATCGCGGTTTTTTCTTTGAAACCGGAGCAATGGTAGGCACTGGAGGCGTGAGCCAAGTGGTGTTCGACCGGCTCGATCTTGATCTTTTTCGGATCGAAACCCAGTTGCTCCAGGCACCAGACAATCTTGTTGCGGTAGCGCTTGTAGCGACGGTTGCCCATCAGGATCGCATCAAGGGCGCGATCCGGTGCATACCAGTAACGCTTGGCGTAGTGCCAGCGCGCTTTGCCGAACAGGCTGATCGGGGCAAATGGAATCGCGACCACGTCAACATCGGACGGCTTGATGCCGGCCTGTTCGAGACAGAACTTCGCCGATTCGTAGGGCATGCGGTTCTTTGCATGTTTATCGCGTACGAAGCGCTCTTCTTCAGCCGCCGCCACCAGCTTGCCGTCGATGTACAAGGCCGCTGAAGGATCATGGCTAAGGGCGCCGGACAGGCCAAGAATCGTCAATGCCACAGGGGTCTAGCCTCTTTAGTCTGCGTGCAGGCGCAATGCGCCTTGAAAATTGATGTGCCCTCGCACAGGGCGAGTGACAGCTAAAGGGCGGGATTATAGCGTAAACGAGTGGGGAATTACCCTGCGCGATTGCCCCAGGGCGAATGGTTTGAAGGAAACCTCGCCCCGCTACTCAATAACCGCCCTTGCGCCAGTAAATAGCAAGGTTGCCGTCGGTGACCTGACGATAAACCGTATAGGGCAACGCTACTGTATCGAATACACCGGACAATGGCAGATCCAGAAGCACGAATGGCAAAAGAACCCCACTCGGATCGGGAGGCGCGTTCAACACGCAGAAGTCGAAGGCCAGACCGCTGTAAATCCGCGGAATGGATTGGCAGTAGGTTTTTTGCTTGCGCATGTCGCGGGCGACGTCGGCATCGTCCTGCAATACGGTCATGGTGCTGCCACAGCCAGCCAGAACCCATGAAAATACACCCAGCGTTGCAGCCTGTTTGATGGTCAAGATTCGCCCTCCAAGGTCGTTGGGCAAATTAGCATCGGGACTGCACAGGACACAGTTCATGGATTCTGGAGATGCTGTAGGACAAGTCGCTGAATCCTGTCCTCTACTGCTGTACTGGTTTGACTCAGACCGTGTTGGCGATTTTTTTCGGTAAACGCTGATCTATGACCTGATACAACGCACTGCTCTCGGGCCAATTACGCATGAATCGCGCACGGTCACGTATATAAGCCGGGGCGAAACTGCCGGCGGATCCGTGCTGGCACATCGAATCCAGATCGATCAGCGCCCAGCGATCGTGCTGCCAGAACAGATTATGCCCTTTGAAATCGCCATGGCTGATGCGCTCGTCAATCAGTCGAGCGAACAACAGGTCAAGTGCCTGCAACTCCGCCTCAGGCGCTTCGCCACTTTCAACATAGGGCGCAAAGCGTTCGATGATGTCCGGCCCGGGCAGGAACTCGGTTACCAGATACGCACGACTGCGCAGCCACAAAAAGCGCTTCTCCAGTACCGCCAGCGGCTTTGGCGTCGCGATGCCGAGGAACGCCAGTCGATTACCTTCGCGCCACGAATGCCAGGCCCGACTCGGCCGCCAGAAACGCTTGAGCCAATGCGCAAAGCCCTTGATGTTGTAGCGCTTGATCACCAGCGTGCGCGCGCCCGCCTGAACCTTGCCGACGCTCGCCGCACCACCGGTCTTGTACAGATGCCCCTGATCCAGCAGCGCATCGGCCTGATCCAGCACTGGAACCATGGCCGACTCTTCTTCGCGGCGGATCGCGCGCAGACCGAACGCTCCACGCCGCACACTGAACAGCGTGCACTCGCGACCGACCTTGATCAGAAAGTCTTTCAAACGCCAGCGACGCACTTTGTCGATCTGCTTCTGCAAGGCTTCCAGCGGCAATGCGTGCTCGCTGTTGCTCAACAGGTAATACACCAGCAGCTCTTCGGTGAACGGCTCCAGCGCCTTGGGCAACTGAGCGAAAAATACGCCGAGGTTCTCCAGGACTTTTTGTCGCGACAACGGCTGACCGGCGGTTTCTGCGCAAATGCCCGCACCGTCAATCAAGTACAACTGACCGCCGTGACGCAGCAGATTGTCCAGGTGCAGGTCCTCCTGCCAGAGACCTTTGCCGTGCAATTGGGCAATGGCGCCCAGCGCCTCGGCCAATACCGCCGACTGTTCATCAGCGAGCAACGGCAGCGACTCGACCTTGGTCCAGGCATCGCCAAGGCTTTCGGCGCCCTCAAGGAAATCGAACAGCAGCCAGCCACCTTCGTCACTTTTCAAACCATCGGCCAGCAGCAAGGGTGTCGTCATGCCTTGCGCGGCTAACAAGCGCACCCCTTCCAGTTCACGCTGAAAATGCCGGGCGGCTTTGCCACCGACCAGCAATTTGGCCAGCACCGGACGGCCACGCCAGACACCGGCGCCGACGTAGCGTTGCCCTGGCAGCACCCGCAGCAAACTCAGCAGTTGCAGATCCGCACTCCCGGCCGCATCGGCCAAGGTCACGGTCAGCGGCAGTGACGGGGTTCGCCCGACAGCGGCCAGCTCGGACAATTGCATCAGCGCGTCTCCTTGTGACTGCGGCGCGCGGTCAGCCGGACGAGCCAGCTGTCGAGCAGCGAGCTGTCAGTGGGCTGATCGAGATAAGCCGCCAGCAGTTCACGCAGTTGTGCCTCGTTCCATTCCGGCGCGCGGCGTTGCAACGGCTCCAGGTCCTTGATCCGGTCACGCACGCCGAACAACAAGGGACGGGTTTTTTCCAGGTCGATCAATTGCGCCTGATACCCGTCACCGGTGGCGCGCAGAAAAATATGCTTGGGATAAAAGCAGCCGTGCACCTGACGCACACCGTGCAGATGTCGCGCCAGCAATCCGCAGGCCTTGAGAATGGCCGACTGCTGCGCGGCACTGAGCTGCGCCCAACGCTGCAACAGCGACTCCAGATCATTCCAGCCATCGAGTGCCCGGGTCAGCAGGATCGCGCGAACCTCGCCGTCGACCTTGCGCTCACCGAAAAACGCCGCTTGCAGCGCCGGAATACCGAGCTTGCGATAGCGGCTGATATTGCGAAACTCGCGGGCAAAACTGGGCTCACCGAAAGGCGCGTGCAAGGTGCGCGTCAGATAATTGCTCTGGCGCTTGAGGTAATAACCCTGCCCTTCCACGTCCAGGCGGAAGACGCTGCTCCAGCCGCCACGGGCGGTATTGGGTTCGTCCACAGCTTCAAGCTGTTTGGCCCACAGTGCGTCAAAAGTGCCGAGACCATGGCGCTCGAGCAGTGCACGGTCTTCAGCGGCAAGAAAATCAGTCATTCGCGTCCCTCGAAAAATCTCACCACGTGCCGAATCCGTTTCTTGTCGGCGCTATCAAGCCGATCGCACTGGCGGTATTGCTTATAGAAGCGCAGGCGTTGGGTATTGGACAGGTGGTATTTGGCGAGTTTATCGAGACAGGCCAGATCCTTGGTGATCCGATACTTGAGCCAGAAGCCGCGCCAGAACTCGCCGTTAGGGCAATCGATCAGAAATATGCGGGCCTGCTCATCGATCAACAGGTTGCGCCATTTCAAATCGTTATGGGTAAATCGGTGATCATGCATCGTCCGGGTATAGCCGGCCAGTTGCCGACTGACGCCATCGACCCAGGCGCGATCCTTGAGTTTCGGATCCTTGCGCTCGGCGAGCGCCGAAAGGTCTTCGGTGTTGGGCAATTCGCGCGTGATCATGGCGCCGCGATCATACGCCGCGCCACGTCGCTCCAGGCCCCAGGCCACCACCTCTGCAGTGGGAATGCCCCACTTGGCGAAGCGTTTGAGGTTCTGCCATTCCATCTTCACTCGCGGCTTGCCGAGGTAGCGGCGCAAGCCTTTACCGGCGCCGACGTAGCGTTTGACGTAATAGTTGACGCCGTTGCGCTGCACGCGGATCACTTCCGACAGCGGGTCGCGGGTCAGGCGCTCGCCCTGCAACGCAAAGACGGCTTCGAGGCTGCCAAAATCATCGGCGAGCTCGCTGTATTGCGACTCGAGAGTCCAACCCGCCATCAGAGCGCATCCCCGTAACGCTGCTTACGTGCATAGAGCTTGTTGGCTTTGCCTTCGAGCCAGTTCAGCAGCGGCGCTTCTTGCGCCAGGATCTGGCGCAGCGGTTGCTGGAAATAGCCCTTGAGGAAGCGCAGCTTGTCGCGGCGGGTCAGGCCGATGTCCAGCGCGGAAAAGTACAGCGCGGCCAGATCTTTGTTGCGCCAGCGCTGGGTGATTTTCGCGCGGGTCTGGGCACGGTGCAGGTCGATCACCGACAGTTTGAAGTCGTCCGGCGTCACCGGTTTATCGGTGTGCAACAGGAAGTGGCAGATGTAGCAGTCGCGATGGTTGACGCCGGCGCGGTGCATCATGCCGGTCATGCGCGCGACTTCGGCGATCAGCGCGCGCTTGAGCGTTGGCTCCGGCGGCTGCTTGATCCAGTCGATGCTGAAGTCTTCCAGGCTGACGGTCGGCGCCAGTTCTTCGGTGACGATAAACGAGTGCTGATCCGCCGGGTTGCTGCCCTTCTCGCCGTACGCGACGGCGGTCATGGTCGGCACGCCGACTTCCTGCAGACGCTGGATGGCCTTCCATTCCTGACCCGCGCCGAGTACCGGCAGCTTGGCGGTCAGCAGGTTTTTGAAGATTTCACCCCAGCCGATGCCACGGTGGATCTTGACGAAAAATCCGTTACCGTCGACTTCCGTGCGCAGTGTCCGGCGTGCTTCCAGCTCGCGGTATACCTCGCCCTGCAAGCCTTCGACTTCGGCGAACGGGTCGCGTCCGGCCCAAAGGCTTTTGAACGGTTCAGCCAGCATCAACTTCATTAAGCGTGCTCCGCCAGAATCACATCGGCCGCGTGCTGCGGCATGCTGTAGAGGTCGGCCGTCTCGGCATAAGCCAGACCATTGCGGCTCCAGGCCGCCCGTGCAGCGTCATCTTTCAACATGTCAGTCAGGTATTGCGTCAGCTGCGCCTGATCGAACGGCTCGTCCAGCACTCGCCCGGCATCGGCCTCGGCAATGTAATGGGCGTAACCGCAGACCGCGCTGACCAGCACCGGCAAGCCGGCGACCAGCGCTTCGAGCAACACGGTACCGGTGTTTTCGTTGTACGCCGGGTGAATCAACAGGTCGGCGCCGAGCAGGAAGCGCGGGATATCGCTGCGCCCTTTAAGGAACGTCACGTTATCGCCCAGACCCAAAGTTGCACTCTGCATCTGGAACAATTTGGGGTCATCCTGGCCGATTACAAACAGCCGGGTGCGTTTCTTCAGTTCGGCAGGCAATGCAGCCAGTGCTTTCAGGCTGCGATCGACACCTTTGGTCTTGAACCCGGAGCCGATCTGCACCAGCAGCAGTTCGTCGTCCCTGAGATTGAATTCAGCGCGGAACCCGGCGCGAATCTCATCGGCATCCGCCGGGCGGCGACGATCCTGGGCAATGCCCGGCGGCAACAGGTGGAAACGCTCAAGCGGCGTGTCGTAATGCTTGATGAACAGCGGTTGCTGCACTTCGGAAATCATCAGCACTTCGGTCTTTGCGTCTTTGGCGAATACCGCGCGCTCGTATTCGGCAAAGTGGCGATAACGGCCCCAGCGGCGATACAGCGAATGGCGCAGGTTCTGCGCCTTGTCTTCGAAGCAGCCATCGGCGGCGTAATAGACGTCCAGACCCGGCATCTTGTTGAAACCGATCAGACGATCGACCGGGCGCTTGGCCAGATCCGCCTCCATCCATGCGCTGAGCTTTTCGTTGCGACGGTGATTGAAGAACGCCTTGACCGGCGCCACCAGCACTTCGAAACCGGGCGGCACGTCGCCTTCCCAGATCAGCGTGTAGACGCGGATCTTATGACCGCGCTTCTGGCATTCGAGGGCGATGCGCATGAAGTCGCGCTGCAAGCCACCGAACGGGAAATATTTGTACAGGACGAATGCCAATTGCATCAGCGCAGCTCCTCAGCCATTAACAACGTGCTCAGTCGGCTGGCGACACGCTCGGGGTTCAAACGCGTGAAGCACAGCGGCTGTTCACGCTTCAGGTCAAACTGACGGGCATCCTGCGCGGTCGGTTGATAGGTACATTTCTTTTGCAGGCACGGCGCGCACGGGAAGTCGCTGGCCAGGTGAATCTGCAATTTGCCGTAAGCGCCGGTCAGGCCCGGATTGGTCGGGCCGAACAGCGAAATGGTCGGCACATCCAGCGCCGCGGCCAAGTGGCCGAGACCGGTGTCCACCGCCACGCAAGCCTGCGCGCCGGCAAGGACTTTGCCGACGCCGGCCAGATTGAGTTTCGGCAGCACTTCAGCGTGTTTGAAACCGGCAGCGATGCGTTCGGCGCGAGCCTTTTCCTGCGGGCTACCCCACGGCAGTTTGACGCCGACGCCGAGGTAACCGACGCGCTCAGTCAGTTCACGCCAATAACTTTCCGGCCAGTGCTTGGTGTCCCAAGTGGTGCCATGCAGGAACACCACGAAGGCGTTTTTTCGCGGCAACTCGACCAGACGTTCGACGTTGAGGCCGTAGTCGCCGAGGCCTTTTGGCAGGTCGTAACCGAGGGCGATGGCGAACAACTGCCGCACCCGCTCGACGGCGTGCTGACCACGGGCGACGGCCAATTTGCGATCATAGAAACGCGAGGCCATCGGTTCACGGGCCGAACCTTTATCGAGTCCGGCTACCGGGGCTTTGACGTAACGGGTCAGCCAGGCGCTTTTCAGCAAGCCTTGGGCGTCGATCACCAAGTCGTATTTGTTGGCGCGCACCCTTTGCTTGAAGCGTTTCCACTCGCCGCTGGTAATGGTTTTCCAGATGTTTTTGCGCCAGCGGCGGATCGCCACCGGAATCACTTTGTCGACGGCCGGGTGCCAGGTGGGAATCTCGGCGAAGCCTTCTTCAACGACCCAATCGAATTTGATCCCGGGGATCGCCCTGGCGGCGTCAGTCAGCGCCGGCAACGCATGAATCACGTCGCCCAGCGATGAAGTCTTGATCAGCAGTACCCGCAACTTAATGAACCTCGACCACTGAGCCCTGCAATTTCTGCAAGGCATCGTTGACCGCGTCCGGCATCAGCTGGCGCAGGCAGTTGTAATGACCGAAGCGGCAGGTGCGGTCGAAGCACGGGCTGCAATCGAGGCCCAGACGCACCACTTCGACGTGTTCGGCCAGCGGCGGGGTAAAGCCCGGCGAAGTCGAGCCGTAGACCGCCACCAATGGGCGGTTCAGCGCAGCGGCAACGTGCATCAGGCCGGAATCGTTGGAGACCACCGCATCGGCGCAGGACAGCAGGTCGATGGCTTCGGCGAGCGAGGTTCCGCCACTGAGGTTGACTGATTCTTCACGCAGGCCCGGGATCAAGCGTGCGCGGATATCTTCACCGACGGCGTGATCGTTTTTCGAACCGAACAGCCACACCTGCCAGCCTTCGCGAATGCGCGCTTCGGCGACTTTGGCGTAATGCTCGGACGGCCAGCGCTTGGACTCGCCGAACTCGGCACCGGGGCACAGCGCCAACACCGGGCGATCAAGGGTCAGGCCAAACTTGGCCAGCGCCGCTTCACGGGTCACCGGATCGATTTGCAGACTTGGGCGCGGATACGGCTTCGGCAGCTCGGCGTTCGGCTCATAGGCCAACGCCATGAACCGCTCGATCATCAGCGGATAGCGTGCTTTATCGAGGGTGCGTACGTCGTTAAGCAGGCCGTAACGGAACTCGCCGCGCCAGCCCGTGCGTTTCGGGATGCCGGCGAAAAACGGCACTAGCGCCGATTTCAGCGAGTTGGGCAGCAGGATCGCCTGATCGTACTGGCCACGCAGGGACTTGCCGATGCGCCGACGCGTCGCCAATTCCAGCGCGCCGTGGCCGAGCGGGAAGCTCAAGGCCTTGCGCACTTCAGGCATGCGCTCAAGGATCGGCCGGCTCCACTCGGGGGCCAGCACGTCGATTTCGCATTGCGGGTGGCGCTGCTTGAGACACTGAAACAGTGTCTGCGCCATCACCATGTCACCGACCCAACTGGGCCCAACGATCAGAATATTCATGTGGTTTCCATAAACGAACCGGGGAGGCATTTACGCCTCCCCGCCTCGAGAATCACTGAGGGAGCGGCACTGCTTGCGATGGGTCATTACCTTCAACATGACTGTCGACTGTCACTCCGCTATCGCGAGCAGGCTCGCTCCCACATGGTTTTGCCTCTGTTCACACATCTGCGACTCACCGCAGATTCATTGTAGGAGCGAGCCTGCTCGCGATGGGGTCGTTACATTCAACATTGTTGTCGTCTGATACTCCGCTATCGCGAGCAGGCTCACTCCCACAGGGTTTTGCATTCATTCTTACATCTGCGTTTCAGCTTAGCCCCATCTCTTTCCATATCCGCAAAACCTGCCGCCGTTCTTCGACAAACTGGTCTCCGGCAATCACCCCCGGGTCCTTCTGCAAGGCCTGCCGGTGGGCGGCGGAGCGGTAGGCTTTATAGGCCTCGCGCAACAGGCTGGCATCTTCGGCAGGCATCAGCCCTTCGTGTTCCAGCTCTTCCAGAATGCGGATGTTATCGGTCCAGCGCAGCAGTGGCGGGTGGCTGTGCGACCACGCCAGGGCCGCGTATTGCACCATAAATTCAATATCGACGATACCACCGGCGTCCTGCTTGAGGTCGAACGGCGCCGTGGCGTCGAAGGCATTTGCTGCGGTACCGGCTGCGGTGCTCTTGGTGCCAAGGTTATCGCGCATCTTCGCGCGCATCTCGCTGACTTCCTGTTGCAGCTTGGCCAGATCACGCGCCTTGCCCAGCACCTGGGCGCGAACTTTCTCGAACGCCTGACCGACATCCTGACTACCGACCAACACCCGCGCCCGCACCAGGGCCTGATGTTCCCAGGTCCAGGCTTCATTTTCCTGATAGCGGGCAAACGCACCCAACGAACTGACCAACAGCCCCGAAGCACCGGATGGGCGCAGACGCATGTCCACTTCGTAGAGCTGACCGGAGTTGGTCTGCGCCGTCAGCAAGTGAATGATCCGCTGCCCCAGGCGCGTGAAAAACTGCGCGCCATCAATCGACTTCGGCCCGTCGGTTTCCGCCTGTGGATCGCCGTCGTGGATAAACACCAGGTCCAGGTCCGAACCATGGCCCAATTCCAGACCGCCGACTTTGCCGTAACCGACAATGATGAAACCTGGATCGCACAACGTGCCGTCGGTGCGCAGCGGCGTGCCGTACTTGGCCACCGTCTGGCGCCAGGCCAGGGCCAGCACTTGCTCGAGAATCGCCTCGGCCAGCCAGGTCAGGTAATCGCTGACTTTCATCAGCGGCAGGCTGCCGGCAATTTCCGAGGCGGCGACGCGCAAGCGGTGCGCCAGTTTGAAATGGCGCAGGGCCTCCATTTGTTGTTCGAGGTCATCTTCGGGAATCCGCGTCAACCGCTCGCGCAACTCGGCGGCCAGTTCCGGCGCCAAGGGCGGCTTGAACAAACGACCTTCGTTAAGCAATTCATCCAGCAGCAGCGGGAAGCGGGTGATCTGCTCGGCGATCCACGGGCTCGCTGCACACAGCGTCAGTAAGCGTCGCAGGGCGCTGGGGTTTTCCGTCAGCAAGACCAGATAAGCCGAACGCCGGGCAACTGCTTCCACCAGCGGCAGCACGCGTTCAAGCACCAGATCCGGATTGGCATGCTCGACGGCCTGCGCCAACAGACGCGGAATAAAGGCGTCGAGACGCTCACGCCCCAACCGCTGCATCGCCCGCAGTTGCGGACTGCTGCGCAATCCGGCCAGCGCCTTCAGAGCTTTGCTGGCATCGGCAAAACCGCCCTCCTCCAACTGCCGGCACGCGGCCTCTTCGTCCTGCGCCTCTTCCCACAGCGGCAGCCATTCACCACCGACTACCACTTCACTTTCGGCGCCTTCCTCCTCGTCGGGATCGGCGATCACCTGGGCGAAGTGCCAGGCGACGCGGCCACGCCAAAACATCAGTTTCTCGTGAAAAGCATCCCAATCGGCGAAACCGAGCATGAAGGCAATGCGCGCCTGATCCTGCGCGCCATCCGGTAGCATCTGGGTCTGGCGGTCGGCGATCGCTTGAATGGCGTGTTCGGTGTACCGGAGAAATTCGTAGCCTTCGCGCAACTCGCTGATCACTGCCGGCGGCAAATAACCCTGCCCTTCCAGCGTACTCAGCACCTTTAATAGAGGACGCTGTTGCAGGCTCAGGTCGCGGCCACCGTGGATCAACTGAAAAGCCTGAGCGATGAACTCGACCTCGCGGATGCCACCGGAACCGAGCTTGATGTTGTCGGCCATGCCCTTGCGCCGCACTTCCTGCTGGATCAACTGCTTCATGGTGCGCAGCGCTTCGATCGCCGAAAAATCGAGGTAACGTCGATAAACGAACGGTCGCAACATGTCGAGCAACTGCGCGCCCGCGACCTGATCGCCGGCCACCACCCGCGCCTTGATCATCGCGTAGCGTTCCCAGTCGCGGCCCTGATCCTGGTAATACTGCTCCAGCGCATTGAAGCTCAGCACCAGCGCGCCGGACGAGCCGTACGGGCGCAGGCGCATGTCGACACGGAATACAAAACCGTCGACGGTCATCGGGTCCAGCGCCTTGATCAAGCGCTGGCCGAGACGAATAAAGAATTCCTGATTATCCAGCGAGCGCTTCACGCCCACCGTTTCGCCGCCCTCGGGGTAGGCGAAGATCAGATCGATATCTGAAGACAGGTTCAGCTCGACGGCGCCGAGCTTGCCCATGCCGAGAATGACCATTGGCTGCGGCTCACCGCTGCGGCGGCCGGTCGGCGTGCCGAACTGTTCGCAATGGCGGCTGTACAACCACTGATAAGCCTGGTCGATGGTCGCGTCGGCCATATCCGAGAGATCGCGGCAGGTCTGCACCAGATCGGCCTGACGGGTGAGATCGCGCCAGATGATCCGCACTTGATGGCGAGCGCGCTGGCGGCGCAAGGCGCGGCCGAGTTCATCTTCGGTTTGCGCGGCGTTCACTGCCGCAGCAATCTGCGCACACAATTCACCCGGCGCGAAGGCCCGGTCGAGTTCGCCGGACTGCACCAGCGCGAGCAACATCAAAGGGTCACGAACGCTCTGTTCAATGACAAACTCGCTGGCGGCGGTGACGCGGGCGAACTGCGCCCAGCGCTCTGGCGTCCAGTTCGCCAGGCCGTGATCGTCTTCCAGCGCGGCGACGGCCGTACGGAACGACTGCTCGGATCGAGTGACCAACGGCAGGAGAATGGCAGGCAGTTCGGCAAGCACGGGCAGGGTCATGGTCTATCCTTGATCGGCGTATAAATGGCCGCTTGTAGTGATTGGTGAAAAGCCGCTACCCGGAGGACTGTCGAACAAAAGTTAGAAATAGCTGAAATTTCTTTCTCTTTGGCAGCGAACATCAAAGTTTCACCTTTTTCGGATGGCAAAAGACCAACCTTAACGATTATTCTCACAACGCAGCCGGAGGCCACAAGCCATTCTTCTGTAGTTTTACTACTCGTCTATACATTCGAAAGGCTGAAATGCCGGAAGATTTGTAGTAAAACTACACGCCGCCGGAACAACCTATCGGCAATCCAAGAATTTTAAATCGTCTGCCCACAAGGCCAGTCGCAAACTCAGGCAACCGATTCTGGAAGCCTTTCCGCCCTGGAGCAAGCCATGCAAGACCTCGATCCCGTCGAAACCCAGGAATGGCTGGACGCCCTGGAATCGGTTCTCGACAAAGAAGGCGAAGACCGTGCTCACTATCTGATGACCCGTATGGGCGAACTCGCGACCCGCAGCGGCTCGCAGCTCCCTTACGCCATCACCACGCCTTACCGCAACACCATCCCGGTAACCCACGAAGCACGCATGCCTGGCGACCTGTTCATGGAACGCCGCATTCGCTCGCTGGTGCGCTGGAACGCGATGGCCATGGTAATGCGTACGAACCTGAAAGATTCTGACCTGGGTGGTCACATCTCCAGCTTCGCTTCCAGTGCGACCCTGTATGACATCGGCTTCAACTACTTCTTCCAGGCCCCGACCGACGAACACGGCGGCGACCTGATCTACTTCCAGGGCCACACCTCGCCAGGCGTTTACGCCCGCGCATTCATGGAAGGCCGCATCACCGAAGACCAGATGAACAACTTCCGCCAGGAAGTCGACGGTCAGGGCCTGTCGTCCTACCCGCACCCTTGGCTGATGCCTGACTTCTGGCAGTTCCCGACCGTATCCATGGGTCTGGGTCCGATTCAAGCGATCTACCAGGCACGCTTCATGAAGTACCTGGAACACCGCGGTTTCATCCAGCCGGGCAAACAGAAAGTCTGGTGCTTCCTGGGCGACGGCGAGTGCGACGAACCGGAATCCCTGGGCGCGATCTCCCTGGCCGGCCGCGAAAAGCTGGACAACCTGATCTTCGTCATCAACTGCAACCTGCAGCGCCTCGACGGCCCGGTTCGCGGCAACGGCAAGATTATCCAGGAACTCGAAGGCGTATTCCGCGGTGCTCAGTGGAACGTGACCAAAGTCATCTGGGGCCGTTTCTGGGACCCACTGCTGGCCAAAGACGTCGACGGCATCCTGCAACGTCGCATGGACGAAGTCATCGACGGCGAGTACCAGAACTACAAAGCCAAAGACGGCGCGTTCGTGCGTGAACACTTCTTCAACACGCCAGAACTCAAGGCGATGGTTGCTGATCTGTCCGACGACGAGATCTGGAAACTCAACCGTGGCGGCCACGACCCGTACAAGGTCTATGCGGCGTACCACGAAGCGGTCAACCACAAAGAACAACCAACCGTCATCCTCGCCAAGACCATCAAAGGTTATGGCACCGGTGCCGGCGAAGCGAAAAACACTGCGCACAACACCAAGAAAGTCGACGTCGACAGCCTGAAGTTGTTCCGCGATCGTTTCGACATCCCGGTCAAGGACGAAGAGCTGGAGAACCTGCCGTTCTTCAAGCCAGAGCCAAACAGCGCCGAAGCCCGCTACCTCAGCGAGCGCCGCACTGCACTGGGCGGTTTCGTGCCTCAGCGCCGCGCACAAAGCTTCAGCGTGCCGACGCCGGACCTCGACACCCTCAAGGCCATCCTTGACGGCTCCGGCGACCGTGAAATTTCCACCACCATGGCTTTCGTGCGGATCCTCGCGCAACTGGTCAAGGACAAGGAAATCGGCCCGCGCATCGTTCCGATCATCCCGGACGAAGCCCGTACTTTCGGTATGGAAGGCATGTTCCGTCAGCTCGGCATCTACTCGTCCGTCGGCCAGCTCTACGAGCCAGTCGATAAAGACCAGGTGATGTTCTACAAGGAAGACCAGAAAGGTCAGATCCTTGAAGAAGGCATCAACGAAGCGGGCGCCATGAGTTCCTTCATCGCTGCCGGTACTTCGTACTCCAGCCACAACCAGCCAATGCTGCCGTTCTACATCTTCTACTCGATGTTCGGCTTCCAGCGTATTGGCGACCTGGCCTGGGCCGCTGGCGACAGCCGTACCCGTGGCTTCCTGATCGGCGGCACCGCCGGTCGTACCACCCTGAACGGTGAAGGTCTGCAACACGAAGACGGTCACAGCCACCTGTTGGCCGCGACCATCCCGAACTGCCGCACCTACGATCCAACCTACGGCTACGAGCTGGCGGTGATCATTCAGGACGGCATGAAGAAGATGACCGAAGAGCAACAGGACATCTTCTACTACATCACCGTGATGAACGAGTCGTACCAGCAGCCAGCCATGCCGGCCGGTGCCGAAGAAGGCATCAAGAAAGGCATGTACCTGCTCGAAGAAGACACCCGCGATGCGGCGCACCACGTCCAGCTGATGGGCTCCGGCACCATCCTGCGTGAAGTCCGTGAAGCGGCGAAGATTCTGCGTGAAGAGTTCAACGTTGGCGCTGACGTGTGGAGCGTTACCAGCTTCAACGAACTGCGTCGCGACGGCCTCGCTGTAGAGCGCAGCAACCGTCTGAAGCCTGGCCAGAAGCCTAAGCTGAGCTACGTCGAAGAGTGCCTGAACGGCCGTAAAGGTCCGGTCATCGCCTCTACCGACTACATGAAGCTGTTCGCTGAGCAGATCCGTCAGTGGGTACCGTCCAAGGAATTCAAAGTCCTCGGCACCGACGGTTTCGGCCGCAGCGACAGCCGCAAAAAACTGCGTCATTTCTTCGAAGTTGACCGTCATTTCGTGGTGTTGGCAGCCCTGGAAGCACTGGCTGACCGTGGTGATATCGAACCTAAGGTTGTGGCTGAAGCCATCACCAAGTTCGGCATCGACCCGGAAAAACGCAACCCACTGGACTGCTGAGGAGACATTTTGTGAGCGAACTCATTCGCGTACCTGACATCGGCAGCGGTGAAGGTGAAGTAATTGAACTGTTTGTGAAGGTCGGCGACCGTATCGAAGCCGACCAGAGCATCCTGACCCTGGAATCGGACAAGGCCAGCATGGAAGTGCCGGCCCCGAAAGCCGGCGTCATCAAGAGCCTGAAAGTGAAGCTGGGCGACCGTCTGAAAGAAGGCGACGAACTGCTGGAGCTGGAAGTCGAGGGCGCCGCTGAAGCGGCCCCTGCTCCTGCTGCTGCGCCGGCTGCAAAAACTGAAGCCAAACCGGCTGCCGCTCCTGCAGCTGCCGCGCCAGCTGCTGCCGCTTCGGTTCAGCAAGTGCACGTGCCGGACATCGGCTCGTCGGGCAAGGCGCAGATCATCGAGATCCAGGTCAAGGTCGGCGATAAAGTCGAAGCTGATCAATCTTTGATCACCCTGGAATCCGACAAGGCGAGCATGGAAATCCCGTCGCCTGCCGCTGGCGTGGTTAAAGCCATCAGCGTCAAGCTCAACGACGAAGTCGGCACTGGCGACCTGATTCTGGATCTGGAAGTGGCGGGCGCTGCGGCCCCTGCGGCTGCCGCTCCGGCTCAGGCCGCTGCCCCGGCCGCTGCCGCCGCGCCTGCTCCGGCAGCCGCGCCAGCAGCACCGGTTGCCGACAGCGTTCAGGACATCCACGTTCCGGACATCGGTTCGGCCGGCAAAGCCAAGATCATCGAAGTGTTGGTCAAGGCTGGCGATACCGTTGAAGCCGATCAGTCGCTGATCACCCTGGAATCCGACAAGGCAAGCATGGAAATCCCATCGCCTGCCGCTGGCGTGGTGGAAAGCGTTTCCATCAAGCTGGATGACGAAGTCGGTACCGGCGACCTGATCCTCAAGCTGAAAGTCAAAGGAGCAGCGCCTGCTGCTGCCCCGGCTCCAGCTGCCGCCGCTGCTGCTCCGAGCGCTCCGGCACCTGCCGCTGCTGCTCCGGCTGCCGCTGCACCTGCTACCGCTCCAGCCGCCGCACCGGCCAAGCCGGGCGCGAAAGTTCACGCCGGCCCAGCCGTGCGTCAACTGGCCCGTGAGTTCGGCGTCGAGCTGAACGCTGTCGGCGCCAGCGGCCCGCACGGTCGTATCTTGAAAGAAGACGTGCAGGTTTACGTCAAAGCGATGATGCAGAAGGCCAAGGAAGCACGGGCCGCTGCTGCTGGCGCAACCGGTGGCGCGGGCATCCCGCCGATTCCGGTCGTCGACTTCAGCCGTTTCGGCGAAATCGAAGAAGTGCCGATGACTCGCCTGATGCAGATCGGCGCGTCGAGCCTGCACCGCAGCTGGTTGAACATCCCGCACGTGACTCAGTTCGATTCGGCTGATATCACCGAGCTGGAAGCGTTCCGCGTCGCGCAGAAAGCCGTTGCAGAGAAGGCCGGCGTCAAGCTGACCATCCTGCCGCTGCTGCTCAAGTCGTGCGCGCACATGCTCAAGGAGCTGCCGGACTTCAACAGTTCGCTGGCGCCAAGCGGCAAGGCGATCATCCGCAAGAAATACGTGAACATCGGCTTCGCCGTCGACACCCCGGATGGCCTGCTGGTACCGGTCATCAAGAACGTCGACCAGAAGAGCCTGTTGCAACTGGCAGCCGAAGCCGCTGCGCTGGCCGCCAAAGCCCGCGACAAGAAGCTCACCGCTGACGACATGCAGGGCGCTTGCTTCACCATTTCCAGCCTCGGCCACATTGGCGGCACCGGCTTCACGCCGATCGTCAACGCGCCGGAAGTGGCGATTCTCGGTGTTTCCAAGGCAACCATCCAGCCAGTCTGGGACGGCAAAGCCTTCCAGCCGAAACTGATGCTGCCGCTGTCGCTGTCCTACGATCACCGTGTGATCAACGGCGCCGCTGCCGCACGCTTCACCCAGCGTCTGGGCAGCCTGCTGGCCGACATCCGCACGATCCTGCTGTAACTCGGTCGGCCCTCCAGCAACGGAGGGCCGATTGCTGCACCCTTTCGAGCGCCACACGCTCGTACCTCAACCCCGTCAGTTTGGCGGGGCTTTTTTTTGCCTGAAGAAACATACCCTCTCGTCTTTTTCCCACACGTCGCGCTGACATCGGCCACAACCTCGGTCGACTTGGCCCCGATCTTTTTTATTCGATACGCAACTAACCTAGCCCCAGCCAATTCAACTAAGAAAAATTAGTAGAACCCTGTTAATCAAAGTTAACTCGAATGGATTCGACATGTTAAAACCAACTATCGGCCCGATTGTCGGCCACGTCACAACTGATCACGCGCGCATCTTCATGCGGGGCGATCAGCAGAATAAATCGCCGGTATTTGCCGCAGTGCGTTTTCGCAGTTCCGGTACACAACAATGGTCGAAAGGTAACTTCGCCCGCCTGAGCGAATTACGCGACATGTCTGAAGTATTCGCCCTCAACAATTTGAGTAGCGACACCGAATATGAATATCAGGTCGGCTGGTTCAGCCCGATGAATCCGGTGCACACCCCGGACAGCGTCGCCGAACTGCCGCTGCAATGGCCACGAGAGATCTATCGTCTGCGCACCCGCTCCAGCAAAGCCCTGCAACCCAAAGCCTATATCGTCGGCTCCTGCCGCTACCTGCGCATGACCGCCGGCATCGCCTCCCTGCCGCAATTGGGCGACCGGATCTTCGCGTCCATCAACCAATTGATCGAGGGCATACAACCACCGATCAGCGCGGTATTGATGACCGGCGATCAAATCTACGTCGACGATTTGAATCTGCTTGCACCGGATCGCGAATATAAAGACATCCTGAGCAAGTACCGCGCGGCTTTTTCTCAACAGAATATAAAACGACTGATGGCTAGCACTTCGACTTACATGATTCTCGATGATCACGAAATCGAAGATAACTGGCCCGCCAATGCCAGCAAGTCCGACGGTGACTTATACCGTAATGCCATGGCCGCCTATGAGTTGTATCAGGCCAGTCACAGCCCGGCACATCCGCTGACAACTAACGGAGATATAGATCACGCAACACTCGAGCATTACTGGTATCAATTCAGCGATGGCGATATTGAATGGTTTGTGACTGACAGTCGCACCCGCCGCAACTTGTCAGCCGATGACCGACGCATCCTCGACGAGGCACAGGAACAGGCCTTGTTGAAATGGCTGAGCAACAGCGAGGCGCGGGTCAAGTTCGTGGTCACCAGCGTGATGTTCTATCCGGATCGCAAACTTCATGGCGATGACGCCTGGAAAGCCTTCCCCGAACAGCGCCTGCGCCTGCTGGAAACCATCCGCACCCAGCGTATCAAGAATGTCGTGTTCATTTCGGGTGACGTACATGGCTCGCTGACCGCTCGCCTGAGCCACAGCGAAGACCCGGACTTCGAAGTCCACACCGTGGTGTCCTCGCCGCTGTGCAACAGCAAACTGCTGCCGTACGCCAAAGCGTCCACGTTCATTCTGGATCAACCGCTGGTGCGCACGGCGGCGGGCGATTATCGGCATGAACTGACGAGCAGCGTGGTGAGTGAAGACAATTTCGCTCATCTGGTGGTCGAGGCGGGCCAGATTCAGGTCAATTACCACGACCGCGATGGCAAACGCCTGCAATCGATCACCCTCCCACTGCGTTGAATTGCCGGCCAAAAAGACGCCGTTGCGGGGCACAAACCGCTCTGCAACGGCAGTCTTTCAATGCAACAGGATTACTTTTTACCGCACGCTGGAGAAATCTTCAGCGCAGCCGACATATTCTTATAGCACTTGGCCTTCATGTCTCTTGTCAGTCGGTGCCGCAATGATGCAACCTTGCCGCAGGCAACAGTAAAGAGGGCGAGAGCCCGGCGCGTTCAGCATATTTCCAAGCGAGTTCCCTTCATGAAGAGCCAACCCGATGCCGCCAGCCGTATGGCGGCCGAGGTAGTGACGCAGTTGCCTGTGCCCTCGCGGCTCGGCATGCTGCGTTTCGAGCGCTTGAATGAAGCCAGTTGGGCCATGCTGTTTCTCGATCCCAACTGCGAACGCCAGTTCGGCCAGCCGGCCGTTGAGCTTTGCGCGCTGGTCGGCTCACCCTACGCCAGCCTGATGGAACCCGAAGCGCGCTATCAACTGCACGATGCGATTCAGCAACAGCTGACCGCCAGCCCGCATTATCTGGTGCGCTATACCCTGCACACGGCTGCCGGTGCGCTGAACATCCTTGAGTTGGGCGAAGCCTACAAACAGCACAATCGTCACCTGCTGCGCGGCTATCTGCTGGCGGTCGATCACGTCTTCGACGAAGTGTCGCTGCTACCCTCCGTCGATCTCGAAACACAGAATTCGCGCCTGCAAATCGCCCTCGAACTCAACCAACGGGCGCAGCAGGAACAACTGCAGCACCTGGAACGCGTACGCGCCCAACAGGACCTGATTCTGCTGCTCGCCCGTCAGCGCTACAGCACGCATAACTCGCTGCAGGAAGCCGCCGAGCTGATCACCCGCTGCGCCTGCGATATCTATGAAATCGACTGCGCCAGCCTGTGGAACCTCGAAGGCCAGCAGTTGGTACCGATCTCCGCGTACCACCGCGCGACCCAGGAATACATCCTCCCGGACGTGATCGACATCAGCAGTTTCCCCGACTACATGGAAGCTCTGCACAGCAGTCGCGCCATCGACGCACACAACGCGATGCGCGACCCGCGCACCCGAGAGATGGCCGAAGCGCTGCGCCCGCGCGACGTCAACGCCATGCTTGATGCGAGCATTCGCGTCGATGGCCAAGTAGTCGGCGTGCTGTGCCTGGAGCAGACCGGCGTCACCCGCGCCTGGCAGTCCGACGAAATCGCCTTTGCCGGCGAGCTGGCCGACCAATTCGCGCAAGTCATCAACAACCACAACCGCCGCACCGCCACCAGCGCCCTGCACCTGTTCCAGCGTGCGGTCGAGCAAAGCGCCAACGCCTTTTTGCTGGTCAATTGCGACGGCGTGGTCGAGTACGTCAACCCGAGTTTCACCGCGATCACCCAGTACACCACCGAGGAAGTCCACGGCCAGCGCCTGTCCGAGCTGCCGGCACTGGAGAACCTCAGCGAACTGCTGTTCGACGCGCCCTCGGCGCTGGCCAAGAGCAACAGTTGGCAGGGCGAATTCAAGAGCCGCCGGAAAAACCTCGAACCGTACTGGGGCCAGCTGTCGATCTCCAAGGTCTATGGCGACAACCGCGAGCTGACGCACTACATCGGCATCTACGAAGACATCACCCAGACCAAACTGGCGCAGCAGCGCATCGAGCGTCTGGCCTACACCGACAACCTGACCAACCTCGGCAATCGCCCGGCATTTATCCGTAATCTGGACGAACGCTTCGCCCGCGATAGCGATACGCCGATCAGCCTGTTGCTGGTGGACATCGACAACTTCAAACGGATCAACGACAGCCTCGGTCACCAGACCGGCGACAAACTGCTGATCAGCCTGGCCCGACGCCTGCGCAACAGCCTGAGCCCAAGCGGCAGCCTCGCGCGGTTCGCCAGTAACGAATTTGCCGTGTTGCTCGACGACACCGATCTTGCCACCGGCCAGCAGATCGCCAACCAATTGTTGGCGACGCTGGATAAACCGATGTTCGTCGACAACCAGTTGATCAGCGTTACCGGATCGGTCGGCCTGGCGTGCGCGCCGCTGCACGGTCGTGATCCGCAAACGCTGATGCGTAACGCTGGCCTGGCGCTGCACAAGGCCAAGGCCAACGGCAAACATCAGGTGCAAGTCTTTACCGAAGCGCTGAATGCCGAGGCCAGTTACAAACTGTTCGTCGAGAACAACCTGCGCCGCGCCCTGACCCAGAATGAGCTGGACGTGTTCTACCAGCCCAAGCTGTGCCTGCGCAGCGGGCGCCTGCTGGGCATGGAAGCGCTGCTGCGCTGGAACCACCCGGAACGCGGCATGATCCGCCCGGACCAGTTCATCAGCGTCGCCGAAGAGACCGGCCTGATCATTCCGATCGGCAAGTGGATCGCGCGCCAGGCCTGCCGCATGAGCAAGGCACTGACCGCCGCCGGCATGGGCAATCTGCAAGTGGCGATCAACCTGTCACCCAAGCAGTTCTCCGATCCGGATCTGGTCGCCTCGATCGCCAACATCCTCAAGGAAGAAGCGCTGCCGGCCTATCTGCTTGAACTGGAACTGACCGAAGGCCTGCTGCTGGAAGCCACCGAAGACACGCACTTGCAGCTCGACCAGCTCAAGCGCCTCGGGCTGACGCTGGCCATGGACGACTTCGGCACCGGTTATTCGTCACTGAGCTATTTGAAGAAATTCCCGATCGACATCATCAAGATCGATCGCAGCTTCATCCATGAAATCCCCGACAATCAGGACGACATGGAAATCACCTCGGCGGTGATCGCCATGGCGCACAACCTGAAACTCAAGGTCGTGGCCGAAGGTATTGAGACCGCCGAGCAACTGGCGTTCCTCCGTCGTCATCGTTGCGACGTCGGCCAGGGTTACCTGTTCGACCGGCCGATTCCGGGCGGCGAACTGATCCAGGCGCTGAAACGCTACCCGCGTGGCCCGCTCTGCCTCTGATCTCGCCGCTCCTACATTGGATAGTGCGAAGTCGGGCATCATTCGGCACACTGGCGGTCTGACTTTTTACATCCAACCTGACTGAGAGGAACGATCATGGTTCTGCGCTCGGAAATTCTGGTGAACAAAAACGTGCTCCCGACTAAAGAACAAGCTCTGCCCGGCCGCGAAACCGCGATGACCCTGCCTGAAAAGCACTTCGTCTTCGAACAAACCCCGCTGCTTGGCCCGTTTTTCCAGGACGTCGACTTTGCGATCTTCGGTCTGGGCTGCTTCTGGGGTGCCGAGCGCCGCTTCTGGCAGCGTGAAGGCGTGGTCAGCACGGTCGTCGGTTATGCCGGTGGTTTCACGCCGAACCCGACCTACGAAGAAGTCTGCTCGGGCCTGACCGGCCACGCGGAAGTGGTACTGGTGGTGTATGACAAGGCCAAAGTCAGCTATGAAGAGCTGCTGGCGATGTTCTGGGAACTGCACAACCCGACGCAGGGCATGCGCCAAGGTAACGACATCGGCACGCAGTACCGCTCGGTGATCTATGCGACTTCGCCTGAGCATCTGGATGCGGCGCTGAAGAGCAAGGCGACCTATCAGGCTGAACTGTCGAAGGCGGGTCTGGGCGAGATCAGCACCGAGATCGAACAGGCGCCGACCGTGTACTTCGCCGAGGCGTATCACCAGCAGTATCTGGCGAAGAATCCTGAGGGTTACTGTGGGATTGGCGGCACCGGTGTGTGCATGCCAGCGAGCTTGGCGGGTAACTGACCCTTTAAAGCAAAAGATCGCAGCCTTCGGCAGCTCCTACAGGAGATCAGTGATCGTCCGCACATTGGTGGACGACGCCGAACTGGGTAGGAGCTGCCGCAGGCTGCGATCTTTTGATCTTGCCGTTGATCAACTCTCGGCAATCAACCAGTCCATCTGCCACCCGCCCTGGGTCTGCCCCAGCTTCTTCGACAACCACGGCAGCAACTCACGCAATTCTTCCTCCAGCCCCCACGGCGGATTGGCAATCGCCATGCCCGAGCCGTTGAGGCTGTTCGGCGTATCCAGCGGATGCACCAGCAGCTCCACGCGCAGCAACTTCGGCGCACCGGTGCCGGCCAGATCCTGATAGAAACGCCGCAACGCACGCTGATCCTTCACCGGATACCAGATCGCCGCCACGGTTTGGCGCATGCGGCCAATCGCCTCTTTCAACGACGCCGCGCAACGCTGCATCTCGTCGAGCTGCTCGAACGGCGGATCAATCAGCATCACCGCACGCTTCTCCTGCACCGGCAACATCGCCCGTGCCACGTGCCAACCCTCGCCCAGATGAACCTTGACCCGACGATCACCGGCCATGTTGTCCTTGAGCAGTACGCCGTCTTCCGGGTGCTTCTCGTTGAGCATCACCCGATCCTGCGGGCGGGTCAGGCGCCGCGCCAGTTCCGGCGACCCCGGGTAGTAGCGCAACTGGCCATCCGGGTTCATCTCGTGCAGCACCTTCATGTAGTCGGCGGTCAGCGCTGGTAAATCCGGCTGATCCCACAAGCGCGCGATGCCTTCCAGGTACTCACCGGTACGGTTGGCCTGATCACCCTGCAAGTCATACAGACCGATGCCGGCGTGCGTGTCGAGATAGGCAAACGGCTGCTCCTTGCGCGACATCAGGGCGATGAGGCGGGTCAAGGTCAGGTGTTTGAACACATCGGCGTGATTGCCGGCATGGAAGGCGTGACGATAATTCATGGCTGCTCCTGCGAAGGGCGCAAAGTTTACCTTTTACCGGGCGGCAAGTCAGGGGTTGGCGGCTGAGCGGACAAAAGCCTTTCCCTCACCCTAGCCCTCTCCCGGAGGGAGAGGGGACTGACGGTGGTGATCTTGCGAGTTACATCGACCTGAAAGATCGGCGTGATCTCAGGTTTGGCCAAGCGAAGATCAGCGCGGAAGTCGCAAGTCGGCGTACACCGCCCAGACAACTCGGTCAGTCCCCGAAACAACACCACCATCCAGGCTTGGCCAAGCCAAGTTCACCACTGAAGTCGCAAGTCGGCGTACACCGCCCAGACAACTCGGTCAGTCCCCGAAACAACACCACCATCCAGGCTTGGCCAAGCCAAGTTCACCACTGAAGTCGCAAGTCGGCGTACATCACCCAGACGACTCGGTCAGTCCCCTCTCCCTCTGGGAGAGGGCTAGGGTGAGGGGCTTTGCTTTTATGGCGTTAAACTGGCTAACCATGAACGACAGGACGTCAAAAACTCATGCGATATCTGATCATCTGCTTATTCAGTCTGCTTAGCCCATACCTCGCCCTTGCCGACGAAACCCACATTGAGCAGGCACGCCAGACACTTAAGAACTACGGCCTGAGCCACTGCATTCTGAAGCCATTCAACGAGCGCTCCGCGCTGGAAAAAGACATTGCCCTGTCCGCCAATGCCTATTCCGTCATGGGCAAAGGCATGCATTCCATCCTGCAAAATGAAGACACGCTGCAAGTGCTGCACGATCCCTACAAAGAAACCCGAAACTACGTGTTGGCGGCTTACGAGCAGACACCTTCAAACAGCAAATACTCGAATGAAAAAGTAGTGTTTTTTGGGTGCATGAAGGTCTACAACTCCGATGCGTTCAACAGCTTTATCAACTCTCAGGATGGGTACATCCCTGACTGACTAACTGATTTCCTTCAACGTCGAAAGATCGCAGCCTTCGGCAGCTCCTACAGGGCGAACGCCAGTCCCGTGTAGGAGCTGCCGCAGGCTGCGATCTTTTGATCTTTTTCAGGCGGGCATGCTGCGCAGGCGCCTGCCGATCACATCGAGCACATCACAGCCGTCGCGCAAGGGGATCACGCAGAGCTGAGCGAAGTCGCTGAGGATGACGGAGTCGCATTCGACCGAGCCGCGCATGCACATGTTTTCCAGCACCTGGATCACGGCGCGCAGGCGGTGATTGGCCGCGTCCATGAGGATGTCGAGGGGCACGTGGGTGTCGATGAACAGCGTAGGCATGTCGCTGCAATTGCCGGTCAGGGCCATGAAGCGGTTATCGGGATGGGGGATGATTTTTTCGTAGGGTGGAGCCGGTTTAAGCGTTGTCATATTTTGTACCTCAACTGATTAAATGAGGCTACCAATGACCTTCCTACAGGTTTGGGTGGCAGCCGTACGCGAGAGTAGGAAACTGAGGAACCAGCCAAAAACTCAGCTACGCCGAAGCGTTCCCGCGCACAGCCGCCGCGAAAGATGTTACGGACACAGGTTTGGTGCCGCAATCAGACAACAGGGCTGGTGCACGGTAAATTCCAAGGGTTCCTACACCCTGTCACCGCTCTCGCAGTGACAACGAAAAGACTATCCCTGCAACCCACCGTCCACCAGTTCATGAAAACCGCCGCAACTCGAAGGAATCGTCCGAGACCTTCGCCCCGAAAACTCACTCCGACTCTGCCAGCAAAAACGCCAGCAACGCCGATTGCGACGAATCTTCCGACAGTGAAACCTGCAAAAACCGCCTGACCTTGCAACGCAAAACCGCCTCGGGAAAGGCCTCGAAGACTGCCGGATATTCCTCGCTCAACCACTGCAACGCATTGGCCGTTCGAACGTCATTGCCCTGCTGCGCCAGCACCGATTCCGGCACCTGCCACCAAGGAAATATCCGCCCCGAAACCTGCGCCCTGCCGCCAATTTCCAGCGCCTGCCCATTGATCAAACAACGCCCGATCAGCGGGAACAGCTGCGCCGCATCGACCTCATCGGCCTGAAGAATCGGCAACAGAAAGCGTCCGTCCCAAAAACGAAAAAACACCGTTTTGCCACCCGGCATCAGCACTTGGGTCAGGCTGCGAAAGTGCGCCACCACCTCTTCAAGGCTCGCCGAAGACACCGCCAGCCAACCCCAATCCCGCGACTCGGTGGTGGTGACCCAATGCAGAAACTCACTGTCGGCGGCGACAATTCCCACGCAAGGCATCACCGCATCCCACTCGGCATAAATCGTCTCGGCCCAGATCGGGCTCGCCGTTTCTCGCCAAGCGGCAGGCGGTTTTGCCTCATTGGCATTACTGAAAACCGCAAACAACTGCTCGGAAGTTTTCAACGGCTCCCGCGCCAACCAATCGGCAGGCAGAAGAAAATCAGGCTGCACAGAGACCATCCTTGCAACGTTCACACTCTTCGCAGAATGGCGCATCACCCTTGAAGCTCATGATTTGTGCAGCAGTCAGCATGGCTGCCGGCGCGGCGGCGAGTTTCTCCGGCAATCCCGGTACAACCGGGGTGGCACTCATCGCCGCCATCGGTGCGCCGCCCACGACAATCGGCACGCTGCTGAAAATGCCGCCGGGACCGATGTTGATCCACTGCCCACCGGCCTGAATCGTCGCACTCGCGCCACCGTCGATGACCACTTGCTGACCGGCGCTGACGTGGAATTGCCCACTGGCGCTGATCGCCTGATTGCTCACGCGAATATGCCGGTCGCCGCTCACGCTCAGATGGTCGTCCTGCTTCACTTCGGTCTGCCGCTGACCGTGAGTAATGCGCTGCTCATCAGCCTTCAACTCGTGCCGAGCGGTCCCGGTGACAACAATGCTGCGCTGGTTATCAACCTGCACCTGTTGATCATTCAACACATGCTGCGTCCAGTTACGCTGGGCGCGCAGGTAGATTTCCTCGGCACCTTTGCGATCCTCGATGCGCAGTTCGTTGTAGCCGCCACCGCCGGGGCTGCTCTGGCTACGGAAAATGCTGCGGGTCTTGTCCGCCGGCAGATCCAGCGGGATTGGCGTCGCGGCGTTGGGCAGGCAGCCCACAACCAATGGTTTGTCGGCGTCGGCATCGATGAAGCCGACCAGTACTTCCATGCCGACTCGCGGAATCAGCACGCTGCCGTAACGGTCATGGGCCCAACCGCTGGCAACGCGCAACCAACAACTGGAATGCTCGTTCAATTCACCGTCGCGGTCCCAAGCCAGTTGCACCTTGACCCGGCCATACTCGTCGCAGTGGATTTCCGTATCTTTCGGCCCGGTCACAACCGCCGGTTGATAGCCGAGCATGCGCGGTTTTTCAGGCCCCAGCGCCGGGCGGAAAAACACGTCCCACGGCGTGGCGAGAAAGCTATTACGGTAACCCTGAAATCCCTCGCCATCGCTGGTCACCGATTCCTCCAGCACCTGCGGCTGGCGGCCATGATGCTCGATGGCGGTCAGCAGCCACAGGTCATTCCAGTCGTGGCGCGGATGCTCAGTCAGTTGCAGGAAATGTCCGCAAACCAGTGCAGATTCGTCGCTGCTGCCTTCGGCCTGACGGTAATCGGCGACATGTCGCTCAAGTGCCCGCTGGGCGAGATGCTTGCCGGTTTCCCGATCGTTGAATTGGCCGGGGAAGTGATAGTCCTCGAGCACCGGGCGCTGCTCGCCGTCGACTCGGCTTTGCAATTGCAGCCGCGGTTTTTCGAAGTTGTAGTCGCGCCGGGTGACCACGCTGGTGCGGGTTTCCACGCGAACGTTGAAACGCTTGACCGCCGGGGCTCCGGCAGACATGCCACTGCCCGGCAGATAAAAGGTCGGCGTGGCCAGTTTTGGAAACACCGTCTGGTCATCACCGAACACCAGTACGTGCGCGTCGGGGCTGTGTTGAAAGTGGTAATGAATACCCACTTCGGCACACAGGCGTTGAATGAACGCCAAGTCGCTTTCAGCGTACTGCACGCAATACTCGCGAACCGGGTATTCGCTGCCCAACCGAAACTCGAAAGCATCACGAAGGATCGCGTGATCCTTAAGCACCTGCGCAACAATTTGCGGCACGCTCTGATGCTGGAAAATCCGCTGATTGATGCGGTGTTCCAGATACGTCAAACGTGGAACAAGGCTTAAGTGATAACGCGTCAGACGTTTCCCGGAGTCGCCCTGCCCAACCTGATAAATCTGACCGTGAATACCGGAACCTTGAGCATCAAAGCTCAGAAACGCCTGACAGTGCAGCAGGCTCTCGAGGTCCAGATCCGGTCGCTCACTGACCAGTTCCAGCTCGAAACGAAAGGGTTGGCTGATGGCTTCCTTGCCCGTGAACTCAAGGACCTTGAGGTCATGTTGGGCGCCTTCGAGGGTCACCGTGAAACGCGGTTGATTGGCAGGCGCGAACATCCGATGTCTCTCTGCAGAATGAAGGGCGGGCGATTCTGCATGAGGGGCAAGGGGTGGTGAATGGGTGACGGGAAAATCAGATTTGCCCTACTTTTTTTGCCGAAAAAACCTGCAAAAAACGGCGCTTTCAACTACAGACAAATCCCTCAAGTCATCCATAGAACCCTGTGGGAGCTGGCTTGCCAGCGATAGCGATGCGTCAGTTACTGAATGTTCTGAATGTGCCGCCCTCATCGCTGGCAAGCCAGCTCCCACAGGTTTCCTCAGCGTCGGCAAGAAATCACAAGCACAAAAAAACGGCCCGTCTCCTGTGGAAACGGGCCGTTTCTGGATGAGCCTCAGCTCAGAACAATTACTTGTTCAGGTGGAAATCTTTTTCCGCCGCTTCGAAGCGCTGCACCATGCCTCTGGTCGGCTCGCCCATCTTGCTGACGATGTAGATGGCCAGGCTGGCGAAGATGAAGCCCGGGATGATTTCGTACAGACCCAGCAGTTCGAAATGCTTCCAGACCACCACGGTGATCGCGCCGACCAGAATACCGGCCAGTGCGCCGTCGCGAGTCATGCCTTTCCAGATAACCGAGATCAGTACAACCGGACCGAACGCCGCACCGAAACCGGCCCAGGCGTAGGACACCAGGCCCAGTACGCGGTTTTCCGGGTTGGCCGCCAAGGCGATCGCGATCAGTGCAACCAACAGCACCATGGCGCGGCCGACCCAGACCAGCTCCAGTTGCGAAGCGGATTTACGCAGGAAGGTTTTGTAGAAGTCTTCGGTCAGGGCGCTCGAGCACACCAGCAACTGGCAGCTCAGGGTGCTCATCACAGCAGCCAGAATGGCCGACAGCAACACACCGGCGATCCATGGGTTGAACAGCAATTTGGCCAGTTCGATGAACACGCGTTCGTGGTTCTCGGTCACGGGACCGGCAACTTCCGGGTGCGCCGAGAAGTACGCGATACCGAAGAAGCCCACCGCCACAGTGCCGCCCAGGCACAGGATCATCCAGGTCATGGAAATGCGACGCGCCTTGGCGATCGACTTAACCGAATCCGCCGCCATGAAACGCGCGAGGATGTGCGGCTGACCGAAGTAGCCCAGACCCCAGCCCATCAGCGAGATAATGCCGATGAAGGTGGTGCCTTTGAGCATGTCGAAGTTGCTCGGATCTTGCGCCTCGATCGCCAGGAACGTGGTATCGACGCCACCAGTAGCCAGCAGGACGATGATCGGCGTGAGGATCAGCGCGAAAATCATCAGCGTGGCTTGTACGGTGTCGGTCCAGCTCACCGCGAGGAAACCACCAATAAAGGTGTAAGCAATCGTCGCCGCAGCACCGGCCCACAGCGCCGTCTCGTAGGACATGCCGAAGGTGCTTTCGAACAGACGGGCACCGGCCACGATGCCGGAAGCGCAGTAGATGGTGAAGAACACCAGAATCACGATCGCCGAAATGATCCGCAGCAGACCGCTTTTATCTTCAAAACGGCTGGCGAAGTAATCCGGCAGGGTCAGGGCGTCGCCGTTGTGCTCGGTCTGCACGCGCAGACGACCGGCAACGAACAGCCAGTTCAGGTAGGCACCGATGACCAGACCGATGGCGATCCAGCTTTCGGACAGACCGGACATATAGATGGCGCCCGGCAGGCCCATCAACAACCAGCCACTCATGTCGGACGCACCGGCGGACAGCGCGGTGACGACGCTGCCGAGGCTGCGACCGCCGAGAATATAGTCAGAAAGGTTGTTGGTGGAGCGATAGGCCATCAAGCCGATCAGCACCATTGCTGCGATGTAGATCACGAACGTGATCAGGGTTGGATTGCTTACGCTCATTGAGTTACGCCCTGGCTTTGTTTTTATGTAGCGGCGGTGGTGAACCGCACGCAAACGACGACGTTTGGCAGACGATCCGGGATCCCGCGCATTTAGGACTGATGTTTCCCCAGGAAAGCCATCAGCCGGTACACCGGGCAAATCCCGGTTGCACCTTGGGCGCGAATGCTATGCAACAAATCAAATAAGGTGCAACCAGTTTCGTGAGAATTAGTTGCACCTAGTCGGATTTATCGACGATCACCCCGTTTTTGCTCCCTTTTGTGGCAGTCATGGCCCTTTGCTAGAAGCAAAAGCACCAAGCAGGAGCAGCACTTTCGTACCAGAAAATAATTCCTGACGAGCTGCCTATTATTCCGACAAAAAAAGGGTTGCACCCGGTTGCACCTCTTTCAGCGCACGGCTAATCTTGCGGCCAGCTGATGCCACGCAACTGTGGCAACCATGAGGATAAAAATATGGCTACCACCACCCTTGGGGTCAAACTTGATGACCCGACCCGCGAGCGCCTGAAGGCCGCCGCGACCTCGATTGATCGCACACCGCACTGGCTGATCAAGCAGGCAATTTTCAATTACCTGGAGAAACTCGAGGGTGGTGCAACCCTGACCGAGCTGAACGGTTTGACCGCCAAGGACGCCGATGAGGCGGGCGAAGTCCACACCGATCACGCCCATCAGTGCTTCCTCGAATTCGCCGAAAGCATCCTGCCGCAGTCGGTACTGCGCGCATCGATCACCGCCGCTTACCGCCGCCCTGAGCCGGAAGTGGTGCCGATGCTTATTGAGCAGGCTCGCCTGCCGGTCGCCATGGCTGAAGCCACTAACAAGCTCGCCGCTTCTATCGCGGAAAAACTGCGTAACCAGAAAAGTGCCGGCGGTCGTGCAGGCATTGTTCAGGGTCTGCTGCAGGAATTTTCCCTGTCGTCCCAGGAAGGCGTAGCACTGATGTGCCTGGCCGAAGCGCTGCTGCGTATCCCGGACAAAGGCACCCGCGACGCACTGATCCGCGACAAGATCAGCACCGGCAACTGGCATCCGCACCTGGGCAACAGCCCTTCGCTGTTCGTCAACGCGGCCACTTGGGGCCTGCTGCTGACCGGCAAACTGGTCTCGACGCACAACGAAGCCGGCCTGACGTCGTCGCTGAGCCGCATCATCGGCAAGAGCGGCGAGCCGATGATCCGCAAGGGCGTCGACATGGCCATGCGCCTGATGGGCGAGCAGTTCGTCACCGGCGAAACCATCGCCGAAGCGCTGGCCAACGCGAGCAAGTTCGAAGCCAAGGGCTTCCGCTACTCCTACGACATGCTCGGTGAAGCGGCACTGACCGAGCACGACGCGCAGAAGTACCTGGCGTCGTACGAACAAGCCATTCACTCGATCGGCAAAGCCTCCCACGGCCGTGGGATTTATGAAGGCCCGGGCATTTCCATCAAGCTCTCGGCACTGCACCCGCGTTACAGCCGCGCGCAGTACGAGCGTGTGATGGACGAGCTGTACCCGCGCCTGCTGTCGCTGACCCTGCTGGCCAAGCAATACGACATCGGCCTGAACATCGACGCCGAAGAAGCCGACCGTCTCGAACTGTCGCTGGATCTGCTTGAGCGCCTGTGCTTCGAGCCGCAGCTGACTGGCTGGAACGGCATCGGTTTCGTTATCCAGGCGTACCAGAAGCGTTGCCCGTACGTGATCGACTACGTGATCGACCTGGCTCGCCGCAGCCGTCATCGCCTGATGATCCGCCTGGTGAAAGGCGCGTACTGGGACAGCGAAATCAAGCGCGCCCAGGTCGAAGGCCTGGAAGGCTATCCGGTCTATACCCGCAAGGTGTACACCGACGTTTCCTACATCGCTTGCGCACGCAAACTGCTGTCGGTGCCGGAAGTCATCTACCCGCAGTTCGCCACGCACAACGCCCACACCCTGTCGGCCATCTACCACATCGCTGGTCAGAACTATTACCCGGGCCAGTACGAATTCCAATGCCTGCACGGCATGGGCGAACCGCTCTACGAGCAGGTTGTAGGCAAAGTTTCCGAAGGCAAGCTGAACCGTCCGTGCCGCGTGTATGCACCGGTCGGCACTCACGAAACCCTGTTGGCGTATCTGGTACGTCGACTGCTGGAAAACGGCGCGAACACTTCGTTCGTCAACCGCATCGCCGACCAGTCGATTTCGATTCAGGAATTGGTGGCCGATCCGGTGGCGCAGATCGAGCAGATGGCAACCGTGGAAGGTGGTTTCGGCCTGCCGCACCCGCGCATTCCGCTGCCGCGTGATCTGTATGGTTCCGAACGCGCCAACTCCAGCGGCATCGACATGGCCAACGAACATCGTCTGGCTTCGCTGTCCTGCGCCTTGCTCGCCACCGCACACAACGACTGGAAAGCCGCGCCGATGCTCGGTTGCGCCTCCAGCAACGAAACGCCGGCAGCCGTTCTGAACCCGGCCGATCACCGTGATGTGGTCGGTCATGTTCAAGAAGCCACCGTCGAAGACGTCGACAACGCCATTCAATGCGCACTGAACGCCGCACCGATCTGGCAGGCCACCCCGCCGGCCGAACGCGCGGCGATTCTGGAACGTGCCGCTGACTTGATGGAAGGCGAGATTCAGCCGCTGATGGGCCTGCTGGCTCGCGAAGCCGGCAAGACCTTCGCCAACGCCATCGCCGAAGTCCGCGAAGCCGTCGACTTCCTGCGTTATTACGCAGTGCAGGCGCGCAACGATTTCAGCAATGACGCCCATCGCCCACTGGGTCCGGTGGTGTGCATCAGCCCGTGGAACTTCCCGCTGGCGATTTTCAGCGGTCAGGTTGCTGCGGCACTGGCTGCCGGTAACCCGGTACTGGCCAAGCCTGCCGAACAAACTCCGCTGGTCGCGGCTCAAGCCGTACGCTTGCTGCTCGAAGCCGGGATCCCGGAAGGCGTGCTGCAACTGCTGCCGGGGCGCGGTGAAACCGTCGGCGCCGGTCTGGTTGGCGATGAACGCGTCAAAGGCGTGATGTTCACCGGTTCCACCGAAGTCGCGCGCCTGCTGCAACGCAACATTGCTGGCCGTCTCGACAGCCAGGGCCGTCCGATTCCGCTGATCGCCGAAACCGGCGGCCAGAACGCAATGATCGTCGACTCTTCGGCACTGACCGAGCAAGTTGTGATCGACGTGGTGTCGTCGGCGTTCGACAGCGCCGGTCAACGTTGCTCGGCACTGCGGGTCCTGTGCCTGCAGGAAGATTCCGCCGATCGCGTCATCGAAATGCTCAAAGGGGCCATGGCGGAAAGCCGTCTCGGCAACCCGGAGCGCCTGTCCGTGGACATCGGCCCGGTGATCGACGCCGAAGCCAAGGCTGGCATCGACAAGCACATCCAGGGCATGCGCGACAAAGGTCGCAATGTGTACCAGGTGGCGATTGCCGATACCGAAGAAGTCAAACGCGGCACCTTCGTCATGCCGACGCTGATCGAGCTGGAAAGCTTCGACGAGCTGCAACGCGAGATCTTCGGCCCGGTGCTGCATGTGGTGCGCTACAAGCGCAAAGAAATCGATCAACTGATCGGCCAGATCAACGCTTCCGGTTATGGTCTGACGCTGGGCGTGCACACGCGCATCGACGAGACCATCGCCAAGGTGATCGACAACGTCAACGCCGGTAACGTCTACGTAAACCGTAACATCGTCGGTGCCGTGGTCGGCGTGCAGCCATTCGGCGGCGAAGGCCTGTCGGGTACCGGTCCGAAAGCCGGTGGCCCGCTGTACCTGTACCGTTTGCTGGCGACGCGTCCTACGGATGCCATCGAACAATCCTTCGCTCGCGGTGATGCCGTTATCGCCCCGGACGTTCGACTGCGCGACGCCATGAGCAAACCGCTGAACGCCCTGAAAGCCTGGGCCGACAGCAACAAGTTCGCTGATCTGAGCACCCTGTGCGTGCAATACGCTGCGCAATCGCAAAGCGGCATCACCCGTGTGCTGGCCGGCCCGACTGGCGAGAAGAACAGCTACGCGATCCTGCCGCGTGAGCACGTGTTGTGCCTGGCGGAGGTTGAAGGTGATCTGCTGACGCAACTGGCGGCGGTGCTGGCGGTAGGCGGTTCGGCGGTATGGCCGGAGTCCGACATCAGCAAGGCCTTGTTCGCACGCCTGCCGAAGGAGATTCAGGCGCGGATCAAGCTGGTTGCCGACTGGAACAAAGACGAGGTGGTGTTCGATGCGGTTCTGCATCACGGCCATTCCGACCAGTTGCGCGGCGTTTGCCAGCAGATCGCCAAGCGTGCCGGCGCGATTGTTGGGGTTCAGGGCCTGTCCCAGGGCGAGACCAACATTGCCCTGGAGCGCCTGGTGATTGAGCGGGCGTTGAGTGTTAACACTGCGGCGGCGGGTGGTAATGCCAGCCTGATGACGATCGGCTAAAGTGCTGTAACTCCAGGCGACCGCAACGGTCGCCTGGAATGACATCCCCTGTAGGAGTGAGCCTGCTCGCGATAGCGATCTATCAGACACATTTGTTTGACTGACAGACCGCTATCGCGAGCAGGCTCACTCCTACAAAAGATCAAAAGATCGCAGCCTTCGGCAGCTCCTACAGGAATTGGTGTAGGAGCTGCCGCAGGCTGCGATCTTTTGCTTCTGTATCACGCCCATCAATCATCCTGTTCAGCCTTTATCAGCACGCCTAGACTCGGCCCAACCCCAATTTCAGGTAGGCTGCCATGTCCGAGACGCTGCTCAGTTCCCGCAATCTGGCTTTCGAGCTTTATGAAGTCCTTGATGCCGAGGGCCTGACCCGGCGTGAGCGCTTTGCCGAGCACAACCGCGAGACCTTCGACGCCGCCATCGGCACCGCACGCAGCATCGCCGAGAAGTACTTCGCCCCGCACAACCGCAAGGGCGACGAGAACGAACCGCGCTACGAGGACGGTCAGGCGATTCTGATTCCTGAAGTGAAACCGGCGGTGGATGCCTTCCTCGAGGCCGGATTCCTCAACGCCGCGCGAAGTTTCGAAGCGGGCGGCATGCAGCTTCCTACACTGCTGTCGCAAGCCTGCTTCGCGCATTTCCAGTCAGCCAACGCGGCTTCAACGTCCTACCCGTTCCTGACCATGGGCGCGGCGAACCTGATTGAGAGCTTTGGCACGGACGAACAGAAACAACGCTTTCTGCAACCGATGATCGATGGCCGCTTCTTCGGCACCATGGCCCTGACCGAGCCCCACGCAGGATCATCGCTGTCGGATATTCGTACGCGCGCCGAGCCGGCGTCCGACGGCACCTATCGCCTCAAGGGCAACAAGATCTTCATTTCCGGCGGCGATCACCCGCTGTCGGAAAACATCGTGCACATGGTCCTGGCCAAGCTGCCCGACGCACCTGCGGGCGTTAAAGGTATCTCGCTGTTCATCGTGCCGAAGTTTCTGGTCAACGATGACGGCAGCCTCGGCCAGCGTAACGATGTGCTGCTGGCCGGGCTGTTTCACAAGATGGGCTGGCGCGGCACCACCTCCACAGCGCTGAACTTCGGCGATAACGGTGAGTGTGTTGGTTATTTGGTGGGAAAACCGCACCACGGCTTGAGCTACATGTTCCAGATGATGAACGAGGCACGGATCGGCGTCGGCATGGGCGCGGTGATGCTCGGTTATGCCGGTTACCTGTACTCGCTGGAGTACGCCCGCGAGCGGCCACAGGGTCGCGTGCCGGACAGTAAGGATCCGACCACAGCACCGGTGGCGATCATTCAGCACGCCGATGTCAGACGTATGCTGTTGACGCAAAAGTCCTACGTCGAAGGGGCATTTGACCTCGGCCTCTATGCAGCGCGGCTATTCGATGACACCACGACGCTTGAATCCGAAGCCGAGCGCAAGCAGGCGCATGAGTTGCTGGATCTGCTGACACCGATCGTCAAATCCTGGCCGTCGGAGTTCTGCCTCAAGGCCAACGAACTGGCGATCCAGATTCTTGGCGGTCACGGTTACACCCGCGAATATCCGGTGGAGCAGTATTACCGCGATAACCGCTTGAACCCGATTCATGAAGGCACCCATGGCATTCAATCGCTGGACTTGCTCGGGCGTAAATTGGCGCAGAACGGTGGCGCGGGACTGAAGCAATTGATTCGTCTGATCGCCACCACGGCAGAGCGCGCAACTGCTTACGAATCGCTGACCGCGTTGCGTGAGCCGTTAGAGAAACTGGTCGCGCGCCTGCAAACGGTGACCATCGGTTTGTTGACCGATCTGGCACAGGGCAAGGTCAATAGCAGCCTGGCGAATTCGGCGTTGTACCTGAAGGTCTTCGGCCACACGGTTATTGGCTGGCGCTGGCTGGAGCAGGCGATTCGTGCCGAGGAAGGGTTGGCCAAGGGTAATGCGGCGGATGCTGACTTCTATAAGGGCAAGCTGCAGGCGGCGCGGTATTTTCTGACGTGGGAAGTGCCGGGATGCCACCATGAACTGACGTTGCTGGAGGCGCGGGATGATACGTGTCTGGCGATGCAGGATGCGTGGTTCTAAAAGCCAACCCTCACCCCAGCCCTCTCCCAAAGGGAGAGGGGGCCGACCGAGGTGTCTGACGCTATACATCGACCTGAAAAACCGCATCGACTATGGATTCAGTACAGTACTTTCAGGTCGGCGTACCTCCTGAATTTTCCACGGTCAGTCCCCTCTCCCTCTGGGCGGTCCGACGTTTCGGGAGGGCTAGGGTGAGGGGCTTTTCTGGCTCAACACTCAACTCAACTTGAACCCACCCATCTGCCGCGCCAGATCATCCGCCAGCCTCTGCAACATCTGACAATCCTCACGACAGGCCCGAACCTCGCCCGCCGTCGCCCGCGCCAGATCGGAAATCCCCTGCACATTGCGGTTTATCTCCTCAGTCACCGCCGACTGCTCTTCCGTCGCCGTCGCGACCTGATGGTTCATGTCACTGATGCGCTCGACCTGCCCGGTAATCGCTGTCAGCGATGCCCCGGTGCGCTGGCTCGATTCAACCCCGGTGCCAGTTGCCGCCTGCCCCATGCGCATCGACGACACGGCGTTTTCCGCGCCTTGCTTGAGGCTGCCGATCATCTGCTGGATTTCGTCGGTGGAGGCCTGCGTCCTGCGCGCCAAAGTGCGCACTTCGTCAGCAACAACCGCGAAGCCGCGCCCCATATCACCGGCGCGCGCCGCTTCGATGGCGGCATTGAGCGCCAACAGATTGGTCTGCTCGGACACCCCGCGAATTACCGCCAATACAGAATCGATCGACGCCACTTGGTGCGCCAATTCACCCACCGCGCCAGCCGCGACGCCAATCTCATCGGACATGCTTTCAATATGCCGAATCGAGCCGCCGACCACTTCCCGCGCCTGCATCGCTTCATCCCGTGCGGTTTGCGAGGCCAACGCAGCATTACCAGCGTTCTGCGCAATCTCCTGCACGGTCAGGCCCATCTCGTGAACGGCGGTCGCGACCATGTCGGTCATTTCCTGCTGGCGGCCCGAGCGCTCGGCGGTATTTTCCACCACTTTCGCCACTTGCCCCACAGCAGTGCGCAAACGCTCGCTGGTGGTCAGTACCTCAGCGATCATCCCGCGCTGGCTGTCGAGGAAACGATTGAAGCCTCGGGCGAGATCGCCCAGCTCGTCGGCGCGACTGGAATCTAACCGGTGGGTCAAATCTCCACCGCCGCTACCGATTGCTACCAGCGCCGCTGTTACCTGACGAATCGGCCGCACCAGCCCTTGCGCCAGCCACACCACCAAAGCAAGGCACACCAGCGCTACGGCCAGACCGATACCGCCGCTCATCCACATCGCTTTTCGGGCTTCGGCATAGATCTGCGAATGCGGCACTTCGGCCACGAGAGTCCAGCCCAAATCGCGCAAGGGCAGGCTGAAGGCGAGGAAGTCTTCGCCATCCCTCTGGAAGCTGCTGCTGATCGCCGTTTTCTGGCCCATGACGGCCTGCGCCGCATTGGCGCCGATCTGCTCGCTCAAGGTGCGTTTGCCGCTGAACTGCGCTTCGGGATGCACCTGGATCAAACCGTCGGAGCGCACGAGATAGACCTTGCCGCGCTCACCAAAGCTGAAGTTGTGAATCAGCTCCGACAGCTCTTTCATACTCAAGCCTAGCCCGGCAACGCCGACCACTTTGCCGGCCTGCTCGACCTTCAGATCGATGAACAGCGCCAATTCCCCGGTGGCGCCGTCGTTGTCGATATTGAGGGTGCGCGGCTGATTGCTGTCGAGGAAGGAATAGAACCACGCGTCAGCCGGTTTGGAGCGACTGAGGGTGCGATCCAGGCCTTTTTCGGTGATGTAATGACTGGATTCGGTGCCGATGATCAAAGCGGTGAAAGCTTTATGTTCGGCGCGGATGCCTTCCAGATACTGCGCGAAGCCAGCCGTTTTGCTGCTGTCTTCGCCTGAGGCGAGCCAGTCACGGACCATCGTATTACTAGCAATATCCTTGGCCGCTGTCAGCGGTTGCACAAGGATCCGTTCGATATCGTTGCGCGTCGCTTCGATGCTCGACGGCAGAGCTTGTTCGACCAGATAACTCTGGGCGAGGCGGTTGACCACCAGGGTATAAATGCCAACCACGATCAGGATACTGACCAGCAGGGCGGTGCCCATGCTGAGAATCAGCTGCCATTGAATACTGCGTCGCCACAACTGCATGGAGCACCCCCAAAGAATAAGTGGCCGAGACAATGCAACAGCCGTGCCGATTGTATACAACCCAGTCGACAATCTATTCTTTGGTTGTGCGCAGCTCCATCAACCCTGGTTGATGGTCTTGGCAATAGTGTCGACCGTGGCGCTGACTTGCTCTTGGTAACGGTCGAGTTCTTCCTGGTGTTGCTTCTTCATTTCGATCTGCTGCGAGCACAGATTCATCGCCGCCAGCACCAGCAAGCGGTCACCGATCAGCGTCGGGTATTTGCGTTTGGTGTCGGCCAAAGCGGCCTTGAGCATCAGTGCCGCGTCCAGCAGGGTCTGTTCTTCCCCGGCCGGTGCCTTGATCGAATAGTCCTCCCCGAGAATGGAGACGACTTTTACCCCTGCTGTGTGGTGGTTCATGCGCTGACCGGACCTGCGTTGACGCGATCAACCAGGGCTTGAATGCGGGCGGCGGTGGCGCCGTGCTTTTCTTCCTGCTCCATCAGGTTCAGTTGCAGGCTTTCGTTTTCATCCTTGGCCTGGGCCAGTTCCGTGGACAGGGTCTGGTTGGTTTGCGCGAGGGTCTGGTTCTGTTGCACCAGGTCGCTGACGAGCTGTTCCAATTGGCTGAGGGATGCTTCCAACATTTTGATCTTCCAAGCGTTTTTCAAAGGGCGCGTACGATAAAGAAAAGTCATCACGGATGCCAGGGTTAAACCGGCGCAAAGCCTTGATTTTCCTGGCGGCCGACCGTTCTCGCGAGTTTTAAAGACTGTGATCTGCCGATCTGGTTCCTGCACTTCGTCGCCCAAGCCCTTCTGCGACAAATACGCACAGCACCTCAAGACTTTAGTCGCATGACCGATAAGTCATCCATACAGCAGTCTCAGCCCGCATGGACGCGGCCCTCTCTTGGTATCCGCCCCATGTCCCTTCGCAATATGAATATCGCCCCACGGGCGTTTACCGGCTTCGCCCTGATCGGCGGCCTGATGCTGGTTCTCGGCGTGTTTGCGCTTAATCAGATGAGCAAAATCCGCGCAGCAGGCGAAGACATCGCCACGGCCAGTGTGCCTTCGATCAAGGCCCTCGACGAGTTCACCCAACTGACCCTGCGCCTGCGTGTTTTGTCGTATCGGTTGCTGATCAACCGTGAACCGGACGTTCAACAAAAGACTGTCGAACTGTTCGAGTTGCGCAACAAGCAGATCGCCGACGCCCAGCGCGCCTACGAGCCGTTGATCGACGGCCCGCAAGAACGCGCGGCTTATGATCAATACATACAGTTGCTCGCGCAGTACCGCCAGCTCGAAGACCGGATGAAAACCCTGTCGCGCAACAATCAGATCGATGAACTGCGGCAGATGCTCAACTCGGACTTGCTGAGCAACTCGGAAGCGGTGAACACCGCCCTCGCGCGTTTGCTGGAGATCAACACTCAGCAAATCGCCGAGACGGATAAAGGCGCGAGCGATCAGTTTTCGATGTCTTTCAACCTTGTGGTCACGCTGTTGGTGATCGCCACTGGCCTGACATTTCTCTTCGCCTGGCTGCTGACCGTCAGCATCACCAAGCCGATCTCCAAAGCATTGGAAGCTGCGGAAACCATCGCCGAAGGCAACCTGACCCAGCCGATCCACGTCGACGGTGAAGACGAAGCTGGCCGCCTGCTGGCAGCCATGGCGAAGATGCAATCGAAGCTACGTGACACCCTGCAGCGTATTTCCGGCTCGGCGACTCAGTTGGCTTCGGCAGCGGAAGAACTGAACAGCGTCACCGACGAAAGCGCGCGTGGCCTGACTCAGCAGAACAACGAAATCGAACAGGCGGCCACTGCTGTCAATGAAATGACCAGCGCTGTGGAAGAAGTCGCGCGCAACGCAGTGAGCACTTCGGAAGCCTCGAAGAATGCCACCACCTCGGCCGGTGATGGTCGTGATCTGGTCCAGGAAACGGTCAGCGCCATCGAACGCATGAGCGCCGATGTGCAAAGCACTGCGTCGTTGATCGGCGATCTGGCCAATGAGTCCCGCGACATCGGCAAAGTGCTGGATGTGATTCGTGGTCTGGCCGATCAGACCAACCTGCTGGCACTGAACGCAGCGATTGAAGCGGCACGCGCCGGTGAAGCCGGCCGTGGTTTTGCGGTGGTGGCGGATGAAGTACGTGCCTTGGCGCATCGCACTCAGCAGTCGACCAGCGAAATCGAGCGGATGATCAGCAGCATTCAGAGCGGCACCGAACACGCCGTGGATTCGATGCGCAACAGCACCGAGCGTGCCGAGTCGACCCTGAACATCGCCCGTGGTGCCGGCATGTCGCTGGACACCATCAACACCGCCATCGTCGAGATCAACGAGCGCAACCTGGTGATCGCCAGCGCCGCTGAAGAGCAGGCACAAGTGGCGCGGGAAGTGGATCGCAATCTGGTGAATATTCGTGATTTGTCGGTGCAATCGGCGACTGGCGCGAATCAGACCAGTGCGGCGAGCAATGAGCTGTCGCGGTTGGCGCTGGATTTGAACAACATGGTTGGGCGGTTCAGCCTGTAAATTTTGAGATTAAGGTCAAAAGCCCCTCACCCCAGCCCTCTCCCAGAGGGAGAGGGGGAAAGGGAGCAGATCTTCATACATTTCAAAGTCTGAGTTCGACTCGAAATTTCAGGTCGATGTAGCTCGCACAAACACCTCGATCAGTTCCCTCTCCCAGGGGGAGAGGGGGAAAGGGAGCAGATCTTCATGCTTTTCAAAGTCTGAGTTCGACTCGGAAGTTCAGGTCGGCGTACCTCGCAAAAACACCTCGATCAGTTCCCTCTCCCTCCGGGAGAGGGTTAGGGTGAGGGCAGCAATCGCCCGCCGAACACAAAACCTGATGCCACACTGAAAAACCTTTTTGACAGCATCACATTTCAACAGGTTAGAATCGCTGGCACGCAGACTGCATGGTCAGTTTGTGCCCGTCTTTACGCTTCTGGAGTACTGCCTTTGAATGCGACGACCATCAACAGCCTGTTCTTGATCGGCGCGTTGCTGGTAGGCGCAAGCATTCTCGTCAGCTCCCTCTCCTCCCGTCTCGGCATCCCGATTCTGGTCATTATTCTTGCAGTCGGCATGGCTGCCGGGGTCGATGGCGGCGGGATCATTTTCGATAACTACCCGACGGCCTATCTGGTCGGCAACCTCGCACTGGCGGTGATCCTCCTCGACGGCGGTTTGCGCACGAGGGTGTCGAGTTTCCGCGTGGCGCTATGGCCGGCGTTATCGCTGGCCACGGTCGGGGTGTTGATTACCACTGGCCTGACCGGCATGGCAGCGGCATGGCTGTTCGACCTCAATCTGATTCAAGGCCTGCTGATCGGCGCCATCGTTGGCTCAACCGACGCCGCAGCGGTGTTCTCGTTGCTTGGTGGCAAAGGCCTGAACGAACGGGTGACGGCCAGCCTGGAAATCGAATCCGGCAGCAACGACCCGATGGCGGTGTTTCTCACCGTGACCTTGATCGACATGCTCGCCAGCGGCCAGACCGGCCTGCACTGGAGCCTGTTGACCCATCTGATCCGCGAGTTCGGCATCGGCGGCGTGATCGGTCTCGGTGGCGGCTGGCTGATGCTGCAACTGGTCAACCGGATCAATCTGGCCGCCGGCCTGTATCCGATTCTGGTGATCGCTGGCGGTCTGGTGGTGTTCGCCCTGACCAACGCCCTGCACGGCAGCGGCTTCCTCGCCGTTTATCTGTGCGGTCTGGTCATCGGCAACCGCCCGGTGCGCAGCCGCCACGGCATTCTGCATATGCTCGACGGCATGGCCTGGCTGGCGCAAATCGGCATGTTCCTGGTGCTCGGCCTGCTGGTGACGCCGCACGATTTGCTGCCGATCGCCCTGCCCGCTCTCGGTCTGGCGCTGTGGATGATTCTGTTTGCGCGGCCGCTGTCGGTGATGGTCGGCCTGCTACCGTTCAAGGCCTTCCACGGTCGCGAAAAAGCCTTTATTTCCTGGGTTGGCCTGCGCGGCGCGGTACCGATCATTCTCGCGGTGTTCCCGCTGATGGCCGGGCTGCCGAATGCGCAGCTGTACTTCAACCTCGCGTTCTTTATCGTGCTGGTGTCGCTGCTGGTGCAGGGCACGAGCCTGCCGTGGGTCGCCAAGCTGCTGAAAGTCACGGTACCGCCGGAGCCTGCGCCGATTTCCCGGGCGGCGCTGGAAGTCCACGTCACCAGCGAATGGGAGCTGTTCGTTTACAAGCTCGGTGCGGAGAAATGGTGCATCGGTTCGCCCCTGCGCGAACTGAAAATGCCCGAAGGCACACGTATCGCCGCCCTGTTTCGTGGCCAGCAACTGCTCCATCCGTCGGGTAGTACGGTGTTGGAAGTCGATGATTTACTGTGTGTTATCGGCCATGAACACAACCTCGGCGCGCTCGGAAAACTGTTCAGCCAAGCGCCGCAGCGCGGTCTCGATCTGCGCTTCTTCGGTGATTTCGTGCTTGAAGGAGACGCCCAGCTTAAAGCGGTTGCCGCACTCTATGGCCTGCCGGCCGAGGGTATTGATCCGGACATGACCCTGGGCGCCTTCATCGCCCACAAAGTCGGTGGCGCACCCATCGTCGGCGACCAGGTGGAGTGGAACAACACCCACTGGACGGTTGCGGTCATGGACGGGAACAAGATCGGCAAAGTGGGCGTCAGATTCCCCGAAGGAAGTCGCCCGGGCCCCGGGCTCTTCCTCTAAACTGCGTCCACTCTCACTTGCTTGACCGGTCTCTATGCCTACCCTGCGCTCCTTTTTCGCCGCGGCCCTGCTGGGCCTGAGTCTCTCTGTCGGCCCGCTGTACGCCGCCGAACCACCGTCCAGCGACGCCGTGCAGGCCAGTCTCGACAAGCTGGCCGACAGCAAACTGCCAGATGCCGATAAAAAGGCCCTGCAAACCACCTTGCAGAGCACGCTGACTCAACTGAACAATCAGCGTGATTACGCACAAAAGCTGATCGACCTCAAACAGCAGCTAGCCACGGCGCCGAAGCAGACGATCGAAAACACTCGCGAACTGACGCGCCTAAAGGCCACGGCGGTCGTGCCGGTGGCACAGCGTTTTCCCAAGGAGTCGATCCAACAGCTGGAGCAGATCCTGACGGATCGCTCGACCCAGCAAAGCGATCTGCAAAAAGCGCTGGCCGACGCCAACAGTCTGATCATCACTGCCCAGACCCGTCCCGAGCGCGCCCAGGCGGAAATTTCCGCCAGCCAGACGCGCATCCAGCAGATCAACAACATCCTCAAGTCCGGCAAGGACGCCGGCAAGACCGTCAGCAGCGAGCAACGTGATCAGTTGAACGCGGAACTCGCAGCGCTGAACGCGCTGATCCCTTTACGCCGCCAGGAGCTGGCCGGCAACAGCCAGTTGCAGGATCTGGGCAACGCCCAGCATGACCTGCTCTCGGAGAAATCCGACCGCCTCGACCGCGAGATCCAGGAACTGCAGACGCTGATCAATCAGAAACGTCTGGCGCAGTCGCAGGAAACCGTGACCCAGCAGTCGATCGAAGCGCAAAAGGCCGGCAGCAGCAGCTTGCTCGCCACTGAGAGCTCAGCCAACCTCAAGCTCTCCGACTATCTGCTCAAAAGCACCGACCGCCTCAACGAAGTCACCCAGCAGAACCTGCAGACCAAGCAGCAACTCGACTCCCTGACCCAGAGCGATGCGGCCCTCGATGAGCAGATCAACGTGCTCAAGGGCAGCCTGTTGCTGTCGAAGATTCTCTACAAACAGAAACAAGCCCTGCCACGACTCAAGGTCGATCGTGATCTGGCGGATCAGATCGCCGACATTCGCCTGTATCAGTTCGACGTCAGCCAGCAGCGTGAACTGTTGAGCAATCCGGCGTCCTATGTCGACAGCCTGCTGGCCACTCAGCCGCCGGAACAAGTCACCCCGCAGTTGCGTAAAAGCCTGCTGGATCTGGCCAACACCCGCGTCGATCTGCTGGAGCGCCTGAACCGCGAACTGAGCTCGATGCTCAACGAATCGATCACCCTGCAACTCAACCAGAAACAACTGCTGAGCACCGCGCAGAGCCTGCGTGCGACCCTCGATGAGCAAATGTTCTGGATTCCCAGCAACAAGCCGCTGGATCTGGAGTGGATGCGGGGTGTACCGGAGCGGTTGAAACGTCAGGTTGACACACTGCCGTGGGCCTCCAGCCTGAGCGAGCTGACCGACGGCCTGACCCAGCGACCACTGCTGTTTCTGCCTCTGGCATTACTGATCGGCGCACTGCTGTGGCGCCGCAAAAGTCTCTACGGTCGCCTGAACAAGGTTCACCAGGACATCGGCCATTTCAAACGCGACAGCCAGTGGCACACACCGCAGGCCATTCTGATCAATATTCTGCTGGCGATGCCGGTGGCGCTGGGCCTCGCCTTGTGCGGACTGGCCTTGCAGATCGACGCGCGCGGCCAGAACGCCAACATGGGCGCAGCGCTCCTGCAGATGGGTCAGGCGTGGCTGGTGTTCTACACCGCCTATCGAATCCTTGCGCCCGGCGGTGTGGCCGAATTGCACTTTCGCTGGGAAAAACCCCAGGTCGAATTCCTTCAGGGCTGGGTACGCCGGCTCGGGCTGGTGGTCATGGCGCTGGTGGCCGTGGTGGCGGTCGCCGAATTGCAACCGGCGGCGCTCGCCGACGATGTACTCGGCATGCCAGTGGTGCTGACCTGCTACGCGTTGATGGCATGGCTGCTCAGTCGCTTGCTGATCAGCAGCCCGGCCCACGAAAACGCCTCGCTGTTCCGCAAAGCCGTCGGCGTGATGTTCACCCTGCTGCCGATCGCGCTTTTTGTCGCTGTATGTTTCGGCTACTACTACACCGCCCTGAAACTCAGTGACCGACTGATCAACACCCTGTACCTGCTGATGTTCTGGCTGGTGATCGAAGCCACCTTCGTCCGTGGCCTGAGCGTTGCAGCGCGGCGCCTGGCCTACCAGCGCGCCCTGGCTAAACGTCAGGCGGCGAAAGAAGCCGGCGATGGCGAAGCGGTGATCGAAGAGCCAACGCTGGATATCGAAAAGGTCAACGAACAGTCCTTGCGCCTGATCCGCCTGGCCCTGCTCGGCGGCTTCATCGCCGCACTGTACTGGGTCTGGTCGGACCTGATCTCGGTGTTCTCGTACCTCGACAACATCACCCTCTACGAATACACCAGCGGCACCGGCGCCAACATGAGCATGGTGCCGATCAGCATCGGCGACATGCTTGGTGCGCTGATCATCATCGGCATCACCTTTGCTCTGGCGCGCAACTTGCCGGGCCTGCTCGAAGTGTTCGTGCTGTCCAAGCTCAATCTCGCGCAGGGCAGTGCCTATGCGACCACGACGCTGCTGTCGTATGTGATTGCCGGCGTTGGCTTCGTCTCGACCCTGTCGACGCTGGGCGTGAGTTGGGACAAGTTGCAATGGCTGGTGGCGGCGCTGTCGGTCGGCCTCGGTTTCGGCATGCAGGAGATTTTTGCAAACTTCATCTCCGGCATCATGATCCTCTTCGAACGCCCGGTGCGGATCGGTGACACCATCACCATCGGCAACCTCTCAGGCACGGTGAGCAAGATCCGCATCCGCGCCACGACCATCACCGACTTCGACCGCAAGGACATCATTGTCCCGAACAAGACGTTCATCACCGGGCAATTGATCAACTGGTCGCTGACCGACACCATCACCCGCGTCACGCTGAAACTCGGCGTCGACTACGGCTCCGATCTCGATCTGGTCAAGGAACTGCTGCTCAAGGCTGCCCGCGAGAACCCGCGCGTGCTCAAGGAACCCGAGCCGCATGTGTACTTCCTCAACTTCGGTGAAAGCACCCTCGACCACGAGTTGCGCATGCACGTGCGCGACCTCGGTGACCGCAACCCGGTGCTCGATGAGGTCAACCGCTTTATCAACCGCGAGTTCAAGAAGCAGCACATCAACATCTCGTTCCGCCAGATGGAGGTTTATCTGAAGAACCTGCACGGACAGGAATACAAGATGGTGCCGATCGAGCCGGAAACGAAAACCATCGTGCCGATTGCCGACGATCAGAAACCGTTGCAAGAGCCGCCGCCGGCCAAACTCGACTAACCGGTCTAATCCCAGCAGAATGCTCGGACATTCTGCTGGAGCCGGCCCTTGAAAGCCCTCGACGAACTGACCTTCGACAATCGCTTCGCCCGCCTGGGCGATGCGTTCTCCGCCCACGTGCTGCCCGAGCCGATCGACAATCCGCGTCTGGTCGTGGCGAGCCCGGCGGCCCTGGCATTGCTCGATCTCGATCCGACGACCGCCGAAACCAACGAATTTGCCGAACTGTTTGGCGGCCACAAGCTATGGGCCGATGCCGAGCCGCGGGCGATGATCTATTCCGGGCATCAGTTCGGCGGTTACACGCCACAACTCGGCGATGGTCGCGGGCTGCTGCTCGGGGAGGTCTACAACACTGCCGGCGAGCATTGGGATTTGCACCTGAAGGGTGCCGGGCAGACGCCGTTTTCGCGCATGGGCGATGGCCGTGCGGTGCTGCGTTCGTCGATCCGCGAGTTCCTTGCCTCCGAAGCCTTGTTCGCGTTGAACATTCCTTCGTTGCGCGCGGCTTGTGTGATCGGCTCCGACACCCCGGTCTGGCGCGAAAAGCAGGAACGCGCAGCGATGGTCCTGCGTCTGGCGCCGAGCCACATCCGCTTCGGCCACTTCGAATACTTCTATTACACCAAGCGCCCCGAGCAGCAGAAGCAGCTCGGCGAACACGTGTTGGCGATGCACTTCCCCGAATGCCGGGAACAACCTGAACCGTATCTGGCGATGTTCCGCGAAATCGTCGAACGCAACGCCGAACTGATTGCCAAATGGCAGGCCTACGGTTTCTGCCACGGCGTGATGAACACCGACAACATGTCGATCCTCGGCATCACTTTCGACTTCGGGCCGTTCGCCTTCCTCGACGATTTCGACGCCAACTTCATCTGCAACCATTCCGATGATCAGGGCCGCTACTCGTTCAGCAATCAGGTGCCGGTCGGCCAGTGGAACCTAAGTGCATTGGCTCAAGCGTTGACGCCGTTCATCAGCATCGAAGCCCTGCGTGAAACCCTCGGCTTGTATTTGCCACTGTTCCAGGCGCACTACCTCGACCTGATGCGCCGCCGCTTCGGATTCACCACCGCCGAGGAAGACGACCAGAAGTTGCTGGAAGACCTGCTGCAACTGATGCAGAACAGCGGCGTCGACTACACGCTGTTCTTCCGCCGACTCGGTGAAGAATCCGCCGAACAGGCCGTTTCCCGCCTACGTGATGACTTCGTCGACATCAAGGGTTTCGACGCCTGGGGCGAGCGCTACGTCGCCCGGGTTGCCCGCGATGGCAATGCTGATCAGGAACAGCGCCGCGCGCGGATGCATGCAGTCAATCCGCTGTACATTCTGCGCAATTACCTGGCGCAAAAGGCTATCGATGCGGCAGAGCAAGGGGATTACTCGGAGGTACGCCGACTGCATACGGTGTTGAGCAAACCGTTTGAGCAGCAGCCGGGGATGGAGGCTTATGCAGAGCGACCGCCGGAGTGGGGCAAGCATTTGGAGATCAGTTGTTCTTCCTGAGCAAGGTCAGGTGAACACGTCGATCGGCACATTGAAACGTTCGGCCAACCAGCGAATTTGGCGCAAGTTGAGCTTGCGCTTACCGCTCAAAATCTCCGAGACCACCGATTGAGTACCAACGCCCGGTAAATCGCCCTGGGTCAGGCCGTGCTCACGCATCATGTAACCGAGAACCTCTTCGCCACTTGCCTGGGCCATGGGGTGATGGATGGGATCCCATTCTTCGATCCAGTCACCGATGATGTCGACCAGCCTCATCAACGGGTGCGACTCATCATCGCCGGTAATTTCCAGCAGTTCGTCGACTGCCAATACCAAGGCATCGTAGTCGTCTTCGTTTTCTGGCCGATGCAGCGAGCGAGGAAAGAGACCCGAATTTTGGTCCGCGCCGGAATCAATCCAAACATTCTCAAATCCAACAGAGCCCCCGGCGAGAGAAAAAACCGTTTGGGCATTTAAGAATTTTAGATATTCAGAGCCCTTCAAAAGCTCCGAGAGTGGAAGGCGTTTAACTGTCTTGGCGGTCATAGGAATGGTATTTCGCTCAGGTCTGCACAAGATGACCGATTAGATAAAATACAGATAGTCAGCCTCCGCGCAGACGTGCGTAGTCCCTTTCCTCAACTGAGGAAGGTAATGACCTACAGATCAATTCCTTGATAATCGCGACTTTGCCTCCAGATCAGTCTCATAGACTTCCTGCCTGAGAGCCCATCATGTCCGAACCACTCCTCATCCCCTGCCCCTCCTGCAACGGCCTCAACCGCATCCCCGCCGAGCGCCTCGCGGATCAGCCAAAATGCGGCCGCTGCAAATCCGCCGTATTGCTGAGCAAGCCGTTCGAACTCAAGCAAGGCGATTACGCCAGCCAGATCAAGGGGGATCTGCCGCTGTTGGTGGATGTCTGGGCGCAGTGGTGTGGGCCGTGCAAGTCGTTTGCGCCGGTGTTCGAGCAGGCGGCGGCGCAGTTGGCGGGCAAGTGCCGCTTGGCCAAGCTTGATAGCGAGGCGAATCAGCAGTTGTCGGCGCAGTTGGGGATTCGTTCGATTCCGAGTTTGATTCTGTTCAAGAACGGGAAAGAGGTGGCGCGGCAGAGTGGCGCATTTCCGTTGCCGCAGTTGATCGCGTGGCTGCGTAGTCAGGGTATCTGACACACCGTCAAACAATGTAGGAGTGAGCCTGCTCGCGATAGCGTCCTGTCAGCCAACACTTGAGTGACTGAAAGGAAGCTATCGCGAGCAGGCTCACTCCTACAGGGGATCTGCGTAGCTCAAGAGTGATCTTCGAGCAAATTGTGCAGTTCGACGAATTGCTGGGTCAGCTTGTGCCGGGGATCGAGGTGGATCAGCGGCATGCTGGCCTGGTGTGATTCGCGCATGCGCACCGAACTGGTCAGATACACCGGCAGTACCGGCAAACCTTCGGCAATCAGCTCATCGAGAATCTGCTGCGGCAGGCTGGCCCGGGCCTGAAACTGGTTGACCACGATGCCTTCGACTTCCAGACCTTCGTTGTGGTCGTCCTTCAACTCTTCGATTTCCGCGATCAGGCCGTACAGGGCCTGACGGGAGAAGCTGTCGCAATCAAAAGGAATCAACACGCGATCAGCGGCAATCAGCGCCGATACCGCGTAGAAATTCAGCGCTGGCGGCGTATCGAGGTAAATCCGGTCGTAATCCTCGGACAACTCGTCGAGCAACTTACGCAGCTTGTTGATCTTGTGCTTGGCCTCAAGCTTGGGCTGCAGGTCGGCCAATTCGGCAGTCGCGGTGATGATGTGCAGGTTGTCGAACGGGGTTTCGTAGATGTCCGCCTGATTCTTTTTCGAGAACGGGCCGGAAGACAGGGTCTGTTTGAAGAAGTCGGCAATACCCATCGGGATGTCGTCGCCGGTGAGCCCGGTCAGATACTGAGTGGAGTTGGCCTGGGCATCGAGATCGACCAACAGCGTGCGATAACCCTCGCTGGCGCTGACCGCCGCCAGATTGCAGGCAATGCTCGACTTGCCTACGCCACCTTTCTGATTGAACACCACGCGCCGCATGACCAAACCTCCGTGTATCAAAGAATGACCGAGTGTAGATGTGCGCGACGTTGCTTCGCTACCTTCATGGACGCGGACTACAGAGTCAGGAGCAAAAATCCACGGACAGCTAGGGTAAAAACCGCCATTGATCGCCGAGATACCCGACAGACAAGCCGCCGACAACCTGGATAATGGCCAAGTGACAGTTTTCTTGCGAACCATTCGGTACATTTCATTGCGCAAAATGTAACCAGCATTTGCTACACACTCCTCTCACCGGGATAATGCGCGCCACTCGGCGCCCTGCGCCACGTCAAGCCTGCCGCGGCTTGGGCGACTCAATGCGTCAACAAAAGCCCGCAGGGGCGGGATGAATGTCCGTGATCAACTTCAACATCGCCCAATGGCGCGCGTGGGCCCCAGGCCTCGACGGCGTGGACGCCTGGCAGGCCTGGAGCCGACAACCGGTCGTGCTCCAGCGCAGTGATGCCGCGCCCGATGTGTCGTTTTTGCCGGCCATGCAGCGCCGTCGCCTCAGCCGACTGGCACGCATGGCGTTCAGCGTTGGCTGGCCCCTCGCCGACGGACGGGAGAATCTGCCGCTGGTGTTTGTTTCGCGTCACGGCGAAACCCCGCGTACCTACGAGATCCTCAGCGATCTGGCCAACGAACAGCCGCTGTCACCGACGCAGTTCAGCCTGTCGGTGCACAACGCGATCATCGGCCTGTGGTCGATCATGCGCGGTGAAACCAGCGAAATGACCGCCCTCGCTGCTGCTGGCGACGGCCTTGAGCACGGCATGCTGGAAGCCGCTGCCCTGCTCAACGAAGGCGCTCCGGCAGTGCTGCTGGTGATCACCGAAGAACAACCGCCCGAAGCCTATTCGGCGTGGATCGATGATGTGCCGTTTCCCTACGCACTCGGTCTTTTGCTCACCCCCGGTACCGACTGGCGGCTGACCCTGAACAGCGCCACAGAAACACGGTCAAAAGCGCACTGGCCTCACGCGCTTAATCTGTTGCGCACCCTGCTCGGCCAGCAACCCCTTTGCCAACATGCCTGGAAAAATCGTGTATGGACCTGGCAACGCAACCCGTGACCGAAAAAAACCGCGATGCCTATTACTGGCGCCTGCTGGCCACCGCCGCAAGCTTTGCCCTGTTCGGGCTAGGCGGGCTGTGCCTGCGTGTGCTGGTGTTTCCGTTGTTGGGTTGCCTGCCCGGTGACGCCGTCTCGCATCGCCAACGCGCGAGGGAGACCGTCAGTCGGCTGTTCTGGTTCTTCGTGCGGTTCATGGCCCGCACCGGCGTGCTGACCTATGACATTCAGGGCGCCGAACGTCTCGGCCGAACCGGGCAGATGATCATTGCCAACCATCCTTCGCTGATCGACGTGGTGTTCCTGATCGGTCTGGTACGCCAGGCCAATTGCGTGGTGAAGAAAAGCCTGTGGGAAAACCCTTTCACCCGTGGCCCGTTGCGCAGCACTGAATACATCAGCAACGACGGCAGCATGGACATGCTCGATGCGGCCGCCCAATCCTTGCAAAACGGCCAGACCCTGATCATTTTCCCGGAAGGCACGCGCACCCAGCCGGGGCAGGCGCCAGCCTTCCATCGGGGCGCTGCGGCAATTGCCCTGCGCGGTGCGAAAATCCTCACGCCGGTGGTCATCAAGGTCAGCCCGACCACACTGACCAAAGCCGAACCCTGGTATCGGATCCCCAGTCGCCGCGTGCACTTCAGTTTTCGCGTCGGGGCCGATATAGACCCACAGACTTTCGCCGCGCAGGGACCCGCACCGCAAGCCTCGCGCAAGCTCAACGATTATTTGCACACCTATTTCATTAAGGAGCTCGCCGAAGATGAGCGATCTGCACCGTGACATCAAACTGCTGATCATCGATGCCCTCGGCCTCGAAGACATCAGCGTCGACGACATTGGCGACGAGCAGACGCTGTTCGGCGAAGGCCTAGGCCTGGATTCCGTCGACGCGCTGGAACTGGGCCTGGCCATCCAGAAGAAATACGGCATCAAGATCGACGCCGACGCCAAAGACACCCGTAACCATTTCACCAACGTGGCCAGCCTTGCGGCGTTCGTCACGGCAAAACAGGCAGCTTGAGACCGGACCATGCAAACTCGTGACGATATTTTCAACACCCTGCGCGATGCCTTGGTCGAGCTGTTCGAACTGGATCCTGCCCGTGTGAGCCTGGAGTCCAATCTGTATCAGGATCTGGAAATCGACAGCATCGACGCGGTCGATCTGATCGATCACATCAAGCGCCAGACCGGCAAGAAAATTGCCGCCGAAGAATTCAAATCGGTACGCACGGTCGGTGACGTGGTCGAGGCGGTCTACCGTCTGGTTCAACCGGCCGCATGAGCCGACTGATCGGCCTCGGCCTGCTGCTGGCCGGTCTGCTGTATCCCTTTGCGGTGTATTTCGGCATGGAGCATTTTGCTCCGTGGCAGTTCGGCCTGCTGTTGGGCAGTCTCTGGCTGGCACGGGCGCTGACCGGCGAGCGCAAGCCCGGCAGCCTGTGGATGGCTGGCGTGGCCATTGTGTTCTGCCTGCTGCTGGCGCTGTTCGACAGCCCGCTGTTGCTGCGCTGGTATCCGGTGCTGATCAGCGGCTTCATGCTGGTGCTGTTCAGCCTGAGCCTGAAATACGGCCCGCCGATGGTCGAGCGTTTGGCACGGTTGCGTGAACCAGAACTACCGGACATCGCGATCCGCTATACGCGCAAGGTCACGGTGGCCTGGAGCGTGTTTTTCTTCTGCAACGGTTTGTGCGCTGCCCTGCTGACCCTGTGGGCGCCGCTGAATTGGTGGATGTTGTACACCGGCCTGATCTCCTATGGATTGATCGGCCTGATGTTTGCCATTGAATGGCTGATACGACAACGGGTAAGAGGCCGTACATGAACTGGATAAAACTTGAGCAGCTGTTGCTCAAGCCTGTGCCGGCGCGGGCAATCAGCCACGCACCGGCCCTCGAACACACGCAACTGTGCGAGCAGGCGCTGAGCGTTGCCGCCGGCCTCCAAGTTCAGGGCGTGAAGCGCATGGCTGTGCATCTGGAAGATGCCGCCGAACTGGCCATCGCCTTGCTGGGCGCATGGCGTGCCGGCGTCAGCGTTCTGCTGCCTTCGGATTTGCAGCCACAAACCCGCCAGCGCTGGTCCGCTGAAGTCGATCTGTGGCTGACGGATCAAGCCGATGACGCGCAACTGAGCGACTTTAAACATCAGCCGTTGCCCGGCGCCGAACTGGATCTCGACCAGTGCCGTCTGAGCCTGTGCACGTCTGGCTCCAGCGGCGAGCCCAAGCGCATTGACAAGACCCTGCGCCAACTGGTCAATGAAGTCGAAGCCCTAGAGCAGTTGTGGGGCACGGACCTCGGCGAGGCCTGCATCGTCGGCAGCGTCGCCACCCAGCATATTTACGGTCTGCTGTTTCGCGTGCTGTGGCCGCTGTGCGCCGGGCGCTCGTTCGTGCGCAGGCAACTGGCCTTTCCAGAAGACTTGCAGCGGGCCAGCCGCGAACATCCCGCCTTCGCCTGGATCGCCAGCCCGGCACTGCTCAAACGCATGGGCGACAACCTTGACTGGCCAGCCCTGAGCGCTGTGCGCCGGGTATTTTCCTCCGGTGGCGCGTTACCGCTCGAAGCGGCGCAGAGTCTGCAACAACGCTTGCAACAATGGCCGACCGAAATCCTCGGCAGCTCGGAAACCGGCGGAATCGCCTGGCGTCAGGGCGAACACCTGTGGCAACCGTTCGCCGGTGTCGAACTGAGCCAGGACAGCGACGGCGCCCTGCTGATCGCCTCTCCCTACCTGCCTGCCGGGCACATCGAGCACACCGCTGATGCCGCGCGTATCGCTGCCGATGGACGCTTCGAACTGCTCGGACGGTTGGACCGGATCGTCAAACTCGAAGAAAAACGCATTTCTCTGCCCATGCTCGAACAAGCGCTGGTGACCCATGACTGGGTCGCCGAAGCACGTCTGGGCGTGGTCCAGGAAAACCGCGCCTCTCTCGGTGCACTGCTGGTGCTCAGCGAGGCAGGCTTGTTTGCTTTGCGTGAACACGGTCGTCGCAACCTGACCGAAACCCTGCGCCAGCATTTGCGCCAACACTGCGAAGCGCTGGCCTTGCCTCGACGTTGGCGGCTGGTGCGGCAATTGCCGTTGAACAGCCAAGGCAAACTGCCGCAGGCCGATGTTGCAGCGCTGCTGATGGCCGCGCGACCGAAAGCGCCCGAGGTGCTGGAGCAAGTCGAAAGCGCTGGCGAGTGGAGCCTGCAACTGAGCGTGCCACCGGATCTGGCCTACTTCAGCGGCCACTTCCCCAAGGCGCCGGTATTGCCCGGCGTGGTGCAGGTGGAATGGGCGTTGAACCTGGGTCGCCAATTGCTCAACCTGACCGGCCCGTTTGCCGGTATGGAAGTGCTGAAATTCCAGCAATTGGTGCGGCCTGGGGATGAAATTCAACTGCATCTGCGGTTTGATCTGGAGCGCAGCAAGTTGTATTTCGCTTATCGCAATGACACGGCGACCTGTTCCAGTGGGCGAATTCTTTTGGGTATTGAGCATGGTTGACCTTGGTGAGTGCTGCGCACTCAATCGCGAGCAGGCTCACTCCTACAGGGATCGCGGTCTTCCAGTGGAGAAACGGCATGCATAATCCTTGTGCAGTGATCCCGGTTTATAACCACGAAACCGCGATCGGCACCGTGGTCGACGCCCTGCTCGCGCAAGGCCTGCCGTGCATTCTGGTGGATGACGCCAGCACCCAGTCCTGCGCCAAGGTGCTCGACGGTTTGGCGGAACGCGACAACGTGCACCTGGTGCGCCTGACCGCCAATCAGGGCAAGGGTGGCGCGGTCATGACCGGTTTGCGCGAAGCCTCGCTATTGGGTTTCAGCCATGCGCTGCAGGTCGATGCCGACGGTCAGCACGACTTGCACGATGTTGCCCGTTTCGTCGACGAGTCCCGCGCACATCCCGAGGCGATGATCTGCGGTTATCCGCTGTTCGACGAGAGTGTGCCGAAAGGCCGTTTGTATGCGCGCTATCTGACCCACGTCATGGTCTGGATCAACACGCTGTCGCTGCAGATCCGCGATTCGATGTGCGGTTTTCGCGTCTATCCGCTGGCCCCGACGCTGGCGGTGATCGACTCGGCAAAAGTCGGTAAGCGCATGGATTTCGACTCAGACATTCTCGTGCGCCTGTCGTGGCGCAATCAGCCGATGCGCTGGCTGCAAACCAGCGTGCACTACCCGCTGGACGGTGTGTCGCACTTCCGCTTGTTCCACGACAACGCGCTGATTTCCAGCATGCACACACGGCTGTTTCTCGGCATGTTGCTGCGCTTCCCGGTGATCCTCTGGCGGCGGTGGCGAACATGACCGGCGAAGCCGACAAAAAACACTGGGCTGACCGCGAAGAGCGCGGCAGCTTCCTGCTGATGAAATTCACCGCGTTCGCCGCCAAGGTCTTGGGACGACGCCTGCTCAGCCCGTTGCTGTACGGCATCGTCCTGTACTTTTTCCTGTTTGGCCGCACCGCGCGACACAGCGCCTGGCAATACCAGCGGCGCCTGGCCGCATGGAGTCAGCGCGACGCGTTGCGCCCTACTCATTGGCGGGTGTTCGGTCAGTTCATGGCGTTCGCCGATTCGATGCTCGACAAGCTCGACGTATGGAACGGCAAACTGCGTATCGAACAAATCGAAATCATCGACCCGGCGCTACTGCGCAATCAGTTGCGCGGCAGTCGCGGGCAACTGCTGGTCGGCGCGCACCTGGGCAATCTGGAAGTGTGCCGCGCACTGGCGGAGATCGGCGAAAAGGTCACCATGAACGTGCTGGTACACACCAAGCACGCCGAGCAATTCAACCGCCTGCTCGGTGAAGCCGGGGCGACCAATCTGCGCCTGATTCAGGTCAGCGAACTCGACCCGGTAATCATGCTGCAACTGCACGAACGCCTGGAGCGCGGCGAGTGGCTGGCGATTGCCGGCGACCGCGTGCCGCTGCATGGCGGGCGCAGCGTCATCGTGGACTTTCTCGGCCATCCGGCGCCGTTCCCGCAAGGGCCGTGGCTGCTCGCCGGTCTGCTGAAATGCCCGGTCAACCTGCTGATGTGCCTCAAGCAACCGGACGGTCACTATCGCCTGACCCTCGAGCCCTTCGCCGACGCCGTGGTATGGAAGCGCAGCGAGCGCGAGCAGGTCATTCATCAGTGGGCCACCCGCTATGCGCAGCGCCTGAGTCACTATTGCCTCGAAGCGCCGCAACAATGGTTCAACTTTTACCCTTTCTGGAAGACCGATGACCACGCCAACCCATGAGCCGGTAACCTTCGGCGAACGCCCTTTGCGCATCGAAGACGTGCTGGCCTTGGCCAACCGTCAGGCACCCGTGCAGTTGCAGAGCGACGCCGACTATCGCGAACGCATCGCCAAGGGCGCGCGGTTCCTCGATTCGCTGCTGGACAAGGAAGGCGTGATCTACGGCGTCACCACCGGTTACGGCGACTCCTGCGTGGTCGCGGTGCCGTTGCATCACGTCGAAGCGTTGCCGCGTCACCTCTACACCTTCCACGGCTGCGGTTTAGGCAAACTGCTCGATGCCCAAGCCACACGCGCGGTGCTCGCGGCACGGTTGCAGTCGCTGTGTCACGGCGTCTCCGGGGTGCGTGTGGAACTGCTGGAGCGTCTGCACGCGTTTCTCGAATACGACATCCTCCCACTGATTCCCGAAGAAGGTTCGGTCGGCGCCAGCGGCGATCTGACGCCGCTGTCCTACGTTGCCGCAACACTGTCCGGCGAGCGTGAAGTGATGTTCCGTGGCGAGCGCCGTCAGGCGGCCGATGTGCATCGCGAACTGGGCTGGACACCTTTGGTGCTGCGCCCGAAAGAAGCACTGGCACTGATGAACGGCACTGCGGTGATGACCGGTCTTGCCTGCCTCGCTTTCGCCCGCGCCGACTATCTGCTGCAACTGGCCACGCGCATCACCGCGCTCAACGTGGTCGCGCTGCAAGGCAACCCGGAGCACTTTGACGAGCGCCTGTTCGCCGCCAAACCGCATCCGGGGCAAATGCAGGTCGCCGCATGGCTGCGCAAGGATCTGGCGATCGACGCGCCGACCGCGCCGCTGCATCGATTGCAGGATCGCTATTCGCTGCGTTGCGCCCCGCATGTGCTCGGGGTGTTGGCCGACAGCCTGAACTGGCTGCGTTCGTTCATCGAAACCGAACTGAACAGCGCCAACGATAACCCGATCATCGACGCCGAAGCCGAGCGCGTGTTGCACGGTGGGCACTTCTACGGCGGGCATATCGCGTTCGCCATGGACAGCCTGAAAAACCTCGTGGCCAACGTTGCTGACCTGCTGGACCGGCAACTCGCCTTGCTGGTCGACGAACGTTACAACCACGGTCTGCCGAGCAATCTCTCCGGCGCCCCGGCGGATCGCGCGATGATCAACCATGGCTTCAAAGCCGTGCAGATCGGCACCAGCGCCTGGACCGCCGAAGCGCTGAAAAACACCATGCCCGCCAGCGTCTTCTCGCGCTCCACCGAGTGTCACAACCAAGACAAAGTGAGCATGGGCACCATCGCCGCCCGCGATGCGATCCGCGTGCTGGAGCTGACCGAACAGGTCGCCGCCGCCACCCTGCTCGCCGCCAATCAAGGCGTGTGGCTGCGCGCTCAGGCCGAAGACGCGCGACCGTTGCCGCCGTCGCTGGCGGCGATGCACGAGGAACTGGCCAAGGACTTCCCGCCAGTCATCGAAGACCGCGCACTGGAAGGCGAATTGCGCCTGTGCCTGCAACGCATTGCCGCGCAACACTGGAGGCTGCATGCGTAGCGCCGGAGTGCTTCACGCCGATACTGAAATCCTCGTGCCGTTTTTCGACGTCGACACCATGCACGTGGTTTGGCATGGCCATTACGTCAAATACCTCGAAGTGGCGCGTTGCGCGCTGCTGGACAAGATCGGCCACAACTACACGCAGATGGTCGAGTCGGGTTACGCCTGGCCAATCATCGACCTGCAACTGCGCTATGTGCGCGGCGCGGTGTTTGGTCAGCGCCTGAATGTACGCGCCAGCCTGGTTGAGTGGGAAAACCGTCTGAAGATCAATTATCTGATCACTGACCTGCACAGCGGCGAACGCCTGACCCGCGCCAGCTCGGTGCAAGTCGCCGTCGAAGTCAGCAGTCGCGAGATGCAGCTGGCCTCACCGAAGGTCTTCACCGACGCCGTAGAAAGGATGCTGCGATGAATGTTTGGGTTAAAAGCCTGAGCGTATTGGCGCTGCTGACGCTGTCAGCGCTGGCCAATGCTTTCGACCTGCAACAACTGAGCGAACAACTGGCGAAGCCGGACGTGATCCACGGCCAGTTCATTCAGGAAAAACACCTGCGCGCCCTGCCCCAGCCGCTGATCAGCAAGGGCAGCTTCGTTCTGGCAAAAAACCACGGCCTGCTCTGGTTGCTGAAAACCCCGCTGCAGCAGGACTACCGCATCAGCGCCAAAGGCATCGCCCGACGTGATGGCAATGGCTGGCAGTTGCTGCCGAACAAGAGCGCCGGTGCCGAGCAGAACCGCTTGTTTCTCGCCGTGCTGCAAGGCGACAGCAGTGGCCTGCAACGCGACTTCGAACTGGCGCTGAGCGGCGATGCACAGCAGTGGAAACTCACGCTGACCCCGCGCTCGCTGCTGCTCAAGCAGGTGTTCAACCAGATCAACATCGACGGCGGCGCGCTGGTGCAGACCATCGAATTGCTGGAAACCCAAGGCGACAGCACCGTGCTGCGCATGCTGGACAGCAACGCCAGCCAACCGTTGAGCGACGCGGAGCAACATGACTTTGCCGAGTGAACGCAGGCTGCCCTGGCTGTTTCTGATCCTGCTGCTGGCCGTTGTCGCGCTGGCCGGTTGGCAATGGCGCGACGGTGCGCCGCTGTCGGCGAACCTGATGGAACTGGTGCCCGGCACTCACCCGGACGCCCTTGAACAGCGCGCCGAGCAGCGCATGCAAGAACCGCTTAACCGCGAGATGCTGGTGCTGGTCGGCCACGCCGATCGCCAGCAAGCCGTCACCATGGCGCAAACCCTGGGTGAGCAATGGCAGGCCAGCGGGTTGTTCGAAAAGGTGCAGTGGAACCTGCAAGCAGACCTGCCAGCGCTGCGCACACAACTGCTGCAAGGGCGACTGGCGATGCTCTCGGCGGATGATCGGCAATTGCTGATCGAACACCCCGACGCCTTCATTCAGCAACGCGTACAAGCCCTGTTCGACCCGTTCAGCGGTTTCAGTCTGGTGCCGAGTCAGGATGACTGGCTGGGCCTGACCGGGCGCATTCAGAACAGCCAGCCGCAGCACGGTGCAGTGCAACTGGACATCGGCAGCGGCGCGCTGATCGCCGATGCCGACGGCAAGAGCTGGGTGCTGCTGCGGGCACGCACCACCGGCAACGCGTTCGACATGAACCTGCCGCTGCAAGTAGCCGCGCTGCTGCAACATAGCCGTGAACAGGCGGCGAAATCCGACGTGCAACTGCTCGCCGCCAGCGGTTTGCTGTACGCGGCTAACGGTCAGCAGCAAGCCACTCGCGAAATGACCTGGGTCGGCGGCGGTGCCACGATCGGTATTCTGTTGCTGCTGTTGCTCGCTTTCCGTCGCTGGCGCGTGCTGCTGGCGTTCGTGCCGGTGCTGGTCGGCATGTTGTTCGGGGCGGTGGCTTGTGTCGCGCTGTTCGGCCATATGCATGTGATGACATTGGTGCTCGGCTCCAGCCTGATCGGCGTGGCCGTGGATTATCCGCTGCACTATCTGTCGAAGAGCTGGAGCCTGAAGCCGTGGCGCAGCTGGCCGGCGTTGCGTTTGACGCTGTCCGGGCTGACTCTGAGCCTGGTCACCAGTGCCATCGGATACTTGGCGCTGGCGTGGACGCCGTTCCCGGCGCTGACGCAAATCGCGGTGTTCTCTGCCGCCGGCTTGCTCGGTGCCTATCTGTCGGCGGTGTGCCTGTTGCCGGCGTTGCTGAAAAACGTCGAACTGCGCCCCGCGCAATGGCCGCTGCATCTGGCCGAGCGCATGGTTGCGCTGCGCGAAAAACTCCTCGAACGCGTGCGCACGCCGGTGTTGCTGGCGTTGCTGCTCGCCTTCTGTGTGGGCGGTCTGGTGCAGTTGCAAAGCAAGAATGACATTCGCCAGTGGGTCGGCGCGCCGCAACGCCTGACCGACGAAGCGCAGACCATCGCACGCATCACCGGCTATCAGCCGACCAGCCAGTTTTTCCTCGTGCGCGCCGACAATCAGCAGCAATTGCTCGAACGTCAGGCCGCGTTGAGCGAACGTCTGGAGCAACTGGTCAACCTCGACAAGCTGCAAGGCTATCTGGCCCTCGATCAACTGGTGAGCCCGCCGAACCAGCAAGAGCAAGTGCGCCAGGCGCTGAACAAACTGCCGCAATACTGGCAGCCACTGCTCGACCTCGGCGTGCCGCTCGCCGCGTTGCAAACCGAACTACAGCAATTGCAGACCGTGCCTGCCGAGGACATCGACGCGGCATTGGCCGGCCCGCTCGGCGAGCCTTATCGCACGCTCTGGCTCGGTCCGACGGAAGACGGCGTAGCGGCGATGACCAGCCTGCAAGGCTTGAATAACCCGGCGCTGCTGCGGGTACAGGCACTCGATTTGCCAGGGGTGGTGTTGGTCGATCGCCTCGGGGAATTGAACGAAGTTTTTGCCGCGACGCAAATCAGCGCTGCCGAACTGAAACTCGCCTCCTGCGCGCTGATCGTGCTGGTGCTGATGCTGCCGTTCGGTCTCGGCGGCGCGCTGCGCATCGTCGCTCTGCCGTTGCTCGCCGCTTTATGCAGTCTGGCCAGCCTTGGCTGGCTCGGTCAGCCGCTGACCCTGTTCAGCCTGTTCGGCCTGTTGCTGGTGACGGCCATCAGCGTCGACTACGCGATTCTTATGCGCGAGCAAGTCGGTGGTGCGGCGGTGAGTTTGCTCGGCACCTTGCTGGCGGCTGTGACGACGTGGCTGTCGTTTGGTTTGCTGGCGGTTTCCAGCACGCCGGCGGTGAGCAACTTCGGTCTGTCGGTGAGCCTCGGTCTGGCGTTCAGCTTCATGCTGGCACCGTGGGCCGGGCGCCACGAACACACGGCAGCCGTCGCGGAGCCAGCGGCATGATGGTCGTCGTTTTCTGGCTGCTGGCCATGGCGCTGTTCGCCGTGGCCACTCGTATTGGCCGCCATTTCGGCCTGATCCCGATTGTCAGCCAGTTGCTGCTGGCGAGCTTTGGCTTGCCGCTGCTGATGTACTTCTGGATCGAACCGGGCTGGCAGCTCAGTGGCGCCGAACTGATCGCGCCAGACTGGCTGAAAAACCTCTACAGCCTGAGTTTTGCCCTGCTGCTCGGACACATTCTCAGTGATGTGATCGATCTGAAACTGGATCGGCAGAGCGTGAAAATCGCCGTGCCGAGTTTCCTCGTGCCGTTCGCCTGTGGTCTTGCCGCTGCGTATTGGCTGCTGCCGACGCAACCGTGGCTCAACTCGCTGGCCATCGGTCTGGTGTTCGCGATTACCGCGATCCCGGTGCTGTACCTGTATCTGCGCCACATCGAATATCCGCCGGCCGCCACTCGCCGGTTGGTGCAGACCGCGATCCTCATTGATCTGACCTGCTGGACATTGTTCGGGCTCGCCCAAGGCAGACTGCACCTGAGCAGTCTGTTGTTGCCGCTGGGCCTGGCCTGTGTGCCGTTGTTGTTGCGCGTCATCGGCGTACGCCGACCACTGACCTACAGCCTCGGTTTCTTCGCGTTGCTGGTGATGGCCGAGCATTACAAACTCAACGCGCTGATCTTCGGCATTGGCTATTTGCTGTGCATGGCCGCGCTGAAAGTGCCGCTGGTGCTGCCGTTGCCGGCGCGCTGGATGAACCGTTTGCAGACGTGGCTGGCGATCCCGCTGATTCTGACGTTCGGCATCGTCCAGATCGACGTGCACAGTGCCCTCGCCAGCCTTGGTCCGCTGCAATGGGCGGCGCTGCTGCTGTTGCCGATTGCCAGTAAACTGCTTGGCAACTGGCTCGGCCTCGGCTGGGCCGGCGCTTCGTTCGAAGGCGCCAGCCGTTGGCGCGAAAGCGTGCTGCTGAACATTCGCGGCCTGAGCGAAATCGTCTTTCTCAATTTGCTCTTGCAACAACAACTCATCACCCCGGCGCTGTACTTCGCGCTGATGCTGATGGGCCTGATCGCGACGCTGCTACCGGCCCTTATCGGCCTGCATCGCGCGCCGCTGGATATCAAATCCCACCTGCCCCGGAGTTCACGTGCCAATCGTTGAAATGGAATCCCGTCAGGTCGTGATCATCGGTGCCGGCCCGTCCGGCGCCATCGCCGCTGCGCTGCTCAAGCGCAAGGGCCACGATGTGCTGGTGATCGAGCGCCAGCATTTTCCGCGCTTTTCGATCGGCGAAAGCCTGCTCAGCCATTGCCTGGATTTCGTCGAAGAGGCGGGCATGCTCGACGCCGTCAACGCCGCCGGATTCCAGCGCAAGACCGGCGCCGCATTCGCCTGGGGCGAGCGTTACAGCGCCTTCGATTTCGGTGACACCTTTACCGGCGGCAAACCGACCACGTTTCAGGTGCAACGCGCCGATTTCGACAAACTGCTGGCCGATCAAGCGGCGCTGCAAGGCGCGGAAATCCGCTACGGCGATGCCATCGTCAGCGTCGATTTCGACCGGGCGAAACCGCAACTGCATGTGCGCCGCGAAGACAGCAGTGAATACCGCCTCGAAGCGGATTTCGTCCTCGATGCCAGTGGTTACGGCCGCGTGCTGTCACGTCTGCTGGACCTGGAAGCACCGTCTAATTTCCCGGTGCGTCAGGCGGTGTTCACCCACGTTGAAGATCACATCGACAACCCGGCATTCGACCGCGAGAAAATCCTCGTCACCACGCATCCGGAACATCGCGATGTCTGGTTCTGGACGATCCCGTTCAGCAACGGACGCTGCTCGGTGGGTGTGGTCGCGGCGCAAGAGCATTTCAAGGGCCGCGACAGCGATCTGGATGCCTGCCTGCGCAGCTTCATCGCCGAAACCCCAAGCCTTGCCGGCGTACTCGACAAGGCTGTGTGGGACACCCCGGCGCGCACCCTCGGCGGTTACGCCGCCAATGTGAAAACCCTGCACGGAGCGGGCTTCGCCCTGCTCGGCAACGCGGCAGAATTTCTCGACCCGGTGTTCTCCTCCGGCGTGACCATCGCCATGCGCTCGGCGAGCATGGCCGCCGCCGTGCTGCACCGTCAGTTACAAGGTGAAACGGTCGACTGGCAAAGCGAATTCGCCGAGCCGCTCAAGCGCGGCGTCGACACCTTCCGCTGCTACGTCGAGGGCTGGTATGCCGGCACGTTTCAAGACGTGATTTTTTATGAAGACAGTCAGGCGGAAATCCGTCGGATGATTTGCTCGATCCTCGCCGGCTACGCCTGGGATGAGCGCAACCCGTTCGTCAGCGAAGCGCGCCGTCGCTTGAAGATGATTTCCGAACTTTGTGCAAAGGACGCCACATGAACTACTTGAGCGACAGCTACGTCGAGGAAACCCGCTTTGGTTTCTGGTTCCTGCGCAGCCACACCTGGCAGCACCACGTGTTGCGTGTCGCGATCAATGACTTGCGCGGGCTGTTCAGTGAAGCGCTGCCGGAACATCCTGTGTTGCTGGATGCCGGTTGCGGTCAGGGCAAGTCCTTCGGCCATCTGCGCCAGACCTTTGCGCCGCAGCGCTTGATCGGCGTTGATGCCGACCCGCACAGCCTTGAGTTGAGTGGCGAAGAAGCGGCGCGCCTGGATCTGCACGTAGAGCTGATCGGCAGTGACTGCGCGACGCTCAATGTGCCGGACGCCAGCGTTGATCTGCTGTTCTGCCACCAGACCTTTCATCATCTGGTCGAGCAGGAAAAGGCTTTGGCCGAGTTTTACCGGGTGCTGAAACCGGGTGGCTATCTGCTGTTCGCCGAGTCCACCGAGGCTTACATTGATACTTGGGTGATCCGCTGGTTGTTCCGCCATCCGATGCACGTGCAAAAGAGTGCGGCGCAGTATCTGCAGATGATTCGCGGGCAGGGTTTCGAGTTTGCCGAGAAGAATGTCTCGTACCCGTATCTGTGGTGGAGCCGGTCGAAGGATTTTGGCTTGCTGGAACGGTTTGGCTTACGCAAACCGAAACCGTTTGGGCAGCGTGAGGAAACGCTGGTCAACGTGGTAGCGCGCAAGCCGCTGCAAGGTACTTTCTGATGCACAGCTATCGACCTGCACACCCGAAACCCTGTGGGAGCTGGCTTGCCAGCGATAGCGGTGTGTCAGTCAACAAAAATGCTCGATGTGCCAGCGCCATCGCTGGCAAGCCAGCTCCCACAAGGTTTGTGGTGTGGCTAATGTTGGTGGTATTTGTCCTCCTGAGTGCCTGCGCCAGCCAGGCCCCGCTGCCTGCGAGCAACCCGACATTGCCCCTGCCGCTGCAATTGCACATTGAACGCAATCAAGCCGAACAACGCCAGGACTGGCTGCTGGTGATCCAGCGCGAAGGCCCGGGCATCCGCTGGTCGATGATGGATCCGCTGGGTATTCCGCAAGCGCGTCAGCAACTGATCGACGGCCACTGGCAGGCCGATGGGCTGTTGCCGCCGAACCCGGAAGCCCGCGAATTGTTTGCTGCGCTGTTATTCGCCCTGACCCCGTCCGGCGAACTGCTGCGAAATTACCCCGCCGCGCAACAACAGGGACAGCAACGCGCTCTGCCGGCGCGCTGGGATATCCGTTATTCACAACCGTTGAGCTTCGAATTGAACCTGCCCCAAGGCCCGCACTACCGCGTTTCTCCGCTGGGTGAACCGACACCATGACCGCTTACCTGAATGCCCTCGGCGTGATTTGCGCACTGGGCCGCGACAAACATGCCGTCGCGCGCAACCTGTTCGCCGGCGACTGCTCAGGCATGCGCCGCGAGTCCGGCTGGGTGGCGGAGCGTGAGTTGCCGGTCGCTGCCGTCCAGGGTGAACTGGCGCCGATCCCGGCAGAACTCGCCGATCAGCGCAGCCGAAATAACCAGCTGTTGCTGGAAGCGGCATTGCAGATTCGCAATGAGATCAACCAGGCGATCCAGACTTATGGCCGCGAGCGCATCGGCGTGGTCCTCGGCACCAGCACTTCGGGCATCGACGAGGCCAGCCGTGGTTTGGCGCACTACATCCGCGAGCAGCGTTTCCCGGCGGAATACGACTACCGCCAACAGGAGCTCGGCGCCCCGGCCAATTTCCTCGCCGACTGGCTGCAACTGAGCGGCCCGGCCTATGTGATTTCCACGGCGTGCACCTCCAGCGCCCGCGCATTGATGAGCGCTCAGCGTCTGCTCGATCTGGGCCTGTGCGACGCGGTGCTGTGTGGCGGCGTCGACAGCCTGTGCAAACTGACCCTCAACGGTTTCTCGTCACTCGAAGCGATATCCGACGAGCGCTGCAATCCGTTCTCGGCCAACCGCAGCGGCATCAATATCGGCGAAGCAGCTGTGCTGTTCGTCATGAGCAAACAACAGGGCGAAGGCCCGGCCATTGCCTTGCTCGGCGCCGGTGCCAGTTCCGACGCCCATCACATTTCCGCCCCCGAGCCGACCGGGCGCGGTGCCCTGCAAGCAATGCAGAAAGCCTTGAGCCGCGCTCATCTGCAAGCAGCGCAGATCAGCTACCTGAACCTGCACGGCACCGCCACCCAACACAACGACGCGATGGAAAGTCTGGCGGTTGCGACGCTGTTCCCTGAGGGCGTCGCCTGCTCCTCGACCAAACCGATGACCGGCCATACCCTCGGCGCGGCCGGTGCGCTGGAAGCGGCGTTCTGCTGGCTGAGCCTGAGCGCCGACAACCCCGCTCACGCCTTGCCGCCGCACGTCTGGGATGCGCAGGCCGATCCCGCGCTGCCGTCGCTGCAGTGGGTGACCGCGAGCGAGCGCCTGACGTCCATTGCACCCCGCTACCTGATGAGCAACTCGTTTGCCTTCGGCGGCAACAACGTCAGCCTGATTATCGGAGACGCCCCATGACTGATTGGCCGCTCGCCGAACTGCTGCCCCATGCGGGCGACATGATTCTGATCGACAGCATCTCAAGCTTTGACGATGAGCAGATTTTCACCTGCCTCACGGTCAAGCCCGATGGCTTGTTCAATCTGCCCGACGGCAGCCTGCCAGCCTGGGTCGGCATCGAGCTGATGGCGCAAAGCGTCGCAGCATTTGCCGGTTGCCACGCAAAGCAGAAAGGCAATCCGGTGGAGTTGGGCTTTCTGCTCGGCACACGCAAGTTCGAGTGCAACGTCGAAGCGTTTCCCGCCGGCACCGATCTGACCATTCATGGTCTGCGCTCGCTGGAAGACGACAACGGCATGGGTGTCTTCGAATGCCATATCAATGGCGATGGCATTCATGCCAGCGCGCGCCTGAATGTGTTCCGTCCGCCTCAGGTCAATCAATATCTGCAACAGACACAGGAGTCGAACGATGACTGAATCCGTACTGGTCACCGGCTCCAGCCGTGGCATCGGCCGGGCCATTGCCTTGCGTCTGGCGCAGGCCGGGCACGATATCGTCCTGCATTGCCGCAGCGGCGTGACTGAGGCGCAAGGCGTTCAGGCGCAAATCGAAGCGCTGGGGCGCAAGGCGCGGATTCTGCAATTCGACGTTGCCGACCGGGAAACCTGCAAGGCCATCCTTGAAGCTGACGTGGAAACTCACGGCGCCTATTACGGCGTGGTGTTGAACGCCGGGCTGACCCGCGACGGCGCGTTTCCAGCGCTGAGCGATGACGATTGGGACGTCGTCCTGCGCACTAACCTCGACGGTTTCTACAACGTTCTGCACCCGGTGATGATGCCGATGATCCGCCGCCGCGCCGCCGGGCGCATTGTCTGCATCACCTCGGTGTCGGGGCTGATCGGCAACCGTGGCCAGGTCAACTACAGCGCCTCCAAGGCCGGCGTGATCGGCGCGGCAAAGGCGTTGGCGATCGAGCTGGGCAAGCGCAAAATCACGGTTAACTGCGTCGCACCGGGCCTGATCGACACGGCGATGCTCGACGAAAACGTGCCGGTGGAAGAATTGATGAAGATGATCCCCGCGCAACGCATGGGTACCCCGGAAGAGGTCGCCAGTGCAGTGAATTTCCTGATGTCGGCGGAAGCCTCGTACATCACCCGCCAGGTGCTGGCGGTCAACGGAGGCTTGTGCTGATGAAGCGCGTCGTCGTCACCGGCATGGCCGGCATCACCTCGCTGGGCAGCGACTGGGAGACCATCGCCGGCAACTTCGCGGCCAATCGCAGCGGCATTCGCCGCATGGACGAGTGGGATCGCTTCAGCGAACTCAACACGCGCCTGGCCGGCCCGATCGATGACTTCGAAGTACCTGCGCACTGGACCCGCAAGCAATTGCGCAGCATGGGCCGGGTGTCGCGGCTGGCGGTTCGTGCGGCGGAAAACGCCTTGGCTGACGCCGGTTTGCTCGGTGACGAATCGATCAAGGATGGGCGCATGGGCGTGGCTTGTGGTTCGTCCACTGGCAGCACCGACGAGATCAAAGCGTTCGGCAACATGCTGCTCAACTCGGTGGCCGAAGGCCTCAACGCCAACTCCTATGTGCGGATGATGCCGCACACCACCGCCGCCAATATCAGCATTTTCTTTGGCCTCACCGGGCGTTTGATCCCGACGTCCAGCGCCTGCACCAGCGGCAGCCAGGGCATCGGTTACGCCTACGAGGCGATCAAGTTCGGCCGCCTGCCGCTGATGCTCGCCGGCGGCGCCGAAGAGCTGTGCCCGACCGAAGCCATGGTCTTCGACGCACTCTACGCCACCAGCCTGAAAAACGATGCGCCGCAAACCAGCCCACGCCCGTACGACAAGGGCCGCGATGGCTTGGTAATCGGTGAAGGTGGCGGCATGCTGGTGCTTGAAGAGCTGGAACATGCTTTGGCGCGCGGTGCGCACATCCACGCCGAGATTGTCGGTTTCGGCAGCAACGCCGACGGCCAGCACACCACGCGCCCGGAGCAAGTAACCATGCGCCGCGCCATGGAACTGGCGCTGGAAGACGCCGGACTCGCGACGGAAGCCATCGGTTATGTAAATGGCCACGGCACCGCTACAGAACAGGGCGACATTGCCGAAACACTGGCGACCAGCAGTTTGTTCGGTGAACACATGCCGATCAGTTCGCAGAAGAGCTTCCTCGGCCACACCCTCGGCGCCTGCGGTGCGCTGGAGTCATGGTTCAGCATCGAGATGATGAACCGCGACCTGTACGTGCACACGTTCAACCTCGACGAGGTCGATCCGCACTGCGGCAAGCTCGATTACCTGCGCGGTGAATTCCGCCAGATGCATCACGACTACGTGATGAACAACAATTTCGCTTTTGGTGGGGTCAACACCTCGTTGATTTTCCGCCGCTGGCACTGACCGCAACACCTTTGGAGTGAAGGGAATGACTCAGTTTCACCGCATCGCCGCTCTGTTGGCACTGTTTTTTGTGCTCGGCGGTTGCACCAGCAAACCGGTTTACAACGCCAGGGAAGAGTTCTCGCCCAACCTCGGCTTCACCCAGCAACAGATGAGCCGCGCGATCGTCACCGCGCTCAATGACCGCCAGTGGGTCGTGCAGTCGGTACGTCCGGGCATGATCAAAGCGGCAATCACTGTACGCGGTCGCCATCACGCCGAAGTCGACATCCCGTTCACCCCGACTTCGTTCGAAATCGACTACCGCAGCAGCTACGGCCTCGACGCCAAGGACGGCAAGATCCACGGTAACTACAACCGCTGGGTCAACCGCCTGCGCGACAACGTGCTCAAAGAGCTGTCGATCAACCCCGACATCGAGTTCGTCAACGATCTGGGCATCGTTAAACAGGGCGCCGACGAGCCGACCTACCTGAGCTTCCGCGAAGGCGTCAAACGCGCCACCGACGCCGGCCTGCTCGACGGCAGCGTGAAGTTCTACCTGGCCGGCGAAACCCTGCCCAAGCAAGTGCGCAAACTCGACACCGTGAGCAGCAGCCGCAAGACCAACGGCTCGAACAAATCCGACGAAGACGCCTGCTTCTGGGCGCTGCAATCGGCGCTGGCCACCCTGCAGAACGCTGCGAAAAAAGCCGACGCCAACGCCGTGATCAACATCGCCAGCGTCGACCAGCGCGATCTGTACAAAGACACCGAGAAATTCCAGTGCCGTGCCGGGCTGGTGGTGTCGAGCGTAGCGCTGCGCGGGGATTTGGCGCACGTGGATTGATGGGATTGTAGAAACGACAAAGGGCGCCATTCGGCGCCCTTTCACAAACAGGTTGGCTTGTCATCGCCGATCACCTGTCCGGCTCTGCGATGGCTGGTCGCCCAGGATCCTCAGAGTCTCACAAGCCCCTTGCGGGAACGCTCGCAGTATTGCCCGAATCATTAATCAGGACAACGGCTGGCGTTTGGCCTCACTGCGCCACTTCTGTTGCCATTACAGCCCAAGCGCCCGCCTGACTGCGGCTTTAACGGCGCAGAACTCTTCTGTTTCAAGGTGTGAGATCAAATAGACGCGCCGTCCTTCACGATCTCTGCTTTTGATCCGGTCCAGTCGGGAAAGGCTGACAGTGGCCACCATATCGCACTTCGCCCAACAGATCGGGCTGGCGCCTTGAAGATGGCTGGAGAGTTCGAAATGGTGATCAAGTAAACAATCCGGTGCAGTGGTACTGAGCGGTACGACCGTCACCAACATACTGTTGGTTCTGTGTTTTCGTATCACGACAACGGGTCTGACCTTGACCATCTCAGGTACTTCATAACCTCTGAAGTCGCAGATCAGAACACTACCTTCCTTGGGCTGGTATCGAAGTGGCATCCATGGCACTCACTTAAAGAAATCGATTCTGCGCAAGAAAACAAACGCTCGCTAAAACAGTTCGTAACCGCAAATGTGGTGAACACGGCTCCACAAGCTGAACACTCGCCACACAGCATCTACACTCGCTCATGCAGGCCATCGATACGCCTGTCAGAACGGCGGGCCCGGTCGGTCGAGCACTCGCGGTTCTCTTTCACCGTCAAGGAGATGACCATGCAAGTGAAAGCCCTGATCGCCGCTGCGCTTTTCGCGCTACTGCCCAGCGCCAGCCACGCCACCAACCTGATGTACATGCCCTTCGAAACCGTGCTGTCGGACGCGATTCGCGCCGGGCGGCTGGATGGCAGTGTGAAGTTCTATCTGCTCGGCAATGGGCCGCAGGGCACGCAGCAGTTGTTGCGGCGTGGGGTGGTCAGTGATCTGAAAACCAACGGTTTCAACAAGAGTGACCACGATTCCTGCGAGTGGGTGTTGCAGTCAAATCTGATTAAGTTACAGGCTGATGCCAAGCGGGTCGGGGCGAATGCGGTAGTGAATATCGTCAGTTACTACGACCAGCATGTGCGCAAGGATTTGAATACGTACGAGTGCCGGGCGGGGATATTTGTCACGCGGGTGGCGCTGAAGGGGGATTTGGTGCGGTTGCCCTGAAAGGTTGGGGGCTTGGACTGACGTCTTCGCGAGAAGGCTCGCTGCCACCTTGGAATGCGTTCCCTGTGGGAGCGAGCCTGCTCGCGATTTGATTGCGCAGCAATCACACCTTTGATGGTTCAACCTTGCGTGTGAGCAGCTCGACAAACGCCTTGGCCATCGGTGACTTCTGATCCTTGCGCTGCACCAGCCACACCGCAGACACCGCTTCCGGATCGAGCAACGGTCGGTAGACCACGCCGTCGATGCGCATCCGCTGATAGGACGCCGGCAGCACCGAAACCCCCAGCCCCGCTGCGACCAGACCGATAATGGTCATCGCCTCGCCCGCCTCTTGGGCGAAGTGCGGGCTGAACCCGGCATCACGCGCCAGACTCAGCAATTGCGCATACAGCCCGCTGCCGTAGCTGCGCGGAAAGAACACGAACGGCTCCAGCGCCAGCGCCGAGAGGAACAGCCCTTCTTCACTGCCCTGCGCCAGTGGATGCTTGGAACCAAGCACCGCGACCAGCGGCTCACGCATCAACTCCACCACGCTGAGCGAATCCGGCAAACCCAGCGGGCGCATGATACCGACCTCGATCGACTCATCCACCAAACCCTCGGCGACTTGCGTGCTACTCATCTCGCGAAGGTTGAGATGCACCGCCGGAAAACGCTGACGGAAGGAAAAGATCGCCTGTGGAATCGTCGAGTTGAACGGCGCCGACGAGGTGAAACCAATCTTCAACTCGCCCAGTTCACCGAGTTGCGCACGCCGGGCGACATCCGCCGCCTTATCGACCTGCGCCAGCACCAGCCGCGCCTCCTCCAGAAACAATCGCCCGGCCTCACTCAGCTCGACCCGGCGATTGGTGCGTTCGAACAGCCGCGCGCCGACCTCTTGCTCCAGCGCCTGAATCTGCTGGCTCAGCGGCGGCTGGGAGATGCCAAGCACCTGTGCGGCGCGGCCGAAGTGCAGTTCTTCGGCAACGGCGATGAAGTAGCGCAGATGACGCAATTCCATGGAAACCCCATTAGGTCGTTAAAGCTATCAAACAGGTCGAACAATATATTGGATAGAAACATTAGCCAGCTATATGATTTTTTCATTGCCTGCCTGGCCGTGCCCTCCGAGGTCTGAAGTGAAAACTGCTGTCGCGCCCCTAGCCCATGAAGTCCCGCCTGCCACAGCGGACGATGTCGTCGCCGAGCTGCAAGAGATCTACATCGAAAAAGGCACGCCGATGTTCATGCGCACGGTGCTGGCGCTGTTCAGCGGCGGCTTCGCGACGTTTGCCCTGCTCTATTGCGTGCAGCCGATGATGCCGCTGTTGTCCCACGAGTACGGAATCAACGCCGCGCAGAGCAGCCTGATTCTCTCGGTGGCCACCGGCATGCTCGCCATCGGCCTGCTGATCACCGGGCCGATCTCTGATCGGATCGGGCGCAAACCGGTGATGGTGACTGCGCTGTTCGCAGCGGCGCTGTGCACCATGGCCAGCGCAATGATGCCGAGCTGGGAAGGCGTGCTGATCATGCGTGCGCTGATCGGGCTGTCGTTGAGCGGTCTGGCAGCGGTGGCGATGACCTATCTGAGTGAAGAAATTCACCCGCAACACATTGGCCTGGCGATGGGTTTGTACATCGGCGGCAACGCGATTGGCGGGATGAGCGGGCGCTTGATCACCGGCGTGTTGATCGACTTTGTCAGCTGGCACACGGCGATGCTGGTGATCGGCGGTCTGGCGATGATTGCCGCAGCGGTGTTCTGGAAGATCCTCCCCGAATCGCGCAACTTCCGCTCACGCTCACTGCACCCGCGCAGTCTGCTCGATGGTTTCACCATGCATTTTCGCGATGCCGGTCTGCCGTTGCTGTTTCTTGAAGCGTTCCTGTTGATGGGCGCGTTTGTCACGCTGTTCAACTACATCGGTTATCGCTTGCTGGCCGCGCCGTACAACCTCGATCAGGTGTTCGTTGGCTTGCTGTCGGTGGTGTACCTGTCGGGGATCTACAGCTCGGCGAAGATTGGTTCGCTGGCGGATAAGCTGGGGCGACGCAAAGTGCTGTGGGCGACCATTGCGCTGATGTTTGCCGGCCTTGCCTTGACGATGTTTACGCCGCTGTTGCTGGTGATTGTCGGCATGTTGATTTTCACCTTTGGCTTCTTTGGCGCGCATTCGGTGGCGAGCAGTTGGATCGGTCGACGCGCGACGAAGGCCAAGGGGCAGGCCTCATCGTTGTATCTGTTCAGTTATTACGCCGGGTCGAGCATTGCCGGGACGGCGGGCGGGGTGTTCTGGCATCTCGGCGGGTGGAACGGGATTGGCCTGTTTATCGGCTCGTTGTTGCTGATCGCGCTGCTGGTAGCGTTGAAACTGGCGAAGTTGCCGCCGTTGCAGGGTGTTAAGGCCTGACACAAAACCCCTGTAGGAGTGAGCCTGCTCGCGATAGCGGTGTGTCAGCCAACACATCGGTCGACTGACACACCGCTATCGCGAGCAGGCTCACTCCTACAATTGATCTGTGTCCGACGTTGGATCGCGGAAAAAAAAACGCCCGGCATTTAGCCGGGCGTTTTTTATTGTGTGGCGATCACTCGTGATACTGCGCCGACAGTTCATGCACCGCACGCAGGAACGCACCCGCATGCTCCGGATCAACCTCAGGGGTGATGCCATGGCCGAGGTTGAACACGTGGCCGCTGCCCTTGCCATAGCTGGCCAGAATGCGCCCGACTTCAGTGCGGATCGCTTCCGGTTTGGCGTAAAGCACGGTCGGGTCCATGTTGCCTTGCAGGGCAACTTTGTCGCCAACGCGGGCGCGGGCGTTGCCGATGTCGCAGGTCCAGTCCAGGCCCAATGCGTCGGCGCCAGCCTCGGCGATGCTTTCCAGCCACAGGCCGCCGTTTTTGGTGAAGAGGATCACCGGCACTTTGCGACCGTCGTGCTCGCGGATCAGGCCGCTGACGATTTTCTTCATGTAGGCCAGCGAGAACTCCTGATACGCCGCCGCCGACAGGTTGCCGCCCCAGGTATCGAAGATCTGCACCGCTTGCGCGCCGGCCATGATCTGGCCGTTGAGGTACGAGGTCACCGACTGCGCCAGCTTATCCAGCAGCAGGTGCATGGCTTGCGGGTTGTCGTAGAGCATCGCCTTGGTCTTGCGGAAGTCCTTCGACGAGCCGCCTTCAACCATGTAGGTGGCCAGTGTCCACGGGCTGCCGGAGAAACCGATCAGCGGCACGCGACCGTTCAGTTCGCGACGGATGGTGCTGACCGCGTCCATCACGTAACCGAGGTCTTTGTGCGGATCAGGGATCGGCAACGCTTCGATATCAGCGAGGGTGCTGACGACTTTTTTGAAGCGCGGACCTTCACCGGTCTCGAAGTACAGGCCCTGGCCCATGGCATCGGGGATGGTGAGGATGTCGGAAAACAGGATCGCCGCGTCCAGTTGTGGATAGCGGTCGAGCGGTTGCATGGTGACTTCGCAGGCGAATTCCGGATTCATGCACAGGCTCATGAAATCACCGGCCTGGGCGCGGCTGGCGCGGTATTCCGGCAGATAGCGACCGGCCTGACGCATCATCCACACAGGGGTGACGTCTACGGGTTGCTTGAGCAGGGCGCGGAGGAAACGGTCGTTCTTCAGGGCAGTCATGTCGGCATCCGGAAAAAAAGTGCGGGCATTTTCTCAGAGCGCGACGCAAAAGGCACGGATGCAGGTCAGCCTTTTGTCTATCGGGTCAATTTATTGCGTTGGAATGCAGATTTTTGCAGCAACGCAAAGCACTGTGGGAGCTGGCTTGCGAGCGATGCAGACACCTCGTTTTGTCAGATTGACCGAGGTGATGCTATCGCTGGCAAGCCAGCTCCCACAGGTATTGCATTGCAGTCAACTAGACGGGTTTAGACGCCCAAGTAATCGAGGATCCCTTCGGCAGCATTGCGGCCTTCGAAGATCGCCGTCACCACCAGGTCGGAACCGCGCACCATATCGCCACCGGCAAAGATCTTCGGATTGCTGGTCTGGTGCTTGTACTGACCTTGCTCAGGCGCAACAACGCGGCCCTGGCTGTCGGTCTGGATCTCGAACTGCTCGAACCACGGCGCCGGGCTCGGGCGGAAGCCGAAAGCGATAACCACGGCATCGGCCGGGATAATCTCTTCGGAACCCGGGATCGGCTCGGGGCTGCGACGGCCACGGGCGTCCGGTTCGCCGAGACGGGTCTCGACCACTTTGACGCCTTCGACCTTGTCCTCACCGACGATAGCGATCGGCTGGCGGTTGTAGAGGAATTTCACGCCTTCTTCCTTGGCGTTCTTCACCTCTTTGCGCGAGCCGGGCATGTTCGCTTCGTCACGACGATAAGCGCAGGTCACCGACTTGGCGCCCTGACGGATCGACGTGCGGTTGCAGTCCATCGCCGTGTCACCGCCGCCCAGCACCACAACCTTCTTGCCTTTCATGTCGACGAAATCTTCCGGCGACTTTTCAAAGCCCAGGTTGCGATTGACGTTGGCAATGAGGAAGTCCAGCGCGTCATACACGCCCGGCAGATCCTCACCGGCAAAACCGCCCTTCATGTAGGTGTAGGTGCCCATGCCCATGAACACCGCATCGTATTCGGCGAGCAGTTGTTCCATGGTCACGTCTTTGCCGACTTCGGTATTCAGACGGAACTCGATGCCCATGCCAGTGAAGACTTCGCGACGATTGCTCAGCACGGTCTTTTCCAGCTTGAACTCGGGGATGCCGAAGGTCAGCAAACCACCGATTTCCGGGTTCTTGTCGAACACCACCGGGGTCACGCCGCCGCGTACCAGCACGTCGGCACAACCCAGGCCCGCCGGGCCCGCACCGATGATCGCGACACGTTTGCCGGTCGGTTTGACCTTGGACATGTCCGGGCGCCAGCCCATGGCGAACGCGGTGTCGGTGATGTACTTCTCGACCGATCCGATGGTCACCGCGCCGAAGCCGTCGTTAAGGGTGCAGGCACCCTCGCACAGACGATCCTGCGGGCACACCCGGCCGCAGACTTCCGGCAGGGTGTTGGTCTGGTGCGACAGCTCGGCGGCCTGAAGGATGTTGCCCTCGGCCACCAGCTTCAACCAGTTGGGAATGAAGTTGTGCACCGGGCACTTCCATTCGCAATACGGGTTGCCGCAACCCAGGCAGCGGTGAGCCTGATCGGCCGACTGCTGGGGTTTGAACGGTTCGTAGATTTCGACGAACTCTTTCTTGCGTTGACGCAACAGTTTCTTCTTCGGATCTTTGCGCCCGACATCGATGAACTGGAAGTCGTTATTCAGACGTTCAGCCATTGTTAAAACCTCATCAAACTCTTCAGGCGCATATCACTGCGGGTTGGCACGAGTGCTGGAAAGCAACGATTTCAGGTTGGCAGCCTTGGGCTTGACCAGCCAGAAACGGCGCAGGTAGTCATCGAGGTTTTCGGCGAGTTCACGACCCCACTCGCTATCGGTTTCCGCGACGTACTCGTTCAGCACGTTTTGCAGGTGGCTGCGATAGGCTTCCATCGCCTCGCCGCTGATCCGCTGGATTTCCACCAGTTCGTGGTTGACCCGGTCAACGAAGGTGTTGTCCTGATCGAGCACGTAGGCGAAACCACCGGTCATGCCAGAGCCGAAGTTGTAACCGGTCTTGCCCAGCACGCAGACGAAACCACCGGTCATGTACTCACAGCAGTGATCGCCAGTGCCTTCCACAACCGTGTGGGCACCGGAGTTACGCACGGCGAAACGCTCGCCTGCGGTGCCGGCGGCGAACAACTTGCCGCCGGTCGCGCCATACAGGCAGGTGTTGCCGATGATGGCGCTTTCCTGAGTTTTGTAAACGCTGCCCTTCGGCGGCACGATGGTCAGCTTGCCACCGGTCATGCCTTTGCCGACGTAGTCGTTGGCATCGCCTTCGAGGTACATGTTCAGACCGCCGGCGTTCCACACGCCGAAGCTCTGACCGGCAGTGCCTTTGAAGCGGAAGGTGATCGGCGCTTTCGCCATCCCTTGGTTGCCATGCTTGCGGGCGATTTCGCCGGAGATCCGCGCGCCGATCGAACGGTCGCAGTTGCAGATATCCAGATCGAACTCGGCGCCGCTCATGTCGTTGATCGCCGACGAAGCCATCTCGACCATTTTCTCGGCCAGCAGGCCCTGGTCGAACGGCGGGTTACGCTCAACGCCGCAGAACTGTGGCTTGTCCGCCGGGATGTGATCGCTGCCCAACAGCGGCGTCAGATCCAGGTGGTTTTGCTTGGCGGTCTGGCCTTCGAGGATTTCCAGCAGATCGGTACGACCGATCAGCTCTTCGAGGGAGCGCACGCCGAGCTTGGCCAGCCACTCACGGGTTTCTTCGGCGACGTAGGTGAAGAAGTTCACCACCATATCGACGGTACCGATGTAGTGATCCTTGCGCAGCTTCTCGTTCTGCGTCGCGACGCCGGTGGCGCAGTTGTTCAGGTGGCAGATACGCAGGTATTTGCAGCCCAGCGCGATCATTGGCGCAGTACCGAAGCCGAAGCTTTCAGCGCCGAGAATCGCTGCCTTGATCACGTCGAGGCCGGTTTTCAGGCCGCCGTCAGTCTGCACCCGGACTTTGCCGCGCAGGTCGTTGCCGCGCAGGGTCTGGTGGGTTTCAGCGAGGCCGAGTTCCCACGGTGCGCCAGCGTATTTGATCGAAGTCAGCGGCGAAGCACCGGTGCCACCGTCGTAGCCGGAGATGGTGATCAAGTCCGCGTAGGCCTTGGCCACACCGGCGGCGATGGTGCCGACGCCTGCTTCTGCAACCAGTTTCACCGAAACCAGCGCCTTCGGGTTGACCTGTTTCAAGTCGAAAATCAGCTGCGACAAGTCTTCGATCGAATAGATGTCGTGGTGCGGCGGTGGCGAAATCAGCGTCACGCCCGGCACTGCGTAACGCAGCTTGGCGATCAGCCCGTTGACTTTACCGCCCGGCAGTTGCCCGCCCTCGCCCGGCTTGGCGCCCTGTGCGACCTTGATCTGCAGCACTTCAGCGTTGACCAGGTATTCCGGGGTTACGCCGAAACGGCCAGTCGCGACCTGCTTGATTTTCGAGCTCTTGATCGTGCCGTAACGCGCCGGATCTTCACCACCTTCGCCGGAGTTGGAACGCGCACCGAGGCGGTTCATGGCTTCAGCCAGGGCTTCGTGAGCTTCCGGCGACAGTGCGCCCAGCGAGATACCGGCGGAGTCGAAGCGCTTGAGCACCGATTCCAGCGGCTCGATTTCACTGATGTCCAGCGGCGTATCGAGGGTCTTGACCTTGAACAGGTCGCGGATCATCGACACCGGACGGTTGTCCACCAGTGAGGTGTATTCCTTGAACTTGGCGTAGTCGCCCTGCTGCACAGCGGCTTGCAAGGTGTTGACCACGTCCGGGTTGTAAGCGTGATATTCGCCACCGTGGACGAACTTCAGCAGACCGCCCTGCTGGATCGGCTTGCGCGGACTCCAGGCTTCGCTGGCGAGTGCTTTCTGCTCGGCTTCGATGTCGACGAAACGCGCCCCCTTGATGCGGCTCGGCACACCACGGAAGCTCAGGTCGCAGACTTCTTCGGACAGGCCGATGGCTTCGAACAACTGAGCGCCACGGTACGAAGCGATGGTCGAGATGCCCATCTTCGACAGAATCTTCAGCAGACCTTTGGTGATGCCTTTGCGGTAGTTCTTGAACACCTCATAGAGGTCGCCCAGCACTTCACCGGTACGGATCAGGTCGCCCAGCACTTCGTAAGCCAGGAACGGATAGACCGCCGAGGCGCCGAAACCGATCAGCACCGCAAAGTGATGCGGGTCACGGGCGGTAGCGGTTTCAACAAGGATGTTGGAATCGCAGCGCAGGCCTTTTTCGGTCAGCCGGTGGTGCACGGCACCGGTCGCCAGCGAGGCGTGGATCGGCAGCTTGCCTGGGGCGATATGACGGTCGCTCAGAACGATCTGGGTACGACCGGCGCGCACGGCTTCTTCAGCCTGATCGGCAACGTTGCGGATGGCCGCTTCGAGGCCAACGCTTTCGTCGTAGTTGAGATCGATGATCTGCCGTTCGAAACCCGGGCGGTCGAGGTTCATCAGCGAGCGCCACTTGGCCGGCGAGATCACTGGCGAGCTGAGGATCACGCGCGAGGCGTGTTCCGGCGACTCCTGGAAAATGTTGCGCTCGGCACCGAGGCAGATTTCCAGCGACATCACGATCGCTTCACGCAGCGGGTCGATCGGCGGGTTGGTGACCTGCGCGAACTGCTGACGGAAATAGTCGTACGGCGTGCGCACACGCTGGGACAGCACGGCCATCGGCGTGTCGTCGCCCATCGAGCCAACGGCTTCGTAGCCTTGCTCGCCAAGCGGACGCAGGACCTGATCGCGCTCTTCGAACGTGACCTGATACATCTTCATGTATTGCTTGAGCTGATCGACGTCGTAAAACGCCGAACCGTGGTCGTTGTCTTCCATGGTCGCCTGAATGCGCAGGGCATTCTTGCGCAGCCATTGCTTGTACGGATGACGGGATTTCAGACGGTTGTCGATCGCATCGGTGTCGAGGATCTGCCCGGTTTCGGTGTCCACCGCGAAGATCTGCCCAGGGCCGACACGGCCTTTGGCAATCACATCTTCCGGCTTGTAATCCCACACGCCGATTTCCGACGCGAGGGTAATGAAACCGTTGGTGGTGGTGACCCAGCGCGCCGGGCGCAGACCGTTACGGTCGAGCAGGCACACCGCGTAGCGACCATCGGTCATGACCACGCCGGCAGGGCCGTCCCACGGTTCCATGTGCATCGAGTTGTACTCATAGAACGCACGCAGATCCGGGTCCATGGTTTCGACGTTCTGCCACGCCGGCGGAATGATCATCCGCACGCCACGGAACAGGTCGATACCACCGGTGACCATCAGCTCGAGCATGTTGTCCATGCTCGAGGAGTCGGAACCGACACGGTTGACCAGCGGGCCGAGTTCTTCCAGATCCATCAGATCGTTGCTGAACTTGGTCCGACGGGCCTGCGCCCAGTTACGGTTACCGGTGATGGTATTGATCTCGCCGTTGTGGGCGAGGAAGCGGAATGGCTGCGCCAGCGGCCATTTCGGCAGGGTGTTGGTGGAGAAGCGCTGGTGGAACACGCAGATCGCGGTTTGCAGGCGCTCGTCACTCAGGTCCGGATAAAACGCGGCCAGATCGGCCGGCATCATCAGGCCTTTATAGATGATGGTTTTGTGCGAAAAGCTGCAGATGTAGTGGTCGGAGTCGACGGCGTTGGATACCGACGAACGGCGACGGGCACTGAACAGCTTCACGGCCATGTCCTGATCGCTCAGGCCTTCGCCGCCGATGTACACCTGCTCGATCTGCGGCAGGCGCTCGAGAGCGAGGCGGCCGAGGACGCTGGTGTCGATTGGCACTTTACGCCAGCCGATCAGTTGCAGGCCTTCAGCGAGGATCTCGCGGTTCATGTTCTCGCGAGCGGCTTCGGCCTTGACCGGATCCTGGTTGAAGAAAACCATGCCCACCGCGTATTGCTTGGGCAACTCGACGCTGAAGGTTTCCTGGGCAATGGCTCGCAGGAACGCGTCAGGTTTTTGAATCAGCAGACCGCAACCGTCACCGGTCTTGCCGTCGGCATTAATCCCACCGCGGTGGGTCATGCAGGTCAGGGCCTCGATGGCCGTTTGCAAAAGGGTATGACTGGGCTCGCCCTGCATATGGGCTATCAGGCCGAAACCGCAGTTATCCTTGAATTCATCTGGTTGGTACAGACCTGCTTTCATAGACACTTTCTCACCAGGCTGCCTCTTTTCGAGGCAAATTTCTTTTCAATTCAACCACTTGCGTCCTGCGCCGAACGTACGCCGGCTTGGCGGGGGCAAAAGGGTGGTCATTGTACACAGCGACACAGAGGCTCACAAATTTGACGACGAAATGTCGCAAATTCATGTCGCATTTGTGAAAGGTTTAAAGCGATCTGCTGTGCTAGTCAAAACTTTTTTAATTTTGACCGCAACGACTCAAAGACTACTGTAACGCAGACACCACAAGGCACGCGGTCTGTAGAGACGGCGCGCACTTGCAGAAATTTTGAGGTGCTTGGAGAGGCGGCCTGGGTAAGGCCGCCGAATCTTCAGCGAGTTGTTGCCAGTTCCTGTTGGACGCTGGCGACAGTGCGAGGCCAAGGTTTACCAGCCTGAACCTTCGCTGGCAAGGCCTTGATGGCAGAAACGGCTGCATCACGATTGGCGAAGTTGCCGTAGGTGATCACATAGAGAGGCTTGCCGTTGAGCACTTTCTTGAAATAACGGTACTCGCCGCCCTGCTCTTTGACGAAGTTTTGCGCCGCCGCTTCAGAGCTGGTGCCGAGGATCTGCACCACGTAGTTGCCGGTCGGCTGACCGGCGTACCAGCTGCCACCGGCGGCTTTGGCAACGGTCACCGGCTTCTCGGCCGGTTTGGCAGCGGCGACTGGCTTGGCTGGCGCTGGAGCCGGTTTGGCGACTGGCGCGGCTGGAGCAGGCTTGGCGGTGGCAACTTGCGTCGGCGCCGGGGTGGGCTTGGCGGCTGGCAACGGAACCGGTGTCGGCGCGGGACCGGCCGGAACGCCCGCAGGCGGTGCGGAAGTGGTTACGGTCGGCGGGGTATTGCTGGAACCTTCCAGTGGCACACCATCGTCGCCTTCGGTAATACCGCCGGCCGCTTCGGCCAACGGGCCGCGCATGACCGGTTGCGAGTTGCCGACCAGCGGCAACGGCATCGGCTGTGTATTACCGGCGAACTCGACGTTCGGCGCGCCGCCATTGGCTGCGCCCTGGCCCAATGGCAACTGTGCCTGCTCATTGGCCGGTGCACCGGTGGTCGGCGCCTTGTTGCGACCCGGCATCAGCCAGGCGGCAGCGACCGCGACCACAACGACGGCGGAAATGGCCAATACGTGTTTCTTCGGCATGTTGAACCCCATACTTGGACGCTTGACCGCTGAGCGGCTGGCAATCATGACTTCGATCAGAGCATCGCGAGCGACCTGGTTGATGTTGCCCGGCCAACCCTCGGCACTTTCGTGAATATCAGAGATCTGATCTGCGGTGAAAAGTTCGACACCCCGGCCGGCACCTTCGAGCCGTTGGTCGAGATATTCGCGAGTCTCTTCTTCGGTGTAAGGCTGCAACTCGATGACGTGAAAGCGCTCTTCCTCAAGATGCAAAGCCTCAAGCTGAGCGATCAGCGACGACTCACCGAACAAGAACACGTGCGGGCGACCTTCCGGTGCGCCGGCACCCAGCGCCATCAGCGCTTCGAGGGCGGATTCATCGAGCTGCTCGGCGTCATCCACCAACAGATAGACTTCCTGACCGGTCAACGCAAGTTGCACCACTTGTTCCAGAATCGCGCCAACATCGGCCTGAGCGACGTTCAGTGCCTGCGCCACTTGGCGCAGCACGCCAGCGGCATCACCGGCGCCACGGGCGGAAACCACCACGCTCTGCACCGACTGCTTGTTGGTGCTGGCGACCAGCGCCTGGCGCAGCAGCGTCTTGCCACTGCCTTGCGGGCCAGTGACCACCAGTAGCAACTGGCTGTAACGCGCCAGATGATGCAACTGCCCCAGCACCGGTTTGCGCTGGGCCGGGAAGAACTTGAAGCCCGGCACGCGTGGCGCGAACGGGTCGTGACTTAACTGGAAATGGCCGAGGAACGCCTCGTCGGCATGCAAACTAGTCATCGGAATCTTATTAACCTTTAAGCTGAGCCAGGGCGCGGTAATCCGCTCCCAGCGTGGCCTGTAGAACCTCTTTCGGATAATCGTCGGTCACTACCGCTTCGCCCATCCGGCGCAGCAGCACCAGGCGCAGACGACCGTCGATCACTTTTTTGTCGATTGCCATGTGTTGAAGAAAATCGGCCTCGGTCATTTCAGTCGGTGGCACCACCGGCAGACCGGCGCGCTGGAACAGGCGGATACCGCGATCGCGTTCCTCATCACTGATCCAGCCCAGACGCGCAGACATCTCCAGCGCCATCACCGTGCCAGCTGCGACCGCTTCCCCATGCAACCAGACACCATAGCCCATGTGGGTCTCGATGGCGTGACCAAAGGTGTGGCCAAGGTTGAGCGTGGCGCGCACACCGGTTTCCTTCTCATCGGCGCCGACCACCGCAGCCTTGGCTGCGCAGGAGCGCTCAATGGCGTAAGTCAGGGCTTTCTGGTCCAGCGCGCGCAGGGCGTCGACGTTGTCTTCGAGCCAGGTCAGGAACGGCTCGTCGCAGATCAGCCCGTACTTGATGACTTCCGCCAGGCCGGCAGACAGTTCGCGCTCTGGCAGGGTTTTCAGGGACGCCGTATCGATCAGCACCACGTTCGGCTGATAGAACGCGCCGACCATGTTCTTGCCCAGCGGATGGTTGATACCGGTCTTGCCGCCCACCGATGAATCGACCTGAGAAAGCAAAGTGGTTGGAATCTGGATGAAGTCGACGCCGCGCTGATAGCAGGATGCGGCGAAACCGGCCATGTCGCCGATCACACCGCCGCCCAAGGCGATCACGGTGGTGCGGCGATCATGACGGGCGGTCAGCAGACCGTCGAAGATCAGTTGCAGGGTTTCCCAGTTCTTGAAGGCTTCGCCGTCCGGCAGCACCACGGAGATCACCGAGAACTGCGCGAGGCTGCGGGTCAGACGTTCAAGATAGAGCGGCGCAACGGTCTCGTTGGAGATGATTGCCACTTGCCGCCCATGGATGTGCGGAGCCAGCAACTCGGGCTGATCCAACAAACCTTCGCCAATATGAATCGGGTAGCTGCGCTCGCCTAGATCGACCTTGAGTGTCTGCATGTGTCCCCACAGTGAAGATGGAAGCAGGCGTCCTGCCCTGAATTATTGGTTGTCTGCGGCCTACAGCGGGTATGACGCCGCTCGCACGCCATCCGCCACAACCTCGACGGGCTGTGACAGGACGCCGAGGATAGCGCATTTCGAACGATGCTTTAACGGGGTGGAAGCTGCGCCAGACGATCAAGAATGTCGAGCACCACCATGCGTGGCGGCCGTTCGTCGGTTTCCACCACCAGATCGGCGATTTCCCGATAGAGCGGATCGCGGATCGCCAGCAGGTCGCGCAGGGTTTTCTCCGGATTGGCGGTGCGCAGCAACGGCCGATTGCGGTCGCGCGCCGTGCGGCCGACTTGCTGTTCGACGGAGGCGTGCAGATACACCACTCGCCCCCCCTCATGCAGGGCCTTGCGATTGGCATCGCGCATGACGGCGCCACCGCCGGTCGCCAAGACCACGCCGTCGAACGCGCACAGCTCGGCAATCATCGCCTGCTCACGGTCACGAAAGCCGGGCTCGCCTTCCTTGTCGAAGATCCACGGGATATTGGCGCCCGTGCGCAGTTCAATTTCCTTGTCGGAATCTTTGAACGGCAGGCGCAGCTCTTTGGCCAGCAACCGGCCGATGGTGCTTTTGCCAGCGCCCATCGGTCCTACAAGAATCAAATTTCGCACAGAATCAACGACTCACAGCAATCGCCTGGTTATTCATGATACGTGGTGTGAGAAATACCAGCAGCTCGGATTTTTTCTCCGAAACCACATCACGCCGGAAAAGGCGGCCAAGATACGGCACATCGCCAAGAAATGGCACCTTATCTACGACCTTGCTTTGAGTATTTGAGAAAACACCGCCAATCACGATGGTTTCGCCGTCGTTGACCAGCACTTTGGCGTTGACCTCGTTTTTCTTGATTGGCGGCACATCCTGCACTTTGTTCAGGTAATCCGGTTCGTCCTTGGTGACCTTGACCTCCATGATAATGCGGTTGTCGGGGGTGATCTGCGGCGTCACTTCCAGCGATAGCGAGGCTTCCTTGAACGACACCGAAGTCGCACCACTGGAGCTGGCTTCCTGATACGGAATTTCAGTGCCTTTGAGGATTTTGGCGGTTTCCTTGTCGGAGGTGACCACTTTCGGTTGCGAGACGATTTCACCGTTGCCGGTCTTCTCCATCGCTGTCAGCTCAAGATCGAGCAGGACATTGTCAGTGATGAAGGCAATGCCAATCCCTGAAGTATTGCCCACGGTACCCATGTCGACGAACGGTGAGTTGGTGCTGGTGCTGCCGGGTGTACCAATGGTGGTCGACGAACCGTTGACTCCGGAGGCGTTCCAGTTGCCCTTGTTCTGAATCGACCCGCCCCAGCGCACACCCAGACTTTTATCGTAATCGACGTTGGCCTCGACAATTCGCGCCTCGATCATTACCTGACGCACCGGGATATCCAGCTGTGCCACGATTCGCCGCAGTTCGTCGAGGCGATCCTGGGTCTGGTAGGCGATGATGTTGTTGGTCCGCTCATCGACGGTAATCGAACCGCGTTCATCGATTTTCGCTTCGGCACTGGTCACCGACTGGAACAACTTGGCGATGTCTGCTGCCTTGGCGTAGTTCACTTGCAGCAGCTCACGGCGCAACGGCGCCAGTTCGGCGATCTGTTTCTGCGACTCCAGTTCCTGGCGCTCGCGTGCTGCGATTTCATCGGCTGGAGCGACCAGCAGCACGTTACCGATCTTGCGTTTATCCAGGCCTTTGGTTTTCAACACCAGATCCAGCGCCTGATCCCACGGCACGTTTTGCAGGCGCAAGGTGATGCCACCCTGCACCGTGTCGCTGGCGACCAGATTGAGATTGGTGAAGTCGGCGATCAGTTGCAGCACCGAGCGCACATCAATGTCCTGGAAGTTCAGCGAAAGCTTTTCACCGACGTACGCCTGACGGTCAGCGTTGCGTTTTTGCAGGTCATCGACCGTCATTGGGCGGATGCTGACGGTCAGTTTGTTGTCGGTCTGGAAGGTGGAGTACTCGTAGGTGCCGCTGGGCTCGACGGTAATAACCGTGCGATCAGCGGTCACTGCGGCATTGACGAACTGCACCGGGGTGGCGAAATCCTTGACGTCGAGGCGCACCCGCAGCTTCTCCGGCAACTGCGTGCGGGCGAAACTGAGAATGATCTTGCCGTCATGCTCCTGGATATCCGGGGCGATGGTCGGATCGGAAAGGTCGATGACGACATTGCCTTCGCCTGCTGTTCCACGCTGGAAATCCACACCGCGAATCGCCCGGCTTTTCGGTACAAATGCCTTGGTGGGCGCAATAGCTTTTGCAGTAGCACGAGGCGCAACGACAGCAGGACGCGGCGCAGTTGCCGGTGCGCCCTGACCGACGACCACGAACAGGTTATTGCCCTCGACCCGCGTGGTGTAAGGCGCCAGCTGCGTCAGGCTGACAATCAGCCGCGTGCGCTCCTTGGCTTCGACCACCGTGGCCGTTCGCGCATTGCCACTACCCAGATCGAGGTTCTTGCTGGCCAACTGACTGGCAACACCGGGCAGATCCAGCGCAATCCGCGCCGGTGATTCAGTGGTGTAGCCCTTGGGCTGCGGCGGCGGGCCGTCGAACGACAACTTCAGCTCGACGCGATCACCCGGCAACGCCGCGACATCCAGCGTCTTCAGATTGGCCGCGAGTACCATCGGCGACATCAGCGCTATCCATAGCGAAAAACCGAGGGTGGAGAAAATCCTGTTCATTGTTCGACTTCCACTATGAGTGCTCTTTCAAAGGAATGGTGCGCGGACGCTCCAGCCAGGCGCCTTCGCCGTCGGGCACGATCTCGACCACATCGACCTGGGTGGCGCTGATGGCGACGATGCGACCGTCGTTGCGCCCCAGGTAATCGCCGACTTTCAGCCGGTGCACCGCGCCCGCTCCGCGCAACAATGCGAAGGAGCCGGAAGCATTGGCAATCGTGCCGACCATCTCGAACTGCTCGATGTTGAAACCTTCGAGGTATTGCTTGACCCGGTTGGGGTCGGGTTTGACGTTGCGTGAGCCATGTTTCTGCCCGGCCAGATCGACCCGCACCTGGCGCGAGAACGGACTGCGCAGGTTGGCCGCGCTGTAAGTGAATGTGGGGTAAGACCGGAATGTCGGGGTTGGTTCAATCTTGCCTGCCGGGCGCAGGCGCACTTCGTTCAGGTAGGCATCGAGATCGCTGAAGTCATCGCTGCCACCACAACCGTTCAGCGCGAGCAGCGCCATCGACAACGCGATGTAACGAATCGGGCTCATTTCTGCAGCCCCTTGTCGTTATAGCGATAGGTCTTGGCAAGGATGCTCATGCGCAGCTTCGGCCCGCCCTCTTTATCGGCAGGAGCGAGTTCGAAATCATGCAAGGTGACAATGCGCGGCAGCCCGGCCACGCCACTGACGAAAGTGGCCAGGTCGTGATAGGCGCCGGTGACGGTGATCTGGATCGGTAGCTCGATGTAAAACTGCTGAGTGACCTCCGGCAGCAGTTTGATCTCTTCGAACTCCAGGCCACTGCCCAGGCCAGTACGGGTGATGTCTTCGAGCAGGCCCGGCACTTCGGTGTCACTGGGCAATTGCCGCAGCAGCACGCCGAAGGTATTTTCCATTTCCTTCATTTGCTGGGTGTACAGCTCGAGATTGGCTGACAGGCGCGCCTTGCTGGCGAACTGTTCCTTGAGCGCGACTTCTTCTTCGCGCTTGGCCTCCAGCTGGTTTTCCAGATCGCTGATGAAAAAGTTATAGCCAAGCGCCAACACCAGCACCATCAACAGCGCTCCGGCCATGGCTTTCACGGCGGCCGGCCAGGAACCGATGTTGCTGGTGTCGAGATCGTTGAAATCAATGTCGCGCAGACTTTCCAGCCATTCGGACGGCTTCATTGCTCGTCCTCCACGGTGCGGGGTTGGGTCTGCCGTACCGTCAGTTCAAAGGTGTTGGCCTGATCCACCTGGCCTGCAGTCGTTGCCTTCACCTCATTGAGGCTCGGTGCGTCGAACCAGTCGGAGGCCTCCAGATTGCGCATCAGGTCTGAGACCCGATTGTTCGATTCGGCAGCACCACTGATCGACAGGGTTTTGCCGACCATCTTCACATCGGTGAAATACACGCCGTCCGGCAGCGTACGCGCCAGCTGATCGAAGATTCGCCCGCTGATCTGCCGGTTGCCCTGCAAATCCTGAATGATGCGCATGCGTTCGACCAATTGCTGACGGCGCGCCTTGAGTTCGCTGATCTGCTTGATTCGTTCGTCGACCACGGCGATCTGCTTGCCGATGTAGTCGTTGCGCGCCACTTGCCGCTCAATGGCCGCGCTGATCACCTGATCGACAATCAGCACCGCTCCGACCGAGCCGACCACCACTCCGATCAAGGCCAGCAGAAAGCGTTTGCGCCGTTCTTCGCGACGCTCTTCGCGCCACGGCAGGAGGTTGATCCGCGCCATCAGTCGAAACTCCTGAGCGCGAGCCCGCAGGCGATCATCAGCGCCGGCGCATCGCTGGCCAATGCTCCAGCGTTAACCTTGCTGCTCAAGGCCATGCTGGCAAAGGGATTGGCTACTTGCGTCGGCGTATTCAGGCGCTGCTCGATCAAACGGTCCAGCCCTGGCACCGACGCCGTGCCGCCGGCCAACAGAATGTGATCGACCGCGTTGTATTGGCCGGAGGCGAAGAAGAATTGCAGCGAGCGCGACACTTGCTGCACCAGCGCCTCGCGAAACGGCTGCAAGACCTCGCTGATGTAATCATCGGGCAGACCACCCTGCTTTTTCGCCAGCCCGGCCTGCTCGAGGGTCAGGCCATAGCGGCGCTGGATTTCCTCGGTCAGTTGCCGGCCACCGAACAATTGCTCGCGGGTATAGATGATCTTGCCGTTGTGCAGGACGCTGAGGGTGGTCATGGTCGCGCCGATGTCGACCACCGCGACGGTCAGACGCTCCTGCGAGGCCGCCAGTTGCGTCGCAAGCAGGCCGAATGAACGCTCCAGCGCATAGGCCTCGACATCGACCACCCGCGCCGTCAGGCCAGCGAGGGCAAGCGCCGCTTCACGGACTTCGACGTTTTCCTTGCGACAGGCGGCGAGCAACACGTTGACCCGCTCGGGATTGCGCGGCGATACACCCTGGACTTCGAAATCGATGGCGACTTCGTCCAGCGGGTAGGGAATATATTGGTCGGCTTCGATCTTGAGCTGGTTTTCCAGCTCGTCGTCGGACAGCCCGGCGTCCATTTCGATGACTTTGGTGATCACCGCAGAACCGGCCACCGCGACCGCCACGCTCTTGAGCCCGGTGCGCGCCTTGACCAGCACACGGCTCAGGGCCTGACCGACGCCTTCAAGTTCGGCGATGTTTTTTTCGACCACGGCGTTGACCGGCAACGGCTCTACCGCATACGCCTCGACCCGGTAGCGATCACCCTGACGGCTCAGTTCCAGCAGCTTCACTGACGTGGAACTGATGTCGATCCCCAGTAACGTATTGGCCTTTTTATTGAAGAGTCCCAGCACTACCAATTCCCTATGACTTTCCGTGAGTTACGGACTCTGTAATACGCATTGCGTTCCTTCACCCCGTCTTGACAGAAGCGCAAATGACGCCCCCAGCAGAAAAGTGCTTATAATGCCCAGCGTTTTTTTCCGCTTTTTACTGCAAGCGCGGATGGTTCTGTGTGTAGCCGGAGCCCCGTCGCCAAATTCATTCTTTGCCCTGGATGTCCAAAAGCCTTGATTCGTCTGCTGAAATTTTTCGGTTGGTCCATCGTCGCCGTTTTCTGCGGACTGCTTTTAGGTCTCAGCGGCGCGTTTCTTTACCTTAGTCCGGGTTTGCCGTCTGTGGAGGCTCTGCGAAGCATTCAGTTGCAGATTCCGTTGCGGGTCTACAGCAGCGACAACAAGTTGATCGCAGAATTTGGCGAAATGCGCCGTACACCGATCCGTTTCGCCGACATTCCCCCCAATTTCATTAATGCGTTACTAAGTGCTGAAGACGACAATTTCGCCAACCACTATGGCGTCGATCCGAGCAGCCTGATGCGCGCCGCGACCCAACTGGTCAAGAGCGGACACATTCAGTCCGGTGGCAGCACCATCACCATGCAGGTGGCGAAGAACTTCTTCCTGACCAGCGAACGCAGTTTCTCGCGCAAAACCACCGAAATCCTTCTGGCCCTGCAGATCGAGCGGCAGCTGACCAAGGATGAAATCCTTGAGCTGTACGTGAACAAGATCTATCTGGGCAACCGCGCTTATGGCATCGAAGCGGCGGCGCAGGTGTATTACGGCAAGTCGATCCGTGATGTCAGCCTGGCGCAGATGGCGATGATCGCCGGCCTGCCGAAAGCGCCTTCGCGCTTCAACCCGCTGGCCAACCCGGCACGCAGCAAAGAACGCCGCGACTGGATCCTCGGGCGCATGTACAAGCTCGGCAAGATCAGCGAAGCGGACTACACCGCCGCGATCAACGAGCCGCTGAACGCCAGCTATCACGTGCCAACCCCGGAAGTGAACGCGCCGTACATCGCCGAGATGGCCCGCGCCGAAATGGTCGGCCGCTATGGCAGCGACGCTTACACCGAAGGTTTCCGCGTCACCACCACGGTGCCGAGCAACCTCCAGGAAATGGCTAACACCGCGCTGCACGAAGGCCTGATGACCTACGACCAGCGTCACGGCTACCGTGGCCCCGAGTCGCGCCTGCCGGGCAAGACCCGTGAGGCATGGGCCAGCGAACTGACCAAACAACGCACGATCAGCAGCCTCGAACCGGCCATCGTCACCCAGGTCGACAAGAACGGCCTGCAAGTGCTGACGCGCACCGGCGAAGAGCACGTCGCCTGGGACACCATGAAATGGGCACGACCGTTCCTCAACACCAACAGCATGGGCGCCAATCCGCGTCAGCCGTCGGATGTGGCGCAGGTCGGCGATCTGGTTCGCGTGCAGCGCCAGAAAGACAATTCGCTGAAATTCAGCCAGATCCCGCAGGCACAAGGTGCACTGGTGTCGCTGGACCCGCAGAACGGTGCGATTCGCTCGCTGGTCGGCGGTTTCGCCTTCGAGCAGAGCAACTACAACCGCGCCATGCAGGCCAAGCGTCAGCCGGGCTCGAGCTTCAAGCCGTTCGTCTACAGCGCTGCGCTGGACAGCGGCTATACCGCTGCCACGCTGGTCAACGACGCGCCGATCGTGTTCGTCGACGAGTACCTGGACAAGGTCTGGCGTCCGAAGAACGACACCAACACCTTCCTCGGCCCGATCCGTTTGCGTGAAGCGCTGTACAAGTCGCGCAACCTCGTGTCGATCCGCCTGCTGCAAGCCATGGGCGTGGGCAAAACCATCGACTACATCACCCGTTTCGGCTTCAACAAGCAGGATCTGCCGCCAAACCTGTCGCTGGCGCTGGGCACTGCAACGCTGACGCCGATGGAGATTGCCACCGGTTGGAGTACGTTCGCCAACGGCGGCTACAAGATCACTCCGTACATCATCGACAAGATTGAAAGCCGCAATGGCGACACGCTGTTCGTCGCCAACCCGCCGACCGTGCCTCAGGGTGGTTCGGCGACGGACGGTATCGCAGCGCCGCACACCGATTCGTTTACGGTCAACGCCACACCGGTTGCGGGCGAAGTGCCGGGCAGCGCGGCCGTGCCGCAAGCACCGGCAGTGGCTGAGCGGATTGTCGATGGTCGCACCACGTACATCCTCAACAGCATGTTGCAGGACGTGATCAAGCTCGGCACCGGCCGTCGCGCACTGGCCATGGGCCGCAGCGATATCGCCGGTAAAACCGGCACCACCAACGAATCGAAAGACGCGTGGTTCTCCGGGTACAACGCCGACTACGTGACCACGGTGTGGACCGGCTTCGATCAGCCGGAAAGCCTCGGACGCCGTGAGTTCGGCGGTACTGTGGCGCTGCCGATCTGGATGAACTACATGTCGGCTGCGCTCAAGGACAAACCGCCGCATGTGCAGCCTGAGCCGGAAGGTTTGCTGAGCTTGCGTGTGGACCCGGTCAGTGGCCGTGCGGCGACGCCGAGCACACCCGGCGCGTACTTCGAGCTGTTCAAGTCTGAAGACACGCCACCGTCGGTGAATGAACTGGGCAATGGCGCCGTACCGGGCAGCCCGCTGCCAGCAGATGAGCAGGCGCCGATCGACTTGTTCTGATCCAACGGTATTGAAAAGCCCCGCCTTCGTGAGAAGTGCGGGGCTTTTTTATGGCTGAAGATCAAGAGCCCCTCACCCTAGCCCTCTCCCGGAGGGAGAGGGGACTGATTGGGGGATGCTGGTGAGGGATGCCGACCTGAACGTGCTGTGCTGAATCCATAGGCGCTAATGCACTTTCAGGTCGGTGTATCTCGCGAATCTTCCACGGTCAGTCCCCTCTCCCTCAGGGAGAGGGTTAGGGTGAGGGGGCTCTTGATCTTCAGGCAATAAAAAACCCCGACTCTCACGAGCCGGGGCTTCTGTTTGAAGTGCTACAACGAATTAACCGTTGAACACGTCATCCACGCTTTTCAGCGGGTAGTTCTTCGGATACGGCAGGGTCGCTACACCGGTCTCGATCGCAGCTTTGGCCACAGCGTCGGAGATCAGGGTGATCAGGCGCTTGTCCATTGGCTTCGGAATGATGTACTCACGGCCGAATTCCAGCGGAGCACCGCCGTAGGCATCGCACACGTCCTGTGGAACCGGCAGCTTGGCCAGCTCACGCAGGGCGTTGGCCGCAGCCACTTTCATTTCTTCGTTGATGCGCTTGGCGCGAACGTCCAGGGCACCACGGAAGATGAACGGGAAGCCCAGTACGTTGTTGACCTGGTTCGGGTAGTCCGAACGGCCGGTGGCCATGATCACGTCGCTACGGGTGGCGTGCGCCAGCTCCGGGGAGATTTCCGGATCCGGGTTCGAGCAGGCGAACACGATCGGATTGGCCGCCATCGACAGCAGGCCTTCAGCGCTCAGCAGGTTCGGGCCGGACAGACCGACGAACACGTCAGCGCCTGCCAGTGCGTCAGCCAGAGTGCGCTTGTCGGTGGCGTGAGCGAACACGGCTTTGTACTGGTTCAGGTCGTCACGGCCGGAGTGGATCACGCCGGTACGGTCAACCATGAAGATGTTTTCGATGCGTGCGCCCATGCTCACCAGCAGTTTCATGCAGGAGATGGCGGCAGCACCGGCGCCCAGGCAGACGATTTTCGCGTCCGGCAGGGTTTTGCCAGCGATTTCCAGAGCGTTGATCATGCCCGCAGCGGTCACGATCGCGGTGCCGTGCTGGTCATCGTGGAATACCGGAATGTCGCACTGCTCGATCAGAGCACGTTCGATCTCAAAGCACTCTGGCGCCTTGATGTCTTCCAGGTTGATGCCACCGAAGGTGATGGAGATGCGTTTTACGGTGTCGATGAAGGCTTGCGGGCTTTCGGAGTCGACTTCGATGTCGAAAACGTCGATGCCGGCGAAGCGCTTGAACAGTACGCCTTTACCTTCCATCACTGGCTTGGAAGCCAATGGGCCGAGGTTGCCCAGGCCGAGAATCGCGGTGCCATCGGAAATGACTGCAACCAGGTTGCCCTTGCCGGTGTATTTGTAGGCCAGTTCAGGATCGCGAGCGATCTCACGCACTGGTTCAGCTACGCCGGGGCTGTAGGCCAGCGACAAGTCGCGAGCGGTAGCAGTGGCCTTGGTGAGCTCGACACTCAGCTTCCCTGGACGAGGATTGGCATGATATTCGAGAGCGGCAGTTTTCAGATCAGACATTTTGGCATTCCGCTTTTTACTGTTGGACAGACTGGTCAGCGAGGATACGCGCCTCGCAAAGTCCCCACAAGACTGAGCGGTCACCCCTGTCAAGCGCCCTGCCCTACGACTTTGGGCCAAGAGCCACGGCGCACAAGGGCTTGACTGTTCACAATCGACAGAAAAAATGTCTACAATTTTTCTTCAGTGCGGCGTTTGCAACATTGAAGGATCCGTCAGCGGAAGCAACCAACGTGACTGACCGGATTGCAGCTCAGCGCGCCGCGAACGATCGACGATCCAGCCGCGAGCCTCAATTTGCTTGCCTTTGAGCGCCAGCAAACGGGCATTGTCGAATTGTCCGACCAGATTGGGTGCAACGCGCAACACAAGCGCGTCCTGCAACTCGATCCAAATTCCACCGCGATTGCGCTGAACCTTGCTCACACGCCCACTGATCACGGCGAAACCCGAGCGTTGAATCTGCGCCGCTTTCAGTACAGGTGACTGCCGCCAGAGGCCCAGCCCGGCCTTTCGCGCACTGCGTTCGGCGGCTTGCTGACAGGCAACAAGATCGACATTCGGCGCAACGGCGACCTGATAACCGAGGCCATCGGCGAGCATTTGCGCTTCGAGATTGGCGCCGCTGGCACTGTAAATATGCGCGAGCGTACGCCCATAGTGGTCTTTGGCTTGCGTGCCGGGGAGCAAGCCGACACGTCCGCCGCTGGCATCGACCAGCGCTTGCAGGCGCTTGCGTGCCGCCACCGCGAAAGGTTCATCGCTGCGGCCCTGCTTGCCCAGCTCAGGCGTGTTGAGGCCGATCATCCGCACGCTGCGGCCGTCGCTCAAACGCAAGGTGTCGCCATCGACCACGCGCTGCACCGTAACGCTGGTCAATCCAGTCGGCGCCGGGCAATAGGCTTGCGCGCCGGACAGCCAAATCGCGGACACAAAAAAGGCGCCCGCGAGGGACGCCTTTTTCAGCAACGAGGAAAAGCCCACCGGGCCCTTCAACCTTACTCTGCAGCAGCAGGTTTCTTGCCGAAAGCACCGAAACGGTCTGCGAACTTCTGAACGCGACCACCGGTGTCCAGAGTCTTCTGCTTACCGGTGTAGAACGGGTGGCATTCGTTGCACACGTCGATTGGCAGAGCTTTGCCGAAAGTCGAACGGGTTTCGAACTTGTTGCCACAGCTGCAGGTAACAGCGATGACTGGGTAATTCGGGTGAATATCAGCTTTCATGGTGTCTTCCTCAGCTAGCGTGCCGCCACCCAACACTATTGTTGAATACCGCACGTAATTAGGCCGCGGATTCTACCAGACCTTTTCAAACACGCAAGCTGTCACCGAGACCGACCGTCTGCTAGGCTCCCGGCCCATTGCACTACCGCTGTGGGAGCGAGCCTGCTCGCGAAGACGATCTATCTGCCAGCATCTTCGTCGCCTGACACACTGCTTTCGCGAGCAGGCTCGCTCCCACAGGTTATGTAAGCAGTCCTTTTAATCGCCTGTTGATCGAGATCCCCCCGCGTGCCCGATGCCATTCTGCGCCTCGCCCTGCCTTCGCCCTTGCGCCGCCTGTTCGATTACCGGGCGCCGGCCGGCGTGCTGCGCGAGCAATTGCAGCCGGGCATGCGCTTGCGGGTGCCGTTCGGTCGGCGCGAGATGATCGGGATTCTGGTCGAGGTCACCGACACCAGCGAAGTGCCGGTGGAGAAACTCAAACCGGCGCTGGCCCTGCTCGATGCCACCGCGCCGCTGCCACCGGCGCTGTTCAAGCTGTGCCTGTGGACATCACAGTATTATCAGCACAGCCTCGGCGACACCCTGAGCTGGGCACTGCCGGTACTGCTGCGCCAGGGTGAGCTGGCCGAGGCCCGGCAGGAGCGTTTCTGGTCGATCGTGCCCGGCGCCAGCCTTGATGATCCGCGCATCGCCCGCGCACCGCGCCAGCGTGAAGCACTGGCGACGCTGGCCCAGCACCCCCACGGCGTCGCCCATCAGTTGCTGAGCAAACTGATGCTGAGCAAGGACAGCCTTGATCTGCTGCTGGCGAAAAACCTGGTGCAAGTGGAAATTCGCCGCCATGCACCCGGCGTGCGCCATGAGCATTGGCTGGCGCAACCGGAATTGCCGCTGAACACCGAGCAGCGCGCCGCGTATGAAGCAATTCGCGCCGGTTTCGACAGTTATCACGCCTTTCTGCTCGCTGGGGTCACCGGCAGCGGCAAGACCGAAGTCTATTTGCAACTGATCCGTGAAACCCTCGAAGCCGGCAAACAGGCGCTGGTGCTGATCCCGGAGATCAACCTCGGCCCGCAGACCCTGGCGCGCTTCGAGCAGCGTTTCAATGCGCGCATCGCCCTGCTGCACTCGGCAGTCAATGACCGCGAGCGCCTCGAAGCCTGGCTCGCAGCGCGCGATGGCGAGGCCGACATTATTATCGGCACGCGTTCGGCGCTGTTCACGCCGATGAAAAACCCCGGGCTGATCATCATCGACGAAGAGCACGACGGCTCTTATAAACAGCAGGAAGGTTTGCGTTACCACGCCCGCGATCTGGCGCTGGTGCGCGCACGGCAGGAAAACATCCCGATCGTGCTCGGTTCAGCCACGCCATCGCTGGAAAGTCTGCACAACGCCTACACCGGCCGTTACGGCCTCCTACGCCTGAATGAACGTGCAGGCGGTGCCAAGCAGCCGCGTTTCCTCCGTCTGGATGTAAAAAGCCGTCCACTGGACAGCGGTATTTCCGGGCCGATGCAGCAAGCCATCGGCCAGACGCTCGCCAACGGCCAACAAGTACTGGTGTTCCTCAACCGTCGCGGTTTCGCGCCGACGCTGCTCTGCCACGACTGCGGCTGGATGTCCGAGTGTTCGCGCTGCGATGCGCGGATGACCGTGCACCAACGCTACGGCGAACTGCGCTGCCACCACTGTGGCTACGTCGAACGCACCCCGCGCCAGTGCCCGAAGTGCAACAAGGTCGATCTGCGCCCGGTCGGCGCCGGCACCGAGCGTGCCGAGGAACGTCTGGCGATTCTGTTTCCCGATTACCCGGTACTGCGCGTCGACCGTGACAGCACGTCGCGCAAGGACGCGATGAATCAACTGTTCGCAACCATTCAGAAGGGTCAGCCGTGCATTCTGGTCGGCACGCAGATGTTGGCCAAGGGGCACCATTTTCCACGGGTGACGCTGGTGTCGATTCTGGATGCTGACGGCGGCCTGTTCTCCGGCGACTTCCGCGCCAGCGAACGGATGGCGCAGTTGATCGTGCAAGTCGCCGGCCGTGCCGGGCGAGCCGAAGAGCCGGGCAAGGTGATCATCCAGACCCACCTCGCCGACCATCCTTTATTAGTACAACTTACCGAACAGGGTTATTTCGCCTTCGCCGAACAGGCTCTGAGCGAGCGTCGCGCCGCCGGCCTGCCGCCGTTTGCGCATCTGGCGTTGTTGCGCGCCGAAGCGCACAAGCCGGGGCAGGCGGAGGGCTTTCTCGATGAGGCGTGCAGCGAGGCCGAGCGTTTGCTGGCTGAGCAAAATTTGACCGGCATCGAACTGCTCGGGCCGGTGCCGGCGCCGATGGAACGCCGCGCCGGACGTTATCGCGCGCAGTTGTTGTTGCAGGCGACAGCGCGGGCACCGTTGCATCGGTTGCTGGCCAGTTGGCTGCTGGTGCTGGAGCAGATGCCGAGCGGGCGCGCGGTGCGCTGGTCGCTGGATGTCGACCCCGTCGATTTGTATTGAAGATCAAAAGATCGCAGCCTGCGCAGCTCCTACAGGAAAATGCGTATCGCCGTGTAGGAGCTGCCGCAGGCTGCGATCTTTTGATCTGAATGTCACCACATATCCATAAGCTGCCTGCTAAGGTTGGCAAGCCCGTCTTCGCAACGGATAATGCCCAGTTTTTCCACCCGCGCATCGATGCGCCCGCCGCGCTTGCGGTCGAAAGAGAAGACCATGAAAGACACCATTCGCCAGCTGATCCAACAAGCCCTCACCCAACTCGTCAACGAAGGTGTGTTGCCTGAAGGCCTGTCGCCGGCGATCCAGGTGGAGAACGCCCGCGACAAGACCCACGGCGACTTCGCCAGCAACATCGCCATGATGCTGGCCAAGCCTGCGGGCATGAAGCCGCGCGATCTGGCGGAAAAAATCATCGCCGCACTGCCGGCTGACGAGAACGTCACCAAGGCCGAAATCGCCGGCCCGGGCTTCATCAATTTCTTCCAGAACACTCAGGCGCTGGCCTCGCGTCTCGACGCTGCCTTGGCTGATGCCCATGTTGGCGTGCGCAAGGCTGGCCCGGCGCAGCGCACTGTAGTCGACCTGTCGGCACCGAACCTGGCCAAAGAGATGCACGTCGGCCATTTGCGTTCGACCATCATTGGCGACGGCGTGGCCCGCGTACTCGAATTCCTCGGCGACGAAGTGATCCGTCAGAACCACGTTGGTGACTGGGGCACCCAGTTCGGCATGCTGATGGCGTATCTGCAGGAAAACCCGATCACTAGCGACGAGCTGTCTGACCTGGAAAACTTCTACCGCGCGGCCAAGCAGCGTTTCGACGAATCCGCAGAATTCGCCGACCGCGCCCGTGGTCTGGTGGTCAAGTTGCAGGCCGGCGACGCCGAGTGCCTGGCCCTGTGGACCAAGTTCAAGGACATCTCGCTGTCGCACTGCCAGAAGATCTACGAACTGCTCAACGTCAAACTGACCATGGCCGACGTGATGGGCGAAAGCGCCTACAACGACGACCTGATCAACGTGGTCAACGACCTGAAAGCGGCCGGCATGCTGGTCGAGAGCAACGGCGCCCAGTGTGTGTTCCTCGACGAGTTCAAGAATGCCGACGGCGACCCGCTGCCAGTGATCATCGTCAAGGCTGATGGCGGCTACCTGTACGCCACCACTGACCTGGCAGCCGTGCGCTACCGCAGCGGCAAGCTGAAAGCCGATCGCGCGCTGTACTTCGTCGACCAGCGTCAGGCCCTGCACTTCCAGCAAGTGTTCGCCGTGGCGCGCAAGGCCGGTTTCGTCACCCATCCGATGGAAATGGAACACATGGGCTTCGGCACCATGAATGGCGCCGATGGCCGTCCGTTCAAGACCCGTGACGGCGGCACCGTGAAGCTGATCGACCTGCTGACCGAAGCACAGGAACGTGCCTACAGCCTGGTGAAAGAGAAGAACCCGGAGCTGGCCGAAGACGAACTGCGCAACATCGCCAAAGTCGTCGGCATCGGCGCGGTGAAGTACGCCGACCTGTCGAAGCACCGCACCAGCGACTACAGCTTCAACTTCGACCTGATGCTCAACTTCGAAGGCAACACCGCGCCGTATCTGCTCTATGCCTACACCCGCGTCGCGGGCGTGTTCCGCAAACTGGGCAAGGACTTCAGCGAAGTCGATGGCCAGATCGTGCTGGAAGCCGCACATGAGCAAGAGCTGGCGGCGAAACTGGCGCAGTTCGGCGAAGTGCTGAACAACGTGTCCGAGAAAGGCACGCCGCACATTCTCTGCACTTATCTGTACGACGTTGCCGGTCTGTTCTCCAGCTTCTACGAGAACTGCCCGATCCTCGCTGCCGAAACCCCGGCCCAGATGCAGAGCCGTCTGCGCCTGGCCGCGCTGACCGGTCGCACCCTCAAGCAAGGCCTGGAGCTGTTGGGTCTGGAAACTCTGGAGCGTATGTAAGTTGGCTGCCAAGAAAAAACCTGCACCCAAGCGTGGCGCCAGCCGTTACCAAGCTCCTGCGAAGCAACCGATTCCGGGCTGGCTGTGGATGGCCATCGGCCTCACGGTCGGCGCGTTCATCGTGTTCCTGATGAAGCTCGAGCCGGGCAAGGGTAGCGACACGGTCAAGCGTGAGAAGGTCGAACAGGCGCAACAGCAGAAAGCGTCGAAGATCGCCGAGGCCAACAAGACTCCGCCGAGTCCGACTCAGCCAGTGAAGCCGAAGTACGACTTCTACACCCTGTTGCCGGAATCGGAAGTGATCGTGCCGCCGGACGCGGTGCCGGAGAAGACTCTACCGACGCCACAAGTGCCGGCCATCCCGACCACGCCAGTGACCCCGGCGGAAGCGGCGAAGATCGACACCGCGCGCGCTCAGGCAGCGTTGGCCGGGATTACCCCGCCGCCCGCGCCACCAGTGAGCAAAGCGGCGCCGGTGACCAAGTTCTTCCTGCAGGCCGGTTCGTTCCGCAAGGAAACCGATGCCGACAAGGTTCGCGCGCAGATCATTCTGCTCGGTCAGGCGGTGGCGGTTGAGTCCGGCACGGTGAAAGATGAAACCTGGTATCGCGTATTGGTCGGCCCGTTCAGCAACCGTGAACAGCTGACCACCGCACAGAAACAACTGGCCGGCGCCGGCTTCAGCAACCTGTTGTTACAACAACGCCAAAGCCGCTGACCCTCGGCCGATCATTCCCACGCTCTGCGTGGGAATGCCTCAAGGGACGCTCCGCGTCCCAGCGGTGAAGGGACGCAGAGCGTCCCGGGCTGCTTTCCCACGCAGAGCGTGGGAACGATCAAATACAAGACACCGCTCGTCCCCTCTCCTACGCTACGGTTGAAATCCTCTCCAGCACCCCCATATGAATGGGCATAAGGCACTTTCGCCCCGCTGTGTGGAGACTCTTCCCTTGACCACCATCGTTTCAGTCCGCCGTCACGGCAAAGTCGTCATGGGCGGCGACGGCCAGGTTTCTCTCGGCAATACCGTGATGAAAGGCAACGCGAAAAAAGTCCGTCGCCTGTACCACGGCCAGGTCATCGCCGGTTTTGCCGGTGCCACCGCTGACGCCTTTACCCTCTTCGAACGTTTCGAAGGCCAGCTCGAGAAACATCAGGGCCACCTGGTACGCGCCGCTGTCGAACTCGCCAAAGAATGGCGCACCGACCGCTCCCTGAGCCGCCTCGAAGCCATGCTCGCGGTGGCCAACAAAGACGCTTCGCTGATCATCACCGGCAACGGTGACGTGGTTGAACCCGAAGATGGCCTGATCGCCATGGGTTCCGGCGGCGCCTACGCGCAAGCCGCCGCCAGCGCGCTGCTGAAAAAGACCGACCTGTCGGCCCGTGAAATCGTCGAAACCGCCCTCGGCATCGCCGGCGACATCTGTGTATTCACCAACCACACTCAGACCATTGAGGAGCAGGATCTCGCTGAATAAGCCTGACGCGGCCCTGTGCCACGGCTTGTTTCTGCTTGAGGACCGTCAATTATTATGTCCATGACTCCCCGCGAAATCGTCCACGAACTCAACCGCCACATCATCGGCCAGGACGATGCCAAGCGCGCCGTCGCGATTGCCCTGCGCAACCGCTGGCGCCGCATGCAGCTGCCTGAAGAGCTGCGTGTTGAAGTGACCCCGAAGAACATCCTGATGATCGGCCCGACCGGCGTCGGTAAAACCGAGATCGCCCGTCGTCTGGCGAAACTGGCCAACGCGCCGTTCATCAAGGTCGAAGCGACCAAGTTCACCGAAGTCGGCTACGTTGGCCGTGACGTCGAATCGATCATCCGTGATCTGGCCGACGCCGCGATCAAGATGCTCCGCGAGCAGGAAATGACCCGCGTGCGCCATCGCGCCGAAGACGCTGCCGAGGATCGTATCCTCGACGCACTGCTGCCGCCGGCACGCATGGGCTTCAGCAATGAAGAAACCCCAAGCAGCGATTCCAACACCCGTCAGCTGTTCCGCAAGCGTCTGCGCGAAGGTCAGTTGGATGACAAGGAAATCGAAATCGAAGTCGCCGAAGTGGCAGGCATCGAGATCGCCACGCCGCCAGGCATGGAAGAGATGACCAACCAGTTGCAGTCCTTGTTTGCCAACATGGGCAAGGGCAAAAAGAAAGCGCGCAAGCTCAAGGTCAAAGAAGCGCTGAAGCTGGTGCGCGACGAAGAAGCCGGGCGTCTGGTCAATGAAGAAGAGCTGAAAGCCAAAGCGCTGGAAGCGGTTGAACAGCACGGCATCGTGTTCATCGACGAGATCGACAAAGTCGCCAAGCGTGGCAACGTTGGCGGCGCCGATGTGTCCCGTGAAGGCGTGCAGCGCGACCTGCTGCCGCTGATCGAAGGCTGCACCGTCAACACCAAACTGGGCATGGTCAAAACCGACCACATCCTGTTCATCGCCTCTGGTGCTTTCCACTTGAGCAAGCCGAGCGATCTGGTGCCTGAGCTGCAAGGTCGTCTGCCGATCCGCGTCGAACTCAAGGCCCTGAGCCCGTCGGACTTCGAACGTATCCTCAGCGAACCGCATGCCTCGCTCACCGAGCAATATTGCGCACTGCTGAAAACCGAAGGCCTGAACATTCAGTTCGAGCCCGAAGGCATCAAGCGTCTGGCGGAGATCGCCTGGCAGGTCAACGAGAAGACCGAGAACATCGGTGCCCGTCGTCTGCACACACTGCTTGAGCGTCTGCTTGAAGAGGTGTCGTTCAGCGCCGGCGATCTGGCCAGCACCCACGATGAGAAGCCGATTCTGATCGACGCCGAATACGTCAACAGCCACCTCGGCGAATTGGCGCAGAACGAAGACCTGTCCCGTTATATCCTGTAGGTCACCGTCCCTGTAGGAGCTGCCGCAGGCTGCGATCTTTTGATCTTTGATTTTTAAAAGACAAGATCAAAAGATCGCAGCCTGCGGCAGCTCCTACAGGGTGTTCCTCTAGTCGGATGACCTGCAATGACTACTATCCCCACCGACATCAAACTGCACAAAGCCTCGAAAACCCTGACGCTCACCTACGCGTCCGGCGAGGAATACACCCTGCCCGCCGAATTCCTGCGCGTGCATTCCCCCTCCGCCGAGGTCCAGGGCCACGGCAAACCGATCCTGCAATTCGGCAAGCTCAACGTCGGCCTGAGCAAACTGGAACCGGCCGGTCACTACGCACTGAAACTGACCTTCGACGACGGTCACGACAGCGGCTTGTTCACCTGGGATTATCTCTACGAGCTGGGGCGACGTTATGACGCACTCTGGGCCGATTATCTGGCCGAGCTCAAAGCGGCGGGCAAGACCCGCGATCCGAACGAGTCAGTCGTCAAGCTGATGCTCTAGCTCGTGCCTTGCGCTCATTAGAGGGCATTTTCTAAATTCATCTGTTTGAATGCTCTGCTGTGTGGCCGAGGATCGGCCCGCTTGCGAAAAAAATTAAACTCGGGTAACCAATGGAGCTGGCAAGTTCTCTGCAGTGCTCTACGACTGTAAAGCAGCTATGCAGAATTAACGGTCACCCGAGCAGTAGTACCTGGCATTGGCTGTGGAACTGCACAGCAGAAAACCGGGTACTCGTCTCAGGACAATGGAGCGTCGTAGATGAGTAACAAGAATAACGATGACCTGAAGTACCAAGCCTCGGAAAACACCCTGGGGCTTAATCCCGTCGTTGGGCTACGCGGAAAGGATCTGCTGGCCTCTGCTCGTATGGTGCTGAAACAGGCCATCAGACAACCGATCCATAGCGTCAGGCACGTTACCCATTTCGGCCTCGAACTGAAGAACGTGCTGTTTGGTAAATCCGAACTGCAACCGGCTGGCGATGACCGTCGCTTCGCCGATCCTGCGTGGAGCCAGAACCCGCTCTACAAACGTTATCTGCAAACTTACCTGGCGTGGCGCAAGGAACTCCATGCCTGGATCGATGACAGCAGCCTGTCACCCAAAGACATCGCCCGCGGCCACTTCGTCATCAACCTGATGACCGAAGCCATGGCCCCGACCAACTCGGCGGCCAACCCCGCAGCGGTCAAACGCTTCTTCGAAACCGGTGGCAAGAGCCTGCTCGATGGCCTCTCGCATCTGGCCAAGGATCTGGTCCACAACGGCGGCATGCCGAGCCAGGTCAACATGGGCGCGTTCGAGGTCGGCAAGAGCCTCGGCGTCACCGAAGGCGCGGTGGTGTTTCGCAACGACGTGCTGGAGCTGATCCAGTACAAGCCGATCACCGAGCAGGTCCACGAGCGTCCACTGCTGGTGGTGCCGCCACAGATCAACAAGTTCTACGTATTCGATTTGAGCCCGGACAAGAGTCTGGCGCGCTTCTGCCTGCGCAATAACGTGCAGACGTTTATCGTCAGCTGGCGCAACCCGACCAAGGCACAGCGCGAGTGGGGCCTCTCGACGTATATCGATGCGCTGAAAGAAGCGGTCGACGTGGTCACCGCGATCACCGGCAGCAAAGACGTAAACATGCTCGGCGCCTGCTCCGGCGGCATCACCTGCACCGCCCTGCTCGGCCACTACGCGGCGATCGGCGAGAAGAAGGTCAATGCCCTCACGCTGCTGGTCAGCGTGCTCGACACGACACTGGACAGCGACGTCGCCCTGTTCGTCGACGAGCAGACCCTGGAGACCGCCAAGCGCCACTCGTACCAGGCCGGCGTGCTCGAAGGCAAAGACATGGCCAAGGTCTTCGCGTGGATGCGTCCCAACGACCTGATCTGGAACTACTGGGTCAACAACTACCTGCTCGGCAACGAGCCGCCGGTGTTCGACATCCTGTTCTGGAACAACGACACCACACGGTTGCCCGCCGCATTCCATGGCGACCTGATCGAGATGTTCAAAAACAATCCACTGATTCGCCCGAATGCACTGGAAGTGTGCGGCACGCCGATCGACCTCAAGCAGGTCACCGCTGACATCTTCTCGCTGGCCGGCACCAACGACCACATCACACCGTGGAAGTCCTGCTACAAGTCGGCGCAGTTGTTTGGTGGCAAGGTCGAGTTCGTGTTGTCGAGCAGCGGGCATATCCAGAGCATTCTGAACCCGCCAGGCAACCCGAAATCGCGTTACATGACTGGCGAAGAAATGGCGGCCAATGCCGATGAGTGGCAAGAGAACTCGACCAAGCACACCGATTCCTGGTGGCTGTACTGGCAGGCGTGGCAGGCCGAGCGCTCGGGCAACCTGAAAAAGGCCCCGCTGAAACTGGGCAACAAGGCGTATCCGGCGGGTGAAGCATCGCCGGGCACTTACGTTCACGAGCGGTAACTGACACCACCACACCCCGTGTAGGAGCAGCCTTCGGCAGCTCCTACACGGGGTGTGGTGAATTTAAATCCACAGGGCCTGACGCATGCCGCAACCGTTCATATTCCGTACCGTCGATCTGGATGGCCAGACCCTCCGCACGGCGGTACGCCCCGGCAAGCCTCACTTGACGCCCTTGCTGATTTTCAACGGCATCGGCGCCAACCTGGAGCTGGTTTTTCCGTTTGTCGCGGCGCTGGACCCGGATCTGGAAGTGATCGCCTTCGACGTGCCCGGTGTCGGCGGTTCCTCGACGCCGAACCGACCGTATCGCTTTCCCGGGCTGGCCAAGCTGACGGCGCGGATGCTCGATTACCTCGACTACGGTCAGGTCAACGTCATCGGCGTGTCGTGGGGCGGTGCGCTCGCGCAGCAGTTCGCCTACGACTACCCCGAGCGTTGCAAGAAACTGGTGCTGGCGGCGACCGCGGCCGGTGCGGTGATGGTGCCGGGCAAACCGAAAGTGCTGTGGATGATGGCCAGTCCGCGGCGCTACATTCAGCCTTCCCATGTGATCCGCATCGCCCCGCTGATCTACGGCGGCTCGTTCCGTCGTGACCCGACGCTGGCGGCCAGCCACGCCGCGAAAGTGCGTTCGGCGGGCAAGCTCGGTTATTACTGGCAACTGTTCGCAGGCCTCGGCTGGACCAGCATTCACTGGCTGCACAAGATCCACCAGCCGACGCTGGTGCTGGCCGGCGATGACGATCCGCTGATCCCGCTGATCAACATGCGCATGCTCGCCTGGCGCATTCCCAACGCCCAACTGCACATCATCGACGACGGTCATCTGTTCCTGATTACCCGTGCTGAAGCGGTGGCGCCAATCATCATGAAATTCCTCCAGGAGGAACGTCAGCGCGCGGTGATGCACCCGCATCCGACACCGCTGGGCGGTTAACCCCGGCGGCAGGCTTTATGCAGGCCTTTGGCAAAGAGTGCGCGGCAGGACGCCGCGCAGGCAGCAACCCGCAACAGCGTCTATGGTGTTCTGGTTCGGTGAGTTTGTTTTTGGCCTGAAGACGAAGGAGTGTTGAGTCATGCGCGACAAACCAGCGACGGGCGGAGTGCCCAGCCCCGCCGTGTTCATCAACGCACAAAGTGCGATCACCGGCCTGCGTGGCCGGGACCTGATCTCGACCTTGCGCAGCGTCGCCGCCCATGGCCTGCGCAATCCGATTCACAGTGCGAAGCACGCGTTGAAACTAGGCGGTCAATTGGGCCGCGTGCTGCTCGGCGAAACCCTGCACCCGACCAATCCGAACGACAGCCGCTTCGCCGATCCGGCGTGGAGCCTCAACCCGTTTTACCGGCGCAGCCTGCAGGCCTATCTGGCCTGGCAAAAACAGGTCAAAAGCTGGATCGATGAAAGCAACATGAGCCCGGACGATCGCGCTCGTGCACACTTCGCCTTCACCCTGCTCAACGACGCCGTGGCGCCGTCGAACACCTTGCTCAATCCGCTGGCGGTCAAGGAGCTGTTCAACTCCGGCGGGCACAGTCTGGTGCGCGGCCTCAGTCACCTGTTCGATGACTTGCTGCACAACGACGGCCTGCCACGTCAGGTGACCAAACAAGCCTTTGAGGTCGGCAAGACCGTCGCCACCACCACCGGCTCGGTGGTGTTTCGCAACGAAATGCTGGAGCTGATCCAGTACAAACCGATGAGCGAAAAGCAGTACGCCAAGCCGCTGCTGGTAGTGCCGCCGCAAATCAACAAGTACTACATTTTCGACCTGAGCCCACACAACAGCTTCGTCCAGTACGCACTGAAGAATGGCCTGCAAACGTTCATGATCAGTTGGCGCAATCCGGATGTACGTCATCGCGAATGGGGCCTGTCGACCTACGTCGAAGCGGTGGAAGAAGCGATGAACATCTGTCGGGCGATCACCGGCGCCCGCGAGGTCAACCTGATGGGCGCCTGCGCCGGCGGGCTGACCATCGCCGCCCTGCAAGGCCATTTGCAGGCCAAGCGGCAACTGCGACGGGTCTCCAGCGCGACCTATCTGGTCAGTTTGCTCGACAGTGAAATCGAAACCTCAGCCACGCTGTTTGCCGATGAACAAACCCTCGAAGCCGCCAAGCGCCGCTCCTACCAGAAAGGCGTACTCGACGGTCGCGACATGGCCAAGGTCTTCGCCTGGATGCGCCCCAACGATTTGATCTGGAGCTACTTCGTCAACAACTACCTGTTGGGCAAAGAACCGCCGGCCTTCGACATCCTCTACTGGAACAACGACAACACGCGCTTGCCCGCCGCATTTCACGGTGACCTGCTGGACTTCTTCAAGCACAACCCGTTGACCCATCCGGGCGGTCTCGAGGTGTGCGGCACACCGATCGATTTGCAGAAAGTCACCGTCGACAGCTTCAGCGTAGCTGGCATGAACGACCACATCACCCCGTGGGACGCGGTGTATCGCTCGACCCTGTTGCTCGGCGGCGAGCGACGTTTCGTGCTGTCCAACAGCGGTCATGTGCAGAGCATCCTCAACCCGCCGAGCAACCCGAAAGCCGCCTATGTCGAGAACGCCAAGATGAGCAGCGACCCGCGCGCCTGGTACTACGACGGCAAGCACGTCGACGGCAGTTGGTGGCCGCAGTGGCTGGAATGGATTCAACAGCGCTCCGGGGCGCAGCACGAAACCTCGTTCACCCTTGGCAACCCGAACTATCCACCGATGGAGGCAGCGCCCGGTACTTACGTGCGTGTGCGCTGACGCTTAACCGAACTTTTCTAAGAAGACTGGATGAAAACCCGCGACCGGATTCTCGAATGTGCTTTGCAACTGTTCAACGAAAAGGGCGAGCCGAATGTCTCCACCATGGAGGTGGCCAATGAAATGGGGATCAGCCCGGGCAACCTCTACTACCACTTCCACGGCAAGGAACCGCTGATTCTCGGGTTGTTCGAACGCTTCCAGAATGAACTGGCGCCACTGCTCGATCCACCGGCGGATGTGGAGCTGGCGCCGGAGGATTACTGGCTGTTTTTGCATTTGATTGTCGAGCGGCTGGCGCAATATCGGTTTTTGTTTCAGGACCTGTCGAACTTGGCCGGACGCTTGCCGAAGCTGGCCAAGGGCATTCGTCATCTGCTCAATGCGTTGAAGCGCACGCTGGCGTCGTTGTTGGCGCGATTGAAGGCGGCGGGGCAACTGGTCAGTGATACGCAGGCGTTGGGGCAACTGGTGGAGCAGATCACCATGACGTTGCTGTTCTCGCTGGATTATCAGCGGATTCTGGATCGTGAGGGGGAAGTGAGGCTGGTGGTTTATCAGATCATGATGCTGGTGGCGCCGCATTTGCTGCCGCCGGTTAAGGTCGCCACGGAGCGGATGGCTCTTCAGTATCTTGAAGACCATGACTAAATCAAAAGCCCCTCACCCTAGCCCTCCCGAAACGTCGGACCGCCCGTAGGGAGAGGGGACTGACCTTATCGTCTTACGCTATACGGCGACCTGAAAAATCGAGTCGATTATGGATTCAATACGACACTTTCAGGTCAGTGTAAGACTGAAGCATCCGCGTATCGGTCCCCTCTCCCTATGGGCGGTCCGACGTTTCGGGAGGGCTAGGGTGAGGGGCTGTTGGAATTCAGATACAAAAACGCCCGACCTTCACAGGCCGGGCGTTTTGTTTTGCCCTGAAGAATCAGGACTGACTGGTTGGCGTCGACGGCGTCGATGCAGCAGTCGGGGTGGCCGCCGGAGTCGGTGCTGCGGCGGAGTTCGACGCACTTACCGGAGCTGCCGGAGTGGCCGGTTTGGCTGTAGCAGGTGCGGCCGGTTTCGGCGCGGCGGCTTTCGCTGCGGCCGGTTTTTTCACGGCAGGCTTCTTCGCCGCAGCGGGTTTGGCCGCAGGCTTGGCAGCCGGTTTGGCGGCAGCGGTTTTCGCGGCTGGCTTGGCGGCTGGTTTCGCTGCCGTTTTGGCCGCAGGTTTTGCTGCCGGTTTGGCGGCGGCTTTGGCAGCAACCGGTTTGGCTGCAGCTTTAGCAGCTGGCTTGGCCGCTGCGGTTTTTGCTGCAGGCTTGGCCGCTGCTTTTGCCAGTGGCTTGGCAGCGGATTTTGCCGCTGGTTTGGCCGCCGCAGTTTTCGCTGCCGGTTTTGCCGCCACAGGTTGAGCCTTCAGACCGGTGAGTTTTTCGATCTGTTTGGTCAGTGTGTCGACCTTGCTGTTAAGTGCCTTGACCTCATTGCGGCTCGGTACACCCAGGCGCGAAATCGCGCTGTTCAGGCGCTTGTCGAAAGCCCCTTCCAGCTCGTCCCACTTGCCCAGTGCGCGATCTTTCACGCCGCTGATGCGCGACTTGGCCGAAGAAGCAGAGTCCTTGGCGGCATCGACTTTTTTGCCGACTGCGGACTTGGTGAGCTTCTCGGCTTTCTCGCCGTCTTTGACCAATGTATCGAAGAGCTTGCTGCCGTCAGTGTCGATCTTCGAGTACACGCCTAAACCAGCCAGCCAGATTTTGCGGGAGTAGTCTTCGACTTTCCCGATCCACGAGCTGCCTTCTTTATCGGTGTTCTTTTTACCAGCCATCCCGTTCTCCTTAAGATTTACGCGCGACGCGTTCGAGCAATGCCGTCAGCTCATCGAGCTTAGCAGAGAGTGTCTCAACGTCATGTTTAGACGGAATGCCGATACGATTCAAGGCGCTTGCTACACGGGAGTCGAACGCCTTCTCGACCTTGTCGAGCTGAACTTCGACACGACCTTTGAAAGAACTCACTTCGCTCTTGGCTTCATCGATCTCGGCGTTGGCCGCTTCGAGTTTTTCGGTGACGGCTTTTTTGCCTTTCTTTTCAACAGTTTGACCAGCCTTGATCAACTCTTGAAAGTAGTCGCTGCCCTCTTGGCCGACCTTGGCGTAGGCACCCAGGCCTGCCAGCCAGATCTTGCGGGCATAGGATTTGACGTCGCTCAGAGCAGAAGTCGAAACGTCGATTTTTTTCTTCAAAATAACTTTGGCCATGGTGCACCTCACGCGCAGAAGGTTTGAGGAACTGCCCGGGAAAGTGTCGGGCTCAGGCACAAAGTAGGCAGAAAAATTAGAAACGGCACCCTAACAACTGACATGAATCGGTGGTGCCTGAATGAAAAGATCGCAGCCTTCGGCAGCTCCTACAGGGGAATGTGTACGTCTGTAGGAGCTGCCGAAGGCTGCGATCTTTTGATGTTCAAACCAAAGCTTTGTCGAGGGCTTTTTCGATTTCGGCTTTGATCATGCCGCTCATGGCCGACATCATCAGGCCCAGCTCAACGTCGACCTTGATCGAATCGTCCGCCACATGCACCGCGCCTTTCACGCCCGAGCGCTTGAGGTTCAGGGTGTCGCCGGACCATTGCGGCTCCAGGCCATATTGCTCGGAGAGTTTTTGCGCCAGCTTGTCGGCCTTCTCGCGGGCGGCTTCCTTACCCAGATTGTGGGCACGCTCAACAGTGATTTTGGCCATTGATTGACTCCTGTTTTTTGAATGGGGCGAAAAAGATGTGTCGGTAAATCTTGACCGCCGCTGCGGCAAATCGTCCCGAGGGTTGCCCATCTTACCTTTAGCCATTCCAAGACAAAGCATGGCTTGGGGATTAGAATGTCGCGCATTCTCTTTTGGTGACAGCGATATGACTGATCAGCGCAAAGGCAGCGATGCCGAACCCACCACTCACTTCGGCTTCAAAAACGTTCCGGAAAGCCAGAAAGCGGAAAAAGTCGCTGAGGTTTTCCACTCGGTAGCCGCCAAGTACGACCTGATGAACGACCTTCTGTCGGGCGGCATGCACCGTCTGTGGAAGCGTTTCGCGATCGAACTGTCGGGCGTGCGCAGCGGTAACCGCGTGCTGGACATCGCCGGCGGTACCGGTGACCTGACCAAAAAGTTCTCGCACCTGGTCGGCCCGACCGGTCAAGTGGTGTTGGCCGATATCAACGAATCGATGCTCAAGGTCGGTCGTGACCGCCTGCTCGATCTGGGTGTCGCCGGCAACGTCGAATTCGTTCAGGCGGACGCGGAAAAACTGCCGTTCCCGGACAATCATTTCGACTGTGTGACCATCGCCTTCGGCCTGCGCAACGTGACGCACAAAGAAGACGCCCTGCGCTCGATGCTGCGCGTACTCAAGCCGGGCGGTCGTCTGCTGGTGCTGGAGTTCTCCAAGCCGACCAATGCGCTGATGTCGAAAGCCTACGACGCCTATTCGTTCGCCTTCATGCCACTGATGGGCAAGCTGATCACCAACGACTCGGAAAGCTATCGCTACCTGGCCGAATCGATCCGCATGCACCCGAATCAGGAAACCCTGAAGTCGATGATGGTCGACGCCGGTTTCGACCGCGTGACCTATCACAACATGACCGCAGGCATCGTCGCCCTGCACCGCGGCATCAAGCCCTGATGTTGCTCACCGGGCTGCTCGCCAGCGTTGAACTCGGCCTCAACCGGGTGCTGCGTCTCGACAGCACGGCGCTGCCGCGGCTGGCGCATTTGACCGGCAAGGTGATTGCCGTCGACTGCCGCAGCCCGGCGCTGCAACTGTTCATTCTGCCGAGCGACGAAGGTTTGATGCTGGCCTCGCACTGGGAAACCGGTGTCGACTGCACCCTGCGCGCGCCGGCCTCCAGCCTGATCAAACTGGCCGTGAGCAAAGACAAGACCGCGGTGTTGCACGCCCCGGAAGTCGAGCTCGATGGCGACAGCGGCGTGCTGCTGGAGCTGGCCGGTGTCCTGCAAGACCTTGAGCTGGACTGGGAGTACGAACTCTCGCGCTGGCTCGGCCCGGTCGCCACGCAACTGGTCGGTGGCCATCTGCGCAGCCGCGCGCGCTGGTATCAACAAGGATTTGCCAGCCTCAACCAGAACCTCGCCGAATACCTCGCCGAAGAATCGCGCACCCTAGTCGGGCAGCGCGAAGCCGAAGCGCGGTTCAGCGAACTGGACCGGATCAAACTTGATCTGGAACGTCTCGAGGCGCGTTTCGAGCGCCTTTCCCGATCCCTCGACCCAAGCGATAACGCATGAAGCTGCTCGCCGTCCGCCGTCTGTTGCGCATCCAGTCTGTCGTGATCCGCTACCGCCTCGATGACCTGCTGTTCGATCTGCCGCTGCCCTGGTTCCTCCTGGCGCTGCGCTATGTGCTGCCGTGGCGCTGGTTCCCGCGCAAGCCGCTGGACCTGAGCCGTGGCGCGCGTCTGCGTCTGGCGTTGCAGGATCTGGGGCCGATTTTCATCAAGTTCGGGCAGATTCTCTCGACCCGCCGCGACCTGCTGCCGGAAGACATCGCCGATGAGCTGATGCTGTTGCAGGACCGCGTGCCGCCGTTTGACTCGCAACTGTCGATCAAGCTGATCGAAGAACAACTGGGCAAGAAAATCAGCGACGTGTTCAGCCGTTTCGACGTCGAGCCGCTGGCCTCAGCCTCGGTTGCGCAGGTGCATGCCGCGCAGCTGAAAACCGGCGAAGAAGTCGTGGTCAAAGTGATCCGCCCGGGCCTGAAGCCGATCATCGCGCAAGATCTGGCGTGGCTGTTCATCCTCGCCCGCGCCGCCGAAAAACTCTCGGCCGACGCGCGTCTGCTGCACCCGGTCGACGTGGTCCAGGACTACGAAAAAACCATCTACGACGAACTCGACCTGCTGCGCGAGGCGGCCAACGCCAGCCAGTTGAAGCGCAACTTCGAAGGTTCGCCGCTGCTCTATGTACCGCAAGTGTATTGGGACTGGTGCCGGCCGAAAGTGCTGGTGATGGAGCGCATCTACGGCATTCAGGTCACCGATCTGGCGACCCTCGCCGATCAGCGCACCGACATGAAAATGCTCGCCGAACGCGGTGTGGAGATTTTCTTCACCCAAGTGTTCCGCGACAGTTTCTTCCACGCCGACATGCACCCGGGCAACATCTTCGTCAGCACCGTCAACCCGTGGAGCCCGCAGTACATCGCGATCGACTGCGGCATCGTCGGCAGCCTGACCCCGGAAGATCAGGATTATCTGGCGCGCAACCTGTTCGCCTTCTTCAAGCGTGACTACCGTCGTGTGGCGCAACTGCACATCGACTCGGGCTGGGTGCCGGCGGAAACCAAACTCAACGAATTCGAAGCGGCGATCCGCACCGTGTGCGAACCGATCTTCGAAAAACCGTTAAAAGATATTTCATTTGGCCAAGTGCTGATGCGCCTGTTCCAGACTGCACGGCGCTTCAACATGGAAGTGCAACCGCAACTGGTGCTGCTGCAAAAGACCCTGCTGAACATCGAAGGCCTCGGCCGTCAGTTGTATCCGGATCTGGATCTGTGGAACACCGCGCAGCCATTCCTCGAACGCTGGATGCGCGAGCGCGTCAGCCCCAAAGCCTTGCTGGGCAACGTGCAGAGCCAGTTCGAACAACTGCCGCATCTGGCCAACATGGCCCGCGACCTGCTCGAACGCATGTCGCAACCGCACGCCTACGATCCACCGCCGCCATGGCATAAACGCAAGGACGACTGGTTCCTGCGCTTGCTCGGTTGCGCGCATCTGGCCGGCGGGGTGATCCTCGCTATCGGTGGCCCGCTTAACGAGTTGGGGCATTGGCCTGCGGGAATCATGGTGGCAGTCGGCTTGTATCTGGTCGTTCGCCGATAGCCAGTTTCGTGATCGGCTGGCACACTGTTTCAATGCCTGAACCCGACTATTGAAGTGTGGGGTTCGCTGTCGGAGTCGAAGATGAAAAACTGGCTGGACGAGATCAAGTGGGACGCTGATGGCCTGGTGCCGGCGATTGCCCAGGATCACAAGACCGGACGCGTGCTGATGATGGCCTGGATGAACCGCGAAGCGCTGGAACTGACCGCCGCGGAAAACCGTGCAATCTACTGGTCACGTTCCCGTGGCAAGCTGTGGCGCAAGGGCGAGGAGTCAGGGCATGTGCAGACGCTGCATGAGATGCGTCTGGACTGTGACGCCGACGTGATCATCCTGATGGTTGAACAGATCGGCGACATCGCTTGCCATACCGGCCGTCAAAGCTGCTTTTACCGTGTCTTCGAGAACGGCGACTGGAAAACCGTCGACCCGGTCCTGAAAGACCCGCACGCTATCTATTCCGCAGGACACAAACATGAGTGACACCCTGACCCGCCTGGCCGAAGTGCTCGAAGAGCGCAAAGGCGCAGCCGCCGACAGCTCCTATGTGGCCAGTCTGTATCACAAGGGTTTGAACAAGATTCTGGAGAAAGTCGGCGAAGAGTCGGTCGAAACCATTATTGCCGCCAAGGACGCCGCGATCAGTGGCGACTGCAGCGACGTGATCTACGAGACCGCCGACCTGTGGTTCCACAGCATGGTCATGCTCGCCCAACTGGGGCAGCATCCGCAGGCCGTGCTGGATGAACTGGACCGTCGCTTCGGCCTGTCCGGACACGTCGAGAAAGCCTCGCGTCCGTCCGCCTGAACAACTTTTAGAGAGGAACAGCAACATGGGCATTTTTGACTGGAAACACTGGATCGTCATTCTGGTTGTCGTGGTGCTGGTGTTCGGCACCAAGAAACTGAAAAACCTCGGCACCGACGTTGGCGAGTCGATCAAGGGCTTCCGCAAAGCCATGAACGACGATGAAAAACCGGCTGCCGATCCAACCGTGACGCCTGCGCAGCCGGTGCCACCGGTGCAGCCGCAAGCCACCGCTCAGGCCAACCCGCCGCACACCATCGATGTGCAGGCGCAGAAAGTCGAAGAGCCGATCCGCAAAGACGTGTGAGCACTGACTAATGTTTGGTATCAGCTTCTCTGAACTGCTGCTCGTCGGCCTCGTCGCCCTGCTGGTGCTGGGCCCCGAGCGTCTGCCGGGCGCTGCACGCACCGCCGGCCTGTGGGTCGGTCGGCTGAAGCGCAGCTTCAACGCGATCAAACAGGAAGTTGAACGTGAAATCGGTGCCGACGAGATTCGTCGGCAACTGCACAACGAGCACATTCTGTCGCTGGAGCAGGAGGCGCGGAAGATTTTCTCGCCGGTTCAGCAGGAGCCGACGCCGGTTGAGCATGTGGGTCAGCAGACGATTCATGCGCCGACTGCACCCGTCGCGCCTGCTCCGACACCTGCACCTGCTGCCGTTGTAGCGCCGGCAGAACCAGCGCCTGCACAAACCTCGGTTGAACACGTAGCCCCAACCGCCGCGCCGATTACACCCGCGCCTCACGACCCAACATTGCCGCCGCGAGCCCCATGAGCGATCTCCCCGAAAACGACCAGCACATGCCGCTGGTTTCGCACCTCACCGAGTTGCGCACCCGCCTGCTGCGTTGTGTGGCGGCGATCTTCATCATCTTCGCCGGGCTGTTTGCGTTCACCCAGCAGATCTACACCTTCGTCTCGACGCCGCTGCGCCAGTACCTGCCGGTCGGCGCGACGATGATCGCCACCGACGTGTCGTCGCCGTTCCTGACGCCGCTGAAGCTGACGATGATGGTCTCGCTGTTTCTCGCGATCCCGGTGATCCTGCATCAGATCTGGGGCTTTATCGCGCCGGGCCTGTACAAGCATGAGAAACGCATCGCGGTGCCGCTGCTGGTGTCGAGCATTCTGCTGTTCTATACCGGCATGGCGTTCGCCTATTACTTCGTGTTCCCGCTGATCTTCAAATTCTTCGCTGCGGCCACCCCGGCCGGCGTGGAAATGATGACCGACATCGCCAGTTACCTCGATTTCGTCATGACGCTGTTCTTCGCCTTCGGCGTGGCGTTCGAGATTCCGGTGGCCGTGGTGCTGCTGGTGTGGATCGGTGTAGTCGACGTCGCCTACCTGAAGAAAATCCGCCCGTACGTGATCATCGGCTGCTTCGTGGTCGGCATGATCCTGACGCCGCCGGACATCTTCTCGCAAACCCTGCTGGCCGTGCCGATGTGGATGCTGTTTGAAATCGGCATTCTGTTCGGTGGCCTGATCAGCAAGCGCGAACGCCCGGACGAGAACCCGGCCGACGACCACAACGACCAGCCACCAGCGACCCAGGCATGAACCTGCTGTTGCTCGAAGAGGCCGATTTCATTGCGGCCGACCGCGTGGTGCTGCGTGATCGCCGCTTGACGCACATGCAGGAAGTTCATCGTTCGGAAGTCGGTGACAGCCTGCGCGTCGGGCGCATCAACGGGCTGATGGGTTCGGCTGAACTGCTGCGTCTGGAACCGGGTGAAGCGGAGCTGCGTGTCAGCCTCGATCAGCCGCCACCGGCCAAGCTGCCACTGACGCTGGTGCTGGCCCTTCCGCGCCCGAAGATGCTCCGCCGGGTGTTTCAGACCGTGGCGACCATGGGCGTGTCGAAGGTGATCCTGGTCAACAGCTACCGGGTCGAGAAGAGTTTCTGGCAGACGCCGTTTCTTGAGCCGGAAGCGATTCGCGAAAATTTGATCCTCGGCCTCGAACAGGCCCGCGACACCGTGCTGCCGGAAATCATCATCGAGAAGCGCTTCAAGCCATTCGTTGAAGACCGGCTGCCGGCGATTACCGAAGGCACCCTCGGGCTGGTCGGCCATCCCGGCAACTACCCACCGTGCCCGCGCGCGCTCAGCGAACCGGTGACGCTGGCCATCGGCCCTGAAGGCGGCTGGATTCCTTACGAAATCGATCTGCTGGCCAAATCGGGCCTGCAACCGGTGCAACTCGGCGAGCGCATCCTGCGCGTCGAAACCGCCGTCACCGCCCTGCTCGCCCGTCTCTTCTAACCAAACACAGCTCCCCTGTGAGCTGCCGCAGGCTGCGATCTTTTGATGTTGTTTTTTAGAAGCAAGATCAAAAGATCGCAGCCTACGGCAGCTCCTACATTGATACCGTGCGGCTCCGGTGGATAAATGGCGTTACAGATTGCCATCATTCGGCCGATACCTTCTCCATAAGTCCAATTAGTGGTCCGAAGGGAGTGGTCGCATGTACCGTTGGTTAGCCGAGAGTCTTGGAAACGTCAGCGTCAAACGCAAGCTGGGCATCGGTTTCGGCCTGGTGCTGTTGCTGACACTGTTGATCACCTTCACCGGCTGGACCGGCATGAGCGGCATCATCAGCCGCGGTGACAAACTCGGCTTTATCTCCAGCCTCAATGAGCTGACCAAGGACCTGCGCCTGGCGCGTCTGGACTACGAAGCACGCCGTGGCGAACAAGGGCCGGGCGCGGTCACCGATCTGCTCAACAAACTCGACAGCGGCCTGCAAACCGCACGCAGTCTGATTGAACAGCCGTCCGACGCGGCGATGGTCGATCAACAACTGGCCGCCGTTGCTGAATACAAACGCGCTTTTGCCGACATGACCCAAGCCACCGTGCAGCGTGAAGACGCCCGCAGCAAACTCGGCGCCAGTGCCGACAATGCCGTGGCGAAAGTCGCGGAAGTGGAAAAATCCATGCTGGCGGGTGACAGCGTCGCGCAATTCAACAGCGTGATAGACCTGAGCAAACTGCTGCAACAGGCGCGCTATCAGGTGCGCGGCTACACCTACAGCGGCAAGGCCGAAGCCGAGCAACCGGCGCTCGACGCCATCGACAACGCCCTGAAAAACCTCGACAGCCTGCCGGCAAAACTGCCGGAACAGCACATTGCCAACCTGCAACAGGCCACCGACTCGATCAAAGCCTATCGCGCGGCAGTTGCACAGTTCCGCGACTCCCAGGTCAACAACGCCAAGGCCGCCGCGCGCATGTCGACTCAGGGCGACATCCTCATTGACGTCAGCAAGAAACTCACTGAATCGCAGACCGTGGTGCGCGATACCGATGCCGCGCACGCCAAGAACATGTTGATCATCGCCACTCTGCTGGCCGTGGCGTTCGGTCTGCTGGCCGCTTGGGCGATCACCCGCCAGATCATCATCCCGCTGAACCAGACCCTCAAAGTCGCCGAGCGCGTAGCTGCCGGTGATCTGACCCACAACCTCGTTTCCCTGCGTCGCGACGAACTCGGCCAACTGCAACGCTCGATGCAGAGCATGACCCAAGGCCTGCGTGAACTGGTGGGCGGCATCAGCGATGGCGTCACTCAGATTGCCAGCGCTGCCGAAGAACTCTCAGCGGTGACCGAGCAAACCAGCGCCGGGGTCAATAATCAGAAAATCGAGACCGATCAGGTCGCCACCGCCATGAATGAAATGGCCGCCACCGTGCAGGAAGTCGCGCGTAACGCCGAGGAAGCCTCCGAAGCCGCCGTGGCTGCTGACCAGCAGGCCCGCGAAGGGGACAAGGTCGTCGGCGAAGCGATCGCGCAGATCGAGCGTCTGGCGGTTGAGGTTGGTCATTCCACCGAAGCCATGGGCGAACTCAAACGCGAAAGCGACAAGATCGGCAGCGTCCTCGACGTGATCAAGTCGGTGGCGCAGCAAACCAACCTGCTGGCCCTCAACGCGGCCATCGAGGCGGCGCGTGCCGGTGAAGCCGGGCGTGGGTTTGCCGTGGTGGCCGATGAAGTGCGCAGCCTCGCGCAGCGCACGCAGAAGTCCACCGAAGAAATCGAAGAGCTGATCGTCGGCCTGCAGAACGGCACCCAACAAGTGGCAACGATCATGGACAACAGCCGTACCCTGACCGACAGCAGCGTTGAGCTGACCCGTCGCGCGGGCGGGTCGCTGGAAAGCATCACCCGCACGGTTTCGGCGATTCAGGCGATGAACCAGCAGATTGCCGCAGCGGCCGAGCAGCAGAGCGCGGTGGCGGAAGAGATCAACCGTAGCGTGCTGAATGTGCGGGATGTGTCGGATCAGACGTCGGCGGCGAGTGAAGAGACCGCGGCGTCCAGCGTTGAGCTGGCGCGCCTGGGTACTCACTTGCAGATGCTGGTGGGGCGCTTCAAGGTTTGAGGTGATTCATCCACCTCGGTTCGCTCTGAACCGAGGTGATGCTATCGCTGGCAAGCCAGCTCCCACAGTGAATGGGTTGAACACAAACTTTGTGATCGACTACAAACCCTGTGGGAGCTGGCTTGCCAGCGATGGCGGCCGAGAGAACGCCGCAGTTACAGAACCTGACGCAGGAAGGCCTGCGCACGCGGATCCTTCGGTGTATCAAAGAATTCGGCAGGCGCGGCATCTTCCAACAGCTTGCCGTGATCGAAGAACAACACCCGATCCGCCACTTCCCGGGCAAAGCCCATTTCGTGGGTAACGCAAACCATGGTCATGCCTTCCACGGCCAGGTTCTTCATCACGTCCAGCACCTCACCGACCATCTCCGGGTCGAGGGCTGAGGTCGGCTCATCGAACAACATCACCTTCGGCTCCATCGCCAGCGCCCGGGCGATCGCCACGCGCTGTTGCTGACCGCCGGACAGACGTGACGGAAACTCGTTGGCCTTCTGTGCAATCCCGACCTTTTTCAGCAACTCCATAGCCTTGGCTTCGCGCTCTTTCTTGCCGCGCTTGCGCACGACTTTCTGCGCCAGACAGAGGTTTTCCAGCACGGTCATGTGCGGGAACAGGTTGAAATGCTGAAAGACCATGCCGACTTCGCGGCGATAGGCGTTGACGTCGGTTTTCGGGTCGGCCAGTTGCAGGCCGTCGATGCTCACCGAGCCGGAATCGAACTCTTCCAGGCCATTGAGGCAACGCAGGAAGGTCGACTTGCCGGAACCCGACGGGCCGATCACTACCAGCACTTCGCCCTTGGCGACTGTGGTGCTGACGTTATCCACCGCACGCACCACTTGCCCACGGGTGTCGAAGACTTTTACCAGATCGCGGACTTCAATCACTTTGCGCGAGCCTCCGCTCAAGCCGGCTGGCGATTTTCGACAGCGGCAGGTTGATCAACAGGTACAGACCGGCGACGCAGAACAGAATCTCGAACGGCGAGAACGAGGTGGTGATGACTTCACGGCCGCTTTTCAGCAGCTCGGTGATGGCAATCACCGACACCAGCGAGGTGTCCTTGACCAGACTGATGAACTGCCCGGCCAGCGGCGGCAGCACGCGTTTGAATGCTTGCGGCAGCACCACGTGACGCATCGATTGACCGGCACTCAGACCGAGCGAACGCGCCGCTTCGTTCTGGCCACGGGCAATCGATTGCACGCCGGAACGGATGATCTCCGCCACGTAGGCACCGGTGAACAGCGACAGCGCGGCGATCCCGGCAAATTCGCGGGACAGGTTCATCACCGTGCCGATGAAGAAATAGAAAATGAAAATCTGCACCAGCAGCGGCGTACCGCGCACCAGTTCGACGTAAATGGTCGAGAGGTCGCGCAGGGTCGGGTTGCTCGACAGACGGCACAGGCCGGTAACCAGACCAATCAACAGACCGAGTACCCCAGAGACCACTGACAGCCAAAGCGTCGTCCACAGGCCCCACAACAGCGGTCCTGCCGCCCAATGCCGGGTCACGCCCACGACGTCGCCTTCGGCCACATCGTCGCCCTGAGCGAATTGCAGGCTGTTCTCGTCGACGGTCAGGTGCTGCTCGTCACCGGCGTCATTGCGCAGGGTGACTTGCGCGCTGCTGCCCTTGCGCACGAGTTCGGTGACGGTGGAAATGTCAGTGGCACGCTGGGTTTCTTCGGCCTGATAGGCGAAGTACTGCGGCACGCGGTTCCAGCGCCATTCGTAGGACATCAGCGACGTCGCGTAATACAACGCGCCCGCCAGGCCGACCAGCACCAGCACGGTGAGTACGTGCCAGGGCCATTGGGCTTTTTTCTGTTTCATTGCAGGTTCTCGGATGATCGTTCCCACGCTCTGCGTGGGAATGCCGCTCGGGACGCTCTGCGTCCCTGCCTGTTCGTGACGCGGAGCGTCACAGGATGCGTTCCCACGCGGACGGTTCGACGCCTCGACGTGGAAACGATCAGCGGATGCGCGTTATTCCATGTCCTTGAGCCACTCGGTGCTCTTGAACCACTTGTCATGGATGCGATCGTAGGTGCCGTCTTCGTGGATCTGGTGCAGGAAGTTGTTGATGAAATTGATGCTGTCGTAATCACCCTTCTTCAGTCCGAAGGCCAAAGGCTCGTAGGTGAACGGCTTGTCGAGGAACACCAGTTTGCCGGCACCAACCTTGGTCACCGCGACGACGTTGTACGGCGCGTCATAGATGAAGGCATCAGCCTTGCCGTTGACCACGTCGAGCACCGCTTCCTGCTCATTGTCGTAGCCGTGGTACTTGGCCTTGGAGATGAGCTTCTTGGCGACCATTTCGCCGGTGGTGCCGAGCTTGGAGGTGATGCGGTAGTCGGCGGTGTTCAGGTCTTTGTACGACTTGATAGTGCCTTCCAGCTCCTTGCGGATCAGCAGGGTCTGGCCGACCACGATGAACGGTTCGCTGAAATTCAGGCGCAGGTTGCGCTCCTGAGTCAAGGTCATGCCGCTGCCGATCATGTCGAACTTGTCGGTCATCAGCGCCGGGATGATGCCGTCGTAACCGGTCGAAACCAGCTCCAGTTTGACGCCCATGGCCTTGGACATGGCTTTGAGGATGTCGACTTCGAAACCGATGATTTCGCCGCGCTTGTTGGTCATTTCGAACGGCATGTAGGTCGGATCCATACCGACTTTCAACGTGCCGCGCTTGACCGCGTCATCGATTGCGCCAGCCTGCGCCGCATTGACTGCAACCAGTGCCGTGACGCCGACCAGCAGCATCGACAGATACTTCTTCATCTTCAAGTCCCCAAAACCATTGCGTGTGCGGCGCGAAAACCAACAGTGACAGGCAAAAAAGCCCGGGTGCGCCAATTCGGGGACGGATGCTAACGCACTCGTTTTTTTGCACAAGGTTTAATGGACGATTTGTTTAACAATCAAGAGCTACCCCCTCACCCCAACCCTCTCCCCCAAGGGGGCGAGGGGGAAAGGGAGCAGATCTTCATGCTGTTCAAATCCGAGCTCGACTGGATATTTCAGGTCGGTGTAACTCGAATATTCAACGCGGTCGGTCCCCTCTCCCTCTGGGAGAGGGGTAGGCGGGCGGCGTTCCGATGAGGGGCTTTTCAGCAGACCAAAAAAAACCCCGCAACATCGCGGGGTTTCTTTATCAGGCCGGTTGCGCCTGCATACTCACCGGTCGCAGCGGCAGCAACGGCGCATGGGGATCGGCTTTCACCGAAGCCCGCCATGCATCCAGCCACTCAGCGTGACCTTCGGCCCAGACCTGCTCATGCAAACGCGCCAAGGCAACAGGGTCGCTCAGCAGTTGCAAGCGATCATGATTATTCAGCCCGGCCGGGCCAACCTTGATCGCGTGACGCACACGCTCCTGACGCAGCCATTCGATCGGCTCGGCCTGACCGTGACGCGAGGTCGCCAGCGAACACGCCAAAGCGTTCTGCTGCGGATCGACCACCGCGCGGACAAAGCCGTCGTTGAGGGCGTGGTAACGGTTTTCGTGGGTGTACTGGTCGGTCGCCAGCAGCGCCTGTGGCGGATTGTATTCCTCAGGAATGAGGAACAGGCTCTCGTCACGGGACTTCAGGCCCAGACCAACGCGGCTGGAAATCACCGACACCGGGATCGACAGCATCAGCGAACCGACGATCGGCACCAGCCACCAGAGGAAGCTCGGGTTCAGCCAGATCACCAGCAGCGCCCAGCAGAAGCCCAACAGGGTCTGAGGACCGTGGCGTTTGACCGCTTCGCTCCAAGGCGTCGAGTCGTCGTCACGCTGCGGCGAGTTCCAGGTCGCGGCCCAGCCGAGGAACGCGGCGAGGACGAAACGCGTGTGGAAAATCATCCGCACCGGCGCCAGCAGCATGGAGAACAGCATCTCCAGCAGCATCGACAGGGTCACCTTGAACTTGCCGCCGAACTCTTTCGCGCCCTTGGCCCAGATCAGGATGATGCTCAACAGTTTCGGCAGGAACAGCAGCACGATGGTCGTCGAGAACAGCGCGATCGCCTTGTCCGGGTGCCATTGTGGCCACAGCGGATAGAGTTGGCGCGGTTCGAGGAAGTACTGCGGCTCCATCAGCGTGTTCACCGCCAGCAGCGCGGTCGATAACACCAGGAAGAAGAACCACAACGGCGCCGACAGGTACGACATCACGCCGGTGAGGAACACCGCGCGGTGCACCGGGTGCATGCCTTTGACCAGGAACAGACGGAAGTTCATCAGGTTGCCGTGGCACCAGCGACGGTCACGCTTGAGTTCGTCGAGCAGGTTCGGCGGCAGTTCTTCGTAGCTGCCCGGCAAGTCGTAGGCAATCCACACGCCCCAACCGGCACGGCGCATCAACGCGGCTTCAACGAAGTCGTGGGACAGAATCGCACCCGAGAACGCGCCTTTACCCGGCAACGGCGCCAAGGCGCAGTGGTCGATAAACGGCTTCATGCGGATGATCGCGTTGTGACCCCAGTAGTGGGATTCACCCAACTGCCAGAAGTGCAGACCGGCGGTAAACAGCGGGCCGTACACGCGGGTCGCAAACTGCTGCATGCGCGCATAGAGAGTGTCCATGCCCGACGCACGCGGCGCGGTCTGGATGATCCCGGCGTCCGGCGTGGCTTCCATCAAGCGCACCAGACTGGTCAGGCACTCGCCGCTCATCACCGAGTCAGCGTCGAGCACGACCATATATTTATAGTCACCGCCCCAACGACGGCAGAAGTCGTCGAGGTTGCCGCTCTTGCGCTTCACACGACGGCGACGGCGACGGTAGAAGATCTTGCCGAAACCTTTGGCTTCGCGGCAGACATCCAGCCAGGCCTGTTGTTCGGCGACGCAGATGTCGGTGTCATTACTGTCGCTGAGCACGAAGAAGTCAAAGCGGTCCAGATCACCAGTGGCAGCAACCGATTCGAACGTTGCCCGCAAACCGGCGAATACACGCGGTACGTCTTCGTTGCAGATCGGCATCACCAGCGCGGTACGCGCGTCTTTGGCAATCGGCTCGTTGCCGGCGCTTTTGCCGGAGATACGGTATTTATCGTGACCGGTGAGCAACTCGAGGAAGCCCATCAGCGCCGTCCAGAAACCAGCCGACACCCAGCAGAACAGAATCCCGAACAGAATCAGAATGCTGGTTTGCAGCGCATACGGCAGCACTTGCGTGGCGGTTTGCAGCAGCGGTTGATGCAGGACTTCTTCCAGATCGACGAACGACCAGCCCTGGTACGGCATGATGCCTTTCATGTACCAGCCGGCGACGATGGTCTGACCGAGCATCAGCAGCAACAGAATGTAGCGGCGGATCGAGCCGACGGTGCGCCAGCGCGCGGCCGGCAAGACGTTTTCGTCCTTCGGCGGCTGCGGCGGGTTGGTACGACCGGTCATACGGCGCCAGCCACGCACCAGAATATTGGTGCGCCACGGCTCCGGCACGACCTTGGTCCGACGGATCGGCGGCGTCGCCTTCATGCTGACGCGACCGCTGGCGTCGAGCACCAGCATCTCCGCGTCTTCAAGTTCTTCGGCGGTGCTCAGGGTCAGGCGCTTGCCCACCGAAGCCTGGGCGGCCTCGGCAGGAGCGTCGAACGTTGAAGACGACAGGCGTTCATGCAGCTCGCTGAACGACTGGCAGCCCGCGAGTTCCGCGCGCTGCTCGTCGGTCATCGGCAGATGCGCCAGATACTCGGACAGAGTCTCTGGCTGTACTTGAGAGTTACTCATCGGCAGGCAACTGATAGCTCCAGGTCTCGGTCAGGACTTCTTCAGTCGGTGCCGATTCCGGTGTGGCTGGGGCCGCGTCCGCAGCCGCTGGCTGCTTGGCGTCTTTGTTGGCCTTGTCCTTGGCATCTGCAGCTGGCTTGGCGTCGGCCTGTTTGGCCTCGGCGGCCTTGGCTTCCTTGTCGAGTTTCTCTTGTTGCTTGGCGGCAACCTTGTCGGCCTTGGCAACGGACGAGTTGGACGCCGGCACCGATTTCGCCAGATCAGCAGTCACGACTGGCTGAACCAGGGCGGCACGCATCTCGGTCGACTTGCTCGCGTCCTTGATCTTCATGCGCAGGGTCAAGCGCCAGCCTTTGGTTTCCGGGTTGTAGCGCACGCTGTTTTCAACCAGCTCGGCGTTGTCACCAACACTGACCTGACTGCGCACGTCGGCATCCGGGGTCAGCGCGGCCAGCGATGGACCTTCGAAGTCGACCAAGTAGGCAACGCTGCCATCCGGCTGACGGATCAGGTTCGATTGCTTGACGTCACCGGTCGAACGCAGAGTCTGCGAAACCCAGGCGCTGTCCGGCGCATGAATCGCCGCTTCGTCCATGGTCCAGTGCATGCGGTAGGCGAATTCCAGCGGCTGACCCGGCTCCGGCATTTTTTCCGGGCTCCAGAACGCAACGATGTTGTCGTTGGTTTCGTCGGCGGTCGGAATTTCTACCAGATCAACGGTGCCCTTGCCCCACTCGCCCTTCGGCTCGATCCAGGCGCTTGGGCGCTTGTCGTAGCGGTCGTCGAGGTCTTCGTAGTGGCTGAAGTCGCGGCCACGTTGCAGCAGACCGAAACCACGCGGGTTCTCGATGCTGAAGTTGCTCACGGCCAGGTGTTTCGGGTTGTTCAGTGGACGCCAGATCCACTCGCCGTTACCGGCATGGATCGACAGACCGCTGGAGTCGTGCAGTTCACGACGGTAGTTGAGGACTTTCGACGGCTGGTTGGCGCCGAACAGGAACATACTGGTCAGTGGCGCGATGCCCAGTTTGCCGACCTTGTCACGCAGGAACATCTGCGCTTTGACGTCGACAATGGTGTCGCTGCCCGGACGCAGGATCAGACGGTAGGCACCGGTGGCACGCGGCGAATCCAGCAGGGCGAAGATCACCAGATGCTTGTCGCCCGGCTTCGGCTGTTGAATCCAGAACTCGCGGAAACGCGGGAATTCCTCACCCGACGGCAGCGCGGTATCAATCGCCAGACCACGCGCCGAGAGGCCGTAGGTGTGGCCCTTGCCGACAACGCGGAAGTAACTCGCGCCGAGCATGGTCATGATTTCGTCTTGCTTGTCGGCCTTGTTGATCGGGTACAGCACACGGAAACCGGCATAACCAAGTTGTTCGGTGGCTTTCGGATCGAATTTCAGGTCGCCGAAATCGAAGCGCGTCGGATCGTATTTGATCTCTTCGACGGTGTTCGCTGTGATTTCGTTGATTTTCACCGGTGTATCGAAGTGCATACCCTGGTGATAGAAGGACAGTTTGAACGGGGTTTTCTGATCAGCCCACTCAGCCTTTTCGGTGAGGAAGCGGATTTTCTGATAGTCCGCGAACTTCATGTCGCGGAATTCGTTCGGCAGATTGCTGCGCGGGGCTTCGAACTTCTGCCCGGCCAGTTCTTTCGCCTTCGCCGATACATCGTCAAGATTGAACGCCCAAAGCTGGCCGGCGCTGAGCAGGCACAGGAGCGCCGAACCCGCTACCAGGGCACTTCGCATGCGTTTGGCAGACATTTTTGCTGCATTACAGGGACTAACAATCACGAGCAACCCTCGCCGAAAACAGATCAAAAAACCAACGGCCAGCTATCTATATGCCAGGTTGGCGAGCATTGTTCCGACTCCGCTGGGGCAAAATGATTCCCCAATCGGATCCGGACAAGTCTCTACCTAAGTGAAAATGGATCAGCGAACGCTGATCCCAGTGCGCGCGATTATCTAGTAGCCCGCATGACAACGCATCAGGGGTAACAAAGTATTTATCGCGAAAACACCCTAAAAACGGTCGAAATTTCCCAAAAAGGTGTTTCAAGCGCTTTCAGGTCTGTAACAAAAAGGTAACCGGGCCATCGTTGACCAAATGCACCTGCATATCGGCGCCGAATCTACCTGATGCCACAGTGCCATGCACCTGTTTCGCACTGCTTAATAGATAGTCGAACAATTCCTCGCCCAACGCCGGTGGCGCGGCTGTCGAAAAGCTCGGGCGCAACCCGCTTTTGGTGTCGGCCGCAAGGGTGAACTGCGAGACCAGCAGCAACCCGCCACCGACATCGGCGAGGGACAAGTTCATCTTGCCCTCCGCATCACTGAATACCCGATAGTTAAGCAGCTTATGCAGAAGTTTGTCGGCGCTGGTACGCGTGTCGTCGGGTTCGACCGCCACCAGCACCAGCAAACCGTGATCGACCGCCCCGACTACCTCACCCGCGACTTCAACCCGCGCACCGCGTACCCGCTGTAAAAGCCCCTTCATGCTTCTTCGGGCGGCAGGTCGAGCAGGCGCCGAGCCATATTGCCCGCGGCGCGCACCAGTGCATCGGTGATGCCCGGTTCGGATGCGGCGTGGCCGGCATCACGGATCACCTGCAGTTCGCTGTTCGGCCAGGCTTGATGCAGTTCCCAGGCGTTGTCGAGCGGGCAGATCACGTCATAGCGACCGTGAATGATCACGCCGGGCAGATGGGCGATCTTGCCCATGTCACGAATCAGCTGGTTCGGCTCAAGGAAGGCGTTGTTGGTGAAGTAATGGCATTCGATCCGCGCAATCGACAGCGCGCGCTGCGGCTCGGAGAAGCGATCGACCACCAGCGGGTTCGGCCGCAGGGTCGCGGTGCGCCCTTCCCACGTCGACCAAGCCTTGGCCGCGTGCATCTGGGCGATCTGGTCGTTGCCGGTCAGGCGCTTGTGGAATGCGCTAAGCAGATCGTCGCGCTCGTCCAGCGGGATTGGCGCAATGTAATCCTGCCAATAATCGGGGAACAGACGACTGGCACCGGCCTGATAGAACCACTCGATTTCCTGCGGACGGCAGAGAAAGATCCCACGCAGGATCAGACCGTGAACACGCTCAGGGTGGGTTTGCGCATAGGCCAGCGCCAGGGTCGAACCCCACGAGCCGCCGAACAGCACCCATTTGTCGATGCCCAGGTGTTTGCGGATGCGCTCAAGGTCGGCAACCAGATCCCAGGTGGTGTTGTTTTCCAGGCTGGCGTGCGGCGTGGAGCGCCCGCAACCGCGCTGGTCGAAGGTTACAATGCGATACAGGTTCGGATCGAAATAGCGACGGCTCTGCGCGTCGCAACCGGCGCCGGGGCCGCCATGAATGAACACAACCGGCAAACCCTCCGGTGAACCGCTTTCGTCGACGTACAGCGTATGGGTGTCATCGACAGCCAGATCGTGCCGGGCGTGAGGTTTGATCTGCGGAAACAAAGTCTGCATTGCGCGCTCCGTAAGGGGTCGAGGTCATCCCTGGGGGGACTTCTATTATTCTGCCGTTGGGCATCATAAACCCGATTTACGTCAATGAGCATGCTCCGGGGCCTGATCGTTCTCACGCTCTGCGTGGGAACGATCAAGATCGCAGCCTTCGGCAGCTCCTACAGGGGTGAGTCAGCCGCGGTAGTGTTTTTCGCCCCAGGCCAGATAGCCCTGCAGCAATTCCTTTAGTACCACCCGCGTTGGCTCGGCGAGGTCAGGGCGATAGCGGAACGGTTCGAACTCTTCCATGTAGGTGCTCTGGCACAACTCCAGTTGCACCGCGTGGATGTTCTCGGCCGGGTTGCCGTAATGACGGGTGATGTGGCCGCCCTTGAAGCGTCCGTTCAGAACATGACTGTAGTTGCTATGACCAGCGCAGATCGCTTCCAGTTGCGCAGCCAATTGCGGATCACAACTGGCGCCATTGAAGGTGCCGAGGTTGAAGTCCGGTAGTTTGCCGTCGAACAGGTGCGGGATGATTGAGCGGATCGAGTGCGCGTCGAACAGCAGCGCGTAACCGAATTCGGCCTTCAGCCGTGCCAGCTCTTCCTGAAGCGTACGGTGATACGGCGTCCAGATCTGCTCCAGATAAGTCGCGCGTTCTTCTTTCGACGGCTCGTGGCCTTCGCGGAACAACGGAATGCCGTCGAACAGCGTCGCCGGGTAGAGCCCGGTGGTAGCGCCCGCATACAACGGTTTGTCGTCGGACGGCCGGTTCAAATCGATGACGAATCGCGAGTACTCGGCAGCCAACGTACTGGCGCCGAGTTCTTCAGCAAAATCGTAAAGCTGCGGGATGTGCCAGTCAGTGTCCGGCAGGCTTTTCGCATCGGCGATCAACCCGGCTTCCACCGCTGGGGTCAGGCGCACACCGGCGTGAGGCATGCTGATCAGCAGCGGCACGCGTCCTTGTTTGAAGTTCAGAACCTTATCCACAACCGCCCTCCTACAGATTTGATTCGACGCCGTGACGCACGACGCGTTTGTCCAGATCACCGCCGAGCCAATAGGCCAGATCCGCCGGACGATCAATGTGCCAGGCAACGAAATCCGCGACCTTGCCGACTTCCAGCGAACCGTGGGTGTCGGCCATGCCCAGCGCTTGCGCGGCATGAATCGTCGCACCGGCCAAGGCTTCCTCCGGAGTCATGCGGAAGCAGGTGCAGGCCATGTTCAGCATCAGCCGCAACGACAGCGCGGGCGAAGTGCCGGGGTTGAGGTCGCTGGCGATGGCGATTTTCACCTTATGCTTGCGCAGGGCGTCCATTGGCGGCAATTGGGTTTCACGCAGGAAGTAGAACGCGCCCGGCAGCAGCACCGCGACGGTGTCGGACTCGGCCATGGCGATGGCGTCGGCTTCGTCCATGAATTCCAGGTGATCGGCGGACAACGCCTTGTAACGCGCGGCGAGGCTGGAGCCATGCAGCGACGACAATTGTTCGGCGTGCAGTTTCACCGGCAGACCGAGTTTTTGCGCGGCGATGAACACGCGCTCGACTTGCTCTGGCGAGAACGCCAGGTATTCGCAGAACGCATCCACGGCATCGACCAGTCCTTCGGCAGCCAGAGCGGGCAGCATCTCGCTGCAGATCAGATCGATGTAGTCGTCGGCACGATCTTTGTATTCCGGTGGCAACGCGTGGGCGGCCAGGCAGGTGCTGCGTACGCTGATCGGCAGCTCTTTTTCCAGGCGACGGATGACACGAAGGATTTTGCGTTCGTTGACCAGATCGAGGCCGTAACCGGACTTCATTTCAACCGTGGTCACGCCGTCACGCATAAGGCTTTTCAGGCGCTTGGCGGCGCTGGCGAACAGCTCGTCTTCAGTGGCCTCGCGAGTCGCGCGCACGGTGCTGGCGATGCCTCCGCCGGATGCCGCGATTTCGGCGTAGCTGACACCTTGCAGACGTTTTTCGAATTCGCCGCTGCGGTTGCCGCCGAACACCGTGTGGGTGTGGCAGTCGATCAGGCCGGGCGTGACCCACGCGCCTTGCAGGTCATTGACCGCCGGGTATTCGCCGGATGGCAGTTGATTACGCGGGCCGATCCACTCGATGAGCGCACCGGACGTCACGATGGCCGCATCCTCGATGATCGAGTAGACGCCCTGCGCCATGGTTGCGACGTGGCAGTGTTGCCAGAGGGTTTTCACTGTTGGCCTCCGTTGTGTTTGGTTTGGTGGGTAGCCTCTGAAAAGCCCCTCACCCTAGCCCTCTCCCGGAGGGAGAGGGGACTGACCGGGTTGTTCTATCGAGGTACACCGACCTGAAAGTCTTGAGCCGAACTCAGGTTCTGAAAACCATAAAGATCGGCTCCCTGCTCTCGCCAGGAAGAAGCAGGACTGACCGGGTTGCTCTGTCGAGGTACATCGACCTGGAAATCTTGAGCCGAACTCAGGCTTTGAAAACCACGAAGATCGGCTCCCTTCCCCCTCTCCCCCCTTGGGGGAGAGGGCTGGGGTGAGGGGGATCGATGTCAGTAACAACAAAGCTCTCCCTGAAAAAACACTTACAAACTAGGCAAAAGTTTCGCTGGAATCAGCTCGGTCAGGCACCGCGAAGCCAACAATTCAGTCGCCGCATTGATATCCGGCGCAAAGAACCGATCTTTCTCATAGAACGGCACTTCCTTACGCAGAATCGCCCGGGCCTGCTCCAGCTTCGCCGAGGTCTTCAGACCGTTACGCAGGTCCAGTCCTTGCACCGCCGCGAGCCATTCCACCGCGAGAATCCCGCGGGTGTTTTCAGCCATTTCCCACAGCCGCTTGCCAGCCGCCGGGGCCATCGATACGTGGTCTTCCTGGTTAGCCGAGGTCGGCAGACTGTCCACTGAATGCGGATGCGACAAGGCCTTGTTCTCGCTGGCCAGCGCCGCTGCTGTCACCTGAGCGATCATGAAACCGGAATTCACGCCGCCATTGGCAACGAGGAACGGCGGCAGCTGCGACATGTGCTTGTCCATCATCAGCGAGATGCGGCGTTCGCTCAGCGAGCCGATCTCGGCGATGGCCAGGGCCATGTTGTCAGCAGCCATGGCCACCGGTTCGGCGTGGAAGTTGCCGCCGGAAATCACATCGCCTTCAGCAGCAAATACCAATGGGTTATCGGAAACCGCGTTGGCTTCAACGGCCAGCACTTCAGCGGCTTGACGGAACTGGGTCAGACACGCGCCCATGACTTGCGGCTGGCAACGCAGCGAGTACGGGTCCTGAACCTTTTCGCAGTTCTGGTGCGAGTCGGAGACTTCGCTGCGCTCGCCGAGCAGATCACGGTACGCAGCGGCAGCATCGATCTGACCTTTCTGGCCACGAGCCGCATGGATACGCACGTCGAACGGCGAACGCGAACCCAATACCGCTTCAACCGTCAGACCACCCAGCGCCAGCGCGCCCGCGAACAAATCTTCACCTTCAAACAGACCACGCAGCGCGAACGCCGTGGAAACCTGAGTACCGTTAAGCAGCGCCAGACCTTCTTTCGCCGCCAGCGTCAGCGGCGTCAGGCCAGCCACTTTCAGCGCTTCGGTGGCTTCCATCCACTCACCCTTGTAGCGCGCCTTGCCCTCGCCCAGCAGCACTAGCGACATGTGCGCCAACGGTGCCAGATCGCCCGAAGCGCCCACCGAACCTTTCAGCGGAATATGCGGATAAACCTCGGCATTGATCAGCGCGATCAGCGCATCGATCACCACGCGGCGAATACCGGAGAAACCACGGCTGAGGCTGTTGACCTTAAGCACCATGATCAGCCGCACCAGCTCATCACTGATCGGCTGGCCAACACCGGCGGCGTGGGACAACACCAGCGAGCGCTGGAGGTTTTCCAGGTCTTCGCTGGCAATGCGCGTCGAGGCCAGCAGGCCGAAACCGGTGTTGATGCCGTACGCAGTGCGGTTCTCCGCGAGGATCTGTTCGACGCAGGCGACGCTGGCTTCGATCTGCTGCGATGCGCTGTTGTCGAGCGTCAGCTTGACCGGGTTCTGGTAGACGTCACGCAGTTGGGCCAGGCTCAGTTGGCCGGGAATCAGGTTCAGCGCAGTCATTTTGTGCTCCTTTTGAGAGTTTGTTATTAACTCGCCAGACGCTCCGGAGATGTCCGTTGTCCGTCGCGTCTCGCCTTTTGGGGAGTCGCGCCTTGGCACGCTGGCGTGGGTATTTTTCAGTGCAAATTCGGTAAAACGTTGCCCAGCACATTCGGGGCTTTCAACACGCTCGCGGCGGCGGCGATATCCGGCGCCAGCCAGCGATCCTGATCGTAGGCCGGGACCGTTTCGCGCAGCAGTCGCCACGCGCGGTCAGTGCCCGCGCCGAAGCGCTGTTCCTTGAGAAATTCAAAGGCCTGCGCCGCCAGCAGATATTCGATGGCGAGAATCTGCGTGCAGTTTTCCAGCGCACGATGCAGCTTGAGCGCAGCGTTGGTGCCCATGCTCAAATGGTCTTCCTGCAGGCCCGAAGTGATGTAGTTGTCGAGCACCGCCGGTTGCGCCAATTGGCGGTTTTCCGCACACAGTGACGCAGCGACGTACTGGACGATCATCATCCCGGAGTTCACCCCCGGATTGGCCACCAGAAATGCCGGCAGACCGCTGACGTGCGGATTCACCAGACGATCCAGACGACGTTCGGCAATCGAGCCGATTTCGGCCATGGCAATCGCCAGCAGATCCGCCGCCATCGCTACCGATTGGCCGTGCGGGTTGGCTTGCGACATCACCCGGAAGTTGTCCGGCGTGCCTAGCAACAATGGGTTATCAGTGCAGCCGTTGAGTTCGGCCTCGACCTGCTTGATTGCATGATCGAGCTGATCGCGCGCGGCGCCGTGAACTTGCGGGATCGAACGGATGCTCAGCGCATCCTGAGTGCGAATGCCTTTGCTCGACGCAATCACTTCGCTGCCATCGAGCAAGGCGCGCAGATTGACGCCAACCTGCTGCATGCCCGGATGCGGTTTCAGCGCGATGATTTCAGCGTCGAACGCATCGATCTGGCCGCGCTGGGCTTCAAAACTCATCGCGCCGATGACGTCGGCCCATTGCACCAGACGCGTCGCGTCGGCAATCGCCAGACAGCTGAGGCCGGTCATGCACGGTGTGCCGTTGACCAGGCACAAACCGTCTTTTGCGCCGAGTTGCACGGGTTGCAGGCCTTCTTCGGCCAGCGCCTGCTGCGCCGAGGTGATCTGCCCGCGATAGCTGACATTGCCGACGCCGAGCAACGCGATGCCGATGTGCGCCATGTGCGTCAGGTAGCCCACCGAACCTTGCGACGGCACTTGCGGGGTGATGCCGCGATTGAGCAGCGCCAGCAGGGCTTCGACGACCCGGCGATGCAGGCCGGATTTGCCGTGGCTGTAGTTGTGAATGGCGGCGCAGATGATCGCGCGAGTCTGCTCGTCGGCGAGCACCGGGCCGACGCCACAGGCGTGGCTGAGCAAGGTGTTGCGCGAGAGCTGGCTGAGTTGTTCGTCCTGCAGCGAGACGTTGGACAAACCGCCCAGGCCGGTATTGACGCCATAGGCGCGCTCGCCGCTTGCGACGATGCGCTGGACGATGCCTTGGGCGTTTTCGATGCGCGCCCAAGTGTCGCTGGACAGCTCCAGAAGCGCGCCATGACGGGCAACGGCGACCAAGTCCTGCCAGCGCAGAGGGGCGCCGGTGATAACGATTTTTTCAGCCTGAGACATCTAAAACCTCAACCGTAATATTGATGCAGCTTTACCGGCCTCATCGCTGGCAAGCCAGCTCCCACAGGATCTCCAGTGTTCACACAATCTCTGTAGGAACTGGGCCTGCGAGCCCTCATTGTTCACACAACCCCTGTGGGAGCTGGCTTGCCAGCGATAGGGCCAGTCAGTGCACTGCATAATTCAGATCAAACCACTGCCGCCCGCCGCTGCACGAACCGGTCAACATACTCATCCGCCGGCGAATGCAGAATCTCGCGCGGCGTACCGACCTGAATCAGGCGACCATCCTTGAGAATCGCAATGCGGTTGCCGATACGCACTGCCTCATCAAGGTCATGGGTGATGAAGACGATGGTCTTGTGCAGGGTCTTTTGCAGCTCCAGCAACTGGTCCTGCATCTCGGCGCGGATCAGCGGATCCAGCGCACTGAACGCTTCGTCCATGAGGATGATGTCGGTGTCCGCCGCCAAGGCGCGCGCCAGGCCGACACGCTGGCGCATGCCGCCGGAGAGCTGGTGCGGGTATTTGTTTTCGTAGCCTTTGAGGCCGACGGTGTTGATCCAGTGCAGCGCGCGTTCCGAGCACATTTGCTTGCTCTCGCCACGGACTTTCAGGCCGTAGGCGACGTTGTCGAGCACAGTCTTGTGCGGCAACAGGCCGAAGCTCTGGAACACCATGCTGATCTTGTGCCGGCGAAATTCGCGCAGAGCATCCATGTCGTATTGCAGGATATCGACGCCATCGACGAGGATCGCGCCGCTGGTCGGGTCGATCAACCGGTTGAAGTGGCGCACCAGTGTCGATTTTCCGGAACCGGACAGGCCCATGATCACAAAGATCTCGCCAGTGCCGATGCTCAGCGACAGGTCGTTAACGCCGACCACGCAACCGGTTTCACTCAGCACCTGATCCTTGGTCTTGCCCTGACCGACCATGGCCAGCGCATCCTTGGCGCGGTTGCCGAAAATCTTGAAGACGTTTTTGACTTCGATCTTGCTCACGGTTGCGTTGCTCATTTGCTCACCTCATGCCGTGGCCGACCGTACGCCTGAGTAATGCGGTCGATGACCACTGCGAGAATCACGATCGCCAGACCGGCTTCGAGGCCGCGTCCGACGTTGAGGGTCTGAATCCCCACCAGCACATCTTCACCCAGGCCACGGGCACCGATCATCGAGGCGATCACCACCATCGACAGGGCCATCATGGTGGTCTGGTTGATCCCGGCCATGATGCTTGGCAGCGCCAGCGGCAGTTGCACGCCGAACAGCTGCTGCCAGCGGTTGGCACCGAAGGCGTTGATCGCTTCCATCACTTCGCCGTCGACCTGGCGAATGCCCAGATCAGTCAGGCGAATCAGCGGCGGTGCGGCGTAGATCACCGTGGCGAAAATCGCCGGGACCTTGCCCAGACCGAACAGCATCAGCACCGGGATCAGGTACACGAAACTCGGCATGGTTTGCATGATGTCGAGCAGCGGCATCAGCACCGAACGCAAGCGATTGCTGCGCGCCGAAAGAATCCCCAGCGGAATGCCGATCAGCACCGAAATGATCGTCGCGACCATCATCAACGCCAGGGTCTGCATGAGCTTGTCCCACAAGCCAACGGCGCCGACGAGGAACAGCAGACCGACGATGACTGCTGTGGTCACGACTTTACGCGTGGCATGCCAGGCAACCACACCAACGATCGCCAGCATCAACCACCACGGCGCTGCGCGCAGCAAGCCTTCGAGGTTGACGATGGCCCAGAGCAGTGTGTCGGAGATGTGGCGGAACACATCACCGTAGTTGGTGACCAGCGAATCGACCCAACCGTTGACCCAGTCGGCGATGGAAAAGGTAAAGCTTTCGGGAAACATAAGCGGCTCTCAATCAGAAATCTCAATCAAGCGTTTACGGCATATCCCCCGGCCAGCCTCACGGTTGACCGGGAGGTATCGACCTACAGCGCCGCGTCGATTTTCTTGGCTGCGTCTTCACTCACCCACGCATGCCAGACCTCAGGATGTTCCTTGAGGAAGATTTTCGCCAGTTTCGGCGACTCGATACGCTCCTTGGCCATACGGCCCAGGTTCTGGTTCAGCAGGTCGATCGGCAGGTTGACCTTTTCCAGCACGGCGACCAGTTCCGGGGCCTCGTCGTGGAAGGTTTTCGACAGGCCGACCTTGATGCTCACGGTCTTGTCGACGCCCGGTTTTTCTTCCAGTTTGACCAGATCCACCTGACCCATCAGCGGGGTTGGCGACCAGTAGTAAAACAGGATCGGCTCGCCACGCTTGTAGCTCGACAACACTGCTGCATCCAGCGCAGGACCGGTGCCCGGGCGGAAGTTGGTGTAACTGCTTTCGAGGCCGTAGCTTTTCAGCATTTCGCTGTTGTCGAGTTCGCAGGTCCAGCCGGCCGGGCAGTTGTAGAAACGGCCCTTGGACGGCTCTTCGGCGTCCTTGAACACGGCGGCGTATTTGCCCAGGTCAGCGATGTTTTTCAGGTCCGGGGCTTTCGGTTCAAGCTTGCGCTTGGCGTCGCCTTCGATCACGTAACGCGGCACGTACCAGCCTTCCACCGCGCCGACGACCGGAGCGCCGACACCGACAACCTTGCCGGCCTTCTCGGCCTTGTTCCAGACCTCGCTGCGACCGACCCACTCTTCGGCAAACACTTGAATATCGTTACTGCTCAGGGCGTTTTCCATGGTGATGGAGTTGCCCGGCAGGCTGTCGGTCTTGCAGTCGTAACCTTTCTCCAGCACCACTTGCAGCACGTCGGTCAGCAGCATGCCGCTTTCCCAGTTCAGCCCGGCGAACTTCACCGGTTTGCCCGATTCGCACCAGCCCGCGGCTTGGGACGCACCGGCACTGGCCAGCAGGCCCATGGACAGCAATGTGGTCAGCAGGGTCTTGTTCGATTTCATTGTTGTGACGCTCCTAATCATGAATTGGCTTACGGCAGTCAAGAGGCATCCAGCCCTGTCCACGTCCAAATCAGGCCTGCGCCGCAGCGCGACCGGCCCCGCTTGTTTTAGGTTGTACAACGCTGTTCTGCTCGACCGGCAGAATCAGTTGATCGGGTACCGCGCTGTGCCATTTTTTTGCGCACACGTAGTAGACGGCAGCCGGCAGCACGAGGCCGATGATCCAGGAAATATCCACATCACCGAGGGCGGCCACCAGCGGACCGGTATAGAACTTGGTGGAGATGAACGGCAACTGCACCAGCACACCGAACACATAGACGCTGATGCCGAGCAGGTTCCAGCGACCGTAGCGGCCATTCGGGTCGGCCAGCGCCGGCACGTCGTAGCGCTCACGGGTGATGCAGTAGTAGTCGACCAGGTTGATCGCGCTCCACGGGGTGAAGAAGGCGAGCAGGAACAGGATGAAAGACTTGAACGCACCGAGGAACGAGTGCTGACCGAGCAGCGCAATCAGGGTCGCTGCGCCAACGATCACCAGCACAAACACCAGACGCTGCATGCGCGTAACGGTCAGGTGCCCCTTGAAACCACTGATGATGGTCGCGATGCACATGAAGCTGCCGTAGGAGTTAAGCGTCGAGATGGTCACCTTGCCGAACGCGATGCTGAAGTACAGCAGCGCCGCGGTGGCGCCGGTGCCGCCCAGACCGACGATGTAGGCGACTTCGTGACCGGCGAACTGACCGCTGGAGGAAGCCGCGGCGAACACGCCGAGGATCATCGCCACTTGTGCGCCAACCACAGAGCCGGCACCGGCGGCGAAGAAGGTTTTGACCGCCGAGGTATTGCTCGGCAGGTAACGGGAATAGTCAGCCACGTACGGGCCGAAAGCGATCTGCCAGGAGGCCGCGAGCGACACCGCGAGGAGGAAACTGCTCCAGCTGAAATGACGGATTTGCAGAAGTGCGCCGACGTCGGTCTGGCTCATCAAACGCCAGAACAGGAAGACGAAAGCGATCACGCCAATGACGCTGGCAACACGGCCGATCCAGTGGATCACCCGATAACCGAGCACCGTCACCAGCACGATGACGCTGGCAAAAATCAGGATGCCGACACTGTCGCTGACGTTAAACAACTGCCCCAGCGCCTGGCCGGAAAGCACGGTGCCCGTCGCGGTGAAACCCAGGTACATCAGGCACACCAACACGATCGGGATCGCCGCGCCGTAAACGCCAAACTGCACGCGGCTGGAGATCATCTGTGGCAGGCCCAGCTTCGGGCCTTGCGCGGCATGCAGCGCCATCACTCCACCGCCCAGCAATTGACCGATCAACAGACCGATCAACGACCAGAACACATCACCGCCGAGCACCACGGCCAAGGCCCCGGTGACAATCGCGGTGATTTGCAGGTTGGCGCCCATCCACAGGGTGAACTGGCTAAACAGACGACCGTGTCTTTCCGCTTCCGGGATGTAGTCGATCGAACGCCTTTCGATCAACGGTTTGTTGCCTGCACGATCGGTGTTGACAGCCATGATTCAACCTCTGTGGATTGTTAGATTCTCTGTAGGAGCTGCCGCAGGTTGCGATCTTTTGATCTTGAAAAACCAACATCAAAAGATCGCAGCCTGCGGCAGCTCCTACAGGGGTTTTGCATTTATTTGCCGGTAATCATCGGCAGGTTCAGGCCCTGTTCCTTGGCGCAGTCGATGGCGATCTGGTAACCGGCATCGGCGTGGCGCATGACGCCGGTAGCCGGGTCGTTGTGCAGCACGCGCGCGATGCGCTCGGCCGCTTCGTCAGTACCGTCGCAAACAATCACCATGCCCGAGTGCTGCGAGAAGCCCATGCCGACGCCGCCGCCGTGGTGCAGGGAAACCCAGGTCGCCCCGCTCGCAGTGTTGAGCAATGCGTTGAGCAATGGCCAGTCGGACACGGCGTCGGAACCGTCCTGCATCGATTCGGTTTCACGGTTCGGACTGGCGACCGAGCCGGAGTCGAGGTGGTCGCGACCGATCACAATTGGCGCCGACAACTCGCCGCTGCGAACCATCTCGTTGAAGGCCAGACCGAGCTTGGCGCGCAGGCCCAGGCCAACCCAGCAGATACGTGCCGGCAGACCCTGGAAGCTGATGCGCTCGCGGGCCATGTCCAGCCAGTTGTGCAGGTGCGCGTCATCCGGGATCAGCTCTTTGACCTTGGCGTCGGTTTTGTAGATGTCTTGCGGATCACCCGACAGTGCCGCCCAGCGGAACGGGCCGATGCCACGGCAAAACAGCGGACGGATGTAGGCCGGTACGAAGCCCGGGAAATCGAACGCGTTTTCGACGCCTTCTTCCTGTGCCATCTGACGGATGTTGTTGCCGTAGTCGAAGGTCGGGATGCCTTGCTTCTGGAATTCCAGCATGGCTTTGACGTGCACAGCCATCGACTGCTTGGCGGCTTTGATCACAGCGGCCGGTTCGGTCTTGGCGCGGGCGCGGTACTCGTCCCAGGTCCAGCCGGCAGGCAGGTAGCCGTTGAGCGGATCGTGGGCACTGGTCTGGTCGGTGACCATGTCCGGGCGCACGCCGCGCTTTACCAGTTCCGGGAGAATTTCTGCGGCGTTACCCAACAGGGCGATGGAGATCGCTTTGCCTTCCTTGGTGTATTTATCGATGCGCGCCAGAGCGTCGTCGAGGTCTTTGGCTTGCTCGTCGACGTAACGGCTTTTCAGACGGAAATCGATGCTGACCTGCTGGCATTCGATGTTCAGCGAGCACGCGCCGGCCAAAGTTGCCGCCAGAGGTTGTGCGCCGCCCATGCCACCGAGGCCAGCGGTGAGAACCCACTTGCCGGTGAGGTTGTCGTTGTAGTGCTGGCGACCGGCCTCAACGAAGGTTTCGTAGGTGCCTTGGACGATGCCCTGGCTGCCGATGTAGATCCAGCTGCCGGCGGTCATCTGGCCGTACATGGCCAGGCCTTTGGCGTCGAGTTCGTTGAAGTGTTCCCAGCTCGCCCAGTGCGGTACGAGGTTGGAGTTGGCGATCAGTACACGCGGGGCATTGCTGTGAGTCTTGAACACGCCGACCGGCTTGCCGGATTGCACCAGCAGGGTCTCATCGTCATTCAGGTGGGTGAGGCTCTCGACGATCTTGTCGTAGCACTCCCAGTTACGCGCGGCGCGACCGATACCACCGTAGACCACCAGCTCTTTCGGGTTCTCGGCAACTTCGGGGTCGAGATTGTTCATCAGCATGCGCAGCGGCGCTTCGGTCAGCCAGCTCTTGGCGGTCAGCTTGTTGCCGCGGGCGGCGCGGATCTCAACGTTGCGAAACTTTGTAGGCTTATTGTCAGTCACGAAAAAGACTCCTCAGCGATCAATTCAAACCAACCCTGGCAGTGGGCAAGCAGCCTGTGCGCTTCGATGCGCGACAAGCGAATCAGTGGACGCTGCGGAGAGTCTCGAGCGACTCATACGCATACGTCTTTACTTGTACATACAAGCATATGCAATCAAGCGGCCAACTTGTTGGAGGCTCGTTCAAGAAAAATCGCCGGCAAGGCTGGAGAGCGCCTGAATCAAGGGTTCAGGCGTGGATGAAATTTTTCCTGGGGATGATTTAGGGAGGCGCGGGCTTTGTTACATGAGCGTGGTTTTGCGCCACGCTGGGGCGTTCGGTAACAAGTTGGTGCGTGGGTTGGGAACACCCCAAAAGCAAAAGATCGCAGCCTTCGGCAGCTCCTACACTGGGTTTGATGTACACCCTGTAAGAGCTGCCGAAGGCTGCGATCTTTTAAGATTTCTGAATCAGCGTCCAGTCAGTTCAATGACGCAGCAACCCGCATTGGTGGAGACTTCGGCCAGACCGCTGTTGCCGTCCAGTTGCAGGCAATCATGTCGCCCCAACTGCGAAACACTGTCACCGATCCGGACTTCCAGCAACTCACTGACACTGAACACCAACACCGTCCCCGCCGAGCTGAAGAAACGCTGCTCACCGTCCAGCCACTGCAACCGCGCGCTGTAACGCTGCGGCATATAGATCAGGTTGAAATCGCGAATCGCACCGCCGAGCAGCGTGCACAACACCTGGCTTTCACCGCTAAAGGCAAACGGGTCGAGCGGTAACAGCGGCCGCGTATCGTCGCCGTCAACGCACAAGGTCATGCCGTCACCCTGCAACACGGTGATCACCCGCTGATAACCGGCGAATGTTGAAAAACCACCGGATTCGGCGATGTCGGCAATCGACAGACGCCAGCCAAAACCGTCCAGACCTGCGCCCGCATCACGGGTGATTTCTTCAGTGCTGCCGCCGCCGTTTTTCCACGGCATGCGCGGGTAGCCTTCGGCGCGTAAAACCCTCAAACCATTCATTTATGCTCTCTATTTATGAAACCGTCCTTCCAGACGGTGACGGGAACCCGGGTGAATCAATCGTGCTGCGGTCACCGGCTGACGCCCCGACCACGTGCGGCGACGAATCAGCAGGCACGGCTCGCCCTTTTCAATCTGCAGCAACTTGCATTCGGACGGCTCAGCGAGGATCGCTTCAACCACATGCTCGCCTTCTGTCAGCGGCGCCACCTGGTTGAGATAGGCGTAAGGCGTTTGCAGAGTGAAATCCTGTTTGAGGTATTCCGGCGCGACCAGCGCGTTGACGAAACGGTCTTCGATTTGCACCGGAATGTCGTTTTCGTAATGCACGATCAGCGAGTGGAAGACCTTCTGCCCTTCACGCATGTCCAGTGCCAGCGCACGCTCGGAACCCGCGGCCTCTTCTTCCAGAGTGATGACCTGGCAGGTGTGGCGATGACCACGGGAAGCGATTTCATCGGCGATGTTGTGCACTTCGAACAGCGCGGACTGGCTCTTCGGTTCGGCGACAAACGTGCCGACGCCTTGCATGCGCACCAGCAGACCGTCCGCGGTCATCTCGCGCAGGGCACGGTTGATGGTCATGCGGCTGAAACCGAGTTGATTGACCAGCTCGCTCTCGGACGGCACGCGGTAGTGCGGCGGCCAGTTTCCGCTGTCGATCTGCTGGGTGATCATCTGTTTGACGCGGGCGTACAAGGGCGCCGGACTGTCGCCCATGTTCGCGGCCAACGGGGAGACTGGAGGCGGAGTCGGCACGGTTGATCCCTGTTCATTGGATGAAAGTGGCTAGCTTGCCGGAGTTTACCGGGCAGGCAAACGTCTGTATATGTATATACAAATAACACACGATGGGGTGCTGAACCATGTCCGCCTTCTTTGCCGAACGCGCGCTGCTGCCTAACGGATGGGCCAACAATGTACGTCTTGAGGTCAGCGCCGAGGGCTTGCTGACCCGAATCCAGGCCGATTCCACCGCAGATGGCGCTGAACGGCTGAGCGGCCCGCTGCTGCCGGGCATGCCGAATTTGCACTCCCATGCCTTCCAGCGAGCGATGGCGGGTCTGGCCGAAGTGGCCGGCAACCCCAACGACAGTTTCTGGACCTGGCGCGATCTGATGTATCGCCTCGTCGGAAAAATCAGCCCGGATCAACTCGGCGTGATTGCCCGTCAGCTGTACATCGAAATGCTCAAGGCCGGTTATACCTCCGTCGCTGAATTTCATTACGTACACCATGACAGCAATGGTCAGCCGTATGCCGATCCGGCTGAATTGGCGTTGCGCATCAGTCAGGCCGCAAGCGAAAGCGGCATTGGTCTGACCCTGTTGCCGGTGCTCTACAGCCACTCCGGTTTTGGCGGCCAGACGCCGAATGACGGCCAGCGCCGCTTCATCAACAGCACCGAAAATTACCTGAATCTGCAATCGCGTTTGCAGCCGTTACTGGCGCAGCAAAAGGCGCAGTCGCTGGGCCTGTGCTTCCACTCGTTGCGTGCGGTGACCCCGCAGCAGATCAGCGAAGTCTTGGCGGCCAGCGACAAGCAATGCCCCGTGCACATTCACATCGCCGAACAGCAGAAAGAGGTCGATGACTGCTTGAGTTGGAGCGGTCGGCGTCCGCTGCAATGGCTCTACGAAAATACCGAAGTCGATCAACGCTGGTGTCTGGTGCACGCCACCCACGCCAACCCGGAAGAAGTCACGCTGATGGCCAAAAGTCGCGCCATCGCCGGGCTGTGCCTGACCACCGAAGCGAATCTCGGCGACGGAATTTTCCCGGCGGTGGATTTCCTCGCCCAGGGTGGGCGCATGGGTATCGGTTCCGACAGCCATGTCTCGCTCAGTGTGGTCGAGGAATTGCGTTGGCTGGAATACGGCCAGCGCCTGCGTGATCAGCGGCGTAATCGCTTGTATGGCGCGGATCAGCCGATGGTTGGACGTACGTTGTATGACGCGGCGCTGGACGGTGGTGCGCAGGCGATGGGGCAGCCGGTTGGTGCGCTGGAGGTGGGCAAGCGTGCGGACTGGATTGTGCTCGATGGCAGCGATCCGTATCTGGCGACGGCCACGGGTGACGGGATTTTGAATCGCTGGTTGTTTGCCGGCGGCGATCGTCAGGTGCGCGATGTGCTGGTCAACGGCCAGTGGGTAGTGCGTGATGGTCGGCATGCAGGGGAAGAGGACAGTGCTCGTGCCTTCACCCAGGTCCTGCGCGACCTTTTAGGCTGACACACATAACCCAATGTAGGAGTGAGCCTGCTCGCGATAGCGGTGTATCAGTCACATATTTATGGCTGACACACCGCTATCGCGAGCAGGCTCACTCCTACAGGGGGTTGGCGGTGTTCTTTAGTTTGAAGTCTTGGCCATCTGTCGATCAGTCGCACGCCAGATCAGTCGCGTCGTGTCATAACCCTGCTGACGCGCCTTGCTCAGCAGCTCTTCACGCACCACACCGTTGACGGTCGGCGTGCGTGACAGCAACCACATGTACTTGCGACTCGGGTCGCCGACGATGGCGGTCTTGTAGTCATCGCTGACGTACAACACCCAGTATTCGCCTTTTGCCACACCCGGAATCAGGCGTGAGAACCAGGTATCGAATTCGACCCAGAGTTTATCGGTCTTGCCCGGCACCTGTGGATAAGCCGTGCCCTTGGCCTCTTCCCACTGCCATTGCGGCGTCAGGCAGCGATTGAGCACCGCGACATTGCCGTCAGGCTTGAGGGTGTAATGGGCTTCGGACTGCGCGCAATTGCGCTGGAAGTACATCGGCAAGCGCGCCAGCTCATACCAGGTGCCCTGATAACGCTTGAGATTGACGCTGTTGACGGTTTTCGGCGCCAACGGGTCTACGCCGGAAGTGGCGCAGCCGGCCAGTACCAGGCCGGCAAAAAGGATCAGCAATAACCGCTTCATTTTTCTTCTCCGTGGGCGCGAAGCCCCGGTTTACTTCAGGCCTTGGCCGGAAAACATCAGCACTTTGTCACCGGCATACTGCACGCTGATAAAGCTGTTCTTGTCGCCCCAGGTGCAACTGGACATGCCGAGCGCGCCCGAGCAATCGGTGGGCTTGCCGAGCAGAGTCTCGACTTCGGCCTTGGCCATACCGGCCGAAAGCTTCGAATAGTTTTCCTGATTGACCTTGCTGCATGCGGCCAACAGCACGCAAAACGTCAGAAGGGCGATAGATCGCAGCGACATGGTGTAACTCCTGGAACGAGGGGGGATGGCATGGTGCCAACCAGAAGCTTAGAAGAGAAAACCCTCATCTGGTTCCGTGGGCGGACGGCTATTTATTAGCCCGCCTGTCTGGCATTTGCCGATAAATCAGACACTTTGTAGGGCTATTGAGCATTTCGTCGCCTTTCGCCAAAGACGCCTAATCTTTGGCGCGTCGCGGTCGAAATAAGAGCAGCGCAAAGCCCCCGAGTGTGGCAAATTGCCGCCCTTTCTTGACCAGCCCCTTCGCGGTAGTTCATTCGATGACCAGAAACATGAAATTCAGCCACAAGATCTTGTTGGCTGCCGCCCTCGTGGTGGCCGTTGCGTTCGCCTGTTTCATTTTCTTCAACGACTATCGACAGCGCGAAGCCTTGGGCAGCAGCACCGAAGCCTCGATGCAGGAACTGGGCAGCCTGACCACCAGCAACATCCAGACCTGGCTGGAAAGCCGCATTCAATTGCTGCAATCGCTGTCGCAGCAAGTGGCTGTCGACGGCAACGCCCCCGCCAGCCTGAAACGCATCATCGACCTGCCCGCCTACACCGGCAATTTCCAGCTCAGCTATTTTGGCGGCGCCGACGGCGTGATGTTCTCGGTGCCGGCCGGCAATCGCGCGCCGGATTACGATCCACGCGCACGCGGCTGGTACAAAGCGGCCAACAGCGCGCAACAGACCATCGTCACCGAACCGTACATCGCCGCGTCCTCGGGCAAACTGGTAATCACTGTCGCCACCCCGGTGCAGCGCCAGGGCCAGATGCTCGGCGTCGCCGGTGCCGACATCGACCTGACCAGCGTCAGCGCGATCATCAACTCGCTGAACTTCGGTGGCCACGGCCACGCGTTCATCGTCAGTGCCGATGGCAAGATCCTGATCCACCCGGACAGCAAACTGGTGCTCAAGACCCTCGCCGAGGCCTACCCGAACGGCGCACCAAAAGTCAGCCCGGGCCTGAAAGAAGTCGAGTTCGACGGCAAGACGCAGTTGATCTCCTTCACCCGCGTCAACGGCGTGCCGTCGGCCGACTGGTACGTGGCGCTGGTGCTCGATAAAGACACCGCGTTCGCCATGCTCAGCGAATTCCGCACCTCGGCGCTGATCGCCATGGTTATTGCCGTGGTAATCATCATCGCCCTGCTCGGCATGCTCATTCGCGTGTTGATGCAACCGCTGCTGACCATGGGCCGCGCGATGCACGACATCGCCGAAGGTGAAGGCGACCTGACCAAACGTCTAGTGATCCACGGCAACGATGAGTTCGGCGCACTGGGCACCTCATTCAACCGTTTTGTTGAGCGCATTCACACTTCGATTCGTGAAGTGTCCTCGGCCACCGGCCAGGTCAACGAAGTCGCCCTGCGCGTGGTCGCAGCGTCGAACTCGTCGATGTACAACTCCGATCAGCAAGCCTCGCGCACCAACAGCGTGGCCGCGGCGATCAACCAACTCGGCGCCGCCGCGCAGGAAATCGCCCAGAACGCCGCCCTCGCCTCGCAGCACTCCAGCGATGCGCGCAGCCTCGCGGTCGACGGCCAGCAGGTTGTCGATAAAACCATCCACGCCATGCAGCAGCTGTCGGCGAAGATCAGCGATTCGTGCGGCAACATCGAAACCCTGAACAGCAACACGGTGAACATCGGCCAGATTCTCGAAGTGATCACCAGTATTTCCCAGCAGACCAACCTGCTCGCGCTCAACGCCGCGATCGAAGCGGCGCGTGCCGGTGAAGCCGGTCGTGGTTTCGCCGTGGTTGCCGACGAAGTGCGCAACCTCGCGCACCGCACCCAGGATTCGGCGCAGCAAGTGCAGAAGATGATCGAAGAGCTGCAAGTCGGCGCGCGCCAGGCGGTCAGCATCATGACCGAGAGCCAGCGCGAGAGTGAAAGCAGCGTCGGCATCGCCAACCAGGCCGGTGAGCGGTTGGGCAGCGTGACTCAGCGTATTGGCGAGATCGACGGGATGAATCAGTCGGTGGCCACCGCGACTGAAGAGCAGACCGCTGTGGTCGAGTCGATCAACGTCGATATCAACGAGATCAACACGCTGAATCAGGAAGGTGTGGAGAACTTGCAGGCAACGTTGCGGGCGTGCTCGGATCTGGAGCAGCAGGCGGCGCGGTTGAAGCAGTTGGTGGGTAGTTTCAGGATTTAAAGATCAAGGGCTTTACCCCCTCACCCCAGCCCTCCCGAAACGTCGGACCGCCCCCAGGGGGGCGAGGGGGGAAAGGGAGCAGATATTCAAGCCTTTCAAAACCTGAGTTCGACTCAGGTCTCTCAAGTCGATGTACCTCCAACATCCACCTCGGTCAGTCCCCTCTCCCCCTGGGAGAGGGCTAGGGTGAGGGTAAGCCCTTAAAACCTTGACCCAGGTTCGGAAAGAAAGGCCAACTCTTCAGCCGTTGACTCCCGCCCCAACACCGCATTGCGATGCGGAAACCGGCCAAACCGCGCAATCACCTTTTGATGCCGCTCGGCATAATCCAGATTATCCGCAAACACGGCCCGCTCCGACTCCGGCTGTTCAGCCACCAGCTCGATAAATCTGGAAACCGCCTCATTCTGCACCGCGAGGTTTTCGCAGTGTTCGAACACCAGATAAATGAATACACGCTGAATCGGTTTCAACTGCCGATCGAAATCCGCCGCAATGCCTTGGGCAACGAGTTTCTGCGCGCGCAGATCACCGGAAAACGCTTTGGGAGTGTCGCGAAAGATCATTCGCGGCAATTGATCGAGCAACAGCACCAGCGCCAGCCAACCTTCGGGACGTTGCGTCCACTCGGTCAATTCGCCGGCCAGGGCCTGATCGACAAAGACCCCGAAACGCGTCTGCGCTTCGAGGTCTTGGCTGTCTCGCTTACCGAACCACAACTTGCCCTTGTCAGCCGCTATCTCGTCCGGTGATTCGGCATGTCCGAACCACCAATCGAGCAACGGCTGCCAGGGCGCAGTCATGGTTTATTCCTTGTGGTAAGCCGTAGCGCGAGCGACTTCTTCTTTCGAGCCGAGGAAGACTGCTACGCGCTGGTGCAGGCCTTCAGGCTGGATGTCGAGAATACGCTGATGACCGTCGGTGGACGCGCCGCCCGCTTGTTCAACGAGGAACGACATCGGGTTGGCTTCGTACATCAGACGCAGTTTGCCTGGCTTGGACGGCTCACGGCTGTCGCGCGGGTACATGAACAGACCGCCACGGGTCAGGATGCGGTGTACGTCGGCAACCATCGCCGCGACCCAACGCATGTTGTAGTTCTTTTTCAGCGGACCTTCTTCACCGGCCAGCAGCTCGCCCACGTAGCGTTGTACCGGGGCTTCCCAGTGACGCTGGTTGGACATGTTGATCGCAAATTCCTGGGTCGATTCAGGAATGGTGATGTCTTCGTGGGTCAGCACGAAGCTGCCCATTTCGCGGTCCAGGGTGAAACCTTTGACGCCGTCACCGAGGGTCAGTACCAGCATGGTTTGCGGGCCGTAGATCGCGTAACCGGCGGCAACCTGCTGGGTGCCTGGCTGCAGGAACGCTTTTTCGTTCAGCGGCTCGTTCTGGCTCAGGTATTCGTTCGGGCAACGCAGTACCGAGAAGATGGTGCCGACCGGGGCGTTGATGTCGATGTTCGACGAACCGTCCAGTGGGTCGAATACCAGCAGATAGGCGCCTTTCGGGTATTTGCCCGGGATCTGGTAGGCATTGTCCATTTCCTCGGACGCCATGCCGGCCAGGTGACCGCCCCATTCGTTGGCTTCGAGCAGGATCTCGTTGGAGATCACGTCGAGTTTCTTCTGCACTTCGCCTTGGACGTTTTCAGTGCCCATGCTGCCCAGAACACCACCCAGGGCGCCTTTGGACACGGCGTGGCTGATTTCTTTGCAAGCACGCGCCACCACTTCGATCAGGAAACGCAGATCGGCAGGAGTGTTATTGCTGCGGGTCTGCTCAATCAAATAGCGACTCAGGGTAACGCGGGACATGGACGGCTCCGGTGGAATGGGGGGCTAAAAACCCGCGCAGTTTACAGGGAGTCTGAAAACGTAGCGAGCGAAGACGCCCGGTAACGTGCGTTGGGGTGTAATTGCCTGCATGAGACGTGAATGTGGGTGGAGAGTTCAGGTAGCGGGTTTAGCGTAGACCGGTTCGGGACGGATGGTGGTTGAGTGATAGCGGCGGTTAGAGGATTTTTGTTGATTGATCGGCCGTCATCGCTGGCAAGCCAGCTCCCACAAGGACTTCGGTCGTTCATCTATTTTGTGTACACCAAATAACCTGTGGGAGCTGGCTTGCCAGCGATCGGCGCGCAGCGCCAGCCATTCTCAGGTGTTGGTTGGAGGCTTGCGCAACAAGCTAAACGCCATAGCCCCCAAAAACACCACACTCAACAACAACACTGCCCACAACCCAATCTTCTTCCAATTGGTCTCCGCCACCGCCGCTGTGGTCGCCGTCGATGTCTGCGTACCAACCGCTTCACCCTGCACCGACGCCTTGCCCAACGACGCCAGCTTCTGCGGCTTGAAATCCGGAATCAGCGTCGCCAGCGGCAAGTTCGCCGTTTTCACCGTCGGATTACCCAGCGCCAGACTGTACGGCCCCTCTCCGCGTGCAAGGAAGATCACCTGAGTCGCCCGCACCGCGTACTTCACGCTGGGCGCCTGCGCGCCCAGACCACCGCCGCGCTCATCGACCGTCAGCTTCAACTGCTGCACGGTCTGCCCGTAGAGCTGCAATTCGTTCTGCACTACATCCTGATTATTCTGGCTCAGGCGATAGAGCAAGCCGCTGCTCAGTTCCTGCCACGGCAGGCTGCTTTCACGTCGCCCCGCCAATATCACCGGCGCCAGACTGTTCGGTTGTTTGAGTTCAACCTGCACGCGTTCGACATTCAGCCCCATCGGCAACTGCCAGGTATATTCCCCGGCCTTGGTGCTGCTGCCGGCCAATGCCTGCGACCAGACCAACGGCAGCGGCAAATCGCGCGGATCACTGCTTTTCAATTGCGCCGCCGTCAAAATCGGCGCCGAGTTCGGCGACTCCCACAATAGCCGCACATAACGCGCCGATTGCCCCGGCAACGTCACTTCGTGCTGCTCGATGCGCTCATCGGAAAAAGTCAGTCGTGCGACCTGACCTTCGCCCCACGGCTGCCAGTGCTGCAAGTCATCGCTGGCCTCAATGCTGAAACGCTGAAAGCCGTCGCGCTCACTGGTCCAGTCGAGGATCAATTGCTGCAACGGCGCCTTGATCGCGCTGGCATCCAGCAGCCAGCCACGCAGCACTTCTTCACCCGCCTCCAACTGGCTGGACGGCTGCACTTCGACCAGCGTGCCGTTGGTGGTCGATTGCACGCGCACATTCGGCGCGCGCTCACTGGCGTCGGCGGCGTTGTACAGCGGGAACCATTTCACCTCGTGCAACTGGCCGTCATCGCGGGTCTGCGCCGACTCGCGCGCCAAGGCGTAGGCCTGCGCTTCGCCAGCGGCGTTGAATACCCGCAAGTCACTGAGATCAGTCTGGCGCGCCTGCAATTGCACGCTCAACGGTAAGTCGAGGCGATACCACGGGCCGTTGCCGCTCACAGACAGCGGCACCTGCGTGGCGAAGTCCGCCGGTTTTTCCTGAGCACCGGCCACCATCACCACGCCCAACGCCAACCAACCCAGATTTCGCATGCGACTCAAGATGAAACTCCTTCGGTGTTCGGGGCCGGTTTGGCCGCCGCCGGGTCAGCGTCGACGCGTTTGGGCGGCAGCGGCGCGAAATAGCCAACCACCAGCAGCAACACGCCGACGCCGATAAACGAGACGATCCGGGCAAGGCCGCCACGGTTGCTCAGTTCGACAAAAATCAGTTTGGCCACCACCAGCGCAATCAGCGCCGCGCCGATCAACCACACTTCGCGACGATGACGCAGATGCCCGCCGATCATCAGCCCGAGCGCCATCAACGTCCAGACGATGGACAATCCGGCCTGCACCAGCATCGAGCCGAGCAGTTGATCGAGCTCGAACGGAATCCCGGCCCAATGGTGTGCCGCGCGGGTGACCAGCGCGGTGCAGAAAGCGAACAGCGATACCCCGGCGATCAGTTGCGTCGCGTATTCGGCGTAGTCCTGACGAATCGACAGCTGCGAAACTGCACTGCGCGACCAGACATAAACGCCGAACAAAGCAAACAACAGACCCAGCTCCAGCGGGTTCAGCAGCGGCACATACGGCAACGGTTCGGCGTTGCCATCGCTGACGCCATTCGCCAACCAAAACCACGCGAGCATCAGCACCGCCAGCGGCGCGGCGGCGTACAAGCGGTACTCGCGGGCAAACGCTGCGACCGGCCACGGCCAAGAGCGCGGGGCCGCTGCCAGCAGCAGATAAACGCTCGGCAGAATCGCCCAACCCAACCAACGCCAGGCGTTGTATTGCTCGGACAACAGCAGTAGCCCGTAACGCAATTCCAGCGCCAGCACGCCAATCAGCAACCAACAGCCCAATACATGCGCCGTACTCAAGGCGCGCGCCGGCAACATCGGCGCCAGGCGCCGCAGACTGAAGAAGTGCACGGCGAACACCGCCGCCCACGCCAGCCAGCCGAAATCCGTCGCCGGGTGATAACGCGAATGCCAAGCAGCGAGCAACACCAGACCTGCCGCCGGAATCAGCAAGGTGCAGAGCAAGCCCAGCGCCGGCCATTTCAAACGTAGCGACAACACAGTCCACACCGCCACGCTTACGGCTGCAACCAACAGCAGCAACGTGCCTTGCAAATTCGGAGCAGCAAAACGCAGCACCTCGCTAACCCACGCCAGCGCCCACCAACCCGCGCCCCACACCAGCAGTACTTCGGACAAGCGCTGCAAACTCAACGCATCGAATGCCGAGGCGTGATTGCCCAGTTGCAGGCGCCACGCACCGATCATCGCCGCCAGCCCCAGTACCAGCGGCGTCCAGAATCCGCCATGGGCCAGCGGTTTCAAACCTTCGCTGGACAGTGGCCCGAGCAACTCCGGACCGGCCAGCAAAAACGCCGCGCCACCGATCACTTGCAACAACAAACCGAAAACAAAACTCACGCGCTGCTTGAGGTACAGGCTCAACCAGATAATCAGCAAACCACTGGCCGCCCACACCGCGCTCGCGGTCTGCCATGGCAGGACAAACAGCACCGCCAGATTGATCAGCACCAGACCAGCCAACAGCACCACCGACAATCCGCGCAGCAGACGTACATCACCGCGCACCATTTCATCACGGGCCGCCAACAGCATGCCGGCGATCAACGCCAGACCGATCAGCGAAGCACTGAGCAAGCCACTCCAGCCGGCGCTGAACACCGCTGCCGAATCCTCGCCCGCGCCTTGCAGACGCAACAGGAACAACGCACCGCCGAGCAACTGCACGGCAAACGCGGTGAACAGGAAGGTGCGCGATTGAATCCGCAGACCGACAAACAACGTCACCAGACCGGCCAGCGCCCAACTGATGGCAGTGGCCTGAACGAAGAAGAACAGCGGCGCCAGCAGATAGAGGAAGGTCAGGCCCAGGCACGCCAACACCGGCAAGCCTTGACGCTCCCAAAGTGATGCCTGTTGCGTCGAGGCCTTGCGCAATTGATAGAAGCTGAACAGCAAGGCAATCCCGAGCATCAAAGCGCCCAGCGGCGCACCGTCGAGCAGACTGCTTTCGCCGACCCGCAACTGACTGAGGAAGGCTAACGCGGAACCCAGTTGCAGCAGCAAGGCAAACGCGCGGGCGAACGGTCGATGCTGGCGCAAACCGAGCCAGAAAATCCCCGCGCCTTCCACCGCCCACGCCGCCGAGGTCCAACGCGCATCGAGCCCCAGCGGGATCGCCAGACTGGCAAAAATCACTCCGAGCGCCAGACAGGTTTCGCCCAGCAGCACCGCGCGCCCGCCCATCAACACCTTGGCCAGCGCCATGTAGATCATGCCCAACGCCAGCGCACTGAAAGCGGCAGCAAACTCCAGATGCTGCACCAGCGCAAACTGCAGACCGAAGCCAATGATCGGCGGGCCGAACAGCATCGTGCCGTCGACGTAATCGCCCTTGCGCGCAGACCAGTGCAGCAACGCCTCGCGGTCGTCCGCCGCCGGCGCGTCCGGCATGTCGAGCAATTTGCGCCGGGCGAACAGCAGGCCGATGGCGAGGTACATCAGGAAAAACAGAATCAGGAACGGCTCGGTGCTCCACAACAGCTCCGGCGTATACGAACGCAAACCCCAGGCGAAACCGATACCAAAGGTGCCGACGAAGCCGATCAGGTTGAGCAGACGCCAGGCCTTGAACCAGGCGATGGCGAGAATGCCGGCGTTGAGCAGCGCGAAATAACTGAACAGCGCGACGTGGTTGCCGGCGCCGGTCGAAGTCAGGATCGGCGCGGCAAAACCGCCCAGCGCCGCCGCTGCGGCAAGCCCCAAGGCGTCTTGGGTAATGGCGAGAATCGCCGAGAAAATCGTCACCGCCACCAGCAGTCCCAGCGCGGCCGACGGATCGAGCAACGGGTGCAGGCGCATCGCCGCAAACACCGTCAGGTACAGCACCGCGATCCCGGTGCCTTGCAGCATCAACGCGTAATTGCTGTTGCGCCGGCGCAGCCACCAACCCAGCGCGAGCAAGCCCAACGCGGCCGCCGCGACACCGGCGTAACGCAACTCGATCGGCACGATCATGCCTTCGGTGGCGTAGCGCAGCAGGAACGCCAGACCGAAAAACAACAACACCACGCCAACGCGCAGCACGGTGTTGCCGCCGAACAGCCAGTTACGCGCAGCATTGATGCCGCGCTCGATGAGGTTCGGGCCACGGGGTTCGGCGGGTTTTGACGGTTCGGGCGTGACGGCATCGAGGCGCCACACATCAGCAGGCAGCGGTTGACTGGTTTCGCTGGCGACGGCGGAAATCGGTTCGAGTTCGGGCGGCAGTTCCCAGACCAGTTCGGGGGCCGGGGCTTCTTCGACTGCTTTGAGCGGTTCGACGACAGGTTCGGCGGCCGGCGCCGAAGTCGGTGGCGGCGCAGCATGAAGGGGCACGCCTTCGAGCAGAAACAGGCGCTGTTCGACACCCTGCAAAGCAACCTTCGCCTGCTCAAGTTGCTGCTGTTGCGCCGCCGCCAGCGAGCCAAGCCGAGCGATGCGGATCGTCTGCCCGATTGCCAGCCCCAACAACGCGCCCAACAGCGCGTCACTGAACGACTCGTCGAGCAGCCAGCCGAGCATCAGCCCGATCAACATGAACATCCATTGCATGGTCGATATCCCTAAGCGCAAAGGCCAATCCGGGAAGATTAGCGCAGCCTGACCCAAAAAGATCGCAGCCTTCGGCAGCTCCTACAGGGTTATGCGAACACCTGTGTAGAAGCTGCCGAAGGCTGCGATCTTTTCCGGCACGCGATTATATCGAGCCGAACGGAAAGTTACTCCAGCGCTTTCCAGATATCCGTGGCGTACTCGCGAATCGTCCGATCCGAGGAGAACCAGCCCATCCGCGCCGTGTTGAGCACCGCTGAACGCCACCAGTTGTTGGAATCGTGCCAATGCGCTTCAACGCGTTTCTGCGCTTCCCAGTAGGAGTCGAAGTCAGCGCAGACCAGGAAGCGGTCGTAATCCACCAGCGAATCGATCAGCCCGGTATAACGCGAGGTGTCATCCGGCGAGAACACCCCGCCGCGAATCGCTTGCAGCACATCGTTCAGACGATGGGACGCGGCGATGTCCGGCACTGCGCTGAACTCGTGGTTCTGTTTGCGCGCTTCGACCTGCTGGGCGCTGAGGCCGAAGATGAACATGTGTTCGGCACCGATGCGTTCGCACATTTCCACGTTTGCACCGTCCAGCGTGCCGATGGTCAGCGCGCCGTTGAGGCCGAACTTCATGTTACTGGTGCCTGACGCCTCGAAGCCTGCGGTGGAAATCTGCTCGGACAAGTCCGCCGCCGGAATAATGCTCTCCGCCAGGCTGACGTTGTAGTTGGGCAGGAACACCACTTTCAGCAAGCCGCGCACGGTCGGATCGTTGTTCACCACCCGGGCGATGTCGTTGGTCAGCTTGATGATCAGTTTGGCCTGGTGATAACTCGCCGCCGCCTTGCCGGCGAAGATTTTCACCCGTGGCACCCAGTCGACTTCCGGCTCGGCGCGAATCGCCTGATACAGCGCCACGGTGTGCATCAGGTTGAGCAACTGGCGTTTGTATTCGTGGATCCGTTTGACCTGCACGTCGAACATCGCCGCCGGATTGACCGCAATACCCAGCCGTTCGTGAATCAGATAGGCCAGGGCTTTTTTGCTGTGCAGCCGCTGCTCGGCAAAAGCTTTGCGGAACGCGGTTTTTTCGGCGAACGGCTCAAGATCGAGCAGACGCTCTTCGGGGTTATCCAATAGATCCGGGCCGAGCGCATCGACCAGCATCGAAGTCAGTTCCGAGTTGGCCTGATACAGCCAGCGGCGGAAGGTAATGCCGTTGGTTTTGTTGTTGATCCGCTCCGGGTAGAGCTTGTGCAGTTCGGCGAATACGGTTTTGCGCATCAGTTGCGTGTGCAAGCCAGACACGCCATTGACGCTGTGCGAACCGAGGAAAGCGAGGTTGCCCATGCGTACCCGGCGACCGTTGTCTTCTTCGATCAGCGACACCGCGCGCAGCACGTCGAAATCGTGAATGCCTTTGGCCCGCAGCGCGTCGATGTGCTGGGCGTTGATCAGGTAAATGATCTGCATGTGCCGTGGCAGCATGCGTTCCATCAAGCCCACAGGCCAAGTTTCCAGTGCTTCAGGCAGCAGCGTGTGGTTGGTGTATGACAGCGTGTCGACGGTCACTTGCCACGCGGCATCCCACGCCACGTCGTAGACGTCGACCAGTTGGCGCATCAGTTCGGCAACGGCAATCGAAGGGTGCGTATCGTTGAGCTGGATCGCCGCATGATCGCCCAAGGTCAGCACCGAGGTGTGCATGTTGCGGTGACGGCGCAGCAAATCCTGCAAGGAAGCAGCGACAAAGAAGTATTCCTGGCGCAGGCGCAGCTCCTGCCCTGCTTCAGTGCTGTCCGCCGGGTAGAGCACGCGGGAGATACTTTCCGCGCGGGCAACCTCGGCGACGGCACCCAAGTGGTCACCGGCGTTGAAACGCTCCAGGTGCAAATCTTCCATGGCGCGCGCACGCCACAGCCGCAAAGTGTTGACGCTCGCCCCGCGCCAGCCCACCACTGGCGTGTCGTAAGCAATGGCGCGGACGGTTTCCGCCGGCGACCAGACTTGTTTGGACTTGCCGGAAATGTCGGTGACGGTTTCAACGCTGCCGCCGAAGCCGATGGAGTACACGACTTCTGGCCGTTCGAACTCCCACGGGTTACCGAAATCCAGCCAGTGCTCGGTCTGCTCCTGCTGCCAGCCATCGACAATCGCCTGGCGGAACAAGCCGTGTTCATAACGAATGCCATAACCGTGGCCGGCAATGCCGAGGGTCGACATGCTTTCCATGAAGCACGCCGCCAGACGCCCGAGGCCGCCATTGCCGAGCGCTGCATCGGGCTCCAGCAAACGGATGCGCTCCAGATCGACACCGAGTTCGGTCAATGCTTCACGGGCGACGTCGAGCAGACCAAGGTTGCTCAGGCTGTCATAGAGCAAGCGGCCGATAAGAAATTCCAGCGAGAGGTAATACACCCGTTTCTGACCTTTGCGGTAGATCTGCCGGGTGTGGTCCATCCAGTGTTCGACCATGTGATCACGCGCCGCCAACGCAATGGCTTCGAACCAGTCATGGTCGAAGGCGTGATCGGGGTCTTTGCCCACCGCATAGGTGAGCTTGGTCAGGACGGCGTCGCGGAATGCGGCCACCTCTGCTTCGCGAACTAGTGGTTCTTGAGTCATCAATAGGACCTCGAGCGAGCGGGAATTGTCTGAGCCTAGACGGTCTGACCGACGGTGAGGGCTCTGGTTCGGCAGTATTTCCTGAGACGGTGAGATAGCCCGGCATTACCTTGGCGAGTGAGCTAATGAATGCAGGGGCCGTGCCGAATTGTCCGGCAATGTGCCTGTATGCAGAAAAAATCTGGCGAAAGGTTGTTCAAAAATCCACCAGTCCCGGTATGATCGCGCGCCCTGATGCACACACGCCTGGTAACTCCCGATGATGAAGCCCAACCTGATTGCCGCCGCCGAGATCGACCGTCTCGATACGTGGGCGAAATACTCAGCCCCAATGTGCGGTTCCTGCGTGTCCAGCTGCTGCACGCTGCCGGTCGAGGTGAAGATCAAGGATCTGGTGCGCATCGGTGTGGTCGACGAGTTCGAACTGGGCGATCCGCCGAAGAACATCGCCAAGCGCCTGCAAAAGGAAGGCCTGGTCGAACGCTTCAACCAGAAGTCCGGCATCTTCACCTTGCAGCGCATGAGCAACAACGATTGCTACTACCTGGATCGTAAGAGCCGCTTGTGCACCATTTATGACAAGCGCCCGGATACCTGCCGCAATCACCCGAAGATCGGGCCGCGGCCTGGGTATTGCGCGTACAAGCCAAAGGAAGTGGTGCGCGAGCAGAATTTCCGGGCGATCGAGCGGTTCTGACCCAACCCCGGAGTTGGCCAAAGGCGAGCTCCGTACTGAAAGTGCCATCCGTAGATTGTTCTTACAGGAACGGGTAACTCGACCATACCCGCTTGTCGCAATTTCCTATGCTTTATCAAGCATTCACCCGACAGAAAGTATCTCTCCCCAACACTAGTGTGGAGCATCACTCCCTCAGAGAAGATGCTCATGCGTTATTTAAAAGTGACAGCCCAGGATCGTAGCGGTAACGGCAAAGCCGATGCCGTGCAGCTGCACTTCCACAATGGCTCTGCCAACCTCGTCCACGAAGCTTTTGCACTGGATATGTCCGCCGATGGCTGCATTGAGTTCGGCTTCGCGGGTGATATCAACAGCGACGGACTGCAGAATTTTCAGGATCAGTTGCTACTCACGGCCTTTGCCGAGGTCTTCCTGCAGCTCAACTGGTTCAATGCCGGCGATAACTGGGAGCGCTATCTGAAAATTGGCGCAACCGACCATCATCAGGACGGCACACCCAATGTGGTCACGCTTCAATTCAGTGAAGACGATGGCGAGCTCGGCAAACCCATCAAGATCCGACGCGCAGCCGCGTACGATGGTGACAATGACGGCAGCCTCGACTCCTTCACTAACTCCGATGTGAACGGCGATGGCATAGCCAACAAAGCGGACAAGGCTGTACTGCGCAAGATCGCGGAAACCTTCCTCGCGTTTCGCTGGTTCGACGCTTGATTTGCCCATTGCTTCGCTGTTGATCGCAGACAAACAAAAACGCCCCCGGTCTCGCGACCGGGGGCGTTTTTTCAAGCGCGGGCTAAATTACGCCTTGGCTTTCTTGGCAGCGCGGGTACGCTCGCTTTCGTCCAGGATCTTCTTGCGAAGACGGATGGACTTAGGAGTAACTTCGCACAGCTCGTCTTCCTGGATGTATTCCAGAGCCTGTTCCAGGGTGAAGCGAACAGGTGGTACCAGAGCGATGGTTTCGTCTTTACCCGAAGCACGCATGTTGTCGAGCTTCTTGCCTTTGGTTGGGTTTACACCCAGGTCGTTGTCGCGGCTGTTCTGACCAACGATTTGACCGTTGTAGATCTCCTGGCCGTGTTCTACGAACAGCTTGCCACGAGCCTGCAGGGTTTCCAGCGAGTAGGTCAGTGCCTTACCGGTTTCAACCGAAACCAGAACGCCGTTCTGACGGCCGGACATGTGGCCCGACTTCACTGGAGCGTAACGGTCGAAGATCGAGGTCAGGATGCCAGCACCGTTGGTCAGGGTCAGGAACTGGTTACGGAAACCGATCAGACCGCGAGCAGGGATGTTGTATTCCAGACGAACACGGCCCTTGCCATCCGGCACCATGTTGCTCAGGTCGCCCTTACGCAGACCCATCTCTTCCATGACCTTGCCCTGCGATTCTTCAGGGATGTCGATGGTTACGTTTTCGAACGGTTCCTGCTTCACGCCGTCAACTTCACGGATGATCACTTCAGGACGGCCCAGGGCCAGCTCGAAGCCTTCGCGACGCATGGTTTCGATCAGTACCGAGAGGTGCAGCTCACCACGGCCGGAAACCTTGAACTTGTCAGCCGAGTCGCCTTCTTCAACGCGCAGTGCAACGTTGTACAGCAGCTCTTTGTCCAGACGATCCTTGATGTTACGGGAGGTCACGAACTTGCCTTCTTTACCGCAGAATGGCGAGTCGTTTACCTGGAAGGTCATGGAAACGGTTGGCTCGTCAACGGTCAGCGGCTTCATCGCCTCGACGGTGTTGATATCGCACAGAGTGTCGGAGATGAACAGCTCGTCGAAGCCGCTGATGCAGACGATGTCGCCGGCTGCTGCTTCTTCAACGTCAATGCGGTGCAGACCGTGGTGACCCATCAGCTTCAGGATACGACCGTTGCGGCGCTTGCCGTCGGCGCTGATAGCGACAACCGGGGTGTTCGGCTTGACGCGACCACGAGCGATACGGCCAACACCGATAACACCCAGGAAGCTGTTGTAGTCCAGAGCGGAGATCTGCATCTGGAACGGACCGTCACGGTCAACGGCCGGAGGCGGAACGTGGTCGACTACCGCTTGGTACAGCGGGGTCATGTCTTCCGCCATGGCGGTGTGATCCAGACCGGCAATACCGTTCAGGGCCGAAGCGTAAACAACCTGGAAGTCCAGTTGTTCTTCGGTAGCACCGAGGTTGTCGAACAGGTCGAAGATCTGATCCAGAACCCAGTCCGGACGCGCGCCTGGACGGTCAACCTTGTTGATTACCACGATTGGACGCAGGCCGGCTTCGAAAGCCTTCTTGGTCACGAAACGGGTTTGCGGCATAGGGCCGTCTTGAGCGTCAACCAGCAGCAGAACGGAGTCAACCATCGACATTACGCGTTCAACTTCGCCGCCGAAGTCGGCGTGGCCCGGGGTGTCCACGATGTTGATGTGGTAGCCGTTCCAGTTGATGGCGGTGTTTTTCGCCAGAATGGTAATACCGCGCTCTTTTTCCTGGTCGTTGGAGTCCATCACGCGCTCGTCGTTGAGCTCGTTGCGCTCCAGGGTGCCGGATTGACGCAGGAGTTTGTCTACCAGGGTGGTTTTACCATGGTCAACGTGGGCGATGATGGCGATGTTGCGTAGATTTTCGATCACTTGTGTATCTCGATCAGAGGATTCGGTTTGCTGACAAGTCTTGGCAGCGATTAGCAGTAGTGTCCGGCATGGCCGTTACAGCTTGACGGCGGTGTCGGGGGGCCGGTGACGCAGGCCACAGGCAAACAGCCCCGGGCACTTAGCTCGGTCGATAAACGCGCACATTGGCATGCCCCTCACTGAGCAAATGGTGAGCATGCAGGCGACTCATCACGCCTTTGTCGCAATACAGCAGGTACTGGCGAGTCGGATCCAGCTCCTTGAAACGAGCGTTCACTGCGTAGAACGGCATCGTCTGTACTTCTACGCCAGCGAGTTCCAGCGGCTCATCCTCGGCGGCATCCGGGTGACGGATGTCGATCACGATCTGGCCGGCCAGTGCTTCGCTGACTTCTTCAATCTGTACGTCCTGGCCCAATTCGTCGATCACCCGATCGATCGGCACCAGTTTGGCGTTTTCGAGCGCACGCTCGAGGACTGCCATGTCGAATTCTTTCTCTTCGTGTTCAACACGACCGCGTTTGGCGGCGGTTTTCGGATTGACCGAAATGACCCCGCAGTATTCCGGCATGTGCCGGGCGAAATCGGCAGTGCCGATCTCGTTGGCCGTGTCGATGATGTCCTGCTTGTGCGCCACGATCAGCGGACGCAGGACCAGTTTGTCGGTCACGCAGTCGATCACCGACAGGTTCGGCAGCGTCTGGCTCGACACCTGGGAGATCGCCTCGCCGGTGACCAGCGCCTCGATCTGCAGGCGGTCGGCGATATTGGAGGCCGCGCGCAACATCATACGCTTCAATACGACGCCCATATGACTGTTATCGACTTTGCCGAGAATTTCGCCCAGCACTTCTTCGAACGGAACACTGACAAATAGCACGCGTTGCGAGCTGCCGTACTTCTTCCAGATGAAATGCGCGACTTCCATCACGCCCAATTCATGGGCACGCCCGCCCAGATTGAAGAAGCAGAAGTGCGTCATCAGGCCGCGACGAATGATCTGGTAGGCCGCAACGGTCGAGTCAAAGCCGCCGGACATCAATACCAGCGTCTGCTCAAGGGCGCCGAGCGGGTAACCGCCGATGCCGTTGTGCTGGCTGTGAATCACAAACAACCGTTTGTCGCGAACTTCGATGCGGACTTCGATTTCCGGCGCTTTCAGGTCGATCCCGGCAGCACCGCACTCACGGCGCAGCTTGCTGCCGACGTATTTTTCGACATCCATCGAGCTGAATGCGTGCTTGCCGGCACGCTTGCAACGCACCGAGAAAATCTTCCCGGCCAGTGCATCGCCGTAGTGCTGTTTGCACTTCTCGGTGATGTCGTCGAAGTCGCCCAGCGGGTACTCGTCGATCTGCAGAAAGTGCGCGATGCCCGGCATGCAGGTCAGGCGCTCGCCCATCTCTTTCAAGGCTTTGGGATCGGTAACGCGGGTTTCCAGTTCGAGATTGTCCCACACACCGTTCACCACCACGGCCGGGTCCAGGTCGCGGAGCACGGTGCGGATGTTCTTGGCCAGCTGGCGGATGAATTTCGTCCGGACAGGTCGGCTTTTGATGGTGATCTCGGGGAAGACTTTTACGATTAGTTTCATGAAAACAGCGCGCGAACGGCCAGCCGAAAAAGGGGGGCGCGGATTATAGCGGAAATTGCTCAAGGTTTAACCAGTTAATGTGCAGAAGGTTTTGCATGCACCAAAACGGGTCATTTTCGATTTATGACGCTACATTAAAGGGCGAGATTTTCCGCATTGAGACGCTTTGCACCTTTATAAGCGTGAATTTGGGGCAAAAAACCCATGCTGGGGCACTGGCATGCAATTTGCTCCCTTGTGAGGCAGGTTGCCTTGGCAGAGTATTCGCGCCGGCATCACCCAAATTCTAAGGGCATCCACTACTAAGCCCGAAGCCACCCGGAGGACATATGTCGAAGACGGTTCAACTCATCAAAGATCATGACGTCAAGTGGATTGATCTGCGCTTCACGGACACCAAAGGCACTCAGCACCACGTGACCATGCCGGCTCGCGATGCGCTGGATGAAGACTTCTTCGAAGTCGGCAAAATGTTCGACGGTTCCTCCATCGCTGGCTGGAAAGGAATCGAAGCCTCCGACATGATCCTGATGCCGGTTGACGAAACTGCCGTACTCGACCCGTTCACCGAAGACGCCACCCTGATCCTGGTGTGCGACATCATCGAACCTTCGAGCATGCAAGGCTACGACCGCGACCCACGTGCGATCGCCAAGCGTGCCGAAGAACACCTGAAAGCCACCGGTATCGGTGACACCGTGTTCGCCGGTCCTGAGCCTGAGTTCTTCATCTTTGACTCGGTGAAATTCAAGTCGGACATCTCCGGCTCGATGTTCAAGATCTACTCCGAGCAAGGTTCGTGGATGTCCGACCAGGACATCGAAGGCGGCAACAAGGGTCACCGTCCAGGCGTCAAAGGTGGCTACTTCCCGGTTCCGCCGTTCGACCACGACCACGAAATCCGTACCTCCATGTGCAACGCACTGGAAGAAATGGGCCTGACCGTCGAAGTTCACCACCACGAAGTGGCGACTGCCGGCCAGAACGAAATCGGCGTCAAGTTCAACACCCTGGTGAAGAAAGCCGACGAAACCCAAACCCTGAAGTATGTTGTGCACAACGTTGCTGACGCTTACGGTCGCACCGCGACCTTCATGCCGAAGCCACTGTACGGCGACAACGGTTCGGGCATGCACGTGCACATGTCGATCTGGAAAGACGGCAAGAACACCTTCGCCGGTGAAGGTTATGCCGGCCTGTCCGATACCGCTCTGTACTTCATCGGCGGCATCATCAAGCACGGTAAGGCCCTGAACGGCTTCACCAACCCGGCGACCAACTCGTACAAGCGTCTGGTTCCAGGCTTCGAAGCTCCAGTGATGCTGGCCTACTCGGCTCGCAACCGTTCCGCTTCGATCCGTATTCCTTACGTGTCGAGCCCGAAAGCCCGCCGTATCGAAGCCCGCTTCCCGGATCCGGCTGCCAACCCGTACCTGGCCTTCGCAGCGCTGCTGATGGCCGGTCTGGACGGTATCCAGAACAAGATCCACCCAGGCGACGCTGCTGACAAAAACCTGTACGACCTGCCGCCTGAAGAGGCGAAAGAGATCCCGCAAGTTTGCGGCAGCTTGAAAGAAGCCCTGGAAGAGCTGGACAAGGGCCGCGCGTTCCTGACCAAGGGCGGCGTATTCTCCGACGACTTCATCGACGCTTACATCGCGCTGAAATCGGAAGAAGAAATCAAGGTTCGCACCTTCGTACACCCACTGGAATATGAGCTGTACTACAGCTGCTGATCCGGTAGCGCCGCGTTTTTCGGCGTGACAAAAAGAGGCCTCCTTCGGGAGGCCTTTTTTATTGCCTGCCATTTATGACGTGATGCTGATCATTCCCACGCTCCGCGTGGGAATGCAGCCCGTGACGCTACGCGTCACTGGACGCGGAGCGTCCCTTGAGGCGTACCCACGCAGAGCGTGGGAACGATCAATTGTGGTGTATGAATGATCTCTGGATGTGTGCAGGGTTGGGCCAACCGCCACACCTGTCCTATGCTGCACCCCATCGCTTTCAATCCCGGTCGGTTTCATGGGTCGCATCTTTCTCTACATACTGCTGCTGATCGCCCTGCCCGCTGTCGCACAGATCTACAAGTACACTGACGCCAACGGCAACACGGTCTATAGCGATCATTCGCCGGACGGCGTAAAGGCGCAGCCCGTGGAGTTGCCGCCGCTCAACCGTGTCGAGCCGCAGGCGCCCAGCGCACCACCCGCGCCCGAAACCGACAACCGTGAACCTGCGCCCAACGCCTATGACATTCTTGAACTCGCCGGACTGCCCACCGAAGAAGCATTGCGCGCCAACAACGGCACCTTCACCGTCAATGTGCTGATCAAGCCGCGCCTTCGACCGCCCCATCAATTAAGGCTGGTATTGGACGATGAGCCTTACGGTCAGCCGAGCAACGTGCCAATCCTGCAACTGGTAAACGTAGATCGCGGCGAACATCGTTTAGCGGTGCAGGTGATTGACGGGCAAACGGTCATCCAGCAGAGCCCGCCAGTACCTCTCAGCGTACAGCGGGTACACAAGCCATGATCCGCGCAAGCTTGTTCGTCGTGCTGGCGCTGCTGATGCTGCAAGCCTCAGCAGAGGTCTTCACCTATACCGATGCTCAGGGCAATCGCGTCTACACCGATCAACCGCGCAGCAACGCCAAGCGCGTACCGATCGCGACCAGCAATCGCATGTCGGCCAACCCCGGCGCCGCTGCGCCGATCACCACCGCAAAAAAATCCCCGGAACAACCACCGTTCCACTACGACATGCTGCGCATTCTGGTGCCCGAACCCGATGCCACAATTCGCAGCAGTGCCGGCGAGATCATCGTCAGCGTCACCAGCGAACCCGGCCTGCAAAAAGGTCATCGCTATCGGCTGTTGCTGGATGGGCAGGCCACTGGCGAACCCGGCCTGACGCCGGTTTTTCCTCTGAGTAACATCGACCGTGGCAGCCACAACCTTTCGGTGGAAATCCTCGACGCCGAAGGGCGAACGGTCGAACGCACCGCCAACCAGCCGTTCCACATGCTGCGCATCTCTCTCGCGCAGAAACGTCAGGTCAAACCCTGCGTCGCCGACGACTACGGCGTACGTCCGGAATGTCCGCTGAAAGACAAACCGCCAGAGCCGAAAAATCCCTTCCTGCGTTTCTTCTAACGCCATTCAGCTTTGCGCACTATATTGGTGCAATAGTCTGCGCCATACCCAGATCTCAACCCATTTTGGTTCGAAAGTACCCGCAAAGGCCGGCCGAATGCCACGCAAACGAGCGTCAAACGCCTGTTTCAGGCGTTGAACGCTTCTTTTCAGAGCCTTGGTTTGGTTTTTGCATTTTCCGTTCACCGACGCTTGTTATTTGCGCACGCTCCGCCCCCAAAAGAGGCTCCGATGACTATTAGCGACGCAATCCACCGTTTGCTGCTCGACAACCTGACCACCGCCACCATCCTGCTCGACGCCGAATTGCGCCTCGAGTACATGAACCCGGCGGCGGAGATGCTGCTCGCCATCAGCGGGCAGCGTAGCCATGGGCAATTCATCAGCGAGCTGTTCACCGAATCCACCGAGGCGCTGAATTCGTTGCGCCAAGCGGTAGAGCAGGCGCACCCGTTTACCAAACGCGAAGCGATGCTCACCGCCCTCACCGGCCAGACCTTGACCGTGGATTACGCGGTGACGCCGATCCTCAGCAACGGCGCGACCATGCTCCTGCTGGAGGTTCATCCGCGTGACCGCTTGCTGCGGATCACCAAGGAAGAGGCGCAGCTGTCCAAGCAGGAAACCAGCAAGATGCTGGTGCGCGGTCTCGCCCATGAAATCAAGAATCCGCTCGGCGGTATCCGTGGCGCCGCGCAACTGCTGGCCCGCGAGCTACCGGAAGACAGCCTGCGCGATTACACCAACGTGATCATTGAAGAGGCCGACCGCCTGCGCAATCTGGTGGACCGCATGCTCGGCTCGAACAAGCTGCCGTCGCTGGCCATGTGCAACGTCCACGAAGTGCTGGAGCGCGTTTGCCAACTGGTTGAAGCCGAAAGTCAGGGCTGCATCACCTTGGTGCGCGATTACGACCCAAGCATTCCCGACGTATTGATCGACCGCGAGCAAATGATTCAGGCGGTGTTGAACATCGTGCGCAACGCGATGCAGGCGATCAGCAGCCAGAACGAACTGCGTCTGGGCCGCATCAGTCTGCGCACCCGAACCATGCGCCAGTTCACCATCGGCCACGTCCGCCATCGTCTGGTGACCAAGATCGAGATCATCGACAACGGTCCGGGGATCCCGGCGGAACTTCAGGAAACCATTTTCTTTCCCATGGTCAGCGGTCGCCCGGACGGTACCGGGCTGGGCCTGGCCATTACCCAGAACATCATCAGCCAGCACCAGGGCCTGATCGAGTGTGACAGCCATCCAGGCCACACCACCTTCTCGATCTTTCTGCCACTGGAACAAGGAGCCACATCGACATGAGCCGTAGTGAAACCGTGTGGATCGTCGATGACGACCGTTCTATCCGTTGGGTGCTGGAAAAGGCCTTGCAGCAGGAAGGCATGACCACCCAGAGCTTCGACAGCGCCGATGGCGTGATGAGTCGCTTGGCCCGTCAGCAGCCGGACGTGATCATTTCCGACATTCGCATGCCCGGTGCCAGCGGTCTGGATCTGCTGGCGCGGATTCGCGAACAGCACCCACGGTTGCCGGTCATCATCATGACCGCTCACTCCGATCTGGACAGCGCTGTCGCCTCGTATCAGGGCGGCGCGTTCGAGTATCTGCCAAAGCCGTTCGACGTTGATGAGGCCGTGTCGCTGGTCAAGCGTGCCAATCAGCATGCGCAAGAACAGCAAGGCCTGGAAGTCGTGCCTGCTTTGACCCGCACCCCGGAAATCATCGGCGAAGCGCCGGCGATGCAGGAAGTGTTTCGCGCCATCGGGCGCTTGAGCCACTCCAACATCACCGTGCTGATCAATGGCGAATCCGGCACCGGCAAAGAACTGGTCGCCCACGCCCTGCACCGCCACAGCCCGCGTGCGGCCTCGCCGTTCATTGCGCTGAACATGGCGGCGATCCCCAAGGATCTGATGGAGTCCGAACTGTTCGGCCATGAAAAAGGCGCGTTCACCGGCGCGGCGAATTTGCGTCGCGGGCGTTTCGAACAGGCTGACGGCGGCACGCTGTTTCTTGATGAAATCGGCGACATGCCGGCGGATACCCAGACCCGTCTGCTGCGGGTTCTGGCGGATGGCGAGTTCTATCGCGTGGGCGGGCATGTGCCGGTCAAGGTCGACGTGCGCATCATCGCCGCGACACACCAGAATCTGGAAACCCTGGTACACGCCGGGAAATTCCGTGAGGACTTGTTCCATCGCCTCAACGTGATCCGTATCCACATCCCGCGCCTGTCGGACCGTCGTGAAGACATCCCGACCCTGGCCAAGCATTTTCTCAGCCGTGCCGCGCAGGAATTGGCGGTCGAGCCGAAACTGCTGAAGAGCGAGACTGAGGAATACCTGAAAAACCTGCCGTGGGGCGGCAACGTGCGGCAGTTGGAAAACACCTGCCGCTGGATCACCGTGATGGCCTCCGGGCGCGAAGTACACATCAGCGACCTGCCGCCGGAGCTACTGAACCTGCCGCAGGACTCGGCGCCAGTGACCAATTGGGAGCAGGCGTTGCGTCAGTGGGCCGATCAGGCGCTGGCGCGCGGTCAGTCGAGCCTGCTCGACAGTGCGGTGCCGGCGTTTGAGCGAATCATGATCGAGACGGCCCTGAAGCACACCGCCGGGCGCCGGCGTGATGCCGCGGTTTTGCTCGGTTGGGGGCGCAATACCCTGACGCGCAAAATCAAGGAATTGGGCATGAAGGTCGATGGTGGCGATGATGATGAGGGGGATGAGGGTTAACGGTTTGTTCGCTTGAGGGCTGTTGTGAATTCAAAATCCAGCCCCTCATCGGAACGCCGTGCACCGCATCAATGCACAATGACCCGCGATCGCGCACAGCCGCATCGCCACATTCGCTTCTGAAACCACTGAAAAATCAACTACCCAAATGCACGAAAGCCCCGAATCCCGGGGCTTTCGTATTTCTGATCAGATTTTTTGTTTCAACACATTAAAACCTGGCACGCCCCCTGCAGTAACCCTTACAGGTGATTCGATTCACCACCCGTTTCGGGGACCTTGGTACAGGCAGGCCGGGGATTCCCCTCTTTACACCGGGCTCATACCGCAACGCGACGAGCCCACCCTTTTGGGATCCTTGGTACAGGCAGGCCGGGGGTTCCCTCTTTACACCGGACCGACGCTCACAGCGAAGTCCACCCGTTTTGGGAACCCTGATACAGGCAGGTCAGGGCTTCCCGCTTTTACACCAATCGCCGAGGTGTTCAGCCCGGCGTTAATTAAGCTTCGGACGTTTGGGTAAATGATGCAGGGGCTGATTTTGCCGCCCCGAGTCATATTCCCGTATTTGTGCTTCAAGCCTGTCGAGCATTTTTCCGGGGCTGGGTTCATTGAGCAGAATGTCCCTCATCCTTGCCTGTTCGCTTGGCTCAGCCTTCGTATAGGCATCCAGAAACCACCACACCCGCCGCTGCAAAAGCGGATGCTCGACGTGAAATTCAGGCGTACGACTCAGTTTCCGAATCCCATTGATCACGTCACTTGCTGCACCGCCGAAGCTGTCCCAGAGCTTCAGTTTTTCAGGTAATTCCAATGGCGGCACATTTCGCAGCCACAGGTTTGCCGACCGATCAGCACTTTCCTCTCCCAGCCAGATGTCGGCGCCTGTTTTTATACGCGCATGTATCAGACGCCGCAGGGAAGCCGGATCCGTGATGGGATTGCCGCTGAGACTGAAGCCCGCTCTGAGTTCGATGGATTCCGGGATCGCGGCAATTCGATTGTTCGCCAGATTCAACACTTTCCCGGGAATCTTATCGGTGATGCCGTCCGGAAACCTGTCCAACCTCATGTTGGAAAGATCCAGCTCCTGCAACGCAGTCATTGCTTTAAGTGAAGGTGCAACAGAAAACGCGTTGTCGCCCAGTCGCAATACCTCCAGCCTTGACGGCCCGTCGTCGGTATCAAGCCCGATAGGGATTCGGTGTATTCCGGAGCCTGTCAGGTCCAACACGCGCAACTCGGTCATCCCGGAGATGTCAGGATCCGTTAGTAAAACGACGCTCGGGTGTTGAAGAGACAACCGAGCGCGCAAGTCGTCGGGATAATGATTCAGCCTCGCCGCCTGTATTTTACCTAGCCTCAACACCTGCAGCCTGGTCATGCCCCTCAGCGAAAAGTCATCCTGAAAATCACAATCCTGCAGGTTCAACTCTCGTAAACGGGGGAGCCTCGCTAATTGCTCGGCAAAGCGCGAACCCAGATCGAATCTTGAGTAAGCATGCTCATACATAGAGGCATCGGAGGTACTTCTGGTGATCATCTGGCTTGTGACCGTCAGACTTTCAATGTTGGGAAATTGCGCAAAAAACACCTCAGGGTTCAGCGGCGCATGACCTCTTAACGTGAGAGAAACGACTGAGTTGAATTTCAATGAAAGCAGCTTATCGACTGGCCATAGCGTGAGATTGATATCCAGCTTGAAACCCGATAGCCGCCCATCGCTGTAGACCCGCTGATCAGGCTTACTTTTCCACTTGTACAATTTGCGCAGCGTACTCCACATGGCAAACGCCTCATCTACGCCATGTTTCCCTAGAATGCGATTTTGGTGGTCCGGGATGCTGACGTGTTCGTAGTCCAGTTGCAGTAGCCCAAGCTGAATCCGCTTGAGTTCCACATCTGCCACATCCTTGTCACCAAACCGGGCGATAAAGTCATCCGCGTGTTGATCGGTCGCTTTCGGAAGGCAGCTTCGAACCTGCGCTCGGGTAGTTGGCTCAACGACCGTACGCGGGTACCAAAAACCGCTATCGGCGTCACGCAGCATCACTGGCCCCAAAAGCAACTCACTTGGCCGTCGGGCCCGATGCAGTCCCGTCTCGGGGTCCACGGCGACATGGACAAAATCGCCATCGGCCACTTCAGCGTAGGTGCGCTTGTTAAAAACCCTCAAGCCTTCGCCGTTGGCTTCTGGAAGTAACGCCCGGGCATTGATTACGTAATGGTCCAGCGTCGGTTGAGGCGCGAGCAAACGTGCGTCAACGGGGGTCGCGTGAATAATAACCGCCGGAGTCGCACCAGTGGCATCTGCGTCAACAGCCCTGGACGACCCGGCCCGCGGCTGCGAATCATCGGCGGAGAGTCCTGAACCGGAACCTCTGCGGCCCGATGGGCCGGGGAGCGGAATGTCCACGTCGGCCGGTCGGGTTGGACTGGTCGAAGCATCCACTTTCACGTGGGTGCTGCCCCCGGCAGGTGGTTTTATTGGCATTTTTTTCATCCTTGAAAAAATCGCCCCTGGCAGTCGTGCAAGGGGCGAAGACTTTCGGCATCCTGCCGGTTTAAAAGAGGAACGCACGATAGCGTGCGCAAGCATTCAAGGAGAGTGGAAAGGCAGACAAGCGTAGTGGGAAACGACGTCAATAAGCGTAGGAGTACGTCGAGAAGGACAGCAGTACTCCGATCAGTTCGTTTGCAAGCGTATCTCCAGCCGCCAGCGGTCATCGACCTCACTGCCGACCCAATTACCCTGCAGCGGCCGCGCTGCCAATACGGTCAACAACAACCCGCCATCGCTCATGCGCGTGCGCCAGTTCACGTCCCTGCCGTTGAGCTTGAGTTGCCCCTTCTGCGCCTGGCCATCCGCCTGAAACAATAGCGCCACTGTGCCATCGATGATTTCGCCGTGCAGCTTGGGTTCGTTGTTGAACCACACCACCAACCCCTGCTCTGACACCTCGACTTGTTGCAGCACAGTCGGATCCGGCGTGGTCAGGCGGCCGATCATCAAACCGATCATCACGCCGACAATCGCCAGCGAACCGATGACTCGCGGCAATAGTTTCGAACGGTTGTCCACAGGCGGCGTAGAATGCCGCTCATCTTTACCTTCGGAGCCGTGCATGTTTCACGTCATCCTTTTTCAACCAGAAATTCCGCCGAATACCGGCAACGTTATCAGGCTGTGCGCCAATAGCGGCTGCCACCTGCATTTGATCGAACCGCTGGGCTTCGAGATGGACGACAAGCGCTTGCGCCGCGCCGGTCTCGACTATCACGAATATGCCACGCTGCAGCGTCACGCAGACTTGGCCAGTTGCCTGGAAAGCCTTGGCAACCCGCGGCTGTTCGCGTTCACCACCAAAGGCTCGCGGCCGTTTCATGATGCCGCGTTTGTTCCTGGCGATGCGTTCATCTTCGGCCCGGAAAGCCGTGGCCTGCCGCCGGAAGTGCTCGACGCGCTGCCGCCGGAACAGCGCCTGCGCCTGCCGATGCGCGAAGGCTGCCGCAGCCTGAACCTGTCCAACACCGTTGCGGTCGCAGTGTACGAAGCCTGGCGCCAGAACGACTTCAAGTAACATCACAAAACAAATGTGGGAGCGAGCCTGCTCGCGAAAGCGGTGTATCAGTCGACAAAACTGTCATCTGACACGCCCTCTTCGCGAGCAGGCTCGCTCCCACATGGGTGCCGCTGAACCGTCTTATTGAACGGTTGGCGTCTCGCCGCTTTCCTGCATGCGCTGCAGTTCTTGTGCGTACAGAGCGTCGAAGTTCACCGGGGCCAGCATCAGCGCCGGGAACGAACCACGGGTGACCAGGCTGTCCAGAGTTTCGCGCGCGTACGGGAACAGAATGTTCGGGCAGAACGCACCCAGGGTGTGGCTCATCGAAGCCGCATCGAGGTTCTTGATCAGGAAGATACCGGCCTGTTGCACTTCAGCGATGAAGGCGACTTCTTCACCGTTTTTCACGGTGACGGACAGGGTCAGCACAACTTCGTAGAAATCACCTTCCAGTGCTTTCTGGCGAGTGTTCAGATCCAGCGCGACCGCCGGATCCCACTGCTGGCGGAAGATCGCCGGGCTTTTCGGGGCTTCAAAGGACAGGTCGCGTACGTAGATGCGCTGCAAGGAGAATTGCGGTGCGGTTTCTTCTTCGCTGGCTGCAGTGTTCTGTTGGTCAGTCATCTCAGATCCTTTCTGATCTCGGGTCTTTAAGGGATTGCTGTACGTGGGTGCAGCCGTTCAGGCCTTGAGCAGCGCGTCGAGCTTGCCGGCGCGCTCCAGGGCATACAAATCGTCACAACCGCCGATGTGCTTGCTGCCGATCCAGATCTGCGGCACGGACGTGCGTCCGGCTTTCTGGGCCATTTCGGCACGCACCTGCGGCTTGCCATCGACCTTGATCTCTTTGAAGGCCACGCCTTTGTTCTCGAGCAAATACTTGGCTCGGGAGCAATAAGGGCAGTAGTCGCTGGAGTAGACGATGACTTCGCTCATATCACTTCACCAGCGGCAGGTTGTCGCCTTTCCAGCTGGAGATCCCGCCGGACAGCTTGGCGGCGGTGAAGCCGGATTTCATCAGTTCGCGGGCGTGGGTGCCAGCGGTCTGGCCCAGGGCGTCGACCAGGATGATGGTCTTGGCCTTGTGTTTTTCCAGCTCGCCAATGCGCGCAGCCAGTTTGTCCTGGGGAATATTGATCGCGCCAACAATGTGGCCGGCTGCGAAATCCTTGGCCGGACGGATGTCCACCACCACGCCTGCATCTTTATTGACCAGCGCGGTCAGCTCGCCGGTGCTCAGGCTTTTACCGCCGCCCTGCATCGTGTGCGCCAGCAGCAGAGCCAGCAGTACGACGAAGATACCGACAAGAATGTAGTGGTTAGTGGCAAATTCAATCAGGTGAGCAACCATCGAAGGAGGTTCCAGGGCGTTAAAATGTCGGCCAGTATACACAGCCACTATGGTCGGCCAAACCCCGTCCGGCGGTGACGCGGTCGGAACTTAGCTTTAAACTCCAACTCCCTTTTCCATCGCCCTCTTCTTTATTAGCCACGAGTGGATTCCATGACGACTACGCCTAAACCTTTGGTCCTGATGATTCTCGACGGCTTCGGTCACAGCGACAGCCCCGAATCCAATGCCGTTTTTGCGGCGAAGAAGCCTGTTCTCGATCGCCTCTGGGCCAGCGTGCCGAACGGCTTGATCTCGGGCAGCGGCATGGACGTCGGCCTGCCGGACGGCCAGATGGGCAACTCCGAAGTCGGCCACATGAATCTTGGCGCCGGTCGCGTGGTGTATCAGGACTTCACGCGTGTGACCAAATCGATCCGCGACGGCGAGTTCTTCGAGAACCCGACCATCTGCGCCGCTGTGGATAAAGCCGTGGCCGCTGGCAAAGCCGTGCACTTCATGGGTCTGCTGTCCGATGGCGGCGTACACAGCCATCAGGATCACCTGATCGCCATGGCCGAACTGGCGTTCAAGCGCGGCGCCGAAAAAATCTACCTGCACGCCTTTCTCGATGGCCGCGACACGCCGCCGAAAAGCGCGGCATCGTCGATCGAGCTACTCGAAGCGACCTTCCAGGCGCTCGGCAAGGGACGCATCGCCAGCATCATCGGCCGTTACTTCGCCATGGACCGTGACAACCGTTGGGATCGCGTCGCTCAGGCGTACAACCTGATCGTCGATGGCAACAGCGAATTCAACGCTGCCACGGCGCAGGAAGGCCTTGAAGCCGCTTATGCCCGTGGCGAGAGCGACGAATTCGTCAAAGCCACGTCCATCGGTGAGCCAGTGAAAGTCGAAGACGGCGACGCCGTGGTGTTCATGAACTTCCGCGCCGACCGTGCCCGTGAGCTGACCCGCGTATTCGTCGAAGACGACTTCAAGGATTTCGAACGCGCACGCCAGCCGAAACTGGCCGGTTTCGTCATGCTGACCCAATACGCCGCCAGCATTCCGGCTCCGTCGGCATTCGCCGCGGGCAGCCTGGAAAACGTGCTGGGCGACTACTTGGCGAAGAACGGCAAAACCCAGCTGCGCATCGCTGAAACCGAAAAATACGCCCACGTGACCTTCTTCTTCTCCGGCGGTCGTGAAGAACCGTTCCCGGGCGAAGAGCGCATCCTGATCCCGTCGCCGAAAGTCGCCACCTACGACTTGCAGCCGGAAATGAGCGCGCCGGAAGTCACCGACCGTATCGTTGAGGCCATCGAAAACCAGCGTTTCGATGTAATCGTGGTCAACTACGCCAACGGCGACATGGTCGGCCACAGCGGCGTGTTTGACGCGGCGGTGAAGGCTGTTGAATGCCTCGACACCTGCGTCGGTCGCATTGTCGATGCGCTGGAAAAGGTTGGCGGTGAAGCACTGATCACGGCTGACCACGGCAACGTCGAAAAAATGGCCGATGAAGAAACCCACCAGGCTCACACCGCGCACACCACCGAGCCGGTGCCGTTCATTTATGTCGGCAAGCGCGACCTGAAAGTCCGTGAAGGCGGCGTGCTGGCGGATGTGGCGCCGACCATGCTGAAACTGCTGGGCCTGGAAAAACCTGCGGAAATGACCGGCACTTCTATCCTGGTCTGACCTCGATCGCCAAAACACCGCAAAACCCTGTGGGAGCTGGCTTGCCAGCGATAGCAATCTGACAGCCAACATCTATGTTGAATGTGCAGACGCCATCGCTGGCAAGTCGAATCGTCGCACCGCAGCTCCCACAGTGGTTTATGGAGTTTTCGAAATGGAATTCGGTGTATTGCTTGGTCCAGTTATCACACAGCCCCAATTGGGCGTTTTTTTTGCAGCCTCGGGCGGGCATACTAGGCCGTCCCTTACCCTGGTGCCGCCCGCCCCTATGCTTCGCGTCCTGATCGCCCTTGCTCTGACCTGCCTGCTCCAACCGGCCTTCGCTGACGAGCGCGCGCAAACCCAACAGCAGTTGGACGCCACGCGTCAGGACATTGCCGAGCTGAAAAAGCTGCTGAGCAAAGTCCAGGAAGAAAAGTCCGGCGTACAGAAAGAGCTCAAGGGCACTGAAACCGAGTTGGGCAAGCTGCAGAAACAGGTCGATGCGCTGCAGAAAGAACTGCAGAAAAGCGAATCCGAGCTGCAGCGGCTCGATGCAGAGAAAAAAAAACTCCAGAGCGCGCGCACTGAACAGCAGCGACTGATCGCCATTCAGGCCCGAGCGGCTTATCAGAACGGTCGCCAGGAATACCTCAAGCTGCTGCTCAACCAGCAGAACCCCGAGAAATTCGCCCGCACCCTCACCTATTACGATTACCTGAGCCAGGCCCGCCTGGAGCAGTTGAAGAACTTCAACGAGACCCTGCGCCAACTGGCCAATGTCGAAAAAGACATTGCCGCCCAGCAGGCGCAATTGCTGGTGCAGAAAAGCAGCCTCGATACCCAGCGCGACGAACTGGAAAATGTTCGCAAGGAACGTCAGCAAGTCCTCGCCAAGCTCAACGACGACGTGAAGGCCCGCGATCAGAAACTCGCCGCGCGTGAGCAGGATCAGGCAGATCTGTCTAAAGTCCTTAAAACCATTGAAGAAACCCTGGCGCGCCAGGCTCGTGAGGCAGAAGAAGCGCGACAGAAAGCGCTGATCGCCCAGCAGGAAGCGGAAAAAAAGCGTTTGCGTGAGGCGCAGGCTGAAAACAGCGACGCCCCACGAAAACCAGTCAGATCCACTCCCGGCGTACTGGTTTCCAGCAGCGGCGAGACCTTCGGTGGCCCTTTTGCTGCAACCCGGGGAAAACTTCCGTGGCCGGTTGATGGTCGACTGCTGGCACGCTTCGGCGAAAGCCGTGGCGACGACGCCCGGACCAAGTGGGACGGCGTGATGATCAGCGCCTCCGCCGGCAGCCAGGTGCATGCCGTGCATGGCGGTCGCGTGGTCTTCGCCGACTGGTTGCGCGGTGCCGGGCTGCTGGTGATCCTTGATCACGGCAATGGTTTTCTGAGTCTTTACGGTCACAACCAGACGCTGCTCAAGTCGGCTGGGGACGTGGTTAAAGCCGGTGAGTCGATCTCCACTGTCGGTAACAGTGGCGGTCAGGACACACCAGCGCTGTATTTCGCAATTCGTCAGCAGGGTCACCCGAGTGATCCAGCACAATGGTGCCGCGCGCAAGGATAAGCGTGCCGCCTAATTCAGGAGTTCGTTCGACATGCTGCATTTGTCCCGCCTTACCTCGCTGGCCCTGACGATCGCTCTGGTGATCGGCGCGCCTCTGGCGTTTGCCGCGCAACCGGCCCCGGCCGTCGCTCCGGCAGGCACTGCCGCGACCTCCAAGGCACCGCTGCCGCTGGAAGAGTTGCGCACCTTTGCCGAGGTCATGGACCGGATCAAAGCCGCTTACGTCGAGCCGGTGGACGACAAGACCCTGCTGGAAAACGCGATCAAGGGCATGCTCAGCAACCTTGATCCGCATTCGGCCTATCTGGGCCCGGAAGATTTCACCGAGCTGCAGGAAAGCACTAGCGGTGAATTCGGCGGTTTGGGCATTGAAGTCGGCGCCGAAGACGGTTTCATCAAAGTCGTCTCGCCAATCGACGACACCCCGGCGTCGAAGGCCGGCATTCAGGCCGGCGACTTCATCGTCAAGATCAACGGCCAGCCAACGCGCGGCCAGACCATGACCGAAGCCGTCGACAAGATGCGCGGCAAGATCGGCCAGAAAATCACTCTGACGCTGGTACGCGATGGCGGCACGCCGTTTGACGTGACCCTGGCCCGTGCGGTGATTCAGGTGAAGAGCGTCAAGGCGCAGCTGCTGGAAACCGGCTATGCGTACATCCGCATCACCCAGTTTCAGGTCAAGACCGGCGAAGAGGTCTCCAAGGCCCTGGCCAAGCTGCGCAAGGACAACGGCAAGAAGCTCAACGGCATCATTCTCGACCTGCGCAACAACCCGGGCGGCGTGTTGCAGGCGGCGGTGGAAGTGGTCGACCACTTCATCACCAAAGGCCTGATCGTCTACACCAAAGGCCGCATCGCCAACTCCGAGCTGCGCTTCTCGGCCACCGGTAAAGACGAAAGCGAAGCGGTGCCGATGGTCGTGTTGATTAACGGTGGCAGCGCCTCGGCCTCGGAAATCGTCGCCGGCGCCCTGCAGGATCAGAAACGTGCCGTGGTCATGGGCACCACCAGTTTCGGCAAAGGCTCGGTGCAAACCGTGCTGCCGCTGAACAACGACCGCGCACTGAAGATCACCACGGCGCTGTACTTCACGCCAAATGGTCGCTCGATCCAGGCGCAGGGCATCGTTCCGGACATCGAAGTGCGCAAGGCCAAGATCACCAGCGAGGCCGATGGCGACTACTTCAAGGAAGCCGACCTGCAAGGTCACTTGGGCAACGGCAACGGCGGTGCGGACAAACCGAGCGGTTCCGGCGGCAAGGCCAAAGCGATGCCGCAGGATGACGATTACCAACTGGCCCAGGCCCTGAGCCTGCTCAAAGGCCTGAGCATTACGTCCGGCCGTTGAGGATGTCACTGCGTTTCGTCTTCGTTCTGTTGTGCTGTCTGGCGGGTGCTGCTCACGCAGAGCCCGCCAGCCCAAAGCCACACAAAGCCTTCCTGACACTGATCATTGACGACCTGGGGCAAAACCTGCCCCGGGATCGCCGCGTGCTGGCCCTGCCCGGTCCGGTGACCACGGCGATCATGCCCGACACCCCACACGCCACCGAGTTTGCCCGCGAAGCCCATCGCGCTGGCAAAATCGTCATCCTGCACATGCCGATGGACCCGGCCACAGGGCCATATGCCTGGCACCCCGAACTCCCGCTCGAAGAACTGGAAAAACGCCTGAACGCCGCGTTCAAAATGGTCCCCTATACCGCTGGCATCAACAATCACATGGGCAGCCGCATGACCGCGCAGCCAGTGGCGATGGCATGGTTGATGGGCGAATTGCAGCGCCGTCACAAGTTTTTCGTCGACAGCCGCACCAGCGCACAGACCGTCGCCGCGCAGCAGGCGCAGAAGATCGATCTGGCGAGTGTGTCACGGGACGTGTTTCTCGATGACGAACGCACTGAAGTGGCGATCTACACGCAACTGCAAACTGCGATCAACCTGGCGCGCAAACAGGGTTCGGCGGTGATGATCGGCCATCCGTATCCGCAGACGCTGGCGGTGCTGGAGCGCGAATTGCCGAAGTTGAAGGCTCAGGGCATCGAATGGATCGATATCAAACAGATGATCAGCGTACGCAGCAATCGCGCCATGGCTGGCCATGGCAAGGACGGCGTGTATCGGTAGCACTTTGTGACGCTGACACATACATAGTTACCACCCGACAACCATCCCCTTTCCCGATAGTGCGACCTGCAACAGGTCGTGACGCCCTCGCGTCGCTTTCAACTATCAGGAATCATCATGACTATCGAAGACAACACCGCAGCGCATCCCAAGCAGATGGAACCGATCATGCAGGACAATCTGCTGATCAACTTCACCACGGAGTTTCACCGGATCTGGAGCACCAACGGTTCAAAAGCAAAACCCGCCACGTTCTGGCGCCCCACCCCTGCTCCGGATGCATTGCCAGGCTACTTTCCGCTGGGCGATGTGCTCATTCCCGGCGACACCAGTATCAATGGCGAAATGGTCGCCGCCGTGGTCTGCGAGAAAGATATGAAAGGGGCCGTAAGCCCTAACGGAAAGGCACTGGCCCGCCCTGTCGATTTTGAACTGGTCTGGAAAGAAACCGGAGCGCCGAGTGTCACGCGCATGTCGATCTGGCGACCTTTGGCCCCTGTCGGTTACGTCGCATTGGGGCTGGTGTGCTCCAACGATCACTACAAACCTTCGTTGAACTCGGTACGCTGCGTCAGGCTCGACCTGGTTATCGCAGCGAACGTCGGCGAGCTGATCTGGAATGACAAGGGCAGCGGTGCCAAGCTCAGTTTCAGCGCCTTTGGCATCGAACCGTCGACTGCCGCCGCAGGCGACATCCATTTTGCACCCGGCACCTTCGTGGGCGTCCAGGGCTACAGCAAGCCTGCTGCGCCTTCAACGGCTTACGGCTTGCGCATGCAAATCCCGCTGCAAGTCAGCGCATCGCCGCAAATTCCAACCCTCACCGGCTACGCGAAGCCCGCCGCACGCGAACCCGCCACAGTCACCCAGATTGCCCGGCTGCCATGGTTTGCAGTGCGAGATCATGTTCATTCCGGCGAACAATTTCGCAATTCGCCCTACTACGAACTGAAAAGAACTGACGAATACGTGCTCATTGGTCACGAGCACAATGAATCGGACAAGTATCGGGCCGTCAAATGGACCGCGCCACGTTCGCAAAACGCGGTGACGATGCGTATGTTCCATCGTTTTACCGCCATTGAAATCGTCAAAGCCTGGCCGACCGTGCCTCTCAGTGATATCCGCATTACAAAATTCTCAGCCTGCCTGCCGAAGACTTTGACCCACACCGAAACGTCTTCCAGCGGCTGGAACGAGCTAAGACCTCAAGTGGTGATTGTCATGGCGCCGGAGCAAACCGCCGTCGCGGTTTATCAGCTGCAGAGCCATTACGAATTGGTACGGGAAGACGGCACTCAAGTGGCGGTCGACTTTGGTTACACCGATGATTCCAGCGTTCTGTTGACGCAATATCCGCCGGAATCCGTCGAGGTCGTCAGTGGGTGCCCGCCACTGACGACAGACACCCCGGCAGCACCGCACATCGATGACGCCAACGCTAGCGCGCAGCAATCACCGGACCTGGCTGTCGCTATAGATAGCGCGCCATGATTTCGTCGACCACACCTTCCTTGCGCAACTGATCCAGCGCAGCCTGAAGCCTGGCGACGACTTCGTCGGAGACATCTTTGTTCAGCGCCAGGTACAACTCGGCACTGTTGAAGCGCAGCACGGTCTTCAGGCCGGTGACCCCATCCTGCCGAGCCAGATAGCGCCCGGCAGGATCGCCGGTAGCCCACAGATCAATCTGTCCATTGACCAGTTTCTTCGCGTTGTCCTGATCGCGCAGCACCACAATCGGCTTCAGGCCTTGTTTGGTCAGTGTCTCGGCAATTGCGTCGCCCTTGTAGGCACCGACCTTGTACTTGCGCGCGTCATTGAGGGTTTCCAGGGTGATCTTGCTGTCAGCCTTGGCCAGCATGATCCAGTCATCAGGACCGATGGGGCCAACCCATTTGAAGAGTTTTTCGCGGTCCGGCAAGCGCGCCATCACAAAGGCGCCATAACCGGGGTTTTCCAGCGCGAGCTTATAGACACGCTCCCATGGAAAACGCAGGGTCAGGCTATAGGTGACGTCGGCACGCTTGAACATCTCGCGCACGATATCGGCGGCGATGCCATTGATGTTCTCGCCTTTGGCGAAGTTCTTGCCATCTTTCGCCATGTTGTACGGCGGGAAATTTTCGGTGAGGAGCACCAGATCGGTGTCGGGACTGGTTTCGGCGCGGGCCGTGTTGATGAACAACATCGAGGCGCTGGCGAGAACAAGAAGCAGGCGTTTGATCATGTCGGGCTACCGGAATCCATGGCGTGCCCAAGAGTGCCTTGGGTGCGCCATGGTGTCCACTGGCCTGTATCGATTTTGAGCTTAGCGCATCACGATGCCGCGTTTGGCCATGTAGGCCTTGGCTTCCTGAACGGTGTATTCGCCGAAGTGGAAAATACTCGCCGCCAAGACTGCGCTGGCGTGGCCTTCGAGGATGCCGTCGGCCAGATGCTGCAAGTTACCGACACCGCCGGAAGCGATCACCGGAATGCCCAGCGCATCGCTGATAGCGCGGGTGACACCGAGGTCGAAGCCGTTTTTCATGCCGTCCTGATCCATGCTGGTCAGCAGGATCTCGCCAGCGCCGAGGCCTTCCATTTTCTTCGCCCACTCAACCGCGTCGAGGCCGGTTGGCTTGCGCCCGCCGTGGGTGAAGATTTCCCAGCGCGGGGTTTCGCCCGGGCCGGAGACCTTCTTCGCATCGATGGCGACAACGATGCATTGCGAGCCGAAATGCTGCGCGGCTTCGCCGACGAACTCAGGGTTGAACACCGCCGCGGTGTTGATCGACACCTTGTCCGCGCCGGCATTCAGCAGATTGCGAATGTCTTGCACGGTACGCACGCCACCGCCGACAGTCAGCGGGATAAACACCTGGCTGGCCATGCGCTCGACGGTATGCAGCGTGGTGTCGCGGCCATCGACGCTGGCGGTGATGTCGAGAAAAGTAATCTCGTCGGCACCCTGCTCGTCATAACGACGGGCAATTTCCACCGGGTCACCGGCGTCGCGGATGTTTTCGAACTTCACACCTTTGACGACCCGGCCGTTGTCCACGTCCAGGCAAGGGATGATGCGTTTGGCCAGCGCCATGGTCAGTCCTCAGCCTTTGTACGAATCGCAGAAAGCTTGCGCTTCGGCGACGTCGAGGGTGCCTTCGTAGATCGCCCGGCCAGTGATGGCGCCGATGATGCCTGGCGCCTTGGCGTCGAGCAGCGACTTGATGTCACCCAGATTGTGGATACCGCCGGAAGCGATCACCGGGATCTTCGTGGCAGCGGCCAGCGCAGCGGTAAACGGCACGTTGCAACCCTGCATCATGCCGTCTTTGGCGATGTCGGTATAAACGATCGAGGAGACGCCATCGGCTTCAAACTGCTTGGCCAGATCAATGACCTGCACGGTGCTGATTTCAGCCCAGCCATCGGTGGCGACGAAACCGTCTTTGGCATCCAGACCGACGATGATCTTGCCCGGGAACGCGCGGCAGGCCTCAGCGACGAAGGCCGGATCTTTAACGGCTTTGGTACCGATGATCACGTAGCTCACGCCAGCCTTGACGTAGTGCTCGATGGTTTCCAGCGAACGGATGCCGCCGCCGATCTGGATCGGCAAAGTCGGATAGCGCTTGGCGATCGCGGTGACCACTTCGCCGTTGACTGGCTGGCCTTCAAAAGCGCCGTTCAGATCGACCAGATGCAGACGGCGGCAACCGCCCTCCACCCACTTGGCAGCCATGCTCACCGGGTCATCGGAGAACACTGTGGAATCTTCCATGCGGCCCTGGCGCAGACGTACGCAGGCACCGTCTTTAAGATCGATAGCGGGAATAATCAGCATCTGGCAAACCTTCAAATTTGAATGTTCAGCTTGGCTCGGAAATCAGTTTTTCTCGAGCGCCCACAGGTCGCTTTCGATGCTTTCAAACCGCTCTTTGAGGTGGGTCTGCACATCGAAAATCGCCCTGTTGTAATAGTGCGGAGCAATTTCGCGGGTAAACAGCTCAAGAATTTCCGCCGCTTCGAACGAACCCAGATCGAGTTCGAAACGGTCTTCCATGAACCGCTGAATCTTGCGATTGGCCTCGTTCTCCTGCTCGGGAGTGAGGGTCAGGATCGGCGGTTTGGACTTCTTGGCAGCCATTTACCAGCGACCGTCCCACGCGGCGAAGTTCTGCAGCAATTGCAGGCCATGGGTATGGCTCTTCTCCGGGTGGAACTGCACGGCGAAACGCGAGCCATCGGCCAGCGCCGCAGCGAAATCGACACCGTAATGACCGCCGCCGACCACCTGCCGCGCGTTAGCGGCAGCGATGTAGTAGCTGTGCACAAAGTAGAAACGCGCCATGTCGGGGATGTCATGCCACAGCGGGTGGCTGACCTTCTGCTTAACTTCGTTCCAGCCCATGTGCGGGACTTTCAGGTGCTCGCCGTCTTCATGCAGGTCTTTGCCGAAGAACTTCACCGCGCCCGGGAACAGGCCGATGCAGTCGACGCCGTCGTTCTCTTCGCTGGTGTCGAGCAAGGCTTGCATGCCGACACAGATGCCGAGAAACGGACGATCCTGACTGACTTCCCGCACCAGCGAGTCGAAGCCGAGGCGACGGATCTCTGCCATGCAATCGCGAATTGCGCCAACACCGGGGAACACCACACGGTCAGCTTCACGAATCACCGCCGCATCGCTGGTGATCAGCACTTTACCGGCGCCGACGTGCTCGAGGGCTTTGGCCACCGAGTGCAGGTTGCCCATGCCGTAATCGATAACTGCAACCGTCTGCATTACAGAACGCCTTTGGTCGATGGCATTTGCCCGGCCATGCGCTCATCCAGCTCGACGGCCATGCGCAGCGCGCGGCCGAAAGCCTTGAACACGGTTTCGATCTGGTGATGAGTGTTGGTGCCACGCAGGTTGTCGATGTGCAGGCTGACCAGCGCGTGGTTGACGAAGCCTTGGAAGAATTCCTGGAACAGGTCAACGTCGAAACCACCGACGGTGGCGCGGGTGTACGGCACGTGCATCTGCAGGCCTGGACGACCGGAGAAGTCGATGACCACGCGCGACAGCGCTTCATCGAGCGGCACGTAGGCATGACCGTAGCGACGGATGCCTTTTTTATCGCCAATGGCTTTGGCAAATGCCTGGCCGAGGGTGATACCGACGTCTTCCACCGTATGGTGGTCGTCGATATGCAGATCGCCCTTGCATTCGATATCCAGGTCGATCAACCCGTGACGGGCAATCTGATCCAGCATGTGCTCAAGAAAAGGAACACCGATATCAAATCGGGCCTTTCCGGTGCCATCAAGGTTGATCGAGGCTTTGATCTGGGTTTCCAGAGTGTCGCGCTCGACAGACGCCTTACGTTCGGCCATCACCAGCTCCGCAAAATCATTGGGCGAAAAAGGCAGCCATTATAGGCACGCGGGGCCGAAACAGAAACACGAGAGGTGAGATGGCTGACGGATAGAACGCCCGGCTGTCGCGGGTAGACATGTCCATACAAGCCATTACAGGTACCCCAAAAACGACTGTAGGAGTGAGCCTGCTCGCGATGAGGGCCTGACTATCAACATTTCTGTGACTGTCAGACCGCTATCGCGAGCAGGCTCACTCCTACAGGGGTACTGCGTTTTTACTTAGTGAAACAGTACCGCCGTCTTCTGCAGGGTCACCCACACACCCCACGCCAACGGAATACCCACCACCAACCACGCAGCAATTGCCAGCGGCTTGCTGCCCGGCGCGGCTTTCCACTCCAGAACCGTGCTGGCATCAGCACCCTTGTCGTGGCCCAGCGCCTGTTCGGCAGCCAGTTCAGCGTCGGTCATGAAGTACTTGTCGGCCACCGGACGCACCAGCAGGTTACACAGGAAGCCCAGCACCAGCAGACCGGCGAGGATGTACAAGGTGATGTCGTAAGCGGCAGCGCGTTCAACGCCGATGCTCAACTGATATTCACGCAGGTAGTTCACCAGCACCGGGCCGAGCACGCCAGCGGCAGCCCAAGCGGTCAACAGACGACCGTGGATCGCGCCGACCATTTGCGTACCGAACAGGTCAGCCAGATAAGCCGGCACAGTGGCGAAACCGCCGCCGTACATCGACAGAATGATGCAGAACGCCGCCACGAACAGCGCAACGTTGCCCAGATGGCCCATGTTCGGAATCAGCGCATACAGGGCAAAACCCAGCGCAAAGAATACGAAGTAGGTGTTTTTACGACCCAGGTAGTCCGAGAACGAAGCCCAGAAGAAGCGACCACCGATGTTGAACAGGCTCAGCAGACCGGTGAAGCCGGCAGCAATCGCCGCGATCGAAGCCAACTGGCCGGCATCGAGCTGGCCAAACGGCACATCAACACCCAGCAGTTTGCCGCCGAACACTTCCTGCAACAGTGGCGAAGCCATGCCGAGGATGCCGATACCGGCCGATACGTTCAGGCACAGCACCAGCCACACCAGACGGAATTGCGGGGTTTTCCACGCCACATTCACGTGCACGTGACGGTGGGTGATCATCGAGTTCGAGGCTTTCTTCGCCGGAGCGGTCCAGCCTTCAGGCTTCCAGCCGGTTGGCGGCACGCGGTAAGCCAGAGCGCCACCAATCATGAACACGAAGTAGATCGCGGCCATGGCCACAAAGCTTTGCCAGACACCGACACCGGTTGGCGAAGCGAAGTGGCTCATCAGCGCAGTCGCCAGCGGTGCACCGACCATCGCGCCGCCACCGAAGCCCATGATTGCCATACCGGTGGCCATGCCGCGCTTGTCCGGGAACCACTTGATCAGGGTCGAGACCGGTGAGATATAGCCCAGGCCGAGACCGATACCACCGATCACGCCGGAACCGATCCACATCAGCCAGATCTGGTGGGTATAAATACCCAGCGCCGAGATCAGCAGACCGCCACACCAGCACAGTGCCGATACCACGCCAGCCTTGCGTGGCCCTGCGTGTTCCAGCCAGCCACCCCAGATCGCTGCCGAGCAGCCGAGGAAGATGAAGAACAGCGTGTAGATCCAGCCGAGCATGGAGATCGGCCAGTCGCATTGCGACGAGAACACTTGTGCGATGAAGCTCATGTCCGGTGCGCAAGCCACCGGAGCGGTAACGCCCAGCGCCTTGGACAGCGGCAACCAGAACACCGAGAAGCCGTAGGCCATGCCGATGCACAGGTGGATGGCCAGAGCGGCCGGTGGAACCAGCCAACGGTTGAAACCGGGCTTGGCGATGATGCGTTCCTTGGACAGGAACGCGGGCTGATCGGCTTTGAAGCCGTCCGCCGTGATGCTCGTGCTCATTGTGTATCCCCCAATTATTAGTATGGTTCGCCAGCCACTGTTCACCCCCGGCCTTTATGCACGCAGGCATGACCGTTTTTTTGGGTGAAGCTCCTTGAAGGCGCGACGTTAAGTCGCAGAAGGACGGACGAACGGGCGAAGGTTACCATTTGCACGTGACAGAAAAACCAAACTGATATCACCTTTTTTATGTCATCTGTTCTCGTACCACTCAGGAAAGCGCCATGCCGATCATTGTCCAAGCCCTGGAAGACGCCAGTTATCAGGATCAGCAGGATTTGCAGAAGATTTATCGCGATGCGCCAGAATGGCTGTTCGCGCCATTTTCCGAGGAGGCTGACCTGATTGAAGGTGCCCTCGCGGACGGTTCTTTTATTGCTGGCCGCTTCAACGACCGCTTGCTGGGCGCCGGCATTCTGCAAAGGCATCAAGACGTCTGGTACTTGTCCCATTTATGCGTGCGAAAAGTTACCCGTCGCCGTGGGGTCGCCGAGAGACTGGTGAACCAAGCGCAGAAAATGGCGTCGCAAGCGGGGGCTGAACTGCGCTTGCTGGCCCCTGTGGAACATCCCGAGGCGCAAGCACTCGCCGCCAGGTTGCAGATACCGCTGGACGTCCTGGCAACATGACGTCACAACGAACCGGGCAATTGCAGCGCTATACTCCCCGGCTAAATTACGAATTCGACTAACTACAAGGACTCGCCCATGAAAGCGTTCGGCAAAATCCTGGGTCTGGTACTTCTCGGGCTGTTGCTGATCATTGTGGCGGCAGGTTTTGCCCTGACCCACCTCTTCGATCCCAACGATTACAAAGACGAGATCCGCCAGATAGCCCGTGACAAGGCCCACATCGAGCTGACGCTCAATGGCGATATCGGCTGGAGCCTGTTCCCGTGGCTTGGCCTGGAATTGCACGAGGCCAGCGTCGCCACCCTGGTCAAACCTGCCGAACCGTTTGCCGATTTGCAGATGCTCGGTCTGTCAGTGCGGGTGCTGCCGCTGCTGCGCCGCGAAGTGCAGATGAGCGATGTGCGCGTCGAAGGCCTGAACCTGCGCCTCAACCGCGACAAGGACGGCCACGGCAACTGGGAAGACATCGGCAAGGTGCCGGCCCCGGCCGGAGCAACGCCGCCAGCCGCTACTGCAGGCCAACCGGCCAGCGAAACCCCTGTTGCGGTGGAAAAGCCACCACAGCCGATCCGCCTCGACATCGATAGCCTGACCGTCAACAACGCCCGCGTTGAGTACAACGACGAGAAGACCGGCAAGCAGTTCAGTGCCGAGAGTATCCAGCTGAGCACCGGTCCGGTTCACGACTCGACCAATATTCCGGTGAAAGCCACTGCCTTCCTCGGCACCAACCAGCCGGTTCTGCGCGTGCGCACCGAACTCACCGGCGAGTTGCGCATCGAGCGCGCCCTGCAACGCTACAAGTTCGAGGATATGAAGCTCTCTGGCGAACTGGCTGGCGATCCGCTGCAAGGCAAGACCATGACCTTCGCTGCCCAAGGTCAATTGTTACTGGATAAAGCCGCGAACGTCGCCGAATGGACCGGCATCAAGATTTCCGCCAACCAGTTGCGCGCGCTGGGCGAACTGAAAGCCAACGACCTCGACAAGACTCCGCAGATCACCGGCGGTATCTCCATCGCCCAGTTCGATCTGGCGAAGTTCGTCGACAGCATCGGTCAGAAACTCCCGGCCATGGCCGAAGGCAGTCTGAGCAAGGTCGAACTGGTCAGCCGCGTGGCGGCCACGCCAAGCAGCGTCGCCTTCGACAACATCAACCTGAAACTCGACGACAGCAGCTTCAGCGGCCGCATCGCTGTCGAAGACTTCGCCAAGCAATCGCTGCGCGCCGTGCTCAAGGCTGACACGTTCAACGTCGACCGCTACCTGCCGCCGAAATCGGCGCAAGCCAACAGCGCCACACAAGTGCGTCAGGCCGAAGTCGCCAGCACCGAGGCCGATGCCATGGCCGGTGCTGGCTCAACGCCTCTGCCGGACAAACCGAGCAAAACCGCCTGGAGCACCGAGCGCCTGTTGCCGGTTGAACGCCTGGCCAAACTCGACGTGGACGCCGACCTGACCTTCGGCCAGTTGACCCTCGACAAATTGCCGATTCAAAACGCCGCACTGAAAGCCACCGGCCAAGGCGGCTTGCTGACTCTGACCAACCTGAGCGGTGAACTGTACAACGGCGGCTTCGCAGCCAACGGCACACTTGATGTGCGCCCGAACGCGCCAGTAGTGAATCTGCAGACCAGACTCAATCGCGTGCCTGTAGAAAAAATTCTCGAGAGCCAAGGCAAGAACCCGCCCGTCAAAGGTCTGGTGACCCTCACCAGCAACGTGACCGGCAGCGGCAATAGTCAGCAGGCATTGATCGACACGCTTAACGGCAACGCCAGTTTTGTGATCAACAACGGCGTGCTGCTCAACGCCAACCTTGAGCAGCAATTGTGCAAAGGCATCGCCACGCTTAACCGCAAAACCCTCAGCGGCGAGCCACGCGGTAAAGACACGCCGTTCCAGGAACTCAAGGGCAACCTGACCTTCCGCAACGGCATCGCCAGCAACCCGGATCTGAAAGTGCGCATCCCCGGCATGACCGTCAACGGTGATGGCGACATCGACCTGCGCGTGCTCGGCATGGACTATCGCGTCGGCATCATCGTCGAAGGCGACACCAGCGCCATGCCGGATCCAGCGTGTCAGGTCGGCGAAAAATTCGTCGGTGTCGAATGGCCGCTGCGCTGCCGTGGCCCGCTGGAGCTGGGCGCCAAGGCTTGCCGCGTCGACAACGATCGCCTCGGTCAGGTCGCGACCAAACTGGCCGGCGACAAGCTCAGTGAAAAGATCGACGAAAAACTGGGTGACAAAGTCAGCCCGGAACTGAAAAACGCATTGAAGGGGCTGTTCAAGCGATGAGAGCGGAGCAGTTTTCCACGGCGGTGCTGGATTGGTTCGACCGCCACGGCCGCCACGATTTGCCTTGGCAGCAAGACATCAACCCGTATCGGGTGTGGGTGTCAGAGATCATGTTGCAGCAAACCCAGGTCAGCACCGTGCTCAATTACTTCGACCGTTTCATGGCCGCGTTGCCAACGGTTGAAGCGCTGGCCGAAGCGCCGGAAGACGAGGTGCTGCACCTGTGGACTGGGCTGGGTTACTACACCCGCGCGCGCAATTTGCAGAAGACCGCGAAGATTGTCGTCAGCCAGTACGGCGGCGAGTTTCCGCGTGACGTCGAAAAGCTCACCGATCTGCCAGGCATTGGCCTGTCCACCGCTGGCGCCATTGCGAGCATCAGCATGGGCCTGCGCGCGCCGATTCTCGACGGCAACGTCAAACGCGTGCTGGCGCGCTTTACTGCGCAAGAGGGTTATCCCGGCGAGCCGAAGGTCGCCAAACAGCTGTGGGCCAACGCTGAGCGCTTTACGCCGCACGATCGGGTCAACGCCTACACCCAGGCGATGATGGATCTCGGCGCCACACTCTGCACGCGCAGCAAGCCGAGTTGCCTGCTGTGCCCGCTGGAGCGTGGTTGCGAAGCGCACATGCTCGGCCTCGAGACCCGCTACCCGATTCCCAAGCCGCGCAAAACCATCCCGCAGAAGCGCACGCTGATGCCGATGCTCGCCAACGGCGAAGGTGCAATTCTGCTTTACCGTCGCCCTTCGAGCGGTTTGTGGGGCGGCCTGTGGAGCCTGCCGGAACTCGATGACCTCGACGATCTGCAACATCTCGCCGCTCAGCACTCGCTGACCATGGGCGAGCAGCAGGCGCTGCCAAGCCTTGTCCACACGTTCAGCCATTTCCAGCTGTCCATCGAACCCTGGCTGGTTCAGGTACAGGAGGCCGCCCATCACGTGGCCGAGGCCGACTGGCTCTGGTATAACCTCGCCACCCCGCCGCGCCTGGGCCTCGCCGCCCCGGTCAAAACCTTGCTCGAACGCGCGGCCGCCGTCTTGAATGCAGGAGAGTCGCCATGACCCGCACCGTAATGTGCCGCAAGTACAAAGAAGAATTGCCCGCGCTGGAACGCGCCCCTTTCCCGGGCGCTAAAGGTCAGGATATTTTTGACCACGTCTCGGCCAAGGCCTGGGCTGACTGGCAGAAACACCAGACCCTGCTGATCAACGAAAAGCGTCTGAACATGATGAACGCCGAAGACCGCAAATATCTTCAGGGCGAAATGGACAAGTACTTCTCCGGCGAGGAATACGCCAAGGCCGAAGGCTACGTTCCGCCCGCAGAGTAAACCCCGCAAAATCGGGGGTCGGATCGTAAGCGACGGAATTAATTTAAGAAATTTTAAAAAAGTCGTTGACGTAAATCCGAAAAACCCTTTTAATGCGCCCCGTTGCCCAGATAGCTCAGTCGGTAGAGCAGGGGATTGAAAATCCCCGTGTCGGCGGTTCGATTCCGTCTCTGGGCACCAAATACCGAAAACCCTGAATCGCAAGATTCAGGGTTTTTTTATGCCTGCGATTTGCTGAGCCACACCTCACCCCTCTCCCAGTGCTTTTGCTGGCCATTATTTTGATGTTAGGCTCCGTCAGCTTTTTACGGCAGGTCATTGCTGACTGTCGAAAATAATCGCCGCGTACTTCAGTCCTGATGACCGGCATTTAACGCATTACTCAAATAACGCACTCCGCGCCCCGGAACCCTCGGAACCTACTGAGGTTATTGCTGGCAGCAGGAGAGTTGCGTCTGCGAGCAGGATCGCTCGCAGAACCAAGCCCCCTCAGAAAGTTGTCATGGAGGACAAGACCTCAGCGCAGGTCATCTGCTGTTGTTTCAACTGTCAGGCAAGCGACAGCAAACACTGACCCGGCATTCAACACTTGTTTGAACTGTCGCGTCACAGCGCCCTGTGCCCTCGCGAAAAAATCAAACCTGTATCAACTCGCCCACGTCCGGATCTGTGCGTGCGCTCGGCACGCATTGCATCATCGAAACAGCCAACAGCTCCCACAAAAAAATACAAAGGGAGCCGATACGACAGGGATGTAAACAATGACCGAAGTCCTACAACACACTTATAAAACCGTTGAGTCTTTAGTTGAACAGGAAGTCAGAACTTTCAGTTTTGATACGCAACAAGCAACGCTGCTGCACACCTTCTCTGAAGAACTGGCAGCCATCGGCGGGCCACAAGCCGCAGGCGCAAAGTCCAAAGCCTCGCTGGCAGCGACTGAGTTGAAGTTTTCGTTTTCCAAGGATCAATGCGAACTGCTTGGCGCTTATTCCGACGGCCTGGTTTCCCTGCTGATTTTTGAGGGGATGCAAAAAGTCACCGACACCAGCCCTCCGGATGAACTGCCCGACCTGGCCGCTCTGGAGAATCGTCACGACGTACTGTGTCTGGCGGCACGTAATCAGATTCTGTTGAAACTGGTGGATAACAGCTCCTTTGCCTACGACATGGACAACGAAGGCAAACTGGTCCGTCTCGTCGCCAACTTCAAGGGCGGTGGACTGACCAAAATCAATGACGAACCGGAAATCAAAGAACTCAGCTCCCATTCCGGTCTCGCCCTCGGCCCGCACACCGAAGCGCCGTACTGGTGCGCTGTGAACGCGCAAGACGGGCATTCGCCCTCGCCATCGTCGTTGATCCTGTCGGCGCTGTGGAATCCAGGCCTGGAGCCCACCTCGGTGATTCCGTTGCCGCCCCTGCTGGACGAAATCGGCGTCACCGGATGCCTCGCACTCACAACGGGCAGCTTCCAGTTCACCCGCAGCGACTCTTTCGTCAACGGCAAGGGCGAAGACGGTCGTAATGTTTCGATTCTGGAGTTCGATGACAACGTCGGATTCGCCGCGCGATTCAACTCGTACCGTTTTTCCGTCAACGACAACGCCTCGGACTTTGTCAAAGAGGCTTATTCCGCACTTTGCCAAAGCGTGGGTAGAGCAACACCGGTTCAATACACACTGACGCAAGAGTCGGCCATGGTGATCAATAACGTCCGGGCCCTGCATTGTCGCGATGTCATCAAAGACAATCGACGTGTATTGGTGCGCATCTTCGGTCTGTCGAAGTACTCGTCCCCGATTGTCATTTCAGACGATCCGCTGCTGATACAGGGCTGAAACTCGCTGTACGCAAAGCTGTTGAATGGCCAGTCATGTAAATGGCTGGCCAATAACTATAAAAGGGAAAATGTAATGGCTTGGGATGTAATTGGCATGTTGGCGCTCGTGGCTTTTTGCGCCGGTTTTTTTGATGCGATTGCCGGGGGTGGCGGTTTGATTACTTTGCCTGCCTTGTTTCTGGCCGGCGTCGACCCGATCAGTGCGATTGCTACAAACAAGTTTCAGGCCGCGTCGGCGACTATTTCGGCCACGGTCACTTTTGCCCGCAAGGGCATGATTGAATGGCGGGAGGGGCGCTTTCTGGTTATCTGCGCATTCCTGGGGGGCGCCAGCGGGGCACTGTTGGTCAGTTCAATTGATAAGCGCTATCTGGAAGTGTGCGTGCCCGTCATGCTTATTCTGGTGGCGATCTACTTCGCGCTCTCGCCGAAACTGGCCAATGAGGATCGACGCAAACGAATCGGCATTCTGCTGTTCTCGTTCACCGTGGCACCGATCCTGGGCTTCTACGACGGCATTTTCGGTCCGGGTGTAGGTTCATTCTTCATCGTCGGTTTCGTGCTGCTTTGCGGGCTTGGCATGATGCGGGCCATGAGCTTCACCAAATTGGCCAACGCGTCGTGCAACCTGGGTTCGCTGTCAGTCTTCATCACCAAAGGCGTGATCATCTGGCCGATCGCGATTGCCATGGCGCTGGCAGCCTTCCTCGGCGCACAACTGGGCGCAAGAGCGGCGGTCCGGGTCGGCCCACGCTTGATCAAACCCATGTTGATCGTGGTCTGCTGCGCCTTGGCGATCAAACTGTTGAGCGTGGAGACCAATCCATTGCGTGTTGCAGTCCTGCACACCCTGGCGGCCCTGTGATCAATCGGTTGGCGCTGACCGGCGCGTCTCGACCTCAGTCTCGATTGCAGTTCGACGAGGCGCCAACCGGCCCTGAGTTTTTCTTTGCGCAAACCTTCGCCGGCTACCAACTGGAAGGTCGCGTATTGGCCGGCTCCGCCGCAGAAGCGTCAACGCCAAAGGTGCTAGCCATTCACGGCGCCCGCTCTGACTATTCGCGACTCAACGCCATCCTGTATCCCTTGCAGGCGCAGGGAATAGCCAGCCTGAGCTTCAATCTTTCCGGCCACGGTCCCGACACCGACGTTGCCCTTGAAGACACTTCACTGACGCACAACCTTCAGGAGGCTTTGCAGTTTGCCGGTCATCTTGGCGGCGAACTCAACACCGTGATCGGTCACAGTCTGGGCGGTGCACTGGCGCTCAAGGTGGCGCAAGCGCATCGCGCTTCAGTCAGGCGCATCGTGCTGTTCTGTCCCGCCCTGTATGCGGAGGCAGCCTGGCAGCAACCGTTTGGATCACCCTTTAAAAACGCCATTTCGGTGCCTCACGGTTTTCTCGATTCGCCATCGCTGGATTTCCTGCGTACGTTCGACGGGAAGGTCTTGCTGGTGATCGGCGAATACGATGGCCTTCGATCAACCGCGTTTGGCGGGATTCCCGGTACGTCTGCCGGGACGCAGCAAATGGGCGCGCGCGTGATCAATAGCGTCATTCCCTATGAGGTCATCGAGGCCATTGAAAAGAGTCTGGATCCCCATCAGTTCAGAAAAATCGTACTGCCGGGGTGCGACCACGCTGTATCAACGTGGCTCAGGGAAAACCCGCCGCGCGCAGCGGAATTGGCGAGCGAGATAGCGCAGTTCATCAATACCGGAAACAGGTCCCAAGCGTCATGAATCAAAGGAAAACCCGCATCCCCCTGCCCCACCCGCCGCCCTATCGCCCAAGTCGTGTGACTTACTGGCTGACTGTTCTCGTTGCTCTGCTGATCACTTTAGCCATCGGGTTGTCGATCTGGATGCTGGTCGACAGCTGGATCAGCGGCTCTATCACCACCAATAACCGCGGCCCGCGCAGCACTTACACCCTGGCCCAGCAACCGCAGCAGTTCTGGTTCGAGTTTGTCTGGCAGAGCGTTGGCACAGTGTTTCTGCTGGCAGTGGGTGTGTTCGGCGTGTGGATCTATCGCAAGGCTCAAGAGCCCGTGCACACGCCGAAGAGCAAGCGCCGCGCAAAGAAAACCTAAAGCGTATTGATGTAATCGATCGGCAGCAGAACCGTATCCACCGCGGCATCCACTGGCAGAGATACGACGGTGATGACCGGGCAGACAATCATCATGTAACAGACGATCGCCGCCGGCATGCCATCGCTACCACCGCCACGCACACCCAGCAGGTGAAGGTTGCCATCAACCCCTCGGTAATACTGGGCATCGGACAAACCGTCATTCAAACGCCCGATAAACGTTCCACAGCCGGTCAACTGCAATACCAGGCCGATGACACAAACAACACGCAAAATCCCTTTCAAACCAGCGCTTCCTTACATCACAAAACAGGAGGCGCGGGATTGTACCTGCGCCTCGACTTTGCAATCACACCCATCGCTATCCAGCGTCATTCCAGTGGAACACCAGATTGCGCGCCGTGCCGCTGCCAACGTCGGTCACATCATGCCGCGTTTCGCCTTTGCGCGTGGCTACCACCGTGTACTTGCCGGGTGGTAGTTGCACGTATACCAACGGGCCCGTCTGGTTAAGCGTCAGTATGGTTTGCCCTGGTGACTTTTGAATCATCACATCGACATCAGCGGTGTACTCGTCTTGCGCGCCCACAGCGAACGTCATGTGCAGGTTGTAACCGCCGGTTTGTTGAATGGCCTTCGCCTCATCCTCACCAATCCCGCCGGCCAGATAAGCGATGCCGTTCTGTTGTTGCTGCTGAACTTGCACCCCGGCACTGTCGATGGGTTCAAGACTGGCTGCCTGCAACATCACCGGGAACAGCAATGCGGCGACGGCGGCGATGGGCAGCATGAATGAAAGAACGCGTTTCATGATCACGACTCCCGGGTTCTTGTAGAACCCAACCATTACTCCTTTTAGATTTTGCGTATCGGGGCGGGTTTTAGATTGTTTGGAACTTGGCGCGTGTACGAAATGGACTACAGACCATGACTCTCTGACGCCTCTTTCAGCGGCAACGTCCTGCAACATCAATCCCTTCTTCCGTCCCAGTTAACCGGCTCGCCCGACATACCCACGCGGCGACTCTTGGCATGCTTTGACGCCTGTATCCAACGATGTGGAAGAGCCGATGAGCCCGCTAAAACCTGCAGACACGCAAGACCCGAAAATCGATTCGTTGCTGGGGGAGCTGGGCGAACTGATTCGCCAGGCGCGGCAAAAAGTGCTGCGTGCGGTGGACACGATTCAAGTGCAGACCTGCTGGCAGATCGGCAGGCATATTGTCGAGTTTGAACAAGAGGGAGCTCAGCGTGCGGGCTATGGAAAACAGTTGCTCGTGTTGTTGGCGAAGGATCTGACGGCGCAATTCGGAAAGGGTTTTGACGCTTCCAACCTGCGTTATATGCGCCTCTTTTATCAGGCGTTTCCAATTCGTGACGCACTGCGTCACGAATTGAGCTGGACCCACTATCGTCGGCTTCTGGGCGTGACCAATGAAAAAGCACGCCACTGGTACATGGACGAATGCGCCAATCTGAACTGGTCAAGCCGCGCCCTCGACCGCCAGATCCTCACGCTCTACTACGAGCGGCTTCTCATGAGTCGCGACAAAGCCGATGTGATCGAAGAAGCCACCACCAACATCGAAGCGCTGAAATGCAACCCGCGTGAATTCATTCGTGATCCCGTCATGCTCGAATTTCTCGGTCTGCCCTCAGCAGGCAAGGTCAGGGAAAGCGGTCTCGAACAAGCTCTGATCGACCATCTGCAGGGCTTTCTGCTTGAGCTGGGCAAAGGCTTTTCCTTCGTCGCCCGCCAACAACGCATCAGTACCGACGGCGTCGATCTGTACATCGATCTGGTGTTCTACAACTACCTGCTCAAATGCTTTGTGATCATTGATCTCAAACGCGGCAAGCTCAGCGCCCGCGATGTCGGGCAGATGGACATGTATGTGCGCATGTACGACGAACTCATGCGCAGCGAGGGCGACAAGCCGACAGTCGGGATTATTCTGTCTGCCGAGAGCAACGACTCGGTGGCGCGCTACTCAATGCTCAAGGGCAATGAGCAACTGTTTGCCAGCAGTTACAAGACGATCCTGCCGAGTGAAGACGAGTTACGCGCGGAGCTCAATCGCGAGCAGGCGTTGATCGAAGAGCGCAGGCTCACTCAATCCACCGAGTAAAACTTGCGGATTGTTGCCGGGCGGCGCTGAGACTATCGTTGTCAGCTTACTCTTCAAGGTCGAGCGTCATGAGCTGTCAGGACACGCCCGCAAGGCAAGGCATGCAGTCAAGGTCGCCAACCTTGCCTGCTGAGCAAGGTGAGCATTTCAAAGAAGCTGCCGCCGACGGTTTTGCACTTGGCGGTTTCATCTGGCGTCATTCCTTGCCCGACTCGCAACGCCCGGTGGTCATCATCAACGCCGCTACTTCCGTGCGCTGCCGCCACTACTCGCGCTTTGCGGCTTACCTGTTTGCCAACGATTTCGACGTGATGACTTACGATTACCGCGGCATCGGCGAATCACGATCCGCGTCGATCAAAGGCTTGAACGCCTCGTGGACAGATTGGGGCGCACTGGATTTCGAAGCGATGCTCAAACGCGCGCAACGAGAGTTTCCCGGTCAGCCGATTGATGTGGTCGGCCACAGCTTCGGCGGTTGCGCGGCAGGTCTGGGCGAATCCGGGCGGGTTATCCGACGGCTGGTCATCGTCGGTGCGCAGTTCGCCTACTGGCGCGATTACGCGCCCGAACATCGCTGGCGCATGTTCGGCAAATGGCATGTGGTGATGCCGTTGCTGACGCTGTTCTGCGGCTTCTTCCCCGGCAAGCGACTCGGCTGGCTGGAAGATACGCCGACCGGCGTTGTACGCGACTGGAGCACGCCTGCCGCGCGTTACGAACAGCGCCCAAGTGGTCGCGCGCTGATGAAAAAGACCGGCGCCCTGCCCTTCGCCAATGTCCGCGCGCAGATTCTGGCCATCAGCATCAGCGACGATCCCTACGGCACCATTCCAGCCATCGAACGCCTGCTCGGCTACTTCAGCAACGCGACAAAAACCCACCTGCGCATCGAACCGCAGGACATCGGCGAACAACAAGTCGGACATTTCGCCTTTTTTCGCAGCGCATACCAAGCCACACTATGGCCCATCGCTCTGACCTGGCTGCAAACCGGCGCACTGGCCCCCGACACACCCGGGCGGCAAGTCCCGCGCAGCTGAGCCCTCTCAACGCACGACGGAACACATCATGGCCTCCGCCAACAAGCAGCAGAAACGCGCCACCCGGGCCAAAGCCAAGGCCAAGCAAAACCGCACCAAACGCGCTGAAACGCCGGTCGAACTGGACCCGAACGACGACCGCATCGACTTCGAATCGGTGGACCTGACCGAGCTGTTCAAGAAAATGATCGACGCCGAGAAGATCAGCCAGCAAGCGCTGTGCAGCGCATTCCTCGAAGACCCGCTGCTGGAGCTGGTCTACGAACAGGAAGGCGAAGAAGGCGCGATGGATTTCATCCTCGCCGCACTGATCGAGTATCGCCAGTGGTCGCAGGAAACCGACGAGGCCGGCGCGCTGGCGTGGATCGAATCCCCGGCCTTCCAGGCCGACTATGTAGCGGCGTCCGACGCGATCGCCGCGCAAACCCAACAGAAGAACTGAGTTCCCATGGCATCCCTGAACAAGCAACAGAAACGCGCCAAACGCGCCAAGGCCAAAGCCAAGCAAATCCGTATGGTCGGCCGCAAGCCGCTGGAGCAGGACGAAGACCTCGACCACCTCGCCGAGCCGATCCCGGAATACACCCTGGCGATGTTCAGCAAAATGCGCGACGCCGAAGCCATCAGCCGCAACGAGATGCTGCTGACCCTGCTGCGCGAACTGGCGTTCGTCATCGTTGACCATCCAGAGTTGCTGGACATGGAAAACGCCGACAACGAAGGCATGGCCGCCACTCACCTGGCCGCCGACATGCTGATCGACTACCGCATGTGGTCCGAAGGCGTAACCATCGAAGAGGCCCAGGCCTGGCTGAGCGAACCGCAGTTCATCACCGATTTCGGGGTTGCGCTGGATGCTTATGGCAAGTCGGTGGAAGCACAGGAAGACAAGAGCGAATAAACATCGCTCACAAACAAAAACGGCCGCTTGTCATCACTGACAGCGGCCGTTTTGCATTACGCGTAACGGATCAGTTCAACACCACCGCGCCACGTTTTTCCAGCTTGCGACGGCGTGCTACCAACAAACCGGCTGCCACCACCATCAGACTCAGCAAACCAGTCGCGAGGATCTCTACGCGATGCGCTTCCTGGAACAGCATGATGGTCAGGGCCGCGACGATGAAGATGATCACCGCGTAGGTCAGGCCTGGGAACAGCCACATGCTGAAAACGATTTTCTCGCCGCGCGCCATGCGTTGTTTACGCATACGCAGTTGCGAGAACGCGATCACCAGGTACACCAACAGTGCGATCGCACCGGAGCTGGCCAACAGGAATTCGAATACCGCCGCCGGGGCCACGTAGTTGGCGAAGGTGCACAGGAATGCCGCGCCGGTGGACAGCATTACGGCCCAGTAAGGCGTACCACTTTTGTTCACCCGTGTCGCCATGGCCGGTGCATCGCCACGCTTGCCGAGGGAGAAGAGCATGCGCGACGAGGTGTACAGCGCCGAGTTCAGGCAGCTGGTCACCGCGACCAGTACCACGATGTCGACGATCATCTTGGCGTTCGGGATGCCCATGCGCTCAAGCACGGTCTGGTAGGAGCCGAGGTTGGCCAGCGTAGGATCGTTCCATGGCACCAGGGCCACAACGATGAAAATCGATACGAGGTAGAACAAACCGATCCGCCAGATCACCGAATTGGTGGCCTTGGAGATTTGTTTGCCCGGGTTCTTCGATTCCGCGGCCGCGATGGTCACGATTTCGGTACCCATAAAGGAGAACATCGTGGTCAGAATCGCGCCCAGTACCGCGCCCATGCCGTTTGGCAGGAAGCCGCCGCTGTCGAACAGGTGCGAAACGCCGCTGACCTGACTGTTCGGCAGGAAGCCGAAGATCGCCGCCAGACCGAGGATGATGAAGCCGATGATCGCCAGCACTTTGATCAGCGCGAACCAGAATTCGAACTCGCCGTAATTCTTTACGCTGAACAGGTTGGTGACAGTCAACAACAGGGTGATGACCAGCGCAAACGCCCAGATGCCGACATCAGGGAACCATGCGTGCAGGATGGTTGCGGCGGCGTTGGCTTCCAGTGGAATCACCAAGACCCAGAACCACCAGTACAACCAGCCGATGGTGAAACCGGCCCAGTGCCCGATGGCACGGTCGGCGTACGTCGAGAACGAACCGGTGTCCGGCGAGGCAACAGCCATTTCGCCGAGCATGCGCATCACCAACACCACCAGGGTACCGGCGGCGGCATAAGCCAGCAGCACGGCAGGGCCGGCGGCAGCGATGGCGTGGCCGGAGCCAACGAACAGACCGGCGCCGATTACACCGGCGATCGACAACATGGTCACATGACGCGGTTTGAGCCCCTGTTCGAGGCCATTGGAGCTTGGGGTACTGCTCATCGAAACTACCTTTGCGAGGAAAGCGATTCAGTCCGTCCTGCCTGGTGTGTTCTTTCTCGTAAAAAGAAACCAACAGGGCGTTCCGGATTCTGCACGCAATAAATGCGCCAAAATGTTTCAAAGTCTTCTGGCTCGGGGCTTTGCGCACGACCGGACAGTCATCGCAAGTCCTTGAGATTAATGGCTATTCGCCAGAGCGTTACCCTGCGACTCACTTTCAAGACGAATTGGCGCACCAGAAACACACTGAAAAAGTGTGTGATGCACAATAAAAGGGCGAATCAGGAACGTTCGGCCGGATAGCGCTTCCAACACCCCGCCAAAGCTGGCAACATCGCGCCTTTTTTTACGCGACACCCACGGGTTTGCACGATCAAACACCCGTTCGGTTGTTGATGGGGCGACAGTCTGCTGTGCCGATGCGACAACCTGCCACATGCCACCCGTTAACCGCTCGTAGCGCTGTTGGCTGCCATTGAAACGCTATGCTAGCTTGGCCGCCTCGCCAGGAAGGCCATCCAACAGCTGGAGCGCAACATATATGAGGAACGCACATGGCTGAGGCCACGCCCGCGCTTGAAATCCGCAACTTGCACAAACGCTACGGACAGCTTGAGGTGCTCAAAGGCATCTCGCTGACCGCCCGCGACGGCGATGTGATCTCGATCCTCGGTTCCTCCGGTTCCGGCAAGTCCACGTTCCTGCGTTGCATCAACCTGTTGGAGAACCCGCACCAGGGCCAGATTCTGGTGGCCGGTGAAGAACTCAAGCTCAAGGCCGCCAAGAATGGCGAACTGGTTGCCGCCGATGGCAAACAGATCAACCGTCTGCGCTCCGAGATTGGTTTTGTGTTTCAAAACTTTAATCTGTGGCCGCACATGAGCATCCTCGACAACATCATCGAGGCACCGCGTCGCGTGCTCGGCCAGAGCAAAGCCGAGGCGATCGAAGTCGCCGAAGCGCTGCTGGCCAAGGTCGGCATCGCCGACAAGCGCCACGCCTACCCGGCGCAATTGTCCGGCGGTCAGCAACAGCGCGCGGCGATTGCCCGCACGCTGGCAATGCAACCGAAGGTGATCCTGTTCGACGAACCCACCTCGGCGCTTGACCCGGAAATGGTTCAGGAAGTACTTAGTGTCATCCGCGCATTGGCCGAAGAAGGCCGCACCATGCTGCTCGTGACCCACGAAATGGGCTTCGCCCGTCAGGTCTCCAGCGAAGTGGTGTTCCTTCACCAAGGCCTTATAGAAGAGCAAGGATCGCCTCAGCAGGTGTTCGAAAACCCGCTTTCGGCGCGCTGCAAACAATTCATGTCCAGCAACCGCTAACGGAGCAACATGCATGCAGAATTTCAAGAAGGTCTTCCTGGCCGCCGCCGTCACCCTCGCGTTCAGCGCCGGTGCCATGGCTGAAACCCTGAAGATGGGCATCGAAGCGGCTTACCCGCCGTTCAACAATAAAGATGCCAGCGGTAACGTGGTCGGCTTCGACAAAGACATCGGCGACGCGCTGTGCGCGAAGATGAAAGTCGAATGCACTGTGGTCACTTCCGACTGGGACGGCATCATCCCGGCCCTGAACGCGAAGAAGTTCGACTTCCTGATCTCCTCGCTGTCGATTACCGAAGAGCGCAAAGGCGCGGTGGACTTCACCAACCCGTACTACTCGAACAAGCTGCAGTTCATCGCACCGAAAAACGTCGACTTCAAAACCGACAAGGACTCGCTGAAAGGCAAGACCATCGGTACCCAGCGTGCGACCCTGGCCGGTACCTGGCTGGAAGACACCTACGCCGACGACATCAAAGTCAGCCTCTACGACACCCAGGAAAACGCCTACCTCGACCTGACTTCCGGTCGTGTCGACGCGATCCTCGCTGACAAGTACGCCAACTATGACTGGCTGAAAAGCGACGCCGGCAAGAACTACGAGTTCAAAGGCGACCCGGTCGTAGAAAGCGACAAGATCGGCATCGCTGTGCGTAAGGGCGATCCACTGCGTGAGAAGCTCAACGCCGCGCTGAAGGAAATCGTCGCCGACGGTACCTACAAAAAGATCAACGACAAGTACTTCCCGTTCAGCATCTACTGATCCTGACCTGTGGGACCGGCGCCGTGATTGCACGGCGCCGGCTCCCGACTTTGCCTGCCGCAATTTGAACAGAACTCCATGATTATCGACCTCTACGGATTCGGCCCGGCCCTCGCTGCCGGCGCGCTGATGACCGTCCAACTGGCTCTCACCGCCCTGTGCCTGGGACTGGTGCTCGGCCTGCTCGGCGCCTTGGCCAAGACTTCCCCGTACAAGCCGCTGCAATGGCTTGGCGGCACTTATTCGACCCTCGTGCGTGGCGTCCCGGAATTGCTCTGGGTGCTGTTGATCTATTTCGGTACGGTCAACCTGATGCGCGCCCTCGGTGAGTTCTTCGGCAACCCCGACCTGCAACTCAACGCTTTCGCCGCTGGCGTGATCGCCCTGGGCCTGTGCTTCGGCGCCTACGCCACGGAAGTGTTTCGCGGCGCGATCCTCGCCATTCCCAAAGGCCACCGTGAGGCCGGCCAGGCCCTGGGCCTGTCGAAATGGCGGATCTTCACCCGGTTGATCATGCCGCAGATGTGGCGCATCGCCCTGCCCGGCCTGGGCAATTTGTTCATGATCCTGATGAAAGACACCGCGCTGGTCTCGGTCATTGGCCTGGAAGAAATCATGCGCCACGCACAAATCGGCGTGACCGTGTCGAAACAACCGTTCACCTTCTATATGGTCGCCGCGATCATGTATTTGGGCCTGACCGTGCTGGCGATGACCGGCATGCACTTCCTGGAAAAACGCGCCGCTCGCGGCTTTGCGAGGAGCGCTTAATGAACTGGGAAGTGATCATCAAGTGGCTGCCGAAACTGGCGCAGGGCGCAACCTTGACCCTGGAACTGGTGGCCATCGCCGTGATTGCCGGTCTGCTGCTGGCGATTCCGCTGGGCATCGCCCGCTCTTCGAAGCTGTGGTACGTGCGTTCGCTGCCGTACGCTTACATCTTCTTTTTCCGTGGCACGCCGCTGCTGGTGCAGCTGTTCCTGGTTTATTACGGCCTGGCGCAGTTCGATGCGGTGCGTGAAAGCGCGTTGTGGCCGTACCTGCGCGATCCGTTCTGGTGTGCGACCGTGACCATGACGCTGCACACGGCGGCGTACATCGCCGAGATCCTGCGCGGGGCGATTCAGGCAATTCCGCCGGGCGAGATCGAAGCGGCGCGAGCCCTGGGCATGTCGAAACCGAAAGCGATGTTCTACATCATCCTCCCGCGTGCCGCGCGCATCGGCCTGCCGGCCTACAGCAACGAAGTGATCCTGATGCTCAAGGCCAGTGCGCTGGCCAGCACCGTGACCTTGCTGGAACTGACCGGCATGGCGCGCACGATCATTGCCCGCACCTATCTGCCGGTGGAGATCTTCTTCGCGGCGGGCGTGTTCTATCTGCTGATGGCTTACGTGCTCGTGCGTGGCTTCAAGCTGCTGGAGCGCTGGCTGCGCGTCGATGCCTGCCAAGGGCGTTGATTCTTCCTACGTGCTGACGGGCGAGGACTTACTCGCCCGCTTCACGGCGCTGGATGCTTTTCTGACAACGCATCAGGCGTTATGGAAACCTCGGCCGTTCACTCACCGTTCTCTTGCCTGGGAAGCGTCCTGCCCGGAGTTAGCCTTGTGGCTACGCGGGCGCACTCTGGAAGACGCGGAAAACGCTCACAACCAACCTGCTGATCTTGTCGATGCGCCGGAGCCGTTTGCTTCATTGGCGGCTTTGTCGGCTGAGCTGAGCGCGGTCGGTGAGTTGCCGGGACATGCGCTGAAAGCTGCGGGCCATCGACTGAATGTCGATGTGCCGGGGCGCAAGTGGCAGCAGATCGAGGCGTTTGCCAGTCGATTGTCCTTTGCTTCGCAGCCGACGCACTGGCTGGATTGGTGCTCGGGCAAGGGTCATTTGGGGCGGCGCTTGTTGGGTTTGGGGCAGCAACTGACTTGCGTTGAATACGATCCGCTTTTGGTCGCCAGCGGTCAGGCATTGAGTCAGCGTCATCACCTCCATGCCTTGCACGTGGAACAGGATGTACTGGCGGCGAATGCCTCTGCCGTGTTGAGCGCGACTCACACGCCCGTCGCCCTCCACGCGTGTGGCGATCTACATGTTCGGCTGATGCAACTGGCCAGTGCTGCAGGTTGCCAGCAAATGGCGATCGCGCCCTGCTGCTACAACCGCATCAGTTGCAGCGAATATCAGCCGTTGTCCCACGCCGGACTGGCATCGCTCCTACAGCTCTCAGTCGAAGATCTGGCGCTGCCAATGAGCGAAACCGTCACCGCCGGAGCCCGCGTCCGACGTCAGCGTGACACCTCAATGGCCCGTCGCCTGGCCTTCGACCTACTGCAACGGCAAGTGCGCGGCGTCGACGAATACCTGCCAACGCCCTCCCTGCCCAGCGCCTGGCTGGACAGACCGTTCGCTGAATACTGTCGCGATCTCGCAGCGCTAAAAGAGTTATCCACAATCGGCTCGCCAGATTGGCCCGCACTCGAAGCAGCCGGTTGGCTGCGGTTGGCCGAAGTTCGCAACCTGGAATTGCTTCGCGGATTGTTCCGACGGCCACTTGAGCTTTGGCTGAATCTGGATCGGGCACTTTTCCTCGCAGAACAGGGATACGTCGTACGCCTCGGCACTTTCTGCGAGGCCCCCCTCACACCACGTAACCTGCTGCTGTTGGCCGAACGCGAATAATTCATCGACTTCCTGTGGATAACTCTGTTGATGAATTCTTCGTGGATCCAATATCCATGCCTGTTTCGAGCCCCTAACAGCACTGGTCATTTTTTGTTCACATTGATAAAAAACCAATAAAACAGGGATTTGCGAACAAAATGAGAACGCGTCCACAAATAACTGCCTAAGCATGGTCTCGTGCCAGCCCGTTGTGCATAAGCCGTCAATCAAAACGACATAACCGCCGAAATTCACCGGTCCGAAGCGAATAATTGCGGCGCATCGCCAGCCTTGCTATACAAGTCCACAGCGTGCCGCCAGCGCGTCTCCAAACAAGAACAATCAGACCGACAGGAAGCGCCCGTGACGTTCATTTCTTATGCGCAAAATTTTGAAGACGTCCGCTTGTGGCGCGCGCTTAAACAGTTCGAGCACGGTTTCTACATCGACGTCGGCGCCAACGACCCCAGCCACGACTCTGTCACCAGAGCCTTCTACGACCACGGCTGGCACGGCGTTAATGTCGAGCCGATGCAAAACTACTACGACGCGCTCTGCCAACAACGCCCGCGCGACGCCACCGTCCAATGCATCGCCAGCGACCAACCCGGCGAAACGACCTTCTACGGCATTCCCGGCACAGGCCTCTCCACCGCCGACCCCGCCGTCGCCCAGCAACGCAAAGACCTCGGCATGAACGTGCAGAGCCTCACGGTCAAGGCTCGCACGCTGACCTCGATCTGCGAACAATACGCCGCCGACCGCCCGATCCATTTCCTCAAAATCGACGTGGAAGGCCACGAAGAAACCGTTCTGCGTGGCATGGACTTCAGTCGCTTCCGCCCTTGGGTCATCGTCGTCGAAACCCCATGGCTGCGCGATCACACGTGGGAACACCTGATCACCGACGCAGGCTATCAATCGATCCTGTTCGACGGCCTCAACACCTGGTTCCTCGCCGACGAACACCACAACCTCAAACCCGCGTTCGACATCCCGCCGTGCAACCTCGACAACTTCCAATTATGCAAAGGCCACGCCTTCGCTCACCCGATCAGCGCCAGCGAAGTCGACACCGCCCAACAACTGGCCAACGCTCTGCAACGCGCCGAACAGGCCGAAGCGCAACTGGCGCCCCTGCAAAACAGCCGCACATTGAAGGCGCTGCAAACGCTGCGAAATGTGCTGCGCAGGGCTTGATTTGCAAAGATGCAAAAATAGTCAGAATTCAGGGGTTTACAGAAATTATCCAGTCGCTATAATCGTCGCCCACACGCCGGTATAGCTCAGTTGGTAGAGCAACTGACTTGTAATCAGTAGGTCCCGGGTTCGACTCCTGGTGCCGGCACCATACAAAACGAAGCCTCTGCAGAAATGCAGGGGCTTCGTTGTTTTCTGTAGCAGAAGTCTGCCCAAAGGTTTTAAGTGGTATCAAGCAGGATGCAGATCCCGCAAAACTTCCGGATGCTGGCGGGCGACCCTAAGGAGAGTTTGAGCCGCACCCGTCGGCTGCCGGCGACCCTGCTCCCAATCCTGCAAAGTCCGCAGACTCACACCGATCAGTTTGGCAAACGCACTTTGAGAAACACCCACTTTGGCACGCGCTTCTGCTGCCGCAGAGAGCGGCACTTGAGTCACGCGCGCAGCCTTTCCAGCCTTCATCTGACGTACAGATTCCAGCAAGTCCTGCTGGAATTGCTCCAGTTCATCGACCATCGCTGATTTCCTCCTTCAGTTGCTTAAGGAAGGCTAAGGGCAAATCGTCAAACTTTGCCTTGGTTTAGGCAATGAGTAACCAGATCGAGCCTTCAGAAAGCGTGTTGTAATAAATGACACGTGTACCGCCTCGCTTACCTATGCCGGTGCAAGTCCACCGCACCTTGCGCAAACCTCCACTGCCAGGCACGACATCACCAGCCAGAGGATTTGCAGCAAGCCAATTTATGAATTCATGGCGCTCACCATCGACCCATATGGCGTCTGCATAGCGCTTGAACATTTCCGTTTCGATGATTGTATACATGAACCTGACTATACGGCTACGCCGTACAAACAAACCATAAACGTTTATAGGGACAGATCGACGAAATGCATGGCGCGAAGCCTTGTGAAATCTGTTGTAACGACAAGCCACTACTAGCCACCGTTGCTCATTCGCCCCTCGCAAAGCTACCGTTCAGTTCGTCGCTGCCAATTCAGCGACCGGGCCTGAGAACCCGCGTAAGATACAGGCGCACCAGCGCCCAAAATCACGATTGCCGGCGCTTTTTTGTGCCCGCATCCACGTGTAATGGCGGCTGTGCGTGGGAGACCTTCGGGTCTGCCGGGTTCCTGTATCTCCGGTTTCTCAGCCTGCGCATAGCTGCCACCCTTTCGCCTGAGAACGAAAATGGCGGCTCTCATTTGATACAGGGAGTTCACAAATGAATGCCATTGATCCATCAGCAATTCACAGAGCTGCAGAAACGGTCACCTCACGACACTTCCTTACGGCAGGTGAAGCGAAATGACCGACTACCTCCATTTGAAAACCCCAGGCCTCACGCACTTTTCCTTCCAGGCCAATCAAGCGCTGTTCCGCACCAATCGTGGCGTTCCAGTGATCGCCGCTCTCTCGCACGCCTCACATTTACTTCACATTTCCAAGCTACTGACCGCAGATTCCACAGTCTCGCGCGATCCTGATCTTCACGCTTATGCCTCGCAGTATTTGCAGGAATTGAGCAAGGCGCTGATCGATGATGTGGTGAAAGTGATGGATGCGCCGCCGGACAAGCCGTTGATGTAAACGCCGGTTTCAGGCCCTCGCCGATGCGAGGGCTTTTTGCGTTTCAGACCTGACTGATCTCAAGCACGAACGAAATCTTCTGCTGACTCGCACTCCACACATAGCGCAAATGCTTGCCCTGCTTCGGAATGGATACCGCTGGAGGTCTAAACGCGGCGACACATTCGTGGCCCGGCAAGCGAACGCTGTTGTAGAGAAGCCCCCACGACTCGGTTTCGCGCAGTTGACGGGCGAATAGCTGAGACGGCCCGTAAGCCTCCGGATCCGGATTGTGCAGCTCGGGGTGAACGTGGCGAATATCGTGTAGCGGTTTAACCACCCGATTGACGTAAGTCCGCATGGTCAACTCGAGATCCGCTTCCCGAGTCGCCGCAAGAAATCGCTCCTGGTGATAACAGGTCTCGGCGATGGCCGCAGCCTGACTGCTCGCAGCGTAGTAAACGCCGAAGGTGCCGTCACAGAAACGACTGCGTTTGCCAATATGAGTAAACGCAGCCATCACCGGAGTCGAGCCGGGGCCAGAGAGTCGGTCTTCGGGTCGCACTCGGGCAAGTACCCCGGCCTGCTCGATCAGACGATCATTGGTCAGCGCTTCAATTGCGTAGGCAACTTCCAGATCTTCGGGATCGAGCACGTCTTCGAACAACGCAATCGGCGGGAAGCTGCTGTTGACGATCCGATAGGCTCGCGTCCACGCCACATCAACCAAATCGGGCGCCTTCAACCGCGTACCCCATCGAGATAGCGACGCACATCGGCGATGTCGATCACTCTCCCCGCCAGCATGTAATCCAATGCAGTTTGCCCGTTGAACGGCGCCGCTGTGTTTGGACTGCTAACCCACGTATAGGCGCGCTCACGGTTATTGCTGAAGATGATGCTCAACGCCTTGTGAATGCCCATCAGGTAGGAGATGCGCTCAAGGGTGTCGTTAGGCAGACGTATGTTCGGCAGGTGTTTGTATTTGTAGAACGTGGTGTTACCAACGCCGCCGAGTAATGTGCGTTGCTGCTCTGCGCTGCAGCCCCAACGCTCCATAAGGTTGAAGAAGAACTTCAGCGCAACGCGGCCGGCTTCGGGGGCGTCGAGTTGTTCGCGTGGAGTGAGGGCTGGGGATGAGGTAGTCATTGAGCCTCTCCAGATTTGTCTTGCTTTGATACTAGTACATATACGAATAAGCCGATAAAAAAGCTCCGTAAGCGTATTACTGGTTACCACATTCGCCATTGATTGGGATTCGGATATGACCGGATTTGAGCATTTCGTCGACCGAATCGAACCGCTGCCGAATAGTTCGTGCTTCCAACATGGCTTGGGCAGTCTTGTCCGTAGGAATTCGTGCAATGGACGGTTGCTCTTGAATTTCAATAACGTGATGAAGCCTGTTGCCAACTTGGCACTCCATATCGGCCGCTTCTTTTGATGCAATCACTTCGCTTACCTCACACAGATCTGTAGCCACATAGGCATGATGCCTCCCCACTGCTACTTCATCTGCTTTGACGGGTCGCCGCTATCAGCTCGGTCGCAAGTTCGCCTAAGACGCATCCACGTATTTCGCAGGCCAAAACCACTAACGTTGTCAGCCGTTTCCCCGTGAAAAATCGCCGCTACGCACCAAAACCAAGCACTTTTTTTGACCCCCATCACCCCCACGTCACTAAAAACCCCGATCCTGTGTCAGCCTCCAGCCATCGGCGGGGGCATCAATTCGCTACTAAACCCGCGACAACTATGCTCAGGTACAGGAATATAGCCAGCATATGGCGCCTGACCGGCAGTCTCGTAAACAACAATACCCAGCCCACTTCAGAGGGCATTACCCATGGATAGCAGAACCTTACGCAACCTCATGCGCATCGTGCAGACCGGCTCTTTGTCGGCCGCAGCCGAGCATTCGTGCCTGACCGTGCAGGCGCTGGCCGCGCAGTTGAACAAGGTCGAAGAGCAGTTCGGTTTCCGCTTGTTTCGACGTTCCAACAAAGGGCTGACGCTGACGCCGCTGGGCACTGAGCTGACGCCTTATATGGACAAAGTGCTGATTGCCACACGACAGATGGAAGAAAAGGTCGAGGCGCTGAAAGTGCCGGGGCAGCGGACGTTGAAGGTTGCGTTGAACAACACCTTATCAACTGACTTCAACCGGCGAATGATCGGGCGCCTGATCGAGGTGTTTCCCGATTATCAGATGGAGTTCAGCTACGCCGAGTCGATGGAAAACCTCAGCAAGCTGAAGAATGAAGACTTCGACCTGGCGGTGCTGATCGGTCCGCAGCGGCCGGGTTTGCCGAGCATTGTCTTGCCGGATGTGCAGGTGCAGGTGGTCGGTGCGCATTGCGGTCAGGAGAATGATCCGCTGACCTTGCTGGGCAACAAGTTCCAGGTACGTCCTGCAGAAGATTGTCCGTATTCCCACAGCTTTTTGCGTTTTCTCGACGCCGGGCTGGGCAATCACGAGAACGGTCAGCGCATGGTCTATTCGTGCAGCGAGACCCTGACGCTGTCGCTGATCACGCAGATGGACGCGGTCGGCATGGTTTCGCGTGAGGCCGCGCAAAAGAACGGCCTGACGATTTTCCCCGGGTTCGAGGATTTCCTCGAAGTGCGCCTGGCAGTGAACAATCCTGAATTGTCCAATCAGGCGTTGAGCGACGTCGTCGATCTGCCGTTACATGAACGAGCCGAGCGCAATGTACGCAGCCGTCCCAACCGCCACACTGAGAAAGAGGTTTTTGCTGAAATACGCACATAGCAACGTCGGAATCGCGGCATAGAATTCCGGGCGATCGAGCTGTATGTGCTGATCCTTGATCAATAAGGGTGTCAGGCTGATCGCAGCGACGATCGCCACCGGCAGGTATTCCAGCGCCCGCGCAATAAACGGCGGCCAGTGCTCGGTGTTGACTTGCAGGGGCAAGGCGCGTGGCAGGAAAGTCACGGCCATCATCAGCGCGACCACCAGAATCAGGAACGTTTGGTCAGGCATACACCCACTCCGCAGCCCACAAACGTGGCGATAAACACATTGAACGGCGAACTGCCGACCAGGCTCAGCGCGCCCATGCACAGCACGGCAGCAGCGGCGGCGATGAGTTTGTTGCGCGTATTGCACAGCGACACCAGCACGTAGAGCATCATTGCCGTCAGTGCGTAGTCGAGCTGATATTTGATCAGGTGCGCCGCGTACTGCGCGCAAACCGCGCCAAGCAAACCGCCGAGCACCCACGAGGTGTGGCAGAACAGATTGAAGCCGATCAGATAACGCACATTGACCGGCGCACCCGTGCCGAGTTTAACGCTGTGGAAAGCGAAGGATTCGTCCGTCAGGCCACCGGCGTAAGCCCAACGCTCCATGCGACTCAAGCCGAGTGCGCGCAGGGCCTTGGCCATGTACACCGACATCAGCATGTGCCGCGCGTTGATCAGGAACGTGGTCAGTACGATGGTGGTCAGCGACGCTCCACTTGAGATCAGCGCCAATGCGGCGAATTGCGAAGCGCCGGCATACACGAACAAACACATCGCCACCGGCAGCCACATCGGCAAGCCTGCGTTGACGGCCATCAGCCCGAACACGAATGACACCGTGAAGTAGCCGGCGACGACCGGGCTGGCTTCGGCAAACGTGCGCGATGGCTGATGGGCAGCCATCAGCGGCGCACTGCCGGACGTTTCATTCATAGATCCCTCTCAAATGTCCGTTCGCCATGAGGCTCGCAAAAACCCTGGGCAGTCCAGAATCGCTTGCCCGCGAGGTTAGCATCGTCAACGAACAGAAACATCCGCAACACACCGACACGCTTCATGTCGGAAGACGCCGCTTCAACCAGACGTTGACCGACGCCCTGGCTGCGATAGCGCGGGCTGACGGCCAGATGATTGATGGTGCCGCGACTGCCGAGCATGCCGCCGAGCACCGCGCCGACGATTTCGCCGGCGATGTCGAAGGCGAGATAGGCCGTGGTGGTTTTCTGGATCAGCACGCCGCGCAGGCACTTGGCGTCCTGCCATTCGCAGAAGGACACTTCGTCGAACTGGCGGAAGAAGCGCTCCATGCGCTGCGCATCCTTGGCCGTGGCGCGTCGCAGCACCACCGGCGTCGAGCATTCGACGCCATCGATTGGGGTGATCTGATTAGCGAACAATGTCGAAAGCGGTCCCGGGCCGCGAGAAGGAAATCGCCAGAATCTGCCGGTACGCCATCGCATGAGTGTGCGGGTTGCGGGCCGGGGTCACGTAGTGGCGCATATCGCGATCGAGGAAGTAGGTGGTGTCGAGAATTTCCTGGTAAGTGGTCGACGCCAGTTGATGCTCGTGGATGTCGTACAGACGACTCTCCGCACCCTCGACGTTATTGCGGCCCCAGAAGTGCACACCGCTGAACGGATAGCCGTCGCAGTGAATGCCTTCAGGGGTGATTTCCAGTTGTTTGCCGGGTTTGATCTCGATGCGGATCTGATGGATCTGGCACTGCCAGATTTCATCGTGCAGCTCTTCCGGCAGTACGCTTTTGTACACTTCGAAATCGGTGTCGATCAGGCTGCGCATCACCGGTGAAGTAATCACTTCGTCGGAGAAGTCCTGAAAGTGTCGCACGAGGCCGCCGACATAGGCGTTGTTCTCTTTCGACTGCACGTAGGCGCGATGTTCGAGTTGCTTGAGCTCGCGGGTTTTCGGGTTGTACTCAAAGTCGCTGTAACGACGGTAACGCATGCCGGCTTCGGCCTGACCGTAGTAACTGTCAGGCTCCATGTTTTCCCAACTTTTGGTCAGTCTGACGAAGTCGGCAAAATGACCGTAGAGATTGAAGTCACCACCCTGGACGTTGACATATTTGTCGCGCCGTAGCGATTCGCCCACTTCTCTGTTCAAAACGATCATTACCAAATTCTCCGCTGCGTTGAGCGGCCTAATCTATTAGGTGGAGAAATTGCGTCCATGAGAAAGAATTTCAGGCATTTAAAGCCCTGTTTGAAACGGCGTTTACAGCCACTTAAAAACAACTTTTACATGACAAAAACACAGGTTTTTTCCGGTTTTCATCGAAAAACCGTCGAAAAAAAACCCCGAACCAGTCGGGGTTTTTCTCATGTTTCTTACACTTGATCAGGCATCAGAAGATGTTGATCGGGTAGTCCACGAATACACGCAGTTCGTTACCGCTGACGTTGTACTCGCTGGATTTCTGCGAAACACGCAGGATCGAGCTGCGCAATTTCACGCTCAGGTCTTTGGCCGGGCCAGACTGCACGACGTATTTGAACTGGTTGAAGATCTCGCGCTCGGTGCCACCTTCGCTGGTGGAGGTGGTGATGTTGTCGCCACGCACGTAAGCGAAGTTGTAGCTCAGACCCGGTACGCCGAATGCGCCGAAATCCAGGCCATAGCCCAGCTGCCAGCTGCGTTCGTCTTCAGCGTTGAAGTCGGACCAGTAGGAGTTGGCCAGATAGATGGAGTTACCGCCGTCACCGACACGACCTTGATCTTTCTGGTAACCGCCGTAGGCGTAACCGAGGTTGCTGTCGCCGGTGGAACGCTGGTGCGCCACGGTGAACGAGTGCGGACCGGTAGCGAAGGTTGCGGCCAGGCTCCAGATCTTGTTGTCGTCGCCAGTTACCCCGTTTTCGCGGACATAAGAGTTGTCCAGCTTGGTGCGGTAACCGTTGAAGTCCAGGGTTAGCGACTGATCCTTGTTGAACGGCAACACGTAGTTGGCGTTCACGTATTGTTTCTTCAATACGTCTTCGACGTCGGACGCGTAGAGCGCGCCTTTGAAGTTTTCAGTGAACTGGTAGCTACCGCCCAACACGTTGATCGACTTCAGACCACCGCTGTCACGGCCTTCGTCGCTCTTGCGCGATTCGGCGGTGAAACGACCGGCGTTCAGTTCCAGGCCTTTGATCTCTTTAGAAGTGATCAGGGTACCGGTGTAGCTTTCCGGCAGCAGGCGCACATTGTCGTAGCTCAGCACTGGCAGGGCCGGCATCTGGTCGCCGTAGGTCAACACGGTGTTGGAGAAGCGGAACTTCACCGCGGCACCGCCCTTGGCTATGTCATGGTTCGCGCGACCGTCATTTTCCTGCTTGAAGAAATCGATACCACCGGCGCCGCTACGGCCCTTGCCGCCGTCCAGACGCAGTGCGTACAGACCGAAAGCGTCGACACCGACACCCACGGTGCCTTGGGTGAAGCCGGACGAGAACGTACCGATGGCCGCTTGGCCCCACTCGGCTTTGTCTTTGTTGCCGTCTTTGTAATCACGATTGATGTAGGCATTGCGCAGCAGCACTTTGAGGCTGCTGTCTTCAACAAAACCCTTGGACTCGGCCTGGTCGTTAGCCATGGCCTGAGTGGCGCTCAACATCCCCAGTGCGATCAGACTGATTCGCTTGTTCAACATTTTGTTTTCCTTATTACGGGTTGAAACGCGCTGTGTCGAACGGCGGAAACGGCGCTTTTGCACTCTTTTATTCACCCCGAAACAAAAAGGCCCGCCCACGATAACGTGATGGCGGGCCTGCTCCTTATTTTGAGTCATGGCGGTTGGCCACAGGCGTTGGGCCGAATCGTAGCCGCGCCCTGAACAATGTGTCAATTTCAAGAATCGTCTTTAAATAGGTAAAAATCGTCTAAGAAACGTAAATTTTGCGCTGACTCCTTGCTGGGAAATGCACACAGCCAGTGAATCCAGTGCGTATCAGGCGCAACCATCAATAGAACAGAATGCAGAAGATTTACCGCTTTCATCGAGGACGATTGCCTGTTGTAACCAATCGGCAAATGCCTGCGGCTTGCCCAGCCACGGACTAATGTCGATCAATTGGAATGTGCCATCCTGCTCCAGAGCCATGGTCGGAAAACCCTGGCCGCCCAATTGCGCCAAAAACTGGCGACTGGCTTTTACGTGCCTCTCGCTATCAACGGACTCAAACGCAATGTGGAAATCGTCCTGCGCATAGCCCATCTGCATCGCCAATTCCAACAGCACGGCTGAATCGGCAATGCGTCGCCCTTCCACATAGTGTGCGCTCTGCAACCGCCCCAACATGCGCAGACCGCCTCGGTCGATGGCTTCGGCCGCCATCACCGCAGCAATCGGTGGCGTCGAATCGAACACGGCCGATTGATCTCGCAGCAAACCGTCGAAATAGGCCTCGCCGAAAGGCTGGCCTGTGTACTCGGCAATGCGTCGGTCGTGGGGCATGACGTAATTGCGCAGTTGTGGCGAAACGCGCTGGCGATTGGCGCCACTCATCATTCCCCCGGCATGCGCGATCACTGGCAGCACTGCCTGCGCCGCTTCCACCAGCGGCTTGGCGCCGTAACACCAGCCGCATAACGGGTCGTAGACGTAATGAAGGATCATGGGAAAACTCCGGCAAAAAGTGAGGGAAATCGATGGCGGCAGATTAGTGCCCGCACTCTTGCGGAAAAACGCCAGAATGGCTTTCAGTCTGTTTCATGAATCGGTCAAATTGCCGTTCAGGCAGATTGTGTCGAAGGCGACACAAATTGAAACAATCAGATCAGGGAACTTATAAGGAATAATTAACGGAAGTAAATGCAAAGCATTACCATTTGCGCGATCGAATTCTTCCACCCTTTCGGATGCGCTGTTAAATGCCTGCCCCGTTCCGTCTTACGCCCGTCACCCTTGGGCTTTCTGTTTTTCTGTCCAGTGGTTTTGCCTACTCCGCGACCGAGTTACCCGCCACCGCGATCAGCGCCGAAGCGCAAGCCGATGACCCGCGCGTGAAGCTCAGCAACACCGCAACCCGCACCTCAACCCCGGTGCGCTACGTGCCGCAGGCGATCGATTCGATCAAGACCGCGAACGTCGCCAACTACGGCACCAATGATATCGGCGACGCGTTGAGCGGCATGCCCAACGTCAGCAGCAGCGCCGACACCCGTTTCGACAGCCTGCGCATTCGCGGTTTCGATGCCAGCAACGATTTCTATCTCGACGGCATTCGCGACGACAGCCAATACAAGCGCGACCTGCACAACATCGAACGCGTCGAAGTGCTCAAAGGCCCGGCCGCCGTGCTGTACGGTCGGGGCAGTCAGGGCGGGATCGTCAACCGCGTGAGCAAAATGCCCGAGTTCGGCCGTCGCTCGACCATCGAAGCCCAGGGTGGCAGCGAAGATTTGCGCAGTCTTTACGCCGACCTCAGCACCGATCCGAGCGAAAACATCAGCCTGCGCCTGAACATGGGCAACATGGATGAAAACAGCTTCCGTGATGGCGTCAGCGGCAATCGTCAGTTGTTCGCACCGTCGATGAGCTGGCAACTGACGCCGGACCTGAACTGGTTGGTGCAATACGAATACAGCCGCTACAACCGCACGCCAGATCGCGGCATTCCCGGCGTCAACGGGCGCCCGGCCGATGTCGGTCGTGACACCACCTACGGCAACGATCACGATTTCATTGACGACAAGTCTCAATCGCTGCGCTCCAAACTCAGCTACGAGATCAACGACAACTGGCAACTGCGCCAGACCCTCGGCGTGTTCAAGCTCGACAGTGATTTCGACAACACCTACCTCACCGGTTACACGCCGGCGACCAATAAGGTCACGCGCCAGCACTGGCAGCAGGATCTGACCACCCGCAACGTCTACAACAACCTCGAGCTGGAAGGCGGTTTCGATACCTTCGGCCTTGAACATCGCCTGCTCACCGGCATCGAGATCGGCAGCCAGCGCCGCGATCCGACACTGTACAACGCCGCTACCGGCAGAACGCCGGGCGCGCAGCCCGTGCCGTCGCTCGACCTCTACAACCCCAACCGCAATCTGCGCCACACCGGCAGCATGCAGGTCTCCAGCAGCAGCCACACCGAAGTCGAAAGCCGTGCGGTCTACGTGCAGGATCAACTGCGCCTGAACGACCAATGGCAAGTGCTCGCCGGTCTGCGCTACGACACCTTCGATATCGAGTCGACCAACAAGCTGCGTAACATCTCCGAAGACCGCGACAGCCACAGCACCAGCCCGCGTGTGGGCCTGGTCTGGACGCCGTTGCAGAACCACTCGTTCTACGCTTCGTGGTCGAAGACGTTTTCGCCCGTGGGTGGTGGCTTGATCGGCATCACCCCGGGTGCGGCCGGCAACACCAACGACCTCAGTCCTGAGCTGACCAAGCAGAAAGAAATCGGCGTGAAGAGCGACTGGTTCGATGACCGCTTGAGCACCACGCTGGCGATCTATGACCTGGAGCTCTACAACCGCCGCACCACCGATCCAAACGACCCGACCCTGACCGTCATGTCCGGTCTGCAACGATCGCGCGGGATCGAGTTGACCGCCACCGGTAACATCGTCGGCAACTGGTACATGCGCGGTGGCGTCGGTATGCAGGATGCGAAGATCGAGAAGGACAACAACGGCCTGGAAGGCAAACGCATCAACAACGTCGCCAAGCACAACGGCAGCCTGTTCCTGACCTGGAAACCGGAGATGGGCTGGTACGGTGAAACCGGTCTGACCCTGGTTGGCCAACGCTATGCCGATAACGCCAACACCACCGTGCTGCCGGGTTATGGTCGCTGGGATGCACTGGTCGGTTACCGCTTCAAGGATTGGGATTTGCGCACGGCGCTGAACAACATCACCGATCGTGAGTACTACGCATCGGCAACCAGCCAGTATCAGATTCAACCGGGTGCGCCGCGTAGCGTCGTGATGACCGGCACCTACAGCTTCTGATTTCACACAAATCCCTGTGGGAGCGAGCCTGCTCGCGAATGCGGTGGATCAGGTTACGACGATGTCGACTGACCCGACGCATTCGCGAGCAGGATCGCTCCCACATTGAATGGGTGTGTACAAAATAGTCGTGCATAAAAAAGCGCCGCCATCCCGGCAGCGCTTTGACCAATCCCTGTTGTTCTTCTTATCCTTCCATTACAGCCCACAATGCATCCAGTTCGGCCTCGCTGAACAGGCCAGCGGGGTAACGCTCGATCATCGTCCGGCGCGGATCAGGTTCCCTGATCTGACGCGTTCCATTGGACTTCAACCAGTGCGCGACAATCTGGAGCGATTCGCCGTTAACGGCCATGGGATGCAACGTCCGCTCGCTGACTACGTTCACTTCGGCGTTCATTTCAGCGCTCTCTCCCCGTTCATGAGCGGCTAAGTTATCCAAGGTTTATGACAGAACTGTTGAAGTTCTCCCCCCTCCCTAGTGCACGGGTGATGAATACAAGAGCTATGCCAAGGTTTCGCATTTGTCGACAAGCGGATACAAAGAAGCCCGCAATCCAACCGGGCTGCGGGCTTCTTCACATGCATAGCGAGCTAATCACTGCTCGGCCGATTTGTTAATCAACTCAAGCTGTTACGACTCAACTCACTCTTTGTGTGGTGCGGGTTGCTGTTGGGTAAGGCAGTGGATATTGCCGCCACCCAGTAACAGTTCGCGGCCCGGCACCATTACCACTTCGTGCTGCGGGAATAGTTTCTGCAGGATTTCCCTGGCCGGGGCATCCATCGGATCGTCGAAGCTCGGCGCGATGATGCCGCCATTGACGATCAGAAAGTTCACGTAGGAGCCGGCCAGGCGCACGGACGGATTGCGCTCCTGCGTGCCGTCCACCGGGTCGACACCATCGCACTCTTCTTCGGTCGCGTACAGCGGCCCCGGAATCGGCATTTTGTGCACCGTGAACGGGCGACCTTTGGCATCGGTGCTGCTTTGCAGGACTTTCATCGCAGCCTGGCAGCGCGGGTAGTTCGGATCCTGTGGATCGTCGGTCCACGCCAGCAGCACTTCGCCCGGACGCACGTAGCAGCAGAAGTTATCCACATGGCCGTCGGTTTCGTCGTTGAACAAACCGTCCGGCAGCCAGATGATTTTATCCACAGACAGATTGGCGCTGAGCACCGCTTCGATTTCTTCGCGGCCCAGGTGCGGGTTGCGATTGCGGTTGAGCAGGCATTCTTCGGTGGTGATCAGCGTGCCTTCGCCGTCGACGTGAATCGAACCGCCTTCGAGCACAAAACCTTCAGTGCGATAACGCGGGCTACGCTCGATCTCGAGGATCTTGCCGCCGACCTGCGAATCACGATTCCACGGCGAATACAGACCACCGTCGAAACCGCCCCAGGCGTTGAAGTCCCAGTTCACACCGCGCACTTCGCCGCTGTTGTTGATGACGAAAGTCGGGCCGCTGTCGCGTACCCAGGCGTCATCGCTGGACATCTCGACTACGCGGATATTCGGTACGTCGAGGCGCGCGCGGGCGTTTTCGTATTGGCCGGCGGACACGGCCACAGTCACTGGTTCGAAACGTGCGATGGCTTTGGCCACCGCAGCGTGTGCGGCTTGCGCCGGTTTGCCGCCCAGACGCCAGTTGTCCGGGCGCTCGGGCCAGATCATCCAGGTCTGCGTTTGCGGCGCCCACTCGGCCGGCATGTGAAAGCCGTCGGCGCGCGGGGTACTTTTCAAGGTGGTCATCGGGATCAGGACTCCAGGGAACCGTCGAGGGTTTTCAACGCACCGTACAGGTTCGGACGGCGGTCACGGAATGAACCCCACGCGCTGCGAATGTGTTCGAGCTCGTCGAGGTTGAAAGTGTGCACAAGAATACCTTCTTCGGTTTTATTCAGCTCCTGCACTTTTTCGCCGAACTGGTTGGCGATGAACGAAGAGCCGTAGAACGTGATGTCGTAGCCGTCCTGTTCTTCATTGCCGATGCGGTTGCTGGCGATCAGCGGCATCAGGTTGGCGCCGGCGTGGCCCTGCTGCACCCGCTGCCAGTGATCGCGCGAGGAGATGCTCTTGTCGTGCGGCTCGCTGCCGATTGCGGTCGGGTAAAACAGGATTTCCGCACCTTGCAGCGCCATGCTGCGCGCGGCTTCCGGGAACCACTGGTCCCAGCAGATACCCACGCCGATCTTCGCGTAACGGGTGTTCCACACTTTGAAACCGGTGTCGCCCGGGTTGAAGTAATACTTCTCGTGGTAGCCCGGGCCATCCGGGATGTGGCTTTTACGATAAATCCCGAGGTTGCTGCCGTCGGCATCGATGATCGCGATGCTGTTGAAACGTGCGCGGCCGGCCAGTTCGTAGAAGCTGATCGGCAGGACTACCTGCAGCTCTTTGGCGATTTTCTGGAAATGCTTGATCGCGACGTTGTCTTCCACCGTCGTCGCCAGTTGCAGGTAATCCGGGTTCGGCTTCTGGCAGAAATACGGCGCCTCGAACAGCTCCTGAATCAGGATGATCTGCGCGCCTTTGGCGGCGGCTTCGCGCACCAGCCTTTCAGCGATTTCGAGGTTGGCTTGCAGATCCCAGGAACAGGCCATCTGAGTGGCGGCAACGGTAACGATACGGCTCATGAATCATCTCCGGGCAAGTGCTTTGACGGTCGACAATTCGACCGAAAAGAAAAATGCGCGCACCGGACATGAGATCACCAAGCCGGAGCAATGGCGACTTTATAGCCGATAAATATCGGCTTTAGAAGCTTGTTAAATGCATTTCGTCTAAATAAATTCAATAAAAGCCGATACAAATCGAATTAGAAACCCAAAACAAATGTGGGAGCGAGCCTGCTCGCGAAGGCGTTTATTCAATCAACACCGTTGTTGAATGAGAAACCGCTTTCGCGAGCAGGCTCGCTCCCACAGGGGTCAGTGTGCGTGCTTACAGACCTTCGCTGAGGACTCGGTCGAGCATGTCGACAAAGAAATCCACACTCTTACGCGACGTCACCATCGGTGGCTTGATCTTGAGAATGTTCAGATCATCCCCAGTCGGCTGCATGAAAATCCCCAACTCGCGCAGGCGATCACACAGCAACACCGTCTCCTCGGTCGCCGGCTCCAGCGTCTCGCGATTGCGGATCAACTCAAGCCCGAGATAGAACCCGGAACCGTGCACCGCGCCCACCAGCGGATGTTTATCGATCAGCGCTTCGAGTCGCGCCTTGAAGTGGCCACCGACCACCTGCGCGTTCTCCCAGAGCTTTTCTTCTTCCATCACATCCAGCACCGCCATGCCGATCTGGCAACTCACCGGGCTGCCACCCGCCGACGAGAAGAAATAACCCTCGGCCTCCAGCGCTTCGGCGATTTCCCGGCGAGTGATTACTGCACCCAGCGGTTGACCGTTGCCCATACCCTTGGCCATGCAAATGATGTCCGGCACCACGCCCTGCTCTTCAAAGCCCCAGAAGAAATGGCCCATGCGCCCGTAACCGACCTGCACTTCGTCGGCGATGCACACGCCGCCCTGCGCGCGCACCAGCCCGTAAACCTGTTTCAAATATCCCGGCGGCAGCGAGATGCCCCCGGCATTGCCATACACCGGCTCGCAGATGAACCCGGCCAATTGGCGCTTCTGCTCGGCGAGTTTTGCCAGGTGATGCTCAACGCTGCGCACGTAATCCGGCGCCGAATCGAGGCCGCGGAATTCACCGCGATAGGTGTTTGGCGCAGGCACCGGATGCACCCAGTCCGGACGGCTTTCCAGGGCTTTCGGGTTGTCGGCGACCGAGGTCGATACCGCATCGGCGCCGACCGTCCAGCCGTGATAGGCCTCAAGCACACTGATCATGTCGCGCCCGCCGCTGTAGGCCCACGCCAAACGAATCGCCAAGTCATTGGCCTCGCTGCCGCTGTTGACCAGAAACACCCGATCCATGCCTTCCGGCGCGAGTTTCAGCAAGCGCTCGGAGAATTCGGCGACCGCCGCATAGTTGAACCGCGAGTTGGTGTTCAGTAATGACCATTGGCGGGCGGCGACAGCGGCCATGCGCGGGTGACCGTGACCGAGCACCGCCACATTGTTGAGCATGTCGAGATAGGAGCGGCCCTGCATGTCGATCAGGTGATTGCGCCAGCCGCGCTCAATGCGCGGCGGGTCGACGTAGTAGTGTTTTTGCGTGCGGGCGAAACTGGCATCGCGGCGTTCGAGTAACGTTTTCGCGTCCAGCTCCGGCTCGGCATCGCAGGCCAGCCCCAACAATCCGGCTGGCGATGGGCACAGCGCCTGCCAAGCCGGAGCATGCGTCGGTGTGCAAAACAACGGCGCATCGAGCTGCGCGCCCCGGCACAACTGCACCCGTAACGGGCCGCTCACCGCGCCGAACACCTGACCTTTGACCAGCGCCGCGCCGCTGTGCAGCGAAGGTGTCACGCCCCACAGGCGCACGCTGAGTTGCGGACCATCCAGTTGCAGCACACCGTCTGCGGCCTGATGCACGACGCCAGCGAACGGCGCCTCCACGGTGGTGCCATCGGGCACGCGCAATTCCACGTGCAGCGGGAAGGTATCCGGTTCAACGGCACTTTCGGGACGAGTGCGCGACAAACGGTACTGACCATAACGGCTCGCCGCCAAACCATGCGCCACAGCCGCTTCAGTCAGCAGGCGCTGGTCGATACCCTCCTGCTCCCAATTGCCAGCGTCGAAATGCGGACTCAGTACGCCAAGATCGATCAGCGCAAATTCGCGTCCGACCAGACCGGGCAACAATGGCGCAAAACCTTCACTCTCAATCGCCGGCAAAGCCTGTCCCACCGCCGCCAGAATCGCCGCCTCCATCAACGCCTGAGGCACCGATGTCGCCACGCGGAAAATCTCCCACTCATGGGTAAGGTTGTCCCGGCTGTACGTATTCGCCGGGTCGATGCTGACTTGCTGCTCGCCACTGAGCACCAGCACCGCCGCGCGCGCCACTATCAAAGGCCACAGCGCTTGCAACTCTTCGTGTTGCAGTGGGTTGACCGCGTGGTAGGCCTGCACCGCCGGCAGGATGACAAACGGATCACCACCAGCGTGATGCAGCAACGCCGCACACGTCACTGACAGATCGGTGATGCGCCAGGTGCGCACCAGATCGCCAAAGTCGATCACGCCCTGCAACTGCCAGTGACGCTGGGCATCGCGCGCCCAGACGGCGTTGTCATCGGTGATGTCCATGTGAATCGCCTGCACCGGCAGCTTGTCCAGCAACGGCTGCAAACGGCGCTCGGCCTGAGCGGCGGCCTCGGCGATCAATGTGCGTTGCTGCTCGTCCTTGATCACCGACAGCAGATGGCTGATCAGAGCACTGGCGTGGCGCGCATCCCATTGCAACGTGCGCTCAAGGCCCGGATGATCGAAACCGGCCAGCGCCAGATCCATCTCACCGCAGAGCCGGCCAAACCCCGCCACTACGTCGCGCCCCAAGTGATCAAGATGCGTGAGCGGCTGGCCCTCGATGTAATCCAGCAGCCGCACATGGACGGCTTCGCCGCCGACCTCGAGTGACAGCAGATCCTCGCCATTATTGGCCGCGATCACCCGTGGCACCGTCACCGCCGAGTGCTCGGCCAGGTACTTGAGGCCGGCATGCTGGGCTTGCAGCTCCACCAGAGCGTAATCGCCACGGCAGATTTTCAGCACGAACCGACCGCGCGGACTGTCGACGCGAAAATTCAGATCCTGCTGGCTGCCGAGCGCCTGCAGCCTGCCGCTGAGCCCGTAATGCTCCGCCAGCCATTGCTGGGCCTGCTCTGCAGAAACCTGCGGGCTGGGCAAACTGGCGCGATGAATCAACGTGGCGAGCGGCATGAAACGACCCCTGAAATTTTATTAGGCGCCTATATCGCCATTGCTTGGCAGGATCCGCAACCCCCATCCACGAAAAGGCGTCAGGGCTATTTGTCTTCCTGCACTCGCGCCCTCCGGCACTTTGCGCAAGAATGTCGACCATTAACACTGGCCTATGGAAACCCCATGAATGTAATCACCACCGACCTGCCCGGTGTCCTGATCATCGAACCCAAGGTGTTTGGTGACGAGCGCGGGTTTTTCTACGAAAGTTTCAATGCCAAGGCTTTTCAGGATGCAACGGGGCTGGACACACAATTCGTTCAGGACAACCACTCGCGCTCGCAAAAAGGCGTATTGCGTGGTCTGCATTACCAACTGCAAAACACTCAGGGCAAACTGGTCCGCGTAACGGTCGGTGAAGTATTGGATGTCGCCGTGGACATTCGCCGCAGCTCACCGCACTTCGGAAAATGGATGGCCGTGCGCCTGTCGGCAGACAACCATCGTCAGTTGTGGGTCCCGGAAGGTTTCGCCCACGGGTTCGTCGTGCTGAGCGAGTTCGCCGAATTCCTCTACAAGACCACCGACTACTACACGCCGTCGGCAGAACGCAGCATTCGCTGGGACGATCCGGATCTGGCCATCGATTGGCAACTGGACGAAGCCCCGAAGCTGTCCGCCAAGGATCAGGCTGCAGCCTTCTTCAAGGACGCTGACGTCTTCGCCTGAGGCCGGGCATAATGCGCCTGTCCCTACAGGCGCTTCCGGCTCATGAAACCAACCCTTCCCCGCAGACCTCGCTGGCGCAGCCTCGCGCTGCTGGCCCTGTGTCTGGCGCCGCTGTTGTGGCCGCTGGAACATCTTGCCGAGCGCTATTACCGCAGCGAACTGGCCGGCCAGAACCGCCAGACCCTCGACCTGTACGTCGCCAACCTGCTGGGCACCCTGCACCGCTACGAAGTGTTGCCGCAGATTCTCGGCGACCTTCCCGCTCTGCGCGCGGTACTCGGAGCGCCGGACGACGGCGTCACCCAAGGCAATGCCAATCGCCTGCTGAAGAATATTGCCGCGCAGACTGGCGCCGAAGTCATGTACCTGATGGACACCAGCGGGCAGACGCTGGCAGCATCGAACTGGGACAAGCACGACAGTTTCGTCGGCCGTAATTTCTCCTTCCGTCCGTACTTCAGCGAAGCCATGGCCGGGCGCCTCGGGCGCTTCTTCGGGCTCGGCACCACGTCGGCCAAGCGCGGTTATTTCTTTGCCGCCGCCGTGCGTAACGGCGAAAAAATCATCGGCGTGCTGGTGATCAAGGTTGACCTCGACCACACCGAAAGCCTCTGGGGCAAAACCCCGGAACAACTGTTGGTCACCGACCACAACGGCGTGGTCATCCTCACCTCGCGCCCGGAATGGCGTTTTCGCTCAACCCGTAATTTGAGCGACAGCGAGCGCTCGGCGATCACCGCGATCCAGCCTTACCCGACCCGCGAGCCGCGCCCACTTAACCTTAGCCCGACGGCGTGGCTGATCCAGACCCACGACATTGCCGAAACCGGCTGGAGCGTCAGCATCCTTGCCCCGCGCACGCTGATCGACCGTCCAGTGCGCACCGTGGTCGCCATCGGCGGCGCCACGCTGCTGGTGCTGATGTTGTTGCTCGGTCTGATGATGCAGCGCCGCCGGCATTATCTGGAGCGCATCGCCTTCGAGGCCAAGGCACGCCGCGAACTTGAGGGCCGCGTGGCGGAACGCACCAGCGACCTCGAAGGCCTCAACCGACGTTTGAAGGAAGAAGTGCTGGAGCGTGAACAGGCCCAGCAGGAACTGGTGCGCGCCCAGGATGACTTGGTCCAGGCCGGCAAGCTATCGGCGCTGGGGACCATGTCAGCGAGCATCAGCCACGAACTCAATCAGCCGCTGGCAGCGATCCGCAGCTACGCGGAAAACGCCGAAGTGCTGCTCGATCATCAGCGCACCGACGACGCTCGCGGCAACCTCAAACTGATCAGCGAACTGACCGGGCGCATGGCCTCGATCATCGCCCACCTGCGCGCCTTTGCCCGCCGCGATCGCCACGCGCCGGAAAGCGTTGCCCTGCAACCAGCGCTCGACGATGCCTTGGCGCTGCTGGCCAAACGGCGCCGGAGCATGGAAGTCGAGCTGATCCGCGATCTGCCGGCCGCCACGCTGTGGGTCGAGGCCGGGGAAACGCGCCTGCGTCAGGTGCTTGGCAATCTGCTCGCCAACGCCCTCGACGCGCTCACCGAAAAAGGTCCGCCGCGCAAACTCTGGCTGAGTGCCGAATCCACCGCCGAGGGCGTCAATCTGTACATTCGCGACAACGGCCCGGGCTTTTGCATGGAGGCCCTCGGCCGCGCCAGCGAGCCCTTTTACACCACCAAGACCCGTACTCAGGGTCTGGGGCTGGGGTTGGCCATTTGTGAAACGCTGATGCGCGCCTTCGGTGGTGAACTGTCGTTCGCCAACCACAAGCAAGGTGGCGCCTTGATTACCCTGCGACTGCGCGCCGGTGCGCCCGGGGTCAGCCTGCAACCGTCCGAGGATCGAAGTGCATGACCATCGACAATCGCATTCAGGTGGTGTTGATCGACGACGATCCACACCTGCGTCAGGCCCTCGGCCAGACACTGGATCTGGCCGGTCTGAAAATTTTGCCGCTGTCCGAAGCCAAGGGGCTGGCCGCACAGCTTGAACGCGACTGGCCGGGCGTGGTGGTGAGCGACATCCGCATGCCGGGTATGGACGGCCTGGAATTGCTCAGCGAATTACACGCGCAGGATCCCGAACTGCCGGTGCTGCTGATCACCGGCCACGGTGATGTACCGCTGGCGGTGCAGGCCATGCGTGCCGGCGCTTATGACTTTCTCGAAAAACCTTTCGCCAGCGATGCGCTGCTCGACAGCGTACGCCGCGCGCTGGCCCTGCGCCGCCTGGTGCTGGACAACCGCAGCCTGCGTCTGGCCCTCAGCGACCGCAATGAATTGAGCGCGCGTCTGGTCGGCCATTCGACGCCGATGCTGCGCTTGCGTGAGCAGATCGGTGCGCTGGCCGCGACCAAGGCTGACGTGCTGATCCTCGGCGAAACCGGCGCCGGCAAAGAAGTGGTCGCCCGTGCGCTGCACGATTTGTCCAGCCGTCGTAATGGCCCGTTTGTGGCGATCAACGCCGGCGCACTGGCCGAGTCCGTGGTGGAAAGCGAACTGTTCGGCCACGAACCCGGCGCCTTCACCGGCGCGCAGAAGCGCCGGATCGGCAAATTCGAATTCGCCAATGGCGGCACGCTGTTTCTCGATGAAATCGAAAGCATGAGCATGGACGTGCAGGTTAAGTTGCTGCGCATGCTGCAAGAACGCGTGGTCGAACGCCTGGGCGGCAATCAATTGATCCCGCTGGACATCCGCGTGATTGCCGCAACCAAGGAAGACCTGCGTCAGGCCGCCGATCAAGGCCGCTTCCGCGCCGACTTGTATTACCGCCTCAATGTCGCGCCACTGCGCATTCCACCGCTACGCGAACGCGGCGAAGATGCGTTGGTGCTGTTCCAGCATTACGCCGATGAAGCCAGCGCCCGCCACGGCCTGCCGCCCCACGAACTGCAACCGGCACAACGCGCCTTGCTGTTGCGCCACACCTGGCCGGGTAACGTGCGCGAACTGCAGAATGCCGCCGAACGTTTCGCCCTCGGTCTGGAACTGGCACTGGATAACAGCGGCGCCGAAGGCACTGGCAACACACCGGTTGAAGTCATCAACGGCGGTCTCAGCGAGCAAGTGGAAAACTTCGAGAAATCGTTGATTGCCGCCGAACTGGCGCGCTCTCACAGTTCAGTGCGCAGCCTCGCCGAAGCCTTGGGCGTGCCGCGCAAGACCCTGCATGACAAGTTGCGCAAGCATGGCCTCAACTTTGGCGATAGCAGCCATGGGGATGAAAACGAATGAGCACTGACAGTCGCTATCTGGAATCGGTCCTGCATCACGACATTCCCCTGACACGGGACATGGGGCTGAAGGTGCTCGACTGGCATGCACACCAATTGAGTCTGCATCTGCCACTCGAGCCGAACGTCAATCACAAGAGCACGATGTTCGGCGGCAGTCTTTACTGCGGTGCGGTGCTGGCCGGTTGGGGCTGGTTGCATCTGCGTTTGAAGGAAGAAGGCATCACCGACGGGCACATTGTGATTCAGGAGGGGCAGATCAGTTATCCGCTGCCGGTCACGGGCGACGCCACGGCAATCTGCCCGGCGCCGGACGCGAAGGTGTGGAGGAAATTTCTGGCGATGTATCAGCGTTATGGGCGGGCGCGGTTGACGTTGAGTACGCGGATCGTCAATCAGGGCAGCGAAGAAGACGCCGTGACATTTACCGGGCAGTACGTTTTGCACCGCTGAAGATCAACGGCCCCTCACCCTAACCCTCTCCCCGAGGGAGAGGGGACTGATTGGGGGATGCTTCAGACGTACACCGACCTGATGGCGCTTTGCTGAATCCCTAATCGACCTCATCTTTCAGGTCGATGTATGACGCAAGACAACTCGGTCGGCTCCCTCTCCTGGGGGAGAGCGATGGGGTGAGGGCGATTGCCGATCAGCCCACTTAACCGCGAGCCAACTCCAACAATCTGGAACGCCAGGCCGCCTTCGCCGGCAGCGCCAAAAAGAACTCGTTCAACAGCGATTCCCGCGCCGGATAGCAGAACGCATCCCCGCGCAGATCCAACACTTCACCGCCCGCTCCTTCCAGCACGCCTTGCGCCGCCGCCGTGTCCCACTGCGAAGTCGGCGCCAGTCGCGGATAGCAATCCGCTGCGCCTTCCGCCAGCAGACAAAATTTCAGCGAGCTACCAATGTTCGCCAATTGCAGCTCGCCCAGACTTGCACTCAGCCCTGCCAGCAGACGCTCCTGCTCGGGACTCGAATGCCGCCGGCTGGCCACAACCGTAAACGCCTCGCCCGGCCCCGGCACGTCTCGCACCTGAATCGCAACCGGCGTGCCGCCCTCGTCGCAGCGCCACGCACCAAGCCCGGCACCGCCAACGTAGAAACGACCATTGGTCGGCATCGACACCACACCAAACACCACGCGACCGTTTTCGATCAGCGCGATGTTCACGGTGAACTCTTCGCTGCCACTGATGAACTCCTTGGTGCCATCCAGCGGATCGACCAACCACCAGCGCTGCCAACCCGCGCGTACGCTCTGGGGGATGTTGGCGTCTTCTTCCGACAACACCGGAATGCTCGGATCCAGCGCCGTCAGCCCGGCGAGAATCAGGTGATGCGCGGCCAGATCCGCCGCCGTCACCGGCGATTCATCGGACTTGGCCGTGACTTCAACGCCGGCGCGCCAGAACGGCAAGATCGCCTCGCCGGCCTGCAAGGCCAGTTCAATCACCGGCGCCATCAACGGATGGGGAAACTTCATCGACATTTCACTCATGCTGGAAAGAATCCGCGATCGGTCAGCAGATCGCGGGTCAAATACAGTGCAGCCAATGCACGGCCTTCGGAAAACTGCGGATTGAGCGCCAGCGACGACAATTTGCGCAGGTTCACCTTGTCGACGCGCATCGGCTCTGGCTCGTCGCCTTCCAGCCGCTCTTCGTACAAATCGGTAGCCAGAACGACCTGGATCTTCTGGCTCATGTAACCGGGCGACAGCGACAGCTCGGTCAGATGCTCCAGTTGTCGCGCGCCAAATCCGGCTTCTTCCTTGAGCTCCCGCTCGGCTGCCGCCAATACGTCTTCGCCCGGTTCGATCAAACCTTTAGGCAAGGACAGTTCGTACTCATCGGTACCGCCGCAATATTCCTCGACCAACACCGCGTGTTCGGCATCCAGCATCGCCACGATCATCACCGCGCCGTAGCCCGCACCTTTGCCGACCAGACGCTCGTAAGTGCGTTCCACGCCATTGGAAAAGCGCAGTTTGAGTTCTTCGACGCAAAACAGACGGCTGGTGGCGACGATCTCGCGGGCAAGTACGGTGGGTTTCTGGCGCATGCAAAGCTCCTTGGCGTGAACGCGCTACTATAACGCGGCTTTCCCGATTGTTTATGTCGGATATCTTTCTACCGTTCGAGACGTTGCCATGCCTTCATTACCGTGGTCCGACATCGATACCGTTCTGCTGGACATGGACGGCACGCTGCTGGATCTGCACTTCGACAATCATTTCTGGCTGGAACACCTGCCCCAGCGTTACGCCGAACTGCACGGGGTCAGCCGGGCCATGGCCGAGATGGAATTGCAGCCGCTGTTCGAACGCCACGCCGGCCAGTTGCAGTGGTACTGCCTGGATTTCTGGAGTGCCGAGTTGAAGTTGTCGGTACGTGAATTGAAGCTGGAAACCGCGCACCTGATTGCCTTGCGGCCGGATGCCGATACCTTTCTGGAAGCGATCAAGCGCGCCGGTAAACGGGTGATCATGATCACCAACGCGCACCGCGATTCACTGTCGCTGAAGCTGGAACGGATTGAGCTGGCGCCGTATTTCGAACGGCTGATCAGCTCGCATGATTATGGGTTTCCCAAGGAGAACCCGCAGTTCTGGGATGCCTTGCAGGCGGACATCGGCTTTGATCCGGCGCGCAGTCTGTTTATCGACGATACCTTGCCGATTCTGCGCAGTGCGCGGGATTTTGGCGTGGCACATTTGCTGGCGGTGAAAGAGCCGGACAGCCGCAAGGGGCCGAAGGACACGGCTGAGTTTGCGGCGGTTGAGGATTACCGCAATCTGATCGCTGGCCTTTGATCTTTGTAGGAGCTGCCGAAGGCTGCGATCTTTTGATCTTGTTTGGAAAAATCAAAATCAAAAGATCGCAGCCTGCGGCAGCTCCTACAGGAGTGTTGTGTTACTCAGGAATACGCAGTGTCTGCCCCGGATAGATCTTGTCCGGATGAGACAGCAGCGGCTTGTTGGCCTCGAAGATCTTGTTGTACTGGTTGGCATTGCCATACACGGCGAGGGAAATCGCGCTGAGGGTGTCGCCTTTTTTCACCACGACAAACTTTGCTGCAGCCACCACCGGGCCGGTCACGGTGATCTGATCATCCACGCTGCCAACTCCGGCAATATTGCCCACCGCCAGCAAAATCTTCTCTTTCTCTTCCTGACTCGCGACTTCACCGGTGACGGTCACTTTGTCGCCATCCACCGTTGCCTGCACATTCGGATTGCCCAAGCCGACCTTGCTGATGTGTTCCTTCAACTGCTCACTGGCATTGGCGTTGCCCGGGGTCAGCAGATCGATCAGCTTCTCACCGGCTTCTTTTACAAAACTTAAAAGACTCATCGTGGTTCTCTCCATGGAATAAAAGGATCAGTCGTCCAAGCCTAGACCACCGCAGACAAACCCGGTTCCAAGCCGACCAATGACCCTGCCACCGCGCAAGCGGTAGAATCCCCCACCCCTGCCAGCGCCCGGAGCGAAGATGGACATCAAGCAGCTGAAATTCCTCATCGCCCTCGACGAAACCCGCCACTTCGGCCAGGCCGCCGCGCGTTGCCATATCACCCAGCCAACGCTGTCGATGCGCCTGCGCAGTCTTGAAGAAGAACTCGACCTGCCACTGGTCAACCGTGGTCAGCGTTTCGAAGGTTTCACCGCGCCGGGCGAGCGCGTGCTGGCGTGGGCACGTTCGGTGATGGCGGCGTATGACGGTTTGCACGCGGAAGCGGCGGCGTGTCGCGGCAATCTGATCGGCACGCTGAGGCTGGGCGTGGTGCCGCTGTCGAGTTTCGATCCGCTGCCGTTGATGCAACGCCTGCACAGCGCCCACCCGAATTTGCGCTTTGAAATGTCGGCGCTGAGTTCCGAGCAGATCCTCGAGCATTTGGCGAATAACCGCATTGATCTCGGCGTGTCTTATCTGGATCGTCTGGATAACGAGCGCTTCGAATCCCTGGCCTTCAGTGAAACGCGCATGGGCCTGCTTTACGATCAGCGCTCATTCACATTTGGCGACGCCGCGTTGAGTTGGCAGTCGCTGATCGAACTGCCGTTGGGCATGCTCACCAGCGGCATGCATTTTCGCCAGTCCATCGACCACAACTTCCACAGCCGCGGCCTGACTCCACAACCGTTGCTACAAACCGATGCCGTGCATCAATTGTTACAAGCCGTGCACGGCGGTTTTTGCTGCGCGATCATGCCGCTGGACGGCGGCCTGGAAAAACTCACCGATCACCTGCGCCTGCAACCGATCGAAGACGCCCAGACCCTCGCCCCGCTGGGCCTGATCATGCGTCGCGGCGCCCCACGTTCCGCGCTGGCGGAAGCCTGTTTCGCGCTGTATCGAGAATCACCAACAGCCTCTTGATCGACGGCATCTATCGATAGATCGACACTAGCGATTAGACGCGACAACTTGCCGCGCCTAGTCTTAACGTTGATCAAACCGTCGGTGATGCCATGAACGCCAAGCGCCCAGCCTGCGCGGCGCCTGCACTCGAAACGCCCGCGCCAGCCGCCAGCCAGACCTACAGTTACAGCGATTTACCCCGTGAGGAATCGGCCAGCACCGCGCTGGCCGAGGAAGTCGCGTTGGCGATCGCCTACAACGGCATCAGCCAGGCGGTGATGTTGGTGACGCCGACCGACCTTGAAGACTTCATCGTCGGTTTCAGCCTCGGCAGCGGCATCATCATCGACGCTACTGACATTTATGACCTGCAACTGACCGGCGCCGGCTCCGCGCAATATGCGCAAGTAACCATCGCCAATCGCGCGTTCTGGAACCTCAAGCAACAACGTCGACAAATGGCCGGCACCAGCGGTTGCGGATTGTGCGGCGTTGAAGCGGTCGAGCAAGCACTGCCCGATCTGAAGGTGTTGCCCGGTGCGCCGTTGCCGCCGATTGAATGGCTCGACGGTTTGCGTCAGCGCATCAGTGCATTTCAACCTTTGGGCCAATACTGCGGTGCGGTGCACGCGGCGGTATTCATGAACGCCAGCGGCGAATTGCTACTCGGCCGCGAAGACATCGGCCGGCATAACGCCCTCGACAAGCTGATCGGCGGACTGATCCGCCAGAAGATATCCACAGAAGGCGGCCTAGCGATTGTGACCAGCCGTTGCAGCCTCGAATTGATCCAGAAAGTCTTGCGTGCCGGCATCCAGACGCTGGTCAGCCTGTCCGCGCCCACGGGCCTTGCCGTGCAATGGGCCCGTCGACACAACCTCAATCTCATCCACCTGCCGCAGAAAAGTGCGCCGCGGGTGTACAGCCCCGCGATGGAGAATCAAGCGTGAGCCAACATCATCAAGCCGACCAGAAACCTGTCCCGCGCTATAAGCCTTACAAAGGTGCCGCCGGCGGCTGGGGTGCCCTGATCAGTGTGGCTCAGGCCTGGTTGACCAGCGACAACGCGCTGAAGAACCTGCGCATGATGCTCAAGACCAACCAGAACGGCGGCTTCGACTGCCCGGGTTGCGCGTGGGGCGATTCGCCGGAAAGCGGCATGGTCAAGTTCTGCGAGAACGGCGCCAAAGCGGTGAACTGGGAAGCAACCAAGCGCCGCGTGGACGCCAAGTTCTTCGCCAAGCACAGCGTCACTTCGTTGCTGGAGCAGAGCGACTACTGGCTCGAGTATCAGGGACGCCTGACCGAGCCGATGGTGTATGACGCCGAAACCGATCGCTACAAGCCGATCAGTTGGGACGACGCCTACACCCTGATCGCCAAACACCTGCAAAGCCTGCCGAGTCCGGACCTGGCCGAGTTCTACACCTCGGGTCGTGCCAGCAACGAGGCGGCTTACCTGTATCAACTGTTCGTGCGCGCCTACGGCACCAACAATTTCCCTGACTGCTCGAACATGTGCCACGAGGCCAGCGGTGTGGCGTTGGCGCAAAGTGTCGGCGTCGGCAAAGGCACCGTGACCTTCGACGATTTCGAACACGCCGATGCGATTTTCGTCTGGGGCCAGAACCCGGGCACTAACCACCCACGCATGCTCGAACCGTTGCGTGAAGCGGTGAAACGCGGCGCGCAAGTGGTGTGCATCAACCCATTGAAAGAGCGTGGCCTGGAACGCTTCCAGCACCCGCAACACCCGATCGAAATGCTCACCAACGGTGACAAACCGACCAACACCGCGTATTTCCGCCCGGCACTTGGCGGTGACATGGCGCTGCTGCGCGGCATGGCCAAGTTTCTCCTGCAGTGGGAGCGCGATGCGCAGAAGGCTGGCGAACCTGCCGTGTTCGATCACGATTTCCTCAACGCCCACAGCGCTAACGTGCTGGAGTATCTCGGCGTGGTCGATGACACGCCGTGGGAACAGATCGTCGAGCAATCCGGCCTGACCCTCGTCGAAATCGAGCAAGCGGCGCGCATGTACGCCAAAGGCAAGAACGTCATCATGTGCTGGGCGATGGGCATCACCCAGCATCGCCATTCAGTACCGACCATCCAGGAAATCGCCAACCTGATGCTGCTGCGCGGCAACATCGGTAAACCCGGTGCTGGTCTGTGTCCGGTGCGCGGCCACAGTAACGTGCAGGGCGACCGCACGATGGGCATCAACGAGCGTCCGCCAGTGGCGTTCCTTGATTCGCTGGAACGACGCTTCCAGTTCAAGGTGCCGCGTCATAACGGCCACAACGTGGTCGAGGCAATCCATGCGATGGCCGAGGGACGCGCCAAAGTCTTTATCGGTCTGGGCGGCAACTTCGCCCAAGCCACGCCGGACAGCCCGCGTACCTTCGCCGCACTGAGCAATTGCGACCTGACCGTGCAGATCAGCACCAAGCTCAACCGCAGTCACCTGGCGCACGGTAAAGACGCGCTGATCCTGCCGTGCCTCGGCCGGACCGACATCGATATCCAGACCGAAGGCCCGCAAGCGGTCACCGTGGAAGACTCCTTCAGCATGGTTCACGCCTCCAACGGGCAGTTGCAACCGCTGTCGAACCAGATGCGCTCGGAGCCGTCGATCATTGCCGGCATCGCTGCCGCCACACTGGGTAGCAAACCGGTCGACTGGAACTGGCTGGTGGCCGATTACGGGCGCATCCGCGAACTGATCGCCGACACCATTCCCAATTTCAAAGAGTTCAACGAGAAGATCAAAAACCCAGGCGGCTTCTACCTCGGCAACAGCGCTGGCGCGCGCAAGTGGAACACACCGTCGGGCCGGGCCAACTTCCGCGCGAACATGCTGCCCAAAGATCTGGTACACGAACGCACCCGCGCCACCGGGCAGCTACCGGACCTGATCTTGCAATCGATGCGTTCCCACGATCAATACAACACCACGATTTATGGTCTCGACGACCGTTATCGCGGAGTGAAGGGCCAGCGTGATGTGCTGTTTGCCAACGAGGCCGACATCATTCGTCTGGGCTTCCGTCCGGGGCAAAAGGCCGACATCGTGTCGCTGTGGGACGATGGTCGTGAGCGTCGGGTGAAGGGCTTCACCTTGCTGGCGTTTGATATTCCGGCCGGGCAAGCGGCCGCGTATTACCCGGAAGTGAATCCGCTGGTGCCATTGGAGAGCACCGGGGATGGCAGCCATACGCCGACGTCTAAGTTCATTGCGATTCGGTTGGAAGCGGCGAGTGAGACTGGGTTGATCATGGCCAAATCTGCTTAATTCAAAATCAAAAGATCGCAGCCTTCGGCAGCTCCTACACCGGTTCCTGTAGGAGCTGCCGAAGGCTGCGATCTTTTCGCTTCTGCTTTTCAAACGCCCACAAAAAAGGCCGCTTTTTCACAAAAGCGGCCTGTCCGAAGTAGCTAAAGACCGGTGAAAAACGGTTAAGTTCCGCTGATAAAACAGCAACTTGCAAAATTGTATACAAGTCGTGTTATTCGTCGGATTTCGATTGTCACGCTTGTTACACAGCCTCAGGATCGGCGCCGTCATCCCTTTGAGGCTCCTCTATGAAGTTCTCCTCGATTCTCTTGTTGTCCCTTGGCCTGGTCAGTGGCTTTGCGTCTGCTGGCGGCACCACCGAAGCAGGTGTGGGCGGCGCATTGGGCGGGGTTCTTGGCTCGGTCGTCGGTCAGTCCTTAGGCGGCAATACAGGTTCCACCATCGGCGCAGCCTTGGGCGGTGCGGGTGGTAGCGCGGTCGGCGCCGACAAACGCAGCCGTGGCGAAGCCGCCATCGGTGGTGCGCTGGGCGCAGCCGGCGGTAACGTAGTCGGCCGCAGCATGGGCGGCACCACCGGCAGCCTGATCGGCTCCGCAGCAGGTGGCGGCGCCGGTGGCGCGCTGGGTAACTACATGGGCAACAAAAGCGATGACGATGATCGTCGTTACGACCGTCGTCACGATGATCGTCGCTACTACCGCGACGGCCACCCAGGTCGCGGCCATGCCTACGGCCACCGCAAGCATCACAAGTACTATCGTCACCGTTAAGGCGAATGCTTGAAGAAAAATCGCAGCCCGAGGGCTGCGATTTTTTTTGCCTTTTTTAAACCACAAGGTATTCCAGTGCCTGCCGCAGCTTGGCGGGAATCGGCACTGGCTGGTTACTCGCCCGATCGACGAATACATGAACGAAGCGCCCGGCCGCGCAGGCCTCGCTATCGCCGACCTTGAACACCGCCAACTCGTATTGCACCGAACTGTTGCCCAATTTTCCGACCCGCAGACCGACCTCGATCAGATCAGGAAAGGCAATCGAGGCGAAGTAATCACACGCCGAACTGACCACAAACCCCACCACCTCGCCATCATGAATATCCAGACCACCGACCTGTATCAGGTAAGTGTTCACCGCCGTGTCGAAGAAGCTGTAGTAGGTGACGTTGTTGACGTGACCGTAGGCGTCGTTGTCGTGCCAGCGTGTGGTGATGGGCTGGAAGTGTGGGTAGTCGGTGCGCTGAGGGGTGGACATGGTTGTGCTGGTTCTCTTGTTTTTTCAGTGAGGCTGCTTGCCCTCACCCTAGCCCTCTCCCAGAGGTAGAGGGGACTGACCGAGGTGTTCTCTCGAAATACACCGACCTGAATTGCCGAGCCGAACGCGAAAGGCACAGAGATCGGCTCCCTTTCCCCCTCGCCCCCTTGGGGGAGAGGGCTGGGGTGAGGGGGTAAGATTTTGACTTCAACACTAATCCTGAGCAAACCGCCCACCCTGCGCCGCCAACTCACCAATCAACCGCGCCGGTTTCCACTGATCGCCCTGACGCGTCTCCAGCGCCAGCAAGCGCTGATGAATATCCGCCAGCCCCTGCTGATCCGCCCAGGCCATCGGCCCGCCCTTGTCCGCCGGGAAGCCGTAGCCGTTCAGGTACACCAGATCGATGTCGTGTGCAGACTCGGCAATGCCCTCCTGCAAAATCTTCGCACCCTCGTTGACCAATGCCAGAAGACTGCGCTCCAGGATCTCCTCAGGACCAATCTCGCGGCGCTGGAAGCCCAACCCTTCGCTGACCTGCAATACCAGCGCATCGACCTCAGGATCGTGCTCGGCCTGACGACTGCCCGGCTCGTAATGGTAATAACCGTTGCCAGACTTCTGGCCAAACCGGCCCATCTCGCACAAGCGGTTGTCCACCTGAACCTCTGGCGCATCCTGGCCCTTGCCGGCCAATTCGCGCGCACGCCACTCCAGATCGATGCCGACCACGTCGTACATGCGAAACGGCCCCATGGCAAAACCGAAACCTTGCAGTGCCGCGTCGACCTGCTGTGGATAAGCGCCTTCGAGCAGCATCTTGCGCGCCTCCAGGACATACGGATGCAACATGCGATTGCCGATAAAGCCGTGGCAGTTGCCCGACACCACACTGACCTTGCCCATGCGTTTGCCCAGCGCCAGCGCCGCTTCCAGCACCGCCGCGGAAGTCTGCGCACCGCGAACGATTTCCAGCAATTTCATGATGTGCGCCGGGCTGAAGAAATGCAGACCCAGCACCTGCTCCGGACGCCTTGTCGCCGCAGCAATCGCATCGATATCCAGCGCCGATGTATTGCTCGCCAACAGTGCTTCAGGCTTGAGCAAGCCATCCAGCTCACGAAAGATCTTCTGCTTCAGCTCAAGATTTTCGTACACCGCCTCGATCACCAGATCGACATTGCGAATCGCCGGGTAATCCGCCGCCGCACTGACCCGAGCGATACGTGCATCCGCCTCGGCCTGATCAATCCGGCCCTGGCGCACGTTGTGTGCATAAGTCTCGGCCACTGTGGCGAGCGCCTGTTCAAGCATCTGTGGATTGTTATCCACCCACTGCACGTTCACGCCGGCATTGGCCAGACACATGACAATGCCCCGGCCCATCGTGCCCGCACCGATCACTGCGGCCTGCTGAATATCGAAGGATGTCTGGCTCATGTTGTTCTCTTGTTGGCGATCCAAAGACAGACCTCAACCATAGTCAGCCAACGACGGTTTTTGAAGTTTATTACCGTGATGATCGACATTCAGCGGATGGATAGAGCCCCCGCCTTGATGACACTTAATGTAGGAGCTGCCGAAGGCTGCGATCTTTTGATCTTGAACAAATCAACATCAAAAGATCGCAGCCTTCGGCAGCTCCTACAACGATCAGAGGTGCTCTTGCGCCCAGCTGCGGACTTCGGCGTAGGGATATTCTTCCAATACCGCAAACCCGGGAATCGCACGCGCCTTGAGCTTGGTGAACAGCGGCACGCTGATCCCGCACAGAAACCTCGTCAGCCGCTCAGCCGTTGGAATCACCCCAGTGTGCTGCTCGTGCCTGTGGATAAAATCGCCACATAACGCCGCAAAGTTTTTATCCACAAGCGCTGGCAACTCCGGTGGCGCCGGCAACCGCGCAACCTGGCCGTGACACACTGAACAATGCCCACACTGCTCGGGCGCATTGTGATCACCGAAATACTCGGCCAAGCGATAGCCCAGGCAGCGCTCGCTGGCGAAGACTTCAAGCATCGTGTGGATGCGCGCCACTTCGGCCTGTTCATGCCGGGTGAAATAGTCATGCAACTCAGCGCTCAGGGCATCGCTGTCAAATTCACTATTCAGCAGGCTATAGACCTCGGTCATCTGCTTGCTTTCCAGCTCGACCCAGCCCTTCTCCTGAAAATAATCCAGCGCCTTCACCACTCGATTGCGCTCGGCGGAATACTGCGAGTACATCGCCTCGAAATTCACCGTGGCCCAGGTGCGTGCGCGCGCCGAGGTCTGAATGATCGCAGCGACGAAATCCCTGCGTTCACCTTCGAAGCGCTCAAGCAGCGCTTCGGGTTCCAGCAGGTATTTGAAACGGTATTCGGCGTAGTAGGCGTAGCGCGGCGCGATCAAGCCGCGCAGTTCCAGTTGCACCAGCAATGTCTTCAGCGGAAGTGAGCGAATATTGCTCTGATCCGCCAATGGCCCAAGCAGAAACTCCCACTGCCCGTCCGGCACCGAGGCTTTCAGTTCGTCGAGCACATAACGAATGCCGTCGCGCTCCGGGGTATCACCGTAGACGAAATTTTCCAGCACATTGAGGCTGTCGCGATTGGCTAATACCAGACAGTCCGACGGCTGCCCGTCACGCCCGGCGCGGCCGATTTCCTGGCTGTAATTTTCGATGGATTTCGGCAGGTCGAAGTGCACGACATTGCGGATGTCACTTTTGTCGATGCCCATGCCGAACGCGATGGTCGCGACGATGCAATTGGATTGCCCGGCCATGAAGCGTTTCTGGATCGCTTCGCGTTTGTCGTGGGCTAAACCGGCGTGATACGCCTCGGCCTGAATGCCGTTGCGCGCAAGGTGTTCAGCGATGTGCTCAGCAGTCTTCTGCAAGGTCACATAGACGATGCTTGGCTGCCCCGGCCGCTCGGCCATCCACTCCACCAGACGCCGGCGCTTGTCCTGGCCACGTACCGGTTCCACCAGTAGATTGAGGTTGGGCCGATAGAAACCGGTGGTCACCACATCGTCAGCGGCGATAGCGAATTTGGCCTGCATGTCGGCGATGACTTTAGGCGTTGCGGTGGCTGTCAGCAGCAAAGTTTGCGGGATGTTGAACTGGCGCTGATAGTCCGGCAGCTTCAGGTAGTCGGGGCGGAAGTTGTGGCCCCACTCCGAGATGCAATGCGCCTCGTCCACCACCAGTAACGAGATCGGCACCTGCTGCAGAAAGTTGCGGAAGCGCTCGTTTTTCAAGCGCTCCACCGAGATCATCAGAATCTTCAATTCACCCGAACGGGCGCGAGCCATCACGTCATTGGCATCATCGCGACTCTGCGCCGAATCGATGCTGCCCGCCGAGATACCGTGACGTTGTAAAAAGGCCAGTTGATCCTGCATCAACGCCAGCAACGGCGAGACCACCAACGTCAGATGCGGCAGCATCAGCGCCGGCAATTGATAGCAAATCGACTTGCCGGAACCGGTGGGGAAAATCGCCGCCGCCGAGCGCCCGGCCAGCACCGCACTGATCGCGGTTTCTTGACCGGGTCGAAACTGTGGAAAACCAAAAACCTGTTCCAGGGTGTTGTGCATTCGCTGTCACTCCATTGACTGCTGCCATGCCAACAGCCTAGCGGGCGATCGCAGCGAGTCGAGAAAAGGTCGGGGCCAAATCGATTCGGAATGATACAGCGGATGTCACGAACACCGTGGCACTCTGTGGGAGCGAGCCTGCTCGCGAAGAGGCCAGTCGCCACATCACAAAGCTTAAAAAATCAGGGACGCAACACCGCCACCCGCAACTGCTCATTCAGCATCTGCTCATGCACGCCCTGACTCTTGCTCGCCCACAACGCATGGGCCGGGCTGATGTCGCCGGTAAACGCTGCCGCCAACTGACGCAAGTCAGCGACGCTGCGCACACGCGGGCAAAACGGTTGCTCATCACAGTTCTGGCTGGCGTTGCGATAGGTGCTCAGCAATCCCTCCCAGAGGCCGTCGCGCACGTGGCGAATCGACTTCAGTTGCACGTGGGGCACACCGAGTCGCTGCTCAAGCCCTTCCTCATCCAGCGCCTCGCTGGCCAGCAGGGCTTTAGCGAACATCAACACCTCACCGCGTGAAGCCGTGTCCATATTCGCCTGGCTGATAAGGGCCTCCGGCCAGTCGGTGCGATCGAGGCGATCCAGCACCCATGCATTGCCAACTTCAGAGGCCATGGCCAAACGGCAAGTGCCCAGCCCGAGCAATAAAATTGCGGCCATTCGTAGCCAGTGCATACCTAATTCCCTTTAAGCGCGTGTCAGACGTTTGGAAGCGCCCTACAGATTCTGGCGCGCACGATACAGCGGTTTACCGCGAATCGCCTGACAATCACGTAGGAATTATTACGCCTAAGGGTTTTGGCCTGAAAAAGCTGCGAAAACACGTAGGGCATTTCCTCAAAACACGGAAAAACCCCTACGAATACTGTCCATTGCAGCTGTCTTGTCCCACAGAGAAACGCCCTTCTATAGTGGCCGGCGCGGCTGCAAACCCGCTGCCGGCCCGCCCCAGCGCCTTCGAACAGGACACGCCTCACCATGATCAACCGCTATCGCCCCCTCAAGACCTGCTACAGCGAAAACCCGGTACTGCTTATCGACAGCCACTCAAGCCAGACGGATCTGATCAATGCCGCCGATCAGCGTTTACGGGCGGCCGGGGATTTGCTGGAAACGCTCTACTGCTTATGTTTCAAGCAGGCTGACGTGAAAGATATTCCCAACATCGTCAATGCACTTTATCTGTTGGTGCAGGATGGCTGCGACTTACTTGAAGTTGCCAAACAAAAACCACCGCAAACAACATACAACTGAACCACACTACAAATACGGAAACACCACCACGCTTTATTTATACATGCAACTGACACTAACTTGTTCGCTCTTACAACTAAACGAGAGCAACACCATGACAGTTTTAACCATATTTTTTTGCGGCACCGGATCCAACAAGTTTGACACTACCCATGAAAACTTCTGGGACGGCGAACTGGTTTCCACACTGGCATCCAACCATACCGGCCGGGAATTCGCCGAGTGGATCGTGGTCGACGGACCTGGCAGTGGCAACCTGCAAGCCGACGACCTGTTCACCAAGACCGAGGAGTACGGTCTTACCGGCACGCTGTTTGGCAAAGGCTGGGAGGAAAACGTGCGGCATGCCATCAATATCATCAAGGGCAAATGCGACTGGCAGCGCGAACAACTCACCGAGGCCGAATACAACCGCCTTAAAGCGGCTGGCATTCCTATTGAGGATGTAAAAATCGAAGGTTCGTGGCTCTGGCGTAAATATAATTATGGCGATCGCTGCGTGACCCAACAGAAGTTACAGGAGCAGATCATCAAGACGTTTCGCAAGGATGGCGCTATTCCCACTCAGGTCAATCTGGTGGGCTGGAGTCGCGGCGGCATAAGTTGCCACATGCTGGCCAATGCGATGTTAAATGATCGAGAGCTGAACAATATTCCGGTGAATATATTTGCTCTTGATCCAGTACCGGGAATCGGCAACTTCCAGGATCAGCGCGTAAAACTTGGCGCCAACGTCAAAGAATATGTTGCGTTCTATGCCCGTGATGAACGTTCTAAAGGTTTCAGCTGTGTGATCCCGCAGACCGCCACCGGCACCAAAACCAGCGTCTACCCCATGGCCGGCCGCCACGCGACCATGGCCGGCAACGCCACAGCTGACGGTGGCGTGCCCACCAGCAGCGGCGACCTGAAAACGCTGGTCGAGCCTGGCCGCATCGTTCGCCACCTCGCCGAAACCTGCCTCAAGCGCTGGGGCGTGCAACTGAACAAAACCCTGAACCTGAGCGAAACAGATCTGCTGCGCCTGACTGGCGCCATCGTCGCCGACGAATCGCGCTACAAGCAGATGCACAGCGTTTCCTACACCTACTTCACCGAACTGGATCAAGGTGAGCGCTATGTTTCGCTGGGTAGCAAAGGCGTGCCGTTTTCGGCGGTGAAGGGTTCGATCTACGCGCCGGCAACGGGGCTGACGACGAGTTTGTTGGATGTTTCTGCGTATAAACACCTGCGTTGAAAAAAGATGAAGCGTTGGTAGGAACGTCTGATGAAATCTTCGTCCCGTTCCTACGCAACCAGACGCTTTGTCGCCTATCGCCACTTGAGGGCGCGAACCTATAGTCGTGGCTGTCGCTAAGCAATCAGCGGCTCAGGTTTGGTCACCTGAAAACAGAGATAACTGATGCATGCCCTTGTATGCTGCCAGCACATTCTGTCGGCACGCTTTTTATGGCGGCTGTGTTTGGGACGCTTCGGCGTACCGGGTTATCTCTGCCGGTTTGACCAACTTGAACACAGCCCGCCTCCACCGCTTGGTCACGGTAGCAGCGGTTTTTCGATACCTTCAGAGATATCTAAAATGAAAACATGGAATCAGTTTCTTACCGAACGCTACCGCCCACTAGAATCCAATCTCACAGACACCAAGCCTCTGCTCATCGACACCGAGGCCAACCCGCAAGACATCCTCGAATGCGCCGTACAGCGCCTGCGCGCTTCAAGCGACCTGCTAAAAACCCTCTACTGCCTCAACTTCAAACAAGCCGACGTCGAAGACATACCCCACATCACCCACGCCCTCTATCTGCTGACGCAGGACGGCTGCGACCTGCTGCAGGTTGCGCAGCAGCGGATGCTCAACTGGAAGGCTCCAGCCTGAAATCGAGTGATCGTATCGCTCTTATGCACTCTGTGAGAGCGATCAAAAAACGGTAATCAACCATGGGAGCAACCATAAGCAAATTCTTTGATGAGCTGATGGAAAGCGTGCGAGAAATGGACGAAATTCTGCGTGGTGAATGTGCACCATCGCGTATATCCAAGGCTGGCAAAATGATTCAAAAAAACCAACAGACTCTCGATGAACAGCCTCGCTTTAAGGATCGAAAATCCCGACCTATCACTCCACACGATTGCGCTACACTGGAGTCCTGCACCAAGAGGCCTATGAAATGAGCGAATTGACGTTCCAGCAGAAGCAGGCTTATTACGACAAAGTACGCCGGTCAAACTATCTGGCGAGCTTACGTCTGGAAGGTTTCGATACCAGCCGTGCCGATGCCGAGAAACCGCTTCCATCAAGGGAATCGGTCATTGAAAAATATCGTCAGACTGCACGTTAATGACGGACAAATATGGGGTCGGACAAGACCCCTATTGCTACCCTCATAGTGATGTTCTGCGTAACTTGCTCGACATCCATTCTGAAGAAGAACTGCAAAAAGCAGAGCGAGAGCTCTCGGAAATCGCGATCAGTCGATTTCGTCTTCTCCCCCCTCCTTATGATTTAAGTGTCCTGCAGCACGCCCATAAAACTCTTTTTTGCGATGTTTACGATTGGGCCGGGCAGTTGCGTACCGTTAACATCAAAAAGGGACAAACATTTTTCTGCACTGCAGAGCGAATTCTTCCAGAAGCGCAAAAAATCTTTAGCGTGATGGAGCGCTCGGCGTGGTTCGCGGGAATGGGCAAACCAGAACTTGTGGTGAACATCGCTGAGGCTTATGGCGATTTGAATGTCATCCATCCTTTTCGCGAAGGTAATGGCCGAGCGCAACGCCTATTATTTGAACAAATCATTATTAACGCAGGCTTCCCAGTCGATTGGTGGCTGGTTAAAGATGACGCTTGGGTCCCAGCAAACATTGATGCTGTGTGATGTGATTATCGGGGGCTAGTGGCGATCTTTGACCGCTGCATTGGCGAAAAGCTGGCTCTTTAAGTGGCAGTATTCTGGTAGTTAAGGCCATTTTCTGCGGGAATATTGCCAGTTAGTCTTGTTTTCGCCCACAAAAAAGCCGCCCCTAAAGGGCGGCTTTTTCATTCACAACAAACCAATCTTACAACTTAGGCCCTGCAGCCTTGATCGCGTCGCTTACTTCGAACTTCTTGAAGTTCTCGATGAACAGACCGGCCAGTGCTTTCGCAGCCTCGTCGTACGCAGCCTTGTCAGCCCAGGTGTTGCGCGGGTTGAGCAGGTTGGTTTCAACGCCCGGTACGGCCAGTGGCACGTCGAGGTTGATAGTGTCGAGGTGTTCAGTGGCTGCACCGATCAGCGCGCCGCTCTGGATCGCTGCGATCACTGCGCGGGTGGTCGGGATGTTGAAGCGTTTGCCAACGCCGTAGCCGCCGCCGGTCCAGCCGGTGTTTACCAGGTAGACCTTGGAGCCGAAGCCGCGGATGCGTTTGATCAGCAGTTCCGCGTATTCGCCGGCCGGGCGCGGGAAGAACGGTGCGCCGAAGCAGGTGGAGAAGGTCGACTTGATGCCGCTGCCCGAACCCATTTCAGTCGAGCCCACCAGCGCGGTGTAGCCGGACAGGAAGTGGTAGGCCGCTTGTTCTTCGTTGAGGATCGACACTGGCGGCAGTACGCCGGTCAGGTCGCAAGTCAGGAAGATCACCGCGTTTGGCTCGCCACCGAGGTTGTGCTCGGAACGCTTGGCTACGTGCTCCAGCGGGTACGCGGCGCGGCTGTTCTGGGTCAGGCTGACATCGGCGTAGTCGGCGTGCTTGGCGTCGTCGATCACGACGTTTTCCAGCACGGCGCCGTGCTTGATGGCTTTCCAGATAACCGGCTCGTTCTTCTCGGAGAGGTCGATGCACTTGGCATAGCAACCACCTTCGATGTTGAACACCACGCCTTCGCCCCAGCCGTGTTCGTCGTCACCGATCAGGTAACGGCTTTCATCGGCCGACAGGGTGGTTTTACCGGTGCCCGACAGACCGAAGAACAGGGTCACGTCGCCTTCTTCGCCGATGTTGGCAGCACAGTGCATTGGCAGCACGTCAGCAGCCGGCAGCAGGAAGTTCTGCACGGAGAACATGGCTTTCTTCATCTCACCGGCGTAACGCATGCCGGCGATCAGGACTTTCTTCTGTGCGAAGTTGAGGATCACGCAACCGTCGGAGTTGGTGCCGTCACGCTCAGGCACGCACTCGAAGTTGGCCACGTTGAGCACTTGCCACTCTTCACGACCGGCCGGGTTGTACTGGGCCGGGTTAATGAACAGGCAACGACCGAACAGATTCTGCCAGGCAGTCTGGGTGGTCATTTTCACGGCCAGGTAGTGATCTTCCGCCGCGCCTACATGCACGTGGGACACAAAGTGCTCTTGCGCGTTGTTGAATGCTTCTACACGAGCCCACAGCGCGTCGAACTTGTCGGCCGGGAACTTGCGGTTGATCGGGCCCCAGGCAATAGCGGCCTGGGTGGAAGGCTCTTCAACGATGAAACGGTCAACAGGCGAACGACCGGTGCGGTGACCAGTGCGAACAACCAGAGCGCCGGTATCGGCAAGCTCGCCCTCACCGCGGTTCAGGGCTTCTTTTACCAGATCATCAACACTCAGATCGGTGTACACGGCGTTATTGGCTTGCGTCATGAGGTTCCCCGTCGGCCAGTGGCCGAGTGTGCTCCAAACGTTTTGTAGTAGAAAGTCGTGCACTACTACCGCGAAAAAAGTGGGCCGGATTATGCCAGAAAAGCCCAAAAAGAGTAGGGTCCTCCCGTCGTAACGGCGAAATTCCGTCGTTACGCAGTGAATTTACCTGCGCTGAACCGTTTTAGTGCCGGGTATCTGACGGCGTGTCGACGCCTGCGCCAGCGAACAATTGAGCAACATCCGTGGCATCGAACAGGTAGCGCTCGTTACAGAACTGGCAATCAACCTCGATGTTGCCACCGTGTTCGACCACCAATTGCTGCGCATCTTCCAGACCCAGACTGACCAACGCATTGCCGGAGCGTTCCCGCGAGCAACTGCAACGGAAGCGCAGTTTCTGCACATCGAACAGACGAACCTGCTCTTCGTGGTAGAGGCGATGCAGTACGGTTTCGTTGTCCAGGCTGAGCAATTCATCGGCGGTCAGGGTGGTGGCCAGTGCGGTGATGTGCTGCCAGCTGGCGGCGCGATCTTCTTCGTCTTTCAGACGATCGGCCGGCAGTTGCTGCAGTAGCAGGCCGCGAGCGCGACGACCGTCGGCAAACAGCTTGAAGCGGGTGCCGACCTGTTGCGACATGACGAAATAGTTGGTGAAGCAATCGGACAGGGTTTCGCCGTCGAGATCGACAATGCCCTGATAGCGCTGGCCGACAGTCGGGTCGACGGTCAACGCCAGAACGCCATTGGGCATCAGATCGGCGAGGGTAGCGTCCGCAGCAATCTGGTCAGCGTGATAACGCGCCAGACCACGGATGTCGCGCTCGCTGGAGCACTCGATCATCAGCATCGGGATCGGGCCTTCGGAACGCGCCTGCAGAATCAGCAAGCCGTCGAACTTCAAGGTGCCCACCAGCAACGAGGCCGCCGCCATCAATTCGCCGAGCAGTTGTGCGACCGGCTCCGGGTACGGGTGCTTGGCGAGGACTTCGGCGTAGCTGCGTTCAAGTGCGACCAGTTCGCCGCGTGTGTCGCTGTCATCAAAGATGAAACGTTGGGTGAAATCGGTATCCGGTAGGTCGGTCATAATTTTGGGTATCTGAATGTGGTGACAAAATGGTTACAAGACGTGAAAATTTGCACTTCTTGGCACTCTTTTTGGTGCCGACTGCTCTGCCATGGGAGGCATTTTATGAACAATCCGGGTTTGTTCCAATCAAGGTGGAACCTCGGCCGGCTGGTTCTGTGCAACATAGTGCCATTAGCGCTACTGGCTTTCTGGTTATGGCCTACGGGCAACTCGCTGTGTGTGATTTTCGACGAGTGGCTGTTTCGCTCACTCAATGCACCGCTGGCCAGCAACCCCATATGGCTCCACATCTGGGCAATTGCAAGTATGCGTCCGTTCGACATCGTCGTGGGCTTGATCCTGCTGACGCTGCTGATCAAGGGCGACTGGGTGTTCAAGGCGATTGACGTGCGCCGGGCTTTTTTCGGTTTTCTTTCGATCCTGCTATTGATGGTGCTGATTCGCGCACTGTTTTCCAAGTTCGCCGACCATATGGATTGGCAGCACAGCAGCCCGTCGATGATGCTTGAGGGAGCTGTGCACATCAGCGATTACTTCCCGAATCTGGAAAAAACCTGGGAAGTGAAGGATCGCTCGAGCCAGAGCTTTCCCGGTGACCACGCTTCGGTGTTGTTGATCTGGGCGCTGTTCATGGGCGTGTTCAGCCGTACGGCCGGCCAGTTCGTGACGATCTGGGGCCTGGCGCTGTTGTTCATGCTGCCGCGCCTGGTGGCCGGTGCGCATTGGGGTCAGGACGATTACATCGGCGGTGTGCTACTCGCGGTGTGGGCGTTGGGCTGGGGTTACTACACGCCGTTTGCGTATCACGCCTCGAACTTCTGGCTGAAGGTGACGGCGCCGATCTTTGTGTTGCTGGGCAAGTTGCCGCTGGTTGCGCGGATGAGTGTGGTGCGTAGCGCCTGATACCGAGCGGTCTTCGGCGAGGGCTGCGCCCTCGATTCGCGAGCAGGCTTGCTCCCACATTAGAATGCAATCTCCTGTGGAAGTGAGCCTGCTCGCGAAGAGGCCAGCAGCAACAATGCGATTATTCGTCGTTACTACTGCCGCGAAACTTGAACAAATCCCGCCGCTGCTTCTTGCTCGGTTTGCCGTCGGTGCTCACGCCCAACGCCCCCGCCTTGCGCATTGCCGCAGCCGCTTCACGTTTGGCAATACTCGCCTCGGTCTCCGCATACAACGTCTGCGCTTCGGGTGCGCCGCGTCGAACAATCGACAACGCCTCGACCTTCACCGTACGCACTTCAAAGCCGGTACGAATCTCGAACTCATCGCCGATGCGTGGCTCTTTGCCAGGCTTGCAGCGCTCGCCGCGACAATGCACCTTGCCACTCTCGATCGCTGCTTTGGCCAAGGCACGGGTTTTGTAAAAACGCGCGGCCCACAGCCACTTGTCGAGACGGACCTTGTCGTCCTCTTCGCTTTTTTGTGCCATGGCATTTCCTCATTCTGAAATATTGATGAACTGTACTACCGTTTCACTCATGTCATGAATGACCGCGTCCCGGATTACAATGCGCGCGTTTCGGCGCCTGCTTCCGGGGCCGGAAATCCGGGCTGTAGAAATCTGTCGCCTTTTAACCCTTATTCTGCGTGAATACCGCGAATCCGGCCTCGTGCGGGCTGAAGCGGTTGTCACGGTTGAGCATTTTTTTGAAGACATTTGACCATTTGACCGTTGTCGGTCTGCGCGAGTGGGTGGCGCTCCCGGATTTGGGAGTTGCGGGCCTGCGAGCAAAAATCGACACCGGCGCCAGCACCTCCAGCCTGCATGCCACCGACATCGAGCCGTTCGAACGCGACGGCGAGAAGTGGGTGCGATTCACTGCGCACCTGGGCACGGTGGTGCAGTTGCGCCACCGCCGCTGCGAAGCCCCTCTGGTAACACGCAAAACCATCAAAAGCTCCAACGGCCATGCGCAGGTGCGCTACGTCATCAGCACTACCCTGGCCCTCGGTGATCGGGTCTGGCCGGTCGAGTTCACGCTCGCCTGCCGCAAGTCCATGCGCTATCGCCTGTTGCTCGGTTCCAAAGCCCTGATCGATGGCCAGTTGGTGGTCAATCCGGGCATCAAATATGTACAAGACAAGCCGGTGTTCCCGGTATCTACCTCTTCCACAGGTGTTGCATGAAGATCGCTGTGCTGTCGCGGAACCCGCGTCTGTATTCCACCCGCCGTCTGGTCGAAGCCGGAACCGAGCGCGGGCATGAAATGGTAGTGATCGACACCCTGCGCGCCTACATGAACATCGCCAGCCACAAGCCGCAGATCCACTATCGCGGCAAACCGCTGGAAGGCTTCGATGCGGTGATCCCGCGGATCGGTGCGTCGGTGACGTTTTATGGTTGCGCGGTGTTGCGCCAGTTCGAAATGATGGGGGTATTTCCGCTCAACGAGTCGGTGGCCATCGCCCGTTCGCGGGACAAGCTGCGTTCGCTGCAACTGCTGTCGCGGCGCGGCATCGGTCTGCCGGTGACGGGTTTTGCTCACTCGCCGGATGACATTCCCGATCTGATCGACATGGTCAACGGCGCACCGCTGGTGATCAAGGTGCTGGAAGGCACGCAGGGCATCGGCGTGGTGCTGTGCGAAACCGCCACGGCCGCAGAATCGGTGATCGAGGCGTTCATGGGCCTGAAGCAGAACATCATGGTTCAGGAGTACATCAAGGAAGCCGGCGGTGCCGATATTCGTTGCTTCGTGGTCGGCGACAAAGTGATCGCGGCGATGAAGCGTCAGGCCAAACCGGGTGAGTTCCGCTCCAATCTGCATCGCGGCGGCAGCGCCAGCCTGATCAAAATCACCCCGGAAGAACGCATGACCGCGTTGCGCGCGGCCAAGGTCATGGGCCTGGCAGTGGCGGGTGTGGATATCCTGCGTTCCAATCACGGGCCGTTGGTGATGGAAGTGAATTCGTCGCCGGGGCTGGAAGGGATCGAGACCACCACCGGCAAGAATGTGGCGGGGATCATCATTGAGCATCTTGAGAAGAATGGCGGGCCGAATATGACCCGGACCAAAGGCAAGGGCTAAAAGCGAGCCCCTCACCCTAGCCCTCTCCCGAAGGGAGAGGGGACTGATTGGGGGATGCTTAAAAGATACGCCGACCTGATCCTGCTGTGCCGAATCCACAATCGCCCCAGTCTTTCAGGTCGATGTATGACGCCAGACACCTCGGTCGGCTCCCTCTCCCTCTGGGAGAGGGACCGATTGGGGGATGATTAAGAGATACGCCGACTTGATCTTGCTGGACCGGATCCATAATCGACTCAGTCTTTCAGGTCGATGTATGACGCAAAACACCTCGGTCAGCTCCCTCTCCCTCTGGGAGAGGGCTGGGGTGAGGGGCTTTTGACCTACACAGCATCTCGCGGCAGCATCAATCCCAAAGGCAACCTCACCCGCGCTTCCAGTCCACCACCGGACCGATTGCGCAATTCAACATTGCCGCCATGCATCGAAGCAATCCGCTTCACGATCGCCAAGCCCAAGCCAGTGCCCTTCCCGCCCCGCGCACGATCACCACGGGTAAACGGGTTGAAGATCGCCTCCAGCTCCGAAGGGTCAATCCCCGCACCTCGGTCCATCACGCTCAGCACCACATACGGCGCACTGACGTCCCCGGACACATAAGCGGCGACCTCAACGTGACCGCCGGCATGGTTCAAGGCGTTGCCGATCAGGTTGTTCAGCAAGCGTTTCATCGACACCCGACGCAGCGGAAACGGCTGGATCGGCTCCAGACGCAAACGCACTTTCTCTTCATTCTGGTTGTACGGTGCTGCAACCTCGCGCACCAGATCAGTCAGATCCACTTCTTCCACCGACTCGTCACGACCGTCGCGGATGAACGCGAGGAACTGGTCGAGAATCGCGTCCATGTCTTCAATGTCGCGCACCATGTCGTCGGTCAGGTCATTGCGATCGCCCATCAACTCCAGCGACAGCCGCAACCGGGTCAGCGGAGTGCGCAAATCATGAGACACACCGGCGAGCATCAACTCACGCTCGCGCCCGGCCTGCTCGACGTCTTCGGCCATCTGGTTGAAGGCGCGATACACCTCGGTCATCTCGCTCGGCGTATCGCTGATCGGCAGACGTACGCTGCGACCCTGACCGAGTTGCCGGGCGGCATAGACCAGGCGTTTCAATGGCTGGTTGAGTTGGCTGACGAAAATCCACGCCGATGCCGTCGACAGCAAGCCGATGGCAAGGAACCAGCCAAGCACGTTCCAGATTTTCTGGCCGCGCAACGGGTGCGGATACAACGGCACCTTGAGCCAACCGTCACCGAGGCTCGGTGCGCGCACCCACAACGCTGGCGGTGAATGCATGCGCAAGCGCACTTCGGTGTCGGCACCCAGTTCCGCCTGCATCTGCCGCTGGTAGATTTCGCTGTACGGCCAGTGCTGTTCGCCTTCCGGCACACCGGCGCCCACGACCCGAATCAGGGTGGCGGCATCAGCGATCTTCGCGCGGTTTTCTTCATCGGCAGCCCAATAGGCTCGCAGCGTCAGGGCGACGCCGTGGCTGTATTGGCGATCCACCAGCACGTCCTCGTTCATCAACAGATAAACCAGGGTCAGCGCCTTGGAAAACAGCACGACGATAAGCACCAGCCAGAGGGTGCGAGAGAAAAAACTTTGGGGGAACCAGACAGGGGTTTTCATCTATAACCGCTACACACTTGCAGGAGCGAGCAATGCTCGCATATTGCGGATTGCGAGTCTGCGGGCCTGGCCGTTCGACCAAAACCTGCAGACTCGCTCCTACAAATCGCCGATCACTTGGTGGCGGCGCCATCCGGTACAAACACGTAGCCCACGCCCCAGACGGTCTGGATGTAGCGCGGCTTCGATGGATCCGGCTCGATCATGCGGCGCAGACGGGAAATCTGCACATCGATGGAACGCTCGAGGGCATCCCACTCGCGGCCACGGGCCAGGTTCATCAACTTGTCACGAGTCAGCGGCTGACGCGCGTTCATCACCAGAGCCTTGAGTACCGCAAACTCACCGGTGGTGAGCATGTGCACTTCGTCGCCGCGTTTCAGTTCGCGGGTGGCCAGCGACAAGACGTAATCACCGAACGTGACGTTTTCGTCTTCACTGCCCGGTGCGCCTGGTACCGGTGTGGCCTGACGACGCAACACGGCTTTGACGCGGGCCATCAGTTCGTCCGGGTTGAACGGCTTGGCCAGATAATCGTCGGCGCCCAGTTCCAGGCCCTTGATGCGGCTCAACTCATCGCCTTTGGCGGTGAGCATGATGATCGGAATCTGGTTGTTCGCGCCACGCAGACGGCGGCAAGCGGTCAGACCGTCTTCGCCGGGCAGCATCAGGTCGAGGACGACCAGATTGAAAACTTCACGCGACAGCAAACGATCCATCTGTTCGGTGTTCGGTACGGTGCGGGCACGGTAGCCCTTGCTGACGAAAAAACGTTCCAGCAGGCTGCTCAGGCCCGGATCGTCGTCAACGATGAGAATTTTTTCGCCTTCAGCAGTTTGTGCAGTGCTGCTCATTGGATGCTCCTTTTAGCTCGGCGCGCATTATGGCGTAGCTGCCGTTATACGCACCGTGTGCATTGTTAGCAGATTTTTCCTTCACTGCCAGAAAACCGGGGTTTATGCCTACAGACTGCAACGCCCCCGAACGACAGAACGCTGGTTATAATGCGCGGCGTTTTGTGCCAGGCAACGTCTGAATCGTTACCGCAGGTGGCAGGCTTTTTTCCTGCCGAGCGCAGTAATTGTTCGATTTCACGGGTCAATGGGCTGCCTTTTGACCCAGGCAGCGGCAATTTTCTAGCCGCTCAACCAGACTCCGGGCCTTTATTTCCGTGCCTGCGAGCCTGATTTCACAATATGTCAGGTGGTTTTATGGACAGCATCAACAGCCGCATTGCCGAGGAACTCGGCGTACGCCCACAACAGGTCGAAGCGGCCGTCGCGCTACTCGATGAAGGCTCTACCGTTCCCTTCATCGCCCGTTACCGGAAAGAAGTCACCGGCAGCCTCGATGACACCCAGTTGCGTCATCTGGAAGAACGTCTGCGCTACCTGCGAGAACTCGACGAACGGCGCATCAGCATCCTCGCCAGCATCGAAGAGCAAGGCAAACTCACCCCTGCCCTCGAGCGCGACATCAAACTCGCCGACACCAAGACCCGCCTCGAAGACTTGTACCTGCCGTACAAGCAGAAGCGCCGCACCAAGGGCCAGATTGCCCTGGAAGCCGGCCTCGGCGACTTGGCGGACGGCCTGTTCAACGACCCGAACCTGAACCCGGAAACCGAAGCCGCACGCTTCGTCGACGCCGAAAAAGGCGTGGCCGATGTCAAAGCCGCCCTCGAAGGCGCGAAATACATCCTCATGGAGCGCTTCGCCGAAGACGCCAGCCTGCTGGAAAAACTGCGTAACTATCTCAAGCAGGAAGCGACCCTCAGTGCCCGCGTCATCGCTGGCAAGGAAGAAGAAGGCGCCAAGTTCCGCGACTACTTCGAACACGACGAACCGCTGAAAAGCATGCCGTCGCACCGCGCGCTCGCCATTTTCCGTGGCCGCAACGAAGGCATCCTCAGCTCCGCGCTGAAAGTCGGCGATGAACTGCCGGGGACCATGCACCCGTGCGAAGGCATGATCGGCCAGCAATTCAACATCCAGAACCAGAACCGCCCGGCCGACAAATGGCTCGGCGAAGTGGTGCGCTGGACCTGGAAGGTCAAGCTCTACACGCATCTGGAAACCGACCTGCTCGGCGAACTGCGTGACGGCGCCGAAACCGAAGCGATCAACGTGTTCGCCCACAACCTGCACGACTTGCTGCTGGCCGCCCCAGCCGGCCCGCGCGCGACTCTGGGTCTCGACCCGGGCCTGCGTACCGGTTGCAAAGTGGCCGTGGTCGACTCGACTGGCAAGCTGCTGGATCACGCCACGGTTTACCCGCACGTGCCGCACAACAAGTGGGATCAGACCATCGCCATTCTGGCCGCCCTGTGCGCCAAGCACTCGGTTGACCTGATCGCCATCGGCAACGGCACCGCCAGCCGCGAAACCGACAAACTGGCCATCGAGCTGATCAAAAAGTATCCAGCGATGAAGATGACCAAGGTCATGGTTTCCGAAGCGGGTGCATCGGTGTACTCGGCGTCGGAACTGGCGGCCAAGGAATTCCCGGATCTGGACGTGTCGATCCGTGGCGCCGTATCCATCGCCCGTCGTCTGCAGGATCCACTGGCAGAACTGGTGAAAATCGATCCGAAATCCATCGGTGTCGGCCAATACCAGCACGACGTGTCGCAGTTGAAACTGGCGCGTGGCCTGGACGCAGTGGTCGAGGATTGCGTGAACGCCGTCGGCGTTGATGTGAACACTGCTTCGGTAGCACTGCTTGCGCGGATCTCCGGCCTCAACGCGACGCTGGCGCAGAACATCGTGACGCACCGCGATGAGCACGGCGCCTTCAAAACCCGCGCGGCGCTGAAAAAAGTCGCACGTCTGGGCGAAAAAACCTTCGAACAGGCCGCCGGTTTCTTGCGCGTGATGAACGGCGACAACCCGCTGGATTCGTCGGCGGTTCACCCGGAAGCCTATCCGCTGGTGCAGCGCATTGCCGCTGAAACCGACCGCGACATCCGCTCGCTGATCGGTGATGCAAGCTTCCTCAAGCGTCTGGATCCGAAGAAATTCACCGACGAAACCTTCGGTCTGCCGACCGTGACCGACATCCTCCAGGAACTGGAAAAACCGGGCCGCGACCCGCGTCCGGAGTTCAAGACTGCCGAGTTCCAGGAAGGCGTCGAAGACCTGAAAGACCTGCAACTGGGGATGATCCTCGAAGGCGTCGTCACCAACGTGACCGCGTTCGGCGCATTCGTCGATATCGGCGTGCATCAGGACGGTCTGGTGCACATCTCGGCGCTGTCGGAGAAATTCATCAAGGATCCGCGTGAAGCGGTGAAGGCCGGTGACGTGGTGAAAGTGAAGGTCATGGAAGTCGACATCCCGCGCAAACGCGTTGGCCTGTCGATGCGCATGGGCGACACCCCCGGCGAGAAAATCGACGGTGCCCGTGGTTCGCGTCCGGGCTCGGCGCAGCGCCAGCCTTCGAACAATGCGCCACGCAAGGAAACCTCGACCGCCGCACCAGTGAACAACGCGATGGCCTCGCTGTTCGCCAACGCCAAGCAGTTGAAGAAACGCTGATGGAAATTCCGGCCGGGCTCGTCGAGAGCGCGTTTTTCAAGCTGTTGGGCTGCCGCCTGCACAGCCTGGAAACCGGGGTGGCGCAAGTCGCCCTGGTGCTGGAACCGGAACTGCGCAATCGCGGCGGCAAATTGCACGGTGGCGCGCTGTTCAGTCTGGTCGACATCGCCATGGGGCTGGCCTGTTCCAGCACCCACGGCTTCGATCAGCAGAGCGCGACGATCGAGTGCAAGATCAACTATATCCGCGCCGTTTCCGACGGTGAGGTGCTGTGCACGGCGCGGGTGATTCACCCGGGCCGCCGCACGTTGGTGGTCGAAGCCGACGTGATGCAGGGCGACAAACTGGTCGCAAAAGCGCAAGGCACGTTCGCTGTCCTGTAGCTAGACGCCATCAATTTGAGTTAATTTCGGCGCAACGAACCCTGTGGGAGCTGCCGCAGGCTGCGATCTTTTGATTTTGTTTTTCAATAGCAAGATCAAAAGATCGCAGCCTGCGGCAGCTCCTACAGGTATGTGTGCGGCTGACCGGCTAGAAAAACCAGGCGATAACGCCAGTTTCAACTTCACCCTTGTAGACCGTCCTGCCCACCCCCATATTGGGGCGACTGACGCGTGAAGGAATCCAAATTGAGCGAACTTCTCAACCGCCGCCTGGCTCTGCTCGGCGAGCGCGCTAACCTCTCTCTGCTCGAGCAGTGCCTGCACGGTATCGAACGTGAATGCCTGCGCGTGACCAGCGAAGGTCGCCTGGCGCAAACGCCGCACCCCGAAGCCTTGGGTTCCGCGCTGACCAACGAACAGATCACCACCGACTACTCCGAGTCGCTGCTGGAATTCATCACGCCCGCCCTGCCGGATCCGGCTGATACCTTGGCGAGCCTGGACAAGATTCACCGTTTTGCCTACAGCAAACTCGGCAACGAGTACCTGTGGAGTCCATCGATGCCGTGCCCGTTGCCGGCCGAGGAAGACATCCCGATCGCCTATTACGGCACCTCCAACATCGGTCAGCTCAAATACGTCTACCGCAAGGGCCTGGCCCTGCGTTACGGCAAGACCATGCAGTGCATCGCCGGGATTCACTACAACTTCTCCCTGCCGGAAAAGCTCTGGCCGCTGCTGCGCGAGACCGAAGGGTTTGTCGGCACTGATCGCGATTTTCAGTCGTTTTCCTACATCGCGCTGATCCGTAATTTCCGTCGTTACAGCTGGCTGCTGATGTACCTGTTCGGTGCATCGCCTGCGCTGGACGCCGGTTTCCTGCGTGGTCGTTCGCATCAGCTGGAACAGCTCGATCCGGACACCTTGTATCTGCCGTACGCCACCAGCCTGCGCATGAGCGACCTCGGTTACCAGAGCAACGCCCAGGCCGGTCTGACCCCGTGCTACAACGATCTGGCGAGCTACACCGACAGCCTGCGCAAAGCCGTGGCCACGCCGTACGCGCCGTACGTTGAAGTCGGCACGCACCAGGATGGCGAGTGGGTGCAACTCAACACCAACATCCTGCAGATCGAAAACGAGTACTACTCCAACATCCGCCCGAAACGCGTGACCTACACCGGCGAGCGGCCGATTCAGGCGCTGGTGGCCCGTGGCATTCAGTACGTCGAAGTGCGTTGCCTGGACATCAACCCGTTCCTGCCAATGGGCATCGACCTCACCGAGTCGCGCTTCCTCGACGCGTTCCTGCTGTATTGCGCGCTGAACGACAGTCCGCTGCTGACCAACACGTCGTGCGGCAACGCGACGTCGAACTTCCTCAGCGTGGTCAAGGAAGGTCGTCGTCCGGGTCTGCAATTGCAGCGTGACGGTGAGTCGGTGGAGATGAAGACCTGGGCAGCCGAACTGCTGGAACAAATTGCTCCATTGGCGGCGTTGCTGGATCAGAGCCATGGCGGTGATGCGCACAGCAAGGCGCTGGATGCACAACTGGCCAAGGTCAACGACCCGTCCCTGACGCCATCCGCGCAAGTGCTGGCGGCGATGGCTGAGCACAAGGAAAGCTTTGCGCAGTTCTCGTTGCGTCAGAGCCAGGCGCATGCGGAGTTTTTCCGTAGCGAGCCTTTGGCGGCGGATGAGCAGGCGAAGTTCGAGGAGCTGGCGCGTACGTCGCTGGCAGCGCAGGCTGAGCTGGAGCAGAACGAGGTGGGGGATTTTGACGTGTTTGTTGGGTCGTATCAGGCGAGTATTTTGGCGATCAGCAACTGAAGAGCCCCTCACCCTAACCCTCTCCCAGAGGGAGAGGGGACTGACCGTGTTGTCAGTTCGAGCTACACCGACCTGAACGACCAAGTCGAACTCAGGATTTGAAAAGCCCCCGATCTGCTCCCTTTCCCCCTCTCCCATTGGGAGAGGGCTGGGGTGAGGGGCTGGATCTCAATGACACAACTTTTCTCGAACACATCTCCCGCTTAGATTTTTCCGCTCATAAGCTCATTCTAAAAAGTTATTTATTTACCGATTCTTAGATCATTTAGTCTCCTTTCACGCCGACGCTCGGTCGCCTGATATGGAGCTGTTCAATGAAACTGAATTTCCCGCTTCGCCTGCTCGCCGTAGCCTCCTTGGCTGCCGCAAGTTTCCTGGCTCAGGCCGCCGACCTCACCGTCGCTTACCAAACCACTGTTGACCCGGCGAAAGTCGCTCAGGCCGACGGCGCTTACGAAAAAGCCACCAAAGCCGACATCGCCTGGCGCAAGTTCGATAACGGCGCCGACATCATCGCCGCCATCGCCTCCGGTGACGTGCAGATCGGCTACCTCGGCTCGAGCCCGCTGACTGCCGCGATCACCCGCAAAGTCCCGGTCGAAACCTTCCTCATCGCCACGCAGATCGGCGCCGCTGAAGCACTGGTCGCCCGCGACGGTTCCGGCATCAAGACGCCACAGGATCTGATCGGCAAGAAAATCGCCGTGCCATTCGTATCGACCGGTCACTACAGCCTGCTCGCCGCGCTGAAGCACTGGAACATCGATCCTTCGAAAGTCACCGTGCTCAACCTCGCGCCGCCAGCGATCATCGCAGCGTGGAAACGCGGCGACATCGACGCCACTTACGTGTGGGATCCGGCGCTGGGCGTAGCCAAGGAAAACGGCAAAGTGCTGATCACTTCCGGCGAACTGGCCAAGTTCGGCGCGCCGACCTTCGATGCGTGGATCGTGCGTAAAGACTTCGCCGAGAAGCACCCGGAAATCGTTACTGCATTCGCCAAGGTCACCCTCGACGCCTACGCCGATTACCGCAAAGACCCGAAAGCCTGGCTCGCCGACCAATCCAACGTCGACAAACTGGTGAAACTCTCCGGCGCCAAGGCCAGCGATATTCCGCTGCTGTTGCAAGGCAACGTCTACCCGCTGGCGGCTGATCAAGTCGTCAGCCTCGGCGCGCCGACCACCAAAGCCATCACTGACACCGCCGCGTTCCTCAAGGAGCAAGGCAAGGTCGAAGCCGTTCTGCCGGACTACGCGCCGTACGTCAGCGCCAAATTCATCACCAACTGATCGGGAGTTAATCGCGATGGCCTTGCTACAGCTGGAGCGCATCAGCGCACAGTACCCGGGCAGCCCGACACCGGTGCTGGCGGATATTTCTCTGACTCTGGGGCCTCAGCAATTGCTGGTCGCCCTCGGCCCGTCCGGCAGTGGCAAGACTTCGCTGTTGAACCTGATTGCCGGTTTCGTCGAACCGAGTGCCGGGCGCATCACCCTCGACGGCGTACCGGTCAAAGGCCCGAGCGCCGAACGTGGCGTGGTGTTCCAGGACGATGCTTTGCTGCCCTGGCAGGATGTGTTGGCCAATGTCGCGTTCGGTCTGGAACTGGCTGGTGTCGCCAAAGACAAGCGCGAAAAGATCGCCCGCGAAATGCTCGCACTGGTTGACCTCTCCGGTTTCGAAAGCCGTCGTATCTGGCAGCTTTCCGGTGGCCAGAAACAACGCGTCGGCCTCGCCCGCGCCCTCGCCGCTGATCCGCGCGTATTGCTGATGGACGAACCCTTCGGCGCCCTAGACGCGTTCACCCGCGAACAGATGCAGGAGTTATTACTGCAAGTCTGGCAGCGCACGGCCAAGCCGGTTTTCCTGATTACCCATGACATTGAAGAAGCGGTATTCCTCGCCACTGACCTGATTCTGCTCGCGCCGAATCCGGGGCAGATCGTGGAGCGTCTGCACTTGGACTTCGGTCAGCGTTACGCCGCCGGTGAGTCCGCCCGCGCGATCAAATCCGATCCACGTTTTATCGAAACCCGCGAACACGTACTGGGCAAAGTGTTCTCGCAACGCAGCGCCGGGCAACGGCAGGAGCGCGCATGAGTAGTTATGACGTTTCCTCGCCTGCGGTAAAACCCGCCACCGCGTCGGTGACGATTCCGCTGCGCCGCAGCCTCAGTACACGCTGGATAAGCCTGCTGACGTTGTTCGCTTTGTTGGCCATCTGGTGGGCGGTGACTGCTACTGGATTGATCGAACCGCTGTTCCTGCCACCCCCCTCCGCCGTGCTGCAAAAGGGCTGGTTGCTGGCGACCACGGGCTATATGGATTCGACGTTGTGGCAGCACCTCGGCGCGAGCCTGAGCCGCATCGGTCTGGGCCTCGGTTTTGCGATTCTGACTGCCGTACCGGTGGGCATCGCGATCGGCGCCAATCGCATCGCCCGTGGCGTGCTCGATCCGCTGATCGAGTTCTACCGCCCTATTCCGCCGCTGGCTTATCTGCCGCTGATCGTGATCTGGTGCGGCATCGGCGAGTTGTCGAAAGTGCTGCTGATTTATCTGGCGATTTTCGCGCCGATTGCCATCGCTACTGCCACCGGCGTGCGCACGGTTGATCCAGCGAAATTGCGCGCGGCGCAGTCGTTGGGCGCGACTCGCGTGCAACTGATTCGTCATGTGATTTTGCCGAGCGCGTTGCCGGACATTTTGACGGGCGTGCGCATTGGTCTGGGGGTTGGTTGGTCGACGCTGGTCGCGGCTGAACTGATCGCCGCCACCAGCGGTTTGGGCTTCATGGTGCAGTCGGCCGCGCAGTTCCTGGTCACCGATGTGGTGGTGCTGGGGATTCTGGTCATCGCCCTGATCGCCTTCGCCATGGAAATGGGCCTGCGCGCCCTGCAGCGCAAACTGGTGCCGTGGCACGGCCAGGCCCACTAAAGCATTTTTTGAATCACCCCCTGTAGGAGCTGCCGCAGGCAGCTCCTACAGGGGGGTGGTTATCCGGAATTTAAGAGAAAGACCATGAGCAGCCTCAACATCACCCCATTAAGCTCGGCCCTCGGCGCGCAAATCAGCGGCGTCGACATCAGTCAGCCGCTGAGCCTGGAACACCGCGACGTCATCGAACAGGCGCTGCTCAAGTATCAAGTGTTGTTCTTCCGCAACCAGCCAATCGAGCCTTCGCAACAGGCACGTTTCGCCGCCTATTTCGGCGACCTGCACATTCACCCGATCTACCCAAACGTACCGGAACAACCGGAAGTGCTGATTCTCGACACCGCCGTCACCGACGTGCGCGACAACGCGATCTGGCACACCGACGTGACCTTCCTGCCGACACCTGCGATGGGCGCGGTGCTCAGCGCCAAGTTGCTGCCGGAGTTTGGTGGCGACACATTGTGGGCCAGCGGCATTGCCGCGTATGAAGCGCTGTCAGCGCCGCTGAAAGGCTTGCTCGAAGGGCTGACCGCGACTCACGATTTCACTCGTTCGTTTCCGCTGGAACGCTATGGCAACACGCCTGAAGCATTGGCGCAGTGGGAAGAGGCGCGACGCAAGAATCCACCGCTGTCGCATCCGGTGATTCGTACGCATCCGGTCAGTGGACGGCGCGCGCTGTTCGTCAACGAAGGCTTCACGTCGAAGATCAATGAGCTGTCGGAAACCGAGAGCGAGGCGATTCTGAAGTTTCTGTTCGCCCACGCGACGCGGCCGGAGTTCACCATTCGCTGGCGTTGGCAGCAGGACGATATTGCGTTCTGGGATAACCGCGTGACCCAGCATTACGCGGTGGATGATTACCGACCGGCGCGGCGGGTGATGCAGCGGGCGACGGTGTTGGGGGATGTGCCGTTTTTTCGTTGAGACGTTTTAAAGCCAAAAGCCCCTCACCCTAACCCTCCCGAAACGTCGGACCGCCCCGAGGGAGAGGGGACTGACCGAGGTGTTTGTACGAGCTACATCGACCTGAAATGTCGGGTTGAATTCAAGTTTTGAAAAGCATGAAGATCTGCTCCCTTTCCCCCTCGCCCCCCTGGGGGAGAGGGCTGGGGTGAGGGGGTTGGATCTTGCTGACCCAACCCAATCTTCATCACTCCGCCGTCGAAGGCTTCTCCCAAAGATTGATCCCGCCCTCTTGGGCAAACCGGTCAATCTCCGCCAGCTCTTCAGCACAGAAGCTCAAATTCTTCAACGCCCCGACGTTCTCGATAATCTGCTCCGGCCGGCTCGCACCAATCAGCGCCGACGTCACCCGAGGATCGCGCAGCGTCCACGCCAACGCCAATTGCGCCAGACTCTGACCACGACGCTTGGCAATTTCATTCAACGCCCTTACATGAGCAATGTTGGCCTCGGACAGGTGCGAAGCCTGCAACGAACCACCACCCGGACGATTGACCCGCGCATCCGCCGGCACGCCATTGAGGTATTTGTCGGTAAGCAGACCTTGCGCCAGCGGCGTGAAGGCAATCACGCCAGTACCGAGTTCATCGGTGGTATCCAGCAGATCTTTTTCCACCCAGCGATTGAGCAGGTTGTACGCCGGTTGGTGAATCAACAGCGGCACTTTCCACTCTTTCAACAGCGCCGCGATCTCACGGGTTTTCACCCCCGAGTACGACGAGATACCGATGTACAACGCCTTGCCCTGCTGCACGGCTGTAGCCAGGGCGCTGGCGGTTTCTTCCAGCGGGGTGTCCGGGTCGAAGCGGTGCGAATAGAAGATATCCACATAGTCCAGACCGAGGCGTTGCAGGCTCTGGTCGAGGCTGGCCAGCACGTATTTACGCGAGCCACCGCCCTGGCCGTAAGGGCCGGGCCACATGTCCCAACCGGCCTTGCTGGAGATGATCAGTTCGTCGCGGTACTGCTTGAAGTCTTCGCGCAGCAGACGACCGAAATTGATCTCGGCGCTGCCATACGGCGGGCCGTAATTGTTGGCCAGGTCGAAGTGGTTGATACCCAGATCAAACGCTGTGCGCAGCAAGGCGCGCTGGGTGTCGATCGGCGTGCTGTCGCCAAAGTTGTGCCACAGACCCAGCGACAGCGCCGGCAGTACCAGACCGCTGCGGCCAACGCGGCGGTAAGGGATGGAGTCGTAGCGGTTTTCGGCAGCGGTGTAAGTCATCGAATCCTCTCTTGTCTGTCTTGAAATGGGTGTCGACTTCATCGCTAGCAGGCTAGCTCCCACATTGGAATGCAGTCTCCTGTGGGAGCTAGCCTGCTAGCGATTGGGTGCTACAAAAATCTATTGCCGGGTCGGGCCAGACCCAGGTTCTGGCGCAACGTCCGGCCTTCATACTCGGTTCTGAACAGCCCGCGCCGTTGCAGTTCCGGGACCACGCCATTGGCGAAGTCTTCGAGCCCGCCGGGCAAGTGCGGCACCAGCACGTTGAAACCGTCCGCCGCGCCCTGTTCGAACCACTCCTGCAAGCGATCAGCGATCTGCTCCGGCGTACCGACCAGGCTGTAATGCCCGCGCCCGCCGGCAATCTTGCGACCGAGTTCGGCGAGGGTCAGGTTCTCCCGGCCCGCCAGTTCAGTGAGCAATATCTGCCGGCTCTGCTGACCGCTTTCGGTCAGCGGCAACTCCGGCAACGGCCCGTCCAGCGGGTACTTCGACAAATCGAAGTTACCCAGCATACGCCCAAGCAAGGCAACGCCAACCTCGGGTTCGACTAATTGCTGAAACGTTTCACATTTTTCCTGTGCTTCGGCTTCGCTGCCGCCGACCACGACAAAAACCCCGGGCATGATTTTCAGCGAATCGGCGCTGCGCCCGTACTTGGGCAGACGTCCCTTGAGGTCGGCGTAAAACGCTTGGGCACTGGCCAGCGAAGTCTGTGCGGTGAACACCACTTCAGCGGTTTGCGCCGCCAATTCGCGCCCGGTTTCCGAAGAGCCAGCCTGAACAATCACCGGTTGCCCCTGCGGCGAACGCGCAACGTTCAGCGGGCCTTTGACCTGGAAGTGCTCGCCGACGTGATCCAGCACATGCAGTTTCGACGGGTCGTAATACGCCCCACTGGCCTTGTCGCGCGCAAACGCATCATCCTCCCAACTGTCCCAAAGCCCGGTCACTACCTGATGAAATTCGCGCGCACGGCTGTAGCGTTCGGCATGGCCGATATGCTCATCACGACCAAAATTCAGCGCCTCGGCAGCATTGTCCGAGGTCACCAGATTCCACCCCGCTCGGCCGCCTGATAAGTGATCTAGCGAGGCGAATTTGCGCGCCACGTGATACGGCTCGTTGTAGCTGGTGGTTGCCGTCGCAATCAGGCCGATGTGTTCGGTCACGGCACTCAGCGCCGAGAGCAACGTCAGCGGTTCAAAATGATCCGACCGCGCCATACGACTGGCGATGTCCTGAGTCGGTGCGGCGACGCTGTCAGCGACAAACAACGCATCGAACTTCGCCGCCTCGGCAATCTGCGCCAGTTGTTTGTAGTGGGTGAAATCCAGGCCGGCGTTGGCCGGCACCTCCGGATGACGCCACGCCGCCACGTGGTGCCCGGTGGCCATGAGAAACGCGCCGAGTTTCAACTGTCTGCTCATCTCAGAAATCCTTGCGCAGTTGCACGCCGAAGTAGCGCTCGTCATCCCGTGGCACGGCGCGGTAGATGTAGTTGCCGCCGCTGGCAAGCAACGGTGAATACGACTTGTCGGTGAGGTTCTTGCCCACCAGCGCCACGCGCCAGCCATTGCTGTAATCGGCCAGAGCGACGCTGGCGTTCCACAGGCCGTAGGCACCCTGCTTGGTGTCGGCGTTCTGGCTGATGTCGTACTGCACTTCGCTCTGCCAGCTGTAATCGGTGCCGAGTTCGATATCCAGACCGTTATCCAGCGGGATGCTGTAGTCGGCGCGCACGTAGCTTTTCCAGTCCGGGCTGAACGGCAGCGGTTTGCCGTTGACGTTGCACGACGCCGCCGCGCCCGCCGGGCAGGCGAATTCGTCGATGCGCGCGCGGGTGTAAGCCAGCGCTCCGGACAGCTTCAATTGCTGAGTGGCCTGCAAGGCGTAATCGAGTTCGACGCCTTCGGTGCTGACACTGCCGGCGTTGATCAGACGCGTCACAACCTGGCCGGCGACGGTGTCGAAGAAGTTCGCCTGATAGTTGTCGTACTCGCTGTGGAACACCGCGAGGTTGGTGGTCAGGCGATTGTTCCAGCTCGTCGCTTTGATCCCCGCTTCCCAGGTGTTGGAGGTTTCCGGTTTCAGTGCTTCGGTATCACGCGGCTGCATATTGAAGAACACGTTGTAGGCCGGGCCTTTGTAACCGCGCGAATAGGTCAGATACGTAGTGACGGCGTCGCTCAAGTCGTACTGCACACCGAGGCGGCCGGACCAGCCGTCTTCGTCGACAGAACCTGAGCTGCTGGTCGCCGGTTGAATACCGCTGACCGTGGTCGCGGAGGTCGAAACGCGGCGGTGATCGTATTCGAGATCATCGTGGGTGTAGCGCAGGCCGGCGATGCCGCGAAAGTCCGACGTGAAGTTCAGTGTGCTCTCCCCGAACACCGCATAGCTGTCGCTGCTGGTGCTGTAATCAGCGACGCCGCGATCGGTGCGCGTGGTCGTTGTCAGCGTGCGCTGATAGGTCTCGTCGTCCTTGCCGTGCATGTAGAACAGACCGCCGACGTATTCGAGGAACTCGCCCTTCGGCGAGGCCAGACGCAACTCTTGCGAGTATTGATCGAAGGCCAGATCGCCCTTGTCCGCGGTGCCGGGGAACGCGGCTGTCACGGTACCGAGACGGTCACCATCCTGATACTGGGTGTTGTCCCAGCCGCGCCATGCGGTGATCGACGTCAGTGTGTAATCGCCCAGTTGCCAGTCGAGTTGGCCGGACAGGCCTTTGTTGATGTCCTCAACGTGTGAGCGGGTGTCGGTGTTGATGTCACGGTTGTGGCTGCTCGCATTGACCGGGCTCAGCGCATTGGCGAAGGCCGGGGTCAGCGACTTGCTGACAACGCCATTGGGACCGTCGTCGTGGGACTGCATGTAATCGGCGATCAAGGTGAAGGTGACGTCGTCATTCGGGGTGAATTCGAGTTTTCCGCGCACGCCACGATGGTTGTAGCCGTTGACCTCTTGACCGTTGTGTTGGTTGTCGACGTTGCCGTCGTAGGTGCCGAACAGCGTGCTGATCGAGCCTTTCAGCGTGTCCGGTATCAGGCTGCCGCCAATGCCGAAACGGGTGCGGCTTTCGTTGCCGCTGTAATACGACTGATCGATGTAACCGTGGGTCTCGGCGGTGGGTGCCTTGCTGGTGATGTTGAGTACACCGGCCGAAGCGTTTTTGCCAAACAACGTGCCTTGCGGACCACGCAATACTTCGACGCGTTCCAGATCCAGCAGATCGAGCGTGGACTGCCCCGGCCGCGCATACACCACGCCATCGATCACCGTCGCCACGGTCGGCTCGACGCCAGGCGAGGTGGAAATCGTACCGACGCCGCGCACGAATAACGAGGTGTCCTTGTTCGATGCGCCGGTGCGGAAATTCAGCGACGGCACTTGCTGGACGATACTGGCCACGCCGTTGCGGTTGTCGCGCTCAAGCTGTTCGCCGTCGATCACCGAGACCGCCACCGGCACTTTTTGCAGCGACTCTTCGCGGCGCGTGGCGGTGACGGTCACCGATTTGAGAGTCGGCTCCTGATCACTGCTCTCGGCAGCGAATGCGTTAGGCAGCGGCAGTGCCGCCAACCCCGTGAATAACCAGCCAGCCGCACGGATCGACTGCGCCAGTGTGTGTGTCGCCCCAGGAATGTTGTGCATGTTTGCCCGCTCGAAATTGGCCCTTAACCGCTGCCGTTCTGCGACGACAGCGCCTGAATCGGTGTCTTGGGCATTCGCTCGAGCGAGTAGCAGACAGCGCGCTTTGTTAGCGCTACCATCAACAGTATTGGCAAGCAGCACATAGAGCGTCCAATACTGAAAAATTACTTTTATATGCGATTTGGTTTTTAAGAAGGATCGAGCCTTGAGCGAAGAAAAACCCCGCAAACGCCGTGGCGCCGGACGCGTGACCTTGAATGCTGTGGCACGTGAGGCTGGGGTTTCGGCGATTACCGTGTCGCGCTATTTCAATCAGCCCGAACAGGTTTCGCCCGAGCGCCGCGAGCGGATTGCGACGGTGGTGGCGGAGTTGGGTTACGTACCGAATCTGGTGGCCGGCGGATTGGCTTCGGCGCGGGGCAAAATCGTCGGCATGGTCATCCCGAACATCTCCGGGCCGATCTTCGCCAATACCATTCAGGGTTTCAGCGATACGCTTAGTCGCCATGGCTATCAGCTGTTGCTGGCGTCGAGTTACTTCAGTACCGAGCAGGAAGAAAACGCCGTGCGCGCGTTTCTCGGCTGGTCGCCGGCGGCGCTGGTGCTGACCAGTCACTTTCACAGTGCCGGCACGGAAAAGATGATCGCCGAAGCGGATATTCCGGTGATTGAAACCTGGGATTACCAGCCGGATCGTGAGCCGATGCAGATCGGCTTTTCGCATTTTGAAGTGGGCGTGACGGCCGCCAGATATCTACTCGGAAAAGGCTACCAACGTATCGCCTTCGTGCAGAACAGCGCTGCGGGCGACTTCAGCGCACTGGAGCGCCGCGACGGTTACGCGGCGACCTTGCGCGAATCCGGCCTGGATCCTTGGGTCTTCGCCCCTGACGCTGATCGCGCACCATTCGAGGCCGGCAAACAGGCGATGGACGCCCTGATGAGCGCCTCACCGCGCCCCGACGCGATCATCTTCGCCAACGACAACCTCGCCGCCGGCGGCCTGCTCGCCGGGCAACGCGCGGGTTTGAAAATCCCCGAAGACTGCGCCGTTCTTGGCTTCGGCGATTACCCGTTCGCCGAGATGCTGCTGCCCAGCCTGAGCACCATCAAACCACCGGCACTGGAGATCGGCGTACTGGCTGCAACCCGCGTACTGGAAAGCCTTGGCGTGTTGCCGAGCGACGAGGTGCAGCGGCTGAATCTGTTGCAGTGCCAAGTGATCGAACGGGAAAGCATCTGAGGAATATGGCAGAGGCTGGATTGGCTATGCTCTTAAAGAACACCGAGGTGGCCCTTTCGCGAGCAGGCTCGCTCCCACAGGGATTTCCTGTGTACATGAAATTTATGTCCAGTCGAGTTTCATTGTGGGAGCGAGCCTCCTCGCGAAGGGGCTCTTCCCGGCACTGCACCTCCATCAGGCAGAACGCCCCATGCACACCGCCATCATCATTTTCTTCGGCCTGGTCCTGCTCGCCCTGATGCTCTACATCGGCGAGCGCATCGGCTTCAGCCGCCAGACCATGGCCTACGGCTTCGCCGCCCTGTGGCTGGCATTGACGGTGATTAATGGCGCGGTGGGAGTGGTGCATGCCGGCCAGTCCGTGGGTTCGGAAATAGCGATTGGCAGTGCGGTATTCGGCGTGCCGATGGCGGCAATGGTGTTGTTCATGGTGCTGAGCGCCGAGTCCTGAACGGACCCGACGCTCAGGCGTCGATCAACGTACCAAGTGCAGGAACTGCATGTGGCGTTCGTACTGGTCGAGGATGTCGTTGATGATCTGCTCTTTGGTGTAACCGACCAGATCGTAGTCCTGACTGCCCTCGCTCAAATGCACTTCGGCGCGGTAGTAGCGACGATTGTTGAGCTGCTTCGAGCCCATCCCGCCACGCGCGAACGACGGCGTGAAGTAGCCGCGCATCTGCACCTGATAGATGAACGGATGCGCATCACCATGGCCGATTTCCAGGCTGACGCTGTCATTCGCCGGATCCGGCTGGGTGACCACGTTGAGGCCTTTCTCGACGAACACCGCCGTCACTTCTTCAATCGCCGGACGCACCGTGGTGTCCATGAAGCGGTACACCTCGTCCCGCGACGGGAAGTGCACAGCCTGACTCAAGCGCTGGCGCCAGCCGCCCGTGCCGCGCCGCGAACCGGAGACCGGTGCCAGCGAATGCAACTGCGCGATCTGTTTCTGCGACTCCAGATAGAACGCCTTGTGCAGGCCCCACATCATCAGCAACAGAATCAGCGAGAACGGCAACGATGTCAGTACCACCGCTGACTTCAGTGCATCGATGCTGCCGGAGAACAGCAGCGCACTGGTGATCAGCGCGGTCATCGCGCCCCAGAACACCCGCAGCCATTTCGGCCCGTCTTCGTCCGGGGTGCCGCCCTTGGCCGACAGCGTCGAGAGCACCACGGTGCCGGAATCGGCAGACGTGACGAAGAACACGAAGCTGATAAACACCGTCACAGCGATGACGGTTTTGCTCCATGGGTAGGTTTCCAGCAGCAGGTAAATACTCATCGACGGATTGTCGATGGCCGACATGCCCAGCGCGCTCATGCCGTGGTTGAGCACTTGATCGATTGCGCTGTTGCCGAAAATCGACATCCACGCGAGGGTGAAACCGAGCGGAATCAGCAGCACGCCGAAGACGAATTCACGGATGGTGCGGCCACGGGAAATCCGTGCGATGAACAGGCCCACGAACGGCGACCATGCGATCCACCAGGCCCAGTAAAACACCGTCCAGCCGCCGAGCCAGTCGCTCGGTTTGTCGTAGGCGTAGAGATCAAAACTCTTCATCGGCAAAGCGCCGAGGTAGTCACCAAGGTTCTGGATCAAGGTGTTGAGCAGGTGCTGGGTTGGCCCGGCGAACAACACGAACAGCAGCAGCGCACAGGCCAGCAGCATGTTGATGTCGGACATCACCCGCACGCCTTTATCGACGCCGGAGACGGCCACGATGATCGCCGCGCCCATCATCAGCGTGATCAGGCCGACCTGAATCCACTGGGTGTGCGCGATGCCGAACAGGTAGTCGAGACCGGAGTTGAGGTGCAGCACCCCAAAGCCCATGTCGGCGCCCAGACCGAACACCGTGGCGATGATGCCGAAGCCATCCACCGCGTAACCGATCGGGCCGTTGATGCGTTTGCCGATCAGCGGATACAGCGCCGACCGCAGGGCCAGCGGCAGGTTGTGGCGGTAAGCGAAATAGGCCAGCGCCATGCCGACGAAGGCAAACACGCCCCAGCCATGCAGGCCCCAGTGCAGAAACAGAATCTGCATGGCCTGACGCGCCGCATCCGCGGTGCCCGCCTCGCCTTGCGGCGGCTGCAGCATGTGGGTCAGCGGTTCAGAGACGCAGAAGAAGAACAGCGTGATGCTGATCCCGGCGGCGAACAGCATGCCGGCCCAGGACAGGTAACTGAATTCGGGCTCGTCGTGGTCGGCACCGAGTTTTATCTTGCCGTAGCCGGATAAGGCGGTGACCACCACGAAGACCAGATACAGGGTCATCGCGAGCATGTAATACCAGCCGACCGTATTGGCCGCCCAGTTTTGCGCTTCCAGCAGCCAGGCGCCGGCCTGCTCAGGCATGGCGATAACAACGAGACCAAACAGCAGAATGACCGTCGCGGCGAAGTAGAACACCGGCGGATTCATGCGCACCAGACCGCTGGCGGGGGTAGACGATGCACTCATGAAACGTGCACCTCGAGGGGTTGAAACGTGGCTGAAATGATCGGACTCAGCAAAGGCAAGCCTCCTGTTGTGAGCGGGCAGCGAACCACCGGTTTAACTTGAATGAACGTTCAAGTTAAACATGGATGGGGTGGTAAGGACTAATCGTACGGCTAGGCGGTAGTTTTCCTACGCTAGCTCAAGGATGGGTATGACGTGGGTTTAAGGGTATTCGTTCAATAGCCCCTCACCCTAGCCCTCTCCCGGAGGGAGAGGGGACTGATTGGGAGATATTGGGGAGATACGCCGACATGATCCTGCTGTACCGAATCCATCATCGACTCGGTGTTTCAGGTCGATGTATGACGCAAGACACCTCGGTCGGCTCCCTCTCCCTCCAGGAGAGGGCTGGGCGGGCGGCGTTCCGATGAGGGTTTGCTTTGCCCCCTACTTCTGCGTCCCGTCATCATGCTGCAAATTCGCCTGAGTCAGATTGCACCCCGCCGGCACACTGCGCGTCAGCCAGACATTGCCGCCAATGGTCGACCCCTTGCCAATGGTGATCCGCCCGAGAATCGTCGCCCCGGCATAAATCACCACATCATCTTCAACGATCGGATGACGCGGATGACCTTTCTGCAACTGCCCGTCTTCATCCGCCGGGAAGCGTTTGGCGCCCAACGTCACGGCCTGATAAATCCGCACGCGCTCACCAATGATCGCGGTCTCGCCGATCACCACACCCGTGCCGTGATCGATAAAGAAACTACGGCCGATCTGCGCGCCCGGATGGATATCGATACCGGTCGCCGAATGGGCGATTTCCGCGCTGATCCGCGCCAGCAGCGGCAGCCCGGCACGATACAAATGATGAGCGAGGCGATGGTGAATCACCGCCAGAATCCCCGGATAGCACAGCAGCACTTCATCAACACTGCGCGCTGCCGGATCACCGTGATAGGCCGCCAACACATCGCTGTCGAGCAGCGCGCGCAGGCCCGGTAAAGCCAAGGCAAAATCCTGCACGATCTGAATGGCGCGGGCCTCGACTTCAGTATCGGCCTGCGCGCTGTGGCGGGCAACGTAACGCAGCTCCAGACGGGTCTGCGCCAGCAGCGCATTCAACGCCACATCAAGGGTGTGGCCGACGTAAAAGTCTTCGCTTTCTTCACGCAGATCCACTGGCCCCAGACGCATCGGAAACAACGCCCCACACAGTGCTTCAAGAATCTCCGCCATCGCCGCCCGCGACGGCAACTCGCGACCACCCTGCTCGCCGGACGCCCGGCCGTTCTGTGCCCGCCACTGATCCCGCGCGCTGCGCAGTTGACTGACGATGGTCTGCAATTGCCAATGGCTGGAACGCTCGCTCACGGTAAAGACTCCTCACGGGCGGCCGGACTGTCTGGCCGCGTCAACGGCGACTACTTTACGGCATGGTCGCGAGAGCGAATTAAGAACCGATAGTGCTGGCCTCAGTTCATTTGGCTATAAGCGATTCACGGTTGCCCCTGCAAAAGCCCGTGCCTATAGTCCTTTCATCTTTCTCCTCCAGTACGGACTCATGATCAAACAACAGCTGGACCGCTTTAACCGTCTCGACCTGCTCGGCCACCCGACGCCGCTGGAAAAACTCGAACGCCTGTCCGCCTGGCTCGGCCGCGAGGTGTACATCAAGCGTGATGACCTGACGCCGCTGGCCCTGGGCGGCAACAAGCTGCGCAAGCTCGAATACCTCGCTGCCGGCGCTCTCGCGCAAGGCGCCGATACGCTGATCTCCGCCGGCGCGCTGCAATCGAACCACGTTCGCCAGACCGCCGCACTCGCCGCCAAATTGGGCCTAGGTTGCGTGGCGCTGCTGGAAAATCCGCTGGGCACTGACGACAGCAACTACACAGGCAACGGCAATCGCCTGCTGCTGGATCTGTTCGACACCAAGGTCGAACTGGTCGACAACCTCGACAACGCCGACGACCAACTGGCCGCCCTCGCCGCACGTCTGCGCAGCAACGGCAAGAAGCCATATCTGGTGCCAATCGGCGGCTCCAATGCCCTCGGCGCGCTCGGTTACGTGCGTGCCGGTCTGGAACTGGCCGAGCAGATCAAGGACACCGGTCTGGATTTCGCTGCGGTGGTACTCGCCTCGGGCAGTGCCGGAACGCACAGCGGTCTGGCCTTGGCGTTGAGCGAAGTATTGCCCCGATTGCCGGTGATTGGTGTGACCGTTTCGCGCAGTGAAGAAGACCAGCGGCCGAAGGTTCAGGGCCTTGCCGAACGTACGGCGGACCTGCTCGGCGTCGAGCTGCCGGCGAGTTTCAAGGTTGAGCTGTGGGACGAATATTTCGGCCCGCGTTATGGCGAGCCGAATGCCGGGACGTTGGCGGCGGTGAAGTTGCTGGCGAGTCAGGAAGCGCTGTTGCTCGATCCGGTGTACACCGGCAAGGCAATGGCGGGCTTGCTCGATGGCATCGGACGTCAGCGTTTTGATGAAGGCCCGATCATTTTCTTGCACACCGGCGGCGCGCCGGCGTTGTTCGCCTACAAGGATTTCCTCTGAGAGATCGCTGATCGTTCCCACGCTCTGCGTGGGAATGCAGCCCGGGACGCTCCGCGTCCCTTTGAGCGCTGGAACGCGGAGCGTCCCTAGAGGCATTCCCACGCAGAGCGTGGGAAAGATCTTAATATTCAAATTAGATCTAACAGATTAAATATTAAGTATTTTCAAGTCTAAAGCAGACATCTTATAGTCTCGCCGCAGGCGAATTTCGCGCAAGACGCATAAGCTGCTTTAGGGCACGATAACGCAGGCGCACGAATCACAAATTCGCCAACTTTCCTTAAGCGTCTTCCATAAGAAAACACAGGGGCTTGTCATGAATTTTTCCGCACTACGTCGCAATCTGCTGGTGGGTTCGCTAGGCCTGGCGCTGAGCGCCGGTCTGATCGGCCAGGCAGTGGCCGGTGAGCAGCTGCAACAGATCAAGGACAAAGGCGTTATCAACGTCGGCCTGGAAGGCACTTACCCTCCGTTCAGTTTCGTCGATGCCGACGGCAAGCTGTCCGGTTTCGAAGTCGAGTTGTCCGAAGCGCTGGCGCAAAAACTCGGCGTCAAAGCCAAGATTCAGCCGACCAAGTGGGACGGCATCCTCGCGGCGCTGGAATCCAAGCGTCTGGACGTCGTGGTCAACCAGGTGACCATCTCCGACGAGCGCAAAAAGAAGTATGACTTCTCCGAGCCGTACACCGTTTCCGGTATTCAGGCGCTGGTGCTGAAGAGCAAAGAGTCCGCTCTGAACATCAAGACCGCCGCTGACCTGTCCGGCAAAAAAGTCGGTGTGGGCCTGGGCACCAACTACGAACAGTGGGTCCGCGCCAACGTGCCGGGCGCTGACGTACGCACCTACGACGATGATCCGACCAAGTTCGCCGACCTGAACAATGGCCGCACCGACGCCATCCTGATCGACCGTCTGGCCGCACTTGAGTACGCCAAGAAAGCGCCGAAAACCGTCGCTGCCGGCGAAGCCTTCTCCCGCCAGGAAGCCGGTGTTGCCCTGCGTAAAGGCGAGCCTGAACTACTGGCCGCCGTGAACAAGGCCCTCGACGAACTGCGTGCCGACGGCACCCTTGCGAAGCTGTCCACGAAGTACTTCAACGCTGACGTCACTAAATAATGGAAGAAGCTTTCCAACTCGCACTGGACTCCGCGCCCTTTCTGCTCAAGGGCGCGTATTACACGGTAGTCCTCAGCCTCGGCGGGATGTTCTTCGGCTTGCTGCTGGGCTTCGGCCTGGCATTGATGCGCCTGTCGCGCTTCAAATCGGTCAGTTGGCTGGCGCGCATCTACGTGTCGTTCTTTCGCGGCACGCCGTTGCTGGTGCAGCTGTTCGTGATCTATTACGGCTTGCCGCAATTGGGTCTCGAACTGGATCCGCTGCCAGCGGCGCTGATCGGCTTCTCGCTGAACATGGCCGCTTACGCCTGTGAAATTCTGCGCGCCGCGATCGGCTCGATCGAACGTGGCCAGTGGGAAGCCGCCGCGAGCATCGGCATGACCCGCGCGCAAACCCTGCGCCGGGCCATCCTCCCGCAGGCGATGCGCACGGCGTTGCCGCCGCTGGGCAACAGCTTCATTTCGCTGGTCAAGGACACGGCACTGGCCGCCACCATTCAGGTGCCGGAGCTGTTCCGTCAGGCGCAATTGATTACCGCCCGGACTTTTGAAGTCTTCACCATGTATCTTGCCGCCGCGCTGATCTACTGGATTCTGGCCACAGTGCTTTCGCACTTTCAGAACAAGTTGGAAGAGCGGGTCAATCGGCACGACCAGGAGTCCTGACGATGATTGTCGTGGAAAAACTGACCAAGCAATTCAAGGGTCAGGTCGTGCTCAACGGCATCGACCTCGAGGTCAAGGAAGGCGAAGTCGTCGCGATCATCGGCCCCAGCGGTTCGGGGAAAACGACGTTTCTGCGTTGCCTGAATTTTCTTGAACAACCCACCAGCGGCCGGATCAAGGTCGGCGATATCGAGATCGATACCAGCCGCCCGCTGAACCAGCAGCAAAGCCTGGTGCGCAACCTGCGCCAGCACGTGGGCTTCGTGTTCCAGAACTTCAACCTGTTCCCCCATCGCACCGCTTTGGAAAACGTCATCGAAGGCCCGATCGTGGTCAAGAAGATGCCACGCGATGCCGCCATTGTCCTGGGCAAAAAGCTCATGGCCAAGGTGGGTCTCGCCGGCAAGGAAGATGCTTATCCTCGTCGTCTCTCCGGCGGTCAGCAACAGCGCGTGGCGATTGCCCGGGCGCTGGCGATGGAGCCGGAAGTGATCCTGTTCGACGAACCGACTTCAGCGCTCGACCCGGAACTGGTCGGCGAAGTGCTGGCGACCATCCGCGGCCTTGCGGAAGAGAAACGCACCATGGTGATCGTCACCCACGAAATGGGTTTTGCTCGCGATGTGGCCAACCGTGTGGTGTTTTTCGACAAAGGCGTGATCGTTGAACAAGGCGAAGCCAAAGCATTGTTCGCCAACCCGAAAGAAGAACGCACTAAACAGTTTCTCAGCAAGTTTCTGAATCACGCCTGAGTACTTTTTATCGCTGCATCGGAAACTTCCACGGATGGAAGTTACCTTCAACAAACACCAGCTTTATCCCTTCAGACAAAACATATTCGATGCGCTACATATATATGTTCTGCAACAGATAATGCCCGCCTGCTACCCGCTCCACCCGGCATGACAGCGCTCGAATAAATCCAAGCAAAAAACGCAAAAAAACCGTTAGTTCCGTGGCTCATTTCGTCTTGGCGCTTAGGCATCAGGCCTCAACAGCGTAGGAAGATTCTGATTAATTCGTAATTCACGAATTAACTAACATCGTCTATTGACACCCCATCCCGCAGACTCTTATCTAGTCGCCAACCGGCACCACTTAGTTCAACCAACCCGTATTCAACTTGAATAAAAGTTCAAAGCTTTATTGCCAGTTTATTCACGCCTTTTGTTCTTCCAGAAACGGACTTCGCTGCAAGGCTTCAAGGAGAGAAATCGATGACCCGAACTTCGCATACCCCCGAACTGGCAGCGCCGACCGTAGCGCCAGCGCAAAAAACCGGCATCAATCTGGCCGCCGCCGCCCATCTGGTGGTCGAGGTGTCACCCTATCCCGACATGGATAGCGGAGACCTGATCGAGCTGTTCTGGAACAAATGCTATGTCGCCTCCAGGGTGCTGACAGCGGATGACGTCGGCACGGCAATCAGCCTTCGGGTGCCGGAAAGCTTCATCGCCAACGGCACGACGCGCATTCACTACCGGGTGATGCAGGTCGGTCAGGGGCCGGCGTTATCGGCGGCGACGCGCGTGCAGGTCAAACTGGACTGCCCCGGCGGGCAACCTTCAGCGCTGAGCGGAGACGAAAACCAGCAACTGGCCCCCGTGACCATCCCCGACACCATTCGCCGTCAGGGGGTGAATCCAAACCAGATCAAACGCGGCGTACCGCTGACCATCGAGCCCTACCTGAACATGGCCGAAGATGACGCCATTACCTTACGCTGGGGCGATGTACGCATGGACCTAGCACCGATCACCGCCGCGGATATCGGGCTGCCCATTCAAGTCTGGGTGCCTCCCTCGGTGATTGTCGAAGCGGGCGAAGATCTGCGGCTGGACGTGACGTACTGCATTCTCGATCGGGTCGGCAACAACTCGCGCTGGGCGCCGCCAAGAACGTTGAAGATCGGTTGTGCAAACCCTTATCTGAAAGTGCCCCTCAGGCCAAAACTCATGGCTGCCGAATCGCGTAAAGATTGATCCTCTTCAGCGGATAAGGGGCCCCGGCCCCCTTACCCGAAAATTCTTAACCAACCTGACCATCACCCCTTCTATACATATTCCTAAAAGTTAGTTTATTTAATATTTATACACGCTTAGGGTATATGAACCGGACCACCGGACATTCTTTCGTTCGCCGCACTTTTGCGGCGTTTTTCATGAGATGTGAGGTAGGTAGTATGGTCCGGAACACAATCACCCCAGTGCAGATCGCCAGGGCATTGCGTGCAGCCAAGGAGCGGCACTGATGTCCAGTCTGGCAGATGCAAACGTCCAGTCGGATCTGGACATCGCCCCACTGTTGTTGCCCGCGCAGGTCTTGCGCAACGACGCCCAAGCCATCAAGGCTGCCCATGAACTGGCGCAAGTCGCCCGCGTGCAGGCCGCCAAACGCGACCGCCAGCGCAAGTTGCCGTGGTCGGAAATCGAACAGTTCACCCGCAGCGGATTAGGCAGCATCGCCATCCCGCGCGAATACGGTGGCCCGCAGGTTTCCTTTGTCACTTTGGCCGAAGTGTTCGCGATCATCTCCGCCGCCGACCCGGCGTTGGGGCAGATTCCGCAGAACCAGTTCGGCATTATCAATCTGGTACTCGGCAGCGCGACCGAGGAGCAGAAGAAACAGCTGTTCCAGAGCGTTCTGGAAGGCTGGCGCATCGGCAATGCCGGCCCGGAACGCGGCACCAAAAACACCCTGGAGCTGAAAGCGCGAATCACCGCCGACGGTGATGATTACGTGATCAACGGCCAGAAGTTTTATTCCACCGGTGCGCTGTTTGCGCATTGGGTGGCGGTCAAGGCGCTCAACGATGACGGCAAGCAAGTGCTGGCCTTTGTCCGTCGCGGCACGCCGGGTTTGCGCATCGTTGATGACTGGTCGGGTTTCGGTCAGCGCACCACCGCCAGCGGCACGATTCTGCTGAACAACGTGCGTGTCGAATCGAGCCTGGTGGTCGACAACTGGAAGATCAACGAAACCCCTAACACCCAAGGCGCGGTGTCGCAGTTGATTCAAGCGGCCATCGACGCCGGCATCGCCCGTGGCGCCATTGATGACGCTATCGAGTTCGTCAAAACCCGTGCACGGCCGTGGATCGACGCCAAGGTTGATCGCGCCAGCGATGACCTCTATGTGATCGCTGACATCGGCAAACTGAAAATCGAACTGCACGCCGCCGAAGCGCTGCTGCGCAAGGCCGGCAAAGTGCTTGATCAAGTGCACGCCGCGCCGCTCACTGCCGAGTCTGCCGCCCGCGCTTCGATCGCCGTGGCCGAAGCAAAAGTGCTGACCACCGAGATTTCCTTGCTCGCCAGCGAAAAGCTGTTCGAACTGGCCGGCAGCCGCGCGACCCTCGCCGAATTCAACCTCGACCGTCACTGGCGCAACGCCCGCGTGCACACGCTGCACGACCCGGTGCGCTGGAAATATCACGCGGTCGGCGCCTATCGCCTCAACGGCACTTTACCGGCTCGCCATTCCTGGATCTGAGACGACCAGACATCTGGAGAAAAACATGACGCTATCCCATCACGTCGCGGTCATCACCAGCGATGAGCAAGCCCTGATCGTCGCCAGCGATCTGGCCGAAGATTTCAAACGCGACAGCACCCTGCGCGACCGTGAACGTCGCTTGCCACTGCCGGAACTCGATGTATTTTCCCGCTCCGGTCTATGGGGCATCAGCGTGCCCAGGGAATACGGCGGCGCTGGCGTGTCCAACGTAACTTTGGCCAAAGTCATTGCCCTGATCGCCCAGGCCGACGGCTCGCTCGGGCAGATTCCGCAGAACCATTTCTACGCACTGGAAGTGCTGCGCGTAAACGGCAGCCACGCACAAAAACAACGGCTGTACGCCGAGGTTCTCGCCGGCCAACGCTTCGGCAATGCCTTGGCAGAACTGGGCACCAAAACCGCCCACGACCGCGTCACCAGCCTCAAGCGCGCCGGTGACGGCTATCGCATCAACGGTCGCAAGTTCTATGCGACAGGCGCGATTTACGCACAGCGCATTCCTACTTCTGTGGTGGATGAAAACGGCGTGCAGCAACTGGCCTTCGTCCCGCGTGACAGCAAAGGCCTGACGGTGATCGACGACTGGAGCGGCTTTGGCCAGCGCACCACTGGCAGCGGTTCTGTGGTGTTCGAAGATGTATTCGTTGCCGCCGAAGACGTGCTGCCGTTTCAAAGTGCCTTCGAACGCCCGACCACTGTCGGCCCGTTAGCGCAGATCCTTCACGCCGCCATCGACACCGGCATCGCGCGCGCCGCTTATGAAGACGCGCTGCATTTTGTGCGCAGCAAAACCCGGCCATGGATCGATTCCGGCAACGACAAAGCCACCGAAGATCCACTGACACTGAAGAGCTTCGGCCATTTGAGCATTCGCTTGCACGCCACCGAAGCCTTGCTCGAACGTGCCGGCGAATTCCTCGACGCCGCGCAAGCCGAGACCAACGCAGAAACCGTCGCCGCCGCTTCGATTGCCGTCGCCGAAGCACGGGCGATCAGCACTGAAATCTCTTTGGCCGCCGGCAGCACGCTGTTCGAACTGGCCGGCAGCCAGGCGACCCTGATCGAACATGGCCTCGACCGCCATTGGCGCAACGCCCGCGTGCACACCCTGCACGACCCGGTGCGCTGGAAATATCACGCGGTGGGCAACTACTACCTCAATGACGAAAACCCTCCGTTGCGAGGGACGATCTGATGAGCGCGGCGAAAAAAAAGATCCTGCTGAATGCGTTCAACATGAACTGCATTGGCCACATCAACCATGGCCTGTGGACGCATCCGCGCGACACCTCGACGCGCTACAACACCCTCGAATACTGGACGGAACTGGCGCAATTGCTGGAGCGCGGGCTGTTCGACGGTTTGTTCATCGCTGACATCGTCGGCGTGTATGACGTCTATCAGAACTCGGTCGACGTCACGCTGAAAGAGTCGATCCAGCTGCCGGTCAACGATCCGTTGTTACTGGTTTCAGCGATGGCTGCCGTGACCAGAAATCTTGGTTTCGGTCTGACCGCGAATCTCACTTATGAGCCGCCGTATCTGTTCGCCCGACGCATGTCGACGCTCGATCATTTGAGCCGTGGTCGTGTTGGCTGGAACATCGTCACCGGTTATCTCGACAGCGCCGCGAAAGCCATGGGCCTCAGCGAACAGGTGGAACACGACCGTCGCTACGATCAGGCCGACGAGTATCTGAAGGTGCTCTACAAACTCTGGGAAGGCAGTTGGGAAAACGGCGCAGTGCTCAACGACCGCGAGCAGCGGATCTACGCCAACCCGGAAAAAGTGCACAAGGTCGAGCACAAAGGCGAGTTCTATCAGGTCGAGGGTTATCACCTCTGCGAGCCTTCGCCACAGCGTACGCCAGTGCTGTTTCAAGCAGGCAGTTCCGAACGCGGTTTGCTCTTCGCCGGACGCCATGCCGAGTGCGTGTTCATCAGCGGTCAGAACAAACCGTCGACCAAAGTTCAGGTCGACAAGGTCCGCGCCAGCGCCGTTGAAGCGGGCCGCAATCCCGAGGACATCAAGGTGTTCATGGGCCTCAACGTGATCGTCGGTGCGACCGAAGAAGCCGCGTGGGCCAAGCACGCCGAGTACCTGAGTTACGCCAGCGCCGAAGCTGGCGTGGCGCATTTTTCCGCGTCGACCGGCATCGATTTTTCGCAGTACGAGATCGACGAACCGATCCAGTACGTGAAGAGCAACGCCATTCAGTCCGCCACCAAAAACCTGCAGAACAACGACTGGACCCGGCGCAAATTGCTCGACCAGCACGCCCTCGGTGGTCGCTACATCACCGTCGTCGGCTCGCCTGAGCAAGTCGCGGATGAGCTGGAATCGTGGATCGCCGAGACCGGCCTCGATGGCTTCAACCTGACCCGGATTGTTACGCCGGAGAGCTACGTCGATTTCATTGAATTGGTGATTCCGGAGTTACAACGGCGCGGGTCGTACAAGACCGCGTACGACAACGGCAGCTTGCGCGAGAAGCTGTTTCACGGTGCGGCGCAGTTGCCCGTGCAACACACCGGCGCAGCGTTCCGCCGCTAAAAGCATCGCTGGCAAGCCAGCTCCCACAAGGGTTTGTGGCGTTCACAAAACCTGTGGGAGCTGGCTTGCCAGCGATGAAGCCCGACCCGACACCACAAAATTAATGCACTGACTGGAAAAACCATCATGACCAAAAAACGCCTGTCACACCCAGTCAAAGCACTGGCCCTGGCCCTCGGCCTGTTCAGCTCGGCAGTCTTCGCCGCCGACGCACCGCTGAAAATCGGCACCACCGCAGCCTTCGCCATCCCGCTGGAAGCCGCTGTCGAAGAGGCCTCCAAACAAGGCCTCAAAGTTGAGTTAGTGGAGTTCACCGACTGGATCGCGCCGAACGTCAGCCTCGCCGCCGGCGACATCGACGTGAACTACTTCCAGCACATCCCGTTCCTTGAAAACGCCAAAGCCGCGTCGGGTTTTGATCTGGTGCCGTTCGCGCCGGGGATCATCAACAACGTCGGCCTCTACTCGAAAAAATACAAAAGCTTCGACGAGTTGCCCGAAGGCGCCAGCGTCGCCATCGCCAACGATCCGATCAATAGCGGCCGTGGTCTGCAACTGCTGGCCAAGGCCGGTTTGATCACGCTGAAACCGGGCGTCGGCTACAAGGCCACCGAAGACGACATCGTCGCCAACCCGAAGAAAATCAAAATCCTCCAGGTTGAAGCCGTGCAATTGGTACGCGCCTACGACGACGCCGATCTGGTTCAGGGTTACCCCGCCTACATCCGTTTGGCGAAGACCTTCGATGCAGGTTCGGCACTGCTGTTCGACGGCCTCGACCACAAGGAGTACGTGATCCAGTTCGTCATCCAGCCGAAGAGCAAAACCGATCCGCGCCTGATCAAATTCGTCGACATTTACCAGCACTCGCCGGTTGTTCGCGCCGCACTGGATAAGGCTCACGGCAAGCTGTATCAAGCCGGTTGGGAAAGCTGAGCATGACGGCCGCGATCCAACGGCGACTGGAGTTTCCAGAGCCCCACAATGCTGAAAAAACCGAACTGCACCCCGAGTTGAATCGCGCCCACGTACGCTTCATCGGCCTGGGTAAAACCTACAACGGCCGGCAAGGCCCGGTCGCGGCTTTGCAGGGCATCGATCTGGCAATTCAGCGCGGCGAAGTGTTCGGCATTATCGGCCGCAGCGGCGCCGGCAAGTCGTCGCTGATCCGCACGATCAATCGTCTGGAACAACCGACCTCAGGACGGGTGTTGATCGATCAGGTCGATATTGGCGGGTTCGATGAAGACCGTCTGGTTGCTTTGCGCCGGCGCATCGGCATGATCTTTCAGCACTTCAATCTGATGTCAGCCAAGACCGTTTGGCAGAACGTTGAATTGCCGCTGAAAGTCGCGGGTGTGCCGAAAGAACAACGCGAGAAAAAGGTCCGCGAACTGCTCGAACTGGTCGGCCTGCAAGCCAAGCACAAGGCCTACCCGGCGCAGCTTTCCGGCGGACAGAAGCAGCGTGTCGGCATCGCTCGCGCGTTGGTGCATGACCCGGATATTTTGCTCTGCGACGAGGCCACATCGGCACTCGACCCGGAGACCACTCAGTCGATCCTCGGCCTGCTGCGCGAAATCAATAAACGCCTGGGCCTGACCATCGTTCTGATCACTCACGAGATGGCAGTGATCCGCGAAATCTGCGACCGCGTTGTCGTGCTTGAGCACGGGCGGGTTGTCGAGCAAGGCCCGGTCTGGGAAGTGTTCGGTAATCCGCAGCACGAGGTCAGCCAGACCTTGCTTGCGCCGCTGCAACACGCGTTACCGGAAGAATTGCAAAGTTGCTTGCACACGCTGCCGCCCTCCTCCAACGCCGCTGTGGTGCTGCGCCTGCAATTCACCGGCAGTGCCAGCGACGAGCCGGATCTGGGCGCACTGTTCGCCGCGCTCGGCGGGCGGGTGAGATTGCTTCAGGGCGGCGTCGAACGGATTCAGGGTCACGCGCTGGGGCAACTGTTGTTGGCTGTCAGCGACTCAGCGTTCAGCGCCGAACAATTGCGCGAGCGCGCCGCACCGTGGGCGCAACGCGTGGAGGTATTGGGTTATGTGGTTTGATCGCTTGCTGCAGGGCTTTATCGATACGTTTCTGATGGTCGGCGTATCTTCGCTGATCGCGCTGCTGGTGGGGATTCCCATGGCGGTGATTCTGGTCACCAGCGACAAGGGCGGGATCTACGAAGCGCCGGTGTTGAACCGTGCCTTGGGCGCGTTCGTGAATCTGTTCCGCTCGATCCCGTTTCTGATTCTGATGGTCGCGCTGATTCCATTTACCCGGTTGATTGTCGGTACCACCTACGGTGTCTGGGCTGCCGTCGTGCCGCTGACGATTGCCGCCACGCCGTTCTTTGCACGGATTGCTGAAGTGAGTTTGCGCGAGGTTGATCATGGTTTGATCGAGGCTGCGCAGGCGATGGGCTGCCGGCGTTGGCATATCGTCTGGCATGTGCTGTTGCCGGAGGCGCTGCCAGGGATTGTCGGCGGTTTCACCATTACGCTGGTGACGATGATCAACTCGTCGGCCATGGCCGGGGCGATTGGCGCGGGTGGGTTGGGGGATATCGCCTATCGCTATGGGTATCAGCGCTTTGACAGCCAGATCATGCTGACGGTGATTGTGTTGCTGGTGGCGTTGGTGGCGGTGATCCAGTTGGGTGGGGACCGGTTGGCGCGGGGGTTGAACAAGCGCTGAGCTCATCCGGAATCATGCCGCGCCTCTGAAACCGCTTTCGCGAGCAGGCTCGCTCCCACATTTGGAATGCGTTCCCCTGTGGGAGCGAGCCTGCTCGCGAATGGCTGCGCAGCAGCCCCGAACTCGATGGCGTATATTCGGCAAATCCCAATTGCCCGCGTATCCCCACCATGAAGCAGACCCCCAACGATCTCGAACAGATCACCACCACCACCCTCGGCCACTACAACTCGGTGGCTGAAGACTTCCGTGAAGGCACCCGCGACCACGATGTCAGCCAGAACATCGATGCGCTGCTGCGGCATATTCAAGGTGTGGCGCCGTTCACGGTTCTGGATTTCGGCTGCGGGCCGGGACGGGATTTGCAGACGTTTACGCGTATGGGGCACATCGCCGTGGGTCTCGACGGTTCCCAAGAGTTTGCGCGAATGGCCCGTGAGGACAGTGGTTGTGAGGTGCTGCAACAGGACTTTCTGAAACTCGATCTGCCGGCTGAACGCTTCGACGGAATCTTCGCCAATGCGGTGCTGTTTCATGTGCCATTGCAGGAATTGCCACGGGTTTTGCAACAGCTGCGCGATACCTTGAAACCGGGCGGTGTGCTGTTCAGCTCTAACCCGCGCGGGGATAACCGCGAGGGCTGGAACGGGCCGCGCTATGGCTCGTATCACGATCTGGAGGCATGGCGCGGGCTGCTTGCCCGCGCCGGATTCGTCGAACTTGAACACTACTTCCGTCCCGCAGGCCTGCCGCGCGAACAGCAGCCGTGGTTGGCCAGCGTCTGGCGCAAAGTCTGAGTCACGGAGTTGCCTGCACCCGGTAGTGGCTGACGGTACCTTCCGGCAGCAGCAGCGTGATGCTCTCGCCGGGCAGGGTCCGGCCGTCCACTTCACGCGGGGCTGGATCGAAGTTGGCCAGCAGCCGAGTGCCGTCTTCAAATGAAGTCTGCTGCACCTGCCGATCCCCGCTCAGCCATTGGAAACCGGTCAACGCCTGCGTCGCCAGGCGCTCATGCAGCGGACGGAAAAATGCATCCTGACGAGCCATCAGCGGCAGTCGCTGCGCCAGCGTTGCCGCACTCAGGTGGTACAGCGGCGGCACGTTGTACAGCAATTGCGTCAGTTCGTTTTCCACCCTTGCGTTGCCTGGTTTAAGGCTGTCGAACAACCAGTGATGGGTGGTGATGAGCGAACCGTGGAACACTGCTTGATAAAGCGGCAAACGGCTGGCCGGGTCAAAGTGTATGCGCCGCAACGGTTCCTTTATTGGCACGGATTTGAAGAACAGGGCCGGTTGCTCCGGCGGAAACCACTTGCCGACAAAATATTCGGAATCCGGGTTTTTACTCATGTCAGCATCGCCCCAACCGATCACCGGTGTCTGCATGCCATGAGCGAACAGTACGCCTTGGGCCGTCGTTGCATTGCCGTCTTCTGAGCCGCTGGGCAATTGCAGCACTTCATTGATCCAGCGCGACGCCGCGACATTGCCTTCGGCGTTCTGTGCCTGTGTCATTGGGGCGTCCGCACGGTAGCTGTCGAACACCATGCCTGTGGCGTAGGCGTCGAGAAACCAGCTGTTGAAACCAGCGGCGACGCTGACCGCTTTGACCCGTTGCTCCAACAAAGGGCGCACGCAACGCGGGTCGGTGTAATGACCCGACTGCTGAAAGCCGCTTTTCATCGTGCGATCTTCCAGCAAGATGGCGCACTCACGGTAAGCCGTGTCACCCAGATGTGCGGTGGTCCAGTCTGGATTCTCATCCCGCCTCAGCGCGGTCTCGTAAGAGTCATACGGTGCAAGCAGATACCCCGCCTGCACGCCCGCGCGAACCGCCTCGGGATGCCAGAGGCCGCCCTCCCAGCCCTCGCCAAGCCCCAACCACAGGCGCGGCAGCCCAGCGTTCTGCAATCGCTCAATCGTATCCAGCGACAAAGTGCTGCCCCATTGCTCGGAATTGGCTGTCACGGCACCCGCGAACTCGCGGGCCAGTTGCCCGCGCAAGGCAACATAACCGTTGGCCAGTGCCTGCATGTCCGGCACCGCGCGGGCTTGCCAGGTTTTGCGCGCCTGAGTGTTCAGCGCGTGATTGAGGCTTCGCAGCAGCACGTCTTGCTGATAACGATCGAGCACCGTTTCGGTGGCCAGCAACTGCAAGTCTTCGCGATCCATGCCTTCGCGCAATGCGCCGGCAAGGCGGCTCGGGCCGCGCAACTTGCCAAGCAACGCCGGCCAGTTACGCACATCCTTTTGCCCCAGCAGATCGTTACCCCACAGGTAGACATGAGTGGCGCCCAACAGCTTTCGCGACGCCGGTGTTTTCTCAAGCTTGCTGCTCAGGCTTTCGTAACGGCCGGTGTCGATCAGCCATTGCCGGTAGCGTTTGGCGCCGGCCAGCGGGTCGGCGTCACCCAAAAACAGGCTGAACGTCAGCGGTGTCGACGGCTTGAGTGAGGTGAATTGGTGGCGCACCGACAAAGCCAGCGAATCGCCTTCAGCGTTGAACTGCAGTTGTTTGTTAAAGGGATTGGTCAGCAACCAGCTGAGGCTGAATCCCTCATGCTCGACACCCCAGATCGGCAGACTCATGTCCTGAGTGGCATTGAGCACCCCTTGACGCACCAGAAACGCCTGCCACACCGGATCGCCGCGCGGCACATAATGCCCCTCGGCCAAGGGCCAGATCAGGCCCTTGCCCATGGCATTGCCGGGCTGGCGCAAGAACTCAAGTTCAGCCGGGGCGCGTGCGGTGATCGAGAACGTCAGGTCGCGTTGATCGAGATCAACGCTGAGTGACCAGGCGCCATCGTTCCATTGCCAGTCGACGCGATTGTCGCGTTGCACCAGGTTGCTGACCCTGTGCGCGGCGACACCCGTCGATGCCTGTACAGTCGCGCCATTGGCCGGGGTGACTCGCACGGCGAGGGTTGCGGGGTCGAGTTGTACGCGCCACAGCGGGTTCACCAAAAGGATGTCGGCCAGCGATGAGGGCGACAGGCACAGGCCGGCCAATAACAGCAGTTGGCGCAGCCAGCAAGTGACAGTCGACATCAGGCGTCCCTCCTCCAAATGGAGGAAGGACGGTAACGCAAGGCATCACAGTTGTAAGTCAGACCTTTCCCAAAGGTGTAACAAACGCACTCAGCGGGTCGATGACGAAGCGTCCTTCTTCGGCTCGCGAATCTTGTACCAGGCCACATACAGCGCCGGCAGGAACAGCAGCGTCAGCAACGTCGCCACCACAATCCCGCCGATCATCGCGTACGCCATCGGCCCCCAGAACACTTCCCGGGCAATCGGGATCATGCCCATGCTCGCCGCTGCCGCGGTCAACAGGATCGGCCGACGCCGATGCTCAGTCGCTTCCACCACCGCATCCCACGGTGCATAGCCCTTCTTCTCGAACTCATCGATCTGCGTCACCAGAATCACCGAGTTACGGATGATGATGCCGATCAGCGCGAGAATTCCCAGAATCGCCACAAAGCCCATCGGCGTACCGGTCGGCACCAGCGCCAGCACCACGCCGATCAGCCCCAGCGGCGCGACACTCGCCACCAGGAACATCTTCTGCACGCTGTGCAACTGGATCATCAGAAAGGTCGCCATCAAAAACAGCATCAACGGCAAGACCTTGGCAATCGGCCCCTGCGCCTTGCCGCTTTCCTCGACCGTACCGCCGGTGGCGACCTTGTAGCCGACCGGCAATTTGTCAGCGAAGGCATCAATCGACGGCTTGAGGATTTTCACCAGATCGGTCGGCTGGATCTCGTCGCGCACCGAAGCCTTGATGGTGATGGTCGGCAAACGGTCGCGACGCCACACCAGCGGCTGTTCCAGCTCATAGCGCACAGTGGCGAACGCCAGTAACGGAATCGATGTGCCGTTGGGCGTAACGATCTGCAGATTCTGCAGGGTTTCCGGCGTACCGCGCTCCGAATTCACCGCCCGGCCGACCACATTGATCAGATAGATGTCGTCGTTGACCTGGGTCAAAGGCGCGCCGCTGACGATGCTGTTCATCAGGTTCGCCACGTCTTCGGAGGACAACCCGAGCTGCCGCGCCTTGTCCTGCGCGATGTCGATGCGCAGGACTTTGCCCGGCTCGTTCCAGTCGTAAATGATCTCGCCGATGTGCGGGTTCTTGTCCAGCTCGGTGGCGAGGTCGATGGCGTGTTTGCGCACTTGATCGATGTCCTTGCCGCTGACCCGGTACTGGATCGGACGCCCCACCGGCGGGCCCATTTCCAGCGCCTGGACGTAACTGCCGATGCCGACGAAGTCTTTGTGCAAGCGCTCGCGCAGACGCTGACTGAGTGCCTCACGGGCCTCGAAGTCTTTGCTGACGATCACCAGTTGCGCGTAGTACGGGTTTTGCAATTGCTGGTCGAGCGGCAGATAGAAACGGATCGCGCCCTGACCGATGTAAGTACTCCAACGCACGATGTCCGGATCCCCTTTGAGCGTCGCTTCGAGCTTGCCGACAGCCTTGCGGGTTTCGTCGATCGAGGCGTTTTGCGGCAGGTTGAGGTCGACGAGAATTTCCGGGCGGTCCGACGCCGGGAAAAACTGGTTCTGTACAAAGCGCATGCAAAAAATCGACAGAACAAACAGCAGTACGGTGATCCCGATCGCCCACCAGCGATTGCGCATCGCCCACAACAGGCCGCCATTGAACGCACGCCCGACGCGGCCAGGCTCGGCTTCATGGGGTTTCACGTTGGCGCTGAGAATGTGCACGCCGATCACCGGAGCGAAGAACACCGCGACAATCCACGACACAATCATGGCCACGGCAATCACCGCAAACAGCGTGTAGGTGTACTCACCGGCGGAACTGGCGTTGAGGCCGATGGGCACGAAACCGGCGACGGTCACCAGTGTACCGGTGAGCATCGGGAATGCCGTCGAGGTGTAGGCGAACGTCGCGGCTTGCTCCTTGGTCTCGCCCATTTCCAGGCGCGTGACCATCATCTCCACGGTGATCATCGCGTCGTCGACGAGCAGGCCGAGAGCGATGATCAGTGCGCCGAGAGAAATCCGCTGCATGGTGATGCCACTGTATTCCATGAACACAAACACCATCGCCAGCACCAGCGGAATCGAGCACGCCACCACCAGGCCGGCGCGCACGCCGAGGCTGATGAAGCTGACCACCAGCACGATGATCACCGCCTCGAACAGGGCACTGGTAAAGCCACCGACCGCTTCTTCCACCACCACCGCCTGATCGGACACGGTGTGCACACCCACGCCAACCGGCAAGTCTGCAGTCAGTTCATCGATGCGCTGGTGCAACGCCTTGCCAAACTCCTGAACGTTGCCGCCCTTCTGCATGGCAATCGCCAGACCGATGGCCGGTTTGCCGTCGAAGCGGAATTCCGGGGTAGCCGGATCGGTGTAACCGCGAGTGATGTCGGCGATGTCAGCCAGGCGATAGAAACGGTCGTTGAGTTTGAGATTGACCTCGGCCAGATCCTTTTCCGAGGCGAACTGCCCCGAAGTGCGCACGGAAATCCGCTCAGGGCCGGCCTCGATCACACCGGCCGGGGTCACGGCGTTCTGCGATTGCAGGCTCTGCACGACCTGACGCTGATCGATACCCAACGCCGCGAGTTTGCGGGTAGAGAAGTTCAGATAAATCACTTCGTCCTGCTGGCCGATCATTTCGATCTTGCCCAGCCCCGGTACATTGCGGATCTCGGCCCGCGCCTGTTCCACGTAATCGCGTAACTGGCGCATGGTCAGGCCATCGGCGGTGAAGGCGTAGACCGAGCCGAACACATCACCGAACTCGTCGTTGAACCCGGGCCCTTGAATACCTTTGGGGAACTGCCCGCGAATGTCGTCGATCTTCTTGCGCACCTGGTACCAGATTTCCGGGATGTCCTTGGCGCTGGTGGTGTCGCGCAGGTACACGTACACCGTCGATTCGCCGGGGCGCGTGTAACTTTTCACGTAGTCGAGGGAGTCGAGTTCTTCGAGTTTTTTCTCGATGCGATCGGTGACCTGCGCAAGGGTTTCCTCCTGGGTCGCGCCCGGCCATTTGGTCTGGATCACCATGGTCTTGATGGTGAACGACGGGTCTTCTTCGCGGCCCAGATTGAAGTACGAGAACACGCCCATCAGCAATGCGACGAACATCAGGTACCAGACGAATGACTGATGCTTGAGGGCCCATTCGGAGAGGTTGAAAGAGCCTTTCATTGACTGTCCTCGTCAAGTTTTACCGATTGTCCGGGTTTGAGGCTGTTGACGCCCGCGCTGACCACGCGCTCGCCATTCTTCACGCCGCCCGCGAGCACTACGCTGCTGTCGGTGCGGCTGATCACGCTGACGTCGCGAGGGCTGACGGTTTTGCTCTGGGTGTCGATGACCCAGATCCGTGGTTTGCCGTCGACCTCCTGCAAAGCGGTAGCCGGCAATTCGATGCGCGGTTTGATCGCCGAACTGAGGGTCACGCTGATCGCCGTGCCGAGGCGGAAACCGTCCGGTGTCTCAGCCAGCGTCAGGCGTGCGCGACGAGTACGCGTGGCGCTTTGCGCCTGCGGTTCGATCTCGCGAAGGGTTGCCGTGGTGTTGATGCTCGGGTCGAGTTGCCCGGCCACCAGAAACACCACGTCGGAGGGAATCTGATCGACCAGGGTGTCCGGCAGATCGATCACCGCTTCCTTGATGTCCGGTTGCGCCAGGGTCACGACCTGCTGGCCCGCCGTCACCACTTGCCCGGCTTCAGCGTTCCACGCGGTGACCACGGCTTTATGGTCGGAACGCAGTTCGGTGTAGCCGAGCTGGTCCTTGCTTTGATTGACCGCCGCCCGTGCCTGGTCCAGCGAGGCCTGGGTGGTTTTCAAGTCCGTGGTGGCAATGTCCAGTTGTGCCTGCGCCCCGACGCCGCGATCGAACAGCGCCTGCTGACGGCGGGCATTGGCCTGGGCATTGATCAGTTGCGCCTGAACCTTGGCCAGGTCGCCCTGGGCCGAACGCAATTGGTTCTGCTGATCAGACGGATCGAGGGTGGCGAGCAGCGTGCCCTTTTGCACTTCGGTTCCGACATCGACGTTGCGGCTGGCGATGCGGCCACCGACGCGGAAACCGGTGTTGCTTTCATAACGCGCCTGGATGCTGCCGGCGAAACGCCCGAGGCTTTCCTCGCTCAGCGCTTGAACCTTGACCGATAACACCGGACGTACCGGCTCCGGAGGGGGCTCGCTTTTCGAGCAGGCCGCCAGCAACACACCCACGGATAACAGCCCCAGACGCTTCATGGCTGTGCTCCCGGTTGCAGATCCTTGTAGGTGTTTTCAGCGATTTCGACTTTCATGCCGGGATGCAACAACTGCCCACCGGCGACGATGACTTTTTCCCCGCCCTTGAGGCCTTCGCTGATGATGACCTTGCCGATCAGGTAGCGGCCGACGGTCACGTTGTGCAACTGCGCTTCACCTTTATCGTCGACCATCCACACCGCCGGATCACTGATGTTTTTGGTCAGCGCCGACCATGGCAATTCGACTGCCGACTTGCCGCTGCCCTTGGCCGTGGCGCTGACCACCGAGCCCAGCTGCATCCCTTGTGGCAAGCTGTCGAGGCTGACTTTGACTTGCACCGTGCCGGACTGCGCCGACACCGCCGGGGTGATTTCACGCACCGTACCGGTGGTTTTGATGGCAGGGTTATCGAGCAGGCTGACGACGATCGAGGGATCCGCAGGACGCTCGGCCAGCAGCGATTCGTAGACGTTGAACACCGCGTCACGGTCGCCGTCGCGGGCCAGCGAAAAAATCGGCGCAGTGGCCTGCACGACCTGGCCGACTTCGGCCTGACGCTCGGTGATCACCCCCGGTGCATCAGCGATCAGTGCGGTGTAGCTCAACTGGTCCTTCGCATTAGCCAATTGCGCCTGCGCCGCACTCAAGGCGCTCTGGCTGCTGCGCAGCGCCGCTTGGGCGGAATCGTATTCGCTCTGGCTGGTGTAGCCCTTGGGCAGGAGTTTTTGCTGGCGTACGAACGCCGCGGCACTCTGTTTCACCCGGGCTTGTTCGGCGACTACCTGAGCCTGGGCGGAGTCGACGTTGGTCTGCAAATCCTTGGGATCGAGTTTGGCCAGCACCTGTTTGGCGGTGACCCGGTCGCCGACGTCGACCATGCGCTGGATGATCTTGCCGCCGACGCGGAACGACAATTCAGTCTGCACGCGCGCCTGCACGTCACCGGTCAATGTCACCGAAGCCGCGTAATCCGTGGGTTTGACCTCTTGTACAAAGACCCGTGGCAGGTATTCCTCAGGGGCTTTTTTCTCGCCGCATGCGGTCACCAAGGTGAACAGACTCAGCATGACCGCTGTTTTCAAACCGGGACTCGCCATGCAGACTCCTTCCTGTGTACGAACGTGCAAGTGACGATACGACTGTGAGCTTAGAACAGGGTTCAACGTTCGCCCGTTCGTCCCTCATATTTCCTCTAGGAGCTGCCGGAGGCTGCGATCTTTTGATCTTTTAAAAACAACATCAAAAGATCGCAGCCTTCGGCAGCTCCTACAATAGGCGCCTGAAGAGAAGGAATTCCATGCTCAATACTCTCGCGGTGGCCAATTACCGTTCGATCAACAAACTGGTGATCCCGCTCGGCCGCCTGAACCTGATCACCGGCCCCAACGGCAGCGGCAAGTCCAATCTCTACCGAGCCTTGCGCCTGTTGGCGGAAACCGCTCAGGGCGGGGTGGTCAATGCGCTGGCCCGTGAGGGTGGACTGGAGTCGACCTTCTGGGCCGGGCCGGAAACCATCAGCCGGCGTATGCGCAACGGCGAAGTGCCCATTCAGTCGACGGTGCGTCAGGGTGTGAAGCGACTGCGCCTGGGGTTCGCCGGGGAAGACTTCAGTTATTCGATCAGCCTCGGGCTGCCCGACTCCAACGGGCACTTCATGTTGCCCGAACATTCACGGCCGATACCCTCGCGCTTCAGCCTTGACCCGCAGATCAAGCGCGAGTGCATCTGGGCCGGCGCGCTTTACCGTCCCGCCAGCCTGCTGGTGGATCGTGACGGGCCGATGATCCGCGCACGTACCGAGCGCCAATGGGATGTACTGGCGCAACACACGCCGAACTTTGACAGTCTGTTCGATCAGGTCGGCAGCCTGCGCAGCTCACCGGAAGTGTTCCAGATGCGTGAGTTCATTCGTCGCTGGCGCTTTTACGATCACTTTCGCAGCGATGCCGATGCACCGGTGCGCCAGCCGCAATTGGGCACACGCACGCCGGTGCTGCATCACGACGGCCGGGATCTGGCGGCGGCGTTGCAGACCATCATCGAGATTGGTGATGGCGACGCCATGCGTGCGGCGATTACCGATGCGTTTCCTGGCGCACGGGTGCATATCGAAGCGCAGGCCGGTGGACGGTTTGCCATCGAGTTTTATCAGGAAGGTTTGTTGCGGCCATTGTCGGCGGCGGAATTGTCGGACGGAACGCTGCGCTATCTGCTGCTGGTCGCCGCACTACTGACGCCGAGACCGCCGACGCTGATGGTATTGAACGAACCGGAAACCAGTTTGCACCCGGATCTGTTGCCAGCGCTGGCGCGGCTGATCATTCGCGCGTCGGAGCAGTGTCAGGTGTGGGTGGTGTCCCATGCGCGGCGGTTGATTTCGGCGTTGCAGGAAGACCCTGAGTGCAATTGCATCGTGCTGGAGAAAACCCTGGGGCAGACCGGGATTGTCGGGCAGCGGGTGCTGGATGAGCCGGCGTGGCATTGGCCGGATTGAGTGATTCAGGCAAAAGCCCCTCACCCTAACCCTCTCCCAGAGGGAGAGGGGACTGACCGAGTTGTTCTTTCTAGTTACGCCGACATGTAAGTCTCGAGTTGAACGCAGGTTTTTGAAAAGCCCAGAGATCGGCTCCCTCTCTACAGGGAGAGGGCCTGACCGCGGATGTTCGGGAATTACGCCGACCTGAAAATGCTGTTGTGAATCCATAATCGACTCGGCTTTCAGGTCGATGTCTAATGCAGGACACCTCGGTCGGCTCCCTCTCCCTCGGGAGAGGGCTGGGGTGAGGGGCAGGCCTCACCACAGACTCAGCGGGCAATCACCCCCGCCACTTGCCACCCTCGACAATCACGCTCTCAGGCTTGGTGTCATCGCTCAGCTCTTTACGCACATATTGGTCGTACAGCTTGAGCAGATACTTCTCCTCACCCAGCTTGCTCAGCTCAGTATTCACCCAGTCACGCAACTCGATATTGCCCTTCTTCACCGCCGGCGCAATCGGCGCTTCTGCACCCAATTTGTCATCCAGCACACGATAACCCGGGTTCTGCTTGGCCCAGCTGAACAACACCAGATTGTCCTGTGCATAAGCATCGCCTCGACCATTGGCCAGGGCCTGCAGCGACTCGGAGTTTTTCTCGAACTTCAGCAGTTTCCAGTCAGGGTGATTCTTGGTCAGCCAGATATCGGCAGTGGTGCCGGTGGTGACGATGGTGGTGCGGGACGCCAGGTCATCAAGGTTTTTCACCGAGCTGCTCTGCGGCACCAGCGCCTGCACCGCAACCTTGAGGTTCGGGTTGGTGAATTCCACCGCTTCCTTGCGCTCCGGGGTTACGGTCATGTTGGCGAGGATCAGGTCGACCTTGTCGCTTTGCAGGAATGGAATACGGCTCGCCGGCTCGACTGCAACGAACTCGACCTTGTTTTCATCGCCGAGCAGATCCTTGGCGAAACGACGGCCGATGTCGGTATCGAAGCCGACGTAGCGCCCGGCCTCATCGACAAAACCGAATGGCGGCTTGTCGGTAAAGACGCCAACGATCAGTTTGTCGCGAGCCTTGATCTTGTCCAGGTAACCGGCCGGCGCGGAGCTTTCGCTGGCAACCTTCGGCTTTGGCGCTTCTTCGGTTTTGCTGCAACCGGCAAGTAAGGCGAGGCTCAGTAGGGGCAGTAAAAAAGCGGCAGTTTTCATAACAGTTCCAGTTCCTTTGTCGGATTCGTTTTTGGCAGTGTTGCCACGAAGGAGAACTTCTCCAGAAACTGCTGCGCGCGTGCGGTTTGCGGGTTCGTAAAGAAAATCTCGGGCGGGTTCTGTTCAAGGATGCGCCCGGCATCCATGAACACGATGCGGTCGGCCACCGCGCGGGCGAAGGCCATTTCATGGGTGACGATCAACAGGGTCATGCCTTCGCGGGCCAGGCCCTGAATGACCTGCAAAACTTCCTTGACCATTTCCGGGTCGAGGGCAGCGGTGACTTCGTCGAAGAGCATTACGCGCGGGTTCATGCACAGCGAACGGACAATGGCGATGCGTTGCTGCTGGCCGCCGGAGAGCTGACGCGGGAAAGCATCGCGCTTGTCCGCTAGGCCCACGCGTTCGAGCAGCGCTTCGGCTTGCTGCTGCGCCTCGCGGCGCTGGCGCTTCTGCACCTTGTGCGGGCCGAGCAGCAGATTGTCGAGCACGCTCATGTGCGGGAACAGGTGATAACTCTGGAACACCATGCCGATCTGCTGACGGATCTCGCGCCAGTCAGTGGACTTGCCCAGCAGCTCGCGGCCGACAAATTTCAGGCTGCCGCTGTGAGCCTCTTCCAGACCGTTGAGGCAACGCAGCAAGGTGCTTTTGCCGCAGCCGCTGGGGCCGAGGATGACGATCACTTCGCCGCTCTGCACCTGCAGATCGATGCCGTTAAGCACCTGCTGCTCGCCATAGAATTTGTTGAAGCCGTGAAACTCGATCAATGCGCTCATGCTTGCGTCCAGCGCCGCTCCAGCACGCGCGAGGCGGCTGACAGCGGGTAGCAGATGAAAAAGAAAAACAGGAACAAGGCGCCGTAGATCAGCACCGATTCGTAAGTGCGCTCGATGATCTGCTGGCCGACCTTGATCACGTCAACCACACCGATCAACACCGCCAGCGAGCTGGTCTTGATGATCCGCGTGTAGACGTTGATGGTCGGCGGCGTCATGCGCTTCAGTGCTTGCGGCAGCAGCACATAGCCATAAAGTTGTGCGGCGTTCAGACCGATCGACAGCCCCGCTTCGCGTTGCCCGCGCGGTAACGAATGCAGCGCACCGCGCGCCACTTCGCCGACCTCGCTGGCGCCCCACAGCGACAGCACCAGCACCGCGCACCAGAAACTCGGAATGCTCAGACCAAAGAAAATCGGCAGACCGAAGAACAACAGATACAGCCAGACCAGCACCGGGATCGCCCGGAACAGCTCCAGATAGACCCGCAAAATCGCGTTCAGCCATGTCACGTTGAGCGTGCGCAACACGCCGTAGAGCACGCCACCGACGGTGCTGATGGCGATGCTCAGAAACGAGATCGACAAGGTTTGTCCGGCGCCCTTGGCCAATTGCGGCAACGACACCCAGAGCAACTCAAGACCCGAACTGGCCATGCTGGAGCCTCCTTTCCAGACGGCTGAGCAACAGCGACAGCGGCAAGAACAGCAGCACGCAGATCAGCGTCAGCACGGCGAGCATTTCGTAGGTTTTGTAATAGAGCGCGATGTAGCTCTTGGTGGTGTAGAGGATTTCCGGCACCGCCACCGCCGAGACCACGGTGGTTTCCTTGAGCAGGAAAATGAAATTGGCGAACAGCGACGGCAGGCTGAGAATCCCCGCTTGCGGCAGGATCACGTAGCGCAGCAACTGACCGTGGGACAGGCCGATCGAGCGCCCTGATTCCAGTTGCGCCTGCGGCACCGCATCGACGCCCGCACGCAATACTTCGGTGAGATAGGCGCCACCGAGAAAGGTCATGGTGATAATCGCGGCGGTGAAGCCGGAGACTTTGATCCCCAGCGCCGGCAAGGCGAAGTAAACGAAGAACAACTGGATCAACAGCGGTGTGTTACGCGCCAGCTCCACATACAGGCCGACCAGTTTTTGCAGGTATGGCGTGCGGAACACCAGAATCGTCGAGTTGAGCAGCGCCACCAACAGCGAGGTGCCGATGGCGATGAATCCGACCTGCAGCGTCACGCCCACGGCTTTGAGAAACGCCGGCAGGGTGCTGAGGATAAATGCGTAATCAAAGGTCATGAAACGTCCTGGACGCCGCTCGGTAAGCGACGGTGGTGCACTCCATGGACAGCGGGTGGCTGTCCGGCAGACACCGACTTTATAGATATAAAAACAAGAATTTAAATACCGTTAAAGCATATTGATATCACCCAAAAAACTATCTTGTGGGTTTGCCGGGAAGGAATAAGAAGGCTATTTTTCTTTGCGCTGTAGGACGGATCTTTTTTTCACGAAAGCCCTCCAAGGACGAACAGCTTTTGGCCAGACTCACCCGGCCAAACTCATAACAAGGAAGAGAACATGGACGTAAAAGTGCCGCAGCGACTGGATCCGCAGGAGATTGTGAAATTGTTGGTGGCGTTGAGGCGGGCGTTGAAGGCTCAGGTTGCCTGAAGCCTGTACCGATCGTTCCCACGCTCCGCGTGGGCATGCAGCCCGGGACGCTCCGCGTCCCTGCCAAAAGCGGACGCGGAGCGTCCATTGAGGCATTCCCACGCAGAGCGTGGGAACGATCAAAATCACCGGCCGAAAAATTGCGTACATACAAAAACGCCGATGACCATCGCTGGCCATCGGCGTTTTCACACCTTGAAGGGGGTGGTTCCAGCGTCAGATCAGAACGCCGGCAGTACCGCGCCGTTGTACTTCTTCTCGATGAACGCTTTGACTTCCGGGCTGGTCAGGGCTTTGGCCAGTTTCTGGATCGCGTCGCTGTTCTTGTTGTCCTCACGGGCCACCAGGAAGTTCACGTATGGCGAGTCAGCGCCTTCAATCACCAGCGCATCTTTCTGCGGGTTCAGCTTGGCTTCGAGGGCGTAGTTGGTGTTGATCATGTCCAGATCAACTTCCTTCAGAACGCGTGGCAGCAGGGCCGATTCCAGTTCCTTGAACTTGAAATTGTGCGGGTTCTTGGCGATGTCTTTCGGCGTTGCCAGCGCGTTTTTCGGGTCTTTCAATTCGATCAGGCCAGCCTTCTGCAGCAGGATCAGCGCACGACCGCTGTTGCTGCCTTCGTTCGGGATGGCGATGGTCGCGCCGTCCGGCAGTTCAGCCAGGGTCTTGTACTTGCTCGAGTAACCACCGAACGGTTCAACGTGCACGCCCTGCACTGTCACCAGGTACTTGGACTTGTCGTCCTTGTATTTACCCTGGTTGAAGCTGTTCAGATACGGCAGGGTCTGGAAGTAGTTGGCGTCCAGACGCTTCTCGCCAACCTGTACGTTCGGCTGAACGTAGTCGGTGAACACTTTGATTTCCAGATCCACGCCTTCTTTGGCCAGGGTCGGTTTGATCAGTTCAAGGATTTCAGCGTGCGGCACCGGGGTCGCAGCAACCACCAGTTTCTCGCCGGCATTGGCCAGGGAAGCAGTCAGAGCAGCCGCCAATGCGGTAAACAACAGAACCTTTTTCATGCAGTGTCCTTATCGAAAATCACGGTCGTCATCGACGACGGCATTAATACGTGTGCCAGTGAAGTGATATCGCTGGCGTGGGTCGGACAATACCGGGATTTTTTATTCCCGGACAATAACGTTTATTCAGCTTCATATTCCATTTTGTTCATGTTGAACGAAACGGTTACAAACCCTCACTCAAACGAATCAGCAAATCTTTCAAGGCCTTACGCTCATCGACGCTACCGCCGATGTTGATTTGTGCAACCAGCCGTTCGATCTGAAGCTGCGGCCCAGACACCTCGGGCAGATTCAGGTGCTCCGGGAGAATCTCGTCGCCGGTGCTCACCAGCAAGGCAAAGTGAATGACGTTTTCCAGCTCGCGGGTGTTGCCCGGCCAACTGTGTTGTTCGAGCACATGCTGCGCCGCTTCGCTGATCAATGGCACCGGCAAGTCCAGACGCTGGCTATAGATGCCAAGGAAATACTCGGCCAGCGAAAGAATGTCGCCGATGCGCGCGCGCAAGGCGGGCAACTCCAGTTGCCCTTCGCTCAAATAGTGATAAAGGCGCTCATGAAATTTTCCGGCGTCCACCGCTTGCGCCAGATCGATGCTGGTCGCCGCGACCAGGCGCACATCCACCGGGCTCGGCTGATGCGCTCCGACACGGGTGACTTCGTGGTTTTCCAGCGCTGCCAGTAGTTTGATCTGGATCGGCAGCGGCAAGTCGCCGATTTCATCCAGGTACAAGGTGCCGCCATTGGCCGAACCGAACCAGCCCGCGCGACTGCTCGCCGAACCGCTGTAGGTGCCGGCGGCATAGCCAAACAGTTCTGCATCGGCGTAGGTCGGGCTGATGGCGCCGCAATTGACAGAGACGAACAGACCACTACGATCGCTGGCGCGATGGATGTGCCGGGCGAGTAGCTCCTTGCCGGTACCGGTCTCGCCACGTATCAACACCGAGACCGATCGTGGCGCCAATTGCTCAAGCTCTTCGCGCAACTGACGCGAGCGCGGATCGACAAACACCAGCGCTTTGGCGCGAATGCTCAGGGGGCTTTTTTCTGCATCGGGAAAGGTCAGCAACGGCTGACCGAAAGTTTCGAAACTCATGGCAGACTCCCGCCCAAAACCGCCGGGAGACGGGGGCGTTGAAAGAAATAAAATCAGGCGCGGCGGCGGGCGTGGTGTTCCAAGCGGTTTTGCAGGCGATAGAGATAGGCAAAACCCTGCTCCCAACGCTGATGCCCGGACTTGACGTTGATGTGTCCGGCGCCAGCAAGAATCCCCGCTTCGGCGCCCCAGTTGCGCGCCAGTTCAAGCGCTCGCGGTGCACTGACGGCAGCATCGTTATCGGAGCTGACCACCTGGCTCGGGAACGGCAGCAGTTCCGTCGGAATCGGTGCGAAGTTGCGCAGCGCCGGCGCGCAGGCCGGACGCTCGACGTCCGCTGGCGCGACCAGCAAGGCACCGCGTACCTGACGCAGGTATTGCAGCGGCGCCGTGGCTGCCCAATGGGCAACGGTGATGCAGCCGAGGCTGTGGGCGATAAGAATGACCGGCGTGCTGTCGGCTGCAATCGCCTCGGCCAGTGCCGCCACCCAGTCTTCACGACGCGGCGTCAGCCAATCGGCCTGCTCGACCCGCGCGCTGTTCGGCAGGCTGTTTTGCCAGTGGCTTTGCCAATGATCTTCTGGCGATCCTTGCCAGCCCGGCACAATCAGGTAGCGGATTGATTCGTTGCGCATGGGGAGCTCTCCTGCGTCGTGTCTGTTCCTGGACGAGTATAGGGAGGGGATTTATATTCGTTAAGGAATAAGAAGCTATTTATTAAGACCTGAATTGAATATGCGATGTGTGCATGGCATGAAATCTTTTCCCCCTCACCCCAACCCTCTCCCCCATGGGGGCGAGGGGAAAGGGAGCCGATCTCCTGGCCTTTCAAATCCGGAGTTCGACTGGATTTTTCATGTCGGCGTAACTCTGCAGTGGTCTAATTTCCCCGGACACCCCGATAGGTGGAAAATACATCTATCGAGGAGTTATTCATGACTAAAAAACGCAGGGCATTCGACGACAGCTTCAAGCTGCAAGTCGTGAAGATGATCAAGGATCAGGGACTCACCGTTGTACAGGTTTGCCAGGATCTGAACATTGGTGAGACAGCCGTTCGACGCTGGGTTCAGCAATACGAGGCAGAGCAACTGGGGCAGGCCGGAATCGGCAAGCCATTAACGGCAGAGCAACAGCGCATCCGGCAATTGGAACAGGAAAATCGTCAGCTCAAGGTGGACAACGACATCTTAAAAAAGGCTACCGCCTTCTTTGCCCGCGAGCTGAAGTAAGGTATCGACTGGTTCGGCAGCTGCAACAGAAGGCTTACTCAGTGGCACATGTCTGTCGGTTGCTGAGCATCAGTCGTTCAGGCTTCTATGAGTCTCAGAAGCGTGCTGATGCGCCTGTTCGGCAGAGTTGTCCTGTTCTTGTGCAACTCAAGGCGTCTTTCGCCGAGAGTGGAGGCTGCTACGGCAGCCGCCCTTTGCGCGACGCTTTGCGCGGTAAAGGCATGCTTGTCGGGCTGTATAAAATCCGTCGATTGATGCGGGCTAACGGACTGCGTTCAGCCTGGAAGCGCAAGTTTGTACACACAACCGATAGTAATCATGACCTGCCGATTGCAGAGAATGTACTGAGCAGAAATTTTGACCAAGTGGCGCCAAACAAGGCTTGGGTAGCCGACATCACCTATATCCGCACCCGCAGTGGCTGGTTGTATCTGGCCGTGGTATTGGACTTGTTTTCACGCAAGATAGTGGGCTGGTCGATGGCTCCGAACATGCCGGCAGAGCTGGTGTGCACTGCGATGCAACTGGCTATCGCGCAACGTCAACCGCCACCAGGCTTGATTGCCCACTCAGATCGGGGTAGCCAATATGCGAGTGCAGCTTACAGAGAATTACTGGCAAGAAACGACATGCAGCAGAGCATGAGCCGTAAAGGTAATTGCTGGGACAACGCAGTGATGGAGCGCTTCTTTTTGAGTTTGAAAATGGAGCGGGTATGGCGACGTGACTACGCGAACCACGCTGAAGCGATCCGCGACATCACCGAATACATCGTTGGGTTTTACAACAACGAACGGCTGCACTCGAAACTGGGATATCTGCCACCGACCGTTTATGAGCGAGCGATGGCGTCAAAACCACCTATCGAGGTGTCCGGAATTAGTTGACCACTGCACTCGTGAGAACACCCCCGATCAGTCCCCTCTCCCTCTGGGAGAGGGCTAGGGTGAGGGTTCTGCTTCTAATGCCAGAAATAAAAAAAGGGCCGCACCCTGCCAAGGAGACGGCCCCGGAAAAACGTTGAATCTGTCACCGCGCAGTAATCACCGACAACTTGGTAATCCCCGCCCGTTCAATCGAAGCCATCGCCCGCGCCACTTCGCCGTAGTTCACCCCGTCATCGGCCTGCAATTGCACGCGCACTTCCGGGTCCTTGGCCTTGGCCGACTTGAGGTTGAATTCCAGCAAGTCCGGCTGAATCTCGTCCTTGTTGATAAACAGCTTGCCGGCGCCATCGATGCTCACCACCAACGGGTCCTTCTGCTCGACCGGCGCCACCGCTTCGGTCTTCGGCAGGTTGATCGGGATCGCGTTGGTCAGCAGCGGCGCGGTGACGATAAACACCACCAGCAGCACCAGCATCACGTCCACCAGCGGCGTCACGTTGATCTCGCTGAGCACCTCATCACTGTCTTGCGTGGAGAAAGCCATATCAGGACGCCTCCTTCACTTTTGCTGCGTTGCCGGTTGCTGCGACCTTGTGCGCAGTCGGGTGGATCAATACGCGGAACGCACTCTTCTGCGCCAGGCTGTAGAAGTCGTGGGCGAAGTCATCCAGATCCGCCGCCGTCAGTTTCAACCGACGCAAAAAGTAGTTGTAAACCAGCACCGCTGGCACCGCGACGGCGATCCCCACACCCGTGGCGACCAGTGCCGCACCGATCGGCCCGGCCACCGTTTCCAGGCTCGCCGAACCGGCCGCGCTGATGCCTTTCAACGCTTCCATGATTCCCCACACCGTGCCGAACAAACCAATGAACGGCGAGGTGCTGCCAATACTTGCGACCACCGCCAGACCGGTTTCCAGAGAACGGCGTTCGCGGACGATCTGCTGGCGCAAGGCGCGCTCGAGGCGATCCTGATGGTTGATCGCCTGGCTCAAATCATTGGCCTGTGGCGCCTCGCCCACCTGAATCGCCGCGTAACCGGCCTGCGCCACCCGCGCCGCAGCGCCGGGTTGGGTTTCGCTCAATTCAGCGGCGGAATCGAGACTGGACGCCGCCCAGAAACGTTTATGAAAACGCCGGTCCTGCGCCTTCAGACGCCCGAACTGCCAAGCCTTGAGCAATGCCAGGCCCCAAGTGGCGACGGAAAAAACCACCAGCAGCCAGATCACCGCGCTTTCGATGGATTCCAGTGGAGATGCCAGTAACGTCATGATGTATTCCTCGTGTAAACGTTTCGCGCGAATTTGGTTTCGGTTTAATGAATCTTGAAATCGATGGGCACGCTGACCCAGCCGTCCTGGGCGACATCACCCTGCTTGGCCGGGACGAAACTCCAACGCTTCACGGCGTTCAGCGCCGCGTCGTCGAGCTGCTGCCGGCCGCTGCTTTTGGCTATCTGGATCTCACCCGGCTTGCCGCTGGCCAGCACATGCACACGCAGCAACACCGTGCCTTCCCAGCCGCGACGCTGAGCCAGCGACGGGTATTCCGGCGCCGGGTTTTTCAGGTACGCGGCATTCGCTGAGGCCGGGGTTACCGGTACCGGCGCGGGGGGAGCAGGTGGCGCTGACGCGGCAACCGGGGCTGCCGGTTGTGGCGGCGCCGGTGGTTGCTCCACGGCTTTCGGTGCTGGTTTGGGTGCCTGTTTAACCACCGGTTTGGGTTTCGGAACCGGTTTGGGCGGCGGCGGTTTTACCGCCAGTTCGTCTTCCACTGGCGGTGGTGGCTCAACCACAGGCGCGGGCGGCGGTGGCTCGACAACCGGTGGCGCTGGCGGCGCCGGGCGCGAGAATTCGATGGTCATCGGCGGAATTTCCGGCGGCACAATCGGCAGCACCGGCGTCGGCTTCTGGCTGATCCAGTAGATCACCGCGCCATGCACCACCAACGCGAGCACGCCAAGCAGAATAGTTTCGCGCCGACTCAGAATGCCCTTGGGCGCACGCTGCAAACGCAACTGCCCCAGCGGCACACGATGCGGCCGGCCGAGATCGACCAACTCGCCACCCGGCGTCTGACGCCACAGCAATTCCTCTGCGCTGGCGGCGGTCTGGACATTGCCCATTGATTCACTCCCTGCGGTCTTTTTGCGTTCTCTACAAAAACTGCCGATCGACCGTTTGTTGAATCCCCCACGGTGGATCGATGGGTGAATCATTGGGCTTGTCGCTTATCTCCGAAAGTAATCTTTAACGTTATGCATAGGTCCTTATGGAATATAAGAACTGATCAATTCCGCCAAAGCCACGTGCCACGCGGGCTGCAGCGATGGGTGAAAAAACGCATGCTTTTCAGGCATTGAAAGTATTCATTCAACGCATCAAATTCGCCTGAGCCGGTTTTGCAGGACAACTAATACCAAGTAGATAGTTGATTATTATTTTTTCCCGGAACAACAAAAAAGGCCGGCACACTTTCGTGCGGCGGCCTTTATCGATTGCGCGTGGGTTATTGTTTGACGAATTCCCCTGCAAGGGTCACTACTTCACCGTCAAAGTTAGTACGGGAACCGGCCGCGCGCACTTTTGCGTAATTGTGATCAGGAGAAAACAATGACCACGCTTGAAATCCGCTATTACCATTCAGACCGACAAACGTGATGGTGGTAGGTTGTCCGGTGCTGTTCTGGAAATGGTAATGCCCGTAGCTGACGTCATAGTTAACGCCGCCCTGGCTGAACGTGCCGCTGAATGTACCGTTGGCGTCGTTGCCATCGGTAATCGTCAGTTTGGCGCCAGCGTTGGCGTTTACATAAGTGCCATTAATGCTCGACATGATTCGATTTCCTTTATCGTTGGGATAAGTGTCTTCCGATGAGAGCAAGTTTCCTCCTGGAAACTCACGACAGTCAGGATGGTTGGACATTCAACTATTGTCCACGCGAGTTACTAACGAAATTGCAATAAGCACTATTCAACCCGCTCATAACCTATCGCCGTTCGTTCGAGCATTAATTCCAATTCAACTAACGACTGGCATTGGTTTGCTGCACGCCGACAACCGGTGCATTAACCGCCGTCTCCGAGCGTGGCGTGCCGGTTGGCACCCAGTCATAACTCACAGGTAACGCCCGATAGACCCAGTTGCTGATCGCATCGCTGCCCGGCGCTTTGCCCAGATACGGGCTGACGTATTCCCAGACGTTCTCACCGTTGGCCGTCACCTGGAAAAACCGCCCGTTCATGCCCTCGTCGATCAACGTGTTGCCATTGGGCAAGCGCCGAGCACTGCTGATAAACGAACTGTAGAACGCCCACCCCGGTTGCTTCGAATTGGCTGCGCTGTATTGCCAGACGATCTGGTTTTTCACCGGGTCGATTTCCAACACCCGCGAACCGGAAATCAGCCCAAGAGTGACATTGGGATAACCCGCCGAACCCTGGTTGTCGAACACCAGCAAGTTACCGGCACCAGGCAATCCCGCCGGGATTATGTGTGCATCATGCTGACCGACAAACTGATCCACAGGACGCGGCAGTTTCTGCGCGGTTTTCGGGTTGATCAGCGGCAAATTCGGTCCGAGACGCCAGACCACTTTGCCGCTGCTTTTATCAATGATCGCGATGAAGTTGGCATTGCGTGAATCGATCAGCAGGTTGTCCGGATTGAAGCGCTTGTCACCGGCATCGAACCACTTGTTCGGCCCGACCAGGCTGAGGTTGTTGATATGCAGGTAGTCCGGATTTTCACTGGCGCGCACCAGCTTCAACTGCTCGGCGGTGAAGCCGAACTCATTGAGATGCTCCGAGGCCAGCCACTGCCATTTCACCGCGCCTTCGGGGCTGACTTCATAGATCGCATCGTCGATCACCTCGGGCACTTTGAAGCCTTTGACCTTGTGCACCTTGTTCGCCAGCACCACGGTGTTGCCGTTGCTCAAACGACGCTGATCATGGTGCTGCTGAGCCGCGCCACCGGGCGCCTTGTCGCCCCACTGCCAAACGACTTTGCCATTCCAGTCCAGCTCGCCGACGCTCTGATTGCCCAGACCATTGCCGGCCGAACCGAGTTTGCCGGGATCCTTTTCACTCAATTGCAGCAGCACATGGCCGCGCTCACCACCGACCAGCTCTGGATCGATGATCGCCGACGGAAAGCCAGCCTGTGGCCAGGTTTTCACCTCGTTGCCGTTCATGTCGATCAGGTGCGTCTGCTTGTCGGCGCCGCTGAAAATCACGTACTGATTGAAAGCCTTGTTCGGGTCATAACGGGTCACGCCGGTCGGGTAAACACTCGGTGCGGCGAAGGCGCCAGCACTGAGCACTGCGCCGGACAGCAACACCGGCAAAGCGGTTTTGATACGCAACATGATGCAGCTCCTAGAGTGACGAATCAGAAGTCGTAGCGACCGGTGACGCCCAGCGTGCGCGGTGTGCCGAGCAGGCCTTCATAGCCGCCGTTGCCGCCCGTCCACAGGGTTGTGTAATAGGTTTTGTCGAAAGCGTTTTTCAGCCACAGCGACACGTCCCACTGGCCTTGGTTGAAGTCGCCGCGCAGGCCGGTGGAAAAGTTGACCACGGCGTAACTCGGGATCTGCCCGTAGTCGGAATCCTCGACCGTACCGACCGCTTTCGAGCGGAATGCATAGCTCGCGGTGACGTAAGGTTCGAAGCCGTTATCCAGATTCCATTTGTATTCGCCGTTGGCGTTGCCGATCCATTTCGAAGCGCCGACCACTTGATGGCCGCTGAGGTCGCAAGACGCTGGAGCACCCGGCGCCTGACTGACTTCCGGCGGGCATGGGGCATCTTTGTACGAGAGGTAGCTGACGTCGTTGTAGGAGCCGTTGATGTTCAAGGTCAGGCCGCGCAGCGGGATCACCGTGCTTTCGAACTCGACACCGCGCGAACGCACGGAACCGGCGTTGGTCAGGTATTGCACGCGGTTTTCGGCGTCGTAGGCGTTCGTCTGGTAAGCGTTGACCTGCGTCCAGAAAACGTTGGCGTTGAGTTGCAGACGGTGATCCCACAGCGTGCTTTTGAAACCGAGTTCGGCGTTGTTCGCGCGTTCGGTGCCGATCAGCAGTGAATCGGCGCCGGCCACCGGAGCGGAACCGACCGCGAGGTTAACCCCGCCGGATTTCTCGCCGTGGGACAGCGTGGCGTAGCCGAGCACATCGTCGGTAATCCGGTAGCTGAGATTGAGCAGCCCGGAGGGACTGGAGCTGTACTGATTCAAGTCGCCGGAATCGTAAGCGCCGGCACGACCGCGTCGCGCCGTGGCCGCAGCGCCCGTTACGGTCGCGCCACCCAGCGGCGCATCGCGCGTGACCCAGGCAGATTTCTCTTCATACGTGCCACGCACCCCGGCGGTGAAGTCCAGCCGCTCGGTAAGGTGCCAGGTGCCTTGGGCGAACAACGCAAAACTGTCGGTCTTGATATGGCCGTTGCCGACACTGGTGACGTTGGCCAGCGCACCGGGCACCGTACCATTCCAGATATCCGCTTGCGGTCCGTAATAGGCGAAGGATTTATTGTCCAGATCCGAGCCGAAGTAGTAAGCGCCGACGACGTAATCAAAGAACTCGCCCTTGGGCGAGGCCAGGCGAAATTCCTGCGAATACTGTTTGTCCTCCACCGACACCCCGGCGTTGTAACTCGCCGGCACGTTGAGGCCGTCGTCGTTGCGCGGGGTGAAATTCCAGAAGCGATAGGAGCTGATTGAGGTCAGCGTGAAGTCGCTCGGCAGCGTCCAGTTGGCCTCCACCGAAGTGCCGCCCTGATGCACGGTAACGTGCTGGTCGTTGTCCAGATTGACCTTGCGGTGCGAACCGTTGACCAATGTTGCGCCGGCCGCGTTGGCGCGCGACTGGTACAGGTTGACGCCGTTGATGGTCGGCCCGGTGTTGTAGAGCACGCGGGTGCCGGCGCTGGAATCCTCCTCGTTGTAGTCACCGATCCAGCGCAGGTTGAAATCTTCATTGGGCTTGAATAGCAGTTGCGCGCGGAAGCCCTCGCGCGAGCCGCCATTCAAATCATGGCCGTCGTATTCGTTTTTGATGTCACCGTCGCTGCGTGTGCGGTAGGCCGAAAAACGCCCGGCCAGTTGATCGTTGAGCGGGCCGGAAATGGTGCCCTTGGTCTGGAAATACCCGTCCTCGCCGACCGAGGTTTCGATGCTGCGTTCGGGCGTGAAGGTTGGCGCGCGGGTGCTGATATTGATCACCCCGGCGGTGGTGTTTTTGCCGAACAGCGTGCCCTGCGGCCCACGCAAGACTTCGAGCTGTTCGATGTCCATCAAGTCAAACACCGCCATCCCCGGGCGGCCCAGATAGACGTTGTCGATGTACAGGCCGACGCTGCCTTCCAGGCCATCGCTGGCCGGGTTATTACCCAAGCCACGGATCGACACGCTGGACTGGCGTGCGTGCATGTAGGCGACGTTGACGCTGGGCACCAATTGCTGCAAATCCTGAATCCGGTAGACCCGCTGCGTCTCCAGATTCTGCCCGCTGACCACGCTCATGGGCGTCGGTACGTCCTGCGAACTTTCCTCGCGGCGGCGGGTGGTGACGGTCACGGTTTCCAGTTGCGAATTGTTTGCGGCAGGCTTGCCGGCCGGCACTGGTGCCGGGGTTTCAGCATCGGCGGCGTAGCCGTGAGTCCAGCTCGCACTCCCTGCCAGCAACAGGGCCAGAGGCAGGCGTTTGAGCCGTCGTGGCGTTAAGGGTGACGCAAGGTTCAACGGACTCATGGCGCGGCTCCTGGTCAAAAAACACACAGACATCTTCAATGCTGTATATTCTTTTAGGTTATTTATTTATGTTTTTACAAAGATTTACTGCATAAGAGATTGCCTTTATAAGGAGTCGACGTAATGCATATCCAATGCATTTCCCGGATATTTTTTATGTGAAAAATGCATATCGACTTGCGCCAACTTCGTCACTTCATCGCCTTGGCTGAACAACGCAGCTTCGTCGCCGGCGCGCAGGCGGTGAACCTGTCGCAGTCGGCGTTCAGCCGCAGCATTCAGGCGCTTGAGCACAGCGTCGGCTGTCAGTTGGTTGATCGCGGGCGCAAGGAATTGCCACCGACCAAACAAGGTCAGGTCTTGCTCGAACATGCGCGGCGGCTGGTCAGCGGCGCGCAGCAGATGGCCAACGAGATCAGCCAGTTCAATGGGCTGGAGGCCGGGGAATTGCGCTTCGGATGTGGGCCTGCGCCGGCGGCAGGTTTGATTCCTCGGGCGATTGGCAGCTTCATCGGGCGCTATCCGAAAGCGCGGGTGCAGTTTCAGGTCGATGACTGGCAGAGCCTGAGCAAGCGATTACTCAGCGAAGAGTTTGAATTCTTTGTCGCTGACACTCGGCACTTCGAGGCGGATCCGGATTACCTGACCTACCGGCTGCGACCGCGCAAGTGGCATTTCTGTTGCCGCGCGGGGCATCCATTGGCCGGGTTTGATCGGGTCACCGCCGAGCAATTGATGAGCTATCCGCTGGCGGTAAGTATTCGTCCGCCGAACCTGCGCAAGGTCATTGTCGACCTCAGTGGGCGGCCGGATTTCACGCCGAATGTCGAATGTGAAAACAGCTCCAGTTTGCTCAGTGTGGTGCTGCGTTCGGATGCGATCGGGATTGTCGGGGCATATTCCGATGCGCTGCATCAAGCCAAGGGAGAGTTGATGTGTTTGCGCATCGAAGGGTTGGCCGATGATCTTGAGGAGTTGTACACCCGTTACGGGATCGTCAGCCGGGCGGGGTATCGGTTGTCGCCGTTGGCCGAGGCGATGATTGAGCAGATCAAGGCGATTGATCAGCAGGATGAGGAGGTTTGCTCGCTACAGAATCTCGCTGTCTGATTTACCGCTATCGCTGGCAAGCCAGCTCCCACAGGATTCGCGCCGAGCACAATTCAGGTGGACACCCCCAATACCTGTGGGAGCTGGCTTGCCAGCGATGGCGTCAGTGCAGGCACCGATGCATTTCCTGCATAAAACCCATTCCCCAAATGCACTTGCCGAACACCCCCGGCGAAAGCGAAAACCCTCGCCTGTCCCATTGACCGGTGAACCCCATGCCCACCCCGCCAAACCCCGTGCGCAACGTGCTGTACATCATGTGCGACCAACTGCGCCGCGATTACCTGTCCTGCTACGGCCATCCGCACCTGCACACACCGAATATCGATCGCCTCGCCGCTGCCGGCGTGCGTTTCAGCCGCGCCTACACCCAAGGCACGATCTGCGGCCCGTCGCGGATGTCGGCTTATACCGGGCGCTACGTCAGCAGCCATCAGGTGGCGTGGAACGCCGTGCCGTTACCGCTGGAAGAACTGACCCTCGGCGATTATCTGCGTCCTCACGGCATCCGCACCGCCCTGGTCGGCAAGACCCACGCGACGGCGAATATCGATGCCTTGCAACGCCTGGCGATCAATCCCGAAAGCGAACAGGCCGAAATCCTCAACGAAGTCGGCTTCGAACCCTACATGCGCCATGACGGCATCTATCCCGACGACCCACTGTTCGACGACAAACGCGAATCCGCGCCCTACACCCATTACCTGCGCGAACACGGTTTCGACGGCAAAAACCCCTGGCACGACTGGGCCAATGCCGCCGAAGGCGAAAACGGCGAAATCCTCAGCGGCTGGAAAATGCGTCATGCGAATTTGCCAGCACGAATTCCCGAGCAACACTCGGAGAGTGTCTACACTACAAATCGAGCCATCGACTTCATCACCGAGCAAGGCGAGAAATCGTGGTGTTTACACCTTTCCTATATCAAACCGCACTGGCCCTACATCGTACCAGCTCCGTACCACGCCTTGTACAGTACGAAATCGATTCTCGAAGCGGTCCGCGCGACGCCCTCCGAAGCCAGCAAACACCCCGTATACACTGCCTTTCGCCAGCATGAGGAAAGCCTCAACTTCTCCCGCGATTCAGTACGATTGACTGTAATCCCTACGTACATGGGCCTGATCAAGCAGGTGGATGATCAACTCGGACGGCTGTTCGATTTTCTGCAGAGCAATGGCCGTTGGGATGACACGCTGATCGTGTTCACCAGCGACCACGGCGACTTTCTGGGCGATCACTGGTTGGGCGAGAAGGAGTTTTTGCTGGAGCAGGCGGTGGGGGTGCCGTTGATCGTGCGCGATCCTCGGGCGGCGGCAGATGTCACGCGCGGAACGGTGGATGATCGACTGGCGGAAACCATTGATGCGTTGCCGACATTCCTTGAGGCACTAGGATTGCCGGGGGCGGAGCATCGGCTTGAAGGGCGTTCGTTGATCCCGCTTCTACACGGCGAAAACCCGGACTGGCGCCGCTATGCAATCAGCGAATACGACTACGCCTTTCAAGCGCCGGCGCGGGAGCGTCTGGGTCAGCCGATCGACCGTTGCCGGATGACCATGGTGCGCAGCGAGCGCTGGAAATATCTGGCGTACGACGGCTTTCGGCCGCAGTTGTTTGATCTGTTGAATGATCCGCAGGAGTTGCGTGATCTGGGGGATGATCCTGGGTATGCGGCGGTGCGCGAGGAACATGCGGGGTATTTGTTTGAGTGGGTGCGGGGGTTGAAGCGGCGGACGACCATCAGTCACCAGGAGATTGATTTGCGGGGGCAGCGGTTTCGTTATGGTGAGCCGGAGAGCGAGAAGGTTGTTCAGATTGGTGCTTGGTAGTGGGAAGAGCCCCTCACCCTAACCCTCTCCCAGAGGGAGAGGGGACTGACCGAGTTGTTTTTTAGCTATACGCCAACCTGAAATATCAAGGTTGAACTCAGGCTCGAAAAGCCCCCAATCGGCTCCCTCTCCCTCAGGGAGAGGGCTGGGGTGAGGGGCTGTTGATCTTCAGTCACGACCTTTGATGGTTTGACTGCGTTGCCCATTCGCGCCCAACGGCACTTCACCCTTGAGCGTCACCCGACGCACCACCCGATCCTGAGTGCCGTAATCATCAATCGCGTAATGCTGCGTCGAACGGTTATCCCAGATCGCCACATCACCGGCCTTCCAGCGCCAGCGCACGGTGTTTTCCTGGCGGATCACATGGCTCTGCAAAAGCCCGAACAAATGCGCCGAATCAGCCTGCGAGTAACCTTTGATGCGTTTAACGAAATGCCCCAGCAACAAGCTCTTCTCGCCGCTGATCGGGTGCACGCGCACCACTGGGTGCTCAGTCTCGTAAACAGTCGATGTGAAGACCTTGCGATAACGCTCAAGCTTCTCCGCCGAGACGTCCGGCTTGGCGCTGGCGTAGTCGTATTCGTTGCTGTGCACGGCGACCAGTTTGTCGGCCAGCTCACGCAGCTCGGTCGGCAAGCCGTTGTACGCCGTCGCGGTGTTGGCCCACAGGGTGTCGCCACCGAATGCCGGTGCCACCACGGAGCGCAGGATCGAGGCTTTCGGGTAAGCGTCGACGAAGGTCACGTCGGTGTGCCAGGAGTTGGCGCGCTGACCTTCAGCGCCGTCCAGTTCGAGCAAATAACGCGTGCCTTCACGCGACGGCACAGTCGGGTGCGCTACGGGTTCGCCGAGCAGATGGGCGAAGGCTTCCTGACGCTGATCGTCGAGCTGGGTCTGTTCGCGGAAGAACACGACTTTGTACTGAACCAGTGCCTGTTGAATGGCTTCGACGGTGGCGGCGTCCAGTTCACCGGACAAATGCACGCCACGGATCTCGGCGCCGATACGACCGGCTACCGGGTGGATTTCCAGCGCGTGGACAGCGGGTTTTACTGCGAGTGCGGCATTGCTCATGGGTAGACCCTCATCGACTGCTTACGGTTTGGCGGCAGCGAAACAACGCTCTATCTATATTCCATTTACATCTAATAGATATTCACATGCTTCGTTGACGGAATAAGAGCTTGCATTTAAAACCTCTAGTAACCCTCGTCGCAAATGCCTTCGAGCTATTTTTAGGATGCCGGAAAAGCATATGGATCTTCGCCAGTTGCGTTACTTCATCGCCCTCAACGAACACCGCAGTTTTGTCCGTGCGGCGGACGCAATGGGCATTACTCAACCGGCGTTCAGTCGCAGTATTCAGGGGTTGGAGCAGGAGTTCGGCTGCGTGCTGGTGGATCGCGGCAACAAGGACTTGCGCCCCACGCCTGAAGGTCAGGTGGTGCTGCAGCACGCCCTGAGCCTGGTGCAGGGCGCGGCGCTGCTCAGTGCCGAAGTGACGCAGATGACCAAGCTCGATGCCGGCGAGGTGCACTTCGGTTGCGGTCCGGCGCCGGCGGTGAAATTGGTGCCGGACGCGGTAGCGCAATTCATCAACGCGCACCCGAAAGTGCGCACCTGTTTTCAGGTGGATAACTGGGAAAAACTCAGTCGCGCGTTGAGCCGTGAAGAGATCGAGTTCTTTATCGCCGACATCCGCCACTTCGAGTCCGACCCGAACTTCCAGACCCAGGCACTGACGCCCAAACGCGGAGTATTTTTCTGCCGACCGGGGCATCCGTTGCTCGCCAAGGAGAGCCTGTCGACCAACGACATGTTCGACTACCCGCTGGCGACCACGCTGATCCCGCCGGGCATTCGAAAATTGCTGGCGAACCTCAGTGGCCGCATCGATTTTTCTCCGACTATCGAGACCGAGCACTTTCCGGCGCTGGTGAAAGTGGTGCTGCAATCGAATGCAATTGGTGTGGGCACGGAAGAGGCGTTTGTCGAGGACATTGCCAAGGGTTCGCTGGTGTTGCTGCACTGGCGTAATTTGCCGCAGAACCTGGAAAGCATGAATGCACGGTGCGGGATCGTCAGTCGTACCGGGTTTCGGTTGTCACCGGCGGCGCGGGCGATGATCGAGACGTTGGTGGCGGTGGATCGGCAGGAAGTCAGCGTCGCCGTTTAAAGGGTTCGTTCCCACGCAGAGCGTGGGAACGATCGGTGTACGTTAGAGCTTGGCTGCTGCCAACTCAGGCGCCACCCAATCGGTGACCTTGAACGACTTGCGAATCAGCTTCTGCTGCGCCGCCAGATCCACCTTGTCCTGCAAGCTGCCGAGGAACACCGGATCCAGTGTCGACGGGAACACTTCGCTCAATTTCTGATCCTGCAGATCCTGCGTCAGGATCACCGGTGGATAACTGGCCAAACCCGAGACCAGTTGCACATAAGCGGCCTTGTTGCTGTCCTGCGTCAGCCACTCCACGGCCTGTTGTTGCGCCTTGAGCAACTTGGCCACCGCTTCCGGGTGAGCGTCGACAAACTTGCCCGTGCCTACCAGTACCGACTGCACGCTGCCTGCGCCACCGAGATCCTTGGTGTTCAGCGGCAACTCGGCCAGCCCCTTGGCCTGCAAAGCGCTCAACCCGGAGCTGCCCCATGACGCATCGATCTGCTTGGCTGCCAACGCCGCGACCGCTGCATTGAAATCCAGATTGATCACTTTCAGATCCTTCTCGCTCAGACCCTGACTGGCCAGCGCCGCATCAAACGACAACTGGGTTGCCGTGCCTCGGAAGATCGCCACGCGTTTGCCTTTCAGATCCTGCAGAGTCTTGATCCCTGACCCCGGCACCACGCCCAGATACTGTTTTACCCCACGCGCACTGGCGCTGAGCAAGCGAGTATCGAGGCCATTGGACTTGCCGATGATTGCCGCCAGATCACCCAGATACGCCAGATCGACCTGACCATTGGCAAACGCCTCGTTGATCACCGGCCCGGCACCTTTGAAGAAACTCCACTGAATCTTGATGCCCTGATCGGCGAAGGCTTTTTCAAAAATCTGTTGATCGCGCAGCACATCGACCACCCCGCCGCCGCTGTGCTGGGTGCCGGCGCTCAGGTCGGGCACGGCGATTCTGATTTCCTTGAGTTCGTCGGCATGCGCGGTGAACGCCAGCAGGCCCGCCAGAGCAGGCACGGCAAACAGACTGAAAACACGTTTGAAGGGGAGGTTCATGGGTGCAGCTCCTTGATCACGACGGGCGTTGAGGAGCCGAAAGTAGGCCGAATGCACACCTTCGCTTAAATACTATAAACGCACATTTTTATAGCTTTTAACGCTAAGCGAGCAGTAGCGCGGCTTGCAGCGGCGTATGCATTAACAGCATCGAAAATATTCTTCGAATGCATTGGATGCGTGTGGGTTGGAAGCCTTAAATGGCGCTGCTTATCTCTAAAACTAACTTATTAACGATTATTTATAACTATTAGCTCTTAGTTAATACCGCGAGAGTTCGCAGCCTTCGGCAGCTCCTACAGGGGTCAATTCAAGGACGCATTCCCCCGTAGGAGCTGCCGAAGGCTGCGATCTTTTGATCTTGAGCCAACCCGACAACGGAGGTCACCCATGGCCCGCCAATCCTTGCTCAGTCTCCCCCTGCCCGCGCCGCCGCTGAAAAGCCGCCGTAGCTGGCCAAGCGTGAACCAGCGCCTGTTGCCATGGCTGCTGCCGCTTGGCTTGTTCGCCCTATGGTGGCTGGCCGCGCGCAACGAATGGATGAGCGAGCAGATACTGCCCGCGCCTTCGCTGGTGTGGAACAGCGCTGTCGAGTTGTCGCAAGGCGAGTTATGGAGCCACTTGTGGATCAGTTTGCAGCGTTTGTTCTGGGGTCTGCTCGCGGGGGTTTCTGCGGGTGCATTGCTCGGTGCAGCGCTGGGATTCAGTCGTCGTCTTGAACGTTTGATCTTCCCCACCTTCGCTGGACTTTCGCAAATACCGACGCTTGCGTGGATCCCGCTGTTCATGGTGTTTTTCGGCATCGGCGAAGTGCTGAAACTGGTGGTGCTGATCAAAGCGATCGTGGTGCCGGTGACCTTGCACACACTGGTCGGCGTAAGAGATGCACAACCAAAACTGCGCGAAGCCGCCGCTGTTTTACGTTTGCCGCCACACCTGATGATCCGTCGCCTGGTGTTGCCCGCCGCCCTCCCCGCGTTCATGGCTGGCGTGCGTCTGGCGCTCGCCGCCGGATGGACCTCATTGCTGGCCGTCGAGTTGTTGGCCTCCAGCGAAGGCATCGGCTACCTGATGGTCTGGGCGCGGCAATTGTTCATGCTGGACATCGTGTTCGTCTGCATCGTCGTCATCGGTTTGATCGGCGTGGCGATGGATCGCGGTATCGGTCTGCTGGACAAAACACTGGTGCACTGGCCGCACCCGGCCACTGCCGAAATTCGTCGCGGCCCGCGTTATGAAGGCTGGCAGCGGCTGCAACCATGGCTGCTACCGCTGGGCTTGTTGGCACTGTGGCAATTGGCGAGTGACCAGCAGTGGGTCGACGCCAATATTCTGGTCAGTCCGTTGGCCGTTTTGAGCACGGCATGGGCTGGCGTGCTCGATGGCACGTTGATCAGCGGCATGGCGCTCAGCCTCGGTCGCACCCTCGGCGGTTTGCTGTTGGGTGGTGGACTCGGTTTCGCCTTCGGCTTGCTGCTGGGCTTGTCGCGCACCAGCGAACGCCTGCTCGGCCCGACCCTCGCGGCCATCCGCCAGATCGCCATTTTCGCCTGGGTGCCACTGCTTACCGCGTGGTTCGGTCTCGGCGAACTGGCCAAGTGGGTATTCGTCGCCCTCGCCGCGTTCTTTCCGCTGTTTATCGCCACGCAACGCAGCGTCGCCAACCTCTCACCACAACTCAACGAAGCCGCACAAGTGCTGCGCCTCAGCCTCGGGCAGCGCCTGCGCCGACTCGTGCTGCCGGGCGCCGCGCCGGGGATTTTTGCAGGTCTCAGACTGAGCCTGATCTACGCCTGGCTCGGCACCATCGGCGCTGAATATTTCATGCCGTCCAACGGCGGCATCGGCAGCCAGATGATCGGCGCACAACAACTGCTGCGTATGGACCTGATCATGGCCGGCATGCTTTTCGTCGGTCTCACCGGCGCCCTACTCAACCTCATTGGCCAACGCCTGGAAATTCGCGCGACCCGCTGGAGACACGCATGAACGCACCGATTGTCAGCTTCAACCACGTAGGCAAATCCTTTGACGTCGACGGTTTCGAACTGGAGGCGATTCGCGAATTCAACCTCGACATTGCCGAGGGCGAATTCGTCGCCATTGTCGGCTCCAGCGGCTGTGGCAAATCGACGTTGCTGCGTTTGTTGGTGGGTCTTGATACGCAGTTTCGCGGGCAGATCACCGTCGATGGCAAAGCCGTCAGCGGCATCGGCGGCGAGCGCGGCATTGTCTTCCAGGAACACCGTTTATTCCCGTGGCTGACCGTCGCCGACAACATCGGCCTCGGCCTGGTCAACGAGCCGCTGAGCGCTGCACAAAAGCAAAAACGCATCGACGATTTCATCGATCTGGTCGGCCTGCGCGACTTCACCCGCGCCTATCCGCACCAACTCTCCGGCGGCATGGCGCAGCGCGTGGCGATTGCTCGTGGCCTCGTCGCCAGCCCACGAATTCTGCTGCTCGACGAACCGTTCGGCGCGCTTGATGCGCTGACCCGCCAGCAAATGCAGGACGAGCTGTTGGCGATCCGCGCCCGCGCAAAAATCACCACGATTCTCGTTACCCACGACGTCGAGGAAGCGATCTTCCTCGCCGACCGCGTGGTGGTCATGGAGCCGCGTCCGGGGCGGATCAAACAAGTGGTCGACATCGCCCTGCCGCACCCGCGCCAGCGCAGCAGTTTCGACTTCCATCAGTTGCGTGAAGAACTACTGCACGAACTGACCAGTGATGATCATTACCAACCGAGCGTGCCGGTGCAGATCCGCGATCTGCCGCTGACGTTCATTGCCTGCTGAACAGGAGTTTTGCGATGCCGCAACGTCCCAACTTTCTGGTGATTCTGGCCGACGATCTAGGCTTCTCCGACATCGGTGCGTTCGGCGGCGAAATCGCCACACCGCATCTCGATGCCTTGGCCAACAACGGTCTGCGTCTGACTGATTTTCATACCGCGCCGACCTGCTCGCCGACCCGCTCGATGCTGCTGACCGGCACCGACCACCACATCGCAGGGATCGGTACCATGGCCGAAACGCTGACGCCGGAACTGATCGGTAAACCGGGTTATGAGGGCTATCTCAACGATCGCGTGGTGGCGCTGCCGGAGTTGCTGCGCGAGGCCGGTTATCAAACCTTGATGAGTGGCAAATGGCACTTGGGTTTGAAGGCTGAATTGGCGCCCCATGCGCGAGGTTTCGAGCGTTCGTTTTCGCTGCTGCCGGGCGCGGCCAACCATTACGGTTTCGAGCCAACCTACGATGAGCAAACACCCGGCCTGCTGAAATCCACTCCGGCGCTGTACATCGAGGACGATACGTTTCTCGACGAATTGCCGAAGGATTTCTATTCCTCCGATGCCTTCGGCGACAAGTTGCTGCAGTACCTCAAGGAACGTGACCAGACCCGGCCTTTCTTCGCCTATTTGCCATTCTCCGCACCGCACTGGCCGTTGCAGGCGCCTGCCGACATCGTCGAGAAATACCGCGGCCGCTATGACGCCGGCCCTGAAGTGCTGCGCCTGGAACGCCTGGAAAAACTCAAAGCCCTCGGCCTGATCGAACCGGACGTCGAGCCGCATCCGCTAATTCAGTTGACCCAACAGTGGGACGCATTGAGCGAGGAGCAAAAACAGATTTCCGCACGGGCCATGGAGGTCTACGCGGCGATGGTCGAACGCATGGACTGGAACATCGGTCGGGTCGTCGATTACCTGCGCCAGCAAGGGCAGCTCGATAACACGTTCATCCTGTTCATGTCTGACAACGGTGCCGAAGGTGCGCTGCTGGAAGCGTTTCCGAAGTTCGGTCCGGAATTGGTGACATACCTCAGCCAGCATTACGACAACAGCCTCGACAACATTGGTCGGGCCAATTCATATGTCTGGTACGGGCCGAACTGGGCGCAGGTGGCGACCGCGCCATCGCGGTTGTTCAAGGCGTTTACCACGGAAGGCGGGATTCGCGTGCCGGCGCTGTTGCACTATCCGCAATTGGCGATCAAAGGGCAGATCAGCCATGGTTTCGGAACGGTGATGGACATCACGCCGACGATTCTCGATCTGGCCGGCGTGCGTCATCCGGGCAAGCTGTGGCACGGCAAATCGGTGGCGCCGTTGCGTGGTAAATCGTGGTTGGGATTCTTGTCGGGCGAGACCGCGCAGGTGCACGACGAGCACACGGTGACGGGTTGGGAATTGTTTGGGCGAAGGGCGATTCGGCAGGGATCGTGGAAAGCGGTGTGGATTCCCGGGCCTATCGGGCCGGCGACCTGGCAGCTGTATGATTTGAGTAATGATCCGGGGGAAATTCATGATCTGGCGGTTAGTCAGCCGGAGAAGCTCAGCGCGTTGATCGGGCATTGGCAGCAGTATGTCGAGGAGACTGGGGTGATCTTGAGTGAGTCGCCGTTTCAGCCGGATTGAGGGCAAGGTCAAAAGCCCCTCACCCTAACCCTCTCCCGGAGGGAGAGGGGACTGACCGAGGTGTCTTTCGTCAAACATCGACCTGAAAAATCGGGTCGATTATGGATTCGACAAAGCTCTTTCACTTCGGTGTAACTCCTCAATATCCCCGGGTCGGTCCCCTCTCCCTATGGGCGGTCCGACGTTTCGGGAGGGCTAGGGTGAGGGCAACTCGTCAGGCCTCCACCGCCTCACCAGACACCGCAACTTCATCCCGACGAACAAACCGGTTCGCCCGCCCAAACGTGCCAAAATCATTAAACCGCACCCCCATCTCACGCATCACCTTATGCGCCACCGGCACGGTCATCTGGCGAATATAAAACGGCTCCTTCACGACAAAATGATGGATCCCGTGACTGCTGCCAAAGTTGAAGCAGAACGCCTGCAACGGCCACAGCCACCAAGGATTCAACACCTGACACTGCTGCAGCACATTACCCAGTTCAATATCGCCGTAGTAATGCATGTTCGAGCTGATGAAGTGCAGACAAAAGGTGCGCAACACATTCGGACCGATAATCACCACAGCAGCGATATCGATCACCTGCATCACCGACAACGTCGTCGCAGACCATTCAATCGGCGCCCCCAGCAGGTACGCAATGCCATTGGCCGCATGAAAACCGAGAAACACATACCACGCGCCCCAATGCACCAGCGCCAGCGGCGCGTAGACCTTCAACGTGCGCTTGATGATGCTGAACTTATGCGCCCAGGTCTTGGCCCGCAGCATGCGGATAAACGCCGACATCACGTTGTCGCCGACCATCAGCAAGCGCGCAAAACCCCACGGCTCGCCGTTGGTGATCGCGCGTTCTTCCATGTCGGTTTCAGTGCCGGAGACCTTGTGATGATTGAGGTGCAGATGCCGACGAATCCACGGATTGATCGTACTCGGCCGCGCCAGCCACACCAGGCCCATCATCAGGTTGTGCGGCACGCGCTGTTTGCGGAAATACATGCTGTGGATCAGGTCGTGCTCCAGCTCATGGGTCAGCGACGCGAAAAACGCATTGAGCAGCAGGCAAACCCACCACGCCATGTGGCCGCTGATGTACAGCGCCGCCGAACCCATCATCCCGATCAGGGCAAACGCCAGAATCCCCGCACCCAGCGCATCCTGATGCTTGAGAATCGGGTAGCGCTCGCGCAGTTCGACGCCTTTGGCCAGCACCACTTGGCGAATATGCGCTGATCGCTGGGCCGCATTGTGTCGCTGGGGACTTGCAGAAGTACCGTCCATGCTTCCATCCTCGGGTCTATGATGTTCGCATCGTGCCTCGCCAAGGCTTCATTTGCGGTAGCCAAGAACGCCAACCTGTTGACCGGAAGCGCCAATCAGCATGAAGGAACCGACCTCCCTCGCCAGCTGGACCCGTGCCTTGCGCAAGCAACTCGATGCGCTCGGGCTGGACAGCATTGCCCTGTGCCAGCAGGCCGGGCTCGATCCGAATTTGATGGACGACCCCAACGCGCGCTATCCACTGTCCGGCACTACGCGCCTGTGGGAAATTGCCGTGCAGGTGAGTGGCGACCCGGCGATTGGTCTGCGCGTGTCGCGGTTCGTCAGCCCGACCACGTTCCATGCGCTCGGTTATGCGCTGGTCGCCAGCGGCAGTTTGCGCGAGGTGTTCGAGCGCATCGTGCGCTATCACCCGGTGGTCAGCGATGCGCTGGAACTGGAACTGAGCCGCAGCGACGACCGCTATCAATTCCGTCTGAAGATTCCGTCAGGCAATCCGGCGCCAGCCTTCGAAGCCATCGACGCGTTCACCGCGATCTACGTGCGCACTTGCCGCAATCGCCTCGGCCGCGATTACGCGCCACTCGCCGTGTATCTGCGCCGTCCGGAACCAACCGATGTGCACCAATGGCACAAAGTCTTCCGCGCCCCGGTGCATTTCGGCTGTGCCGAGGATCGTCTGGAGTTCGCCCTCGCCGATTTCGACAGCCACCTCGACGACGCCAACCCGGAACTCGCTGAACACAATGAAGCCGTGCTCAAACGCACCATGGCTCAGCTCCAGCCGTTGACCTGGGAGCGCAAGGTGCGCGATGCCATTGAAGAACAACTGCCGGAAGGTGAACCCAGTGCAGAACGGATTGCCCAGGCGTTGCACCTGAGTTTGCGCAGCCTGCAAAGGCATCTGGCGGATGAGGGTTGTCGCTTCGACACATTGCTCAATGAGAGCCGCGAAAATCTGGCGCTGCTGCACCTGCGCGATCCGCAGTGTTCGTTGAGTGAGGTGAGTTATCTGCTCGGGTTTGCCGACACCAGTAGTTTCAGCCGTGCTTTCAAGCGCTGGACGGGGATGACGCCGGGGCAGTTTCGCGATGGCTTGCGCTGATCGTCAGCCTTTAGCCAGACTGCGTTCCATACCAGATGACCATTGTTCGATCATCGCAGCACCCATCGCGGCGAACGCCGGATGACTGGCGCCGTACTCCGCCATTTCGCCCATTGCCACCTGCATACCGTTAGCGACTTGCTGCAGTAATTCATTGCAACGCGCCTCCGTCAGATTGCAGGCCGTACGACCGAACCGCATCAGCATTTTGTGCTTGGGCCAAGCCTTCGAGCCACCCAAGAGCAACGCCATACTGTCGTTCTTTATGTAGACCGATGTGGTGATGATGTCGTATGCGGGCGCGAGTCTGATTGTCGATTCCTCGCCGCAGCTTTCGTAAAGCACGCCGAAGTTTTTGAGATGAGCGTCGCCGTTTTTCACGCCTGCGGACAAAGCCACAATCTTGAAAAATGCTTCCAGCGCCAGATTGAGCAATGCAGGCGAAACAAACGCTTTGATCTGCCGGGCCGCGCCTTCGTAAGAGCCGTCGTATTTGGCTTTCGACGGCCAACCGTTGAGTACGCAGAAGTCCTCAAAACCCAGGTAGCCCGTAGCGCTCAAATCAAAGCGCTCGATAACCAGAAACCTGCCATGTTCGCTGAGCTCGAAGTTCGGCACGTCTAGCCCGCAGTGTTGCGCGGCACGCATGCAGAAGTATTCGTTGGTCGCCAAATGCGGATATTCATCAGCCCGAAAAGCTTTGACCAAATGGGTCGATCCCCGATGCGTCAGACGATCAATCGCAGCCGCACTGTCACGTACCAGCACTTTAGGCTGCACCCCAGACACTCCGGAATACTGGCCATAGGTTTGCAACAGATCCTCGAACAAGCCTTGCGCACCATCGTGCACCAGCAGATCGGCCAGCGACGTTTCAGGCGGGCGATCCGTCATCGATGGGCTGGCAATGGATAACCGACCGAGCTGATAGGGGCCGACAATGGCCAGCAATGCAAAGTCATCGAAGCCGCGAACCGCTTTGCTGAAACGCCGAACCAACTCATCACGAAGGGCGCCTTCGGGCAGATTCATCTCGAAAACCGGATGAATGCCATGCTCCCAAAGATAACTCTCCAGCCGGGACGGCATTGTCAGTGACACGGCATTTCCAGCACTGGTTTCTTCGCGGTAACTGAAGACGCTGTCGACTCGATCTTGCCCGCGCGCCAACGTTCCCACCGCTTGCCCGCCGACACAGACATTTAATCGATCTGACGACTCAGTCATGGAAGTTGACCTTTTGCAGCGTATCGAGTGTCGGTCGACGAGACTGACGCGGAACCGCAGTCAGCTCATAGCCAAACCCGTTGAGGATCGCTTCGACTTTGCGCAGGCCGATTTCCGAAATGGTGTTGTTTTCGATCCCCGAAATCGTCGCGCGGCTCATTCCGTATTGCTGAGCCAGTGCCTGCTGGGTCATTTTGTTCGCCTTGCGCAGGGCTTTGATCAACTCGCCAAGCTGTTCCATAGGGCTTCCTGCATCAAATATGGTGCAAATTTAGATATATATTTTATTTGCATCGCATTTGATGCACTCAATGAACAAGATTAGCCTAGTTCCCAGTGATCACGAAGCAATCACTTGCTCACCACAAACGCCAGCTCAAAAACAGTGCCGTCAGCATCACTACTCACCCGCACCTGTCCCCCATGCAACTGCATGATCGACTGCACGATCGCCAGCCCCAAGCCACCCGAATCCCCCGGCTCTGCCCGTGAAGGATCGACGCGGTAGAAGCGGTCGAACAGTCTGCTCAGATGTTCATGCGCAATCGCCGGGCCATGGTTGTGCACTTGCAACCAGCACTCACCCGACTCGTCGCGGCGACGCAGACTGATCACCGATCCTTGATCGGCATGACGCACGGCATTGGCCAACAGATTGCCGAGCGCTCGTTGCAACAGTTGCTGATCGGCAAGCAGTTCACCGTGCAGTTGATTGTCCAGCCGCACGTCACGGTCATCCGCCAAGGCTTCAAAGTAATCACACAGCTCACCGCCAACGCTGTGCAAATCCAGGATTTGCAAATTCAGCGCCCGCTCGGCCTGCTCGGCACGGGCGAGGAACATCAGGTTTTCCGCCATGCGCTTGAGCCGTTCGAACTCTTCCATGTTCGAGGCCAGGACTTCCTGATACTCCGCCGTGCTGCGCGGATGATTCAGCGCCTGGCCGTTACTGGCGAGCAAGGTGTGCAACGGCGTGCGGATTTCGTGGGCGAGGTCGGCGGAGAACTGCGACAGGCGCTGCACGCTATCGTCCAGCCGCGCCAGCATGCCGTTGAGCGCCTGCACCGGTTCAAGCAGTTCAGTCGGCGTACCGGCGGCGGGCAAGCGCTGATCGAGGCTGCGCAGATCGATGCCGCGCACTGCTTCGCTCAACTGCCGCAACGGTCGCAAGCCCCGGCGCAGTAACAGCAAGCCCAGGGCAAAGGCGAGCAACGCGCCGAGGCCGACGGCCAGATACAAGCGCAAACGGTAACTGGCGAGCATCTGCTCGCGCTCGCTCAGCACCTTGCCGGCGATGACCGTCAGTGGCTCGCCGTTCGGCCCTTGCGCTGCACCTGATAACAGCGCCAGTGCAGCACCGTCCGGCGCTTGCCACGTCAGCACGTCGCGGCGCCGCGGCGCTTGCTCGCGGGGGATTGCGTTGAGCGTCGGCAGATCGCGTTGACGGGGATTGATTGCGATCACGCTGGAACCATCGGCGCGGCGCACCAGCAACAGACTGTCGAGATTGCCGAGCATGTTCTGATACAGCCGTGGCCGTGCCTGCAAAGCGTCGAGGCTGTCGCTGTCGGCGAGCAACGCGCGCACTTGCTCCAGTCGTCCAAGCAAAGCGAGGTCGTCGCGGTAGGCGATTTCCGAGGCCAGCGAGCGGTAGAGAAACACGCCAATCGCGCTCAGTACCAAGGCGCAAACAATGGCGAACGCCAGCGCCAGTCGCCAGGCGATCGACTTAGAGCGCATCGTCCGGCGCTTCCAGTTGATAACCGACACCGCGCACGGTGTGGATAAGTTTCGGCATGTACGGATCATCGACTTTCGAACGCAAACGCCGCACGGCGACTTCGACCATGTTGGTGTCGCTGTCAAAATTCAGGTTCCATACCTGTGAGGCGATCAGCGTGCGCGACAGCACTTCGCCCTGACGGCTGGCGAGCAATTGCAACAAGGCGAACTCCTTGTTGGTCAGGGCAATGCGCTGGCCGCCGCGACTGACACGGCGGCGCAACACATCGATTTCCAGATCGGCGATGGTGTACGACTCGGCTTCGCGCATCGGCCCGCGCCGTAGCAACGTGCGTACCCGTGCGAGCAGTTCGGCGAAGGCGAAGGGCTTGAGCAAGTAATCGTCAGCGCCCAGTTCGAGGCCGCGCACGCGGTCTTCAATGGCGTCCTTGGCGGTCAGGAACAATACCGGCGTGGCGCCGCGCTGGCGGATCAGCTGCAGCAATTGCCAGCCGTTGAGCCCGGGGAGCATCACGTCGAGGATGATCAGGTCATATTCCTGTTGCTCGATAAAGTAACGGCCATCGAGGCCATTGAGCGCCACGTCCACGGCAAAACCCGACTCGCCCAAGCCTTTGGCGAGGAAATTCGCGGTTTTGGCTTCATCTTCTACGACCAGCAAACGCATGGCACACCTCGATTGATCAGGCGTACAGGCTAGGCGCCTTCGCCGGCGTTGCCCATTACAAACTTGTAATCAGACTGACGAGGTTCTGACGAAGGACGGCGATTAAGGTGACGGCCTTCGCTTTTGGAGCCTGTCCATGACCGTCAAATACCTTGTAGCCAGCCTGGCCCTCGGCCTCAGTGCCAGCGTGTTCGCAAGCCCGGAACTGCCGCGTCACGCCGATCTCGACCTGAAAACCGCACGGCTGCTCGCCGACACGGCAATGGCCAACTGCACCGGCACGGTGTCGGTGCTCGATCGGGGCGGCAATCTGTTGGTGACCCTGCGCGGCGACGGTGTCGGCCCGCACAACACCGCCGCCAGCCAACGCAAGGCCTACACCGCGCTGTCGACCAAAACCGCCACGCGGCTATTTGCCGAACGCGCTCGCAGCAATCCGCAAACCGCCAACCTCAACACTCTCGACGAATTGTTGTTGCTCGGCGGCGGTATTCCGCTGTTCGCGGCTGATGAACTGGTCGGTGCGATGGGGGTGGCCGGTTCCGGCGGCGGTGAGCAAGACGAAAACTGTGCGATCAAGGCGGCCGAAAAAACCGGTCTAGCCGCTACCCGTTCCCAATAAGGAGTTCCATCCATGACGACTTTGCGCATGACTTTCGCCGCGCTCGGCCTGAGCGCTTTTTCCAGCCTGGCCCTGGCTGCCGGCAACCCGCTGAGCGTGCACGTGCTCAACCTGGAAAACGGCCTGCCGTCGCCGGGCATCAACGTGACCCTGGAGAAACATGTCGGTCAGGACTGGCAGCCGCTGGCTCAGGGCACCACCAATGAACAAGGGCGGATTGCCGAACTGTTCCCGGCCAAGCAGCCTTTTGAAGCGGGTGAATACCGGGTGGTGTTCAAGACTGGCGAGTACTTCAAGAAGGTCAAGCACGACACGTTCTTCCCGGAGATTCCGGTGATTTTTGAAGTGAAGCAGACCGATCAGCACTATCACATCCCGCTGCTGCTGAGCCCGTACGGTTTCTCGACCTATCGCGGTTCGTAAAATCAACACAGATCCCCTGTAGGAGTGAGCCTGCTCGCGATAGCGGTATGTCAGTCACCCATTGGCTAACTGATAGATGGCTATCGCGAGCAGGCTCACTCCTACAGGTCTGTGCTTTGCTCCAGATATCACGAACACCAAAAAAACCTGTGGGAGCCTGGCTTGCCAGCGATGGCGTCCGTACAGCAGACATCGATGTCGGCTGATGCACCGCTATCGCTGGCAAGCCAGCTCCCACAGGGGCTGGGGTGCATTGTCAGATCGTGGCCAGGGCGCGCAATCGCGCGGGGTCGAGGATTTCGATCTCGCCATACCCAAGCCCGATAATCCCCTGCCCCTGCATATCCTTGAGGATCTGGTTGGTGGTCTGCCGCGACAGCGACAGCATCGATGCCAACTGCTCCTGCGGCAGTTGCAGTACACGACGCGGCGCGTCGAGTTCGCCGTAGCCCTCGGCGATCATCAGCAAGCGATGGGCCAGACGCGCCGGCGCTGGCAGCAGGCTCAGTTGTTCGAGGTTGATGAAGGCCAGGCGCAGTTTGTGGCTCATCAGCAGCGCCAGATGCCGCCAATACACCGGATGTTCGTCGAGCAGTTTCAGCAACGTCGCCTGCGGAATATTCAGCAACGTGCACGGCCCGACTGCGTAGGCGTCATGGGTACGCGGCTGACCATCGAACAGGCAGATCTCGCCGAACCAGTGCGGCGCTTCCACCAGACTCAACAACGCCTCCTTGCCCTGCTCGCTCACCGCACCGATGCGCACGGCGCCATCGAGCACTGCGTACAAACCGCACGGCGCATCACCACGCTGAAACAAGCGCTGCCCCGCCGTCAGCCGCCGCTCTCGCGCTGCCGCCAGCAAGCTATCCTGAAAAGACACCGGCAGATGACTGAACCACTGGCCACTCATCAGCCGCGAACGTATTTGCATAAACACTCCTGGATTGTCGCCTGCCTGACAGAGCGAACCCTGATCCCGAGGGATGATGCGATCAACCCTACCGGAGGAACAACAATGAAAAGCCTCGTCGACCACCTCAGTCAATACGCCGCCTACCACCGTGATCCGCGCAACATCGCCAGCCACTTTATCGGCATTCCGCTGATTGTGGTGGCGGTGGCGGTTTTGTTGTCGCGTCCGCAATGGTCGCTGGGTGGCTTGTGGATATCTCCAGCCGTTGTCGTGGCGCTGGCCTCGGCGTGGTTTTACCTGCGCCTGGAAGTGAAGCTCGGGGTGTTTATGACCGTGCTGATGGGTTTATCCGTCTGGGCCGGGCATGTGTTGGCGCAGCAGAGCACCATGGTCTGGCTGAGCAGCGGCCTGGCGATGTTTGTGGTGGGCTGGGTGATCCAGTTTGTCGGGCATCACTATGAAGGGCGCAAACCGGCGTTTGTCGATGACGTCAGCGGGCTGATTGTCGGGCCGTTGTTTGTGGTGGCCGAGTTGGCGTTCATGCTCGGGATGCGGCATGAATTGAAAGAGCAGATCGAAGCGCGGGCGGGGGTGGTGCAGGTCAATCCGAACAAAAAAGCGGCGGCTTAGGCCGCTTGAAAGATCGCAGCCTACGGCAGCTCCTACAGTGGGTTTGGTCGATCACAAAATGTGTGACCAACCGAAACCCCTGTAGGAGCTGCCGCAGGCTGCGATCTTTTGGTCTTAGAGGCCTGCGACTTTCTGCCAGACCTTCGGCTTGAAGAACAGGGTCTCACCCTTGGCCAAGCCGATCAGGCTGTCGTGGTCTTTCACCACTTCGGCCTCGATCAAATCCGTCTGGCCCTCAACCTTGAGCGTCACCCGCGTGGTCGCGCCCAACGGGCGGATGTCACGGACTTCAGCCGCATGGTGATCCTCCAGCTCATGCCTGGACAACGACACTTCATGCGGGCGGAACAGCACGTGATTGTCGTCGCTCAACAGCAAGCGGTTCGAATCGCCGAGGAAGTGATAAACGAAATCGCTGGCCGGGTTTTCGTAAACGTCGCCCGGTGAGCCGATCTGCTCGATCACGCCCTTGTTCATCACCACGATACGGTCGGCGACTTCCATCGCCTCTTCCTGGTCGTGGGTCACGAACACCGAGGTCAGGTTGATGTCTTCGTGCAACCGCGCCAGCCAGCGGCGCAGCTCTTTACGCACCTTGGCATCGAGGGCGCCGAACGGCTCATCGAGCAGAAGCACTTTTGGCTCGACCGCCAAGGCACGGGCCAAAGCGATACGTTGACGCTGACCACCGGACAACTGCTCCGGATAACGATCCGACAGCCAATCCAGCTGCACCATGTTCAGCAGTTCATGCACCTTGACCGCGATCTGGCTTTCGTTCGGACGCTGGTTTTTCGGTTTCATGCGCAGACCGAACGCGACGTTATCGAACACGGTCATGTGGCGGAACAACGCGTAATGCTGGAACACGAAACCGACGTTGCGATCACGCACGTCGTGGCCGGAGACGTCTTCTCCGTGGAACACAATATTGCCGTTATCCGGGGTTTCCAGGCCGGCAATAATGCGCAGCAAGGTGGTCTTGCCGCAGCCCGACGGGCCGAGCAGCGCGACCAGCTCACCGCTGTGGATGTCCAGGCTGATGTTGTCCAGCGCCTTGAAGGCATTGAAATTCTTGCTGACGTTACGCACTTCGATCGACATGAATTATTCCTCCGCGGCGCTGGCGCGCAGGCGGTTGATACGGTTTTCGCTCCACTGCTTGAGCAGCAGGATGAAGAGCGCCAGGATCAGCAACAGGCTCGCCACGGCGAACGCGGCCACGTGGTTGTATTCGTTGTAGAGGATCTCGACGTGCAGCGGCAAGGTGTTGGTCACCCCGCGAATGTGCCCGGAGACCACCGACACCGCACCGAACTCACCCATGGCCCGCGCGGTACACAGCACCACGCCATAGATCAGGCCCCACTTGATGTTCGGCACGGTGACATGCCAGAACATCTGCCAGCCATTGGCGCCGAGCAGACGCGCGGCTTCCTCTTCCTGCGTGCCTTGTTCCTGCATCAACGGAATCAGTTCACGAGCGACGAACGGCACGGTGACGAAAATCGTCGCCAGCACGATGCCCGGCAGGGCGAAGACGATCTGGATGTCGTGATCCTGCAGCCACGGCCCGAACAAGCCTTGTGCGCCGAACATCAGCACGTAGACCAGACCGGCGATCACCGGCGATACCGAGAACGGCAGGTCGATCAGCGTCACCAGCATGCTCTTGCCACGGAACGAGTATTTGCTCACGCACCACGCCGCACTGACGCCGAATACCAGGTTCAGCGGTACCGAAATCAGCACGGCGAACACGGTGAGTTTCAGTGCCGAAAGCGCGTCCGGCTCAAAGATCGCGGTGAAGAAAGCGCCGAGGCCATTCTTCAAACCCTGCGATACGACGATGAACAACGGCAGCAGCAGAAACAGGAAAAAGATCAGCCAGCCCAGGCCGATCAGGATTCTGCGCGAAGTGGCGCTGCCACGGCGTGCAGCGTTGGCCGAAGAGGCGGCCGCAATAGACGATTGGGACATGTTCGCGCCTCCTTATGGGGTTTCGATGCGCCGCTGCAGCAAGTTGATCAGCAGCAACAGGACGAAGGAAACCACCAGCATCAATACGCCGATGGCGGTGGCGCCGGTGTAATCGTATTGGTCGAGTTTGACCATGATCAGCAGCGGCAGGATCTCGGTTTTCATCGGCATGTTGCCGGCGATGAAAATCACCGAGCCGTACTCGCCGACGCCACGCGCGAACGCCAGGGCAAAACCGGTCAGCCAGGCGGGCAGGAGTGCCGGAACCAGAATGTGGCGAAACACCTGCCATGGCTTCGCACCGAGGCACGCGGCGGCTTCTTCGACTTCACGGGGAATGTCGGCCAGCACCGGCTGCACCGTGCGCACCACGAACGGTAGGGTGACGAAGGTCAGCGCCAGAGTGATACCGAGCGGGGTGTAGGCGATTTTGAAACCGAGGTCAGCGGCGAATTGGCCGACCAGACCGGCCGGCGCATACAGCGCGGTCAGCGCGATACCGGCCACCGCTGTCGGCAGGGCGAACGGCAGATCGATCATCGCGTCGATCACCTTGCGCCCCGGGAAGGTGTAGCGCACTAGCACCCAGGCCAGCAGCGTGCCGATGATGCCGTTGATGATCGCCGCACACAGCGCGGTGCCGAAGCTCAGCTTCAACGCGGCCAGCACCCGTGGTGCGGAAATGATCGTCCAGAACTGATCCCAGGTAAGTTGCGCGGCGTGGACGAACATCGCCGCCAGCGGGATAAGCACAATCAGGCTGAGGTACACCAAGGTGTAGCCCAGCGTCAGCCCGAAGCCGGGTATGACGGGGGAGATACGACGCGACATAAAAGTCCTTGGTTAAAAAACGCGCGAAGCCCCGAAGGTAAATCCGGGGCTTGTTTATGGCTATGAAAACTTACTGCGCCTGATAAATCTGGTCGAACACGCCACCGTCGTTGAAGAATTTCGGTTGCGCGGCTTTCCAGCCGCCGAAGTCCTTGTCGATGGTCACCAGTTCCAGTTTCGGGAACTGCTGGGCGTACTTGGCAGCCACGTCCTTGTCACGGGGACGGTAGAAGTTTTTCGCGGCAATTTCCTGACCAGCCGGGCTGTACAGGTGCTTCAGATAAGCTTCGGCGATCTGCTCGTTACCCTTCTTCTCGGCGTTCTTGTCAACCACGGCCACCGGTGGCTCGGCGAGGATCGACAGCGAAGGTACGACGATGTCGAACTTGTCGGCGCCGCCATCTTCTTTCAGCGCCAGGAACGCTTCGTTTTCCCAGGCCAGCAACACGTCACCCTGACCGTTGTTGACGAAGGTGATGGTCGAACCGCGCGCACCGGTGTCGAGGATCGGCACGTGCTTGAACAGGGTCTGCACATATTCTTTGGCTTTGGCTTCGTCACCGCCGTTGGCTTTCAGGCCGTAGGCCCATGCGGCGAGGAAGTTCCAGCGTGCGCCGCCAGAGGTTTTTGGATTAGGGGTGATTACCGAGACGTCGTTCTTGACCAGATCGCCCCAGTCCTTGATGCCTTTCGGGTTGCCCTTGCGCACCAGGAAGACGATGGTCGAGGTGTACGGCGTGCTCGCTTCCGGCAGACGCTTCTGCCAGTCGGCAGGCAGGGTCTTGCCGAGTTTGGCGATTTCGTCGATGTCACCGGCCAGGGCCAGGGTCACGACGTCAGCGCGCAGACCGTCGATCACCGCACGGCCCTGTTTGCCCGAACCGCCGTGGGATTGCTGGATTTTCACCGTGTCGCCAGCGTGGTCTTTCTGCCAGAACTTGATGAATTCAGCGTTGTAGTCCTGATACAGCTCGCGCGTCGGGTCATACGACACATTGAGCAGTTCGTAATCCTTGGCAACCGCGGAACCGGCAAACACAGCACTGGCCAGGGCGGCCAAAGCGTAACGGCGAATCGACGACATGGTGAAAGCTCCTGGAATTCTGGGTGGTGGCTTTTTCTTATGAATATCTGGAATCGGGTGTGCCGGCTAAAGATCGCAGCCTTCGGCAGCTCCTACACACAGCCCCCTGTAGGAGCTGCCGCAGGCTGCGATCTTTTGATCTTCAACTCAGCCCGGTTGTTTACCCGGTTGCTGCAAACGGAATTTCTCTTTGCGTTCGATCTGTACGACTTGCGCGTTGTGCACAGTGATCTCCACCGCGCCGAAACGCAGATCGCGCAGGGCGCTCTGGATTTCACGCAAAATGGTGCTTTCGTCCTGACCGTCAACGCTGCGAAGGGATGCGCTCATGGTGCTGCTCCTTTGAATGGGATTTGCCTGGCAGTGGGCGGCACTGCGTTCGGCGTGGAAGCAATATAAGAGAGGCGCGGATATTCTTAAAAAGACTATTTAAGAATGTTTATATAACCAGAAAACATTATGTGGCACGGCAAGGGTTTGCGCGTTGGTGGAGCAAAAGATCGCAGCCTTCGGCAGCTCCTACAGGGATCGGTGCAGGAGCTGCCGAAGGCTCGGGCCGCGATCGGACGATCTTTTGATCTTTTAACCAATCACCGGTGTTCTTGCCCAATCAATCTCCTGCGCTTGAACCGGCCGCCCAAACCAATACCCCTGCCCCAGATCACATTCCTGCTCCAGCAAAAACGCCGCCTGCTCAACCTGCTCGATACCCTCGGCATGCACCTGCATGCCCATGCTCCGGGCCAGCGCGATGATCACCCGCACGATCGCTGCGTCATCCTCGTCCCAAGGCAAGCCGGCAACAAAACCCTGATCGATTTTCAGCTTCTGCACCGGCAAGCGCTTGAGCCGCAACAGCGATGAATACCCGGTACCAAAATCATCGATGGCCAGACGAATACCCAATTCACGCAAACGATGCATCTGCTCCAGCGCCACTTCCGGATCGTCCATTACCGCGCTTTCAGTGACTTCAAGCTCCAGATACGCCGGATCCAGCCCGGTGTCGTGCAGCACCTGCGCCACCTGCTGGTACAACTCGCGCCGGGCGAACAACCGCGACGAAACATTGACCGCGACAAACGACAGCACCACCCCGGCCTGTTGCCACTCACACATCTGCCGACACGCCTGCTGCATCACCCACGCGTCGATTTCGGCAATCAGCCCGGTGCGCTCGGCAATCGGGATGAATTCCGCCGGCGACACCAGACCGCGCTGCGGATGCTGCCAACGCACCAAGGCTTCAACACCGATCAAGCGACTGGTCTTCAAGTCATGTACAGGCTGGTAGAACACCCGCAATTCCCGTTGCTCCAGCGCCCGGCGCAGTTCGAAAGCGATTTCCACCCGTTGCTGGGCGTGGGCGGTGAGTTCTTCGGTGTACAAGGCGTACCCGTTGCGGCCGCTGCTCTTGGCCTTGAACAACGCCGCGTCGGCATTGCGCAACAGTTGTTCGGCGCTCAACGCGTCACTGGGGAACAGGCTGATGCCGAGGCTGCCGTTGATGAACAACTGATTGCCGTCAATGCTGAACGGCTCCTTCAGTGCATCGAGAATCCGTTGCGCCAGCGCTGCGGCCTGCACCGGCTGTGGACAACTTTCCGCCAGTACGGCGAACTCATCACCACCGAGACGCGCCAGCGTAATGCCGGGGCCGAACAGCGCCTGCAAGCGCGCTGCCACGGCCTTGAGCAAGCGATCGCCGATGTTATGGCCGAGGCTGTCGTTGATCATTTTGAAGTGATCGAGATCAAGCATCAGCAGTGCACAACCGCGCTTGTGGTTTTGCGCCGAGGCCAGTGCCTGTTCAGCGCGATCGCTGAACAGCAGCCGATTGGGCAGATCGGTCAGCGGATCGTGGTGCGCGAGGTGTTTGAGCTCATGCTCGGAATCCTTGATCGCACTAATGTCTGAAAACACCGCGACGTAATGGCTGCGCCGGCCCTGATCATCGTGAATGACCCGAATGGTCTGCCACTGTGGATAAATCTCGCCGCTTTTTCGGCGGTTCCAGATTTCGCCGCTCCATTCGCCCTGCGATTCCAGAGTGGCAAACATCGCCTGATAAAATCCCGGCGGATGATGGCCCGACTTGAACAGGCTCGGCTGCTGCCCGAGGACTTCTTCACGCTGATAACCGGTGATCTCGATGAACGCACGATTGACGTGCACGATCAGCCCCTGATGGTTGGTCACCAGCACCCCTTCGCGGGTGCAATCGAAGACCGCCGCCGCTTGACGCAGGCGTTCGCGGTCGGCGTGGCGTTCGCGCAAACGCGCACCTATTCCGAGAAACTCGCACAATCGCGCCCGCGCCAGGAAAATCAGCCCGGCGCTGAACGCCGCGAAGACGTAACCGTTGATCAGTTGCCATCGGGCAAGATCGACGGAGTTATCGAAGAAATTGTTTAATAAATGATCAGTGCCCTGCAGCCAGACAGCAGCAAGCACGAGATAAAGCAGCGCTGCACGCAAAGCATCGCGGTAAGTGGCAGGCATTCGACTGTCCATGTCCCTACAAAAAGGTTGGAATTATAGGTCAAGAAACATCCAGCGACTCTTATCTGAAAGGGCGACTGGTTTTATCTGTGTGCTTGGTGATAATGCAACGGCTGTTTTTATCTTTATCGAGGGCCCTATAGCCTATGTGGTACGAAGGTTTTCTTGGCTTGTCGGCCTGGTCTCTGGTCGCAGTCACCCTGCTGATGACCCACGTGACAATTGTCGCCGTCACGGTCTATCTGCACCGCTACTCGGCCCATCGCTCGCTGGAGCTGAATGCTGGCCTGAAGCACTTTTTCCGTTTCTGGTTGTGGCTGACCACGGCGCAGAACACCCGCGAGTGGACCGCCATCCACCGTAAACATCACGCCAAGTGCGAAACCGAAGACGACCCGCACAGCCCGGTCATCAAAGGCCTTTCCACCGTGCTGCGCACCGGCGCCGAGCTGTATCGCGCCGAAGCGCAAAACCCGGAAACCCTGCGCATCTACGGCAAGAACTGCCCCGAAGACTGGATCGAGCGCAACGTCTACAGCCGCTACCCGCTGTTGGGCGTGGCGATCATGGGCGTCATCGACCTGCTGCTGTTCGGCACCATCGGCATCACCATCTGGGCGATCCAGATGATGTGGATCCCGGTGTGGGCCGCCGGCGTGATCAACGGTCTGGGCCATGCGGTCGGCTATCGCAACTTCGAATGCCGCGACGCAGCCACCAATCTGGTGCCGTGGGGCATCCTGATCGGCGGCGAAGAACTGCATAACAACCATCACACCTACCCTAACTCGGCCAAGCTGTCGGTGAAGAAGTGGGAGTTCGACCTCGGTTGGGCGTGGATCAAAGTCTTCAGCTTCCTGCGTCTGGCCAAGGTTCAGCGCGTGGCGCCGATCGCCCACCGCGTCGAAGGCAAGGGCAATCTGGACATGGACACCGCCATGGCCATCCTCAACAACCGCTTCCAGATCATGGCCCAGTACCGCAAATTGGTGATCGGCCCGCTGGTCAAGCAAGAGCTGGCCAAGGTCGATCATTCGGTGCGTCATCAGTTCCACCGCGCCAAGCGTCTGCTGTCGCGGGAAACCAGCCTGCTGGAAGATCGTCATCACTTGCGCATCCAGACCATGCTCGAGCACAGCCAGGCGCTGAAGGTAATTTACGAGAAACGCTTGGCCCTGCAGCAGATCTGGGTCAAGACCAGCGCAAATGGCCACGACATGCTCGCCGCCATCAAAGAGTGGATTCACGAGGCCGAAGCCAGCGGTATCCAGTCCCTGCGTGAATTCGCCGACCAGTTGAAAACCTACTCGCTGCGCCCTGCAGCCGCCTGAGACCGTTGATCGGTGCACCCGGCTCCCGGGTGCACCCTTCGGAACTTCGCTAAAAATCGCCTATCTCAAAGACACTTCGCCATCCCGGCGGGCTGTACTGTGGCCGTTGTCGAATTGCGGCACGCCTTTGAGATCTGTGCCGATGGTCAATAACAATCAAAAAGACTCATCCTTACCGAAGTGGCCCGAGGCTGCACAAACGCTCATGGCGTTGATGCATGCCCAAGGCGAAGTCGCCCGTTTGAGCGAACGCGAACAGCTGTTCAGCTCCTTATTGGTCAGCGTCAACGCTGTGCTCTGGGCCTTCAACTGGGAAACCCGGCAGGTGCTGTATGTCAGCCCCGCCTATGAACGGATTTTCGGCCGCTCCGCCGGCCTCCTCCTCGCCGACTACAACCAATGGCGCGACAGCATCTACCCCGACGATCTGGAATACGCCGAACGCAGCCTCGCCGAAGTCCTGCACAGAGGCGCGGTGGAAGATCGCGAATACCGGATCATCGCCGCCGACGGCCAGGTGCGCTGGCTCAGCGATAAGTGCTTCATCAACCGTCAGGACGAGCCGGGGCAACCGGTGATCATCGTCGGCATCGCCGAAGACATCACCGACAAGAAGCAGATGGAAACCGAGTTGCACCGTCTGGCGACCACCGACGTGCTGACCCAAAGCAGCAATCGCCGGCACTTCTTCGAGTGCGCCAATCGCGAGTTCGAAGTAGCGAAGGTGCAGGGCGCACAAATGGCCTTTCTGCTGCTGGATATCGATGATTTCAAAATGATCAATGACACCTACGGCCACCCGGAGGGCGATAATGTTCTGCAGCGGATTGCCGAGTGCGGACGCGGCTCGTTGCGCCGGGGCGATCTGTTCGGGCGGATTGGCGGCGAAGAGTTTGCCGCAGTGTTTCCCGGTTGTGCGCCGGACATGGCCATGCAGGTGGCCGAGCGGCTGCAGCAGGAGATTCAGCGTTTGAGCTTCAGCCATGACGGCCAGACGTTCGGCATCACCGTGAGCCAGGGGCTGACCAGCCTTACCGGGGAAGACGAAAACCTCGACAGCCTGTTCGCCCGCGCGGATGCGGCGATGTATGAGGCCAAGCGACAGGGCAAGAACCGCATCATTTCTGCCTGACCCGTATCTCAGCTACACAGAGATCCATTGCGGGGTTTGCGTAAGTCAGGTTATTTGCGCATCCGCATCAACTCCGGCAGCCCGATCTTTAGCAACCGCGCCGTGCGGCTCTTCGCCAACTCCTCAACGCCCTCATGCTCGGTCAAGCGGGCCATCTGCGCCGCCATGTTCATCACCAGCGCCTCACGGGAATACACCCCGCCGCCGAGCTGGTACACCGACGCAATCAGCTCACGCAGCTCCAGCGGCAATCGCCAGCGGGTGCGCAACGCCGAACCATAAGCCGCGCCAAACTCCGCCAGCGCCTCGCCGACCTCCTCCCACTCATCCAGCGCACCGCCGGCCTGCTGCCACTCCTGCAGACAACGCAGCAACGCCAGATCACCCAGGCGATGGAGCATACCCGCGCAGTAACAGCGCTCCTGATCGAGATCGAGTAAGCGTGCCAAGGTGCGCGCGTATTCAGCGGTGTGCAGAGACAAGCCCCAGTAACGCTCGGCGTAGTCCGCCAGACAAGGATCGCTGAGCTTGGCGCTGCGCTTGAGTGCCAGCCCCAGAATCAGGTTCATGCTCTGCCCGGTGCCCAGGCGATGCAGGGCTTGAGCGAGCGTTTGAACCGGTGCACCGTGGTGCTGCGCCGCGCTGTTGGCCGCAGCGATCAGCACTGCAGTGATTTGTGGGTCGGTTTTGATCTCATCTTCCAACAGTTTCAGATCGAGGCCATTGGGATTGAGGCTGCGCTTTACCGCCACCTGCACATCGGTCATCAACGGCGCGCCGTCGGCCTGCTCGCGGCGGCGTTCAAGGAATATCGACAAGGTCATGCCCGGTGCCAATGCCGGCACCTCACAGAACACCTCTTCACCGGCATTCAGCAGTAAACCCTGCAAACGCTCGGTCAGGCTTTCCATGTTCAGTGGTTTGGTCAGGTAGGCCGTGGGCGCCAACGGAATCGCTTCACGCACACTGGCGCTGTCGTTGCGGCTGCTCATCAGGATGAACGGCAACGGTGGGTTGCGTTTGCGCTGACGCACGCTGCGCAGCACGCTCAAACCGTCGATGCCGGGCAACTCCCAATCGACGATCGCCAGGTCATACGGCACTTCACTGAGCAATGACAGGGCTTGCTGCCCGTCGGCGCACAAGTCTATCCGCGCATCGCAACGCACGTTCAGAAGCACTTGTTTGAGCAGGTCCCGGGACCACGGATCGGCCTCGGCAATCAGCACTCGGGGTACGGCGGGTAAATCAACGGCAGTCATGCGCGCTCTCCCTTGCAATGCCTGAACCTTAGCCAATGCTGGCCTTTCGATACAGCGCAAAAGCAATTGATATGTTCACGGGGCGAAAAAAAACCCGCCGAAGCGGGTTTTTTTGTCTATCCGATCACACAGTGCGCGGCTTACAGCTCCGAGAAGCACTCTTCGATGATCGCCAGACCTTTGTCCAGTTGCTCGTCCGGCGAAGTCAGCGGTACGAGGACGCGCAGAACGTTGCCGTAGGTGCCGCAGGACAGCAGGATCAGGCCCTTGTCGCGCGCCTTGGCCACCACCGACGCTACAGCAGCAGCGTTCGGCTTGTGGCTGTCGCCGTTTTCGAATAACTCGACCGCGATCATCGCGCCCAGCGCACGAACTTCGCCGATGACCGGGTACTTGGCCTGGATAGCTTTCAGGCCAGTGACCAGACGCTCGCCGACAGCCTTGCAGCGGTCCAGCAGTTGCTCTTCTTCGAACACTTCCATTACGGCCAGGGCCGCGGCGCAAGCGATCGGGCTACCAGCGTAGGTGCCGCCCAGGCCGCCTGGTGCGATGGCGTCCATGTATTCGGCCTTGCCGCAAACACCGGCCAGCGGGAAGCCGCCAGCGATGGATTTGGCGAAGGTGGTCAGGTCGGCAGCAACGCCCATCTGCTCCATGGCGAAGAACGTACCGGTACGGCCAGCGCCGGTTTGTACTTCGTCAGCGATCAGCAGAATGCCGTGCTGGTCGCACAGGGCGCGCAGGCGCTTCATGAATTCTTTCGGCGCGACGTAGAAACCACCTTCACCCTGAACAGGTTCGATGATGATCGCGGCGATGTCTTTCGGCTCAGCGTCGTTCTTGAAGATGCGCTCGATGGAAGCGATCGAGTCGTCGATGCTCACGCCGTGCAGTTCGTTCGGGTACAGCGCGCGGAAGATGCCGCCAGGCATCAGGCCCATGCCGGCCGAGTACGGCACGACTTTACCGGTCAGGCCCAGGGTCATCATGGTGCGACCGTGGTAAGCGCCGGTGAAAGCGATCACGCCAGCGCGGCCAGTGGCGGCACGGGCGATTTTTACGGCGTTTTCCACGGCTTCGGAACCGGTGGTGACCAGCAGGGTTTTCTTGGCGAAATCACCTGGCACCTTGGCGTTGATTTTTTCGCACAGCTCAACGTACGGCTCGTAAGCCAGCACCTGGAAGCAAGTGTGGGTCAGCTTGTTCAGCTGTTCGGTCACGGCGGCGATGATTTTCGGGTGTACGTGGCCGGTGTTCAGTACCGCGATGCCGCCAGCGAAGTCGATGAACTCACGACCTTCAACGTCAGTCACGGTAGCGTTCTTCGCGGACTCAGCGAAGATCGGGTGAATCTGGCCAACACCACGTGGAACAGCTGCGGTACGACGGGCCATCAGTTCAGCGTTAGTCTTGCTCATTACAGTCCTCATTCGCCGCTCATCGGGCGGCGTGGTTCAAGGATTAAGCGGGAGAAATCGACGGTGGCAGCATGCGATGATCGACTGCCACGGCGTTCCTGGCCGCAGAGAAAATTCCGGTTTGAAACGACGCAAAGGGACAGCGCTCTCGTGCCCTTTGCGTTTGCAGCGATCCTTGTCCGAGGTTAGATGCCCAGGCAGAGGTATTTGATTTCCAGGTAATCTTCGATGCCGTACTTGGAGCCTTCACGGCCCAGGCCCGAGGCCTTGATGCCGCCGAACGGCGCGACTTCGTTGGAGATCAGCCCGGTGTTGACGCCGACCATGCCGTATTCCAGCGCTTCAGCGACGCGGAACACACGACCGAGGTCGCGAGCATAGAAGTACGAAGCCAGACCGAACTCGGTGTCATTGGACATCGCGATCACTTCGGCTTCATCTTTGAAGCGGAACAGCGGCGCCAGCGGACCGAAGGTTTCTTCCTTGGCTACGGCGGCGTTTTTCGGCACGTTGGTGAGGATGGTCGGCTCGAAGAAGTTGCCTTCCATCGCCTTGCCGCCAGCCAGCACGGTGGCACCTTTGGCTACAGCGTCAGCGATGTGCTCTTGCACCTTGGCCACGGCTTTTTCGTCGATCAGTGGGCCAGTGGTGGTGCCGTCTTCCAGACCGTTGCCGATCTTCAGTTTCGCCACAGCCACTTTCAGCTTCTCGGCGAACGCGTCGTAGACCGAATCCTGGATGTACAGACGGTTGGCGCAGACGCAGGTCTGGCCGTTGTTGCGGTACTTGGAAATGATCGCGCCTTCGACGGCCTTATCCAGGTCCGCGTCGTCGAACACGATGAACGGCGCGTTGCCGCCCAGTTCCAGCGAGACTTTCTTGATGTCCTTGGCACATTCCGACATCAGTTGACGACCGATTTCGGTCGAACCGGTGAAGGACAGTTTGCGCACGATCGGGTTGCTGGTCAGCTCGCTGCCGATATCGCCGGCGCTGCCGGACACTACGCTGAACACGCCCGCAGGAATGCCCGCGCGCTGAGCCAGTTCGGCCAGGGCGAATGCGGAGAATGGAGTTTGCGAAGCAGGCTTGAGCACCATGGTGCAACCGGCAGCCAGCGCTGGACCGGCCTTGCGGGTGATCATCGCCGCCGGGAAGTTCCACGGGGTGATGGCCGCAGTAACGCCGATTGGCTGCTTGATAACGATCAGACGCTTGTCTGGCTGGTGACCCGGAATCACGTCACCGTAGATGCGCTTGGCTTCTTCGGCGAACCATTCGATGAACGAAGCGGCGTAAACGATTTCGCCTTTGGCTTCGGCCAGCGGCTTGCCCTGCTCGAGCGTCATCAGGCGAGCGAGGTCGTCCTGGTTCTCGATGATCAGTTCGAACCAGCGACGCAGCTTGTTCGCACGATCCTTGGCGGTCAGTGCACGCCAGGCCGGCAGCGCTTTGTCAGCGGCTTCAATGGCACGGCGGGTTTCGGCAGCGCCCATCTTCGGCACGGTGCCGAGGATTTCGCCGGTGGCCGGGTTATTGACCTTGATCGTCTGACCGTTGTCCGCATCGACCCAAGCGCCATCAATGAAGGCTTGCTGGCGGAACAACTGGGTGTCTTTAAGCTGCATGTCGGCTTTCCTTAACAGCACCGCGGCCTGCGCGGAGCAAATTATGATTGTAGAAAGGCGCCTCGCAAGGCTGCCGTCAGGGAAATCAGTGACCGGGTGTGGCGCATCGACAGTGCACGATTCGAAACACCGGCGCCTCAACGCCCGGTCAACGAGCGTTTGAAATCTCAAACGGATCGTAGGATCAAAGGGGTTAAAGGACAATAGGTCGTTCGAAAAAAAGAACAAAAACGCCGCGTTTGTGGAATTTTTCAGATCAACGAGCCAAAAGCCCTCGCGGCAACAGAACCATAGATCAGTCCCGTGAAAGCGCCAAGCGAGGGTTTTGCAGGACGTTACCGCTTTATGGAATGCAGCGATTTGCGCCGACACGCGCACTGACAATCCGTGCCAAAACCCAGCATGGACGCCCCGAGCCGACCTAGGTATGATGTCGCCCGCTGCACCAGTAGCTCAGCTGGATAGAGTACTGCCCTCCGAAGGCAGGGGTCGTGGGTTCGAATCCCGCCTGGTGCGCCATTGATTTAAACGAGAAAGCCCCGGACTGTGATGGTCCGGGGCTTTTTTGTGAGCGATGCAAAAAGGGCTGGAACGACGTCACTCCGTCGTCCAGTCAAACTCATCGTAATCATCGTCGTCTTCCTCCTCAACCTCCTCAAAAACGTCGTCTTCATCAACGACATCTTCTTGCGACTGGTTAAGCAGAAATTCCTTACGTGCCTCAGTAATCGCGCGCCGCATCTCTTCACCCTTGTCCGGGCAGTTGAGGAGTTGGGCGATGCGGTCAATTTTTGCTGCCACGTTGTCCTCCAGCGCATTGGCAATAGCCCGATAGTGCGCGTTTTTGCAGGGTAATGCCAAATGGCTGGGGGATCAGGCGGTCATTTTTTCTGCAACTGTTCGAGTCGGGCGTCGAGATCGGCGTTCGGGTAGCGTTTGTGCAGGTTGTTGAACAGGCTGTCGGCGGCTTGTGACTGGCCGGCTTCGCGCAGGCGCAGGACTTCGCGCAGTTGTGCGTCGAGGCCATTGGCCGGGGCGGTGGCGCGTTTGCTGAGTCTGGTTTCATCGGCGCTGATCGCTTGATCTTGCATCGGCGCGGCCATTTCCATCATCGGCACAGGTGCCGGCATGGCGCCGGCCGGGGCGGACAATCGGTGCAACTGCGCTGAGTCCGTTTCGGTCATGGGTACAGCAAGCCTAGGGGCGGGGGCGAAGTCGAATTGCGCTTGCGGCTCGGGGGCGCGCTGGACCAGTGACAACATCAGGGCGACGCCAACAAGACTGGCGAATGCGACTTGCCAACGTGGTTTGCGGCAGACATCCAGCCAGCGTTGCCACACGGTTGGTTTCGGCGCCGGGGTTTGACGCTGCGCAGCGTTGAGGATCAACGCATCAATGTGCGCTGGCGGTTCGGCATTGTGCTGTTCGCGTACATGCTTGATCAGCGGATCTTCGGGTGTCTGGCGGGCGTCAGTCATGTCAGTACCTCCTCGGCCAGCAGCCGACGCAGTTTTTGCTGGGCGTAGCGCAAACGGCTTTTAACGGTTTCCAGCGGTGCTTCGGTGAGGCTGGCGATTTGTGCCAGGTCGAGGTCGCCGTGGGCGCGCAGCAGGAACACTTCGCGCTGGTCGGCGGGCAGGGTTTGCAGGGCGCTGTCCAGGCGTTGGCTGTCGCGGCTGAGAGTGAACAGTTGTTCGGGATCATTCGCCTCATCGCTGACCGCGTGATTTTGCTCGTCATAGCTGTCGTGCAGCGGTTGTCGGGCGCCGTGTTTGCGCCAATGATCGATCAAGCGATTGCGGGCAATCTGGAACAGCCATGTACGAAATGTCGCCCGGCCTTGCGGCTGACTGGTGCTGCGGATCAGGCTCAGCCAGGTCTCCTGAAATACTTCGTCGGCCAGTTCCGGTTTGCCGCTCAACCCGAGCAGAAACCGGTACAGGCCTTGGCGATGGCGCGCGTACAAAATCTCGAAAGCGGCGCCGTCGCCCTCGCGATAACGCGCCAGCAGCGATTCATCGCTGCTGGCGGTTGAGCTGTCTGCCGAGGCAAACAGCTGGCTGATGAAGCCTTTCAGACGACTCACTTATTCAATCCGTCGTTCAGTGGCCAGCGCGTTCGAAGCACTCGATGTGCGCAGACTTTGCGCCAATTCGACCAGTTGCACGAACTCGTTGCGCAGACCGAAGCGATCATCGCCACGAGCGCCACGGGCCAGTGCTTCGGTGTCTTTCAGGCTGAAGTCGCCGGTATAGCGACCATCCTTAAGCTGTTGGGAAAACGCAGCAACGGCAGCGGCAAAGCGCAAGTCTTCGCTGGCCGGTGCAACCTGATTGGTAATCGGCCGTTCGATCAGCAGACTTTTCCCACCTTCGGGCTGTTGATAACGCACACGCAGCATTGCCAATTCTCCGCTCTTTGTCGAAACAGCGGCGTCAGATTTGCCGTAACGCAGCGGCTCCAGCCAGCCTTTCTCACCCGCCGGAACAATTTCGTACAGCGCGGTCACCGTGTGTCCTGCGCCGATTTCGCCGGCATCGACTTTGTCATTGCTGAAATCCTCACGCTTCAACGCACGGTTTTCGTAGCCGAGCAGTCGATATTCACTGACCTGTGCCGGGTTGAATTCCACCTGCAGTTTGACGTTTTGCGCCACCACGGCGAGGGTCGAACTCAACTGATCCACCAGCACTTTGCGCGCCTCGCGCAGATTATCAATGTAGGCGTAGTTACCGTCGCCGGCGTCGGCCAGTTGTTCCATCAAGTGCTCATTGTAGTTATCCACACCAAAACCCAGGGTCGTCAGCGAAATTCCGCTTTGGCGTTTATCCACAGCCATTTGCTTGAGGCTGTCGAAGTCGCTGACGCCGACATTGAAGTCGCCATCGGTGGCCAAGAGGATGCGGTTGATGCCTTTGGGGATGAAAGCTTGCTGTGCCATTTGGTAGGCCAATTCGATACCGGAAGCACCAGCGGTCGAACCGCCGGCAGTCAATTGTTCAATGGCTGTACGAATTTTCGCTTTCTCCCGTCCGGAAGTAGGCTCCAGCACCACTCTCGATTCGCCGGCATACACCACCAAAGACACGCGATCTTGATCGCGCAACTGATCGACCAACAATTTCAGCGTGCTTTTGACCATCGGCAGGCCTTCGCGGCGATCCATCGAGCCGGACACGTCGACCAGAAATACCAGATTGGCCGGGGCCAGTTCCGCCACGGCTCGGTCGGAGGCCTTGATGCCGATGCGCAGCAAGCGCGTGTGCGGGTTCCACGGTGAAGCGGCCAGTTCGGTGGTCACGCCGAAGGGCGAGCCATCACTGGGCAGCGCGTAGTCGTAGGGGAAGTAATTGACCAGTTCCTCCAGCCTCACCGCGCCTTCCGGCGGCAGTCGGCCCTGATTGAGCAAGCGGCGGACGTTGGCATAAGCGCCCGTATCGACGTCGGCACTGAAAGTCGAAACCGGCGTCTCGGCGACGCTGTGGATCGGGTTATCAGCCAACGTCTGATACTGCTCGCGCTGCTCGTCGCGATAGCTCTGTGGATAACTTTCACTCAACGGCATCGGCGCGCTGCCCGCATTGGGCATCCTGTACAGCGCGCGTTTGGCCATTGAGCTGTCAGCCATCACGGCTTCCTGTTGAACCAGCACCTCAGGCTGCGCAGGCGCTGGCACAGCAGCGGAATCGGGCGTGGACGAAGCACCGCAACCGGCGAGCGCCAGCAGCACAGCAACCGCAACAGGACGCAAAAAAGGAAGAGACATGGGGGCTGACCTCGGGATGAAATTGAGCATTCATCCACTGAGACGGGCAGCCCTTTCAGTTCGGGTTAAACGCCGCTAAAAATATTTTCAGCGGTGATAACGCCGCACCGCACTGCTGTTACGCAGCACATGGCCTTTGATTTTTTCCATCAGTTCGGCGCGAGTCAAACCGGCCGGCAAGGCGTCCGGGGCCAGATCCAGCGCGTAGATCTGGATAATGTAATGGTGCGCGCTGTCGCCCACTGGCGGGCACGGCCCCATGTAATGGGTGTTGCCCTTGCTGTTGGTGCCACCGACACCTTCGAACGCGGATTTGGCGCCGACGCCCGCCGCGATCTGGTGCGTGGTGGCTTTGATGCCGTAATGAATCCAGTGATCGACGCCCAGGCCTTTCTGGCCGTCCGGATCGTGCATGACGATCGCGTAACTCTGGGTGCCGGCAGGTCCTGCGTTCCAGCTCAGCGCCGGCGACTGGTTCTTGCCGCCGCAACCGGGCGCATCGCTGGCCGCTGCCGAGGTGAACAGGCGGTTATCGGAAACACCCGGGATGTTCAGGGTGAAACGCTCCTGGGCCTGCGCCGGAAACTGCACGCAAAGGGTGACAGCAAGGGCCGCCAGCCAGGGGTTGAGAGAGGTCAATCGGGTCATTCCGGGAGCACCTTGTGCAGTGGGGCCGTCGTCGGCTTGCAAACTATAGCTGTACCGTTCGTGCCGTGGCAGTGGCAAATGGCTGAACCTCGCACTACGACGCAAACTCACAAGAGAAATGCCTGCGAGGAAGTCGAACATGTCCCTGCACCGCGTCGCCCGTTTCGCCGATGTCCCTGAAGACCGTGGCCTGCAAGTTGAAATCGGCGACTGCAAGATTGTGCTGTTGCGCGCGAACGGCCAGTTACGTGCGTTTCAGGGCGAATGCCCACATGCCAGCGCGCCGCTGGCTGACGGAGCGTTGTGTCACGGACGCCTTATCTGCCCGTGGCACAAGGCTGCGTTTCGGGCGGAGGATGGCGCGTTATGCGAGCCACCGGCCCTCGACAGCCTCAAGCGATATCCACTGGAGCTGCGTGGCGAAGAGGTTTGGGTCGACGATCAACCGTTGCCCGACCCTCATACGCCTCCGGCGGATGATTCGCGTACGTTTGTGATTGTCGGCGCCGGCGCAGCAGGTACGGCATGCGCGGCGGCGTTGCGGGAGAAGGGTTTCGGTGGCCGTATCGTGATGATCGATCGCGAGCCGGAGGCGGGTTACGACCGTACGGTGCTGAGCAAATTTGTCCTCGCCGGGGACATGCCCCCGCGAGAAATACCGCCGTTGCGTGAAGATGACTTCTATAAAGAGCAGCGCATTGAACGCCAACGAGGTGAAATCAGCTCAATCAATGCCTCGGCCAAATCCCTTCACCTCGAAGACGGCCAGTCGCTGCGTTACGACGCGGCGGTGCTCGCCACTGGCGGCGAGCCCAATCCGCTGGATTTACCCGGCGCAGATCTTCCACAGGTATTCGTGCTGCGCTCAAAAGCTCAGGCAGAACGGATCATGAACACTGCCAGACCGGAACAACGTGCAGTGATCATCGGCGACAGCTTCATCGCCCTCGAATGCGCCTCGGCCCTGCGCCAATACGGTCTCGACGTCACGGTGCTGGCTCGGCACGCAATTCCTTTCGCTGCCCAGTTCGGTGAGGCTGTGGGCAAGGCGATCCGCGCGCTGCACGAACAGAACGGCGTGAAATTCATTACCGAGCACGCAGCCACCGAAATCATCGGCGATGGCAAAGTCGAGACAGTATTGCTGGACAATGGCCTGCGTCTTTCGGCGGATCTGGTGCTGGCCGGGGTCGGCGTGCATCCGGCCACCGAAGCCTTTGCGTCACTGCCGAGGGAAAAAGATCAGTCATTGCGCGTCGATGACGGCATGCGTGTCACCGAAGGCCTGTGGGCGATCGGCGACATCGCCACCTTCCCGCTCCACGGCCAGCCGCAACGCATCAAGCACTGGCGCCTGGCTCAGCAACACGCACGAATCGCCGCTGCCAACATGCTCGGTGGCGACGAACATTACCTCAACGTGCCGTTCTTCTGGACTTGGCACTTCGGCAAGAACTACGACTACCTCGGCCACGCCGAACATTGGGATGAAGTGCAGTTTCATGGCGAGCCCGAACAACCGCCGTTCATTGGCCTGTTCGGTAGAAACGGTGTACTGGTCGCCGCTGTGGCTTGCGAGAAGGAACGGGCGATGGCGCTGCTGGCCGAGCGCATGAAGCAACCTCTGCCAATGGAAGAGGCTTGGGAACTGATCCGCGCTTAGCGGCCGATTGATCGTTCCCACGCTCCTGCGTGGGAATGCAGCCCGTGACGCTCCGCGTCACTGGACGCGGAGCGTCCCAAGAGGCATTCCCACGCAGAGCGTGGGAACGATCAAAGCCGGGTAAGGGGTTCGCGATTATCGTCATCCTCGGCATGCAGAAAGATCACCCGTGGATGCTCCAGCGGTGCCAGCGGCGGTGGCAATTCTTCCTGCTGCACCGGCCAGAAATGCGTCACCACATGGCTGATGTCGCCTTCCTGATCGTTGTGAATGGTCATCACCCCGGGCGTGCGCAGTTTCTGCAAGCGGTCATCGCAAAGCTTGAAACTCTTGCTCAAGCCTTCATCGTCGATCACCGGCGACGGCAAGCGGCGCTGGGCAAAACTGCGACTTTTGCGCTGCTGATAACGCGCCCAGGAAATCAGAATCACCGCGTTGACCAAGGCAATCCACAGATAAATCTGCAGGGTGCCCAGCGCGTCGAACGCCGAGTGATCGATGCGAGGCCCACCCGCATAGGTTTCAATCAATGGCCATAGCCCACGGATCAGCAAGAACAACAGCCCCACCCACGCCACTACGGTAAGCACCACATCGACCACGACCAGAAAAGGCCGTTGGCGGGTCCGGATGATTTTCATTTGATGACCTCCTCTTCGTCGTCGCCGATCGGTTTGATGCCCCGATCAGGACTGACCCAACGCGCGCGTTTCTGATGTTGGCCGAACAGCACTTTCGGGAAGCTGACCAGCGTCGTCAGCAAACTGACAAACCAGAACGCGATCGGGTACCAGACCACCCAGAACATGGTCTTGCCCAAACCTGGCTCGTAGCGACGGTCGATGATGATGCTGACGGCGAACTGCACCAGACAGACGAACGCCAGCAACAGCCCGGTGAACGCCGGTGGCATCAAGTGATCCACCGCGATGGCCTCCGGCATGACCACGAACTTGCCGACGCCCCAGAAAATTACCGACAGCAGGAAGGTGAATGCCCAACCGGTCGACAGGCAGTATTCAAACAGCAGCGGCCACAGATAACGATGGCGGTACTGCCAGATGCCACGGATGTTTTTGAACAGCACTTCGGCGCCGCCCTGCGCCCAGCGCAAACGCTGCTTCCACAAACCACCGAGGGTTTCCGGCATCAGGATCCAGCACAGCGCGCGCGGCTCGTAGAAGATGCTCCAGTGATCGAGTTGCAGCTTCCAGCTGATGTCGATGTCTTCAGTGATCATGTCCGGGCTCCAGTAACCGACGCGGTTCAGCGCGCTACGGCGGAACGCGACGATTACGCCGGAGACGGTAAAGATCCGCCCGAACACCCGTTGCGTGCGTTTAATGAGCCCGATGATCGAGGAGAACTCGCCGACCTGCACCCGCCCGACCAGCGTCGAACGCGTACGAATCCGTGGGTTGCCGGTCACTGCGCCGAGGCGTGCGTTATCCAGCATCGGTGCAACCAGATACGCCGCGGTGTTCGGCGCCAGCAGTGCGTCACCGTCGATGCACACCAGATATTCACTGCGCGCCGCGATGGCACCCATGCGCAATGCGACGGCTTTGCCCTGGTTTTCCGCCAGATGCAGCACGCGCAAACGTGGATCTTCCTTGGCCAGCGCATCCAGCACTTCGGCGGTGTTGTCCTTGGAGCCGTCGTTGATCGCGATGACTTCGATGTTCGGGTAGTGCTGGGCCAGCGCCGCGTGGATGGTGTCGGCGGCGTTGTCACCTTCGTTGTAGCAAGGGATCAGAATCGAGATCAGCGGCTCGCCTTCCAGTGGCGGCGGTAGCGTGTCGTCCTGCCACGGCCAGTGGCGCTCCCAGTGCAGCCAGAAATACAGGCCGCCGGCAATCCACAACCCGGACATGAACAGCGGGTAGAAGAACACGAAGTCCATCAGGAACTGCCCGGTCACCAGGAAGATCAGGCCCAGCGGCACGCCGAGGACGAGCGCCAGAACAAGCAGGGCTAACAGTCTATCCAGCATGTTATGGATTCCATTTGTTGGAGAGCGCAGGCCTTACGGTTTTCAGGTCCGGCAGGTTGTCGAGGAAGTTGTCCGGGTAGTAGCCGAAACTGGTCGCGCCTTGGCGCTTGAGGCGGCTCATCCAGTCCGCCAGATGCGCGCCGTCGATATCGGCCTGATCCTTTTTCGTCCAATCGCGGGCCTGCAATTCGAACACCGTGCGGTTCAGGGCTCCGGGGCGCTTGCTGACGGTTTGCACCAAGGTTTCCAGCCACGGGCCGGACTCGGCCTGGGTCTGTTTTTCCATGAGCGGCATGGCCATCGGTGCGGTCCAGTCGTAGGTTTGCAGGAAGTCGTCGAGGTTCTGTGCGTACCAGGCTTCGCTCTCGGGATTGAGCATCGGCTCGGCGAAAATATTGCGCGCGGTCATAACCTGCGGGCCACGGATGGCGCGGACTTTGGCGGTCAACTCGTTGGTGAAATCGATGAGGTATCTGCTCTTGAACCGCGTCCAGCGCTGCATCGCTGCCGGGTCATCGCGCAACGCGGCAATCGAGCCGGGCAAACCTTGGGCAGCGTATGCTTTCAAGGCTTCAGGGCTGGCGTCTTCGAAATCCGAAAGCAGCGCATCGTCGTGATAGAGGATGCCGTCGACCGAGGTCAGGCGCGCCACGTCCTCGTATATTTCACCGATAATCCGCCGCACCTCGGGATCGAACGGCGAAAGGCGTGTGTACTGATCCGGATCGACAGCGGTTGTACCGGTTTTCGGGTCCCAGCGGGTGACACGTGGCAGTTTCGAATCGAGGCCGAAACTCAGCACCGGCATCCACGCAAACACCTTCACATTGGCGCGAGTGCGCAGCTGCCAGGCAACGCGGTCGAAAATGTCGGCACGTACCGGCAAGTGACGGTTGGGGAAGTACAGCGAGTGCACCAGACCATCGCCCTGCGGATCGGCAAAGGCTTGCAGGAACACCGTGTTGGCGCCCATGTCGGCCATGCGCTGCACCAGTTTGCCGAGGTTGATGTCCTGTTGCGCCGGGTCGGGGTCGTAGACGTTGTCCAGATCAACGTGCACCACACGCATGACGAAATCCGACTGCACGTCGACGATGCTATTGGAGAAAACCTCGCCATCGGGATCGGAGGAAACCAGGAAGCGCGGGCTGCTCATCAGGTTGTCGAGGGCATCGAGACCGTCGTCGAGGGTCAGGGCCATTTCGTAGCCCTGCTCGCCCACCACGGTCAGCGAAGTACCGTCCGCCGCACCATACGGCCAGACCCAGACCCGCGGCTTCTTGCCGGTGACCTTGCGGATTTTTTCCGAGATATTGTTTACGTCAACACGAATCCGAGCCTGAAAATCGGCCTCGGATTCATAGCGTTTGGTCACTGGATCGTAGCGCCGGGTCGCCGCGGCAGGCTGCATGTTGCCTTGCGGATTGGCCAGAATCCCTTTGTGGTTGGCGTCGGTGTGCGCGGCGATTTCCACCAGACCCGATTGCGAGATTTCACGCACCTGATCCCAGGTCAGGAAGTCGGAACGCGCACGCGGGGCGCCAGCAAAATCCACCGGTTGATTGCGCGGCGTGTCGATCCAGACGCCGACCGGGGCCAGCAAGGCGTGCCAGTTGTAGGCGCGCAGCACCGGCAGCACGCGGGTATAGAAGCTCGCATAACCGTCGTCGAAGCTGAGCAGAATCGCCTTCGCCGGCAGCTCCGGGCCGCCCTTGCGCGCAGCCATGATCTGGTCGACGGTGACCGGTCTGTAGCCGTTCTCACGCAGCCAGGCGAGCTGTTCGATCATGCGCTCGGTGCGCACCGCGACCACCGCCTGATCGGGATCACGGTCTTCAACATCGTGATAGGCGATGCCGAGCACGTGGTTTTTCGGCCACGGTTTTTCGCTGGCCGCCAGCGGACGCTCGGACGGCGGCGCGAAGGCCGGAGCTTGCTGGGCGCAGGCGCTGATCAGCAGCGCTCCCAGCAGAAGGATGAAACGCGAAATCAAAGGCATCTTCAAACTCTTCTAGAAGCGGAAAGTGAGGTCGACGAGCAGACGCAGATCGGTCTCCCGATCCCCGTCGTAGGGCCGGTTGATCACACTGAGCAAACCGCCCACCTCGAATACGTCGTTCCAGGCATAACGCTGGCCGTAACCGAGCAAGGCCATGCCGCCAGTGCCGTGATCACGTTGGCTGTACGTCCCCGCGCCGGCCTGGAACTGCTGGCTCCAAGAGGTTTCGTAGCGGTGGTAGAGCACGTGATTGACGTTGACCAGCGGCATCACGCTGAAATCGGATTTGGGGTTGAAGTACGGCACGTCATCGGACTTGGAGTTGTGGCTGGTGCCGACTTCCAGTCCTGCATCGACCTGCACGTTCGGCGCGCTGTAGACGCCCTCACGGCCGGTAAGCAAGGCTTCGACGCGGTTGTTGCCGTCACTGAAGTGCGATGGGCTGACCGACAGACGCCACTCGCGACTTTCATTGGCGCGCCAGCGGATGAAACCGCTGCCGCCATTGGCCTTGATGTCGCTGTTGAGCGCGCGCAATGGCGTCTCGGCCGACAGGTATTCGAGGCTGCCGCCGTACTGCCAGTGGTCATTGATGTCGCGGGCGATCGCCAGACGCGCGCCCTGTTTGTCGCCGAACCCGTAAGAGTGGTTGGAGACTTCCGCTTCAAGGGTCATGTCGCGGGTGCGCCGCTCCAGGCCAACGCGCTGGAAGCGGTGGTGCCCGGTGCCTTCGGCGAAGTCGCCGGTGGCATAACCGGCCCCGGCGAACACTCGCCAGTCTTCATTGATCGGCGGGCTGTACAGGGTGGTCTGGATGCCGAAATCGCGGCTACCGCTGACGGCTCCGGCATCGCCGCTGCCGCCACCATTGGCCTTGCCGCCGTAGGCTTCGACGCGCAGTTCGGACATGTCATGCACTTCGCGCTCGCGCGCTGCTCGCTGGACCTGACGGTTATCAGGAAAACGCGCGACCACGTCATCGGTCAGCGCATCCATCTGCCGCCATTCCTGCAGCGTCATCGCCGTGCGCGCCTGCGCGACTTCCAGGCCCATGCCGCGCGGCACCATGCTCTCGGTTTCCTTGAGCTGGAGTTCCGCACGGCGCGGCCATTGCCGCGCCAGATACAGGTCGGCCTGGGCCAGACGCAAGCCGACATTGCCGGGGGCCTGATCGACCAGCGTCTGCAAGCGTTCTTCGCTGTGGGGCAAATCGGAACCATAGGTCCCGGCCTGCGCAGCCAACTGCTGGGCGTCCATCCATTCATGGTTGGGGTTGCCGATGGGCAAACCTTTGAGTTCGACACGCGGACGCTGAGACTTGGCGGCGTCCTCGGCGACTTTGCGCGCTTCATCGGCGCGATCGCTTTCCAACAACGCGTAGTACAGCGCGGTGCTGTCTTCGAGGCGATCACCGACATCGGCGTCCGGCGCCGAAAGCACCTGGCGATACAAGCCCGTGGCGATTTCCGGTTCACGCTGATCCAGATACGACGCCGCCACCCAGCGCAGGGCGTAAGTCGGAATCTTCACGCCTTCGGCTTGCAGCTTCTGGTACTCAGTGATGACGTCTGCCGTGCGTACCCGGGCCTTGAGCGCACCCATGCGGTCGATGCGCCAGCGGGTCACGTCATCCTGAGCGCTGGCGTCCGGCGTCCAGGTAGCGATCAGCTTGTCGTAGTCGGCCAGCGCGCGATCGGCGATGACGTAGCGTTCTTTTTCGCTGCGGGTGGCGAGTTCGGCGAGGCGCACGCGCTCGGCAGCCAGATCGCCTTCGAGGCGACGCAACGTGAGCGGATCAATCAGACCCGGACGTTGATTGGCCAGACGCAACGCCGGTTCCGGCAGACGCGCCTTTTGCAGGGCGACCACGTATTCACGAGCGACGTCCGGTTTGTTGCCGGCGCGTTTGAAGGCTTGATCGTATTCGAACAGGGCGTCGTACTGTTTGCCGGCGCGGGTCAACGCGTAGCCCAGCGCCAGACGGCGGGAAGGATCATCAGGTTTGGCCGCTACCAGCGCTTTGGCGCGGGTCACCGCTTCGTCGGGCTTACCGGCATCAGCCTGAGTCAGGGCCAGGCCCAGTTGCAGATCGGCGTTATCCGGCTCCAGCGCCAGAGCCTTGTTGTAGACCTGAGTGGCTTGATCCCAGCGCTTGAGGTTGCGGTAGGCGCGCGCAGTGGCGGTCAGCGCCTGAACCGGCAGCACGCGGTCGCGGCCCTGGGTTTCATAGACCTGCACCACTTCGGCGTCGAGTCCGGCCCAACTGGCGATTTGCAGGTGATCGCTGATCTGCCCGGTGGTCGACTGGCCGGGTGGCACCTGACGCAAAACCGTTAGCGCCGGCGTGGTTTGCCCGGCACGGGCGTCGCGCACCATCTGATCGTAGGGTGTGTCGGCAAACGCCAGCGCCGGCCAGAGCAACTGGCTGCACAGCGCGACTCGAAACAAAGGGCGTAAACCACGATGTAATACAGGAACATCAATACGCGGCATTCGTCAGCATCCTTACATGGCCAGCCGGGTCGCAATGCCCTCCTTGCCCTTTCGTAACGGTGGCCGCCCATGCACATGCAACGGCCAAGCTTAGTCAGGCAGTCTTGCACGCAAGCGTGGACCAGTATCCGGAACACAATAATTGTTCAGAATCGTGCTCCGGAAACGCCAAAAACCCGAACGCCAGACAGCAAAACGCCCGGCGTCTGTTCAACACAGAGGCCGGGCGTTGCTATTAAGAGCGCAGGATTACTGCACTTGCGTGACGCCTGCGAACTTGCTCATCAGGAAGCCGACGAACTGCTCAACGGTCATCTTCTGGCCGTTGAATTCGACCTGATTGGCGGCGTAATGCAGCTTGGTCACGACGTTGGTGCCGTCGACGACGGCCAACTGCGAACCGACGGCCATGCCGGCGAACATGTCGGCCGCTTCCTTGGATTGATCGACGATGGCTTTGGCATCGGTCTGACCGTCGAGTTGCGCCTGCACGCTGAGCAGATCGACCAGCATTGGCTTGGACACCTGGATATTCAGGTCGAGCAACGCGATCAGTTGTTTGCCCAACTGATCCGGCGGCAGATCCATCGATTGCGGCTTGGTCAGGTCGATCACCAGATTGGCCTTGCTCTCACCGTTGGCGGTATTGAACGAGAGGTTTTCCAGCGCAAACTGTGGGCCGGCAGCCAGCAGTTTTTGCAGATCGGCTTTGACTTGCGCGCTTTCAGCTTCGGTCAGATTCAGCTCAGGTGCCGGCAGGCCAGCGGCGGCGGCTTCAGCGGCGGCTTTTTCGTAAGGCTGCAATTTGGTCTGGTAAATCTGCATCAGCGACATGGTCGACGGGATGTCGAGGTTTTTCAGGCTCATGGCCATATTGGCCGAGCCGATTTTCTTGTCATTGAGGCTGACTTCGCCAACCTTATAGTCCGCACGGCCGGACGCATTGCTGCCGTTTTCTTCGGTGAGGTTCTTCATTTCGAAGTTCTTCACGCCGAGCACCGATTGCTTGGTGCCGAAGGTGGTTTTGCTGTTGGTCAGCACCAGGGTGTTTTCCCCGGTGTAGTAGCCATAGCTGCTCTTGGCGAGGTTGCTGGCCAGGGTTAGACCGTTGAGTTCGACCTGCACCGGCGCCTGATCTTCAGCCACCGTAACCAGTTTCAGGTTGTCCATGTAGCCGTCCGCCTTGACCTTCTGCGCTTTGGCGTTGGCGGAGATGTTCATGGTCAGGCCGGAGAACTTCAGGCTCGACTGCTCATCCAGTGCGGTTTCGAACGGCAGCAGGTCGAGGGTGCTGGTGGTGGATTCGTCGTAGCCGAGGCTGGTCACGCCTTTGAGCGGCGCGGCGCCCTTGGTGGCGGCGAACCACTTCTCGGTGGCCGGACTTTTTTCCAGCTCGTAGTTGCTGGTGGCCATCACCGGCAGCCATTTCAGCGAAACCAGACGCGAGAATGGCAGCGGGCCATGTTCGATGTGGTCGACGAACAGCAGTTCGACCGGCGCATCACCGAACATCTCGCCTTCACCTTTGAGGCGGTAGTGCGCGGTGCTGGTGAAGGTGTGGCGCTCCAGCGACACCAGTTCCAGCGACGCGGTGCCGTTGGAGCCGGCCATCGCGGTTTGCAGCTCTTGGTTGGCGTTGGTGACGGCGTTGTTCAGCACGCCTTCGATCTTGGTCCCGGTGTACCAGGCCCCGCCTGCACTGATCGCGCCGATGGCAACAACAATTCCGAGAAGCACGCCTGCTGATTTATTCATGAATGACCTGATCGATTTCCGTGGCTGTGAGTGTGGTCGTCTTCCCTGAACCCGTGACCGGGTCGCGGCTCGACTGCGCTGAATTCAGCGGTGGAGATTAGCACCGGGCGCGTGAGCTGGCCCAATGTTTAAAGGTTAAAGAGTGTCTATGGACACTCGGGAAAGCAAAAAGATCGCAGCCTGCGGCAGCTCCTACAGAGAAACGCGTTCCAATGTAGGAGCTGCCGCAGGCTGCGATCTTTCGCTGCTCAGGAATACTGAACCTCAATCTCATCCAGTTGATGATCAAAGCTTTTCAGCCGGGCGGTCCAGGTGTACACCAGCACTTCAAAATCCCGATCGATCACCGCCCCGCCCGGCCCGTCCGCGCGCGGATCGCAGAAATCCAGTTGATAACGCTCGCGGGCCATGGCTGTAGCGACATCGGACAATTCCCGGGCATTGTTGAGCCAGTGCCAGCCCTCGCCATCAATCTGCTTGTCGAGTTCCAGACACTGCTTTTTCAACGCTTCGAGACTTTTTTCCAGCGGCGTGCCGGTGAGTTCGCCCATGACTTCGGCGAAGGTGCGCCCCGGTTGCCAGTAACTGCCCCAGAAATACCGGTCGAACACGGTTTCGACCCGGCGCAGGGCGACTTTGGTATCCCAGATCAGCACCAGGGTCTTGCCCTGTTCGAGCTGCCGTTTCTTGACCCGCTGCACCTGGAGCGACGCCCAGGCGACCACGACGATTGCCATGACCGCAATCAGCGCGACGGCGCTGTCGAGGAAGACCATGGCCTTGTCGATCTGGTGGGCCAGCATGATGCCGTAGAAATAAGTGGCCGAGAGCAGCACCAGCGCTGCGAGGGCGCACCAGAAGCCGAGAGCGTAAGGGTTTTTCATTATTGGTTTCCCCTAGACCAGCGCTAGCAATGTGCGCTGAAGGGGCGCTTTGCACGGGGCGCCCCTTCAACACTTCAAAGCATAGCAACGGCCTCAGGGTTTGCTGGGGCTTGGAGCGTGCGTTCGTCCGCTTTCCCAGCCGCCGCCCAAGGCGAGGAACAAATCGATCTGGCTCATGGCGACCTGGGTGTTGGCGGCGGCCAGTTGCGCGGTGACATCGGTGTAGGTGCGCGTTGCTTGCAGATCAGCGAGGAACGACTCGCGACCGGCCTGGAAGAAGCGGTGGGTCTGATCCGCTGCGAGTTTCGCCGATTGCTCGGCATCGGCCAGCGCATCGCGACGTTGCAGCAGTGCGCTGTACTGAGCCAGACCGGTCTGGGTTTCGCGAATGGCGTTGAGCACCACGCCGTCGAAATGCGCCAAGGCGCCTTGGGTCGCCGCTTCTGCCTCGCGGATTCGCGCACGAGCGCCGTTGGTCGGCACTTTCCAGCTCAGCGACGGGCCAAAGCCCCAGCGGTTGGTCGACGGATCACCCAAGTCATCGATGAGACCAACAGTGCCGATGGTCGCGCCGATACTGATGTCCGGATACAACTCGCCCGTGGCGACGCCGATCCCGGCGGTCGAAGCAGCCAGTCGTCGTTCGGCCTGACGAATGTCCGGGCGACGTTTGAGCAGCGCGGCGCCATCGCCGACTGGCACCAATTGGGCGATTTTCGGCAACTCGGCGCAGGTCGCGGTGCCGGCGGGCAACTGATCAACCGGTTTCGCCAGCAGCATCGACAGACGGAACAACCCGGCCTGACGCGCCGCTTCATAGCGCGGCAGGTCGGCGCGCAGGGATTTGAATTGAGTTTGCGAGCGGGTGACCTGGGTTTCGTCGCCACGTCCGGCGTCACGCAGACGCTGGATCAGCGTGGTGCTTTGCGATTGCAGGTCCAGGGAATGCTCGGCGATTTCCCGTTCTTCATTGGCCGCGCAGACTTGGGTGTAAGCACGAACCACGTCCGCCACCAAAGTGATCCGCGCCGTGTCTGCCGCGGCCTGGGTCGCGTCGGCATTGGCCTTCGCGCCTTCGATGCCACGCTGCAAGGTGCCCCACAGATCGAACTGATAAGAAGCACTGATGCCGATGTCGCCGACGTTATCGACCGGGACTTTTTCCGGCAGCAAGAATGCCTGACCAGACTCTTGCAAACGCTGCGCGCCCATCTTCACACCTGCGCTCCAGCCGCCCGCTGCTTCGGCCTCATCGACCTGAGCTCGAGCCCGTTGCAGGTTCGCCGCCGCGACGCGCAAATCGGTGTTGGAGGCCATGGCCTGCTGCACCAGTTGATCCAGCCGCGCATCCTTATAAAGACGCCACCAATCCGCCGGCACCGGCGCCGAGACGACCGGTTTTCCGGCAACCGCCAGTTCGCCCTGAAAATCCTTGCGCTGAACCGCCGCATCCTCCGGCACCTGATAGTCCGGCCCGACCATCTGACAGGCCGAGAGCATCACGCCCAACCCGGCGATCATCAGCGCCCGGCTCATTGCACGGGCTCCTGCTTGCGGTCGTCGCGTGGCTGATCGTCGATGATCGAAACAGTGGCGGTACGCCCGGCGATCATGCGGAAATCTTCAGGCACATCGTCAAAGGCAATCCGCACCGGAATCCGCTGCGCCAGCCGCACCCAGCTGAACGCCGGGTTGACGTTGGGCAACAGGTTGCTGCCGCTGGTACGGTCGCGGTCTTCGATACCGGCGACGATGCTTTCAACATGCCCGCGCAGTTTGGCGCGGTCGCCGATTACGCGAATATCCACCGACTGGCCGACATGAATGCCGTCGAGTTTGGTCTCTTCGAAATAGCCGTCGATGTGGAACGAATTGCTATCGACCACCGACAACACCGGACGCCCGGCGGTGACGAATTCCTGCGGACGCGGCGCGCGGTCGTTGACGTAGCCGTCCACCGGGCTGCGGATTACCGAGCGGTCGAGGTTGAGCTGCGCACTGTCCACAGTGACCATGGCTTCGGCCAGTGCCGATTGCGCGCGGGCGACCTTCGACTGGCTTTCTTCCAGTTGCTCGGCCGGCACCAGGTTACCGAGGCCACGGTTACGCTTGGCTTCGCGCTGGGCTTGAGCGAGGGTTTCTTCGCGATCAGCGACGGCCGCCTTGGCCTGACGCAGGGCCAGTTTGAAACGGTCTTGGTCGATGCTGAACAGCACTTGGCCGCGCTTGATCAACTGGTTGTCTTTCACTTCAACCTGTTGGATCAACCCGGAGACGTCCGGGGCGATCTGGATGATGTCGGCGCGAATGTGGCCGTCACGGGTCCATGGCGCAAACATGTAATACATCACCATGCGCCAGACGAGGACAACGGCAAAAGTCACGATCAGCAGGGTCAGTACCACGCGACCGATGGTCAAAAACGGTTTTTTCATGTCATCAGGTATCGACTGAGTGAGTCCACGCCGTACAGCAGTACCGCGTAGAGAGCCACGTTGAACAATGCCCGGTGCCAGACCAGACGGTAAAAGTGCACGCGCGTAAGCACGGCATGCACCAGCAAAAACAGCACATAAGTGATGCCCATCAACACCAGCAGGGTCGGCAGGAAAATGCCGCTGATGTCCAGATCACCGATCATAGGGGCGCTCCATCAGGCAGCGGTTCTTCGGAGTCGGCACTGGAGACGAATTCGACGCCGGGCAACAACGCCAGACGCAAACCGCTCAAGGCGTGCAACAGGTTCAGACGGGTTTCATCGTCGCCGTGTCCATTGAGTGCGCGACGAGTGCGATCCAGGGTCATCAGCAACGGGGCCGGCGCCGGCAAGCGTTCGCCGGCCTTGAGGCAGGCGCGGAAATACTCGCCGACTTCACTGACCACTTGCTGCAACAGCGCGTTCGGCGCGCCGGTCACCCGTGGGGTGTAGGCGAGCAAATCGAGCAGGTTCAGGCCGACACGCACTTCGCGCATGGCGATGCCGGTGTCCTGGCCGGTGAGGGCCAGACGCGGCAGGTGCTGCATCAGTCGATCAAGCAACTGCACGCCCAATTTGCGGTGCTCGGCAAGGTTGGCCGGCTCGGTCATGCGGACGATGTCTTTCCAGCTGAAGCGGGTCAGGCGCTTGGCCGCCAGTTCGGCGCCGAACGGACGCGCCACCAGCGTCCAGATAAACGCGAACAACAGCCCTAACGGACCCGCCAGGTTGGAGTTCACGAAGGCAAAAAAGTCCGCGTCGTAAGCGCCCTGAATACTGATGAACGAGGAGGTGTTGACCAGCGTCAGCAGCATGCCGAGGAAAAACCGCGGCTGTACAGTCAATGTGCCGACGCAGATGAACGGGATGGAAAACGCCAGCACCAGCATCGGGAAATCATGCAAGTTGGGCAGAATCAAAAACAGATAAAGGCTGGCGAACAACACCGACATGCCGGTCCAGAAAAAGAACCGGTAAATCTGCGGTGCCGGGTCGTCCATCGAGGCGAAGAAGCTACAGGCCACCGCGGCGAGAATCACCGCGCTGCCGCCGTCCGGCCAGCCGAGCAGAATCCACAGCACCGAGGCGGTGATGATCGCCAGAACGGTCGAGGCCGCCGAGTAGAGCATCAGCCCACGATCAATGAACGGCGTCAGACGACCGAGGCGCCAGTGACGGTAGACCGCGCGCCAGCTGTCCTGGCGCTCGCAGAGAATCGCGTCCTGCAGACTGCGGCAGTCCTGCCATAAATCGATGAATTCGCCGAGGCGATAAATCGAGTTGGAGAACAGCAGTTGTTTGCGGTCTTGCAGTGCTTCGACGCTCGGTTGCAGGGCTTCGAGCTGATCTTTCAGCGCTTGCCAGCGGTCGAGATCGGCGTCTTGATGAGCGAGCCATTCGCGGGTTGCGGCCAGCAGCGGTGCGAACTTTTCTACCAGCTCTGGTGTGCGCCGCTCTAGGGCGTAGAGCGAATCTTCCAGCGCATCGATCACTGGCAACAGATGAATCATCCGCCCGCGCAGTTCTTTGGTGTTGCGCACGGTTTGCGGTAGTGCGCCTTCGTGGGGCAACTGGCCGATCATCAATTCGAGACTGTTGAAGTTGGCAACCATGGCCATGCGCAGCGCAGTGACTTCTTCGGGCTGCACGTCGCGGCTGAGGAATTTCAGGCTATAGGTCGTTGCGTCGGCGAACCACTTGCTCACGGCATCGTTGAACACCGGCGCCAAACGACGCGGCCAGAACATCGCGCCGACCACGGCGGCAACGGCGATGCCGAGGAAAATCTCTTCGGTGCGCGCCTCTGCTACGTCCCACACCGCCAGCGGGTTATCCACCACCGGCAAGGCGATCAGCGGCAGGGTGTAACCGGCGAGCATCAATGCGTAGTTGTTGGCCGTGCGCAGTTGCAGGGACAGGAACAGCAAAATGCCCGTCCACAGCGCGATGACCACCACCAGTACATACGGGCTCTGCACGAACATCGGCACGAAAAAAACCGCCGCCGCGGCACCGAGAAAAGTCCCGATGGCGCGGTACAAGGCCTTGGAACTGGTCGGGCCGAGAAACGGGCTGGAGACGATATACACCGTGGCCATCGCCCAATACGGACGCGGCATTTGCATGAGCAAGGCGATGTACAGCGCGATCATCGACGCTGCGAAAGTCCGCACCCCGTAGAACCAGTCGCGGGCCGGCGGAATGCCAGAGAAAAAACCGTTCAAGAATTGATCACCACAGGCGGATGGGCCGCCTCAAAAGCTCTGAGTACCCGAAGCGTAGCTTCCAGATCGCTTTGCTCGATGCCTTCGAGCACCTCGTGACGCAAGCGCACCAGTTCGATCTCGACCGCTTGCACCAGTTCACGACCGGTGTCGGTCAGGCTCAGGCATTTGGCCCGGCGATCCTGGGCATCTTCAGTGCGGCAGACGTAGCCGGAATGGCACAACTGATCGAGCAGACGCACCAGCGACGGACTCTCCATCCCGGCCGCCTGCGCCACCTGCACCTGGCGCACGCCCTCGCCCAAACGGCCGATCATCAACAGCGGCACGGCGCAGGCTTCGGAGATTCCGTAGTTGACCAGCGTGGTCTGGCAGATCTTCCGCCAATGCCTGGCGGCCACCACCATGGCACTGCTGATGTTCATCTGGAGAGCGTCGAGTTCGTTCGGCACGGGGAAATGCACACTGTTAGTTTGCTAACTATCAATATCGCATTGGAGGGGAATTTCAGTCAAGTTTTGAAACAAATTGCTCCACTGGTCGCTCGCACAAACTGAAGCTTTCTAATTCATGTTATGACGATGTATATACCTCGTCAGTACCGAGAACCTTGAAGGAATCTGCAGATGTCAAAACAAGCCGTTTTTACAATGAAGCTTGAACCAGAGCTGCGTGAGCAGTTCATGGCGGAGGCAGAGGCCTCCCATCGCCCTGCTTCGCAGATCATGCGAGAAATGATGCGTCAGTTTGTTCGCACACAACAGGAAGCCCGAGAGTACGAAGCCTTCCTGCAACGAAAAGTCGACCTTGCAAGAGAATCGATGGCAGCCGGTGAAGGTGTGTCCAACGAGGAAGTTGAAGCACAATTCGCCGCCAGGCGCAGGCAGGTAGAAAATCAAGGATGAAGATTATCTGGAGTAAAAATGCCGTACAGGATCGCGAAAAAATCTGGGACTACCTTCACGCAAAAAATCCAGGCGCAGCGCTCGACATGGATCGCCGCTTCACCGAAGCGGCTTCGCGCCTATCCCAGAACCCCAAGATTGGCCCGGTCGGCATCATTGCTGGCACTCGCGAATTAATTCCCCATCCCAGCTACCGTCTTGTCTACCAGTCAGATCAGGATGTGATCTGGATTATGGCGCTGGTTCATACAGCACGGGCCTGGCCTTTTCCAACGTAGCGATTACCCCGCTCTCCCCTTGCGCAACATCACATTCAACTGATCCACCACCTCCGCCCAATCGGCGTCATCCAGAATCTCGTCACGCAAAAACTCCGCTTGGCTCTTCGTCCAGAAAAACGCATCAGCCAAATGCAAGTCGGGTTTGAGCGGGGAATGGGTGGCGATGAATTTGTCGATGTCGACCGGTTCGTCGGGGAGGCCGAGTTGTTTGAATAGTGATGGGAGGCTGTGTGTTGGGCTTTCCATTGATCAACTCCTTCAAAAATGGGCTGTGTGGAAGATTATTCGCGAGCAGGCTCGCTCCCACAGGGGAATGCGATCAACCTGTGGGAGCGAGCCTGCTCGCGAAGGCCTCAGTGCCGGCACCACAAAACCTAATCACTCAACTCCCGCACCTCGGCATGCGGCACCATTTTCAGAAACTCCGGCATGCTCATGTGCAGCAGGTAATTGTGGTTGCCCGCCTCCAGATAAATATCCTTTTGCCGCGTCAGCAACGGGTCGATGACCATGTCCAGGCCATAAGAGCCACCCAGCGGCGGTACCGCGCCGCGTTCGCAGTCGTCGAAGATGTGCGCCAGATTGCTTTCGCGGGTCAGTTGCCATTCGCCGCTGGTGCGTACCTTGCTCAGGTCCAGATGACGACTGGCCGGCAGCACGGCCATCAGGTAGTGCCCGTGGTGGTCGTCGAGGATGATCGATTTGGCCACGCGCTCGGCGGGCACCCCGGCGACTCGTGCGGTTTCCAGGCTGCTGGACGAGTGTCGGTGGGCGACGATGTCGTATTCGCAGTGCGCCCGGTTCAGGCTGCTCTGTACTTTTCTTGCCATGCGCATGATGCACCTCGGTGTTGCGCTGAACGGTGGTTGCCGTGTCTTTGAGTCTAGTTCGGCGGGTGTCTGGCGCAGGGAAATCCGCTCATCGGACATATCTGCACATTGATCAAAATTCATACAGGACAACCCTCAACTAGACTGAAAGAACCAGCCCATGACGCTCGCGGAGGGTCACGTGAACAGCCGATGTTGTGCGTTTGCCTTGCTCCTGCTGATCAGCGGTTCAGCCCTCGCCGCCGACACTTCACTGCCGCCGATGAGTCCGGTCGGCTTGTGGCTGATCACCTTGGGTATCGTGTTCCTGATCGCTGAAGCTGCACTGCCCAATTACGGCGTCATTGGCCTGGGCGGCATCATCATGTTCGTCATCGGCGCGCTGATTCTGAGCAACGCCGAGTTGCCGGTGCCGATGATGATCGGCCTTGGCCTGATCAGCGCTCTGTTGTTGATTGCGCTGCTGATTCGCGCCCTGAAAACCCGCCCCCGGCACGCGGTCAGTGGCGATGCCGGCCTGCTCGGCAGTGTCACCGCGATCACCACGGTGCATCCGGGCGATGCCCGTAATGGCTGGGTGCAACTGCAAGGTGAGCGCTGGCAAGTGCTCAGCGCGACACCGCTGCACACCGGGCAGTCGGTGCGCGTGGTGGCGCGCAAGGGATTGTTGCTGCAAGTGGCCGCGACTGACGCGGCACCGCTCGGAGAGTGATCATGGGTCTGCAAATCGGTTTTGTTGCGCTGCTGCTGTTGGTGATTGTTCTCGCCGGCTCGACGTTCCGCATCCTTCGTGAATACGAGCGCGGCGTGGTGTTTCAGCTCGGACGTTTCTGGCAAGTCAAAGGCCCGGGGCTGATCCTGCTGATTCCGGTGGTGCAGCAGATGGTTCGGGTTGACCTGCGCACTGTGGTCCTCGACGTACCGCCGCAGGATGTGATCACCCGCGACAACGTCTCGGTCAAGGTCAACGCCGTGCTGTATTTCCGCGTGCTCGATCCGCAGAAGGCGATTATTCAGGTTGAGAATTATCTTTCTGCCACCAGCCAACTGGCGCAAACCACCTTGCGCGCGGTGCTTGGCAAGCATGAACTGGATGAGCTGCTGGCCGAGCGCGAGCAGTTGAACATCGACATCCAGCAGGTACTCGACGCGCAGACCGACGCCTGGGGGATCAAGGTCGCCAACGTCGAGATCAAACATGTCGACCTCAACGAATCGATGGTCCGCGCCATCGCCAAACAGGCGGAAGCCGAGCGCGAACGTCGGGCCAAGGTGATTCACGCCGAAGGCGAACTGCAAGCCTCGGAAAAACTCATGCAAGCAGCGGAAATGCTCGGTCGCCAGCCTGGCGCAATGCAGTTGCGCTATATGCAGACCTTGAGTTCGATTGCCGGGGACAAGAGTTCGACGATTGTCTTTCCGTTGCCGATCGAATTGCTCAAGGGCATGGCGGATTTGTCGGGAAAATCCTGACCCGCCTATTTACCCGCAGGTTTGGGCACGAACAAGCGTGCTTGCATCCCGCCCGCGTGTACTTCAGCGCTGGCCTGCCAGGTCGCAGGTAGCGGTGAGAACTCTTGTGGCTCATCGACGGTTCCGACCAGCCAGACCCGGCCTCCGGCTGGCAGCTCGGTCAGGCTGTTCAGATAGACATCACTCGTTACCAGCGTGCCGAACCCGTACTCATTTGGCCGCGTCGATTGGCCATCGGCGTTCGGTGGAGTGAAGAGGCGCACCTGCGCCCCGGTGCGATCGTAGTAGACGTAGCTCAGATACCAGAGCATGTCGCTGGTGACGATGCGGTCACCGGGAAGGAAATGCTGGTTGACGTACTTCACGACCGTGTCGAGTTGATCATGCGTGTCGACCGTGGCGTTGTTGTTTACGCCGACCAGTTCCACGGCGATCAGCGACACCAGCACTGCCAATGCCAACATCCGCACGCGGCTGTACAAACGGTCGATGGCCAACGCCGTCAGCATCGGCAAGCCAAGGGCATACGCCGTCAGATAACGCTCAATGAATACCGGCGTAATGAACGACACCAGATACACCAGCAATAGCGGCAGCCCGGTGTACAGCGCCAGCAGAACACTGCCGCGCGACACACTGCGATCGCGCATCACCGCGATGACTGCCAGCCCCAGCATCGCCAGCGGCAACGCCGCGAAAATCAGCCACGGCAAACTTTCACCGTCATCCTGAATCAACCATGACCAGATCATCGACGGCAGCGAACTCAACGTAACGGCAGGCTCCCAACCGACATCGCCACCGGCCTCAAGCTGCTGCATGTGCTGCGTCAAATCAAGCAGGTTGGGCAGCCAAGGCAGATACAAAATAACGATGGTCAGGTTCGCCAGCCACCAGTTCCAGCGCTGGATGTGCCGGAACCGGTAACCACGCTGTACGCGGATCGCGATCAGATAAAGCCAGTGACACAGCGCCGCGAGCACGGCGAAATAGTGGGTGTAGAGCGCCGCGCTCATCAGCAGCAGGTAATACACCAGATAGCGCTGGCGTTGCGGGCGGCGGATCCAGTAGACCAGCGCCAGGCTCGCGGCGAGCAGCAGCGCCCCGAGCAGCGCGTACATGCGCACTTCCTGGCTGTAGCGCACCGCGGTCGGCAACAGCGCCAGCAACACACCGGCGATGAACGCTGCGCGACGGGTGGCCAGGCGATCCACCAGCCACACGCCCAGCCCCACCGCCGCAATGCCGGCCAGCGCACTGAAAGAGCGGACCGCCAGAATGCCGTCCCCGAACAATTCGACCCAGCCATGCAGCAGCATGAAGTACAGCGGCGGATGCACATCGAATGCCGCGTGCTGCCAAATTTCACTCAGCGAATAGCGCCCCAGCAGCAGACTGGAACCTTCATCGCCCCAGATCGCTGCCGCGGTCAGGTCATAAAAACGCACGAATGCGGCCAGCGCCAGGATCGGCCATAGCCAGTGATTTTTTATCCAGCGCACCCAGCGCAAGCTGCCGAACCAGGAGCCGGGCGCGGCAAACGGATCTTGCGTGTCGCCCATTGGCGTGACTCTGTTCGCCGCCATTGCTGCCTCTTGCCGCGCCGCAGCGCCACGAGAGTATGACGCGCCAACCTGCCCATCACTTTAGGTCAGCCACGGCAGAACCGTCGATGTCGGTTTGTGCTTTCACGACGCCCGGCGTCATTGCCGCCATTTACCCTTCCGGGTAAACCGACTGCCATCCCCCGCCCAACGCCTTGTACAACCCGACCATCGCCAGCGAAACGCCGGTGGAACTCTCCACCCACTGTTCCTGCGTTGCCAGCAGCGCGCTTTGCACGGTGAGGACGTTGACGAAATCGACCACACCTTCGACGTATTGCTGTTGCGCGGTGCGCAGGGCGATCTGGTTCTGGCGGACGGCTTCGGCGAGGCTGTCGCGGCGGCGCTGGCTGGCGTTGTAGACGGTCAGTTGATCGTCGATTTCATGCCAGGCACGCAGCACGGTTTGCTGGTAGCCGATCGCCGCTTCCTGTTGTTGCGCTTCGCGCAGTTGCAGCATGCCGCGCAGGCGTCCGCCATCGAACAGCGGCAGACTGAATTGCGGGCCGATGCCGAAGGCGCGTGAACCCCACGAGCCAAAGTCGCTGAGTTGCATGGCTTGCGAGCCGAGGTTGCCCGACAGGGTGATGCGCGGATAGAAGTCGCCTTTGGCTACACCGATATTGGCGGTAGCAGCATGCAGGCGCGCTTCGGCCTGACGGATGTCCGGGCGGCGTTCGGCAAGTTGTGACGGCAGACCGATGGCGACTTGCAGCGGCGACTGCGGCACGGCGGCGTCTGTGGATAACTCCTTAGCCAATGCCTGTGGCGGTTCGCCCATCAGGAGGCTGATCGCGTTGATCAACTGCGATTGACGTTGCTCCAGCGCCGGCAATCGCGATTCGATCGCGGCGACTTGCGCGGCGGCTTCGGCGACGTCGAGGTCAGTCGCCACACCGTCGGCCAGACGCAGTTGCGAGAGCTTCAGGCTATGGCGGGCGACGTCGAGGTTCTGCTCGGTGACGGCGCGGGTGTTTTGTACACCGCGCAGCTGAATGTAGTTTTGCGCCGTGTCAGCGAGTACGGCCAATAACACCCCGCGACGGTCGTTTTCGGCGACTTCGAGGTTTGCATCGGCGGCTTCGGTTTCGCGACGTACGCGGCCCCAGAAATCCAGTTCCCATGAGGCGGAGAAACCGGCGTCCCACAGGTTGAAGGCGGAATCGCCGTTGTGTCCGGACGGGTCGTTCAGGCCCTCGCTGCTGTTGCGTTTGCGCGCGTAACTGCCCGTGGCGGCGGTGCTCGGATAACGGTCAGCGGTGATCACCTGGCGGGCGGCGCGGCTTTGCTGCAGACGGCTGCTGGCCAGTTGCAGGTCGAGGTTGCTCTGCACCGCACGCTGAGTGAGTGCGGAGAGTTGCGCGTCGTGGAAGACCTCCCACCATCGTTCGTTGAGGGGTTCGCTGACAGCTTGGCTGGGGGCTGACTTGGCCGGCTTAGTCCAGTCGGCGATTTGTGTGGCTTCGGGTTTCTGGAAGTCTGGGCCGACGGTGCAGGCGGTGAGGCTTGCTGTCACCAAGGCGCTGAAAATGAGTGGCTGCCACTGACCCCATCGCTGGCAAGCCAGCTCCCACAGGGATTGTGCAGGTTGTCCAAATTGTTCAGCCCCACCGACGGAACCTGTGGGAGCTGGCTTGCCAGCGATGAGGCCAGTTGAATTACCACCCATCATCGCTGGGTCACCTCACGCACGGATTTCTCTGAACTGCGCGTATCAATACTCGCCTCCACCGACATCCCCACGCGCAACCGCTCGGCGAGCGGCTGACCCGGTTCCAGCATGATCTTCACCGGAATCCGCTGCACCACCTTGGTGAAATTACCCGTGGCGTTATCCGGTTTCACCGCCGCAAAGGTCACGCCTGTGGCTGGCGCAATACTTTCCACGCGACCGCTCAAGGCTTCACCACCAAGGCTGTCGACGCGCACCTGCACCTCTTGCCCCGGCTGCACATCCGTCAGTTGCGTCTCCTGAAAATTCGCCACGACATAAGCCCGCTGCAACGGCACAACCGCGAGCAGCTTGCTGCCCGGCGTCACATAGGCGCCGACGCGCACGGCGCGCTCGCCGATCATGCCATCCTGCGGCGCGGTGATGCGCGTGTAGGAGAGTTCGAAACTGGCGATTTCCAGTGCCGCTTGCGCGTGTTTCAGACTGCCTTCGGCGGCGTCACGTTGAGCGGTGAGGATGTCGACTTGCTTGCGCTCTGCCGCCAGCTTCGCCGTGGCGGTGTCGAGATGAGCCGTGGCCTGATCGATGCGCGTGCGCGCCTGTTGCGCGTTTTGCACGGTGCCGGCTCCAACGCCCGCCAAGTGGTTATAGCGATTCAATTCCTGCTGGGCGAACGCCATTTCCGCCTTGGCCGAGACTACCGAGGCTTGCGCCTGAGCGATCACCGAAGTCTGGCGCTCCAGCGTCGCCTTGGCGTTCTGCAACTGCGCCCGCGCCACCAGAGTTTGCGCATCCGCCGCTTCAGCCGACGCACGCAAATCGCGATCATCGATCAGCGCCAGCAACTGCCCGGCTTTGACCTGCTGGTTGTCCTCCACCAAGACTTCCTTGATGAACCCGGCCACGCGCGGCACGACGAGCGTGTAGTCGGCGGAGACAAAGGCGTCGTTGGTGTTTTGCTGAGTACGTTTGCCAAACACGCCGGGCAGCGCCAGGTAAACCAGCACGCCGACCGCCAGTGCGGCGGCGATGGCCACCGCGAGTTTTTGCTTTGCTTGAGTCGTCATAAAAACCTTCTGTTTCAGTACAGCGATCAGGTCGGCGCGCGCGGCGGAAAGATCCGCGTCGGCAGCCAGAAAATCAGCAGGATCAACGCCACCGCGACGCCGGCCATGCACACATAGAGATCGGAAGAAGTCAGCACCACGGCCTGTTCGTGCAGGCGATGGGCGAGGCCGGGATCGCTGCGGTCGGCCAGCGGCGAATTGCCGAGGCTGTCGACCAGCATGGTCGAATGGAAATGCAGGCGCGCGGTGGTCAGCGCTTCGATCACCCCGGTAGCGACCACGGCCGCCAAGCCTTTCACCGTGTTGAACCACGCGGAGGCGAACGGCCCGTCCTGCGGCTGAATGCTGCCGGTGGACAACATCAACAGCGGCAACACCGACATCGGCTGACCGAAGATCTGCAGCCATTGCAGGACGTAGAAATTGTCGCGAATCCATTCTGAAGTCAGCAGCGATCCGCCCAGGCAGGACAGCGTCAACATGCTCAAACCCATGCCAAGCACCCAGCGGCAATCGACCCAGCGCAGGTTGCACAACGCTGCCACCAACGGCAGCGCAATCAGTTGCGGCAAAGCGGCGATCAGCATGATCGGTGCGGTCTGCGCCGGGCGATAACCCTGCACCTGCGCCAGATAACTCGACGGAATCAACACCACCGCCTGCAGAACTATCAGCACACCGGCCAAGGTCATCAAGGCGAACGACAGGTTGCGGATACCGAGCATCTGCAATTTGAAAAACGGAATCGGCTGCGACCACTCGTTGATCAGAAACGCCACCAGCAGCAGCGAACCGGCGCCGAGCAATCCGCAGATCAGGCTCGACTCGAACCAGTCCAGCCGATTACCTTGCAGCAAACCGATCACCAGCATGCAGATCGCTGGAAAACCCAGCAGCAGGCCTTTCCAGTTGAACGACTTGAGGCGTTCCAGGCGCATTGGATCCTGCGGGATGCCCCATGCGACCATCGCCATGGCGATCAGACAAGGCACGATGATTTGCCAGAACGTCCACTGCCAGCCGACGTATTCGGTCCACAAACCGGCCAGCGGCGTGCCGAGGCCGGGGCCGAATGTCGCCGTCAGTGCGTAGCCGGCCAGACCGTAGAGTTTGATATTCGCCGGCAAAAAGCGCAGGGCGACGGTCATCAGCATCGGCGGCAATGCGCCACCTGCCAGACCTTGCAGGATGCGCATCAGCAGCAGACTTTCGTAGTTCGGCGCGAATGGACACAGCACGCCGAGCAAGGTGAACAGACCGATCGCGCAAAGGGTGAAGCGGCGCAGCGAGAAGGTCACCGAACACCACGGCGCGAAGGCCATGGCCGCGACCGAGGTGGCGGTGTAGCTGGCGACCAGCCAGGTGCCTTCGTCGTAACCGATGTGCAACCCGCCACGGATGTCAGCCAGGGCCACCTTGGTGACCATCTCGTTGAGGCCCGACACCAGCACCGCCAGCAGCACGCCGACCAGGCCGATGATGATCCGCGCCCCGAACACCGGTGGCGCGGCCGCCGTCGCCGGGCTGGCCGCAGCGATGGGCACCGCAGCCGACAGGGATGTCATGAATACACACTCCGGAGGGAAAAATACCGGAGCATCTTAGTCGGGCTTGGCAATGACGAAAATTGACTTATTGGCAGGTTATAAGTGCGCCAGACACAACCCTAAAGATCAAAAGATCGCAGCCTTCGGCAGCTCCTACAGGGATATGCATTCCAATGTAGGAGCTGCCGAAGGCTGCGATCTTTTGATCTTTAGGGTTGTGCAGCCAGCCAGGTTTCGTCGCAACAGGCCTTGAGGGTTTCGCGCAGCCAGCGGTGCGCGGGGTCCTTGTCGAATCGAGGGTGCCAGGCTTGAGTCAGCATCAACGTCGGCAACGGGATTGGCAGGTCGAATGAGCGCAGTTTCAAACCGAGCCGGCGCACACTCAGCAGAGCTTCTTTGGGAACCGGCAGGATCAGGTCGGAATCAGGCAACGCAAACATCGCCGCATGGAAACTCGGCGCGATCACCGCGACGCGCCGCTCCAGACCCAGCGCATTCAGCGCGGTATCAATCGGGCCGCGAGCGATGCCGCGGCGCGACATGCTGATGTGGGAAAACCCGGCATAGCGCTCGGCAGTGATTTCACCGGCGAGCAAGGGATGATCTTCTCGCACCAGTCCCACGAAGTGCGTCGAAAACAGATTCTGCACTTTGACTTCAGGAGTGACAGGGCGGGTATTACTGACGCTCAAATCGATGCGCCCTTCACGCAGGGCTTCATCGTCGCCATCGCCTTCCGGGACGAAGCGCAACTCACAGTGCGGCGCCAGTTGATCGAGGGTGTCGAACAGCTTGCCGCCGTAGACGCCGATGAAGAAGTCATTGGCGCGGATGCTGAAGCGCCGGCGCAGCGTGCCCAGTTCCACCGAGTCGGCCGAGCGGAACAGCAGCGCGGCCTGCTCGACCACATCGCGCACCTGCTCGCGCAACTCCAGCGCTTTGGGGGTTGGCACCAAGCCACGTCCAGCACGCACGAGGATCGGATCACCGATCGCTTCGCGGATCCGCGTCAGGGTTCGGCTCATGGCGGCCGGGCTGAGGTTCATCCGCCGCGCGGCGCCGACCACACTGCCCTCGTCGAGCAAGGCGTCGAGGGCGACCAGAAGGTTCATGTCCGGGAGTTGCATGCTGAGCACTCTTGGCTGATCTGGATTGATCTGGGCGCAATGCTAGCAAACATCCTTTAGGTATGGAGGCGCCGGACAGGACGCCATCGCTGGCAAGCCAGCTCCCACAGTGGTTGAGGCGTTCACAACATCTGAAAACACCAAAAAACCTGTGGGAGCTGGCTTGCCAGCGAAGGGGCCAGCCGTCACGCCAGAAATTACCGCTGCATCCCCCAACGCTTAACAGTCACCCGCTCCAGCGTATCGAACACCAGATTCTCCACCAGCAAGCCGATCAGAATCACCACCGCCAACCCGGCAAACACCTTGTCGGTATACAGCTCATTACGATTCTGAAAGATGTACCAACCCAGCCCGCCCTTGCCACTGGTCGCACCAAAAACCAATTCAGCGGCAATCAACGTGCGCCAGGCAAACGCCCAGCCGATCTTCAACCCGGCGAGAATCGACGGCAGCGCTGCCGGAATCAGGATGAACAGCACCAGCCGCAAACCCTTCAAACCGTAATTGCGCCCAGCCATGCGCAGTGTCTCGGAAACGCCGAGAAACCCGGCATAGGTGTTCAGCGCCAACGCCCACAACACCGAATGCACCAGCACGAAAATCAGACTGTTCTGCCCCAGGCCAAACCACAGCAGCGCCAACGGCAGCAGGGCAATCGCCGGCAGCGGATTGAACATCGAGGTCATCGTGCTCAGCAGATCACGGCCCAATTGCGTCGACACCGCAAGGGTGGTCAGGGCAAATGCCAGAACGATGCCGATCAGATAACCCTTGATCAGCACCACCAGCGATATCCACACTTTGGCCAATAACTCACCACTTAGCAGCCCGTCGAACAACGCATGACTGGTCTGCAGGAAACTCGGCAGCATCAGGTCGTTGTTCTGAATCCGCGCGACCACTTCCCACACGACTGCGAGCACAATCAGGATCAGGCCTTTACGCAGCCAGCCCTGTTGCCACAGCCGCGTGCCGAGCGACAACTCCCGCTCGACCGGCACTTCAGTCAGCGGCTCCAGAACAATTTCAAACTCTTCACGCACAGATGATGAATGGCTCATCGGGTAATCCTCCTGGCCGCTCAATAGGCAATGCGAATGTCATTGAAGTCGTGGTCACGCTCGGTTTCCGGCGACTGGCCTTCATCGAACAACAAACGATGAATGCGCCGCGCCGATTCCTGAAACGCCACGCCACCGAGGCTGTGCAGATCGTATTGATGGCTGTGCACTTCGGCGCGCACTCGGCCGGGATGCGGCGACAGCAGCAGGATGCGATTACCGACCACCAGCGCCTCTTCAATCGAGTGGGTGACGAACAGCAGAGTGAAGCGCACCTCTTCCCAGAGCAGCAGCAACTCTTCCTGCATCTTGCGGCGGGTCAGCGCATCGAGTGCGGCGAACGGTTCGTCCATCAAGAGGATTTTCGGCTGCATCGCCAGCGCCCGGGCAATCGCCACGCGCGCCTTCATGCCGCCGGACAAAGTGTGCGGATAAGCATCGGCGAACGCCGCGAGGCCGACCTTTTCCAGATAGTGCAGCGCACGCTCTTCGGCTTCTTTTTTCTTCAGGGTGCGTGATGCAAGCAGCGGAAACATCACGTTCTGTTTGACGGTTTTCCACGGCGGCAGTTGATCGAATTCCTGAAACACTACGATGCGGTCCGGCCCCGGCGCGTCGACGCGCTGGCCTTGCAGACGGATCTCGCCTTCGCACGGTTGAATGAACCCGGCGACCGCCTTCAGCAACGTGGATTTGCCGCAACCGGACGGGCCGAGCAGCACGTAGCGATCGGCCGGGTCGATTTCAAAACTGACCTGGTGGGTGGCGCGCACCACGCGTTGCGGCGTGCGGTATTCGAGGCTGACATGATCGACGGCGAGCAGCGCTTCGCTGCGGGCGATCAGGTTGCTGGCCGCGTGGCCTTGCAAGGGGGCGTTCATGATTTGATCAGTCTCCGGCGAATCAGAAAGGCGCGTCGCCCTGAATGGTCGTGCGGTACAGCTTGCGGCGCAGGTGCGCCGGGCAGCCGGCGGCGAGATGGATCAGCGAACGGTTGTCCCAGAACACCAGATCGTGGGGCTGCCACTGATGGCGGTAGATGTTCTGCGGCAGCACGCTGTGGGCGTACAGCTCGCTCAGCAACTGCTGGCTCTCGTCCTCCGGCAGACCGACGATGCGTGTGGTGAAACCTTCGCTGACGAACAACGCCTTGCGGCCGTTTTCCGGGTGCGTACGCACCACCGGGTGCACCACTTCCGCGACCTGGGCCAGTTGCTCCGGGGTCAGGGTCGGGCGCCAGTTGCCTTCGAATTTGGTTTCGCTGTAGCGCGCCGTGTAGGAATGCGCAGCGCTGCGGCCTTCGACCGCTTTGCGCAATGCCTCGGGCAAGCTGTCCCAGGCTTTGTGCATATCGGCGAACAGGGTGTCGCCACCCTCGGACGGCAACTCCTGCGCGTGGAGCATCGAACCGAGGCTCGGCAGCTCTTTATAAGAGAGGTCGGAGTGCCAGAACTTGCCGGCATCGCCGAGCCCGATGTTCTGGCCGTTTTCGATGATGTTGGAAACGATGAGGATTTCCGGGTGGTCGGCGAGCAGGAACTGCTTGAGCACATGGATCTGCAACACGCCGAAGCGGCGGCTGAAGTCGATTTGCTGTTGCGGGGTGATTTGCTGGTCGCGGAACACCACGACGTGGTGATCCAGGTGCGCGCGATGAATGCGCGCAAAGTCCTGATCATTGATCGGCCGGCTGAGGTCAAGGCCAATGATCTCGGCGCCGACGGCACCGCTGAACGGGCGGATTTCAAAGGATTGCGGCGCGGCGGTCGCGGCGCTTGGGGAAGCAGTAGCTGCGGACATCTTTCCATCTCCCACGCACGGCGCGCTCACGGGCGCGCTCGTCGATCAGACACTCACGCTGGATTGCGTGTTGGTTCAGGTCGTGCGGCGCGCCGATTGGTCGGCAGGTACGCAGGGGGATGACTTTATAGCTATAAGAATCGGAAATTAAATACCGTTAATGAATAACGATATGGCGATTGGTGCGGAATGGACTGAGTGGTGAGTGACGGTTTTTGTCACTTCCTGACAGAGATGTGGTGTTTGGGCTGCCGCTATCGCGAGCAGGCTCACTCCTACAGGGATCGCATTCCTCTGGAGAAATGCGGTTACTGTAGGAGTGAGCCTGCTCGCGATAGCGGCCGTCAGCAGCGCTGAAGATCTAGCGCTCGTGCAACGCCTCTGCCCGCGCACGGATGATCGGTTTGAGCAGATAACTCAACACCGACTTCTTGCCGGTAATGATGTCCACCGACGCGACCATCCCCGGGATGATCAGCAACGGCTTTTCATCGGTACCCAAGTGGCTGCGCTCAGTACGCACCTTGATGATGTAGTACGTGGTTTTCTTGTCTTCGTCGGTAATGGTGTCGGCACCAATCTGCTCAAGCTTGGCTTTGAGCCCGCCGTAAATGGTGTAGTCGTAGGCGGTGAACTTGACGATCGCTTCCTGCCCCGGATGCAGGAAGGCAATGTCTTGCGGGCGGATCTTGGCTTCGACCAGTAGTGTGTCGTCTAGCGGTACGATTTCGACCATGTCGCTGCCCGGCTGGATCACGCCGCCGATGGTGTTGACCAGCAACTTGTTGACGATGCCGCGCACCGGCGATGTCACCAGCGTGCGGCTGACGCGGTCTTCCAGCGCCTTGCCCGTCGCGCTGGCCTTGTTCAGGTCGGTGCGGGCTTCGTTGAGTTGGGTCAGCGCTTCGCTGCGGAATTTGCCGCGCGTTTCGTCGATCTTGCGCTGCACTTCCTTGATCGCCGATTCGGCACGCGGGATGGCCAACGTCGTTGCATCCAGCTGACCACGGGTTTCCACCTCGGCACGCTTCAGACGCAAGACCTCCACCGGGGACACCGCGCCCTGCGCCACCAGCGGCTCGGACATGTTGATTTCCTGGCGCTGCAAACCGAGCTGCTGACGATACTGCGCTTGCTTGGAGGCGAATTCGCGCAGCTCTTGCTGACGCTGAATCAACTGCTCCTGCAAACCACCGATCTCGTCGTGCAACTGCTGACGGCGGCTGATGTACAGCGACTCTTCGCTTTTCGCCTGACCGGGCACGGCTTTGAGCACGTCCTCGGGGAAATTCAGCGGACGGTCATCGACCTCGGCGCTGAGGCGTTCTACGCGCAGCAGCATCGACAGGCGATCGGCTTCGGTTTCACCGACGTTTGACGCAAATCGCGTGTCGTCTAGACGAATCAGCGGTGCACCGGCTTCGACAATCTGGCCTTCCTTGACGAACAGTTCGGAGATGATCCCGCCCTCAAGGTTCTGGATTTTCTGGATCTTCGACGACGGAATCGCTTTGCCGTCGCCCTTGGTCACTTCGTCGATCACGGCGAAGTTGGCCCACAGCAGCAGAAAGATAAAGAAGCCGATGATCGCCCAGATGGTCAGGCGCACGACGCGCGGGGCGTCCTCGATCAGCGCTTTGTTGACCTCCGGCAGTGGCTGGCCCTGCAGTGATGCCGAGCCTTTGAAGTAGCGACGGATCGAATCCTTGAAACCCGACTTAAGCAACACTGATCTGCCCCTTCTTCAACGCTTCCATCACGGCGGCTTTCGGGCCATCGGCGAGAATTTGTCCACGGTCGATCACCAGCAGACGATCGACCAGCGACAACAGTGAAGCCCGGTGCGTCACCAGCACCACGGTCTTGTTTTCAATCACCGCGGCGAGGCGTTGCTTGAGGCGTTCTTCACCGGTGTTGTCCATCGCACTGGTCGGCTCGTCCATCAGCAGGATCGGCGGATTGAGCAACAGCGCCCTGGCCAGTGCGACGTTCTGCCGTTGACCACCGGAGAGGTTCTGCCCGCGCTCGCCGACTTGCAGCTCGTAACCTTGTGGATGCAGACGGGCGAATTCGTGGACGCCGGCCAGTTCGGCGGCTTGCAGGACGAGCTCGTCTTCTACATAACGGGCGCCGGAGACGAGGTTGTCACGCAGGGTGCCGGCCAGCAGTTGGATGTCTTGCGGCACGTAGCCAATGTTGTAGCGCAGTTCGCTGACGTCGATCTGACGGATATCCACACCGTCGACCAGCAGCGCGCCGTCGTCCGGCTGATACAGGCCGACCAGCAATTTCGCCAGCGAACTCTTGCCCGAGCCGCTGCGGCCGATGATGCCGATCTTCTCGCCGGGACGAATCACCAGATTGATGTTCTTCAGCGCCGGGTTCTGTTGTTCCGGGTAAGTGAAGCTGAGCTGGCGGCACTCGATCGCGCCTTGCAAAACCTTGCGGCTCAGCGGGCGCTCTTCAAAATTGCGCTCTTGCGGCAACTCCATCATCTGGTCGACCGAGGTCATGGTCACGCGGGCTTGCTGATAACGGGTCAACAGACCCGACAGCGAGGCCAACGGGCTCAGTGCGCGACCGCTGAGCATGTAGCAGGCAATCAGACCGCCCATGCTCAGGTTGCCGGCGATGATCTGGTACACGCCGAAGACGATCATGATCACCCCGGCCAATTGCTGGATCAGCAGGGTGATGTTCATCGCCAGGCCGGAGAGCATTTTCACCCGCAGCTCGAGGCGGCTGAGGGTGCCGATGGTCTGTTCCCACTGGTACTGGCGTTCGCTCTCCGCGTTATTGACCTTCACCGCGTCGAGACCGGCGAGGGTTTCGATCAGGCTCGACTGGCGCTCGGCGCCAAGGGCCATGGTGCGCTCCATGGTCGCCACCAGCGGCTTCTGCAAGGCGTAGCCGATCAGCAGGGCAATCGGGAACGCCAACACCGGAATCCACACCAGATGCCCGCCGAGAATGGCGATGACGATGAAGATCAGGATGGTGAACGGCAGGTCGATCAGGCTGGTCAGGGTCAGCGAGGCGAGGAAGTCGCGCAGGCTCTGAAATTCGTGGATGTTCTGCGCGAAGCTGCCGACTCGCGCCGGACGGTATTTCATCGCCATGCCGACGATGCGCTCGAACAGCGTCGCGGAGATGATCAGGTCGGTTTTCTTCCCGGCCAGATCCAGGCACAGGGCGCGCAGACTCTTGAGGATCAGGTCAAAGATGTAGGCGCCGGTGATGCCCAACGCCAGAACCCACAGGGTCGCTTCGGCCTGGTTCGGCACCACGCGATCGTAGACGTTCATCACGAACAGCGGCGCGGCCATGGCGATGATGTTGATCAGGAAACTCGCGGCAATCGCATCGGCGTACAGCCAGCGCGAACGCTTGAGGGTGTCGCGGAACCACGAGCGCGCACGCGGAATCAGCGTGCCGTGGTTGACGTCGAATTTGTGTTGCGGCTGGGCGAAGAAGACTTTGCCGGTGTAATCGTCGGTCAGCAATTCACGGCTGACAATCGACTCGCCGCCGTCGGTTTCGCTGAGCAGCACCCGGGCTTCATTGTCACCCTGCCAGCCGAGCAGGACGGCGCTGCGGCCATCCTTGAGCAGCAGCAACGCCGGCATGGCGATCGCCGGAATTTCTTCCAGTTTGCGCTGCAATACCCGACCTTGCAGGCCGGCGCGAGCTGCCGCGCGGGGCAGCAACTCGACACTCAGGCGTTGTTTGGGCAGCGGCAGTCCGGTGGTCAGCATCGCCGCGCTGGCGGGCTTCTGGTGCAGCATGCAAAGGGCGAGCAGACCGTCCAGTAACGGATCGTCGTGCAGCGCGCGTGGATCATGACTGAGTTGAACTCGACTGACTTCTGATTCCACGCTCGACACTCTTTGACAGTTGAAAAGGGATAACTCAATTCATCCCAGGCAGCTGGACCTTGGGCTTGACGTCGTTTTGCACAACGGATGCCAACGGTGCGACCACTCCCTGGCTTCTGAGCAACTCGCCCATGGTCGCCTTGATTCGGTACTGAGTAAATAACTGAATGTTTTTGATTTCAGCCAGACGCCGCGAAGCGGTGAACAACTCGTTTTCGCTGTCGAGCAAATCAAGCAGAGTTCGTTCACCGAGGCTGAACTGACGCTGGTAGGCGGTGCGCACCGAGGTGCTGTGATCGACGTATTGCTGCGCGATCGGCACCTGCGCGTTAGCGTTGTTCAAGGCGTTCCAGGCCAGGCCCAGCTCTTCGTTCAACTGACGCAGGGCGTTGTTGCGAATATCCAAAGCCTGGTTCGACAGGTACGACTTGGATTCCAGATCGGCCTTGTTGCTGCCACCGGAATAGAGGTTGAAGCGCATGCGCAGCATGGCTTGCCATTCGTTGTTGTGACCGTTCTGGCCGTCGAGATCGTTGTCGGCGGTGCGACCCAGTTCGGCGTCGAAACGTGGGTAGAAGGTCGACTTGGCGGTTTCGTATTGCTTCTCGGCGGCGGCGATGTCGGACTCGGCCGAACGCAGGATCGGGCTGTTTTCCAGCATCTGCTGGCGGGCTTCATTGAGGTTGGCCGGCATCATCGCCATGAACGGCGCCGGACGCTCGAGCTGATCGGGCATCTGGCCAACGGCGCTGAGGAAGTTGGTTTCCGAGTCGGCGAGGTTGGTCTGCTCGGTGATCAGGTTGTTGCGGGCCTGAGCCATTCGCGCTTCGGCCTGGTCGAGGTCGGCACCGCTGCCGACGCCGCGTTGGGTACGCAGCTGGATCTGGTCGTAGATGCGCTGGTGGCTCTTGAGGTTTTCTTCGGCCAGACGCACGAATTCGCGGCGGGTCAGCACGTCCAGATAGACCTGGGCGACGGTCAGCGCGGTGCGCTCGGAAGTACCGAGCAACGAGTAAGCGCGGGAGTTAACGGTGGCTTGTTGACGCCCGACCTCGCTGGACGTCGCAAAACCGTCAAAGACCATTTGCGAGAGACGTAAACTTGACTCGCTACGATTCAGGGTTTCGTAGTGGTTACCGGAATTGGCGCGGGTGGTGACGCTGTCGGTACCCTCACGGCCATAACCGCCGAGCAGATCGATCTTCGGTAGGTATCCACCTTTTGCCGCTCTTAACTGATAATCCGCAGCCAAACGACTGTTGACCCCTGCCTGGATTTCCGGATGGACATCCAGTGCCTGCTGCATGGCTTCTGGTAAGGATTGTGCTTGTACAAAAGAGGCGGCGAGGGCGAAGGGTACGGCGAAAAGCAGGGGCGAACGCATGATAGGAATTTCCCAGAACTTCTTGTCTTGAATCACAGCAAAACGTGGCGCTGCGTCGGATGATGGCAACCAGATTGACCGTATGTCGGAAAGTTCAAAACAGGAACTGGATCACACGCTGAAGGACAGGTCGCCGCGGAAATATCAATGTGACATTAGTGGGGCGATTGTTTAGGATGGCACCCAGAAGGTCAATAGTTTGGCATAAAGTTAATAGCGAAAGAATCTAGCCAAATTATTGACGAAAAGACGCGTCAAACTTGTTTCGCAAATTTTTAAAGTACGTCCAGACTGAATCGGCGCCCATGCCGTCAGGTCCATGGAAGTCAACTGAACGTGACACCCGGAGAGTCTTCAATGAGCAGTGTTGTTGCCATCGTCAAAAGCATTGTCGGTCAGGTATTCGTGGTGTCCCCAGAGGGCGTGCGTCGCGTACTCGTTGAAGGCGATCGTCTGTTTGTCGGCGACCAGATCGACACCGGCCTCTCCGGCGCCGTGTCGCTTGAATTGGCCGATGGCCGCACCCTTGATCTGGGCCGTGAAACTCAGTGGAGCGCCAACGCGCCCGACTCCAGCACTGATTTGGCCGAAGCCACCGCGCAGGCAGCGCCGTCGGTAGCCGAACTGCAGCAAGCCATCGCCGCCGGTGTCGACCCGACCACCGCGCTGGACGCTACTGCTGCCGGCCCAAGCGCCGCAGGCACGGGCGGTGCTGCCGGTGGCGGTCACAGCTTCGTGATGCTCGATGCCACCGCTGGCCGCGTTGACCCGACCATTGGCTTCCCGACCGCAGGCATCAACGCTGCCGGTCAAGCTGCGCAAAACATTACCGGCGGCCAGACCACCGATACCACCACCAACGCCCTGCGTGATTCGACCCTGAGCCTCAGCGCCACGCCGTCCATCACCGAAGCCGGCGGTGTGCTGGTGTACACCGCGACCCTGACCCAGGCGCCGCTGACCGACTTGACCATCACCCTGTCCAACGGCGCGGTGATCGTGATTCCGGCCGGTGCAACCACCGGCACCGTCAATGTGCCACTGGCGCCGAACGACACCGTTTATAACGACCCGACCCAGATCGACGTGACCGTCACCGGCACCACCGGCGGCAATGGCATCACCGTGACCCCGCCGACCACTCCGGCCACGACCCAGGTCACCGACACCATCGACACCACCACCGTCACCCTGACGGCCGGGCCGAGTGTCACCGAAGGCGGGCAGATCACGTACACCGCGACCCTGACCAACCCGGCGCAAACCCCGGTGACCGTCACCCTGTCGAACGGCTCGACCATCACCATCGGCGCCGGCCAGACCACCGGCACCGTCAACGTGCCGACCCCGGCCAACGACGTCTATAACAACGGCAGCACCGTCACCACCACCATCACCGGTGCGACTGGCGGCAACTTCGAAAACCTGGTGCCGAACCCGACGCCAGCGGTGACCACCATCACCGACTCGATCGACACCACCAACCTGACCCTGACTGCCACCGGCACAGTGGTCGAAGGCGGCCAGATCACCTACACCGCGACCCTGACCAACCCGGCGCAAACCCCGGTGACCGTCACCCTGTCGAACGGTTCGACCATCACCATTGAGGCTGGCCAGACCACCGGCACCGTCAACGTGCCGACGGCGGCCAATGACGTCTACAACAATGGCGGCACTGTCAGCACCACCATTACTGGCGCCAGCGGCGGCAACTTTGAAAACCTGGTGCCAAACACCACGCCAGCCACCACCACGGTTACCGACTCGGTCGACACCACCAGCGTGAGCCTCACCGCTACCGGCACCGTCGTCGAAGGCGGCCAGATCACCTACACCGCGACGCTGACCAACGCAGCGCAAACTCCGGTGACGATCACCCTGTCGAACGGTTCGACCATCACCATTGACGCCGGCAAAACCACCGGCAGCGTCAACGTGCCGACCGCGGCCAACGACGTTTACAACAATGGCAGCACCGTCAGCACCACTATCACCGGCGCTACCGGCGGCAATTTCGAAAACCTGGTGCCGAACACGACGCCAGCGACCACCACCATTACCGACTCGATCGACAACACCAACCTGTCGCTGACGGCCACCGGCACCGTGGCGGAAGGGGGTTCGATCGTTTACACCGCGACCCTGACCAATCCGGCCGGCACGCCGGTAACCGTGACCCTGAGCAACGGCTCGGTGATCACCATCGACGCGGGCAAAACCACTGGCACCGTGACCGTTCCGGCGCCGGCCGATGATGTCTATAAAGACGCAGGCAAAGTCGAAGTCACCATCAAGGATGCGACTGGCGGCAACTTCGAGAATCTGCTGCCGAGCACTGTCCCGGCCGTGACCGAAGTGACCGACACTATCGATACCTCGACCGTGAAACTGACGGCTGATACCTCGGTTGCTGAAGGTGGCACCGTCACCTACACCGCCACCGTTGGCGCCCCGGTGACCGGTTCGCCTGTCGTGGTAACCCTGGCCAACGGTCAGAGCATCACCATTGAAGTCGGTAAAACCACCGGCAGCGTGACCACCACCGCGCCAAATGACGCGTTGACCGGCAACGCACCGCTGACGAATTCGATCACTGGCGTTTCGGGTGGTAATTACGAAGATCTGGTCGCCGACAAGACCCCGGTATCGACCAGCGTTACCGATGTTGCCGACACCACCAACCTGTCGCTGAGCGCAACCGGTTCCGTGGCTGAGGGTGGTTCGATTGTTTACACCGCCACGCTGACCAATCCGGCCGGCACGCCAGTCACCGTGACCCTGAGCAACGGCTCGGTGATCACCATTGAGGCCGGCAAAACAACCGGCACCGTGACTGTTCCGGCACCAGCCGATGACGTTTACAAAGACGCCGGCAAGGTCGAAGTGACCATCAAGGACGCCACCGGCGGCAACTTCGAAAACCTCGTTCCGAGCACCGTTCCGGCCGTCACCGACGTGACCGATACCGTCGATACCACCACCGTCAAACTGACCGCCACCGAGTCGGCGGCTGAAGGTGGCACCGTCACTTACACCGCCACTGTCGGCGCGCCGGTGACCGGCTCGCCTGTGGTCGTGACCCTGGCCAACGGTCAGAACATCACCATCGAAGTCGGCAAAACCACCGGCACCGTGACCACCACTGCACCGAACGATGCGTTGACCGGCCACGCGCCGATCACCAACGCAATCACGGGCGTGAGCGGCGGCAATTACGAAGACCTCGTCGCCGACAAAACCCCGGTCAGCACCACGGTCACCGACACCACTGACACCACCGACCTGACGCTGAGCGCGACGGGCACCGTGGCTGAAGGCGGCCAGATCACTTACACCGCGACCCTGAGCAACCCTGCCGGCACGCCAGTCTCCGTGACCCTGAGCAACGGCTCGGTGATCACCATCGAGGCCGGCAAAACCACTGGCACCGTGACTGTTCCTGCGCCTGCCGATGACGTCTACAAGGACGCCGGCAAAGTCGAAGTGACCATCAAGGACGCCACCGGCGGCAACTTCGAGAACCTCGTTCCGAGCACCGTTCCGGCCGTCACCGACGTGACCGATACCGTCGATACCACTACCGTCAAACTGACCGCCACCGAGTCGGCGGCTGAAGGTGGCACCGTCACTTACACCGCCACTGTCGGCGCGCCGGTGACCGGCTCGCCTGTGGTCGTGACCCTGGCCAACGGTCAGAACATCACCATCGAAGTCGGCAAAACCACCGGCACCGTGACCACCACTGCACCGAACGATGCGTTGACCGGCCACGCGCCGATCACCAACGCAATCACGGGCGTGAGCGGCGGCAATTACGAAGACCTCGTCGCCGACAAAACCCCGGTCAGCACCACGGTCACCGACACCACTGACACCACCGACCTGACGCTGAGCGCGACGGGCAGCGTGGCGGAAGGCGGCCAGATCACTTACACCGCGACCCTGACCAACGCCGCCGGTTCGCCTGTCACCGTGGCCCTGAGCAACGGCTCGGTGATCACCATCGAGGCCGGCAAAACCACTGGCACCGTGACCGTTCCTGCGCCAGCCGATGACGTTTACAAAGACGCCGGCAAAGTCGAAGTGACCATCAAGGACGCCACCGGCGGCAACTTCGAGAACTTGGTGCCAAGCACCACGCCTGCCGTGACCGACGTCACTGATACCATCGACACCTCGACCGTGAAGCTGACGGCCGACACCACTGTGGCTGAAGGTGGCACTGTCACCTACACCGCCACCGTTGGCGCACCAGTCACCGGTTCGCCGGTTGTCGTGACCCTGGCCAACGGCCAGAACATCACCATCGAAGTCGGCAAAACCAGCGGCACCGTGACCACTACCGCGCCAAACGATGCGCTGACTGGCCACGCTCCGCTGACCAATGCGATCACCGACGTTTCCGGCGGCAATTACGAGAACCTCGTTGCCGACAAAACCCCGGTTTCGACCACTGTTACTGACACTGTCGACACCACCAACCTATCGCTGACTGCGACCGGCACCGTGGCGGAAGGGGGTTCGATTGTTTACACCGCGACCCTGACCAACCCGGCCGGCACCCCGGTGACTGTGACCCTGAGCAATGGCTCGGTGATCACCATCGAAGCGGGCAAGACTACCGGCACCGTGACCGTGGCGGCTCCAGCCGATGACGTCTACAAAGACGCCGGCAAGGTCGAAGTCACTATCAAGGATGCTACCGGCGGCAACTTCGAGAATCTGGTTCCGAGCACCACGCCAGCCGTTACCGATGTAACTGACACCATCGATACCTCGACGGTCAAACTGACCGCCACCGAGTCGGCCGCTGAAGGTGGCACCGTCACCTACACCGCCACTGTCGGCGCGCCGGTCACTGGTTCGCCGGTCGTGGTGACCCTGGCCAACGGTCAGAACATCACCATTGAAGTCGGCAAAACCACCGGCACCGTGACCACCATTGCGCCGAACGATGCGCTGACGGGCCACGCTCCTCTGACCAACGCGATCACCGGCGTTTCCGGCGGCAATTACGAAAACCTCGTGGCCGACAAAACCCCGGTCAGCACCACCGTCACCGACACCGTCGATACCACCAACCTGACGCTGAGCGCGACAGGAACCGTAGCTGAAGGCGGCCAGATCACCTACACCGCGACCCTGACCAATGCCGCTGGCAGCCCGGTCACCGTGACCCTGAGCAACGGCTCGGTGATCACCATCGAAGCGGGCAAAACCACCGGCACCGTGACTGTTCCTGCGCCTGCCGATGACGTCTACAAGGACGCCGGCAAAGTCGAAGTCACCATCAAGGACGCTACCGGCGGCAACTTCGAGAACCTGGTCCCGAGCACCACGCCAGCCGTGACCGAAGTCACTGACACCATCGACACCTCGACCGTGAAGCTGACGGCCGACACCACGGTCGCTGAAGGCGGCACCCTCACCTATACCGCCACTGTCGGCGCGCCGGTCACCGGTTCTCCTGTCGTGGTGACCCTGGCCAATGGTCAGAGCATCACCATTGAAGTGGGCAAGACCACCGGCACCGTAACCTTCACCGCGCCGAACGATGCGCTGACCGGTCAGGCCCCGCTGACCAACTCGATCACCGGCGTGAGCGGCGGCAATTACGAAAATCTGGTCGCCGACAAAACCCCGATCACCACCACAGTGACCGACAGCACCGACACCACCAATCTGTCGCTCAGCGCTACCGGTTCCGTGGCCGAGGGCGGTTCGATCATCTACACCGCGACCCTGACCAATGCGGCGGGCTCGCCTGTCACCGTGACCCTGTCGAACGGCTCGGTGATCACCATCGAGACAGGTAAAACCACTGGCACCGTGACCGTTCCGGCGCCGGCCGATGACGTCTACAAAGACGCCGGCAAGGTCGAAGTGACTATCAAGGATGCTACCGGCGGCAACTTCGAGAACCTGGTACCGAGCACTGTGCCGGCCGTGACCGACGTCACTGACACCATCGACACCTCGACGGTCAAACTGACTGCCACCGAGTCAGCGGCTGAAGGTGGCACCGTTACTTACACCGCCACCGTGGGTGCTCCAGTGACGGGTTCTCCGGTTGTAGTGACCCTGGCCAACGGCCAGAACATCACCATCGAGGTCGGCAAAACCAGCGGCACCGTGACCACCACCGCGCCAAACGATGCGCTGACTGGGCACACGCCGCTGACCAACGCGATTACTGATGTGAGCGGCGGTAACTACGAGAATCTGGTCGCCGACAAAACCCCGGTTTCGACCACTGTTACTGACACTGTCGACACCACCAACCTGTCGCTGACGGCGACCGGCACTGTGGCTGAAGGCGGTTCGATCGTTTACACCGCAACACTGACCAACCCGGCCGGCACGCCCGTAACCGTGACCCTGTCGAACGGGTCGGTCATCACCATTGAAGCAGGCAAAACCACCGGTACCGTGACCGTTCCTGCGCCAGCCGATGACGTCTACAAAGACGCCGGCAAGGTCGAAGTGACCATCAAGGACGCCACCGGCGGCAACTTCGAGAACCTCGTTCCGAGCACCACCCCAGCCGTTACCGACGTCTCTGACACCATCGACACCTCGACGGTCAAACTGACCGCCACCGAGTCTGCGGCTGAAGGTGGCACCGTCACCTACACCGCCACGGTCGGCGCGCCAGTCACCGGTTCGCCGGTTGTCGTGACCCTGGCCAATGGTCAGAACATCACCATCGAAGTGGGTAAAACCAGCGGCACCGTGACCACCACCGCGCCGAACGATGCGCTGACTGGCCATGCTCCGTTGACCAACTCGATCACCGGCGTTTCCGGCGGCAACTACGAAAACCTCGTGGCCGACAAAACCCCGGTCAACACCACCGTCACCGACACCGTCGACACCACCAACCTGTCGCTGACCGCGACCGGCTCGGTGAACGAGGGTGGCCAGATCACCTACACCGCGACCCTGACCAATGCTGCTGGCTCGCCAGTCACCGTGACCCTGAGCAACGGCTCGGTGATCACCATTGACGCTGGCAAAACCACTGGCACTGTCACCGTCGACGCACCGAAAGACGACGTCTACAAAGACGCCGGCACCGTTGAAGCGACCATCAAAGGCGCGACCGGTGGCGACTTCGAAAACCTCGTCACCAGCACTACTCCGGCCGTCACCACCGTCAACGACACCATCGACACCTCCACCGTGTCGCTGACCGCCACGGCGAACGTCGCTGAAGGCGAAACCGTGGTCTACACCGCGACCGTGACCGCGCCAGTAACCGGCTCGCCGGTTGTCGTGACCCTGTCCAACGGCCAGACCATCACCATCGCCGTCGGTGAAACCACCGGTTCGGTGAACTTCGTCGCGCCAAACAGCCCACTGGCCGGCGGCAGCTCGCTGAGCGTGACCATCGACGGCGCCACCGGCGGCAATTACGAAAAACTCGCGGTCGACGGCAAGTCCGCCGACACCGTGGTTTCGGACACCACCGACACCACCAACCTGAACCTGACCGCAACCGATTCTGTGGCTGAAGGCGGTTCGATCGTTTACACCGCGACGCTGACCAATCCGGCCGGCACCCCGGTGACCGTGACCCTGTCGAACGGTTCGGTGATCACCATCGAGGCTGGCAAAACTACCGGCACCGTGACCGTTGCGGCACCTGCCGATGACGTCTACAAAGACGCTGGCAAAGTCGAAGTGACGATCAAGGATGCAACGGGCGGTAACTTCGAGAATCTGGTGCCGAGCACCGTACCGGCGGTGACCAATGTCACCGACACCATCGACACCACCACCGTCAAACTCACCGCGACCGAGTCGGCGGCTGAAGGCGGCAGCGTGACTTACACCGCAACCGTCGGCGCGCCAGTCACTGGTTCACCTGTGGTCGTGACCCTGGCTAACGGTCAGACCATCACCATTGGTGTTGGCCAGACCACCGGCACCGCGACCACCACCGCGCCGAATGACGCACTGACCGGCCACGCGCCGATCACCAATGCGATCACCGAGGTGAGCGGCGGCAACTTCGAAAATCTGGTGGCGGACAAGACGCCGGTTTCGACCAATGTCACCGACACCGTCGACACCACCAATCTGTCGCTGACTGCGACCGGCACCGTTGCGGAAGGTGGTTCGATCATCTACACCGCAACCCTGACCAACGCTGCAGGCTCGCCAGTCACGGTGACCCTGTCGAACGGCGCGGTAATCACCATCGAAGCCGGTAAAACCACTGGCACCGTGACCGTTCCAGCTCCGGCCGATGATGTCTACAAAGACGCCGGCAAAGTCGAAGCGACGATTTCGACCGCTACCGGTGGCAACTTCGAAAACCTGGTGCCGAGCACTGTTCCGGCCGTGACCGAAGTCACCGATACCATCGACACCTCGACCGTGAAACTGACGGCGACCGAGACCGCCGCTGAAGGTGGCACCGTCACCTACACCGCCACTGTCGGTGCGCCAGTAACCGGCTCGCCTGTCGTCGTGACGCTGGCCAATGGTCAGAACATCACCATCGAAGTCGGTAAAACCACTGGCACCGTAACCTTCACCGCGCCGAACGATGCGCTGACCGGCCACGCGCCGATCACCAACTCGATCACCAGTGTCACTGGCGGCAACTACGAAAATCTGGTGGCCGACAAGACTCCGGTTTTGACCACGGTCACTGACACCGTCGACACCACCAACCTGTCGCTCAGTGCGACCGGTTCTGTGGCCGAAGGCGGTTCGATCATCTATACCGCGACATTGACCAACGCAGCTGGCTCGCCAGTCACCGTGACTCTGTCGAACGGTGCGGTGATTACCATCGAAGCCGGCAAAACCAGCGGCACCGTGTCTGTTCCAGCGCCAGCCGACGACGTCTACAAAGACGCAGGCAAAGTTGAAGCGACAATCTCGACGGCGACGGGTGGCAATTTCGAAAACCTGGTGCCGAGCACTGTCCCGGCCGTGACCGAAGTTACCGATACCATCGACACCTCGACCGTCAAACTGACGGCTGATACGTCGGTCGCTGAGGGCGGTACCGTCACTTACACGGCGACCGTTGGGGCACCAGTAACCGGTTCACCGGTCACCGTGACGCTGGCCAATGGTCAGAACATCACCATCGAAGTCGGCAAAACCACCGGCACCGTGACCTTCACCGCACCAAATGATGCGTTGACCGGCCATGCGCCACTGACCAACTCGATCACCAACGTGACCGGAGGCAACTACGAAAACCTTGTTGCCGACAAAACTCCGGTCAGCACCACCGTGACCGACACCGTCGACACCACTAACCTGTCGCTCAGCGCCACAGGGACAGTGGCCGAGGGTGGTTCGATTGTTTACACCGCAACGCTGACCAACGCGGCTGGCTCGCCAGTGACCGTGACGCTGAGCAACGGCGCCGTGATCACCATCGAGGCCGGCAAAACCACTGGCACCGTGACCGTTCCAGCCCCGGCCGACGACGTCTACAAAGACGCCGGCACCGTGCAGGCGACGATCAGCAATGCCACCGGTGGTAACTTCGAGAACCTGGTGCCGAGCACGACGCCGGCTGTGACCAGCGTCACCGACACCATCGACACCTCGACCGTAAAACTGACGGCTGATACGTCGGTCGCTGAAGGCGGCACCGTCACTTACACCGCCACTGTGGGCTCTCCAGTTACCGGTTCACCTGTCGTGGTGACTTTGGCCAACGGCCAGAACATCACCATCGAAGTCGGTAAAACCACCGGTACCGTGACCACCGCGGCACCTAACGATGCACTGACCGGTCAGGCACCACTGACCAACTCGATCACCGGTGTAACCGGCGGCAATTACGAAAACCTGGTGGCCGACAAGACCCCGGTTTCGACCACGGTCACCGATACCGTCGACACCACCCACCTGTCGCTGAGCGCGACGGGTTCGGTTGCCGAAGGTGGCTCGATCATCTACACCGCAACATTGACCAACGCCGCTGGCTCACCAGTGACCGTAACCCTGTCGAACGGCGCTGTGATCACCATCGACGCCGGCAAAACCACTGGCACCGTGACGGTTCCAGCGCCAGCGGATGACGTCTACAAAGACGCCGGCACCGTGCAGGCGACCATCAGCAACGCCACCGGTGGTAATTTCGAGAACCTGGTGCCGAGCACGACGCCGGCTGTGACCAGCGTCACCGACACCATCGACACCACCACCGTGAAGTTGACCGCCACTGAGTCGGCAGCTGAAGGCGGCAACGTTGTCTACACCGCTACCGTAGGCGCACCGGTTACCGGCTCGCCAGTTGTCGTGACTTTGGCCAATGGTCAAACCATCACCATCGGCGTCGGCCAGACCACTGGCACCGCCACTACCACCGCACCGAACGATGCGCTGACCGGCCACGCTCCGCTGACCAACGCGATCACCAACGTCACGGGCGGCAACTACGAAAATCTGGTGGCCGACAAAACCCCGGTCAGCACCAACGTGACCGACACCGTCGACACCACCAATCTGTCGCTCAGCGCGACCGGTTCGGTCGCTGAAGGCGGCTCGATCGTTTACACCGCGACCCTGACCAACGCCGCTGGCTCGCCAGTGACCGTCACCTTGTCGAACGGCGCAGTGATCACCATCGACGCCGGTAAAACCACTGGCACCGTGACGGTTCCAGCGCCAGCGGATGACGTCTACAAAGACGCCGGCACCGTGCAGGCGACCATCAGCACCGCCACCGGTGGCAACTTCGAAAATCTGGTGCCGAGCACGACGCCGGCTGTGACCAGCGTCACCGACACCATCGACACCACCACCGTGAAGTTGACCGCCACTGAGTCGGCGGCTGAAGGCGGCAACGTTGTCTACACCGCTACCGTAGGCGCACCGGTTACCGGCTCGCCGGTTGTCGTGACTTTGGCCAATGGTCAAACCATCACCATCGGTGTTGGCCAGACCACGGGCACTGCAACCACCGCAGCGCCAAACGATGCATTGACCGGTCATGCGCCACTGACCAACTCGATCACCAACGTGACCGGCGGCAACTACGAGAACCTTGTTGCCGACAAAACTCCGGTCAGCACCACCGTGACTGACACCGTCGACACCACCAATCTGTCGCTCAGTGCGACCGGTTCGGTCGCTGAAGGTGGCTCGATCATCTACACCGCAACATTGACCAACGCCGCTGGCTCGCCAGTGACCGTCACCTTGTCCAACGGCGCCGTGATCACCATCGACGCCGGCAAAACTACTGGCACCGTGACCGTTCCAGCCCCGGCCGATGACGTCTACAAAGACGCTGGCACCGTGCAGGCGACGATCAGCACCGCCACCGGTGGTAACTTCGAGAACCTGGTGCCGAGCACGACGCCGGCTGTGACCAGCGTCACCGACACCATCGACACCACCACGGTGAAACTGACCGCGACCGCCACTGCCGCTGAAGGCGGCAATGTCGTCTACACCGCAACCGTCGGCGCGCCAGTAACCGGTTCGCCAGTCGTGGTAACCCTGTCGAACGGTCAAACCATCACCATCGGTGTAGGCCAGACTACCGGCACCGCAACCACTACCGCGCCAAACGACGTTTTGACCGGTCATGCACCGCTGACCAACGCGATCACCAACGTGAGCGGCGGTAACTACGAGAACCTCGCGGCTGATAAAACGCCGGTCAGCACTACGGTGACCGACACTGTCGACACCACCAATCTGTCGCTCAGTGCGACCGGTTCGGTCGCTGAAGGCGGCTCGATCGTTTACACCGCGACATTGACCAACGCCGCTGGCTCGCCAGTGACCGTAACCCTGTCCAACGGCGCCGTGATCACCATCGACGCCGGCAAAACCACTGGCACCGTGACTGTTCCAGCGCCAGCGGATGACGTCTACAAAGACGCCGGCACCGTGCAGGCGACGATCAGCACCGCCACCGGTGGCAACTTCGAAAACCTGGTGCCGAGCACCGTACCGGCAGTGACCAACGTCACCGACACCATCGACACCACCACCGTCAAACTGACAGCAACAGAGTCGACAGCAGAAGGTGGCAACGTCACCTACACCGCGACTGTCGGCGCGCCAGTTACCGGTTCGCCGGTTGTCGTGACCCTGGCCAACGGTCAGACCATCACCATTGGCGTCGGCCAGACCACCGGTACCGCGACCACCACGGCGCCAAACGACGCATTGACTAGCCATGCTCCACTGACCAATGCGATCACTGACGTAACAGGTGGCAACTTCGAGAACCTGGTGGCCGACAAGTCCCCGGTATCGACCAATGTCACCGACACCGTAGACACCACCAATCTGTCGCTGAGCGCCACCGGCACCGTGGCCGAAGGCGGCTCGATCGTTTACACCGCAACCTTGACCAACGCCGCTGGCTCGCCAGTGACCGTAACCCTGTCCAACGGCGCCGTGATCACCATCGACGCCGGTAAAACCACTGGCACCGTGACTGTTCCAGCGCCAGCGGATGACGTCTACAAAGACGCCGGCACCGTGCAGGCGACGATCAGCACCGCCACCGGTGGCAACTTCGAAAACCTCGTGCCGAGCACGATTCCAGCCGTGACCAGCGTTACCGACACGATCGACACCACCACCGTAAAACTCACTGCAACCACAACTGCAGCCGAGGGCGGCAACGTTGTCTACACCGCGACTGTCGGCGCGCCAGTCACCGGTTCGCCGGTTGTCGTGACCCTGGCCAACGGTCAGACGATCACCATCGGCGTCGGCCAGACCACCGGTACGGCGACCACCACGGCGCCAAACGACGCATTGACTGGCCATGCGCCGCTGACCAACTCGATCACCAACGTGACGGGCGGTAACTACGAGAACCTCGTGGCTGACAAAACGCCGGTCAGCACGAACGTGACCGACACCGTCGACACCACCAACCTGTCGCTCAGCGCTACCAATTCGGTCGCTGAGGGCGGCTCGATCGTCTACACCGCAACCTTGACCAACGCCGCTGGCTCGCCAGTGACCGTCACCTTGTCCAACGGCGCCGTGATCACCATCGATGCCGGTAAAACCACTGGCACCGTGACCGTTCCAGCCCCGGCTGACGACGTCTACAAGGACGCCGGCACCGTGCAGGCCACGATCAGCAACGCCACCGGTGGCAACTTCGAAAACCTCGTGCCGAGCACGACGCCGGCCGTGACCAGCGTCACGGACACTATCGACACCACCACGGTGAAACTGACCGCGACCGGTACAGCGGCTGAAGGCGGCAACGTCGTCTACACCGCGACCGTAGGCGCACCGGTTACCGGCTCGCCGGTTGTCGTGACCCTGTCGAACGGTCAGACCATCACCATTGGCGTCGGCCAGACCACCGGCACCGCGACCACCACCGCACCGAACGATGCGCTAACCGGTCATGCGCCGCTGACCAACTCGATCACCAACGTGACGGGCGGCAACTACGAGAACCTCGTGGCCGACAAAACCCCGGTCAGCACCACCGTGACCGACACCGTCGACACCACCAACCTGTCGCTGTCCGCGACCGGCACCGTGGCCGAAGGTGGTCAGATCACTTACACCGCGACCCTGACCAATGCCGCAGGCTCGCCAGTCACCGTAACCCTGAGCAACGGCTCGGTAATCACCATCGACGCCGGCAAAACCACCGGCACCGTGACCGTTCCAGCACCAGCTGACGACGTCTACAAAGACGCCGGCACCGTGCAGGCGACCATCACCGGCACCAGCGGCGGCGGCTTCGAAAATCTGGTGACCAACACCACGCCAGCCGTGACCAACGTCACCGACACCATCGACACCACCACCGTCAGCATCACTGGCAGCAGCTCGGTGACCGAAGGCCAGACCGCCAGCTACACGGTCAGCCTGAACCACCCGGCGCAAACCGAAGTGACCCTGAAAATCGTCTACAGCGGTACCGCTGCCGACGGTTCGGACTTCACCGGTGTGTACACCGTGAAGATCCCGGCCGGTGCGAGCAGCGCGCAGTTCAACGTCGCCACCATCGATGACAAGATCACCGAAGGCACCGAGAACTTCGTGGTCAAGATCGATTCAGCCACTGGCGGCAACTTCGAGAACCTCGCGGTCAGCAGCACCAATGGCAGCGTCAGCACGTCGATCATCGACAACGACGCACCGCCGGTCATCGACCTGGATGCCAACAACTCCAGCGGCGCCACCGGTGCCGACTACAAGGTGACCTTTACCGAAAACACCCCGGGCGCGGGTGTGTCGATTGCCGACACCGACATCAGCATCACCGACCCGGACAGCACCATGCTCACCGGCGCCACCGTAATCCTGACCAACCGTCAGGACGGCGATGCGCTGAACCTGGGCAACAGCGTCAACGGCATCACCATCAATGCCAACAGCACCAACGGCACCGTCACGCTGACGCTGTCCGGTAACGCGACGCTGGCTGATTACATGCAGGCCATCAAGAACATCAGCTTCACCAACAGCAGTGAGAATCCGAGCACCGTGCCGCGCATCATCACCGTGACTGTGACCGATGGCGGCAACTACTCCAACACCGCGACCACCACGGTCAACGTGGTGGCGGTCAACGACGCACCGGTTGCTGCACCGAGCAACGTCACCGGCACCGAAGACACCCCGCTGGTGCTCGGCTGGTCGACTTTCGGCGTTACTGACGTCGACAGCCCGGCCGCCAGCCTCGGCATCAAAATTACCCAGCTGCCGGGCGAAGGCAAACTGCAGTACCTGGACGGCTCGACCTGGAAGGACGTCGCCAACAACCAGACCTTCAGCAAGGCTGACATCGACGCGGGCAAGCTGCGCTTCCTGCCGGATGCCAACGAGTCGGGCGTCAACGGTTACGGCGGCAGCGGTCTGGGCAACAACCAGGCTGACTACGCGCAAATCAAGTTCCAGCCAACCGACGGCCAACTGCTGGGCAACACCGGCACCGTGAAGATCGACATCACGCCAGTGGCGGATGCGCCGACCGTGAGCGTGGCCGACAACAGCGTGAAGTCCACCGGGCTGATCAAGGAAGTCTGGACCGGTCTGTCGGGCCTTGGCACCAACGGCAACGGCGCGGATTCGACCACGTTGAAAAACGTCATCGACGGTGCCGGCACTCCGAACACCAGCACCAACGTCAACAACGTGCAGTCCGACGGCAGCGTGACCGCCGGTACCGCGTCGAAAACCTCGGGGCTGATTTATCTGGAAGCCGGCAAGACCTACACCTTCAGCGGCATCGGCGATGACAGCCTGCTGGTGACCATTGGCGGCAAGAGCGTGGCATCGACCACGTGGGGCGCGGGCGGCAACCTCAACGGTTCATTCACCCCGACCACCAGCGGCTATTACACCCTGGACATCTACCACCACAACCAGAGCGGCCCGGGCAGCTACGACGTCAACCTGTCGGTCAACGGCAGCACGCCGATCGACCTGAGCAGCGCTGGCGTACCGATCTACACCGGCGTGCAGGATCTGGTGAATTCGGGCGTGACCGTCTCCGATCTGCACGGCAGCAACGGCGAAGGCTATTACGACGGCTACAAACTCAACACCGGCGCCGAAGGCACCACGGTGAAACTGTCGGCAATCACCACCGCACTGACTGACACCGACGGCTCGGAAACCCTGAGCGTGAAGATCAGCGGCGCGCCAGTCGGCTCGGTGCTCAGCGATGGCGCGGGCCATACCTTCACCGTCACCGCCAGCAGCGGCGACGCCAACGTCACCGGCTGGAACCTCGGCAGCCTGACCGTGACCCCGCCGCCGTACTACAACGGCCAGTTCAACCTGACCGTGACCTCGACCTCCACCGAGATGGTCGGCGGCTCGGCCAGCAGCACCGCGACCATTCCGGTCACCGTGGTGCCGGCGGTCTACAACGCCATTGTCGCCACGTCGGCCGATGACACCGTCAGCGGCACCGATGGCAACGACATCATCGTCGCCGACATCGGTGGCCTGACCGTGGTCCCGGGTACCAACTACAACATCGCCTTCATGGTCGACAGCTCCGGCAGTATGAGCAGCTCGTCGATCAATGCGGCCAAGGATTCGCTGACGTCGGTGTTCAACACCCTCAAGCAGAGCCTGGGCGGCAGCAACTCGGGTACGGTGAACATCTTCCTGGTGGACTTCGATACCCAGGTCAACAAGTCGGTGTCGGTGAACCTCAACGACCCGAATGCGCTGACCCTGCTCAAATCCGTACTCGACTCGATGAGTTCCGGCGGCGGCACCAACTATGAGGACGTGTTCAAAACCACGGCCAACTGGTTCCAGAGTGCCGACGCTGTGGCCAACACCGGGGCGAAAAACCTCACGTACTTCATCACCGACGGCCAGCCGACCTACTACCAGAGCGGCGAGCAGACCAACCCGACGCTGTACGGCAGCGTGAAGTTCGACAGCGTGGTGACCACCAGCAACTACAAGCTGGGCGACACCTTCAGCACCTACATCGACAACACGCATTACCTGAGCATCAACGCCAGCGGTTTTGCCCAGTTGCAGACCTACACCGCCCGTTATGGCTGGAGCACCACCAATCTGGGCACCGTTCACGCGCAGGGCGACGGCACTTACGAGTTGTCGAGTCTGGCCGGTAGCGGCAGCAGCACCACCTCGACCACCACCGACAACTCGACCAGCAGCTTCGCGTTGCTCAGTGGCCTGTCGAATGTCGAGGCCATCGGCCTGAACAGCGGCGTCAGCCTCAACGACCTGAAACCTTACGATTCGGATAAAACGCCGCAGACCAACATTGATCCGAAGGATCTGGCCAACTCGATTATCGGCCACACCGAAGCGACGATGCCGGGCAACGACACCGTCAGCGGTGGCGACGGCAATGACATCCTCTTTGGCGATCTGGTGAGTTTCAACGGCATTGCCGGTGAGGGTTATCAGGCTATGCAGGCGTTCGTTGCCAAGGAAACCGGCGTCGACGTCAGCAAGGTCACCACCAGCAACGTGCACCAATACATCACCGAGCACTATCAGGCGTTCGATGTGTCCGGTGCGCATGATGGCAATGACACGCTGTTGGGTGGCGCGGGCAATGACATCCTCTTCGGCTCGGGCGGCAACGACCTGCTCGATGGCGGCAAAGGCAATGACATCCTGCTCGGCGGCACCGGCAACGACACACTGATCGGTGGTCAGGGCAATGACATCCTCATCGGTGGTTCTGGCGCCGACACCTTTGTCTGGAAGGCGGGCGACACCGGCAACGACGTGATCAAGGACTTCAAGGCCGCCGACGGTGACCGTATCGATCTGCGTGATTTGCTGCAGGGCGAGACTGGCAGCACCATCGACAACTTCCTGAAGATCACCACGGTCGACGGCACGTCGTCGCTGCAAGTCAGCTCGGCGGGCAAGTTCAACTCCGGCGATGCCGCAGCGGCGACCCCGGACGTGACGATCAAACTGGAAGGCAACAACTGGTCGAGTGCCAACATTCACAACCTGATTGCCGGCAGCGACCCGACCATCAAAGTCGACCACAACAACAGCTGATCCGTGAACAAAACGGCCGCCCCAATGGGGCGGCCGTCACGTTTGTGCTGACCGGACCGGTGACGATCGCGTCGCCGCCCCGCATACTCGCGCGCAGTTGGCTATGCTGCTGACAGCATGACGCTGGTTCATTTCTGAGGGATGCTCAATGTTTTACGTGCAACGCGATGCGCAAGGTCTGTTGATTCGCGTGGAAGCCGCGGCCTACGCCGAGGCCACGGAAACGCTGCCGGCCGACAGCCATGAAATCCAGGCCTGGTTCGCCAATGAAGTGGTGGAAACCAGCCTCAAACAGCTCAAGCAGAGCGACTTTGAAATGATTCGGGTACTCGACGACCTGATTCAGGTGCTGACCCAGAAAGGCGTGATCCGCGTCACCGACCTGCCACCGGCGGCCCAGGCCAAACTGATGGACCGGACCCAGGCGCGGGAAGCGTTGGGCGGGTTGAGTCAGTTGATCGATGAGGATGAGGGCGGATTGATCTGATCCCCCCGTAATCAAAAGCCTACCCTCACCCCAGCCCTCTCCCCGAGGGAGAGGGGGCCGACCGAGGTGTCTGGCGTTATAGATCGACCTGAGAAATCGAATCGATTATGGATTCAGCCCCCTCTCCCGGAGGGAGAGCGGCCAACCGAGGTGTCTGGCGCTATAAGTCGATTATGGATTCAGCGGAGCTCTTTCACGTCGGCGTATTACATCAATATCGCACGGTCAGTCCCCTCTCCCTCCGGGAGAGGGCTAGGGTGAGGGTTGCTTTTGCAATGACTCACCGCCAAGGCTTCGGCTCACCCAACAACTGCCCCTGAACCCCATACAAACCCATCTCGCGAATCACCGCCAACTCCCCTTGCGTCTCGACCCGCTCAGCAATCAGCGGCAGATCAATGCTGTGCGCCGCGCGCTGGATAGCCTCGATGAACAGCCGCTTGTCACTCTCCTGATCAATCGCGCGAATGTAGCTGCCATCGATCTTCAGGTACGCCAGCCCCAGCCGCGCCAAATTACCGATCATGCTGAAACGACCACCAAAGCGCTGCAGGCTCAGTGAGAAGCCCAGTTCGCGCAGGCGCCGGGTCAACTGCTCGAGCACCGCTTGTTCCGGCAATTGCTCCTCGCCGATTTCCAGGGTCAGGCGCTCGCCGAGGTTGGAATGTGCGCGCAAAATCTCGAAGACTTTGTTCAACGCCTGCGGATCGGCCAGGGTCGCCGAAGACAGGTTCAGCGCCAGCGAATCTTCATGTTCTTTCATCTGCTCCAGCACGCGCTCAAGCATCAGGCGATCCAGCCGCGCGGTCCAGCCGAAGCGCTCCAGCCATGGCAGAAAACGCCCGGCCGGGATGGTCTGGCCCTGATCATCGAGCAAGCGCGAGAGCACTTTGTAATGCAGCACCAGTTGCGTGTCTGCGGCGGCGACCACCGGCTGGAAATACAGCTCGAAACGTTGCTGACTCAAGGCCTGATCGAGCAAACGATGCCAGGCGTGGTGATCGTCGCCGACATCCGCCGTCAGGCTCTGATCGATGCACGCCCAGTTCTGCTCGCCCTGCCCTTCGGCTTGCGCCAGCGCCTGATCACCGAGGGTCAGCACCTGTTGCGGCGAATCGCCGTGAGTGAAGGGCGCCAGGCCGATCGACGCCACGGCAGCGACGTCGGTCGCGCCGGTGGCGTGCAGACTGCTCAAGGCATTGTCGAGGTTCTGCGCCAGTTGCAGCGCTTCTTCTCGAACCAGCCCCGGCGCCAGCACAGCGAACTCACCGCCACGAATCCGCGTGACAAGGTTCTGGGTTTCCGGGTACTTGGCGCATTCGCGAGACAACTGTTCGCCGACTGCTTTCAACAGTTCATCGGTGCGCTGACCGCCCAGACGCTGGTTGAGCCCGGCCAGATCCTTGACCCGCAACAGCAGTAGATAACCAGAACTGGCCTGCTCCGGATTGCTCACCCGATTGTTCAACTGCATCTCGAAATAACGCCGGTTGGCCAACCCCGTCAGGTTGTCCTGATAAGACTCGGCACGCAGTTTTTCACTGCGCTCGGCCTGCTCCTGAAACAGCGCCTTGAGCTTCTCGACCATCTGGTTCATCGCCTGCACCACGCGACGCAACTCAGGCGTGCGCGGCAATTCAGGCAGGCTGAGAAACTCGCGACGGGCGATGGCGTGAGACTGCTTGACCATGTAATCCAGCGGCTTCAATTGCCGGCGCAGCAGCAATGCCCCGAGCACCGCACTCACTGCGCCGCAGATCAGCAACCAGCCAAGGCTGCCCAACGCGCTCTGCCACAGCTTGGCCACGGCAAACATCGGATGGCTGACCACTTCGACCCGCGCCGCCTGCTCCCAGCCACGGCTGACCAGCGCGTCGCCACCAGCCGGTTCCAGACCGATCAGCTTGACGAACCAGTCCGGCACATTGCTGACCGCCGGAATGCCATTGCGCTCGACGATAGTCTGATCGGTCTTCAGATCGACCACGCGGATGCTCGCGTAATAACCGCTGTCGAAAATCGAACTGACCAGCAACTCGACCATCGCCGGGTCGTCGATATTCGGCGTCAGCGACAAGGCCAGCGCCGTCGCAGCGTCCTGCGCGTGGGAACGCAACTGGTTGACGTACTGGGTGCGCGAGCTCTCCAGACTGACCATGAAGCTGCCGGTGAAGGCGACCACCAGGAACAGACAGATAGCGATCAACAGCTGTTTGAACAAAGACATCTGAGCGCGTGCTCCTAGTTAGTCGTCTCGACCGGGAAACCTTCGGCCTGCATTTTCTTCAAGACATCCTGCCAGCGTGACAGGCGTTTGGTATCACCGACCTTTTTGTTGCCCTTGGCGCCCGGCAAATACAGACCTTCGGCATTGAAAGAGTAGACCGGCAGCAAATCGGTTCGCTGCGATGCCGGCTGGATCGGATCGATGAGGCTGTCGAGCACCAGCGGCATGGCATCGGGGGTGGCATAGTAAGTCAGGACCATGTGCGCGCGGTTCTGGCGCAACGCTTTGACATAGGTGATGCGCAGCTTGTCACTGGAAACGCCGAGATGGCGCAGGCTGAAATACTTGGCGATCGCATAGTCTTCGCAATCGCCAGCGCCCTTCCACAGCGCCTCGATCGGTGTTTCCCAATAGTCGACCTCGTGCCACAGGTCGATGTCTTCGACGTAGCGCACCTGTTTGTTGAAAAACAGGTTCACCACTTTGAGCTTTTCCATCTCGCTAACCTGTTGCTGCGTAGCCAACAGATTCTGCCAGGCATCGATGCGCTGCTGCCCGACACCCAGCGGCCCATAGAGCGCCGTGGCTTTGCGGCTGATCGTGGAAAAATCCCAATCGGCATGCAGACCGCCCAGCATGACGCCGGCCAGCAGCAGTGCGCAGCCTAGCCAGCGCAGTGTCCGGGGGATCGCGAAACGTACCGCCACAGCAGAATTCCGGGGGGCAGGAAGGAAAGCGTTTGATGGTGAAGCTTAGCCCGGCAAAAAACAATGGCACCATGAGATCATCGGCGACACGCTAAACTTCAGTTGGCACCCAATGTTTTACAAGGTTTGACAACCTGTAGAGCAATCACTAGTGTCATTTGGATCCAAATCAGGCCGACATACAGGGTGCGTAGTCGTGACACAGAAGCCCAAACCGCTGCACAGCATTAAAGTCGATGGACCGATTCCTGCGCATCTGGCCCGGTCGGTGATCGAAGAAACCCTGCGCTCGGCAATCCTCGATGGGCGTCTGCCCTGCGGCACGGCGCTGCGCCAGCAGGATCTGGCCGATTTGTTCGGCGTCAGCCGCATGCCGGTGCGCGAAGCCTTGCGCCAGCTCGAAGCTCAGGAACTGCTGAGCGTTACCGCGCATAAAGGCGCAGTGGTTGCGCCGTTGATTCAAGGCGATGCCACCGAAACCTACGAGCTGCGCATCCTCCTCGAATCCGAAGCCATGCGCCAGTCGATTCCGCAGCTGACCTCGGCCGATCACACACGCGCCGCCGGTTACATCGAAGAGCTGGAAGCGCAACACGACTACACGGAAATCGGCCGGCTCAACCGTTTGTTCCACATGGCCCTGTACTGCAAAGCGCCCAATAAACGCTTGCTGCGACTGGTCGAAGACGGACTCAACGAAGAGGAACGTTTTCTGCGTTTCAACCTTGAGGCCATGGGCCTGGGCAAACTGTCCCAGGACGATCACCGGGCAATGCTGCAAGCCGTGCAGGATCGTGACGTTGAACTGTCAATCAAACTCCTCGAGCAGCACCTTAATCGGGGCGTCGAGGTGATTACCCGTTATCTCGCTACCCCCGCCGCGCAAAGCCGCAAAGCCGCTCGCTGAGCGCGCACCTCCCACGAATCACCCGCTTACAAATCCCCAAGCGATCTGCCCGCCCTCAGGTGGGCGGATCCGCGTGCCCGCTCTAACCTCCTCCGCGCCTATCAGTCTGCATTTGCAGCGTGCCGATGACGAATCGGTAATAGCCGTGGCGCTCATTTACCCGCACTCTTGAACGGCCAACCCCATAAAGAACGGGCGACGCGCCGCCCTGACGGCGCAGTCCCCGCACCAGGAACCTACGGAAGGAGCCTTGCCACGGGAAAAAGGAAGTCATGGCGCGGGGTCACGGCCAACTTCCGCCCCTTTTAAATCATTCAATTCTTATTGCTGGAAAGTTGCTTCGAGTGAGGCATTCACTCTTATCGATCAATTTTGGCCGTTATTCGCCGAAAGGAGCAACTACGCCCAAATAAAACTTTACCCACAAGTTTTATCGGAACAACTCAACTTCAAAAAACAGCAAACTTAAAAAAATTAAAAATATACTTGTTAACTACTTTGCCTGTGTATTAGCTTTTCTTCGCCAAGTTTGAACTTCGCCCTTCAACTCGGCGCCAGCCCAATGCCTGCGGTACCTCAGCAGCGCCTTATGGGCAGACATGAAGCCATGTCACAGGTATATCGATCCGCACTTATCCATCAGGAAAGAAGGCTGTCGTCCGTCGACAGAAAACAAGTAAGTCGTCGTTTCATTGATTGCGCAGTTTCCAGAGCAGTTCCATTACATATCAACGATAAAGGACATCATGATGCCCAATAAGAACCAACTCGCCCTGAAGAAAGCCGAACTTAGCATTCACCCGATCTTTTCCGAGATCACCTCGCTAACGGTCTTGCGTCGTTTCATGGAAACCCACGTGTTTGCCGTGTGGGATTTCATGTCGCTGACCAAACGCCTGCAGCAGGAGCTGACGTGCACCCGTTTGCCGTGGTTACCGCCGCGTGACCCTCACGCCGCCCGGTTGATCAACGAGATCGTTCTGGGTGAAGAATCGGATGATCGCCTGACGGAGGGTCATTACAGCCATTTCGAGTTGTACCTGGATGCGATGCGCGAAATCGGCGCGAGTACCACGGCCGTGGAGCGCTTTGTCGCCCTGCAACAGGAAGGGGTGAGCTATGACGTTGCGCTGCAAAGCGTCGAGGTGGATCCGGCCGCTGCGCAATTTGTCCGCGACACCTTGCGTACCGCCCTGCATGCACCAGGACACAGCGTGGCGGCGGCGTTTCTGCACGGTCGCGAGAGTGTGATCCCGACCATGTTCCAGCGCATTCTTGACGACTGGGGCATCGGCATCGAACAGGCACCGACCTTCCGTTACTACCTGGAACGGCACATCGAGGTCGACTCCGAAGACCACGGCCCGGCGGCAGAACACCTGCTCGAACGCCTGGTCGCCGGCGATCCGCAGCGCGAGGCCGAGGTCTACGCCAGCGCCATCGCCGCCGTGGAGAGTCGCATCGCCCTGTGGGACGGCCTGCGCCTGAGCATGCGCGAACCGTTGGCGGAGGTGGCCCAATGAACGCCGCCGACTATCAATCCTTTGCCGACGCCTGGGAGAACCGCGCCACCATCCGCACTCGCCCCCGACGCGTGCTGGAAGACGATGAACGCCTGATCTACCCGCTCAGCCGCCAACCACTGGTGCTCAGTGAAACCTTCCTGCGCGAGTGCCCGCAACAGCGTGATTTCGCCTTGGTGCAGACGCTGTACAAGTTCATCAACGACGTGGTGATTTTCGAAACCGAGATCGTCGACAAGACCGCACGCAGCATCGCCAAGAACCGCTTCGCCGTGGCCTTCCCGTTTGCCTGTCGTTACGACGCGATGACCGTGGTGGTCGATGAGGATTATCACGCGCTGGTGGCGATGGATTTCATGCAGCAAACGGTAGCGATGACCGGCATCGAGCCGATTCAGTTGCCCGATGAGATCGAGTTGAGCCGGGCGATTCCTGCGGCTGTAGCGCTAGCACCGGAGCACCTGCGCAGCGCGGTGGAATTGATCTGCGTGGCCATCGCCGAAAACACCGTGACCGGCGATGTCGCAGCGTTCGCCCGCGATGACACGGTCAAGCCGTCGATCAAAGGTCTGATGGCCGATCACTTGCTCGACGAAGGTCGTCATTCGAGTTTCTGGGCGCGGATGGTGCGTATCTATTGGCACACCGCCAACGCGGCGGATCGCGAAACCATCGCGCAGATTCTGCCGGTGTTCATCGGCCACTACCTGACCAACGACATCCAGAAAGCCTTCGATCTGCGCCTGATCGACGCACTGCCGGTCAGCGAGGCGACGCGCCGTTCGCTCAGGGATGAAATGGCCGGGCTGGCCTTTCCGATCAATCGCCACCATCCGCTGGTGGGCAACATCGTCAAGTTCTTCCACAACAGCTCGCTGCTCGACACGCCCTGCGTGCAGCACGCCTTGCGCGATTACCTGGTTTGACAAGGAGGCCGACATGAAACGTCTCGACATTTTGCTGATTGGCGCCAGCCAGGCCATGACCGACCTGGCGCAGGAACTGGAACAACACGGTCACTCCTTGCAGCGCAGCGGCGTTGCGGCATCGACGGTGGATTTGATCATCGACGATGGCTTCATTGGCGCTGGCGACTTCTGCGCCATCCCGCATCTGCATCTGCGTCTGGGTGTTGGCGTGCAGAGCCTTGGCGGTTTGCCGTCACTCGATTTGCTGTGTTTTCTTGGCTCGTCACTGATCAGCCGCGTGCCGATTGCCGATGAGCCATCGGGAAACGGTCAGGCATTGCGACAGCGGGTGCTGACCCAAGTGGTGGACGAAGTGGCGTTGCTGGTCAGCCGCTTCTCCCGTGACGCTGAGTATCTTCAGCAGGCCGGATCTGTGCCGGCGCCGGATTTCGAGCGGATGGAAAACCTGCTGTTTCTCGACAACCTGGCTTACGTCCATCAGCGCAACGACACCGCGAATGTGGCGCTGCTGAAACAGGCGCAAGTGCCAGTCATCGAGCGTCTGCAACAGAGCTTGATTCGCCACGCCGAACGGCCGGCACTGCACCTTGGCGAACAGTCGCTCAGCTACAGCCAGTTGCACGACTACAGTCGCGCGATTCAACAGCAAATGCTGCCTTTGCTCGAGCAACATCCGCAACCGTGGGTGGTCGGCATCTGCCTGCCGAAAAGCCCGGCGTTGTTCGCATCGATTCTGGCGGTCCTCGGCAGCGGCGCGGTGTATTTGCCGCTGGAGCCGAGTCATCCGTTGCAGCGCCAGCAATACATTCTGCAAAACGCAGGCGCGCTGCTGTTGTTGCATGACGGCGAGCATCCGCTTGGCAAAACCATGGCGGGGCTGGACGTCAGCCGCATCGACAGCGCTGAGGCAGATCTCAGCCAACCTTTGATGCGCCGCCGCCCCGAACTTGATGCAGCGTGCATGGCGCTCTACACCTCGGGCACCACCGGCCATCCGAAGGGTGTGCTGCTCAGCCAGGCCAACCTCGCGCACTTCACCGCGTGGTACGCCGATTACGTGCAGTTGCAGGCAGAAAGTCGAGTCTTGCAGTTCTCGTCGCTAAGCTTCGATTCGTCGCTGATCGACATCTTCCCGACCCTGCTCGAAGGCGCCGAACTGGTGGTGCCCGACGACACGCAACGGCGCGATCCGCTGCAACTGGTCGCGTTGATCCGCCGCCGGCAACTGACCCACGCGTTCCTGCCGCCAGCGCTGTTGAGCATCCTGCCGCTGGAGCAACTGGAAGGCGTGCAAGTGATGACCGGCGGCGACGTCTGCGAGCCGTTCGTCATCGAGCAACTGACCCGTCAGGGCACGCTGCACAACCTTTACGGCCCGACCGAAGCCACGGTGCTGATCACCGCCCGCCGGCTCACACCGGGTGACAGCAACCGCAGCCTCGGCGCGCCGATCGCCAACAGTCAGGTGCTGATCCTCGATGACGATTTGCAACCGGTACCACAGAACACCGTCGGCGAATTGTTTATCGTCGGCCCCGGCGTCTGCCTCGGTTATCTGAACAACCCACAGCAGACTGCCGAGCGTTATCTAACCTTGGATTTGCCGGACGGCCAAACGCTGCGCGCCTACCGCAGCGGCGACATGGCCAAGTGGGGCGAGGACGGTATCGAGCTGTGCGGACGGCGCGACAATCAGGTGAAAATTCGCGGCTTCCGGGTCGAGCCGGAAGAGATCGAACGCTGCCTGCGCGAGAGCCAGTTGTACCGGCAAATCGCAGTGGTGATCGACTCTCAGCGACGGATTCTGGCGTTCCTCGCCCAGCCGCAATCGGACATCGCGCGCGAAACGCTAAAGGCTCACGCCCGGCAGTTTTTGCCCGACTACATGCAACCCGTGGCGTGGTCTGAACTGTCGAGCATGCCGTTCGCCAGCAACGGCAAGGTCGACCGCAAAGCGCTGCTGGAACTGCCGGTGAGCGTGCAGGACAGCGGGCCGAAATGCCTGCCGGCGAATGCCGATGAAGCACTGTTGCTGGAGATCTGGGCGGAATTGCTGGAGCTGCCCACCAGCGATATTTCCACTGACGAAAGCTTCTTCAATCTCGGTGGTCACTCGATTCTGCTGTCGCGAATGTTGCTGCGGCTGCGTGAGGAGTTCGGGCGCAGCATCTCGATCAACCGCTTCATCGAACTGCCGACCATCATCAAACTCGCGACACTGGTGCGCGGCACCGATGACAGCGCGGTGCTCAGCGCTCAAGCCATGGCCGACGCCGAGCGCGCACTGGATATCGAGCCACTGCCGATCAGTCGCATGGGTGATGTGCACAAGGTCATCGTCACCGGGGCCAATAGTTTTGTTGGCGTGCACATCGTCGAGGCGCTGCTCGGCTGGGGCGCCAGCGAAGTGGCGTGTCTGGTGCGCGATGGCGGCGGGCAAACGGCGGCGCAACGCTTTGCCGAGTCACTGCGGGAAAACCGTCTGGAGCATCTGGATCTGAGTCGCGTGCGGGTTTACGCGGCAGATATCACACGCCCGCAACTGGGCCTGGACGACGACGATTATCAGCGCCTCGATCGTGAGTTCGGCGCGTTGGTGCATAACGCCGCCAACGTCAATCACGTACTCGATTACGAGTCCCTGGCGGCAGACAACGTCGAGCCGATTTTTGCGCTGCTGCGTTTGTGCGAAGGGCAGAGCAAAAAGGTTTTCAATTTCGTCTCGACGCTGTCGGCTTCAAGTACGGTCGACGATGCGGGGCGAGTGCTGGAATTGCCTGCCGCGCCTACGCCGCCGATCTACATTCGCAACGGCTACAACCTGTCGAAATGGGTCGGCGAGCGCATCCTCGAACGAGCGCGGGAGCGCGGCGTCCGGGTCAATCTGTACCGCCCCGGCAACATCAGTTTCAACAGCTTGAGCGGCGTTTGTCAGCCGCACAAAAACCGTCTGATGCTGATGCTCAAAGGCTCGATCCAGCTCGGCCAGGTACCGGCGTTCGCGCTGAATTTCGACCTGATGCCGGTGGACTTTCTCGCCCGCTTCATCGCCTTCCACGCCAGCCGTTATTCGCCTGACCGCGCGGTGTTCAATCTGCATAACCCCGAGCCTTTGAGCTGGGACGCCTACGTCGCTTCGTTCCGCGAAACCGGCAGCGAGTTCGCGCTGGTCAGCGTCGCCGACTGGCAGCAGCAACTCGGGCGTGTCGACGCCGACAACGCGCTGTTCGGCGTGCTCGGTTTCTACCTCAACGGCTTTGAAGAAGACATCGGCGACATCTCCCTGATCGGCCACGCCAACGCTGAAGCCGGCGTACAGCAGATGGGCGCTCATTACCCGCAGAAATCCCCGGCGCTGCTGCGTCGCGGCTGCGACTACCTGAAAGAAATCAACTTCATCTGATCCAACAAAAGGAGCAACACCATGAGCACTCTGCAACCCGATACCCTGATCAAAAACCCCCATGGCTGCCACGTTGTGTCTTCGGTAGAAGTGCCGGCGGACGCCGCACAGGTCTGGGCGGTGGTGGGCAACTTCGCCGGTTTCGACCGTTTCATTCCAGCGCTGTCGCACATCGAAACAACCGGCGAGGGCGTGTCTTCGCTGCGCAAAAAATGCTTCAAGGATGGCAACCTCGTGGTCGAGCAACTCAACTCCCGCGATGAACACGCGCGGAGCATGACCTGGACGACGATTTACAACACGTTGGGGGTGGCCAATCTGTGGGCGGCGATGAATGTGGAAGCGCTGGGCACAGGCAAATCCAGGGCAACCTGGACGATCATTGCCGAGCCGGCTTCGGGCGGTGAGGAGGCGTTGCCGGGGTTCAAGGATTTTGTGCAGGGGTTTGCGGATGATGCGATGGAGAATGTGCTGAAGCTGTTTGTCTAAGGCTTCGGCTTTGCGGTGAATGCACCACCGCTTTCGCGAGCAGGCTCGCTCCCACAGGGAAATGCATTCCAAATGTGGGAGCGAGCCTGCTCGCGAAGAACGATAACGCGGTCAGATTTTGAAGCTGTCGACCAATTGCTTCAGACGGTTAGCCTGCTGCGACAACGCATCACAATCCTTCAACGTTTCATTGAGGTTGGCGACGCTCTGCTGGTTCAGCAGGTTGATCTGGTTAACGTCGACGTTGAGGGTTTCCACCACGGCGGTCTGCTCTTCGGTCGCCGCTGCCACCGACTGGTTCATCCCGTCGATTTCGCCGATACGCTGGGTCACGCTGACCAGACGCAAACCGGCCTGGTTGGCCACTTCCACGCTCTGCTCGCTGGACGCCTGACTGGCGTTCATCGTGGTCACCGCTTCGCGCGAACCGATCTGCAACGACGTGATCATCTTGTGGATCTCTTCCGCCGACTCCTGGGTGCGATGGGCGAGGTTACGCACCTCGTCCGCCACCACCGCAAAACCACGCCCGGCTTCACCGGCACGCGCAGCTTCGATCGCCGCGTTGAGCGCCAGCAGGTTGGTCTGTTGCGAGATGCCTTTGATCACATCAAGGATGTGGCCGATGTTGTCGGTGCTGGCATTCAGGGTTTCAATCTGCGTGCACGACAGGCTGATTTTCTGCGACAACTCGGTCATCGCTTGAATCGTCTGCTCGACTACCTGACGACCGTCATCAGCCTGCTCGCTGGCGCCGCTCGCGTGTTGCGAAGCATCGGCGGCGTTGCGCGCGATTTCCTGAGTGGCGGCGCCCAACTCGTTGATCGCGGCAGCCACGCTGTTGGTGCGCGCGCTTTGTTCGTCGGAACCGACGATCGAAGCATTGGACGACGCCATCACGCGCTGCGACAAGTCATGCACATGGCGGGTTGCCGAGGACACTTCGGAAATCGACGCGTGAATCCGTTCAACGAACTGGTTGAATGCGCTGCCCAATTCACCGAATTCGTCTTTGCTCTCAACCACCAGACGACGGGTCAGATCGCCTTCGCCCTGAGCAATGTCCTGCATCGCACGACCCATGGTGGTCAGCGGACGCATCAGGACATTGATCAACAGGCTCAGCAGCAGCGCAATCGCAGCCACAGCAACAAACATCGCGATCAGCGCCGAGGTGCGAAATTGGCTGAGTGCGGCGTAGGCTTTATCGCGATCAATCGACAGACCGATGTACCACTGCGCATTCGGCAGATCGCTCACCGGGGTGAACGACAGAATACGTTCCTGGCCATTGAGCACCACGTTCTGGTTGCCCTTCTCGATGCGCACGCTGGTGTTCGGGTAGATGTCTTTCAGGTTTTTCATGACCTGATCTTTGTCCGGGCTGACGATCACCTGACCGTCGGCGCTGACCAGGAACGCGTGGCCAAGACCACCGAAGTCCACCGAGTTGATGATCTTCACCAGGGTTTCCAGGCTCAGGTCACCACCGACCACGCCAAGCAGCTCGCCGTTCTTTTTCACCGGCATGGCGATGGTTACCACCAACCCGCCAACCGCTGCCATGTACGGCGGCGTCAGCATGGTTTTGTCAGCGACCACGGCTTGTTTGTACCAAGGACGCTGACGCGGGTCGTAGCCGTCCGGCATCTTCGCGTCAGGACGCTGGGTGAACACACCGTTGGCTTGACCGACGTAGGTGAACTGGAAGTTCGAAGTGAACGCTGGTTGATCGACCAGACCCGGGAAGTCCGCGTCCTTGCCCTGATGGGCAACGTTCTGCGCGAGGTTTTCCAGCACCAGAATCCGCCCGCTCATCCAGTTCTGCACGCTGCTGGCGGTCAGGTCACCGGCCTGCTGCACGGAGGACTGAAGGTTCTGGCGAATGGTGTTTCGCTGCAGGTAGTCGTTGTAGAGGGTGAACAGCGCGAACGCCAGGACCACGACGCCCGAGGCGGCCAACAGGATTTTATGGCTGAACTTGAGATTCATTTCATGGGACTTCTTATGCCAAAAGTGGGGATGCGTTCCGGATGCAACATTCCATGTACAGCGCAGGCAGCGTTCTAACGGCTGCTCTGATTTGGTGCACGCATGTCTCACCAGTCTGTCGGCACGTGTCGGAGAAATCTTAGGGTTGAGCGGGAAATGGATGGCGTTTCTGCAGGATTCCCGCCGAACGGCGTGCCAGAGCGTTCGCCCCGATGTTTTTCAGGGTTGATGTTCGGGTGGCAGTTGCAAATTTCGTAACCCTTGATGACAATGCGAGTAATTATCATTTGTGACGTTGGCGTTGATGTCCTCACCTGAGTTTGCAGTACAGGCGCTTTACAGTAGTCATCACGGCTGGCTTAACGCTTGGCTGCGCGCGCGGCTGGGCAATGCGGCAGATGCGGCGGATCTGGCGCAGGACACTTTCCTGCGCCTGCTGCAGCGCACCGAACGCCTCGAACTCAAGTCGCCTCGCGCCTTCCTGCGCACGATTGCACGTGGGTTGGTGATCGATCATTGGCGCCGAGAGGAAATCGAACGTGCCTATCTCGAAACGATCGCCCATTTGCCTGAAGCAGAAACACCGAGTGCCGAAGCCCGGGCGCTGGTGATCGAATTGCTGGAGAGCATCGCGCGCATGCTTGAAGGACTGAAGCCGAAGGTGCGTCAGGCCTTTCTGCTGGCGCAGTGCGAAGGTTTAACCCACAAGCAGATCGCCGAACAGATGGGGCTTTCCCTGCGTTCGGTTGAACGTTACGTCGCCGATGCCCTGTATCACTGCTATGTGCTGCGGTATGAAAGCTGATGCCGGTGGATAACGTCTCAGTCGGTCGCCGCGCCGAGCCTCGACAGCACGTAGTCAAACAAGCCATCCATTGGCTGCTGCGCTTGCGCAACAACCATGGCAACCCGCGGTTGAATCGCCAGTGCGAACAGTGGCGCGCCGAACACCATGAGCACGAACTGGCCTGGCAACGGGTGCAGTCGCTGCAAGCCGAGTTGAGCAATAACCTGCGTGCGGTGCCCGGTGCGCAAGTGGCGTTCAACACCCTGGAAAACAGTGCTCAGGGTCTTGGCCGGCGACAGGCCTTGAAGCTGTTGTCTGGCGCATTGCTGATGGGCTCCGCCGCGTGGCTGGCCAAAGACACGGCCGCGTGGCAGCAATGGAGCGCCGATTACGCTACGGCGACGGGCGAGCGGCGCGGCTTTCAGTTGCCGGATGGCACGCGGATCGAACTGAACACCGCGAGTGCAGTGGATCTGGATTACACCGCACAGCAGCGGCTGATCAAACTGACGCGCGGCGAAATTATTGTCACCTGTGGCGGCTCCGACGAGGGCGCGCCGTCTGATCGGCCGCTGCGGATACAAAACCGTCACGGTACTTATGAACCTTTCGATGCCCGATTCATCCTGCGTCAGGAACATGATTGCACTCGGCTCAGCGTCACCCATGGTCAGGTTGCGATCCGCTCCGGCGGCACTTCGGTGGAAGCATTGGCCGGGCAGAGTTATCTGATCGATCACCATCGGGTTCGCCCTGCACCGCCGCTGGCTATGGATGCTGGCGCTTGGGTCGACGGCTTGATCGTCACGCGCAATATGCGTCTGGGTGATTTTCTCAGCGAAGTCAGCCGTTATCGTCAGGGCTTTCTGAGTTGTGCGTCTGACGTTTCCGAGTTGCGTCTGTCCGGCGTATTCCGCCTGGAAGACACCGACAAGCTGTTGGCGATTCTGCCGCAGACGTTGCCGGTGCAATTGCGCTATCGCACGCGTTGGTGGGTGACGCTGGAGCGCGTTGCCTGAAATTATTTTGGCGGGTTTTCGCTGCAGGTCCGGCTTAGTCAGTAAGCACTTCAATTCAAGCGTTTGCGACTTCCTACGGAAACCTACAATGACTGTCCGCGCCACCTGTAAGAACACTCTGAATTTAACTGCAGAATCGGGCCTGTTGCGCCACGCCGTTCGGGCAGCGCTTTTTTCCACGGTGCTGGGCGTTGGTGTGATGCCCGGTTTGAGCATGGCGGATAATCCAGCGGCCAGTGAACTCAGCCATCGCTACAACATTGCAGCGGGCCCGTTGGGTGAGGCGCTGAATCAATTTGCACGTCAGGCTGGCATCACGTTGTCGACGACCCCGCAGCAAACTCAGGGCCGGCAATCGCCGGGCGTACAGGGTGAATATTCGACCGATCAGGCGTTAAGCCATTTGCTCGGTGGCTCCGGTCTGGAAGCGGTCAGCCAGGATGGCAGCAGCTACGTCCTGCGTCCGCTCGCTGAAACCGAAGCGCTGGCCCTGCCAACCACCGATATCAAAGGTTTCGCCCTCGGCAACGCCTTGGGCAGCATGGATGGCTACAACGCCACGCACAGCCAGATCGCCACCAAGACCAGTACGGCGTTGCTGGAAACCTCGCAAAGCGTATCGGTGGTCACTCGCGAACAAATGGATGACCAAGGCTCGCAGACTGTCTCGCAGGCAATGCGTTACACGCCGGGTGTGCTGACCAATCCGTACGGCGCGACCCATCGCTATGACTATGTGGCGATGCGCGGTTTCAACGACGGCTCGGTCGACAACATCTACCTCGACGGCCTCAAGTCGATGGGTGACAGCGGTACTTACAGCACCATGCAAGTCGATCCGTATTTTCTTGAGCGCGTCGACATTCTCAAGGGACCCTCGTCGGTGCTGTACGGTCGCAGTTCGCCTGGCGGCCTGGTGGCGCTGACCAGCAAAAAACCGCTCTACGAGGCTTACCATCAGGTGCAAGCCACGTTCGGCACGCAGGGGCAGCGCGGGGTCGGTTTTGACTTCAGCGGCCCGGTCGATGACGACAAGCGTATTGCCTATCGTCTGACCGGGTTAACGGATCAGTCCGACACGCAATTCGACCACAACAAAGAAAAACGCTTCGCCCTCGCACCGACGTTGAGTATCGATTTCAGTGAAGACACTTCGCTGACGTTGCAGGCGTATCTGCAACACGATCCGGATGGCGGCTACCACGGCGGTGTACCGGCCGACGGCACCATTCATCAGCGCAATGGCAACCGCATCTCGCCGCATTTCTTCGAAGGCGAACCGGGCGTCGATGGCTATTCCCGTGATCAGCAATCATTCGGTTATCAATTCGAACATCGCTTCAACGACGTCTTCACCGCTCGCCAGAATTTCCGTTACCTTGATTCCAAAGTAAACTTGGATCAGGTCTACGCCTATGGCTGGACCTCGCCGAGCAGCAACGAGCTGAACCGCTATTACACCGGCGGGGATGAGCGTCTGCATGCGTTTATCGTCGACAACATGCTCCAGGCTGAATTTTTCACCGGCGCGACCAAACACACGGTGCTCATGGGCGCCGACTATCAGCGGCGCAAAACCGTGGTCGACTGGACCAGCGGCGGTCTTGCACCGATCAATGCATTCAACCCGGTGTACGGCAACTCGACGGTCGATATGTATGGCGAAACCAGTTACCTGCGGCGTCTGGAGCAGACCGGGGTTTACCTGCAAGACCTGATCGAGATGGACAAGTGGCGCTTCTCGCTGGGCCTGCGTCAGGACTGGGTCGAGACTTCGGACGAAAACCGTATCGCTGAAGCCGGGCGTCCGGTTGACACAGAGATCAATGATCGCCGCACCAAGCTAACTGGCCGTGCGGGTGCGCTGTACCTGTTCGATAACGGACTGGCGCCATACATCAGCTACTCCGAGTCGTTTAACCCGAACTCCTATGCTGACAGCGCCGGCAATCCTTTGGCACCTACCGACGGAACACAGTGGGAAGTCGGTATGAAGTATCAGCCGCCAGGCACTGACAATTTGTTCACCGCGTCGCTGTTCCGCATCGATCAGGAGAATCTGGCGACCAAACTGCCGCAGGAAAACTTCTATCGTGCGGTCGGTGCCGTCCGCTCTCAGGGTCTGGAACTGGAAGCGCACATGCAGTTGACCGATAACCTCAAAGTCCTCGGCAGCTACACCTTCACCGATATCGAATACTCGAAGTCGATGGTCAGCACCTTGAGTACGCCGACAGACGTAATCGAGAACAAGGGCAACTCGCCGACACAGGCCCCGCGTCATATGGCGTCGTTGTGGGCGGACTACAAGTTCGACAACGCGGCACTCGATGGCCTGCGACTCGGCGGCGGCGTGCGTTATGTCGGCTACAGCTGGGCCGATGCGGAAAATACCCTCAAGGTGCCTTCCTACACGCTGTTCGATGCCTCGATTGGCTATGACTTGGGCAAGGTCGGCTTGAAGGGCGTTGATGTTCGTCTGAACGCGAACAACCTGACCAATGAGTCCTACGTCGCTTCCTGCGCAAGCCTGAACTTCTGCTACATGGGCGAAGAGCGCAACGTGGCGGCGACGGTGAGCTACCAGTTCTAAACCTTTCGTCCTGTGCATAAAAAAGCCAGCCTCTGATTTTTCAGGGGCTGGCTTTGTCGTTTCTGTGGGGAAATTCTCATGCGTGCGTTTCTGGTGTTGTTGCATCGCTATATCGGCTTGGCCACCGCAGTTTTTTTGCTGCTTGCCGGGGTCACGGGAAGCATTCTGGCGTTCAATCATGAGCTGGATGAATGGTTGAATCCGCAGTTTTATGCGGCGTCTGCAGTGGGTGAGCGACTGCCGCCCGGTGATTTGGTTGATGCCGTGCAGAGTGCCCATCCAAAGTTGCAGGTCTGGTACATGGAGTACCCGAATGAGGCGGGCCACACCGCGTTGCTTGCGATGGTCCCGCGTAACGATCCGGGGACCGGCCAGCCATTCACTGAGCGTAATCAGGTGTTCTATCTGGATCCGGTGAGTGCTGAGCAAAAGGGCCAGAGGTATTGGGGGGAGTGCTGTTTTCAACGGGAGAATTTTGTCCCGTTCATTCTTGAGTTCCACTACAACCTGACGTTGCCGGGTAATTGGGGATTGTTGTTGATGGGTCTGGTTGCCATTGCCTGGGTGATCGATTGCTTCGTTGCGCTGTGGCTGACATTGCCGCGAGGAAAGCCATTCTGGAAAAAGTGGTCGACCGCCTGGAAGGTGAAGGGTGGGCATGCCTATCGGCTCAACTTCGATCTACATCGTGCTGGGGGGTTGTGGCTGTGGTTGTTGCTCCTGCCGATCGCTGTCAGCAGCGTCGCCATGAACTTGCCGAGCCAGGTATTCAAGCCTGCGGTTTCGTTGTTTTCACCGATTGAACCGAGCGTCTACGAGGCTCGAGGGCGAATGACCCCTTCACAGTTGGGGGTGACGCAATTGAGTTATCAACAGGCGTATGAGAGGGCGTTGCAGGAGGGGAAAAGGTTAGGACTGACAGCGGCGATCGGGGAGTTGTATTACAGCTTTGAGTACAACTTCTACGGCGCTGGTTTTGGACAGCACGACACCGAAGCCCATGGCAAATCCTGGTTGTTCTTTCATGGTACGGACGGGCGATTGTTAGGGCAGGAGATTGCTGGGCAGGGAACGTTGGGAGAGCAATTTTATCGGTTGCAGTTACCGATACATGGAGGACGGATCATTGGAGTTACAGGGCAGGTAATGATCGCGGTGTTAGGTATTTTGATGGCGGGTTTGTCGGGGACTGGCGTCTACATCTGGTGGCGCAAATGGCAGGCTCGACGTATCAGCAAGGCACGTAAAGCTGTTTGATCATTGGTTGTGCAGGTCCTGAAATGACAAAACCCCTGTCTGCGTTAGCAGACAGGGGTTTCGGAATTCAATCTTGACGATGACCTACTCTCACATGGGGAAACCCCACACTACCATCGGCGATGCATCGTTTCACTTCTGAGTTCGGGATGGGATCAGGTGGTTCCAACGCTCTATGGTCGTCAAGAAATTCTGTATCTGGCCCGTCAACACGGTAACAAGCCAGCAAAAACGGTTACTTCTACTAAAACAAAACCCCAACTGCTTTCGCAATTGGGGTTTCGGAATTTAATCTTGACGATGACCTACTCTCACATGGGGAAACCCCACACTACCATCGGCGATGCATCGTTTCACTGCTGAGTTCGGGATGGGATCAGGTGGTTCCAACGCTCTATGGTCGTCAAGAAATTCGGGTACTGAGTCGTGGCCTTGTGGCCTCGCTTCAGCAAATTGGGTATGTGACAGCTGGTGTTTTGTGAGTCTTTCGAACTTTCGGTTCGTTTCGTCTTCACACACCGCAATCTGGTCTCTTCGACGCAAATTGCTTGGGTGTTATATGGTCAAGCCTCACGGGCAATTAGTATTGGTTAGCTCAACGCCTCACAGCGCTTACACACCCAACCTATCAACGTCGTAGTCTTCGACGGCCCTTCAGGGAACTCAAGGTTCCAGTGAGATCTCATCTTGAGGCAAGTTTCCCGCTTAGATGCTTTCAGCGGTTATCTTTCCCGAACATAGCTACCCGGCAATGCCACTGGCGTGACAACCGGAACACCAGAGGTTCGTCCACTCCGGTCCTCTCGTACTAGGAGCAGCCCCTCTCAAATCTCAAACGTCCACGGCAGATAGGGACCGAACTGTCTCACGACGTTCTAAACCCAGCTCGCGTACCACTTTAAATGGCGAACAGCCATACCCTTGGGACCGGCTTCAGCCCCAGGATGTGATGAGCCGACATCGAGGTGCCAAACACCGCCGTCGATATGAACTCTTGGGCGGTATCAGCCTGTTATCCCCGGAGTACCTTTTATCCGTTGAGCGATGGCCCTTCCATACAGAACCACCGGATCACTAAGACCTACTTTCGTACCTGCTCGACGTGTCTGTCTCGCAGTCAAGCGCGCTTTTGCCTTTATACTCTACGACCGATTTCCGACCGGTCTGAGCGCACCTTCGTACTCCTCCGTTACTCTTTAGGAGGAGACCGCCCCAGTCAAACTACCCACCATACACTGTCCTCGATCCGGATAACGGACCTGAGTTAGAACCTCAAAGTTGCCAGGGTGGTATTTCAAGGATGGCTCCACGCGAACTGGCGTCCACGCTTCAAAGCCTCCCACCTATCCTACACAAGCAAATTCAAAGTCCAGTGCAAAGCTATAGTAAAGGTTCACGGGGTCTTTCCGTCTAGCCGCGGATACACTGCATCTTCACAGCGATTTCAATTTCACTGAGTCTCGGGTGGAGACAGCGCCGCCATCGTTACGCCATTCGTGCAGGTCGGAACTTACCCGACAAGGAATTTCGCTACCTTAGGACCGTTATAGTTACGGCCGCCGTTTACCGGGGCTTCGATCAAGAGCTTCGCGTTAGCTAACCCCATCAATTAACCTTCCGGCACCGGGCAGGCGTCACACCCTATACGTCCACTTTCGTGTTTGCAGAGTGCTGTGTTTTTAATAAACAGTCGCAGCGGCCTGGTATCTTCGACCGGCATGAGCTTACGGAGCAAGTCCTTCACCCTCACCGGCGCACCTTCTCCCGAAGTTACGGTGCCATTTTGCCTAGTTCCTTCACCCGAGTTCTCTCAAGCGCCTTGGTATTCTCTACCCAACCACCTGTGTCGGTTTGGGGTACGGTTCCTGGTTACCTGAAGCTTAGAAGCTTTTCTTGGAAGCATGGCATCAACCACTTCGTGTTCTAAAAGAACACTCGTCATCAGCTCTCGGCCTTAAGATCCCGGATTTACCTAAGATCTCAGCCTACCACCTTAAACTTGGACAACCAACGCCAAGCTGGCCTAGCCTTCTCCGTCCCTCCATCGCAATAACCAGAAGTACAGGAATATTAACCTGTTTTCCATCGACTACGCTTTTCAGCCTCGCCTTAGGGACCGACTAACCCTGCGTCGATTAACGTTGCGCAGGAAACCTTGGTCTTTCGGCGTGGGTGTTTTTCACACCCATTGTCGTTACTCATGTCAGCATTCGCACTTCTGATACCTCCAGCAAGCTTCTCAACTCACCTTCACAGGCTTACAGAACGCTCCTCTACCGCATCACCCGAAGGTGATACCCGTAGCTTCGGTGTATGGTTTGAGCCCCGTTACATCTTCCGCGCAGGCCGACTCGACTAGTGAGCTATTACGCTTTCTTTAAAGGGTGGCTGCTTCTAAGCCAACCTCCTAGCTGTCTAAGCCTTCCCACATCGTTTCCCACTTAACCATAACTTTGGGACCTTAGCTGACGGTCTGGGTTGTTTCCCTTTTCACGACGGACGTTAGCACCCGCCGTGTGTCTCCCATGCTCGGCACTTGTAGGTATTCGGAGTTTGCATCGGTTTGGTAAGTCGGGATGACCCCCTAGCCGAAACAGTGCTCTACCCCCTACAGTGATACATGAGGCGCTACCTAAATAGCTTTCGAGGAGAACCAGCTATCTCCGAGCTTGATTAGCCTTTCACTCCGATCCACAGGTCATCCGCTAACTTTTCAACGGTAGTCGGTTCGGTCCTCCAGTTAGTGTTACCCAACCTTCAACCTGCCCATGGATAGATCGCCCGGTTTCGGGTCTATTCCCAGCGACTAGACGCCCTATTAAGACTCGCTTTCGCTACGCCTCCCCTATTCGGTTAAGCTCGCCACTGAAAATAAGTCGCTGACCCATTATACAAAAGGTACGCAGTCACCCAACAAAGTGGGCTCCCACTGCTTGTACGCATACGGTTTCAGGATCTATTTCACTCCCCTCTCCGGGGTTCTTTTCGCCTTTCCCTCACGGTACTAGTTCACTATCGGTCAGTCAGTAGTATTTAGCCTTGGAGGATGGTCCCCCCATATTCAGACAAAGTTTCTCGTGCTCCGTCCTACTCGATTTCATGACTAAGAGATTTTCGCGTACAGGGCTATCACCCACTATGGCCGCACTTTCCAGAGCGTTCCGCTAATCTCAAAGCCACTTAAGGGCTAGTCCCCGTTCGCTCGCCACTACTAAGGGAATCTCGGTTGATTTCTTTTCCTCAGGGTACTTAGATGTTTCAGTTCCCCTGGTTCGCCTCTTGCACCTATGTATTCAGTACAAGATAACCATCTTATGATGGCTGGGTTCCCCCATTCAGACATCTCCGGATCAAAGTCTGTTTGCCGACTCCCCGAAGCTTTTCGCAGGCTACCACGTCTTTCATCGCCTCTGACTGCCAAGGCATCCACCGTATGCGCTTCTTCACTTGACCATATAACCCCAAGCAATCTGGTTATACTGTGAAGACGACATTCGCCGAAAATTCGAATTTCTCAATTAAGAGAACTCACAAATTTTACCTTAGCCTGATCCGTTACCAGTGAAAGTAACGTTCAGTCTATCTTTCTATCACATACCCAAATTTTTAAAGAACGATCTAGTCAAAGACTAGAAATCAACATTCATCATCGCAGCGATGGAATGCTCATTTCTAAGCTTTCAAACTTCAGAAGCAGTAGTGGTGGAGCCAAACGGGATCGAACCGTTGACCTCCTGCGTGCAAGGCAGGCGCTCTCCCAGCTGAGCTATGGCCCCGTATTTCTACAGGCGTTTCCCACACAAAATTGGTGGGTCTGGGCAGATTCGAACTGCCGACCTCACCCTTATCAGGGGTGCGCTCTAACCAACTGAGCTACAGACCCAATTTCGGGCTGCTTCTTTCGTCTTCTTCAATGAATCAAGCAATTCGTGTGGGAACTTATGGAGCAGCTGATGTCGTCGATTAAGGAGGTGATCCAGCCGCAGGTTCCCCTACGGCTACCTTGTTACGACTTCACCCCAGTCATGAATCACACCGTGGTAACCGTCCTCCCGAAGGTTAGACTAGCTACTTCTGGTGCAACCCACTCCCATGGTGTGACGGGCGGTGTGTACAAGGCCCGGGAACGTATTCACCGTGACATTCTGATTCACGATTACTAGCGATTCCGACTTCACGCAGTCGAGTTGCAGACTGCGATCCGGACTACGATCGGTTTTATGGGATTAGCTCCACCTCGCGGCTTGGCAACCCTTTGTACCGACCATTGTAGCACGTGTGTAGCCCAGGCCGTAAGGGCCATGATGACTTGACGTCATCCCCACCTTCCTCCGGTTTGTCACCGGCAGTCTCCTTAGAGTGCCCACCATGACGTGCTGGTAACTAAGGACAAGGGTTGCGCTCGTTACGGGACTTAACCCAACATCTCACGACACGAGCTGACGACAGCCATGCAGCACCTGTCTCAATGTTCCCGAAGGCACCAATCCATCTCTGGAAAGTTCATTGGATGTCAAGGCCTGGTAAGGTTCTTCGCGTTGCTTCGAATTAAACCACATGCTCCACCGCTTGTGCGGGCCCCCGTCAATTCATTTGAGTTTTAACCTTGCGGCCGTACTCCCCAGGCGGTCAACTTAATGCGTTAGCTGCGCCACTAAGAGCTCAAGGCTCCCAACGGCTAGTTGACATCGTTTACGGCGTGGACTACCAGGGTATCTAATCCTGTTTGCTCCCCACGCTTTCGCACCTCAGTGTCAGTATCAGTCCAGGTGGTCGCCTTCGCCACTGGTGTTCCTTCCTATATCTACGCATTTCACCGCTACACAGGAAATTCCACCACCCTCTACCATACTCTAGCTCGACAGTTTTGAATGCAGTTCCCAGGTTGAGCCCGGGGATTTCACATCCAACTTAACGAACCACCTACGCGCGCTTTACGCCCAGTAATTCCGATTAACGCTTGCACCCTCTGTATTACCGCGGCTGCTGGCACAGAGTTAGCCGGTGCTTATTCTGTCGGTAACGTCAAAATTGCAGAGTATTAATCTACAACCCTTCCTCCCAACTTAAAGTGCTTTACAATCCGAAGACCTTCTTCACACACGCGGCATGGCTGGATCAGGCTTTCGCCCATTGTCCAATATTCCCCACTGCTGCCTCCCGTAGGAGTCTGGACCGTGTCTCAGTTCCAGTGTGACTGATCATCCTCTCAGACCAGTTACGGATCGTCGCCTTGGTGAGCCATTACCTCACCAACTAGCTAATCCGACCTAGGCTCATCTGATAGCGCAAGGCCCGAAGGTCCCCTGCTTTCTCCCGTAGGACGTATGCGGTATTAGCGTTCCTTTCGAAACGTTGTCCCCCACTACCAGGTAGATTCCTAGGCATTACTCACCCGTCCGCCGCTGAATCCAGGAGCAAGCTCCTCTCATCCGCTCGACTTGCATGTGTTAGGCCTGCCGCCAGCGTTCAATCTGAGCCATGATCAAACTCTTCAGTTCAAACATCTTTGGGTTTTTAAGAAACCCTAAACTTGGCTCAGCAATCGTTGGTTACATCTTTGATTTCTCGCGGAGTAACTTGTGATGCTGATAATCTTGTTGACTATCAGTCTGACTCCACAAGCACCCACACGAATTGCTTGATTCAATTGTTAAAGAGCGGTTGGTTAAGATCTTTCGTCTCAACCGAGGCGCGCATTCTACAGCAGCCTCATTTGCTGTCAAGTGATTATTTTCAGAAGTTTTCGAAGATTTCCTCAACAACTTCAACCACTTGCGCTTCCGATCTCTCGTCAGCGGGAGGCGAATTCTACAGCGTTACACGCTGCTGTCAACACCTCTTTTTCAACTTCCTTTCGGCTTCGATGAACTGAAGCAACTCACTGCCGAAACCTACATAACTCATTGAATCTCAAGGAGTTTTCCGTTTCGACTGCGCCGGAAGTGGGGCGAATTATAGACATCTGAAATCTGCCGTCAACCGTTAATTTCGCTTTTCTTTCAAACACTTGCAGATTGGTTAAAAAGCGACCAAAGACAGCCATATATAGGTAGAAAACACGATCCCTTCTATATAGAAGGGATCGTCAGAGCACCCCAGCCGACTTCAACTCCGCCACCGCACCTGCGCCCAAACCCAACACACCCTGCAAAACCTCCAGCGTATGCTCGCCTAACAAAGGAGGCGCACGGCGATACTCCACCGGCGTCTGCGACATGCGGATAGGGCTAGCCACCTGCGGCACCATTCCAGCCAACGCGTGCGGCAGCTCTATCGCCAGGCCACGCGCCTTAACCTGTGGATCTTCAAACACCTGCGACAGATCATTGATCGGCCCACACGGCACGCCCGCCTGCTCCAGTTGAGCCACCCATTCGGCGGTAGTCTTGAATACCGTCGCCTGGCGAATCAGCGGAATCAACACCGCCCGATTAGCCACACGCAGCTTATTAGTAGCAAAACGCGGATCGTCAGCCCACTGCGGTTGCCCTGCCACCTCAGCAAACTTGCGGAACTGCCCGTCATTGCCCACGGTAAGAATGAAATCACCGTCGGCCGTAGGAAAGTCCTGATAAGGCACAATGTTCGGATGCGCATTGCCCAGACGCTTGGGCGCATTACCCGTGGTCAAATAATTCATCGCCTGGTTGGCCAGACAAGCCACCTGAACATCCAGCAACGCCATATCAATGTGCTGACCACCACCGTCGTGATCGCGATGAGCCAACGCCGCCAGAATCGCGACCGTCGAATAAAGCCCCGTCAGGATATCCGTCAGCGCCACACCGACCTTCACCGGCCCGGCACCTTCATCACCCTCGGGACGACCGGTCAGGCTCATCAGCCCGCCCAGCCCCTGAATCATGAAGTCATAGCCGGCACGCTTGGCATACGGCCCGGTTTGGCCGAATCCGGTAATCGAGCAATAGATCAGATTCGGATTGATCGCCTTCAACGATTCATAGTCGAGCCCATAAGCCGCTAGCCCACCGACCTTGAAGTTCTCGATAAGGATGTCCGACTTGGCCGCCAGATCGCGCACCAGCTTCTGCCCCTCGGGACGCGTGAAGTCGATGGTTACCGATTGCTTGTTGCGGTTGGCTGACAGGTAATAAGCCGCCTCTGACGTGTTCTCGCCATAAGCGTCCTTAAGGAAGGGCGGTCCCCAGGCGCGAGTGTCGTCACCATTACCAGGGCGCTCGACCTTGATCACCTCGGCGCCAAGGTCGGCGAGTATCTGCCCGGCCCACGGCCCGGCCAACACGCGCGATAAATCCAGTACCCGCAGATGCGACAGCGCGCCCATGGTCGCTCTCCTATTAATAGAACGCCTGCAAGCCGGTTTGTGCACGCCCCAGGATCAGAGCGTGAACGTCGTGAGTGCCTTCATAGGTATTCACCACTTCCAGGTTGACCAGATGACGGGCCACGCCGAACTCGTCGGAGATGCCATTACCACCGAGCATGTCACGAGCCATGCGGGCGATGTCCAGCGACTTGCCGCAGGAGTTGCGCTTCATGATCGAAGTGATCTCGACCGCAGCGGTCCCTTCGTCCTTCATGCGCCCCAGACGCAGGCAGCCTTGCAGGGCCAGGGTGATCTCGGTCTGCATGTCAGCCAGCTTCTTCTGGATCAGCTGAGTAGCGGCCAATGGGCGACCGAACTGCTGACGATCCAGCGTGTACTGGCGAGCGGTGTGCCAGCAGAACTCGGCAGCGCCCAGCGCACCCCAGGAGATACCATAACGCGCAGAATTGAGACAGGTGAACGGGCCTTTCAGGCCGCGCACGTCGGGGAAAATGTTTTCTTCCGGCACGAACACGTTGTCCATGACGATCTCACCGGTGATTGACGCACGCAGACCGACCTTGCCGTGAATCGCCGGAGCGCTCAGACCTTTCCAGCCCTTCTCCAGTACGAAACCACGGATGTCGCCAGCATCGTCTTTAGCCCAGACCACAAACACATCAGCGATCGGGCTGTTGGTGATCCACATCTTCGCGCCGGTCAGGCTGTAGCCGCCTTCGACTTTGCGGGCACGGGTGATCATCGCGCCCGGGTCGGAACCATGGTTTGGCTCGGTCAGGCCGAAGCAGCCGATCCATTCACCGGAAGCCAGTTTCGGCAGGTATTTCTGTTTCTGCGCTTCGGTACCGAATTCGTTGATCGGCACCATTACCAGCGACGACTGCACACTCATCATCGAGCGGTAGCCAGAATCGACACGCTCCACTTCGCGAGCAATCAGCCCATAGCTGACATAGTTGAGGCCGCTGCCACCGTACTGCTCGGGGATGGTCGCACCCAGCAGGCCGACTTCGCCCATTTCGCGGAAGATCGCCGGGTCAGTTTTCTCATGACGGAAAGCTTCGAGGACACGCGGTGCGAGGCTCTGCTGAGCGAACTGCTCGGCGGTGTCGCGGATCATGCGCTCTTCTTCGGTGAGCTGTTGATCCAGCAGCAGGGGATCGATCCAGTTGAAGCTAGCTTTAGCGCCCATGATTGTGTCCTCGCAAATCGGCTGAATTAACGTGGCATTGATCCTAGGCGCGGTTCGCTGTCGCGGCAAACGAGGATTTCGCATTCTGTTGTGCTAATTTCTCACTCCGAAACGTCGTGAAATGCCTTTTATGCGGCGCATTAGTGAGGTTGACGTACATGCGCAGGAAGATCCCCAGCACCACCGCCCTGATCAGCTTCGAGGCCGCCGCACGCCACGAGAGTTTTACCCGCGCTGCCGAAGAACTTTCCCTCACTCAAGGGGCCATTTGCCGACAGATCGCCAGCCTTGAGGAGTTCCTTGGCGTGGAACTGTTCCGACGCTCGCGACGCGGGGTGAAGTTGACCGAGGCGGGGCTTTCATACAGCCGCCGAGTTGCGACGCAACTCGACGCGGTTGAGCGCGACACCCTCTCCGTGATGGGTCAGCAAGGCACCAATGTGATCGAACTCGCGGTGGTGCCGACCTTCGGCACACAGTGGCTACTGCCACGTCTCAAGGATTTCCAGCTCAAGCACCCGGAGGTCACGGTCAACCTGACCAACCGCACCCGGCCCTTTCTGTTTGCCGATACCGAATTCGATGCGGCGATCTACTTTGGCGATGCCGACTGGTCGGGTACCGAATCCCACAGGCTGATGGGCGAAAATCCGATGCCGGTGTGCAGCCCCGCCCTACTCGGTAACAAGACGCACCTCACAGCCGAGGCAATCGCCGAGCTACCGTTGTTGCAGCAGACCACCCGCCCCTATGCCTGGCGTCAGTGGTTCAACTCACAACACCTGAATATCCCCCGGGACATGACAGGCCCGCGCTACGAGCTATTCTCCATGCTCGCCCAGGCCGCCATGCACGACATGGGCATTGCGCTGATTCCACCGTTCCTGATTCAGCGTGAGTTAGCCGAGAAGCGCCTGGTGATTGCCAACCCCCAGGCACTCTCAAGCATCAAGGCCTATTACCTGATGATTCCCGAACGAAAAGTCGAATCAGCGTCATTAAAGGCATTTCGTGACTGGCTGGTAACCCAAGCGCAGAGCTACAGCCTAGAAGGGTAAAGGCTCACAGCGATAGCTAACCCCGTAGTCAGGAAATTCAAAGCCCTACAGATATAAGTATTTGTCGCAATTGCACAGACTGTATCCGAAAGTCGTACAGACGTCCCACAAGCGCCTGAAGACGTGGCTTTGAGCCTTCATTGACGACGCATTGATGCCTATTCACGTCACCGATGAGAAATTTTTCCATAATCGGCCAGAATCCTTGCAAGGCACGGTCTGCAAGGGATTCAGCTAGCCATCTGCGACATTCGGTCACGGCATGACTTGTAGTTAATTTTCCGTCACCCGTCATAATCCCTTGAAGGGCATAAAGTTCGCCTGCAAAATGCCGCGCCCCGCCCTGATTTGGCGGGATCGTGCTGATCGGCCGCCCCAGTCGCACCATCCGTAGTGCATGGGTTTACTCAATAAGATCACGCAGGAGATTTGACGTGCACATTGGTGTTCCTCTCGAAACCCAGACCGGTGAAACACGGGTTGCTGCAACCCCGGAAACCATTAAAAAGCTGATCAGCCAAGGTCATAAGGTCACTGTGCAAACCGGCGCCGGCGTAAAAGCCAGTGTGGTCGACAGTGCCTATGAAGCGGCAGGCGCAACCATTGGCAGTGCCAATGATGCGTTTGGCGCCGAGCTGATTCTCAAGGTGGTCGCCCCGAGCGATGCCGAACTGACGCTGATCAAGCGCGGTACGGTGCTGGTCGGCATGCTCAACCCGTTCAACAACGAAACCATTGCGAAGATGGCCGAGTGCGGCATTACCGCGTTCGCCCTCGAAGCGGCGCCGCGCACATCGCGCGCGCAGAGTCTCGATGTGTTGTCGTCGCAGGCGAACATTGCCGGCTATAAGGCTGTGTTGCTGGCCGCTCACCACTACCCACGCTTCATGCCGATGTTGATGACCGCTGCGGGCACCGTGAAAGCGGCGCGCGTGCTGATTCTTGGCGCGGGCGTGGCCGGGTTGCAGGCGATTGCCACGGCGAAACGCCTGGGTGCGGTGATCGAAGCGTCTGACGTGCGTCCGGCGGTAAAAGAGCAGATCGAATCCCTCGGTGCGAAGTTCGTCGACGTGCCTTACGAGACCGATGAAGAGCGCGAATGCGCCGTCGGTGTCGGTGGTTACGCGCGGCCAATGCCAGCGAGCTGGATGCAGCGTCAGGCCCAGGCTGTGCACGAGCGCGCCAAGCAGGCTGACATCGTCATCACCACCGCGCTGATTCCGGGCCGCAAGGCACCGACCCTGCTGAGCGCGGAGACTGTGGCGCAGATGAAACCGGGCTCGGTGGTCATCGACCTCGCCGCTGCTCAGGGTGGCAACTGCCCGCTGACCGTGGCTGATCAGGTCGTGGTCGAAAATGGCGTGACCATTTGCGGCCCGACCAACCTGGCCGGTGAAGTCGCTGCAGACGCTTCGGCACTGTACGCACGCAACCTGCTGGACTTCCTCAAGCTGGTTTTCACGAAAGAAGGCCAGTTCGACGTCAACCTCGAAGACGACATCGTCGCCGCGTGCCTGATGTGCCGCGACGGCCAAGTCATCCGCAAAAACGCCTAAGCAGGGATTCAGACGATGGAAGAGCTTATCTCCCCCGGTATCTACAACCTGATCATCTTCGTGCTGGCGATTTATGTCGGTTACCACGTGGTCTGGAACGTCACACCTGCGCTGCACACGCCGTTGATGGCGGTAACCAACGCCATTTCGGCGATCGTGATCGTCGGCGCCATGCTCGCTGCTGCACTGACTGTCACGCCGCTGGGCAAAACCATGGGCACCCTCGCCGTGGCACTGGCGGCGGTCAACGTGTTCGGTGGCTTCCTGGTCACCCGCCGCATGCTTGAGATGTTCAAGAAGAAAGCCCCGAAAGTAAAAGAAGAGGCGCCGAAGTAATGAGCATGAATCTCGTCACGACGCTCTACCTGATCGCGTCGATCTGCTTTATCCAGGCCCTCAAAGGCCTGTCGCACCCGACCACCTCACGGCGCGGCAACCTGTTCGGCATGCTCGGCATGGCCTTGGCGATCCTGACCACCGTCGGCCTCATCTATAAGTTGGGTGCTGAGCTGGCCACGGCCGGTATCGGTTACGTGATCGTTGGCCTGCTGGTCGGCGGTACGGCCGGTTCGATCATGGCCAAACGCGTTGAAATGACCAAGATGCCGGAACTGGTCGCCTTCATGCACAGCATGATCGGTCTGGCAGCAGTGTTCATCGCAATTGCCGCTGTTGTTGAGCCGCAGTCGCTGGGCATTGTCAAACAGCTGGGCGACTCGATTCCTGCGGGTAACCGTCTGGAGCTGTTCCTTGGTGCGGCGATCGGTGCAATCACCTTCTCCGGTTCGGTGATTGCGTTCGGCAAGCTGTCGGGCAAGTACAAGTTCCGTCTGTTCCAGGGCGCACCGGTACAGTTCACCGGGCAGCACAAGCTCAACGCAGTGCTGGGTCTGGCAACGCTGGCGCTCGGTCTGACCTTCATGTTCACCGGCAACCTCACCGCGTTCGCGCTGATGCTGGCGCTGGCGTTCGTGATGGGTGTGCTGATCATCATCCCGATCGGCGGCGCCGACATGCCGGTCGTGGTGTCGATGCTCAACAGCTACTCGGGCTGGGCGGCGGCGGGTATCGGTTTCTCGCTGAACAACTCGATGCTGATCATTGCCGGTTCACTGGTGGGTTCGAGCGGTGCGATCCTCTCGTACATCATGTGCAAGGCGATGAACCGTTCCTTCTTTAATGTACTGCTTGGCGGTTTCGGCAATACGGCCGATGCAGGCCCGGCCGGAGCAAAAGAAGCACGTCCGGTTAAATCCGGTTCGGCTGACGACGCGACCTTCCTGCTGACCAACGCCGACACCGTGATCATCGTGCCGGGCTACGGTCTGGCGGTAGCACGTGCGCAACATGCACTGAAAGAACTGACCGAGAAGCTGACCCACCGTGGCGTGACCGTGAAGTACGCGATCCACCCGGTTGCCGGCCGTATGCCAGGGCACATGAACGTTCTGCTCGCCGAGGCCGAAGTGCCTTACGATCAGGTGTTCGAGATGGAAGACATCAACTCCGAGTTCGGCCAGGCCGACGTGGTGCTGGTGCTCGGCGCGAACGACGTGGTCAACCCGGCGGCGAAGAACGATCCGAAATCGCCGATTGCCGGCATGCCGATTCTCGAAGCGTTCAAGGCCAAGACCATCATCGTCAACAAGCGCTCGATGGCCAGCGGTTATGCCGGTCTGGACAACGAACTGTTCTATCTGGACAAAACCATGATGGTCTTCGGCGACGCGAAGAAGGTCATCGAAGACATGGTCAAAGCGGTCGAGTAATCCATCGCTGCTGCACCGAACGCCCCGACTCGTCGGGGCGTTTTTGTTTGCGCAAACGTCGGACAATTTGCCGCGTTGTTGCAGATCCGGTAACGGTGTTTTACTTCAAACCCGCTAAATAGACGCCTCGTTTGCGACCTTGGTAGCGGGACAGGCGCCCGTCAAATTCACTAGACTGCGCATCCTGCTACTCGTTGCCCGAGATAATAATCCATGTACCGTGACCGTATTCGCCTGCCTTCGTTGTTGGATAAAGTGATGAGCGCCGCAGACGCAGCTGCTCTGATTGAAGACGGCATGACCGTCGGCATGAGCGGTTTCACCCGCGCCGGCGAAGCCAAGGCTGTTCCTCACGCACTGGCCGAGCGCGCCAAGATCACGCCGCTGAAGATCAGCCTGATGACCGGCGCCAGCCTCGGCAACGACCTCGACAAGCAACTGACCGAAGCCGGCGTACTCTCGCGGCGCATGCCGTTCCAGGTCGACAGCACCCTGCGCAAGGCAATCAACGCCGGCGAGGTCATGTTCATCGACCAGCATCTGTCGGAAACCGTCGAGCAACTGCGCAACCAGCAACTGAAGCTGCCGGACATCGCGGTCATCGAAGCCGTCGCCATCACCGAACAGGGTCACATCGTGCCGACCACCTCGGTGGGCAACTCGGCGAGCTTCGCAATTTTCGCCAAACAGGTGATTGTCGAGATCAACCTGGCGCACAACGCCAACCTCGAAGGCCTGCACGACATCTATATCCCGACTTACCGCCCGACGCGCACGCCGATCCCGCTGGTAAAAGTCGACGACCGCATCGGCAGCACCGCGATTCCGATCCCGCCGGAGAAGATTGTCGCCATCGTTATCACTCAGCAGGCCGATTCGCCGTCCACCGTGTCATCGCCGGATGTCGACACCAATGCCATCGCCGATCACCTGATCACCTTCTTCAAGCAGGAAGTCGACGCCGGGCGCATGACCAACAAGCTCGGCCCGTTGCAGGCCGGGATCGGCAACATTGCCAACGCGGTGATGTGCGGCCTGATCGATTCGCCGTTCGAAGACCTGACCATGTACTCCGAAGTGCTGCAGGATTCGACCTTCGACCTGATTGATGCCGGCAAGCTGAGCTTTGCTTCGGGCAGCTCGATCACCCTGTCGGAGCGGCGCAACAGCGACGTGTTCGGCAATCTGGAGAAGTACAAGGACAAACTGGTACTGCGGCCGCAGGAGATCTCCAACCACCCGGAGGTGGTGCGCCGCTTGGGCATCATCGGCATCAACACGGCGCTGGAGTTCGACATCTATGGCAACGTCAACTCCACCCACGTCTGCGGCACGCGGATGATGAACGGCATCGGCGGTTCCGGCGACTTCGCGCGCAACGCGCACCTGGCGGTGTTCGTGACCAAGTCGATCGCCAAGGGCGGCGCAATTTCCAGTGTGGTGCCGATGGTCAGCCACGTCGACCACACCGAGCACGACGTTGACATTCTGGTGACCGAAGTGGGTCTTGCCGATTTGCGGGGCCTGGCGCCACGGGAGCGGGCGCGGGTGATCATCGATAACTGTGTACACCCGGACTTCCGTCAGGCGCTGAATGATTACTTCACGGCGGCTTGCGCAATCGGTGGCCACACCCCGCACATCCTGCGGGAAGCGTTGAGCTGGCACATCAACCTGGAAGAAACCGGGCGCATGCTCGCGGTCTGATCCACACAGATAAACCGCCGACGCAAACACAGTTTGCGTCGGCAGAGTTTCTCAAGCCTCCCTCCCTGACAAAAACTGTACTGCTGTACTGGTCATTTCCTACAGACCTTGCCTACCTTTCCGAGTGAATTGAGCAAAAACGCACCACTTAAGTGCGGACAGGTACAGTTTGCTCAATTTTGACCCGTACACCCCCTATAAACAGTTAACTGGTCACTCACAATACAGTTGAACTGTATCTAGAGAGACTTGGCAAACGAGAGGATCATGGGCACCAGTCAAACCACTACCTGATCCCGCCACAAGCGGAAGGATGTCAACCATGGAACGTACACTCAGTTCCGAACTGTTCTTCGAAGACAAAGCTGTAAACACCCAGGCTTCCCTGCCTCTGCGCGTTATCGCCAACCTGATGTTGTGGCAGCGCCGCATCTCCAGCCGCCATCAACTGGCTCGTCTGGATTCGCGTCTGCTGGCTGACGCCGGTATCAGCGAAGCACAACGCTACGAAGAGCTGAGCAAGCCGTTCTGGCGCTAAGTAGCGTCGCTGGCTCTGGTCGTTAGACCCACCGCCAGCAACCCGAATTGAAAAAACGAAACCCGTCGTGGGAAACCACGACGGGTTTTGTCGTTTTCGGGGTGGAAAATCCAGGTACACCTGCTGATACAACAGACAGGTACAGTTTTATTCAATCATCATCTAAACCAGTACAATTTCACTCAAGTGTATCTGCATCTTTGTCTGTCACAGGCTCAACATGACCTTCCGCCTTCTCCGGTGAAAGGAATACGCCCATGAAAGACTTACAGGATGTTTCAGAAACTTCGAGCCTGCCGATTCCTCGCCGCAACGCTCTGCGGCGCTTGTTTGGCGGTCTTTGGGAGTCCCTGGAGCGCGCCAGAACGCGGCGCTTGCTGTTTCAACTCGACAGTCGAGATCTAGCCGATCTAGGCCTCAGCCACGCCGATCGCCTGAATGAACTGGATAAGCCGTTCTGGCGCTAGCATTTTGCCCACTGTGCGAACCTCGCAAAGCAGGCCTAATATCCACGCAGAACGTGGCGAATGTTGTGTCACTGGCGTCTGACTCCTCAGATACCGAGCCACCTCTCTCTACGGTTTATCCAAAGGAGTTACACCATGTCCCGTCTTCGTCTGCTCAGCGCTGCCGCCCTGCTGGCCGTGGCTGCCAACGCCAGCGCCACCAGCTTTATCGTCACCACCGACGCCGTTGTCGGTGCACTGAAGTCTTCGTCCGACGCAACTTCCGACGTCACCTCGTCCTTCCGTGACGACAAAATCGTTCTTGCCGCCCGTGACGACGCTGCCAGCTTCGTGGCCAGCGAGGGCGAGATCCGTGGGGTGAAACTGGAAAGCGCGCTGGATCACATCCGTCATCAGGCGCCACAGCTGCAAGCTACCGACGCGCAGTTGGCTCAAGCCATCCTGACGATCTAAGCGACTGGCACCGTTCGGGACACGCCGGTCGTGTCCCGATGTTTCGGCACTGGCTCTGGCCCGGGCATTGCGCTAGCCTTTTGGCTCGCCAACAGTTACCGAGTCCAATGCGCTTTCTTCCAAATCTGCTGATCCCTTCCTTGTTTACCGCCTGCTGGGCGACGTCCGTCGATGCCTTTGATGCTTTCAATGCGTCGACCCAAGGCACTGTCGTCAGTGGTTACGCCACCAGCATGGTGTCTTCCGCGCCTTTCGACCGTAAACTGCTGCTCGCCGCTCACGATGACGCGGCCGCGTTTGTTGCCAGTGACGGTGAATGGCGAGGCGCTCGTCTGGAATCTGCGCTGCATTACTTGCGCAAAACCCGGCCGAAACTTCATGTCAGCGACCTTGAACTGGCAGAGGCAATTCTCGTCCAATAGTTATCCTGTACCCCCGTTATCCTTGCCCCTTCGGAGTCGTTCCATGCGTAGCCCGCTGATTGCTGCCGCCCTTGGCCTGTTTTTGTTGGCCGACGTGGCCCAGGCGCACACCCTGGTAGCCACCAGTAACATCATCGTTCGTGCCTCCCAGCGCACCATCGATTTCACTTCCGACACCACCACGTCGATTCGCGATTCGAAAATCATCCGCGAAGCCCACGACGACGCTGCCAGTTTCGTCGCTACTAACGGTGATATCCGTGGCGCGCATCTGGAGGCGGCGATCAATACCTTACGCACCCGCGTGCCGGAAGCGCGTGACGCCAGTGATCAGGTGCTCGCCGAAGCCATCCTCGCACTGTGAAGTCACTCGGCACCTGGCTGCTGGCCGGGGCGTTGTTGTTGCTTGGCAACAGCGCCCACGCCGGCCTGCAATTGCAGCTCAAGACCGACGGTCTGAGCCCCGCCCAACAACAGGCCAGCCAGGCGCTGATCGATGAGGCGATGCAAAAGCTGCCGCCGAGCTTTATCGAGCGGCTGGATCGGCGCATCGATGTCGGCTGGACCGACGACATGCCCGCCAACGCCTACGGCCAGGCAACGCTGGTCGCCGAACTCGATCTGAATCGCAAACTGCTCGCCAGCCTTACCGATGGCAGCGCGGCCAAGGAAAAAACCAATCGCCCCCACGGCACTGTGCGTCAGGAACTGCTCGCCACGGTGCTGCATGAAATCACCCACATTTATGATCGCGCGCGCCTGTGGCCGACTGCCGAACGCACGCTGATCCAGCGTTGCACCCGACGCTTCAACAGCGCCGGGCTGATCGGCATACCCGACGAGTGTCGCGGTCAGAACGGCCGGCGCTTCACCCTCAGCGATGACCCGCGCCTGCTCGACCTCGCCGGTTGGCAGCAATACGTCGGCCGTCGGGGTGAACGCGAACAACACAACCGGCAAATCGCGCGTAGCCCGGACCTGTACGAAATCTCCAGCCCCAAGGAGTTCGTCGCGGTCAACATGGAGTATTTCCTCCTCGACCCGAGCTATGCCTGCCGTCGCCCGGCGCTGTATCGCTATTACCAGCAGCACTTCGGCTGGGCGCCGCCAGCCAAGGACGCCTGCAGCAAGACCTTCTCGTTCCTCAATGCCGGCAACGACTTCGCCAAGCAACCCTTGGGGCAGGTCGATCCCGAGCGGGTCTACGCCGTTGACTACCTATTGGCCGAGGCCAATCAGAACTGGGTCAGCCGCTGGGGCCACAGCATGTTGCGCCTGGTGATCTGCGCACCGGGCCGCCCGCGCGGGCCGGATTGCCGACTCGATCTGGACCAGCACCTGGTGTTGTCCTACCGCGCCTTTGTCGGCGATGTACAGCTGTCGAGCTGGGACGGCCTGGTCGGCAAATACCCGTCGCGCCTGTTCGTGCTGCCGCTTGCGCAGGTCATCGACGAATACACCAAGACCGAACTGCGCAGCCTCGCTTCGGTGCCGCTGAACCTGTCCCGCGACGAGATCGAAGGTGTGGTCGAACACGCCGCCGAAATGCACTGGAGCTATGACGGCAACTACTTCTTCCTCTCCAACAACTGTGCGGTGGAAGGCCTGAAGCTGTTGCGCAGCGGCAGCAACAACACACAGTTCGTGGGTCTGGACAGCATCATGCCCAACGGCTTGCTGGAAGTGATGAAAGGCCGTGGTCTGGCGGACACCAGTGTGCTGGATGATCCAAAAGAAGCGCTGCGTCTGGGTTACCGCTTCGACTCGTTCCGCGATCGCTATCAGGCGATGTTCGATGTGTTGAAGAAGCAATTGCCGATCAAGCAGAACACTGTTGAGGAATGGCTTTCGCTGACAGCCGAGGAACGCCGCGAGTGGTTCGAGCGCGCGGATTTGCGTACCAGCGCCGCCCTGCTGCTGTTGGAGCAGGCCAGTTATCGACGACAGTTGCTGCTGGCTCAGGACGAGGTCAAGCAGCGTTACCTCGGTGCGCGTGAGCTGGAAAACGGCGGCATGGACAAGGCCAATGCGACCTTGCAGGAAATCCTCGCCAATAGCGGGTTCCTCAGCCGTCCGGCAGAATTGCTCGACGCCAAGGGCTACGGATTGCCGCAGCCGACCGAGTTCACTCGACTGGAAGCGGAGAGCAGCCAGCGGCAGAAGAAGCTGCTGGCACTGTCCGGCGATCTCGACGCCGAAGTGCGCAAGTTGCTGGAGCCCAAGCGGGCCGCAGAGATTGCCGCCAGCGAGGAGAATGTGAAGCAGATTGGCGCGCATTTGCGCAAATTGCACAAGGCCTCCGGCGGACTGGAGCTGCCCTGAAAAAAAACCGCAGCCATTGGCTGCGGTTTTTTTATTGCCTGCGGATCAATACAAAACGCCATCGAGAATTTCGTAGACGATCCCGGTGCCCACCGCGATCAGCACGATATCGCCCCCCGCCCGACGCCATTCGTAACCCGGATACACCGGCAAACGACCCAACGCGCGACCGTCCAGACGCTCACCGTAATACCCGTGTGGCAACGGCCGGCCACGTTCCAGATGAATCCCCGGAGGCGGCGGTGCACCGCGTACAAAGTAGCCATGATTGTCACGAATGGTCTGACGCACCGGGCCAAAATCGCGCGGCGGCGGACCGCCACGGTGATCGTTTTGCGGGCCACGATGATCATCGCGATGGTCATTACCATGGTTGTCGTACTGGCCCTGCTGCGGGCCGCCGTGGTCGTGATCGTCGCGCGGATCGGCGCTGGCCAGCAGCGGTGTCGCACTGATCATCAGTACGCCCAATCCAGCCATCAGACGTTTCGGCATTTTCATCGGGTCTTTCCTCACGGCACAAACAGCAAAAAGGGATTCAGAACGTGGTTCTGAATCCCTCGGTCTTGCTGGATTAGTCTGTGTCGCGAGACGCTAATTCCTCTGTATCAGGAACTTTACCTTCAGCTGACGCGGGCCTTACGCACGCCTTCGGAGAGTGCCGAGCACAAGCTCAGTACACCGTCGACGGCTTGCGCCGGCGTAGTCGCATTGGCGATGTGATCGATCAACGCCGAGCCCACCACAACACCATCGGCCAGACGCGCAATGGCCGCTGCTTGCTCCGGGGTACGGATGCCGAAACCGATGCTGATCGGCAGATCGGTATGACGACGCAGACGAGTGACCGCCTCTTCGACGTGCTCCAGGGTTGCAGCACCGGCACCGGTCACACCGGCTACCGACACGTAGTACACAAACCCGGAGCTGCCGTTGAGCACCTTTGGCAGACGCGCATCGTCGGTGGTTGGCGTGGTCAGACGGATGAAGTCCAGACCGGCAGCCTGCGCCGGGTCGCACAGCTCGGCATTGTGCTCAGGCGGCATGTCTACGACGATCAGGCCATCGACGCCGGCCTCTTTCGCGTCAGCGATGAAGCGCTCAACGCCATACATGTGGATCGGGTTGAAGTAGCCCATCAGCACCAGCGGCGTATCGCTGTTGCCTTCGCGGAACTCGCGAACCATTTGCAGGGTTTTCAGCAGATTCTGCTTGGCACCCAAGGCACGGATGTTCGCCAGTTGAATTGCCGGGCCGTCGGCCATCGGGTCGGTGAACGGCATGCCCAGCTCGATCACGTCGGCGCCAGCACCCGGCAAGCCTTTAAGGATCGCCAGCGAAGTGTCGTAGTCCGGATCACCGGCGGTGACGAAGGTCACCAGCGCGGCGCGGTTCTGTTCTTTGAGGTCGGCAAAACGCGTTTGCAGGCGGCTCATCAGTGTTTCTCCTGCTTGGACTGTTCCATGTGATGCATGACGGTCTGCATATCTTTGTCGCCCCGGCCGGACAGGTTGACCACCATCAGGTGATCTTTAGGCAGCTTCGGCGCACGTTTGAACACTTCAGCCAAGGCGTGAGCGCTTTCCAGCGCAGGGATGATCCCTTCAAGGCGGCAGCATTTGTGGAACGCATCCAGCGCTTCGTCGTCGGTCACCGAGGTGTATTGAACGCGACCGATGTCATGCAACCACGCGTGCTCAGGGCCAATGCCTGGATAGTCGAGGCCGGCGGAAATCGAGTGGGCGTCGATGATCTGGCCATCGTCGTCCTGCAGCAGGAAAGTCCGGTTACCGTGCAATACACCCGGAACGCCGCCATTCAGGCTGGCCGCGTGCTTGCCGGTTTCGATGCCGTAACCCGCCGCTTCAACGCCGATGATTTCAACGCTCTTGTCGTCGAGGAACGGGTGAAACAGGCCCATGGCGTTGGAACCGCCACCGATGCACGCCACCAGGCTGTCCGGCAGACGACCTTCCTGCGCTTGCAACTGATCGCGGGTTTCCTTGCCGATGACAGCCTGGAAGTCGCGAACCATCGCCGGATAAGGGTGCGGGCCAGCCACGGTGCCGATCAGGTAGAAGGTGTTGTCGACGTTGGTCACCCAGTCACGCAGGGCTTCGTTCATCGCATCTTTCAGAGTACCGGTGCCGGCCACCACCGGAATCACTTCAGCGCCCAGCAGTTTCATGCGGAAGACGTTGGCCTGCTGACGTTCGATGTCAGTGGTGCCCATGTAGATCACGCAATCGAGACCGAAACGTGCCGCTACAGTGGCAGTGGCCACGCCGTGCATGCCGGCGCCGGTCTCGGCGATGATGCGTTTCTTGCCCATGCGTCGCGCCAGCAGGATCTGGCCGATGCAGTTGTTGATCTTGTGCGCGCCGGTGTGGTTCAGCTCTTCGCGCTTGAGATAAATCTTCGCGCCGCCGCAGAACTCGGTCAGGCGCTCGGCGAAATACAGTGGGCTCGGACGTCCGACGTAGTCACGCTGGAAGTAGGCCAATTCTTCTTTGAATGCCGGATCTTCCTTGGCCGCTTCGTATTCGCGGGCCAGATCGAGGATCAACGGCATCAGGGTTTCTGCCACGTAGCGGCCACCGAACGAGCCGAACAGGCCGTTATCGTCCGGGCCGTTACGCAGATCAGAGGTGTTCGAAGTCTGGGTCATGGGTCGCTCCAGGTGAATTCGGGTCAAAAGACAATGACGACCACTCTACCCCTGACCTTCCAGGCTGAAAACCGATAAGATCGCCACAACCTGTCAGGAAAACTCACAGATACCATGAGCCACGACCTTCCCCCGCTGAACGCCTTGCGTGCGTTCGAAGCAACCGCCCGGCTGAACAGTGTCAGCCAAGCCGCCGAACAGCTACACGTCACCCATGGCGCGGTCAGTCGGCAGCTCAAGGTGCTGGAAGAACACCTTGGCGTCAGTCTGTTCGTCAAGGATGGACGCGGCTTGAAACTCACAGATGCCGGCGTGCGTTTGCGTGATGCCAGTGGCGAGGCGTTTGACCGGTTACGCAGTGTGTGTGCCGAGCTGACGCATAGTACCGCCGATGCGCCGTTCGTCTTGGGATGCTCTGGAAGTCTGTTGGCGCGCTGGTTTATTCCGCGCCTGGGGCGATTGAATGCGGATCTGCCGGACTTGCGTCTGCACCTGTCGGCGGGAGAAGGCGATCTTGACCCCCGTCGTCCAGGACTGGATGCCTTGCTGTTATTCGCCGAGCCACCTTGGCCGGCAGACATGCAGGTCTACGAACTCGCCGCAGAACGCATCGGCCCGGTGATGAGTCCGCTGTTCAGCGGCTATCAACGTTTGCAAACCGCGCCAGCCTCGGCACTGCTCAATGAACCGCTGCTGCACACAACTTCTCGCCCACAAGCGTGGCCGAGCTGGGCACAGCAAAGCGACCTCGACGCCAAGGCGTTGAAGCTGGGGCAAGGTTTCGAGCATTTGTATTACTTGCTGGAAGCAGCAGTGGCAGGCCTTGGCGTCGCCATCGCACCGGAGCCGCTGGTGACGGAAGATTTGAAGGCCGGTCGCCTGGTTGCGCCATGGGGCTTCTGTGAAACCCCGGCGCAACTGGCGTTGTGGCTACCCAAGCGCGCCGCAGACGGGCGCGCCCGGCAACTGGCGCAATGGCTCAAGAACGAGCTGCGCCAGAGCGATCACTCGCCGCGCTTGAACAGCAAGTAAGCCGCGAGCAGACCGATTGCACCGACCGCAACACCAGCGGTCGTCCACGGATGTTCCTGCGCGTAATCGCGGGTAGCGATCCCGGTTTCGCGGGTTTTCACTTTAACTTCTTCATAGGCATCGCTGAGCAGATGGCGCGAGTGTTTCAGCGCGCTTTCAGCATTGCTTTTCAGCGCCTTGAGGGTCTTGCGCGACTCGTCCGAAGCGTCATCCTTCAGGCTTTCCAACGACTTGAGCAGACTCTCGATCTCGGCTTCCATGCTTTGCAACGAGGCTTTACGTAAAGAGGTGTTGGCCATGGTGGCTCTCCTGCATTGGTGATGAGTGGCGTGTGTTGGTTGGGACTTCAGCGGTTTGAGAAAGTGCAGAAAATCTGAACTTCGCCTGCACAAAGCCACCGAAATCAACAGTGCAGATTCACTGCTAGTCTCAATTCCACACGCCAAGGAGATCGTTATGAGTGACCATCACACGTACAAGAAAGTCGAGCTGGTCGGTTCGTCCGCCAGCAGCATCGAAGACGCCATCAACAACGCGCTGGCCGAAGCCAACAAGAGCATCAAGCATCTTGAGTGGTTTGAAGTGGTCGACACCCGTGGCCACATCAAGGATGGCAAGGCTGCGCACTTCCAGGTGACGCTGAAAGTCGGCTTCCGCATTGCCAGCAGCTGAGTTTGGTCTAGTCTTCTGAACTTGCGCGCTGGCCGAGTGCCATAGGAATGGCAAAGCGCTACAGGGTGAGTGCATCGGGTGAACGCTCGATGCCCGCCTTTTTTAATCCGACCAGGGAGTGCGACCGATGAAGAAGTTCATGTTGGCAGTAGGTTTGTTGAGCCTTGCGGGTGGTGCGTTTGCTGCCGGTAAGCCATGTGAAGAGCTGAAAAGCGAGATCGCGGCGAAGCTGGATGCCAAGGGCGTTTCCGGGTATTCGCTGGAGATTGTCGATAAGGGCGCAGCGGCTGGCGGCGACGTCGTCGGTACCTGCGAAGGCGGAACCAAGGAAATCGTCTACAAGCGCGGTTGATTGCGCCTGAAATACAAAAAGCCGACGTGAAGGCGTCGGCTTTTTTGTGTCTGAAAGTTTTGTGGTGTGTTTGAGATTGATCCCCCTCACCCCAGCCCTCTCCCCCAGAGGGGCGAGGGGGAAAGGGAGCAGATCGGGGGTTGTTCAGAACCTGAGTACGACTGGAGTTTTCAGGTCGATGTTGGGCGCAAGAACACCTCGGTCAGTCCCCTCTCCCTCCGGGCGGTCCGACGTTTCGGGAGGGCTAGGGTGAGGGTGCCTTTCGGCTTTTCAGCCCGTCATCACCTGCGCCAACAACTCGTAGGAATGCACACGATCAGCGTGTTCGTAGAGATCACTGGTAAAAATCAGCTCATCCGCCTGCGTCTGCTCAATCAGCACTTCAAGTTTGGCGCGAATCTTCTGCGGGCTACCCACCATCGCGAGCCCAAGGAAATCACCCACCGCTTCACGCTCATGCGGCAGCCACAGGCCGTCCATGCTTTTCACCGGCGGACGCTGCACCAGACTCTGCCCACGCATCAACGCGAGAATGCGCTGGTACACCGATGTCGCCAGGTAATCGGCTTGCTCATCGGTGTCCGCTGCCACCAAAGGCACGCCGAGCATCACGTAAGGCTTGTCGAGCACCGCCGACGGCTTGAAGTGATTGCGATAAACGCGGATCGCCTCGTGCATGAAGCGCGGGGCGAAATGCGAGGCGAAGGCGTACGGCAAGCCGCGCTCACCGGCCAGTTGCGCACTGAACAGGCTGGAACCCAGCAACCAGATCGGCACATTGGTGCCGGTGCCCGGCATCGCGATCACGCGCTGATCCGGGGTACGCGGGCCGAGGTAGCGCACCAGTTCGGCGACGTCTTCCGGGAAGTCATCAGCGCTGCCGGAGCGCTCGCGGCGCAGCGCCCGGGCTGTCATCTGATCGGAACCGGGCGCGCGGCCCAGACCGAGATCAATCCGGCCCGGATACAGACTTTCGAGGGTGCCGAACTGCTCGGCGATGACCAGCGGCGCATGGTTGGGCAGCATCACGCCGCCGGAGCCGACACGAATCGTCGACGTACCACCAGCCAGATAGCCGAGCAATACCGACGTCGCAGAACTGGCGATGCCGTCCATGTTGTGGTGTTCGGCCACCCAGAACCGCGTGTAGCCGAATTTCTCGACGTGCTGCGCCAGATCCAGCGAGTTGCGCAACGATTGCGCCGGGCTGCCGTTTTCGCGCACCGGTACCAGATCGAGGGTGGAAAATTTTACGTCGGACAGTTGTTTCATAAACCTGCGTCTCCGAGTGAGGAGGCAGGCTTTTCTTGCAAACGAAAACCTGCCAAATCCATAAGCGTGTTTTGTGCAATGAGGGCATATACCCGAGTTTCAATAGCAGCGATGAAATTTCCTACTAAAAAAGTCAACGATTCAGCCGGGCTGAACTTTGCTGCGGCGTCTATCCTCAGAAGCCTTGCAAGCAAAACCACGACGACGCGGCGTTTCCGCGTCAGATCTTGAGGAGGCAGACATGGCTATCGTGAAGAAAGCATCCGCACATTGGGCAGGCGATCTGAAAACCGGCATTGGCTCGATCTCCACCGAAACCGGTGTCCTCAGAGAGGCGCCTTACGGTTTCAAGGCGCGCTTTGAGGGCGGCAAAGGTACCAACCCGGAGGAACTGATCGGCGCGGCGCATGCCGGCTGCTTCTCTATGGCGTTTTCGATGATTCTCGGCGATGCGGGCCTGAAGGCCGACAGCATTGATACTCAGGCTGAAGTCACCCTCGATCAGGTGGATGGCGGCTTCGCGATCACCGCGGTGAAGCTGATTCTCAAGGCGAAAATCCCGGGGGCGACGCAGGAGCAGTTTGAAGAGCTCAGCAACAAGGCCAAGGAAGGGTGCCCGGTGTCGAAAGTGCTGAATGCGAAGATTACGCTTGAGGCTTCGTTGGTCAGTTGATTCGGTGTTGTCTGATCTGACGCCTTCGCTAGCAGGCTCGCTCCCACCTTGGAACTGTGTGCCACACAAATCCCTGTGGGAGCGAGCCTGCTCGCGAAAGCTGTTTGAAGATCAAACCTGAAGTTGTGAGCGAAGTCAGAACCCTCGCTGTAAAAATATGGTCGAATAAGTGACAGCAGCTTCAGCGCACGCCCGTGCGCGCTGCCTCAGGGAGCTTCACTCATGAAACGTATTGGCTTGGCGATTCTCTGCAGTGCACTGGCCACTTCTGTCATTGCGGCACCCAAAGACTGCGAAGAACTGAAGAACGAAATCGAAGTAAAAATTCAGGCCAACGCCGTGCCGTCTTACACGCTGGAAATCGTCAGCAAGGAAGAGGCCGACAAACACGATGTGGCGATGGTCGTCGGCACCTGCGACAACGGCACCAAAGCGATCATTTATCAGAAGAACGATCGCTGAACCTGACTAGATAATGCAGTTGTAGTCGTAATCCTCGGCGACGATTTCACGCTTGGCGTTATACAGCCGGGCGCTCGGTGTGAACCCCAGCGAACGCCCTTCCAGCACATAACGCTGCCCGGCCTCGAAATGGTCGTAGCGGATGTACAGGTAGCACAGCCGCTCTACGGGGCCAGTCATCAGGGCGCCACCACCGCCAAACACTTCGAAATCAAACCGCACGCGCAATTCGTGGCTGCCCGGCGAGACCTGAAAGTAGCGCCCGTCATTCAGTCGCTGTTTGTCGAGACGCTCGGCCATCAGCACTTTCCCGCCGGGTGTCGGCGTCGAAAAATCGACCCAGGCCATGTGCGGATCGGCCGGGGGCAAAGGCGTCTGACAACCGGCCAAAAGACCGGCAGCGAGCAACAACAGCAACTGGCGCATGATGAATATCCACGGATGTGAATCCTCAGCATAGCGCCGATCAGGTGCGCTGACAGCCTGCCGGTGTGCCTTGACCTACCACTTTGCGCTGCTCGTCATAAAGCTTGGCCCATGGTCGAAAGCCGATACTGCCGGCCTGCAGCTGGTATCGCTGACCGGCATTGAAATCCTTGAATTTCACACTCAACTGGCAATCGCGCCACAGCGGTTCAGCGTCGGGACCGATGTTGGTCGCCTCCACCGGAAATTGATAACGCACTTTCAATTCATGGCTACCGGGCTGCACTTCAAAATAGCGTTTGTCGGCGGTCGCCTGAGTATCAACCTGCAACGCTTGCAGCGCCGTGTCCTGTTGCCGGGCATCGAGATCGATCCAGGCTTGCGAAGGGTCAGGATCGGGCATTCCGAATCCGGCACAACCGGCCAGCGTCAGCAGGCCTCCTGACAGCATCAACATGCGCATAGCGGTGCTCCTTTAGGCGGGATAGTCTTGCGGGCAGACTCTCCGGGGGATTTCTTATTTTGATCAGGCCGTTTCCAAGCCTTGGGTTACTTGATCGCGTTTTTCGGGTTTTGTTTCCGGGTGTGTTGTTTTTGTTGCTCAACGGTTGCGCCAGCGTCAGCTATTACGCTCAGTTGGCCAGCGGTCAGTTGCAATTGCTGCGGGCGCGCGAGCCTGTGGAGCAGGTGATCAACGACCCGAGCCGCGACGCGACACTGCGCGCGCACCTCGCTCAATCGCAGAAGGCCCGCACCTTCGCCAGCGAGCATCTGCACCTGCCGGATAACCAGAGCTATCGTCTTTACGCCGACATCCATCGCCCGTACGTGGTGTGGAATGTGTTCGCCACGCAGGAGTTTTCCCTGACGCCGCAGAATCATTGCTTCCCGATTGCCGGGTGTGTGGCCTATCGCGGCTATTACAGTCAGAGCGCCGCGCGCGGCGAAGCGGCAATCCAGCGATTGCAGGGTATGGACGTATCGATAGGTGGCGTTGAGGCCTATTCGACGCTGGGCTGGTTCAACGACCCGATCCTTAATTCGATGATGGGCTGGGGTGATGAGCGCCTGGCCACGTTGATCTTTCATGAGCTGGCGCATCAGCGCTTTTACGTGAAGGACGACACCGAGTTCAACGAATCCTTCGCCTCGTTTGTCGAGCAGGAAGGCACGCGGCAGTGGCGGGCGTTTCGTGGGTTGCCGGCGGACACCGATTCGCGGCTGAAGCAGCGTGATCAGTTTATTGAGTTGGTACTCGATACCCGCTCACGGCTGGAGAAGCTTTATGCACAGCCATTAGCAGCCGAACAGATGCGCGAACGCAAAGCAGCCGAGTTCGAACGGTTTCGCCGGGACTATCGGGTGAAGCGAGACACCCAGTGGGCCGGGAACAAGCGTTACGACGCTTGGGTGAATGCGCCGCTGAACAATGCGCGATTGCTGCCGTTTGGGCTTTATGACCAGTGGGTGCCGGCGTTTGCGGCGTTGTTCAAAAAGGTCGGGGGGGATTGGATGAGGTTTTATGCGGAGGTGGAGAAGTTAGGGGAGCTGCCGGCCGCTGAGCGCAAAGCGGCGCTGAAAGCGTTGGCAGACTCTCAGACCTTTCGTGGCTGAATTGGCCTCATCGCTGGCAAGCCAGCTCCCACAGGGACAGCGGTGAACCTGAGTACATCACTCACCTGTGGGAGCTGGCTTGCCAGCGATGGCGTACTGATCAGCGCTGCAGAAACGCCTGATGCAACGCGTCCAGCGTTTCAAAGTGATAAGCCGGCGCCTCGGCATTCAACTCTTCAAAACTGCCAAACCCATAACCGACCGCCGCCGCATCCAGGCCATTGCTGCGCGCCCCGATCAGGTCATGCTTACGATCGCCGATCATCAGCGTATTCGCCGGGTCCAGCCCTTCTTCCGCCATCAAGTGCGCAATCAACTCAACCTTGTTGGTGCGCGTGCCGTCCAGCTCGCTGCCATAGATCACCTTGAAGTGCCGGGCGAAATCAAAGTGCCGGGCAATCTCACGGGCAAATTCCCACGGCTTCGAGGTGGCGATGTACAACTGCCGTCCTTGGCCACTGAGGGTTTCCAGCAAGGGCGTCACGCCCTCAAATACGCGGTTTTCATACAGGCCGGTGACCTTGAAGCGTTCGCGATAAAAATTCACCGCCTGCCACGCCTTGGCTTCATCAAAATCGTAAAACTGCATGAACGCCTGCAACAACGGCGGGCCGATGAAGTGCTCGAGTTTGCTCAGATCCGGCTCATCGATACCGAGCTTGGCAAGGGCGAACTGGATGGAACGGGTGATGCCCTCACGCGGGTCGGTCAGGGTGCCATCGAGGTCGAACAGTACGGTCTGGTAATGCATGAGAAATCCTGAGCAGGTGTAAGGCGATTCAGAGCTGGTCGTAGCCTTCGGCCAGATGCAGGTCCTTGAGTTTCACGTAGTTCGCCGCGCTGTAGGTGAAGAAGGCTTTTTCCTTGTCGGTGAGTTCCCGCACCTGTTTTACCGGGCTGCCGACATAAAGGAAGCCACTTTGCAGCCGTTTGCCCGGCGGCACCAGGCTGCCGGCACCGATGATCACATCGTCTTCGACCACCGCGCCATCCATGACAATGCTGCCCATGCCGATCAATACGCGGCTACCGACGGTACAACCATGCAGCATCACTTTATGGGCGATGGTCACGTCATCGCCGATCAGCAGCGGGAAACCGTCCGGATTGAACGGACCGGCATGGGTGATGTGCAGCACGCAACCGTCCTGGACGCTGGTGCGCGCACCGATGCGGATGCGGTGCATGTCGCCGCGGATCACGGTCAACGGCCAGACCGAGCTGTCTTCGCCGATTTCGACGTCGCCGATGACCACTGCCGAGCCATCGACAAACGCGCCCTTGCACAGGCGTGGGGTGTGATTCTGGTACTTGCGAACGGACACGATAATTTCTCTCTCTGTCGCCGATAGCTGCGGTGAATGCCGATTGTAATTAAGATGGGGCAATGTTTCCCCAGCCAAGGTGCCAACCGTGAGCGTGAACAACCCTCTGCTGCAGTCCTACGACCTGCCACCGTTCTCCACGATCCGTGCCGAACACGTCCTGCCAGCCATTGAAACCATCCTGGCCGACAACCGCGCCGCCATCGCCGAAATCCTCAAGACTCAGGTTCAGAACCCAACCTGGGCCGGGCTGGTACTGGCGATGGACGAACTCAATGATCGCCTCGGCGCTGCCTGGAGCCCGGTCAGCCACCTCAACGCCGTGTGCAACAGCGCCGAATTGCGTGAAGCCTACGAGTCGTGCCTGCCGGCCTTGAGCGCCTACTCCACCGAGATGGGCCAGAACCGCGAACTGTTCCAGGCTTATGAAGCGCTGGCCAACAGCCCGGAAGCCGCCGGCTTCGACGTGGCGCAAAAGACTATTCTGGAACACGCCCTGCGTGACTTCCGTCTGTCGGGTATCGACCTGCCGGAAGCCGAGCAAAAGCGCTATGCCGAAGTGCAGAGCAAACTGTCCGAGCTGGGCAGCCGCTTCTCCAATCAACTGCTCGACGCCACGCAGGCGTGGACCAAGCACGTCACCGACGAAGCCGCCCTCGCCGGCCTGACCGATTCGGCCAAGGCGCAGATGGCGGCCGCCGCACAGGCCAAAGGCCTCGATGGCTGGCTGATCACCCTGGAATTCCCGAGCTACTACGCGGTGATGACCTACGCGCAAGACCGCGCACTGCGCGAAGAAGTCTACGCCGCCTACTGCACCCGCGCCTCGGATCAAGGCCCGAACGCCGGTCAGAACGACAATGGCCCGGTGATGGAAGAGATCCTCGACCTGCGTCAGGAGCTGGCCAAGCTGCTGGGTTTCGCCAGCTTCTCCGAGCTGAGCCTGGCGACGAAAATGGCCGAGTCCAGCGATCAGGTGCTGAGCTTCCTGCGTGATCTGGCCAAGCGCAGCAAGCCGTTTGCCGCACAGGATCTGCAACAGCTGCGCGCCTACGCCGCCGAACAGGGCTGCGCAGATCTGCAAAGCTGGGACAGCGGTTTCTACGGCGAGAAACTGCGTGAACAACGCTACAGCGTTGCTCAGGAAACCCTGCGCGCCTACTTCCCGATCGACAAAGTGCTGGGCGGTCTGTTTGCCATCGTTCAGCGCCTGTACGGCATCGAAATCGCCGAGCAGAAAGGCTTCGATACCTGGCACCCGGACGTGCGCCTGTTTGAAATCAAAGAAAACGGCCAGCACGTCGGCCGCTTCTTCTTCGACCTCTATGCCCGCGCCAACAAGCGTGGCGGTGCGTGGATGGACGGCGCCCGTGACCGTCGCCGCACTGTCGACGGCGTGCTGCAAAGCCCGGTGGCCAATCTGGTGTGCAACTTCACCCCGGCCGACAGCGGCAAGCCTGCGCTGCTGACTCACGATGAAGTGACCACGCTGTTCCACGAATTCGGTCATGGTCTGCATCACCTGCTGACCCGCGTTGATCACGCTGGCGTTTCCGGCATCAACGGTGTCGCGTGGGACGCGGTCGAGCTGCCAAGCCAGTTCATGGAAAACTGGTGCTGGGAGCCGGAAGGCCTCGCGCTGATTTCCGGTCACTACGAAAGCGGCGAGCCGCTGCCCCAGGACCTGCTGGAAAAGATGCTCGCGGCGAAGAACTTCCAGTCCGGCCTGATGATGGTCCGTCAGCTGGAATTCTCGCTGTTCGACTTCGAGCTGCACGCCACCCACGGTGACGGCCGCAGCGTGCTGCAAGTGCTCGAAGGCGTGCGTGACGAGGTGTCGGTGATGCGCCCACCGGCCTACAACCGCTTCCCGAACAGTTTTGCGCACATCTTCGCCGGCGGTTATGCGGCGGGTTACTACAGCTACAAGTGGGCTGAAGTGCTCTCGGCCGATGCCTTCTCGAAGTTCGAAGAGGACGGCGTGCTCAACGCTGAAACCGGTCGTGCCTTCCGCGAAGCGATTCTGGCGCGCGGTGGTTCGCAGGCGCCGATGGTGCTGTTCGTCGACTTCCGTGGCCGTGAGCCGTCGATTGACGCACTCTTGCGCCACAGCGGCCTGAGTGAGGACGCGGCAGCATGAGTGAGGCACCTGTGATTACCAAGAAGCGCTTTATCGCCGGGGCGGTCTGCCCGGCGTGCAGCGAGCCGGACAAGTTGATGATGTGGAACGAGGACAGCGTGCCGCACCGTGAATGTGTGGCCTGCGGTTACTCCGACACGCTGAACGAGCAAGGACTTTCGGTACCGAAAGAACTGGGCACGCGGGTCAACACCAGTGCATTGAACAAACCTGCGCCGGACAAGACCGTGCAGGCGGTGCAGTTCTTTCCGAATCCGAAGCTGAAGAAAAAGTCCGAGGACTGAGCTGCGACTGGAAAACCTTCCACGATGCAACGTCGTGGAAGGTCGTGGATTACTTCAGATTGACTGACTGAAACCAGCTCTTCATCGAGCAGGTGGCGAACGCGCTGGTGCTGCAATCACCATTGGCCAGCGCTGTGCGCAGTTTGTCGACATCGGCCTGCATTACATAGCGGACACTGTCGCGAAAGTGCCCACTCTCACCGAAACCGCCTTGGGTCATCTCGCTCAAGGCGTCTTCTTTACTCCAGCCCTGCACCACCACGCGGTACATCGCCGCCATCAGGCCGGTGCGGTCGGAGCCGTGTTTGCAGTGCATCAACACCGGACCCTTGGCTTCGGCAGACTGAATAGCCCGCAGGGTCTTGAGCACGTCGGCGTCGTCAACGTGATTAGTGCGATACGGCAGTTGCACCTGGTTAATGTCCGGCTCGGACAACCAATTACTGTCGGCTTCCGGGAGGAAGTTGATCACCGTGGCGACCTTGAGGTTTTTCAGCAACGGCACGGCGCCGCCATCCGGCAATGCGCTGCGATAGAGCGTCGGCGACATCTGGAACAGGTTGTATTGCACTTCGACCGGTTGCGCCCAATCAGTGGGACGGGCCGTCGCTGTCGCCGCAGCCTGGGCTGGCAGCCAGTGCAACAGCGCGACAAGCGATAAACACAAAGCAGGGAACAAACGCACTCGGGACATGCTGGGGTAACCGTGTCGGGGTTCATCGGTGATAGGAGCCGCAGCTTCGGCGTTGCGCGGTCAAAGCCCTGTGAGGCGCTTGTCAAAGAATTGTGAATGGACACTGTTTCATTCATCGCCACTCAGAAAACCGGTGTTTTTTCCGATGAATCGGTTCATCGAGAAGCTTAGCCTGCTACCATTTGTCACATGATGTTGCAGGCGCGTCCCCTTTTCCTGGGTCAGACCGCTGTTGTCGCGACGAAAAATCCTCAAGCCGCTCGCAGAAGCGGCTGTCCCTTAATGCCTGATGAGGTGCACCACCATGTCTGATGAAAATCGAGACAACCCGCGGCGTGAGTTTTTGCGCAAATCCCTGACCCTGATCCCGGTGGTCACCCTGGCCGGCACCGGTCTGGGCAGCAGCGTGCTGCAAGCGGCGCCCGAAGCCGCACCCACTGCACCCGCGCCGCAACCGGTCCGCGCTGATGCCGGGGTTTATCAGCCGAGCTACTTCACCGCCGAAGAATGGGCATTCATCAATGCCGCCGTCGCGCAATTGATCCCCAACGATGCCCAAGGCCCGGGCGCGCTCGAAGCCGGTGTGCCGGAATACATCGACCGGCAGATGAACACGCCGTACGCCGCCGGTGCCCTTTGGTACATGCAAGGCCCGTTCAATGCCGACGCCGCGCCGGAAATGGGCTGGCAGAGCAAACTGGTGCCCAAAGAGATCTATCGCCTCGGCATTGCCGCCACGGATCAGTGGGCAAAATCCCTCAACGGTAAAGTATTTGCTGAGCAAGACAGCGCTACCCGAGACGATTTGCTCAAGCAACTTGAAGCGGGCAAGCCGCAATTCGATGCGGTGCCGGCGAAGATTTTCTTCAATCTGCTGCTGCAAAACACCAAGGAAGGGTTCTTCTGCGACCCGATCCACGGTGGCAACAAAGGCATGGTCGGCTGGACCATGATCGGCTTCCCCGGCGCCCGCGCCGATTTCATGGATTGGGTGGAACGCAACGAGCAATACCCCTTCCCGGCAGTTTCGATTCGCGGCGAGAGGGCGTAAGCATGGCAACGGTAATGAAGAAGGTTGACGCAGTCATCGTTGGTTTTGGCTGGACCGGCGCGATCATGGCCAAGGAGCTGACCGAAGCGGGTCTCAACGTGCTGGCGCTGGAGCGCGGGCCGATGCAGGACACCTACCCCGACGGCAACTATCCCCAGGTGATCGACGAACTCACCTACAGCGTGCGCAAAAAACTCTTTCAGGACATCTCCAAAGAGACGGTCACTATTCGCCACAGCGTTAACGACATCGCCCTGCCGAACCGCCAGTTGGGCGCGTTTCTGCCCGGCAATGGTGTTGGCGGCGCCGGTCTGCACTGGTCGGGCGTGCACTTTCGCGTCGACCCGATCGAATTGCGCATGCGCAGCCATTACGAAGAGCGCTACGGCAAAAGCTTTATCCCCAAGGACATGACTATCCAGGACTTCGGCGTCAGCTATGAAGAACTGGAGCCGTTCTTCGATTTCGCCGAAAAAGTCTTCGGCACCTCGGGCCAGGCCTGGACCGTGAAGGGCCAACTGGTCGGTCAAGGCAAGGGCGGCAACCCGTACGCACCGGATCGCTCCAACCCGTTTCCGCTGGAGGCGCAGAAGAACACGGTATCCGCACAGCTGTTCGGTAAAGCGGCGACAGAAGTCGGTTACAAACCCTACAACCTGCCGTCCGCGAACACCTCCGGGCCGTACACCAATCCTTACGGTGCGCAGATGGGCCCGTGCAACTTCTGCGGTTTTTGCAGCGGTTATGTCTGCTACATGTACTCCAAGGCTTCGCCAAACGTGAACATTCTGCCGGCGCTGAAACCTTTGCCGAATTTCGAGTTGCGACCTAACTCGCACGTGCTGCGGGTCAACCTAGACAGCACGAAATCCAAAGCCACCGGCGTGACCTACATCGACGGCCAGGGTCGCGAGATCGAGCAACCGGCGGATCTGGTGATTCTCGGCGCGTTCCAGTTGCACAACGTGCGTCTGATGCTGCTCTCCGGCATCGGCAAGCCGTACGACCCGATCAGCGGCGAAGGCGTGGTCGGGCGTAACTTCGCCTACCAGAACATGGCGACCATCAAGGCGTTCTTCGACAAGGACACCCACACCAACAACTTCATCGGCGCCGGCGGCAACGGCGTGGCGCTGGACGACTTCAACGCCGACAACTTTGACCACGGCCCGCACGGCTTTGTCGGCGGCTCGCCGATGTGGGTCAACCAGGCCGGCAGCCGGCCGATTGCCGGCACCTCGAACCCGCCGGGCACCCCGGCCTGGGGCAGTGACTGGAAACGCGCGACCGCTGATTACTACACCCACCAGGTGTCGATGGACGCCCACGGCGCGCATCAGTCTTATCGGGGCAACTACCTTGATCTCGATCCGGTGTACCGCGATGCCTACGGCTTGCCGCTGCTGCGGATGACCTTCGACTGGCAGGAAAACGACATCAAGATGAACCGCTTCATGGTCGAGAAAATGGGCAAGGTCGCCGAAGCGATGGGGCCGAAAGCCATTGCCGTGATCGGCAAGAAAGTCGGCGATCACTTCAACACCGCCTCTTACCAGACCACCCACCTCAACGGCGGCGCGATCATGGGCACCGATCCGAAGAAGAGCGCGCTGAACCGCTACCTGCAGAGTTGGGACGTGCATAACGTCTTCGTTCCGGGTGCCTCGGCGTTCCCGCAAGGCCTGGGTTACAACCCGACCGGTCTGGTTGCCGCACTGACCTACTGGTCGGCGAAGGCAATCCGCGAGCAGTACCTGAAAAACCCCGGCCCGCTGGTTCAGGCTTAAGGAGCGATGACCATGAAAAATCTCGTTATCGCGACCCTGGCGCTGCTCGGCAGTGCCTCCACTCATGCGGCCGACGTTGATCAAAGCTTGATCAAACAGGGCGAATACCTCGCCCGCGCCGGTGACTGCGTGGCCTGCCACACCGCTAAGGGTGGCAAACCGTTCGCCGGTGGCCTGCCAATGGAAACCCCGATCGGCACGATTTACTCGACCAACATCACCCCGGACAAGACCGGCGTCGGAGAATACAGCTTCGAAGACTTCGATCAGGCCGTGCGCCATGGCGTCGCCAAAAACGGCAGTACGTTGTACCCGGCGATGCCGTATCCGTCCTACGCCCGTGTCAGCGAAACCGACATGCAAGCGCTGTACGCCTACTTCATGCACGGCGTAGAACCGGTGGCGCAAGAGAACAAGGCCAGTGATATTCCATGGCCGTTGAGCATGCGCTGGCCGCTGATGGGCTGGCGCTGGATGTTTGCGCCGAAGGTCGAGGACTACAAAACGACAAGTGCCGACCCGGTGATCGACCGCGGTGCCTATCTGGTCGAAGGCCTTGGCCATTGCGGCGCTTGCCATACGCCGCGCGCCCTGACCATGCAGGAAAAATCCCTGAGCGCTGCCGATGGCAGCAACTTCCTCGCCGGCAGTGCGCCGCTGGAAGGCTGGATCGCCAAGAGCCTGCGCGGCGATCACAAGGATGGCCTCGGCAGCTGGAGCGAGGAGCAACTGGTGCAGTTCCTCAAGACCGGTCGCAGCGATCGCAGCGCCGTGTTCGGCGGCATGAGTGATGTGGTCACCCACAGCATGCAATACATGACCGACGCTGATCTGACCGCAATTGCCCGCTACCTCAAGTCGCTGCCGGCCAGTGATCCTAACGATCAGCCGCATCAGTACGACGAGAAAGCGGCGAAAGCCCTATGGAATGGCGATGACAGTCAGCGCGGTGCTTCGGTATACATCGACAACTGCGCGGCGTGCCACCGCACCGATGGCCACGGCTACACCCGGGTGTTCCCGGCGCTGGCGGGTAATCCGGTGCTGCAATCGGAAGACCCGACTTCGTTGATCCACATCGTGCTCAAGGGCGGCACGTTGCCGGCGACGCACACGGCACCGTCGACCTTCACCATGCCGGGCTTCGCCTGGCGCCTGTCGGATCAGGAAGTGGCGGATGTGGTGAGCTTCATCCGTGGCAGTTGGGGTAATAAAGGTGCGCCGGTTAACGCTGAGGATGTGGCCAATCTGCGCAAGAACGATATGCAGACGACTTCCGGGGATGATTTGGGGCAAGTCACCACGCATAAATGACGGATGTGATTGATACGCCCCTGGCACGGTTCGACTTTTCGTGTGGTGTCAGCGGCCGATCAACGCTTGGACTGAAAGCCTTTGAACTGCACGAATGCATCGGCCAACTGCAGATAAAGCTTCTCGTCGTATTTGTCGGTGTCGCCATCGCCGTCAGTATCGATGGCGTCTTCGGAGATCAAGTCATAACGGCCATTGGCCTGCGACGACGAAGCAAAAAGCGAATAGTCGTAATCCATCATTTCGGTCGCGTCTTCACTGTAGTGATAAAACGCGATTTCCGGACTTCCATCTCGATCCATATCCGCAATTTCCAGCAGTATTCTGATAGCCATGGATGAAACCCTTCAGATTGATTGCGTGTTTGAGATTAGGCTTGGCGAGAATTCCGGTCTACTGTCAGAGTTGACAGGGTGTATGCCCAGCCAGCCCTTGACTGATCACCTTCCATTCACAGTGTCTTCTTCTAAAACAATAAAGCCCTGCATGAATTTTCATGCAGGACTTTATTGTTATTTGTTTGCGACTCTTGCACTTTCAATTACGGATTAACGATACTTACATAAGCCTTGGCCAATGCAATCAACTTCGCCTTGTCGTCGTTATCAATATCGCCATCACCGTCTACATCTTTCTTGTTGTTACGAATAGTGAATGTCTTGCCACGGTCGCTGGACACCGCCACCACGTAGATCGAATCGACCAGCCCTTCGGTGGATAGCTCATCTTCAGCGTTCCAGCCCAGTTCCTTGCGGGCCAGTTGCATGGAAACAATAGTATTTGGCTCCGAAGCATTCGGCAGCATCAACTGCAAGAACACACCACGTTGATTGAGATACGACACGAATTAAATCCTTTTTAATTTAGTTACCAGCCAAGTGCCGATAGAAGTAACCAAGACTATATTCGATAACTTGTCGCGACAACGGGGCATATGTATCTCGGATTGTACTTTGCACTTATATATAAACTTTTCCAGTCAGCAAGTTTCCCATCGCTGAACGGTACTGGATCACAGTGGCCCCGCTCATGTACTGTATGCATATACAGATCAGGAGCCTGCCCAATGATCAATCCTCTACCGCCTCGCGGTCGCGGCACCGCCAGCAACCCGCACAACCGCTTCGCGCCGAACCGATCGGTGGCCGAGGATGACGGCTGGTACCAGGAAGTGCCGCTGACTCAAGGCACCGAGGTGATGATCGAAACCGCAAAGAGCATCATCACCCGCAACACATCTCCCGATCTGCCCTTCGACCGCTCGATCAATCCTTATCGCGGCTGCGAGCATGGCTGCATCTATTGCTACGCACGGCCCAGCCATGCCTATTGGGATATGTCGCCCGGGCTGGATTTCGAAACCAGGCTGATCGCCAAGACCAACGCCGCCCAAGTGCTGGAAGAACAGCTCGGAAAGAAAGGCTATCAATGCGCGCCGATCAACCTGGGCTCCAATACCGATCCGTATCAGCCGATCGAGCGCGAACACAAAATCACCCGGCAGACCCTCGAAGTGCTGCTGCGTTATAGGCACCCAGTGACCATCGTCACCAAAGGCTCGCTGATTCTTCGCGATCTAGATCTGCTGACCGAGCTGGCGCAGCAACGTCTGGTGGCGGTGATGATCAGCCTGACCACACTCGATGACGAGCTCAAACGCATCCTCGAACCGCGCGCAGCGGCACCCAAAGCGCGCTTGCGCGCCATTCGGGTCATGCGCGAGGCCGGCATTCCGGTCGGCGTGCTGTGTTCGCCGATGATTCCGATGATCAACGACAGTGAAATCGAAAACCTGCTCAACGAGGCCCACGCAGCCGGTGCGCAAAGCGCGGCATACATGATGCTGCGCCTGCCGCTGGAGGTGGCGCCGTTGTTCGAGGAATGGCTGGCGGCGCACTATCCGCAACGCGCCGCACACGTGCTGAGCCTGATCCGCCAGAGCCGTGGCGGTGAGCTCTACGACAGCCGTTTCGGCGCACGCATGCGCGGCGAAGGGGTGTTCGCCGACCTGCTCGCGCAACGATTTGCCAAAGCCATCAAGCGTCTTGGCATGAATCATCGCGAAGGCTATAACCTCGATTGCACGGCCTTCTGTCCGCCGGGTCGCCAGATGTCGTTGATTTAGCGACAATTGGCCTATGGTTGAGGGGTTGGAATCCTTCCGCCGAAATCACCCAGTCACGGTTTTTGTGACCTGGAACACACGTTCTAGAGCGTTTGATTCAGTTTGAGTTAAGTTTCGGCGGCTACCTTGTTCATCGAGTGACTGACGGGTCGGGATGACCCGGATGTTTTAAACAGCCACTGGCTTCATACCGGAATACATGGGAATGACTCCCCTAATCCGCCAAAGAGGATGAATCATGAGTGACAAGGATAAACAGCCGTTGGCTGCGTCGGCGCAAACCCCTGAAGCGGAATCCGCCGATGCAGCGCTGCGACAGATCGTAGACGGCTTTTTGCATTTTCATCATGAGGTCTTCCCACAGCAGGAAGAGCTCTTCAAGAAACTCGCCACGGCGCAGGCGCCCAAGGCGATGTTCATTACCTGCGCCGACTCGCGCATCGTCCCTGAGCTGATTACCCACAGCTCGCCCGGCGATCTGTTCGTGACCCGTAACGTCGGCAATGTTGTGCCGCCTTATGGGCAGATGAACGGCGGCGTTTCCACCGCCATCGAATACGCGGTACTGGCGCTCGGCGTACAGCACATCATCATCTGCGGCCACTCCGATTGCGGCGCCATGCGTGCAGTGCTCAATCCGGACAGCCTGGAAAAAATGCCGACGGTCAAAGCCTGGCTGCGCCACGCTGAAGTCGCGAAAACCATGGTGCATGAAAACTGTAACTGCGCCGACGAAAAAGAAAGCATGCCGATCCTCACCGAGGAAAACGTCATCGCCCAATTGCAGCACTTGCGTACCCATCCTTCGGTAGCCTCGCGCATGGCGAACGGTCATCTGTTCATCCATGGCTGGGTCTACGACATCGAAACCAGCGAAATCAAAGCTTACGACGCGGATCAGGGCCGTTTCCTGCCGCTCGACGGTAGCCATCCGATTCCGGTGGCGACGCCCAAAGCGCGCTTCTAAATCTTCCTAAACATCTGTGTGGTTTGACGCCGGTCGCTGATTCAGCGACCCGGCCTCGCCATGCCTGAAGAAAACTTCGGGAGAATCGCCATGCGTGCGGCTCAATTGAAAGCGGTGTTGCCACGGGAGCTGCTCGCTTCAGTGGTTGTGTTTCTGGTCGCCCTGCCGCTGTGCATGGGTATTGCTATTGCCTCCGGGCTGCCACCGGCCAAGGGTTTGATCACCGGGATCATCGGCGGTCTGGTGGTCGGTTGGCTGGCGGGCTCGCCGTTGCAAGTCAGCGGGCCGGCGGCGGGGCTGGCGGTATTGGTGTTTGAACTGGTGCGCCAGCACGGCATCGAGATGCTCGGGCCGATTCTGTTGCTTGCCGGTTTTCTGCAACTGGTCGCCGGCCGCTTGAAGCTCGGCTGCTGGTTTCGGGTTACGGCGCCAGCGGTGGTGTACGGGATGCTGGCGGGGATTGGCGTGTTGATCGTGCTGTCACAGGTGCATGTGATGCTCGATGCGTCACCGAAGCCCTCGGGGCTGGATAACCTCACGGCGTTCCCGGCAGCAGTGGCACAAGCGCTGCCGTCGTTTGGCTGGCAGGCGGGTTTGCTCGGACTGTCGACGATTGCAGTGATGTGGTTGTGGGAGAAGTTTCGCCCGCATTCGCTGCGCTTCGTTCCGGGCGCATTGCTCGGTGTCGGTCTGGCAACCGGGGCAAGTCTGTTGCTCGCTTTGCAGGTCAAACGCGTCGAGGTGCCGGCGAATCTGGCGGAGGCCATTGATTGGCTCAAGCCTGCGGACCTGCTTAGCCTGGCCGACCCTACGCTGTTGATCGCCGCGTTCGCCGTGGCATTCATTGCCAGCGCCGAGACGCTGCTCTCCGCTGCTGCGGTGGATCGCATGCACAGCGGCGTGCGATCGGACTTCGACCGTGAACTGTCGGCGCAAGGGGTCGGCAACATGCTCTGCGGTCTGCTCGGTGCGCTGCCGATGACCGGGGTAATCGTGCGCAGTTCGGCCAACGTCCAGGCCGGTGCGACCACGCGTTACTCGACGATCTTCCATGGCCTGTGGCTGCTGGCGTTCGTGTTGTTGCTGTCGAGCGTGCTGCAAAGCATTCCGGTGGCGAGCCTGGCGGGGGTGCTGGTTTACACCGGGTTCAAACTGGTCGATCTCAAAGCGTTTCGAGGGTTGGGACGTTATGGACGGATGCCGATGTTCACCTATGCGGCGACGGCGCTGGCGATCATCTTCACTGACCTGCTGACCGGGGTGTTGATCGGTTTCGGTCTGACGCTGTTGAAACTCGCGTTCAAAGCGTCGCGGTTGAAGATCAGCCTGATCGATCTGCCACAGGATGGTGAGATGGAGTTGCGTCTGGTCGGTGCGGCGACATTCCTCAAGGTGCCGGCGCTGACGCAAGTGCTGGGCAGTATTCCGCAGGGGACGACGGTGCATGTGCCGCTCAATAACCTGAGCTACATCGACCATTCGTGTCTGGAGTTGCTGGAAGAGTGGGGCCGGGCGAATGCGGCGAAGGGCTCGAAGCTGTTGATTGAGTCGCGTGGGTTGAAGCGCAGGCTTGAGGGACGGATTCGAACTACTACCGGTATCGGCGCCGCCGGCTAAATCTTCCCGCCTGAACAAAAACCCTGTGGGAGCTGGCTTGCCAGCGAAGACGGAGTGTCAGTCACTGACAATGCTGACTGATCCACCGCTATCGCTGGCAAGCCAGCTCCCACAGGTATTTGGGTGTCGCTCAGGATTACGCGGCAGGCTGGTCCAGTTCCAGGCCCACACCCAGTCGGCGGCTCATGCACGGCCAGCGTTTCCACGCGGCGCCGGTGTCCGGGCTGCTGAGTTTTTCGCGGTAGGCTTCTACCGATTCCAGCGCAAAACTTTCGTCGTTGAGCATCTCGTCGATCGCGTGATGCACCGCTTCGTCCAGTTGGTTGGCAAATTCCTCACCGATCAATTGGTGAGCAATCAAGTTGGCGACCGTCATGTCCAAGGGGATCAGTGGCTGGCCGAAATGCTTGATGTACAGGTCGTTGACCTCTTCGACAAAACGGTGCGCCAGATAGGCTTCATCCAGCAGGCTATCCAGGCCAACGTGCCCGGCCATGATGGCTGGCGGCTGGAGGAAATACTGCTCGGCGATTTTCAGCACCGGTTTGATCTGCGATTCGATTCCTGCTTCCCTGGCGACTTCATTGGCTGCATCCAGCAGGTCTGGCACTTCATCAATGTAGGCGGCGACAAAACGCGTCAGCACACCGTTGGCGTCGGCTTCCGGCAATTGGATCGCCGGGTGTAAATGAGGCAGCTTGCTCTCCAACTGACGGGTCAGCAGGCCGGTGTCTTTTTCGTGTTGTTGGGCTTTTTGGATCTGCTCGCGCAATGCGGCGGTGTTCATGAAAACTCCAGGAAACAAGGCAATGAAATAGGGAAGACATAAGTTAGCTGGCTTACGAAAAATGCTAAGACGCATTTGTCATAATTATTTCATCCTTGATGCGCCTGCGTTATATCGGTTTGCCACCACTCGTCTGCATCCTTCTCCATTCGTGCCCTTGAACGCAAGTACCGGCTGTTTCAGTTGATTTACGTGTGCACATTGCAATTTCCCGTCGCTGTCTATACTCGCCAGTGAATGGAGTTAGCTGATGACGCCCGACTGCACCCGCAGCAAGGCCCGGCGATTCAAGTTCGTAGTCTGATGCAGCCGCTCCCTTGCCGCAGGCGAAAGCCGGCGGGATAACAAGAACGATAAGGGGAACCCGCAATGATGCGACATCCACACGTCTGGATGGGCCTCCTGTTGTGGTCGATTTTCAGTCCCGCGCATGCCGCATGGACTGTGAATATGGCGCCTGGAGCGACTGAAATCAGTCACGCAGTATTCGACCTGCACATGACCATATTCTGGATCTGTGTGGTGATCGGGATCATCGTCTTCGGCGCCATGTTCTGGTCGATGATGGTGCACCGCCGTTCTACCGGGCAGGTCGCCGCAAAATTCCACGAAAGCACCACCGTCGAAATTCTCTGGACCGTCGTACCGTTCCTGATTCTGGTAGCGATGGCCGTGCCGGCGACCGCCACCCTGATCAAGATGTACGACACCAGTGAGCCGGATATCGATATCCAGATCACCGGTTATCAGTGGAAGTGGCACTACAAATACCTGGGTCAGGATGTCGAGTTCTTCAGCAATCTGGCCACCCCCGCCGAGCAGATCCACAACAAGGAAACCAAGGGCGAGCACTACTTGCTCGAGGTCGACAAGCCATTGGTGCTGCCGACCGGTGCCAAAGTGCGCTTCCTTGTGACTTCTGCCGACGTTATTCACTCCTGGTGGGTACCGGCCTTTGCGGTGAAACGCGATGCGATTCCGGGGTTCGTCAACGAGGCGTGGACGCGCATCGACAAGCCCGGCATCTACCGTGGTCAATGCGCCGAACTGTGCGGCAAGGATCACGGCTTCATGCCGATCGTGGTCGAGGTCAAGGACAAGGCCGACTACGACAAGTGGCTCGCCGAGCGCAAAGCCGAAGCCGCGCAGCTTAAAGAGCTGACCAGCAAGGATTGGACCCTCGACGAACTCAAGGAACGCGGCGACAAGGTCTACCACAGCACCTGCGTTGCCTGTCACCAGGCCGAAGGCCAGGGCCTGCCACCGATGTTCCCGGCGCTCAAAGGCTCGAAAATCGCCACCGGCCCGATCAAGGATCACCTGAGTATTGTCTTCCACGGCAAGCCCGGTACCGCCATGGCGGCGTTCGGCAAGCAGCTGTCGGAAGTCGATATCGCAGCGGTCGTGACCTACGAACGTAACGCCTGGGGCAACAACAAAGGCGACATGGTCACGCCAAAAGAAGTGCTGGAGCTGAAACAGGCGGAAAGCAAATGAGCCGGTCTATCGCGTACTTCGTGAACCGGCCGGGGCAACGCGCCCCGGCCCGCCCCGTCCACTCACGTAAAGGAGACCGGCCATGAGCGCTGTCATTGATGACCATGGTCATGCCGACCACGCCCACGGCCCCGCCAAAGGCCTGATGCGCTGGGTGCTGACCACCAACCACAAGGACATCGGCACGCTGTACCTGTGGTTTGCGTTCTCCATGTTCCTGCTCGGCGGCACGTTCGCGATGGTGATTCGCGCCGAACTGTTCCAGCCCGGATTGCAGATCGTCGAACCGGCGTTCTTCAACCAGATGACCACCATGCACGGTCTGGTGATGGTCTTCGGTGCGGTGATGCCGGCCTTCGTCGGCCTCGCCAACTGGATGATCCCGTTGATGATCGGCGCGCCGGACATGGCCCTGCCACGGATGAACAACTTCAGCTTCTGGCTGCTGCCGGCGGCGTTCCTGATCCTGGTGTCGACCCTGTTCACCCCCGGTGGCGGGCCGAACTTTGGCTGGACGTTCTACGCGCCGCTGTCGACGACCTACGCGCCGGAAAGCGTGACGTTCTTCATCTTCGCCATCCACTTGATGGGGATCAGTTCGATCATGGGCGCGATCAACGTGGTCGCGACCATCCTCAACCTGCGCGCCCCCGGCATGACCCTGATGAAAATGCCGCTGTTCGTCTGGACCTGGCTGATCACCGCGTTCCTGCTGATCGCGGTAATGCCGGTGCTGGCCGGGTGCGTGACGATGATGCTGATGGACATCCACTTCGGCACCAGTTTTTTCAGTGCTGCCGGTGGCGGTGACCCGGTGCTGTTCCAGCATGTGTTCTGGTTCTTCGGCCATCCCGAGGTGTACATCATGATCCTGCCGGCCTTCGGCGCGGTCAGCTCGATCATCCCGACCTTCTCGCGCAAGCCGCTGTTCGGCTATACCTCGATGGTCTACGCCACGGCGAGCATTGCGTTCCTGTCGTTCATTGTCTGGGCGCACCACATGTTCGTGGTCGGCATTCCGCTGGTGGGCGAGCTGTTCTTCATGTACGCGACGCTGCTGATCGCGGTGCCGACCGGGGTGAAGGTGTTCAACTGGGCCAGCACCATGTGGCAAGGCTCGCTGACCTTCGAAACGCCGATGCTGTTTGCCGTGGCTTTCGTGATCCTGTTCTCCATCGGCGGTTTCTCCGGACTGATGCTGGCCATCGCCCCGGCGGACTTCCAGTATCAGGACACCTACTTTGTGGTCGCGCACTTCCACTACGTGCTGGTGCCCGGGGCGATCTTCGGGATCTTCGCCTCGACCTACTACTGGCTGCCGAAATGGACCGGCCACATGTATGACGAAACCCTCGGCAAGCTGCATTTCTGGCTGTCGTTTGTCGGCATGAACCTGACCTTCTTCCCGATGCACTTCGTCGGTCTTGCGGGAATGCCGCGACGGATTCCGGACTACAACCTGCAGTTCGCCGACTTCAACATGGTCTCCTCGATTGGCGCGTTCATGTTCGGCGCCACGCAGATCTTCTTCCTGTTCATCGTGATCAAGACCATTCGCGGCGGTCCGCCAGCACCGGCCAAGCCTTGGGATGGTGCGGAAGGTCTGGAGTGGAGCGTGCCGTCACCGGCGCCTTATCACACCTTCACCACACCGCCGGAAGTGAAATGAAACGCCTGACTTTTGTAGGAGTGAGCCTGCTCGCGATGGCGGTGTGTCAGGCACACCGCGGTGGACCCATCGCGAGCAGGCTCACTCCTACAGGGTTTGGTGGGGAGGCATGAACCATGGCTGACTCGATCTCGCTGAAAAAACTCGTCACCCGTCTGCTCGGGGTGGTGGTGGCGATGTTTGTCTTCGGCTTTGCCCTGGTGCCGATCTACGACGTGATGTGCAAAGCCTTCGGCATCAATGGCAAGACCGGTGGGCAGTACGAGGGTGAGCAGGTGGTCGACACTTCCCGCCAGGTGCGCGTGCAATTCCTGTCGACCAACAACGTCGACATGCCGTGGGACTTTTATCCCAAGCATGACGAACTCACTGCCAACCCCGGCGCGGTCAACGAGATGATCTTCATCGCGCGCAATCCCACCGACAAACCGATGAGTGCGCAAGCCGTGCCGAGCATCGCGCCGAGCAACGCGGCGGCGTATTTCCACAAGACCGAATGCTTTTGTTTTACCCAGCAGGTGCTGCAACCCGGTCAGCAGATCGAGATGCCGGTGCGCTTCATTGTTGACCGCGACATGCCCAAGGATGTGAAGCACCTGACGCTGTCCTACACGCTGTTCGATATCACCGCCCGACATCCGCCGGTGGCTGTAAACACTGGCGGTTGAGCGTGCCCGATAAGGAGAACAATAAATGGCAACTCATGAGCACTATTACGTACCGGCCCAGAGCAAATGGCCGATCATCGCCACTTTCGGCATGGCCATTACCGTGTACGGCCTGGCCGTCTGGTTCAACGATCTGAAGGCGACGCGTCCGGAATCCCACGGCCCGTACATCTTTTTCATTGGCAGCCTGTTGCTGGCGTACATGCTGTTCGGCTGGTTCGGTACGGTGATCAAGGAAAGCCGCGCAGGGCTCTACAGCGCGCAGCTGGATCGCTCGTTCCGCTGGGGCATGAGTTGGTTCATCTTCTCTGAAGTGATGTTCTTCGTCGCCTTCTTCGGTGCGCTGTTTTATGTGCGCCACGTCTCCGGGCCGGCGCTCGGCGGTGAAGGCACCAAAGGCATCGCCCATATGCTGTGGCCGAACTTTCAGTTCACCTGGCCGCTACTGCACACGCCGGACCCGAAACTGTTCCCGCCGCCCAAGGACGTCATCAGCCCGTGGGGCCTGCCGCTGATCAACACGATCCTGCTGGTCAGCTCCAGCGTGACCATCACCATCGCCCACCATGCCTTGAAGAAGGGCCATCGCGGCGCGCTGAAAATCTGGCTGGCGATCACCGTGCTGCTCGGCTGCGCGTTTCTCGGTTTCCAGGCTGAGGAATACATTCACGCCTATCACGAACTGGGGCTGACCCTCGGCTCGGGCATTTATGGCGCGACGTTCTTCATGCTCACCGGTTTCCACGGTGCCCACGTGACCATCGGCACGATCATTCTGTTCGTGATGCTGATGCGCATCATGAAGGGCCACTTCGACAACGAGCACCAGTTCGGTTTCGAAGCGGCGAGCTGGTATTGGCACTTCGTCGACGTGGTGTGGATCGGTCTGTTTATCTTCGTCTACGTACTCTGAGGATCAGCACTACCAAGGCGCATGCGATACCAGTTGGCCGCTGTAGAAACCCCAGGCGATCAAGCCGACGGTGGCAGCGGCCAATGCCACCCGAACACTCAAGGCGATGACCAGGCGATTCGAGCTGCTGTCGTCCTTGACCAGGAAAAACAGGCCGCTGAACAGGCTGATCACCGTGGCAATCAGCATCAGGACGATGGCTGTTTTGAGCATGGGAAGAACTCCGGGGGACAGGCGATGCAGTTGAGTATAGCGATCGCAACGACTGACTTTGTGGCGCAGCCATGAAGCGTTTTCGCCCGGGCGTGATACCGACTGTGGTGGTGGCGTTGCTGCTGCCGCTGCTGGTGTCGCTGGGCTTCTGGCAACTGAGCCGGGGCGCGGAGAAAACCGCCCTGCTCGCCAGTTACGCCGAACGCCGCGCGGCCGAACCGATGGCCAGCACTGAGTTGCTGAACAGCGCCGATCCGGCCTATCGCCGCGTGCATCTGCACGGTCAGTTCGATGCCGGGCACAGCTTGTTGCTGGATAACCGCCAGCGGAATGGCAAGGTTGGCGTCGAGTTGCTGCAACCGTTTCAGGATCAACGCAGCGGTCTGTGGCTGCTGGTCAATCGCGGCTGGTTGCCGTGGCCGGATCGCCGCGTGCCGCCACAATTCACTACGCCCACTGAAGCGTTGAATGTCGATGCCTGGGTCTACGTCGCCCCCGGCGCTACTTTCCAGTTGCACGCCGATCCGGTCAGCAGCACCTGGCCGCAAACCATCACTGCCGTCGAACCCACCAACCTGTGGAAAACCCTGGATCGCGACGGCTTCGCCTACGAATTACGCGCCGAACCCGGCCCGGCCAGCTACGAGGCCGATTGGCCGGTGGTTGCCATGGGCCCGGAAAAACACCTCGGTTACGCCGTGCAGTGGTTCGCCATGGCCACCGCCCTGCTCGGCCTCTACGTCTATTTGGGCTTGCACAACGCAAAGGAGAACCACCATGGGAACGGCCATGAATCCACCCAGCATGTCTGAGGCGAAACCTGCCGCCACCCGTCGGCGCGGACGCATTCAATTGCTGCTGATTGTGCTCGGCGTGATCGGGCCGATGGTGCTCGCCACGGGTATGTACAAATTGCAGTTCTGGGTACCGGAAGGTCGCAGCTATCACGGCGAACTGATCGGCAACGGCCAGACCCGCGCCGACCTCGGCGTGCAGGCCAACGAGGAGCGCTGGCAGATCCTGGTCACCGCGCCGAAGGATTGCGCGGTGGATTGCCAGCAACTGGTGTATCTGGCGCGGCAGATTCAGATCGGCCTCGGTCGTGATGCTGGCCGCGCCAGCCACGCTCTCGCCGTTGCGCAACCGGTCAGCACTGATTACGACGCCAAGCTGACCCGCGAATATCCACAGCTGCAACGCTACCCGCTGGACGCTGGTGTGTTCAGCAAAGCGACTGGCGACAAAGCCACGCCGCAACTGTGGATCATCGACCCGCACGGCAACCTCGTGCTGCGTTACGAGCCGAATGTGAAGGGCAAGGATCTGCTCAACGACCTGCGTCATCTGCTGAAACTGTCGAACATCGGATAAGGGCATCGTCATGGCCAAACCTGGATTTCGCCTCGCGCTGTTTGCCACCCTTCTGGCCCTGATTGTGGTGCTGCTCGGCGCCTATACGCGCCTAACCCACGCCGGCCTCGGCTGTCCGGACTGGCCAGGCTGCTACGGCTTTATCAGCGTGCCGAAAAGCGAAGCCCAACTGGCCCATGCCGAACTGCATTACCCGGACTCGCCGGTGGAGGCGCACAAGGGCTGGAACGAGATGATCCACCGCTACTTTGCCGGCACCCTCGGCCTGCTGATTTCGATACTGGCCGGGCGCGCCTGGGTCAATCGTCGTCATCCGGGGCAACCGCTGAAGCTGCCGCTGTTCCTGCTGGCGGTGGTGTTTGCGCAAGCGGCGTTCGGCATGTGGACGGTGACGCTCAAACTCTGGCCGCAAGTGGTCACCGGACATTTGCTCGGCGGTTTTGCGACGTTGAGTTTGCTGTTTTTGCTGACGTTGAGACTGTCCGGCGTGCTACCGGCGCTGACCGTGCCCAAGCGTTTGCAGTATTGGGCGACAGCGGGATTGTTGTTGGTGATTGGTCAGATTGCGCTGGGTGGCTGGGTCAGCTCCAACTACGCGGCAGTGGCGTGCATCGACTTTCCGACCTGCCATGGGCAATGGCTGCCGCCGGCGGATTTCGCCAATGGTTTTCACCTGACCCAACACATCGGCCCGAACTATCTCGGTGGGCAACTCGACAGTGATGCGCGCACGGCGATTCACCTGACTCATCGTATTGGTGCGCTGTTGGTGACGTTGGTGCTGCTCGGTCTGGCCTGGCAACTGAAAGTGGTCGGCATGACGCGGCTGGCCGGCCTCGTGCTGATCGCCCTCGCCGCACAGATCACCCTCGGCATCAGCAACGTGTTGTTCCATCTGCCGCTGCCGGTGGCGGTTGCGCATAACGCCGGCGGTGCGGCGCTGTTGCTGACCATGGTGCTGGTCAATTACCACGCGCGCACCAGTCTGGTTCGGGTCAAACAACCGGTGCTCGCGCGCTGGCGCTTGAACCCGCGTAAACACGCGGCCGCGCCCATCACTATTAAAGGAGAAACGCCGTGGCGATTCTGATTGGCGAACGCCCGCATCAGGCGATCTGGCGTGATTATCTGGAACTGACCAAACCGAAAGTCGTGGTGCTGATGTTGATCACCTCGCTGGTCGGCATGTTCCTCGCGACCCGCGCCGGGGTGCCGTGGACGGTACTGGTGTTCGGTAATCTGGGCATTGCGTTGTGTGCCGGTGGCGCGGCGGCGGTCAACCATGTGGTGGATCGGCGCATCGATGCGGTGATGGCGCGCACGCACAAACGGCCGCTGGCTGAAGGCCGGGTTTCGCCGGCGGCGGCGCTGACGTTTGCGTTAGTGCTGGCGCTGCTCGGTCAGGCCTTGTTGCTGACGTTCACCAATCCGCTGACGGCTTGGCTGACCCTGGCTTCGCTGCTTGGTTATGCAGTGATCTACACCGGTTTCCTCAAACGCGCGACGCCGCAGAACATCGTCATCGGTGGTCTCGCCGGCGCCGCCCCACCACTGCTCGGCTGGACGGCTGCCACCGGTCACGTCAGCGCCGAACCGTTGTTGCTGGTGCTGATCATCTTCGCCTGGACCCCGCCGCACTTCTGGGCGCTGGCGATCCATCGCAAAGAGGAATATGCCAAGGCTGACATCCCGATGCTGCCGGTCACCCACGGCGAGCACTACACCAAGGTGCACATTCTGCTCTACACCTTCGCTCTGCTGGCGGTGAGTCTGCTGCCGTACGTGATCCACATGAGCGGTGTGCTCTACCTGATTTGCGCGCTCGCCCTCGGTGCAAGGTTTCTGCAATGGGCCGTGGTGCTGTACCGTGGCACTCGGCCGCACGCGGCGATCAACACCTTCAAGTACTCTATCTGGTACTTGTTTCTGCTGTTCATCGCCCTGCTCGTAGACCACTACTTACTGTTGAACCTATGACTCGAACCCAGAAAACCGTCTTCATCCTCGTCGCCGTGATCGCGCTGATCCTGGGACTTACCGTCAACAAAGTGCTGAGCGGCAAGGGCCAGGGCGACCCGACTGCGTTGATCGACGCCGGCATTATTCTGCTGCCGCAGAGCCGCAATCTGCCGGACGTGACGATGACCGATCAGGACGGCAAGCCGGTGGCGATCAACGAGCTCAAAGGTAAGTGGAGTCTGCTGTTTTTCGGCTACACCTTCTGCCCGGACATCTGCCCGACCACCCTCGCCCAGTTGCGGCAAATCAAAAGTGAACTGCCCAAGGACGCTGTGGACAAGTTGCAGATCGTGCTGGTCAGCGTTGACCCGAACCGCGATAACCCGAAGCAGTTGAAACAGTACCTGGGTTACTTTGATCCGCAGTTTGTCGGCCTGACGCCGACCTCGATCGAAGAGCTGCAGAAGGTCGCGAATGCGGTGAGTATTCCGTTTATTCCGGCGGATACCAGTAAGCCGAATTACACCGTCGACCATAGCGGCAATCTGGCGGTGATCGGGCCGGATGGTACGCAGCGCGGGTTTATTCGAGCGCCGTTGAACAACGCCAAACTGGTCGCGCAGTTGCCGGTGATGCTTAACCGCAAATAAAAGCTGAAGAGCGAAAAGCCCCTCACCCTAGCCCTCCCGAAACGTCGGACCGCCCAGAGGGAGAGGGGACTGATTGGGGGATATTGGGGAGCCACACCGAATTGGCCGTCCTGCTTTGAATCCATAATCGCCAAGACCTTTCAGGTCGATGTAGAACGCAAGACACCTCGATCGGCCCCCTCTCCTTCGGGAGAGGGCTGGGGTGAGGGGCAGCTTCACATCAGGTCCAAAGCCAAACACAAAAAAGGGGACGCTCATAGCGTCCCCTTTTTCGTTGCAGCGATCTAAATCAGAACGCCGGCAATACCGCGCCTTTGTACTTCTCGGTAATGAATTTCTTCACTTCCGGGCTGTGCAGCGCAGCGGCCAGTTTCTGCATGGCGTCGCTGTCCTTGTTGTCCGCGCGGGACACAAGGATGTTCACGTACGGCGAATCGTTACCTTCAATCACCAGCGCATCCTTGGACGGATCGAGCTTGGCTTCCAGCGCGTAGTTGGTGTTGATCAGCGCCAGATCGACCTGGGTCAGCACGCGCGGGATGGTCGCGGCTTCCAGTTCACGGATCTTCAGGTCTTTCGGGTTGGTCGCGATGTCTTTGACGGTCGACAGGATGTTGGTCGGATCCTTCAGCGTGATCACGCCAGCCTTGGCCAGCAGCAACAGGGCACGGCCGCCGTTGGTGGCGTCGTTCGGGATCACCACGTTGGCACCGCTTGGCAGATCCTTCAGATCCTTGAGCTTGCTCGAGTAAGCGCCCAGCGGTTCCAGGTGCACACCGGTCACGGCGACCAGGTTAGTACCCTTGGCCTTGTTGAACTCATCGAGGTACGGCTGGTGCTGGAAGAAGTTGGCGTCCAGGCGTTTTTCCGCGACCTGTACGTTCGGCTGAATGTAGTCGGTGAAGACCTTGACCTTCAGCTCCACGCCTTCTTTGGCCAGCGCCGGTTTCACGAACTCGAGGATTTCTGCGTGCGGCACCGGAGTGGCGGCAACGGTCAGGGTTTCGGCGTGGGCCGAGAATGCTGCAACGGCAGCGAAAGCAGCGATCAGTTTTTTCATTCAGCTAACTCCTTATGAGGCGCCCGTCTGGCGCCTGCCAGCGAATGGCCGGCTCATCTGTTCAATACAAAACCGCTTATTTGCGCGAGAAATGCACGACCAAACGGTCGCCCACCATCTGCAGCACTTGCACCAGAATCAGCAGCAACACCACGGTGACGATCATCACGTCAGTCTGGAAACGCTGGTAGCCGAAACGGATCGCCAGGTCACCCAGACCACCGGCGCCGACCACACCGGCCATTGCCGTGTAGGAAACCAGTGTAATCGCCGTCACCGTAATCGCTGCATAGATGCCCGGACGGGCCTCTGGCAACAACGCGTTGAGAATGATCTGCCGCGTGGTCGCGCCCATGGCCTGGGTCGCTTCGATGATGCCGCGATCGACTTCACGCAGCGCGGTTTCCACCAGACGCGCGAAGAACGGCGTGGCACCCACCACCAGCGGCGGAATCGCACCGGCCACGCCCAGCGACGTGCCAGTGATCAGCACGGTGAGCGGGATCATCACGATCAACAGAATAATGAACGGCAGCGAACGCAGGATGTTCACTGCCAACGACATGATCGCGTAGAGAACGCGGTTTTCCAGCAACTGGCGCGGGCTGCAGAGAAACAGCAGCACGCCCAGCGGCAGGCCGAGCAACACGGTGAACAGCAGCGAGCCGCCGAGCATCATCATGGTGTCGTTGGTCGCCAGGCCGATTTCCAGCCAGTCGATGTTCTGGAAGAACAGCTTGATGGCTTCTATCGCAGCGTCGTAATTCTTGATTGCAGCGTCGAACATTTCCATTAACGCAGCACCTCCATGTGGACATCAGCGGCGGTGAAGCGGGCGAAGGCCGCTTCCATGTCGCCACCGGTGACGGCCAGGGTCAATTGCCCGTAGGGGATGTCTTTGATGCGGTCGATACGACCGGCGAGGATGCTGTAGTCGACCCCGGTTTCCCGGGCGACAGTACCGAGCAAAGGCGCGTAGGTCGCTTCGCCCTGGAAGGTCAGACGGACGATACGGCCCGGCACGTGCGCGAAATCATCACGCTGCTCGCCTTCATCGACCTGCTCGTCTTCCTGAACAAAACGCTTGGTGGTCGGGTGCTGCGGATGCAGGAACACATCGGCCACCGAACCTTGCTCGACGATCACGCCAGCGTCCATCACCGCCACTTGATCGCAGACGCGACGAATCACGTCCATCTCGTGGGTAATCAGGACGATGGTCAGTTTCAGCTCGCGGTTGATCTCGGCCAGCAGTTGCAGCACCGAGGCCGTGGTCTGTGGGTCGAGGGCACTGGTGGCCTCGTCGCACAGCAGAATTTTCGGCTTGGTCGCCAGGGCGCGGGCGATGCCGACGCGCTGCTTCTGGCCGCCGGACAATTGCGCCGGGTACTTTTTGGCGTGGTCGGACAAACCGACGCGCGCCAGCAGTTCAGCCACACGCTGATTGATCTCGCTGGTCGATAATTCACCGGCCAGGGTCAGCGGCAACGCAACGTTGTCGGCGACGGTCTTGGAGGCCAACAGGTTGAAGTGCTGGAAGATCATCCCGACTTGCTGACGGAAACGGCGCAGGCCTTTGGCGTCGAGCGCGGTGACTTCTTCACCGTCGACGAAGATCTTGCCGCCGCTGGAATCTTCCAAGCGATTGATCAGACGCAGCAGAGTACTTTTTCCCGCACCGGAATGGCCGATCAGGCCGTAGACCTGACCGTTCTCAATCGAGAGACTGGTCGGGTGCAGCGCGGGAATGTCCTTACCGGCGACGCGGTAAGTCTTGTGGACGTTTTGAAACTCGATCACGTAGCGAACCTTGTGGGGCGCGTTAGAAAAGGATCAGCGGTTAGCCGGGCGCGCATTTTAGCCTGTCCGTATAGAGGTTCTTAGCATTTATTTCGCAATTAACCTTCGATTTGGCAATAACAAGATCAAAGGTCATAAAAAAGGAACGTCCAAAGCAGCCCATCAGTCACTAAGTAAGCGACTTGAAAACCCTGGGCGCCGTGCCCGGGAACCACTCAAGAGTCCCCGGCGAGCATCGGGGTCAACCGAGGAGTTTACGACTGATGAGCAAGAAGCCTACGACCGATAAAAGCCAGATGGCCGGAACCGATGCCCCGGATCGCGCCAACACCAACGCCAAACTCGACAGCCTGGAGAAGTTTCGCTCCGACGCCACCGGCCAGGCACTGCGCACCAACCAGGGCGTGAAGATCGCCGACAACCAGAACACCCTCAAGGCCGGCCCGCGCGGGCCATCGCTGCTTGAAGACTTCATCATGCGTGAAAAAATCACGCACTTTGACCACGAACGCATCCCGGAGCGCATCGTCCACGCGCGCGGCACTGGCGCGCATGGTTTCTTTCAGGCTTACGAGAACCATTCGACGCTGACCAAGGCCGGTTTCCTACAGGATCCGGGGAAAAAGACGCCGGTGTTTGTGCGCTTTTCCACGGTGCAGGGCCCGCGCGGTTCCGGCGATACCGTACGCGACGTGCGCGGCTTCGCGGTGAAGTTCTTCACCGATGAAGGCAACTTCGACCTGGTCGGCAACAACATGCCGGTCTTCTTCATTCAGGACGCGATCAAGTTTCCCGACTTCGTCCACGCAGTGAAACCCGAGCCGCACAATGAAATCCCTACCGGTGGCTCTGCCCACGATACCTTCTGGGACTTCGTCTCGCTGGTGCCGGAATCGGCGCACATGGTCATCTGGGCGATGTCCGACCGGGCGATCCCGAAAAGCCTGCGCAGCATGCAAGGCTTCGGCGTGCACACCTTCCGCCTGATCAACGCAGAGGGCAAATCACGCTTCGTCAAATTCCACTGGCGCCCTACTGCCGGCACTTGCTCACTGGTGTGGGACGAGGCGCAAAAGCTCGCCGGTAAAGACACCGACTACCACCGTCGCGACCTCTGGGAAGCGATCGAGATGGGCGACTATCCGGAATGGGAACTCGGCGTGCAGATCATCGAGGAGGAAAACGAGCACGACTTCGATTTCGACATCCTCGACCCGACCAAGCTGATCCCCGAAGAAATCGTGCCGATCACGCCGCTGGGCAAAATGACCCTGAACCGCAACCCGGACAACTTCTTCGCCGAGACCGAGCAGGTCGCGTTCTGCCCTGGCCACATCGTGCCGGGCATCGACTTCTCCAATGACCCGTTGCTGCAAGGTCGGCTGTTTTCCTACACCGATACGCAAATCAGCCGACTCGGCGGGCCGAACTTTCACGAGCTGCCGATCAACCGCCCGGTCGCGCCGTTCCACAATGGCCAGCGCGATGCGCAACACCGCACGGTGATCGACAAGGGCCGCGCCTCTTATGAGCCAAACTCGATTGATGGTGGCTGGCCGAAAGAAACGCCGCCGGCCGCGCAGGACGGTGGGTTCGAAAGTTATCCAGAGCGCATCGATGCGAACAAGATCCGCCAGCGCAGCGAATCGTTCAGTGATCACTTCTCCCAGGCAACATTGTTCTTCAACAGCATGAGCGATCACGAGAAGGAGCACATCATTGCCGCTTACAGCTTCGAGCTGGGCAAGGTTGAGCGCGAGTTCATCCGTGCGCGAGAAGTGAACGAGATTCTGGCCAACATCGATCTGGAACTGGCCAAGCGTGTGGCGGCCAACCTGGGTCTGCCGGCACCGAGCAAAGGTACGGTGGATGTGCGCAAGGTGTCGTTCGATCACTCGCCGTCATTGAGCCAGGCTAATTTGCTGCCAGAGAACATCAAAACCCGAAAAGTCGCAATTCTTGCTGCGAACGGCGTTGATGGTGCAGCGATTGATGCGATGAAGAAGGCATTGGCGGCTGAAGGTGCGCACGCGAAATTGCTCGGCCCGACTTCGGCGCCGGTGAAAACCGCGGACGGCAAAATGTTGCCTGTGGATGCTTCGATGGAAGGAATGCCATCAGTAATCTTCGATGCGGTTTTCGTGCCGGGTGGCGCGGCGTCGGTCAAGGCATTGAGCGGCGACGGTGTGGCATTGCATTACCTGCTGGAGGCCTACAAGCATTTGAAGGCGATTGCGTTGCATGGAGAGGCCAAGCAATTGCAGGATCTGCTGAAGCTGGAGGCGGATGCCGGGTTGTTGCAAGGCAAGGATGTGCCGGCGTTGACCAAGCCTTTCTTTGCGGCAATCGGGCAGCATCGGGTTTGGGATCGTGAGCCTAAGGCGAAAGCGATTCCAGCTTAAAAAGCAAAAGATCGCAGCCTTCGGCAGCTCCTACAGGGTGTACCTCAATCCCATGTAGGAGCTGCCGCAGGCAGCGATCTTTTTACGGTTTACGCGGACTCAAAACCATCTGCGCCGGCACCGTGCGCACGGTCTGCTTCTCAATCTTCAGATCAAAATCCGGATTCAATTTCTTGACCCGCTTGCTCAGCAACGTCGCCAACCAAGGATAGTCATTGGTGCGTGGCGCCTGAATCGTCACCCCACACTCATAATTCACCACATCAGCGGCGATCGCATCGAGTTGGCGACGAAGTTTGTGGCTATCGGTGATATTCAACGCAACCGTGGTGCTCTCGGCCGTCGGATCGATCACTTTGGCTTTCGGCTTGGCTTCGGCTGCCAACAGCGCCGCTTCAGCCTTTTCCAGTTCAGCCTTGCGCGCCTCGGTAATGGCGCCATTGACGCCACCGGTCAGCGCCGGGGCTTTCGGCATCAGCGCGCGGGCACGGCTCAACGCTGTGGCGGCCGCATTCACATCACCCTTCTGCAGCACGATCTGGCTGCGACGCAGATACGCTTCGGCAAGCTGCCGCTGGTATTGCTCAAGGGATTGATCGTTGGGGGTTTCTTTCTGCAAAGCAGCCAATTGATCTTCGGCAGTGGCCAGTTCGCTGCTGGCCAGGCTTTGCTCCAGCTGTGCGATGGCCGTAGCCCGCGCATCGGGGACTTCGGCCACCGGCGGCGTGCTTTGGCAGGCGCCGAGCAGCACTGAAAATGCGACAAGGAGCAGATAACGGGAGGCGAACGGCTTCATTCCTGCGACTCTCTATTTGCGCAAAAAGCGGCCAAGTCTACACCCCACGACGGGGCAGAACAAAACTCAACAGAAACAGTGCGGCCGCCGTCACAACGATTGACGGCCCGGCCGGGGTGTCCTTGAACCACGACAGCGCCAGCCCGCCACACACCGCGAGCATGCCCAGCAGGCTCGCGCCCAGTGCCATCTGCTCCGGCGAACGGGCGTGACGTTGTGCCGCAGCCGCCGGAATGATCAGCAGTGAAGTAATCAGCAACACACCGACGATTTTCATCGCCACCGCAATCACCACCGCAATCAACAGCATCAGCGCCATGCGCAGGCCAGCCACCGGCAGGCCTTCGACCTTGGCCAGTTCTTCGTGCACGGTGATCGCCAGCAATGGCCGCCACAGCGTCACCAGCAACACCAGCACCGCCGCGCTGCCGCCGAGGATCCACGCCAGATCGGTCGAGCTGATCGCCAGCAGGTCGCCGAACAGATAGGCCATCAGGTCAATCCGCACTTCATGCATGAAGCTTAGTACCACCAGGCCGAGAGAGAGCGTGCTCGGTGCGAGAATTCCCAAAAGCGTGTCAGACGCCAGCGGTTGACGCTGTTGCAGCGTGACCAGCAGCACCGCCAGCAGCAGGCATCCGACCGTCACTGCGACCGTCGGGCTGACATCCAGCAGAAAGCCCAACGCCACGCCGAGCAGCGCCGCGTGGGACAAGGTGTCGCCGAAATACGCCATGCGGCGCCAGACCACAAACGAACCCAACGGACCTGCAACGATCGCCAACGCCAGACCTGCAAGCAGGGCATACAACAGAAAATCAGCCATGCTTGCAGTTGTCTCCGTGAACGTGAGGTTGGCCAATAACCGGCCCTTTGACCACCGAACCGTGCAGGTCGTGAGCGTGGTCGTGATGGTGGTGATAAACCGCCAGGCTCTGCGCGTTCTTGCCGAACAGCTCGACGAACGCCGGATCGCCGCTGACCTGCTCGGGATGCCCGGAACAGCAAACATGACGGTTGAGGCAGACCACCTGGTCGGTGGTGCTCATCACCAGATGCAGATCGTGGGACACCATCAACACGCCGCAGCCATGGCGATCGCGCAGACGGGTGATCAGGCTGTACAGCTCGGCCTGGCCAGCGACATCGACGCCTTGCACCGGCTCATCAAGCACCAGCAGTTCCGGTTCGCGCAGCAGCGCCCGAGCGAGTAGTACGCGCTGCATTTCGCCGCCGGAAACGCTTTGCACCGGGCTATCGATAACGTGTTCGGCGCCGACTTCTTTCAACGCGGCCAGCGCACGCGGACGGTCAACGCCCGGCACCAGGCGCAGAAAGCGCAGCACCGAAAGTGGCAGTGTCGGATCGACGTGGAGTTTTTGCGGCATATAACCGACGCGCAGCTTCGGCTTGCGCCAGACGCTGCCGCTGTCCGGCTTCAACAGGCCCAGCACAGCACGCACCAGCGTGGTCTTGCCGGCGCCATTGGGGCCGATCAGGGTGACGATCTGCCCCGGTTCGACGCTCAGCTCAATGTTGTCCAGCACAGCCTGCCCGGCAAACGTGACGGCGACCTGCTCCAGACGGATCAGCGCATTGCTCATCAAGCCCCCTGGCAACCGGAGCACAGACCGACGACTTCGACGGTTTGCGCCTCGACGATGAAACCGACGTCCTTGGCGCTGTTGATGATCGCGTCGCTGATCACTTTTTGCTCAAGTTCAATGGCAGCGTGGCAATCGCGGCAAATCAGGAACTGGCCCTGATGCGCATGCTCCGGGTGCACGCAGCCAACGAAGGCGTTCAGCGAAGAAATACGATGCACGAGGCCGTTTTCCAAAAGGAAATCCAGCGCGCGGTACACGGTCGGCGGCGCGGCGCGGCGGCCGTCCTGCTCGCTGAGCACGGCGAGAATGTCGTAGGCGCCCAGCGGCTTGTGGCTTTGCCACACCAATTCCAGCACCCGGCGGCGCAACGCGGTCAGGCGCAAGCCTTTCTGGGCGCACAAGGTATCGGCCTCGGACAAAGCGCTGTGCACGCAATGAGAGTGGTCGTGGGGACGGCTGGCAATCGGTGTAATAGGCATGGGCGGCGACGAGTTTTGATAGAGACGTTATTATGTTACCCGTTCTCGCCTCCTTGAGTGGTCATCGTGTCCCGACTTTTTTCTGTTTTTGTGGCTTTTGTCGCCAGTTTTCTGCTGATCGGTTCGGCTCAGGCCGAGGTCAAAGTCCTCACCAGCATCAAACCGTTGCAGCTGATTGCAGCGGCCGTGCAGGACGGGGTAGCGATTCCCGAAGTGCTGCTGCCGCCGGGTGCTTCGCCACACAATTACGCGCTGCGACCATCCGACGTACGGAAGGTGCAATCGGTGGATCTGCTCTACTGGATCGGCCCGGACATGGAAGGTTTCCTGCCGCGCGTGCTGAATGGCCGGACACTGCCGAGCGTCGCCGTGCAGGACTTGCCGGGGATGCATCTGCGCCGTTTCGCTGAAGACAGCCATTCCCACGCCGAAGAGGCTGACGAGCATGATCACGATCATCGTCCCGGCACGCTGGATGCGCATTTGTGGCTATCGCCGGTGAACGCGCGGGTGATTGCCGACAAGATGGCCGCCGACCTCAGCGCCGTCGACCCGGCTAACGCCGAGCGTTATCAGAGCAATGCCAAGGCGTTTGATGAGCGTCTGGATGCACTGGATCAGCGTTTGAAGAAGCGTCTGGCCAGTGTTGAAGGCAAGCCTTACTTCGTCTTCCACGAGGCGTTTGATTATTTTGAAGAGGCTTACGGCCTGAAGCATGCCGGTGTGTTCAGCGTGGCTGCCGAAGTGCAGCCGGGCGCGCAACATGTCGCGGCGATGCGCAAGCGCTTGCAGGAAGTGGGCAAGACTTGTGTGTTCAGTGAACCGCCGTTGCGTCCGCGTTTGGCCGAAACATTGGTGGCTGGCCTGCCGGTGAAACTGGCTGAGCTGGATGCGTTGGGCGGGTACACCCCGGCGACGGCTCAGGGCTATGAGCAGGTGTTGGAAAAGTTGGGCAATGATTTGGCGGGATGCCTGGAATCTCTGTAACCCCATAGAAAAAGATCGTCCGAAGGCTCGGGCCGCGTTCGGACGATCTTTTGATCTTAAAGGGCGAAAGGCAACGGTGTGTGCACCTGCTGCCGCTGCGCCAAGCGCTGCTCAAACTCCTTGGGATCGTGAATCAACACGTCCTGCCCGGCAAACTGCTCCGCCGCGATCAACCGCGACAGCCAGAACCGCACACAGGCCACGCGCAACATCGTCGGCCACAACTCAGCCTCCGCCGCCGTGAACGGGCGCAACGCTGCATAAGCGCCAAGGAATGCGCGAGCACGCGGGCCATCGACCAAACCGTCCTCGTCCGAACACCAGTCGTTCAAGGCAATCGCCACGTCATAGAGCATCGGCCCCGAGCAGGCGTTGTAAAAATCGATCAGCCCGGTCAGGTGCGTGCCTTCAAACATCGCGTTGTCGCGAAACAGGTCGGCGTGAATGTTCGCCCGAGGCAGCGCGAGGATCTTGTCTTTACGCTCGGTGATTTCATCCAGGGCCTTCTGCAGCAAGGCACGCGGCTCATCGCTCAGGTGCGAGAGCAACTCGCTGCCCTCCTCCTGCATCCAGTCCAGGCCCCGATCGGTCTTGCGCTTGATCATGCGCTCGCCTTGGGTCGCCAGGTGCAGGTGCGCCTGCAACTCGCCAACCTGCGCGCAATGCTGAGCATTGGCGACCTTGATGTGCTTGCCGGACAGGCGCGGTTGCAGCAGCGCCGGTTTGCCTTTCAGCTCACGCAGCGCCACGCCGTCGGTGGTGCGCAGTGCGTACGGCACTGGCAAGTCGGCTTCGTGGAGCACGTCGAGCAGGTCGATGAAGAACGGCATCTCCTGCACCGGGCCGCGTTCGACCAGGGTCAGGACAAACTCGCCCTGCTCCAGGCTGATAAAGAAGTTGGTGTTTTCGCTGCCGGCGGCGATCCCCTGGAAATCAAGCAGACGGCCAAGCCCGTAAGGGGCGAGAAAGGTTTCCAGCTCGGGCCGAGCCAGGGGAGTGAACACAGACATGGTTAAAAACTGCTCAGTTCAGGCGTCGCGGTCAGGCGACGCCGATTAAAAGTCGGGAATCTTACTTCCAGGTAAAGATTTCCCACGACGGAATCAGCATATCCGGCTGGTCGGAGCGAATGTAGTTCGCGTCCGTGCCATCGGCGCGCACCAGGAAATAAGGTTTGCCACCCTTTGGCGTGACCTTGATCGCATAGACGAAGCCACTGCGACTGTATTCCTGGATGACCTTGTCACCTTCAGTGTGCGTGTTGATCGTAACTTCCGGCTCCGAAGCGGGCGCATCATCCGCCGCCATCGCGGCCAACGGTGAGGCAGCAATCAGACCGACCAGCAGCAAGCGATTTAACGTACGCATGATAACCTTGTCCCTTTGTCGTCAACGGTCCCGCTATTCTAGCGCCGGACCCGCCGAAAAGGTTGATCCTGCTCATGAGCCAAGCCCCCCTCGTCCTGGTGGACGGTTCGTCTTACCTGTATCGCGCGTTTCACGCGCTGCCACCACTGACCACCTCCAAAGGCCTGCCGACCGGTGCGGTCAAAGGCGTGTTGAACATGCTCAAGAGTCTGCGCAAGCAGTACCCGGACAGCCCGTTCGCCGTGGTGTTCGACGCCAAGGGTGGGACATTTCGCGATGAGATGTACGCCGAATACAAAGCCAACCGCCCAAGCATGCCCGATGATATGCGCGTGCAGATCGAGCCGCTGCACCAGAGCGTGATCGCCCTCGGTTTCCCGCTGCTGTGCGTGGAAGGCGTCGAGGCCGACGACGTGATCGGCACCCTCGCCCGCAGCAGCGCGGCGGCGGATCGTCCGGTGATCATCTCCACCGGCGACAAGGACATGGCGCAATTGGTCGACGGCCACATTACCTTGGTCAACACCATGTCCGGTAGTTCGATGGACGTGGAAGGCGTGAAGGAGAAATTCGGCGTCGCACCGGAGCAGATCATCGATTATCTGGCGCTGATGGGCGATTCGTCCGACAACATTCCGGGTGTGCCGGGCATTGGCCCGAAGACCGCTTCCGGCTTGCTGGTCGGGGTCAACGGCGGCCTTACCGAGCTGTACGCCAATCTCGACATCGTTCCGAGCCTGCCGATTCGCGGCGCGAAAACCCTGCCGGCCAAGCTCGAAGAGCACAAGGAGATGGCGTTCCTCTCCTATCAACTGGCGACCATCAAGGTCGACGTGCCGCTGGACGTCGAACTCGACGATCTGCAAATGGGCGCGGAAGACCCGGCCAAGCTCTACGAGCTGTACTCGCTGCTGGAATTCAAGAGCTGGATCAACGATCTGGATCGCGACGCCAAGCGTCTGGAGCTGAGCGCGGCCAGCGAGCCTGCACCGGCCGGCGATCTGTTCAGCGCGCCAGCAGCAGAAGCGCCTGCTGCTCCGACCGAAGCCGCGTATGAAACCATCCTCGATCAGGCGCGTTTCGACGTCTGGCTGGAAAAACTGAAGAACGCCAAACTGTTCGCCTTCGATACTGAAACCACCGGCATCGACGCGCAACAAGCGCAACTGGTCGGCCTGTCGTTCGCCGTGCAGGCCAACGAAGCCGCGTACATTCCGCTGACCCACTCCTACATCGGCGTGCCGGAGCAACTGGATCGCGACACCGTACTGCGCGCACTCAAGCCGATTCTGGAAGATCCGAGCAAGCTCAAGGTCGGCCAGCACGCCAAGTTCGATATGAATATTCTGGCCAACTGCGCCATCGGTGGTGATCAGAGCCAAGGCATCACCGTGCGCGGCATCGCCTTCGACACGATGCTTGAGTCCTACGTGCTCAATTCCACCGCGACCCGCCACGACATGGACAGCCTCGCGCAGAAGTACCTCGATCACACCACCGTAAGCTTCCAGGACATCGCCGGCAAAGGCGCCAAGCAGCTGACCTTCGACCAGATCGCCCTGGAGCAGGCCGGCCCTTACGCCGCCGAAGACGCCGACATCACCTTGCGTCTGCACCAGACGTTGTTCGAAAAACTCAGCGCGATCCCGAGTCTGGCCAGCGTCCTGACCGACATCGAAATTCCGCTGGTGCCGGTGCTGGCGCGCATCGAACGCCAAGGCGCGTTCGTTGACGCTGAGCTGCTCGGCATCCAGAGCATCGAGCTGGGCAACAAAATGGTTGCGCTGGAGCGCGAAGCGTTCGAAATCGCCGGGGAAGAATTCAACCTTGGCTCGCCGAAACAACTGGGCGTGATTCTCTACGAGAAACTTGGTCTTCCGGTGCTGAAGAAGACCGCCAAGGGTCAGCCGTCCACTGCTGAAGAAGTGTTGGCGAAGCTCGCTGAAGACGATCACCGCTTGCCGAAGGTGCTGATGGAGCACCGCTCGATGAGCAAGCTGAAAAGCACTTACACCGATCGCTTGCCGGAGCAGATCAACCCGCGCACCGGGCGTATTCACACCTCATATCATCAGGCTGTGGCGTCGACCGGGCGCTTGTCCTCCAGCGATCCGAACCTGCAGAACATCCCGGTACGCACCGCTGAAGGCCGCCGTATCCGCCAAGCGTTCGTCGCGCCAAAAGGCTACAAACTGCTGGCGGCAGACTATTCGCAGATCGAGCTGCGAATCATGGCGCACCTGTCCAAGGACGAAGGCCTGATGAACGCCTTCCGCAACAACCTGGACGTGCACACCGCCACCGCTGCCGAAGTGTTCAAGGTCGAACTCAACGAAGTGACCTCCGACCAGCGCCGTGGCGCCAAGGCGATCAACTTCGGTCTGATCTACGGCATGGGCGCACAGAAGCTCGGCAAGGACATCGGCGTCGACACCAAGACTGCCAAGGCTTACATCGACACCTACTTCGCCCGTTATCCGGGGGTTCGCGAGTACATGGAGCGCACCCGCGCGCAGGCGGCGGATCAGGGTTATGTCGAAACCTTCTTCGGTCGTCGCCTGTATCTGCCGGAAATCAACTCGAACAAGCCGCAGGAACGCGCCGCCGCCGAACGTACGGCGATCAACGCGCCGATGCAGGGCACGGCCGCCGACATCATCAAGAAAGCCATGGTGGCAGTGGATAACTGGCTGGCGACGTCCGGGCTGGACGCCAGAGTCATTCTGCAGGTGCACGATGAACTGGTACTGGAGGTTCGCGAGGATCTGGTCGAACAAGTCAGTGCCGAGATCCGCGTACACATGAGCGAAGCGGCGAAACTGGATGTACCGCTGCTGGTCGAAGTGGGTGTGGGCAACAATTGGGATGAGGCTCACTGAGCCTTTTGAACACGGTTTGCCGCGACCTGTTGTCGCGGCAATGCCGGTAAAACCTGCTTATTTCAAAAAGCGCTTGGGATTATTCCAAAGCTTTTTGAAAAAAATCTGAACTAATCTGGAAGGTCACTACTCAGAGTTACTGAATGGCTGGTGAAGCCCTTCGATGCTCCTATGTTGTGTTAAGTGTTGGCAGATATCTGAACCCCGCCCTAGCGGTTCGGAACTTAAACCCCGGAACTTCTCCCTCCCCAATGAAGTCCGGGGCTTTTTTTGCCCGAAAATTGGCTGTGGCACGCTCAGACTGCGTTGAAAGCACAGCTAAAAATGCTCATTTAGGTACCCTAAACTCCGCTTTTTAGCTGTGCTTTCGCCTTGCCTGAGCGCACCACAGCCAATTTTCTAATCCCTGTTTTACTCAGCCGCCTCGGCGCCTTTGTCTGCCAGTTCCATCCAGCCGGCCAGTACAGTGTAGGCCTCTTCCAGGCCCATGCGTTTTGGCGCGGAGAACAGCTGGATGGTGACCAGATCGCCCCAACCCTTGCGAATTTCCGACTGCACTTTGAGCAGGGTGTTCTTGGCTGCGCCGTAGGTCAGCTTGTCGGCCTTGGTCAGCAGGATGTGCATCGGCATGCCGGCGGCAACGGCCCAGTCGAGCATCAGCAGGTCGAAGTCGGTCATTGGATGACGGATATCCATCATCAGAATCAAACCCTTCAAACTCTCGCGGCCACCGAGGTAAGCCTCAAGGTGACGCTGCCAGTGCATCTTCAGCGGGATCGGTACTTTTGCGTAACCGTAGCCCGGCAGGTCGACCAGACGGCGATCTTCGTCTAGCTTGAAGAAGTTCAACAGCTGTGTGCGACCCGGAGTTTTCGAGGTGCGCGCCAGGCTGGCGTGAGTCAGGGTGTTCAGTGCGCTGGATTTGCCGGCGTTGGAACGACCGGCGAACGCCACTTCGAAGCCTTCGTCGTCAGGGCATTGATCGACTTTGGCGGCACTGAGCATGAACGTGGACTGTTGGCACAGGCCGAGGATGGGATTCTTGAGTTGCATGGGATTTCCGATGTGGGCGGCGCCGGGATTGGGCGCGGAACGCGGTGTCGCTTCCGTTTCAGTGACGCCAGTATATAATGCCGCAGATTTTGTGTGTGCTTTGTCCCAGCGTAGGATGAAGTTCACGAGAGCGACAGACCTTGATTGCGCATTAGAACGCAGAACGCTCTCAACCCTGAAAAGGTCGTTTTATGACGAAATGGCTGCTGGCTGCCGGAGTCTTGATGCCGCTTTACAGCGCACAGGCTACACAGGATCCGGAAGCTGTGTACAACCGTGTTTGTGGTGCCTGTCATTCCGGCCAACTACCCATGGCGCCCAAAAGAGGCGATCAGGAAGCTTGGACGCCGAGGTTGGCGAAAGGTATGGGGACGCTGGTGCAACACGTGACCCAGGGTTTCAAGGCGATGCCGCCGCGTGGTTTGTGCATGGACTGCAGTGCCGAGGATTACCAAGCCATCATCCTGTGGATGAGCGAGTAAACCCGGTCCATAACTTAACCCTTAGCCGTAGTTGGATTAGCTGATGAACAAATTGATCGTGAGTCTGCTGTTGACCGTGGGAATTTCAGGCTTCGCCCATGCTGCCGGTGATGCCGCAGCGGGCCAGGCAAAAGCCGCTGTATGTGGAGCCTGCCATGGCCCGGACGGTAACAGCATGGCGCCAAACTTTCCGAAACTGGCCGGTCAAGGTGAACGCTACCTGACCAAGCAGCTGCACGACATCAAGTCGGGCAAGCGCACCGTTCTGGAAATGACCGGCCTGCTGACCAATCTGAGTGATCAGGACCTGGCGGACATCGCCGCCTACTTCGCCAGCCAGAAAGGCAGCGTCGGCGCCGCCGATCCGAAGATCGTCGCGCGCGGTGAAGCGCTGTTCCGTGGCGGCAACCTGGCCAAGGGCCTGCCAGCCTGCACCGGCTGCCACTCGCCGAACGGTGCCGGCAACGCCGCTGCCGGCTTCCCGCATCTGGGTGGCCAACACGCTCAATACATCACCAAGCAGCTCACCGACTTCCGCAAGGAAGAAGGCGGCCGCACCAACGACGGCGACACCATGACCATGCAGACCATCGCCAAACGCCTGAGCGACGAAGACATCGCTGCGGTCTCCAGCTACATTCAAGGTCTGCACTAAGGCCTACGGATCGAGCGCTGCAGGCGATGGACATCTCCTGCAACGTTAACGCTCGATTAATCCGTCGCAGCAAGTATAAAAAGGGTGGCTTTGGCCGCCCTTTTTTGTGGCCGCTGCCGTTACACTACAGAACTCATGCCCGCCAGGATCTGTCTGAAAACAGGTCGCGCGAGGCGACCCAAATTGTCCAGGAGTAAAGCATGCGTAATCTGATCATCAGCGCCGCTCTCGTCGCTGCCAGCCTGTTCGGCGTGACCGCTCAAGCCGCCGAAGCCCCAGCCGCCCCTTACGTGGAACTGGCCAACCCGGTACCGGTTGCAGAGCCTGGCAAGATCGAAGTGGTCGAGCTGTTCTGGTACGGCTGCCCGCATTGCTACGCCTTTGAGCCCGTGATCAACCCTTGGGTTGAGAAACTGCCGTCCGACGTCAACTTCGTGCGTATTCCTGCCATGTTCGGCGGCCCATGGGACGCTCACGGCCAGATGTTCCTGACCCTGGAAGCCATGGGTGTCGAGCACAAGGTTCACGCTGCGGTATTCAACGCAATTCAGAAAGAACACAAGAAGCTGACCGATCCACAGGATATGGCTGACTTCCTTGCGACCCAGGGTGTCGACAAGGACAAGTTCCTGGCCACCTTCAACTCGTTCGCTATCAAGGGTCAGATCGTCAAAGCTCGCGAACTGGCCAAGAAGTATGAGATCACTGGCGTACCTACCATGATCGTCAACGGCAAGTACCGTTTCGACATCGGCTCTGCCGGTGGTGCCGAGCAAGCGCTGAAACTGGCTGACCAACTGGTCGCCAAAGAGCGAGCGGCAACCAAGGCTGCTGCCAACTAAGCGCGGCAACCGCCATGCGCCGCTGGAAGTCCGAACGCATCGTTGGCCTGCATGATCCGCAGGTCAATGAGCATCACCTGGAGTCAACGGGCCTGCCCGCAGACCAGCGTCTGCGTTTGCTCAGTTTCAATATCCAGGTCGGCATCAGCACCGAGCGCTATCGGCATTACCTGACCCGCAGCTGGCAGCACCTGCTGCCGCACAACGGACGCTCAGGCAATCTGCAAAAAATCGGTGACTTGCTCGGCGACTTCGATCTGGTCGCCCTGCAGGAAGCTGATGGCGGCAGCCTGCGTTCGGGCTACGTCAATCAGGTCGAACACCTGGCCCAACTCGGCGCCTTCCCCTACTGGTATCAACAGCTCAATCGCAACCTCGGCCGACTCGCTCAGCACAGCAATGGCGTGCTCAGTCGTCTGAAACCGTCGGCGATCGAGGATCACCCGCTGCCCGGACCGAAAGGTCGCGGGGCGATTCTGCTGCGTTTCGGCGAAGGCCCGGAAGCGCTGGTGGTAGTGATGATGCACCTGGCTCTTGGCGCGCGAACGCGCAGCCTGCAACTGGCCTATATTCGTGAGCTGATCGGTGGCTATAAACACCAGGTGTTGATGGGTGACATGAACACCCATGCCAGCGATCTGCTACAACATTCTCCGTTACGCGATCTCGGCCTGCTGGCCCCGCAGGTGGAAGCGACATTCCCCAGCTGGCGTCCTCAGCGTTGCCTTGATCATATTTTGCTCAGCCCGACCCTGACCCTGGAAAAGGTCGAAGTGCTGGCACAACCGATTTCCGATCACCTGCCGGTCGCGGTAGAGATTCGTCTGCCGGGTTCGCTCACGGCCGATGCATTGCCCGCGTTGAGTCCTGCCCCTCGCGGAACCCCTGAATGAGCGACGACGCCCAGCGCTGGAAAGAGAAGTACCTCAAAAGCATCGAACAACAGGACAAACTCGAACGCCGCTGGGCCGCGAGGCTCGACTTGCTGCGTCGCGGCCTGGTGCGCAGCACGCTGGCGGCCGAAGGTACCGATAAAGTCGTCGATCAGTGCATGAAAGAGATGCGCGACGTGGTGCGCACCGACGACATGGACGCCGGCCTCGCCGCCCTCCTGCCGCGCCTGGAAAAAGCCGTGCTCGATTCCGAGCAGCGCCGCGAAACCCGCATCGATCAAGTCAGTACCGCGCTGACATCGCTGGTCACTCAGTTGCAGGCTTTGCCGTTGCCGCGTGAAGTCGCTCAGCCACTGAAGAAATTTGCCAAACAACTGGATAGCCGCGTCGGTTCGGCGCGGGAAATGCCATTGCTGCTGAGTGAACTCAGCGGCCTGCAGGGCAAGGCACTGAGTCAGTTGGACACCCCGCCAGAGCCGGGGCGACCAGGTCTGCTGCAGCGTTTGTTCGGAAGCCGCGACAGCGAAGAAGCCCCAGCGACAGAATCACCCGCGCCGCTTCAAGCCGCGCCGCCGCTGCAACCGCTTGCCGCACCGTCACCCGCACCAGAAACCGCACAGCCCGCCCCTGTCGCATCGATTGAACCTGTGATGGCAACTGCTGCCATCGAAGCAATTGCGCCTGTCGAAACAACAATGCCGGACGCCCAGAATCAACCGGAATCGGCAGAAGTGGTTACCTTCGTGCCACCCTCGGTCGGCAGCGAAGGCAGCAGTGACCCGAGCGAACCTCAAGCAGAGCGCTTTGAACCCGAGCCTGTTTTCACCCAGGCTGCCGCTCAGACTCCAATCACGCCTACCGCCATCAATCCTGATGAGCTGATTCACCCCGGTGATCCATCGCCACTGATCCTCGACAGCCTGCCGCTGCCCGAACCCATCGCGCAGGCGTTGGCCGCCATTGATCCGGAGCAATCCGAACACGACATCCTGTTCGCCCTGCCTGATACCCCGGAGCCGTCTTACAGCTCCGTGGCCAAGCACATCGAAGACACCCTGATCGGCCTCCTCGACGACCTGACCCTGCCGGAGCGCCACCGCCCGCAAGCCGAAGCCATGCGTGAAAGGCTGAAACATGGCTTGAACTGGTACGAACTGATACCGATCCTCGACGATCTCGCGACGTTGATGCTGGCGATCACCGACAGCGGCCAGCACGAATTCGAAGCGTACCTGCAGCAACTCAACGAACGCCTCGAAGCGTTCCAGAGCAATCTGCAAGCTGCCAGTGAAGGCCATGCCGACAACAGCTCAGCGGCGCGGGCCATGGATACGCAGATCCGCGAGCAAGTCGACGGCTTGCAGACCAGCGTTCAGGAAGCCGCCGATCTGGATGACCTCAAGCAAGTGTTGGAGAACCATCTCGAAGGCTTGATCGGCACCATGGATCAGCACCAGAAGCAGCGCGACGCCCGCGAGCAGGAAGTGGCTGCGCGGCTCAAAGGTCTGTCCGAGCGCGTGGCGCATATGGAGCAGGAAGCCCAGGGATTCCGTGAGCACCTCGAAGAACAGCGCCAGAAAGCCTTGATCGACCCACTCACCGGCTTGCCCAATCGCGCTGCGTGGAGCGAGCGCCTCGAGCATGAAATCAAGCAGTGGCAGCAGCACGGCAACACCCTGAGCCTGGCCATGCTCGACCTTGATCACTTCAAACGGATCAATGACAACTACGGCCATCTGGCCGGCGACAAGGTGCTGAAGATTATTGCCACGGTGCTGCGCAAACGCCTGCGCGGATCTGATTTCATTGCCCGATTCGGTGGTGAGGAGTTCGTCTTGCTGCTGCCGGCCACCCCGCCTGCGGTCGGCGCCAAGCTTCTGGAAACGCTGCGCGCAGCGATCGAAGCCTGCCCTTTCCACTTCAAGGGCGAGCGAGTGACGATCACCATTTCCATGGGGCTGGCAACATTTCGTGCTGGAGAACACAGCGATCTGGTGCTGAAAAGAGCCGATCAGGCGCTTTATCGCGCTAAAAATGCAGGCCGTAATCGGGTCGAGCTGGGCTGAGCAAATTGTTCCATTTTGTTTAAATCCGCCCACTGACCGTCGAGACGCAAGGCAGTACGTTACACTGTTGCATTACTGTCTTGCGTGTACTGCCTTCTGCCATGAAATTCTTTGCCCTCCTCGCTTCGTTGCTCGTTCTGGCCGGTTGTGCCAGTGGCCCGCGCTACAACACCAGCCACCCTTCGGCCAATTACGACAGCCGCATTCAGTTTGTGGTCGTGCATTACACGTCGGCCTCGCTGGAGCGCTCGCTGCAGTTGCTGACCCACGGCGAAGTCAGCAGCCATTACCTGATCGGCGACGACAATAGCGGTACGGTCTACAAACTCATGGATGAGAATCAACGCGCCTGGCACGCCGGCGAAAGCCAATGGCAGGGGCGTACCTGGCTCAACTCCAGCTCGATCGGCATTGAAATCGTCAACCCGGGTTTCAAGGACACGCCGAGCGGGCGTCTGTGGTATCCGTACAGCGAGGCGCAGATCCAATCGTTGATCGCCCTGCTCAAAGACATCAGCAAACGCAACGGCATCAGCCCGCGACACATTATCGGTCACAGCGACATCGCACCCTTGCGCAAACTTGATCCGGGGCCACTGTTCCCGTGGAAACGCCTCGCTGCTGAAGGGTTGGGCGTCTGGCCGAATGAACAGGCGGTAGCGCGCCAGCAAATGCTGTTCAACAGCAGTGAACTGCCGAGTATCAGTTGGTTCCAGGCACAACTGGCGCACCTGGGTTATGACACGCCGCAGACTGGTGAACTGGACGTCGCCACGCGCCACGTCCTTGCAGCGTTCCAGATGCACTTCCGCCCTTCGCGCTTCGACGGCACGCCGGATGCGCAAACGGCGGCACTATTGCTGGTGCTCAATCAGACAAAATAATGACGCCCGCCCGACGGTCAGGGCGAAATTGCAATCAGCAGCTATAACTCATTGGTAATTCTTCGGATATTCCTTGATGGCTGCTACCCGAGAGACGTTGCGTAGCTGGTTTTATCGCCCCTGGTTTTTGGCGATGATCGCGGCTGTCCTCAGTGCCAGCCTGCTGATCGCCGGCGGAATGTTCGTGGCGATGCGCCAGGTCGAGCAAAGCGAAAGCCAGCAAATGAACGCACAAGGCGAGCGGTTCCTCGCCCGCCTCGAACAATTGTTCGGCCAGTTGCGTGAAAGTCTCGATGATCTTGAAGCGCAGCCATTGCGCAGTTGTGACGATGAAATGATCGCCACCCTGCAGCAGGTCACCTTCAACTATCGCTTCGTGTATGAAGCAGCTTATATGGACGCTTCGCGGACCTGCTCGAACCGTCCGCGCCAGGAAGGCCTGTCAGTGGTTCGCGCGCCGGATATCAAAGGCCCGACTTACAGTTATTGGCTGAACACCACCACCGAACCCGATGAAAACCGTGCAGCGCTGATGCTCGGACGCGGCAATTTCCGCGTGGCCACCTCGCGCGGGCATCTGACCGACATGGTCGATCTGTCGCCCGGCAGCAGCCTGCTAGTGGTGCTCGATCACGGCACCCGGGCCATCCCGGTGCTCGGCATGGCGCAAGACTGGCCACCCACGGAACACTGGCCACCAAAGAGTCGCGATGCCCTGCAAGTCACGCAGACCCGGCTGATCTACCGCATGCCCACGAATAATCCGGAGTATCAGTTGGTGCTGATCACACCCAGAACCAGCATGCACATCCCGGCTATCTGGTGGTGGATGATTCCGGCGTGCGTGCTGCTTGGCGCCTTTTCCGGTTTCTTCGTTTTCCTGCTGGTGCGCCAGCGCCAGTCACTGGACGCCGAACTGCACGGCGCGATCCGGCGCGGCGAGTTGCAGGTGCTCTATCAGCCGATCTTCGATCTCGACAGCCGCAACTGCGTCGGCGCCGAGGCGCTGCTACGCTGGCGTCGCCCGGACGGCACGCTGACCAGTCCCGACCTGTTTATCCCCATGGCGGAAAACACCGGACAAATCCGCCAGATGACCGACTTTGTTCTGCAGCGCTTGCTGGAGCAACTGGGCCAGTTGCTGCGCGCCAATCCGCAGCTGTATATCTCGGTCAACCTTGCAGCCTGTGACGTGATGGTGCCGCGCATTGGCCAGGTCATGGCGCGGCTGCTCACGCTCCATCGCGTCGCCGCGCGGCAGATTGCCTTCGAAGTTACCGAGCGCGGTTTGATTGATGTGGTGGTGGCGCGGGAAAACCTGCAAGCCTTGCGCGATGTCGGCCATCAAGTATTGATCGATGACTTCGGCACCGGCTATTGCAGCCTCGCCTATCTGCAGACCTTGCCGGTCGATTGCCTGAAAATCGACAAAGCATTTATCGATGCACTGGGCCATGACGCAGCGAGCAGCGGCGTCGCCCCGCACATCATTCACATGGCCCAGGCGCTGGATCTGAAGGTGATTGCCGAAGGCATCGAGCTGGAATCGCAGGCTGAGTTGCTCAGCAGCGAAGGCGTGAAATTCGGCCAGGGCTGGTTGTTCGCCCATGCGCTCAGCGCGGTGCAGTTCATCGAACTGATCACCCGTGGCCGACGCCTTGCCGGACGGCGAATGGACGATGAAGCCTAGACCGTCAGCGCCATATAAAACTGCGTACCTTGCCCCGGTCGCGAGTAAACGCCCATGCGTCCGCCATGCAGCTGGACGATTTCCTTGCACAGCGCCAAGCCCAGACCGGCACCACCCTTCTTGCGCCCTACCTGTACGAACGGTTCGAAGATCCGTCCTTGCTGACCGTAGGCAATGCCTTCGCCGTTGTCTTCAACACTGATGATCACTCGCTCGCCGTGCCGGCGTGCCTGCAAGCGGATCTGACCGTTGCGGGCGGTATGGCGCAGGGCGTTGTCGATCAGGTTATCCAGCACGCGATCGAGTTGCGCCTGATCGGCCTGCAAACGTGGCAACGGCCCCTGCACCTCGACATTCAGGGCGATGCCCTTGGCTGCCGCCGAATCGGCAAAGCGTAGTTGCGCCTGCTCCAGCAAGTCTTCGATGGAGCATGGTGCCAGGGTGAGTTTCTGCAGGCCATTCTGATAACGCGAGAAGTTGAGCAAGTCATTGATCAACTGCATCAGGCGCTGCATTTCCTCATTCACGGTGTCGAGCAGATCGGCCTCTCGCGACTCCGCGGGATACTTCGCCCGTTCGCGGAACAGGCCGAACGCCATGTGCATGCCGGTGACGGGGGTGCGCAGCTCATGGGAAGCGCGCAAGACGAACTCGCTGCGCACCCGTTCGAAGGCGCGTTGCTCGGTGACATCGTGCAGCACCATCACCGCGCCGAGGATATGTCCCTGGGTGTGGCTGACCGGGGTCAGGCTGTAGGTCAGCAGGCGGGATTCGCCGTCGACCTCGATGCTCAAGTCTTCCGGCGCGCGCTCCAGGGAGCCGCCGCGCAGCACCAGTTGCAGCTGCGCATCCAGCTCTGGTCGCTCCAGCGCCGTGCCCAACCCTTGGCCGAGACGATCATCTTCCCAGCCCAATTGTCGCTGGGCCACTGGGTTGAGGTGCTCCAGATGCCCTTGGCGGTCGATCATCAGCAAGCCGTCATCGATGCTGTCGAGCACCGCTTGCAAGCGTTGCTGACCGGCGAGCAGTTCATCAACGTTGGTCGCCTGGTGCTCGCGAAGCGCCTCGGCCATCAGGCCAAAGCGTTTGGTCAGCAGGTTCATTTCCATCGCCGAGGAAATCGGCAGGGTCACTTCAAAATTGCCCTGGCCGATATTGTCTGCGGCTTTCGCCAGCGCCTCGATCGGCGCGCCGAAACGCCGAGCAATGCCGTGGGCCGTGATAAAACCGATGATCAGCACCGCCAGCCCGACAAAGCCAAGCAGACCCGCAATCAACAAGGCACGGTCGCGCGCCTCACGCTGTACCGCGTTGATGTTGTCCAGTGCATGCTTGTGTTCGGTGATCAGTCCGTTGCGCAGTGTGTTGAAGCGCTCTCGAAAGTCGGCGCTGCTGCTCATCGAGCTGGCCGGGTCACGCGACAAATCGAACGCTTCCAGAAAGCTCAGATAATCCGCTTTTGCCCGACTGAAGCCATATAGCCGGCCATCGCCCTCTTGCTCTTGGGCGATGCCTTGGTCCAGTAACTCGAAGTAATGCTGTTTCGACGCTTCGAACGCCACCGGATCAGGCTTTTCCGCCAGCATGATGATCAGTTGATCACCCAGCGTCTGGCGCAGCTTGAGACCCAGATCGAGGGTGACGAAGTTGCTGCGCACCAACGCCTCTTGCGTTCCCGCCATCTGCATCACGCTGACCAGCCCGAGCAGCAGCCCGAGCAAGGCCACGGTGATGAGCGCGGAAATACTCAAGAACAAACGGGTCCGCAACTTCATCGCCAGTTTCATCGCCGGGCGCTCACAGGTTGTACTGCTTGCGCTTGCGATACAGGGTCGAAGCGTCGATGCCGAGGGTTTTTGCCGCTTGATCCAGCGTGCCGGCGGTGGCGAGGACCGCGCCGATGTGGGCTTTCTCCAATTCGTCGAGGCTCAATGCCGCACCGACTCGAGGGGCGTTGTTGACCGGTTGTTCGGCCATGCCGAGGTGGCTGATTTCCACACGCTCCTGCGGGCAGATGATGCTTGCCCGCTCAACCACGTTACGCAGCTCGCGAATGTTGCCCGGCCAACGGTAGCCCAACAGTGCCTCGCGAGCCTCGTCGCTGAAGCCCCGTGCCGGGCGCGCATACTCTTTGACGAAACGCGCGAGAAAGCGATCGGCCAAGGTCAGAATGTCCTCGGCGCGCTCGCGCAAGGGCGGCAGATGCAGGGTGATGACATTCAGACGATAGAGCAGGTCTTCGCGGAAACGCCCGTCTCGGACCATGTCTTCGAGGTTGAGGTTGGTTGCCGCCAGAATACGCACATCGGCGCGACGGGTGACCGGATCGCCCACCCGCTCATATTCCTTGTCCTGAATGAAACGCAGCAACTTGGGTTGCAAAGTGAGCGGAAAATCGCCGATCTCATCGAGAAACAGCGTACCGCCGTCGGCCTGATTGACTCGACCCAAGGTGCTCTCGCTAGCACCGGTAAATGCGCCGCGACTGTGACCGAACAGCTCGCTTTCCATCAATTCCGCCGTCAGCGACGGGCAGTTGATGGTCACGCAGGATTTCTTCTCGCGCTTGCTCCAGCCATGAATCGCTCGGGCCAGTTCCCCTTTACCGGTGCCGGACTCGCCGAGGATAAGAATGTTGGCGTCGGTGCCGGCGACCTGGCGTGCTGTTTCCAGTACCACTTTCATTGCCGGGCTGTGGGAGTCGAGACCGTCCTTCGGTTTGCGAATCTCGCCTTCGAGAGCTTCCAGGCGCGCTGACAGTTGGCGCACTTCCAGCTGTTTGGCGGTGGCCAGACGCAACTGATCCGGGCTGCACGGTTTCACCAGATAGTCCGCCGCGCCTGCCTGGATCGCATCGACGGCGGTATCGACAGCCGAATGCGCGGTGACGATGACCACACGCATCCACGGCGCCTGAATGCGCATCTGCGCCAGTACGTCGAGACCGTTGTCTTCGCCCAGACGTAAATCAAGGAAGCACAGGTCGAAGACCTGGCGTTGCAGCAGCGCGTCGGCCTGAGCCGCGCTGTTGGCTGTGGCAACCGTATAGCCTTCGTCTTCGAGGCAATAACGGAAGGTACGCAGGATGGCAGATTCGTCGTCCACCAGCAGAATGCGGCCTTGATGCTCAGTGGCAGATTCCATTTTTCCTACGCTCCATAGTGATTGGTCTTGGGTTAGTCCCGGAAAAATCGGGCAAGTTGCATGGTTGATTCTGAACGATGCCAGCCATAGGAGGGTAGCTCTCTCCTGCCATTACGGCCAAGTTGTTGGTTTTGCTGGTTTTTTAAACAATCACCGATTTGCAGGGCATTCCCTGCGTACTTTTCTGACATCTGCGCCCTGCTCTCAATTCCATAAGAATGAAATCTCCTACGAAAAAATCGTGCATTGCGCACGATCTCAGATGCCCCATCGTGCAGGATGCGTCGCAAACGTTTTTTATCACATGCATAACTTATTGATTTTATTGAATTTTTTTCATTTAAAAAACTGGCATGCAGGCTGCAATACCTCACTCAGCCCGGGCAGAACATGAACTGCCCTAACCGAATAAGAGTGAGGAACCCAGGATGACTCGCCAATGTGCCGCCCAAGTGCGTATCTCGCCACTGCACATCCAGCAAGGTCTGTTTGGCGTATTGGCGCTGTTGATCACCCTGATCGCTTGCCAGCAATACCTGAGCTGGGAAAACAGCCAGAAAGTTGAGCCGCTGATCTCGATCCAGCACAGCACGCAAACGCACTTCAGCGCCGTCAGCAGCAGTCAGGCCGAAAGCGCCTCGATGCGCATGATGGACGTCGATCAGGCGCAGCCGCTGGATCAACTGCCACGTGAAGAGCGTTGGGTTTTCTAAAGAGCAAACGAATTCGGGCGCACAGCGCCGGGACATGCAACACCCCTAAATAGAGAAGTAAGGAGAATCACCATGTTGAGCTGGGCAATTACATTCTTGATCATTGCCATCATCGCTGCAGTACTGGGCTTCGGTGGTATCGCGGGCACCGCCACGGGTATCGCCAAGATTCTCTTTGTCGTGTTCCTGGTGATGTTCATCGCTTCCTTCTTCTTTGGCCGTCGCGGCCGAGGTTAACGATGAGTGCGTTAAAGACACTGGCAGCCGCCCTGCTTCTGGGCGGTAGTGCCATGGCGATGGCGGCCAATGACGGCCAGGCGCGGGTCAACGAACTGCTCGCCTCTGACGAGCAGTACCGTGAGACCTGGGAAGGCGTGATAAAGAAAGAAGAGCGCGTACCGGAATGGGTGATCAACCTGTCCGGGGCCTCCGAACAACAGATGAACGCGGTTACTGAAGACGGCAACAAGTACTTGGTGGGCCCGCTCTGCGAGAATCAGGACAAGTGCCTGAACCACCGTTTGATCGTCGCATTCAGTTTCGACAAGGATGACGCCTACGCCATGCTGGTTGATGTGCCTGAAGGCCTGCCGCAAGACAAGTCGCCGACGCGACATGCGACCTATCGCTTCTTCGGCAAACCCGATCAAGGCATGCAGGATCTACTGATGGAAACCCTGAAGAAAGATCCGAAGTGGTACTGACTTGAACATGAAGGCAGCAGCCCTGCTGCCTTCCATTGCGCCCACCTGAGGAAGGCAGGCGCATGACCAAGGGGCCGGGACGTTCTGACTGTTGCAGGGTCGGAGTGACCTACGGGTACAGGGAGTGCCTGCGAGAGGGCCGGGTCAGGGTAAAAGCTGCGCCGCAGGTTCGCCGACCCACAGTGGCTCGACGGACTTGCGCTGAGCTTTCAAAAAGACAAAACATTGATCCAGAGCGTCCAGCTCGCTGTTTTTATCGCTGACACTGCGCGCGAAAACATTACGCGGTGTTTCCTGGCGACCGTATATCGACAAAAAAACCGCTTAAACAGTAGGACTTCTAGTCTTGCCACGTAGGCATTTTCCCAAAATTTTTGTCGATTTTTCTCGTTCAAAAAATAATCAACCTGCTCTGTGATGGCCGGTTCACGGCACTTATGCCGGCCGAAATGTCACAATCGAACCGGTTGGGACGCCAGTTTCAATTAAAAAAGCTCATGCCGATTCGGCATAGGGTAGGCGTTTACGGCATTAGACGGCGCAACCTTGCATCGGAATAGTTGCGCCTTTTTTCGCCTGCCGAAGAGCCGTAAATACGCGCTTCGGGGCACCTTATACGGAGGCAGATGCACAGACTTTTCCGCTAAAGAGCGTTCCAGTTCCTGCATGTGCCTGAGTCAAACGCAAGTAAGGGTAAAGATAATGAAGAAGGCAAAACTTAGCCTCGCCTGGCAGATCCTCATCGGTCTGGTATTGGGTATTGCAATTGGTGCGTTGCTCAACCACTTCAGTGCCGAGAAAGCCTGGTGGATCAGCAACGTCCTGCAACCGGCAGGCGATATCTTTATCCGTCTGATCAAGATGATCGTGATCCCGATCGTCATCTCTTCCCTGATTGTCGGTATCGCCGGCGTGGGTGACGCCAAGAAGCTCGGGCGCATCGGCCTGAAGACGATCATCTATTTCGAAATCGTCACCACCATTGCCATCCTCGTTGGTCTGGTATTGGCAAACGTGTTCCATCCGGGTGCCGGCATCGACATGAGCACCCTGGGCACGGTGGATATCTCCAAGTACCAGGCGACCGCCGCCGAAGTGCAGCATGAACACGCGTTCATCGAGACCATCCTCAACCTGATCCCGTCGAACATCTTCGCGGCCATGGCTCGCGGCGAAATGCTGCCGATCATCTTCTTCTCCGTGCTGTTCGGTCTCGGTCTGTCGAGCCTGCAGTCGGACCTGCGCGAGCCGCTGGTGAAGATGTTCCAGGGCGTCTCGGAAAGCATGTTCAAAGTCACCCACATGATCATGAACTATGCGCCGATCGGCGTATTCGCACTGATCGCGGTGACGGTGGCCAACTTCGGCTTCGCCTCGCTGGTGCCGCTGGCCAAACTGGTCATCCTGGTTTACTTCGCCATCGCCTTCTTCGCCTTCGTGGTGTTGGGCCTGATCGCCAAGATGTTCGGTTTCTCGGTGTTCAAGCTGATGCGCATCTTCAAGGATGAGCTGGTGCTGGCCTACTCCACCGCTTCTTCGGAAACCGTGCTGCCACGCGTGATCGAGAAGATGGAAGCCTACGGCGCGCCGAAAGCCATCTGCAGCTTCGTCGTGCCGACCGGTTACTCGTTCAACCTCGACGGTTCGACCCTGTACCAGTCGATCGCGGCAATCTTCATTGCGCAGCTGTACGGCATCGACCTGTCGATCAGCCAGCAACTGCTGCTGGTCCTGACCCTGATGGTCACCTCCAAAGGCATCGCCGGTGTACCGGGCGTGTCCTTCGTGGTGCTGCTGGCAACTCTGGGCAGCGTCGGTATTCCGCTGGAAGGCCTGGCGTTTATCGCCGGTGTCGACCGCGTCATGGACATGGCCCGTACCGCACTGAACGTGATTGGTAACGCGCTGGCCGTGCTGGTTATCGCCCGCTGGGAAGGCATGTACGACGACGCCAAGGGCGAGCGCTACTGGAACTCCCTGCCGCACTGGCGCAGCAAGGAAAAACTGCCAGCAGGCGAAATCTCCAAGAACTGACACACCCCTGTAGGAGATTGAGGTCAACCCGGTAAATGGGGTGGCAGCAGGTACACACAAACCCCGGAGAAATCCGGGGTTTGTCGTTTCTGGCGACCCCGCTATCATTCGCCGCATTCTTCGGGGGATTTGACTGATGCTTAATGGCCTGTGGCTTGGCTTCTTCATCGTGGCAGCCGTATCGGCGCTGGCGCAGTGGCTGATCGGCGGTAACGCCGGGATCTTTGCGGCGATGGTGGAAAGCATTTTCGCCATGGCCAAGCTCTCGGTCGAAGTCATGGTGCTGCTGTTCGGCACCCTCACCCTGTGGCTGGGCTTCCTGCGCATTGCCGAGAAGGCCGGGATCGTCGAGTGGCTGGCGAAAGTGCTCGGCCCGCTGTTTCTGCGGCTGATGCCGGAAGTCCCGGCCGGTCACCCTGCCCTTGGCCTGATCACCCTGAACTTCGCCGCCAACGGTCTCGGCCTCGACAACGCGGCCACGCCGATCGGCCTGAAAGCCATGAAGGCGCTGCAGGAGCTCAATCCCAGTGCCACCATCGCCAGTAACGCGCAAATCCTCTTCCTGGTGCTCAACGCCTCTTCCCTGACCCTGCTGCCGGTAACGATCTTCATGTACCGCGCCCAGCAAGGCGCACCCGACCCGACGCTGGTGTTCCTGCCAATTCTGCTGGCCACGAGCTGCTCGACGATTGTCGGCTTCCTCTCGGTGGCGTTCATGCAGCGTTTGCGGATCTGGGATCCGGTGGTGTTGGCTTATTTGATTCCGGGCGCACTGATTCTCGGTGGATTCATGGCCCTGTTGGGTACTCTTTCAGCAACGGCCTTGGCTGGATTGTCGTCGATCCTCGGCAATCTCACGCTGTTTGGGTTGATCATGCTGTTTTTGCTGATCGGCGCGTTGAAGAAGGTCAAGGTCTACGAGGCGTTTGTTGAGGGCGCCAAAGAAGGCTTCGACGTCGCGAAGAACCTGCTGCCGTATCTGGTCGCGATGCTCTGTGCGGTCGGCGTGCTGCGCGCCTCCGGGGCACTGGACTTTGGTCTGGACGGCATTCGGCATCTCGTCGAGTGGGCCGGTTGGGACACGCGGTTTGTCGATGCGCTGCCGACGGCGATGGTCAAACCGTTCTCCGGCAGTGCGGCGCGGGCGATGTTGATCGAGACGATGAAAACGTCCGGTGTCGACAGCTTCCCGGCGCTGGTCGCGGCGACGATTCAGGGCAGTACCGAAACCACGTTCTATGTGCTGGCGGTGTATTTCGGTGCGGTGGGGATTCAACGCGCGCGGCATGCGGTGGGGTGTGCGTTGTTGGCGGAGTTTGCTGGTGTGGTCGGGGCTATCTTCGTCTGCTACTGGTTCTTCGGCTGAACAAAAATCCAAACTGTAGGAGTGAGCCTGCTCGCGATAGCTGGGTGACAATCACCGATGATGGTGTCTTATAGACCGCTATCGCGAGCAGGCTCACTCCTACATGGATTGTGGTGAATCAGGGCTTTGGGGGAGCCAGTTTCTGGCCTTGCTCTACGGCCCAGGCGACTACTTTGGCGGTGAGACGATCACTGGCCTGACCAAACCCGGCGACCACCGCCGGCACCTGCACATCGTTCAATGGCTGACGCTCCTCAAACCGCCGACTGGCCAGAATCCGCTGGTCATAACCGCGCACCAGCAACGCATCAACCCGCACCACGACGCTGGCCTGCGTGCCCTGATACTCGGTCTGAAACGCCTGCAAACTCCCACCCAATTCCAGATCCGCAGCAAAGTTGCTGTCATCGGTACTCAGCAACGTCACCCTGCCATCACGCGCAAAGCCGTCGAGCAAACGATTACGCACCAGCACCGGTGCCGGATCGCTCCAGCGCGAGCCCTTGTAGCTGCTGATCACGTCACCCTGCGGAATCACCGCAATCGTCGGCCGGTTCAACGCTTCACTGGCCTGCAGCTTGTTCAACCGCAGCGACCACGACTGAGTCGCCGCCGAACTGGCCGAGGCGGGCGCCTGGGCAGTCGGCAGGCGATAGACATCCGACGGCTCGGACTCGGGCAGAATCGAACAGGCGCTGATCAAGGAAAAACCGGCAGCGAAGAGGGCGAGGCGAGTCAGCTTCATGGCGTGAATTCCTTGTTCTTGTCACGGCCCAGCAGGTAACCGCTGGGGTTGGCCTCAAGGCGTTGGGAAATGGCCCGCAGCGAGGTCAGCGTCTCACGCAGTTCGCGGATCGCCGGCGCCAGGCCATTGAGGCCCTGCATGCCGTTGTCGAGGGAGTTTTCGTTTTTGCTGAGCAAGGTGCTGATGGTGGTGGTGCTTTGTTCCAGCGACTTCATCGCTTGCTCGGCGCTGCCCAGTGCCTGCTTGCCTTGGTCGTTGATCAAACCGTTGGCGTTGCGCATCAGCAGCGAGGTCTGTTCGAGCATGCTGCCGGCCTGTTTGCCGACGGTCGCCAGTTGCTGCATGGCCTGTTTGATGTCACCGCGCTGATCGTTGATCGTCCCGGTGGTTTGCTCCAGATGGGCGAGGGTCTTGCTCACACGCTCGACGTTCTCGGCAGAGAACATCTGATTGGCGTTCTGCAGCAGCGCGGTGATGCCGGTCATCAAATCGTTGGAGTCATTGAGCAAGCGCGAAATAGGCGAGGGCGATGCAACGATGGTCGGCAGATTACCGTCATGCCCACGCAGTTTCGGGCTCTCGGGCGTGCCGCCGCTGAGCTGGATGATCGACGTCCCCGTAATCCCGGCCAGCGCCAGTTTGGCCTGGGTGTCTTCCTTGACCGGTGTGTCACCGGCCAGGCGAATCCGCGCCAGCACCCGCCGCGGATCCTTTGGATCAAGGCGCAGGTTGATCACGTCGCCGACCTTGATCCCGCTGTACTGCACCGGGCTGCCCTTGGACAAACCGCTGACCGCTTCGCTGAAGACAATCTCGTAGTCCTTGAACTCGGTATCGACACTGGACTTGGCCAGGAACAGACCGAAGAGCAGGGCGCCTGCCACCACAATCACGGTGAACAGGCCGATCAACACATGATGCGCTCGGGTTTCCATGTCAGACCTCGTTGAGCAATTTGGCGGCGTCCAGCGCCGAGCGGCCGCGCGGGCCGTGGAAGTATTCGTGGATCCACGCGTCGTCGGTTTCCGAGACCACGTCGATGGGACCGGCGACCAAGACCTTTTTCTGCGCCAGCACCGCCACGCGGTCGGTAATGGTGTAGAGCGTGTCGAGGTCGTGGGTCACCAGAAACACACTGAGGCCGAGCGCATCGCGCAGGGTCAGGATCAATTGATCGAACTGCGCTGCGCCAATCGGATCGAGGCCGGCAGTGGGTTCATCGAGAAACAGAATGTCCGGATCCAGCGCCAGCGCCCGCGCCAATGCCGCGCGTTTGATCATGCCGCCGGACAGCGACGCCGGGTATTTGTCCGCCGCCGACAACGGCAACCCGGCCAGCGCCAGCTTCACCGCCGCCAAGTGCTCGGCGTCGTTGCGGCTAAGGCCGGCGTGTTCGATAAGGGGCAGGGCGACGTTCTCGGTGACGGTCAGCGAGGAGAACAACGCGCCTTTCTGAAACAGCACGCCAAAACGCCGTTCGACCAGCGAACGCTCATGCTCGGACAGGCTCGGCAGGTTCTTGCCGAACACGGTGACCATGCCTTCGCTGGGCCGGCGCAGACCGACAATGCTGCGCAACAGCACCGATTTGCCGCTGCCGGAACCACCGACCACGGCGAGGATTTCGCCCTTGTACAAATCCAGATCGAGGTTCTCGTGCACGCTCTGGCTGCCAAAGCGATTGCACAGGCCGCGGACTTCGATCACCGCCTCCGAGGGCGCGCGGGGTAGACGACTCACCAGCCCATCTCCATGAAGAACAGCGCGGCCACCGCATCGAGCACGATCACCACGAAAATCGATTGCACCACAGCGGAGGTGGTGTGGGCGCCGACCGACTCGGCGCTGCCGCTGACCTTGAAGCCTTCCAGACAACCAATCGCGGCAATGATGAAGGCAAAGATCGGCGCCTTCACCAAGCCTACGAGAAAGTGCTGAACGCCGATGTCCGACTGCAACAGCGTCAGGAACATCGCTGGCGAAATATCCAGCGACACCGCGCAAACCACGCCGCCACCGATGATCCCGCACAGCATGGCGAGAAACGTCAGCATCGGCAGCGCCACCAGCATCGCCAGTACCCGCGGCACGACCAGCAACTCCATCGGGTCGAGGCCGAGGGTGCGGATCGCGTCGATTTCTTCGTTGGCCTTCATCGAGCCGATCTGCGCGGTGAAGGCACTGGCGGTGCGCCCGGCCATCAGGATCGCCGTGAGCAGCACGCCGAATTCACGCAGGAACGAGAACCCGACCAGGTCCACGGTAAAAATCGTCGCGCCGAAACTGGCCAGTACTGTGGCGCCGAGAAACGCCACCACCGCGCCGACCAGAAAGGTCAGCAACGCCACGATCGGCGCGGCGTCGAGGCCGGTCTGTTCGATGTGCGCGATCATCGGCGTGATCCGCCAGCGCTTGGGCCGGAACAGGCTGCGCGCGATGGTTTCCATGATCAGGCCGACGAAGCCGAGCAATTGCAGGGTGTCTTGCCAGACGGTATCGACGGCGCGACCGATGCGCGTGAGCAATTGCACGCTGACGCTGATTTCCGGCTCTTTGATCGGCACGCAGAAATCGGTCATCGAGCAGTACACGGTTTGCAGCAGCGCGCGGTCGGCGGAGGTCAGGGTGCAATCGGGATGTTCGGCGGATTGGCCGAGGCGTTCGGAGCCGAGCAGTTCGACCAGCAACGAAGCGCCAGCGGTGTCGAGAGCGCCGAGGCTATTGAGGTCGATCGGGGTGTTGGCGTCGTATTGGCCGTGGAGCTTTTCGCTCAGTTGCTTGAGCTCGGCGTAATGGGCAAGCGTCCAGTCCCCCGTGACCCGCAGGCGGGCAGGGGTTATCGACGTGTCCAGTTGGGCATTTCCGCTGATCGAGCTGCTGGTCATAAGCTCCGTGCTTGTTCGGCCTTTATGCGAACTAACGTAATAGCACGAACCGGATTACTTTTCTTTGATCGCTGTGCTGTCCGTGACTTCGAAGCGCAGCACGCCGATCACCTGGCCATCCTCGGTCAGCACGCGCACCTGCCATTTGCCCGCCGGGTTGCCGGGGAAGTTCTGCTTGTGCGTCCACGCCCGGTAGCCTTCCTTGCGCCCGCCGTGGATGTCGAGGGCGATGCGGTCGACCTCTTTGCCGTTGAATTGCCAGACGTGATAAATCCGCTCATCCAGCCCGCGCGGTGCGTTGATCGCGGTGTAGGCATACAGGCCATCGCCGCGAATCTGCTCGGCGCTGACCGTGTCGAGGCTGGCACCTGGGGTGCGGTCCTGCATTTGCGTGCTGATCGCCACGTCGGTCATCCACAGCGTCGCCGGCGGCACCCACGAACGCAGCGCCCAACCCACGCCACCAATGCCGACGGTGATGCACAGGATCGCCAGCGCGTTGCGCAGCGTGCGGATCGGAAAGATCGACGCCAGACTCGGGAACGACAACAGCACGGCAATGCCCAGCGCCCACTTGAAACTCTGCGCCGTGGTCAGGTGCATGATCACCGGCAACGCAGTGAGCAGGGCGGCGAACAGGGTCAGCGTGTGCAGCGCGAGAAACGCCCAGCGCCGTGGCGCCAGCCATTTGTAATAGAGCGGATCGACGATGGAAATCAGTGCCGCGACGCTGAGCAGGCCGGTGAAAAACAGCTGTCCGCTATTCCACGTCGTGGTGATGAAAAAGAACGGCAGGACGAAAAACAGGCTTTCCTGATGGATCATCTGCGTCGCGTAACGCAGCAACGGCTGGGGAATCTCGCGTTTGAACACGCGGGTGAAGAGGCCGGTGAGGGTGTTTTCCAGCATCAGCCAGATCCAGCTGAGCAGCATGATCACGGTGATCCAGCTCGCCAGGCCCTGCTGACGATCGACCATGATGAAACTGCCGACCCCGGAGATGAACCCGCCAAGCGCAATGACCCCGGGATAGCGCTTCATCAGTTCGAGAATGCGCTGGATCAGGAGCTGTATTTTTGGCATTTGGGCGGTTCACGACTTGAGGGGAAAAAACCTCGACAGAGTAGCGCCCGCCGGGCGTTGTGGCGAGGCTGCCGGTCACTTATTCGGTGCATTTCAGGGCCTCAAAAGATCGCAGCCTTCGGCAACTCCTACATTTGGAACGCAATCCCCTGTAGGAGCTGCCGCAGGCTGCGATCTTTTGATCTTCAACCCCGCTTGCGGTGCAAACGCCAGCCGATCAGGATCAACAACACCAGGCCCAAGCCACCCGCACTCAACCACAACACCTGATCATCACTGAGCAACGGCTTCTCGATCCGCAGATACCCCGGTTGCAGCAACAACTCGCGCATCGCCTTGTTCGCCGCTTCCAGCGTCACCCCTTGCAGCTCGCGCGCCGGATTGGCAAAGCGTCCGTCCTGGTAATCAGCGAGCGCGCTCCAGTAGTAATCCGCCATCGCGCTGTTGCCCTGCACCGCCCACGCCTGATGGGCGATCGAGGCCTGTTTGATCCGCGCAAAGGTGTCCGGGTCGAGACCGTTTTTCAGCAGGTCGGCCTTGAGGTCTTCCAGCACTTGAATGGCCTCGTCGACATCATCGCGATCGAGATCGGCATTCAGGCTCATAAAGCCGACACCGCCAAACACTTCACGCTCGGCCCATGGCCCGTAAGACAAGCCGTGGTTGAGGCGGATCTGTCGGTACAACGCCCAATCGAGGTAATCCTTCAGAATGTCGAACGTCTGGTCGTACTGATCATCGATCACCGGCTCCGGCACCAGCCAGTGCAGTTTGGCGCTGTCACCGATAAAGCCACGGGTGAGGGTGCGTTCATGGGCGGCACTGGTACGGATGTCCGGCAGCGGGCGGTGTTCGCTCGGCTCGACCGCTTCGAGTGCGCCCCAGGTGCGTTCCAGATAGGCCGGCAGCAGCTTGTCGAGTTCGCCGACGACGATCAGGGTCATGTTGTTCGGTGCGTACCAGGCCTTGCGAACTTTCTCCAGTTGTTCCTGAGTCAGGTGACCGACCTCGGCGCGCTGCGGGCATTTCAAGCCCAGTTCGACGGCGAGCTGATTGCTCGCGGTGTGGCCGAGATCCTGCCGATCGAGAAAGCGTTGCAGACGCGTGTAATGGCCGCCGTCCTCGCGCTCGACCACACGTTTGGCGGCGTTGATGGCGTTATCGTCGATGCGCGTTTGCGTAAGCAGAGCGAGCAGCAGGTCGAGCACTTTGCGTTGGTTTTTCGCCGGGGCCTCGATGACAAACGTGGTGTCGGCATTGCTGGTGAACGCGTTCCAGTCACCGCCCAGCGCCTGCATGCGCTCCTCTAAACCACCTTCGCCGGTCGCATCGATGCCGCTGAAGAGCAGGTGTTCGAGCAGGTGCGGCAACTCCTTTTCGTCACAGTCGAAATCATCGAGGCCGACACCGACCACCAGCCGGATCGCCACGTGCCCGCGCTCGGTGCCGGGTTTGAGCATCAGTTGCAAACCGTTGGGCAGCGCATAGCCTTCGACCTGAAAACGATCCAGGGCAAAGGCGGGCAGGGAACCGAGCAACAGACAGGCGAACAACAGGCAACGCATAACAGGCTTCCGTACGGCTGATTTGGAGATCCGTGTCGTCAGTCAGGCCCCCATCGCGAGCAGGCTCACTCCTGCATTTGGAATGCATCCCCCCTGTAGGAGTGAGCCTGCTCGCGATAGCGGCCTGAAGGCTGAATCAATGTAACTGACTAAACCCAGCCCCAGACGTTCAAGGCGAATGCGTAATGTCGGCAATATCATCCGCCGCCAGCGCCCCGGTATCCGCCGTTTCCAGCACCACATACGCACTGCCGCAAAACAGCGAATTCAAGCGTTTCATGTCGGCAATCAACTCCAGGTGCAGCGAACTGGTCTCGATACTCTGCACGATCTTGCGTTGCAAACGGCTGACATGCGCATGGGCCAGACGCCGTTCCTGAGCGCGGAAACGGCGTTTCTCGCGCAGCAATTGCCGGGCACTTTCGCGGTCACCACTGAGGAACACCGAAAGGCCCAAACGCAGGTTGGAAATCAGTTGCTGCTGCAATCCGGCCAGATCCTCCAGACCTTCTTCGGAAAACGAACGCCGCTGCGAGGTCTTCTGCTGCTGGATCTTGCGCAGCATGCGTTCGATCAGGTCGGCGGCCAGTTTCAGGTTGATTGAAAGCTCGATGATCTCGGCCCAGCGTCGACTGTCCTGCTCGCCGAGGTCTTCGCGGGGCATCTGCGCCAGGTACAACTTGATCGCGCTGTAGAGCGCTTCGACGTCGTCGGTCAATCGGCGCATTTCCTGGGTGACGGCGGTCTGCTTGCCGCGCAACACATCGAGGGTCGCGTCGAGCATGTTGTCGAGCAGATCGCCCATGCGCAGGGTTTCACGTGCGGCGTTGGCCAGCGCCAGGCTCGGTGTAACCAGCGCCGTCGCGTCGAGATGGCGCGGTTTGGCGGTGCCGTTGACCTCCGGCCGCTCTGGCAGCAGCCAGGCGCAGAGGCGTGCCATCGGCCCGACGCTTGGCAGCAGAATCAGGCAGCGCGCGGTGTTGTAGAGCAGGTGGAAGCCGATGACCATTTCCTGCGGGCTGAAATCGAGGCTGTCGATCCAGTGCACCAGCGGATCGAGCACCGGGATGATCAGCAGCAGACCGATCAGCTTGTACAACAGACTGCCCAACGCCACTTGCCGCCCGGCGGCGTTCTGCATGCTGGTGCTCATGAACGCGAGAATGCCGCTGCCGATGTTGGCGCCGATCACCAGACCGATCGCCACTGGCAGGCTGATCACACTGGCCCCGGCCAAGGTCGCCGTGAGCAGTACGGCGGCGAGACTGGAGTAGGAAATCATCGCGAACAACGCGCCGACCAGGGCGTCGAGGAGAATGTCACCGGTCAACGAAGCGAAAATCACCTTCACCCCTTGCGCGTGGGTGATTGGCGCAGCAGCCTCAACGATCAATTGCAGCGCGAGAATGATCAGCCCGAGGCCGATCGACACCCGGCCCATTTGCCCGAGCCGCGTCTGTTTGCGCGACAGAAAGAAAATTACCCCGAGAAAGATCAGCAGCGGCGACAGCCATGACAGGTCAAACGTCAGCACCCGCGCCATCAGCGCGGTACCGACGTCGGCGCCGAGCATGGTCGCCAGCGCCGGGGTCAGCGCCATCAGACCCTGACCCACGAAGGAGGTGACGAGCATGGCCGTGGCATTGCTGCTCTGCACCATGGCGGTAACGACAATGCCGGCAACGAACGCGAGCCAGCGCTTGGACATGTTCTGGCCAATCACATGGCGCAGGTTGGTGCCATACACCCGCAGGATGCCGGTTCTGACGATGTGCGTGCCCCAGATCAGCAGGGCGACGGCGGAAAGCAGATTGAGCAGGGTGAGCATGCAGACCCCCTGTAATAGCAGTGCCTCAGAGAGGCAAGTTGACGGTACCGCGCGGTTTCTACGTTTTTGATACTTAAGCTGTAGTTGGCTAACGGTCTGGGCGCCAGCATTGCACAGCTAAAGTGTCGATTGAAACAAAAGTGTCATGAAAAGCGCTTCATACACTCCCTTTAAATCAACGCCGTCTCCTGTGGGAGCTGGCTTGCCAGCGATGGCGTCAGCACAACCAACATTGATGTCGCCTGACACTCCGCTATCGCTGGCAAGCCAGCTCCCACAAGGTCCGCAGTGACTGAATGTTGCACAAACAAATGTGGGAGCGAGCCTGCTCGCGAAAGGGGTGGATCAGCCAACATTTCAGTCGACTGACACTCCGTCTTCGCGAGCAGGCTCGCTCCCACAGGGGGTACTGCGTATTGCCGGACTAGCAGATTACTGGCCCGGGATGTCCTTGCGCAGTTTCACCGGATCTTGCTGCTGTCGCTTCTTGGCCATTGCGCCGCGCAGCTTGATGTTGATCGCCTCAACCGCCAGCGAGAACGCCATGGCGAAGTAGACGTAGCCTTTCGGCACATGCACGTCGAACGACTCGGCAATCAGCACGGTACCGACCACCAGCAGGAACGACAGCGCCAGCATCTTCAGCGACGGGTGCTTGTCGATGAACTCGCTGATCTTGCCCGAGGCCAGCATCATCACCAGTACCGCCACAACGATCGCCGCGACCATCACCGGCACGTGGGAAACCATACCCACTGCAGTGATCACCGAATCCAGCGAGAAGACGATGTCGATGATCGCGATCTGGATGATGGTGTAAAGGAAGTTGCCACCCTTGCCACCCGGGGTTTCGTCGCTTTCGTCTTCGCCTTCCAGCGCGTGATACATCTCTTGCGAGCTCTTCCACAGCAGGAACAGACCACCGAAGAACAGAATCAGGTCACGGCCGGAAATGCCCTGACCGAACACTTCGAACAGGTCGGCGGTGAGGCGCATGACCCAGGTGATCGACAGCAGCAACAGGATGCGGGTGATCATGGCCAGGCCAAGACCGAAGATCCGGGTGCGCTGCTGCATGTGTTTCGGCATGCGGCTGACCAGGATCGAAATCATGATGATGTTATCGATGCCGAGGACGATTTCCAGGGCGGTCAGGGTGAAGAAGGCAACCCAGATTTCGGGGTTGGTCAGCCATTCCATGTGTATTCCTTTGAGCGATTGTTAAACCGAAAAAGGTCCGGGCTTCAAACCGCGAAGCCAGGACCCGAAACGGTGAGTCTTGGGCTTATAGAGTGCTGAACACCGGGAAAGTCCCCAACAGCAGTGCAGCAATCAGGATGCAGATACAAACCAGGATCGCCCATTTCAGGGTGAAACGCTGGTGGTCACCAAAATCAATGCCGGCCAAGGCTACCAACAGATACGTCGATGGCACCAACGGGCTCAGCAAGTGGACGGGCTGACCGACGATCGAGGCACGGGCCATTTCCACTGCGGTGATCCCGTAGTGGCTGGCGGCTTCGGCCAACACCGGCAACACGCCATAGTAAAACGCATCGTTGGACATGAAGAAGGTGAACGGCATGCTCACCAGCGCCGTGATCACCGCCAGGTACGGGCCGAGGAAATCCGGGATCACCGCCAACAGGCTCTTCGACATCGCATCGACCATGCCGGTGCCGCTCAGGATACCGGTGAAGATACCCGCCGCAAAGATCAGACCGACCACTGCCAGCACGCTACCGGCGTGAGCGGCGACACGATCCTTCTGCATCTGCAGGCAAGGGTAGTTGACGATCATGGCAATACTGAACGCAACCATGAACAGCACCGGCAATGGCAGCAGGCCGGCGATCAGCGTGCACATCAGGCCGAAAGTCAGGGCGCCGTTGAACCAGATCAGTTTTGGACGGCGGGCATCCGGGAACTGCGACACGCTGATTTCGCTGTGATCGATATCATCGCCAACCAGATGCAGCTCACCCAGACGCGCACGCTCACGTTTACCGTAGAAATAAGCGATAACCAGAATCGCCACCACACCAGCGGCCATGGCCGGAATCATCGGCACGAAAATGTCCGACGGATCGACATGCAGCGCACTCGCCGCACGCGCGGTCGGGCCGCCCCACGGCGTCATGTTCATCACGCCACCGGCGAGGATGATCAGACCGGCCATGATCCGCGGGCTCATGCCGATGCGGCTGTACAGCGGCAGCATGGCGGCCACGCAGATCATATAAGTGGTCGCGCCGTCACCATCGAGGGAAACGACGAGCGCCAGTACGGCGGTGCCGACCGAAACCTTCAGCGGGTCACCCTTGACCAGTTTGAGAATCTTGCGCACGGCCGGGTCAAACAGGCCGGAGTCGATCATCAGGGCGAAATAGAGAATCGCGAACATCAGCATCACGCCAGTCGGCGCGAGCTTGGCGATGCCTTCGAGCATCATCGGGCCGATCTTCGGTGCAAAACCGCCGAACAGGGCGAAGACGATCGGGATGATGATCAGAGCGATCAGCGCGGACAGGCGCTTGGTCATGATCAGGAACATGAACGTGATGACCATGGCGAAGCCAAGGAAAGTCAGCATGGGAATACTCCAGGCGTAGCGCGGCTAGTTAAATGAGCAGATCGGACGGGATCAGCGCAGAACGGGAAGCACGAGACGTACGGGCGGAGTGACAGCGAAAAGGCGGGCTACAGAGGACATCAGAATCACCATTGTTGTTGTTAATTGGGCCGTTCGTGCGAGGTATCACACGCGTTGGCCAACCGGTCTGTTGCCGGAAGTGGAGGCGATCCTAATCGGGGAAGCTTTCAGCTACCTTTCGCTTGAGAAAGCTTTGAATGAACGGTCAACCGGCCGTCGGATGCGAACTAGAGTCAATAAACACGGGAAGGGGAGCTTTCGAGATGAGCGAATTGCACAGCGGCAGCTGCCATTGCGGACACATTCGTTATCAGTTCAGCGGGGCCTTGCAGGATATCGCCCATTGCCATTGTTCGATTTGCCGCCGAGTCAGCGGCGGAATCGTCACGACCTGGATCACCGTGCCGGCAGCGAATTTTCAATGGCTGGCCGGCGTGCCTTCGCGATATGACTCGTCGGCCAGTTGCGCGCGGTTCTTCTGCCCGCACTGCGGCGCGCAACTGGCGCTGGTGACATTACTCAGCCCCGAGAGCATCGACGTGACCATCGCCACCCTTGATCACCCAGAGCAGGCACCCGCCGAGCGACACATCTGGACGGACAGCCAATTGCCCTGGCTGCATCTGGACGAGCATCTGCCAGGCGAGACAGCAGAAACGATTTGATCAAAAAATAGACAGATCCAGCGTTCGGATCGCGCCCATCCAGATCGCGTGCTCCGTATGGTCGAGCAAGTCATCGCCAGTGTCCGGGTGCAGAAACACCACCAAGCCTTTACGGTTCAGCGCCAGCCATGGCAGCACATCGCCAATCAGCTCGGGGCCGAAGGCCAATTGGCAACTCCAGTCCGGATGCGGCCCGACCGGGCGCTCGTGGACGCGGCCCATCTTCAATGAAAACAATTGCGCGGCCTGCTCGCACAAGGCCCGCGCCTGTTCAATGGTGTCGGCGTCAAAATAGACGTGGGCGTGGTAGCCCTTGATCGCTTGCATCGCAAACCCTCGGAAATCGGTTCGAACCCTCGGCGTTGCCCGTATGTCACACGCCATACAAGGGATAAGAAAAGGGATCAGCCATGAAAAATGCCGAAACCCCGGCGGTAAAAGTGGTGCTCTATGGTGCCATGAGTAGCCTGGGCAGCGCGTTGATGGCTGAATTGCTGCGTCGTCAGCACGAAGTCATCGCCATCCTCGACGATTTGACCGCACTCGCGCCGCGTCCTGGATTGCGCACCAAAACGGGCGATTTGTTCGACTCGGAACGGGTCAATCAGAGTGTGGCCGGCAGTTCGGCGGTCATCTGTTTACTGGATGCGCCGGGGTTACCGTTCAGCAGCGATCAGGTTGAACGCTCCGTAGTGCTCGGACCGGTCGAGCAAGTCCTGGCCGTCGACGCACTGGTTGATGGCCTGCAAGCGGCCAATGTGTCGCGGCTGTTTCTGGTGGGCGACTTTGCCGTACTTGATGAGCCGGATGTTGATGATCGCCTGCAACGTCATGCTGCCGAAGAAATTCGCGAAGCCGTGCAAAGCAGCCCGCTGCATTGGACGCTGGTCAATGCACCGCACGGCGTGGCCGGGCTGACCATCGAACATTTCAGTCAAGTCGGCGGCAACCTGGAACCGGGTCTGGCCGAACCGCTGGAGCGGCTGAATCGCGTGGCGGTGGGCATAGCCGATGAGCTAAGGCTGAATTTGCATGTGGGTGAACATGTGAATTTTGTGGCGGCTTCAGATTCGTAAAAGATCGCAGCCTTCGGCAGCTCCTACAGGGGACCGCGTTCCAGATGCAGGAGCTGCCGAAGGCTGCGATCTTTTGATCTTCAAACCGCAATCGAAGGCAATGCCAACCCATTGAGCGATTCAGCGCTACTCGCCTGCTCCACCATCAACCAATCGACAAACTGCTGAATCAGAGTGCCCCGGCGTTTGCGTTGCGGCAGCACCACGTAATAACCCAACCGCGACAGCGTCGTTTCAGCAATCGGCCGGCACAGCAAACCCTGACTCAGCAAGTTATCCACAAGGTGCCGCCAGCCAATCGCCACGCCTTGCCCGCCAATCGCCGCTTGAATCAACAGCGTGTAATTGTCGAAGCGCAATTGCCCCGGCGCTGGCGGTGTATTGATACCGAGTTCACGGAACAGACCACTCCAGTCAAACCAGTTGCTGCTGTTTTCCCCGCGCAGGTGCAGCAACGGAAACTCCAGCAACGCCTGAGCAGGCAAGGGCGGGGCGCGGTCCTTGAGCAATTGCGGACTGCACACGGGGAACACTTCTTCGCTGAACAGCCAATGGCTTTCACCCTGTTTAAAGCGCCCATCGCCAAACAGGATCGCCACATCGATATCGGTGCGCAGCATGTTGTGGTTGCGTTCGCTGGTCACGAGGCTGACGTCGACCTGCGGATTGGCTTCGTGAAAGCGATGCAGGCGCGGCATCAGCCAATACGCAGCGAAGGCAAAATCAGTGGCAACCTGCAGGACTTCATGTTGCTGCTGTGCACTGATCGCACTCAATCCTGCATCGATATTCTGCAAACCGAGGTTAACTTGCTCAAACAGTATCGCGCCGACTTCGGTCAGCTCGATGCCACGGTAGATGCGATCAAACAACCGCGTACCAAGTTTTTCTTCCAGCCGTTTGATCTGCTGGCTGATCGCCGGTTGTGTGGTGCCCAGCTCGACCGCCGCCGCGGTAAAACTGCGATGCCTGGCTGCGGCCTCGAAGGCGCGCAGCAGGTCGAGGGACAGATCCCCCAGAGCTTCATACATAAGCTGTACTTATCCTAGTCATTGTCCGGCGCGGGCTTTACCGAATACAGCATGGACTCCATGCTCGATCGCAGCAATGTCGCATAAATATTCACTATGGAATGCCGCGATCACATGAAGCGCAAGAATATTCTTTTCATCATGGCCGATCAGATGGCCGCGCCAATGTTGCCGATCTACGGCCCGTCGCCGATCAAACTGCCGAATCTTTCCCGCCTCGCCGCCCAAGGCGTGGTGTTCGATGCCGCTTACTGCAACAGCCCGTTATGCGCGCCGTCGCGTTTCACCCTGGTCAGCGGCCAGTTGCCGAGCAAGATTGGCGCCTATGACAACGCGGCGGATTTCCCCGCCGACATTCCGACCTACGCCCACTACCTGCGCCGCCTCGGCTACCGCACCGCGCTGTCGGGCAAGATGCATTTTTGCGGTCCGGACCAGTTGCATGGTTATGAAGAACGTCTGACCAGTGATATCTACCCAGCCGACTATGGCTGGGCCGTGAACTGGGATGAGCCGGACGTGCGGCCGAGTTGGTATCACAATATGTCTTCGGTGCTGCAGGCCGGGCCGTGTGTGCGCACCAACCAGCTCGATTTCGATGAAGAGGTGGTGTTCAAGGCGCAGCAATACCTGTTCGATCACATTCGCGAGGATGGCGATCGCCCGTTCTGCCTGACCGTATCGATGACTCACCCACACGATCCCTACACCATTCCCAAGGCGTTCTGGGATTTGTACAACGATGCCGATATCCCGCTTCCGATCACGCCGGATCAACACGAACTCGATCCGCACTCGCAACGTCTGCTCAAGGTTTACGACCTGTGGGACAAGCCGCTGCCTGTGGATAAGATCCGCGATGCACGCCGGGCCTACTTCGGCGCCTGCAGCTATATCGACGCCAACGTCGGCAAACTTCTGCAAACCCTCGAAGAAACCGGACTAATTGACGACACCATCATTGTGTTCTCCGGTGACCACGGCGACATGCTCGGCGAGAAAGGCCTCTGGTACAAAATGCACTGGTACGAGATGGCGGCCCGTGTGCCCCTGTTGATAAGTGCCCCAGGCCAGTTCGATGCCGGGCGGGTTAGCGCAGCCGTGTCGACCGCTGACCTGTTGCCGACCTTCGTTGAACTGGCCGGCGGAACGCTCGAACCGGGCTTGCCGCTGGACGGCCGCTCACTGGTTTCACACCTGCAAGGGCAGGGCGGCCATGACCAAGTGTTTGGCGAATACATGGCCGAAGGCACCATCAGCCCGTTGATGATGATCCGTCGCGGCGCCTACAAATTTATCTACAGTGAAAGCGACCCTTGCCTACTCTTCGACGTAAATAACGATCCGCGTGAACTGGAAGAACTCAGCCAATCGCCGCAACATCGCCAGCTTTTCGACGATTTTCTCGCCGAGGCGCGAGCCAAGTGGGACATCCCGGCAATACACCGCGACGTCCTCGCCAGCCAACGCCGTCGCCGATTTGTTGCCGACGCATTAACCATCGGCAAGCTGAAGAGCTGGGATCACCAGCCGCTGGTGGACGCCAGTCAGCAGTACATGCGCAACCACATCGACCTCGATGATCTGGAACGCAAAGCACGTTATCCACAACCCTGCCAAAACCAATAATGTTAAGGGGAAGTCCATGCGCAAGTTATCCACAGTAGTGACGGTTGGCCTGATCGCGTTGAGCAGCACTTCGGCCTTCGCCGAGCAGAGCTGCGACACGGTGAAAATGGCTGATCCGGGCTGGAGCGACATCGCCGCGACCAACGCCATCACCGGGTTTCTGCTGGACGGCATGGGCTACAAAGCTAAGGTCGACACCCTCGCGGTGCCGATTACTTTTGGCGGGTTGAAGGATGGCCAAGTGGATGTGTTCCTCGGCAACTGGATGCCGGCGCAGCAGGGCTTCTACGACAAGTTCGTCGCCACCGGCGATGTCACGCAACTGGCGAAAAACCTCGACGGCACCGAGTTCACCCTGGCTGTACCGGATTACGTGTGGGACGCCGGTGTGCATAACTTTGCCGACCTGAACAAATACGCCGACAAGTTCGAGCGCAAGATCTACGGCATCGGCTCGGGCGCGCCGGCAAACATCTCGCTGCAGGAGATCATCAAGAAGAACGACTTCGACATGGGCCAGTGGAAGCTGATCGAGTCCAGTGAACAGGCGATGCTGGCGGAAGTGTCGCGGGCGGTGAAGAAGCAGAAATTCGTCACCTTCCTCGGCTGGACCCCGCACCCGATGAACGTGCAGCTGAAAATGCATTACCTGAAGGGTGGCGAGAAATACTTTGGCGAGACTGGCAGCGTGTTTACGTTGACGCGCAAGGGCTACGCCGAGGCGTGTCCGAATGTGGGTAAATTGCTGACCAATCTTTCGTTCACTCAGGAGATGGAGAACAGCATCATGGCTGAGGTGGTGAACAAGAAGGTCACTAATGCCGAGGCGGCGAAGGCGTGGATCAAGGCGAATCCGGCGGTGCTGGACAAGTGGCTGGATGGGGTGAAGACCGTCGATGGCAAGGATGCGTTGGTGGCGGTGAAAGCGAAGCTCTGATCGTGGGGTTGCTGGAATTTTGCTTGGCTTGAGATTTTTGCCCCCTCACCCCAGCCCTCTCCCCCAGAGGGGGCGAGGGGGAAAGGGAGCCGATATTTGTTGCATTCAAAACTTGCGTTCAACTTTGAAATCGCAGGTTGATGAATCTCTGACAGACACCTCGGTCAGTCCCCTCTCCCTCTGGGAGAGGGCTAGGGTGAGGGGCCTTTCCCCTGACACCCTGATAACCTTGAATAAAACCCCAACCGCGAGGACCCATGGCCTTCCCCAGCCGCCACTCTCTCTTGCCCTTCCTCACCTGGCTACCGCGACAAACCCGCGCCAGCGTCGGACGGGACCTGATCGTCGGCCTCAGCGGTGCGATTCTCGCCTTACCCCAGTCGATTGCCTACGCGCTGATCGCCGGCCTCCCACCTGAATACGGCCTCTACGCCGCGATCATTCCGGTGTTGATCGCCTGCCTGTGGGGCTCATCCTGGCACTTGATCTGCGGTCCGACGGCGGCGATTTCGATTGTGCTGTACGCCAGCGTCAGTCCCTTGGCCGTGCCAGCCTCGCAGGACTACATCACCTTGATCCTGCTGCTGACGTTCCTGGCCGGGATTTTCCAGTGGCTGCTCGGTTTGCTGCGCTTCGGTGCGCTGGTGAATTTCGTTTCGCATTCGGTGGTGCTGGGATTCACCCTCGGCGCGGCGGTGGTGATTGCCATCGGGCAGTTGCCGAATCTGTTGGGACTGGAATTACCGGCGAAAGCCACGGCGCTGGCGAGTCTGATGGATCTGCTGCAGCACCTCAGGGCTGTGGATAAACCGTCGTTAGTTCTGGGCATAGCCACGGTGGTGGTCGGCGTGGTGCTGAAACAACTGCTGCCACGCTGGCCAACGCTGTTGATCACATTGGTGCTGGCCAGTCTGCTGGTGTGGCTGTGGCCGGCGATGTTCGGGCATGTGCATCTGGTCAGCGCGTTTGTCGGGCGCCTGCCGCCGTTCAGTGGCTTGCCGCTGGATCTGGATTTGATCCTGCGTTTGCTGCCGAGCGCCGTGGCGGTGGGCATGCTCGGGCTGGTCACCAGCCTGTCGATCGCGCGCTCGATTTCCGCTCGGTCGCAACAGTTGCTCGATGCCAATCAGGAAGTTCGCGCGCAGGGTTTATCGAACATCGTCGGGGCGTTTTTTTCCGGGTCGCTGTCAGCCGGATCGTTTACCCGTTCGGGGTTGAGCTACGAGGCGGGCGCCTGTTCGCCATTGGCCGGGATCTTTTCAGCGATCTGGGTGGCGTTGTTTGCGATTTTCGGCGCCGGTCTGATTTCGCACATTCCCATTCCGGCAATGGCGGGCAGCATTCTGCTGATCGCCTGGGGCTTGGTCGATCATCGCGGCATTCGCGCGTTGCTGCGAGTCAGCCGTGCCGAGTTCGTGGTCATGGCGCTGACTTGCCTGGCGACATTGCTGCTGGAATTGCAGACGGCGATTTATGCCGGGGTGCTGGCATCACTGTTCTTCTACCTCAAGCGCACCTCGCAACCGCGTGTGCAGCATTGGCGCGACGGTGAGGATGATGTTTTGCGCGTCGGCGGCTCGATCTTTTTCGGCGCCAGCCATTACCTGCAAGTGCGCCTGCAGCGCCTGCACGGCGCGCGGGTGGTGATCGAGGCGCAGCAAATCAACTTCATCGACTATTCGGGGGTTGAGATGCTGCATCAGGAGGCGCGGCGTTTATTGCGCCAGAATCGCAGCCTGACCTTGCGCCGGGCGCGGCCGCAGGTGGTGGAGGAATTGAGGAAGCTTGAGGGGCCGGAGAAATGTCCGATCCGGTTTGAGGATTGATTGGCGATCGAGGTAATCCTTGTGGGAGCGAGCCTGCTCGCGAAGACTGCGGCACATCCAACATTGATGTGTCAGACAGACCGCTTTCGCGAGCAGGCTCGCTCCCACATGGGTACTTATTGGGCCAGTTGCCGGCGCAGTTCGGCGAGTACTGGCGCGGTGTCCGGGCGTAAACCGCGCCACAGGAAGAACGCCTCAGCCGCCTGTTCAGCAAGCATCCCCAAGCCATCCATCACCACCGCTGCGCCATGCTCATTGGCCCAACGGCAGAACGCTGTCGGTTCCTTGCCGTACATCATGTCGTAGCACAGGGTCTTGCCCGGCTCGATCAGGCTCGGCGCAATCGGCGGCACATCACCGGTCAGGCTGGCAGATGTAGCGTTGATGATCACGTCCACCGGCTCGCGCAACCAGTCGAAACCACTGGCCGACACCGGCCCGAGGTCGCAGAACAACTCGGCCAGCAATTCAGCCTTGTCCACCGTGCGGTTGGCGATGATCACCGAGGCCGGTTGTTCCGCCAGCAACGGCTCCAGCGCACCGCGCACCGCGCCACCGGCACCCAGCAGCAGAATACGTTTGCCGGTCAGGCTGAACCCGGCGTTCACCGTCAGATCACGCACCAGTCCGGCGCCGTCGGTGTTGTCACCCAGCAGCGAGCCGTCCGCCAGTTTGCTCAAGGTATTCACCGCACCGGCCCGCTGCGCACGAGCAGTCAGGCTATTGGCCAAACGGTAAGCGTCTTCCTTGAACGGCACGGTAACGTTGGCACCGCGACCGTCCTGGAAAAACGCCGTGGCGCAGCCGGCGAAATCATCAAGCGGCGCCAGCAGCGTGCAGTAGTCGAGGCTCTGACCGGTCTGCGCAGCGAACAGTTTGTGAATCATCGGCGATTTGCTGTGGCCGATCGGGTTACCGAAAACGACGTAACGATCCATCAGAAATCCTCAGGCTTCGCCTAACCAGTCGCGGTCTTGCAGGAAGTACTCGGTCAGGCGCGCTTCTTCGCTGCCAGGTGCAGCCTTCCAGTCATAACCCCAGCGCACTTGCGGCGGCAGCGACATCAGGATCGATTCGGTTCGCCCGCCCGATTGCAGGCCGAACAGCGTGCCACGGTCGTACACCAGGTTGAACTCGACGTAACGGCCACGGCGGAATTCCTGGAATTCACGCTGCTGCGCGGTGAAAGCATCGTTTTTACGGCGCTGCACGATCGGCAGATAGGCGTCGATGTAAGCGTCGCCGATGGCGCGCATGAAGGCGAAGCTGGTGTCGAAGTCCCACTCGTTCAGGTCATCGAAGAACAGACCGCCGATGCCGCGCGGTTCGTGGCGATGCTTGATGTGGAAGTAGGTGTCGCACCAGGCTTTATAGCGCGGGTAGACATCCGCCCCGAACGGCGCGCAAGCCTGCTCGGCGACGCGGTGCCAGTGGATGCAGTCTTCTTCGTTGCCGTAATACGGGGTCAGGTCGAAGCCGCCGCCGAACCACCAGACCGGCTCTTCACCTTCCTTCTCGGCAATGAAAAAACGCACGTTGGCGTGGGAAGTCGGTACATGCGGGTTGTGCGGGTGGATCACCAGCGACACGCCAAGCGCTTCGAAACCGCGACCGGCCAATTCCGGGCGATGGGCGCTGGCCGACGGTGGCAGACCACTGCCGAAGACGTGGGAAAAGTTGACACCTCCCTTTTCGATCACCGTACCGTTCTCGATCACGCGGGTGCGACCGCCACCGCCGGCGGGCCGGGTCCAGGCGTCTTCGACGAAGCGCGTGCCGCCGTCCTCGGTTTCGAGAGCCGCGCAGATGCGGTCTTGCAGGTCGAGCAGATAGGCCTTTACGGCGTCGGTGCGGGTCGTCATGGCTTCACCTTGAATCGGGCGGCGCCCCGCAGGCGGGCGACGCAAATGGGCGCGTAGCATACCACCGCACAACGGCGCGCCGCAGTTGACGAAGATCAAGCATGGGAGTTGGATAGGGGGCTCACAAAAGACCCAAGGAGAGCAGGCAAATGGCAAAGCGTATCCAGTTCCGCGCCCACGGCGGCCCCGAAGTGCTCGAATATGTTGACTATCAACCCGCCACCCCCGGCCCGAATCAGGTACGCGTTGCCAACAAGGCCATCGGCCTGAACTTCATCGATACCTATTTCCGTAGCGGCCTGTATGCGCCGCCAGCCTTGCCGTCCGGCCTGGGCGCTGAAGGTGCGGGCATCGTCGAGGCCGTGGGCAGCGACGTCACCCGCTTCAAGGTCGGTGATCGCGTGGCCTACGGCAGCGGCCCGTTGGGGGCCTACAGCGAATTGCATGTGCTGCCCCAGGACAATCTGGTGCACCTGCCCGACGAAATCAGCTTCGAAACGGCTGCCGGGGTCATGCTCAAAGGCCTGACCGTGCAGTATCTGTTGCGTCAGACTTATGAGCTCAAGGGCGGTGAAACCATTCTGTTCCACGCTGCGGCAGGGGGTGTCGGTTCGCTCGCCTGCCAATGGGCCAAGGCCTTGGGCGTGAAGCTGATCGGCACCGTCAGCTCCAAAGAGAAGGCCGAGCTGGCCAAGGCCAATGGCGCCTGGGCGACCATCGATTACAGCCACGAAAACGTTGCGCAACGCGTGCTGGAGTTGACCGATGGCAAGAAAGTCCCGGTGGTCTATGACGGCGTCGGCAAGGACACCTGGCTGACCTCTCTCGACAGTGTGTCGCCGCGCGGTCTGGTCGTAAGCTTCGGTAATGCTTCCGGCGCGGTGGACGGGGTCAATCTGGGCATTCTTGCCGCCAAAGGCTCGCTCTACGTAACCCGGCCGACACTGGCAACTTATGCCAACAATGCCGAAAACCTGCAGCGGATGGCCGATGAATTGTTCGAGATGATCATCAGCGGCAAGTTGAAGGTGGACATCAGCCAGCGTTATCCACTGGCTGATGCGGCGAAGGCACAAACCGAACTGTCGGCACGCCGCACCACCGGTTCCACCGTCCTGCTGCCTTGATACCTCCCGGCGTCCTGCCAGTCAGGGTTTCAGATCCATGACTGGCAGGACGCTTCGAGCGTGTTCAGTACTTCTGTGGATGAGCCGCCGACGGTCTTGGCGTCCGATGACCGACAGTCGCGGAATCAGGCTGTTGCAACGCTGCGAGGATTTGCCGCCACTCGGCTGACAGCACCCAGTAATCCCCGCGTGCGCGCTGTTCGATATGCATGGGATTGGAGGCAACCGGCATCAGACCGAAACGCTGGTACAGGCGCAACTGCGATGCCCTGCACAACGCAGTGACACCTTGATAGCCCTGTTTTATGGCCCACTCGGCAGCGGCCGCCATCAGACTGTCGACGGCAATAGGCTGTTCGCTGGGCGCGTACGAGATCAAGCGACTGAGTTCGACATGGCGTGACAACGCCACCGTGGGCGAAACATGCTGCTGCGCCAGTGAAGCCCACTCGAACGGCGCCGGAGTGGCCCTCAATACCGCCAGCAACTGATCGTGCCGATACAACAGAAAGTGGGTACTTCGCGGCCGTGTCGCCAGTCGGGTTTCGAGCATCCGCGCCCTGGATGTCAGCATGTAATGCTGCAGCCGAAGCCGAAATTGCCGTTCGATAAACCGATCGAACACTTGGGTATCCGACCCCGCTTCAAGCATCACGATCCGGCATCCCTCCTGATGACTGTTTAACGTCACCTGAAGCGTCTGCAAGTATTCCGTGAGTTGCAAATCCGTAGTGTCCATTCTTTCTCCGCAGACCTTAACTTATCGAAGTGTTTCGAGTGCAGGGAAAGGATGGTTGCTTTTGGCGATACCGCCACGAAACGCGGTCTGATAATCAGGTGGGAAAATTCAGTTAATTCAGATAGTTGATGATTTTTCCGACGCAACAACAAGCATCATTGCAGGATAAATCGCAGGCACGCGTAGTACTCCTCGCCGTCAAGGCGAGGAGTACTCACGTTACTAATGTTAGAGGCTGGATCAGTCGGGACGGATGACTTTGCCGGTCGCCAGATCACGAATCACGCTGGGGTTCTTGCGCCCACCCAGTTGCCCGCCCAGTATCAGATCGATCTGCCCACGGAAATATTGCTCAACCCGCAAGCGAGTGCGCGCTGCCGGGCGCCCCTGTGGGTTGGCAGAGGTCGAAATCAACGGCCCGACCATCGAGCACAGATCGCGCACCTGCGGGTGATCACTGACCCGTAGCGCCACGGTGTCGTGCATACCGGTCACCCATTCGGGCAACAAACCTTGATGCGGCACCAGCCAAGTGTTCGGCCCCGGCCAGGTGCTGGCCATGCGGTCAATCCACTCTGGCGGGAAGTCTTCGAACAGAAAATCGAACTGGCGAATATTGTCGGCAACCAGAATCAGCCCTTTGACCACCGATCGATTCTTGATCGCCAGCAACCGATCCACGGCCTCTTCGTTCCATGGGTCGCAACCCAGCCCCCAGACGGCTTCGGTTGGATAGGCAATCACCGCCCCGGCGCGAATCTCTCGTGCGGCTTGTTGCACACGCCAACTGTTGACCATGAAAAAACTCTCCGCAATCAGGTTTCGCGCAGTTTACCGATCTTCCTTGTAAAACCTAGCTTGTCCTGGCCAACCAGCGACCGTTTTCGCATACCGCGCGGCCGTCCATTTCCAGTTCGGTGAGTGCCGCCAGCACTTTCGGTAACGCCCAGCCGCTGCTGTCGGCCAAACCTTCGCTGGTGTGCGGCGCGGCGTGCAGCAATATGAGCAATGGATGATCGACTTTCGCGGTGTCTGCGGACAATGGCAAATGCTGCCAGCCACGCAGGGCTTCGAGGATGTGCTCGATGGTTTCCACCAACACCGCGCCGTCGCGAATCAATTGGTGACAACCGCGCGCGCCGGGGTGATGAATCGAGCCGGGAATCGCATACACCTCGCGCCCCTGTTCGGCTGCCAGCCGCGCAGTGATCAATGAACCGCTGGCAACGCTGGCCTCGACCACCAGCACTCCCAGAGACAATCCGCTGATGATCCGGTTACGACGCGGGAAGTTGCTCGCCGTCGGCCCGGCATCCAGCGGGAACTCCGAAAGCACTGCGCTGCCGGACGCGATCATCGCGTCAGCCAGGCGCCGATTGCGCTGTGGATAAAAATTTTCCAGCCCGGTACCCAACACACCGACGGTCAAGCCACCGACATCCAGTGCCGCCTGATGCGCAGCGGCATCAATGCCCAGTGCCAGACCGCTGGTGATGACAAAACCGGCCCCGGCGAGGCTGCGGGAAAACGCCGCTGCCGTGTCCATTCCCGGACGCGAAGCGCGTCGGCTACCCACCATTGCCAGTTGCGGTTTTTCCAGAATCAGTGGATCCCCGGCGACAAACAGCAACGGCGGTGGATCCGGAATCTGTGCCAGCAGCGCCGGATAATCCGCCTGATCCCACATCAGCAAATGATGATCCGACCGCTCTAGCCAGCGCATTGCATGGCTCGCGCCATCGCGCACCTCAGGACAGCGTCGCGCTTCGGCGCAGGCCGCCGGCATTCCCAGCGAGCGCCAGGCACTCGCTGGCGCGCTGATGGCTTTGGACGCCGAGCCGAAAGCTTCGAGCAATTTGGCAAACCGCTTCGGACCGATGTCCGGCAAGCGGTGCAGGCGCAGACGCGCTTCCAGTTCCGCTGGCGAAACCGGCGTGCAGACAGACAGCATCATGGATCATCCTTGATCGTTATAAGTCCCGAACCATTCGGAACAAGCTGTGGATAACTCTGTTGGTAACTTGTGAAGCAAGCTTACGGATTTCGCACCTTGTCGAGCACCGCCAGCGAGCGCGATGCGTTGAGCACGAGGCCATAGCTGAGTTTGTCGTAGGTGCGGAACACCATCAGCAAACCGGCGCGCTCATCGGGAATTTTCAGCGGCTGACCGGTGATGCGATCACGCACGGTTTCGCCGGTTTTCATCACCACCAACACGTTGCCTTCGGCCAGACCGTCGCGCTTGCCCTTGTTCAACGTGACCACGTCCATCACGCCAATCTGGGTAACACCGCGCGGCACATCGATGATCACTCCGTTGATGTTGGTCGTTGGTGCGCTGGGCATGAAGGTCGAGTTGATCGAGCGCTCTTCGCCGCTGAACAAACGATCGCCGAGGCGTACTTCCTGAGTGGTGCGTTGCAGGGCGAGAGTGGCGACGTCGCCTTCGGTCGCGACAATCTCACCGCCACCGATGTCGTCGGCATTGATCCCGAGGAACTCCTTGGTCTGCGGATCGGTGTAGACCTTGCCCTGACGGAAGATGCCGTAGACCGGTTGATCGGGGTCGAAATGGCCGCGAGCGAAGATGCGGTCACCGGTACCGCTGAGCACGCGTTCGGCATCGCCGGCGACGATGTACGGCGCCTTGTCGAAGTCCTCGGCCTTGTCGACGATGCGATTGCTCAGCAGAAAGCTGTTGATGGATTTCAGCGGAATGCTCGGAATCGCCTCGGCCACCGGGCTGGTACGGATCCGTGGCGAGAGCTTGATGGTGCCGCGCGACTCGCCGCGATTGACGGTCAGACGCGGCTGACCGTCGACATAACTGAGGGTCAGCGTGTCGCCGGGATAGATCAGGTTGGGGTTTTCAATTTGCGGATTGGCCCGCCACAGTTGTGGCCACTGCCAGGGCTCGCGCAGGTATTTGCCGGATATGTCCCAGAGTGTGTCCCCCGAAACCACCGTGTATTGCTGTGGAAAACCATCCCTGAGTTGCACTTGCCCTTGCACCACGCCGGCCGAAGCCAACAGCAGCAGGGCGAGTAGTGTTTTCCTCATGCAGTGAATCCCTTTATCATGTGCATTCGCGTGAACCGTCAGAGCCCCCGTGGCTCGCTTGTGCAAAATGCACAAGCTACGCTTCACAACGGTAGCCTGCATCTTCGGACCTGCCAGGCCATCGCCCGACTTTACTCAACGTGTGCAGCAATCAAAGCCTATGGCCATTTTAAACATCCTCGAATTCCCGGACCCGCGTCTGCGCACTATCGCCAAGCCTGTGGCTGTAGTGGACGACGAAGTGCGTCAGTTGGTCGATGACATGTTTGAAACAATGTATGAAGCGCCGGGCATCGGCCTTGCCGCGACCCAGGTCAACGTGCACAAACGTATCGTCGTGATGGACCTTTCCGAAGACCGCACCGAACCGCGGGTGTTCATCAACCCCGAGTTCGAATCGCTGACCGAAGAAATGGACCAATACCAGGAAGGCTGCCTGTCGGTACCGGGTTTCTACGAAAACGTCGACCGCCCGCAAAAGGTCAGGATCAAGGCGCTGGACCGCGACGGCAAGCCTTATGAGCTGATCGCCGAAGGCCTGCTCGCGGTGTGCATCCAGCACGAATGCGACCACCTCAACGGCAAATTGTTCGTCGATTACCTGTCCACGCTCAAACGCGACCGGATCAAGAAGAAACTGGAAAAGCAGCACCGCCAGAACGCTTGATGCCCCTCCTTCAAAGGCTTGCTGCGGCAAGCCTTTTTCTTTTTATGAGACGCCCTTCATGACTGAGCCACTGCGCATCGTTTTTGCCGGCACCCCGGAATTCGCCGCCGAACACCTCAAGGCCCTGCTGAACAGCCCCTACGAGATCGTTGCGGTCTACACCCAACCGGATCGCCCGGCCGGTCGCGGGCAAAAACTGATGCCGAGCCCGGTCAAGCAGCTCGCCCTGGAAAATAATATCCAGGTGTTGCAGCCGCCGACTTTGCGCAACGCCGATGCACAGGCTGAACTGGCCGCGCTGAAACCGGACTTGCTGGTGGTGGTCGCCTACGGCCTGATCCTGCCGCAAGTGGTGCTGGATATTCCGCGTCTGGGCTGCATCAACAGCCATGCCTCGTTGCTGCCACGCTGGCGCGGTGCGGCGCCGATCCAGCGCGCCGTCGAACACGGTGATGCCGAGAGCGGCGTTACCGTAATGCGCATGGAGGCCGGCCTCGACACCGGGCCGATGTTGCTCAAGGTCGTCACGCCGATCACCGGTGAAGACACTGGCGGCTCCTTGCATGATCGTCTCGCCGAGATGGGTCCGCCGGCCGTGGTGCAAGCGATTGCCGGTCTGGCTGCTGGCACGCTGGAAGGCGAAGTGCAAAACGACGAGCTCGCCACCTACGCGCACAAGCTCAACAAGGACGAAGCACGCATCGACTGGAGCCGCCCGGCGGTTGAGCTGGAGCGACTGGTGCGCGCCTTCAACCCATGGCCGATCACCCACAGCACCCTTAACGGTGAAGCACTGAAAGTGCTGGCGGCGACGCTTGCCGAGGGCAATGGCGCGCCGGGTGAAATCCTCAGCGCCAGCAAGGACGGCCTGGTCGTCGCTTGCGGCGAACAAGCGCTGTGCCTGACCCGTCTGCAATTGCCTGGCGGCAAGGCACTGAACTTCAGCGACCTGTTCAACAGCCGCCGTGAGAAATTTGCTCTCGGCACCGTACTCGGCGCAGCGGTGGACGCGCAATGAACCCGCGTCTGGCCGCCGCCAAGGCACTCGCCGCCGTGCTCAGCGGCAAAGCCTCGCTGAACAGTTCGCTGCCGACGCAACTGGACAAGGTCGAGGATCGCGATCGCGGCTTCACTCAGGATCTGGCCTTCGGCACCGCGCGCTGGCAGCCACGCTTGTCGGCACTGGCGGAGAAGCTGCTGCAGAAACCGTTCAAGGCCGCCGACGCCGATGTCGAAGCGCTGCTGCTGGTCGGTCTCTACCAATTGCTCTACACCCGCGTGCCGGCCCACGCCGCCATCGGCGAAACCGTCGGTTGCGCCGACAAGTTGAAAAAGCCGTGGGCCAAAGGCCTGCTCAACGCCGTGTTGCGCAACGCCCAGCGCGAAAGCGAAACAATTTTCGCCGAACTGGAACGTGATCCGGTGGTGCGCACTGCTCACCCGCGCTGGCTGCAAAAATCCCTCAAGGCCTTCTGGCCTGAGCAGTGGGAAGCCATTTGCGAAGCGAACAATGCGCATCCGCCGATGATTCTGCGGGTCAACCGCCGCCATCACAGCCGCGACGCCTACCTTGGTCTGCTGACCGAGGCGGGCATTGCTGCGACGCCATGCGTTTACAGCCGCGACGGCATCATTCTCGAAGCCGCTGCCGACGTGCGCAGCCTGCCAGGTTTCGCCGAAGGCTGGATCAGCGTGCAGGACGAAGCGGCGCAACTGGCCGCCGACCTGCTCGATCTGGCACCGGGTCAACGCGTGCTCGACGCCTGTTGCGCCCCTGGTGGCAAGACCTGCCACATTCTCGAAGCCGAACCGGCGCTGGCCGGCGTAGTCGCGGTGGATCTGGAAGCCAAACGACTGGTGCGGGTTAAGGAAAACCTTGAACGCCTTGGTCTGAATGCCGAACTGATCGCCGCCGACGGTCGCGACACCGAGAAATGGTGGGACGGCAAACCGTTCCAGCGCATTCTGCTCGACGCACCATGCTCAGCCACCGGCGTGATCCGCCGCCACCCAGACATCAAGCTGACGCGTCAACCGGACGACATCGTTGCCCTCGCGCAATTGCAAGGCGAGCTGCTCGACGCCATGTGGAAAACCCTCGAAGTCGGCGGCATCCTGCTCTACGCCACCTGCTCGACCCTGCCGACCGAGAACACCGAAGTCATCGCCGCGTTCCTCGAGCGCACCCCGGGTGCCCGCGAACTCGATCTGGCCACCCCGGCCGGAATCAAACAGCCCCATGGTCGCCAATTGCTGGCCCAGCAGGGCGGGCATGACGGGTTCTACTACGCCAAGCTGATCAAGATCGCTGCCGCGCGCGGCTAAACGGATTCAACGGAGTGACTGGATGAAAATCATCATCCTCGGTGCGGGACAGGTCGGCGGTTCGCTGGCCGAGCATTTGGCCAGTGAAGCCAACGACATTACGGTGGTCGACACCGACGGCGAACGCCTGCGCGACCTCGGCGACCGCCTCGACATCCGCACCGTGCAGGGCCGTGGCTCGCTGCCGTCGGTGCTGCGTCAGGCCGGTGCCGACGACGCCGACATGCTGGTGGCGGTGACCAACAGCGACGAGACCAACATGGTCGCCTGCCAGGTGGCCCACACCCTGTTCCACACCCCGACCAAAATCGCCCGGGTGCGCGAAGCGTCTTACCTCAATCGCGAGGAACAGCTGTTCCAGAACGAAGCGATTCCGGTCGACGTGTTGATCAGCCCCGAGCAAGTGGTGACCAACTACATCAAGCGCCTGATCCAGCATCCCGGCGCGTTGCAGGTGATCGATTTCGCCGAAGGCGCTGCGCAATTGGTGGCGGTGCGTGCCTATTACGGCGGGCCGTTGGTGGGTCAGCAACTGCGTCAGTTGCGTGAACACATGCCGAATGTCGAGACGCGCGTGGCAGCGATTTTCCGCCGTGACCGACCGATTCTGCCGCAGGGCGATACGGTGATCGAGGCCGATGACGAAGTCTTCTTCATCGCTGCCCGTGAGAATATTCGTGCGGTGATGAGCGAAATGCGCCGCCTCGACGAAACCTACAAACGCATTGTCATTGCCGGTGGCGGGCAGATCGGCGAGCGTCTGGCCGAGGCCATCGAAAGCCGTTATCAGGTGAAAATCATCGAGATGAGCCCGGCGCGTTGCCGTTATCTCTCCGACACCCTCGACAGCACCGTGGTGTTGCAGGGCAGCGCTTCTGACCGTGATTTGCTGCTGGAAGAGAACATCGCCGACGCCGACATTTTTCTCGCGCTGACCAACGATGACGAAGCCAACATCATGTCGTCGCTGCTGGCCAAACGGCTGGGGGCGAAAAAGGTCATGACGATCATCAACAACCCGGCCTACGTTGATCTGATCCAGGGCGGCGACATCGACATCGCCATCAGCCCGCAGCTGGCGACCATCGGCACGCTGCTGGCCCACGTGCGTCGTGGCGATATCGTCAGCGTGCATTCATTGCGTCGCGGTGCCGCAGAAGCGATCGAGGCGATTGCTCACGGTGATGCGAAGTCGAGCAAGGTCATCGGCAAACCGATCGAGAAGATCGGCCTGCCGCCCGGCACTACGATTGGTGCGGTGATCCGCAATGAACAAGTGATCATTGCCCACGACGACACGGTGATCGAAGCGGGCGACCATGTGATTCTATTCCTTGTGGATAAAAAGCATATTCGCGATGTGGAGAAGCTGTTCCATGTGGGGTTGAGCTTCTTCTGATCCTGAATGAGCGGTGCCTTCATTGGCCCCATCGCTGGCAAGCCAGCTCCCACAGGTTTTTCGGTTGTTCACAAATGTGATGTGCACCCGAGATCCTTGTGGGAGCTGGCTTGCCAGCGATGGCGGCACCGCAGATCTTTCTGACGCACTAGAAAAGGAATCCACCGATGCTCGAATCCCTGGAAAAAATGCTCGCCAAGGGTGTGGATAACTCCTTGCTGCGCTTCGGCCTGGGCAAGGGTTATCTGGATCTGGGCGAAAACGCCAAGGCTGCCGAGCATTTCCAGCGCTGTGTCGGTTTTGATCCGAAGTATTCGGCGGCATGGAAACTATTGGGCAAGGCGCATCTGGCGCTGGGCGATCACGCCGCCGCGCGGCAAGCGTGGGAACAAGGTCTGGAAGCGGCCCGCGCCCATGGCGACAAGCAGGCCGAAAAGGAAATGACGGTGTTTCTGAAGAAGCTGGATCGTCAGGCGCAGTAAATCAAAGGTAGCGAAGTCCGATACCGTCGGCATCCACCGTTACCACTTCCATGCGCACCCGCGGCGCGCCTGTGGGTAGTCCCTGCACCTGGCCGTAAACCACTGCACCTTTGGGTAAAGAAGCCAAAACCGGATGCTGCACAAACACCCCGGTGGGCGACAGATTGCGCGTCTGCCCGAGGCATTCGCCAAAGCTGTCGTGGGTAATCTTGATGCGGAAAGATTTGCGGTGTTCGGACATCTTGTTGCGCCCTTTGATGAACGGTTGTGGATAACCTCACCAGAGAAGTTATCCACAGATCATGCCAATCAGCTCAATACCAGCGCTCTTCGCCCGGCGGACGCTTTTTGAAGCGCTTCATGCTCCACATGTACTGGCTCGGATACGCCGCCACATAACGCTCGACGACTTTGCTCATCGCTGCGCAGGATTCGGCGGTATCGGTGCTGTACATGGCTTCTGGCGCGGCTTCGAGGATCACTTTGTAGCCAGATCCATCGGGCAGGCGCAACGCATGCAGGAACACGCCGACGGCTTTGCCACCGGCCAACATGTTCGGCACGAATTTGCTGGTCAGCGCTTGCGTGGCGAAGAACGGCACGAAGATCCCGGCGGATTCGGCCGGTTCCGGGTCAGCGGGAATGCCCACTGCACCACCTTTGCGCACTTCCTTGATCACGCTGAGGATGCCTTCCTTGGTCGACGCGGCGACTTTGTTGCCCAGTTGCACGCGTTGTTTGCGCAGCAATTCGTCCACTGCCTTAAGCTTCGGCGGACGGTAGAAAATGATCGGTTTGCACTGGCTGCAGTAGAAGTGATTGAGCACTTCCCAGTTACCGAGATGGCTGGTGATGCCGACTACGCCTTTGCCCGAGGCCAGAGCATCTTTCAGCACGTCGAGGCCTTCGACTTCGCGCACCAGGTCGATCGAGCGCTGCGCTGGCCAGATCCACGCGCAGGCGCTTTCGGTCAGCGACTTGCCGATGTCTTTCAGGCTCTGCCCGACCAGACGCTCACGTTCGGCCGGATCCATCTGTGGAAAACATTTCGCTAGGTTGATCCGCACCACGTCGCGGGAGCGGTTGGGGGTTTTCCACATGATCCAGCCGATCGCCGAACCCACGGCCTGCACGGCCCGCCATGGCAGCAGGGCAAACAGCCGCAGAGCGCCTACCAGCAAGGCGCCTTTAAACTTTTCCACAGGTCACTCCTGATCTTGTGCGGTGCGCGAGGCGGCCATTCTAACCGCCGTTGGCGAGCTGCGCGTAGCGGTCGCAATCCTGAGTGTGATCCATGACCATGCCCGAGGCTTGCATCAATGCGTAGCAAATGGTCGGGCCGACGAACGTGAACCCGGCCTTTTTCAAGGCTTTGCTCATCGCCAGCGCTTCGGGGGTGATCGCCGGGACTTCGCTGCGATCCTTGAAATGATTGATGATCGGTTGGTCGTTAACAAACGACCAGAGGAACCCCACCGGGTCCTCCAGCGCCAGCCAGGCCTGGGCATTACGGCGGGCGGCATTGAGTTTGAGGCGGTTGCGGATGATCCCCGGATCGAGCATCAACTCGTCGATTTCGGCGTCGCTCATCTGCGCCACGCGCTGCACATCGAAGCCGAACAACACCTCGCGATAACGCTCGCGTTTGCGCAGTACAGTGATCCAGGACAGCCCGGCCTGGAACCCTTCGAGCAAAAGCAACTCGAACAAACCCTGCGCATCGCGTAGCGGCGTGCCCCACTCCTGGTCGTGATAAGCCATGTACAGCGGATCTTCGGTACACCAAAAGCAGCGTGGCATAAGGCTCCAGGGGGCGTGCGCAGCAATGAATCGGGTATACTCCCGCTCTTTAAATCGCAGCCCAAGAAACAGGTGAATTTCGTGAGCCAGCCTACGCCAGCCGTGCGTACCTTCCAAGACTTGATCCTCGCGCTCCAGCAATACTGGGCCGAGCAAGGTTGCGTGGTACTTCAGCCCTACGATATGGAAGTAGGCGCCGGCACTTTCCACACCGCGACCTTCCTCCGCGCCATCGGCCCGGAAACCTGGAACGCCGCTTACGTGCAGCCAAGCCGCCGTCCGACTGACGGCCGTTACGGTGAAAACCCGAACCGTCTGCAGCACTACTATCAGTTCCAGGTCGTCCTGAAACCGAACCCGGACAACTTCCAGGAACTGTACCTGGGCTCGCTCAAGCATGTCGGCCTGGACCCGCTGGTCCACGACATTCGCTTCGTCGAAGACAACTGGGAATCGCCGACCCTCGGCGCCTGGGGTCTGGGCTGGGAAGTCTGGCTGAACGGTATGGAAGTGACTCAGTTCACTTACTTCCAGCAGGCGGGCGGCATCGAGTGCTACCCGGTAACCGGCGAGATCACCTACGGTCTCGAGCGTCTGGCCATGTACCTGCAAGGCGTGGACTCGGTCTACGACCTGGTCTGGGCTGACGGCCCGATGGGCAAAGTCACCTACGGCGACGTGTTCCACCAGAACGAAGTGGAGCAGTCCACTTACAACTTCGAGCACGCCAACGTCGACAAACTGTTCGAACTGTTCGACTTCTATGAAGGCGAAGCCAAGCGTCTGATCGAGCTCGACCAGCCGCTGCCGTTGCCGAGCTACGAAATGGTCCTGAAGGCCTCGCACACCTTCAACCTGCTGGATGCGCGCCGGGCGATCTCGGTGACCGCGCGTCAGCAATACATTCTGCGCGTACGCACCCTGGCGCGTTCCGTTGCGCAAGCCTACCTGCTGGCACGCGCCAAGCTGGGCTTCCCGATGGCGACCCCGGACCTGCGTGACGAAGTACTGGCCAAGCTGGAGGCAGCACAATGAGTGCGCAAGATTTTCTGGTTGAACTGGGCACCGAAGAACTGCCACCGAAAGCCCTGAACACCTTGGCTGAAGCGTTCCTCGCCGGTATCGATAAGGGCCTGCAAGCCGCTGGCCTGAGCTACGAGACTAAAACCGTCTACGCCGCGCCGCGTCGTCTGGCTGTGCTGATCACCGCGCTGGCGACTCAGCAACCGGATCGCAGCATCAACCTCGATGGCCCGCCACGTCAGGCGGCGTTCGACGCTGAAGGCAATCCAACGCAAGCAGCCTTGGGTTTTGCCAAGAAGTGCGGCGTCGATCTGAGCGAAATCGATCAGAGCGGCCCGAAACTGCGCTACAGCCAGAGCATCGCCGGCAAGCCGACCGCAAGCCTGCTGCCGACCATCGTCGAAGATTCGCTGAACGACCTGCCAATCCCGAAACGCATGCGTTGGGGTGCGCGCAAGGAAGAGTTCGTGCGTCCGACCCAATGGCTGGTGATGCTGCTCGGTGACCAGGTCATCGACTGCACCATCCTCGCGCAAAAGGCTGGCCGTGATTCCCGTGGTCACCGTTTCCATCACCCGCAAAGCGTGCGCATCGGTTCGCCGTCGAGCTACCTCGCCGACCTGCGTGCCGCTTACGTGCTGGCCGATGCCAACGAACGTCGCGAGATCATCAGCAAGCGCACCGAAGAGCTGGCCACCCGTCAGGAAGGCACGGCAATCGTTCCGCCAGCACTGCTCGACGAAGTGACCGCGCTGGTTGAATGGCCGGTGCCGCTGGTGTGCTCGTTCGAGGAACGCTTCCTCGACGTGCCGCAAGAAGCGCTGATCACCACCATGCAGGACAACCAGAAGTACTTCTGCCTGCTGGATGCCGACGGCAAGTTGCTGCCACGTTTCATTACTGTGGCCAACATCGAAAGCAAAGACCCGCAACAGATCATCGCCGGTAACGAGAAAGTGGTTCGTCCACGCCTGACCGACGCCGAGTTCTTCTTCAAGCAAGACAAGAAGCAGAAACTCGAAGCCTTCAATGATCGCCTGAAGAACGTGGTGTTCCAGGAAAAACTCGGCAGCGTCTACGACAAGGCCGAGCGCGTTTCCAAGCTGGCCGCATACATTGCCGCACGCATTGGCGGCAACGCTTCGTGGGCTGCCCGTGCAGGCCTGCTGTCGAAGTGCGACCTGGCCACCGAAATGGTCGGCGAGTTCCCGGAGATGCAAGGTGTCGCCGGTTACTACTACGCCCTCAATGACGGCGAGCCGGAAGACGTCGCGCTGGCGCTGAACGAGCAGTACATGCCACGCGGTGCCGGTGCAGAACTGCCAGCGACCCTGACCGGTGCAGCCGTTGCCATCGCTGACAAACTCGACACCCTGGTCGGTATCTTCGGTATCGGCATGCTGCCAACCGGCAGCAAAGACCCGTATGCCCTGCGCCGTGCGGCACTGGGTGTGCTGCGTATCCTGATCGAGAAAAAACTCGATCTGGACCTGAACGATGCCGTCGCATTCGCGGTGAATGCGTTCGGTGCCAAGGTCAAGGCAGCCGGTCTCAACGAAGCCGTTCTGGAATTCATCTTCGACCGTCTGCGTGCGCGTTACGAAGATGAAGGCGTCGAAGTAGCCACTTACCTGTCGGTACGTGCCCTGAAGCCGGGTTCGGCGCTGGACTTCGACCAACGTGTGCAAGCGGTGCAAGCCTTCCGCAAACTGCCGGAAGCGGCAGCGCTGGCGGCGGTGAACAAGCGTGTATCGAACCTGTTGAGCAAACTCGAAGGCGCGGTACCGACCGAGGTGCAAGCCAAGTACTTCGACAACGCCAACGAGTTCTCGCTGTACTCGGCGATCCAGCAAGCGGATCAGGCTGTACAGCCAATGGCCGCTGCCCGTCAGTACAACGAATCGCTGGCACGCCTGGCGGCATTGCGTGAGCCGGTCGATGCGTTCTTCGACGCGGTGATGGTCAATGCCGACGACGCCAATGTGCGGGCCAACCGTTACGCGCTGTTGGCGCGTTTGCGTGGTCTGTTCCTCGGTGTTGCCGACATTTCGCTGCTGGGTTGAGGGATTGCTGTTGAAACTGCTGATTCTCGATCGGGACGGAGTGATCAATTACGACTCCGACGCTTACATCAAGTCAGTGGCGGAGTGGATTCCGTTGCCCGGCTCGATCGAAGCGATTGCGCAGTTGAGCAAGGCCGGCTGGACGGTGGCAGTGGCCACCAACCAGTCGGGCATTGCGCGCGGCTATTACGACCTCGCCACCCTGGATGCCATGCACGCGCGCTTGCGCGAACTGGTCGCGGAGCAGGGCGGTGAAGTCGGGCTGATCGTGTATTGCCCGCATGGGCCGGACGAAGGCTGCGATTGCCGCAAGCCGAAACCGGGGATGTTGAAAACCATCGCGGCGCATTACAACGTCGAACTGAACAATGTCTGGTTCGTCGGCGACAGCCTTGGTGACCTGGAGGCCGCCAAAGCCGTCGATTCACAGCCAGTTTTGGTAAAGACCGGAAAAGGCGCAAAGACTCAGGGCAAAACCCTGCCGGTTGGCACTCTGATTTTTGACGATCTGGCGGCGATTGCCGCAGAACTTATCCACAACTAGAGTACTTCTGAATTTCCTGACCAGGGATTGATCGGGAGTGCGCTTGAACACTCGGGCATTGCCCCGTAACGGTAAACGTCACTATGTCGATACTGCGGGCCATCAGGATTTTTCTCTTTTACCTGCTGCTGGGCACCACCTCCCTGCTGTGGTGCAGCTTGAGTTTTTTTATCGCGCCGTTTCTGCCGTTCAAGGCGCGCTATCGTTTTATCAACGTGTACTGGTGCCGTTGCGCCTTGTGGTTGACCAAGGTGTTCCTCGGTATTCGTTACGAAATCAAAGGTGCGGAAAACGTGCCTGACCGGCCCTGCGTGATTCAGTCGAACCATCAGAGCACCTGGGAGACGTTCTTTCTCTCCGCTTATTTTTCGCCATTGAGCCAAGTGCTCAAACGCGAATTGCTTTACGTGCCGTTCTTCGGCTGGGCCATGGCCATGTTGCGGCCGATCGCGATTGATCGCGACAACCCGAAAGCTGCTTTGAAACAGGTCGCCGCCAAAGGTGATGAACTGCTCAAGGACAACGTTTGGGTGCTGATCTTCCCGGAAGGTACGCGTGTTCCTTACGGCACTGTCGGCAAATTCTCCCGCAGTGGTAGCGCTTTGGCGGTGAATGCGGCGCTTCCGGTCCTGCCGATTGCACACAATGCCGGCAAGTTCTGGCCGAAAATCGGTTGGGGCAAGAAGTCTGGCGTGATCACTGTCGTCATCGGCGAGCCGATGTACGCCGACGGTACTGGCCCTCGCGCCATCGCCGAGCTGAACGACCGGGTGCAAGCCTGGAACGAGAAGACTCAGCGGGAAATGGGTTCGCTGCCACCGGCCCCGCAGGCACCGGCCGCAAGTGATCAGATCGCTGTCTGAGATTTTGTGGATAACCTGTGTACGGTTTTGTTGAAAACGCTTGAATATTGAAATTAAGTGATTGATTTACTTATATATTTCTCAAGCTCATAAAACACCGTAAAAGGTGCATAAGTTTTTTTCGGAAGTAAAAAAACCGGCTGATATAGCCGGTTTTTTTGTGCCTGATCATTCGGGGATCAACGGTAACTCAAGCAGGAACGTGGTGCCTTGATCGACCATGCTGCGGCATTCGATTCTGCCGCCATGGTGATCGACCACCGCTTTGACCATCGACAGGCCGAGGCCCACGCCGTCGATGCCCTGGGCCGAGGAAAAGCGTCGGTACTGACTGAACAGATCAGGCAACTCTTGTTCGGCGATGCCTTTGCCTTGATCGGTCAGTTCGCAACATAGCCACTCTCCGTGGCAACTGACTCGTAGTTCAATCGTGGTGTCTGCCGGGCTGTACTTGATCGCGTTTTCCAGCAGGTTGAACAGCGCACGCGTCAGTAGTCCCTGGTCAGCCATGATCAGGCGCTCCTGGGATTGCTCATCCATGTCGTGCAGCAGTTCGATACGTTTCTGCTGGGCGATGGGCAAAGCCTGATCCAGCACGTCCAGCACCAACATCGCGAACAGGCTCGGCTGGAACTGATAGGCCTCGGACTCGGCCCGCGCCAGCAAGACGAAACCATCGGTCAGATCCAGCGCGCGACGCACCTGCCGCTCGATCTGGTCGAACAACGGCGAATCCACCTGGGCCTGATGGCGATGAACATCGAGCAGGGCGAGGATGGCCGAATGCGGGGCACGCAGATCATGGGAAAGAAAGCGCAGTAATACTCCACGTTGCTCCTCGGCAGCACGTTCGGCGCTGAGATCGGTAAGGCTCAGCAGCCAACCGATTGGCGTGTCTCCGTCCACCGGCAGCAGTGCGGCACGCTCCAGGCGCAGACTGCGTTCCTTGTGATCGCGAAACTCCAACAACGGCATGGCCGACAGCGACGGGCGCGGCTCTGTGGACAACTCCGGATAACCGAGGCTGGCCAGTTGATCGAGGACGTCGTCCCCCACCAGATTGTGATCGAATAGCTGACGAGCCTTGCGATTGCCCAACAGGATCTGGCCTCTGGGATCGCTGATCAGTGTGGCGACGGGCAAGTACTCCAGACCGTCGGCAATAAAGCGACGGGTATCTCGGGTGCGACTCATGGCCTGTTCAAGCGCCATGATCTGGCCCTGCAAGCGATCAGTCCCGGTAAATTGCGTACGACGACGTTCGGGGAACACTTTCGGCTCGCTGTCCAGCCGCGCCAGCTCCCAGCCGAAATACGTCAGCACCACACTCAGACGCCGCCAGTTCCAGATCAAATAGCCGAACAACATACCCAGCACCGCCGGTGTCGGCGACCACCAGTGGCGCATTTCCGCTAGCCCGGCACTGATCAACAACACACACGCCATGCCGATCAGCGTTAGCCAAAGTGCCCATCGCGGTCGCCACAACAGCAACCCCAGCACACAAGCCACCAGCCCTACCGATAACAACGCTCCCGTAACAGGCGTTGCATCGTGCAGATTGACCTGCGCGCGATACGACAACAGCGCAGTCAGCGGCAACAGCACTAGACTTATCCACAACCACTCGCGCACCAGCTGTCGAAACAGTCGCTGCACTTGGCTCGGCTCTCGGCTTTCACGCCGACGATTGTTGTTCATAGGGAAACAGGGCAGGGCGATGTGAATGGTTTCATGGGCCACAGGTCTGAGACGTAGACCCGAAGAATCATAGCGGACGTCGACCAATGGCGGGCCGCTTACTTTCCCAGCAATGGCGGAGCGACTATGGTTGTCGGCCAACTGCCCAAGCATCAAGGAATCATCGCGTATGCGCGTTGCGATACTGGACGACGAACCCGCCGAACTGCGTCGGGTCGAGCAAACCCTGCAGCAAATGGCCGACGCTGGCGAGCAGCCGTGGTCGCTGCACAGCTTCGAGCGTGGTGAAGACCTGCTGCGACAGCTACGCCGGGAAACCTTCGACCTGCTGATCCTCGATTGGCAGTTACCCGATCTCACGGGGCTGGCCCTGCTGCGCTGGACCCGCGAACACATGGAAGCGCCACCGGCAGCGATCATGCTGACCAGTCGCGATGGCGAAAGCGATATCGTCCAGGCCTTGAACGCAGGCGCCGACGATTACGTGAGTAAACCGTTCCGTCCCAATGAACTGAAAGCACGCGTGGCGGCGGTATTGCGCCGGCACAGTCAACAGCGTCCAGCCGCTGCCGAAGTGCTGAGTTTCAATGACTTGGCGTTTGACGATGCGGAACTGACGGTCACCCGCGAGGGCAAGCCGATCGTCATGACCGAACGGGAATACCGTCTCGCGCGTTGCCTGTTCAGCAACCTCGGACGGCCATTGTCGCGGGACTACCTGTATGAACGGTTCTGGCCCCATGAGGAAATGGCTTCGTCGCGACCGTTGGACACGCATATCTATCGCCTGCGCAACAAGCTCGGACTGACGGCGGATCGTGGCTGGCAACTGCTGACAATTTATGGCTACGGCTATCGGTTGGAAAGTGTGGCGGCCGTCACCTGAACGGCTGAGCCGAAACTGTCAGGGGGCGCGTTATCCCCACCTGACAGTCCTGTTTCAGTTCAACACAACGTTCTTATACTTTGCTGCTCATCGTCAGACAGGAATGACTGTCGTGCTCAGTGGGCATCGGGAAACGTGGCTGATGAATGGAAGCGATATGGCGAGGAATGTTTGCCAGGGAATCCAGCGGCACCAGCCACCGTTTTGATGATTGCGCGAGATGTTCGGTCAGCTTGCCCAACAACTCGCCACTATTGCGCCAATGGTGCCAGTACAACGGCACATCGGTTGGCTTGTCGGGTATCAACTCGACCAGCAAGCCACGCTGCAGATGATCGAGAATCTGCAACTCCGGAACCAGACCCCAACCCAATCCGGCCTCTGTCAGTCGTATAAATCCTTCTGATGACGGACAGAAATGGTGCTCGAAACTTCCGAGCACGCCCAAGGCTGCGAGATAACGGTGCTGCAGAAAATCGTCGGGGCCAAACACCAGCGCCGGCGTGCGGGCAATCAACTGGGCATTGATACCGTTCGGAAAATGTCGGGCGATAAACTCCGGACTCGCCACTGCGCGGTAGCGCATGGCACCGAGCAACAGACTGCGCGCCCCCGCCATTGGCCGTTCAGTGGCACACACACAGGCCGCCACCTCACCAGCACGCATACGCCTGAGACTGACCGCTTGATCCTCGACGACCAGATCCAGCAACAAATTCTGCTCGGCGCAAAAATCGCCCACTGATCGCGCCCACCATGTCGCCAGGCTGTCAGCGTTCAGGGCGACACGCAGGCGTTCCGGGGACCCGTCTTCATCCAGAGAAGGCACGTGACTCTGAAGATCGCGCTCAAGTAACCGCACCTGCTGAACATGATAAAGCAGCCGCCGCCCTATCTCGGTTGGCACCGGTGGCGTCACGCGCACTAACACCGGACGGCCGACCCTGGCCTCCAATAGCTTGATTCGCTGTGACACTGCGGGTTGGGACAGACCAAGAACCTGGGCTGCTCGTTCGAAGCCTCCCTGTTCAATGACCGCAGAGAGAGCAGAAAGCAATTTGTAATCAAACATCCGTTTTCCTTATGGGTGATCAACAATATCTTTTTTACTTCGAAGCGGAATCTATTGAGAATCGATACTGCAGGCACAACCGTTAGATCCCTCACAGTTGTACTGCGCGCGATTGCTTGGCGTTATTGCCATTCATCAAACTTGATGTATTTCAGAAGCACCCGAGCTGAACAATTAAACATTCAAACCGGAGGTATTAGTTAACACCAGAGCCTGTAAAAGGTACACATAATGGAATGATTAAAAATCAACTCGATAGCTTGCCTAACGATTAGAAAATATCAGCGAAATTCTTGTTCAGTTCGACGGAGTGAGTTGTGCAGAGAACTACATTTACTAATGCCAATCGATTGGCATTGGCCGATATTCAGAGCAGGTCCAGCGATGTAACGTTTGCACTGAAATTTGCAATCTACTTAGCGCTGATTGTAACCGGTGGTTGTCTGGCACTGAGTGGTCATCCATGGGAAATCGCCATAGGCGTCATTCTTCTTGGATCAATGTTCGCCCATGGCGTGGAACTTCAACATCAAGTCCTGCACTCACAGGGATTCCGGAATAAAAAGCTTAACGAGCTGTTCGGCATACTGCTCGGTCTGCCAATGTTGGTTTCATTTGCTGATTACAAAGCCAGCCATATGCACCACCATCGTTACCTGGGCACTCCGGAAAATCGGGAGTTCTTTGATTACGGTGATCAATATGGTGAGTTATCCCTTCGTTCCATCAGCGCGCTATTAACCAGACTTTTGATGGTTTCGCACTACCCACGTTTTTTCAAAAATGTGTTCATTGCGTTTAGCTCGCAGTACCAAAACGTTTCCAGCAACGTTTCCAAACGGATCAAGCGAGATCATCTTTCGATGGTATTGATGATTGCGTTATTGGGTTTGGTCTCCTTTCAGTTCGGTTATGAAATCATCGTCTATCTGTGGATTATTCCGCTCATGTTTGTCGCGGCTCCGGTACACGCCCTGATTGAGATGCCAGAGCATTTCCGTTGCGCAACGGATTCGACAGACCCCTACGAAAACACCAGAACCATCAAAAGCAACGCATTCATGAACTGGTTCACCAACGGCAATAACTACCACGTTGAGCATCATCTGATGCCCGGATTGCCTATTGACCGTCTGCACGACCTGCACGAAAAAATTCATGAAAACTGCCGTTACCTGGAAGTCTCCTATAAAAGTTTTTACTTGGGACTGCTCCGCTCAATGCGCAAAAGCTGACCCGCGCAGCGCCTGTTGCAAGACTGAACGCTAACTCCGACGGGGCGTGGCACGTGCTCGCGTCTGGCGACTGCTCGCCCCTGGTGAAGCAAAGGAACTGAAATGACTCTACAAGATCGTTCCACGGATCAGACGACCACGCCGCCGTCGACCATAAACTCGCTATCGGAACAGACCGCGCTCAACTCGTTTTATCTTCGTGAACTGGCCGAACCAAGCGCTTACAAAATGGCGCCGATTCACCACGAATATACGCGCACCCATAGACTGGAAGATGAATGGAACGCCTACGAAGAAAGTCGTCTCGATAAAACCCGGTTGCCAAAGAACGCTGCCGAGTTTTTGAAGTGGTACACCCGCCTGCATTCGACTCATCGCGATGAGGTTTCAGCGTTTTTCACTTGGCTGGCTGAAGAGTCGACGCTTGAAGAACTGAGCTTTTACATCGCCATGGAAGAGCAGGTCGACGGTCGCTTCGATGACGTCATCGCCCTGGCACAATTGGGCATGACAGGCGATATGAAGTTGGCGCTTGCGGAAAACTACTGGGACGAAATGGGCCTGGGTACGCTATCCGAAATGCATACCGTGCTGTTCCGTAAATCCGCAGCAACACTGCACGAACTCATCGGCCCCCAGGCCCGCGTTCAACAAGCGCCGGCGGAGGCCCTGAAGAACGGCAATCTGCTGCTGATGTACGCACTACGGCGCCAGTATCACCCTCGTCTACTGGGCGCACTGGCGATTCTTGAACACACTGCGCCCTACCGGTTCTCCCGAACAGTCAAGGCCATGCGTCGTCTGCACATGCCCGAAGACGTCATCTATTACCACGACATGCATATAAAGATTGATGCCAATCACGGCAAGCAACTTCTCTATCGCGTGCTGATGCCATTGGCGAAGTCATGCCCTGAAGCCATTGAAGAAATGTGTATCGGCTGCCTGATCCGATACAACGTAGCCGTCGACTATTACAAAAGCATCGAACTGGCTATGAAAAACAACAAAACGCTGTTGACGTGATACTTAGAGAACTCTTATGAAAAGCAATCTTGCCAATACTGAGCCACAGACTGTCTGGGCACTCAACAACAGCCGATTTGTTGCAGGGCACTCCGCTGAACTGCTGGGTGTGGATTTTTCCGAGATGCCCGAGTGGGCGCAATTTCAGGGTTATTGGGAAAACCTCGAACTTGATCGTTACATGAACGATGGAGGCATGTACCGCTATCGCCGTTTCGGTAAATTCAAGTGGTATGCGAACGGCAATCGCCTGGAGCAGCAGCCCCATGTACCGTATTCCCAACCGGAGTATTTCAATCCGCTGAACGGTGGCATCGACCGGCACTTCGCCCCCGTCACTGCGGAGATGGCCGACAATGAAGTGCTGAAGAAGCTTCTACTGAAACTCGCCAACACCTTCAGTGAAATCGAAGATGTCCAAGGCTGGAAGATCAACACCTATTTCAATCGTATCCTCGCCACTCCAGACATGACGGGATTGCCGGTACCCGAAGGCAAACATCGGGATGGGGTGAAATTCAGTTGCCTGTTCATGGCCGACAGAAGTGGTGTAGTCGGAGGCGAAACGACCCTGGTCGATATCATGCACCAGCAGCCTATTTATGTGGGCACGCTGGAGAAGCCTTGTCAGGCACTGTTGTTCAGGGATGACACGGTTTTTCACGATACGACAGCCATTCAGATCTGTAATGGAGCTGACAGCGGTTATCGCGATCTGCTGGTTATCGAGTTCCACTGACCGTTCTCGTCCAGTCTTATAAACGTGTCTGGGTGAGGGGGTTGCATGCACAAGGCTGAACGTATGGAGACGGCAGTGACGATCAGGGTTATGCAGAATTATGAATTGCCCATGACGCTGGCGTTGCTGTCGACTTTTTATCCGGATTTGAATAAAGACCTGCTGTTAGAACGATTGGAAACTGTCGCCAAGTTGAATTGGCAGTGTGTTGGGGTATTCGCAGGAACCGAGTTGGTGGGCCTGACCGGCTATTGGCTGAATACCCGGATTTACTGCGGCAAATATTTATATATCGATCATTTCATCATCAAGCCGGGAAACCGATCTCGTGGAGTGGGGGCACAACTGCTCAGCTACGTAAGAGCCTTGGCCGATCATTACCAGTGTGAACAGGTCTGCCTTGATACATTCGTTAGCAATTCGATGGCGCAGTCTTTCTGGACCCGACACGGTTTCTCAATCGTTGGTTTTCACTACGTCGCCAAATAAATACAAGGAGCGTTATATGCAAAATGAATATTCCCGCGAAGTCATTTACAGTCGAATGATCGGCTTGATCAGCCAGGAAGAACTGGCACTGTTAGCCAGCAAGACAATTGCAGTTCCAGGATGCGGCGGTGTCGGATATACCCACGCGGAGACACTGGTACGCATGGGCGTTGGCGGAATCAAAATTGCTGATTTCGATACCTTCGGACCAGAGAACTTCAACCGCCAATTTGGCGCAACGACTCATACAGTCGGACTGAAGAAGGCCGATGTCCTGCGTGAGCGTCTGTTGTCGATCAATCCGGCCTTGCGCATTGAACAGTACAACGGGGTGAGCGCTGAAACAGTCGATGACTTTTTGACCGGTGTGGACATGTTATGCGACGCCATGGACTACTTCGTGATTGAGCCGCGAATTCAGATGTACCAAAAGGCGCGGGAACTGGGTATCCCGGCGGTCGTTTCCTGCCCTATAGGCTTTGGCGGAACGTTGCATCACTTCCATCCGGATTCGATGTCATTCGAAGAATATTTTGCGTTGACGCCCGATATGACTGAGACGGAGAAACTGATCAATTTCGGTATGGGCCTCGACCCGCTGCATTTGCACCGTGCCTATCTGGAAGATCCGAAGCTTGATTTCGAGGAACGTAAAGTTGCCTCTCTAAGCTCTGCCTGTTTATTAGCTACAACCCTGACCTCGACGTTTACCCTGACCAAGTTGTTGAATCGGGAAATGTTCTTTAAACCAGTACCTTATGTATATCAAATTGACTTCATGGCGGGAAAGTTCGAAGAGACATTGGTCAGTGACGGGGTAGCAGGACTAAAAAACAATATTTCAAATAAACCTGAAAAACTGTTTGCATAAAAACGTCACCCTGCGCAGCACAGTAAAGGTGTGATAAAGTTTCAAAACACTCATTATCGTGAATTTTCGTGAACATGAAGCCACTTATTTTTATCGACGGGGAAGCCGGTACGACTGGACTTCAGATACATTCGCGTCTGAACGGTCGCACGGATATTGAGCTTTTGCAGTTGCCCTATGCCGATCGCAAGGACCCGGTAAAAAGGGCTGAAGCACTTAACACCTGTGATGTCGCGATTCTCTGCCTGCCGGACGATGCCGCTGTTGAGGCGGTGTCGTTCATCGAGAATCCAAAGGTACGTGTACTTGATCCCAGCTCTGCCCATCGCACCACACCAGGTTGGGTGTATGGTCTGCCGGAACTGACTGCAGGTCAGGCTGACATCATCACGACAGCCAAGCGTGTATCCAATCCTGGCTGCTACCCGACAGGCGCCATCGCGCTGTTGCGTCCGCTGACGGAAGCCGGTGTGGTACCCAAGGACTACCCGGTGAATGTGCATGCCATTTCCGGGTATTCCGGTTCGGGCAAATCACTGATCGACGCCTATGAAATCCCGGATCATCCGCAACACACGGACGCTCCATACCGCGGTTATGGCCTGAACCTTAACCACAAGCACGTCCCGGAGATGATGTCCGAGGCATTGCTGGATCATCGGCCGATCTTCACGCCTGGCTATGGCAAGTACCGCCAAGGCATCGTCTTGTACGTGCCGCTGCATTTGCGCTTGTTGCCCGCTGGCGCCTCGGTGCAACAGATCCACGCCTGCCTCAGCAACCATTACGCCAAATCCGAGTTCATCAAGGTTGTTCCGCTGGATCAGGTCAAGACCGTTACGCAACTGGACCCTGAATACCTGAATGACACCAATCGCCTGGACATCTATGTCTTCTCGGATGAGAAGTCAGGCCAGGTATTGCTTGCCGCGGTGTACGACAACCTCGGCAAGGGCGCATCAGGCGCCGCAGTACAGAACCTCAATTTGATGTTGAACGGTCAGGCCTGATTGCAAGCGAATCTCCCTGTCACCTGGCAAGCTCAATGGTGGCAGGGCAGATTCAAGCATTCACAGCTTACAGATGAGATGACATATTCATGCCTCCTCGCCGTTTAAAAAAATCATAGTTCACGGCATGTAACTTTAATAAAGCGCGTACTGACTTCTCGATAATTAATAGCCGTCTGATTACTGCAAAGTAACCTGGATGTTGGCGCTCGCCTGCAAACCCGTTCATAACTTCACTAGTAACTACACAACTTTTTAACAGCCTCTAGCCTTATTAAAGGATTAACAGTCAATGGCTATTCTCGCGCAGTTTGATCTGGTCAAACCAAAACATTTAAAATCTGATCCGCGCATGGACGGTTTTTATTCTTCTACCGCCTACGTAAATGGTCTAGCCGACGCGCATCCTGGTTTTATATGGCGGGAAGTTCAGGACAATCAACAGCTTCTCGATGAACTATGGGGAGAAGGGTATCTTTATACACTTTCGCTGTGGAAGAGCCCGGCGGCCTTGAAAGATTTCTTGTATAAAACACCGCACAACGACTTTCGTTTGAGAGGTGCGGAGTGGTTCCTGCCTATCAGCAAACCACGGGTTGTGATGTGGTGGGTGGATGAAGGTCATATTCCGACATTGTACGAAGCCCACCAGCGCTTGCAGTTGCTTTGGGAAATTGGACCTTCGCGCGAAGCGTTTGATTTGAAATCGAGTGAGTCCGCGATTGTTCTGAGTTGAACATTGCCTCGGCCCGCTCTAATGAATTCAGGGACCAGCGGTTTATTACTAAGAACACCCATAAAAAAGGCCCGCTTATGCGGGCCTTTTTTGTTTCGGCAACACACACCTAATTGCTTGCGCGGATCAGAAGTCCAGGTTGGACACCGCCAGCGCGTTACTCTCGATGAAGTCACGGCGAGGTTCGACCGCATCACCCATCAGGGTGTTGAAGATCTGGTCTGCGCCAATGGCGTCTTCGATGGTGACTTTCAGCATGCGGCGCACGCTTGGGTCCATGGTGGTTTCCCACAGCTGATCCGGGTTCATTTCGCCCAGACCTTTGTATCGCTGAATGGTGTGGCGCTTGGTGCTTTCAGCCATCAGCCAGTCCAAGGCTTCCTTGAACTCGGTGACCGCTTTCTTGCGTTCGCCACGCTGGATATACGCGCCTTCGTCGAGCAGGGTGCTCAGTTGAGCGCCGAGGGTGACGACGGTTTTGTAGTCGTTGCTGCCGAAGAAGTCGCGGTTGAAGGTGACGTAGTTCGACAGGCCGTGGGAGATCAGTTCGACCTCTGGCAGCCACACGCCACGTTCACGATCTTCACGCAGGCTGGCCTTGTAGACCAGACCGGATTTTTCCACGGTGCGCAGACGCGCTTCGTATTGGGCCAGCCACTCTTGCATCGCTGCGTGGTCGCCGAGCTTTTCCAGGCTTACGGCCGGCAGGTAGATGAAGTGCTCGGTCAGCTCCTGCGGGTACAGGCGCGACAGACGCTTGAGAGTCTTCATCACCATGCGGAAGTCGTTAACCAGACGTTCCAGCGCTTCACCGGAAATGCCCGGAGCTTCTTCGTTCAGGTGCAGGCTCGCATCTTCCAGGGCCGACTGCGTCATGTACTCTTCCATGGCGTCGTCGTCTTTGATGTATTGCTCTTGCTTGCCTTTCTTGACCTTGTACAGCGGCGGCTGGGCGATGTAGATGTAGCCGCGCTCGATCAGCTCCGGCAACTGACGGAAGAAGAAGGTCAGCAGCAGGGTACGGATGTGCGAACCGTCGACGTCAGCATCGGTCATGATGATGATGTTGTGATAACGCAGCTTGTCGATGTTGTATTCGTCGCGACCGATACCGCAGCCCAGTGCGGTGATCAAGGTGCCCACTTCCTGGGAAGAGATCATCTTGTCGAAACGCGCTTTCTCGACGTTGAGGATCTTACCCTTCAACGGCAGGATCGCCTGAGTCTTGCGGTTACGTCCCTGCTTGGCAGAGCCGCCCGCGGAGTCACCTTCCACCAGGTACAGTTCGGACAGCGCCGGGTCTTTTTCCTGGCAGTCAGCGAGCTTGCCTGGCAGACCGGCGATGTCCAGCGCGCCTTTGCGGCGGGTCATCTCACGGGCCTTGCGCGCGGCTTCACGGGCACGAGCGGCGTCGATCATCTTGCCGACGACCAGTTTCGCTTCGTTCGGGTTTTCCAGGAGGAAGTCGGAGAAGTACTTGCCCATTTCCTGTTCGACCGCGGTCTTCACTTCGGAAGAGACCAGCTTGTCTTTGGTCTGCGAGCTGAACTTCGGATCCGGCACTTTCACCGAGATGATCGCAGTCAGGCCTTCACGGGCATCGTCACCGGTGGTGGCGACTTTGTGCTTCTTCGCCAGACCTTCCTGCTCAATGTAGTTGTTCAGGTTACGCGTCAGTGCCGAACGGAAGCCCACCAGGTGGGTACCGCCGTCGCGCTGCGGAATGTTGTTGGTGAAGCACAACAGGTTCTCGTTGAAGCTGTCGTTCCACTGCAGGGCGATTTCCACGCCGATGCCGTCTTCACGCTGGATGTTGAAGTGGAACACCTGGTTGACCGCGGTCTTGTTGGTGTTCAGGTATTCAACGAACGCACGCAGGCCGCCTTCGTACTTGAACAGCTCTTCCTTGCCGCTGCGCTCATCCTTGAGGACGATGCCGACACCGGAGTTGAGGAAGGACAGTTCACGAATGCGCTTGGCCAGGATGTCCCAGCTGAAGTGAATGTTCTTGAAGGTTTCGCTGGAAGCCTTGAAGTGGATCTGGGTGCCGGTGGTTTCGCTGTCGCCAACGATGGCCATCGGTGCCTGAGGTACGCCGTGGACGTAGGTCTGTTCCCAGATCTTGCCGCTGCGGCGAACAGTCAGAACCAGCTCTTCGGACAGTGCGTTCACTACCGACACACCTACACCGTGCAGACCGCCGGATACCTTGTAGGAGTTGTCGTCGAACTTACCGCCAGCGTGGAGGACGGTCATGATGACCTCGGCCGCGGAAACGCCTTCCTCTTTGTGCACGTCTACCGGGATGCCACGGCCGTTGTCTTTAACGGTGATGGACTCATCCGGGTGGATGATGATGCTGATGTCGTCGCAGTGGCCGGCGAGGGCTTCGTCGATCGAGTTGTCGACCACCTCGAACACCATGTGGTGCAGACCGCTGCCATCGTCGGTGTCACCAATGTACATACCGGGACGTTTGCGTACGGCATCCAGGCCTTTCAGCACTTTAATGCTCGTTGAGTCGTACGTATTTTCTTCGCTCAATGCCTTCACTCCCGATGGTCGTGGGTCTGGGTGATACGGCCCTGTTCCACGTGGAACAGAGCGACTGGCGTTTCCGTCTGCCAGCCTTCCCTCAATAATTCGTGATCTACACAGGTGATGAACACCTGGCAGCGTAAGTCTTCCAGCAAGCGGCACAGCGCGCGACGGTGGCTCTCGTCCAGCTCGGACGGCAAGTCATCCACCAGATAAATACACTGACCGCGGCGGGCCTGGCTGACCAGATGCCCTTGGGCAATCCGCAGTGCACAGACCACCAACTTCTGCTGACCCCGGGACAAAATGTCCGCGGCGTTGTGTGCACCCAATCTAAGACGCAAATCAGCCCGTTGCGGTCCGGCCTGGGTATGACCCATTTGCTGATCCCGTTGCAGGGATCCGGCCAGTACGGCACTCAATTCCCGGTCTTTGTCCCAGCCTCGGTAATAGCTGAGCGTCAAACCTTCGAGCTCAACCAGTTCGCTCAAGGTTTGTTCAAAGACTGGTTTCAAGGCTTTGATGTAAGCGCGGCGGTATTCATCGATTTCAGCGCTGGCCTGGCACAGTTCCCTGTCCCAAACCGCTTGCGAAACGGCGTCAAGTGTACCATGCCGCAGCCAGGAGTTTCTCTGGCGCAAGGCCTTCTGCAAACGCTGCCAAGTGGCCATGAACCGCGGCTCGACGTGGAACACACCCCAATCGAGAAACTGCCGGCGAATCTTCGGCGCGCCTTCAAGCAGACGGAAGCTGTCGGGGTTGATCAACTGCAGCGGCAGGATCTCTGCCAGTTGCGCTGCGCTGCGGGCGTTCTGGCCGTCGATGCGTATCTGGAATTCGCCCTGACGGTCGCGCGAGATACCCAAAGCGCTATGCCCACCCTCGGCCAGTTCGACCTGACCGAACACGGTACAGGCGAGCTGCTCGTACTGGATGACCGGCAAAAGCCGCGTGCTACGAAACGAACGGGCAAGCCCCAGCAGATGAATGGCTTCCAGAACACTGGTTTTGCCGCTGCCGTTGGCGCCGTAAAGAATGTTGATGCGGGGGGAGGGGGAGAAGGTCACCGGGTGCAGATTGCGCACCGCGGTGACCGAAACACGACTTAAGGACATCCAGAGTCAGCTGATTACAGACGCATCGGCATGACAACGTAAGCCGAATCGTCGTTGTCCGACTCTTGCACCAGCGCACTGCTGTTGGAGTCGGACAGGATCAGGCGAACCTGCTCGGTGGTCATCACGCCCAGCACGTCGAGCAAGTAGCTCACGTTGAAGCCGATTTCCAGGGAGCCGCCGTTGTATTCAACGCCCACTTCTTCTTCCGCTTCTTCCTGCTCCGGGTTGTTGGCCTGGATCTTTAACTGACCGCTGGCCAGCTGCAGACGGATACCACGGTACTTCTCGTTGGACAGAATCGCGGTACGGCTGAACGCTTCGCGCAGCGCCTGGCGATCGCCCAATACCAGCTTGTCGCCGCCCTTAGGCAACACGCGCTCGTAGTCCGGGAATTTGCCGTCGACCAGTTTCGAGGTGAAGGTGAATTCGCCGGTGGTCGCGCGGATGTGGTGCTGACCCAGCACGATGCTGACATTGCCGTCCGGCTCGGTGAGCAGACGCGCCAGTTCGAGGATACCTTTGCGCGGCACGATCACCTGGTGACGATCCGGCTGGCCGATATCGGCTTTCATCGAGCACATGGCCAGACGGTGACCGTCGGTGGCCACAGCGCGGATGATGCCCTCGGACACTTCCAGCAACATGCCGTTTAGGTAGTAACGCACGTCCTGCTGAGCCATGGCGAAGCTGGTGCGTTCGATCAGGCGACGCAGTTTGCTTTGCTCGAGGCTGCAGGTCAGCGAACCCGGGCCTTCTTCAACGGTCGGGAAATCGTTGGCCGGCAAGGTCGACAGGGTAAAACGGCTACGGCCGGCTTTTACCACCAGCTTCTGCTCGTCGACCTTGATGTCGATCAGCGCGTCGTTGGGCAGGCTTTTGCAGATATCCATCAGCTTGCGCGCAGGCACGGTGATGGAACCTGTTTCTGCCGGCTCCTCGAGTTGCACACGACCGACCAGTTCGACCTCAAGATCGGTACCGGTCAGCGACAGTTGCTGGCCTTCGACTACCAACAGCACGTTGGACAGTACCGGCAAGGTCTGTCGACGCTCGACGACGCCTGCGACCAGTTGCAGGGGTTTCAACAGGGCTTCGCGTTGAATGGTGAAATGCATGGTCTAGTCCCTTGCCTTAATAAGCTGCGCTGGTGTTCATCAAGTGGTCAGTGTACGCAGCAGGTTCTTGTAGTCCTCGCGGATGTCCGCGTCGGATTCCTTAAGTTCGTTGATCTTGCGGCAGGCGTGCAACACGGTGGTGTGGTCACGGCCGCCAAACACATCGCCGATTTCCGGCAGGCTGTGGTTGGTCAGCTCCTTGGACAACGCCATGGCTACCTGACGCGGACGCGCTACCGAGCGCGAACGGCGCTTGGACAGCAGGTCCGAGATCTTGATCTTGTAGTACTCAGCGACGGTGCGCTGAATGTTATCCACAGAGACCAGTTTGTCCTGCAACGCCAACAGGTCTTTCAGGGATTCGCGAATCAGCTCGATGGTGATGTCGCGGCCCATGAAGTGCGAGTGGGCGATCACGCGTTTCAACGCGCCTTCCAGCTCACGGACGTTGGAGCGAATACGCTGGGCAATGAAGAACGCGGCGTCGTGCGGCAAGTCGACTTTGGCCTGGTCGGCCTTCTTCATCAAGATCGCCACGCGCGTTTCCAGTTCCGGCGGCTCGACGGCAACCGTCAGGCCCCAGCCGAAGCGGGATTTGAGGCGCTCTTCAAGGCCTTCGATTTCTTTCGGGTAGCGGTCACTGGTGAGAATGACCTGCTGGCCACCTTCAAGCAGGGCGTTGAAAGTGTGGAAAAACTCTTCCTGCGAACGCTCCTTGCGAGCAAAGAACTGAATGTCGTCGATCAGCAAGGCATCCACCGAACGGTAGAAACGCTTGAACTCGTTGATCGCGTTCAGTTGCAGCGCCTTGACCATGTCGGCGACGAAACGCTCGGAATGCAGGTACACGACCTTGGCATTCGGGTTCTTCTTTAACAGGTGGTTACCCACCGCGTGCATCAAGTGGGTTTTACCCAGGCCGACGCCACCATAAAGGAACAGTGGGTTGTAGCCGTGCTTGGGGTTGTCCGCCACTTGCCAGGCCGCCGCGCGGGCGAGCTGGTTGGATTTACCTTCGACGAAGTTTTCGAAGGTGAAGGTGCGATTCAGGTAACTGGTGTGCTTGAGCGCGCCTTCGACCTGCACGGTACGCTGTTCGGCGCGGACCGGGGCTTGCTGGGAAGCGGCACCGGACATCGGGTCGAAACTGTCGCGAGACGGTTCATCGCTGACTTCGGGGCTTTTCTGCGTCGAACGCTTGGCTGCCGGCGCTGACGTCTGGGTGGGTGCCGGGGTACTCACAGGCGTGGCATTTGCCTGGGCCTGCTGGGAAACCTGCGCGGCTGCAAGCGGCGCGTTCGGTGCGGCACGCGGAGCGGAACTGCGTTTGCTGCCTATTAATAAGGAGAGCGCTGGCGCCATGCCGTTGCCATGCTCATCCAGCAGCTCAAGGACACGACCCAGGTACTTTTCGTTGACCCAGTCCAGCACAAAACGGTTCGGTGCGTAGACGCGCAACTCGTCGCCTTCGGCTTCGACCTGTAGTGGACGGATCCAGGTGTTGAATTGTTGGGCAGGCAGCTCCTCGCGCAAAAGCTCCACGCACTGCTGCCAAAGTTCCACTGACAC